>NZ_JAGGNW010000008.1 GCF_018614875.1 Variovorax paradoxus | reverse complement strand
TGCAGTTCTGGACCTACGAGAACGGCATGGCGGAAAGCTTCGTAAACACCTTCAAGCGCGACTACGTCAGCCGCATGGACCTGGCCGATGCAAGGACGGTGATGGGGCAGATGGCCGCGGCCTTCGAGCACTTCAACGAAATGCACCCGCACTCGGCATTGAAAATGAAATCACCCAGGGAGTTCAGGCAGCATCGCGCTGCCCAACAGCGTCCTGCTCAGATCGAGCAGACGCTACATTGCGAATAGCCCGTGGCCTGAAATACGGGGGCAAGATCATTGGATTCCACCGATCTCTGATCCGAGATTGGAGTAATGGGATGGTCACCCCTTTGTCATAGGAGGGGGTAATGGAGGAAGCTAGTCGCTTCCCCACCATCGCTGGAGTTCCACATGGCAACAGTTCGAGTCGGCCTTGATCTGGCCACGAACGTCTTTCAGGCTCATGGCGTCGATGAACATGGCGCGGTGACATTCAAGAAGCAGCTCAAGCGTGCCCAGGTCAGCGCGTTCTTCGCGCAGTTGCCCGCCGCCGTCGTCGGGATGGAGGACTGGGGCGGCGCTCATCACTGGGCCCGCTCGCTGAGGTGACCATATATGAACCCCACCGACTGGATCACTGAGGAAAGATGAACTGATATGCGGTCGTTAGTCGAGCACGACGACATGCTTGCCCGGTGTGTTGCCGGCCTCAAGATCGGATTGCGCATCGCGCACGCCTTCCAGCCCTTGGTAGACTTTGGCGACGCTAACTTTCATCCGTCCCGCAGCGATGGCTTCAAGCTGGCTGTTGAACACGTCGGCAGGAAGATCCGTCGCATCACCGCCATAGCACGTCAGCCGGACGCCGAACGGAATGAGGGAGAACGGGTCAAACTCGGGGATCGTCCATTGGTTGCCCAGAGCCCCGGTAAAGCAGGTGGTTCCATGAACACGGACCGCCTTCAGTGTGTCGGCCAGAACGCCACAGCCGACCAGCTCCAGTGCGGCATCGACGCCCTCGGGAAAGATCTTACGCACGGTCTCAGCGATGTTCCCGCCATCGACGACCACATGACGGACGCCGACCTTGCGTAGCATTTCGGTTCGTTCAGAATTGCGTGTCGTGGCAATCACGGTAGCGCCCATGGCCTCTGCAATGGTCGCGGCCGACAACCCGACCGTGGAGGTGCCGCCCCGGATCAGCAGCGTTTGGCCCGCCTTCAGATCAAGCCCTGTGGTCAGCGATCCATAGGCAGTCTGGAACATTTCCGGCAAGGCGCCGACGACATCCCATGGCAGACCCGTCTCGAACGGAATGACTTGGCCGACCGGCACCACGACATACTCAGCATAGGAGCCATCAAACGAACGCCCCATACCGCCCATGATGGTGGCGACCTTTTGTCTCGGCTTCAGATCGCTGTCAGCGGGCGCTTCATCAATCTCGCCGACGCACTCGATTCCGGGAATGCGCGGCAAGGTTACATCGGAGGAGGACAGACCTTTGCGGGTGGTGACTTCGGATTCATTTACCCCGAAAGCCCGGATCCGGATCCGCACCCAGCCGGGTCTGATTTCCGGGACGGGACGCTCCTCCAGAATGAGGTTTTCGAGTGGCCCGGCTTTGGACAGGACGATTGCTCGCATCGTTTTCATGATGAGTTCCTGGCTAGATGGGACGTGGACCGACGTGCCGGCTCCTCCAAAGGGCGACGCTGCCCGGGGGGCTCTGCGTCAGCGAACTATTTCGTGAGGTCATAGCTCTCATCGAGAAGGGAAAAGATCTCTTCCTTCGATACGGAGCCGTCGAGAACGGCGGTGAGCCAGTGTTCCTTGTTCATGTGATAGGCCGGCCGAAAGCCGGGTCTGGTCTTGAGGTCATCGACATTCGCCGGGTGGCACTTGATGTCAAGGACATCGACCTCGCCTTCGCCTTTCAAGCCCAACTTGTCTCTAGAGACGTTCATCACCAGCCCGAACCATTTGTCATCATCCGCATGGCGGAGGACTGCATAGCTGCGGTACTTTTCGAACGGGTAATCGGGCTTGGCGTTGTACTTCTTTTTGGCGTAGTCAAAGATTTCGGAACGTTTGATCATGATCGATCTCCAGAGGTGTAAATCGGAACGTCGAGGGAAGAAGACCCAGACAGCCAAAGTCTTGCCCATCTGATTTATCCGTATCAGCCAATTCTTTTCGGACGCGCGAGAAGCCGGCCGCACGCAGCGCGTGCAATATCGGGCTCCGCCCCTTCGCCACCAGAATCATCAGGTCCACGAAGCCTTTCCTTGCACGCTACCCTTGACAGGATACGCATTCGCCGGATCAGTGACCGCGCCCACCACGAAGAGGTACTGCTACGGGGAGCAGCCTACCTTCCCTGAGGCGACGGGAAATACTCTCCGAGGATCGAGGCAGTCCGGCCGCACGCGCCCTGCTCCCACTGATTGATTGCCTTGCGTCCGCCTTCCCACAGAGCTTGCTTCAACTTCGCGTCAAGGTCCACGAACACCTGGACGCCAGCAGCCATCATGTGGCTATGGTTCCGACGAATACGTCCATCCAAGTCGCTCCAGAGCGAGCGCTCGACCGCTTGGGCCGCTTGATCAACAAGCCGTCGCTGGTCGACTGCAGAACCGTGGTAAAGATCTGCGTTCATGACAGCAAAGGAGATAGGCGTTGCGTACTTGATGTCATAGAAGCATCGCAGGTACTTGCTAAGGCGCCGATCTGCCGCGCCGTCGCCCGATGAAAGCACGCCGTCCAACTGCCCGTCGCGCAGACGGCTGAGAGCTTCTCCGATAGGCATTTGCACCGCTTGGCCCCCCGCGCTACGTACCACATCAGCGGACATGTCGTCGTACGTCCTGATTCGCAGCCTTTCGAACTCCTTCTTTGAATGGACCGGTTCTCGCGTCCACAGTCCAGTTGGAGGCCAAGGCGAAACGTACAGCAGACGGACTCCCAGCGTCTCAAACGTTTGCTCGTAGTGCGGTCGCGCCGCCGCCAGAAGCTGCATCGCAGACGCACGAGTCGACGATTGAAATGGCATTGAGCCGATCTGGAAGAGCCGATCCGCCGCGCTCAGCGCGCCACAGTAAAGCTCGCCGATCTGGTAGCCGCCGAGACGCGCCGCATCCAATATCGCAGTTGCCCTCATTGGCAGGTCGTGACGACACTCGACGGTCACTTTGGAACAAGATAGCTCGCGAAGCTCCTTGGCGAATCGAGACAGCCCGATCCCTGGCAAGGTGCCTTCAGGATATGCGGAGGCCGCATTCAAATGGATTGCGTTTTGCATAGCGTTCTCCCTCGCCGATCCGTTCTGAGGCGTCAAGCGGAGAGCACCTGCTCGATGACATGCGCGATGCTCAGTACCTGCCAATCGCGCCGGCGGTCGCCCACCACGGACATACCTACGGGGGCCGCACCGCGTTCGTGGCACGGCAACGATACTGCGCAGCCATCCAAGACGTTCACGATAGTGGGATTGCGCAGCATCAACAGATTGACACGCCCATACTCGCCGTCATCTTCAAGTGCTTCCAACGTGGGCGCCACTGTGGGCACCGTCGGCATCAGGACAGCATCGAAGGCCGCGATCTGCTCAGACCAGCGTTGAATCATTCGTTCACGTAAGCCCAGCAATGAGACGTAGTCGGAAGCGCTAATGCTGTTTCCGCGCTGGATCCGAACCGAGACACGAGGGTCGTACTCTCGCTCTTGGCTGGACAGGAGTTCACGGTGCCACTGGAAAGCTTCCGCCGCGACGAGTCCACCGCCATGAAGGACATCTGGAATGTCGATCAGCACCGGCAGCGTCAGTTCGTGCAAGACGGCGCCGGCCGCCGCAAGTTTTCTCAAAGCGGCCTCGTATGCGCACCCTACGGAATCGTCCAGCCCTTCCATGACGTAATTCCGAATGACGCCCAAACGGAGCGTGGAGCATTCGCGCTTGACGATCGCTGCGGCGGACGCGCTGATAACTGAGTACACCCGCGCGCAGTCGGCCACTGTCGACGCGAGCGGCCCAACGGAATCGTAGCTGAACGAAAGGGGCAGCGCTCCGTCCCGCGGGACCGTGGAAGCCGTCGGCTTCATTCCGACGATCCCGTTCAATGCCGCGGGGATGCGGCACGATCCTCCAGTGTCTGTGCCGATGGCAGCCCAGGCCATTCCTTCGGCAACGGAGACAGCTGCGCCGGACGAGGACCCCCCGGGGATGCGGCGAGCCGGCCGATCCCATGCGCTCACCGGCGTTCCATAGTGGGGATTGATGCCCAATCCGCTGAACGCGAACTCGGTCATGTTGGTCTTGCCAATGATCGCGGCGCCGCATTGGCGCAGTCGGGCAATCACGGCCGCGTCGTGCGCTGCAGGCTTGGCATTCTTCAGCACGCGCGACCCGGCCAGCGTTTGCGCACCCTTCACATCGAACAGGTCCTTGACCGATATCGGCGCCCCTGCCAGAGGATGCTGATCGATGCCTGCCCTTTCCAATGCATCCGCGGCGAGCGCGGACGCACGCGCTTGTTCGCGGTACACCTGCGTGAACACAACGGCCCCTTGCCCGGTCGGATCGTCGATCCTCGACAGCATCGCTTCGACGGTTTCAAGTTTGGAGAATTTTTCCATGACGTTTTGGGGAGAGGAGTATCAGTGTGGCGGGTCAAGCAGTTGTGGCCGCGTCGCTCCGGGCATCCGACAAGCCAAGCATTTCGACGCTGCGCTTCTGCAGCAACTCTGAGCCAGTCGTCATAGCGCGTTGCAAGCACTCGTCGATGTACGTGTTGTCGCTCTGCAGGCGCGAGAGATTGACCCACCAGCCCATGCCAGCCATCAGCCATTTGAAGTCAACCAGATTGAGGAACCGGTCGCTTCCTTCCGGGGCTGTGATGTGTGCAGTATTCATAAGTACAGTGCCTCGTACTAAAGTGGGTCAGAGCGGCGGCGAGTGATGTCAGCCGTGTCTTGTGCGAGTCTGATGTGACTGGCGCTCACCAGCCGTGCAAGTACAGGTTTTCGGGTGGCGGTTTGGTCGCTGCGTCAAGAGCGCTCAGGTGTCTGTATCTGCCACCGTAAAAGATCAGCGACGGCTCTGCTTGAGGGATCATGCGAAATGCGTTGACCCGACAGATGAAGATCTCATGGTCCCCTCCGTCGCAAACGCTCCAAGGCTCGCATTCGAAATAGGCGTTTGCGCCCGGAATCATCGGCGCGCCGTTGGCAGCAAACGCAGGGTCGATGCCGATCCACTTGTCGGTTCCCGCTTTGGCGAATCGATTGGACAGATCCCTTTGCGATTCGCCTAGGATGGCGATGCAATAGGATTTCGCGGCCTTCCACTGAGCAATCCCGAGAGATCCACGGATCATGCTGAACATCACAAGTGGGGGTTCCAGCGACACCGAGTTGAACGAACTGATGGTGGCGCCCAAACGGTTGCCGTCCACGGTCGCGGTCACTATGGCGACGCCGGTCGCGAACTGTCCCAGCGCGTTGCGAAATTCTTTCTGCTCGACGGACATGGGCGTACTCCTGCTTAGGCGTTCCAGAGCGACTTGAACTGATCCGCGACCACATCGGAATAGGCGGGGTTGCCATGAAGAAGGCCGAGTGATCGAGCGAAGGCGTTCATCCCCTCCACGGCTCGGGTCGAGATCGTTGCGTCGTAGTACGGCAGGTCGCGCTCGATGAGCTTGGAGATCAGCGATGCTTCCGTGGGCGGAAACAGTATCTCGCCGACTTTCGCCGAGATACCGGGGTTCGCAATCAATGCCTTCTGGGTACTGACCAAGGCACCTACGGCCGCCCCAACCAGGTCAGGAGACTTCTCGATCAGTTTGTCCGATGCGGCAAAAGATGCGAACGTGTAGTCGAAACAACCCACAGGGCCGTCCCCTCGGCGCACATCCAGGACGACGCTACCGATGCCGCTGCGTACCGCCACCTCGGTACCCATGCCGTTGGCCCAGAACCCGTCGATCTTCCCGTCTTCGAGCGCTTTCGCGGCGGTGACGCCGAAGTTCACGTTGCCCGCTTGCACGCCAGGCACAGGCGAAATTTGAACGCCGTCACGCTCTATATCGATGCCCCCAGCGGTCAAGAGTTGACGTAGACCCATCTCGACCCATGGGGCTGCGCCGATCTTTCGGTTCTTCACCACGCTCAGGTCGCCCCTTTCCTTGACCAGGTCGGAACGCATGACAAGGAACCAGTACATGCCCTGCGCTTGCGCAGCCAACAATTTCACGCCCTTCCATTCCGGAAAGGCAGCCAGGGCTGAATGCGCCGATCCACCCACGAAGTCGACCCGGCCCTCCTTCAGCGCCGCGTAGGCCTTGTCAACCGGGAAGATCAGCTCAAGCGATACGTCCAGGCCCGCGGCTTTGAAGAAGCCGAGCTCCACGGCAGCTTCGACCGGGAAGTAGGAGTTCGAGATCAGGTCGGGTACGGCAATCTTCAAAGTCATGGGCGCCTCTTACTTCTGGCTCTCGTCGTAGTAGTGAATCTCGTAAAGGAGACACCCAGTCTCGGACTTGAACGGACCGTGCCAAACGCCCGGAGGACGGCATGCATAGGTCGGCGCGGCGAACTCTTCACCTCCCACGCCGTTCTCGTCGTTGCCCACCGTCAGGTTTCCCGAGACCAGGTAGACCTCTTCCCAGTGGTCATGAACGAAAGGCTTGGTGGAGAAGGCTCCCGCCTCGAAGCGAAGCAGTCGGGTCCGGCTGCCCGACTTGTTCACTTCGTCGATGTCACTGGCCAAGATCTTCTCCTGCACACCCGCGCCTGGCGGATACCCGGGGGGGCTGTGCCATCCATTGACCATGTCCAATGGGTGAAACTCAAGGTGGGGTTTGTTCATTGGCATTGCGCTCTCCTTCTAGCCCTCGATGGGCAGTTCAGTCACACGATAGGAATGGGTCAGGCGGCGTTGGAGCACGGGGTCTTCCAGCTCCATCTCGAACAGCTCTGCGGGCTCCAAGCTGCCGTGCACAGCCAGCGTCCCGCAGAACATGACCAGCCCGGGTTCGGGGACGTAGCCTTCGCCCCCGTATAGCTTGAACAATTGAGAGGGATGACGCATTTTGGCGAGAGGCCCTTCTTGATAGAGCCGGCGTTGACCGCCCTTGGTCATCCAAGAGCGAACGATGAGTTCGTTCCAGTGGCCCTCCACTTCCTCGAATTTCCAGACCTTTGTGGACACGGGCTTGGCGCACATTTGCTTGGAAATCGTGATGCCCACGGTCTCGACTTCGCGGTCCGTGTGGTCGGAGCCGACGCCCAGCCACAGGCCGCTCTCGGTGCTGAAGATCACGGGCTCCACCTCGCCGCTCGCGGTGCTTCCCACCACTTCGATCGATTCGCGCTGGGTCAGCAGCGTGGCAGCACCCCGGTAGAAGATCGGCGTCTTCTTCGGGCGTCGCACACCAAGCGCCTCCAGTTCCAGGATATGGGCTTCGATGGCTGCGGCGTCGCTGCCGGTCCATCCCGCGATCACCAGGTTGGTGACAGGCATGTCGAGGAGATGGGCGCCCACATGGTCGGCCGTCTCGAGATGCAGCGTTGTTCGAACATTGTTCATTTCCGTCTGGTTCCTCTTGTTCACCAATTCACGGGTTTGTGGACCCTGGCGCCGCATCGCGACGCGACACGTTGCATGCGTCAGATAGATGAGTTAACATACCTATGTGGCTGAGTATGCAACGTTTGCGATCTGACGTCAACCGCAGGATCCCGGCGAAGCCAACCGAGCCAAGTCGTCGCCCGTCCAAGGCGGCATCAAATCGTTTAAACCAGGAGCTACAGTGGTCACAGCTAACTTGCGTACGGGTGATGAGTACCTTCGTGCGCTGCGCGATGGTCGACAAATCTATGTGGATGGCGAACGGGTCTCGGACGTGACGACCCATCGCGCGTTCGCGAGGGGAGCTCGCTCCCTGAGCAACCTCTACGACATCGCGGCGGCGCCCGAGAACCGGGAGGTGATGACGTACACGTCACCGACGACCGGCAACCCAGTCCTTCGTGGCTTCCAGATCCCGCAGACGCACGCCGATCTGAAGGCAAAGCGTCTGGCGAGCGAGATGTGGTCGGAAGCGACCTTCGGTCTGATGGGTCGCTCGCCGGATCACGTTGCCGGATTCTTCGCCGGCTATGCAGCCGTTCCGAGCGTGTTCGCTGCTGGTGGACAGCAATTTGCGGACAACGTGGTCAAGTTCTACGAGCACCTGCGCGAGACCCACCAGTACGTGACGTACGCCATCGTGCCTCCGCAGATCGACCGCAGCAAGCCAGCGCATCAGCAAAGCGATCCCACCTTGTACGCTGGGGTTGTCAAGGAAAGAGACGACGGCATTGTCATCAAGGGCGCCCAGCAACTGGCAACGGCCGGCGTCTACTGCGACTACATCTACATCAGCACCATCCACCCGCTACAGGCCGGAGACGAGAACTATGCGTTCGGTGTGGCCGTTCCAGTGGGAGCCCCTGGCGTCAAGCTCTACCCGCGTCGTCCGTTCGGCGGGCAGGCACTGAACTCCTTTGACTACCCGCTGTCCAGCCGCTTTGATGAATCGGACTGCTTCGTGGTGCTCGAAGACGTGTTCATCCCCTGGGAGCACGTTTTCATCTACCGCAACCTCCAGGTCGCCCGCGACCAATGGTGGAAAACGCCCGCCCACCTGTATGGCAACTTGCAGGCGCAGGCTCGCTACGCCACCAAGCTGCGCTTCATGACCGGCTTAGCCAAACGCATGAACGAGCTGACGGGTAATGACGCCAACCCCGCGGTGCAGACCCAGATGGGCGAGTTGACCTCTCTCGTGTCAATCGTTGAGAACATGCTGTTGGCACAGGAAGTAGCTGCCGAAAAGGACAGCAATGGCGTACTGTGGCCGTCGCGCACCGCCTTGTACTCGATCATGGCGCTGCAGTCGGAGCTGAACGCTCGCATGGTGGAAATCATCCGCGAGTTGTCCGGCGCCGGGATGATCACCCTCCCGTCGTCGTACAAGGACTTCCACAACGCCGACACTGCGGCCGACGTGCAGCGGTACTATCGCTCGGCGACCACGACCGCGGACGAGCGCGTCGCGCTCATGCGGATGGCCTGGGACTTCATCGGCTCGGAGTTCGGCAATCGCCACCAGCAATACGAGAAGTTCTACGGGGGCGCGTCCTTCTTGGTCAAACAGAACGTCAACCGCAATTTCGACTACGCACGAGCAACTGGCCTGGTCGATCGCGCGTTGGCCCTTCCAGGCTTCGAGGGCGCGTTCGGACCGAACGACTATAAGTAACATGCCAAACGATTAGAAAGAGCCGGACACCCGGCTCTTTTTAAGCAACCCTTGCGACATTTTAGTTATATCGCTGTTTTGACAACACTATTCAAATGACATATATTGCGATGTATTAAAGTGTTTAGAAACCGAGTGAGACGGCCTAGGGCGCGCTCATTCGGGAGCCATCAGATCAAATGACCACCGCTTCAAGGCCCTCGCGCGCTCTTGCCAAACCACGTGAACCCAATCTCGATGTGCCTGTTGCGTCGCAACCGCTCTCCGTGGATCGGATCCGTCGCAAAAGTAATGCAAGCCGCAAGGCACGAGACGGCAATAAGCACCTCTACTTCATAGGCGTTGCCGAAGCGCGCTATGTGCTGCGAAAGGTGTTCCGTATTGTCGAAGAGCAGGCCAAAAAGTTTGGCATCGACCCGCTGGCTCACCAGGCGCTTATTCAAATCTACGGTACCCCCGAGATGGAGCTGCAGGTCAATCAAATTGCCAGCCGGCTTGATATAACGCCAGCCTTCTCTTCCAGCCTTGTCAAATTGCTAGTCGAAAAGGACTTGGTGGCGCGGCGGCGCGGCGATCAAGATCAGCGAACGACCTATGTCGCCATGACGGATTCCGGCCGAGATACGCTGCACAAAATCGACGAGAACGTAAAGTTCCATGTGGATTATTTTGTCAGCCAGCTGAGCATCGAAGAGCGTGAAAGCGCCTTGTCGATCCTGATGTTCTACGTCGGCGCGAAGCTCTGACGCAACTACTCCGTTGGGATGGTTGGTTCCAGGGCCGCAGACAGTTGGCCCCGGAGCACAGAGGGGTTCGTACTTTGCCGGTACGCTATGGGTACGGGTGAGCGCGGCCAGCAGGAACGCACAGGGGCTCCTGGCGGTCTCGTCGGCGGGCATGAGGCTGAAGCCCCACCCGAGAGTGATCGTCGATGGCCACATGCAGCGCCTACCAACCGGCGCGGGTACTGAGTGCGATCGCCCGCCACTCGATGTCCCGGTTTGTCCAAAACGCCTGAGCTTCTTGACGTCCTGGTGCAGCAGCTCGCCGGGCGAGGCCTGCTCGTAGCGCTGCGCGGACATCGCATCCTGCCGTGCCGGCAGACGTGCAGCGCCAGCGACCTTGCAGGCTCGCGCCACGGCGCTTTGCGACAGGCCCAGACGCTCGGACAATGCATTCGCAGGTCAAGCGCTGGTGCGACGCAGCGCCACGGCGCGCTCGATCGCGGGGGCGTCGAGGTGCAGCGTGCAGCGCAATGGCCGGAAGCTGCGATCAAGCAACCCGGTGGCGCCCTCGAGCGCATGACGGCGCTGCCACTTGCGTGGCTTGAGCCCGATGCGTTAAAAAAACGCGAATCAGATGCACTCGACCTTTGGGTGTCATTGAAGCATTCTTGTGGATGTTTCATTCGGGAATTCCTGAAGAAGGATGGACGGCGTGAAAACCTCCGTCTTCCCTCACCTCGGGTGAACCACCTCTTGGGAAACTACTGCTAGACGGGTCGGGAAGCGGATTCGTGACAAGCAAACAATTGTCTTCAGCGGCCACTCACAGTCGTTGACGCCGGGCAGATCAGGCACCAAGAGAGGCAACCGCAGCACCGGGATGGTGCACTGGGCGCTCCTCGTAGTCTGTAGTCGCCGCCGCGCAAGTACATACGGCTGGCCCCAATATTGCACTAGTCAACAAGCCTAGTTAACACAGTCTACAAAGTACTCCGGCAAGCTTATGAAGCGTGGCCTTGAGTCATGACACCCCAAAGGACTTCCATGTTTTCCCGTCGAACACTTCTTACGGCCGCAGCCATCTTGGGCCTCGCCCAACAAGCCGCTGCCCAGAATTACCCCAGCCGTCCCATCAAGCTCGTGGTGCCGTTCGGCGCGGGCACGACCGCAGACATCGTGGCAAGGGTCTTCGGCGAGGGCATTGCGCAACAGATGGGCCAGCCGGTGGTCGTTGAAAACAGAGCCGGCGCCGGCGGCAACATCGGCGTGGATGCAGTTGCCAGGGCTGCCGCAGACGGATACACCATCCTGCTTGGAACTGTCGGCACACACGCAATCAACCCCGCGCTGTACCGAAAGACCGGCACAGACGCGCTCAAGGACTTCGCGCCCATCGGCTTTGCCGGCTCCACTCCTACCCTGCTGATCGTCTCGGCCAACTCACCCTACAAGACGCTGAAGGACCTGCGCATCGCTGCGTCAGCTGGAAAGAGCCTGAGCTTCGCCTCCGCGGGCAACGGAACTTCAGGCCACCTGGCTGGCGAGCTGTTAAAAGTTCGACTTGGTGGCGACATGGTGCATGTGCCCTACAAAGAAGGCGCGACCGCATTGAACGACGTGATTGCTGGCCAAGTGGACTTCATGTTCTACCACCCTGTCGCGGCACTTTCCCACATCCGCGCAAACAAGCTGCGCGCGCTCGGCACATCTACTGCGCAGCGAACTTCGATCGCCCCGGAAGTTCCCACGATTCAGGAGCAGGGCGTGGAGCGATTCGACCTCATGGCTTGGATGATGCTTTACGCCCCGGCGAAGACACCTCCTGCCGTACTTGCAAAGCTGCGGGACGCGACCTCGAAGACCATCGCTACCGAAGTAACCAAAACCAAGCTCGTCGCATTGGGCTTGGACGTCCCCCTGATGGACGAGCGACAGCTCGTCCAGTTCAGCAAGGCCGAGACGGAGAAGTGGTCTGAGATCGTGAAGCTATCCGGAGCACACATCGATTGATCCGTCCTACCGGGGGCGGCAGCGGCTCCCTGTTCGTCGGTCCACCCTGTTGCGCTGCCGGGGTGGGCTGCCTGGTCGTCGCATGGACGGCTACAAATCCTCAAGCGCCCGATGTGAGTTCGAAGCTTTCGGAGATCAATTCCATCACCAGCTTTTCCGGCACCGTTTTGTCCAGCAGCACCGTGAGCCAATGCTCCTTGTTCATGTGGTAAGCCGCAAGGATTCCGTCCTTCATTCTGAGAGACCCTACCACTTCCGGCCTGCTTTTGACGTTTACGACGTCAACGCTACCTTCGCCCGCGAGCCCGAGCTTCGCTCGCTGTACGGTCATGAACAGCGCGTACCACTTGCCACTGTCTTTTTGCCTGAATACCGCGTACTCCGGAAACTTGGCCCACAGATGATCCGGACGGGTGCGGAACCGCGCCTTGACGGATTTCACCACCGCCGTCCTCAGGCTCACAACCGCTCCTCCGCGCAGTGCTTTGGAGATTGGATGCGCTTCGGCGCTCCAGAGGGAAGCCATGGGACTGACTGATCAGGCCCGGCGGCACGTTCAATCGTCGACCTTGAACGCCCGCCCTCCCCCACCTGATCCGGCGCCGGCTTCAATCAACCCCCTCTTCGTAGGCGATAGTCTCGCTGAAGGCATAGATGTCTGAGGAAATAGGCGAACTCCGCTCCTCGAGCACATGACCGACCAGCCCTGCACAGCGGCTCACCACAGCGACCGCGCGCATCGCTTCCACAGGGAAGTCGATCTCATGCAAGATCGCGCCCAGTGCGCCGGTCGCGTTCAGGACAATCCGCTTGCCCGCGTCCGCATCGATCTCTTCACTCAGCGTCTGCAGCAAGGCGATGTAGTCGCCCTTCACGCCGGCCGCCGTCGCCACTTCGAACAGCCGCGCCGCGCGCGGATCCACGCCCTTGTAGTTGGCGTGACCGAAGCCGGGGATACGGCTCTTGGATTGGCGGAACTTGGCGACAAGACCCTTTGCCCATTCGCGCTTATCGCCCGCAAAGGACATCCCCTCGCTCAACAGCCGGCCTGCACCCACCATCGTGCCCGCGTATCGATTGCCGACCATCAATGCGCCCGCTGCCAGCGGGATCTGAATGTCATCGGGATTCGAGTCCGCAACGATGCGAGCCACCAGTGCGCTGGGCGTCAGGCCATGGTCCATCAGGATCAGCAGCGCCGCGTCCAGAACCTTGCGCTGCGTCGCGGTTGGTAGTCGGCCGGTAACAACCAGGTAGAAGCCTTCGGTAAAGCTAAGTTCGCCAACGACCTCACTCAAGGTGTCTTTTCCGCGAACCCGAAGGCGCGCAGTGTCGTTTAGGTGGGTTCCAATTCGTGTTTTCGTCATGATTGATTTCCTGGTGTTCAATGATCGTCCGCCAACTTTTCAGCCGCCGGACTGGATCTTGGCGATGACCTCGTCGGTGTAGCCGAGTGCACGAAACACGTCCAGGGAGTGCTCGCCGAGGTCGGGCGCGGGCTGCAACGGTTGATCCTCCCGCTGACCGTCGTACAGAACCGGCCTGCGAATCATCTTCTGCGGACCGTGCACGGGGTGCTCGGCCTCTGCGAACGAGTTCAAGTGCTTTACCTGGACGTCGTCCATAACTTCTGGAAGCGTCAGCACAGGTGCGTGCGGCACGTCGTGCTCGACGAACCTGGCCAGCCAATGGCCACGCGGTTGCGTCTTGGACGTGCGGTTCAGCTCGACTGCGAGTTCTTCGTAGTTGTCCAGTCGCCCAGCGCGCTCGGCGAAACGCGGATCCCTTGCCAGGTCCTCGCGCTCGAGGGCCTTGAGCAAGCCCTCCCAGAACTTTTGAGGCGAGGACATGTGCACGGCCACCAGGGAGCCGTCTTGGCAGCGCAACGCATAAGACTGCGACGCGCGCACTCGCATCAATGGATCCGGTTTGACGCCTGCCATCGTGAAATTGGCAAAGGGATCGCTGATGAACGCCATCGTCGACTCCAACATGTTCAACTGGAGCGTACGGGGCTTGCCCGTGCGTTCCCGTTCGAACAGCGCGCCGAGGATGCCGTAGCTGGCATACATGCCGGTCAGGTTGTCCGCAATCGACGGGCCAGTTATTTGCGCATCGGCGCCGAGCAAGAGGCTGGAGATGCCGCTAAGCGCCTGTCCAACCGCGTCGTAGGCCGGTCGATCAGCGTATGGGCCGGACTCGCCGAAACCTGTGATCGAGCAAACGATCAGGCGAGGGTTGACCTCCCGCAGTTTGTCCACGCCCAGACCCAGCCGTTCCATCACACCGGAGCGGAAGTTCACGATCAGTGCATCCGCGGTTTCAATCAGCTTCAGGAACGCCGCTTTCCCCAGTTCACCTTTCAGGTTGAGCGTGACGCCCTTCTTGTTCCGGTTGTAGGTGGCGAAGTAGGGGCTGTAGGTGCCTCCGCGGAAGGATCGGAACGGATCGCCATCCTTCGGGTTCTCCACTTTGATCACGTCGGCGCCTAGATCCGCCAACAGCGTGCCGGCCAGCGGCCCGGTGATCATCGCCGTGAGTTCCACGATTCGCACGCCGGTCAAGGGCGAGGTTGCGTTGTTATCCATCTTTCCTTCCAGTTCATTGCCAACACCAAACACTGCGTGCTACGATGCCTCATTCAACTACCTTTGTCAACACATCTACTTGCCATGGACCTGCTTTCGACAAACGTCTCGATTCCCGTCGGTGCGGACCACATGGGCGCGTACTTCACACGCCCTGCGCAGCCCAAGGGTTCCATCATCCTGATTCAGGAGATCTTCGGCGTGACGCCCGCGATGCGAGCGATCGCCGACGACCTGGCAAGTGCAGGCTATGCCGTTGTCGTGCCCGACATCTATTGGCGCCTCGCGCGCGATCTCGACCTTGGAAATGGCGAAGATGCCGTCGAGCGCCAAGCGGCGGTGGACTATTCCTTGCGCTACGATGAAGTCACCGGTGTGGCGGATCTGGCTGCGAGTGCGGACTGGTTGCAGGACGAACTGGCTGTGCAACAGCGGCCCGTTGTCTTAGGCTTCTGCTTGGGCGGGCGCATGGCGGTCCGGCTCGCTGCGGCCACACAACTGTCCGGAATGATCTCCATGTATGGGGTGGGCTTGAACAAGCTCGGCGATCTCATCCAGGCGATCCGATGTCCTGTGCAGTTCCACTTCGGAACGAACGACAATCACAACCCTGTCGAGGTCATCCAGGCGGTCCGCGACGAAGTCGCCAAGCGCGCACGGGCCGAGGACGAGTTCCATACCTACGATGGCGCCGAGCATGCCTTCTTCAACCGGCTTCGAGCGGATCGCTTCAATCCCGGCGCGCACGAACTCGCGAGAAGCCGAGCACTGCACTTTGCGGCCAGCCGCTTCGCCGAAGCGGCACCCAGGGACTCACGAGCATGATCGAATCCTTGTTGCCATGCTCGGTCAACGAGCTCAAGGGTCGAACTGCGCTGGTGACAGGAGCGGCACAAGGCATTGGCCTGGCCATTGCACAGCGCTTGGGCGCCGCCGGCGCCAATCTCGTCCTGGTGGATGTCGCAGGACACGAACTCCAGCAGGTGGCCACGCACTTGCGGGAACGTGGAGGCAGCGTTATTGCCAAGGTGATGGACATCGCTGACCGGCCAAGTGCCGAGGCGCTGCGGGCGGAGCTTGTGGAAGCATCTTCCGGAATCGATATCCTGATCAACAACGCAGCCATTGGTCCAGAGCGCAACCACCCTGCCTATTTGGTGGCCAAGCCCAAATTCTGGTCGACCCCGGACGCGCTGTGGATCGACATGCTGAGGATCAACGTCTTTGGCGCTCAACTGCTGAGCAGCTTGTTCGCGCCGGACATGGTAGGCCGCGGGTGGGGCAGGATCATCAATGTTTCCACCAGTCTGGACACCATGTATCGCCAGGGCATCGGACCCTATGGCCCTTGCAAGGCAGCGTTGGAGGCATCGTCGCGCATCATGTTCCAAGACCTGGAGAGCACTGGGGTGACCGTCAACGTCTTGCTACCCGGCGGGCCCGTGAACTCCCGCATGGTGCCCGCCGATTGCGGGATCACGCCGCAAGACCTGATCCAACCCGAACAACTTGCCGGTCCGGTGCTTTGGCTGTGTTCGAACAAGGCCAATGGCATCACGGGCCGGAGATTCATAGCGAGACAGTGGGACGAGCGGCTTGCCATAGAGGATCGGCTCGCAAAGGCGACGGCGCCCATTGCGTGGCCTCAGTTGGGTGCTCAGTCTCACTTCCCGACGCCAGCGGCCAACTCTTGATCATTGAAGGTTACCCTCGCGGCAGTTCGCGGACAGGGGCAAATTTCGAACCGATCCTCAGGCCCGTTCGAATACCGCCGCGATGCCTTGACCGCCGCCGATGCACATCGTCACCAGCGCATAGCGCCCGCCGGTCCGGTGCAACTCGGCGATGGCCTTTGTCGTAATGATTGCGCCGGTCGCGCCCACCGGATGGCCCAGCGAGATGCCCGATCCGTTGGGATTGACCTTCTCTGGGTCGAGGCCGAGTTCCTGCGTCACCGCGCAGGCTTGCGCCGCAAAGGCTTCGTTCGACTCGATGACGTCGAAGTCGGCGACCTTGAGCCCGGTGCGCTCCATCACCTTACGCGTCGCCGGCACCGGACCAATCCCCATATAGGCCGGCTCAACACCTGCGTGCGCGTAGCCCACCAAGCGTGCGAGCGGCCGCAAGCCCAGGGCGCGCACGCGGTCGGCGTCGGCCAGCACGACAGCGGCTGCGCCGTCGTTGATGCCAGAGGCGTTGCCGGCTGTCACCAAGCCGTCCTTCTTGAACGCCGGCTTCATCTTCCCGAGCGTCTCGACCGTGGTGTCGGCGCGCACGTGCTCGTCGGTGTCGAACACGGTTGCACCCTTGCGCGTCCTGATTTCCACCGGAACGATCTGCTCTTTGAAGCGGCCCGCGGCGATAGCTGCCAATGCGCGCCGCTGGCTACTCGCGGCGAGTTCGTCCATGCGCTCGCGAGAGATATTGTATTTCGCGGCCACGTTCTCGGCCGTGATGCCCATATGGATCTTCTCCCACGGGTCGTGCAGGATGCCCAGCATGTAGTCGAGCAACACCGCGTCGCCCATGCGTGCGCCGTAGCGCGCCGAAGTGTCGAAGTACGGCCCCCGACTCATCGATTCGGAACCGCCGCCGATGGCGATGCTGCAATCGCCCATCGCGATAGCCTGCGCCGCCGAGACGATCGCCTGCAAGCCAGAACCACACAGACGGTTGACGTTGAAGGCCGGCGTCTCGACTCCGCAGCCGGCGTCGATGGCAGCCACGCGGCTGAGGTAGGCGTCCTTGACGTCCGTGGGGATGACGTTGCCGATCACAACGTGGCCAATGGCGTCGGCGGGTACGCCGCTGCGCTCGATGGCCGCCCTCACGACGGTAGTGGCAAGCTCCGTGTTGGGCACGTCCTTGAGCGCACCGCCGAAAGTGCCGATGGCAGTGCGAGCGGTGCCGACTACAAAGATGTCGCGCGATGTCATGGGTTCGGGTCTCCTAGGTGGAACCGAAAGAAAGGGCAAAGAAGGAAGGACTCAGCGTCCGGTGAAGGACGGCGTCTTCCGATTACGGAAGGCGTCAACGCCGACACGGAAGTCGTCGGTGGCGGCGCAGGCCTGAAAGGCAGCGGCCTCGGCGTCGAGCTGGCCCGCCAGATCGCGGTCTTGGGAGCTGCGCATCAACCGGCGCAGGTGACCGAGTGCCAGCGTTGGGCCGCTCGCCAACCGGTGCGCCAGTGCCAATGTCTCAGCCCCCAGTTCTGCGGCAGGCACCACACGGTTGATCAAGCCCATGCGCTCAGCAGCGTCGGCGTCGTGCGTGTCGCTGAGCAGCGCAATCTCCAGCGCGCGCCTCAGCCCCACCCGGCGCGGCAGAGCCCACGATGCGCCGACGTCGCAGCTGGCGCCGATGTTCGCGTACGCGAGGTTGAAGCGCGTGCCGGCGGCGGCCAACACGAAGTCGGCTTGCAGCATCAGGCTCAGTCCCGCGCCGGCCGCCACGCCATGGACCTGCGCGATGAGCGGGGCGTCCATGGCGTCCAGCACGCGCACGGCCTCGTGCAGGGGGCCGATCAGCTCAGCCGCACCGCGCTGCGGGTCAGCGCTGAGCACGGCCAGGTCGCCGCCGGCCATGAATCCCTTTCCGGCGCCGCCCATGATCACGGCGCGCACGCTCGGGTCGGCGGCCAATTCGCGCACAGCGGTGAGAAACGCTCGCGCCATCGGCGGGTCAATGGCGTTGATGGCTGACGGCCGGTTGAAGAGGATTGAGGCAACCGCGCCGTCGCGCTCGAGCAGCAGGGGAATATCGGTGGTCATGAAAGGCTTTCGATTTTGATAAAGCGTCTCGCATTCAGTGGTTCACCACGCCGCGTCTGACCATGTTGCCAAAAGCGACCTCGGACGCCTGGCCTGCCAGTGGTATGTGCTCGACACGCCGACCGAAAGCCTTGCGAATGGCATCACGAGGTTAGCTACGCAGCAATTGCTCCCGGCAGGAAGCGAAGTGCAAACATCGGCTTATCTATGACGAGCTTCTAGGACGCGTAACGCTGCTCCGTCTTCACGAAACCATCAAGCGCGTCTTGACCAGATATTTCTTTTCGAGTTCGCATCTTCGGCGATACAGTTTTCTCAAGAACGATTGGATTGCGGACTCCAAATTCGTCTCCCATGGACTGAATGGCGTCGACCTCCTGTGTCAGCTTATCTGTCGTCACCGCCGCATAATTTTTCACGATGCCCGCCAACAGGCCATGTGCCTGCAAGAGCGCCGCCCACTCGGCGGCACCTCGCACAACCAACTTGTTCTCGATTGCGGCCGTCAGCGCTTCGCGATTGATAACCTTCAGCGAGCCTGTCAGGAAACGGGGATCTTCAAGCAGCTCCGGCGCATCAATCAAGGCAACAAATTTCTTCCAGTGCGCATCGATATAGGCGGAGATGACGACATCTCCATCAGCGCATCGAAAGGAATCCGCCGGCGCGGAAAGTGGCGCACTGTTACCGCTGCGTTCAGATTGAACCCCTGTCATCAAATATTCGACAATCGGGCCGGTCTGCAGGTGCAATGCCACGTCGTACAGGCTGACTCGGACCACCTCACCTCGGCCAGTGCGCTCACGTCGCAACAACGAAGCCAGAATCCCATGGCACAAAGCATGTCCGCATGCCGCATCCACCACCGTGAAACCAACTTTCGTAGCAGGCTGCCCGGGAAATCCCGTGGTCGACATCATGCCGCTCTCAGCCTGAACGATCATGTCGACACCACCGAGCTTTGCTCCGATATCGCCGCGACCAAAACCGGAAACGGATGCATAGACGAGCCTGGGATTTCTGGCCAGCAGCGTCTCAGCCCCCAGGCCCAGACGCTCCATGACGCCCGGGCGCGCAGATTCAATAAAAACGTCGGCTTCCTCGATCAGCCGAAGAACCTGCTCGCGGCCAGCTTCGGTTCGGATATCGAGCTGAGCGATTCGCTTGCCGCGGTTGTGGCCCACAAAGACCGGCGATTCAGCCAACGAGACCGCCGCCGCAGACCGTAGTCGTCGACACAGGTCGCCCGATGGCGGCTCCAGCTTGAGAACGTCGGCACCATAGTCCGCAAGCAACAGAGCTGCGGACGGCCCAGCGATCATCTGGGCAAGCTCGACAACTCGAAACCCCTCGAGTGGCCGCTGCTCGCTTGAATCTAGCGGTCCCGCGGCATGCGGGGACGTTGAAAAGGTTGAATCACTCATTAGTTGGCCACATCATGTGGACGTCGAAAGTTACTAAAGACCCGGCGAGTCTTCGAGGGTCACTCGATGACAGCGCCCGCCTTCTTGATGATCGGACCCCATTTATCGATTTCCGCCTTCACAAACTTTCGGAATTCCTCGGAACTCAGCTTATTTGTTCCGCCCCCAAGCCTGGTGATTTGGGCCACGACACTCGGATCAGTCAAAAATTCCGAGACTGTGGAAGAGAGCTTTCGAATCACCGTATCCGGCGTCCCTTTGGGAGCCATCAGACCCTGCCAAGAATAGGCTTCGAATCGGGGAAATCCGAGTTCGGCTACGGTTGGAATGTCAGCGAGCGTCGGCGCTCGTGTTGAGCTCGTCACCGCCAATGCCCTCAGCTTCCCGCCCGCGATATGCGGCAAGGCTGATGGCAAGTTGTCAAAGATCGAATCCACTTGGCCGCCCATGACGTCGGTGATGGCAGGCGCGCTACCGGCGTAAGGCACATGCAGCATGTCGACGTTTGCCATCGTCTTGAACAGTTCGCCGGCCAAGTGCATGGAAGAACCACTACTTCCAGATGCAAAAGTCAACTTGCCGGGATTTTTTCGAGCGTAGCGTAGATAGTCGTCAAATGTCTTGATCTGAGAAGACGTCGAGACGACCAATACATTCGGAACAATTGAAATCCCGGCAACTGGAACAAAGTCTTTCTGGATATCAAACGAAAGATTTTTGTAGGCGGTGACATTCGTCGCGTTGGACGCCGTTGTCAACAGCAATGTGTAGCCATCAGGCGCCGCGCGCGCCACCGATGCCGTGGCGATGTTGCTGGTGGCTCCTGGACGGTTGTCAACAACGAATGGTTGACCCAGACGAGCAGATAGTTCTTTCGCGGTGAGTCGACCGATCATGTCCGTGGTTCCACCGGCAGGAAATCCCACGACAAGGCGCACGGGTCGGTTTGGATAACCGTCTTGCGCAACTGACGGCATCGCATGCAATGCCGCGACGCTGCAAACACCTGATAAAAATTTCCTTCTGCCAATCATCAATGTCTCCATCAAGGCTGAGATGCAAGCTTCCGACTGTTCCGGAACGAGGCATCCGAGCAAAGTTGGTTGTCCACATGGTGATCAGTTTGTGCCGGCTCCTGATGTGCGCGCCTGCGGACTGAATATCCCCAGAGATTCAGTGTCAGGAAGCACAGCCAGCTCGTCGGCCTCCAACCACGCCACATTCACGGCTGGCAGCGCCAGCTGCGCATGAAGCCGCTCCCGCGGCGGTAGCCTCCCTTGCAGCCGTTGCTTGGATCTCGGTGCAGGGCGTGGCAGTTGAGCGCCGCCGCGGCCCGGGCCTGCAAGGCAAGAGACTTCCCGTCCACATGCTGCACATCCGAGCGTGCCCCCCGGGGCCAAGTCAGGTCCGCTCAACGTCCGCAAAAGTGCGCAGGATCTCGGCCGCATGGCCGGTAGGGTCGTAGGGTAGGTTGCCGATACCGTGTGAGGTGGGTTCCGTGGTCACGGCGCTCCAAAGCTGGTCGTGATTGCCGTTGGCGAAGTCGAGGACCGTATCGCGGACAAAGGTGTCCCGGATGGCTTGCTCGTCGCTCTGTCCTGGGCGTTGCTGGCCGACGATGCCGTACATCTCAGTCCCGTGTACGGCGGGCGCACCCTCGACAGGGCCCACGGCGAGCAGATGAGCCTTGCCGCCTGCGGCGGCGTGGGCGATCGCCGCACGCGCGGCGGGAAGGGTAAAGAAATAGTCAGTGAAGAGTGCCCCGCGGACCTCGACCGGAGTGCGTCCGTTGACGTCGTATACGGCAACAATGCGTCGGGCGCGGCTGCGGGGAATGCGCGACTTCCTGACGAGCTCGTCGACGAGGTTGTCGATGCTGCCCGGGTCGAATTTCTTGGTCGCGTTGATGACCCACCAGTCCGCCTCGTTCGTCGCCGTGCTGAAAAGGATGTCGACGTCGCGGTGACGCCCGGATGCAAGGACACGCAGCGGCGTGTCGGCGAGAACGGCCCCGGTCTGAGAGCGGTCGTTCACGATGCCGATCGTCGTGTTGTCGATACCGTGTCGGTCGCCGATGTCGCGCGGGCTGACCTTGATGAGTGTCTCAGCGAGGAGCTTCGCATCCAGAGTGAGCAACTGTTCGGGATCGTCCGCGATGCCGAGCTCGGTGAGGAACGTGATCGCGAGTTCTTCGGCCCACCATGCCGGAACGATCCGGGATGCGCCGCCGGAGAATGCAGCGAGGCGCCGGTAGAGGCCGTCGGCGGCCGGGGCGGCGAGGAGCCCGATCGTGGAGTAGGCCCCGGCGCTGTGGCCGGTGACGGTGACGTTCCGAGGGTCACCGCCGAAGCGGGCGATGTTCTCCTGCACCCACCTGAGCGCGGTGATGATGTCTTGCAGGCCGAGGTTGGTGGCGTCCGCGAACACGCCTCCATACTGGGAGAGCGACAGCCACCCAAACGGGCCAAGCCGATAGTTCAGGGACACCCCGATGGCGCGACCAGTCGCGGCGAGGCCCGAGGCATTCGAGGTGGTCTGTGTATTGGCACCGATCTCGAAGCCGCCGCCGAAGATGTAGACGATCACAGGGAGCGGTTGATCCCCCGCATCTTCGGGTGCCCAGACATTGAGATTCAGACAGTCCTCGCTCAAGCCGTTGTCGGCCTCGAGCCAGCTCGTGTCGCCGGCTTGCATCGGGGCAGGCCTCTTCTGGTCATAGGGCAGGTCCGGGTTGAACGGCAGAAGGGTTGGTCTGCAGAAGCGCTCTGCGGTGGCGTAAGGGATGCCCAGCCAGGAGCGGATCGCCCGGGGAGCGGTATCGGTATTGATCATGTGTTCGGTCTTTCATTGAAGGCGCGCCGCTGGGTGAAGAGGCGCAATCTTCCTCACCAGGGAAAGGAAGGGCAAGGTTCAGTGGATGCCGAATTCCGGTGACACATTTCCTTCGCAAGCAAACCCGATCAACGTCAGTGACAGATTTGCTTCGCGAACCGCCGCCGTTCAAGACTGCATGCGATTTCGCGTCCGGAAGGGCAGTCGAGAAGACCCGAAGTGACACGTCTGCCTGCGTGGGAGTGACAACTTTGTTTTGTTCTACGCTTGGGTCGGTCGGGCTCCGACCATCAATACCTTCGAACGAGCGGAAGCATCGCGAGTGAGCCGATGGCCGACGCACCAACCAGAAACATCAACCCCGCATTGAACGAGCCTGTTTGCGAGATCAGCCACCCAATGATGAGAGGTGACAACGCTCCAATGATGTTGCCGATTCCGTTGAACATACCTACGCCGGACGCCATCACCCGAGATGGCAGAATTTGCGGCGCCAGCGCGAAGAGCGGTGGCAACGCGGCACCCCAAAAGAATGCACTGACGGCGATCATAAGCGCCGCCGTGTGAGGGTCGGCCACGGTTGTCACAACGTACATTGATGCTCCAGCAAAGAGGAGTCCGCCAAGGCAGAAGATCGCGCGTCGGCCTACCCGGTCGGAAAGAAATGCCGACAGAATCTCACCCATGAACATCATAAAGAAGGGAAGAAATGCATAAAAGCTCGTGTGCCGCAGGTCGAAACCGCGGACCTTCACAAGATAGCTCGGTAGCCAACTGTTCAAGCCCCACAGGTAGATCAGCGCGGCAGAGTTGAAGATGACGAGCATCCAAAATCGCCAGTCGCAAAAGTAGAGACTAACCTGTGACAAGTAAGATCCTTCCCGAGGTGCGGCCGGCTCGAGCTGGATGCGCGGCGGCCCTGGAGGATGGTCTCGCAAGCCGAAGAGGACAAGCGGCAGAATGACGAAAAGGTTCAGCGCGGCAAGGAATACGAACGCAGATCGCCAGCCGAAGGTCGACTCGAGGTAGAACATCAATGGGAAGCCAATCGCTGAACCCAGCGGACTTCCGATCATCCAAATGGAATTCGCCCGCGCTTGCTCTCTCTTTGGGAACCAGCGTTTCACCAGCGAATTGGTAATGGAGAACTGAGGGCCCTCGGCAACGCCGAGCAGGATTCTCAGTGTCAGCATGGTGGTGAACGAGCCCGCGGCTCCCATCATTGCCATCAAGATGCCCCAGCACGCTGTTCCGATGACTAGGGAACGACGCATCCCGTATACGTCCCCGACGAAGCTCAGGAGAACTCCCGAGCAGCCATAGGCGAATACAAACGACGACATTAAAAGCCCCATCCGGGTCGGGCTGAATCCTGTCCCCAGAGCGTTCTGGAAGTCCACATTGGTGAATAGAACTGCCACACTGATGCGGTCGAAGAATGCCGACAAGACGGCCAGGAAAAGAATAGAAGCGATTAGCCAGCGACGGGACGAAGATCGCGGCTCAGCGACTACCGGCAAAGTCGAGGGAACGTCGGTCGCGTCCGCAGCGGTGTAAACGGCCCGCGTTGTCATGGTGTCACCCCGAGGAGCGCGTTATCGGTGCTTTCGATGGGCATGGCAACAATCCTTTTAAAGAAGCCGCTGAATGGCGCGGCGCATTAGACAGAGAGGACACGCCGTAAATCAATGCGTGACAGCGCTCGAGTCGTGCAGCACGTTGCACTGCGCAACGCGCACGTGTCGTATCGGTGGGGGTCGCTTCTTGTCGGCGAAGCGAGAGGACACCATCAGGAACACAGCGGCAACGACAGCGATACTATATTTGTCGAATACCTGTGTCAACACAGGTAGTTGAAATACTCAAAGAGTGACTTTTCTGGCACGCGCCTTGTTCTCTTTTGGTGCGCCGCATACGTGCACGCACCGCGACGAGCAGCGCAGCGAACTGCGCGAGGCGCAATGGCTGCTGATCGAATGGCCCGAGGGCCACGACGAGCCGCTGGAGTACTGGTTGTGCACGCTGCCCGAGGTCACGTCGCTGCAGCGCATGGTCTACGAGGCCAAGATGCGCTGGCACATCGAGCGTGACTACCAAGATCTCAAGCAGAACCTGGGACAGTACGAGGGACGGGGTTGGCGCGGCTTTCATCATCACGCCAGCCTCAGCATTGCCGCCTACGGCTTCCTGCTGGCACAGCGGCCGCAGCACCCCGACGAGGTCGAGGGTAAAAAAAAAACGCGCGCCAGGAGCCGGCCCTACCCCACTACTGTTCGTTTAAAGAAGAAAGCTTCTGAATCGACGCGGTATGCGGGCATCGGCCGGCTTGGGTCGCGGTCCAGGCGGCCCGATGATCTCGGGAGTCAATCGATGGGTACGCGATTCGGCGCGTGGTGGTCGAATGATGCGTAAGGAGAGTGGCGCCGCTTGACCATCCGCGGCGAGCGCTTGTTCAGCGTGCACGTGGCGTGGATTCGGGCGCTAGCTTCGAATGGTTCATCGAACCATAGTCGTCGACGCCTCGGGTCATGCCGCAACCTCGACCAGCAGAGCAGGTGCACGGTCGGCTTGCGGCTGCTCACTTGCTTCAGTCGTCGAACCCAACAAAGACGCTGGCCTCGGCGACGCTCTTGCGCTCGGAAATCACCGCGTTGGCGGGGAAGGCATCGTCAGGCCAGCCGAGCGCAATGCTCTTCATGATCACTTGGTCGTCGGCAATGCCGGCATGCTCGCGCACCACCGGCGATTGCATGATGCCCTGGCTGTTGATCACGCAGCCCAAGCCCCGAGACCAGGCGGCGTTGACAAGCGCAGTGGTCACCGCCCCGCAGTCGAAAGGGGTGTCGTCGCTGCCATCGAGCGCCCGGTCATAGGTAACGATTACGCAGACCGGCGCGTCGAACTGGCGGAAGCCGCGCATGACCCAATCGTGGCGTCCCTCCTTGTCGTCTCGCGCGATGCCCATCGCAGAGAACAGCTGCTTCGCCACCCCCACCTTTCGCTCTCGGTGGGCGCCAGCGAAGACCAGGCCGGTCCGGAACTCCCGGGATTGGGGCACACCGGCCAGCATCCTCTCTGTATTGCCGGCGCGGATGCGGGCCAACGGCTCGCCGGTGACGACATAGAAATTCCACGGTTGGGTGTTGTTGGACGATGGGGCCCGCATGGCCAGTGCAATGATTTCCTCAATCAATGCCTTGGGAACCGGGTCAGGCTTGTAGCCACGGATGCTGCGGCGGCCGAGGATGACGTCGTCGAACTGCATGAAACGCCTTCAGTCCTTGGTTGAACGAACGAGAGCGCCATCAGAATGGCGGTGCATCGCCGAGCCGGAACTCCCGCGTGATCGCGTCCAGCTCTTGCAAGACTTGGTCGTCGAGCTTCGTTTCGACGGCCCGCAGCACTTCAGGCAACTGCGACGCACGGCTCGCCCCGAGGACCATGCAAGTGACGCCAGGTTGCGCCAGTACCCATGCCCCTGCGAGTCGCACAGGCGCCAGGCCGGCAAGCAGAGCAACATCCATGATGCGGTCCACTGCCTGGATCTCCTTGTCGTGCCAGTACCGCTGCCTGTACGCGGCTGCGGTGCTTCCGGTGCCGAAGCGCGTGGACGCATCGGCCTGTGTCTTGCCGCGGTACTTGCCCGTCAGCAAGCCACCGGCCAGTGGGTTGTAGCAGAGCGTGGCGAGGTTCTCCGCGACGCACATGGGAAACAGGTCGCGCTCGAACTGGCGAAACAGAAGGTTGTACCGAGGCTGGACGGTGACGGGCGTCACCAGCCGCAGTGCCTCGCTCCGCCCCAGGGCGCGCGCGATGCGCCACGCGCCCCAGTTCGAGACACCGACGTAGCGCGCTCGCCCGCTGCGCACAATGGTGTCGAGTGCTTCGAGCGTCTCGTCGAGCGGTGTCGTGGGATCGTCCCGGTGCAGCTGGAACAGATCGACGTAGTCGGTGCCGAGCCGCGTCAGCGATGCGTCAATGGCGCCGAGCAGGTGTTTGCGCGACGTACCGGCATCCCATGGCAGTGGCCCCATCGGGCCCCCGGCCTTGGTCGTGACGATAAAGCGCTCGCGCCGGCCCTTCAGCCATTTGCCGATGATTCGCTCGGTGGTCCCCTTGCGCTCGTCCGACGCGTCACTCGGGTACCGATTCGCGGTGTCGATGAAGTTGACGCCCGCATCCGTGGCGGCATCCAAGATCGACACCGACTCCGCTTCGTCGGCGCTGGATCCGAAGGTCATCGTGCCAAGACACAGGCGTGAGACCTGCAGCCCCGTGTTGCCGAGCCGGATCAGGTGGCTGGTGCTCATCTATCCTCCGTTGCTGAAGGCAAATCCTGGCGCGCGCAGGCGACCTGGTATTCGCGGACGAGCCGAGCGACCAGCGTGGCGACGTCGGGAATGTCGTCGATGAGATCGATGCCTTGCCCGCCGCTCCAGATGTCGCGCCACGGCCGGATGTCACTCGGCAGATGGTCGAAGCGCTCGGCGCCGGGCTTCGCGAGCGACTCGATGTCGATCCCGCAGCGCTTCAGCGAGGGCTTCAACCAGTTCGCCGACACGCCAGTGACGTCGGGCGTGTAAACGAGGTCTTCCGATGTCGATTCGACGAGCATCTGCTTGTAGTCGGCCGGCGCATCGGCTTCCTTCGTGGCAATGAAGCGCGTTCCCATGTACGCATAGTCGGCGCCCAGAACTTCTGCGGCCCGCACGCCGGCACCCGTCGAGACGCCCCCCGCCATGACCAACGGCCCCTTGAAGATCGTGCGGATTTTTTCGATCAGCGTCAGATGCGACAGAAGCCCGGAATGGCCGCCGCCGCCCAGACCAATGGCGATCAGGCCATCGACGCCCTGGCTGAGCGCCTTCTTCGCGAACTCCACACTGATGACATCGTGCAGCACGCCCATGCTCATCGAGTGCGCCACGCGCACGACCTCGCGCGGCCCGCCGCCCACACTGATGACCGTCTCGACGCCGTATCGACCTGCAAGCGCCAAGCTCTCCTCGAGTTCGGCCGCAGGGAGTTTGGCGGAAACGTTGACCACGAGCGGGCCGACCTTGGTGGAATGGGCCAGCGCTTCTTTCCGCGCGGCCTGGATCGCATCCAGCCATTCCTCGAATTGCTCAAGCGTCCTCGCGTTGTGGCGTGGCAAAACACCCACCAGTCCCGCGAGGCAAGCTTCCCGCACCAGGTTGGGCCCGGTGACGAGAAACATGGGTGCGCAGATGACAGGAATCGAAAGGCTGGAGCGGTTGAACATGGCTGATGTGGCTTGTGCCAGGTAGGAAATCAAATGGGCGGTTGGCTACTTCGGCTGCGTCGGCTTGCGCCAGTTCCGCTCGCTGAAGCCCGTGAACAGCAGGGGCGACTTTCCGACGAACCGCTGAATAGCATCCGCGTGGTAGTCCGTGCCAATGGCGACGGCTTGCGCAAGCGCCTCCGCCTGCGCCATCGCCGCCTGGCTCGACTCGAAGGTCTGATGGAGCAGCTGCTTGGTGAGCCCCACAGCAGCCACGGACGCCAGCTTCATCTTGCGCGCGAGCTCGGTGGCCGCTTCGATGGCTTCGCCTTCGGGCACCAGGTCGTACACGATGCCCATCGCCTTGGCCTCTTCGGCACCCAGCACGCGCGCCGAGAAGATCAACTCCTTGGCGCGCTGCAATCCCACGATGCGAGGCAGCGTGAAGACGATGGACGTGTCCGGCACCAGTCCCATGCGGCCGAACGCTGCACAGAAACTCGTCTTCGGCGTGGCGATGATGAAGTCGGCCGCCAGCGCGATGCTGAACCCGGCCCCGAAAGCAGGCCCCTCCACCGCCGCGATGACGGGCATCTCGAGCTTAAGGAGGTCGCGAAACCAGTCCTGGACGTTCGTCATGCGGCTGTGCATCATCTGGCTGGTCTTCTTCGTGGCCATGCCCTTCACGTCGCCGCCGCCGCAAAAGGCGCCGCCGCGCCCGCCGATCACCAATGCTCCAACATCGAGCTCCTTGTGGTCGATCCCCTTGCGCAAGCGTCCGATGACGTCAGCGATTTCCACCCGCATCACGTCATCGAGCGCATTTTTGGCCTCTGGACGGTTCAAGTGCAGAAACGCAATGCCGTCTTCGATGTCGAACTCGATCGCTTCATAAGTCATGCATTTACCTCTTGGTTCGGTAGAAGGCTCGGTCAGATCGACGCCCCTGGCTTCTCACGCTGCAGGTTTGGCAACAGGCGAACCACGACCTCGCGTTCGGCCGCGAACGCGTAGCAGCTGTCCACACGAAAGCGGCGCTGCGCGTCGTTTTCAGGATCGTCAGTCGAGACGATGCGTAGCGGCGCCATGCCTTGCAGCACGGTCGTGGCCATCGGGCCCAACAGCTCCACGATGTGCGTGCAGGACGCCACGCCCCCAAGCAGTTCGCGTACGCGCTTGTTCCAGCCCGCCCCGATGCTGAGACCCACCAGGGCTTGCAGCGCAGCTGCTGCCCCTGGGCAGATGTGGAAAGGCGTTGCCGACATCCTTGCATCTGCGGCGTGAACCACGAGTTCAGCATCCAGCACGAGGCGAACTGTGATGTCGTGCAGGTGGTGCCCTGGCGGAGCATCCTCTTCAGCCAACAAGCGCCGAAACGGGTGCGTCTTCGTGTCGACCAGGCGGCCTTCGACTTCGAACAGGCCGTCGCTGCGACGGTAAAAGCGCATGTCTACGTCGCGGTGGTGCAACTCTTCGCGCGTCACTACATCTGTGCTCATGAAAGTCCCCGACCTCGCTGGTGATTCATCCCACCGCGGCTCGGAAGATGCGCATGTAATTGCCACCGGCGATCTTCCCCGCCTCTTCGGAAGTGAACCCGCCGCGCAGCATCGCTGCGATCAGGTTGACCCACTGCGAATAGTCTTGCAGCACACCAGGCGCGACCTGTTGATCGGTCCCCACGCATACATGGTCCACGCCGACGACGTCAGCCATTTCCTTCAGTCCCTCGACGTATTTCTCGAGGTCAGGAAAGATGGCCCAGATCCCGATGGCACCACCGGTTCCTGCAATCGCCCTTGCATGATCCGCGCTCACGCAGCGAGCGGCCAATCGGGTCGACGCCATTGCCTGCGAGCCGGCAAGCGCTGTATGCGACAAGAGCAGCGGTTTGGTGGAGACTTTCGCCGCAGCCTTGGCCGTTTGCTCGGTGGCGTGCGCAACATCTACGATCATTCCCAACCGATGGCAGGCTCGGAGCACCTCGGCGCCAAACTCGGTCAACCCTTCGTGCGTCACCACGCCCATCTGGAAATCACCAATATCGTTGGGTGTGAAGTGCACAAGTTGAGCCGAGCGGATGCCGCGCTGGTGGGCTTCTTCCAACCGCTCCAACTTTCCTTCCATGAAGTCCAAACCCTCGACACCCCCGATCACCGAAGGCTGAGTTGCAGCGTGAGCGGATTCCAGATCGGCTGCCTTCAGTGCGCGCCGCAAGCCGTGGTGCGCCACCATGTCGTCGCCCCAGGCGAGTCGTGCCAAATGGTGTGCGTAAAGCTCACCCGGTCTGGGCAACCGGGTGAGGCCGGTGACCCCGGCTGCATTTCTTCCAAGAAGAGGTTCATCCGGGATTTCCGACAGGCACACTGCAGCAAGGGAGCCGGCCCGCATCCCGGCTGCAAGCGCGTCGTTGGGCGGTGCCGGAGAGTAGATGCCTTGTGGTCCGCCGTGCGTGTGGACGTCCACCGAGATGGATTTGCGCAGAACCTCCAGCGCTTTGGCGCCAACCTCGGCGACCTGGGCCGCTTCGGTCGAGCCGTAGGGTCCGACACTGCCGCTGAGCATCGCCTGGACCGACGCCATTGGCGTGCTCCAGATCGAATGACGGCAAGAGGTGCCAACCGCGTGGAAGTGACCGCAGCACATGGCTTGTCAGAAGGTGCCCGTCACAGTCATCCCGGCTTCGCGCCAGAGATCTCAACCATCCGCTTCCACTTGGCGAATTCGCCCGGAAAACTGATGCGCAGTTTGGCCGAGTCTTGCAAATCCATCACGTAACCCAGCTTGTCGGCAATTTCCTTGAACTCAGGCGTATTGGCGGCCTCAAGCATGATCCGCGAGATTTCCGAGACTGTGGCTGCTGGCGTGCCGGCCCGCGTGACCGCGAGTATGGGCGAAGTCACGTCGTACCCACGCACACCCGATTCGTCCAAAGTCGGAACATTGGCGAGAGCCGGGATGCGTTTCGGAGCAGTGACGGCTAAGGCACGCAACTTTCCAGCTTGAATCATCGACATTGCCGTTGAGGTGCCGGCGAGTCCCATTTGAAGTTGCCCGCCTATCACATCAGTCATCACTTGCGAGGCGTCTTTATAGGGAATGTGAACGATGTTGATACCTGCCATGTTCCCGAATTGAGCGCCAGCCATATGGGTGGGCGATCCGACGCCCGCAGAAGCAAAACTGATCGTTCCCGGCTTGCGCTTGGCTTCGTTGATGAGGTCCTGGACCGTCTTGAAAGGCGAATCTGCCGCCACCACGACTGCAAATGCACCTTGAACGAACTGGGCGACCGGAACCAAGTCCTTCACGGGGTCAAACGGCAGTTTTGCGTAGAGATATGGATAGGTGAAATGCGCACTCGTGGTCATCAGGATCACGGTTCCATCCGGCGGAGCTTTGGCGGCAAAGTCAGTCGCGAGCTGGCCACCGGAGCCTGCCTTGTTTTCCACCAAGACCGTTGAGTTCCACTGCTTCGCCATGTAGGCCGCGAAGAATCGTGCCAACACGTCGGTGCCTGGACCGGGCGAATTTGGAACGATCACCTTGATTGTTTGTGACGTGAAGGGAGCTGCAATTGCCAAGGACGGCAGCGTGAGCGCGGCCAGACCGATGTGGGTAAATTGACGACGGGAAATCATCTTGTCTCCATATAGTTATCGAGCGATCAATGTAAAAGCGCCGCACATGCAGCGCCAACCCTACATCCACAGTGTGGACAGTTTTCGTTGCGTCAGTCGGGAGAATTGGGAATCCCTGCGAACAACACCGGCAAATTCTTTCTGTGGAACGAAGTACGGCGTGAACAACGCGCTCTCAAGTGCCTGGCGGAAGGCAGCGTTATTCATGCCGCATGAAGGCTGTAGAGCGCTGAGGTCAGACCCAGCGCGTGAAACTCTCCACCGTTTCGCGCGGCGTCCTGTAAGTGTTCACCGGTGCGGACTCGTCCGCATAGCCAAGCGCCATGCCGCAAACCAGTATTTCATTGGAACCTGCGCCGATGAAAGGCATGACGATCTTCGCGCAGTTGTTCCACGCCGCCTGGGGGCAGGTGTGCAGGCCAAGAGCGCGGGCTGCCAGCATCAGGGTCTGCAGGAACATGCCGTAGTCGATCAGGGAGCCGCGGCCCATCACGCGCTCCATGGTGAACATGAGTCCCACTGGCGCGTCGAAAAAACGGTAATTTCGCTGCGCCTGAGCGTGCATCTTGTCCTTCTCGCCTTTTCCGATTCCCAAAGCACCGTACAAGCCCCAGCCGTTGTCACGCCGTCGGTCGATGTAAGGGGAAACCCACTGCGCAGGGTAGTAGCCGTCCACCTCCCCGTACTCGGCAGTCAGGGAAGAATCGGCGCTGGTCGCATCGTGCGCAGCGCACACCTCCTCGACGAGTGCATCACGGCGATCTCCTTGCAGCACATACACCTTCCACGGCTGGGTGTTCGTGCTGGACGCCGAGCAACTCGCGATCCGCAGAATCTCGTCGATCTGCTGGCGCGTGACTGGCTTGTCGGGCAAGAACGCACGGCACGAGAAGCGGCTCTCGATGGCCGAGACCACGCTTGCAGAATCCTGCACGACTGTCTTGACTTGAGACATGGTCATTGAAGTGCCTCCATTGATGAGTTCAGCACCTAGACAGTGCCGGCCTGGCGCAGCTCGGCAATTTGCCCAGCCGAGAGCCCCGCAAGTTCACGCAGGATCTCGTCGGTGTGCGCACCGAGAGAAGGCGCTGGCTTGATCTGCGGCGACGGTGTCCCACTGAAACGGGGCTGCACAGCGGGCATCTTCAGCTCGCCGATCTGCGGGTGCTCGACGCTGGCAATGGTGCCCCGGGCCTCGTAGTGCGGGTCTGCCACGATGTCCTTGATCGAGTAGATCAACGAGTAAGCCAGGCCCTTCTCTTCGAGGATACGGCAGACCTCCAGTACCGGCAGCGACTTGATCCATGCCGCGACGATGAGGTTGAGCTCCTCGACGCACGCCGTACGTTTCGCGTGAGTCGAATATCGCTCTTCCTCGCCCAGGGCCGGGATGACTTCGCACAAGCGGCCGAACATACGGTCGTTGGACACGGTCAGGACAATGTAGCGTCCATCGCAGGTTTCGAAATGGTCGCCCGGGGCTGCCGCGAAGTGCAGGTTGCCGGTACGTTCGCGCGGCAGTCCCATCTTGTCGTACGCCGTGACCATCACGTCGGTGAAGCGGAACACCGTCTCGTACAGCGAGAGATCGATCTGCTGACCTTCGCCACCGCACGTATCCCGGTGGTAAAGCGCCACCATGATTCCGTACGCGCCAAACAACGCGGTCGAGTAGTCGGCCATCGCCGTGCCGAGCTTGACCGGGGCGCGGTCGGGATAGCCCGTGGCGTTCAGCGTACCGCCCATCGCCAGGGCGATGCGGTCGTACCCCGCCCGGTTCGCGTACGGGCCGGTCTGGCCATAGCCGGACACACTCAGCATCACGAGCCTCGGGTTGACCTGCTTCAGGTGCTCCCACGAGAGGTTCCATTTGCCCAGAATGCCGGGGCGGAAGTTCTCCACCAGCACATCGGCGTGCTTCAGCATCTCCTTCAGAATCCGCTGGCCTTCGGGATGGTGCAGGTCGAGCGTCACGGACTTCTTGTTGCGCCCTTCGACGTTCCACCAAAGGCTCTCACCTTCCACTGCCGGTCCGATGTGACGAAGTGAGTCGCCGCGGCCCGGCTGCTCGATCTTGATCACGTCCGCACCGAGGTCGGCCATCAGGGTTGCGGCAACGGGGCCCGCAACCATCGTGCCGATGTCGATCACGCGAATGCCGGTTAGCGGCCCTTTGTCTTTCGTTTCCATGCTCTGTTTCCTTCAAGTCGTCGATATCCAGTCACACCGCACATCGGTGAAGGCTCATTTACCCGTGAACCGGGGAGTGCGCTTTTCCTTGAACGCCGCCAGCCCTTCGACCCGGTCCGCAGAGAAGTGGTGCAAGTTGCTCAGAGCACGCTCATAGCGCAGCCCGATGGACAGCGGCTGATCCAGCGCGTCATTGAGCGCCTGCTTCATGCGGCCAAGCACCAGCGGGCTCTTGGCCGCGAGCTTCTTGGCCAGCGCCTCGACGGCGCCGATGAAGCCGTCGTCGGCGACCACCAGGTTGACGAGGCCGAGGGCCTTCCATTCGCTGGCCGGATGCATGTCGCCCGTGAACATCAGCAGCTTGGCGTTGTTCAATCCCACCTTGCGCGGCAAGCGCGCGGTGGCGCCGGCGCCCGGAAACAGGGCGTAGTTCGAATGGGCATCGCCGATGCGGGCGGACTCGGCAGCGATGACGAGGTCACAGGCGAGCACGAGTTCCAGTCCACCCGCGACCGCGATCCCGTTGATGGCCGCGATGACAGGCTTGGCGGACGCTTCGATCAGCTCGGTCAGGCCGCCGATCGCCTTGACGAACTCGGCACCACTCTCGGGACGGCTGCGGGCCGGGTCCTTCAAGTCTGCGCCGGCGCAGAACGCCCGGCCTGCGCCGGTCAAAACGATGACACGGACTTCCGGGTCGCCCTGGGCCTCTTCGATGGCGCGCGCCAAGGCGTTGACGAGCGACAGTGTCAGCGAGTTCAATGCCTGTGGCCGATTGAGTTTCAACCACAGCACCGCGTCGCGCCGTTGTTGATCGAGTTCCTCAGTGTTCAGTGCGGTTTCCATGGGATGCCTTCGAGAGTTGGGTGTTGAGAGTTGGATCTAATCTGCTCAGCGAAGTCCGAGGGACTTGGCGACCATGCCGCGCAGCACTTCCTTCGTGCCGCCGCGGATCGTGCAGGAGGGCGCATGCAGGATGACGTTGGCCAGCGCCGCGCTGTACCCGTCGGCGGCGCCAGGCTCGGGCTCGGTCGGCAGGACGAGCCGAAGCGTCTCGGGGATCTCCTGCTCGAAGCAGGTGCCGAGGTCTTTGAGCAGGGCAGCGTGCAAAGCGGCATCCTGCTCGTCGGTCATCATGGTGGCGATCGAGCGCGACATGCGCCGCAGCGTCGAGAGGTGGGCGACCAGCCGTCCCACGGTCCGGGCGCCCTCCGCCGACGGCTGCTGCCGGAGTGCGGTGACGAATTCCTCGACCGCGCCCATGTGGGACATGAAGCGGTCGGGGCCGCTTCGTTCGAACGTCAGTTCGCTCGTGACCTGCTTCCAGCCTTGGCCTTCCGCGCCGATGAGGGCCTCGTCGGAAAGGTACACATCCTGGAAATGGACTTCGTTGAAGTCGTGGTCGCCGGCGATGTTGACAATGGGCCGGCAGGTGATGCCGGGCGTCTTCATGTCGACGAGGAACTGGCTCAAGCCGGCCTGCCGGACATCACCCGCGGGCGATGTTCGGCACAGCAGGATCATGTAGTGCGTGCGGTGCGCGCTCGACGTCCATATCTTGGCGCCATTGACCCGCCAGCCACCGTCCACCTTGGTGGCACGCGTACGCACCGATGCGAGGTCCGACCCAGAGTCCGGCTCACTCAAGCCGATGCAGAAAAAGCACTTTCCGGCGGCAATCCGGTGGACGATCTCCTCACGCTGCTGCTCATTGCCGAACCGCAGCAGCAGCGGCCCACTCTGGCGCTCGGCGACCGCATGCGCAAAGATCGGTGCGCGAACGGCGAGCAGTTCCTCCAGAACGACGAGACGTTCCGCCAGTCCATAGCCGCCGCCGCCATAGCGCTTGGGAAATCCCATACCGATCCAGCCGCGCTTGCCAAGAGCTTCGCTGAATGCAGGATCAAAACCGCTGAATGCAGCCGCGCCGTGCCGATTGCCGTGCCAGCCGTCGATGAACTCGCGCACTTCGGCTCGCAGCCGCTCGCCGATCTCGGACGGCTGCGGGCGCGGAAAGGAAAGATGGTTCATCGTGCTGCTCCTGCTTGTGTCGCTGCGCCAGTTGCGGCCGATGCCATCGGCACCACTGCACGCCAAAGGGATTGGCCGGAGGCATCGGCAAGGATGCGTTCGCCAAGCTCACGCGACCAATAAGCCTCGTTGCCGCACTCGTCTCGCCAGGACCAAAGCCGCTTGGTGAAGTGGTGCAGTTCGTGTTCTTCGGTGAAGCCGATGGCGCCGAACACCTGGTGCGCGATCGCACAGGCTTGGCCCGCTGCTTCGCCGGTTCGGATCTTCGCGCTGGCGGCGGCGATGCTTTGCGTGAGGGGCTCGCCCACCCCATCCAGCCATTCATCGATCGCTTCGCTGCCAGCCTCGGCAGCCGCACGCGCGGCGGCAACCTGCGTTGCAAGAAAAGCAATGTTTTGCTGCACGGCCTGGAACTTGCCGATCGGCCGGCCGAACTGCACGCGAAGGTTGGCGTACTCGACGGACAGAGCGAGGGACCGTTCGATGGCTCCGGCCATGAGCGCACTGCGCAGGATGGCTGCAAGGCAGAGCAGTTCGCGCGCATCGAAAGGCGCGGCGACCACCGCCTGCGGCAAAACGCCTTCGAGCACCAGCGTATCGCGTGGCTCGCCGGCGAGATTGCGGCCTGGCGTGATGGAGACGCCCGCCGCATCCCGGGCAACGACGATCAGTTGAGCGGCTGTGCCGGAACCCACGATGAACGCGACATGCCTGCATGCGTCGCCCCAAGGCACACGGCGCAGCGTGCCATCGACGCGCTGGCCGTCGCGCGAGACGCCCACCCGGATCTGCTCGGAGAACACTGATGATGCGATGGTCGGCAAGCCAGCGCCTTCGACGCCGGCATGGTCCAGCAGCCAGTGTCCAACCAAGGCTTCCGCCAGCGGAACGGCCGCGGCATGCTCACCCGCGAGCGACAGAAGCCCGCAGGCATCGGCCCAGCTCACACCGGCGCCGCCTTTGCTCTCGGGCAGCAAAGCCTTGTCGAATCCGGACTCCTGCAGAACTGCCCACAGGTCCTCGGGCTTGTCCGCGAATATCCGCAGGGCCGCTTCATGCAGCATGTCACGCGTCTCTTCACTCATCGCTTGTCTCCTGGTGGTTGGCGTTGTCGCTTCAGACGGGATCCCAAGTGAAGACGTCGCGCGAGTTGTCCAGCGGGAAGAATGAGGGCTTCATCATGGGCAGTGCCACTTCAAGGCAGGTATCGACGGTCCAGCCCTCGCTGCGGTGTGCGGTGCGGATCGGCCGCGGCTGGGAGAACAGGTAGATCTCGTTGCTGCGAACGCCGAAGATCTGGCCGGACACGCCACTGGCTTCGTCGGTGAGCAGTGCGCAGGTGAACGGCGCAATCTTTGCGACCTCCATGCGCTGGTTGACCAGCGTGCGGGCCATGCCCTCAGGGGTGTCGGTCGGGATCGAACTCACCATGCGGGTGAATGCAAACGGCGCAATGCAGTTCGACCGCACATTGAAGAGCGCCATGTCGAGCGCGATCGATTTCGACAGCCCGACCACGCCCATCTTCGCGGCGGCGTAGTTGGCCTGCGCGAAATTGCCGATCAGTCCCGAGGTCGAGGTCATATGGACGATGGCGCCGCTTTCCTGGCTCTTGAAATGCGGCGCGACAGCGCGGGCCATGTTGAAACAACCCTTCAGGTGCACCTTCACCACGGCGTCGAAGTTTTCCTCCGACATCTTGTGGAAGATCCCGTCGCGCAAATTGCCTGCGTTGTTCACCAAGCCGTCAACACGCCCGTACACATCCAGTGCGTGCTTCACGATCTGCTGTGCCGAGTTCCATTCGGCCACGCTGTCGGTGTTGGCACTCGCCTCGCCACCTGCGGCGCGAATCTGCTCGACGGTCTCCTGCGCAGGCCCTGCACTTCCGCCTGCACCGTCCATGCTCACGCCCAGGTCGTTCACGACCACGCGCGCACCCTGACGCGCCGCCTCCAGCGCGATCTCCTTGCCAACGCCGGCGCCAGCGCCAGTCACCACAATCACTTTGCCCAGCAGTCGCTGCGTCATATCTTTCTCCAGATGTATCGATCAATCGTGTCGAGATGCCAGTCGAGGGTCACGCACTGACTTATGCGGTGAGGATGGTCACCACAGCTGCGGCCGAGTCACCGCCAACTTGCCCGCCGGAGTTCTGTGCCAGTCCAACCTTGGCAGCCGGGCGTTGCCGCTCGCCCGCCTCACCGCGCAGTTGTTGCGCCAGCTCGAAAATCTGCGCAGTGCCGGTGGCTCCGATGGGGTGGCCCCGGCTGATCAATCCGCCGCTTGGGTTGATCGAGACCTTTCCGCCAAGGCCTGTCGCGCCGCTTCGCAGCATGTGGACGGCTTCTCCCGGCGCGCAAAGCTGCAGGATCTCGGCGTTGATCAGCTCGCTGGGTGCTGCCCCGTCGTGCACCTCGACGACGTGGACGTCGCGCGGATCGATGGACGCCTCTTCATAGGCAGCCTTAGAGGCCCGTGCCGAAGCGTTGGGGCCTGTCGTATCTCCCGAGCCGGAAACCAGGGTGGACGTGGCCACCCATACCGGCCTGGCGCCCGTCAGTTGCGCAGCGACGCGGGCGGAGACGAGGACGATCGCGGCGGCGCCGTCTCCGATCGAAGAGCACATCGGAAGCGTCAGCGGGTTGCTGATCATGCGGGCCGCCAGCACCTCTTCCACAGTCGTCGGCTTGCGGAACTGGGCAAAGGGATTGAGGGACGCTGCATGCCGGCTCTTGACCACGATCTGGGCAATGTCAGCCGACGTCACGCCCGTCGCTTCCATGTAGCGACGGGTCCTTTCGGCGTAGATGTCCATGAAGATGGAGCCGCTGCCCGATCCCACGTGGTCGAGCTGCTTTTCTTCCATGTCCACCGCGGCTCCAAATGCACCGAAGGACACCGCCTTGTCGACGTGGGTCAGCTTTTCAGCACCGACCACCAGGACGATGTCCGCTTGCCCGGCTGACACGGACTGCCACGCCAAATGGAACGCGGTGCTGCCTGTGGCGCATGCGTTTTCGGTGTTGATCATCGGCTTGCCCATCAGGCCAGTGAATCTCAACGCAGCCTGGGCGCGGACCATCTCCTGCCCGGTGACGAGGCCGGCAGCCGCGTTACCGAAGTAAACCCGGTCGACGCGATCGGCAGTGATGCCGGCGTCTTCGAATGCGATCCGTACAGCCTCTTCCGAAAGACTTCTGACCGAGCGGTCGAGAAACTTCCCGAAAGATGTCATTCCAATTCCAGCGATTGCGACGCGAGCGGTCATTTGTCTTTCCAGTTCAAAAACATTTAAGGAAGGAAGCCGCAGCCAAATCGCGGCGGCTTTGGGTCGATTGATCCCTCAGATGGCGGGGCCGTCGTTGGTCCGGCGGGGCGGGCCGTCGTACTCGACCTGGTCCAGGGTGATCTGGCGCCAGCCCGGCTCGCGCACCTGTTCTTCGAATGCATGGGCGTACAGGCCCGCCGTGCGCGGCACGACGATGAAGGCGCGGGCCAGCCGCCAGTCGAAGCCCATGTCCGAAATGAGGGCGCCCACGGCCGCATCGATGTTCGCCAGCAGCGGGCGGTTCTTCTTCTTGATGAGCGCCTTTTCCAGCTCGCGCGTCATGCGGACGTGGTCACCTGCGATCCCCCACTTTTCGGCCAGAGCGAACAGCACTTTCCCGCGAGGATCGCCCTCGGCGTGCTGCGGGTGGCCGAAGCCGTCGAGCCGCTTGTGGTTGGCCACGTATTCGGTTGCCACGTCCTCGTAGCTGCGCCCGCTCGAGGCAGCCAAGGCCACCAGCTCCTGGATGTAGCGGGTGAACTCTTCGCCAGCGCCCCCGTGCACGTCGCCGAACATCATGGCGCCGGCCGCCACCGCGCATTGGATGGGCACGCCGGCAGCCTGCACAAAGCGGGTCACTGTCGACGACGGCGAGATGCCGTGGTCCGCGACCGAGATGAACATCGCGTTGATCATCTTGGACTCGTTGCCCCTGGGCAGTTCGCCCTTGTAGAGCAGGTACACCATGGCGCCGAAGTCGATCTTGCCGACCAGATCCGTGAGGACGTCGTAGCCCCTGACGATCGTGCCTTCATGGGGACTCGGGTCACCGATGGCGGTGCGCCAGTATTTGCGGTCGGCGGTCTTGGTCATGTCGGTCATGCAGTGCTCCTGTTTGGTGGGGTGGTGCAGGCGATCGACTGGATCTCTAACCTGCTGGGCTGAATCGTAGGCTCGGGTGGCTTGCCATGAAATCAATCTGTCCACGATATGGATGTTTTTATCGAGACATCAGACCGAAATCCGCTTGTCGACGCTCTACGACGGCGCCACACCGTCCACGCTATGATCCGATGCATGACCACTACGGAAGCACGCGGAACCCAAAGCATCGATCGCACAATCGGTGTTCTGAAGCAGGTTGTTGCCCACGGATCGCACGGTTTGACGGTGGCTGAACTCGTGACGATCTGCGAGCTCGAGCGTCCGACAGTGCACCGCATCGTCCAGGCCTTGGAAAGACAAGGCCTGTTGACGCGGCCCGCTGGGTCGAAGCGCTATATGTTGGGGGACTACTGTCGGCAGATGGCTGCCGCATTCGCTGACCGGGCCGACCTGAGGACAGTGTGCGAGCCAGTCCTGAGGTCTGTTTCAGAAGACACCGGAAACAGCGCGTTCCTCATCGCTCGCGTGGGGTACGAATCGATCTGCCTGGCCCGTGTGGTTGGCTCGTATCCGGTGCAGGTGTTGACGGTCAACGTCGGTATGAGGAACCCTTTGGGCGTCGGTGCAGGGGGTCTCGCCATCCTGTCGACCTTGCCCGTGGACGAGCAGAACGAATGCATCCGTGCAAACGCGAAGCGTTTGGGCAGCTACGGGTCGCTGACTGAGTCCACACTGCGCGCCCTTGTTCGTGCCACCCAACGCCGCGGACATGCCGTTATCGGGCACTACAGCGCGCCGGGCGTCATTGGCATCGGAATGGTGATGCGGAACTCCAGCGGCAACGCCCTGGGCGCGATCACAACGTCTTCGATCGACAGTCGGATGTCCAAGGACGATCAACAAGTTGCTGCCTTGTCCATCGCGAAACACATTGCACAGGTCCAGTCTTCGCTGGACATCCTATAGAGTTCGATTTGGCGGGCAACATCGTCCTTGGCATCTTGGTCATGGGCCCCTTGACGGCGTTCGATGGAGAGTGGGATGGTTCAATCGCAAAACCACTCCTGCAGTGTGCGTCCGAAATTACGCGTCGCATCGGTCGGACCAACTCGTAAGCCGATGCGGCAGCCAATCGTCTGCCTCCAAATCGCTAGTGAAAAGAAGCATCAATCGACTCGGGGAGTTCGCTCCGGCAGATGCCATCCATCATCGTCGCTGGCTGAGCCGCGCTTCGCAGCGCCAGGAGTCGCGGCCTTTGATGCCGAAAGGGCCGACCTGTCACATTGCGCTGCTTGTTTGCCGTCCGCATCGCCTTTCCCTTCCTGGGCCACGAGGGCGCGGAATGACGCGATGCGATAGCAGGCCGCACACACGCCCTTACTCCGGTGTCATCGTGATGTGGATGGCGTCCCGCCCGTCGGTCACTTCGCGCCCAAGCGTGCGCACCGCCTCAGTGCCTCTGTCCATGCCGAAAGAGTGGGTGCAAAGGGGTCTCAGCGTCTCTCCGGCATGTTTGACGATGTCGATCGCCAGTTCGGTCGACTCCCAACCCGCGCTCAGCACTCCGACAAGCTGAATCTCCCGCAAGACTGCCTTGTCGATCGGGAACCCGTCAAGTGGCTTGTTCGCTTTGAGGCCGGCGAGCACGATGCGCCCGCCGCGCTTGACCATGTCCACGCCCTGGATGATCGGTGCCATCGACCCCGCCGACACGTCGAGAACCACATCGGCCAATCGTCCACCAGTGATCTCGATCACGCGCTCCACCGGATCCTCGTTGTTCACATCGATGACCGCTGTAGCGCCAAGCTGGAGTGCCAAATCCAGACGGCCGCGGTCAGACGATGTTCCGGTCACGATAATTTGCGATGCGCCCGCCCTGCGGGCAGCCACAGCGGCCAGCAGCCCCCGCTGCCCCGGACCCGCAATCACGACCGTCTTTCCGAGCGCAGCGCCGCCCACCTCGTACACCCAACGGATTGCGTTGGACAACGGGTTAACCAGCGTCATCAAGTCAGTAGCGACGTCTGTGGGCAGCTTGTGCACCATCGTCTTTGGATGCAGGTACACATGACTCGCGTAGCCCCCCCATAGCGACGGCGCGGAATGGATATTCTGGTACAGGCCATACCCCAGGTCCGACTGACACCGTGTGTACTCGCCCGCTATGCAATCTGCACAGTGCCCGCAAGGAATGATTGGCTCGACCGCGACACGGTCGCCTTCTCGCACATGCCAACGCTCGGCTGCCGTAGGCCCGATGCGCTCGATGAATCCCATGATTTCGTGGCCGGGCACGATCGGCATGCCTCCGCCCCAATCACCGAGGTGACCGAGCCACTGCTCATAGTCGGTGCCGCACAGACCACAGGCTTCGACCCGCAACACCGCGTCGTCGTCGCCGATCTCGGGCATGGGGAATTCACGCAACTGGAGGTTCTTGGGTGACTCCAGCACCAACGCTCTTGCGCCGCTCATAGTTCTTTCTCCTGCCTCTTATGGGCATCGCATTGATCTTGAATCAACACCAAGCCGTCTTCAGAGAACGGAAGCGTTTTCTGGATCGCTCTCTTGGCTGCCCGCAATTCGCGAGGGCTGTTGATGGCCGCCGCTGCTACCAGGTGTCCTTCTTGCACGAAGAAGTCGATGAAGCCGTCGTCATTCGCATTGGCCTTTCGGTACTGCTGCGCGCCTGGGGGCACGATGCCCAACAACTGAAAGTTGATGTCAAACTGGTCGGACCAGAACCACGGCAGCTCTCTGGTGCCGGGATCGACGCCCAGCATCGCCTTCGCAGCTGCTACCCCTTGGTCCTGCGCGTTCTTCCAAGATTCGAGGCGCGCCCTGCCCTGTCCCAGCGGCTGGTCAGTCACGTCACCGCAGGCAAATATTCTGGGATCCGAAGTGCGGCAGTGCTCGTCGACGACGACTCCGTTGCCGACGTCCAACCCGCAGGACCGTGCAAGTTCGTCGTTCGGCACCGCACCGATGCCTATGAGCACTACCGTAGCAGGCAGGATCGAGCCGTCGTCGAGCTCAACCCCCTGAATCTTTTCATTTCCCACAAAGCGCTTGAGGCGAGCGCCGAGTCGAATGTCCACACCGCGATTAACGTGCTGCTCCAGGAAATATTTGCTGAGCGAAGGAGGAAGCGAGCGTCCGCAGAGCTGATTGGAAGCCTCGAGCACCGTGACGTGAGCGCCGCGCGCTCGCAGACCTGAGGCAACTTCCAGCCCGATCCAGCCGCCGCCGACAACAACCAGCCGGATGGCGGTTCCGAGGTTGGCGCGGATGGCCAGGCAGTCGTCGATCGTCCGCAGGTAGTGCACACCCTGCAGCTCGGCACCCTCGCAGATCAATCGCCGTGGTCGAGATCCCGTCGCCAGAAGCAACCGGTCGAAGTGGAACGACTTTCCGTCCCGACAAACAACCTGGCCGGAGGTCCGATCGACCCGCTCGACGTGGTTCCCAAGCTCCACTTTGATTCCCAACTCCACGAGGCGCTCTTGCGACCACAGTTGACATGCACCGGATCCCAGCTCGCCGAGCAACACTTGCTTCGACAGGGGCGGACGTTCGTAGGGAAGATGGCTTTCATTGCCGATCATCAGCACTGAGCCCGTGAAGCCTGAGTCGCGCAACGTCTTGGCTGCCCAGCCGCCGGACTGCCCGGCTCCGATGATGACGATGTCGTTGACGTTGGACATGTTCGCGGCCGACTAGAGGTTAAGGAAGATCTTGTTGTCGACCACCGTGACGGGGTACGTCTCCAGATCAGATTCCGCCGGCGGGCCCATGCATTTGCCAGTGCGGATGTTGAACACTGCGCCATGCAAGGGGCACTCGATGGTTTCGCCCTCCACGAACCCGTCAGACATCAGGGCGTAAGCGTGCGGACAGACGTTGTCGGTGGCGAAGAACTCGTCATCGACCCGGTAGATCGCGATCTTCTTTCCCTGGCCTTCATAGGCGTATGGGGCGTCCTGCGTGACCTTCTCACATGCGGTGATAAGCTGAAGCGTCATGACGGCAAGCGGCTAGGCGGCAGCGGAGTCGGTCGTGCTGCTAGGCATAAGTTCGCCGTGATGACGATCCAGGAAATCGCTCATCTCCCCGAGCTCGGATACGACGTCAAGCGGCACAACCGCGTAGGCGCTGCCGTCCTTGACGGTTTCCCGGAACTTTGCAATGGTCTCTTCCGACTTGACGTACTCGAGCAGGCGGCGGCGGCTGCGGACGATCGCGATGTCGGTTGCGAGCAAGAACTCCTTCTCGCGATCGACGATGCGGCCTTCGGTTCCCGGGAGTGCCAGCATGCCCTCCTGCATGGCACGGTCTTGGTCATTGAGGCCATGAATGCCGGAGGGGCTCGACAGGCTCGCTCCCTTGCGGTCGATCATGTAGTTGTTGCGCTGGTTCCGAACGGGAACGAACGTGTCGATGATGGCGCCCGTGTTCAGGCGATACGGTTCATAGACGCTATCCGGCGGGAAGGCCAAACCCTTGCCGATGTAGTCCAGGAACGCTTCGGGAAGATCGCCCTTGAGGTAGTAGTTGAAGTCCCAGGTGTAGGTGTTGTGGTCGTCGATCGGAATGAACGCACGGCCGCCCACCGGGAAGTCTGCACTGGGGATAGAACTGAAGCACGGGGCCATGAACTGGGAAACGCGCCAATAGAAATTCTCGTCGGCGTTGCGACGAGCGATGCCGATGACCCCGATCTCCGTGTCTTTGGCGTACAGCTTGGGCGTGATGTCAACCGCCGAGTACGGACGGTGCACCGGAGAGGTCGCCATCGTGGCCGGGTTCGTGTGAAGAATCGAGACGTGCGAGCTGTCCAGTTCGCCTTCCATGCCCTGCAGCCAGTTCGATTCCTGAACCCACACCGTGGCGTTGCGCTGCGACTTGGGCAGGTCGATCCAAGGAAACTGCGGAAGCGCCGGGGGTTCACCACTGCCCATGAACACCCAAACGATGTCGGCCTTCTCTTGTGCCTTGTACGCGGTCAGCTTGACCTTCTTGCAGATCGACTGATCGGTTGAATTCTGCATCTCGAGGCAGTCGCCTTCGGCGTTGTACAACCAACCGTGGTAGTTGCAGCGGATGCCCTCCTTTTCTACTCGGCCGTAGAAAAGAGGTGCCAGGCGGTGCGCGCAGTTGGCCTGAACGATGCCAACCTCGCCCTTGCCGTTGCGAAACGCAACGAGCTCTTCACCAAGCAGCTTCAAGCGCACCGGCGCGCCGCCGGGTTCGGGCAATTGAGTTGAGAGCAAAGCGGGAAGCCAGATGGACCGGAAAAGTTCGCCGACCGGCGTCCCCTTGCTCACATGGGAAAGTACATCGAGTTTGTTGACGAGCGCCATAGCATGTTTCCTTGTTGAGACTCGAATCAGAGGGTGAGGAAGCCGCCGTCAACGGGCAGGACGACGCCGGTCACGAAGGAGGCAAGGTGCGACGCCAGGAACACTGCAGGGCCAGCCATCTCCTCCGCGCGACCCGCGCGCTTCATCGGTGTGTGGGACATGACGAACGCGACCCGGTCAGGGTTTGCCCGAGAGACGGCGGTTTGCGGGGTTTCGATAAAGCCCGGTGCGATGGCATTGACCCGCACGCCATGCTGGGCCAGATCCGCCGCCAGAGACTTGGTCAACATCGCCACCCCGCCCTTGCTCGCGGCATAGGCCGTTGTGAAGTTCGGAGCCGCCGTGAACGATTGGATCGACGCCAGGTTGATGATGTTGCCTTGGGTGCGCTTCAGCTGATCCAGAAAGGCCGTGATCCCGTACATCATCCCGTCCAAGTTCACCGCCATGACCTCGCGCCAAGTACCGAAGTGGCCTTCCTCGCCGAATTGCCCGCGGCGATGGATGCCCGCGTTGTTCACGAGGATGGATGCGTCGCCGGCTAGCTCATGGACACGAGCCGCCACCAACTGCGCCTGGTCGGGATCGGAGACGTCCCAATGCACTGACCAAGCGGTGCCTCCCAGCTGCTCGATCAAAGCCACGGTCTCTTCAGTGGTCTGTATGTTGACATCAGCGACCACCACCTTCGCACCCGCTGCGGCCAGGCCGATAGCAATCTCGCGGCCCATCCCTTGACCCGCCCCGGTCACCACAGCCACCTGGCCATCCAGCAACGGACTGCCATTGAATTCGATCATCTTTTGCTCCTGCTTTTCAATCGAAACATCCTCAAATCGTCAGCCACTGACGATGGACGCGCTCCGCGTCAGCCTTGAAATCGGCGATGGAAAGCGTCTCCACGACTTTCCCTTTGGACATGACCAGGATGCGATCGGAGATGCGCTCGGTGAGATTCAGGTTCTGCTCGACAAGCAGCACCGCGACCCCCTCGGACTTCAGCAGCTTGATCACATCGCCGATCTGTTGGACCACCATGGGCGCCAGGCCCTGCGTCGGCTCGTCCAGCATCAACACCTTGACGTCCGTCACCAGCGCTCGCGCGATCGCGAGCATTTGCTGCTCGCCGCCAGACAGAGCGTGGCCGGCGTTCTTGATGCGGCGCTGAAGATGAGGAAACAGATCGAGCACCCGCTCTTCGGTCCACGTTTTGGGCTTGGTGCGCTGGCCCACGCGCAGGTTCTCAAGGACCGTCAATGCCGGGAAGATCTGCCTGCCTTCGGGGACGTATCCAATGCCCGCCCTGACCATCTCGTGCGCTGGCTTTCCGCTCAGATCGAGGCCGTCGATCGACACGGTTCCGGAGGACGCCTGCACGATCCCCATTACGGTCTTGAGCGTCGTGGTCTTGCCCACTCCATTTCGCCCGATGATTGCAGTCACTTCACCCTTGGGCACCTGAAAGTTGACGCCGAAGAGAACCTTGCCGGATCCGTATCCGGCTTCCAGCTTGTCGACCTTAAGCATGTGCCACTCCCAGGTACGCGCGCTGCACGGCCGGATCGTTTCGCACAGCCTCTGGTCTGCCATCGGCGATCTTGCGCCCCTGATCCAGTACGACAATGCGATCTGCAACTCCGAACACGACCTCAAGGTCGTGTTCCACCAATAGCACTGCGATGGGGGCGTCCTCCAGCAGCGACTTGAGCAATCTCACCGTCCCGCGTGTCTCTTCGACCGACATGCCTTGCGTGGGCTCGTCCAAGAGAATCAACTTTGGCTGAAGCGCCAGGGCCGTCGCGATTTCGAGCAGCCGTTGATCCCCATGGGACAACTGACCAGCCGTTCGATCTGCGCAATCGGTCAATCGGACGCGTGCGAGCCAGGTCATCGCCTCCGCCTCGGTCTGTTGCACAAAAGCCTTTGACGCTATCGGCCGGAGCCGTCCGGCGGATCTCGCTTGAACTGCCAACCGGACGTTTTCAAGGGCCGTCAGTTCCGGGAACAAGCAGGTAATCTGATACGTTCGGCTCAGACCCCTCTGAGCCAGGTCGAACGCTGAGAGGTGTTCGACACTCTCCTCTGCGAAGCGCACGGTTCCGGCGGTCTTCTTGATCGCACCCGCAATCAAGTTGAAAACGGTACTCTTGCCCGCACCGTTTGGGCCAATGAGCGCGACCACCTCGCCGGCGTTGACCGTGAGGCTCACGTCATCCACGGTGGTGACCGCTCCCCAGCGCTTCGTAAGACCAGAACATTCAAGAAGCGGCATTTTTCTCTCCGTGCGTGGCGCGGCGCTGCGAAATCTTGGCGGCGATCGAAGTCTTGATGCCCCAAAGGCCCTTGGGCGCAGCGATAACAACGATGATGAAAAGCAGCCCCATCACCAAAGGCCAACTGTCTGTGACCGCGCTCAACTGGTGGTGAGCAAGAACAATCAGAGCTGCTCCGATCATCGGACCGATCAGGGTGCCCGTTCCGCCGAGGATGACGGCGATGATGACGTGTCCTGAAAGCATCCAATGCAAGATCTCCGGAGAGACGAACAACAGGAAACCTGCGTGGAGCGCCCCCGCCACTCCTGCAAGGGCGCCGGAAACGACGAAGGCGACGATGCGCAAGGTCCTCGGCACATATCCGATCGCACTGGCTCGTCGCTCGTTCTCACGTACGGCAACGATGGCTCTGCCCATTGCAGAGTTCATGAAGCCTCGTGCCAACCAGTATGTCGCGAAAACAACGACCAGAACGAGCCAGAAGTAGCCGTCGCGGGACACGAATCCCTCGAACCCGAAGGGGCCTGCATTCCGTGCGAAACCGGTCAAGCCATCCGAACCGCCGGTAAGAGTGTTCCACTTGAAAACGATCGCGTACCCCAGTTGCGCAAACGCCAACGTCAACATGGCAAAGGCGACCCCGCTAGCCCGTGTGCTCAACCATCCGATCGGAACAGACAGGAGCGTTGCAACCAGCACGGCGCCGCCAAGCGCGAAAGGCAACGGCCACCCCGCCAGCAGCGCGAATGCGCATGCGTACGCACCGACACCGTACGGCAGGACATGGCCGAAGGAGAACAGGCGCGCGTAGCCCATCTGAACGTCCAGGCTCATCGCGAACAGCGCAAAGATCAGAATCTCCGTCAGTAGCGTGACTTGGAAGCTCTGCAAAGCGAACGGGGCCGCCGCCAAGAAGGCAACGACAGGAACGGCATACTTCATCACTCTTCTTCTCCGAACAAGCCACCCGGGCGATACAGCAGAACGCCAATCATCAAGAGGTAGGTAAACACCAGCGAGAAGTCGGGAAAGTAAAAGTTGCCGAAGGATTGAGTCGTAGCGACTAGCAGGCTACCGACGGCGGATCCGAGAAAGCTGCCCATGCCACCAATCATCACAATGACGAATGATTCGATGATGGCCGCGCTGCCCATACCGATGTAACCCGTGATCAACGGAACGGCGAGATAGCCGCCCAGCCCTGCGAACGCACAACCCACGGCGAAGGTCAATGTTCGGATGGTCCCGACATTGACCCCCAAGGCCTGTGTCATCTCTGCATTCTGGGAGATCGCGCGGATGAGCAGCCCCAGGCGCGACTTCAGGATCACGATGGCAAGGATGCCCAAGGCTGTCATTCCGAACGCGATCAGGAAGACGCGGTAAAGCGGAAACGGCTCATCCATGACGAACATGACCCCGGCAAGTGCTTCCGGCAGCTGGACGTCGCGGCTGTTCGATCCCCAACCAAGTCGCGTGGCTTCGGTTAGCACGAGGCTCAGCCCGAACGTGATGAGAAGGAAGCTGCTTGCGTCCCGCTTGTAGAGGTGGCGTAGAAGCCCCGATTCGAAGAGGGCTCCAATGACCGCGGCACTCAGCGCCGCAAGCAGAAGTCCGGCCCAGAAGTTCCCGGCCCATTGGGCCGCCGAGATTCCGACGTAGGCGCCAAACATGTACATCGCCCCGTGGGCGAAGTTCATGATGCGCATGATGCCGAAAATCAGCGTCAAGCCCACCGTGAGCATCGCGAGGAGCGATGCGAGGGATAACGTGTTCAGCCCAAGGTTGAGCCAAAGTTGCAACACACTCATAGTGCGTCTTTCGTGAGGTTTGATGTGCTAGCGACGGGCTCAGCGGCAAACGCTTGCGTCAAAACGTGTCTTTGCGGCAGGCTGGAATGACTGCATCTGAGCTGAACGTTTCGATGATCTTGGGGAGTGGGTAACTCGCATCAGCGCTCTTCTCCAGACGCGCAACAAAAACGCTCTGCTCGCCTTGCTGATCGCAGCCCCGCAGCTTCACTCGCCCCTTCACCGACTCGATCTCCAGGTCAACCAGGGCCTTCCGGACTGTCATCGCGTCGACAGACTTGGCACGCCGCACCGCTTCTGCGAGCACGCTCAAGCCTTGCCAGGTCTCACCGTCGTACGTGTCCGGAATTTCGCTGTACTCGGCCCGGAAGAGACGGACGAACTCCTTGTTCGCTGCGGTCTCGTACGAATAGTTGTATTGACTCACGCCATACAACCCCACACCGGCATCGCCTAGCGGTCGTGTATTCAACAGGTCCAATACCTCGGTCACGATTTGCATCTGCTCGCCCAGCCGGTACTGGCCAGCCTGCTTAAGGAAAGCGGTGGCGTCGTCCCCGCTCATGGCGACGTAAAGCACTTCCGGCTTGGCTTGACGGATGCGAGCGATATAGCTGGAGTAGTCCTTGGTGCCAAGAGGTGTCAGGACGTTTCCCACAGTTTGCTTGCCCAAGCCGCCGATGAGCTGCTCGAACGTCGAAAGACTGTTCTTCCCCCAGGCGTAGTCCTGGGCGATGGTGAAGAACTTCATCTTGGGCGACTTGGCGAACCAGAGTGAGATCGCGCGGGCACGCATGGGACCGGATGTGCAGGTGCGGAATGCGTTGGGGACAAAGTTCTGTGCCGTCAGTGAGCCAACGCCGCTGATGCCGGCCAGGTACAGAGCGTTCCAATCTGCGAGGCGGGGCATGATGGCCAGGGACTCGCCACTGGAGATGACGCCCGTGATCAACTTGACACCGCGGCCTTCGATCAGTTCAGAGGTCTTGCGCACACATGCAGCGGGGTCGCCCTGCGTGTCTTCGAAAAAGAACTCGACCTGACGGCCATCGATGCCGCCCTTGGCGTTCACCGTCTTCGCGAACAGTCGGCACGTGCGCTGGATTTGCGATCCAAGAGCCGACCAGTTGCCCGTGATGCCTGTCGGAACGCCGATTCGCACCGAATCCGTTTGCGCCCAGCTGGGCTGAAAACTAGCCGCCAAACCTGCGCCTGCCGCGCCGGCCAAGAACCCTCTGCGATCGATACCCATGCTGTGCTCCTTGTGATTGCGAGGCAATGCTATATTCGTCATATACATCTGTCAACTAGGGTAGTTGAGTAATTAAAGAATCACTTTTTCGGCGCAGAGATAGCCTTTCTGGTGCACTCACACTTAGACACAACCACAACCTGGACGCGCTCATATGACTTTGCTTTCGCCCCTCTCTCGACCGATCTACATGGACTACATGGCGACGACACCCACTGACCCGCGAGTGGTCGCCGCACTCCTTCCTTATCTTGGGGAGCATTTCGGCAACCCTGCCTCACGCAGTCATGTCTACGGGTGGGAGGCAGAAAGTGCTGTTGAGACTGCACGCGCTCACGTCGCAAGCCTCTTAGGGGCTGATCCGCGTGAGATCGTCTGGACCTCCGGTGCCACCGAGGGCAATAACCTCGCCATCAAGGGTGCTGCTCACTTTTACAGCGGCAAGGGTAAGCACATCGTCACGCAGAAGACGGAGCACAAGGCTGTTTTGGACACGTGCAGAGAATTGGAGCGTGAAGGGTTCACGGTCACGTACCTCGACGTTGAGAGCGACGGACGCGTATGCATCGATTCGGTGCGAGAAGCCCTGCGCGACGACACGGTTCTGGTATCCATCATGTTGGTCAACAACGAGATCGGCGTGATCAACCCAGTCGAGGAGATTGCGCAGTTGTGCCGTGATCGCGGCATCGTCTATCACTGCGACGCGGTGCAAGGCGCGGGAAAGATCCCGATCGACCTGAGCACGTTCCATGCAGATTTGTTGACCGTGACCGCTCACAAGGTCTATGGGCCCAAGGGTATCGGGGCGCTGTACGTCCGTCGCAAACCTCGGATCCGCATCGAGGCCCAGATTCATGGCGGAGGTCATGAGCGGGGGATGCGATCTGGCACCCTTCCGACTCACCAGGTCGTCGGCATGGGCGAGGCGTTTCGCCTGGCGAAGATCGAAATGGAGGCAGAGTCCGCGCGTGTGAGACAGTTGCGAGACCGGCTCAGTGCAGGCTTGGCCCAAATGGAGGAGGTGTATGTCAACGGCAGTCTCGAGCACCGGGTGCCGCACAACCTCAACATGAGCTTCAACTACGTCGAGGGGGAGTCGCTCATTATGGGAATGAAGGACATTGCGGTGTCATCGGGTTCCGCCTGCACCTCAGCTTCACTGGAGCCGTCCTTCGTGCTTCGCGCTCTGGGTCGCAGCGACGAGCTTGCCCACAGTTCCATTCGGTTCACGCTTGGGCGGTTCACAACAGAGACGGAAATCGATGCGGTGATCCGACAAGTCACGGAAACCGTGACAAGGCTCCGCCTATTGAGCCCGCTGTGGGATATGTACAAGGAGGGAATCGACATCTCGTCGATCAAGTGGGCTGCGCATTGACACAGGCACAGGTCCAAGTCACGGTGCGGCTCAAGAGTGAGCGTCCAGTCCAACCATCTTGAACGCCCGCTAGTCTTACTGTGTCACAAGAGCATTTTTTCGGTTGCCCTTCCGCAGCAGGGGCACTGACCGAGACGAGCGATCAGCTGGTAGCTCAGTCGATGGCGCAGTGTCGTGATTGACGTCGGCACGTGACGCTGCGCGCGCAGGACTGCCGCGGGGGATGCAATCCTCGGGAAGGGCAGGTACTTGGCGTTCGATGAAGTTTTTTTACCGCCGACAGCGCCACCCTCGGCCCTAGTAGTGGCCGAGGCCGAAATCCTGCTTCAGATCCTGGTAGTCACGCTCGATGCGCCAACGCTGATGGGCGATGTCGACCAATTCGTTGATCGGCGTGTCCTCTGGCAGGGTGGACAAGAAGTACTTGCTCGGCTCAGCGTCGCTTGCTGGCCACTCGATGAGCAGCCACTGCTCGGGGCGCAGGCGTGCCTTGCCCGTATTGCCGCCGGCGTGGCGCACCCGCACGGCCGCAAAGCGGCCGTTCAGTGCGTCGTTGGTTCCCTCGCGCCAGCTGATGTTCTGGAACGCTCGGCTTGGCAATGACTGCGCCAATGCCTTGACGCTCATGGGCTGCAGTGACGCCGTGCGCCTGGGCATCACTGGCGGTCGGCCCATGCCGCTGTAAGGCTTGGGTGGCAGCGGCTGAACGCCAGGCGGCCAGACCACGACGGCAGATGTGACACCTACCGCATAGAGCAAGCCCATATCGCTGAGCGCCTGACGAAAAGCGTTGTCCACGCCGTAGCCGGCATCGGCCAGCACGCAGTGGCGCGGTGCGCCTTCATCCAGCAGCGTGCGCAATTGCTGCAGCGCGATCTGCGTCTTCGTGGCGAAGCGTACTTCGTCAGGAACGCCGGCCTTGGCGCGGCGTTCAGAATCCGCCGCCCAGTCCTCGGGCAGGTACACAAAGAACGCTCAAGCCCCACAAAACATGTGCTCCGCTTGACGTTTAGTGGCACATGACACTTTCGAAAAGCCGTGAAATGTCAGCCGCTGCCGAACCCAGCAACATGCCTCGACACCCTTGTGCCTTGAGGAGGATGCAATCGCTTCCCTCGATTGCGAAGGTGCAGGCGGAGTCGGGGGGTGCCCACACTCTCGGCCGCCGTGGCAACCATCTGGCAGATGCTCAAGGCGCTGGACCTGCCTGCGAAGATTCCGAACTGCGGCGAGTTGCTGTCAGGCAAGCGCTGAGGCACCGGACTGCGCAGCGCGGTGATGCAGAAGGGGCACGGCGAGGCGCGGTTTGTTGGCCAGCGAATAGCAAAGTGCCCGACCTGTAGGTGTGACGCCTTTGTCCGTATGCCAATACTTTTTGGCTCATCGGCGACACTATTTGTCACGTTCTCAGTGGAAGTGGGCGACCAATTAAGAAAAAGGAATGCAAAATCCAGCGCCGCTCCATTGGCACGCCTATTGCTGAATCATTTATTTACACAAGACGCTAGATGATTCGGACGTCTTAAACGACGGTACTGTGCCTCATCGCGTCATCGTTTGCGGCGTCGAACTGAAGAACCTGCTGATCCACGCGCTGGAGCCTACGGTAGACCGTCTGGCGGATTCGACGCCAGCGCCATCCCTCCATTCTCTTCAATCGGCTTACCGCCACCCTTCCCGAGCGGCCCATCATGAACACCTCACTGCCAGAAGCGACTTCGGATCTTTCGATCCGCGATACCGGCGTTCCCCGATCGCGGTGGTTGTGGATATCCCTGGCTCTGTTCGTTGCAGCCTGCGGCGGCGGAGGTGGCGGCTCCACCGCGTCCTCGGCACTTGGACCTGCTCCGGCAGCTGCACCGGCGCCTGGACCTGCTCCGGCAGCTGCGCCCGCGCCTGGACCGGCACCGGCACCTGCACCCGCGCCTTCGATCACCACGGCCCTCGGCAAGCCTGACCGGCTCCTCGTGGGCCTCGGCGCGGCCAGTACTTTCGCGGACATGAAGGCCCAGCAGATCGCTCCGGACATCATCGATACCTATCTCGTGGCGGTCACGGGTTTCAACTCTGGCGGCGGTAACGCATGGCCTCAATGGCTATACGGCGCTCCGGACGGTGGCGTCGTGACAAAATTTTCCAACGACGTCGCGGCCATGGGCGCCGTACCGATGTTCACCCTGTTCCAGATGCCTTCCCTGCGGGGTGGCGACGTCACCGTCATCAACGACGCGCCGTTCATGGCCGCCTACTGGGCGCAAGTCAAGTTGATGTACCAGAAGATCGGCGAGACCGGCCGCCCCACCCTGGTCAACCTCGAGCCTGACTTCTGGGGCTTCGCAGAGGGCAGTGCACCCGGCGGCGACCCGGCGAAGTTGCCGGCGCGCGTGAGCACGGTGCCGGAATGCGCCAGCCAACCGAATACGGCCGTCGGCGTCGTCGGTTGCCTGTTGACGCTCGGACGGACGTACGCGCCCAAGGCGAGGATGGGCTTCCCCCCGTCGTTGTGGTCGGGGGATGCAAACGCCACCGGCAGCTTCATGGCAAAACTCGGTGCAGACAAGGCCGACTTCATCGTGGCGCAGACGAGCGATCGCGATGCAGGTTGCTTTGAAGACCCGATGCCCGTGAAAGAGTGTGCGAATCGCGGCCCCGGCCCGTTCTACCTGGACGAGAACAACGTCACCACACCGAATTTCAACCAGAGCCTCGACCAGTGGAGCACGGTGCGAAGCCACCTGGGCGGCCTGCCGATCCTGTTCTGGCAGACCCCCATGGGCGTGCCCTCGACGACCCCCGGCGGAACTCCGAAGCACTATCGGGACAACCACGTCCAGTACATGCTGACGCATCCAACGCAGTACGCGGGCAACGGCGTATTCGCGCTCGTCTTCAGTCCCGGGGACGCCACGTCGGCGGACATCACGACCGATGGCGGGCAGTTCGCGCGCCTGTCCAAGGCCTACCTGGCGAATCCGGCTCCGTACCCCGGTACTCCCGCTTCGGGCGCCCACTGAAGCACTGGTTGCACAACGCGGCCGGTGCGCATCGCAGCGCAAGGGCCGCAGTGCAGGCGGCTTGCGATGGGCCTGTCAAGCAAATCATGCCGGCGGGTCGTCAATACGAACAAGCCCAGGACCGTGGTTCCCGAGTGACCTCCGGCAACTCGTCCATATGCGCTGAAGTTCGCAGGAAACGGGCGCCGATCGGACGCTCGTAGAACGCCTTGATGAGTGAATGTCAACGAGGCCGTGGAAAAAGCGCGGGCCTGCCGCAGGCGCTGATTTTCGGTAAGACCGATCTCGACCTGACGCCCCAGGAAGCCGCGGACCTTCTTCGCCGGCAGGACGTTCATCCCGTCACATCGCCGATGACTTGGAACTGCGCAGCGGCCTGTGCGATCCGCCTGCCATGGAGCAAGCCGAAGAATTTCAGCGCCCGCTCGGCCACCGGGCTCTTGTGCGGATCCGAGAGTTCGACGAGCTCGCGCGGGGCAACGCGAGCCCTGTCGCGACGCAGGCCATCGAGCGCATCGCGAAGCTCTACAAGATCGAGGCGGAAGCGCGTGAGATGGCGCATGACGAGCAGCTCACGCATCGCAAGGCGTGGGAAGCGCTGCACGTGTGGATGAGCCTGGAGCGAATGCGCGTGCCTGACGGCGGCGCGATGGCCGGCGCGCTGGACTACGGCCTCAAGCGCTGGAAGGCGCTCGGACGCTTCCTCGAGGACGGCGCGGTGAGCGGCCCCTGCGCGAGGAACTGCGGCACGTCCACTAGATCGCGCCCCCACCATCCGGTCCCCGGTTTAAGGGAAGAACATCTTCGGGACTGCTGTTCCTTCTCACGAACTGCAGCACGTTGTCCCCTCCTGCGCAGGTATCCTGCCGGCCTCCAACTCGTCCAGGAAGTCGGCCCACTGCTGCACCATCGTCTTGCGCTGGACCAGGAAGGTCGTACGGTCGTAGCTGCCGCCCAACTCCTCGTCGGACACGTGCGCCAGATGGCGCCAGATGGCGCTCGATGACGTCCGAGTCCCAGCCTAGGTGCTCGCGAATCATGGTGCGGGCGGCGGCACGGAAACCATGGCCGGTGATCTGCTCCTTCGTGTCGTAGCCCATGGTGCGCAACGCGGCATTGATGGTGTTGTCGCTGATGTAGCGACTCTTCTCCGAGCGACGGGACATGCTGCGGAAGACCGGACCTGTCGGACCGGTCAGCGGGTACAGATCCTGAAGCAGCGCGGTCGCTTGGCGCGGCAATGGCACCAAGTGTGCGCGGCAGGCGAAGCTGCACTGGAACTGGCGCTATGCAATGGAGCAGCGCTTTCTGGACGCCTACGCACTGCAATACGACAGCGCGGACTACTCGGGCTCAAACAAACCTGCGGGCGCGGTTTCCTCTGGTCTTCGTCGATGAGGCCCAGGACAACAGCGAACTCCAGTCCGCAATGCTGCACCGCATCTTTCTGTATGGCGATCGGCCGTCCATGCGGCAGCGGTTCGGGGACTCGAACCAAGCCATCTATGCCCACGTTAACGCCGATGGAGCACAGACGGACTGTTTTCCTTCCGCGACCGTGCACAACCTGCCGCGCAGCTATCGGTTCTCGCAAGGCATTGCAGAAGTCGCGAGGGGGCTCGGCATTGTTCCGCAGGCCTTGGTCGGCGCAGGGCCTACTCGGGCACGCGTGCAGTGTGCGGCGCGAGCGCCGGTACTGTTCCTCTTCGACGATGCCTCCGTGCAGGAGGTTCTTCCGCGGTTCCTGCAGCGCCATCCGCTGCTGCTGATGCCCGTGTCGTGGCGTGACCCGTTCCCCGTCGATGCCGACCAGCGCGGCAGCGCGGCAATGCGCGAAATCCTGGATGCGCAGAGCCCGCTGCTGTCCACCGCGATTCTGGGGTTGCCGGGCCTGTCGGTGCCCATGGGCATGCGCCGGGGGCTGCCCACGGGCGTGCAGCTCGTGGGCGACCGTTTCTGCGAAGACCTGTGCCTGGCCGCGGCCGAAGTGCTCGAATCCGAGGCCGGGCCGGTGGCCGTGATCGACCCCGTCTGAGCGGGCCGGCCGAGCGTCAGCGCTTGCTGAAGATGTCGCGCGCTGCCGCGATGGTGGCCACAATGTCGTCCTCGCCATGCGCGGCGCTCACGAAGCCTGCTTCGTAGAGCGCCAGCGCGATGTACACGCCGCGGTCGAGCAGCGGTCTTGGTCCAGGAGAACGGCTGCAGTGAATCGTCCTGGCTTTGAACTGCCCCCCATTTCTACGACACACGACATATTGCCGGCACGGCAGCCGTAACGTCACGAGGCAAAAATGGACCACATCAAGGCTCTGGAGAAGGGCTTGGCGGTGCTTGAGAGCTTCAGCACCGATCATCATCGACATAGCGCTTCAACCATGGCGCAGAAGGCGGGGATCACGCGAGCTGCCGCCCGGCGACATCTGCTCACGCTGCAAGCGCTCGGCTACCTGGAAACCGATGGGCAGTGGAATTTGTTGATTGCCGCCGAAATTGACCCGGCGGGGGTGCGGACGAAAACTTGGACTACCAGGAGGTAGTTCGTGTATTTCTACGAAGATCGGATTCGCGAGAATGGCGGCTCCATGCCTCATCTGATTCTCGAACACGCTCTCGCCGAAAATTCACGCCAGCTCGCCGAAAAGGAATGCGCAAAGCGAGGACGCCCCAAGCAGGAATGGTTGCTGTGCTTCGCGCCTTGGGCTTTCTTGTAGCACGTATCAACATTCCCAGACCTTGCTTGTGGAAAATCAGCCACATCCGTCAAAGCAGATGGAATCGTCGGTATTTCTGTCGGTATTTCCACAAACCGAGCGCGGGAAACCAGGTGTTCATGCGCCCGCCGACAGAAGATTCGATCCCCTCCGGGGGCGCCGAGGTGATCCGTGACTGCCACCGGTTGGGAATGATCGTTGATGTTGCGCACGCCACCGAACAAGCGGCCAAGGCTGCGGCGAAAGCCTCCACCAAACCGCTGTTGCTGTCACATACAGCACTTGCCGGTTCCCAGGCGATGGTATCGGCCCGGCTGGCCGCCCGTCAGGTGACACCTGATCATGCGAGGGCGATTGCAGACACCGGCGGTGCCATCGGGATCTGGGCCATCTTTCCCGATCTCGACAAGTACGTCGAGGGCTTGAAGGAAATGGCCGACGTCATCGGCGTGGACCATGTCTGCGTGGGAACCGATCAACAGGTCGCCCCTGGCGCGCTGCAGGACTATGCGCAGTGGGTCAACTTGATCGCGGCGATGCTGCGCGGCGGGTTCACCTCCGAAGAGGCGGGAAAGATCGCAGGTGGAAACTACATGCGCATCTTCCGTGCTGCGGTGGGATGAAGCACTCACAAGGTCGGAGACGTTCATGAGCACAGATGCAGTGACGCGCGAGGAGTTGCACCACCGCGCCGTCGACATGCGCTTTTACCGTCGCAGTGACGGCCTGTTCGAAGTCGAAGGCCGCCTGGTCGATACCAAGACGCATCCGTTTCGTCGCTTGCTGGCTGAGGAGGACGCTCCGCCCGGGCAGCACCTGCACGACATCACGGTGCGCCTCGTGCTGGACGCTGAACTCCGGATTCTTGCTGCGGATGCAAGGATGTCGGCGACGCCGTTCAACATCTGCCCGGGGGCAGCAGCTGCGCTGCAGGCGCTCGTGGGGCTCGGGATCGGGGCGGGCTGGAACAAGCGCGTACGCGAACTGCTCGGGGGCGTGGCGTCCTGCACGCACATCGTGGAACTGTTGGGCCCCATGGCCACCACCGCGCTGCAAGGCATCGCGCCACTGCGTATCGTCTCAAGCGGCGATCCGACGACGACGCGCAACGCCGATTTCGTGTGGACAGCTGCTACGCCTTCGCGGCAGAACGCGAGGTCGTGGTTCGCCTGTTGCCCCACCTGCAGGACGACAAGCCAGGGACGTCGGCCTAGCCGACGCAGCCGAGCGAGCACGCGTCCCTCCAGCTTCTTGCCTGGCACAAGCCATGTCAGCCATGTTCAACCGCTCCAGCCTGTCGCTGCCCGTCATCTGCGCACCCATGTTTCTCGTCACCGGGCCCAGCCTGGTGCGCGAGGCCTGCCTTGCGGGACTGGTGGGTGTTCTGCCGCGCCACAACGCCAGGACGCTCGAGCAGTTCGAGGAATGGCTGGATGCGATCCAGACCGCGCGCAAGGAGGCACTGGCCCATTCCACCAAGGTCGGCCCGCTCGTGGTCAGCGTGTCTGCCAAGCTGCCTGCGGCGCAGATCGTCGCCACACTGGTCGCGCGGCTGGTTCGCGAATACGAGATCGCCTGCGCGCCCCGGGATCTTCTTTTAGCAAGGGAAAACATATGAGCTACAGCCACCTGGTCCATCTCGGCAACACGGGGCTGAAGGTCTCGCGCCTGTGCCTCGGCACGATGACCTTCGGATCCAGTGCCGACGAAGCCGAGTCGGTGTCGATCCTCGATGCCGCCACCGATGCTGGCGTCAACTTCATCGACACCGCAAACCGCTACCCCAGCGACGCACCGGACGAGCGCAAGGGCTTGACCGAGGAGATCATCGGCAGATGGCTCAAAGGTCGTCGGGAACGCTTCATCCTGACGACGAAGGCCGGGGGACCGATGGGCCCGATGCCATGGGATGCAGGCACGTCGCGCAAACACCTGCTGAGCGCCATCGACGCGTCGCTCTCCCGGCTTGGTACCGACTACGTGGACTTGTTCCAGTTGCACCGGGACGATCCCACGACACCGCTCGACGAAACGCTCGAAGCACTCGACACCATCGTGCGCAGCGGCCGGGCGCGCTACGTCGGCGTCTCCAACTGGGGCGCCTGGCGCATCGCACGTGCGCTTGGCCGGAGCGAGGCGCTTGGCCTGGTGAAGTCGGTCACCGTGCAGCCTCGGTATAACCTGCTGTTCCGTCAGTTCGAGCGTGACCTGTTTCCCATGTGTGAGGCAGAGAACCTCGCAACGCTCTGCTACAACCCCCTGGCTGGGGGCTTGCTGACGGGAAAGTATCGCCATGGTGCGCCCGCTGAAGCGGCGACGCGCTTCGGTGCGGGTGGCATCGCGGCTGCGTACCGGCAGCGGTACTGGCACGACAAGGAGTTCGAAGCGATTGGCCGAATCTTGGAGGTCGCCCAGAGCGTGGGCATGTCTCCTGAACGGCTGGCGGTGGCTTGGCTGCTGGCGCAACGCGGCGTGACCTGCGCGGTTCTCGGGGCAAGCCGTGCATCTCAGTTGACGGAAGTTCTGCAAGCCGGAGAAACAAAATTGGACGCCCAGATATTGGAGAAACTGGACGCGATCACGCGGGAGTTCCGGCTCGGCGACGCACCGCCATTCTGAGCTAATGCGCTAACCGTTTTCAGCACACACATAAATGTCGAATATCTCTTCTGTATCCGCTTCATCCAGCAGCTCGCCTCAGGTGAATCCGACCTCGACCAGTCTGAAGCGGGCACTCGTTGCCATTGGGCGCACAGTTCACCGAGCTTTTCGCAAATTTCGCGCGAACAAGTGCGCGCACAAGCCTCGCAGCCAACGGTTTGCCGGATCCTGGTTGTATCGGGCGTGCCAGTGCTGCTTGACTGTGAAAGGCGGTACGGGCACGGGGCAATCGAACACCGATAGGCCGGTTGTCCGTGCCAGCGTCTCGCCGATCTGTCGCGGCACCGTGGCGATCAAGTCGGTGGTCGACACGATCGCGGCCAGCCCGAGAAATCCCGGGAGTTCCAGCAAGATGCGTCGCACCACGCGGTGACGCTGCAGCGCTGCTTCCAGCAACTGAACGCCGGTTCCACCCGAGATGCCGACGTGCGCTTCGGCCCGATATTCGCGCAAGCCCATGCGCTTGCCGTTCACACGCGGATGTTTGGCGTTGACCAGGCACACCCAGTCCTGCGGATAGAGCACCTGTTGGAAGAAACCTGACTCGAGCCAAGGCACGAAGCCGATGGCCAGGTCGGCTTGGCCCGATTGCAACGCCGGCCCGGTCTGCTCGTCGATGCGTGCGGCCTCCAGGACAATGCCCGGCGCAACCGCGCGCACGTGCGCCAGCAGTTGCGGCAGCAATGTGATGTGGCTCGCATCGGTCATGCAGATGCGGAAGCGCCGCGTGGCGCTGGCCGGATCGAAGGCCGGCTCGGGCGCAGCGACACGACGCAATGCCGCCAGGGCCTCGCGTACGGGAACGATGAGTTCCGTCGCGCGCGGCGTTGGCTGCATGCCGTCGACGGTGCGCACGAAGAGTTCGTCCCCGAGCTGCTTTCTCAAGCGGCCCAGCCAATTGCTCACGGTCGGCTGGCTCTGGCCCATCTGCTCACCCGCGCGCGTCACGCTGCGTGTGCTGTAGACGAGGTCGAACAGGCACAGCAGCTTGACGCTCACCATGCCGGTCCCCGTATCCGTCGAATAGTCGTCCGCTTCCATTTCAAAACGAAATGTAGATCATTTCATCCATGTCATTGGCGATATGAACTGAAAAAACTATCGTTGCGTCATCCCATCAGGAGACACGCATGAAGATCTACTTTCTGGGCGCCGGCGCCCTCGGATGCGCCATCGGGGGCACCCTCGCGGCGGGCGGCTCCGATGTGACGCTCATCGATCCGTTCCAGGCCCACGTCGACGCCATCCAACGCGATGGCCTGCGCATGAAGGATGGCGACAACGAGCGCATGGTGAATGTGCGCGCGGTCACCAGCGTCGAAGGTTTGCCTCCGGCCGATCTGGTGATCGTGCTGGTCAAGTCCTTCCATACGCGTGCAGCCATCGAAGGCTCGTTGTCCGTCGTCGGTCCGGACACCGCCGTGATGTCGTTGCAGAACGGAATGGGGCATGAGGACATCCTGGCGGAGGTCGCCGGCGCGGAGCATGTGCTGGCCGGCAAGACCTATGTCGGCGGCGTTTTCCTCGGGCCGGGCCACATCATCGCGGGCACACGCAACAAGCGCACGGTGATCGGCGAACTCGATGGCCGCATCAGTGCACGGGCTGCGGCCATTGCCGCCGAATTCGAACGCGCTGCGCTGCCGTGCGAGGTCAGCGACAACATCATGGGCGTAATCTGGGACAAGCTCCTCATCAACGTCTCCACGGGCGCGTTGAGTGCGATCACGGGGCAGGTGTACGGCAGCCTTTACGCAGTGCCGGAGATCGAAACTGCAGCCCTTGCAGCGGTGGGCGAAGCAATGGCTGTTGCTGAAGCAGGCGGCGTGAAGTTGTCCATCGACACGCCGCGCGACGCTTGGATGATGGCTGCCGAAGGGCTTCCTTACGAGTTCAAGACCTCCATGCTGCAAAGCCTGGAGAAGGGTTCCATCACCGAGATCGACTTCATCAACGGCGCCGTTGTGCGCGCGGGCCTGAAACACGGCGTGCCGACGCCCGTGAATCAGACGCTGGTCGCTGCCATCAAGGGCATCGAACGCCGCATGGAGGCGAAATGACCCGTCCGCGTGCTTACGTCGAACATGTCGCCATCTGGGTGGCAGACATCCATTGGCACATCCGGTTCTTTCACGAGGTCTGCGGCATGACGATGCGTGAGGTGCAAGGCACCGTCGAGAACCCCATCCAATACTGGACGCTCGGCGGCATGCAGTTCATGGCCAAGCCTGACCACGCCGGACCCGAGGGCCGCCTCGGCCACCTCGGCGTGATGTGCGAAGACCTCGAGGCCGCACTCGCCGCTGCCCAAGCCTTCGGCGTCACCGAGATGCCGCAAGGCCGCAACTGGCTGCGCCTGCCGGATGGCCTGGCCGTCGAATTCATCCAGGCCAGCGCAGGCACCGTGGCCCGCGCGCTTGCCATCGATCCACGCGCCTGAACCTTTCAATCCAAGAGAGACACTCATGACATCACTGACCATCGAAAACAAGTATTGGGACGACGCCGTCGTCGGCGCCACCTGCGTCAGCCCGCCCTACGAAGTGACGGAGGCGCGCGTGATGGCTTACGCCGACCTCAGCGGCGACCACACCCCCGTGCACACAGACGAGGCTTATGCCCGCACGACGCCGTTCGGCACCCGCGTGGCACACGGCCTGTTCGGCCTGTCGATTGCCGACGGCTTGAAGACAAAAAGCGACATGCGCTTCATGCCCGGCATGTCGCTGGGCTGGGAATGGAGCTTCGTTGGCCCGATCAAGCTGGGCGACACGGTGCGAGTGAGGTTCCACGTGGGCACCAAGCGCGCATCGAAGAGCAAGCCGGGCTGGGGCATCCTCGTGTTGCCGTCCGAACTGATCAACCAGCGCGATGAGGTCGTGCAGAAGGGCGAGCACCGTGTGATGGTGCCAAGGAGGCCGGCATGAGCACATCGTCGCAACAGGCGCTGCCGCTGGCTGGCATGCGCGTCATCGACTACAGCCACTTCCTGGCCGGTCCGTATGTGGGTCGCTGCCTCGCTGCACTGGGTGCGGAAGTCATCAAGGTCGAGCGTCCGGGGTCGGGCGACGCAGGCCGCCAGCATGCCTGGTTCGTCGGTGACCACAGCGGCTACTTCCTGCAGCAGAACATGGGGAAGAAGGGGTTGAGCGTCAACACCAAGGATCCCCGCGGCCGTGCACTGATGAAGAAACTCGTCGACAGTGCCGACGTGTTCGTCGAGAACTACCGGCCCGGTGCACTCGACAAGCTCGGCCTGGGGTATGCCGAACTGGCCGAGACCAACCCCCGCCTCGTCTACTGCTCGATTTCGGCCTACGGCCATACCGGCCCCGACTCGCACCGCGCCGGTTTCGGCCTCATCGCCGAAGCCAAGAGCGGGATCATGCAGATGGTCGGCAATCCCGGCGAAGCGTCGCCTCTGCTGCGGATCTCGCTAGGCGACATGTACACCGGCATCCATGCGGTGGCTGCCATCAATGCGGCCCTCCTCGGGCGGGTGAAGTCGGGGCGTGGGCAGCACATCGACATGGCGCTGTACGACACGTTGGTGTCGATGCACGAGTACGCGGTGCAGTGCTACACGCTGTCGGGAGGCAAAGAAGTACCGGTGCAGACCGGGCACGACATGCCCAACTCGACGCTCTACGGCGTGTTCCGCGCGCAGGACGGCGACGTTGTCATTGCGGCGCAAGTCGACGATGCCTGGAAGAGGTTCGCTGCGTTGGTAGAACAGACAGGTGGGCCGGCAGGCTTCGGCACCGACACGCTGTTGCACACCTCGGCGGGTCGCAACGCACAGCGCGCCGGCATCCTCGAAGTGGTGAAGCCCTGGGTCTCGGCAAGGCCGGTCGCGGAACTTCTGAAGATGCTGGACGGCATCGACGTGCCGGCCGCCAAGGTCCAGCGCATCGACGAAGTGCTGGCTGACCCACAGATCCAGGCGCGCGGAATGGTGGTCGAGCAAGACCACCCGGTGCTCGGAAAGATCCGCCTGCCGAACCTGCCTTTCCGCATGTCGGGCTGCGATACCTCGATCACGCAGGTCGCGCCCGAGCTGGGCGAGCACAACGCGGAAATCGCAGCCAGCCTGGGTTTCGACGCCGCACAGATCGCAGACATGCAGGCCGACGGCGTGCTCTACAGCGCATGAGGAGATTCTCGAGATGACCGACAAGTACGCCGTCATCGGCAGCCCCATCGGGCACACGAAGTCGCCCTACATCCACGGCAGTTTCGCGGCCTCGACCGGACAGGACATCGACTACAGCGCGATCGAAGGCTCTCTCGATCGCTTCGCTGACGATCTGCATGCATTTCGCAACGCTGGCGGACGCGGCATGAACGTGACTGCGCCGTTCAAGCTCCAGGCCTTTGCCTTGGCCACGGAAAGGCTTGAACGCGCGCAACTGGCAGGCGCGACCAATGCACTCAAGTTCGAGGGTGACCGCATCGTGGCCGACAACTTCGACGGCCTGGGGCTCACCAATGACATCCAACGCAACCTTGGCTTCGCGCTCAAGGGGGCGCGCATGTTGGTGCTCGGCGCAGGTGGTGCGGTCCGTGGCGCACTGCTTCCGTTTCTCGAACAGCAACCTGCGGTGCTGGTGCTCGCGAACCGTACGCAGGGCAAGGCGGACGACCTTGCAAGGCAGTTCGCGGCTCACGGCAAGGTCGAGGGATGCGCCTACGGCGATCTTTCGGGCGAAAAATTCGACATCGTCATCAACGGCACCTCGGCCAGTCTCAGGGGCGAGTTGCCGCCCTTGCCAGTCGAGGCCCTGCAGGGCGCGCGCCTCGCGTATGAACTGGCCTACGGCAAAGGGCTCACTCCCTTCCTGCGTTTGGCGAAAAACACCGGCGTGCCAAGGCTGGCCGACGGTGTCGGCATGCTGGTCGAGCAGGCCGCGGAAGCCTTCGCATGGTGGCGCGGCGTGCGCCCTGACACTCGCGCCGTGATCGATCACATGACCATTCCCTTGGCCTGACACTCGGAGACGCATCATGAAGATCCTCATGCTTCACGGCATCAACCACAACATGTTCGGTAAGCGCGATCCGAAGCAGTACGGCACGACGACCCTCCAGGAAATCGACCAGCGGCTGCAGGCTCTGGGCAAGGAGCTGGGTGCCGGGATCGAGAGCTTTCAGACCAACAGCGAGGGCGAGATGTGCGAGCGCATCCATCGCGCCTTCTCGGAGGGCGTGGACGCAGTGCTCATCAATGCCGGTGCATGGACGCACTACAGCTACGGAATCCGCGATGCACTGGCAATTCTGACGGTGCCCGTCGTGGAGGTGCACATGTCGAACATCCATGCGCGGGAGAAGTTCCGCCACCACTCGGTCTTCGCAGAGATCGTGCGGGGACAGATCTGCGGTTTCGGCGTCGACAGTTATGAGTTGGGGTTGCGCGCAGCCGTTTCCGCTGCGACGCCAGCGCAGAACTGATCCTCAGCTTGGCGGGAAGCGGAGGGCGGCTTTGCAGCGATTGCCGGGGCGATTCATGGACCACCACCTCAGCGCCGAGTGGGGACAACTCTCGTACCGAATGAAACTCAGTCGATCATTTTTAAAGGTAATCGAATGATTGCCAGCGTGTTTCTTTTGGTTACACTGTTGATTTAATGAGGCTTCCCCGCTCGCCTCAACTTCAGGGCCAGCCCTTAACGACAGTGTCCGACACAGCGCGGCGCACGTCGTTCGGGTAGTCCAACCTCCAGGGAAGACCAAAAGCTTATATGTCCTGAGCCAACTGGCTCACAAAGAGGGTGGATCCAGATTCGATGGAAATCAACAGTCCGGTGCTTACATCCTGTTCTTGCATGAGCACCAGGATTCGCCCGCCTCGCGAGCCGAAAAGCCTTCAAGGCGGCTCGCGGGCTTATCAATGAAAGCAACGCCTCGAGGAAAGCAGGTGGGCCGTGCCGGGCTCCGCGACTTTTCCGCGTATTGACCAAAAGATTCCTATGTTTGACAGAACCGATTTTGCTGCTGCGTTGCTCGTTTTGAGCTCGGTCATGCTCCCGGGTTGCGGTGGCGGAAATGCGGAAAATGTCCAGGCGGGCGGCACCCCGGAGATCCCCGTTGTCACGGGAGGCACGCCGGTGGTCCCCGCTGCCGGGGGAGGCACACCGGAGACTCCCGCTGCCTCGGGAGTCACCCCCGAAATCCCTGCCGCCCCGGGAGACACCTCGGAGATCCGCGTCATCAAGCATCCAGGCGCTGGGCTCACCCTCTCGGATCTCACGACGCTCAAGGCATACGTCGATCAGGGCAAGGAGCCATGGAAGTCCGGCTACGACCAACTGGCGGGCAGTCCCGAGTCCAGGCTCAGCTACGCAGGACGTGGTGGCCCATTCGCGAAGGTGAGCCGCGCCCCCGACGAGAATCTCAATGCTTGGCGCTCCGATATGGTCGCGATCTCCAATCTCTCACGAATGTGGTATTTCACCCGGAACGAGCAATACGCGGCGAATGCGCGCAAGTTGCTGCTTGGGTGGGCCACCACCCAGACGGAGTTCTCGGGCCGCGAGTCGATGCTCGAACTGGGCGACTACGCTGCCGCGTTCGTGGGCGGCGCGGAAATCCTGCGCGGCACATGGCCGGGCTGGAAGGAGGAGGACACGGCGACGGTCAAGAAGTACTTCAAGGATGTCCTGATGCCGGCGGCAAACCCCTACGGCGAAAGCTCGTACGGGGCCGCCAACAAAGGCGCACTGGCCCTCGTCGCTCAGGGACTGATGGCGATCTACAACGACGATATCGAGACATTGGACAAAGTCGTCTACCAGGCCCGCACGCTGGCCCACATCGGGCTGCGAAATTCCAACGACATCGGCATGCTCGGCGACTACCTTCGCGACCAGGGGCATGCCTATGGACAGCTCAAGTCGCTGACCATGCTGGCCGAGGCGCTCTGGACCCAAGGCATCGACATTTATTCCGACTTTGACAACCGCCTGCTGGCGGCGGGTGAGTATTTCGCGAGGGTGAACGAGCTCGTCCCAACGACAGCCCTTCCTTTCGGCACCACCGATCGCTACTACACCTCCGACGTCACCAATCGCGGCTGGCGGGGCGCCAATGGCGGAAGCGTCGCGCTCACGCAGCTTTATGGCGCCTACGTCCTGCGCAAGGGTCTGCAGGCACCCTTCATCGCGCAGAGGCGCCTCTGGATGCCGGTGGACGGCAGCAGCTTCATGTTCCTCAAGGACGCCGACACCTCCAAGGCGACGCCGCCGCCGGCGCTGCCCATTCCTTCGACCGCCTCGATCACCTCGGGATTCAGCAATGCGGACATCGGGGGCGCCTCCCCAGCGGGCGTGGCCACCTACGCCAACGGCAAATGGACGGTTCAGGGAGCGGGCAACGATATCTTCCGGGGCACGCAAGACGCTTCCCACTTCGTCTACAAGGCCCTGACCGGCAACAGCGCCATCGTCGCGAAAGTCGAGTCCGTCCAGAACACCAGTCCGGCCGCAGTGGCGGGCGTGATGATGCGAACAAGCCTGGAGCCATACGCTCCCCACGCCTCGATGGCCATCGCCAGCAGTGGCCAGGCCAAACAGAACATGCAGGGACTCGCGGTGTATGGTGGCTCGAACTATGCAAACAAAGCCATGGGCATCGCCAGTTCCACGCCCTCGTACTGGGTGAAGCTCGAGCGCATCGGGAACATCATCACCGGCTACGTTTCTCCCGATGGCACCAATTGGGCCGCCACCGATGTCGGCCGTATCGACGCCCCCGTTCCCGACACGATCTATGTCGGCCTGGTGGTCTCCTCGGTCGCCAATGGCATCCTGAACAGCTCCACCTTCAGCAACGTGCAGATCACCGGCGGCGACGGTGGTGCGCCGAGCGTCATTCCGGCGACCCCCGCCATGCTGCTGGCCTCCCCGGGCGATGGCGCCGTCCCGCTGCGATGGCAGGCGTCCTTCGGGGCCACCGGCTACACGGTCGCCCGCTCCGAGTTCAGCGGCGGGCCCTACGAGACCATCGCGTCGGGCGTCACGGGCAGCAGCTACACGGACACCTCCGTGACCAATGGCACTACCTACTACTACACCGTCACGGCGAGCAACTCCGCCGGAACGAGCGGCCGTTCTCCCGCGGACAGCGCCACACCGGTTCGTCCGATGGTCAACGTTGCCACCGGCGGCACTGCCACCGACAGCGCGAGCAACCGCAACGCTGGAAGCGCCTTCGACCAGAACTCGGCGACGCAATGGGCCTACTCCGGCACGACCGGCTGGCTGCAGTACGACCTCGGCCATACGGAGCGCGTCCAGCGCTATGCGGTCACCAGCACCACCAATCCGGTCCCGCGCGATCCGAAGGACTGGCAGTTGCAGGCCTCCAACGACGGCGTCACCTGGACCACGCTCGACACGCAAAACGACCAGGTGTTTGCCATCCGCCTGGAACTGAAGACCTACACGGTCGCGAATCCGGCCTCCTATCGCTACTACCGGCTCAACATCACAGCCAACAATGGCGACGGTGCTTTCACGGATCTTTCCGAACTGGGGCTGTTTGTTTCCAGGCCGCAGTGAGCCCGATGCGCGATTGACGTCAGGGCCAGACTAGCCCAGGGGATGTCGTCGCCTGATTGGGCTTGGACTGATTCGCACGATGTTCGGCATCTGCCCGTTCGGCTGCAAGACAGAAAAGCAAGGCGGCCTCAGCGTGAAGCTGTCGGTCCTGCCGTCGATGCGCGCGGTCGCCAATATCGAATGCCGAGAAAGGCGCATCGGCTTTCTCTTTGATCAGTGCGCGCGTGGCGTCGTGGTCAAAAATCGGCAGGTTCATTGCTGGATAAAAAAGCGGGAGACGAATTGTGCCGTGACCGTGTAGGGCTGCTTGTGGCCCGCCGTCTCGCTTGACGTGCTCGTAGAAGGCATTGACAACCATGTCCCGTGCGAGAAGCCAAACAGGTCCTTCCAGAACCCCTCCAGGTTGTCGCGCTTGGCGTTGTAGGTGCCGGATAGAGAGCGTCGTATTTCGCGGGCTTGCTCGCGGGCCGGCATTGGTAGCGCATGGGCTTGACAACCCGCTGGCCGTCGTCCCAGATCATCACCAGCGCATCTTCACCCCCACGCTCGCATTCACCCCGCTCTTGATGCGTGCGTCGCCACCAGAGCCCCACAGCTTGCCCAGCTCCGCATACACGCTCATGTTCTCGGCCAACTGCAGCGTGGCGCCCCCCGCCAGCTCGGTGCTGGTGCCGCCGGTGCGCGTGGCGATGTCCGTGAAACCGGCTGGGCCGATGAAGCGGGTGACGTCGGTGCCACTGCTGCTGCGGTAGACGTTGACCCGCACATAGGGCTGCAGCAGCCCGACGCCGGTGGCGATCTCGCCCTTCACGCGCACGCCGACGCGTGCCAGCCAGCCGTTGTGGCTGTCCTGCTGCACGAGGGCGCCGGGGATGCCCACGTCACCCAGGCTCACCCGCTGGTGCACCAGTTGCACCTGCGGCTCGATGGTCCAGTGCTCCGCAATGGCGAACGACTGCCCCACCTCGATAGACGCCAGCCGGCTGTTGCCCTTGCCGCCGCTGGACAAGCCCAGTGCGGGCGAGACCGTGTCGCGGTGGCGGCCCGCCTGCAGCACACCGTCGACGTACAGGCCGCCGTCGTTCTTCCAGGTGGCATAGGCGCCCAGGTATTGGCTCTTCAGGTCGTTGGTGCCCACCGCGAGGTTTGCCAGGCCGCTGGCGAAGCCGTTCACGCGCATGTCGCCGTCGAGCTGGCCGACGTATACGCCCACACGGAAGTTGGGATCGGCCCACAGGTCGGTGCCGGCCTGGAAGCCCGTGAGGCGGCCCTTGCTGGTGGGGCTCACGGTGCCGCCCTGCGAGATGGTGCGGTCGGTGCTGATGATGCGGCCCCAGGTCTGGCGATAGCCCTGCGCCGGCGTGGACGTGCTATTTACGCCGGCCGCAAAGTCGTCGCCCGTGCGCTGGTGCATGTTGCCGAGCATCGCCAGGCTGGACTGGCGTAACTGCTCGGGCAGCGCGGCGTACAGCGGCACTTCGGCGCGATAGGTAGGCACGAGCACGCCGCCGGTGCCGCCACCGGCCGGCGGGACGGCCGGCGGTACCGCTGGCGGGACGGTTGGCGGAACGGCCGCGGCGGTCGAGCGCAGGTACCAGTTCTCGCCCGCGCCGCTGGCGTCGGCGGCGTACAGCCGGTACTCGTAGGCACCCGCGTCGACATGGGCGCCGGCCAGGCTGAACGCGCTTCGGGTAGTCTGCGCGGTGGTGGTCGCGCCGTTGATGGCGCTGATCACCTCGATGCCGTTGCCCGTGGTGAGCGCGCCCAGGCCGCCCAGGTTGGTGATCTGCACGTTGGTCGTGCCGCTGGCGACGGCGGTGGCGCCGCTCAGGATGAGCCGATCGCTCGCGCTCGCGCTGCCGCCCAGAGCGGTGCCCAGGCGCAGCGTGCCGCCGTTGCCCACCCAGGGGCCGTTGACGGTCAGTGTGGTGCTGGGCACCGTGCCCACCAGCGACACGGTGCCGCTGTTGGCCATCGACGCTATGGCCTGGCTGTTGCCGGCCAGGTCGAGCGTCGCGCCCGAAGCGACGGTGAATGCGCTGGCAGCGCTGAGGACGTTGGCAGCGCCGGCGCGCAGGGTACCTGCCACAACATTGGTGCCGCCCGCATGGGTGTCGACGCCGCTCAGCGTCAGCACGCCCGCGCCGGTTTTCACGAGATTGCTGGCGCCGGAGATCGGGCCCGACCAGGCCAGGTCGCGCCCGTTGGTGTCGATGGTGCCCGTGCCGCCCAGCAGCAGGGCGTTGTTGACGCCAAGGCCGTCGGCGCCGGCGATCACGCTGGCGGTGGCACTCGTGCCGATGGCAATGGCGCCCGACATCGACGAGCCGGTGTTCAGCGTGAGGCTGTTGGCGCCGCCGGTGAACGCGATCGCCGCGGCGCGGGTGACGCCGTCGCCGCTCAGCCCGCCGGAGATCGTTCCGCCGTTGATCAGCGCGAGGTTGGTACCCGTCACGCCGGCGCCGCCCACGCCGTTGGCGCCGCTCGCGCCACCGTTGCTGTTGGCCCCGCCGGCACCGCCCGCCCCGCCGGTGATGGCGCCGGTGTTGGTGAGGGTCGCGCCCGCGCCGGTCGATGCGAGACCGGCCCCGCCGTCGCCGCCGCTGCCCGGTGATCCGGTGCCGCCCGC
>NZ_JAGGNW010000007.1 GCF_018614875.1 Variovorax paradoxus | reverse complement strand
TCCTAATCGACGTTGGAAGGTGGGGCGGGAGAAATCTCAAACTGTCGGTCCGCTGCCGCGGCCGAATCCGAAACGAGTCCCTCCACCCCAGCGCCTCAACCATACAAGCGAAGCGAGTTTGGGCGAGACCCCGCGAAACGCGAGCACCGCAGGTTGCCCCGTAGCGCAGCGCAGGGGTCGCAGGCAGTGGGGTCGCCTTTCTTTTGCCTACGTTTCTTTGGCGAAGCAAAGAAAAGTAGGTCGCCCGCCGGGGCGAGTCCCGGCCCCGGAAAGCAAACAAAACACGAGGCCAGCAGCATGCTGAGCCCAGGCAAGCCCTACCCCCTGGGCGCAACCCCCTCCCCCACCGGCGTGAACTTCGCGCTCGTAGCGCCAAATGCCGAATCAGTAGACCTGTGCCTTTTCGACACCACAGGCCAGCATGAACAACAGCGCCTGCGGCTGCCCGCCTTCACCGACGGTGTCTGGCACGGCCAACTCCCCAGCGGCCGCGCAGGCCTGGTCTACGGCTACCGCGTGCACGGCCCTTGGTCGCCCCATGAAGGCCATCGATTCAACCCGGCCAGGCTGCTGCTCGACCCCTACGCCCGCGAGATCGTCGGCACATACGACGGCAGCGACCTGTTCCTCGGCCACGACCCAACGAACCCGATGCAGCGCAATACGCGCGACAACGCCGCCGTGGCGCTCAAGGCCCGCGTGGCGGCAGCCGGCAGCAGTTCAGCCGCCCCGGGCCATGCCCGCATCCCGGACGGCGAGCGCGTGCTCTACGAACTGCACGTGCGCGGACAGACCCGGCTGCATCCCGCCGTGCCCGCCGCATTGCGCGGCACCTATGCGGGCCTGGCCGAGCCCGCGGTGCTCGACCATCTCCAGGGCCTCGGCGTCACCACGCTGAGCCTGATGCCGGTGCAGCACCGTGCCGACGAACAGCGGCTGCTCGCCATGGGCCTCAGCAATTACTGGGGCTACAACACCATCGGCTGGTTCGCGCCCGAGGCGCGCTACTGGAGCGGCCGCGCCGGCACCACGCCGGCCAGCGAATTCCGCGCCATGGCCGACGCGGTGCATGCGCGCGGCATGGAGCTGGTGATCGACGTGGTCTACAACCACAGCGCCGAAACCGACGAGTTCGGCCTCACGCTCTCGCTGCGCGGCATCGACAACGCGCTGTACTACCACCTGCGTCCCGACGACCGCGCGCTCTATGCCAACTGGGCCGGCTGCGGCAATTGCCTCAACCTTGCCGAGCCGCGCGTGCTGCAGCTGGTCATGGACAGCCTGCGCCACTGGGCCTGCGAGCTCGGCGTCGACGGCTTCCGCTTCGACCTCGCGCCAGTGCTGGGGCGCGGCGCCCATGGCGACTTCGATCCGCGCGCACCCTTCTTCGCGGCCATCGCGCAGGACCCCGTGCTCTCGCGCACGCTGCTGATCGCGGAGCCCTGGGACATCGGGCCGGGCGGCTACCGCCTGGGCGAATTCCCGCCGGGATGGCTCGAATGGAACGACCGCTACCGCGACACGCAGCGCGGCTTCTGGCTGCGGCAAGGGCGCGATGGCGCCGCCGGCCTGGGCGATTTCGCGCATCGCTTCACCGCCTCGAGCGCAGAGTTCGCCCACCGGGGCCGCGCGCCCACCGCCAGCGTCAACTTCATCACGGCGCACGACGGCTTCACGCTGCACGACCTGCTGAGCTATGAGGAGCGGCACAACCTGGCCAACGGCGAGAACAACCGCGACGGCCATGGGCACAACCTGAGCAACAACTGCGGCGTCGAGGGGCCGAGCGGCGACCCTGCCGTGCAGGCCGAGCGCGGCCGCCTGCAGCGCGCGCTGCTCGCCACGCTGCTGCTTTCGCAGGGCACGCCCATGCTGCTGGCCGGCGACGAGCTCGGCCACAGCCAGCAAGGCAACAACAACGCCTACTGCCAGGACAACGAGACCACCTGGCTCGCCTGGATCGGCGCCAGCGCCGCGGGCAGCGAAGCGGCGGGCATGAGCGCCTTCGTCGCCCGGGTCATCGCCCTGCGCCGCGAAGCGCCCGCCCTGCGCAGCACGCGCTGGTGGCCGGGCCAGCCGGCAGAGGGCGCACCGGGCATCCGCTGGCTGCGGCCCGATGGCCAGCCCATGACGGAGGCCGACTGGAACGGCGGCACCGCCCTTGCCATCCTTTTCGACGCCGGAGCCACGGATGCGGGCGCCTGGCTGGTGCTGGTGAATGCGGGGCCGGCGGCCGTTTCCTTTGCGCTGCCTGCGGGTTCCTGGCAGTGGCGGCTCGCGACGGACGACCCGGCGCTCGATGACCGCGCCGCGCTGAAGGAGCCCCAGGCCGGCACGGTGGAGGTCGCTCATTCGAGCCTCCGGATTGCAAGAACGTAGCAGCCAGCCGCGCCGCACGGTGCTAGGCTGGCTGCAGAAACTCTGACGACGAACGACGAGACGACGAACCCGACGAACGAACAACGAACGGAGACACAGGATGGACAACCACAGCAACAGCAGCGCACCACAGGCTCCATTGCAGGCGCATCATCTGGTCCGCCGCACCATCGCCCTGGTGCTGGCCGGCGGACGCGGCTCCCGCCTCAAGCAGCTGACCGACCGGCGCGCCAAGCCGGCGGTGTACTTCGGCGGCAAGTTCCGCATCATCGACTTCGCGCTGTCGAACTGCCTGAACTCGGGCATCCGGCGCATGGCGGTGGTCACGCAGTACAAGTCGCATTCGCTGATGCGCCACCTGCAGCGCGGCTGGAGCTTTTTGCGCGCCGAGCTCAACGAGATGGTCGACGTGCTGCCCGCGCAGCAGCGCACCGGCGACGAACACTGGTACCGCGGCACGGCCGACGCGGTGTTCCAGAACCTGGACATCATCCAGACCCGCTCCACCAGGCACGACTACGTGGTGGTGCTGGCCGGCGACCACATCTACAAGATGGACTACTCGATCATGGTCAAGGACCACGCCGAGCGCGGCCTGGGCTGCACGGTCGGCTGCATCGAGGTGCCGCGCATGGAAGCCACCGCCTTCGGCGTGATGGCCGTCGACGACGGCCGCCAGATCACGGCCTTTCTCGAGAAGCCGGCCGACCCGCCCGCCATGCCGGGCCATCCCGACGTGGCGCTCGCGAGCATGGGCATCTACGTGTTCGATTCCGAGTACCTCTACCAGCTGCTCGAGGAAGACGCCGCCAACCCCGATTCGAGCCACGATTTCGGCAAGGACATCATCCCGCGCGCCGTGGCGCAGGGCCGCGCGCTGGCGCATCCCTTCGGCATGTCCTGCGTCACGCGCGCCTCGCGCGGGCCCGACGCCAAGGCCTACTGGCGCGACGTGGGCACGATTGATGCATTCTGGGCAGCCAACCTCGATCTGGCCTCCATCACGCCCGAACTCGACATCTATGACACAGACTGGCCCATCTGGACCTACCAGCGACAGCTGCCACCGGCCAAGTTCGTGCTCGATCGCGAGGGCCGGCACGGCATGACGGTCAACACCATCGTCTCGGGCGGCTGCATCGTCTCGGGCTCCAAGGTCAGCAGCTCGGTGCTGTTCTCGGGCGTGCGCATCCATTCGTTCTGCGACATCAACGAGGCCGTGCTGCTGCCCGACGTCGAAGTCGGCCGCGGCTGCAAGCTCAACCGTGTGGTGATCGACCGTGGCTGCGTCATTCCCGACGAGATGGTGATCGGCGAAGACGCCGACGCCGATGCCGCGCGCTTCGAGCGCACCGACAATGGGGTGGTGCTGGTCACCCGCGAAATGCTCAAACGCCTCCTGGCTGCCTGAGGCCGCACCGCTTCCCCGATGCGAATCCTCCAGGTCAGCGCCGAACTCTTCCCCCTGCTCAAGACCGGTGGCCTCGCCGACGTGGCCGGCGCGCTGCCGATCGCCCTCATGGCCGCCGGACAGGACGCGCGGGTGCTGCTGCCCGGCTTCCCGGCCATCCTGGCCGGCGTGCGCGACCAGGCGCCGGTGGCCGAGTTCACGGCGCCATGGGGCCAGGAACGCTTCGGCATGCGCGCGGGCCGCATTGCGATCGACGGCGCGGCGCCGATCCTCGCCTACGTGATCGATGCGCCGGCGCTGTACGACCGGCCCGGCAATCCCTACGAAGACACCACGCGCGAGCCCTATGGCGACAACCACCGGCGCTTCGCGCTGCTGGGCTGGGCCGCGGCACAGCTCGCGCAGGGGCTCGATCCGGCCTGGCAGCCCGAGGTCGTGCATGCGCACGACTGGCATGCGGGGCTGGCGCCGGCCTACCTGCACTTCGCGCAGCGGGCCGGCGCGCCCCGCGTGGGCAGCGTGTTCACGGTGCACAACCTGGCCTACCAGGGCCTCTCCGCGCCATGGAACTTTGCCGACCTCGGCCTGCCCGCGGCGGCGTTCCACATGAACGGGCTCGAATACCACGGCCAGGTGTCGTTCATGAAGGGCGGCCTCTGCTTCGCGGATCGCCTGACCACCGTCAGCCCAACCTACGCCCGCGAGATCCAGACGCCCGAGCAGGGCTTCGGGCTCGACGGCCTGCTGCGCCTGCGCGGCGACGTGCTCACGGGCATCCTCAACGCGGTCGACGACCAGGTCTGGAATCCGGCCACCGACGCCGCGCTGGTGCAGGGATACCACACGCCCGAAGGCCGCCACATGGCTGGCAAGGCGCGTTGCAAGGCGGTGCTGCAGCACCAGCTCGGACTGGCCGAACGCCCCGAAGCGCCGCTCTTCATCCTGGTCAGCCGGCTCACCGAGCAGAAGGGCCTGCACCTCGTGCTCGGCGGCCTCGACACCCTGCTGGCCGAAGGCGGTCAGCTCGCGCTGCTGGGCAGCGGCGAGGCCTGGCTCGAGGAAGCCTTCCGCGAGCGCGCTGCGGCGGCGCCCCGGTCGGTCAGTGTCACCGTCGGCTACAACGAAACGCTGGCGCACCAGTTCTTCGGCGGCGGCGACGTGACGCTGGTGCCCTCGCTCTTCGAGCCCTGCGGCCTCACGCAGATGTATGGTCTCAAGTACGGCAGCCTGCCGCTGGTGCGCCGCGTCGGCGGCCTGGCCGACACGGTCGTCGACTGCACGCTCGAAGACATGGCCAGCGGCGACGCCACCGGTTTCGTGTTCGACCGCTTCGACGCCGCGAACTACGGCCGCGCATTGCGGCGTGCCTTCGCGCTCTACCAGCGCGCGCCCGACTGGCGCCGTGTGCGCGGCAATGCCATGCGGCGCCCGGCCGACTGGGCCACCGCGGCCGAGCAATACATTGCGGTCTACCGGCAGGCGCTCGAGTCCGCCGGCACCTGAAGGCGCCACGGCGCACAACCCCCACAACCACTCTTCACCGAAGCCCATGACCATCAAAGACTTCGCCTACGACCATCCCGACCGCGACGTGGCCGCGTTCAAGCGCGCCGTCGCCAACAAGCTGATCTATGCGGTCGGCAAGGACCCCGTCGCAGCCAGCCAGGACGACTGGCTGCATGCCACCGCGCTCGCAGTGCGCGACCAGCTGGTCGAGCGCTGGATGGCAACCACGCGCGCCAACTATGCGCAGGACCTGAAGCGCGTTTACTACCTCTCGATGGAGTTCCTGATCGGGCGCACCTTCACCAATGCACTGCTGGCGGTCGATCTCCACGACACGGTGCGCGAGGCACTGGCCGACTTCGGCGTCGACGTTGCGGCGCTGTCCGAGCGCGAGCCCGACGCGGCCCTCGGCAACGGCGGCCTCGGCCGGCTCGCGGCCTGTTTTCTCGACTCCATGGCCACGCTCGGCGTGCCGGGCATTGGCTACGGCATCCGCTACGAATACGGCATGTTCCGCCAGCGCATCGTCGACGGCCAGCAGGTGGAGACGCCCGACTACTGGCTCACGCGCGGCAACCCCTGGGAGTTCCAGCGGCCCGAGGTGAACTACCGCGTGCGCTTCGGCGGCCACGTGCAAAAGCGCGGCGGAAAGAACGCGCCCTACGGCGCGGCCGACTGGGTCGACACGCACGACGTGCTGGCCGTGGCCTACGACACCATCATTCCGGGCTACGGCACGCAGGCCACCAACACGCTGCGCCTGTGGTCGGCGCGCGCCACCGAGGAGATCGACCTCTCGGCCTTCAACCGCGGCAACTACATGGCGGCGGTGGAGAGCAAGAACCACTCCGAGAACGTCTCGCGCGTGCTCTACCCCGACGACTCCACGCCCTCGGGCCGCGAGCTGCGGCTGCACCAGGAATACTTCTTCTGCAGCGCAAGCGTGCAGGACCTGCTGCGGCGCTACCTGCGCAACCACAAGACCTTCGACCAGCTGGCCGACAAGGTCAGCATCCACCTGAACGATACGCACCCGGTGCTCGCGGTGCCCGAGCTCATGCGCCTCCTGCTCGACGAGCACGGCCTGGCGTGGGACGCGGCCTGGGCCCACACGCAGAAGGTGTTCAGCTACACCAACCACACGCTGATGCACGAGGCGCTGGAGACCTGGCCGGTCGAGATGCTCGGCCGCATCCTGCCGCGGCACCTGCAGATCATCTACGACATGAATGCGAAGTTCCTCGCCGCCGTGACGCAGAAGGCCGGTAACGACGTCGAACTGCTGCGCCGGCTGTCGCTGGTCGACGAAGCCGGCGAGCGCCGCGTGCGCATGGCGTACGTGGCGGTGCTCGCGAGTCATTCGATCAACGGCGTGTCGGGCCTGCACTCCGAACTCATGAAGCAATCGATCTTTGCAGACTTCGCGAAGATCTTTCCCGAGCGCTTCAACAACAAGACCAACGGCGTCACGCCGCGCCGCTGGCTCGCGCAGGCCAACCCGCCGCTCGCCGGCCTGCTCGACCAGCGCATCGGCCAGGGCTGGCGGCGCGACCTGTCGCAGCTCGAGGCGTTGCGGCCGATGGCGGCGCAACCCGCCTTCGTGCGCGCGTTTCGCCACGCCAAGCGCGAGAACAAGCTGCGGCTGGCCAACTGGATCGAGCAGCACATGAAGGTCGACATCGACACCGATGCGATGTTCGACGTGCAGGTGAAGCGCATCCACGAGTACAAGCGGCAACTGCTCAACGTGCTGCACGTGATCACGCGCTATCACCGCATCCTCGACGCGCAGGCGGCCGGCACGCCCATCGACATCGTGCCGCGCGTGGTGGTGTTCGCGGGCAAGGCGGCCTCGGCCTACCACATGGCCAAGCTCGTGATCCGGCTCATCAACGACGTGGCGAACACCATCAACAGCGACGCCCGCATCGGCAAGCTGCTGAAGGTGGTGTTCCTGCCCAACTACAGCGTGAGCCTGGCCGAGATCATCATGCCGGCGGCCGACCTGTCGGAGCAGATCTCGACGGCGGGCACCGAGGCCTCGGGCACCGGCAACATGAAGTTCGCGCTCAACGGCGCGCTCACCATCGGCACGCTCGACGGCGCTAACGTGGAGATGCGCGACAACGTGGGCGCGGAGAACATCTTCATCTTCGGCAACACCACGCCCGAAGTGGCCGACATCCGCGCCCACGGCTACCAGCCGCGCGACATCTACGAAGAAAACGCCGAACTCAAGCGCGTGCTCGACGCGATCCGCGACGGCGCCTTCTCCGCCGGCCAGTCTTCCCGCTACCAGGGCATCTACGACGCGCTGGTGAACTGGGGCGACCACTACCTGCTGCTGGCCGACTATGCGAGCTACGTCGCCAAGCAGGCCGAAGTCGATGCGCTGTACCGCGACCCGGACGCATGGACGCGCATGGCCATCCTGAACGTGGCGGGCATGGGCGCGTTCTCTTCGGACCGCACCATTGCGCAGTATGCGCACGAGATCTGGCGCACCAAGCCGGTGGTGCTGGGTTGAGTGTTCGTCTTTCTCCCTCCCCTCCGGGGGAAGGAGCAAGACAAGGTCAGCGCGGCTTTTCGGGCGCCGCTTCGGCCTCCGTCACGAACCCGATGCGGCTCAGGCCCGCCTTGTTCGCGATGCCCATCAGCGCCACCAGCTTGCCGTAGGGCACGGCCTGGTCGGCGCGCAGCTGCACTTCGGTGTCCTTGCTGTCGGCGGCGGCCTTCTGCAGCCGGGCGGCCAGTTCCTCGTCCGTCACCGCCTGGTCGTTGAAGAAGGTCTTGCCCGAGGCATCGACCGACACGCTGACGAACTTGGGCGTGTCGTTGGGCTGGCCGGCGTCGGTCTGCGGCAGGTCGAGCTTGATCGAGCTCGCCATCAGCGGCGCGGTGATGATGAAGATGACCAGCAGCACCAGCATCACGTCGACCAGCGGCGTGACGTTGATGTCGGACAGCGGCCGCTGTCCGCCGGCCCCCGTCGCGCGCCCGCCGCCGGCGGCACTGCTGCCCAGGGAGGTGCGACCGAAGGCCATGGCGTCCTGCCTGCTCCCGTTCGATCAGGCCGACACGGGCATGGGCCGCGCGGGCGGCGGCGCGGCGGGTGCCGGCGCGCTGCCGAAGCTGCCGAGCAGGTCGTGCGCAAAGCCTTCGAGCTCGGCTTCGATGCGGCCGATGACGCGGCCGAACACGTTGTAGGCCAGCACGGCCGGAATGGCCACGGCCAGGCCGAAGGCCGTCATCACCAGCGCCTCGCCCACCGGTCCGGCCACCTTGTCGATGGTGAAGCCGCCGGTCTGGCCGGCAATGCCCGACAACGCGCCGTAGATGCCCCACACGGTGCCGAGCAAACCCACGAAGGGCGCCGTGGCGCCGACCGTGGCAAGCAGGATCTGGCCGGACTGCAGGCGCCGCAGCGCGCCATGCAGCGCGCCGCGCAGCGCTCGCGTGAGCCGCTGGTTGCGGTCGCCCGTGGTGGCGCCGAGGGTTGCATCGCCTGCATCCGCGGCCGCCGCATTCTTGATGGCGCTCACCGCCGGCCCCACCAGCGTTGCGCGGTCGAAGGCCTTGAGCCGCTGCTGCGCGTCAGTGAGCGTGGCCGATTGCCAGAAGGCCGCGATGCTGCGCAGCACGTCGCGCGTGCCGCCGCGCAGCAGCCAGGCCTTCCAGAGAATCACCACCCAGCTCGAGATCGACATCGCGAGCAGCAGCGCCGCCACCGACCGGCTGACGCCGTCGCCGTGGGTGAGCAATTCGAGGACGCTCATCGCTTGTTCAGCGCAGTCCCAGCACGTCGAACATGTCGAACAGGCCCGCCTTCTGGCCGGCCAGGAAGCGCACGGCGCGCAGGGCACCTTGCGCGTAGGTGACGCGGCTGGCCGACTTGTGGGTGATCTCGATGCGCTCGCCGGTGCCCGCGAACAGCACGGTGTGGTCGCCCACGATGTCGCCGCCGCGGATGGCGGCAAAGCCGATGGTCGACGGGTCGCGCTCGCCGGTGATGCCTTCGCGGCCGTAGACGGCGCATTCCTTCAGGTCGCGGCCCAGCGCCTCGGCAATGACCTCGCCCATCTTGAGCGCGGTGCCCGAGGGCGCATCGACCTTGTGGCGGTGGTGCGCCTCGATGATCTCGATGTCGTAGCCCGTCGACAGCGCCTTGGCCGCCATTTCGAGCAGCTTGAAGGTGACGTTGACGCCCACGCTCATGTTGGGCGAGACCATGATCGCGATGTCCTTCGCGATCTCGGCGATCTCGGCCTTCTGCGCGTCGCTGAAGCCGGTGGTGCCGATCACGGCCTGCACGCCGAGCTCGCGGCAGATCGCGAGGTGCGCGAGCGTGCCTTCCGGCCTGGTGAAGTCGATGAGCACCTGCGCGTCCTGCAGGCCGGTGCGCAGGTCGGCCACGATCGGCACGCCGCTCGTGAAACCGAGGAACGCGGCCGCATCGGCGCCGATGGCGTCGCTGCCCGCCATGTCGAGCGCGCCGGCCAGGCGGCAGTCCTGCGCCTCGCGCACCGCCTCGACCAGCATGCGGCCCATGCGGCCCGAAGCGCCCGCGATCGCGATGCGCCGCAGGGCGGGCGTGGAAGACTCGGAAAGGGACGAAGAATTGGAAGAAATGGATTCAGTCACGCGGATTCAGCCTTCGAAATTGGCATGGAGACCGGCACATGCCCGCCTGACCCGGCGGGGTGCACCCGCCCTCGCCCTCTGCTTGGCGCCTGCTCAGCGCGCGGCTTCGAGCGGGGGATAGGCGGCAGGAAGCGGCGGCAGGCTGGTTGCCGTCGCGGTGGCATCGGCCTTCTTGCCGTCTTCCTTGGGGGCGAATTTCTTGAGTTCTTCTTCCGACGCCTCGAGCGGCGGAATCTTGCCGCTCTTCTTGCGGGTGTCGAGCGTGGCGACGAACTCTTCCTCGCTGGGCATCGGGTCGCCCTCGAAGCGCTCGAGCAGTTCGCCGTTGAAGAAGACGGTCAGGCGGCGTTCCTGGGGATCGACGCCCTGGCGCTTGATCGTGAAGACGTAGTCCCAGCGATCCTTGTGGAAGACGTCGGTCAGCAGCGACGTGCCGAGGATTTCACGCACCTGCTGGCGCGACATGCCGGGCTTGAGCGCCTCGACCTGTTCCTTCGACACGAAGTTGCCCTGGACCACTTCGACCTTGTAGGGCGTGATGGCCGTCAGCGCACCACGCGTGCGATCGCTGAAGCCGCTGCAGGCGCCGAGGCAGAACGTCGCGGCGACGGCCGCAGCCAGCAGCCAGGGACGGCGTTGGAGAATGGCAGGCATGGGAGGAAAAAGGGGGTAGCGATATGATCGGCCATTGTAGCGGCTGGCCCTTTGGGGGCCCGTCTGCAGCCCAGGGCGCAGGAACCATCATGGCCAACATCGACGAACTCAAGAACACCGGCCTCAAGGCCACCCTGCCACGCCTGAAGATCCTCGAGATCTTCCAGGCCGGCAGCCAGCGCCACATGACGGCCGAAGATGTCTTTCGCGTGCTTCTGAACGAGCACTCCGACATCGGCCTGGCCACCGTCTACCGCGTGCTGACGCAGTTCGAGCAGGCCGGCATCCTCGAGCGCAGCCATTTCGAAAGCGGCAAGGCGGTCTACGAGCTGAACGAGGGCACGCACCACGACCACCTGATCTGCACCTCGTGCGGCAAGGTCGAGGAGTTCTACGACGCCGAGATCGAGCGCCGCCAGCAGATGATCGCCAAGGACAAGGGCTGGATCCTGCAGGACCACGCGATGTCGCTCTACGGCCTGTGCGGCGACTGCGTAAGTAAACGGTAGGCCGTCAGTCCCCGTCGCGTCCGCCTTCCATCGCCTTGTGGTGGCGCGCCACGAAATCGGCATAGGTGTCGATGCCGCGCAGCTGCAGGATCGAATTGCGCACGGCGGCTTCCACCAGCACGGCGATGTTGCGCCCGGCCACCACCTGGATGACGACCTTGCGCACCGCAATGCCCAGCACGTCCTGCGTGAGCGGCGCCGAGGGCATGCGTTCGTAGTCGCGCTCGAAGCTGTCGCGCCGCACCAGGTGCACGATGAGCTTGAGCCGCATCTTCCGCCGCACCGCCGTCTCGCCGAAGATCGCGCGGATGTCCAGCAAGCCGATGCCGCGCACCTCCAGCAGGTTGAGCAGCAGGTCGGGGCAGCGGCCCTCGATGGTGTTCTGGTTGATGCGGAAAAGATCGACCGCGTCGTCGGCCACCAGGCCGTTGCCGCGCGAAATCAGTTCCAGCCCGAGCTCGCTTTTGCCGAGCCCGGATTCGCCGGTGATCATGACCCCCATGCCCAGGATGTCCATGAACACCCCGTGCATCGAGGTGCGCTCCGCGAAATGCTTGGACAGGTAGGCCCGCAGCAGGTCGATCACGAAGGCCGACGACTCGCGCGTGGCGAACAGCGGCAGCTGGGCGCGCTCGCAAATCGACAGCAGCTCGTCCGGCGCGGCCTGGCCGTCGGCCAGCACCAGCATGGGCGGCTCCAGGGTGACGATGCGGGCAATGCGCCGGGCGCAGTCTTCCTGGCTGCCGCGCGTCAGGTAGGCCACTTCGCGCGCGCCCAGGATCTGCACGCGGTACGGGTGGATGTAATTGAGGTAGCCGACCAGGTCCGCGGCCGACTGGGCGCGGCTGATGACTTCAGGGTCGAACTGGCGCTCTGACGCACCGAGCCCGGCGAGCCATTCCCAGCGGAGCGACCCGCGGAATTCCTCGAACATGGCGTCGGCGCTGATGACGGTCGGCTTCATGCGTTCAGTGGCAGGCGCTTGGCGCCCAAGTTTTTGCGTTGCGCAGAATACCGTGGAACCGGCTTTGCCGGGCCACCGGTATTGCCACCGGCAGGGGGTGGGCGAAGCGGCACGAAGTGCGCGCAGCCTGGGGGCGAGCTACAGGTCAGGCGATTTGGGTCGATTGCCAGCCGGCAATGAGTCCGTGCAGTTCGGCCGCGTCGGTGCTCGACTTGATCTGTTCGCGCAGGGCGGCGTCGCTCAGCAGTTCGGCGATCTCGGAGAGGATTTCAAGGTGCTTCTGGGTGGCCGCCTCGGGCACCAGCAGGAAGATCAGGAGCCCGACGGGCTGCTCGTCCGGCGCGTCGAAACCGATCGGGTTCGCCAGCTGGAAGACCGCGGCCATGGGAGCCTTGAGGCCCTTGATGCGGCCATGCGGAATGGCCACCCCGTGGCCGAGCCCGGTGGAGCCGAGCCGTTCGCGCGCGAACAGGCTGTCGGTGATCAGGGCGCGGGCAAGGCCGTGAAGGCTCTCGAACAGCAGGCCGGCTTCTTCGAAAGCACGTTTCTTGCTGGTAGCGTCAACGCTCACAAGCACTTGAGCGGGCGGCAGGATGGACGCGAGGCGATTCATGGTGGGAGCGGGGGCGATTATGCACCTGCTTGGTAAAAACCCCCACTCCCGTTACTTACTTTTTGTCTACATGTTGCCGGAAGGCCTCGCCGGCGCCGCGGGCGGTGATTAAAAAACAGGCAGCAAAAAGCCGCCCGGAGGCGGCTTGCGGCAGGGCCGTGGGACCCCTGTCCGGGCTCTCTACATCACGCGCTTGGCCGCGGCGTGATGATGGTCCTGCAGGCGATCCTTGTGGCGCACCACCTGGCGGTCGAGCTTGTCGACCAGTTCATCGACCGCAGCGTAGAGATCAGCGTGGCTCGACTCCGCGAACATGTCGTTACCCTTGACGTGAATGTTGCACTCCGCCCTTTGGCGGCGTTCCTTTTCCTTCTGCTTTTCCACCGTGAGGAGCACCTTCACATCGACCACCTGGTCGAAGTGCCGTGTGATCCGGTCCAGCTTGCTCGTGACGTAGGTGCGCAAGGCAGGGGTGACGTCGAGGTGATGACCGCTGATCGTCAAATTCATGAATGACCTCCTGAGAATTGACGGTTGGGAAAATGGCCCCGCTCCGGGATGGTGCGTGGCCGGCGAAACAGGTGTGGGTTGGGGAGGGGAGAGAAGAGAAGAGAAAGAAGAAACGGTCGATTCACTATGCCCAAGCTGTCACGGTATTGCAATAGCGAACTTCTCCGGGTGGCCGGCGCCTGCGGGCCATGCGCCACTGCGCTAGCGATTCCATAGCTGCCGACGCAGGCTGCGCCCACCGATGCGGCACTTTGGCAGCAAGTGTTTCAGTGCGTCACCGCCGGTGCCCCTGCCGGGCAAAGGGCCTGCCGGTTCAGCTCCAGGCGGCGCGCATGCGGTTGCGCAGGTCGATCACCGCGGCCGGCGGCGGCACCGCGGGCGGGCGCTCCGGCGGCGGCGGCCAGGTCTGCTGCTCGAAGCCCGCAAGATCGCGTTCGGAAATGAAGCGCGTGCGGTTGGCATACAGGTGCCGGTCGCCGCGCACGGCCTGCTGCGTCACGTAGAAGCGCTGCGGCACCAGAAGATGCAGATGGTCGCGCGCCCGCGTCATCGCCACATAAAGCAGCCGCCGCTCCTCCTCGAGTTCGTGCGCGCCCTGCGCCACGTCGGCCGGCAGGCAGCCGTCGACCACGTTGAGCACATGCACCGAATTCCACTCCTGTCCCTTGGCCGAGTGGATGGTGGACAGGATCAGGTAGTCCTCGTCGAGCGAGGGCGGGCCCGGCCTGTCGCTGGTGGCCTCGGGCGGATCGAGCGTGAGCTCGGTCAGAAAGCGCTCGCGCGAGCCATAGCCCGACGCCAGCCGCGCCAGCTGCTCGACGTCGCCGCGCCGCACGCCGGAGGGGTCGTCATAGAGCCGGTCGAGGTGCGGCAGGTACCAGCGCAGCGCGAGCTCCACATCGGCCGGCCACGGCAGCGAGGGCGCGCACAGCGCGGCATAGGCTTCGGCAAACACCGCCCATTCCGCGCGTGCGGCGGGCGGCGGCACGAACTCGCGCACCGCCGCCACCGGATCGGCCGCCTGGTCCATGGCATCGAGCAGCCGCGCGCCCGTGGCGGGGCCGATGCCCGGAATGAGCTGCGTGACGCGAAAACCCGCCATGCGCCCGCGCGGGTTTTCGGCGAAGCGCAGCACCGCGAGCAGGTCCTTCACATGCGAAGCCTCGAGAAACTTGAGGCCGCCGTATTTCACGAACGGAATGTTGCGGCGCGCCAGCTCGAGTTCGAGCGGCGCGCTGTGCGTGGAAGCGCGAAACAGCACCGCCTGCGACTTGAGCGCCAGCCCGCCCTCGCGGTGCGCCAGCACCTTGTCGGCCACCCAGACGGCCTGCTGCGCCTCGTCGGGCACCAGCACCAGCTGCGGCCGGCCCGCGGAGGGCTTGTCGGTCCAGAGCGTCTTGGCATGCCGCTCGGCGGCCTGCGCAATGACCCGGTTCGAGACATCGAGAATCGGCTGGGTGGAGCGGTAGTTGCGCTCCAGCGTGACCACGCGCGCGGCCTGCGAGAACTGCGACGGAAAGTCGAGGATGTTACGTACCGTTGCGCCGCGAAACGAGTAGATCGACTGCGCATCGTCGCCCACCACCGTCACGCCGCGGCCGTCGGGCTTGAGCGCCCGCAGGATGGAGGCCTGCAGCAGGTTGGTGTCCTGGTACTCGTCGACCAGCACGTGGTCGAAGCGCGCGCCGACCAGCGCCGCCAGCGCGGGCTCGGCCACCATGCCGGCCCAGTAGAGCAGCAGGTCGTCGTAGTCGAGCACGTTCTGCTGCTGCTTGGCCTCGACATAGGCGCCGAACAGGCGCTTGAGCTCGGCTTCCCACTCGGCGCACCACGGGAAGGCCTCCGCCAGCACCTCGGCCAACGGCGCGCGCGTGTTGACGCAGCGCGAATAGATCGAAAGACAGGTGCCCTTGCGCGGAAAGCGGTTCACGCTCGACGACAGGCCGAGCTCGTGGCGCACCATGCCCATCAGGTCCTCGGCGTCGCCGCGGTCGTGGATCGTGAAGTGGTCGTTCAGGCCGATGTGCGCGGCGTATTCGCGCAGCAGGCGCGCGCCGATGCCGTGGAAGGTGCCGGCCCATGGCAGCGCGGGCGGCTTGTCGGACTTGAGCCCGAGCACGCGCGCCAGCACCTGGCCCGCGCGGCGCTCCATTTCCTGCGCCGCGCGGCGCGAGAAGGTCAAAAGCAGCAGGCGCTGCGGATCGACCCCGCCGGCAATGAGGTGCGCCACCCGGTGCGCCAGCGTGCTGGTCTTGCCGGAGCCCGCGCCGGCGATCACCAGCAGCGGACGCTCGTCGCGCCCGACCAGCGTGCCAACGCCGTGCTCGACCGCGGCGCGCTGCTCGTCGTTGAGCGCCGAGAGCGCCGCGGCCAGGCGCTCGGCCTGGGTGGCGCCGGCGGCGCCGGTGGCGGAAAAAACAGGGAGCGCAGCGGTCGGCATGGCCGCAACTTTACTGTATGTCCATCCAGATCGGCGGCCTTGCCGCCACATGGCCGATGACATAATCGCGCCTCGCTGCAACTGGAGACCGCATCATGGAAACCGCACCGTCTCGGCAGCTTTCAACTCCCACGCACTGACGCCTCGATCGCTGACCCCGGGGCCCGGGAATTGAAAGCGCCCCCTCCCTCGCCCCACCGCCTCAGCCATTTCACGGGAGTGAGCCCATGCTCAATATCTTTACGCTCGCCAACGGCCGCCTCGTCCAGGAAGAGATCGAGGCGCTCGAGGAGCTTTCCAAGTTCCAGCCGATCTGGGTCGACCTCGAATCGCCCACGCTCGAGGAAAAGCGCTGGATCAAGCAGTACTACGGCCTGTCGATTCCCGAAGACGCGATGGACGAGGACATCGAGGAGTCGGCCCGCTTCTACGAGGAAGACAACGGCGAGTTGCACATCCGCTCCGACTTCCTGATCGACGACGACGAAGACCCGCGCTCGGTGCGCGTGGCGTTCATCCTGAACCAGCACAACACCGAGCTTCGCAGCCGCGGCGTGCTGTTCTCGATCCACGACGAGGACGTGCCGGTGTTCCGGCTGCTGCGCATGCGCGCGCGCCGCGCGCCGGGGCTCATCGAAGACGCGAAGGAAGTGCTGCTCAAGCTGTTCGATGCCGACGCCGAATACTCGGCCGACACGCTCGAGAACATCTACGACGAACTCGAGGTCGCGGGCAAGAAGGTGCTCGAAGGCAACGTCAGCGACGAGCTGGCCGGCGAGGTGCTGGGCGCCATCGCGCGGCAGGAAGACCTGAACGGCCGCATCCGGCGCAACGTGATGGACACGCGCCGCGCGGTGAGCTTCATGATGCGCAGCCGCATGCTCAACGCCGAGCAGTTCGAGGAGGCGCGGCAGATCCTGCGCGACATCGAATCGCTGGACAACCACACGGCCTTCCTGTTCGACAAGATCAACTTCCTGATGGATGCGACCGTCGGTTTCATCAACATCAACCAGAACAAGACCATCAAGATTTTCTCGGTGGCCAGCGTGGCGCTGCTGCCGCCCACGCTGATCGCGAGCATCTACGGCATGAACTTCAAGCTGATGCCCGAGCTCGACTGGTCGCTGGGTTATCCGTATGCGCTGGCGCTGATGGCGGCGAGCGCGCTGGTGCCGATGTGGTACTTCCGCCGGCGCGGCTGGCTCAAGTAGCCGGTTCTCCGAAAGGCAGCGTGGCGAGCCACGCATCGACCAGCGCAAGGCTGTAGCGGCTCGCCACCTCGGCGACGAAGCGCGCGAAGTCGCCATGCGCGGCGTCGTCCGCGCGATCCGAAATCGTGCGCATCGCCGCGAAGGGCACGCCGTAGTCGTGGCACACCTGCGCCACCGCCGCGCCTTCCATTTCGACCGCGAGCGCATCGGGCAGGCTGCGGCGCAGTGCCTCGCTTTCGGCTGCTGTCGAGACGAAGCGATCGCCGCTCACCAGCAAGCCTCGATGCACCTTCGGCGACCGAAGGCCGAATTCATCGACCGCCTCCTGCCCCAGCAACGCCACCGGATCGCGCAACGCTTCTTCCGCAACCGCCGCCAACGCATCGCTGATCGCAGCATCGGCCGCGAAGCGCGAAAGGCCCATCAGCGGCACCTCGTACTTCGGAAAGATCGGCGAGGCGTCGAGGTCGTGCTGCAGCAGCTGCGTGGCGACCACCACGTCGCCGACGTTCACGCCCGGCGCGAGTCCGCCCGCCACCCCGGTGAACACGATCGCCCGCACGCCGAAGCGTTCGAGCAGCACCGTGGCCGTCACCGCCGCCGCGACCTTGCCGATGCGCGACAGCACGGCCACCACCGGCTGGCCGTGCAGGTGGCCGAGCCAGAAGTCGCGGCCCGCGGCACGCACGCGCTGCTCGTCGGGCATCCGCGCGAGGAGCGCGCTCAGCTCCTCGTGCATGGCGGCGACGATGGCGATGGGCTGCATCACCGCTTACTTGATGTCCACGCCATAAAAAGTGTGGCGGCCGAACGGGCTGAGCTTGAAGTCGACCACCTCCTTGCGCACCGGCTTCAGCTGCACCGCATGCGCGATGGTGAACCACGGCGCCTGCTCCTTGAAGATGAGCTGCGCCTTCTTGTAGAGCGCGTCGCGGTCGGCCTGTTTGGTCGTGCTTTTGGCCTTCAGCACGAGGTCTTCGTACGGCTGGTAGCAGAACTTCGAGATGTTGCTGCCGCTGGCCGACTTGGCCGAGGAACAGCCCAGCAGCGTGTAGAGGAAGTTGTCGGGGTCGCCGTTGTCGCCGGTCCAGCCGAGCATGCCCATCTGGTGCTCGCCGGCCTGCAGGCGCTTGCGGTATTCGCCCCACTCGAAGCTCTTGATCTCGGCCTTGACGTTGATCTTGGCGAGGTCGGCCTGCATCAGCTCGGCGATGCGCTTGGCGTTCGGGTTGTAGGGCCGCTGCACCGGCATGGCCCACAGGTCGGTCGAGAAGCCATCGGGGAAGCCGGCCTGCGCCAGCAGCTTCTTTGCGGCCTCGGGATCGTACGGATCGTCCTTGACCGCATCGTTGTAGGACCACATGGTCGGCGGGATCGGGTTCTTCGCGGCCACGCCGGTCGACAGGTACACGCCGTCGATGATGGCCTTCTTGTTGATCGCCATGTTGATGGCCTTGCGCACGCGCACATCGTCGAAAGGCTTCTTCGTCGTGTTGTACGAGAGGTAGCCCACGTTGAGGCCGGGCTGCTCCAGCACCTGCACGTTCGGGTCCTTGCGGATCGCGTCGAGGTCGGCCGGGTTCGGGTACGGCATGACGTGGCACTCGCCCTTCTGCAGCTTGGCCCAGCGCACCGACGCGTCGGGCGTGATCGCGAACACGAGGTCGTCGATCTTCGCCTTGCCGCCCCAGTACTGCGGGAAGGCCTTGAAGCGGATGACCGCGTCCTTCTGGTATTGCACGAGGTAGAACGGCCCGGTGCCGATCGGGTCCTGGTCGACCTTCTCGGGCGTGCCGGCCTTCAGCATCGCAATGGCATATTCCTTCGACTGGATGCCCGCGTACTGCATCGCAAGGTTGGCAAGGAACGGCGCCTCGGCCTGGTTGAGCGTGATCTTCACGGTCAGGTCGTCGATGCGGTCCACCGACTTCAGCAGCTTGGGCATGCCCATGTCGTTGAAGTAGGAGTGGTTCTGGCTCGTGACCTTGAAGAAGGGGTCGCTCTCCTTCCATTGCCGTTCGAGCATGAAGATGAAGTCGTCGGCGTTGAAGTCGCGCGTGGGCTTGAAGCTCTTGCTGGTGCTGTGCCACTTCACGCCCTTGCGCAGGTGGAAGGTGTACTGCGTGCCGTCGGCCGAGATGTCCCATTTTTCCGCCAGGCCGGGCACGACCTTGGTGCCGCCGCGCTCGAACTCGACAATGGTGTTGTAGACCTGCGTGGTCACGTCGAACGAGGTGCCGGTGGTGTTCACGCCCGGATAGAAGTTCTCCGGGCTTCCCTCGGAGCAGTACACCAGCGTCTTGGCGGACACCGCGCCGCACGCCAGGGTAAGGGCCGCAAGCGCTGTCGGTGCCAGGAGCGCCAGCTTTCGTGAGCGGCGCGAAACGGGTGGTTGGGTCTTCATGTGAACTCCTTGAGACACGGTTGAAAGAAAAACCGACTTAGGGATTCGCCGCCGAGGCAGCGGCAAGCACGGGAACATCGGCGCGCACGAGCGGCGCGCCGTCGAGAAATTTCTCTGCGTAGTGGCAGGCCACCAGCCGTTCGTCGAGCGCGCGCAGCAGCGGTCGCTCTTCGCGGCAGCGTGGCTGGACATGCGGGCAGCGCGTGTTGAAGACGCAGCCCGACGGCGGGTTCAGCGGCGACGGCAGCTCGCCCTTGAGCACGATGCGCTGGCTGCTGAGCCCGGGCGTGGATGCGAGCAGCGCCTGCGTGTACGGATGCAGCGGCCGCGCGAAGATGCACGCCTTGGGGCCCTGCTCCACCGCATGGCCGAGGTACATCACCAGCACGTCGTGCGCGATGTGCCGCACCACGCCCAGGTCGTGCGAGATGAAGAGATAGGCCAGGCCGAGTTCGGCCTGCAGGTCGGCCAGCAGGTTCAGCACCTGCGCCTGGATCGACACGTCGAGCGCCGACACCGGCTCGTCGGCCACCAGCAGGCGCGGGCTCAGCATGAGCGCGCGCGCAATGGCAATGCGCTGGCGCTGGCCGCCCGAGAACATGTGCGGATAGCGGTTCGCGTGCTCGGGGCGCAGGCCCACGCGCGCGAGCATCTCGCGCGCCTTGGCAGCGCGCTCGGTCTTGCCGAGCGCGGTGTTGATCGCGAGCGGGTCCTCGAGCACGGTCGAGATTTTCTTGCGCGGATTGAGCGAGCCGTACGGGTTCTGGAACACCAGCTGCACCGCCTGGCGCAGTTCGCGCCGGCGTTCGGAGGGCGGGTCCACCGCATCGTGGCCGACCAGCATGAGCTGCCCCGCCGTCGGCTTCTCGATCAGCGCGACCATGCGCGCGAGCGTGGACTTGCCGCAACCCGATTCACCGACCACCGCGAGCGTGCGGCCGCGCTCGATGCGAAACGAGATATCGCCCACCGCACGCAGCTGCGCGGGCGCGCGGAACATGCCGCGCCGCACTTCGTAGGTGCGCTGCAGGTTGCGCGCCTCCACGACGACATCGCCCGGCCCGGCGCTCATCGATGCATCCTTGGCGCGGCGCTCATGGCATCGCCTCCATGGCTTGCGGCCGCGGCCGGTCGGCCTCAATGGCTGCCATCCGCCCGGGCTCGCCGAGCGGAAAATGGCAACGCACTTCGGCGCCCGGTTGCGACGCGACCGCGCGCAGCGCCGGTTGCACGTTGCAGGCCCTGGTCGTCACGTAGCTGCAGCGCGGCGCGAACAGGCAGCCCGACGGCCGGTCGTGCACGCCCGGCACCACGCCCGCGATGGTGGCAAGCCGCCCCTCGGGCGCCGCGCGCTCGGGCAGCGCGGCCAGGAGGGCCTCGGTATAGGGATGCTGCGGATTCGCGAACAACCGGTCGACGCGCTGCTGCTCCATCACCTGCCCCGCATACATCACGGCAATGCGCTGCGCCATTTCGCTGACCACGCCCATGTTGTGCGTGATGAGCACCAGCGCCATGCCGCGCTCCTTCTGCAGCTCGCGCAGCAGGTCGAGGATCTGGGCCTGGATCGTCACGTCGAGCGCGGTGGTCGGCTCGTCGGCGATCAGGAGGCGCGGATTGCAGGCAATGGCCATCGCGATCATCACGCGCTGGTTCATGCCGCCCGAGAGCTGGTGCGGATAGCTGCCGAGGCGCGACGACGCGGCGGGTATGCCGACCTGTTCGAGCAGTTCCGTTGCCCGCTTCTTCGCGGTGCGCCGGTCCAGGTGCAGGTGCAGCCGCAGCGTTTCCATCAGCTGGAAGCCGATGGTGAAGCAGGGGTTGAGGCTGGTGGTCGGCTCCTGGAAGATCATCGCGACCTCCTTGCCGACCAGCGCGCGGCGGGCCTTGTCGGAGATGCCGAGCAGTTCCTTGCCCGCGAAGCGCATGTGCTCTGCACGCACGCGGCCCGGAAAACCGACGAGGCCCATCAGCGCCATCATCGCCACGCTCTTGCCCGAACCCGATTCGCCGACGATGCCGAGCACCTCGCCCTCCTCGAGCGTGAGGCTCACGCCGTCGACCGCGTGCAGCACGCCGCCTTGCGTCGGAAACTCCACATGCAGGTCCTGGATATTCAGGAGCATGTTCATCTCTTGAGTTTCGGATCGAGCGCGTCGCGCAGCCCGTCGCCCAGCAGGTTGAAGGCCAGCACCGCCGCGAGGATCGCGAGCCCCGGAAAGGTGACGACCCACCAGGCGCGCAGCACGAACTCGCGCGCATCGGCCAGCATCGTTCCCCATTCGGGCGACGGCGGCTGGGCGCCGAGGCCGAGAAAGCCGAGCGCGGCCGCGTCGAGGATGGCGGTCGAGATGCCGAGCGAAGCCTGCACGATCAGCGGTGCCGCGCAGTTGGGCAGCACCTCGCTGAACATCAGCCGCAGCGTGCCGGCGCCGCTCACGCGTGCCGCTGTGACGTAGTCGCGCGACACTTCGGCGATGACGGCCGCGCGGGTGATGCGCACGTAATGCGGCAGCACCACGATCGCCACCGCGAGCATGGCGTTGACCAGCCCCGGCCCGAGGATGGCAACGATCACGATGGCGAGCAGCAGGCTCGGCAGCGTCAGCACGATGTCCATCAGCCGCATGATCGCGATCTCGAGCACGCCGCGGAAGAACCCCGCGATCAGCCCGAGCGCGACGCCCGCCACCACCGACAGCGCCACCACGGCCACGCCGATCGACAGCGAAAGCCGCGCGCCGAACATGAGGCGCGAAAGAATGTCGCGTCCGATGGCGTCGGTGCCCAGCAGGTAGCTGGCGGAGCCGCCCTGCTGCCATGCCGGCGGCAGCAGGAAGACCGCGCTGTTGGTTTCGTTCGGCGCATGCGGCGCGATCCAGGGCGCGAACAGCGCCACGAGCAGCAGCACCGCGATGGTGGCGAGGCCGATGACCGCGCCGCGGTTCGCGGAAAACGCGGTCCAGAACTCGCGCCATGGGCCGGGCGGCGCCTTGCTTGCACCGGGCGAAGAAATGATGCCGGTCGAGGCCATGTTCAGCGCCGGATCCTCGGGTTGATGACGCCGTACGTCACGTCGACCAGCAGGTTGACCAGCATCACGATGCCGCCCAGCAGCAGCATGCCGCCCTGCAGCACCGGATAGTCGCGCCGGCCGATCGCTTCGATGAGCCACTTGCCGACACCGGGCCACGAGAAGATGGTTTCGGTGAGGATCGCGCCGGTGAAGAGCACCCCCACCTGCAGGCCGATCACCGTGACCACCGGGATCAACGCATTGCGCAGCGCATGCAGCCCGACCACGCGAAAGCGCGACAGGCCCTTGGCGCGCGCGGTGCGGATGTAGTCTTCGCCCAGCACCTCGAGCATGGCCGAGCGCGTCATGCGCGCAATGACCGCAAGCGGCACGGTGCCGAGCACGATGGCCGGCAGGATCAGGTGATGCAATGCCGACCAGAAGGCATCGGGCTCGCCGGCGCGCAATGCGTCGATCAGCAGGAAGCCGGTCTCGGGCTCGACGAAATACTGCACCGCGATGCGGCCCGAGACGGGTGTCCAGCCCAGCTGCACCGAGAAGAACAGGATCAGCAGCAGCCCCCACCAGAAGATCGGCATCGAATAGCCGGTGAGCGAGGTGGCCATCACGCCATGGTCGAAGATGGAATTGCGCCGCACCGCCGCCAAGATGCCCGCCGGAAGCCCCAGCAGCAGCGCAAAGGCAATCGCGCACACGGCAAGCTCGACCGTGGCAGGGAACAGCGTGAGAAACTCATTCATCACCGATTCCTGCGTGATGAGCGACTTGCCGAGATCGCCATGCAGCACGCGGCCGATGTAGATGCCGTACTGCACGATCACCGGCTTGTCGAAGCCGTAGGCCGCGCGCAGCTGGGCATGGCGCGCGGGGTCGATCCCGCGCTCGCCGGCCATGGTTTCGATGGGATCGCCCGGCACCAGCCGGATGAGGAAGAAGGCAAGCAGCGTCATGCCGATGAAGGTCGGCACCAGCAAGCTCACCCGCGTGAGTAGGAAGCGAAGCATCGACCCGCAATATGCAAGATCGATGCCGCGGCCCTACCCGGGCCGAACCCTTACTTCCTGGCGTCGCGCAGTTCGCGCCGCAGGATCTTGCCGACCGGCGTCTTCGGCAGGTCGGTACGAAACTCCACGGTTCGCGGCTGCTTGTAACCCGTAAGGTTTGCTTTGCAGTATTCGCGCACCTGCGCTTCGGTCAGCGACTCGTCCTTCTTGACGATCACGAGCTTGACGGCTTCGCCGGTCTTGTCGTCCGCCACGCCCACCGCCGCGCATTCGAGCACGCCCGGAACCTGCGCCACCACGTCCTCGATCTCGTTGGGGTACACGTTGAAGCCCGACACCAGGATCATGTCCTTCTTGCGGTCGACCACCTTGAAGTAGCCGCGCTCGTCGACCACGCCGATGTCGCCGCTCTTGAAGTAGCCATCGGGCGTCATGACCTTGGCGGTTTCATCAGGCCGCTGCCAGTAACCGGCCATCACCTGCGGTCCCTTGATCGCGATTTCGCCGGGCTGGCCCGGCGGCACTTCGCGGCCCTCGTCGTCGAGCAGCTTGAGCCAGGTGCTCGGCAGCGGCAGCCCGATGGTGCCGGTGTAGGCCTTGCTGTCGGTCGGGTTGCAGGTGGCCGAGGGCGAGGTTTCGGAAAGGCCATAGCCCTCGCAGATCGGGCAGCCGGTCTTCTCGAGCCAGAGCTTCGCGACCGCCGCCTGCACCGCCATGCCGCCGCCCACCGATACCTTGAGGTTCTTCCAGTTGACGGTGTTGAAGTCAGGGTGGTTCGCCAGGCCGTTGAACAGCGTGTTGACCGCGGGAAAGCTGTGGAACGTGTGCTTGGACAATTCCTTGAGCACCCCCGCGAGGTCGCGCGGATTCGGAATCAGGATCAGCTTGCCGCCCGTGCGCATGTTCAGCATCATGCCCACGGTGAAGGCAAAGATGTGATACAGCGGCAGCGCGCAAACACTCGTGGGCTGCTCGCCGGCCGGCACCTGCGCCATCGCGGGTTGGTTCCAGGCTTCGGACTGCAGCACGTTGGCGATCACGTTGCGATGCAGCAGCACCGCGCCCTTCGAAACGCCGGTGGTGCCGCCGGTGTACTGCAGCACGGCCACGTCGTCGGGGCCGATGGCCGGCGCCTGCAGGGTGCGGCTCGCGCCCTGGTCGAGCGCATCGTTGAAGCGCACCGCGCCCGGCAGGCTGAAATGCGGCACCAGCTTCTTCACGTTGCGCACCACATAGTTCACGAGCGCACCCTTGAGGAAGCCGAGCCGGTCGCCCATGGCGGCCAGCACGATGTGCTTGATGGGCGTGGCCGCGATGCACTGCTGCAGCGTGGTGCCGAAGTTCTCCATGATGACGATGGCCTTCGCGCCGGAGTCCTTGAGCTGGTGCTCGAGTTCGCGCGGCGTGTACAGCGGATTCACGTTCACCAGGATCAGGCCGGCACGCAGGATGGCCGCGACCGCAACCGGATACTGCGGGCAGTTGGGCATCATGACCGCGACGCGGTCGCCCTTGGCCAGCCCGAGTCCCTGCAGGTACGCCCCGAAGGCCTTGCTGAGCTTGTCGGTCTCCGCATAGCTGACGTCCTTGCCCATGAAGCTGTAGGCCGTGCGGTCGGCGTACTTGGCAAAGCTCTCCTCCATGAGGCCGACCAGCGAGGAATAGTGCGAAGCGTCGATGTCGGCGGGCACGCCTTGCGGATAGCTGCTGAGCCAGGGGCGGTCGGTCATGGTTTGTGTCTCCTCGGAATCGCGTGTTTTGAAACGACAGCGGCGCACAAGTGGCGCCGCGATGATGATCTGGCCCGCACTGCGCGGGCGCGGACCCTGGGCCTATTCGATGGCCTTGCCCATATCTTCCACTACTTTCTTCGCATCCCCGAACACCATCATGGTCTTGTCCATGTAGAAGAGTTCGTTGTCCAGGCCGGCGTAGCCCGCCGCCATGGAGCGCTTGTTCACGATCACCGTCTTGGCCTTGTAGGCCTCCAGGATCGGCATGCCGTAGATCGGCGTGCCCTTGGTGAGCGCGGCCGGGTTCACCACGTCGTTGGCGCCCAGGATGATCGCCACGTCGGCCTGCGCGAACTCGCCGTTGATGTCTTCCATCTCGAACACCTGGTCGTACGGCACCTCGGCCTCGGCCAGCAGCACGTTCATGTGGCCCGGCATGCGCCCGGCCACCGGGTGGATCGCGTACTTCACCTTCACCCCCTTGTGCGTGAGCTTCTCGGCCAGCTCGTTCACCGCGTGCTGCGCCCGCGCCACCGCCAGGCCGTAGCCCGGCACGATGATCACGGTCTCGGCGTTGCTCAGCATGTAGGCCGCATCGTCGGCACTGCCGCTCTTGACCGGGCGCTGCTCCTTGGCGCCGCCGGCCGCGCTCACCGCCTCGCCGCCGAAGCCGCCCAGGATCACGTTGAAGAACGAGCGGTTCATGGCCTTGCACATGATGTAGCTCAGGATCGCGCCCGAGGAGCCCACCAGGCTGCCCGCCACGATCAGCATCGCGTTGTTCAGGCTGAAGCCGATGCCCGCGGCCGCCCAGCCCGAGTAGCTGTTGAGCATCGACACCACCACCGGCATGTCGGCGCCGCCGATCGGGATGATGATGAGCACGCCCATCACGAAGGCCAGCGCCAGCATCGCAAAGAAGGCCGGCCAGCTTTCGGTGGCCATGAACACCAGCCCCAGCCCGATCATGGCCAGGCCCAGCACGAGGTTCAGCATGTGCTGGCCCGCGAACTGCACCGGCGCGCCCTGGAACAGGCGGAACTTGTAGGTGCCCGAGAGCTTGCCGAAGGCGATGACCGAGCCGCTGAAGGTGATGGCGCCGATGGCCGCGCCCAGGAACAGCTCGAGCCGGTTGCCGGCGGGAATGGGCGCGCCCTTGGTGATGCCTTCGAGCATGGCCGCGGGCTCGACCACGGCCGCGACCGCGATGAACACCGCCGCCAGACCGATCATGCTGTGGAAGAAGGCCACCAGCTCGGGCATCTTGGTCATCTCGACCGTCTTGGCGCGCCAGGCGCCGTAGCCGCCGCCCACCACCAGCCCCAGCAGCACCCAGGCCAGGCCCATGAGGTGGCCGCCGGCGATGTTGTAGATCAGCGCACCGGTGGTGACCACCGCGATGGCCATGCCGGCCATGCCGAAGAGGTTGCCGCGGATCGAGGTGGTGGGATGGGAGAGGCCCTTCAAGGCCTGGATGAAGCAGACGCTGGCAACCAGGTACAGCAGCGTGACGAGGTTCATGCTCATTGGGCGGCTCCCGCTTCGGCCTTGGGTGCGGCCTTCTTCTCTTTCTTCTTGAACATCTCGAGCATGCGCCGCGTGACGAGGAAGCCGCCGAAGATGTTCACCGCCGCAAGGGCGACCGCGAGCACGCCCATGGTCTTGCCCAAAGTAGTTTCGGTGAGCGCGGCCGCCAGCATGGCGCCCACGATCACGATGGCCGAGATGGCGTTGGTCACGGCCATCAGCGGCGTGTGCAGCGCGGGCGTGACGGTCCACACCACGTGATAGCCCACGTAGATGGCCAGCACGAAGATGATGAGGTTGATGACAGTGTGGGAAACGGGATCCATGATTTCTTCTCCTCGCGTGAGTGCCGTGAGTGCGGTGATGGCCGCTTATTTCTTCGTGACCTGGCCGTCGTGCGCGACGCGGCAGGCGGCGACGATGTCGTCCTCGAGGTCGATGTTGAGCGCACCTTCCTTGGTGACGATGAGCTTGAGGAAGTCGAGCACGTTGCGCGCATAGAGCGCCGAGGCATCGGCCGCCACCAGCGCCGGAAGATTGGTTTCGCCCACGATGGTCACGCCGTGCTTGACCACCGTCTGGTCGGCTTCCGACAGCGGGCAGTTGCCGCCCACGCCATCCGGGCCCTTGCCGGCGGCGATGTCGACGATCACCGAGCCGGGCTTCATGGCCTTGACCATGTCCTCGGTGATGAGCGTGGGCGCGGCGCGCCCGGGAATGAGCGCGGTGCTGATGACGATGTCGGCCAGCGCCACGCGCTTGGCCACTTCGACCTGCTGGCGCGCGAGCCAGCTCGCGGGCATGGGCTTGGCGTAGCCGCCGACGCCGACCGCGGCTTCCTTCTCTTCGTCGGTGTCGTAGGACACTTCGATGAATTTGCCGCCGAGCGATTCGATCTGCTCCTTGACGCTCGGGCGCACGTCGGAGGCCTCGATCACGGCGCCCAGGCGCTTGGCGGTGGCAATGGCCTGCAGGCCCGCCACGCCGACGCCCAGGATGACGACGCGCGCGGCCTTCACGGTGCCGGCGGCGGTCATCAGCATGGGGAAGAAGCGCTGGTATTTGTCGGCCGCGATCATCACGGCCTTGTAGCCGGCGATGTTGGCTTGCGATGAGAGGACGTCCATGCTCTGGGCGCGGGTGGTGCGCGGCGCGGCTTCGAGCGCAAAGGCCGTGAGGCCCGCGGCGGCCAGGCGCTGCAGGCCGGGCGCGTCGAAGGGGTTGAGCATGCCGATGACCACGGTGCCCGGCTTCATGAGGGCGCATTCGCTGTCGCCGGGGGAGCGCACCTTGAGCACCATGTCGGCCGCGAACGCGGCGTTCATGTTGACGATCTCGGCACCGGCGGCCTGGTAGGCGGCATCGGTGACGCTGGCCGCAACGCCGGCGCCGGACTGCACCCGCACGGTGTGCCCGGAGGCGATCAGTTTCTTCACCGTCTCGGGCGTCATGGCCACACGGGTTTCGCCGGCCGTCGTCTCGGCAGGCACGCCTATCAGCATAGAGATCTCCTCAGGGCAAGGGCAATACGGGAACGCGGGCAGAGCTTACAGCAAGATTACGGCTGCGCTGTTGCCCGAATCCATCTGCTGTTGGCCTCTTCATGACCGCAGTCATTGCATTTGTAGCTATATAAATGGTAGCGGCAGCGCCACCGGGGAGCCGACGATGCCCGTGCATTGGTTGTTTCCCCGGCCCCAGCCCCGACCGGAAGTTCCCGCCTCTTCAAAGTGCCAGCGCAGAGGCAGCCGCCCCGCCAATTAGCACGTATTTGTTTGCAATTGCTCCCAAATTCCAGAAAAATCCCCTCATTTCGTGCATGAGTTGCACGCAGCCTTTTTTCTAAAGACGCAGATAGATACACTTCTTTCATTCGAAGGCCCGCAGAGGCAAATTCGGCAGGAAGAAGGGGATGGAATGCGTATTGCGATACTGGATCACGAGCCCGATCAGCTGCAGCTGATCGCCAAGGCGATGTCGGGGCTCGGCCACGAATGTCACTCGTACACCGAAGGGGCAGAAGCCGCGCGCCCGTTCTTTTCGTGACCACGACGCGCAACGAGGCCGACGTGGTCGAAGGGCTCAACGCGGGCGCCGACGATTTCATGGTCAAGCCGGTTCGCGCCACCGAACTCGAAGCCCGCGTCAATGCACTGCTGCGTCGGTCCTATCCCGCACAGCATGAAGCGGAACTGGTGTTCGGCCCCTATCACTTCTACCCGCCTTCGCGCACCCTCAAGGTCCGTGGCGTGCAGGTGGAGCTGAAGAATCGCGAGTACACGCTGGCGCTGTTCCTGTTCCAGAACCTCGGCCGGCTGCTGTCGCGCGAGCATCTGCACGAGGCCGTGTGGGGTGTGGGCGCGGCAGCGCTGTCGCGGTCGCTGGACACCCACATCTCCCGCCTCCGAACCAAGCTGGGCCTGGGTCCCGCGAGCGGCTTCCTGCTGCTGGCCATCTATGGCCTGGGCTACCGGCTGGAAGTGGTCGAGGCGAACACGCTCCCGGAAAGCCTCATGCGATAGGGAATCTCCGCCCCGATGCGGGCTCCAATCGGCTTCAGGCCCTGTGGGCGGTGCAAGGAATGAAGTCGATGAAAGTTCTCACGAGGCTGTTGCTGGCTGCCACGTTGTCCTGGGGCGCCTTCGGCACGGCCGCGGCGCAGGATGTGGAAGCCAGCGACATGGTGCAGGGCGGCATGCGGGCCATCCAGATGATCGACCAGGGCAGGACCGACGAACTCTGGGACGGCGCCACGGCCGCAACCCGCAAGCACATCGCCCGCCCCGACTTCGCCGCCAAGGTTTCCGGGAGCCGTTCGCCGCTGGGCGCGCCCCTGCAGCGGACCTGGGTGGCGATCAACCGCCGGGCCATTGCCGACCCGGATGCCGAAACGGCCGGCCAGTATGTCAGTATCGAGTACGAGACCCGTTTCAGTAACAAGCCGGATGGCACCCTGCGCGAACTCGTGAGCTTTCACCTCGATCGCGACCGCATCTGGCGCTTCAGCGGCTACGTGCTGCGTTAAAGAGCCCAAGGCAAATGACGACTCCACGCTGGAAACCCAACGTCACCGTGGCCGCGGTGATCGAGCAGGACGGCCGCTTTCTGCTGGTCGAGGAGCACACCGCCCAGGGGCTCAGGCTCAACACCCCGGCGGGACACCTCGACCCTGGCGAATCGCCCATCGAAGGCTGCGCCCGCGAAGCGCTCGAGGAAACCGCCCACGCCTTCACGCCCACCGCGCTGATCGGCATCTACATGGCGCGCTCGAGCCATCGGACGGGCAGCAAGGAAGACGTGACCTACATGCGTTTTGCCTTTGCCGGCACCCTCGGCGCGATGGAGGCAGGCCGCGCCCTCGACGAGGGCATCGTGCGCACCGTCTGGATGAGCGCCGATGAAATCCGCGCCAGCGTGCCGCGGCACCGCAGCCCGCTGCTGCTGCAGAGCGTCGAAGACTATCTGGCCGGACAGCGCTATCCGCTCGACCTGATCCACGTCCATGAATCGGTGCGTTGACAGGCCCTAGACAATGACCCCGCCGCCGAGGCAGCGTTCGCCGTCGTAGAGCACGGCCGACTGCCCCGGCGTGACGGCCCATTGCGGCTCGCCGAAGCGCAGGCCGAAGCTCGCCGCGGGGTCGCCGCCGCCTTCTTCCAGCTCGCAGGCGGCATCGCCCTGGCGGTAGCGCGCCTTCGACCCATAGCGGCCCGGCGCGGGCGCCTCGCCCGAAACCCAGCTCGCATCGCCGGCCGCCAGCGCCGAGGACAGCAGCCAGGGATGGTCATGGCCCTGCACCACCCAGAGCGTGTTCTTCTCGACATCCTTGCGCGCCACGAACCACGGCGAGTGGTCGCCCGAGCCGCGCTGCGCGCCCTTCTCCTTGACGCCGCCGATGCCCAGCCCCTGCCGCTGGCCCAGCGTGTAGAAGCTCAGGCCCTGGTGCTCGCCGAGCTTGCGGCCGCGGTCGTCCCTGATCGGGCCCGGTTCCTTCGAGATGTAGCGGTTCAGGAACTCGCGAAACGGCCGCTCCCCGATGAAGCAGATGCCGGTGGAATCCTTTTTCTTCGCGTTGGGCAGTCCGATTTCTTCCGCGATGCGGCGCACCTCGGTCTTGTGCAGCTCGCCCACGGGAAACAGCGTCTTCGACAGCTGCGCCTGGTTCAGCCGGTGCAGAAAATAGCTCTGGTCCTTGGCGGGATCGAGCCCCTTGAGCAGCTCGTGCCGGCCCGTGGCCTGGTTCAACCGCACGCGCGCATAGTGGCCGGTGGCGATCTTCTCGGCCCCCAGGCGCATCGCATGGTCGAGGAAGGCCTTGAACTTGATCTCGGCATTGCACAGCACGTCGGGGTTGGGCGTGCGGCCGGCCTTGTATTCGCGCAGGAACTCGGCGAACACGCGGTCCTTGTAGTCGGCCGCGAAGTTGACATGCTCGATCTCGATGCCCAGCACGTCAGCCACGCTGGCGGCGTCCACAAAGTCGATGTTCGAGGAGCAGTACTCGCTGTCGTCGTCGTCTTCCCAGTTCTTCATGAAGATGCCGACCACCTCGTGCCCCTGCTGCCTGAGCAGGTGCGCCGTGACCGCGGAATCGACCCCGCCGCTCAGTCCCACCACGATCCGTTGATTTGCCATAAGCCCGCCATTGTCCCAGCCCTGCGCCGGGGCGGCCGGCGTGGGGAAATCAGCCTTGGCTGCGCAAGCCGGCCAAGAGCTCGTAGGAGCGCAGCCGTGCCGCATGGTCGAACACCTGCGAGGTGATCATCAGCTCGTCGGCGCCGGTGCGGTCGATGAAGGCCTGCACGTCTTCGCGCACCCTGGCGGGCGACCCCACGGCCGAGCACGACAGCACCGAATCGAGCAGCGCATTCTCCGCCGGGCCGACCTTCTGCCGATAGCCCTCGACGGGCGGCGGCAGGCGCCCCGGCCGGCCGCTGCGCAGGTTCACGAAGGCCTGCTGCCAGGACGTGGCGCGGAATTCGGCCTCTTCGTCGGTGTCGGCCACGAACACGTTGAAGCCCAGCATCACGTACGGTTTCTGCAACTGCGCCGAAGGCTTGAAGGTCTCGCGGTAGATCTGGACCGCCTGCATCAGCTGCGGCGGCGCGAAGTGCGAGGCAAAGGCGTAGGGCAAGCCCAGGTGCGCGGCCAGCTGGGCGCCGAAGGTGCTCGACCCGAGAATCCATACCGGCACCTCGAGCCCCGCGCCAGGCACCGCGCGCACCGGCTGCTGCGGCGCCTTGGACATGAAGTCCATCAGCTCGACCACGTCCTGCGGAAACTGGTCGGCGTCGGATTCGAGGTTGCGGCGCAGCGCACGCGCCGTGCGCTGGTCGGAGCCGGGCGCGCGGCCCAGGCCGAGGTCGATGCGCCCCGGATACAGCGACTCCAGCGTGCCGAACTGCTCGGCGATCACCAGCGGCGAATGGTTGGGCAGCATCACGCCGCCGGCGCCGATGCGAATGGTGGAAGTGCCGGCGCCCACGTAGGCGAGCAGCACCGCGGTGGCCGCGCTCGCAATGCCCGGCATGCCGTGATGCTCGGCCAGCCAGTAGCGGCGGTAGCCCAGCTTCTCCCCGTGCTGCGCGAGCGAAAGCGAGTTGCGGAACGACTGCGCGGCGTCGCTGCCTTCGGTGATCGGGGAAAGGTCGAGGATCGAGAGCGGAATCATGGGCCGGATGATGGCGTGAACCGGCGATCCTTGCTCGCACAAGCCATTGCGCGCTCTGCTAAGCGGTGCTCCAGCCGGATGGGCTTCGCTTGCGCCACTGGCCCAGGTCGGCCTCGATGCGTTCGTCGATGTTGCCGCTCCATTGGGCGCCGAAGCCGGCCGCACGCAGCAGCTCGACGATGCGCCTGCCGAGCGCGACGGTGTTGGCCTCGCGCTGGTCGATCTCGGGGATCATGCCGCCGCTGAACGCCAGGTGCAGGCGGCCGGTGCGCACGGCGGTGTCGAGATCCTGCGAATGATAGAAGCAGCAGCCGCGAATGCCCGAGGCGAGCCGGCCTGCGGCGCGCCACTGCTCGCGCACGTCGTCGTGGCCGTCGGCCAGCGAGTTGCCGGCGCGGTGCAGCGCAATGATCTTCTCGCTGCGCAGCTGGGCGAACACCGCCTCGAGCCGGTCGTATTCGGTCTGCGCGGGCCAGGAAGCCTCGGCGGCGCGCTTGGCGGCGCAGGCGCGCGCCGCCTCGGCCTTGACCCAGGCGCGGTCTTCGGCCGTGAGCTCGTCGGGGTCGAGATACTCGTCGGTGATCATCCATTCGATGTCGCCGTCGAGATGGAAACCGCACCACGCCAGGCCGCGAATGCGTTCGCGCGTGTCTTCGGGGTCGAGCGTGAGGGCCATGCGTGCTCAGTTCAACGTGCCGGGCGCACGAGGACACCGGCTTGGAACCGGCCGGCAGCGTCTTTCTTCGAAACTCGGATGCAGGTCACGTTATGGGTATTTTGCGGACTGGGCGCCATCGAACCGCGGTCGATCGCCTCCCCCGCCGCAGCGGACCCCATCGTACCGGGCGACAGCCAAACCTCGATGTCCGCCCATGCAGGCGACGGCCTGTTTGTAAGGCGAAAGCATTTGCCAGCGTGGCAAATCAGCCACGACGGGGCGGCCGACCGCCGCCTGCGCGCGCGGCCAACGACAAAAAACCGGCCTATGCTTTCGCAGGGCCGGCTTTCCGGGGGCTGGCGCTCGCAGAGCGCCGAGAAGATTACAGCGGCAGTGCGTCGCCGCGTGCAGCAGCGCGGGCTGCGGCACGCACCGTGGCGCGATCCACCGTGCTGGCAACGATGGGCGCGACGCCCGACGAAGCGCCTTCGGCGTACGGATCGGCGCTGCGGGCGGCGGCAACGGCGTCGGCACGAACCGCATCGCGGCTGGTCGACGAAACGATCACCCGGGCCGGGCCTGCGTTGGCGCCGGTGGCGTACGGGTCGGCGCTGTGCGCGGCAACCACGGCCTCGCTGGCGACGTCGGCGCGGCTGGCGGCCGAAGTCAGCTGGTGCACGCCTTCATAGGTTTCAGCGTGGGCGGCGCCGGCAACGGCCATGAGGGCAACAGCAACGGCGGAGAGGATCTTCGAGGCGTTCATTTGATTTCCTTCAATTCAGTTCAGTTTTGACTTTGGATGATTTCGAACCGGTCTTGGGTGGGTCACCGTCCCTTCGGGGGCGGCCACCTCGCTCGGGGCCCTGTTCACCCAGATCGGCTTGGCGGCCGGTCTGTGAGATGAATTGTGCGCCGTCATCTAAGTAAAAACCCTTAGCAAAAGGAACCACGGCGTTCACGAAAAGGAAACAATTCCAGATCGAGCGGCCAGGGATGCGGCCGGGGGCCGATGGCCGCATGCGCTCCGGCTACAGTAGTCGCCCCCAACCGGCCATCCGGCCCTCGGTCCGGAGACACAACACAAGGAACATCAGCCATGGGCGCACAGTGGAAAGCAAAGCACAAGGATCTGGCCGCCAATGCCAAGGGCCGGCTGTTCGGAAAACTGGCCAAGGAAATCATGATCGCCGCACGCAGCGGCGCCGATCCGGCCTCGAATGCGCGCCTGCGGCTGGTCGTGGAGCAGGCCCGCAAGGTCTCGATGCCCAAGGACACGCTGGACCGCGCCATCAAGAAAGGCGCCGGGCTCACCGGCGAGGCGGTGCACTTCGAGCATGTGATCTACGAAGGCTTTGCGCCGCACCAGGTGCCCGTGATGGTCGAGTGCCTGACGGACAACGTGAACCGCACCGCGCCTGAAATGCGCGTGCTGTTCCGCAAGGGGCAGTTGGGCACTTCGGGCTCGGTGTCGTGGGATTTCGACCACGTCGGCATGATCGAGGCCGAGCCTTCGCGCCCGGATGCCGACGCCGAAGCGGCCGCCATCGAGGCGGGCGCGCAAGACTTCGAGCCGGCCGGCGAAAGCGGCGTCACGGTGTTCCTGACCGACTCCACCGATCTCGACCTGGTGAGCCGCGCGCTGCCGGCCCAGGGCTTCACCGTGCTGTCGGCCAAGCTGGGCTACAAGCCCAGGAACCCGGTCGATCCGGCCAGCCTCAGCGCCGAGCACCTGGAAGAAGTCGAAGTCTTTCTTGCGGCCATCGACGCGAACGACGACGTGCAGAACGTGTTCGTGGGCCTTGCGGGCTAAGCCGCTGCCTCTCATCCGATGGAGAGTCCGGTGACCAGTCCCGAGAACGCGGCCACCCGGACGCTCGCCGGCCAATGCCTCTGCGGCGCGGTGCGCTACACGGTGGCCGACGAGTTCGCCTATGCGCTGAACTGCCACTGCGCCGACTGCCGGCGCGCGACCGGCTCGGCCTTCAAGCCCTTCGCCGGCATCGAGCGGCACAAGCTGGCCATTGCACAAGGCAAGGACGAACTCCTGGTCTTCGGCAAGGAAGACGCGGGCGACATGCACTGCCGCCATTGCGGCTCGCTGCTCTACTCGGTGGTGCGGGACGGTCTGTTCGTGCATGTGACCCTGGGCACGCTGGTCGACGAACCGTCGATCCGCCCGCGCGCGCACATCTTCGTCGGCTCGAAGGCGCCCTGGTTCACGATCACCGACGACCTGCCCCAGTACGCGGGCCACGCCGACGCCGATTGAGCCCCGGCCTTGCTACGCCGCCCGCCCGCCGCGCTGGAGCGGCAGCCAGAGTGCGAACAGCGTGCCCCCCGGCCCCGAGCGCCACGACACCTCGCCCCCGAACGCCTGCGCCCGCCGCAGCTGGTTCTGCATGCCGCGACCGCCCGCGCCGGCCAGGGCCTTCTGGACGTCGAAGCCCTGGCCGTTGTCCTCGATGCTTACCCGCACGCCCGACGCTTCTGCCGCGGTTCCCACCCGGATCTCGGTGGCGCGGGTATGGCGCAAGACGTTGGCGATGCCCTCCTGCACGATGCGCAGGATGTGCAGCGCACTGGTCGGGTCAAGCCAGTCCAGCGCCGGAAGCTCCTGCACATTCCATTGCAATGCGACACCCGAACTCTCGAGCCGGGGCCCCAGCCGATAGCGCAGCGTGGCCAGCAGCAGCAACAGATCGTCCTCGAGCGGCTCCATCGAATCGATGGTGAGCTTGAGGTCGTCGAGGCAGCTCTTGAGCATTTGCGAAACCTTGTCGTCGCTCATGCTGCCGCCCTCCACGGAGCGGATGGCGCTGATCAGCGAGGAACCCAGGCCGTCGTGCATGTCCTGCATCAGGCGCTGGCGCTCGTCGCTGATGGTTTGCTTCTTCTCGACTTCGCGCAGCCGCCGATGGCTGAGCTCGAGTTCGGTTTCACGGGCCTGCAGGCGCTGGGCCAGGCCGGCGTTGACCCGCTCCACCTCGGCAATGGCATTGACGTAGCGCCGGTACATCAGCACCCCGAAGACGCTGAAAGTGACCGCATTGGTGTAGGCGCCCAGGTACCAGCCCTCGGGGCTCACGAAATTGTTCTGCAGCAGCCAGTCGGACACGCCCAGCAGCACGCACACGCCGATGCCCACGGCCACCAGCCGCCCTTCGCTGGAGCGGCGCCACGCGCTGACGCCGCCCACCAGTGCAACGGCGACACCCATCAGTGCCGCGCCGATGTAGATCAACGGCCGCACCTGCGGTGTGTTGCTCAATATGGCCAGCCCCGGCAGCGTCAGCACGCCGATCAGGGCCGTCCACGCCACCACCGCGCAAGTCAGCCATTTGAGCGGACGGCCATGCAGCTGGCGCAGCGAGAAGTGCACCACCGCGACCAGCCAGAACAGGGAGTTGACGGTCAGCCAGGCGAACCAGGCGTTGGCGACCGGAACGCCGACATAGAAATGCAGGCTCCGCAGGAACGACGTGGTCGCCAGGTTGAAGAAGAGCAGGTAGCCAGTCTCGTGGCTGCGCTTGAACCACACGAACAGGGCGAACACGCCCACGGCCATGAAGGCCGCGCCGAGCATGGCCGGCAGTTCCTGCTGGAGCCACTGCCGCATCTGATAGCCGGCTTCCAGCGCTTCGGCGGGACCGAGCCACAGCGACGAAACCGCCACCTGCGCGCGTCGCGTTTGTTCCAGCCGCAAGAGGATCTCGTTCAACGGCGCGCCGTCGGGCGCCTTGTTCAGCAAGACCCACAGCGGCGTGCGGGTACTGTCCCACAGCGGCCCCTGCTCCTGGGCACGGTGGACCAGCCGTCCATTGGCATACACCGCAATGGTGCCGTCCGTCTTGATGCGCGCGCCATACAGCGCCAGCGGCGCCGAAGTGGCGGGCAGGTCGCGCGTGGAAAGCCGCAGCCAGGTGATGCGGATTGCGCCTGTCGACGCGCTGCCATCGGCCTGGCGCAGCAAGGCGATGGGCAGGGCCAGGGGCAGCTCGACCGGCTGCCAGGCGGCCGGCAGCGACCTGCTGTCCACGGCCGGCGGCAGCGCACGGAAGCCGGGCGCGTCTTCCACCTGCCAGTCGGCATGCGTCAGGTGCAGGGCCGCGGTGTCCTGCCCGGCGCCGGTGGTGGCGAAAAAGCCGACCATGGCCGCCAGCAGCGCCACGGAAGCGGCGAGCACCCCGTTCGCCCAGAAGGAGGCAAGACGGTATCTGGAGAAATGTTCGATGAGCCGCGCATGCAGCCGGCGCGCAAATGCGGAGCCCATCTGCGTGCGGATGCCCGGTCCGGCTCAGGAAGAAACCGCCGGGGGCAGGTGCGTCCCCGGCAAGCCGCGCGGCTGAAGCAATGATGAAACGGCTTCAGCCACGGTGCGATTCAACTCAGAACGGAATGTCGTCGTCCATGTCGTCGAAGCCCGACGACGACTTGGCCGGAGCCTGGCGCGGTGCGGCCGCCGGGGCGCGAGGTGCCGCTGCAGCGGGTGCGCGGGGGGCGTAGCCGCCGCCGCCACCACCACCACCGCCGCCTTGCGAGTAGCCAGCGCCGCCCTGCGAATAGCCGCCGTCGTCCTCGGGACCGCCCGAGGGGCCGCCCTGGCCTTGGCGGCTGCCCAGCATCTGCATCTGGTCGGCGCGGATTTCGGTGGTGTATTTTTCGATGCCGTCCTTGTCGGTCCACTTGCGCGTGCGCAGGCTGCCTTCGACGTACACCTGCGAACCCTTGCGCAGGTACTGGCCGGCAATTTCGGCCAGGCGGCCGTTGAAGACGATGCGGTGCCATTCGGTGGCTTCGCGCATTTCGCCGCTTTGCTTGTCTTTCCAGCGATCGGTGGTGGCCACGGTGACGTTCGCGACCTGGTCGCCGCTCGGGAAGGTACGCATTTCGGGGTCGCGCCCCAGGTTGCCGACGACGATGACTTTGTTGACCGATGCCATATGCACTGCCCCTGATATGTAGATGGAGGAGGAGGAAGAGAACCCGGGATTGTGCCCGATGGCGGCCGTCCCGGACGGGCCGGTGGGCACTCGCCTGGCACCGCCCGGCGAAAGCGCGGGAACCCGGCGCCTCGCCAAGAAATCCCCGGCGGACTATCATGTCCGGTTGCCCTCGGACGATCGCCCCCTTGAATTCAAAAGCCATTGACGACACCGCCGCCGACGAGGAAAGCGCACGCGACGCGGAACTCGAACGCAACACCTACCTCGGCGCCGTGCTCGCGCAGCAGCGCATCAGCATCCGCGGTGCGCGCACCCACAACCTGAAGAACGTCGACCTCGACATCCCGCGCAACAAGCTGGTGGTGATCACCGGCCTGTCGGGCTCGGGCAAGTCGAGCCTGGCCTTCGACACGCTGTATGCCGAAGGGCAGCGGCGCTACGTGGAAAGCCTGTCGGCCTATGCGCGGCAGTTTTTGCAGCTCATGGACAAGCCCGACGTCGACGTGATCGAGGGCCTGTCGCCCGCCATCAGCATCGAGCAGAAGGCCACCAGCCACAACCCGCGCTCCACCGTGGGCACGGTGACCGAGATCCACGACTACCTGCGCCTCTTGTACGCCCGCGCCGGCACGCCCTACTGCCCCGACCATCACCTGCCGCTGCAGGCGCAGACGGTGTCGCAGATGGTCGATGCCACGCTTGCCATTCCCAATGAGCCGCGCCTGCTGATCCTGGCGCCGGTGGCGCGCGAGAAGAAGGGCGAGTTCCTCGAACTCTTCGCCGAGATGCAGGCCGCCGGCTACGTGCGCTTCCGCGTCGACGGGCAAACCTACGAATACAACGACCTGCCCAAGCTCAAGAAGACCGAGAAGCACGACATCGACGTGGTGATCGACCGGCTGCGCGCCCGCCCCGACATGCAGCAGCGCCTGGCCGAGAGCTTCGAAGCCGCCTTGCGCCTGGCCGAAGGCCGCGCGATTGCGCTCGAACTGGGCACCGAAGGCGCACCCGACAAGGAACACCTGTTCAACGCCAAGTTCGCCTGCCCGATCTGCCACTACTCGCTGTCGGAACTCGAGCCGCGCCTGTTCTCTTTCAACTCGCCCGTGGGCGCCTGCCCGAGCTGCGACGGCCTCGGCCACCGCGAGGTGTTCGACCCGGCGCGCGTGGTGGCCTTTCCGTCGCTGTCGCTCGCCAGCGGCGCCATCAAGGGCTGGGACCGCCGCAACGGCTACTACTTCAGCATGATCGAGAGCGTTGCGAAGCACTACAAGTTCGACGTCGACGCGCCCTTCGAGTCGCTGCCGGCCTCGGTGCAGCAGGTGCTGCTGCACGGCTCGGCCGCGGAAGAGATCAAGTTCAACTACACCATGGAGTCGGGCAACTTCGCGGGCAAGAAGCTCACGAAGAAGCATCCCTTCGAGGGCATCATCCCCAACATGACGCGGCGCTACCGCGAGACCGATTCGGTGCTGGTGCGCGAAGACCTCGCGCGCTTTCGCAACCTGCAGCCGTGTCCCGACTGCGGCGGCTCGCGTTTGCGGCCCGAGGCGCGCAACGTGTTCCTGGTCGATGAGTCGGCCCGCCCCGCGGACGGTGGGGAACCGCCGCGCATGGCGATCTTCGAATTGAGCCACCTCACGCTGCGCGATTCGCTCGCGTGGTTCCAGACGCTCAAGCTGCGCGGCGCCAAGGCCGACATCGCCGACAAGGTGGTGCGCGAGATCGGCCTGCGCCTGAAGTTCCTGAACGACGTGGGCCTGAACTACCTGAGCCTGGACCGCAGCGCCGAGACGCTCTCGGGCGGCGAGGCGCAGCGCATCCGGCTCGCCTCGCAGATCGGCTCGGGCCTGACGGGCGTGATGTACGTGCTCGACGAGCCCAGCATCGGCCTGCACCAGCGCGACAACGACCGGCTGATCGGCACGCTCAAGCACCTGCGCGACATCGGCAACAGCGTGATCGTGGTCGAGCACGACGAGGACATGATCCACGCCGCCGACCATGTGATCGACATGGGCCCCGGCGCCGGCGTGCACGGCGGGCGCGTGATGGCGCAGGGCACCTACGCCCAGGTGGCAGCCAACCCGGATTCGCTGACCGGCCAGTACCTTTCGGGCACGAAGAAGATCGAAGTGCCCAAACGCCGCACCGCCTGGCTGCCGGTCGTGAAGAAGCCCGCCTTCAACGAGGGCAGGAAGGCCTCGCGATTTCCGCCGAGCCCCGCGGCCGAACGCCGCGCGGCGCGCGAGGCCGCGCACCTCGCCTCGCAGACCGCCCTGCAGGAAATCCGCGTCGTCGGCGCCACCGGCAACAACCTGAAGAACGTGAGCGTGGCCTTCCCGGTCGGCCTCTTGACCTGCGTGACGGGCGTCTCGGGCTCGGGCAAGTCGACGCTGGTGAACGACACGCTCTACACCGCCGTGGCGCGCACGCTGTACCGCGCGCACGAAGAACCGGCCGCGCACGAATCGGTCGAGGGCATCGAGTACTTCGACAAGGTCATCAACGTCGACCAGAGCCCCATCGGCCGCACGCCGCGCAGCAACCCGGCCACCTACACCGGGCTGTTCACGCCGATCCGCGAGCTGATGGCCGAGACCAACACCGCGCGCGAGCGCGGCTACGGCCCGGGCCGCTTCAGCTTCAACGTGGCGGGCGGGCGCTGCGAGGCCTGCCAGGGCGACGGCGTGGTGAAGGTCGAGATGCACTTTCTGCCCGACGTGTACGTGCCCTGCGAGGTCTGCCACGGCCAGCGCTACAACCGCGAAACGCTCGAAGTGCTCTACAAGGGCAGGAACATCGCGCAGATCCTCGAGATGACAGTCGAGACCGCGCACGAGTTCCTGAAGGCCGTGCCGACCATCGAGCGCAAGCTGCGCACGCTGCTCGACGTGGGCCTCTCCTACATCAAGCTCGGCCAGTCGGCCACCACGCTGTCGGGCGGCGAGGCGCAGCGCGTGAAGCTGGCGCTCGAGCTCAGCAAGCGCGACACCGGCCGCACGCTCTACATCCTCGACGAGCCGACCACCGGCCTGCACTTTGCCGACATCGAGCTGCTGCTGAGGGTGCTGCACCAGTTGCGCGACGCCGGCAACACGATCGTCGTGATCGAGCACAACCTCGACGTCATCAAGACCGCCGACTGGCTGGTCGACATGGGCCCCGAGGGCGGCGCCGGCGGCGGCACGTTGGTGGGGGAAGGCACGCCGGAGGACATCGCGGCCAACGAGGCGAGCCACACGGGGCGCTACCTCAAGCGACTGCTGTAGCCCGCGCCTTCAGCACGAATGCGCGGGCCGCGCCACAATCGCGGCCCATGCCTTCCTTCACGCCGCGCCAGTTCGTCCTGCTCGTTCTGCTGACCCTCGCATGGGGGTTCAACTGGCCCGTGATGAAGCTCGGCGTGGCGGACTATCCGCCGCTGGCCTTCCGTGCGATCTCGATCTGGCTCGGCGTGCCCGTGCTGGCGCTCGCGCTGGTCGTGATGAAGGTGCCGTTCGGCGTACCGCGCCGCGCATGGCCCGAGCTGGTGTGGCTGGGCGCCACCAACATGTTCATCTGGCACGCCTGCATCATCCTTGCGGTGAAGGCGCTGTCGGGCGGGCGCACCGCGATCCTGGGCTACACGATGCCGGTGTTCTCCGCGGTGATCGGCGCGGTGCTGTTCTCGGCCGTGCTCACGCGGCGCTCATGGCTCGGGGTGGGGGCCTGCGCAATCGGCGTGGGGTTGCTGCTGTGGCACGAGCTCACCGACCTTGCGGGGCGGCCGGGCTATGTGGCGCTGGCGCTGGTGGCGGCCGCGACATGGGCGCTGGGCACGCAGCTGCTGCGCCACTCGCGCATCGGGCTGCCGACACTCACGCTGTCGTTCTGGATGACGGCGATGACTGCGGTGGTGATGACGGTGCTCTCGCTGCTGTTCGAGCGCGGCCCGTGGCGGTGGCCGGGCCAGGTGACCTGGGGGTCGATCCTCTACAACGCGGTGCTGATCTTCGGTTTTGCACACGCCGCATGGTTCTACCTGGCGCGCGGCCTGCCGCCGGTGGCCTCGACGCTGAGCGTGATGTTCATCCCGGTGCTCGGCGTGTTCAGCGGCGCGGTGTGGCTCGGCGAAGTCGTGCATTGGCAGGACTGGGTGGCCGTGGCACTGATGATGGTGGCCATTGCCTCGGTGCTGTGGCCTTCGCGCAGCGGCACCGCCAGCGCCTGAAGAAATTCAGGTCGTCGTCTGCACGTGCAGCCGGCTGGTCTTGCAGCGGTGCAGCGCGCGGTAGTGCTCGAGCGGCCGGCCGTTGGCACCGTAGGCGATCGACTCGATGCGCAGCAGCGGTTCGGGCTGCGGCAGGTCGAGCAGCCTGCAGGTGTCGGCATCGGGCAGCATCGCGTCGATCCAGCGTTCGGCGCGCACCAGGCGCAAGCCGTACTGCCGGCGCAGCACGTCGTAGAGCGAGCGGTCTTCGAGCCGCGCGCGGTGCAGCCCCGGCGCCAGGTCCGCCGGCACCACCGTCTCGACCAGCAGGCGCAGCTCGCCGTCCACACTGCGCAGGCGCTTGAGGGCCACCACCTGCGTGTCGTCGGCGAGGCCCAGCGATGCGGCCTCATGCTCGGTGGGTGCGCGCAATTCCTGCGCGAGGATCTGTGTGCGCACCGAGCGGCCCTTGCGCTCCATTTCGTCGGAGAAGCCCAGCACGGTGGAGACGAAATCCTCGTCGCGTTCGCGCGCCGACACGAAGGCGCCGCGGCCCTTGATCTTGTAGATGAGGTTGTTGCGCACCAGGTCGGCCAATGCCTCGCGCACCACGATGCGCGAGATGCCGAACTGGTCGCCGAGCTCGGCCTCGGACGGCAGCTTGGCGCCGATGGGCAGCGCGCCCTGCAGGATCTGCAGCCGGATGGCGTCGCGGAACTGCGCCCACAGCGGTGATTCGGAATTGCGGTCGAGCACGGTCGACAGGTCGTTGGGACTGTTCACTTTAGGCTTGGCCGAGGACTGAGCTGGCCATCAATGATGCATCGAAAGAAGGCTCCTCGCCGGCAGCCACCGCGTTGAGGCGCACGTTGTGCCGCTCGCGCAGCGCGGTGGCGCAGGCACACAGTTCGTTGTGGGCGTGGGTGGCGTCCCAGCCCAGCGCCTCGGCCGCCACGTTCGCGATCTCGGCGAGCGCGGCATCGGTCACGAGGCCGCGAATGGCCAGCAGCGTGCGGCGAATGACGAGATCGTCGAGGTGCACCACGCCGGTTTCGAGGCACAGCCATGAGAGCTCGGCCGCCGAGTAGTCCGGCGCATGCTGCAAGGGCACATCACCCGAGGCCGCGAGGCGCTGCGCGAGCGGCAATGCCTTCGAACCATAGCGGCCCAGCAGGCTCACCGCGCGCGCGCGGCCCATGCCCGAGGCCGCCATCATCTTCTCGACGAAGCGATCGGCCGCCGGCGCATCGGCCGGCAGCTCCGCGCCGCCGCCGATGGACAGCAGCTCGGTCGAGGCGATGCGCGAGCGGCCGAGCAGCTGCAGCACTTCGTTGGCGGCTTCTTCGGCCAGCGCGCGAAAGGTGGTCCACTTGCCGCCGACCAGGCCGACGATGGCGATGTCGCGCGTCGCATTCGGCGGATCGACCACCACCGAATGGTCGCGCGAGATCTGCCCCGGCTTGTCGGCCTCCGAACGCGCGAGCGGGCGCACGCCCACATAGGTGTAGACCACGTCGCCGCGCCCGAAAGCCATGTTCGGAAAGACCTCGCGCAGCACGTCGATCAGGTAGTCGACCTCGGCCGGCTCGGTGACGATCTGGTCCGGGTCCTCGACCGGGATGTCGGTGGAACCCACCAGCACGCGGTCCAGGAACGGATAGACGATGCACACGCGCCCGTCGACCGCCTCGAAGTAGGCCATGCGGCCGTCGAGCGCGTCGCGCAGCAGGGGATGGTCGAGCACCAGGTGCGAACCCTTGGTGCCCATCACGCGCGGACCGGCGCCGCCGAGCACCGCCGCGCTGCGGTCGAGCCAGGCGCCCGTGGCGTTCACGACGCTGTCGGCGGTCACGCGCACGAGTGCACCGGTGATCTCGTCGCGCAAGGTGAGGATGTTGCCCGCGCAGCCCATCACTCGGCAGTAATTGGCGGCGGCCGAGCGCGGCTGGTCGCGGCAGGCATCGGCGATCAGTTCGAGGATGAGCCATTCGGGATGGCTGATCCACGCATCGAAGAAAGTGGCGGTCCAGCGGATGGCGGTGCGGAACAGGCCGCGGTCGGCCGAAGGCACGCGGCCGATGCGGTGCCCCGGCATCACGCGCTGGCGGCGACCCAGCAGGTCGTAGAGCCGCAGGCCCAGCGCCACGGCCAGCAGGCCGCGCGTGCGCTGCGGCGGCGTGCGGCCGAAGAACTTGAGCGCGCTGCTCATCAGGCCGCCGAAGAAGCTGGCGAGCGGCACCACCGTCTTGAGCGGCCGCACCAGGTGCGGCGCATTGCGCAGCAGCAGGTTGCGCTCGCGCGTGGCCTCGGCCACCAGCGAGAAGCTGCCGTTTTCCAGGTAGCGCAGGCCGCCGTGGATCATGCGCGAGGGCGCGCTGCTGGCGCCGGCGCCGAAGTCGCCCTTGTCGACGATCAGGCAGTCGACGCGCTGCAGCGACAGGTCGCGGAACACGCCGACGCCGTTGATGCCGGCGCCCACGATCACGGTCGAGAAATGGCGGCCCGCCAGCGAGGCAGGGCGCACGAAGGGCAGTTGCCAGGCGCTCATTTCGCGCCTCCTGCCAGATGGGAAAAAGCTGGAGACATGGTGTCGATCAGTTCGTTGAAGCCGGCGTTGAAATCGGCGTGGGCACGCGCCTCGGAGGCATCGGGTTCGACCGTGTCGCAGGGCGCGAGCAAGGCGCTGCCTTGTTCGGCGTGGTCGATGCCTTGCGACATGGCGGCGTAGATCGCGGCGCCGCGCGCGCCCGTTTCGTCGTCGGCGCAACGCTCGACCGGATGGCCGAGCAAGGATGCAAGCAGGCGCACCAGGCGCGTGTCGCTCGCGCCGCCGCCGAGCACGGTCGTCTCGCTCACCGCAAGGCCACCCGCGGCAAGACGCGCCAGGTGCCGCGCATGCAGCGCCGCCACCGCATCGACCACCGCGCGCGCCATGTCGCCGCGCGTGTGGTGGCTCTTGAGGCCGACGAAACCCGCCGTCACGCCGCCACCGCCGTTGACGAATGGCAGGAAGCGCAGGCCGCCCGCGCCCAGCGGCACCGACATCGCCAGATCGACCACGGCGCGCGAATCGGGCAGCCCGAGCACGCCGGCCAGCCACGCGATGTTGGCCATCGACGAGGGGCTGTTCTCCATGTAGAGCCGCTTGCCTTCACGGCCGAAATTCACCACGGCCGCCACATCGGGCTTGGGCTCCATCACCGGCCCGATGACCGCGTTCACGCACCAGGTGCCGAACACCGACACCGCGCGGCCGCGGCCTTCCGCGCAGATCGCGGTCATCGAGGCGAGCAGGTCGATGGCGCCCATCGCCACCGGAATGTCCGCGGGCAATCCGCACAGCGCCGCCTCGGCGGGCCGCAGCTTTCCGATCAGAGTGCCGCTGGGCACGATGGGGCCGAAGGCACGCGGCCCCAGGTCCGCAAGGCCCGAAGCGTCGAAGGCCGCCTGCGACCACGTGCCGGTGGCGAGCGACACCAGGCCGGCGGTGCTCGCATCGCTGGAGTCGGTGGCGATTTCGCCGGTGAGCAGCCAACCGAGGTAGTCCTTGGCGAACAGCATGCGGCGCAGCTCGCCGCGCTGCACCGCGTCCGCGCCCAGCAGCTCTGCGGCGATCACGGTGGGCTGCCCCGGCCACGGCCTGCAGCCGACCTCCGCGAACAGTGCATCGCCACGAGCCAGCGAGAGCGAACGCGCCCATGCATCGGCGCGCTGATCGGTCGAGGCAACCGCCCTTCCGGCCACCAGTTCGTTGCGCGCATCGAGCGCATAGAGCCCCGCGCCATGGCCCGTGCAGCCGATGGCGCGGATCTCGGCCACGCGGGCACCGAGCTGGTGGGCAACATCGCGCAGCACGTGGGTCAGGGCCGCGCGAATCGCAGCCGCGCTCACCTCGCACCCCCCGCCCGGCAGCCGATCGTGCGGCAGCGGCATGCGGGACAAGGCGACGGTGCGGCCGCTTCCGGCCTCGAGGGCCAGTGCTTTCAGGCTGCTCGAGCCCATGTCGACGCCGATCAATATATTTGGCTTCATGTCATAACAGCTTCGGCGAGTTGAAAGCGGCTCGCCAGTAGCGTTTCCCCTAGTTATCGTGGCAAACGACCAGCGATTACATTCTACCTGTCATAACAACTGTCGTGACAACGAGGTCCCAAAGATCTGCCTTCCCAAGGCAGGTCGCAAGCTCTGCCAGTCAACGCGAGGAGACAAAGAATGAGGCGAAATTTCCTGAAGTCCGCTGCGGCCGCCGGTATCGGCCTGGCCGGCACCAGCGCATTTGCGCAGTCCACCCCCACGGCCGCCGCCACGGGATTGCGCGGCAATGCCAGCGACGTCTACGTGATGAACGTGATGGTGTCGGGCGTCGAATACTGGTTTCCGGTCTACGAAATGATGAAGCAGCTCGGCCGCACGCTGGGCGTTCGCACCCGCTACACCGGCACGCCGGAGTACGACGTGAACAAGCAGCTCGCATCGTTCGAGCAGGAGCTGGCGCGCAAGCCCGCGGGCATCCTGCTGCACCCGATGAATCCCGACCCGTTCATCGAGCCGATCAACCGCGCGGCGGCGATGGGCATCCCGGTGGTCACCTTCGCGGCCGACTCGCCGAACTCCAAGCGCACTTCGTTCGTCACCTCGGACAACGACCGCGAAGGCACGCAGGCCGCCGACGCCATCGCGGCCTCGCTCAACGGCAAGGGCGAATACGCCGTGCTCGAGAACCCCGGCCAGGACAACCACGACCGCCGCATCGCCGCCTTCGTGAACCGCATGAAGGCCAAGCACCCGGGCATGAAGCTGGTCGGCCGCGCCGCCAGCAACCAGGACCCGAACAAGGCCTACCAGGCGGTGCTGAGCCTCGCGCAGGCCAACCCGAACCTGGGCGCACTGTTCATGCCCGAGGCCAACTCGGCGCTGGGCGCGGCTCAGGCCAAGGTCGAGACCAAGAAGAACATCAAGGTGATGTGCTGCGACGTGAACGCCAAGATCCTCGACATGATCAAGTCGGGCGACGTGTTCGGCGCCATCAACCCGAACCAGGGCATGCAGGGCTACATGGGCATGATGATGCTGTTCCTGGCGAAGAACCCGGGCCTCATCGACCCGATGAACGACGCCAAGCGCAACGGCACCAACCCGATGGCCGTGCCCTTCCTGGACAACGGCCTGGCCGTGGTCAGCAAGGCCAATGCCGACGACTTCTACTGGGACAAGTACCTCGCGCGCCGCGGCACCAAGGGTATCGGCGAATGAGCGCAACGGGCGCATTGCTCGAATTGCGCGGCATCAGCAAGCGCTTCGGCGCTTCGCGCGCACTCTCGGGCGTGGACTTCTCGCTGCACCGCGGCGAGATCCACGCGCTGTGCGGCGAGAACGGCGCGGGCAAGTCCACACTGATGAACATCATCGATGGCATCCACCAGCCGGACGAAGGCGAGATTTCGCTCGACGGCCGGAAGGTGGTCATCGACGGCCCGGCGCACGCCATGCGCCTGGGCATCGGCCTGGTGCACCAGGAGATCGCCCTGTGCGGCGACGCCACCGTGGCCGAGAACATCTTCATGCCGGAGATCAACGCCGGCAAGCACGCGTGGATGAATTACGCGAGCCTCGGCGAGCGCGCCGCCAAGGTGCTGCAGCGGCTGGGGCAGGACGTCGATCCGTCCGCGCTGGTGAAGGACCTGAGCATTTCCACGCAACAGCTGATCGAGATCGCCAAGGCGCTCACGCTCGACTGCAAGGTGCTGATCCTCGACGAGCCGACGGCCGCGCTGACCGACAACGAATCGGCCGCGCTCTTCAAGGTGCTGCACGACCTGAAGGCGCAGGGCATCGGCATCATCTACATCAGCCACCGCATGGCAGAGATCTTTGCGCACTGCTCCCGCGTCACCGTGCTGCGCGACGGACGGAACGTGCATTGCGGCCCGCTCGCCGAGCTGACCGCCGACGGTCTGGTGCGCCGCATGGTCGGGCGCGACCTGGGCAACTACTACCCGCCGAAGCAGGAAGACGCTGCGTCGAACGAGCACGTGCTCGAAGTGAGCGACATCGCCGACGGCGAGCGCGTGCACGGCGTGTCCTTCGCGCTGAAGCGCGGCGAAATCCTCGGCATCGCGGGCCTGATGGGCGCCGGCCGCAGCGAGCTCGCCGAAACCGTGTGCGGCCTGCGCCCCGCAACGCGCGGCAGCGTGCGCCTGCGCGGCAAGGCACTGGTGATCCGCCGCTACAGCGACGCGCTGCGCGAAGGCATCGCCTACCTCAGCGAAGACCGCAAGGCGGCCGGCGTGTACCTCGACCTGCCCATTGCACAGAACATCGCCTCGATGGCGCTGAAGCGCGTGAGCTCGCGCTTCGGGCTGCTGCAGCGCGCGGCAGAGCACAAGCTGGCCGTGGAGCTGGGCGCCAAGCTCAGGCTCAAGTCCGACGGCGTGGCCATCGACGTGGCGAGCCTGTCGGGCGGCAACCAGCAGAAGGTGGCCATCGCCAAGCTGCTGGCCACCAACCCTTCGGTGCTGCTGATGGACGAGCCCACGCGCGGCGTGGACGTAGGCGCCAAGTCGGAGATCCATCACATCCTGCGCGAACTGGCCAACCAGGGCGTGGGCGTGGTCGTGATCTCGTCGGAGCTGCCCGAGATCATCGGCCTGTGCGACCGCGCGCTGGTGATCCGCGACGGAAGGCTGGCCGGCGAATTGAATTCCAACGAAATGACGGAGGAGGCCCTGCTGCGGTTCGCCTCCGGACTCTGCGAACAGGAGACAGCATGAACTACCCGGCACAACTCGATGCGGGCCTTGCGCCGCGCCAATCGGAAGGCGGCCCCGTGAAGCCGGGCAACAAGCTCACCAGCATGCGCGAGATGGGCTTGCTGCTCATCATCGCGGTGCTCTGCGTGGGCATGAGCTTCGCGTCGCCCTACTTCCTGACCTGGGACAACGTGCGCGCGATGCTGCTGTCGTTCTCCATCGAAGGCATCGTGGTGGTGGGCATGACCATCCTGCTGATCGTCGGCGGCATCGACCTGTCGGTGGGCTCGGTGGTGTGCTTCGCGATGGTGGTCACCGGCAAGCTGTTCCTCCTGGGCTTCGATCCGTGGACCGCCGGGCTGGTGGCCATCGGCGCGAGCGCGCTGATCGGCGCCATGATCGGCGGCTGCGTCACGCGCATCGGCCTCAACCACTTCATCGCCTCGCTGGCCTTCATGGTCATCGTGCGCGGGCTGTGCCTCGCGCTCACGCAGGGCACGCCGCAGTCGCTGTTCTCGCTGCCGGCGGAGTTCAAGTTCATCGGCCAGGGCACGCTGTTCGGCATTCCGGCGGTGATCCTGATCTTCGTGGCGATCGTGATCGTGAGCGACTTCGTGCTGCGCCGCTCGACCCTGCTGCGCCGCGTGTTCTACACCGGCAGCAACGAAAAGGCCGCGCTGTACTCGGGCATTCGCGTGGGCAATGTGAAGTTCTGGGTCACGGTGCTGTGCTCGGCTTCGGCCGGCCTGGCCGGCGTGATCTACACGGCCCGCTTCGGCGCCGCCACGCCGACCTTCGGCATGGGCATGGAACTCAACGTGATCGCCGCTGCGGTGATCGGCGGTGCCAGCCTCAAGGGCGGCTCGGGCACGGTGCTGGGCGCGGTGCTCGGGCTGGCACTGCTGTCGGTGGTGACCAGCTCGCTGATCCTGCTCGACGTGTCGCCTTACTGGCAGGACGTGATCAAGGGCCTGATCCTGCTCGCGGCCGTGACCATCGACCACCTCATGAACACGAGAAAGACCAAGCGATGAGCAACAGCAACAACGCATCGATGAAGAAGACCACGCTCGGACCCTCGGGCATCGAATGCTCGGCCATCGGCCTGGGCACCTGGGCCATGGGCGGCTGGATGTGGGGCGGCGGGGACAACGCGGCCGCCGTGCTGGCCATCCAGGCCTCGCTCGACGCGGGCGTGACCCTGATCGACACCGCGCCGGCCTACGGGCTCGGGCGCTCGGAGAGCATCGTCGGCACTGCGCTGAAGGGCCGCCGCCACGAGGCCGTCATCGCCACCAAATGCGGGCTGGTGTGGCACACGCAACAGGGAACGCACTTCTTCGAAGAGGACGGCCACCCGGTGTACCGCTATCTGGGCCGCGATTCGATCTTCCATGAATGCGAAGAGAGCCTGAAGCGGCTGCAGACCGACTACATCGACCTCTACATCACGCACTGGCAGGACAGCACCACGCCCGTGGCCGAGACCATGGATGCGCTGCTCGAGCTCAAGAAGCAGGGAAAGATCCGAGCCATCGGCGTGAGCAACGTGAGCCCCGAGACACTTGCCGAGTACCTGCACCATGGGCCGGTCGATGCGGCGCAGGAGCGCTACAGCCTGATCGACCGCGAGATCGAGCAGACGCTGGTGCCGCTGTGCACCGGGCACGACGTGGCGGTGCTGGGCTATTCGTCGCTGGCGCTGGGCCTGCTGGCCGGCCCGATCGACCCCGGGCGCAAGTTCACCGGCGACGACCAGCGCGCGAGCAACCCGCGCTTCAGCGCGGAGAACCGCGCGAAGCTCAAGGCCTTCTTCGAGGAGCTGGAGCCGCTGCGCAAGCAGCTCGAATGCTCGTTCGGCCAGCTGATGATCGCGTGGACGCTGGCACGCGGCAGCGTCTCGGTGGCGCTGTGCGGCGCGCGCGTGAGCAAGCAGGCCGTCGAGAACGCGGCCGCTGGCTCGGTGCACTTGCGCGCCGATGCACTGGCGCTCGTCGATGCCGCGGCGGGCAAGCATCTGCACGCACTGGCCTGACCCCTCTTCACTCTCAATTCAAGGATTTCTTTCATATGTCGAAGGACAAGACCGCACGCCTGAACCGGCTGCTGAACAACGGGCGCTGCCTGGACATTGCGCTCGACCACGGCGTGTGCAACGAGCCCTCGTTCCTCAACGGGCTGGAAGACATGCCGCTGGTCATGGACAAACTCGTGGCCGCCGGCCCCGATGCGATCCAGCTCAACCACGGCCAGGCCGACCTGCTGCAGGACCGCCCGGGCCGCAACAAGCCCGCGCTGGTTCAGCGCATCGACATGGGCAACCCCTACAACGCCACCGCGCACCGCGTGATGTGGGCCGTGCTGCAGAACGAGCACGACCCGGTGCTGCCGGCGGTGCAGCGCGACGCGGCCTGCGTGGTGGTCAACCTGTTCATGCTGCCGAACGAGCCCGACCTGTTCCGCCAGTGCGTGCAGAACATCGCGCGCGTGCGCGCCGACTGCGACCGCTACGGCATGCCGCTGATGATCGAGCCGCTGGTGATGCGCCCGCACAGCGACCAGGGCGGCTACATGGTCGACGGCGACGCCGAGAAGATCGTCACGCTGGTGCGCCTGGCGCGCGAGATGGGCGCCGACATCGTCAAGGCCGACCCCACCACCGATCCCGCCGAGTTCCACCGCGTGGTGCAGGCCGCGCGCTGTCCCGTGCTCGTGCGCGGCGGCGGGCGCGAAGACCTGCAGCAGGTGTTCGCGCGTTCGCGCGTGCTGCTGGACCAGGGGGCCGTCGGCATGGTGTACGGGCGCAATGTCTACCAGCACGCCAATCCGTCGGCGGTGGTGAGTGCGCTGATGGCCATGATCCACCGCGGCGCGAGCGCCAAGGAGGCTTGGGCTCTCTACGAGTCGGGCGGCGCGAAGTAGGCCGAAGAAAAGAGCGCCGGCGCAAGAACCAAAAAAAGTCAGCACGGCAGGCGATGCACCCGTCGCCTGCCGGGGTGCGTCCTGCGCGCGCACTGGAGAGGGATCGAGCAACGGGTTGTCCTGCGAACTTCTAACAATCTGGAGGCGACGATGAAGATCCGGTATTTCTTGATGGCGTTCCTGGCTCCGCTGGTCACATTGCTGACGCATGCGGCAATCACCGGCGTCAGTCCGATGACCACCCTCGGCAACATGGCGACCGCTGTCGCCGAAGCCGCCGCCGATCCGCTCCCGCTGCAGGGGCCGGGCCTCGGCAATCTCACCTACACCTCGGCGGAACTGTTCAAGCCGGTGTCGATGATCACGAGCCCCGCGCACCCGCTCGATCCGGCGCACAGCAGTGCCTACGAATCGCGCGAGGTGCCCGCCACCTACCCGGGCCGCAAGGACTACGGGATGAACGCGGGCATCATGGTCAACGGCTACTTCCTCACCTCCTTCGCGCCGGACAGCGGCCTCGGCCCGGGCGGCTTCCTGCTGTACGACGTGTCGAACCCGCGCCAGATCAAGCTCGTCAAGAAGATCTACGAACCCGAGGCCCGCACCAAGGAGTTCCGCGAAACGCACTCCTTCGGCACCGCCAAGATCGGCGGCAAGACGTACGTGGTGCTGCCCAGCATCAACGGCGTCGAGTTCTGGGACTTCACCGACATCAACGACATCAAGCAGGTGAAGAAGCTGGCGCTGCCGGGCGTCAACGCCGGCGACTACGAGAACGTGGCCTGGCAGCTCTGGTGGCAGGCGCCCTACCTGTACGTGGCATCGGCGGGCCGGGGCATCTTCATCGTCGATGCGCGCGATCCGGCCAACGCCGTCGTCGCCAACCGCGGCGCCGGCAAGCCCAACCCGGTTCCCACGGGCGAGCTCGGCAACTTCCGTGTCGGGCCGATCTTCACCATGGGCAACCACATGGTGCTGACCGCGATGGAAAGCAACGGCGGGTTCGCCAGCCTGGACATCTCCGACCCGCTCAACCCCAAGGTGCTCGATTCCATCGTGGGGACCACACCGTTCTACTACGCGACCTGCTTCGACGGCAGGAACCTGCACGTCTCCACGCGCAACAGCGGCGCCAGGATGTACAGCTACGACCTGAGCGACCGCTCGCGCTTCGTGGCCGAGGACAACCGGCTGGTCATCGACGAGCAGCTGTACTGCGCCACGCAGGACAACTACGTGATCCAGGGCGCGCAAACGCGCATCCACAAGGTCGACGTGAGCAATCCGCTGAACCACGTGGAGGTGGGCCGCGGCAGCATCCTGCGCGAGGACGACCCGAACTTCACGCATTCCGACAACGGCCAGGTCGCGATGTTCGGCAACCTGGTCTTCGTGGGCAACGACCACGGTTCAGGCAGCGGCTTCGTCGTGCATGCGGTGGACCCCGACATCACCAAGCCCGAGGTCAAGCAGGTCTCGCCCGCCAACGGCGCGAAGCAGCAGGCGCTGACCTCCCGCATCGGCCTTGGCATGACCGACAACATCCGGCCCGAGAGCGTGAATTCCAACACCTTCATCGTGCGCCCGGTAGGCGGCAACACGCTGGCCGGCACCTACAGCGTGCAACTGGGCATCATCAACTTCTCTCCCGACCAACCGCTTTCGCCCGGCACCAGCTATGAAGTGTTCCTGCCGGCCAACGGCGTGAAGGACTATGCGGGCAATGCCATCGGTGCCGACTACAGGTCGACCTTCAACACCGGCAACGCGACCGACATCAACCTGATGCACTACTGGACGCTGGCGGGCAACCTGTCCGACCCCATCGGCAACAACAACGGCACGCCAGTGTCGGGCGACGCGTTCGAGAGCATCGGCATGAACTTCGCGAACCGCACCGCCGGTGTGCCGCTGAAGAACGATTCCGTCGCCACCGTGCTCGGCGGTACCGCGTCGCTGAGCTTCTACATGAAGACCACGCAGGCGGGCGGTGCGAACTCGTGGACCGCGCCGGGCATCTTCGGGCGCGACCAGGCGAACGGCACGGACGACGTGTTCTGGGGCTGGCTCGACAACGGCGGGCGCATCAAGCTCTCGGTCGGCAACGATGCCGGCACCACCTCCACCGCGGTGGTGAACGACGGCACCTGGCACCACGTGGTGCTGACGCGCGACGCGGCCTCCGGCGCACAGGCCCTGTACGTGGACGGCGTGAAGACCACCTCCACCGGCCCCACGGGCACCAAGGGCCTCACGAACAAGTTCAACCTGCTGGGCCAGATCCAGGGCAACGCGGCGCTCTTCAAGGGCACGCTGGCGGAAGTGCGCGTCTACGGCCGCGTGCTCACCGACACCGAGGTGACGACGCTGCGCGGGCAGGCCATCATCGGCGACCCCGGCATCGGCGGCGGGCCGAAGATCGTCAACGGCCAGCTGGTGTTCAACCCGGCCACGCTGGGCAGCAGCGGCGCGCAGTTCCGCTGGAACTTCGGCGACGGCACGCAAACGGCTTACTCGAACCAGCCGAACTACACCTACACCTACAACCGCCCCGGCCACTTCACGGTGACGCTGACGGTGAAGGACGTGAACGGCCGCGAGACCTTCTACACCTACAACCTCACCGTGATCGCACCGGTCACGGCGCAGGCGCCGACGCACACCACCAACATCGCGGGCGACGCCAACTCGGTGTACTCGGTCAACCCCGACAGCGGCACGGTCGCCGCCATCGACGCGCAGACCCTGGCCAAGCGCTGGGAAACGCGCGTCGGCGACGAACCCAAGACGCTGGCTGTGGGCCCGGACGGCCGCATCTGGGTCACGGTGCAGGGCGAGGACAAGCTGGTGGCGCTCAACGCGGCCGACGGCGCCATCTCGGCCACCGTGCCGCTGGCCTACGGCAGCGGCCCCTATGGCGTGGCCTTCACGCCCGACCGCGCGAAGGGCCTCTTGACGCTGGAAAGCAAGTCGGTGCTGATGAGCTTCGACCCGAGCAGCGGCGCCACCACCGGTGCGGTCGCGCTGGACGGCAACCTGCGCGGCATCGCGGTCAACGCCGACTCGCAGGTGGCCTACGTCACGCGCTTCAAGTCGAAGATGACCGGCGGCCAGCTGCACAAGGTGAACCTGCAGAGCATGAGCGCCATCACCACCATCGCGCTGCCCGTGGACACCACCACGGTGGACACCGAGAGCCGTGCGCGCGGCGTGGCCAACTACCTGAGCCAGGTGGTGATCTCGCCGGACGGCACGCGCGCCGTGTTGCCTTCGAAGAAGGACAACATCGTGCGCGGCAAGTTCAGGGACGGCAACAACCTCGCGCACGACCAGACGGTGCGTTCCATCCTGTCGCAGGTCAACCTGCAGACGGCGGCGGAAGTGTTCGCCGAGCAGATCGACTTCGACGACCGCGCACCGGCGCGCGCCGCGCTGTTCTCGCCGTCGGGCGACTACATCTTCGTGGCGCAGATGGAGGGCAACCGCGTGGCCATCGTCGATCCGTACAGCCGCACGGTGCGCGGCGAGATCAACGCCAGCAGCGCGCCGCACGGCCTGTACCTGGACGCGACGCGCAAGCGCCTGTTCGTCAACAACTTCCTGGCGCGGTCGGTGTCGGTGCACGACGTGGCCCTGGTGCTGTCGTCCGAGTCCGCGGCCGCGATCTTCCTGCAGAACGTGGTGACGGTGGCGCAGGAGCCGATGGCGGCCGCGGCGCTGCGCGGCAAGCAGGTGTTCTACAACGCGTCCGACCGGCGCATGAGCAAGGACAACTACATCTCCTGCGCGAGCTGCCATGCCGATGGCGGCGACGACGGCATGGTCTGGGACTTCACCCAGCGCGGCGAGGGGCTGCGGCGCACCATCGGCCTGCAGGGCCGCCGCGGCCTGGGCCACGGCAAGCTGCACTGGACGGCCAACTTCGACGAGGTGCAGGACTTCGAGAACGACATCCGCAACGAGTTCGGCGGCACCGGCTTCCTCACCAATGCCGACTTCGCCGCCACGGCCGATCCGCTGGGCGCGCCCAAGGCCGGCAAGAGTGCCCAGCTCGACGATCTCGCGGCCTACCTGGGTTCGCTGAGCAAGTTCATGCGCAGCCCGGCACGTGCCAGCGACGGCAGCCTGAGCGTGGAGGCGGTGCGCGGCCAGACCGTGTTCAACACGGCCCAATGCGCCACCTGCCACACCGGCGGCACCTTGCGCGACGGGCTGCGGCACGACGTGGGCACGATCCAGCTCTCTTCCGGCAAGGGCGGCAACCAGCCGCTTGCGGGCCTGGGCTTCGACACGCCGACGCTCTCGGGCACCTGGAACACCACCGCCTTCTTCCACAACGGGCAGGCCGCCACCTTGCAGGACGTGCTGAACAGCGGCCACGGCAACGCATCGAGCCTGCCGGCGGCGGACATGGTGGCGCTGCGCGAATATGTGCGCTCGCAGGACACGGCCCCGGCGGTGGTCACGCGGCTGCGCTCGGACCTCAACCCGACGATGTGCGTGAACATCAAGGGCGGATCGATCGCAAGCGGCGCGACGGCGGTGCAGTGGCCCTGCGGCACCTCGAGCAACGAGAAGTTCACCGTGACTTCCATCACCGGCGGCTATGTGCAGCTCGTGGCCGAACACAGCAGCCTGTGCCTGGCGCAGAACGGCACCGCCACCACCAACGCGCCGGTGGTGCAGCTGGCGTGCACGGCAGGCAACACGGCGCAGTGGAGCCTGGTTGGCGGAACCCTCCGCAACCGCGCCTCGGGGTCATGCCTCGACGTGCCCAGTGGCTCGACCACGCAGGACACCGCGCTGATCACCTGGACCTGCAATGGGGGCAACAACCAAAATTGGACTCAGTTGCCCTGAGGCTCTGACGCTCCCCGAGAGCCGGCCGCTTTTTGCGGCCGGCTTTTTTCGTTTCGCGCTGCGCCCGGCTCATGACCTCCCACGTCATGGACCGCACGCACCCGCTCTGGGAAAGTACCTCCATCGATCAACCAACCACCAGGAGAAAACACCATGACCGGCTTCAACATCCTTCCCCTCGCAGTCGCCCTGCTGATCGGCGTGGCCGCCCTCGGCTCCTGCCTGGGCATCGGGCTGGTGGGCCAGAAGTTCCTCGAAAGCACCGCGCGCCAGCCCGAGCTGGTCGACGTGCTGCAGACCAAGTTTTTCCTGGTGGCGGGCGTGACCGACGGCGCATTCATCATCGCCACCGGCATCGCCCTCTGGTTCGCCACTGCCAATCCCTTCGGCTGAAGCCGCAGAAGGACCCACGGAAACGGGCCCCGCGCACCAGGAAGCGACACGAACCATTGGCACCATTCGTGCTAGCACCGTTGACACCGAATTGTTTATGGTTAAAGTATTTAGCTATCAACGGTTTGATGTCTTCGGTGCTGCATGGCGCAGCGCCGGGGCGTCGTTTCACCCTTCCTCTGCCGGAGAATCCATGAGCCACCCGTCCCCGAAGTCGCCCGCGCTGCCGCGCACCCTGCTTTCGCTGCTGCTCTGCGGTGCAGCCCTTGGCGGCGCGGCCTCGGCCATGGCCGCACCCGTGAAGGTGGGCCTGGCACTCGACATCTCGGGTCCGTTCGCGGCCTTGGGCGCCGAGGCGCGCGACGGCTTCGCGCTCGGCATCAAGCAGCTGGGCGGCAAGCTCGGCGGGCAGGACGTGGAATTCGTGCAGGCCGACATGGCCGGCAGCCCCGACCAGGCCAAGCAGCTGGTCGACCGCATGATCCAGCGCGACAAGATCGACATCTTCAGCGGCCCGATCGGCTCGAACGTGGCGCTGGCCGTGGGCCCGACGCTGTTCAATGCCAAGGTGCCGTACCTCTCGGCCAATGCCGGCCCGAGCCAGTTCGCGGGCGCCCAGTGCAATGCCTACTTCTTCGGCACCGCCTACCAGAACGACCAGTTCCACGAGGCGGCCGGCAAGTTCGCACAGGACCGCGCCTTCAAGAAGATCGTGCTGATCGCCCCCAACTACCCCGCGGGCAAGGATGCGCTGGGCGGCTTCAAGCGCCAGTTCAAGGGCCAGGTGGCCGACGAGCTCTACACCAAGCTCGGCCAGATCGACTACGCGGCCGAACTCGCGCAGCTGCGCGCGGCCAAGCCCGACTCGATCTACTTCTTCCTGCCCGGCGCGATGGGCATCAACTTCATCAAGCAGTTCGTGGGCGCGGGCCTGTCGAAGGACATCACGCTCGTGACCAGCGGCTTCTCGGCCGACGAGGACGTGATCGGCGCGGTGGGCGAGCCGATGCTCGGCCTGTTCAACACTTCGCACTGGGCGCACGACCTCGACAACGCCGCCAACAAGGCCTTCGTGGCCGCGTTCCGCAAGGAATACAACGGCCGCTATCCGTCGGTGTACGCGGCGCAGGCCTATGACGCGATCCTGGCGATGGACGCCGCGGTCAAGCAAGCGGGCGGCAATGCACAGAACCGCGAGGCCGTGGTGGCGGCTCTGAAGAAGGCCAGCTACGCTTCGACGCGCGGCAGCTTCAAGTACGCGAACAACCACTATCCGGTCGAGAACTTCTACCTGCGCGTGATCGGCAAGGACGCGCAGGGCAAGGTCACGAACAAGCTGATCAACACCGTGCTGACCAACTACGGCGACTCGTACGCCGACAAGTGCCCGCTGAAATAGGCTCGCCCCCAGGCTTCGCGCACTTCGTGTCGCTTCTCCAACCCCCTACCGGGGGCAACACCAGCGGCCCGGCAAAGCCGGTTCCGCGGTGTTTCTTGAATCCAATGCGGGCTACCTCCTGATCCTATGAGTGGAATTCTTGTTCTCGAGCAGCTGCTCAACGGCCTCGGCTATGGGCTGATGCTGTTCCTGCTGGCCGCGGGACTCACGCTGGTGTTCGGCATCATGGATGTGCTGAATCTCGCGCACGGCTCGCTCTTCATGTCGGGCGCGTACGTGGCGGCCGAGGCGCACACGCGCACCGGTTCGTTCATGGCGGCCATCGTGATCGCGGTGGCAGTCACGGTGGTGGTGGCGCTGCTTCTGGAAGTGCTGCTGATGCGGCGCCTCTATACGCGCGGCCACCTCGCGCAGGTGCTCGCCACCTTCGGCGTGATCCTGGTGGCCGACGACATCGTCAAGATGGCCTGGGGCCCGTCGCCGGTGATGGCGCCGACGCCGGCCGCACTGTCCGGGCCGATCGACCTGGTGGACGGCCTGCCTTACCCGTCCTACCGCCTCGTGATCCTCGCCGGCGGTCTGCTGGTGGCGCTCGCGCTCTACCTCCTGGTCAACCACACGCGCATCGGCATGCGTGTGCGCGCGGGCGCGTCCGACCGGCCGATGGCCGAGCTGATGGGCGTGCGCGTGGGCCGCATCTTCAACGGCGTGTTCCTGCTCGGCGCGGCGCTGGCCGCGCTGGCCGGCGCGCTGATGGGGCCGATCGTCGCGGTGCAGGTGGGCATGGGCGAGGCCATCCTGATCCCGGCGCTGGTGGTGCTGGTGATCGGCGGCATCGGTTCGGTGCGCGGCGCCTTCGTGGCAGCACTGCTGGTGGGCGTGGTCGACACCATCGGCCGCGCCTTCGTGCCGATGCTGCTGCGCGCCACGCTGCCGCCGGCCACCGCGGCCGACCTGGGACCGCTGTTCGCCGAAGTCGCGATGTACGCGCTGATGGTGGTCGTCCTGATCTTCCGGCCTTCGGGGCTGTTCTCGGCACGGTCATGAAGTCTTCCTCACGCTCTATCGGCCTCGGTCTGCTCCTCTTGCTGCTCGCGGCGTTTCCGCTGGTCGCGCCCTTGTTCGGGCTCGAGTTCTACATCGGCTTCGTCCGGCGCGTGCTCGTGGTGGCGCTGGCGGCCGCCAGCCTCAACTTCATCCTCGGCTTCGGCGGCATGGTGGCGCTCGGGCATGCGGGCTTCATCGGCATGGGCGCCTACACGGTGGTGGCGCTCAGCGATGCGGGCGTGGTGTCGGCCTGGATGATGTGGCCCGCGGCTGCGCTCGTCGCCGGCCTGGTCGCGGCGCTGGTCGGCATGGTGGCGCTGCGCACGCGGGGCGTCTACTTCATCATGACCACGCTGGCCTTTGCGCAGATGCTGTACTTCGTGGTGGTGTCGCTGCGGCGCTATGGCGGCGACGACGGCTACACGCTGATGAGCCGGCCCAGTTTGCTGCCAGGTCTCGACCTGGGCAACGAATCGAACTTCTACTGGGTGGTGCTGGCCATCGTGGCGCTCGCGCTCTGGTGGCTGCACCGCGCCACGCAATCGCGCTTCGGCCATGCGCTGATGGGTATCCGCGACAACGAGACGCGCATGCGGGCGCTGGGCTATCCGGTGTTCAAGCTGCAGCTCGTGGCGTTTGCGATCGCCGGCGCCATCGCGGGACTGGCCGGCGCGCTGCTTGCGGGCGGCAATGGCTTCGTGAGCCCGGCGACGATGCACTGGACGCAGTCGGCCACGCTGCTGGTGATGGTGGTGATCGGCGGGCTCGGGCGCAGCTGGGGCGGGCCTGTCGGGGCCGTGGTCTGGCTGGTGCTCGAAGAGGCCTTGAAGCAGCACACGGAGCATTGGCACATGCCGCTCGGGCTGCTGCTGATTGCCGTCGCGCTGTGGGCGCCGAAGGGGCTTGCTGCCTTGTACAAGCGCCGCCTGCCCCTCACGCCGGCCCTCTCCCCAGAGGGGCGAGGGAGCAAGACATGAGCCTGTTCAGAATCGAAGGATTGGTCAAGCGCTTCGGCGGCTTGCTCGCAACCGACCATGTGAACCTCACCGTGGAGCGCGGCGAAGTGCATGCGCTGATCGGCCCGAACGGCGCGGGCAAGACCACGCTGGTCAACCTGATCACGGGGCTGCTCAAGGCCGACGCCGGGCGCATCCTGCTCGACGAGAAGGACATCACCGGCTTCAAAGACCACCAGCGCGTGGCGGCCGGCATGTCGCGTTGCTTCCAGGTGACCCGCGTGTTCGCCAAGGAAACGGTGCACGACAACCTCATGCTCGCGGCGCAGGCCCATGCGGGCAGCAGCCTGCGCTTCATGGCGCCGCGCGCGACGGAACGCGGCCTGGTGGAGCGCGCCGTGGCTCTGGCCGACCGCGTGGGCCTCGGCAGCGAACGCCACCGCATCGCGGGCACGCTGCCGCACGGCGCGCAGCGCGCGCTCGACGTGGCGCTGGCGCTCGCGGCCGAACCCAAGCTGCTGCTGCTCGACGAACCAATGGCCGGCATGGGCCCGGACGAGTCGGCGCGCATGGTGGACCTGATCGAATCGCTGCGCGAATCGATGGCGATCCTGCTGATCGAGCACGACATGGACGCGGTGTTCCGCCTGGCCGACCGGCTCACGGTGCTGGTGCAGGGGCGCGTGCTGATGAGCGGCACGGCCGACGAGGTGCGCGGGCATCCCGATGTGCAGGCGGTGTACCTAGGTACGGAAGCGGAGGGACACGCATGAGCGCAACGACGACAACGACCAAGGCTTTGCTCGAAGCGAAATCCATCGAGGCCGGCTACGGCGCGAGCCAGGTGCTGTTCGGCATCGACCTGCGCATCGGCGCGGGCGAAGTGCTCGCGCTGCTGGGCCGCAACGGCATGGGCAAGAGTACGTTGCTGAAGGTGCTGACCGGCACGCTGGCGCCGATGCGCGGCAGCGTGCATTTCGGCGGCGACGCCATCGGCGGGCCGCACAAGACGATGAGGCCCGATGCCATCGCCCGGCGCGGCGTGGCCATCGTGCCCGAGGGGCGGCACGTGTTCCCGAACCTCAGCGTCGAGGAGCACCTGCGCGCGTTCGCGCGGCCGCGCCCGGGCGGTGCGCCGCGCTGGACGGTCGAGGCGCTCTACGGCCTGTTCCCGCGCCTGGCGGAACGCAAGGCCAACGCTGGCAACCAGCTCTCGGGCGGCGAGCAGCAGATGCTGGTGATTGCGCGGGCGCTGTCCACGCATCCGCGCCTCTTGATCCTCGACGAGGCCACCGAAGGCCTGGCCCCCGTGATCCGCGAGGAGATCTGGCACTGCATCGCCACGCTCAAGGCCGAGGGCGAGGCGATCCTGGTGGTCGACAAGTACGTGCAGCGCCTGCTGCCGCTGGCCGACCGCCACGTGATCCTCGAACGCGGGCGCGTGGTGTGGCAAGGCGATTCGGCCGCGCTCGATGCCGACCGCTCGCTCTGGACGCGCTACCTGGGCGTGTAGTTCCCGGTTTGCCGCAGCGGACGGCACGCCAGGAAGTTGGTCCAGGTCACGTTGTCGCGGCCGATCCACTGGCTGTCCCAGTGCATGCGCAGGTCCGCCGCCGCAAGCTGCTCGGCAAACTGGTCCTTCGCCCAGTACACGGTCTGGTAGTCGCCGTTCGTCTCGCCTTCGCCGATGCGCATGGCCGCCAGGAAAACCCCGCCGGGCTCGAGCGCGTCGAACACCTTGCGCAGCACCGGGGCGATTTGCGCGCGATCGACATGGATCAGCACGCACATCGCGAGGATCGCGCTGTAGGGCCCGCCCAGCGCATCCGTGACGACGTTGAGCAGCTCGCCCTTCTTGCCGCGCTCCGCCTGAAGGTCGAGAAACGCCTGAACCGCATCGGTGCGCCTGACGATCCCGCCCAGGGCCTCGACGAAGTCGGCGTCCTGTCCCGATCCGGAACCGATCTCGAGCACGCTGCCGCCGGCGGGCACGAGCTGCATCATCCGGCGCAGTGCATCCTCGATTTCGGCCGGCCGGTGGCCCGCCACGATCGCGTTGTATTCGCGGGCGGACGCTTCGTAGGACTCGATGGTGCGGCGCATGTTCTTCAGCACCGGGGCGGGAATCTTCATGGGAGCCTTTCCGGTCCATCGGCCATCCGACGAAACTGCAAAGGCTAGGGCCGAGGCACCGTCCGGCTCATGAGGAAAATCACCTAGTTCACTGGGGCGCGGCGTCCAGCCGCAGGATCAGGTCGCGGCTGGCCTGGTTGAGCCCGGCCACTTCCACCAGGCTGCCGTGCTTGCGCAGCCGCTCGACCACCTTGTTGAGCGCGGCCACCGCGGTCAGGTCCCAGAAATGGGCCTGGGACACATCGATGTGCACCGGCGCGCCGTCGATCTCGCGCACGTCGAAGGCATCGACCAGCATGTCGGCCGAGGCAAAAAACACCTGGCCGGTGACGCGATAGACACGTGTGCCGCCTTCGCCGGTCTCTGCATGCACATGCAACAGCCGCGCCACCTTGAAGGTGAAGAACACGCCACTCAGCATCACGCCGGTGGCCACGCCCGCGGCCAGGTTGTCGGTGGCGACGGTCACGGCCACCGTCGCGAGCATCACCGCGCTGGACATGCGCGGATGGCGCACCAGCGCGCGCAGCGAACCCCAGTCGAAGGTCGAGGCCGACACCATCACCATGATCGCCACCAGCGCCGCCACCGGCACCTGCGACACCCAGGGCTTCAGCAGCACCATGAGGATCAGCAGGAAGGCGCCCGCGAACAGCGTCGACAGCCGCCCTCGCCCGCCGTAGCGAACGTTGCTCACGGTCTGGCCGATCATTCCGCAGCCGGCGATGCCGCCGAAGAAGCTGGCCGCCACATTGGCCACGCCGAGGCCGCTGCACTCGCGGTTCTTCGAGCTCGGCGTGTCGGTCAGGTCGTCCACCACGCTGGCGGTCATCATCGATTCGAGCAGGCCGACCATCGCGATGGCGAACGCGGGTAGCGCGATGATGCGCAACGTTTCGAGCGTCAGCGGCACCGACGGAAACGCAAACACCGGCAGCGCGCTCGGCAGTTGCCCCACCGTCTTGAGCGGCAGGCCCAGCCATTGCCCGACCAGCGTCACCACCACGATGCACACCAGCGGCGACGGCACCGCGATGGTGATGCGCGGCAGCAGGTAGATGATGGCCAGCCCCAGGCCCACCATGGCCCAGGTCGCGGTGTTGGCGCCGACGAAGTGCGGCATCTGCGCCGCGAAGATCAGGATCGCGAGCGCGTTGACGAAACCCGTGCGCACCGAGGTGGAGACGAAGCGCATCAGCACGCCGAGCCGCAGCAGCCCGAACACGATCTGCATCGCACCCGCCAGCACGCCGGCCGCCAGCAGGTATGGCAGGCCGTGCGCGTGCACCAGCGGCGCAGCCACCAGCGCCACCGAGCCGGCCGCGGCCGACACCATGGCGGGCCGCCCGCCCGTGAAGGCGATGACGATGCCGATGATGAAAGACGCGAACAGCCCGACCGCGGGATCGACACCGGCCACGAAGGAGAAGGCGATGACTTCGGGAATGAGCGCGAAGGTGGCGACGGCGCCGGCCATGAGTTCGCGCGGAATGCTCGGGCACCACTCGGTGCGCAGGCGGCTGTGTGGAGAAGGCATGGATGGAGAACAGCCCGTGCGCGGCGACAGGGCCGCGCCGCGCCTGACGGACAGATGTTCTCGATTGTAGGTAGGGCCTCGGGCGCCCGGCCGCGGGCCGTCACACCGAGCGCGTGATGCCGCCGTCCACGCGCAGGTTCTGTCCCGTGATGTAGCCCGCGCCTTCGGACGCCAGAAAGCCGATCACGGCTGCGATCTCGCTGCTCTTGCCATAGCGACCCATCGGAATGCGCGAGCGGAACTCGGCCTTCTCGGGCAAGCTGTCGATGAAGCCGGGCAGCACGTTGTTCATGCGCACGTTGTCGGCTGCGTACTTGTCGGCGAACAGCTTGGTGAAGGCCGCGAGGCCGGCGCGGAACACGCCCGAGGTCGGGAACACGGGGTCGGGCTCGAAGGCCGCGAAGGTGGAGATGTTGATGATGGTGCCGCTGCCCTGCTTCACCATGAGCGGCGCCACCAGCCGGCTCGGGCGCACCGCGCTCAGCAGGTAGACGTCCATGCCGCGGTGCCAGTCTTCGTCGCTGATGTCGAGGATCGGCGCGCGGGGACCATGGCCCGCGCTGTTGACCAGCACGTCGACGCGGCCCCATTCATCGACCACCCGGTCCACGAGCCGCTTCAGGTCGTCGTTCGACTGGTTGGAGCCCGTCACGCCAATGCCGCCGAGCTCGGCGGCCAGCGCCTCGCCCTTGCCCGACGAGGAAAGAATGGCCACGCGAAAACCGTCATCGGCGAGCTTGCGGGCCGCGGCGGCGCCCATGCCGCTGCCTCCGGCGGTGACGATGGCTACTTTCTTTTGATCTTCAGACATGCGGGATTCCTTGGTTCATGCGAAACCTGCATTTAGCCAAGGATTCGGTGGGCTTGCCAGGTTGGACCTGTCGTTCAGGGCGCGTGCACAGGCCACGCTGTTGGTGAACCGCCGATCAACGACCGGTCTAACCAACGATCACGCTGATGGGGTGCCTTGCGCAGCGAAATAAAGGGGGAGGCCGAAGGCCGGAGGACATTCGCGGAGCAAGGTACCCCGTCGGCGGGAGCGCGCCCTGAACAACCAGGCCTCCGACTTCAGCGCCTGACGCGCAGCATGCCCTCTTGCGCGGTCGAGGCCACGAGTCGCCCGTCGCGCGTGAACAGGCTGCCGCGGCACAGGCCGCGCGCGCCGCTCGCGCTCGGCGAATCCAGCACATACAGCAGCCAGTCGTCCATGCGGAAATCGCGGTGGAACCACATCGCATGGTCGAGGCTCGCGGGGCGCACCTGGCCGCTTATGAAGCTCAGGCCGTGCGGCAGCATCGCGGCGCGCAGCAGGCCGTGGTCGGAGGCATAGGCGAGCAATGCGCGGTGCACCACCGGGTCGTCGGGCAGCGGCGCAATGGCGCGCATCCAGATGGCGCTTTCGGACGGGCGCACCGCCGGCGTCAGCAGGTCGTCGGCCTCCACGCGGCGGTATTCGATGCCGTGCGGCTCCAGGCCCTTGATGCGCCAGCGCTCGGGCAGGCGGTCGCCAAGCGCGATGCGCTGGTCAATTTCGCTCACCAGCCCCTCGGGGCCAACGACCGCGGGCATGGCGAACTGGTGCTCGACACCGTCGTCCACGGTCTGGAAGGAGGCCGACATCTCGAAGATGATGCGTTCCTGCTGGCGCGCCACCACGTGCCGCGTGGTGAAGCTGCGGCCGTCGCGCACGCGGTCCACGCTGTATTCGATGGGCGCATGCTCGCCCGGCAGCAGGAAGTAGGCGTGCATCGAATGCACCGGCCGGTCGGCGCCCACCGTGAGGCTTGCGGCCGCGAGCGACTGGCCGAGCACCTGGCCGCCGAACACGGCGGGCGTGCCGATGTCTTCGCTCTGGGCCAGGAAGCGGTCGCCCCCGAGCGGCTCGAGCTGCATGAGCGCGACGAGTTCGTCGACAAGGCGGGCGGCGGTGGCGGGGTCGGGAGTCATCGGGGGCAGAATGGGCGGGAGAACCGTAAACGATAGCAAACAAGCAGCGCCGCGGCTGTCGCGAAGGAATCGCGCCTTGCTCAGCGATCCAGGTCCGCCCCGTCCGCCACCAGTTTCTTCTGCAGCGCGGGCACATCGACCTCGGCGAACTTCGCACGGCTGCCCAGCGAGGCCGCCGCCGTACCCGCCGCCTGCCCCATCACAAAGCAGCCGCCGCTCGCGCGCGCGGCCGACTGGCCTTCGTGCGTCATGGAGGCGCAGCGGCCGGCCACCAGCAGGTTGTCGACCGTGCGCGGCACCAGCATGCGCCAGGGCAGCTGGTTGTAGGTGCGATCGTCGTCGCGCGGAAAGGCCCATTCGATGCGGCCGTCCGCATGCATTTCCATCGGCCAGGCGTTGATGCCGATGCTGTCGTCGAAGCTGGCCGAAGACAGGATGTCCTCGCCCGAGAGCGCATAGAGGCCTTCGATGCGGCGCGTTTCGCGGATGCCGACCTGCGGCGCGATCTCGACGATGGCCGACTCGGCGAAGCCCGGCACCTCGGCCCTGAGGAACTTGTGGTACTCGGCAATCTGGCGCCGGCCTTCGAGTTCGCCTTCGGTGAGTTCTCGCGCATCGACGCCGTTCATCGCGCGGCCAGCCGCATTGCGGATCTGCGTGACGTTGGCGCGCCATTCGCGCGGATCGATGTTGGGCCGCAGGATCGCGCCTTCGCGCGGAAACTTGTAGACGCCCGGCTTCTGCGCCTGCACCCGCTCCATCAGCTCGTTGATGGCCTTGAATTCGCCGACCGCCGCGAGCGCAGGCTGTGCATCGACCTGCCCGACGCGGAACATGGTGGTCGGAAACAGGCCGCTGCCGTGGCCATCGCCCACTGCGAAGGGCACGCCCGCGAAAGCCGCGACGTCGGCATCGCCGCTGGCATCGACAAAGGCATTGGCGCGAATCGCCTGCCGGCCCGACTTGGTCTCGACCACGAGCGCCGCGATGCGGTCGCCTTCGCGGATCACCGCCGCCGCCCAGGCATGGAACAGCAGGTGCACGCCGGCGTCGACCAGCAACTGGTCGGCCGCGATCTTGTAGGCCGAGGTGTCGTACGAGCGCACGCGGATGCGGCCCTGCATGCCGTCCTGCGGCTTGTTGAGGCCGCCCAGCGCGTCGATGCGCGCGAGCAGGTCGTCGGCCACGCCGCGCACCAGCAGCGTCATCTCGCCGTTGCGCTTGCCGTAGAGGCCCGCGAAGTTGGTCACGCCGCCCGCCGTGCCCATGCCGCCGAGAAAGCCGTAGCGTTCCACCAGCAGCGTGTTCGCGCCGTGGCGCGCCGCGCTCACGGCGGCGGCAATGCCGGCGGGGCCGCCGCCGACCACCACCACGTCGTATTCGCCGAACACCGGCAGCTCGCGCGCCGGTTCGGCCAGGGTTTTCTTTCGGGCTGCGGTCATCATTGGATCTTGATGCCGCGCGTGGAGATGATGCGGGTCATGATCGCGGCCTCTTCCTTGACGCGCAGGCGCATGCCGTCGGGCGAGGTGCCCACCGCCTGCCAACCCTGGTCGAAGAGCTTCTGGCGCACTTCGGGCTGCTTCATGATCACTTCGAGCTCGCGGCTGATGCGCGCCTGCGCCGTCTTCGAGAGGTTGGCGGGACCGAGCAGCGCCACCCACACCTCGAGGCTGAAGTCGCGCACGCCGGCTTCGGCCAGCGGCGGCAGCTCGGGCACGAGCGCGCTGCGGCCGCCCGTGAGGCCGATCGCCTTGAGCTTGCCGGCGCGCACCTGCGGCATGGCCACGCCCGGCGGGATCAGGCCCATCTGCACCTGGTCGCCGAGCATCGCGGTCACGACCTGCGGATTGCCCTGGTAGGGCACGTGTTCGGGATTGAAGCCGGCCACGCGGCTCTTGAGCAGTTCCATGCCCAGGTGCCCGACAGAGCCCACGCCCACCGAACCGTAGTTCCACTTGTCGCCGCCCTTGCGCGCCGCGTCGAAGAAGGCGGTGCCCGAAGGCAGGTTGTTCTGCGCCACCAGCACCAGCGGCGCGGTGGCAATCAGCGAGAGATAAGTGAAATCCTTCGCCGGGTCGTAGGGCAGCCGCGGGTACAGCATCTTCGACGAGGTGAGATTGCCGTTGATCACGATGCCCAGCGTGTGGTCGTCGCTGGCCTTGGCCACCATGTCGGCCGCGATGTTGCCCGAGGCGCCGGGCTTGTTGTCCACCACCACCGGCTGGCCGAGCGCCTTTGCGAGCGGCTCGGCGATGGTGCGGGCGGCGATGTCGGGCGTGGAGCCGCCCGGAAAACCCACGAGCAGGCGAATGGGCTTGGTCGGCCAGGCGGTGTTCTGTGCACCGGCGGCCAGCGGCAGCGCGGCGGCGGCGGCCAGGCCACAGGCGATCAGGAGGGCTCTCTTGGTTGCTTGCATGGAGGTGAAAAGGAAACTGTGAAAAAACGTAATGATGACACCAGCCTTAACAATCCCTAGTCAAGGCTGATGTTGCCCCGGCGCACCAGTTCGCCATACACCTTGGACTTGGCCTCGGCGTTGCGCTCGATTTCCTCGGGCGACCAGGCCAGCGGCTCGAAGGCGAAGGTGTCGAAGCGGGCGCGGATCTCGGGGTCGGCAATGACCTTGGCCACGTCGGCATTGATCTTTGCCTTGACGGCCGCCGGCACGCCCTTGGGCGCGAGGAGCGAGACGAAGGAGTTCACCTCGAGCGAGGCCGGCCCGCCGGCTTCGGCCATGGTCGGCACGTCGGGCATCTGCGGAATGCGCTTCGGTGCGGCGACCGCGATGTAGCGCAGCTTGCCGGCCTTGTAGATGCCCTGGCTCGACGGAATGCTCGCGAAGGCCCATGGCACCTCGCCGGTGCCGACGTTGGAATAGAGCTGCGACACCTCGCGGTACGGCGCATGCCGCATGCGGATGCCGGCGAGCGCCTCGAGCTGCTGCGCGCCCAGGTGGCCCGGGCTGCCCACACCCCACGAGCCGTAGACGATCGCCTCGGGCTGCGCCTTGGCGTCGGCGATCAGGTCGCCCATGGTCTTCCACTTCGACTCGCTGGAAACAGCCACGAAGAAGGGCGTGCGAAACAGCGAGGCCACGGGGTCGAAGTGCTGCAGCGTCACGAAGTTGCGCGACTTGTACAGGTGCGGCAGCGCCGCGATGTGCTCGCTGTCGAGCTGCAGCAGCGTGTAGCCGTCGGGCGCCGCGCGCCGCGCCTGGTCGATGGCGATGAAGCCGCCGCCGCCCGGCCGGTTGTCGATCACCACGCGCTGGTTCCACAGGCGCGAGAGCTTGTCGGAGACGAGCCGCAGCACCGCGTCGGGCCCGCTGCCGGCGGCGAATGGCGTGACCAAAGTGACCGGCTTGTTCGGATAGTCGCCGGCCTGGGCCAGCGACACCGTGGCCGCCGTCGCGGCAAGAACGCCGGCGATCAGTGTGCGCGAAAGATTCATGTCTTTGTCTCCGGGCCTTCGGCCTCGATGGTTATGAATGCTGAAGAAACCTGGCCTCGGGCGCGTCGTCCAGGCAATGCTCGGGCCGCCAGGCGTAAAGCCACTCGACCGCATCGTAGAAGCGTTCGGGCGTGCGCCCCACCCAGAGGCTGTTGCGCACCAGCCGCTCCACGCCCTTGGCGTGATAGAGCCGGCCCATCTCGCGCACGGAGAGCACCACGCGGGCGGTGCGTGGAATGCGCGCGGCCTCGTAGAGCTTGAAGGCGGCCGGCATGTCGAAGCCGCAGGCCTGCACCGCGGCGCCCAGCGTCACCGCATCCTCCAGCGCCATGCAGGCGCCCTGCGCGAGGTACTGCATCATCGGATGCGCGGCGTCGCCCAGCAGCGTGGCCGGGCCCTCGCTCCAGCGCGCCACCGGATCGCGGTCGGCCGTGCTCCAGCGGCGCCACGACGTGGGCCGGTCGAGCAGCTGGCGCGGGCGCGCATGCACGCCCTCGAAGTAGGACAGCACTTCCTCCTTGCTGCCGTCGCTCACGCCCCACTCTTCCCGATCGCGGCTGTGGAAGGTGACGACGAGGTTGTATTGCTCGCCATGGCGCAGCGGATAGTGCACCAGGTGGCAGTCGGGGCCGGCCCAGACCACGGGTGCGTTCCAGCGCAGGTCGGCGGGCATGTCGGCGGCCGGCACCACGGCGCGGTAGACCACGTGGCCCGACACGCGCGGCGCATCGCCGATGAGCTTGCTTCGCACCACCGACTTCACGCCGTCGCAGCCGACGATGGCATCGGCCTTGAAGCGGCGGCCGTCGCGCGTGACGGCCGTGACGCCGTGCGCACCGATGTCGATGGCCTCGACCTGCGCCGAGGTGTGGAAGCGGATCAGCGGATGCTGCTTCACCGCCTCGTGGATGGCGCCGTGCAGGTCGGCGCGATGACTCACCGCATACGGGTTCCGGAAGCGCGCGCGGAAGGCTTCGCCCACGGGCACGGAAGCCACTTCGCCGCAGTCGACCGCATCCATCATCACGAGCCGGTCAGTGAAGACCGAACTGCGGCGCACCGCCTCGCCCACGCCCAGCGCATCGAGCGCCGCAAAAGCATTCGGGCCGAGCTGCAGGCCGGCGCCGATTTCTCCGATGGTGGCGCTCTGCTCGAGCAGGTCGATGGAAAGGCCCAGGCGCGCGAGCGCGAGCGCCGCGGCCATGCCGCCGATGCCGCCGCCCACGAGCAGCACGGTGGGCGGATTCTTCGGAGGAGATGTGCTCATCGCGGGGCCTCTGCGCAGGGCTCGGTCAGTCGATGCGGACGGTGAGCGACGGGAGCTTGTCGATGCTCACCTTGATCGTCTGGCCCGGCTTCACCGCGCCCACGCCCTCGGGCGTGCCCGTGAAGATCAGGTCGCCGGGCTGCAGCGTGAAAAGCGTCGAGAGATTGGCGATCACCTCGTTGACCGACCAGATCAGGTGCGTGATGTCGCTGTTTTGGCGCACCTGGCCATCCACCTCGAGCCTGATGGCGCCCGCGTTGAGTTCGCCCACGTCGGCGAGTGCGCGCAGCGGCGCGATGGGGGCCGAGAAGTCGAAGGCCTTGCCGATCTCCCACGGGCGGCCCTGCTCGCGCATCTTCATCTGCAGGTCGCGGCGCGTCATGTCCAGGCCCACGGCGTAGCTGTGGATGTGGCTGGCGGCCTGCTCGACCGCGATGTCCTTTCCGCCCTTGCCGATGGCGACCACCAGCTCGGCTTCGTAGTGGTAGTTGCTCGTGAGCGGCGGATAGGGAATGGCGCCGGTTTCGCCCTCGGCCACGGGCACCACCGAGGCGTCGTCGTTGGGCTTGCAGAAGAAGAACGGCGGTTCGCGGTCGGGGTCGAAGCCCATCTCGCGCGCATGCGCCGCGTAGTTGCGGCCCACGCAGTAGACGCGGCGCACGGGGAACTGCTGGTCGGAGCCCACGATGGGCAGGCCGACGATGGAAGGGGGCGTGAAGACGAAGGACATGAAGGCTCCTGCCGCGCGTGGCGGCACATGGTCAGACAAAAGAGAAGAAAAAAATTCGATTGGCCGTCAGGCCTCGTCGAGGAAAGCCTCGCGCAGGATGCCCATGGCCTGCTGCACGGGACGGTCGGAGAAGCTGAAGAGCACCACGTCCTCGCCGGGCGCCGCAAGGCGAAGCGGCGCCCACGAGGGCACGACGAAGGTGTCGCGCGGGCCGAACTCGAAGCGCTGGCCCGCGATGTCGGCAATGCCGCGGCCTTCGACGACGCTGTAGACGGTGCCGTCGGTGGCGCGGTGGGCCTTGCCCCCGAAGCCCCGGGGCAGCAGCTGCAGCTGGGTGCCGATGGTGGGCATGGGCGCGCCGCCCGTCAGCGGGTTGATGTAGCGCAGCTTGTGGCCCAGCCAGGCATCGGGCGCTTCCTGCTTCTGCAGCAGGGCCAGCGCCTCGCGGCTGCGGACATAGGGGTAATTGAAGATCGGCGAGGTGGGCGATGCGTGGTCGTGGCGCACCGGCACCATGTTGTGGCCGAAGCGCGCCAGGCTGTTGCCCTCTGGGCGCGCCACGTGCTGCACCTTGGCGTCGTCGTTCTCGGCAAAGCCGGCGTCGAAGAAGCGCAGCATCGGAATGTCGAGCCCGTCGAGCCAGACCACCGGCTCCACGGTGCCGCCGATGCCCTCGTTGCCGTGGTCGTGCCAGGCCCAGGAAGGCGTGATGATGAAGTCGCCCGGGTACATGGTGGTGCGCTCGCCGCCCACCGTGGTGTAGGCGCCCTTGCCGTCGACGATGAAGCGCAGCGCCGACTGCACGTGGCGGTGCGAAGGCGCCACCTCGCCCGGCATGATGAGCTGCAGGCCGGCGTAGATCGACTGCGTGATCGACGAACTGCCGGGCAGCGCCGGGTTCTCGAGCACGAGCACGCGGCGCACCGCTTCTTCGGCGGTGATGAGCGCCGCCGATTCCATCAGCAGCGGGCGGATCTCGTCGTAGCGCCAGAGCGCCGGCACGCAGGGCGTGGCGGGCTCGCGCGGCACCAGCGCATGCAGCGACTCCCACAGCGGCGTGAGGTTCAGCGGGCGGATGCGCTCGTAATAGTGGCGGCGCTCCGCGGCATTGGCGGGTGCCGGGGCGGCGGATTTCTGGGCGGTGGGATTCATGGCGGTGCCGGCCGTCGTGCGGCCGTTGTCTCCGGGGAAGGGCAATCTTCCGCCGGTACTACTATTGGCGCAATGGGCCTGCGGCGATAGGCCCGATCCCGTTTTTTGATAGTGGTGGTGGCAAAGGAGTGGTTTGATGGCCCAGCTCGATCTCGAATGGCTGCTGGTGTTCGACGAGGTCTACAAGACGGCCAACGTGTCGAGCGCCGCCGAGCGGCTCGGCGTTTCCCAGTCGGTGGCCAGCACCGCGCTGGCCCGGCTGCGCACGCATTTCGGCGACAAGCTGTTCGTGCGCACCTCGCGCGGCATGGAGCCCACGCCCTATGCGCGGCAGATCCAGCCGCTGATGCTCGACATCCTCGACCGGTTGAACCGGGCCAAGGGCGGACGCGCCAGCTTCGACCCCGCCACCGCGGCGCGCAGCTTCCGCATCTGCATGACCGACATCAGCGAGGTGGTGCTGCTGCCCGGCCTGCTCGACCATCTGCGGCGCACGGCGCCCGGCGTGCGCATCGAGACCGAGATCATCTCCACCGAGAGCGGACGCCGGCTCGAGGACGGCGCGGTGGACCTGGCGGTGGGCTTCATGCCGCAGCTGGACGCGGGCTTCTACCAGCAGACGCTCTTCATGCAGAACTTCGTCTGCCTGGCCGCGCGCAACCATCCGCGCATCGGCCAGCGGCTCACGCGCAAGCGCTTCGAAACCGAGGCGCATGCGGTGGTGGCTTCGTCGGGCACCGGCCACGCCATCGTCGACAAGACCATCGCCCGGCTGGGGCTGAAGCGCAATGTGGTGGCCAGCCTGTCGAGCTTCTTGAGCGTGGCGCGCATCGTGGCGCAGACGGAGCTGATCGTGATCGTGCCGAGCATCCTCGGCAAGGTGCTGGCCACGCAGGAGCCGGTGAAGCTGCTGGAGCCGCCCTTCGAGCTGCCGGCCTACGCCGTCAAGCAGCACTGGCACGAGCGCTTCCATGCCGATGCCGGCAACGCCTGGCTGCGGCGCACGCTGGCGGAGCTGTTCGGCGGCGGCTGAGCGCTCGCATAATCGGTACCCCACCCACGGCCCACACAAAGGCGGCGCATGTCCTCCATCACCCTTCGCTTTCTGGCCGAGCCCAGCACCGTCAACTTCGGCGGAAAGGTCCATGGCGGCACCGTCATGAAATGGATCGACGAAGCCGGCTACGCCTGCGCCACCAGCTGGGCCAAGCGCTACTGCGTGACGGCCTTCATCGGCAGCATCCGCTTTCACCATCCGATCATGATCGGCGACCTGGTCGAGGTCGAGGCCCGGCTGGCCTACACCGGCACCACCAGCATGAACATCTCGGTCGAGGTGCGAAGCGGCGACATGAAGGGCGGCTCCATGGACAAGACCACCGAATGCCTGATCGTCTTCGTCTCGGTCGATTCGCACGGCCGGCCGCTGCCGGTGCAACCCTACGTGCCGGGCACGCCGGGCGAAATGGCGCTGGCGGAACATGCCAAGGCCCACCTGGACGCCAGCCGCGCCGCAGGAAAGTAGGGTTCCACGAAGGATCCGGGCGTAGGCATAAAGCTCTAAAAATGGGCGTGCCGAGCGGCTAGAGTCGCTCGTTGGTTTTCACAGGAACATTCGCATGGCTACCCAGGACGACGATCACGGCACCAAGGGCTCCGACCGCATCAAGGATTCGGCCCAGCAGATCTGGCTTGCGGGGCTTGGCGCCTTCGCCAAGATGCAGCAGGAAGGCAGCAAGGCCTTCGAGGCGCTGGTGAAGGACGGCGCCGGCCTGCAGAAGAAGACCCAGCAGGCGGCGGAAGAAACCCTGGCGCAGGCGCAGACGCGCATGGCCGGCTTCGCAAACGAATTCGGCACCAAGGCCGCGGGCCGATGGGGCAAGCTCGAGAACATCTTCGAAGAGCGCGTGGCGTACGCGCTCGAAAAGCTGGGCATTCCCTCGGCCGCCGAGCACGCCGCGCTGCAGGCCCGCGTGGCGGCACTCGAGGCCGAACTGCATGGCCGCCAGGGCAAGCCCGCCGCGACCACGGCGCGCACCACCAGCCGCAAGACCGCGGGCCGCAGCGCAGCACCCGCGGCCGCCCCCAAGAAGACCGCGCGACGCAGCCCCAAGGCGGGCTGAAGACCCTCCCCGGTCCCATTTTTTTGCGGCGGTGCACAACGCGTGCCGCCGCAAAACATTGCCCTGCCCTGTTCATGGTGCAGGGCACATACGCTAGAGTGTCCCCAAGAAATAAAAGATGGGGACTGACATGGCCAAGAAGGCGCCACGCCGCACAGCGCAACGCATCCTCGAAGCCGCACTCGAGCTGTTCAACCGCTTCGGCGAACCGAACGTCTCCACCACGCTGGTGGCGGGCGAGCTCAACATCAGTCCCGGCAATCTCTACTACCACTACCCCGCCAAGGAAGAGCTGATCAACAAGCTCTACCAAGCCTACGAGGCCGAGCTCAACGAGCTCCTGCATGCCAGCGAAGGCGTGCACGACGTGGAAGACGCCTGGTTCTTCATGCACAGCCTGTTCGAGCTGATCTGGCGCTACCGCTTTCTCTACCGCGACCTGAATGACCTGCTGAGCAAGAACCGGCATCTCGAAACGCAGTTCCAGCTCGTGCTCAAGAACAAGGCCCGCGCCATCCGCATGCTGATCGCGGGGCTGAGCCGGGCCGGGCACCTCGAGATCGATGCCCACGAGGTCGACACGCTCGCCCAGAGCATGGTGGTGGTGCTGACCTACTGGCTCAGTTACGAATACGTGCGCAACCCGCGCGAGGCGCTCGAACCCGCCCACGCCCAGGGTGCCTTGATGCGCGGCGGCCAGCACACGCTGCACCTGCTCGCGCCCTATCTGGGAGGCGAGCAACGGCGGCATTTGCTGACACTCAGCAAGGCCTACAGCGGCGAAGATTCGGCAAGCGTGCCGCCTCCGGTTGCTCCGGTCGATTTGGCGGCCTAGATCACCATGCCCCAGCCAGACTTCAAACCGCTTTCGCTGATGTCGGCCAGTTCCGCGCCCCCGGATGCGGAACCCTGGACGCGGCTGCCCTACCCCGACGTGCCGCGCTACGACACGCAGACGCTGCTGTCGCATTGGTCCCGGCTGCATGGCGGCCACGCCCTGCCGCCTCCGCCCAGCGAACACCCGCTGGCCCACGGCTGGGCGCTGTACCACAGCGGCGACTTCGAGCGCGCCGCCACGCTCGGCCTGCTGCACGGCGCGGACGGCCTGGTGCTGGCCAACCAGGCCACCGCCATCTATGCCAACTACCTCGAGCCGCGCGAATCGGTGCGGCTTTCGATGTTCCGCCAGGTCATCGAACGGGCCGGCGCGCAAGCCGCCGCCGAGCCCGGCAACTGCCATGCGCTCTATTGGCAGGCCTATGCGCTCGGCCGCTACAGCCAGGGCATCAGCGTGGCGCGCGCCCTGGCGCAAGGCCTTGGCAGCAAGCTCAAGGGCGCACTCGAACGCGTGATCGAACTGCAGCCGGGCCATGCCGACGCGCACATCGCACTGGCCGCGTTCCACGCCGAGGTGATCGACAAGGTGGGCGCGCTGGTCGGCCGCATGACCTACGGCGTGCGCGCCGAAATGTCGGTCGACCTGTTCGAGCGCGGGCTCGAGCTGTCCCCCCATTCGCCCAGCGCGCTGATGGAATACGGCCGCGCGCTGCTCATGCTGCACGGCGACGTGCGCATGGACGAGGCCACGCAGCTGTACGAAAAGGCCGCGGCGCTGCAGCCGGCGGACGCGAAGGAACGGCTGGACGTGGAGCTGGCGCGGGCGGGGCTGGCAGACTGAGGCCGATGGGTCCCGGCGGCTACCGTGCACTTTAAGATGGGCACTCCTCGCCTTTCAATTTGACCGCCATGTCCGACCTCAACGCCCGATTCGAAGCCGCCCAGGCCAACTCCAAGCTGCTGGCGGAACGTCCCGACAACCCGACGCTGCTCAGGATCTACGGTCTCTTCAAGCAGGCCACCGAAGGCGACAACACCGCCAAGAAGCCCAGCTTCAGCGACATCGTCGCGCGCGCCAAGTGGGACGCGTGGAGCGCGCAAAAAGGCTTGAATGCCGACGAGGCGAAGCAGAAGTACATCGACCTTATCGAATCGCTGAAGGCCTGACCGAAACCACTCAGCCGACGATCCCGCGCGCGTGCAGCGCGGCGATCTGCTCGGCGTTCAAGCCGATTTCTCTCAAGACTGCATCGGTGTCCGCACCGAGCGCCGGCGCGTTGCGCCGGTGGCTGGCCGGCGTGAGCGACAGCTTGGGCACGAAGCCCGGCACCGCGAGCGCGCTGCCGTCGGGCATCTGCACCTGCTGCAGCATGCCGCGCGCGGCGTAGTGCGGGTCGGCCGCGATGTCGGCGATGGTGTAGATGCGGCCGGCGGGCACATGCGCTGCGTCGAGTGCGGCCAGCACCTCGTCGACCGTGCGCGCGGCGGCCCAGTCGCCGATGGCGGTGTCGAGCATCTCCACCTGCGCCACCCGGCCCGTGTTGCCGGCCAATGACGGCTCGGCTGCCAGGTCGGGCCGGCCGATGCACGCCATGAGGCGGCGAAAGATGCTGTCGCCATTGCCCGCGACGATGGCGTAGCCGCCGTCGGCACAGCGGTAGGCGTTGGTCGGCGCGATGCCGGGCAGCGCGCTGCCCCCCGCCTCGCGCACCGCGCCGAACGCACCGTATTCGGGCAGCAGGCTTTCCATGCAGTTGAAGACGGCCTCGTAGAGCGCCACGTCGACCACCTGGCCCCTGCCCTTCGGATACTCGGCGCTGACGCTGGCCTGGCGGTGCTGCATCGCCATCAGCACGCCGATCACGCCATGCAGCGAGGCCAGCGTGTCGCCGATGGACACGCCCACGCGCACCGGCACGCGGCCCGGCTCCCCCGTGAGGTGGCGCAGCCCGCCCATGGCCTCGGCCACCACGCCGAAGCCCGGCCGGTCGCGGTAGGGGCCGGTCTGGCCGTAGCCGCTGATGCGCAGCATGACGAGCGCGGGGTTGGCGGCCAGCAGTTCGTCGGGGCCGAGGCCCCAGCCCTCCATCGCACCGGGGCGGAAGTTCTCGACCAGCACGTCGGCCTCGGCGGCCAGCTGCCGCACCACGGCCTGCGCTTCGCCCTGGCGCAGGTCGAGCGCGAGCGAACGCTTGTTGCGCGACTGCACCTGCCACCACACCGACGTGCCGTCCTTGAGCAGCCGCCAGGTGCGCAGCGGATCGCCCGCTCCGGGCGGCTCGATCTTGATCACCTCGGCGCCGAAGTCGGCCAGCGTGCGCGCCGCGAAGGGCCCTGCGATCAGCTGCCCGAGCTCGACGACCTTGAGGCCGGCCAGCGGGCCCGCGGCAGGGGGAGAAGAGGTAGTCGTCATGGCACCAGAGTGTGCCGTGCCGCCGCCAGGCCTTCGCGGGGGCGGGAAAACACCTATGAATTCTTGACACGGCACTTCCGGTGCTTGCCGCAGTGCAGCAATCACCGCGCGCCGCCGCCTCTCGCCCGAGGAGAAAGTGGTTTGCTGCGATGCAACGCCGTTGCCGGCGGGCTTGCACAAAGGTCAAAAAAGTATCAATTTCGCGCGCCATCTCTGGTTGTTGGCACGCGGGGCGCTTCGTACAGTGCGCCCCGAGACAAGGAAAAGGAACGTCCATGCAACCCGATCTGGAAATCGTCGAAGTCCGCGGGGACGAATCGTTCACCGCCTGGGCGCACGGCTATCCGTATCGCACGGTGCGCTGGCACTTTCACCCCGAGTACGAGATCCAGCTGATCGTCGAGACCCGCGGCGTCTATTTCGTCGGCGACCACGTCGGCCACTTCGAGCCCGGCAACCTCGTGCTGATGGGCCCCGACCTGCCGCACAACTGGATCAGCGACGTGCCCGCGGGCCAGAGCGTCGAGCGGCGCGGCATCGTGATCCAGTTTCCGGCGCAGCTGGTGAAGAACATGTCGGCCACTTTTCCCGAGTTTCAGCGCATTGCGCCGCTCTTGGCCGAATCGGGTTCGGGCCTGCTGTTCTCGGCCGAAACCGCCGTGGCCGCCAAGCCCATGATGGAGTCGCTGCTGGAAGCGCGAGGCCTGCGCCGCGTGATCCTGCTGCTCTCGCTGCTTGAACTGCTGGTGGACAGCAATGACCGCCAGCGGCTCGCGAGCCCCGCGTTCAAGCCCGACCCCAAGGCCTTCATGTCGCACGCCATCAACAACGTGCTGGCGCACATCGCGGCCAACCTCGGCGACGACCTGCGCGAGCCGATGCTGGCCGAGCTGGTGGGCCAGAGCCCGAGCGCGTTCTCGCGCTCGTTCCGCAAGCACACGGGCCAGTCGTTCGTGCGCTACGTGAACCGGCTGCGCATCAGCCGCGCCTGCGAGCTGCTCACCAGCAGCGAGAAGCCGGTGCTCGACGTCTGCATGGACGTGGGCTTCAACAACGTGTCGAACTTCAACCGGCAGTTCCTGCTGCACAAGCGCATGCCGCCGACCAAGTTCCGCAACTTCCATCGCATGCAGGCCGCGGCCTCGCGTGCCGCCAGCCCGCCGTAGCAGGGCCCCGCCGCGTTTCCCGTGCCCGTTGCCGGCGCGGCGCTCCTGGCGCCGCGCGGGGCGGACTTTTGCCAGCGTTTTTCAACACAGAGACAACCCCAAGGAGACAGCCACCATGACGACACTTCTCAAAGCCATTGCCATCACCGCCGCACTGGCCTGCGGTGCATCCGCCGCACAGACGCAGCAGGCACCGAAGCAGCCGCTGCGCATCGGCATGACCTTCCAGGAACTCAACAACCCCTACTTCGTGACGATGAAGCAGGCTCTCGAAGAAGCCGCCGCCAGCATCGGCGCGACCGTGGTCACCACCGATGCGCGGCACGACGTGGCCAAGCAGATCGGCGACGTGGAGGACATGATCCAGAAGAAGATCGACATCCTGCTGCTGAACCCGACCGACTCCACCGGCGTGCAGTCGGCCGTGCGCTCGGCCAAGAAGGCGGGCCTGATCGTGGTGGCGGTGGATGCCAATGCGCAGGGACCAGTCGACTCCTTCGTCGGCTCGAAGAACACCGACGCCGGCCGCCTCGCCTGCGAGTACCTCGCGAAGAGCATCGGCGAGAAAGGCGACGTGGCAATCCTCGACGGCATTCCGGTCGTGCCGATCCTGGAGCGCGTGAAGGGCTGCCGCGAAGCGCTCGCCAAGTATCCCGGCATCAAGGTGGTGAGCACGCAGAACGGCAAGCAGGAGCGCGCCACCGCGCTCACCGTCACCGAGAACATCCTGCAGGCCAACGGCAACCTGAAAGGCATCTTCAGCGTGAACGACGGCGGCTCGATGGGCGCGCTGGCCGCCATCGAGGCCAGCGGCAAGGACGTGAAGCTCGCCAGCGTGGACGGCGCCCCCGAAGCCATCAAGGCAATGCAGAAGCCGGGCTCGAAGTTCATCGCGACCACGGCGCAGTACCCGCGCGACCAGATCCGCCTGGCCATCGGCATCGCGCTGGCCAAGAAGTGGGGTGCCAACGTGCCGGCCGCGGTGCCGGTGGACGTGAAGCTGATCGACGCCGAGGGCGCGAAGACCTTCAGCTGGTAAGCGTGCAACGGGAAGGAACAGGCCATGACCTCCGCAGAAGAGATGCTCCGGCTGGAAGGCGTGTCCAAGCGCTTTCCGGGCGTGAAGGCGCTCTCGGGCATCGACCTCTCGATCCGCAAGGGCGAGGTGCATGCGCTGCTCGGCGAGAACGGCGCGGGCAAGTCGACGCTGATGAAGATCCTCGGCGGCATCCACCAGGCCGACGAGGGGCGCATCTTCATCGAGGGCAGCGAGCGCAGGTTCGCGGGCTACGGCGACGCGATTGCGGCGGGCATCGGGATCATCTTCCAGGAGTTCAGCCTGATGCCGTACCTGAACGCGGTGGAGAACATCTTTCTCGGCCGCTACCTGAAGAATCGCTTCGGCCTGATGAACAAGGCCGCGATGAAGCGTTCGGCGCAGGCTCTGTTCGAAGATCTGGGCGTGCAGATCGACCTCGGCGTGCCGATCTGCCGGCTCTCGGTGGCGCAGCAGCAGTTCGTGGAGATCGGCAAGGCGCTGTCGCTCGACGCGAAGCTGCTGGTGCTCGACGAACCCACCGCTACGCTTACGCCCAACGAAGCCGGACACCTGTTCAGGATCATGCGAGAGCTGCGCGCCAAGGGCGTGGCGATGATCTTCATCTCGCATCACCTCGACGAGATCTTCGAGGTGTGCGACCGCATCAGCGTGCTGCGCGATGGCGCCAACGCGGGGCATGCGGAAGTCGGTGCGACCGACGTGGATGCGCTAGTCGAGATGATGGTCGGCCGCAGGATCGAGCACAGCTTTCCGCCCAAGCCGCAACCGGCGCCGCGCGGACGCAAGGTGCTCGAAGTGCCCGAGATCCAGCTCGCCAAGGGCGGGCCGGTGAACAGCTTCGATCTGCACGAGGGCGAGATCCTCGGCTTTGCGGGGCTGGTCGGTTCGGGCCGCACCGAACTCGCGCTGGGCATGATGGGCGCCGACCGCGTGCACCGCAAGACGGTGCTGCGCAACGGCCAGCCCGTGCGCCTGAACGACCCGACGCAGGCGCTGGAGAACGGCATCGGCCTGCTGCCCGAGAGCCGCAAGATCGAGGGGCTGATCACCGACTTCACGGTCCGCTTCAACATCTCGATGAACAACCTCGGCCGGCACAGGCGCGGGGGGCTCGTGAGCCAGAAGTCGGAGAAGCAGTCGGCCGCCGAACTCTCGAAGCGCGTCGGCGTGAAGGCGCCGGGCATCGAGACGCGCGTGGCCACGCTGTCGGGCGGCAACCAGCAGAAGGTGGTGATCGCGCGCTGGCTCGGGCACGCTTGCGAGGTACTGATCTTCGACGAGCCCACGCGCGGCATCGACGTAGGCGCCAAGGCCGAGATCTACGCCCTGATGCGCGAACTCACGCGGCAGGGAAAATCCATCGTGATGATTTCGAGCGAGCTGCCCGAGATCGTGGGCATGTGCGACCGCGTGGCGGTGTTCTCGGGCGGCGCCATCGTGGCGACGCTGGAGGGCGATGCCATCAATTCGGGCGACATCATGCGGCACGCTACTTCGTCTGGGGGACTGCAATGACTGGGCAGCTTCGCTTCTCGATTCGTCGCGCTGGGTTTGAAGTGCGTTGTTCAGGGCGCGATCCCGCCGACGGGGTACGCGGCGAAGCGAATGTCCTCCGGCCTGCGGCCTCCCCCTTGATTTCGCTGCGCAAGGCACCCCATCGACGTGATCGTTGTACAGAGCGGTCGTTGATCACCGGTACACCAGCAGCGTGCCCAGGTGCACAGGGCATCGGGTGCTCCCCGCAGCGAAATCAAGGAGGAGCCGAAGGCGGGGGACATTCGCGGAGGGGAGTACCCGGTGGCCTGTGCACGCGCCCTGAACAACAGCGCCCATCTTCAAGCAATGCGCCATGGAGCACCTGAAATGAATGCAACCGCCACCCACCCGACACCGCCGACGCCTGATGGAGGACTCTTCACCCAACTGCGCCGCTCGACCGCCTTTCTTCCGTTGGTCGGCCTGCTCGCCATCTCGGTCTTCATGATCGTCGCGACCGACAACTTCCTCTCCTGGGGAAACCTGCAGAACATCGCGCTGCAGTCGTCGATCAACGCGATCATCGCCGTGGGCATGACGGCCGCCATCCTCACCGGGGGCATCGATCTCTCGGTGGGCGCGGTGGTCGCGCTCTCCGGCACGCTGGCCTCGGGGATGATGGTGCAGTTCGGTCTCCCCCCGATGCTCGCGGTCCCCCTCGGCTTGGCCGTTGGCGTCGTGATCGGCCTCTTCAACGGCTACTGCGTGGCCTACCTGCGCATGCCGCCGATCATCGTGACGCTGGCCACCATGGGCATCGCGCGCGGCATTGCGCTGATCTACACCGGTGGCTATCCCATCGACGGGCTGCCCGATTCGTTCGGCTTCCTCGGCGGCGGCGTGCTCGCGGGCATCAAGGTGCCGATCCTCATCATGCTGGCAACGTACCTGGTGGCCTATGTGCTGCTGAACATGGCGCCGTTCGGCCGCTACCTGTATGCCATCGGCGGCAACGAGGAGGCGACGCGACTGTCGGGCGTGCGCGTGTCGCGCTACAAGCTGCTCGTGTATGCGCTGAGCGGATTCACCGCCGCCGTTGCCGGCATCGTGCAGGCGGCACGCGTGACGAGCGGACAGCCCGGCGTGGGCGTGGGCTTCGAGCTCGATGCCATTGCGGCGGTGGTGATGGGCGGCACGTCGATTGCCGGAGGGCGCGGCGCCATCGTCGGCACGCTGGTCGGCGCGCTGCTGCTGGGCGTGCTGAACAACGGGCTCAACATGATCGGCGTCTCGCCGTACCTGCAATTGATCATCAAGGGCGGGATCGTGCTGCTCGCGATCTTCATCAGCCGCGAAGCAAAGAGATGACCTCGCCCCCAGGCTTCGCGCGCTTCGTGTCGCTTCTCCCTCCCCCTACCGGGGGCAACACCAGCGGCCCGGCAAAGCCGGTTCCGCGGTGTTCCACGCACAACCACAACCCCTCCAAACCATGAGCTACCAAAAACTCCAGCCCGGCGCATCGGGCGCCATCGGCGAACTCGCCGCCATGCAGGCCGTCGTCTGCCACGGTCCGAAGGACTACCGCCTCGAGACCGTGGCCATGCCCACCATCGGCCGCAACGAACTGCTGATCTCCATCGCCGCCTGCGGCATCTGTGCCTCCGACTGCAAGTGCCACTCGGGCGCGAAGATGTTCTGGGGCGGCGACGGCCAGCCGTCGTGGGTCAAGGCGCCCGTGATCCCGGGCCATGAATTCTTCGGCTATGTCGAAGCGCTCGGCGAAGGCGCGGCCGAGCACTTCGGCGTGGAGAAGGGCGACCGCGTGATCGCCGAGCAGATCGTGCCCTGCGGCAAGTGCCGCTTCTGCACTTCGGGCAAGTACTGGATGTGCGAGGTGCACAACATCTTCGGCTTCCAACGCGTCGTGGCCGATGGCGGCATGGCCGACTACATGCGGCTGCCGCCGACCTCGCGCGTGCACAAGATCCCCGACGGCATCTCGCTCGAAGACGCGGCCATCATCGAGCCGCTTGCATGCGCGATCCACACGGTGAACCGCGGCGACATCCAGCTCGACGACGTGGTGGTGATCGCGGGCGCCGGCCCGCTGGGCCTGATGATGGCGCAGGTCGCCGCGCTGAAGACACCGAAGAAGCTGATCGTGATCGACCCGGTGCCCGAACGCCGCGCGCTCGCCAGGCAGTACGGCGCCGACGTCACCATCAATCCCAAGACCGAGAACGCCGATGCCATCGTCAAGGGCTTGACCGAAGGCTACGGCTGCGACGTGTACATCGAGACCACCGGCGCGCCCATCGGTGTGACGCAGGGGCTGGAGTTGATCCGCAAGCTCGGCCGCTTCGTCGAGTTCAGCGTGTTCGGTTCGGAGACGAGCGCCGACTGGTCGATCATCGGCGACCGCAAGGAACTCGACGTGCGCGGCGCGCACCTGGGGCCGTACTGCTATCCCGTAGCCATCGACCTGCTGGCGCGCGGGCTCGTCACTTCGAAGGGCATCGTGACGCATGACTTCCCGTTGACCGAGTGGGAGCGCGCCTTCACACTGGCCAATTCGCTCGATTCCATCAAGGTGCTGCTCAAGCCGCAGCCCCGGCCCTGAAAGATGTCGCCATGAAATACGTGATCGGCGTCGATATCGGCACGCAGAGCACCAAGTGCCTGCTGGTCGGCATCGACGGCAAGGTGAACGCGCAGGCGAGCGTGGCCTACCAGCCCGCAACGCCGAAGCCGCTGTGGGCGCAGCAAGCCTGCGAAGTGTGGTTCGACGCGGTGTGCGAAAGCGTGCGCACCTGCGTGGCGAAGGGCGGCATTGCGCCCTCCGACATCGCGGCGATGTGCGTGAGCAGCCTGTACGGCGGCGCGGGCATCCCGGTCGATGAAGGCATGCAGCCGCTGCATCCCTGCCTGATCTGGATGGACCGGCGTGCCACCGCCGAGGTCGATGCGGTGAATGCGCACGTCGATGTGGCGCGCTTGCAGGTGATCACCGGCAACGGCGTCGACAGCTACTACGGCTTCACCAAGATGCTGTGGATTCGCGAGCACCTGCCCGAGGTATGGGCGAAGACGCGCTACTTTCTGCCGCCGAACAGCTATGTCAATTGGCGTCTCACCGGCGAGCTCGCGGTCGACCACAGCTCGGCCGGCAACATCGGCGGCGTGTACGACGCGGCGCAGCGCAACTGGTCCCACAAGGCGCTCGGCATGCTCGGCATCCCGGCGCGCATGATGCCGCCGCGCCTCGTCGAGGCGAGCGATGTGGTGGGCGGTCTGAGCGCCGAATGGGCCTCGAAGCTCGGCCTCGCCGAGGGCATGCCGCTGATGGCCGGCGGCGTCGATGCGGCGGTCGCCACCTTCTGTGCGGGCGTCACAGGCAGCGGCGACCACGTCGCGATGATCGGCACCAGCATGTGCTGGGGTTTCGTGAGCCCCACGGTGGATGCGCGCCACGGACTCATCACGATGCCGCACGTCTATCGCGGCGCTGACCGCAGCTATGTGTTCGGCGGCGCGATCACCGCTGGCGCGGCGGTCACCTGGTTTCGCGAAACCTTCTGCCAGGCCGAGGTGGCCGAGGCCGCGCGCACCGGCGGGGACGCGCTCGCGCTGATCGAGCGCAAGGCCGTCGACGTGCCGCCCGGCGCCGAGGGGCTGGTCTTCCTGCCCTACCTGATGGGCGAGCGCAGCCCGATCTGGGACGCGCAGGCCAAGGGCGCCTTCATCGGCCTCTCGCTCGCGCACAGCCGCGCGCACCTGTACCGCGCGGTGCTCGAGGGCGTGAGCTTCGCGCTGCAGCACAACATCGAGGCCGGCCGGCAAAGCGGCCAGCCGCTGGACGACCGGCTGATCGTGGTCGGCGGCGCGGCGCACTCGGACCTGTGGATGCAGATCGTGGCGGACGTCACAGGCTACCCGGTGTTCACCATCGAGGAAGAGGTCGAGGCGGCACTGGGTGCAGCGATGCTCGCGGCGCTCGGCGCGGGGCTGGTCGATGCGGCAACTGCGGAGCGCGGCTGGGTCACGCTGGTGGAACGCGCGCAGCCCGAGCCTGCGGCGCAGGCCGTGTACCGCGAGCGCTTCGATATCTACAAATCTCTTTACCCCGCGTTGCGCGATGCGATGCATCGGCTGAAATGAACCCATTCAGGGCACGATCCCACCGACGGGGACATTCGCGGAGGGGAGTACCCGGTGGCCTGTGCACGCGTCCTGAACATCGCGTACGTCATGCCACCGCACCGGAACAACTGACATGACCCCCTCCTTCGATTTTTCAGGCCGGCGCGCACTCGTGACCGGCGCCAGCAGCGGCATCGGCCGCGCGGTAGCGGTGCGGCTCGCACAATCGGGCGCCAAGGTGACGGCCGTGGGCCGCAACGCTTCGGCTCTGGACGCACTGCAGATGGAAGCCGGCTGCACGTCACTGGTGGTCGATGTAAGCGCCGCAGCGGCGTTGGAACGCGCGCTAACAACGTTGCCAGCCTTCGACCTCGTGGTGAACTGCGCAGGCATCGCGCTGCTCGAGCCGGCGCTCGACCTGCAGGCCGAAAGCTTCGATGCCGTGATGGCCGTCAACGCACGCGCCGCGGCATTGGTCGCTTCGCGCTGCGGCAAGGCGATGATCGCGGCCGGCGTTCGCGGCAGCATCGTCAACGTGTCGAGCCAGGCCTCGCTGGTCGCGCTTGACGCGCACCTCTGCTATTGCGCATCGAAGGCCGCGATGGACGCGGTCACGCGCTCGCTGTGCCTCGAATTCGGGCCGCATGGCATTCGCGTGAACAGCGTGAATCCGACCGTCACGCTCACGCCCATGGCCGAGCAGGCCTGGGCCGAACCGGCCAAGAGCGCGGCGGCCCTCAGGAACATTCCGCTGGGAAGATTTGCGCAGGTCGAAGAGGTGGTGGCGCCGATCCTGTTCCTGCTCTGCGACAGCGCATCGATGATCAGCGGCGTGGCGCTGCCGGTGGACGGCGGCTACACCATCGTCTGATCGATGGCCGCTCAGGCGAAGCGGGCGCCACCGCCGCCGGGCGATTCCAGCAAGGCATCGAGCTTGCGCGAGATCTTCTGCTCGATCTGGTCGCTGAAGCTGCTGAACAGAAAGCCCAGCGTCGCCTCCAGCGTCAGCGTGTCGGCCGTGACCTCGACCGTGCCGTCGATGCCCGCGCGGCTGAACTGCGCGACGTCGCAGGTCGCGCCTTCGGTGTAGTTGCATTCCAGGCCGTAGTCCTGCCCGAGCTGCTCGATCCATTGGCGTGCGACTTCGCGGGCGCCGGCAATGCCCAGCGCGTGGTTTCGTTCGATGTGGATGTCAGGCACCGTGCTCTCCGTTGTTGTTGTGGTCGCGGCTGGAATTCGTCTGCAGCGTTCCCGTGGCTGTCTGCAATGCGTGGCGCCGCTCTTCCATTGTCGGCAGCGCGGCGATGCGGCGGACCTCCTTGTAGAAGCGCGGCCAGTTGCGGCCCTCATGCGCGAACAAGGCCTCGAAGCCCGGAACCAGGTCGTCGTAGGCACCCTGGGCCGCGAAGGTCGCATTGTTGGCGCGCGCCACCCAGACATCGTAGGCGCCCTGGCGCGGGCCCTGCCATTCCGCGCGCAGCCTGGCATAGCGCTCGCGAAAGCCGTCCATCGCCGCCTTCTTCATGGCGTCGACCGCGCTCCGGTCGCCGGCCTTGGCCTCTGCGGATTCGTAGGTCTGGTTGAGCGCGCGGCGCGTTTCGAGGGCCAGCGCGCGAAACTGCTGGCGCTGCGCGTCGAAGCGCGCGTACTCGCCGCGCGCCGCTTCGCTGGCCTCGCGCTGCAGCCACATCGCGCCGCCGATGCGTTCCACCGCGGTGGCGTACGACTCGTTGAAGACGATGTCGCCGGGCACGTAGAGCACCTGGTGCGCGAGCTCGTGAAACACGATGCGGGCCAGTTCGCCTTCGGGGTAGCCGATGAAGGTGGAGAGCAGCGGATCGCCGCCGGCCCAGTTCATCCAGCCCAGCGTGGAATATGCCGGCACGGGGTACACGGCCGTTTCCAGGCCCTTGGCGTGCTGCGCCTCGGCTTCGGCCTTGGCGGCGGCCTCGTCGTAGTAGCCGCGGTAGCCCACGCAGCCCGCCACCGGAAAGCACCAGTTCTTGAGCGTGAGCGAATACGGCGGCGCGGCCACCACGTTCCACACCGCCGCGGGGCGGTGCAGATCGGCGTACGAGGTGTAGCTGGGGTTGTCGGGCAGGGCCAGTTCGGTCACGGCGAAGCGGCGAATGCGCTGCGCGAGTTCGAGCTTGGCCTTCAACGGCGCGGAAACGGCGGGGTCCGCCAGCCACTCGGGCACCGGCCTGGCCACCCGCAGGATGCCGAGGTGGCCGCTGGCCGATTGCCAGTAATAGCCGAGGTCGGCGCAGCCACCGAGCAGCAGCGCGGCGGCCAGCGTGGATGCGGCGGCAGCCCTCACTCCGCCCGGCTCCCCGAGTTAGAAGGAGCGACACGCTCGACCTCGACCAGGCAGTCGTAGAAGGTCGGGCCGCGGCCGATGTCGGTCAGGCGCTGGCTGGTGAGCTGGTTGACGTTGGTGCCGTCCAGGCCGAGCTTGCGCCACCAGATGCCCATGCCGTGCACCACGCCAGGCCGCGCGCGGCGCGACACCTCGGCGCGGCAGCGATGCTCACCGCGCTTGTTGAACACACGGACCACGGCGCCGTCCTCGATGCCGCGGGCGGCGGCGTCGACCTCGTGGATTTCGAGCAGCGGCTCGCCCTCGATGGCGCGCAGGCTCGTCACGTTGACGAAGGTCGAATTGAGGAAATTGCGCGCCGGCGGCGAGATCATGGCCAGCGGAAACTCTGTGGAGCTGCCCGCCGCTTCGTAGTTGGGCACATGGTCGGGCAACCCGTCCATGCCCTGCGCCTCGAGGCGTGCGCTGAAGAATTCGCAGCGGCCCGAGGGCGTGGGGAACCGGCCCTCGGCAAAAGGCGCTTCGGGCAGCTGCAGGCTGGTGAAGCCCTGCGCCAGCAGCTGCTCGTGGTCGATGGCGCCCGGCGCAAAGGCGCTGCGGCACAGCGCCTCGTCGTCGTCCGAGAAGCAGGGCTCGTCGAAGCCCATGCGGCGCGCGAGTTCGCGGAACACCCAGGCATTGCTGCGCGCTTCGCCGCGCGGCGCTACTGCGGGCCGGTTCAGCAGCACATCGGTATGACCGTAGCTGCAGTGGATGTCCCAGTGCTCGAGCTGGGTGGTGGCGGGCAGCAGGTAGTCGGCGTAGTCGGCGGTGTCGGTGCGGAACTGCTCCAGCACCACGGTGAAGAGGTCTTCGCGCGCAAAGCCCGCCACCACCTTGCCCGACTCGGGCGCCACCGCCACAGGGTTGCTGTTGTAGACCACGATGGCCTTGACCGGCCTGGCCTGGTCGAGCAGCGCGTCGCCGATGGTGCTCATGTTGATGGTGCGCGGCTGGCGGCCCGCGAGCAGATCGGGGCGCTGCAGCGCGGCGCGGTCGGCCGGAAAATGGCCCGAGCTGCTCAACAGGAGCCCGCCTGCGCGGTCGCGCCAGGCGCCCACCAGCGCGGGCAGGCAGGCAATGGCGCGCGCCGCGTTGCCGCCGCCGCGCACGCGCTGCATGCCGTAGTTCAGGCGGATGGCCGCCGGCTTGGTGGTGCCGTAGGCCTGCGCCAGCGCCACGATCTGCGCTTCGGGCACGCCGCACACGGCGGCCGCGCGCGAAGGCGGCCATTGCAGTGCGCGCTCGCGCAGCTGCGCCCAGCCCAGCGTGTGGTTGGCGATGTAGTCATGGTCGAGCCAGTCGTGCACGATGAGTTCGTGCATCAGCGCCAGGGCCAGTGCGGCGTCGGTGCCGGGCAGCAAGGCGATGTGTTCGTCGCACTTGTCGGCGGTTTCGGTCTTGCGCGGATCGATGCACACCAGCCGCGCACCGGCGCGCCGGGCGGCCTGGGCGTGGCGCCAGAAATGCAGGTTGCTGGCAATGGAGTTGCTGCCCCAGATCAGGATGAGCCGCGCCTCGGCGAAGAACTCGATCCGCATGCCGACCTTGGCGCCCAGCGTATGGACCATGGCCTCGCCGCCGGCCATGGAGCAGATCGTGCGGTCCAGCAGCGTCGCGCCCAGTTTGTGGAAAAAACGCCGATCCATCGACTCGCCCTGCACCAGACCCATCGTGCCGGCGTAACTATAAGGCACAATTGTTTCCGGATCTGTCTGCAATGCACGAAGATGCGCGGCGATGTCGTCAAGAGCGGCGTCCCAGCTCACGGGTTCGAATTGGCCGCTGCCCTTGGGACCGGACCGCTTCAGGGGCTGGACGAGCCTTTCGGCGTGGTCGTTGCGTTCGATGTAGCGCGATACCTTGGTGCAGAGAACGCCAGCGGTGTGCGGATGGGCCGGATTGCCCTGCAGCTTCACGGCCACGCCGTCCTTGACGGTGGTGACCAGGGCGCAGGTGTCCGGACAGTCGTGCGGGCAGGCGCCCAGGACCGTGGAAGTATGGGAGGGGAGAACAGCAGTTGCTGCAGAGACCGGGGCATCGACCATCCGGCAAGTCTAAAGTTTTCCAGGCAGAGGCGCGGCAAGGCGCAAGGAGGTTTTCATCATGGCGATCAATCGCAGACATTTTTCCCTGGCCACCGGCGCGGCGGCGCTCGGCGGCTTTCAATTGGCGCGGGCGCAGGGCGACGTGCCGCTCGTGCTGGGCCAATCGGCGGCCTTCACCGGCCCGGCCGCGCAGCTGGGCATCCAGTTCCACCAGGGCGCCAAGCTGTTCCTGGACCAGTACAACGCCCAGCCCGGCCGGCGCAACGTCGTCATCAAGAATCTGGACGACGGCTATGAGCCCGACCGCTGCGCCGCCAACACGCAAAAGCTGATCGAGGAGGACGTGTTCGCGCTCTTCGGCTACATCGGCACGCCGACCAGCATGGCGGCGCTGCCGCTCGCGGTGAAGGACAAGGTGCCTTTCGTCGCGCCCTTCACCGGCGCGATGTCGCTGCGCGAACCATTCCACAGGAACGTGTTCCACCTGCGCGCCTCGTACAACGACGAGACCGCGCTGATCGTGAAGCAGCTCACCCACCTGGGCCTGAAGAAGATCGCGGTCTTCTACCAGAACGACGCCTACGGCAAGGCCGGGCTCGACGGCGTCACGCTGGCGCTCTCGCAGCAGGAACTCAAGCCGGTGGCGCTGGCCACGGTGGAGCGCAATTCGGTCGACGTGGCGTCGGCGGTGAAAAGCATCACGGCGGCGCGGCCCGACGCGGTGGTCCAGGTGGGCGCCTACAAGGCCTGCGCGGCCTTCATTCGCCAGGCGCGCAAGGCGGGCTACGGCGGCACCTTCTTCAACGTGTCTTTCGTGGGCACCCAGGCGCTGGCCGACGAGCTCGGCAAGGAGGGCGCGGGCGTGATGGTGACGCAGGTGGTGCCCTCGCCCTACAACCCGGCCAACGCGATCACGCGCGAATTCAGCGACGCGGTGAAAAAGGCCGGGGCCGGCGCGAGCGCCAATTTCTCGAGCCTGGAGGGCTACCTTGCCGCCAAGGTGCTGACCGAGGGCCTGCGCCGCGCGCCGGGCAAGGCCTCGCGCGACGGCCTCATCGTGGGACTGGAAAGCATCGACCGGCAGCAGTTCGGCGGCTTCGAGGTGTCGTTCTCGGCCAAGAACCACGTGGGATCGAAGTTCGTCGAGCTGTCCATGATCGCTGCCGACGGCCGAATAAGAACCTGATCCGCCGCGCCCGGGCTCAGCCGCCCAGGCCGTCGACGGCCTGGAACATCGCCTGTCTGGCCTGGCTCACGATCTGGCCGCGCCAGGCATCGGTGTCGGTGTAGAAGGCTTCGAGCATCCGCGCGCGGATGCCATCGGCCAGGTCGGCCGGCGCCTCGGGGTGCTTGTGCAGCCAGTGGTCGGCGCGCAGGGCAGCCAGGACTTCCAGCATCGGCAGCGTGCCGTATTCGAGCGCGATGCCGGTGTACTCGGCCTGCGGGCACTCCTGGTATGCGGCATCCCACATCAGGCCGCGCAGCAGGGCCGAGGTGGAAGACCCGTCGTAGATCGAGGTGACGGGCGCCGCGGGCGTGCCCCACCAGGCATTGGCACGCGCATAGGCCGCCTTGTCGTCCCGGCAGGCAAAGATGCGCTCGCCGAGGCCGTTCGGACCGAGCCCCGTGTGCAGGTCGATCCAGGCCAGCCGATGCGCGCTTGCGGCATGCCGGCGCAGCACGCCGCGCAAGGTCTTGTTGCTCCAGGTCTGCGCCCTGCCGCCGAAGAACAGGCCGTCCTCGAATTGGTACTGCCCGCTGGTGACGGCCGCCTGGTAGGCGGTGGCGCCATGCTTGTCGATCAACTTCGCGATGGCGGCCTGGTTCTCGGGCGTGGGCGGCCAGGTGTCGGGTACGAGCAGCGGGTGCAGCTTGGCGTAGGGCTCGTTGGCCGGAAGCGGTTCCGAGAAATCGACGAAGTTGCGGTTCAGGTCGACGTTCTCCTGCGTGACGCGCCGGCCGTACGAAAAACCGTGCGGGTTGAGCGCATGCAGGTAGAGCACCGCCACGCCCTGCGCCCGCGCCTTCTCGCGCCATTCGGCGTCGTGCAGCGCGAACACCTGCACGCCGCTGCCGCAGTGGCCCTCCACGCCGTGGCAGGCGCTGGAGACGATCAGCAGGCGCTCGGCGTTCGCTGCGCCGTCGATCGCCACGTCCATCGAGAGCTCTTCGCCGTCGCGGCCCTTGCCCGGATGCGCGTGCGGCTCGACCGCGAGGCCCGCGCCCACGCAGGCCTGCAGGAACTTCTGGCGTGCCTGCGCGTAGCGCGGCGAAAACGCCTCGCCGATGCCGATCAAGGCGCCGCTCCCCCGGGCTTCAGGAACTGCTCGGCCAATTGCACCCAGCAGGTGGCGCCCAGGGGAATGAGGTCGTCGTTGAAGTCGTAGCTCGCGTTGTGCAGCGTGCACGGGCCTTCGCCGTGGTGCATGTCGCGGTGCGTGCCGTCGCCGTTGCCGATGAAGGCGTAGGCGCCGGGCTTGGCCTGCAGCATGAAGGCGAAGTCTTCGGAAGTCATGGCGGCTTCCTGCCGCAGCACGTTCTCGGGGCCGACGATGCCGCCCATCACGCGGCGCGCGAAGTCGGCCTCGGCCTCGGTGTTGATGGTGGGCGGGTAGTAGCGCTCGAAGCGGAAGTCGCAGCTCGCGTCGTGCGCGGCGCAGATGTGCTCGGCGATCTGCCTCATGCGGGCCTCGATCATGTCGAGCACTTCGATCGAGAAGGTGCGCACCGTGCCCGTCAGCTCGCAGTTGTCGGGGATCACGTTGTTGGTTTCGCCGGCATGGATGGTGGTGACCGAGATCACGGCCGAGTCGGTCGGCTTCATCTTGCGCGTGAGAATGGTCTGGAAGGCCTGCACGATCTCGCAGGCGATCGGCACCGGGTCGATACCGGTCTGCGGCAGCGCGGCATGGCCGCCCTTGCCGATCACGTTGACGTAGAACTTGTTGCCCGACGCCATCACCGGCCCCGGGCTCACCGCGAACTGGCCGGCCTTCATGCCGGGCCAGTTGTGCATGCCGAAGACAGCGTCCATCGGGAACTGCTCGAAGAGCCCTTCCTTGATCATCTCGCGGGCGCCGCCGCCGCCCTCTTCGGCCGGCTGGAAGATCAGGTAGACGGTGCCGTCGAAATTGCGGTGCTTCGCGAGATGCTGCGCCGCGGCCAGCAGCATGGCGGTGTGGCCGTCGTGCCCGCAGGCGTGCATCTTGCCGTGGTGCTTGCTGGCATGGGCGAAGGTGTTGAGCTCGGTGACGGGCAGCGCGTCCATGTCGGCGCGCAGGCCCACGGCGCGGTGGCTGGTGCCGTTCTTGACGATGCCGACCACGCCGGTGGTGCCCAGGCCACGGTGGATGGGAATACCCCATTCGGTGAGCTTGCCTGCCACCACATCGGCGGTGCGGACTTCCTGGAAGCAAAGTTCGGGGTGGGCGTGGAGGTCACGCCGGACGGCGGCGATGCCGGCCGCCTGCGTGACGAGCGAATCGATGAGTTTCATGGGCACAGTCTATGCAAAAGCTCGCCCCCAGGCTACGCGCACTTCGTGTCAGCGGCCGATGCTCTTCAGGTAGTCGGCGCGCGCGGCCAGCGCGGTGTCGGTGAAATCGGTGAACACGCCGTCCACGCCGAGCTTGTAGTACACGCCGTATTCGCTCTTGCCGTCCTTGTTGTAGTCGGCCGCCAGGCGGCGCGATTCATTGCGGAAGGTGAACGGGTGCACGAACAGGCCCGCCTTGTGCGCATCGGCGATCAGCGTGGTGGGTGCCGTCGAGGTGGCGTCGGCATCATTGACCTTGCCGTCCTTGTTGACGTCCACCGGCTTGCCGTCGGCGCCGATGGTGCCCTTGATGCTCACGATGTAGCGCTTCCACGGGCCGATGCCGTCGGCATAGGTCTTGATCTCGGCCAAGCCGGCGGGCGTGACCATGGCGTCGAAGTTGCGCTTGTCGCCGGCCTGGGTCCAGTCGTAGGGGCGGTCGCTCGGCACGGCGAAGGTCACGGCGCCGGTCTTCAGGTCGACGCTGTCGCCGTCGATCAGCTGGATGAGCCGGGTGTTCAGGCCCTTGCTCTTCATGTACTTGAGGCTGCCGGGCTCGAAGGACTGCACGTAGATGGGCGCGGTCTTGCTGTTCCAGCCGGCGGCCTCGATGGCGGCGATGACCTTGTCCTCCATCGGCAGCCCCAGCTCGCGGAAGTAGGTCGGGTTCTTGGTTTCGGGATAGATCGCGATGGTGCGGCCGGTTTCCTTCGATTTGGCCTTGGCGAAATCGATGATCTCCTGGAAGGTGGGAATCTTGAACCTGCCGTTGAATTCCTGCGGCCGCTCGGCGTCGGTCGAGATGCCGCCCAGCGTCTTGATCTCGGCCAGCGTGAAGTCGTTGCTGAACCAGCCGGTCTGGGTTTCGCCGTCGACCTTGATGGTCTTCTTGCGCGAGGCGAAGCGCGGATGCTTCGCCACGTCGGTGCTGATGGCCAGGTTGGGGTCATGGCGGGCGATGAGCACGCCGTCCTTGGTGGAGACCAGGTCCATCTCGATCACGTCGGCGCCGAGTTCGATGGCGCGCGCATAGGCTTCGAGCGTCTCTTCCGGCAAGTAGCCCGAGGCGCCGCGGTGCGCAATGACCAGCGGCGGCTTGCCGTCGAGCGTCAGCAGCTTGTTCCCCGGGCCGGTGGTGCTGCAGGCCGCGATGCAGAGGGCGGCCGTGGCGGTCAAGGCGATCTGAAGGGTGCGCATGGTCTTCGTTTCTCCGTCCAAAAGAATGGCAGGGTAGCTGCTCCGGGTGACAGCCAAGGCATCCATGCACGCACCGTGCCGACTTCCGGGAGAATGTGTTGCATGTCCCACACGCTTTCCCCCCAAAGCCTCGCGCTGGCCCAGGCGCTGGTGCGCATGAACACCATCAGCGCGAACAGCAACCTCCAGCTGATCGACCTGGCGCAAAGCCACCTGGCCGCGCTGGGCGTGAAGAGCCGCATCACCTACAACGCCGAGCGCACCAAGGCCAACCTGTTCGCCACGCTGGGCGAAGGCAAGCCGGCCGGCGTGATCATTTCGGGGCACACCGACACGGTGCCGTGGGACGGGCAAAACTGGAGCGTCGATCCGCTCTCCGCCACGGTGCAGCACGAGCGGCTCTACGGACGCGGCTCGGCCGACATGAAGAGCTTCATTGCGATTGCGTTGTCCCATGCCGGTCGCTTCCTCGAAAGCGACTCGCCGTTCGCGGTGCATTTCGCGTTCAGCTATGAAGAAGAGATCGGCTGCTTCGGCGTGAAGGAACTCATTGCCGACATGCGCGACGCCGGCATCAAGCCGCTCGCCTGCATCGTGGGCGAACCCACCAGCATGGTGCCGGCCATCGCGCACAAGGGCGTGTACCGCTACAAGTGCTGCGTGCGCGGCAAGGAGGCGCATTCGTCGCTCACGCCGCACTCGGTCAATGCCATCGAGATGGCGGCGCGCGTGGTCGGCAAGGTGCGCGACATGGCCGAAGATTTCGAGCGCAGCGAGCCGCGCTACGAGGGCTTCGACGTGCCCTTCAGCACCGCGAGCGTGGGCCAGTTCCACGGCGGCATCGCCGACAACGTGGTGCCGCGCGATGCCGAGTTCCGTTATGAATTCCGTGACCTGCCCACCGCCGACGCCAGGAAGATGCAGGACGAGGTCGTCTCCTATGCGGGCAGCCTCGAAAGCTCGATGAAGAGGGTGTCGCCCGACGCCGGCTTCCGCTTCGAGACCATCTGCGAGATTCCGAGCTTCCTTGGCGCGGCCGGCGATCCGGTCACGCGGCTGGCCCAGCGCCTTGCGGGCGAAGAGCGCACCACGCTGGTGGCCTTCGGCACCGAGGCGGGCCTGTTCAAGAACGCCGGCATCCCCACCGTGGTGTGCGGCCCCGGCAGCATCGAGCAGGCGCACCAGCCCGACGAGTTCGTGAGCCTCGAGCAGCTGGCCCGCTGCGAGCTGTTCATGGAACGCCTTGCGTCCACCCCGAGCATTGGCTGACGGCGACAACAACGCGCTGCAGCGCATGAAGCGCGTCGCGCTCGGCTTGCTGTGCGCGGCGGCGCTGCTCTATGCGCTGGCCAGCGCGCTGCACGGCGAGCATCCGGCCTGGGGCTATGTGGCCGCGTTCGCCGAAGCCGCGATGGTCGGCGCCATTGCCGACTGGTTCGCGGTAGTGGCCCTGTTCCGGCGCCCGCTCGGCCTGCCGATTCCGCACACCGCGATCATCCCGAGCAACAAGGACCGCATCGGCGCCAAGCTCGCGGGCTTCATCTGCAACAACTTCCTGAGCACCGCGCAGGTGCTCGCCAAGCTGCGGCAGTTCGACACGGCCGGGCGCATCGCCGACTGGCTGGCACGGCCTGCCAGCGGCGAGAAGCTCGGCCAATGGGGCGTGGCGGCCGCGCGCTACGGGCTCGGCGCATTCGACGACGAACGCGTGCGCGGCTTCATGGGACGCGCCGCCGCGGCGGGCCTCGAGAAGATCGATCTTTCGCGGCTGATGGGCCAGGCGCTCGACGCGCTCACGGCCGGCGGACGCCACCAGGCGCTGCTCGACGACGTGCTGCAGCAGGTGGCCGGCCTGCTCGAAGGCGAGGAGATGCAGGCGCACATCACGGAAGCCATCGCGCGCGAGATCAAGACGCTGCGCTACGTGGGCCTGGACCAGGTGGCAGCCAAGCTCGCCACGCGCAAGATCGTGGCCGCCGTGGCGCGCACCATCGCCGAACTGGCGGCCGAGCCCGAGCACCCGATGCGCAGGCGCTTCGACCATTTCGTCGACGACTTCGTGGTGCGGCTCAAGCTCGACCCCGAGTTCCGGCAGCGCGGCGAGCAGATACGCGCCGAGCTGATGGCGCATCCCGCGCTCGGCGACTACCTGCACGGCATCTGGGGCGAACTGCTGGCCTGGCTGCATGACGATCTCGGCCGGAGCGACTCCACGATCCGCCAGCGCATCGCGTCGATGGCGGGCGCGCTGGGCACGCGGCTGCAGGCCGACGACGCGATCCGCCACTGGATCAACGAGCAGATCGAGGCGGCCGCGCCGCTGGCCATCGAGCGCTACCGCGAGGACATCCGCCGCTACATCGAGGAGCGGGTCGGCGAATGGAACGCCAGCGAGATGACCGACGAGCTGGAGCGCCACATCGGGCGCGACCTGCAGTTCATCCGGATCAACGGCACCCTGGTGGGCGGGCTGGTGGGCCTTTCGATCCACACGGTGACACAGCTTCTGCGCGGGTGAATCTAGACTGCTCGCGCATCCACAAGAAGGAGAGAAGCCATGCCCCGCCGCCCGCTCCGCGCCGCCGCACTGCTCGCCATGCTCGCCCTGCTGGGCGCCTGCGGCACCGTCGCACCGCCGCCGCCGCCCACCCGGCCCGCCTCGTGGTCCGAGCCCGAAGTGCTGGTCGCGCCGTCCTCGTTCGCCGGCGTGCACGGCCTGGCGATCGACCAGAAGGGCCGCCTGCTGGCGGGCTCGGTGCTCGGCAACACACTGTGGGAGGTCGACCGCAGCACCGGCGCGGCCAAGGTCCTGATCGACGCGCCCGAGGGCCAGGCCGACGACATCGCGGTCGGCCCCAAGGGCGAGCTGGCATGGACCAACTACCTGATGGGCATGCTGCGCTACCGCGAGAGCGACGGCGCGCCGATGCGCGTGCTCGCCAAGGGCCTGCCCGGCCTCAACTCGCTGGACTTCGACCGCAGCAGCGGCAAGCTCTACGCCTCGCAGGTGTTCCTGGGCGATGCGCTCTGGGAGATCGACCGCGCGGGCCAGAAGCCGCCGCGGCTCATCAAGAAGGACCTGGGCGGCTTCAACGGCTTCGAGGTCGGCCCCGACGGCATGCTCTACGGGCCGCTGTGGTTCAAGGGCCAGGTCGTGAAGATCGATCCCGCGAACGGCAGCATGACCGTGATCGCCGACGGCTTCAAGATTCCCGCAGCGGCCAATCTCGACGGCAAGGGCAACCTCTGGGTGGTCGATGCGCGCAGCGGCGAACTGGTGCGGGTGGACCTGGCCACCGGCCGCAAGACCGTCGCGAAGCAGCTGCGCCCCTCGCTCGACAACCTGGCCATCGCATCGGACGGCACGATCTACGTCTCGAACATGGCCAACAACGAAGTGCAGGCCTTCAACCCCGCCACCGGCGCGCTGCGCACGCTCACCAGCGGCAAGCTCGCGACGCCGGCGGGGCTCAAGATCGAAGGCAACACCCTGTGGGTGGCCGACGTGTTCGGCTTCCGGCAGGTGGATGTGCGCACGGGCGAAGTGCGTGACGTGTTCCGCATGCAGCGCGATCCGGAGCTCGACTATCCGTTCGCCATCGGCCTGTCGGGCACGCGCTTCGCGCTGAGCTCGTGGTTCACCGGCACGGTGCAGCTGGTCGACCGCCAGACGCTGCGGACCGTCGAAACCATCCACGGCCTGAAGGCGCCGTTCGACGCCATGCCCATGGCCGACGGCAGCGTGATCTATGCCGAGATCGCCACCGGCAGCATCACCCGCGCACGTGGCGCTCATTTTGCGGAGAAGCAGGTGCTCGCCAGCGGACTGGGCGGGCCGGTGCAGATGATCGTCGGCCGGGACGGCGCGCTCTATGTCACCGAGGCCACCGGCAAGCTGATCCGCATTCCGCTCGATGCCAGCGCGCCGCTGCGCGCCATTGCCGAAGGCCTGGCGCTCCCGGAGGGCGTGGCGCAGACGCCGTGGGGCAGCTTCATCGTGGCCGAAAGCGCGGCGCGCCGGCTGGTGGAGATCGATCCCGCCAATGGCTCGCGCCGCACCGTGGCGGAAAACCTGCCGATCGGGCTGGCCGCGGGACCGGGCCTGCCGCCGCCCTATGTGGTCACCGGGGTCGCGGTGGGCGCCGATGGAAGCATCTACATGGCCGCCGACCGGAACAACGCGATCTATCGAATTCGTCCGAAACGGTGACCACCACAAAAATGTAAAGAAATCACATAAAGTCGTGTTTACTTTTAAAAACAAGTATTACAAACTGGCTCCCGAACGTCTCGTTCTGCCGCCCTGACAACCCCGTCTCCGGCTGCGGGTCGTTCTTCCAGGAGTAGAACAACATGACACCCCTTGTCGTAGGCCAACTGCTGTCACCCGAGTATTCGCTGGGGCTGGTGGCGCTCTCGTTCCTCACCTCGTTCGCGGGCTCCCTGGTGGCGCTGATCTGCGCGGGGCGCATGGTCGGCGCCGACGGCAAACCCAACCTCGCGGTCGTCGCCTGCGCCGCCGTGGCGCTGGGCGGCATCGGCATCTGGTCGATGCACTTCATCGGCATGCTGGCGTACCGCCTGCCGGTAGGCATTTCGTACAACGTGCCGCTGACGGTGGTCTCGCTGGTGGCGGCCATCCTGATCTCGGGCATTGCGCTCTACATGGCAGGCGGGCGGCACAAGTTCAGCCGGACCGGCTGGCTGGCCGGAAGCCTGCTCGCGGGGCTGGGCGTGTGCGTGATGCACTACATGGGCATGTTCGCGATGAGCATGCGCGCTTCGATGGACTTCGAACCCACCATGGTGGCGCTGTCGGTGGCCATTGCCATCACCGCGGCCGGGGCGGCCCTGTGGCTGGCCTTCAACCTGCGCCGGCTGAGCCACCAGGTCGCCGCGGCGGCCGTGATGGGCGTGGCCGTCTGCACCATGCACTACGTGGGCATGAGCGCGGCCAACATGATCTGCATCGCGGCCGCCCCCGCCGACGCACTGGCCATCGGCGGCAGCTACATGGGCCTGTCGGTGTTCGGCACGGCCGGCGCGGTGCTGATCTTCATCTACTGGGTGGTCACGGGCACCAGCCTGGACGCGCCCGGTGCGCCGCAGCGCGGCTGAAGCGCACAAGAAGGCGCGGGCTCGAAGCTGCGATCTTTTGCCGCCCCCGCCGGAACGCCCGCGCGCGCCGGCGGTCCAACGGTCCAGCGCTGTTGCTGAGTCGCGGGAGACTCTCATGTTCACTTTCGGCATCGGCACCTTCCTGCTTGTCCTGCTGGTGGTGCTGCTTATTTCCGCCATCTGGATCTTCCGCGAGTACGAGCGCGGCGTGGTGTTCACGCTGGGGCGCTTCACGAAGGTGGCGGGGCCGGGGCTGGTGATCGTGGTTCCCCTCATCCAGCAGGTGGTGCGGGTCGATCTGCGCACCGTGGTGCTCGAGGTTCCGACCCAGGACGTGATCTCGCGCGACAACGTGTCGGTGAAGGTCAGCGCGGTCGTCTACTTTCGCATCGTCGATGCCGAAAAGGCCATCATCGAGGTCAAGGATTTCTTCAACGCGACCAGCCAGCTGGCGCAGACCACGCTGCGCTCGGTGCTGGGCAAGCACCAGCTGGACGACATGCTGGCCGAGCGGGAAAAACTCAACCTGGACGTGCGGGAGTCGCTCGACGTGCAGACGGCCTCGTGGGGCATCAAGGTCTCCAACGTGGAGATCAAGCAGATCGACCTCACCGAATCGATGATCCGCGCCATCGCGCGGCAGGCCGAGGCGGAACGCGAGCGGCGCGCCAAGGTGATCCATGCCGAAGGCGAGCTGCAGGCCTCCGAGAAGCTGTTCCAGGCCGCGCGCGTGCTGGCGCAGGAGCCGCAGGCGATCCAGCTGCGCTACCTGGAAACGCTGACGGTGATCGGCGCGGACAAGAACACCACCATCATCTTTCCGCTGCCGGTGGACCTGCTGGCGGCGTTCCTGTCGAAGCCCGCGTAGCGCATCGGGCCGGGCAGCGCCGGTCAGCCGCTTTTTTCGGGTCCGCCGTGCCGTGCGGCAGCGAGCCCGGCGGCCGCGCGCAGCTTGTCCTTCTTGCTCGGCCGCTTGCCCTTGATGCCGCCGGTGCCCGAGGCATCGACCATCGGCACGGCGGCTTCGGTCGGCTCGAAGCCCTCGATGCGTTCGCGCGGCAGATGGAGGCCCTGGCGCTTCTCGATCAGGCGAAAGTGCGCTTCGGTGGCCGCGCTCACGAAGCTGATCGCCAGCCCGCTTTCGCCGGCGCGGCCGGTGCGGCCGATGCGGTGGATGTAGTCGGTGGGCGAGCGCGGCAGGTCGTAGTTGATCACCACGGGCAGCTGCGCGATGTCGATGCCGCGCGCGGCGAGGTCGGTGGCAATCACCACGTCCCAGCGGCTCTCCTTGAATTGCGCGAGGATGCCGGTGCGGGTGCCCTGGGCGATGTCGCCGTGGAAGGGCACCGCGTACACGCCGTTCTTGTAGAGCTTCTCGGCCACGGTCTGCGCCGCATGCTGCGTGGCGACGAACACCAGCACGCGCTCCCACGCATTCTCTTTCAGCAGATGCCGCAGCAGCTGCGTGCGGCGGTTCGCGTCGACCTCGATCACGCGCTGCACGATCGCGGGCTCGGTGCCCGGCTCGCCCTGCACGTCGATCAGCGCGGGGTCCTGCAGCGTGCCATCGGCCAGCGCCTGGATGGCGGGCGGAAAGGTGGCCGAGAACAGCAGGTTCTGGCGCCGCGCCGGCAGCAGCGCGAGGATACGGCCCAGCTCCTCGGCAAAGCCGAGGTCGAACAGGCGGTCGGCCTCGTCGAGCACGAGCATGGAAACCGCGCCGAGCTTCAGCGCGTTGTGGTCCACCAGGTCGAGCAGGCGGCCCGGCGTGGCCACCACGATGTCGGCGCCGCCGCGCAGGCTCATCATCTGCGGGTTGATCGACACGCCGCCGAAGGCGATCGCGATCTTGAGCCGCTCGGGCAGGTGCTGCGCCAGGGTGCGCATCGTCTCGCCGACCTGGGCCGCGAGTTCGCGCGTGGGCACGAGCACCAGCGCACGCAGGCGCCGCGGCGCCTGCGTGGGTTCGGCGGCCAGGCGCTGCAGCAGCGGGAGGGAAAATGCGGCGGTCTTGCCGGAACCGGTCTGCGCCGAGCCCCGAACGTCGCGGCCCTGCAGAATGGCTGGAATGGCCGCAGCCTGGATGGCGGTCGGTGCGGCATAGCCGCTTTCGGCGGCAGCCTGCACGAGCGCGGGCACCAGGCCCAGTGAGTCGAATGGCATGTGAGCAGACAGAGAGAAAAGAAACCCGCAGTTGGAAGCAGAGATGGATCGAATGGCAGCGATGAAAAGCAATCAGGCCAGCACCCTGGTGTACTCCACCGAGGCCGGCGGCCGCATGTGCCCCGGTTGCGGCGCGCCCATGGCGCAGTGCCGCTGCAAGGAACTCAAGGCGCGCGTTGCGGCCACCGACGGCATTGTGCGTGTATCGCACGAGACCAAGGGCCGCAAAGGCAAGGGCGTGACCGTGGTCAAGGGCCTGGCGCTCGATGCGGCGGCGCTCGCGGCCCTGGGCAAGCAGCTCAAGGCGGCCTGCGGCTCGGGCGGCACGGTGAAGGACGGCATCATCGAGATCCAGGGCGACCACCGCGATCTGGTGATCGCCGCCCTCTCGAAGCAGGGCCACGCGGTCAAGCGCGCGGGAGGCTGAACATCAATGAAACCCGAAGACCTGCAGCGCCTCGTCACGCTCGAAATGCCCTTTGGCAAGCACAAGGGCACGCTGATCGCCGATTTGCCCGGAAATTATCTGAATTGGTTCGCACGCGAGGGTTTTCCCGCAGGCGAAATTGGCCGGCTGCTCCATTTGATGCATGAAATAGACCACAACGGGCTCTCCGGCCTGCTGCAACCGTTGCGAAACCGCCCGTCAGGGCGTGATGTTTCGTAATAAGCACGGATTTCGGCACGCTTTTGCCAGATCGGCTTGATAATCCGGCCTACGTGTCTGTGAGCTTGTCTCCCGTGCACGTAATTCGGTGATCGGTCAGTTTCGCGCCACAGCGCATTTGTTTGTTGTGATTCTGGGACTCCATCGCTTTGTCTTGTTGGTTTGAATTAGGAGTCCCTCAATGGGCAAGAAACTCTACGTAGGCAACCTCGCCTACTCCGTGCGTGATAACGACCTGGAACAGGCTTTCGGCGAGTTCGGCTCGATCGTCAGCGCCAAGGTCATGATGGAACGCGACACCGGTCGCTCCAAGGGCTTCGGTTTCGTGGAAATGGGCACCGACGCTGAAGCGCTGGCTGCCGTTGAAGCCATGAACGGCCATTCGCTCCAGGGCCGCGCCCTGACCGTGAACGAAGCACGTCCGATGGAAGCTCGTCCCCCCCGTACCGGTGGTGGCGGCGGCTACGGCGGCGGCGCTGGTGGTGGCGGCTACGGCGGTGGTGGTGGTGGCGGCGGCTACGGTGGTGGCGGCGGCGGCGGTGGCCGCAGCGGTGGCGGCGGTGGCTACGGCGGCGGCGGCGGTGGTCGCGGCGGCTACTAAGCCCTCTCCCCGAGACCTCGCTCTCAAATGAAAAAAGCTCCTTCGGGAGCTTTTTTCGTTTCCGCGCCGCCCGTCGCCAGGAGGAGGAGAACCCTTGTACGCAGTTGTCCCTACCCAGTCGGTCAGCCAGCGGTCAGCCGCGGACGACGACCCTCACCCCTCCAATCAAGAGGGTCGAGACAATGCGTATCAAGAGTCAGGCTGACTTCTTTTCAGGAGTCATGTTCACAGCCGTGGGGGGCGCTTTCGCGATAGGCGCGACCACCTACACCGTCGGAAACGGCGCCCGCATGGGTCCCGGCTATTTCCCCCTCATGCTGGGCATCCTGCTGGCCATCCTCGGGGTGATCATCATGTTCCAGGCCATGGTCGTCGAAACCGCCACCGGCGACAAGATCGGCAAATGGGCCTGGAAACCGCTGGCCTTCGTGCTCGGCGCCAACGTCGCGTTCGGCGTGCTGCTGGGCGGCCTGCCGAGCATCGGCCTGCCGGCCATGGGCATGATCATCGCGATCTACGCGCTCACGATCATCTCCAGCCTCGCAGGCAACCAGTTCAAGCTGCGCGACGTGCTCGTGCTCTCCACCATCCTGGCGGCCGGCAGCTATGTGGCCTTCATCTGGGCGCTCAAGCTCCAGATCCAGGTCTGGCCCACTTTCATTTCGGGCTGAGGAGCACGCACCATGGACCTGATCCACAACCTTTCCATCGGTTTCGGCGTTGCCTTCACCTTCACCAACCTGCTGTATTGCCTGCTGGGCTGCATCCTCGGCACGCTGATCGGCGTGCTGCCGGGCATCGGCCCGGTCGCGACCATCGCGATGCTGCTGCCCGCCACGTATGCGCTGCCGCCCGTCTCGGCGCTGATCATGCTGGCCGGCATCTATTACGGCGCCCAGTACGGCGGCTCGACCACCGCGATCCTGGTCAACCTGCCGGGCGAATCGTCCTCGGTGGTCACCTGTATCGACGGCTACCAGATGGCAAGGCAGGGCCGCGCAGGCCCGGCGCTCGCCGCCGCGGGGCTGGGCTCGTTCTTCGCGGGCTGCGTGGGCACGCTGATCCTGGCGGCCTTCGCGCCGCCGCTGACCGAGCTGGCCTTCAAGTTCGGCCCGGCCGAGTACTTCTCGCTGATGACCCTGGGCCTGATCGGCGCGGTGGTGCTGGCCTCCGGCTCGCTGCTCAAGGCGGTGGCAATGATCGTGCTGGGCCTCTTGCTCGGCATCGTGGGCACCGACGTCAACTCAGGCGTGGCACGCTTCAGCTTCGACATTCCGGAGCTCACCGACGGCATCGGCTTCGTGGTGATTGCCATGGGCGTGTTCGGCTATGGCGAAATCATCGGCAACCTCTCGCAGCCCGACGACGAGCGCGAAGTGTTCACGCACAAGGTGAAGGGCCTGTGGCCTACCAAGGACGACTTCAAGCGCATGACGCCCGCGGTGCTGCGCGGCACGGCGCTGGGTTCGGCGCTCGGCATCCTGCCCGGCGGCGGCGCGCTGCTGGCCGCCTTCGCGGCCTATGCACTGGAGAAGAAGATCAAGATGCGGCCCGGCGAAGTGCCCTTCGGCAAGGGCAACATCCGTGGCGTGGCATCGCCCGAGTCGGCCAACAACGCCGGCGCGCAGACCTCCTTCATTCCGCTCTTAACGCTGGGCATTCCGCCCAACGCGGTGATGGCGCTGATGGTGGGTGCGATGACCATCCACAACATCCAGCCCGGCCCGCAGGTGATGACCAGCAACCCCGAGCTGTTCTGGGGCCTGATCGCCTCGATGTGGATCGGCAACGCGATGCTGATCGTGCTGAACCTGCCGCTGATCGGCATGTGGATCAAGCTGCTGACGGTGCCCTACAAGTTCCTGTTTCCCGCCATCGTGCTGTTCTGCGCCATTGGCGTGTACTCGACCAACAACAACACCTTCGACGTGTGGATGGTGGCGATCTTCGGCTTCATCGGCTACCTGTTCCTGAAGCTGCGCACCGAGCCGGCCCCGCTGCTGCTGGGCTTCATCCTGGGGCCGATGATGGAAGAGAACCTGCGGCGCGCGCTGCTGCTGTCGCGTGGCGCGTGGAGCGTGTTCATCACGCGGCCGCTTTCGGCCGGCCTGCTGGTGGCGGCGGCGCTGCTGCTGGGCATCGTGCTGCTGCCGTCGATCAAGGCAAAACGCGAAGAAGCTTTTGTCGAGGAATAACCCACCCCCGTCCCTCGCTCACTTCGTGTAGCTCGACTCCCCCCTCAAGGGGGCAACACCAGCGGCCCGGCAAAGCCGGTTCCGCGGTGTTCCTGGAATGTCCCGTCTCGCGTTCCGGGTTAACGCATAAGCAGCTGCAAGGCCATGCCGGCCAGCGCGGAGGCGAGCACGACCGGGATCACGCCGGCCTTGAAGCGGAAGAGCGCGACGGCCGCGAGGGCGCCGATGAGGGCGGAGGGGATCTCGAAGGGGCCGGACAAGCCTCTGGGCCAGAGTACGTGGTAGGCGAAGAAGACTGCCAGGTTGACGATCACGCCAACCACGGCCGCGGTGATGGCGGTCAGCGGCGCGGTGAATTTCAGGTTGCCGTGGGTCGACTCGATGAAGGGTCCGCCCAGCAGGATGAACAGGAACGACGGCAGGAAGGTGAAAAAGGTCACCACCGCCGCCGCCGCGGCGCCCGCCGCGAACAGCGCCTGCGGGCCGAACAGCGCCTGGCCCCAGCCGCCGACGAAGCCCACGAACGAAACCACCATGATCAACGGCCCGGGCGTGGTTTCTCCGAGCGCCAGCCCATCGATCATCTGGGTGGCGCTGAGCCAGTGGTAGTGGTCGACCGCGCCCTGGAACACATAGGGCAGCACCGCATAGGCGCCGCCGAAGGTCAAGAGCGCCGCCTTGGTGAAGAACCAGCCCATCTGCGTGAGCGCGCCGTTCCATCCATACAGCGCGGCCAGCGTGCCGAGAGCGCCGAGCCACAGCAGCACAAACACCGCCAGCACGCGCGCGAAACGGCCCCAGCCGAAGCGGGCGTGCGCCGGCGTCGGGGTGTCGTCGTCGATCAGCGCCGGCCCGGCCGATGCCGCGGCGGCGCCGTGGCTGCCGCCCGGCGCGAAATGCGCCGGCGCGAACCGGCTGCCGACGTAGCCGACAGCCCCGGCGGCCAGCACGATCAGCGGGAACGGCAGGCGCAGCGCGAAGATCGCCACGAAGGCCGCCACGGCAATCGCCCACAGCCATGCGTTCTTTAGCACCCGCGAGCCGATGCGCCAGGCGGCGAACAGCACGATCGCCGTCACCGCGGGCTTCACCCCGTAGAGCAGGCCCGCCACGGCCGGCACGTGGCCGTAGGCCATGTAGGCCCACGACAGCGCAATCAGGATGAAGAGCGACGGCAGCACGAAGAGCACGCCCGCCGCAATGCCGCCCCAGGTGCGGTGCATGAGCCAGCCGATGTAGGTGGCCAGCTGCTGGGCTTCGGGGCCGGGCAGCAGCATGCAGTAGTTCAGCGCGTGCAGGAAGCGCTTCTCCGAGATCCAGCGCCGGCGCTCGACGAGTTCCTGGTGCATCAGCGCGATCTGCCCGGCCGGCCCGCCGAAGCTGATGAAGCCGAGCTTGAGCCAGTAGGCGAAGGCCTGCCAGAAACTGACGGGGACGGGAGGTTCGACAGGCTGCGGCATGCAGGGGGACTTTCCGGTTTTGCTATTTCGGGAATGGGTCATGGGCGGTCTTCAGGATCAGCGCTCATCACCGCCATCACCAGCCGATAGTGCCACCAGACATGCGCCTTGCGCGCGAGCAGCGGCACGGCCGCGGCATTGGATTGGTGAGCGTGAGGGGCGCCCCAACGCCTCCACGCCCGCGACTGAACTGCGCCGCCGCAGCCGCCGTGCCCCAAATAGACGCGCTCTTGTTGGTGCCCGGCAACGTGGCCGGTTGCGCGCCAGGAGACGCGGCAAACAGCGCCGGCACCAGGACCAGCCCGCCTGCGCCCACGATCGAATCGACCAAAACCGCGGGCAGCGAGGCCACCGTTCCCACCTGCATTTCCATGCCGGTATTGTCTCATCCGATTGCTATTGAAAGGATAGCTGCGACAGGCGGTGCCGCAGGCCTTGTGCCCCGCGTCGGTCCACGAGAGAACGCCCGTCGGCCGATGGCGCACAGGCATAAAAAAAGCGCCGACCAGCGGCGCTTTTCAAAGTCGAAACCAGGCATCTCGTACGGAGCCTTTGCAGCATTTTTCTTGTTGGGGGAATTTGTCTCCTCGGACCCTCGGCAGCACGAGCAGGGCCCGTTCGCGAGTGGGCAGACTTTAGGGGGTGCACCGCGCCAGTGCATTGGGAATTACCCGCTTTGTCCAAGCTTCGAAGCTTGTTTTGCAAGTCAAAATGTGTCCGCGCGTAAACAACATGGCACGACTCATGCACTGCCGCTACGCCGACCAGCCAGGGAAACGCCATGCCATCCATGTCCGAAAGCGAACGCATCGCCCTTGCCGCACGCCTTCATGTGGCGCTGCGGCGAAAGCACGGGCGCGTGACCGACACCGAATGGATGGCGACCAACGCGGAGTACGCCGCAGAGATCGTGCGCATGACGCGCGCGCATGCCGCGGAGACCCGGGACGAGGATCTCTACCTGCTCGCGACGCGCCTCGAGCAGGCGATGGAGCCGCTGGCGCGCGCCGCGCGGCTCGAGGCCGCGGGGCGGCTGAGCTGACAGCCTCCTACCCGGCAGCAGCCGCCGCCAGCGCGGCCTGGCGGATGCCCTGCAGCGTGCCCGCGGGCGTGATGGCTTCCGGGTCGAGCAGGCAGTGCAGGATGGCGGGCTTGCCGCTGGCACGCGCACGCGCCAGCGCCGGGCCGAACTCTTCGGTCGAGCTCACGCGCTCGCCGTGGCCGCCGAACACCTCGGCATAGCCGCGGAAGTCGGGGTTCTTCAACTGCGTGGCGCTCACGCGGCCCGGATAGTGCTTTTCCTGGTGCATGCGGATGGTGCCGTACATGGCGTTGTCGAGCAGCACCACGATGATCGGCAGGCCGTACTGCACGGCGGTGGCGAACTCCTGGCCGTGCATCATGAAGTCGCCGTCGCCCGCAAACACGACCACCTCGCGCTGCGGCCAGAGACGCTTGGCGCCCACGCCCGCAGGCAGGCCGTAGCCCATCGATCCGCTGGTGGGCGCGAGCTGGCTCGCGAAGGCACGGAACGGCCAGAAGCGGTGCACCCAGGTCGCAAAGTTGCCCGCGCCGTTGCAGAAGATGGTGTCGGGCGGCAGCACGTCGCGCAGATGCTGCATGACCTCGCCCATCTGTAGCGGGCCCGGAATGCGGATGGGGGCCGGATCGCTCCAGCGCAGGAAGTCTTCGCGCGCGGTCTTCGTTTCGGCCTGCCAGACCGGCGCCGATGCCGGGCGCAGCGCGGCCACCGCTTCGGCAAAAGCCTGCGGCGTCGCGTGAATGCCCTGCGCCGGGCGGTAGAGCTTGCCGAGCTCGTCGGCGTCGGCGTGCACATGCACCAGCGCCTGCTTCGGCTGCGGGATGGCGAGCAATTCATAGCCCTGCGACGGCACTTCCGACAGGCGCCCGCCCACCAGCAGCACCAGGTCGGCATTGCGGATGCGTTCGAGCATGCGCGGGTTCGCGCCCAGGCCCAGGTCGCCCGCATAGCAGGGATGCTCGGCCGACAGCAGCATCTGGCGGCGGAACGAGCAGTACACCGGCAGCGAGAAGGCCTCGGCGAAAGCCGCGAACTGCTGTGTCGCGGCCTCGGACCAGCGGCTGCCGCCCAGGATGGCCACGGGCCGCTCGGCCTGCGACAGGCGCTGCTGCAACTCGGCGATCTGCGCCGCGCCCGGATGGGTTTCGATCACCGCATAGGGTTGCGCATCGGCCACCGCGGCAACCTCGGTCAGCATGTCTTCGGGCAGCGCGATCACCACCGGCCCGGGCCGGCCCGAGGTGGCCACATGGAAGGCGCGCGAGACCAGCTCAGGCAGGCGCGCCGGGTCGTCGATCTGCACCACCCACTTGGCCATGGTGCCGAACACCGCGCCGTAGTCCAGCTCCTGGAAAGCCTCGCGGCCCAGCGCCTCGCGCGCGACTTGGCCCACGAACAGCAAGAGCGGCGTCGAATCCTGGTGCGCGATGTGCACCCCGGCCGCCGCGTTGGTGGCGCCCGGTCCGCGCGTGACGAAGCAGACGCCGGGCTTGCCGGTGAGCTTGCCCTGCGCCTCGGCCATCATGGTGGCGCCGCCCTCCTGGCGGCACACCGTCACGTCGATCGATGCATCGTGCAGCGCATCGAGCACCGCCAGAAAACTTTCGCCGGGCACGCAGAAGAGTTGCCTGACGCCGTGGGTGATGAGCTGGTCGACCAGGATCTGGCCGCCGGTGCGGGATGAAGTCATGCTGCGTCCAATGCAATGAAGATGTTGGGTCTTGCCCTCCCCCGGAAGGGGAGGGAGACATTCATGAGAGTGCTTCGCATGCGGCGGCGATGCGGATGCATGCCTCTTCCAGCTGCGCCATCGACGTCGCATACGAAATGCGGAAATACGGCGCCAGCCCGAACACGCTGCCCGGCACCACCGCCACTTCGTAATCCTGCAGCAGGTAGTTGCAGAAGTCGCTGTCGGTCTGCAGCAGCGCACCGCTGCGGGTGCGCCGGCCGAGCACGCCCGCGCAGCTGGCAAACGTATAGAAAGCGCCTTCGGGCATGCGGCAACGCAGGCCCGGCGCGCGGTTCAGTGCGGCCACCACGAAGTTGCGCCGCGCCTGGAAATCGTCGCGCCGCTCGGCCACGATCTGTTGCGGACCGGTGAGCGCCTCGATCGCGGCGGCCTGGCTCACCGACGACGGGCACGAGGTCGACTGGCTCTGCACCACCGCCATGGCCGCGATCAGCGCGCGCGGCCCTGCCCCGTAGCCGACGCGCCAGCCGGTCATCGCGTAGGCCTTGGACACGCCGTTCACGGTGAGCGTGCGGTCGCGCAGCCGCGGCTCCACGGCCGCCGGCGTGGCGAAGGCGAGGCCGTCGTAGAGGATGTGTTCGTAGATGTCGTCGGCCAGCACCCACACCTGTGGATGCCGCAGCAGCACCTCGCACAGCGGCTGGAGTTGGGCCGCGCTGTAGGCCGCCCCGCTCGGGTTCGACGGCGAGTTCAGGAACAGCCAGCGCGTGCGCGGCGTGATGGCCGCTTCGAGCTGCGCGGCATCCAGCCTGAAGCCGTTGGCCTCGCTGCAGGGGACGCTTACCGGCACGCCGCCGCAGATCTGCACGATGTCCGCGTAAGAGGTCCAGTACGGTGCAGGCAGGATCACCTCGTCGCCCGGGTTCAGGCTGGCCATCAGCGCGTTGAAGATCACCTGCTTGGCGCCCGCGCCCACGCTGATCTCGTCGAGCGCGAAGTCCAGCGCGTTGTCGCGCCTGAACTTGAGCTGCACCGCGGCCTTCATGGCCGGGCTGCCGTCGAGCACGGTGTAGCGCGTGTCGCCGCGCTCCATGGCGCGGGCCGCGGCGGCGCGGATGTGCTCGGGCGTGTCGAAGTCGGGCTCGCCCGCGCCCAGCACGATCACCGGCCGGCCGGCGCGCTTCAACGCATTGGCGTGGTCGGTGATGCGCAGGATTTCCGAAACCCCGATGGCGCGCACGCGCTGCGCGGGCTCGAACGCGGAAGACGGCGCGGAATCGAGAACAACGGCGGATGTCACTTCGCGTAGGCCTCCAGCGGCTTGTCGTTGGGTTCGGCCATGAGCTGCTTCAGTGCCGCGCTCATCGGCAGGTTCAGGCTGGTGTTCTTGGGCGGAATCGGCGCGACGAACCACTTGGTGTAGATCTTCTCGAGCTCGCCGCTCTTCATCATGCGGCGCAGCGCATCGTCCACCGCCGTCTTGAAGGCGGGATCGTCCTTGCGGAACAGCAGCGCGATCGGCTCCGAGCCCAGCGGCTCGCCGACGATGCGGTAGGCCGACGGATTCTTCGCGTTCGCGATGATGCCCGCGAGCAGGTTGTCGTCGAGCACGAAGGCATCGGCGCGGCCCGACTCCATCAGCAGGAAGCTCTCGAGGTGGTCCTTGCCGAGCATCGTGGTGATGGTGGTGTTCTGTGCGCGCTCGCGCTTGCGCAGCAGCTGCACCGCGGTGGTGCCGGTGGAGGCCGACACGGTGCGGCCCGCCAGCTGGTCGAGCGAGCCGATGCCCGAGTCGACCTTGGTCGCCATGCGCACCTCGCTCACATAGGTGGTGAGCGCAAAGGCCACCTGCTGCTGGCGCGCCGTGTTGTTGGTGGTGGGGCCGCAGCCGATGTCGAGCGTGCCGTTCTGCACCAGCGGAATGGTGTTCTGCGCGGTCACGGCCATGTATTCGAGCTTCGCCTGCGGCGCGATGTCCTTCAGCACGCGTTCGCACAGCTCGACGTGGTAGCCCACGTATTTTTCGTTCGCGCCCAGCATGTAGGCCATGGGCGGCGAGGCTTCGCGCACGCCGAGCACGACCTTGCCGCTGGCCTTGATCTTGTCGAGCGTGCCCGTAGCGGTTTGCGCAGTGGCGCCGAATGCGAGCGCGAGCAGTGCTGCGGCGGTGGCGGTCTTGAATCGCATCTTCATGTTCTCTGTCTCCTGGTTGTTTTTCTTGGGTGCGCACGGCTGTCGCCCTGCCGGCGCAACGAAACGCTGCGCGGAAGGAACGGCCAGGCCGGGATCGATCAGTCGCCGATGTCGAAGGTCACGCCTTGGGCCAGGGGCAATGCGGTCGAGTAGTTGATGGTGTTGGTCGCGCGGCGCATGTAGGCCTTCCAGCTGTCGGAGCCGGCTTCGCGGCCGCCGCCGGTTTCCTTCTCGCCACCGAAGGCGCCGCCGATCTCGGCGCCGCTCGGGCCGATGTTGACGTTGGCAATGCCGCAGTCCGAACCCGCGCTCGACATGAAGCGCTCGGCCTCGCGCACGTTGAGCGTGAAGATCGACGACGACAGGCCCGCGCCCACTGCGTTGTGCCATTCGATGGCTTCGTCGAGCGAGCTGTAGCGCACCACATAAAGAATGGGCGCGAAGGTTTCGCGCAGCACCGGGCCGTCGTGCGACTTCAGTTCGACCAGCGCCGGGCGCACGTAGTAGGCGTCCGGCGTGCCGATGCCTTCGACGCGCTGGCCGCCATGCACCTTGGCGCCGATCTCGCGGCTTTCGCCGAGCGCCTTCTGCATGCCGTCGAACGCCGCGCGGTCGATCAGCGGGCCGACCAGCGTACCGGCCTCGCGCGGATCGCCCACCTGCACGTTGCCGTAGACCTTGGCGAGCTTGGGCACCAGCGCGTCGTACACGCTGTCGTGCACGAACAGGCGGCGCAGCGTGGTGCAGCGCTGGCCGGCCGTGCCCATGGCCGAGAACGCGATGCCACGCAGCGTGAGGTCGAGATCGGCCGAAGGCGTGACGATGGCCGCGTTGTTGCCGCCGAGTTCGAGGATCGCGCGGGCAAAGCGCGCGGCCAGCTTCGGCCCCACCTGCCGGCCCATTGCGGTGGAACCGGTGGCCGAGAGGATCGGCACCCGGTGGTCGTCGACCAGCACTTCGCCGATGTCGCGCTGGCCCAGCAGCAGGCCGAGCAGGCCTTCGGGCGCATCGCCGAAACGCGCCAGGGCGCGCTGCGCAATGGCATGCACGGCCAGCGCGGTGAGCGGCGTTTTTTCCGACGGCTTCCACACCACCGAATCGCCGCACACCAGCGCCAGCGCCGCGTTCCACGACCACACGGCCACCGGAAAGTTGAAGGCCGAGATCACACCGCACACGCCCAACGGATGCCAGGTTTCCATCATGCGGTGCTCGGCGCGCTCGGTGGCCAGCGTAAGGCCGTAGAGCTGGCGCGAGAGGCCGACCGCGAAGTCGCAGATGTCGATCATTTCCTGCACCTCGCCCGCGCCTTCGGACGGAATCTTGCCGGCCTCCAGCGTGACGAGGCGGCCGAGGTCGCCCTTGGCAGCGCGCAGCTCTTCGCCCAGCAGGCGCACCAGTTCGCCGCGGCGCGGCGCGGGCACGTTGCGCCAGGCCTTGAAAGCCTCGTGCGCATGGCCGATGGCCGCGGCCGCTTCGGCGGCGGTGGTTTGCGGCACCTGCGCGACCACCTCGCCGGTGACCGGCGAGCGCACCGTCAAGTCGCCGCCGGTATGCGCGGAGCGGGGCACGCCGAGGCGCTGCAGCAGCTGCTCGACTTCGGTGGCAACGGAAAGGGGGGCTTGGGCTTCTGGCATGGACGCTCCGGCGTGGAGAAAAGAGATCAAGACGAAGGGAAACGAGGACGCGGCAACGGGTCAATATCTGCCAATAGCGCGTGCTTGCATAGCGAAAAAACGGAAGGACTTGGTGCGTTTCAGGAATGAACTCCTTTGCCATTCATGCGCACAACGCACAAGCACCGCCTCAGGTCGAGGGGCCCGGCGGCTCCGGCAGGCTGATGCGCTGCCCTGCCGGCGACCCCGCCAGGCTCTGCGCCGGCCGCCGCAAGGTCGCATCGAAGGGATTGATCTTCGGCCCGATGGCCGCCGCTTCGCGCTTGAGCAGTTCCACCACCGTGGGCATGCGGTCGGCATTGAGCCGGTCGGCGATGGTGCCCACGCTCAGCGCGGCCACCGCGCGGCCTTCACGGTCGAGGATGGGCACCGCCACGCCGGCCATGCCTTCGAGCAGGCCCGTGTTGCGCCCCGCATAGCCGGCCTGGCGCACGCGCTCGATCTCGGTGCGCAGATACACCTCGTCGTACACGCCGTACTCGCGCACGCGCGAGAGATTGAAGCGGATCACTTCCTCGCGCTCCGCCTCGGGCAGAAAGGCCAGGATCGCGAGCGCGCCCTGCCCCACGCCCAGCGCGATGCGCCCGCCGATGTCGCCCGTGAACGAGCGGATCGGGAACGGGCCCTCGCTGCGGTCGAGGCACACGGCGTCGAAGCCGCTGCGCGCCAGCAGGAAGATGCTGTCGCCCAGGCTCGCGCACAGGCGCAGCAGCACCGGGCGGCAGATGGAGCGCAGGTCGCCGGGGTTGCCGGCGGCGGCCGCGAGCGCGAAGAAATCGATGCCCAGGCGGTAGAGCTTGCTGCGCTCGTCCTGCTCGACCATGCCCTCGGCCATGAGCGACTGCAGCAAACGGTGCGTGGTGGCCTGGGTGAGGCCCACGGAACGTGCGATCTGGGTCACGCGACCGCCCTCGGCCTGCGCCGCGCCGAGGGCGCGGATCACCGAAAAGACACGCGGCACGCCGCCGCTGGACGCCGAGGGGGTTTCCATACCTTGCTCCTGTGGAATTTCATCGATCGATTTTTGCAATGATATTCCGTTCATCGGAATAAATTGAAGAAAAATTCTGATTAATGGAATACCCGAGGCGATCTGGCGCAATCGTTGCAATAGAGTGAACTGAAAGTACCCAGTGGTCCATGGCCTGCACCAACGTGTCGCACGCCCTCCTTTGCACCGACAGAAAGGCCTTTTCATGTCATTCCTACGGCTCACCGACGTGACCAAGTTCTACGGCGCCACGCGCGCCGTGTCGGCCATGAACCTCACGGTGGAGAAGGGCGAGTTCGTCTCGCTGCTCGGCCCCTCGGGCTGCGGCAAGACCACGACGCTGCAGATGATCGCGGGCTTCGAGGCGGTGTCGAGCGGACGCATCGAGCTGGCGGGCAAGGACATCACGCATGCCAAGGCCAACACGCGCGGGCTGGGCATCGTGTTTCAGACCTACGCGCTGTTTCCGCACATGACGGTGGCCGACAACGTGAGCTTCGGCCTCGAGATGCGAAAGATGCCCAAGTCCGAACGCGCCGAGCGCGTCAAGCAGGCGCTGGCGCTGGTGCACCTGGAAGCGCACGCCACGCGCTACCCGCGCGAGCTCTCGGGCGGGCAGCGCCAGCGCGTGGCGCTGGCCCGCGCACTCGTGATCGAGCCGCCGGTGCTGCTGCTGGACGAACCGCTCTCCAACCTCGACGCCAAGCTGCGCGAGGAGATGCAGTTCGAGCTGCGCCAGATCCAGCGCAAGGTCGGCACCACCACGGTGATGGTCACGCACGACCAGAGCGAGGCCATGTCGATCAGCGACCGCGTGGTGGTGATGGAAGGCGGCTGCGCCACGCAGATCGACCATCCGCACCGCGTGTACGAGCATCCGAGCACGCGCTTCATTTCCACCTTCGTGGGCAAGGCCAACCTGCTGAACGGCCGCGTCACGGCCAGCGGCGCGCGCAGCTGCCATGTCGCGGTGGGCGCGCTCGCGGTCGAGGTCGACGACACCGCCTACAAAGCGGGCGATTCGGTGCTGATGAGCGTGCGCCCCGAAAAACTGCAGCTGGTGGAGGCCGGGCGCGGCCGCCTCGACGGCCAGGTCCTGGAGCGCTTCTTCCTCGGCAGCCAATGGCTCTATCGCCTGGGCACGCCTGCCGGCGATTTGATGGTGCTGAGCCCCAACGACGGCCGCGACGCGCTTGACGAAGGCAGCGCCGCCGGCATCGACTGGCCCGCGCATTGCACGCGCCTGCTGCCGGCCGACGAGGCGGTGGCCGCATGAAGAACAAGGCCACGCCATGGTGGCTGTCGGCGCCCGCGCTGCTGCTGTTCGCGGCCCTGCTGGTGGTGCCGCTCGCGCTCACGGCCGTGCTGTCGTTCAACGTGTACGACCCGGCCACCGGACCGAAGGCCGGCGAGTTCACGCTCGAGCACTACGCACAGGTGTTCACCGACTCCTACTACCACGGCATCTTCTGGCGCACCTTCTGGATCTCGGGCCTCGTCACGCTGATCTGCGTGCTCGTCGGCGCGCCCGAGGCCTATGTGCTGAGTCGCATGCGCAATCCGTGGCGCTCGGTGCTGCTGCTGGTGGTGCTGGCGCCGCTTTTGGTGTCGGTGGTGGTGCGCGCCTTCGGCTGGAGCATGCTGCTCGGGCCCGAGGGCATGGTGAACGGCCTGCTGCGGCTGGTGGGCATCGGGCCGGTGAAGATGCTCTACACCGAGACAGCGGTGATCGTCGCGCTGGTCCACGTGATGCTGCCGTTCATGGTGATTCCGGTCTGGACTTCGCTGCAGAAGCTCGATGCGGGCGTGGAGAACGCCGCGCTTTCGCTCAAGGCCTCGCCCTTCACCACACTCCGGCGCATCGTGCTGCCGCAGGTGATGCCGGGCATTCTGTCGGGCAGCCTGATCGTGTTCGGCCTGGCCGCGAGTTCGTTCGCGATACCGGGACTCTTGGGCGGGCGGCGGCTGAAGATGGTCGCCACTGTGGTGTACGACGAGTACCTGAGCGAACTGAACTGGCCGCTCGGCGCGGCGGTGGCGCTGACCTTGCTCGTAGCCAATCTCATCGTGATGCTGAGCTACAACCGCCTCGTCGAAGGCCGCTACAAGAAAGCGCTCGGGTGACCGGATGACCAAGAACGGCCCCCTCGCCCTCGCGTTCAACGCGCTCGTCATCACCTTCATGCTGGCGCCGCTCGTGGTGGTGTGCATCGTCGCGTTCACGCCCGAGAACACGCTGACGATCCCCACCACGCACTTCTCGCTGCGCTGGTTCAAGGCGGTGTTCGCGCACCCGGACTTCATGCAGTCGTTCTGGAACAGCCTGTGGCTCGCGCTGGCCTCGGCCACCATTGCCACGCTGCTCGCGGTGCCGGCCGGCATGGCGATCACCCGCCATGCGTTTCCGGGGCGCGACTTCCTCAACGGCCTGTTCCTCTCGCCGCTGATCATTCCGCACCTGGTACTGGGCGTGGCCTTGCTGCGCCTGTTCGCGCTGGTGGGCGGCACGGGCAGCTTCGGCTGGCTGGTGATGGCGCATGCGCTGATCGTCACGCCCTACACGCTGCGGCTGGTGGTGGCGGCGCTGGTGGGCTTCGACCGCAGCGCCGAACAGGCCGCGCTCTCGCTGGGCGCGAGCCAGGCGACGGTGTTCCGGCGCATCACGCTGCCGATGATCCTGCCGGGCGTCACGGGCGGCTGGCTGCTGTCCTTCATCAACAGCTTCGACGAAGTGACGATGTCGATCTTCGTCACCGCGCCCAGCACGGTGACGCTGCCGGTGCGCATGTACATGTATGCCACCGAGTCGATCGATCCGCTGATGGCGGCGGTGTCGGCGCTGATGGTGGCGGTGACGGCCATCGCGATGGTGGTGCTCGACCGCGTCTACGGACTCGATCGCGTATTGGTGGGACGCAGATAGATGACGACATCGATTCCACACGTACTGCTGCACCGCGTGGCCGAGGCCACCGGGCGCGACGCCGTGTCCTTCACCCTCGACGGCGCGCCCGCGAGCGCGCTGGCCGGCGACACCGTGCTGACGGCCGTGCTCACCCAATGCGGCCAGCTGCGGCGCAATGAATTCAGCGGCCTGCCGCGCGCGGGCTTCTGCATGATGGGCGCCTGCCAGGACTGCTGGATTTCCACCGACGAAGGCGAGCGGCTGCGCGCCTGCTCGACCTTCATCGCGCCCGGCATGGCGCTGGTCACGGGAAAGAACGGCGCATGACGGCGGCAAGCGAACTCCGCCCCGTGATCGTCGGCGCAGGCCCGGCCGGCGTGCGCGCGGCGCAGACGCTGGTGGCGCACGGCCTGCGGCCTGTGGTGATCGACGAGGCATCACGTGCCGGCGGGCAGATCTACCGCCGCCCGCCCGCGGGGCTCGCGCAGCGCAGCGTGCGAACGCTCTATGGCTTCGAGTCGAAGCGCGCCGATGCCGTGCATGCGGCCTTCGACGCGCTGCAGGGCCGCATCGACCACCACAGCGACAGCCTGGTGTGGAACGCGCAGGACCATCGGCTCGACGTGATGCACAACCCCACGCGCAGCAACCGCCGCGTGCCCTACAGCCACCTGATCGTGGCGACGGGCGCCACCGACCGCGTGCTGCCGGTGCCCGGCTGGACGCTGCCCGGCGTCTACACGCTGGGCGGCGCGCAGGTGGCGCTCAAGTTCCAAGGCTGCGCCATCGGGCAGCGCGTGGTGTTCATGGGCACGGGGCCGCTGCTGTATCTGGTGGCTTATCAATATGCGAAGGCCGGCGTGAAGGTGGCCGCGGTGCTCGACACCGCGCGCCTCGCCGACCAGCTCGCGGCCACGCCCGCGCTGCTGACGCAGCCCACGGTGTTCGCGAAGGGCGTGTACTACGTGGGCTGGCTGCGCGCGCATGGCGTGCCATTGCACAGCGGCGTGCGTCCGCTGCGCGTGCTGGGCGACGACCGGCAAAGTCGCGTGACCGGCGTGGCATGGCAGGACGGCAGCGAAGAACGCACGCTGGCCTGCGACGCCATCGGCTTCGGCTACGCGCTGCGCTCCGAAACGCAGCTGGCCGACCTGCTCGGCTGCCGCTTCGACTACGCGCCGCTGCACCGCGCGCACCTGCCGGTGCGCGATGCGGCGGGCCGCTCCAGCGTCGAGGGCGTGTACCTCGCGGGCGATGGCGCCGGCATCATGGGCGCCGACGCGGCCGAGTGGGCGGGCGAGCGCGCGGCGCTGGCGCTGCTGGCCGACAACGGCGTGGCGGTCGACACGGCGCGCGCAGCCGAACTTGAACGCAGGCTGCACAAGCTGGTGGGATTCCGGCAGGGCCTCGAACGCGCCTTTCCCGTGCCGCAGGATTGGGCCGCGCACGCGCCCGACGACCTCGTGGTCTGCCGCTGCGAGAACGTCACGGCCGGCACCTTGCGCCAGGCCGTGGCCACGACCGGCGCGGACGAGTTGAACCGGCTCAAGGCCCTGTCGCGTGTCGGCATGGGCCGCTGCCAGGGCCGCATGTGCGGCGTGGCGGCGGCGGAAATCCTTGCGCATGCAACGCAAAAGCCGCTGCAGCAGATCGGCCGCTTGCGCGGGCAGGCGCCGATCAAGCCGATCCCGATCCGGCTCGTGCAGGCGCCGGAAGGAAGCGGCGCATGAGCGGAATCAAGAAGCTGCGCACCGATGTGGCCATCGTCGGCGGCGGCATCGTCGGCGCCTCGGCCGCGCTCGCGCTGCGCCGCATGGGCGCCAGCGTGGTGCTGCTGGAGCGCGACCTCTGCGGCTCGCGCTCCAGCGGCGTGAACTTCGGCGGCGTGCGCCGCCAGGGCCGGCCGCTGAGCCAGCTGCCACTGGCGCAACGCGCGCATCGCATCTGGGGCGAGCTGCCAGAGCTGCTGGGCACCGACGGCGAATACGTCCGCTCGGGCCACTTCAAGATCGCGCGCAGCGAATCGGACATGGCCTCGCTGGAGCGCTACCGCGCACTGAGCAGCGACTTCGACCTGGGCCTCGAACTCATCTCCGCCGCGCGCCTGCGCACGCAGTGCCCGTGGCTCGGCGCGCGCGCCGTGGGCGGCTCGCTGTGCCTGGAAGACGGGCAGGCCAACCCGCGTCTCGTGTCGCCGGCTTTCGCGCTCGCGGCACAGCGCGCGGGTGCGCAGGTCTTCGAACGCCACAGGGTCGACGAGGTGGCGCACGACGGCGCGCTCTTCATGGTGCGCTCGGCGCATCCGGAGGGAGCGCTCGAAGTGCAGGCCCCGCTGCTGCTCAACTGCGCGGGCGCCTGGGCTGGCGCCATCGCGGCGCAGTTCGGAGAAGCGCCGCCGATGTCAGCGCGCAGCCCCGTGATGGCGGTGACCGAGCCGGTGCCGCACTTCATGCAATGGAGCCTGGGCGTCGAAGGCGGCGGCATCTATTGCCGGCAGGTAGCGCGCGGCAACCTGGTGCTCGGCGGCGGCACCGGCATCACGCTCGACGCCGACCGCGCGCGCGCCGAGCGCGACGCCATCGCCACGCTCTCAATGCAGGCCGTGGAACTGCTGCCCGGGCTGCGCCATGCGCACATCATCCGCACCTGGGGCGGCACCGAAGGCTACCTGCCCGACCGCGAGCCGGTGCTCGGCCCGAGCCGCACCACGCCCGGCCTGTTCCATGGCTTCGGCTTCGCGGGCGCGGGCTTCCAGATCGGCCCGGCCGCCGGTGAGGTGCTCGCCGAGCTGGCGCGCGACGGCCGCAGCGACACGCCCATCGACGCCTTCGCCATCGAGCGCTTCGACGAACAACCCGTTTCCCCACCCCTCGCAGTTCCTTCCCCCACCTGAACCCGATTGGAGAGCATCACCATGTTCCGCACCGCCAAATCCCCCCTCCTTATCGCCGCGCTGCTCGCAGCCACCGGCATCGCCAGCGCGCAGACCAAGACGCTCTACATCGGCATGAACGGCGGCACCATGGAGAAGGCGTACACGCAGTACGTGTTCCCCGCCTTCGAGAAGCTCTACGGCGCCAAGGTGGTGGTGGTGCCGGGCACCTCGTCCGACATCCTCGCGAAGGCGCAGGCCAACAAGGACCGCCCGCAGATGCATGTGATGTTCCTCGACGACGGCATCATGGTGCGCGCCATCGGCATGGGCCTGTGCCAGAAGCAGAAGCCCAACCCCTCGCTGGTCGAGATCTATCCGGCCGCGCGCTTCAAGGACGACATGGCCAGCGGCGTGAGCCTGGGCATGACGGGCCTGGCCTACAACGCGAAGATGTTCAAGGAGAAGGGCTGGGCCCCGCCCACCTCGTGGATGGACCTGGCCGATCCCAAGTACAAGGGCAAGGTGGTGTTCCAGTCGATGTCGTCCTCGTCCTTCGGGCTGCACGGCTTCCTGATGTTCAACCGCATCCAGGGCGGCAACGACAAGAACGTGGAGCCGGGCTTCAAGGCCTGGCCCACCACGGTCGGCCCGAACGTGCTCGAGTACATCCCGAGCTCGGCCAAGCTGTCGGAAATGGTGCAGACCGGCGAGGCGGCGATCTTCCCGCTCACGCCCACGGCGGTGGCCGCGCTGAAGACCAAGGGCATTCCGGTGGAATACGCGCCGCCGAAGGAAGGCGCGGTGGTGCTGATGGTGGGCCAGTGCGTGATTGCGAACAACAGCGAGCCCGAGCTGTCGCAGAAGCTCGCCGAGTTCCTGCTGAGCCCGCTGGCTCAGGCCAACGTGCTGCAGTACGGCGCGCAGATCCCGACCAACCCCAAGGCGCCAGCCGTGGGTGAAGGGGCTGCGCAGGTGGCGGACATCAACAAGTGGATGAAGACCGCCATCACCATCGACTGGGACAGCATCAACGCGAACCGCCCGGCGTGGAACGCGCGCTGGAACAAGACGATCGAAAAATAAGCTCACCCCCAGTCTGCGCGCACTTCGTGTCGCTTCGCCCACCCCCTTCCGGGGGCGACGCCAGCGGCCCGGCAAAGCCGGTTCCGCGGCATCTCACGAAAAGGCAGGGCGCAAGACTCAGCGGTGCTCGCCGAGAATCCACCCCGCAGCCTTCTCGGCCATCATCAATGTCGGGCTGTTGGTGTTGCCGCTGGTGATGGTGGGCATGGCGCCGGCATCCACCACGCGCAGGCCCTGCACGCCGCGCACGCGCAGCTTCGAATCGAGCACCGCCATCGGATCGCCGTCGGCGCCCATCTTCGTAGTGCCGACCGGATGGAAGATGGTGGTCGCGATGTCGCCGGCCAGGCGCGCCAGGTCTTCGTCGCTCTGGTACTGCACGCCGGGCTTCCATTCCTCCGGCTTGTACTTGGCGAGCGCGGGCTGCGAGGCGATGCGGCGTGTCACGCGCAGCGAATCGGCCGCGACCTTGCGGTCTTCGTCGGTGCTCAGGTAGTTGGGCGCGATGGCGGGCGCATCCTGGAAGCGCGGGCTTTTGATGCGCACGGTGCCGCGGCTCGTGGGGTTGAGGTTGCACACGCTCGCGGTAAAGGCCGGAAAGCTGTGCAGCGGATCGCCGAAGGCATCGAGCGACAGCGGCTGCACGTGGTATTCGAGGTTGGGCCACTCGTAGTCGGGCGAACTGCGCGTGAAGGCGCCGAGCTGCGAAGGCGCCATGCTCATCGGCCCGCTGCGCTTCATCAGGTATTCGAGCCCGATCTTCGCCTTGCCGACCATCGAAGAGGCCAGCACGTTGAGCGTGGGCGCGCCGTCGATCTTGTAGACCGCGCGGATCTGCAGGTGGTCCTGCAGGTTGGCGCCGACGCCGGGCGCATCGAGCACCACGTCGATGCCGTGCTGGCGCAGCAGATTGGCCGGGCCGATGCCCGAGAGCTGCAGGATCTGCGGCGAGCCGATGCTGCCGGCGCAGAGCACCACCTCGCGCGTGGCATGGGCAGTCACCATCTCGTGGCCATTCCACACCCGCACGCCGGTGCAGCGCCGGCTGCCGTCGGGCTGGGTCTCCACGATCAGCTGGGTCACATGCGCGTTGACCCACATCTCGAAGTTGGGCCGGCCGTAGCAGACCGGCCGCAGGAAGGCCTTGGCCGTGTTCCAGCGCCAGCCGTTCTTCTGGTTGACCTGGAAGTAGCCGACGCCTTCGTTGCTGCCGCGGTTGAAGTCGGTGCTGTGCGGCACGCCGGCCTGCACCGCGGCCTCGGCAAAGGCGTCGAGGATGTCCCAGCGCAGCCGCTGCTTCTCCACGCGCCATTCGCCGCCGGCGCCGTGCAGTTCGTCGGCGCCGAGATAGTAGTCCTCGTGCTTCTTGAAGTCGGGCAGCACGTTCTCCCAGCGCCAGGCGTCGTCGCCGGTGAGCTGCGCCCACTGGTCGTAGTCGCGCGACTGGCCGCGCATGTAGATCATGCCGTTGATGCTGGAGCAGCCGCCCAGCGTCTTGCCGCGCGGATAGCGCAGCACGCGCCCGTTGAGGCCCGCGTCGGGCTCGGTGCTGTAGAGCCAGTCGGTGCGCGGATTGCCGATGCAGTAGAGGTAGCCCACCGGAATGTGGATCCAGTGGTAGTCGTCCTTGCGGCCGGCCTCGATCAAGAGCGTGCGCTGCTGCGACTTGCGCGTGAGCCGGTTGCACATCAGGGCGCCGGCCGTGCCGCCGCCGATGACGATGTAGTCGAATGTGTTGTCGTCGTCGCTCATGGCGCCTTGCCTGTCTCCGAAGATATTTTTGATGCTCATGGGCCGTGCCAGGCCCTCTGCAGCCAGTTTCCCTCAAGCCACCAGCAGAAAGCCAATGATTTCGGCGCAGTTGGCTTATAAATCGTCCTTATATGACCGCCGCCGCCTTGGACCTCCAGATTCTGCGTGCCTTCGTGCTGGCGGCGCGCGAGGGCAATGTGTCGCGCGCGGCCGAGCGGCTGCACCTGACGCAGCCGGCGGTGAGCCTGCAGCTCAAGCGCCTGGCCGAAGAAACCGGGCTCCAGCTCTTCACGCGCACGCCGCACGGGCTGGCGCTCACGGCCGACGGCGCCGCGCTGCTGCCGCAGGCCGAGCGCGTGCTCGCGGCCGTGGGCGACCTGCAGCAGGCGGCGCGCAACCTGCAGGGCACGGTGCGCGGGGCGCTGCGCATCGGCACCATCCTCGATCCGGAGTTCACCCGGCTCGGCATGTTCCTGCGCGAACTGGTGGAGTCGGCGCCGCAGATCGAAACCGAACTGCGCCACGGCATGAGCGGCACGGTGCTGGCCCAGGTGCTGCGCGGCGACCTCGACGTGGGTTTTCACCTCGATGCGGACGGGGGCGACGCCGCCACGCCGGCGCCGCTCGCGGCGCGCACGCTCACGCGCTTCACCTATCGCGTGGTTGCGCCCGCCGGCTGGGGCCCGCAGGTGCTGGGCCGCGACTGGAAGGCGCTGGCCGCGCTGCCCTGGCTGGCCACGCCGCCCGAGTCGGCGCACCATCGGCTGCTGGAAAAAGTGTTCGGGCCGCTCGGGCTTTCGCCGCGCCGGGTGGCGCTGGTGGATCAGGAGGCCTCGATGCTCGACCTGCTGAAGTCGGGCGTGGGCCTGAGCCTGTTGCGCGACTCGATCGCCATCCGCGAGAGCCAGTCGCACGGCCTGGTGATGGCCGACCGCGTGCAGCTCGACTGCGCGCTGCGCTTCGTCTCGCTGGCGACACGGCGCAACGAGCCCGTGATCGCGAGCGCTTGGAACGCGCTCGCACGGGCCTGGAACTGACAGCAAACGGGCCACGAATGATCGGCCGGACGGCGTTCCGCCCTACGCAAACCGGAGCCGGGGCGCACCGGGAAAGCCGACTCATCCGGTTACGATGCGCCCTTTCCTACCGCCTCTTTCTTCTTACTTCGCCCCGCACCGCCGCATCATGTCCATAGCAACTTCGCCGGCCGACGCACCCGCTGCCGGCAGCGTGTTGCCGCGCATCGAGCAGCGCGAGCAGGACGGCCGCCGCTGGACCGTCGCCAGCGGCCGCTGGACCACGCTGGCCATGTCTTCGCGAAGCTCCTGGCAGGCGCTCGCCAAGGACCTGGCGGGCGCGCCCCCGGCCGAGGACCGCGCCTGGGACCTGCGCCCCATCGAGCAGCTCGATCACATCGGCGCGCAGTTGCTTTGGGACCACTGGCGCCACGACTGGCCGGCCACGCTCGAAATGTCGCCGCAGCACAAGGCGGTGCTCGACCAGGTGGCGCGGTTCGCCGTGGGAACGCCGGAGGAGCCGCCGCCTACCCTGGCCGAGCGGCTGCGGCATTTCTCGCACACCGGCCCGCGCGCGCTGGAAGTGGTGCGCGACTTCGTGGGCCTGATCGGCCAGCTCGCGCTCGACGCGTGCACGCTCGCGCGCGCACCGCACCGCGCGCCCTGGCGGGATTTCTCGGGGCACCTCTACCAGTTCGGCGCCACGGCGCTGCCCATCACGGCGCTGGTCGGCCTGCTGATCGGCGTGGTGCTGGCCTACCTGATCTCGCAGCAGCTGCGCCAGTACGGCGCCGAGGCTTTCGTGGTCAACATCCTCGGGCTGTCGCTGATCCGCGAACTCGGGCCGGTGCTTGCCGCGGTGCTGATCGCGGGGCGCTCGGGTTCGGCCATCACGGCGCAGATCGGCGTGATGCGCGTGACCGAAGAACTCGACGCCATGCGCGTGATGGGCATTCCGCACGGCTTCAGGCTGGTGATGCCGCGCGTGATGGCGCTGGCCATCGCGATGCCGCTGATCAGCCTCTGGACCTCGATGGCGGCGCTCGCGGGCGGCATGCTCGCGGCCGACGCCGCGCTCGACGTTTCGCCGGCCTACTTTCTCTCTGCGCTGCCGCGCGCGGTGCCGATCTCGAATCTCTGGCTCGCGCTGGCGAAGTCGGCGGTGTTCGGCATCCTGATTGCGCTGATCGGCTGCTACTTCGGCATGAAGGTCAAGCCCAACACCGAGAGCCTGGGCCGCGGCACCACCTCGTCGGTGGTGACCTCGATCACCGCGGTGATCCTGGTCGACGCGCTGTTCGCGGTGCTCTTCAAGGGCGTGGGGTTCAGGGCATGAGCGATTCGAACGCCGTCGTCGAGATCCGCAAGCTCTGGACGGTGTTCAAGAACGCCGACGGCGAGCAGGTGGTGCACCGCGAACTCGACCTGCGCATCGAGCGCGGCGAGGTGCTGTCGCTGGTGGGCGGCTCGGGCACCGGCAAGACGGTGTTGCTGCGCCAGATCCTCGGGCTCGAAAAACCATCGAAGGGCACGGTCGAGGTGCTGGGCCAGGCGCCCGGAGAACTCAGCGCCAAGGGCGCGGCCAACGTGGGCATGCTGTTCCAGCACGGCGCGCTGTTCTCTGCCTTCAGCGTGCTCGAGAACATCGCCTTTCCGCTGAGAGAGCTCAAGCTGCTGCCCGACGAGCTGATCCGCAATGCGGCACTGGTCAAGCTGCAGATGGTGGGCCTGGAGCCGCGGCATGCCAACATGAGCCCGGCGGACCTGTCGGGCGGCATGATCAAGCGCGCGGCGCTGGCGCGCGCACTCATCATGGACCCGCCGCTGCTGTTGCTCGACGAGCCCACGGCCGGCCTCGACCCCGAGTCCTCCGACAGTTTCTGCGACCTGCTGCGCGGCCTGCACCGCGAGCAGGGCCTGACGGTGGTGATGGTCACGCACGACCTCGACACCCTGTTCGACCTGAGCACCCGCATCGCGGTGCTGGCCGACCACAAGGTCATCGTCAGCGGCTCGGCGCGCGAGGTGATCGCCTATCCGCATCCGTTCATCCACGAATATTTTCTGGGCGGGCGCGGCCAGCGCGCCCTGGAGGCCCTGCATGACAAACCCGCCCAAGCCCCGCCGACATCCGCCGGCGCGGCCCACTGAAAGGTAGCCACACCATGGAAAACAAAGCCCATGCCATCGCCGCCGGCGCCTTCGTGCTCGGCCTCATCGCCGTGCTCGTGGGGCTGGTGGCCTGGTTCACGCGCGACAACACCGTGCGCAACATCTACGAACTCTCCACGCGCGACCCGGTCAGCGGACTGCAGCCGCAGGCCATGGTGCGCTACCGGGGCATCGCGGTCGGCAAGGTGAGCTCGATCGACTTCGACCCCAAGGCCAAGGGCAATGTGCGCGTGCGCATCACGGTCGACCAGCGCGTGCCGCTCACCACCTCGAGCTTCGCCACGCTGAGCTACCAGGGCGTGACCGGCCTGGCCTTCATCGCGCTGGACGACAAGGGCGAATCGAGCGTGGCGCTTGCGCCCAACAACGACGATCCGCCGCGCATTCCGCTCAAGCCCTCGATGCTGGCGCAGCTGCAGGACCGTGGCGAAGCCATCATCAGCCAGGTCGACGAGGCGACGAAGCGCGCCAACCAGCTGCTGGGCGAGGACAACCAGAAGCGCGCAGCCGATGCGCTGGAGAACATCGCGGCGGCCTCGGCCAGCGCCAACACGCTGCTCCTGCAGCTCGACAACACGGTGAAGAACGGCCTGAACCCGGCGCTGGCAGCGCTTCCCGGCACGATGTCCTCGGTGAAGTCGGCTGCCGGCGACGTCTCGCGCGTGGCCAACAACTTCAACACCACCGTGGGCCGGCTGAACGCGCCCGACGGCCCGATCGACCGGCTGAGCACCGGCACCAAGGCGCTGGCGCAGTCGCTCGATTCGTTCAACGCCGCCACGCTGCCGCGCGTGAACCGCGTGGCGGACGACACCTCCCGCGCGGTGCGCCGGCTCGGCCGCACCGCCGACAGCATCAACGACAACCCGCAATCGCTGCTGTTCGGCACCGGCGGCACCGCCGCGGGGCCCGGCGAGCCCGGGTTCTCCGCGCCGCCCGCCACCCATTCGCTGGCACGTCCCTGAACCTGATGATGACCATGAAGAACGCCATCCACCTCCATCCGCGCCGGGCCGCCTGCGCCGGCCTCGCGCTGCTGCTGCTCGCCGGCTGCGGCGCGCTGCCCGACAAGCCCGTGCGCGCCACGCTGTACGACTTCGGACCCGGGCTTGCCGCGTCGGCCACGGCTGCCAATGCGCCAGCGGCCGCATTGCCCACGCTCGCGCTGGCCGAGATCGAGAGCAACACGCGGCTCGAGGGCACGCAGATCCTCTACCGGCTCGGCTATGCCGACGCCAATGAGCTGCGCCCCTACGGCCAGTCGCGCTGGAGCCTGACGCCGGCGCAGCTGCTGCGCCAGCGCCTGCGCGACGCGCTCGCCGAGCGGCGCACCGTGCTCGGCCCGGAAGAAAGCGCGACCATCGCACGCGCCGAGGGCAAGGTGCCCGACACGCTGCGCATCTCGCTCGACGAGTTCAGCCACTACTTCGAGTCGGCCAGCAGCAGCGTCGGCCTGGTCCGACTGCGCGCCACGCTGATCCGCGGCAGCACCGGCGGCGACCGCGTGCTGGGCCAGCGGACCTTCACCGTGCGCCGGCCGGCCCCGAGCGCCGACGCACCCGGCGGCGTCAAGGCGCTGGCCGCAGCCACCGATGCGGCGGTGGCCGAGATCGTGCAGTGGGTGGACCAGCAGCCGCGGCAGTAGCCCCGGCTTCGGCTCGAACCGCTTTTTTTCATCAACGGAGGAGACCTCACCATGAACGCAACACGCATCGCCGGCATCCTGCTCATCGTCGCAGGCATCGCGGGCCTCGGGCTCGGCGGCTTCAGCTTCACGAAGGAAACGCACCAGGCCAAGCTGGGGCCGCTGGAGTTGTCGGTGAAGGAGAAGCAGCAGGTCAACTTCCCGGCCTGGGCGAGCGTGGCCGCCATCGTGGTGGGCGGCGCGCTGGTGCTGCTGGGCGGCAAGAAGGGCTGAGCGCAGGCTGGTTCATCCAGAGGCCGTCGACGTCGCGGCAGGTCGGAATGCCCGACGCCTTGAAAAGCCCCGCGCCGGAAAGCACGGCGATGCGCCGGGCGGCGCCCAGCAGGGCCATGGCGGATTCGAGGGGTGGCGTGGAAGAAGCGGTGCCCAGGCTCATGGCTCCAGGTTTCCGGAAGCCTTCCTTCCGGACGACGTTGCACCCAGCCGCGCGGAGACCGTGCCCGCGCAGGCCTTGAGCGCGCGCGCGATGTCGCCGTCCCAGGCGGTGTCGAAGATGGCGGCCGGGCCGATGGCCGTGACCGACAGCACGATGGCGCCCGTGTGGTCGAACACCGGCGCCGCCATGGCGCTCACACCCTCGATCACCTCCCCCTCCGACCGGCTGATGCCGTGCACGCGCACCTCCTGCAGTTGGCGCGCGAATTCGTTCCACGAAGGCAGCGGCGGCTGCGGCGGCATGCCGGCCGCGGGCGGCTCGTCGCCGGCCTTGCGCTGCTTCTGCCGCTGGCGCTCGGCGTCGAGCAGTTGCCGCACCGTATCGGCTGCCAGGTGGGCGGCAAAGATGCGGCCGGAGGCAGTGTTGGTGAGCGAGAACACCGTGCCGTGCCGCATGTTCACATGCACCGGCGAAGGCGACTCGGCCGTGCGCACGATGGTGGCGCCGCGCGCCCCCCAGACCGCGAGCGCCACCGTGTGGCCGATGCGCTGCGCGACCTCGGCGATGAGCGGCGTCGCAATGTGCACCGGGTCGGCCTGCTGCAGGCTGATGAGCCCCAGTTGCAAGGCCAGCGGCCCGAGCAGATAGTGGCCGCTGGCGCGGTCCTGCTCGATCAGGCCCAGCCGCCCGAAGCTCACCATGTAGGGATGGGCCTTGGCGGCCGTCATGTCGGCTTCGCGCGCCAGGTCTTTCAGCGCCATCGGCCGGCCGTGGTGCACCAGCGCGCGCAGCAGCTGGCCGCCCACTTCGATGCTCTGGATGCCGCGCTGGGCCGCGCGGTCGGTGTCATTGGCTGCCATGGCCCGCCCTGGCGTCTGGTTGTTCGTTCATGAAGAAGGGATTAGACATGAACTGATCTCGGGCTTACACTCCCGAAGTTCGTTAACCGCAAATTCATTTGCTTTAGACGAATCAGAATTTTCGATCCACCCGACGGAGACACACGATGAGCCAAGCCAAGAAGTTCGCCAGCCAGGCCGACATGGAAGAAAAGAAGATCACCTTCAGCCAGATCTCGGAGCACGCCTGGGCCTACACCGCCGAGGGCGACCCCAACACCGGCATCGTCATCGGCGACGACTGCGTGCTGGTGGCCGACACCCAGGCCACGCCCGCCATGGCGGCCGACGTGGTGCGCCGCATCCGCGAGGTGACCGACAAGCCCATCAAGTACGTGGTGCTCACCCACTACCACGCGGTGCGCGTGCTGGGCGCGGCCGGCTACGGTGCCGAGCACATCCTGGCCAGCCAGGACACGCGCGACCTGATCGTCGAGCGCGGCGAGCAAGACAAGGCCAGCGAGATTGGCCGCTTCCCGCGCCTGTTCCAGAACGTCGAGACCGTGCCGCCCGGCCTGACCTGGCCCACCATGACCTTCACCGGCAGGATGACGCTGTGGCTCGGCAAGCTCGAGGTGCAGTTGATCCAGCTGGGCCGCGGCCACACCAAGGGCGACACGGTCGTGTGGTTGCCAGAGGAGCGCACGCTGCTGTCGGGCGACCTGGTGGAGTTCGGCGCCACGCCGTACGCCGGCGACGCCTATTTCAAGGACTGGCCGCAGACGCTGGACAACATCGCGGCGCTCAAGCCCGCCGCGCTGGTGCCGGGCCGCGGCGCCGCGCTGACCACGCCGGCCGAAGTGGCCGAGGGCCTGACCGGCACGCGCAACTTCATCTCCGATGTGTACGCGAGCGTGCAGGAAGGCGTGAAGGCCGGGCGCGACCTGAACACGGTCTACAAGGACACGTACGCGAAGCTCAAGCCCAAGTACAGCCAGTGGGTGATCTTCGACCATTGCATGCCGTTCGACGTGAGCCGCGCGTACGACGAAGCCTCGGGCCATGCCGACCCGCGCGTGTGGACGGCCGAGCGCGACATCGACATGTGGAAGGCCCTCGAAGGCTGATGGCCTTGCTCCCTCCCCTTCCGGGGGAGCAAGACCCAAGACACGGAGACAACGCGTGATCGACTATCAAAGTCTGCGCTTCGACTACCACCGCCACGCCGACCAGGACGCAGCCACGCCCGCCCATCACCCGGTCGTGATCGTCGGCGCCGGCCCGGTCGGTCTCACGCTCGCCATCGACCTGGCACTGCGCGGGATTCCCGTGGTGCTGCTCGACAACGACAACACGCTGTCCAGCGGCTCGCGCGCGATCTGCTTCGCCAAGCGCACGCTGGAGGTGTTCGACCGCCTCGGCTGCGGCGACCGCATGGTCGACAAGGGCGTGTCGTGGAACGTCGGCAAGGTGTTCTTCCATGGCGAGCAGGTCTACCGCTTCGACCTGCTGCCCGAGCCCGGCCACGAGCGCCCGGCCTTCATCAACCTGCAGCAGTATTACGTCGAGGGCTACCTCGTCGAACGCGCGGCCACGCTGCCGTTGATCGACCTGCGCTGGAACAACAAGGTGACTGGCATCGAACAGCGCGACGACGGCGCGGTGCTGACCGTGGAGACGCCCGAGGGCGACTACCGGCTGCAGGCCGGCTACGTCGCCGCCTGCGACGGTTCGCGCTCGAACTTGCGCCAATTGCTGGGGCAGGAAGCCAAGGGCCGTACCTTCCGCGACCGCTTCCTGATTGCCGACATCACAATGGACGCACACCTGCCTACGGAACGCCGCTTCTGGTTCGACCCGCCGTTCCACCCGGGCCAGAGCGTGCTGCTGCACAAGCAGGCCGACGGCATGTGGCGCGTCGACTTCCAGCTCGGCTGGGACGCCGACCCGGTGGAAGAGCGCAAGCCCGAGAACATCACGCCGCGCGTGCGCGCGCTGCTCGACAGCATCGGCTTGAAGAGCGTGCAGTTCCGGATCGGCTGGGCCAGCGTCTACACCTTCGCCTGCCAGCGCATGGCGCATTTCCGCCATGGCCGCGTGCTGTTCGCGGGCGATTCGGCGCATGGCGTGTCGCCCTTCGGCGCGCGCGGCGCCAACTCGGGCGTGCAGGATGCCGACAACCTCGCGTGGAAGCTCGCGGCCGTCATTCACGGCGAAGCACCCGACGCGCTGCTCGACAGCTATGCGAGCGAGCGCGAGTTCGCGGCCGACGAGAACATCCGAAACTCCACGCGCGCCACCGACTTCATCACGCCCAAGAGCGAAGTGAGCCGGCTGTTCCGCGACGCCGTGCTGGAACTGACGAAACGCCATGCTTTTGCACGCACGCTGGTCAACAGCGGGCGGCTCTCGGTGCCGGCGGTGCTGCGCGATTCGCCGCTCAACACGCCCGATGCGGATGTGTTCGCGGGTGCGATGGTGACGGGTGCAGCCGCTGCCGATGCGCCCATCCTGCGTGCCGACGGCAGCGCCGGCTGGCTGCTGCGCGAATGCCATGTGGTGCAGTTCACCGCGCTTCTGTTCGGCACCGGCGAGGCGGCCGAGCGCAGCTTGCAGGCTTTGAAGGCCTGCGGCTTTGCGCTGCACGTCGTGCGCGTGCAAGGCACGACGCCCGAAGGCGAACTCGCCACCCGGCGCTACGACGCGCAGCCCGGCACCGTCTACCTGCTGCGGCCCGACCAGCATGTGTGCGCGCGCTGGCGCAAGCCCACGGTCGCGAACATCCGCGCAGCCATCGACCACGCACTGGCGAAGGCATGAGCATCACCATGCAACAGCAACGCTTGATCACCGCACCGAACCTCGAAGCCCCGGACGATTTCTACGAGGCGCTGATCGAGGCGCACCAGGGGCTTGCCACCGAAGAGAGCCACGCCTTCAACGCGCGGCTCGTGCTCGTGCTGGCCAACCACATCGGCTCACTGGCCGTGCTGCGCGAGGCCTTCGAGGCCGCGCGCGCAAGCTGAACACACGCATTCCAACTTCATCCGTCGCGCTTTTCGAAGGAGAACACCATGACAAAACCCACCGCCAGCACCGAGCGGCGCTACCTGAGCGGCTTCGGAAACGAACACGCCAGCGAGGCCGTCGCGGGCGCCCTGCCGCAGGGCCGCAACAACCCGCAGCGCGCGCCCTTCGACCTCTACACCGAACTGCTCTCGGGCACCGCCTTCACCGCGCCGCGCCATGAGAACCGCCGCAGCTGGCTGTATCGCCGCCAGCCTTCGGTGGTGTCGGGCCGCTACCAGCCGTATGCGCAGGCGCACTGGACCACCGGCGCCGACCGCGCGATCGCGCTGCCGCCCGAGCCCCTGCGCTGGCATCCGCTGCCGCTCGACGGTGGCGCGGCCGAAGCGGACTTCATCGACGGCATGCACACGGTGGCCGCCAACGGCGATGCGGAATCGCAGGTCGGCATCGGCTCGCTCATGTACCTCGCGGGCCGCTCGATGGAGCGCCGCGCCTTCGTCAACGCCGACGGCGAGATGCTCATCGTGCCGCAGCAGGGCCGCCTCGTGATCACGACCGAGCTCGGCGTGCTCGACGTGAAGCCCGGCGAAATCGCGCTGCTGCCGCGCGGCATGGTGTTCAAGGTCGCGTTGCCGGATTCGGATGCTGGCGCCGGCCCTTCGCGCGGCTACGTCTGCGAGAACTACGGCGCGCAATTCCGCCTGCCGGAACTCGGCCCGATCGGCTCGAACGGCCTGGCCAACGCGCGCGACTTCCAGGCCCCCGTGGCGGCCTTCGAGGAAGACGGCGGCGCCTACGAACTGGTGAAGAAATTCGGCGGCCGCTTCTGGAAGGCGCCGACGAAGCAGTCGCCCTTCAACGTGGTCGCGTGGCACGGCAACCTGGCGCCTGTGAAGTACGACACGGCAAATTTCATGGTGATCGGCTCCATCAGCTTCGACCATCCCGATCCGTCGATCTTCACCGTGCTGACCTCGCCCAGCGACACGCCCGGCACCGCCAACTGCGACTTCGTGATCTTCCCACCGCGCTGGATGGTGATGGAAAACACCTTCCGTCCGCCATGGTTCCACCGCAACCTCATGAGCGAGTTCATGGGCCTGGTGCTCGGCGAATACGACGCCAAGCCGGGCGGCTTCAAGCCCGGTGGCGCGAGCCTGCACAACTGCATGGTGCCGCACGGGCCGGACGAGGAAGCCTTCGACAAGGCCACGCACGCCGACCTGAAGCCGCACAAGCTCGACAACACGCTGGCCTTCATGTTCGAGAGCCGCTACCGCTTCATTCCGACGAACTTCGCGCTGAAGAGCCCCGCGCTGGACACCGACTACGCGGATTGCTGGGCCGGGCTCCAGGACCAATTCAAGCCATGACACGACACGACGAAAGACTTTCATGACCGCACTGAACGCCACCCATGACCCGAAGCTGCGCAGCTGGGTCGCCTCCGCCAACGAAGCCGGCTGCGACTTCCCGATCCAGAACCTACCCTTCGGCCGCTTCCGCATTCCGGGCGGCAGCGAGGCCTTCCGCATCGGCGTGGCCATCGGCGACCAGGTGCTGGACCTGAAGGCTGCCGGCCTGGTCGACAGCGACGACATGAATGCGCTGATGGACGCGAGCCTGAAGGAGCGCCAGGCGCTGCGCGCCGCGATCTCCGCAGGCCTGGCCGAAGGCGGCGGCAAGCAGGCCGCATGGTCCAAGGCCCTGCTGCCGCAATCCAACGCAGAAATGACCGTGCCCTGCCGCATCGGCGACTACACCGACTTCTACACCGGCATCCATCACGCCACCACCATCGGCAAGCTGTTCCGCCCCGACCAGCCGCTGATGCCCAACTACAAATGGGTGCCGATCGGCTACCACGGCCGCGCCTCGTCGATCGGCGTGAGCGGGCAGGCCTTCAAGCGCCCGCAGGGGCAGACCAAGGCGCCCGATGCTGCGTCGCCGAGCTTCGGTCCTTCGAAGCGGCTCGACTACGAGCTGGAGCTGGGCTTCTTCGTCGGCCGCGGCAATGCGCTCGGCGAGCCGATTGCCATCGGCGAGGCCGAAGACCATCTGTTCGGCGTGGCGCTGCTCAACGACTGGTCGGCGCGCGACCTGCAGGCCTGGGAATACCAGCCGCTGGGCCCCTTTCTCTCGAAGAACTTCGCGAGCACGCTGTCGCCGTGGATCGTGACGATGGAAGCGCTCGCGCCGTTCCGCGCGAAGTTCGAGCGGCCCGCGGGAGACCCGCAGCCGCTGCCATACCTCGACGCGCCTTCGAACCGCGAAAGCGGCGCCCTCGACATCACGCTCGAGGTGCTGCTGCAGACCGCGAAGATGCGTACCGAAGGCACAGCCCCCACGCGCCTCACGCGCGGCAACACCACCGAGGCCGCCTACTGGACCGCCGCGCAGCTGGTCGCGCACCACACGGTGAACGGCTGCAATCTGCAGCCCGGCGACCTGCTGGGCTCGGGCACGCTCTCGGGCCCCCAGCCCGACGAGGCCGGCTCGCTGATCGAACTCACGCAGGGCGGCAAGCAGCCGATCACGCTGCCCAACGGAGAAAAGCGAACCTTCCTCGAAGACGGCGACACGCTGACGATCCGCGGCTGGTGCGAGCGCGCGGGCGCGGTGCGCATCGGCCTCGGTGAAGTCAGCGGAACCGTGTTGGCTTAGGGCTTTGTTTCCCTCTCCCTCTGGGAGAGGGCCAGGGTGAGGGCAGCGGCCATCGTCCGAGTGCCGCGCCTCATCGGCGGCACAGCGCCCTCACCCCAACCCTCTCCCAGAGGGAGAGGGAGGAATACCGTCAGGGGGCAGTCGCGGCGGTGGCCGCCGCCGGCCACGCCACTTCGCTGGCGACGCGCGGCTTGCCGATCGGCGCGGTGGCCTTGCCGGTCTTGATGGCGGCCATGTCGGCTTCGCTCGGGTACTGGTCCATCAGCCAGTAGTCGAACACGCGGCGTGCAATGGGTGCCGCGGCGCCCGCACCCCAGCCAGCGTTCTCGACGACCACCGCCAGGGCGATCTTCGGATCGGTGGCCGGCGCGAAAGCCATGAACAGGGCATGGTCCCGCTGGTGCTCTTCGAGCGCCTTGGCGTTGTACTTGGTGTTCTGCGCCTGCGTCACGGCCTGTGCGGTGCCGGTCTTGCCCGCCGCCTGATAGCCCGCGCCGGCGAACACGCCGCGCGCGGTGCCGCTGGTGACCACGCTGGTCAGGCCCTCGCGGACCACCGCGACGTTGGCCGCGGTGTAGCCCAGGCTCTCGGCCGGCGGCTGGGGCAGCGGCACCACCTGTCCGCTCACCGTGTTGCGCGTGGCCAGCACGAGATGCGGCTTGTGCTTCATGCCGCCGTCGGCCACGATGGCCGTGGCCTGCGCGAGCTGCAGCATGGTGAAGGCGTTGTAGCCCTGGCCGATGCCCAGCGAGATGGTCTCGCCCGCGTACCACTTCTTTTGCTCGGGCCGCTTGTAGGCGTTGCGCTTCCACTCGGTGCTCGGCAGCACCCCGCGCACCTCGCCGCCCAGGTCGATGCCGGTGATCTGGCCGAAGCCCATCGGCTTCATGAAGTCGTGGATCAGGTCCACGCCCATTTCGTTGGCCAGCGAGTAGTAGTAGATGTTGCTCGACAGCTGGATCGAGCGGCGCATGTCGACGCCGCCGATGTTGCCTTCGGGGCTGCCAAAGCGGTGCCCGCCGAAGTTGAAGTAGCCGGGGTCGTTCACCACCACGTTCGGGCCGCGCTTGCCGGTCTGCAGCGCCGCCAGCGCCATGAAGGGCTTGTAGGTCGAGCCGGGCGGGTAGGTGCCGCGCAGCGCGCGGTTCAGGAGCGGCTTGTCGAGCGATTCGGTCAGCGCCTGCCAGCTCTCGGTGTCGATGCCTTCGACGAACAGATTCGGATCGAAGGTGGGCTTGCTCACGAAGGCCAGCACTTCGCCGGTCCGGGGGTCGATGGCCACCAGCGCGCCGCGGCGGTCGCCGAACATGTCTTCCACCAGCTTCTGCAGCTTGATGTCGAGCGACAGCATCACGGTATTGCCGGGCGTGGCCGGATGGCTCGCGAGCCGGCGCACCGCGCGGCCGCCGGCCGAGGTTTCCATCTGCTCGACGCCGGTCTGGCCGTGCAGTGTTTTTTCGTAGCTCTGCTCGATGCCGAGCTTGCCGATGTAGTCGGTGCCCTTGTAGTTGGCCTGGTCTTCCTCGGCCCAGTCTTCCATCGCGGTCTTCTCGCGCTGGTTGATGCGGCCGATGTAGCCGAGCACGTGCGAGGCCAGCTCGGCGTGCGGGTAGTTGCGGAACAGCCGGGCCTTGATCTCCACGCCCGGGAAGCGGTAGCGCTGCGCGGCGAAGCGCGCGACTTCCTCGTCGCTCAGGCGGGTGCGGATCGGAATGGAGTCGAAGCTGCGCGAATCCTCGCGCAAGCGCTTGAAGCGGCGGCGGTCGCGCGGCGAGACTTCGAGCACCTGGGTCAGGCTCTCGATGGTCTCCTCGACGTCGCCCACCTTCGAAGGCGTGATCTCCAGCGTGTAGGCCGAATAGTTGGAGGCCAGCACGATGCCGTTGCGGTCGAGGATCAGGCCGCGGTTGGGCACCACGGGCACGATGGCCGTGCGGTTGCTCTCGGCCTGCTCCGCCAGGTCTTCATGCCGCACCACCTGCAGGTAGACCAGGCGCGCGCACAGCAGGCTGAACGCGAACAGCACCACGAAGCCGATCACGACCACGCGGCGCTTGAAGCGCGCGAGGTCGGCGGCGACGTTGCGGATTTCGGTCATGGCGGCGAAGGTGCGAGCTTAGGCGCGGGCCGATGCCAAGGCAAATGAGGGATGCGCCATGGCTACAGGGGCCTGTTCTCGTCGGGTTCCGGCGTGCGCAGCTGTGGAGCCAGCAGCAACGCGGTCGCCAGCGGCCACAGCGCAGCCTCGACGGCCGGCGAGATCAGCACGCCCCAGCCCGGAAACACACCGCCGCCGACCATCCGCGTGACGACCTCGATGAGCTGCGACAGTGCGAACAGCGGCAGCACCTGCAGCGCCTGCGAGGCCACCGGGTACCAGAGCAGGCGCCGGTGGATGGTGATCGCGAAGAAGCCCAGCGTGGTGTAGGACAGCGCATGCTGGCCCAGCATGGACGCCTGGTGCACGTCCATGCACAGCCCGAAGACGAAGGCCGCGCCGATGCCCACGCGCATCGGCTGGTGCACGCCCCAGAACACGATGGCCAGGGCCAGCAGGTCGGGCATCCACGCGGCGCGGCCGATCGGGATCATGTTGATGAGCAGCGCCACCACCAGGCTCGCCCACATGAAGAGCGGGTTCACGGGCAGCAGGAGCTGCTGTTGTCCAGGACGCTTGATCATCGGGCGCGCTCCGCGGCTTTCTTGTCGGCCTTGTCGGCCTTGTCGGTTTTTCCGGCGGGCTTGGCCTCGGGCTTCTTGCGCACCGCGGCGGCGGCCGGCGCGGGCGGCGGCGCCGAGGGAGCCCCCGTGGGCGCGAGCACCAGCACATAGCGCGCGGCCGTCACGTGGGCCAGCGGCACGCAGTAGATGCGCGCAAAGGCCGAATCGGCGCGGCGCTCGATGCGCTCGATCTTCGCCACCGGCAGGCCGGGCGGATAGACGCCGTCGACACCGCTGGTGGAGAGCAGGTCGCCCTCCTGCAGATCGGCATTGGCGGCCATGAAGCGCAGTTCGAGCCCGGCGCTGTGCGCCGATGCGTCGCCGAAGGCCACGCTGCGCACGCCGGTGCGGGTGTTCTGAACGGGAATGGAAAGATCGCGGTCGATCACCAGCGTGACCTCGCTCGTGAAAGGCAGCACCTGCGTCACCTGGCCGAGCACGCCGTTGGCGTCGATCACGGGCGATCCGGCGGCCACGCCCTGCGTGAGCCCCTGGTCGATGACGATCTTGCGCGTGTACGGGTCGGCCGCGTCGTACAGCACCTCCGCCGCGCGGCCCGGGGCCTGGGTGGTCTGGCGCAGTTCGAGCAGCGCGCGCAGCCGCGCGTTGTCCTGCGCGAGCGTGTCGGCCTGGCTCGCGCGCTCGGCCTGCTGCATGAGCGCCTTGCGCGCCTGGTCCTCGTTGCGCTGCGCCGCCTGCAGGTCTTCGAAATAGCGGCCGCCGCCGACCACCAGCTGCACCGGCTTGAGCGCCAGCCACTGCACCGGAAAGAGCACCGCGCCGACGGCCGCGCGCAGCGGCTTGACGAGATGGAAGCGCGCGTCGGCCACCATCAGGAACAGCGCGAGCGCGCCGAAGAAGATTAGCTTGCTGAGTGCCGACTGCCCCTGGTTGAACAGGGGCGGGGCTGTGCGATCGAGCGTGCCCAAGGGCATGGTTCAGGCCTGGCTATGTGCAACCTCAGATGGCAAAAAAGCCGGCCTGCGCAAGCAGAGGCCGGCCGACGATGGCTTTCGCCTTTTACTCGCTCGTGAAGATGCTGCCCAGACGGTCCATGCGTTCCAGCGCAATGCCGCAGCCGCGCACCACGCAGGTCAGCGGGTCTTCGGCCACCAGCACCGGCAGGCCGGTTTCCTCGGCCAGCAGGCGGTCCAGGTCGCGCAGCAGCGCGCCGCCGCCGGTCAGCATCATGCCGCGCTCGGCGATGTCGGCGCCCAGCTCGGGCGGCGTCTGCTCCAGCGCGTTCTTCACGGCCGAGACGATGTTGTTGAGCGGATCGGTCAGGGCTTCCAGCACTTCGTTGCTGCTGATGGTGAAGCTGCGCGGCACGCCTTCGGAAAGGTTGCGGCCCTTGACTTCCATCTCCTTGACTTCGGAGCCCGGGAAGGCCGAGCCGATGTTCTTCTTGATGACCTCGGCCGTCGGCTCGCCGATCAGCATGCCGTAGTTGCGGCGGATGTAGTTGATGATGGCTTCGTCGAAGCGGTCGCCGCCCACGCGCACGGAGCCCTTGTAGACCATGCCGCCCAGGCTGATGACGCCCACTTCGGTGGTGCCGCCGCCGATGTCGACCACCATCGAGCCGCTGGCCTCGCTGACCGGCAGGCCGGCGCCGATGGCCGCGGCCATGGGTTCTTCGATGAGGTAGACGGAGGTGGCGCCTGCCGCCTCGGCCGCATCCTTGATGGCGCGGCGCTCGACCTGGGTGGAGCCGCAGGGCACGCAGATGATGATGCGCGGGCTCGGCGTGAGCAGCGTGCGCGGGTGCACCATCTTGATGAACTGCTTGATCATCTGCTCGGTGATCACGAAGTCGGCAATGACACCGTCCTTCATCGGGCGGATCGCCTCGATGTTGCCGGGCACCTTGCCCAGCATGGCCTTGGCTTCCCGGCCGACGGCCTGGATCACCTTCTTGCCGTGGGGGCCGCCTTCGTGGCGAATGGCGACAACCGAGGGTTCGTCCAGCACGATGCCCTTGTTGCGGGCGAATATCAGTGTGTTGGCGGTGCCGAGGTCGATCGCAAGGTCGGTGGAAAAGTACCGACGGAAAGCTCCAAACATGTGCGGAATCCTCTGAGCACGGCCTGCGCGTCGGCAGATCGTCGCTCTATTTTTGGGTCGTTTGACGGGGTGGATTGATCGTTTTTGGCGCAAAAGCCGGCGCGTTCGCGGGGGTTGCGGCAAAGGCGGGATAATAACCGAATCCCCTCTGAATCCCGTGTCAGCACCCTCTCCGGCGTGCGATTACTTCCGGTTTTTTCGGCCGCTCCGACCCATGTCACTTTCCGCTTCAGATATTGCACGCATTGCCTCCCTGGCACGGCTGCAGCTTGCTTCCGACGAAAGCGAGCGCATGCTCAGCCAGATCAACGGCTTTTTTGACCTGGTCGAACGCATGCGTTCGGTCGACACCGCGGGGGTGCAGCCGCTGGCCCATCCGGTGGCCGCCGTCGAGGACATCACGCTGCGCCTGCGCGACGACGTGGCGAGCGAGCCCGACAACCGCGAAGCCAACCAGAAGAGCGCCCCGGCCGTCGAAGCCGGCCTGTTCCTCGTGCCCAGGGTGATCGAATAATGAGCGCCGAACTGCACCAGATGGGCGTGGCCGCCCTGGCCAAGGCCCTGGCCGACCGCAAGGTTTCGGCCGTCGAGGCCTCGCAGGCCTTCCTGCAGCGCATGAAGGCCCATGAATCGCTCGGCACTTTCGTCGACGTGAACGAGGAAGTGACGCTGAGCCAGGCCCGCGCCGCCGACGCATCGATCGCCAAGGGCAATGCCCCCGCGCTGGCCGGCGTGCCGATTGCGCACAAGGACATCTTCGTCACCACCGATTTCGCCACCACCGCCGGCTCGAAGATGCTCGCGGGCTACCGCTCGCCCTTCGACGCCACCGTGGTGCGCCGCCTGGCCGAGGCCGGCGCCGTCACGCTCGGCAAGCTGAGCTGCGACGAATTCGCCATGGGCTCGGCCAACGAGAACGTCGCCGTGCCCGCCGTGGGCCACGACAAGGCCGTGCCGGTGCAGAACCCGTGGAACCGCGAACGCATTCCGGGCGGCTCCTCGGGCGCCAGCGCCGCGGCCGTCGCGGCCCGCCTGGCCCCCGCGGCCACCGGCACCGACACCGGCGGCTCGATCCGCCAGCCGGCCTCGTTCTGCGGCATCACCGGCATCAAGCCGACCTACGGCCGCGCCTCGCGCTACGGCATGGTGGCCTTCGCATCGAGCCTCGACCAGGCCGGCCCGATGGCCCGCTCGGCCGAGGACTGCGCGCTGCTGCTGTCGGCCTTCTGCGGCCCCGACCTGGACCGCGACTCGACCTCGATCGACAAGCCCGCCGAGAACTTCGGCCGCTCGCTGAACGACTCGCTCGAAGGCTTGCGCATCGGCGTGCCGAAGGAGTTCTTCGGCGAAGGCGTGGCGCCCGGCGTGCGCGCGGCCATCGACGCTGCACTGGCGCAATACGAGAAGCTCGGCGCGAAGCGCGTCGAAGTCACGCTGCCGCTCACCGAGCTGTCGATTCCCGTGTACTACGTGCTGGCCGCGGCCGAGGCCTCGAGCAACCTGAGCCGCTTCGACGGCGTGAAGTTCGGCCACCGCGCAAAGCAGTACAAGGACCTGGCCGACATGTACGAGCGCACGCGCGCCGAAGGCTTCGGCGACGAGGTGAAGCGCCGCATCATGATCGGCACCTATGTGCTTTCGCACGGCTACTACGACGCCTACTACCTGCAGGCGCAGAAGGTGCGCCGCATGATCGCCGACGACTTCCAGCAGGCCTTCAGGCAGTGCGACCTGATCGCCGGCCCGGCCGCGCCGACCACCGCCTGGAAGATCGGCGAGCACGGCGGCGACCCCGTGGCCGACTACCTGGCCGACATCTTCACGCTGCCCGCATCGCTGGCCGGCCTCCCAGGCATGAGCGTGCCGGCAGGCTTCGACAGCGGCATGCCCGTGGGCCTGCAACTGATCGGCAACTACTTCGGCGAAGCGAAGCTGCTGAATGCGGCCCACCGCTTCCAACAGGCCACGGACTGGCATGTACGCACGCCGGAGGGCTTTTGAGATGAGCGACCCCGTGAACACTTTCGAAGCACAACAACAAGGCCGCCCGACCGGCCCGCTGGTGCGCGGCTATGAAGTCATCATCGGCTTCGAGACGCATGCGCAACTGTCGACCGCGAGCAAGATCTTCAGCCGCGCCTCCACTGCCTTCGGCGCCGAGCCCAACACGCAGGCCTGCGCGGTCGACCTCGCGCTGCCCGGCACGCTGCCCGTGATGAACAAGGGCGCCGTCGAGCGCGCCATCAAGCTGGGCCTGGCGCTCGGCTCGCACATTGCGCCGCGCAGCGTGTTCGCGCGCAAGAACTATTTCTATCCCGACCTGCCCAAGGGCTACCAGATCAGCCAGTACGAAATCCCGGTCGTGCAGGGCGGCGCCGTCTCGTTCTTTCTCGGCGAAGAAAAGAAGACCGTGCGCCTGGTGCGCGCCCACCTCGAGGAAGACGCGGGCAAGTCGCTGCACGAGAACTTCATCGGCCAGAGCGGCATCGACCTGAACCGCGCCGGCACGCCGCTGCTGGAGATCGTGACCGAGCCCGACATGCGCTCCACCGCCGAGGCCGTGGCCTATGCGCGCGAGCTGCACAAGATCGTCACCTGGATCGGCATCTGCGACGGCAACATGCAGGAAGGCAGTTTCCGCTGCGATGCCAACGTGTCGGTGCGCAAGCCCGGCGACAAGCTCGGCACGCGGCGCGAGATCAAGAACCTCAACAGCTTCAAGTTCATGCAGCAGGCGATCGACTACGAGATCCACTCGCAGATCGACGAGCTCGAGGACGGCCGCAAGATCGAGCAGGCCACCGTGCTGTTCGACCCCGACACCGGCGAGACGCGCACCATGCGCACCAAGGAAGACGCGGCCGACTACCGCTATTTTCCCGACCCCGACCTGCCGCCGCTCGCCATCGATCCCGAATGGATCGAGCGCGTGCGCGCCACCATGCCCGAGCTGCCGCGCGCCATGGCCGAGCGCTATGTGCGCGACCACGGCATGTCCGAATACGACGCGGCGCAGCTCACGCAGAGCCCGGCGCTCGCGCGCTATTTCGACGATGCGGTGAAGGCCGGCGCCACGCCCAAGCTCGCCAGCAACTGGATCACCGGCGAAATGGCGCGCCGGCTGAACGCGCAGGAGATCGGCATCGAGGCCGCGCCGGTCACGGCACGGCAGCTGGCGCAGCTGGTGGCGCGCATCGCCGAAGGCACGCTGCCCAACAACGCCGCGCGCCAGGTGTTCGACGCCCTGTGGACCGGGGAAGGCAGCGATGTCGACGCGATCATCGAAGCGAAGGACCTGAAGCCCATGAGCGACACCGGCGCGCTCGACAAGATCCTGGACGAAGTGATCGCGAAGAATGCGAAGAACGTCGACGAGTACCGCGCAGGCAAGGAAAAGGCCCTCAACGGCCTCGTGGGCCAGGTGATGAAAGCCAGCGGCGGCAAGGCCAACCCCGCGCAGGTCACCGAACTACTCAAGGCAAAACTGGCCTGACCCATTCCGCCGGGGGCGGGCGAAACTACCCCCCGCCGTTTCGGGGAGACCAGATCTGCCTGAGGCGCGTGCGCTCCTCGTCGAAGCGCGCATTCACGCGCTTCTTCTCGTCTTCCTGCTCGCCGATGAAGCGGTTCTGCACCGCCACGCTCTGCGCGTTGTCCTCGAGCTTGCGGCGCACCGCGCCGGGCGCCTTGCTCGTGTCGTGCTTGTAGAACTCGAGCTCCTCGTCGATCTTCTGGCGGTCTTCGGCGAGCTCGGCGAGACGCTTCTTCGCGGCCTGGATCACCGCGTCGATCTGCACCAGCGCCTCGGCGCGCTCGTGGTCATGCACCGCGGCGTTGGGGTAGCGCACCAGCAATGCGCGCTCGCGGCGGCGCTCGTCGGTCAGCCGCGCGGCCTGCAATGCGGCCTCGCGGGCGCGGTCTTCGCGCTCCGCCAGTTCGCGGGCCGTGTAGGTCGGCTCGATCCGGCGACGCGTGGTGCCGCTCGGGTTCAGTTCGCGCTGCTCGCGGTCGATGCACTCGGCAATCGGGCGGTCGGCCGTGAGCGTGCGGCCGCGCGCATCGGTGCACGAATAGATGCTGGCGGCGGGCGCCGGCGCGGATTGCTGCGCCGAGACGGCGCCAGTCCACAGCGCCACTGGTAGCAACAGCAGCAGCACCCATGGGGCTGCGAACGGTCGAGCCGCCTGGTCGAGTTTGCACATCGGCATGGGCATGGAGGTGGTGGTCTCAGTTGGCGCCGTAGCGCGCACGGTAGGCGAGCACCCGCTCGCGATGCACACCCAGGTCTGCGGCGGCATGGCCCGACAGGTAGTTCAGGAGATCGTCGAGCGTGGCAATGGCCACCACCTGCAGGCCCAGCTGGTTGCGCACGTACTGCACCGCGCTGTGGGCCACGTCGACGCCGTTCTCGGTGGCTTTTTCCTGCCGGTCGAGCGCAATGGCCACGGCGTGTGGCGTGGCGCCCGCGGCTTCGATGGCGGCGATGGATTCGCGCACCGCGGTGCCGGCCGACATCACGTCATCGACGATCAGCACGCGGCCCGCGAGCGGCGCGCCCACCAGGTTGCCGCCCTCGCCATGCGCCTTGGCTTCCTTGCGGTTGTAGGCAAAGGGATAGTTGCGGCCGCGCCGGGCCAGTTCGGCCGCCACCGTGGCGCCCAGCGGAATGCCCTTGTAGGCGGGTCCGAAGATCATGTCGAACTCGACGCCGCTCTCGATCAGCCGGTCTGCATAGAATCCGGCGAGCCGCGCGATCTTGGCGCCGTCGTCGAAGAGGCCCGAATTGAAGAAGTAGGGGCTCAGGCGGCCGGCCTTGGTCTTGAACTCGCCGAAGCGCAGCACCCCCGCGTCGAGTGCGAACTGGACGAAGTCCTGCGCCACCGCACTGCTTTCCACACCATCTACAGCCATCGGAATTTCCTTGTGTTCAAACTGACCAGCCTCAATCTCAATGGCCTGCGTTCGGCCGCCACGAAAGGGGTGGCGGACTGGGTGGCCGAACTTGCGCCGGATTGTATTTGCATGCAGGAAATCCGGGTGCAGGCGAGCGACATCGAAGGCCGGTTCGAGGAAATGGCCGGCCTCAAGGGCCATTTCCACTTCGCCGAGAAAAAAGGCTACGCCGGCACCGCGATCTACACCCGGCACGCGCCAAGCGCCGTGGTCGTGGGCTGGGGCGACGCCGAATTCGACGCCGAGGGCCGGTATCTCGAACTGCGCTTCGACACGCCGGCGCGCAAGCTCTCGGTCATCAGCTGCTACTTCCCGAGCGGCAGTTCGGGCGAGGAGCGCCAGGAAGCCAAGTTCCGCTTTCTGAAGGGGTTCTTCCCGCACCTCATCGCGCTCAAGAAGGAGCGCGAATTCATCCTTTGCGGCGACATCAACATCGCCCACAAGGAAATCGACCTCAAGAACTGGCGCGGCAACCAGAAGAACAGCGGCTTCCTGCCCGAGGAGCGCGCCTGGATGACCCGGCTGCTCGACGCCGGTGTCGACGGCGCGGGCCTGGTGGACGTCTACCGCATGCTCAAGCCCGACACCACGGGCGAGGCCTACACCTGGTGGAGCAACCGCGGCCAGGCCTATGCGAACAACGTGGGATGGCGGCTCGACTACCACCTGGCCACGCCGGCCTTGGGCGCGCTGGCGCGCAGCGAGCAGATCTACAAGACCGTGAAGTTCTCGGACCACGCGCCGATCACGGTGGACTACGACTTCAAGATCTAGGGGCTGCTTTCCCCGCGTGCCGCGCCAGGTGCACCTGGTGCAGCGTGATCTTGCGCACCTCCGCCTGGCTGGTCTCGATGTGCGCGCGCAGCAGCATCGCGGCCTGGTCGCCGCGGTTGGCGCGAACGGCCTTGAGGATCTTGCCGTGCTCCTCGTAGGTGGCGTCGATGCGCGGCTGCTGCGTGAAGTCGAGCCGGCGGATGATGCGGATGCGGTCGGTCACGTCGCTGTGCACGCGCGCCATCTCCGCGTTGCCGGCGGCGGCCACGAGCGCGCAGTGAAAGGCTTCGTCCCATTGCGCCACCAGCGCGGTATCGCTGCTGCGCTGGGCGGCGGGCACGAGCCAGATGTCGGCCAGCGCGTCGAGCAGGCTGCGGTCGACGCGGCGGTCGGCTTCGCAGAGGCGGTGCACGGCGGTGGTCTCGAGCACCATGCGCAGGTCGTAGAGCTGCTCGAACTGGTCGAAGTCGAAGGGCAGCACGCGCCAGCCGCTGCGGAACAGCACCTCGACGAAGCCCTCCTGCTGGAGGCGGAACAGCGCCTGCCGCACGGGCGTGCGCGAGACGCCGAGCCGCTCGCTGATCTCGTTCTCGGTGAAGCGGTCGCCGGGCACGAGGATGAAATCGGCCACGTCGCGCTTGAGCTGGGCGTAGACCTCGTCGGCGCGCGTGCGAAAAACGCTTGCGCCGGCGGCGGGAACGGCAGATGCGGGCAGGGCGGAGCGGGAACGAACGGTAGACACGTGTGGAATGGTAGTCGCTGTCATCGCCCCCGGCGCAGCGCCCCCAGCAGCACGGCGCTGGGCGCGGTCCAGCCGACGATCGCGCCCTGGGCGCGGACCATGTCGAGCGTTGCCGCCTTGAAGGCCGGAAAGTAGCTCTCGGTGCAGTCTTCGAGCAGCAGGCTGTCGTAGCCGCGGTCGTTGGCCTCGCGCATGCTGGTCTGCACGCAGACCTCGGTGGTGACGCCGCCGAACAGCAGGTGCGTGATGCCGCGCCGTTGCAGCAGTTCATGCAGCCCGGTGGCGTAGAACGCGCCCTTGCCGGGCTTGTCGACGACGATTTCGCCGTCGACGGGCGCCAGCGCGCCGATGATCTGGTTGCCCGGTTCGCCCGCCACGAGGATGCGGCCCATCGGGCCTTCGTCGCCGATGCGCAGGCTCAGGTTGCCGCGGTTGCGTTTGGCCGGCGGGCAGTCGGAGAGGTCAGCCTTGTGGGCTTCCCGCGTGTGGACCACGAGGCCGCCGGCCTTTCGCCACGCCTCCAGGGCCGCCTTGGCTGCGGGAACGATGGCTTCGAGCAGCGACACATCGTTGCCCAGGGTTTCGCCGAAACCTCCGGGCTCGATGAAGTCGCGCTGCATGTCGATGAGGACCAGCGCCGTGCTTGCCACATCGAATTCGTAAGGAAAGGGATTGGCTTCTGCTATGCGCATGTCGGTTCCCGTTTCAACGGCTCGTGATGTCCACCCCCCATGTGCGCCCCGATCACATGCCGTTCGGCTCCCGCAGCCGAAGTCTCGAACACGATCCGCCCTTCGCTCATCACGACGATGCGGTCGGCCAGTTCCAGCAGCTCGTCGAGGTCTTCGCTGATCAGCAGCACCGCCCCGCCCTTCTCGCGCACCTGCACGATGCGCTCGTGAATCTCGGCCACGGCCGCGAAGTCGAGGCCGAACACAGGATTGGCCGCAATCAGCACGTTGATGTCGCCAGCCAGTTCGCGCGCCAGCACCGCGCGCTGCACGTTGCCGCCGGACAGGCTGCGGATCGGCGCGCCCTCGCCCTGCGTCTTCACGCCGTATTCGGCGATCCATCCGCGCGCCCGGCTGCGCCAGAACGGAAAGTTCAGGACGCCCCCGCGCGACAAGGGCGGCCTGTCGAAATCGCGCAGCGCCATGTTCTCCGCGACGCTGAGATCGCCCACGCAGGCATTGCGCAGCGGCTCTTCGGGCAGGCTGCGGACCTTGAGGCTGCGGTTCTCCGCGCGGTGCGCGCCGTATGGCTGCCCCATCACAGCGACCTTGCCGGCCAGGCGCGGTCGTTGGCCCACCAGCACTTCGACGAGTTCGCGCTGCCCGTTGCCGGAAACGCCGGCCACGCCGAGGATTTCGCCCGCTCGCACGGACAGGCTCAGGTCATGCAGCGCCAGCGTGCCGCGGTCACCCTGCGCCTTCAGGCCTTCGACCTTCAACGCGACCACCGCATCGGCGGCCACGGGCTTCCTGATGATGAGAGCCTTCGCGGGCGGCGCCGCGTGCTCCCCGCCCATCATGGCCTGCGCCAGCTGCGCGGGGCTCGTGCCCGCCACGCGGCAGTGGTGCACTGCCTTGCCGCGGCGCAGCACCGTCACGCTGTCGGCATAGGCCATCACCTCGCGGAACTTGTGCGTGATGATGAGCACCGTGCACCGGCCGCTGCGCGCGAATTCGCGCACATGGCCCAGCACCTCGTCGGCCTCCTGCGGCGTGAGCACCGAGGTCGGTTCGTCGAGGATCAGCAGGCGCGGCTTGAGGTAGAGCTGCTTCAGCAGTTCGAGCTTCTGCTTCTCGCCGGCCGCGAGTTCGGACGGCCGCACGTCGAGGTCGAGGCTGAAGGGCGTGGTCGCCAGAAAGGCCTGGAGTTCGGCCCGCTTCGTTTTCCAGTCGATCAGCGCGGGGGTCTTGCCGCCCGCGAGCAGCAGGTTCTCGGCCACCGTCATGCCCGGTGCCAGCGTGAAGTGCTGGTAGACCATGCCGATGCCGAGGGCGCGCGCCACGATGGGGTTGGCAATGTCCTGCTCGCGCCCGTCGATCAGGATGCTGCCTTCCTCCGCACGCTGGAAGCCCGCCACGCACTTCACCAATGTGCTCTTGCCCGCGCCGTTCTCGCCCAGCAGCGCATGCACCGTGCCGGGCTCGACGCGCATCGTCACGCGGTCCATCGCGGTGAAGGCGCCGAAGCGCTTGGTGAGCTCGTAGGTGTCGAGCGCGAGCGCGCCGCTGCTGGCGGGGAGCGCGCCGATCGGGTGGGGCGAAGTGGCGCTCATATCCGTTTCCGTTCGGGGCGCGTGCACAGGGCACCGCTGATCAACGACTGCTTCGCATCACGCTCACGCCCCGAAAGAAACACAACAGATCTCATACCGCCGCCAGCAAAGCCCGCGAAGTGGCGTGCGCGCCGAACACGCCGCCCTGCATCGTGATCATCTTCAACGCCGCCAGGTGGTTGCCGTGGTCGGTGGCGGCCGTGCAGTCCGACAGCAGCAGGCACTCGAAGCCCCGGTCGTTGGCGTCGCGCATCGTGGTGTGCACGCACACGTCGGTGGTGATGCCCGCGAGGATGAGGTTCTCGATGCCGCGCGTGCGCAGGATGAGTTCGAGGTCAGTCGCATAGAAGGAGCCCTTGCCGGGCTTGTCGATCACCACCTCGCCCGGCAGCGGCGCCAGTTCGGGAATGATTTCCCAACCAGGCTCGCCGCGCACCAGGATGCGGCCGCACGGTCCGTCGTCGCCGATGCCCACGCCGTTCGCGCCGATCTGCCGCGAACGCCAGCGCTTGTTGGCGGGCAGGTCGGCGAGGTCGGGCCGGTGGCCTTCGCGCGTGTGGATGATGTGAAAGCCCAAGGGCCGCAGCGCCGCCAGCGTGCGTGCGATCGGCTGGATGGGCGCCTGCACCAGCGACAGGTCGTAGCCCATCACGTCGACATACCCGCCCTTGCCGCAGAAGTCGGTCTGCATGTCGATCACGATGAGCGCGGTGTTGTCGGGCCGCAGGTTCCCGTCGTAGGGCCACGCGTAGGGCTCGGCGTCGATGGTTGTCGTCATGGCATTCAGCTCCTTGTCGATGAAAGCTCGCCGGGGCTGCCGGCGGCCGCGCTGCCCGGCCTGCAGGTGAACACCAGGATCACCAGCGTGAGCACGTAAGGCACGGTGTTGAACAGGTGATAGCCCCAGCCGATGCCGATGGATTGCAGCGCCGGCCCGATGGCACCCGCGCCGCCGAAGAGCAGCGCGGCACCCACGCAGCGCAGCGGGCTCCAGCGCGCGAAGATCACGAGCGCCACCGCGATCAGGCCCTGGCCGCTGGAGATGCCTTCGTTCCAGCTGCCCGGATAGAACAGCGTGAGCGACGCGCCGCCCAGGCCGGCGATGAAACCGCCGGCCGTGGTCGCCGCGATGCGCAGGCCCGAGACGGAGTAGCCGAGCGCGCGCGTCGCCTGCGCCGAGTCGCCGGCCATGCGCACCAGCAAGCCGGCGCGCGTGCGCGCAAAGCCCCACCAGAGAAGCACCGCCAGCGCGAGGCCGATGGGCACCAGCGCATTGAGCTGCAGCGCCGAGCGCACCACCATGTTGTCGCTCCAGAAGCCGAGCGGTATCGCTGGGATCTGCGGCGCCTGCGGCTGGATCAGCGGCTTGCCGAGATAGAACGCGAGCCCCGTGCCAAGCAGCATCAATGCGATGCCGGTCGCCACGTCGTTCACGCGATCGAGCGAGCACAGCAGCCCGTGGAGCGACGCGAGCGCTGCCCCCGCCACCGCGCCGACCAGCACGCCCAGCCAGGCGGAATCGGTGAGATACGCACCGCCGAAGGCGGCCATGGCCGAGAGCACCAGCACGCCTTCGAGCCCGAGGTTGATGCGGCCCGACTTCTCGGTGAGGCATTCACCGAGGCTCACGAACAGGAAGGGCGCGCCCACGCGCAACGCGCCGCCGACGATGCCGGCCGCGAGCGCAATCCACTGGTCCGCGGTCATCGCACCGCCCCCGCGCCGCGCGGAACGCGCGCGCGCAGGGCGTTCCAGTCGACCATGCGCAACCCCTCGCTCGCAAGGATCAGGACAAAGGCAATGCCCTGCAGCACCAGCACCGAGGCATCGGGCAGCCCGAGCCGCCGCTGCAGCAGGCTGCCGGCCGCGCCGAAGCCGCCGAACAGGATTGCGACCGGCACGATGGCCACCGGGTTGTGCCGCGCGATGAACGACACCAGGATGCCGGCATAGCCGTACCCCGCGATCAGCGAGGCATTGGCATTGGTGTGCACCGCCGCCACCTCGACCGCGCCCGCGAGCCCCGCGCAGGCGCCGCCGAGTCCGCAGGCCCCGAGGATGAGCCGCGTGGCCGGCAGGCCGACGAGTTGCGCGGTGCGCGGATTGCCGCCCACCACGCGCACCGAGAAGCCCGAGGCGGTGGCCCGCAGCCACCACCCGAGCCCGAGGCAGGCAACCACGCCGATCACCAGGCCCCAATGCACGTCCGACCCCCCGATGCCGCCGATCAGCAGCCCGTCGGCCAGCGCATGTGTCGATGGCTTGTTGAGGCTCGCCGGATCGCGCAGCGGCCCTTCGACCAGGTGCTTGAAGATGCCGATGGCGATGTAGGCCAGCAGCAGGCTGCTGATGGTCTCGTTGATGCCGCGGTACTGGCGCAGCCAGCCTGCGAAGGCGATCCACAGCGCCCCGGCGAGCGCACCCGCGAGGCAGACCGCCACCGTGCCCACCACATTGCCCGGCAGCGGCACCGCATGCGCGAGCGCGGCGCAGGCCAGGCCACCCAGCACCAGCGCGCCCTCCCCGCCGATGACGATCAGCCCCGCGCGCGCCGGCAGCGCCACGCACAGCGCGGTGAGCATCAGCGGCGCGGCGCGCTGCAACGTGTTCTGCCACGAGAACCAGTCGCCGAACGCACCCTTGAAAAGGGTCGCCCACACCGCCACCGGATCGACGCCGGCAAAGGCCGCCAGCAGGCCGAACAGCAGCAGCGCCGCCGCGATGGCGAACACCGGCAGTGCGAATTCGTTGAGCGCGTGGCGCATGGAGGTGGAACTCAGGCCGAACCGATGACGCCCTCGACCAGGTAGTTCATCTTCTCGAGCTCCAGGTCGGTCTGCTTCAGCACCTTGCCGGCCGGCACCACGACGGCGCCCTTGTTGTCCTTGATGCCGTCCTTGAAGATGTCGAAGGTGCCCGCGACCATCTTCGCCTTGATCTCGTCGGCCTGTTTCTTGGCGGCGTCCGGCACCATGGGGCCGTAGGCGGACATCTTCACGTAGCCCTCTTTCAGGCCGCCGCGCAGGAAGTTGGGATGCGGCTTGCCGGCCTGCGCGGCTTCGATGGCGGTCTTGTAGGCCGTGAGCCAGTTCCACTCGGCGCCGGTGAGGTACGCGTTGGGCGCCAGCTTGGCCTGGCTCGCGTGGTAGCCGCAGACCATCTTGCCGCGCTTGGCCGCGGTTTCCACCACCACCTTGGGGCCGTCGACGTGCATGGTGAACACGTCGCAGCCCTGGTCGGCGAGGCTGTTGGTGGCTTCGGCTTCCTTCACCGCCATCGACCAGTCGCCGGTGAAGATCACGCTGCAGGTGATGCCGGGCTTGACCGAGCGCGCACCCAGCGTGAAGGCGTTGATGTTGCGCAGCACCTGCGGAATCGGCTTGGCGGCGACGAAGGCGATCTTGTTGCTCTTTGTCATGTGCGCGGCGATCACGCCGTTCAGGAACTGGCATTCGTCGATGTAGCCGAAGAAGCTGCCGACGTTCCTGGGGTGCTTGCCTTCGGTCCAGAGGCCGCCGCAGTGCGAGAAGCGCACGTCGGGGTTCTTGGGTGCGACCGCGAGGATGTGCGGATCGAAGTAGCCGAACGAGGTGGGAAACAGCAGCCCGGCGCCGTCCTGCGAGATCATGCCGGCCATGGTCTTCTGCACGGCTGCCGTCTCTGGCACGTTCTCTTCCTCGACCACCTTGATGCCGGGCAGCTTCCTGATCTCTGCCGCGGCCATGGCGTGCGCCTGGTTGTAGCCGTAGTCGTCGCGCGCGCCGACGTAGATCACGCCGACGGTCAGCGGCTTGGGCTTGGGCTGCGCACCGGCAAGCGTGCTCCAGGTTCCGAGGCTGCCGGCTGCGCCCAGCGCGGCCAGGGTCTTGAGGGAATCGCGGCGATTGAACTGGCTGGTCATGACGTACTCCGGTCTTGGATACAGGTTGAGGTGCAAAAGATGTGCCCGCGGGTCAGCCGAACAGGCTCACGTGGGCGGCGACCACGCGCCAGCCCTCGGCCGTGCGCAGCCAGGTCTGGCTCTGGCGCCCGGTCTGGCTGCTGCCTTCGCGGCGGAACTCGACGTTGGCGGTCGCGAAGTCGCGGCCGTAGGTGGTGATGACGGTGCGCAGCAACTCGCGCGGCGGGCTCTGCACCGGCAGCGACGCGCGAAAGGCGCTGATGTCGGCATGGCCGTAGTGGTTCTCGGAGAAACCGTAGCGCAGCGTGTGCGGGCTGTCCCAGAACAGTTCGTCGAGCACCGCGGGCTGGTTGGCCATGAGCGCTTCCTCGTAGCGCGCGAACACGGCCTGCACCTCGGCAAGCACTTCGGGGATGTTGATCTCGGGCGTCACCGGCGGACCTCCCTTTGGAAGATGTCGAGGCTCAGTTTTTTCATGGCAACGAAGCTCTCGGTGCTCAGCGTCTCGACGGTGCGCGGGCGCGCATCGCCGTAGCGCAGGATCTCCGCGACCTTGGTGGGGCGCTTGGTCAGCAGCAGCACTTCGTCGGCCAGGTACACGGCTTCTTCGAGGTCGTGCGACACCAGCAGCATCGTGGTGCCGGTCTGCATGAACACCTCCTGCAGCTTCTCGCGGATGAACAGCGTCATCTCGAAGTCGAGGGCGGAGAAGGGCTCGTCGAGAAACAGCACCTCGGGGTTGGGCGCGAGCGCACGCATGATCGATGCGGTCTGCTGCTGGCCGCCCGAGAGCTCGTACGGAAAGCGCCTGAGGTCGAACTTCACGTCGAACGACGCCACCAGCTCCTCCATGCGCCGGTCGACCTCGGCCTTGCTGCGCCCTTCGAGCTTCAGCGGGTAGGCGATGTTGTCGATGGTGCGCATCCACGGAAACATCGCCTCGCGGTAGTTCTGGAACACGTAGCCGATCTTGGCGTCTTTTCGCTGCTTGCCGTCGAACAGGATCTCGCCCGAATCGATGGGAACGAGCCCCGCGATCATGTTGATCAGCGTGGACTTGCCGCAGCCGTTGGGGCCGAACACCGAGACGATGGCGTGCTTGGGAATGTCGAGGTCGAAGTTCTCGTACAGCGGCCAGCCCGCAAAATACTTGGTGAGCCCGCGAATGGTGATGTGCGTGCCGGCCGGGCCGGGCCTGAAGACGGGCCTGGGCACGTCGGCATACACCGGGCCGTTGACGACGATGTCGGACGTCACCTTCATCTTCCGCTCCAGTGCACGATGCGGCGCTCGGCAACGAGAAAGAGAATGTTGAGCGCGTAGCCCAGTGCACCCGCCGCGAGGATGGCCGCATACATGCTCTTCACGTTGAGCACCTGCTGCGCATCGATGATGCGGTGGCCGAGCCCGGTGTCGGAGCCGATGAACATCTCGGCCACGATGACGATCACCAACGCCATCGACACCGCTGAGCGCAGGCCCACGAAGCTGGGCTGCAGGCTCTCCCACACCAGCACGTCCTTGAAGATCTGCCAGCGCGAGGCGCCCATGACGCGCGCCGCCATCACGCGCTGCTTGCGCGCGTTGATGACGCCGTAGGCGCTGTTGAACACCACGATCAGCAGCGCGCCGAAAGCCGCGATGGCCACCTTGTTGACATCGCTCACGCCGAAGATCAGCAGGAACAGCGGGATCAGCGCAGACGATGGCGTGGAGCGGAAGAAGTCGATCAGGAATTCGACGCTGCGGTAGGCCTTCTCGTTGCTGCCGAGCAGCACGCCCAGCGGCACGCCGACCACCGCGGCAATCGCAAAGGCCTGCAGCGTGCGCCACACGGTCATCGCGAAGTCGGTGAGCAGCGGCCCGCCCGCGAGCCCCGTGATGAGCGCCGCGATGGTGTCGGCGGGCGTTGGCAGCAGGATCGGCTTGATGAAGCCGAGCCGCACCGCCAGGTCCCACACGATGAACAGCGCCACCGGGCCGATGAAGGGCAGCAGCCGGTCGCGCAGCGGCGGCTTCGGTGCCGCCGCCGTCATGCCAGCGGCCGGCGGTGTCCACGGCGCGGCCGTGGTCGTGCTTGCGTCCGCCATGTTCAGCCTTTGTAGAGCAGGCCGTCCACTGGCACCTTCTTCTCGAAGATGCCTTTCTCGGTGAACAGGTCGTGGAACTTCTGGAAGTACGCGACGTCGCTCGGCTTGAACTCGTTGTAGAGCATGTACGAGGCGAGCGGCACTTCGGCCGTGAGGCTGCCTTCGATGGCGGTGTAGCCCTTCATGTGCTGGCGCGCGTCGTCGGGCTTGCTGCGCACCAGTTCCACGCCGCGCGCATAGGCGGCGATGTACTTCTTCGCCGCTTCAGGATTCTTCTTGATGAATTCGCTCGTGAGGCTGGCCGCGCCGCCGTGCCAGGGCGCCATCGGGTCGCCGAGGATGTACTTGGCGACCACGCCGGCCTCGATGACCCGCGTGGTGCCGTTCATGCGGCCCACGGTGCCGGTGGGCTCGAGCGTGTAGCAGGCGTCGACCTGCCCCGCGACCAGCGCCGCCACGTGCTGGCCGATGGGAAGCTCGCTCACCGTGGCGCCCTTGGCGCCCGCGCGCTCCAGCATGGTCTTGCACAAGGTCACGTTCTGGATGCCGGGGCCGGATGCGATCTTCTTGCCGGCCAGCTCGGCCATGGTCTTGATCGGGCTGTCCTTCGCGACGATGAACTCGTCGAGCACGAACTTCGCGTTGCTCGGGTTGGTGCAGAAGATCTTGAACAGCCCCGGCTGGGCGATCTCGCCGATGGCGAGGTTGGCCGAGCCCGTGCCGTTGGCGCTGCCGTCGCAGCGGCCCGCGAGCATGCCTTCCATGACCTGTTGCGCGCCCGCGAACTTGAGCGGCTCCACGTCGAGACCGGCTTCCTTGAAGTAGCCGCGGTCGACGGCGGCAAAGAAAGGCAGGCCCGCGGCCACGGGCCAGAAGCCGATGCGGATCTTCGGCGCGGCTTGCGCGCGCACGATGGCGGGCGCGGCCAGCACGGCCAGCCCCGCGGCGCCGGCCTGCAGCAGCTGGCGGCGCGAGGCGGCAGCGGACGATTTCTCAGGGGTGCTCATGAAGACTCCTCGATCGGTCAGGTTGGAATGGCTTGGGAAGAAGCAGCGGTGCCCGGCTGGGCGCGGCCCGCGATGTAGGCCCGCCAGCCGCCGTGGTGGCTCACGTCCTCGGCGCCGGCCAGGGCATGGCCTTCGCAGATGAAGCCGTGCACCCAGCTGCCGTCGGCAAGCTCGACGCTGCCCAGGCCCAGCGGCGGCGGGATCAGCGCCAGGAAGCTGCCGACATGGGCCACGGGAACCGACCACACCTCGAGCGCGATGGCCGCCCCGCCGGTCGTGCTGCGTTGCAGCCCCGGCTTGGGCGGCACGGTGCCCGGCAAGGCATGCAGGCGGTAGCGCGGCGCGGTGGTGGTGGCGCACAGCAGCGTGGCGCCGCGTTCGGTGAGCTGGCCGTTGAGCGGCATGCCCGAGAGATGCGCGCCGACAACGGCGATGGGCATGGTCTGCGACGCCGAAGCGGCCAGGCCCGGAATGGGGCGCGTCTCGGGCAGCGGCAGGCCCGTCGCGCCCTGCGGCAGGCCGGTGGCGTGGTGATAGCGCTGGCCCAGCTCGGCCAGCGCAAGATCGCTGCCGCACGGGCCGATCAGCGTGATGCCGAAGGGCAGGCCGTCGGCGCGCAAGGAGCTCGGCACCGAGATGGCGGCGTAGTCCAGCAGGTTGACGAAGTTGGTGTACGCGCCGAGATTGCGGTTGAGCACCACCGGGTCGGCGCGCATCTGTTCGCGCGTGTAGTGCGTGGGCGCGGTCGGCACCAGCAGCACGTCGATGCCGCGCCACATCGGCTCGACGCGTTGGGCAAGGGCACGCAGCCGGGTCTGCGCCTCGAACACGTCGGCTGCGCTGTAGCCGCGGCCGCTTTCGAGAATGCCGCGCACCGGCTCGATCACTTCGGCGCCGTGGGCATCGAAGAATCCGCGCACCGCCGCATAGCGCTCGGCCACGAGCGCGCTTTCATAGAGCAGCGCGGCGGCTTCGGCGAGCGGCGCGTACGGAATCGCCACGGCCGTGCCGCCGAGCGCGGCGAGCCGCGCCTGCGCATCGCGGAAGGCTTCGTCGGCCGCGGCATCTCCGAAGAAGCGGAGCGTGTCGGGCACGCCGAACCGGAAGGCGGATGGAAATGCCTCGCCGCGCAGCGCCAGGTTCCTTGAATAGGGATCGCGCACGTCGGGCCCGGCGGCCGCAAGAAGCACGTCGATGGCCAGCCCGACGGTGCGCGCGAAGATCGACACGCAGTCCGCGCTCTGCGCGGCGGGCACCACGCCAAAGGCACTCAGCAGGCCGCGCGAGGGCTTGAGGCCGACGATGTTGTTGAGCCCGGCGGGCACGCGGCCCGAGCCGGCGGTGTCGGTGCCGAGCGAGAAATCGACCTCGCCGGCAGCCACCACATAGGCCGACCCGGAACTGGAGCCGCCCGAGACATAGCGCGGATCGAAGGCATTGGGCACTTCGCCGTAGGGAGAGCGCGTGCCGCTCAGGCCGCAGGCGAACTGGTCGAGATTGGTCTTTCCGAGCAGCGATGCCCCGGCATCGAGCAGCTTCTGCACCACGGCCGAGTGCTGCGCCGGCCGGCGCTCGAAGGCCGGGCAGGCGGCCGTGGTTGGTACGCCCGCCACGTCGATGTTGTCCTTGACGGCAAAGCGCAGGCCGGCGAGCGGGCGAGGGCCCGCGTCCGCGCCGGGCAGGGGCTGCGCGAAGCGTGCGATCCACGCGGCCGCAGCCGATCCGTTTTCTTCATGCACCATCATCAGGCATCCAAACTTGTGTACAAGTCGAGATGCAAGCAATGTGCCAGGGACGGCGCGGCGCGGAATGGTTTGGGATTGGCTCCCTCTCCTTCTGAGAGAGGGAGTGATACCTCAACTGCGCTTGGCTTCCCGGTAGAGGCTTTCGACCTTCGACAGGTTGGCCTCGAGCTTCTGGATGCGGTCCGGCCCGCTCGGGTGGGTGGAAAGAAAGCTCAGGCCGCCCTGGTTCCTGGACGCAACGGCCATCTTCTTCCAGAGCGACACCGAGGCCTGGGGGTCGTAGCCGGCGCGCGCCGCGAGTTCGAGCCCGACGAGATCGGCCTCGGTCTCGTCGCTGCGACTGAATTTGAGGGTGATCAATTGCGTGCCGGCGCGGGCCGCCAGGTCGCCCATCTGGCCGAGCCCCAGCAGTTGCGCGCCGATGGAGAGCGCCGCGCCGGTGCCCGCGCTCTTGGCCATGCGCGCACGCGCATGCTCGCGCAGCGCATGGGCCATCTCGTGCCCCATCACCATGGCAACCTCGTCATCACCGAGCTTGAGCTGATCGAGGATGCCGGTGAAGAAGGCGATCTTGCCGCCGGGCATGCAGAAGGCGTTGATCTGCTTGCTGCCGATGAGGTTGACTTCCCATTTCCACTGGCGCGCCCGCGTGTTCCAGGGCGTGGCAAAGGGGATCAGCCGGTTCGCGATGGTGCGCAGCCGCTGCAGCTGGGCATTGCCGTCGCCCGCGAGCGCACCCTTGGCGCGCGCCTGTTCGAGCAGCTGGCCGTACTGCTGCACGCCGGCGGTCTCGATCCGCTCGGCCGGCACCAGGTTGCGCGCCATCGATGCGTTGCCCACGCTGACCTGCGCCAGGGCCGGACCTGCGAGCGCGGCGCCGGCCGCGGCCAGCAGAAAGGCGCGCCGCGGCTGCCAGGCCGAGGCGTGCGAAGCCGGGGCCGCGGAGAAAACGAAAGATTCGCATCGTGTGCACATGCGCGGATCATAGGAACAATTGCCGACAAAAAAGACGACTCGGCACGCAGCTCGCCCTCATGGACAATCCGAAGTTCATGTCTGCCCAGCCCGCCGAAACCTCCACCGCCCCCTCCCTGCCCTGGCGCGACGCGCTGAAGGTCTACCTCGAGCCCGCCACGCTGCGCATGCTGGCGCTGGGCTTTTCCGCCGGCCTGCCGCTGCTGCTGGTGCTGGGCACGCTGAGCTTTCGCCTGCGCGAAGCGGGCATCGACCGCACCACCATCGGCTACCTGAGCTGGGTCGGGCTGGCCTACGGCTTCAAGTGGGTCTGGGCACCGCTGGTCGACCGGCTGCCGCTGCCGCCGCTGACCACCCTGCTCGGGCGCCGGCGCGGCTGGCTGCTGCTGGCGCAGGGGGTGGTGATCGCGGGGCTGGTCGGCATGGCGTTCAACGACCCGCGCCAGGGCCTCGCGCCGCTGATCTGGTGCGCGCTGCTGGTGGCCTTCGGCTCGGCCACGCAGGACATCGCGCTGGACGCCTTCCGCATCGAGTCGGCCGAGACGCGCAAGCAGGCCGCGCTCGCCGCCGCCTATCAAACCGGCTATCGCCTGGCGATGATCTGGGCCGGCGCCGGCGTGCTGTGGGTCGCGGCCTGGGCCGAAGTGGCACCGGCCACCGCCGTCACGGGTGCCGCGGCTTACCAGAACGGCGCCTGGAAGACGGCCTACCTGGTGATGGCGGCCTCGATGGCGGTGGGCGTGCTCACGGTGCTGCTCTCGCCCGAGCCGGTGCGGCGCGTGCTGCCCAAGGCAAAGAACGCGGCCGAATGGCTGCAAAGCGTGCTGGTCGAGCCCTTTGCCGACTTCATCCGCCGCTACAAGTGGCAGGCCGCGCTGATCCTCTCGCTGATTGCCATCTACCGCATCAGCGACGTGGTGATGGGCATCATGGCCAACCCCTTCTACGTGGACATGGGTTTCACCAAGGACGAGGTGGCCACCGTCAGCAAGATCTACGGCGTGGTCATGACGCTGGCCGGCGCCTTCGTGGGCGGCGTGCTGTCGATGCGGCTGGGCGTGATGCGGGTGCTGATGCTGGGCGCGGTGCTCAGCGCCGCGAGCAACCTGCTGTTCGCCTGGCTGGCCTCGCGCGGGCACGACCTGACGGCGCTGATCGCGGTGGTCTCGGCCGACAATCTGGCCGGCGGCATTGCCTCGGCGGCCTTCATCGCCTACCTGTCGAGCCTCACCAACATCAGCTACTCGGCCACGCAGTACGCCTTGTTCAGCTCGCTGATGCTGCTGCTGCCGAAGTTCATTGCCGGCTACTCGGGCGCTTTTGTCGACGCCCACGGCTACGCCCAGTTCTTCACCGCCACCGCCCTGCTGGGCCTGCCGGTGCTGCTGCTGGTGGCGCTGGCCGCCCGGATCACCACGATCAAAGCCCCCGCCGAGCGTCAATAGGGCGCGGGTCCTACAGGAAAACAGCTGACGCCGCAGGCCCCGCGCAACTGTTAGGCTGTCACTTTCCGGTTAGCTTCGCTTCGCGCCCGGAGCGATCATCCACCTTCCGCCCGCCAAACCACAAGCAACGTGCCGCCCCGCATTTCTCCCCTTCAGATCAGCGCCTTCACGGCCACTTCGGCCGTCGGCGTCGGCAAGGAGCCGCTCGCCGAGGCGCTTGCGCATTCGCGCAGCGGTCTGCGCGCCAACGATTTCGGCGATGCACCGCTGCCCACCTGGATCGGCCGGGTCGACGGGCTCGAGGACATCCGCCTGCCCGAGGCGCTGGCCTCGTGGGACTGCCGCAACAACCGGCTCGCCTGGCTGGGCCTGCATGCGGATGGTTTTCCCGAGGCGGTGGCGGCCGCGCGGGCCAAGTACGGCCCCTCGCGCATTGCGCTGATTCTCGGCACCTCGACCTCCAGCATCGGCGAAACCGAACTGGCCTACACGCGGCTCGATGCCGACGGCCGCTTTCCCGCCAGCCAGCGCCGCCCGGCGGTGCACACGCCGCACTCGCTGGCCATGTTCGTGCAGCAGGTGCTCGGGCTCACCGGGCCGAGCGAAACGATTTCCACCGCCTGTTCGTCGAGCGCCAAGGTGTTCGCCTCGGCCGAGCGGCTGATCCGCCTCGGGCTGGCCGACGCCGCCGTGGTCGGCGGGGTCGATACGCTGTGCGGCAGCGTGCTGTTCGGTTTCAATTCGCTCGAACTGGTGTCGAGCGAGCCGTGCCGGCCCTTCGACGCCAGCCGCAAGGGCATCAGCCTCGGCGAGGCGGCCGGCTTCGCGCTGGTGGAGCGCGTGCAGGACGATGCCGGCGCGCCGCTGCGGCTGCTCGGCTACGGCGAAGCCAGCGATGCGCACCACATGTCGACGCCGCACCCCGAAGGCCTCGGCGCCGAGCGCGCGCTCGACGAGGCGCTGGCGCGTGCGGGCCTGGCGCCCGAGGCCATCGACTACATCAACATGCATGGCACCGCGAGCCAGAAGAACGACGAGGTCGAAGGCGCGCTGGTGGCACGGCGCTTTCCGGCGCGCACCCATGCCAGCTCGACCAAGGGCTTCATGGGCCACACGCTGGGCGCGGCGGGCATCGTCGAATCGGTGATCAGCCTGCTCGCGATCGAGCGCGGGCTGATGCCGGGCACGGTGAACACGAACCAGCTCGACGCAGGCTTCGGCCCGCAGATCAGGCTCGAGCCCGCGCATGGCGAGGTGCGCTACGCACTGACCAACTCCTTCGGCTTCGGCGGCAACAATTGCTCCCTGGTGTTCGGCAAAGCCACGGCGGCCAACCAATGACAACCACCACGAGCGTGCCCACGCCCCCCACCCTCTACATCGAAGGCCCGGCCTTCTGGACCCCCACCCTGCCCGGCTGGGACGCCGCGCGGGCCGCCTTCCGCGGCGAAGGCGGGCTCGCCGATCCGCCCGCCAAGCGCCCGTCGCCGCAGGTGCTGGCGCCGGCCGAGCGCCGCCGCGCGCCCGACACCGTGGCCCTGGCGCTCGAAGTGGCCGCCGCGGCGATGGCGGGGTCGGGCCGCAACGCGGCCGACGTGCCCTGCGTGTTCGTCTCGGCGCATGGCGATCTCTCGATCAACGACTACATGTGCAGCACGCTGGCCACCGACCCCACGGTGCTGTCGCCCACGCGCTTTCACAACTCGGTGCACAACGCGGCCGTGGGCTACTGGACCATCGGCACCGGCTGCATGGCGGCCAGCAACTCGGTCTCGGCCTACGAAAACAGCTTTGCCGCCGGCCTGCTCGAAGCGGCCGTGCAGTGCGCGGCCGACCAGTCGCCGGTGCTGCTGGTGGGCTACGACACGCCAACGGTAGGTCCGCTGACCTCGGTGACCGACAGCCAGGGCCTGCTCGCCGTGGCGCTGGTGCTTGCGCCCGGGCGCACGGAACGCACCGTGGCTTCGCTCGACTGGTCGGTGGAGGACAACGGCAGCGGCGGCACCGTGCCCGGGCCGCTTTCCGATGCCGCGAAAACGCTGGCGCACATCAACCCGATGGCCCATGCGCTCGGCCTCTTCGAGTCGCTGGCACGCGTGGAAGACGACCCGCCGCCGCTCGACCTTCCGCTGTCTTCCGCCCTTTCGCTGCGGCTGCAACTGCAGCGGGTCCGGGACTGAGGCTCCATGACCGGCACTGCGCAACGATGTGACGCAGTGATCATGGGCGGCGGGCTCGCGGGGCTGACGCTGGCCCTGCAACTGAAGCAGCGCTTCCAGGACATCGACGTGCTGGTGCTGGAGCGCCGCACGCACCCGGTGCCGCATGCGGCGCACAAGGTGGGCGAATCGTCGGTCGAGATCGGCGCGCACTACTTCGACACGGTGCTCGGGCTCAAGCCCCACATGGACGGCGCGCAGCTGCGCAAGTTCGGCTTCCGCTTCTTCTTCAGCGAGGGCCGGCGCGACATCGACCAGGTCACCGAGATCGGCGCCAGCCGCTACCTGGCGGTGCCGAGCTACCAGATCGACCGCGGCATCTTCGAGAACTACCTGGCCGAGGAAGCCGTGCGGCGCGGCGTGCGCTTCGACGATGCCGCGCTGGTGCGCCGCGTCGACCTGGCCGCCGACGCCGAGGCGCCGCACCGCCTCGAATGGACGCGCGGCAACGAAACCCACAGCGCCGAGGCGCGCTGGCTGATCGATGCCTGCGGGCGCGCCGGCCTGCTCAAGCGCAAGCTCGGGCTCGCCGAGGCCAACGCGCACAACGTCAACGCGGTGTGGTTCCGCATCGGCGAGCGCATTGCCATCGACGAGTGGAGCGACAACGCCGCCTGGCGCGAGCGCTGCGATCCGCAGGCGCGCTGGCTTTCGACCAACCACCTGGTGGGCGCGGGCTACTGGGCCTGGCTGATTCCGCTGGCCTCGGGCTCGCACTCGGTGGGCATCGTGGCCGACCCGAAGCTGCACCCGCTGGACACCATCGACACCTTCGACAAGGCGATGCAGTGGTTCGCCACCTACCAGCCGCGGCTGTACGACGCGCTCGACGGCAAGCGGCACCTGCTGCAGGACTTCGCGTTCCTCAGGCACTTCTCGCACGGCTGCAAGCAGGTGTTCTCGGGCCGGCGCTGGGCCTTGACGGGCGAGGCCGGGCTGTTCCTCGACCCCTTCTATTCGCCGGGCAGCGACTTCATCGCGATCAGCAACACCTACATCACCGACCTGCTGGCGCATGACCGCGCGGGCCACCCGGTGGAAGCCCGCGCGCAGCTCTATGACCAGATCTACCACTCGTTCTACGAAAGCACGCTGGCGCTCTACCAGGACCAGTACCCGCTGTTCGGCGACCCCGAGGTGCTGCCGGTGAAGGTGATCTGGGACTATGCCTACTACTGGGGCGTGCTTTCGCAGATCTTCTTCCAGCAGCGGCTCACCGACCTGACGCTGCTGGGCAGCCTGAAGGAAGAGCTGCAGCATTGCCGGCGCCTGAACCTGGCGGTGCAGCAGCTGCTGCGCGCGTGGTCGGCCGCCAGCGCCAGGCGCAACGCCGCGGTCATGCTCGACCAGGCCGCGATGCCCTGGTTCGCCGAACTCAACCGGAGCCTGCAGGACCCGCAGCAGGACGATGCCGCGTTCAGGGCGCGCATCCGGGCCTCGGCCGCGCAGCTGCGCCAGCTGGCCGGCGAGATCCTCGATCGCGCGCAAGCAGACAATGCGGACCTGAGCGGCTGTACCCTCCCCTCCATACTCGAGGAAAACATGGCCGGCCTGCCCGCCAGCGCGCAAGGCGGCGCCATGCTTTTCGCGGCACTTCCGGTTGACCTCCGGAAGCCGCGTTTACCCAACTTTACGGAGCGTTCAAGCCCCGTTGCCCCCGAGGGACGACCATGAAGCGCATGAGCACCCCCCAACTCCTGATGATCGAAGACGACGCCCGCCTGGCGCAGATGGTGGGCGAATACCTGACGCAGTCGGGTTTTCTCTTCACCCACGCCGGCGATGGCGCCAGCGGCCTGGAACAACTCCAGAAGCACGCGCCCGACCTGGTGATCCTCGACCTGATGCTGCCCGACACCGACGGCCTCGAAATCTGCCGCCGCATCCGCTCGCTGCCCGCTCCCGCTTCCAAGGTGTCGGTGCTGATGCTCACCGCCAAGGGCGATCCGATGGACCGCATCATCGGCCTGGAGATCGGCGCCGACGACTACCTGCCCAAGCCCTTCGAGCCGCGCGAGCTGCTGGCGCGCATCCGCGCGGTGCTGCGCCGCCGCAGCGAGAACGCCACCGACACGGAATCCAGCACGGTGATGCGCTTCGGCACGCTCGAGATCGACCGCAACGCGCGCACCGTGTCGGTGGGCGGCGCGCTGGCCGACCTCACCTCCTACCAGTTCGACCTGCTGGTGGCGATGGCCGAGCGCGCCGGCCGCGTGCTCACGCGCGACCAGATCATGGAGGCCGTGCGCGGCCGCGAGCTCGAAGCCTTCGACCGCTCGATCGACGTGCACATGGGCCGCATCCGCGCCGCCATCGAAGTCGACGCCAAGAACCCGAAGCGCATCCTCACGGTGCGCGGCGTGGGCTACGTCTTCGCCAAGCAGCAAGACTAGGGCCTGTTCACACTACTAACGGAGTCGCGAAGGCATGCCAAAGCGGACAAATCAAGGCGCACGACGATGCGTGTGCGTCGGCACACGCAAGGAGTGCAACGCGGAGTTGGCCGCTTTGGCGTGCCTTCCCTTCGGGTTGTTCGGCAAAGGGGCCGTCTGCGGCGTTGCCCGCGCTTGCAAGGCGCAAGCCTTGCTGCGCACGGGCGCCTTGCAGCCAGCCCCTTTGCCGAACAACGCGATCTCCGTTAGTAGTGTGAACAGGCCCTAGCCGATGCTGCGCAACCTGTATTCCCGCCACCTCTACGTCCGCATCTGGCTCGCGGTGGTGGCCGGCGTCGTCATCCTCACGCTGATGGCCAACTGGATCGTGCGCGAGGCGGCGGAGGCCGAGCGCGAGCGCCTGGCGCCGGTGCCGCGCAACGTGGTGGTGCTCGATGCGCAGGACAAGCCCATCGGCAGCGGCAAGGCGCTGCGCGTGCCGGGCCAGGGCCTGGAGTTCGACGTGACGCTGAGCGACGGCAAGGCCATCACGCTGCGCGTGGCGCCGCGCGACCGGCCCTCGGGCACCGGCGGATTCGCGCCCTGGCGCACGCCATTCGGCCTCGGCTGGATGATCGCGCTCGTGGGCATTGCCGTGGCCCTGGGCGTGTACCCCATCGTGCGGCGGCTCACCCAGCGGCTGGAAACATTGCAGCGCGGCGTGCAGCGCTGGGGCGAGGGTGATCTCTCGGTGCGCGTGACCGAAGAAGGGCAGGACGAAGTGGCTGATCTCTCCAAACGTTTCAACGCGTCGGCCGAACGCATCGAAAAACTGGTGCGTTCGCACAAGTCGCTGCTGGCCAACGCATCGCACGAGCTGCGCTCGCCGCTCACCCGCATCCGCATGGGCCTGGAACTGATGGGCGAACGACCGAGCCCGGCCGCGCGCGACGAAATCTCGCGCAACATCGGCGAGCTGGACCAGCTCATCGACGAGATCCTGCTGGCCAGCCGGCTCGACGCGAGCGAGGCCGACATGGGCACCATCGAGGCGGTCGATCTCACGGGACTCGCGGCCGAGGAATGCTCGCAGGTGAACGCCGAGCTCGATCTGGTGGAAGGCACCGACAACGCCAAGCTCACCGTGCCCGGCGTCTCGCGCCTGCTGCGCCGCGCCATCCGCAACCTGCTCGAGAACGCCCGCCGCTACGGCGCGGGCGAAATTTCGGTGGAGCTGGGCAGCGCCAACGGCTTTGCCACCGTGCGCGTGAATGACCGCGGGCCCGGCGTGCCGGCGGCCTTGCGCGAGCGCATCTTCGAGCCCTTCTACCGGTTGCCCGGCGCCAGCGAGCGCAACGGCGGCGTCGGGCTCGGGCTGGCGCTGGTGAAGTCGATTGCCGAGCGGCACGGCGGCAGCGTGCGCTGCGAGGGGCGCCCGGGCGGCGGCGCCAGCTTTGTCATCCGGCTGCCGGCGCCCAGCCGCAGCTGACCGGACGGCGGGCGCGAAGTCAGGTTGGGCTCGCCGGCCCCACCTAAAATCCCGCCCCTATGCAGAGATCGCACATCGTTCGGCCCGCGGCCATGTTCTGGGGGCTGGTGGTGTTCATGCCGGTCGGCGTCACCTACCTTTCGGCCATCCTGCTGCTGCTCACCCTGCTGGTGGCCGGCGGCGCAGGCGAACGCTTCGCGCGGCTGCGCGCCAACCCGCTGTGGTGGCCGGTGGTGGCGTACATGGCCTGGACCTTCATCGTGCTGGCCTTCCGGCCGCACTATCCCGAGACCCCCTCCAATCTTTTCCACGGGCTGCGCATCGGCCTCACGATATTGATGGCGATGGCGCTCACGCGCGAGGAAGCGATATGGGCGCTGCGCGGCTTCCTGCTGATCGCGGCGTTGAACATCCTGCTGATCGTGGCCTACCACGCCATCGGCTTTCCGATCTGGTCGCCGCTGCGCGCGGTGGTCATGGAAGTGGGCAACAAGTCGATCAGCAACGCGCTGCTGTTCAGCGTGGTGGCGTCCACGGCCGCCGTGTGGGGCATTGCGCAGATCGCCGCGCACCGGCCGCTGCGTGCCGTCCCGGCGTTCGTGCTGATGCTCGGGCTGGGCCTGGTGGTGGCGCTGCCGCTGACCTCGCGCACCTCGGTGCTCGCGCTGCTGCTGGTGATTCCGGTGGTGTGCATTCACCAGTGGCGCAACCATCTGAAGATGCTGGTGAGCGCACTGGTGCTGGGGGCCGTGGTGCTGGGGGCCGCGCTCTACCAGGTGCCGCAGCTGCAGCACAAGGTCGAGACCGGCGTGCAGGAAATCGAGGAAGCCCAGGCCGGCGCAGTCTTCAAGGGCAGCTGGGTCATCCGCTACTACATGTACCGCGACACCGGCCTCATGATTGCCGACCGGCCGCTCACCGGCTGGGGCATCGGAGGCTGGACCGAGCAGTGGCACAAGCGCGGCCCGGTGATGTTCGCCGACTCGAACATGCCGCACAACGACTTCCTGTGGGTCGGCGCGCAGGGCGGGCTGCCGGCCTTGCTGAGCCTGCTGGCCATCATGGCCGCCGCCGTCTGGCAGGCGTGGAAGCGGCCGGACATCGCGGGCCGCTACGCGCTGGCCGCCACGCTGATCGCGCTGATCGCGTCGAGCGTGAACTCGGCCATGCGCGACGCGCAGATCGGCCTGGCACTGCTGTGGATCGCGATGGTCTACCTGCGGCTCGCGCAGGAACCGCGGGACACGCAGCCCTGGCGCGACCTGTGGCCGGCGCGCCGCATCGCGGCGGTGCTCGACGAGGCCCCGCCGCAAGCTCGATAGCTATCTGCGGCTGCGCCTGGCCTCGGCCGCCGCGAACTGCCGCCCGGCCATGCCGACGAAAAAGTAGATCACCGCGGCATGCAGCGCGCCCACGAAAAGCAGCACCAGCAGCATCGGCCCCAGCTGCAGGACCGAAGCACCGGCCGCAAGGGCCGCCGCCACGGAAACCGCGGCCTGGATCGCCAGGTCGATGGCGATCATGCCGAGCACGGCGCGGGTCTTTTCGTCGCGCGCGAGGTACCGGCCGTTCTTCTTGCCGAAGGCCAGGCACACCCACATCACGGCGCCCAGGAGCGCAGCCGTATTGACGCCCGCGTTGGCCTTGACGCCAAAGAGGTTCAGCGCCAGGCCCAGGATGACCAGAAGGAGCAGGTAGCCGGCGCCGAAGCGGCCCAGCAGACCGCGAACGGTCAATGCCGGGACGACACCGTCTCGCCCGCCTTCAGGCGGTAGACGGTGCCGCAGTACGGGCACTTGGCTTCGCCGGTGCGCGCCACGTCCAGGTAGACCTTGGGATGGGTGTCCCAGAGCTTCATGTCCGCCTTGGGGCTGGGGCAGAACACGCCGCCCTGGTGATTGAGCTCCCTGGCCAGGAGTTCGACGACTGCGTTGGTAGGCATGGGTTTTCTCAGACTTTCGTGAGCCAGTGGGCGTATTTGGGGTTCTTGCCGTTCACGATGTCGAAGAAGGCAGCCTGGATTTTCTCGGTGATGGGGCCGCGCGAGCCGCCGTCGCCGCGGTTGCCGATCTCGATGCGGTCGAGTTCGCGGATGGGCGTGACTTCGGCGGCCGTGCCGGTGAAGAAGGCTTCGTCGGCAATGTAGACCTCGTCGCGCGTGATGCGCTTCTGCACCAGCTCCAGCCCCAGGTCCTTGCACACGTGCAGGATGGTGTTGCGCGTGATGCCGTTGAGCGCGCCGGCCGAAAGGTCGGGCGTGTAGACCACGCCGCCCTTGACCACGAAGATGTTCTCACCCGCGCCTTCGGAGACGAAGCCGCTCGCGTCGAGCAGCAGCGCCTCGTCGTAGCCGTCGTCCAGCGCTTCCATGTTGGCGAGGATCGAGTTGGTGTAGTTGCTCACCGACTTGGCCTGCGTCATCGTGATGTTGACGTGGTGGCGGGTGAAGCTCGAAGTCTTGACGCGGATGCCGCGCCGCATGCCCTCTTCGCCCAGGTAGGCGCCCCAGGACCAGGCCGCGACCATGGCGTGGATCCGGTTGCCCTTGGGGCTCACGCCGAGCTTTTCGGAGCCGATCCAGATCAGCGGGCGCAGGTAGCAGCTTTCGAGCTTGTTCTCGCGCACGACCTGTTTCTGGGCTTCGTTGAGCTGTTCCGGGGTGAACGGAATCTTCATGCGCAGGATCTTGGCGCTGTTGAACAGGCGCTCGGTGTGCTCGGCCAGGCGGAAGATTGCCGTGCCCTCGGCCGTCTTGTAGGCGCGCACGCCCTCGAAAGCGCCGCAGCCGTAGTGCAGCGTGTGGCTCAGCACATGGATCTTGGCGTCGCGCCAGTCCACGAGTTCGCCGTCCATCCAGATCTTGCCGTCACGGTCGTCCAGCGAGGGGGGGATCGAGCTCATTTCCTGATTCCTTTGGGAGCTGTGTGGGGAGCGACGGGGGGAAGTCGCAAAAGCTTTCGATTTTACGGCGGCGGGCGCGGCGTGCTGCCCGACAATGGCCGGTTGTCCAAACCAGTGGAAAAAAGGGTTTCCGTGTCCGTATTCAAGAACGTCATCGTCTATCGCATCGAACCTGCCTGGTCCCAAACATTGGCCGAGGCGGAAGAAGGGCTTGGCAAGCATCGCTTCGAGCCTTGCGGCCCCTCGCAGGAAAAGTCCGCCGGCTGGGTCGAACCCCGCGGCGAAGCCAACGGCCCGCTGGTCGAATCCATCGACGGCCAGTGGCTGGTCGAATACATGATCGAGAGCAAGGCGGTCCCCGGTTCCGTGGTGCGCCGCAAGCTCGACGAGCGCTGCGCGCAGATCGAAGCCACCACCGGCCGCAAGCCCGGCAAGAAGGAAAAGAAAGAGCTCAAGGAGGACATCACCCTGGAGCTGCTGCCGATGGCCTTCACGCGCAGCGCCCGCGTGGCCGTGTGGATCGACAAGGCCGAGAACCGCCTCGTCATCAATTGCGGCAACGCCGCGCGCGCCGACGAAGTGGTCACCAGCCTCGTGAAGTCGCTCGACGGCTTTGCGGTGGCCCTCATCAACACGCAGGTGGAACCGGCGGCCGCCATGGCCAACTGGCTGCTGACGCAGGAGCCGCCGGCCGGCTTCACCATCGACCGCGAGTGCGAGCTCAAGGCCTCCGACGATTCCAAGGCCGTGGTGCGCTACGCCAAGCACCCGCTCGACATCGAGGAAGTGCAAAAGCACATCACCGACGGCAAGCGCCCCACCCGCCTGGCGCTGACCTGGGACGACCGCGTGTCCTTCGAGCTGACGCACGGCATGCTGATCCGCAAGATCGTGTTCCTCGAGGGCACGGGCGACGGCGCGGCCGGCGGCAAGAAGGAAGACAACTTCGACGCCGACGTGGCCATTGCCACCGGTGAACTCGGCCAGCTGGTGCCGGCGCTGCTCGACGCGCTGGGCGGCGAGGCGGCGTTCACCGGCGCGCCGGCGGATGCAGCGCCGCAGCCCGTGGCGGAAGTGCCCACGACCACCACACCGGCCGACGCCGAAGTCGAGGAAGACGCGCCCTTCTGACTGACGCCTGGCGCGGGCTGAAGGCCCGCGTCGAGAGCGCGGCTTCCTAGGGACCTGCGCGGCAG
>NZ_JAGGNW010000006.1 GCF_018614875.1 Variovorax paradoxus | reverse complement strand
CTCTGCCGCGCAGGTCCCTAGGGCTCGTGCACCTGCGCGCCGGTTCGAACCTCATCGATCTGGTGTCGCACGACGGCCCGCTCGGCAAGCAGGGCGGCGCGCTCGCCGGCAAGGAAGGCCGCAACGTCGACCACTTCTGCCTGCGCATCGAGCCCTTCGACGAAGCGGCCATCCGCGCGCTGATGGCGCGGCACGGCGTGCCGGTGCATGGCGAGGTGCAGAACAACTTCGGCGCCGAAGGTAACGGCCCGTCGATCTACGTCGAGGACCCCGACGGCAACAGGGTCGAGCTCAAGGGGGCGGCAGGCAGCTAGCTCTAGTGTCTAGCCAGCGCGACCCATGATCGCGACGCCGAACACCGCCACGCCGAATGCGAGGTTCAGGCTCACGAGCTTGCGAACCATGTCGAGCCGTCCGGCCGCCACCGGCCATGCGCCTTCTTCCACCGCGCGCCGCAGCGCCCTGAACACCGAAGCGCGGATATACACGTAGATGCCGGCCATCACGAGGGCGATGCCCATCATCGCCTCTACGCGCCAGTGCACCGAACGGAAGCCGCCGGTCACCATGATCATTCCCACGCCGGTCACGAACAGCAGCGTGACCGCCGCATCCACGCCGACGAAGAAGCGCCGCAGCGTTGCGGCCATCATGCGCAGGCGCAGCGGCGGCTCCAGCGTGGCGACGGCGGAAGGGCGCACCGCGAAGTGCAGGGTCGCCATGCCGCCGACCCAGAAGGCAGCGGCGAGAAGATGGATAAAAAGCAGGATGACGTGGGGCATGGGGGCCGATCAGAACACCGAAAGGTGCCGGCGCGCAATGTCTGCCTCGTTGCGTTAAAACCCCATCCTTCGCACACGCAAGAAAAGATGAGGCTTCCATGACCCGTACCGTCGCCCAGAAACGCGCCGACTTCCGCGCGCTCCACGAACAGGGCTGCTTCGCCATCCCCAACCCCTGGGACACGGGCAGCGCGCGCTACCTGCAGGGCCTGGGCTTCAAGGCGCTGGCCACCACCAGTTCGGGCCATGCCTGGTCGCAGGGCCTGGCCGACGGGGCCCAATCCCGCGACACCGTGCTGGCCCATCTGCGCGAGATCGTCGCAGCCACCGACCTGCCCGTGAACGCGGACTTCGAGAACGGCTTTGCGGCCGATGCCCAGGGCGTGGCGGAAAGCGTTCGGCTCGCGGTCGAGACCGGCGTGGCGGGCCTGTCGATCGAGGATTCGACGGGCGATGCGGCGAATCCGCTGTTCGCGATCGGCGTGGCGGTCGAACGGCTTCGCGCGGCCCGCGGCGCCATCGACGCGGCCGGCGGCGACACGCTGCTGGTGGGCCGTGCGGAGAACTTCTTCGTCGGCCGCCCCGACCTGGACGACGCCATCGCCCGCCTCAAGGCCTACGCCGAGGCCGGCGCCGACTGCCTCTACGCGCCGGGCATCCGCACGCGCGAGCAGATCGCGGCGGTGGTCGCGGCGGTGGCGCCCAAGCCGGTCAACCTGCTGATCGGCTGGCCCAGCGAACTCAGCATGCAGGACATTGCCGCGCTCGGCGTGCGGCGCGTCAGCGTGGGTGGCGCGCTTGCGCGCGCGGCCTGGGGCGGCTTCGACCGCGCCGCGCGGGCGCTCGCCGAACAGGGGCGTTTCGATGGCTTCGCAGGCGCCGCCTCGGGGGCCGATCTCAATGGGTTCTTCGGCTCGTTCTCCAGGTAGCGCGCCTGCCGGCTCGATGGCTGTGCTGCTCGCGGACATCCGCAACTGCACCGCCTGCGCCGCGCACCTGCCGCTCGGCCCGCGGCCCGTGGTGCAGGCCAGCGCCAGCGCGCGGCTGCTGATCGTCGGCCAGGCGCCGAGCATGACGGTGCACGCCACCGGCGCACCGTGGAACGACATGAGCGGCGAGCAGTTGCGCCGCTGGCTGGGCATCGACCGCGAGCTGTTCTACGACGCCGCGCGCGTTGCGATCATGCCGATGGGCTATTGCTACCCGGGCCGCGGCAGCAGCGGCGACCTGCCGCCGCGCCGGGAGTGCGCCGGGCTCTGGCACGCGCGCCTGCTCGCGCAGATGAATCAGGTCGAGCTCACGCTGCTGATCGGCCAGTACGCGCAGCGCCACTTCCTGGGCGCGGCGCGCAAGGGCAGTGTCACCGAGACGGTCGAGGCCTTTGCGGACTATGCGCCACGCGTCGTCCCACTGCCGCATCCGTCGCCGCGCAACACCGGCTGGTTCAAGCACCACCCGTGGTTCGAAACCGAGGTGCTGCCGGTGCTGCGCGAACGCGTGCGGCAGGCGCTTGCGCCGCCCTATGGCGCCGCAGCCACCGAGGTGCCCGCCGCATCGAAGGGCCGCGCGGCGTAGACCACGCGCCCGCCCACCACCGTCATCAGCGACACCGTCCTGCCGATGCGCTCGACCGGCACGGTGAAGAAGTCCTGGTCGAGGATCGCGAAGTCCGCGAGCTTGCCGGCTTCGAGCGTGCCGCGCTTCGCTTCGTCGAAGCTGAACCACGCGCTGCCCGACGTGTAGAGCCGCAGCGCCTGTTCGCGCGTGGGCGTCTCGTCGGCACCGCGCATGGCCTTGCCGCTGACGGTCTTGCCGTCGAGTATCCATTGCAGGGCGACGAACGGGTTGTATGAAGCCACGCGGTGCGCATCGGTGCCGGCGCCCACGTTCACGCCGGCGCGCAATGCGGCGCCGATGGGCGGCATGCGCCGCGCCGCGTCGCCGCGCACGGCGAGCGCGCGATCGCCCTGGAAGTACATCGCGTCCTGCATCGTCCAGCCGATGCCCAGTGCCTTCATGCGCGCCAGCGTCTCGGGCGAAGCGTCGTCCAGGTGCGCGATCGACCAGCGCAGGTCCTTGATCGGCACCTCGGCATTGAGCTTCTCGTACAGTCCGAGCAGGTGGTCGACCGAACCGTTCTCCTGCCAGTGGATGGTGACCGCGAGTCTGCGCACGGCCGCCCACTTGATGAGCTCGTAGAACTTCTCCTTCGCGGCCGCATCGGGAAAATTGTTGTTGTACATCGCAAGCGTCACGCGTTCGCCGAGACCGTTGAACTTGAGCATGTCGTCGCCGAAGCCCATCGGCAGCATCTGCGTCAGGTCGCGAAACTCCTGCAGCTCGGCGCCGGGCTTCTGCGCGAACACGCTGTAGGCCACGCGCAGCGTCAGCGCCTTCTCGCGCCACAGCTCGAAGAGGGCTGCGTACTGCGAGGGCGCGATGCTGAAGCCGCCCGGGTCCACCAGGCCGGTGATGGCCAGGCGGTTCAGCTCGCGAAAGAAGGCGCGCGTGCCGGCCAGGTTGTCGTCGTAGGTCGGCTTGGGCAGCTTGTCGAACAGGGCCGAGATGCCGACGATGTCGCCGGTCATCCAGCCTGGCGCACCATCCGCCGCGGGTTTCATGCCGGCCGGCAGCGTGCCCGCGGGAACGCCGAGCGCTTCGAGCGCCCTGGGCGTCATCGCCACCGCTTCATAGAACAGCTGCACGTACACCGGATGGTTCGGCGCGGCTTCCTGCAGCTCGGCCACGGTGGGGCGGCGGCGCTCGGCGAACTGCTGCTCGGTCCAGCCCCCGGCCACGATCAGCCAGCCGCCGGGCCGCGCACGCGCGGCCGCGGCGCGGAGGCGGTCCATGGCTTCGGCGATGCTGCCGGCGCCGATCCAGTTGACCTCGGTCGAATAGCTCAGCGCCGCGCGCACGGCGTGCATGTGCGAATCGATGAGCCCCGGAATCACGGTGCGGCCGCCGGCATCCACCGTGCGCGTGACCGGACCCGAGAGCGCGCGCATCTGCCCGGCATTGCCGACGGCCACGATGCGGCCGTCGCGCACGGCCAGGGCCTGCGCCGTGGTGGCGGCGGCGTCGAGCGTGGCGATCTTCGCGTTGGTGACGATCAGGTCGGCCGGCTGTGCATGCGTTGCAAGCGGCAGCAGCAGTGCAGCCGTGGCGGCCGCCATGATCAGAGTGCGCAGCATGCTCAATCCACCTTGATGCTGGCGGCCTTGACCACCTGCTGGGCCTTGCCGGTTTCGTCGGCGATGAACTTGTTGAACTGCGCCGACGGCATCGTGAAAGGCTCGGCCCCGAGCTTGTCGAGGCGCTCCTTGAGTTCGGGCGAGGCCATGATCTTCGCGACCTCGGCCTGCAGGCGGTCCACCACCGGCTGCGGCGTCTTCGCGGGTGCGAAGAGCCCGACCCAGAACAGGTATTCGGAACCCGGCACGCCGGCTTCCACCGTGGTGGGCGCCTCGGGCAACGCCGGCGAGCGCCTGGCCGTGCCCACGGCGAGCGCCTGCAGCTTGCCGCTCTTGATGAGCGGCAGGGCCGACACCATCGGCGCGAAGAACCAGTCGACGCGCCCGGCCATCACCTCGGTCATGGCCTCGGGCGTGCCGCGGAACGGCACATGCTGCGCATCGAGGCCGGCCGCGAGGCGGAACACCTCGGCGTTCATGTGCGTGGCCGAGCCGTTGCCCGCGGAGCCGTAGTTGAAGCTGCCCGGCTTGGCCTTCACTTTCGTCACGAGATCCTGCACGTTCGCGAAGTGCGAAGGCGCGGTCACCAGCACGTTGGGCAGGCTCGCCATCGGCGTGATGCCGGTGAAGTCCTTGATCGTGTCGTACGACAGGCCCTTGTAGATCCACGGATTCACGAGGTGCCCCGCGGAATGCACCAGCAGCGTGTAGCCGTCGGCCGGCGCCTTGGCCGTGATGGCCGCGCCCAGCGTGCCGCCCGCGCCGGGCTTGTTGTCGACGACCACGCTGGTGCCCAGCGCGGGCCCGAGCTTCTCGGCCACGAGCCGCGCGACGATGTCGGTGCCGCTGCCGGCCGTGAAAGGCACGACGAGCTTGATCGGCTGCGTGCCGGGCCATGTGCCTTGCGCGTGCGCGCCGGTGCCGCCTAGCGTGCAGATGGCCGCGAGTGCCGCGGCCATCGCGAGCGCCTTTCGGCGGCTCTGGAAGTTGGATGTCTTCTTCATGCGTCTTGTCTCCGTTGATTTGTTCGATGAGCGATGAATGACGGACCGAAAGGGGGCGCTAACCCGGTGGCGGTGCGTTCGGCATCACCAGCGCCACCAGCACAGGGCGGTTGCCGCGGTTTTCCAATTGGCGCTTTTCGCCAGGCGCGAAGCGGCAGCTGTCGTAGGGGCCGAGCACTTCTTCTTCGTGCGCGCCGTCGAGTTCGCCGACCACATGGAGCTGGCCTTCGAGCACGAGGTAGAGCTTTTCCATCGGCGAGCCGTCGAGCCCGGTGCGGCCGCCGGGCAGGATCTGGCTCATGCCCATCCACATCTGCGTCGACGGCCCGGCCTCCTTGCCCTGCAGGCGCAGGCAGCGCATGTCGAAATGGTTGGGCGCCTCGTAGTGCGGCGCTTCGTTGAAACGGGTCACGTGCATGGCGGTGTTCCTTGGTTGCAGTTCAGGGACGCAGCACGACGCGGTCGGTGCTGCCCGAGAGCACGAGCCGGTAGGCGTCCATGGCTTCGTCGAGCGTGAAATGCCGTGCCACGGGAAAGGGCTTCAGCGTGCCACGCTCGAAGCCCTCGCGCATCGCATCGAGTTGCGCGGTCGAGGCCACGCAATCCATCGCGAGCGAGTCGATGCCCACGAAGGTGTGCATGCCGCGGTAGAACGCGAAGATGTCGAAGGGCACCGCGCGGTCGTGCGTGGCGATGAAGATCTGCGTCGCGCCCTTGGCCATGGCCTTGTTGGCGGCCTCGAAGTAGGCACTGCCCACGGTGTTGTAGACGATGTTCGCGCCGCGCCCGCCGGTGAGCTCGCGCACCTGCGCGCCCACGTCGGCATGCTGGCGTGCATCGATCACGTCGACCGGCCCGCAGGCGAATCCTTCGAACGGACCGGCGCGGCGCTGCACCGCGATCACGCGGGCACCGGCCTGCGACGCGAGCTGCACCGCGGCCTGCCCGACCTTGCCGTTGGCGCCGAGCACCAGCACGGTCTGCCCGGCCTGCGGCATGCCGCTGCGCCTGAAGCCCTCGTACGCAGTGACGAAGGGCACGCCCACGGCGCCGGCCTCGTCCATCGAGATGCCCCGGGGTTTGGCGCGCAACGCGGCTTCGGGCAGCACGAGATAGCGCGCATGCGAGCCGTCGCGCGTGATGCCGATGTCGCCGCCCGAGCCGTAGACCTCGCGGCCGATCCATTCGGCGGGACCGCTCACCACGGTGCCGGCGAAGTCGCGGCCCGGCGTGCGCGGCCAGACGGCCTGCGGCATGAGGCCCAGCGTGGCCTTCACGTCGCTCGGGTTGACTGCGGCGGCGGCGACTTGCACCACGGCATGGCCGGGGGGCGGTGTGGGTTCCGGCTGAGGCGCGGCCTCGAGCTGCAGCGCGTCGAGGTTGGGGGCCTTCTCGTTCACGCGCAGTGCGCGGGAGAGGTGGGTTGTGTGCATGGTGGCGATGCTCATCTCAGTTTTGCACCGCACGCTGGGTTGCGGGGTGCTTATGTTTTTGTTCGCGGTGCGTTCTTCCAGGGCGCGTGCACAGGCCACCGGGTACTCCCCTCCGCGAATGTCCCCCGGCTTCGCCTCCTCCTTTATTTCGCTGCGGGGAGCACCCGATGCCCTGTGCACAGTAGGCGCTGCTCCTGTGCTGGCCAATCAACGACCGCTCTGTACAACGATCACGCCGATGGGGTGCCTTGCGCAGCGAAATTAAGGAGGAGGCCGCAGGCCGGGGGACATTCGCGGAGCAAGGTACCCCGTCGGCGGGAGCGCGCCCTGAATGGCCCACACCGCAGCAAATAGAAAGAGCTTTCACGCCAGGTTCCCCGCACCAGGCAAGCCCAGCATCTCGCGCGCCTCGCGTGGGTTGGCAATCTCGCCGCCCAGGCTCAGCAAAATGTCGCGCGCCTTCGCCACCAGCTGCGCGTTGCTCTCGGCCAGCACGCCCTTCGCCAGGTAGATGTTGTCTTCCATGCCGACGCGCACATGGCCGCCCAACAGCCACGCCTGCGCGACGATCGGAAACTCCATGCGGCCGATGCCGAAGGCGCTCCAGAACGCGCCGCGCGGCAGCATGTTGCGGGCGTAGAGCAGCGTCTCGGGCGTGGGCGCGAAGCCGTACTTCACACCGAGCACGAAGGTCCACATCGTAGGCCCGTCGAGCGTGCCGTCGGCGATCAGGTCGAGCGCGAGGTTGATGTCGCCCGAATCGAAGATCTCCAGCTCCGGCTTCACGCCCGCCTCGCGGATCACCTTCGCCATGCGGCGCACGTTCTTCGGCGTGTTCATCACCACGTCGGGGCCGGAGTTCATGGTGTTGAGGTCGAGCGAGCACACGTCGGGCCTGATGAGCGCGATGTGCTCCACGCGCTTCTCGGGCGGCAGCAGCGTGGTGCCGGGTGCGGCGATCTTCGGGTCGTCCTCGCTGGGAATGAAGCGCCCGCCGGGGCCGGTCGTGAGGTTGATGATGAGCTCGCGGTTACCGCGGCGGATGCGGTCGACCACCTCGCGGTAGAGCTCGACCTCCATCGAGGGCCTGCCGGTCTCGGGGTGGCGCACGTGGATGTGCACCTGCGCCGCGCCCGCTTCGGCGGCGGCCAGGCATTCGTCGGCGATCTGCACCGGCGTGATCGGCAGGTGCGGCGTCTGTTCGGGCTTCACGAGGTTGCCGGTGACGGCGCAGGTGATGAGGGTCTTGATGGTGGCGCTCACAGGTGGCGCCCTCCGTCGACCACGATGCGCGTGCCGGTGACGAAGCGCATCGTCGTCGCGAGCGCTTCCACTGCGGCGGCCACGTCGTCGGGCTTGCCTATGCGCCCGAGCGGCGTGGTGCTCGCCATCTTGTTCGCGAACTCCGCGCCGCGGCCCGGCACGAAGCCCGACTCGACCGCGCCCGGCGACACCGACACCACGCGCACCGCCGGCGCGAGCGCCTTGGCCAGCGCATCGCCCACCACGTCGAGCCCGGCCTTGGCCGCCACGTACGCGAGATTGCTGCCCACGCCGGTGAAGCCCGCGATGGAGGAGATGTTGGCAACCAGGCCGTCGCCGCTTTGCTTCAGCATCGGCGCGAAGGCGCGGATGGTCGCGAACACGCCGCGGAAGTTGGCGCGCAGCAGCTCGTCGATGAGCTCGTCGGTCAGCGCGTCGAGGTCGCCGGCGGGAACGGGCTGCGTGTGCCCCGCGCTGTTGACGAGGATGTCGCAGCGGCCGTGCGTGGCTTTCACCTCGGCGGCCGCGGCCTGCAGGCTCGGCGTGTCGACGATGTCGGCGCGGATCGCACTGTGGCGCTGGCCGTCGGCGGAGGGCAGGGCGGCAGCACGCGCGGCGGCATCGTCGCCCTTTCGGTGCAGCAGCACGCAGGTGGCGCCGAGCGCGGCGAGGCGCATGGCCGTGGCATAGCCGATGGCGCCGAGGCCGCCGGTGATGACGGCGACCTTGCCGTCGAGTCGGGAAACGGGATCGAAGCTCATGATGAGGTGAGGAGGTTGTGGAGTCAGGGAATCGGTGGACGCGGAAACTTCATCTCGCCGGGCTCGAGCTGGAAGTCGTACTGCAGCGTTGCGGTCTTGCCGTCGGGTGCCAGCGCGAAGCGGCCGATCAGCCGCCGCGTCACGCCGAAGGTCGGGTCGCTCTCCAGGTTCTCGTCGTCATCGGCGAACACCTGCGTGATCAGCACCTTGCGGCCCGGCTTGCTCACCATGAAGTGCAGGTGCGCGGGCCGGTTGGGGTGGCGCTGCTGCGCGCGCAGCAGCACGCCGCAGGGGCCGTCGGTCGGCACGGGGTAGCCGGCCGGCCGCACGCTGCGGAAATGAAAGCGGCCCTCGGCGTCGGTCGTGAAGCGGCCGCGCAGATTCATGTCCTCCTGTGCCGGGTCCTGGTTTTCGTAGAGGCCGACGGGCGAGGCCTGCCACACGTCGACCGTGGCGCCGCCCACAGGCTGCCCCATCGTGTCGCGCACCGTGCCCGTGACTTCGAGCGGAATGCCCGGGGTGCCCGAGCGTGCGATGTTGTCGCCCGCCGCACAGGCCGGCGAGTTGGCGCGCCAGAACGGGCCGAGCAGCGCGGCCGGCGATTCGCCGTGCGGGTCCTGGTTGTTCTGCAGCGCCACCACGGTGGACACGCCGAGGATGTCGGCCGCCAGCACCACCTCGTTCTTCTTCTCGCCCGTGGCCTGGCCGATGGCGACGATGAATTCGAGCGCCTGCTCGAACTCTTCCTCGGTCAGCTTCACCTCCTGGACGAAGGCGTGCAGGTGGCGCGTGAGTGCGTTCATCACGCTGCGCAACCGCGGATCGAGCGTGTGCTCCATGGCTTCGAGTGCGAAGCCCAGCACCGAGTCTGGGGAGGTGGCGATGTTCATGGGATGTCCGTGCAATCGTTTGCACAATCTTAATCCGAATTGCTGAAAAGTAAAATGACCCCGTTCGGCAAGTCGGGAATGCAGCAAAGCTGCTTCCGGTGCCCAGCCCGTACGACAATCGTTTGCACCAACCAGCCCATGAGCACCAGCCCGCCTTCCTCCCCCGTGACCATCCGCGACGTGGCCCGCGCCGCCGGCGTGCATGTGTCGACCGTGTCGCGCGCGCTCAGCCCCGAGAAGCGCTCGCTGATCAGCGACGAGGTGCTGCGCGTGGTGGAAGAGGCGGCGCAGCGCCTGGGCTACCGGCCCAACCGCGCGGCCTCGGCCCTGCGCACGGGCCGCACCCACACCATCGGCGTGCTGGTGCCCGACATCACCAACGCGGTGTTCCCGCCCATCCTGCAGGGCATCGAGGCCAGCGCGGCGGCGCGCGGCTACTTCGTGTTCGTCACCAACGTGGTCGACCATGCGCTCGCGCGGCCGGTGCTCGAACGCATGCTGGCGCAGCGCGTCGACGGTGTGATCCTGGCCACCGCCACGCGCGACGATCCGCTGGTCGATTTCGTCACCAAGGCCGGCATGACGGCGGTGCTGGTCAACCGTGCCGACGAAACCGGCCGCCTGCCCGCCGTGGTGAGCGACGACCGGCTCGCGATGAAGCTCGCGGTGGACCACCTCGTGGGCCTCGGCCACAAGCGCATCGCGCACCTGGCCGGGCCGCAGAACATTCCCACTGGCGTGGGCCGGCGCCTGGGCGTGGAGCAGGCGCTGCGCGACCACCGCATGAAGCCGTTCCGCGTGGTCGAGTGCGCGAGCTACAGCCGCGAGGCCGGCGCGGCGGCCATGCAGCAGATGCTCGAAGCCGGGCCGGCGCCGCAGGCCGTGGTGTGCTGCAACGACCTGGTGGCGCTGGGCGCCTACGATGCGCTGCACCAGGCCGGCCTGCGCGTGCCGAAGGACATTTCGGTCACCGGCCACAACGACATGCCGCTGGTCGACATGGTCGACCCTCCGCTCACCACCATCCGCCTGCCGCACCGCGAACTCGGCTGGCGCGCGGCCGAGATGCTGTTCGAGGAGATCGATGGCCGCGCCATGTCGGCATCGACCGTGGTGCTGCGGCCCGAGCTGGTGGTGCGCAAGTCGACCGGTGCGCCGGCCGCGCGCTGACTAGCCGGATCGGCGCACGGCCTTCTTGCGCGCCGCCGGCCGCCGCGGCGGCTTCGCTTCGAGCACCAGCTCGGCCGGCAGCGTGTCGTTCCACGACTCGGTGAAATAGGCGCGGTCGCTCGGCACCAGCTGCGGCAAGGCCTCGCGCAGCAAAGCCAGCGACTGCTCGGCCGCCTTCAGGTCGCCCGCGTGCGCCGCATACCAGGCATGCTCGAACAGCAGGCTGCAATGCTGCAGGCCCGGGTAGCGCCGCCGCCCCGCCTGGTGGTCGGCCAGCCTTGCATGCGCCACCTCGACCCATCGCGCCGGCCAGTGCGCGGCGTCGAAGGCGTCCGCGAGCGGTCCGGCAAGCTGCGAGATCGAGGCCGGGTCCAGCGGCTTTTGCGCACGGAACTGGGCGAGCGTGGGTTGCTTTTCCTGTTCCGGGGGCCGGCAATGGCCGCGCGCGATGCGCATCAGGTAGATCGCGTTCCAGGCCGAGCGCCCCTGGCCGTCGGTGTGGCCGCAGAGCCATTCGCTGAAGGCGATCCACTGCACCGCGCGGCGCGTGGTGTCGGCATGCCCGTCATGCGCGAGCGCCGGCAGGTCGGACAACCCCACGCGGTCGAACAGCCACGCGGCCATGCCCATGTTGGCGGCCACGTGCTGCGCCGCGTCGAAGGAGTGCGATTCGAAGGCAGCAGCCAATGCTTCGCCGAAGCGCTGCAGCGACTCTTCGGCGAGCGCCGCGGCCGTTGGCTTGTCGTCGGCGGAGAGTCCCAATGCGCGCGAGCGGCACACCAGCGCCCAGAGGTTGCACCATTCGAAGCGCACGTCGGGGTGGTGCCGCAGCACCAGGCTGCGCGCCGCATCCTCGGCCATGCCGCGCAGCAGCGACTGCGCCAGCGGCAGGTCGCGCGCGGTGTAGGCGCACCAGGCCGAGACGATGCATTCCATCGCACCCAGGTAGTCGTTGCCCGCCACATGGTGGGCGAGGCGCTGCTTCTTCAGCGCCTGCAGGCGACGGCGCGCCTGCTCGTTGTCGCCCAGGCGGCGCCACAACATCGCCTCGTTGAGCGTGACCAGCGCGCGCTGGAAGTCCGTGGCGGCCAGCGTGCCGGCACGGCGGATCGACTCCAGCGCGCTGGCCGGCGATCCGGCCGCGCTGCCGCCCGCCACCGGCGCCATGAGCCTGCCTTGCCTTGCCGCCTGCTGCGAGGCCACCAACTGCTTCCAGAACGCGGCGTCCTGCAGATGCACCGCATCGGCCGGCGGCGAGCCGGGTTCTGCCGCACGGGCCTTGCGCGGGCGCAGCCCGAGGAAAGAAGCGACCTCGGCGGGCGTGGCTGCGCGTCCGCCCACCAGCATGCGCACGCGCCGCGCTTCGGCGGCCGGCAGCCAGAAGGGCCCCTGGCTGCGCCGCTCGGCGTTCAGGAAGCGCGGCTCGCGCTGCCTGTCCTCGCCCCAGCCGACTTCGATGTTCCAGGCCTTGAAGTCGCGGAAGGCACGGCTCACGACCATGCGCAGCGTGCTCGCATCGGAGACTTCGCCGCGCAGGTCGGCCAGCCGCACGAGGCCGCCTTCGGCGTCGTGCGCGTGCTTCATGCGTGCAAGCAGCCAGAGCGACTGGAATGCCGCGCGCTGGCCGTTGACCGATTGCGGCGAGGTGAGTTCGATGGAAAGCGGGGTGGGAATGGCAGTTTGGGGCACGCCCGGATTGAACCTCAATTCGGGCGCGAATCCCGGAGGACTTGAACGTCCGCTCGGTCAGTAGCGATGCCGATCGAACACCCCGGCCGCCTCGCTGCGGCCGATGCCCAGGTCGCGCAGCTCATGGTCGCTCATGCCGGCCAGATGCCGCAAGTCGTCGCGGCTGCGGCGGCGCTCCGCGGCGCGGCGGCGCCAGCTGCGCAGGGCATGCATCAGGCGTTGATGAAAGGGCGAGTGCGTCGGCGCTGTCACGGTGGGCTCCTTGTGGGGGAGCGCTCATCTTGCGGCGATGCATGCTATTGTGGAAGTTGAGATTCCTGACACCTCTAATCAGCATTCCTGATGCGACAACTCAACCTCGACCAGCTGCGCACGCTCATCGCCATTGCCGACCTTGGCACCTTCTCTGCGGCGGCCAAGGCGCTGCACCTCGCGCAGCCCACGGTGAGCCTGCACATCAGCGAACTCGAATCGCGCCTTGGCGCGCCGCTGGTGCTGCGCGGCAACCGGCGCATCACGCCGACAGCTGCCGGCGCGGCGCTGGTGGAGCGCGGGCGCAAGCTGCTGCGCGATACCGACGACGCCATCGAAGCCGTCAAGCGCCAGGCCGAAGGCCGCACGGGCCGCGTGCGTCTGGGCACCTCGACCGGCGTGCTGGTCGACCTGCTGCCGCAGGTGCTCGAAGCGCTGGGGGCGGAGCATTCGGGCATCGACGTCGAAGTCAGCATCCGCGGCTCCTACGAGGCCATGGAGCGGCTGGCGGCGGGCACGCTCGACATCGGCCTGGTCGCCATCCCGCAGCCGCCGTTGCGCGGCATCGTCGTCACGCCGTGGTGCGAGCAGCCGATGATGGCGTTCGTGCCGCAGCGCTGGAAGGCGCCCAAGCGCGTCACGCCGGGCTGGCTGGCGGCGCAGCCGCTGATCTTCAACGAGGCGACCACGCACATGTACCGGCTCACGATGGAATGGTTTGCCGCGGCGGGTTTTGCGCCGCGCGCGCGCATCGAGCTCAACTACGACGCCGCCATCCGCAGCCTCGTGGCGGCCGGCTATGGCGCCGCGCTGCTGCCACTGCAGCAGACCACCGACACGGTGCGCAACGAGCGCATGCAGATCGTGCCGGTGACCCCGAAGCTCACGCGCCGCGTAGGCATCGCGCACCGCCAGCATGCGATGCTCGACGGCGCGACCTTGAGCGTGCTCAAGGTGCTGACGGGGTTCCGGCAGACCTGAGCGGTGGTGGTGGCTGCGTGCTTCAGCGGTGCCTGGCCGGTTCGTTCGGAATACCGTCGATCGGGCATTCCGCCGTGCCGATGGTGCTGCGCGTGAACGACTCCACCCTCTCGCGCGTGCCCTCGGGGTCGTCGATCCATTGCGTGTAGAAGTCGAACGGGCAGGCCGCCACGCCCTTGTCGCCGTCGCCCGAATTGATGATGCCGGTGTAGCCACGGTGCATCAGCTTGAACAGGTGGTTCTGCGACTGGCCGTTCCTGCGCGCATCGCGGATCAGGCCCATGGAGAGTTCGGCGTAGTTGATGCCCATTTCCTCCTCGCCGCACTCGCCCAGCGTGCGGCCGTCGAAGCCGATCAGCGCCGAATGGCCGAAGTACGAATACACGCCGTCGAAGCCCGCCGCATTGGCCACCGCCACGTAGGTGTTGTTCATGAAGGCCATGGCCTTCGACACCAGGATCTGCTGCTCCTTGGCCGGGTACATGTAGCCCTGGCAGCGGATGATGAGCTCGGCGCCGCGCATCGCGCAGTCGCGCCAGATCTCGGGGTAGTTGCCGTCGTCGCAGACGATGAGGCTGATCTTCATGCCCTTGGGGCCGTCGCTCACATAGGTGCGGTCGCCCGGATACCAGCCCTCGATGGGTGTCCACGGCATGATCTTGCGGTACTTCTGGACGATCTCGCCCTGGTTGTTCATGAGGATCAGCGTGTTGTAGGGCGCCTTGTTCGGATGCTCTTCATGGCGCTCGCCGGTCAGCGAGAACACGCCCCACACGTTGGCGCGGCGGCAGGCGTCTGCGAAGATTTCGGTCTCTTCGCCGGGCACGGTGGCGGCGGTGTCGTACATCTCCTTCGCGTCGTACATGATCCCGTGCGTGGAGTACTCGGGAAAGATCACCAGGTCCATGCCCGGCAGGCCCTTCTTCATGCCGACCAGCATCTCGCCGATCTTGCGGGCGTTGTCGAGCACCTCGGCCTTGGTGTGCAGGCGGGGCATCTTGTAGTTGACGACCGCGACGCCCACGCAATCGCTGCTGCTCGAAATATCACCATGTCTCATGACGCTGCTCCTGGAGGGTGGTTGAGAGAAAGGAAAACAAAAAGCCCGAGCCGGTAGTCAACCGATTCGGGCTTGTCTCTGGTGCAACGGGCTTGTGTCGTCGAAGCCGATTGTTCTCAACTCAGTGCGGGCTGCACATACGTCATTTCGCTGATTGCGGGGCGCGTTCAACCCCGCGCTCAGCGCGGGCGTGCGTAGTCGGATTCGATCCAGGCGGTGGCGCTGCTCGCCGTCAGCCTGAAGGCGGGCGAGACATTGACGCTGGCAAGCTCCGAGTCGTCCGCGTCGTCATATGCGGTGAGCGTGGCGGATGGGCTGTCCTCGTCTGGCACGATGCTCAGGGCCACGCGCACGCGCTGGTCGTTGCGGGCCGTGACCGTCACGCTCTTGTTGAGCGTGGCGTGCAGCTGCTGCTCGTGGCGGCGAATCACTTCGGCGGCGGTCTTCACCAGCGTGGAGAAGGCGGGCCCGTCGAGCGGCTTCGGGTTCTTCTTGTCGCGGCCCATGGTCCAGGGGCCGACCAGCGCCGGTTCGGGGTCGCCGTGGCGGGTCATCTCGACGGCCCAGCCGTCGTCTTCCTCATTCTTGATGACGCGGGCGGTCCAATGGCCGTCGCGCCAGAGGCGGGGTTCCTGCAGGGGGAGGGAGTCGGAGTCTGTCGTGTCGGTCATTCGGGGGCTCGTGTTCTTGCGCGGGGCATTTTCGCCCCAGTGGCCTGATCAGAAAACCGACAGGCCCGTGCGCGCGACGAACAGTTCGAGCGCCTTCATGCCCAGCAGCGAGTTGCCGGTGGCATCGAGCGCGGGCGACCACACGCACAGCGTGAGCCGGTCGGGCACCACGGCCACGATGCCGCCGCCCACGCCGCTCTTGCACGGCAGGCCGATGGAGAACGCCACGTCGCCCGCCGCGTCGTAGGTGCCGCAGGTGAGCATCAGCGCATTGATGCGCCGCGTCTGCCGCTCGCCGGTCACCTCGGCCTGGCCGTCGATCGGATGCGCGCCGTCGCGGCACAGGAAGGCCGCCGCGCGCGCCAACTGGCGGCAGCTCATGCGCAATGCGCACTGGTGAAAGTAGGTGTCGAGCACGGTGGCGACGTCGTTGTCGATCTTGCCGAAGCTCTTCATGAAGTTGGCGAGCGCGATGTTGCGAAAGCCGGTGGCGGCCTCGGAACGTGCCACCTCGTCGTCGAACGCGATCGGCTCGCCGCACAGGCTGCCCATCAACGCAAGAATGTCGGCCTTGGCGCTGCCGCCGGCCTGCAACGCCTGGCTCACGAGCCGGTCGGCCACGGCGATGGCACCCGCATTGATGAACGGATTGCGCGGCTTGCCGTGTTCGTTCTCCAGCTGCACCAGCGAGTTGAAGGGGTTGCCCGAAGGCTCGCGGCCGATGCGTTCCCACAGCGCGTCGCCCATGCGCTGCATGGCCAGTGTCAGCGTGAAGAGCTTCGACACACTCTGGATCGAGAACGGTGTTTCGGCGTTGCCGGCAAAAGCCTCGGTGCCGTCGCAGGTGCGCAGCGCAATGCCGAGCTGGCGCGGGTCGATGCAGGCCAGCGCCGGAATGTAGCTGGCCACCGTGCCGGCCGTGCCCAGCAATGGGTGCAGGGTGGCGACGATGCCGTCGAGCACCGGTTGAAAGTCCGCGTCTTTCATGGCCGTGCCTTTCGCCGGTTGACCATCACGATGCCCAGCCCCACGCCCGCCAGCGCCAACATCAGCTGCAGCGTGAGCGGCTCACCGAGCAGCACCACGCCGAACACCAGCGCGAACAGCGGCGTCAGAAAACTGAACGACGACATCTGCGTGGCGGGATAGTGCCGCAGCAGCCACATCCAGGTGAGATAGCTCGCAAAGGCGCCGATCACGGTCTGCAGGCCGATCGAGGTCCATGCCCAGGCCGAATACGAGAAGCTCCAGCGTTCGCCGAGTGCCAGCGACAGCAGCGGGCACACGGCCGCGGTCACGGCCACCTGGTAGAACAAGGCCTTCTCGGCGCTCGCGGTGGCGAGCCGCGTGGTGCGCAGCGCCAGCGTGGTCAGGCCCCAGAGCATGCCGCCCACGATGGCCATCGCATCGCCGAGCAGCTGACCCGAGTTCGAACGCACGAAGCCTTCGCTGAACGCGAACAGCACGGCTGCGAAAGCAATGCCCAGGCCCAGCCACTGCAGCCCGCGCAGGCGCTCGGCGGGCACCCAGCGCGGCAGCAGCAGCGAGACCCAGAACGGCGCGGTGTAGAGAAACACCGTGAGCCTCGAGGCCGAGGTGCGCTGCAGGCCCAGGTAGATGCAGGCGAATTCGCCCGCGAACAGCAAGCCCACGAGCAGGCCGCCCGGCAGCGTGCCGTCGCGCTCGAAAAGCGGCACGCGGCGCCACAGGCACCAGAGCCACAGCAGCAGCACCGCGCCGATCATGCGGATCGAGGCCTGCCACAGCGGAGGCACTTCGGCCACTGTTGTCTTGATGAGGATCTGCTGCAGCCCCCAGAACGCGCAGCATGCGATGAGAAGGCCGATGGCGAGGGAGTCGAGGTGGGTCTTGCGCTGGATCATTCGTCGCGTTGTTGTTGCTGCTGCTTGTTCACCGGCCGGCGACGGGATAAGGCGGCTTGCCCCGCGTACCGACCATCAGATCCGGCACCACCGTTTCGACATCGGGCAACGCGCGCGCGGCGCGTTCGAGCTTCTTTGCCAGCGCGGCATTGGGCACGCAGCCCTGCAGATAGACCCAGCGCCGCTGGATCACCACCCACACGCTGCCCTTCTGCACGCCCGGCACGGCCAAGAGCGCGGCGCGCACCTTGGGCGCGAGGGGCTTGTCGTAGCGGTAGGCATTGCTGTCGGTGCATTGGCCGGCCAGCCAGCAGCTGGTGCCGCGCTCCAGCCGCGAATGGGTCTGCAGGCGGCGCTCCTCGGCGGTATAGAAAGGGCCTTCGGGCATCGCGCAGGCGGGCAGGCCCGCCGAGACCTGGAAGAAGGGATCGTCGAACCAGTTCTGCTTGAGCGGTGCTGCCGTCTCCTGCGCCCCGGCGCTCTGCGCAGCCAGCAGCAGCAGGACGCACATGAGCGCGGCGCCGCGGCTCACAAGGGATGTTCCGTGTAGAAACGCCCGCCGTGAAACAGCAGCGGCGAGGCGCCGGCATTGTGCGTGCAGCGCTCCACTTCGCCGACGAAGATCACGTGGTCGCCCTCGTCGTAGCGGCTGCGGTTGAAGCATTCGAAGCTCGCCGCCGCGCCCGCCAGCACCGGCGCACCGCCAAGTCCCTCGGTGAAGGCCACGTCGGCCCAGCGGTCGATGTTCTTGGTGGCGAAGCGCTCGGCCAGCCCTTTCTGGTTGGCGGCAAGGATGTTGATGGCGTAGTGCGAGCCGGCGCTGAGCGCGGGCATCGAGCCGGCCGCGCGCGCCAGGCTCCACAGCACCAGCGGCGGCGCGAGCGACACCGAATTGAACGAGTTGGCCGTGAGGCCGACCAGCGTGCCCTCCGCCGAGCGCGCGGTGACGATGGTCACGCCGGTGGCGAACATGCCGAGCGCTTCGCGGAATTCTGCGGGCGAAAAGGTAGGGGCCTTGGCCCGGCGGGAGGTGGTCACGGAAGAGGCTGTGCGTTGGACGGCGGAGGACTATTCTGGCTCAGCGCACGAACGGCTGCCTGGCGGGCAGCATCGCCCCGCTCGGGAGAGCCGGTTCCGCGGCGCTCAGCCGAAGAACCAGTAGCAGACCGCGATGGCCGCCACCACGCCCGCCAGTTCGGCCAGCAGCGCGCAGGCCACCGCATGCCGCGCGCGCTGGATGCCGACCGCTCCGAAGTACACCGCCAGCACGTAGAAAGTGGTTTCGGTGCTGCCCTGGATGGTCGCGGCCACGAGCGCGGGGAAGCTGTCCACGCCCTGGCTCTTCATGGTTTCGATCAGCATGGCGCGCGCCGCGCTGCCCGAGAAGGGCTTGACCAGCGCGGTGGGCATGGCGTCGACGAAGCGCGAATCCCAGCCGCCCATGTCCACCAGCCAGCGCAGGCCGCCGAGCACGAAATCGAGCGCGCGCGAGGCGCGCAGCACGCCGACCGCGCACAGCATCGCCACCAGGTAGGGCAGCAGGTTCTTCGCGATGTCGAAGCCTTCCTTCGCACCCTCGATGAAGCATTCGTAGACCTTGATGCGCCGGATCGCACCGGCCAGCAGGAACACGACGATCACGCCGAACAGCGCCAGATTGCCCATGAGCGACGAGAGCGACGCAATGGCCGCCGCCGAGAGCGTGCCCAAGAGCGCCATGAAGCCGCCCAGCAGCAGCGCGCCCGGCACCAGGTAGGCCAGCACCACCGGGTCCCACAGCCGCAGGCGCTGCGCCACGGCCACCGAGAGCAGGCCCACCAGCGTCGATGCGCTGGTGGCCAGGAGGATCGGCAGGAACACCATCGTCGGATCGCTCGCGCCCTGCTGCGCGCGGTACATGAAGATCGTCACGGGCAGCAGCGTGAGCGACGACGCGTTGAGCACCAGGAACAGGATCTGCGCGTTGGTGGCCGTGACCGGGTCGGGGTTCAGCCGCTGCAATTCGCGCATCGCCTTCAGGCCGATGGGCGTGGCCGCGTTGTCGAGCCCCAGCGCATTGGCCGCGAAGTTCATCGTGATCAGCCCGAGCGCCGGATGCCCCGCCGGCACGCCCGGCATGAGCCGCCGGAACAGTGGGCCGAGCAGGCGCGCAATCCAGCCGACCAGCCCCGCCGCCTCCGCGATGCGCAGAAAGCCGAGCCACAGCGTGAGCGTGCCGAAGAGCAGCACCATCACCTCGACCGCGAGCCGCGCCATGGCGAACAGGCTTTCGACGATGGCCGCGAAAACCGCCGCATCGCCGCCCACCAGCCAGCGCCCGAGCGCCGCCAGCATCGCCATTGCGAAGAAACCCAGCCACAAGCCGTTGAGCACGCGTGTTCTTTCCCTTTTTTGGTGAGCGCGATCATAGGGCTGCGGCCGCGCCAGCCTCGGGCTACAGTGCGGGCCATGGCAGCCTCTTCCCTGATCCGCAGGCTCACGGTCCTGGTGTGGGCCGCAGTCGCCTCTGCGTGGCTGGCGGGCTGCGCGAGCCTGCCGCCGCCGCAGCCGCGCGCACCGGCCGCGGCCATCACCGACGTGGACGACACCGCGCTCGGCCGGCTCGTGCGGCCGGGTGCGCCGGACGGGGCTGCACCGCTGTCGGGCTTTCGGCTGCTGCCGGAAGCGGCCTTCGCCTTCGATGCCCGCATCTCGCTCGCGCGGCATGCCGAGAAGTCGCTCGACGTGCAGTACTACCTGATCCAGAACGACGACGTCGGCCTGCTGTTGCTGCGCGAACTGCGCGATGCGGCCGCGCGCGGCGTTCGGGTGCGCCTCCTGGTGGACGATCTCTACACGGCTGGCGAGGACGAGGTGTTCAGCACGCTCTCGGCCTTTCCGAACGTGGAGGTGCGGCTGTTCAATCCGCTGCCTTCGCGTACCGGTTCGTTCGCGCTGCGACTCCTGTTGTCGTTCGCCGATTTCGGCCGCATCAACCACCGCATGCACAACAAGCTGCTGGTGGCGGACAACAGCTTTGCCGTTTCGGGCGGCCGCAACATCGCCAACGAATACTTCATGCGCGGCACGGCGGCGAACTTCATCGACATGGACGTGCTCTCCTGCGGACCGGTGGTGCGCCGGATGTCCGAAGGCTTCGACCGCTACTGGAACAGCGAGCATGCGTGGCCCATCGAGCGCATTGCGCCGCTGCGCGTGCCGGTGCAGGAGGCGCAGCAGCGCTTCGACGCCATGGCCAGCACCGCGCTGCCCGACGTGCCGATGCGCCAGCGCGACGTGCTGGACAAGTCACCCGTGGGCGAGCAGCTCGTCACCGGCAAGCTCGAACTGCGATGGGCGCCGTTCACGCTGTTCGTGGACCACCCCGAAAAGATCACGCGCAAGCCCGAGGCGGCCTTCGAGGGCAGCGTGACCGAGGGCGCGCTCGGCGTCATCAACTCGGCGAAGCACGAAGTCAAGATCGGCTCGCCGTATTTCATTCCCGGCGCGCGCGGCATGGCGATGATGAAGACGGCCATCGAGCGTGGCGGGCGCATCACCGTGGTCACCAACTCGCTGGGCGCCACCGACGAGCCGCTGGCCTACGCCGGCTACGAGCGCTACCGCGCCGACATGCTGAAGATCGGCGTCACCATCTACGAGATCGCGCCCATGCTCACCGGGCGGTCGAGGCGCTTCGGCGACTTCGGCAAGTCGATCAGCCGGCTGCACGCCAAGCTCGCGGTGATCGACGACGATCGCATCTTCGTCGGCTCGATGAACCTCGACCACCGCTCGGCCGCGGTGAACACCGAGATGGGCCTGGTCATCGACAGCCCCGAGCTGGTGAAGGAATACGACAAGCTCATCAGCGGGGAGCGCGTCAGCCTGGGCTACCGGCTGCGGCTCGCGCCCGGCGGCCGCCGCGTGCAATGGCTGGAATACGACGATGCCGGCGGCGACATCGTGCACGAGGACGAGCCCGGCGAATTTCTCTGGCTGCGCTTCAAGAACTGGCTGCTGCTGCCTTTCGTGGGCGAAGAACTGCTGTAGGAGCCGGCCGCCGGGGCGCAACGGCGCGATCCGGGTTCAGGGCACCTCGATCAGCAGCTCCGGGCGGAAGCCCTCCTGCTCGCCCTTGCCCTTGTAGCCGAGCGGATTGGCCACCACGCGGCAGCCATCCTTCACGTAGTCGGAAGGGCAGTGCAGGTGGCCGTGCAGCCACAGCCTGGCGCGCGGCAGCAGCGCATCGAGCGAATTGCAGAAGCCGGCCGTGCCGGGCGTGAGGCCGTAGCGCGGATCGGCGCTGGCGAGGCTGGGCGCGAAATGCGTGATGGCGACCGTGGTGCCGGCGAAGGGCTCGGCCAGCGCCTGCGCGAGCCAGGCCTGGCAGGCCAGCGCCTGTTCCCGCAGCGCGCCCGCCATGAACGGCTGGCCATGGCGCACCGTGGCGGCTTTTTCCAGGTAGAAGTCGGCCGCCCGCATGGCCTTGCCGCGTTTCTTGAGCGCGTCCGCCAGGCCGTCGGTGGGCGCCACCAGCGCGTCGAAGTCGGCCCAGAGCGTGGTGCCGACGAAGCGGATGCCGCCGATGACGGCCGTCTCCCGCTCCAACCAGAGGATGTCGAGCTCCTTGCAGAGCGCGCGCAGGCGCTCGTGGGTCTGGTCGAAGTCGGCGTTGTCGTATTCGTGGTTGCCCGGCACGTACATCACCGGCACCGGCCAGCCATGGCGGGGCGAGAAGCGTCCCAGGCCGAAGTCGGGGTCGGCCAGGCGGGAGCCTTCCTGGTAGGAGCCGATGTCGCCCGCCAGCACCAGCATGTCGGCGCCGGGCACGGGCTCGGCCTGGAAGCGGGGATGGGACTCCAGGTGCAGGTCGGACAGCAGTTGCAGCTTCATCTTCCGGTCAGTCTAGGGGAATCAACCCATGCATAAAGTGCATGAAGCAGGGCTTTCAATATTAGGGATAACCCCTATTCTTAGGACATCAACCACTCCAGGCGCAGCCAAAAGCAGCGCACCGTCATGTTCAGCCTCATTGCCCAAGTGGCCCGTTTCTTTCGTTCTTCCGCTGCCAATGCGCCGGCCAGCCATGCCGCCGCGCTGATGGAAAGCGCCGATGTCCGCGCTGGCCGCGGCGCCCACCACGCGCAGGAACTGCGCGCTGCCGCCAGCGCCTGGCTCTCCGTCATCCGCTGAAAAAAGCCCCGGTCATCCGGGCACTTTCTGCCCGAGGACCGAATCCGCGAAGGCCGCCGCGGCGGAGCGCAGCAGCGCGGTGCGCAGCCATTCGTGCGCGTGCCCATGCTGCGCGCGGCGATGCCAGATGGCGTCGACGTGCACCATCGGCTGGTCGAACGGCAGGTCGCGCAGCACCAGCTGATCGTCGATGCCGGTCACGGTCACGAAATGGCGCGGCAGCACCGTCAGCAGGTCCGAATTCGCGACCACCCGCCCGGCCGTAAAGAACTGGTTCACGGTCACCACGATGCGCCGCTCGCGCCCCAGGGCGCCCAGCGTCTGGTCGATGAAGCCGTAGGGGCGCCCCGAAAAGCTCACCAGCAGGTGCCGCGCCGCGCAATAGCCGTCCAGCGTGAGCGGCGCGTCCGCCAGCGGATGGCCGCGCCGCATCACGCACACGTACTGGCCCAGGTAGAGCCGCTGGGTCTCGAATGCCACCCCCACGCCCGACTGGCCGCGTGCTGCCAGGCTGGCGATCACGGCCGGAAAGTAGCCGATCGCCATGTCGACTTCTTCCTGTTCGAGCATCCTCCGCGGATCGCGGGTGGTAAGCGGCAGAACGCGCAGCGAGATAGCGGGCGCTTCCTTCTCCACGATCTGGACCAGCCCCGGAATGAGCTCGGCGGCGGTGGCGTCGGCCATGGCCAGCAGAAAGGTGGTGTCCGCGGTCGATGCGTCGAACTCGCCCGGCGCCAGCGTGTGCTGCAGCTGCCGCAGCGCGTCCCGCACCGTGGGCCAGAGCGCCAGCGCGCGCGGCGTGGGCTCCACGCCCGCGCCGGACCGGCGCACCAGCTCGTCGCCGAGCACTTCGCGCAGGCGCCGCAGCGCATTGCTCACCGCGGGCTGGGTGATCGACAGGTTGCGCGCGGCGCGCGTGAGGTTGCGCTCCGCCATGACCTCGTCGAAGACGCGGAGCAGGTTGAGGTCGAGTGTGCGAAAGTTGACGTCCATCAGTGATGTGAATGATAAACATCAGAAAGATAAAGTGGCAAAACACTAGGGCAAACCCTAATATCTCTCCATCGGCACTCGCCATTCATCCCACGGAGGGAACCATCATGACCAGCTTTGTCCACGTAGACCAACCCACTGTCCACCCCGGCGTCCAGCGCGCCGAGGTCCTGTTCGGCCAGATCAAGGCCGCACGCGCCGGCGCGAACGGTTCGCGTCCGCTGATCGCCCTGCTGATCGTCGCCGTGGTTGCGGCGGCGCTGGTGGTGGCCGACAAGCTTGTTTCCAACTGGGACGAAGGCGCGCTGCTCGCCGCCTGGGCCGTGCTCTGCGGCGCCGCTTTCGCCGGCATCGCGCTGTTTGCCGGCCCGCTGCGCAACGCCTTCGCCCGCGTTGCCGGCGTGTGGAACGCAGCCGCCCAGCGCCGTGCTTCGGACCGCGCCGACGCGCGCTTCCTGGAAACCGCGAAGAACGATCCGCGCATCATGCAGGAACTGCAGGCCGCCACCTGGCGCCAGCAGTCGGAAGGCACGGTTCCGGCCGCGGTCGCCGCCAAGGTGGACGCGCTGGCCCGCGTGGCCGCCCGTTCCAGCGAAGCCCGCATGCCGACGCTTTACGAAGCCATGCGCCGCATGAACAGCTCGCGCTACTACTGATCGAGCCGCCTCGGCCGGGTCATCACCATCGAAAAAGCCGCCTTTCGGGGCGGCTTTTTTGCGTGTGCGGACGAGCCGCACATGGGCCATGGATCGGCGTCAGGCCGCCAGGCGCTGCTCGATGGCGGCCTTGGTTTCCGGCAGTTCCTTCGGCAGGTGGTGCGCCAGCTGCTGGAACAGCTCGGCGTGCAGCTTCAGCTCGGCCTGCCAGGCGGCCTTGTCGATGCTGGTGACGGTGGCGAACTGCTCGGCGCTGAATTCCAGGCCGGTCCAGTTGAGGTCTTCGTAGCGCGGGCTCACGCCGGTGATGTGCTCGGTGCCGCTGGCCTTGCCTTCGACGCGGTCGATCATCCACTTCAGCACGCGCATGTTCTCGCCGTAGCCGGGCCAGACGAACTTGCCGTCGGCGCCTTTGCGGAACCAGTTGGTGGTGTAGATCTTCGGCAGCTTGGCGCCCGAGGCTTCGAGCTTCCTGCCCAGGTCGAGCCAGTGCTGGAAGTAGTCGCTCATGTTGTAGCCCATGAACGGCAGCATCGCGAACGGGTCGCGGCGCACCACGCCCTGCTGGCCGGCGGCCGCGGCAGTGGTTTCGGAGCCCATGGTGGCGGCCATGTAGACGCCTTCGACCCAGTTGCGGGCCTCGGTCACGAGCGGCACGGTGGTCGAGCGGCGGCCGCCGAAGATGAAGGCGTCGATGGGCACGCCCTTGGGGTCGTCCCAGGCGTCGTCGAGCGCGGGGTTGTTGGTGGCGGCCACGGTGAAGCGCGAATTCGGGTGCGCGGCCTTGGCGCCGGTTTCCTTGGCGATCTGGGGCGTCCAGTCCCTGCCCTGCCAGTCGATCAGGTGCGAGGGCAGCGCGCCGGTGTCCTGCTCCATGCCTTCCCACCACACGTCGCCGTCGTCGGTGAGCGCGACGTTGGTGAAGATCACGTCGTGGTCCAGGCTGTCCATGCAGTTCGGGTTGGTCAGCATGTTGGTGCCGGGCGCCACGCCGAAGTAGCCGGCCTCGGGGTTGATGGCGTGCAGGCGGCCGTCCTTGCCGGGCTTGATCCAGGCGATGTCGTCGCCGATGGTGGTGACCTTCCAGCCATCGAAGCCGGCGGGCGGCACCAGCATCGAGAAGTTGGTCTTGCCGCAGGCGCTCGGAAAGGCCGCGGCCACGTGGTATTTCTTGCCCTGCGGGTTGGTCACGCCAAGGATCAGCATGTGCTCGGCCAGCCAGCCGAGGCTGCCGGAGGGGCCCTGCGAGTCCGCGCGGCCCATGTTGGAGGCGATGCGCAGCGCGAAGCACTTCTTGCCCAGCAGCGCGTTGCCGCCGTAGCCCGAGCCGTAGCTCCAGATTTCGCGGGTTTCGGGGTAGTGGACGATGTACTTGGTCTTGTTGCAGGGCCAGGCTACGTCCTGCTGGCCGGCCTCGAGCGGCGCGCCCACGGTGTGCACGCAGGGCACGAACTCGCCGTCGGTGCCGAGCACCCCGTACACGGCCTTGCCCATGCGGGTCATGATGCGCATGTTGACCGCCACGTAAGGGCTGTCGGAGAGTTCGATGCCGATGTGCGCAATGGGCGAGCCGAGCGGGCCCATGCTGAAGGGCACCACGTACATCGTGCGGCCCTTCATGCAGCCATCGAACAGCGGCTGCAGCGTGGCGCGCATGTCGGCCGGCGCCATCCAGTTGTTGGTCGGGCCGGCGTTTTCCTTCTTCTCGGAGCAGATGAAGGTGCGGTCCTCGACGCGCGCCACATCGCTCGGGTCGGACAGCGCGAGGAAGGAGTTGGGGCGCTTGGCCGGATTGAGCTTCTTGAAGGTGCCCGCATCGACCAGTTGCTGGCACAGGCGGTCGTACTCTTCCTTGCTGCCGTCGCACCAGTGAATGGCCTCGGGTTTGCAAAGCGCGGCCATGTCGGCCACCCAGGCAATCAGTTTTGCGTTCTTGACGTATGAGGGTGCCTGGATGGCGAGGCCCTGCATCGTGGGTGCGTTCATCGGAGATCTCCTAAGTTGAAAAATCGTCTTTCCGAACGGGACGCCGCGCCTGTTGGGGCGCGGAGGTCCGTTTGAGAAAACGTTTCTCTTAGGGAGACTGCGTCAACGCGGGTCGCAAAACCCGCGGACGAAGACGCAAATGGCTGTCAGGCCAAGTAGACGGCGATGGATGCCAGGAGCAGCATCAGCACGCCGCCGGCCAGCGGGAGCACGAGCGGCATCAGGTGCACGATCGATTCGACGGCGTCTTTTTCAACGGCGGCGGCATGGCCGGGCTCGACGGGAGTAGGGTTGGACATTGAATTACCTCGAATACGCAAATACAAAAAACTGCCGCCATTTTACCGGCGGCCCCCGGCGACACGGTGTAGGGGGTTGCGAGCCCCCTTTTCAGTGCTGCTCTTCCGCCTCGAAGCCGGCGTCGTGCAGCGCGCCCAGCACGCTGGCCAGATGCGCCCGTCCGCGGGTCTGCAGCACCAGCTCGATGTCGACGTTCTGGGCTGCCAGCATGGTGAACGCCCGCTGGTGGTGAACCTCATCGACGTTAGCGCCCGCTTCCGCCACAGTGGCCGTGATCTGGGCCAACGAGCCCGGCACGTCGCGCGCGCTGACCCGCACGCGCGCCAGCCGGCCGGCCCGCACCATGCCGCGCTCGATGATGGCCGCCAGCAGCAGCGGGTCGATGTTGCCGCCCGACAGCACCAGGCCCACGCGCTTGCCCTTGAAGCGTTCCGGATGCCGGATCAGCGCCGCAAGGCCGGCCGCGCCCGCGCCTTCGACCAGGGTCTTTTCGATTTCGAGCAGCATCAGCACGCCCTGCTCGATGTCGCCTTCGTCGACCAGGAGCAGGTCGTCGACCTGCCTGGCGATGATTTCCCGCGTCAGCACGCCCGGCGTGCCGACCGCGATGCCTTCAGCGATGGTGCTCTTGCCCTGCGGGTGCTGTGTGCCCTTGACGGCATTCACCATGCCCGGAAAGCGCGTGGTCTGCACGCCGATGATCTCGATGCCGGGCTTGCGGTCGCGCGCCGCAATGGCCATGCCGGCAATCAGCCCGCCGCCGCCGACCGACACCACCAGCGTGTCGAGGTCCGGCACTGCATCGAGCATTTCGAGCGCCACGGTGCCCTGGCCCGCGATGATGGCTTCGTCGTCGTAGGGATGAACGAAGGTCAGCCCTTCGCGTTCGGCCAGTTCCAGCGCATGCGCGCGCGCCGCGTCGAGCGTGTCGCCGTGCAGCACCACCTCGGCCCCGAAACCGCGCGTGCGCTCGATCTTCACACCGGGCGTGAAGCGGGGCATCACGACCAGTGCGCGCAGGCCGAGCCGCTGCGCGTGGTAGGCCACGCCCTGGGCGTGGTTGCCGGCCGACATGGCAACCACGCCCCGCGTCGTTTCCTTGCCGTCGCCGCGCGTGTCGGCTTCCAGCAGATCGACCAGCTTGTTGCACGCCCCCCGTTCCTTGAACGAGGATGTGAACTGCAGATTCTCGAACTTCAGGTAGACCTGGGCGCCCACGATCTCGGAGAGCGTGCGCGATTCGACGCAGGGCGTGTTGAGCACCTGACCCTCTAGACGCGCGGCGGCGCGCCGGATTTCTTCGATTCCGACCATGGCGGGCATTGTGGCTGGAATCGCCTCATCAGGGTTTTTACCGTTCCCGCGTCTTCCCGAAGCCAAAAGTCTGCGTTATGGTCGCTCCAAGAAGTTCCTCGTCTGGAGGTTGTCTGATGGTCAAGCGTGCAGGTGTCGATGTAGTGGCTGCTGCGGTACGCGGGCAGGCATTGCCGTCGCCTGGGCTCAAGGGTGCGCCGGTGCTCGAACTGATGTGCTCGCACTTCGTGCTCACCCTGGCCGCCAAGCAGGGGCCGCGCTTCAACGTGCGCCGCGACATCAACGGCCTGCTCTCGCTCACCGGCCGCCACCTGGTGTGGCCGGTTGCGGTGCTGCAGCGGCTGCGCGAATTCCTCGGTCGGCGCTGCGCCGGCAACGAGGCCTGGAAGGGCGTCGAGAATTTCGACGGCCGCACGCTGCTCGAACGGCACGGCGTGTGGCGCGGGCCCTATGAGGAAGGCACGCTGTTTTTCTATCTCGACGAATACGCCAAGGACTATCCCAAGGACCTGCTCTCGGTGCTGGCCGTCACGCGCGATTGGCTCACGCATGCGCTGCGCAAGCAGTCGACGCTGGTCGAGAAGAACATCGACGCCCTCGCGGGCCTCTTGCAGCTCAACAAGGCCGAGCGCGCGCTGCTGCTCTACGGCACGCTGGCGCGTTATCAGCGCGACCTGCGCTCGCTCTTGGTCGAGTTCAAGGTCAACAACGCGCCCGAGGCCTATGCCGCCATTGCCGACATCGCGGGCGTCAATGCCACCGAGGTGGGCGAGGCCTTGCGCGCGGGCTCGCGGCTCGAGCGCATCGGGCTGGTCGAGAACCTGATCTCCGAGCACAACATCACCGATCTGGCCGACCTGATGAAGGTCAGCGAAAAGCTGCCGCCGGTGCTGATGCGCGAATACCGCGACCACAACGAACTGATGGCCGTGTTCACGCGGCCTTCCGCCAAGAGCGCGCTCACCGCGCACGACTTTTCCTTCGTCGAGGAAGACACGCAGATGCTCGTCACGCTGCTGCGCGCGGCGGTGGCGCGCAAGGAGCCCGGCGTCAACGTGCTGCTCTACGGGCCGCCCGGCACCGGCAAGACCGAGCTCGCCAAGGTGGTGGCGCAGGCGGCGGGGCTCGAACTGTTCGAGGTCGAATATGCCGACCGCGACGGCAACTCGCTGTCCGGCCGCGACCGCTACCGTTCGCTGCAGATCGCGCAGGTGTTTCTCAAGGGCAGCGCGCAGGCCGCGCTGCTGTTCGACGAGGTCGAGGACGTGTTTCCGCCCATCAGCACCGAGGCCGCGCAGTTCATGGCGCGCGCCGAGCAGATTCCGGCGCCCACCAGCGGCAGCGTGAGCGGCAAGGCCTGGGTCAACCAGATCCTCGAAGCCAACCCGGTGCCCACGCTCTGGGTCACCAACCGCATCGAGCAGATCGACCCGGCGTTCCGGCGCCGCTTCGCCTATCACCTGGAACTCAAGTCGCCGCCGCCCGGTGCGCGCGAGCAGTTGGTGAAGAAAACGCTCGAAGGCATCGTCGTGTCCGAGGCCTTCACCGCCAAGCTGGCCGAGCGCAAGGGCCTCACGCCCGCGCAGATCCGCACCGCGGTGCGCTTCGCGGGGCTGGCGCAGACGGAAGATGGCGCGTCGATGGAGGCGCTGATCGAGCGCCAGCTCAAGAACGCCGATCTGGCGCTCGGCACCCTCGACACCGGCCTGGGCGAGCGGCGCAGCGTCACCACCTACGACCTCGACATGCTCAACGTCGAGACCCGGTTCGAGATCCCGCGCATCGTGGCGGCGATCAAGGCGCGCGGCCACGGCACGCTGTGCTTCTACGGCGCGCCCGGCACCGGCAAGACGGCGCTGGCCGAGCACATCGCCAAGGCCATCGGCCGGCCGCTGATCATCAAGCAGGCCAGCGACCTCATGAGCAAGTACGTCGGCGAGACCGAGCAGAACATGGCCGCCATGTTCAAGGAAGCCGAAGCCGAGAAGGCCGTGCTGCTGCTCGACGAGGCCGACAGCTTCCTGCAGGACCGGCGCGGCGCGCAGCGCACCTACGAAGTGACCGAGGTCAACGAGATGCTGCAAGGCATGGAGCGCTTCAACGGCGTCTTCATCTGCACCACCAACCTGCTCGACCGGCTCGACCAGGCGGCGCTCAGGCGCTTCACCTTCAAGATCAAGTTCATGCCGCTCACCGCGCCGCAGCGCGAGCGCATGTTCGTGACCGAGGCGCTGGCGGGCGATGCCGCGCTGCTGACCGGAGAGATCAAGGCGCGGTTGGCGCAATTGCACCAGCTGTGCCCGGGGGATTTCGCGGCCGTGAAGCGGCAGACGGATATTCTCGCGGTCGAGTTCTCGGCCGCCGAATTCCTGGACCAGCTCGAGGCCGAGCATCGCATCAAGCCCGAGGTGCGCGAGTCGCGCGGCATCGGGTTCATGCAGTAGCAAGTAAGAAAACAAGCAGGCCGCGGGAGTGCGGCAGACAAGAAAAAACCGTCCGCCGCTGCGGACACGAGGAGGTTCCATGAGCTTGGGCACTGGGCACGCGCGGGAGACGCCGCGCTTCACCGCATCGGCTGCGGCCGCATTCGCATTGGCCGGCGTCGTCTGCGCGCTGGCCGGTTGTGGGGGCGGCGGTGGCGGAGGAGGAGGGGGCGGCGGGTTTCCGATCGTCGCGCCGCCCGCCGCCACACCCCCCACCAGCGGCGGCGGCGGCGGCACTGGCGACGACGACGCCATTCTTGCCTCGTCCACCGTGGCCGGCCTGTGCGCCGCGCCGCGCAGCGGCGTCAACCCCGAAACCGGGTTGGCCTATCCCGACAAGACCGGCACGCTGACCGACGAGAAGCGCTGGGTGCGCGGCTGGATCGACGAAACCTATCTCTGGTACGGCGAGGTCCCGGCCACGCTCAAGGCGGCCGACTACGCCACGCCGGTGGCCTACTTCAGCGTGCTCAAGACCCCGGCCCTCACCGCGTCGGGCCGCGCGAAGGACCGCTTTCACTACGTGTACGACACCGAACGCTATCGCCAGCTTTCGCAGAACGGCGTGGCGCCGGGCTACGGCATGGAGTTCGCTTTCGTGCGCAATTCGCGTCCGCGCGACCTGCGCATCGCGTTCACCGAACCCGGTTCGCCCGCGGCCACGGCCGGCATCGCGCGCGGCGTCAAGGTGCTCGAAGTCGACGGCGTCGACGTGGTCAATGGCACCAACACCACGGCGATCAACCGCGGCCTCTCGCCCACGGCCGTTGGGGAATCGCACAGCTTCAAGCTGCAGGAGGGCAGCACCACACGCACCGTCACGCTGGCGGCCGCCAGCGTCACGCGCACGCCGGTGCAGAACGTCAGGAGCATCGACACCGGCAGCGGCCGGGTCGGCTACCTGCTCTTCAACGACCACATCACGACCTCCGAGTCGCAGCTCATCAACGCCTTCAACCAGTTCAGGCAGGACGGCGTGCAGGACCTGGTGCTCGACATGCGCTACAACGGCGGCGGCCAGCTCAACATTGCCAGCCGGCTCGCCAGCATGGTGTCTTCGTCGGGCGCCACGTCGGGCAAGGTTTTCGAGCGCCTGGTCTTCAACGACAAGAACCCGTTCCACCTGACGCCGGCGCAGGCCGTCATCCCGTTCTATGGCACCAGCCGCACCGGCGCCACGCTGCCCAGGCTCGGCCTCTCGCAGGTCACCGTGCTGGCCGGCCCCGACACCTGCTCGGCGAGCGAATCGGTCGTGAACAGCCTGCGCGGGATCGACGTCAAGGTCAATCTCGTGGGCGGCGCCACCTGCGGCAAGCCCTACGGCTTTTCCCCGCAGGACAACTGCGGAACCAGCTATTTCGCGATCCAGTTCCAGGGCGTGAACAACAAGAACTTCGGCGACTACGGCGATGGATTCGCGCCCGATTGCACCGTTGCCGACGATTTCGACCATGCACTCGGCGACCCGGCCGAGGCGCGGCTGGCGGCTGCGCTTGCCATGCGCGGCGGCGGCGCATGCCCCGCGTCGACCTCCGCCAAGGCCATGCCGGGCCTCGAGAAATCCCAGACGCTCGAGGAACAGCCCTACCTGCTCCATCGCACGCCGCTGCGCGAAATCCGCCTGCTCGAAGCCGTGCCGTCGCCGGGCTGAGCCGCTTCGGCCGACCTCGCGGAAACCCTGAAACCGCGCCCCTTGCCACACCCGTGGCATGCCATTTAGAGTTCTAGCAAACGTTTGCGCAAACGTTTGGCATTTAGTTCTACATGGCAAAACCACTGGAAAAGGAGCCGGGATGAAAATTCGGATTCAGCGACGCAGGTGGATGGCGGCGGCTTTGCTCGCCACGGTGCTCTCGGCCTGCGGTGGTGGTGGCGGCAGCAGCAATGGCGGCATCGGGCTCGCACCAGGGTTCGGCGCGGCCCCGCCTCCGCCGCAGAAGATCATCATCGACAGCGACTACAACACCATGAGCGACGACGGCCAGCTCGGCGTGATGGCCGCGCAGCTGCAGGCCGCGGGCAAGGTGCAGGTCATGGGCATCAGCGTGGTGTCGGGCAACCAGTGGCTCAAGCAAGGCGTGGCCGATGCGCTGATGTCGGTCGAGCGGCTGGGCGTGGGCGACCGCATCGGCATCTTTGCCGGTGCGAACCGCGCGCTCGACCACGACTACGCGACCATCGAGGCCGAGATGGCGGCCGGGTCCGGCGGCGACGGCTACCTGGGCGCCTGGAGCTCGCCCGAACCCAAGACCGATGCCGACCTCAAGCCATCGCCCGACGGCTTTGCCACCCATACGCCGGTGCAGGCCAAGAGCGCGGTCGACTTCATCGTCGACACCGTGAAGGCCAATCCGAAAGAGATCACCATCCTGGCCATCGGCCCGCTCACCAACATCGCGCTCGCGGTCAAGCAGAACCCCGAGATCGTGCCGCTGATCAAGAAGATCATCTACATGGGCGGCGCGATCGACGTGCCGGGCAACACCACCAAGTACGCCGAGTTCAACTGGTGGTTCGACCCCGACGCCGCGCAGTTCGTGGTGCGGCTGCCGATTCCGCAGGTGGTGGTGCCGCTGGACGTGACCGACACCGTGTTCCTGACCAAGCCCATCTACGACCGCATCGCGCATCCGGCCAGGCCGACCGCCGTGACCGAGGTGTTCCGCAAGCTCAACGGCTACGGCTTCAGCGGCACCAACGGCTTCGAGAACAACCCGGCCTACACGCAGAACATCTGGGACACGCTCACGCTCGCCTACCTCATCGATCCGGGCTATGCCACCGAAACCGTCGAGCGCTACGTCGACGTGGTCGCCAAGCCCGGCGCCGCCGACAACGGCCGCTCCGTCGGCTCTGCCTCGCAGCCCGCCGGGCCGGCGCTGCAGAAGATGACGGTGGTGAAGAAGTTCGACAACGCGCGCTTCTTCGATCTCTACGTGGACCTGCTTACGCGACCGGTGCCGATCACGCTGCCTGCCGGCACGAGTTGAGCGAGCCCAGCTAGAACGCGCTGCAGACCCTCAGCACCTCGCTGCCGTACGCTTCGAGCTTCTTGGTGCCGATGCCGCTGATGCCTTGCAGGTCTTCCAGCGTTGCGGGGGCGCGTTCGGAAATCGCGGCCAGCGTGGCGTCGTGGAAGATCACGTAGGCCGGCAGGTTGTGCTCGCGCGCCACTTCCGCGCGCCAGGCCTTGAGCGCCTCGAAGCGCTTCTGGCCGTCGCCGTCGAGTGCCGCGGCCGCGGGAGATGGGGCGCCGCGCGCCGCCTTCTCGCGCCGGGGCTTGCCACCGCCGCGCGCGGCCGGCGACGAGACCGACTCGCGCAGCGTCACGTTCGCTTCGCCCTTGAGCACCGCGCGCGACCCTTCGGTGAGCTTCAGCGTGTTGAAGGCTTCCGCATCGACGGCCAGCGCGCCCGTGGCGATGAGCTGCCGCAGCACGCCGCGCAGCTGCACTTCGCTGAACTCCGCGCCGATGCCGAAGGTGCTGATGCGCTCGTGCCCGAACTGCTTGACCTTCTCGGTTTCCTTGCCGCGCAGGATGTCCATGATGTGGCCCGCGCCAAAGCTGATGCCGCTGAGCTGCTGCACGCGATAGATGGTGGAGAGCAGCTTGCGCGCGGCATCGGTGCCGTCCCACACCTGCGGCGGGTTCAGGCAGTTGTCGCAGTTGCCGCAGGGCGTGCTCTTCTCGCCGAAGTAGCCCAAGAGGCGCACGCGCCGGCAATCGCTCGCTTCGGCCAGCGAGAGCAGCGCATCGAGCTTGCCGCGCATCACCTGCTTGAACTCTTCGCCCGCGGGGCTCTCGTCGATCATGCGGCGCTGGTTCACCACGTCCTGCAGGCCGTAGGTCATCCAGGCATCGGCCGGGGCGCCGTCGCGTCCCGCGCGGCCGGTTTCCTGGTAGTAGCCCTCGATGTTCTTGGGCATGTCGAGGTGGCCGACAAAACGCACGTCGGGCTTGTCGATGCCCATGCCGAAGGCGATGGTCGCAACCATCACCACGCCTTCCTCGCGCAGGAAGCGGTCCTGGTGCTTCTGACGCAACGCCGCGTCCAGGCCCGCGTGATAGGGCAGCGCGTTGATGCCGGCACCCTTCAGCATCACGGCCACGTCTTCCACCCGCTTGCGCGACTGGCAATAGACCACGCCCGCATCGCCTTCGTGCTCGCGCTCGATGAAGCGCAGCAGCTGCGTGGTGGCTTCCTTCTTCTCCACGATGGTGTAGCGGATGTTCGGCCGGTCGAAGCTGGAGACGAACTGGCGCGCTTCCTCGAGCTGCAGCCGCTCGACGATGTCGGCGCGCGTGAGCGCATCGGCCGTGGCGGTGAGCGCGATGCGCGGCACGCCCGGATAGCGTTCGTGCAACACCGTGAGCGCGCGGTATTCGGGGCGGAAGTCGTGGCCCCACTGGCTCACGCAATGGGCCTCGTCGATCGCGAACAGCGAGAGCTTGCCGCGCTCCTTCAGCGAATCGAGTTGCGAAAGAAAACGCGGCGTGTTCACACGCTCCGGCGCCGCGTACAGCAGCGTGATCTCGCCGCGCAGCATGCGGCGCTCCACGTCCTGCGTCTGCTCCCAGTCGAGCGTGGAATTCAGGAACGCCGCGTTCACCCCGGCCTCGTGCAGCGCGCCGACCTGGTCGTGCATCAGCGCGATCAGCGGCGACACCACCACCGACACGCCGCGCCCCGCGCGCTGCCGCGCAATGGCCGGGATCTGGTAGCACAGCGACTTGCCGCCGCCCGTGGGCATCAGCACCAAGGCGTCGCCGCCGCCCACCACGTGATCGACGATGTCCTGCTGCGGGCCGCGGAACTGCGAATAGCCGAAGACTTCGTGAAGGATGTCGGCGGGTGCGCTGCTGCTGCCGGGGGCGTCGAGGGGGAGGGGAGCGAGCGAGGACATAGGCAACAAGCGGTTCTGGCACTATGAAATTGATAGGTTTCGCGTCGGAGCAGTGCGGGTTCGGCTTGAGATTGCAACTACTCCTCGGAGGCTGGATTGTCGCTTGTCGATGCGCACGCGGTCAGCACGCCATGCTGTCTTGGAGTGTGGAGAATCGGCCAGTTGCCGCGCTACCAAGAAAATTCACTGCCGATGCCCAACAAGCTCCCCATCAACCTCGAGGACCTGCTGCACCAGCGGACGGTCGAGGGCGAGCGCATCGAATACAAGGCCGGATGGAACCCGGATGCGATCCTGCGCACCGTGTGCGCGTTTGCCAACGACTTCGCGAATCTGGGTGGCGGCTATGTGGTGATCGGGCAGGACTGCGATGCCAATGGGTTGCCAGCCTTTCCGCCGGTGGGCCTGCCCGACAATCAGCTCGACAGGATCCAGCAGGAACTGCTCGCCCACTGCCAGCTGATCCAGCCGCCTTACTTTCCAGTGCTCAGCGTCGAGGTGGTCGGGGGCCGCAAGCTCATCGTGCTGTGGGCGCCAGGCGGCCAGACTCGGCCTTACAAGGTGCCGGCGTCGGTCACCGCCAAACACAAGACCTGGCACTACTACATTCGCCGCTACGCAAGCACGGTGGAGGCCAAGGGCGATGTGGAGCAAGAACTGTTGAGTCTCACGGCCAAGGTGCCGTTCGACGATCGGTTCCAGCAGTCGGCGCGCGCGAGCGATTTGTCGCAACCGCTGATGCAGGCCTTCCTGCACGAGATCGGCAGCGATCTGGCCGATGACGCGCCTTCCCTTCCGCTGGAGGCACTGGGCCGCCAGATGAATGTGATCGGCGGCCCCGCCGAAGCGCCGATGCCGAAGAACGTGGGCTTGCTGTTCTTCAATGAAACACCCGAGCACTTTTTTCAGGGTACGCAGATCGACGTGCTGTGGTTTCCCGAAGGGGCGGGTGGCGATCGTTTTGACGAGAAGAGCTTCAAGGGCCCGTTGGGCCGCATGACGCGCGAGGCTCTCGACTACATCCGGCGCAACTACCTTGCGGAAACAGTCATCAAGCACCCGCAGCGGGCCGAGGCTGAGAGAGTCTGGAACTTTCCTTATGCCGCGGTCGAAGAGGCCTTGGTCAACGCGGTGTACCACCGCTCGTATGAAGAGCGGGAGCCGATCGAGGTGCGCATCGACCGCAACGAACTCGTGGTCCTGAGCTTTCCGGGCCCTGACCGTTCCATTGCACTGGCGGATTTGCAGGCTGGGCGCGCCGTGAGCCGGCGCTATCGCAACCGGCGCATCGGCGAGTTTCTGAAGGAGCTTGACCTGACCGAAGGTCGTGCCACCGGCATTCCCAAGATCCTGAAGGTGATGGCGGCCAATGGCTCGCCTCACCCTGTGTTCGAGAGCGACGAAGAACGCACTTCGTTTGTGGTCCGGCTGCCGGTGCATCCCAAGGTGCAAGTCACCCCGGAAGTCACCCCGGAAGTCACCCCGGAAGTCACCCCGGAAGTTGGGCGTGTCATTGTGGCGTTGCTGGGCGAATGGCCGCGGCAGCAGCTCCAGCAAGCACTGGGCTTGAAGGATGGCGAGCACTTTCGCAAGGCCTATTTGTTGCCGTCGCTTCAAGCAGGGATGGTCGAAATGACCCTGCCCGACAAACCTCGCAGCAGCAAACAACGTTACCGACTGACCACCCGGGGCCAGCAATGGCTGCAACGACACACCGGAGGCGAGGAGTGAGCGAATTCGCCCAAGTCGAGCGCCCTTTTTTCAGCAACTCGCCGCAGCTCTAGATTTGTAATCGCCGGTCGTCATTGGCACGAGGTTTGCAATCTTTAAGCCCGTCCCGCCACCCTTCCTGTATAGACAGCAATCTGGTGCATTTTTCCTGAAGGAATGCACCGAAACGGTCCTTCCGGGTTATCCTGTATATACAAGTTGGGGCGCTTGGCAACAATGCGAGGCGCGCGCAGCCCGTGAGCGGAAGCGCGTCGCCGAGCCTTTTCCCAGAAAACAGACCCAGGAGTACCCATGGTCAAGACAGTCGTTGTGAAACTCGCCTCCCTGCTGGCAGCAGGCGCATGTGCAGCGGGCATGGCCGGAACGGCCGCTGCGCAGGAAACCAAGATCGCGCTCGGCATGTCCGGCTGGACCGGCTTCGCACCGCTCTCGCTGGCCGACAAGGCCGGCATCTTCAAGAAGAACGGCCTGGACGTCGAACTCAAGATGATTCCGCAGAAGGACCGCCATCTGGCGCTGGCCGCGGGCGCCATCCAGTGCGCGGCCACCACGGTGGAAACGCACGTGGCCTGGAACGCCAACGGCGTGCCCATCGTGCAGATCTTCCAGATGGACAAGTCCTACGGCGCCGACGGCCTCGCGGTGCGCAACGACGTGAAGAGCTTCGCCGACCTCAAGGGCAAGGCCATCGGCGTGAGCGCGCCCGGCACCGCGCCCTACTTCGGCCTGGCCTGGATGCTCAACAAGAACGGTATGACGCTGAAGGACGTGAAGGTGGTCTCGCTCGAGCCGCAACCCGCGGCGCAAGCCTTCGTGGCCGGCCAGAACGACGCCGCCATGACCTACGAGCCTTATCTTTCGACCGTGCGCGCCAACCCCGCGGCCGGCAAGATCCTGGCCACCACGCTCGACTACCCGATGGTGATGGACACCGTGGGCTGCGCGCCCACCTGGCTCAAGGCCAACGCCAAGGCCGCGCAGGCGCTCACGCAGTCGTACTTCGAGGCGCTGGACATGATCAAGGCCGATCCGGCCAAGGCCAACGAACTCATGGGCTCGGCCGTGAAGCAGAGCGGCGAGCAGTTCGCCAAGTCGTCGGCCTACCTGCGCTGGCAGGACAAGGCGGCCAACCAGAAATTCTTCGCGGGCGAGCTCACCAGCTTCATGAAGGAAGCCACGCCCATCCTGCTGGAGGCCGGCGTGATCCGCAAGGCGCCTGAAGACTACGCAGCCACCTTCGATGCAAGCTTCGTCAAGTAAGGCCCTGCCGCAGGTGCCGCCGCGCGCGGCGGCACCTGCTCCGGCCGTCTCTCCCCAGGCCGCCGCGCCCGCGCGGCGCCGCTCGCTCGCGCCGCTCGAGCCCATCGGCGGGCGCGCCCGCGTGCTGCTCGGCCTCGGCTTCTTCGTGGCCTTCGTGCTCGTGTGGTCCATTGCCACGCTCGGCGGCTTCGTGCCGCCGACCTTCCTTGCCAGCCCGGTGACCATGCTGAAGGAAGGCTGGATGCTGTTCGCCGAGTTCGGCTTCATCGGCGACGTGGGCATGACCGTGTGGCGCGTGTTCGGCGGCTTCCTGCTGGCCGCCGTGCTGGCGGTGCCGTTGGGCATTGCCATGGGCACGTGGAAGGCCGTGGAGGCTTTCTTCGAGCCCTTCGTCTCGTTCTGCCGCTACCTGCCGGCCTCCGCCTTCATTCCGTTGCTCATCCTGTGGGCCGGCCTGGGCGAAATGCAGAAGCTGCTGGTGATCTTCATCGGCTCGTTCTTCCAGATCGTGCTGATGGTGGCGGTCACGGTGGGCGGCGCGCGGCGCGACCTCGTCGAGGCCGCCTACACGCTGGGCGCCAACAGCCGCGGCATCGTGGCGCGCGTGCTCATTCCGGGCGCCGCGCCCGGCATCGCCGAAACGCTGCGCCTCGTCCTCGGCTGGGCCTGGACCTACGTGATCGTGGCGGAGCTCATCGGCTCCTCGTCGGGCATCGGCCACATGATCACCGACAGCCAGGCGTTGCTGAACACCGGGCAGATCATCTTCGGGATCATCGTGATCGGCGTCATCGGGCTGGTGTCGGATTTCGCTTTCAAGGCACTGAACCGCCGTCTGTTCGCATGGGCCGCATTGTGAAGAATCAACTCTCCATTCAAGGCGTGTCGCGCGTCTTTGCCGGCACCAAGGGCCAGAGCACGCAGGCGCTGCTGCCGATCGACTTCGAAGTGCGCGAAAACGACTTCGTCACCATCCTCGGCCCTTCGGGCTGCGGCAAGTCGACGCTGCTGCGCATCGTCGCGGGGCTGGACTTTCCGACCACCGGCCAGGTGCTGCTCGACGGCGAGCGCATCGACGGCCCGGGCGCGGACCGCGGCGTGGTGTTCCAGAGCTACACGCTGTTTCCATGGCTCACGGTGGCGCAGAACATCCGCTTCGGCCTGCGCGAGCGCGGCATGAGCGAAGCCGATCAGAAAGAGCGCAGCGAGTTCTTCATCGCCAAGGTGGGCCTGCGCGGCTTCGAGCATCACTTTCCGAAGCAGCTTTCGGGCGGCATGCAGCAGCGCACCGCGATTGCGCGCGCGCTCGCCAACGACCCCAAGATGCTGCTGCTCGACGAGCCCTTCGGCGCGCTCGACAACCAGACCCGCGTGCTGATGCAGGAGCTGCTGCTCGGCATCTGGGAGTCGGCGCGCAAGACGGTGCTGTTCGTCACGCACGACATCGACGAGGCCATCTTCATGGCCAACCGCGTGGCGGTGTTCAGCGCGCGGCCGGGCCGCATCAAGACCGAGATCGCGGTCGACTTTCCGCATCCGCGCAGCTACACCATCAAGACCTCGCCGGAGTTCATGGACATCAAGGCGCAGCTGACCGAAGAGATCCGCGCCGAATCGATGGCCGCGGCCGAGCACTAGGATGAAACCCACCCCCGTCCCTCGCTCACTTCGTGTAGCTCGACTCCCCCCTCCAGGGGGCAACACCAGCGGCCCGGCAAAGCCGGTTCCGCGGTGTTCCTGGCCTGGGCCGTGTCGGTTTCATGCGTCGCGGGTCACGTGCCAGCGTGGTGGAAAACTGACATGAAACGCGACCTGCCGTCCCTCGCGCTCTATGCGCAAGTCAAGGATCACATCTCTCGCAAGATCCAGGACGGCACCTGGCCGGCCGGCCACCGCCTGCCGTCCGAGAGCGAACTGGTCGCGCAGTTCGGCATCTCGCGCATGACGGTGAACCGCGCGCTGCGCGAGCTGATGGAGCAGGGCCGCATCGTGCGGGTGGCCGGTGTGGGCAGCTTCGTGGCCGAGAACAAGCCGCAGTCCACGCTGCTGCAGATCGCCAACATCGCGAGCGAGATCCGCCAGCGCGGGCACGACTACCGCTGCGAGATGCTCGCGGTCGAACGCGTCGCCGCCTCGCCCGACGTGGCCGCCTGGCTCGACATGCGCGCGGGCACCTCGGTGTTCCACAGCGTCTGCCTGCACCTGGAGAACGACACGCCGGTGCAGCTCGAAGAGCGCTACGTCAATCCGCTGGTCGTGCCCGACTACCTCGAGCAAGACTTCGCCGCCGTGCCGCCCAGCGAGTACCTGGTGCGCAACGTGCCCTTCGACCAGATCGAGCACGTCGTCGATGCCGTGCTGCCCACCGCGGAGCAGGCGGGCCGGCTCGCGATGGAACCGACCGACCCTTGCCTGCTGCTCACGCGCCGCACCTGGACGCGCAACACGCCGGTCACCTGGGTGCGCTGCCTGCATCCGGCGTCGCGCTACAGCCTGGGCAGCCGCTTCCGAGCGGACGGCAACCCGTCCTTCGGCTGATTTTTTCGCCGAGAAACCGACAGTTTTCTCTCGCAACCACTTGTATAGACAGGTTCACATGCCAACACACAATCAAACCGACACCACCCTGACCCTCACGCCCGGCAAGGTGGACCCCGCGATGCTCCGCCGCATCCAGGCCGGCGGCGTGCGGCTGGTGCTCGACCCTTCGGTGCAGGAGGGCATGGCGCGTGCCGAAGCGGCGGTGCGCCACATCGTCGACAACGACCAGGTGGTCTACGGCATCAACACCGGCTTCGGCAAGCTCGCAAGCACGCGCATCGGCAACGACCATCTGGCCGAGCTGCAGCGCAACCTTGTGCTCTCGCACAGCGTGGGCACGGGCGAGCCGCTGGCCGCGCCGGTGGTGCGCATGGTGCTCGCGACCAAGGCCGTGAGCCTGGCGCGCGGCCATTCGGGCGTGCGGCCCGCGCTGGTCGATGCGCTGCTGGCGCTGTTCAATGCGGGCGTCATGCCGCGCATTCCGTGCAAGGGCTCGGTGGGCGCATCGGGCGATCTTGCGCCGCTTGCGCACATGGCCTGCGTGCTGATCGGCGAGGGCGAAGCGACGACGGCCGGCGGCGCCGTGGTCAGCGGTGCCGAGGCCATGCGCCTCGTCGGCCTCGAGCCCTTCGTGCTCGGCCCCAAGGAAGGCCTGGCGCTGCTCAACGGCACGCAGGTGTCGACCGCGCTCGCGCTCGCCGGCCTGTTCGGCGCCGAGGACGTGTTCGCCGCCGCGTTGATGTCGGGCGCGCTGTCGCTCGAAGCCATCCAGGGTTCGATCAAGCCTTTCGATGCGCGCATCCACGCCGCACGCGGCCAACCGGGACAGATCGCGGTGGCGGGCGCGGTGCGAACGCTGCTCGAAGGCAGCGAGATCGTGCCGTCGCATGCCGACTGCGGCCGCGTGCAGGACCCGTATTCGGTGCGCTGCATTCCGCAGGTGATGGGCGCCTGCCTCGACAACCTCGCGCATGCCGCGCGCGTGCTGGTGATCGAAGCGAATGCCGCATCGGACAACCCGCTGGTGTTCTGCGACACCGGGGAAGTGATCTCGGGCGGCAACTTCCACGCCGAGCCGGTGGCCTTTGCCGCCGACATCATCGCGCTGGCCGTCAGCGAAGTCGGCGCGATCGCCGAGCGCCGCATCGCGCTCCTGCTCGACACGGGCCTCTCGGGCCTGCCGCCGTTCCTGGTGCGCGACGGCGGCCTCAACTCCGGCTTCATGATTGCGCAGGTCACGGCCGCCGCGCTGGCCTCGGAGAACAAGTCGCTCGCGCATCCCGCGAGTGTCGACAGCCTGCCGACCTCGGCCAACCAGGAAGACCATGTGTCGATGGCGACCTTCGCTGCACGCCGCTTGGGCGACATGGTCAACAACACCGCGGTCGTCGTCGGCATCGAAGCGATGGCCGCCGCGCAAGGTATTGAACTCAAACGCGGGCTCAAGAGCTCCCCGCTGGTCGAAGCCGAATTTGCCAGCATCCGCCAGAAGGTCGCCTTCCTCGAACGCGACCGCTACCTCGCGCCCGACATCGAAGCCATGCGCCAGTGGGCGCTGAAGGCCGAGCTGCCGGCCGCGCTGCTCGACATCCTGCCCAGCCGCGCATAAAACATCAACCGACAAGGAGAACCACGCCATGAACGCTCCCGAGAAATTCGCCCTGCAGAACCCCGATGCCGCCGACCCGCGCCACGACCCCACGCGCGTGATCCGCGCCCCGCGCGGCAGCACGCTCAACTGCAAGAGCTGGCTCACCGAGGCCCCATTCCGCATGCTGCAGAACAACCTCGACGCCGAGGTGGCCGAGCGCCCGCAAGACCTCGTGGTGTACGGCGGCATCGGCCGCGCCGCGCGCAACTGGGCCTGCTACGACCAGATCCTCGCGTCGCTGAAGGAACTCAACGACGACGAGACGCTGCTCATCCAGTCGGGCAAGCCGGTCGGCGTGTTCAAGACGCACGAGAACGCGCCGCGCGTGCTGCTCGCCAACTCCAACCTCGTGCCCAAGTGGGCCAACTGGGAGCACTTCAACGAGCTCGACCGCCAGGGCCTCTTCATGTACGGCCAGATGACCGCGGGCAGCTGGATCTACATCGGCAGCCAGGGCATCGTGCAGGGCACCTTCGAGACTTTTGTCGAAGCCGGCCGGCAACACTACAACAACAGCCTCGCGGGCAAGTGGATCCTGACGGCCGGCCTCGGCGGCATGGGCGGTGCGCAGCCGCTCGCGGCCACGCTGGCGGGCGCGGTGTCGCTCAACATCGAGTGCCAGCAGAGCAGCATCGACTTCCGCCTGCGCACGCGCTACGTCGACAAGCAGGCGCGCGACATCGACCACGCGCTCGAACTCATCAAGCAGCACTGCGACGCGAAGGAAGCCGTGTCGATCGCGCTGCTCGGCAATGCGGCCGACATCCTGCCCGCGCTGGTGAAGCGCGCGAAGGCCGGCGGGCTCAAGCCCGACCTCGTGACCGACCAGACCTCGGCGCACGACCTCATCAACGGCTACCTGCCTTCGGGTTGGACCGTGCCGCAATGGCAGGCCGCGATGAAGGACGCCTCGCAGCACGACGCGCTCAAGAAGGCGGCCGCGAAGTCGTGCGCCGTGCACGTGCAGGCCATGCTCGACTTCCAGGCCATGGGCATCCCCACGGTCGACTACGGCAACAACATCCGCCAGGTCGCGTTCGACGAGGGCGTGAAAAACGCCTTCGACTTCCCCGGCTTCGTGCCGGCCTACATCCGTCCGCTGTTCTGCGAAGGCAAGGGCCCATTCCGCTGGGTCGCGCTTTCGGGCGACCCCGAAGACATCTACAAGACCGACGCCAAGATCAAGGAGCTGTTCCCGGAGAACACCCACACGCACCGCTGGCTCGACATGGCGCGCGAGCGCATCGCCTTCCAGGGCCTGCCGGCACGCATCTGCTGGCTCGGCCTGGGCGAGCGCCACATCGCCGGACTGGCCTTCAACGAGATGGTGAAGAACGGCGAACTCAAGGCGCCCATCGTCATCGGCCGCGACCACCTCGACACCGGCTCGGTCGCAAGCCCCAACCGCGAGACCGAAGCCATGAAGGACGGCACCGATGCGGTGAGCGACTGGCCGCTGCTCAACGCGCTGCTCAACACCGCGGGCGGCGCCACCTGGGTCAGCCTGCACCATGGCGGCGGCGTGGGCATGGGCTACTCGCAGCACTCGGGCGTGGTGATCGTGTGCGACGGCACCGACGCGGCCGCCAAGCGCATCGAACGCGTGCTCTGGAACGACCCGGCCACCGGCGTGATGCGCCATGCGGATGCGGGCTATGACATTGCCGTGGCCACGGCCAAGAAGCAGGGGTTGAAGCTGCCGATGGTGCGCTGACTTCCGGGGCGCCAGCGCACCGGTGCTGGGCCCGGGCCGCCACCTGCGCGGCGTGATCACGCTCATGGCGCCGCTCACGCGCGTCGAGGGCATGGAAGCTGCATGGGTGCCCATGAACGTCGTCACCGCGGCGCGCATCTCGCGCGCCATGCAACAGCCATCGCTGCACCTTCTTTCCTTCTTCTTTTCAAACCCACGGAAGCCTTTCACCATGAACACCCGCCGCACTCTCATTGCCGCCGCTCTCTCCAGCCTCGCTCTCCTCGGCTTCGCCGTCAACGCGCAAGCCCAGGGCGAGCCGCTGCGCGTGGCCACCGACGCCACCTTCCCGCCGATGGAGTACGTGGAGAACGGCAAGCGCACGGGCTTCGACGTGGAGCTGGTCGAGGCCATCGGCAAGACGCTGGGGCGCAAGATCGAATGGATCGACATCGACTTCAAGGGCCTGGTGCCGGGCCTGATCTCGAAGCGCTTCGACATGGCCGTCTCGGCCATCTACATCACCGACGAGCGCAAGAAGGTCGTCGACTTCACCGCGCCCTACTACGCGGGCGGCCTGGTGGTGATGGTGAAGGACGGCAACACCGCCATCAAGACCCCGGCCGACATCAACGGCAAGAAGGTCAGCGTGCAGGTGGGCACCAAGTCGGTGGCCTACACCAAGGAGAAATTCCCGCAGGTGCAGCTGATGGAAGTCGAGAAGAACCAGGAGATGTTCAACCTCGTGGACATCGGCCGAGCCGATGCCGCCGTCACGGGCAAGCCCGCCGCCTACCAGTACGTGCGCACGCGCGGCGGCCTGAAGGTGCTGCCGGAGCAGATCACCACCGAGGAATACGGCATGGCCGTCCGCAAGGACACGCCCGAGCTCACCAAGGCCGTGAACGGCGCCATCGAGAAGCTCAAGGCCGACGGCACCTATGCGCAGATCGTCGCCAAGTGGTTCAACGCAAAGTAATGACAGCCCCCCGGCTTTTCACGCGCTGCGCGCGTGTAACTCCACCCCCCGCGGGGGAGGCGCGGCCGGCTTGGGGCGGCCCGGCGCTCGGCCGCAAGAAGGATTGACCATGGATCTCGACTTCTCGCCGGTCTGGCAGGGCTGGCCCGACCTGCTGCGCGGCGCGCTCGTCACGGTGGAGATCACCGCCTTCGCGCTCGCGCTCGGCTGCGTGCTGGGCCTGCTGGTCGGCATCGGCCGGCTCAACCCGAAGCGGCGCTGGCTGTACGGCGCGTGCACGGCGTACGTGGCGGCCATTCGCGGCACGCCGCTCCTGGTGCAGCTGTTCATCCTGTTCTTCGGCCTGCCGCATTTCGGCATCCTGCTGCCGGCCTTCCTGTGCGGCGTGCTGGGGCTCGGTGTGTACTCGGGCGCGTACGTGTCGGAGATCGTGCGCGGCGCGATCCAGTCGATCGACAAGGGCCAGACCCTGGCGGCGCAGTCGCTGGGCATGACGCCCGCCGTGGCGATGCGCGAGATCCTGCTGCCGCAGGCGGTGGTGCGCATGATTCCGCCGCTGGGCAACGAGTTCATCGCGCTCATCAAGAATTCGGCGCTGGTGTCGCTGCTGACGATTCACGACCTGATGCACGAGGGGCAGAAGATCATCAGCGTGTCGTACCGCTCGCTGGAGGTCTATCTGGCGATTGCGCTCGTGTACTTCGTGCTCACGGGCACGATGACGCTGGTGCTCAGGCACTTCGAGCAGAAGCTGCGGCAAGACGGGTTGGTGCGATGAGCGTGGTTCGATTTTCCCGCGCCGCGCTCCCGGCAATGCCATGGAAGAACGGCGGCGGCACGACGCAGGAGATCGTGAGCTGGCCGCACGGTGCGGGACTCGACAGCTTCGGCTGGCGCGCGAGCATCGCGGCCATCGCGGCGGCCGGGCCGTTCTCGGCGTTCGCAGGTGTCGACCGCAGCATCATGCTGCTGGAAGGCGACGGCGTCCGGCTGTTCACGCAGGACGGGCGAGTGGACCACACGCTCGACGTGCCGCATCGCCCGTTTGCATTCAGCGGCGACGACGCGATCGACTGCACGCTGCTCGGTAGCGCATCGACCGATTTCAACGTGATGACACGGCGTGGCCGGTGGCGCGCCGACGTGCGGGTGCTCGCAGAGGCATCGGCCATCGAGCCCGCACCGCACGGCGTGCTGCTGGCGTTGCGCGGCGCGTGGCGCCTGAACGACGAGCAGCAGCACTGCCGCGAAGGTGAGGGGCTGTATTGGACCGACGCTGCGCAGGCGTGGCAAGCCGTGCCCGCGCATGAAGGCGCGCGGCTGGCTGTGGTTCGCATCGTGCCGGCGTAAGCTGTGCAAACCCCGAGACAAAGCATGAAACAAGCAAGCTCATTCCCATCGGCCGACGGCCTCTGGGCCGGCCTGCGCCTGGCGCCCGATGCCGCGCCCGGCGCCGCCCTGGACGCCGATGCCGAAGCCGCCATCGCGGTGACCGAGGGCATGGTCCGCTGGGTCGGCGCGCGCAGCGCCCTGCCGGCCGGATTCGAGGGCCTGCCGCCGCACGACGGCGGTGGCGCGCTCGTCACGCCCGGCCTGGTCGATTGCCACACCCACCTGGTCTACGGCGGCCAGCGCGCCAACGAGTTCGCGCTGCGGCTCGCGGGCGCCACCTACGAAGAGGTGGCCAAGGCCGGCGGCGGCATCGTCTCGTCGGTGCGCGCGACGCGCGAGGCCGATGAAGACACGCTCTTCGCGCAGGCCGCGCCGCGGCTCGAACAACTGCTGGCCGATGGCGTGTGCGCGATCGAGATCAAGTCGGGCTACGGCCTCGCACTCGAACACGAACGCAAGCAGCTGCGGGTGGCGCGGCGCCTGGGCGAAGCCCATGGCGTCACCGTGCGCACCACCTTCCTCGGCGCGCATGCGCTGCCGCCGGAGTACGCGGGACGCAGCGGCGACTACATCGACCTCGTCTGCAACCAGATGCTGCCGGCACTCGCGGCCGAGGGGCTGGTCGATGCGGTGGACGTGTTCTGCGAGCGCATCGCCTTTTCGCTCGCGGAAACCGAGCAGGTCTTCCAGGCCGCGAAGGCGCTGGGCCTGCCGGTCAAGCTGCATGCCGAGCAGCTGTCGGACATGGGCGGCGCCGCGCTCGCCGCGCGCTACGGCGCGCTGTCGTGCGACCACATCGAGCACCTGTCGGCCGAAGGCATCGAGGCCATGCGCCGGTCGGGCACCGTGGCCGTGCTGCTGCCCGGCGCCTACTACACGCTGCGCGACACGCAGCTGCCGCCCATCGAGGCGCTGCGCGCCGCCGGCGTGCCGATGGCCGTGTCGACAGACCACAACCCCGGCACCTCGCCTGCGCTGAGCCTGCTGTTGATGATGAACATGGCGTGCACGCTGTTCCGCCTCACCGTGCCCGAGGCGCTGGCCGGCGTCACGGTGCATGCGGCGCGCGCGCTGGGCCTGCAGAAAACGCATGGCGCGATTGCCGAAGGCATGCCCGCCAACTTCGTGCTGTGGAACGTGCGCGATGCGGCCGAGCTCGCCTACTGGTTCGGCCAGCGGCCGGTGCGCACCGTGGTGCGGCAGGGGCGCATCGCCGTGGGGGGCCAGCCATGACACACGCGCTTTTCGCGGCCGATGCGCTGCTGCCCGACGGCTGGGCCAAGAACGTCCTGCTGGCGTGGAACGATGCCGGCCAGCTCACGCAGGTGCAGGCCGGTGCGCAAAGCTCTGCCGGCACGCAAACTGCCAAAGGTCCGTTGATCCCCGGCATGCCCAACCTGCATTCGCACGCCTTCCAGCGCGCCTTCGCCGGGCTCACCGAATACCGTGCCGAACAGCACGACAGCTTCTGGAGCTGGCGCACGCTGATGTACCGCTTTGCCGCGCGCCTCGGCCCGCAGCACATGGAGGCCATCGCCACCTGGCTCTATGCCGAGATGCTCGAAGCCGGCTACACCAGCGTGTGCGAGTTCCAGTACGTGCACCACGATGCCGACGGCCGCCCCTATGCCGACGATGCAACCTTGAGTCTCGCGCTGCTGCGCGCTGCAAAAAGGGCAGGCATCGGTTTCACGCTGCTGCCCGTGCTCTACCAGGCCAGCGGCTTCGGCGGCCTCCCGCCCAACGAAGGGCAGCGCCGCTTCATCCGCTCGACCGATTCGATGCTGCGCCTGCTCGACACGCTGAAGCCTGCGTGCGAGGCGCAGGGGGCGAGGCTCGGCCTCGCGCCGCATTCGCTGCGCGCCGTGCCGCCCGATGCATTGCGCGAAGCCATTGCGGGCCTCGAAGCCATCGACCCGGGCGCGCCGATCCACATCCACATCGCCGAGCAGACCAAGGAAGTCGACGACTGCGTGGCCTGGAGCGGCCAGCGCCCCGTGGCCTGGCTGCTCGACCATGCGCCGGTCGATGCGCGCTGGTGCCTGGTGCATGCCACGCACATGGATGCGGCCGAATACGAGCGCGGTGCGCGGAGCGGTGCAGTGGCCGGCCTGTGCCCGACCACCGAGGCCAACCTAGGCGACGGCATCTTCGATTTCTCCGCATGGCGCCACCATGGCGGCGCCTGGGGCCTGGGCTCCGACAGCCATGCCACGGTCAACGCCGCGGAAGAGCTGCTGATGCTCGAATACAGCCAGCGCCTGGGCAAGCGACAGCGCAACGTCGGCGCCAGCGCGGCGCAGCCGCACGTGGCCACCGCGCTCACGCTCGAGGCGGTGCGCGGCGGTGCGCAGGCCTCGGGCCGGGCCATCGGCGGCCTGGCCGCGGGGCAGCAGGCCGACTTCGTGGTGCTCGATGCTGCACAGATCGCGCTGCAGGGCCTGCCCGCCGCCGACATGCTGTCGGCCCACGTCTTTGCCAGCCACCGAACCTCTGCCATCGACACCGTCTGGGTGTCGGGCCAGCCGCGCGTCGTGGCCGGCCGCCATGCCATGCACGACGAGGCCGCCGCCGCATTCGTCGCGGCGCGCAGCCAGCTTCTCCAGGAAAATTGAGCCCATGAGTTTCACCACCACAGAACCCGCCTTCCGCTTTCGCCAGGGCACGCGTCCCTTGCTGATTTCGATGCCGCATGTCGGCACCCACGTGCCGCCCGCGCTCGCCGCCCGCTTCACCGAAGAGGCGCGCCGGGTGCCCGACACCGATTGGCACCTCGAACGGCTCTACGGCTTTGCCGATGCGCTCGGCGCCTCCGTGCTCGTCGCCACGCACTCGCGCTACGTGGTCGACCTGAACCGGCCGCCCGACGGCGCCAGCCTGTACCCCGGCCAGAGCGTCACCGGCCTGTGCCCGGTCGACACCTTCGACGACACGCCGGTCTACGCAAGTCCCGACGATGTGCCGGACGACGAGGAGATCGGCGCGCGCCGCGACGCCATCTGGCAGCCCTACCACCGGCAGCTGCAGGCCGAGCTCGACCGCCTGAAGGCCGCGCACGGCACCATCGCGCTGTGGGACGCGCATTCGATCCGCTCGGTGCTGCCGCGCTTCTTCGAAGGCAAGCTGCCCGACCTGAACCTGGGCACCGGCAATGGCACCAGCTGCGATCCGGCGCTGGCCGCCACGCTGCTCGACATCGCGAAGTCGGCCACGGGCTACACCGCGGTGCTCAACGGCCGCTTCACGGGCGGCTACATCACGCGCGAATACGGCAACCCGGCCGCCGGCGTGCACGCGGTGCAGCTCGAGATGACGCAGTCGAGCTACATGCAGGAGAAGCTGTCTTTCGACTACCTGCCCGATGTGGCGGCCGGCGTGCAGCCGCATGTGCGGCGCATGATCGAGGCGGTGCTGGCGTTCGTGGAAGGCCGCGCAAAGCACTGACGGCGGCCAGGGGCAGCCTCGCTTCCTACAATCGGAAGTTATGAAGCCCCTCGTCTACACCCGCGGCCAGGCACTCGCCGGCATCCTCGAAAAGCGCATCGCCATCCTCGACGGCGCGATGGGCACGATGATCCAGCGCTTCAAGCTCACCGAGGAACAGTACCGCGGCGAGCGCTTCAAGGACTTCGAGCGTGACGTGAAGGGCAACAACGAACTGCTCTCGCTCACGCGGCCCGACGTGATCCGCGACATCCACGAGGGCTACCTCGCGGCCGGCGCCGACCTGATCGAGACCAACACCTTCGGCGCGACCACCATCGCGCAGGAGGACTACAAGATGGCGCACCTCGCGCGCGAGATGAACCTCGAATCGGCCAAGCTCGCGCGCGCGGCCTGCGACAAGTTCAGCACGCCGGACAAGCCGCGCTTCGTGGCCGGCGCCCTCGGCCCCACGCCCAAGACCGCGAGCATCAGCCCCGACGTGAACGACCCGGGCGCGCGCAACGTCGACTTCGAGCAGCTGCGCGCGGCCTACTACGAGCAGACCGAAGCGCTGGTCGAAGGCGGCGCCGACGTGATCCTGGTCGAGACCATCTTCGACACGCTCAACGCCAAGGCCGCGCTGTTCGCGGTGGACGAGTATTTCGACAACAGCGGCCAGCGCCTGCCGCTGATCATCAGCGGCACCGTGACCGACGCCTCGGGCCGCATCCTGAGCGGCCAGACCGTCACCGCGTTCTGGCACAGCGTGCGCCATGCGCAGCCGCTGGCCGTCGGGCTCAACTGCGCGCTGGGCGCGGCGCTGATGCGCCCCTATATCCAGGAACTCGCGAAGGTGGCGGGCGACACCTTCATCAGCTGCTATCCGAACGCGGGCCTGCCCAATCCGATGAGCGAAACCGGCTTCGACGAGACGCCCGACGTGACCTCGCGGCTGCTGCACGAGTTCGCGGCCGAAGGGCTCGTGAACATCGTGGGCGGCTGCTGCGGCACCACGCCGGACCACATCGCGGCCATCGGCCAGGCGGTTGCGCCAATCGAGGGCCGGCGGTTGAACAACAGCGCCGGCTTCTACCGCGAAGCAGCGTAGCCGACGCCGCTACGCTGTCGCGCCCGCGGCTGATTGACGGCGCTCGGGCCGCCGCCTAGGCTGGCGGCGCAAAGGAAGCCTGAACATGAACAACAAACTCTCCCTGCACCGGATCGGCATCGGCGCCATTGCCCTGGCCTTTCCGCTGGCGGCTGCGGCGCAGCAGGCCTTCACGCGCGGCACCGTCAACCTGCGGGCCGGCCCTTCGGGCGACTATCCGCTGGTGGCGCGGCTCGGGCCGGGCCAGCCGCTCGACGTGATCGGCTGCACCGGCGGCTACAGCTGGTGCGACGTGGTGCTGCCCGACGGCGGGCGGGGCTGGGTCTGGGCGCGGAGCCTGGACTACGCCTACCAGCAGCAGCGCGTGCCGCTGGCGACCTACGCGGCGGTGATCGGCGTGCCCGTCGTGACCTTCGTGATCGGCAGCTACTGGGCCGACTACTACCGCGACCGGCCCTGGTACGGCGAGCGCCGCTGGTGGGGAGGCCGGCCGCCGCCGCCGCCGATCCCCGGCTGGCATCCGCCGCCGCCTGTGCGGCCGGCCTGGCAACCCAGGCCGTGGCCTGGCCCCGGTTTCAAGCCCGCGCCGGTGCCCGGCGTCCGCCCGCATCCCGGGCCGGGCTACCGTCCACAGCCGGGCCCGGGCTTCCGCGCGCCGGCCGACCCGGGCTTCAAGCCGCCCCGGCCCCAGCCGGCTTTCCGGCCCGGGCCATTGCCCGGCACACCGCAAGCGCATCCGGGAGGCGGACGGCCCAGCGGCGGCGGCGGCGCTGGCGGCGGGCGCGGGCGCCCGCACGGCGGGGATGAAGGCGGAGGCAAGGGCGGAGGAGGCCACGGCGGCGGCAAGGGCGGCGGACACGGCCATCGCGACTGACAAGCCTCCTCAGCCTGGAGAAATGCCCGCCGCGGCCTGCCGGTCGCGCGCAATCAGCGCCACGAAGCGCTGCGCCCCCAGGCCCAGCGGACGCTCGCGCGACCACACCACGTCGACCCACAGGTCGAGCCCGTTGCTGAGGTTCTCGAACGGAATCTCGACCAGCGCGCCGGCGGCCACGTGGGGCTTGGCGAAGTTACGCGGCAGCCAGCCCCAGCCGAGCCCGGCGGTGATCAGGCTCAGCGCGGCCAGCGCGTTGTCGGTGCGCCAGACATGGCGCGCGAACACGAAGCGCGGATCGCTGGTGGCCAGGTCGCGCCCCGCCACCACGATCTGCCGGGTGTTCGTGAGGTGGTCCTCGCGCAGGCGCTCGCCGGCGGCCGCCTGCAGCACCGGATGGCCGGGCGCCATCACGGCCACCATGGTGTCGCTGCCGACTTCCTGAAAGCCTTCCCGCCCGTCGAGGCTCGGGCGCTCGAACACCAGCGCCAGCTGCGCGCGGCCGCTGTGCAGCAGCGCCAGCGCGTCGGCCTGCGGCGCGGCCAGCACCTCGACCTGCAGCAGCGGATATTCCTCGGCCAGCGCGGCCAGCGGCCCGCTCCAGGGCGCGGCCAGCAGTTCGGGCGCAATGGCCAGCGTGAGCCGGTTTTCCAGGCCCTGGGTGAGCGCCAGCGCTTGCACCTGCAGCTGCTTCAGCTGCGCCGCCAGCAGCCGCGCCTGCGGCTCCAGCGAACGGGCGGCGGCGGTCGGCTGCGGCTCGCGGCCGCTGCGGTCGAACAGGGGCAGGGCCAGTTCGGCCTCGAGGTTGGCAATGGCCATGCTGACGGCCGAGGGCACCTTGCGCAGCGCGCGCGCCGCGGCGGAAAAGGAGCCGTGGTCGATCACGGCCAGGAAGACTTCGACGTTGTCGCTGGAGAAAGCCATCTGCCCCCGCCTATCTATCAATAAAACTGAAACAAGTTGACTTTTTATATCAGTAAACAACAAATAAAGTCCAGCCATCGTCTTCATCCGCCAGAGGAAACAGTCATGCAGGGGTTCCAGCGCCGCGTCGTCTACATCACCCTTTACGAAGGGATCGCCATCGTGGCCGCCAGCGCCGGCCTGGCGCTGATGACGGACGCCGGGCTCGGCCACTCCGGCGTGCTGGCTGTGGCGGCCTCGGTCATCGCCGTGATCTGGAACCTGGTCTTCAACGCCCTGTTCGAGCGCTGGGAGTCGCGCCAGGCGGTGCGCGGGCGCAGCGTGCGTCGGCGCATGGCGCATGCCGTCGGCTTCGAGGGCGGGCTGATCGCGCTGCTGGTGCCGCTGTTCGCCTGGGGCCTGGGCGTGACGCTCTGGCAGGCGCTGGTGATGGATCTGGGGCTGGTGGTGTTCTTCCTGGTCTACACCTTCGCCTTCAACTGGGGCTTCGACCGGGTGTTCGGGCTGCCGGCCTCGGCCGCGCCCGCCAGGCCTGCCGCGGCGGCCGGGCAGGGGGCCTGAACGCCCCTGGCGGCCGCGGCCCTTGCCGCAGCCGGTAAAATTGCGCTCCCTTCCAAGGAGCGTTGCAGCGGCGGCCCGCATCAAGAGGCCCGCCGTCAGGCTTGGAAGGCGCCCTACCGCCAGGGCGCAAGCCGCAAACGACGCTCACCTGACGTTTTTTCCTGCACAGGTGAGCCCCCATGAGCGATGTTCCCGCGCCCTCCGTTCCCCCGATGAAGTTGTCCGGCCTCGAACCGGTGGCCATCGATGCCGGGTCGCTGTTCGTCAACATCGGCGAGCGCACCAACGTCACCGGTTCGAAGGCCTTCGCGCGGATGATCCTGAACGGCCAGTTCGAAGAGGCCCTGGCCGTGGCGCGCCAGCAGGTCGAGAACGGCGCGCAGGTGATCGACATCAACATGGACGAGGCCATGCTCGACAGCAAGGCTGCGATGGTGCGCTTCCTGAACCTCATCGCCAGCGAGCCCGACATCGCGCGCGTGCCGGTGATGGTCGACAGCTCGAAGTGGGAAGTGATCGAGGCCGGCCTGCGCTGCATCCAGGGCAAGGGCATCGTCAATTCCATTTCCATGAAGGAGGGGGTCGACAAGTTCAAGCACGAGGCCAAGCTCGTGAGGCGTTATGGCGCCGCCGCGGTGGTGATGGCCTTCGACGAGAAGGGCCAGGCCGACACCTACCAACGCAAGATCGAGATCTGCGAGCGCGCCTACCGCATCCTGGTGGACGAGGTCGGGTTCCCGCCCGAGGACATCATCTTCGACCCCAACATCTTCGCCATTGCCACCGGCATCGAGGAGCACGACAACTACGCGGTCGACTTCATCAACGCGGTGCGCTGGATCAAGCAGAACCTGCCGGGTGCCAAGGTGTCGGGCGGCGTGAGCAATGTGAGCTTCAGCTTCCGCGGCAACGACCCGGTGCGCGAAGCCATCCACACCGTGTTCCTGTACCACGCGATCCAGGCGGGCATGGACATGGGCATCGTCAATGCCGGCATGGTGGGCGTGTACGACGACCTGGAGCCCACGCTGCGCGAGCGCGTGGAAGACGTGGTGCTGAACCGCCGCTCCGACGCCGGCGAGCGACTGGTCGAAGTGGCCGAAACCGCCAAGAGCGGCGCCAAGGACGACAGCAAGAAGCTCGAATGGCGCGGCACGCCGGAGCATCCGGTGTCGGTCAATCAGCGCCTCTCGCATGCGATGGTGCACGGCATCACCGACTTCATCGTGGAAGACACCGAGGAGGCCTACCAGATCGTTCTTGCCAAGGGCGGCCGTCCGCTGCACGTGATCGAAGGCCCGCTGATGGACGGCATGAACATCGTGGGCGACCTGTTCGGCCAGGGCAAGATGTTCCTGCCGCAGGTGGTGAAGTCGGCGCGCGTGATGAAGTCGGCCGTGGCCCACCTCATTCCCTACATCGAGGAAGAAAAGCGCCAGGACGAGGCCGCGGGCCGCGACGTGCGCACCAAGGGCAAGATCATCATCGCCACCGTGAAGGGCGACGTGCACGACATCGGCAAGAACATCGTGACCGTGGTGCTCCAGTGCAACAACTTCGAAGTGGTGAACATGGGCGTGATGGTCCCGTGCCACGAGATCCTGGCCCGGGCGAAGGTCGAGGGCGCGGACATCGTGGGCCTGTCGGGCCTGATCACGCCGAGCCTGGAAGAAATGCAGTACGTGGCCGGCGAGATGCAGAAGGACGACCACTTCCGCATCCGAAAGATTCCGCTCTTGATCGGCGGCGCCACCACCAGCCGCGTGCACACGGCCGTGAAGATCGCGCCGCACTACGAAGGCCCTGTTGTCTACGTGCCCGACGCCTCGCGCAGCGTGAGCGTGGCGCAGTCGCTCTTGAGCGACCAGGCCACCGCGTACATCGACGAGATCAACGCCGACTACGAGAAGGTGCGCACGCAGCACGCCAACAAGAAGCAGGTGCCGATGTGGCCGCTGGCCAAGGCGCGCGCCAACAAGACGCCGATCGACTGGACCGGCTACACGCCGCCCGTGCCCAAGTTCATCGGCCGGCGCGTGTTCAAGAACTTCGACCTCACCGAGCTCGCCAAGTACATCGACTGGGGCCCGTTCTTCCAGACCTGGGACCTGGCCGGGCCGTTCCCCGCCATCCTGAAGGACGAGATCGTCGGCACCGAGGCCGTGCGCGTGTATGCCGACGGCCAGCGCATGCTCAAGCGCCTGATCGAAGGGCGCTGGCTCAGCGCGAGCGGCATCGTCGGCTTCTGGCCTGCCAACACGGTGAACGACGACGACATCGAGCTCTACACCGACGAGAGCCGCAGCGAAGTCGCGCTCACCTGGTGGGGCATGCGCCAGCAGACCGAGAAGCAGGTGATCGAGGGCGTGATGCGGCCCAGCCGCTGCCTGGCCGACTTCGTCGCGCCCAAGGACAGCGGGCTGAAGGACTACGTCGGCGTGTTCGCGGTCACCGCGGGCCTGGGCGTCGAGAAGAAGGAGAAGTACTTCATCGACGACCTCGACGACTACTCCGCCATCATGCTCAAGGCCCTGGCCGACCGGCTGGCCGAGGCCTTTGCCGAATCGCTGCATCACCGCGCGCGCACCGACCTCTGGGGCTATGCGCCCAACGAGGGCCTGAGCAACGAGGACATGATTGCCGAGAAATACCGCGGCATCCGCCCCGCGCCCGGCTACCCCGCCTGCCCCGACCACAGTGTGAAGGGCCCGATGTTCGACCTTCTGGCTTGCGCGGACATTGGCATGACGCTGACCGAAAGCCTCGCTATGATGCCCGCCGCCAGCGTGAGCGGCTTCTACCTGAGCCATCCCGAGTCGACCTACTTCAACGTCGGCAAGATCGGGCACGACCAGCTGCAGGACCAGGCAGCGCGGCGCAAGGAGAGCGAATCCGACCTCGAGCGCCTGCTGGCGCCGAACCTTTGAACCTGCCGGCCGGCATGGCCGCCCGGCACCGGGAGTTGTTATTCAGAAGCTGATGTTTGCTGCCGCGCACTACGCGGCATTGGCGGTCTTTGTCCTTGGCTGCTGGGGTTTCGGGCGCGCGCTGCTGGCGCGCCTTGCGCCGCCGCCGCGCCGGGACGCCTGGCTCGAGGCGGCCATGGCAGCGGCCCTCGGCGTGGGCCTCTTCATCTGCGCCTTCCAGGCGCTGGCGATCTTCGGCGCCTTCAAGTTGGGCGCCACCGTGGCGCTGATCGCCGCCGGCGTCGTGGCGGCCGCGCTGCAGCTGCGGCCCTGGTGGCGCGAAGTGCGGGCGCTGCGCGGCCCCGCTGCGCCATGGACCCGCGCCGAAAAGATCGCCGCCATCGCGCTGGCCCTGGTGGCGCTGCCGGCGCTGGTCGCGCCGCTCGCGCCGCCGGCCGCCTTCGACGAACTGATGTACCACCTGCCCTATGCGCGGCAGGTGGCTCAGCAGGGCTCGCTGGGCATCCACGAGTGGCTGCGCTACCCCTGGTTTCCGTACAACTACAACCTGCTCTATGCCGCCGCGCTGCAGCTGGGCGACGACGTGCTGCCGCACTTTCTCAATGCGCTGGCCGGAGCGATTTCGGCGGTGATGGTCTACCGCCTCGGCATCCAGCATGCGAACCGGCTCACGGCCTGCATCGGCGCGGCCATCTGGGTCGGCATCGGCGACTATTCGAATGCGCTGATCGACATGGGCGTGGCGCTCTTCGTGCTGGGCGCCTGCGTGGCGCTGTGGTGGTGGCGCGAATCGCAGCCGGTGCAGGGCGGCACGCGCTGGCTCGGCCTGGCGGCGTTCTGCCTTGGCGTGGCCGCGGGTTCGAAGTACCAGGCGCTCACCTTCCTGCCGCTGGTGGCGCTGTTCGTCGTCTGGCACGAGCGCCGGCCCAAGGCCTGGGCGCGGGCGCTGCTCTGCTTCCTGGTCCCGTGCGTGTACTGGTATGCGCGCAACGCGGTGATGACCGGCGATCCGTTCAACCCGATCGGCGCGCGCGTGTTCGGTTTCACCGACTGGATTCCGGCCGACTACGTGCAGCAGGTGGCCGACGTGCGCGACCATGCGGCCCGGCCCAATGCGCTGATCTGGGCCGTGTTCCTGGCGCCATTCAGCCTGCTGTGGAAGCGTTCGGCCGCGCTGCGCGCAGCGGGCTGGTTCTGCTTCTATTCCGTGGCCGTGTGGCTTGTGACCTCGCGCTATCCGCGCTACCTCACGGCTTCGTTTCCGCTGCTCGCGCTGATGGCGGCCATCGGCTGGCAGGTGCTGTTCGGCTGGATCGGCGCGGGCGCGCGCCGCGTGTTCGGCGCCAGCGGCGCGCAGCTGGCCGCCGGCGCAGGTGCCGAGCTGGCGGCCGCGCCCAGGCGCTCGGGCCTCGTGGGCGACTGGATCGTCGTGCTGCTTGTGGCCGCGCTGGCCGCGGTGTCGCTGCGCCAGACCGCCGGCAAGATCGCGATGATCTCGCCCACGCCCGAAACCCGCGAAGCCTTCCTGCGCCAGCACGTGCCGGGCTATGCCGCCATGGACTACCTGCGCCAGCATGCCGACGGGCGCGTCTACCAGATCGCGCTGAACGAGGCGATCTACTACGGGCCCAATCCGATCTGGGGCGATACGCTCGGCCCGTGGCGATACCGCGATTTCCTGCTGCTGCTTCCGGGCGACATGGCGCGCAAGCTGGCCGCAAAGGGATTCACGGCCATCGTCATGCCGACCTCGATGGTGCCCACGCTGACCACCCGGCCCGGCTTCGACGAGCATTTCGCCCTGCTGTACGAAAAAGACGACGGCCGGGTCTACCGGATTCTTTCGACCGCACCATGACCGACGACAACCCATCCGCCGCCGCCGCCCGCGCCCCGATCCGCATCGCGGCGGTGATCCCCTGCTACAACGAGGCGCTGTCGATTGCGCAGGTGGTCGCGCAATTCCGCGCCGCGCTGCCCGAAGCCGAGATCCACGTCTTCGACAACAACTCGACCGACGACACGGCCGCCATCGCGCGCGCGAGCGGCGCATGGGTGACGCACGTGGCGGCGCCCGGCAAGGGCAACGTCGTGCGGCGCATGTTCGCCGATGTCGAGGCCGACGTGTACGTGACGGTCGACGGAGACGCCACCTACGACGTGGCCAGCGCCCGCCGGCTGGTGGATGCGCTGGTGGAGGGCAACCTCGACATGGTGGTGGGCTGCCGCGTCGACGACGGGCAGAACGCGCTCACCTACCGCGCCGGCCACCGCTTCGGCAACCGGCTGCTCACCGGTGCCGTGGCGCAGCTGTTCGGCGGCGGCCTGACCGACATGCTCTCGGGCTACCGCGTGTTCTCGCGGCGCTATGCGAAGTCGTTTCCGGCCCTCTCGCACGGCTTCGAGATCGAGACCGAGCTCACGGTGCACGCGCTCGAGCTGCGCATGCCCCATGCCGAGTTCGACACCACCTACAGCACGCGGCCCGAGGGCTCGCACAGCAAGCTCTCGACCTACCGCGACGGCTGGCGCATCCTGAAGACCATCAGCAAGCTGTTCATCAGCGAACGGCCGCTGCAGTTCTTCTCGATCCTTGCGGGCTTGCTTGCGGTAGGCGCAATCACGCTGGCCTTTCCGCTGCTGATCACCTACATGCACACCGGGCTGGTGCCGCGGCTGCCCACGGCGGTGCTGGCGACCGGCGCGATGCTGGCCGCCATGCTGTCGATGGTGTGCGGCGTCGTGATGCACGCCATCAGGCTCGGCCGCCGCGAGGCCAAGCGCCTGCGCTACCTGGCGATCCCGGGCGTGCGCCACCGCGACGCGAAATGAAGCTCGGCCGGCAGTTCCTGTCGTTCGCCGTGGTGGGGGTGATCGGCCTCGTGGTCGACGTGGCCGTGCTGTACCTGCTGGCACCGCTGCTGGGCTGGTACGGCGCGCGGGTGCTGTCTTTCCTGGCGGCCGCCAGCGCGACCTGGGCGCTGAACCGGCGCTACACCTTCAGCGCGCGCAGTTCCAACACCGCGGTGCTGCGCGAGTACCTCGGCTATCTCGTGACCATGCTGGGCGGCGCCGTCTTCAACTACGGTGCCTATGTGCTCGTGCTGCATTGGGTGACGGGGGCGTGGGCACCTGCTGCCGGCGTGGCGCTGGGCAGCTGCGCGGGGCTCGCGGTCAATTTCCTGTCGGCGCGCTACCTGGTGTTTCGCGCGAGGTAAGGAGCAAAAGGAAGACGCTGCGGCGCTCAGTGCGCGCCCGACACCACGACCGGAATCTCGGTTGCCGGCGGCGTGTTGCGGCTGCGGCCGCAGCGCACGATGCCGTCGATCATCACCATGCCCACGCCCGGGATGTCGCCGAGCTGAACGCTTTCGAGCAGCCCCGGCGCGGGCGAATGCTGTGCGCGGTCCATGAAGACGAAATCGGCATCGCGGCCCACTTCGATCAGCCCGCAGTTGAGCTTGCGGATCTTCGCCGTGTTGCCCGTGGCAAAGCAGAACACCAGCTCGGCCGGAATGTTTGCGATGGACGACAGCATCGCCACCATGCGCAGGATGCCCAGCGGCTGCACGCCCGAGCCGGCCGGCCCGTCGGTGCCGAGGATCACGCGGTGCGGGCACTTCAACTCCAGCGCGGCCTTGGCCGCCGCGATGGCCACCTTCTCGTTGCCGTTGTGCACGATCTCGATGGCGCGCGAGCTCTTCTCGCACAGCTCGCACACATGCGCCTCGGGCAGCGAGGTGTGGCCGCCGTTGATGTGGCCGATGATGTCGGCATCGGCTTCGAGCACCACGTCCTTGTCGATCAGGCCCGAGCCCGGGATCGACGGGCCGCCCGTGTGGATCGTGCTCTGAATGCCGTACTTGCGCGCCCAGGCCACCATCTCCTTGGCCTCGTAGCCGGCCTTCACCGAGCCCAGGCCCACTTCGCCCAGCAGGCCCACCCCGGCTTCGGCGAGCTCCTTGAAGTCGCTCTCGACCATGCCCTTCTCGATCACCGGCGCGCCCGCCAGCACCTTCACGCCGCCGGGGCGGAAGTTGTCGAACGCGCGCTGCGCGGTGATGGCCAATGCCTTCAGGCCGACGATGTCCTTGGGCCTGCCGGGCAGGTGCACCTCGCCGGCGGAAATCATCGTCGTCACACCGCCGTGCATGGTGGAGTCGATCCAGCCGATCTGGCCCTGGCGCGGCGTCCAGTCGCCGAACACGGGGTGCACGTGGCTGTCGATCAGGCCGGGCGCCACACAGGTTTTTTTTGCGTCGATGACGGTCTGCGCGCCTTCGAGGTCGCAGTCTTTCTCCTTGCCGACCGCCACGATCAGGCCGTCGTTCACCACGATGGTGTCGGCGTCGAGGATGGGCTTGTCGATGTCGCCCGAGAGCAGCAGCCCGATGTTCCTTATGACGACCTTGCCCGACTTTGCGCCAGCTGCGATTTCTGCCATTTCGATGTGTCCTCGTCGTGGGGTGGGGTGTTGTCTTGCGCCTCGTCCGCGCGCACCGTGCGCAGCAGCGTCTCGATCACGAAGTCCTCCCAGTGCGTGATCGCCTCCGGCGACTCCATCGGCTCGCCGAGGAAGGCCGTGAGCGTGTGCCGGTTGGAGGTGTAGAAGTAGCCGGTGGACGCGATCAGCAGGTAGATGTCGCGCGCAATCAGGTTCTTGCGGAACAGGCCCTGCGCGGCGCCGCTGGCCAGGATCTCGGCAATGATCGCCACCGCGCGCGACGAGTATTCGCGCGCCCGCAGCGACTTCGAGATGTGCCGGCCCTTGTGCAGGTTCTCGGTGTTCAGCAGCGTCACGAACTCGGGGTTCTTGCGGTAGTAGCCCAGCACGAAGCGGATGACTTCGGTGAGCGCCTCCACCGGCCGCGATGCATCGAGCGCAATGGCGGCCTCGGCATCGTCCATGCGCTGGTAGATGCCTTCGAGCACCGCGATGAAGAGGCCTTCCTTGCTGCCGAAGTAGTAGTAGATCATCCGGTCGTACGACTTGGCCGCCTTGGAGATTTTTTCCACGCTGCCGCCGTCGTAGCCGTACTTGGCGAACACCTTGGTCGCCGCCTTCAGGATGCTGTCGCGCGTGGCCTGCGCCGCGGCCTCGCGCACGCCGGTGCGGCGCTGGGGCTTGGCGGCGGTGCGGCTGTCGGCCATCGTTCGCGCGGCGCCCTGCTTACTTCTCTGCGAAGGCCCGTTCGACGACGAAATCGCCGGGCGTCGAGGTGTTGCCTTCCTTGAAGCCGCGCTTCTCCAGGATGTGCTTCAGGTCCACCAGCAGGCCGGGGCTGCCGCACAGCATCACGCGGTCTTCCACCGGGTTGAGCGGGGGCAGGTCCAGGTCGTCGGTGAGCTTGTCGGTCTCGATGAGGTCGGTGATGCGGCCCTGGTTGCGGAACTCCTCGCGCGTGACCGTCGGGTAGTAGAGCAGCTGCTTCTCGACCATCTCGCCCAGGAACTCGTGCTTGGGCAGGTGGTCGGTCACGAGGTCGTGGTAGGCCAGCTCGTCGACCTGGCGCACGCCATGCACCAGGATGACCTTCTCGAACTTCTCGTAGGTATCCGGGTCGCGGATGATGCTCATGAACGGTGCAAGGCCGGTGCCGGTGCCGAACAGGTACAGGCGCTTGCCCGGCAGCGTGTAGTCGATCAGCAGCGTGCCGGTGGGCTTGCGGCCCACGATGACGGTGTCGCCCACCTGGATGTGCTGCAGCTTCGAGGTGAGCGGGCCTTCTTCCACCTTGATGCTCAGGAACTCCAGATGCTCCTCGTAGTTCGGGCTCACGATGCTGTAGGCGCGCAGCAGGGGCTTGTTGTTCACCTTCAGGCCGATCATCGTGAAATGACCGTTCGAGAAGCGCAGCGCCGGGTCGCGCGTGGTGGTGAAGGTGAACAGGCGGTCGGTCCAGTGGTGGACGCTCAGGACGCGTTCTTCGCTGAAAGCACTCATACGGAACTCAAGAGTTGGTTGAAACAGTGAAAGGTGGCTGAGCCGCAGTGCACCCCCGTGGGGCGTGCATCCATGGCCGGCTCCGAACCCTCCATTGTCGTTGGTCGGAAAAACCCCGATGAACACCGCGAGAAAACACCATTGCAAGCATCGGGCCTGTTTGCTACATTGCCCTCGAATGTAGTGAACGCAACATGAAAGTGTAGGGAATGCTACACAAACGGCAGGCGGCGCACAAGCGGGCAGACGGCACGTTTGTTGCAACCCTCCGCAGACCGAGTTTCCCGACACCGACCCGCACCACGCCACGAGATCGCCCCGATGACAGAACACACCAAGACAGACGGACTCCCCGGCATGGACATGCCGGTGGCCTTCGAAGCCGGCGCCTTCGGCAAGGCGCCCCCGCGCAACGAGAAGATGAGCACCGCCAAGGTCGAGTGCAACGCCTGCCCGGTGCTGTGCCAGATCTCCGACGGCCGCACCGGCGCCTGCGACCGCTATGCCAACAGGCAGGGCGTGCTGGTGCGGGTCGACCCTGTGGTCCTGCTGCGCCGCGAGATCGCGAGCGAGGCCCCCGTGCTGGTGCCCTTCGACCGCCCCGCCGCCGAGCAGAAGGCCGAGAACGCCGAAGCAAGCGCGCCCGACTGGAACGGCGACCTGCTGCACGCCGACGAAGTCTTCGTCACCGGCGTGGGCTCGTCCACCACCTATCCCGACTACAAGCCCGCGCCCTTCATCGTGGCCTCCAAAGCCCAGGGCGTCGACATGGTCACCGTCGTCACCGAAGGCATCTTCAGCTACTGCAGCTTCAAGGTGAAGATCGACACCGACCGCTTCCTCGGCTCCGAGCAGGCCAACGTGCGCTACAGGGGCGAGGTCGTGGGCCACGTCACCACGGCCGAATACGGCTCGCAGATGCTCTCGCTCGGTGGCGTGCACCACCTCACCGGCGGCAGCAAGAAGGAAGGCCGCATGACGGCCGAGCTGATGCAGCTCTTGGGCAACAAGAAGGCCGCCGAATGCACCATCGACGGCGGCTCCACCCTTGTCATCCAGGCCGGCAAGGCGCCCGTCGTCAACGGCGTGGAAGAGCAGCGCATGCGCGTGGGCTGCGGCTCGGCGGCGGTGGGCATCTTCGCGCGCCAGTTCGCGGGCGTGGCCGACGAGGTGGTGGTGGTCGACGACCACATCACCGGCGTGCTCACCGAGCACCAGGCCGGGCGCTGCCTCGACATGGCGCCGTCGGGCATCCGGATGCTGGGGCGCAAGTCCACGCCGGGGCGCTACTTCCAGGTGGCGAACCCGGGCAACGGCTGGGGCGGCACCGACATCGCCGATCCGCTCTCGATCATCGAGGGCTGGGAAGAGGGCGTGGCGCGGCCGGGCCTGCGCCTGCTCATGACATCGACCACCGGCGAGCATGCGCAGTGGTACGTGCTCGATGACGCGCTCAAGCCCGTCGAGCAGCCGATGCCTGCCGAGGTGCGCCGCATCGTCGAACGCATCGGCGAGAACTGCGAACCGTCGCTGTGCACCGTGCTGTTCCTCGGCGGTGCGGGCGGGTCCTTGCGCGCCGGCGTCACCGAAAACCCGGTGCTGCTGACGCGCGCCATCAAGCGCGCGCTCGTCAACGTCACCTGCGGCGGCGCCCCGGCCTATGTGTGGCCCGGCGGCGGCATCACCGTGATGGCGGACGTCATGCGCATGCCCGACAACAGCTTCGGCACCGTGCCCACGCCGGCCATCGTGGCGCCCATCGAGTTCAGCATGCGGCGTGCCGACTACGAAGCGCTCGGCGGCCACATGGAGCACATCTTCTCGCTCGAGCAGGCGCTTTCGCGCGGCGCGTGGCAGGAAGACGGCGCTCCGCTGGCGCGCCAATGGGTCGTCATGGATGACGCCAACCCGTGGCCGCTCGGCCATGCACCGATGCTGGGCTGAGCCATGACCGCCCAACGCAGCGCGCTCGACCAGAACCGCTGGCACTTCAACCACGGCCCGATCGACATCGTGGCCGAGGCGCACGGCGATCCGTACGCCATCGCGGCCGCGCACGACGCGGCGTGGGCGCGCTTCGTCCATGTGCTCGGCGAACTGGTGCGCGAGCTGCCGCTGTTGCGATTGCCGGTGTCCGACGGGATGCGGCCGCGCGGCGTCGTGGGACAACGGATGTGGAACGCTTGCGCCGCGTTCTCGCCGATGTTCATCACGCCCATGGCCGCCGTGGCGGGCTCGGTGGCCCAGGAGCTGATCGCGTTCTACGACCGCCCCGGCATCGAGCGCGCGTGGATCAACAACGGCGGTGACATCGCGCTGCACCTCGCGCCGGGCCAGTCCGCGCGCGTGGGCGTGTTCGCCGACATCGCGCGCTTCGACTGGCGCGACAGCAGCGGCATCCTCACCACCGACGGCCAGTTCGAGCTGCGCGCGGACCAGCCCGTGCGCGGTGTCGCCACCAGCGGCTGGCGCGGCCGCAGCTTCTCGCTGGGCATCGCCGACAGCGTGACAGTCCTGGCCGCCACAGCGGCACAGGCCGATGCCGCCGCCACCGTGATTGCCAATGCCGTCGACGTGGACGATGCCGCCATCGAGCGGCGCCCCGCCAGCGAATGCAAGGACGATAGCGACCTGGGCGATACCCTGGTCACTGTCGACGTGCCGCCGCTGGCGCCCGCGCAGGTGAAAAGCGCGCTCGACACCGGCGCCGTGTGCGCGAAGGTGCTGCAAAAAGGGGGGCTCGTCTGGGCCGCTCTGCTCGTTTGCCAGGGGCAGTGGCGACTTGTCGAACCCTTATGCTCGAAGGCGCTGCCCAGGGTGCCGTCCAATACAGTTGGTTCAGTATTTGCTTAACGAAAAGCAAGGTTCTTTTTCATGATCGATATACGCCGCGTCTTCACCCATGTCGAGCACATCCACCACGAGTTCGGGCCGCGCGCCGACACCCCGTTGGTGCGCGGTGCCATCGGCGCGGTGCTGACCAATCCGTTCGCGGGCCGCTACGAGAGCGACATCCTGCCGATGATGGCGCTGCTCGACCCGGTGGGCGTGGACATGGCGCACCGGCTGCACGCCGCCATGGACGTGCCGCTCGAGCAGATCGCCACCTATGGCAAGGGCGCCATCGTCGGCGCGGCCGGCGAGCTCGAGCACGGCGCGCTCTGGCATGTGCCCGGCGGCTATGCCATGCGCGAACTGCTCGGCTGGAAGGGCGACCGCGCGGCCTACACCGCGGGCAAGGCCGAAGAAAAGAAAACCGGCCAGCCCGGCAACGCGCTGTCGATCGTGCCCTCGACCAAGAAGGTCGGCCCGCCCGGCGCCGCGCTCGACGTGCCGCTGACCAACATCAACGCCAGCTACGTGCGCGGCCAGTTCGACGCCATCGAAGTGCGCGTGCCCGGCGCGCCCGCGGCCGACGAGATCGTCTTCATCCTTGCCATGAGCACCGGCTACCGCGTGCATGCACGCGTGGGCGGGCTGCTCGCGAAAGACATCAGCAAGTGGGACGGCCTGCGCTGACCTGATGAACAAGAGACACGAAGAAGGAACACAAGACATGACTTCCAACATCCGCAAGCTCGTCGTGCAGGTCGACGAAACCCGCAAGGAAATGGGCCGGGACATCACGCCGCCCACGCGCCGCGCCGTCGCCATCGCGGTGATCGAGAACCCGTACGCGGGCCGCTTCAGCGAGAACCTCGACGAGCTGATCGCCATCGGCGAAGAGCTCGGTGCGCTGCTTGGCCAGAAGGCCGTGAAGGCGCTCGGCATCGAGCCCGGCCAGGCGCAAAGCTATGGCAAGGCCGCCATCGTCGGCGAAAACGGCGAACTCGAGCACGCCGCCGCCATCCTGCATCCCAAGCTCGGTGCGCCGCTGCGCGTGGCCGTTGAAAAAGGTGCGGCGCTCGTGCCCTCGGCCAAGAAGCGCGGCACGCTGGGCACCGCCATCGACGTGCCGCTCGGCCACAAGGACGCTGCCTTCGTGCGCAGCCACTTCGACGCCATCGAGGCCCGCGTGAGCGACGCGCCGCGCGCCAACGAGATCGTGGTGGCCGTGGCCGTCACCGACAGCGGCCGTCCGCTGCCGCGCATCGGCGGGCTGCAGGCCAGCGAAATCAAAGGCGAAGACGGGCTGCGTTAGATCTATTCACCGTTCACGCGCCTTCGCATCCACGCCGTTTCTTTTTCTCCCTCTCTCTTTCGATCTCCAGGAGTTTCCCCATGAACCCATTGCGTCACGTCTTCAGCGCCGCGGCCGTTGCCACGCTGGCCACTGCCCTCGTTCCCGCCCACGCGCAGGGCGTGATCAAGATCGGCGAGGTCAACAGCTACAAGGCCCAGCCCGCCTTCCTCGAGCCCTACAAGAAGGGCATGGAACTGGCCGTGGAAGAGATCAACGCCAAGGGCGGCGTCAACGGCCGCAAGGTCGAGCTCATCACGCGCGACGACAACGCCAACCCCGGCGATGCCGTGCGCGTGGCCGAGGAGCTGGTGGCGCGCGAGAAGATCGACGTGCTCGCCGGCACCTTCCTGTCGAACACCGGCCTGGCCGTGGCCGACTTCGCCAAGCAGAAAAAGATCTTCTTCCTGGCCGGCGAACCGCTGACCGACAAGATGACCTGGCAAGGCGGCAACGAATACACCTTCCGCCTGCGCCCCGGCACCTACATGCAGGCCGCGATGCTGGTGCCCGAAGCGGCCAAGCTCAAGAAGAAGCGCTGGGCTGTCGTCTACCCCAACTACGAATACGGCCAGTCGGCCGTGGCCGCGTTCAAGACGCTGCTGAAGGCCGCGCAGCCCGACGTCGAGTTCGTCGCCGAACAGGCGCCGCCGCTCGGCAAGGTCGATGCGGGTGCCGTGGTGCAGGCGCTGGCCGATGCCAAGCCCGACGCGGTCTTCAATGTGCTGTTCGGCGCCGACCTTTCCAAGTTCGTGCGCGAAGGCAACACCCGCGGCCTCTTCAAGGACCGCACGGTGGTGAGCGTCCTGACCGGCGAGCCCGAGTACCTCGACCCGCTCAAGGACGAAACGCCCAACGGCTGGATCGTGACCGGCTATCCCTGGTACGGCATCCAGACGCCCGAGCACAAGGCCTTCTTCCTCGCATACCACGGCAAGTACAAGGACTACCCGCGGCTCGGCTCGGTGGTCGGCTACAGCATGATCAAGTCGGTCGCGGCCGGCATCGAAAAGGCCAAGAGCACCGAGACGCCGAAGCTCGTCGCCGCCTTCAAGGGCCTGCAGGTCGACACGCCGTTCGGCAAGATCACCTACCGCGCCGAAGACCACCAGTCGACCATGGGCGCCTTCGTCGGCAAGACGAAGAACGAGAACGGCAAGGGCGTGATGGTCGACTACACGTATTTCGACGGCGCCAAGTTCCAGCCGACCGCCGCCGACGTGAAGAAATCGCGCGCCGCAGACTGAACCTTTTCCGGAACGCTTGCACCCATGAGTCTCTCGTCTCTGCTGCTTCAGTTCCTCACCGGGCTGTCGTCGGCTTCGTCGCTGTTCCTCGTGGGGGCCGGCCTGTCGTTGATCTTCGGCGTCACGCGCATCGTCAACTTTGCGCATGGCTCCTTCTTCATGGTGGGCATCTACCTTGCCTACACGTTGGTCGACAAGCTCGGCACGCTCGGCTTCTGGCCGGCCGTGCTGATCGCCGCGCTTGCGGTGGGCGTGATCGGCGCGCTGATCGAGATGGTGCTGCTGCGCCGCATCTACAAGTCGCCCGAGCTGTTCCAGCTGCTGGCCACCTTTGCACTGGTGCTCGTCATCAAGGACGCGGTGCTCTATTTCTGGGGCCCGGACGAATTGCTCGGCCCGCGCGCACCGGGCCTGTCGGGCTCGGTCGACATCCTGGGCCGGCAGTTTCCGACCTATGACCTGTTCCTGATCGTCGTCGGGCCGGTGGTGCTCGGCCTCATGTGGCTGCTGCTCACGCGCACCCGCTGGGGCACGCTGGTGCGCGCCGCCACGCAAGACCGCGAGATGGTCAGTGCGCTGGGCGTGAACCAGGCCTGGCTGTTCACGGCCGTGTTCGCGCTCGGCGCCACGCTCGCAGCGCTCGGCGGCGCGCTGCAGCTGCCGCGCGAGCCGGCCACGCTTGCGATGGACCTCAACACCATCGGCGCGGCCTTCGTGGTGGTGGTGGTGGGCGGCATGGGCTCGATTCCCGGCGCGTACGTGGCGGCGCTGCTGCTCTCCGAAATCAAGGCGGTCTGCATCTGGCTCGGCGTGGTCGAGATCTTCGGCTACAGCGTGTCGTTCTCCAAGCTCACGCTGGTGGTCGACTTCATCGTGATGGCCATCGTGCTGGTGTGGCGGCCCTGGGGCCTGCTCGGCCGCCCGCAGGCGCCCAGCCGCTACGTGGGCATGCAGGAAGAGCCGCTGCGGCGCGCGAGCAAGGGCTACCTGTGGCTCGTCGCCGCGCTCGGGCTCGCGCTCATGGCCATGCCACTGCTCACGGCCGATTCGCCCTACACCACGGTGCTGATGATCGACCTGTTGATTGCGGCGCTCTTCGCGGCCAGCCTGCACTTCATCATGGGGCCGGCGGGCATGCATTCGTTCGGCCATGCGGCCTACTTCGGGCTGGGTGCCTACGGTGCCGCGCTGCTGGTGCGCGCGAGCGGCATGCCGATGGAACTCGCGCTGGTCGTCGCGCCGCTGGTCGCCGCCATCGGCGCCTTCGTCTACGGCTGGTTCGCGGTGCGGCTTTCGGGCGTGTACCTGGCGATGCTCACGCTGGCCTTCGCGCAGATCACCTGGGCCGTGGTCTACCAGTGGGATTCGTTCACCGGCGGCAGCAACGGGCTCACCGGCGTGTGGCCTTCGGAGTGGCTGTCGGACAAGCGCACCTACTACTGGCTCACGCTGGTGCTGGTGGCCGCCGGCATCCTGATGCTGCGCCGCGTGCTGTTCTCGCCCTTCGGCTATGCACTGCGCGCGGGCCGCGATTCGGTGCTGCGGGCCGATGCGATCGGCATCGACGTCAAGCGCATGCAGTGGACCGCCTTCGTGATTGCGGGCGCCGCTGCTGGCTTGGCCGGGTCGTTGTATGCGTTCTCGAAGGGCAGCATCTCGCCTGAAAGCCTGAGTGTCGACAAGTCAGTCGACGGCTTGGTGATGGTGCTGCTGGGTGGCATCCAGACGCTGGCGGGGCCGGTGGTCGGGGCGGTCACCTTCAGCTGGCTGCATGACACGGTGGCGCGCAATACCGACTATTGGCGGGCCACGCTGGGGGCCATCATCTTGCTGCTCGTGCTGCTGTTTCCGCAGGGGATTGCGGGGTTTGCTAAGCAACTCAGCGAGCGTTTGCTGCGCGGACGAAAGAGTGAGGGTGTTGCCTTGGAGGAGAAGCGGACGTGAAGGGGGGGTTGAACTTCTCTTTTTGTCTTGTTTTCCGGGGCCGGGATATCCGCCCGGCGGCGGACTTACTTTCTTTTGCTTCGCCAAAAGAAAGTAGCCAAAGAAAAGGCGACCCTGCTGTCTGCGTCCCTTCGCTTCGCTGCGGGCTACCTGCGGTGCTCGACTCCGGCGGGGGTCCGCAGAACTCGCTTCGCTCAAACAGCTGCGGCCCTGATCCCGCCTCCATCTGCGCTCCTCGGCGCAGCCAGAAGGGGTGGGGAGAAGACAGGCCATCGCTTCGCTCGGCTGGGTCCAACCCCAACAGCCCAAACCAATACCAACAGCCAATTCCAACCACCGCGGCGCTGCGCGCCGCGGTGGCTTGGTGGCCGAGCGAAGCAAAGGCCCGTTCGGTTTCCAAGCCCCTCTGGCTGCGCCGAGGAGCGGAGCGTTTCGCGGATCAGGGCTCGCCCTTGTCTGAGCGAAGCGAGTTTGGGCGAGACCCCGCGAAACGTGAGCACCGCAGGTTGCCCCGTAGCGAAGCGAAGGGGTCGCAGACAGTGGGGTCGCCTTTCTTTTGCCTACGTTTCTTTGGCGAAGCAAAGAAAAGTAGGTCGCCCGCCGGGGCGAGACCCGGCCCCGGAAAGCAACCCCTCATCAGAGTTCGAAAGCCGCGAGCCCTCACCCACAAAGAGGGAGAGCAAACCCAATGACCCTTCTCAAAGTAGACAACCTGGGCAAATCCTTCGGCGGCGTCAAAGCCGTAGACGGCATCAGCTTCGAGCTCAAGGCGGGCGAGCTGCTGGCCCTCATCGGCCCGAACGGCGCCGGCAAGTCCACCACCTTCAACATGGTGAACGGCCAGCTCAAGGCCGACCAGGGTTCGATCGTGTTCGAAGGCCACGAACTCGTCGGCCGGAAGCCGCGCGCCATCTGGCGTCTGGGCGTGGGCCGCACCTTCCAGATCGCCGAAACCTTTGCGTCGCTCACCGTCGCCGAGAACGTGCAGATGGCCATGCTCTCGCACGACGGCAAGCTGTTCTCCATGTGGCGCCGCGCGGCGGATCACAAGCGCGACGAGGCGCTGGCGCTGCTCGACCAGGTCGGCATGAAGGCGCAGGCCGATCGGCCCTGCAGCGAGCTCGCCTACGGCGACGTCAAGCGCGTCGAACTCGCGATCGCAATGGCCAACGCACCGAAGCTGCTGCTGATGGACGAGCCCACCGCCGGCATGGCGCCGAAGGAGCGCAACTCGCTGATGGCGCTCACCAAGGAACTCGTGGTCCAGCGCGGGCTGGCCGTGCTGTTCACCGAGCACAGCATGGACGTGGTGTTCGCGTACGCCGACCGCATGATCGTGCTGGCCCGTGGCCGCCTCATTGCGCAGGGCAAGCCGCTCGAGATCCGCGACCATCCGAAGGTGCAGGAGGTCTACTTCGGCAGCGGCAAGACATTCGAAAAAATCGCAGAGAAGGCGGCCGCGGTTTCGGCCGCGCTGGGAGAACACGCATGAGCACTACGGAACTGCTGCTCGAAGCCAAGGCCCTGTGCGCCTGGTATGGCGCCGCGCAGATCCTCTACGACGTCGACCTCGAGGTGCGGCGCGGCGAAGTGGTGGCGCTCATGGGCCGCAATGGCGCAGGCAAGTCGACCACGCTCAAGACGCTGATCGGCATGCTCGCCAAGCGCCGCGGCGCGGTGCGCTTCCTGGGTCACGACATCTCGAAGCGCGAGCCGCACGTGGCGGCGCGCCTGGGCCTGGGCTTCGTGCCCGAGGACCGGCGCGTGTTCACCGACCTCACGGTGATGGAAAACCTCGAGGTCGGCAAGCAGGCCGGCCGGCGCTGGAGCGACGGCAGCGAGGCGCCGCTGTGGACGCCCGAGCGCCTGTTCAAGCTCTTTCCCAACCTGGGCGAAATGCCCAACCGCCCGGGCGGCCGCATGAGCGGCGGCGAGCAGCAGATGCTCACGGTGGCGCGCACGCTCATGGGCAACCCGTACCTGGTGCTGCTCGACGAGCCCTCCGAAGGCGTGGCGCCGGTGATCGTGGAGCAGATGGCCAACATGATCCTGGAGCTCAAGGCGCAGGGCGTGAGCATCCTGCTGTCGGAGCAGAACATGCACTTCGCCGAGCTGGTGTCCGACCGCGCCTATGTGCTCGAGAAGGGCCAGATCCGCTATCACGCCACCATGGCAGAGCTCGCGGCCAACGAAGAGGTGCGCCGCGCCTACCTGAGCGTCTAGCCCGCGGACAGCTTTCGCCTTCATCATCAACCACCGGAGCACACACCATGCACGACACGCACCGCAGATCCCTTCTGAAGTCCACGGCCGCATTGAGCTTGCTGGGTGCGACCGGAACGCTGTTCGCGGCCGGCAAGATCAAGCCGAACGACAAGTCCGCGCTGCTCGTCATCGACGTGCAGAACTGCTTCGTCGACGGCGGCACGCTGCCCGTCAAGGGCGGTGCCGAGGTGGTGCCGGTGATCAACAAGCTGGCCGATTCGTTCGAGAACATCGTGGTCACGCAGGACTGGCACACGCAAGGCCATGCGTCGTTCGCGAGCGCGCACGCGAGCCAGAAGCCGTTCAGCAGCATCAAGCTCTCCTACGGCAACCAGGTGCTCTGGCCCGACCACTGCGTGCAGGGCACCGACGACGCGGCGCTGCACAAGGACCTGAAGCTGCCGACCGCGCAGGTCATCGTCCGCAAGGGCTTCCACAAGGGCGTCGACAGTTATTCCGCCTTCGAGGAGGCCGACCGCAAGACCGCGACCGGCCTGGGCGGCTACCTGAAGCAGCGCGGCATCAAGACGGTCTACGTGGCCGGGCTGGCCACCGACTTCTGCGTGGCCTGGACCGCGCTCGACGCGCGCAAGGCGGGCTTCGAGGTCTATGTGATCGAAGACGCCACGCGCGCCATCGATCTCAACGGCTCGCTCGCCGCGGCATGGAAGCAGATGACGGCCAAGGGCGTCAAGCGCATCCAGTCCGCCGATATACAAACGGCCTGAACACATCCCCGCCCATTCACCCGAACGACGACAACAACGAGCCCGACGACGCATGACGATTCCAATTTCAAGGCGCGCCCTGATGGCGGGCGGCGCAGCCCTGGCCATGGACCCTGGCCTTCTGCGTTCCGCACGCGCGGACAACGGCGTGACAGACACCCTCATCCGCATCGGCCAGTCGGCGGTGTTCAGCGGCCCGGCCAAGGACTTCGGCATCGACTACCGCGCGGGCATCAAGCTCTATTTCGATCGCGTCAACAAGTCGGGCGGCGTCAACGGACGCAAGCTCGAACTCGTCACGTACGACGATGCCTACGACCCCGCGAAGACGGCCATCAACACCGCGAAGCTGATCGACGAGGACAAGGTCTTCGCGCTCGCGGGCTTCGTCGCCACGGGCAACCTCGCGGCCGCGATGCCATTGGCCGAGAAGGCCGGCGTGCCCATGTTCGCGCCGCTGGTGGGCACCACCTCGTTCCGCACCAAGGTCAACCGCCTGCTGTTCCACGTGCGCGCGGGCTACGACCTCGAGCTGCGCAAGATCATCAGCCATCTCTCGACCATCGGCATCTCGTCGATCGCGGTGGTCTACCAGGACAGCGCCTTCGGCAAGTCGAACCTCGCCACCTGCGAGCAGCTGGCCGCCGACTACAAGGTGCAGGTGCTGAAGACCTTCCCGCTGGCCATCGCGGCCGAAGACGCGAAGCAGGTCGTCACTGGCCTCTCGGAGGCCAAGCCCGGCGCGGTCGTGATGATCATGGCCGGGCGCATGGTGGAGGTCTTCATGCGCGACTACCGCGCCAACGGCGTGGGCGCGCCGCTCTACACGCTGTCGGTCGGCATCACCGACGCGGCCGGTTCGGCCAAGCGGCTCGACGGCAAGCTCGCGGGGCTGGTCACGGCCAGCATCGTGCCGCCGCCGCAGGCCTTGCGCGTGCCCATCGTGGCCGACTACCAGCGCGACCGTGCCGAGTTCGGCGAGAAGATCGACAGCTACACCACGCTCGAGGGCTACATCGCATCGCGCGTGATGGTCGAAGGCCTGCGCCGCGCGGGCAAGACGCTCACGCGCGACAGCTTCGTGGCCGGGCTCGAAGGCATCGGCAGCACGCGCTTCGGCGAATTCCCGGTCGACTACAGCGCGAAGAACCACAACGGCTCGACCTTCGTGGACCTGGAGATGTACACCCGTGACGGCCAGTTGCGGCGCTGAGCCGCTGCACCTGCGGGTCAACGGCCGGGCCTGTTCGATTGCGGGCGTGCCGCGCGAAGCGACGCTGCTGCACCTGCTGCGCAACGACCTCGGCCTGAACGGGCCGAAGTACGGTTGCGGGCTGGGCCAGTGCGGGGCCTGCACGGTGCATGTCGACGGCGTGGCGGCGCGTGCCTGCGTGATTCCCGCGCATGGCGTGTCTGGACGTGCGATCACCACGCTCGAAGGTCTCGGCGCGCCCGGCGATTGGCATCCGGTGCAGGCCGCCTTCGAAGACGCGCAGGCCGCGCAGTGCGGCTACTGCTTGAACGGCATGGTCATGCAGGCGGCGGCTTTGCTTGCGCGAGACCCGGACGCGAGCGAGGCGCGCATCCGCAGCGAGCTGTCGGGCAACCTGTGCCGCTGCGGCACGCACGTCGAAATCCTCGACGCCGTGCAGCGCGCGGCCTTTCGCATGCGCGCGAAGGTGAATCCATGAGCCGGTTGTCTTGTTCCCTCTCCCTCTGGGAGAGGGCCAGGGTGAGGGCAGGGGCCTTCGTAGAAGCACCGCCTTCGCCACGGCCGCTTGCCCTCACCCCAACCCTCTCCCGGAGGGAGAGGGGGCAAGAACCATGACGCGCCGCGCCGATCTCCCGAAAACCCGCGCGGATTTCCTCGCCGCCGACGGCGTTCTGCTGGTGGTGCGCGAGACGCCGCTCGCGCCGGCGCCTGCCAATGGACAGCCCATGGCCGTGGCGGGCAACCCGATCGAGGGCGACGAGATCCTGCTCGCCGTGTGGGACGACGGCAGCGCCTCGGCGCTCAACGGCCACGTCGATCTGGGCACCGGCATCCAGACCGCACTCGCGCAGATCGTGGCCGAGGAACTCGACCTCGGCATGCCGTGCGTGCGCATGATGCTCGGCGACACCGCACGCGCGCCCAACCAGGGCGCGACGATCGCGAGCGCCTCGATCCAGATCCATGCGCAGCCGCTGCGCCTGGCCGCCGCGCAGGCGCGCGCGTGGCTGCTCGCGCGCGCGGCCGAGCGGCTCGGCGTGGCCGCCGACGCACTGCAGGTGCGCAATGGCGTGGTGCGCGTGGCCGAGGCACCGGATCGCCACCTGAATTACGCCGACCTGGTGGCAGGGCAGCGCACCGTGCTGCGGCTCGACCCCGCCGCGCAGCCCAAGCATCCGGCCGACTACCGCATCGTCGGCACGCGCCAGGCACGCATCGACATTCCCGCCAAGCTCGCGGGCGACCTCGTGTTCGTGCACGACATGCGCGTGCCCGGCATGCTGCACGGCCGCGTGGTGCGCCCGCCGTACGCGGGCGCGGACCATGGCGAGTTCATCGGCAACACGCTCGACTCGGTGGACGAATCGTCGATTGCGCACATCCCGGGCATTCGCGCGGTGGTCGTGATCCGCGACTTCGTGGGCATCGTGGCCGAACGCGAAGAGCACGCCGAGCAGGCGCTGCGCGAACTGCGCGTGGCATGGAAGCCCTGGCCCGGCATGCCCGACCTTTCCAACCTGGCGCAGGCCTTGCGCAACAACCCGTCGACGCAGCGCCTGCTGGTCGACGAAGGCGATGTCGATGGCGCGATCGCCGCGGCCGCGCAGCCGATGCATCGCACCTACGTGTGGCCCTACCAGATGCATGCGTCCATCGGCCCGTCGTGCGCGCTGGCCGACTGGCAGCCGGACGACGGCAGCGACCCGCACGCAGTGGGGGAGCGTGGCGGCATCACCCTTCGCGTGTGGACCGGCTCGCAGAACCCCCATGTGCTGCGCGCCGATCTCGCGAAGCTCATGGGCGTGGACGACGTGCAGGTGGACGTGGTCCGCATGGAAGCCGCGGGCTGCTACGGCCGCAACGGCGCCGACGACGTGGCGGCCGATGCGGCGCTGCTCGCGCGCGTCGTGGGCGCGCCGGTGCGTGTGCAGCTCACGCGCGAACAGGAGCATGCCTGGGAGCCCAAGGGCGCCGCGCAGCTCATGGAAGTGGACGGCGGCCTGATGGCCGATGGCCGCATCGCCGCCTACGACTTCGAGACTTCTTATCCGTCGAACGGCGCGCCGACGCTCGCGCTGCTGCTCACGCGCACCATCGAGCCGGTGGCGCAGGCCTTCGAGATGGGCGACCGCACGGCGCGCCCGCCCTACAGCGTCGACAACCTGCGCGTGAAGGTCAACGACATGGCGCCGATCGTGCGCGCCTCGTGGCTGCGCGGCGTCTCGGCGCTGCCGAGTTCCTTCGCGCACGAGTCTTACATCGACGAGCTGGCCACCGCGGCGGGCGTCGATCCGGTGCAGTTCCGCCTGCGCCACCTGAACGATCCGCGCGCCGTCGAGCTGGTGCAGGCCACGGCGCAGAAGGCCGGCTGGCGCATGCGCACCGGACCGCAGGAGGACGCCGACGGCGATCATCCTTCAAGGCATGCGGATGCGCGCGTGGGCGCGGGCGGCGACATCCTCTTCGGCCAGGGCTTTGCCTACGCGCGCTACATCCACAGCAAGTGGCCCGGCTTCGGCGCGGCGTGGGCCGCCTGGGTGGCCGACGTCGAGGTCAACCGCAAGACCGGCGAAGTGCACGTGCGCCGCGTGGTGGTGGGGCACGACGCGGGGCTGGTGATCAACCCGGCGGGCGTCGAGCACCAGGTGCACGGCAACGTGATCCAGACCACCAGCCGTGCGCTCAAGGAGCAGGTGCAGTTCGCGCCGCAGCAGGGCGCCGCAACGGCGGGTGCGCAGCTGCCCGGCGTGCTGCCATCGGGCGTGGTCGCGAGCCGCGAGTGGGGCAGCTACCCGATCATCGACTTCCGCGATGTGCCGGTGATCGAGGTCATGCACATGCCGCGGCCCGGCGAACCCTCGCTGGGTGCGGGCGAGTCGTCGTCGGTGCCGGGAACGGCGGCGATTGCGAATGCGATCTTCGATGCGACGGGGGTGCGGTTCCGCGAGCCGCCGTTCACGCCGGAGAAGGTGCTGGCCGCATTGAATCCATTGACTGCAGACTTGCCCCCTCTCCCTCCGGGAGAGGGTTGGGGTGAGGGCGAGCGGCCTGCGAGTGGTAACGCCGCCGCACCCTCATCCCAGCCTTCTCCCAGAGGGAGAAGGAGCAATGCGGGAACCTTCGGGCCACGACGCAAGGGCGTGTTGGCCACCGGCGCCGCCCTGTTCATCGGCGGCATCGGCCTCATCGCGGGCCTGCTCGGCTGGCGCTCCGCCATTGCACCCGTTTCGCTCAGCGCGCCGGTCTACAGCCAAGCCACCATCGACCGCGGCCGCGTGCTCGCCGCGCTCGGCGACTGCGCCGTGTGCCACACCGCACCAGGCGGCGCACCCAACGCGGGCGGCCGCGCGATGCAGACGCCCTTCGGCACGCTCTACACCACCAACCTCACGCCCGATGCCGATACGGGCCTGGGCCGCTGGTCGTTCAGCGCTTTCCAGCGTGCGATGCGCGAAGGCGTCTCGCGCGACGGCCATCACCTGTACCCGGCGTTTCCGTACACCGCATTCGCCAAGACCAGCGATGACGACCTGCAGGCGCTCTATGCCTACTTCATGTCCATGCCCGCGGTGCGCGCCGAAACGCCGAAGGCCGAACTGAAGTTCCCTTTCAGCATGCGGCCGCTGATGGCCGGATGGAACGCGCTTTTCCACGATCCGGCGCCGCTGCAGCCCGTGGCCGCGCAAAGCGCGGAATGGAACCGCGGCGCCTACCTCGTCAACGGCCTCGGCCACTGCGGCGCATGCCACACGCCGCGCAACGCACTGGGCGCGGAGCAGGGCGGCAGCGCCTTTCTGGCGGGCGCGATGGTCGACGGCTGGGAGGCGCCGGCGCTCACCGGCCTGTCGTCGAAGTCGGCCGTGCCATGGGATGCCGACGAGCTCTATCGCTACCTGCGCCAAGGCCACACGCAGCGCCATGGCATGGCGGGCGGCCCGATGGCCGAGGTCGTGCGCGAACTCGCGCAGGTGCCCGACGCCGACGTGCGCGCGATGGCCACGTACCTCGCCTCGTTCAATCCGGCACCCGCGGCCGAGCCGCAGGCCGTGGCGCAACAAGCCATCGACAACGCGGCCCGCACGCAGGGCCGGTTGCTCGGCCCGGCGCAGCGCATGTTCGACGGCGCCTGCGCCTCGTGCCACCACGATGGCGACGGCCCCACGCTGCTCGGCGTGAACACGCCGCTCGCGCTCAACAGCAATCTCACGAGCGCGCAGCCCGACAACCTGCTGCGCACCATCCTCGACGGCGTGCGCGAGCCCGCGAGCCGCGACATCGGCTTCATGCCGGCCTTTCGCGACGCGCTCGACGACCGGCAGATTGCCGAACTCGCGGGCTACATGCGCGCGCGTTTCGCACCGCAGGAGCCGGCGTGGAAGAACCTGCCGGCCGAAGTGGCGCGGGTGCGCGCCGCGCGCGGCCACGGCGCCGAGTAGCAAGCGCCTTCCGGGTCCTTCGCGCCGCTCGCGTCCCCGCTCGCGCAGCGGCGAGGAACACATTCATTCAGAATGTCCGCTCCCAGAACCGAACCCCAAGAGCCTCCGGAGACAATATGCCCCTCGATCTTTCCACCACCACCAGCCTTCCGCGCGACGCCCAGCGCGCCACACTCGTCGGCCGCATCTGGCAGCCCGGCGTGGGCCCCGTCCTCGTGGCGGTGCATGAGGGCGGGTTGCACGATCTTTCCCGGCTCGCGCCGACCATGAGCGACCTGCTCGAAGGCGACGGGTCGCCATCGGCCCGCGTGCGCAGCGCACTGGAGCAAGGCAAGGCCCCGCGCATCGCCGACCTGGCCGCCGTGCTTGCCAACAGCGACCCGCAAACACGCGACGAAGGCCAGCCCTGGCTGCTCGCGCCCTGCGACCTGCAGGCCATCAAGGCCAGCGGCGTGACCTTTGTCGAAAGCCTGCTCGAACGCGTGATCGAAGAGCAGGCGCGTGGCGACGCCTCGCGCGCCGAGGCCACGCGCGCGGCGCTGGGCGGTGTGCTCGGCGACAACCTCGCGGGCATCGTGCCGGGCTCGGCCGAAGCGGCGAAGGCCAAGGAGGTGCTGATCGCACAGGGCGCGTGGTCGCAGTACCTCGAGGTCGGAATCGGGCCCGATGCTGAGATCTTCACCAAGGCGCCGGTTCTCTCGGCCGTGGGCACGGGCGCCGACGTGGGCATCCATGCCGCATCGGTGTGGAACAACCCCGAGCCCGAGGTGGTGCTCGCGGTCAACAGCCGCGGCGAAACGCTGGGCGCGGCGCTCGGCAACGACGTCAACCTGCGCGACTTCGAAGGCCGCAGCGCGCTGCTGCTCGGCAAGGCCAAGGACAACAACGCGTCCTGCGCCATCGGTCCGTTCATCCGCTTGTTCGACGCGCATTTCGGCATTGCCGACGTGCGCCGCATCACGGTGGCGCTCGAAGTGGCGGGGCCCGAAGGCTTCACGCTCGAAGGCTCGAGCTCGCTCGCGAAGATCAGCCGCGATCCGCTCGATCTCGTCTCGCAGGCCATCGGCGCGCACCATGACTATCCCGACGGCTTCATGCTGTTCCTTGGCACCATGTTCGCGCCGACACAAGACCGTCATGGTCCTGGGCAAGGATTCACCCACGTCGTCGGCGATCGCGTGCGCATCGCTGCGCCGGAACTCGGCGCCCTCGTGAACCGCGTGGTCCATTCGGACCAGGCACCACGGTGGACTTTCGGGTTAAGTGCGCTGATGCGGAATCTTGCCGGGCGCGGATTGCTGTAAACGTTCTTTCTACGCTTTAGAAGGAGTTGTACTCCTTTGTCATTCATAGGCAGCACGTAGCAATCTGTTGCTGTTGACCGCGTCTCGCGTTCCCCTCAAGATAACCGGTCTTGAAGATGGTTTACACGGGAGATGGGGTTGCCGCCGAGCGAGATCGAACTACTGCAGTCGCCTGTTGAAGGCCCGCTTCCGTGCGGTGAAGACCTCGAATACGACCCCGATTTCATGGCGTTGCAGCAAGCTGCAACCGGAAAGCGGGAGCAGCAGTTCGGTTCGACCATCATCCCGGCCGAGCCGCCCGACTGGGCCCGTGTCGAGCGCATTGCGAAACAGCTGAGTCAACGCACGCTCGACGTGCGCGTGCTGGTTCTCTTGACGCTGGCATGGACCGAGAGCCGAGGACTGCCGGGCTACGTCGATGGCTTGCGCGTGGTGGACGGCATCCTGCAAAAGTTCTGGAACGACGTGCATCCGCGCGTCGTCGATGGCGATTTCGAAGACCCGCTGCCGCGCATGAATGCGCTGGCTGCATTGGCCGAAGCCGAGGGACTCGGACGCAGCGTGCGCGATGCGCGGCTGCTCGAGGATGCCGGCGCGTCGATGAGCCTGCGGCAGGTCGAGGCCCTGCTCGACTCGAGCAAGGCCGACCAGATCGATTACCCGGGCGGCATCGGCCGGCTGCGGGAGGTGGCGCGCCGCGCGCAGGAGAAGGCGGCGCCTGCGGTGATGGCATTGCATGCGGCGCTGGGGCTGCTGCGGCGGATTCGGGAGACGTCGGAGCGGGCCCTGGGGCAAAACTGGGCACCCGATTTCTCCCGGCTCGAACGCTCGCTTCGCACGGTGGCCCAGCTGCTGCCCGAGCAGGCGTTGGCGGAGCCGGCCGAAGCATTGCCGGCGGCCCTGCAAGGGAATGGATCGACGCAGTCCGCCCCCGTCGCGCAGAGCGCCGCGGGCGCGGCAAACGGCGCCTCTGGCTCGCGGACGGCAAGCATTAAAGATATTGAAATATCGACTCGTGATGATGTGCAGGTTTTGTTGGAAAAGGCATGCCAGTACATGGAACGCACGGAGCCCAGCCATCCGGCGCCCATGCTCATCCGCAGAGCGCAAAGGCTGCTGGACCTCAACTTTTTCCAGATCATCGAAGAACTCGTTCCCGAGGGCCTGCAGAAGATAGAAAGCCTGGCGGGCCGCTCCCTGAGTGGTGGCTCGGCGGCGGAATGAACGGCCGGCGCAAGAACGCGGGAACAGGCCCCCGGGGCTCGACCCCTACGCATTGAGATTCAAGAGGAAGCTTATGGCAGACAACCGTGTCAGAAACAGTGGTCAGAAGTTCATCGCGCGCAATCGGGCACCCCGCGTGCAGATCGAGTACGACGTCGAGATCTACGGCAGCGAACGCAAGATCCAGCTGCCCTTCGTGATGGGCGTGATCGCCGATCTCGCGGGCAAGCAGGTCGACCCGATGCCCGACCTCGCGGATCGCGACTTCATGGCGGTGGACATCGACAACTTCGACGACCGCATGAAGTCGATCAAGCCGCGCGTGGCCTTCCAGGTGCCCAACACCCTCACGGGCGACGGCCAGATGAACGTCGACATCACCTTCGACAGCATGGACGACTTCTCGCCCGCGCGCATTGCCCGCCAGGTGGGCGCGCTGCAGCATCTGCTGGAAGCGCGCACCGAGCTTTCCAACCTGCTGTCCTACATGGACGGCAAGAACGGCGCCGAGCAGCTGATCGCGCAGGCGCTGCAGAACCCGGAGCTGCTCAAGTCGCTCGCGTCCGCGCCCAATCCCGCCGTTGCCAAGGCAGTGGAAGCAGCGAACGAAAAGTCGGGCACTCCCGGCACCCCTTCCGAGTAAGCCGAGCAAGCCGACAGGATCTCCATCATGAGCACCGCATCCAAACAGACAGCGCGCGCACAGGCCGCCACCATCGAAGCGCTCGAGCCCAACGAGTTCTCCGACCTCCTGCAGCGCGAGTTCAAGCCCAAGACCGAGCAGGCCCGCGAGGCGGTGGAAAACGCCGTCAAGACGCTCGCCGTGCAGGCGCTTGAAAACACCGTCACCATCTCCAACGATGCCTACCGCTCGGTGCAGGCCATCATCACGGAGATCGACCGCAAGCTGTCGGAGCAGATCAACCAGATCCTGCACCACGAAGACTTCCAGCAGCTCGAAGGCGCATGGCGCGGCCTGCACTACCTGGTCAACAACACCGAGACCGACGAGCAGCTCAAGATCCGCGTGATGTGCGCGTCCAAGCGCGAAGTGGCGCGCTCGCTCAAGCGCCACAAGGGCATCGGCTGGGACCAGAGCCCGCTGTTCAAGAAGATCTACGAGCACGAGTACGGCCAATTCGGCGGCGAGCCCTTCGGCGCGCTGATCGGCGACTTCCACTTCGACCACAGCCCGCCCGACGTGGAGATGCTGGGCGAAATGGCCAAGATCGCCGCGGCCGCGCACTGCCCCTTCATTGCCGGTGCATCGCCCACGGTGATGCAGATGGACTCGTGGCAGGAACTCTCGAACCCGCGCGACCTGACCAAGATCTTCCAGAACACCGAGCACACCGCCTGGCGCTCGCTGCGAGAGTCGGAAGACGCGCGCTACATCGGCCTGGCCATGCCGCGCTTCCTCGCGCGGCTGCCTTACGGTGCGCGCACCAACCCAGTCGACGAGTTCGAGTTCGAGGAAGAAACCGACTCGGCCCTGCACAACCGCTACACCTGGGCCAACTCGGCCTATGCCATGGGCGTGAACATCAACCGCTCGTTCAAGCAGTACGGCTGGTGCACGTCCATTCGCGGCGTGGAGTCGGGCGGCGCAGTCGAGAACCTGCCCACCCACACCTTCCCCACCGACGACGGCGGCGTGGACATGAAGTGCCCGACCGAGATCGCCATCAGCGACCGGCGCGAAGCCGAGCTCGCCAAGAACGGCTTCATGCCGCTGGTGCACCGCAAGAATTCCGACTTCGCGGCCTTCATCGGCGCGCAGTCGCTGCAGCAGCCGGCCGAGTACTACGACGCCGATGCCACGGCCAACGCCAACCTGGCGGCGCGCCTGCCGTACCTGTTCGCATGCTGCCGCTTCGCGCACTACCTGAAGTGCATCGTGCGCGACAAGATCGGTTCGTTCCGCGAGCGCGAGGACATGGAGCGCTGGCTCAACGACTGGATCATGAACTACGTCGACGGCAGCCCCGGCACGTCGTCGCAGGACACCAAGGCAATGAAGCCGCTGGCGGCGGCGGAAGTCCAGGTGGAAGCCATCGAGGACAACCCCGGCTACTACGCCGCCAAGTTTTTTCTCCGGCCGCACTATCAGCTCGAAGGGCTGACGGTGTCATTGCGGCTGGTTTCGAAGCTGCCATCCAACAAGAAGGACAGCAGCTAGTTCAACGGTGTCCCGCAATCGGGCATATACATAACTTTGGGGGTTACTCATGGCAGTAGACATGTTCATGCGCGTCGAGGGCGCGAACGGCGAATCCAAGGACTCGAACCACAAGGACTGGACGGATATCAAGTCGTTCGCATGGGGAGCAACGCAGCCTGGAAACATGGTCAGCGGCGGCGGCGGCGGTGTGGGCAAGGCGAGCTTCAACGACCTGCAGGTGCTCGCGCGCATCGACAAGGCGGCACCGTCCGTCATGAAGAACTGCGCCAGTGGCAAGCACCTGAGCAAGGTCGAGGTGTCGTTGTGCAAGGCGGGTGGCTCGCAGATCGAATACACGCGCGTCACGCTGGAGGAAGTGCTGGTCACGTCGGTGCAGTACACGGCCGAGCAGAGTGGCGATGCGGTCCTGGTGCAGTTCGCGTTCCAGGCGGCCAAGGTGAAGCAGCAGTACTGGGAGCAGACCGACAAGGGCGGCAAGGGCGCCGAAACCGTGCTGGCCTGGAACATCAAGGAAAACAGGGAATCCTGATTTCCCTTTTGCCTGTCCCGACCGGCCCGCGCATTCCGCGGGCCGGTCGCTTGCAGATATTTATCGACGGCCCAGGGCCGTGCGCGAGTCAATGAGGAAGTTTCATGGGCGATGGGTTTGCAGTGCTGGGCGAGCGCTCCGTGGCCGAACACACCGAATGGGTGCAGCGGCAGATTCGCGCGAGTCCACAGAATGCCGGCCTGCGGCTTGCCCTCGGCCACTTTCTTGCCCTGCGGGGCGAGTGGCAGCGGGCTGAAGACCAGCTCAAGCTGGCCGCGAAGATCGATCCTTCCTTCGCGCCCGCCAGTGCCACCTGCGCGATGGCGCTGGCCGCCGAGCGCCATCGAACCGAATTCTGGAACGGTGGCCGTGCGCCGGCCGTCGTTGCCGGCCAGGCCGATTGGGTCGCGGCACTGATTGCCGCTGCGGCGCTTCCGTTCGAGCAGGCCGCGGAAGCGGCCGACCTGCGCGAAGCTGCGCGGCAGGACGCGCCCGCATTGCAGGGCACGCTGAGTTGCGTCGACCGCTCGGATGCGCGCGCCGTGCAGGCCATCGACGGCGAGCCGGTGGAAACCAGCGAGTTCGCCTGGCTCTGCGATGGCGACGTGCGCATTGGCGCCGTGCTCGAACTCCTCACGCCTTCGGGCTATGCGTGGCTGGCGCTGCCGGCGGTGCGGCGCCTCCAGTTCTCCCGTCCGCAGCATCTGGTGGACCTGCTCTGGGCGCCGGCCGAGATCGTGCTGCATGACGGCCGCGGACTCAACGGCCTGGTGCCGGTGCGCTATCCCGGCGCGCTCGATGGGCTGGACGACGAAACAACCCTGGGCCGCCGCACCGACTGGCTGCCGCTGGCCGGCGAAGACCAGTACGCCGGCGTGGGCCAGCGCACGCTGATCAGCGAAGCCGGCGACCATTCGCTGCTCGATATCCGGCTCGTCGAGTTCGCACCTGCAGCGAGTGCTGCGCAGTGAGTTCCGTCCTGCCCGCCAGCCGCCAGGCCATGGAGGCCGATGGCGACCAGCAAGAAAGCGTTGCACGCGACCGCCTGCAGCCGGTGCTGCTCGATCGCCTGACCGACAAGCAGCCGCAAAGCCGCCAGGAGCGCGCGGGTGCGTTCCTGATGAGCGGCAAGCTGCTGCGCGATTCGGTGCTGCGTGACCTGCAGTGGCTGCTCAACACCACCAACTTCGGCGCCGACCACACCATCAACACCATGCCGCGCGCGCGGCGCTCGGTGGTGAACTACGGCGTGCGCGGCTGGGCCGGCGGGCGCATGTCGGAGGTCGACTTCGCGGACGTCGAGGCCGCCATCCGCGCCGCCATCATCGACTTCGAGCCGCGCATCATGAAGGACAGCATCGACGTGCGCTGCGTCACCGATGCCACCGACCTCGAGCACCACAACCTGCTCGCGCTCGAGATCCGCGGCACGCTGTGGTCGGTGCCCTATCCCATCGAATTCATCCTGCGCTCCGAACTCGACCTCGAGAGCGGCCACATGGTCTTGCGCCCAACAGGGGGGCTTTGATGCGGTCCTGGTCTTTTCAAGGAACACCGTGGAACCGGCTTTGCCGGGCCACTGGTGTTGCCCCCGGCGAGGGGGTTGGCGAAGCGACACGAAGTGCGCGAAGACTGGGGGTGAGCCAATAATGGACGCGAGGCTGCTGGACTACTACAACCGCGAGCTCACCTACATGCACGAGCTCGGTGCCGAGTTCGCGCAGCGCTATCCGAAGATCGCCGGGCGGCTGGGCATGCGCGGCATCGAGGTCAGCGACCCCTACGTGGAACGCCTGCTCGAGGGCTTCAGCTTTCTCACGGCGCGCATCCAGCTCAAGATGGATGCGGAGTTTCCGCGCTTCTCGCAGCGGCTGCTCGAGGTGGTGTATCCCAACTTCCTCGCGCCGCTGCCCGCCATGGCCGTGGTGCAGATCGACGGCAACCTCAACGAGGGCTCGCTGAAGGCAGGCTACGAACTGCCGCGCCACACCATCCTGCGCGGCCGCATGATCAAGGGCGAGCAGACGGCCTGCGAATTTCGAACCGGCCATGAGGTCACGCTGTGGCCCATCAGGATTGCGGAGGCGAGCATCGGCCCCGTGCCTGCGGAAATTGCGCATGCGATGCCCGCGGTGGCCCAGCAGGCCAAGAGCGCGATCACCATCAAGCTCGAAGCAGTGGGCGGCACCACGTTTGCCGAAATGCCGATCGACCGGCTCGAGTTCTTTCTTTCGGGTGCGGAGCTGCACGCGCTGCGCGTGCTCGAACTCGCCGTGCACCACAGCATCGGCACCGTGTGCCGCAGCGGGCCGGGCAGCAAGGCGCGGATCGTTCCGCTCGGCGACGAGGCCATCCGCCACGAAGGCTTCGACCCCGAGCAGGCGCTGCTGCCGTACGACGCCCGCTCGTTCCAGGGCTACCGACTGCTGCACGAGTACTTCGCATTCCCCGACCGCTACCTGTTCTTCAGCGTGAAGAACCTGCGCGCGGCGGCTTCCGCCCTGGGCGGCACCACGATGGAAATCGTGATCCTGCTCGACCGTGCCGACGGCGACCTGGAGCGGCTGGTCGATGCGCGCCATTTCTCGCTGTTCTGCACGCCCATCATCAACCTGGTGCCGCGCCGCAGCGACCGCATCCCGGTCGGGCCGGGCCAGCACGAGCACCATGCGGTGATCGACCGCACGCGTCCGCGCGACTTCGAGATCTTCACCGTCGAACGCGTCACCGGCCACATGGCGAGCGGCTCCGAAGAGCGCGAGTTCAGGCCCTTCCTGGGCTCGTTCGCCGCCGACGACGGCGACTTCGGCGCATACTTCTCGCTGCGCCGCGAGCCGCGCCTGGTGTCCGACCGCGCACGCGCCCAAGGCACGCGCACCAGCTACACCGGCAGCGAGGTGTATGTGTCGCTCGTCGACCAGCACGACGCGCCCTTTCCGCACAGCCTGCGGCACATCACGATCGATGCGCTGTGCACCAACCGCGACCTGCCGCTGCTGCTGCCGACGGGGCTGGAATCGGACTTCACCCTGCGCGTGTCGGCGCCCGTGCGCGGCATCCGCATCCTGCGCGGGCCGTCGCGGCCCTATCCCGCGCTGGCGGAAGGCGCGCTGACCTGGCGCCTGATCAGCCATCTGGGCCTCAACTACCTGAGCCTGACCGACATCGACGCCACGCAGGGCGCGGCCGCATTGCGCGAGATGCTCGATCTCTACGGCAACCTGGCCGACCCTGCGGTGCGCCGCCAGATCCAGGGCGTGCGCTCGATGGCGCTGGCGCCCGTGTTCCGCCGCCTGCCAGAGCCGGGGCCGATCGTCTTCGGGCGCGGGGTGGAAATCGCGCTGAAGATCGACGAGGTCGCCTTCTCGGGAGCGAGCCCTTATCTCTTCGGCGCCGTGCTGGAACAGTTCTTCAGCCGGCACGTGTCGCTCAATGCGTTCACCGAGTTCGCGCTCTCCAGCCTGCAGCGCGGCGAGATCGCGCGCTGGACGCCGCGCATCGGGCGCCGTCCCGCGGTATGACCGGCACGCCAAGGGTGCATCCATGAGCGTGGTCGACCTCAGCGACGATTCGCAGCGGGCGCCGCCGATCGCGGCCGAGAATGCTGCGGCACGCGTGCGTCGCGGCGCGCCCGAAGCCGACCCTGTCCTGTGGGCCGGCCTGGTCGACCAGCCTTTCGAGCACGACCTGTTCATGCTGCTGCGCCGCCTCGACGCGCACGGCGGCCATCCCTTGCTGGGCCGCGCGCCGCGCCCGCTCGACGAACCCTTGCGCCTGGGGCAGGAGCCTTCGATGGCCTTTGCGCCGTCGAACGTCTCCGGTGTCGATGTCGACGGCGACGGTCCGCCGCGCATCTCGATCTACGGCTTCGGCCTGTTCGGCCCCAACGGGCCGCTGCCGCTGCACCTGACCGAGTACGCGCGCGAACGCAAGCGCCACCACAGCGACAACACGCTCAGCGCCTTCGCCGACCTTTTCCATCACCGGCTCATCCTGCTGTTCTACCGGGCCTGGGCCGATGCGCAATCGGTCAACAGCCTGGACCGCCCGGACGGCCACCGCTTCGTCGACTACGTGGCGAGCCTCATGAACATGGGGCAGCCGGGGCTCAAGGAGCGCGACCGCATCGCCGACCATGCGCGCACCTTCATGGCCGGGCACCTCGTGCGCCAGACGCGCAACCCGGAGGGGCTGATCCAGATCCTCAGGCTGTACTTCGACGTGCCCGTGCGCGTGGAGGAGTTCGTGAGCGACTGGGTGATGCTCGACGAGCGGCAGCTGAGCCGCATCGGCAGCTCGGGGCGCAACCAGAAACTGGGCGCGGGCGCCACCGTCGGGCTGGCGGTGCGCGATGCGCAGAGCAAGTTCCGCCTCGAACTGGGGCCGCTCTCGCAAGACGAATTTCGCGAGTTCCTGCCGGGCAGCCAGCGGCTCCAGCAGGTGGTCGACTGGGTGCGCCAGTACGTCGGCATCGAGTTCGCCTGGGAGCTGCGGCTGGTGCTCAGGAAGCAGGAAGCCCTTGGCATGCAGCTGGGCAGCGACCAGCGCCTGGGCTGGGGGAGCTGGCTGGGCACGCGCCTCTCGGACACCGACGCCGGCGACATGTTGTTCCAGCCCGAAGCCCTGTATTCCCGTTCCGCATCGGCAGCTTCCGTGGCGGCCGAAGCATCTTCCATGGCCTTATGACCGACATCCGCCGCGTCTCTCTTTTCTCCAAACTGAACCCGATGCTCTACAAGGCATTGGAGACCGCCACCGCGTTCGCCAAGCTGCGCGGCAATGCGTACGTGGAGCTGGTGCACTGGCTGCACCAGATACTGCAGTTGCAGGACAGCGACCTGCTGCGCATCGTCAAGCGCGCGGGCCTCAACCTCGATGCGGTCGAGCAGGACCTGGTGCGTGCGCTCGACCGCCTGCCGCACGGTGCCACGTCGATCAGCGACATCTCCGAGCACGTCGACAACGCCGTCGAACGCGCCTGGGTGTATGCGAGCCTGCGCTTCGAAGCCACCTCGATCCGCGGCGCCTACCTGCTCGCGGGCATCGTCAAGACGCCGGGGCTGCGGCAGGTGCTTTCGGGCATCTCGCGCGAGTTCGACAAGATCGTGCCCGACGTTCTCATTGCCCAGCTTCCCGCCTGGACCGAAGGCTCGCCCGAGGACGACTTCGATGCCGTCGCGCACGGCCCTGCCGGCGGCGGCCATGCTTCCGCCGCAGCGGCTCACCAGGGCGATGGCGCCGCCGCGGGCGGCTCCGCGCTGGCCAAGTACGCGAGCGACCTGACGGCCAAGGCGCGCGCCGGCGAACTCGATCCGGTCTACGGCCGCGACGACGAGATCCGCCAGATCATCGACATCCTCATGCGGCGCCGACAGAACAACCCGCTGCTCACCGGCGAGGCCGGCGTCGGCAAGACGGCCGTGGTGGAAGGCCTGGCCTCGCGCCTCGCGGCGGGCGATGTGCCGCCCTCGCTCAAGGACGTGTCGCTGTGGGTGCTCGACCCCACGCTGCTGCAGGCCGGCGCGGGCGTGAAAGGCGAGTTCGAGCAGCGGCTGCGCCAGGTGATCGACGAGGTCGAGAAGAGCCCCAAGCCCATCGTGCTGTTCGTCGACGAGGTGCACACGCTGGTCGGCGCGGGCGGCACGGCCGGCACCGGCGATGCGGCCAACCTGCTGAAGCCTGCGCTCGCGCGCGGCCGCCTGCGCACCATCGGCGCCACCACGTGGTCCGAGTACAAGAAGTACATCGAGAAGGACCCGGCGCTCACGCGGCGCTTCCAGACCATCCAGGTGCACGAGCCCACCGAGTCCAAGGCCGTGATCATGCTGCGCGGCATTTCGGCCGAGCTGGAAAAACACCACGGCGTGCTCATTCTCGATGCTGCGCTCGAAGCGGCCGTGAGCCTGTCGCACCGCTACATTCCCGCGCGCCAACTGCCCGACAAGGCCGTGAGCCTGCTCGATACCGCTTGCGCGCGCGTGGCCCTGAGCCAGCATGCGCTGCCCGCTGCGATCGAAGACCTGCAGCGCCGCATCGAGGTGCTGGGCATCGAGTCGGGCATTGCCGGGCGCGAGGCGGCGATCGGTGTCGGCGAGCACCAGCGCGTGGACAACATCGCGGCCCAGGTGGCCGCCGCGCAGGCCGAGCTCGATCTGCTGGAACAGCGGCGCGTGGAAGAGAGTGCGCTGGTCGAGCGCATCGTGGCGCTGCGCAAGCTGCTGTCGCCCGCGGCCGTGCCGGTGCAAGCCGAGGTGGAAGAACAGGGCGACGGGGTGGATGAAGCTCCGGTGGAGGCCGAGGCCGCTCCGCCCGAACTCGAGCGAACGCCCGAAGAGATCCGCGCCGAACTCGACGAAGCGCAGGACAGGCTCGTGCAGATGCAGGGCGAATCTCCGCTCATCCTGGCCGCCGTCGACGCGCAGGCCATTGCCACCGTGGTGGCCGACTGGACCGGCATTCCGATCGGCCGCATGGTGCGCGACGATGCGCAGTCGGTGCTGCGCCTCGGCGAGATTCTTTCGGCTCGCGTGGTCGCGCAGCCCGATGCGCTGGAGACCATCTCGCGGCGCATCCGCACCGCGCGTGCGCGGCTCGACAACCCGAACAAGCCCGTGGGCGTGTTCCTGCTCTGCGGCCCCTCGGGCGTCGGCAAGACCGAGACCGCGCTCGCGCTGTCCGAAGCGTTGTACGGCGGCGAGCAGAACCTCGTCACCATCAACATGAGCGAGTTCCAGGAGTCGCACACCGTATCCACGCTCAAGGGTGCGCCGCCGGGCTACGTGGGCTACGGCGAAGGCGGCGTGCTGACCGAGGCCGTGCGCCGGCGCCCATACAGCGTGGTGCTGCTCGACGAGATCGAGAAGGCCCACACCGACGTGCACGAGATCTTCTTCCAGGTCTTCGACAAGGGCTGGATGGAAGACGGCGAGGGCCGCCACATCGACTTTCGCAACACCGTGATCATCATGACCTCCAACGTCGGCACCGACCTGGTCATGCAGCTGTGCGAAGACCCGACCCTGCGCCCCGACCCCGAGCCGCTGGCGGCAGCCTTGCGCGAACCGCTGCTCAAGGTGTTTGCGCCGGCGCTGCTCGGACGCTTGGTTGTAGTGCCTTATTACCCGTTGCACGCCGACGCATTGCATCGCATCATCCGTCTCCAGCTCGACCGCATTGCCACTCGCCTCGATGCGAACCATGGCATTACCCTGGACTACGACGTCAGCGCCGTCGAACTGGTGGCGCGCCGGTGTACCGCCATCGAGTCGGGTGGACGGATGATCGATGCGATCCTCACGCACACCATTCTTCCGCGGTTGAGCGAAGAAGTCATTGGAGCCACGGTCAGCGCGCGCAAGCTCGCCGGCGTGCGGCTGAGCGCGGCAGGCGACGATTTTCAGTACGAATTTTCCGAACGCTGAGCGAAGAAAGCGAGCAAGTCATGGCAACCAGAGTCGTCAAAGCCCACACCCCGCTGGGGGAAGACCAGCTGATGTTCCGCTCGATGCACGGCACCGAAGGGCTGTCGCAGCTTTTCGAGTTCGAGGTGGATCTGGTGAGCCCGAACGTATCGCTCGACATGAAGTCGGTGCTGGGCAAGCCGCTCTCGCTTGAAATACTGACGGCCGGCGCGCCTCGCTTCCTGAACGGGCAGATCGTCCGCTTCACGATGGTCGGCAAGGAAGGGGGCACGTCGCGCTACGTGCTGTACCGCGCCACGGTGCGGCCCTGGCTCTGGTATCTGACGCGCACCAGCGACTGCAAGATCTTCCAGAACAAGTCGGTGGTCGACATCCTCGAGGAGGTGTTCGCCGACTACAACTTCGCGTTCGAAAAGAAGCTCAGCGGAACCTACCGCCAATGGGAGTACTGCGTGCAGTACCAGGAGACCGACTTCGCCTTCGTGAGCCGGTTGATGGAGCACGAAGGCATCTACTACTACTTCAAGCACGACAAGAACGAGCACACGCTGGTGCTTGCCGACGACATAGGCGCGCACGAAACCCTGCCGGGCTATCCGAAGATCAGCTATCTTGCGGCCGACCGCAACCCGGACCCATTCCAGGAAGTGATCGACCAGTGGCAGGTGACCGAGGAAATCCGCCCCGGCACCTACGTGGTGGACGACTACGACTTCAAGAAGTCGAAGGCCGACCTCATGGGCATGCGCAGCCAGCCGCGCGGAAATCCTCACGACACCTACGAGATCTACGAATGGCTGGGCGGCTTCAGCGAGGCCGAGCAGGGCGAGCATTACTCGCGCATCCGGCTCGAAGAGGCGCAATCGCAGGCCGAGCGCGACATCGGCCATTGCAGCGTGCGCGGAATGGCGCCGGGCTATCGCTTCACGATGCAGAACTGTCCGCGCCAGGACGACAACCGCGAATACCTGATCGTGTCGGTGTCCTATGCGCTGCGCGAAGGCGGGTACGAGAGCGGTGCGGCCGAGAGCCACTACAGCTTCAGCTTCGCGGTGCAGCCGACCTCGTATGCATTCCGTCCGCCACGCGTGACGCCGATGACCCGGACCAACGGGCCGCAGACCGCCACCGTGGTGGGCAAGGCCGGCCAGGAGTATTGGGTCGATCAATACGGCCGCGTGAAGGTGCAGTTCCGCTGGGATCGCTATGGCAAGAGCGACGAGAACAGCTCTTGCTGGGTGCGCGTTTCCAGCGCCTGGGCCGGCTCGAACTACGGCGCTGTCAATCATCCGCGCAAAGGCCAGGAAGTGATCGTCGATTTCATCGGCGGCCACCCCGACCGGCCGATCATCATCGGCCGCGTCTACAACTCCGACCAGATGCCGCCGCTGGAGCTGCCCGCGAAGGTCACCGTGAGCGGCTTCGTGAGCCGCAGCCAGGACGGCACGCCGGCGAATGCCAACGAGTTCATCCTGGACGATGCACCGGGCCAGGAACTGGTACGCATTCATGCCGAGAAGAATTTCGAGATCGATGTGGAGGCCGACGAGACCGACACGGTCGCAGGAAAGAGAACCACGACGATCGAGGGTGCAGACAAGTACACCACCAACACCTCCCTGGACGAGACGATAAACGGACCGCACACGGTGACGGTCAACAAGGGCGGGCCCCAGAGCATCACGGTGAACGGACCGCAGAACATCAAGGTGATCGGCGGCAACCAGGACGTGTACGTCGAGGGAGACCAGATCGAGCACGTGACCGGCAGTCGTACCGAGAACGTCGACACGGGCGAGACGCGCACCATCGGCCAGTCGCTCGACGAGACCGTCAACGGGCCGCAGACCACCACGGTTGTTGGGCTCTACACGGAAAAATCCAACGGGAAGGACGTCTCGGTTCTGGGCGGCGAGAGCTACTACGTGCAGTACAACAGCATCCGCACGGCCGGCGGAACCGAAACCTTCGGGTCAGTGGGCGACATGCTCATCACCACTGCCGGCAAGCTGACGATGCAGAGCGTGTCCACGGACGTCGCCATCCACTCGCCCACCACGGTCTCGATCGATGCCGACATCATCAACCTGAAGTCCAAGACCAAGGACGTCAGCTATTCGGGAATCGTGCACACGCATGCCGGTGCGTCGATCACGACGGAGGCGGACGGCTCCATGACCTCCATCTCGCCGTGGATCGGCGCGCATGCAGGTGTCGGCTATGGGCAATACGGCTTCCAGCACACCTGGGTCGGCGCAACAACCAATGTAGGGGGCTTCTCGGCCGATGTGAAGCTGATCCGGATGTCCACCTCGGCCACGCAACTCGTGAAGTCCGGCTTGAGCGCAAACATCGTCGGACTGAACACCAAGATGCAGATGCTGCTGTCGATCTTCTGACGCGACGCACGGCCATGGTCTATCGCATCATCGGCGTGGTTCTCGCCATCGCGGGCTTCATGATCACTTCGTCTTCGACGAAGGAACTGCGCGTGCTGCTGGCCGGCGGCCTTCTCACGCTCGTGGGCGTGCTGCTGCTGGTGGGCATCGTCGACATCGCCAAGCTGGTGCGGCGCGAGCTGTGGGGCGGCAAGCAGTTGGAATCGGCGGCGCAGGGCGTGGTCGAGAAGACGCAGGTCACGGGTACCTACGTGAACGAAAGCCCCATGGTGCAGCTCACCGTGGCTTTTCGTGACAGCGCCGACACGCTGCGCCACGCGCGGACGAAAAAGGTCGTGCAGCTGGTCGACCTGCCGAAGTACGCCGAAGGCTCGCCCGTGAATGTGCAATACCGCTTCGACGATCCCGGACGCGAAGTGACGGTGCAGGCGCTGCCCTTGCAGTCGCACGCGTGAACGATGAAGACCACCAAGCCGTTCCGACTCAGCCTGCTGGTGCGCCCCTACCGGTGGCAGCGCCGCGACCAGCTCGGCATTTCGGTGCTGGCGCTGGTGAACACGGGCGACGACCCGCGCCTCATGCCGGAGCAGGAGCTGTGGCAGATCGCCGGTGAAGAGCTCGACCCCGGCGCGGTGCTCGACCTGGGCGTGCCCAAGCAGGTGCCCGAGGTCCTGGTCAACGGCTTCGGCTACACCGCGCACCAGGACGAGAAGAGCGTGTGTGCCGTACGAATTCGCGTGGCCGAGCTCGAGAAGACGCTCACCGTGTTCGGCAACCGCTACCTGCTCGGCGGCCGCAGCACGCCGCCGCAACCTTTCGAGCAGATGCGCATCGACTGGGCCCATGCCTGGGGCGGCGCCGGCATGGCGGAAAATCCGCTGGGCATCGGCACGCTCGACGAAACGATCAACGGCGTGGTCACGCGGCGCGTGCCCAATATCGAACAGCCAGGGCGCGGCGGCCGGCTCGAGCCCGCGGGCTTCGGCGCGCTGCTGCCCGACTGGCCGCAGCGCATGGCGCTCATGGGCCGCAACCACGGACAAGAATGGATCGAGCACGGATTTCCGGGCTTTGCCGACGACATGGACTGGCGCTACTTCAACGCCGCGCCGCCCGACCAGCACTTCACGGGCCGCCCGGCCTTGCCGCCAAGCGCCGACTATGAGATATGGAACATGCACCCCTCGCTCGCCGTGCTGCGCGGCCGGCTGCCCGACTGGAAGGCGCGCTGCTTCATCGGCCGGCGCAAGGACGGGCATGAGTTGATGGAGGCCGCGCCACTGCAGCTGACCACCGCGTGGTTCTTTCCGCACCGCGAGCGCGTGGCGCTTATCTGGCAGGGCGCGTGCCCCGTGAACGAAGACGATGCGGCCGACGTGAAGCACATCATGGCCGCGCTCGAGCTGCCCGACGCGCCGCGCACGCTCGCGCATTACCAAGAGGTGTTGCTCAAGCGGATCGACCCCGACAGCGGCGGCATCCACGTCATGCGCGACCGCGACCTGGTGCCGCCCGAGGTGCTGGGCGATTACCCGGGCATGGTGCTGCCTGATGTACTTTCCGAGCCGCTCGCGCGCAACATGCGCGCGGGCCAGCTGCGCGACTACGAAGCGCGTCGCGCCGAACTCGTCGCGCAGGGCGCTGACCCCGACCACTACCTCGCCCCGCCGCCGCCCGTCGAGCCCACGCCCACGCTCGACGAACTGCCCGACCTGTTCGAGCGCATGGAAAAGGAAGCGGCCATGACGCGCGAAGAAATAGAGGCGCGCCACGGCGTGAGCGGCCTCGCCAAGCCGAAGTCCAAGGCCGAAGCCGGCGCGCCGCCGCCGGAATACCCCGAGGCGCCCGACCATCTGCTGCGCCGCTTCGACCCCGAAGAAATCATCGGCGAGCTGGGCCGCGTCGACGACGACGCGCCGCCCGAACTGCGCGCGAGCGCCGCTGCCTCCGGCAGCTGGAAGGCCACCGCCGCGGAGCGCGTGCGCCAGGGCTATGCGCATGCGGCGCACCTGTCGGATCCGGCGCCCGCGCTGTCGTCGTTCCGCGCCGCCAAGATCCGCCGCCAGCTCGAGGCCGCACCGGCCGGCGAGCGCAACTTCGCGCGCATGAACCTCATCCGTGCCGACCTGTCGGGCATGGACCTGCGCGGCGCAGACTTCAGCGACGCCATGCTCGAAGACGCGCGGCTCGACGGCGCACTGCTCGACGACTGCAACTTCACGCGTGCGGTACTGGCGCGCGTCGCGCTGAACGCCACCTCGCTGAAGCGCGCGCACTTCGACGAGGCCAACCTCGGCAAGGCGCATTTCGAAGGCGCCGATCTGTCAGGCGCGAGCCTGCGACAGGCGCGCTGTCCCGGCACGCGCTTCGAGGCCAGCCAGCTCGCGGGCGCCGACTGCAGCGAGATGGAACTGCAGGACACCGTCATTGAGCGCTGCGACCTGCGCGCCACGCGCTGGCGCCAGTCGATGCTGCACCGCATGACGTTGGCTGACGTACTGTTCGATGGCGCCGACTTCGACCAGGTGATGTGGGTCGAGTGCACGCTGCGCACCGTGTCCTTCGACGGCGCGAAGCTGTCGCGCTGCGGCTTCTTCACGGTCGATGCGAGCCAGGGCGTGCGCTTCGACGGCGCGCGGCTCGACGCCTGCAGCATTGCGCACGGCGGCAGCTTCAGCGGTGCGTCTTTCGGCGGCGCGCTGCTCAGGCATTGCGGCGTGCGCGGCAGCGTTCTGTCGAACGCTGACTTCAGCGCCGCGCGTTTCGACGGCTGCGATTTCTCGGAGTGCGACTTGCGGCTGGCCACGCTCGACCGTGTGTCGGCCGGCGAGAGCCTGTTCGTGCGCGCCGACTTCAGCGGCGCCACGCTGCGCGATGCCAACCTCATCGACGCCAACCTCTCGAAGGCCGTGCTCAGCGCCACCGACCTGCGCGGCGCCAACCTGTTCCGCGCCGATGTGTCGCAGACGCTCATCGATGGCACCACGCGCATGGAAGACGCCTACACGCGCGGCGCCAAGATCTGGCCCGCGCGGCGCCCGGGCCCGGCTGCATGACGGCGACGCGCGATGAACTGCTCGACCACATCCGGCACGGCGTTCGCGTGGAAGGCGCGGACTGCAGCGGCTGGAACCTCGAAGGGCTCGACCTGTCGGGTGCGATGCTGGAGGCCGTCAACCTGCACGGCGCGCGGCTGCACGGCGCCAACGTGGCCGGCAGCATTCTCATGAACTGCAACCTCGACGGCTGCGACCTGTCGCATACGGAACTCAAGGGCACGCAGTTCTTTCGCTCACGCATCGAGGCGGCGCGCTTCGACCATGCCGCCCTCGACGAATGCGCGTTCACGCAATGCCTGCTGTCGCGCAGCGTGTTCGCGGACGCAAGGATCAACGTGGCCTCGTTCTCCGATTGTGGGCTGGCGCAGGCGGTGTTTCGCACCGAGGTGTTCGAGCGCTCCAGCTTCTTCGGCTGCGATTTGTCGGAGACCGATTTCTCGGGCGCGTTCATGAGTTTTGTGACCTTCCTGCAGCAAGACCTGCGCAGCGCGGTGCTGGCCGGCACGCGCTGCGAGAGCTCGGCCTTCGTCGAGTGCGACCTGCGCGGGCAGCAGCTCGCGGGCCTGTCGCTGCGCCTGTGCCAGTTCACCGACAGCCGGCTCGACGAGGCAGACCTGCGCAACGCCACGCTCACGCAAAGCAACTTCAAGGGCGCCAACCTGCGCAAGGCCCGCTTCGCGGGTGCCGATGCCGCGATGACGATATTCGCCGAAGCCGATCTCGAAGACGCCGACTGCAGCGGCGGGCGCTTCGACCAATCGCTGTGGGTCGATGCGAAGCTCTCGCGCGTGTCTTTCGACGACGCGCGCCTGCCCATGGCCGTGCTGCATCGCGCGCGCTGCGTGGGCGCCACCTTCCGCCGCGCCGAGCTGCAGGACGCGGACTTTTCCTATGCCGACCTCACCGGTGCCGACCTGTCGGGCGCCCACCTTTTTCGCGCACGCTTTCACCGTGCGGTCCAGTCCGGCGCGCGCTTCAGCTCGCGCGCCGGCATCATCGAAAACGATCCGGAACTCCACAGCGCTCAGGCGTGGTCCGATCAACACCAGAAAGGGAATTCTCCATGAATGTCGTAGCGCTTCGCGCCGCTCCCGGCGAACACACGCCGGTTCATTTCATCGGCCGGCTCACGGGCCCGCTGCCCGACGGCCAGCTGGGCGTGGAAGACGAGCAGGGGCTCGCATGGAGCTGCCGCCGCGCGGCCAGCTGCCTGCTCGCGCCGCAGCCCGGCGACACGGTGATGCTGTCGGGCCCCGACCGCTTCCGCGTCTATCTCATCGCCGTGATCGAGCAGGCCGACGCATCGGCCAGCCGCATCGACGCGCCGGGCCACATGACACTCGGCGGCGCCGAAGGCAGCGTGTCGATCGAGAGCGCGGGCGACGTGCGGCTGCGCAGCGGCGGCGCGCTCGACATGCGCGGCGAGCGCTGGGACGTGCAGGCCGAAACCGGCCATTGCCATGTCGATGAATTGCGCGTCACCGCGCGCACCGTCGACGCGACCACGGGCCGACTGCGCGTAGTGGGCAAGGTGTTCGAGACCGTGGCCGACCGCATGGTGCAGATGGCGCGTAACGCGCTGCGCATGGTCGATGAGGTCGATCAGGTGCGCGCGGGCCACCTCGACTGCAAGGCCACGCAGACGGTGCGCATCCATGGCCGCCACACGACGGTCACCGGCAAGGAACTGGTGAAGGTCGACGCCGCGCAGATCCACATGGGCTGAGCGCAAGGCGCGCAACGACAAGGAGCCGAACGATGTTTGCCAACTGCCAACTCATGGGCATGGACCTCGCGTTTCCCGACGTGTGCCGTACGCCCGTGCCCATTCCGTTTCCCAACATGGCGCTCGGCCCCATGGCGATTCCCAATGCGTGGAACATCCTGTTCATGGGCATGCCTGCGCACAACATGGCGACCACCACGCCCATCACGCTGGGCGACCAGCCGGGCGCGCTGGGCGGCGTCATCTCGCAGACTTTCATGCAGCAGTCGCGTCACCTCACCGGCGCGTTCACTGTGCTGCTGAAGGGCACGCCGGCCACGCGCGTGACCAGCATCACCGCTCAGAACCGCTGCAACATCATTGGCATGCGCGTAGTGCCGAGCCAACTCAAGGTCCTGGTCCTCGCGGCTTGAAGCCGAGACTTGCCAGGCGCCGCCTGAGACGGCCTAAAGTGGTGGCGCCGCCGTCCCCGCCAGCGTCACCTGTTGCGGAAACCCCACCCACACCGCCAGCGCCGAATAGTTGTCGCGCGACTCGTCGGCCTTTGTCTCGGCCGCGCGGCGCAGCAGCGCGAGCCATTCCTCGGCGCTGTCCGCGAGCTGCAGCGAGCGCTCCATCACCTGCTGCGAGATGAGTTGCCACAGGCCGTCCGTGCACAGCAGGAACGCATCGCCGTCGGCGAGCCGCTGCGGCGTCGATACCGTGGTCTCCGCCGTGGCCCTGGCGCCGAGCGCGCGGTACAGCAGGTTGGTCTTCACCAGCCGCTCGCCACCGTTGGCACCGTTGCCCATGGCGGCTTCGCCCGAGCGCTCCGACAGGCTGTGGTCTTCGGTGCGCTGCATCAGCGCGCCGCGGCGGAACCAGTAGAGGCGGCTGTCGCCCACGTGGGCCCAGCAGGCCTGGCCGCTGGTGCGGTCCACGAACAGCGAGACGATGGTCGCGCTCATCCGGCTCTGGTCGGCCAGCTCCCGCTGCTTGGCAAGGATGGCGTCGTTGGCGGCCTTCACGGCGTGCTGGATGTCGTGCTGTGCCACCGAAGGGTTGTCGACGAAGGTGTTGAGCGCGGTGTCGACCGCGATGCGCGCGGCCAGCTCGCCGCCCGCATTGCCGCCGACGCCGTCGCTCACGACGAAGCAGGCGTTGTATTCGTCGAGGTGGTAGCCGATGGCGTCCTGGTTGCCGCTGCGTTCGCCCACGCAGGAGAACTGCGAGGTCGAGATGGGAACGGAAAAGGCGCGGGTGGTCTCAAGCACGGCGCGCCTCCTTCAAGCGTTCCATTTCCTTGTCGTAGGCCTGCTGGAAGGCCCGGCCGAAGACGGCCTGGAAATCGTCCTCGACGGCGGCCGTGGTCTCGGCATGCAGCTTCTGCAATTGGCGCCACAGGCGCGCCTCGCGGCCCCCGGGCAGCAGCTTCTCGCCCAGTCCGCCGTCGTGCGGCGTGGCGCTGTTCAGCGCCGCGGGATCGAAGCGCTTCAGCACCGTGAGCAGCGCCGCGCGCATGCCGGCCACCATGCCGAGCTGATGCGACTGCAGGTCGCCGAGCGCGTCGTGCACGGCCGCTTCGGGCGACAGGAAACCGGGCATGCGGGCACCGAACATCTGCATCAGCACGGCGCGTCCGTTGGGCAGGATCTTGAAGGGGTTGTTCTCTTCCTCGACGATCATCGTGATCTCGGCGCGCACTTCTCGCTTGAGCATGGCGCGCGACGAGAGCAGTTCGATGGTGCCGTCGGTGAACGCGCGCATGAGCCGGCCGAGGCGCCGCATGGCTTCGGCGTCCAGCGGCTGCTGGCCCGCCACGTCGGGCACGCCGGCGCCTTCGAGAAAGGCCTTGAAGAGTTCGTCCGAGGAGGATGGCGCCGTTGGCGGCGCTGCGACAGGGGCTGTCTGCGCGGCCACCGGCGGGGGCGCAGCAGCGGGCTTCGGTTCCGGTGCGGGCGGTTCAGGCGGCGCGGCCTTTGCAGGCGGCGCAATGTCCTCGCGGGCGGCTGTAAGCGGCACCGATGCTGCCGGTGCCGGTGCCGGTGCCGGTGTCGGTGTCGGTGCCGGTGGCGTTGGCGGTTCGGTCGGCGCGGGCACCTGCGCCTCGATCGGTTTCGCAGCCGGGGGATCGAAGGCCACCGGGTTCGGCGGCCTGAACTGCGCCGCCACTTCGCGCGCATGGTTCGACTGGCTGTACCCCTGCGGGGCCGCTGGCCTGGCCAGCAGGTCGACCGCCGGATGCACGTCGCCGAGCGGATCGTCGTGAGTCAGCGCGGTGGGACGCGGATCGGAAAGCGGTGAGGGCGCGTTGTTGTCGGCGGCAAAGAAGGACAGCGGGTCCATGCCGCGCTTGAGCGCCACGTCGGACATGTCGTCTTCCGCACGCGGATTCAGCTCGGCCAGCGGATCGACCGGGTTCCTGCGTGCCTGCGAGGGCAGCTCGAAAGGCTCGTGCGCCATCGGGTCGGGCATGGGCTCGGAAGCGCTCGCCTCGCGGCGCGGCGCATTCGCGAGGATGGCATCCCAATCGGCGGCGGAGGGGATCTGCGGGGCGCCCGGCTGAGTGCTTGCCGGCGATGGGGCTGGCGATGGCGATGGCGATGGTGACGTCGTGGGCACCGGCGCGGCGGCGAATGCTTCGGCAGGCGGCGCTGCCGGCATGGCCGGCGCAGGCATCGCCACGGTCACGGGCTGCGTGTCGCCGATCGGCAGCGCGCCCGCGCCGAAGAGGTCGGAGAACACATCGGAAACGGGTGCCGCCGGCAGCAGCGAGTCCATCGGCGCTTGCGCCATTGCGCTGGCCGGCGGTGCGTTGCGCACAGGCGCGGCCGGCGGCGGTGCTGCCGCCACCAGGGGTGCGGCGGGCTCGACCGGCACGGCGCGCTGCCCGCTCGCCGCCTCCAGCACATAGCTCCCGATGGTCACCCGGTCGCCGTCGGCGACCGGCGATTCCTGCTCGTGCTGCAGCGTGCGTCCGTTGACGCCGATGGGCAGCACCGCGCTCATGTTGCGCAGCACCGTCACGCCGCCGTCCTCGAAGCGCACGGTGGCCTGCAGGCGCGAGATCTGGCGCTGTTCGTCGGGCAGCACCAGGTGGTTGTCGGGGCTGCGCCCGATGGTTCCGCCGGGTGCCGCAAGCAAGGCCGAAGGCCCCGCGGTCACCGGCTTGCCGGCATGTTCGATCACCGTCCAACGCATGGCATCTCCATGTTCGATCAGCGCTTCATTCGCTTGGCGGCCTCGAAGGCAGGGCCCCACACCGGATGCTTGCGCTCGGCAACGGTGAGGTCGAAGTTCGGGAACACATCGATGAGCTTGCGGAATTGCGCGCGGCATTCGGGCACCTGGTTGGCCACGCAATAGCTGAACGCCTCGAGCTTCATGGCATCGAGCCGCGTGGCGGGCTCCGCGGCCTCGAACACCGAGCCACCGCTCTTGAGCGTGGTGATGGTCTTGGCGTAGTCGCCCTCGTCATAGGCCTGTTGCGCGCGTTCGAGCGTGCTGCGCGCCACTTGCTGGCTCAGGCGTTCGGGTTGCGGCGATTCGGGTGGGGGCGTGGTCGTGCAACCAGCGACCAGAAATAAGGTGAACGCCAAAGTAGGCAGACATGACTTCAATCTTCTCTCCTACCTTGCAAAAGGCAATGCTTCAGATAGTGTGCCGCTGTCATGCGACAGGCACGCGATGCGACGCGGTTCGTGCGCACGACTTCGATAATATAGGCCGCGAACCTCCGAGGAAGATCTCATGCATCGACGAACCCTGCTTCAAGGCGCACTTGCAACTGCACCGTTGCTCGGGGGCCTCAGTGGATGCGCATCGACTGCGAAGTCATTGCCCACGCCCTACGCCGTGACTATCAGGATCGACGAGGGCGTCAACCCCGACGGACGCGGGCAGCCAGCGCCCATTCTCATCAAGGTCTTCGAGCTGAAATCTTCCGGTAACTTCGAGACGGCAGACTACTTTGCACTACAGGACCGCGATCGCGAAACGCTTTCGACGGAACTCGTGAATGCCGACCAGGCCATCATGCGCAGCGGCGAAGAGCGCGTCTTCAAGCGCGAGGCAGGGCTCGATTCGCGTGCCATCGGCATCATTGCCGGCTACCGCAAGCTCGAAGCCGCGCGCTGGCGCATCGTGCTGCCGCTCAAGGAGCCGAAGCAGACCAACCTGTACAAGGTGTGGCAGTTTTCTCCGAGCGAGCAAGCTGTGCGTATCGCGATCCGCAAGAGCGGCATCGAGTTACTACCAAGTCGTTAATTTCACGGCGTTTGTAGTTAAAAAGTGCGAGAAATTCGCACGCGAAATGCGGTGCAAAACGTAAGAAGCGCCGTGTAGCATCAGAGAAAAGCCGAATCCATCGGGAGGTCGCCAACAAGCACCTCCCGCTTCAGTGTGGGCACTCCCCAGGAGGTTCTTTGGTGACAGTTCGCAATCCGGGCGCCGGCAAACAGGGCGCCCTTCCGCAGGCATTGGCGAATCGCGTGGTGTGGTCCGAAGGCATGTACCTGAGGCCGCAGCATTTCCAGCAACTGGAGCGCTATGTCGAGCAGTACGTCACGCGCCGTACCGCGGGCCTGCAAGGTGCCTATTGGGGATGGCTCCACCTGGACATCGATCGCGATGCCTTCGCGCTCGGCCGTGTGTCGCTGCTCGGCGGCGCCGGCGTGCTGCCCGACGGCACGCCGTTCGCGTTCGGCGCCGAAGATGCGCCGCTGCCTTACGAAGTGCCGAACGACCTGACCGATGAGCTCATCGTGCTGGCGTTGCCGCTGCGCCGCACCGCCAGCGAAGAGATCATCTTCGCGGACGACGAGGGCTCGGCCGCACGCTTCGGCGTGATCGAGCGCGAGGTGGCCGACGGCAATTCGGTGGCGCTCGGCCCGGCGGTGCTGCAGCTTGCGAAGCCGCGCCTGCGCCTTGCGCGCGCATCGTCGCTCACGGCGGAGTGGCAGGCCATTGGCGCGGTGCGCGTCATCGAGCGGCGCACCGACCACAAGCTGGTGGTCGATGCCAACTACATTCCGCCGGTGCTCGATGCGTCGGCGCACCCCATGCTGCGCAGCATGGTCGCCGAACTGCACGGCCTACTCACGCAGCGCTCCGAGGCCCTGGCCTCGCGGCTCTCGCAGCCCGGCCGCGGCGGCGTGAGTGAAGTCTCCGACTTTCTTCTGCTCGAACTCGTCAATCGCTATCTCGCACTGACCTGGCATGCGCAGCAGGCGGTGCAGGTGCACCCCGAGCAGCTGTTCGTCGACTGGCTCAAGCTGGCCTGCCATCTCGCCACGCACACGTCGCCCACGCGGCGCCCGGTGGTGTGGCCGAAGTACGACCACGACAACCTCAACGGCAGCATCCGGCCGCTGATGGAAGAGCTGCGGCGCTCGCTCTCGGCCGTGCTCGAGCAGAGCGCCATCGCCATCGAGCTCGAGGAGCGCAGCCATGGCGTGCGCGTGGGCCGCATGCCCGATCCGGTGCTCGTGCGCAACGCGGGCTTCGTGCTCGCGGTACATGCCGACCTGCCCGCCGATGCCATCCAGCAGCGCTTTCCGACGCAGGTCAAGATCGGTTCGGTGGAGCGCATCCGCGACCTGGTGCAGCTGCAACTGCCCGGCGTGGCGGTGCGGCCGCTGCCGGTGGCGCCGCGCCAGATTCCCTACAACGCGGGCTATCACTATTTCGAACTCGACAAGAGCGGCGACATGTGGCGCCAGCTCGAAAAATCGGGCGGCGTTGCAATGCACCTGGCCGGCGACTTCCCGGGCCTGGCCATGGAGTTCTGGGCAATTCGTCCGTGAAGGACCTTATGAACGGTGTCAACGACATGGCCGTCGGCCCGGGAGGCTTCGTGCCACCCAATCCGGGCGGCGGCGCCAACAACAACGGCAGCAGCGGCAATCCGGCGGACGTGGCGTCGCGCGGCGCCGGGCAGCAGCAGCCCCAGTCATTCACCGCATGGCATGACGCCCGCCGTCCGCATGCGGGCGACACGGCGCTGGCCGGCAACAACCCGCTGGTCGCGGCGGCCAACCCGCTGCTCGACCTGATCCCGCAGATCCGCGCCACCGGCCACCACGATGCGCCCGCGCAGTTGCGCGAGCACCTGGTCGACGAGGTCAGGCGCTTCGAAACGCGCGCGCAGCAAAGCGGCATTGCGCCCGAGGTGATCATCGGCGCGCGCTACTGCCTGTGCACCGCGGTCGACGAGGCGGCGGCGCTCACGCCATGGGGCGGCAGCATCTGGTCGTCGCAGAGCCTGCTCGTGATGTTCCACAACGAAACCTGGGGCGGCGAGAAATTCTTCCAGCTGCTGTCGCGCCTGGTGCAGAACCCGCAGCAGCACCTGCAGCTGATCGAGCTCATCTATTTCTGCCTGGCGATGGGGTTCGAAGGGCGCTTCCGCGTCATCGACAACGGCCGCACGCAGCTCGAGACACTCAAGCAGCGGTTGCTGCAGATCATTCGCCAGGCGCGGGGCGAAATTGCCGTGCCGCTGTCGCCGCACTGGCAGGACGCGAGCGCGCCGGTGCGCCGCACGCGCCACTGGGTGCCGCTGTGGGCCGTGGGCGCGGTGGCGGCGGTGCTGCTGGTGCTGGTGTTCGGGGTGCTCACCTTCAGCCTGGCCAGTCGCTCCGACGGCGCGTTTGCCGCGGTCAACGCGGTGCGCCTGCCGCAGACGCAGCGCGCCGTGGCCGTTGCGGCCGCGCCGCAGCCGCGCCTGCAGCGCTTTCTCGAACCCGAGATCCGCGACGGCCTCTTGACGGTGCGCGACGAGGCCGACCGCAGCGTGGTGGTGCTGCGCGGCGACGGCCTGTTCGCATCGGGCTCCGACCGCGTGCTCGACCGCTATGCGCCCGTGCTCGCGCGCGTGGCCGACGCGCTCAATTCGGTGGAAGGCAACGTGCTCGTCAGCGGCTTCAGCGACGACCAGCCGATTCGCAGCGTGCGCTTCCCGTCCAACTGGCAGCTCTCGCAGGCGCGTGCCGACGCGGTCAAGAAGATGATCGCCACGCGCGTCACCCGGCCCGAGCGCCTGCGCGCCGAAGGCCGCGGCGACGCCGATCCCCTGGCGCCCAATGACTCGCCGGCCAACCGTGCGCGCAACCGGCGTGTCGAGGTGACGCTGCTGGTGGCGCCCGTGGCCGGCGCCGCAGCGGCAGCGCAGGGAGGAACCCGCTGATGCTGCGCGCGATCTTCCGTTTCCTCGTGAGCCGCGACCTCTGGGTCTTTCTCGGGCTCCTGGCCGTTGCGTTCCTGATCTGGGTCATCGGCCCCGTCATCGCGGTGGGCCGCTACCGGCCGTTCGAAAGCGAGTTCGTGCGCATCGTGGTCATCGCGCTGATGTTCGCGATCTGGATCGCACGGGTGCTGTACCGCAAGTGGCGCGAGCGGCGCCTCAATGCGCAGCTGCTCAACCAGCTGCGCACGCCATCCCCCAAGGAGAAGGCCGCCAAGCCCGAGGACGCGCCTGAGATCAAGGAGCTGCAAAGCGGCTTCACCGACGCCACGGCCATCCTGAAGAACATGCGCTTCGGCGCGGGCGCAGACGGCAAGGCCGCGGGCCGCTTCTCGGTGTTCGACCGCCAGTACCTGTACCAGTTGCCCTGGTACATCTTCATCGGCGCACCGGGCTCGGGCAAGACCACCGCGCTGGTCAATTCCGACCTCGACTTTCCGCTCGCCGACCAGCTCGGCAAGGCCGCGGTGCGCGGCATCGGCGGCACGCGCAATTGCGACTGGTGGTTCACCAACGAGGCGGTGCTGATCGACACCGCCGGGCGCTACACCACGCACGAGAGCAACCGCGAAACCGACGAGGGCGAGTGGAAGGGCTTCCTCGACCTGCTGAAGAAGTTCAGGCCGCGCCAGCCGATCAACGGCGCCATCCTCACCATCAGCATTGCCGACCTGCCGCTGGCCGACGATGCGCAGCGCGCGCGCCACGCCATGGCGCTGCGCAAGCGGCTGCTCGAACTGCGCAACGGACTGGGCATCGATTTTCCGGTGTACGTGCTGGTCACCAAGACCGACCTGCTGGCCGGCTTCAACGAATATTTCGGCTCGCTGGGCCGGGCCGAGCGCTCGCAGGTGTGGGGCTTCACGTTTCCGATCGATGCCAATCCGGCGGACCCCGCCAAGGCCGACCTGCGCGAGCGCTTCCACCAGGAATACAAGCTGCTGCACCAGCGCCTGGACGAGCGCCTGCCGGAGCTGCTGGCGGCCGAGCCCGACCAGTTGCGCCGCGCGCAGGCCTACCTGCTGCCGCAGCAGTTCGCGAGCTTCGAGGACATCCTCGGCACCTTCCTGGCCGACGTGTTCAATCCTTCGAAGTTCGAAGTCGCGCCGATGCTGCGCGGCGTGTATTTCACCAGCGGCACGCAGGAGGGCACGGCCTTCGACCGCGTGATGGGCGCGATCAAGCGCTACCTGCAGGTCAACGCGCCGCCCGCGCCGCCACCGGGTCCGGGCAAGAGCTACTTCCTGAAGGAACTGCTGCAGCAGGTGATCTTCCGCGACGCGGGCGTGGCCGGCACCAACCTGCGCTGGTACCGGCGCAAGCGGGCCATCGACCTGGCGGGCTATGGCCTCATCGGCGTGCTGCTGGTGGTGGTGCTGGGCGCCTGCGTGAACAGCTGGCGCAACAACCGCGACTACGTGGCCGAGGTCGACAACAACGCCCGCGCCTTCAACAAGGCCGCAGTGCGCGGCGAGCTGCCGACGGTGGTCGATGCCAACAGCGACATCGCCAGCTCGCTGCCGGTGCTCGACCGCCTGCGCGACCTGCCCAGGTCGAGCCAGTTCGACATCGGCGACCCGCCCGTGAGCCACCGCTTCGGCCTCTACCAGGGCGAGAAGCTCCAGGCCGCGACCGACGGCGTCTACCAGCGTGCGCTCGAAAGCGTGCTGCTTCCGCAGGCCGCGCAGCGCGTGGAGCAGGCGCTGCGCGAGGCCTCCAAGACCGACGCCGAATACAGCTACGAGGCGCTCAAGGCCTACCTCATGCTGTACGACGCGGAGCGCTACGACGCCGACTTTCTCCAAGCCTGGCTGCTCACCGACGTGGACCGCAAGATCGGCGCCGGCCTCACGCGCGAGCAGCGCGCCCACCTCGAGTCGCACCTGCAGACGCTGTTCGCGCAACGCGTGGTGACCTCGCCCTTCGCCAAGGACGACCGGCTCATCACCGAGACGCGAGCCCGCCTGGCCGGTGTGCCGCTGGCGCAGCGCTCCTATGCGCGGCTGCGGCGCATCCTGCTGCAGACCAGCCCGCCCAACGCCTTCAGCATTGCGGAGGCGGCGGGGGCCGAGTCTGCGCTGGTGATCAAGCGCGCGAGCGGCAAGCCGCTGACCGACGGCATCCCCACGCTCTTCACCTACCGCGGCTACTGGGACATCTTCGACAAGCGCATGGCGGAGACCACGCTCGCGCTCGAACAGGAAGACCGCTGGGTGCTGCAGATCCGCGCGCCGGGCATGACCGACATCACCTCGCGCGAGCTGCTGCTGCGCGAAGTGCGCCGGCTCTATCTCACCGACTACATCCGGGTCTGGGACGAGTACCTGACCGACGTTCGCCTGGCCGACAGCCGCTCGCTGCTGCAGAGCATCCAGATGACGCGCGTGCTCTCCACCAGCGAATCGCCGATGTCGCGCCTGATCCGCGGCGCGGCGCGCGAAACCGACCTGCTGCGCAACCACGACGAGGCCACGCGCAGCCTGCTCGACCAGGCGCAGAACCGCGTGGCCAGCACGCGCGAGCGCATCGAGCAGCTCATCGGGCAGCCCGAGGGCAGCCAGCGCCGCAACACCGTGCCGGACCGCCCCGAATCGCTGGTGGACAACCACTTTGCGCCGCTGCGCCGCATGGTCACCGCGCCCAAGGCCGGCGGGCAGGCGCCCATCGACGCGACCGCCGCGCTCATCAACGAGCTCTACACTTTTCTTACCGCCACCGACACCGCATTGCGCAGCGGCAACATCCCACCGTCCAGCGATGCGGTCACCAAGGTGCAGGCCGAGGCGGGCCGCCTGCCGGTGCCGTTCCAGGGCATGCTGAACGATCTCTCGGCCACCGCGTCGTCCAAGGCGGCGGCGGTGACGCGGCAGAACATCGGGCAGAACGCCGCCGCCACCATCGGGCAGTTCTGCAACCAGGCCATCGCGGGGCGCTACCCGTTCTCGCGCGGCTCGAACCGCGACGTGGCGGCCGGCGACTTCGCGCAGCTGTTCGCGCCGGGCGGCATGATGGACGATTTCTTCCAGAAGAACCTGGCCTCGCAGGTCGATACCTCCGTCAACCCGTGGGCCTTCAAGAAGGGCGTCGACGGCAGCTCGCCGGGGCGCTCGGCCTATCTTGATTCGTTCCAGAAGGCGCAGGCCATCCGCGACGTGTTCTTCATGGGCATGGCCGGCGGGCGCACGCCCTCGTTCACCATCGACATCCGGCCCGAGGACATGGACGCCGCCATCAGCCAGTTCACGCTCGACATCGACGGCCAGACGGTGCGCTACGCGCACGGGCCGCAGGCGCCCAGCACCGTCAAGTGGCCCGGCCCGCGCAACAGCAACCAGGTGCGGCTGCAGGTGACGACCGCCAGCGGCACGCCGGCCGGCGGCATCGTCACCGAAGGGCCATGGGCGCTGCACCGGCTCTTCGACAAGGCCTCGATCTCGTCGGGCAGCGCACCCGAATCGTTCAACGCGACCTTCGACCTGCAAGGCAGGAAGGTGGTGCTCGCGGTGACCGCGAACAGCGTCTACAACCCGCTGCGCCTGCATCAGATGAACGGCTTCTCATGCCCGGGGAAGTCTTGAAATGAACAGCGGCATTCCTTCGCCGCGGGTGTGGGTGCCCGACGACGAACAGATCGGCTGGTACGGCAAGCTGCCCTCGGCCGGCGACTTTCTCTACCGCAGGGTGCCGCGCGAACTCCAGGCGTGGTGGGACCGCTGGATGCAGAACGGCCTCGGCACTTTCAAGCGCTGGCCCGACGCCATGACGCGGCATTACGTGGTGGCGCCGGTCTGGAACTTTGCGATTCCGGCCACCCAGGGCGTGGACGCGGTGCAGTTCGGCTGCATCGCGCCCAGCTGCGATCGCGTGGGGCGCTACTACCCCGTGTGCGTGACGCTGCAGGTGGCTGCATCGAGCTATCGGCCCTCCATGCTCGAGGGCTCCGCCGCGTGGTACTGGCAATGCGGCACCGCGCTGCTGCAGGCGATCCGCCACAGCGTGGCACCCGACCAGTTCGACCGCCAGGTGCTGGCCGCGGCCCATGGGGGTTTCCAGACCGCGAGCGGCGGCTCGGACGACATTCTTTCGATCCTCGGCCCCGCGGCCGGGGGCGCCGGCACGGCAGGTGCGCAACAGCGCCTCGGCTGGCCGGAGCTGCCGCTGTGCTTCGACGCCTTCGGCAGCACCAGCTACTGGTGGACCAACCAGGCGGACGGCTCGCCGCTGCGCACCGCCGCCCACGGCGGAGGCCTCAACACGCCGTTGTTTTCCAAGTTGTTTTCACAGGGGCATGTGCCATGGGCATGAACAACCAGACCCTCGCCGTCGGAGCAGATGCATGACGACCAGTGCCAGCAGCAACAACAACAGCAGCGGCATGCCGACCGATCCGCAGGAGCGGCCCCATCCGCTGGAGGCGGGCCACCGGCTGGACGAATTCGAACTGCTCGAGGTCATCGGCGAAGGCGGCTTCGGCATCGTCTACCGGGCCTACGACCACTCGCTGCAGCGCGAGGTGGCCGTCAAGGAATACATGCCCTCGATGCTCGCTCGCCGCGTGGGCGACGACAGCGTGCACGTGCGTTCCGACCGTCTCACGGCCACCTTCCAGGCCGGCCTGCGCAGCTTCATCAACGAGGCCCGCACGCTCGCGCAGTTCAGCCATCCGGCGCTGGTGCGGGTGCACCGCTTCTGGGAGGCCAACTCCACCGCCTACATGGCGATCCAGCTCTACCGCGGCCGCACGCTGCGTCGCCTGGCCGAGGAAGAGCCGTCGAAGATTTCCGAGGCCTGGCTGCTCGGCATGCTCGGCCCGCTGCTCGGCGCGCTCGAGACCCTGCACCGCAGCCAGTGCTTCCACCGCGACATCGCGCCCGACAACATCTTCATCCAGCAGGACGACCTGCCGGTGCTGCTCGACTTCGGCGCGGCGCGCAAGTCGATTGCCGACCTGGTCGACGAAGTGGCGGTGATGGTGAAGTCGGGCTACTCGCCCATCGAGCAATATGCCGACGACAACACGCTGCTGCAGGGCGCGTGGACCGACCTCTATGCGCTGGGCGCCGTGCTGTACCGCGCCGTCACCGGGCACCCGCCGCCCTCGGCCGTGGTGCGCAGCGTGCAGGATGCGTACGTGCCGCTGTCGTCGCTGGGCCGCGGCGACCTGAGCCCGGCCTTCTGCGCGGCCGTCGACCACACGCTGGCCGTGCACAGCAAGGACCGCACGCAAACCGTGGCCGCGTTCGCGGCCGAACTGGGACTTGCGAAGCTCGGAGACACCTACGTGAGCGGGCTGGCGGCACCGGCGGCCGTCATTGCTGCGCCGTCTTCGAAGGCCGCGCCGGCGGTGGCGCCGGCGCCGCAGCAAGCGCCGGCTGCATCGGCGCCCACGGCAACGCCGGCGCCAGCGACGAGTGCGGTGTCGCAGGCCGCTGCATCGGCCGGCGCTGCGCGGTCCGAAGCCGCATCTCCGGAACCGGTCAAGCCCAAGCCCCAACCCGGGCCACGGCCCGAGCCGGCTCCGGCACCCTCGCCCAAGTCCGCCGCACCGCGCGAGGCGGCAGCGCCGGCACGCCCTCCATCGGCCGCCGGCAAGCAGCAGCCGCAGCCGTCCTCCAGGAAATCGTCGCGGCCGCCGTGGGGCCTGGTCGGCGTGCTGCTGATTGCCCTGGTGGGCGTGGGCAGCTGGATCGGCCTTCACCTGAGTTCGGGCCAGCAGGAGACGTCGACTGCCATGGCGCCGGTGCCCCCGCCTTCGGGGCCGATGTCCGCCAACGCGCCGCCTCCCGCCGCCGTGCCGCCGGGCGAAAGCGCCCCCGGCGGTTCCCCGGCGCCCGCGGGCGACAACGTGGCGGCAGCACCCGCCGGCGCCACGCCCCCCGCGCCGGCGGCCAGCGCGCCGGCCGGTCCGTTGACGCCGCTCAACAACGTACCGGTCGGCGCGGCGCCAGCACTGGCAACTCCGGTTCCCGCAGCCACACCACCGGTTCCCACGCCACCGACACCGGCAGAGCCCGCCCTCGCCACCTCCGAGGTCGAGGACTGGAACCTGGCCCAGGCCGAGAACACACGCGAAGGCTACGAGGCCTACCTGCGCCGCTACCGGCGCGGCCCGCATGCGCGCGATGCCCGCAACGCCATTGCCGAACTGAACCGGCTCTCGCCGACAGCGCCCGCGGCCCCTGGCACGGCGCCAACGAACCCCGTGCCCACCGTGATTGCGGGTGGCACGCCGCCGCCCGCGCCACCGGCGGCTCCGCCCGGCATGGGGCGAGTGGCGCTCAACATACGGCCCTGGGGCCAGGTCTTCGTCGACGGTGCGGAGCGCGGCGTGAGCCCGCCGCTCAAGTCGCTGCCGCTGCGCCCGGGCATCTACAACATCGAAGTGCGCAACGGCGATCTCGATGTCTATCGCCAGCGCGTGACGGTGCAGGACGGCCGCTCGGCGCCCGTGGTGAGCCACGAGTTCAAGTAGTGGGGCCGGCCACCCGGCGCCAGCGCTGCGCGCCGACCAGCGCCAGCACCGCGACGATGCTCGCCGCCAGCAGCACCCAGAGGCCGGGGGTGTAGCCGGCAGCCGGCTGCCACAGCACGCCGAGCATCAGCGGCGCCAGCGCGCGTGCGATGGCGCTCGGCAGGCCCAGCGCGCCGTTGAGCGTGGCCACGTGCTCGCGATTGACGTACTGCGCGATCGCGGTGCCCTTCACGATCGTGAGCATGCCGTTGCCCATGCCGTAGAAAAACACGAACAGCAGCGCGGCACCCGGATGGCCGGCGCCCGCCAGCAGCGCCAGCAGGCCGAGCGGAATCAGGCAGGGAATCAGCCGGTTCGCCAGATGCAGATCGAAGTGGTGCTCGAAGAAATACAGCAGCGCGCGCCCCAGCACCTGCACCAGCCCGATGCTCGCGGGCACGGCAATGGCCCACGACTCGCCGAGCCCGGCGCCTCGCAGCAGGCTCACCATGTGCGGTGGCAGCGCGGCCGTGACCGCCATCAGCAGCACGGTGAACAAGCCCACCAGCAGGAAGGGCGCGCTGCGCATGTAGTGGCTTGCGGGCGCCGCGCCGGCCGCCGCGTCCCCCGTTCGCGGTTGCCCGGCCGCGCCCGTGGCGCGCACCGCGGCCGCAGGGGCATGCCGCAGCACGCGCGCATGCAGCGGCGCGCAGATGAGCAGGTGGATGGCCGCGAGCACCCAGAGCGCATGCCGCCAGCCGAGCTCCGCGATGAGCCAGGCCACCAGCGGAATGAACACCGTGCTGGCCAGCCCGCCGAGAAAAGTCAGCGTGATGATCGCGCGGCGGAAGTCGTTCGGAAAACGCCGCGTGACGATCGAGAACGCCGGGTTGTAGAGCGTGGCCGCCAGTCCCGCGCCGAGCAGCGTCCAGGCCGCGTAGAAGCCGAGCGCGCTGTGCACCACGCTGTGCAGCAGCAGGCCGGCCGCAATGACCAGCGAGCCGCCCGCCATCACCGCGCGCTCGTGTCCGCGGTCGATCCACCGGCCGACCGGCCAGGCCAGCACCCCTTCGGCCAGCAGCGCCAGGCTGAAGGCCAGCGACGACTGCGCACGGCTCAGCCCCAGCTCGCGCTCGACCGGCTCCATCAGCAGTGCGAAGGCATAGAAGACGCTGCCCCAGGTGATGAGCTGGCCAAGCGACAGCCAGCCGACCATGCGGCGGTTGTAGGGCATGGGCGTGGGGGCGGGTGGGTTCATTGCAGCAGGTCGGCTTCGCAGGGCTCGACGGTACTGCATCGCCGGCAGAAGGAAAAAAGCCGAAAGAGATGACTTTGGTCACTGTTGGATTCGGCCTCTCAAAGCTAGATTGACCTTCGCTTCGCCGTGCGGCGCAAGCGTGTCCAAGGATCCATCTACTTCATCAGGGAGAAAACAATGAGAGCATCGAAGAACAAGAACGCCCCTCGCGGACGATTGCTTCGAATTTCCGCGGCGGCGGCGGTCGTGACCACAACGCTGGTGGCTTGCGGCGGTGGCAGTGGCGGCGGGGGTGGCGGCGGGTTTTCGACCCTCCCGGTCGGTGCGGCGCCGGCACCTGCACCGGTGCCTGCACCGGCGCCCGCGCCGTCGGAGCCACCGCCCGCCTCGCCGCCGCCGGCAGCGCCACCAGCCAGCCCGAACAGCTCGGCACCGTGCATCAACGAGGCCGACTATCACGCGGGGACCGTGCTGGAAACGGAAAGCGAGGCGACCTCTCCGGGGGGAACGCCCGTGGTCTCCAGCAGCAAGATAACGATTGGCGAACGCGAACCCTTTGCCAACGCCAATCCGGTCAGCTACGTGCCAACGGATGTGGTCAGCGGCGCTATCACCGTCAGATCGAAAGGATACAAAGACCTCGCCGACGGGAAGAGCGTGGCCTATGGCTCGATCACCGCGACAGCAACATCCGACGGGACCGTCACCAACACCACGGTCTTCGACCCGCCTGCGTCGTTTCCGATCGATATGCAGCCCGGACAGATTGCAAGCCAGAGCTATATCCAGAAAAACACATCGACCTCGACGATCAATGGAGGGAGTGCAGCGGTCGTCAACTACGACATGACGACCGAACTGACCTATCGCGGTCGGGAAACCCTGCAAACGCCGCTCGGGACCTTCAACGTCTGCAAGTTCTCCAGCAAGATGACCATGAAGAGGCCCGATACCGAGGCAGTCGTGGTTTCGTCGGAGAACTGGATAGCTGCGGAAGGCCTCTACCGCGGCCAGTCGCTCAAGCAACACTTCGCCGCAACGGCGACCGGACCGGAGAGGACCGTTGTGGTGACGAAGATGAACTACCTGCCCAAGTAGTTCCGACGGGCAAGGTGCCCTGTCTCCCGGCTTGTCCCTGGCCCGCCATCTGCGGGCCGGTTTCAGTTCCGCAGCGCCCTGCGGTACTGCACCGCCTCCGCCACATGCACCACCCCCACCGATTCGGCGCCCGCCAGGTCGGCCACCGTGCGCGCCACCTTGAGCGCGCGGTGCGTGCTGCGCGCCGACCAGCCGAGCTTGGCGGCGGCGTTGTAGACGAACTTGCGGGCCGCATCGTCGAGCGCGGCATGCTTGTCGATAGCGCCGGCCTGCAGCGCCTGGTTGGGGCTGCCCTGGCGCTGCAGGGCGAACTCGCGCGCGGCCACCACGCGGGTGCGGATGCTGGCTGTCGATTCGCCGGCGGGCGCATCGATGAGCTGCTGCGCCGATACGGCGGGCACCTCGATGTGCAGGTCGATGCGGTCCAGCAGCGGGCCGCTGAGCTTGCCCTGGTAGCGCGAGATCTGGTCGGGCGTGCAGCGGCAGGCCTTCAGCGTCGAGCCCAGATAACCGCAAGGGCAGGGGTTCATGGCCGCGATCAGCTGGAAGCGCGCGGGAAACTCGGCCCGCCGGGCGGCGCGCGCGATGGTGATGGTGCCGGTCTCCAGCGGCTCGCGCAGCGCCTCGAGCGCGGAGCGCGCGAACTCCGGAAACTCGTCCAGGAAGAGCACCCCGTGGTGCGCCTGTGAGATCTCGCCCGGCCGCGGCGGCGAGCCGCTGGTCAGCAATACGTTAGTTGAGAAAAATGCCCGCGCTATTTGAGAAATTTGCTGGATGACCATGTAACGCTCGCAGCGGAACGCCACGGACCTCTTAAGAGTGCGCGTCGCTTCGCGACATCGGTTCTGCATTTTGCCCGGATGAAATTGAGGCCTGGTCGATAACAAACTTGTCAAATTTGACAAACTTGAATGAAGCGTTAGACTTGCGTTCTATGAGCAACAGAACCGTCTATGAGTTTGCATCGGAGCTTCGAAAGAGTCCCGAGTCGCTTGTTGAGCAGTTTCGCTGTGCCGGTGTCGAGAAGTCCGGCCCTGACGATCTGGTAACCGAGGCGGACAAGTACGCGTTGCTGCGTTTTTTGAAGGCCTCTCATGGCGCCGGCGAAGGTGGGCGCAAGAAGATCACCCTGGTCAAGAGGGGGGCTGACAAAAACGTCAAACCAGATCCGGAAGCGGTGGACCGGAAGCAAGCTCAAGAATCTATTGAGGAGCTTCATAGAGATCTGCTCGAACGCAGTGTTGAAGTAACCGTGCGCGGTGGTCAGCGAACTTTGCTGATTCGAGAAGACAACGGCGACCTAGCCCTGTTGGCGCCGCCCGGCGAGTGCCTGAACTTCGATCCTCCTCGGAAGATCGTGCTGGTCAGCGCATATCTTTCGGATGTGCTTTCCATCTTGCGGGGAGATCGTCTCGAGTCTGTCGTGACGGTGCCGCGAGCGCTGGGCAAAGTGCTGAAAAGTTATCTGCGCGCGATTGCCGATCGCGCTGTCCCGGCCTCCCAACGCGGACTGTGCAGCCAGAGCGGACGCACCCGCCAAGCAAATCTGATTGGTGCGGCGAACGATCTGATTCGTTTTGAACACATCTTCCCGGCCTGCGCGGCAACCGTTTCATTGGCGTGAATTTGAAGCCGCTTGAGCGGCAAAACCCGGCCATGTCTTCAAAAACTTCTTCCAAAGTCAAGTCCTCCCCTCTTCTCGAACCGAGCGTGCTGCTTGCTGTGACACCTGCGATGCTTCTCGACATTCAACAGACCATGCCTGCCCAAAATTGGGTCGACTGGGGATCTGTGTCGTCGAGATCGCTGGACGTGCGCCGCGAACTCGCAAGGTTGCCGAGCCGGGCCAAGAATCTCAAAGTGATGGTCATGAGCGACCATCGGCCACTGGACCAACCCGTTCGAGCGTCCAAATCCCCAAGCCCTTCGGCGAATGAGGATCTGCTTTCGGCGGACGCCATGGCAACCACGATGAACTGCACCCGCGCCAACGTCTATGAGCGAGAGAAGAAGGGCAACCTCTTTTCAGTGCTTCCACCTGGGCGCGAGAACGGCCGAAAGTACCCGGCCTTTCAGATTCATCGGAGTGTCGACAGCGGGCTTTTGGTCGCATTGATTGCCCTATATCGCGATCAGGCTGCGCCGACCAACTTGCTATGGGATTTCTTGCGCTCGGTTCAAGCAGCCTTCGGCGATGCCACCGGGGTGGAGATGCTCAAGGGTGAGCATCCGCAGCGATCCGGAGTCGATAAGTCGGTCTTGTCAGCGCTATATGCACTGACGCCCGCTGAACGGCGCAGCTTCGTGATGGACCATGCTTTGGAGGACCTGAATCACGCAACTGCATGAGCATCCAAAACAACGCAACAGCAGCCGCGGTGCCTTGGGAAGGCCGCGTCGTCACAATGATGGGTCTTCCGGTTGGTTCGGAATTCCACCGCGTCTTCCGCCATCCAGATGGCGACTGGAAGGCTCCGCCTGAGAAATACCGCAACGGGCGGATTGACCCTCCGTCGGGGCGCAAGGCGGATTTCTCAATCCTTTATACCGCCGAGAGTCTGCTCACGGCAGCCGTCGAGGCCCGTGCGCTTCGCATTCTGGAAAGCAATGGTCTCGATCTGCCCGAGCTGGTTGAGGTTTCCGATCCGGATTTGCCCGCGCGTCATTGGGTCATGCACACGCTGATGGCACCGGCGCTGTTCATCAACCTCGAGCATCGTCAAACGGCTCAAGTCTTCGGTCTCGATCCGGACATGGTGCTCGATCGAATCGACGTGTGGCAGCAGGCCAGCGCGGCGGTGTGGGATGCAATCGCTGCAAATCCTCCGCCTACGATCGCTGAGATTGCTGGCATCTGCTATCAGAGCAAGCACCGTGCTTCCAATGGCTGGAATTTCGGGTTCTTCCACGGGAAGCACACGCAGCTCTTGCAGCGTGGCAAATTCAAGGCCTTTACCTGGCCCCCGCCTTGATGCAAACAGATAGCGAATAGGCCGCGCCTTTGTGCCAAGTAGCATTCGACACGCACATGTCCCGTCAATATCTCGATGTCCCATACCGCTCCAAGGATGCTGCGAAGGCGCTTGGCGCGCGCTTCGACGGCACGGTCAAGCGCTGGTACGTCGAGGCAGGCGTTGACCTGGTCGCGTTTACTGCTTGGCTGCCCGCAGGCTCTGCACCAAGCGCCAGTGGATCCACGGACGTCACACTCGCCGACGCAGCAGCTGCCGGTGTGGCCACCGTCAAGAAGGGCGTCCCGCTTTCCCGCCTGCTCAACGGCGTCGCGGCTGCGGTGGCCCAGGCCTTCGCCAGCGGTGTCTGGACATTGGTCGAGGTCAATGAAGCCAGCGTGCGCAATGGTCACGTCTATCTGGAACTCTCCGAACGTGACAGTGCCGGCCAGCCGATCGCTAGAGCGCGGGCCATGATCTGGGCCGGTACGGCGTCACGGATCCTCCCCGACTTCGAAAAAGCCACAGGCGCCGTGATCGGCGCCGGCATCAAGCTGCTGGTACGAGCGAAGCCGGTTTTCAAAGCGCAGTACGGCCTTAGCCTCGAGATCGATGCGATTGACTCCGAGTACACCCTCGGTGACCTCGAAGCCCGCAAGAAAGAGATCCGGACCCGACTGCAGCAGGAAGGGGCGTTTGACCGCAATCGTCGACTTTCGGCGCCCTGGGACTATCGCGTCGTTCTGGTAGTCGCGCCGCAGGAAGCGGCTGGCTTGGGCGATTTCCGGAAGGAGGCAGAACGATTGGAGCGATTTGGTATCTGCCGCTTTATCTACGCGCACAGTCGCTTCCAGGGCGAGGGCGCGGCACGCGAGGTGGTCGCAGCCGCGTCGACCGCGCTGCGTGAATTGGGAGAAGCCGATCGCCCAGACGCGATCGTCATCATCCGCGGCGGTGGTGCGGTGAATGACCTTGCATGGCTGAACGACTACGAGCTCGCCCGCTTCATCTGTGACCAGCACGTTCCAGTCCTCACTGGCATTGGCCATGAGCGCGACAGCACGTTGCCCGATGAGGTGGCCCATACCCGCTTCGACACGCCTAGCAAGGTCATCGGTGGCATTGAGCAGCAGATATTGCGCCGCGCGCGAGAGGCTCGTACAGCTTGGGATGCGATCCTTGCGGCCGGTACGCAAAGCGCTCGCACCATCCGACTCACCGTAGAGCGCAGCGAAGCGGGAATCCGTGCTGATGTCCGTGAGCATCTGGCCCGCGCGAAACAGGAAAATACGACAACCCTGAACACGATCGCAGTCGGCGCCGTGCGGCGCGTCCATGATGCCTCGCGACAAAGCCTAGCGTTGCTGAACGAGGTGCGCGCTGATGCGATGCAAGCCGTCGCAACGGCCAAGCAGGAGGTGCCGATCTTGATGACCGCTATACGCATCGATGCGCTCTCGAGCATCGGAGAGGCAAGGTCTGCGACAGGCCTCGCGCTCAACACCGTTGTCGACCGCACGGCAGCGGCCACGAGGACAGCAGCGCAGGCTCTGGACAACCGCCTGCAACGGGTGCCATTCGCGCGGCCGTAGAGCGGTTTCGCAGTAGCGCCAGAGCGACACGCATCTTTAATCACTCCATCAACGCGTATGGCTACTGTCGCCTGCGGCATATGTCTTCATGGGCCGCGGAGATTGACGCTGTGAGTGCCCAATATGACGTCCTGGTGGTCCAGAGTGCGGGCAACCTCTCGCCCATCGGCCCGCAGTCTCATCCTGGCATCGAGGATCATTTGAACGCCGGTCGCGAATATCCCGCGTATCTCTGCGAGCCGGCTTCGCGCATCTCGAGTCCCGCGCAGAGTCTGCAGGCCCTCACCGTCGGCTCTGTGGGCTACGGCGCATACTCGGGGGCTGACTGGAGAAGTTTTGTGCCTGCCGGCGATCATCCGGCTGCATTTTCTCGCTCGGGCCCGGGCATCTGGGATGTTCTCAAGCCCGAAGTGGTCGAGTACGGAGGCGACTTCGTTCGCTCGAACAGTGGTGCGCACGATGTCGCTCTCTGCCTTCAAGAGGTCCCAAACGCAGTTCACTGCCGGCCCACTCCACTTGGTCCGCACGATGGGCTCCATGCCGGCATGCCACCTGTAGCTTGGGTAGTACTCTCGTCGTGGACCGGCAATGTTTATCGTGACACTGTTGTGCAGCGCGAGGCGCCGACCACACCCACTGCAGGCGCCGTGCTTGCCATAGCCAATCGAGACGTCCACCACCGTCTTTGGGACCCCGAAATACGGTGCCCACTTGAGATTACCGTCGAGCGCGTAGTAGATGAAATCGCTCAACTCGAACTGTTCGCCTTCTGCGGCGTCGCGCCACATCTCCCATGAGTCCCAGCGTGTGCCGAGTTGCACCCAGTCTCCGCGAGCATCCGATTCCACGCAAAACACCGGTAGCTCACGCCGCGCAGGGAAACCCTTCTTCGTTTTCACGAACCAGAGGCCTCGTACTCCGTGTTGCCGGTAACGCTCCTGGCGCGAGAGCATGTCATGCCAGTCTGCCTTCGCAAGCTGGACTTCAAACGCAACTGTCGCATTGCCTTTCGAGGGATACGCGAGCACATCAGCCTGCCAGATGAGTTGGCCCGACGTCCGGTCGCGGTGCGCGGCCTCGGTTTCGTGATCCCATCCCGTGTGGATGATGGCATCCGCAATCTTTTGTTTGAGTCGGAGGTGCTCGGCCGTCTCCGGCCGCGCGCCATCACAGGTCGTTGCCCCTGACAGATGAAAGAAATGCGCGATACGACCGTGTGCCGTCCGAATCTGCATTGGAGCGCCGCAGCATTTTGCGGTGAAAAGTTTTTCCTCGCGATTGCGCTTCTTGAGGTTCTCGATTGTCATCAGGTCTAAGCCGACAAGAGAGACTGGCCCGTCGGGAGAAAGCGCGCTGAGCGGCATGGATAAGCACCCCTTTCGAGATGAATTCTGTCTCACGCGATGCCAGTCTGCACCGTATGAGCGGCTCATTGCCCTTTCGGCATGCTCTCGTTCTTCTTGGCACTTGACCCTTTCGGCATTTGGCGATGCCCGGAATCCCGAGCACTTCTACAGCCGTGGAGAAGGTTGCAGCGAGCGCGCTGGGGGTTAAATGACAGTCATTGACAATCTAGTAGATGCACCACGAGCCAAACTTCTTCGAGAACCTGCGCGCCGAAATGTCAGGCTGGCGAGTCTGGGTCGATCGTTCGATCGTCCTGGGCTATGCCGTGGCGGCCGGGCTTTTCGTGGTCGGCTTCACGATGGCCAGCGATTGGGCTTTCGGCCTGTTCCACCGGCTCTACGAAACCCATGCCTGGACCGTTTTGCTGTGGACCCCCTCTGTAACGGCAGGCATCGTGTGGGCCGCCCGCCGTTGGTTTCCAGGTGCGGCTGGTTCGGGCATCCCTCAGATCAAGGCAGCCTTGCATCCTGCATTGCCTCCCGAGCAGCGCGGTCTGTTTGCGTCATTGAGGTTGGCTTTGGCGAAGATAGCGCTGGGGGTGGCGGGCTTCATGGCAGGAATGTCAATCGGCCGCGAAGGGCCCTCAGTGCAAGTCGCTGCCGGCGTGATGCAACACGCGCGGCGTTGGCTCTCTCCGAACTCGACCATCAACATCCACGCATTGTTGGTAGCTGGCGGTGCCGCCGGCATCGCGGCCGCCTTTAACGCGCCACTGGCGGGCGTCGTGTTTGCCATCGAAGAACTCTCGGGTCGCATCGAAGCACGGACCAGCGGCGTCATCATCACCGGCATCGTGCTGGCCGGCCTGGTGGCCGTGTCGACATTTGGCAACCTCAGCTACTTCGGCGTGATCCGAGCACCCCAACTGGGGTGGAATGCTCTGGGTCCCGGCCTTCTCGTGACGCTGATCAGCGGTGCGGCGGGCGGTTTGTTCGCCCGGCTACTGATTGCCTCGCTCACCGGCGCACCGCAGCGCATGAATCGCTGGCGTGCGCGCTGGCCCGTGCGTTTTGCTGCCGCCGCCGGGGTGATCGTTGCACTGATCGGCTTGGTCACGGGGGGCGTCACCTTCGGCGCTGGTTCCGAGGCCGTCAAGCACATGCTGGCCGGTCATGACGAACTCACGCCCTTGTACACCCTGCTCAAATTTGTTGCTACATGGCTCACGGCTTGGTGCGGCGTGCCGGGCGGCATTTTTGCTCCTTCACTGTCCATCGGTGCCGGTATCGGTGACGGCATTGCCAGCCTGTCAGGCGCCGGCCTCGGCCCAGCGTTGATAGCCATGGGCATGGCGGGCTTCTTGGCAGCAGTGACTCAGGCGCCATTGACGGCCTTCATCATCGTGATGGAGATGGTCGACGGCCACTCAATGGTGCTGAGCCTGATGGCCTGCGCCTTGTTGGCCAGCCTTGTTTCCCGCATGATCAGTCGGCCACTGTACGACACGCTGGCCGAACACATGGTAAACAGTGCCAATGTCGTGGGTCCCGCCGATCATCGACCAGTGCTGCCACCAAAAGAGTCCACGCCAGAGAAGGGATGATCCAGATCTCGGGCGTTCAGGACAAAGTGCACCATCCGAAGAACAGATCGAGTTCCGTCGATTTGTCAAAAATCGCATCGGCACCCAGTTCCAAACTTCGACGTCGCATCTCCGCGGAGGGGTAATTCGTCAATACCACCACACGCTGGTGCGCCGAGCGCGCTTGGCAAGCCCGCAAGACCGTCAGGCCTGATCCCTCACGCAAGAAGAGATCAACCACAGCCAACTGCCACGCGTCCTTGAGATTCTCGAGAGCCGCAACAGCTTCGTCCGCCGTCTCTGCGACAGCGACGACATCGATGTCGGCCAGCTCTGCCAATGCGGGGACCAAATTCTCCCGGATGGTCTTGCTGTCTTCGACCAAGATGGTTGCGAGCGGCATAGCGATTGCGCAAATGCGCCAGTCAGGGTTGTTGCGTCGAGTTGCAGACCGAACCGAGCCCGTTTATACGGACAAGCCTTGTTACGCGCGTAGGCCGAAAGCGCCACTTGCTCAGGGTCCGCGGCTTCTTCGCGTTTTTGACTAGCATCAGGGACCTTGTCCGACTCGAGGAAATCCATGTCCAAGCAAAAGCGACCTCCCCCCGCAGAAGATGCAATGGGCCTTGGCAAGGCACTGAAAGAAAACAAGGAGGCGACACAAGCTGTTGAGAAAGCTGCGGACGACCTCGCCGTCGTGCATGCCGTTCTAGACAGCGAACTGCCCAAAGAGGCCACCTCGTCCGATGTAGATCGAGCGATCGAACAGACGGGTCAACTCGAAAAGCAACTCAGCGCATCCAGCGAGAAGTTGAAAAAAGTGAATGAATCATTGGAGCGAGAGTTGAGCAAGGGGCCGCCCTGAGCGCTGGCCAGCGGGAAGCAGCGCTGCAACGCGCTGGTGACGCGCCGCAGCGGTTTTTTCGCCTGGACCCGATGGCCGCTAAAATGACGCGATGCACAAGTGCAGTCGCATCTCCATGAAACACCAACCGGGATTCCCCGGTAGCGAGCTTCCGCGCGGCTACTTCTGCACGGTGACCCCGCCCTAAGGTCGCTGCTCGCCTCGCTGCGTTCTTCAGCGCACGCACCTGCGTGAGCCTTGCGGGCTCACGATCGTTTCCCCATTGAACACCTGAGGCCGCCGGCATGCCCGGCGCAGCCTCCAATTTTTCTATGCTCCTTTCCTCCATTCGCAGGGACTGGCTTTCCAACGTGCGTGGCGATCTCCTGGCCGGCCTCGTGGTGGCGCTCGCTCTCATTCCCGAAGCCATTGCCTTTTCCATCATCGCCGGCGTCGACCCCAAGGTCGGCCTCTACGCCTCCTTCAGCATCGCTGTCGTCATTGCCTTCGCCGGCGGACGTCCCGGCATGATCTCCGCGGCCACGGGGGCCATGGCCCTCGTCATGGTGCTTCTGGTCAAGGAGCACGGTCTTCAATATCTCCTGGCAACCACCGTCCTCACGGGAGTCCTTCAGATCGTGGCCGGCCTGCTCAAGCTGGGCTCGCTGATGCGCTTCGTCTCTCGCTCGGTGGTGACCGGCTTCGTCAATGCGCTGGCGATCCTGATCTTCCTCGCGCAGTTGCCCGAGCTGACGAACGTGACGTGGGTCGTCTATGCGATGACCGCGGCTGGCCTGGCGATCATCTATGGCTTCCCGTACATCACGCGCGCGGTTCCCTCGCCGCTCGTGTGCATCGTCGTGCTGACCATCGTTGCCGTGGTGCTGAAGCTGGACATTCGCGCCGTCGGCGACATGGGCCAGTTGCCGGACAGCCTTCCAATATTCCTGCTGCCGGATGTGCCGCTGAACCTCGAGACCCTGAAGATCATCTTGCCGTATGCCCTGACGCTCACCGTCGTCGGCCTGCTCGAATCGATGATGACCGCCGCCATCGTGGACGAACTTACGGACACGACCAGCAACAAGAACCGCGAGTGCATGGGCCAGGGCGTGGCTAACATTGCCACCGGGTTCATCGGTGGCATGGCCGGCTGCGCCATGATCGGCCAATCGGTCATCAACGTGAAGTCGGGGGGGCGCGGTCGGCTTTCCACCTTCTGCGCCGGACTGTTCCTCCTGATCCTGATCGTGTTCCTCGGGCCATGGGTCAAGCTGATTCCGATGGCCGCGCTGGTGGCCGTGATGATCATGGTCAGCATCGGCACTTTCAGTTGGGACTCGATCCGCAAGCTGCGCGAACACCCGCCGAGTTCGTCATTGGTGATGATCGCCACGGTCGCGGTGACGGTCTCCACGCACGACTTGGCCAAGGGCGTGTTCGTCGGCGTGCTGCTCTCGGGCATCTTCTTTGCGCACAAGGTCGGGCGCGTGCTGCGCATCGACCGCAGCAGCGATGGCGAAGGGCGTGTGCGCAACTACGACGTGGTCGGCCAGGTGTTCTTCGCCTCGTCCGAAACGTTCATCGGCGCCTTCGACTTCAAGGAAGTGGTGGAGAAGGTCCGCATCGATGTGAGCCGCGCCCACTTCTGGGACATCACCGCGGTCAGCGCGCTGGACAAGGTCGTCCTCAAGTTCAAGCGCGAAGGCACCGAGGTCGAAGTCATCGGCCTGAATGAGGCCAGCGCCACGCTCGTGGACCGCTTCGCCATCCACGACAAGCCGGGTGCTGTCGAAAAACTCATGCACTGAAGGAGACGCACCATGAACAAGGTTTACGCTTGTATCGACGGGTTCGGCAACACCTCCACCGTGATCGACTGGGCCGCCTGGTCGGCCTTGCGGCTGGATGTGCCTTTGGAATTCCTGCATGTGCTGGAACGGGACGCGGATCGTTCAGCGGTCAGCGACTACAGCGGAGCCATCGGCCTGGGCACCCAGGAATCGCTGCTGCAGGAACTCAGCGCACTGGATGAAAAGCGCAGCAAGCTGGCCACGGAAAGCGGTCGGCGCCTGTTGGCCGCCGCGCGAGAACGCGCCGAAACCGCAGGCGTCGCGCGCCACGATGCGAGACTGCGCCACGGCGAGCTGGTGGACAGCGTGCTCGAGGTCGAGGCCGATGCACGACTGTTCGTGCTGGGCGAGCATCGCCGCGGCGAGGCGCACGGTCGAATTCATCTGGACCACCACGTCGAGCGCGTCATCCGCTCGGCCAAGCGCCCGGTTCTGGTCGTGACGACCGATTCCTTCGTGGCGCCCGCCCGGTTCGTCATTGCCTTCGACGGCAGCCCGACGGCTCGCAAGACGGTGGAGACCGTGGCGCGCAGCCCGATGCTGGCTGGTCTTCCGGCGTTGCTGGCGATGGCCGGCTCAGATACGGCTGAGGCTCGCCGTCAGCTTGAAGATGCTCGCCTCGTACTCGCGGGTGCGGGCTTCGTTGTGGAAACGGAGTTGGCGGCCGGTGACCCCGAAGACGTGATGCCCGTGCTGGTTGCGGGGCAAGCGCCGGCGCTGCTGGTGATGGGCGCCTACGGCCATTCGCGCATTCGGCAACTGATTGTGGGAAGCACCACCACCACGCTGCTGCGCACGAGTGTGGCGCCGGTTCTCATCCTGCGCTGAGGCCGGAAGCGAGGGGGTCTCCATTCCCTCCCGTTAAAATCGAGGCAGGGTGTAGATCCGCTTCCCGCGGTGCTGCAGGTTCATGCGCTGGTCGGGCCGCCACGCGGCACCGTCACGTCAGCACCCTATGCAAGAACCCGCGATTCAATACATTGCCGCAGCACTCTTTGCTGTGGCACTTCTCCATACATTCACGGTCAAGCAGTTCGAGCGTCTGTCTCACCGTTTCCCGCGGCACTCCGGCCTGTTCCATCTGCTGGGCGAAGTCGAGGTCGTCTTCGGGTTCTGGGCCATCGTGCTCGTGCTCGCCATGGCCCTGGTGATTGGCGGCAATGAGGCACTGACCTACGCGGAATCGCGCAACTACACCGAGCCGCTTTTCGTTTTCGTCGTGATGGTGGTGGCCGCCTCGCGGCCAGTGCTGCGGACCGTCATGGCGAGCGTGAACGCCGTTGCCCGGATCGTTCCGTTGCCGACGCCGATCGCGACTGCATGGCTCGGGCTCGCCGCCGTTCCATTGCTGGGATCGCTGATCACGGAACCGGCGGCAATGACCATTGCGGCGCTGATGCTTGCGCCGCAAATCTTCAGGCCTCAAGTGCCCGAGGCCGTGAAATACCTTGCGTTGGGCGTGCTGTTCGTCAATGTGTCGATCGGCGGCACCCTCACGTCCTACGCTGCGCCGCCGGTGCTGATGGTCGCCTCGACATGGCAATGGGACAGCGCCTTCATGCTCGCCACGTTTGGCTGGAAGGCGGCGCTGGCTGTGCTCGCCAACGCCGCCATCGCGACCTTCGCGCTACGCAAGCACTTGCAAGCGCCACCGGCCAACGCTGGGTCGTCCGAAGCGGCTGTCCCCGTGCTCGTGGTCTTGACGCACCTGGTGCTGCTCACCGGGATCGTCATGTTCGCGCACCATCCGGTCGCCTTCCTCGGGCTGTTCCTGATGTTCCTCGGCTTCACGCAAGCCTATGAACGCCATCAGAGTCCCCTGATCCTCAAAGAGGCGCTTCTCGTCGGGTTTTTTCTCGCCGGTCTGGTGGTGCTGGGCGGCATGCAGCGCTGGTGGCTGCAGCCGGTCGTCTCCAGCCTTGAGCCGCTCGCATTGTTCTTCAGTGCACTGGGCCTCACGGCAATCACCGACAACGCGGCACTCACGTATCTGGGCTCGCTCATCGCGGGTATTTCAGACGAATCCAAGTACATGCTCGTTGCTGGCGCGGTGGCCGGCGGCGGTCTGACAGTGATCGCCAACGCACCGAATCCAGCGGGCGTCGCGCTGCTCAAAAGCGGGTTCGCCGACGAAACCATCGGTGCTGGCGGCTTGCTGCTCGGCGCGCTGCTGCCTACCGGCATTGCCGCAGCCGCTTTCATGCTTCTGTAAGGCTGACCGTCGATCTGCTCGGAATTCATCAACGGCATCGCCAATCGGAGATTGGAAGTCCCGAGTCTCCGGTTTTGGCTCTACGGCGTGCGCCAGCCAACCCGGTGCCCGGCCTGTCGCATCGTGCCGAGCATCATCCTCGGTGTGCAAATAGATGCTGGTCGTGCTGATGTTGGCGTAACCCAGGTTGTCGCGAACCACTTTCAGATCGACCTTCTCGCTCAGGTGGCTTCCGGCGGTGTGACGAATCCTGTTGATGACGTCGACTCGGGTTTCCGCGATGCTGGCCGCCTGTTGGGCGATCTGGATCGTCAGCTTGCGTGTTTGCCGATCGGTATAGGGCCTCACCCTGAGCAGTTCGCGTATCGCTTTGTGGTGGCGATACAGCGTGGCCAGCGACGCGAACTCGGCTCTCGATCGTGATCTTGGTGGCGCCGCTCTTCGGCCAATCCTTCAGGATGCCGCCCATGGCGGTTGCCACGCGTGAGCGTGTTGGACCTGTGCCGCCGAGAGGGCTTCAGCTCGGCCACCTTCTCCACGGTCGGTCATGTGCAGGGAAGAGGCGTGCTACGAAGATCGAACGAGTTGAGGAGTTGTGCGACTACCCCCGTGCATCCTCCGCCGGAGCTCGTCCGTATTCCTTTGTGTACGCTCGGGAGAACGCCTCGGCGCTCGCAAAACCCGACCGGCGCGCCACCATCTTCACCTTCGCGCCGCCCTTCCTCAGCTCGCGCTGCCCGAGCTGAAGCCGCCATCGGGTGAGGTAAGCCATCGGCGTTGTGCCTACCACTTCGGGGAATACCGCCATGAACCGACTGCGAGACATGCCAGCGATCTGCGCCATCTCTTCGATGCTCCAGTGATGCGCTGGTGCCTCGTGGATAGCCACCAACACGGGGGCCAGTTGAGGATGCGCCAGCCCAGCAAGCAGGCACGGCCTGGCGGCGCCTCCCTCGATGGCGGCGCGCAGCGCCATCAAGGCGATCACCTCGCCCAGCCGATCCAAGGCATGACGATGCCCACAGCGAGCAGCTTCTGCCTCAGCCAGGAACGCGCGCACGGTGTCCCGCAGCGCAGGACGGGCATCGCATATTGGTACCGCCAGCGAATCCGGCAAGGTGTTCAGCAGCGGATTGCCCGCGCCACCAAAGCACACTTCCGCGGTCATCAAGGCCCGCGGCTCGGCAACTCTGCCCCGCACTGAAAGAACGACAGACTCCACCTCTCCCTTATCGCCAGGCAGCAAGTGCAACGCCGATGTCGCCGGCCAGTTTTCATGCTGCTCCGTCGAGACCCTCACCTGAAGCGGATAGGCCTCAAAGAAGGCCGCCAGGCGATCGACCTTGTTCCGCTCTCCGAGACTTTGGATCATGAATTGTGGATCATTCATGTCCTTGAGTATGAAAGACTGGCTACCTGTCGTCAATGAAGTCCCCGGAAAGGACTCACATGCTCATCCCACGCCAAGCGGCCCCCGACCTACAGGTGTCCACCCTGTCGCACGGGAGATTCGACCTCGCGATTGAACAGCCGGAGCGGATGACGCTCGTGTGCTTCTACCGCGGCCTTCACTGTCCGATTTGCGCGAACTACCTCAAGGAACTCGAACGCTTGACACCGGCGTTCCGTGAGCGGGGCGTCAATACCATCGCAATCAGCTCGGATGACGAGACCCGCGCGAAGGCGATGGCCGAAAAAACTGGTGCATCGCAATTGCGCTTCGGATACGGCCTGTCGCTCCAAGTCGCACGCCGCTGGGGCCTGTACATCTCGGCCTCCCGTGGCAAGACGTCCATCGGCATTGAAGAGCCGCCCCTTTTCTCCGAACCAGGAGTGTTTCTCGTGAAGCCGGACTGCACCATCTACTACCTGTCGGTGCAGTCGATGCCCTTTGTGAGGCCATCCTTCGCCGAGATGGTGCAGGCCTTGGATTTCATTATCAAGAACGACTACCCGGCGCGTGGGGAGTACTTCGGGCCGCTTTGATTCGCTCGTCCTTGCGGCGGGAGTCAGCAAAGGGCAGTTGACCCGATTAGGACATTTGCCCTATGATGGCTAGGTCAACTGTCCTAGGAATCATGCACGCCATTGGCGCTCCACCTTTTCTCTCCCTTTTCCGTCGGGAGGCTCAGTCTTCCGAACCGACTGGTCATGGCCCCGATGACACGCAATCGCGCGGATCGGTCCGGCATTCCGACGCCCCCGATGGCAACCTACTACGGGCAACGTGCCGACGCCTCCCTCATCATCTCCGAGTCCTCACCGATCTCCGCGCAGGGGTCGTTTTACGGCGGTACCGTTCGGGGCTACACGGACTATCCGACCTACGACGTGAGCCACTGAGCTGGCGAAGGAAGGTGGAGTAGCGCAATGGCATCTGACAGCACCCGAGACCTGATCGTTCGGGCCGCCGACGAACTGTTCTATCAGCGCGGCTTTGAGAAGACCTCGTTTGCCGATATCGCGGAAGTCGTCGGCATCTCGCGTGGCAACTTCTATCACCACTTCAAGGCCAAGGACGACATCCTCTCGGAGGTCATCACGCTGCGCGCCTGCAAAACGAAGGAGATGCTGGACATGTGGACGCGCAACGCCAAGACGCCCGCGGACCGGTTGCGCTGCTTCGCCCAGATGCTGATCGAGAACCGCAAGAACATCCAGCGCTACGGGTGCCCGGTGGGAACCCTTTGCTCTGAACTTGCCAAGCTCGATCACCCATCGCAAGGCGGTGCTGGGATGATCTTCGGGCAGTTCAGATCATGGCTGCGCGAGCAGTTTGAGGCTTTAGGAAGAGGCGTTGATGCAGATTCTCTGTCGATGCATCTCTTGGCGCGCAGCCAGGGCATCGCGGCGCTCGCCACGGCGTTTCACGACGAGACGTTCATCCGCCGCGAGGTCGAGTTGATCGACACGTGGCTCGATGACCTGAAACAGGCGCCGATCAAGAGTCGGTCACGGAGGGCCAGTTGAGGGCCGACGCAATATTCCCCTGGAGGCTCTATGGTTTACATCGTGTTTTTGAGGTTTTCGACGAACCGTGCAGAGGCGCGGCGCTGGTTGGATGCGCACAACGAGTGGATCCAACGCGGCATTAATGACCATGTTTTCCTGTTGGCAGGTTCTCTCGGGCCGAGCGAGGGCGGTGCCGTTCTGGCGATCAATGCCGACTTGGAGGCCTTGCGTGTACGCGTCAACGCTGACCCGTTTGTCGAGCACCGGGTCGTCGAGGCCGATATCGTATCGATCACTCCATTTCGGATGTCGGCGCGTGTTCAGGAAATCTTTGCCGCAGTTGGCAGATGAAGATCTGCTGGGAGGGATCTGCCGTAGTAAAGAACGACTCGTTGCCGTCACGGAGGTCGATCCTGGCCGGGGGATATCTGCCGTGATGACCGGCACGGTGACTCGGGCTGTACGAGAAGGACGACTTGAAGGCACTGACACCAAATCTACCCAGCGCAGCAAGGCACGGTAGTTGGTGTCAACGAACGCTCGTGGTCCCGAGATGGGCCTTGCGGCTCACAATCATCTTCCAAAGCCAATGGTCGAGCGAGAGTGATCCCGGTCCCCGGCACAACAAAATCAGGAGCATAGCCGCCCACTGGATGTGCGTAGGCCACGCTTGCGGGTAGACGAAAACTTCGATGACAGCGGTCATCCCCAGCAGCACGGCGGCGGCAGGCCGGGTGAGTACCCCCAACACGAGCAGGACCGGCGTGCTCAGCTCGACGCTCGCCGCCATGTAGGCCGTCAGTTCTGGCGGCAGCAGCGGCACGCGGTACTCGTCGGTGAACAGCGCGACGGCCGTGTTCCAGTTGGCGAGCTTGGTCAGGCCGGAGTTCCAGAACACGGTGGCCACGGCCAATCGCAGCGGCAGCGCAAGCAATGCGTACGGCACGGCTTCGAGCCGGTTGCGCAGGCGAACAAGAAACTCGCTCATGACGGGGACTCCGGGGCAAAAAGATGGAACGCGACGCAGCGTCCCGACGTCAGGTGCTGCGCAAGCAGTGCAGGTGCATCGAGACCTTGCGCGATCTCCAGTGCGGCGCGCAGGGGTTGTCCGCTGAACAGCGCCGCGCCAAAGTGCCATGCACCCTCGTCGAGGCGTATCACCTCGACCTGATCGACAAGGCATTGCACCATCAGGCACACGGGGTCGCCAGCCAGATCGATGTTGCCCATGGCTGCGTCGTCCTGTTCCAGGACGGCTCGCCAGATCGTGTCGACGGGGAAGTGCGAACGCAGCATCGAGATCGACGGATGAGCCGCGAAACACACCCGGTCCTGATCGGATGGCGCGACGGCGGCTGCCAATTGAGACAGGTCGAGCACTTGCGCGACCGGGGCATGCAACGCGCGATTCACGGCCCATTCCAGGCGGGCCACGTCGGGAAGATAAGGCAGCGTCGCCGCAGGTTCGAAGCGCTCCAGAAAATCCGCAAACTCGCCGCCGTACAGGTTGAGATCGGCACAGCGCGGCGGCTGCTCGCGCGAGAATATTTGCGCGGCACCCTCGAAGAAGTCCGCCCCCACCAGCTGCTGCACTGCGGGAAACGACAGCCGCAACGCATTGGCGAGCGCGCCGAGGATGGTGTTGCGGTAAACGCTCAGCCGTTGCCAGGGTGAGAGTCCTGCGCCATCGACGTAGTCAAGGGCCGCGTCCTGCGTGTCCCGCAGAATGCTTTGCCGCATCGACTGCTGAAGCTCATGCAGGGAGGGCATTTTCCGTTTCCTCTGCGGCGCGCTCAAGCAGCACCGCCGCGTGGGCTGCCTCGTCCAAAAGCACGGCCAATGGTGGCAGGTTCGTGTCCCATTCCACCAATGTCGGCAACGGGCCGAAGCGTGCCAAAGCCTGCGTGTAGAGCGCCCAGACTTCCGGCGCAATGCGCGAGCCATGGTCGTCGATGCGCAAGATTTGCCCATCCTCGATTTGCTTGACGGCGTGACCGGCAAGATGGATCTCGCCGACGGCATGCACAGGCAATGCGGCCAGATAGGTCGAGGCGTTCCACCCGTGGTTGCACGCACTGACGTAGATGTTGTTGACGTCGCACAGGATGCCGCAACCCGTGCGCCGCGCGACCGCGGCGAGAAAATCCCATTCGGGAATCGTCGAGTGCTTGTAGCAAAGGTAGCTTGATGGGTTCTCGACCAGGATGCGACGCTGGAGGATGTCCTGCGTTTGCTCGACATGCCGGCAAACGACGGCCAGCGCTTCTTCAGTCATCGGCAGCGGCAACAGATCGGCCAGGTAGGTATCCGCCACGACACTCCAGGACAGGTGCTCCGACACGAGCCCGGGCTGAATGCGATGCACGACGTCCCGAATGCGTTCGAGATGTCGCGTGTCGAGTCCATCCGCGCTGCCCAGCGACAGCCCGACACCGTGCAGCGAAACAGGATAGTCGCCGCGGATGGCTTCGAGAGCCCGAACTGGCGGCCCCCCGCCCATGTAGTTTTCGGTATGGACCTCCAGCCACGCAACGGCGGGCCGCGTCTTCCTCACCGCCTGGTGATGCTGGAAGCGCAGCCCGATGCCCGCGGCTGCGGGTACGGCGTCGCACGGGTCAGGCATCGCGGTTGCTCGCGCGTCAGCTAGCCTTCGTGCTGCCGCCCTGGATCTTCCCGCAATCGCCCACTGGCAGCAGCACGAAAGACTTCGTGTCGCGCGCTTGCGTGGACTGGCCGGCGCACGAGTGCGCGCCTTCTGCGCAATCGTTCTTGGCAACGGCGTTGATGCCGTAGCACTTCTCCAGCTTGTTGGCCGTCATGCGCATCATGTTGTCCTTGACCACTTGTGGCGCCTTGCTCATGTCCATACCTTGCGACTGGGCCGGCAACGTCGCCGCGGCCAGGGCCAGGCCAAGCGCGGCGGCGAGGGTGGAATTTGTCAACGGATGGCGGTTCATGGTTTCACCTCTTTCGTGTTGAGGTCTCGCCCATCGAGACCGCTAGTTGGCAGTTCGCTGCGAAGCGGTAAAAGGTTACTTGCGCCTCAGAAAAGATATTTGCGCACGACCGCTGTGGTGCGCGCTATCTTCGCGGCTGTGCACACAAACCGCGATCGCGCCCGAACACTGACACTCGTGCCTCGTCCGGCAGAGACGAGTAGCCCGGCCGATGTCGAAACAACTGTTGTGCACGAGATCGACTGGGCCATCCTGATGGCGCGCGCCCAGACCGGCGATCACGAGGCGTATCGGCGCCTGCTCAAGGAGATCACCCCTTACCTGCGAGCACTCGCAGCCGCCTCGCACCGAGATCCGCGCAACATCGAGGACGCGGTGCAGGATGTGCTCCTGAGCGTGCATTCGATTCGCCACACTTACGATCCGGCGCGTCCTTTCGCTCCATGGTTGGTGGCCATCGCACAGCGGCGCATCGTCGACCGTTTGCGGCGACAGGGCCGCACCCATGCGCACGAGACGCCACTCATGCCCGAACACGAAACCTTGACCGCCGCCGAAACGAACCGCGCCGAAGAGGCCGCCGATGCCGCCTCGGTGCGCGAGGCGATCGAGCGGCTTCCTGCCGGGCAGCGCGAGGCGATCAAGCTGATGAAACTGCAGGAGATGTCGCTGAACCAGGCCGCCACAGTCAGCGGGATGTCGATCGCGGCGCTGAAGGTGGCCACTCACCGGGGATTGAAAAGCCTGCGCAAGATGCTGGCCGGACCGAACAGCAAGCCATGATCGACACAACCGCACTCATCGAGGCCCTGGTGGCCGACGCACGGCCGGTGCGTCGCTTGCCTCCGCCCGTGCTTCGCGCGGCGCTGTGGCTGCTGTTGCCGGCACTGATCTTTGCGCTGCTGGCCCTGAGCCAGGGCGTACGGCCCGATCTCCTGCAGCAATTGCATCAGCCGGCCTTCGTCCTTGGGATCGTGGCGTCGCTGGCAACAGGTGTACTGGCTGCGGTGGCTTCGTTCATGTTGAACCTGCCGGACCGGTCGCGCCGTTGGGGATTGCTTCCGGTGCCGACACTGGTTGTATGGGTGGCGGCCATCGGTCAAAGCTGCCTGACGAACTGGGTTGAGATGGGGCCTGGCGGTATGCAACTCGGTGAGTCGGCGCGATGCCTTGCCACGGTACTGATGACCAGCCTGCCGCTGGCGCTTCTGATGTTCGCGATGCTGCGGCGCGGATCACTGCTGCGAGCCAATGCGGTGGTGCTGATGGGAAGCCTGGCCGTGGCAGCAATGAGTGCGACGGCGCTCTCTTTCTTCCACAGCCTGGATGCGAGCGCGATGATTCTGGCCTCGAACCTGGGCACTGCCGCACTGATCGTCGCGCTGGGCGGCCTGTTCGGCCGCCGGCTGGCCGCCAGCGGCGGGCGGTGAAATCCGCTCAGGCATCTACTCGCGCAACGCCATGACGGCGAGCCGTCAGGTGCAACAGGAGTCTCGCTGCGCCTGTATTGGCGGGCACTTGCTTGTGCCATATGAGCAGAACACGCAGCAGTCGCCTGCTTTGGGCTTGAGCAACGTTTTGCAGTTCTCGCATTCGTAGAACCACTGGCAGGCGTCGGTAGGCATGACTTCCTTCTTGGCGAAGCCGCAGTGCGGGCATGTCAGCACGGACTCGAGGATGACTGCGCTCACCACTGTCTCACCTGTGAACCGCCGAGGGATAGCCCGCGTTCGTGGTTGCACGCGTCAAGGTCGAGGGGGACGCGCGGTCGGCGTCATAGGTCACGGTGGTTGTCTTGCGCTTGAAATCGACGGCAACGGCACTGACGCCGGGCACCTTTTCTAGCGACTTCTTGACCGTGATTGGACACAGTTCGCACGTCATCTGCTGAACGTCCAGCGTCACGGTCCGGGGCGTGGCAGCCAGCACAACCACCGGCAAAAATATGCCGAGTGCGGCCAGCAATAGTTTGCGCATGAGCGACTCCTTTCAGTAGAAGAACTGGGCCAGTTGCGGCACGGCCAGCAGGCCGGACAACAGCCCGACAGCGACCCAGAAGGTGATGCGCTGCCTTTTGACCATGACCGGATCAGCGCAGGGGGCGCCAGGCACGCAGACCGGGTGCACCAGGTAGAGCCTGCGGAAGGTCAGCCCGAGAAACAGCAGCGTCAAGCCGATGAAGACAGGCCTGTACGGCGCCATCGCCGTGAGATTGCCAACCCAAGTGCCACCGACGCCAAGCGCCAGCAAAACGAGCGGCCCTACACAGCAAATCGATGCGCCGATGGCTGCCAACGCGGCCCCAATCATTGAGCCCTTTGCGTTGAGTCGCGTCATGTCCGAACTCCTTGAACCAGTCTGTCCGAGTGCCACTCTAAATCCCGTACTCCGGTACAGAGTCAAGGGGAATGCGATGACAAGTGAACTGACGATCGGCAAGCTGGCGGACGCCGCCCATGTGACTGTCGAAACTATCCGGTATTACCAGCGACGCGGTCTGCTCGATGTGCCGTCCAAGCCACAGGGCGGGCACCGGCGCTATCCGCGCGACATGGCGAAGCGCATTCGCTTCATCAAGCGGGCGCAGGTGCTTGGATTTGCGCTGTCGGATGTCGGAGGGCTGCTGAAGTTGCAGGAGGCGCACGCGTGCACGGAGACACGGGCCTTGGCGGCTCACAAGTTGGAGGTGATCAAGCAAAAAATCTTCGCCCTTGAGGCCATGAGGCGGATTCTCGGGGACCTGGTCCAAGAGTGCGACAGTGGCCGTGGCACAGGTTGTCCGATCATCGATGCGCTGGCGCAAGAGTGAACCCAGCTTGCTGCACTGACTTCGAGTTCGATGAGCGGCGCATGTTACGCAGAGCGCCACCCAATTCGATGCCGATGCTGGGCGCATAGCGCTTCTCGTAATCTCGCAGGTAGCTCACCACATGGTCGCGACCGGGGTAGGTTGTGCCCGCGTTTGGCATCGGCCAGCCCGCGATGGAACTCCACGCGGCCGGCGAGAAAAGTCTCAGCGAATCCCACCCATGCTGCCAGGCACCGCCGCCGGCCTCTTCAGCGTCGAGCATCAAGAAGGAGCGCTGTGCCCGCCGCAGGAAGTACGCGACCGAGAGAGCCGCCTGGCCACCGCCGACGATGATCACGTCATAGGTCATGCAGCAGTCAGAGTTGTGATTTCAATTCGCCGCAGCAGCAAGTGGTGCCTTCCTCATGTCGGCCGTCATGACCACCAGCGCAAGGCACGCGGACAGGCCCAGCATGGCGGAGAACCACAACGCCCCATCTCCCCACCGTTCCACAGCCATGCCGAACAAGAACGGAGCGCCGGCCTGCACGATGCGCGCCGGCACCATGAGCAATCCCTGGCGCTGCCCGTAGCCCTTGGCCCCGAAGATCAGCAAAGGCAAGGTCCCGATGGCGATGGTGAGGATGCCGTTTCCCAGGCCGTGCAAAATCGCGAAGCCAGCAGCGGCCGAAGTACCTAACAGGCCGAGGCAGAGCGTGCCCAGTGGGCGAGCCAGTGTGGCCAGGCGGGCCGACAACAGCGGATGCGCGCGCTTTAGAAAAGTGAACTGATCACCCGCCCCGCCACCTGGGCCGGTCCGACCAAGGCGGCGAGGCCAACCGCTGCAGCCAGCGTGGCACCGCTGGCCAGCAGCAGTTCCGGCAGGTGCGCGGCCATTGCGGTGCTGATGAACCAGGTCACCGCGAAGACATACGACATCAGGATGGTGGCGCGGCGCTGCTGCGCTGGCGCGAGTCCGGCACCAACGTCCTTTTCGGCGACAGCGGGTCCCTTTGACGCCTGATCGGCCCGAGAAGCGCGTGGCAGCAACGCATTGAGGGGAAGACCGATCACCAGGTGCAATGCCGCCCACGCAAGACATGCCCCGCGCCAGCCCACGGTGCTTTCCAGATAGGCCGACAACGGCCACCCCACGGTGCTCGCAAAACCTGCGAACAGTGTGATCCCGGTGATTGCTCTTCTCGCTTCTTGGCCGTGCAGTCGCACGACAGTGGCAAACGCCGCTTCGTAGAGGCCGCTGCCCACGGCCAGGCCCATCAGCGCCCAGGCGGCAAATACATGACTGGCATGCGTGGCCTGACTCAGTGCGGCCAGCCCTGCGGCAAACACCAGGTTGCTGGCGATGAGCACAGGGCGTCCGCCCAGGCGGTCGATGAGCCGGCCGGCGTAGGGCCCGATGCCGGCGGCAACGAGCAGCGCCACCGAGAAAGCACCGAAGTCTGTGATGCGGAGATGCCGACGTCTTTGCCAACGGCGCTGGCCAGCACCGCGGGAAGGTAGTACGACGAGGCCTATGCCAAGGTCTGGGCCACGCCCAGCATCACTGTTGTCGCGGTCCTGCTTTGCACGCTGGATTCGCCCCTCTCAAATGCTGCGCAGGTTGACCCGCTTCGACAGCGCCTCGGCGCTCTCGCGCCGCTCGCTGTAGCGATCGACCAGGTGGTTCGCGCAGTCGCGCGTGAGCAGCGTGAACTTCATCAGTTCTTCCATGACATCGACCACTCGCTCATAGTAAGGCGAGGGTTTCATGCGCCCGTTCTCCTCGAACTCGAGGAAGGCCTTGGCCACAGACGACTGATTGGGGATCGTGATCATGCGCATCCAGCGGCCGAGTACGCGCAGCTGGTTCACCGCGTTGAAGGACTGCGAGCCGCCCGACACTTCCATGACCGCGAGGGTTTTGCCCTGCGTAGGGCGAACCGAGCCGACGGCCAGCGGGATCCAGTCGATCTGAGCTTTCATGATGCCGGTCATCGCGCCATGGCGTTCGGGCGAGCACCACACCATGCCTTCAGCCCACTGCGCAAGGTCGCGGAGTTCCTGCACCTTGGGGTGATCTTCTGGCGCCCCGTCCGGCAGCGGAAGACCGCGAGGATCGTAGATGCGGGTCTCAGCCCCCATGGCGCGAAGCAGGCGCGCGGCCTCTTCGGTCAAAAGCCGGCTGTACGAGCGTTCGCGCACCGAGCCGTAAAGCAGCAGGATGCGCGGTGCGTGTGCAGCACGCATTGCCGGCAGGAGGCTGTGCAGATCGGGGCGGCGAAAGGCATCCGGATCGAGGTTGGGAAGATCAAGGCTTTGCGACACGCTGGCCCTTCGCATCGATCACGGCTTCGCCGTCTTCCTTGGCGAATGCCCCCAGTTGCGGTCGGGGCAGGATGTCGAGCACTGCTTCGGAAGGCCGACACAAGCGCGTGGCGAGCGGTGTCACCACGATCGGCCGATTGATCAGGATCGGGTGCTGCCCCATGAAGTCGATCAATTGCTCTTCGGTCCACTTCGGATCGTCGAGGCCAAGTTCGTCGTACGGCGTGCCCTTGCGGCGCAGCACATCGCGCACCGGCATGCCCATGGCCGCGATCAGCTGCTTCAGCGTGGCGCGATCGGGTGGGGTCTTCAGGTACTCGATGACCGTGGGCTCCTCGCCCGTGTTGCGGATCAACGCGAGCACGTTCCTGGACGTGCCGCAGGCGGGGTTGTGATAGATGGTGACGTCGCTCATGAGGTTCGAAAAAGTAGGTGTGCAGAGGTGGCGCGGTCTCAGCCGAGGCTCAAGCGAAGCGCAAGCGCCGCCAGCGTGACCGCGAGCACGGGGATGGTCATCACGATGCCGACCTTGAAGTAGTAGCCCCAGGCGATGGTCGTGCCCTTCTTCTCGAGCACATGCAGCCAGAGCAAAGTGGCCAGGCTGCCGATTGGCGTGATCTTGGGCCCCAGGTCGCAGCCGATCACGTTGGCGTAGATCATGGCTTCCTTCACGATGCTGCTCGCGTTCGACGCATCGATGGAGAGCGCGCCGATCAGCACGGTCGGCATGTTGTTCATCACTGATGAAAGTGCCGCCGTGAGAAAGCCCGTGCCCATGGCAGCGCCCCAGACACCGCTTTCCGCAAAGACGTTCAGCAGCGAGGCGATCTGGCCGGTCAGCCCGGCATTGCGCAGGCCGTAGACCACGAGGTACATGCCCAGCGAGAAGATCACGATCTGCCAAGGCGCGCCGTGCAGCACCTTGCGCGTGCTGATGACATGCCCGCGCGCCGCCACGGCGAGCAGGATGGCGGCGCCCACGGCCGCCACCGCGCTGACCGGAACGCCCAGCGGCTCCAGGCCGAAGAAGCCGATGAGCAGGAGTATCAGCACGATCCAGCCTGCCCGGAACGTTGCTGGGTCACGGATCGCATCGACCGGCGCCTTGAGTTGCGTCACATCGTAGCTCGCCGGAATGCCGCGGCGAAAGTAGAGTATCAGCACCAGCAGGCTGGCGAGTACGGCCGCGATGTTCACCGGCACCATGACCGATGCGTATTCGTTGAAGCCGATCTTGAAGAAGTCGGCCGAGACGATGTTCACCAGGTTCGACACGATCAACGGCAGGCTGGCTGTGTCGGCGATGAAGCCGGCCGCCATCACGAAGGCGAGCGTGGCGGCTGGCGTGAAGCCCAGCGCAACCAGCATCGCCATCACGATGGGCGTGAGGATCAGTGCGGCACCATCGTTGGCGAAGAGCGCCGAGACCGCTGCGCCCAGCAGCACGATGAACGCAAACAGCAGCCGGCCGCGCCCGTTGCCCCAGCGCGCCACGTGCAGCGCTGCCCATTCGAAGAAGCCGGCCTCATCGAGCAGCAGGCTGATGATGATGACGGCAACGAAGGTCGTGGTCGCGTTCCACACGATGCCCCAGACGACCGGGATGTCGGCGAGGTGAACAACGCCGAAGAGCAACGCGATGATGGCGCCGAGCGAAGCGCTCCAGCCGATACCCAAGCCTCGTGGCTGCCAGATGACCAGCACGAGCGTGAAGACGAAGATCAGGATGGCCGCGAGCATTGGAGAGTTTTTCTTGGTTGGTAGTCGATATGCACAAGCAGGCACTGCCCGCCCGCTGCACAGAGTCGGGGAGCTCCCAGACCTGGATCAGATGCTTTCGAGGGCGGCGCGCAACTGCGTGTCGGTCAGGGTGTCGAAAGGGGTTTGCGCCAGCTTGCGCATGCGCTCGCCGATGACTTTGCGAGTGGATTCGAAGGCATCGCGCTTTTCATCCGTGTTCGTTCCGACATTGGACGGATCTGGATAACCCCAATGGATTTTCACGGGCGAGCCGGGCCAGTAGGGACAGGTTTCCTGGGCCGCGCTGTCGCACACGGTGATCACCACGCGCATGGTCGGAGCGTCAGGCTGCGTGAATTCATCCCAGCTCTTGCTGCGATAGCTGGAGGTGTCGATGCCCGCCTTCTGGAGCACGTCGATGGCCACCGGGTTGATACGGCCGCTGGGTGCGCTTCCAGCGCTGTAGGCGCGCGCATCGATGCCGAGTTCTTGCGTCCAATGGTTGAACATGCCCTCCGCCAGCACGCTGCGCGCCGAGTTGTGTGTGCAGAGAATCAGGATATTCGTCGTCATGTCAGCGGATTCCGATGTCGCGAACTTCGCGTTGAATGGCCAAGGTCTCGAGCTTGGCGAGTGGGAGCGAGAGCAAGAACTCGATGCGGCGTTTGAGCGTGACAGCCGCGTCGGTGAATGCGCGCTGCCGGGCTTCGTCGGATCCTTCGAAAGCCGCCGGATCGGCAAGGCCCCAGTGCGCGGTGATCGGTTGGCCGGGCCAGATGGGGCACACCTCGCCGGCCGCCTGGTCGCACACGGTGATCACGAAGTCCATGTGCGGGGCGCCGTCCTTCGCGTACTCACCCCAACTCTTGCTTCGGTAGCCGGTATCCCTGAAGTGCAGGTTGCGCAACGTGGCCAGCGCGAGCGGATGCACGGCGCCCCTGGGATGGCTTCCCGCGGAGAAGGCGGTGAAGCGGTCCGAACCCAGTTGGTCGAGGATCCCCTCGGCCAGGATCGAACGGGCAGAGTTGCCGGTGCAGATGAAAAGGACGTTGTGTTTGCGTTCAGTCATGAGGTGGCTTTCAGCAACAGGCTTTTCTAGGGGCGGCCACCACTGGGATGGCTTTCAGTCCGACGGGACCGGCGCAGCAGGCGCTCGCGGTGTCCGTCGGGGCGTCTGCGGAGCGGCTCTGGCCATACACAACGGCCGATTCGAGGGTGCGGTAGTGTTCCCAGGCGATGCCCTGCGGATCGGTGACCCAGTGCTTTTCGCTCTTGGCATAGCAGCACACGGTTTCGCCTTCGTCGAGCAGCGTCTGGTCCGCGGCTTGGGCACGAACCTTCAGTTCGGCGAGCTCGCTTTCGTCATCGGCCTGGATGCCAAGGTGATCGATGCCGGCGCCATGGCCTACCGTGGAGATCGCGAAATTGACTCGCGGGTCGTCCAGCATCCATTTCGCGTAATCGCGTTCGACGCGCGCAGGCTCAGCTGCAAAGAGGTGGGAGTAGAAGGCGATGCTCTTGCTCAGGTCATCGACATGCAGATGAACGTGAAAACGCTTCATGACAGGTTCTCCTAGATGGGCGTTGGAAAGTGGTGCGGTTATTCCGGCGATCTGCCTAGCTCGATGTCGACGATCGGAGCGGACGGGCCATGCAGGTTGCAGAGGCGGGGCAGATGCTGGCGAATTCGGTGGTGGATCGGATCGTGTCGGGTGCGTCGGATCTCGGGCAGGGAAGGTAGCCGCGCGCCGCGAAGAAGTCGGGTGCGGTTGTCGTGAGCAGAAACAGCCGCTGAATGCCTTCAGTCACGGCCCTGGATTCGATCGCACGCAGGAGTGCCTCGCCGAGGCCGGTGCCCCGACTCTCGGGGGCTACGGCCAGGGAGCGCAACAGGCCAGCATTTCCCGCACGCTCAAGCCCCACGCAGCCCACCAAACCGTCGCCGGATCGAAGCACCAGGAAGTTGTTCATGTGACTTGGGCTCAGGTCGCTCTCGGGCAATTCGCAAGTGAGCAGCAGCGCACGCACTTGCGCAAAGTCGGCTGTGCTGGCCAGTTCGGGGTTCATGGCTCGACGGTGGACGCGAATGTCAGCAAGCGCACGACGCGTCGGCCTCTGCGACACACGCCTGCCCTTGGCAGCAGTTCTCGGTAAGGTAGGCCAACAAGTCATTCATCTGGTCGAACGACGCCCGGTAGATCAGGTGCCGGCCCTGCCGCTCTTGCGAGACGAGACCGGCATTCGTCAACTCCTTGAGGTGGAAGGAGAGGCTGGTCGCTGGAACCGCCAGAGCTTCTGTCAGCGCGCCAGGGGTCATGCCCTCAGGACCCGCAACGACCAAGGCACGAAACACCCGAAGGCGAACCGACTGCGCAAGCGCTATCAAAGAGCGGACAACAGTGTTTTCTTCCATAATTCAAGTATCGTCGAATAGTTGAATCCATGCAAGTGACTGACTTCAAAGCGGGGTCGGCCGACGGGAGAACCGCACATGCGACCGTTCCACATGCTTCTCGCCGCCCTGGTTGCCGTGATCTGGGGTGTGGCGTTTGTCGTCAGCAAGATCGGCCTGGAGAGCTTCACACCGCCGCAATTGACCGCGCTCCGGTTCCTGGTGGCGGCCATGGGAGTGCTTTGGCTGCCGCGGCCCACGGTTTCGTGGAAGGCGGTGGTGCTCATCGGCCTGACCGTCTTTGCCGGGCAGTTCCTGCTGCAGTTCTTCGGGATTGCGTTTGGAATGCCCGCCGGGCTCACCGCCTTCGTGGTGCAGACACAGGCGCTTTTCACGGTCGTCTTCGCGGCTCTGATGTTTGGAGACCGCCCCAGCACCCAGCAGACCATCGGCATGGTCGTTGCCCTGATCGGGCTGCTCGTGATCACCCTGACGCTCAATGGCAGCGTGCCTGCGCTGGCGTTCGCGCTGACGCTCGCATCGGCGTTGAGTTGGGCCATCGGCAACTTGGCAATCAAGCGGCTGCCCAAGGTCAACATGCTGCACCTGATGGTGTGGGCCAGTCTGGTTCCTCCTGCTCCCGCCTTGGCGCTCTCGTTCGTGCAGGACGGACCGGGAGCGCTCTTGTGGGCAGTGGCGCATGCATCGATGTGGGGCCTCTTGGCACCGGTCTATCTTGGGCTACTGGCAACCGTGCTGGCATACGCGATCTGGGGAGACCTACTGCAGCGCTATCCCACCAGCACCGTAGCTCCTTTCGCTCTGTTGGCGCCCGCCGTGGGTCTGAGCATGTCTTCGCTGGTCTATGGCGAGAGTTTCAGCATCGCTCGACTGTCAGGAATGGTGCTGCTGCTCATGGGCGTGGCAATTGCTGCTGGCCTGCTCAACCGGTGGCGCCGTTCCGCTGCCGGTTAGCGGCGGAACGCGGCGCGCAAGACGCCTGTCGCTTGAGCTCGATGGCCCTCAATGGTCATGCGTTGCATGAATCACTCTCTCCTTTCAGCGCGTTAACCCTTTGAGCACTCCCCTCTGGGTACCAGGCCGGCCAATGCATCGAGCTGCTGCGCCTGGGCGTCTATGGTCTTTCGACAGGCCTCGATGACCTGCACCTCGACACCGCAATCTTTCGCCATTTCGGGCAGGGCGGCCACCATCGGCGCGAAGCGATGCAGGGCTGCGGCGATCGCGTCTCGCTCAATCTCATCCACTTCCAGGCCTTCGACAATTTCCGTCCAGACCCGCTGCACCTTGCCGTCGCCGGCTTGCCAATGACAAGTGCGCGGGATGACCTCGGGATCGAGGAACATCGGAGCAAAGTCGAAGATAGGCGTGAGTTGCACCATCCCGTCCGGTAGCCGCTGCACCGCCGTGTTGCGTGCGTGGTTGTCGGTGTTGCGCATGGCCAGGTTCAGGACGTCGCGCAACATGAATTCGATCGTCTCCTTGAGCGGATCGGACACCATGGACCGCAGCCCGCGCAACAGCGTCTGCTGGCTCTTGGCAAGTCCAAAACCGCGCAGATCGCAGACACTCGCCAGGCTTTCTTGATGCACGCGGTGCAGGCGGCCTTCCACCAGGAGGCGGTCGAAGCGACGCACGAACAGCGCTTCGCCGTGCACCTGCGGCGCCGAAGTCATGCGTAGCCCGCATGCCGCTGCCAGACGCAAATAGGCTGCTTCGTTTCGCAGCACCGTCCGATCCGCGCTGCTATTGCCGCGTGGCAGTTTGAGAAGCCAGTGAGCGCGTGCGCGGTCATCGGGCAGCGCCATGTCTGGAAACCAGCGCCCCTCTTCGTCCGTGCTCAGCAGGTACTTGGGGGACACGCCCTGAACCCCGGTGGTACCAGATGCCAGCATCGCGTGCGCCGATAGATGGTTCAGGAATTTCTCGGTGTGGCTGAGTACCTCCTCCGCCGAGAAGCCAGCTGTCGCTGTCGCGGCGAGGTCGTGCTGCGCTTCTTCATCAAAGAACCGCAGCGCCGAGCCGAATCTCAAGCAGCCGATGGGATTGAAGGCGCCGGCCATGACGAGCGGCAGGACCAGGTTCTCCGCGTCCTGGAGGCCTAAGCGCTGGAGAAGGTACTTCCTCCCTTCCGCCTGCGGAACGAGGTCATAGAGGAATGCGCTCGCTTGCCGGTCGACCTCCGGCCCTATCGGTCCGTCCACGAACCTGTCTGGCTCCAACTCGAGGGGAAGACCTGATGCGATTGGTACCGGGTCGTCGACGCCGAAGACGTACTCCGGCAGATATTCCAAACGGCAACGGTCGGAACCGAGGGCTTGGACGGTGGCCGCAGCATGCCATTGGCCGCGCAGATGGACTTGAACGGTTGAGGTCTCGCGCGCGGGCTTAGACATTGAGGACCAAGCCAGGATTGAACCGATTGTTCTCGTACTCCCCTTGGCCGTTCTCGTAGCCACGCGGCTTGCCGCGAAAGCAATCTGCAGCCCATTCGATGGCCTCCCATGCCGGCGAATGAATGTCGCCGGCGAGGATGACGACATCGAACGCGAGATCAAGCACCGGCTCGAACGGCGCGAACTCAACATGAAGGTCGGAAAGAACCAGCATCTTCATCGGCGCGCGCCTTCGAAGTGCACACGAAGCTCGGCACTGGCCTTGTCGTCGAAGCCGACGAACGAGCCACAGACGACCAGATGGTCCTTGCAGCGGTCGAACTGCCATTCGGCATCGTCGAGCGCGACCCAAGGCTCATCGACTGCATCGTGAAGTTGCAGCCAGGCGAGGATCTGTCCTTCGCGGTGGGCGAAGGGGTGGGGAAGACCGAATTCGCGCGGAGGTGTCGCGCCAATGATCCGGGCTCGAATGTCTTCAGAGAACGGCTTGAGGAGGGTCTGGTAGGCAAGCCGTTCGCGCCAATTCGAGCTGATGACGATCCTCACATGAGGGAACTCGCGCAGCAGCGCTTCCAGACGCGGCAGGAAGCAAAAATCCGTGCCGTCGTCGGGTAAGTGCCCCTCCCCCTCGGGGTGGAGCACGCCGTCGAAGTCGAGAAACAGGATCACTCCGGACCTCCTACTTGATCACCATCAATCAGTTGCACGAGGTGCAAGCCCATGCTGATTCCGAAGGCGCAGAACCGCTCCGCCGCGACTTTCATACAACCCCGCCGTTTCGAATTGCGTTGAGGGTAGATCGCACCTTTTCAGAGCCGCCCCCGGCTGCAAACGCTGCTGGTGTTTGACCGTCGAATAGCTTGTGCGGCTTGTCAAGCCAGTCCTGGGCCGCGGCACCGAACACCTCAGCAGCGAGTTCGAGCAGGTCTTGTGAAGGGCCTTCCGACTCAGTACCGTTCTGGGGATCAGTTGGCCAGGCCAAGTGCGAGCCCATATCGACTCCAAAGGCACGGAACGGTGCCGCGGCGGTCATCAGGCCCTCGTCGAGATAATCGATACACCGGTGGTGGTGACCGTGGACCACCAACTGGACGCCGAGCGCTTCGGCGAGCTCGTCGATCACCTTCCAGCCGTGCGGGTGCGCCGCCGGCGCTTCGTGCGTCACCAGGATGTCGGCGGGTGGGCCCCGCAGTAGCTGCTGGTAGTCCTCAGGGAAGATGCTGGACCGGTGCCGGCGGGCAATGCCGTCCCGCCACCGAGCCTCAGGCCGCATCGCACGGCGCAGGGCAACAAAGAAAAGGCCGGGACTCGTTCGGCCTGTCTGCGTCGCGGTGTGCGCTCAACTCTGATTCCGGAGCACAGTGCCGGGTGTTTGAGCGATTTGAACCAACTACCATGGCGCGTCCCGTTGCTCGGGCTGCGTCAGTCGTTGTTCGCCAATCCCGGTCCTCCACTTCTTGTTGCAGATGTCGTCATACAAAGATCCGCCCCTTCTCGTTTTCGAACGGCTGAGCGACGCACCCGTACGAATCGATTGGCTGGGCGATGTTGTTACTACTTTCCGGCGCGGCACACGTGCGCAATTCATCAAGGTGGCTTGTTCGAAGTGGGAGACTTCCACGTCGTGGGGAGGCGCCCAATACGAAGAGCCGCAGCTTGAGGCGCTCGTGCCGATTGCGTTCTTGCGTCGTCTGCGTGTCGGTGACGTCTGGCACGAAGGCTATCGGGTGGGCGGGGCCCGGTTGACGCAGAGGTCGTTTGTCGGGCTGCGTGTCGATCAGGCAACAACCGAGATCGTGCCTTGCGGAGAAAAATCGATCTGCTCGGACGGCATCTCGCGTCACGACCTGCCATTCACCCATTTCGTCGGGCATAGGGCGCACACGATCTCGCACGTCGTGAAAGTGCGAGTCAACCCGAACACCAGCCTGGTGGTTCCCTGCACGGAGCTGGTGCGCCGGTACTTTGGAGGCAGCGGCAGTCTGGCTCGGAAGGTGTTCTCGGGCGCGCTGGCTGAGCGGACACTCTACGATTCCGACTCGGCCGAATTCAGGCCAGTGGGTCGAGTCGCCAGTCTTCGTCTTGGCGAGGATCTGACTTATCACGCAGCCTCCACCGTGGCCCGCATCGCGTTCGACCCCGCTGCGCGCAGAGCGTTCAAGGGCCTGGTCAATTCAGGCGTCGCCGCCACTGCGAACAAGAAGCCCTGGTACGCCAAGATGAACTTTCCCATCGAAGGGCTGACGGATCTGAGTGTGCGTGGCCTTTGGCTCGAGCGTGGCCCGGACCGATCCTTTCTTGCGCTGCAGATTCTTTCGTGCGCGCATCCCTTTCCGTTCGAGAAGCTTTTCTTCGAATTGCACCCTGCACAGTCGGCGGGCTCGAGCACTCAGGCGCCCGGCCTGCCAGAAACGGCAAGCGAGCAGACCGGTGCAGGAGCTCGCAATGGTGCAGGGCGCGGCCTGGACGTGGGGCACGCCAATCAGGATCTGTCGCCGCTGATCCTCGACGCGGAGACTGAACCCTCGGATCCTTTTCCTGACCTTGCCACGAAGAAGATGCACCAGGTTCGCAAGGAGCCTCGTCCCGCAGCTGGAGAGCCAGCGCAGTCACAGCCCAGTGAGCAGCCTCATGCCCCTGTCGGCAGCCCCCATTCGAAAGAGGCGTCTCGGGGCGTCGAGTTCGTCGCGGCGCGTCGGTTGTATCGGGGTGGTCAGCCTGAACCGAAGTCGTTGCTTTGGCTGCGCGAGGAAATTGCATACAGCCTGCCAGAGGTCCAGGCCAAGGCGCCGTTCGACACCAGCGTCGCCAGTCGCCATCTCATCACCCATGGTTCCGGGTTTGCGCGAAGGTCTTCGCCGATCTGGGCGACCGTATTCCGCTATGAGGCTGCAGAGGGCGTGGGCCGAAGCTTCCTGTGCACGGTCGTGGAGTCACCGGCCTCGCCACAGAGCATCGAACTTCTGATGTTCGATATTCCATCACCGCAGGCCCTGGATCTCGAGATGTTCAATCGGCTGGCGCTGATGAACTTCGTGCCGGCCGACAGGCTGCTCGCCGCGGCCAGGGGGACGGAGTTCAAGATCGGCTGGACCGCAGACAAGCTGGCCGAGCGAGAGGGTACGGATCTGGCCGTTGAAATGGTTGAGATGATGCTTGACGCGTTCAATCATTCCGCAGCCCGTGCGGCAGGTAGACAGACCAGAGGCGCAGAGTGAATTTCGCCGAACTTCTCGCCGATCTCAACGAGTGGCATTTCTTCAAGGAGTTTGTCTATTCCAAGACCACATTTCATCCGAACCCTCAGCAGGAGGTCGAGCTCGCAGACAACATACTCTGGCTTGGCGACCTTCTCCTCGCGTTTCAATTGAAGGAGCGTGAACCTGTTGAGGGAGCGACAGAGGCCTCCGAACGAAGATGGTTCCAGAAGAAAGTACTGGGTCAAGCAACGCGACAGATCCGGGACACGTTGCGCTATCTTCAGGAGCAACCCTCGATCGCGCTCACGAATCACCGCGGGCACGAGCTCGAGCTTTCGTTTGATTCGATTGCCAGCTTTCACAAGCTGGTCGTTTATTTCCCGAGCAAAGACCTGCCCAAGGACTGCCTGAATGTGAAGAGCCATGTCAGCCGAACGGCAGGCCTCGTGCACATCATGCCGGCTCATGACTACATCGGGGTGGCCCGAACGCTCCTCACACCTGCTGAGCTTGCGGACTATCTGGACTTTCGCGCCGAGCTGATTGAGCGATGGCCTGATCAGACTTCGACGGTCACGGAGCAAGCGATACTGGGGCAGTATCTCCATGGGGATTCCACGGTCGAGCCGGGCATTGATCATCTTGGCTACCTGAAATCGCTTGAGCAAGATGATGACGACTGGGACATGTCTGGCGTTATCGAACAGTTTGCTGATCGTCTCACCGCGAATGAAAACGCGCCGACCGAGTACTACAACGTCATCGTGGAGCTTGCTTTGCTCAAGCGCAATGAACTGCGAGAGTTCAGGGAGCGCTTTCAACTCTCTATCGAAAAATCACGAGACGAGGAGCTCACGCGTCCCTATCGGATCACGGTTCCCAGGACCGGTTGTGGTTTTGTATTTATCCCACTGGGCAAGGATCTGTTCCAGTACAGCCGAACGGCACTGACGAATCTGACGCAGGCACATAAGTATGACCACCGTCTCTCAAAGTGCATTGGGGCGGCAATAGGAAATCACGATGCCCAAGGCCATTTCCATGTGGCATGGTGTTGCATGACAGGTCCATGGATCCAGGATGATGAGATCGAGCGCTGGCTCGTAGAGAACAATCCATTTCGACCAGGTCAAGTATTAGAGTTGCCGCGTTATCGGTGTGCCCCGTCTGAGGAATGAGGCCGACTCATCGCATTGGCGATGAGCTCTGGGATTCCCGGCATCCAAACTGCCACGTGTAACCAGCGAGGCTATTTCTTTTGAGGGACGTCAGCGGAGGTTTCGGGTCCTCCGCCGCTTCGCGAATTTTTCTGCTGCGCCAGTCGACGGAGTTGCTTGTTCACTTCACGCCGCTCACGCAACCTGTCTATCGCTGTATATGCCGACCTTGGTTCGCTTCGAGCCTCTTGCGATCGGACTCCAGTTCTTATCAAGCTTCTTGATGTGGTTCGCGATCTGAACCAGCGGCTCGTCACCGAGCTGGGTGAGGCCATCGTTGTCGGCCATGCTCAGGGAGTAGACGTTGTCCTGCCGTTTCTCGGTGGCCGGATCACGGCGCCAGCTGATCGCGACACGGTAGACCTTTCCCTTGAGTCTTTCGTACTCGGATAGATAGCTGTGCAAGCCTTGGCCAGGTTTTAGAACGCTGATCTTCTGAAGCGGGATACCCAAGTCCCCGCCTCGTGCCTCGCCGTTCTCAAGCGGTGGATCAAAGGCAATCCTGATGTCGTATGCGGTAGCATTCCCCGTGTTGTCTACGTGAAGGTCAAAGTGCCGCATTGACCATCGATTCGGTATCAGAGTCGCAACCACGTGCGGCTGTCCCGCCGCCTCCACCATTCGCGTGGTCTCTGTGGCCAGCGTCTTGGTGACGCGCCACAGGAAGAAGGTGGCGACTGCCGTGACAAGGGTCCCGATCGCGCCGCAGATGGCAATAATTCCGTTGAGCCACCAAGGCAATTGCTCCAAATCTGTCTCCTTCTGGTTTGTCTGCAGACTACTCCGAGACTTTTTCTACCCAGCGCTGATAGAGGCGCTCTCCGTCTTCGGCGCGCTCCAGCTTGGGTTTAGCTTTCAAGCTCGAAATTTGGGCAGACAACGAAGGATGGCGCTTGATATCCGGGAGATGGTCAATGCGATGGCTACCCATTCTGAATTGGGATCTGAAGGCAATGCTCGGTTCGACGAATGGGTGCGAGTTGCGCTGGATGTTGCCAATGACATGGACCCGATGAAGCGCCCGCTGGAATCGATCATTGCTGGCGCCGACCCTTCTGCGGGTTAAAGGCGTGGATCTCGCGACGGCAATCGCTAGGCTGCGAAGGAGCCGAGGGTCTCCTTGCATTCATGTTTCGGGGAGGCTTTGTCCAAGTCAGGGAAGCCAATAGCTTCGGCAAGCTGCACGGCAGCGTTTGCTCACTTCCCAGCGCGATTTTTCTCAGATAGCTCGAAATTCTCAAATAGCTGGAAGTTTTCTCAAATAGCGGAACACGGACCAGCCGCCGCCCACCAGCGCCACGGCGCTCGACGTGTGGTGGGGCGCCGAGGTCGGCCGGTTCATCCAGCGCGCGGTCGAGAAGCTGCCGGCCAGGCTGGCCACGGCCGCGCTCTCCAGCGCCTCGTCGACGCTCATGGGCGGCAGCAGGCCGGCAAAGCGCTGCGCCAGCATGGACTTGCCCGAGCCGGGCTCGCCGACCATGAGCAGGCTGTGCCCGCCCGCGGCGGCGATTTCGAGGGCGCGCTTGGCGCCCGCATGCCCTTTGACGTCGGCCAGGTCGGCATAGAGCGGCGCGGCTGCCGCGTCCGCGGCGTGAATCCGGGCCCAGCCGTCGGCGGCGGGCTGCTGCTGCTCCTCCTCGGCCTGCAGCAGCAGCGCGGCGCCCTCGGGCATGAAGCGCCGCACCACGTCCAGCAGGTGCCTGGCGCCGTAGACCTCGCTGCCGGGTACCAGTGCCGCTTCCTGGGCGCTCTCGGCGGGCAGCACCAGGCGCGTCGCGATGCCGCGCGTGTGCAGGGCCAGCGCCATGGCCAGCGCGCCGCGCACGGGCCGCAGCTCGCCTGAAAGAGAAAGCTCGCCGGCAAACTCGTGTCCCGCAAGGAGCGCAGGCTGTATCTGCCCGCTGGCCGCGAGGATGCCGAGCGCTATGGGCAGATCGAAGCGGCCGGAATCCTTGGGCAGGTCGGCCGGCGCCAGGTTGACGACGATCTTCTTGTTGTTCGGAAATTCCAGGCCGGCGTTCTGGATGGCCGAGCGCACCCTTTCGCGCGCCTCCTTGACCTCGGTTTCCGCCAGCCCGACGAGCGTGAAGCTCGGCAGGCCGTTCGCCAGATGCACCTCGACCGTGACACTGGCCGCTTCCAGCCCAAGCAAAGCACGGCTTTGCACCAAAGACAGGCTCATTTCTCTCCCTCTCCCCATTGTGGTGCGCCCGTTTTTGGTCGGGCTCATGCACCGCAACGCCTCGCAAGGCATTGCAAACAAAACACGCTGTAACTGGTTCCCGGAACTTGGGTGCGCCGGGGTTGCCGCTCGCCTGCGGGCAAAACGTGCACTTTGGCACGCTCCCTGCTACGGGACGGTGTCCCCCAACAATCCAACCAACTCCGAGGAGCCTCGATGATGCACCGTAAATTCGCCCAGGCAATGGGCGTGGCCGCCCTTGCCGCCCTGCCGATGCTTGCGAGCGCTCAACTCACCGGGAATGTGGCGCTGACCAGCAACTACAAGTTCCGCGGTCAGGACCAGGACATGATCGGGAAGAACGACTACGCCAAGACCAAGGGCTTCAAGCCCGCCATCCAGGGCGGCTTCGACTACGCCTTCGGCGAGAGCGGCTTCTACCTGGGCAACTGGAACTCCAGCGTCAACTGGCTGCAGGGCAACAGCATCGAGAGCGACATCTACGGCGGCTACAAGTTCAAGGCCGGCCCGTTCGACCTGGACGTGGGCGCGCTCAGCTACATCTACCCGGGCAACTCCACCGGCAACACCACCGAGCTGTACGGCGCCGGCACCTGGGCCGACGAAGCCATCGGCTCGTTCACGCTGAAGTACTCGCACACGGTCTCGAAAGACTACTTCGGCTACGCGGGCAACAAGGCCGGCTCGGGCCTGAAGGGCACCAATACCGGCTACCTGAACCTGGCCTACAGCAAGGAAATCGTGCCCAAGCTCACGCTGAAGGCCGCCGTGGGCTACACCCACATGTCCAGCGACATCCGCAGCCTCGGCTACAAGAGCTACATGGACTACAACGTGGGCGTGTCGTATGACTTCGGCAGCGGCCTGGCGCTGGCCGGCTCGGTGCAGGGCGCCAACAAGAAGAGTTCCTACCTCGCGCTGAGCAACCCGGGCTACGACTTCGGCTTCGGCACCTTCGGCCAGCAGTATTACTCGCCCAACAAGGCGCGTTTCATCGTTACGCTCAGCAAGACGCTGTAAGTCGACACAAGAACAAGGTGCGGCCCAAGCTGCCGCGCCATTCATTCCATCCAAGAAGGAGAAAGTCATGAAGCTGGTCACAGCCATCATCAAACCGTTCAAGCTCGACGAGGTGCGCGAAGCCCTCTCGGCCATCGGCGTGCAGGGCATCACGGTCACGGAGGTCAAGGGTTTCGGCCGCCAGAAGGGCCACACCGAGCTGTACCGCGGCGCGGAGTACGTGGTCGACTTCCTGCCCAAGGTCAAGATCGAGGCGGCGGTGTCCGACGACCTCGTCGACCGCGTGATCGAAGCCGTCGAAGGCGCGGCGCGCACCGGCAAGATCGGCGATGGAAAGATTTTTGTCTACAACCTCGAGCAGGTCGTTCGCATCCGCACCGGTGAAACCGGCCGCGAAGCCCTCTGATTCAGCCCAAAAAAAACAACCATGAAAAAACTGCTTGTTTCTCTCGCGCTCGGCCTGAGCCTGCTCGCCGCAGGCACGGCGAGCTTCGCCCAGGCGCCCGCTGCCACGGCCGAAGCGCCGGCGGCATCGGCGCCCGCAGCCGCCGCTCCGGCACCCGCCGCGGCCCCGGCCGCCGCCGCACCTGCTGCCGCTGCCGAAGCAGCGCCCGCCGCGGCTCCTGCTGCCGCTCCTTCCTTCAACAAGGGTGACACCAGCTGGATGATGCTGTCCACGCTGCTCGTCATCATGATGACCATCCCCGGCCTGGCCCTGTTCTACGGCGGCCTGGTGCGCAGCAAGAACATGCTGTCGGTGCTGATGCAGGTGATGGTCACCTTCTCGATGATCGTGGTGCTGTGGCTCATCTACGGCTACAGCCTTGCGTTCACCGAGGGGAACGCCTTCTTCGGCGGATTCGACCGGCTCTTCATGAAGGGGATCTTCGATCCGGCCACCGGCGTGTTCGCGCCCGGCGCCACCTTCAGCAAGGGCGTCTACATCCCCGAGCTGCTGTTCGCCGCCTTCCAGGCCACCTTCGCCGGCATCACCTGCTGCCTGATCGTGGGTGCCTTCGCGGAGCGCGCCAAGTTCTCGGCCGTGCTGCTGTTCATGGTGATCTGGTTCACCTTCAGCTATGCGCCGCTCGCGCACATGGTCTGGTTCTGGATGGGCCCGGACGCCTATGCCAGCAAGGACGTGGTCGACGCCATGAATGGCAAGGCCGGCCTGATCTGGCAATGGGGCGCGCTCGACTTCGCAGGCGGCACCGTGGTGCACATCAACGCCGCCGTCGCCGGCCTGGTCGGTGCCTATGTGATCGGCAAGCGCGTGGGCTACGGCAAGGAGTCCTTCACGCCGCACTCGCTCACGCTCACCATGGTCGGCGCCTCGCTGCTGTGGGTCGGCTGGTTCGGCTTCAACGCGGGTTCGGCCCTCGAAGCCGGCACCAGCGCCGTGCTCGCCTTCATGAACACCTTCTCGGCCACCGCCGCGGCCGTGCTCGCATGGTGCATCGGTGAAGCGCTGATGCGCGGCAAGGCCTCGATGCTGGGTGCCGCTTCGGGCGCCGTTGCAGGCCTCGTGGCCATCACCCCGGCCGCCGGCAACGTCGGCCTGATGGGCGCCATCATCATCGGCTTCATCGCCGGCTTCGCCTGCCTCTGGGGTGTCAACGGCCTCAAGAAGCTGCTCGGCGCGGACGACTCGCTCGACGTGTTCGGCGTGCACGGTGTCGGCGGTATCGTCGGCGCGCTGCTCACCGGCGTGTTCAACACCCAGGCACTCGGCGGCCCCGGCCTCGTGGGCGACTGGGTCACGGCCAGCGTGGTGTCCAACGGCATCGGTGCCCAGGTCTGGATCCAGCTCAAGGGCGTGCTGCTGACCATCGTGTGGTCCGGCGTGGTGGCATTCATCGCCTTCAAGATCGCCGACCTCACCATCGGCCTGCGTGTGTCGGAAGAAGAAGAGCGCGAAGGCCTCGACATCTCCGCGCACGGCGAGACCGCATATAACCGGTAACCCCCCAGTCTTCGCGCACTTCGTGTCGCTTCGCCCACCCCCCTGCTGGGGGCAACACCAGCGGCCCGGCAGAGCCGGTTCCGCGGTGTTTCACGAAGAAGGCATGCGGTGCGGGGGCTGGTGACAAGAAGAAGAAAAAAAACAGGAACTCTTTTCAGCGAGGTCTCCTTTGGATGTTCAGCCCGCGAGCGCTTCGGCGCCAGCGGGCTTTTTTTTGCCCGCGTTTTTCCTCTGGAGCGGTGATGCATGCCCATGCACAATTCCGGGCATGTGGACCTCCATCGACAACAGCCTCTGCGAACTCGGCGAATCGCCGTTCTGGCATCCGCGGGAACGCGCCCTGTACTGGCTCGACATCCCGGGCCGCGCCGTGTTGCGCACCCGCGGCGACATCGGAACGCCATCCGCCAAGGTCGAGCGCTGGGCCTTGTCCACCGAGCCCGGCTGCATGGCGCCGGCGCGCAGCGGCGGCCTCGTGATCGCGCTGCGCGACGGCATCTACCGGGCGCGCGAGTGGGGCGGCGAGCTGGTTGCGATGGCGCGCGTGGAACACGACATGCGCACCATGCGTTTCAACGACGGCAAGTGCGATGCGCTCGGCCGCTTCTGGAGCGGCTCCATCAACGAAGCCAAGGACCGCGCCAACGCCGCACTCTATTGCCTCGATGCGCGCCCCGGCACCGGCGCGGCGCCGGCCCTCAGGCTCATGTCCAACCAGGTGACGACGGCCAACGGGCTCGCGTTTTCACCCGACGCGCGCACGCTCTACTGGGCCGATACGCCCGCGCACCAGGTGCGCGCCTGGGACTGGGACGCCGAGGCCAACGCGCTCTCGCATCCCCGCGTGTTCCACCAGTTCGACGCCAAGCCCGAAGGCTGGACGCCCGATTCGCCCGTGCGCTACGGGGGCCGCCCCGACGGCGCCACCGTCGATGCGCAGGGTCACTACTGGGTCGCGATGTTCGAAGGCGCCCAGTTGCTGCGCTTCGCACCGTCGGGCGAAATGGTGGCCGCCGTTCCCGTTCCGGTCCAATGCCCGACCATGCCCTGCTTCGGCGGCGACGACCTGAAGACGCTCTTCGTCACCAGCGGGCGCAAGGGCCGCCCCGCCGCGGAGATCGAGCGGTTTCCGGCATCGGGCATGGTCATTTCGATGCGCGTCGACACGCCCGGCCTGCCGGTCGCCTTCTTCGAAGATTGAGCGGGCCCCGCATGGCCCTCCAGCACATCCCGCCGATCCAGTGCCTGCTCACCTTCGAGGCCCTGGCCCGGCTGCGGCACGCCGGCCGCGCGGCCGACGAGCTGTGTGTTACGGCCAGCGCCGTGAGCCATCGCATCCGCCAGCTCGAGGCGCACGTGGGCTTCAAGCTCTTCGGCCGCAGCGACTTCAGCCTCACGGCCGACGGCGCGGCCTATCTCGCCAACGTGCGCACCGGCCTCGCGGCGCTGCAGGCCACGCCGCTCGGCAACGCGGCGGCGCGCGCCACGCGCCTGCGCATCGCCGTCACGCCCACCTTCAGCCGTGTGTTCCTGATGCCTCGGCTCGAGCTGTTCCGCAACATCTACCCGGACATCGAGCTGGTGCTGCAGGTGTCGATTCCGCTGCTCGACGTGACGGCCGAGCAGGCCGACCTCGAAGTGCGCTACGGCAGCGGCGCGTATGCCGACTGCGAACACCGGCTGCTGCTCGAAGAAGAAGTGCTGCCCGCCTGCAGCCCGAGCTATCTCAACGAATTCGGGCCGTTCGACGGCTTTTGCACCGCCGCCCAGATCGCGAACGCGCGGCTGATCCGCAGCCCGCTCGAACCCTGGAGCACCTGGTTCGCAAGCTGCGGCATCGACCAGCCCGAGCCGCATGTCGGCTCCCAGTTCAACGACCTGGGCCTGGTCTACGACGCGGCCGCGAGCGGCTTCGGCGTGGCGCTGGTGCGCCAGAGGATGGGCGCCGCCTGGTTCGAATCGGGCCGGCTGGTGCCGCTCTCCGACCGGCCCGTGCCATCGCCGCACCGCCACACCATCTGCTGGCAGCCCGGCACGCTCGACCGCTGGGAATGCGCGGCTTTTGTCGACTGGCTGGCGCAGAGCATGAAATGAACGCACCCCGGACGCGGCCCGGCTGAGCCCGGCCTGGGCCGGGCGCGCGGCCGGCCGGCGAAGTTCTCTCAAGCCCGGCGCGAAAAAGCTTCAACCCGGCCGCGCCGCATTTGCGTAGAGTGCTGGGCACCACGAGACATAAACGCACATGAACGCGCCGCTCACCGCCCACCAGCACGATTCGCTGCAGAAAACCGAGCGCCAGTCGCAGATCGTGCACGCGCTGCAGGCCCACCTGCCGGCCCACGCGCTGATCTGGCATGCCGAGGACACCACGCCCTACGAATGCGACGGCCTCACCGCCTACCGGCAGCGCCCGCTGGTGGTGGCCCTGCCCGAGACCGAAGCGCAGGTCGCCGCCGTGCTGCGCACCTGCCACCAGCTCGGCGTGCCCGTGGTGGCGCGCGGCGCGGGCACCGGGCTCTCGGGCGGCGCCATGCCGCATGCGCTGGGCGTGACGCTGTCGCTCGCCAAGTTCAACCGCATCCTGAAGATCGATCCGGTGAGCCGCACGGCCGTGGTGGAGTGCGGCGTGCGCAACCTCGCCATCAGCGAAGCCGCCGCGCCCTTCAACCTCTACTACGCGCCCGATCCGTCGAGCCAGATCGCCTGCACCATCGGCGGCAACGTGGCCGAGAACTCGGGCGGCGTGCACTGCCTGAAGTACGGCCTCACGCTGCACAACGTGCTGCGCGTGCGCGGCTTCACGGCCGAGGGCGACGCCATCGAATTCGGCGGCGAGGCGCTCGACGCGCCGGGCCTGGACCTGCTCGCGCTCGTCATCGGCAGCGAAGGCATGCTGGCCGTGACCACTGAAGTCACCGTCAAGCTGGTGCCCAAGCCGCAGCTCGCGCGCTGCATCATGGCCAGCTTCGACGACGTGCGCAAAGCCGGCGATGCGGTGGCCGCGGTGATCGCGGCCGGCATCATCCCGGCCGGGCTCGAGATGATGGACAAGCCGATGACCGCTGCCGTCGAAGACTTCGTGCACGCGGGCTACGACCTCGATGCGGCCGCGATCCTGCTGTGCGAATCCGACGGCACCGCCGAAGAGGTGGAAGAAGAAATCGGCCGCATGACGGCCGTGCTGCGTTCCTCCGGCGCCACCGCCATTGCGGTGAGCACCAGCGAAGACGAACGCATGAAGTTCTGGAGCGGCCGCAAGAACGCCTTTCCGGCGTCGGGCCGCATCAGCCCCGACTACATGTGCCTGGACTCCACCATTCCGCGCAAGCGCCTGGCTGACATCCTGCTGGCCATCCAGCAGATGGAGAAGAAGTACAACCTGCGCTGCTGCAACGTGTTCCACGCAGGCGACGGCAACCTGCATCCGCTGGTGCTGTTCGACGCCAACGATCCCGACGAGCTGCACCGATGCGAGCTCTTCGGCGCCGACATCCTCGAGACCAGCGTGGCCATGGGCGGCACCGTGTCGGGCGAACATGGCGTGGGCGTGGAAAAGCTCAACAGCATGTGTGTGCAGTTCACCGCGGCCGAGAACGAGCAGATGTTCGGCGTCAAGCGGGCCTTCGATCCGGCCGGCCTGCTGAATCCCGGCAAGGCGATTCCCACGCTGCAGCGCTGTGCCGAATACGGCAAGCAGGTGGTGCGCGGCGGCAGGCTGCCGCATCCCGATTTGCCCCGCTTCTGAGAACGACAGCAAGAAGACAGACCATGGAACCCGCCCTCAGCCAGATCGCCGAGCGCATTCGCGCCGCGGCCGCCGATGCCACGCCGCTCCGCATCCGCGGTGGCGGCACCAAGGACTTCCATGGCGAGACGCCGCACGGCGACATCCTGGGCACCACCGGGCTCACCGGCGTCACCAGCTACGAACCCAGCGAACTTGTCGTCACCGTGCGTGCCGGCACGCCGCTCGCCGAGCTCGAAGCCGTGCTGGCCGAAGAAGGGCAGTGCCTGCCCTTCGAGCCGCCGCACTTCGGCGTGGCTGGCGCAAGCACCGTGGGCGGCATGGTGGCTGCCGGGCTCAGCGGCCCGGCGCGCGCCAGCGTGGGCGCGATGCGCGACTACGTGCTGGGCGCCAGGCTCGTCAACGGGCGCGGCGAAGTGCTGAGCTTCGGCGGCCAGGTGATGAAGAACGTGGCCGGCTACGACGTTTCGCGCGTGCTGGCGGGCTCGCTCGGCACGCTGGGCGTCATTGCCGAGGTGAGCCTCAAGGTGCTGCCCGTCGCGCCGGCCGAGGCCACGCTGGTCTTCGCCTGCAGCCAGGCGGATGCGCTGCGCCTGCTCAACGAGTGGGGCGGCCGGCCGCTGCCGCTGAACGCGAGTTGCTGGTTCGAGCAGGCAGGCGCCGGCGTCTTGCAGCTGCGCCTGCGCGGCGCGGTCGCGGCGGTGGAAGCCGCTTGCGCGCATCTGGGCGGCGAGCGCAGGGACAACGCCGCTGCCGCCGCCGACTGGCAAGCGCTGCGCGACCAGCAGTTTCCATGGTTCGCCGCCGACGCCAATGGCCACTCGACCGCGCTCTGGCGCCTCTCCGTGCCGCAGACCGCTCCGCCGCTTGCATTGGCCGACGGCGGCGCGCCCTTGATCGAATGGCACGGCGGGCAGCGCTGGTACAAGGCCCCGCCCGAGCGGGCATCCCTCATCCGCGAAGCCGCGCATGCCGTCGGCGGGCATGCCACGCTGTTTCGCCTGCCCGCCGGCCATGCGGCGGACAGCCGCGTGCCGCGCTTCGACGCATTGAGCGCGCCCGTGGCCCGCATCCACCACGCGCTGATGCACGAGTTCGATCCGCACCGCATCTTCGATCGCGCACGGTTGCTCGCCGGCGCTTAAAAAAACCAAGAAATCCCGCGATGCAAACCGAACTCGCCCCCGAATTCCGCGACACCGACGAAGGCCGCGAGGCCGAAGCCATCCTGCGCAAGTGCGTGCACTGCGGCTTCTGCACCGCCACCTGTCCCACCTACCAGCTGCTCGGCGACGAGCTCGACGGTCCGCGCGGCCGCATCTACCTGATCAAGCAAGTGCTCGAAGGCAAGGCCCCCACGCGCAGCACGCAGCTGCACCTCGACCGCTGCCTGACCTGCCGCAACTGCGAGAGCACCTGCCCGAGCGGCGTGCAGTACGGCCACCTGGTCGACATCGGCCGCAAGATCGTCGACGAGAAAGTGCCGCGCCCCGCCATGGAATCGGCCACGCGCTGGCTGCTGAAGGAAGGGATTCCGTCGCCGCTGTTCGGCCCGGCGATGAAGCTCGGCCAGTCGGTGCGCGGCCTCTTGCCCGATGGGCTCAAGGCCAAGGTGCCGGCCAGGCAGGAGGCCGGCGCATGGCCCACCGCCACGCATGCGCGCAAGGTGCTGATGCTCGCGGGCTGCGTGCAGCCGTCGATGATGCCCAACATCAACAGCGCCACCGCGCGCGTGCTCGATGCGGCCGGCATCCAGGCCGTGGTCGCGCCCGAGGCCGGCTGCTGCGGCGCCGTCAAGTTTCACCTCAACGACCAGGAGGGCGGCAAGGCGCAGATGCGCGCCAACATCGACGCCTGGTGGCCGCTGGTCGAGCGCAACGAAGTCGAAGCCATCGTGATGAACGCCTCGGGCTGCGGCGTCACCGTGCGCGAGTACGGCCACATCCTGCAGCACGACGCGGCCTATGCCGCCAAGGCGACGCGCATCAGCGAACTGACGCGCGACCTGAGCGAGCTGCTGCCCGATCTGGTGCCTGCCCTGAAGGCGCGCGTGCACGCGCCGCAGGGCGTGGTCGCCTACCACCCGCCGTGCACGCTGCAGCACGGCCAGAAGCTGCGCGGCGGCGTCGAAACGCATTTGCGCGCACTCGGCTTCGACGTGCGCGTGGCCATGAACGAATCGCACCTGTGCTGCGGTTCGGCCGGCACCTACTCGGTGCTGCAGCCCGAACTCGCCTATCCGCTGCGCGACCGCAAGCTGGAGCATCTGAGGCAGCTGCAGCCCAGCGTCATCGCCTCGGCCAACATCGGCTGCATCACGCACCTGCAAAGCGGCAGCCTGGACACGCCCGTGCGGCACTGGGTGGAGTTGCTGGACGCGGCGCTGTCGGCGGCCTGATCGCACACCGAAGCGCGCGCTGGTCCGACTCGCATCCAAAGGTTTCGCGCCGCATCATTGCGGCACCGATTTTCCAAGGAGCAAGTCTCATGTCTTCTTCTGTTTCAGCTTTCATCGCCTCCAAGAACCTGCGGCATGCCTTGCTGGCTTTCGCCTGCGCGGCCGGCGTCTTCGCAGTGCAGGCCCAGTCGGCCATGCCGCAATGGAAAGGCGAGGGCGCGGTGCGCTATGTCTGCGGCGGCATCGGCTCGGACGAATCGACCGCGATACGCGCGGCCATGAAAGACCATCCGCTCGCGCTGCTTTTCGCGCGCGCCGACGGCGCCTACCTGGCGGATGTCCAGGTCGACATCAAGGGCGCCGATGGCGCGCCTTCGCTGGCATTGCGCGCCAACGGGCCGGTCTGCCTGGTCGACCTGCCCGCGGGGCGCTACACCATCGATGCCACCACGACCGGCGGGAATGCCAAGAGCCAGGCGGTGACGGTCGGCGGTGGCTCCAAGACGGCCAGTTTCCGCTTCTGACCGGCCTCAAGCCGCCGCCAGCGCTGCCTCGATGTCGCGCGCGAGTGAAGCGGGCGTGTCGAGCGGCGCATAGCGCTTGCGCACCTGCCCGTCGCGCCCGACCAGGAACTTGGTGAAGTTCCACTTGATGGCGGTGCTGCCCAGCAGGCCCGGCTTCTCCTTGGTGAGCCACTGGTAGAGCGGCGCGGCGTTGCTGCCGTTGACCTCGATCTTCTCCATCATCGGAAAACTCACGCCGTAATTCTTGGTGCAGAACGCGCCGATTTCCTCGTTGGTGCCGGGGTCTTGCGAGCCGAACTGGTTCGACGGAAAGCCCAGCACCACGAGCCCCTGGCCGGCGTACTTTTCGTGCAGCTCCTCGAGCCCGGCGAACTGCGGCGTGAAGCCGCATTGGCTGGCCGTGTTGACGATCAGCAGCACCTTGCCCCGGAAGTCCGAGAGCTTCACGTTGCTGCCATCGATCTGGTTGGCTTCGAAGTCGTAGATGCCGGTCATGGGAATACCTCGGTCAGGTGGGGGACGAAAGGCGATCATCGCCCCGCGCCGGCGTTCGCGCAAACGCCGACCACACGGCCGCCAGCACGATCAGCGCGCCGCCGGCCAGGATGCGCGGGCTCATCGCGGCCGCGTCGAGCGCGACCGACGAAATGCTCGCGAAAAGCACCTCCGACAGCATGATCACCGCCGTGGCGCTGGCCGCCAGCCGCGCCGCGCCGTACTGCAAGCAGATGTTGGCCAGCACGAAGCCGGCGCCCAGCAATGCGGCCCATCCGATCCAGCCCGGTTCTGCCAAGAGTGGAGAGCCGAAGGCGCCGAGCAGGGTGCCGGCCGTCGCGGCAATGGCCGCCACCACCGCGCATCCGCAGAACATGGCCAGGGCGCGCGATTCGCCGGGCGCGTCGCGCAAGTGGCGCAGCACGATGTTGGTCACCGCAAAGCTGAATCCGGCCGCCAGGCCCAGCCAGTCCGGCAGGCTCGAAGGCACCGGCCATTCGACGCCGGGTGTCTTCAGCACCACGGCCACGCCGGTCAGTGCCAGCGCCACGCGCGCGAGCGCGCCCGCCGTGGGCCGCTCGCCCAGCACGGCCCAGCCCAGCAGCACGCTCCACAGCGGCATCAGGTAGAACAGCAGCACCACGCGCACCACGTCGCCCTGGGTCACCGCCCAGTTGAAGCCCAGGTTGGTGAAGCCCGCCGCCAGGCCCAGCAGCAGCAGCATCGGATACGCCACGAAGCCGCGCCAGGCATTCCGGCGAAACAACAACCCCATCGCCACCGAAATGGCCACGTAGATGATGCAGGTGGTCCAGACGGGATGCAGCCCGTGGCTTTCGATGTGCCGGAACGGAAACCACGAAACGCCCCACACAAAGGCGTTGAAAATCAGTGCAAGAGCCGGCATGGAATGTTGCTCGCCCCCAAGCTGCGCGCACTTCGTGTCGCGTGCGCTAGTGGTGTTTATCACTGCGCGCGATGGCGAGCAGGTGCTCGACTTCTTCGGGGTATTTACGCAGGTTGAGATGATGCCAGCGCTGGATGAGCCACATGCAGCCCGCCACCACGCCGCCAAAGGCGCCAATCGCCGCAAAGGCCGACAGGCCCAGCCCGGTGCAGGCGCTGTAGAAGCCGCCGAGCAGCAGGATGCAGGCCTGCTCGTTGAAATTCTGCACGGCAATCGAGCGGCCCGCGCCCATCAGGTTGTGGCCGCGGTGCTGCAGCAGCGCGTTCATCGGCACCACCAGAAAGCCGCCCAGCCCGCCCAGCAAAATGAGGAAGGGCACCGCGATCCAGACATTGCCGATCAGGTTCATGCTGATGACCAGCAGCCCCATGCCGATGCCCATGGGAATCACGCGCGTGGCCATGTCCAGCCGCATGCGCATCGACGCGACGATGGCGCCCACCGCCATGCCGATGGTGACCACGCCGGTGAGCGCCGTGGCCTGCGTGGTGTTGTAGTCGAGCGCGAGCGCGGCCCAGGCCAGCACGATGTACTTGAGGTTGGCGCCCGCGCCCCAGAACAGCGTGGTGGTGGCCAGCGAGATCTGGCCGAGCTTGTCGCGCCACAGGCGTGCGTTGCAGTGCCAGAAGTCGGGCAGCAGCGCGAACATGTTGCGCGCCAGGCCGTGCTCGGGATTGGAGCGCAGCGGCCGCATCTCGACGCCGGTGTGCGGAATGCGCGTGTTGAACCAGGCCGCCAGCATGTAGACGAAGATCAGCACCGAAATGGCCGCCTCGGCCGGCGAATCGACCCCCGTGTTGATCAGCGGCATGTCGAAGGCCAGCAGCCGGCTCGAGACGGCGTGGCCCACCAGCGAGCCGCCGAGCACGATGCCCAGCAGGATCGAGGCAATCGTGAGCCCTTCGATCCAGCCGTTGGCTTTTACCAACTGCGAGGCCGGCAGCAGCTCGGTCAGGATGCCGTACTTGGCCGGCGAATAGGCTGCGGCGCCCAGCCCCACGATCGAGTACGACAGCAGCGGATGCGAGCCGAACAGCATCATCAGGCAGCCGATCACCTTGATGGCGTTGCTGACGAACATCACCCGCCCCTTGGGCAAGGCGTCGGCGAAGGCACCCACCAGCGGCGCCAGCACCACATAGAAGACCGCGAAGATCGGCACCAGCGCCGCACGCTGCCATTCGGCCGCCCCCGTGCTTCGCATGAGCTCGACCGCCACGACAAAGATCGCGTTGTCGGCCAGCGACGAAAAGAACTGGGCCGACATGATCGTGTAGAAACCGCGCTTCATCGATGGGCTGGCTGGCCAGGGAGGTGCTGGCAGTAGTGAAAAAGTGTCGCGTGTTTTGGGCGAATGGGCGGTTATAGCATGGGGGTACGGCGGCGAAATCAGCGTTGCCACCCTGGACGGCCGGGTCTGAGAAGATGCTAAAACCCGTCCATTCACCATCCGACGCCAGCCACCCATGCCGCGCCCCATTCTCGCCACCGTCCACACCGCCGCGCTTCGCCACAACCTCGACCGGGCTCGGCGCAGCGCACTCGATGCCCGCGTCTGGGCCGTGGTCAAGGCCAACGCCTATGGCCATGGCATCGAACGAGTGTACGAAGGCCTGCGCGGCGCCGACGGCTTTGGCCTGCTCGACCTGGCCGAAGCCGAGCGCGTGCGCGCACTCGGTTGGCGCGGCCCGGTGCTGCTGCTCGAAGGCGTGTTCGACGCGCGCGACCTGGAACTGTGCTCGCGGCTCGATCTCTGGCATACGGTGCACTGCGACGAGCAGATCGACATGCTCGCGGCCCACAAGACGCTCAAGCCGCAGCGCGTGTTCCTCAAGATGAATTCCGGCATGAACCGCCTGGGCTTCGCGCCCGGGCGCTTCGGCTCGGCCTGGACGCGCCTGAATGCGCTGCCGCAGGTCGACGAGATCTCGCTGATGACGCACTTCAGCGATGCCGACGGCGCGCGCGGCATCGCGCACCAGTTGGAGGTGTTCGAGCGCGCCACGCAAGACCTGCCGGGCGAACGCTCCATTGCCAACAGCGCGGCCACGCTGCGGCACCCCCAGCAGACCCGCGGCGACTGGGTGCGCCCCGGCATCCTGCTATATGGCAGCGCACCCGACTTTCCCGAGCACGATGCCGCGCACTGGCAGCTCCAGCCCACCATGACGCTTGCGACCCGGCTGATCGGGGTGCAGACGCTGAAGGCCGGCGACACCATCGGCTACGGCTCCAACTTCACGGCCGATGGGCCGCTCACCATCGGCGTGGCCGCGGTCGGCTATGCCGACGGCTATCCGCGCCACTGCAACACCGGCACACCGGTGCTGGTGAACGGCGTTCGCACGCGCATGGTGGGGCGTGTGAGCATGGACATGATCACCGTCGACCTCACGCCCGTGCCGGATGCGAAGTTCGGCACCGAGGTCACGCTGTGGGGCCGCTCGGCCGTGACCGGTGCGGTGCTGCCCATCGACGAGGTCGCGCAGGCGGCCGGCACCGTGGGCTACGAGCTCATGTGCGCGGTGGCGCCGCGCGTGCCCTTCGGCCCGGCCGAAGACGAATGAAGGTTCTCTCCAACTGGCGCTCGGTGCGCCTGTGGGAGACGCAGCTCGAACGCGACCTGCACCGCAACTACAGCCTGCGCACGCACGGCATCCTGATCGGCAGCTTCACGCTGCTGCTGATGTGGGGTGTCTCCGCGCTGCAGATGCATGTGTTCGACGTGCAGTCGCTGGCGGTGCGCTACTTCCTCACGCTGGGCGTGGGATATCTCGGTTATCTGCTGGTGCTGCGCTGGTGGGCCAGGCGGCTGGTCGAGAACCGGGCCGGGTTCGAGGTCGATGCGGGGGACGCCCTCGATGCGGGTGAATTTGCGCTCGATGCGGGCGGCAGCCCGGCAGACGGCGCCAGCGGCAGCGCACTGTCCGACGCGGCCAGCGGCGCGCTCGATGTGGCGGGCGCCGCGGACGAAGGCGCCGTCATCGTGGTGCCGGTGGTCGCCGTCTTCCTGATCTGCACGGCCATCGTGCTCGGCGCCGGCTCGCTGGTGCTGCTCTACTTCAGCTGGGACGCGCTGCTGGCCGTGGCCGTCGAGGTGGCGTTCTCGTACGTGTCGGCGCGCGCCGCGGTGCGCGTGGCGCGCGAAGGCTGGTTGATGGCGGCCGTGCGGCTGACCTGGAAGCCGCTGCTGGGGGCTGTCGCCTGCGCCGTGATCCTCGGCGCCGTGCTCGATCACTTCATGCCGCAGGTCAACTCGTTGCCCGAGGCGGTGCGGGTCTTGTTGAAGAAGAACTGAACCGGCGGCGCTCAATACAGCCCGAGCTGCCGCATCTTCAACCGGGCCAGCCCCAGCAGCGCATCGGTGAACGGCGTGGCGACGGCCGTCAGCTCGCCCAGCTCCCGCACCACGGTCACCAGCGCATCCAGCTCCACCGAGCGTCCGGCTTCCACGTCCTGCAGCATCGAAGTCTTGAACGCGCCGAGCTTCATCGTCACCGCATGCCGGTCTTCGGGGCTTTGCGTGATCTCGATGCCGATGCGGCGGCCGATTTCCTTGGCTTCGAGCATCACGGCCGAGATGAACCCGCGCACGTGGTCGTCGCCCATGATCAGGTCGGTGGTGCAGCCCGTGAGCGCGCTGATGGGGTTCACTGTCATGTTGCCCCACAGCTTGAACCACACGTCCTTCTGGATCTGCGGCGACAGCGTGGTGTCGATGCCGCTGCGCTGCAGCAACTCGACCAGCTTCTTCACGCGCGGCGTGGCTTCGCCCGAAGGCTCGCCCACGATCAGCCCATTGCCGAAGTGATGCCGCACCACACCCGGCGCATCGAGCGAGCAGCTGGCATGCACCACGCAGCCGATCACGTTGCGCGACGGAATGGCCCGCGCGATGGCGCCGTCGGGGTCCACCGCCGCGAGGCGATGGCCGGTGATGGCGCCGCCGAAGCCACCTTCGAGAAACCACCACGGCACGCCGTTCATCGCGACCAGCACGAGGGTGTCGGGCCCGATCAGCGGCCCGATGCGTTCGGCCACACCGGCCATTGCCGGTGCCTTCACGGCGATGAGCACCAGGTCCTGCACACCGAGCGATTCGGGATCGGCCACCGCGTTGACCGGCACGCGCGTGCGCACCTCGCTCCGCATCAGCGAAAGGCCGTCGCGCTGCAAGGCTTCGAGTGTGGCGCCGCGCGCCACCACATTGAGCCGTTCGCCCGCTTGCGCGAGGCCGGCGCCGATCCATCCGCCGATTGCGCCGGCGCCGTAGATGCATATCTTCATGTCAGTTCTTGTAGCTGGCGTCGATGCGGTCCACCTGCCGCACCAGCGCATCGAACACGTCCTGCCCCGCACCGTGCTCGGGGCTGAACTGCAGCGCATCGCGCGTGCAGCGCTGTGCGATCTCTTCGCTCACCGGAATGGCCGTGCCCATCGAGAAGGTGGCCATCTGGATCTCGCAGGCGCGCTGCAGGGTCCACAGGATGGCGAATGTCTGCGGCAGCGTCTGCCCCCAGGCCAGCAGGCCATGGTTGCGCAGGATCACCGCGTTGCGGTCGCCGATACTCCTGAGCAGGCGCGGGCCCTCGTCGGCATGGATGGTGATGCCCTCGAAGTCGTGGTACGCCACCATGCCGTGCAGCTGCGCGGTATAGAAATTGGTCTGCTTCAGGCCGCCCTGCAGGCAGGCCACGGCCACGCCGGCCGTGGTGTGGGTGTGCATCACGCAGTGCGCACCGGGCAGGCCGTCGTGGATGGCGGCGTGCACCGTGAAGCCGGCCGGATTCACCGGATAGGTCGAGCCGTCGAGCACCTTGCCCTGCAGGTCGATCTTCACCAGGTTGCTGGCCGTGACCTCGCTGTAGTGCAGGCCGAAGGGGTTGATGAGGAACTGTTTCTCGCCACCGGTCACGCTCTCTGGCAGCCGCACGGTGATGTGGTTGTAGATCATCTCGGTCCAGCCCAGCATCGCGAACACGCGATAGCAGGCCGCAAGCTCTTCGCGCGCGGCGCGCTCGTCGGGATGGAGCGAGGGATGGACCAGCGCCGAAGGCGCGGTGGTGGCGAGTGTGTTCATGGCAGTTCCTTCATGTGTTCAACCTTCCGCTGTGAAGCCGACTTCCTTGACGATCGGCGCCCACTTGGCGGTGTCTTTCTTCAGCAGGTCGGTCAGCTCGGCCGGCGTGGAAGACATGGCTTCCAGGCCGAAGGTGCCGAGGCCGTCGATCACGTCCTTCTGCGCCAGCGCGTTCTTCATGGCCGTGTTCAGCTTGGCCACCAGCTCGGGCGAGGCCTTGGCGGGCAGGAAGAAGGCGAACCATTCGCTGTGCGCCATGTCCTTGATGCCCTGCTCGCCGAAGGTGGGTACGTCGGGCGCGAAGCGGCTGCGCTTGGCGCCCGAGACGCCCAGGATGCGCACCTTGCCCGACTGCAGATGCTGCGTGATGTCGCCGATGGGCCCAGACACGGCCGAGATGTTGCCGCCCAGCAGGTCGAGCATGGCCGGCTGGGTGCCGCGGTAGGCGGCATGCTTGAGTTCGACGCCGCCCTTCTTGCCCAGCAGCGCGCCGATGAAGTGCGGCGTGGAGCCCGCGGCGGGCGAACCGAAATTGGCACCCGCCGGGTTGGCCTTGGCCCAGGCAAGGAACTCGGGCACCGTCTTCACGCTGGCCGGCACCGAGGGGCCGACCGCAAAGCCGAAGTCGAAGATGCAGGCGATGCTCACTGGCGTGAGGTCGACCATCGGGTCGTACGGCAGCTTCTTGTAGATGTGCGGATAGATCGTGAGGATGGAGGTCGGCGTCTGCAGGATGGTGGCGCCGTCGGCCGGCCGGCCCTTCACGTAGCTCACGGCGATCTGGCCGCCCGCACCGGTGCGGTTTTCCACCACGGCCGCCTTGGCGTAGTCGGGGCTGAGCTTCTGCGCGATGCGACGGCAGGTGGTGTCCGAGGTGCCGCCGGCCGCAAAGCCGGTGACGATGGTGGCGGTTTCGAGCGAGGCCTGCGCGAAGGCATGCTGGCCCAGGCTGGCAAGCAGCGCCGAGGCGCCGGTGGTCTGCAGTATCTGGCGGCGGGTGAAGGTCATGGTCTGTCTCCGGGGTGTTGTTGCTTGCGTTTCACGACTCGTCGCGCAGCCAGGTGACTGCGCCCGAATGGGTCACGGCGCCCTGGTGGGCAGGGCGCACGGTGAGCGCGTATTTTTCCAGCAAGCCGCGGTGCGCCACCCCCGCGTTTACCTCACGTCCGGAAAGGCGCAGCGCTATTTCTTCCGCCGCCAGTTCCACCGAGATGCTGCGCGCCTCGGCCCGCGCGTCGATGGCCACCATGTCGCCGTCGCGCAGCGCCGCAATCGGTCCGCCGTCGGCCGCTTCCGGCCCCGCATAGCCGATGCACAGGCCGCGCGTGGCGCCCGAGAAGCGTCCGTCGGTCAACAGCGCCACCTTGTCGCCCATGCCCTGGCCGTAGAGCAGGGCGGTGATGCCCAGCATCTCGCGCATGCCGGGGCTGCCTCTGGGGCCTTCGTTGCGGATGACGATCACGTCGCCGGGTTCGTAGCGGCGGTTCTGCACGGCGGTTTGGGCTTCTTCCTCGGACTCGAAGACGCGCGCCGGGCCGCGGTGCACCAGTGTCTTCAGGCCGGCGGTCTTGAGCAGTGCGCCGTCGGGGCAGAGGTTGCCCTTGAGCACGGCCAGGCCGCCGTCGCGCGTGATCGGGTTGCCGGGCGTGCGCACCACGCGGCCGTCGGGCGCGGCGGCATCGGCCAGTTCCTCGGCCAGCGTGCGGCCGGTGAAGGTGAGCGCGTCGCCATGCACGAATCCCTGCTCCATCAGCGTGCGCAGGATGACGCCGGCGCCGCCGATGTAGTACACGTCGCGCGCCAGGTACTGGCCGCCCGGTCGCAGGTCGGCGATGAGCGGCGTGCGCGCGAAGACCTCGGCCACGTCGTCCAGATGGAACCTGATGCCGGCCTCGTGCGCGATGGCCGGCAGATGCAGCGCGGCATTCGTCGAGCCGCCCGTGGCCGAGACCACGGCGCAGGCGTTTTCGAGTGCCTTGCGCGTGACGATGTCGCGCGGCAGGGGGCTGTCGCCCATCACCGCCTTCATCAGCGTCTTCGCGGCGCGGCGCATCAGCGGCGCGCGCTCGCTGAACACCGCCGGCACCATGCTGGAGCCGATGGGCGCGAGGCCCAGCGCCTCCGACACCATGCCCATGGTGTTGGCCGTGAACTGCCCCGCGCAGGCGCCGGCCGTGGGCAGGCAGGCGCGGCTCATCGCATCGAGTTCGCCGTGCGTGGCGGTGCCGGCCAGCACCTTGCCGATGGTCTCGTAGGTGTCGACCACGTTGAGGTCGCGCCCGTCCGGTCCGGGCATCTGGCCCGGCAGCGCCGAGCCGCCATGCACGAACACGCTCGGCACGTTACAGCGCACCATGCCCATCATCAGACCCGGCAGGTTCTTGTCGCAGGCACCGATGGCGAAGATGCCGTCCCACTGGTGGCCGCGCGTGGAGGCCTCCACGCTGTCGGCGATCAACTCGCGCGAGATCAGCGAGAAGCGCATGCCCGAATGCGCCATGGTGAGCCCGTCGCTCACCGACACCACCGGGCATTCGTGCGGCGTGCCGCCGCCCGCGTAGATGCCGGTCTTGGCGTGCTGCGCCTGCTCGCGCAGGTTGAGGTTGCACGGGCTCATCTCGCCGCCGGTGTGGAACACGCCGATGTGCGGGCGCGCGATGTCCTCGTCGTCCTGCCCCAGCGCATGCAGGAAGCTGCGCGTGGTCGCGCGGATCGTGCCCTCGCGGATGGTGGCGGAGCGAAAGCGCTTGGGGTTGGTCGGGGAAGTCATGGCGCAGGGTGAAGGGGTTCTTCAGTAGCCGTGAGGCGTCACGCTGCTCGCGGCGCTCTTGTATCTCGACGCCAGCTGCCTCGCCGCCGCCGTGAGCAGCATCGTGTCCACGCCCACCGCCACGAACAGCGCGCCCGCCGCGAGCCACTTGCGCGCCTGCTCCTCGGTGGTCGACAGGATGCCCGGCGCCTTGCCTGCCTTGCGGATGCGCGCGATGGCGTCGGCAATCACCGCCTGCACCTCGGGGTGGTTCGGCTGGCCCACGAAACCCATCGACGCCGACAGGTCGGCCGGCCCGATGAACACGCCGTCCACGCCCGGCGTGGCCGCGATGGCGTCGATGTTCTTCATGGCTTCGGCCGTCTCGGCCTGCACCAGCAGGCAGGTCTGCGCATTGGCTTCGTGCAGGTAGCGGGGGTAGGCCTGCCAGCGCGAGGCGCGCGCCAGTGCGCTGCCCATGCCGCGGATGCCTTCGGGCGGGTAGCGCATGCCCTGCACCATGCGTGCCGCCTGCTCGGCGGTGTCGACCATCGGCACCAGGATGGTCTGCGCGCCGATGTCGAGGTACTGCTTGAGCAGCGTGACGTCGCCGACCGGAACACGCACCACGGGGTGCGAGCGCTCCGACTCGGCCTGTGCCGACCACGCGCTCGAAATGCCCTGCAGCTGCGCAAGCACGGAGCGCACGTCGTTGGGCGCGTGCTCGCCGTCGACCAGCAGCCAGTCGTAGCCGGTGCCGGCCAGGATCTCGGCCACGTAGCCGTCGGCCAGGCCGACCCAGAGGCCGATCTTCTGCTCGCCGGCCTGCATGGCTTGTTTGAAGGTGTTGATGGGGGTGTGCATGGTTCTCTTTCAGACGAAGCGGAAGGCGATGGAGCCCAGGGGGCCGTAGTCGGCATGGAAGGTATCGCCGGGCACAGCGGTGGTGGGTCGCGTGAACGAACCGCCCAGCACCACCTCGCCGGCTTCGAGGCATTCGTCCCACGGCGCGAGCTTGTTCGCGAGCCAGGCCACGCCGATGGCGGGGTGGTTGAGCACGGCCGCGGCCACGCCCGATTCCTCGATCACGCCGTTCTTGTAGAGCAGCGCGCTCACCCAGCGCAGGTCGACCGCGTCGGGCTTCACCGGCCGGCCGCCCATCACGATGCCGGCATTGGCCGCGTTGTCGGCGATGGTGTCGAACACCTTGCGCGGCGCCTTGGTGTGGCGGTCGAACTGCTCGATGCGCGCATCGATGATCTCGATGGCGGGCACCACGTAGTCGGTGGCAGCCAGCACATCGAACATGGTCACGTTCGGCCCCTGCAGCTTCTTGCCGAGGACGAAGGCCAGCTCGACCTCGATGCGCGGCGCGATGAAGCGCGTGAACGGGATGTCGCCGCCCTGCTCGAAGAACATGTCGTCGAGCAAGGTGCCGTAGTCGGGCTCGTCGATCTGGCTGGACTGCTGCATGGCGCGCGAGGTGAGGCCGATCTTGTGGCCCTTCACGGTGCGGCCTTCCGCGATCTTGTGCTTGACCCACTCGCGCGAGATGGCGTAGCCGTCTTCCACGGTCATTTCGGGAAAGCGCTTGGAGAAGTGCTCGACCTGCACGCGCGATTTTTCGCTTTCGTGCAGTTCGGCCGCGAGCCTGGCGACGGTGTCGGCAGTGAGCATGGCGTTACTTGTTGAAGAGAGGGTGCAGGTTGCTGTGCTTGCCGTCGTACACCTGTCCGGGGCTTTCGTCGATCTGCAGCGTGATGCCGATGTGGCGCTGGTCGAAGACCGGTTCGAAATGCGCGCGCACGTCGGCCAGCAGTTCGTCGCCTGCCTTCTTCTTCACGGCCTTGGTTCGCCCCGCAGCCATGCGGATGTTGAGGTACACGAAGGCATAGTCGGCCTTGCCGTCGGCCACCGCGTAATGCGCGGCGGGATAGGCCAGCACGCGCGTGCCGCCGATGGGGAACACCGGCTTGCCGGCCTCGTCGCGCTGCTTCAGCATGGTGTCGGCCAGTGTGCGGCACAGTGCCGAGATGTCGGTCTCGGCCTCGATGTTCGGCGTGTAGAGGATGACGAGATGGGGCATGGCGTGTGTTCAGGCGGTGTATTCAGACCGGAAGAGGCGTGACCGGGAAGATCGCGTTGATCTGCCCCGTGCCGGAGCTCCCGAAATAAGGCGTGACGATTTCCACCGGCGCGGTGTAGCGGTCCCAGCCCAGCAGGCCCAGCAGCATCGCGGTGTCGTGCATGTCCCCTTCGCCCCAGCACTTGTCGGCATACATCGGCAGCATGCCGACGAAGGTCTGCCAGTCGCCGGCCTTCCAGAGTTCGACCACGCGCTGGTCCACCTGTTCGAGGAAGGGATCGTAGACCTTGTGCATGAATTCGGGCGCGCGGCCGTTGTCCGCGAAGTGGTGCGAGAGCGAGCCGCTCGCGAACACCGCCACCGTGCCGTCGTAGCGCTCCTCGATCGCGCGGCGCACCGCCAGGCCGAAGCGGCCTGACTCGGTGAGGTCGTGCCAGTCGCACCAGCCGCTGATGCTGATCACCTTGTAGTGCTGGTCGGGGTTCATGTAGCGCATCGGCACCAGCGTGCCGTACTCGAGCTCGAGCGTGGTGTCGCTGTGCGCGCGGCTCTTCACGCCCATTTCGTTCGCCACGTCGGCGATCAGGTGGCCCAGCGCCGGGTTGCCCGGGTAGGCATAGGGCATGTTCTTGATGAAGTGCGGCAGTTCGTTGCTGGTGTAGGTGCCGCCGAACTTCGGGCCGCAGTTGATGTGGTATTCGCTGTTGACCTGCCAGTGCACGTCGAACACCACGATGGTGTCCACGCCCAGCGCGCGGCATCGGCGGTCGATTTCCTTGTGGCCGTTGATCGCGGCGTCGCGGCAGCCGAAGTTCGGTCCCGGGAATTCCGAGAGGTACATCGACGGCACGTGCGTGATCTTGGCGGCGAGTGCGAGCGTGCCCATGGTCAGGCTCCCCAGTGCGGAATGTGGTGCGAACCCATCGACACCGCAATGTTCTTCGGCTCGCAGAACACCTCGTAGCTCCACGTGCCGCCTTCGCGCCCCGTGCCCGAGGCCTTGGTGCCGCCAAAGGGCTGGCGCAGGTCGCGCACGTTCTGGCTGTTGACAAAGCACATGCCGGCCTCCACTGCAGCGGCCACACGATGCGCGCGGCCGATGTTCTCGGTCCAGACGTAGCTGCTCAGGCCGTATTGGATGTCATTGGCCAGTTCTATGGCATGCGCCTCGTCCTTGAACGGAATCAGGCAGGCGACCGGCCCGAAGATTTCCTCTTGCGCAATCCGCATGCGGTTGTCGACGTCGGCGAACACGGTGGGCGCCACGTAGTTGCCTTTCTTCACGCGGTCCGGCAAGTTGCTCGGCGCCTCGAGCCCGCCGCACAGCAGCGTCGCACCTTCCTTCGGGCCCAGCTCGATGTAGCTGCGCACCTTGGCCAGATGCGCCTGCGAAATCATCGGGCCGACAATGGTCTTCTCGTCGAGCGGGTCGCCCACGGTGATGCGCCTGGCGCGCTCGGCGAACTTCGCGGCGAAGTCCGCATAGATCGACTGCTGCACCAGGATGCGCGAACCGGCCGTGCAGCGCTCGCCGTTGTTGCTGAAGATCATGAACACGGCCGCGTCGAGCGCGCGATCGAGGTCGGCGTCTTCGAAGATCACGAAGGGGCTCTTGCCGCCCAGCTCCATGCTGAACTTCTTGAGGCCCGCGCTCTTCACGATGCGGTTGCCCGTGGCGGTGGAGCCGGTGAACGAAATCGCGCGCACGTCGGGGTGGCCCACCAGCGGCTCGCCGGCTTCCTTGCCGTAGCCGTGCACGAGGTTCAGCACGCCGGGCGGAATGCCGGCCTCGAGCGCCAGTTCGCCCAGACGCGCGGCCGTGAGCGGCGAGAGCTCGCTCATCTTCAGCACCGCCGTGTTGCCGAAGGCCAGGCAGGGCGCGACCTTCCAGGTGGCCGTCATGAAGGGCACGTTCCACGGGCTGATGAGCGCGCACACGCCCACCGGATGGAACAGCGTGTAGTTCAGGTGCGTGGGCGTCGGGTAGGTGTGGCCGTCCACGCGCGTGCACATCTCGGCGAAGTAGTAGAAGTTGTCGGCCGCGCGCGGAATCAGCTGCTTGCCGGTTTGCGAGATCACTTGGCCGCAGTCGTTGGTCTCGGTCTGCGCGATCTCGGGCACGTGCTTGGCGATCAGGTCGCCCAGCTTGCGGATCAGCTTCGCGCGCTCGGGCGCGGGCAGGCCGGCCCACTTGGGAAAGGCTTCCTTGGCGGCGGCCACGGCGGCGTTCACTTCGGTCTCGCCGCCCGAGGCCACCTCGGCCAGCACCTCCTGCGTGGCGGGGTTGACGGTTTCGAAGTAGTCCTTGCCCGTGACGGACTTGCCGCCGATGAGGTGGTTGATCTGTTGCATGGAGGAGGTCCGGTTCAATCGAGTTTGATGTCGCGCGCCTTGATCAGGGCATGCCATTTCTTGCGCTCGGCATCCGTGTAGCGCGTCATTTCGGCGGCATCGGCGGGGCGTGCTTCCCAGCCGGCGTCGTAGAGCTTCTGGCGCACGCCGCCATCCGCCATGGCCTTCTGCAGCTCGGCGCCCAGCTTGGCCTGCACTTCCTTCGGGGTGGCCGCGGGCGCGACGAGGCCTTGCCAGGTGTAGGCCTCGACATTGGCGTAGCCGAGTTCCTTCGCAGTGGGGATGTTGGGCAATTGCGGAATGCGCTCGGCCGACATGGCGAGCAGCGGCACCACCTTGCCGGCCTTGACTGCGCTCACGCCGCTGGGCAGGTCGAGCATCATCAGCGCGACCTGGCCGCCCATCAGGTCTTGCAACGCGGGCGCGCCGCCCTTGTACGGCACGTGCAGCATCGACACGCCTGCTTCGCGCTGGAACAATTCGAGCGCCAGGTGGTGCGGGCTGCCGGTGCCCGGCGTGGCGATGCTGTACTTGCCGGGCGAGGCCTTGAGCGTGGCGAGCAGCGCCTTGGCATCGGCGATGCCGGCGTTGGGCGCGGCCGTGATGATGAGCGGGGAGCGGCCCATCATGCCGACCAGGGCGAAGTCCTTCTCGGCGTCGTAGGGCAGCTTCTTGTAGAGCGCGGGGTTGTAGACCAGCACGCCGTTGTCGGCCGAGAACACGGTGTAGCCATCGCCCGGCGAGCGCGCCACGTTCTCCGACGCGATGATCGCGCCCGCGCCGGGCTTGTTGTCGACGAGCACCGGCTGGCCGACCTGCTGCGATACCTGCGCGCCGACCGTGCGCGCGAGAAAGTCGGTGCCGCCGCCTGCCGGGTAGCCGACCACCCAGCGCACGGGCTTGGCGGGGTAGGCCGCAGTCTGCGCGGGCGCATCGAGCGCGAACATCGAGGCGCTCACGGCCACGAGGGTGGTGGCGAGGGCGAGCGTTTTCTTTCTGGCGTTCATTGCGTTTGTCTCCGCTTGTTGGTGTGTGACAGGAAAAGGGTTCAGGCCGCGTCGATGGTGTTGACCAGTGCGCCGATGCCTTCGATCTCGGTCACGACCACATCGCCCGGCTTGCAATCGACCACGCCGTCGGGCGTGCCCGTGAGGATCAGATCGCCCGGAGACAGCGTCATGAAGCGGCTGAAATACTCGATGAGGAAGGGTGCGTCGAAGATCATGTCGCGCGTGTTGCCCTGCTGAGTCACGTTGCCGTTCACCGTGGTCTTCAATGCGAGCGCCACCGGATCGGGCACGTCGGCCGCATCGACGAACCAGGGGCCGAGCGGCGTGCAGGTGTCGCGGTTCTTCACGCGCAGGTTGGGGCGGTACCAGTTCTCGAGGTAGTCGCGGATCGCGTAGTCGTTGGCCACGGTGTAGCCGCCGATGAAGTCGTAGGCGTCATCGCGCTTCACGTGCTTTGCGGTCTTGCCGACCACGATGGCGAGCTCGCATTCATAGTGCATGAACTGCACGCCGGCCGGCCGGTGCGTGAACTGCCGGTGGCCGATCAGCGTGCTCTGCCCCTTGACGAACACCAGCGGTTCCTCGGGCGCCTTGAACTCGAGTTCTTTCGCGTGATCGGCGTAGTTGAGGCCGAGCGCGAGGATGGTGCGCGGCCGCGCCGTGGGCGCGAACGGCGGCAGCCACACGAGCTGTTCCTGCGGCACGACGCGGCCGTCGTCCAGCCGCACGGCGGCGTCGGGCTGGCCGTTGAATTCGTGCGCGGTGCCGGTGTGCTCGCGGCCTTCGAAGATGACGCGTGCGTGCTTCATGCTGAGGCTTCCTGCACCAGCGTGTTGCAAAGGGTTTCGAACCCCGTCGCGGAGATCTCGATGCGGTCTCCCGCTCGCGCCAGCGGCCGGCCGGCGTCGCAGCCCAGCATCAGCACGTCGCCATGCGCGAGCGTCATGAATTCGCCCACGTCGGCCAGCAGCTGCTGTGCGGGCCGCACGAGCTGCGAAAAGTCGATCGATTGCTTCAGCGCGCCGTTGACGCGCACCTCGGCGCGAAAGCCCGCGGGGTCGGCCACCTCCTGCGCATCGCGCAGCGCCGGGCCGATGCCGAGGAAGCCGTCGACGCACTTGAACTTCACGGGCGGGCGGAAGAAGCTCGTGTGCGGAATCGAGAGGTCGTTCATCAGCACGAAGCCCTCGACGTCGCCCTCGGCGCCGATCACCATGCCGATGCTGGCGCCGATCTCCACCTCCGGCACGGACGAAGGCACTGCGATCGCGCTGCCGTGCGGGCTCCAGGTGTTGGCGGTCTTCACGTAGAGCACCGGCGCCTCAGGCGGTGCCTTGTAGGGTGGTTCGGTCATCTGCGGCGCGAGCGCCTGCATTTCCGCGCGGAAGTTCAGCAGCGTGCCGTACACGGTGCCGTTGGGCAGGAAAGGGGAGGAGGTCATTCGGGTTGCTCCAGCGCGATCAGTTCGTCCAGCAGCCCATACAGCTGCGTCAGCTTGGCCTTGCCCAGCGACTGCTCCAGCCACTGGTAATGCGACTCGATGCTCGATGACAGCTTCTTCACCAGCTTCATCCCGTGCGCCGTGGCCTCGACCACGGTGCGGCGCTGGTCCTCGGGGTCGCGGCTGCGGGTGATGAGGTCGTCGCGCTCCATGCGTGCGAGCACGCCCGTGAGGCTCGGCCCGAGGATGAAGGCCTCGCGCGCCACGCGGCCGGTTTCCACCGCGCCGTGCTCGCCGAGCACGCGCAGCACGCGCCACTGCTGGTCGGACAGCGCGTGCTCGCGCAGGCTGGGCCGCGTGTGGGCCATGACGGCTTCGCGCGCCTGCAGCAGCAGGCGCGGGAGGTTGCGGTGGGTGAAGGTGCTGGCCACGGAAGGGTGTCTTGCGAATTATTTAATATATTAAATGATCCGTTGTGACACGGCTAGACTGCAATGGGGAAAACCCGTGTCAGGAAGACCGGGTCGAATGCTTGAGCACAAGGTGGCTGTTGAATTCCGCCGGTCTCTGACCCGAGATCTCCAACCGAATACCGACCCACCCGCTTTGCGAGCCTGAGGGCTTCACGATGTGGATAAGTGCTTGTTTGGATTGAGTGCGTGGATCTGCCGCAGATTGCGCCGCTGTTTGCGCGACTCGGTTGCCTCGATCGCGAGCTTGTCGACGCAGAGGTCGAGCTTGCTTGAGTTCGCCCGCTTGGCGTAATGCGGCTCCTCTTCGCCCGCTCGCTGCCAGGTCGAGCCGAACTGTCGTGTCAGGACAGAGAGGATTTATCGCCTTCGTATTCTGCGGCTACCACCTCAAGCGTCGCGGTCATGGCCTTGGTCAATGCCTCAACCGACACTTCGGCAATCCGAACTTCTCTCTCCTTCGCGTCTCCATGTTGGGACGTTTCGCATGTCAGGTACAGGTGGCCTCGGGTGGGAATCAGGAAGCTCAGAACTTGCAACGTGATATCTCCGAACTCGAGGAACCCCCATAGATCCGGCAACTCGCCCGTATCGGGATACTGGTCCGGATCATCCGCGAGGATGCGATGAATGTCTCTGGGCCCGAGTTCATCGAAGATGTCCGGCCTTTGCTGGAAGCGGGTTCCTTTTCGGAAGCTCTTCAGCGCCCTGTCCAGCAGAAAAATGAAGCTCGGGACGTAGACGCTGTTGTCTCTCGCGGTCACATGCGTATCGACTGCATAGATATCCACGCGCCGCATCGAGAAGCTCTGTGGGTCTTTCGGGCCAATCTCGAACTGCAGGAGGTCTCTGTTGCCAAAAATGTGTGCGGGCATGGTCCGGTGATTCTCCATGAAGCCGGCGTCTTCGGGGGCATGGGCCGCTATCCGCGACACATGGGTACCGAGTTAGCGAACGTGCGTCGTTTCCCTTTCATTTCGAGGTGTTCAACCTTGCCATGCAGCGACACGCCGTTGTCCGATCCCGCCCAGTGAAAAATTCGCCCGCCCGAGTCCTGAAACTGATGAACATTGCCTTGGCTGTCACGGGCATACCGTACGCTGCGATCGCCAGGGTAGGAATGGCTGCTCTCAAACAGCTCGCGGTGGTTCGAAGGCAGCACACTCTTTTCCGACTTGTAGGGCTCCCTTCCTCGGCCCGGCGAGTTCCTGTCCGGGTCATGATGACCAGGATTCTCGTAGTGGTCGAACTTGCCGTCGTCGCCTCTGACGCGCGCGATGATGGGGTGCTCGTGTCGGCCTTTCTCGCCGATTTCCCAGTAGGGAATCTTGCTGCCGGAGACTAGGCCCAACGGGTCGATCCCGAGGATCGGGTTCTCGGCGTAGCGCGTGAGGTTCTCGCCTGCACGCAGGCGCAGCGGGTCCTGCGAGATGAATTGGCCGCTGTTCGGATCGAAATAGCGGTAGCGGTTGTAGTGAAGTCCTGTCTCGGGGTCGAAGTACTGTCCCTGAAAGCGCAGAGGATTGAACACTTCCTCCCGGTGGAATGCGCTGATCGCACCCCACGCGTCGTAGCTCGCCGACCAGACCGTGCGGCCTTCCTCGTTCGTGAGGCGTGTCGGGCAGCCGTTCGGATCGACGTGATAGTGGAGGATGTCGGTCCTGTCGCTGCTGCGCTCGATGAGGGCCAGCGGCACGAAGGTGTACGGGTAATACACATACTCGCGCGCATTCAGATATCGCGGGTCATGGTTGCCCGAGTTGCCTGCGGGGCGGCGGGCACCCGCCAGACGCAGCACGGGGCTCGAAGGCGGGGCCAGCGGCGGCCGCGGCGCGTCGTTGTCCTCTGTCAACTCTGCGAGCAGCGTGTTCCCGTCCCAGAAGAACCAGGTGGTCCGCGTTGGTCCGCGCTTGAAGACACGTCGGCCGACCGGGTCGTAGCCATAGCGCGTGACCACCGCGCCGCTTCGGCTCTCGGCCAGCCGATGGTTGGCGTCCCACATCAGCTGCAGGCTGTCCTCGGCCGAGACGGCACTGCGCATCTGCACCAGGTCTCCCGCACGGTCGAAGATGTAGTGGATGCCTTCGTGGCTGCCCTCGCGCGTCCAGAGAACAGCTTCGGGATCGTTCTCGCCACCGGCCACGCGAGCGAGCGGCATCTGCCGAACGCGTGTTTGCAGCCGGTCGCCGGCCGGGTCGTGCAGGAATCGCTGGATACGGCCCTGCGGGTCCGTGTGCTCCAGCAGTTGGCCGAGCGCGTCGTAACGGTATAGATCGATCCCCTGTTGGCTGTCGCTGCGGCGCTCGAGATTGCCGCCGCCGTCGTAGTCATAGCGGGTGTCGAACACCGGAGCGGCATCCTTGAGCAGACGCTGTGCAGTCAACAGGTCGCGCGCATCGTAGTCGAAGCGACGCTCCAGCCCCGCGCCCAGTTGCTCGCGGACCGTCCGGCCCAGGACGTCGCGGGTGATGGCAATGGGCGGGCCGCCGTCGATGGTGATGCTTTGCACCTGGTTGCGCAGATCGAATGCGCAGGCCAGGCGGTGACCTGCACTCGTTTCGCGCAGGACGCGATTGCCCGCTTCGTCGTATCGGTAGGTTGTGCGGAAGCCGCCCTGGTACTCCTCCAGCAGATAACCCGCGGCGTCGAAGCGGCGCTTGATGTGCCCCGCGTCGTTGCGCATCTCCACCAGTTTCCCGCATCGGTCATAGACAAAATGCTCCTGAACCTGACGCCCGGGCTGCACCGGGTCGTCAAGGGTCTTGCGTGTGATGCGGCCCAGCGCGTCGCACGCAAAGGTGATCCGCTGGCCCAGCGCATCGACGCTGGTTTTCAGGCGTCCGGCGGCGTCGTAGCCGTAGTGGCGCGACTGGCCCCAGTAGTCCACCTCCTCGACGATGCGGCCCAGCGCGTCGCGCTGCAGCGAGTAGCGCTCGCCGCGCTGGTTGGTCAGTCCGACCAGACGCTCTTCGGTGTCGTAGTGGTATTGCACCGTCTGCCCATCGGGCTGGACGCGAGCGCCGACATTGCCGGTGCCCACGTACCGCAGCCGGGTCCGGGCGCCCGCTTCGTCGACATAGTCCAGCAACTGGTCCTCGGCATCGTACGCGCAGGAGATCTGCCCGTCCCCGGGCCGTTCGATGCGCAACGTCCGTCCCTTGGCGTCGTGGTGGTAGCGCGTCATCCTGCCGAGGGCATCCCATTGCGTCGTCAAGCGGCCCAGCACGTCGTGCTCGAGGCGGGTATGCGCGCCCAGCGGATTGGTCAAGGTGCGAAGCTGTCCATGCCGGTCGTACTGGAGTTGTGTGACAGCGCCGCGCGCATCGACATGCCGCACCAGTTGTCCCCGGCCATCATGGTCGAAACGCGTCACGGCACCGCGAGGGTCGCACTGGCTCGCCAGAAGGCCGCGTTCGTCGTAGGTCTGGACCCAGCGATGACCACTCGGATCGATGACCGCGAGCACCTGGTCTTCGTCATCGAATTCGTTGCGGATTGTGCTGGCGTCGGGCCAACGCACGCTTTGCAAGTTCCCGCGCGCGTCGTAGACGAACGTGGTTCGCAGCCCTTCGGGCTGTGTCACCGCCACGGTGCGCCCCGCATCGTCATATTCAAATGTGGTCACGCCGTCGAGCGGGTCGATCTCAGCCAGCGGCAGGCCGGATTCGTCAAGCTTGACCACCGTGAGATGTCCCAGCGAATCGGTCACCTCGGTCTGCCGCTGCGCCGCGTTGTAGGCAAAGCGGTAGTCGTGCAGCCCGCCGTCGCCCCAGGCGTGCACCACACGCCATTGTTCGTCGTACGCGTAGTGGAAGGACAGGCCCGTGCGGTCGGTATGGCGCGCCATGCGGTGCTGCAGGTACGCGAACTCGCGCGCCGCACCCAGCGCGTCGATGGCCGCCAGCAGGTCGCCGTCGGCATGGCGGTAGCGCACCAGCGGATGGTCCTGCCCGGTGGCGGGGTCGCGCAGCGCCATCGACTCGATGTACCCGCCGCGCGACTGCACCTCGATGCTGCGGCCCGGCAGGCCGTCCACGCCGCTTTCGGCGATGCGCACCAGATCGCGGCCCTGCCGCACGAAGCGCCAATGGTTGCCGCACGCATCCTCGATGCGCGTGATGGGCAGGGCCGCGGCCTGCAGCGCTCCCTCGGGCGACAGCGCATCCTCGAAGTGATAGCGCAGGCCGCTCTTGAAGCGCACCACCAGCGCTGTGCCCTGGCGCATCAGCCGCGCGCCGTCCACCACGTCGAGCACCTGCTGTCCCTCGGCCTGCGGCAGGGCCGGGAACAGCGCGAACTCTTCCGGCCCCTGCAGGCTGAGCAGGTCATCGGCTTCCACCGCCAGGCGCACATCCGCCGGGGTCTGCCAGCCGTGGCCGCAGTGGCCGGCCAGGCCGTGGTCGCGCGACGCATAGACGCGCGTCCAGCTCAGCGGCAGCCGCCCCGGAATGCTGAAGTCCTCGTGCGTCACCGAGACGCTGCCGTCGCGGATGTCCACCGGCTCGGCGCGCAGCACCTGGCACTTGAGGAAGCCCGGCGGCATGTTCTTGAACACGCGCCGTGCGATGCGCGTGTAGGCCCGGCCCAGCGCCTTGAACAGCCCGCGCTGGACCATCGCGCCCCACGAGATGGTCGGCGGACCGCCCACGAACACCTGCGGCGGTATGGCGACGTTGAAGGTGGTCGGCAGCATCAGGCTCAGCCGCAGCGGCTTGACCGCTTTCTTCTTTCGGAACGGCGGCACCAGGCCCACGATGTTGCAGGCCAGCACCGGCACGCTGATGCGCGAGAAGGGCTCGCCATCGGCCAGCACGATGCGGCTGCCCATGAAAAGCTCGTCATCGAACTGCGGGCCGCCGGGCGCCTTGATCACGGGCATGGGAGCGCCGACGAGGATGTGGAAGTCCACGCCGCCCGTGCCGGCATTGGCCCGGCGCACGCCCGCCACCTCGACGGTGGCGCCGAGCGGAAAGGGGATGCTCGCGGGCATCTCGCCGCCGCCGGCCGGCGCGCCCGGCGGCGGCGGGACGGCGGGGGCCGCGGTGCCTTCGCCGATGGTGTCCAGGCCGGCCTGCATGGCGCCGTCCACGGCCGCCATGCCTTTCACGATCGGGTTGTCGGGCGAGACCTGGATGGTCGGCAGGTAGTCGAACGGGTCCATCACGATGCCGATGTGCAGCGTGGGCCACACGCCGGGCGGCGCCAGGTAGGTGTGGGCATCGATGCCCAGCTGGGGGTCGAAGTGCTTGGCCGCGAAGAACAAGATGCTTTCTCTCTCTGGCGTGCGGCGCGGCTCAGGCCGCTTCGACGAAGGGCTGCGGATCGGGCAGGCGGGCGAACGCGGGCGGCTCCCGCCATTCGTCGACCCCCTGGTCCAGCGGATGGCTCACGTGCGGCAGTCCGCTCCAGGCCGGGTCGAGCCACTGGCGGCCCAGCGCGACGACGGTGCGGAACACGTCCTCGCTGCCCTGGACCCACTTCTCGCGCTCGCGCAGCAGGGCCTGGAACGCCTGCTCGTAGTGCTGCGCGAGCCGTGCCTCGATGGCATCGATCGCGGGCCGCGGCGGCCGGCCGCCCAGCCGATGGCCGGCCAGGTCCGCTTCGACCAGGGCCGCGCGCGCGTCGCGCTCGTAGCGGGTGGCGCAGTGCGCGATGCGCTCGCAGCGCCTGGGGTCCTGCATGACGAGCATGTCGTGCAGCAGCTGCGGCACGGTGCTCTGGGGGCGGTCGGCGTCGGCCATGGTGCGCGCCTCGCGGATGCCGGCCAGCGCCGAGGCCCACGCCCGGTCGCGGTCGCCGGCACCGCGCCAGGCCTGGGCCGCGGCGCGATGGCCTTCGACGGCGAACATGGGGTGGGGCACGCGGCGGGCCGCTTCGGCGGCCTGCTCGAACGCATGGGCGGCCTGTTTCATGTCGCCCGCCGCGGCCCAGGCCCCGCCTTCGGCCATCCAGCCCTGCATGAACAGCGTGGCACCCATGGGGTTGCCGGCCTGCGCCGCCTCGGCCGCCGCGCCGCGGGCCCGGTGGTAGCGCATGATCGACGCGCCGAAGTCGCGCGTCTGCAGCCAGGCGCCGCCCACCATCATGTCCAGCACGGCGCGCTGGTCGGCCCAGCCGTTGCGCGTGGCCAGCCGCAGGGCGCGTTCGCCCGCGGCCTCCACCCCGGCCGCGTCGCCCTGGCGCAGCAGCGACAGCATGTCGGCATAGAGCTGGCGAAAGAGGGCCACGCCGCTGCCTCCGCCGCCGCTCTGGGCGGCGATCTCGCGCGCGGCCTCGAGAATGTCCAGCGGCGCATCGACCACGCGCATCGCGCCCGCATGCCGCTCCACCAGCGGTTGCCAGGCGCGCGAGTCGCTGTCGTCCACCAGCACCAGCCGCAGCAGGCCGGCTTCCTGCGGCGGAACGGGCGTCTGCATCGCCGCATCGAACCAGCGCTCGAAGCAGTCCGCGTCGCTCACGCTGCCGGGCTGCAGCACGATGGAGATGCGCTGGCAGCGCAGGTGCCGCGCCAGCGAGCAGCCGGCCTCCACGAAGCCGGCGGCGCTGTCCCAGCCGGGCTGGTCCTCTTCGTCCCACCGGTCCGCGACACCCTGCTTCACGAGTTGCGGGCGGTTGTGCCGATACGTGTCGATCAACTGCTGCCGCAGCTCGCGGCTGTAGCGAAAACCGGTCTCGAAGGCCGTGTCCAGCCGCAGGAAGAGATCGGGCGTGCTGTATTCGCTGTCGACCATCTGAAGCATGAAGAAGGCCTCCAGCATGCGCTGCGAGTCGGGTGGCGCGCGCAGCACGATGGCGCGCAGGGCCGGGTCGTCGGTGCGCTCCCACCACAGGGCGTGCAGCTGGGCCATGCGCTTCTCGACCGGGTTGCGTGTCGACACGGCGGCCTCAGCAGTTCAGGAAGATCTTGGAGCCGTTGACCGTGACGCCGGCGTCGTCCAGCATCAGGGTCGCGCTGCCGGCGCGCAGCACGATGCGCCCGGGCGTGACCTCCACGGTCGTGCCCTCGACGTTGAGCACGACGCTGGTCGGGCTTGCATGCGTCATGGCGCCGGAGGAAAAAGTGTCCAGCGTGCCGCCCTCGGCGCTCAGGCCGACGTTGGTCGAGGCCACGGCGGAGAAGTCCCCGCCTTGCGCGAACAGCCCCATGTTGAGGGCGGCCGTTCCATAGATGTTGGCGGCCGAGCTGGTCAGGGAGAAGTCGCCTTGCGAGGTGGCCGAGGCCGGGCCGGCCGGCACGTTCAGCGTCATCGCATCGATGTACGTGCCGGTGTGCGACTTGGCGGACACCTGGTAGGCCTGCCCGATGGTGGTGGTCTGCCCGAGGGCGACGTTCCAGGTGTCGGTGTCCTGCGCCGTGACGGTGCGGGCCTGCGTCACCGTCAGCGAATCCGTGCCCGTGACCGACGTGCTCTGGTTGCCGGTGACGCTGGCGGTGCGGTTGGCCTTGGCGGTGTGGGTCTGGTCGCCCGTGACCGTGAGGGCCTCGGTGCCGGTGACCGAGTGGCTGCGGTTGGACTTGACGGTGACCGTCTCGTCGCCGTCCACCGTCTCGGCGCGCTTGCCGTGGACCGTGATCGTCTCGTTGCGGTCCACCGTTTCCGTGCGGTCGTTCTTGATGTGATTGGTCTCGTCGTGGTCGACGGTCTTTGTGCGGTCGCGGCCCACCGTGTGCACCTCGTCGTTCTCGACCTCGATCAGCTGGTCCTTCTCCGCATGCAGCCAGAGCTGCTCTTCGCCCTTCTTGTCCTCGAAGCGAAGGGCATTCGCGTTCTCGCTGGTTCCGCCTTCGGAACTGCGCGACAGCAGGCCGCTTTGCGTGGCGTTTGCCGGCAGCTCCCACGGTGGCATGTTGTCCGCGTTGTAGACGCGGCCGGTGATGATCGGCCGATCCGGGTCGCCGTATTCGAAGTCGACCACCACCTCCTGCCCGATGCGCGGAATCTGCATGCCCCCGAAGTTGGTGCCGGCCCACGGCGAGGACACCCGCACCCAGCACGAACTGCTTTCGTCCTTGGTGCAGTAGCGGTTCCAGTGAAAGCTGAGCTTCACGCGCCCGTACTGGTCGGTCCAGATCTCGCGGCCCGCGGGGCCGGTGACCACCGCGGTCTGCGGCCCGGCGGTGCGCGGCTTGGCCGCGTCCGGGGTCGGGCGGAAGATGTTGCTCGCCGGGATGACCTCGAACTCGACGTTGCACTGGAACTCTTCCTGCCCCGTCGTGTCGCCCGCTTCCTGCAGGAACAGGCGTGCCGCGGTGACGAGGTAGTCGGCGTTCGCGCTGTCCTGCGGATGATCGATCAGCGTGAAGCGATGGCCGGCCGCCACGCCCCGCAGGTTGCCCGCGCCGCTGGCGACCTGGCCCGGCGCGCCGGCTTCTTCCATGCGTGCACGTGCGAGCTGCTCGCCTTCGGATTCCACGGCGTAGTTCCCGGGCCACGCGAACACCTCCCGCGTGCTGTGCTGCGTGCGCCGCGGCATGGCGCGGGTCTGCGTGAGGTCCGCCTTCGGCCGCGTGAAGTCGAAGTCGCCCGTGACCCACTTGCCGCTTTGCAGGCCTTCGGCCAGCCGGAAACGGTCGCAATGCTCCTCGTTGGACGAGGCCTGCATGGCACCGAAAGGAACCTGCTCGTAGCCGCCTGCCGGAAAGGGCCGGTGCGACTGCATGTCGTCGACGATCACCATCGTGTGGCTGGCCTCGCCATGCTCGAAGTAGTAGTACAGGCCCCACTCGTGCAGCAGGCGGCTGACGAAGTCGTAGTCCGTCTCGCCGTACTGCACCACGAACTCGCGCGCCGGATAGCTGCCCGTGGCCCGCACCGAAAGCGGAAAGCCGTACGCGCCGAGCACTTCGCCGACCGTGTCGAGCACGCTGTTGTTCTGGAAGATCTTGAAATCCCGCGTTCGCTGCGCCAGGCTCAGCCAGGGCTCGATGACGACCTCGTAGAGCGCCCGCCGGTTCTCCAGGCGCAGGAAGCGGGCGCGCGTCACCAGGCCGCAGATGTGGCGCTCCTGCCCCGCCCCGCCGGTGCGTCCGTCGAGCAGGACGTGCACGCTGAACTCCTCGCCGATCAGGGGCTTGAGCTTGACGTTCGCCGCCGAGCGCGCGTCGATGTCCGGCGACTCCGGCGTGGTCAGCGTGATGGTGTAGCTGTAGGGGCGGCCGAGGGCTTCTTCCCCCTCCACCCGCATCGGTTCGAGTGCATCCATGCCTGCGAACGTGGGCATGGCATTGCATGTCGCGGCGAGCTTGCGGCCGCGGTTGAAGGCGGACATGGTGTTGAGACTCCCTGGATTGCCGATGGGTGCGCAAAGGACCCGGCCCCGTGGATGCTATCGCGGCCCCTCCCTATTTCGCAATGCAGACGTTTTCATGACATTTCGCCGGCCGCCGGCCGCCAGCCGTTTCGCTTCCTGCGCCTCCCTACACTTGGGCATGGCCAAGGAAAAATCTCTCTTCGTCTGCAGCGAATGCGGCGGCACCAGCCCCAAGTGGCTCGGCAAATGCCCGAGCTGCGGCGCCTGGAACACTCTCATCGAACAGGTGGCGGGCAGCAGCGGCCCGGCCAACAACCGTTTCGGCACGCAGTACGCCGCGCTCGCGGGCGTGTCCGAACTCGCCACGCTGTCGGAAATGGAAGCGGCCGACGTCGCGCGCACGCCCACCGGGCTCGACGAGCTCGACCGCGTGCTGGGCGGCGGCATCGTCTCGGGCGGCGTCACGCTGATCGGCGGCGACCCGGGCATCGGCAAGTCGACCTTGCTGCTGCAGGCGGTCGATGCGCTGCAGCGCGCGGGGCAGAACGCGCTCTACGTGACCGGCGAGGAAAGCGGCGCGCAAGTCGCGCTGCGTTCCAGGCGGCTCGGGCTCGACCACTCGCAGGTGCAGGTGCTGGCCGAGATCCAGCTGGAAAAAATCATCGCCACGCTCGACGCCACACGCCCGGCCATCGCAGTGATCGACTCGATCCAGACCGTGTACTCGGACCAGCTCACGTCGGCGCCCGGCTCGGTGGCGCAGGTGCGCGAATGCGCGGCGCACCTCACGCGCTTCGCCAAGACCAGCGGCACGGCCGTGGTGCTGGTGGGCCACGTCACCAAGGAGGGCGCGCTGGCCGGCCCGCGCGTGCTCGAACACATGGTCGACACGGTGCTGTATTTCGAGGGCGACACGCATTCGAGCTTCCGCCTCGTGCGCGCCATCAAGAACCGCTTCGGCGCGGTCAACGAGATCGGCGTGTTCGCCATGACCGAGCGCGGCCTGAAGGGCGTGACCAACCCGAGCGCCATCTTCCTGAGCCAGCATGCGGAGCCGGTGTCCGGCAGCGTGGTGCTGGTCACGCTCGAAGGCACGCGGCCGATGCTGGTGGAGATCCAGGCGCTGGTCGACAACGGCGGGCCGAGCCCGCGCCGCCTCTCGGTGGGCCTGGACCGCGACCGCCTCGCGATGCTGCTGGCCGTGCTGCACCGCCACGCCGGCGTGGCCTGCATGGACCAGGACGTGTTCGTCAACGCGGTGGGTGGGGTGCGCATCAGCGAGCCGGCGGCCGACCTGGCCGTGATGCTCGCCATCACGTCGAGCCTGCGCGGCAAGCCGCTGCCCAAGGGCTTCATCGCGTTCGGCGAGGTCGGCCTGGCGGGCGAAGTGCGTCCCGCGCCGCGTGGGCAGGAGCGCTTGCGCGAAGCGGCCAAGCTGGGCTTCAGCGTGGCCGTGGTGCCCAAGGCCAACGCGCCGCGCAAGGGATCGAAGGAGATCGAGGGCCTGACCATCCATGCCGTCGAGCGCATCGAAGAGGCGATGGACGTGGTCCGCCGCCTCGACTGAGCGCTAAAAAAATGCCCGGCGCGCCATTGGCGCGCCGGGCGATCCCCCTGTTCCCGATGTGTGTCGTGTTGTGCTGGCAACCTCGGTTGCCTCTCCCTGAAACCTGTCTGTCGGCCCGTGCGCTGAAATGTGCCTGCTGGCGCCGGGGCGCGGGGCGCTTTTCGCGGCGAGTAGCGTCTTGCGCGCCTGGCGGTAGCCAGGGCCGCTACCGCACGGGGCGACAATGCGCCCCATGAATTTCCAGAAAATACTGGTGCCCGTGGGCGGCATCGTCCTTCTCGGCCTGGCGTGGCGCAGCTACGGCTGGGCCGGCGTCGCACTGACCGGCGGCGCGATCGTGATGTTTCTGTTGCTGCACTTCAACCGCGCGATGCAGGTGCTCAAGCGGGCCACCGACCGGCCGGTGGGCTATGTGGCGAGCGCGGTGATGCTCAATGCCAAGCTCAAGCAGGGCGTGACGCTGATGCACGTCATTGCGATGACGCGCGCCCTCGGCGAACTGCGTTCGCCCAAGGACGAGCAGCCCGAGCTCTACCGCTGGACCGATACGGGCGGCTCGTACGTGGACGCCGTGTTCAACGGCGGCAAGCTGCAGAGCTGGACGCTGACGCGGCCCGAAGCGGCGCCCGAGGACGCGTCGCCTTCCGAAGAAAACAAGGCGGGCTAGGAATCTGCGCGGCAGAA
>NZ_JAGGNW010000005.1 GCF_018614875.1 Variovorax paradoxus | reverse complement strand
CGGTCCGCTGCCGCGGCCGAATCCGAAACGAGTCCCTCCACCCCAGCGCCTCAACCATACAAGCGAAGCGAGTTCTGCGGACCCCGCGAAACGCGAGCACCGCAGGTTGCCCCGTAGCGCAGCGCAGGGGCCGCAGACAGTGGGGTCGCCTTTCTTTTGCCTACGTTTCTTTGGCGAAGCAAAGAAAAGTAGGTCGCCTGCCGGGGCGAGACCCGGCCTCGGGAAGCAACCCCCCCAAACAATGCAAAAAGGAGCAAGTCAATGACCGAAGCTCCAACAAGCATGCCCCCAGAAGACGACCGCACGCGCGTCATGTCGAGGCCAGCGCAGCAACTCGACGACATCTCGGCCACCGTCATTACATCCGGCTCGACAAACCTCTCCAACGCGCCGGCCACCGCAACGGAAACGCACGAGGCCGGCCTCCTCCCCGTAGGCAGCCGCCTCGCAGAATTCGAAATCACCAGAGTCGTCGGCCAGGGCGGCTTCGGCGTGGTCTACGAAGCCTGGGACCACACGCTCGAGCGCGTCGTCGCCATCAAGGAATACCTGCCCACATCGCTGTCGACCCGGCAGCACGACGGCACCGTGGTCCCGCTCTCGGAACGGCACAGGGAAACCTTCGACCTCGGCATGCGCAGCTTCATCAACGAAGCCCGCCTGCTCGCGCAGTTCGACCATCCCTCGCTGCTGAAGGTCTACCGCTTCTGGCAGGAGCGCGGCACCACCTACATGGTGATGCCGTTCTACCGCGGCGACACGCTGCGCCAGGCGCTGGTTGCCATTCCCGCGGGCGTGGACGAGGCCTGGCTGATCCGCATCATGGACGGCGTGACGCAGGCGCTGGCGGTGATGCACAACGCCAACTGCTACCACCGCGACATCGCGCCCGACAACATCATCCTGCTCGAAGGCTCCGGCCGGCCGGTGGTGCTCGACTTCGGCGCCGCGCGCCGCGTGATCACCGACAAGACGCAGGCGATCACCGTCATCCTGAAGCCCGGCTATGCGCCCATCGAGCAGTACGCCGAGATGCCCGACATGTCGCAGGGCGCGTGGACCGACGTCTACGCGCTCGCGGCGGTGATGCACGTGGCCGTCTGCGGACGCGCGCCGCCGCCGTCGGTGGCGCGGCTCCTGTCCGACAGCTACGTGCCGCTCGCGGGCAACGACATCCTGCGCCAGCGCTACAGCCTGCGGCTCCTGCAGGCGATCGACGCGGGCCTGGGCGTGCGGCCCGAGTCACGGCCGCAGTCGATGGCCGAGTTCCGCGCCGCGCTCGACCTGGAAGTGGGCCACAGCATCGCGCCCACGCCGCGCACCACGCCGCCGGTTTCGGGCTCGCGCAAGAACAGCAACAGCAACGCCGACCTGCCCACGACCATCGGCCGCGGCAAGGCGCCCGCGCCGGCAACCGCTGCGGGCGCGGCTGCCGCGCGGGACACGGACGGCGGCGGAAGAAAAAACAAGGCCGTCGCCGCCATGGCCTCGGTGGCCGTGCTTGCCGCCGTGGCCGGTGGCGGCTGGTGGTGGTACCAGGGCCGCAGCGCGGGCGCGGAGGGCGACAACAACAGCAACAGCGGCGGCAAGCAGGTGGCGGTTGTTGCGACGCCGCCTCCGCCGCCCGAGGCCCGCGTGACCCAGGCGCCGCCGCCGCCGCCACCGCCTCCTCCTCCCGCGCCCCGCACGCCGCTCGAATCGCTGCAGTCGCTGGCGGCCGGCGCGGCGCCGGGCTTCGACGTGACGGCCGTGCCGAAGAAGGCCGAGGTGTCGATCGGCAAGGACAAGCTCGCCTTCGAGGTCCGAAGCAAGCGCGAGGGTTTTGTCTACGTGTTCCTGCTGTCCAGCGGCGGCGAGATGTTCCTGCTGTTCCCGAACCTGCTCGACAAGTACAACAAGATCACCGCCGGCAGCCCGCTCTCGCTACCGCGCGCCTCCTGGCCGATGGATGCCGGCGGACCCGCCGGCACCAACCAGTTCGCGGTGCTCGTGAGCCAGCACGAGCGCGACTTCGGCGCCTCGGGCGTGCAGAACGACGGCGTGTTCCCGCAATTTCCGCTGCCCGTGCTGGCGGCGCTCGAAGCCAGCCGCGGCACGGGTCCGTCGCCTTTGCTGGGCAAGCCGGTCTGCGCGCCCAACACCCCATGCAACGACGTCTACGGCGTCGCGAATTTCAAAATCGTCGAGAAGTAATCGTCTGCAGAGCGTTGGCCCGCTGGGCCGTCTTTCCGGACAAGGAGGCTTTCATGTACACACAGTCGCCGATCTTCAGTTTCGCCCTGCGCTGGACTGCGGCAGCCGCCGCGGCGGCCATGCTCGCAGCGGGCTGCGCCAACACGCCGCCGGCAGCAACCGCCGGTGCCGGCAGTGCCGCTTCCGACACGGCGGCAGGCACGACGACAACGCCGGCGTCGCCGCGGCCGGCCGCCACCGGCTCGAACACGGCCGGCCAGGCGCGCACCTTCTCGACCCAGCTGGCCACCTACACATCGGTCAGCTTCGATGCCGTGCCCGGATGGGCGCGCGACGATTTCTCCGAGAGCTGGCCGGCCTTCCTCGGCAGCTGCAAGGTGCTCACCGGCCGCGGCGCCGAGTGGAAGGAGGTCTGCGCACGCGCCCTCAGGGTCGACGGCAAGAGCAGCACCGCCATCCGCGCCTTCTTCGAACAGGAGTTCTCGGCCTACCAGATCCGCGACGACGACCGCAGGCCCGACGGCGTGGTCACCGGCTATTTCGAGCCCGAGATAGCGGGCAGCCGGCAATACGCGGCGCCGTTCATCTACCCGGTCTACGGCCAGCCCGAGGACATGCTGTTTGCCGACGTGCGCAAGCTGCCGGCCGGCAGCGGCACCGTGGCGGCGCGGGTCGAAGGCCGCAACGTGGTGGCGCAGACCGGCCTCAGCACGCGCGACATGGGCGCGCCGGGGCTCTACGCGCTCGACCTCTCGGCCATCACGCGCGACACGCTCGACCGCAAGGTCCGCCTGCGCATCGAGGGCAAGCAGCTGCTGCCCTACTACACGCGCGAAGAAATCGAGACCAAGGGCGCGCCCAATGCCCGGGTGCTGGCTTTCGTGAGCAGCGCCACCGCGCTCTACGAGATGCAGATCCAGGGTTCGGGCCGCATCAAGCTGGCCAACGGCGAGATCATCCGCGTGGCCTATGCCGAGCAGAACGGCCAGCCCTTCCGCCCCACGCTGGCGCAGGCGGCCAACGGCAAGCCACGCACCCCGGTCAAGGTGCGGGGCTCGTCCATCGAACTGCAGCTCGACGACGGCGACGAAGATGACGACGTCGGCGGTACCTCGACCAGCACCATCCGCACGCGCGGCTTCACACTCGCGCGGCCTACGGCCAGCGGCGCGGTGATGGTGCCGGGGCGACGCACGGCCGGGCCGGTCGTCGGCTCCGGCATCACGGACCCGAGCTACGTGTTCTTCAAGGAATCGCCCTCGCCCTCGGGCGGACCGGTGGGCGCGTTCGGCGTGCCGCTGTCGGCGGGCCGCTCGATCGCCGTGGACCCGCGCAGCACGCCGCTCGGCTACCCGGTGTTCGTCTCCACGCGCGCACCGGGCACCGGTGCACCCATGCAGCGGCTGACCGTTGCGCAGGACACCGGCGGCGCGATTCGCGGCGCGGTGCGGGCCGACTATTTCTTCGGCAACGGCCAGCAGGCCGCGACCAACGCGCGCCGCATGAAGGAGCGCGGCCAGCTCTGGATCCTGCTGCCGCGCGGCCTCGCCGTGGCCACGGCGGCGGTGTCCTCGGCCATCCGCACGCGGGGTGGGCCGGTGGGCGCCGGCCTGCCGCAATGCCTGGTGCCGACCGAAGGCGTGTGCGTGGACGACTAGTCCGATTGCTCCCGAATCCTTCATGCAGGAAACGCTCTCGTCCGCGGAAAGCACCGAACTCGTCCGCCTCTGGCGGCGCCGGCAGACGCTGTCCTCGAGCGACATGGGCACCATGTACCGCATCGTGGGCGATGCGCTCGTGGCCTGCAATCCGCCCGAGCTCCAGGTGCTGGGCGAAGGCCGGCAGGAGCTGGTGGCGCAGTTCATCTACGTGAAGGTGCTGCGGCTCGATGCCGATCCCGACGAGGCCGACGAGCGTGCGGGCCACAGCGCGCCGTCCACGGCTTTTGCGCTGTGCGCCTACTTCCGGCGCTACCTGATCGATTGCACACGCGCCAGCGCGTTCCGCCGCAAGCTCTCGATCGGCGACCAGGTCAGCGAAGCGCAGCTCGAAGACGCGCTCGGCGCGGGCGAAGACATCGACGGCTGCCTCGCAGAGCACGGCCTGAGCGCCAGCGCGGTGCAGCTGGCCGCGCGCGCCTTCATCGCCGAGCTGCCCGAGCCCGAACGCATCCTGCTGTGCGAGGGCTTCGGCAAGGAAGCCGAGGGCGGCCTCTCGGGCATTGCCTCGCGCCATGCCATCGCTTCCTATCACTATCGTGCGGGCCGGCTGGGCCTGGTGCACAAGCGCGAGGGCCTCACCGCCGACTACGCCAGGACTCGGCTGGGCGGCTGGCTCCAGCAGACCCTGGGCATTGCGATCGAGCCCGAGAACATGGCGGCGATCCTGCAGGTTTTCAAAATCCTCGGTGCTGAAGCGTCTTATGCCTGAAGACATAGCCATTCAGGAACAGACCGCCATGAACACCGAACTCTGGCCCCCCCTCAGCGTGATCCGCAACGCGTTCCAGGCCGCAGGCGCCGCGCCTGCGATGCCCGGCGCCTCCGGCCACGAGACCGGCACGGCCACCGTGGCGATGCCGGGCGCGGCACCCTCTGCTGCGCAGCTGCAGGGCACCGCGGCCGAGCCGCCGCGCGCCGTGCTCGATCTCCTGCTTCCCCTCGCCGAATTGGCCCGGCGCCGCGAGGCTGTCGCCCAGCGCGCCTTCACGGCACGCTGGGCGCCGGGCCGCCTCGTGAGCGTGGTGCACGAAGGGCGCCTGCTCGGCGTGCTGCTCGACCGCTCCATCCACGGCGAGCTGTGGCAGGGCTGGATGGCCGCGGGCGAGGCGGACTGGGCCGGCGCCCACGACGTGCTGCTCGAGCCCGACGACGAGCCCTTCGAGCCTGCCTTCGGATTGGTGCAGGCCTGGAACATGCTCACGCTCGAACCCAGCCCGCAGCTGTGCGCGCGCGTGCTCGGCGAAGTCTCGGCCACCCGGCTGGCTGCGATTCGCGCGGTGCACGACGAGTGGGCCGCGCAGACGCCGCTGCCCATCGCGCCCGAACCGGGGCACATCGCATTGCGCACGGTGGGCGGCGTGTTCTCGGTGCTCTCCGGAACGCCGCTGGGCCCACAAGACCAGCGCGCCGATTACCAGGCGCTCTATCGCCACGCCGCGTCGCAGCTGAGCACGGCGCTGCAGCCGGCTTCGAGCAGCGCATCTGCGGCGTCGACTGCACCGCGCGCCAGGCCGCAGCCGAGGCCCGAGGGCGGCTGGTGGGGCAGCATCCGCCGCTGGTTCGGTGCCGAAGGCTGGGTGCGCCCCGCGTTTGCGGTGCTTGCGCTGGTCGTGGTGGTACAGAACGTCGGCCTGCTCGGCGGACACCATGCCGAGGACGAAGAAGTGCGCTTCCGCGCCGTGCCGGCTGCACCAGCCGCGCCAGAGGCCACGCCCGCCAACCTGGCCGTGCGCTGGAAAGATGGCGTGCGCATCGACGAAGCCGACCGGCTCCTGCAATCGGTCGCGGCCGAGGTGGTTGGCGGCCCCGGCGCCAACGGCGTGTGGCGCCTGCGCGTGCCGAAGCCCGTCGACGCGCTGGCGGTGCTCGCGGCATCGCCGCTGGTCGAGTCGGCCGGACCGGCGCAGGAGCAGCGGCCATGAAATGCGCCGCGCTGCCTTGGTCTTTCTCCCTCCCCTTCCGGGGGAGGGCAGGGGTGGGGGCACGCGGCGCGTGCATCGGGCGCTCTGCCTGCCCCCATCCCGGCCCTCCCCCGGAAGGGGAAGGAGCAAGACCGCATCGCTGGCTGCAGGCGCTGCTTGTCTGGTGGCTGCTCACCTGCGGCACCAGCGTGTTCGCCACCCAGCGCGCGCTGCTCGTCGGCGTGTCCGAGCTCGTCAACCAGCCGCAGTCGCTCTGGCTGCAGGCGCCGCGCAATGACGTGATGCTGATGCGCGATGCCTTGCAGAAGCAGGGCTTCGCGGCACCCGACATCACGATGCTGGCCGATGGCGTGAGCGGCGCGGCGCTGCCCGAATCCAGGGCCATCCACGATGCGCTCGGCCGGTTGCTCGCGCAATCGAGAAGCGGCGACTTCGTGTTCCTGTACTTCTCGGGCCACGGCACCCGCCAGCGCGACAGCAGCAAGCGCTACCAGGAGCCCGACGGCCTCTCGGAAAACTTTCTCGCACGCGATGTGCGCGGCACGCTCGGCAGCGACAACGTGCTCACGGGCGACCTGCGCGATGCCGATTTCGATGCCTGGATCCAGGCCTTCCTGGCTCGCAATGTGTTCGTCGCTTCGGTGTTCGACACCTGCTCGGCCAACTCCATGACCCGCGGCACGGCTAGTGCATCCGCCACCGCCGAAGGGCCGACCGACGACGAAGTGCGCTGGCGCGGCCTGCGCGCGACGCAGTTGCTCGGCGGCAGCTTGCCTGCGCGCACGGCGCCCCCGCCCGCGCCACCACCGGCCGAAGCCGTGGCGCGCGCCCGCTATGTCGCCTTCTTCGCCTCCGAAAGCCACCAGATCACGCCCGAGCTGCGCCTGCCGCGCAAGACCCGCAACGCGCGCCCGCAGGGCCTGCTCACCTGGGCCGTGGTCGAGGCGCTGTCGCGCAGGCCCACCACCTGGCGCGACCTGTTCGATGGCGTGCTGGCGCTGTACCCGCCCGTCATCGACGAACTCGCGAAGCGCTTTCCCACGCGCGAGCTGCCGTCGCCTGTGGCCGAAGGCAACCTCGATGCGCCGCTGTTCGCCAACAGTGGCGCGCCCGCATCCACGCGCCCGGTATGGGGGGCGCAGCGCAGCGGCGACAGCCTCGCGCTCAAGGCCGGCCTGCTCGACGGCCTGGCGCTGCAGCTGGAAGTGCGCATCCTCGCGACGCTGGAAGACGGCAGCATGCGCAGCGCGCCGGCCAGCATCGCGCAGGTCAAGCTGGGCGGCGCGTGGCTCGCGGTTCCCGCCGCGCTGAAAGACGTGTCGGGCGGCGCCTTCTGGAGCATCACGCCCATGAGCGAACCGGCAGCGACCGCCTTGCGCGTGCGCGCCGACAAGCCCTTGCCCGCCGGCCTGAGCCTCGACTACCCGGCGGCGATCCGCGCGGTCAACGACGACGGCAGCAGTGCGACGGCCGACGTGCGCTGGACCGACCTGGGCCCCGCTGGCCAGCGCCTCGAACTGCTCGCGCCGCTGTTCGGCGCCACCGTCTCCAGCATCGTGCTGCCCGACACCGCCGCGCTGCGCCGCCGCCTGCAGGCGCTGGCGCAACTCAAGTGGCTCGCGCAGCTGCAGGCTTATGGCAAGGATGGCCATCTCGACGGTTTCGATGCCGCGCTCGAGGTCTGGAACACCGACAAGCTGCTGCGCAGCGTGCCCGTGACGCAGGCCGCCAGCATGCTGCCGTCGCTACGCGCGGGCGAGCGCGTGCGGCTGAGCGTGCGCAACACCAGCGGCCGCTCGCTCGACCTCGTCATCGCGGGCATCGACGCGCGCGGCAACCTGCAGTCGGTCTATCCCGACGAGCTGGGCGAAACCAACCGCTTCAAGCGCGGCACGCCCGAGCAGCCGGCCGTCAAGCGCTTCGACCTGCCCTGGCTCGATGCCGCCGGCGACGCACGCCTGCTGGTCATGGCCGTGCCCGCCACGCCTTACAGCGCGCCGCGTTTGTTCGGCGTGGCCTACGCGCAGGCCAACGTGTCCGAGGTGCGCATGCGCGGCGGGCAACTGCCCGCCGAAAGCGGCGAGCGGCAGGTGTTCGCCGCCCTGCTGCGCAGGAGCGGTGCCTTGGACAGCAGCAACAACAACAGCGGTGGCGGCGCCCGGCCCTGAAGCCGGAGCATGGAGTTTCGGTTCGGATTTTTTGATTCCTGGAGGTGATATGGCATTTCTCGAAGACGGCTCCTGGAGCCCTGAAGACGTCCGGCAGCTCTACGAGCTGATCGGTACCGGCTCGACGGACATCGACCTGGTCATGCTGATCGAGAGCAAGGGTGCGCCCGTCGTGGGTGAGCTCGAGCGCCCCTTCGAAGACAGCAAGGCGCGCCTGAGCATCGGCGGCTACCACTGGTCGGTGCAGATGCCCGAGTCTTCCAGCCAGCACCAGGTCGTGCCGAACAACCTGATCGTCGCGCGCCGCAGCGACGCGGCCACCGCCACCATTGCCAGCCTGCTGCGCACGCAGGAGAAAGACCTGAAGGTCGTCGTCAGCGCCTTCAAGGCGGGCGGCGACCAGCGGGCGCAGGAGGCGCAGCCCATCTTCGAGATGGTGCTGGAGAACGCGCGCATCAGCCGGCTGGTGCTCAACTCCGGTGGCACCTGGGGCGTCCCCTCGGAGCTGATCTCCATTTCGTACCGCACGCTGAAGATCAAGTCGGCGCCGCAGAAGGCCACCGGCTCGCGCGGCGCGGTGCGCGAATGCGAGTTCACCCGCACCTGACCCGCAGGGGCACATACATCTGAACCGCAGGAGCACCCACACCATGAATGCCGCCGAACATCTCAAGGCCGCCGACCCGGTGGCCGCCCTCCAGGCGCTGAGCGACGACGTGCGCGCCAAACCCGCCGACAGCAAGCACCGCGTCTTCATGGCGCAGCTGCTGTGTGTGCTCGGGCAATGGGAGCGTGCGCTCAACCAGCTCACCGTCGCGGCCGAACTCGACGCGCTTGCCGTGCCCATGAAGCAGGTGTACGGCGAGGCCATGCGCTGCGAGGGCCTGCGTGCCGAAGTGTTTGCCGGCACCCGCACGCCGATGATCTTCGGCCAGCCCGACCAGTGGCTGGCATTGCTCATCGAGTCGCTGCTGCGCCAGGGGCGCGGCGAATCCGAACTGGCCGAAGACCTGCGCCAGCGCGCCTTCGACAGCGCGCCGGCCATCGCCGGCACCATCGACGGCGCGCCCTTCGCGTGGCTGGCCGATGCCGACATGCGGCTGGGCCCGGTGCTCGAAGCCTTCGTCAATGGCAAGTACTACTGGATTCCGTACGCGCGCCTTGCCCACATCAAGATCGATCCGCCCGAAGACCTGCGCGACTGCGTGTGGATGCCCGCGCACCTGCAGTTCGAGAACGGCGGCGAGACGCTGGCGCTGATTCCCACCCGCTACGAAGGCACCGAGAAGACCGAGGACGGCGAGCTGCGGCTCGCGCGCAAGACCGAGTGGCGCGAACTGCGGCCCGAGGTGTGGGCCGGCTACGGCCAGCGCGTGCTGGGCAGCGACGCCGGCGAGTACGCGCTGATGGACGTGCGCGAGATCCTGTTCACGCCGGCCGAAGAAGCAGGCGAAACGGATGAAGCGGAAGGCGCAGACGGCAAGGCACAAGGCGCCGTCGATGGCTGAACTCACCGCGCAGGAGCGGCTGCAGCCGTCGCTGCTCGACCGCCTCGTCGACCATGCGCCCGACGAAAAGCGCGAGGGCGACGAGAAGCGCACGCTGACCAAGCAGGCGCTGCGCCAGGCCGTGCTGCGCGACCTCGGGTGGCTCTTCAATGCCACCGGCCACGGCCTCTCGATGGACGACAAGCGGTACCCGAACGTGGCGCGCTCGGTCCTCAACTACGGATTGCCTATGCTGTCTGGCCAGTTCACCTCGTCGGTGCAGCGTGTCAGCATGGAACAGGCTTTGAAGAACGCAATCCTGCAGTTCGAGCCGCGCATTTTGTCCCGCACTCTCGAAGTGGAACTTGTCATGGAAGGCCCGGCACTGGACTCTCACAACAGCATCGGCCTGCAGATCCGCGGCATGCTGTGGGCGCAGCCCGTGCCGCTCGAGTTCCTGATGCGAAGCCGCGTTGATCTTGAAGAAGGCCGCATAGAGATCGTGGACATGGCGCAAAACCCAAGGTAAGTCCGACATGGACCCTCGGCTGCTGAGCCTCTACGAGCAGGAACTGCGCTACTTCCGCGAAAGCGCCTCCGAGTTCGCGCGCGCGTTCCCGAAGATCGCGCACCGCCTGGGCATCGAGGGGCAGGAAGTGGCCGACCCGTATGTGGAACGGCTGATCGAGGCCACCGCATTCCTGTCGGCGCGCGTGGGCCTGAAGCTCGATGCCGAGTACCCGCGCTTCACCGGCCATCTGCTCGACATCGTCTATCCCAACTTCCTGGCGCCCACGCCGGCGATGGTGGTCCTGTCTTTCGTGCCCGAGCCCGACGACGCCAACCTTGCGACCGGCCCGACGCTGCCGCGTGGCAGCGGCCTGCGCGCGCGCCAGGCCGTGGGGCAGAACACGCACTGCGAGTTCCGCACCGCGAGCGCGCTGCGCGTCTGGCCCATCGAGGTGCAACGCGCCCAGTACTTCACCTACGCGCCCGACCTGCCGCTGAACACGCATCCGCAGTCGCGCGCCATCCGCGGCGGCCTGCGCATTGCGTTGCGTGCCACGGCCGGCCTGAACTTCAGCCAGATCGCGCTCGACGACCTGGTGCTGCACTTCGGCGGTGCCGAAGACGTGGCCTGGCAGTTGCACGAATGCACGCTGGGCCAGCCCGTGGGCGTGCTGGTGCGGCCGCTGTCGCCCAGCGGTGCCTTGCACGGCACGGCGCAGAGCTTGCCGGCCAGCGCCATCGCTGCCGTCGGCTTCGAGGAAGACGAAGCGCTGCTGCCCACCACCGCCACCGGCTTCTCGGGCTTTCGGCTGCTGCAGGAGTACTTCGCGTTTCCGCAGCGCTTTCAGTTTGCACGCGTCGGCGGGCTGAAGCCGCTGCTGGCGGCCATGGACGTGGCCGAGGTCGAGATCGTGCTGCTGTTCTCGCGCGGCGATGCGGCGCTCGAGAAGCTGGTGAGCGCCGACAACGTGCAGCTGCATTGCGTGCCCGCCATCAACCTCTTTACCAAGCGGCTCGACCGCGTGCCCATGACCGAGGGCGTGAGCCAGTTCCACCTGGTGCCCGACCGCACGCGGCCACAAGACTTCGAGGTGCACACCGTCACCGAGGTGATCGGCCACGGCGCCCCCGGTGCCGGAGCGGCGGCCGCCGAGCAGCCGTTCCGACCTTTCTATTCGGCCTTCCACGACAGCCGGCTCAGCCACCCGGCGTACTTCACGACCACGCGCGAGCCGCGCATGCTGTCGGTGCGCCAGCGAACCGAAGGCAACCGCAGCAGCCACATCGGCTCCGAGGTCTACATGCAGATTGTTGATCCGCAGCAGGCGCCGTATGCGGCCACGCTGCGGCAGCTCGCAGTGACGGCGCTGTGCACCAACCGCGACCTGCCGCTCCTGATGCCGCTGGGCCGCGACAACGATTTCGATTGCGTCGACTCCTTTCCGGTGCAGCGCGTGCGCATGGTGCGCGGGCCGTCGCGGCCGGTGTCGCCAGTGGTGAGCCAGGGGCTGGGCTGGCGCGTGGTCGACCACCTGGCGCTCAACTACCTGTCGCTGTCGGACAGCTCGCCGGAGCAGGGCGCCGCCGCCCTGCGCGAGACGCTCATGCTCTATGCCGTGCATGCCGACGAAATGCGCCAGGGCCAGGTGCGCGGCCTGCTGTCGGTGAAGAACAAGCCGGTGGCGCGCCGGCTGCCGCTGAAAGGGCCGATCGCATTCGGGCGCGGACTCGAAGTGACGCTCGAGGTCGACAGGGACGCCTTTCATGGCCACAGCGTGTTCCTGTTCGGTGCCGTGCTGGCGCGCTACCTCGCGCGCCATGTCGAGGTGAACCACTTCGTCGAGACTGTGCTGCGCGTGTCGGGCAAGGGCGAGACCATGCGCTGGAGGCCGCTGTGCGGGACACGCCAGATTCTGTGAGCGCACGGGTCGACGCCACATTGCGCGGCTGGTCGGCGCAGCCTTGGGCGTTCGACTACTTCGCGGTGATGCGCCGGTTGGAGTCGGTCGCCAAGACCACGCCGCGCTGGGGGCGCGCGCTGCTGCCCGGCGCCGAGCCGGTGCGCGTGGGGCAGGAGCCCTCGCTCTCGTTCGCGCCGGCCAGCTTCAGCCGCTTCGAGCTGGCCACCGCGCATTCGCCGCCGCGCCTGCGCCAGCAGTTCTTCGGCTACATCGGGCCCAACGGCCCGCTGCCGGTGCACCTGAGCGACTTCATCCGCGAGCGCAGCCTGAACCATGGCGACCCGACCTGGCTGGCTTTTCTCGACACCTTTTCGCACCGCTTCTCGCTGCACTTCTACCGGGCCTGGGCGCAGTCGCGGCCGGCCGTGGCGCTGGACCGTCCGGGCGAAGACCGCTTCCGGCTGCAGATCGGCGCGTTGGTGGGCATCGGCGCACCGGGCCGCACGGGGCGCGACGAGATCCACGACGACGCACGGCTGCATTTTTCGGGCTGGCTCGCGCGCCGCGTGCACAACGTCGAGGGCGTGGAGTCGGTGCTGTGCAGCTACTTCGGCGTGCCGGTGACGCTGGAGCGCTGGGTCGGCCACTGGATGAGCCTGCCGGCCGCCGAGCTCACGCGGCTGGGGCAGGGCGAGAGCTCGCGTTCGATGGGCATGGGCGCGATGCTCGGTACACGCGCCTGGGACCGGCAGCACCGCGTGCGGCTGCACCTGGGGCCGCTCACGCTCGACCAGCACCGCATGTTCCTGCCCACTGGCGATGCGCAACCGGTGCTGCAGCGCTGGATGCAGCAGCTGCTGGGCGACGAGCTCGAATGGGACGCCGAGCTGGTGCTCGAAAAAGTGCAGGTGCCCGCCACGCGCCTGGGCCATGCGAAGGGCAACGCGCCACGGCTGGGCTGGGTCTCGTGGCTCGGCGAGCGCACGCGCAGCCGCGACGCGGCCGACGTGCGCATCGGCAGTCGACAACCGGTGGGGGCGCATTGATGCGGCTCCGCCTTTCAATCCACCCAGCTTCATTCGTCTAGACGAGATACGGAGTCCTCCATGAGTGAAATCAGCCGCACCGCCCTTTTCGGCAAACTCAATTCGCTGGCCTACAACGCCATCGAAGGCGCCACCGTGTTCTGCAAGATGCGCGGCAATCCGTATGTGGAACTGGAGCACTGGTTCGCCCAACTGCTGCAGGCGCAGGACTCCGACCTGCACCGCGTGGTCCAGCACTACGGCCTCGACGTGTCGATCATCGCCAAGGACATGACGGCCGCGCTCGACCGCCTGCCGCGCGGCGCCACCGCCATCAGCGATTTCTCGCCCCACATCGAGAACGCCATCGAGCGCGCCTGGACCTATGCCACGCTGCAGTTCGGCGAGGCGCAGGTGCGCACCGGCTACATCCTGGTCGGCATGCTCAAGACGCAGAGCCTGCGCAACCCGCTGTTCGGTTTGTCGAAGCAGTTCGAGAAGGTCAAGGTCGAAGACCTGGCCGACAACTTCGTGAAGATCTGCGACGCCTCGCCCGAATCGCAGATGCGCGCGCAGGACGGCACCGGCATGGGCAGCGGCGCACCCGGCGAAGACTCGGGCGCGATGGCGCCGGCCGCCATGGGCAAGGGCGATGCGCTCAAGAAATTTGCTGTCGATCTCACGGAGAAAGCGAAGAAGGGGGAGATGGACCCGATCACCGGGCGCGATGAGGAAATTCGCCAGATCGTCGACATCCTCATGCGCCGGCGTCAGAACAACCCGCTGCTCACCGGCGAGGCAGGCGTCGGCAAGACGGCGGTGGTCGAAGGCTTCGCGCAGCGCCTCGCGCGCGGCGACGTGCCGCCGCAACTCAAGGACGTGAAGCTGCTCACACTCGACATCGGCTTGCTGCAGGCCGGTGCGAGCATGAAGGGCGAGTTCGAGCAGCGCCTGCGGCAGGTGATCGACGAGGTGCAGAGTTCGCCCACGCCCATCATTCTTTTCATCGACGAGATCCACACACTGGTGGGGGCGGGCGGCGCGGCCGGCACCGGCGATGCGGCCAACCTGCTGAAGCCCGCATTGGCGCGCGGCAACCTGCGCACCATCGGCGCCACCACTTGGGCCGAGTACAAGAAGTACATCGAGAAAGACCCGGCGCTCACGCGGCGCTTTCAGGTCGTGCAGGTGCCCGAGCCCGATGAGGTGAAGGCCATCCTGATGCTGCGCGGCGTGGCCAGCGTGCTGGAGAAGCACCACCGCGTGCAGCTGCTCGACGAGGCCATCGAGGCTGCCGTGAAGCTCTCGCACCGCTACATCCCCGCGCGCCAGCTGCCCGACAAGGCCGTGAGCCTGCTGGACACGGCCTGCGCGCGCGTGGCCGTGTCGCAGCATGCGACGCCGCCCGAGGTGGAGGACTGCGTGCGCCGCATCGAGGGACTCACGGTCGAGCAGGAGATCATCGGGCGCGAAGAGGCCATCGGCATCGACGTGACCAAGCGCGCGGCGCAGGTGGCGGCGCTGCTCGATGAATCGAAGACCCAGCTCGAAGTGCTGAACGCGCGCTGGAAGGAAGAGAAGGGGCTGGTCGACCGGCTGCTCGAACTGCGCGCCAGGCTGCGCGCGGGGAACAAGCCGGTGGACGCTTCACTCCCTCCCCCGAAAGGGGAGGGAGCGAAGACCGCGCCGCGCTGCTGGCTGAACTGCACACGCTGCAGGAAAAAATCCATGCGGTGCAGGGCGAGTCGCCGCTGATCCTGCCGTCGGTCGACGAACAGGCCGTAGCCTCCGTGGTCGCCGACTGGACCGGCATTCCTGTCGGCCGCATGGTCAAGAACGAAGTCGAAGCGGTGCTCAAGCTTGCCGACACGCTCAACCAGCGCGTGATCGGCCAGAAGCACGGCCTGGAGATGATCGCGCGCCGCATCCAGACCTCGCGCGCGCGCCTGGACAACCCGCAGAAGCCCATCGGCGTGTTCATGCTCTGCGGCACATCGGGTGTCGGCAAGACCGAGACCGCGCTGGCGCTGGCCGAAGCGCTGTACGGCGGCGAGCAGAACATCATCACCATCAACATGAGCGAGTTTCAGGAGGCGCACACCGTTTCCACGCTCAAGGGAGCGCCACCCGGCTACGTGGGCTACGGCGAGGGCGGCATCCTGACCGAGGCGGTGCGCCGCCGGCCCTACAGCGTGGTGCTGCTCGACGAAGTGGAGAAGGCCCACCCCGACGTGCACGAGATCTTCTTCCAGGTGTTCGACAAGGGCTGGATGGAAGACGGCGAGGGCCGCATGATCGATTTCAAGAACACGATCATCCTGCTGACCACCAACGCCGGCAGCGAGCTCGTGATGAGCATGTGCCGCGACCCCGAACTGCTGCCCGATTCGAACGCGCTGGCCGATGCGCTGAAGGCGCCGCTCATGAAGGTGTTCCCGCCCGCGCTCTTGGGCCGCATCGTCACCATTCCCTACTACCCGCTGTCGCCCGAGATGATGAAGAAGATCGTGCGGCTGCAGCTGGGCCGCATCAAGAAGCGCGTGGAGACCAACCATGGCGTGCCCTTCGAGTACAGCGAAGCGGTGGTCGAGCAGGTGGTCGCGCGCTGCCAGGACCCGGAGTCGGGCGGCCGCGTGATCGACGCAATTTTGACCAACACCGTGCTGCCGACGATCTCGGTCGAGTACCTGCAGCGGCTGGCGTCGGGTGGAGAAATCCGCCGCGTTGCGCTGGACGTGAAGGACGCCGACTTCACCTACGCCTTCGATTGACCGACCGATCCTGGAAAGCGCAACGCCATGGCAGACAACGAGTTTCACATCAAGAGCGAATCGCCCGCCAACGGCGATCTGATGTTCTGGGCCATAGTCGGGTACGAGTCGTTCTCCAGGCCTTCAGCGTACGAGCTGCGTGTGCTCTCGAAGAACGACGCGATCGATCCGAAAAAAATCCTGGGCCACGCCTTCGATCTGGTGATGGAGTTCGTGGACGCCGACGGCAACAAGCACGAGCGCCATGCACAGGGCCATGCGGTGCGCTTCGTGCGCGCGGCGCCCATTGGCCGCTACTTCCAGTACCACATCACCTTGCGCTCGTGGTTCTGGCTGCTGAGCAAGCGCACCAACTCGCGCATCTTCCAGGAAAAGTCTGTTCTCGAAGTGCTCGATGCGGTGTTCGAAGACAGTCCGATCAAGCGCTTCAAGAAAACCAAGACCGACCACGTGATCGGCGCGCACAAGAAGCGCCGCTACTGCGTGCAGCATCAGGAAAGCGACTACGAATTTCTCTCGCGGTTGCTCGAAGACGAGGGCATCTACTACTGGTTCGACACGCACGACGCGCCGGGCACCATGCACTTGTCCGACAACAGCATCGTGGCGCACGACAAGTTGCCCGTGGTCGACACACTGCGCGCCTGGGAAGAGCTCGGCTCCGCTGAATCCCGCTACAACGAGCTCCAGTACTTCTTTGCCACGCACACCGCCGACTCGGGCAAGTTTGCTTCGCGCGACAGCGACTTCAAGGCGATCAAGACAAAACTCGTCGGCGACAAGAGCGACCCCGATGCCCACGAACTCGCCGACCTCGAGGTGTTCGAGTATCCAGGCGGTTACTTCAGTGGCGACGACAGCAATGAGATCGCGAAGATCCGGATGGAAGAACTGGCCGCTCGCCGCCAGCTCTTCCATGGAAAAACGGGTTGGCCCGACGTCGCTGCTGGCTTTTGCTTCGCCTATGTGGGGGAGGGCCAGGCGCCGAACGCCGACTACCTTATCTCGGGTTGTGCAGTCTTTGCCGCTCACCCGGGGTATGAGGGAATGGACCGGAACAGCCACGATCTGGACGAGCAGGACAGTCTCAGAAAGGCTCTCAAGATCCTTGCACAGGGCGACCCCATCAATGCGGGGGGGACGGATCTGTTCGATGAGTTGATCGACGACGCGGTGTTCCTGCCATCGGTGCGCGGTACCGGCAGCTTCGCCCTCACCACGATACCGGCCGATTCTCCGTTTCGTCCCCAACGCGTTGCCAGGCGCGTCACCATGCCGGGGCCGCAAACGGCGATCGTGGTCGGCCCCGAGGGCGAAGAAATCTTTGCCGACCGTTTCGGCCGGGTCAAGGTGCAGTTCCATTGGGATCGCTATGGCAAGGAGGATGAAGACACCACCTGCTGGGTGCGTGTCTCGCAGCCCTGGGCCGGCAAGGGTTGGGGCGGGTACTTCGCTCCACGCATCGGCCAGGAGGTGATCGTCGACTTTCTCAACGGCGACCCCGACCGCCCGGTCATCGTCGGCCGTGTCTACGACGACGACCAGCCCATTCCGTTCAAGTCCCACACGCAAAGCGGCTTTCGCACGCGCTCCACGCCCAAGGGCAACGCATCGAATTTCAACGAGTTCCGCTTCGACGACGAGAAGGGCAAGGAGCAGGTCTTCCTGCATGCGGAGAAGAACCTCGACAGCGAGGTCGAGAGCGACGAGACGCGCGACGTCGGGCACAACCGTACGACCCACATCCACAACGACGAGAAGCTGGTGGTGGACGCGAACCGGCACATGCATGTCAAGGTCAACTCGACGGTGATCGTCGGCGCCGACGAAGACCGCCATGTGAACGGCAACGCGACCGAAGACATCAATGGCAGCGAGGATCGCACCGTCGGCGCGGGATTCAAGGAAACGATCACGGGCGGTGCGGTCAAGGAGATCAATGGCGGCGAGACGCGAACCGTGAACGACTTCATCAACGAAACCGTCAACGGGAACGACAGCCGCACCATCAGCGGCATGAAGGACGAATCGATCGGAGGCGATCTCTCGGTGGGCGTGGCCGGTTCCGCCACGATCGCGACGGGCGGGGCCATAACGCTCAATGCGGCCGGGGGCCTGAACATCATCGCGCCGGGGGGGACCAAGGTTGTCGACTTCCAGTTCCTGCAGTTCGGCGGCGACGAGAAGGTGGGGTATGCCACGTCGCTCAACTTCTCGCTGATCAACACCGAGATCAATGCGCTGAAGGGCGAGGCCACCGATTTTTCCAACGGCGTCATGGTGGTGAAGTTCGAGAAGGTCGGGCTGCAGAACGAGCAGGCCGCCACCGCGATCAAGCAGGTTGCCGCGGACATCCGGTCCGGCGCATCCAAGATCGTCTCGGCGGGCATCAACCTCTTTCTTTGAAGGACGCCCGCGCGATGAAAGTGTTCAAACCCCTGCCGCTGTCGCTGCTGTCACGTTGCTTCGAGGTTCGCAACCGCACCTGGATGGGCGTGTCCGGGTTGTTGATGGTGTCGCTGGGCGCGCAGCGCAAGCTCTGGCTTGAGAAAGACCTGTGGCAATTCTGGGCGACACGGCCCGATGCGGGGTGGCCACTCGAAGACGGAATGCCGCGTGCGCGCTCCGAATACATCGTGTGCGGTCATGCCTACCCCGACGATGCCGAGCGCCGGGCTTGCGCGGTGCGGGCGCAAGTGGGCGCGCTGCGCAAGGAGCTGCACGTGCATGGCGCCCGCTTCTGGAACGGCGACCGGCCCACGCCGGCCCAGCCCTTCGAGCGCATGCCGCTGGACTGGGCGCACACCTGGGGTGGTGCGTCGTGGCCGGAGAACCCGCTGGGCATGGGGATGGCCGACCAGGACGTCGGCGGCGCGAAGTTGAGGCCACTGGCCCACATCGAATGGCCAGACCATCCGCGCACGACGCCCACGGCCGAAGGCAAGGCCGCGGGCTTCGGCCCCATCGACGGCATGTGGCCGCAACGCGCCTCGAAGCGTGGGACCTACGACGACCAGTGGCTCAAGACCGATTTCCCCGGCATTGCCGCCGATGCGAACTGGACCACTTTCAACATTGCGTCAGACGACCAGCAGCAGCATGCGCCTTTCAACGGCGACGAGCCCTATGCGTTCGACAACTTGCACCCCGCGCAGCCGCACTTGGCTGGCGCACTCCCGGGTCTCCGGACACGGCTGTTCGTGACTCAAAAGGTCGATGGCCAGGAGAAGTTCAAAGAAGTGGCCAGCAGCCTGCGCGCGCTCTGGTTCTTTCCGGACGAAGAGCGCGCGATCCTGGTGTTCCAGGGCATGCACGAGATTGCCGAAGACGATGGCGCCGATATCGTCCACCTGATGGGAGGCATCGAGCCGCTCGGGCAGCCGCGTCCCGCATCGCACTACCTCGACGTGCGCGACAAGCGGCTCGACAAGGACAACGGTGCGCTCGAAGCCATGCGCGAGGAAGACCTAATGCCGCTCGAGCTGGTGGTGCCGCTGATCGACTTCACGCCGATGGAGAACCGCGGCGCCGACCGCAGCCGGGCTCGCGGCCGGCGCGAGCGCGAGGCCGCACGGGCCGACGTGGCCTCGCATGGCCTGGACCCGGACGAGCACGCAGCGCCCCTCGACGGACCGCCACCGCCACGCGTGGAGAGCATCGACGACCTGATCGGGTTGCGCAAGCTCGCGACCGACCAGATGGCCGCGTTGAAGCAGAAGAACGCGGTGGAAAACAAGAAGGCCATTGCCGAGGTCAAGGCAACCTTCGCGGCCAACAAGATGGACTTCAGCCCGATCGAGCGAGAGATGGCCGGGCTGGAGACGCGCGGGCCACCGAAACCCTTTGTCGACGACGTGGTGAAGGACTTTCACAAGCTCATCGCGCGCGGCAAGGCAACCGGTGGCGATGTGGGCGAGCTCGAGGAGATGGTCGACGACAAGAAACTGCTGGCGCAATGGCGGGGCGGTGAGGCCGGTGCCTTGCAGGCGTACCGCATGACGGCGCACCGCCGGCTGCCGGTCGATCCGTTGGCGGGCGATGCATCGATGGTGCTGCGCAGGAAAGTCCTGGCGCATCACGCCGCAGGCGGCAGTTTTTCCGGCTGGGACCTCACCGGTGCGAATCTGTCCGGCATGGACCTTCGCGGCGCCGATTTCACCCATGCGCTGATGGAGCGCGCGAATCTCACCGGCGCGGACCTGGCCGATGCCAGGCTTGCAGGCGCGATGCTGGCGCATGCGGCGCTGGTGTCGACGTCGCTTCCGCGCGCCGGGCTCGAAGGGGCCAACCTGGGCGCCGCGCGCATCGAACGAGCCGACTTCGCCGGCGCCGACCTGCGCGCGGTGATCTTCGAGAAAGCGACGTTGAACGATGTGAGCTGGCGCGGCGCGCGGCTCGATGGCATTCGCCTCCACGATGCCGTGCTCGCCGGTGTCGACTGTTCGGGGGCCGTGGCCGACGACATGCTGGTGTTCCTGCAGCGCGATCTGCGGGGCTGCAACTTCTCCGGCGTCCGTTTCACACAGGCGACCTTTCTGGAGTGCGACCTGAGGGGGGGCGATTTTTCGGATGCGGTGATCGAGAAGTGCGCGTTCGTCTCGGTGATTGCCGACGGGGCCAACTTCCAGCGCATGCGGATCGCATCGGGCGCGTTTGCGCAAGCCTGCATGTTGCAGGAGGCCGACTTTGCGGGCGCCACCCTGCGCGACATGAACTTCCGGGGCGCCGCACTGAAGGGGGCGGTGTTCCGTGAGGCCGTGCTGCAGGGTTCGGACTTCAGTGAATGCGACCTGACAGGCGCGGATTTCGCGGCAGCCGACCTGCGCGGCGCGCGGTTCGTGCGGGCCAACCTGGCCCGCGCACGTTTCGCTTCGTGCAACCTCATGGATTCGGTGTTCCAGCACGCCAGCCTGGAGGACACCGACTACCGCCATGCCAACCTTTTCCAGAGCGACTTCGCCCGCGTGCGCCTCGGCGGGCATGTGCAGCTGGACCAGGCACTGACCACGCGGCTGCGCACCCTGCCGCGTCATCGGCCTCGCGAGGCCATGCAATAAGCCATGGAAAAAGCCGAAGTCCTGCGTCGGGTGCAAGGGGCCGAGCCGGTGGTGGGGCAGGACCTCTCGCACATGGATTTCAGCGGCGAGGATCTGTCGGCCACGATGTTCGACCACTGCATGTTCGACGAAACGCAGATGGAGCGGGCGGACCTGACCGACAGCAAGTTCGTCCACTGCAGGTTCAGGCGCACGGTCATGAACGGGGTCATTGGCAGCACCACGATGTTCTATGAGTCCAGCTTCGAGCGTGTCGTGATGGCGGGCGCGAGGCTCGCGAACGCGAGCTTCGTCCAATGCGCGGTCGACGGTCTTGCACTCACCGATGCGACGCTGGACTTTGCGAATTTCATGAAGTGCGGCATCCAGCGCCTGCTGCTGAACCGGTCGGCACTCGACAAGGTCAGCTGGGTAGAGTGCGCGACGGGCGCGATCGATTTCTCCGAGGCACGGCTCCAGAGCGTGGTGCTACTCGAGTGCGATGTCCGGCAATGCCGGTTCGGCGCCACCGATTTCGCGACGGTGATCTTCATCAAGAGCAATCTGGCGGGGCTGAGTTTTGCCGGCCAGCGCTTCGTCAACGCCCAGTTCATGGAGGCCGACCTGACGGGCTGCGACTTTTCCGGTGCGCAGATCGCCCATGCGAATTTCCAGGGTGCCAAGCTGGCCGGGGCGGTCTTCGACCGTGCGCATGCGCCGAATGCGATCTTCATGGAGGCCGATCTTGCGGACGCGCGCTTCGATGGGGCGATGCTGATGCAGGCCCTGTTCGTCGGCGCGCAGGCACCGCGCGCCCGCTTCGCTTCGGCCAATCTCTACCAGACCAACTGGTCCAAGGCCTTTCTTCAGGACAGCAGCTTCACCGGCTGCGACCTGACCTACGCCGACTTTTCGCACGCCGACCTCGGCAACGCCGATCTGCGCGGCGCACAGATGTTCCGCGTCAAGCTGCATGCCGTGAAGGACGCGGGCGCGGCCTACACCGATCGGGTTCGTGCCCTGGAAGGCGAGCCCGAACTGCTGGCCGCCGAACAGTGGCGGCCCACCCCTTTGTCTGCCTGACGGAGAAAGTCCATGAGCAAACGCGAAGATCCCCTGGTCCAGTTCTGCGCAACGCCGATGCAGGGCATCGGCACCGTGCTGTCCGTCGATGAAGCGAGCGACACCTGCAGCGTGGAGATGCCGCAGGGCCCGCTGTGTGCGCGCCGTGCCCTGAGTTGCCTGCTGGTGCCGCAGGCCGGCGACCGCATATGGTTTGCGGGCGACCTGGCGCAGGGCATCTACGTGACGGCAGTGCTGGAGCGCGCGTCGGCCGGGCCGCAACGCATCTGCCTGCCGCCGGGCAGCCGCATCGAAGCCTCGCAAGGCTCGCTCACGCTGAGCGCCGAAAGCCTGCGGTTCGAGGCGGTGCAACTGTCGGTGCGGGCCGACGATGCGGCAATGAGCGTGCGCAAGCTGGTCGGCATCGGCCGCGAAGCAACCTGGTCGTTCGGCAGCATCAAGGTCATCAGCGACCTGCTCGAATCCTTTGCCGATCGCGTCGTGCAGTTCTCGCGCTGGAGCCAGCGCACGGTGGACGGCATGGACCAGGTGCGCAGCAAGCAGATCGACTATCGCGCCGATCAGTCGATGCAGCTGCAGGCGGAGAACCTCATTGCCAATGCCGGCAACCTGGTCAAGTTCGACGGCGAGCAGATCCATCTCGGCTGACCCTTTCCGGAGCACATCGCATGTTTGCCAATTGCCAACTCATGGGAACCGACACCGCGTTCCCGGACGTCTGCCTCACGCCGAGCCCGGCCGGGCCGGTGCCTATTCCGTACCCCAACATCGCGATGGGGCCGATGGCGATACCGAATGTCCCGACCATTCTTTTCATGGGCGCGCCGGCGCACAACATGGGCACGACCATCCCCATGACCAACGGCGACAACGCCGGACTGGCCACCGGTGTCGCGTCGGGCATGGTGATGGGGCCCAGCCGGCACCTGACCGGTGCCTTCACTGTCCTGCTCAAGGGCATGCCGGCGACGCGGCTGACCAGCGTGTCGCTGCAGAACAGCACCAATGCGCCCGGTTGCCGGCTGGTTCCGAGCCAGGTCAAGGTGCTGCTGCTGGCCGCCTGAGCACGCCACCATGTCTCTACTCAAGATCACTGTCCGGACCTTGCACGGCGCCGCGCCCGGCGAACTCCGGTCCGCCGTGTTCGATGCCTCGGGCGGCACCATCGGCCGGGCCACCACCAATACGATGGTGCTCGACGATCCCGAGCGCACCGTTTCGCGTGTCCATGCGCAGGTGCTGTGCCGCGACGGACAGTTCCTCGTCGTCGACCGCGGCAGCAACCCCTTGCTTTGCAATGGACGCGCACTGGGCACGGGCAACGAAGCGCCGCTGTCGCACGAAGATCGCCTGACCATCGGCGGCTTCGAGCTGGTGGCCGAGCTGCAACAAGCGAATGCGACGCCCGTCACCGCGTTGCCGGCCGCTGCCGCAGCCGTTCCCGACGACGATCCTTTCGCCGATCTGCTGGCGGGCCTTGGCGCGCCAGCGCCCGTGGTTGCGCCGGCGGCACGCGGGGCGAATCCGCTGGAGTCGGGGTCGAGCTCCGCTCGGGGGCATTCGTCGGCAGTCGATCCTTTCGCGGACTTGCTGGGCCCATCACTATCGGCGGCATCGAGCGGTGCGGCCGCACTCGACGATTTCTCGGACCTCGGCGCGCCGCCCGCGCATGGCAAGGCGGCGGGCATCGACGACCTGTTCGGCGGCGTGGGAAGCGGCGGTGGCATCGGTGGCGACCCGCTTGCGCTGTCGCCGTTGGCCGATCCGCTGCTGCAGCCAAACACGGCCTCCGCGGACGATCCGCTGGCCGCGCTGCAGCGCGCCGCGCCCGCCACGCCGACACCGCACGCCGACCACCTGCCGATAGAGAAATTCGGGTTCACGCCGCCCAGAGCCGTCGCACCGCCACCGCCGCCGGCCTCGGCGCCGTCGCTGGCCCAGGCACTCCCGCAGTTCGACGACATGACGGGGCAGCCGATCCGCATCAGCGGGCCGGAGGTTGCCAGCAAGCCCAACGAGCCACCGGCGGCCCCCGTGCCGCCGCCCGCGCCGGCCTACGCGGCGTCACCGGTCCACAGGGCTTCGCCACCCGCCGAGCGCACCGCCTCCGACGATGAATTGCTCGCCGCCTTCCTGCGCGGCCTGGCCAGCACGCACCAGCCGCCCGAGATGCTCACGCCGGGCCTGATGGAGCGCATCGGCTCGATGCTGCGCAGCGCCACCGAAGGTACGCTGCAGCTGCTGCTCACGCGCCAGGAGTTCAAGCGCGAGGTGCGTGCCGAGGTCACGATGATCGCCGCGCAGGCCAACAACCCGCTCAAGTTCTCGCCCACGGTGGAAGTGGCGCTGGCGCACCTGCTGGGCCCTGGCGTGCGCGGCTTCATGCCGCCCGAGGCCGCAATGCGCGACGCCTTCAATGACCTGCGCGCGCACCAGTTCGGCGTGATGGTGGGCATGCGCGCGGCGCTGGCCCACGTCATCGGGCGCTTCGAGCCAGCGGAGCTGGAAAAGAAGATCAGCGCCAAGTCAGCGCTCGACGCGCTCTTCAGCGCCAACCGCAAGGCCAAGCTCTGGGACCAGTTCGTGTCGCTCTACGGCGGCATTGCGAGCGAGGCGGAAGACGACTTCCACAGCCTTTTCGGCAAGGCCTTCCTCGAAGCCTACGAAGAGCAGATGGCGCGCCTGAAGCACAACGACAACAACAGCAACAACAACAACAGCTGAAGCGAGGCACCCCGCTTGGAAATCGAAATCGTCACGCTGTCCAGACAGGGCGGCCGCAGCTACAACGAAGACGTGTTCGGCCACTGGCACGACGAGCGCTATGTCGCGTGCCTGGTCGCGGACGGCGCAGGTGGCCATGGCGGCGGCGACGTGGCGGCCGCCACCGCGCGCACCAGCGTGCTGGGCGGTTTCTCGGCCGCGCCGGGCCTGGACGAGGCCGCGCTGCGCGGATTGGTCGCGCAGGCCAACCTCGACGTGGTGGCGCGCCAGACCGAAGGCGGCAAGCTCGCGGGGATGCGCTCGACCATCGTCTTTGCGGCCGTCGACCTGGAGAGCCAGGCGCTGGCCTGGGTGCACAGCGGCGACAGCCGGGCCTACCTGTTCCGCGGTGGCGCCATCGTGGCGCGCACCACCGACCACAGCCTGGTGCAGCAGATGGTGGTCAGCGGCATGCTCGACGAAGAAGGCGCGCGGCTGCACCCGCAACGCAACATGCTGCTGTCGGCGCTGGGCTCGATCGAGGAGCCACCCGACATCGCCGTGTCGGACCGTATGCGCCTCTTGCCCGGAGACGTGCTGCTGTTGTGCAGCGACGGCGTGTGGGAGCCCTTGGGCGACGGATGCCTGATCGACACGCTGCACGCGTCGCGCACACCCAGCCAGTGGGCCGAGCAGCTCGACCTCCAGATCCAGGCGAATGCCAAGCCGGGGCACGACAACTACACCGCGCTCATGTTGTGGGTGATGCAGGAAGACAGCGACGAAACGCGGCTGTTGCCGGAAATTGCGGAAGCAGGTCCCGGCCCGCAAACCCCGTGAATGTTTCAGGAGCTCGCGAGGCGCAGTGCGGGGCGACTGCCTCTGTCCAGACCTAGAAAGGCCGCCCCTCGCCCAGTCCGAAACGCTGGGCGCGTGGCCGGTCTTCCCTTGCATCGATGTGGGCGGCAAAGGTCGCGAAGGCGCTCGGATTGTGGCGGGCGTTGGTCGCGTTCTGCGTTTCGTAGCCGGTGGTGAATTCCGAGATGTGCGTGGTGGTGTCGTTGCCCGAAAGGCTGTCGATGACGTGGGTCGCCTCGTGCATCATCATGGCCGCCAGGGAGTTGGGGCCGGTCTTGTCGATGTTGGTCACGTCCACCGGATCGAACTTGAAATCCGAATAGGGCGGGCCGAAGGAAACCGGTCCCCCGAAGGGCGCCTCGGCGGCAACGGAGAGCCCCAGCGAGCAGACCGTGTGACGGATCATGTGGCTGTTGGCCAGCGTGCGCTGGATGCCGCGGAAGTTGGCGATCAGCGGGTCGATCGTCGACAGCGCGATGAACGCTTCGCGGTCCAGCCTGGTTCCGCCGGGAGGGACGAGTTTGAAGTGGGTTTTCAATGCCGTCATCGTGACCCCGTCGGCAGTCACGAAGTCGAACTTGCCGAAGGTGAGCATCGTCCGCACTTCGCCCAATGCCCCGAGCGCCGCGCCGATCTTGCGTTGCGCCAGAGGAAGGATCGTCGTGGCGATGAGGCCAGCCCAATGCGCGCCGGGGGGCGGTTTCCAGCCGCGCAATGACAGGTCGAGCGCGCCGAGCACCTCGCGTCCGGCGGACCCCGGATCGACGGTGAACCCAAAATGCTTTTCCGCCGCGACGACTGCACTGGCGGTTTGCGGCCCGAATGCGCCATCGGCGCCGGCGGCCATGGGGAAGCCCGAACGGATGAGCGCCTCTTGAAGCAGCTTCACGGCGGCACGGTCGGGTTCGTGCTGGCGCATCGGCGTGTTGTTGTTGGCGGCGCGCTGGACGCGCGCATTCCCCGCCCAGTGCGGTGAGAGAAGAACTACTGTCATTTGAACCTCCGCAATTCGAGGCCGCCATCCACAGTGAAATGCGTCCAGGCGGTAGGTCCGGAGACCTCGCGTTCGCGCGAGCGCACGAACGGTTTTTTTATTCAGCCGGGCCGGCTGCGGGAACTCGCCGCGCGGCGGCCCCGGTCAACCGACCGTCGTGCTCAGAAGTCGCTCTTGGCGACATCCCACTTGAATTCCGTGCCAGGCTTGACCGCGCCGGTCTTGTTGTCCTGGATCTTGAATTCGATCTTGAACTTCTTGAAGGCGATGGAAGTGGTGCTCGAGGTCTGGCCGCCACCCGCGCCACCGGTGTGAATGCCGGTCACGAAGGCGTCGTTCAGAGTGATGATCAGGTAGTCCTCCTGGCCGCCGGCCGACTTGCGCGCCGACAGCTTCACTTCTTCAAGATGCTCGCCCTTGGCGCACATCTTGATCAGGTTGGACGTTGCCTTGCTCATGGGCGCACTGAAGGAGATGTCGGTGGGCGAGGCCTTCCCCTGGCCTGAACCACCGCCGATGCTGGCGCTGGATGCATTGGCGACGCCCCATGACCAGGACTCGATCTCGATCTCGTCCTTGTGGCCGGTCTTGTCGGATTCGCCTTCGGCGCCCTTGATCTTGACGAAATAGTCGGAACTCATTTGAATGCTCCTTGAAAAAGCCCGCCATGCGGGCACGTGGTTGAAAAGTCAAAGCACCAGCTCCGTGCGGGCGTCTTGCAGACATGGCGTTCGGAGGTATTGAAAGAACGAACGAGCCCTCGGTCTTTCAAAGGGAACATCGCGGAAATCCGAACTTCTCGCGACGATTTTTCTTGCGGCCGCACTACGCGGCAGCCTTGCCCGACGGCAGCTTGGAAACCAGCCGCAACGACACCGTGAGGCCTTCGAGCTGGTAGTGCGGGCGCAGGAAGAACTTCGAGGTGTAGTAGCCCGGATTGCCTTCGACTTCCTCGACCACGACTTCCGCCGCAGCCAGCGGCTTGCGCGCCTTGGTTTCCTCGGACGAGTTGGCGGGATCGCCGTCGACGTAGTTCATGATCCATTTGTTGAGCCAGCGCTGCATGTCCTCGCGCTCCTTGAAGCTGCCGACCTTGTCGCGCACGATGCACTTGAGGTAGTGCGCAAAGCGGTTGCAGGCAAAGAGGTAGGGCAGGCGCGCGGCCAGGTTCGCATTGGCCGTGGCGTCGGGATCGTCGTACTCCGCCGGCTTGTTGAGCGACTGGGCGCCGATGAAGGCCGCGAAGTCGGAGTTCTTGCGATGGATCAACGAGAGCAGGCCGGCCTTGGACAACTCGGCCTCGCGCCGGTCGCTGATCGCGATCTCGGTCGGGCACTTCTGGTCCACGCCGCCGTCGTCACTCGGGAAGGTGTGAAGTGGCAGGTTTTCCACCGCGCCGCCCGACTCGATGCCGCGGATGCGCGAGCCCCAGCCGTAGAGCTTGTACGAGCGGTTGATGTTGGTGGCCATGGCATAGGCCGCGTTGGCCCAGGCGTACTTGCTGTGATCGGCGCCGGCGGTGTCTTCCTCGAAGTCGAACTCTTCCACCGGGTTGGTGTTGGCACCGTAGGGTGTGCGCGCCAGGAAGCGCGGCATGCACATGCCCAGGTACTTGGAGTCGTCCGATTCGCGCAGCGAGCGCCAGCCGGCGTACTCGGGCGTGAGGAAGATCTTGGTCAGGTCGCGCGGGTTGGCCAGCTCCTGCCACGATTCCATCTGCATCAGGTTCGGGCTGGCGCCGGTGATGAACGGCGCGTGCGCCGAGGCCGCGATCTTGGCCATCTCGCCGAGCAGTTCGACATCGGGCGGGCTCTGGTCGAAGTGGTAGTCGCCCACCAGCGCGCCGAAGGGCTCGCCACCGAACTGGCCGTATTCCTGTTCGTAGATCTTCTTGAAGATCGGGCTCTGGTCCCAGGCCGCGCCCTTGAACTTTTTCAGGTTCTTGGCGAGTTCCACCTTGGACATGTCCATCACCCGGATCTTCAGGTGCTCGTCGGTCTCGGTGTTGTTCACCATGTAGTGCAGGCCGCGCCACGCACTCTCGAGCTTCTGGTAGTCGGGATGGTGGATGATCTTGTTCACCTGGTCGGTGAGCTTGGCGTCGATCGCGGCGATCATGGCCTGGATCGACTTGGTCACGTCCTTGCCGATCACGGTGCTGTTGCTCAGCGCCTGCTGCGCGAGCGTGAGCACGGCGGCTTCGACGGCGCTCTTGGCTTCGTCGCTGCGCGGCTTGAATTCCTTTTGCAGCAGCGAAGAAAAATCGCTGCCTGCATAGGCTACGTCTTTCAGTGCGCTCTGCTGTTCGAGTGCGTCGGCCATGGTGAATTACTCCTCGTTGTCTGTGGGGGTCAGGCGGCCGGCGTGGCGCCGTCGTCGGGCTTTTTGCTGGCGGCCAGCGTCTGCAGCAGCGCCGGGTCTTCCAGCACCTTGGCGAGCAGGTCTTCCGCGCCGCCCTTGCCGTCCATGTAGGTCACGAGGTTCGACAACTGCGTGCGTGCCTCGAGCAGCTTGTTGAGTGCGCCCACTTTGCGGGCAACCGCGGCGGGAGAGAAGTCTTCCATGTTGTCGAAGGTGAGCTCGACCTTCAGGTCGCCTTCGCCGGTCAGCGAGTTCTCCACGGCGAACGCCGCGCGCGGCTTCATGGCCTTCATGCGCGAGTCGAAGTTGTCGACGTCGAACTCGAGGAACTTGCGGTCCACCACCGCTGCAAGCGGATCGGCCGGCTTGCCCGACAGGTCGGCCAGCACACCCATCACGAAGGGCAGCTGGACCTTTTTCTCGGCGCCGTAGAGTTCGACGTCGTATTCGATCTGTACCCGGGGCGCCCGGTTTCTGGCAATGAATTTTTGACTGCTCTTGGCCATGGGAAGTGCTCCTTGCGGGTGTGAATGAAGAAAGAGAAAAAAAGACGGGCCTATTCGGACGGGCGCTTGCCCGTCACGTTCTCGATGGTGTCCATCGCGTTGGGCGCGAGGTTGGCCATGATCTCGAGGAAGCTCACGCCGATGAGCTTCTTCGCGCGGTCAATCAGCAGCGGCGCCGGATTGCCGGGCTCGGCCTGTTCGAGGTATCGGATCACGCGGTCGAGCATCTGCACGGCGTCCTGGCGGTTCTGGATCTCGCCGCGCATGGCCGCGGGGCGCCCGGCTGCGCCGGTCGCCGGTGCTTCGCCGCCTTCGGCATCCGCGTCTGTTGCAGCCTCGTCCGGCGTGCCAATGGCGGCGCCGCAGGCTTTCTTCAGCGCGCGGCCGACGGCGCGCAGCGGAACTAGATCGATGGCGTCGGCGCGGCCGGTGCGCGCAACCAGCAGGGCCTGCAGCTTTTCGATGAGGACGGGCACTTCCGCCGCGGCCTGCAACAGCTCGGGCTGCTGCGCCTGGATGGCTTCGAGACCGCCCTGGACCTGCGAGCTCGAATAGGTGACTTCGCTGCCCACGGCGCTCAGCGCGTTGTGGGCGATGGCAATGTCGCGCACGCGGATCGGGCCCACGCCGGGCGCCACGCCCACCTGCGCGTCGTACAGGTCGCGCAGCATCGTCTGGTTCTCGTCGCCGAACGGCGCGAGCGCATTGAGGCGCATGGTCGGATCGTTGTCGTCGTCGGCATCCAGCTTTGGATGTATGCCTTCCCAGAAGGTGTCGAGCAGGCCGATCAGCAACTGCAGCCCGGCCACGAAGCCGGGCACGCCCCGCAGGTGGGTCGATGCGCGCAGCAGCAGCACCGCGGCGCGCAGGTCCTTGCTGCGGCGCAGGATCGCGTCGGACTGTTCGGCCACTTCGCGCCACTCGGGTTCGACCGCGGGGATCACGGTATCGCCGAACTGCTGCTCGGGCTTGCCCTCTGCGGCGGTCACCAGTGCGGTGAAGGCCGCGTCGTACTCGAGATCGTCGCCGCACGGCGATGCCTCGCCGATGGGCGTGAGCAGGGCTTCGACAAGTTCGGTGGTCAGCATGTTGCCTGTTCGAGTTGGCTGGTGATAATCAAAGATGCATCCGAACCGGTCAATGCAACGAAGGGAATAGCATGCGCACGCTGGGTACACACCATTCGTCCTATGGACGCTCTTTCGCTGCGGTCTCGCGGCGCCTGGCGCTGGCTTCCGGCCTCGCGCTGGCCGGCGTTCTGATGGCAGGCTGCGCAAGCAAGCCCGTGGTCACGCCGGTGTCGATCACGCTGGTGGCCGGCGCCGATGCCAACCCCGACGCGCGCGGCCGTGCTTCGCCGCTCACGGTGCGCGTCTATGCGCTGAAGTCGCCCGGCCCCTTCGAAGGGGCCGACTTCTTCTCGCTGTTCGAAAAAGACCAGGCCACGCTCGGCGCCGAGCTGGTGCAGCGCGAAGAGATGCTGCTGCGCCCCGGCGAGAGCAGGAAGCTCGATCTCACCCTGCCGGCCGATGCCAAGGCCATCGGCGTGATGGCGGCGTTCCGCGATCTGGACCGTGCGCGCTGGCGCGAAGTGCGCGCGGTGGAGCCCGGCAAGCCGCAGACGCTCAACGTGACTTTCGGCGCGCGCCAGATCCGCATCGAGAGCAAATAGGCCCGCTCGTCCGTTGTTCATGGTTGCACCGTGCTTGCGTTCGACGGTCGGCCCGGCCGCGCCAGCGGCTGGTCGGCCGGAAGGAAGTGCTCGAACAGATCGTTCACGAACGCGCCGCCGGCCGCGCCCGATGCGGCGGCCGTGAAATAGAGGCCGCGCCATCGCGGGCTGCGTGCGCCGCGGCCGCGGCTTTCGAACAAGGTGTCGGCCATCCGGCGCAGGGCGGGCTGCAACGCACGCATGGCCTCGATGAATTCATGAATCGCGAGCCGGCCCGATGCGCCAGGCTGTTCGCGCAGCAGCGCCATTCGCAGCGCATGCAGCTGCCGTGCCATCGGGTCGAACAGGGCATCGAGCCGTCCGGCCGCCGTGTCGCCGTGGGCGGCCGGCTCGACCAGGCGATGGCCGATGACCTGGGCCAGCACCTCGGGTGGCAGCGCGCCGCGCAGCGTGGCATAGCCTTTCAATTGCTCGAGGCCGGTCACGACGAGATAGACCGGCAGCTGCAGGCGCAAGGTGTCCGCGGCCTCGTCGAGCAACCGGCGCATCCTGGTGGCCAGCGGCTTCATGGTTGCGCTGTCCGGGTGCAGCAGCTCGCTCGCCGCAACACAGACCACCAGCCCGTTGATCGGCACGCGGTCGCGCCGCTCGGCCAGTGCCAGGAGCGCCTGGAGCCACAGCGCGCGCGCATGCGGCGCCGCGGCCACGTCGCTGGCGGTGCTCGGGTGAAGTTCGATGGCCGCCATCGACCCGGTGAGCCACCAGCGCCAGTACGGCTCGCCGAAGGGCTCGCTGCCCGAGGGTGCCAGGCGTTCGGCATGGGCCGCCGCCAGCAGCCCCGGCAGGTTGGCCGCCGCGTCGCCGAGAAAGAGAAACCAAGGCACCGGCGCCGGGTGCTGCTGCGGTGCCTGGCGCAGGACCTGGCGCGCGTGCGACATGGCTTCCCTCATCACATCGATGGCGGCTTCGTCGGCTTCGGCGGCCGGCGGGCCGAGGGCGGCGATGCGCCGCCGCAGCGCACGGCGGCGCGCACCGCGGCCCGCGTCCTGAACTGTGCCGTACAGCAGCGCAAAGCCGAGCAGGCACAGCGCAACCAAGAGCCAGAAGAAGTGGGCGGGCGACACTGCGGCGGCCATGGCGGCGGTCGTGCCGTGGTTGGTTCTCAGCGCGCGGTGGTTTCGAGGAACTCGAAATCCGCCAGCAGCCGCTCCGCGCCCTTATTGGCCGCGAGCGCTTCGCGCAGCCGCAGCAGATAGGCCGAAGCGAGTTCGTAGGGCGGCCTGTGGGCGGCGCCGTCGAACGGCGTGGGAGACGAGAGCACGGTGATCAGCACGGTGCCGAAGGGCGGGCCGACAAGCCAGCTCGAAGGAATGTCGCGGCCCAGCTCCAGCTTCTCGCCGGCGCGCAGCCGCGCAGGCGCCTGGCCGGTGTTCAGGTGCATGACCGAACCGTCGGCGGTGTAGTAGTCCACCCACAGGTGGCTGTCGTGCCGGGGCGCCGTCACCTGCACGCGCACCTCGTCTCCTTCGCGCAGTCGGCCGTTCGTGGCCGTCAGGGCCGCCACGCCCAGTCCGTGGGCTTTCTCGCGGTTGCGCAGCTGGTAGGGCTTCAGGATGGCGAACACCTCGCAGTGCGGCCACACGCGCAACCTGAGATCGAAGATGGGCGAACCGGCGTCGGGCAGGCCGGCCACCTCGCGCTCCACCCGCTCCAGATCGGCGGGCAGGGAGACGAAGCCGCTCACATGCAGTCTTCCGTCCTTGTCCGCGGAAGCCGAGAGATCGGCGCATGCATAGCTTTGAAGATGCTGCTCGATGCGCTGGGCCGGTTCCGGCGCCCCCGTGAGCGGCCCGGCGGACCATTGCCACGACAGCAGGTAGAACAGGGGCAGCAGCAGTGCGAGCGAGCCGACAGCGCGCAGCAGGGTGCGGTCGCGGCGGCGCAGGTCGTGCGGGCCCGGCGGGTCCGCCACGCCGTAGGGCTGGGGCGTGATGCGGTCCTGCACCAGGCTGCCGGCCGCCATGGGCCTGAGCCGCAACTGGCGGCCGTGCAGTTCCTTCAGCTTGCCGAGCTCGCCCCGGTCGTCGCCCTCGAAGTAGTACTGGCCCTTGAAGCCGTGCGCGAGCGCATGCCAGTAGACCTCGCGCAGCTCGTCGTCCTGCGCGGTCAGTGCCGACAGGTGATGGAAGAACTCGCTGTGGGCGTTGTTCGAGTTGAACAGCTGCACCTGGAGCGGTGCCGCGCCCGTGCCCGCGCCGGGGTGGCGCGCCAGAATTTCGTCGATCCAGGCCACCATCGCAAAGGCTGCCGATTCGATCTGCGCGGAGGGCGTGCCCGATGCGCTGGCGCGCGCCGCGTCGAGCAGCCAGCGGGCCTGTTGCTGCGCAGCATCGTGAGATGGCAGCGCGCGGCCAGCGGCAATCGATGCGTCGAGGGCGAGGCCGAAGGAAAGGAATGCGGAAAAACAGTCGAGCAGCCGGACCATGGACCGTGTCCGTTCACCGCGCCTGCATTGCGGAGGATGCCTTGCACCGGCGTCTGCTGCGATGGCACATCCCCATGTCCCCGGTTCCTTCGAATGAGGTTTCCATCTTCCGAACGCCGGGCGGCGGGCGCCATATCGCTTGGGGACTATGCCGTTCGTCGGGCAAACCGGCCTTGCTGTGCGGAGCAATCGCCGGTATCTTCGGCATCCGCTGAGTTCAATGCACGCGGGGACACGCCATGAAAATTCTGATCGCCGACGACCACCGGCTCGTCATCGAGGCGGTCAAGGCCAAGTTGTCGGAGCTCGAGCCCGGCATCGAGTTCGTCCTGGCGATGAGCGTCGACGAATTGCTTGCCGGCGCAACCGACGAGCTCGACCTGGCCCTGATCGATCTCAACATGCCTGGCGCCGACGGCCAGGCGCACATCGACGAGATCCGCCGCCGCCATCCGGCCGTGCCGGTCATCGTGCTCTCGGGCTACGAAGACCCGGCCATCATGCGCAGCGCGCTCGAACGCGGCGTGCTCGGCTTCATTCCCAAGGCGTATTCGCCCGAGGTCATGCTGTCGGCCGTGCGGCTGGTGCTGGCCGGCGGCGTCTATGTGCCGCCCATGATGCTGACGGCGCTGCCGCCCGGCATCGTGGCCGGCGTGGCGCCGGCGCCGGGAAGCGACGCACGATCGGCGGGCGCTTCCTCGCAGACGCTCGAGCACCTGCGCAGCGTGCTCACCGAGCGGCAGGTCGAGGTGCTGCAGCTGCTGTCGCAGGGCAAGCCCAACAAGCTCATCGGCCGCAGCCTCGGCATCAGCGAAGGCACGGTCAAGATCCACCTGGCGGCCATCTTCCGCGCGCTCAACGTGCGCAACCGCACCGAGGCGGTGGTGGCCGCGCAGGTGCTGACCGAGGCCCAGCAGGCTTGAGCCGCACGCAGCTGCGCGGCGTCTGAGCGCCGCCGTCCTGGTTCAGGAGCAGCTGAGCTTCATCGCCTCGATGCGGCCGCCGAAGCCCAGTTTGCGCATCAGGCCGCCTTCGCGGCTGTTCGCCGGGAAGTCGACCGTGCGGTCCCTGAACATCGCGTGCTCGTACACCTGGAGCGTCGCGCGCGGGCCGACGCTCACGCTGTCGATGTCGCGCTTGAGCTGCCTGGCGGTGCCCCGGTCCATGCTCTGGACCTCGGCCGGCCCCACCAGCGTGAGCATGTCGCCCTGGAAGTTGCGCCCGGTATAGAACTGGGCCCAGCAGCCGGAGGCCAGCGCCGGGTCTTCGATGCGGATGGGCACGAGCAGGATCGTGGGATCGGGCCGGTTCTCGGCGGAGGCGGTGGACGTGGTCGGCGTCGACGTGTTGGCGCAGGCGCCGAGCGCGACCGCGCTGGCGATCATGAGGTAGCGGAGCTTCTTCATTGGTTCCTGGTTGTCGCGGTTGAGGGAGAAAACTTGGTTGCTCAGGCTACCGGCCGCGCTCGCCCGCCGCGTAGGAATAGCGCCCAAGCTCCCGTCGCCGCGCCGCGACGACGGCGTTTGCTGCGCGCAACGCGGGCGGAATCTCCGCGAATGACGGCGGCCCGGATGCGCCCCTTTCCTACGCGAGCCGATGCTTCGAATGCCCACTCTGGCGTTCACGCAATCCGATCTTTTTTCGTCATTGAAGGAAGCCATGGCCACCAGCAGCATCCTGGGCGGCGACCGTCCGCCGGAGGAACCGAAGGGAAAGGACGTCGACAGCCTGGGCCCCAGCGATACCAGCGACAGCGGAAGCGACGTGCGCACTTCGCGCGAACGCACCGCCATTCCTGAAGATGCCGCGGAGGGCGCCATCCCCCTCGCGCACGAAAGCAGCACCGATGCCGAAGGAACCGGCGAGCGCGCGTCGGCCGACGCGCCGCCGACAGTGCCCGATGCGGACATCCTGCCGGACGCGCTTGCCGGCACCGAAGAAGACGAACCCGAGGACGCCGGCAACAAGCCCGATCGAGGCGAGTCCGATGCGTAATGCCATGCACGCCCAGCTCGACTGCGCGCTCCACAGTCTCCAGCAGCTTGCCTATGCGCGGATCGTGCGCGAATTCCACCGTGCCTGGCACACAAGGCACGCAAGGGCGAACCTTCCCGCACCGTCCGAGGCGGCGATCGGCGAAGCGCATCGCCGGGTGCTGCACTGCGAGCACGTACTGGCGCAATTGCGCCTCCTGTTCGACGATCCGCGCCAGATCGCGCAGATCAAGATCGCGCGGGCACTGTACCTGCGCCTGCTGCTGCAAAGCGCGCCCTTCCGCCTCCAGGCCTGGAGCGACAGCGAAAGCTTCGGCGACATGCCGAAGTCCCACCTGTTCGAATGGATTTCCTACGACTTCGAGCGGCTCGAACTGGCCGAACTCGAGGGTTCCATGACACCGGAGGAAGCCGCTTCGTACGCACGGGCGCTCGACGCGCGCGCCAGCAACAGCCTGCGCGAGGAATGAGCAGCGGGATGCAGCGGGATGCGAGGCCGTCAGCCCCGGCCCAGCACGATGGCACCGTCCTGGATATAGCGATCGAACTCGAGCTTTGGAATGGCCGCGGTCAGCGACTGGCCGCTGTCGGTCCAGGTCAGCACGACGCTGTCGTCCGCCATGAGGATCTGGCAATTCCCCTTCGGAATCTTCAAATTCGGGCCATCGCCGGCGCGGAATTCGACATCGCCCGCGATGCGGGCGTCAATCTGCGTGGTGGAAGTCATAAGCCTCATTTCCCGCGCGCTGTCGGCGCGCGCTTGTAGGCAAGAACAGCATTCCCGCGCCGGTTGCATGCCTGCGCGCGACTCGCCTGCGCCGAAGGAGGCGCGCCCCGAAGAACGCTTACAGGGGACGTCGGGCGAAACCGACACCGGTCCTCATTCACCCGAACACCATTGCCCTTTGGAGCCAGCGCAACGCGGCTGCCTTCCGGCACCGCCTCCTGCTGGCAATTTTCAACCCGCCTCTATCCCATCGACGAGGCATACGAAGGAGTCATGACATGGCCAATCAAATGAACCCCGCCGACGCCGCCACCACCGAGGACGTGGTCAAGGTACTGAACGATCTGCTCGAGAACTCGCGCGACGGCGAATACGGCTTCCGCGCCTGCGCCGAGGAGGTCGATTCGCCGCAGCTCAAACAGGTCTTCCAGGATCGCTCGGCCGAGTGCGGCAGGGCGGCGGGAGAACTGGTCCGGCTCGTCCGGCAATTCGGCGGCACGCCCGACGATGGCGGCACGGTGACCGGCGCCATGCACCGCGGCTGGGTGCACGTGAAAGGCTCGGTGGGCGCCGACAGCGCGCTCTCCATGCTCGAAGAGTGCGAGCGCGGCGAAGACGCTGCGGTGGCGCGCTATCGCAAGGCGCTGAAGGCCGATCTGCCGGCCGACGTGCGCGCAGTGATCCAGCAGCAGGCCGAAGGCGCCAAGCGCAACCACGACCAGATCAAGCAGCTGCGCGACCAAATGCGCAACAAGTAGGGGCTGCGCCGGGTGAGGCCGCCCGGGGCAGAATGGACGTCGTCCTGCAACTCCGGTGGCCTTGTCCCTTGACCTCTGTTCATTACGACCTCACCCGCTTCGATGCCGCCATCGTCGATCTCGACGGCACCATGGTCGACACCCTCGGCGATTTCGCGGTGTCGCTCAACCACATGCTCGGCGATCTTTCCCTGCCAGCGGTGGCGCCGGACGCCATCGAAAAAATGGTGGGAAAGGGCTCGGAGCACCTGATTCTTTCCGCGCTCGCGCACGTGATGCCCGCCGGCGGCGCGGCGCCGCAAGCGCTTTTCGATCGAGCCTGGGAGCGCTACCAGCACCACTATCTGGCCATCAACGGACAACACTCGGCGGTGTATCCGGGCGTGGTCGAGGGCCTGAAGGCGCTGCGCTCGCGCGGCCTGCGCCTGGCCTGCCTCACCAACAAGCCGACCTCGTTCGCCAAGCCGCTGCTGGCAACCAAGGGGCTCGACGGCTTCTTCGATTTCGCATTCGGCGGCGATGCCTTCGCGCGCAAGAAGCCGGACCCGCTGCCGCTTCTGAAGACCTGCGAGGCGCTGGGTACTGCGCCCGCGCGCACGCTGATGATCGGCGACTCGAGCAACGACGCCAAGGCTGCGCGTGCCGCCGGCTGTCCGGTGGTGCTCGTGACCTACGGCTACAACCATGGCGAGCCGATATGCGGCGTCGATGCCGACGGCTTCCTGGACTCGCTCGCCGAGATCCACCGGGCCGCTTCCTGACAAGAAAAGAAGGGCGGCGCGAGGAGGCTGCGGCGCTACGGCTGCTTGCCGAGCAGCGCGTCCTTGAGCTTCCAGTCCGCCGGCGCGGGCCCCAGCCAAATGCGCAGCAGCGCGTTGAAGAACGCCGGCTCCTTCACCGGATCGGGCTGCGGCACGCCGCGCACGCTCACCACCGTGCCCGTGCCGGGCAGCCAGTCGATGGTGAAGGTGTCGCCGGCCTTGAGTTGCTTCTGGTCGGAGAACATCTGGCCCATGCGCAGCAGCCCTGGAATGAGGTGGACCATTTCGCTCTTCGGCGAGTTTTCTTCCACGCCCTTGGTGAAGAACTTGCCCAGCTCGTTGGCATCGATGTCGCGCAGCATGGTGATGGCGACCCGCTTGGGCCCGGGCGCGGCCAGCGCCTCTTCAGGCGTGGAGACCTTCTTGCCCACGTACAGGCCGGCCGCGTACACCTTGAAGACGGCCTTGTAGCGCACCCCCGCGCCATTGAGCTGCAGGGTGCTGCCGCGCAGGTCGAGGGTGTCGTTCAGCTTGACGCCGGCCACATCGACCTGCGCGGCCGATGCGCCGAGCGCGGACCAGACGCAGGCCAGCACGGCCAGGCGCGAGAACAGGAGCGGGAGCGAAAGGGCAGGCACGTGGGTTTCCTCGATTTGCGAACGATCGTTCGAATGTATCTTTTCGTTTTACTGCGCTGCCCTCGGGCGAACCCTGAAGAGGGCTGCTGCACCCGGCGGCGTTTTCGTGGGCTAAACTCCACGCTCCATGTTCGTTCATCACATCATTCAAACAGGTGAAGGCAGCCGGGGAGCCTGGCCCTGGCGTAGCCATACATCGCTGACTGTTTGATTGCACGGCGCACGCCGTGCGCCCGCGGTACCGGATCGTTCCCCTCGACGCCGGACCACCAGTGAATGACCTTGCCACCGGCCCAAGAAGCGCCGCAGGCAACTGGAGAACGAATCCGTGATCACCGAACTTGAATTCAAGAGCCTCAGCGCCCAGGGCTACAACCGCATTCCGCTGATGGCCGAGGCCTTTGCAGACCTCGAAACGCCCCTTTCCCTCTATCTCAAGCTGGCCTCCACCCAGGGACCGCAGGGCGGCGGCAAGCACAGCTTCCTGCTCGAATCGGTGGTGGGCGGCGAGCGCTTCGGGCGCTACAGCTTCATCGGCCTGCCCGCGCGGACCTTGCTGCGTGCCACTGGCTTCGGCGCCGAAGCCGTCACGGAGGTGGTCACCGACGGCCAGGTGGTCGAAACGGCCGCCGGCAATCCGCTGGACTTCATCGCCGAGTACCAGAAGCGCTTCAAGGTGGCGCTGCGGCCCGGCCTGCCGCGTTTCTGCGGCGGGCTCGCGGGCTACTTCGGCTACGACACCGTGCGCCACATCGAGCGCAAGCTCGAAAAAAGCTGCCCGCCCGACACGCTCGGCTGCCCCGACATCCTGCTGCTGCAGTGCGAAGAGCTCGCCGTCATCGACAACCTCTCGGGCAAGCTCTACCTCATCGTCTATGCCGACCCCAAGCAGCCCGAGGCCTATGCAGTGGGCAAGCGCCGCCTGCGCGAACTGAAGGACAAGCTCAAGTATTCGGTGAGCGCGCCTGTCGTGAAGCCCACGCAGCCGCATCCACCCGAGCGCAGCTTTGCCAAGGCCGACTACCTGGCGGCCGTGGAGCGCGCCAAGGAAATGATCGCCGCCGGCGACTTCATGCAGGTGCAGGTGGGCCAGCGCATCAGCAAGCGCTACACCGAGTCGCCGCTGTCGCTGTACCGCGCGCTGCGTTCGCTGAATCCGTCGCCCTACATGTACTACTACCACCTGGGCGACTTCCACGTGGTGGGCGCTTCGCCCGAGATCCTGGTGCGTCAGGAGAACACGGGCGACGGCGAGCAGAAGATCACCATCCGCCCGTTGGCCGGCACCCGTCCGCGCGGCGCGTCGCTGGAGCTCGACAAGGCGGCCGAGGAAGAGCTCATCAACGACCCGAAGGAGCGCGCCGAGCACGTGATGCTGATCGACCTCGCGCGCAACGACATCGGCCGCATCGCCAAGACCGGCACCGTGAAGGTGACGGAAGCCTTCGCGGTCGAGCGCTACAGCCACGTGATGCACATCGTGAGCAACGTCGAAGGCACGCTGAAGGACGGCATGACCGCCATCGACGTGCTCAAGGCCACCTTCCCCGCCGGCACGCTCACCGGCGCGCCCAAGGTGCATGCGATGGAACTCATCGACCAGCTGGAGCCCACCAAGCGCGGCCTCTACGGCGGTGCCTGCGGCTACATCAGCTATGCCGGCGACATGGACGTGGCCATCGCCATCCGCACCGGCATCGTGAAGGACCAGATGCTGCACGTGCAGGCCGCGGCCGGCGTGGTCGCCGATTCGGTGCCCGAGCTGGAGTGGAAAGAAACGGAAGCCAAGGCGCGCGCGCTGCTGCGTGCCGCCGAACTGGTCGAGGAAGGCCTGGAATGAGCACCCCACCCGATATCCAGAACGACTTCTCGCACGAGATCATCGGTGCGGCCGTCGAGGTGCAGCGCGTGCTCGGCACGGGCCTGAGCGAAGACGCCTATGCCGCGGCACTGGCCATCGAACTCGCCGAGCGCGAGATCGGCTTCACGCGCGACGTGGCGCTGTCCGCCAGCTACAAGGGCCGCTCGCTCGGCGAGGTGTACCGCGCGGGTTTCGTGGTCGAGCAGTCGGTCATCGTCGAGCTCAAGGCGGTCGACGTGCTGACCGACCTGCACCGCGCGCAGGTGCTCGCCGCGCTGCGTCTCTCGGGCCTCAAGCTGGGCCTTCTGATCAACTTCAATGTGTTCCCCGTCGTCAAGGGCGTGCACCGGATTGTGAGCAAGCCATGAAACTGCTGATGATCGACAACTACGATTCCTTCACCTACAACATCGTCCAGTACCTCGGCGAGCTGGGTGCGGACGTGCAGGTGCACCGCAACGACGAGATCACGGTGGCGCAAATCGGCGAGCTGATCGCTTCGGGCGTCACGCGCCTCGTGGTGTCGCCAGGGCCTTGTTCGCCGGCGGAAGCGGGCGTTTCGGTGGCGGCCATCAAGGCGTTCGCGGGCAAGCTGCCGATTCTTGGCGTGTGCCTCGGCCACCAGGCCATCGGCGCGGCCTTCGGCGGCAGGATCGTGCGCGCGCAGCAGCTGATGCACGGCAAGACCAGCGAGATCACGACCACGCAAGAGGGCGTGTTTGCGGGGCTGCCCGAGAAGTTCATCGTCAACCGCTATCACTCGCTCTCGATCGAGCGCGAAAGCTGCCCGAAGGCGCTGGCGATTACCGCGTGGACCGACGACGGCGAGATCATGGGCGTGCGGCACACCGGCTTTGCGCATGAGGTGCGCATCGAGGGCGTGCAGTTCCATCCCGAGTCGATCCTCACCGAGCACGGCCACGCCATGCTCAAGAACTTCCTCGACTGACGCGCCATGACAGACCGCTCCTCCATCGTCGACCTGCGCAGCGACACCGTCACGCAACCCACACCGGCAATGCGCGAGGCCATGATGGCGGCGCCGCTCGGCGACGACGTCTTCGGCACCGATCCGAGCGTCAACGCGCTGCAGGAAAAGATCGCCGCGCTGCTGGGCTTCGAGGCGGCGCTGTTCGTGCCGACCGGCACGCAGAGCAACCTGTGCGCGATCCTTTCGCACTGCGGCCGCGGCGACGAATACATCGTCGGCCAGCAGGCGCACTGCTACCGCTGGGAAGGCGGCGGCGCGGCGGTGTTCGGCAGCGTGCAGCCGCAGCCGCTCGACCATGCGCCCGACGGCACGCTGCCGCTCGCGCAGATCGAGGCGGCCATCAAGCCCGACGACGCGCACTTCGCGCGCACGCGGCTCTTGGCGCTGGAGAACACGCTGGGCGGCAAGCTGCTGCCGTTCGAGTACGTGCAGGCTGCGACCGAGCTGGCAAAGCGCAAGGGGCTGCAGCGGCACCTCGATGGCGCGCGGCTCTTCAACGCCGCAACGGCGCAGGCCGCGCAGAACAGGCACGGCGACGTGCGCGCCGAGGCGCGCCGCATCGCGCAATGCTTCGACAGCGTGTCGGTCTGCTTCAGCAAGGGCCTGGGTTCGCCCATTGGCTCGGCGCTGGCCGGTTCGCGCGAGTTCATCGCGCGGGCGCACCGCATCCGCAAGATGGCGGGCGGCGGCATGCGGCAGGCCGGACTGCTCGCGGCCGCGGCTTCGCATGCGCTCGATCACCACGTCGACCGGCTCGCCGACGACCACGCATTGGCGCTGCGCCTTGCACAGGGGCTCGAAGGCATCGAGGGCCTGAAGGTCGAGGCGCCGCACACGAACATCGTGTTTGTCGATCTCACGGGCGCGGCGCAGGCGCGATCGTCGGAACTGCTCGCAAGCCTCAACGCGCAGGGCATTCTTGCCACCGGGCTCTATCGGCTGCGCTTCGTAACGCACCTCGATGTCGGTGCAGCCGGCGTGGACCGCGCCGTTGCGGCCATCCGCGCTTTCTTCAACGCCTGACGAGAAGGAGCCCGCGATGCCCGATCTTCCGCATCTGCTCGCTTTCATCGCCGCCGGCTGGCTGCTGAACCTGACGCCGGGGCCCGACGTGCTTTACATCGTCGCGAACTCCCTGCGTTCCGGCGTGCGCGCCGGCATCGTCGGCGGCTTCGGCATTCTCACCGGCTGCTTCGTCCACATCTTCGCGGCCGCCGTCGGCGTCGGCACGCTGATGGCCACCTCGGCGGCCGCCTTCGCGGTGCTCAAGTACGTTGGCGCGGCCTATCTGCTGTATCTGGGCGTGCGCATGGTGTTCTCGCGCGCCGGGCCGCCGGCCGATCTGCGGCAGGCGGCCGCCGCGTCCGGCGAGCGCGGGCTCAAGGAGATCTTTCTCGGCGGTTTCTGGACCAATGTGCTGAACCCCAAGGTCGCCTTGTTCTTCCTGGCATTCGTGCCGCAGTTCATCGCGCCGGGCGCCGACAACAAGGGCCTGTACTTCGTCCTGCTGGGCGTGCTGTTCAACCTGAATTCCATTCCTGTCATCGTGGGATGGGCCGCGTTCGCGGGCTGGATGGCGCGCAGGAGCGCCGTGCAGAAGGGCATGCACTGGCTCGATCGCGCGGCAGGCGTCCTGTTCATCGGCTTCGGCCTCAAGCTTGCATTCACGGACGCGCCGGCCGGCCGCGTCGGCCCCTGAAAACACCGAGGAGACTCCCCATGATCACCCCCCAGGAAGCGCTCCAGCGCACCATCGAGCACCGCGAGGTGTTCCACGACGAGATGCTGCACATCGTGCGGCTCATCATGAGCGGCGAGTGCTCGCCCGTGATGATGGCGGCGCTGATCACCGGCCTGCGCGTCAAGAAGGAAACCATCGGCGAGATCACGGCCGCCGCGCAGGTGATGCGCGAGGTGTCGACCAAGGTGCCGGTGAAGGACACCACGCACCTGGTCGATATCGTCGGCACCGGCGGCGACGGCTCGCACACCTTCAACATCTCGACCTGCTCGATGTTCGTCGCGGCCGCGGCGGGTGCCAAGGTGAGCAAGCACGGCGGGCGCAGCGTGTCGAGCAAGTCGGGCAGCGCCGACGTGCTGGAGTCGCTGGGCGTCAACATCAACCTGCAGCCGGAGCAGATCGCGCGTTCCATCGAGCAGGTGGGCATCGGTTTCATGTTCGCGCCTAACCACCATCCGGCCATGAAGAACGTCGCGCCGGTGCGCAAGGAACTCGGCATCAAGACCATCTTCAACATCCTCGGCCCGCTGACCAATCCGGCGGGCGCGCCGAACATCCTGATGGGCGTGTTCCATCCCGACCTGGTGGGCATCCAGGTGCGCGCGCTGCAGCGGCTCGGGGCCGAGCACGCCATGGTGGTGTATGGCCGCGACGGCATGGACGAGATTTCGCTCGGCGCCGCCACCATGGTCGGCGAGCTCAAGGACGGCGAGATCCGCGAGTACGAACTGCACCCCGAAGACTTCGGCTTTGCCATGTCGAGCAACCGCGCGCTGCGCGTGGAAACGCCCGAGCAGTCGAAGACCATGCTGCTGGGGGTGCTCGACAATCAGGCCGGCCCGGCGCTCGACATCGTGCTGCTCAATGCCGGCGCGGCGCTGTACGCGGCCAACGTGGTCGATTCGATCGCCGTGGGCATCGAGCGCGCGCGCGAAGCCGTTGCATCGGGCGCCGCGCGGGCCAAGCTGGCCGAACTGGTCAAGGCCTCCACCGCGGCTTGAAGCGGGAAAACAGGTAGGAACGCAGAAAAATGTCCGACATCCTCGACAAGATCGTTGCCGTCAAGCGGCAGGAAATTGCTGCAGCGCAGAAAAGAAGCCCGCTGGAAGCCGTGCGCTTCGACGCCGAAAGCCGCGTGCTGACGCGCGATTTCGAAGGCGCGCTGCGCGCCAGAATCACCGCCGGCCAGGCCGCCGTGATCGCCGAAGTCAAGAAGGCCAGCCCGAGCAAGGGCGTGCTGCGCGAAGACTTCATTCCGGCCGACATCGCGCAAAGCTATGCCGAAGGCGATGGCCAGATCAGCGCCGCCTGCCTTTCGGTGCTGACCGACAAGCAGTTTTTCCAGGGCGGCGTCGATTACCTCAAGCAGGCCCGCGCCTCGTGCGACCTGCCGGTGCTGCGCAAGGATTTCCTCGTCGATGCCTACCAGGTGTACGAATCGCGCGCGATGGGCGCCGATGCCGTCCTGTTGATCGCCGCCATCCTCGACGACGCGCAGATGAAGGACTACGAAGCCATTGCGCGCGGGCTCGGCATGGCGGTGCTGGTCGAAGTGCACGACGCGGCCGAACTCGAGCGCGCGCTCGAGCTCAAGACGCCGCTCATCGGCGTGAACAACCGCAACCTGCGCAATTTCGAGGTGTCGATCCAAGCCACCATCGACCTGCTGCCGCGGGTGCCGGCCGACCGGCTGGCCGTCACCGAATCCGGCATTGCCACGCGCGAAGACGTGGCAACGCTGCGCGCGGCCGGCGTCCACGCCTTCCTGGTCGGCGAGGCCTTCATGCGTGCCAAGGAACCCGGCGAGGCGCTCGCTGCATTGTTCAAATGAACCGGCCGGACCAGCTGTCGAGCAGCGATCCCGCCGACTGGCCCGTGGCGCCGGGCTGGCGGCCGCTGGTCGAGAACTTTTTCGGCAGCATCGTGGGGCAGAAGCTGCGCAGCTTCCTGCGCGAGCGCCTCGACGCCGGCGCCGTGATCTTTCCGCCACAGCCGCTGCGGGCACTGGAATTGACGCCGCCCGAAGACGTGCGCGTCGTGATCCTGGGACAGGACCCGTACCACGGCCGTGGCCAGGCGGAGGGGCTGGCGTTCTCCGTGGCGCCCGGCGTGGCGCTGCCGCCGTCGCTGCGCAACATCTTCAAGGAGCTGCAGCGCGACCTTGGAACCCCACCACCGCCGTTCCCCGATCCGGGCGGCAGCCTGGCGAAGTGGGCGACCCACGGCGTGCTGCTGCTCAACACCTGCCTCACGGTCGAGGAGGGGCAGCCGGCCAGCCATTCGGGCCGTGGCTGGGAGGTGCTGACCGATGCGGTCATCCGCCATGTATCGGACGGCGAGAAGCCTGTTGTTTTTATGCTCTGGGGCTCGCATGCTCAAAGTAAGCGTGCGTTGATCGACATTGGGCGCCATAAGGTGCTGATGTCGAATCATCCGTCGCCGCTTTCCGCGTTGCGTCCGCCCGTGCCTTTCATCGGCTGCGGGCATTTTGGCGAAGCGCGTGCGTGGCGGGAGGCGGGCCGGGCGGGCGGCTGAATTCGCGGATAATCCCGGCGGTTCACGCCTCGTGCAGTTCTCGCGCTTCTTCTTGGTGCCGGGTTCTGCGTAGTCACAAAACCGTGCTATATTTCGAGGTTCGCCGGAGAGGTGGCCGAGTGGTTAATGGCAGCAGACTGTAAATCTGCCCTCTTACGAGTACGCTGGTTCGAATCCAGCCCTCTCCACCAGCGATGAATTTGGTTTCTAAGAGCGATTGGATCTAGCGCTTTGGGTGCCTTGAAGTGCCCCCGATGCGGGAGTAGTTCAATGGTAGAACCCCAGCCTTCCAAGCTGATGACGCGGGTTCGATTCCCGTCTCCCGCTCCAGAAACCCGGTTCGACGCCGGAAGCGATTGGTTAGACAAAGCCCTTTTGGCTCAGTGGTAGAGCACCCCCTTGGTAAGGGGGAGGTCGCGGGTCCGATTCCCGCAAAGGGCACCAGTTTCTAGGGGGTTGCAACGGCAGGTTTGCAACCCATCTGCATGCGTTGAAATCGTTTTTTTTCGGAGTCGAAAAATGGCAAAAGGTAAATTCACCCGCACCAAGCCGCACGTGAACGTGGGCACGATCGGTCACGTTGACCACGGCAAGACCACGCTGACGGCGGCGATTGCCACTGTTCTGTCGGCCAAGTTCGGCGGCGAAGCCAAGGCCTACGACCAGATCGACGCGGCGCCCGAAGAAAAGGCCCGCGGCATCACCATCAACACCGCCCACGTCGAGTACGAAACGGCCAACCGCCACTACGCCCACGTCGACTGCCCCGGCCACGCCGACTATGTGAAGAACATGATCACCGGCGCCGCCCAGATGGACGGCGCCATCCTGGTGT
>NZ_JAGGNW010000004.1 GCF_018614875.1 Variovorax paradoxus | reverse complement strand
GGTGCCGCCCGCGCCGCCGCCGGCCGCACCGCCAGCGCCCCCGGCGCCGCCCACGATCGAGCCAGTGTTGCTGACGGTGACGGCAACGCCGGCCAGCGTCGCGCCGATGCCCCCTGCGCCGCCACCGCCGCCCGAGGCATTGGCGCGGGCCCCCGCCAGCTCGGCCCCACCGATGCCGCCCGCCCCGCCGGCGAGGGTGCCGGTGTTGGTGAAGCTGAGCCCCGGGTTGATCGCGTTGAGGTAGAACCCGCCGCCCCCGCTGCCGCCGCCGCCGGCCTGCGAGAAGGCGTCGCCGCCCTTGCCGCCCGCGCCGCCAGTTGAAGACCCCGTGGCCGTGTAGTTGCCGAGCGGGCCGTTGAGGATCGCGCCGTAGCCGCCGGCGCCGCCGCCGCCGGCCGCCCAATAGCCGTTGCCGCCCGCGCCACCGCTGCCGCCGGTGTAGCTGTCGGGCGAGTTGGTGACGGTGTTGGCGAGCGATGCGCCCTGGAAGCCGCCGCCGCCGCCACCGCCATAGCCGTTGCCGGCGCCCGGGCCTCCGGTCTGCGCCTGGCCCGCGCCACCGGCGTCACCCTGGAACGCACCAGGGCCGGTGGGCGTGCTGGCGGCGCCAGCCGCGCCGCCGGTGCCCGGCGTCGCACCGCCGAAGCCGCCGATGTTGGCGTTGGCTCCCGCCGTCACGCCGCCCGGCGTCGACGATCCGCCAGCGCCGCCGAACGCGTTGACCGTGGTGTCGTTGAGCCCGCCGCTGCCCCCTGTGCCGTCGCTGCCGCCGGCGCCCGCATTCAGCGTCGTATCGCCGACAGGCTGGCCGCCCGCGCCGCCGGCCGCGAGCACCGGCGCGGCACCGACAAGCAGGGCCGCCGCAGCCGCAACCGCGCGCACGCCGCCCCCACCGGAAGAAGAGCGCCCATGGCCGCGCGCGATTTCCGGCGCGGCCACCCAGGTGCCGACGGTTGGACTCCAAAGGCTTCGGAAGATCTTGTTCATGGTTTTTCCCACTTGTTCTTCGTTCACTGATCGGGCGGCGCCCTGTGCGGCAACAATTGCTTGCTCCTCCACACGATGACGATTTGGGATTTGCAAGTCCAAAATGTAAGTAGGCGTGCCAAGTTACAAGGCAGGCGAAGGGTACTATCAGATGGGGAACGATCTGCCGGGGGTTTCCACCGAACCGCCGCGGCACCAATTCCACTTTGCGGGATCGACAGTCGCAAATTTGTAAACCTTCTCGCTCACTTCCTTGACCGGAAGAGTGCCCGGCGGTCGTGATGCGATGAAGCGTCCTCGGCCCCGCCAATTTCCCTCCCGTCGGACCCGCCGCGGCGTCCGCCGCTCGCGCTGCCGCACGCCATCGGAATGCCCAGACCTGGGCGTGCGGCAGCTGAGCTGGGCGCCGACGAGCCTGGCCGCGCTCGCGGTGGCGAGGGCGGGCCTGTCGAACGGTTTCTCGAAGCCGCTCGCCCAGTTGCTCGATGCGCTCCCGATCGAAACCCTGACGCAAGTCGCCGCCCACCAGGCGACCCTTGCTCGCCTCGGCTGCCGGACCTTGGGCCAGGTGCGCGCCTTGCCGCGCGGCGGCATGAGCCGGCGCTTCGATGCCCAACTGCTCGCGACCCTCGACCAAGCCTACGGCCTGCGCCCGGAGACCTATCCCTGGGCCCAGTTGCCGGAAACCTTCCACGCCAAGCCCGAGTTGATGGCGCGCGCCGAGCATGCGCCCGCCATGCTGTTCGGCGCCCGCCGGCTGATGCTGCAGATGGCCGGCTGGCTCATGGCCCGGCGATCCGGGGTGACCGCGTTCACGCTGCGCTGGTGCCATGACGCGATGCGCGCCAGGAGCGCCGGCGACGGCGGCGAGCCCACCGTGCGTACCGCGCAGGCCACGCGCGACACCGAGCACCTGGGCAAGATCGAGCTGCCCGCGCCCGTGGGCGACCTCGAGCTGTTGGCGACCGAAGCGCAATCGCTGGAGGAGAAGAGCTTCTCGATGCTGCCCGAGGCAAGGCAGTCGGGCGAGAGCCTGGCGCTGGTGCTCGAGCGCATCGCGGCACGCCTCGGCCCCGACCGCGTGCTGCGCCCCGTCATGCTTGAGGACCATCGCCTGGAGTGGATGTGCCGGTGGCGACCGGCGCCCGAGCGGTCATCAACAATACTAGGACTGGCAAAGGCCGCCAAGGCCTTCGGCGTCCCGACCATCCTGACGAGCGTGATCGCCGAACGGGGAGGACTTCTTTTTCCTCAGATCACCGACGTATTCCCCGGCCAGGAGGTCATCGACCGCACCTTCATCAACACCTGGCAGGACAAGAAGACGGTAGGCGCGGTCAAGGCGACAGGCCGCAAGCAACTGATCATCGCCGGCCTGTGGACCGAGGTGTGCGTTGCGATGCCGACGATCCAGGCGCTCGGCGAGGGTTGGGACGTCACCGTCGTCACCGATGCGTCCGGCGGCGTTTCCGTGGAGTCGCATCAGGTCGCCACCCAGCGGATGGTCGCGGCCGGCGCGAACGTCATGACCTGGCTCGCGGTGGCCTCCGAATGGCAGCGGGACTGGGCCCGGACCGAAAGCGCTGCCGAAATGACGGAGGTGGTCGTGCAACACGCAGGCGGCAGCGGCATCGCGTACTTGTGGGAGCAGCAACTGCTCAACACCCCTGTGGCCGCCAAGGCGTGATGCGTTAGAGGTCTCTCCAGACTATCCAAATAGAGGATCAGTGAATGTCGGCTATCGATCGTTTTCCCGTCGGACAGGTCATGGACATCTCTTATCCGAACTTCCAGGTTACGCTGACACTTCGGTCCGCGGCTCGGCTGAAGTTCGAGATCAAGGATGGGCCATTCGCCCGGATCGAAACCGTCCACATTCAAGTCGTCCCGCTCGGCAACAGCCGTGACACAAGTCGACTTCTGGCCGCACGCTCAGCCTGGCGCTGCCGAGCAGTCCGGTAGGGACAGCGCCAGCAGCCATCCAGCCGGGTCTGCCATGCGTAGTGGTTGCAGTGGTTGCCGCGCTCGTCTCAGCGGCTGCGCGCGCGCCCGGTCTCCACCACGAATGCCCGCAACTCCGCCATCTTCCCGTCGCGGAAGCGCCAGACGTCGCAATATGCGTTGTGGACCGTTGCCCCGTCATCGTCCTGGGTCGTGATGTCGCCGAGTGCGGCCACGGTATCGCCCTCGGCGACCAGGCGGCTGACGGAAAAGTTCGGAGGTTCAACGTATGCCGTCGTCATCCACTCCCGCACCGCTGATTTTCCGTGCAGGGTCGCCTCGCCCACCGTCGACCATTGAATGTCGTCGGTGCAATGCGCCAGGAATCCTTCAATGTCGCCGTTGGTGATGGCCGCATTGGCCGTTTCCAGGGTCGCCTTGTGCTGCGCCGGGGTCATGCCTGCACCTCGAGCGCTTCGACCAGGCACCGGGCGGCGGAGGCCGACGATGCCGGGTTCTGGCCGGTGATCAGCAGGCCGTCCTGTACGACGTAGGGGCCCCAGTCCGGACCTTTCGAATAGTTGCCGCCCTTGGCCTGCAGTTCGTCCTCGACCAGGAACGGCACCACCTCGGTGAGGCCGACGGCTGCTTCCTCGGTGTTGGTGAAACCGGTCACCTTCCTGCCCTCGACCAGCGGGCGGCCCTCTGCAGTCTTCACATGGCGCAGCACGCCCGGTGCGTGGCAGACCAGCGCGACCGGCTTGTTCGCGGCGAGGAAGCCCTCGATAAGGGCGGACGAATCCGGGCTCTCGGCCAGGTCCCACATCGGGCCATGGCCGCCCGGATAGAACACCGTGTCGAAATCCGCCGCATTCACATCCGCAAGCTTCACGGTGTTCGCCAGTGCCTTGCCCGCCTCGGCATCTGCCTCGAAGCGACGGGTGTCATCGGTCTGGAAGTCAGGCTCGTTGCTCTTGGGATCGAGCGGCGGCTGGCCGCCCTTGGGCGAGGCGAGCGTGATCTCGTAACCGGCCTCCTTGAACACGTAGTAGGGAGCGGCAAGCTCTTCGAGCCAGAAGCCAGTCTTGCGGCCGGTGTTGCCAAGCTGGTCGTGCGAGGTCAGAACCATCAGGATTTTCATGATCAATCTCCTTCGTTAAGTTTGTCGACAGGTGCATTCGATGGCCGCCGGTATCTCGCCGGGTCGGCGTTGGGTGAGTGTTCCGATTCCGGGCGGCTCACCATGGCAGCGCCTGGCCGAGATGGATGAAGCTGCCGTTCGGGCCGTCGGCGCCGATCAATGCGAGGGCGACGCTGGTCTTCGCGCCCTCGGGAAGCTCCAGTTCGCCGTCGGGATTCCCGTCGGTTTTCACGGCGCCGGGGTGAATCGCGTTGACCTTGCTCCGCGTGTCGCGCAGCTCGTGAGCAAGATGCACGGTCCATGCATTGACGGCGCTCTTCGACACGTTGTAGGCCGGGATGGCCTTGATCGCGTAGACGGGGGACGCCAGATCCTGGTGCTGGGTCAGCGAGCCCAGCGCGCTGGATACGTTGGACGATGCGGCCGGCCGCGGACTTGCGCAACAGCGGCAGCAGGGCCTGGGTGGTGGCAATCAGTCCGAACACATTGGTGTCGAAGGTGGTGCGCCAAGCGTCGATCCACTGGTCGGCGATGCCTTGCCGCGGATCATCAACGAGGATGCCAAATCAAATCAATATATTTGATTGATTAATCGCGCGCAACCATCATCGGCCTCAGCAGTGTTCAATCACTCTGGATGATTAATCTATGGAGCTGCGGCACCTTCGCTCCTTTCTGGCCGTCGCCGAGGAAGGCCACTTCAGCCGCGCTGCGGAGAGGCTCAACATCGTCCAGCCGGCGTTGAGCATGCAGATCCAGTCGCTGGAAGAAGAACTGGGGACGGCACTGTTCACCCGGACCAGCCGCAAGGTCGTGCTGTGGCCTCGGCCGGGCTCGGACTGGCCCTGGTGCCCGCACCGCTGGCCGGGGTCAACCTGGTGGATTTGGCGTACCGACCGTTGGCTGACGTGAGCGCAACGGTCGATCTCGTGCTCCTTTCCCGTACGCGGGAGACAGCCGGGGCGGTCAGGCCATTCCTGGCCCATGCAAGAAACTGATCAGCGCCGGTGCGATCTCAGGCATTGAACCCGGCGTCCACCGTGACCACCGATCCGGTCATGAACTGCGCCGCCGGACTCGCCAGGAAGGTCACGGCCGCTCCGATGTCGGCAGGATTGCCGTAGCGGCCGAGTGCGGTCAGTCGACGATTTCCGTCCGCCCAATCACCGTTGGATGGATTCTGGTCCGTGTCGATCGGACCGGGCTGGATCAGGTTCACGGTGATGTTGCGGGGCCCCAATTCACGGGCGAGTCCTCGCGTGAAGGCAAGCAGTGCCGACTTCGACATGGAGTACACCGTCAGGCCTGGATACGGGACGCGCTCGGCCAAGCATGAGCCGATGGTGATGATGCGGCCGCCGCTGGTCAGGTGCGGAATGGCCGCCTGCGAGGCAAGCACCGCAGCACGTGTGTTGACGTTGAGGACGTCGTTGATGACGTTGACGTCCATTGCCTCCAACGGGCCGGAACGCGAGATACCGACGTTGTTGACCAGAATGTCCAGGCCACCGAGTCTTTGCACCGTTTCCGCGACCGAACGCCGCACCGCTGCAGGGTCGCCACTGTCGGCCTGGATCGCGAAGCCGCGCCGGCCCTTCTGCTCGATGGCCTTGACCACCGCAGCCGCTTTGTCGGTCGATTGAAGATACGTGATGACCACGTCCGCACCGCGCGCCGCGAGGGCCAGCGCAATACCTGCGCCGATACCGCGCGAGGCGCCGGTGACCAGGGCGCGCTTGCCACGCAGGTCATCAACTGCCTCCTCCCGGCCAGGCAAGCGTTTTTCCGCTGTCGTCGCGGAAAACGCGGGTGCCGCCAACGCGGCTATACCGGTGACCGCGCCAAGCATGACGCTGCGCTTGCTGATCCCGACCTTGCTGTCATGGTTCATGTTGCTCTCCAGGTTGAGTGGCCGCATTGGCCGTGGTTGCTCGGATGAAACGCGCATGCTCCAGACCGATGAGTGGGGAGCACAGCGGAAGCTCTGAGATAAAAAAGTCCAGGCATTGCGAGCGGCTTCGGTCAACGCTGCGGATCACTTGGGCGATCCAGAAGCCACCCTGGGTATTCAGGCGGCAGCTGACTGGCGGACGCCAGCTGCGCGAGGTCATCAGGATTCAAATGGATGGTGGTTGCCTGCACGTTCTCGGAAAGTTGCTCGAGACGCTTCGCGCCGAGGATGACCGTGGTCACGGCCGGCTGATGCAGGAGCCATGCGAGCGCAATCTGGCCCGGAGTGCATCCATGCCGGCACGCGACGATCCTGAGGACTTCGATCAGCGGTTCGCCACGCCCGCGGTCGATCGGGGGAAAGTCAAACTGGTTCAACCTGCCGCTGGAACTGTCACCCTCGCTTGAATATTTCCCCGTCAGGTAGCCGCCGGCCAGCGGGCTCCAGACCATGAGGCCGACCCGCTCGGAGGTCAGCAGCGGGATGATCTCGCGCTCAAGGTCGCGACCCACCAGTGTGTAGTACGCCTGCAGCGAGATGATCGGAGCGATACCCCGTGCCTTGCCGATCCCGATGGCCTTCATGACCTGCCAGGCGGCCCAGTTCGACAGGCCGATGTAGCGGACATCGCCTGCGCGAACCAGGATGTCGAGGGCCTCGAGCGTCTCCTCGATCGGCGTGGCGGGGTCGAAGGCGTGGATCTGATAGAGGTCGACATGCTCCAGGCCGAGCCGCTGGAGGCTTGCACGGCACTGGCTCAGGATGTGGCGGCGCGACGCGCCGCTCATGTTGGGTCCTTCGCCCATGGCGGAGGCGACCTTCGTGGCGATCACCACGTCATCCCGCGACACTTCGAGATTGCGCAGCGACCGGCCGAGCATCATCTCGCTTCGACCGTCGGCGTAGACATTGGCCGTGTCGAAGAAATTGATGCCCGACTCAAGGGCCGCTCTGACAAGGGCATCGGCCTCACCCTGCCCGAGCTTGCCGACCTGGCCCCAGATCCCGTCGATGCCCCCGAACGTCATGGCACCGAAGCAGAGTTCGGACACGGACAGTCCACTGTCGCCCAGCTTGCGCATGCGCATTGCACATCCTCCTGGGCCGTCAGGCAAGGTGTCGCTGGCGTTCGCCGACGCGCGCAGCGCGCTCGACCGCCGCGATCAGCCGGCTGCTATGAACCGCGTGGACGAAGCCCGGGGTGTCGGACGTACCCATCAGCACATCGCGCGCGAGGCTTGCATAGACTTCGCCGACATTGATGGCGGCGCCGTTCCAGAAATCCCCGGCGGTCGACGCTGTAGCTCGAAAAACGGGCGCATCGGGCGGCGCGAACGCCACGCTGGACGACAGGGTCAGGTCGCCGACCTGGACGCCGGCAACATGGTTGCCTGTCAGCTTCAGGGTGCCCTGCGAGCCGCGGACTTCGAGGACGAAATGCGCGTCGTCTGCCGCTACGCCAGCCAGGACCTGCACAGAGACTGCAGCGCCGAGGGAGGTCTTGGCGACAAGGTCCACGTGGTCAGGGACCTCGCGCAGGGAGGTGCCGCCGGTGTCGATCAATTCGATCTGCGGCCACAGCAATTCCGTGCGTGCATCGACTTCCGTGATGTTGCCCAAGACGGCTTCCACGATGTCGAGCACGTGAGCCGTCGTGATCGTCAGGAAACTCGCGCCGGATGCCGCCTTGTTGAAATAGTCGTAGACGCTGGGGGACTGCGGGCCGTATCCAAACGTCGTTGCCCTGACGTTCGCGGAAAGCAGTCGGCCGATTCGGCCGGAGGCGACGATCTCGACGGCGCGACGCACGGAAGGGTTCTGCCGACCCTGCAGTCCGATCGCGGTATGCAGCGATCCTGCAGCAGCGGCCATCTCCTCCGTCTCGGCCAATGTCGCGCCGAGCGGCGCTTCGCAGTAGACGGCTTTCTTCGTTTCCAAGGCTGCGAGTACCAGTTCCCGATGAGCCGGAACCTTGACGGCGACGGTGACGATATCGATGGTGTCGTCACGGATCAGTGCGAAGGGGTCCGCATACCAGCGCTCGGCGTCGAACGCCGCGGCCGCAGCCTTGGCGCTTGCTTCGTGTCGGGTCGCTACCGCCGCGAGCACAAGCGTGGGCTGAGACCGAAGAGCGGGAACGTGCGAGGCACCTGCCCAACTCGCCTTTGTATCGGCGCCGATGATGCCAACGCGGAGTTTTTTCTTGATCGCCATGTTTCTACTTCGAGTGATGAGAGGAATAAGAGAGCGCGTTTCAGGAATCGATATCGGGCGCGATGACAGTGGCTGCCGAGGGGCTGCTTCTCATCTTTCGGACGAACTCGTTCCGCGTACGAACACTGTCGTACTGATAGACATAGGTGAAGCGCGGCTTGAAGGCGGCGACGGCCTTTACCGCGTCGTCCACGCCCAGGGCGTAGGGCGGATACAGAGGCAGAAGAGCGATCTCGATGTCCTGCAGTCGCAACATTTCGGGCGTGGCGTCGGTCGACCCGGCGATGTAGATCCTCCGGCCGTCCGCAGTGACCACGTAGCCATTGCCTCGTCCGAAAGGGTGCCAATGCTCGGACTGCCCTTTGAGGCCATACGCCGCAATGGTTTCGACCTTGATCGACCCGAGAATGGTCGTCTCTCCGTTCGCCAGAGAGATGGCCCTTTCTTTCAAGCCGGCGGGAAGCCGGTCCATCACGTAGGGCGGCACCACGATCCGGGTCTTCGGGCCCGCGATTTCCTGCAGGGCGTCGGCATCGAAGTGCTCATGGTGTTCATGGGACACCAAAATGACATCCGGCTTTGGATGCCCTGCATAGCGCGCTTTGCCCTGCGTCGGGTCGGTGTAGATCACCCCGCTCGGCGTGGTGATCACCACACTCATCTGCATCACCTGGCGAACGGTGATCTCGCCACGATCTGAAGGAAAGCGGCTGGCTCCACCTGGCGCCGTTTGCGCAGCGGTACCTGAGCCGGCGAGCAGTGCGCCGGTGACCAGGAAGCCTGCGCACAGCGACGAAATGGAGAAGCGGTCTGGGTTCTGCCGCTGACCGACTGTCCAATTTGCAAATGTCATGACGAAGTCGAGTGACCGAGGTGTGTGGATGGGGGCCGATGCTAGGGCTTGGATTCACCAAGCGGAAGACCCGAATCTGTACATCAGTGATAAGGTGAGATTTACAATCAAACGATGCATCCCTCGTTGCTCCCGTCGCTCGCATGGTTCGCGCACATTGCCCGCCAGGGCAGCTTCACCCGCGCCGCGGAAGAGATGGGCGTCTCACGCGCTGCGCTGTCGCAGAACCTCAAGGCCTTGGAGCGACAGTTGGGTGTCAGGCTGCTTTACCGCACCACCCGGGACATGTCCCTGACCGAGGCGGGTCAACAGTTGTTCGACGCCTTGCAGCCCACGCTGGACACGATCGAGCGTGCGGTCGACAGATTGGGCGAGGTGGGCGATGCGCCTTCCGGACTCGTTCGGGTCAACGTATCGCGACTGGCGTCGAGGGCCCTGATCGAGCCGCACCTGCCGGAGTTCTGCGAGCGTTATCCGATGGTCAGAGTCGAACTGACTTTGGCGGATTCGATGTCGAACATCATTGCGGACGGCTGTGATGTCGGCATCCGCCTGGGACGCAGCCTCGCCGAACATGTCGTCGCGGTTCCCATCAGTCCCCCGCTGTCCATGGCGGTCGTGGCCTCGCCGGCTTATCTCGCACAGCATGGTGCGCCGAAACGTCCTGCGGACCTGGTCAAGCACGACTGCATCAACTACCGATTTCAGGGCAGTGGTGCGCTACACGACTGGGATTTCAAAGAACTCGGCAAGGCGGGGCGGCACTTCACGCAGTCCGTGACCGGGCGTCTGACCTTCAACGACGATGCAGGCATGACCGGCGCTGCACTCCAGGGACTCGGCCTGATCCAGATCGTGGACCTGGCAGTCCAGCAGTTCCTGACCGATGGTCGTCTTGTTCGCGTCCTGCGCGATTGGACGCACCGACATGACGGCTTCTACCTGTATGCGCCGTCACGTGATCAGATGCCATCCAAAGTGCGCGCACTGCTCGACTTCCTGATAGAGAAGCGCGAGGCCATCTCCATCGTATGACCTTGGTGACCTGGCCCCCTTTGACGTGCCATGCACAACGTGAAGGTCCGAGGTCGCAAGAGCGGTTGATTGCGACGCTCGTCGAAGTGGGCCGACTCCGCTGGAGACGGATGTTCGCTTACGGTAGCGTGCTCTGTTTGGGAGGCTTCCGGAAACCCTATCCCTGAACGAACGCCTCGAGCATGTGCGAGATCAACGTCTCTACGCTGACAGGCTCACCATAGGTCCGCGCATGACGCGCAGCGTAGCGCTTCAGGCTCTCCTTCAGAGCGTAGGCAAGGCGACGGTCACCCTGACCATCGTCGTGTTTCGCAGTGGCCCCAAGCTCAGCCTGTTCGCACCCCTCCTCATTGGGAGCTGGGTATTCCGGAGCATCGTGA
>NZ_JAGGNW010000003.1 GCF_018614875.1 Variovorax paradoxus | reverse complement strand
CTCTGCCGCGCAGGTCCCTAGCTGCCAACGCGCCTGGGTGCTCGCTCGCCGGTTCGCTATCCGTCCCGGGCACTTCGAGGCATGTCGCGGCGGCATACCTGGCGGGCGCGCCTTCCTCGCTAAGATGCGCGCGGCACCATGTCGCCATCGCCACCGGGGAAATCTCATTGACCATCAACCTGCAAACGCTCAAGTGCGGTGAATGCGGCAGCGGCGTGCTCCAACGCTCGGGGCTCAACCAGTACGCCTGCGCGCATTGCGGTTCGGTGTCGATCGTCGAGGACAACGTCTCCGACCGGCTGGAGCGGGTGCTCGAGCAGGTCAAGGACGAAGCCGGACGAAGGTTGGCGGTCGAGCAGTCGGCACGCGGCAGGAGCGCAGTCCGGTCGATGGGCCTCGCGGTGGCGGCGGTCGTGGTGCTGGTCACCGGTGTTTTCGGCGTCATGGCCTATGTCGTGGACCGCAATCAGCCGGGTGGCACCTCGATGGCGTCGCGCACGATTCCGAGTGAGGGCCTCAGGCTCGAGGCGCGCCAGGTGCTGGTGGGCGGCGGCAGCTCGGCGCAGCCCTGGCTGCTGGTGACGGCGCGCAACGAGAGCGGCACCGCGCTCGAGCGGCCGGATGTCAAGGCCATCTTCTACGACCGCGACAGCCGCATCGGCGAGAACAGCGAATCGTTGCCGATCGGCACGCTGATGCCCGGCGAGACCGCGCCGGTGCTGATCAAGCTGCCGGGCGACAAGACCGTCACGCGGCATGAGTTGCAGGCCGGCGCGCTGTCGGCGCCGTTCTGGACGACCGAGGGGCCGCCCCTGCAGTTCACGCGCGCGCGCCTGGTGCAGCAGGCGGACGAGGTGTGGCTGTTCGGCCGCCTTGCCAACGCGCGCAACGACGCCATGGCGCTGACTCTCGTCGAAGTGCTGGTCACGCTGTACGACGATGCGGGGGCGGTCATCGGCGTCGGGCGGGGCTTCTCGCAGGCCACCGAACTCAGGCCCGGCGAACGCAGCGCGGCGCAAGTGCGGATCGAGCGCCTCGGCAATCGCAAGGTGCCGATCGCGGCCTGGGACTACCGCATCGACTACAGCCTGACCGAAGGGGCGCAGCAGGTCAAGAAGCGGGTGCTGACGAGCAGCAGCCGGGTGGTCCGCACGGCCGGCGCGCCCGAGGCCCTGCGTGCGGCGCAGCGCCTGGACAGCGCGGACCTGCTGGCCGACGGCGGCGCCGAGCAGGGCGACAAGGCGCGGTGACTTCGACGCAGGCCTGGTTACTTTCTTCTGCGATTCGACGCCGGCTGCGCCGAGGTCTGTGAAGGCGGCGCGCCGCCATCCACGCCGAGCCGGCCGCCACCGCCCAGGCCCTGGCCGCGCACCGTCTGCGCCTTGTAGCTGCGCAGCGAGCGCACCATCTGGTTGAAGGCGTCCATGAAGGCCGCCGCGATCAGCTTGCCCTGCGGCGTGCGGGTGTAGCCGCCGACGTTGCCGGCGCCGCGCAAGCCGCTCAGGTCGCCGAGTCCCGCGAAGTCGGTCTTGGAGGCGCTGCCTTCGGCGGCCGCCACCTGCACGCCCGAGCGGTTGTCGATGAGCGTCAGCAGGGCAGCGGCTTCCTTGGTCTGGAGGCTGGCGCCGAGGCTCGCGATGGCGCGGCCGCGGCCGCCGCCGACCAGCCCGCCGATGGTGCCGCCGAGCCCGCCCGCATCGTTGTTGCTGAACACGATCTCGGGTGAGAGGCCATAGTCGGACGCCACCATCTGGCCGCGGCCGAAATTGCTGCCGCCGCGCATTTCGCCCGACTGCATGAGCGCGCGCTCGCGCGTCATGGCGTTCATGCCCGAGGCGCCACGCTCGATCACCACGAAGCAGTTCGATTGCTGCACCAGCAAGCGCAGCAGGTTGGCCGTGGGGGGCAGCTTGTATTCGCCGGTGAGCACGGTGTACCAGCCCGCATCGACGTTCTCGATCAGCGAGACGGTGCCCAGCGGCGAGTCGCAGCGCTCGAGGGCGCTGCTCTCACCGGAAGCGGCCGAGCCCGCGGCACTGCCTGTGGCCACTGTCTTGGCAGATGGGCTGCCCATTTGCATGTCGAGGGCGGGCATGTTCTGGCAGCCTGCGAGAGAAAGAGCCATGAGCGCCGCCGCTGCCGTGGCCATGGCCGAGTTTGAAAGCGCGAGCCGGTGTGGCCTGCCCGTGGACTTCTTCATGCGATCCTCCCGATTGTTTGTTCAAGGGCCGGCATCCGGCCCCTTGCAAATCTAGAGGGAAAGCAAGCTGGGTCACAGTGTCTAAAGTCACGGGGCGGCGCCGGTTCGTCCCATACCGGGATCCGATGGCAGCACCCGCCGGCGGCTCGAACGCGCGGATCGGCGGCAGCATGCCTGGGGCGGCCACGTTGAACGTAAGCTGCGGTTTATCGGTTACGATAAAAAATAACTAGAAATTCTATAAATTTATCGAATCAGATAAATTTATTTGGCTGTAAATTTATCGTTCCCGACAAATTTTGAGTACATTTGCTTCAAATTTGTCGAATCGGATAAATATGAACCTCTCGGAGATCGGCCAGGCCATTCGCGACGCCCGCAAGAAGCAGGGCCAGACGTTGCAGACCGTGGCCAGCGCCCTGGGCATGAGCATCGCAACACTGTCCCGGTTGGAGCGCGGCGACCTGGACGACATCGGCGCGCGGCGCCTGCTGCGCGTGGCGGAGTACATGGGCCTGCAGCTGGTCGTGCGACCCGCGGGCCACGGCATGACGCTCGAAGAGGCGATGGACGATGCCGCAAAAGACTTCGCCGCCCAGGCGGAACACCAGCCATGACCGACCTGCTCGCCAAGGTCCAGGCGAACGCACACCGGCTGGACGTGTATGTGGACGGGAACCGGGTCGGGACGCTCGAACGGCATGGCGCCGCAGGCAGCGTGTTTGCCTATCTGCCGGATGCGGGCAAAAGCGACTTCACTTCGTTGCTGATGCCCGTTCGGCTGGAGAGCTACGCGGTGCCCTCGGCGCTGATCCCCACCTTCCAGCAGAACCTGCCGGAAGGCTTCTTGCGCCGAAAGATCACCGAGCGCTTCGGCAAGGTGCTGGCCACTGACGACTTCGTGCTGCTGGCCTTGACCGGCGCCAACCCCATCGGCCGCCAGCGCGTGGTGCCTTCCGGGTTTGCCCGGAACTGGGCTGAGCCGCTGCAGGTCGACATCGACGCGCTGATGGCCGACAGGCACCCGGAGTTCAAGGCCATCGGTGCGGGCATGGCGCGGCAGTGGACGGCGGGCATCAAGCTGCTGTCGTACTTCGATGCGTCGCCCAGGCGCGCGCTCAGCGCGCCGTGAACACCGCAGCCCGCTTCTCGAGAAACGCAGCCACGCCCTCGGCGGCGTCGGTGGTCGGCTGCGCGCAGCCGGCCGCCGTGCGCGCGCTGCTCGAATTCATGTGCTCGGCGGACAGCGCCGAGGCCAAGCGCCGCCATGGCATGGCGCCGGCCTGAGGCAACTCGGCGCCGGCTCAGCCGCGCGCCTGAATCATCTTCCACCCGTTCCCAGACGGATCGCGAAAACCCGCGTCCACGGTGCCGTAGCGCTCCACCGGCTCCTGCGTGAACTCCACACCCAGGCCGCGCATCCGCTCATAGGCGGCGCGGCAGTCGTCCACCCGCAGCACGAGCGGCGGCATCGCGCCCTTGGCCACGATGGCGCGCACCGCCTGCGCCGTGGCCGCATCGAGCACCGGCGGCCCGGGCCTGAACAGGCCGAGCTGGAACGACGGCTGCTCGGCGTGCTGCACCGTGAGCCAGCGGTAGTCGCCGTTTCCCACGTCCGTGTGGACGCGGAAGCCGAGCTTCTCTACATAGAATGCCAGCGCCTCGTCCTGATCGTGCACATACAGGCCGGCGACTTCAATGCCCTGATTCATGGGATCTCCTGTGGTTGTTCGGGCTCGTTTGTACCGTCTGCCGCGAGGCGCCGCTTCTCCGAAACTGCGGTTGTGAGATGGGGCCGGTGCGCGGCATTGACGATGCACACGGGCACGCGGCCGAGCTCCTGCGGCGTCGCCTTGCCGCGCGAGCGGATCGCGCTCGGGCTGCTGCCGGTGATGTCGCGGAAGGTGCGCCCGAAGGTGCCCAGGCTCGCCCAGCCCGTCTCGAAGGCGATGTCGGTGATGGGCCGGTCGGTTTCGCGCAGCAGCGCCATCGCCCGCTCGATGCGCCGCGTGAGCAGGTAGCGGTGCGGCGGCGTGCCGAAGGCCTGCTTGAACGATCGCGCGAAATGCGCCTGCGACACGCCGCTCACCTGCGCCAGCCGCTCGACGGGCCACTCCTCGTGCGATGCGGCGTCCATCCGGTCCTTGGCGCGCAGCAGCCGCCGCAGCAGCGCAGGGTCCTGGTGGGAAGGGCTTGCACTCATGATGCGGAACTGATCGGATGCGTGCTGCCGATGAACGAAAAGTCGAAGGCCATTGCAAATTATCGAGGACCTGCCGCTGGGCGGCCGAAGGCGTTATCCTGTCGCGGGATCGCAGCAGACGACCGGCTTCAGCCGGCCCTGGCTGCCTGAGCAGATCGAAACACATCTGTCCCATTCAGGAGAACCAAGATGACCAGCAAGAACACGATTTGTCTCTGGTACGACGGCACCGCGCTGGACGCCGCCAAGTTCTACGCCAAGACCTTTCCGGACAGCGCCGTGGGTGCGGTCCATCGCGCACCGGGCGACTATCCCGCGGGCAAAGAGGGCGATGTCCTGACGGTCGAGTTCACGGTGATGGGCATCCCTTGCCTCGGCCTGAACGGCGGACCGGCGTTCAAGCACAGCGAGGCCTTCTCGTTCCAGGTCGCGACCGATGACCAGGCCGAAACGGATCGCTTGTGGAACGCGATCATCGACAACGGCGGCCAGGCAAGCGCATGCGGCTGGTGCAAGGACAAGTGGGGACTGTCGTGGCAGATCACGCCACGCGCCCTGACCGATGCAATCACCGATCCCGATCCGGCAGCAGCCAAGCGCGCGTTCGAAGCGATGATGGAGATGGGGAAGATCGACATCGCGGCGGTCGAGGCGGCCCGGCGCGGCTGATGCATTGACTGCCGGGCGCGTTCCTGGCTAGGGGGCGAGTAGCCGGCCGGACCATCCGGCCAAGGCGTCAGCACCTCGAACCCATCGGGCGTGACGGCCACCATGTGCTCCCATTGGGCGGACAACGACCGGTCTTTTGTCACGACCGTCCAGCCGTCCGGCAGTTGCCTTGTCTCGGGCCTTCCGGCGTTGAGCATCGGTTCGATGGTGAAGACCATCCCCGGCTCGAGCCAGAGTCCCCCCCGCGCTTGCCGAAGTGCAGCCCCACCGCGGAAATGGCAAGGCCGCCCTCTGCAAGTTCGGCGCGCACCAGCATCTGGCAGATCTCCCGATGGTTCAGCTCGGGGTGCATTTCGGTCAGCATTCCGATGCGTCGCCCGTGTGGCGCGCGGCGGCGCCGGATATGTTCATGACGGGCCATCGAAATCATCCGATGCTTTTCACTGTGTCTGTTCCGTCGGGCATTGCCAGTTGCCGTGCGCTGAATTCATATATCGGCTCTGGCGCCTTCAAGCAGCATCGCGGCGGCGCGCGCTTGGCCGCTTCTGCCGCGACACCATTGCGACGATCGTCTCGTGCAGTTCCTGCTTGGCCTGCGATGCGGAGAGTTCGTCCATGGCGGCGGCGTAGGACAGGGCATCGGCCGCGCCCAGCATGGCGCGCAGTCCGGCGGTGCCGATGTCCTTGCCGGGAGCAAAAGGCGCCAGCAGCGCGCGGCACTTCTGCAGGAAGGCCGCTTCAGACTCACGCTTGGCGCTCTCGAGTTCGGGCGAACCCGCGAGCGCCGCGCTCACGCCCGGCAGCTCGCGCCCGAGCGTGAGCACGCAGTCCACGTACGAGCCGGCGATCACGGATGCACGGCCGGCCAGCGTGGGTTCGCTGTGCTGGATCGCGGCATCGATCAGCGCGTTCTGCTGCATGTCGAATTCTTCATAGAGCGCGGCGAGCAGGCCGTTGCGCGTCGAGAAATGGTCGTAGACCACGGGCTTGGCAACGCCGGCCTGCTCGGCAAGCGAGCCGAGCGTCAAGGCGTCGGAGCCCGATTCGCGCACGATCTGCCACGCCACGTCGATGAGCTGTCGGTAGCGCTCCTCTCGGGACATGCGGCGGCGCTTGGGCGCACCGGCGTCCGCTTGCTTAATCCCGTGTCTGGGCATGGTTATGTACCAAAGGTAGGTTCATCAATATACTGATCGTAGCTTGCAACTTTAGCAGCCCTCTTCAATCTCGAAAAGCACGAAAGGAGTTTCACCCATGCATGCGCTCATCGTTGTCGCGCACCCTGATCCTGGATCGTTCAGCCACCGCGTCGCGCACAGCCTGGCAGAAGGCGTCGCCCGCGCCGGCGGCGGCCACACGGCGGAAGTCGCCGACCTTGCGGCGGAAGATTTCGATCCCCGCTTCAGCGCAAGCGACCATGCCGCCCACAAGAAGCAGGCGCCGCCCGCGGCCGACGTGGTGCGCGAGCAGCAAAGGATCGATCGCGCCGATGCGCTGGTGCTGGTGTATCCGGTGTACTGGTGGTCCTTTCCGGGGCTGCTCAAGGGTTGGATCGACCGCGTGTTCTCGAACGGATGGGCCTACGAGGAGCGCGCGGGCGGCAAGGTGGTCAAGCGCCTGGGCCACCTGCCGGTGCACCTGGTCGCGATCGGCGGCGCCGACGCTGGAACCTACGAGCGGCATGGCTACTTCGGCGCCATGAAGACGCAGATCGACCACGGCATCTTCGACTACTGCGGGGCGCGCGTCGCGACGTCCGAGTTTCTTCTGGATGCCGGCCAGCGGGATCGGGCGGCGCAGCTGGAGGTGGCCCGAAACCTCGGGCGCGCGCTGTTCGCTGCGGCCCGGGCCTCTCATGGCGCGCCCGATCCGGCGCGCGCCGCATCGCTGCAGCTCTAGCGTAAAGCGCGGTTTCATGGGCATTGCGGCGCCCATCGGCAGCTTCTAGACTCGCCGCTTCGCGACCTTCACATGAACGGGTGGACAGCATGTCAAAGCTTCGATTCAGGATCTCGATGTCGCTGGACGGGTTCGTCGCCGGCCCGAACCAGAGTCTGCAGGAACCTCTAGGCATCGGCGGCGAGCAATTGCACGAGTGGGTGTTCCCGCTGGAGGCCTGGCGGCGTCCCCATGGCCTGGAGGGCGGCGTGGTGAACGAGAGCACGCCGGTGATGGAGGAAGAGCTTGCCAACATCGGCGCGACCCTCATGGGCCGCAACATGTTCGGGGGCGGCCCGGGCCCGTGGAGTCGGACCGATCCGTGGAACGGCTGGTGGGGTTCCCATCCGCCGTTTCGCCACCCGGTGTTCGTGCTGACGCATCACGCACGCGACCCGTTGGTCATGGAGGGCGGCACGAGCTTCACCTTCGTGACCGACGGGATCGAAAGTGCGCTGGATCAGGCCCGGCGCGCCGCGGCCGGGAAGGACGTGGCGCTGGCGGGCGGCGCGCGTGCCGCGCAGCAATACCTAAAGGCCGGCCTGGTCGACGAGATGCAGCTTCACCTGGTGCCGATCGTGCTCGGTGGCGGAGCGCGCTTGTTCGACGATGTCGAAAACCTGCTCGACCTCGCGGTGGTGAAAACGCTCGCGGCGCCGAACGTGATTCACCTGAAGTTCGAAAAGAAGCAAGGCCCGCCATGACGCCGCACAGGGCCTTGGCAAGCGCTCAGGCCGCGTCGGCCTTCGGCAGCAACTGGGGATTGAAGACCGCCTCCCACAGGTGCCCGTCCGGATCCATGAAGTAGCCGGCGTACCCGCCATAGAAAGTGTCTGCAGCGGCTTTCACCACGGTGGCGCCGGCCCTCGTGGGCTTGCTGCATCACCGCATCCACTTCGGCTTTGACGGTCTCCAAAAAATGCGATGTTGCCCGGATCAGGCCGCAGTCCCGAGCTCGGCGCGGAATGCGCGCAGCGCCTCGCAGGTTGCAGCGGGCGCTTCGACGGGCAGGTATTCGCCGCTGCCGGGTACGAGCCGCGATCGGAGATTCGCGGCGCCGGCATTGCGCAGGCCTTCGACATAGTCGTCGATGTCGCGGCCGCCTGCGTCGCCGCGCAAATACAGGATGGGCGTGTCGATGGGAACCGGCTTCGCATTGCGCTGCGCGGCACTCTCGAGCGCCCGGTACCAATCAAAACCGGCCTTCAGTGCTTCAGGTCGCTGGTAGGCGCGCGTCCAGTCATTTCGGATCTCGTTGGTCAGCGCGAGCTTGTCGCTTGCGAGCAGGTCGTAGAAGTAGTCGAAATAGGCGCGTTCGCGTCCGCTCACCAGAAGCTCGGGCAGCTGCGGTATCGCATGGAACGCGAAGTGCCAGATGCGGGGCTCGGCGAGGAGCCTCGACCATGGCGCGACGCCGGGAATGACGGTGTTCATGACCACTGCGCCCGCAATGCGCGCGCCATGTTCGCGGGCCGCTGCAAAGGCGAGCATGCCGCCGACGTCCACTCCCGCGAACACGATCGAATGCGCGCCCAGCGACTCGGCCGCGCGGAGCAGGAGGCCGGCAATCGCATGCAGATCGCACGGCGACGGGCCCGGCGGCAGGCCCAGCGATCCGCCGACGCCGGGCAGGTCGAAGGCGATGGCGTGCGCATCCTCTCCGAGCTCATCGAGCACCGGGTCGTAGATCGACTTCGACAGCGGCCAGCCATGCAGCAGGACCAGCCACGGCGATCGCGGGTCGCCGGCGCAGCGGTAGGAAAGGATCAAGCCGTCGATCGAGAGAGTGGATTCGCGGGCCATGGGTGCTCCTTCGAGCAACACCGTAGGCCTCGCGAAGCCCCTGCTGATCAGCCTCGCCCGCAGCCGGATGTAGGCCGTTTACTCGCCTGCGGCCTGGCTGTGCGACCGTTCCAGAATCAGGGTGGCCCGCTCAGGCCGGAATGTTCGGCTCGACCAGCTGGGCGAGCGCGACCAGCGACTCCTGCCAGCCCAGGTAGCACATCTCGGCGGGAATCACGTCGGGGATGCCTTCCTGCACGATCGACATGTCGGTGCCGCAGGACACGGCAGCGAGCGTCACGGTGGTCTTCATGGTGCCCGGCAGGTTGTCATCGTCGAAGCTCGCGTCGTAGGCAATGCGCTGGCCGGGAACGAGTTCCAGGTACTTGCCGCCGAACGAGTGGCTGTGGCCGCTGCCAAAGGCGGTGAAGGACATGCGCCAGGCGCCCCCGACCACCGGGTCCATGCTGTGGACCTTGCCGGTGAATCCGAAGGGCGGCAGCCAGCGCTCGAAGGCGCTGGGTTCGATGAAGGCGCGGTAGAGCCGCTCGGGCGGGGCGCGCAGTACGCGATGCAGGCGGACGGTGTTGGTAGCCATGGCTGTGTTCTCCTGAAGTGCAGAGGATGAGCCTCCACTGGTACGACGAACGAGGCTGCGGAAAATCGACAGCGAACTGTAGCGCCGCGCGAAGAAAAATTTTGAGGCCGAAAGTTCGCAGAGTGCGGCCTGCGCGCACGGCTCAGGCGGAGCGCAGAAGAAGCGCCTCGCGCTCTTCGATCCAGTGCGATCCGCGTCCGTGGATCGCATTTTGAACTTCGCAGATCACCTGGGCCTCCCTGCGCGCTGCCGGGGTTGCGGGCACCCACAGGCCGTCGTCGCAGTGCTCGTCGTCCTCGTCGTGGACGACGCTCGAACGCCAGTGGACGCAGATTTGCTTCATTCGATGCGAGGGGGACGGGGAAGGTGGGGTGCGGGCCGCATGGCGTGCTTTGCTGGATGGCGGCGATCCTACAAGCGCGCATCGGCAAACGCGCGACGCCGCGCAGGGTGCCCGCAGAGGAAGCTGTGCAAATTTGCGCACTTTGCGGCAAATCCTGCGGACTCGCGTGCCGCATGCATACTCCGCGCGATGAAGAACCCGCACCACGACTGCCGCGTCTTCGGCTCTCCCTGGGAGGGCGTGCATGGCACCCGCATCTCGAGCCATCGCCGGTACGGCAGGCATTGGCATGCCACGTTCGGCATCGGCGTCATCGACGAGGGCGCCCAGCGCTCGGCCAGCGGATGCGGCGAGGTCGAGGCCCATGCAGGCCATCTCATCGCGACGAATCCGGGCGAGGTGCATGACGGGCGGCCGCTCGGCGGGCCGTTTCGGCGCTGGCGCATGCTGTATCTCGAACCCGGCGCGCTCCGATGGGCCGTGGATGCTGCCGCAACGGGCGCGGCGAATGACGGCATGGCGCCGATCCGCCCCGTCATCAGCGACGACCGGCTGCGGCGCACGCTCGGCGATCTCTTGCGGCTGCTGGAGGCGCGCGCCGCCGCGCCGAAGCAGGCGCAGGCGGATGCACTGCGCTGCGAGGAGCTGCTCGTGCAGACCTGCACCATGCTCGCATCGCAGCACGGCGCGCAAAGGCTGCCCACGCGTGCGGCATCGGCCGACGTCTCGCGGGCACGCGAAATGCTCGCGGACTGCCTTGCGCAGCCACCCGGCCTGGCCCAGCTCGCCGCGTCTTCGGGGCTGAGCAAATACCAGTTGCTGCGGCGCTTCAGGGAGGTCCATGGTGTCACGCCGTTTGCGTGGCTGCTCCAGCAGCGCGCGGAAGTGGCGCGCGGCCTGATCCGGCGCGGCACTGCGCTGGCCGATGCGGCCATGGCGGTCGGTTTTGCGGACCAGAGCCACATGACGCGCGCGTTCACACTGCACTACGGCTTCACGCCCGGCGCGTGGCAGCGCGCCTGGATGCCGCCCGTGCGGCTGCAATAGCGTTCAAGACAGGACCGCCGCGCCAGCGACACACTGGGCCATGCACTCTTTCTTCTTCTTCTCTCATTCGCCGGAAATCTGGCAGCGCCATCCCGAGCTGGTGCCCGGCGTCCTGCTGGCCCAGGGCATCCACCGGAACGTCTCCGTGCAGGCGCGGGTGGCGCACTACCACGGCGTGGCGCGCGCTCGGCTCGAAGCCGTCGGCTCGGAAGCCGATCTTCCGGAGATCCAGGCCTGGCGCCGCACCTTCGCACGCATGGGCCTCAAGCCCACGCAATACCGGTGCGCCTCCGAGTCGCTGCTGCGCCGGTTCAGGAAAGAAGGCGCGCTGCCGCCGATCCATCCCCTCGTCGATCTTTGCAACGCGCTGTCGCTGGCCTTCGCGATTCCGATCGCGGTGTTCGACCTGTCGCAGGTGGCCGAGGGGCTGCAGGTGCGCTGCGCCGACGGCACCGAAAGCTACCTCGCGTTCTCGGGCGAAACCGAAATGCCCGACCGCGGCGAAGTCGTCTTTGCGGATGCCGCAGGCTGCGCGCATGCGCGGCGCTGGACCCATCGCCAGAGCGCGCGTTCGGCCGTGCGGGACGAAACCTCCCGCGTCCTCATCGTGGCCGAGGCCTTGCATGCGGATGCCGCCCGCGATGTCCAGCAACTGCTGGATGCGCTGTCCCGGGCATTGGCCGAGACCTGGGAGCCGCCGGCCGCGTGCGCGCTGTTGCGGAAAGAGGCGCCCCGCCTGGCGTTCTGAAGAGCGAGATGCACAAAGCAACCGGCGGGTGCTTGAAGAGAATCAAGAAATGACTCAGGGGTTCGTCACGCTCATCGCCAGCGGCGTGGTCTGGAACGCCAATTGCCGCCAGCGGCCCTCGTCCTGGGTCCAGACCTGCATCACGCGCGAGTCGATGCGCACGGTGCCGCTGCCGTCCTTGCGCACGGCCACGAGCAGTTGCCGGCCGGTCATGAGCGCGGTGCTGCCCAGCACCCGGACTTTCAGTTCCGAGCGGTCGATCTGCCGGTAGTCGACGTGCGTGCCGCCCGACCGGAAGTAGCTTTCGTAATCGTCGATCTGGCCCTTGGCATGGACATGCGTGAGCGCTGGATGGAGGATCTCGCGCAGCCGCGCGAAATCGGCGCGCTTCATGGCGTCGCATCGCTGCGCCTCGAGATCGAGCAGCAGCGCCTCGGTGGCGGGAAGCGCGGGGGTGGTGGAAGCCTCGGTCATGTCGACTCCTCCAGAGCGGTAGCGGGGCGATCCAGCGTGGCGCCGAGGGTCCTGCTGGCCCGCTGCATCAGATCCCCCGCTTCCCCGAGGCTGCGCGCCACGCCGTAGACCAGATGATCCGGCCGCACGAGCGCGGCTTCGCACTGGTGGCGCTCGAACCATGCGGCAAGGACGCCGTCGGCCTCGGCCAGCGTCGCCACGCCGGGCGCTGCCGCCGCGGCATCGATGCACAGCAGCTGGGCCTGGAGGGCGGCCACCGGCTCGCGCAAGGCCCGCAGCGCGGCTGGATCGGGCGCATGGCGCAACACCAGCAGGAACCCGGGCCGCAGCAGGTCGTCCATCATCCGCGGCGCGGCGCCGGCTTCGATGCACCCCATGGCCTGGGGAAAGGGCGTGCCGGCGGGCAGCTGGTCGCGATCGATCCATCCGTGGTGCACGCCGGGCAGCAGGCTCTGGCGCAGCTGCATGCGCACCGTTCCGCCTTGCTGCTCGCGCAGGACACGGTCGCGTTCGGCGGCGCGCGCCGGGTCGCGCTCGCAGATGATCTGGCCCAGTCGCTTGACGGTTGCCGTCACGTCTTCGACCTGCGGCCCGCGCTCGTCGCCGTAGCTGTCCAGCAGGCTCTCGGGGGCGCGCCCCTCGAGCACCCATTGAAGCTTCCAGGCCAGGTTGACGGCATCGCGCAAGCCCTGGCACATGCCCTGGGCCAGGAACGGCGGCATCTGGTGCGCGCTGTCGCCCGCCAGCAGCACGCGCCCCTTGCGCCATTGTTCGAGGACCACCGCGTGAAAACGGTAGGTGGCCGCGCGCCAGATGCGTGCGTCCGCGGGCGTGAGCCAGGGGGCGAGCAGCTTCCAGATCGACGCGTGCGGCATCTCGCGCTGTTCGGCCTCGTCGTCCAGCAGCAGGAACTCCCAGCGCCGATGGGTGCCCGGGCCCACGACGTAGGTGCAGGGCCGCGACGGGTGGCAGTACTGGACATTGGTGGCGGGCAGCCGGTCGAGCTTGTCTTCATCGACGTGCATGTCGACCACGATCCAGGGCTCGTCGAAGTCCAGGCTCTTGAGCTTCAGGCCCATCTGCTTGCGCGTGGGGCTGGTGCCGCCGTCGCAGCCGACGACGTAGCGCGCATGCAGCCGTGCCTCGGTGCCGTCGGGCGCTCGAACGTCGAGTTCAGCATGATCCTGCGATTGGCTCAGCTGCAGCACCTCGTGCCCGAGATGGATCGACACCCCGGGGAGTTTGCCGACGGCCTCGCGCAGCGAGGCTTCCAGCGCCGGCTGGTTGAAGGTGTACGACGGTGCCCATGCCAGCGGATAGGGCGACGGTCCCATGTCGAAGTGCTGGATGGGTTCGCCGTCGCTCCCCTGGTAGATCGTCGCGCGGTAGGGCGTCATGTGCGGCGCCAGCGTGCCGGCGATGCCGATCTCCTGGAACACGCGCAGCGCCTCGTGGTCGAGCGCGAAGGCGCGCGGCAGCGGGTAGATCTGTTGCGACTTGTCGAAGACCGCGACGCGCAGGCCGCGCTGGCCGAGCAGTGCGGCGAGCGTCGCGCCGACGGGGCCGAAGCCGATGACCGCCACGTCGACGGGGTCCGGGTTCTGCTGGAGCATGGTCTGTGTTGAATGCATGAATCGAGGATTGTGCATAAAACACGATTGCGTGCGTAAAGGGTTATCACTGATGACGCCGGGCCGCCTGGTCGAAAAGAATGCACAAAACGCACTTTGTGCATCTTGCCAATCTATCCGTCCCTATCCGTCGATCAGCAAGGAGACACCATGACAACGATGAAAGCCGCCCGACTGCACAAGGTCGGCGCCCCGATGGAGGTCGAGCAACTGCCGATTCCGCAGCCCGCCGCCAACGACGTGCAGGTCAGGGTCCGTGCCTGCGGCATCGTGCCCAACCTGGGCAACATCCTGGCCAACTGGACGACCTGGTTTCCGGAGCTGCCGCTGCCGCCGCTGCCGGCCGTCTTCGGGCTCGACCCGGCCGGCGAGGTGACGGCGGTCGGCTCCCACGTGCACACGTGGAAGCCGGGCGACCGTGTCTACGTGAATCCCAGCCTCTACTGCGGCGGCTGCCGCGCCTGCCGCAACGGCGATCTCATCAACTGCACGCACTACGCGTTCAGCGGCTACTTCGGCTTCTCGCAGAACTCGCTCAAGCTCTACAAGAACTATCCCTACGGCGGCCTGTGCGAATACATGATCGCGCCGCAGTACGCGCTGGTGAAGCTGCCCGACAACGTGAGCTTCAACCAGGCGGCGCGCTTCGGCTACCTGGGCACCATGTATTCGGCGCTGCGCAAGGCGAAGGTGGGGCCGGGCCGCAGCGTGCTGATCAACGGCATCAGCGGCACGCTGGGCATCGGCGGCGCGCTTTTCGGGCTGGCCATGGGCGCCACGCGCATCCTCGGCACCGGGCGCAACCGGGAACTGCTGGAGCGCGTCAAGGCGCTGGCACCCGATCGCATCGAGGTTTTTTCCAATGCCGACGGCGAGGCGATCGACGCCTGGGCCAAGGCGCGCACCGACGGGCTGGGTGTGGACACCTTCATCGACGCGCTGGGCCCCGGCGCGCCACACGAGACCTTCCAGCAGGGCGTGCGCGCCCTGAAGCGCGGCGGCCGCGCCTTCAACATCGGCGCCATCGCAGGCATGGTGGGCATGGACCTGCACACCATGATGGACGAGCAGCAGAGCATCGAGGGCTCGGCCTGGTTCACGGCCGGCGAAGGGCAGGACATGGCCGACATGGCGGAGGCCGGCACGCTCGACCTCTCGGTCTTCGAGCACGTGTGCTACCCGCTGGACCGCATCAACGAAGCGATCTCGGGCATCGCGAGCCGCAACGGCGGCTTCAGCAACTTCGTCATCAACCCCTGAGGCGCACCATGAAAATCAGACGCGTGGTGGCGGGCACGGGCGCCGACGGCAAGGCGCGGTTCCTTTCGGATGGTGCGGCGCCGCGCAGCGTCGAGTTCACGACCGTGCCCGGCTTCGCCGCGGCGCTGCTGTGGGCCACGGAGTCCACCGACACCGTGGGTGCCGGCGCTGCGGGCGACCGCACGGGCGAGGCCGGCTTTGTGCCTGCCGGCGGCGGCACCCGCTTGATGATGGTCAGATTCCCGCCCGACGCGGTGATGATGCGCGCCGACTTCGACGCGGCCGCCTTCGGCGCCGAGTTCGGTCGCCTGGTTCCCGGCCTGGCCGAGACCTTCGAGCCCGATCACCCCGGCATGCACAGCACCGACAGCATCGACTACGACATCGTGCTGGAAGGGGAGATCACGCTCGAACTCGACGACGGTGCGCAGGTGCTGCTTCGCCAGCATGACGTCGCCGTGCAAAGCGGCAACCGGCATGCATGGCGCAACCTCGGCGACAAGCCCGCGACCATGCTGTTCGTGCTGTTGGGCGCCAGGCGCGCAGGCTGAGCCGCGATCGACGCCATGGCGCAGCAGATGCCTTCCTCAACCCTGGCCCGCCGAGCGCGACGCGGCGCTGTCCAGCAATGCGATGTCCTGCAGCAGATCCGCGAGCGCCACGCGCAGGAAGTCGAGCGTGGATGGGTCGACCAGCCGGCCGTCGCGGATGCGCGTCCCCACGTTCGCGATGGCGACGTGCTGCCGGACCACGGGCCGTGCCAGCGTGGCGGCCAGGGCGTCGCGGATCTGCGCCTGCGCGCGCACGCCGCCCGCGGTGCCGGGCGAGGCGGTCGCGATCAAAACCGGCTTCCCCTTGAGCGGAGAAGCGAAGCCGGGCCGCGATGCCCAGTCGATCGCGTTCTTCAGCACGCCGGGCATGCCGTAGTTGTATTCCGGCGAGCACAGGACCAGGCCGTTGGCCTGCGCAATGGCGTTCTTCAGCCGGACGACGGCCGTGGGCGGCGCATCGCCATCGAGGTCGGCGTTGTAGAGCGGAATGTCGTCGAGCGGAAAGAGCTCGATCGATGCCGACCCGGGCAACAGCGGCTGCAGGCTGCGAAGCACCGCGGTGCAATGGGATTCGCGCCGGATGCTTCCGGAGATGCCGAGCAGGCGGATGTCGGGCGTCGAGGCGTGGAGTGCCATGGTGATGTTCCTGATCAGAAAACCGGAGTTTATGCATAAAATGACTTCCATGCACAAACAAGAAATCTCCCCCGGCTACGAGCCGCCGTTGGCCGAGCAGGCCTTCGCCCGGCTGCGGCAAGACGTCCTGGCCGGTACCTTCGAAGCCGGCGCCAAGCTCAAGCTCGACGAGCTCCAGTCCGCCTACGGCTACTCGAGCAGCCCGCTGCGCGAGGCGCTCAGCCGGCTGACGCAGGAAGGGCTCGTGCGCGCCGACGAGCGTCGCGGCTTCCGCGTGGCGCCGATCTCCAAGGACGACCTGGCCGACATCACGCGCATGCGCGTGATGCTCGACGTGCCGGCGCTGCGGGAAGCCATTGCCCATGGCGACGACGCCTGGGAGGCGGACATCCTGGCTGCCTACCACCGGCTGGAGAAAGTCGAGTCCCGCCTGAGCGACGGGCCCGTCATTCTCGACAACGACTGGTCGCAGCTGCATCGCGCCTTCCACCTCGCGCTGCTGGCCGCCTGCCCTTCGTTGCGCCAGCGCGTGTGGGGCGCGAGCCTGTTCGACCAGGCCGAGCGCTACCGGCGCTTTTCCGCCCGCCACAGGAAGACCGCGCGCCGCAAGTCGAACGAGCACCGGAAGATCATGGACGCCACCTTGCGGCGCGACACGGACACGGCCTGCGCCCTGCTCGAGGAGCACATCCTGAGCACGCAGCGCAACGTGCTGGCCGCACTCAAGGCCGCCGAGGCCGCGCAATCGTAGGGGCGCAAAGCCCCATCACTGGAGACAGCATGCTCAAGGTCGCCCGACCCACGCCTTCGCATTTCGGCATCTTCGTCACCGACCTGGAGCGGATGGTGGCCTTCTACACCGAGACCTTCGACCTCACGATCACCGATCGCGGCGAAGGCCGCACCTTCAAGAACCAGCTGGTGTTCACCAGCGCCAGCGCGGACCAGCATCACCAGCTGGTGCTGGCTTCGGGCCGGCCGGCGGAGGCGACGTTCAGCACCGTGATGCAGATCTCCTTCGTGGTGCCGAGCATCCAATACCTGCGCGACATTTCGGCGCGGGCCGAGGCCAGGGGCGCCACCCACATCCGCGGCCTGAACCACGGCAACGCGCTCTCGGTCTACATGCTCGATCCGGAAGGCAACACCGTGGAGATCTACGTCGACACACCCTTCTACATCGCGCAGCCGCATGGCGATCCGCTCGACCTGTCGAAGGACGACGAGACGCTCATGCGCGAAACCGAGGCGGCCTGCCGCAAGGACCCGAGCTTCATGCCGCTCGCGCAGTGGCAGGCGCAGTTCGAGTCGCGCTCGCCGGTGACGTCCTGACGCGTCCGCCTTTTCCCACCCCCGCACATTTCAACCGGAGTTCCCATGAAGCTTTTGTCATTTGTCCATCAAGGCCGCGAAACCTGGGGCGCCGTCGTCGGCGACGGCGTGGTCGACCTCGGCCAGGCGCGCCCGCAGCACGCGAGCCTGGCCGACTACATCGCCTCGGGCGAATACCTGCGGGCGGCCCAGCACGTCGAAGGGCTGCCGGTGGTGGCCGGGCTGGCCGACATCACTTACCTGCCGGTGATTCCGCGGCCCGAGAAGATCGTGTGCGCGGTGCGCAACTACATGGACCATCACCAGGAGGTGCTGGCCGCCGGCATGCAGCGCGAACTGTCGGAGCAGCCGCCGATCTTCCTGCGCGTCTGGCGCTCGCAGTGCGCGCACAACCAGCCGATCGTGCGGCCGCACGTGTCGGAATCGCTCGACTGGGAAGGCGAACTCGCCGTCATCATCGGCAAGGGCGGACGCAACATTTCGGAAGCGGACGCCTTCGACCACGTGGCGGGCTACGCTTGCTACAACGACGGCAGCGTGCGCGAGTGGCAGTTCCATGCCAAGCAGATCGCCTCGGGCAAGAACTTCGAGTCGACCGGCGGCTTCGGTCCCTGGATGGTGACGGCCGACGAGATCGCGCCCGGCCGCGCGCTCAAGCTCGAGACCCGGCTCAACGGCGAAGTGGTGCAGAGCAGCCACACGGGCCACATGATCTTCAGCATTCCGAAGCTCATCAGCTATGCGTCGACGATCTTCACGCTCACGCCCGGCGACGTGATCGCCACCGGCACGCCGGCGGGCGTGGGCTGGAGCAAGAAGCCGCCCCGCTTCATGAAGCCGGGCGACGTGTGCGAGGTCGAGATCGAAGGCATCGGCGTGCTGCGCAACCCCATCGTCCAGCAAGACTGAAGCCCGTCACCCGGACCGCGGCGGCACAAGCCGCGGCCTTCATTCCACAACCATTGGAGACACACCATGCGGCGCAGACGATTGCTCGTCGCCGCAGGCCTGACCCTGGCCTGCGCGGCACCCCTTGACGGCCTGGCCCAGGGCTTCCCGGACAAACCGATCAAGATCTACCAGGGCTTTGCGGCCGGCGGCAACGCCGACACCATCGCGCGCGTGGTCGGCACGGAGATGGCCAAGGGCCTGGGGCAGCCCTTCGTGGTCGAGGCGCAGGCCGGGGCAGGGGGCACCATCGCCGCTGCAACGGTGGCGCGCGCCAGGCCCGACGGGTACACGCTGCTGCTGGCCACGGGCGGCCATGCCGTGGCCGGCGCGCTCTACAACAAGCTCAGCTACCAGACGGTGCCGGACTTCCAGATGATTTCCACGGTCACCTACTTTCCGTTCCTGCTGGTGGTGCGGGCCGATTCGCCCTACCGGGGCCTGGCCGAGATGCTCGCCGCGGCGCGCGCCGATGCGCGCGGCGTGTCGTACGGGTCGGCGGGCATCGGCTCCACGCACCACCTTGCCGGCGAGCTGCTGGTGAAGAGCGCCAACGTCGAGATGCTGCACGTTCCCTATCGCGGAGATGCCGCTTCGGTCGCGGCGCTGCTCGGTGGCGAGGTGCCGATGATCATCGCGCCGCCCACGGCCGTGCTGGCCAACATCAAGGCCGGCAAGCTCAGGGCGCTGGCGACCACCGGCGCGCAGCGCTGGAGCCAGATGCCGGAGCTGCCGACCGTGGCGGAGCAGGGCGTGCCCGGCTACGACGTGCGCTCCTGGGCCGGCTTCATGGCGCCCGCCGGCACGCCGCGCCCGGTCGTCGATCGCCTGCATGCCGAGACGCTCAAGGCCCTGAAGGTGCCGGCCGTGCGTGCGCGGCTGGAGGAGATGGGCGGCGAAGCGCGCGGCAGCACACCCGAAGAGATGACCACCATGGTGGCCGCCGAGCTGAAGCGGTGGACCGCCGTCGTGAACGACGCACACATTCCCAGGCAATGAGGTCCATTCCATGTCCCTGATCGACATCCGCAAGCGCAGCCTTTGCATCGAAACCATCTACCACGAGGGCGGTCCGCCGGCCGCGACGCCGCTCAGGCTGGCGGCCGCCTGCGCGGTCATCCACAACCCCTATGCGGGGCGGTACGAGCCGGACCTGATGCCCTTCATGGCCGAACTGCGCTCGCTCGGCACGCTGCTGGCCACCGAGCTGGTCGAGGTGCTGGGCCGGGACAAGGTCGAGGTCTACAGCAAGGCCGCGATCGTGGGCGTGAACGGAGAGCTGGAGCACGGCGCCGTCTGGCACGAGGCCGGGGGATGGGCCATGCGCGACGTCCTCGGCGAGCCGAAGGCGATCGTGCCCTCGGCCAAGGCGGTGGCCGCCACCGGCTACCGGCTCATGGTGCCGCTGCACTACATCCACGCTGCGTACGTGCGCAGCCACTACAACACGATGGAGGTGGGCATCCAGGATGCGCCGCGCCCCAACGAGATCCTGTTTGCGCTGGTCATGGGCACGGGAGGGCGGGTGCATGCACGCCTGGGCGGGCTCGCCAAAGAGCAGGTGGCCGTGCACGACGGGCAGCGGTGATGCGCACCACCATGAAGGCGATCCAGCTCCAGGCACCCGGCGGTCCCGACGTCCTGCAGCTGGTGGAGCTTCCCCTGCCGCAGCCGCAGGCGGGCGAAGTGCGGGTCAGGGCGATGGCCATCGGCGCCGGCGGGCCCGACGTGCTGATCCGCAACGGCACCTACAAGTGGATGCCGCCGATGCCGGCCATCCCCGGCAACGAAATGGCCGGCGTCGTCGATGCGGTCGGCCCCGGCGTCAGGGCCCTGCGGGTCGGCCAGCGTGTGCTGGTGAGCGCGCGGGAACTGAAGCAGCGCGGCGGCTGCTATGCCGAAGCCATCTGCGTGCCCGAGGCCGCGCCCTTCGTTCTCCCCGATGCGATCCGCTTCGAGGATGCCGTGAGCCTTGGCAACTTCCAGCTGGCGCTGGCCATGCTGTCGAGCAACGGCAACCTGCCCGCCAGATCGATCCTGGTTCCCGGCGCGGCGGGCGGCGTTGCCACGGCGCTGGCGCAGGTGGCGCAGGGCCGCGGCCTGCGCGTGATCGGCACCGCTTCCACGCCGCGCAAGCGCGACTTCGCGCTGGCCAACGGCGCGCACGAAGTCATCGAGGGCGACGCGCGCGGCCTGGCCGAGAAGGTCATGCAGCTCACGGCCGGGCGCGGTGTCGACCTGGCTTTCGACCATCTCGGCGGCGAGCTCTTCATCGCCTGCCTGCGCGCCCTGGCGCCGTTCGGCATGGTGGTCTCCTACAACATCGTGAACGGCCCGCCGGCCGGCGATGTGTTCGGGGAGCTGCGCAAGCTGCTGAGCAGGAGCCTTGCCGTGCGCACCTTCTCGATCCATGCCGTGGACGACGACGTGCCGCAGCGGCGCGGGCTCATGGAGGCCGCCATCGCCCTCATGGCCGAAGGCCGCGTGCATGCGCCCCCGGCCACCTGCTTTGCGCTGGCGGAATCGCGCCGCGCGCACGAACTGCTCGACAGCGGAAGCGCACTCGGCAAGATCGTGCTGTTGCCTCCGGACGGGCTCGGGCATTGAGAAGGGCACGCAACCGTGCCCCTGGTATGCATCGAACGCCATATCAGGTCTGCATGGCGCGAGGCCTCCCGGCGTGCCTCCGCCGATAGACTGATCGGACGGCGCTCTCCAGAAGCGAGAGGCGCCTCGGAGACACGCAACGATGAACGACCTGACCCAGCTCGACTACCAACTGCGCGACCACGTCGCAACGCTCACGCTCGACAGCCCGCCGGTGAACGCGCTCACGCGCGTGCTCAATGACGAGCTCACGCTCGCGCTCGACCGCATCTCGGAAATGGACGAAGTGCGCGTTGTGGTGTTGACGGGGGCTGGCAAGGTGTTCTGTGCCGGTGCCGACCTGAAAGGCCGCGCCTCCGTCATCCAGGGGCCCGGCGACCTGCCGGCCCATTCGCGCCGCACGCGCGAATGCTTCCATGCCATCCGCGAATGCGCCAAGCCCGTGATCTGCGCCATCAACGGCGCCGCCCTCGGCTCGGGCCTTGCGATGGCCGCTTCGAGCGACATCCTGATCGCATCCGAGAAGGCCACGCTCGGCCTGCCCGAAGTCGACGTGGGCCTGCTCGGCGGAGGGCGCCACGCGATGCGGCTCTTCAGTCATTCGCGCTTGCGCCGCATGATGCTCACGGGCATGCGCGTGAGCGGCGCCGAGCTATACCGCCTCGGCATCGTCGAAGCCTGTGTCGCGCCGGAGGAACTGATGCCCGCCGCACTCGACATTGCAACGGCCATTGCGTCCAAGGGCCCGGTGTCCACCCGCATGGGCAAGCACACGCTCAACGTGATCGAGGACATGAGCCTGCGCGACGGCTATCGCTACGAGCAGGACATGACGGCGCAGATCGCGAAGACCGACGACGCGAGGGAAGCCCAGCGCGCCTTCGCCGAAAAGAGGGCGCCTGTGTTCACCGGGCGCTGAACACGGGACCCCGGCACGGCCCCGCATGCCGCGGCGTGCAGGCGGCCGCGCGCGCTCTCGCGTCACTTTCGGGACGGCTCGCTGCAGCTGGCGGTGTTTGAATTGCCCCTGTCCCCAAAGGAAGCCCCATGTTTGCCGAACCCTCCGCCAAGACCCGCGAGCTGCTCGAACGCCTGAACCGGTTCTTCGACCAGCACATCTATCCGAACGAAGCGCGCTACCACCACGAGATGGATGCCTTCCGCCGCCAGGGCAATGCCTGGCAGGTCTCGCCGCTGATCGAGGAGCTGAAACCGGTCGCGCGCGCGGCCGGCCTCTGGAACATGTTCCTGCCCCACCCGCACCGCGACGTGCCGGCCATCTCCAATCTCGACTATGCGCCGCTGTGCGAGGTGATGGGCCGCGTCTCCTGGTCGGGCGAGGTGTTCAACTGCTCTGCGCCGGACACCGGCAACATGGAAACCATCGAGCGCTACGGCACCGAGGCGCAGAAGGACGAATGGCTGGCGCCGCTGCTCGCCGGCGACATCCGCTCGGGCTTCCTGATGACCGAGCCGGCGGTGGCGTCGTCGGACGCCACCAACATCCAGTGCACCATCCGCCGCGAGGGCGACGAATACGTGATCAACGGCCGCAAGTGGTTCTCTTCGGGCGCGGGCAGCCCGCGCTGCAAGATCTTCATCGTGATGGGCAAGACCGACCCCGACGCGCCGCGCCATGCGCAGCAGTCGATGGTGCTGGTGCCGCGCGACACCCAGGGCATCACGGTGCTGCGCCATCTCTCGGTGTTCGGCTACGACGACGCGCCGCACGGCCACATGGAAGTGCTGCTGGAAGACGTGCGCGTGCCCGCGGCCAACATCCTGCTGGGCGAAGGGCGCGGTTTCGAGATCGCGCAAGGGCGGCTCGGCCCGGGGCGCATTCACCATTGCATGCGCTCCATCGGCGCCGCCGAGCGCGCGCTCGAGCTGATGTGCGACCGGCTGCGCAGCCGCGTGGCCTTCGGCCGTCCGCTGGCGGAACAGTCGATCTGGCATGAGCGCATTGCCGAGTCGCGCTGCCTGATCGACCAGGCCCGCCTGCTCACGCTCAATGCGGCCTACAAGATGGACACCGTGGGCAACAAGGAAGCGCGCGCCGAGATCGCGATGATCAAGGTGGTGGCCCCCAACATGTCGTGCAAGGTGGTCGACTGGGCCATCCAGGCGCACGGCGCCGCCGGCGTCAGCCAGGATTTCTGGCTCGCCGAAGCCTATGCGCACCAGCGCACGGTACGCATCGTCGACGGCCCCGACGAAGTGCACCGCAACGCCATCGCCAAGCTCGAGCTGGCCAAGCGCGCGGCGGCTGTCGCGGTGCGCTGAACGCCGGGGGCGCTCGCGCTCAGTCGAGCTTGGCGCCCACGGCGCGCGCCAGGGCGCCCCAGCGCGCGGTTTCGGCAAGGATGTAGGGGCCGAACTCCTCGGGCCGGCTGCCCACCACTTCGATGCCCTGCTGCACGAAGCTCTCCTTGAGCTCCGGCGCGCGCAAGGCCGTGCTCACCTCGCGGTACAGGCGATCGACCACCTCGGGCGGCGTGCGCGCCGGCGCGAGCAGGCCATACCAGTTGTAGACCTCGACCTTGGGCAGCCCGAGCTCGGCCGTGGTCAGCACGTCCTTGAGCACCGGGATGCGGCGGAGGCTGGTGACGGCGAGCGCGCGCATCTTGCCCGCCTTGATGAAGGGCAGAACCACCGGCACGTCGGCCATCATCAGGTCGACCTGCCCGCCCATCAGATCGGTCAGCGCCGGAGCGGCGCCGCGGTACGGAATGTGGTTCATGTTCACCTTGGCTTCGCGCTTGAGCAGCTCCACCTCGAGGTGCGTGGTGGTGCCGCTGCCGGCCGAGGCGTAGTTGATCTTGCCGGGATTCGCGCGCGCCGCATCAAGCAGCTCGGCCAGCGTCCGGAACTTCGATTCGGCGGAGACCACCAGCACCGTGGGTACCTTGACGGCCAGGGTCACGGCCTGCAGGTCCTTCTGCGGGTTGTAGGGCATCGACGGCGCGATGTTCGGCACGATCGACAGTGCGCCGGCGGAGGAGAAGAGCAGGGTGTAGCCGTCTGCCGGCGCCTTGGCCACCGCGTCCGCGCCGAGCACGCCGGCGGCGCCGCCCCGGTTGTCGATGAGGACCGGCTGCTTCAGCGCGGCGCCGACCTTGGTGCCCAGCGTGCGCGCCGTCTGGTCGACCGGACCGCCCGCTGGAAAGGGCACGATCATGCGGATCGGCTTGGACGGCCAGGCCTGTGCCCAGCCTGCGATGGCGCTCGATGCCAGCACCCATGCGGCCGCGCCTCTGAAAATTCTGTTCATGGCAGTTGTCTCCGGTGATGGGCGAACTCTAGGCAGCCACGGGCCGTGCGGCAGCAGTCTCCGACGCATAGCTGCTATGCGGCATGCCGGAAGCCCGCGCAGCTATGCCGCGCGGCACATCACAGAGTTGTCGCGCGGCCGGTAGCCCCGGCGCGGGAGTCGTGCCCAGAATCGGTCTCGATCCAAGGAGACCCTGATGACCATTGCCAAAGGCCCGCTGTCGCATGTGCGGGTGCTCGACCTCAGCCGCATTCTCGCGGCGCCCTGGGCCGGCCAGATCCTGGCCGACCTCGGAGCGGAGGTCATCAAGATCGAGCGGCCGGGCGCCGGCGACGACACGCGCTCGTGGGGACCGCCCTTTCTGAAGGATGCCGACGGCAAGGATACGCGGGAGGCCGGCTACTACCTGGCCGTCAACCGCGGCAAGCGCTCGATCACGGTGAGCATCGAGAAGCCCGAAGGCCAGAAGATCGTGAAAGCGCTCGCTGCGCGCGCGGACATCGTGCTCGAGAACTACAAGGCCGGCACGCTGGCGCGCTACGGCCTCGACGAGGCGTCGCTGCGCAAGATCAATCCGCGTCTCATCTATTGTTCGGTGACCGGGTTCGGCCAGACCGGGCCGCGCCGCGACCAGCCCGCCTACGATTTCCTGATCCAGGCCATGGGCGGCCTGATGAGCGTGACCGGCGAGAGGGACGGCCGGCCCGGCGGCGGCCCGCAGAAGGTCGGCATCCCGATCGTCGACCTGATGACCGGCATGTACACCGCGGTGTCGGTGCTGGCCGCGCTGGCGCGCCGCAACGAGACCGGCACGGGCGACGGCATCGACATTGCCATGCTCGACGTCCAGGTGGCCACGTTGTCCAATCAGGCCATGAACTATCTCGTGTCGGGCAAGGTGCCGCAGCGCAGCGGCAATGCCCATCCCAACATCCAGCCGCAGGACGTGTACGCCTGCGCCGATGGCGACGTGATCCTGGTGGTTGGCAACGACGGCCAGTTCGCCAGGTTGTGCGAGGTCTTCGGCCACGCCGGATGGGCGGCCGACGAGCGCTTTGCCACCAATGCGCAGCGCGTGCGCAACATCGGCGAGCTGTCGGCGCTGCTCCGCGGCGCGTTTGCCGGATGGACCCGTGCGGCGCTGCTGGCCGCGCTCGACAAGGCCGGCGTGCCGTGCGGCGCCATCAATTCGGTGGCCGACGTGTTTGAAGACCCGCAGGTCAAGGCCCGCGGAATGCTGCGCCATGTGCCGCACCCGCACGGCGTGGACGTACCGCAGGTGGCGAGCCCGATGCGCTTTGCCGAGGCAAGGCTGCAGACACAAGGCGCGCCGCCGCTGCTGGGCCAGCACAGCGAAGAGATCCTGGCCGAACTCGGCTACGACGCCGCGGGCATCGAGGCGCTGCGCGGCGCGGGAGCCATCTGATGGCCGAGCCGGCCATGCGGCTGCATTGGTCGCCCAAGTCGCCCTATGTACGCAAGGTGATGGTCTGCGCGCACGAGCTTGGACTGCTGCCGCGCCTCGAGCTCGTGCGCTCGGTGGCCGCCATGCTGAAACCCAACCCGGTCCTCATGGCCGACAACCCGCTTTCGAAGATTCCGACACTTGTGCTCGCGGACGGGCGCACGCTGTTCGATTCGGCCGTGATCTGCGAGTACCTGAACGACACCGCCGGTGGCGCGCTTTTTCCCGTGCACGGCGATGCCCGCTGGCAGGCGCTGCGCTGGCACGCGCTGGGCGACGGCCTGCTCGACGTGCTGATTCTGTGGCGCAACGAGCGCGAACGCGAGTTGCCGCTCCAGGTGCTGATGGACGCCTTCGAGCTCAAGACCCGTGCATCGCTGAAGCTGCTGGACGACGAAGCCAAGGCGCTCGGCGATGCGCCGTTCTGCATCGGCCACGTCGCGCTCGGCTGCGCCCTCGGCTATCTCGACTACCGCTTCGGCATGCTCGGCTGGCGGGGGCTCGCGCCGCGGCTCGCCGCATGGTTCGAGGTCTTGCGCGCGCGGCCTTCGTTCCAGTCTTCGGAGCCGGTGGACGGCTGAAGCGCCCGGCGCTTCATCGGTAGAGGGTTTCCGGATTGGTCTCGAGCACCTGGCGCACCGTCGCGCCGCTGCCCGCCCAGTCCTTGAACATGGCGAGCAGCTGCGCAGTGTCGGGCGCCGGCGTCACGCGCAGATGCGGCCAGTCGCTTCCCCAGAGCAGGCGTTCGGGATTGGCCTCGACCATCTTCTGCTGGAACGGGCGGCCGGCCTGCCAGTCGGGCGCATTCAGCAGGTTGCGGTAGGCGCAGAGCTTGACCCACACCTTGCCCGACGCCAGCAGGCCGAGCAGTGTGCGAAAGCCCCCGGCGTCGACACCCGCGCCGACGTCGAAGCCGCCCATGTGGTCGATCACGACCGGCACCGGCAGCGCCATCAGGTCGGCGGCGATGCCGTCCAGGGCCCGGCAGTCCGTCCACAGCTCGGCATGCAGGCCGGCATCCGCCAGCGCAGGTGCGAGCACGCGCAGATCGTCGAACGATGCGCTGCCCGCAAAGTTGCCGCCGGCACCGCTGCGGTGGCTGAAACGGGCACCCCGCACGCCGCGCGCGCGCAGGCCCGAGAGCGGGAGCGGACCGCCCGGTCGCACCACGACCACGCCGCGCAATGCTGGCTGCCTCGCCAGCGTGTGCAGCAGCAGCGCATGGTCATCGCCGTAGGCACTGGGATGCACCAGCACGCCGTGGGAAAGCCCGAGCCGCTCGAGCAGCGCCAGGTAGTGCGATTCGAGGGCCTCCGGCGGCGTGTAGCTGCGCTCGGGCGCGAGCGCGAAGCGGTCGTAGGGGCCGAACAGGTGGGCGTGGCAGTCCCAGCCTGCCGCTGCTGGCGCGGTGCTCATCGGAGCTCCGACTGCTGCGGCAGCGCAAAGGCCGCCGCCACGCCTTCGGGCAGCGGTATCTCGTGGCAGTTGAGGGTCATCGCCACCATGGTGTAGTAGCCGATCAGCGCCGTCAGCTCCACGATCGCCCGCTCGCCGAAGCGCGCGAGCGCGGCCGCATAGGTTGCGTCGGAGACCGAGTCGTGGCGGTTGAGCTCGACGGCATAGCGGTAGACCGCGGCCTCGTCCGCCGACAGGCCGGGCGGCTCGGTTTCGGCCAGGATGGCTTCGATGACGGGCGACCCGATGCCTGCTTTCTCGGCTTCCAGGCGGTGCGCGTACCACTCGAAGGGCGAGCGGCAGGCGCGGCCGGTGACCAGGATGGCGAGCTCCGAGAGGCGTGGTGGCAAGGTCGTGCCGTAGCGCAGCAGTGCGCCCAGCGCCTGCCATTTCTCGGCCAGTTCGGCGTTGTGCAGTGCCGCGCGCAGCGGCCCCTGGACCTTGCCGCGTGGGCCCGAGACGATCTTGTCGTAGACCGCGCGCTGGGCGGCGTCCATGGTTTCCGGCGGGGGCAGGGAGATGCGTGGCATGGTGTTTTCGGGGGTCAGCGGGGAAGGGTGGACATCCAGTCGGCGATGGCACGTGCCACGGCCTCCGGCTGCTCGGGGATCAGCGCATGGCTGGCGTGCGGCACGACCTGCACCGTCACCTTGCTGCCCAGCACGTCCTTGAGCTCGTTGCGTGTGGCGGGTGGGCGCCAGGGATCGTCGGCGCCCTGCAGGTCGAGGATGGGCGCCCGGCTCACCGGCCACCAGGCCTCCTTGGGCGGAATGCTGCCGGCACGGCGATAGGCCTCGCGCAATTCCGGATGCCAGCCCTCGAGCCATGGTGTGGGGTCGTTGCCGGGCGCAAAGAAGGCTTCGCGCAAGCCGCGCAGCCGCGCATCGCGCGCCTGTGCCGGGTCGCCGGCGACGGCGAGCGACCGGGCCGCGCCGGGCGGGAACGTGCGCGCGGCGCCGGCCGCCACGACGATGCCACGCACGAGGCCGGGATGATCGAGGTCCGCGACGCGCGCCACGAAGTGGCCGAAGGCATGGCCCACCAGCACGGCGCGGCCGTCGCCGAGCTGGCGGACCGTGCTGGCCACGTCGGCGGCAAGCGCATGCAGGCTCAGATCGTCCATGGGGCCGCTCGAAGCGCCCATGCCGCGCGGCTGCGGGCGCAGCACCTTGAAGCCGAGCGCGGCCAGGCGTGCCGCAAGCTCGTCGAAGTCTTCCGAGTCGCGCTGCGAGGATGGCAGCAGCACCACGGCGGGCCCTCGGCCTTCGACGATGACATCGATGCTCACGGTGCCTTCGGCCAGCAGGACGCGGTGGCGCGCCGCGGCCCCTGCCGCAGCGAAGGGCGCGCAGGCGCCGACCGTGAGCGCGCAGGCCAGGACCGCCAGGGCGATCCGGCGCCGGCGCGATGCGAGGAAGTGGGATGGCACGGCCTGTTGTCTCCTTTGGCCGCTTGCTCCGAACCCTTCAGGCGGGTTCCGGCATGGCCTGTCTGCAGCATAGAGCGCCATCTCCGCGCGACCCATGCATGGGCGGGAAAGGCTGCTATGCAGCCCTTCAGCGGCTCGCCCCCGCGCGCCAAAGCCCCAGCCGCGTGCTTTCTTCCACGGCCTGCACGATCTGCGCGGCCACGGCCGAGACGGCCTTGCCGGGTCCCTTGCTGCGCGCCATCGCCATGGAGACGATGCGTTGCAGGCCGGGCGAGACGATCTTCGAAGCCTGCAGCCGGCCTTCCTTCACCTCTGCCCAGACAGCGTGCAGCGGCAGCACGGTATAGAGCCGCTCCTGTGCCACGACCGAGCGCATGAGCGGCAGCGAATCGGCTTCGAGCACGGGGGCGAGGGCGATGTGGTGCTGGCGCGCAAGCGCATCGAGCGCACTGCGCAGGCCGTTGGGCGCGCCCGGAAGGATGAACGGCAGACCGTCGAGCGCATCGAAGGGCAGTTCCGGCCTGGATGTGAGACGGTCGCCCGCGGTGCCGATCAGGTAGCTGTCCACCGTTGCGAGCGCCTGTTCCTGCTCCGGCAGCGTCGTGCCGTAGCGATAGAGGATCGCGATGTCCACGCGGGCGTCGGCCAGCCACTCTTCCACCTGTCCGCTGGATCCTTCGAGAATCTTGAGCCGGATGCCGGGATGGCGCGCCTGCAGGCGGTTGAACAGCTTTCCGACGATCGGGTTGGTGACCGACGGCAAGGAGCCGATGGTGACGCGGCCGGCCGGCTCGCGTGCCTCGCCGCGGATTTCGAGCTCGAGCTGCTCGGCATCCGACAGCAGCGCCTTCACATGCGGAAAGAGGCGCTGCCCCACCTCCGACAGCTGCACGCCGCGGCCCGTGCGATTGAACAGGCGCGCGTTGCATTCGCGTTCGAGCGCGTTGAGATGCCGGCTCAGCAGCGACTGGCTGCTGTCGAGAAACAGCGCCGCGCGCGTCAGGCTGCCCAGCTCGGCAATGGCGAGGAAGGCGCGCCATTTCTGCAGGTCGGAGGTCAGGTCGAGCTGGATGTTGGTGGCTTTGTTGGGCTGCATCTCGGCGGAAGGAACGGGAAGGGGAGCCGCGCATTCTGCTCCGTCGGCCCGGCGTGCCGCCACCCTGTGCCCACCGCTGCGCCGAGCTCGGGAAGCGCGGGAACCGCGCCCTATCCGCGCCGGCGCTCGGTGGCGCTTTCGCGGTAGTGGCGGGCCTTGTCCTCGTACATCGCGCGGTCTGCCCGCTGCAGCGCCGCATCCATCTGGTCGCCGGCGTCGCAGGTCGCCATGCCGACCGCGAGCTTCAGCACCCGTCCGCTCTGCCCCGCATAGAACTGGTTGTTCAGCTCGAGCATGGAGGCGATGCGGTCGCGCATCGCCTCCGCCCCGCGCTCGTCCGTCTTGGGCAGCACGACGGCGAACTCGTCGCCGCCGATGCGCGCGGGCCAGCCGGGCTCGTCGACCGCCTTGCCCAGCACCTCGCCCACGCGCCGCAGCAGCGCGTCGCCGGCGGCGTGTCCTTCCTCGTCATTGACGGGCTTCAGACCGTTCATGTCGATCATCAGCACCGACACCGGCCACGGGCCCTTGCGCGACAGCCGGTTCAGTTCTTCCGAGAAGAAGGCGCGGTTGCGCAGCTGCGTCAGCACGTCGTGCTTGCCCAGGTATTCGAGGTAGGCCTCGGCCTTCTTTCTGGCCGTGATGTCGATCAGCGACACCAGCACGAGATCCCAGGTGGCGAGCCGGTCTTCCAGCACGGCGAACTGCATGTGGATGTTCAGCAGGTCGCCCGTCAGCGCGTAGTTGACGACCTCCCGCTGCTGCAGCATCTTGCCGTTCCAGAGGTCCTGCAGCTGTTCGGCGAAGGAGTCGTGCATCTCGTCGCGAAAGATGCCGGAGATGTTGTTCAGCAGCTCGTTCTTGTCGGCCGCACCGAACATGCGCAGGGTCTCCCGGTTGACGTCGATCACGCGGATTTCCCGCATGCAGCGCGTGATGAACTCGGGATGCACCTTGATGAAGGTTGCGAAATCGCTGATGCCGCGCCGCCGTATGTCGTCGAGCAGCGTCTTGACCGCGCCGAAGTCTTCCACCCACAGCGACACCGGCGAGCGTTCGAACAGCTCGCGCGCGTAGCGCTCGCTCTCCAGGCGCAGCTGCTCGGCGCGCACGCGCTCGGTGATGTCCTCCAGCGACACCAGCACGCGATCCCACGAGGCCTCATGACCGGGCAGCACCTGCACGCGCACATGCACGTCGAGCCGGCGGCCATCCAGCGCGTAGTTGACCGTCTGGTTGTCGAAGCAGAGCTTTCCGCGCCAGAGCTGGTCCAGCTCGTAGATCACGGGCGCGGTCATGTCGTCGCGGAAGATGCTGTCGAGCCGGGACAGCAGCTCGGCCTGGCTTTGCGCACCGAAGAGCGCGAGCGTGCTCTGGTTGACGCTCAGCACCTTCAGCTGCGCCATGCATTCGCGCACCTGCCGCGGCTCGGCATTCAGGTGGCCCACCAGATCCACGATGCCGGCACGGCGCCACGACTCGAACAGCTGGCGCAGTCCGCTGTAGTCCTCGAGCCAGAGCGACATCGGCGCGTACTCGAACATCGATTCGCAGTCGGTGGAAGACGGCATGGATTTTTCCTTCGCGCGAGGGAGCGTGGGCGCAATGATGCACCCGTCCGGCGTACCGGTGCGCCGGCTCAGTTCGTGAAGTAGAGGCCGCTGTGCACCGGCACGCAATGCTCGGGGAATCCCGGCAGGTCGATCGAACGCTCGGGAACCTGCCACTGCTCGCGCAGGGTGTAGCCCAGCGCCTCGACCTCCTCGATGAAGCGGCCGCGGTTGTAGACGTGCACCGGCGCGAAGCAGCCGTCGCCGATGTTCTGCGTCGTCACGTAGTCCTCGCCACCATAGAGCGGCACCTTGTTCAGGAGAATGTGCCGCGGGCGTCCCTCGCATTGCCGGAGCAGTTGGGCGGGGCGCGCATTGTCCAGGTAGTGCAAGGCTCCGGCGGAGATCCAGATGTCGTGGCCGGACAGAGCCTGCGCCAGGTTCTCGGAGAAGTTCAGCGCGCCGGCATCGGCCTCGGCATGGCTGGCCATTTCGCGGCCGATGGACGCTATGGCGGGCACTTCCACGACCCGCCAGGACAGATCTTTGGGCATCTCGAAATAGCGGCGGTATGCATAGAAGTGGACACCCACCGAGCCGCCGATGTCGAGCACCTTGGTGGCGCCGTCCCGGAACGCGCGTTCGAGCCACCACATCACCGGATAGTCGTAGGCAAAGATCTTCTTGGTGCGGACTTCCACGTACTCGGCCGCCAAGGCGGCGTGGTCGAATTCCGGACTGGGCGGCAGCGAATTCCGCGCCTCGGAAAAATTCTTGAACAGGCCGAAGTAACCGGCGAAACCCGCTTCGGAGAAGAACCGCCGGCGCCGCCAGCGCTGCAACGCCGGCCGGGCGACCGGCCCTTCCAGGATCTGTCGGACGATTTGCGGAGCACTGGAATAAGCCATTTTGCGTCCATCCTCTTGCGATCGCCTGCCGCAGTTCCGACGTGGTCGGCGGGCTGACTCAGGCGTCTGATTCGATAGGAGCGGCAACGATCTTCCCAGCGATGTTGTCCACTTCGAAGGGAATGTGCCACCGACCTCGAATGTTTCCAGCATAGCGGTAAATGTAGTAAAAAGGTTTACTTTATTGTTTCAGAGGGCCTCAGATTCCGGGTGCGATGAAGTCCGGATGGCGCGCGCAGATTTCCGGCAGCGAGCTCAGGGTGCCGGAGAGGTGCTCGCGCAGCGCCTGCTGCGCCGCGGCGCCGTCGTGCCGCGCGATGGCGCGCACGATGGCGCGGTGGTCGCGCAGGATCGCCTCGGTCTTGCCAGCCGTGGGCAGGTGCAGGCGCCGCAGGCGGTCCACATGGCCCGAGACGCGGCACACCATGTCCCACAGGCTCGGCACGCCCGCGGCTTCATACATCAGGTGGTGGAACTTGCGGTCGGCGCCGACGAAGTCGCCGTACTGCCGCGCCGCCGCCAGCGTGGCCTGCAGCGCAAGCTGCGCTTCGAGCTGCGCCACCAGGTCGGGCGGGGCGTCTTGGGCGAGCTGGTGCACGATCTCGAGTTCGATCGAGCGGCGCAGGAAGTGCGCCTGCCTGGCCGCGTCGATGTCGATGCGGCTGACCAGGGTGGCGTGCTGCGGGAACACGTCCACCAGCCCTTCCTCGGCAAGGCGCAGCAAGGCCTCGCGCACCGGCGTCTGGCTCACGCCGAAGCGGTCGGCCAGCTCCTGCCGCACCAGCACCGTGCCGGGCACGAGATCAAGGGAGAGGATGGCATCGCGCAGCTTTTCGAGCACCTGCGGTGCGGCCAGGCGGGTGCGGTCGAGTCGGATCCGGGGGAGGGCAGTCATTCGCTGGAATTCTCGCTTTGACTGAGTAATATATTAGTGTTTTAATATAGCCGATCCCACAAAAAATCGATTCAGCCCTCGATGCCACGTTCCTACGACACCCTGCGCAGCGCCCGCTGGTTCGCGCCCGACGACTTCCGCTCCTTCGGTCATCGCTCGCGCGTGATGCAGATGGGCTATGCGCCCGCCGACTGGGTGGGCAAGCCGATCATCGCCATCGTGAACACCTGGAGCGACGCCAACCAGTGCCATTCGCACTTCAAGCAGCGCGTCGACGACGTCAAGCGCGGCATCTTCCAGGCGGGAGGCTTCCCGCTCGAGCTGCCGGCCATCTCGCTGTCCGAGAGCATGGTCAAGCCGACGACCATGCTCTACCGCAACTTCCTGGCGATGGAAACCGAGGAGCTGCTGCGCAGCCATCCGGTGGACGGCGCCGTGCTGATGGGCGGCTGCGACAAGACCACGCCGGGCCTCACGATGGGCGCGCTGAGCATGGGCCTGCCGTTCATCTACCTGCCGGCCGGCCCGATGCTGCGCGGCAACTGGCGCGGGCAGGTGCTGGGCTCGGGTTCGGACGCCTTCAAGTACTGGGACCAGCGCCGCGCCGGCCAGCTGAGCGACCAGGCCTGGCAGGAGATGGAAGCCGGCATCGCGCGCAGCCACGGCACCTGCATGACCATGGGCACCGCCGCCACCATGATGGGCATCGCCGAGGCCGTGGGCTTCACGCTGCCCGGCGCCTCGAGCATTCCGGCGGCCGATGCCAACCATGTGCGCATGAGCGCCGAGTGCGGCCGCCGCATCGTCGAGATGGTGTGGGACGACCTCACGCCCGCCAAGATGCTCACGCGCGCCAACTTCGAGAACGGCATCGCCTGCGCGATGGCGATGGGATGCAGCACCAACGCCATCGTGCACCTGATCGCCATGTCGCGCCGCGCCGGCCATCCGGTCACGCTGGACGACTTCGACACCGCGAGCCGCCAGGTGCCGGTGGTCGCCAACATCCGGCCGAGCGGCGACACCTACCTGATGGAAGACTTCTTCTATGCGGGCGGCCTGCCCGCCATGCTGGAGCGCATCCGCGGCCACCTGAAGACCGAGGCGCGCACGGTCAATGGCCGCACCCTGGGCCAGAACATCGAGGGTGCCGAAGTCTTCAACGACGACGTCATCCGCCCGCTGGACAACCCCATCTATGCCGAAGGCGCGCTGGCCGTGCTGCGCGGCAACCTCGCACCCGACGGCGTGGTGATCAAGCCCAGCGCCTGCGCGCCGCACCTGCTGCAGCACACCGGGCGCGCACTGGTGTTCGACGACTATCCGGCGCTCAAGAAGGCGGTGGACGATCCCGATCTCGACGTGACCGGCGACGACATCCTGGTGCTGCGCAACGCCGGCCCGCGCGGCGCCGGCATGCCCGAGTGGGGCATGCTGCCGATCCCGACCAAGCTGCTGAAGCAGGGCGTGAAAGACATGCTGCGCCTGTCGGATGCACGCATGAGCGGCACCAGCTACGGCGGCTGCCTGCTGCACTGTTCGCCCGAGGCGGCCGTCGGCGGGCCGCTGGCGCTGGTGCGCACGGGCGACCGCATCCGCGTGGACGTGCCGCAGCGGCGCATCCACCTGGAGGTGAGCGACGAGGAATTGGCCCGCCGCAGGGCCGCATGGACGCCGCCGCCGCCGCGCTACGAGCGCGGCTACGGCTGGATGTTCAGCCGCCACATCCTCCAGGCCAACGAGGGCTGCGATTTCGACTTCCTCGAAACCGCCTTCGGCCGCCCCGTGCCCGAGCCGGACATTTTCTGAAACCAACGACCCCCCGGAGACCCCCGACGTGAATCCCCCAACCCGCGAGAAGCTGATGAAAGTCAGCACCGCCACCCTGTGCACGGCGCTGTTCAAGCGCGGCCTGCGCAACCAGTTCATCCAGGACGTGCATCCGCTCGATCCAACGCTGCCTAACATGGTCGGCGAGGCCTTCACGCTGCGTTACATGCCGGCGCGCGAGGATCTGAACCCGATCACCGTGTTCAACGACCGCAACCATCCGCAGCGCCAGGCCGTGGAGCAGTGCCCGGTGGGCGCGGTGCTGCTGATGGACAGCCGCAAGGACGCGCGCGCCGCATCGGCCGGCGGCATCCTGGTGAGCCGGCTCATGAAGCGCGGCGTGGCCGGCGTGGTCACCGACGGCGGCTTCAGGGACAGCCCCGACATCGCGAAGCTCGGTTTCCCGGCCTACCACCAGCGCCCGAGCGCGCCCACCAACCTGACCCTGCACCAGGCCATCGACATCAACGTGCCGATCGGCTGCGGCGACGTGGCCGTGTGGCCCGGCGACGTGGTGGTGGGCGATGCGGAAGGCGTCATCGTGATTCCGGCGGCCATTGCCGACGAGGTTGCGGCCGAGGCCACCGAGATGACCGTCTTCGAGGACTTCGTGCAGGAGAAGGTGCTCGAAGGCCGCTCCATCCTCGGCCTCTATCCGCCGACCGACGAGCAAAGCCGCACCGAATTCGCCGCCTGGCGCCAGGCCCGCGGGCGCTGACGCCGGTTTCCCGCTCGACAACCACAACAGAGACAACACCATGCCCTTCATCCAACGCGCCGCGGGCCTTTGGTCCGCCGCGCTCGCATCCGCGCTCGCATTCGCACCGGCCTCGGTCCTTGCGCAGGCCGAATGGCCCGCCGCCAAGACCATCACCTACGTCGTGCCCTTCACCGCCGGCGGCTCGACCGACATCGTGGGACGCGTCCTGTCGAACAAGCTGCAGGAGAGCCTTCACCAGTCGGTGGTGGTGGACAACAAGCCGGGGCAGGCCGGCGGCATCGGCGCGGCCTACGTGGCCAAGGCCGCGCCCGACGGCTACACGCTGTTCGGCGGCACCATCAGCACGCACGCCATCAACCCCAGCCTCTACAAGAAGCTGCCCTACGACGCCATGAAGGACTTCGAGCCCGTGACGCTGGTCGGGCGGCTGCCCAACGTGCTGATCGTCAACAGCCAGCTCGGTGTGAACTCGGTGGCCGAGCTGATCGCGCTGCTCAAGAAGGACGAATCCAAGCGCACCTTCGCCTCGTCCGGCGCCGGCACCTCGACCCACCTGGCGGGCGAGATGTTCGCCGACATGATCGGCGTGAAGCTCACGCACGTGCCGTACAAGGGCACGCCGCCCGCGATGACGGACGTGGCCTCGGGCCTGGTGCCCTTCATGTTCGACCAGGTGACCGCCGCGCTGCCGCTCGTGAAGAGCGGCCGGCTCAAGCTGCTGGCCGTGACCACCGGCAAGCGCATCGCGCTGGTGCCGGAACTGCCGACCATGATCGAGTCGGGCGTGCCGGGCTTCGAGATGTCGTCGTGGCAGGCGGTCTATGCGCCCAAGGGCACGCCCAAGCCCATCGTTCAGCGCCTGAATGCCGAGATCGTCAAGGCATTGAAGCAGCCCGACGTGCAGGCCAAGCTCTCGGGCCAGCTGGCCATGGAGATCGTCGGCAGCACGCCCGAGGAGTTGCGCGACCACATGGCGCGCGAGATTCCGCGCTGGGCCGAGCTGGTGAAGAAATCGGGCGCGACCGCGGATTGACGTGCGCTGGCGAGGGCGCTGATGCGAAAGCAGAAAGCTCCTCATCCTCTGGTGACATGGAAGGCGCCAGCATCACTCAAGGGCAAGACCGCTCCACGAGCACCGCGTCTCGATGCGGCACCTTGACCCGCAAAGCGTCACCCGCCGCGGCGCGGCAAGCCGTACCGTTGTCGACTGCAAAAAAAGCAAAGGGACAGCGCACCTCAACTCGGCCGGTCTCAAACCGGCTTGCACGGACGGGACCATTTCGGCCGTTCTCGCGATAACTCGGAATAGATGGCATTCACCAGTGCTGGTTCCGAGCCAACGGGACTGTATATTCCGACCACTCGAGGCGTGGTGGTCGTGCCGCTTGTGCCCGACTTGTATATGGCAGAACGATTTGCACCGATGGACAGGATACCGTTCTCTATGGTGGTCTGATCGAGCTTGCTAGGCAGTGGCATAGAAGCAGCAACTGACTCTCCCGTAATACCAATTGTCTGAACGGTCAGAGTGCCGGTAAGCCTCTTTGCCTGGGCTTCCAGTCCGATGATTCCCAAGCTGACTAGAGGAATACCTCCTTCCAAGGCAGTGACATCCGCAGCGACGCGCATGCCTACTCCCACATAGACGGGAATCGTCACGAGATCGCTTGTCGGACTTATTGCCTTTTCACCCGGAGCTTGAATCTGGACGTCAAACCCATCGATTCTCATGTTTCCCGCCCGAGCATCACTCAGTTTGAATTTACGGCCAGAGACAATCGCGCCGACGGACAGGCTTACCGGAATCGCATCTACATTGACGTAGTCAAGTACGGCCCGATAAGTGCCGAATTTGCTGGTGATTTTTGCAGGGCCGAAGGTTAAGCCACCCGAAGAATCAAAACTTGCCACGGCAAATCGCACAGAAATGTCCGGCAGGCTTTCAAGCAGAGGCTTAAATGGGTCAACGCCAGCGCGTTTTCCCAGAAGCTCACTCGCAGTGCTGCCTGCTGCTCTACTGGGCGTGAACTGGCGCCACTCCTTACAGCTGTCTGACTCGAAGGTCTGATCAACGGCGAGGCCATCCAGAGGGATGTAGCCGTAGCCTGATGTTCGCTCAGGTTCGTGCGCTGATTGATTTGAGTTGCCTATCGTTGTGCATGCGCCTAGAGCGACAAGCAAAGTTATGGACGCGACCACACGGGTGTACATTTTTCTCCTCCAGTTTTTTTGATCACAACTTGCTCAAGCGGCTGTGGGTCTTGTCACCTCCCCAGATCCGGCGAATGGCGAGTAGATGGGCTTGGCGCGCGTCCGTCAATACTGCGTTCGGGGGATGCGCCGGCCGCGAACTTGGCTCAGAGCGCTGGCGGTGCGCGTGCGGCTTGCAGCCGCGGTGTCGCTTCACCCTGGCGGGTGAAGCACGATCGGACGGGTCGGCACCGCACCCTGGTGAACCCGGGGCATCGGCACACGCGAGCCTTCACCGCTAACGAACGTCGTATTTCTTTCCAAGGACGAAAGTGACACTCGTTGCAAGCGTCTGGAGCTAAATCGCGGGTCTCATACTTCAGGTCGGAGACTTCGTCGCTATGAATCGCCCCGGCTTTGAACTGACCCCCAGAAGTTGGACAGTCACGATCCCACCGATCAGGCGGTGCTTCTCAGCCGGTAATCCACCGGACTGAGCCCTCGCAATCCGAGCTTGATGCGCTCGTGGTTGTAGTAGTGAATGTAATCGTGCACGCCCGCTTCGAGCGCCTCAAGGCCGTCGAGCGTTGCAAGATGGAAGTACTCGGCTTTTAGGGTGCCGAAGAAGCTCTCGATCACCGCGTTGTCAAAGCAGTTGCCCTTGCGGCCCATGCTTTGCGTGACTCCGCGACGCGCAAGCATCGTCCGATAGGGCTGCATCTTGTGGTGCCAGCCCGGGTCCGAATGCACGGTCGGTTCGGCGGTGCAATCGGACCGCGAAAGCGCTGCGCGAAGCGTGCCAGAAACCAGTTCGAAAACGGGACGCCTCGCCATCGACGTGGCCATCCATGTCGCACGCAACAGATAACACCTGGTGTGGTTCTCCAGTCGCCCGGTCGCCGAACTCCAGCGCCACGACAGGGGAGACGTAGCCGGTGCCTTGCTTGATCGCCGGGTAGTGCAGCAGGAGCTTGTCGTGCTCCGCACCGCCGATCTCCAGCTTTGCGTCCAATTGCGCCCGTTCTAGCTCAGCTTGAAGAAGCGGTTGCACTTCGGTGGTGATCCATTCGGGAAGACGGTTTCGAACGGCCTTGGTCCATTTACTGGCTTGGCTGCGATTCGCCGGCAGGAAGTCTTCGCCGCCGGTGAGGTCCGCGATCAGCTTGCGGATGTCGTAGGTGAGATCGATGTCTTCGGAGAAGCGGTCGATGATCTTGTAGGCCTTCGAGAGTGACGTACCGCCTTTGAACGTGAGGTCGGCGGCAAGCGGCGATTCGAACAAAGCGCCGACGGCCCACACGACCCACACATCCTTTTCGAGCAAATGAGTAGGTCGGCCAGTCTTCGCTCGGGCCTGTTCCAGAACTTCGCCCTGGTCCTCTTTGCCGAGGGCGAAATAGTGCTCAGCCACGTAGCGCCTCTGCGCCGATGGCCCTTGCCATCCAGGACGGCAGGGCCGCGCGCGCCGACATCAGCGCCCGCCATTCAGCCGGCGGCAGCGTGCGGTGCAAGGCTGCCAGCGATTCGCTCACATGGCTGGGTCCCATCCAGGCCAGCGCGCGCACGGCCGCCCCGGCCGGCCCAGCTCCCAGCGCAAGCATCCAGCGCGGAGCATGCTTGACCACGACCTCGGAACGTCCGAGCTTGAGTTTGCGCGTGCGTCCCGAGGTCAGGTAGACCTCGCGAATCGGTACTTGCTGGGTCAGTCCCAGCGCATTGGCGGCGTTCGCGCCGTGGGGTGTCACGACCTCGCCACTTTGAGCGGCCAGCGCGTGCACCACTTTTTCCGGTGCCGGCGCACGCGTGCCGAAGCGGCTCGACACCGGCGTGACGTAGGTGGCGCGCGCAACGCGGAGCAGCTTGCCTTCCTTGGTGAGCCGGGAAAGCGCCTGGTCGACGGCGGCACGGCTTCCGAGATGCAGGAATTCCTTAGGCGACAGCACACCTCCCTCAGGCAGGGTGTGTGCGTGCAGCAGGATGGATTCGGGCAGCGTGGTCATGATGGTTCGAGTCAGAATTGTATGCCAGTTTCTGACATTTCGCATCCGCCGGTGGCCCTGCAACGCGCTGGAGGCGGCCGACCGCGCGCGGGCCATGCGGCTGATCGGCGCTCAGGCCGAGCGCGGCAGCAGCGCCGGCACCAGCGTGCGGTTCATCCGTTCCCGCCACCAGCGCAGCGCCTGGCCCTGGGCGTTGGTCTTCCATGCGAGCCAGAACGTCTCGGGCGCGCGCGGCTCTTCGGTCGGCAGTTCCACCAGCGTGCCGCGCTTCAGCTCGTTCACGATGCAGGCGCGCGGCAGAAAGCCATGGCCCAGCGCAGTCACCTGGCAGGCGATCTTCGCGGCCATCGATGGCACGGTGATGCGCGGCTGGCCGGCGAGCAGGCCCACCGTGCGGTCCGACAGCGTGCGCGCGCTGTCGCCCACCACGATGGCGTTGTACTCCAGCAGGTCGCCGCGCTGCAGCGGCCGGCCCAGCCGCGTGAGCGGATGGGTGGGCGCAACGCAGAACGCGAACTCCAGGCTCCCCACGGTCACGGCCTGGTAACCGCCACCGGCCGGGCCTTCGCCGGCGGCAATGACGATGTCGGCGCGGCCCTCGCGCAGCGCCTCCCAGCTGCCGGTGAGCGCCTCGCAGCCCACGCGCAGCCGGGTGCCGCAGCGCAAGTCCTCGAAGGCGCGGATGTCGTCGATCAGCGCCTGCGTGGGAATGAGCGAGTCATGCACCAGCCGCAGCTCCGACTCGTAACCGGTGGCGATCTGCCGCATGCGCGATTCGAGGTCGCTCGCGGCGCTGAGCAGCCAGCGGCCCTCCTTGAGCATTTCCTCGCCGGCGCCGGTGAGCGTCACCCGCGGGCCGTTGCGCTCGAACAGCAGCATGCCCAGCTGCTCCTCCAGCTTGCCCACTGCGTACGAGATGGTGGAAGGCACCTTGTTCAGGCGCGTGGCGGCGGCGGCGAAGGAGCCGTGGCGCGCAATGGCGTCGACGACCTCGATGGCTTCCAGACTGAGCTTGAGCACGCGGCAATCCTCGAAAAAGGGAATGATCGAAAACTTCGATCATTGGTTGTGAAAAGTTTCGTCAATGCTGGATGGAAAGGCCTCGATGATTCAACTCATGCCAAGGGGATTTCCTCCGAAAGCAATTGTGAATCCAATCGAACATCCACTCAACCGAAGGAGCCCCCCATGTCCATCAAGGCCACCCCCACCGCCGGCGCCAAGCTGCTCACGCCCACCGACCACACGCTGGTGATGATCGACTTCCAGTCGCAGATGGCCTTTGCCACGCATTCGATCGATGCCGTGAACCTGCGCAACAACGCCGCGCTGGTGGCGCAGGCCGCGGCCGGCTTCGGCGTGTCGACCATTCTCACGACCGTGGCCGAGAAGAGCTTCTCGGGCCCGATGTTCAGCGAGATCACCGACGCCTTCCCGGGCCAGAAGATGCTCGACCGCACCTCGATGAACACCTGGGAAGACGCGGCCGTGATCGAGCGCGTGAACCAGATCGGCAAGCCGCGCATCGTGCTCGCGGGCCTGTGGACCAGCGTGTGCATCGTCGGCCCGGCCCTGTCGGCGCTCGACCAGGGCTTCGAGGTGTACGTGATTGCCGACGCCTGCGGCGACGTGTCGGCCGAGGCGCACAACCGCGCGATGGAGCGCATGGTGCAGGCCGGCGCGCAGCCGATGACCTCGCTGCAATACCTGCTCGAGCTGCAGCGCGACTGGGCGCGCGGCGACACCTACGAGCTGACCACCGGCATCGCGAAGAAGGTGGGCGGCGCCTACGGCCTGGGCGTGACCTACGCCAAGACCATGTTCGGCGCGCACGAAGGCTGAGCGCATAAAAAGCGAAGAAGAAACGCCCGCCATGAAGACCTATGTCGTTTCCCTTGCGCTGGGCCTGCTGGTCGGCGTGATCTACGCGCTCTTCCAGGTGCGCTCGCCGGCGCCGCCGGTGATCGCCCTGGTGGGGCTCCTCGGGATTCTGCTCGGCGAGCAGATCCCGCCGCTGGTGCGGCAGGTGTTCGAACGCCCGGCCACCACCTCGTGGCTGCGCGACCAGGTGAAGCCGCACGTCTTCGGCGAACTGCCGAAGTGCGTGCAGCCCTCCGCGTCGAACACCGCCGACGCTCAACCGTCCGACAAGCACAGCGCATGACATCCACCGCAGACCCGAAACGCCGCCGCCTGCTCGGAGCACTCGGCGCTACGCTCGCAGCTCCCGGCCTTGCCGCCACCTCTTTCTCCGGCACCTCGACCATGTCCCACGCCCAGACACCCGACCTTATCCTGCGCAACGGCCGCTTCACCACGCTGGACCGCGCCAACCCCGCGGCCGACGCGGTGGCGATCAAGGACGGCCGCTTCACCCGCGTGGGCCGCGCGGAAGACATTCTGCCGCTCGCCGGCAGCCACACCCGCGTGATCGACCTGCACGGCAAGCGCGTGCTGCCGGGGTTGATCGACAACCACCTGCACATCATCCGCGGCGGCCTCAACTTCAACATGGAACTGCGCTGGGACGGCGTGCGCAGCCTGGCCGACGCCATGGCCATGCTCAGGCGCCAGGTCGCCATCACGCCCGCGCCCCAGTGGGTGCGCGTGGTGGGCGGCTTCACCGAGCACCAGTTCACGGAGAAGCGCCTGCCGACCATCGCCGAACTCAACGCGGTGGCGCCCGATACGCCGGTATTCATCCTGCACCTGTACGACCGCGCGCTGCTCAACGGCGCGGCGCTGCGCGCCGTGGGCTACACGAAAGACACGCCCGCGCCGCCCGGCGGCGAGATCGTGCGCGACGGCGCCGGCAACCCCACCGGGCTGCTGCTGGCCAAGCCGAACGCCGCCATCCTCTACGCCACGCTGGCCAAGGGCCCGAAGCTGCCGTTCGACTACCAGCTCAATTCCACGCGCCACTTCATGCGCGAGCTCAACCGCCTGGGCGTGACCGGCGCCATCGACGCGGGCGGCGGCAACCAGAACTATCCCGACGACTACGCCGTGATCCAGAAGCTGGCCGACGACGGGCAGCTCACCATCCGCTTGGCCTACAACCTGTTCACGCAGAAGCCCAAGGCGGAGAAGCAGGACTTCCTGAACTGGACCGCGAACTCGAAATACAAGCAGGGCGACGACTATTTCCGCCACAACGGCGCAGGCGAGATGCTGGTGTTCTCGGCCGCCGATTTCGAGGACTTCCGCCAGCCGCGCCCCGACATGGCGCCCGAGATGGAAGGCGAGCTCGAAGGCGTGGTGCGCATCCTCGCGCAGAACCGCTGGCCCTGGCGCATGCACGCCACCTACGACGAAACGATCAGCCGCTCGCTCGACGTGTTCGAGCGCGTGAACAAGGACACGCCGCTCGCGGGCCTGAACTGGTTCTTCGACCATGCCGAGACCATCTCCGAGCATTCGATGGACCGCATCGCCGCGCTGGGCGGCGGCGTGGCGGTGCAGCACCGCATGGCCTACCAGGGCGAGTATTTCGTCGAGCGCTACGGCCCCGGCGCGGCCGAGGCCACGCCGCCGGTCAAGCGCATGCTCGAGAAGGGCATGAAGGTCTCGGCGGGCACCGACGCCACGCGCGTCGCCTCGTACAACCCGTGGGTGTCGCTGTCGTGGCTGGTCACGGGCAAGACGGTGGGCGGCATGCAGCTCTACCCGCAGCGCAACTGCCTCGACCGCGAGGGCGCGCTGCGCATGTGGACCGAGAACGTGACCTGGTTCTCGAACGAAGAAGGCAAGAAGGGCCGCATCGAGGCCGGCCAGCTGGCCGACCTGGTGGTGCCGGACCGCGACTATTTCGCCTGCGCCGAATCGGACATTGCCGACACCACCGCGCTGCTCACCATGGTGGGCGGCAAGGTGGTGTGGGGCGCCGGCCCGTTCGCCGCGCACGACGATGGCGCGCCGCCGCCCGCCATGCCCGACTGGTCGCCTGCGCGCACCTTCGGCGGCTATGCCGGTTGGGCCGATGCACGTGGTGCCTCGGCCGAAGGCGCGCCGATGCAGAAGGTGCTGCAGAACTCGATGCGGAAGGCGGCCGCCGCCTGCGCCTGCGCCTGCGCCAACAACTGCAACGTGCACGGCCACCAGCATGCGACGGCCTGGAGCAGCAAGCTGCCGATCGCCGACCTCAAGAGTTTCTGGGGCGCGCTCGGTTGCGCCTGCTGGGCGGTGTGATGACGACGATGCGCTGGACAACCTCACCCGCATTGCGCTGGATCGCCTTGCTGCTGCTGTGCGCAGCCTACCTGCAGGGCGGTTTCAACAAGGCGATGGACTTCGACGCCGCCATCGCCGAGATGAACCACTTCGGTCTCGCGCCCGCCGGGCCGCTGGCCGCGGCGGTGATCGTGCTGGAGCTCGGTGCCGCGGCGCTGATCCTCACGGGCTTCTGGCGCTGGCTCGGCGCGCTGGCGCTCGCGGGCTTCACGCTGATGGCGACTTTCGTGGCGCTGCGCTTCTGGGAAATGCCGCAGCCGGCGCGCTTCATGGCGGCGAACTCCTTCTTCGAACACCTGGGCCTCGTCGGCGGCTTCCTGCTCGTTGCCTGGCATGACCTGAAGGAGCGCACCCATGTCTGAAACTCCGCGCGTCGCCGTTGCACCATCGCCCCAGCCCGGCGCCTTCGCGCCGCTGCGCCAGCCGGTGTTCGCCGTGCTGTGGGCCGCCACCGTGCTCGGCAATATCGGCAGCTTCATGCGCGACGTGGCGAGCTCGTGGCTGGTGACCGATCTCTCGGCAAGCCCGACCGCGGTGGCGCTGATCCAGACCGCGGCCACGCTGCCGATCTTCCTGCTCGCGATTCCGGCCGGGGTGCTGTCGGACATCCTCGACCGCCGGCGGCTCCTGATCTTCGTGCAGCTGGTGCTGGCGGCGGTGAGCGGCGCGCTGCTGGTGCTCTCGCACACCGGCGCGCTCACGGTCGAATACCTGATCGCGCTGACTTTCGTGGGCGGCATCGGCGCGGCGCTGATGGGGCCGACCTGGCAGTCGATCGTGCCGGAGCTGGTGCCGCGCGCCGAGCTCAAGGGCGCGGTGGCGCTGAACTCGCTGGGCATCAACATCGCGCGTTCCATCGGGCCGGCCGCGGGCGGCCTGATCCTCGCGAGCTTTGGCGCGGCCGCCACCTACGGCATCGACGTGCTCAGCTATGTGTTCGTCATCGCGGCGCTGCTGTGGTGGAAGCGCCCGGCGGCCGTCGACAGCGGCCTGTCGGAGAACTTCCTCGGCGCCTTCCGCGCCGGCCTGCGCTACACGCGCGCCAGCCGCGAACTGCATCGCGTGCTGCTGCGCGCGGCGGTGTTCTTCCTGTTCGCCAGTTCGGTGTGGGCGCTGCTGCCGCTGGTGGCGCGCCAGATGCTCGGCGGCAGCGCCGGCTTCTACGGCGTGCTGCTCGGCGCCGTGGGTGCGGGCGCGATCGGCGGCGCGCTGGTGATGCCGCGGCTGCGTGCGCGGCTCGATGCCGACGGCATGCTGCTGCTGGCCTCGCTGCTCACCGCGGGCGTGATGGGCAGCCTGGTCTTCGCACCGCCGCAGTGGCTCGCGGTGCTGTTGCTGCTGGTGCTGGGCCTGGGCTGGATCATTGCGCTCACCACGCTCAACGGGGTGGCGCAATCGATCCTGCCGAACTGGGTGCGCGGGCGCGGGCTGGCTGTGTATCTCACGGTATTCAACGGCGCGATGGCCGCCGGCAGCCTGGGCTGGGGCCTGGTCGCGCAGCAGGTCGGCGTGCCGGCCACGCTGGTGGCGGGCGCGGTGGGCCTGGCGGTGGCCGGCCTGGCTTTTCACCGCGTGCGCCTGCCTGCCGGCGAGGCCGACCTGCAGCCCTCGAACCACTGGCCCGAGCCGCTGCTCACCCAGCCCGTGGCGAACGATCGCGGCCCGGTAATGGTGCAGGTGGAATACCGCATCCGCCAGGACGACCGCCCCGCGTTCCTCGCCGTGATGAAGCGGCTGTCGCTGGAGCGCCGCCGCGACGGCGCCTATGCCTGGGGCCTCACCGAACACACGGGCGATCCCGAGCGCATCATGGAATGGTTCCTCGTCGAATCCTGGGCCGAACATTTGCGCCAGCACCACCGCGTGTCGCATGCCGATGCCGACCTGCAAGGCGAGGCCACGCGATTCCACATCGGGCCCGGCAAGCCCGAGGTGCAGCACTTCCTGTCTCTCTGATTGCTTCCTTCCCTCTTTCATCAACCTGGAAAAAAACCATGACCACACTCACGTTGCGCGACGGCACCGAGCTCTACTACAAGGACTGGGGCTCGGGCCAGCCCATCCTCTTCAGCCATGGCTGGCCCCTCAGTGCGGACATGTGGGACGCCCAGATGCTGTTCTTCGCGGAACGCGGCTACCGCACCATCGCGTTCGACCGCCGCGGTTTCGGCCGTTCGAGCCAGCCCTGGACCGGCTACGACTACGACACCTTCGCCGACGACATTTCCGAACTGATCGAGAAGCTCGACCTGAAGGACGTGATCCTCGCGGGCTTCTCGATGGGCGGCGGCGACGTGACGCGCTACATCGCGCGCAAGGGCACGTCGCGCATCGCCAAGCTCGCGCTCATCAGCGCGGTGACGCCGCTGTTCATGAAGACCGCCGATCACCCCGTGGGCCCCGATGCATCGCTGTTCGCAGGCATCCGCGCCGGCCTGGCTGCCGATCGTCCGCAGTTCCTCGACGACTTCAGCACGCTGTTCTACGGCACCAACCGGCCCGGCGCCAAGGTGTCGCAGGGCGTGTTCAAGCAGACGCTGCAGATCGCGCTGCAAGCCTCCATCAAGGCCACCATCGACTGCGTGACCGCGTTCTCGGAAACCGACTTCCGCCCCGACATGGCGAAGATCGATGTGCCCACGCTCGTGATCCACGGCGACGACGACCAGGTCGTGCCCTTCGAGGCCACCGGCAAGCTCGCGGCCGAGATGATCAAGGGCAGCCAACTCAAGGTCTACGCCGGCGCGCCACACGCCACCTGCACCACGCATAAAGATCAGGTGAACGCGGATCTGCTGGCATTCATCCAGGCCTAGGAGCAGGCGGGTTGGCGGGAGGACGATTTCATGGAGGCGAACGCCTGGCGCGGCCAGGCGAGCCTCAGTCGTAGCTCGCGGTCAGGCCGACCGACGAGTACGCGCTGCGTCCATGGATCGCGATGTAGAAGTCACCAGGCAGGGGATTGCTGATCGCGATGGCTTCGTTGCTGCCGTTGACGTAGGGGCGGAAGTCCCAGGCCGTCAACGACGGGAGTGCGCCGAGGCGGACGTACATGTCGCCATCGCCACCGCCGACGGGGCCGGCCATGTTGATGCTCAGCTGCGCGACGCCGGGGGGGACCGTGATCCGGTAGTAGCTCCAGCTGTCGGTGCCGCCAGCCAGGCCTTGGGCGGGCTGGTTGTTCAGGAGTTGCACAAGGGGCGGCCGGGTGTCCATCTTGAAGGAGCGCACCATGACGTCCCATCCGGTCTCGGCAGAGTTGCTGACCCATGTCACTGCAAAATTTCCCACCGGATCCATTGCCAGCAGCGGGTTGGCTCCAAATTGAGGTTGCGGCGGGTCGACTCGAAATTCATCGGTAATCGGAGTTCCGTCGCTGCGAAATTGTCTAGCAGCCAACGTAGAGCTTTGGGGCCCACCGACCACGCCATTCGATGCAATCCATGAAACGACAAAATCGCCATTCTCTGCAATTCAATCCCCGGATTCGGCCCGGGTTCGCCTTCGTGGATGCGTTGGTTGACTCGCACCAATCCGCTGGGGTTGCCATTCGCGTCATAGGGGCGGGCGTATATGTTCCAGGTGTAGTTATCGTCTTGGGAAGCGCTCCAGGTGATGACGGATTTTCCGCCGGGGTCCATGGCAATACGGCCGCCTGAACTGTAGATCGATCGGATGGCGCTGACGACAAGTGCCGGAGCCAGCGCAACACCTGCGCGGCTGAAGCGCTGGATCATGATGTTGGATTGGTTTGCCGTGGGACCGGGCCTGGTCGCAAATGACAATGCGATGTTTCCTGCATCGTCGGTGGCAATCGAACTGGGGCCGGAGAGTTTGTCCGGGGCATCCGATGCAACGATGACTTCAGGACTGATGGGAATTCCGCTGGTATTGAATCGCCTGATTGCAATCGTCCGAGGCGCCCCTTCCGAGGCCGAGCGCGAGTAGGCTGCAGTGATATTGCCATCCGTATCCATGCTGGCGACTGTGCTCGATGAATCCGGGGTTGTTTGAAAACTGGAGAGCAGGTTTCCGTTTCTGCCATAGGCCATGACTCTTCCAGGGTGACTTCCGAAGGCGAAATTGCCGGCTCGGTCGACCGAGAAATTCGCATACGTCGGAGGCGCTTGGATCTGGTGTTTTGTTAAAAAAGGTGTTCCTGACGACCTTATTCTTTGAGCGTACGTGGCATTTGCTGCGGCGTCGAACCAGATCAGAAGTCTTTCTCCATTTGATCCTGCGGAGAAATAAATCGGACGCTGATTGCCGGCAGTGGTGGTATTCACCATGATCGGATCCCCGAGCGGTGCGGCCTGCCCCTGAGGAGCAACGACAATTCCCGACAGGCAGCCCAATGACATCAAAAGTCGTCGCAGCAAGGTATGAGGCATGGAGTCCTTCTTTCCCAGTTGTGATTTCGATGATTTGCTCTTCGATTGGCGGCTCGAAGAAGATCGTCTATTTCATCGGGGTCGACGCATCAGTGCGTCGTGACCCGCATCGCCGCCGGATGCTCTTGCAGCTTGACGACTTCCCCGCAGGCGTCAGAGTGCCCCTTCGATCCGCAGGATCATGATGTCTGGGTCGATGAAGTTGTCAACGTAGAGTTAAGTTGCCATCGGCGCTCCGCGTGAGGCCTTCCGACAGCGGCAATGCATCCAACCGGTGCGGCCTGCCGCCGGACCCCATCCACACTGGCGCCGGCGATGTCTTCCATGGCTCATTCGCGCCACGAATCCGGCGGACGCCCGATCCCTCCTCACGCACGCATGGGCGCGCGGCTTCTTTCGTTGTTGGCCGTGACAAACTTGGCGAGCAGCATCATGAAAGCGCGGCGCTCCTGCTCGCTCATGGTGCTGAACAGCGTGTCCTGCATCTGGGCCATCGCCGGCACCGTTTGCGCCAGCAGCGTCGTGCCCGCGGCGGTCAGGCGCAGTTCGCGCTGACCGCGCGTCAATACCTGGCGCGTGATCCATCCCTTGGTCTCCAAGCGCGCGGCGATGTCGGCGGCGGTGGAGGTGTCGAGTGCCACTTGCTGGGCCAGCGTCACCTGGTCGATGCCCGGCTTCTTCTGCAAGGTGCGCAAGATTGCGTATTGGACCGGCGTGATGTCGCGCCCCAGCATTTCGTGGAATACCGAGACCGCGATCTGATGGGCCCGGCGAATCAGGTGGCCCGGCTGGTCGTTGATGTCGATCTCGGCGGCGTCGGTTGTGGGGCTGGGCATGATGTCGAAACCTGAATCGGTCCCGGCGGCAAAGACGGAGCCTGCGATTCTATTGAATCGTTCCACCGCGCCAGCTCCTAAAGGTCGAGCACCAGCATCGCCGAACGCGAGCGCGAGCAGCAGGGGGTGAACTGGTCGTTGGCCGCCTGTTCTTCCGGCGACAGGTACATGTCCTTGTGGTCTGGCTCGCCCTCCAGCACGCGTGTGAGGCAGGTACCGCACACGCCCTGTTCGCAGGAGGTCGCCACCTCGATGCCCGCCGCGGCAAGCGCCTGCACCACCGTGCGATCCTTGGGTACCGTGACGATGCGCCCCGAGCTCGCCAGCTTGACCTCGAACGCCGCATCGGCGTCCGACGCGGCGATCTCGGCCGAGAAGAACTCGTAGTGCAGTTGGTCGGCTGGCCAACCGGCGGTGCGCGCCGCATCCAGCACCCAGTCCATGAAGCCCTTCGGGCCACAGACATACAGGTGCACGCCCTGCTGCGGCGCGCCGACCGCCTCTGGCAGCGACAGCTTCTGTGCCTCGTCCCCGTCATCGAAGTGGAACTGCACCTGCGATGCGAACGCGGACCGCGCGATGCGCTCGGCGAAGGCGGTGCGCTCGCGCGAGCGCGTGCAGTAGTGCATCTCGAAAGGCGCCCCGCTCAGTGCCAGCCGCTCGGCCATGCACAGGACCGGCGTCACGCCGATGCCGCCTGCGATCAGCACGCTGCGCGCGGCCGCGTGCGCCAGCGGGAAGTGGTTCTTCGGTGCGCTGATGCGCAGCGTGCTTCCTTCCTGCACCAGTTCATGCATCGCCTGCGAGCCGCCGCGCGACGAAGGATCGCGCAGCACGCCGATCAGATAGCGGTGGCTCTCCTGCGGATCGTTGCACAGCGAGTACTGGCGCGTGAGGCCGTTCGGCAAGTGCACGTCGATGTGCGATCCGGCCGAGAACGCAGGCAAGGCATGCCCCTCGGCGTGGACCAGCTCGAAGGTGCAGATATCCAGCGCCTCCGCGTGCTTGCGGGCGACGCGCACGTTCAGTTCGGCGGCGTTCATGCCGCACCTTCCTGGGCGGTGGGCGTTTGCCCTTCTTGCGCGATCAGGCGCTCCAGCACACGGCGCGATTGCACGCCGCCCGAGTCGATGTTGAGTTTCAGCAGCGAGCGCGTCGGGTGGGCGAGCAGGTTGCGCTGCTGGGATTCGAGCATCTCCAGGTCTTCGCTGAAGATCTTGCCCTGGCCCTCGCGGATCGATGCGGTCAGCGCCTTGTCGTGCGGCTGGAAGTTGCGCGCCATGCCCCAGAAGTACCAGTGCGAGGTCTCGGTCTCGGGCGTGATGAAGTCCACCACGATGCTCGACACCTTGTGCGCCGGGTCGGCGTGGTAGCCGCCCTTGCCGGCGTGGGCGACGCCGACTTCGATCAGCACATGGCTCGGCGGCGAGAAGCGGCAGATCTGCCAGCGGTCGACCGGCACGTCGTCGGCCAGGTGGTTGCCGCGCAGCGCCATGCGCCAGAAGGGCGGCGCCGAGATGTTCTCCATGAAGCGGCTGGTGGTGACCAGGTCGCCCTCGGTCTTGGTGGTGGTGGGCGTCTCGTCGATTTCCTTCTGGCCGATGCTGGTCGAGTGCACGTAGGTCTCGTGCGTCAGGTCCATCAGGTTGTCGACCATCAGGCGGTAGTCGCACTGGATGTGGAACAGGCCGCCGCCATAGGCCCAGTCCGGGCTTTCGGCCCATTCGAGGTGATGCAGCTTGGCCGGGTCGGCCAGGGCGGGGTCGCCGGGCCAGATCCAGACGAAGCCGTAGCGCTCGATGACCGGGAAAGAGCGGATCGCCGGAAAGCCGCGCACGCGCTGACCGGGCATGGCGACCGTCTTGCCGTCGCAGCCCATCTCCAGGCCGTGGTAGCCGCACACCAGCTTGCCCTCGACCACCCGGCCCAGGGACAGGGGCGCCCCGCGATGCGGGCAGAAGTCCTCCAGTGCAGTTGCCTTGCCTTCCGCGGCGCGGTACAGCACAAGATTCTCGCCACAGATCTTGCGGCCCAGGGGCTTGTCATCGATCTCGTTGCCCGTGCAGGCCACGTACCAGGTGTTTTTCGGGAACATGTAGCTTTCCTTTGGATGGCTGGGATGGAAGGAGGGATCAGTGCGCGCCGACCGCGCGGCCGGCGGGCTGCGCTGCGGCGCTTCGGCGCAGTGCGAGGACGGCTGCCGTCGCCGCGATCAGCGGCAGCGCGTAGGCGTAGTAGAGATGCGGCGGCTGCCAGCCGCGATCGAGCAGCATCCCGGCAATGAGCGGCGCGAGGATGGCGCCGATGCGGCCGATGCCGATCGCCCATCCCATGCCGGTCGTGCGCACGGCGGCCGGGTAGATCACCGGAGCGAAGGCATAGAGCCCGGCCATCGACCCGAAGATGAATCCGCCGATCAGGAAGGCGATCGCGAACGATGCGCCGAGGTGGCCGGTTGCCGCACCGAACGCAACCATGGCAAGGGCCGTGATGGTGAGGCAGGCCGCCGTCAGGCGCCCCAGGTTCAGCCGGGCGACAAGCAGCCCGAACAGGCTGCCTCCGACGATGCCGCCGATGTTCAGCAGCACGCCGCCGGTGATGCCCTCCCGCGCGGACAGCCCTGCCGAGACCAGCAGCTTCGGCGTCCAGCTCAGCGCGAAGTAGAAGCTGAACATCAGCAGGAAGAACGCAGCCCACAGCAGCAATGTCGAGCGCGCCAGGCCTGCATGGAACAGGCTCGCTACCGTGGAGGCCGCGCGCTCACCGGCCGGCGGCAGCGGCGGGAGTTGGCTCAGCTCTGGACGCGTCATCTGGCGCAGCAGCGCGTTGAGCTTGCGCAACGCGCCGGCGGGGCGCTTGGAGATGAGGAAGTCGACCGATTCGGGCAGGCGCCACAGCACCAGCGGGATCATCAGCGCCGTGGCGATGCCGCCGAAGACGAAGACGGAACGCCAGCCGTAGCGCTCCAGCAGCACGGCAGCGATGCTGCCGCCGATCGTCGCGCCGATCGGATAGCCGGTCGCCTGCAGGGCCACCGCGGTGCTGCGCCATTTGTTCGACGCGTATTCGGAGGTGATGACGCCGACGCTGGCTAGCATGCCGCCGATGCCCAGGCCGGTGAGCGCGCGCAGTGCCGCCAGCTGAGTGCTGCTCTGGGCCAGCGCCGACAGTCCCATGCCGAGCGCGATCACCACCAGGCACAGCAGAATGATGGTTTGCCGTCCGAAGCGATCGGCAAGCGGCGCCAGGAACAGTGATCCGGCAGCCATGCCGAACAGGCCGGCGCTGAACAGCACGCCGAGTTGGGCGCCGCTGAGCTTCCACTCGGCCGACACGCTGGCCGCAGTGAAAGCCATGACCAGCACGTCGAAGCCGTCGAGCATGATCAGCGTGACGCAGATGGCGATGGCGCTCCACTGGAAGCGGCTCATCGGGCCTTCATCGAAGGTTTTGCGTAGATCGTGGGTCATTGTTGTCTCCATGTGCAGGGCGGCCGAGTACATGGCTGGCAACGCCTGATTCAGTGCACTGAATGACAATCAGTGTACTGAATCAACAGGGGTGGAATCAAGTACTCGCCGACTGGGGTTTACCCGCGTAACGTCAGCTTCGTGGAAGTGGAAACACGGCCCGCTTCACGCAGGCACTGGCTGAACCGTCGAGGCGCACACGCGATTGCGCCCGCCGCTCTTCGCCGCGTACAACGCCTTGTCTGCGGACCGGATCAGTTGCTTGGGCTGCCCGTCTCCGACCGCGGGACTGAGCGCGTCCACGCCGGCGCTCAGCGTCACGAATCCATCGGCGGTGCCGGCATGCTCGATCTTCAAGTCCCGCACGGCGCTGCGGATGCGTTCGGCCAGCACCACGGCCCCCGCCGCGTCGGTGTTCGGCAGCAGCACCGCCAGTTCCTCTCCGCCATAGCGGGCCGCAAGGTCTCCTGGCCGCCGGGATGCGAGGCCGGCGATCGTGCGGCCGATGGTCTGCAGGCACTCGTCGCCCGCCGCATGGCCATAGATGTCGTTGTACTGCTTGAAGCAATCCACATCCATCATGATCAGGGCCAGGGTGCTCGCGGTGCGCGCCGCGCGGCTGTATTCGCTGTCCAGCGCCACATCGAACTGCCTGCGGTTCGCGAGCCCGGTCAGGCCGTCCTCCATGGCCAGTGTGTTGAGGGTCTTGTTGAGCGTTTCGAGCGCATCGCGCGCCTGCCGCAACTCGGCCTCGGTGCGGGTCTGGAGCTGGAACTGCCTGATCAGGCGCCATCCGATGAAACCAACGATGGACGCCAGGAGAAAGACGCCACCCGAATGCCAAAGCGTCTCGCGCCACCAGTCGGCCAGGATTTCGTCCTTGGACAAGGCCGCGGCAACGAACAGCGGATAGTTGGCGAGGCGCCGGAAGCTGTTCAAGCGCGTCACGCCGTCCTGGGCCGACTTGATGTAGGCGGTTCCGACCGGCCCGTGCGCGGCGTAGGCGCTGAAGAATTCGGTTTCCCGCATGTTCCGGCCCACGATGCCGGGGGTGCTGGGCCGGCGGGTCATCATGGTTCCGTTTTCGAGCACGAGGGCAACGGCGCCAGCCTCGCCGATGTCGAAGCTGTCGTAGAACTTCGAGAAGAAGTCGACGTGGATCGTTGCCAGCGCCACGCCGGCAAAGCTGCCGTCCGCATGATTGATGCGCCGCGAAACCGGAACCAGCAACCGGCCGCTGGTCCGGCTCTGCACCGGAATGCCGATGTGCGGCCCGCGCTCCTCATGCGTGCGGTGAAAGACGAAATACTCCCGTTCTGCGTTGTTCAGGTTTTCCGGCTGCGTGGAACGGGAGTTTGCGACCCAGTTGCCATCCTTGTCGTAGATGTGCAGGCCGTCGAGCTGCGGGAGCTCGGCGACCCGCGCGGCAAGCACACGGCGAAGCCGCATCACGTCGTCCGGATCAGTGCCATCGTGCTCGACGCGTTCGACCATGCCGACCAGCACCGTGTCGGCCTTCTTGATCGTGTCGTCCGCCTGCTGCGCCATGGCGCGCGCGAGGTTCGACGTTGCCACGCTCATCTGCCGAAGCTGGTCGGAACGCGACTGCCAGCTGTTCCAGCAGTCGATCGCCAGAAGACTGAGGCAGACGATGGCCACGAAAGCCATGGTCCGGGCGGTGATGGAGGGTCCGCGAACCACTACGCACTTTCGGAGCAGTGAAGCATGGCGGCGAGGAGGGTGGTCATTGGGGCGGCTCGCCGGAGGCGAACGCGGCCCCAATGTATCCGAATGTGCGGCTGCCTGCGCACTTGCCGGCCATTTGATTTCTGCGTTACCCGGGCGGCAGCTGGCGCAGCCTGCGGTAGAGCGTGTTCCGGCTGATCCCCAGGCGGCGGGCCGCTTCGGAGAGATTGCCGGCACAGGACTGCACCGCCTGCGAAATCGCGCGCTCCGCGACGGTTCTCAGGTCCGCCGTGTCGCCAGCGGGCAGGGCGGGCAGGCCAGGCACCGCGGGCTCTTCCGCGGAAATGCCGCGCAGTTCATCGGCCAGGTCGTCAGGCAGGTGCCACCAGTCGATCTGGGCCTCGTGGTCGCCCAGCAGGGCGCAGGCGGTGTGCAGCGCGCTGTTCAACTGGCGCAAATTGCCCGGCCAGTGGTAGCGCGACATGGCGAGCGTCAGTTCCGGCGCCAGCTGCAGCTCGCGGTCGGGCTCGATGTCGCGCAGCATCCGGGCCACCAGGTGCGGCATGTCCTGCCGCTCGCGCAACGCGGGCAGCTGGAGGGTCAGTCCGTTGAGCCGGTAGTACAGGTCCTCGCGAAAGCGCCCGGTCTCGATCTCGCGGCGCAGGTTGCGGTGCGTCGCGCACATCAGGCGAAAGTCCACCGCCACCGGCTTGCCGCCGCCCAGCGGCGTCACCTGCCGGTCCTGCAGCACGCGCAGTAGCCGTGCCTGCAGTGCGAGCGGCATGTCGCCGATCTCGTCGAGCAGCAGCGTGCCGCCGTGGGCCTCGCGGATGCGGCCGATCGCGCCCTCGCGGCTGGCGCCGGTGAAGGCGCCGGGACGGTAGCCGAAGAGCTCGGCCTCGATCAGCTGTTCCGGCAGCGCGGCGCAGTTGACCGCGACGAACGGACCCTCCCGGCGCGCTCCGCTGGCATGCAGCGCCCGGGCGAACACCTCCTTGCCGACGCCGGAGGCGCCGAGCAGCAGCCAGGAGATCGGCTTGTCCAGCACGCGCCGGGCGCGCTCGACGGCGGCCCGCATGACCGGGTCGCCGGTGTCCAGTTCGGCCAGCGCATCGGCGCGGGTTTCCGCGAGGCGCCGGGCCGGGGCGGCGTCGTGCGAAGCCGGCAGCACATGGCGCCCGGCCTCGGCGCGCAGCCAGAGCGCGCTGCCGTCATGCCTGCGCACCGTGCGCGGAGCGCCGGCCGGCTGGCGGCACCAGGCCATCAGCGTCGGCAACTCCAGCTGCAGCACCTGCTCGATGGTGGCGGCGCCCACGTCGGCGCGCGAGAGGCCCAGCATGGTGAGCGCGGCCGCATTGGCGCCCACCAGCCAGCCGTCGTCTGACAGCGCCAGCAGGCCCTCGGTCACGCTGCCGATGCCCTCGGGCTCCCGATGCAGGCGCAGCCGCAGGTTGGCGGCATGGCGCGTGTCGAACAGCTTCTGCTCGACCGTGCGCACGGCGAGCCGCACCAGCGCCAGCGCGTGGCGGTGGTGGCCGCGGTGGTCGCCCGAGATGTCGAGCACGCCCAGCATGCGGCCGTCGGGGCCGGTGATCGGCGCGGCCGTGCAGGTGAGAAAGCCGTTGCGGTCGAGGTAGTGCTCGCCGGCATGCACCACCATCGGCGCCGCATCGGCCAGTGCGGTGCCGATGGCATTGGTGCCGCGCCACCGTTCGTGCCAGCTGGCGCCCGGACGCAGCGCCACGCGCTGGGCGCGGTCCGCGAAGGTCGCATCGCCCATGGCCTCGAGCAGCATGCCCTGCGCGTCGGCGAGGATCACCAGGCTGTCGGTGTTTCGCATCTGCTCGAACAGAAATTCCATCACCGGCCGCGCATGGGAGGCCAGTTCGCGCTGCTGGTCGAGCGCGCGTGCCAGCTGCGCCGCGGAGGCGTGGGGCGCGCCCGGCGCGCGGCCGACCGGAGCCAGGCCGAAGCCGCGGCTGCGCTCCCAGCTTTGGCGCAGCGCGGCATCGATGAGGCCATCGGCCACTTCGCCGGTGGTCGTCAGCTGGCGGCGCGCCTCGCGCAGGCGCGCGCCTGGCGTGCGGGTGGCGACATGGGAATTCGTCGTCTGCATCTGTTGTCTCCAGTCGGGTCTCTGCGGACCCCGGTGTCACGGGCATCAGGCGGTTCGAGCATGAATGCGGTGGTGCACTGTCCCGTTTCGTGACAGGTGCTCACCGCGGTACGCCTCCTGGTGCAGTCTGGCGCAGGAAACTGACCCGATTCTTGCGCCAGATCAGAGGATTCGCGTTCAAGCCCGAGTGGCACGGCGCATGCAATGCAGCACACCCGGGGCCGCGCGGCATCCGGTTTGCGCGGTCGCCTTCCACCCCTACCCGACGGAGACAAGAAACCATGCAATACGCGAGCCCCAACACCCCCGGCGCGAAGATCGACTTCAAGCCGGCCTACGACAACTTCATCAACGGCAAGTTCGTGCCGCCGGTGAAGGGCCAGTACTTCGACGTCATCACGCCGATCACCGGCAAGCCCTACACGCGTGCGGCCCGCTCGGGCGCGGAGGACATCGAGCTCGCACTCGACGCGGCCCATGCCGCCGCGGGGCCATGGGGCCGCACCTCGCCGGCCGAGCGTGCCAACGTGCTGCTGAAGATTGCCGACCGGCTGGAGCAGAACCTCGAACTGCTCGCCTATGCCGAAACCGTGGACAACGGCAAGCCGATCCGCGAGACCCTCAACGCCGACATTCCGCTGACCGTCGACCACTTCCGCTACTTTGCCGGCTGCCTGCGCGCGCAGGAAGGCGCACTGAGCGAGATCGACGAGAACACCATCGCCTATCACTTCCACGAACCGCTGGGCGTGGTGGGCCTGATCATTCCGTGGAACTTCCCGATCCTGATGGCCGCGTGGAAGCTCGCGCCGGCCATTGCCGCGGGCAACTGCGTGGTGCTCAAGCCCGCCGAATCCACCCCCGTGAGCATCATGGTGATGGCCGAGCTGCTGGCCGACCTGCTGCCGCCTGGCGTGCTCAACATCGTCAACGGCTACGGCCGCGAGGCCGGCATGGCACTGGCGGGCAGCAAGCGCATCGCGAAGATCGCGTTCACGGGCTCCACGGCCACCGGCCGCGTCATCGCGCAGGCCGCGGCCGGCAACCTGATTCCCGCCACGCTGGAGCTCGGCGGCAAGAGCCCGAACATCTTCTTCGAGGACATCGCCGATGCCGACGACGACTTCTTCGACAAGGCCGTGGAAGGGCTGGTGCTGTTCGCCTTCAACCAGGGCGAGGTCTGCACCTGCCCGTCGCGCGCGCTGATCCAGGAGTCGATCTACGACAAGTTCATGGCGCGCGCGCTCGAACGCATCAAGGCCATCAAGCAGGGCCATCCGCTCGACACCGACACCATGATGGGCGCCCAGGCATCCGCCATGCAGATGGACAAGATCATGGGCTACCTCGCGCTCGGCAAGGAAGAGGGCGCACAGTGCCTGACCGGCGGCGGCCGCGCGCAGCTCGGCGGCGAACTGGCCGGTGGCTACTACATCGAGCCCACGCTGTTCAAGGGCCACAACAAGATGCGTATCTTCCAGGAAGAGATCTTCGGCCCCGTGCTCGCGATCGCAACCTTCAAGACCGAGGCCGAGGCGCTGGAGATTGCCAACGACACGCCCTACGGCCTGGGCGCCGGCGTGTGGACGCGCGACGGCAGCACCGCCTACCGCATGGGCCGCGCCATCCAGGCCGGCCGCGTGTGGACCAACTGCTACCACGCCTATCCGGCGCATGCCACGTTCGGCGGCTACAAGGAATCGGGCATCGGCCGCGAAACGCACAAGATGATGCTCGACCACTACCAGCAGACCAAGAACCTGCTCGTGAGCTATTCGCCGAAGAAGCTCGGGTTCTTTTGACCGCAGCGGGCGCGCCCGAAGAAGATGACGGTCCTGTCATCCAGCCGACGGCAAACCGTCGGACTGGATGGCTGGAGTGCACGCATGCCCGTCGAACGCAGACAGGTATTGCCGCTCTCCTTACAATGCCCCACATGCACCGGGTTCGCCTTTTCGTCCTTTGGATCATGATGTTTGCCGTGCCCTTCCAGGCGTACGCGGCGGCAGCCATGGTCTTTTGCGGACCGGGCCAAGGCGGCGCGCCGGCCGTGGCGGTTGCCGCGCCGGCCGGAGCGCACCGGCATGCGCAAGAGGCGCACGGCGACGGGCATGCGGATCATCACCACCACGAAGCCGCCGCGCACGCCGATGGGCCCTCCGCCGACGACGGCAGCGCCGGCAACACCGCCCATGCGGAACCTGATGGAATGCACAAGTGCGGCACCTGCGGCGCGTGCCATGCCACTGCGCTGACCAGCACGCTGGAACTGATCGTGTTCCAGGGCCTTCCCCACGCCGACCTGACCGAGCCCGCCAGCACGGTGGCCACGGTCGCGCCGCGCCTTCTCGACAAACCTCCTCGCGCCTGAAGCGTTCGTGCGCCTGCGCGCGCCCGATCACGGGCCGCACAGCAGCCGCAGCGAACGCGCATGCATCGCCTGCGTCATGCCCCCTCGGGCGGCCTTGACGCATTCCGTTCATGAACACGCGAGGATTCCATGTTCCATTCATCGCCCGCTCCTTGGCTGGCTGTTTTTCCGGCCGTGGCGGCGCTCGCCGCCGCGGCGCAGCCGGCGCCGGCCTCCGCTCCGTCGGCTGACGAAGCCGCCACCCGTGCGCCTGCTGCCCTGAGCTACAAGTCCGCGCTCGAGGGCTACCGGCCCTTCACCGAAGAAAAGCCGATTCCCTGGAAGGAAGCCAACGAGACGGTCCACCGCCGCGGCGGCTGGAAGGCCTATGCCGAGGAAGCCGCCGAAAGCGGACCGCCTGCGGCCGAAGCGCCCAAGGGCCACGCAATGCCGATGCCTCCCGCGAAGAAGGCGGAGAAGCCATGAAGCGCGCCTTGCGCCTCACGGCCGCTGCCGCCGCGGCCGCGTTCCTCGCGGGCTGCGCCTCGGTCGGCATCGACGACGCGCTGCAGGACACCAACACCCAGGCGCAGCAGTTCACCGGCGGCAAGCTCGAACTCAGCCGCACGCAGGAACAGCGGGACCGCCGCGCGGCGCTGACGCAGGAGCTGCTGTCCAGGCCGCTGTCGCAAAGCGACGCGGTGCAGCTCGCGCTGGCCAACAGCCCCTCGGTCCAGGCCCTGGTCGCGCAGAGCTGGGGCGACCTTGCCGCGGCCAACCAGTCAAGCCGGCTGCCCAACCCGGTCTTCACTTTCGAGCGCATGCGCCTCCACAGCGAACTCGAGCTCGGGCGGCTGCTGTCCTTCGGCCTCGTGGACCTCATCCTGCTGCCGCAGCGCCTGTCGATTTCGCGCAGCCAATCGAGCCAGGCCAAGGTGCAGCTCACGGGCGCGGTGGTCGACCAGGTCACGCAGGTGCGGCAGGCCTGGGTTCGCGCGGTGGCCGCGCAGCAGATGCTGCAGTACGCCGAGCAGGTCAACCGTTCGGCCCAGGCCAGCGCGGAACTCGCGCGGCGCATGCAGCAGATCGGCAACTTCAGCAAGCTGCAGCGCGCGCGCCAGCAGGTCTTCTACGCCGACGCGACCACGCAGCTGGCGTCGGCGCAACATGCCGCCACCGCCGCGCGCGAGGAGCTGGTCCGCGCATTGGGGCTCGATGATGCGCAGGCCGCCCGGCTGGCCTTGCCCGATCGGCTGCCCGATCTGCCCAAGGCGCCGCGCGAGGCCAAGGAAGTGGCCGCCACCGCGACCGAGCAGCGCCTCGACGTGCAGCTCGCGCGCGCCCAGCTCGACGTGGCGGGCAAGTCGCAGGGCATCAACCTGCTGTCGACCTTCGTCGACGTGGAGGTGGGCGGCCGGCGCGACACGATCTTCGACAACGCCGAAGGCACCCGGAGCACGCGGCGCGGCTTCGAGCTCGACATCCGGCTGCCGCTGTTCGACTGGGGCTCGGCGCAGCGCGATGCATTGAACGCGCAATCGCTGGCCGCGGCCAACCGCTACGACGCCACCGTGCGCGGCGCTTCCTCGCAGTTGCGCGAAGGCTACTCGGCCTACCGCACCGCCTACGACATCGCGCGGCACTATCGCGACGAGATCGTGCCGCTGCGCCAGGCCATGGCCGACGAGAACGTGCTTCGCTACAACGGCATGCTGATCGGCGTCTTCGAGCTGCTGGCCGAAGCGCGCGACCAGATCGCGAGCGTGAGCAACGCCATCAACGCCCAGCAGCAGTTCTGGCTGGCCGATGCCGCGCTGGCGGCTTCGGTGATCGGAAAGCCCACGGCCATGGGCGCCCCGGCCGCCAGCGCGGGTGGCCCAGCCGCCTCCACCGGCGCCGCCCACTGAGCGCACGCCCTGCACTCACCAATCATTTGAACGACATGACAAACAGACGCAATTTCCTCGGCGGCGCGAGTGCCATCACAGGCGCCCTCGCGGCCGCGAGCGTGAGCAAGGTGGCCATGGCCGCCTTGCCCGAGCCCGTGCTCCAGACCACGCCCAACACCATGCCGCCGCTCATGCCATCGAGCGGTCGGCCCTACAACCCCGTGGTCACGCTCAACGGCTGGACGCTGCCCTGGCGCATGAACAACGGCGTGAAGGAATTCCACCTCGTGGCCGAGCCCGTGGTGCGCGAGATGGCCCCCGGCTTCAAGGCCAACCTCTGGGGCTACAACGGCCAGTCGCCCGGCCCGACCATCGAGGTGGTGGAAGGCGACAGGGTGCGCATCTTCGTGACCAACAAGTTGCCCGAGCACACCAGCGTGCACTGGCACGGCCAGCGCCTGCCCAACGGCATGGACGGCGTCACCGGCCTGACGCAGCCGCCGATCCGCCCGGGCAAGACCTTCGTCTACGAGTTCGTGGCGCGCCGGCCCGGCACCTTCATGTACCACCCGCATGCGGACGAGATGACGCAGATGGCCATGGGCATGATGGGCTTCTGGGTCACGCATCCCAAGGCCGAGCATCCGCTGATCGAGAAGGTCGACCGCGACTTCGTGTTCCTGCTCAACGCCTACGACGTGGAGCCCGGCAGCGCGACGCCCAAGATCATGACGATGCTGGACTTCAACCTGTGGTCGTGGAACAGCCGGATCTTCCCCGGCATCGACTCGCTCAACGTGCGCCTCAACGACAAGGTGCGCATCCGCATCGGCAACCTGACGATGACCAACCACCCGATGCACCTGCACGGGCACGAGTTCCTCGTCACCGGCACCGATGGCGGACCGACGCCCAGGAGCGCCCGCCAGTACGAGGTGACCACCGACGTGGCGGTCGGCCAGATGCGGCAGATCGAGTTTCTTGCCGACGAGGAGGGCGACTGGGCCTTCCACTGCCACAAGAGCCATCACACGATGAACGCCATGGGTCACGACGTGCCCACCCTGATCGGCCTGGACCACAAGGACGTGGTCAAGCAGATCACGAACCTGGTGCCCGACTACATGGTGATGGGCGAGCGGGGCATGGCCGACATGGGCGAGATGGAAATGCCCATTCCCGACAACACGGCGCGAATGATGACGGGCGAAGGGCCTTTCGGCTCGGTGGAGATGGGCGGCATGTTCAGCATGGTGAAGGTGCGCAGGAACCAGAAGCCCGGCGACTACGCCAACCCCGGCTGGTTCAAGCATCCCAAGGGCACCGTGGCCTACGAGCTCGACGCGCCGCCTGTCGAACCCCAGCGCCGGCGCGATGCCGGCGCGGCCGCGATGCCCGCGCGGAACATGCCGGCCGAGAACATCGAAGTGCAGGTTCGCAAGCCCGGCAGCGGGCGCTCCGGCCACTCGGGCCACTGAATTTTTTCTCTCCAGCAACTCCCAGAAAGGAAACCATGAAACACATCCTCCGCAACACCGCCTTCGCCGCGCTCGCCACCCTGGCGGCCGCAGGCGCCTCTGCCGCCGGCAACCACGCTGGCGGCCACGGCCATGACGCCGACGAAGCCATCGGCAAACCCGGCGTGGCCGCCAAGGCCACGCGAACCGTCCACGTCGACATGACCGACAGCATGCGCTTTGCGCCCGCCGACATCCGCGTGAAGCAGGGCGAGACCGTTCGCTTCGTCGTCAAGAACTCCGGACAGCTGAAGCACGAGCTCGTGCTCGGCACCGAGAAGGAGCTCAAGGAGCACTACGAAGCCATGAAGAAGAACCCCGAGATGGAGCATGACGATCCGAACATGGTGACCCTGGCCGCGGGCAAGAGCGGCGAGATCGTGTGGCAGTTCACCAAGGCCGGCAAGGTCGACTTCGCGTGCCTGCAGCCTGGGCACTACGACGCCGGCATGAAGGGCGCCGTGAACGTGAGCAAGACCGCCGCTGCCAGGTAATCACACAAAGTAAGAAAGGAAAGCAGAGCATGTCGAAGATTCTCATTTCACGCATGACGCTCGTGGGGGCGATGGCCGCACTGATGTTCGCGGGCGCCGTCCATGCGCAATCCACCGCACCGGCCGCGTCCGGCACGACGGCGCCAAGCGCGGCCGCCGCCGCCGATGCTGAACTCGCCACTGGCGAGATCCGCAAGGTCGACAAGGACAACAAGAAGCTCACGATCAAGCACGGCCCGCTCAAGAGCCTGGACATGCCCAGCATGACCATGGTCTTCGGCGTGAGCGACGAGGCGGTGCTGGAAAAGTTCCAGGCGGGGGACAAGGTGCGCTTCGATGCCGGAAAGGTGGACGGGAAGATCGTGGTGACTCGGATCGAGCCGGCGCGATAGCCCGGTGCCAAGAGTCCGGCTTCGGCATCAGTGCAGGAGCAATAGCTTGCCGGTGGTCGCGCGGCTCGCCATGTCGGCGTGAGCCCTGGCGGCGTCGGCCAGCGGATACACGCCGCCGAGATGGACTTTCAGCTTGCCTTCAGCGATCCAGTCGAACAGCCGCGCCGAGCGCGCGCGCAACAGTTGCGGCGTATGGATGTGATCGAAGAACACCGCGTAGCCCAGCTTGATGCTCCTGGGCAGGCTCATGATGTCGATGGCACCGGGCCCGCCGAGTACCGGGCCATACCAGCAAAAGGTCCCCGAGCGGCGAAGCACATCCAGCGACCCTTGGAAAGTACGGGGGCCTGAGCCGTCGAACACGACGTGCACGCCCTCGCCGCCGGACAGCTGTCTCGCTTGATCGACGAACTTGCCGTCGGTATCGACGATCACGTGGTCCGCGCCGGCCGCCCTGGCCACCGCCTCCTTGTCGGCCGACGACACGCGGCCGATGACCTGTCCGCCACGCAGCTTGATGATCTGGGTCAGCAGCAGTCCGAGGCCGCCGGCGGCCGCGTGGACGAAGGCGATATCGCCCGGCTGGACCGAATAAAAATCGGTAGCGAAATGACTGGCTGTCAGGCCTTGCATCATCACCGAGGCGGCGGTCTTGTCGTCGATGTCGTCAGGGATGGGCACCAGCGAAGTGGCCGGAATGGCGATCTTCTCCGCATAGCTGCCGGGCGCATAGACCCAGGCCACACGCTGGCCGATCTTGAATCCGTCGACCCCGTCGCCCACAGCCAGCACGCGGCCTGCGCCTTCGACGCCCAGGATCTTCGGGTTGGGCATCTCGTTCCACGAGGTGCCTTGACGCACGCCGATGTCCATGAAGTTGACCCCGGCGACGGCGATCTGGACCAGCACCGTCCCGCGGTCGGGCAACGGGTCCGGCCGATCCAGATACGCCAATACGCCGACATCACCGGGTTGGCTCATCACAACTGCTTTCATGGCTCACCCGCGCGCCACGTCGATCACGGCCTTCGCGAAGGCCTCCGGTGCTTCCTGCGGCAGGTTGTGGCCGATGCCGCCGCTGACCAGCCGATGCTCGTAGCGCCCCGAGAACTTCTTCGCGTAGGCGCTGGGTTCCGGATGTGGCGCGCCGTTGGCGTCACCTTCGAGCGTGATGGTCGGCACGCCGATCACCGGCGCCTTGGCGAGCCGGTTCTCGAGCGCCTGGTACTTCGCCTCGCCATCGGCCAGGCCGAGGCGCCAGCGGTAGTTGTGGACCGTGATGGCCACGTGGTCGGGATTCTCGAATGCGGTGGCGCTGCGATCGAACGTGGCCGCGTCGAAGTTCCACTTCGGCGATGCGAGTTGCCAGATGAGCTTGGCGAAGTCGTGGCGGTTCTTCTCATAGCCCGCGCGGCCGCGCTCGGTCGCAAAGTAGTACTGGTACCACCACTGCAGCTCGGCTTGCGGCGGCAGGGGGGTCTTGCCGGCCTCCTGGCTGCCGATCAGGTAGCCGCTGACCGACACCAGCGCCTTCACGCGCTCCGGCCACAGCGCGGCCATGATGCAGGCCGTGCGTGCACCCCAGTCGCAGCCGGCAACGGTGGCTGCTTGAATCTTCAGCGCGTCCATCAGCGCGATGATGTCGGCGGCGACCACGGACTGCTGCCCGTTGCGCGGCGTGTCGGCCGACAGGAAGCGCGTGGTGCCGTACCCGCGCAGGTACGGCACGATGACGCGGAAGCCCGCGGCGGCAAGCTGCGGAGCGACGTCGACGAACATGTGAATGTCGTACGGCCAACCGTGCAACAGAATCACCGGCGCTCCATTGGCCGGGCCAGCTTCGTAATAGCCGATGTTGAGAGTGCCCGCGTCAATGCGCTTGAGTGGTTCGAGGCGCTTGAGTGCGCCCACGGGCTGGGCGAAGGCCGGCGTGACCGCTGCGAGCTGAGCGGCAGCAGCGCTGAGCGCCGTCGCGGTGAGGAAAGTTCTGCGAGGCAGTTGGAACGATGACGTCATTGGAATCTCCTGAGTGACTGGTGGTGGTGAAAGGGCTGGCAGGTCCAAATATTGCGCGTGGAATCACCCTTCGGCCGGTACTTCGTACCGCTCTGTATCTCCCGCCGCTTTTCCAACAATACATTTCGATGCGAGCAGGTCGACCTGCGTGTCGAAGGGCCGTGCGCAGGAGTCCGTCTATCGGCTTGCGGCTTTGACGATGAGCTTCGCGACCACCGCGGGCTTGGACGTCATCACCACGTGCGAGGCCCCCTTGACGACCACCGTCTTCACCGACTTGGCACGCTCTGCCATGAAGGCTTGCGCCGCTGGCGGAATGTTCTTGTCGCCGTCGCCGTAGACGAACCACGAAGGCACCGTCTTCCACGCAGGTGCTCCGGCCGGTTCGCCGAGTGCCGATTCGGCGATGGGCCGTTGCGTCGCGGCCATCAGGCGTGCAGCGGCGGCTGGCACGTCGGCAGCGAATTGGTCGTGGAACCTGTTCTTCAGGATGTACAGGTCCTTGCCGCCGTCGGCGAGTGCAACCGGCGGCGCCAGCGCAGGACCGAGCGTGCTGCCGGGGAACTTGCCGGCAAGATCGGCGGCTGACTCGCCGGCTTCGGGTGCGAAAGCGGCCACGAAGACGAGTGCCTTCACGTTGCTCTTGCCGGTCGCGGCACTGGAGATCACCGAGCCGCCATACGAGTGGCCAACCAGCACCACGGGTCCTTTGACCGCATCGACGATGTCCGCGACATAAGCCGCGTCGGACTTGACGCCGCGCAGCGGGTTTGCAGCGGCGATCACCGGGTAGTGCTGCGCCTCCAGCTTGCGGATGACGCCGTCCCAGCTCGACGATTCCGCAAAGGCACCATGCACGAGCACCACGGTGGGCTTGGCTGCATGCGAAGTGCTTGCGGTTTGGGCCGAAGCGCTGAGCGTGGTGAATGCGCCAGCCAGAGCCATGAGGCTCACGGTGGCGATGGTGCGGACGAAGCGACGGCCAAGATTTTTCATTTCGATTTTTCCTGTGATTGAAGTGATGGGTGATGAAGGAAGTGATCGCCCATGCCGACTCATGACGAACGCGGCTTGGCGAGGCACGGCCGCATTTATAGGGCGCGGCATCGCGAGGAAACGGGATGTCTGTATGCCACTGTGTCTGCCGGATCGGGCGACATGAAGAATTACGCGAATGCGTCGTCTGCGAAGCCTTCCGCGCCGCGTGCATCCGTGCGGCAATCGCTGCACGGTGAACGCCAGTGCGCTCGGAGATGAAACGTAGTGTGAGATCCGGCGGCGCAGATACACGCGCATACGCAGATCGTTTCGAAAGAGGCGTCGTGGCCAAAAAATTGGCGTGCCAAGGTGCTCCGGAGCTCGCACTCCGACAGCAATTTCCAACTCACACGGCTTGTCTTATGAATCGACTCAACGCGCGACAGCTGTCCGCATCGGACGCCACGAAGAACGATGGCTCGTCACCTTCCTGCCAAGCGGTGCTGGCAAAGCTCGGTGGCTTCGGGCTCCTTGCGCTCGCGACGGCTTCCAGCATTTTCGCGGTGACTCCCAGCGCTGCGGAGGACGCGAGGACCTCGGATGCTTCGCCCCTCTACGGCGTCGTCATCCCCAAGGGTTACCGGCAGTGGCAATTGATCTCGCCCGCGATCGAGGCGGAGCCGTTGAACGAGCTGCGTGTGGTGCTCGGCAATGCCAAGGCGGTCGAGGCCTATGACAAGGACACCCTGCCATTTCCAGACGGGGCCGTCCTCACCAAGCTGGCATGGAAACACGTGCAGTCGCCGGAGTTCGCACCTGCGTCGATCCCGGGCGCTGCGACCACTGTGCAGGTCATGGTGAAAGACTCCAAAAAATATGCCGCCACCGGCGGCTGGGGCTTTGGCCGTTTCGTCAATGGCAAGCCCGTCGACCTGGCACAGCATCAGACTTGTTTTGCCTGCCACCAGGCGCTGGTGAAAAACCACGACTACGTGTTCACGCGGCTCGCGCGCTGACGCGCGGCGATGGGCAAAGGAAAGCGCCCCGTCGAAAACGGGAGCGCCCGCATTGGTGCGGCGCCATCGGGCGCCGCGAGCGTCGCTCAAAGACCCAGTGCCCTGGCCACGCCCGCGCCGTACGCCGGATCGGCCTTGGCGCAGTTGTCGATGTGCCGCCGCTTGATGAACTCCGGCGCATCGCCCATGGCTCGGGCGGTGTTCTCGAACAGCACCTGTTGCTGCTCGGGCTTCATCAGGCGGAACGGGTCACCGGGCTGCTTGTAGTAGTCGGCATCGTCTTCGCGGAAGTTCCAGAAGTCCGCGTCGCCGCGCAGCTTGAGTGGCGGCTCGCGGTAGTCGGGTTGCTCCTGCCACTGGCCGAAGCTGTTGGGCTCGTAGTGCGAGGTGCCGCCGTAGTTGCCGTCCACGCGCATGGCGCCGTCACGGTGGTTGCTGTGCACCGGGCAGCGCGCGGCGTTCACCGGGATCTGATGGTGATTGACGCCCAGCCGATAGCGCTGCGCATCCGAGTACGCGAACAGGCGCGCCTGCAGCATCTTGTCGGGCGACACGCTGATGCCGGGCACCAGGTTGTTCGGCGCAAACGCGCTCTGCTCGACGTCGGCGAAGAAATTCTCGGGGTTGCGGTTGAGCTCGAAGAAGCCCACCTCCATCAGCGGGTAGTCCTTCTTGGGCCAGATCTTGGTCAGGTCGAAGGGGTGGTAGGGCACCTTCTCCGCATCGGCTTCGGGCATCATCTGCACGTACAGCGTCCACTTGGGAAAGTCACCGCCCTCGATGGCGTTGAACAAGTCGCGCTGATGGCTTTCGCGGTCTGCGCCCACGGTGGCCGTGGCTTCCGCATCCGTGAGGTTCTTGATGCCTTGCTGCGTCCTGAAGTGGAACTTCACCCAGAAGCGGTCGTTGTTCGCGTTGATGAAGCTGTAGGTGTGCGAGCCGAAGCCATGCATGTGGCGGTAGCTTGCCGGAATGCCCCGATCGCTCATCACGATGGTGACCTGGTGCAGCGTTTCGGGCAGCAGCGTCCAGAAGTCCCAGTTGTTGGTCGCGCTGCGCAGGTTGGTCTTGGGGTCGCGCTTCACGGCCTTGTTCAGGTCGGGAAACTTGCGCGGGTCGCGCAGGAAGAAGACCGGCGTGTTGTTGCCCACGAGGTCCCAGTTGCCTTCTTCGGTATAGAACTTGAGCGCGAAGCCGCGGATGTCCCGCTCGGCATCGGCCGCGCCGCGTTCGCCGGCCACCGTGGTGAAGCGCGCGAACATCTCGGTCTCCTTGCCCACGGCGGAGAACAGCTTCGCGCGCGTGAATTTGCTGATGTCCCGCGTCACAGTGAAAGTGCCGAAGGCGCCGGAGCCTTTGGCATGCATGCGCCGCTCCGGAATGATTTCGCGGTTCAGGTTGGCGAGCTTCTCGAGCAGCCACACGTCCTGCATCAGCAGCGGGCCTCGGGGGCCTGCGGTCAGGCTGTTCTGGTTGTCGACCACAGGGGCGCCGAAGGCGGTGGTCAGCGGTCTGTTCTTCAAAGTTTCGGGTGGTTTGTTCATTGGAATATTCCTCTCGTCAGTATTGAAAGCGTTACCACTCTACGAATCATCTACTGGCACTTCCATGAGCTGTTCGTATGGGGGCGACGCATACGAAGGAATGATGCTAGGAACTCCCGCATGGGTCGACGGGCACTGGCGCGCGGTGTGCTGATGTGTGCCTGCGTGTCGCGGGCAGCAGACTTGTATGGCCGTGTATCGCGGTGCGTTCGAGGTACATGGACATGCGAATCGCATGATTCTTCACACACGCGAGATACATCCGTCCAATTCAATGGAGTGGTTCAACACCACTGAGGCCTAACCATGAACGACCCGATCTCTTCCCTCTCGCGCCGCCACCTGCTCGCCACCTCGATGGCCTTCAGCGCTGCGTCCGCTGCCACCGGCGCCTTCGCAATGCTGCGCCCTCCGTTGGACGTCGGCCCCGACGACACGTCGGTGCGTCCGTTCCGCATCGCCGTCGACCGTGCGGCGCTCGTCGACCTGCGTCGGCGCCTCGCCGCCACGCGTTGGCCCAGCGCCGAAACCGTGGCTGACACATCGCAGGGTGTGCGCCTGGCCACACTGCGCTCGCTGGCGCGCTACTGGGCCACCGACTACGACTGGCGCAAGGGCGAAGCGCGGCTCAATGCCATTCCGCAGTTCGTCACCACCATCGACGGGCTCGACATCCAGTTCGCTCATATCCGCTCGCGCCATGTCCAGGCGGTGCCGCTGATCATGACGCACGGCTGGCCCGGCTCCATCTTCGAACTGCTCAAGGTCGTCGGCCCGCTGACCGACCCTACCGCCTATGGCGGTCGCGCGGAAGACGCATTCCACCTCGTGCTGCCGTCGCTGCCGGGCTTCGGCTTCTCGGGCCAGCCCGAGGGCGTCGGCTGGGACTCCGACCACATCGCGCGTGCATGGGGCGTGCTGATGTCGCGGCTTGGCTACAAGCAGTTCTTCTCGCAAGGCGGCGACTGCGGCTCGGTGATCTCGCATCGCATGGCGATCCAGAAGGTGCCGGGACTGGTCGGCATCCACGTCAACATGCCGGGCACGGTGCCACCGGAAATCGCGGCGATCCTCGCCGCGGGCGGCCCCGCTCCCGCAAGCCTGCGCAAGGAGGAGCGCGCAGCCTTCGACAAGCTCGAAGACTTCTACAAGAACAGCTCCGGTTACTCCGCGATGATGGTGACGCGTCCGCAGACGCTGGGGTACGCACTCGCCGACTCGCCCGTCGGCCAGGCCGCCTGGATCTACGACAAGTTCGCGACCTGGACCTACGCCGGCGGCGTGCCTGAGCGCGTGCTTTCGCGCGACGAGATGCTCGATGACATCTCGCTGTACTGGCTCACCAACAGTGCCACCTCGGCCGCGCAGATCTACTGGGAAGACCATTCGAACAATTTCAACGCGGTCGACATTTCCATGCCTGTCGGTGTGACGGTGTTCCCGGGCGAGATCTATCAGGCTCCGCGCAGCTGGGCGGATCGCAGTTACCACAACCTGGTGTACTGGAACGAGGTCGACAAGGGCGGCCACTTCGCGGCATGGGAGCAGCCGCTGCTGTTCAGCCAGGAAGTGCGTGCGGCATTCAAGACCATGCGTTGAGAGCTAGCGTCGCGAATGGCGTTCTTTCCTGGCTTGCAGATCGTAGGGGCGCACTCCCGACGAATTCGAAAAGACCGAGAAGCCGTCCTTGATGTTCGCGAGCAGCCGTTGTGCGGCCAAGGGCAGAAGTCGGCCTTGGCGCACGATCAGGCGCACTTGCGCCGTCGTGCAAAGCGGGTGCGTCAACTCGAGCGCAACGAGTTCGCCGGCCGCGATCTCCGGCTCTGCCGCCAAGGCGCCGATGAACGTCACGCCATTGGTCGATTTCACGAAGCGCTTGAGCCCGACCACGGAATTGCATCGAAGGCTGGCATGCAGCGTGACGTGCTCGGCGTACTCGAGGAGTTCGATCAGTCGTCCCACTCCGTACCCCGACGGCATCAACCCGATCGGGAATCCCATGATCTGCCGCACATGGAGCGGCCCGGCGATGCGCGTCAGCGGATGACCGCTGCGCACCAGCAGCCTGGCGGGCGCCGCGGCGCTCGACACGAACAGCAGGCGCGGGTCCGACTGCGGGTTGTAAGCGATGCCGATGTGTGCCGTGTCGTCGGCGATCGCGTCGATCAGCGCGCTCACGGGCAGCGCCTCAAGCTCGATGGACAGCTTGGGATGCGCGCCGCAGAACGGCGCAACGACCTGTTCGAGCAGCCCGTCGATGAAGCCTTCGCTGGCAACGATCCTGACCGTGCCCGCCTCCATCGAATCGACGGCGCGGAGCCTTTCGGTGAGCTGTTCCTGCTGCGCCTGGCAGCCGCGCCAGTACTCGAGCAAATGGAAAGCGGCATCGGTAGGGACAACGCCGCGTGCATGCCTCTCGAACAGCGTGAGCCCTACTTCCTCTTCCAGCAAGGCCACCTGGCGCGTGATGACCGAAGGGGCTGTATTCAGTGCATCGGCAGCGCCTCGAATGGTGCCGTTCACCAGCACCTCATGAAAGTACCTCAGCCGTTTCTGATTGATCTCGCGCATGGTCCTCTCCTTTCGAAGTTGTTGCCATTTGAGCAACGAAGTGCTCAAAAAGTTGCTATTGCTCGAACTGATGCTACGTCAAACAATCCGCTTCGACACCACCCTGCGCCGCCTTCGAGGCGCTGTCTGAAAGAGGATGACATGCAAACCGCACCACTGAATTCCTTCGCCCGGCTGCTTACCTTGAGCGCCGCATTGTTCGGGGCCGCGGCGGGCTCCGTGCCGGCTGGGGCCGCCGATGCCTTTCCTTCCAAGCCGATCACCATGCTCGTCGCGTTCCCGCCCGGCGGACCTGCCGACGTGCTGGCGCGTGCGATGCAGCCCACCATGGCGAAGGTGCTGGGGCAGCCCTTCGTCATCGAAAACCTGCCGGGTGCAGGCGGCGCGCTGGCAGTGCAGCGCATGCTCAGCCGGCCGGCCGACGGCTACACATTGATCATGGGCTCGCCCAATGAGGCGATCCTCACGCCGCTCTCCAATGCGTCTGCGAAATACAAGCCCGAGGAACTCGTGCTGCTGGCGCCCATCTCGACCCATCCGCTGGTCGTGATGGCGCGCAACGATCTTCCTTATTCCTCGCTCGAGCAGGTGATCGCGGCCGGCAAGAAACCTGGAAATCCGGGCCTGACCTTCGGCAGCCCGGGCAACGGCTCGATGTACCACATTGTGTCGGAGTACATCGCGCAGACCACGGGCGCGAAGCTGCTGCATGTGCCCTACAAAGGCGCCACGCCAATGATGCAGGACCTCGCGGGCCAGCAGATCGACATCACGATCCTGCCGAATCTCGGCGCCTCCACGCAACTGCTGGAGACACGCAAGATCAAGGCGCTTGACATCCTGGACACGCAGCGCATGCGCACGCTTCCCGATGTTCCAGCCATCACCGAGAGCACGCTGGCGCAGAAGCAGTCACTGGTCTATGCCGTGTGGCTGGGCGTGATGGCACGCGACGGCATGCCGGCCGAGCGCGCACGTGCGCTGATGGAGGCGTCTCAGCAGGCCATCCGGTCACCCGAGATGGCGCGTGCGCTCGCGCTGTCGGGCGTGCAGGCGATGAAGTCGCAGCCGCTCGAGGTCTCGGCGAAGTTCTATGCGGACGAGACGGACAAGTTCAAACGGATGGCTCGCTCCATCCGGCTCACGCCGCAGTGACCGCCGGACGCCCCTGTCTTCAACCATTCACTCAGAAAGCCTCCCTTGAACATCCTCGTTGCCGGCTTCCAGCATGAGACCAACACCTTCGCGCCCACCGTGGCCTCCTACGAAAGCTTCGTGCGCGGCGAAGACTTTCCGGGCCTGGTACGCGGTGAAGGGGTTTTCGAATTGCTCAATGTCAATTTACCCGCGAGCGGATTCATCAACTTCGTGCGTGCCCAGGGCCATCTCGTCACGCCCGTGATCTGGGCCGGTGCAGGCGCATCGGCGCACGTGACCACCGATGCCTATGAACGCATTGCCGGCGAAATCGTCGATGCCGCCGCAAGTGCATCGTTCGACGCCATCTACCTCGACCTGCACGGTGCCATGGTGGCGCAGCACCTGGATGACGGCGAGGGGGAGTTGCTCTCTCGCATCCGCGCGGTGGTCGGTGCCGACATGAAGATCGTGGTCTCGCTCGACTCGCACGCCAACGTGACGCAGCAGATCCTCTCGCTCGCCGACGGCGTCGTCGCCTACCGCACCTATCCGCATGTGGACATGGCCGATACCGGCCGCCGTGCAGGCGAACTCCTGCTGGCGCTGATGCGCTCCGACAGGCCTGCGCAGCTGGTGGCGCGACGGGTGCCGTTTCTCATTCCGGTCAACAGCATGTCGACCATGTTGCAACCGGCGCGCGGCGTCTACGAACTGCTCGCGGAACTGGAGCCGCAGGTTCTGTCGCTGTCATTCGCGCCGGGTTTCCCGGCCGCCGACTTCGCCGAATGCGGACCGGTGGTTTGGGGTTATGCCTTCGACGAGGCCGAGGCCGGGCGTGCGGTGCAGGCGCTGTTCGAGCGCGTGTGCGAGCCCGAGGAGCAGTGGGCCGTTGCGTTCGAGGCACCTGATCCGGCCGTGCGGCGTGCCATGCGCATCGCGCGCACGGCCGACAAGCCGGTGATCATTGCCGATACGCAGGACAACCCCGGCGTGGGCGGCGACTCGAACACCACCGGCATGCTGCGCACGTTGCTCGCGCTCGGTGCGCAGGACGCGGCCATCGGCCTCTTGTGCGACCCGGCTGCGGCAGCCGCGGCGCACGAAGCTGGCGTTGGCGCGACCATCGATATCGCGCTCGGCGGCTGTCCGCAGGTCGAGGGCGACGCGCCGCTGCGCGGGCATTTCGTGGTCGAGGCGCTGTCGGATGGCAAGTTCGTCTACGGAGGGCCGATGATGAACGGCAAGGCATCCGACCTCGGCCGCATGGCGCGACTGCGCATCGGTGGCGTGCGCATTGCAGTGAGCTCGGCCAAGGCGCAACTGCTCGACCGCAACATGTACCGCGCGGTGGGCATCGAGCCTTCGCAGATGAAGATCCTGGTGAACAAGAGCTCGGTGCATTTCCGTGCCGATTTCGCGGCCATCGCCGAAGAGATCATCGTCGTGCGCGCGCCGGGCCCCTTCATCGCCGATCCGTCCGAATTGCCGTGGAAGAAGTTGGGCCGCGGCATGCGCCTGAAGCCGAACGGCCCCGTCTTCGGCAAAGCGCAGTGACGCATAGTGCGGGCGAGCCGCCTGCCGTGTGAAGCGCGACGGAGTGCGAGTCTCCGGCCGCTCCGCGAGCGGGAGACTGTGGCATGTCAAGGTTGGCCGGCGCCTCGCGCACGCCCTCGTCAGTCGTGCTTGAGCGCGTGGCCGATCCAGGTCTCCAGCTCACAAGCGTCGATCGGCTTCTCGATAAGACACAGCGCCGTGCTGGCCTTCACGCGCTCGCGCACCCGCGCCGAGGCGAAGGCGGTGATGAACAGCGTGGGAATGCGGATGCCCTGGCCTTGGAGCCGGTCCAGCAACTCGATGCCGTCCATCGCCGGCATCTGCACATCACACACCAAGCAGCGCGTACGAGCCGCAATGTCGGAATCGAGAAACGCCGAGGCCGACGCGAACTCGCGCGCTTCCCATCCGTGCGAGCGCACGAGACTGCACGTCGCAGTGCGCACGAAAGGATCGTCGTCGACGATGGACACGAGCTCGATGCTGGGCGAGGGCAAGGGAGGATTCCGGCTCTTTACCTGAGAAATGACTGGGACCATCCCGTCATTGCCCGGTGCCCCAGAATACCGCCGCCAGCGCGCGGCGCCATCATATGTAGGTATGGGCGGCCAACGCCCACGCGGTTGCCGGCGGACTCACGAAACGTTCTGCACGACGCCAAGCGCTTCCATCTTGCGCACCAACTCTGCGACCGAGCGCGAATTCATCTTGCGCATCGCCTGGCCGCGATGGATTTTGGCGGTGATCTCCGCGATTCCCATATTGGCGGCGATCTGCTTGTTCATCAGCCCTGTGGCCACATGCTGCACCACCTCGCGCTCGCGGGGTGTCAGCGAGTCCCAGCAGACATGCAGTTCACGCAGCGAGCGCCCGACCTCGAGGCGCTTCGCGTCGCTGTCCAGCGCGGCGATGACCGCATCGATCATGTCCTGGTCGCGAAAGGGTTTGCCCAGGAAGTCCGAAGCCCCGGCCTTCATCGCCTTCACGGTCATGGCGATGTCGCCGTGGCCGGTCATGAAGATGATGGGAATGTGCGGGCGACCGAGCTGAAGCAGGGTTTGCTGCAATGCGAGGCCGCTCTGGCCACGCAGGCGCACGTCCAACACGAGACAGGAAGGCACATCGGCGCGCGGTGCGGCGAGGAATTCTTCGGTAGAGCCGAACGCACGGACTTCCAGCTCGATGGAGCGCAGCAGGCTGCCCAGCGCACCGCGTACGAGTTCGTCATCGTCGACGACGTACACGAGACGCGTGCCGTGGGCGGTGCGCGAGGCGGTCGAGGGGGCGAGGGAAGGGTGCATGGAGCGGGACGTCGCGATGTGGCTCAGACGGTCGAAGACGCGGCGGATGTTGAAGTGGACAGGTCCGGGGGAGGCAGTGTGAACACGGCGTGTGTGCCTGCTATCTCGCGCGGCAGCAAGGCCAGCGTGCCGCCGTGCGCATCGAGAATCGACTTGCAGATCGCCAGGCCCATGCCCATGCCATTGGCCTTGGTGGTGAACAGGGGCTGCAGCAGCTGCTCGGCGGTCTCGGCGCCGATGCCGGTGCCCACGTCGTCCACCGCCACGCGCACGCCGCCTTCGTCGTCGCTCGCGCAGGCGAGCAGCAGCCGCCGCGGGCCGTGCGCGAGCGCCGCCATCGACTCGGCGCCGTTCATCAGCAGGTTGACCGCGACCTGCTGCAACTGCACGCGGTCGCCGTGCACCGGCACCGGCGCGTCCAGGCCCTGCAGCTCGAGGACGACGCCCAGCGACTCTAGCGGGCCGGCCACCAGCGTCACCGCTTCCAGCAGTGCCTCGTTGAGGTCGAACGCGGCGAACTGCGGCTCGGCCTTGCGCGCCTTGGCCCTGAGGCTCTGGATGATGGCGCGGGCCCGCAGCGCGCTCTTGCTGATGTGCACGAGCATCTCGCGCGCTTCGCCGATGTCCGGGTTGCCGCGATCGAGCCAGCGCAGCGCGGCGCTGGCCGAGGTGTCGACGGCGGCGATGGGTTGCCCGATCTCGTGGACGATGGACGCCACCAGCTCGCCCATGGCCTTCAGGCGGCTCGCGCGCTCGAGTTCGGCGAGCGCGCTGCGCAGTTGTTCTTCGGCAAGGGCACGCTGCTGGTTCTGGTCGAGCAGTTCCTCGTACAACCGGGCGTTCTCGAGCGCGAAGGCCGCGTGCGAGGCGATCACCTCCAGCACCTCGGCCTTGGCCAGCGTGAACACGCGGGCCGCGAGGTTGTTCTCCAGGTACAGCACGCCGATGAGGGTCGCATGGCGCATCAGCGGCACGCACAGCACCGAGCGCGGGCGTCGGCGGCGCACGTAATCGTCCTGCGCAAGGGACGGTTCCTCGCGCGCATCGCTCACCACCAGGCGCTGCTGGGTGCGTGCGACGGCCTGCACGATCGACACCGGAGAAACGTTGGCGCCGAGGGCAGCGGACTCCTGCATGACCGAGATCGCCCCGTCGATCACCTGGGCCCGCGCGCGCACCTGCCAGGCGCCCTGGCGCAGCAGGGTGAGCGTGCCGTAGCCGGCGCCGGCGCTCTCGAGCGCGGTGCGCAGCAGGGTCTCGACCAGGCGCGCGGGAACGATGTCGCTCGCGAGCGCGGTCGAGATGCGCAGCACGGCCTGCGCGTCCAGCGCCTGCAGGCGGCTGGCCGCGGGCGCCCAGGCGTCCTGCTCGAACACCGCGGGATGGGCCGCCTGCAGCTGCCGCACCTTGGCCGCGGCGCCCCAGCGCTGCCATGCGCCGCGTGCGTAGCGCAGGTGGCCGTGGGCGGACAGTTCGTCGCCGCGGCCGGCATGGAACGCGGCGGCCAGCTCGGCCGCCAGCGCCTCGACCTGGGTGAAGCCGTTGCGACGGGCGTGCGACACCGCGCGCGCGTAGGCCTCGCCGGCTTCGAGCGGCTGGCCGCCGACTCTCGCCAGCTCGGCGCACACCAGGTCGAAACGCGCCGAGAAGTTCTCGGGGCAGGCGCGAGCCCAGGTCGCAAGCTGGTCGACGTCGCGTTGCAACGCGGCCTGCTGGTCCGCGTCGCGCACGGGCAGCGCGAGCAGCGCCAGCGCGCCGTAGAACGGCAGTTCGCCGCTTTCGGCGAACGTGCGCCCCGACGACGCGCAAGCTTCGGCGCGACGGCGGGCCTCGAGTGCCTTCGGGAGCTCGCCGGACAGCAGCGCGCCCTCCAGCCGGTACACCCAGTATTCGAAGTCCACCAGCGTGGCCGGCACGCCTTCCTGGGGCACGCTCGGTTGCGCGTCCATGTCCCCGTCGAGGCCGTCCTGCAGCCGTGCGAGCAGCACCTTCTGCGCCAGCAGCGCGTTGACCACGAACTGGAAGTTGGCGTCGCGCGCGATAGCGAGGCCGCGCTCGACCGTGTCGCGCACATCGCCCAGGAACTCGCCCGCGAACAGCATGCCCGTGGCCTCGTTGGGGCTGCAGTAGATCGCGAAGGTGTGGTCCGCGGCCTCCACCAGGACCTTGTAGGCGCGGCGGATGTAGTCGCGCGCCGCGCGGGCGGGCTGCGTCCAGGGCACGACCATGGTGCCGAAGGCCATGTACACGCGGCCGCGGTAGCGGGCCAGGCCGCGCTCGTCGACCAGGTGCAGCGCCAGCGCGCCGAACTCGCGCGCGGTGGCGTAATCGCCGTAGCGCACGCCGAAGACCTGCGTCATGCACACGTACCCGTCCGCCGAGGCGTCCGTGTGGCCGTGCACGATCCCGAGGTTGGTCATGCGCAGCAGGATCAGGTCGACCAGGTTCTGGTCGGTGTACAGCGCCGGCGGAATGAGGTCGGCGAAGATGTTGGTGATGGCGCGGCGCAGCGGATCGGTCGCGGTCGGCAGGCGCCGCAGCGCATCCATGCCATAGCGGTCGAGCCACGCCTGCAGCTGCGCGTATTCGCGGTCGACCGCGGTGTCGTCGGGCTGCATCGGCACGTAGATGCCCGACTTGCGCAGGAACGCGAGCCCGGCGCCCAGCGCCAGGTCGAAGCGCCCGAGCGTGGTGTAGAGCTCGGCGCGCAAGCGCGCCAGGTCGGCGCCGAAGATGCCGTCGCCAGCCACCCGCTCCAGTGCCGACAGGCGCGCTTCGGCGACCTGGAGCGCGCCGGTCATGAACTCGGCCTCGCCGCACAGCGCGCGCGCCTGCAGGCCGTCGTCGCTGGCGTCGTCTTCGCCGAGGAAATCGAGCGCGGCGCGGAAGAAGCCGAGCGCCGAATGGTGGGCCGTTGCGGCCTTGGCTTGGCGGCCGGCCTCCAGGTTGAGCTTCGCGAAGTCGCGCCGCTCCTGCGGCGTGTCGACGGCGGCCTGTGCGAGGTTGGCCTGCGCGGCGATCGCGAAGACCTGCGCGGACGTGGCCGGGTACGCGCTCTGGCGGCGCGCGATCTGCAGGTGCAGCAGTGCGCGGTCTTCCGGCGGGATGGAGGCATAGGCCGCTTCACGGAAGCGGTCGTGGGAGAACACCCAGTCGTCGTCCTCGCGGCAGAGGCAGCCGGCCTGGATCGCGGGTTCGAACGCCGCTTCCAGGCTGCGCAGCGCTTCGGCGCCGGGCGGGAGCCCCGCAGCGATGGCGAGCGCTTCGACCGAGGCCCGGTGGCCCAAGCAGGCCAGCAGCCGCAGCGCGGACTGGGCAGGGGCCGGCAGTTGCTCGAAGCGGCGCGCCAGCAGTTCGGCGACGTTGTCGACGCCCGGATGGGCTGCGATGCGCTCGAGGTTCCAGCGCCATGCCGCGGCCTCCGCGTGGTAGGCGAGCAAGCCGTCTTCGGCGAGCAGCCCGAGCAGGTGCTGGGTGAAGAACGGGTTGCGCTGGGTCTTGCGGCCGATCACTTCGGCCAGCGGGCCCAGGGCGTGCGCATCCTGCTGCAGCGTTCGCGCGATCAGTTCGCGCAGCGCGCCCTCGTCGAGCGGGCCGAGTTCCAGGTTCACCGAGGCGGGCACTTCGGCGAGCCGGCCTGCGCGCAGCGGATGATCCGCTTCCACCGCGTTGGAGCGGAACGTACCGACCAGCAGTAGCGCCTTGTCCGGATGCTGGTGGAGCAGGCGCTCGAGGACCTGCAGCGTGCCGATGTCCGCCCATTGCAGATCATCCAGCAGAAGCACCAGGGGCCGCGCAGGCGTTGCAAAGCAAGCCAGCAGGCGCGCCATGCCCTGGAGCACGCGCTCCCGTTCGAGCGCGGGTGCCGCGTCCGGCGTCTCGGGCGCTTCGGGTTGCGCGCCCAGAACCACCGCGAGCGCCGGGAGAAAGCCGGCCAGCGTGCGATCGACGCCGGTCGTCGCGGCGCGGATACGGTCCTGCCAGATCGCGAATTCGTCCTCGGGAGAGCCGAGCACGAACTGCAGCAGCTGTTCGAGCGCCTGCACCAGCACGGCATAGGGCCGGCCGAGGCAGCCTTCCTCACTCTTGACGGCGGCCAGCAGCGGCGTGCCCGACTGCTGGATGCGCGAGATGACCTCGCGCAGCAGTATCGACTTGCCGATGCCCGATGGGCCCGAGACCCAGGCGACGCATGGTCGCGCGTTGCCGGCAACCTCGCGGTAGAGCGCGACCAGCGTCTCGGTTTCGGCGTCGCGGCCCAGCACCTGCTGCGTGCGCAGCAGCCTGCGAAACGCACCCTGGGCATCGAGCGCGAAAGGCGGGATGCCTCCGTGCCGGCGCTGCAGCGTCTCGCAGCGGCGCAGATCCGCGAGCAGGCATGCGGCGTCGCCATAGCGCTGCTCGGGGGCCTTCTCAAGAAGCTTCAGGACCAGCAGCGACAGCTGCCGGGGCACGCCCTCCTGCAGCTCGCAGGGAGGGCAGGGCTTCTGCGTCGCATGCGCATGCACTCGTTCCGCGGCATCCGCTCCCTGGAAAGGGGGCTTGCCGGCCAGCAGTTCGTAGAGGATGCAACCGAGCGAGTAGAGATCGGCGCGCGCATCGACACAAAGGTTCATGCGGCCACCGAGTTCGGGCGCCATGTAGACAAAGCTGTCCTCGTCCCAGGCCAGGTTGACGTCGGGCAGGCCATCGTTTCCCGCGGCAAGGCGCGCTGCGTAGCCGAAGCCAATCAGGTGCGTGCTTGCCTCGGACGTGAGCAGCACACGGTCCGGCGTGAGTGCGCGGTGCATCACGCCTGCCGCGTGCATCGCGGCGACGGCGGCGGTGAGCCGGATGGCGAGAGCAACGAACGCTTCGGTGCTGCGGCGCTGGGCGAGGCTGCTGCGCAGCAGTTCGCCGCCCGGGTCTTTCAGGACCAGCAGCGCGCCTTCGCCGTGCGGCACCAACGCCATCGGCAGTGCGGCCCAGTCTTCGTGCAGCGCGTCGCGGAACGCATATTCGCGCTGAAGAGTGGCCAGCGTGGTCGGCGCGACCTGGCCGCGTCCGGCAACCAGCGAGGACGTCGAACCGTCGGCGGTGGCGCGCTCCAGGCGCGGCGTGCCGGTGCTCAGGGCGCGAAAGTGCCGTGACGACAGATCAAGGTTGCCAGACCGCTGTTCGACGGTCTCCGCACGGTCGACATACAGGGGGTCGTCGGGTGCCTCTGCCTGGCGTTGCTCAGTGAATTGTTCTTGTCGCATGGAGGTAGGCTCCGAAGAGGATTCGGTTCTGGATGCGCCTTTGTGCGATCCGGATGCCGCTCTCCCTCTGCTGGCTCCGCATGATCTGGAAGACGTGTCCTTTCGCTCTGCGCCTATTGGAGCGCAGCTGGCCGCGTGATGGCAGTCGGGCGTGTTGTCGTGTGTTAGGCGTTGTTAGACATGGCGGCAGAGGCAGAGGTGAATGCCATGTCGCGCCCTCATCGTGAAACGTAGTGTGTGCAAATCCAAGGCCGACACACAGGCATACGCAATGTGCGCCGGAAGGAAGGAGCGCGGCAAACAATTCGCTCGGTCTCTAGCCAAGCTCACTTCACTACCAAGGAAATCACCATGAAATTCTCCCGAATCGCCAGTGCTGCCTCGTTCTCGGTTCTTGCCGCTCTCACCATGGCGCAGGCCCATGCCGAAGAATATCAAGGCGTGTTGCAGACGCACTCGACGCTCAACCGCAGCGACGTTCGCACTCAGGCCGTTGACGCAGCGCACTCCGCGAATCCCTATTCGGATGGCGCCTCTTCAGTTGTGGCCGCGGCTCTGCCGTCCCCGCGCGACCGCGTCGCAGTGCAGTCCGAAGCCCGCGCACTCGCGCACGCGCCGAACCAGAACCTCTATGTCGAGGCCTTCGCAAACAGCCGGGTGCCAGCAGAATACGGCGTCCGCGGGGTGGTTCCGACGCGGCAGGCTGGAATCGCTGACGGCGTCACCTTGCGCTGAACTTCGGAGCTCGCCGTGACCATGAAATCCAATGTGCTGATCGGCGTCGCAGCCGTCGCGGCCTCGGTCGGCATCCTCACCTTCGCGGCGCCCCCGCCCGGAGGCGACGTCCCCGCCGGCGCCGCGCAGCAGGCGCCCGAATTCCAGAACATCGACCAATGGCTCAACTCCGAGCCCCTGAAGCTGCAAGAGCTGCGCGGCAAGGTCGTGCTGGTCGACTTCTGGACCTACACCTGCATCAACTGTCTCAACCACCTGCCCTACGTCAAGGAATGGAACGAGAAGTACAAGGACAAGGGCCTGGTCGTCGTGGGCGTGCACACGCCGGAGTTCGCTTACGAGAAATCCACCAGGAACGTGCGAAACGCGATCGACCGGTTGCAGATCAAGCACGCCGTGGCGCAGGACAATCACTACGCCACCTGGAAGGCCTTCAACAACCAGTACTGGCCGGCGGTCTACCTGATCGACAAGCAGGGAAAGATCGTCTATTCGCACTTCGGCGAAGGCAGTTACGGCACCACCGAGAAAAAAATCCAGGCGCTGCTGGCCGAGCAACCGCCGGCTGTGGGGAGTTGACATGAAGAAGCTCTGGTTCGCGCTCCTCTTCTTCGCGGGCGGCTTTGCGCACGAAGTACGCAACCCGGTGAGTTGTCAATGCATCGCGGCCCGCGAACTCACGGGCACGCGAAATCGCGCCCGCACATGACGCGGCGAAACGCTCAGTCGTCCTGCGCCTCGACGGACGAGGCGAACACATAGCCTTCGCTGCGCACCGTCTTGATGTAGCAGGGCTCGCGCGCATCGTCGCGCAGCCGCTGCCGCAGGCGGCTCACCAGCAGGTCGATCGAGCGCTCGAAGAGTTCGGCTTCGCGGCCCTGCGTGAGGCTCAGCAGCTGGTCGCGGCTCAGCACCTTCTGCGGATGGTCGAGGAACACGCGCAGCAATCTGTACTCGGCGCCGCTCAGGGCCACCATGGTGCCGCTGCCGTCCAGCAGATGGCGCGCCACCGTGTCCACCTGCCAGTCGCCGAAGGCCAGCTTCTGCGAGGGTTCGACCGCGCCCATGTTCGGCGGCAGCATGCGCGTGCGCCGCATCACCGCGCGGATGCGCGCGAGCAGCTCGCGCGCGGAAAAAGGCTTGGCCAGGTAGTCGTCGGCGCCCATCTCGAGCCCGAGGATGCGGTCGGCTTCCTCGCTGCGCGCGGTGAGCATCAGGATTGGCGTCGCCTTGTACTTGCCGGTGCGCAGGTCGCGGCAGAGCGTGAGGCCGTCTTCGCCCGGCAGCATCAGGTCCAGGATGATCAGGTCGAAGGGCCCTGACTCTTCCAGCGCCGCGCGCATGTGCCGGCCGGTGGGCACCGCCACCACGCGCAGGCCGTTCTTCACCAGGTAGGTCGTGAGCAGTTCGCGGATTTCCCGGTCGTCGTCGACGATGAGAAGGTGGTCGGAGGTCTTTGAATTCATGGTCGTGTGGGGTGTGAGCTGCGCCGCAGCCGCAATGTAGCTTGCCGGTTCCTCACCGCGAGCGGGGTTTGTATTCGCAAGTATCTAGCGGCGCGGGCGCGACAGTTTGTTTCGCGCCGCCGGGGGCGAGCAGGGCATGCGGTTCGGTTGCGCAAGTGAAACGTACTGTGTGGATTTCCCGCGCGGATACAGAGGCATACGCAATGCGTTCCGGGTGGATCGGGCAAGGCCAACAATCCAGCCGTTCTCCAACTCACCCCCTCCAAGGAACACACCATGACCTCCACCGAAAAGATCCTCTACACCGGCAAGACGCGGACCACCGGCGGCCGCGACGGCGCGTCGGCCAGCAGCGACGGCCGCCTGGACGTCAAGCTGTCGCCGCCCGGAGGCACCGGCAACGGCACCAATCCCGAGCAGCTCTTTGCCGCCGGCTGGTCCGCCTGCTTCATCGGCGCCATGGGCCTCGCTGCGGCCAGGCAGAAGGTCAAGCTGCCCGCCGACCTGGCCGTCGATGCCGAAGTGGACCTGGCCAACACCGACGGTGCCTACTTCCTCAAGGCCCGCCTGAATGTCAGCGTGCCTGGCATCGAGCGCGAGCTCGTGCAGGCGCTGGTGGATGCGGCGCACCAGACCTGCCCGTACTCCAAGGCCACGCGCGGCAACGTCGACGTCACGATCAACGTGGTCTGACCCACCTTTCCCACGGATGCGGACGGGCCTGAACGGGTAATGTTCCATGTCGCTCCTTGCTGCTCAACACACTGCGATACACGCCATGGGCTTTCCAGCCGGGCCGGGGTCTATAAACGGGCCCATGTCCAAACCCGCCAGCCCGTCCCGGAGCCCAGCCAACGAACGCCTTGGCGTCCTGCGCCGCTTGGTGCCGCGATCCCTCTTCGCCCGCGTGACGCTGATCATCGTGGTGGGCCTGGCGATCGCGCAGCTGCTCACCTTCGCTGCCATCCGCTACGAGCGCGACATGGCGATGCGCGAGCTGATGATGATCGGCATCGAGCGCGACATCGCCAGCTCGGTGGCCATCCTCGACCGCCTGCCCGCCGCGGAACGGCCCGGTTGGCTCGAGCGGCTGGAGCGGCGCAACTACCGCTTCGTGCTGGGCGGCACGGCCGAAGGGGGCGATCCCCAGTCGCTGCTGTCGCGGCAGTTCGCCACTGCTATCGTCGACGCGATGCGGCCGTTCCAGATCGTCAAGGTCGGGCAGGTGGCCCGGCCGCACGAGGGCCTGCAGATCCAGGTGCGGCTGAGCGATGGCTCCTCCGTGGTGGTCCATGCCATGCGGGTGGGCATGCCGGTGTCGCGTTGGGTGATGTGGGTCCTCGTGATCCAGCTGCTGGTGCTGGCCGTCTGTGGATGGTTCGCCGTGCGGCTGGTCACGCGGCCGCTGGCCGAGCTGGCCGCCGCGGCGGACGACCTCGGGCCTGACCTCAAGGCGCAGAAGCTGACTGAAGAGGGCCCCACCGAGGTGGCGCACGCGGCGCGCGCCTTCAATGCGATGCAGCAGCGCATCGGCGGCTATATGTCGGAGCGCGTGGAGATCCTCGCGGCCATCTCGCACGACCTGCAGACGCCCATCACGCGGATGCGGCTGCGCACCGACCTCATGGATGACGAACACGACCGCGGCAAGTTCCGCCAGGACCTCGACGAAATGAACTCGCTGGTGCGCGAAGGCGTGACCTATGCGCGCACGCTGCACGGCGCCACCGAGCCGCCGCTGCGCATGGATGCCGACGCGTTGCTCGAAAGCATGGTGGCCGACTACGAAGACGCCGGCAAGCGGGTGCACCTCGAGGGCCGCGTCGGCGCGCCGATCGTGAGCCGGCCGAACGCGCTGCGCCGCATCGTCATGAACCTGGTCGACAACGCCCTGATCTTCGGCAGCGATGTGCGCCTGCGTGTGCAGGCCGGCGACGGCCAGCTCGGTCAGCTGGTCATCGCCGTGATCGACAACGGCCCCGGCATTCCGCCCGATGAACTCGACGCCGTGCTCAAGCCCTTCTACCGCGTCGAGAGTTCGCGCAACCGCAGCACCGGCGGCACCGGCCTGGGCCTGGCCATTGCGCACCAACTCGCCATGGCGATGGGCGCCGAGCTGAAGCTGCAGAACCGTCCCGAAGGCGGGCTGGAGGCACGCCTCACCATGAGCACACGGTGAAGACCCCTCACGCGCCCCCTACAGCCTGAACCCGAACCATGTTGATCCTTCTCATTGCCTACCTGGGCGGGGTGCTCACCATCCTGAGCCCCTGCATCCTCCCGGTGCTGCCCTTCGTGTTCGCACGGGCCGACCGCCCATTCCACTCGCAAGGCCTTCCGATGCTGCTGGGCATGGCGGTGACCTTCGCCGCCGTCGCCACGCTGGCGGCGGTGGGTGGCGGCTGGGTGGTCACGGTCAACGAGTACGGGCGCCATGCGGCGATCGCGATGCTCGCGCTGTTCGGCGCGGCGCTGCTGTTCCCCAGCCTGGCCGATCGCATGAGCCGGCCGCTGGTGGCGCTTGGCATCCGCCTGGCCGAGTCGCAGCCCGACGGCAAGACGCAGAAAGCTTCCGTGTTCGCCCCGCTGATGCTGGGCGTGGGCACAGGCTTGCTGTGGGCGCCGTGCGCGGGCCCGATCCTCGGGCTCATCCTGACGGGCGCGGCCCTCAACGGCGCCAGCGTCGACACCTCGCTGCTGCTGCTGGCCTATGCGGCGGGTGCCTGTACCTCGCTGGCGGCGGCGCTGCTGTTCGGCGGGCGCGTGTTCTCGGTGATGAAGCGTTCGCTGCACACCGGCGAATGGGTGCGCCGCGCGGCCGGGGCGGCCGTGCTGGTGGGTGTGGGCGCCATCGCGCTGGGGCTGGACACCGGCCTGCTCGCCCGCCTCTCGGTGGGCACGACCTCGGCGCTGGAGCAGGCACTGGTGGAGAAGGTCCGCACGCCAAAGCCGCTACCTGCCGAACCCGGCGCCCCGCATGCCGACCGGGACGCAGGCTGGGTGCGCACGGCCGCCACCGTGCCTGCGCCTGAACCCGCATCTATGCCGGCGACTGTCGCCGCGCCCGTGCGCACGCTCGGCGTGGAAGGCAACTTCCCATCGCTCGCCGGGGCCACCGAATGGATCAACTCGCCACCGCTGACCCCCGAGTCCCTGCGCGGCAAGGTCGTGCTGGTCGACTTCTGGACCTACTCGTGCATCAACTGCCTGCGCACGCTGCCTTACGTTCGCGCGTGGGCCGAGAAGTACAAGGACGCGGGCCTCGTCGTCATCGGCGTGCACTCGCCGGAGTTCGCGTTCGAGAAGCGATCGGCCAACGTGCGCAAGGCGACCAAGGACCTGGACATCGGCTTTCCCGTGGCCACCGACAACGACTTCGCCATCTGGCGCGGGTTCGGCAACCAGGCCTGGCCCGCGTTCTATTTCATCGACGCGCAGGGCCGCATCCGCCATCACCAGTTCGGCGAGAACCGCTACGAGAAGGCCGAGCAGATCATCCAACAGCTGCTGGCCGAAGCGGGGCAGAAAAACCTGCCGATCGATCTGGTCACCCCGAAGGGGCAGGGCACGCAGGCCGCACCTGGCCCCGAGCTCGCGATGTCGGGCGAGACCTATGTGGGCGCGGAGCGTGCCACCGGCTTCGCCTCGCCCGGCGGCCTCGTCGCAGGCCGCGCGCATGTCTACCAAGGCCCCGCGTCTCTGCGCACCAACCAGTGGGCGCTCGCCGGCGACTGGACGGTGGAGGCCGAGCGCGCCGTGTCCAACCGCGCCAACGGCCGCATCGCGTACCGCTTTCAGGCGCGCGACCTTCACCTGGTGCTCGGCCCCGCGGCCGACAGCAAGCCGGTGCGCTTTCGGGTGCTGGTGGACGGCAAGCCGCCGCTCGCGGACCACGGCGCAGACACCGACGAACAGGGCTACGGAACCATCGAGGCACAGAAGCTCTACCAACTCGTGCGGCAGACGAAGAGCGGCAGCGACCGCCTGTTCGAGATCGAGTTTCTCGACGGCGGGGCGCAGGCTTATGCGTTCACGTTCGGTTGAGGCGCTTGGGGCGTGTTCGATGTCAGGGCATGGGGCCGGCGTAGTCCTTGAGCTATTGCCTGACATCGATGCCGTGCGGCCCGATGGCATCGACCAATTCCACATCCGAGCCGAAGTCTCTTTGTAGCGGCTCATGCCCCACCAACTTCTCGTAGAGCGCGCGCAAGTAGCCCGGCTTGTCTTCGACTTCATCAAGTGGCACTGCTTGCGGCACAACGTACCCCCAAAACTTGTCAATCTGGCCCGACGATAGGATGAACTCGATGGCCTCCAGAACCCGTTGCTTGCTCAAAGGACCGAAGCGATCGAAATCGACCTTCATCGCGTCAAACAACTTGGTGCGGCAATCAGCATCATTAATGTAGAAATCGGCTAGGTCGTCGTCGCTCATGGACCCCAGGTAGCTTTCTAGTCCGCTGAACCGTTCTCGTAATGCATGTGCTCTTGAGCAGCAGAAGAAAATTTTTGAATAAATTCTGGTGAACAATCTCGTTCACTCTTCACTTTGAAATTCTCGTTATCGATCGCCCATTGATAAACGGATATTCCCACCGGATATTTTGTTAAGACACCGGACAATTTGCCATTTTTAATCCAATCTTCAGCCTCTGATTTGGTTTCAAAAACAGCCGATGGAAATCGACCTCCAATACCATTGAATATCCATACTTCTTTCATTTAATTCCTCAAGCTTATTAATCGCAACAAGTGCAATCATTTGGAAGATTTTGATATCTATGCCAACGCTGTATCCTGTCGACGCTGGATCTTAATTTTGGTTTGTTGTTATCGATGAATGTCTGCTGGGCAGCTGTTAATTTGGTTTTGCTATCGAGAGGGTTTCCGTTTTGTCCGACTTGAATATTCAATCCACCTTCTCCGCGCAAATGAAAATGAGCGGGGGCATGATCGCCACTGCGAACATAGTGCTCGAGTCTCAGATTTCCATCTGATGCGATTATTTTCTCCGGCAAAGCCGGCTCCGTTGAGTTCTTTCTTGTTTGGCACCGTTTTTTCTTTTTATTGAGCCCCAAAGGGTCAATCCACTCAACAGGATTTTCCGCATAGGCATGAAAGTTGTTGCCCCCAAAGAATCCTATGGGATCCTTTGATACGAATCTCCCCGCCACCGGGTCGTAGTACCGATACCGGTTGTAGTGCAGCCCCGTCTCGTCATCAAAGTACTGCCCCTGGAACCGTATCGGATTCCTGAACCCCGCCTTGCGCCCCGCCTCGCTGATCGCCTGCTTGGCTTCCCCCCATGCCTTGTAGCTGGCCGACCAGGCGATGCGGCCCTCGTAGTCCGTCAGCTCCAGCGGCGTGCCCAGGTGGTCGCACTGGTAGAACGCGATCTCTTCCTTGGAGAAGACCTCCGGCGCCTTGAGCTGCTGCCCGTTCCATAGGGGGTCCTGATCGATGTCGTAGCGCCCGCCGTTGTCGGCCATCAGCGCCTTCACATCCGTGGTCTGGCTCAATGCCACGGCCTGCGCCTGCCGGATCTGCAGCAGCGGTACGAACGAGCCGGGCTCGTGGATGTAGTGCACGCTGTCGCCGCGGCCCAGATGCTCCTGGCGGCCCTCGACGCTCTGCGTGCTCTCGAAGGCCAGCGTGTCGCCGTCCCAGCCGAACAGGGTCACTGCATCGCTGCTGCGCTTGGCGATGCGCCGGCCCAGCGCGTCGTAGCTGAAGGCCGTGGTCTTGCCGTAGGTGCTCGCGCTGCGCATGCGGTTGAAGCCGTCCCAGGTGAACACGGTCTTCTCGCCATTCCAGGTCCGCTCGACCAGGTTGCCGCGCTCGTCCCATGTGTAGTGGGTGCCGGCGTAGTCCTTGAGCAGGTTGTCCATCAGCCGGCCAGCCGCGCTGCGGCCATCGCCGTCGAGGCGCACCGCGACGCGGGTGGTGACGCGGCCTGCGGGCTGCGTGTTGGCGTCGAGGTCGGAAGGGTTGCCGATATTGCCCGCCGGGTCGAACGCAAAGGTCTCGCGGCCCAGCCGGCTGTGGGCTTCCAAGAGGCGCCCCACGGGGTCGTAGCGGTAGCTCAGGTTGCCGCGCCGGCTGTCGCCGATGGCGACCAGTTGCCCCGCCTTGTCATACGCATAGCTGCGGCGAATGCCGACGGCCTCGACCGCGCCGGGTTTTGTCTGCGAGATCTGCTGCTCCAGCAGCCGGCCGGCCGGGTCGTAGTGCAGCTTCTGCGTCAGCCCGTTCCCTTGGTCGCGGCCGATCTCGCGGTGCAGGTCGTCGCGCTCGAAGCCCAGGATGTCCTGCCCATCGACGAGCAAGCCGTGCACGTGGCCCGAGCCGTAGGTGAGCCATTGGGTGATGTGGCCGTCGGGGCGGATGGTGGCCACACGCTGGTTGAGCTCGTCGTAGCCGTGCTGCCAGACGGCCGTGTGCTTCTCGTCCAGGTAGTGCTGGTGTTCGCGCACCAGGTTGCCCACGGCGTCGTGGAACCACTGGAGCTTCGCGTTCTCGTTGCGTGCTTCGACCAGAAGACCGTTCCGGTCGTACACAAAGCTCTCGACCTGACCGTTCGCACGACGCTCGTTCAATCGCCCCAGCGGGTCGAATTCGTACTGCGTGATCACACCACCATCGACAACCTCGGCCAATGTGCCGGTAGTTTCTTCGTGGCGGTACTCGGTGGACTTGCCGTCGAAGCCCGTTTCCGAGAGCAATCTGCCGACGGGGTCGTAGTCCAGGGTGTATCGACTGCCGTTTTCGTTGCGCAGTTGGGTGAGACGTCCCAAGAGGTCCCATTGGTACTGGAGCCTCTGGCCTGCTGCATCGGTGCGCCCAGCAACCAAGCCTGCTCTCGTGTAGTCGTAGCGGGTTCGGCGCGCCAGCGCATCGGTGTGTGCAAGCAGCCGACCTTCGGCGTCATGCACGAAATGCTCCCGGCTTCGGTCGGGCAGGGTGACCTCTTCCAGTTGACTGGGATGATTGGCGCCGCCTTGCACGGCAGCCAGCGTGGCGTGGCTCAGTTCGGTGTAGCGGTAGAGAGTGATGTGGCCCGCAGCGTCCGTGGCTCTGATCAGCCGGCCGCGCTCGTCATAGGCCCAGCGGCTCGTCTTGCCCGAACAGTCGGTGTAGCTGGTGATCTGACCCGCGGGCGTGTAGGCCAGCGCCTTGACGCCGCCCTTGGCATCAGTGATCTTGATAGGGCGCCCTGTTTCGTCGTAGGCGTACTCGGTCTTGTGGCCCAGCGGATCGATTTCCTCGGTGATCAGGCCCTGCGGATTGAGCGCGCGGCGCCACACGCCGCCTTCCGCATCGCGCCAACCTGTTGCGTGATTGAGCGCGTCATACTCGAAGTGGAGTTGGCTTCCATCAGCGCGAATGTGCGTCTGCAGGTTGCCGTTGGCGTCGTAGCAGTAGTCGTCCGTACTGCCGTCGGGATGGATGTGCCGCGTGACGTTCTTTGCCTCGTCCCGATAGAACCATTCCTCGCGCTTGTCCGGATGAATGATGCGGTAGGTGTAGCCCAGGATGTCGTAGTAGTACCAGGTCTCTTGCCCGAGAGCGTCGGTGACGTAGGTCAACCGGATGTTCTTGTCCCACTCCAGCGTGGTGGCGAAGGCGCCGTCGTCGGCCCATTCGCGCACGGCCTTGGCCTGCGGGTCCGTCCCGTCGTACTCGAGGTTGATGCCACGACCGGTGCGGTCGGTGTAGCGGGTCACGAGGTGATGGCTGTAGCTGTAGTTCCAATTCGCGCCGTTCTCGTCCTGCGCCGCGATCAGGTCGCCGTTTTCGTCGTGCGTGTAGGCCGCAAGCTGGCGGATGACCTGCCCCTCCTTGATCTCCCACAAGCTTTCGATCAACCCGCTCTGCGTGTGAGGACGGGTTCCGACGTGGGCGAGGATCACATCGTCCTGCTTGCTCACGATGTCGCTGAGCACCTGCTCACCGCTGGCAACGACGTGGTCGTAGCGCAGACCAATGACGGCACCGGTGCGGGTCTGCTGGGCTACCAGGCGGAAGTGCTGTTTGCCCTGGATGCGGACCTTGCTGGCAACGGTGTCAACGAACTCGTAGGTCTCGCGCCAATCGCTGGCCTCGCCTGCAGGCATGGGCTTGCCAAAGTCAAGGACCAGCAACGTCTGGCTCACGCGCGTGAGGGTGATTTCCTCGATGGGATCGCGGTGGCTGCTCCCGATCGCGAGCACGGGGTAGGCATGGCTACGGCCATCGGCACCATGGAAGATGAAACTGCGCTGGCCGCTTCGCTTGCCCTTGGTGGCGGTGGTGACGTCGATCCGCGTGCCGAAGGGACTGAGCCACCGCGCGCCGAGATTGCTCTGGTCATAAGCAGCCAGGTGGCTGTCGTAAGTGCGATGCCACCCAATGGGCAGCGTAGCCGCAAGCTCGAAGTCTGTGTGGGTGAAGCTTTCGCTGCCAGTGGCGAAACTGATGGCGTGCTGAGTCTTGCCGCGCGATCGTCCGGCGGGCTTCGTGCTTCCGGGCCCTCCTTGTTTGCAGCAATTGCCGGAGTTGGTAGCGCCAGGCTGGGTACTGATGTGGCCCAATTCGCCGCCGGGATTGTGCTTGCTGGCCTCGGCCCCTCTGTTGGCCGCCACGTTGACCGCGACCTTGCCCTTGCGCTTAAGCAGAGCCTTCTTGAGGATCACGATCATCCACGCGATCCCGTATTGAAGACCGGCATCGGCGAGCCTCATGATCTGGGCTCTCGCCAGCCTCTTGAGGTCGACAAGGTTGGCGATCACATCATGGATCTTCGCCTTGACGACGTTGGGCACGCCATATTTGGCTGTGGTCGCGATCGCGAGATTGGCCGTGTCTGTGGCTACACCGGAACCCCACTCCAACACGCGCGACATGGTGCTCTGTGTTTCAGGGTCGTAGGGATGCTTCTCGGCCCCTGTTTTTGAGAACAGCGGCTTTTCGCCGAGTGCAATTTTCAGTGCGCCGATCACGCCATCGACTATTTCGTCCACCTTCTTCGCGCAGTCCTGCAGGAAACCGCTGAGATATCCTTCCGCCTCGGCTACGAACTTGTCGAGCGTTCCCGCGATGGTGTCGTTCAGGTGGGTGATGAGAACATTGACGAAGGCCTCGCCGATGTTGGGCAACACGTGCTTGGCTGCATTAGCGGCAGTCTTGGCGATCTCCTGTCTGAGCAGGTGCAGCATGGGGCGCAGACTCATGCGTGCCGCACCAGTGGCTGGCGGAAATGGAATGACGCCCAGCAGGTTGATGGCGAGGCTCACCCACTGCAACACGTCCGTGTACAGCTTCTTGGTGATCATGTCGACGATGTCCCAGATGGCATCGATCAGCGCCATGATGTTGCCGATCACCGGTATGCCACCCGCGATGGTCAGCAGGGTATTCAGGTCGACCTTGTTGTTGCTGATCCGGAGCAGCCATGCGTTGATCTTTGCCTTGCCGGCGCCGATGTCTTCCAGTCCGATGGTGTTGAGCGGCGCGACCGCTGTCTGGCGCTCGCGCTCCTTGCTTTGCGCACTCCCTGGAGCTTCATCTGCCATCTATCGATTCCCCCGATTTGTTCTTTGTCGACGCAGTACCAGCAATCAGCCCGCGAATCCTGGTGTCTGGCCAGGCAGTGCCCCGGGCAGTTTGGTTGCCAACGCAGCTACTCGCTGAGTTGCAATGCCTGTGGCCGTCTGCGCCGCTTGTCCAATCAGTGCCTTCGCACCACCTTGTTGAACGGCTTGCACCGCGGCGACGGCTTGCTGGGCCGTGTCAGCCGTCTGGGCGATCTGGCCAACTTGCCCCATCAAACCGCTGGCTTGTCCCAGGCCTGTTCCCAGATTCCCGAGAGCACCGACACCACCCCTCATCAAGCTCGAAGCGGCAGCGCCAAGACCGCCGCCCGGTGCACCCACTCTGCCTCCGCCGCCGACCGATGCGGCATCGGCGCTCGCGGCCTTGACGGGCCAACGATCGGGCTTCGCGAAATAGCTGCCCTTGTCCCACGGATCGCTTGGATCCTGGCCGAAGGTCACTTTCGCCTGCCCGATGGGAAGTCCCGACACTGACGCAAACCCATTGCTGTCCAGCTTGCCCGTGTGCGTGCCCCCATCGGAGTCCACCACGGTGTAGTCACCTTGCTTCACGCCCTGCCGCATGGCGCCGTCGGCCTTGACGTATTGGTGGTACAGATCAAGCTGCCCTCTCGGAAGTTGTGGCGGCTGCGGCAGCCGCGGCTGGCCGTCGCTCTTCGGCCCCACGAGCGAATGCGAAGCCGCATGCGCGCGCCACAGGCCGTTGGTGCCGCTCTCGATGCCGCCTGCATTCCAGCGCGTGTAGCTGGAGCCGCCGTTGATCAGCACCTCTTCCTTGGCGGTGATGGTGATCCGGTTGGCCTCCATCTTGATGTCGAGCTTGGCCAGCACGTTGATGCTGTTCCTGAGCGCCGTGATGTCGATGTCGGCCGCCGCCGCCATGCGGATGCCGTTGTTGAACGCCACCATGCGCACGGCGTCCTTGGCGCTCACCAGGAAGCTGTTGCCCGCAGCGACGCTCGCGTGCGCGCCGCTGCTGATGGCCGTGTGCTCGACGCTGACGATGTGGGTGGAGCCCTGCGCCGTCGTCTGGATGCCCGCCGGGCTCGCCAATGTCAGGTGCGGCTCCTGGAATTCGGGGAACTCGCCCGGGCCCGGGGGAATGCCGCTGCCCTTGATCGCATCGTTCTGCGCCTTGAGGCTGCGGGCTACCTCGTCCTGATCGCCGGCCTCGTGCGCCTTGGCCTTCTGCGCCGCATCCGCCAGGCTCTCGTGCAGGTCGCGTCCCTGCGTGAGCCGCGCGACCGTCTCGCGCATGTCGGTGATGTGGCCCTGGGCGTTGGGCCGCGTCTCGGTGGTCACCAGCAGGCCCCTGGCGGCACGGACGGCCCCGTGCCCGTCGGTGCGCAATTCGAAGCCCTGGCCCCGGTCGTCCTTGCGCCCGGCCGTGTCCTCGATGCGCCCGATGTGGCCCAGGCTCAGGCTCGAACTCTGGTGGTCGCTCTTGAGCTGGGCCTGCACCTTGCCGCTCGAATCGTCCAGCGCCAAGTGGTTGCTGCGCCCGCCGCCGAGCTCGCGGCTGCGGATGCCCGTGAGCTGCTTCTGCGCGGGCAGCTGCCAGGCCGGCATCTCGTCGGCGTTGTGCACCCGGCCGGTGACGATCGGGTGGTCGGGGTCGCCGTTCAGAAAGTCGACGATCACCTCCTGCCCGATGCGCGGCAGCGCGGCCGCGCCGAAGGTGGCGCCGGCCCAGGCCGTGGACACGCGCAGCCAGCAGCTGGAATGCTCGTTGTGCTGCCCGAGCCGGTCCCAGTGGAACTGCACCTTGATGCGGCCGTAGGGGTCGGTCCAGATCTCTTCGCCCGCCGGGCCGACCACCAGCGCCGTCTGCGGGCCGCGGGTGCGCGGCCGGGGCGTGGTGCGCCGCGGGCGCCAGGCGTAGCTCGTGGGCTGGGCCTCGAAGGCGAAGCGCTGGACCGAGCCTTCGCCAGCGCTGGCGCCTTCGCTGGCTTGCAGGTTTTCCTGCAGCTCGTAGTCCACGGCCAGCAGCAGGTGCTGGCGGTTCTGGTCTTCGCGCGGATGGTCCCGCAGGCGGAAGGTGTGGCCCGGGGCGAGTTCGCGCAGGTTCGACCGGCCGCGGGCCCGGCTGCGCTGGCTCAGCTGCTCCTCGGCGCGGACGCGTGCGTAGGTTTCGCCGTCCTCGTGCTGGATGAAGCCGCCGGGCCATTCGTAGACCTCAAGATCGTCGTACTCGTGGCCCGGGGGCATCTGGCGCCGGCTGGCCAGGTCGGCCTGGGGCTTTTCGAAGTCGTAGTCGTTGCGAAAGTGGTGGCCGGAGCGGATCTCCTCGGCCTGTTCCCATTCATAGATGCGCTCGCTGGGTTCCAGCCCGCCGGTCATGCCGGCCTGCTCGTGCGGGTGGTAGCGCACGGTCTCGCCGCCGGGCAAGGGGCTGTGGGCGCTGGCGATGTCGTCGGCGAAGACCAGCACGTGCTGCTCGGCCTCGTGCCGGAAGTGGTAGCAGATGCCCTCGTGCTCGCACAGGCGCGAGACGAAGTCGAAGTCGCTCTCGTGGTACTGCACGCAGTAGGTCCAGGGGCGGTAGGCGCGGCTCAGCTTCTGTTCGATGGGGTAGCCGTAGCGCCCGAGCACGGCCGTGAGGATTTCGGGGACGCTCTGGTCCTGGAAGATGCGGAAGTCGGAACGTCGCGTGGCGAGCCAGAGCCAGGGGCGCAGGCGCATCTTGTAGTAGGCCTGGCGGTCGTCCTCCTGCGAAAGGCCGAAGCGGGTGACGAGGCCGGCCAAATGGCGCACGCCGGTCTCGGTCTGCACCGCGACGGTGGCGGGCTTGCCCAGCAGGGCCTTGGGATCGAGGGCGTTGCTGTTGCCCAGCAGGTCGAGGTCGAACGCGTAGGCCCGGCTGAGCGCCTCGCGCCCGACCAGGCGGTGGAATTGCAATGCCTCGCCCAAGGGCGTCTGGATGGTGACGCGGCGCTTCACGAGCCGCCACCTTGCAGGAACGTGTTGTCCATGTGACCTCCCTGATCTTTTCTTCTTCTGAAGAAGAACTAGCCAATCAACTGTCTGGATGCAATGTGTGTGACAGGACGCATCAGACGGCTGGATTATGCAAGAGGCCTATGCTCGCTCCCTGGTAATTCGACACGGATCGGGGCTATTTGATGACTGTTGACCGAAGATGTAATCCATCCGGGCTACATCTTATGCATTCAACGACGCCCGACGAGGCCGCTCGGGTTAACCCGCAAGTGTGCGCATCTCGGGAATGACCTTCATGCCGTCGGGGAAGCCGCCGTAGGGCTGGAACAGGTCGGGATAGCTCTCGTTGCCGCCGAGTCCGAGGCCGGCCGCAATCGCCAGCGACATCTGGTGGCCGCCGTGTGGAATGCAGCGCGAGGCCGACCAGCCGTGGTCCTTCAGCATGTCGAGCGTGCGCAGGTACTCGACGAGGTCATATGGTTGTACCGGCAGCTCGCCCACATGGCGCCTGTGGCCGAGGCGCTGTGGCAGCTGGTGACGGACAGTGCCATGGCGCACGGCCAGGCAGCGGGCGGCTGAGCGGCCCGTCAGAGCTGGCGCGGCTACGGTTTTTCCAACGATCTCCGTGCGAACGCGATGCAGCCCGACAGCGCGAGCGCCATCAAGCCCAGCAGCAGGATCTGGCGCAGCACGGCCGATGTGCTCGCGTCCGATGGCGCCTCGAAGCGAGGCAGCCTGTCGAACTCTTCGGTGGTGAGTCCCCGGTAGCTCATGATGCGCGGTACGAAGAAGTCCCGCCACGCGTCTTCGTAGGCGTTCACGCGCTGCACGTGGTGCAGGTAGCGCGGCGCATCGATGCCGGCCAGCCGATCCGCGGCCATCGCCAGTGCCAGGCTCGGGGACAGCCAGTTCCTGCCCTCCAGCCAGGCGAAGCGGCGGGCGCGGGCGCTGTCGAAGGCTTCCATCAGCGGGCGGATCCGGCGGTCCTGCGCGAGATAGCGCGGCAGGAACGAGACCGGCCAGGTGTGGCTGCGGGGCGCGAAAGGCGCGGCCGCGGGATGGGAGGCATACCAATCTGCCAGATGCTCGTCCATGTGAACCTCCGCCTCCTGCTGCGCATCGCGAATCGCCGCGATGGCAGCCAGCCGCGACGGCATCGGCGCCTGCCGGTCCGCCACTGCGACCAGGGCGGCGGGGATGGCAAAGGTCGACAGCAGCCAGCATGCAAGCAGGCCGAGGGCCGCGGAACCCGAGGACAGCGGCAGCAGGCAGAACAGGCCGGCCAGGGCCAGCCAGACTGCGCAGAACGCCGCCACGGCGGCGAGCCAGGAGAACAAGGCCTGGGCGGTGGCGCCCGGATCGAGCGCGAAGGCGAGCGACGAAGCTGCCGCAGCAATGCCCCAGGCCGCCATCCCGCGCAGGCCCAGCGCCATGGCAAAGATCTGTGCGGGCCGGGCGCATTGCGCCACCACCCACGGCCATCGACCCTGCTCGCGCTCTTCCTGCACCAGTCCGTAGGTCAGGCCCAGGATGGCAAGGGGCAGCAACAACGCGAGTACGGTCGAGAAGTCGGGCAGGCCAAGGTCGTCCAGCAGCGGGTTGCCGAGCCGTTCCGCCTTGCGGGCGTCGGTATGGCGGCTTTCGACGGTCACCCGCGCATCCGGACTCAGGAGCTCGAAGGCCCCGGTGCCGAGCGCCAATCCGCCGAGCGCTGGCAGCTGGGCCGGTGGCGCATCGCCGCGGGCGAACTGGAACGCCGCCATCATCGCCTTGGTACCGTCTCCTGGCTGGGCCGCGATGGCCCGGGCCTCGAGGCGAATCTGCTCCCAGTTCCCTTGCTGCGCAATGGCCGCCGCGCGGTATTCGCGCGCGGCAAGGCCCGACCATGCCGCGCTCGCACTGAGCAGCAGCGCGAACACCGCAAGCACCCAGAGGTTCAGGCGCTGCTTCAGGAAGCGATGCCATTCGGCACGCGCCAGGCGCATCGGCATCGCGGTCATGGCTGGAGCTTTCGCACGCTGGCGGCCAGCAGCCATCCGACGGCCAGCGCCCAGGCCAGCAGCAGGGCGAAATCAGGCAGGGCGGCCCTCAGCGCGAATCCCGCGTCCGGCAGGGCATAGCGGAACGGCGCGATGGAACGCCACACGTCGTTGTCTGCATAGCGGTCATCGAAGGACGTCAGGCCGCGCGTGTTGTCTGCGTCCCACTGGTCGATCGTCGCGCTGACGTGGCGCCGATACGCTTCGGCGGCATCTTCGAAATGGCGCTGATGCGTGAGATCGGTGCCCGCCATCTTCATCGAGATGGCGCGCATCGCCATTGCCGGGCTGAATGCGGCGGCCGCGCGCAGCCACTGCGCCTGCAGGGCATGGCGCCGCCACAGGTCGTCGAAGTGAAGCGCATGCACCCGGTCCGCATAGGCATCGCGCGCCATGCGCCGTACCGCGCCGACACCTAACGGCAAGTCCTCCAGCCGCTTGGCATTGTGGCGTTGCAGCAGGTCGGCCTCGAACGCCTTGCCGCGCGTTGCGAGGTCGGGGTCGCCTGGAAGGCCCTGTGTGTAGTCGCGCTGGATGTCGCTCCAGAAGCGCTCGGCCGTCGGCAGCGGCACGGCGCGCTCGGCCGCTGCGGCGCCCAGGCGTGGGACGACGAAGACGAAGGCCACCCACAGGCCCAGCAGCACGAAGAGGCTGAGCCGGCTGCTGGGAAGCCATGCCGACACCGCGAGAGCCAGTGCTGCAAAGATGCCGTAGTAGAGAAGAAACGATGCCGCCAAGAGCGCACCGCGGCTGACCGCGTCGGCGTCCGGGAGGCCGCCGGCCGCGGCCAGCGCCAGGCCACCTCCGACGCAGGCCAGCAGCATCAGCGCGACAACCGACAGCAATGCGGTGAACTTGCCCGCCAGCAAGCGGCTGCCCGGAAGGCCGGCGCTGTGCAGCATGCGCAGCGTGCCGCTCTCGCGCTCGGCGCTGACGGCATTGAAGGCCAGGGCGATGATCAGCAGCGGCAGCAGCGCCACCAGCGCAAAGGCCGGCGTCAGCTGGCCGAAGCGTACCGAGGGCGCTTCATCGGCCGCGGGGCGGAAGCGCGTCATGTTGCGGCGATGCGGCTCGAGCCACAGCGCCTGCCCGAGGTACGGATCGAGGCCGGGGTCGATGACGGCGAGGGGCGAGTCCGGGCGCAGGGCATAGAGACCGAAGTGCGCGCCGCGGTGCGGATGCTTGTCTCCCTGCGCTTCCCACTGGGCGCGCACCACGGCGGCCACCTCCGCTTTTTCCGCGGCAAGCCGTCGCTGCTGCTGCGCGGACGTGACCAGGAGGCCGGCGAGCAGGAGGCCCATGGACAACGCCAGCACCGCAAAGCGCCCGTCGCGCAGGAGTGCCCGCAGTTCCTTGCGCACGACTGCCATCAGCCTCACGAACCTGCCTCCGGATCGCCGCCGCGCGTGTGGGCAAGGTAGGCATGCTCCAGCTCGCCGTGGTTGACCGTGTGCGCGTCGAACTCGGCGACGAGCCGGCCCTCCTTCAGGATGCCGATGCGGTCGGCCACCTGCCTGGCGTTGAACAGGTCGTGCGTTGCCATCAGCACCGCCATGCCGTTGTCGGCGGCGGCGCGAATGCGCTGCGCGAAATCGTTGGCGGCGCCGGGGTCGAGCCCGGAGGTCGGCTCGTCCAGCAGCATGGCCTGCGCCTGTTTGGCGTCGGCGATGGCCAGGCCCACTTTCTGGCGCATGCCCTTCGAATAGGTGGACACCCTGGCGCCGTGGGCCGGGGCTTGCAACCCCGCCCGCTCCAGCAGATCCCGCGCCGAATCGCGCGAGAGCGCAATGCCTGCGAGCGTGCAGAAATACTGAAGGTTCTCCACACCGCTCAGGTACGGATAGAGCGCCACGTTCTCGGGCAGATAGGCCAGTCTTCGGCGCACCTGCGGGGCGTCGCGCGCCGGCGAGAAGCCCGCCACCCGCACGTCGCCGGAGGCTGGCTGCACGAAGCCCAGAAAGACATTCAGCGTGGTGGTCTTGCCCGCGCCATTGCCGCCCAGCAGGGCGTAGACGCAGCCGGCGCGAACCCCGAGGTCGAGGCGGTCGATCGTGCGGCGGCCATTGCGCTCGACCGTGAGCGCGCACAGCGAAAGGATCTCTTCTTCCCGTGCCATGGAGCGTGCGTCAGAAGAAGTAGCGCACCGACGCGCCCACCTGGGTGCGCGGCTGGGGCGAGATCAGCAAGCCGGCCGATGAACCGTAGGCGATGTCGGATGCGTAGCGATGGGGCTGGAAGATCGCAAAGACGGAAAACTGGACATTCTCGCGGTCGTAGGTGGCCTTGAGGTCGTAGCGCGTGTAGGTGGGCATCATGCGCAGCTGTGTCTGCGGCGTGCCCACGTAGTACGGGTTGTTGGCCGTCAGGTAGGCGTCGACGTTGAGCGTGAGGCGTCCGGCCCCGAGGCGCTGCCGGTATTCGGCGCCGAGCTTGAACTGGTGCTCGGGCACCGAAAGGCGTGCGCCCGTGTTGGGCAGCGGGTTGTTCACGCGCGCCTCCATGATGCGGCCATAGCTGCCGTAGACCGACCAACTCGAGCCGAGCTGCAGCCGCGTCTCGAGCTCGTAGCCCTTGCGCGTCGTGTCGCCCACCGACTTGTACGAGCCATCGGGCTGCGCGACGATCTCGTCCTGGTTGAGCGTGTGATAGGCCACCCCGGAGGCCGTCCAGCCCGGCGCGGCGGTGAACGCGAAGCCGATGTCGCGGGACTTCACCTTGGACGGCGCAACGCCATACACCGTGCCTCCCGCGGCGCCCAGCGGACCGGTCGCGCCGCTGCTGCTGATCTGCTCGGCGGCCGGCGAGCGGAAGCCCTCGGCCACGTTCGCGAACAGGTCGAGTGCCGGCGTGATGCCCCAGACCGCGCCGATCTTCGGCGTCGTCACCGCGTCCTTGTAGATGGCGGAAGCGCCCGGCAGCTTGCGGTTCTGGATGTCGTAGTCGAACCAGTCGCGCCGCACGCCGCCCAGCAGCTTGAAGTTGGATGCGAGCTTGTACTGGCCCTGGGCGAAGAGGCCGTAGGTCAGCAGGTCGAGCTTCTGGTTGTTGACGTAGTTGGCGGTCGGCCGCCACGAGCGCCAGATGCGGCGCTCGGCATCGCCCGCATCGCGGCGCAATTCGCCACCGAAGACGAGCGATGCCTCGTTGCCGAAGACCAGGTTGTGCGCCAGCCGGCCACCGTAGAAATGGCGATCGTCCGACCCCACCGTGTGCTGGACGCTGCTGCCCGCGATGCCGCGCACGCGCTCGAAGCGCTCGGCATAGGCGGTGGCCGACCAGCCTTCCTCGCCCGTGGCCGGGCTGCGGTTGAAGACCAGCGCGGTGCGCTCGCCGCTGCCGAAGCTGGGCAGGTTGTACTGCGTGGCGCGCGGATCGAGCGCGCCGCGCTGCAGGTCTGGCAGCAGCAGGTAGCCTGCCGCGACGCTGTCCGATCTGTAGTGGTTGACGCGCAGGCTGTAGAGGCCGTCTCCGAGGCGGGTGGAGAGCTTCCAGAACAGATTGTCGCGCTCGGTCTTGCCGGCGTACCGGTAGCTGTCGGTGCGGTAGCTGTCCGCGATGAGCAGCGACTGCACATCGCTGAACGCGTTCGACAGCACCAGCGAGGCCCTGCGGCCGCCGAAGCTCTCGAGCGAGAGCCCAACGCTCGACGGAAGCGGGCCGCTTTGCGTCGCGAGGTTGACCGCGCCGGCGCGGTTCTGGTCGCCGTAGAGCGCGGAGATCGGTCCCTTGATGATGTCGATGCGTCCGATCATGTCCGGAGTGATCCACTCCAGGTACGCAGGCCCGTGGCCGGCGCCTGCCTGGCTCGAAGGCATGTTCTGCGGCACGTCGTCCACGTAGACCGCCGTGTCCGCGCCGTGCGTGCCCTGCGTGGCGAAACCCCGCATGCGAAAGCCGTTGCCTGTGTCGCCCTGGTCGATGTTGTTAGCCACCACGCCGGGCACGCGCCGGAACACGTTGGAGATGTCGCGGCCCACATTGAGCGTGCCGATGTCCTCGGCTGTGATGACGCTCAGGCCCGAGGGCAGTCCGGTGCTGTCGCTGGTGACCGTCGTGCGCTTGCGCTGGCGCTCGGCAACCTCATCGTTCGCGGTCACGCTGACTTCGCCGAGCGTCTGGACCGAAGGCTGCGCGGCCGCGGCCCCTGCGCAGGCGACGCCGGCAACCAGCGTGAGAGAGGAGGGAAGCCGACGTGTGAAATTTGCGAGCGCGTTCATGGATGGGAGGAGTCCGGGGCCGAGCGGCGGCACGGGGGGCAGGTGGAGTCGTTGGAGTTATTAATGATATTGCATTCGCAATAACAGATGGCCATGAATTCCGGCACCTGTGCTGTACTTCCAGGCTTTCTCCCCCATCGGCGCTGTCGCACGGGTTTCTTCCACTGCAGGAGTTCCAATGACCGATCTCTCCACTTCTTCTTCCTCATCCCGCGTTGCCGTCGTCACCGGAGGCGCGCGCGGCATCGGCCTGGCCATCGGCCGCTGGTTCCTGGCGCGTGGCTACAGCGTCGCGCTGCTCGACATCGACGGTGCCACGCTCGACCGGGCGGTGGCCGAACTCGCGCAGCCTGCAAAGCTGCTCGACCTGCACTGCGACGTGTCGAAGCCGTCGCAGGTCGAGAGCGCGGCAAAGGCCGTGGTCGAGCGCTTCGGCCGCGTCGACGCGCTGGTCAACAACGCCGGCGTGGCGGTGTTCAAGCCGGTGCTGCAGACCTCGTTCGAGGAATGGCGCGCGGTGCTCGGCACCAACCTGGACGGCGCGTTCCTGTGCACCCAGGCCTTCGGCGCGCTGATGGTCGAACGCGGGAGCGGCGCGGTGGTGAACATCGCCTCCATTTCCGGCCTGCGCGCGAGCACGCTGCGGGTGGCCTACGGCACCAGCAAGGCGGCGCTCATCCACCTGACCAAGCAGCATGCGGTGGAGCTGGGCAACGCCGGCGTGCGCGTGAACGTGATCGCGCCGGGGCCGGTGGAAACCGAGATGGCCAAGCTCGTGCACAGCGTGGCGATCCGCTCCGACTACCACGACACCATTCCGCTGGGCCGCTATGGCACGCCGGAGGAAATGGCCAACGCCGTGGGCTTCCTGTGCAGCGACGAGGCGAGCTTCATCAACGGCCAGGTGCTGGCCGTCGATGGCGGCTTCGATGCCGCGGGCGTCGGCCTGCCGACCCTGCGCCGGGGCATGCCCGTGCCTCCCACCGGCCACGCCTGAAAGACGCCCGTCAATATCCGCGGGATGGCTCGACGATGTTGTCCGGCAATTCGCCGGCTGAGACGCGCAGGATGTTGGCTGCGATCTGCTTGGCCGAGGATGATGGAATGGCCACCGATGCGAGGTGCGGGGTGATGAGCACGTTGGGCATGCTCCACAGCGCATCTCCGGCCGGCAGGGGTTCGCGCTCGAAGACATCCAGCGTTGCCGCGCCGATGTGGCCACTTTGGAGGAGTTCCGTCAACGCGGCCTGATCCACCAGGGCGCCCCTGGCGACGTTGACGAATGCAGCGCCGGGCCGTAATTTTTCGAGGCGGGCGCGATCGAAGAGCTGCTTTGTCTGCGGCGTGAGCGGCAGCATCAGGACGACGATGTCCGCTTGGCCAATCACGGAATCGAGCGTCTCCATGCCGGCTGAACACTCCACGCCATCGATCTGCGCAAGGCTGCGCGACCAGCCCAGCGTTCTGAACCCCTGGCGCTGAATTTCATGCGCTGCCTTGGCTCCCAGATGCCCCAGTCCCAGCACCGCAACGGTTATTTCCTCCGGCGAACGCGGGTGGCGATAGGCCCACTGGCCTGAGCGCTGGGCCTGCTCGAAGACCGGAATATCCCGGGCGTGCCGGAGCACCGCGAACAGGACATACCCGGCCATCATCCGCGACATCTGCGGATCGGTAATCCGGGTGATGGGAACGTTCCCTGGGAGGTCGTCGCGTCCCACCAGCGAGTCGACTCCGGCGCCCAGGTTGATGATCAGCCGCAGGTTCGTCATGCGTTCTAAAATGCCCTGCGGGGGTTTCCAGACCATGGCGTAGTCGATCTCTTTCGGCCGCTCGGTCTGGCTTGCGTGAATCACCTGGAGTGCCGGAAGCTGGGCCTGAAGCGCCTTCTTCCAGGTCTGGAAATCGTCGAAGTCGCTATAGAAGGCCAGGGTGCCGACAGCCGCTGCTTCAGGAAACGTCATCTTCAAGAAACCTGTTTGTTCTTTCGCACCAGGCGCGCGACGGCCTCGATGGCGAGTTCATAGCCGTCTCCGCCGAGTCCTGCAATGACACCATCCGCCACCTTGGATATGTAGGAGTGATGGCGGAAGGGCTCGCGCTTCCAGATATTGCTCATGTGGGCTTCGACGATCTTCCCGGGAAAAGACAGCAGGGCATCCAGGATGGGGATGGACGTGTAGGTCAAACCGGCCGCATTGATGACGATGCCGTCCGCGACGCCGCGGGCTTCCTGGATCCAGTCGATCAGCTGTCCTTCATGGTTCGACTGCAGAAAGCGCAGGCGGACCTCCAGCGAGGCGGCCTTTTGCTCGCAGCGCGACTGCAGGACGGGGAAACTGTCCGTGCCGTAGTTCTTGGTGGAATCCAGGCCGTAGAGGTTGGCGTTGGGGCCGTTCAGGAACCAGACGGAGATGGGAGGATTCGAGGTTTCGGTCATCGTTTTCTCAAGCTTCGTAGGGTTGGGTGGCCTGCATGGCGGGCAGGCTCTGAAAAGCTTCGTTCCAACGGGCGGCGATGCCGCATTTCGCGCGCCAGTTCAGTTCGGGAAATCGGAAGTCCAGATACCCCAATGCGCAGCCGACGGTGATCTCGCCGATGGTGGGCTTGTCGTAGGCCAGCTCGGATGCGATGGTTTCGATCGAGGCGAGGCAGGCCGTGACTTTGGTCAACAGGGCCTCGCGCCAAGTGGGCCACTGGAATTCGGGGGGACGCGCCGTCAGCTCGTAGCGCGCCAGCAGCGCGGCGTCGAGCAGGCCATCGCCCAGCGCCTGGCGGCTGAGCGCCGTCCATCGATCGGCGCCGGACGCGGGAAATATCGCCCCTGCGTCCGCCTGGCTGGCCAGGTACTCGCAGATCACGCGGCTGTCGTAGAGGACCTGGCCGTCTTGCAGGATCAGGGTCGGCACCTTGGCGAGCGGGTTGTGAGCCGCGATGCGCGGGTCGCGTCGAACCGGATGAGCGGCGCTGTCCAGGAGTTGGATTTTCTCGGCCTGTCCGGTCAGATGCGCACACACCATGACCTTTCGCACGAAGGGCGACGTCGGAGCAAAGAGGAGTTTCATCATCAGGGCACCAGCACCAGCTTGCCGAACACCTTGCCGCTTTCCAGCATGGCATGCGATGCCGTGGCCTCGCCGACCGGAAAAGTGGCGTGGATGCGCGGCGCGATCCGCCTGCTCCTCAGCAGCGGCATGACGTGGTAGACCAGGCGCTTGGCCATGCGGGCCTTTTCGGCGTGGCTTTGCGGACGCATGGTGGAGGAGTGCAGGCTCAGCTGGCGCTGCATCAGCGTCAGCAGTTCGATGCCGACCGCCGAGCCCTGCATGAAGGACAGGCTGACATGCCGTCCGCCGAAAGCCATGGCTTGAAGATTGCGGCGCACATAGTCGCCGCCGACGATGTCGAGCACCACGTCCACTCCACGCCCCGCGGTGTAGTCCAGGCAGGCCTGGGTGAAGTCGGTGGTGGGCCAGCAGATCGCCAGATCGGCGCCGAGGGCCTTCAGTTCGGGAAACCGGGCTTCATCGTTGTCGGTCACGATGACCGTGCAGCCGGCCGCATGGGCCATCTGGATCGCCAGGGTGCCGATGCCGCCCGCGGCGCCGTGGATCAGCACCGTCTCGCCCATCGCCAGACGCCCGAGTTCGAACAAGTTGTGCCAGACAGTGAAGAGTCCTTCGGGCAAGGCCGCGGCCTCGATGTCGGACAGAGGGGCCGGCACGACGAAGGAATGATCGACCGACGCCGTGCACCACGGCGCATAGCCTCCACCGGGCACCAGGCTCATGAGCCGCTGGCCCACCAGCGTGCTGTCGGCACCCGGGCCGCAGGCAACCACCTCGCCGCACACCTCCAGTCCGAGGACGTCGGTGATGCCGGGCGCGGGCTTGGCGATGCCCTGGCGCTGCATGACGTCGGGCCGGTTGATGCCGGCGGCCAGCACGCGCAGCAGGACTTCGCCGGCGCCTGGGACGGGCATGGGGCGCTCGGCCAGCACCAGCACGCTGGCATCGCCGGGCTCCCGGGCGACGATGGCTTGCATTGAACTTGGAAGGGAGGTTCTGACGTCGGTCATGGGGTTTGCCGGGTTGTTACTTTCGGGAGCTGAAGACGCTGATGCCCTCATCGAGAAGCGCCAGCCCGGCGACCGAGCCGACGGGCCAATGCTGCATGGCGTCCAGGCCTGCACTGCGCACCGTGATCACCTGCCGGGCCGTCCTCGGAACATCCACATCCACGTAGGTGTTGATGTGGTCACCCTGGAAGACGTGGTGGATCACGGTGCCGCTCAGGACCGAACCGGCATGCAGGCTCTCCAGCAGGATGTGTTCCGGCCGGACGTAGACGTCCAGCCTTTCGCCTTCGTGCGATGCATCGACCAGCCGAGCCTGCGGAAGACGGAGATAGCCGGAGCCCAGGCGCAGCTGGATCTCGTGGGCGGTCTTGCCGTGGTAGTGGGCCGGCAGGATGTTCACGTCGCCAAGAAAGGACGCCACGAACGGATCCTGCGGACTGCGGTACAGATCGGCCGGCGATGCGATCTGGCGGATGACGCCGGCCGACATCACGGCGATGCGGTCCGACATCGCCAGCGCCTCGCCCTGGTCGTGGGTGACGAAGACCGTCGTCAGGCCCAGGCGGCGCTGGATCTCGCGAATCTCGACCTGCATCGAGCCGCGCAAGCTCTTGTCCAGGGCCGAGAAGGGCTCGTCGAGCAGCAGCACCTTGGGCTGGATGATCAGTGCGCGCGCCAGCGCCACACGCTGCTGCTGGCCGCCGGAGAGTTCGCGCGGCTTGCGGTGTCCCAGGCCGGTGAGCTTGACCATGGCCATCGCTTCCTTGACGCGCCGGGCCACCTCGTCCTTGGGCACGCCCCGCATCCGCAGTCCATAGCCGATGTTGCGCTCCACGGTCATGTGCGGAAAGAGCGCGTAGTTCTGGAAGACGATGCCGATCTGCCGCTTGTGCGGCGGATCGCTGGTCACCGGCTGGCCCTCGATGAAGATCTCGCCGCTGTCGGCCTCGGCAAAGCCCGCGATCAGGTTGAGCAGCGTCGTCTTGCCGCAGCCCGACGGACCCAGCAGGGTGAGGAATTCGCCACGCTTGATCTTCAGCGAGACCTCGTGCAGCACGGTCTGGTCGTGGTACTTCTTGACCACGCCCTCCAGGCTGACGGCTGTGTCGGCCTGCGGATGCGAAAGGCCGGGCTGCGCTGCAAGGTCGGAGTGGACTACTTTCATGCGCGAACGATAAGCCAGGAGTCCGTGTCCGGGCCTTTGCCGAAATTGATGCCGCCCCTCGGAAAAACGAAAGGTCTCGATGGCCACGGGGCACCGGTCCCAGCGAGGGCCTTGCGGGCAGCGCTTTGCTTTTTCCTAAGCCCTGAATCCGAAAAACGTGATTTTCAAATGCGGTGTGCTTCTTCAGACTCGCCTGCATCGATGGCTGGTGTCTCCAGGCTGCCTGGCGACGTGCATCAGTGGCGATCTTCTTTAGGAACACAAATGTCAGTGGAAAAAATCAATACCTTGGTGGTCGGCGCTGGTCAGGCCGGCATCGCCATGAGCGAGCATCTTTCGCTCGTGGGGGTGCCGCATGTGGTGCTGGAGCGCGACCGGATCGCGGAACGTTGGCGCTCGGAGCGCTGGGATTCGCTGGTCGCGAATGGCCCCGCCTGGCATGACCGTTTTCCAGGGTTGAAGTTCGAAGGCGTTTCGCCGGAGGCATTTCCACCGAAAGAGCGCATGGCGCAGTATTTCGAGGAGTACGCCGCCATGCTGAAGGCGCCCGTGCGCACCGGTGTCGAGGTCAAGCAGGTGGAACGCAACGTGGGTCGCCCGGGCTTCAAGGTCACGACCTCCGAGGGGGTCATCGAAGCGATCAACGTCGTTGCGGCCACCGGTCCCTTCCAGATTCCGGCCTATCCGAAGATCGTTCCCGAAACCGACAGCATCCAGCAGCTGCATTCCTCGGCGTACAAGAACCCGGGCCAGTTGCGGGAAGGCGCCGTGCTGGTCGTGGGTGCGGGCGCTTCCGGCTCGCAGATTGCCGAGGAACTGCGCAAGGCGGGCAAGACGGTCTATCTCTCGGTGGGCGAGCACTACCGCCCGCCGCGTTCCTACCGCGGCCGCGACTACTGCTGGTGGCTGGGTGCCCTGGGCCTGTGGGACGAAGTCAAGACCAAGCCCAAGAAGCAGCACGTCGCGTTCGCCGTCAGCGGCTACGAGGGTGGCAAGACGGTCGATTTCCGTCGCCTTGCGCACATGGGAGTGACGCTGGTCGGCCTGACCAGGACCTACAAGGACGGCGTCATCGAGTTCGAAGAAGGCCTGGCCAGGAATGTCGCGGAAGGCGACCAGGCGTACTTCGACGTGCTGCGCGAAGCGGATGCCTACATCGAGCAGAACGGCCTGCCCTTTGCGCCGGAGCCCGAAGCCTGGGAACTGCTGCCGGACCCGGACTGCCTCAAGGAGCCGATCATGAGCCTGGATCTCGCCAAGGCCGGCATCACGACGATTCTCTGGGCCACCGGATTCACCTTCGACTACAGCTGGCTGAAGGTCAATGCCTTCGATGAAAAGGGTGCACCGTTTCACAAGCGGGGCATTTCCGCGGAGAGCGGCATCTACTTCCTGGGACTGCCGAACCTGGTCAACCGCGCCTCGTCCTTCATCTACGGCGTGTGGCACGACGCGAAATACATCGCCGACCATATCGCGGTCCAGGATGCGTACATGTCGTACGGCAAGACCTGAGCCTGCATGGCCGAGATCACCTGCATCGAAGACCTGCGCCGCCTGGCGAGGAAACGCGTGCCCCGGATGTTCTACGACTATGTGGATGGCGGCTCGTGGACCGGATACACCTACCGTGCCAACGAAGAGGATTTCGGCAAGATCGAGTTTCGCCAGCGCGTGGCGGTGGACATCACCGAGCGCAGCACCGCCAGCACCATGGTGGGACAGGCGGTCAGCATGCCGGTGGCGATTGCGCCCACGGGTCTCGCCGGCATGCAGCATGCCGATGGCGAGATCCTGGCGGCGCGCGCGGCGCAGAAGTTCGGCATACCGTTCACCTTGTCGACCATGAGCATCTGCCCGATCGAGGCAGTGGCCGAAGCGACCGGCCGCCATCCGTTCTGGTTCCAGCTCTATGTGCTGCGCGACCGGAGCTTCGTGGAAGGCCTGATCGAGAGGGCCGGCAACGCCAACTGTTCCGCGCTCGTGGTCACCATGGACCTGCAGGTATTCGGGCAGCGTCACAAGGACAAGAAGAACGGACTGTCCACGCCCCCTCGGCCGACCCTGCGCAATCTCGTGAACCTGGCGAGCAAGCCGCGCTGGTGCTGGAACATGCTGGGCACCCGGCATCGCCATTTCGGCAACATCGTCGGGCACGCGAAGGGCGTGGACAACATCGGCTCGCTGGTGGAGTGGACCCGGGAGCAGTTCGATCCACGCCTGTCGTGGCAAGACATCGAATGGATCAAGAAGCGCTGGAACGGCAAGCTGATCGTCAAGGGCATCCAGGATCCCGAGGATGCGCGGCTGGCGGCTGAAAGCGGGGCCGACGCCATCGTGGTGTCGAACCACGGCGGGCGGCAGCTCGACGGCGCCTCGTCGTCGATCTCCACCTTGCCACGCATCGTGGAGGCCGTCGGACACCGGGTGGAGGTGCACATGGATGGGGGCATTCGCTCGGGACAGGACGTGCTGAAGGCGATCGCGCTCGGGGCGCGCGGCACCTACATCGGCCGCGCCTTGATGTACGGCCTGGGAGCCCTGGGAGAGAAAGGCGTTGCCACGGCCTTGCACCTCATCCAGAACGAACTCGATCTCTCCATGGCCTTCTGCGGCAAGACAGATGTCCGCGGCGTCGACCGCGAAATCCTGCGCATGCGCTGAGGCCTACTGGCAGAGGAAGTCGACGAGGGCGGCCATCATCCGGTCGCAGGCTTCGATCTGCGACAGTTCCACGTATTCATCGGCCTTGTGCGCCACCTCGATGCTGCCGGGGCCGCAGATCAGCACCGGAGTTTCGCGCCAGCTCTGCTTGAACAAGCCGCCTTCGGATCCGAAATCGACCTTTGTGCAGCGGGTGCCGGGGGGCAGCAGGGAACCGAGCAGGCCGACGGCCGGCGAATCCTCGGGCGTGCTCAGGCTGGGATAGCTGTTGGTCAGCTGGATGTCCGGCAACGGGGCCTCGGGATGCACCGCATCGGCCGCCACGCGGTCGGCCAGGCGCTGCAGCACGCGGGCCAGGATCTCCTCGGGCTGGTCTTGCGAGACATGGCGGATCTCGAAGCTGAGCTCGCATTCGCTGGGCACGATGTTCAGGGCCCGGCCGCCGTGGATCACGCCGACATGGACCGTGGAGTAGGGCACGCCGTAGCCCTCCTCGCGAGGGCCGGTCTCCGACAGTTCGCGCTGCACCTCGCGCATCGACGCGACCAGGTCGCTCGCCATGTGGACGGCGTTGATGAACCTGGGCGCCAGGCCCGAATGGCCGGCCTGGCCGCAGCAGACGGCCCGATAGGCGGACTTGCCCTTGTGACCCGTGCCGATGCGCATCAGGGTGGGCTCGCCGACGATGCAAAGGTAGGGCGCGGGGAGGTCGTTCTCGAGCCGGCGCAGCAGGTGGCGCACGCCGACGCAGCCGATCTCCTCGTCGAAGGACAGGGCCAGTTGCAGGGGGCGCTTCAGCGGTCTGCGGGCCGCAGCCACCATGGCGATGACGGCGCAGGCGACGAAGCCCTTCATGTCGGCCGCGCCGCGTCCGTAGATGCGGCCATCCTTGTGCGTGGCCTCGAAGGGCGGCGAAGTCCAGGGCTGACCGTCCACGGGCACCACGTCGGTGTGCCCGGAGAGCAGGACCCCCGGAACGCCTTGCGGACCCACCGTGGCGAACAGGTTGGTCCTGCTGGCGTCCTGCGGGTCCGGCGCAAGGGTCGATTCGATGCCGGCTTCCGCCAGGATCTCCTGCACCTTGTGGATGAGCCCGATGTTCGGTTTCAGGGAAACCGAGGGGAAGGCAATCAGTGTTTCCAGCAGCGGAATGCTGGACATGCTTGCGGCACTTTCTTGATCCATGGCGATGCGTTGGGCGCTTCAGGGCGCTGCGATGTGGGGGTCGAAGAATCTCGCCGCGCTCATGCCGGGGATGTACTGGTCGGAGATGTAGGCGCGGCAGCGCTCCATGAAGACGCGGGTCAGTCGCGACTGCTTCATCGGCTTGTACGTTGCCAGGCCAAGCTGCATCGGTCGATTGGTGCCGGCCAGGCGCACACGCACCATGCGTTTGCCGTCGAGCGCCTGGTTCGATTTGGGCCGCACGTTGAACAGCGCATACCCGATGCCGTTGGCCACCATGGAGCGCACCACTTCCTCGGACCGCGAGCGCGCCACGATGTTCGGCGTGACGCCGGCCTTGGCGAAAAGCGAGGTGAAGTACTCCCGGCTCATCGGCAGGTCGAGCAGCACGTAGGGCTGGGGTGCCAGCTCCTCGAACGTGACGGCCTTCTCCTGCGCCAACGGATGCAGTTCGCTCACCAGCACATAGGGCGGCAGCGTCGCCAGGGTTTCGAACTCGATGTCGTCGCCCAGGTGCAGGTCGTAGGTGATCGCCAGGTCGATCTCGAGCGCACGGATCTTGTTCATCAAGACCACCTGGTCGCCTTCGACCATCTCCACTTCCACCGTCTCGAACGCTCGGGAAAATCCGAAGATGACCTCGGGTGCAATCATGGCGGTGAGCGACTGGAAGCTGCCTACCCGCAAGACGCCTTGCATGACATCGCTCGAATCCGAGGCGATCTCATACAGGCGGGAGGACTGGTCGAGCACGTCTTCACACTGCCGCAGCACCAGGGTGCCGATGGCGGTCAGTCCCAGTCCCTTGGAGGGATGGCGGACGAACAACTGCACGTTCAGCTCGGACTCGAGATGCGCAATGGCCGCGGAGATCGAAGGCGAGGAGATATGGATCTGCGCCGACGCAGCGGCGATGCTGCCGTGCGTCGCGGTGGCGACAAAATACTCCATCTGACGCAAGGAAACGCGGTTGAGCATGTCGAGGTAGAGAAGAGGCTGGGGAGCGGCGCGGGACGTTGACAGTCCAGTGTACCGGCGGCCCTTCAGAGGTTTCCAGGCACCCCGAAGCTGGGGGCCGCGCGCGGGTCGAGCGCCCGCGTGATGTAGGCTTGCAGCTGCGGTTCGTACACCTTCCAGGTGGCGTAGAGGGCCTGCACCGGATCGAGCTCCACCCAGTCCAGCCGAAGATCCACGATCGGCCAGTTCTGCTCCCCGTAGACCAGCAGGCCGGCCGAATGCACAGGGCCTTCCTCGCCACCAGCCGCTTGGCCGGCGAGCATGGCCTGCATCAGGCGTTCGGCCAGCGGGCCTTCGGCGCTTTCGAATGCCGAGAGCATCGCCTGGGGCACCTCGCATGTGAGCAGCATGTTGCCGGCGCAGGCAGCATGCGTGCCGACCACGCTGGCCAGGGTGCCGAGCGCCTTGGCCCCGGTGAAAACCACCGGCGGGTTCGACGCATCGATAGCCATCACCTGGCGGTAGTCGATGAAGGGGCGCTTTTGCAGCTCGGCCAACGCTTGCGCCGGCGTCAGTCCGCTGGCGAGCAGGTCCAGGGCGAGCGGGCCCAGATCCGGATCGGTGATGTTCTGGCTGGCGGCGGCGCCCACGTGCGTGCGGCCGCGGATGCAACGCGCGGCGACCGCGGGGGAGGACGAGGCAACGGCAGCACCGAACTGCCCGGTGGCGGGGCAGCGCGCGATGATGGAGAACGTCATGGGGCTCAGTCGGGAATCATGGCCGTGGCATCAATTTCCACCAGCCATTCCGGACGGGCCAGGGCAGACACCACGATGCCTGTCGATACAGGGAAAACCCCTTTCAGCCAGCGGCCCACGACGAGATAGACGGCCTCGCGGTAACGTGGATCGATGATGTAGATCGTGATCTTGCAGATGTCCTGGAGTTCGCCGCCGGCCTCTTTGAGCAGCATCGCTATGTTCGCCATGGCCTGCTCTGCTTGACCGCTGACATTCCCTATACAGACGCTCTCGGACGTTTCAAGGTCCTGTCCGATCTGCCCGCGCAGGAAAACGGTGCTGCCTCGAGCGACAACGGCCTGGCAAAGGTCGTTGTCGAGCTTCTGTTCCGGGTACGTGACCTTGGTATTGAAAGGCCGGATGCGGGTGTGTTTCATGTTGCTGAGCGCTGATGACGGGAACGGCAATGGTCATCGGCGCCGGACATCGGTGCCATTTGTATTTTCCGGGCGACCGTTTAGGAATTTCCGAGCTTTGCCCGCGGACCCGCGCCCATCAGGAAAATTGAGGCACCTCTAAGTAAAAGGCGACTTGGCCGCAAGTCGCGAGTTCCACATCATCCGGTCGCTGAGGTGAGTGGACATGGTGCTGGCGCAACGCTTGCATCTTCAGGCAACTCGCCGACGGATTGCCAGCTCCGACCAACGTTCAACTTTTCGATCTGAGGGTTTTCAATGATTCGCAAGCTTCTGACACTGTGCGTGCTTTCCGCCACGCTGGCCGCCACATCGGCCTACTCGCAGGACAACGCCCTGGTGGTGAGCACATGGGGTGGCAGCTTCCGCGACCTCATCGACGAGAACATCGGCAAGGAGTTCACGAAGCAGACCGGCGTGCCGGTGAAGTACGTGACCGGCGGCACCATCGACCGGCTGAACAAGGCCAAGCTCGCCTCCAAGCCCGAAAGCGACATCACGTTCACGACCTCGCATGTCGGCTGGCTCTACGTGAACAGCGACCTGTTCGAGCAGCTCGACAACAGCAAGATCCCGAACGCCAGCCGCCTGGTCGACCGCGCCAGGATCAGCCCGTACCACATCGGCAGCTGGGCCTATGTGTATTCCATCGGCTATCGCGCCGACCTGCTGCCGCCCAGCGTCAAATTCGAAAGCTGGAATGACCTGTGGAATCCGGCCCTGAAAGGCAAGATCAGCGCCCCTGACTTCGACCCCAGCCACTTGATTGCGGTTGCCGCCATGCTGTCGGGCGGAGATGCCAGGTCCTGGGAAAAAGGCCAGGACAAACTCAAGGCGCTCAAGCCCAACTTCAAGGCCTTCTATACCAACGATGCCAATGCGCAGCAATTGATCGCCACCGGGGAAACGCCCGTGGAAGTCATTCTTTCGATGAACGCGTACCACATGGCCAGCCAGGGCGTGCCGATCAAGGTGGTCATGCCCAAGGAAGGTGCGGTGCTCGGCGTTGACACCATGGCCATCATGAAGGGAAGCACCAAGGCCGACCTGGCCCACAAGTTCCTGAACATCGCGCTGTCGCCCGAAGTGCAGTCAAGGATCGTGGCTTCGAAGAAAGCCAGCCCGGTCGTCGACAACGCAACGGTTTCGGCCGAAGACGCCAAGCTGCCGGGCGTATTCACCACCAAGGCACAGTGGGACACCCAGACCATCGTCATCGACAACAAGCTGCGCGCCGAGAAGACTGCCGAGTGGCGCAAGTGGTTCACCGAGAACATGATGAACTGACTCCGTAGGGTCTCTGGAACAAGGTTCAGGAATGCGCTCCGATCTACGGGCATGGCTGGTATCTCCAGCCGTCATTGTTGCGATGGGCATCGCCGTCTCACTGGCCGCGGTGTTCCAGTTCAGCTTTCGGGCGTTTGTTCCCGGCTCACTGGATGTCGGCGGGCTGACCTTCGCCAATTTCTCCGGCATGGGCAAGTCGATCTATCTCGATGCGTTTGCCAATACCTTGTTGCTGAGTGTGGAGACGACGGTGTTCTCGCTTGTCGCCGCCTATCCCCTGGCCTACGCCCTGGTTCGCGTGAAGAACCGGGCTCTCAAATCCTTCATCCTGATCGTTTCGATCACGCCGCTATTCCTGGGTGAAATCGTCCGGACCTACTCGTGGATCGCCGTGCTGGGCAGCAACGGCTTCATCAACGGCACCTTGCGAAAGCTCGGCTTGATCGAATGGCCATTCGAACTCATGTTCACCCACCTGGGCGTGCTCGTCGCGCTGGTGCACGTGACGATTCCCGTGGTGGTCCTGATGCTCGCCACGGCGATCTCGCACATCAACCGCGACTATGAAAAGGCCGCGCAAAGCCTGGGCGCGGGCCCCGTCAAGACTTTCGTCACGGTCACGCTGCCTCTTTCGATGCCGGGCATTCTGGCCAGCATCACGACCGCCTTTGCCTGGACCTTCAGTGCCTTTGCGACGCCCCAGATGATTGGCGGAGGCCGCGTGCCCACGGTGTCGACCCTGGTCTATCAACTCGGCTTTTCCTCCATGAATTTTCCGCAGGCAGCCAGCCTGAGCGTGATGGGGCTGCTGATGACGACCGCGGCGCTCTTTGCCTTGGGACTCTTGACGAAGCGCCTGAAGGCCGTTGGAGGACACTGAAATGAAAATCCGAAGTTCCCTGCCTCTGCCGCTGCGTGTTGCCGGGCCGCTGCTGATCGCCATCCTGCTTGCATTCGTATTGTTGCCGGTGGTGGTGGTGACGATCGCCGCATTCAACGAAAAAGCGATCCTTGCCTTTCCGCCTGAATCGTATTCGCTCAAGTGGCTTGCGCGGGTGTTCAGCTATCCGGATTTCCAGGAAGGATTTCGCTCGAGCATGGTCGTCACCGGGTGGTCTTCCTTCCTGGCCTTGGTGATCGGGACGTGTCTGTCCATCGCGGTGAAGCGGCTGGAGTTCCGCGGCAAGCAGCTCCTCCTCGCGATCCTGCATTCGCCGCTGGTGGTGCCGCATTTCACGTTGGGGCTGGGCCTGCTCATCCTGGTGTCGCAGACTTCGGTGCAACGTGGATACGGCATCGTCATCCTGTGCCACGTCATGCTGGTGCTGCCCTTTGTGCTCAGGAGCGTCTATGTTTCCATGGAGAACCTGGACGAACGGCTCGAGCAGGCGGCGGCCAGCCTGGGCGGGTCGCCGGTGAAGGTGCTTTTCACCGTCACGGTTCCTCTTCTGGCTCCGGGGCTCTTCGGTGGATGGCTGTTCGCCGCCATCATGTCATTCAGCGAATTCACCGCATCGCTTTTCGTGACGACACAGGACACGCAGACGCTGCCGGTGGCCATGTACAACTATGTTCGGGAGTTTGCCGACCCGACCCTGGCGGCGCTCTCCGCTGTCTACATTGCGGTGACGGCGGCACTGCTTGCGTTTGCCAACTATTTTCTGGGCTTGGGGAAAGTCCTCAACATCGAGGACAACCACTAGCGTAGCGCTTGGGGGCGCGGGACACGCCCGGGACATGGTGCGCTGCTGGTGGGGACGATTGCCGTGGCTGCGATTCCTTGGCTGTCCATTGGGTTTCTTTGACGGGGCGGGACCTGCTATGAGGAGTTGGCGGCTTTGCCCCTGGCGCCTGGAACTCGGGGCAGCAAGGCCTTGATGCGCTGGCGAAGCAGCGCGGGTGTCACAGCCGGCGTCATTTGCAGCACCGCCATGCAGCGGTCCATTCGTCCGTGGCGGGTCAGCAGCGCGTTCACGGCCTTTGCGAGGTCGTTGTCGATGCTGCTGCCGTAGGCTTGTCTAGCCTTGGTTGCCGCGTGGCGCAGCAGTGCGGAACCAGGGTGCATCATGGCCAGTCGATGACGTCGCGGCTGAAGACGCTGTCGTCGGCCCAGCGATCCGAGTTTGCGAGCAGCTTGCTTGTGGCCATGTCCAGCACGGTGAGCGTCGCGATGTCGCCGATGCGGTCTTGCTCGCCCGGCCCATCGAGTTCGATGCGTGCTTCGAGCACGATCTCGAACTTGATATCGACGTCGCCCACACGCACCGTCGATCGGATGCCATATTGATCGGCACGAAGTTCGCCGGTCTGCTGGATCTTCGCGCCCTTGCGGGCGAGCGCGCTCAGGCCCTGCTCACCGGTCAGCAACTGGCGCAGCTGCCGGTAGCCATCGATATCGGAAACGAGAAAGTCGATGTCCACCGACTCGCGGTACTCGCCATAGCGAAGCGCGATGGCCGTGCCGCCGCCGAACAGGCAGTGGTTCTTGACGAGCAGTTCGGCATCGAGCATTGCAATTGCCTCGGCGACCAGTCGGTGGTGCGGGCGTTCAAACATGCAGCGGCTTCCTGCCCAATGCGCGCGCCAGTTCGTCGAGCAGTTGCCGCTCTCGCGCGTCGAGCGCCGATGCGTCGACATGGCGCCAGTTGCGTTCGTAGGTGGCCCACGCCTCTGCGGGTGTGAGCTCGGTATCCGGCGCCAACTGCCAGGCGAGCCGGCGCAGTTGGGGGTAATCGGCGATTCGAATGCCGCCCGCAATCGGCGCGGGGGGCGCGGATTGGGTTGATGGGACCACGTCGACATCCAGGCCCAGCGCCGCGAGGGCATTCATGTAGGCCCCCATCGTGACCGAGGGCTCGCCGCGTTCGATGCGGTGCAGCGTCATACGGGACACGCCCGCCGCTTCCGCCGCCGTGGTGGCGCTGACCTTCAGGGCCTTGCGGCGGGCATGGATGCGCCGGCCGAATGCGGTGAGGCGGCGATCGGCCGCGGGGGCGAGGATTGGGGCTGCAGACGGCATGTGTATCTCATGTTAGACAAAATACCACGATTTGTCCAGAATGAGATACATATAGTAATGGAAGGATGCCCGCCGCATTCGACAAATTCCCGATCGAAAACAGGGCCTTCCGCCGCAGTTCGCCTTCACGTGTTGTAGCTTCTCGATGACCGCCCGCCGCTCCATGCCATGGATTCAGGGCAGTGGCAATCGACCGACCTCGACACGTGACCTGCAAGTACCGCGCATGCTCGCGGCCACCGAGGTCGCGACACCATGAAGCCTTGAATGCAGCAACAAGCCATCTCCGCCCACGATATCTTCCCGCACATCCGCATCGTCATGGGCATGGTGATCGGACTCGGGGTCACGCGGCTGCTGTCGGGCGTGGCGTGCATCGTGCAGCACCCGGCGCAGTATCGGCTCTATGCCGTGCACCTTGCCTGGGTCGCTTCGGTCCTGCTGGCGCTGGTGCATTTCTGGTGGTGGGAGTTCGGCCTCTATCAGATCGAGAGCTGGACCTTCGGTACCTACGCCTTCATCGTCGGCTACGCGATCGTCCTGTTCCTGCTGTGCGCACTGCTGTTTCCCGACAGCATGCGGGACTACGCGAGCTACGAGGACTATTTCTATGCCCGCCGCGCGTGGTTCTTCGGCTTGCTGGCCGCGACCTATCTGCTCGACGTGGTCGACACCTTGATCAAGGGCGAGGCGCACTTCGCGCGCTTCGCGCTGGAGTACCTGATCCGCACCCCCGTTCTCGTGACCCTCTGCATCGTGGCAGCCAGGACGACCAGCCCACGCTTTCACACCGTCTTCGTGGCCGCCACGTTGATCTACCAGCTGTCGTGGATCTTCAGGCTCTTCGACACGCTGGGCTGACGGCACGCCCTGCGCTCCCGGCTGACGCGCGCATCGGCGCCAGCCTACGTTGAAAGCCAAGGGCTTCACATTCAATGGCGCCGACGTCGAAGGGTACCGAGGCGTGCCGTGCGTCTCGCCGTCGGCGGATCAGGAGACAGCCATGCGCAGCCACGATGAAAAGAAGAACGACGAGGCAGGCCGTACCGCTCGCGACGGCGACATCGATTCCCCACAAGTGCTGACCGGCACCACACGACGCTCCCTCTTGCGCAGCGCCGTGTTGTTCGCGATGTTCTCGGGCAGCGGCATCAGCTTGACCGGCTGTGGCGGCGGGGGTGGCGGCAGAGGAGGGGGCTTCGGCGGTGGTGGCGGTGGCGGCAGCCCGCCCGAGGGCTCCGGCTCGGTGTTCAAGCACGGCATCGCGAGCGGCGATCCGTTGTCCGACCGCGTGATCCTCTGGACCCGCGTGACGGCGCCCGCACCGGGCACCCTCAACGTCGACTGGGAGGTGGCCAGCGACGAGCGCTTCGGCATCATCGTTGCGCGCGGCACCGCGAGCACCGGCCCCGAGCGCGACTACACGGTCAAGGTGGATGCCACCGGGCTCCAGGCGGCCAGCACCTATTTCTATCGCTTCTTCATGGGCAACGAGTTCTCGCCCATCGGCCGCACCCGGACGCTCCCGGTGGGCGGCGTGCCGCAGGCCAGGCTGGCGGTGGTGTCGTGCTCCAACTTCCCCAGCGGCTACTTCAATGTCTATGCCGACATCGCCAGGCGCACCGACATCGACGTGGTGCTGCACCTGGGCGACTACATCTACGAGTACGGCCGAATAGGCTATGCGTCACAGCTCGCCATTGCCATCGACCGCGAGTCGATACCCGACCACGAGATCCTGACGCTTACGGACTACCGCCAGCGCCATGCGCAGTACCGCACCGACGGCGACCTGCGCGCCCTGCACGCGCGGCTGCCCGTGATCGCGGTGTGGGACGACCACGACCTGGCCGACGACGCGTGGTCAGGCGGTGCCGAAAACCACGACGAAGCGACCGAGGGCAGCTTTGCCGCACGGCGCGCGGCGGCCGTGCAGGCCTACAACGAGTGGCTGCCGACGCGGCTGCCCGATCCGGCCAACCCGCTGCGGATCTATCGCTCGTTCGACTTCGGCACGCTGGCGTCGATGCACATGCTCGACACGCGGCTGATCGGCCGCGACAAGCAGGTCACGCTCGCGCAGTACCTGGACGGCGCGGCTGCCGCCCCGACGCGGCAGCTGCTGGGCCAGCCGCAGGTGGACTGGCTGTCCGCGCGCATCGCCGAATCGGCCTGCACCTGGCAGGTGCTCGGCCAGCAGGTGCTCATGATGCGCATGAAAATTCCCTTGAGCATCGCGACCGACTTCAGCCTCGAGACGCTGACCGCCTATCTGGCGGCGCTGGCGCTTCCGGACGCCGCACGCAGCGACAGCCAGCGGGCCCTGGTCGCGCAGCAGAAGGTGCCGTACAACCTGGATGCCTGGGACGGCTACCCGGCCGCCCGCGACGCCGTGCTCGCGATGGCGCGCAGCCAGGGCAAGAACCTGATCTCGCTGGCCGGCGACACGCACAACGCCTGGGCCGGGAACCTCACCGACCCCTCCGGGCAGCGGGTCGGGGTGGAATTCGGCACCTCCTCGGTGTCTTCTCCCGGCTTCGAGCGGGCGCTGCCGCTGATTGCCAACAACCTGCTGGCCGACGGCTTCCTGCGCATGGTCGACGACCTGCGCTACGCCGAAACCAGCAAGCGCGGCTATGCGGTAGTGACCCTGACGCCGGCCGAAGCGCGCTGCGACTATGTCGAGATCAGCACGGTGTTCAGCCGCGACTATTCGGTGCGCACGGCCGCCACGGTACGCGCGCTGCCGGGCACGGGCAACCTGCAGGTGCTTGTCGCCTGAGCGCTCACGGCTCAGGATTGCGCGACCCGCTCGCGGATATAGGCCTCGAGCGTGGTCGGGCCGCGCAACGCGTCGTCAGGCATGTCGAAGCGGCTGTCGACGCTGACCGCGGTCATCCGCGCATACGAGTCCGCGGCAGCTTCGGAGAAGCCGAGGCCGCGGTAGGCCTCTTGCCATTTGTTGCGCGGCGAAACGTCGACCTCCACCGGCCGGCCGAGCGCCTCCGAAAACGCCTTCGCCACGTCGGCCGAGGAATAGCGCCTCGGACCTTCCACGTAGCGGATGCCGGTGTCGTCGAGGGAGGACACCAGCCTGCGGGCTGCGATCGCGCCGAGGTCGCGCGGCGCGGCCATCGGGATGGCGAGATCGGCGGAGAACATCGTCGGCAGCCTGCCCGTCTTGCGAACGGTGTCGAGCAGCCCGTCCCAGTTGCTCATGTAGTAGGCCGCGCGGTTGATGGCCGCCGGAATCGATTGGCGGCACAGGCCCTCTTCGAGCTCCCACAGGACGCTCAGGTCGCCGATGCGCTCGCCGGGCTGCGCGCCGCCGGTCGATTCCGCAACGACTTTCTGCAGCCCCGAGCCCTCCAGCGCCGAGAGGATGTTGGCGACCGTGCGCCGCTCGACCGCATCGGTGTCGGTACGCGTGTCCGCGGGGGGATTGAGCAGGAAGGCGCGGCTGCCGCGCCGGAATGCCGCACGCAGCGACGCCACGTCGTCGGCGTTCGCCTCGGCGATCTGGGCACCTTTGGCGCGCCACGCGCCAGCGCGGCTCGCGTCGCGCGTGACGATCGTCACTTGTTCGCCGCGGCCGAGCAGCGCTTCTGCTACCGCCGAGCCAACATGTCCCGTACCACCCATGATGACGTACATTCGCGCCTCTCCTTTCGTCGTGCCTGGAGGAAAGCCTGCAGTGCGTACTGCAGCGCATCGCGCTAGTTTTGTAGCGAAAAGGCGCTTCGTCAAGGCTGCCCGCCCGATCGTTCCGGCAGCGGGCGCAGCAGATCAATCCACGCGGATGTTGCGCGCCTTCACGACGCGGCTGTAGATCTCCGCGTCGCGGCGCACCATCGCGCTCATCTCGGTGCGCGTGACACCCAGCGGCTCGCTGTTGAGATCCTTGATGCGCTTGGCCAGGTCGGGGTCCTTGCTGGCCTCCACGAACACCGCATTGAAGCGGTTGAGCACCGCAGGCGGCGTGTTTGCAGGCGCCCAGATGCCGTGCCACGACATCATCGAGAAGCCGGGCATCAACTCCGAGAGCGTGGGCACGTCCGGCAGGGCGGGGTGGCGCGTGGGGCCCGAGTACGCCAGTGCCTGCACGCGGCCGCTGCTGATCAGCGGATAGCCCGTGGCAATGGGCTCCATCAGCGTGTCGACCTGTCCGCCGATCAGGTCGGCGATGGGGCTGGCGCGGTAGGGCACATGCAGCATGCTGATGCCCACCTCGTCCTTCAAGGACTCGACGATCAGCTGGGACGGGCTTCCGGCGCCGTACGAGGCATGCGAGTAGGTGCCGGGCTTTTCCTTCGCCGCGGCCACCAGGTCCTTGAGGGTCTTGGCCTGGAACTTGGTGTTCGCGATCAGCACGAGGCCCTGGCGCATCGTCGTGGCGACGGGGACCAGGTCCTTCTCGGGATCGAACGGCAGCTTGCTGTAGATGTACGGGTTGATCGTGAACGCCGTCGACAGGTTGTAGAGGAAGGTGTAGCCATCCGCCGGCGCCTTCGCGACGGTGTCCGACGCAAGGTTGCCGGCCGTGCCCGGCTTGTTGTCGATGAGCACGGGCACGCCGAGCTTTCTGCTCGCATAGTCGCCGTACATGCGGGCGAAGATGTCGGGCGGCGTGCCGGAGGCGAACCCGACCACGATCCTGATCGGCTTGCTCGGCCATTCCGGTGCCTGGGCGGCTGCAAGGCCCGTGGCCAGGCCGAGCACCAGGCCGAGCATCATCTTGATGGTTGTCGAACGCATTGCTTGTCTCCTTGGGCTGATAGATGCCCGTTTTTTGGTCATTCGGTTTCAATCCACCTGCGCGCCGGAGCGGCGCACGGCTTCGCCCCACTTCGCGATCTCGGCCGTTCCGAAGGCGGCCATTTCCGCGGCGGTCATGGCCACGGGCTCGATGCCCTGGGCCGCCAGCTTGCTGCGCACCTCGGGCTGGGCCAGCACCGCCTGCGCGGCCTCGCGCAGGCGATCGCGCTGTGCGGCGGGCATGTCGGCCGGCGCATACAACATGAACCAGGCGACCAGGTCGAAGTCCGGTATGCCTTGCTCGGCCAGCGTGGGCACATCGGGCGCGGCCACGCTTCGCCTGGCGCTCGATGCGCCCAGCGCGCGCAGCTTGCCGGCGCGGATCTGCGGCAGCACCGCGGCCGGGTGATAGAACATGAACTGCACGTTCCCCGCCATCACCTCGGTGAGCGCCTGGGCGCCGTCGCGATAGGGCACATGCACAAAATCCTTGCCGAGCCGCAGGTTGAGCAGCTCGCCCGCGAGATGGCCCGAGGTGCCGTTGCCGGCCGAGGCGAAGCTCACCGACTTGCCGCTGGCCTGGCGCAGGTCCGCCACCTCTTTCCATGGCGCCGCAGCGGGCACGACCAGCAGCGTGGGCGTGGCGCCGACGAAGCCCAGCGGCACGAAGTCGCGCTGCGGCTGGTAGGTGAGCCGCTTGTAGAGCGAGGCGTTGATGGCATGCGTGCCCACGGTGCCCAGCAGCACCGTCTGCCCGTCCGCGCCCGAGCGGGCCACCAGCTCGCTGCCGATGGCGCCGCCCGCGCCGGGCCGGTTGTCGACGATCACCGCCTGCGACAGCTGGCGCCCCAGTGCTTCGGCCAGCACCCGTCCCACGATGTCGGTCGTGGTTCCGGCCGCGAAGGGCACGACCAGCTTGATGGGGCGCGCGTTGCCTGCCTGCGCCCATGCGCCGCCTTGCGCAAGCAGCGCTGCGGCAGCTGCAAGCGCTGCGGCCCCTACCGCGCGGCGTTTCATCGCGCCTCCCCGAAGCCCGCGGGCACGGTGCCTTCGTACTGCAGCTCGCGCGTGGCCTGGTAGGACAGCGCAAAGCCGCTCGGCGTCTCGGCCTCTTCCGCGAGATGGGCAATCAGCCCCGCCGTGCGCGCGAGGATGGGCACGCCGCGCAGCGACGCCACCGGAAAGCCCACACCCAGCAGCACCGCCGGAATCGCCGCGGAGACGTTCATCCGCAGGTCCTTGCCCACGATGCCCGGAATCACCTCTTCCAGCGCCTGCGCGATGCGCACGTAGCGCAGGTCGGCACCGGCCTGCGTCGCCACGTCGATCAGGCGGTCGACGCGCGGATCGCGCGCCTTGTGAAGCGGGTGGCCGTAGCCGGGGATCACCGCGCGCGCGGCCTTGAGTTCGGTGATGGCCGCGGTCGCGGCCTGCTGCAGCGTGGCGCCCGCATCCACGCGCGCCGCCACGTCCATGAACAGGCGGCCGGCGGTTTCGGAAGCGCCGAGGATGACGGAGCCGCAGCCGAGGATGCCGGCCGCCACCGCGCCCTGCAGCGCATCGGGCGCCGCCGCGAAGGTCATGCGGCTGGCCTGCACGCTCGGCACCAGGCCGTGCTCGGCGATCGCCACCAGCGTGGCGTCGAGCACCGCGCTGCACGCGGCATCGGGGCGGCGCCCGGTGAGCAGCAGGAAGAAATAGTCGGTGAACGAGAGGTGCCCGATCAGCTCGCGGCACAGGTCCTGGCCGCGCACGACGATGGTGTGTTCATCCGAGGTGCAGATGGCGGTGCGCGGGACGGTGGACTTTCCGATTTTCATGGTGTCTTCTTTCGGGCGTGTCGGGGTTCGAGGCGGAAGTCGTAGTGCGCGGACCAGTAGGGCGTCTCCAGCCGCCTGCCGTCCGGGGCGCGGCCCGGCGGGTGGGACTCGAAGTCCACGATCAGCCGCGGCCGCACGCCGAACACGGCATCGGACTCGATGTACGGGCTACCTGCCACGAACAGGTGCGTGGTCACGGGCACATGGCCCGGCGCCGAGACCATCATGTGGATGTGTCCGGGGCGGTTCGGATGGCGGCCCATGGCCTCCAGCATGCGGCCGACGGGGCCGTCGACCGGGATCGGATAGAAGCTCGGGCGGATCGACCAGAACCAGTAGCGGCCTTCGCGGTCGGTGCGGATGCGCCCGCGCGCCTGCATGGCGGCGCCCTCGAGCTGCATGTCGTACACGCCCTCGCCGTCGCCCGACCAGATGTCGAGCAGCGCGCCTTCGAGCGGCTGGCCATGGGTGTCGGTGACGCGGCCGCTGTAGAAGGTCGGCTCGCCGCGTGCGCCCTGGGCCACGTCGGCGCCGAGCGGCAGGTCGGGCGCCCCCTCCCAGTAGAAGGGGCCCTGAACGGTGGCGTGCGTGGCTTCGCTGAGTTCGGTGGCTTGCGTGGCTTCGTTCATGGTCCGGCCGCGCTTGCCGGCGGCAGCGCGCAGCTGGTCCAGGATCACGACCATCATCGAGGCGCCCAGCGTGTCCGACAGCAGGATGAACTCCTGGCGCTTGTCGGTGCAAGTCTGGCCCACGGCCGTCAGGAATTCGATGCCCTGCATCCATTCGTCGGGCTTCAGGTCCACCTCGCGGATGAAGGCATGCAGGTGCGTGATCAGCGACTGCATGAGCTGCGCGAAGCGCGCGTCACGGGTTCCCTCCAGGCTCTGCAGCACGGTCTGCGTGAGCTCGCTCTCGTTCGATGGGGTCATGGTTCTTTTGTCTCCTGGCTCGTTTTGGGTTGGAACGCTGCGTCGGGGCTCAGCGCTCGGCGATGGGCGGCTGCCCCAGGCGATGGCGGATCGGATCGACGATGGATGCGTTGTCGGCGCCGAGCAGGGGCGGGGCCGTGACCTCCAGCGCGCGCTCGCCGTCGAAGCTCACGGGTGAGCGGATGGTGTGCCACTCGCCGCCTTCGGGGTGCGGCGCGCTCACCTGCAGCTGCAGATGCCGCGCCTGCGGGTCCTCCATGGCCTCGCGCGTGTCGTACATGGGGGCATGCGGCACGTCCTCGGCCTCGAGCCGGGCGCACCAGGCCGCGCGGGTCTGCTCGCGGAACACATCGCCGAGCAGCGCGATCAGGTCTTCCTGGTGCGCGATGCGCGCCTCGCGCGAGGCAAAGCGCGGGTCCGCGAAGAGACGGGGGCGCTCGATGGCGTTGGCCAGGCCCTGCCAGAACTTCTCCGGCGAGGACATGTGCAAGGCGATCCACAGGCCGTCCGCACACTCCAGCACATAGGACTGCGAGACGCTCGGCCGGCTGAACGGACCCATGACCTCGCCCTCGGAAAAGAGGTGCGTGAACGCGTCGAGGTTGAAGTGGCACATGGCCTCCAGCATCGACACCTCGACCGCGCGCCCGTGGCCGGTGCGGCCCCGTTCGACCAGCGCGCCGAGCACGCCGTAGGCGGCGTAGAAGCCGGTCATGGCATCGGCGAGCGCCGGGCCCACCACGCGCGGGTTGGCCGGGTTCACCAGCAGCTTGAGGAAGGCGCTGGCGGCCTGCGCCACCGTGTCGTAGGCGGGGCGCGCGGCCGCAGGGCCTGTCTGCCCGAAGCCGCTGATGGCGCAATACACCAGCCGCGGATTGAGCGCCCGCAGCCTGGACTCGCCGGCGCCCAGCCGCTCGGCCGCACCGGGGCGGAAATTCTGGATGTAGACGTCCGCGTCCTTGACCAGCTCGTCGAACACGGCCGCGTCCGCGGGCAGCTTCGGGTTGAGGGTGACGCTGCGCTTGTTGCGGTTGTAGGTCTGGAAGTGCGGGCTGTAGAGGCCGTCGCGAAAGGCGCGGAACGGATCGCCCGTGCCGGGCTGCTCGATCTTGACCACCTCGGCACCCAGGTCCGCGAGGAACATGCCCGCGGCCGGGCCGGTGATGAACGTGCCTTGTTCCAGCACCTTGATGCCGCTGAGGACTTTTTGCACCGGGAGAGTCTCCTGTCGTTGTTGTCGAGGGCCGGAGAAACTTTAGGTTGCGTCCACGAATTCTGGAAATGATTGTTTTCCATCGTTAGCATCGATGCCATCGATCATTGCTCCCGAGAAAGCCATGGAACTCAGGCACCTGCGCTACTTCATCGCCCTGTCCGGCTCGCTGAACTTCACGCGTGCCGCCGAACGCCTGCACGTGACGCAGTCGACGCTGTCGCACCAGATCAAGCAGCTCGAAGAGGAGATCGGCGTTGCGCTGTTCGACCGCGTCGGCAAGCGCGTGAGCCTGACCGACGCCGGCGACGAGTTCCTGCACTACTGCACCAAGGCCCTGCACGAGATCGACCTGGGGCTGGGAGCGCTGCGCCAGGACGGCGCCGACGTGACGGGCGAGTTGCGCGTCGGCTCCACGCACACCTTCAATCTCGGCTTCATTCCCGATTGCATCGCCAGCTTTCACGGGAAGCATCCGCGCGTGAAGGTGGTGGTCGAGGAGCTTTCGGCCGACCAGATCGCCGCGCGCCTGCAGCAGGGCACGCTCGACCTGGGCATCGCCTACCGGCCGGGCGCGCCCGGGCCGCTGCAGTTCGAGCCGCTCTACAACGAGGAGATGGTGCTGGTGGTGGCCAGGAAGCATCCGCTCGCGCGGCGCAAGCGCGTGCGCATGGTGGAACTGCATCGCCTGCCGATGGTGCTGCTGCCGGCCAGCTTTGCGACGCGCCAGATGCTGGACGAATGCTTTCGCTCCTGCGGCGCGCAGCCGCATGTCGTGGCGGAAATCAACACGCTGGCGCCGATGATGGATCTGGTCGCCAAGACGCAGCTTGCTTCCATCGTGGCCGCGAACGTGGTGAACCCGCTCTCGGGGCTCGTGGTCATCCGGCTGGAAAGCCCCACGCCCGTGCGCACGCCCGGCATGCTGTGGTCGCCCGTGGCGCGCGACGCGGCGGCCACGCGCGCGTTCTCGACCATCGTGCGCAAGCTGGCGTTGCGCAGCAGCCTGCAAGGCGCCGCACGTTGACGACATGGGCTGCTGGAGGTCTGGTAGAAAGCGGCCATGACCGTCTCGCTCGCGGCCTCCCTCATCGAACTTGCGCTCGGATCGGGGTTCGGCGCGTCCGGCGATGCCGAGCGCAATCGCTGCACGCTCGAGGGCGTGACCTGGCAAGCTACGCCGGACGGCGCTGTCGAACTCCGGGTCCGACGATTCGAGGCGACAGCACTGCGGCTTGCGTCGGATCCGTTCGTCCTCGAAATCGGCCGCATCGACGTGCACGAGCTGGTGGCCCAACTGCGCGCCGAGGCCGGCGTGCCGCGCCTGGCTTCCATCCAGGCGGGCAAGGCCGAGTTCACGGGATTGAAGCTGCATGGCCCCCTGGTCCTGCCGCCCCAGATCCAGAAGATCCGCGAGGCGAGCCAGGGCGCGGACGCAGCGGCAGCAACGCCCGGCGGCGCGGCCGGCCATGCTGCGGCTGATGCATGGCACCTTGCACCCCTCGGCGAGGCCGAAGGCACGATCCGCGGCCAGATCACCGACGCGCACCTGCTGTTCGACGCCGACGTCACGGTGCCCATTCGCCGCGGGCAGATCGACTTCAACGATGCGACGGTCGAGCATGTCGGGCCCGACTCGCGCATGGGCGTCAGCCGGATGGGCATTTATGTCGACGCGCCCAACGGGCGCAGCTATCTGTACCAGTTCGCCGCAGCGGCGCTCGCGGGCGTGGTGTTCGAGCACCGCGGGGCCTTGCTGGGCCCCTGGGTCTCCGAGCGCGGCAAGTTGCAGTTGCAGGCCTTTGCCGAATCGATGCTGCGCCAGGGCCGCAGGGGCCCGGGCCATGGGCTGACGCAGCAGGCGGGCCTGCTGCTGGGCCGCACCTCGCTTTCGGGCGAAGTACAGCTTGGAGAGGGGCTCGTTGCCGTGCCGGGCTTGCAAGTGCACCTCGAGGGGCGCAACGCAATAGGGCTGCGCTCCCAGTCCGTCGGCCGCGGCCTGACGGTCGAGATGGCTTCGTTGACGGCCCGCGATGCCGTCGCGGTCTGGCAGGGCGCACAGATGGGCTTCGAGCAGGCGACGGCGAGGCTCGAGCTCGAGATCCTTGTCGAAGGTCCGGCGATGCGCTTCGTGCTCCATGTCGAGAACGGCACGGCCGCGGGGTTGCGAATGGATCTTCAGCGAAGACGGCCGGACGGCAACGCAGACATCTGAGGCGAGGTCAGATCGGCGCCCCGCATGACGGGCCGGTGGATTTTCAGGGCTTTGGCCTCAAGGCTGCCTTCAGTTGCGTCGCAAGCTGCTGCGCATGCAAGGCGGAGCCGATGTTGGTGAAGCCGATCAGCAGCCCCTCGTCGCGGAAACCCGCCGTGCCCCGCGCGGACAGCGGCTGGCAGTTCAGCCCGGCGAGTTGCGCGCGGCGGGCCAGTTCCTCGTCGCTTTCGCGCCGCCGGTCGAAGCGCGCGATCAGGTGCATGCCGCCGCCCTGCAGGTCGATGCGCACGTCTTCGGCGAAGGCCTTCAGCAGCGCAACCGCGAGCATGCGGCGGCGGCGCGCATAGAGCAGCCGCATCTTCTTGAGGTGGCGCGAGAAGTGGCCTTCGCGTATGAAGTCGGCAACCACCGCCTGCGTGATCTGCGGACATCCGTTGGACCACGTCCGCGCGGCCTCGCCGAAGGCATCGCGCAGCGAATCGGGCACCACCACATAGCCCAGCGCCAAGCCAGGGTACAGCACCTTCGAGAAACTGCCGACGTACAGCACGCGGTCGTGGCGGTCGAGGTTCTTGAGCGCGGGCAGCGGCGGGCCGGCGTAGCGGTACTCGCCGTCGTAGTCGTCCTCGACGATCCAGGCCTTCGCCCGCGAGGCCCAGTCGAGCAACTGCAGCCGGCGAGCGAGCGACATCGAGACGCCCAGCGGCGCCTGGTGCGAGGGCGTGACGACCGCCATCCTCGCGTTCGCTGCCTTGCGCACGCCTCGCGCCACCACCATGCCTTCCGCGTCCACCGGCACGGGCACCACGCGCTGGCCGGCGCTGCGCAGCACCTCCTGTGTCGGCGGATAGCCGGGGTCTTCCACCCACAGGCGGTCGTCCCTCCCGAGCAGCGTGTGCGAGATGAGCGCGAGCGATGCGCGGTACCCGCCGGTCACGAAGACCTGCGACGGATTGCAAGCGACGCCGCGCGACACCCGCAGGTAAGCGGCAATGGCCGTGCGCAGCGACGGGTGGCCCGAGGGATCGCCGTAGAACATGTCGGCTGCGATCGTTGTCCTGGCGCGGCGCGACACCAGGCGCGCCCAGAGCTTGCGCGGGAAGGCATCGAGCGCCGGAATGCCCAGCTGCAGAGGCGGCGGCGGCGCGGCTTCGGCGAGTGCCGGGTCGAAGGCCCGCTCTTCCGCCTGCCGGGGCGCGCGGCGCACCGGTCGCAGCGAAGGCAGCGAGGGCGAGACCACCGTGCCCGCCTGGCCCTGCGGCGAGAAATAGCCTTCGCCCGCGAGCTGGTTGTAGGCCGCCTCGACGGTGCCTCGCGCCACACCCAGTTCGCTGGCCAGGCTGCGCGCGGAGGCGACGCGGTCGCCCGGGTGGAGCAGGCCCTGCTCGATGGCCGTGCGGAAACGCTCGTAGATCTGCCGGTGCAGCGGCGTGGAGGTTGCGCGGTCGATCTTCAGGAGGGCGGCGGAAGATTTCTTTTCTTGCGTCATGGCCCATTCATTTTGACGAATCTTGGCTCTTTGGAATGGGGCATCGAAAACCTAAGCTTCGCGCAGCCAGTAGAAAAGGACATGCGATGAGCGAGAAGATATTCGTGGCGGGCGCGGCCGGTGCCATCGGCAGCGCGCTCGTGCCCTTGTTGGTCGACGCGGGCTACGCCGTGTACGGCAGCACCCGGCGCGCCGAGCGTGCGAGTGCGCTGGAGGCGCGCGGCGCGGTCCCGGTCGTCGTCGACGTGTTCGATGCGCAAGCGCTGCGAGCGGCGCTGGTGCGGATCGCACCGACGATCGTGATCCACCAGCTCACCGACCTGCCGCCGGACCTCGATCCGAAGCTGATGGCCGAGGCCGCCCATCGCAACGCACGCGTGCGCACCGAGGGCACGCGCAACCTCGTGGCCGCGGCGCTGGCCGTCGGCTGCCGACGGCTGGTGGCGCAGAGCATCGCCTGGGTCTACGCGCCCGGGGCGGTCCCGCATGTCGAAGAACATCCGCTCGATCTCGCGGCCGAAGGCACGCGCGGCGTCAGCGTGGGCGGCGTGGCGGCGCTGGAGCGCAGCGTGCTGGGCGCGGCGGGTATCACGGGCACGGTGCTGCGCTACGGGCAGTTCTACGGTCCCGGCACATCGACCGCCGAGCCCAGGGGCGCGTGCCCGGTCCATGTGGAGGCCGCGGCCTGGGCGGCGGTGCTGGCGCTGCGGTATGCATCCGGTGGCGTCTTCAACATCGCCGAGGACAACGCCGAAGTCAGCAGCGAGAAGGCCAGGCGCGACCTGGGCTGGCAGGCCTCGCTGCGGCTGCGCCAGCGGCAGGGAGTGGCATCGTGAAGGCGGGCCGGCTTCATCGCGGCCAGCTCGGCGCCGGCGTTGCGGCGCTCTCGCTGGTGCTGGCCGCCGGCTGGGCGCTGATGCCGCAGGGCAACCGGCAGGAGGCGGCGCAATGGTTCGCCGATGTGTGCAGCAGCGTGGCCCGGCCGATGTTCTCGTCGGCGCCGGCACCCGCAGGCTCGGGCGCCGATGCGAGGCCCGCGACTTCGGTCAAGGTGCTCTCGTGCGAGGCACTGCCCAACGTGCCGGGCAAGTCGGTGACCACCGTGCTCGTCGACTTTCCGCCGCTGGCCTATTCGCCGGCCCATCGCCATCCGGGCTCGGTGACCGCGATCATTCTCGAAGGCACGATCCGCTCGCAGCTCGGCGGCGGTCCGGTGGGCACCTACAAGAGCGGCGAGACCTTCTTCGAGCCGCCGCGCACGCTGCATCTCTTTGCGGAGAACCCCGATCCGGTGCGCCCTGCCAAGCTGGTGGCGGTGTTCGTTGCCGACGAGAACTGCGGACCGCTGGTGCTGCCGCCGGATGCGGATTGAGCGGAGGCCATCCGAATCCGAACAGCGTCAGATGTCCCTCGACGTCCCGAAGCCGGGCAGTGTGCGAAGCAGCGCCGTCATCGACTTCGCAGCAAGCACCGGTACGTCCGCGATGTCCACCCACTTGAACTGGTCCACCTCGGGCGTCATCACGCCTGACGCGTGGTGAGGAAAGTAGCTCGTGCACTTGCATGCCGCAATGTCGCAGTCGCGCGTGTGCACGAAGGCACGGAACAGGTGAAGGTCCTTGCCGGGACGGTAGGGCATGCGCCCGAGCTCCTCCAGCGAATCCGCGGTCAGCTCGATACCCGTCTCTTCCCGAACCTCGCGGATGGCCGCCTCGCGCGCGGACTCGCCTGCTTCTGCGCCGCCCTTGGGGATGTCCCAGTGCTTCTGGCCCGTCGCGTGCGCCATGAGAAGCTGGCCTTGCTCGTTGACGATGAGCACGCCATAGGAGATGGTTTTCATGGTCAGGCGATTGTCGCCAGGCGGAGGCACGCGCGCACACCCGCCGCGCCCGTCCTCAGGTGTCGTTCGCCTGCGCCAGCAGCCATTCCCTGAAGACCTGCAGCGACTGCATCTGCGCCGACTCTTCCGGGTACACGAGGTAGTAGCCCTTGGCGTAGCGCCATTTGCGGCGCGACAGCCGCCTGAGGCGACCTGACGCCACCGATTCGTCGCTCATGTAGGGCGGCAGCAGCGCCACGCCCATGCCGGCCAAGGAGGCGTTGAGGGCCATGGACATGATGTCGTAGCGCGGCCCCTCGCGGCCTGCCTCACCCACGATGCCTTCGCGCGCGAACCATTCGTCCCAGGCACCAGGCAAGGTCTGGTGATGGATCAATGCCGAGCGCGGCGCGTTCGCATCGACCACCTTGCCGTGAGCCGCAATCCAGGCGGGCGCCGCGTAAGGCGAGAGGTCGAGCGGCAGCACGAACTCGCTGTACAGGCCAGGGCGCTGGCCATCGCCGAACTCCAGCGATGCATCGACCGGCGTGGCGCTGAAGTCCACCGGGCCCACGCGCGTGCCCAGGTTGAGCGTGATTTCTCCATGGTCGCGCGTGAACCCCGGCAGACGCGGAATCAGCCAGTAGCTGCCCACCGAGGCGCCGACCGACAACGACAACTCGCCCCCGCGGCCCTTGAGCGCCATCACGTTGGCGGTGGCGCGCTCCAGCCGCTGCAGCAGCGGCCCGACTTCGCCCAGGTAGTAGCGGCCCGCATCCGTCAGGGCCAGCGCCTCGCGACGGCGGGTGAAGAGCTTGACGCCGAGCCGGTCTTCCAGCGTCTGTACCTGCCGGCTCACCGCGCCCTGTGTGAGGCGCAGTTCCTGCGCGGCGGCGGTGAAGGAGCGCAGCCGCGCGCTGGCCTCCAGGCACATCAATGACATCGTCGAGGGAGCGCGGACGTGATGGGTCATGAGAAAAGAGCAAGTATGGTGCGTGCGCACGCTGATGTTGACTCCATGCACCGGCGGTGTGCATGAGAAAAGCTCATGCTAAACCCATAAAACATGGCTTGTCCATGGCGACTTGCAAACGGATCATGCGGCATCGATTCTTCATTCCGGAGTTCTGCCATGCGTCCACGTGCCTTGCTGTGTGCTCTCGTCCTCGCCGCGTTGGCGGTGGTTTCGATGCCGGGCCTTGCGGCCTATCCCGACAAGGCGATCCGCCTGATCGTGCCCTCGGCCCCGGGTGGCGCGCCCGACGCGCTGATGCGCGCATTGGGCACGCAACTGTCGCAGCAGATGGGCGTGCCCATCGTGATCGACAACAAGCCCGGCGGCTCCTACACGATCGGCACCATGGACCTCGTCCATTCCGCGCCCGACGGCTACACGCTGGCCTACGGCAACATCGTCTCGCTGGCCACCAACCGGTCGTTGCTGCCCAACGTGCCGTACGACGTGGAGAAAGACCTGACGCTGGTCGCCAACACGCTGCGCCTGTCCAACCTGCTGATCGTCAACAACGACCTGCCGATCAGGAGCGTGCCGGAGCTCATCGCCTACGCCAAGAAGAATCCGGGCAAGCTGGCCTTTGCGTCCGACGGCAACGGCACCACCGCGCACCTGGGCGTCGAGCTCTTCAAGTCCATGACCGGCACCGACATGCTGCACGTGCCCTACAAGGCCGCGACCGCAGCCATCACCGACCTGATGGGCGGCGGCGTGCAGCTCATGATGGTCAACACGCCGGTGTCCGGCCCGCAGGCTCAGGCGGGGAAGGTGAGGGCGCTGGGCATCTCGTCGCGCCAGCGTTCGCCCACCTATCCGGACATTCCCACCATTGCCGAGGCCGGCGTGCCGGGCTTCGAAGTGGAAGCCTGGGGCGGGATCATCGGGCCGCGCAACATGCCCAAGGACGTGGTGGCGCGCCTGAATGCCGAGATCCGCACCGCGCTGGCCAACCCCGGATTGCGCGAGCGCTTCAGGCTGCTGGGCGCCGAGACCGATTTCGGCACGGCGGAGCAGTTCCTCGCACTGTCGCGCCGCGAGACAGTCAAGTGGGCCAAGATCGTCAAGGACTCGGGCGCGAAGATCGACTGAAGAAGGTCCGCGCGATTCCCTCAACGAACCCGGTTCACCCATGACTCCCTGGAAAGCCGCAAGGCCTGGCGATCGCCTCGACGCCATCGATACACCTGCGCTCGTGCTCGACCTCGATGCGTTCGAGCGCAACCTCGCGCGCATGGCCGAGGCGCTGCGCGGCAGCGGCGTGCGCCTGCGCGCCCATGCCAAGTGCCACAAGACGCCCGAGATCGCGCTGCGCCAGGTGGCGTTGGGGGCCGTCGGCATCTGCTGCCAGAAGGTCAGCGAGGCGGCGGTGTTCGTGGCGGCCGGCATCGAGGACGTGCTGGTCACCAACCAGGTGATGGGCGAGACCAAGCTGCGCCATCTGGCCGTGCTGGCCCGTCGCGCGCGCATGGGCGTGCTGGTCGATCACCCGCAACAGGTGGAGGCACTGCTCGCCGTGGCGCAGGCAGAGGATGTGACGCTGGACGTGTACGTCGAAGTCAACGTCGGTGCCAACCGCTGCGGCGTGGCTCCCGGTGAAGAAGCGGTGCGGCTCGCGCGGCAGGTCGCGGCCAGTGCGCCGCTGCACTTCATGGGCCTGCACTGCTACCACGGACCGGCGCAGCATCTGCGCGCGCCGCAGGACCGCGCCGCGGCCATTGCCGCCGCGGCAGAGGCCGCGCGCACGACCCGCGCCGCCATCGAGGCCTGCGGCATCGCCGTCGAGCGCGTGACGGGCGCGGGCACCGGCAGCTTCCTGCACGAACGCGACTCCGGCGTCTTCAACGAAATACAGGCCGGCTCCTATGTCTTCATGGACCGCGACTACGGCGACAACCAGCGTGGCCAGAACGACATCGCGTTCGAGCATGCCCTGTTCGTGCGCACCACCGTCATGAGCCGCGCCACACCCGATCGTGCCGTGGTCGATGCGGGCCTGAAGGCTTCCAGCGTGGATTCGGGCATGCCCACCGTGTGGCAGCGCAGCGACCTGCGCTACCTGAAAGCCTCCGACGAGCATGGCGTGCTGGCCACGGCCGATGCCGCCGCGGTTTCCCTCGGCGACCCGCTGATGCTGGTGCCCGGCCATTGCGATCCGACCGTCAATCTTTACGACGATCTGGTCTGCGTGCGCGGCGAGCGGGTGGAGGCCCTGTGGCCGATCGCCGCGCGCGGCGCGCTGCTGTAACCCCTCTCAATCCAAGGTATCCGATGCAGGAAAAATTCGACCTTCTGATCCGCAACGCCAGCATCGTCGATGGCACCGGCGGGCCCCGCTTCACGGGCGACATCGGCATCCGCGGCGACCGCATCGCCCGCATCGGCGATCTGTCCGCAGCGCACGGCGAGGTGGAGATCGACCGGGCAGGGCGCATTGCGGCGCCCGGCTTCATCGATGCGCACACCCACGACGACCGGCTCATGCTGTCCGCCCCCGACATGGCGCCCAAGGTGAGCCAGGGCGTCACCACCGTGATCGCGGGCAACTGCGGCATCTCGCTGGCGCCGATGCCGGGCGGCATCACGCAGCCGGTCACGCCGCCGCTGAACCTGCTCGACGAGGAAGGCGGCTGGTTCTCCTTTCCCACGTTCGCTTCGTACATCGAGGAACTGCGCGCCAAGCCCGCGGCCACCAATTGCGCGCTGCTCGTCGGCCACACCACCCTGCGCGTGGCGACGCTGGACGACCTGGGCCTGCCGGCCACCGACGAACAGATCGCCCGCATGCGCGCGCTGGTGCAGGAAGCGCTCGAAGCCGGCGCCATCGGCGTTTCCACCGGTCTCTACTACGAACCCGCGGTCGCGGCGCCCACCGAGGAAGTGATCGAGACCTGCCGGCCGCTCAAGGCCTTCAACGGCGTGTATTGCACCCACATGCGCAACGAGGCGGACGGGGTGATCGACTCGCTGGAGGAAACCTTCCGAGTCGGCCGCGAAGTCGGCGTGCAGGTGGTGATCTCGCACATGAAGGTCGTCGGGCCCGACAACCACGGCCGTTCGCAGGAGGCGCTGTCCTTCATCGAGAAGAACATGGCCAACCAGCCCATCTGCCTGGACTGCTACCCCTACACGGCCGGCTCGACCATCCTCTCGTCCGACCGCGCCGCGACCTCGTCGCGCGTGATCGTGAGCTGGTCGAAACCCATGCCCGAGCATGCGGGGCAGGACCTGGACGTGATCGCGAAGAAACTGGGCGTCAGCCAGGACGAGGCGATCCGCAAGCTCAGCCCGGCCGGCGGCATCTACTTCAGGCTGGACGAGGCCGATGTGCAGCGCATCCTGAAGTTCGACCAGACCATGATCGGCTCCGACGGCCTGCCGCACGACGCGGCGCCGCATCCGCGGCTGTGGGGCAGCTTTGCGCGCGTGCTCGGGCACTACGGGCGCCTGCTCGGGCTGTTCCCGCTGGAAACCGCCATCTACAAGATGACCGGACTGACGGCGAAGAACTTCGGCCTGAAGGACCGCGGCGTGCTGAAGGAAGGCGCGTACGCCGACCTGGCCCTGTTCGACGCGGACACCGTGGACGAGGCCGCCACCTATGAAGCACCCATGGCGCCGGCCCGCGGCATCGAGGCGGTGATCGTCAATGGCGCGATCGTGTGGCGCAACGGTGGGTCGACGGGTGCGCGGCCGGGGCGGGTGCTGGCGCGCGAGGTGTGAAAGTCGGGTGCCCAGGTGATAGGCTGCGCAGTTGTGCCAACTCGGCAACGTCTCCAGTGAAGGGGGCGCCGGCCTTGCAGACGAGGTAACCGCTTGGACAGCCGCATCATCGTATCGCTCGACTTTGCCACCGCTGCATCGGCTGCGGGCCTCGTGCGGCAGTTGGGCCCGGCAGCGACGTTCTACAAGGTCGGCTTGCAGTTGCTGACGGCAGCCGGGCCTTCGGTCGTCCGCGAGCTCGTGGACGGCGGCAAGAATGTTTTTCTGGATCTCAAGCTGCTGGAGATTCCGAGTTCGGTCGCCGCGGCGGTGACCGCAGCGGGGCAGATCGGCGCCTCGATGGTGACTGTCCATGCCTCGGGCGGCTCGGCGGTGCTCCGGTCCGCAGTCGAGGCCGCGCGCCACTTTCCTCAACTGAAGGTACTCGCGCTCACCGTCATCACCAGCATGGACGACGAAGATTTGCGCGAAGTGGGCGTGGTTTCGACGGTGCGCGAACAGGTTCTGCGCCTTGCGCGACTTGCCGTTGCCGCGGGATGCCGCGGCGTCGTCGCTTCGCCGCTGGAAGCGCGGATGCTCCGGGAGACTCTCCCGTCGGACACCCTGATCGTCACGCCCGGCATACAGCTAGCCAGTGATTCAAGGAGCGACCATGCGCGCTTCACCACTGCGGCGCAGGCCATCGGCGCCGGCGCGACGCACGTGGTCGTCGGCCGTCCGATCTCATGCGCGCCGAATCCCGCAGATGCCCTTGCCGCCATGCGCGCGGAGCTGTCGGCGGCGCGGTGACAGGGTCGGCTTCGATGCTTGCTCAAGCCGCCTGCCGCCATGCGACAAGCCCCGCCGTTCGCGCTCGCACTTCCGGAGAAGCCAGGCACGTGGCGGCAGCTTCGTAGCCCGGAGCGCCGGGGCAGGGGGCGACCAGGATCGGCGGGCTGTGGTTCGCGGGGCACAGGATGATCGCCTCGTCCGGCCCGACGGTCGCCAGGTCGAGGATCGCGCAGGAGCGCGTGAGCATGAAGATCGGCCGCGCGTCCGGTCCGCGGCGGCGCAGCCGGGCGATCAGCGCCTCCTGGGTGGCCTGGTCCAACCCGTGTTCGATCAGGTCCACGACCACGGCATCGGGCCCTTCCGCTTCCAGGCCGGCCAGCACTGCAAGCAGGGCGTCGGACGGTGTCGCGCCATCCTCCACGAGCCAGGCCAGCGCGCGATCGACCCGAGGCTCAGACGCAACGGCGCCGCCCTCCGCCTGCCGGTCGAGTCCGAGCCAGGCCGCGTTGGGCAGTGCCTCGGCAATGCGCTGCGCCAGCCGGGTCTTGCCGCTGCCGAGCGGACCGACGATGTAGTTCAGCGGCCGGATGTCCCGAAGTTCGAACCGTTCCCCGCCCCAGGGCCACGGCAGGTCGAAGGCAAGGCGGACTTCGGAGGCGGGCGCCAGCAGGCCGGCCAGTTCGCCGATGGTCGGTGTCCGGCCCTGCGCAACGCCGCTTCGCAAGCCACGGACCTTCTCGACGGTGTGCGCAAGTTGACGAAGCTGCGCCTCCAGCGCCGTCTGGTGCGTCGCCAACGCCTGCTCCAGGCCTTGAGAGTTGCCTTCCAGCACCCGTCCCACCTGGGCAAGACTGAAGCCGAGCGCGCGAAGAGCGACGATTTCAGCCGCGCGAGCCATCTCCGCTGGGCCATAGGCCCGCCATCCCGCCGTGGTTCTGCCGGGCTCGACCAGGCCGCGCTGCTCATACAGCCGCAAAGCCTTGGCCGAAACGCCGAGCCGTCTCGCAGCTTCGGATGGACTCAGATACGGGGTGGAAGATCGCATGAAAGGTTCCTTTCGATCGATCCTCCTTTTTAGAGGATGCCCCTGGGGCCGGGTCAAGCAAGAATATCGAAAAGGCCCAACCGACCCCTCAAAGCCCGCCCTGGCAAAGGTACTTGACGTGCATGTAGTCGTCGAGGCCGTGCACCGAGCCTTCGCGCCCGTAGCCTGACTCCTTCACGCCGCCGAAGGGCGCGGCTTCGGCGGCCAGGGCGCCTTCGTTGATGCCGACGATGCCGGATTCGAGCGCCTCGGCCACGCGCCAGATGCGGCGCACGTCGGTCGAATAGAAGTACGCGGCGAGCCCGAAGGGCGTGTCGTTGGCGGCCGCGACCACCTCGGCCTCGCTCTCGAAGCGCGTGACCGGCACCACGGGCCCGAAGGTTTCTTCGCAGCTGCACGCCATGGTCGCGTCGGCGTTCACCAGCACGGTCGGCGCGTAGTAGTTGGGGCCGTCGCAGCGCGCGGAGCGCAGCCGCTGGCCGCCGACGACGACGCGCGCGCCCCTTGCGACGGCGTCGCGCACGTGGCGTTCGATCTTCTCGACTGCGCGCGAATTGATCATCGGGCCGATCTGCGAGTCGGGCTCCGTCGCCGGGCCCACCTTCAGCGCGCCGACCCGCGCCGCCAGCTTGTCGACGAAGGCGTCGTGCACCCTGGCCTGCACGAACACGCGGTTCGGGCACACGCAGGTCTGCCCGCCGTTGCGGAACTTGGCGGCCATCAGGCCTTCCACCGCGGCATCGATGTCGGCATCCTCGAACACGATGAAGGGCGCGTTGCCGCCGAGCTCGAGCGAGAGCTTCTTGAGCGTGTCGGCCGAGGCGCGCGCGAGGTGCTTGCCGACCGGCGTGGAACCGGTGAAGCTGATCTTGCGCACGCGCGCATCGGCCAGCCACACGTCGACCACCCCGGGCGTGCGTTCGCGTGAAGCCGTGACGATGTTGAGCACGCCGGCCGGCACGCCTGCTTCCTGCGCGAGCCTGACGAGCGCAAGCGAGGTCAGCGGCGTGTCCTCGGCCGGCTTGCACACCACGGTGCAGCCCGCGGCCAGCGCGGGCGCGATCTTGCGCGCGATCATCGCGGCCGGAAAATTCCACGGCGTGATGGCGGCGACCACGCCCACGGGCTCCTTCAGCGCCAGCATGCGGCGGCCGGTCACCGGCGCGGGAATCACGTCGCCGTTGGAGCGCGTGGCTTCCTCGGCAAACCATTCGACATAGCTGGCCGCGTAAGCCACTTCGCCGCGGCCTTCGGCCAGCGGCTTGCCCTGTTCGCGCGAAATGAGGCGGCCCAGGTCTTCCTGGTGCGCCAGCATGAGGTCGTTCCAGCGCTTGAGGATCTGCGCGCGCTGCTTGGCCGGCACCGCGCGCCAGGCGGGGAAGGCGGCGTGTGCCGCATCGACGGCGGCGCGCGCGTCGGCGGCGGTGCCGTCGGGCACGCTCGCGAAGACGCCGTCGGTGGCGGGGTCGGTCACGTCGAGGCGGCGGCCGTCGCTGGCTTCGCGCCAATCGGCGCCGATGAGCTGTTGGCCGGGCAGCAGGTCCTGGCGTTCAAGTGTCAGTGGCATGGTCGAAAAGGTCTTGGATGAATGGGGAAGTCAGACGGCGGCCACGCGCTCGGCAATGGCCATTCCAATTTCGGTGGTCGAGGCCATGCCGCCCAGGTCGCGCGTGCGCGGCCCGTCGCGCAACACGGCTTCGATGGCGCCGAGGATCGCATCGTGCGCGGCCCGGCCCGCGCCCTGGCCTTGCGTGAGGAAGTCCAGCATCAGCGCGCCCGACCAGATCATGGCGATCGGGTTGGCGATGTTCTGGCCGTAGATGTCGGGCGCCGAGCCGTGCACGGGCTCGAACAGCGACGGGAACTTGCGCTCCGGGTTGAGGTTGGCCGACGGCGCGAGCCCAATGGTGCCGGTGGTGGCCGGGCCCAGGTCGGAGAGGATGTCGCCGAACAGGTTGCTTGCCACCACCACGTCGAAGCGCTGGGGCTGCAGCACGAAGCGCGCCGACAGGATGTCGATGTGCTGCTTGTCGACCGTCACCTCGGGGTAGTCGCGCCCGATGGCATCGGCGCGGCCGTCCCACCAGGGCATGCTGATCGCGATGCCGTTGCTCTTGGTGGCCACCGTGAGGTGCTTGCGCGCGCGGCTGTTCGCGAGCTCGTAGGCGTAGCGCAGCACGCGGTCGGTGCCGTGGCGCGAGAAGACCGATTCCTGGATCACGATCTCGCGCTCGGTGCCCTCGTACATCACGCCGCCGAGCGAGGTGTATTCGCCCTCGGTGTTCTCGCGCACCACGAAGTAGTCGATGTCGCCGGGCTTGCGGCCGGCCAGCGGGCAGGGCACGCCTTCGAACAGGCGCACCGGGCGCAGGTTGATGTACTGGTCGAACTCGCGGCGGAACTTGAGCAGCGATCCCCAGAGCGAGACGTGGTCCGGCACGGCGCCCGGCCAGCCGACGGCGCCGAAATAGAGCGCGTCCACGCCGCGCAGCTGCTCCTTCCAGTCGTCCGGCATCATCTGGCCATGCTCGGCGTGGTAGTCGCAACTGGCCCAATCGATGCTGCGGCAGTCGAGCTCGAAGCCGAAGCGTTCGGCGGCGGCCAGCACCACGCGCAGTCCTTCGGGCATCACTTCCTTGCCGATGCCGTCGCCGGCGATCAGTGCGATGCGGAAAGTGGGGGTCATGTCCGAGCCTCTCTGGTTGATGGGGCGGCTGCTCTTGCCGATGCTGCCGCCGCACGGTCCATGTCGTCCAGCCAGCCGCGGCGAAGCTCGGGCACGGAGCGGGCCAGCAGTTCGTAGTAGGGGTGATGCGGCCCGCGCTCGTAATCGGCCCGCGCCACTTGCGAGAGCTTGCGTCCGTGCTGCATCACGACGATTTCGTCGCACACCGAACGCACGGTGTGCAGGTCGTGGCTGATGAAGAGGTAAGACACGCCCAGTTCGCGCCGCAGCTCGGCCATGAGGTCGAGCACCGCCGCGGCAACGACGGTGTCCAGCGCCGAGGTCACCTCGTCGCAGAGGATCAGGTCGGGCTCGGCCGCCAGCGCACGTGCCAGGTTGACGCGTTGCTTCTGTCCGCCCGAGAGTCCGCCCGGGAGGCGGTCGGCCACGGAGTGCGGCAGCTTCACCAGGTCGAGCAGTTCATGGATGCGCCGCTTGAGCGGTTCGCCGCGCAAGCCCTTGTAGAACTGCAGCGGCCGCGCCAGGATGCGCCAGATGGTCTGCGACGGGTTCAACGCCGTGTCGGCCATCTGGAAGACGATCTGGATGCGGCGCAGCTCCTCGGGGCTGCGCTGCTGCAGCGTGGGCTTGAGCGCGTGCCCGTCGAACATGATGCTGCCGTGGCAGGGCCTCAAGAGACCGGCGACGGCCCGTGCCAGGGTGGTCTTGCCGGAGCCCGATTCGCCGATCACGCCGATGGCCTGCCCGCGGTAGAGCTTGAGGTTGATGTCCTCGAGGATGAGCTTGGCCGGCTGGCCTTTCGCGTTTGCCGCGCCGTAGCCGCATGAAAGCTCGTGCACGTGAAGCAGCAGCGCGGAATCGCCCGAGGTCTGGCCGGATGCGCGCACCGCGGGCCGCGCGGCCGCCAGCAGGCACTTCGTGTAGTCGTCGGCCGGGGCGGAAAGGATCTGCTCGGTGGCGTTCAGCTCGCTCATCCTGCCGTTGCGCAGCACGAGGATGTGGTCGGCCATTTGCGCCACCACGGCCAGGTCGTGGCTCACGTACACGGCGGTGGCGCGGCGCTCGCGCACCACGCGGCGGAAAGCGTGCAGCACTTCGATCTGCGTCGTCACGTCGAGCGCGGTGGTCGGCTCATCGAGAATCACGAGGTCAGGGTCGCCGATCAGCGCCATCGCCGCCATCAGCCGCTGCAGCTGGCCGCCGGAGACCTGGTGCGGATAGCGCGCGCCGATGGTTTCCGGATCGGGCAGCGCGAGTTCGCGGAACAGCTGCACCGCCTTCGCCTCGGCCTCGGCCCGCTTGCACAGGCCGTGGATGACGGTCGGCTCGACCACCTGGTCCATGATCGTGCGCGAGGGGTTGAAGGAGGCGGCCGCGCTCTGCGCGATGTAGGAGACCGTGCGGCCGCGCAGCGAGCGCTGCTGCGCCGCATCGAGCGCCAGCACGTCGGTATTGCCGATCTGCACCCGCCCGGCCGAGATGCGGCAGCCGTGGCGTGCATAGCCCATCAGAGCCAGCGCGGTGGTGGTCTTGCCGGAGCCTGATTCGCCGATCAGCGCCAGCACCTCGCCGGGCTGCACGGAGAAGCTCAGGTTGTCGACCAGCGTGTTCGCGCCGGCGCAGATGCTGAGGCCCTGGACAGTGAGTGGTGCGCCCATCAGCGTGCTCCGCGTTCGCGGGCCGTGCGGCCCGGCAGGTTGTCGATGACGAGGTTGACCGCGATGGTCAGGCTCGCGATGGCCAGCGCCGGCACGATCACCGAGGCGCCGCCCATGGCCAGCGCGCCGATGTTCTCGCGCACCAGGGAGCCCCAGTCGGCGGCCGGCGGCTGGATGCCGAGGCCGAGGAAGCTCAGGCTCGCCAGCAGCAGCACGACGTACACGAAGCGCAGGCCGAGGTCGGCCAGCATCGGGCCGGCGATGTTGGGCAGGATCTCGCGCAGCATGATGTAGAGCGTGCCTTCGCCGCGCGTGCGCGCCACGGTCACGTAGTCGAGTGCGTTGATGTTGACGGCCAGCGAGCGCGCCATGCGGTAGGCGCCCGGCACGTAGATGATGCCGGCCGTGACCACCAGCATCGGCACCGAGGAGCCGAAGCCCGCCACCATGATGAGCGCGAACATCTTGCTGGGAATCGCGGTCAGCGTGTCGAGCCCGCGGCTGAGCACCGCGTCGATCCAGCGGCCGCTGGCGGCTGCCAGCAACGCCAGCACGGTGCCGGTTCCGCTTGCCAGCAGCGTGGCCAGAAGCGCGACGCCAATCGTGTAGCGCGCGCCCTCGATGATGAGCGTCAGCATGTCGCGGCCGAGGTAGTCGGTGCCCAGCCAGTGCGTTGCGCCGATCGGCTCGAAGACGTTCGATGTGGCCGTGGGCGCCGTGCCGTGCGAGAGCAGCCAGGGGCCGAGCAGCGCCGCGAGCAGCCAGAACAGCAGCACCGCGAGGCCGAGCAGGCCGGAGCCGCCGAAACCGGCAAGCCAGCGCAGCGGACCGCGCCGGTGCTCTTGCGGCGGTGGCACCAGGGAAGCCGTGGCGTTCCCAGCTGTTGGAGAGACGGATGTTTCCATGAAGCGTCCTTCAGCGGTGCCGCAGCCGCGGATTGGCGAGGATGCCGAAGATGTCGGCCGTCGTCACCAGCATCAGGTAGGCGCAGCAGAAGATCATGGCGCAGGTCTGCACCAGCGGCATGTCGCGCTGCGCCACGCCGTCGACCATCAGCTTGGCAATGCCCGGGTAGTTGAAGATGGTCTCGACGATGATCACGCCCCCGAGCAAGTACGACAGGCTCAGCGCCACCGCATTGGCGATCGGGCCCACCGCGTTGGGCAGCGCGTGCGCCAGCACCATGCGCATTGGCGAGGCACCCTTGAGCCGCACCATTTCGATGTAGGGCGCCTCGAGTTGGTCGATCACTGCGGCGCGCGTCATGCGCATCATCTGCGCAATGATCACGCAGCACAGCACCAGCACCGGCATCGCGAAGGCGCGCAGCAGCTGGCCCAGCGACTCGATGTCGTTGACGAAGGACAGCGCCGGCAGCCAGCGCAGCTTGACCGCGAACACCAGCACTGCCAGCGTTGCGACCAGGAACTCCGGCACCGACACCACGCCCACAGCCGTCGTCGAGGCCGCGCGGTCGAACCACGAGCCGCGCCACACCGCCGAGGCGATGCCGAGCGCCAGCGCGATCGGCACCGAGAACAGCGCCGTGACGGCGGCCAGCAGCAGCGAGTTGGGCAGCCGGCTGGCAACCAGCTCGGCGACCGGCATCTGCGTGGTTGCGGAGCGGCCGGGGTCGCCCTTCACCATGCCAAGCAGCCACTTCGCGTAGCGCTCGGGCGCCGGCACGTCCAGGCCCATCTGCGCGCGCAGCGCGGCCACCGCTTCGGGCGTGGCGTCCTGGCCGAGCTGTTCCTGCGCGGCGTCTCCGGGCAGCACCGCGGTGATCGAGAACACGATCACCGACACCGCCAGCAGCGACAGCAGCGCCAGCGCAATGCGCTGGGCGAGGAGTTTGAGAATGACGTGATTCATATCAGTGACTTCCCTGCGCTATGCGCTTCACGCCCACCGCGGCCGGCGAAGCCAGGCCCGTTCGGGGAACACCGCGGAACCGGCTTTGCCGGGCCGCTGGTGTTGCCCCCGGTGAGGGGGTTGGCGGCTACACGAAGTGAGCAAGTCTGGGGGAGAGCTCATGTTTCCAGCCATACGTTCTCGGCGAAGTTGAAGCCCATCAGACCACCCACCGGAATGGGCGACAGGCCCTTGAGCTTGGAGGTGTGCCCGTCGATGCTGTTGAGGAACAGCGGGATGCCGATGCCGGCTTCGTGGTGGATCATGGTCTGCATGTCGGCATACATCTGCTTGCGCTTGGCCAGGTCGGTCTCCGCGCGCGAAGCCAGGAGCAGCTGGTCGAACTTCTCGCTCTTCCAGCGCGACTCGTTCCACGCCGCACCCGACTGGAAGAACTGCGTCAGCAGCACGTCGGCGCTCGGGCGCGGGTTGACGTTGCCGAAGCCCACATGGCTGTTGAGCCAGTGGTTCGACCAGTAGCCGTCGGCAGGCATGCGCTTGATGTCGATCTCCAGCCCCGCGCGCTGCGCCGTCTGCTGCAGCAGCAAAGCCATCTCCACCGAGTACAGCGCCGCGGGCGATGCCACCATCGGCACCTTGCCCGTGATACCGGACTTCTGCAGGTGGAACTTGGCCTTGTCCAGGTCGAACGGGCGCTGGGGCAGACCGGCGAAGTGGAAGCGGTTGGTCGGATCGACCGGCTGGTCGTTGCCGACCACCGCATAGTCGAGCGCAATGGTCTTCTTCATCTGCTCGCGGTCGAACAGGTGCTTCATGCCGAGCACGAAGTCCGGGTTGGCGCCGGGGCCCACGTCCTTGCGCATCACGAGGTCGGAGTATTGGCCGGACTGGGTGAGGAAGATCCCGAAGCCGGGCGTTCCCTTCACGCGTTCGACCGAACGCGGATTGACCGAGCCCACCAGGTCCATGCCGCCCGAGAGCAGCGCGTTGACGCGCGCGCTCTCGTCGCCGATGCCGATGAACTCGATCTCGTCGAGGTAGGGCTTGCCGGGCTTCCAGTAGGCGTCGTTGCGCACCATGAGGGAGCGCACGCCGGGCTTGAACTCCTTGAGCTTGTAGGGGCCGGTGCCGATGCCTGCGTTGAAGTCGGTGGTGCCTTCCTTGACGATGTGGAAGTGGAAGGTGCCCAGGATCACCGGCAGGTCGGCGTTCGGCGCGCCGAGCACCATCGTCACCTCGTTCGGGCCGCTCGCCTTGGCGCTCTCGATCTGGTCGGCAAGGATCTTGGCCTTGGAGGCGGTGGCCGGGTCCTTGTGGCGCATGATCGAAAACACCACGTCGGCCGGCGAGAGCGCCTTGCCGTCGTGGAAGGTCACGCCCTTGCGCAGCGTGAAGACCCAGGTCTTGGCGTCCTTGGTGGTGAACGATTCAGCCAGCGCCGGCTGCGGCGCGAGGCTGCCGTCGAGCGAGGTCAGGCCGTTGTAGATCATGTTGCAGCGCGAGTAGTCGGTCTGGTTCGACTGCTTGGCCGGATCGAGCGTGTCGGTGGCGGCGGCGGTGGCGCCCGCCACCCGGAGGCGGCCGCCCTTCCTGGGCGCCTGCGCATGGGCGGACACCGCCATGCCGGCGAGGCTTCCGGCGAGGGTGGCCTGCATGCCGCCGGCCATCAGCATCGCCAGGATGTCGCGCCTAGAGGCGCCGCGTTTCAGCGACTCCATCATGCGAAGGCTTTCGCCGGGACCGACGAGGCTTTCGAACCTCTTGTTGCTGCTGTCGCTCATGATGGGTTACTCCTGTGGGCTGATGACTGAAGGTTGAAGAACAAACGCGGGACGAAAACAGCGGACTCGCCAGGCACTCAGGCCAGCTTGTCCTTGAGCGAGTAGTAAAGCCCGATCGCCGGCAGGAACCAGGGCGGGCCGAGGTGGCCGGGGATGGCGGGCCAGTCGCGGCCCTGCCAGGGGTTGGCGCTGGCGTCGCCGTTCATCACGGCGGCCATGCGCTCGCCCATGTGGACCGACATCTGCGTGCCGTGGCCGCTGTAGCCCATGGCGTAGTAGAGGCCGTCGCGCTCGCCGGCATGCGGCAGGCGGTCTTGCGTCATGTCGACCAGTCCGCCCCAGCAGTAGTCCAGCCGCACGGCGCCGAGCTGCGGAAAGGTCTGGGCCAGCCCGGCACGCAGGATCTCGCCGCTGGCGGCATCGGCCTGCGGGCTGGAGACCGAGAAGCGCGCGCGGCCGCCGAACACCAGCCGGTGGTCGGCCGTGAGCCGGAAGTAGTGATGGATGTTGGCCACCGTCGTGTAGGTGCGCCGGGCTGCGAGCAGCGCCTGCGCGCGCTCCGCGCCGAGCGGCTCGGTGACGACGATGAAGCTGCCGATCGGCACGATGCGCCGGCGCAGCCAGCCGAAGCTGCCATAGCCGCCATGGCGCGTGGCACCGGTGGCCAGCAGCACCTGCTGCGCGCCGACGGTGCCGCCGGCGGTGTGCAGCCGGTGCGCATGGCCGCTGCCGATGCGCTCGATGCGGTTCACGGCCGTGCCGGTGTGGATCTGCGCGCCGTGGCGCTGCGCAGCCTCGGCGAGGCCCTGCGCGAAGCGGCCCATGTGCATCTGGCCGCTGCGCTTGTAGAGCAGGCCGCCGTGGAAGCGCTCGCTCTGCACCTCGCCGCGCACCTGCGCCGCATCGAGGATCTCGACGTCGGTGTCCACGCCGTCGCCGACCAGGCGCTCGGCGCTGCGTTCGAGCGCGGCCATCTGGTTGGCGCGCGTGGCCAGCTTGAGCTTGCCGTGGCGCATGAAATCGCAGTCGATCGCCTCGTCGCGCACCAGCCGCGCCACGGTGTCGACCGCATCGTCGTAGGCGCGGTACCAGGCGCGGGCCTTTTCGATGCCGACCTTGGCTGCGACGTCGGCATAGTCCATGGCCAGCCCGTTGTTCACGTGCCCGCCGTTGCGGCCCGACGCTTCGGCCGCCACGCGGGTGCCGGCTTCCAGCACCGCGACGCGGGCGCCGCGCCTTGCCAAGGCCAGCGCCGCCGACAGGCCGGTGAAACCGCCGCCCACGATCGCGAAGTCGACCTGCGCCGGCAGCGCATGCGCTGCCGGCGAGAAGGCCGGCGCGGAATCGGTCCAGTAGGAGTCGAGCTTCATGGCGTGGCGCGGGTGAGTGGTTCGCGCAAGATCAAAGACCGACCACGCCGGGCAGGCCGCCGATGTCTTGGATCTCGGTGTAGCGGTAGGCCGGGTTGCCGGGGCCATGGCCGCGGTTGACGAACACCTTGTTGACGATGCCGATGTCGTCCGCCGACATCAGGTCGTAGCGCAGGCTGGACGACACATGCAGCACGTCTTCCGGGTTGCAGCCGAGCGAATCGAGCATGTATTCGAAGGCCTGGAGGCGCGGCTTGTAGGCCTGGGCCTGCTGCGCGGTGTAGACGCGGTGGAAGGGCGCGCCGAGCATCGCCACGTTCTTCTGGATCTGGTCGTCCGAGGCGTTCGACAGGATGACGAGCGGAATTTCCTTGGCCACCTTGGCCAGGCCGGCGGCCACGTCGCCGTGCGGGCCCCAGGTGGGCACGGCGTCGTAGATCTTCTGCGCGTCGCTGTCGAAGTACTGGATCTTCCACTTCCTGCACAGGCGCCGCACCGCGTTCTTCAGCACCACCTCGTAGGGCTTCCAGTCGCCCAGCACCTCGTCGAAGCGGTAGGCGCTGAAGTCGGCGATGAACTGTGCCATCTGCTCGGGCCGGATGCGGTCGGCAAAAAGGTCGGTGCTCATCTCCTTCATGCGGAACCGGGTGAGGGTGCCGTAGCAGTCGAAGGTCACGTATTTGGGGCGGAAGGTCATGGTCTCGGTTCCTGTGTCAAAGATGGAAATGCGACAAACTCATTACGAAGCGATTGCAGCACGGTGTCGCTCGGGAGATGTAGGGAAAAACGGTGCCTGCCGAAACGAAGCTGCGGTTTGCGGGGCCGGCGACGGCATGCCGTGCGGTCTGCCCTCGATGCGTGCAGCCATGCACCTCGGTGCGCCGCGGCAAAGTCGATGAGCACGCTTTTGAAGCGCAGGTTGGCCTCCATCGCCTGGCGCATCGGCGTCGATCAGGCCCGGAGGCGCCTGGATGTCTCGTGGATCGAAGGCTTGCATGGCGGCAGGTCGTAGAGTGGCCGTCGATCCTAGGCAGGTTGGCTCGGCATTTGTGTGCGTATGCGGGCGCGCCGCCGCAGCGAATTGCGAAACCGGGCCGCGCGACAACCGAAGCTTGCAAGTTGCGAGAGAGGCCGATTTCGCTCTGGTGCGGCGCGGCAATGTCGTCCAAGATGGATGCGCCATTTCCTTTGCAACAGAGAGTTTTCCCCATGCCCGAACCCACTTCGAATACGCCCGCCATGGACGGCGTGGTGCTCAGACCGATGACGGCCGCCGACCTCCCGCATGCGCATGCGCTGTCCGCCGAACTGCGCTGGCCGCACCGGCCCGCGGACTGGGAGCAGATGTTCGCGAATGCCGAGGGCATTGCGGCCGAGCGCGATGGCGAGCTCGTCGCGACCGGCCTGCGCTGGCTTTGGGGCGAAAGCCACGCCACCATCGGCCTGGTGATCGTCACGCCCGCCTGCCAGGGCCGCCGCATCGGCCACCGCCTGATGAGCGCGCTGCTCGCAGGGCTGGAAGACCGCACGGTGCTGCTGCATGCCACGTCGGAAGGGCGCGGGCTTTACGAGCGGCTGGGCTTCGTGCGCACCGGCGAGGTGCGCCAGCACCAGGGCATTGCGCAGCCGGCGCCGCTGGTCGCGCTGCAGCCGGGCTGGCGCCTGCGGCCCGCGGGCCTCAACGAATTGCCGGCGCTGCAGGCACTCGACGCGGCAGCACGCGGCATGCCGCGCGATGCACTGGTCGCCGAGCTGCTGCAAAGCGCCGATGCCTGCGTGGTGCTCGACCACGACAACGAGCCGGTCGGCTTCGCGATGCTGCGGCGCTTCGGGCGCGGCCATTCCATCGGCCCGGTGGTCGCGCCCGACGCCGAGGGCGCGAAGGCGCTGATCGCGCATCTTGCAGGCCTGAACGCCAGCAACTTCACGCGCATCGACATCGACTTCGACAGCGGCCTGGCCGAATGGCTCGAGAGCATCGGCCTGCTGCGCGTGGATGCGCCGACGACGATGGTGCGGGGTGGGCCGCTCGCTGTTCCGCAAGGCGGGCCGTCGCTGTTCGCTATCGTGACCCAGGCTGTTGGCTAGGGACCTGCGCGGCAGA
>NZ_JAGGNW010000036.1 GCF_018614875.1 Variovorax paradoxus | reverse complement strand
TGCAGTTCTGGACCTACGAGAAGGGAATCGTCGAAGCCGGAGTCAAATACGTAAAAGGCAACTTCCTGCCGACGCGGACCTTCCGCGATCTGGGCGACCTCAACGCCCAGGCACGCACATGGGTCATTCAGGAGGCTGGCACCCGCGAGCACGGCACCACGCGCGAGCAGCCGCTGGTGCTGTTCGAGCTGGAGAAGCCACTGCTGCGCCAGTTGCCGGCGGTAGCGCCGGACTTGGGCACCTGGCACCGCGTGGTGCTGCACCGCGACTGTCATGTGCAGCACGACAAGGCGTTTTACTCGGCGCCGTTCACCCTGGTGGGCAAGACGCTATGGCTGCGCGCCACAGACACCACGGTCGCATTGCACGAGGACTACAGGCACTTGTGCACCCACCTGCGCGCGCTGCGCCCGGGTCAGCGCATGACGATCAAGGACCATCTGCCACCCCAGGCCCAGGCGTTCTTCGAGCGTGACCGGCAATGGTGCGACCGTCAGGCCCAAGCCGTGGGGCCGCGCTGCGCCGAATTGGTGGCACGGCTGCTGGGCGACCGCATCGCCGAGCGGCTGCGTGCCGCGCAGGGCGTGATTGCGTGCGGCAAGCGTTATGGCGCCGCCCGGCTGGAAGCCGCCTGTGCTCGGGCGCTGTCTCACGACAGCCCGTACTACCGCACCGTCAAGACGATTCTGTCCACCGGCGCCGACCGTCTGCCGCTGACACCGCTGGAGGAGGCGCAGACCCCGAACACCTACCGCAGCGCGCGCTTCGTTCGCAGCGCCGCGCAGTTGTTCGGCACGCCCGATCTGTTCGCCACCGACACGACGACCGTGCATTGAACTGCAGGAGGACCTACCACCCAACCAGCCATCGCCACCAATCCCCATAGCGCAAGCAACACCATCAACGAAGACCAGAACGACCAACCTATGAATCCCATCCCCGAACTCGCCCCACAGCTCAAGCAACTGCGTCTGTCGGGCATCCTCGACTCGCTGGAAGCCCGCAACCGCCAAGCCATCGAAGGCAAACTGGCCTACACCGAATTCCTAGCCGTACTCGTGAGCGACGAGGTCGCGCGGCGCGAGAGCAAGAAGTTCAGCACGCGGCTGCGCCGCGCGCAGTTCCGCACCACCAAGACGTTGGAACAGTTCGACTTCAAGCGCCTGCCCACGCTCAACCGGGCGTTGGTGCATGACTTGGCCACAGGCCGCTACCTGCACGAGAAGGCGCCTGTGCTCATCGTGGGCCCGAGCGGCATCGGCAAAAGTCATCTGGCGCAGGCACTGGGACACTGCGCGGTTCGCCAGGGCGTGGACGTGGTGTTCACCACCTGCGCGCATCTGACCTCCAGCCTGAACGCCGCGCGCGCCACCGGTGCCTACGAGCGCAAGCTGGCCGCGCTGGCGCGCGTACCGCTGCTCATCATTGACGACCTGGGCCTCAAGCCACTGCGCGCGCCGGCCGACGAGGATTTACATGACTTGATCGCCGAACGCTACGAACGCGTCGCCACCATCGTTACGAGCAACCTGGACTTCGGTGAGTTCGATCAGGCCTTCGCCACCAACCGCCTGCTGGCCTCGGCAACCATCGACCGGCTGCGCCACAACGCCTATTGCCTCGAACTCGACGGACCGTCGTACCGTGATCCGAAGGTCGGGCCGGCGGCCAAAAAGACCGCCGTAAAGGCATCCACAAACACGGCAGAATAACGCCGTTCACAGGGCGCTTCGAGATGCCCTTCGGCGCCACATCATGTGGCCTGAATATGCCGACTCCACGTGGCCTGATTACGCCGACTCGTGACACCGGTCGGTGACCGCCTGTCGCACGTCCATGCGGCCGCCGTGGCGGCCCGCAGAATTCTTGTCTTCCTCAGCATCTGCTTTGGGTGAGTCCTCGGGGGGCACGGGGGGAACGCCCGGGGTAGTTGGGTTGTCCGCACCGTGCCGGGAGTTCGATCGAGTGGCATGCATGGCTGGGCCTTTCTGCGGGGGGTGCCGCGGGGGTTGAACATCTGCTTTCGGAGCCGCCTCGACGCATGAAGAGCGAGCGAAAGGGCCGATGTCCAGGGACCGCCCGGAAGCCGCAGCCGAGCACAGCGAGGACCGGGTGAGGACGGTGGCAACGCCCGAAGCCCTGGACATCGGACCGCGCGAGCTATGCGTCGATCAAGAGGTGGCTCCGACAGCAGATCCGCCGCGGCAGCGCCCGCGCCCCATGGCAGGTGACGCACCTCTGCGCCATATCGCACGCATCCATCCACCGTCAAGGGGCGCGCGCGAAAAACGCTTGGAAAGTCGCATCCGAGCCGATGCCAGCCGCGCCGCTTGGCTCATCTCACACGCGGGCCTGCCCCGGGGCGAACCGAGCCGGCGTCACGCCAGCGGATGCATGCACAGGGCGAGGCACCTCATGCCGGTAAGTGCGGCCCTGCAGGTTCGCCGGCGTCGACTCGATCTTGCCTGCGACGCAACACGAGAGCCTCCGCCTCAGCCCAGGCGCTGAGCGTCGCCGGAAGCGCCCGTCGACCGCGCAATTGCATGCGATGCAAGCGTTGCGCACGCCCCCAAGCTCCTCGACGATTCCGCCCTCACAACGATTCATCTCGGAGACACTGTCCATGCGCTTCCGTCCTTCTCTTCCCGGTGTGCATCGCCGGCACCTCTGTCTGGTGTTGTCGTCATGCCTCTGGATGGCCGCCGCCAACGCCCAGGGCAGCTACCGCATCGCGACCGAGGGCTCGTACCCGCCATGGAGCTTCAAGGATGCGCAAGGGGCGCTGCAGGGCTGGGACGTCGACATCGCACAAGCGCTTTGCGAAAAGATGAAGGCCAAGTGCGAGATCGTGGCGCAGGACTGGGACGGCATCATCCCGGGCCTCGTCGCCCGCAAGTACGACATGATCGTCGCGAGCATGGCGATCACGCCGCAGCGCCGGGAGCGCGTGGCCTTCTCGTCCAAGTACAAGGAAACCGTCTCGCGCTTCGTCGCGCGCAAGGGCACGCCGCCCGACATCAGCCCCCGCGCGCTCAAGGGCAAGACCATCGGCGTCCAGCGCGGCTCCGTTCAGGCGGCCTACCTCGCGGAGAACTACAAGGCCTCCAACCTCAAGTTCTACGACACGCCGCAGGCCGCCGAACTCGACCTCGTCGCCGGCCGCGTGGAGTACATCCTCGGCAACATGGTCACCTACCATGTCGGCTTCTTGAAGACGTCCGAGGCCAGGGACTTCGCGTTCACGGGCCCGGACCTGAAGGGTGGCATCCTTGGCGAGGGCAACGGCATCGCAGTACGCAAGGATGACGGGCCGACCCTTGCGAGGATCAACGCCGCGCTGGAAGCGATCCGGGCCGACGGCACCTACGATCGCATCACGGCGAAGTACTTCCCGTTCAAGCTGATGTAGGGCCGCGGCCTCAAATGGACATCCTCCATGGCTTTGGCGGCCAGTTGCTCCTGGGCACCCTCGTGACCCTCCAGCTCGCGGCGGCCGCGCTGGCGCTCGGCACGCTGCTGGGCGCAGGCATCTGCGGCCTGCAGCTCTCGGACCACCGCGCGCTGCGGGCCGTCGGCGACGGCTACGCCGCAGTGATCCGGGGTATTCCCGATCTGCTGGTCGTCTTTGCCGTTTTCTTCGGTGGCTCGCTCGCGCTCGCCGCCCTCACCGGCCGCTATGTCGAGATCGACACCTTTCTCGCTGGCGTCGTGGCCCTGGCGCTCTCGTTCGGCGCCTACGCCGCCGAGATCGCGCGCGGTGCCCTGCTGTCGGTTCCGAGGACCCAACGGGAGGCTGCGCGGACGCTCGGCCTGTCGCGCGTCCAGGCGCTGTGGACCGTCGTGCTGCCGCAAGCGGCACGTTTCGCCCTCGCGCCGTTCGGCAACCAGTCCATCGTTCTGCTCAAGCAAACGTCGATCGTCTCCATCGTCGGGTGCGACGAGCTCATGCGCAAGGCCGCTGAGGCCTCCGGCGCGACGCGTGAGCCGTTCACGATGTATCTCGCCACCGCCTGCATCTATCTTGCGCTGACCGGCTTCGCCACGCTCGGCCTCGAATGGGTGGAGCGCCGCGCCGCGCGCCCCCTGGCCAGCTGATCCCCATGTTCGACATCACGCTTCTGTGGTCCGTGCTGCCCGCGCTGCTCGATGGCGCGTGGCTCACGCTCAAGCTCACCGCATGGGTCGTCCTCCTGGGCACGGCACTGTCGATCCCCGTCGCCCTTTGCAAGAACGCGCGCTCCACCGGACCGCGGACGGCCGCCCACGCCTACGTGCTCTTCTTTCGCGGCACGCCGGCGCTGGTCCAGCTCTTCCTGCTCTACTACGGGGCGGGCCAGTTCGACGCCATCCGACACTCCGTGCTGTGGCCCGTGCTGCGGGATCCGTACTGGTGCGTGGTGATTGCATTGGGACTGAACTCGGCCGCCTACAGCGGCAAGACGCTGGGCGCCGCCCTGGCCGCCATTCCGCGTGGGACGCGCGAGGCCGCCCTCGTGCTTGGACTCAGCCGTGCGCAAGCCTTCTGGTTGATCGAGCTGCCGCTCGCGGTGCGCACCGCCCTGCCGGCCTTCGGCAACGAGATCATCCTGACCTGCAAGGCGACGTCGCTCGCCAGCACCGTGACCCTGCTCGAGCTCACCGGCAGCGCCCGTCTGCTCACGTCCGAGACCTACGCGCCTTACGAGATCTTCCTCGGCGCAGGCCTCGTTTATCTCGCCATCAACTACGTCCTGCTGTGCGGCATCCGCAGGCTCGAAGCCTCGCTGAACCGTCCCCATTGAACCGAGACTCTCCATGAAATTCCTCACCCTCGGCCCGGCAGGCAGCAATCACGAATTCGTGACGCGCCACTACCTCGACTTCCATGGCCTTCGCGACATCGCGACCCTGGACCTGGTTCCCGATTTCGACCGATGCGCAGACGCCGTGCTGCAGGGCGGCGCTGATTTCATGGTCCAGTGCGCGGTGCATCCCGCCGCGACGTCGACCGTCTCGAAGTGCTTCGTCGGCCTGCACCTGATCGACACCTTCATCTCGCCGAGCCAGGACCTCGCCATCCTCCAGCGCAACGACGCAGCGCAACCCACGTCACTGGCGGTCATGCGCCCGACCCTTCCGTACATCGACCGCAACCGCTGGCGGCGGATCGAATTCGTGGAAACCGTCGCCGAGGTCACCCAGGGGCTGATCGACGGCAAGTACGCGGTCGGGCTGGCCTATGCCTCGGCCGCGGAAAGACACCCGGAACGCCTGCACATGACGCAGTTCATCGGCACGGTCGACGATGCATGGATGGTCTATGGACGCACCCGTGTGAGCACGGGGAGACTGACCGCCTGGCGCGACAGCCCTGCCGCTCATCTCTATCGGCAGGTGGCCTGAGCATGGACATGGCCACCTCCTCTGTCGCCACGATGGTCTCGGTCGCAGGGCTGTCCAAGCATTTCGGGACCCACCAGGTGCTCAGCGACGTCCATCTGAGCGTTGCAGCCGGTGAGCGCGTGGTGGTGTGCGGCCCCTCGGGATCGGGGAAATCGACGCTCGCGCGGTGCATCAGCGGACTCGAGGGCTACGGAAGCGGCACCGTGACGGTCAATGGTGTCGTGGTCTCGCCGCGGATGCGGCATGCCGAGCTGGTCCGGGCCAACATCGGCATGGTGTTCCAGCAATTCAATCTCTTTCCGCACCTCACCGTGCTCCAGAACTGCACCTTGGCACAGCGATGGGTCCGACGCCGCTCCAAGGACGAAGCCCGACAGACCGCGCTCGAATACCTCGGCAAGGTCAGGCTCGCCGACAAAGCATCGGCCTACCCGGCGCAGCTCTCAGGCGGACAGCAACAGCGCGTCGCCATCGCGCGGGCGCTCTGCCTGAACCCGTCGGTCATGCTGTTCGACGAAGCCACGTCCGCGCTGGATCCGGAGATGGTCAAGGAAGTGCTCGAGACCATGATCCTTCTGGCGCGCGACGGCATGACGATGATCTGCATCACCCACGAAATGGGCTTCGCGCGGGCGGTCGCGGACAAGGTCGTGTTCATGGACGACGGGCGCGTCGTGCAGGCCGCGCCGCCCGGCGAGTTCTTCGGCGGCAGCGCAGACCCGCGGATCCGCAGGTTCCTCAGCAAGGTTTTCTGATGCCCGGGCCCGTGCAAGGAGCCGATCGAATCATTCGACACAGACGCGTGCCAGGCCGCGGTCCAGCGCGATCGCGAACAACGGCGACAGCCGGTGCGCGTCGACATGCAGCGCGGTCGCCTCCGCCAGCCGCTCACGGCAACCTGCTCATTGCCGACCGGGGCCTCAATCAGGTCTTGCGGGCGGACGCATCTGGCACGACGCGAGTATTGGCGGATGGGCTTCCGACACCCGTCGGTGCGGTCGAACTCGCTGATGGGACGCTGATCGTTTCGAACTTTGCCGGCAGCGTTGTCGAGATTCGGCCCGACGGCACGCAGAGTGAGCTGACTAGAAAAATCGGTGCACCAGCGGTCGGCATCGTGGCGGATGGGGCAGACGCGGTACTGGTGCCCGACTATGCAGGCACTTCGGTATGGCGCGTGACCCGCAGCGGCTCAGCCTCGACAGTGATCCAAGACCTCCGAAGCCCTGTGGCCATGGCCCGGTCCGCCGACGGCTCGGAAGTCGCCGTGGGCAACTGGGGCGACGGCACTGTGCGGCGGTACCGCAAAGGAGGTGGTCAATGAGCTCCGAACGTTACGAACGCGGTTCGCGCATGTTGACTGCCGTGGATGGCCCTGCGGGCGTGGCGGTGGTCGAAGGGCTCGCGAAGTCGTTCCCGGACTTCGCGCGCTATGTGCTTGAATTCCCGTTTGGCGACATCTACGCACGGAAGGGGCTGGGCTTGCGTGAACGCGAACTGGCGACGGTGGCGGCGTTGTGCGCACTTGGCCATGCGTCGTCCCAACTGCGTGTGCACGTGCATGCTGCATTGCACGTCGGCTGCAAACCGGAGGAGGTGGTCGAGGTGGTGATGCAGATGGCGGTCTATGCGGGCTTTCCGGCGGCGCTGAACGGACTGTCCGTCGTGCGGGAGGTTTTCGCAGAGTCAGGAATTCAGCTCCCACTGGCCTGAGGGCACACCGTCGGACGAACGACCGGTCCCGGCCGACTGTGGCCTGACATCATGTTCGCCACTTGTTCGAGGACGAACGCCACGCGCGCCTGCACAGACACCTTTGGAAGAACACAGGTCGAATACCCCGCCTCTACATAGGCAGCGACTGTTGGTGCATAGGAGCGAGTTGCCCGCTCGAAACTTGCTCGGCGCTCAGCATTTTGAACGTACACCTCCGGCCATGGCTCCGCCACAAACACCATTGGGGCATAGCGGTACTGAGCTGGCGCGGCCAAATGACGAGGCTCCAAGGTCAAGCCCGACAGCTGAAACCAAGCCAAGCATTCAGGAACGCCTCGGTCAAAGAAGACGGGCGCCCTCAACGATTGAGCATCACGATAGTTGCAGATGTTCCGCTCAAGGACTTCTTCCATGAATGCTGGGCGATTCACCCAAGGAAGAATGCTGCCGTTGCGCTCCTGTTGCTCGCGCAAGATGGCGAACGCAGCTTCTGGGACCGTGGCATATCCAAGGTCGCTCAATGCCGCCAGGAGGGTGGATTTTCCGGCCCCTGAAGCGCCGGTGATTACGTAGCCGCTCTCGGCGAAGTGCTTGGACATCAGTTTGGGTTGGGAGTGATTTTTGGTCTGGACGCGAATGGCGGATTCTGGCCGAGGCTGTGTGAAAACTCGCGATGCGCGTGTTTTCAGGGGTGCTCAAACCCTCCCCTCCCCTCGCCCTCGATCGTCGATCCTGGCTCGATCTGAGAGCTCAACTTGTGATATGACCCGCGGCACGGTGAGTTTTCACACAGCCTCGGCCGACTGCAGGCTAGCGCGGCAAGAACCATCGAACCATGAGTATGGACGCCGGCTGGGCGCCAAAGGCGGCGAAGGCCTCCGAGTCAGGCGTCGCTTCGTCGGCGGCGGCCGAACAGCACGGCCGCGAGCGGGATTGTGGTCAGCACGCCAACGACCACCAGCGTCCATCCGATGTTCTTGCGTTGCTCTTCACTGAGCCTGTCGGAGAGCAGCAGGCCGACTCCCGCCCCCAAGGCGCCGCGGGTCCCAGCCAATAAGGCGAGTTCGGGCAAATGAACTTCAGTTGTGAACACGACAGAATTCCTTTCGTGCCAGGGAAGCTGTTTTTCAGTATGCGCTGGAGGTGCCTATCTTGTCTACGTCGGCGCTCCGATTTGCTGCAGGGGGAACCACGTGCTTTCCAGTCTGCGCACGCCGACGGCGCAGCGGGGGTAGCGACGAGAATAGAAATGGTCTTCATGTTGATTTTTTGATTGAGCGGCCACCTTGCCGGACACGCTCACCGGCAGATCAAACCGTGGGCAATGGGACGCCGTGCATGGCTTTTCGCAGGAAGCCAGTTGGCCGGTCAACGCGCAGCGATCGTGATGAGCCTCGTGCAGTCGGCACGGCTCAATGGGCATGAGCCTTGGGCATACCTGCGCCTCGTCCTTGCGCGACTGCCGACACAACTCAATAGCCGGATCGAAGAACTGCTGCCCCATCGTTGGCAGCCATCGGCGGCACGCTGACCAACTCGTAAACTCGACGCACATGCGCTCACGGGAGATCGGATTGCTTACCCAGGCAGTGATGGTGCAGGCGACCATCGACGTCAACGCCATGACCTCGGCTCATAAGGTTCAACTGGCCGACGAAATCTTCGTGCAACAACCCAGCCTGCTCGGCTCGATCCTCGTGCTTCCGCGCATGGGGGTAAGCATGCAGCAGCTCGACGTGCCATTGCACGTACTGCTGGTTGCGTTCCAGGCGATGAAGCGCAGCGGGCATGCATGGCCCCTCATCTCCGAGGATGTTCAGGAGTCGTGCCTGCAACGATTGACGGCACGGCTGCGGTTCAATGAAGGGCTGCCGGCCGAGCTGGCGGACCCGGTCGTGGAGCAGTTCTGCGAGGAGCACGCCGAGCGCTACTTGCTCGCATTCGCCTATGGTCACTTGGGCGAGCACGACCTGCTGGGTGTTCGGAGCGATGCCGAGAAATTCCTGCTCCTCGCCGTTCTCAACCTCGTGGAGTGCGTTGCCTTCGTCGGAAATCAAACCTCATCGGCTTGATTGAGGATCCCGGACCTCAAGTCAAGGTGGGACGGATGGACGCTCACAGTGGGGCATGTGCCGCAGGCGATGGATGCTCGGTGCATCTGGCGGCATTCCGGCCTTTCCGAGTGACAGGTACGCAGCGGTTGCAGTCGCTGGCAGCCGGATGCCCAACTCACGCTGTCTGGCACCAAGCAGTCGTTGGACCCGAGGACCAACAAAAGCGCGAGTGAGAGCAGTGCAAGTTAATGCGGCCGAGGACTTTCGCGGGGCGGTGGAGGTCGTACGGATGACAGCCTGGTTCTTTCGCGAAGTCGCAAGTTCGACCTGTTTCAGTCGCTCGTCGCCTGGACGATGGGTATCGGAGAACACGCTCGATGTTGCCGAACTCGCTCGAGGCCGTGAGGAAATTCGGGACTGGTTTCGATGTGACAAGCGTTCAATCGAAGATATCGCAAGTGATTTTGAGGGTTGTCTTGTCACAAGGAAAAATTCGCCTATCGAGCGCTCAACTGGAGCGCTGGCAGCCGGGGCAAGCCAACGGCACAATTCCGCCATAACAAGGCATTCACCGAGTACCTTCAATCCTGCCTCACGGCAAATTACCCGAATCTCTGAATGGGCCGCGCCCCGTGCAACCTCTCCCACTTCGGTCCTTCGCCAATTGGCTCATTCCCGTCGCGCTCGCCTGCTTCGTGCTGGCCTTGCAGACGGGTGGTGAGCCGGTGTACGAAGCGCTGCGCTACGAACGCGCGGCCGTGCTCGGCGGACAGTACTGGCGCCTGCTTTCGGCGCATGCGGTGCATCTCGGCTGGGCGCACTGCCTGATGAACGCTGGCGGGCTGGCGCTGTGCGCCGCGTTCGCGGCAGGCACTCGCAGCTGGTGTGCCTGGGCCGCCGCGATCGTTGTGCTGGCCCTCGGCGTGGGGATTCTGCTGGTGGCTGCATCGCCCCAAGCCACGAACTACGCGGGCCTCTCGGGCGTGCTCTACGGGCTGTTCATCTGGGTGCTGGCGCCGCGCGCCTGGCGCGGCGACCGCGTGGCCTGGATCGTCCTGGTGGCCGTCATCGCACGCATCAGCTGGCAGATGTTCTATCCGCCTTCGGACGCGCAGCGTGCGCTGATCGGCGGCGAGGTAATGGTCGAGGCGCACCTGTACGGTGCGCTGAGCGCACTGGTGCTCTGCCTCTGGCAAGGTGCGTGGTCGCACTTGCGGCGGGCCCGAGACGGCGCCGAGGCCTGACCCCGGCGCCGGCTTCACCACTTCAGGACCGGCGGCGGCGGGCGAGCGCAAGCGCCGCGAGGCCGGCCAGCACCAGGGCGAGGTCGCCCGCATCGAACGATCCGCCGCGTCTGCTGAATGGGAAGGCGATCGGCATCACCGGCGGAGGGGGCTCCGTCGTCGGCGGCGGCGGCTCATTGTTCGACGCGTAGGACTCGATGTCGTAGGCGTAGAGCTTGACACTCGTCCCCTCCTTGGGACTCTCCGCCTGCATGGCGACGAACCCGCCAACGGACGCCTGCCGCTGACTGATGGCGTTCCCGGCGTCCCTGTTCGGCGTCTCGCCATCGCCCACTTCCTTCAGAACGTAGTGTTGTTTGACACCGTCCTTGTCGGTGTACAGGAACATCTTCATCTCGCCGGTCTTCGGGTCGATGGGCGTGTTGAACCAGACCGCCTGATCCAGCGCTCTCTCAGCGATCTGCGAACCCTCCTGGCCGTTCGTCTGTCGCGAGATCAGCGAATGCCGACCCGCCACGACGGTGCCATTCGCGCCATTGCCTCTGAACACGACATGCGGGTACGCATTGCTGCCATGGATGAAGCTCTGCATCGTGTGCCCTTCCTGAGCGGCGTAGGGTCCTGCGGCAGGACTCTTCGCTTCTTCGAAGACGAACTTGAGGTTGTCCTGCGCCAGAGCGGGCTCACTCGCGGGCGCATTCACATTGGGCAATGGCAGAAGCATGTCGCCACGGACGATGACAGGCGTGCGCGACAGCGATTCGGGCGAGGCCGTCGTCGCGGGCTTGCTTCGGTTGGTCAACGCAGCGGCCTGTGTCTGTCCGTTGAAATCCGACTCCCCGGACACGACCATGTACGTCCTCCCGGGTTCGATTCTCGTGACGAGTCGCCAGGCTTTTTCCGTCGCCGCATGCTTGTGCAACCGCAGTCCGAACGGGTTGGCGACCGGGTCCTGCGATGACAGGACGAGCGTGTTGCGACCATGTTTCGGCACCGCCTTCGTTTCCACGACACCGGACGCTCTCGCCATGCCGTCGCTCCCATAGGAGGTCTTGTACTGTTTGAAGGGGGTTACGCCGTCACTGAAGCGAACTTCCGCATAGGACAAGGGTGCCTCCAGTGCATTGGCGGCATCCATCCACCCGACGGTCATCTTTCCAAAGGACAGTACGAACGTCGCCGTGTTCTCCGCATAGGCAGTTGCCGGTGCGGCCCCCCTCGCGGTCACCGTGACATGGCAGGGTTTGCCGGGAACCACAGCGCAGTCGGGCGGGTTGAACTTCATGCTCTCAACGGCAAACCCCGAGGGCAGGGAGACGTTGGCAGCGGTGAAAACGACGTTCTTCGTTTCGACCGACACGTTGATGTCGAGCATCGCCTGAGCGGTCTTGCCGCCCCAAGTCCTGGCCTTGAAGGTTTCTCCGCCATAGCTGAAGGTCGCGGTGACCCCGTTCGGCGGCAAACCCGCTTCGATGAGGTACTGCTCCGGGTTCGTCGTGGCCCAGTACGCCTCCTTCGGTCGGCCGACTCCAGACCACGGATACCCATTGGTGTGATAGCCCGGGTCCGTCATCCCCCACCAGGTAAGCCGGTGCACGCCCCCCTTGTACTCAGGGTGACGACCTCCCGGGCCGGCGGCGTACTCCTTGAGCAGGCTGAAAAGTTTCGCGTACTGGATGCCCTGCTCCATGAACAGGGCCTCCATTTCAGGGCCATTCTGAATCCGCTGGCCTTTGTCCAGGCCCAGGGTCGGCGCGAGATCCAGCTCGGTCAGATCGACATTCGCCCCGGTTTCGAGATAGGTCTTGATGGTCCTTTCGAAGGCGTCCAGGTTGAGCCTCATGTCCCAATGCCCCTGCGTGCCGATGACGTCGATCAGCGGCCTGGGTTTCCCCTTGGCATCCAGAAGTATCCGCCCTCTGCCTGCAGCCGATTCGGCCGCGTACCGTTCATTGAATTCCTTGACCATCGCGGTGATCGCCGCGGCCTTCGAGGCTCGCTCGTTATCGTTGAAGTCGTTGTAGTTCAGGATCGCCGTCGTGTTTTGGCGCGCGTAATAGAAAGCGTCATACATGTAGTCCCAGCTTTTCCCACCCTTGGAATAGGCTTGGGCCCATCGGGACGGCCGCTCCTCGGGGCTGTAACCGGATCGGAGGGCGTTCCTCCAGTCGGCGGGGTTGTCGGGGTTGTCTTTGAACGCTTCGTTGACGACGTCCCAGGCGTAGGCCTTGAAGGGTTCCCGATCGAAATGGCCGGCCACGGTCCGGACGTAATGCTCCAAACCCGTCTTCGCCGTTGCGTAGTCCCACGGCGTTTCCCATCCGCCAGTCGAAGTCAGGACGTTGGGGGCGGGCCATTGGGCCGACTGGTTGTGCCAGAGCAGCACGTGCCCCGTAACCTTGACGCCGCGCGCATTGGCCGCACTGATGTCAGCGTTGATGCCCGAGGTCAGATTGGTAAGGAAATCGGGGGTTGGATTGCTCATCCCCCCATTCCAGAAATCGGGCTTCATCGCGTTGCTGGGCGTCACCGCATTGAAGTGTTTCAAGGTCATGGCGGCGACCGAATTTTCACCCGGCACCACGTCGGAGCCGAAGTTGCGCGCGTCAAGATTGGTGCTGCCGATCAGGAAGTAGTTCTTGTACACATCCTTCAGCGCGGGCCAATCGGCAGGGTTCGCAGGCCGATCAGCCGCCAGGGCGGCGTTCGCGATCACAAGTCCGATTGGCAGCGCAATCAACAGACGCTTGAAGTCAAGTCTGCTGAACATGATCCCGATCCTCCTAATGATTCCGACGACCGAGGGTTCTCGTTGGCTGGCTCTGCGGCAGACGCCTGGGCGCCCTCTCGCAGATCGGAGTTCGATGGTCAGATGCATGCTTGTCTCCTTGGGTTGAAAGGAATCACTCCCGGGCGGGAATGCGCTCAGGACTTCAATGGACATCACCGAACACCAGCCCCCCTCGCGTCGAGTGCGGCGCCGATCATGGTGCGGTCCCCACGCGGCGCGCGGCTGTCACAGCCGCGCTCCCTGCAGCAGGCCGCGGTCGGCCAGGTTGCCGATGAAGGCACGCAAGCCGAAGCGCCAGGGCGGTGCGGCCTCGCAATGCGTCACCCGGTTCCTCAGGCAGCCCAGCCAGGGGCTGTGGATGCTGACCACGTCGCCCAGCTTGTGGGTGAAACCGCCGCCCGGCTCCTCTCGGTCTTCGGTGGGCGCGAACAGCGTGCCCAGGAACAGCATGAAGCCGTCGGGATACTGGTGGCAGGCCAGTGTCTGCGCCACCAAGTCGACCGGGTCGCGGCTGATGCTGGCCATGGTGTTGATGCCTCGCAGCGTGTAGCCGTCGTCGCCGGTCACCTGCAGGTGCACGGTCTCGCGGCGCAACTGGTCGAGGCCGAAGTGGCCATCGAACAAGCGGATGAAGGGTCCGATGGCGCAGGACGCGTTGTTGTCCTTGGCTTTGCCGAGCAGCAGCGCGCTGCGGCCTTCGATGTCGCGCAGGTTGACGTCGTTGCCCAGCGCGGCGCCGACAATGTCACCGCGGCTGCTGACAGCCAGCACCACCTCCGGCTCGGGGTTGTTCCAGGTCGATTCGGCGCGGATGCCGATGTCCTGGCCATGCCCCACCGATGCCAGCACCGGCGCCTTGGTGAAGACCTCGGCATCGGGCCCGATGCCGACCTCCAGGTATTGCGACCACAGCTTCTGCTGCTGCAGGAGGTTCTTCAGCGTCAGCGCTTCGGCCGAGCCGGGACGGATGTCGGACAGGCTGGTGCCGATCAACGCCGTGATCTGGCTGCGCAGCGCGAGCGCACGACTGGCGTCGCCGCCGGCCTGCTCCTCGATCACGCGTTCGATCATGCTGCCGGCAAAGGTCACGCCGGCGGCCTTGACCACCTGCAGGTCGCAGGGCGCCAGCAGCCAGGGAACGGCGGGGTCCTGGTCTTCCGCCTTGCTGTTGTCGAGCAGCGCATCAACGCTGCACAGGAACTCGCCGGCTACCGAACGCACGGCTTGCGCCGGCTGGTCCGTCTCCAGCAGCGTACTCATGGTGGCGAAGTGCTTGCTCAGATCGAACACGCCATCGGGGCGCAGCACCACCACAGCTGGGCCGGCGGGCGTGCCGGCACGCCAGACGCGACCTACGAGCGTTCCGGCCAGGCCGTCTTGCGGCAGCACCTGGTGCAGGCCATCGGTGCGCACCGGCATGGCCGTCGTTGTTGCAGTCATTCAGATTTCCTTGGGGTCTCGTCAATGGTTGTGGTGCAGCGTGCATTCAGCGATGCGGCGGCACTTCAGGGCGATGTCCAGCGTGGCGCCGTCCACCCGTTGCCTGAGGTGGCGGCGGGACATTGCCTCGCAGAGGGATGGGCTGGGTGGCACCTGCAGCGCAGGCAGGTCGCGCGGGCGGCGGGCGATCTCTTCGTCGGACACCAACGCAACGCGTCGCAACAGCCGGCCTTGCGCTCGACGCGAATCACGTCACCGGTGTGCAGCCAGCGCAGCCCACCGACCACGGCGCAAGGCGGGGCCGGCCCATGCGGCCGGCAGTGCAGTCGCCAGACCCAACGATCTGATTTTCATGATGTCTCCGGAATGGAATATGCGGGGTGCGTCGACCTTGCCGCGAGTCGCCGGCTCTCTCCGAAGCCGTGCTTGATGGACCCGAAGGCTAGGTGACGGCCCTCTGCCGGTCCACTGACTTTTTCGCTAGCATCCATTCCAAATGCTGATGAGTTCAGGCAAGACCTCTGACAAACCCCTGATGCTGGCCCAAGTCTCGCGTCTGCGTTTCCGGCATCTGCAGTTCCTCGACATCCTGGGCAAGACGCGCAATTTGCGCCTGACTGCCGAGCAGATGTACATCACGCAGTCGGCGGCCACCAAGATGTTGATGGACATCGAAGAGATGCTGGAAGCGCGCCTGTTCGATCGCCTGCCGCGCGACATGCAACCGAATGAGCTGGGACTCTTCACCTTGCGTTATGCGCACTCGGCACTGGACGGCCACCGCAAGTTCGTGGACGAGTTCAGCAACCTGAAACTCGGAGGGCACGGCCATCTGTCGATCGGCGCCATCTCGGGTGCGGCGGCGCATCTGCTGATTGCCGCGGTGGCCGAGCTGCAGCGCCTGCGGCCACTGCTGGTGGTGAAGGTGCTGGAACAGAGCAGCGATCAGCTGATCGTGTGGCTGGCCGAACGCAAGATCGACGTGATGATCGGCCGTTTCACTGACGAGTCTCAGCGCGACCAGTTCCACTACGAAAACCTGACCAGTGAAGGGTTGCAGATCACTGCAGGCGTGCACCATCCGCTGCGCGGATCGAAGGCCCCTGGACTGAGGGAACTGTCGAACTGGCCGTGGATTCTGTACCCGACATCCACGGCGCTGCGCAAGGTGTCGGATGACATCTTCCGCAGCACAGGCCTGTCGCTCACCTCGGGCATCGTCGAGACGCCGTCGTTTCTGTTCGCGCTGGAGCTGATGCAGAGCACGACCATGCTGTCGCTGCAGCCCGCAGCGCTGGTGGACAAGTATGTACGGCGCGGGCTGCTGACGCGCATCGCGACCGAGCTCCCCAACCGCATACCCGACTTCGGCCTGATCACGCTGCAAGGCGAGCCCCCCAGTACGGCCGTGCTGGCGTTCATGGACGTGATCCGCAACATGGCGGACCACGAGGCCGAATCGGCATTGGCCGAAAGAGCGACGCCCGGTGCCAGGACCAAGCCACGGGGTCGCACGTCTTCTCGCTGTTGACCAGCCGGTCGAGACCCAGCTGGTTGCTCTTCTTCAGCGCATCTTGCAGCGGCGCATCCGGGAGGCGCCTCGATACCAGCACAGCCGTTTTGGAGCCAGGCACACGCCACCGAGCCCTTCCGCCTGCGCGTCAATGGGGTGTCACGCAGCTGAAGCTCCCCGCGGCCACGGGCTGAATGGGCGGAGTAGTCCCATTTGAGCCGCTTCCGCATGCGGCGACCAAGGGAACAAACCAGGCCGCGAGCAGCAGGCGCGAGGGAAACGCGGGCAACAACGTGCCGGCTCGATTTGCGAGCATGTGGATTCTCCGAATGTGATGGCTCGTGAGCTTGCAGGCGCGGGACCGTCGCCGCTCCTCGCGGGTCGTGTTCATCGCATCGGTCGAGCCCGAGAAAACCGTGCGAAGCGACTACCGGCCTTTCGGCAACTCAGTTGCCGTCGAGCTGGATGCCCGCGGCCTTGATGACCGCGCCCAGCTTCGCGGCATCGTCCTTGATGGTCTTCGTGAACTGCTCGGGCGTGCTGGCCACCACGTCCATTCCCATCGCGCCGAGCTTCGTCATACGCGAAGGGCGGGTCTGCAGCGATTGCGGTCGTCCGTCGGGTTCGTGCCAAACTTCGGCACCCGGCCAACACCAGACATTTCAGCCAGTGCTCGCTGACCAGTAGAACTATGACTAAGGAACGTCTGAACAAGTCCACCGATCATGTCGCTGAGCGTTGATTGACGCAAAGGAACTTGCGCGATGAGCCAACTGAGTTTTTCGGACGCGGAGTACGCCGGCAAGAGGAAGAAGACGCGGCGCGAGGTCTTCCTCGAAGAGATGGAGCAGGTGGTTCCGTGGAAGGCGCTGCTGAAGATCATCGAACCGCACTACCCGGTGGCCGGGCGCGGACGCAGGCCGTACCCGCTGGAGGCGATGCTGCGGGTGCACCTGATGCAGAACTGGTTTGCGCTGTCGGACCCGGCGATGGAGGAAGCACTTTATGAGATCGCGTCGCTGCGCAACTTCGCGGGCCTGAAGCTCAGTGAGCCGATTCCCGACGAGACGACGATCCTGAACTTCCGGCACATGCTGGAGGAGTCCGATCTGGCCGAGGACATCTTCAAGCAGGTCAACGCGCACCTGTCGCGCAAGGGGTTGCTGCTCAAGCGCGGCAGCATCGTCGATGCGACCATCATCGCGGCGCCCAGCTCGACGAAGAACGCCGAGGGCGAGCGCGATCCGGAGATGCATCAGACGAAGAAGGGCAACCAGTGGCACTTCGGCATGAAGGCGCACATCGGCGTGGACGCCGACAGCGGCCTGGTGCACACGGTCACAACGACGCCGGCCAATGAAGCGGACGTGGAGCAAGTGGCCGACCTGCTGCACGGTAAGGAGACTCAGGTGTGGGCCGACTCGGGCTATCGCGGCGCGCAAGGCCGCTTCGAGCGTGACGTGAAGTGGCACATCGCCGCACGGCCCAGCGACATCGCCAAGCTGCCCGAGGGCAAAGCCAAGGCGCGAGTACAGCAGTGCGAACATGCAAAGGCCAGCATGCGCGCGAAGGTCGAGCATCCCTTCCGAGTGATCAAGCGCCAGTTCGGGCTGGTGAAGGTGCGCTTCCGTGGGCTGCAGAAGAACACCGCGCATCTGCTGACGCTGTTCGCGCTGTCGAATCTGTGGATGGCGCGAAGGCAATTGATGGGAGTCGTGCGTCCGAAGCTGGCGTGAGGGCCATGAACGACGCCGAAATCTCATTCAAGGTCGATTCGAGCATGCATTTGTTCAACCCTTGTAGCTCGCACGCGCTCAGATCGCGCTCGTTTGCCAGTTGTTCAGACCTTCCCTAACGAAGCAAAGTCCACCGCACAGAAGATTCGGGCAATTCGCCCACTCACGGCGGTGTTGATTGGTGCAGCGGTCGGCAACGCCTTGAGCTACGTCGTTCTCTTCATCTTTGGGCTAGTTTTTCTGTGGGTGCTTGTCTCACTCGGTGTGCCCGGGAACGAATCCTATGCCCGCGCGTACGAGTCCACTTCGTATCTTCTATTTGCCCACGTTGTCGGATTTCTATGCCTGTTGCCCGGCGGCCTATGGGCGGCAAAGCTAAGCGAAAGCTCGCACATTCGAAACGCCGTCGTCGCTGGGGCGCTGGTGGCAGCGTTTGTGCTGCTCAGCAATCTTGTGCCGTATTCCCTACCCGGCCCGATCTGGTCCAGAGTGGCATCCGTCGTGCTGCCTGTGCCAGCATTCATCCTGGGTGCCATTCTGCAACGACGCTTTGAAGCGCGTGCGCACTGATTCGGGCAACAATCGGCCAGAAGCAGCCGTCTAGCACGCGCGACATTCCGTATGTCGACTTGTGGAGCCATGACTCTGCCTTATCGAAGGCCTCCGAAGCAAACCACCTTCGCGGCAACGATGAGGTGAACCGCTCGACCGACGATAAGCAGGCGTTTACGAAGGCTAGCTTTGATGAACGACTAGGGGCGGCACTGCGTTGTTGATGAACGCTTGATCAGCTCCGCGATAACCAGAGTCACGAGAACACCGCGTTATCCCGCGGCTGAGAATGCACCGCAAGCACTGGCAACGTGACGCGGCCAGGCCGGCACACTGTCCCTGCGAACGGCAGGTATGCTGCGGCCGTTCACCGAGCGCGACGGCTGGATTGCCGAACGAGACGCCGAGATCGCGCTCAGACCAACCCAGCTCACGCAGGCTGACGGCGAGATCCTGATAAAGGATCGCAAGCTCGTCTGGGGCGAAGCACGCATCGATTACAGCTGGGCAGTGCCACGGCCAAGGCCCTGAACTACAGCTTGAACGCCGGGGAGGCGCTGACGCGCAATCTGCTCGATGGCGAGGTAAACGTGGACACAACCATTGCGAGAATCTGATTCGGCCATGGGCGCTCGGAGGAAAAGCATGGTTGTTCGCAGGAAGCGAGCTGGCCGGCCAGCGCGCCGCCATCGTCATGAGCCTTGTGCAGTCAGCAAATTTCAACGGTCACGACCCGCACGCGTACCTTAAGAGGTGCTGGCCCGCCTGCCCACGCATCTGAACAGCCGCATCGACGAGCTGCTTTCCCACAACTGGAGGCCCGCCCACTGAGCGCATCGGGTTGGTCGTCAAGGTGGGCAGACTGGCTGCTTACAAGGCAATTACTGAAGTGGAAGCTGCTAGGCCTGGTGACTGTCGCGGCTCAAGATTTCAACGATCTGGCCATACTCGTACAGCGTAGCCAGGTTTAGTGGCGTCAGGCCGGAATGCGTCTTGAGATCACGACGGGCGCCTGCGCGCACCAGAGATGCCACGGCGTCCACGTGTCCGTGCCAAACAGCATCGTGCAACGCGGTCAGCCCGTTGTACGGGCCTTGCGCATCAAGCTCAGTCGCCGACTCCCCGTGCTCAGAAGAGGTGGTCAGAAGGTCGATATGATCAGCCTTTCCAAAATAAGCCGCATCGTGAAGTGGCGAACCACGCATGAGGCCGATCGTGCGACGCGGATCAGCGCCGGCGTCCAGCAACACGCGCACTACCTCCGCATGGCCTTCGCGAACTGCAAGACCCAGAGGCGTGTAGTCATCATCTAATGTTCCGGTGACCGGCACTCGAACCTCAAAGTCCGCGCCATCTGCGATCAGCCGCCTCACTTCATCAAGGTTTCCGTCCTTTACGGCTGAAACAAGTACGAGGCCCCCGATGTGTTCAGCATCTTCGGCGTCGCGCTGCTCGATGAGCGCGACGATCCCATGCAGCTTGTCGTACTGCGCAAGATCGAGCGCACTCTGCTGCCAGTGATTCCGGATCGTCGTCCGTGCACGCCGCGACAGCAAAATCCGCACCGCATCCTCATGTTTGTGAAGGACGGCGTCCATCAATGCGGTATTCCCGAGGATCGGCGATTGCTGGTCGATGAACGCGCCATAGTCAAGCAACAGCCTGATGACATCAGCGCTGCCAGACTGCGCCGCCTTATGGATTGCGGCCGCCCCCATCCGAGGCTCCGCAGCGAGTGGGTCAGCCCCCGCAGTCAGGAGCAGCGCGACAGCCTGTGCCTGACCGAGCGCAGATGCAATCATCAGTGGCGTAAGGCCATCAGGGCCCCGGGCATTGACGTCCGCCCCGGCGGCGATGGCCTGTGTCACCAACGCAAGATCGCCTGCGCGGATGAAGTGTGAAAGCGTCATGATCTATTTTCCTTGCGTTATTCAGCGTTTGCTTGAAGGGTTGCGTCGAGGCTGTTCAAGAATTTGATAATTTCGGCGTTTACGCGCTCGCTCGCTTCGTGGTGCGGCCAATGTCCAACACCTTCGAGGCATACGACGCCGATGACCCCGGGCGCCGTCTGACGCAACTCTTCCAGCGTCGGCGGTACTGGGTGAAACAGGCGGCACAGGCCGTCTGCATCACCCCAGATGTAGATCGATGGCTGTCGAATGAGCACATCCTTGTAAGCAACGAGATGCTCGAAGGTGAACTGAACGCCACGGTATTGGTTCAACCCACCGCGGAATCCGGTTCGCTGGAAGGTTTCGATGTTGTGCTTTACGTAAGCGGGATCGGCCCAGCTGGGAAGCACGTCGGGTGCGGGCCGGAACATGTCACGCTTTGCATCGATGGGGTCCCAACCAGTGCCCTCTGCGGGGTCACCTGACATCCAATAGAGCGCGCTCGGAATGCTCTTGCCGGCATCACGAATGCGATCGTCCATTTCCGGCTTCATCATGTCGAAGGCGTAGTACAGCTCGCCCAGCCCTCGGGCCCGCAACGTGTCCCAGGTGCTCATCTCACCGCGAGGCAGAAAGGGGATGCTGAGACTTACTATGGCTGTGAACCGGTCTGGCCGCATCACCATTGCTCGCTGACCATGGTCGGCGCCCCAGTCATGCGACACGATGGCTGCCGTGGGAATTTTCAGAGCATCGAGAATACCGATCAGGTCGCCGACGATGTAGGCGCCGCTATACATCGAGGGATCGTCTGGGGAATAGCTGTCGCCAAACCCGCGCATGTCGAGCGCGACAGCACGGTAACCGTTATCTGAGACAGCTTGCATCTGGCTGCGCCACGTTTCCACCGTATCCGGGAAGCCGTGCAGGAAGAGAACAGCTGGGCCTTGGCCCTGTTCAACGACGTGAAACGAGGCACCGTTGGCCTCGATTTGCGAGTGGAGCACGGGATGATTCCCGTCTGCCTTGCTCGCCATTACTTCATTAGGGTGGTTCATTGTTCGGTCCCATAGTGCGGTTGATCCGAGCCGAGCGGCCCGTGTGGAATTGGTTCCAACTCAAAAACCTCGCCTCCTGCGGCCCGCAGCCGGTCCAGGTAAGTGGAGTGATCGATGAGTTGGGATGGAAAGTAGAGGCCCGGTTCCGGCTTATCGCCGGCGAGCCCTGCCAGTCGTTCAAGGACGAGTGCGACACCCAAGCCAGTCAACGGCATCTGTCCGCGTGGGTGAACGATCGCGTGGCGCTTGATAAGAGGTCGCCCCGCCTGATCCCGCCCTGCAAGATTGATGATGATTTCCGTGGAAACCGCGCCGCCCGCGCGACGGGATGAGCTGATCCCCATGGCGAGGTCAAATCGGACGTTAGCTGCGCCGGTTGCGTGCGAGCAGCAGAACGTCGTTTGGCGAAAAGACGTTTGCGTCCATCTTTGTGCCATCTACTGCGCGCACCTTCGAGGTTGTATCGTCGCCGCTGCACCACCGCCATACCCCGTCGCTGCGCATCAGAGCCGTAGCGCCGGCGTAGATTTGGCGCTCAAGATCGGCATTTGCGGCAGGCCCGAACACATCCTGTTCGTCCAGTACCGCCTCGATGCGAATCTCTTCGAGATGAGCGAATTCCCGCGCGAATAGCAGTGATGGCACGCTGGTTGCGCCAACAAGCCACTCGGTACCGAGTACGACCGGCGCGGCTGAAGGCTGGTGCATAAACGCAGCCGCTTCAACGCCGAGTTCGCTGATGCCGGGTGAGATGCTGATATGTCCAGCTCTCCGTTGCTGTGCCCAGCGAAGCGCTCCTCCCATCTCATCGGTAAAAAGCGTTGCTACTGCCGAGACCTTGAGCTCCCCGAGCCCCAGATCAGAGGAAGGCAGGTCGACGACGACTGACGACGCGCCGCCGACAGCCGCGGCCGCAAGACCCGCACGTCGCTCGTCGCGACCGCCGATGAGAATCGGAACATCAGGATTGGACTCGCGAAAAAAGCGGGCAGCCCAACGACCGACCTCACCGGCTCCGCCGATCAACAGAACGGGCTCCGCTCGTGTTCGATTACCTTTTGACATGACGACACCTCCGCGCTGTAAAATATCTACTCATGGTAGGTTACCAAGAGTAGGTATGCAAGCAAAAAGAGAAAAGACCCCGGTAGACAACCGGAGCGTAGGGCGCCTTTCAAAAGCCGATCGGCGCCTGCAGCTTCTCCACACGGCTCGCCTGATCGTTCGCGAGGAAGGCGCTGATCGATTGACGCTGGCCCATTTGGCAGTGCGCGCTGGGGTTTCGAAACCGGTCACTTACGAGCATTTCGAAACCAGAACAGGCCTGTTGATCGAGCTGTACCGATGGATCGACACCGAGCGCATCACTGCGTTTCGCCTGGCCATGGTCCGAGGAAGTCTGCCCGCCGAGGAAACCATCGCGGCTTTAGCGGAAACCTATCTGGCCTGCGGGACCGACCAAGGCGATGAGTTCCACGCGGTCGGCGCGGCACTCGCTGGGAGCGAGGAAAAGGCCAGCGTCTACCAAGAGCTGGTGGACAAAGTAGTTGAGATGTTTGTGGCCGTCCTACGGCCTTACTCAAATCTATCGGAGGGATCGCTGGTACTGGCCAGCATGGCGTTGATCGCGGCGGGAGACGCGCTAACAACCGCCATCACGCGTGGGAATTGCTCCGCCGCAGAGGCTGCGGAGGTCTTTGCGCCCCTCATCGCGGCCGTTGCTCAGGACCAATCCTGAACGTCTTCCATGCAGTTCACCAAGTTGGCCGAACTGCCAGACACGCTGCCCGTGGGATCGGTGATCCACCATAGAAGAACAAATTGCGTCAGCGACGAGGGCCGGCGACCCGCAAGCACTAGCAAGGTGACGCGGCCAGGCCGGCACACTGTCCCTGCGAACGGCAGGTATGCAGCGGTTGCTGTCCTTTCCGGGCACTCACCGAACTTACGCTTTCAGTCCCATTTCGGTCGTCCATATGCCACGGGGCCCGCGGTATCGACGGCCGGTCCCAGAGTTTTGCGGACATAGCCAGTCGCCTGCCCTCCCGTGACCGCGCTATCGCAGGTTCGAACGGCAGTTATCTACGGTTCTGAAGTGGGTCCGGGCCCGGAATGTCAGTTCGCGACATGGGGAAGCAGCCGCTCACACGCGATTTCGTCCTGGTCGTCCGTGGCAACTCTTGGCCTGCCCCTACCGCAGCCTGAGCCCCGCGACCATCACTCCCACCGTTTCTGGGTCGCGATGATGCCCAGCGGATACCCGCGCCGGTCCAGCGACTGGCGCAGGACGATCCGGCTGGCGAAGCGCTCGATGCCGATGTCGTCTTCCAGCATCTTTTCCATCAGCGCCTGAAAATAGCCGACGCCGGGCGCCACGATCTTCAGCAGGTAATCGTAGCCGCCGCTGACGTTGTAGCACTCGACGATCTCCTCGTACTTCCCGGCGGCTTCCTCGAACTTGCGGAAATCATGCGGTCGGTGGCTGCTGATGGTGACCTCCGAAAACACGATGACGCACTCCCCCAGCTTTTCCAGCGCGATGTCGGCGCTGTAGCCGCGGATCAGCCCGGTCTCCTGCAGCCGCTTGGTGCGCAGCAGACATGGGCTGGGGCTGAGGCCTATCGACTCGGCCAGATCGACGTTCGAGCAGCGCCCCTCGCGCTGGAGATGCGCCATGATCTTGAGGTCGAATTGGTCGAACAAGACTGCTGAGCTCATGGAGGCGATCGTACTGTCAAGTCGATGCCCGCGACCAGCGCTGCGCCTGGGAGAGCGATTCGTCGAGCGCCTCGAAAACCATGCCGGCCTGCTCCGCCGAGAGTACCAGCGGCGGACGGATCTTGAGCACGTTGTGCCCCTGGGCGCAGGCGCTGATCAGCACGCCTTTGTCGCGCATCAGGTTGACCACCCGGCTGGTAAGGACGCGGTCCGGCGCCCGCGTCGCCCGGTCCGACACGAGCTCGACGCCGACGAAGAGCCCTGCCCCCCGTACGTCGCCGATGGCCTCGTGCCTTGCAGCGAGCCCGGTGATGCCGTCGAGCAGCAGTTTGCCTACCTTGGCTGCGTGCGGCACCAGCCGGTCCCGCTCGATGGTCTCCAACACCGCCAGTGCGGCTGCGCATGAGACCGTGTTTCCGGCGAAGGTGTTGAAGTAGCGCGAGTGCTTGCCGAATTCCGCCAGGGCGTCGGCTGTCGCGAGGAGGCCCGCAATCGGCTGGCCGTTGCCCATCGGCTTGCCCAGCGTGACGATGTCGGGAACGAGGCCGTGGCGCTGGAAGCCCCACATGTGCTCGCCGGTGCGGCCGAAGCCGGGCTGCACCTCGTCGGCGATGAACAGGCCGCCAGCGCTCTTGATCGCCTCGACCGCTCCCTTCAGGAAGCCCGCAGGCTCGGGCAGGATGCCGTCGCTGGTGAAAAGCGAATCGACGATCAAGGCTGCCGGCTTGATGCCGTGGCGCTGCAGGTCGGCGATGGCCGCCTCAACGTCGCGTGTGAAGCGCTCGCCTAGGTCGGCGCCTTCGGCGTGGTACAGGCGCGGCGCCGACACCAGGCGAACGTGCGCGCCGAGATCGACGGTCGCGCCCAGCGATGGCGAGAACTGCGACACGGCGTCGGTAATGCCGTGGTACGCCGTGTCGGTGACGATCACGCCCGTGCCCCCCGTGCGCACCTTGGCGATGCGGTAGGCCAGGTCATTGGCCTCGCTGCCGGTGCAAGTCAGCATCAGGTGGGCCAGGTCAGTGCCGGGCACGCTGGCGAGCAGGCGCTCGGCCAGCTCGAGGATGGTGTCGTGGAGGTATCGCGTGTTGGTCGCAAGCGTCTGCACCTGGCGGCAGATCGCCTCGGTCACCGCGGGGTGGCAGTGACCGAGCGAGGTGACGTTGTTGTAGACGTCAAGGTAGCGGCGGCCTTCCGGGTCCATCAGCCACACGCCGTCGCCGCGCACGATGTGCAGGGGGTGTTCGTACATCAGCCGGTAGGCCGGGCCGAGCAGTGCGTTGCGCCGCTCGATCATTGCTTCGGTGGCGGGCCCGACCTGGGCGCGGCCAGGAATGTAGGCGTTGACCATGTTGAAGTCGGCGGTGGTTTTCATGAGGAGGTTCCGGTTCGTGTGGGGGTCAGCAAGCGGTCGCGCGCTTCGTGGCGGGAGAGGTCCGCCATCTGCGACAGCGCCTCCCAGGCTGCGGGGTTGTGCCGCATGATGTAAGCGCGGTTCTCGGGATATCGCAGGGCGCGCCACTCCGAGATCAATGCCGTGATGAGATGGCGCGTCGCCATGAGGTCGGCAACGATGTCCTGCTCTGGCTCAGTCAGCGGCAGAACGCCCTGATAGGCGCCGACGAACTGCGCCGGCCCTTCGAACGGGTCCGTGCTGCCCGTCATGTGGAAGGCCGCAGCCGTCGCCACCTCGCCGACCAGCGGAGCATGCAGCATGTCGCCGAAGTCGATGATGCCGGTGATGCGCGCTTGGTCGTCCGGCGCGACCAGCACGTTGTAGAGGTGGTAGTCGTTGTGGATCACCTGCGACCTCACCGACGCAAGGCGGGGCAGCACATGCGCGGTGAAGCGCGTCATGAACGACTGGGCCAGCGCACGCCGCGGTCCTTCGACCAGGCTGTCGAGTTGCGTGCTCAGCCGGTGCGCTGCCGACACGTTCCACAGCAGGTCGTGCGTGGCCGCAGGGTGCGTGAAGCCCTGCAGGGCAAGGTTCAGTTCGGCCAGTCCCTTGCCCATCGCCACGCGCTGCGCGGCGGTGCGCGGCGTCTCCCGGATCTGAATGCCCTCGAGGTACGTGAGCATGCGCACGGTGGTCCGGGTGCCGTCGGCCAGCTCCACGGTGTCGCGCGCGCGTCCGTCCAGCGTCCGCACGACGCGAGGGACCGGCTGGCTGGATGATGTGCGGGCGATGTGCTCAAGTGCGGCGATCTGGAGATCGACCAGCGACATCGGCTCGGAGGGATTGCTGATCTTGAAGACGTAGCGCGTGCCGTCGGCGGATTCCACGGCGCAATTCTGGTCGCGCTCGCCAGCCAGCGACTTCACGCTGCCGTCGATGCCATAGAGGCGCGCCACCAGGGCCTGCACCTCGGCTGGCGCCAGGTCGGGCGCTGCAGTGCTCAGCGCAGCGGTATCGTTCGGTCGCCCCTCGGGCATTGCCCCCTGAGGTCCCGAGTAAGGGTCAAGGCTGGGCATCAGAGTCCGAGCAGCGCAGGAAGCTGGCGAACGTCTGTCAGGCGATTCACGCCGTATTCTGTCGACGTGGGCTCGTGGCCCCGGTCGATGAAGGCCTTGGCCATGAAGCCCAGGTCAGACGCCGTCATCAGGTCATACCGGAAGCTTGACGAGACATGCATCATCTGATCGGGCCCGCATCCAAGCTGGTCGAACATGTGTTCGAAGGCTTGCATGCGCGGCTTGTATGCGCCCGCTTCCTCGGCGGTGTAGACCGCGTGGAACGGAGCCTTGAGGTGCGCGACGCTGTGAGGGATGAGGTCGACCATCGAGTTCGACAGGATGACGAGCGGCACATGCGGCGCAATCGCCTCCAGCACCTCGACCACATTCGGATGTGGCTGCCAAGTCGGCACGGCGTCGTACAAAGCGGTTGCATCCGATGTCAGGCATTCGATGCCGTGCGTCCTGCAGGCACGTTGGATGGAGTTCTCCACCACGTCGAAGAAGGGCTTCCACTCGCCCAACACCTCGTCGAGGCGATAGGCCTTGAAACTGTCCAGGAACGCTGGCATCCGATCGGCCGATACGCGTTCCTTAAACAAGACTTTTGCCGTCGGGCCCATCTCGAAGTTGATGAGCGTTCCATAGCAGTCGAAGCTGATGAATTTGGGTTTGAATATCATGGGTTGACCCGCTGCGTTGAGATGGAACAAGTCTAGGTTCGCGCCCATTGCAGGAGATGCCATATCGCATCGGAACCCAAGCAGTTTCTTTGCCAATCCGCAGGGGGTCTGGCATTTTTGAGTGGTGCTGTTCAGGATGTGGATCAGCTTGGCGCGAATCGCGTTGCTCACCCCCTGTATCCCGCATCAGCGAAGATATTCGACGGATTCCGATCTCAACGAGGCGTGAACCGAGCGCTGGCAATGTGTCCAGAACTCGTACCTGCTCACATTAAGGTCACCTTAGCTTTCGCTTTGTCGACCGTTAACCATCTGGGCCGCGTTGCGGCCGATACTTGCTGCTAGGAAGTCGGCTTGGCAAACCCGCCGCCGCTGCACGCGATAGTCCGCATGAACACAGCCATCGGAAGAACCCGTTGTGATGGCCAAGTTTTACGTCGTGCAAGCCAACAACGATCGAGCTCCAGCCATGTCACAGCCACTGCGCCTTGTCGAGACTTCGCCCAACCTGCCGGCCCGTGCAGACGTCGTCGTGATCGGCGGCGGGATCATCGGTATGTTTACCGCGTACTACCTGACCCGGCGTGGGCTTTTGGTCGCCGTGGTTGAAAAGGGCCGCATCGGCGCCGAGCAATCGAGCCGCAACTGGGGCTGGTGCCGCCAGCAGAATCGCGACGCCCGCGAACTGCCGATGGCGACCAGGAGCCTCGAGCTGTGGAAGCAGTTTGCCGCCGACACCGGCGAAGACACGGGCTTCTCCCGCTGCGGATTGTTGTATCTCAGCGATGACGAATCCGAACTGGCGCGCTGGGCCCGCTGGCGCGATTTCGCAAAGACGGCGGGCGTGACCACGCACATGCTGAGCGGCCGGCAGGCCTCGCAGCGGGGTCAGGCGACGGGCCGCGCATGGAAAGGCGGTGTGTTCTCGCCCAGCGACGGCACTGCCGATCCCGCCAAGGCGGCGCCCGCCGTGGCAGCCGCGCTGATGAAGCTGGGCGGCAGCGTCCACCAGAACTGCGCAGCACGGGGCATCGAGCTGGAGGGCGGCCGGGTCAGCGGCGTGATCACAGAAGCGGGGACCATCAAGACCCGCACGGCTGTTCTCGCAGGCGGCGCGTGGGCGTCCTCGTTCTGCCACCAGCTCGGCGTGCAGTTCCCGCTCGCCACGGTGCGCCAATCCATCGTACGCATGTCCCCGCTGGAACAGCGCCTGCCGGACGCCTTGGCGGGCCCGGATGTCGCCGTCACCCGCCGCGGCGACGGCAGCTACATACTGGCCATCAGCGGCCGTGGGCGCGTGGACCCGACGCCGCAGCTGATGCGCTTCGCGCCGCAGTTCGTGCCTATGTTCGCCAAGCGCTGGCGCAATGTGTTTCCCGGCGGCCTGGAAGGCATCCGCTGGGGTCATGAAACCCGCGCGCGATGGAAGCTGGACGCGCCCACGCCCATGGAACGGGCGCGCATCCTCGATCCCAAGCCCGACCCGGCGAGCGTGCGCGAGACCCATCGCCGCGCCGTTGACTTGTTGCCTGCACTTGGCAAGGCTCCCATCGCCAGCGCCTGGGCTGGTTACATCGACAGCACGCCCGACGGCGTCCCCGGTGTCGGAGAAGTGCCGGAGGTGCCCGGATTCATCCTGGCCGCGGGCTTTTCCGGGCATGGCTTCGGCATCGGTCCAGGCGCCGGGCACCTGATCGCCGACCTGGTCACCGGCGCAGAGCCGATCTTCGATGCCGCGCCTTTCCGGCCGAGCCGGTTCAACAAGTCGGCCTGGGGCAAGGTGGCTGATTTCTAGGGGCTGCAGGCCACCTTGCGGTCACCCGTCAAGGGCCGACCAGCGCGGGAAACTCGCCGCGGGAGAAGGTCATGCGTCCAGCCAGACGTGTTCGGCAAAGCTGGAGCCCATCATCCCCCCAAGCGGTATTTGCGACAGGCCCTTTAGCTTGCTGGCGTGCCCATCGATGCTGGAGACGAACATCGGGATCCCGATGCCGCCTTCGTTGTGGATCATCACCTGCATGTCCGCATACATCTGGGCGCGCTTGGCCGCGTCGGTTTCGCCGCGCGCGGCCACCAGCAGCTGGTCAAACTTCTCGTTCTTCCAGCCCGCTTCGTTCCAGGGCGCATCGGACTTGAAGAACAAGGTCAACGCCAGGTCGGCACTCGGGCGCGTGTTGACATTGCCGAAGCCCACCGGGTGCTTCATCCAGTGGGTCGACCAGTACCCGTCGGCCGGCATGCGTTTGACCTCGAGATTCAACCCGATCTGCTGGGCCGCCTGCTGCAGCAGCAAGGCCATCTCGACCGAATTGACTGCGGCGGGCGAGACCACCAGCGGAACGGGGGTGCTGCTCAGGTTGGCCCTTTGGAGGTGCCACTTGGCCTTCTCGGGATCGTATGCACGCTGCGGCAGGCCCTTGAAGTGGAAGCGGCTGGCCGGCCCGATGGGCTGGTCGTTGGCCACCACGCCATAGCCCTGCGAGATGGTCTTGAGCATCTGCTCGCGATTGAACAGGTGCTTCATGGCCAGCACGAAATCCGGGTTGGAGCCAGGGCTGCGATCGAACCGCATGACCAAGTCGGTGTACGAGACCGCCCTGGACTCGAAGATCGCGTGCTTGCCTGTGGCCTTCACGCGTTCGACCGAGCGCGGATCGACCGCACTGATCAAGTCCAGCTGCCCCCCGAGCAGCGCATTGACGCGCGCCGACTCGTCGGTGATGGCCAGGAACTCGATCTCGTCCAGATACGGGCGGTTCGGCTTCCAGTAGTTCTCGTTGCGCACGGCGATGGAGCGCACGCCGGGCTTGAACTCTTTGACCTTGTAGGGGCCGGTGCCGATGCCGGCACTGAAGTCGGTCGCGCCTTCCTTGACGATGTGGAAGTGGTAGGTGCCCAGGATCACGGGCAGGTCGGCGTTCGGCGAGGTCAGGCGGAACGTCACCTCGTCGGGGCCGGTGGCGGTCACTTGCTCGATCTGATCGGCCAGGACCTTGGCCTTCGATGCGGTCGCGGGGTCCTTGTGCCGCATGATCGAGAACACCACATCGGCCGGCGTCAGCGGCTTGCCGTCGTGGAAGCTCACGCCCTTGCGCAGCTTGAACACCCAGGTCTTGGCGTCCTTGGTGCTGAACTCTTCGGCCAGCGACGGCTGCGCCGCCAGGCTGCCGTCCAGTGACGTCAGCCCGTTGTAGAACATGAAGCCGCGGGCGTAATCGGTGCCGTTGGACTGCCTGGCTGGATCGAGTGTGTCGTTCACGCCCGAAGCAGTACCTGCGACCCGGATGCGGCCGCCCTTGCGCGGCGTTTGCGCATTTGCCGTGGTGGCCAGCGTAGCGACGCTGCCCGCCAGCGCGGCCTGCATGCCGCCGGCCATCAGCATCGCCAGCACGTCGCGGCGGCTAGCGCCGCGCTGCAGCTGACCCATCAGGCGCGTGCTTTCCACGGCGCCGATCAGGCGGTTGAGATTCTGGTGCTCGTTCATGGTTGTCTCCTCGTGCGGTGCGTGGCGAGATGGGCTTCAGGCGAGCTTGTCCTTGAGCCGGTAATAGGCCCCTACCAGCGGCAGGAACCACGGGGGTCCGACATGGCCCGGGATCGCGGGCCAGTCGAAGTCTTTCCAGGGATTGAGTTCGGCGCGCCCGTCCATGACTTCCGCCATGATCGTCCCCATCAGGGTCGACATCTGGGTGCCGTGGCCGCTGTAACCCATCGAGTAATAAATGCCATTGCGCTCGCCGGCGCGCGGCAGGCGGTCACGCGTCATGTCGACCATGCCGCCCCAGCAATAGTCGATGCGTGCTGCGCGCAGCTCGGGGAAGACCTCGTGCAGCGCGGCCTTGAGGATCGCCCCGCTCTTCTCGTCGGAGTTCGGGTTGGAGACGGCGAAGCGGGCGCGTCCACCGAAGAGCAGCCGGTTGTCGGGCGTCGTTCGGAAGTAGTTGACCAAGTTCTTCGTATCGACCGCCATCCGGCGCCGCGGCAACAACCGGTCGAGCGTCTCTTTCGGCAGTGGCTCGGTAACGATCAGGAACGCGCCGACCGGCACGATGCGGCGTCGGATCCAACCCAGCGGCCCTGTCTGCGAGGTTCCGCTCGCCAGCAGGACCTGCTTGGTGTGGAGCCGGCCTTTCGGCGTTTCGATCTGGTGCCCTCCGGGGGCGGGTCGCAGGCCCGTCATCGGCGCATGCTCGTGGATCTCCACGCCACGCCGCGCCGCCGCTTCCGCCAAGCCGCGCACGAAGCGCCCGACATGCATGCCGGCGCCTTTGCGGTAGATCAGCCCGCCATAGAAGCGGTCCGACCCGACCTCGCGGGCCAGGTCCGCACGACTCACCATCTCCGTGTCGGGGTCGACATTGGCGGCCAGCAGTTCCTGGCTGCGGGCCAGCTTGTCGTAGTGCTCGGGCTTGGCCGCCAGCTTGATCTTGCCCACGCGCGCGAAGCTGCAGTCGATCTTCTCTTGCGCCACCAGGCGCTCGACCGTATCGACTCCGGCGTCGAAGGCCCGATAGAGCCGGTCGGCGACCTCCTTGCCGAGTTTGGCCGACATCGTGCCGTAGTCCTGGGCAAAGCCGTTGTTGCACATGCCGCCGTTGCGACCCGAGGCGGCGTGCCCGACGGTCTCGGCTTCCAGGAGCACGACGCGTGCTCCCTTCTTGGCAAGCGCCAGCGCAGCCGAGCAGCCGGTCAGGCCTCCGCCGATCACCGCCACGTCGCAGCTGCCCTGCACCGGTCCTGCAGTCGCGCTGCGGAAGGGCTCCGAGGTGTCCAGCCAATACGAGGTCAGCTTCATAGCGGCCTTTCTGGCGTCTTCGAGAGCGGCATCGTGATGTCTCCTAGTTGAACGACTGGTTGGCCAGCGCGAACATGCGTGCTGGCCCCGCCGGCGGGATGTGCGGCCCCTTGACCATGGTGGTGGCGTCACCGACCTGGCGCAGGCCGATACTTTCGAGCCAGTCCCCGAGCTGCGATGTGGCAGCGGTGTCGATGCGGACGAAAACCTGGCCAAGACGTGCGAGCGCGGCTTCGATCAAGGCGCGCGCATCGGCCGCACTTTCGGCGACCACGGGACCGATGACGTGCCCACGGCCGAACAGGCGTGAAATGGCATAGCCGCGCGGCTCGCCGTCACGCACGAGCACATGGCCGTCACCGGCCTGGATGAGCCGATCCAGCATCTGCCGCCTGGCCCAGCCCGTGGCCTGCCGGTCCAGACGCGCGACCGCCTCGACATCCGATGGCGCCATCGCCCTGACCAGGCTGGCCGGTGGCGCCTGGTGGCGCTCGTCGGGAACGCCTTGATGCTGCTGGATGACGCCGATGCGGACAAAGCCGCGCCTTTCATAAAGCGCCAGACCTTCGGCCGTCGAGTTCAGCGTGATGGCCCGCGGGTGCGCCGCTGCCAGCAGCGCATCCATCAGCCGGGCACCGTGGCCACGGCCTTGGGCAGCCTTGGCGACGATGATCATCCCGGCTGAAGCATGGTCCTCGCCGTAGGCCCACCAGGCCGCAGTCGCGATCACTTTACCGGCGCCGTTGCGGAGCACGAATCCCTGGCCGAGCTCCAGCGCGAAGGCCCAGTCCTCGAGCCGGTAGGGCCAGGACATTTCCTGCGAAAGCTGGAGGGCGCCTTCCAGGTGTTCCCTGGCAAACGGAAGCAGCACCACGTCGTCGTGGTCGTGGTGGTCGGGCCGGGTTGCCTTGGCGGTCATGGTTCGCGCACCGCGATGGCGTCGATCTCGACCAGGTACCCGTGGTGCAATTCCGCCACCGGAACCACGCTGCGCGCGGGGCATGCATCCGGCAGCATGGACGCATAGACCGCATTGAAGCGGGCCCAGTTGGCAATGCCGACGATGTACGCCGTCACCTTGACGATCTGTTGCGGCGAGCTGCCCGCGGCGCGCACGACCTCCAGCATGTTCTGGATCGCCTGCCTCGCCTGCGCCTCGAAACCGTCGTCGTCCAGCGGACGCCCGTCCGCGCGGATCGGCAACTGGCCGGAGACGAAGACGTGGGCGCCCGAAACCACGGCCTGCGTGTAGTGACCTGCCGGCGTCGGTGCGCGGTCCGTCAGGATGCCGGTGATGCCCGAGCTCATCGCCACCCCCCGAAACGCGGCCACTCGGCTTCGACCCGGTCGGATGCGCCGCGAACGACCTGATAAGCCCGATGCTGGGCGCCTGTGGCGCAGGCGTGGTTCGGCAGGATCCGCACACGATCGCCGATCGCGAGATCGGGCAGCTTGCCCTCCGAGCCGGGACGCACCGTGACGATCCCGTGCTCCTGGTTGGCGTCGGCAACGATCAGGTCGGGATAGGGCACGCCGGCGGCGTCGCACACCAGCCCATAGCCTTGGTCGACCGCCTGCCTGCGGGTGCCGCGATCCTGCGACATCGCCATCCAGCCAGCGTCGACCAGGATCCATCCCTTGTTGCGCTGGTGGCCGATCACCGTCGCCAGCACCGACAGCGCGATGTCGTCGACCTGGCAGACACCGATCCCGGCCATCACGAGATCGAAGAACACGAACACGCCGGCCCGCACTTCGGTGACGCCGGTGAGGTCGGCGGCGTTGTGCGCGGTCGGCGTGGAGCCGACGCTGACCACCGGACAGGGCAGCCCCGCTTGGCGCAGGATGGCGGCGGCATCGACCACGCTGCGGCGCTCGACCTCGGCACACTGACGCAAGGCCTCGGCCCCATGGGCCAAATAACTGTCCCCGGCGTGCGTGATCACGCCCCGCAGTCGCGCGCCATCTTCGAGGGCGTGGCCGATGTCCAGCAGCAGCTGCCGGTCGGTCGGCAGCACGCCGGAGCGGTGGCCGTCGCAGTCTATCTCTATCAACGCCGGAATGCGCGTGCCGGCTTGGCGCGAGGCCTGCGCAACAGCTTGCGCCTGCTCCACGGTGTCCAGCACCACGGTCACATCGGCGCCCCCGGCGCGCAGCGCGAGCACCTGCGGCAGTTTCGATGGCGCAATGCCGACGGCGTAGACGATGTCCCGCACGCCGGCCGCCGCGAACTGCTCGGCTTCAAGAAGCGTCGAAACGGTTGCCGGACCGGACGGCGACGTCATGACGCGCCGCGCGACCTCCACCGATTTGGACGTCTTGAGGTGGGGACGCAGCGTGACGCCCAGGCCCTCCAGCCGGGCTTTCAGGCGTGCGATGTTCCGCTCCATCCGCTCGGCGTCGAGGACGAGGCAAGGCGTCGCCAGTTCCCCCAGCGTTGTTGCGATCTGTTCGGCTTGCGTCTGCTTCATGGCTATGGCCTGGCCCAATGTCGTGCTCCGAGTTGTACTTGACCGATGCGGCCTGCCGGATGCGAACCGACACCGACCAAATGAGATGACCGGATGTTGCGCCTGATCGATTCAACCTACAATTTATCGAACCTGCATTGCGAGTTAAGGTCCCACTAAATGATCAGCTCTGAGGATCTGCGCTTCTTCAACGTGTTGGCCCGCTCCGCGTCGCTCGCTGAAGCTGCCCGGAAGATGGATGTCACGCCGCCGGCCGTCACCCAGCGCCTGCAAGCGCTGGAAGCACGAATCGGCATCCGGCTGATCGACCGTTCCGGCCGCAGGATGGTCCTCACCGATGAAGGCGATCTGGTCGCATCGCACGGCACGATCGTGGCCGATGCGATGGAGGCGCTGTCCGAGGCGCTGGCCAATCGCAAGAAGGCCGTCAGCGGGCATCTGCGCATAGCCGCCCCGCATGGCTTCGGGCGGCTGCATGTCTCACCCGTGGTCGATGCGTTTGCAAAATCGCATCCTGGCGTGACGGTCACCCTGGACCTTGCCGACCATCCCGGCGCGCACCTGATCGAGAGCAGCGATGTCATCGTCCACATCGGGCCGCCTGGTGCCCAGAACCAGATCGTCACGACGCTGGCACCGAACCGACGCATCCTCTGCGCCAGCCCGGACTATCTGGCCAGTGCTTCGCCGATTCAGTCGCCTTCGGACTTGCTGCGGCATCGATGCCTGGTGGTGAGGGAGAACGACGAGGACGTCACCCTGTGGCGCTTCGTGCACGCTTCGCGCGAGCCGGAGACCGTCCGCATCCGCCCCACCATGTGCAGCAATGACGGCGCGGTGGTGCGCGATTGGGCGGTGGCAGGCCAGGGTGTCGCGATCCGCTCGGAGTGGAACGTCGCTGCCGATCTGGCAGCCGGTCGGCTCAAGCGGGTGCTTGCGAGCTGGGAGGTTCCTGCCGCCGACGTCGTCGCCATGCTGGGCACCCGCTTCGGGCGAAGTGCGCGGGCAACGGCCTTTCTGACGATGCTGCGCCAATCTCTTGCGCCGCCACCTTGGAGACGAAGGACCGTGCGATGACGCCGGATCTCAGGCCGCCATCCATACCTTCCGCTCGGTTTCTCGAGTGCGCCGTGTGACGGCGTCCCCCACGACGAAACGATCGCAAGCCTCGTAGGGTCACGTGGGGCTGTCTGTCCCCAGGTGATCTCGACCAAGCCGAACAGTGCGAGGCAGAAGTCCCACGTATCGCACCTAATTTGGCCGCCGGCGTGGAGCCCTCACTTTGCGCTGGTGAGAGCATGGGGTGGTGACCTTGTTCCGGGCAGCCTGAGACCAAGCACGACCCCCTTCCAGAGCGGTTCACCCTTGCTCCATCTGCCGCCGTCACCCACGGCAAGCGCGTTGGTCTCTGAAAGGCGGAAAGGCGCATCTTTGATGGCCGCAACTTGATGGGAGCCCATCATGGGATCCAACATCAACGCTGTTCATCGGGAGCCATGAGCGCGCCTCCAGATGGCAAATCGGATGCGCGAACTTGCTCTCTTCAATCTGGGCATCGACAGCAAGCTGCGCGGGCGCGGCCTCGTCGGCCTCAAGGTTCGCGACATCTTTCACGGCGATCAGGTGGCAGGTCGGGCCGTTGTGATGCAACACAAGACCGAGCGCCCTGTGCAGTTCGAGATCACGCAGGTAACGCGGGAAGCCGTGCAGAATTGGATCGAGCAAGCGGGGTTGCGATCTGAGGATTTCCTGTTTCCAAGCCGTATCCACCGCTCACCACATCTGGGACGCGGCAGTACGCTCGAATCCTTGACGGCTGGGTCAAGGAACTTGGACCTGATCCCGCAGACTACATGGCGGACGACCCGGACGACCCGGACGACCCGGACGACCCGGACGACCCGGACGTACTCGCGGCACGCTGTCGCGTGCCTATGGTCCGCCGGTCACTTCTACGTTATTCGCCACCTGCAGCAAGTACGTGGCATCAGCAGTAAATCGAGGGGACGGAAGGATATGACGCTTAAACGGATGGACAACGTCCTCATCGTGGTCGACGATCTCGAAGCCGCCAAGGCGTTCTTCATCGAACTGGGCCTCAAGCTCGAGGGCGAGACGACAGTCGAGGGGCCTTTGGTCGGGAGCCTGATCGGGCTCAAAGATGTCCGAGCCACCCTCGCGTTGATGCGGACTCCCGATGGGCAAGGCATTGAGCTGGACAAGTTCCACACGCCCAACGCGATCAGGTTTGGGCCCGTGGACGCGCCGGTGAACACACTGGGCATCCGTCGCATCATGTTCGCCGTCGATGACATCGAGGAAGTCGTCGCACGCTTGCGCGCCCACGGGGCCGAGGTCATTGGCGAAATGCAGTACGAGGACACGTACCGGCTAGCCTACATCCGCGGGCCTGAGGGCATCATTGTCGCGCTCGCCGAGCAGCTCGGCTAAGGCGCGAGCGTCGCACTCGAACTTCCTCAACGACGTCGGCGAGGTCAAGTTCCAGATTGGACCGTCCGTTCGTCAGGAAAAGGGCCAAGGTCGGCTTTCGGCAACCGCCGTCATTCAGCGGCCAAATTCGAAGGACGGCAGACAGTCTGAAGCGGGCTTACAGGATAGCAGCTACGCAGCGGTTGCGGCCATCCAGTGAGCATCGCAAAAACGACAGTTCTTGGGCCATCAGCGGCCTGCTACCCCAGTCTTGCCAGGCTCATCACCAACGGGTAACGCACCCTCCAAGGTCGGGTCAATGTGCTCGACCCCGGTCACCAACCGGTCTCGTATATCCCGAGATTCACCGTTGAGGTGGGTTGGCTTATCTGGCTACTTGGCCGGCGCCTTCTTCGGCGACACCTTTTTGGTCGGCAGCTTGCTCCATTGACCGCCCGCGCCGATGACGGCGCCCAAGTTCAATACCGCCTCGGATAGAAGCCAAGAAGCCGGAACTCCGCATGCTGCGCCAGCAGCTTGGCGATCTCCGGCTGCGGTTGCAGCGCCCCGGATGATCCAGCCAGTCACGGCCGGACCGGCACGGCACGGCACGGCACGGCAGTTGAAGAGGGTCGGCCGGGATTCCTTC
>NZ_JAGGNW010000035.1 GCF_018614875.1 Variovorax paradoxus | reverse complement strand
CGTTTCCACACAGCCTCGGCCATAACCAGACTTTCATCACGCGCTATGAATCCGCCTTGGGTTGAGTTCCCCGATATTCCGATGGGTAGCGCCGGTTGGCGAATGGGCCACGGCGAGCCGTATATGAAACGCTGGCTGGCCTTCTATCGAGCACTTCCCTCCGGCGAGCGTAGCGTCTATGAAACTTCGTGGCCCGCACCGCGGAGCTGGGCCGGGTTTTTTGCCTATGTCGACGATGGAACACTTCCGCCGTCGGTGGCCGAGCGCCTCGCTCTGCTTGAGGAGCCGCAGCTACCGCCATCGCCAGACGAGAGATGCATCATTGACTACTACCGAGTGCAGTGGCTGGTTCGTCATCACATGCGACAGGTTGACTCATTTCGGATTTCCGACCGACATCCCTCTCCTTACCTCGGGCAGCGAGACGGTGAATACCTGATGGGCTACTACGAGGGACCTGACGGTTCTTGGTGGCGCGTGAGCAACCTGAATCGCGGCGGCGTGGAGATGCTGCGCATCGACGCCGAGCTTTTGCGAGATTGGAACGAGCGGCTGCTTTAAGAGAAATTTGGAGGTCTGCTTCGGGCCCAAAGCCGCCACCGACTCGACTTCCCAACGCGGACCCAATGGATGACCGGTCTGTGGAGTGGGCGGGCTGGCGCCTCAGGCAGACGGGCGAGCCAGCGTCGCCAATTTCTTCTTCGCGCTTTGCAAGAGGCCGCCCCTCTCGACAGGCAACTGAGCCTTCGTATCCCCGAGCTTGATGATCTCGAGCGCCGCGGGCTTCGGCATGAGCGCATCGCGCAGCGTGAGGCCGTTGAACCTCGCGTTCGAGATGACGTGCACCTTCAAGTGCCGATGGATGTTCTTCGAGAGCTTCTGGCAGGCCGCCGCCATGGTGGCCTCGTCGGGAATCGATTGGCCGTGCACGACGAGCAGCTCCAGGGTGCCGTCCTTGTCCTCGCCCAGCACGAAGGCGCGCACGACCGAGCCCTTGAACTTGGCGCGCAGCATCGCGCGAACCGGCTCTGCCGCGGCGAACGACTTGAGCGCGATGCTGCGCAGCTCGTCGTGGAAGATGAATGCGCGGTCGATCGAGAAGGTCTCCGCCTCCTCCGCCTCGGGCTTGTGGCGCTGGAGGATGCCGCTGCCGACAAGGTGCTCCAGCGTGCGCGCCACATCGTCGGGCGCGAGCTTGGAACGCTGGGCGAGCTCGCTGGAAGAACGCGGCTGGTCGGGCGCCGCGTAGGAAATCATCAAAAGCTTCTGCACCTCGGGGGCGAAGAGGAAATCTGCGGCACTCATTCTGTTGCGGTTCTCTACAAATGGATTTGCATTATCGAAGTCCTGCCCCGGCTAAGCGATCGCCCCGCGACGCGGTTTTCTCCGCGGCATTGTCGAGACGGATTCCGTCGCGGCGCATGGCGCAGGCCTACAGCGGCGACCGATTCCGGCCGGTAAGAAAGGCTGAACACGAACAAGGAGCTTCAGCCATGGGCCTCGAACAGACGATCGACAGAATCAAGCAAGTGGATGCCGCGCGCGCCGACTACCCCGGCGAGCACCTCATCGTGCTCGGCGTCGGCGTGTTGCTGCTGCTGGTGGCGGGTCGCAGCCGATCGTTCCTCATGCGCCTCGCCGCGGGCGCGGCCGGCGGCGCGCTGATCGGGCGGGCCGCGAGCGGCACTGGCGGCATCGCGAAACTCGCAGGCGCACTGCAGAGCGGAGGCCTCGCATGGCCGCGGCGCTGACCTCGCGAGCCGCACCGTCCAGCGCCGGCTCCGAACGGTACTGGGCGCCCTGCCTGGCCGTGGCGCTGGTGGCGATATCGCTTTTCTATGTGACGTTGAAAGACCTCGTGCACGAAAGTGCGGCGCGCGCGCCCGCCTTGCCGCCTGCGGTGATGCCGGCCTACGTCGAGGCCACCGAATCGGCCGGCCGCCTCGTGCTGCCGGATTCGGTGACGCACTCGTCGGTGGAGCCGGCCATGCCGGTGTTCCATCGCGCATCGCCGTCGAGCGCGAACTTCGAGGCGCCGGCGGAGCCCAAGGCCGCGCCTGTGGTCACCGAGGTGCACAAGTGCGTCATGCCCGAGGGCGACGTGGTCTATTCCGACGGGCGTTGCCCAGAAGGCGCACGCGCGAGCACGCTGCGGCTGCCGCGCGACCTGCACGCATCGGCCAGCCAGTAAGCGCAGCGGCGAGCAGCCGCGCCCGGACACATCGACGTCACTGCGCTCGACACGCTGACGCCCCATCTGGCCTCAGATACGCCTTGAAACAAAAAGCATAATGACGCCGCTCGCGACACCACTGCCGCGAGCGGCCGGGTCCAGGGAGTACTCGGTCTTCTGTGCACAACCGAGATCACAAAAATGAAGATCAATCACAAGAGCACCATCGTTGTCCTGTCGGCGCTGCTGATGACAGGATGCGCTTCCGTCAATATGGCCAGCAAGGAGGAGAGCGACAAGGCCAAGCAGTTCAGTGCCCCGGCCACCGGGAAATCCGGCCTTTATGTCTACCGCAACAGCTTCGTCGGGAAGGCTTTGAAGAAGGACCTCTGGGTCAACGGCAACTGCCTGGGCGAGAGTGCAGCCGACGTGTTCTTCTACACCCAGGTCGACGGCGGCAAGAAGAACAAGATCGAAACGGAATCGGAGTTCTCGCCCAATTCCATGGAGGTCTTCATGGACGCCGGCAAGAACTACTTCGTCCGGCAGTTCATCAAGATGGGAGCTTTCGTGGGCGGCGCCGACCTGGAGCAGATTCCGGAAGAGCAAGGCAAGGCCGATGTAGTCAAACTCGGCCTGGCGCAGCCGGGCACGTGCGGCAAATAAGCGTTGTCCCCGGGGGAGCGCGTTGCGACGTCAGCGGCCCCTCAGGCCGCCTTCAAAAACACATCATGATCCGGCGCGAAGTTGGCATGCAGCGGCAGCATCGCGCCGCCTAGCGCGCAGGCCTGCGCGCCTACCCTGCCCCCATGCAACTGCGGCGGCCACAGCCCCTCCCAATTGCACTGCGCGAGCGCGGCACGCGTCTGGTCGATCAAAGCCTGCAGCAATGCGCGCGACATCGATCCATCGATCACCACATCGGCAAGGTCGAGCACCGCGGTGCTGCTGACGATCGCATGCGCGAGCGCCAGCGAAGCGGAACCGAGCCAGGCCTGCGTGGCCACGGCGTAAGGCGGCTGCAGCGCACGGCCGTCATAAGCCGCAGCGGGGTCGAGCCCTTCGCCTTGTAGCCGCTGCTCCAGCTCCCACAGCGAGGCCTCGGCCATCACCTGCGGCGGCAGCGCGCCGCCGGGGCGCACCGGCTGCATCGGCAGCGAGGCCAGCGCCCCCGCATTGCCGTGCGCGCCGGTGTGCAGGTGCGAATCGATGACCAGCCCGCCGCCCACGAAGGTGTCGACGAAGATGTAGAGAAAGCTCTTCAGGTCATGGCCGCGCCCGCCGACCAGCTCGGCCACGCAGGCCGCCACGGTGTCGCGTGCAAAGCTCACCGGCACGTCGGTGCGCGCGCGCACCTCGGCTGCCAGGTCCATCTGGTTCCACAGGTCGGCCTGCGCCTTCGACAGGCCCAGCGTGCGGTGCCAGCCGCCGAGCTGGAACGGCGCAGCCAGCCCCGCGCCCACGTTGCGCACCGCGAGCGGCCCGAGGCCGTCGCGCAGCCGGTGGATGTGCTGCGCGATGGCGGGCAGCAGTTCGTCCGCATCGGGAAAGTCGTAGCTGATCGCGTGCCGCTCGCGCACCTGCGCGGTGAAGTCGATCAACAGCCATTCGGCGCCGCGCCGGCCCACCTTGATGCCGATGGCAAAGGCACCGTCGGGGTTCAGCGCCAGCGGCACCGAGGGCTGGCCGATGCGGCCGCGCACGCGGCTCTGCTTGACGATGAGCCCGTCTTCTTCAAGACGCGCGGTGATGAGCCCGATGGTCTGTGCGCTCAGTCCAGTGAAGCGCGCGAGGTCGGCCTTCGGCAGGCTCGCGTGCACGCGCAGTGCCTGCAGCACCGTGCGCTCGTTGAACTGGCGCATGCCGACCTGGTTGGACCCGCGGGGCCGCAACAGGTCGGGTGGGCGCGCAGTGGCTTCTGCATCAGGCATGCGCCTCCGCGGGCAGCTGGTCGGCCGTCATGGCGCCCGTCATCACGGCCACCGTGTCGCTCATGCTGATCTTCTTCGGGTTGAGCACGGCCGCGCGCTTGCCCAGGCGCGCCACGTGGATGCGGTCGGCCACCTCGAACACATGCGGCATGTTGTGGCTGATGAGCACCACCGGCAGGCCCCGGTCGCGCACGCGGCGGATCAGCTCCAGCACCATGTTGCCCTCCTTCACGCCAAGCGCCGCGGTGGGCTCGTCCATGATGACCACGTGCCGCGCGAAGGCCGCGCTGCGCGCCACCGCCACGCACTGGCGCTGGCCGCCCGAAAGCGTTTCCACCGCCTGCGTCATCGACTGGATACCGACCTTCAGGTCCGCCATGCGGGCCGCGCTTTCATGCAGCATCTTCTTCTTGTCGAGCATGCGCAGCACGTTGCCCAGGAAGCCGGGGCGGCGCAGTTCGCGGCCGAGAAAAAGGTTCTCGTAGATGGTCATGGCCGGTGCCACGGCCAGGTCCTGATAGACCGTCTCGATGCCCGCGCGCCGCGCGTCGAGCGGATTGCGAAAGTGCACCGGCTTGCCGTCGAGCAGGATCTCGCCCTGGTCCGGCACCACCGCGCCGGACAGCGCCTTGATCAGCGACGACTTGCCCGCGCCGTTGTCGCCAATCACCGCGAGGATCTCGCCTTCGCGCAGTTCGAAGTCGACGCCGTCGAGCGCCGTGACCTGGCCGTAGCGCTTCACGAGGCCTCGGGCCTGCATCACGATTTTCGGGTTTGCGACGGTGTTCATCAGCGGGCTCCCCGGCGCGAGAGTTGATCGGCAGCCACCGCGAGGATCACGAGCACACCCGTCACCAGCACCTGGTAGATCGACGACACGCCCATCAGCGTGAGCCCGTTGCGGAACACGCCCACGATCAGCACGCCGATCAGCGAGCCCAGCACCACGCCGCGGCCGCCGAACAGGCTGGTGCCGCCGAGCACCACGGCCGTGATCGCGTCGAGGTTTTCGGTCTGCCCCGCGTTCGGGTCGCCCACGCCGGTGCGCGCCACCGACAGCAGCGAGGCAATGCCGTAGAGCGCGCCCGCCGCCACGTAAACGCCCAGCAGCACGCGCTGCGTCGGAATGCCGACCAGGCGCGTGGCCTCGGCGTTGTTGCCCACCGCATAGATGTGCCGCCCCGCACCCGTCTCGCGCAGCACGAACCACGCGAGCAGGTACAGCAGCAGCATCAGCACCGCGCCCCACGCCACCTCGGCGCCGCCGACGGCGAAGGTGGTGCCCAGCCCCGTGAGGCCCGTGGGCAGGTCGGTGATGGTCTGCGACGACGAATACAGCTGCGTGATCGCGAACGCGATGTTCAGCGTGCCGAGCGTCACGATGAAGGGCGGCAGCTTGATGCGCGTGACCAGGAGGCCGTTGACGAGCCCGAACAGCGTCGTCACGCCCACGCCGCACAGAATGGCCACCGGCACCGGCAGCCCGAGCTCGGTCGCGAACTTGCTCATGATGATGCTGCCCAGCGCCATCACCATGCCGCACGACAGGTCGATGCCCGCCGTGAGAATGATCAGCGTCTGGCCGATGGCGATCACGCCGACCACCATCACCTGCTGCAGGATCAGCGAGAGGTTGTCCCCGGTCAGAAAACGGTCGGACTGCGTCGCAAAGAAGATGCATGCGCCAAGCAGGGCCAGCCACGGCCCCAGGGCGCCCCACGGAATGTGGTGCGTTGGAGATTTCGCCATCAGAACGCTCCGGGCCTGCTTACTTCTTGCCCCAGCAAAGCTCGGCGCCGGTCTTGGTGTCCTTGCTGTCGACGCCGGCCACGCTTTTGCCCGCGATCAGCGTCACGCCCGTGTCGACGTATCCCGAGGCCTTCTTGCCGGTCTTCGCATACTCCACGCCCGCCGCCACGCCCATGGCCGCCATCTTGAGCGGGTACTGCTGCGACGTTGCCGAGATCACGCCGGCGTTGGTGTCCTTGATGCCCTGGCAGCCGCCGTCGACCGAGACGATCATCACGCCCTTCTCCTTGCCCGCGCGCTTCAGCGCGTTGTAGGCACCGGCCGCGGCGGGCTCGTTGATGGTGTAGACCAGGTTCACGTCGGGCGCCTTCTGCAGGCAGTTTTCCATCGCCGTCTGCGCCTTGGCCTGGTCGCCGAAGCTGTCGGCCATGCAGACGATCTCGGGCGCCTTCGACAGCTCGTTCGACTTGGCGTCGTTGGCGGCAAGCCCGAAGCCCTTCATGAAACCGTTGTGCCGCTGCGCGCCCACCGGGTGGCCCGGCAGCAGGTCGAGCGCGACGATCTTCGCCGGCTTGCCGGCCATCGCGGCCTTGGCGTATTCGCCGATCAGCACGCCGGCCGTGTAGTTGTTGGTGGCGAAGAGCGCGTCGGTCGCGTCCGGCGGATCGGCCGGGCTGTCGAGCGCAATCACCATCACGCCCTTGTCGCGCGCCTTCTTGATCGCCGGCACGATGGCCTTGGCGTCGCTCGGCGTGATGAGGATGGTCTTGGCACCGGCCGCGATCATGTTTTCCATCGCGGTGATCTGGCCCGCATTGTCGCCGTCGGCCTTGCCTGCGCCAGAGAGCAGCTTGGCGCCCTGCTTCTTGGCCTCTTCCTGCGCGCCCTCTTTCATCTTGACGAAGAAGGGGTTGGTTTCGGTCTTGGTGACAAGGCCGATGACGGGCTGGTCGGCGGCGAAGGCGGCGGACGATGCAGCCAGGGACATGGCCGCCATGGCCAGGATGGAGCGGGAACTGAACATGGTTTTGTCTCCGTACGTTCATTGGGGGCGGCGAGCGCCCGCAGGGCTGGATAACCGGCAGCGTGCCCTTGTGCAAGGGCGCGGCGACCGGACGCAGGGGAGACTATCGATGAGGAAAGAGACTAAATCAAGTGGTTTTAGTTATCGAAAACCCGAAGAGCCGCAAGTTCGCATCTCCACCCTTCACAGGGTGTTGTTGAGCAATGCACCCTCGAATTCGAGCTGCTCGAAATAGCTGTCCGTGAAGTCGACCTGCTCACCGCGCAGGTTCCTGGCCTTCACGTTCGTTCCCTTGCACTGCAGGACCTTCACGTTGCTCCAATCGCTGCCGTCGAAGTTCATGCCGTTCCACGAGCACTGAACGAAGCGGCAACCGCGAAGGGAGCTTTGGCTGAACTGCGCCTCGTCGAATGCACAGCGGGTGAACACGCAATCCGCCATGGCGATGTGCTCGAAATTGCACCGCGTGAAGCTGCAGCCGTCGAACTGGCAAGCAGTCCAGCCGGCGTGCCTGAAGACCGTGTCCGTGAAGCTGCTGCCCGAGAAGGACGACGAGGCGAACTGCGCCGTTTCCAGATCCAGCCGGGCATAGGCATTGGCATCGCTTTCGCCGGCCAGGCCCGCGGGTGCGCCGCCGAGGCCTTTGCGCCATTTGTCGTGGTCGAGGATGATTTGTTGGGCGCTCATGGCAACAATTATTTCATCCTGCAGCCGGGCGTCTTCCCTGCTCCAGCCTCACCACCCGCCACGCACACAGGCTCCCCACCGCCGCCAGCACGGCCGCCAGTGCAAACATCGTCCGGTAGCCGAACTCCTGCGCCACCGCGCCGCCCAGCAGCACGCCCAGCACGCCGCCGAAGCCATAGCCGATCACGGTGAAGAGCGCCTGCCCCCGCCCGCGCAGCCGGCCCGGAAAGCGCCGCGACACCACGGCGATGCAGGTCGTGTGGTGCGCCGCGAAGCTCAGTGCATGCAGCCATTGTGCGACGACCAGCGCCGCAATCGAGCCGCCCAGTCCTGCGGTGAGGCCCAGCCGCGCCACGGCGGCCATGCCGCACACCAGCATCCAGCGCGGCATCGGCAGCAAGCCGATGAGCCGCCCCTGCAGGAAGAACCAGACGATCTCGGCCACCACCGACAACGCCCAGAGCAAGCCGATGACGCTCTTGCCATAGCCCAGCGAATCCAGGTACAGCGAGAAAAAGGCATAGACCGAGAAATGCGACATCACCTGGAAGAACAGCGACGCAAAGAACCACCGCACCGCGGGAATGCGCAGCACCGGCCCGATGGGTTCCTTGACCGCATCGTGCGCCGCCACTGGTTCGCGGATGTCGGGCAGCTTCATGGTCGCGATCAGCACGATGGCCAGCGTGCCCGCCGCCCAGGCCGGAAAGTGCTTCATGCCGAAGCGCTCGAACCACTCGCCCGCAAAGAACACGGTCACCAGGAAGCCGGCCGAGCCGCAGAGGCGGATGCGCCCGTAGCGCCCCCAGTCGCCGGCCACCAGCTGCGCCATGGCCGCCTCGGTGAGCGACATCATCGAGCTGGTGTGGGTGAACATCACCAGCAGCACCAGCGCCAGCCACCAGGCGCCGCCATGCCACCAGAGCCCGAAGGAGCTGGCCAGCGCCACCGCGGCGCTGAAGCGCAGCAGCTTCACGCGCTGCCCCGTGTGGTCGCTCAGCGCGCCCCAGGCATAGGGCGCGAACACGCGCGTGATCGACTGCACCGAAGCCAGCAGGCTGATGGTGAAGATCGGCAGCCCCAGGTCCTTGAGCCACAGCGGCAGGTAGGGGTTGAAAAAACCGATGTGTGCGAAATAGCTGGCCGACAGACCAGCGAACGCCAGCAGGTGGCCGCGCCCGGCGGCCACGGGTGGCGCGGAGGACACTAGAGGAAGGACGCCTGCGGCGGCGAGGCGGATTCGGTCTGGTCGTCCTGCGTTTGCTGATGCAGTTGCGGCACGTCGCCGCACTGCGCGCGGTTGCGCAGCACGTGCTCCATCACCACCAGCGCGAGCATGGCCTCGGCAATGGGCGTCGCCCGGATGCCGACGCACGGGTCGTGGCGGCCCTTGGTGACCACTTCGACCGGCTTGTTGTGGATGTCGATGGACTGGCGCGGGCTGATGATCGAGCTGGTGGGCTTGATCGCGATGGTCACTTCGAGGTCCTGCCCCGAGCTGATGCCCCCGAGGATGCCGCCCGCGTTGTTGGTGACGAAGCCCGTGGGCGTGATCGAATCGCCATGCGTGGTGCCGCGCTGCGTGATGCTGTCGAAGCCGGCGCCGATCTCGACCGCCTTCACGGCGTTGATGCCCATCATCGCGTAGGCGATCTCGGCGTCGAGCTTGTCGAACAGCGGCTCGCCCAGGCCGATGGGCACGTTCGTCGCCGTGACGCGGATGCGCGCGCCGCAGGAATCGCCGGCCTTGCGCAGGCGGTCCATGTAGGCTTCGAGTTCGCTCACGTCGGCCATGGGCGCGAAGAAGGGATTGTTGGGCACATGGTCCCAGCTCTCGAACGGAATGGCGATTTCGCCGATCTGCGCCATGCAGCCGCGAAACACCATGCCGTACTTCTCGGCCAGCCACTTCTTGGCGACCGCGCCGGCCGCCACCATGGGCGCGGTGAGCCGCGCCGAAGAACGCCCGCCGCCGCGTGGATCGCGGATGCCGTATTTCTTCCAGTAGGTGAAGTCGGCGTGGCCCGGGCGGAACTGCTGGGCGATCTGGCCGTAGTCCTTGCTGCGCTGGTCGGTGTTCTGGATCAGCAGCGCGATGGGGGTGCCGGTGGTCTTGCCTTCGTACACGCCGGAGAGGATCTGCACCGCGTCGGGCTCGTTGCGCTGGGTGACGTGGCGGCTGGTGCCGGGGCGGCGGCGGTCCAGGTCGCCCTGGATGTCGGCCTCGCTCAGGGCCATGCCCGGCGGGCAGCCGTCGATGACGCAGCCGATGGCCGGGCCGTGCGACTCGCCGAAATTGGTGACCGCGAAGAGTGTTCCGAAGGTGTTGCCGCTCATGATGGGGATTATCCCTACAAAGCGGCGGCCACTCAGTCTGTCGTGTTTTCCACGCGCTTGGTGAGCGTGCCCAGTTGCAGTTCGATGGCGAAGAGCCGTTCGTTCAGCACGGCCGTCTGAAGCCGTATAGCCTCGACGATGGCCCTGGTCTGCGGGTCCGAGGTGTTGTCGGCCAGTTCCGCCAGGTCATGCAGCTTCTTGCGAAGTTCGTTGCTCATGGGAGGCTCCGTTCGTCGTCTCGTCGTGGAGCCCTCAGTATGGGTCTTCGCCAGCGCCCCGGCAATGCGTGGAAGCCGCTCATGCGCCCTGCTGCTGCGCCAGCCACCGCTCGAGCTTGAGCATGGAGCCGGTCCAGCCATGGCTGTGCCCGTCGCGCGCGGCCTCGTCGAAGAACTGCTCGTGCAGCAGGACCAGTTCGCAGCCGGTGCCGTCGGGCTCGATCCGCACGGTCACGCGCGACTCGCGCTCCGGCGTGCTGCGCCAGGCCCAGCTGAAGACCAGCTTGCGGTTGGGCACGAGCTCCTGGTAGACGCCGCTCACGTCGTGCGTCTGGCCGTCGGCCGCGAGCATGGCCACGCGAAAACGGCCGCCCACGCGCAGGTCGACTTCGGCCAGCGGCACGGAAACGATTTCCTCGGGGCCGAACCAGGCCTTCAGCGCTTGCGGGTCGGTCCACGCGCGCCAGACTTTTTCGGCAGCGACGGGGTAGTGCCTGCGGAGGGTGAGCGAGGGTCGCTCCTTGGCGGGGGCGGCAGGTTTTGCCATTCGGTCTCCTCTTGGTGGTAGAGAAAGCGCGCCAGCGCGTCGAGGCGCCCGGTCCAGAATTTCTCATAGCGCGACAACCACACGGCAGCCTCCTGCATGGGACGCGGCGAGAGTTCGCACCGCACGATGCGGCCCTCTTTCGTGCGCGAGATGAGCCCGGCGTCCTCCAGCACCCGCAGGTGCTTCATGAAGCCGGTCAGCGACATGCCATGCGGTTCAGCCAGCTCGGTCACGCTGAGGCTGCGCTCGCCCAGGGTTTCCAGCACGGTGCGGCGTGTCGGGTCTGAAAGCGCGGCAAAGACGGCGTCGAGCGTGGCATTGTCTGAGTGAACCATGTGGTTGAGTATCCCGGCGCGCCGCGGGGGCGTCAAGCGGTGGCTGCATCAGCCCTTCGCAGCAGGTGTCTTTGGGAACGCTTTATGCGTGCCGCAGCACCATCACCACCACCTGCTGCGAAGGAGCGCTCCATGCTGGACCGAACCGCCACCCAGTTCTCCCACGTCAAGCCCGGCGACACCGCGTATGTCTCGGGCGGCCTGCGCGATTTCTTTCTCTACCGCGACCTCGGCATTGCGGAGGCCACCAACGGCAAGGTCATCGCGCACCTCGTCAAGGCCAACATGGCACCGGAAACGGGCACCGGCTGGCACCGCCACGAGGCCGACTTCCAGATCGTGATCATGCTCAAGGGCTGGGCGCGATTCATGTACGAAGACAAGGAAACGCTGGTCGAAGCCGGCGACGTGGTGCACCAGCGGCCGGGCATCCGCCATTTCCTGTTCGACTACTCGCCCGACATGGAATACCTGGAGATCGTCTCGCCGGCCGACTTCAAGAGCATCGATGTCGAGCCGGCGTGCGACATTCCGCCGCCCACGCCCTGGGCCTAGAACTCGCTCATCTCGGAAACGGTCGATGCAGCGCGCAGTCGGGGTTCAACCGCACGCCGAAGCCCGGCGCATCGAGCGCGGAAGCCTTCATGCGGCCGTTGACCGGCACCGGCTCGTCGAGAAGCTGCGGGTTGAACATCGGCACCACTTTGTCGGCCTTCGGCGCCATCATCAGGAACTCGGCAAACGGGCTGTTGTGGCGCGTGATGACGAAGTGGTAGCTGTAGACCGACGAGCCATGCGGCACCACCAGCTTGCCGTGCGCATCGGCCAGGTTCGAGATCTTGATCAGCTCGGTGATGCCGCCGCACCAGCCGACGTCGGGCTGCAGGGCTGCCGGCGTCAGGGCGAGACGAGCATCCCGCTGACCAGCAGCGCCGCAAACAGTGCCGCGACCGCGCGCCACGACACCGGCCGCACCTCGACTCCGCGGTGCAGCAGCAGCGCGGCGCCCACGGAAAGCCCGAAGGTGCCGGCCATGCCGAGTGCATCGATCCAGGGGGAGTGCGGCCCCAGTTGCGCCGCCACTGCGTTCGTGGCCAGCAGCACCGGGAAGTGGATCAGGAACAGCGAGTACGAGATGCGGCCCAGGCGCTGCAGGGGCATGGCCGCATCCGGCCACTGTCCGAGCGATAGCCAGTCCCGCCGCTGCGCAACGGCAATCAGCAACGCGCTCACCAGCGCAACGGCGATGCGGCTGCGCCAGTCGATGGCAAGCGCGCCCGCGCCCGTCAGCGCCAGCAGCACGACGGCACTCTGCCAGGTGCTGGCGCGCGTGGCGCGTCCGATCCAGAAGGCCAGCATGCCGAGCCCGTAGGCGCCGAAGAAATAGAACGCCGTGCCGTCGAGATCGGCATTGCGATTGAAGAGCAGCAGCGAGGCGGTGGCCACCGCCAGCACCAGCGCCACGGGAATCCAGCGCTCGCGCGAGGCTGCTGCTGCCGGGGCGCGCCGCAGCATGGCGGGAAGCCCCATGAGCGTCAGCGCCAGCACGAACAGCTGAAAGTCGATGGCCACGTACCAGACCCCGGTGGACAGCGCTTCGTAACCCAGCAGGTCCTGCACCAGCAATCCGTGCGCGAGCAACTGGCCGATGCTCGGCGATGCCGGCACGTCGTCGCCCGCCATCCACGGGCGCACAAGGGCCTCCACCAGCACGCACACCGTGAGCGCGGCCATGTAGGGCATGACCAGGCGGCCGTAGCGCTGCAGGATGCGCGCCATCGGCCGGTCGACGCGCAGCGCGCCGTCGGGCGCCAGGCTGGACGCCGAGAGAAAGCCGGCAATCACCAGGAAGACCTGCACTGCGAGCCGGCCGTCATCGGCCAGCCAGCGCAGAAAGTCCGGTGCCAACAGAAAGGCGCCCACCGGCATCGTGCCGTAGCGCGACAGGTGGTGCCCGACGATCACGGCACAGGCAACGCCCTTGGCAATGTCGAGCAGCGGCATCCGCCCGCGCTGCACGGGCTCTGCGGCAGGCGCCGGGTTGCGCAGGCCGTTCAAAGTGCGAGCCGCTGCCTTGCTTCCAGATATTCGCGCTTGAGCTTTTCGATGAAGGCTGCGGCGCTGGCCACTTCGGTCACGGCGCCGATGCCCTGGCCCGAGCCCCAGATGTCCTTCCAGGCCTTGGCCTTGCTGCCCTCGCCGCCGCCGAAGTCCATGGTCTTGACGTCGCCTTCGGGCAGGTTGGCCGGGTCCATGCCGGCCTTGACGATGCTGGGCGCCAGGTAGTTGCCGTGCACGCCGGTGAAGAGGCTCGAATAGACGATGTCGTCCGAGGTGCCGTCGACGATGGCCTGCTTGTAGTCTTCGCTGGCGCGTGCTTCCTCGGTGGCGATGAAGGCGGTGCCGATGTAGGCGAAGTCGGCGCCCATGGCCTGCGCCGCGAGCACCGCGCCGCCGGTGGCAATGGAGCCCGACAGCGCGATGGGGCCGTCGAACCACTGGCGGATTTCCTGCACCAGCGCGAACGGGCTCTTCACGCCCGCATGGCCGCCGGCACCGGCCGCCACCGCGATGATGCCGTCGGCGCCCTTCTCGATCGCCTTCTGCGCAAACTTGTTGTTGATGATGTCGTGCAGCGTGACACCGCCATAGCTGTGCACCGCGTCATTCACGTCGGTGCGCGCGCCCAGCGAGGTAATGACGATCGGCACCTTGTACTTCACGACCATTTCCATGTCGTGCGCGAGGCGGTCGTTGCTCTTGTGCACGATCTGGTTGATGGCGAAGGGCGCGGCGGGCTTGTCCGGATGGGCCTTGTTGTAGGCCGCGAGTTCTTCGGTGATCTCGGCCAGCCAGTCTTCGAGCTGCGCCGCGGGGCGCGCGTTGAGCGCCGGCATCGAGCCGACCACGCCGGCCTTGCATTGCGCGATCACGAGCTTGGGGTTGCTGATGATGAACAGCGGCGAGCCGATGATCGGCAGCGGCAGGTTCGCGAGGACGGGGGGCAGCTTGGACATGTCGTCTCCGGGGATGGGTTCGGTTTTATAAGTGAGGAAGGCCGCCATGGCCCGTCAGGTGGGCGACAGCAGCGAGTGCGTCAGAACGCGTCGAGCGCCAGTGCGGTGACGCTCTCGGCGCCATCGACGATGCTGTCGCGGATGCCCGGCACCTTGTTGAGAATGTGCTCGGCATAGAAGCGCGCGGTGGCAATCTTGGCCAGCATGAAGTCGGTGTCGAAGCTGCGCGATGCAAGATCCTCTGCAATGATCAGCGAGCGTGCCAGCTGCCAGCCGGCGACGAGGTTGCCCGCGAGCATCAGGTAGGGCACGCTGCCCGCGAACACCGCGTTCGGCGATGCCTTGGTCTGGCCCGCGACGAAATCGACCACGTCGATGAACGCCAGGCGCGCGGCCTCCAGGCGCTTCCGCACGGCCACGGCGGCGGCGCTGTCGCTCTTGGCGAGTTCGGCCTCGGTGTTCTCGATCTGCGCGGCGATGGCCTTGGCGGTCTGGCCGCCGTCGCGCGCCGTCTTGCGGCCCACGAGGTCGTTGGCCTGGATGGCGGTGGTGCCTTCGTAGATCGTGAGGATCTTGGCGTCGCGGTAGTACTGCGCCGCGCCCGTCTCCTCGATGAAGCCCATGCCGCCATGCACCTGCACGCCGAGCGAGGCCACTTCGAGGCTCATCTCCGTGCTATAGCCCTTGACCAGCGGCACCATGAATTCGTAAAAAGCCTGGTTCTGCTTGCGCGCCTCTGCATCGGGGTGGTGGTGCGAGGCGTCGTAGGCCGCGGCGGCCACCGAGGCCATCGCGCGGCAGCCTTCGGTGTAGGCACGCATCGTCATCAGCATGCGCTTCACGTCGGGGTGGTGAATGATCGGCGCGCTGGCGTTGATGGAGCCATCGACCGGGCGGCTCTGCACGCGGTCCTTGGCGTAGGCCACGGCGTGCTGGTAGGCACGCTCGGCAATCGCGATGCCCTGCATGCCCACCGCATAGCGGGCCGAGTTCATCATGATGAACATGTATTCGAGGCCGCGGTTCTCCTGGCCTACCAGGTACCCGACGGCGCCCCCATGGTCGCCGTACTGCAGCACGGCGGTCGGCGAGGCCTTGATGCCCATCTTGTGCTCGATGCTCACGCAATGCACGTCGTTGCGCGCGCCGAGCGAACCATCCTTGTTCACGAGGAACTTCGGCACCACGAACAGGCTGATGCCCTTCACGCCCTCGGGTGCGCCGCTCACGCGGGCCAGCACCAGGTGCACGATGTTCTCGGCCATGTCGTGCTCGCCGTAGGTGATGAAGATCTTGGTGCCGAACACCTTGTACGTGCCGTCCGGCTGCGGTTCGGCGCGGCTGCGCACCATGGCGAGGTCGCTGCCGGCCTGCGGCTCGGTGAGGTTCATCGTGCCGGTCCACTGGCCGCTCACGAGCTTTTCGAGGTACACCGCCTTGAGCTCGTCGGAGCCGGCCGTGAGCAGCGCTTCGATCGCACCGTCGCTCAAGAGCGGGCACAGCGCGAAGCTCATGTTGGCCGAGTTGAGCATCTCGCCGCAAGCCGCGCCGATGGTCTTGGGCAGGCCTTGGCCACCGAAGTCGGCCGGATGCTGAAGACCCTGCCATCCGCCCGATACGTACTGCGCAAAGGCTTCCTTGAAGCCCGGCGTGGTGGTGACCTCGCCATCCTTGAACGACGACGGGTTGCGGTCCCCCTCCACGTTCAACGGCGCGATCACGTCCTGATTGAAGCGCGCGCATTCCTCGAGCACAGCCTGCGCGGTTTCGAGGCCGGCGTCCTCGAAGCCCGGCAGCTTCGCGATCTCGCCGATGTCGGCCAGGTGCTCGATGTCGAACAGCATGTCCTTGAGGGGGGCGGTGTAGCTCATGTCTTGTCTCCAGATACGGCGGATACGAAAAGGGCATCGCGAACGATGCCCTCCGGCTCAGTGCGGAAAATCGGTCAGAGCGCCTTCACCAGTTCCGGCACCGCCGTGAACAGGTCGGCCACGAGCCCGTAGTCGGCCACCGAGAAGATCGGCGCTTCCTCGTCCTTGTTGATCGCCACGATCACCTTGGAGTCCTTCATGCCGGCCAAATGCTGGATGGCGCCCGAGATGCCGCAGGCGATGTACAACTGCGGCGCGACGATCTTGCCGGTCTGACCCACTTGCCAGTCGTTCGGGGCGTAGCCCGCATCCACCGCCGCGCGGCTGGCGCCCAGGCCCGCGTTGAGCTTGTCCGCCAGCGGCGCCATCACCTCGGTGAACTTCTCGGCGCTGCCCAGCGCCCGGCCACCCGAGACGATGATCTTGGCGGCCGTCAGTTCGGGGCGTTCGCTCTTGG
>NZ_JAGGNW010000034.1 GCF_018614875.1 Variovorax paradoxus | reverse complement strand
GAAGGAATCCCGGCCGACCCTCATATCGATCCACAAGCCGCTCGATCTGCCGCCGGCTCATGCCAAGCCGCTGCGCGGCCTGGCCGACCCGCAGCATCCGGTCGACCACCGCCTGAATCGTCTTGAGCCGATCCGCTTCGCGCATCGTCATAGTGATCGTCGCTGCAGGTGTCGCCATGGCCATGCCTCTGAGCTCGGGGCGGCCAACTTTGCGACATTTGAACTTTGCTCGAATGCGACATTACAACTTTGCTCCCACATCCGAAAGGAACACAATGTGCATAAGGGCAAATTGCGTAAATACAATAGCCGTTATGTCAAGCGTTTTCAGCTTGAAAACATGTAAATTGCGGTAAGACTATCAGACAGAATCAGGCCTCCCACACGGAGGCCTTTTTTATGCGCCAAACAGAACTAGACCGGCTGATCACGCAATGGGTGATCCAAGAAATGGCCATCGCGCTCATTGCGCTTGTCGTCACCCTCGTCCTCCTGTACTGGGTGATCCGATGGGGCGTACGCGACGGCATGCGTGACGCACAAGAGGGCACCCGCAGCAACCGAGCGCCGAACCGCCACCCAACACGCGCCGAACACATCCCAGACATGAGAGCCGACTAGGGGAGGGCGCGCCTCATCGGATCGGGCTCGCTGTAGAGCAACCAGACCGTACCCAGCTTATTGCAAATGTGTTGCACTACTGAGTGCCCCTCGGGCAACTCCCACGCGAGGCTGATCGCATCGGCCATCGATGTTCCGGGGAAATGCATGATCGACGCAGGCGGTGGAGTAAGGCCCTGCGAGCTATCCCACATGCGAGCGCCTGTTTCGCCGTTCGCGTGATCCTTGGTGAGGTACTTTGACACGTAACCCGCGATCTTGGCCGGGCTGCGGTAGCGGTTGAAACGACCATCCTTGCCGCCCACGAAGCACAGCCCGTTGTTGACACCCACCACATCGCGCCACAGGGCCGTGCCGACCTTCCAGCTCAGCACCTTGACGCCCTTGTGCTGGATCAGCATGGGAAGGCGATTACAGGCCACGTGGACGTGCCACGCGCCGCGTTCCTGCCGTTCGAAGCCCCACACACCACGGAAGCACGGAAGGGCCTTGCGCATCTTGCGCAGCCACGCTGCGAAGTGTTTCCTGCAGAGGGCAAGGTCCTGCTGATTCGCCCGGTAGGTCAGGGTCAGCATTTCGTTGAAGCCGCCTTGCTTGATCTTCCAGCGGCAATTGCGCTTGGCACGCTGGCCGGATTTCCAGGCTGATCGCTTGGCGCGCTCCTCGAGCATGCGTTGTTCCTCGAGCGTGCCGGACTGGTCGACCTCGACCACGTGGCAATCAGGATCGTCGGGGTCACTAGTGCCGGGAATGTAGAGGTAGCGCGGCTGAATCAGCGTCTCGCGCTGGCCGTTATCGAACTGCTGGACTCGCACAGTAACCCCGTCCTGCACTTTCTCGCACCAGAAGCCTTTGTGCTTTACCATCGCGCTCATATCGCATCCCTCGAACAATGTTGCGGTATCACGTCCCCGGTGGCCTGCCAGCTACGCGGGGACTTTCTTTTGGGCCTTCGGCCCGACTTTCAAAATCAACTCTGCAGATCTACACGACCGTTTTCATACCCCTCGGTCGAGATGTGTTCCTTTAATAAATTAAGGCCGCGCTGCGCGCGTCCTTGGTCCTCGTACCTCGGCCCTGCGGCCGTATCCGCGCAGGCGACTTCCAACACAGCTACACCGATGACCGACAGAGGCCCGCAGCCGCGGGCGTTCTTTTGGCCGGCCAGAGAGCACGCAGGGGCACCTAAAAGGACGCTGCACCAGAGACCAGATGCCTCCGCCACAAGGGCTACGGCGTTTTGCTTTGCAGTGGTGAAGGCGCTGGCGCAGGGGCACGTAAACAAGGTCATGCCGCACCCAGGCTGCCCATAGGTCAGCGTGATCACTGGCCGCCCGTTTGGAATGACCACTTCGAGCCCGGTTGCACACGCGGCTGCGGCGCTGGTGCCTGCGCGGCTGCAAGGGCCGTAGACGCACCAGGGGCCTTGCCGGTGCCTTCGATCAAGACAATGCCAGAAGGGCCGGGAAGGGCCGTCTCCGGGCTTTGGCGGGGGGTCTGTGCCTGATCCAAGGTCTTGCGCTCACCTTCAGGCTGGAAGGCGAGGAACGCGCCATGAGCCACGAGCTGCTGACACATCGCCAGATCTACCGGGTACGGCGTGGCATCTTGTGTGTAGCACTTGCAGCCGAAGGGCTGACCAAGCCTGTCCGTCTTCATCGCGACACACGCCGCAGGAACTGGAACGCGCTTTGGCTCAGTTAGCTTGTCATACACCGGCGAGGTGTGCATCAGCCCGGGGAGACGAGGACGATAGGCCGCGATGTATTCCGTGGTCGTCAGCGGCTTCTCTCGCTGGCTGGCGGGCGCACCAGTGACCGGGCCGCCTGCAACCGACGAGGCCACCGGATCGACGTTCTTATGCGTGCGGTCCCACATGAGCTTGCCGGCCAAGTAGAACATCGAGAGCGCGATCGGCACGCCGATGGCCACCATCCAAAACTGCTTCGGAATCTTGCGCTTGCCCGTGTGCAATTCGGCGCTGTCATACCAGTCGTAGACCTCCTTGGGCTGGCCACGCATGGTGACCTGGGCCGAGCGGCCGGAGCCGTCTTTCTCGCACGTATTGTTAACGGCCGACCACTGGAGCACGCTGGTCATGTTCGACGCACCGAAGGCCCGCTTCAGATGCTGATGCCAACCCGGCGAGCCGACGAGCTTGGTCACGAAGCTGTCGATGTTGCTTGGATGTTGCGTGAGCAGAAAGAAGTCGAAACCACGGGCGCGATGCTCGGCCAGCTTACTGACGTAGAGCGGCACCGCCGACCCATTCGGGCGCTTGGGCAAATCGAGGTGACATTCGTCCATCAGGAAGATGGTGCCGTCCGGCTCGGCCTGCCAGTCCTTGAATTCGATCAGCTTCCAACCGAACTCCTTGAGCTTTTCTGGCTTGAGTTTGAAACGGCCGTTGTAGCAGACAGGGCGCAGCTCCTTGAGCTGCATCTCGCGCACGTCCTTGAGCGTGAAGAGCGTCTTGCAGGAGCCGTTGGCCCCGGTCCGGAGATACAGCATTACTTCATCACCCAACGCTTGACCGTGTCGCTCGTGACGCCCTGCAGCACGGCCCGCGCAACGATGGCGCTGGTGATGATGCTGATGCACACACCGACTTTCATGTACGAGAGCAGCGCGACGTACTCACCGCCCATGCCCTGCAAGGCTGAGACGGCTTGCGACTTGAGCCAGGAGAGACTGGCGTTCGCACCGGTGTACGTCACGACGCCGATGCCCAGGCGAAGCAGGACCTGCCCCGCGATGCTGCCCGACACCCACAGAAGACCGCGCAGCAGGAGCGCAATGATGGCTGGCATGACTGGTTACCCCCTTGTGAGGATGCGGGCCGCCAGGAGCAGCGACACCGCAACCAGAATGTTTCCGAGCACGGCGAGCGGATCGCACAGCACGTTGAAGGGGAGAGCAACCGAATAACCGCGCACCGTCACCGTCTTGTTCAGATTGCAGCCACCACCGCCCAGTGCGTCGGAGGTATCGAAATTGCCGGGGCCGATAGACACCGTGCCGTTGTTCGGGTTGTCCTTCATCGCGTTGTCTGTCTTCGCCCCCTCAGCCGTAACCCAAGTCGATGGCTCAGTGTCCGTACGCATGGCCTCGCAGTTACGCTTGTGCTGTTCCAACGCCATCGCGTTCTGAATCGGATCCTCACCCTTGACAACGAACCCCGCCACACAGTTACCCGAGAAGCCCGCGCCACCTTCGCCGTTGCCCATGCCGACCTCCGCACACAGCTTGCTACCAGGATCGGCGTTGCACTTATCACCAATGGACTGCGTGGTCTGAGTGACTGTCGGCGTACCAACCACATTGCCGGCCGCGTCCCTGTTCGTCGTCGTGCGCGTCGTGGTGCACTTGCCCGCATTGCACTTCGTCGTTTCCTGCGTCGTCGTGCTGGTGCCATCAGCGTTCGTCGTCGTCGTGCCCTTCACACCCTCAATGCCCTTGTCAGGCTCCCGATCCGCACACACGCTCGTGCCGTTGACCGTGCCAGGAAAGCCATTGGGACACGGGTCCTTGGCCCCCGCAGGCGCCTGTTCCGTATTGGGCGGCGCATCCGTGGGAATCGGCGTGTTGCCCTGCATACAAGTACCACCATTAGCAACAGCAGTCCCCTTGGTCTGCCACGCCTCGGTGTCATCCTGGTAGCTAAGCTTTTCATCGAACGAATACGAGCACCCCCCACCAGCCGGCACATCGCCAGAGCTATACCCTGGAGTATCAATTGGCGAACCGGCTATGTTGATATCCCCTAGACAACCACCATCAACGGACCGCCCCGGCGAAGTCATCGGGCCAAGAGACTGACCCACCGCAGCTTGACACCAAGCCGCCCACTTTTCAGGGGCAGTGACCACACGGCACCCGGTCTGTGTCGCGTTTTCCGCATAGCCGCTGTTACACGTGCACGCAGAGCCGGACACTGTGCTGTTGGCCGGGCAGTAGGGTGTGACCGAACGACTGCTCAACCCTACACCCGTGTCCTGTGAGATGACAGCGCCGGTCGTGCGATTCGTGACCTTGAAATGGCACAGCTTAGACGACACACCGAACGACTCGACATACAAGAACGTGTAGACGCTGTTGCCACCACCCGCATTGGTAGAAGCAGCGAGGTTAGAACACGCGACCTCCGGAGACGGCACCCAGGGATCAGACGTCGCGCCCCGAAACTCCCATGCCACCTTCGGGATTGCAGCCTGCGCGACACCACACAGCATCGTGACTGCAAGCAGCGCGATCAAGCGGAAAAGATGAGCCATAGCGCCCCGAGGAAAGCAATGATGACGAACAGCCCCATGACGTGTTGCCTTGTGCGAAACGCTCGGCGAGCGCTTTGAACAAGGCACCCACGGACGTCTCCGCAGGTGCGCTCAGCGGGGGATCAGCTCAGGGCCGAACGCACCCACTTGAAGGCCTTCACAGCGCCGTAGATCAGCAGCACGGCCACGCCGATCAGGCCCACGGGTGCGGCTTGTGCGCCAATGTCCGTGACGACTGCGGCCACGTCGACGGCAGCAGCGTTCGCACCGCCAACGAGGGTCAGTGCGCCAACGGCCACGAGGCCGCGAATAGTGTTTGCGTTCATTTGAATTTCCTCTACTCAGGTTGATTTCCATCGGAAGTACTGAGCGTCTTCAGGACCATGCGAAAAGCCCATCCAACGACCCAGACCGCGCTGATGGCAAGCGCGATTTGTGCGCCGTCTTCAGTGGTCAACTGAAGGGGCGGCAAAGAGAGTTCGTGCACCACGGTGACAGTGCACGCGGAGGCGCAATCGATGACAGTGGGATCAGCCATGGCTACTCGCGAGGCCCACCGACAAGCCAAACCAAAAAGAAGACCAGCATGACCGCAGCAGCGGCCCACACAGTCAACTCGAAGTACCCCGCCATGGCATCCGCCAATGCCTGCCCATTGGTAACGAGAGTCACTTGGTCAGCCATGGCGCGCACGCTTCGGAGCAGTCAGCACGGAGAGAACCCACGTACACGCGATGGCTGAAGGGACTGCCACGACGAAGGCGAGCGCGTTGAGCATCAGGCGCCAGCCGGGGCAGGTTGTTGCGAGCGCTTGGCGTTCGGGGGCAAGGGCGTGAGGCCCACGAGCTTGGCGACGATGCGGCCTTGGTTCTCACCGAAGGACGCGGCTTCGAGGGCGAATGCGCCGGTGTAGGTGCCGGGCTTGGCAACCTCTTCCAGTTGCTTGGGGATCACGAGCACGCCGACTGCCGCGACGGTGCCGTCATCGTTGATCAGCACGCATTGCGCCTCGGGGATGCTGTAGTCGTTGCCGGTCTTTTTGGACTTGCCGGTCTTGGTATTGACCACGAGGATTTGAAGGATGGATTGCATGGTGTAAAGCCCTTGGGAAAGCACAGCCGGATCGACTGCCGGATGCTCGCTTTGGAAACGAGCAACGAGCGGGCGACTCAGCCAGTTAGGCATGCACCACACACAACAGGAGGCCACCACGCTCACGAATCACTTCGACCGTGCGATGAAGCTCGTTTTCAACGGCACAGCGAGCCGTCAGAAGCGCCCTATGCCGACGAGCCCAACGTGCCAAATCCTTCGCGATAGGACGCTTACGCGCTTGCTTCGTGCACTCGAACTCCACCACCACCAAGGCGGCAAGCTCATCATGGAAAGACGGCAACCAAAGATCACCGAGGCGATGCTTGTCGATGGTCAAGAAGACCCCCGTCACTTCGGGGAGCGGGATAGTGCGGCTGTCTGTTTGGTCGCGCATAATTCCAACAATCAGGTTACGTCAACAAATGTGATGACGGTCCGGATAGTAAACGGAAGTGATGACAAATGAAACACCTTGAATCATTAAATCTCTTGATCGACAAGGCCGCTGCGATTGCAGGAAGCGATTACAAGCTCGCACAGACCTTAGAAGTCCCCAGGCAAGTCATCAGCGGATGGAGACACGGCACCCGAACCGCCACCCCAGCCGATCAAGCCCTGATGGCACACGTCGCTGGACTGGACGCCGTACAGGTACTGGCCAGGGCAACGGTCGAGCAATACGAGGGGAAAAAGAAAGGGGACGCCTTGATGAGAGCACTGGGAAAAGCTTCGCTAGCGACTGGCGCGGTCCTAGGTTCCGCTGGCGCAATGGCACACCAGATTTTTTCGACGATCCCAGGCCATGACCTCATCCAGTCGGCGCTCGTCTGGATCGGACACAATGTGCATTATGTTAAATGACATTGACGGCAAGCCCGCCCTGCAGGACCTTCGGTGATGCTCAGCCAGGCAACCACGACGCTCGACTTCGACACCGATGGCCGGGGTCTTCTGGAAATCACGCCTGCCGTTGCGCAATGGGTCGAACGCAGCGGCCTTCGAACCGGGCTGCTGACGCTCTTCATCCGCCACACCTCGGCCAGCCTGCTGGTGCAGGAGAACGCAGACCCGGAGGTCCAGGCGGATCTCGAACGCTTCTTCGCGCGCCTCGTGCCTGATGGCGACGCGCTGTTCCGGCATCGCGACGAAGGGCCGGACGACATGCCGGCCCACGTCCGTGCCGCGCTGACCGCAGTCCAGCTTTCGATTCCGGTGATGAACGGCGGCCTGGCCCTGGGCACCTGGCAGGGAATCTATCTGTGGGAGCATCGGAAGAAGCCGCATCGAAGGCAGGTGGCCCTGTATTTGATCGGGGCCTAGCGGCGCGCCGTCGCGCGCCCCTGCCCTTCGCATCGTCTCAAGGCCTCTTCCCACAAGCCGGCTGAGGGCTCAACATGTGTGCCGTGCCGTCGATCACGCACCATTTCAAGGAGCACAAGCCATGTCGAATCACGTTTACAAGTCGCTCGAGCTGACCGGCTCTTCGCCCATCAGCATCGAGGATGCCGTGCAAACCGCCATCGCCAAGGCGCATGAGTCGGTTCGCAACATCCAGTGGTTCACCGTCACCGAGACGCGCGGCCACGTGGTGGACGGCAAGGTCGCGCACTGGCAGGTGACGCTGAAGATGGGGTTCACGCTGGAGTAGCCGCGACGGTTTTGCGCGCCGCGCAAGTGCGGCGCGCAAAAGCAGGCACGTTCTTTGCGTGACTGCAAGCTCACGGTGTAACGAAGCACTGTTTTGGTGAGGTTTCCGCGGTCTTGCGGAGCCCGGAGCGTGAAGAGCGCCCAGCACCCCCGCCCGCGCTCCGCGGGCATCCCTACCCCCTAACCCCGTCCGAACGATGCGGCCCCGCAAAGGGCTGCGTTTCGGCATTTGCATTGTTGTTTCGAATCAGCTGATTCCCGAAAGGCCCTCCCCCATGATGAAGAAACTCAAACTCGTGATGGTCGGCAACGGCATGGCCGGCGTGCGCACGCTCGAGGAGCTCCTGAAGCTCGCCCCCGACCTGTACGACATCACCGTCTTCGGTGCCGAGCCGCATCCCAACTACAACCGCATCCTGCTGTCGCCCGTGCTCGCGGGCGAGCAGACCGTCGACGAGATCGTGCTCAACAGCTGGGAGTGGTACACCGATAACCACATCACCCTGCACGCCGGCAAGAAGGTGGTCGAGGTCGATCGGGTGAAACGCATCGTGCGCGCCGAGGACGGCACCGAAGCGCCCTACGACCGCCTGCTCATGTGCACCGGCTCCAACCCCTTCATGCTCCCCGTGCCCGGCAAGGACCTGAAGGGCGTCATCGCCTACCGCGACATCGCCGACACCGACTACATGATCGAGACCGCGCGCACCCACAAGAACGCGGTCGTCATCGGCGGCGGCCTGCTCGGGCTGGAAGCGGCCAACGGCCTGATGCTGCGCGGCATGAACGTCACCGTGGTGCACGTCATGCCCTGGCTCATGGAGCGCCAGCTCGACGACGTGGCGGGCAAGCTCTTGCAGAAGTCGCTCGAAGACCGCGGCCTTTCGTTCCGCATCGGCGCCCAGACCCAGGAGCTGGTGGGCGACGCGGACGAAGGCAAGGCCGGTCGCGTGAAAGCCATCCGCTTCAAGGACGGCACCGAAGTGGCCGCCGACCTGGTCGTCATGGCCGTGGGCATCCGCCCCAACACCGAGCTCGCCGAGCGGATGCGCCTGCACTGCCACCGCGGCATCGTCGTCACCGACACCCTGCAGACCGTGACCGATGCGCGCATCTACTCGGTGGGCGAATGCGCGGCCCACCGCGGCATCGCCTACGGCCTGGTCGCGCCCCTCTTCGAGCAGGCCAAGGTGGCGGCCAACCACCTGGCGCAGTTCGGCATCGGCCGCTACCTGGGGTCGCTGACCTCGACCAAGCTCAAGGTCACCGGCATCGACCTCTTCAGCGCCGGCGAGTTCATGGGCGGCGAAGGCACCGAGGAGATCGTCATGAGCGACCCCTTCGGCGGGGTCTACAAGAAGCTGGTGATCAAGGACGACAAGCTGGTGGGCGCCTGCCTGTACGGCGACACGGTGGACGGCAGCTGGTACTTCAAGCTCCTGCGTGACGGGCGCAGCGTGCACGACATCCGCGACAAGCTGATGTTCGGCGAGTCCAACATCGGCGACACCGGCCACGAGGGCCACAGCAAGGCCGCCAGCATGCCCGACGAGGCCGAGGTGTGCGGCTGCAACGGGGTGACCAAGGGCACCATCTGCAAGGCCATCAAGGACAAGGGCCTCTTTACCCTGGACGAGGTCAAGA
>NZ_JAGGNW010000033.1 GCF_018614875.1 Variovorax paradoxus | reverse complement strand
TGGCCATGGCGGTGCGCAGGGTCTCCTGGCACTTGGCGTCGCCGCACGAAACGGCGATGACTTCGGTCACGACGCCCTTCTCCTTCAGGCGCACCGCTTCTTCCACCGCGATCTCGTCGAAGGGGTTCATGCTCATCTTCACGTTGGCAATGTCCACTCCGGTGCCGTCGCTCTTCACGCGCACCTTGACGTTGTAATCGACGACCCGTTTGACAGGCACTAGAACCTTCATTGACTTGACTCCATTGGATTGCAAAAAGGGGGCTTCGAGGGCAGCCGGTCATTTTAGGGTCCGGCCTCTGCCGCCCCCTGCGCTCATGGCGACTGGCATTGTTGGGCAGAAAAAAGAACGACCGTGCTTTTTCGTGATTATACGGCAGCATCACGCGGGGCGGAAATGCCCGGCGGCAGCGACTCCACCCGCAGCACGCGCTGCGGATACGGAATGTCCACGCCCGCGCCGCGCAGGCCCTCGAGAATGGCGATGTTGATGGCCGAGCGCAGGTTGTCCTTGCCCTTGTCGGGGTCGGCAACCCAGAAGTTCAGGGTGAACTCCAGCCCGTCGGGCGCGAAGTTCATCAGGAAGGCCACGGGTTCCGGGTCGCTCATCACGCGTGGCTGGGCCTTGGCCGCCGCGCACAGAATGGACTGGACCTGCGCCACGTCGCTGTCGTAGCCCACCACGATGGTGGTGGTGATGTTGAACTTGCGGTCCGCCATCGAGAGGTTCTCGACGCGGCTGGTGATGAGCGATTCGTTCGGCACGATGGCCTCGCGCCCGTTGCCCGCGCGGATGAGTGTGTAGCGCGTCTTGATGTCGGTGATGCGGCCCTCGAAGGTGTCGACCTTGACGTTGTCGCCGATGCGGATGGAGCGTTCGAGCAGGATCACGAAGCCGCTCACGTAGTTGGCCGCCAGCTTCTGCAGCCCGAAACCCAGGCCCACGCCCAGCGCGCCGCCCAGCACCGAGAGCGCCGTGAGGTCGACCCCCACCGCCGACAGCGCGAACAGCAGGCCGACCAGCAGCAGGAAGGCGCGCACCGCGTTCGACGCCACCTTGCGCATCGACAGGTCGGTCACGGCCTCGCGCAGGATGCGCTTCTCGATGGTGGCGGCAATCCACAGCGCGATCACCAGCACCAGCCCCGCCGACAGCACGCCCTGGAAGATGGTCTGCAGGCTGACGCGCGTCTTGCCGAAGGCCAGCGTGATGTCGTCGAGCTCGGCCAGCACCGGCGGCAGCAGCCCGACGATCCACAGGATGGCGCCGATCCAGGCCAGCCACGAGATCGTGCGCTCCAGCAGCCGGACCAGGTTGGAGGCGGGAAAGACCGCTCGCATCACGCGCGCGAACAGGCGGATGACCGCCAGCGACAGGAACACCGGCACCCCGATGCGCAGCACCAGCACGGGCTGGAAGTCGCTCACCACGCGCCGGGCCAGCTCGGTGAAGACCAGCGCCAGCAACGGGAACAGGAGCCCGTCGAAGATGCGCTCGCCGAACCAGATGGAATCCTTCGGCTGGTCGCGCCCGAACCATCGGGTGACAACCCAGGCCAGCGCCACGCACGCCACCAGCGCCGCCAGTTCGATGCCGATGCCGCGTGCGTCGACCTGGATCAGCCGTTGTGTGAAATCGTTGAAATTCATCTCTTGAGAAAACATGGCGCCATGTTCGCGCCTGCGGCTCTACAGGTCGGCAAGGACGCGGATATGGGCTTCGACGCTGCGCGCGAGGGCGTCGAGGTTGTAGCCCCCTTCGAGCATCGAGACGATGCGCCCGCGCGCATGGCGCCTGGCGACATCGCGGATGCGGCCCGTGATCCAGGCAAAGTCGTTCTCGGTGAGCCCGAGCTGGCCCAGGTCGTCCTCGCGGTGGGCGTCGAAGCCCGCGCTCACGAAGATCATCTGCGGCGCAAACTCCTCGAGCCGGGGCATCCAGGCGGCCTCGATCAGCTCGCGCACGTCCATGCCCCTGGTATAGGCCGGGATCGGCAGGTTCAGCATGTTCGAAGCCGGGTGCTCGGTGCCGCTGTACGGATAGAACGGATGCTGGAAGAAGCCCACCATCAGCACGCGCGGGTCGTTCGACAGGATGTTCTCGGTGCCGTTGCCATGGTGCACGTCGAAATCGACGACCGCCACGCGCTCCAGGCCGTGCACCTCGAGCGCATGCCGCGCCGCAATGGCCACGTTGTTGAGAAAGCAGAAGCCCATGGCCTGCCCGCGGCAGGCGTGGTGTCCGGGCGGGCGCACCGAGCAGAACGCGTTCTCGATCTCGCCCGCCATCACCGCATCGGTGGCCGCAATGGCGGCGCCCGCGGCGCGGCGCGCGGCCAGCAAGGTGAAGCGGTTCAGAATGGTGTCGGGGTCGAGCTGCGCATGGGCAGGCCCGCCGGCCGGTTCGTCGGCCACCAGGCGCTGGTGAAGCGCTTCGAGGTGTTCGAGGTGCGCCTCGCTGTGTGCGCGCGTGATTTGCGAAAGGGTGGCCAGCGGCACCTCCCGGTGCTCGAGGGCATCGCCTACGCCGGTGAGCAGCAGCCGGTCTTCGATGGCGTCGAGCCGCTCGGGACATTCGGGATGGCCCCGGCCCATGTCGTGCTTCCAGCAATCGCGATGTGTGAAGTAGCCGGTCTTGCCCATGTGTTTGCCGTGTCTCTGTCGTATCTAGACCTCACACGGCATGGGGCCGCGCAGTCTTACGGTATCGTTTGCATATGGATACAAATATGGACGTTGCTGCGAAGCTTGCCACTTTGCTGAGTCAGCTTAACACGGTGATCGTAGGCAAGGAGCCCCAGGTGCGCGACTGCGTGGCATGCCTGCTCGCGGGCGGGCACCTGCTGATCGAGGATGTGCCGGGGGTCGGCAAGACCACCCTCGCCCATGCGCTCTCGCACACCTTCGGGCTTCAGTTCTCGCGCGTGCAGTTCACCGCCGACCTGATGCCGGGCGACCTGTCGGGCGTGGCCATCTACGACCGGGGCCAGCAGGCCTTCGTCTTCCATCCCGGGCCGATCTTCGCGCAGGTGCTGCTGGCGGACGAAATCAACCGCGCCAGCCCCAAGACGCAAAGCGCGCTGCTCGAGGCGATGGAAGAAAAGCAGGTCACCATCGAAGGCGAGACGCGGCCGCTGCCCACGCCCTTCTTCGTGATTGCCACGCAGAACCCGCAGGACCAGCTCGGCACCTTCGCCTTGCCGGAGTCGCAGCTCGACCGCTTCCTCATGCGCATCTCGCTGGGCTACCCCGACCGCGCCGCGGAGCGCGAGCTGCTCTCCGGCGCCGACCGGCGCGAAATGCTGGCCACCCTGCCCGCCATGCTGACCGCCGGCGAGCTGACCGCGTTGCAGCAGCGCGTGCAGCAGGTGCATGCGGCCGAGCCGCTGCTGAACTACGTGCAGGACCTGATCGCCGCCACGCGTTCGGGCCGCTGGTTCCTGCAGGGTCTCTCGCCGCGTGCCGGCATTGCCGTGCTGCGCGCCGCCAAGGCGCAGGCGCTGCTGGCCAACCGCAACTACGTCGCGCCCGACGACGTGCAGTCGATACTGCCGCAGACCGTTGCGCACCGCCTCACCCCGGTGGGCGACGCGGGCCGCGGCGCCGTGGAGCAGGTGCGCGCGATGATCGCGGACGTGCCGCTGCCGTAACGATGAACCATTCCGTCTGCCACCGATGATCGCGTCGCTACGCTCGCGCATCGACGGCTGGTTCCTGTCGCGCCGGCCGCCTTCGGACACGCTGGAACTCACGCAGCGCAACGTCTACATCGTGCCCACGCGTGCCGGCTGGACGCTGGGCGCCACGCTGCTGGTGCTCTTGATCGCGTCGATCAACTACCAGCTCAACCTCGGCTACCTGCTGACCTTCCTGCTCGCGGGCAGCGTGGCCGTGGGCATGCATGTCTGCCACGCCACGCTGCGCGGCCTGGCCATGCACATGATGCAGCCCGAGGCGCACTATGCGGGGGCAGCCGCGGTCTTTCGCGTGGTGCTGCACAACGCGCGGCGCAGCGTGCGCTACGGCATCGGCATGGCTGTGCGCGGCAGCGGCCAGTGGGCCTGGACCGATGTCCCGGCCGAGGGCAGCGCCACCGTCGAGATCGCATTCAAGCCCGAGCGGCGCGGACTCCATCCGGTGCCCCCGCTCACCGCCGAAACCCGTTTTCCGCTCGGGACCTTCCGCGTCTGGACGGTGTGGCGGCCGGCCGCGAAGATGCTGGTCTATCCAACGCCCGAAGCGCATCCGCCGCCGCTGCCGCCGGGCGAGCCGCTGTCGGGGCCGGCCGCCACCTCGGCCGCCCTGCGCGCCCAGGCCGCCGGCGAGTACGACGGCCTGCGGGCCTATCGGCGCGGCGACCCGCTCAAGCTCGTGGTCTGGAAGAAGGCGGCGCGCGCGCAAGCCACCGGGTCTGAAGACCTGGTGAGCCGCGACACGCAGCAGACGCAGCGCGAAGAACTCTGGCTCGACGCCCAGGCCACCCAGCTGGCCGACACCGAAGCCCGGGTGTCGCGGCTCTGCGCCTGGGTGTTGATGGCGGACCGGCTGGGCGTGGACTACGGGATCCGCGTGGCCGCACGGGTGGTGCAGCCGTCGCAGGGAGAAGCCCACCGGAGAGCCTGCCTGGAGGCGCTGGCGCTATGTTGAATCCTCTTCTGAACGCCCCTCGTTCCCTCGGCCAGGGGCCGCGCGCATGAACAAGTTCATGCGCGAGATCTCCGCGCTGCCAAGGGACGCCAGGGACACCCTGTTCCTGCTCGCGGTCATCGCGCTCATCGTTCTTCCGCAGGCCGGGAACCTGCCCTGGTGGTGCACCGCCATCACGGCCATGGTCCTGGTCTGGCGCAGCACGCTCGCCATGGAAGCCCGTCCGCTTCCAGGCAAGTGGCTGCGCGTGGGCCTGCTGGCGCTGACGCTGGTCGCCACCTTCGCCACCCATCGCACCCTGCTGGGGCGCGACGCCGGAGTAACGCTGGTCGTGATCCTGCTGGCCTTGAAGACGCTGGAGCTGCGCGCGCGCCGGGACGCCTTCGTCATCTTCTTCCTGGGCTTCTTCGCGATGCTCACGAACTTCTTCTACTCGCAGTCGCTGATGACCGCGGTCACCATGCTGCTTGCGCTGCTGGGCCTGCTCACCGCGCTGGTCAATGCGCACATGCCGGTGGGCAAGCCGCCGTTGATGCAGGCGGCGCGCACCGCCAGCTGGATGGCGCTTGCGGGCGCGCCTGTCATGCTCGCGCTGTTCCTGCTGTTCCCGCGCTTCGCGCCGCTGTGGGGCACGCCCGGCGATGCGATGGCCGGGCGCACGGGCCTGTCGAACACCATGCGCGTGGGCACCATTGCCGAACTGGCGCTCGACGACAGCATTGCGGCGCGCATCAAGTTCGAGAACGAACGCGTGCCGCCCCAAAGCCAGCTGTACTTCCGCGGGCCCGTGCTTGCGCAGTTCGACGGGCGCGAGTGGACGACGCTGCCGTCCTGGGCGCGCGGCGCGCCGGCATCGGGCAACCTGCGCACCAGCGGCCAGCCGGTGCGCTACGAGGTCACGCTCGAGCCCAACCAGCGTCCCTGGCTGCTGACGCTCGATGCGGCGCCGAGCGCACCGCAGGCGCCCGGTTTCGAAGTCACGGGCACGCCCGACCTGCAATGGATCGCGAACCGTCCCATCTCCGACCTCGTGCGCTACCGCGCCGAGAGCTACACGCAATTCCATAGCGGTCCGGTACGGCAGACGGCCGCACTGCGGCCCTATCTCGCGCTGCCGCCCGGATCGAACCCGCGCACTGCCGCGCTTGCCGCGGAGATGCGCGCCCAGCCCGCGCTGGCCAACGCCGGCACGCAGGCCTTCATCCGCGCAGCGCTGCAGCGGCTGCGCACCGGCGGCTACAGCTACACGCTGGAGCCCGGCGTCTACGGCAACGACACGGCCGACGAGTTCTGGTTCGACCGCAAGGAAGGCTTCTGCGAGCACATCGCCTCGGCCTTCGTGGTGCTGATGCGCGGGCTCGGCATTCCGGCGCGCATCGTGACCGGCTACCAGGGTGGCGAACTCAACGGCGTCGACAACTACTGGATGCTGCGCCAGAGCGACGCGCACGCCTGGGCCGAGGTCTGGGAAGAAGGCGTGGGCTGGGTGCGCGTCGACCCCACCGGCGCGGTGTCGCCAGGCCGGGTCGGCCAGTTGCAGCGGCTCGTGCCGCAGCCGGGCCTGTTCGCCGGCGCCATCGGCGCGATGAGCCCCACGCTGGCGCAGAACCTGCGCGCGGCGTGGGAAGCAGTGAACAACGGCTGGAACCAGTGGGTGCTCAACTACACCCAGAGCCGCCAGCTCAACCTGCTGAAGAGCATCGGCTTCCAAGCGCCCAGCCTCGAAGACCTGGCCTACGTGCTGCTCTACCTGCTGGTGGGCGCGAGCCTTGCCGGCGCCGCATGGGCCCTGTGGGAACGCAGCCAGCACGACCCGTGGCTGCGCCTGCTCGGCCAGGCGCGCGCGCGCCTCGCCAAGGCCGGGCTGAAGGTGCCCGACACGGCGCCGCCGCGCCAGATGGCCGCGCAGGCCGAGGCACGCTTCGGCCCCGCGGCAGAGGCGGTGCGCGAATGGCTGCTGAAGCTCGAGGCCCAGCGATACGCCCAGGCCTCGCCGGCCTCGCTCGCGGCCCTGCGGGCCGAGTTCCGGCGCCTGGACTGGCCCGCTGCGCCGACTCCCAGGCGCTGAAACCGCCTGTGTGCCGCGGAGGCGGGCTGGCGCGGACGGCACAATCGCCTCCATGCGATTTTTTCTTCACGCGCCGCGCCGCGCCGCCGCCATCGCCCTCCTTGCCGCCTGCTGCGCAGGGTCCACGGGCGCGCAGGCCCAGAAAGCCCCCAACGGCCGCGGCGTGAAAACCGTGATCGGCAGCACGCCCTACGCCACGCGCGACGACGCCATGCGCTTTGCCGACGACGTGGCCGAGCGCCGCGGCCTCGACCGCGAATGGGTCCGCGCCACCATCGGCAGCGCGCGCTTTCTGCCGAACGTGCCGCGCCTGATGCTGCCAGGCCCTGCCGGCACGGTGAAGAACTGGCAGGCCTATCGCAGCCGCTTCATCGACGCGACGCGCATTGCCGCCGGCGTGCGCTTCTGGCGCAACAACGCCGACACGCTCGCGCGCGCGGAGGCGACGTACGGCGTGCCGGCCGAGATCATCGTGGGCATCGTCGGCGTGGAAACCATCTACGGCCGCAACATGGGCAACTTCCGCGTGATCGATGCACTGGCCACGCTGTCCTTCGACTTTCCGCAGGCCCATCCGCGCGCGGCCGAGCGCGAAGCCTTCTTCCGCGCCGAGCTCGAGAGCTTCCTGAGCACCGAAAGCCGCACCGCCGACAACCCGCTGCTGCCCCTGGGCAGCTATGCCGGCGCCATGGGCATGCCGCAATTCATGCCCAGCAGCATCGCCAAGTACGCGGTCGACTTCGACGGCGACAGCCGCATCGACCTGGTCGACAACCCCGCCGACGTGATCGGCTCGGTCGCCAACTACTTCAAGACCTTTGGCTGGACGCCCGGCATGCCCGCGATCTACCCGGTGCATTTCGAAGAGGCCCGCCTCAAGAAGGCGCTGCTGCTGGCGCCCGACATCCTGCCGAGCTTCAGCACCGACAGCTTCGTGGCCGCCGGTGCCGTGCCTGAGGGCGACGGCCTGCGCCACAAGGGCCTGCTCGCGCTGGTCGAGCTGCAGAACGGCGCCGATGCGCCGCCGACCTACGTGGCCGGCACGCGCAACTTCTACGTGATCACGCGCTACAACTGGAGCAGCTACTACGCGATGTCGGTGCTCGACCTTGGCCAGGAGGTCAAGGCCGCCATGGAGCAATAGCCGGAGACGCCCGAGGCACTGGTGGCCCACTGGAACGCCTTGCGATGCGTCAGGCCGGCACCAGCCGCCACCATTCGGAGCGCGGCTGCTCGCCGTTGCGCTCTTCTTCCACCACGCCGAGCAGCAAGCCGGCGCTTGCGGCGCCCAGCTTCGAGAGTTGCAGCAGTTGCTGCGGATCGCGGCACAGCGCAAAGCTCGCATCGCCCTGCCATTCGAGGCAGCGGCCGACCTCCGCCAGCATCAAGGCAGGCTGGCCCTGCATGAAGGTGAATGGCATCAGCATGCCCGCGTCGAACTGCGCCAGGCCCGCATGCGTCGCGCCCCAGGCGCCGCGCAGGCTCGAAACCCGCAAGCGGGCGCCCGCAGGCAAGGCGGTCTCGCCCGCGGCATCGAGGCACTGCCGGGCCCCGAACATCGCGAGCTCGGTCCAGAGGCCGACCCGCCGCGGCCGCCGGCCGAGCCGGTGCGCGAGCTGGTCGCGCCAGTCTGCCGGCAGCGGATCGGCCCGGAAGTGGGCGACGGTGCGCCATGCCTGGGAGGAACCGGCGTTCATCGGCCATCCTCCAGCACCAGCGAGGCGTGCCCGCCGCCGAAGCCGACCACGTTGAGCAGGATGTTGCGCAGCCCGGAAGGCGCCTGCGTGCTCAGGGCAATGCCGAGCTCATCGTCGATGGCATAGCCGGCCGACGGCCACACGCCGGCTTCGATGCAGGCCACGAGCAGGGCCAGCTCGGCAGCCCCCGACGCGCCCAGCGTATGGCCGATCGCCGACTTGAGCGACACCAGCGGCGGCAGCGGATCGAAGACCTGCTTCAAGGCCAGCACCTCGATCGCATCGTTGACCGGGCTGCCCGCCGCCTGCACCTTGATCAGGTCGATGTCGCGCGGCTGCAGTCCGCTCTGCGCCAGGGCTTGATGGCACATGGCAAGCACCGCGCCGGCTTCGGTGCCCGAGGGGTTGCGCCCGTCGACCACGTTGGCCCCGCCCGCGATGCGCCAGCGCGCCGCGCGCGAGCCGAGTCGCAATGCGGCCACCGCCTCGCCGAGCACCAGCCCGTTGCGCCCCGCGCCGAAGGGCTGCGCGCTTGTGGGCGAGAGCAGCTGCATCGCGCCGAAGCCGGCCACCGTGAAGCGGTTGCCCAACTCTGCGCCGATGACCAGGGCCTCGTCGGCTTGCCCGCTTCGGATGAGATCGCAGCCCGCGAACACCGCATTGAGCGCCGAGGTGCAGGCCGTGGAGACGGTGAACACCGGCCCCTGCCAGTCGAGCGCAGCGGCCACCAGGCCGGCAAAGTCCTGCAGGTCGCCTCCAAGGCGCAGATCCTGCACCGTGTGCTCCATGCCGCCGATGTCCAGCGAGGACGACGCGACGAAGAGCGGGCCGGAACGCCGTGCCTCCGTTCCCGCTCCTTCGTCCGCCTGCGCGACCACGCCGCGCACGACGCGTTCCAGGCGCTGCCGCCAGTCGCCGTCCTGCGGCTGCAGCATGTGGACGGGCCACTGCACGCCTTCCGAGACGGCGACCGGCGTGGGCCTTACGCCGCCGCGGGCCAGCGCGGCCACGGCGGACGGAAGATCGTTGCCCAGCGTGCAGGCCAGGCCCATGCCGGCAAGGTACACGCCCCCGCCGCTCATCGGCGCTGCGCTCATGCCTTGCCCGCTTGCACCAGATGGCTGGCCAGATGGGCAATGGACGCGAGCGCGCGGCGCGTTTCCTTGCTGTCGGGCATGCGCACGCCGAAGCGCTGCTGGATCGTCATCGACACCTGCAGGGCATCGAGCGAATCGAGGTCGAGCCGCGCCTCGGGCCCGAACAGCGGTTCGTCGTCGCCAAGGCCGCCCGGCGGCGCGTCTTTTTCGACGGCCTCGAGCACCATGGCCTTCAGGCTGGCAATGAATTCGGCGGAAATGGAGTCGTTCACGATGCGGGCCTGCGAAACAGAAAGATGGCAAGAAGGAACATGGCTACCGCAAACAGCACGAGCCGGCCGACCTGCGGCAGGGTGTCGGCCACGCCGCCGCCACGCAACAGCACGGTGAGCAGCGCCTCCAGCCCCCAGTTCATGGGCGAGATCTCGACCAGCCGCTGCATGAAGCCGGGCATGACGAACTTCGGCACCATGATGCCGCCCGCCGCCGCCATCAGCACGTTGACCATCGGCCCGATCGTGGCCGCCTGCGCATGGCTGCGCACCCCGCACGCCAGTGCCAGCGACAGGCTCACGGCGGCCAGGCTCACGGCCGCCAGCGCCAGCACCAGCGCGCCCCAGTGGATGCCGGCGAGCGAGAGCGCGTCGCCGCCGATCAGCGGCATCAGCCAGATGCCGGCGGCCAGCATCAGCACGGCCTGCAGCGCGTTGACGCCAAGGTAGGGCAGCGCCTTCGACATCAGCAGCATGAAGCGCGACACGCCCAGGCTGCGCAACCGGCCCAGCGCACCCGAACTGCGCTCCTGCACGAACAGGCTCGAGAGCGAGGCCACCACAAAGAACATGCCGAACACCAGCCACGCCGGCACGTTCTGCTGCACCGAGGTGGGCCGCGGCCCGGCGGTGGCATAGCGCTCGGCGTTCACCAGCGCCTGGATCGAGGCGTCCGGCGGCGGGCCGGAGGTGCCGGGCACCGCGAGCGCGAGGCGCGCCTTCAGTTCGCCGGCCGCGCCGACGAGTTCGGCGCGCAGGGCGTTGAACAGGTTGGCGTCGATGCCGGGTTCCGTCAGCAGCCGGATGTGGGCCCTGGTCGACAGCGCGGCCGATTCGAGCTCCGCCGAGAGGCCGGGCTCCAGCACGATCACGTACTTGAGCGCGCCGCTGCGCAGCTGCGCCTGCCAGTCGGCATCGAGCGCCTTGGGCGCGCCATGGCTGCGCTGCCAGATCTGCTGCAGCCATTGCGCGGGCGTTTCGGTGTCGCGCATATCGACCGCATAGCTCAGCTCGGCCAGCGGCGGACGGTAGATGTCCTTCAGCGTGAGCGACATCAGCACGATGAAAACCATCGGCATCAGGAACAGCGCCGCCAGCCCATGCATGTCGCGCACGAGCGCGAGCAGTTCCTTCTTGATGAGCGCGAAGAGCATGAGATTCTTCAGTCGCGCAGGGAGCGATGGGTGAGCGACATGAAGAGTTGCTCGAGGTCGTGGCGGCCGAACTCGGCGTGGCGCACCTCGATGCCTTCGCTTTCCAGCGCCGCCAGCACGGGACCGGGGCCGGTGCCTTCGCGCAGGTGAATGCGCCAATGCGCGCCGCCCTGCTCCACCGTGCCGAAGCGCGAGAGCATCTGCGCGTCGAGCCCGTCGGCCGCCAGCGTCAGCAGCATGGCACTCTTCGACAGCAGCTGTTCGAGCGGGCCTTCGCGCAGCACGCGGCCATGGTCGAGGATGGCCACGCGGTCGGCAATGGCCTCGATCTCCTCCATGTAGTGCGAGGCATAGATCACTGCCGCGCCTTGCTGCGCCAGGCTCTTGATGGCGTCGAGGATGAAGGCGCGCGACTGCGGATCGACGCCCACCGTGGGCTCGTCGAACAGCATCAGCTCGGGCTCGGGCAGCAGCGCGATGGCCAGGTTGAGGCGGCGCTTGAGGCCGCCCGAGAGCCGCTCGGCGCGCACGCCCGCGAACTGCTGCAATTGGGCAAAGTGCGTGCAGGCCTCGATGCGCGCCTTCTTGCGCGCACCGGCCAGGCCGCCCGCCGCCGCGAAGCAGGCCAGGTTCTCGGCCACCGTGAGCATCGGATAGAAGGCCTGCTCCTGCGGCGCCACCGCGATGCGCGTGGGTGACTTGGCGCGCACCTGCTGCAGCGGCTGGCCGTCGATGCGGATCTCGCCCGACTGCACCGCGAGCGCGCCCGAAAGATGCGAGATCAGCGTGGTCTTGCCTGCGCCGTTGGGGCCCAGCAAACCCATCACGCAACCCCTGGGCACCGCGAGCGAGACGTCGGCCAGCGCGGCAGCGTCGGCGTGCGGATAGCGGTGGCCGAGGTTCTTCAGTTCGAGCATCGGGGGTGCTTTTGTTCGGGGTGCTTTTGTTCGGGGCGCTTTTCAGGGCGCGTGCACAGGCCACCGGGTACTCCCCTCCGCGAATGTCCCCCGCCTTCGGCTCCTCCTTTATTTCGCTGCGGGGAGCACCCGATGCCCTGTGCACTGGGGCACGCTCTGGCTGCTCCGCTGATCAACAACCGCTCTGTCCAACGATCCCGTCGATGGGGTGCCTTGCGCAGCGAAATCAAGGGGGAGGCCGCAGGCCGGAGGACATTCGCGGAGCAAGGTACCCCGTCGGCGGGAGCGAGCCCCGGACAACAAGCCTCGAACACAACGCGACGAACAGAAGAGCAAAGGGCCATCTCAGGCGACAGCGGCCTTGAGGTCGCGAAAGAAGGTTTCCTCCTGCTGCGCCTGCTCGCGCAGCCGGTCGGCCAGCGCCGCCGGATCGACCGGCTCGCGGCCCTTCACCATGCGCGCGGCCTTCAGCGCGAAGGCGCGCCAGCCGTCGCCGATGGCGATCAGCCGCTCGGACATCTGCTGCAGCTGCGGCTTGTCGAGCAGCTGCGCCGCCTCCTGCAGGAAGCCCGCGTAGATGAAGCGGAAGCCCGCCCCGCCCGTGCCGATTTCTTCCTGCATGCGCACCACATGGCCGATGAAATCGACGCTGCGCGGATCGCCCGGCGACAGCTTCTGCATGCGCCTGGCCAGCGTACGCATGCCGCGCACGCCGACGATCGGAACCGGTGCGAGCATGGTGCGCACCGTCTTGCGGATCGCCTTTGTCACCGATGCCGCATCGACCGTCTTGCGCTCGATGGCCTGCGGGTAGTACATGAGGCCCTTGGGCGCGAGCACGCCCTTGGCGAAGCGCGCACGCGACAGGTCGGCACTGGCGCAGCGCACCGGCTCTTCGAACACCGGGTCGCTGATCAGGTAGTCATCGCCCTCCTTGCCGTAGACCAGCAGGTTGTGCGCGTTGAAGTGGAAGCGCATGTTGGGCGGAAAGTACGGCAGCCAGTAGACCGAGGTCTGCAGCCCCACGATCTGCCCGCCAGCGAGCAGTGCATCGAGGCGCTGGGCGCCCGCCTCGGGGCTGCGAAAGGTCTCGAAGCGGAAGCGCGCGGCCATCGGCGCCAAGAGGCCCTTGATGATGGCCTTGGGCGGCATGCGGTAGGAGATGAGCGGCAGGCCCGAGAGCTTGATGAACGGCAGGTAGGCGAACGACAGCGCCGACGACAGGCCGAGCGCCATGCTCTCGGTCATGGGCACGCCATGGTGGCGCATCAGGTTCGAGATGACGCCGCTTTCGCAATGCGCCGCTTGTTGGTGTTCGAATTTCACGGCAGGCCCTGCAAGGTGGAAACGGGAAGTCCCAGCGCCTCCGAATAGCGCGCCAGATGCTTCGCGGGCAGCGCCGCGAAATGCTTCGGCGTCAGGTGGCGCCGCACGCGCCATTGCCAGAAACCGCTGGTTTGCGAGAGCAGCGCCACGTCCATGCGGCGCTCGTACATCCAGTATTCGAGCGGCGACGCGAGCCCCTGGGCCACGCGTTCCTTCGCGGCCCGGGCCTGCTCGACCAGCACGTCGACCGCGTGGCTGGTGACGATTTCCTCCGCCTCCCAGCCGCGCGAGCGCGTGGTGACCACGCGGCCCTGCGCGTCGCGCGCGTACATGAGCTTGGCGTGACCGTCGAGGGTGGCGTTGCCTTCCTGCGGAACTGCGTCGAGGTCCATGTCAGGCCTTCCGGCGAGTTGTGGAGTGGTTCATGTCACACGGCTTCCATGTAGATGAAGCCGCTCGAGAAGCGGCCGCTTTCGGGCACGAACATCAGCAGCTTGTGGCCGGGCTCGATGCGGCCCGAGCGGAACAGTTCGTCGAGCATGATGTAGGGCGACGCCGACCCGGTGTTGCCCTTGCTCGCGAGGTTGCTGAACCAGCGTTCGCGCGGAATCGCAAAGCCCATCGATTCGAGACAACGGCTCACGGGCTCGACGAAATAGCTGGACGACAGGTGCGGCAGGAACCAGTCGACGTCGGCTGCCTTCAAGCCCCGCTTCCCGACGATGGCCGCCAGCGGCTCGCCCAGCGTGGCGCGAACGATGTTCTCGTTGAGCAGGCGCACGTCCTGCTTGACGGCGAAGGTGGATTCGCGCCGCCAGTCTTCGGGGGCGGTGCGCGCCCAGCCGTCGAGCCCGCCCTCGGCGTTCTTGTCGGCGCCCGCGTACATGCACACCGGCAGCTCGTGCGCGGCGGAAGACAAGTCGATCCATTCGACGCGCAGCGACAGCGGCCCGCGCGGCTCGCGCTCGAGCAGCACCGCGCCGGCACCGTCGGAAAGCATCCAGCGCAGGAAGTCTTTCTCGAAAGCGAGTTCGGGCCGCTCCTCGAGTGCTTCGAGCCGGTGTTCGAGCTCGGCCTCGAACCTGGAGCCGCGCATCACGGCGGATGCCAGTTCCGAGCCGGTGGCCACGGCGCGCCGCGCATCGCCCGAACGCACCGACAGCCAGGCGTGCTTGAGGGCCGTGGTGCCTGCCAGGCAGATGCCGGCGCAAGCCACCACCTCGAGGCGTGGCCAGCCGAGCTCGCCATGGACCATCACCGCATGGTTGGGCATCAGCTGGTCCGGCAGCGAGGTGCCGGTGACGAGGCAATCCACCGGGCCGGTGTCGCCCAGCGCCCGGATGGCCGCGGCGGTGAGCTGCGCATTGCTCATGGCGAGCTTGCCGGTGGCGCGGTCGATGGCGTAGTGGCGCGACTGGATGCCGTTGCTGCGAAGAATCAGCCGCCGCGCGCGCGACGCCTTGCCGCCGATGCGTCCGAGGACGTCTTCGATGTCTTCATTGCTGACCGGGGAAAAGGGCAGAAAGGCGGCGGTGCGGGTCAGGAAGACTTCAGTCGTCATAGAGGTGGGAACGGTCCGTGGCCGAGCCCGAAGGGCCTTCGAAGCTGGCTGTCATTTTAGTCAGCCACCCCTTGAACAACGGCCGCAGCAGCGCCTGGAGGGCCAAACTCACCGGAACGACCGTGACAATGAGCACGAGCAGGAACACCACGTAGAGCAGCAGCAGCGGCTTGCGCTGCCAGGCGCCGGGCCGCCCCGCCGCCATGATCAGCTTGCCCCAGAGGAAAAAGCTGCGCGTGCCGGCCTTTTCGCTGATGAGAAGCCGCGCATCGGCGCGCACCGCGCCCAATCCCGCGAGCAGCGGCTGCGATCCGCGCTCCCGGTCGCCGTGCAGCGCGTCGCGCAGCGCCCGGCCGAAACGGCCTGCGCCCCGGATCTGTGCGTCGCTCAGGCCGGCGTCGGGCATGCCCCAGAAACCGCGCTTGCGGCCCCAGATCAGCCAGGCCGGCGTGGTGAAGAAGGTGGCCAGCGTGGGGCCGGGGTCGGTGAGCACCACGTTGTCGACGAGACGCGCGCCCACCGCGTCGAGCAGGCCCTTGAGCTTCTCGTGCGCCAGCAGCCACATGTTGCGGCAGGCGATGACCGTCACCACCGGCTTGCCCTCGAGCAGCCGCGCCGCCAGCGGATGCTTCAGAAAGGCGGTGATCGGCTGCGAAGGCGCCAGGAACCACACCTGATAGGGCAGCACGATCAGGTCGAAGTCTTCGTCGCCCGTGAGCGAGAGAGGCGCCAGCGGCGGCGGCTTCATGTGGGCCGACTCCGGAAACGCATCGAAGAAGCGCAGGAATGGCCAGGGAAACGGGAAATCCGCCTGCGGGCGCAAGGTTTCGACGTGCACGGCAATCGCGGGGTCGGCCCTGAGCGGCGCAACGATCCGCTCGGCAACGCTGCCGAGCTGGCCGGTCTGCGAATAGTGGATCACCAGGACACGTTTGATGCGCGCGGCGGGGCTGGGAATGCTTGAGGTCACTTGCTGGGGGCGGGGCGGGGGCCGTCGAATGTAAGCCAACCGTGGCACCGGCGCATCTGCCATTGGGCATGTCGTCGCGTCGATCCCACGATTGGACGAAAAAAAGCCGCGCCCTTTGGCGCGGCCTTTCAGAGAACGCTGTGCTGCAAAAACAGCAGGCGGTCAGCGCGCCTTGCCTTCCTTCCAGGCCGTCAGCATCTTGCTGTATTCGATGGTCTCGCCCTTGGGCTTCTCGTTGGCCAGCTTCTTCCACGGGGCGTGCTGGTCGCTCAGCCACTTGTTCGGATCGCCCTTGGCGTTGAGCTTGGGCGCGCAATGGGCCATGCCGGCGCGCTCGAGGCGGGCCATCACGTTGTCCATCTCGTCAGCCAGGTTGTCCATGGCCTTCTGCGGGGTCTTCTCGCCCGTCACGGCCTCGGCCACGTTCTTCCACCAGAGCTGCGCGAGCTTCGGATAGTCGGGCACGTTGGTGCCAGTGGGCGTCCATGCCACGCGGGCCGGGCTGCGGTAGAACTCGACCAGGCCGCCGAGCTTGGGCGCCAGGTCGGTCATGGCCTTCGACTGGATGTCCGATTCGCGGATCGGGGTCAGGCCCACGATGGTCTTCTTGAGCGAGACGCTCTTGGACGTGACGAACTGGGCGTAAAGCCAGGCGGCGGCCGTCTTGTTGGCGTCGTGGCCGTTGAAGAACGACCACGAACCCACGTCCTGGTAGCCGTTCTGCATGCCCTGCTTCCAGTACGGGCCGTTGGGGCCGGGCGCCATGCGCCACTTGGGCGTGCCGTCCTCGTTCACCACGGGCAGGCCCTTCTTGGTCATGTCGGCGGTGAAGGCGGTGTACCAGAAGATCTGCTGCGCGATCTGGCCCTGCGCCGGCACCGGACCCGATTCGCCGAAGGTCATGCCCATGGCTTCCTTGGGCGCGTACTTCTTCATCCAGTCGATGTACTTGGTGAGCGCGTATACGGCGGCCGGCGAGTTGGTGGCGCCGCCGCGCGACACGGCCGCGCCCACCGGCGTGCACTTGTCGTCGGCCACGCGGATGCCCCACTCATCGATGGGCATGCCGTTCGGGTTGCCGATGTCGGCGGTGCCGGCCATCGAGAGCCACGCATCGGTAAAGCGCCAGCCGAGCGACGGGTCCTTCTTGCCGTAGTCCATGTGGCCGTAGATCGGCTTGCCGTCGATGGTCTTCACGTCGACGCTGAAGAACTCGGCGATGTCCTCGTAGGCACTCCAGTTGAGCGGCACGCCCAGGTCGTAGCCGTACTTGGCCTTGAACTTGTCCTTCAGGTCCTTGCGGTCGAACAGGTCGGCACGGAACCAGTAGAGGTTGGCAAACTGCTGGTCGGGCAGCTGGTAGAGCTTGCCGTCGGGCGCGGTGGTGAACTTGGTGCCGATGAAGTCCTTGAGGTCGAGGCCCGGGTTGGTGAACTCTTTCCCTGCGCCGGCCATGTAGTCGGTCAGGTTCATCATCTTGCCGTAGCGGTAGTGCGTGCCGATCAGGTCGGAGTCGGAAATCCAGCCGTCGTAGATCGACTTGCCCGACTGCATCGAGGTCTGCAGCTTCTCGACCACGTCGCCTTCCTGGATCAGGTCGTGCTTCACCTTGATGCCGGTGATTTCCTCGAAAGCCTTGGCCAGCGTCTTCGATTCGTATTCGTGCGTGGTGATGGTTTCGGACACCACCGAGATTTCCTTCACGCCCTTCGCCTGCAGCTTCTTGGCCGCATCGATGAACCACTTCATCTCGGCGGTCTGCTGGTCTTTGCTCAGGGTCGACGGCTGGAACTCGCTGTCGATCCATTTCTTGGCCTCGGGCTCTGCGGCCCATGCACCGTGCGCGGCGAACATCGCCGCTGCCATTGCCAATGCCGTGTAGCGCATCTTCATGAATGTGTCTCCTCGGTTGAAAGCTTCCCCGGTTTCTTCGATCGCGGCTCCGGGGAGGCGGAGAGCCGGTCGCGTTTGCTAAAAAAACTAGCCCTTGCGCATCACCAGCGCGAGCAGGCCCATCGACAGCACGAAGCTGATCCAGATCGAAGGCTCGGCCTCGAGGCTCAGCCATTGCTGGAACTTGCCGGCCAGGCCGATGAAGACCAGGTTCAGGTAGGCCGCGGCGAGCAGCCCGATGAAAAGCCGGTCGCCGCGGGTGGTGGCAATGGGCAGCCAGCCGCGCCGCATGGTGGTGGGCGACTTGAACTCCCACACCGTCATGCCGACCAGCATGAGCGCGATGCAGATGAAGAAAACGGCCACCGGGGTGGTCCAGACCATCCAGTCGAACATCTACTTGTCTCCTTAGACACGACCCATCGCAAAGCCTTTTGCGATGTAGTGGCGCACGAACCAGATCACGATGGCGCCGGGCACGATGGTCAGCACGCCGGCCGCGGCCAGCGTGGCCCAGTCCATGCCGGAAGCACTCACGGTGCGCGTCATCGTCGCGACGATCGGCTTGGCGTTCACGCTGGTGAGCGTGCGCGCCAGCAGCAGTTCGACCCAGCTGAACATGAAGCAGAAGAACGCCGCCACGCCGACGCCGGCCTTGATGAGCGGCAGGAAGATCCTGACGAAGAAGCGCGGGAACGAGTAGCCGTCGATGTACGCCGTCTCGTCGATCTCGCGCGGAATCCCGCTCATGAAGCCTTCGAGGATCCACACCGCCAGCGGCACGTTGAACAGCAGGTGCGCGAGCGCCACGCCCAGGTGCGTGTCCATCAGGCCGACGGTGCTGTACAACTGGAAGAACGGCAGCAGGAACACCGCGGGCGGCGTCATGCGGTTGGTCAGCAGCCAGAAGAAGACGTGCTTGTCGCCCAGGAACGAATAGCGCGAGAACGCATAGGCCGCCGGCAGCGCCACGGTGAGCGAGATGACGGTGTTGATGGCCACGTAGATCAGGCTGTTGATGTAGCCGGAGTACCACGACTCGTCGGTGAAGATGCGTGCGTAATTGGCCCAGGTGAGCTGGTGCGGAAAGAACGAGAAGCTCGAGACGATTTCCTCGTTGGTCTTGAAGCTCATGTTGACCATCCAGTAGATGGGCAACAGCGCGAACAGGATGTACAGCAGCAGGAAGATGCTGCGCTTGCGGAATCTTTTTTCGTTCATTGCTCTTTCTCCACCTCTTGCGTTCCCACCCGCTGCATCCAGTTGTAGAGCACGAAGCAGAACAGCAGGATGATCAGGAAATAGATCAGCGAGAAGGCAGCAGCCGGCCCCAGGTCGAACTGCCCCACGGCCTTCTGCGTGAGGTACTGGCTCAGGAAGGTGGTGGCATTGCCCGGCCCGCCGCCCGTCAGCACGAACGGCTCGGTGTAGATCATGAAGCTGTCCATGAAGCGCAGCAGCACCGCGATCATCAGCACGCCGCGCATCTTCGGCAGCTGGATGTAGCGGAACACCGCGAACTTGCTCGCGCCATCGATGCGCGCGGCCTGGTAGTAGGCATCGGGAATCGAGCGCAGGCCGGCAAAGCACAGCAGCGCCACCAGCGGCGTCCAGTGCCACACGTCCATCACCAGCACCGTGAGCCAGGCGTCCGCCGCGCTGCCCGTGTAGTTGTAGTCGATGCCCATCTTCTGCAGCGCGTGGCCCAGAAGGCCGATGTCGGCACGGCCGTAGATCTGCCAGATGGTGCCCACCACGTTCCACGGAATCAGCAGCGACAGCGCCACCACCACCAGCACCGCCGACGACTTCCACCCCTTGGCCGGCATCGACAGCGCCAGGCAGATGCCCAGCGGAATCTCCACCAGCAGCACCGAGAGCGAAAAGCCCAGCTGGCGCCAGAGGGCCTGGTGCAGCTCGTCGTCGCGCATGACCGAGGCGAACCATTCGGTGCCGACGAACACGCGCCGGTCGGGCGAGATGATGTCCTGCACCGAATAGTTGACCACCGTCATCAGCGGCACGATGGCCGAGAAGGCCACGCAGATCAGCACCGGCAGCACGAGCCACCAGGCCTTTTGGTTGATGGGTTTGTTGGTGGCGTTCATGCGACCAGTTCCTCGTCCTTGTAATAGCAGGTGTGGGTGTCGAGCACCCGCAGCCACACGGTGTCGCCCACCGCCGGCGGCTTGTCGTCCGAGTGCAGCCGCACCTTCATCACGCTGCCGCCGGCTTCCGCGCTCAGCATCGCGTGCGTGCCGATGTCCTGCACCTGCTTCACCACCGCCGGCACGGCACCGGCGGCGCCGGCGCTCGACAGGCGCAGGTATTCGGGCCGGATGCCGATCTTGAGCGCGCCCTGCGGCAGCTCGCGCGTGGGCACCAGCGGCGTGCCCGCCACCTCGAGCGCACCGTTCATGCTGTTCGCCGACAGGAAGTTCATGCCCGGCGAACCGATGAAGTGCCCGACGAAGGTGTGGGCCGGCCGCTCGAACAGCGCCTCGGCGCTGCCCACCTGCACGGCCTTGCCGCGCGTCATCACCACCACCTCTTCGGCGAAGGTGAGCGCCTCGACCTGGTCGTGCGTCACGTAGATCAGCGTGAGCTTGAGTTCGCGATGGATCTGCTTGAGCTTGCGGCGCAGCTGCCACTTGAGGTGCGGATCGATCACCGTCAGCGGCTCGTCGAACAGCACGGCCGACACGTCGCTGCGCACCAGCCCGCGGCCCAGCGAGATCTTCTGCTTGGCATCGGCCGCGAGGCCGGATGCGCGCTGGTTCAGCTGGCCGCTCATGTCGAGCATCTCGGCAATCTCGCCCACGCGCTTCCTGATCTGGTCTTCAGGCACCTTGCGGTTGCGCAGCGGGAATGCGAGGTTCTCGGCCACGGTCATGGTGTCGTAGATCACCGGGAACTGGAACACCTGCGCGATGTTGCGCTCCTGCGGTGTGGCGCGCGTCATGTCGCGGCCGTCGAACTTCACCGTGCCCTGCGACGGCACCAAGAGGCCCGAGATGATGTTGAGCATGGTCGTCTTGCCGCAGCCCGAGGGGCCGAGCAAGGCGTACGCGCCGCCGTCGCGGAAGCTCATCTTGAGCGGCAGCAGCGCATAGTCGCTGTCCTGCGCCGGGTTGGCGCGGTAGGCGTGGGCCAGGTCGAGATCGATGCGTGCCATAGCTAGTTTCCTTTGCGCCATGCCGGCGCGAGCGCCAGCTTCTCGCCGGCATCGAACACATAGGCTTGCGACGCGCCGAAGTACAGCGTGATCGGCGTGCCCAATTCGAAGCGGTGCACACCGGTGAGCTGCGCCACCAGTTCGCCGACCGCCGTCTCGACGTGAACGAAGGTGTCGGAGCCCGAGATTTCGGCCAGCTCCACCTTGCCGGGCAAGGCGATGTCGCCCTCCCCCGCGCCCACGTTCAATGCACTCGCGCGCAGGCCGACGGTGACCGCGCCCGAGACGTTTTCAGGCACGGCCAGTGCCAGCGACGGGCCGCCCGCCAGTTGCACGCGGCCGGCGGTTGCCGTGCCCGCCAGCAGGTTCATCGGCGGATCGCTGAAGGCGCGGGCCACGCGCAGCGATTGCGGCGCATGGAACACCTCGGCGGTCGGGCCGTATTGCAGCAATTCGCCTTCGTCCATCACGGCCGTGTAGCCGCCCAGCAGCAGCGCCTCGCCGGGTTCGGTGGTGGCGTAGATCACCGTCGAATCGCCGGTGGCGAACAGCTGCGTGAGTTCTTCGCGCAGGCCTTCGCGCAGCTTGTAGTCCAGGTTCACCAGCGGTTCGTCGAGCAGCATCAGCGGGGCGTTCTTGGCCAGCGCGCGCGCCAGCGCCACGCGCTGCTGCTGCCCGCCCGACAGCTCGGCCGGCAGGCGGTCGAGGAACATGCCGATGTGCAGCTTGTCGGCCAGCGCCTTCACGCGCGCCTCGATGTTCTTCTCGCCGCGCAGCTTCAGCGGCGAGGCGATGTTGTCGGCCACCGTGAGCGACGGATAGTTGATGAACTGCTGGTACACCATGGCCACGTTGCGCTCGCGCACCGGCATGCCGGTCACGTCCTTGCCGTCGACCAGCACGCGGCCGGTGCTGGGCGTGTCGAGCCCCGCCATCAGGCGCATCAGGCTGGTCTTGCCGGCCTGGGTGGCGCCCAGCAGCACGGTGACCGCGCCGCTCTTGGGCGCGATGCTCTGTTCGTAGAGCCATGTCTGCGCGCCGACCTTCTTGGTGACGCGCTCCAGAGTCAATTGCATCAGCGCTTCCCGTTGATCATGTAGCTGTTGTTCTTCACGCGCGCCTGAAGCCATGCGGCCACTTGCGCGTGTTCTTCGGCCGTGTATCGCAAGCCGAGCTTCGACCTGCGCCAGAGCACGTCGTCGGCGCTCAGCGCCCACTCGCTTTCCTGCAGGAACCGCAGTTCGCGCTCGTGAAGTCCGGGCGCCACGGCCTCGCCCATGTCGGCCATCGACTGTGCATCGCCCAGCAGCTCGGCCACGCGCGCGCCGTAGGCGCGTGCCAGGCGCCGCGCGAGCGCGGCATCGAGCCATGCATGGCGGGCCTGCACCGCGGCCACGAAGCGTTCGAAATCGTCGTCGGGCCGCGTGGCGGCGCCGATCCATGCGGAAAGATCGCCGCCGGCCAGGAAGGCGCCATCGGTCCAGGGCGGGCGCTGCGCGCTCGATTGGCCGAGCATCTTGCCGACCTCGTCGGCCGCGTCCTCGGCCAGCTTGCGGAAGGTGGTGATCTTTCCGCCCCACACCGACAGCAGCGGCGCTGCCGCGGTGTTCGACTCGAGCATGTAGTCGCGCGTGACGGCGGATGGGTCGCCCGACGCATCGTCGAGCAGCGGGCGCACGCCCGAATAGGTCCAGACCACGTCGGCCGGCTTGACGGGCTTGTCGAAATAGCGGCTCGCCTGCATGCAGAGGTACGCGATTTCTTCCTCGCCGATGCGCGCCGCGCCGGGATCGTCGCCGTTCAGCTCGATGTCGGTGGTGCCGATCAGCGTGAACTCGTCCTGGTAGGGAATCGCGAAGATGATCCGCTTGTCGGGGTTCTGGAAGATGTAGGCATGGTCGTGCTCGAACAGGCGCGGCACCACGATGTGGCTGCCCTTGACCAGCCGCAGGTGCCGCGTGGCCAGCGCCTCGCCCCTGGCCGACTGCGCCACGCCGCGCAGGAACGATTCCGCCCACGGACCCGCGGCATTGACCACGGCGCGCGCGCGCATCACGCGGATGCCGCCGTCCGCGGCTTCGAGCGTGGCGGTCCAGCCGCCAGCGTCGCGCTGCGCATGGACGCAGCGGGTGCGCGTGAGTATCTCGGCGCCGCGCGTCCTGGCGTCGATGGCGTTGAGCACCACCAGCCGCGCATCGTCGACCCAGCCGTCGGAATAGACGAAGCCGCGCTTGAACCGCGGCTTGAGCGGCGCGCCGGCCGCATGGCTGCGCAGATCGATGCTGCGCGAGCCGGGCAGCACTTCGCGCTTGGCAAGATGGTCGTACATGAACAGGCCGATGCGGATCATCCAGGCCGGCCTCAAGGACTTGTCCGTGGGATCGTGCGGCATCACGAAGCGCAGCGGCCACATGATGTGCGGCGCACTCTTGAGCAGCACCTCGCGCTCCTGCAGCGCCTTGCGCACGAGCGAGAACTCGTAATACTCCAGATAACGCAGCCCGCCATGGATGAGCTTGGTCGACGCGGAAGACGTGTGCGAAGCGAGGTCGTCCTTTTCGCACAGCACCACGCGCCAGCCCCGGCCCGCCAGGTCGCGCGCAATGCCGCAGCCGTTGATGCCGCCGCCGACGATCAGCACGTCGCAATCGGTTGCCGGCAGAGGCGGATGGGAGGAGAAATCGCTCACGGAAGATGGGCCCGTTGGTTCGTGACTTCGGTCATGGAAGGGCGCCATTGTATTTTCGCGTCTTTTCATTTGTATTCCTTTTGGCGCGATTTTCCCCCGAGTTTTCCCTTAGTTATCTTCGTTTTCTTTCGTTTTAAAGTGCCACGGCCTGTACTCTCCCGAGAGTCTTCACGTTCTCCACGACGCCTCTGTGAACTCCAATCCGCGCCAGATCAATCTTCTCGATACCGTGCGCACGCGCGGCTCCGTCACCGTCGAGCAGCTGGCCGACATGCTGGGCGTCACGCTGCAGACGGTCCGGCGCGACGTGCAGCGGCTGGCCGACCAGGGATTGCTCACGCGTTTCCATGGCGGCGTGCGCGTGCCGAGCTCCACCACCGAGAACATCGGCTACCAGCAGCGCGAAACGCTGCATGCGGAAGGCAAGGCGCGCATCGCGCGGCGCGTGGCCGAGCTGGTGCCCAACGACTGTTCGCTGATCCTCAACATCGGCACCACCACCGAGGCCATCGCCAAGGCGCTGCTGCGCCACACGGGACTGCGCGTGATCACCAACAACCTGAACGTGGCGACGATCCTGAGCGGCAACACCTCGTGCGAGGTGATCGTGGCGGGCGGCTCGGTGCGCCCGCGCGACCGCGCGATCGTGGGCGAGGCCACCATCGATTTCATCCGCCAGTTCAAGGTCGACATCGCGCTGATCGGCGTGTCGAGCATCGAGCCGGACGGGTCGCTGCGCGACTTCGACCTGCGCGAGGTGAAGGTGGCGCAAACCATCATCGCGCAGGCGCGCGAGGTGTGGCTTGCGGCGGATGCGAGCAAGTTCAACCGGCCCGCGATGATCCAGCTGGGCACGCTGTCGCAGATCGACCGCCTCTTTACCGACGCGGAGCCGCCTGCGCCGTTTGCCGAGTTGCTGCATGCGGCGCAGGTGCGGCTCGAGATCGCGCGCGATTGAAAATGGAACCTTGCCTTTTTGTCCTTCCCGTTGCGCGTTTCGTGCCCGCTGATTCGTGGCGCGATCCCGCCGACGGGGTACCTTGCTCCGCGAATGTCCCCCGCCCTTCGGGCTCCTCCTTTATTTCGCTGCGCAAGGCACCCCATCGACGTGATCGTTGGACAGAGCAGTCGTTGATCGGCCAGCACAACAGCCGCGCCTCTTGTGCACAGGGCATCGGGTGCTCCCCGCAGCGAAATAAAGGAGGAGCCGAAGGCGGGGGACATTCGCGGAGGGGAGTACCCGGTGGCCTGTGCACGCGCCCCGAACAGAAGTACCTGAACGCACAACAGGCCGCATGACCAGACCCCGAGGAACACCGACTCCATGACCTACCTGCTCGCCCTCGACCAAGGCACCTCCAGCTCCCGCAGCATCGTGTTCGACCGCGAAGGCCGCATCGTCGCCATCGCGCAGAAGGAGCTCACCCAGATCTACCCTCGGCCCGGCTGGGTCGAGCACGATCCGATGGAGATCTGGCACAGCCAGCTTGCCACCGCGCGCGAAGTGCTCGTCAAGGCCAAGCTCCAGCCCGCGGACATCCATTCCATCGGCATCACCAACCAGCGCGAGACCACCGTGCTGTGGAACCGCAAGACCGGTCAGCCCGTGCACCACGCCATCGTCTGGCAAGACCGGCGCGCCGAACCGCTCTGCGCGCAGCTGCGCGACGAAGGCATGACCGGCACCATCCAGCAGAAGACCGGGCTGGTGATCGACGCGTACTTCTCCGCCACCAAGCTACGCTGGCTGCTCGACAACGTGCCCGGCGCGCGCGCGCAGGCCGAGCGCGGCGAACTGGCTTTCGGCACGGTCGACAGCTGGCTCATGTGGCAGCTCACCGGCGGCAAGGTGCATGTGACCGACGTGAGCAATGCCTCGCGCACCATGCTCTTCAACGTGCACCGCAACGAATGGGATGCGGACCTGCTCAAGGCGCTCGACATTCCCGCCGCGCTCATGCCCGCAGTGCAGCCGTCGAGCTCCCACTTTGCCGACACCGATGCAGCCCTGCTCGGCCGCGCGCTGCCCATCGGCGGCGTGGCCGGCGACCAGCAGAGCGCCCTCTTCGGCCAGGCCTGCTTTGCGGCCGGCATGGCCAAGAACACCTACGGCACCGGCTGCTTTTTGCTGATGCACACGGGCGGCGAATTCCAGCCCTCGCACAACGGCCTGCTCGTGACCAGCGCCGCGCAGACCAACACCACGCCGCAGTACGCGATGGAAGGCAGCGTCTTCGTCGGCGGCGCCGTGGTGCAGTGGCTGCGCGACGGCCTGAAGGCCATCAAGGGCAGCGCCGAAGTGCAGTCGCTCGCCGAAAGCGTGCCCGACGCGGGCGGCGTGATGATGGTGCCGGCCTTCACCGGCCTGGGCGCGCCCTATTGGGACGCCGACGCGCGCGGCACCATCACCGGCCTCACGCGCGGGACCACGGTGGCGCACATCGCGCGCGCCGCGCTGGAAAGCATCGCCTACCAGAGCGCCGCGCTGCTGCAGGCCATGAGCCGCGATGCAGTGGCGGCCGGCGGCACGCCCGTGGCCGAACTGCGCGTGGATGGCGGCGCGAGCGTGAACGACCTGCTGATGCAATTCCAGGCCGACCTGCTGGGCATTCCCGTGGTGCGGCCCGAGGTGATCGAAACCACCGCACTCGGCGCCGCCTACCTTGCGGGCCTGTCGACCGGCGTCTACAGCGACGCGCGCCAGTTGTCGAAGCTGTGGAAGGTGGAGCGGCGATTCATGCCGACCATGGGCCGCGCGCAAGCCGAGGAATCGATGGCGCGCTGGGAGCGCGCGGTGCGGCAGGCCACGGCGACCTGAGGCAGGTGCCGGGGCGGGCCCGTCCCGGCATGGCGCGCCAAAGACCCCGTGAGCGCGGGGACACTGGCGCGCACGGCACATGCCCCGGTGCAGAATTCGCCCGCCCAGACCTCCCGCGTTGCCCCGATTGATTCCCTTCCCTTCCGAAGCGTCCGCTGCCCGGAACGCTCCCCGCCAGAACGCCCTGTTCGCCTGCGCCGCGGTCGGCGCCACGCTGCTCGCGTTCATCGCGCTGGGGCATGACGGCCGCCGCATCGCGCAGCTCGCGATGCTCGCCGCGCCGATGGTGCTGTGGCTGGCATGCCCGCTGCGCAGCGTCCGGCTGCGGCGCATGCGCGCGGCGCTCGTCTGGCTCTGGGCGATGGGCTTCGCGCTCGACGGCGTGATGCGCGCCTACCTGCTCGACACCTACCAGGCAGCACCCGACGGCGCCATGGTGCTGGGCGCCGCGGCCAACACCAACGCACGCGAAAGCACCGAATACCTGAGGATGCATTGGCGATCCGCCGCTGTCTGGTCGGCGGCGCTTGCGGCTGCCGCGGTGCTCACGGGCATGTTCGTGCGGCGCGGCGCGAGGGCGGCTTCAGCTTCGGTGGCGCCCGGCGTGCGCACGCGCCTTTCGTTCTGGATGAAATCGCTGGTGCTCGCCGTGCTGCTGCTCGCCTGCCTGGCCTATGCCAGCAAGCCGTGGCGCCGCCTGCATCCCGCGGTTTTCTGGACCCAATGGTCGCACTCGGTCCACGCGCTGCGCGCCGCATGGGCCGACCAGCAGCAGGTGCGCGACCGCATGATGGTGCGCGCCAGGGAGATCGCGCCCGTGCCGTCGGAGGCCGGTCCGTCGACGGTGGTGCTGGTCATCACAGACAGCATCAACCGGGACAACATGGCGCTCTACGGCTACGGCCGACCCACCACGCCGCGCCTGCTGGCGCACAAGGCGCAGGCCGGCGGCCAGATGGCCGTGCTGCAGAACGCGTGGTCGGCGGATGCGAGCACCCTGCCCGCGCTGCGCAACATGTTCCACTTCGGCCTGCCCGAGAGCGAGAACCCGCCGCACCTGCTGTCGCTGGCACGCGCCGCCGGCTACAAGGTCTGGTGGATCAGCAACCACGACGACCTGGCCATCGAACAGCAGCATGCACGCTTCGCAGACGTGGTGGACATGGTGAACCGCACGCCCGGCCGCGCCAGCGCCTCGCTGGACGGCGAGATCCTCGACTGCATGCAAGAGGCACTGCAGGACGCGAGCACCGATCGCAAGCTGATCGTGGTGCACCTCATGGGCGCACATCCGCATTACAGCCTGCGCTTTCCCGAGAACGCCAATCCGTTCGACGACGACGTGGACGCGGTCGAAACCGGCCTGGTGAAGGATGGCCGGTCGGCCTGGGTGCGCCGCTTCCGCCAGGAGTACGACGCCGCGCTGCTGTATCACGATTTCGTGGTGTCCGAGCTATTGCAGCAGACACGCAGTACGGGCCAGCCGCATGACTACCGTGCGTGGATGTACCTGTCGGACCACGGACAGGAGGTGGGGCACGGCAGCGACCGTGCGGGCCACAGCCCTTCGACCGCTTCGGGCTACCGCATTCCAGCGATGGTCTGGCGCAACCGGGAAGCACTGCCGGACGGCGCCGCGCAGCGGCAGCCCTTTCGCTCCGACTGGACTGCCTGGACCTTGATGGACCTGCTCAAGATCCACTGGAGCCACCAGATGCCGGAGCGCAATGTGCTGGACGCTGCGTACCGCTGGCAGGCGCCGAAGATCCCGGTGGCCGTCGAGTCGTTCTCGCGCTGAAGACGGGCCGCCGGGGCGCGTTTGCTCAGTGCGCCGGGACGAGGAAGTCTTGGCTGATCCGCCCACCGAGTTCATTCACCCGGTCGAGGAACTGCGTAAGGTAGGCGTGCAGCCCGGTCGCCAGGATCTCGTCGACCCGCGCGTACTGCAGGTCGGCCAGCAGCTTGCCGGCGCGGCGCTGGGTTTCTGCGCTCTGCTCGTTCTGCACCTTGGCGAGGTTGTTCACCACTTCCACCAGGCTCGCATGCAGCGAACGCGGCATGTCGGCGCGAAGAATGAGCAGCTCGGCCACGCGCTCGGGCTTGATCACGTCGCGGTACACCTTGCGGTACACCTCGAAGGCCGAGACGCTGCGCAGGATGGCGCTCCAGTGATAGAAGTCGTACTCCTGGTCTTCCTCCGTGGCGGTGCCGAAGAACTCGCTGTTGAGCGCGTGGAACTTCACGTCGACCAGCCGCGCGGTGTTGTCGGCGCGCTCCAGAAAGGTGCCCAGGCGCGAGAAGTAGAAGGCCTCGTCCTGCAGCATGGTGCCGAGCGTGACGCCGCGCGACAGGTGCGATCGGAACTTGACCCACTCGAAGAACTGGGCCGGGTCGCGTTCGAAATCGCCGGCGCGCAGCATGCGGTTGACTTCGAGCCAGGTGGTGTTCTGTGTTTCCCAGGCTTCGGTGGTGAGCGCACCGCGAACCGCACGCGCGTTCTCGCGCGCGGCTTTCAGGCAGGAAAGGATCGAAGACGGATTGCTCTCGTCCTTGACCATGAACTCCATCACGTCGTGGGGCGTGATCTGCTCGTACTTTTTGTTGTACGACGGCAGCAGCTCGCTGATGGACAGCACGCCCTGCCAGCCGTACTTGGCCACTTCGGCCGATTGGGGCAGCAGGGAGGTCTGGTAGTTGACGTCGAGCATGCGCGCCGTGTTCTCGGCGCGCTCGGTGTAGCGGGACATCCAATAGAGATGGTCGGCGGTGCGTGACAGCATCGTTTGTGCTCCTACGATTGGCTTTGCGACTGCGTGGCCGCCTTGGGCCTGGGCGCGCGGTCGGCTTCGAGAATCCAGGTGTCCTTGGTGCCGCCGCCCTGCGACGAATTGACCACCAGTGAACCTTCCTTGAGCGCCACGCGCGTGAGGCCGCCGGGCACCATCTGCACCTCCTTGCCCGAAAGCACGAAGGGGCGCAGGTCGATATGGCGCGGCGCAATGCCGGCATCGACGAAAGTCGGCGAGGTCGACAGGCTCAGCGTGGGCTGCGCGATGTAGCCGTCGGGCTTGGCGAGCACGGCCTTCTTGAAGTCTTCGATCTCGGCCTGCGTGGCGGCCGGGCCGATCAGCATGCCGTAGCCGCCGGCGCCGTGCACTTCCTTGACGACCAGGTCCTTCATGTTGTCGAGCGTGTATTGCAGCTCGTCCTTGTTGCGGCACATGTAGGTGGGCACGTTCTTCAGGATCGGCTTCTCGCCGAGGTAGAACTCGATCATCTTGGGCACATAGGGATAGATCGACTTGTCGTCCGCCACGCCGGTGCCCACCGCATTGCAGATGACGACGTTGCCTGCGCGGTAGGCGCGCATCAGGCCGGCCGTGCCGAGCGTGGAGGTCGGGCGGAACACGTCGGGGTCGAGGAAGTCATCGTCGACACGGCGGTAGATGACGTCGACGCGCTTCGGGCCGCGCGTGGTGCGCATGTAGACGAAGTCGTCCTTGATCAACAGATCCTGGCCTTCGACCAGCTCCACGCCCATCTGCTGGGCCAGGAAGGCATGCTCGAAGTAGGCGCTGTTGTACATGCCGGGCGTGAGCACCACCACCGTGGGCTCGGCCGTGGCGGGCGGTGCGCTGGCGCGCAGCGTTTCGAGCAGCAGGTCGGGGTAGTGCGCAACCGGCGCGATGCGGTTCTGGTTGAACAGCTCCGGGAAGAGCCGCATCATCATCTTGCGGTTCTCGAGCATGTAGCTCACGCCGCTGGGCACGCGCAGGTTGTCTTCGAGCACGTAGTACTCGCCGTTGCCCTGGGCGTCGGGCGCCCGGACGATGTCGATGCCCGAGATGTTCGAGTAGACGTCGTGCGGCACGTTGACGCCCATCATCTCGGGGCGGAACTGCGCGTTGTGGAGGATCTGCTCGGCCGGGATGATGCCGGCCTTGATGATTTCCTGGTCGTGGTAGACGTCATGGAGGAAGCGGTTGAGCGCCGTGACGCGCTGCACCAGCCCTTTTTCCATGCTCTCCCACTCGTGGGCGGGAATGATGCGCGGCAGCAGGTCGAACGGGATCAGCCGCTCGGTGCCGGAACCGTCCTCGTCCTTGGCGCCATACACCGCAAAGGTGATGCCGACCCGGCGGAAGATCATTTCCGCCTCTTCGCGCCGCGATCGCATCACCTCGCCGGGTTGCTTCGCAAGCCATTGGTCGTAGCGCTTGTAGTGCTGTCGGATTGCAGCCCCCGCATAGGGCAACTGCTCATACATCTCATCGAATTTGTGCATGGAACGACCAATCTCCTTGAGCCATAGCTTAGCAAGTTCGAGGCCAGTGAAAGCCCTATGTTGAGGCGAAACGCCGCGCCGCCGCCCTCTTTCACGGCAGGCGGTGGTGCCAATAGCGGGCATTGCGCTCCCGTTCGCAGCCGACCGCGTCCAGCTCCTGGCTGCGCCATAGCACGGCACCGCAGGGCACGCTCTCGACCAGCCTCACGCCATGCGCGGCATAGCGTTCGACCACTTCCCGGGCCGGGTGGCCGAAACGGTTGCGGTAGCCCGCCTGGACCAGGGCGATGCGCGGGCGCACCGCTTCGAGGAATGCGGCGCTCGACGAGGTCTTGCTGCCGTGGTGCGGCGCCAGCAGCACGTCGGCGCGCAGATCGGGGGTTCGCGCCACCAGCGCGGCCTCCTGCAGGCGCTCGATGTCGCCGGCAAGCAGCACCGTGGCGCGGCCGTTGGCGATGCGCAGCACGCACGACACGGCATTGGGCTTGGTGAAGGACAGGTAGTCGGCCGGCGCCGGGTGGAGAATTTCGAAATCCACGCCGTCCCAGGTCCAGCGCTGCCCCGCCTCGCAGCGCCTGGCCGGGCGCAGCGACTGCAGCGGATGCGTGGCTTCGATCGAGCTCAGGAGCTCCGCCTGCGGCTGCATCGCGAGCACCGCGGCCGCGCCGCCGGTGTGATCGCTGTCGCGGTGGCTCAGCATGAGCATGTCCAGCCGCTCGTCGAAGGCGCGCAGCAGGGGCACCAGCACGCGATGGCCGGCGTCGCTCTCGAGGCTGTAGCGCGGACCGGTGTCGTACAGCAGGCTGTGCGTCGCCGTGCGGACCAGCACCGCGTTCCCCTGCCCGATGTCCGCGGCCAGCAGCTCGAACTGCCCCGCGGCCGGCCGGGGCGCATGCCAGAGCAGCACCGGCAAAAGGAGCGGCAGGCCCAGCGTGCGCAGCGACCACGGCAGGCGCATGGCCAGCAGAACGCCGCCCGCCACCCCGCAGGCCGCCATCCACACCGGTGGCGCAGCCATCGACAGCGTGGCGTAGGGCAATGCGGCAAACCACCGCAGCAGCACGGCCAGCGCCTGCACGGCCCATGCGGCAAGCTGCCAGAGCTGCGCCGCCACGGCACCCAGCATCGCCAGCGGCGTGACCACCAGCGTGACCCAGGGGATTGCAACCGCATTGGCCAGCAGGCCCACCACCGAGACCTGCTGGAAGAGCAGCAGGCTCAGAGGGGTGAGCGCCAGCGTGATCACCCATTGCTCGCGGAAGAACGCCAGCAGCCGGTGCCATTTTCCCGCGGCCTGCGCGGCCGGCCGCATGAAGCCGGTCGCGAACAGGATGCCGACCGCCACGAAGCTCAGCCAGAACCCGGCCTGCATCAGCGCCCAGGGATCGAGGGCCACCACCACCGCCGCGATCAGCAGCCAGACATGAGGCCATGGCCAGCGCCGTCCCGTGAACCGCAGCAGCGCCGCGGTTGCCAGCATCCATACCGTGCGCTGCGAAGGCACCCCCCAGCCGCTGAAAAGCGCATAGAGCCCGGCCAGCAGCACGCCGCCGGCGAGTGCAGCCTGCGGCGCGGGGACGCGGAGCATCAGCCAGCCGCTGCGGCGCCACAGCGCGCCCACCGCATGCGCGGCGAGCCACGCGAACATGGTGATGTGCAGCCCCGATATCGACATCAGGTGCGCCACGCCGGTGGCGCGAAACACGTCCCAGTCGCTGCGGTCGATGGCGCTCTGGTCGCCGGTGACGAGTGCGGCGATGACGCCTGCCTGCCGGGTGTCGGCCACGCGCTCGAACACCGCATCGCGCACCGCTTCCCGCGCACGCTCGACGGGATGCAGCCAGGTGGATTGCAGCCGTGCCGGTGCGGCGTCGCGGGCACCCGTTCGCACATAGCCGCTGGCATGCACGCCCTGCTCCCACAGCCACAGCTCGTTGTCGAAGCCATGCGGGTTGAGATTGCCGTGCGGTGCCTTGAGCCGCACCGTGAGGCGCCAGCGCTCGCCCGCATGCAGCGCAGCAGCCGCATCGCCGGCCGTCGCAGCAGCAGCACGGCTTTCCGGAGCGCGCCCCCACAGGCTGGTGTCGTCGCGATACCAGCCGAGCGCGATGCGCGCCGGAACGCGCGGCGGCGCGGAGGCAAGGCGCTCATCGGCCCAGCGGGCCGATTCGACATCGAGCCGAAAGCGCGTGCCGCCCTCGTTGCGCTGGGGCATCTGCGCGACCACGCCGACCACTTGCAGGTCGCGGCCTTCGAGGGCCGGGTCCAGTGCGCCCTCTGCGTAGGCCACTGCGCGCCAGCCCGCGAGCCCGCCGGCGACGAGCGCGCCGCAGGCCAGGGCAAGGGCCATCGCGAGCCCCGCCGGCATGCGCCACGCGCGAAGCGGCCGCCGCCATCGCCGCGAAAGTGCGGCCAGGCCCGCCAGGCCTGCGAAGAGCAGCGCCGCATAGGCACCAGCGCTCCACAGCCTGGGCTGATGCAATTGCAAGGCCGCGCCGAGCAGCGATCCGCCCAGCGCAGCAAAGGCCCACGATGCCGCCGCGGCGCCGCCGGACACGCGTGCCGGCGTCACCGGCAAACTCCAGAACACATGATGCAAACCCTCCCCGTACTCACGCTCAGTGGCGCGTTAATTGCTTTGCAACTGGGCTAGTATGCGTCTCACCAGAGACATCCTCTCGATGCAATCTCGCAGCACTGCACACAAAACGCATGTCCATTCACGCCGCACTCCACCACGTCACCCACTACAAATACGACCGCCTGGTGCAGTTGGGCCCGCAAGTCGTGCGCTTGCGTCCCGCGCCGCATTGCCGCAGCAACGTCATCTCGTATTCGCTGCAGGTCGAACCGGCCGAGCACTTCGTCAACTGGATGCAGGACCCGTTCGCCAACTACCAGGCGCGGCTCGTGTTTCCCGAGAAGACGCGCGAATTCAAGGTCACGGTCGACCTCGTGGTCGAGATGGCGGTCTACAACCCGTTCGACTTTTTTCTCGAGCCGCAGGCCGAGAACTTCCCGTTCAAGTACACCGCCTCGCAGGCCGAGGAGCTCGCGCCCTACCTCGTCACCGAAACGCCCACACCGCTGCTTTCGGCCTACCTCGACAAGATCGACCGCAAGGAGCAGCGCACCATCGACTTCCTGGTCGGCATCAACCAGCAGGTGCAGAAGGACGTCAACTACCTGATCCGCATGGAGCCCGGCGTGCAGACGCCGGAAGAAACGCTGACCAATGGCAGCGGCTCCTGCCGCGACTCGGGTTGGCTTCTGGTGCAGCTGCTGCGCCACATGGGCCTGGCCGCGCGTTTCGTCTCGGGCTACCTGATCCAGCTCACGCCCGACGTGAAATCGCTCGACGGCCCGAGCGGCACCACGGTCGACTTCACCGACCTGCACGCCTGGTGCGAAGTGTTCCTGCCGGGCGCAGGCTGGATCGGACTGGATGCCACCTCGGGCCTGATGGCCGGCGAAGGCCACATTCCGCTCGCCTGCACGCCCACGCCTTCGAGCGCGGCGCCCATCGAAGGCGGCGTGGACGAAGCCGAGGTCGATTTCGGCCATGAAATGAAGGTCACGCGCATCTACGAATCGCCGCGCGTGACCAAGCCCTACACCGAAGAACAGTGGGCCGAGGTGCTCGCGCTCGGCGATGCGGTCGATGCGCGCCTCACGGCCGGCGACGTGCGGCTCACGATGGGTGGCGAGCCCACCTACGTGGCCACCAGCGACCGCGACGCGGCCGAGTGGAACACCGATGCGCTCGGCCCCACGAAGCGCGGCTATGCCACCGAACTGGTCCACAAGCTGCGCGCCGAATACGGCAAAGGCGGCTTCCTGCATTTCGGCCAGGGCAAGTGGTACCCGGGCGAGCAGCTGCCCCGCTGGGCGCTGTCGATCTTCTGGCGCGCCGACGGCCAGACGCTCTGGCACGACCCCGAGCTCTTTGCCGACGAACGCGTGCCCACGCACTACACGAGCGAGGACGCACGCCGCTTCACCACCGTGCTAGCGCACACGCTCGGCATCACCGAGCGCTATGTCCAGCCCGGCCATGAAGACGTCTACTACTACCTCTGGCGCGAACGCCGCCTGCCAGTCAACGTCGACCCCTTCGACTCCAAGCTCGACGACGAGCTCGAACGCGTTCGCCTGCGCCGCGTGTTCACGCAGAAGCTCGACGCGGTCATCGGCTACATGCTGCCGCTGGCACCCGCCAACGCCGATGCGGACGCACCGGCGCTCGAAGGCCCGGGCTGGAAGACCGGCCCCTGGTTCCTGCGCGACGACCGGCTCTACCTGATTCCGGGCGATTCGCCGATGGGCTACCGCCTGCCGCTCGACTCCCAGCCCTGGGCCAGCAAGGGCGACTACCCCTATCTGGTCGAGCGCGACCCGACCGCGCCGCGTGCCGCGCTGCCGAGTTCGACCGACTACCGCGCGCGCTATGCCGTGCCTGCCGGCGGCGCAACGGGCGCCGACCTTGGCGCCGTGCCCTATGCCTTCGGCGCGCCGCCGGTGGTGCCCGCCGCGCTGCGCATGCAGACGCCGGGCGATGCTGCAAGCACGGCCGGCGAAGCGGCCGCGGCCGATGCGGCCGACCGCTCCGCCACACCAGCCACCCGCCAGCCCCTGCGCGGCGACTCGGCCCACTGGGTCACCCGCACCGCGCTGTGCGTCGAAGTGCGCGACCCGCGCCGTGCCAACGGCCCCGCGGCCGAGAAAAAAGGCAGTGCCTCTGGCGTGCTCTACGTCTTCATGCCGCCGCTCGCGCGCCTGGAGGACTACCTCGACCTGGTCGCGGCCGTCGAAGCCACGGCGAAACAGCTCGGGATGCGCATCGTGATGGAAGGCTATCCGCCGCCGCGCGACCCGCGCCTGAAGATGCTGGCCGTCACGCCCGACCCCGGCGTGATCGAAGTCAACATCCATCCGGCCCACAACTGGAAGGAACTGGTCGATCACACCGAGTTCCTCTACAACGCCGCGTTCGAAACCCGCCTCTCGGCCGAGAAATTCATGACCGACGGGCGCCACACCGGCACCGGCGGCGGCAACCACTTCGTGATGGGCGGCGCCACGCCTGCGGACAGCCCGTTCCTGCGACGGCCCGAGCTGCTTGCGAGCCTCTTGCTCTACTGGCACAACCACCCTTCGCTGAGCTACCTGTTCTCGGGCATGTTCATCGGCCCGACCAGCCAGGCGCCGCGCGTGGACGAGGCGCGCAACGACCAGGTCTACGAGCTCGAGATCGCCCTGAAGGAAATCGCGAGGAGCCGCGAGATCCACGGCCAGAACATGCCGGCCTGGCTGGTCGACCGCACGCTGCGCAACATCCTGATCGACGTGTCGGGCAACACGCACAGGAGCGAGTTCTGCATCGACAAGCTCTACTCGCCCGACTCGAGCACCGGCCGCCTCGGCCTGCTCGAACTGCGCGCCTTCGAAATGCCGCCGCATGCGCGCATGAGCATCGCGCAGCAGTTGCTGATCCGCGCGCTGGTGGCGCGCTTCTGGGACGAGCCCTACAAGGCCCCCGTCACCCGCTGGGGCACCGAGCTGCACGACCGCTTCCTGCTGCCGACCTTCGTCAAGATGGATTTCGACGACGTCATCAGCGAAATGCGCCAGGCCGGCTTCGGCTTCGATGCCGACTGGTTCGCGCCGCACTTCGAGTTCCGCTTTCCGCTGGTGGGACAGGTGCAGGCCATGGGCGTGGAGCTGTCGCTGCGCAATGCGCTCGAGCCCTGGCACGTGATGGGCGAGGAAGGCTCGGCCGGCGGCACGGTGCGCTACGTCGATTCGTCGCTCGAACGCATCGAGGTGCGCGTGACCGGCCTGAACGAAAGCCGCCACGTGATCACCGTCAACGGCAAGGTCCTGCCGCTGCAACCCACGGGCACCACCGGCGAGTTCGTCGCGGGCGTGCGCTACAAGGCCTGGAACCCGCCTTCGGCGCTGCATCCGAGCATCGACGCGCATGCGCCGCTCACCTTCGACATCGTCGACACCTGGATGAAGCGCTCGCTGGGCGGCTGCCAGTACTTCGTCGCTCATCCGGGCGGGCGCAACTACGACACCTTCCCGGTCAATGCCTACGAAGCGGAAAGCCGGCGCATGTCGCGCTTCACGCGCATGGGCCACACACCGGGCCTGATGCGCACGCCGCCGGCCACCATCGAGCTCGCGGGCAGCCGCGAGTTTCCGTTCACCCTCGATTTGCGGCGGTAAGAGGGGCAAAAAAAGCCGGAACGGAGCATTCAGCACATCGCCCGTCATCCGACCCATGACGGCAATGTGACAATCCACCTTCTGTGGAACCTCTGAACGAATCCCTGTTCGACGCCCAGGCGCTGGAATTTCCAGCCGCCCTGGCGTCGGCGCTCGCGCCGGCCGCCCTGCCCGGCCACTTCGACGAGCTGCGCGGCCAGGCCACGCCCGTGGTGCCGGCGCGGCCGGCCGCCGGCATGCCCTCCATGGCGCCGATGACGCCCATGCTCCATGACGCCGCGGCGGAGCGGCCGGCGGCGGTGCCGAGCCCGTCGCAGGCCCAAACCCAGACACAAACGCAGACCCAGGTTCTTCAGCCCTTCTCCAACGACAACCCGCCGCTCACGCCCGCCTGGAACGCCTTTTTCGAGCAGCTCGGCCCGGGCGGATTCGGCGACCTGCCGCGGCGCGCGGTCAGCCTCGAGCGGCAGATCCGCGACAACGGCGTCACCTACAACGTCTATGCCGACGCCAACGGCCCGCAGCGCCCCTGGTCGCTCGACCTGTTCCCGCTGATCGTCTCGCCCGAGAGCTGGAGCCAGATCGAAGCCGGCGTGCTGCAGCGCGTGCGCGTGCTCGACCGCGTCATGGCCGACGTCTACGGCCCGCAGCAACTGCTGGCCGAAGGCCTGCTGCCCGACGCGCTGGTGCGCGGCCATCCCGGCTACCTGCGCGCGCTCCACGGCGTGAAGCCGGCGGGCGACACGTGGCTGCACATCGCGGCCTTCGACCTCGCCCGCGGGCCCGACGGCAACTGGTGGGTGGTGTCGCAGCGCACCCAGGCGCCCTCGGGCCTGGGCTACCTGCTCGAGAACCGCCTGGCCATCGCGCGCCAGTTTCCCCAGGCCTTCGAGGCCCTGCAGGTGCAGCGCCTGGCCGCCACCTACAGCGCCATGATGGAGGGACTGCAAGGCATGTGCCCGGCCGGCGTGCCGCCGCATATCGCGCTGCTGACGCCCGGCCCCTACAACGAGACCTACTTCGAGCACGCGTACCTCGCGCGCTATCTCGGCCTGACGCTGGTCGAGGGCAGCGACCTCACCGTGCGCGACCAGCGGCTCTACCTCAAGACCCTGCAGGGACTGCGCCCGGTGCACGGGCTCATCAAGCGCCTGGACGACCAGTTCCTCGACCCGCTGGAGCTGCGCCCCGATTCCACGCTGGGCGTGCCGGGCCTGCTGCAGGCCATTCGCGCCGGCAACGTGCTGGTGGCCAACATGCCGGGCTCGGCGTTCCTCGAATCGCCCGCGCTGCTGGGCTTCCTGCCCGGGCTGGCACGGCGCCTCATCGGCGAAAAGCTCAAGCTGCCGGCGCTGCCGACCTGGTGGTGCGGGGAGCGCGCCGCGCTCGAAGCCGTGCTGCCGCAGCTCGGCGACTGCGCCATCAAGCCCACCTATCCTGGGTCCGACGGACAGACCAGCTTCGACGCAGTGCTCGGCAGCCAGCTGAGCCGGCGCCAGCTCGACGAATGGGCCGGCCGCATCGTGCGCGAGGGCGAATCCCACACGGTCCAGAGCTACCTGCCGCTGTCGCAGATGCCGACCTGGGCCGATGACATGGGCCCCGGCCACATCGCGCCGCGCGCAATGCTGCTGCGCGTCTTCGCGGTGAGCGACGGCCCGCAGTCCTGGCGCGTGCTGCCGGGCGGGCTGGCACGGCTGGCGGGCCGCGATGCGCAGATCGCTTCCATGCAGCGCGGCGGCAGCAGCGCCGACGTGTGGGTGCAGACGCACGGCGAAGTCGACCGCACCACGCTGCTGCAGCCGCATGCCACGCCGGCCTCGCTCGCGCGGCACCGCGCGCCCGTGACCAGCCGCGCGGCCGAGAACATGTTCTGGCTCGGCCGCTACACCGAGCGCGCCGAGAACGCGGTGCGCCTCGCGCGCCTCACGCTCAACCTGCTGGGCAGCGAAGACCAGTCGTCGCGCCCGCTGCTCGACTGGCTGCACCGCATGGCGCTGCGCAATGCGCTGGTGCCGGCCGAAGTGCCGAGCGCGCCGCAATCGCGCCGCGTGTTCGAACGCGTGCTGATCGCCGAGCTCGGCGACGTGGCGCGCGGCGGCAGCGTGGGCTTCAGCCTGCGCTGCATCCGGCAGGCCGCCGCCGCCGTGCGCGAACGGCTCTCGCAGGACAACTGGAACCAGATCGTGCGCGCCGAAGCCGACTTCCTGCGCCGCGCGGCCGAGCAGGCCGGCGAAGGCAGCTTTGCCACCGGCGCCGCGCTGCGCGCGCTCGAATCCGCAAGCACCGCGCTGGCCGCCATGACCGGCGCGCAGACCGACCGCATGACGCGCGACGACGCCTGGCGCCTGCTGTCGATCGGCCGCCACATCGAGCGCCTGGGCTTTCTCTCCAGCGCGCTGGAGGCCGGCTTCGAGAACGGCGCCGTGCACGAAGTGAGCGGCTTCGAAGCCATGGTGGCGCTGTTCGACAGCACCATCACCTTCCATGCCCGCTACCAGCAGCGGCGCGACGTGGCCACGCTGGTCGACCTGCTGGTGCTCGATGCCGAGAACCCGCGCTCGCTGGCCTGGGTCACGCAGACGCTGCGCGGGCGCATTGCGCGCCTGGCCGGCGGCGCGCCCGGCAAGCTCACCGCGCTGTCGTACGAACTGGCCGATCCCGCCACCTGGACGCTCGAGCATCTGTGCGCGGCGGGCTCCGGCGCGGACTACCCGGCGCTGGCCGAGCTTCTGGCCCATTGCGAGACGGCGGCCTACCATGTGTCCGACGCCATCGGCACGCGCTATTTCACGCTCACCTCCGAATCACTGCGCTCGGTCGGAGCCTGACTGCGCTTTCCCCTGCGAGACCCCATGCTGCTCCACGTCACGCACGAAACCCGCTACGAGTATTCGCCCGCGGTCGAAACGGCACAGCACCTGGCCCACCTGAAGCCGCTGACCACCGGTTCGCAGCGGCTCGTGAGCCACCGGCTCGCCATCGAGCCGCAGCCCGCGCAGCGCAACGAGGTGCCCGATGTCTATGGCAACACGCGCGCCTTCTTCGCGCTCGAGGCCACGCACGGCAGCCTCGTCGTCACCGCTGAAAGCGTGGTCGAGACTTCAACGCCGCAGCTTGCGCCGGGGATTGCGCGCGAGCTGCCCTGGGAGGCCGTGCGCGAGCGCTTCCGCTACCGCAAGGACGCCACCTTCGACCCGGCCTCGGAGTTCGTGTTTCCGTCGCCCTACGTGCCGCGCCACGACGACTTCGCGGCCTATGCACGCGCGAGCTTCGCGCCCGAGCGGCCGACCTTCGACGTGGCCATGGACCTCACCGAGCGCATGTACCGCGACTTCGCCTACGACGCCGACAGCACCGAGATCAACACGCCCGCCGTCGAGGCCCTTGCGCAGCGCAAGGGCGTGTGCCAGGACTTCGCCCACATCATGATCGCCTGCTTCCGCGTCATGGGCCTGCCGGCGCGCTACGTGAGCGGCTATCTGCTCACGCAGCCGCCGCCCGGCCAGCCGCGGCTGGTCGGCGCCGATGCCTCGCACGCCTGGGTCTCGGTGTACCTGCCCGGCGAAGACGATGGCGACGGCCATGAAAACGCCGGCGGCTGGGCCGAGTTCGATCCCACCAACGGCCGCCAGCCCGGCGACGACTACGTCGCGCTCGCGATCGGCCGCGACTACTCCGACGTCTCGCCCATGCGCGGCGTGCTGCACGGCGGCGCGCGCCACGCGCTCAAGGTGGGCGTGACGGTGCGGCCCGTCGAAGAGCTGCGCACGCAGGTCGCGGAGGCGGCGCAGTCATCACAATCACAGACACAATCGCAGATTCAATCGCAACCCTCGGACAAGGACCTTCAATGAGCGTTTACGACAAGCTTTCCAGCCTCGGCATCACCCTGCCCCCGGTCGCCGCCCCGGCCGCCGCCTACGTGCCTTTCGTGCGCACCGGCAACCTCGTTTTTCTCTCGGGCCACATCGCCAGGAAGGACGGCAAGGTCTGGACCGGCCAGCTCGGCGCGAACATCGGCACCGAAGAAGGCAAGCAGGCCGCGCGCGCCATCGCCATCGACCTGCTGGGCACGCTGCATGCCGCCGTGGGCGACCTGAACAAGGTCACGCGCATCGTCAAGCTCATGAGCCTGGTCAACTCCGTGGGCACGTTCACGGAACAGCACCTGGTGACCAACGGCGCGAGCGAGTTCTTCGCCGAAGTGTTCGGACCCGAGAAAGGCGCGCATGCGCGCAGCGCGTTCGGCGTGGCCCAGGTGCCGATGGGCGCCTGCGTCGAGATCGAGCTGATCGCCGAAGTCGGCTGACCGGCCGGCGCCGCTACGCCGGCCGCGACGAACCCCGCACCACCAGCTGCCCCGGCAGCAGCAGCTGCCGCGGCGCGGCGTCCAGCCCCCGCAGCCGCTCGATCAGGCAATTGGCGGCGGTGCGGCCGATGGCGTCGGTGGGCTGCGCCACGGTGCTCAGGCCGGGGCCGATCAGCGAAGCCCATTCGGGATCGTCGAAGCCGACAAAGCCCAGGTCGCTGCCGAACTGCCATCTCAGCCGCGCCATCGCCTGCGCGATGCGCAGCGTGACCACCGCATTGCCGGCCACCACCGCGGCGCGCCGGCCCCGCTTGGCGCGCTTGCGCAAGGCGGTCAGCGCGGCATCGAGGGCATCGCTTTCTGCTTCGACGCTCTCGAACACTTCGCCCGCCACGCGCGGCTCGTGCGCCGCCACGCAGGCGCCGAATGCCGCGGTGCGCTCGCGCCGCGAGCTCACGCCCTTCTGCGGCTCGGTCACGTAGAGCAGTTCGCGGTAGCCGCCCTCGACCAGATGGCCGCAGGTGGCCTGCATGGCCGCGGGGTTGTCGAGCGAGACGAAGTCGGTGTGCATGCCCGCGTGCCGGCGGTCCACCAGCACCGCGGGCTTGCCGTGCAGCGTGACCGCGTCGACCACGTTGCTGCCGCGGCCCAGCGTGTTGAGGATGAAGCCCTCGACCTGGTAGCCCGCGAGGGCGTCGATGGCCTCGCGCTCGCGTTCGCTCTCGTTGCCCAGGTTGAACAGCATCACCAGGTAGCCGGCGTCCTGGCAGGCCTTCTCGGCGCCGCGCAGCACGGCCACCGAATACGGGTTGGTGATGTCGGCCACGATCAGGCCGATGAGGCGCGAGCGGCCATGGCTCAATGCCTGCGCCATCGGGCTGGGGGTGTAGGCCAGCTTGGCGATGGCGACTTCGACGCGCGCGGCGATGTCGGGGCTCAGCAACCGCTCCCGGTGGTTGAGAAAGCGCGAGACGGTGGCCTTGGAAACGCCGGCCGCCTCCGCGACGTCGGCGATGGTGGCGCGGCCGCTGGGGTTCATGTCCCGCTCTCGCTTCCTCTCCCCAGGGGGAGAGGGAGCAAGACGCGGAGTTCATGCGGCCGCCGTGTCGTACGGCGCAGTCGGCCTCTCCCCGGCCAGTACCTGCAGCAGATTGGTGGTCGCCAGTTCCGCCATGGCATGCCGCGTTTCATGCGTGGCCGAGCCGATGTGCGGCAGCGGCGTCACGCGCGGATGCGTGCGCAGCGGCGACTCGGCCGGCAGCGGCTCCTTCGCGAACACGTCGAGGCCGGCCGCGCGCAGCGTGCCGTGGTCGAGTGCATGCAGCAGCGCGTCTTCGTTCACCGTGGCGCCGCGGCCGCCGTTGATGAAGGCCGCTCCCGGCTTCATGCGCGCGAAGAAGGCGGCGTCGATCATGCCGCGCGTTGCATCGGTCAGCGGCAGCATGGCCAGCACGATGTCCGAACGCGCGAGCAGCTCGTCGAGCGGCGTGTGCGTGGCACGGCCCTGCAGCTCGGGCGCCTGCGCAGCCAGGTCGACCGCACGGCGCGAGTGATACAGCACCGGCATGCCGAAGCCCAGTGCGGCGCGGCGCGCCACGGCCTGCCCGATGCGGCCGAAGCCGAGGATGCCGAGCGTCTTGCCGTGCACGTCGGTGCCGAAGAGCTCTTCGCCGATGTTCCCGGTCCAGCGGCCCTCGCGCACGAGGTTCGAGAGCTCGACCACGCGGCGCTGCGTGGCCATGAGGATCGCGAACACCGTGTCGGCCACGGTCTCGGTCAGCACGTCGGGCGTGTGGCACAGCACGATGCTGCGCTTGTGCAGCTCTGCGAGCGCGTAGTTGTCGACGCCGACCGACACGCTCGAAATCACTTCGAGCCGCGGCGCCGCGTCGAGCAGCGCCGCATCGACCGTGTGGCTCGAGCCGATCAGGCCGTGTGCGGTGGCGAGCGCGGTGGCAAAGGCCCCAGGCTCCTTGCGCGGATCGGCGACGGTCACATGGTGCGCGGCCTGCAGGCGCGCGAGCTGGTCTTCGGGCAGCGGCCGGAAAACGAGCACGTTCTTCTTGGTCATGGTCATCAAAGCCCCGCTTCTTCGAGTTGCGCCCGCGTCGGCAGGCCTTCGGTATCGCCCAGCACCTGCACCGCGCGCGCGCCGATCCAGGCGCCGCGCCGCACCGCCTCGGGCACGCTCCTGCCTTGGAGCAAGGCGCTCACCACGCCGGCCGCGAAGCCATCGCCCGCGCCCACGGTGTCGATCACTTCCTTCACCGGAAAACCTTCGACGCGGCCGGTGCCGGCCACGTCGCTGTCGTAGTAGGCGCCGTCTGCGCCGAGCTTGACGACCACCAGCTTCGCGCCGCGCTCGCGGTAGAAATGTGCAATGCCCTCCGGCGTGCTTTCGCCGGTCAGCAGCAGGCCCTCCTCGATGCCGGGCAGCACCCAGTCGGCGCGCGAAGCGAGTTCGTTGATCCAGTGGCGCATCGTTTCAGAGGAAGACCACAGCGTGGGCCGCAGGTTGGTGTCGAACGAGATCGTGCGGCCGGCCGCGCGCATCACGTCCATGGTCTTGAGCGCGGCCTGCAGGCTGGTGTCCGAGATGGCCGCGAACACGCCCGTGGCATGCAGGTGGCGTGCCGAACGCAGCCAGGCTTCGTCGACGTCGGCCGGCCCCATGTGGCTCGCGGCCGAGCCCTTGCGGTGGTATTCGATCGGCGGATCGCTGCCGTCGGTGACGCGGCCCTTGAACTGGAAGCCGGTGCGCTGCGTCGCGTCGCAGATCACGTGCGAGCAGTCGATGCCCTCGGCGCGCATCGCGGCCAGGAGCGCGCGGCCCATCGAGTCGGTGCCGAGCCGGCTGGCCCAGCCCACCTTGAGGCCGAGGCGCGAAAGGCCGATGGCCACGTTGGTCTCGGCACCGGCGGTGCGCTTGTGGAACGCCTCTGCGTTCTCCAGCGGGCCGGGCCGGTCGGCCACCAGCAGCAGCATGGCCTCGCCGAACAGGGCGACATCGAAAGCGGTGGGTTCTGGCATGTGTATGTCTCGATCTATGCCCGTGCGGTGCGGATGAAGTCGATTTGCGTGCGCGTGACGGCCAGCAGGTCGTCGCCCACGAGAGAGTATTCGATGGCGTGCGGCACGTCGACAGGCAACGCGCGCAACACCGCTCGCCACGGCGCGACGGAGTCGCCCAGCGGCACCGCCACCCACTTGTGCGGCAGCCGCTGCGCACCCTTGCAATGCACGTAGCGCACGCGGTGGCCCAGCGCCTGCGCCGCCTGCAGCGGGCACTCGCCGAGCCAGTGCCAGTTGCCCATGTCGAAGGTCATGCCCAGCTCGACGCCGGCGCGGTCGGCCGCGTCGAAGAACGCCTGCAGCGCGGGCAGCGTGCCGGCGCGCACAGTCTGGTCGTTCTCGATCAGCAGTTCGACGCGGGTTTCCGCGAGCTGCACTTTCAAACCCCAGAGCGAACCGTGCGAGGAAGGCTGGAAGTCGCCGATGGACATCTTCAGCCGCCTCGCGCCGACGCGGGTCGCGGCCGCAATGCCGCGCTTGAGCGCAGCGCTGTCGAGCCAGCCGCCTTCGGCCCACAGCCCCTCGGGGCTGGAATACACGGACGCGAGTCCGTTCAGGGCAGGCAGTTCGGCATCCGGATCGCGCAGCATCTCGCCGCGCACTTCCACCGAATCGGCGCCCGCCGCCAATGCCAACTGCGAACACCAGAGCTGGCCATGCCGCCCCACCTCGGCCGCGCCGAAGGACGACAGAGAAATCAGGACTTCGAAGGCCATCAGTGGGCTTGGTGCGAGCTGAGGATCTGGCCGAGGAACTGGCGCGTGCGCTCGTCCTTCGGATTGCCGAAGAATTCGGCCGGCGGCGCCTGCTCGACGATCTTGCCGTCGGCCATGAAGATCACGCGGTCGGCCACGCTGCGGGCAAAGCCCATTTCGTGCGTCACGCACAGCATGGTCATGCCGTCTTCGGCCAGGCCGATCATGGTGTCGAGCACTTCCTTGACCATCTCGGGATCGAGGGCGGAGGTGGGCTCGTCGAACAGCATGATCTTGGGCGTCATGCACAGCGCGCGCGCAATCGCCACGCGCTGCTGCTGGCCGCCCGAGAGCTGGCTGGGGTACTTGCCGGCCTGCTCGGGAATGCGCACGCGGGTGAGGTACTTCATGGCCACCTCCTCCGCCTGCGCACGGGTCATGCCGCGCGAGCGCATCGGCGCCAGCGTGCAGTTCTCCAGGATGGTGAGGTGCGGAAACAGGTTGAACTGCTGGAACACCATGCCCACTTCGGCGCGCACCGCATCCACATTCTTGCCGCCGGCCGTGAGGTCGATGCCATCGATCACGATGCGGCCCTTCTGCACCGTCTCGAGCCGGTTGATGCAGCGGATCAGCGTGGACTTGCCCGAGCCCGAAGGCCCGCAGATCACGATGCGTTCGCCGTGGCGCACCGACAGGTCGATGCCGGTCAACACCTGGAATTCACCGTACCACTTGTTGACCGCTTCCATGCGGATGATCGATTCCGTGGTCGCTGCGTTTGGGACTGCGTCCGTCATGCTCGTTGCTTCCGATATTTCATTGTTCGGCCCTCTGCGACTTCTCGTGGAACACCGCGGAACCGGCTTTGCCGGGCCGCTGGTGTTGCCCCCTGCAAGGGGGTTGGCGTAGCGACACGAAGTGCGCGAAGACTGGGGGTTAGTTCATTTTTGGCAGATCGGCCTGCAGCCACTTCTGGTAGAGCTTGTTCAGCTCGCCATTCGCGGTGTTCTTCTGCACGAACTCGTTCACCGCCTTGTGCAGCTCTTCCTGGCCCGGACGCATCGCGATGCCCATCGACTGCTGCACCAGCGTGAACTTGTTCTCGTAGGTGCCGGCGGGCACTCGCTTGGCGATCTGCGCCGCCACGGTGACCGAGCAGCCGATGGCATCGACCTGGCCCGACATCAATGCCTGCATGGCCGAGGCGTCGTCGTCGAAGCGGCGGATCTCGGTGCCCTCTGGCGCGGCCTTGGTCACGGCCACGTCCTGCGTCGAAGCGCGGGCCACGCCGACACGCAGGCCCTTCAGGTCGCCTGCCGCCTTGATGGGCGCCTTGGTCGCGCCGTACAGCACGATGGTCGCGGCCGCGTAGGGCTGCGAGAACTGCACCTGCTTGGCGCGCTCCGGCGTGATGGCGAGCGAGGCGACCAGCAGGTCGACCTTGTTGGTCAGCAGAAAGGGAATGCGGTTCGGACCGGTCACCGGCACGATGTTGGCCTTGACGCCCCAGTCCTTGGCCAGCAGCTTGGCCACGTCGGCGTCGTAGCCGTCGGGCTGGTTCTTGGCGTCGGTGGTGCCGTAGGGCGGAAAGTCGACCAGCATGCCGATGGTGATCTCGCCCTTCTTCTTGATGTCGGCCACGCTTTGTGCCGAGGCAAAAGGTGCGAACACGGTGAGCGCGGCGCCGAGGCCGAGGGCTGCCAGCGCTGCGCGGCGGGTGGTGGTACGGGTCATGGGAAGGTGTCTCCTGGATAAGGAAGGAAGCGAAAAAAAGCGGGACTTCAGCGTGCGAGGGCGCGGGCGCGCCTGCGCTCCATGCGCGCGGCCAGCAGCGAGAGCGGCCAGCAGATCGCGAAGTAGATGGCGGCCACCACGGAAAACACGATGAGCGGCTGGAACGTGGCGTTGTTGATGATCTGCCCCGCGCGGGTGATCTCGGTGAAGCCGATGATGGCCGCGAGCGAGGTGCCCTTGATGATCTGCACCAGGTAGCCCACCGTGGGCGCGAGCGCGATCTTGAAGGCCTGCGGCAGCACCACGTCGCGCATGCGCGCGCTGTAGGTGAGGCTCAGCGCTTCGGCGGCCTCCCACTGGCCGCGCGGAATGGCCTGGATGCAGCCGCGCCAGATCTCGCCCAGGAAGGCCGCGCTGTTCAGGACGAGCGCCACGCCCGCGGCAATCCATGGATTGATGTCGAGCCCCAGCACCGGCGCGCCGAAGAAGATCAGGAACAGCTGCAGCAAGAGCGGCGTGCCCTGGAAGATCTGGATGAACACCGTCGAGACGGTGCGTGCCCAGGTCGAATCGGAGGTTCGCATGAGCGCGACGACCAGCCCCAGGATCGCGCCGCCGACGAAGGCGATGGCCGAGAGCGCCAGTGTCCACTGGGCCGCTTCGAGGATGAAAAGAAATTCGGGAAAACCGAAGGTACGCATGATTGTTTCTGCTCCGTCCGTGGGCTGTTACCGGCGGTCCGGGTAGTTGAGCATGCGCTTGTAGATCAGCTTGAACAGGGCCGAGAAGGACATGGCCAGCGCAAGGTAGATGGCCGCCACCACGATGTAGATCTCGAAGCTGCGGAAGGTCTGCGACTGCAGGTTGGCGGCCACCGAGGTCAGGTCGTCGGCCGAGATCACCGACACCACGGCCGAGCTCAGCATCAGCAAAATGAACTGGCTCGTGAGCGCCGGGTAGATGGCCTTCAACGCGGGCTTGATGATCACGAAGCGAAAGATTTCCCAGGGCTTGAGGTTGAGCGCCCGGCCCGCCTCGATCTGCCCCTTGGGAATCGACTCGATGCCCGCGCGGATGATCTCGGTCGCATAGGCGCCGAGGTTCACCACCATCGCCACCAGGGCGGCCGTCTGCGGCGACCAGCGCAAGCCGATGGCCGGCAACGCAAAGAAGAAAAAGAACAGCTGCACGAGGAACGGCGTGTTGCGGATCACCTCGATGTAGGCATTGACGACGAAGCGCAGCCAGCCCGGCCCCGAGGTCTTGCCCCAGGCGCAGAAGATGGCCACCACCAGGCCCAGCAGCGTGGCGATGAGCGAGAGCTGGATCGTGATCCAGGTGCCCTTGAGCAGCAGCGGCCAGGCAGCGAAGACGGCGTCGAATTGAAACTGGTAGTTCATGGGTGGGCGAACGCGGCGTGGCCGTGCGCATGCCTCGAAAGCAATGCCTGCAGCTTATATGAAACCGGTTTCAGACCTAGCCAGGGATTTCCCTAGGTCAGTCTTTTGACAGCCCTTCTGCCTACACTCGCGCGATGCTGAATCCACCCGCGGCCACCCTGTCCACCGAGGCGAATCCGCTCGCTCCCGGCGCTCCCGTCGTTCAGCATTTCAGGCAGGTGCTGCTCTGGCCGTTGCGGCTGGTGCCCGCGCCCGACGCCAAGCCCTCGCAGCACGGCCCATGGCAGGTGCTGCGCGATATGGGCGATGCCTCGCCCTGGCGCGAGGAGGTCGACGAATACACCGGCGACAGCAGCCGCTTCCATGAGCGGCACTACAACGAGTTCGTGAGCTTCCTGCCCTACGTGCAGCGCTTCCTGTATGGCGAGGGCCGATCGAAGAACAAGGGCAGCGGCGCGGACATCGGCAGCGACGGCGATTCGCCGATGCGCATCTTCCGCCGCCACGACATCGCTTCGGTGCGCGTGGTGGCCCGCGCGGGCGATGCGCCGATCACGCTCGACGTGGTCCATTGCGACCTTTACTTCTTCTTCGACGTCGACGTGGTCATGGTGAACCTCGAGGTCGGGGCCGACCACCTGAGCCTCGCGCAGGCGCAGGAGATCCTCTACCGTTTCGGTCGCGCCTACCCCTCCGGCTGGGAGCCCGATGGTTCGGCGCTGCATTGCATGGCGAGCGTCGAATGGCTGGGCGCCGACGGCCGCGTGCTCGCAAGCTCCGACGCGCAGCAGCGCGAGAGCTTTCTCTCGCACGTGGCGCAGCACCGCGCACCGCGCATCTCCTCGCACTGGGCCTACCTGATGCAGCCGCTGGTGAGCGACCACTCGGAAGACCCGGGCGTGCTGCGCTACCGCCAGATCGAGTACTACCGCATGCCGGTGATGGCGTACCTGTCGCTCGACGATCCGCGCCGCCTCACGCGCGACGACTTCGTGCGGCTCGCGCTGGTCACCGGTGCGGGCGCCACCGATGCCCACCTGCCCTACGCCGAGCAGCACATCGCCGACTTCGAGCACAAGTACTGCTACGACCGCTTCTGGGTCGATGCCGGCGCGGCGCCGAACACGCGCTACCTCTGCAACGGCCATGCGCTGATCGTGGTGGGCGATGCGCGTTCCGAATTCTTCTGCTGCCGCGACCGCGGCGTGCTCGCGCAGTTCCGCCACCAGCACTTCCTGCTGTTTCTCATCGCGCATTTCCAGAAGGCCTCGCTGCTGATGTTCTCGGACCAGCTGGTCGAAGCCCTCAAGCGGCTCGACATCCACAGCACACCGAGCGTGAAGCAGTTCAAGCGCGCCATCCGCGCGAGCTTCGAGCGCTTCCTGCGCTTCACCCACCGCTACTGGTTCCACGAGATCTCGGAACAGGCTCAGGTGCGCGCACTGTCCCATATGTGCACCGCGCACCTCGGCCTCGATCCGCTCTACGACGAGGTCAAGGCGCGCATCGCCGACATGAACACCTACCTCGACGCCGACAGCCTGCGCCGGCAGGCCAGCACCGTGGTGCGGCTCACCGTGGTGACGCTGTTCGGCCTGATCGGCACCGTGACGACAGGCTTCCTCGGCATGAACCTGCTGGCCGAGGCCGACGCGCCGCTGTGGCGCAAGGCGCTCTGGTTCGGCGTGGTGTTCGCCTTCACGACCTGGCTCACGATCTACACGATGGTGAAGTCGCAGCGGCTGTCGGACTTCATCGATGCGCTGTCGAACGACCGGCTGGGGTTCAGGGGGAAGATGGCGGCGTTGGCGCGGGTTTGGCGGGCGGGGGCGGACTGATCAGAACGCGATGTCGGCCCAGTCCACCGCGCGGATCGGCACGCCAAAGCTCGTGATGTCCGACAGCGTCGCATTGTGGTGCGCACGAATGAAGGCGCCGGGGGCGTGCGGCTTGTCGTGCGCGGTGTGCGCGTCGGCCGCGAGCACGACCTCGTAGCCCAGCGCGGCGGCGCGCCGCGTGGTGGTGTCCACGCAAAACTCCGACGAGTAGCCGCAGATCACCACGCGTTGCACCCCATGTCCGGTCAGCCATGCTTCGAGCGGCGTGCGCAGAAAGGAGTCGGGCGTGGTCTTGCGGATCTTCGTGTCGCGCGAATCGACATCCAGGGCGCTGGACAGTTGCCATCGCTCGGAATCGAATTCCAGGTCGACGGCGTTTTCGTGCTGGATGAAAGCCACCGGCACTCCGGCGGCACGCGCACGCTCGGTGAGGGCATTGACGCGCCGCGCGACCTCGCCGGCTTCGTGAGGGCGCGGCGGATCGTCATAAAGGCCACGCTGCATGTCGATGACGAGGACGGCAGTTTTCATCCGCGCATCGTAGCCGCTCCCGCTAGCTCCAGGCGCTCACCTCCAGCCGCACCTTGCCGCTGATGCCGGGTGCCGCCGCTGCCGCGCCCAGGCTCGAAAGCGGCACGATGAACTGCAGCTTGCCGTCGGCCAACTGCTTCGGGCTGATGGGCAGCGACGCCTGTCCCGCGGTGTCGGTCTGCCAGCCGTACTTCACGTTCCAGTTCTGCGCCGGGTCGTCGGCCCGGGGCGGGGCGATCTCGACCACCAGCGTGTCGCGGAACAGCGAACTGCCTTCGTAGTGGCCGTCGAGCCAGAACTTCTTGTTCACCTGGTAGTCGGGCACGCGCACGCCGAGCGTCATCGCGTAGGCCAGCGTCGGCCGGTCCTGCTTCACGCGCGCCTTGTTGGCGAGGAACACGGTCGAGAGATAGATCGAGCGGCGCTCGGGCCTTTCCGGGTCGTTCAGTTCCTTGTGCGTGCGGCAGGCGGGCGAATCTTCCTCGGCCACGCGCCGGCTCAGGTACCAGCGCTTGCCGCGCGGCGCGGCCAGCAGCTCGATCTGGTAGAGCGCGTCGATATCGGCGTCCTTGGGCAGGTCCGGCGGCAGCGTCACGCCATCGACCTCGAACCAGAGATCGACACGCACGTCGCCGAACAGAAAGCGCACGAGGTTCTGGTACGCCTCCTCGGAATTGACGATGCCGAAGTAGCCCGAGTGCGAACGAAAGGCGTAGGCCGTGGCCACCGGCTTGCTGCGCCGGGCCTCGTCGATGCACCAGAGCGACGCATTCTCGATGCGCACCAGCCCGTCGCTGCCATGGCCCGCGAACATGCGCGAAAGGCCCTTGGCGGCTTCGTAGTCGCCGCGGTTGGAGCCCACCATGCAGAAGAAGCGTTCGGCCGGAAACGCGGCCGCCGGCAGGTAGTCCATGCGACCATCGACCGGCGCCGTGTCCAGGAACTCCGACATCCGCTCGCGGTTGAAGGTGTTCATCTCGTTGGCCGTGAGCCAGGCCGGCACGTTGACGCCGCCCATGTCGATGCCGTTGTGCGGCGTGGCATAGGTGAACACCTTGTCGACGCAGGCACGCGCCGCCGCATCGCCGAGCGCCGGGTTCTGCAGGAAGGCCCGAACCACCAGGCCGCCCATCGAGTGCGCCACCAGGTAGCAGCGGAAGTCCGCGGGCGAGAAAGCGGCACCCTCGCGCAGCGCCACCAGGTCGCGCACGCGAAGGATCAGCTTGCCGAGGCCCTGTGCGTAGACCTTCACGTCGCGGGACTTGCCATCGCCGAGCAGCTCCGAGCCGCCGTCGTAGTAGCGGTAGACGACGATCGATGCGGCCGGAATGCCGTCCACGTCCTTGCCGGTTTCGTCGGGCGAGGGCTTCCAGTCGTCGTCGAGGATGTCGAGGCCGTTCTGGTAGACGCTCTGGTACTGGTAGTCGGCCAGGAGCCGCACCACCGGCGACTCGAAGACGAACTTCTGCGCCGGCGCGTCCTTTTTCACGGTGGCGCGGTAGACGGTGGAGCCCACGTTGAAGCCGCAGAACGGATCGGCCGCGGTGTCGTCGCGCTCGGCTTCGGTCATGGCGTAGCCGCGCACGTAGATGATGGGATAGCGGTTGCTGCTCATGGTGTGTGTCGCCTCCTTCAAGCCCGCGGGACGTGGCGCTTTTCAGTGTGCCGCGCGCTGCCGCCTCGGGCCATAGAACGCATGGCATACGACGAGCGGCGCGGGAATGTCCCTGTGCGCCGAATGTTTCTGCCGCTGAAACCATCGGCGGCTGCGCGCCGGCTAAGCTCGCGCCGCAAAAACCCGACAACATCCGAGCCCATGAACAATGCCGCCCGCCCATCGAATCTCTTGAAGCGCAGGCTTCGCAGCTACGGCACCTTGCTCTTTGCGGCCAGCTGCGCGCTGGTGGCCGGCTGCGCCAGCAACAGCGGATGCGAGGCACGCTACGACGCATCGCCGCAGTTCAAGGGCTGCAACTTCCAGAACCTGGCGAACCCCGACGTCCTGCCGTCCGCCAGCGGATGGCGGATCTGGTCGCGCTTCATCGTCGGCGACAAGGTGGGCACCGTGCCGGTCGATCCGATTCCCGTGCGCATGCTGGGCACCGCCGACCTGGAAGCGCTCGACCCCCAGGCCAACCACGTGGTGCGGCTCGGCCATTCGTCGCACCTGCTCAAGCTGCAGGGCAAGTATTGGCTGATCGACCCCGTGTTCAGCGAGCGCGCGTCGCCGTTCACATGGGTGGGCCCCAAGCGCTTTCACAAGCCGCCGCTCGCGCTCGAGCAACTGCCGCCCATCGAAGGCCTGATCCTCTCGCACGACCATTACGACCACCTCGACGTGGCCACCATCGAATACCTCGCGCAGCGCGTGCAGCGCTACTTCGTGCCGCTGGGCGTGCGCGCGCGGCTGGTGGCCATGGGCGTGCCGGCCGAGCGCATCACCGAACTCGACTGGTGGCAAGGCGGCGAGCACGACGGCGTGAAGCTCACCGCTACGCCGGCACAGCACTTCTCGGGCCGCACGCTGACCGACCGCGACCGCACGCTGTGGGCTTCATGGGTGGTGCAAAGCGGCGGCCAGCGCATCTTCTACAGCGGCGACTCGGGCTACTTTTCAGGCTTCAAGCAGATCGGCGAGCGCTTCGGCGGCTTCGACCTGGCGCTGATGGAAAACGGCGCCTACGACGCCTACTGGCCCGCCGTGCACATGACACCCGAGCAGAGCGTGCAGGCCTTCGAGGACCTGCGCGGCAAGGTGCTCTATTCGGTGCACAACACCACCTTCGACCTCGCCTTCCACACCTGGCACGATCCGCTGGACCGCATCGCCGACCTGTCGCAGGCGAAGAAGATCGAACTCGCCACGCCGGTGATCGGCGAAGTGCTCACGGTGGGAAAGGCGCGCACCAACGAGCGCTGGTGGCAGGGCCTGCGCTAGCCGCGCTCCTTGCGCTCGCGCGCCCGGCGCTGCTGCCGGGTCTCGATGGCCTGCGCCGCGATGCGGTCTTTCTCGCGCTGCCTGGCCCCGCGCTTCAGGCGCATGCGGCGTCCGAACCAGAAGCTGGCAAGGCCCGTGGCCACTGCAATGACGAGGCCGATGACGCTGATGTCGATGCCGCCCATCACAGCACCCGCACGATGCTCGCCGGCTTGAAGCCCAGGTCGGCCGCCTTGCCCTTGCGCGCGCGGCTGCCGCGCGCGTTGTTGAGCGTGCGGATTTCCAGCGTTTCATCGCGCTCCTTGCCACCGCGGCCGATGCCTTCGATCTTCACGCTGCGCGTGTAGGCCGCGGCGCCGGCCAGCGTGTCCTTGGCTTCGAGGTCGATCAGCGTGAGGCCGCGGCCGCCCTTCGGCAGGCTCTTGAGCTCGGCAATGTCGAAGGTCAGGATGCGGCCGCCGGTCGAGGCGCAGGCCACGTGCGTGGCGGCCGGCATCGGCTCCGCGCCGCTCGCGCCGCCCACCAGCGAGGGACGGCAGAGCTGTTCGCCCTCGCCCACGTCGATGAAGGCCTTGCCGCCGCGCTGGCGCGACATCATGTTCTCGACCGTGGCGATGAAGCCGTAGCCGCCGGTGTTGGCCAGCAGCACGCTGGCGCCCACCGGCCCCGCGAAGAAATGCGTGACGTGCGTGCCGGCATCGAGCTCGATCAGCGTGGTCACGGGCTGCCCGTCGCCGCGCGCGCCGGGCAGCGAGGCCACGGGCACGGTGTAGACGCGCACGGTCTTGTCCTTGGAGGAGCCGAACACCAGCAGCGTGTCGACGCTGCGGCATTCGAAGGCGCCGTAGAGCGCGTCGCCGGACTTGAAGCTGTATTCGGGCGCGGCAGCACCATTGCCACCGTTCGCCGCAGCCTTCTCGCTGGCCCAACCCTTCTGCGCACGGACCCAGCCCTTCTGCGACACGATCACGGTCACGGGCTCGTCGACCACCTTCACTTCGGCCACGGCGCGCTTCTCGGCCTGGATCAGCGTGCGGCGCGGGTCTTCGAAGGTCTTGGCGTCGGCCTCGATTTCCTTCACCAGCAGGCGGCGTAGCGCGGCCGGGCTGCCGAGGATGTCTTCGAGCTTCTTCTGCTCGTCGCGCAGGCCCTTGAGCTCTTGCTCGATCTTGATGGCTTCGAGGCGCGCGAGTTGGCGCAGGCGGATTTCAAGGATGTCCTCGGCCTGGCGTTCGCTGAGGTCGAAGCGTGCGATGAGCGCGGCCTTCGGGTCCTCGGCCGCGCGGATGATCGCGATCACCTCGTCGATGTTGAGCAGCACCAGTTGCCGCCCCTCGAGGATGTGGATGCGCTCCAGCACCTTGTTGAGCCGATGCCGCGAGCGCTTCTCGACCGTGACCTCGCGGAACGCGATCCACTCGTTGAGCATCTGGCGCAGCGACTTCTGCGTCGGCTTGCCGTCGATGCCCACCATCGTGAGGTTGATCGGCGACGAGGTTTCGAGCGAGGTCTGCGCGAGCAGCGTGGTGACGAATTCGTCCTGGCTGATGCGCGAGGTCTTGGGCTCGAACACCAGGCGCACGGCCGCGTCCTTGCTGGACTCGTCGCGCACGACGTCGAGCACCGAGAGCATCGCGGCCTTCAGCTGGGTCTGGTCGGCGGAGAGCGCCTTCTTGCCGGCCTTGACCTTCGGGTTGGTGATTTCCTCGATCTCCTCGAGCACCTTCTGCGTGCTGACGCCCGGCGGCAGTTCGTTGACCACCAGCTGCCACTGGCCGCGCGCGAGGTCTTCGATCTTCCAGCGCGCGCGCACCTTGAGCGAGCCGCGGCCGGTGCGGTAGGCGTCGGCGATGTCGCCCGGGCCGCTGATGATCTGCGCGCCGCCCGGATAGTCAGGGCCGGGCACCAGCCCCAGGAGCTCTTCCTCGCTGAGCTTGCCGTTCGACTTGATCAGCGCCACGCAGGCGTCGGCGATCTCGCGCAGGTTGTGGCTCGGGATCTCGGTGGCCAGGCCGACCGCGATGCCGCTGGCGCCATTGAGCAGCGTGAAAGGCAGCCGCGCGGGCAGCAAGCGCGGCTCTTCGGTGCTGCCGTCATAGTTGGGAATGAAGTCGACCGTGCCTTCGTCGATCTCGTCGAGCAGCAGGCTGGTGATGCGCGCCAGACGCGCCTCGGTGTAGCGCATGGCCGCAGCGCCGTCGCCGTCGCGGCTGCCGAAGTTGCCCTGGCCGTCGACCAGTGGGTAGCGCTGCGAGAAGTCTTGCGCCATGCGCACCAGCGCGTCGTACGCGGCCTGGTCGCTGTGCGGGTGGAAGCGGCCGAGCACGTCGCCGACCACGCGCGCGCTCTTCACGGGCTTGGCGCCCACGGTGCCGTTGGTGCCGCCGAAGCCCAGGCCCATGCGCGACATCGAGTACAGGATGCGCCGCTGCACCGGCTTCTGGCCGTCGGACACATCGGGCAGCGCGCGGCCCTTGACCACGCTCAGGGCGTATTCGAGGTAGGCGGTCTGTGCGTAGTCGGCCAGCGTGAGCGTGGTGTCGCCGTCGGTGGGACCCTGGAGATCGAGCGGAGGTTGGGAATCCATGGAAAAGAGAGAAAGAAAAACAGTTGCGTGGGGGCCGTGCGCTTTGTTCGCGCGCTCAGCTCAAAGTGAAAGCCTCGTGCACCGCGGACTGCACGGCGCCGCCGAGCACCGCGCCGCCGCCGGCGACGTAGATCCAGTCGCCGATGACGGCCGCGCCCACGGCATGGCGCGGCGTGGGCATCGGTGCATGGCGTTGCCAGGTGTCGTCCACGGGGTTGTAGCTTTCCATCTGGCCGAACACCTTGGCCTGGCGCGGCACGCCGCTGACGAGAATGCCGCCCTCCCCGCCCATGGCGAAGAAGCGGCCGCGCAAGACCACGAGGCCATGGCCCGAGCGCGCGGTGGGAAGCGGCGAACGCAGCTCCCAGGTGTCGCGCGCGGGCAGGTAGACGTGGTGCAGGTCGGTGTTGTATTCGAAGGTGTTGAAGCGGCCGCCGACCACATGGATCTGGCCGCCGTGCGCCACGCAACCCACATGGTCGCGCGCGCCGGGCAGCGGCTTGGCGGACGACCAGCGATCGGCCTTGGGGTCGTAGACCTCGTGCCAGCCCACGCTCGCGCGCTCGGCGGCAGGCTCGGACGCGCCGCCGATCAGGTGCAGCGAACCATCGAGCATCACCGCGGCCGCCGCGCCGCGCGGGCGTGGCAGTGGCGCAATGGCGCTCCAGCGGTTGGCGGCAATCTCGTAGATGTAGGCATTCGTGTCGGAGCGGCGGTTCTGTTCGACGAAGCCGCCGAGCGCATACACGCGCCCGCCGTCGGCCGTCACCGCGACGTGGTTGGCGCCGCGCGGCAGCGGCGCGCCGTCGAGCCAGCGGTCGGACTGCGGGTCGTAGATGTGGTGGTAGTCGCGGTTGACCTTGCCTTCACCATAGCCGCCGACCACGTGCATGCGCCCTTGCGCAGCGATGGCCCAGGCCATCTCGCTGCGCGGAATCGGCAGGGCCGCGCGCGGCACCCAGCGGCCTTGCGGGCCGGCCGGCGCGGGGCTGTCGGTGACACGCTGGGCTTCCTGCTCGGGCGTCATGTGGTGCGGCACGCCGCCCTGCAGGCGCGCGTACGGCTCTTTCGACGAAGGCGCCGGCGGCGGCGTGTCGTGCGTGGCTGCATGCTGCGCGCGCGTGGCGCCGGCCACCGCACAGGCAGCGGTCGCGAGGACGAAGCTTCGGCGATGCATGAAGGGCTCCTTCATCGGCAAGGAAAGCGGGCCGGTGCCATCACGACACCGGCGCGTCCGAGCTGGCGCCCGGCACCGGCGACGGCTCGGCGGCACCGGGCATGACCGGCACGTCGCCCGGCGAATCAGGCGGCATGTTGCCACGGCCCAGCGCCCCGCCCTTGGGCACCGTGAGCTCCATGCGGATGCGCCCCGGCGTCTTGCCGCCGCGCCCGCCGGCAACCACGCCCATGCCGGCCGACGGCTTGAGGTAGGCGTAGAGCTGCAGCACGGTCTGCACGTAGTTCTGCGTTTCCTTGTAGTTCGGGATCTTGTTGCCCGCGCGCTGCACCGCGCCTTCGCCCGCGTTGTAGGCAGCCAGGGCCAGTTCGATCTGGCCCGGGAACATCGCGATCAGGTCGCGCAGGTAGCGCGAGCCGGCCGCGATGTTGGTGCGCGGGTCGAACAGCTTTTTCTCGATGGTGGCGCGCTTGTCGGCCGAGACGCCGTAGCGCTGCGCGGTCGCGGGCATCAGCTGCATGAGACCCATCGCGCCTTTGGGCGAGACGGCTTGCGCATCGAAGCCCGATTCTGTTGCGATCAGTGCCTGCAGCAGTTCGTAGTCGATCGAATGCCTGGTCGACGCATCGCGCAGCGCGGCCTTCGCGGTCTTGTAGCTTGGCGAGGCCTCGAACAGGGCAAGCAGGGTTTGCGATGCCTGCGGCACCTTTCCATCGAGCTTGCGCCCGCCGCGCCCGGATGCTCCGATGCCTTGCGAGGTGTCGAAGCTCTGGCCGCGCCGAAAGAAGATCTGATAGCGCTCGTCGATCTTTTCCGATGCGAAGTGCGCCACGCCCTTGCTGTCGATGTAGCCGTAGACGTCAGCGGCGTGCGCAAGCCCCTGCTGCGCGCACAGCAGCAGGGCCAGGAGCAACGGACGCATGAGATCTGGAATTTTCACGAGGGTGGTCAAACATCGATATCGACATCGTCGGCGCGCAGTTCCATCAATTCGCGCCGGGCGGCTGCCTCGCCCTTGCCCATGAGCTTGGTGATCTCGCCCTGGGTGGACGTGAAATCGAAGCGCCCCAATTGCACCTTCATCAGGCGCCGGGTATCCGGATTGAGCGTGGTTTCCCACAATTGTTCCGCGCTCATTTCGCCCAGTCCCTTGAAGCGGCTGATGCTCCAGGCGCCTTCGCGCACGCCGTCCTTGCGCAATTTGTCCAGCGTGGCGGTCAGTTCGCCCTCGTCCAGCGCATAGACCTTGGAGGCTGGCTTCTTGCCGCGGGCCGGTGCATCGACCCGGAACAGCGGCGGCTTTGCGACATACACATGGCCGGTTTCGATGAGTTTGGGAAAGTGCCGGAAGAACAGCGTGAGCAGCAACACCTGGATGTGCGAGCCGTCCACGTCGGCATCGCTCAGGATGCAGATCTTGCCGTAGCGCAGGCCGCTCATGTCGGGCGTGTCGTTGGGGCCGTGCGGGTCGACGCCCACGGCCACCGAGATGTCGTGGATTTCGGTGTTGGCGAAGAGCCGGTCGCGCTCCACTTCCCAGGTGTTGAGCACCTTGCCGCGCAGTGGCAGGATGGCCTGGCTTTCCTTGTCGCGGCCCATCTTGGCGCTGCCGCCGGCGGAGTCGCCCTCGACCAGGAAGACTTCGTTGTGGCTGATGTCCTTGCTCTCGCAATCGGTCAGCTTGCCGGGCAGCACGGCCACGCCGGAGCCCTTGCGCTTCTCGACCTTCTGGCCGGCGCGCTGGCGCGTCTGCGCGGCCTTGATGGCCAGTTCGGCGAGCTTCTTGCCGTAGTCGACGTGCTGGTTGAGCCACAGCTCGAGCGCGGGGCGCACGAAGCTCGACACCAGCCGCACCGCATCGCGCGAATTCAGGCGCTCCTTGATCTGGCCCTGGAACTGCGGATCGAGCACCTTGGCGCTCAGCACGTACGAGGCGCGCGCGAACACGTCCTCGGGCAGCAGCTTCACGCCCTTGGGCAGCAGCGAGTGCAGTTCGATGAAGCCCTTCACCGCGGTGAACAGGCCGTCGCGCAGGCCGCTTTCGTGCGTGCCGCCGGCGCTGGTGGGAATCAGGTTGACATAACTCTCACGCACCGGCTGGCCGTCTTCGGTGAAGGCCACGCACCAGTCGGCGCCCTCGCCTTCGGCGAAGTTGTCTGCGTTCTTGTCGGCATGGCCGCTGCCTTCGAACAGCGGGATCACCGGGTCGCCGTTGAGCGTCTGCATCAGGTAGTCGCTCAGGCCGCCCTTGTAGAGCCACTGCTGCGTTTCCTTGGTCTTCTCGATAGTGAGCGTGACGCTGACACCGGGCATCAGCACGGCCTTGCTGCGCAGCAGGTGGGTGAGCTCTGCCATCGGCAGCGCGGCGGTCTCGAAATACTTGGCGTCGGGCCAGGCACGCACGGTGGTGCCCTGCCTGCGTTCGCCGGCTTCGAGCTTGCGGATCTCGAGCGCCTCGATCACGTCGCCGGCGCTGAAGGCCAGCTTGGCAATGGAGCCTTCTCGGTGCGAGGTGACTTCGAGCCGCTTCGACAGCGCATTGGTCACCGACACGCCCACGCCGTGCAGGCCGCCCGAGAAGCTGTAGGCGCCGCCCGAGCCCTTGTCGAACTTGCCGCCGGCGTGCAGGCGGGTGAACACCAGTTCGACTACCGGGGCCTTTTCCTCGGGATGCAGGCCGAACGGAATGCCGCGGCCGTCGTCCTCGATGCTCACCGAGCCGTCGGCATGCAGCGTGACCTTGATCTTCTTGCCGTAGCCCGCCAGCGCCTCGTCGGCCGCGTTGTCCAGCACTTCCTGGATGATGTGCAGCGGGTTGTCGGTCCGGGTGTACATGCCCGGGCGCTGCTTCACAGGCTCGAGGCCCTTGAGCACGCGGATGGAGCCTTCCGAGTAGCCTGAGGATGCGGACGTTGAACTGGGGGGAGTCTTGAGGGGAGTCGCCATGGGGGCGGATTGTAGTCAGTCGCTCCGCAACCACTGGATACCCATACAGGAAACACCCGCAGCCCCGGCGATCTGCGGCTTTGATGCCCGATGCGCATCAAACAGGCCGCGATAAATCATCAATGGCTTTGCCCGCCCGCGCGCCTCCCAAAGTACCCGAGTCGCTACATTCGACGCCATGCAAGCCTCGCCTCCCACTCTCTCGGTCAAGCAGGTATTGATCTGCGGCGCCATGATCGTCACGCTCTCCATGGGCATCCGCCATGGCTTCGGCCTCTGGCTGCAGCCGATCACGCAGGCGCAGGACTGGAGCCGGCAGACCTTCTCGTTCGCGCTGGCCGTCCAGAACCTGTCGTGGGGCATCTTCGGCGTGTTCGCGGGCATCGTGGCGGATCGCTTCGGCGCCTTCCGGGTGCTGATTGCCGGCACGGCGTTCTATGCGCTGGGCCTGCTGGGCATGGCGTATTCGCCCACGCCGCTGCTGTTCACGCTGAGTGCCGGCGTGCTGATCGGTGCGGCGCAGGCGGGCACGACCTATGCCGTCGTCTACGGCGTGATCGGGCGCCAGATCCCGGCCGAGCGGCGCTCGTGGGCCATGGGCGTGGCGGCCGCCGCCGGCTCGTTCGGCCAGTTCCTGATGGCGCCGATCGAGGGGTTGCTCATCAGGCAGCTGGGCTGGCAGAGCGCGCTCGCGGTGGTGGCGATGCTGGCGCTGGTGATCGTGCCGCTGGCCTTCGGCCTGCGCGAACCGCAGCGCGGCGCGCTGGCCGGGCACCGCGACCAGTCGGTGCTGCACGCAGTGGGCGAGGCCTTCCGCTATCCGAGCTTCGGCCTGCTGATGGCGGGGTATTTCGTCTGCGGCTTCCAGCTCGCGTTCATCGGCATCCACATGCCGACCTACCTGCGCGACCAGCGCCTGCCGGCCGAAGTGGCGGGCTACGCACTGGCGCTGATCGGGCTCTTCAACGTATTCGGCACCTACACGGTCGGACTGCTGGGGCAGAAGCTGGCCAAGCGCAAGATCCTGGCGGCCATCTACTTTGCGCGGGCGGTTTCGATCGCCCTGTTCCTCTTGGCGCCGATCTCGCCGCTCAGCGTGTACGTCTTCTCGGCGGCCATGGGCTTTCTCTGGCTTTCGACGGTGCCCGCAACCAACGCGATCATCGCGGGCATCTTCGGCGTGGCGCACCTGTCGATGCTCAGCGGCTTCGTGTTCCTGAGCCACCAGGTCGGGTCGTTCATCGGCGTCTGGCTGGGCGGCTATCTGTACGACACCACGGGCAGCTACGACGTCGTGTGGTACATCGCGATTGCCCTGGGCGTGTTCGCGGCGCTGATCAACCTGCCGGTGAAGGAAAGCGCCATTGCGCGCGATGGCCAGCCGGCCGCCGTACCCGGCTGACCTGACGGTGGACAATGGCCCCATGACTCCGCACATGCACCACCAACTCGTGCACGCCGGCTGGCTTGCCGCCGCGCTGGCAGCGCTGGGCGGGGTTTTTGCGCTCTATGTGCACCCGGATTTCCTGGTCACGCTGGTCGACCAGGTCTGGTCCTGTTTCTGATGGCCATGAAAGATGCAGCACCGTCGCACGGCGGACCGGAGCCGTCGGAATGGATCGTGAGATGGTCGCACCTGCTCGCCCCGGAGGCGGCCGTGCTCGACGTGGCGTGCGGCCACGGACGGCACATGCGCTGGTTCGCGGCGCGCGGGCATGCGGTCACGGGGGTCGACCGCTCGGCGGAAGCCGCCGAGGCCGCGGGCGCCTTCGGCCGTGTGCTGGCTGCCGACATCGAGTCCGGCCCCTGGCCTTTCGCGGGCCAGGCCTTCGGCGCCGTGGTCGTCACCAACTACCTGTGGCGTCCGCGCATGGCGGACATCGTGGCCGCGGTCGCGCCGGGTGGCGTGCTGCTCTACGAAACCTTTGCGGCCGGCAACGAGACGGTGGGCAAGCCCTCGCGCCCTGACTTCCTGCTGCAGCCCGGCGAACTGCTGGCCGCGTGCCAAGCGTTGCGCGTGGTGGCCTACGAAGACGGCTTTCTTGCCGAACCGGCGCGCTTCGTGCAGCGCATTGCGGCCATCCGTGTTGGCGAGGCCAGTCCGGGCCAGCCCGGACGCCATCTGCTGCAGGCAAACTGACCCCGCCGGGGCAGCCGTTTCCGGGGACGCCGGAGTAAGTAGAATCGACGCTTTCGTCCACCGACAGAGAGATTCCCCTTGGAGCAACTGACAGGCAGCATCGTCGCTCTCGTCACGCCGATGCACGACGACGGCAGTGTCGACTACCCCGCCCTGCGCCGGCTGATCGACTGGCACATCGACGAAGGCACCGATTGCCTCGGCGTGGTCGGCACCACCGGCGAATCGCCCACGGTCGACGTGGAAGAGCATTGCGAGATCATCCGCGTGGCGGTCGAGCAGGCCAAGGGTCGCGTGCCCGTGATGGCCGGCTGCGGCGCCAACTCGACCAAGGAAGCGATCGAGCTCGCCAGGTTCGCCAAGGGCGTGGGCGCCGATTCGCAGCTGCAGGTCGTGCCCTACTACAACAAGCCGACGCAGGAAGGCCAGTACCAGCACTTCAAGGCCATCGCCGAAGCCGTGGGCGACTTGCCCACCGTGCTGTACAACGTGCCCGGCCGCACCGTGGCCGATATGGCGCACGACACCGTGCTGCGCCTCGCGCAGGTGCCGGGCATCATCGGCATCAAGGAAGCCACCGGCAACATCGAGCGCGCGCAGTGGCTCATCCGCGACCTGCCCAAGCACTTTGCCGTCTATTCCGGCGACGATCCCACCGCTGTCGCGCTCATGCTCTGCGGCGGCCAGGGCAACATCAGCGTCACGGCCAACATCGCGCCGCGCAAGATGCACGAGCTGTGCGTTGCGGCCATCGCGGGCGACGTGCGGCGCGCCATGCAGATCCAGTTCGAACTGATGCCGCTGCATCGCCACCTGTTCGTGGAACCCAATCCGATCCCGCTCAAGTGGGCCATGTCCAGGCTCGGGCTGTGCGGCGGCGCATTGCGGCTGCCGCTCACCGAACTGGCGGAAACGAACCGGCCCGTGGTCGAGGCCGCTCTGCGCGCCACCGGCCTGCTCGAGGGCTGACCCCGTTTTTGTTCTCGACCCTCCGATCTCTTTCCCCCTGCCGCATCGAGGTTACGCAACCTTTTGCCTGAACCGTGCTCAGAGAGTGCGGGCAATGCGGCCCACAGATTGACCGAACCCATTCCAACAAGGAAGACGACGTTGAAGAACCTTTCGCACATTTCGCGAGCTGCACTGCTGGCCACCCTCGTTGTCGGCCTCGCCGCCTGCTCCGTTCTCGAGAGCGACAAGATCGACTACAAGAGCGCGGGCAAGGCCCCGACGCTCGAAGTCCCGCCCGACCTGTCGCAGCTCTCGCGCGAAAACCGCTATGCGGTGCCGGGCGGCGCGGTCACGGCCAACGCCTACCAGGCTGGCGCGGCCAATGCGCCGGGCATTCCCACCTCGGTTGCCAGCATCGGAGACGTCCGCATGGAGCGCTCGGGTACACAGCGCTGGATCGTCATCAACCGTTCGCCCGACCAGCTCTGGGACCCGGTGAAGGATTTCTGGCAGGAAAGCGGCTTCCTCTTGACCACCGAGCAGCGCAACCTCGGCATCATGGAAACCGACTGGGCCGAGAACCGCGCCAAGCTGCCGCAGGACATCATCCGCGGCACGCTGGGCAAGCTGGTCGATTCGGTCTACTCGACCGGCGAACTCGATCGCTTCCGCACCCGCCTGGAGCGCACGCCCACCGGCACCGAGATCTTCGTCAGCCATCGCGGCATGCAGGAGGTCTACAACAACAGCCGCCAGGACCAGACCGTCTGGCAGCCCCGCCCCAGCGACCCTGAGCTCGAGACCGAGTTCCTGCGCCGCCTGATGGTCAAGCTCGGCGTCTCGCAGGAGCAGTCGAAGATCCTGGCTGCAACCACCGCACCGACCAAGACCGCAACCGTCTCCAACGCGGGCGGCCAGCCGGTCGTGCAGATCAGCGAAGGCTTCGACCGCGCATGGCGCCGCGTGGGCCTGGCGCTCGACCGCACCGGCTTCACCGTGGAAGACCGCGACCGCAGCGCCGGCATCTACTACGTGCGCTACGTGACCCCGAACCCGGACAAGAAGGAGCCTGGCTTCTTCGGCAAGCTGTTCAGCAGCTCCAGCAAGAACGAAGCACCGATCAAGTTCCGCATCCTCGTGAAGGGCGGCCAGGGCGAGAGCACCACGGTCTCGGTACTGAACGAAGCCGGCGCGCCCGAAACCTCGGCCAATGCACAGCGCATCGTCCAGGTCATTGCCGACGACCTGAAGTAACCCGCATGCTCCGCTTCCGAAGCCTCGGCAGCGGCAGCACGGGCAATGCCGCGCTGGTGGAATCAACCAGCGGCGGCCGCACCTCGCGGCTGCTGGTCGACTGCGGCTTCGGCCTGCGGCAGCTCGATCTCCGGCTTGCCAGGGCCGGCCTCGTGGCTGGCGACATCGACGCGATCTTCGTCACCCACGAGCACGGCGACCACATCGGCTGCGCCCACTCGCTGTCGCGGCGCAACCGCATTCCCGTCTGGATGAGCGAAGGCACCTGGCTCGCCACCGGCGGACGCGATTTCGAAGGCCGGCTCAACCTGGCGCGGGACGATGCCGAGTTTGCGGTCGGCGATATTTCGGTGCGGCCCTTCACGGTGCCGCACGATGCACGCGAGCCGCTGCAGCTTCGCTGCTCCGACGGCGCCCGCACCCTGGGCGTGCTGACCGACCTGGGCCATGCCACCGCCCATGTGCTGGCATGCCTGCGCGGCGTGCACGCGCTGCTGCTCGAGTTCAATCACGACAGCGAACTGCTGGCCAATTCGGCCTACCCGGCATTCCTGAAACTGCGCGTCGGCGGCAAGCACGGGCACCTGTCGAACGAAGCGGCCGCGCAGATCGCGCGCGCGGTTCGCCACGACGGCCTGCGCCACGTGGTCGCGGCGCATCTGAGCGAGCAGAACAACCGTCCCGACATCGTGCGGCGCCTCATGGCCGAAGCCCTCGGCGGGCACGAGGCCGAGATGCTCACGGCCAGTGCGTCGGAAGGCTCGCCCTGGCTGGACGTCTGATCCGGGCACCATGCAAAAAGCCGCCGTGAGGCGGCTTTTTGCTGGGCGAATGACCGCCCTGTCGAGCTTGGTTATTGCTTCGGTGCGTCCTTCTTCTTGGCAGCCTCTGTCGCGGCATTGGCGGCGTCCAGGGCCGAGGAGGCGCCCGGCGAAGGCGTTGTTGCGGCCGACGGATCGGTGCTGGTCGACGGGGCCGGCACAACTGCGGGCGGTGGAGGTGCGGGTTCGGTCACCGGAGCGGGCGGGGGTGTCACAACCGCCGGCGCGGCGTCCTCTTTCTTTCCGCAGGCCACGAGTGCGGCAGCGGCAATCAGCGAAGCGAGCAGGACGGACGATGACTTCTTCATGGAAACTCCTTTGGCAATGGGTGTCAGAACAAAAAAATTCTAGACCCGCATCGCTGCCCGTTTGTGTCTCGCGGCTTCATTCGCGGCATTGGCTTACAAGCCCAATGTCGATGCCGGAAAGGCAGGCCGCCCCGCTCGCCACGACTCATCCATTGTTTCGCGCAGTTCGCGCCGCGCACGCGGGTCGAAACCGCACAGGCCGCGGTTGCGCTCGGAATCGGTGCGGTGGGCGAACCACTCGGGCGTCCAGATGGCACTCGGCACCGCCTCGCTTCCCGCCTCCGCACGCACCGCGCGGCATTCGACGATGTGAGCCCACGTGCGCCGCCACGGAACGAAGCGCGCATGGCTACGTTCGAGCACATCGAAGCGCTGCGCCAGCAGGACGAAACGGCGGCCCGTGGCCGACCAGGCCTGGAGCGCCTCGATGCTGGCGCGCTCGCCGAGCGGCCAGTCGGCAAAGTCGGGATCGCTGAAGACCAGCTCTCTCCAGCCCTGCCGGGCCGCGCTCGACAGCGCGGCCCGCACGATCTCCGCGAAGGCCTCGTGGCCATCGAACCGTCCTTCGGGCAAGGACGGTCCGGCCGCTGCAGGACTCTCACTTTGCATGGGCCCACCCCGCTTGGCACCACTCGGCCAGCAGTGCGCGTGCACCGTCGCTCGCGCGCGCCAGTTCGCGCGGACCGAGCGCGCGCCGGTCGGCCAGCCGCCGCATCAGCGTTGCATCGGCCCCGCCCGCGCGAAAGCTCTCGCCGTTGATGTAGAGGTGCCGAGCGTCGTAGAGCATGCGCGTGCGGCGGTCGAGCGCCACGGCGTGCAGCACGCCTGGCGCCTCGGCACCGTCCTGGTCGAACCAGACGTTGGCCTTGGGCTCCGTCAGCGATTCGCCCAGCGCACGGTCGATGGCGTCGCGGTCGCGCAGCGCGGCATCGATCGCCTTGCGCGCGAAGGCCTGCAGCGCGGCCGGCATGGCGGCCGGCGCATCGACCGCAGGCTGCGTCGGATCGCGGTAGCGCGCCAGCTCGGCCGGCCCTGCGTCTTCCAGCGCCTCCGCATACGACTGTGCCATGCGCGCCAGCAGGTCGGCGCCAAGCTCGCCTGCCGCGGAGGACCGCAGGCCGATGGAGCAGGTCATGCAGTCGTCGCCGACCGCCGCGCCGTCGTGCGCATAGCGCGGCGGCAAGTACAGCATGTCGCCAGGTTCGAGCACAAAGCTTTGCTCGGGCTCGAAGTTCTCGAGGATCTTGAGCGGGACGCCCTGCTGCAGTCGCAGGTCGCTCTGCTTGCCGATCGACCAGCGCCGCGTGCCCTGCGCCTGCAGCAGGAACACGTCGTAGCTGTCGAAATGCGCGCCCACACCGCCCTGGTCGCTGGCATAGCTGATCATCAGGTCGTCCAGGCGCGCATCGGGCAGAAAGCGGAACTGCTGCAGCAGCGCGTGCACGCCGTCGTGATGCAGGTCGACGCCCTGCACCAGCAGCGTCCATGCCGGCTGCGAAAGCGGCGGCAATGCGCGGCGCGCGAGCGGCCCGTGCTTGAGCGTCCAGCCGGCCTTGCCGTGGCGGATGAGGCGCGATTCGACGTCCTCGCGCTCGGCCAGGGCGAAGAGCGCGCTGCGCTCGATCGGTGGCACCATGGCGGGTATGGCCTGGCGCACCAGCAACGGTTTCTTCTGCCAATGCCGCCGCATGAACTGCGCGGCGCTCAGGCCGCCGAGCAACGGCAGCGGTTGTGTGATCTCCATGGGAGAATTCTGCAATGGAAATCTCTGAACAATGCGTGGTCGGCCTGACCTGGACCATGAAAGACACTCTGGGCGAAGTGCTGGACGTGCTCGACGAACCGGTGGAATTCATGGTGGGGGGCGACGACCTATTCGACGTGATCGAAGCCGCCCTGCAGGGCCATGAGCCCGGCGCCCGGGTGCAACTGCAGCTCGAGCCCGAACAGGGCTTCGGCGACTTCAACGACCAGCTGCTCTTTCTGGAGCCGCGTTCGCTGTTCCCCGAAGGCACCGAGGAAGGCATGACCTTCGATGGCGCCGCCCTGCCCGCAGGCGTGAGCGAGGCGATACCCAGGGACGTGATCTACACCGTGGCCGAAATCTATCCGGACCATCTGGTGCTCGACGGCAACCATCCGCTCGCCGGCATTGCGATCCGGCTCGACATCACGGTGCGCTCGGTGCGCGAGGCCACGGAAGAAGAAGTCGGCCGCGGCACGGCTGGCACGGCCTTTTTCAAGGTGCCGCCGACGGCACCGGGCAACGATCTGCTGCACTGATCCGGCAGAGCCGACCGCCGCGGCAAGCAAAAAAAGCCGGGCATTGCCCGGCTTTTTGCCGCTCGCGAAAACAGCCTACATGCGCGAGAGTTGGCCGTTGTCGATGCGCACGCGGTCGCCGATGCGCAGGTCGCCCGGATGCTGCACATCGAAGGCGCGGTAGCCGCCGCGGTCGGTCTGCACCGAGATGCGATAGCTCTCGTAGGCGCGCGGCCCGCTGGCCTGACCCTCGATGGTGTTGCCAAGCAGCGCACCGCCTACGATGCCCAGGGCGGTTGCCGCGGCGCGGCCGGTGCCATGCCCGAACTGGTTGCCGACCACGCCACCGACCACACCACCCGCCACGGCGCCACCGCCCGTGGTGCCGGTGCCTGCGGTTTCGCTGCGCAGCACCTCGATGTTGGCTACGTGGCCGTACTCGACATAAGCCGCTTCCTGGTACGGAACGGCTTGCGGCGGAGCCTGATAGGGGTAGCGCGAAGTCTGGTAGACCGGCGCAGGAGCGACGCAGGCCGTGAGCGTGGCAAGCGCCACCACGGAAGCGGCGATGGAAATGAAGCGCATTGAAATTTTCATGTTGAGAGGCTCCTCGAGTAAACGGCGCATGCTGATGCACCAAGCCTGCATCTAACGCCTTTCCCGCAAGGGGGATGACGCATGACACAACCCGAAACGTAGGAGCACGCCGCGAACTGTCGGTTCCGATCTTTACGGGCCCGACACGAAGCCGAGGGGTCAGTGCTTGCCGGTGGACCCGTAGCCGCCTTCTCCGCGTTGCGAAGCTGCAAATTCCGTGACCACATGAAACTGCGCCTGCACCACCGGCACGATCACGAGTTGCGCGAGCCGCTCCATCGGCTGGAGCACGAAGGGCGTGTCGCTGCGGTTCCAGGCGCTGATCTTGAGTTCGCCCTGGTAGTCGCTGTCGATCAGGCCCACGAGATTGCCGAGCACGATGCCATGCTTGTGGCCGAGGCCCGAGCGCGGAAGGATCAGCGCTGCGTACGCCGGGTCGGCCAGGTGGATCGCGATGCCGGTGCCCACGAGCTGCCAGGCGTTGGGCTCCAGCGTGATTGGCGCATCGAGGCAGGCCCTGAGGTCGAGCCCCGCGCTGCCGGGCGTGGCATAGGCGGGCAATTGATCCACCATGCGTGGATCGAGGATACGAACGTCTACTTTCACTTCTACTTGCCTTGCTTGTGTTGCTGTTCTCTTTGCTTGCGGGCGGCTTCCTCGAGCACCTGCTGCCACTTGGCGACACCGGGTGAAAGCTTCAGTCCCTTCAACTTGCTGGCGAGCCAGAAAGCCGCGCCCGCCAGGAACACCAGCACGACGAGCGACACGCCGGCCGACCACAGCGCCAGGAGCACCACGGCCCCCACGGCAGCCATGATCCTGAGCGCCGTGGGCGTCAGCGCCGCAGCGCCTGGCGCCGAGGTGTCCCCGTTCGACGATTCGCGCCGCTGCGCTGCGGCCGCCGCGGCACCTTGCGCGCCCGGCGCGGGCGTGATGCCGACGTCTAGCCCATGGTCGCCTTCATGCGCTGCCCGCTTGGGCAATGCGGCCTGGGCCGACAGCCGCTCGACATAGCTGGCGAAATCGCCGTTGGGCGGTGTGTTCCATTGGGGGTTCATCAGACTCTCCAGTCAGGCAGGCGCGCGGCGATCTCGGTCATGAGTTCGCGCGCCAGGGTGAGCTTGGGCGCACGCGGCAGCTCACGCGTGCTCTTTGAGTCCACCAGCAGCAGCGCATTGTCGTCGTGCCCGAAGGTCAGCGGGCCGATGTTGCCGACCAGGAGCGGAATTCCCTTGCGCTCGCGCTTGGCCTTGGCGTGCGCGGCGAGGTTCTCGCTCTCGGCCGCAAAACCTACGCAGAACAGCTTGCGAGCCTGCGCGCGCTCGCTCCTGGCCACCGCCAGCAGGATGTCGGCGTTCTCGACGAAATTCAGCACGGGCGTCTTGCCGCTGCCGTCCTTCTTGATCTTCTGCTCGCTGTGGGTGGCGGGCCGCCAGTCGGCGACGGCGGCCGTCGCTACAAAAATGCTAGCGGACTGGGCGGCCCGCAAGGTTGCTTCGAGCATGTCCTGCGCAGAGAGCACGTCGATGCGGCTCACCCCGCGCGGCGTTGGCAGGTGCACCGGACCGGCCACCAGCGTGACTTCGGCGCCGGCCTCGTGCGCGGCGCGCGCAATGGCGAAACCCATCTTGCCGGACGAATGGTTGGTGATGCCGCGTATCGGATCGAGCGGCTCGAAGGTCGGGCCCGCGGTCACCAGCACCTTCTGGCCCGCCAGAAGCTTCGGCGCGAAGAAGGCCGTGATGTCCTCGAGCAACTGCGCCGGCTCGAGCATGCGGCCATCGCCCGTCTCGCCGCAGGCCTGCCAGCCGCTGCCCACGCCCAGCACCGTGGCCCCATCGGCCGACACCTGCATCAGGTTGCGCTGGGTGGCGGGATGCGCCCACATCTCGCGGTTCATGGCCGGTGCGATCAAAAGAGGCACGCGATCCATCGGGCGGGCGAGGCACATCAGGCTCAGCAGGTCGTCGGCCCTCCCCTGCACCAGCCGTGCCACGAAATCCGCGCTGCAGGGCGCCAGCACGATGGCATCGGCCTCGCGGCTCAGGTTGATGTGCGGCATGTTGTTGGGCTCGCGCGTGTCCCACTGCGAGGTGTAGACGGTGCGCCCCGAAAGCGCCTGCATGGTGACCGGCGTGATGAACTGCTCGGCCGCCTCGGTCATCACCACCTGGACCGTGGCGCCCGCCTTCACGAAAAGACGGCACAACTCGGCCGACTTGTAGCAGGCAATACCACCGGTAAGGCCCAGGACGATGTGTTTGCCGGCGAGATCTTGCATATCGCCGAAGTGTAATGAGGACAAGCGCACGCAGTGCGCGGAGCCTGCGGGTGAGCCATATACAATCGCAATTTCCCACTGCCCGGATCCATGGTCCGGAACTGGCATGACCAAATTTGTCTTCGTCACCGGTGGTGTCGTATCTTCCCTTGGCAAGGGAATCGCCTCCGCCTCCCTCGCCGCGATCCTTGAATCGCGCGGCCTCAAGGTCACCCTCATCAAGCTCGATCCGTACATCAATGTCGACCCCGGCACGATGTCACCGTTCCAGCATGGCGAGGTGTTCGTCACCGACGACGGTGCCGAGACCGACCTCGACCTCGGCCACTACGAGCGCTTCATCACCACGCGGATGCGCAAGGCCAACAACTTCACCACCGGCCAGATCTACAAAAGCGTGCTCGAGAAAGAGCGCCGCGGCGACTACCTCGGCAAGACGGTGCAGGTGATTCCGCACATCACCAACGAGATCCAGGAATACATCAAGCGCGGCGCCGGCCTCGGCACCGCGCATGAAGTGGACGTGGCCATCGTCGAGATCGGCGGCACGGTGGGCGACATCGAATCGCTCCCGTTCCTCGAAGCCGTGCGCCAGATGAGCCTGCGCATGGGCCCGAACAACTCGGCCTTCGTGCACCTGAGCTACGTGCCCTGGATCGCCGCCGCCGGCGAGCTCAAGACCAAGCCCACGCAGCACACCGCCAAGGAGCTGCGTGCCATCGGCATCCAGGCCGACGCGCTGCTGTGCCGTGCCGACCGTCCGATCCCCGACGACGAGCGCGCCAAGATCTCGCTGTTCTCGAACGTTCCCGAATGGGGCGTGATCTCCATGTGGGACGTCGACACCATCTACAAGGTGCCGCGCATGCTGCACGAGCAGGGCCTCGACGGCCTCATCTGCGACAAGCTGCGCATCAACACGCCGCCCGCCAAACTGCAGCGCTGGGACGAGCTGGTGTACGAGGTCGAGCACCCGCAACAGGAAGTAAGCATTGCCATGGTCGGCAAGTACGTCGACCTGTCCGACAGCTACAAGTCGCTGAATGAAGCACTGCGCCATGCCGGCATGAAGAACCATGCCCGCGTGAAGATCGACTACATCGATTCGGAAACCATCTCACCGCAGGACGTCTCGCGGCTTGCCAAGTACGACGCCATCCTGGTGCCCGGCGGTTTCGGCCAGCGCGGCGTCGAAGGCAAGATCTCGGCCGCCCGCTTTGCCCGCGAAGGCAAGGTGCCCTACCTTGGCATCTGCCTTGGCATGCAGGTGGCCACCATCGAATACGCGCGCCACGTGGCGGGCCTCAAGAACGCCAACAGCACCGAGTTCGACCCCGAAACGCCCTGCCCCGTGATCGCGCTGATCACCGAGTGGAAGGACGCCGACGGCACGGTCAAGACGCGCAACGAGAAGTCCGACCTCGGCGGCACGATGCGCCTGGGCGCGCAGAGCTCCGACGTCTCGGCCGGCACGCTGGCCCACAGCATCTACGGCGACGTGGTGACCGAACGGCACCGCCACCGCTACGAAGCCAACGTCAACTACCTCGACGAACTGCGCGCCGCCGGCCTCGTGATCTCCGCGCTGACGCAGCGCGAGCACCTGACCGAAATCGTCGAGCTGCCGCAGGACGTGCACCCATGGTTCATGGGCGTGCAGTTCCACCCCGAATTCAAGTCGACGCCGTGGAGCGGGCATCCGCTCTTCAATGCCTTCGTCAAGGCGGCGCTCGAGCACAAGGCCCGCAGCGCGGGCGGTGCAAAGAACCTGAAGGTCGTAGCATGAAACTCTGCGGATTCGACATCGGGCTCGACCAGCCCTTCTTCCTGATTGCCGGGCCCTGCGTGGTCGAATCAGAGCAATTGCAGATGGACACGGCCGGCACGCTGAAGGAAATCACTTCCTCGCTCGGCATTCCGTTCATCTTCAAGAGCAGCTTCGACAAGGCCAACCGTTCCTCGGGCACGAGCTTTCGCGGCCCGGGCCGCGAGAAGGGCCTGGAGATCCTCGCCAAGGTGAAGCGCGAGCTCGGCCTGCCGGTGCTGACCGACGTTCACACCGAAGAAGACATCACCGCGGCCGCCAAAGTGGTCGACGTGCTGCAGACGCCCGCCTTCCTGTGCCGCCAGACCGACTTCATCCGCGCGGTGGCGCAGTCGGGCAAGCCGGTGAACATCAAGAAGGGCCAGTTCCTCGCGCCGCACGACATGAAGAACGTGATCGACAAGGCGCGCGCTGCCGCCAAGGAAGCCGGCCTGCCCGAAGACAGCTTCATGGCCTGCGAACGTGGTGCGAGCTTCGGCTACAACAACCTGGTGTCGGACATGCGTTCGCTCGCGATCATGCGCGAGACCGGCGCGCCCGTGGTGTTCGACGCCACCCATTCGGTGCAGCTGCCCGGCGGCCAGGGCACGACTTCCGGCGGCCAGCGCGAAATGGTGCCGGTGCTCTCGCGCGCGGCCGTGGCCGTGGGCGTGGCCGGCCTCTTCATGGAGACCCACCCCGATCCCGCCAAGGCACTGAGCGACGGCCCCAACGCCGTGCCGCTCAAGCACATGAAGGCCCTGCTCGAAACGCTGCTGGCGCTCGACCAGGTCACCAAGAGAAACGCATTTCTGGAGGACATCTTTCAATCATGAGCAGTGGTTATGTCATCGCCCACGTCGAGGTCTCCAACCCGGCGCAGTACGAGGAATACAAGAAGTGGTCGAGTGCCGCCATGCAGGCGCACGGCGCCGAAGTGTGCGTGCGCGGCGGCCAGGTCGAAGTGCTCGAGGGCGACTGGGCGCCTTCGCGCATCGTCATCCTGAAGTTCCCCAGCTTCGAGAAGGCCAAGGCCTTCTACGAAACGCCCGAGTACGTGAAGGCTCGCGAAGCGCGCGCAGGTGCCGCGGTCATGCGGATGATCGCCGTCGAAGGCCTTTGAACCTTTTGCGAAGACACACCATGCCGATCTACGAACTGACCGAAGCGCGGCACGGCCGGTTCCTGGTCAATCGCAACGACACCTACGTGGGGCGCAGTGTGTTGGCCTACGGCGAATGGTCGGAAGCGGAAGTTCAGCTGTTCAGGCAGATCGTCCGCCCGGGCGACGTGGTGCTCGAGGCCGGCGCGAACATCGGCACGCACACGGTGCCGATATCGGCCATGGTGGGCGACGGCGGCAGGGTCTACGCATTCGAAGCCGCGCGCTCCACGCACCAGTTGCTGTGCGCCAACCTTGCGCTCAACGAGCGCTTCAACGTGCATGCACTGAACAAGGCCATCGGGCGCACCGTCGACACGGTTCGCTTCCCCGCCATCGACCCGCGACAGCCCTTCAATTTTGGCTGCGCTTCGTTGCGCGGTGCCGAACAGCAACCTTCCGAGGCCACCGAGAGCGTCGATATGCTCTCGATTGACAGCATGGCGCTCGACCGCCTCGATTTCATCAAGTCGGACATCGAAGGCTTCGAACTCGAAATGCTCGAGGGCGCTCGCGAGACGCTGGGGCGCCTGCGCCCCGTGGTTTACCTGGAAGTCGACAGCTCGAACGGGCGCCCGACGGGCAACCGCGACGAGTTGGTGTCGCTGCTGGAGTCGTTTGGCTACGGTGCCTACTACTACATCGCGCCGATGTTCCTGTCCGACAATGCACGTGGCGTCCAGGAAGACATCTTCCGTTCATCGTCTCTCGACCTGATCTGCGTACCCGAAGACAAGGCCCACATCGAAGGGCTTTCGCGTGCCACCGTGGGAGACCAGCTGATACATATCTCTGCGGAAAAATCCAGCATCCAATACGCGGCGCTTCCCTGGAATGGGGCCCGCTTCCATCGACGCTAATCCATTCTTCATTCCCCTCACCAAAGCAAAAACTATGAGTGCAATCGTTGACATCGTCGGCCGCGAAATTCTCGACAGCCGAGGCAACCCCACCGTCGAGTGCGACGTGCTGCTCGAATCGGGCACCATGGGCCGCGCGGCCGTGCCTTCGGGCGCGTCGACCGGTTCGCGCGAAGCCATCGAGCTGCGCGACGGCGACAAGAAGCGCTATCTCGGCAAGGGCGTGCTCAAGGCGGTGGAGAACATCAACACCGAAATCTCGGAATCCGTGCTCGGCCTGGACGCCAGCGAGCAGGCCTTCCTCGACCGCACGATGATCGACCTCGACGGCACCGACAACAAGGGCCGCCTGGGCGCCAACGCCACCCTCGCCGTCTCGATGGCCGTGGCGCGCGCCGCGGCCGAAGAGTCGGGCCTGCCGCTGTACCGCTACTTCGGCGGTATGGGCGGCATGCAGCTGCCGGTGCCGATGATGAACGTCATCAACGGCGGCGCGCACGCCAACAACAGCCTCGACCTGCAGGAGTTCATGATCATTCCCGTGGGCGCGCCGAGCTTCCGCGAAGCCGTGCGCTACGGCGCCGAGGTGTTCCATGCGCTCAAGAAGATCCTGGGCGACCGCGGCATCAGCACGGCGGTCGGCGACGAAGGCGGTTTCGCACCCAGCGTCGAAAGCCATGAAGCGGCCATCCAGCTGATCCTCGAAGCCATCGACAAGGCCGGCTATGTGGCGGGCGAGCAGATTGCGCTCGGCCTCGACTGCGCCGCCAGCGAGTTCTACAAGGACGGCAACTACGTGCTCTCGGGCGAGAACCTCACGCTGTCGGCCGGCAACTGGGCCGACATGCTCGCGACCTGGGTCGACAAGTACCCGATCATCAGCATCGAGGACGGCATGCACGAAGGCGACTGGGACGGCTGGAAGCTGCTCACCGACCGCCTCGGCAAGCGCGTGCAGCTGGTGGGCGACGACCTGTTCGTCACCAACACCAAGATCCTCCAGGAAGGCATCGACAAGGGCATTGCCAACTCGATCCTGATCAAGATCAACCAGATCGGCACGCTGACCGAGACCTTCGCCGCCATCGAGATGGCCAAGCGCGCGGGCTACACGGCCGTCATCTCGCACCGCTCGGGCGAAACCGAAGACAGCACCATCGCCGACATCGCGGTGGGCACCAACGCGGGCCAGATCAAGACCGGTTCGCTCTCGCGCTCCGACCGCATCGCCAAGTACAACCAGCTGCTGCGCATCGAAGAAGACCTCGGCGACATCGCCAGCTATCCCGGCCGCGGCGCGTTCTACAACCTGAAGTAGCGCCCGAAGCCGGCGGCATGCGCTCGCGCCTCGTTCCACCCATCGTGCTGTTGCTGCTGCTGGTCATCCTGCAGTGGCAGCTGTGGAACGGGCGCGGCAGCGTGCGCGACGTGGCACAGCTGCAAACCAGGCTGGCCGACCAGAAAGAGTCCAACGCCAAGGCCGTGGTGAACAACGAGCGGCTGGCCTCCGAGGTCAACGACCTCAAGATCGGCCTCGAGATGGTCGAAGAGCGTGCGCGGCAGGAACTGGGCATGGTCAAGCCCAACGAAGTGTTCGTGCAGATTACCCATTGAACAACGGCGGCCTCTGATGCCCGAGTTCTTCTCAGCCCCCGCGTTCGCGCTCTGGGGCTCACCGGTCAGCTGGCTCGAACTCGTGGCCGCGGTGCTGGCGCTTGCGATGGTCGGCTGCAACATGCGCGAGATCCATTGGGGCTGGCCGCTTGCGATCGTCAGCTCGCTGCTTTACGTGGCCGTGTTCGCGCAGGCGCGCATCTACGGCGATGCCTCGCTGCAGGTGTTCTTCGCGGTCGTTGCGTTCTGGGGCTGGTGGCAATGGCTGCGCGGCCACCGCGCCGATGGCGGTGCATTGCGGGTCAGCCGGCTTTCACCGCGCGGCATGGCACTGGCACTGGCGGCCTGCGCGCTGGCATGGCCCGCGGTCGCACTCTTCCTGCGCCGCTTCACCGACACCGACGTGCCCTGGTGGGACGGGTTCTCGACCGGGCTCAGCCTCGTCGGCCAATTCCTGCTCGGGCGCAAATTCATCGAGAACTGGCTGGTGTGGCTGGCGGTGAACGTCGTGAGCGTGGGCCTGTTCATCCACAAGGGCCTGTGGCTCACGGTCGGCCTCTATGCCGTGTTCGCGCTGCTCAGCGTGGCGGGCTTTCTTGCCTGGCGCGCGCGCATGCACGACGGGGCCGCGCGCGCATGACGCCCGTGCTGCCCACCGGCTGCGTCATTGCGCTGCTCGGCGCCGAGAGCACCGGCAAGACCGAACTCGCCCGCGCGCTCGTGCAGCGCCTGCAGGAACGCGGCATCGCAGCCACGCTGGTGGGCGAATACCTGCGCGAATGGTGCGGCCGCGAAGGCCGCACGCCCCGCCCCGACGAGCAGCAGGCCATCGCGCAGGAGCAGACGCGCCGCATCGATGCGGCGGCGGCTTCGGGTGTGGTGGTGGCCGACACCACGGCCGTCATGACCGCGGTCTACAGCGAACTGCTGTTCGATGACACCTCGCTCCATGCCGATGCCTTGGCGGCGCAGGCGCGCTACGCGATCACCCTGCTGACCGCGCTCGACATCCCCTGGATCGCGGACGCCTTGCGCGATGGCGACCATGCACGCGAACCCACGGACGCGCTGGTGCGCGCGGCGCTTTCGGGCGCAAGGCTTTCTTTCGCCGTGGTGCATGGCACCGGCAGCGAAAGGCTCTGCAATGCATGGAACGCCATCAATTCCATTGCCGGCAGCGAAGGCCGGGCCCGCGCACGAGGCGGCTTCGAATCGAAACCCACCGCCTGGTCGTGGCCTTGCGAGAAGTGCTCCGACCCGGAATGCGAGCATCGGCTTTTCAGCGATCTGCTCGGACGCCGCGACACGCCTTTAACCCCCCGTTCGGAGACCTGATGTTCCCGCTGCTTCGTTTCCCTCCCGTCCCCGGCATCTTGGTTGCCGCGCTGCTGGCAACGGGTTCCGCCACGGCCGCGCCCGTCGCCGCCACCGTGGAAAACGCCACCACATCCACCGCCTGCGCCGAGGAAGACAACGTCTCGCTGGTGCTTCGCGGCGAAGGCATCCGGCGCATGCGCATCGAGGCGCTGCAGCCGGCCTACCTCGACAGCGTGGGCAACGACACCACCGCGCCCGATTTCTCGGGCTGCAACTTCGACGGCGGCGCCCACCCCACCGATCCCGCGCACAAGTTCAAGCCGCGCCGCGTGGTACTGCTCGACGATGCGCAGTGGCGCATCGTCGGCATGACACTGCCCAGCTTCTGGCGGCCGCAGCAGGTGCCGGTGCGTGTGGGCGCGCGCACGGACCGCGGCTTTCACATGCTGCAGATCTTCCGCAAGGAAGAAGGCAAGGCGCTCGAAGCGCTGGTGCTCTACCCGGCCGACGGCTATTGGCGCATCAAGCCGCTGCCGCAAGCGCGCTTCGGCGACGGGGTCTATGGCTCTTCGTTCCTGCTCGGCCCGGTCGAACAAGGCAGCCGGCCGGTGGTCGACATTGCGTCGATCCGCATCGTGCCGAAGCCGCTGGCCATCCACCTGCGCTTCGTCGGGGGAGGCAGCGCGGTGGCCAAGGTGTCCGAGATCAGCCGCGAGCGCACCGCGCTCGACGTGACGCTTTCCAAGCCGACGGCCGATGCGCGGCCCTTCGCGGTGCTGCGCTCGATGTACGTGGCGCCCGACAACGCCGACGTGAGCGAGTTGCGCTGGCGGGAATCGCCCGAGGCCGCGGAGCAGGTGCTGCCGCTGCCCGATGTGAAGACGCTGGACGCCACGCAAGTGCGCTTCGGGCGCAGCCTGCCTTCGCGCCACAACACCAGCGCGCCCGACATCGCGTTCAGCGGCTTCGACGACAAGGCGCCGCGCTGAGAGCGCGAGCTGCCGGCCAACCCGTGCGCCGCACCTCGCCCGGCGCTGGCGTTACTGCACGACCGGGCTGCCCGGAATCTGGTCGCCCAGCGGCTTGAAGAGCTGCGCCGCATCGACCGCGTCGAAGCGGTACTGCTTGCCGCAGAAGTCGCAGCCCACCTCGATGTCGCCGCGCTCGGCGAGGATCTCCTCGGCCTCCTGCACGCCGAGCCCGCGGATCATCTGCGCCACGCGATCGCGGCCGCAGGTGCAGGCGAAGTGCGGGCCCAGCAGGCCGGCCTGGGGTTCGAAGCGCAGCAGCTTTTCTTCCCAGAACAGGCGGCGAAGAATGGTCTCGATGTCGAGCGTGAGCAGCTCGTCGCGCGTCAGGCTCGAGGCGAGGATCGAGATGCGGTTGTAGTCCTCGTTCAAGCCGATCTGGTCTTCGTTGGCCTGGTCGTGGTCTTTGTTGGACGTGCCTTCGAGGTTGCCTTCGCCCTTCACCGGCAGGCGCTGGATCAGGAGGCCGGCCGCCACCTGGTCGTCGGCCGCGAGCACCAGCGTGGTGTCGAGCTGCTCGCTCTGCAGCATGTAGTGCTGCAGCACGTCGCTGAGCTTGCCGAGCTTCTCGCCCTCGTCGTCGAACAGCGGCACCACGCCCTGGTAGGGTGTGGTGCCCGGCAGCTTGTCCTTGGGATCGAGCGTGATGGCGCAGCGGCCCTTGTTGTTGACGTTGACCATCTCGGGCAGGCGCGCATCGGCCGGCAGCTCGCCGATCACCTTGGCGGTGGCGCGCAGGCTCAGGTCGGGCTTGGCCTCGGCCACGGCCACCTTGACGGGGCCGTCGCCGAAGATCTGCAGGATCAGCGCGCCGTTGAACTTGATGTTGGCCTGCATCAGCGTGGCCGCGGCGGTCATCTCGCCGAGCAGTTCGGCCACGGGCGGCGCATAGGCGCCGGTGGTGGTGTTGGAGGCGCGCCGCGCAAGGATCTCCTGCCACGCATCTGTCAGGCGCACGATCATGCCGCGCACCGGCAGGCCATCGAACAGGAATTTATGCAGCTCGCTCAAAACGGATTCTTCTTTCTGTGGGGCCTGCGAGGGTCAGGCGATTTTCTTCAGGCCTTTCGCATAGCGAACGGCGTTGTTTACATAGTGCTCGGAGCCGTGGCGCAGGCGGGCAGCGTCTTCGTCGCTGATCGTGCGCATCACCTTGGCGGGCGAGCCGAAGATCAGGGAATTGTCGGGAAACTCCTTGCCCTCGGTCACGACGCTGCCGGCACCGACAATCGAATTGCGGCCGATCTTCGCGTTATTCAAGACCACGGCCTGGATGCCGATCAGCGAGTTGTCGCCGATGGTGCAGCCATGCAGCATGACCTGGTGGCCGATGGTGACGTTCTCGCCGATGGTGAGCGGGCTGCCGGGGTCGGAATGCAGCATCGACATGTCCTGCACGTTGCTGTTGCGCCCGACGGTCATCTTCTCGTTGTCGCCGCGCAGTACCGCGCCGAACCAGATGCTCGCGTTGTCACCCAGCTGCACGTTGCCGATCACCTCGGCACTGTCGGCAACCCATGCGCCCGTGCCTAGTTGCGGCGCAACGCCGTCGAGTTCATAGAGGGCCATCGTGGAGTCTCCGGAGGCAAAAACTAGAATTGTAGGGATGCACCCCCGATTGAGCGCGCTGGCCGCGCTGCGACTCACCGATCCTGAAGAAAAGGTGGCGGCAACGCGCGCCACCGCTGCGCGAGCCGCTACCGATTCCATAGCAACTGAACCCCTGCGCGCGGTGGGCGATGACATCGGTGTGCCCGGCCGCCCCGAACGTCCGCTGCGCGTGGCCGCCACCGCGGTGCAAAAGCGTTCGCCCTTCACGCCCGAAGGCCGCGCCGCGCTGATCCATTCGATCTGCCACATCGAGTTCAACGCCATCAACCTCGCGCTCGATGCGGTCTGGCGCTACGACGGCATGCCGGAGGCCTACTACCGCGACTGGCTGCGCGTGGCCGACGAAGAGGCGCAGCACTTCACGCTGCTGCATGCGCACCTGCAGGACATGGGCTGGCGCTACGGCGACTTCCCCGGCCACGACGGGCTCTGGAGCATGTGCGAGAAAACCAGGGACGACGTGCTCGCGCGCATGGCGCTGGTGCCGCGCACGCTCGAAGCACGCGGGCTCGACGCCACGCCGCTGATCCAGGCCAAGCTGAAGCGCGTCGACACGCCCGATGCGCTGCGTGCGGTCGAGATCCTCGACATGATCCTGCGCGACGAGGTGGGCCATGTCGCCATCGGCAACCACTGGTACCGCTGGCTCTGCGAACGCGAGGGCCGCGATCCCGAGGCGACCTACCCCGAACTCGTGGCGCGCTACGAAGCGCCGCGCCTGAAGCCGCCCTTCAACCTCGAAGCCCGCGCACGTGCGGGCTTCAGCGCCGAGGAACTGCGCGCACTCTCGGCCGGCGGCAAAGACTGAACCGCGGCCTACGAAGGCCGGGCGTGCACGACCAGCTTGGGCGTGAAGTTCTGCACCACGTCGCCATACTGGTTGAGCGTGCGGCAGCGCATGGTCACCATCGCGCGGCCGGGCTTGGAGCGCGAAGGCACGATCTCGATCACCTCGCCCACCACATGCAGCACGTCGCCGGGCCGCGTCGGCTTGGGCCACTGCAGTTCGCCGCCCGAGCCAATGACGCCCTCGGCCAGCGGCAGGCCGCTTTCCACCAGCAGCTTCATGGTGAGTGCCGCCGTGTGCCAGCCGCTGGCCGCGAGGCCGCCGAAGAAGGTGTTCTTCGCGGCCTCTTCGTCGGTATGGAAGGGCTGCGGGTCGAACTGGCGCGCAAAGGCCTTGATCTGCGCCGCGTCCAGCGCGTGCTCGCCGCTCTGGAAGCGGTCGCCGACCGACAGGTCTTCGAGGTACAGCGCGCGCTTGGCGCCGGTGTGGTCGGGGAGTGCCGCCATGGGTGTTCCTTGTAATGCCTGAGCGCGCATTCTCGACCTATTCAGACGCACCCGAGGAGGGTGGCAATACCCTGCCCGCCGCCGATGCAAGCCGCAGGGTCAATCGGCCTTGATGTTCGCGGCCTTGACGATGCGCCCGTTGCCTTCGAACTCCGAGGCGATCTCCTTGGCAAAGGCCGCGGGGGTGCCGCCAGTCGGCACGTTGTCGGTGGCCGTGAGCTTGGCGCGCAGCTCGGGGCTGGCAAGCGCCTTGTTGATCTCGGCGTTGTACTTCGCGATCAACGCAGGCGGCGTGGCCGCGGGCGCGAAGACGCCGAACACCGAGTTGATGTTCGCCGCGCTGTAGCCCAGCTCGCCCAGCGTGGGCACCTGCGGCAGGCTCTCGAGCCGCGCGGGCGCACCCACGGCCAGCGGACGCAGCTTGCCCGACTGGATGTGCGAGGTGAGCGTCGGGCTCGCATTGCTCGAGAGAATCTCGAACTGCCCGCCGAGCGCGTCGTTGAGCTGCTGGCCGCCGCCCTTGTAGGGCACGTGCGTGATGTCCACGCCCGTGGCCGCCCTCACCTGCTCGAGCACGATGTGGCCGAGCGATGCCGGCCCCGAGGTGGCCCAGCGCACCGCGCCGGGCTGCGCCTTGGCATCGGCGATCAGCGCGCGAAAGTCCCTGGCCTTGCTCGCCGGCGTGGCGATCAGCAGCACCGGCGAATACATCACGCTCGCGACCGGCGCGATGTCCTTCAGCGGATCGAAGGGCAGCTTGCCGAGGTGCGGGCTCAGCACCAGCGGGCTGATGGCCGAGAAGCCCAGCGTTGCGCCATCGGGCGCGGCCTTGGCGACGGCGTCCATGCCGATGGCACCGCTGGCGCCGGCCCGGTTGTCGACCACCACCGTGGTGCCCAGCTGCGCGGCGAGCCTGTCGCCGAGTGCACGCGCGACCACGTCGCTGACGCCGCCTGCGGGATACGCCACGATAAGGCGGATGGTTTTGGGAATGGCCTGGGCCTGGGCACCGGCGGCAGCGCAGAGTGCCACGCTGGCGAAGAGCCATGACGGCTTGAACGGGAAATGCATGGATCTCAAGGAAAGCTGAATGAATCAGCGATTCTGAACCAGGCGCGCGAGTGTCATCGCATTGCCGACCGCCTCGCCGCCGGCCGTGTTGTCGAGGACGCACCAGCACTCGGCGCCCTCCTCGCGCGCTTGCACCAGGCGCTGCGCTAGCCGCGCCAGCAGTGCATCGTCGTAGGCCGACCAGTAGCGGCGCGGCGATCCGTGCAGTCGCAGGTAGACGAGGCCGGGCCATCCGCCGGGCGATGCGGCCTCGTCGAACAGCACCGGATCGGCCAGCACGCGTGCGACCCGCAAACGCGACAGCAACAATTGGGCCGCGGGCGCGAACCAGCTGCGATGCCGCGGTTCGAGCGCAACCGCCCCGGCATGCCTTTGCCGCACATCGGCAAGAAACCGCCGGACCAGGCCTTCGTCGAAGGCAAGGCTCGGCGGCAGTTGCACCACGAGGCAGCCGAGCCTGTCGCCCAGCCCCGCGGCCTGCGCAAGGAATTCATCGAAGGCCGGCATCGCATCGGCGAGCCGCCGCTCGTGCGTGATGGCCTTGGGCAGCTTGACCGCGAAGCGGAAGGCGCCAGGCGTGCTCGCGGCCCAGCGCTCGTAGGTCTCGCGCCGATGCGGCCGGTAGAACGACGTGTCGATCTCGACCGCGCCGAAGCGCTGTGCATAGCGCTGCAGATGCGAGCCTTCGCGCGGGAATTCCGGCCACAGCGCACGCGGCAGGCTCCAGCCCGCACAGCCGATGCGCGGCGGTGCGGGCAGCAGCGGCTCAGCCGCGTGGGTGGTGTGCGGCATGCAATTGCTTCAGCCGTTCGCGCGCCACGTGGGTGTAGATGGTGGTCGTGGAGATGTCGGCATGGCCGAGCAGCAATTGCACCGCGCGCAGATCCACGCCGTGGTTCAGCAGGTGCGTGGCGAAGGCATGGCGCAGGGTGTGCGGCGACAGCGGCACATGGATGCCGGCCGCCGCGGCCTGCTTCTTCACGATGATCCAGAACATCACGCGCGTCATGCCCGCGCCGCGCGCGGTCACGAAGAGGTCGGGTGTCTGCTGCCCGTCGAGGATGGCGGGGCGCGACTCCTCGAGGTAGCGCTCGATCCAGCGCCGCGCCTCCCCGCCGAACGGCACGAGGCGCTCCTTGCTGCCCTTGCCGAGCACGCGCAGCACGCCGTCGTTCAGGCTCATGTCGATGACCTTGAGCGCCACCAGCTCGCTCACGCGCAGGCCGCTGGCGTACATCAGCTCGAGCATCGCGCGGTCGCGCAGGCCGAGCGGCGTTTCGACGTCGGGCGCGGCCAGCAGGTCGTCGACCTGTTTTTCCGACAGTGTCTTGATGGCGCGCGGCATCTGCCGCGCGGGCGCGAGCCGGATGCTCGGGTCGGCCGCGATGCGCCGCTCGCGCAGCGCCCAGCGGTAGTAGCGCTTGAACACTGTGAGCCGCCGGTTGGCCGAGGTGGCCTTGCCCCTGGTCGACAGGCGCGCGCCCATGTAGGCCTGCAGGTCGGACTCCTGCGCCGTGTCGAGCGCACCGCCGCTGCGCTGCCTGCCCAGCCATTGCGCGAACAGCGCGAGGTCGCGGCGGTAGGCGGCCAGTGTGTTCTTCGACAGCCCGTCCTCGAGCCAGAGGGCATCGATGAAGTCGTCGATCTCGGGAGTTTGTGTGGCGGCGGCCTCGGTCATGCGCTGCAAGATAACAAAAAGAAAAAGCCGCCCGTGGCGCGGGCGGCTTCGGCAGAGTGGGCGAGGCTCAGTCCAGCTTGAGCTTCTGCTTCGCCACCACCTGCTTGTAGACCTCGTACTCGGCCTTGATCTGGGCGGCGAACTGCTCGGGCGTGTTGGCCACGATCAGCGAACCCGTGTCTTCGATGCGCTTCTTCACGGCCGGGTCTTCCACGGACTTCTTCACGCCGGCATTGATCTTGTCGACCACTTCCTTCGGCAGGCCCTTGGGGCCGAGGATGCCGTAGTAAGCCATGCGGTTGACCGGCTCGAGCCCCACTTCCTTGAAGGTCGGCACGTTGGGCAGCGCGGCCAGGCGCTGCGGCGCCGACACCACGATCGGAATCAGCCGGCCGCTGGTGATGAAGGGCATGGCCGACGGGATGTTGTCGAAAATGATCGGCACCTGGCCGGCCACCACGTCGTTCAGGGCCGGGCCCGCGCCGCGGTAGGGAATGTGCGTGACGAAGGTGTTGGTGAGGCTCTTGTAGAGCTCCATCAGCAGGTGGCCGATGCCGCCCGTGCCCGACGAGGCATACGAATACTTGCCGGGGTTCTTCTTGAGCTCGGCCACAAACTCCGCGTAGTTCTTGGCCGGGAAGCTCGGGTTCACCGCAATGATGTTGGGCGTGGCCGCGATGTTGATGATCGGCGTGAAGTCGTTGATCGGGTCGTACGGCACCTTGGGGTTGATGGCCGGATTGGCCGCCGTGCTGGAGACCGTGGCAACGCCGAGCTTGTAGCCGTCGGGCGTGGCGCGCGCGGTTTCGGCTGCGCCCACGATGCCGCCGCCGCCCGCGCGATTGATCACCACCACCGGCTGGCCCAGCACCTTGCCGAGCGGATCGGAAATCACGCGCGCCACGATGTCGGTCGTGCCACCCGGTGCAAAGGGAACGCTCAGTTCGACCGGCTTGTTGGGATAACCCTGCGCGAAACTCTGGCCCGCGGCCGCGAGCAGCGCGGCGGCCCCCACCATGGCACCCCATTGACGACGTTGCATCTATAACTCCTTGATTGACTGTTGTCGAAAAACCAAAGCCCCGGATGCTAGCGGCTTCGACCCCCGCCCGTGCTGTGGATTACCCATGGGCGGCCACGGTTTATGCTCGAAGCGGTGAACTTTGCCCAACTGCTCTTCCCGGATTTTTCGCTCATTGCCATCGGATGGCTGCTTTGCCGCTACACAGCGCTCGACCGCCGCGTGTGGGACCAGGTCGAGAGCCTGGTTTACTATTTTCTATTTCCGGTGCTGCTGTTTCACTCGATCGTGCGCAGCCCGCTCGACTTTGCCGCCACCTCGAGCCTGCTCACCGCGGGCGTGGGCGTCGGCATCAGCGGCATCGCGATGGCCTATGCGCTGCCCTACGTGCCCGGCCTCGGCCCGCACATCGACCGCCGCGATCATGCGGCCAGCGCGCAGATCGCGTTCCGCTTCAACTCCTTCATCTGTCTTGCGCTCGCCGAGCGGCTGGCCGGTGCGCAGGGCCTGCTGCTGATCGCGGTGCTCATCGGCGTGTGCGTGCCGATGTTCAACATCGCGGCCGTCTGGCCGATGGCGCGGCATGCGCAGAGCGGCTTCGCGCGGCAGCTGGTGCGCAACCCGCTGATCGTTGCCACGCTGGCCGGACTGCTGGCGAACGTGCTGGGCTTCACCGTTCCGAACTGGGCCACGCCGACGCTCACGCGCATCGGCGCCGCATCGCTCGCGCTCGGCCTGCTGGCCGCGGGCGCGGGCATGCAGTTCGCGACCCTGGGGCGCGGCAAGGTGCTGGCGGTGTCGGTGCTTGCCATACGGCATCTGTTCCTGCCGCTGGTGGCGTGGGGCCTGGCTCTCGCACTGCGGCTGGACGCGACGCAGGCGTCCGTGCTGATGGCGTTTTCCGCGGTGCCCACGGCTTCGAGCGCCTATGTGCTGGCAGCACGCATGGGCTACAACGGGCCGTACGTGGCGGGGCTCGTGACGCTGTCTACGCTGCTGGGGATGGCGAGCCTGCCGTTTGCCCTGGCCTTGCCGCGGTAGCCGGTGCGGGGCGCTGCGCCAGCGCCCATGCCACATGCTCCCGCACCAGTTCGCTCGGATCCGAGGCCCGCGTGGCCAGGGCCTCCGCGGCGCCGCTCTCGCCCGCGCGCAGCGCGTTTCCCAGCGCCACGGCGATGTTGCGCAGCCAGCGTTCATGCCCGATGCGCCGGATGGGACTGCCTTCGGTGAAGCGCAGAAAATCTTCCTCGCTCCAGGCAAAGAGCGAAGCCAGTGCCTGGCCGGTCAGCCCTTCGCGCGCGTCGAAATCGGGCAGCGCGCTCTTCTTCGCGAACTTGTTCCACGGACAGATCAGCTGGCAGTCGTCGCAGCCGTAGATGCGGTTTCCCATCAAGGGCCGAAGCTCCTGCGGGATCGGTCCGCCGTGCTCGATGGTCAGGTACGAAATGCAGCGCCGCGCATCGAGCCGATACGGCGCGACGATGGCTTTTGTCGGGCATATGTCGATGCAGGCGCTGCAGCTGCCGCAATGCGCGCTGACCGGCTCGCTTTCGGGCAGTGCCATGTCGACGTAGATTTCGCCCAGGAAGAACATCGAGCCCGCACTGCGGTCGAGCACCAGCGTGTGCTTGCCGCGCCAGCCCTGGCCGCTGCGGGACGCGAGCTCGGCTTCGAGCACCGGCGCTGAATCGGTGAAGGCGCGATGGCCGAACGGGCCCACTTCCTCGGCAATGCACTCGGCCAGCGTGGCCAGCCGCGCACGCAGCACCTTGTGATAGTCGCGGCCGCGCGCATAGACCGAGACGATGGCTTCGCCGGGGCGCGCAAGGCGGTCGAACTCCACGGCCTGCCAATCGTCCAACGGCGTGTCGCGCGGCAGGTAGTCCATGCGCGCCGTGATGACGCTCACCGTGCCCGGCACCAGTTCGGCCGGCCGCGCGCGGCGCGTGCCATGCGTTGCCATGTATTTCATCTCGCCATGGAACCCATGGGCCAGCCATTGCATCAGACCTGGCTCGGCGCTCGATAAATCGACGCCCGCGATTCCGATTTGGGAGAATCCGAGTTCCCGGGCCAATGCCTGAATACGAGCAACGAGTGGATGGTTGACGATCACTTGCCCATTGTAGAAACGCCGAAGAATTCCGGCCGCACGCTGCACTGGCGCAGCGAGCACGACACCGGCGCCTTCGCGCGCGCGCTGGCGGCCTCGCCCGCGCTGCGCAATGCCTTCATCGCGCTGCATGGCGAGCTCGGCGCCGGCAAGACCACCTTCGTGCGCCACCTGCTGCGCGCACTCGGCATCGAGGGCCGCATCAAAAGCCCGACCTATGCGGTGGTCGAACCGCACGAAGCGCCCGACGGCCTTGCCATCTTCCATTTCGACTTCTACCGCTTCAACGATCCGCGCGAGTGGGACGACGCCGGGTTCCGCGACATTTTCGCCGGACCGGGGCTCAAGCTTGCAGAATGGCCAGAAAACGCTGCCGGGCGCACACCAATTGCCGACCTCGCTATTAAAATAGAAGCAATGACAGACGACACACGCAGCGTGACCCTTCTGGCGAACACTCCCCGCGGCAGCGACTTGCTGGCGCACCTCGGCGCATGAAGGCCAGCGGCCTCAAGCGGCGCGTGCTGCTGCAGGGCGGCAGCATCGCGCTGATGCTCGGCGTGCACCAGATCGCGCGCGGCGCCACCATCCTCGCGGTGCGCGTGTGGCCTGCGGCCGACTACACGCGCGTGACCATCGAGTCCGACGCGCGGCTTCATTCGCAGCAACTGGTCGTCGGCAGTCCGCCGCGGCTGGCAGTGGACATCGAAGGCATCGATCTCAACCCCGAACTGCGCGAACTGGTCGGCAAGATCAAGCCCGGCGATCCGTACATCAACGGCCTGCGCGTCGGCCAGAACGCGCCGAAGGTGGTGCGCATCGTGTTCGACCTCAAGCAGGCGGTGGTGCCGCAGGTCTTCTCGCTCGCGCCGATCGCCGCGTACAGGCACCGGCTGGTGCTCGACCTCTACCCCGAAAAAGCCATCGATCCGATGGAAGCGCTGATCACCGAGCGCCTGCGCGAGGCGCCGCGCAGCAACGGCGGCGGCGGGGGCGGCAGCGACGCCGCCGTGGCCAGCGCGCCCGCGGTGCCGCCG
>NZ_JAGGNW010000032.1 GCF_018614875.1 Variovorax paradoxus | reverse complement strand
GCGAAGGACAGCTGGAGTACCTCGGCCGCATCGATCATCAGGTGAAGATCCGCGGCTTCCGCATCGAGCTCGGCGAGATCGAGGCGCAGCTGCTCGCGCAGCCCGCGGTGCGCGAAGCCGTCGTCGTGGCGAAGGAAGGCCCGGATGGCGCACGTCTCGTGGCCTACCTCGCGGCACATGCGGAGCAGGCCATCGACACCGCGGTGCTCAAGGAACGCCTCGCACAGGTACTGCCCGATTACATGGTCCCGCGCAACTTCGCCGTGCTCGACGCCCTGCCGTTGAACGCCAATGGCAAGGTCGACCGCAAGGCGCTGCCGGAACCGGCCTTCGCCAGCGAGATTGCCTACGAAGCACCGCGGGGCCACGTCGCGCAGACCGTGGCCGCGGTGTGGGCCGAGGTGCTGCAGGTCGAACAGGTCGGACAGCGCGACAACTTCTTCGATCTCGGTGGCCACTCGCTGCTCCTGATCCGCGCGCACCGGCTGCTGGAAGACCGGCTGCAGGGCGCGATCCCCGTGGTCAATCTTTTCAAGTACCCCACCATCGAATCGCTGGCCCAGTGGATCGAACAGGCGCCGGCCGGTGCCGCGTCGTCTGCCGCCGCGGCCTCGGCCGGCGACGACAGGGCGCTGCGCCAGCGCGCCGCAATGCTTCAACGCCGCAAATCAGCAGAGAGAGTCAACTGATGTCCAACCCCCAAGATCTCTCCGAACCGACGGGCATCGAGATCGCCATTGTCGGCATGGCCGGGCGCTTTCCCGGCGCCGACGATGTGGACGCCTTCTGGCGCAATGTGCAGGGCGGCGTGGAGTCGGTGTCGCGCTTCACCGACGACGAACTGCGCGCGCGCGGCGTGCCGCAGAACCTGCTGGACGATCCCGACTACGTGAAGGCCGGTGTGCGCTTCGACGGCTTCGATCAGTTCGATGCCGGCTTCTTCGGCTACACGCCGCGCGAAGCCGAGACCCTCGATCCGCAGCAGCGCATCTTCCTGGAGTGCGCCTGGGCCTCGCTCGAACATGCAGGCTGCGATGTTGCGCGCTGGCCGGGCAAGGTCGGCGTCTATGCGGGCGAGGGAACTAACCTGTACCTGATCCGGAACCTCCTCCCGTCCTTCGGCCTCGGCGCGGAGAGCGGCATTGCCGACCTGCTGGGGTTGATGAACGGCAACTCCGGCGGCTCGCTGTGCACGCGTGTCGCCTACAAGCTCGACTTGCGCGGCCCCGCGGTCACCGTGCAGACGGCCTGCTCCACATCGCTCGTCGCCGTGCACACCGCATGCCAGGCGCTGCTGGGCCACGACTGCGACATGGCCCTGGCGGGCGGCGTGTGGCTCAACCTGCTGCAGGAGGGCGGCTACCGCTTCCAGGCCGGCGCCATCCTGTCGCCTGACGGCCACTGCCGCGCCTTCGACACGAAGGCCGCGGGCACGCTGATCGGCAGCGGCGCCGGCGTGGTGGTGCTCAAGCGCCTGGACGATGCGCTGCGCGATGGAGACACCATCCATGCGGTGATCAAGGGCTCGGCCGCCAACAACGACGGCGCCGCCAAGGTCGGCTTCACCGCGCCCAGCGTGGACGGGCAGGCCGAAGTCATCCGCGCGGCGCAGCTCATCGCGGGCGTGGCGGCGGACACCGTCGGCTATGTCGAGGCGCACGGCACCGGCACCATGCTCGGAGACCCGATCGAGATCGCCGCGCTCACCCAGGCCTTTCGCGCTGATACCGAGCGGCGCGGCTTCTGCGCCGTGGGTTCGGTGAAGACCAACATTGGCCACCTCGACGCCGCGGCCGGCGTGGCGGGGCTCATCAAGGCGACGATGGCGCTCAAGCACCGCGTGCTGCCGCCCAGCCTGCATTTTGAGCAACCCAATCCGCAGATCGATTTCGCGGCCAGCCCTTTCTATGTGAATACCGAAATGCGCACATGGGCCGAGGGACGCGTGCCGCGCCGTGCGGGCGTGAGCTCCTTCGGCATCGGCGGCACCAACGTGCACGTCGTGCTTGAAGAGGCTCCGGTCGTTGCGAATACGGCGCCGGCGGCGGCGCCGGCCTGGCAGGTCTTGCCCGTGTCGGCCAAGAGCGAGGTGGCACTGGCGCAAGGCCGGGCGCAACTCGCGGCGCATTTGCAGGCGCAGCCTGCACAGGCGCTGCAGGACGTGGCGCACACGCTGCAAGCCGGACGCCGCGCCTTTGCATGGCGCAGCGTGGTGGTGGCGAACGATCCGGAGATGGCCGCGCAGATGCTGTCTTCTCTGTCCGCTGCATCCCGCAAGGCACCAGCTTCCGCGCCCGAGGTGGTTTTTCTGTTTCCGGGCAGCGGCAGCCAGCATGCCTTCATGGGCGCGGCGTTCTATCGCGAGCGCGCCGTGTTCCGCGACGCGCTCGATCGCTGCATGGCTTGGCTGCGCACGCAAAGCGGCATCGACCTGCATCCGCTGCTGTTCCCCGCCGCCGGTGACGAAGCACTGGCGAACGAACGACTGTTCCACATCGAGGTCGCACAGCCAGCGCTTTTCGCCGTCGAGTACGCGATGGCACAGTGGTGGCTGCACTGCGGCGTGAAGCCCGCGCTGATGATGGGCCACAGCCTCGGCGAATACGTCGCCGCCTGCGTGGCGGGCGTGTTCTCGCTGGAAGATGCGCTGCGCATCGTCGCGCAGCGCGCGCGCCTCGTGCAGGCGCTGCCGGCCGGCGCCATGCTCGCGGTGCCGCTGCCGGAATCGGAACTCGCGCCTTACGTCGCGGCAGGCTGCGACGTCGCGGCGGTGAACGGCGAACGGCGCTGCGTGCTGGCAGGAACACCCGAGGTCATCACGCGTGCCGAGGAAGAACTGCGCGCGCGCCAGCATCTGCCGCGCCGCCTGCATGTCGCCGTGGCCTTCCATTCGCGCCTGGTCGATCCCGCGGTGGCCGCGCTGGAGCAACTGGTCGCATCGGTGCCGCGCCACGCGCCGTGCATCCCTTTCATTTCCAACCTCACCGGCCTGCCGATCACCGCGCAGGAGGCGACCAGCCCCGCGTATTGGGGCCGGCACTTGCGCAACAGCGTGCGGTTCGCGGATGGCCTGCGCCACATCTTCGACAAGCCCGGCCGCGTGGTGCTCGAAGTCGGTCCCGGCGAAACGCTGACCGGGCTCGCGCGCCAGCATCCGGGCAGCAGCTCGGCCGCAGGCCTCTGGGCCAGCCAGGCGCATGCGCAGCAGACTGCGCGCAACAGCCAGCAATTGGCGAACGCCGTTGCGGGCTTGTGGACCGCAGGGGTCGACATCGACTGGGCCGCATGCCATGAAGGCGCCGAGCGGCGCCGCGTGCCATTGCCGACCTATGCCTTCCAGCGCCAACGCTTCTGGGTCGAGGCCGGAAATGCAGCGCGGCCTTCCTCGCCGGCTGTAGCCTCCGATATTTTCTATGTACCGAACTGGCAGCGAAGCACACCGTTGCCGCCCCCCGCGCAGCCTGCCGGCCGCACTGGCTGTACGCTGATCCTGGGCGATGCAAACAGCTTCACCGACCGGCTCGCCCGTACGCTGCAGGGGCGCGGTGAACAGGTGGTGCTGGCGCTGCGCGGCACAGGCTTTGCGCGCACCGCGCCGCGGCAATACACGATGCGATCGGGCGAGCGCGCAGACCACGAAGCCCTGCTGCGGGAAGCGGAAGCCGAAGCCGGGCCGGTCCATCGGATTCATCATCTGTGGAGCCTCGACGGCGGCCGGCCCGCGCCGCCGCATGCGGATCCCTTCGAAGCCGGGTACTTCAGCCTGCTCGCGCTCGTGCATGCGCTCGACGTTTTGGGCGGGCCGGACCGCGATCCGCTGGCGCTGAGCATCGTCACCGATGGCCTCGAGGATGTCTCTGGGACCGAAGCGCTGGCTCCCGAGAAGGCGACCCTGCTCGGCATCGCCAAGGTGCTGGGCCAGGAGTACCCGTCGGTCGCCTGCCGCGTCATCGATGTGGTGTTGCCCGCGCCGGAAAGCGCTGGCGAAAGCGACCTGGCGCGCCGGGTCGCCGACGAGGCCGCGTCCGCGCGGGACGACTTCGTGGTTGCGTATCGCGGCCCGCATCGCTGGATCAAGAACTACGAGCCGCTGCCCGCACAACCCGCCACGCCGCGGCTCCGTGAAGGCGGTGTGTACCTCATCACCGGCGGCATGGGCGGCGTAGGTCTCGCCCTGGCGCGGCACCTGAGCCATGCATGGAAGGCCCGGCTGGTGCTGCTCGGGCGCACGCCGCTGCCCGCGCGCGGCGACTGGGAGCACATCGTCGCGGTGGCCGACCAGCCCCCGGCACTGCGCCGCAAGCTGCGGCAACTGATCGAACTCGAAGCCGCCGGCGCGCAGGTGCTGACAATGGCGGCGGACGTTACCGACCCCGCCCAGTTGCGCGAGGCCCTGACGGCAGCGCGTGCGCGCTTCGGCGCGGTCAACGGCGTGGTCCATGCCGTCATGGACCCGGGGCTCGGCATGATCGTCCAGCGCACCCGGGCGCATGTGGAGGCAGCGTTCGCGCCGAAGATGGCGGGCACGCGCGCCTTGCTCGATGCGCTGCGCGGCGAGCCGCTGGATTTCGTGCTCTTTTGTTCCTCCATCGCCACGGTGGTCGGCGGACTGGGCCGCAGCGACTATGCCGCCGCCAACGCCTACCTCGATGCACTGGCGACGGCCCACCGCCGCACTTCCGCGCTGCCTGTGTTCTCGGTGAACTGGGACGCCTGGCGCGATGTCGGTGCGGCGGCCGACATGAACCTGCCCGATGCCGTCGGACTCGATGAGCGCACCGGGGTGCTCGCCTTCGAGCGCATCGTCAACGGCCCCGACCTGCCGCAGACGGTGGTCTCGGTTACGCCGCTGGCGCCGCGGCTGCGTCCGCTTGGCAACCTGCTCGATACCCTGGGGGCTGAACCAGCGGCCGAAGCCCGGGCCAGCCATGCGCGCCCCGCGCTGACCACGCCCTATGCCGCACCCGAAGGCGAACTCGAAGAAGGGCTGGCCGCGCTGTGGACCGAAGCGCTCGGTATCGCGTCGGTGGGCGCGCACGACAACCTGTTCGAACTGGGCGGTGATTCGCTGCTGGCAATCCGCTTGCTTTCGCGCGTGCGCAAGGCGTATGGCGTGGAGCTGCAGCCGGCCGACTTCTTCAAGGCGCCGACGGTGGCCGAGCTGGCCGCATTGGTCGAGCTGCGGCTGATCGAGGAGATCGAGCGCGAAGCCCTGGCCACCGACGACCCACATGCGGCGGATCGCATCACTGCAAGTTTTTCATCATGAGCGAAACATCCTCCCTTTCCGAGCGGCGCGCGAAGTTGTCGCCTGCGCAACTCAGCCTGCTGCAGCGCCGCTTGAAGCAGGGCGGCAACGCAGCCCCCGCGCACGAAACCATCGTGCGTGCCCACATCGACGGTCCCGTGCCGGTGTCCTTCGCGCAGCAGGGTCAGTGGTTCCTGTGGCAGCTGAATCCCGCGAACACGGCCTATCACGTCGGTGGAGGGCTGGGTTTTTCGGGGCCGCTCGATGTAGCGGCGCTGGATGATGCGATGCAGGCGCTAGCCAGACGCCACGAAGCATTGCGAACCGTTTTCGGCGCCGGCCCCGAAGGCCTACCCGAACAGCGCGTTCAGGCGGAAGTGCGGATCGACATTCCCTTCGTCGATCTCAGCGTGCTCGATGCCGCTGCCCGCGAATCCCGCTACGACGAAGCGGTGGTCCAGGTCTGCCGCTGCGCCTTTGACCTGACGAGCGGTCCCTTGCTACGTTGCGCCTTGCTGAAGATGGCCGATGGCGAACACCAGCTGCTGCTCATGATGCATCACATCATTTCCGATGCATGGTCGGTCCAGCTCATGCTCGACGACCTCGCGCAGGCGTATGCCGTGCGAGTGCAGGGTGCGCACAACGTGCAGCCCGAGCCGGAGATCGGTTATGTCGACTTCACCCTGTGGCAGCGCAGGTGGCTGGCCAATGGCGAAGGCGAACGGCAGCTGGCCTACTGGCGCGAACGCCTTGGCGCCAGCCAGCCGGTGCTCGCGCTGACCACCGACCGGCCGCGCGCCGCCGAGGCCCGCTACAGCGCGGCACAACATTCACTCGACCTGCCCGCCGGCCTCGCGCAGGAACTGAAGCAGCTGTCGCGCGCGCAGGGCGGCACCTTGTTCATGACGCTGCTCACGGCGTTCCATGCCCTGCTGTTCCGCTACACCGGCCAGAACGAGATTCGCGTCGGCGTGCCGGTGGCGGGCCGCAGCCGGCCGGAGACCTCGGGCGTCGTCGGCATCTTCATCAACACGCTGGTGCTCGATGCGCGGCTGCATGCGCAGACGAGCCTGGCCGAACTGCTCGCGCAAGTCCGCGACACCGCCATCGAAGCCCAGGCGCACCAGGACCTGCCGTTCGAACGCCTGGTGCAGGCGCTGCGCGCGGAACAGGGGCACGCCGCCGCGCCGCTGTTCCAGGTGATGTTCAACCACTTGGGGCAGGGGGACAGGCCGCTGCGGGGCTGGCCCGGGTTGCACGTTCGGCGTATCGACCTCGAGGAGCGCGCGGCACCCTTCGAGCTGACACTGGAAACCATCGAGCGCGAAGACGGCGGCATGCGGGCCAACTTCCGCTATGCGGCTGAGCTGTTCGAGCCGGAGACCATCGAGCGCATGGCCGGCCATTACAAGCGCGTGCTCGAAGCGCTGGTGAAACTGCCGGCGTCGAAGCTCGGCGAACTGGATTTGCTGGGTGATGCGGAGCGGGCACGGTTTGCGCACTGGGGCGTCAACACCCATCGCCGCGATGAAACGCAATGCGTGCATTACCTGATCGAACAGCAGGCCGCCGAATGCCCGGATGCCATCGCGCTGATCTTCGGCACAGAGGTTCTGGGCTACGGGGAATTCAACAGGCGCGCCAATCGACTCGCGCACCGCCTGATCGAAGAGGGCGTGCGCCCCGAGGTGAAGGTCGGCGTGGCGCTGGAGCGCGGCACCGAACTGGTGGTCGGCCTGCTGGCCATCCTGAAGGCGGGCGGTGCCTATGTGCCGCTCGACCCGGAATACCCGGCGGACCGCATCGCCTACATGGTGGAAGACAGCGCGCTCGCGCTGGTGCTGACCCAAGACCGGCTGAAAGAGCGTCTGCCGCTGCGAGCCGGTGTGCCGATGCTTGCGCTCGACACGCTGGACCTGAGCGGCTGTCCGCAAGGCAACCCGGCGGTGGCGCTCGACAGCGAGAACCTCGCCTACGTGATCTACACCTCGGGTTCGACCGGCAAGCCCAAGGGCGCGGCCAACCGCCACGGTTCGCTCTACAACCGCCTGGTGTGGATGCAGCAGGCCTACAAGCTCGGCGAAGCGGACACCGTGCTGCAGAAGACACCGTTCAGCTTCGACGTCTCGGTCTGGGAGTTCTTCTGGCCGCTCATGTTCGGCGCCCGGCTGGCCGTGGCCAACCCCGGCGACCACCGCGAACCGGCGCGTCTTGCGCAACTGATCCGCACGCATGAAGTGAGCACGCTGCATTTCGTGCCATCGATGCTGCAGGCCTTTCTCGCGCACCAGGGCGTCGAAGCCTGTACCAGCCTTCGGCGCATCGTCTGCAGCGGCGAGGCACTACCCGCTGAAGCGCAGAACGAGGTGTTCCGGCGGCTGCCGCAGGCGGCGCTCTATAACCTCTATGGCCCCACCGAGGCCGCCATCGACGTCACGCACTGGACCTGCCGCGACGACGGACGCAGCCAGGTGCCGATAGGCCGGCCGATCGACGACACGCAGACCTATGTGCTCGATGCCGAGCTGAACCTGATGCCGCCGGGCGCCGCGGGCGAGCTGTACCTGGGCGGCGCGGGGCTTGCGCGCGGCTACGTGCAGCGCGCGGCCCTGACCGCCGAGCGTTTCGTGGCCGATCCGTTCGACAGCAAGGGCGGTGGCAGGCTGTACCGCACCGGCGACCTGGTGCGCTGGAACAGTGAATGCCAGCTCGACTACCTGGGCCGCATCGACCACCAGGTGAAGATCCGCGGCTTTCGCATCGAGTTGGGCGAGATCGAGGCCCAGTTGCTCGCGCAGGCCGAACTGCGCGAGGCCGTCGTCGTTGCCAACCAGGGCGCGGGCGGCGCGCGGCTCGTGGCCTATGTCTCGGCGCAAGCCGGGCGGTCCATCGACACCGCGCGCTTGCGCGAACACCTGGGCCGGGCACTGCCGGACTACATGGTGCCCGGCCTCGTCATGGTGCTGGAGACCTTGCCGCTGAATCCCAACGGCAAGGTGGACCGCAAGGCACTGCCAGAGCCCGAGCGCGTGAGCGCCCAGGCCTACGAAGTGCCGCAAGGCGGCACCGAGGAGGCGCTGGCCGCGGTCTGGGCCGAGGTGCTGGGCGTGCCGCGCGTGGGCCGCCACGACAACTTCTTCGAGCTCGGCGGGCATTCGCTCATGTCCGTGCAGGTGGTCGCCCGGGTGCAGGGTGCGATGCATGCGGACCTGACGGTCGGCGACATTTTTCGACAGCCTGTCCTCGCGGACATGGCCGGGCTCATTGCAGGTGTCGGCGAAAGGAAACCCGTAGCCCAGTCTCTCTCCGACATCGACGCCTTCATGGACAGCCTGGAGATCGCTTGATGGAATTCACGGCCACCCATGACCAGATCGGCAAGCGCTTCTCGCGCCTGAACCCGGCGCAGCGCCGCGCGGTGTACCAGAAGATCCGCGCCGAGGGACTGACCATCGGGCAGTTTCCGATCCTTGCGCGCGACGAAGCGGCGCGCGTCGTCTGCGCGCCCTCGTACGCCCAGATGCGCCAGTGGTTCCTCTGGCAGCTGGAACCGGGCAGCGCGGCGTACCACATCTCAGGCGCGCTGCGGCTTCAGGGCTTGTTGAACCGGGATGCGTTGCAGGCGAGTTTCGATGCTTTGGTCGAGCGGCATGAATCGCTGCGCACGGTGTTCCGCGCAAATGCCGAAGGCCTGGTCGAGCAGGTGGTGCAGCAGCGCGCGGGGCTGGACATCCCGCTCATCGACTTTGGCGCGCTCGCAAACGGTGAACGCGATGCGCGGGCGCAGGAGGAGGCCCGGTGCATCGCCGAGACACCCTTCGACCTGACGGCCGATCCGCTGCTGCGGGTCGCGCTGATTCGCCTCGATGAGGAGACGCACCTGCTCGTCGTCGTGATGCATCACATCGTGTCAGACGGCTGGTCGCTGAAGATTCTCGTGGACGAATTCGTGGCGCACTACCGCGCGCGCGCCAACGGGCAGCCATCGCGGCTTCCGCCTTTGCCCATTCAGTATGCCGACTACGCCGTCTGGCAGCGGCACTGGCTCGAGGCCGGCGAGAAAGAGCGGCAACTCGACTACTGGAAGGCGCACCTCGGCACCGAACACCCGGTGCTGCAACTGCCGACGGACCACCCGCGGCGCACGGACGGTCAGTACCGCGCCGCCCGCCATGACGTCGCTCTGCCGCAGAAGGTGGCGGACGCGTTGCACAAGCGCGCGCAGGCCCAGGGCGCGACGCTCTTCATGGTGCTCCTCACAGGGCTGCAGGTGATGCTGCACCGCCACACCGCGCAACAGGACATCCGTGTCGGCGTGCCGGTTGCCAACCGCCACCGCGTGGAGGCTGAAAAGGTCATCGGCTTCTTCGTCAACACGCAGGTTCTCCGCATTGTGCTGACCAGCCGCACGAGCCTGCTGCAGGCGCTGGAAGCCACGCGTGAGGCGGCACTGGGCGCGCAGTCGCACCAAGACCTTCCCTTCGAACAGCTGGTGGAGGCCCTGCAGCCCGAGCGCAGCCTTGGCACCGCGCCGTTGTTCCAGGTGATGTTCAACCACCAGCGGCGCGACTTTCGCGCGCTGGAAAGCCTGCCCGGCCTGACCTTGCAGGACCATGAACTGGGTGGACAGGCCACGCAGTTCGAACTCACGCTGAGCGTCCTCGAAGACGCCCAGGGCCATGTCCAGGCCAGCCTCCACTATGCGCAGGAGCTGTTCGATGCGGAGACCATCGCGCAGATGGCGGGGCACTACCTGGCGGTGCTGGGCGCGCTGGCCGACAACCCGGCACAGGCGGTAGGTGACATCGACCTGCTCGTGTCCGCAGAGAAGGAACGGCTCGCTCTGTGGGGCGTCAACAGCCCGGCCGGCGAGGGCAGCAGCGAGCCCGTGCATTGCCTGATGGAGCGGCAGGCCCGCGAGCGCCCCGATGCCCCGGCCCTGCTGTTCGGTGACGAATCTATGAGCTACGGCGCACTCGACCGCCGCGCCAACCGACTGGCTCACCGGCTCATCGCGCTCGGCGTGAAGCCGGACACGCGCGTCGGCATCGCGGTGGAGCGGTCTTTCGACGTGGTGATCGGCCTGCTCGGCATCCTGAAGGCCGGCGGCGCTTATGTGCCGCTGGACCCGGAATACCCCGCGGACCGGCTGGCCTACATGGTGCAGGACAGCGGCATCGACCTGCTCGTGACGCAAAGCCATGTGAAGGCGCGCATTCCCTGCGGCGACCGCGTGCGCGTGCTGCCGCTCGACACGCTCGACCTGGCCGTCGAGCCAGTGCATTCGCCCCACATCGCGGTGCATGCCGACAACCTGGCCTACATCATCTATACCTCGGGCTCGACCGGCATGCCCAAGGGCGTGATGGTGTCGCACGGGCCTTTCGCCGCGCATTGCGTGGAAACGGCCGTGCAGTACGAGATGGGGCCGCAGTCCTGCGAGCTGCACTTTCTCTCGTTCTCCTTCGACGGCGCGCACGAGCGCCTCTTCACGGCCCTGTGCTGCGGCGCCTCGCTGCTGCTGCGAGATGCGTCGCTGTGGACCGCCGAGCAGACGCTGGACGCGATGCAGCGCCATGGCGTGACCAATGCAGGCTTTCCGCCGGCCTACCTGCGGCAGCTGGCCGACTGGGCACGCGACACCGGCCGTTGCCCGCCGGTGCAGCTGTATTCCTTTGGCGGCGAGGCGATGTCGCGCGAAGGCTTCGACGCGGTGCGCCGGCACCTGAAGCCCGAACTGCTGATCAACGGCTACGGCCCCACCGAAGCGGTCGTCACGCCGATGCTGTGGAAGGTCGATGGCGCGGCGAGCTTCGAAGAGGGCTACGCGCCCATCGGCCGGCCTGTGGGCGACCGCAGCGCGCGCGTGCTCGATGCCGACCTCAACCTCGTGCCGCGCAACGTCGCGGGCGAGCTGTACCTCGGTGGTGAAGGGCTGGCGCGCGGCTACCTGCATCGCGCCGCGCTCACGGCCGAACGTTTCGTGGCCGACCCCTTCGACGCAGACGGCGGACGGCTCTACCGGACGGGCGACTGGGTGCGGTGGCGCGACGATGGCCAGCTCGAATACCTGGGCCGCATCGACCACCAGGTGAAGGTTCGCGGCTTCCGCATCGAGCTCGGCGAGATCGAGGCGCAGCTGCTGGCCCAGCCCGAGCTGCGCGAAGCCGTGGTGATCGCGCGCCACGGTCCGGCCGGCGCGCGGCTCGCGGCCTACGTATCGCTGAAGGCGGCGCGGTCCGTCGATGTGGCGGCACTGAAGGAGCGGCTCGCGCGCACGCTGCCCGACTACATGGTGCCTTCGGCCATCGTGGTGGTCGATGCGCTGCCGCTGAGCCCCAGCGGCAAGGTCGACCGCCAGGCCTTGCCGGAGCCCGAACTTCTGCAGGACGAGAAGGCCTACGAAGCGCCGCAGGGCGAGGCCGAACAGGCCATCGCGAAGGTATGGATCGGCGTGCTCGGCCTGGAGCGCGTGGGCCGGAACGACAACTTCTTCGAGCTGGGCGGCGACTCCATCCTGAGCCTGCAGATCGTGGCGCGGCTGCGCCTCGCGGGCTGGAAGGCGAGCCCCAAGCAGATCTTCGAGCGGCAGACCGTGGCACAGCTTGCGGGCGCGGCCGAACCCGTGGGCGATGCGAAACGCCCGGCCGCCGGCGATGCGCAAGGTGAGGCGCCGCTGCTGCCGTTCCAGCATGCATTCTTCGAAATGCAGATGCCGGCGCGCAATCACTGGAACCAGGCCGTGCTGCTGAAGTGCCGCGAGACTTTGCAGCTGCCAGCCTTCCGGCAGGCATTGCGGGCGGTGGCGCAGCACCATGACAGCTTGAGTCTGCGCTACGGCCAGGATGCCGAGGGCGCATGGCACCAGCGCTACACCACGATGTCCGAGAGAGAACTCGCCGAACTGCTGTGGGTGCGCAAGGCCCGCGATGCGGCGCAGCTTGAAGCGCTCTGCGACGAGGCGCAGCGCAGCCTGGACCTTGCGCGCGGACCGCTGCTGCGCGCGCTCGCGCTCGAACTGCCGGGCGGCGAATCGTGCCTGCTGCTGGCCATTCACCACATGGTCGTCGATGGCGTGTCGTGGCGCATCCTGCTGGAAGACCTGCAGGACGCCTACCGTCAGAGCCTCGCGGGCCAAACCGTCGTGCTTCCCGCCAAGAGCAGCAGCTACAAGGACTGGACCACCACGCTGCAGGGCTACGCCCAAGACCACGCCGAAGGGATCGGCCATTGGCAGGCCTTGGCGGAGGTTCCCGCCAGCCTGCCGTGCGCCCGCCCCGAGGGATCGAACACTGTCGCCGATCAGCAGACCGTCGAGCTCCGGCTGGACAAGGCGACGACGCAGGCGCTGCTGAGGGACGCCCCCGCGGCCTATCGCACGCAGGCCAACGACCTGCTGCTGACTGCGCTGGGCCGTGCGCTGTGCGCATGGGCCGGCCACGCCAAGGTGCTGGTCGACCTGGAGGGCCATGGCCGCGAAGACCTGTTCGACCGTATCGACCTGTCGCGCACAGTGGGCTGGTTCACCACGCTGTTCCCGGTTGCGCTCGATCCGCTGGGCGAACTGGACGAGGCCATCAAACGCGTGAAGGAAAGCCTGCGCGGCATTCCCGACAAGGGGTTGCGATATGGCGTGCTCAAGTACCTGGGCAACCCGGCGCAACAGCGGGCGTTGCGCGCGCTGCCCCGGGCGCAGGTGGTCTTCAACTACCTCGGCCAGTTCGACGCCGGTTTCGATGAGCGCGCGCACTGGGTGCTGGCCCAGGAGCCGAGCGGCGCGCCTGTGGATGCCGGCGCACCGCTGACGCACGAGTTCGCGGTCAACGGCCAGGTCTACGAAGGCGTGCTGGCGCTGCGCGTGAGCTACAGCCAGGCGCGCCACGAGCGCTGCGCCGTGGAGGGTTGGGTGCAGCGCTTCCAGCAGGAGCTCGAAGCGCTGGTCCACCATTGCACGAGCGGCGCACGGGGCGCGACGCCGTCGGACTTTCCGCTGGCCCGCATCGGCCCGCAGCAGCTCGATGCCCTGCCGGTTCCGGTGGCGAACCTCGTGGACCTGTACCCGCTCTCGCCGATGCAGGCAGGCATGCTGTTCCACAGCCTGTACGCGCCCGGTGGCAGCGCCTACCTCAACCAGCTGCGCGTCGACATCGACGGGCTCGACGTCGCGCGCTTCAAGGCCGCATGGCGCGCGCTGCTGGAGCGGCACGAGGTGCTGCGCACCGGGTTCCTCGTGGGCGAGCCAGCCTTGCAATGGGTGGCCCGGCAGATCGAGTTGCCGATGGCCGAGCACGACTGGCGCGGCAAGGGTGACATCGCCCGTGCGCTCGATGACCTGGCGCAGGCACAGCTCGCGCAGGGCTTCGATCTGGCCCAGCCGCCGCTGATGCGGCTGGTGCTGGTGCACACGCACGACGACAGGCACCACTTCGTCTGGACCATGCACCACCTGCTGCTGGACGGCTGGAGCACCTCGCAGCTGATGGGCGAGATGCTGCGGCACTACGCCGGCGAAACCCTCGCATCCCAGGGCGGGCGCTACGCGGACTATATCGCGTGGCTGCAGCAGCGCGACGGCGAAGCCGACGAGCGCTACTGGCGCGAACAGCTGGACCGCACCGAAGGCCCCACATGGCTGGCCAACACCCTGCCCAAGCCGCGCGATGCGCAGGCGGGCCATGGCATGCACCGCTTCGAGATTGGAGCGCAGCGCACGCGCGCGCTGATGGAAGCGGCGAAGCGCGAACGCGTGACCCTCAACACCCTGGTGCAGGCCGCATGGGCCCTGCTGCTGTCGCGCCACACGGGGCAGCGCACGGTGAGCTTTGGCGCCACCGTCGCCGGCCGGCCGGTGGAGCTGCCCGGTGCGCAACAGATGCTGGGCCTGTTCATCAACACGCTGCCGGTGATCACCACGCTGCAGCCGGCACAGCGCGTGGGCGACTGGCTGCGCGCGCTGCAGGCGCAGAACCTCGGTGCACAGGCGCACGAGCACACGCCCCTCTACGAAATCCAACGCTGGGCGGGGCAGGGCGGGCAAGACCTGTTCGACAGCATTGTGGTGTTCGAGAACTATCCGCTGGACCAGGCGCTGAAGCAGGGAGCGCCCGACCGGCTGCGCTTCGGCGACGTCTGGAACCGCGAGGAAACGAACTACCCGATGACCCTCTCGGTCAATCAAGGTGAGACGCTGGCGCTGAGCTACAGCCACGCGCGCAGCCAGTTCGGCGAAGCGCTCGTGCAGACGCTGGCGCGCCGCATGGAGACGCTGCTTGAGACGCTCGCGCGCGCACCGGATGCGCGGGTGGGCGACATCGGCCTGCAGGGCGAAGGCGAAGAGGGTTCGTCGCAATCCGAGCGCACAAAGGACCTGCCCACCGTCGATGCCGGGCAGCCCGTGCATCGCTGGTTCGAACGGCAGGCCGCATTGCATCCCGATGCAACGGCGGTGGTCTTCGGCGATGAAAGCTTGAGCTATGCCGAACTCGACACGCACGCCAACCGGCTCGCGCACCGGCTGATAGGCCTCGGCGTGGTGCCGGAGGTGAAGGTGGGCATTGCGGTGGAACGCTCCATCGAGATGGTGGTCGGCCTGCTCGGCATCCTGAAGGCCGGGGGCGCTTATGTGCCGCTCGACCCCGAGTACCCCGCCGATCGCCTGGCCTACATGATCGCGGACAGTGGCATCCGCCTGCTGCTCACGCAAGGCAATGGAAAGCCCAAGCTCCCGCTGAAGGACGGCGTGCGTGTGCTGGCGCTCGATATGGCCGACCTGGCCGCGGAGCCGTCGCATGCGCCCGAGGTGGCGGCGCATGCCGATCACCTGGTCTACGTCATCTACACCTCGGGCTCCACGGGCCGCCCCAAGGGAGCGCAACTGACCCACCGCAACGTGATGCGGCTGCTGGACTCGACGCAGCCCTGGTTCGGCTTCGGCCCGCAGGACGTGTGGACGAACTTCCATTCCTACGCCTTTGACTTCTCGGTGTGGGAAATCTTCGGCGCACTGTGCACCGGCGGCAAGCTGGTGGTCGTGCCGTTCTGGGTCAGCCGTTCGCCCGACGATTTCGCGGCGCTGCTGCGCGCGCAGCATGTCACCGTACTGAACCAGACGCCGTCGGCCTTCCGGCAACTGATCCACAGCGCGGCGCTGGCCGCGGGCGAGCGCCTGCCGCTGCGCTGCGTGATCTTCGGCGGCGAGGCCCTCGAGCCCGAAAGCCTGCGGCCGTGGATCGAACGCTTCGGCGACCGGCAGCCGCAGCTCGTCAACATGTACGGCATCACCGAGACCACCGTGCACGTGACCTACCGGCCGATCGTGCGCGCCGACCTCGAAGAACAGAGCAGCCCGGTGGGCGCCTGCATCCCAGACCTCGGCCTGTGGGTGCTCGACGGCGACCTCAACCCGCTGCCCGTCGGCGTGGCGGGTGAGCTCCATGTCTCGGGCGCGGGCCTGGCGCGCGGCTACCTGAACCGGGCCGGCCTGAGCGCGGAGCGTTTCGTTGCCGCACCCTTCGGCGCCGCGGGCGGGCGCCTGTACCGCACCGGCGACCTGGTGCGCTGGCGCGGCGACGGCCAGCTCGACTACCTCGGGCGCATCGACCACCAGGTGAAGATCCGCGGCTTCCGCATCGAGCTCGGCGAGATCGAGGCGCAATTGCTGGCGCAGCCCGAGGTGGGCGAAGCAGTTGTCCTGGCGAAGGAGGGCACGGGCGGCACGCGGCTGGTGGCCTACGTGTCCGCGCGGACGGGGCAGACGGCGGATGCGGTGATGCTGCGCGAGCGGCTGCTGCAGAAGCTGCCGGACTACATGGTGCCGGCGGCTCTCATGGTGCTGGACGCCGTGCCCTTGAATTCGAACGGCAAGGTCGACCGCAAGGCGCTGCCCAATCCGGAGCTTGCGAGCGGCAGTGCGTATGCGCAGCCCATGGGAGAGGTGGAGAGCGCACTCGCCGCCATCTGGGCCGAAGTGCTCGAAGTGGAGCGAGTCGGGCGCAAAGACAACTTCTTCGAGCTGGGCGGCCACTCGCTGAGCCTTCTGGCCGTGCAGACGAAAGTGCAGAAGCAGCTCGAGGTTCAGTTGCCTCTCAAGCGCTATTTCGAAAACCCGACGCTGGCCGCCATGGCCGGCGCCGTGCAGGAAGAGGCCGGCACAGCGGCGGCGGGAGGCTCCGAAGACCTCGCGCAGATGGCCGCACTGCTCGACCTTCTGGAGGATTGATGGAGATCGACAGGCACAGCATCGCAGACCGTTTCGCGCGTCTGCCCCGGGAAAAGCAGAAGGCGTTTCTCGGGCTTCTGCAAAAGCAGGGAGTGGTCTTTGCCAAGCTGCCCATCGTGGCTCTGCAGGCGGGAACCCGGGCCGAGCTTTCCTACGCGCAGATGCGCCAGTGGTTTCTTTGGCAGCTGGACCCGAAGAGCACGGCGTACCACATCTCCGGCGCGCTGAAGCTGCATGGGGCGCTGGACATCGAGGCGCTGAAGAAAAGTTTTGCGGCGCTGCTCGAACGCCATGCCTCGCTGCGCACGGTGTTCCAGCCGGACGCGCAGGGCCTGTGCGAACAGATTGTGCAGGACAACGTCGAACTCGATGTTACGGAGATCGATCTGGCCGGTGTGCAGGGCGACATGGAAGAACGCGCGCGCGAAGAAGCCCGCCGCCTGAGCGCCACCCCTTTCGACCTCACGACGGGCCCGCTGATGCGGGTAGGCGTCATCAGGCTCGCGCCGCAGACGCATGTGCTGGTGCTGGTAATGCACCACATCGTGTCCGACGGCGGCTCCCTGCACCTGCTGGTGGGCGAGTTCGTGGCGCAGTACCGCGCGCGTGTGCGTGGCGAAGAGGTCAACCTGCCGCCGCTGCCGATCCGCTATGTGGACTACGCGGCATGGCAGCGCAATTGGCTGGAAGCGGGCGAGAAAGACAGGCAGCTCGCCTACTGGACCGAACGCCTCGGCACCGGCAACCCGGTACTGCAGCTCGGCACGGACCACAGCCGGCGACCGAGCGGACACTACACCGCGGCCCGGCACGGTGTCGACCTTCCGCCAGAGCTGGTGCAGGGCCTCCACAAGCGGACACGAGCCCAGGGCGCGACGCTCTTCACGGCGCTGTTGGCCGCTTTCCAGGCCCTGCTGCACCGCTACACCGGGCAGCAGGACATTCGTGTCGGCGTGTCGGTGGCGAACCGCCATCGCGTGGAGACGGAAGGCGTCATCGGACTCTTCGTCAACACGCAGGTCCTGCGCAGCGCGGTCGCAAGCCGCATGAGCCTGGCACAGGTGCTGGCGCAGGCGAAGGAGGCCGCGATGGGCGCGCAGGCGCACCAGGACCTTCCGTTCGAACAACTGGTGGAGGCGCTGCAGCCCGAGCGCAGCCTGAGCGTGAGCCCGCTGTTCCAGGTGATGTTCAGCCACGAGCGGACCGACTCCCGCATGCTGAAGCAGCTGCCTGGCCTCGAACTGGAAGACTATCCGCTCGCGGCGCCAGTGGCGCAGTTCGAACTGGTGCTGAGCACCAGGGAGGATGCGGACGGGCGCATGCATGCAAGCTTCATCTATGCATCGGAGCTGTTCGAGACCGCCACCATCGAACGCATGACCGCGCACTACGTCGCGATGCTCGGCGCGCTGGCCGGCGACGACGGGCACGCGGTGGGCGACGTCGAGCTGATGGATGCGCCCGAGAAGGCGCAGCTCGCAGCGTGGAGCGTGAACGCGCAGCGCGAGCCGCGGCACGAGCCCGTGCACCGGACGATCGAGATGCAGGCCCGGCTGCAGCCGCAGGCCACGGCCCTGCTTTTTGGCGACGAGGCGCTGAGCTTCGACGAACTCAACCAGCGCGCCAACCGCCTGGCGCATCGCCTGATCGCGCTTGGCGTCAAGCCCGACATGCGCGTGGGCATCGTCATGCAGCGCTCGGTCGAACTCGTGGTAGGCCTGCTCGGCATCCTGAAAGCCGGCGGCGCCTATCTGCCGCTGGACCCGGAATATCCGGCCGGGCGGCTCGCCTACATGGTGCAGGACAGCGGCATCGGGCTGCTGCTGGCGCACCGCGCCACGCGCGGCTGCCTCGATGACCGCAGCAGCCTGACCACGCTGGAGATCGACGGCATCGACTTCAGTGGAGAGTCCGATGCCGATCCGCAAGTTGCATTGCATGGCGAGAACCTCGCCTACGTGATCTACACCTCGGGCTCCACCGGCAAGCCCAAGGGCGCGGCCATCCGGCACGATGCATTGCACAGCTGCATGGCCTGGATGCAGCGCACCTACGGGCTCACCCGCGACGACACCGTGCTGCACAAGGCGCCGTTCGGCTTCGACGTTTCGGTGTGGGAGCTGTTCTGGCCCATGACCTCGGGCGCCCGGCTGGTGGTTGCCAACCCCGGCGATCAGCGCGACCCGGCGCGGCTGGTCGAGCTGATCCAGCGCCACCAGGTCACCACGCTCAACTTCGTGCCGTCGATGCTGCAGGCCTTCCTCGCGCACGAAGGCATCGAGGCCAGCACGCGCCTCAGGCACATCATCTGCGGTGGCGAGGCAATGCCGGCCGAAACGCAGAAGGAGACGCTGCAACGCCTCGGCGGCGCCACGCTGCAGAACCT
>NZ_JAGGNW010000031.1 GCF_018614875.1 Variovorax paradoxus | reverse complement strand
ACGTTTTTCGAGGGCAAGGTCAGCCGAACAACTTAGTCGCTACGTAGCCTCCTGCTCCAACAGCTAAGGCAAGACCTGTGAGTTCATCAGGCATGTCTGCTCCTTTTTTGATCTATGGGACTTTAACTGCGAAAGTTCAGCTCATCACAAGATCGCGCGCCCGGTGGACCCCGCGAACCTCCGACGCCAAACCCCCTATCCCTGCGTGAAAGCGGCTCCTTCGCCCGACTATCCAGCAGGTTTCAGGCGTGAAGTGTCATCAACAAAGCTTCGAAGGTCTGAAACGCGCCAGCGGGTAAGGCCTGCGATTTTTACTGGCTCGGGGAGCTGTTTTAGCTTCACCTTGTTCCAGAACGTCGAGCGTCCCATGGACAACATCTTTGCGGCCTCTACTGCGGGGACGAGAAGTTTTTCGTTCATTTGAATTTCCTGATTCTTGATTGAGGTTGAAATGCGCGGCGCGCACACTGCGGGAAAGGGCTTCGTTGCGATGAATTCGGGGGGACTCATGAGGCTTCCTTGCTTGCAGGCAAGTTCAGTGGATGACGAAAGGCGGCGTCAGAATTGGTCTTCGCCAATCCTGCGAGGGTGCGCTGCACCTGCAACTCGAGAAAGCGATTGCGGAATTGCTCGCGCCAGTCTTTCCACGTCGCCGCTTCGCGCTCGGGCGTGTCGAGGCGAATCCATTCGGCGGGTGCCACGGGCTGCACGGTTTTGTCGCCCAGAATCGCCCACGGCAGGTGTCGCGCCGGATCGAATGGCGTGCCAACGCGCAGAGGCCTGCCGTCGAGAGCGTGGGCGCGCCGCTCATGACTTCACCTGCCGAAGCGAGAAGTTGACGTTCGCGAGCGCGTCGCGAAGCGGCTCAGTCACGAGCGAGCCGTACCCGGCCTCTCGGTAGGCCGCGATTGCCTTCGCGATGGCCTGCGCAGCTTGAGCTGCTGCCAACTGCGCCACTGCCTCTTCGTGGCTGATGGGGGCGACCTTGCGCGCGGCGTTCACGCGGCACCTCGCGCGGAGAGATTCAGAGCTTCAATGTCGCCATTGAGCGCGCGTGCGCGCTCGGCGAATTCGACAGCCATCGGGTGAGCCGGCAGTTCTTCTTTGTAAGCCGCGACGGTCGCGTCGGAAATGCCGGGCAAGCTGATGCTGCCGAGCTTCAGCGCCTTGTTGGCGAGCGGCACGCCCATGGCTTGCCAGTTCGCAACACCTGCGGCGCTGCAGCGGTAGAACGCCTGGCGGCGGCGGCCAATGGTGCGAATCCAGATGTCCACGCGCGCCGAGCTGCTGGTCGCATGGCGCGATGCGGCGCGGCTGTCGGTGGCGTGGTTGATTTGTGCGCGGGCCACGTCTTCAGCCCTCGATGCGTGTCGCTTCGATCACCGGGCAACCGGTGACGCGGCGGGCGATGTCGAGGGCGTCGGCCGCGTTGGCCGCCCGGAATTGCACGAACGGAGCGGCGCCTGTGTCCGAGGGATTCAGGTGTCAATTTGACACCCCTCGATGGTTCGTTCCCACCTGAAGTTATCCACACGGGTGTCAATCTGACACCCGTCTCAGAACCCGAGAGGGGTGTCACCACGGACGAGAGGGGTGTCACCAGAGACGAGAGGGGTGTCACAGCTATGACATCGTGCGGGAATTCCTCGAAGCCACGATCAAGGCGAAGGCCGGGGACACGGCGCCGCTCGAAGGCTTCGTGAACGAAACCCTCGCGCAGTATTGGGAGGCTGTGGTCGAGCGCGCCGACGAGCACGCGCTCTCGCGTCGCGCCGAGACATACCGCCGCTTCACGGTGCCATACGGCGGCCTTGTGCTGGTCACCGGCGTGGACGTGCAGGACAACCGCTTCGAGGTGGTCACTTGGGCCATCGGCCGCGGCGAAGAAATGTGGTGCGTCGATTACAGCGTGATCTACGCGAACCCGGCCGACGAGCGCGACTGGGCGCATCTCGATGCCTACCGCAAGACGATCTTCCAGCACGCGAGCGGGCAGGCGATGAAGATTGAGGCCATGGCCGTGGACACCGGCGGCCACTTCACGCACCAAGCCTACAACTACTGCCGTCAGCGTGAGCGCGAACGGGTCTTCGCGGTGCGCGGCGATCCGCAGCCGTCGAAGATGGTCAAGAGCAAGGCCACCGTGCAGGACGTGAACTGGGGCGGCAAGATCATCAAGCGCGGCGTGCGCCTCTGGTACGTCGGCACTGACACCGCCAAGGACTTGCTTTACGGGCGCCTGTGCGTCGAAAAGACGGGCGCCGGCTTCGTTCACTTCTGCGCGGATCTGCCGCGCGAGTTCTACACGCAGTTGACCTCTGAGGCGCGCGTGCCGCAGCGCGTGGCCGGCGGCGAAGCCTACAAGTGGATGAAGTCGCCGGGCGTGCGCAATGAGGCTTTGGACTGCTCTGTCTACGCAATCTTCTGTACGCACATGCTCGGGCTGCACCTCTACACCGGAAAGATGTGGGAGCGGCTGGAATCCATCGTGCAGCCGCCGAACGGCGATCTGTTTCGCGTGGAACAGCCGGAAGAGGTTTCACCGGCCGATGTTGTTCCACGCGAAACGCAAACGGTCGAACCACGCGCGCAGACAAGCGAAGTGCCGGTCGCCGCGTCGGCAAGCCCGCCGGAGCCGCCGCCGATGGTGGCCCTGCCACCGCCCCTGGCCACGCCTCCAAAGACGGCGCCACCACGCCGAACCATTCAACGTCCGTCCCGTCAATCCCACTCCTCTAGATCATGGTGACCAACAACAACCGAAATGACATTGTTCTCGACATCCTAGGCCGGATGCAGGAAGCGCTCGCAGAAGCCAAGGGCGAGCTGACTCCGGAGCTTGTGAAGATCGTAGAGGCGGGTGTTCGCGCCGACTGGGGTGGTGACCGCGTGTTCATTGCGAAGCGCCGCGGAGAAGGTCATAGCAGCCGGAACAGCCGCATCTTTCGGGACTATCTGGCGGGTGAGCGGGTGAAGCTGCTTTCCAGGCGTTATGAGCTTTCCGAGCGGCAGGTTCTGCGCATCATTAAGAGTCGCTGAGCGATACGGTTGTACAGTTGTTCTGCAGGGTACTAGACACTCGCTCTCGAGATCCAAGGCCATCTAAGAAACTTAATACTGGCCGTATTTTATAAACTCAGCTGAATAAATTTTCCTGGAAGACCAAAATGCTCACTGATGAAATTAATTCTGCTCAACGACTCGTGCGAACCGATGCGTACCAAATGTCAATCGGCGAGATTGTGAATATGTATGACAGTCGTGAGATTATTATCGATCCGGAATTTCAGAGACTTTTTAGATGGAATGTCGGGCAGCGCACCAAGCTGATTGAATCTCTTTTGCTTGGGATTCCAATTCCATCCATTTTTGTTTTCGAGAAAGATAACGGCAGCTGGGAGCTCATTGACGGACTGCAGAGAATATCTACAATTCTTGAGTTCATGGGGCGATTGCGAAATCCAGAAGGGCAATTAACCCCGCCGTCAATTCTTGAGGCGACCAAATACTTGCCGTCCTTGCACAATGCCGTGTGGGAGAGGTCTGAGAATATTCTTGATGTTCCAGAAGAAGAGCAGCTGCCGATTGATAAGTCACAACAGTTGGCTATCAGACGCGGGCGGATCAGTGTCGAAATTCTCAAGCGCCCAAGCGACGACCAAACGAAGTATGATTTATTTCAAAGACTAAATGCGGGGGGCACGCTCGCAAATGCACAAGAGCTGCGGAACTGTGTGATGCTGATGATTGATCGAAACTTCTTTCACGCAGTTAAAGAAGCAGCAGAACAAGCCACGTTCCGCGCGGTAACCGGAGTCACGGCCGAGCAAACTGAGAAACAGCGGCATCTTGAATTGGCTGTGCGTTTCCTAGTCCATACAAAGGTGCCTTATGACGGCGTTCTCGATGTTGAAGAGTTCATAGATGAAGGCATCATTCAGCTAGCCCAAACGGGCGACGGAGGGGGCGCGAAGGATCTTATAGATCGCACTTTTCAGTTGCTTTTTAACGCTGCAGGAGAAGACGCACTGAGGCGCTTCCAAAATGGCGCGCATGTCGGGAAAACTGGCCTTGTTGGTCTTGAAGGTATTGCGACGGGAGTTGCGAAGAATCTCGACGCTATTCTCGCGCTGGGCGGGCAAGCGGCGATCGATTTCGTTCGCTCAAGGCTCCAGACGTTCTGGTCGCAGCCGCAGAGCGCTGGTTTCACGTCACCCGGTCTACGCGGCACGACACGAATTCAGAGAACTGTTCCTTCTGGTGAGGCATGGTTTAGACCATGAGTAAACCTTACTCAGAGGATGATTTTTCTACGCTAATCACCCAGGATCGCAACTGGCGTATTAAGGAGATTTCAGACCTCAAAGGAGCAATCAAAGGAGCAGATGCAAGCCTTCAGAGAGTTTTATTGCGTGCGCTGGTCGCTGTTTGCTATGCCCATTGGGAAGGATATGTGAAGTTTGCGGCAAGAAAATATATGGAGCACGTAGCTCTGCGGAAATTTCAATTCACCCAACTTGACAAGCAATTTTTGCGGAATTACTTTTTGCCGCGGCTGGCTGCACTTTCGGTGTCAAAAACGAGCATCACCGAAAGGTGTGCACTTGTAGATGAAGTACTGAGTTCGTCTGGTCAACAATTTAGGCGAGTGAACGACGATCTTATTAATACAAAGTCAAATTTAAATTTTGAAGTTTTTGCGGATGTATGCATTGTGTGCGGATTGCCGGCTGATTCATTTTCAAATAAAGCCACCTTTATCGATGTGATTTTGTTGAAGCGTCGAAATGCGATCGCCCATGGTGAGGAAACCTTGGTAGCCATTGGCGAGCTTGACGATATTACGGTGGAGGTAATTGGGCTGATGCGCTCGTTCGGAGATTTGTTGGAGAATCACGTGTATACGCAAACCTATAGAGCCGCGTAGATAGGCGCTGCTGCTTTCACGCCAAGTGACACGCCACGCCTTGTTGATGTCAGCTTCCCTCTTCGATAGTCCGGTGAACACCGACCAAAGGTCCGACCGTGGCTATCGACACTTCCGTTACCGAACCTATCTCCATCATTCCTGGCGACACCGTCAAATGGACACGGTCGCTTCCGGACTATCCAGCCTCAGCCGGCTGGGCGCTGAGCTACGAACTGCTCAACACCCAGCACCGCTACCAGATTGCGGCAGTAGCTGGCGGCGACGCGCATCGCGTCATCATCTCCGCGCAGACCACCGAGAGCTATGCGCCCGGCTCCTACGACTGGCGAGCGCGAGTCACCAATGCGGATGAGGTCTACACGGTCGGCACAGGGCGCCTGACCGTCGCGCCATCTTTCGGTGCAGTGGGCGATGTCCGCTCGCACGCGCGACGCGCGCTCGACGCCATCGAGGCGGTGCTCGAAGGAAGGGCCAGCAGCGCGACGGCCGAATACGAAATCAACGGCCGGCGCCTGAAGTACATCCCGCTCAACGAGCTGCACGCGATGCGCTCGAAGTACCAGCGCGAAGTCGCAGCGGAAGAGGGCAAGAGCGGGCCGCGGGGCATCTCAGGCCGCATCATTGTGAGGTTCGGCGCATGAAGGCGCCCGCATTCCTCCGCAGCCTCTTCCGTGGCAAGCCCGTAGCGAAGAAGAAACAGGTTCGCCGCTTCCAGGCCGCGCGCATCGACCGCCTCTCGGCCGACTGGATCGCGACCTATTCGAGCATCAACGAAGAGCTGCGCGGCGACCTCGACCGGCTTCGCGCGCGCGGGCGCGAGCTGCGCAACAACAACGACTATGCGCGCAAGTTCTGCGGCATGGTCGAAACCAACATGGTGGGGCCGGCCGGCTTTGTCATGCAATCGCGCGTCGAGAACGCGCCCGGCAAGGCCGACAAACTCGCGAACGATGCCATCGAAGCGGCGTTCGTGCGCTGGCAGTCCGTGTGCGATGTCACCGGCCGGCAGTCGCTGCGTGACATGTGCGAGACGTTGGTCGGCGGACTGCCGAGCGATGGCGAGTTTCTGGTGCGGCTGGTGCGAGGTGCCGACGCGCGCAACGAATTCAACTTCGCGCTGCAGCTCATCGACGTGGACCGGATCGATACCACGTTCAACGGCGTGGAGCCCTCGACGGGGAACATCGTCATCATGGGCGTGGAAGTCGATGCGTATCGCCGAACGGTCGCGGTCCACATCTTCGAGGCCCATCCGAACGACGGGCCGCGCACCTCGCGGCAGCGCGTGCGCCTGGCGGCCGAGGACATCATTCATGGGTTCAAGGTCGAACGCGCCGAGCAGGTGCGCGGCATCCCGTGGATGGCCCCGGGCATGTTGAGCCTGCACCACCTGGGCGGCTTCATGCTGGCCGCGGTCCTGGCGGCCGAGCACGGCGCGAACCACTTCGGCTTCTTCACGCAGAACCAGGACGCGGCGCCGGGCACCTTGCCCATCGGTGAGCAGGATGGCGAGGGCAATGCGATCACCACGAGTCAGCCGGGCGTCTACGACACGCTGCCGCCTGGCTACGACTTCAAACCGCACGAGAGCAAATACCCGAACGAGGTCTTCGGCCCGTTCGTGAAGACCGCGTTGCAGCGCGTGGCAAGTGGTTGGCGGGTGTCGTACCACGCGCTCGCGAACGACCTCGAAGGCGTCAACTTCTCCAGCATCCGAAGCGGCACGCTCGACGAGCGCGACCGATGGGCCTCGGATCAACAGTGGTTCATCGACATCCTGCTCAAGCGCGTGCGTGCCGAATGGATGGTGATGTCGCTGCTGTCGAATGCGATCACGATGCCGAACGGCAGTCCGCTGCCGGCGGCGAAGGTCGCGAAGTTCGCCGCGCACGACTGGCTCGGTCGTCGCTGGGAGTGGGTGGACCCGCTCAAGGACATGAACGCGCGCATTGCCGGTGTGGGTGCCGGCTTGGTGGCGCCGCAGGACTTGAGCGCGCAGATGGGCCGCGACTTCTACGACACGATGGTAAAGATCAAGGAAGCGCAAGACCTGGCGAAGCAGCTCGGCATCGTGCTGCCCGCCTATGCGACGAAGGTCTCGGCCCCGGCGCCGAAGCCGGCGAAAGGCCGCCCCGCAGAGGCCAGCGAAGAAGACGAAGAAGAGGAAGAACTCGCGGCCTAGTGACATCGCGCGCCTTATGAATGTCAGTGCCGCGAAGTTGCAATAGCGGCATGACTTCAAGTCTTCCTCAAGCTCTTCGCGAGCATCTGCCCACCGGTCAACTCAAACGCGCTTTCGTGGTGGAGCGTGCCTCCATCGACGAAGAAGCGCGCACCGTGAAGCTCGCCTTCGCGAGCGAAACGCCCGTCAATCGTGGCTGGTTCATCGAGGTGTTGGACCTCAGTCGCAAGTCAATGCGCACCGGCCGCCTCACCGCCGGCGCGAACCTCCTTTGTGACCACGACACACGAGATGTTGTCGCGGTCGTTGAGTCTGTGGAAATCGGTTCGGACAAGGTAGCCCGTGCCGTGGTGCGCTTCGGTCGAAGTGTGCGCGCAGAGGAAGTCTTCCGCGACGTGATCGACGGCATCCGCGTCAACGTTTCGGTGGGCTACATCATCCACGAAGCCATTCTGGAAGGCACGAGGGACGGGTCTGACACCTACCGCGTGACCGACTGGGAGCCCTTCGAGTTGTCTCTGGTCAGCGTGCCAGCGGACGCGACTGTCGGTGTCGGCCGCAGTCTCCCCGCCGAGCTGCCGGCCATTCCTTCCCTTCCTTCCATTTCCCCATCTTCTACGGAGAACCGCGCCATGACGACGCCCGAAACCAAGCCTGCCGGCACGCCGGCCCCCGCCATCGAAACCCCTGCCCAGCGCAACCACGCCGCGGAAATCAGCAAGATCGCCGCCGCCATGCCTGGCGGTGCCGAGCTGGCGATGCGCTCCATCCAAGCCGGCCACACGGTCGAGCAGTTCCAGGCCGAGGCGATTCGCGCGCTCGCATCCAAGCCTGTTCCCACCGCCGACATCGGCCTGACCACGAAGGAGACGCGCCGTTTCAGCATGGTGCGTGCCCTCAACGCGCTGGCGAACCCAGGCGATGTCGCCGCCCGCAATGCCGCGGCCTTCGAGTTCGAATGCTCCAACGCCACTGCGACCAAGCTCGGCAAGACTTCGCGCGGCATCCTGATTCCGTTCGACGTGCAGAAGCGCGACATGAACGTCGGCGCGCCGGCCGCCGGCGGCAACCTCGTGGCCACCGATCTGATGTCGGGCGACTTCATCACCATTCTGCGCGACGCAATGGTGCTCAACACGCTGGGCGTGCGCTTCCTGTCGGGTCTGGTGGGCAACATCGCGATCCCGAAGCAGACCGGTTCGGGCAGCGCCTATTGGGTGGCCGAGGGCCAACCGCCGGACGAGAGCGGCGCGGCCATCGGGCAGGTGGCGATGTCGCCGAAGACGGTCGGCGCCTTCACCGACATCAGCCGCAAGCTGTTGCTGCAGTCGAGCATCGACGTGGAGAGCTTCGTGTCCTCCGACCTGGCGATGGTGCTTGGCCTGGCGATCCAGCGTGCGGCCATCGCGGGCGGCAGCGTCGCGAACGAGCCGAGCGGCATCCTTGCGAAGATCGCCGCCGGCGTCATCGGCGGCGCCAACGGTGGCGCGCCGACCTGGGATCACGTCGTGGATTTGGAGACGGCCGTGTCGGTCGCGAATGCCGATGTGGGCACGCTGGCCTACCTCACGAACGCCAAGGTGCGCGGCAAGCTGAAGAAGACCTTCGTCGATGGTCCCGGCACCGGCGAGCGCGTGTGGCAGAAGGGCAGCGAGCCGCTCAACGGCTACCGCGCCGCGGTCACCAATGCCGTGCCGAGCAACATAGCGAAGGGGACCGGCGCGAACCTGTCGGCGCTCATCTTCGGCAACTTCGCGGACCTCGTGATCGGCATGTGGGGCGGCCTCGACCTGATGGTCGATCCCTACACGCACAGCACCACGGGCACGGTGCGCGTCACGGCGCTGCAAGACGTGGATGTCGGCGTGCGCAACATCGAGAGCTTCTCCACGATGGAAGACGCGGAGACCGCGTAAGCCATGTTCGCCGAAGACCTGTCCGTTTTCTTCAGCGACTTCGCGGTGAGCGCCTCGTTCACCGTCGAAGGCGTGCAGAAGACCGCGCGCGTCATCTTCGACCGGCCCTATGCCGCGCCCTTCGGCGTGCAGGTCGATGCGGATGCTCCGGCGTGCCAAGGCGCGACCGAAGCGCTCACCGGCCTGCAGCGCGACGACGCGATCACCGTTGACGGGAAGTCCTTCGAAGTGGTGCGCGCGGAGGCGGACGGGACCGGCGTGACCAACCTCGTGCTGCGGAGCGCCTGACCATGTTCCTGCTTGAACCCAACATCGTTGAACGGTTGCGCGAAGTCCTGCCGGCGTGGGAGGTTATGGGCTTCTCCACCGGCAAGGGCAACCGCGATGCGGCGGCGCTCGTTTCGGTCATGTTCGCCGCCGGCGCGCTGGCCGACGTGAAGGAGGGGGCTGTCGGCCTCGCGCCCGGCTGGAGCGTGCTGCTGTCGGTCAAGCGTGGTCCGGCTGCTGCGGCGCTGCTCGACACGGCCATCGCGACGGTCATCGAGCGGCTTCATAACTGGGCGCCCGGCGCCGCCGGCGGCCGGACATGGGGCGCGCTCAAGCTCGCGCGCTTCGCGCCGCCGGACTTCCCGGACAGCGGCCTCATCGGCATCGAATTTCTCTTCTCCACGACGGGCCGCTACTTCGGCCAAGAGTGAAACCAATTTACGGAGCCACCATGGCAAACATCTACGAAAAAAGTCAGTACATCATCCCGCGCGGTCGCGTCTTCTTCGACGTGCTCGACGCGGCCGACCAGCTCACGGGCGAGCGCCACCTCGGCAATTGCCCCACCGTCACGCTCAACATCTCGACCGAGAAGGCGCCGCACTACAGCGCCGAATCCGGCCCGGGTGTGAAGGATGCGAATCGCGTCGTGCGTATCGACCGCACCGGCAAGATCACCTGCGACAACATGAGCGCCGACAACAAGGCGATGTTCATCTCGGGCGACAAGTCGACCGTTTCACAGGCGACCGGGGCCGTGGCCGCGGAAGAAATCACGGTGCTCCCCGGCCTTTTCTACCAGCTCGGCCGCACCGACGCCAATCCGGCGGGCGCGCGCAAGGTTTCGGCGGTGGTGGTCACGCCCGATGCCGGCGGCGAGCCGTACGAACTGGGCACTGACTACACCGTCGATGCGGCACTCGGGCGCCTGCAGGTCCTCGCGGGCGGTGCCATTCCGGCCGGGAAGATCAAGGTCGCCTATTCAAAGCCGGCGACCACCTGGCTGAGGATCAAGTCCGGCGATAAGGCCGAGTTGCGCGGCGCATTGCGCGTCCTTTCGAACGTGGCGGAAGGCGAGCAGAGCGACACCTACTGCCCCCTCGTGACGCTGGCGCCCACCGGCGACATGTCGCTCATCACCAGCGACGACAACTATGTACAGATGGAGTTCGACATCGAGGTTCTGACGCCGTCGAATGGTGTCGCGATCTTTGTCGATGGCCGTCCGGTGGAGGTTTAACCCCTCGCTTCGCCGCCGCTTGAACTGAGCGGCGGCGACGCCTGGCGCTTCGCTTGAGGCGCCAACCGTCGCCGCACCGGTCCTCTTCTCTCAACACCCAAAGGTTCCCCGTTGGCCTTCAAGCCCATTCAGATCGTTATCAACGCCAAGGACGATGCGTCCAAGGTGTTCGACAAGCTGCAAGCGCGGCTTGCCGCTTTTGCGGCCGTCGTGCTGGGCTACTTCGGCATTCAGGCGTTCGCCGGATGGGTGAAGGGTGGGGCGGACTTTGAGCAGGCGCTGAGCCGTGTGCAGGCCGCCACCGGTGCCACCGCGGCCGAGATGCGCGCGCTGCGCAAGGCGGCGCAGGAGGCCGCGGCCGATGCCCGGTATGGGTTCACCGAACTTGAGGCCGCTGGCGCACTGGAGAACCTGGCGAAGGCCGGCCTCAACGTGCGCGACACCATCGCCACGCTGCCTGCGGCGATGCAGCTCGCGCGCGCCGGCGATGTCGAACTCGCCACCTCGGCCGAGTACCTGACGAAGATCGTCAACGGCTTGGGCCTCTCCTTTGCCGATGCCGGCCGCGTGGCCGACGTGCTTGCGCTCGGCGCGAGCGCCACGAACACCAGCGTGTCGGGCCTGGCGCAGGCACTGAGTTATGCGGCCCCGCTCGCGAACACGCTCGGCCTGAGCCTCGAATCCACGGTGGCCATCGTGGGCAAGTTTGCCGATGCGGGCATCGATGCCAGCCGCGCCGGCACGGCGCTGAACAGCATCTTTGCGCAGTTTTCCGACCCGGCCAGCAAGTTCCGCACGGAGCTGGCCGCCACCGGCATCACGACGGGCAACTTCGAAAAGATGCTGCACGAGCTGGCCGCGGCCGGCCCGGCCGGACAACGGGCCATTGCGGCGGTCGGGCAGGAAGCCGGCCCGGCGCTGCGCGCGCTGCTGAATCAAGGCATCGTTTCGCTCGACGCGCTGACGACGAAGCTGCACAACGCAAAGGGCAGCGCGGCCGAGACCGCGGCCATCATGCAGGCGAATCTCAACGGCGCGCTCAACGGCCTGCGCACGGCGTGGGATTCGACGGTCAACGCGCTGACCACGCCGATCCTCCCCGTCCTGAAGCAAGGCGTCGAGCAGTTGTCCGGCGCGCTGCGCACGGCCGTGGCCGATGGCACGGTGGGGCGGTTCGGGTCCGCGCTGGCGACGGCATTTCAGAACGGCATCAAGTGGGTGCAGGCCTTTGTCGCGAGCGTCGATGTGCCCGCCATCCTGGCGAAGGTGCAGGCGCTGGCCGACCGCGCCGGCGCGCTGCTCGACAGCTTCGGCCAGAAGGCGCAGACCACGGGCAACATCGTGCAGACCGTGTGGGGCGTCATGGTGGCCGGCGCCAACGTCGTGCTCGCCGCCATCTACAAGCAGGCCGAAGCCATGGCGACCGTGGTCAGCGCCGTGCAGACGGGCCTCGCGCTCATCATGTCGGGCCTCTCGAAGATCACCTTCGGCGCTGTGTCGGCGGCGTTCAAGTCGGCGGCCGAAGAGGTGCGCACCTCGGCCGAGGCCACCGGCGCGGTGGCCGATGCCTTCGGCGAGAAGGCGGGCGCGGCCTTCGACCGTGCGGCCGAAGGCGCCGAGCAGGCGCGCGCCGGCTGGGCGGGCCTGACCGGTGACGCGGCGACCACGACAGCAGCGGCGACCAGCAGCGCGGCGGCGTTCACGAACATGGCCGCCGAGATGCAGGCCGCCGGCGACACCGCGCAGGAAGCCGGCCAGAAGGCCGCCAGCGCGGCCGAGGCGCAGAAGGTGAAGGCGGAGGAAGCCCGTGCCACGGTCGAGCGTCTGCGGGCCGAATATGCGCAGGCCATCGAGACGAAGAATTTCGAGCTGGCCGTGCAGAAGCTCGACGAGCTGAAGAAGGCCAATCTCGCGGCGGCCGACGCGGCGGGTGCGAACAAGAAGGCGCAGGCCGAGGCCGCGGCCGAGATTGCCGCCGCCTTCCAGCGCGCCGGCGTGCAGACCAAAGTAGAGTTGGAGACGGTCGCGAAGACCGCACTGCGCGACTACGAGCTGATTCGCGACAGCGGGCAAGCGACGGCCATCGGCCTGGGCGAAGCATGGAAGCGCGCCGCCGAGGCCGCCATCGCCGCCGGCAACGGCGTGGCGCCGGGCTGGGTGCAGGCACAGGCCGCGATGCGCGGCTTCGAGGTCGTGCTCGACAGTGCGGGCCGCTCCACGGTCAAGCTGCGTGACGCGCAGAACGACGCGACGCAATCGGCCTACGGCCTGGCCGGCGCCCTGCGCGAGGTCACGAACGCACGCGAGCGCGACATCGAGGCACGCGAGAAGGCCAACGCTCTGAAAGAGCGGGAAAACGCGCTGGAGAACTAGCGCCTCGGCCGTGACGCGGGCGGCTTCTCGACCGACAAGAACGGCAAGACCGTCAACGCCGGAAGCGACCTCGGCACGATGACGGGCATCGCCGCATTCCTCAAAAGCGCCGGCGTCAACGACGACGCAACCGCGCGCCGCATCGCCCGCGAATTCGCCGACGAGAAGGGGAACGTCCAGTTCTTCAACAACCCCGGCCAGAAGAAGTACGGCGGCGACACGCTGAGCTTCGCGCTGCTCAAGGCCGCCGAGAAGATCACCTTCGGACAGGACGGGCCGGCCGCCGGCGTGCCCACCACGATCCCGCGGCCCGAAAGCAGCCGCACGGTGCGGCTCGAACTGAACCTCAACGGGCGCGACCTGGGCACCGTCAACACCGATCCCGCCGGCGCCGGCGCCATCGAAGGTTTGTTCACCGAACTGCGCGCCGCGCGCGGCAGCGCGTCCAGGGGCTGACCGTGGCAACCACCAAGTTTCACACCCTCGGCGCCATCCAGATCCCCCGCGGCATGGTCTGGGTGGATGAGTTCGCATGGAGCGCCTACGAGCGGACCTCCGAACGCTCGACCACCGGCGCGCTGTTGCTCGATGGCGGGCTGAAGAAGAAGGGCCGCCCGATCACGCTGCAGGGGCAACAGGACGCAGGCTGGATCAAACGTCAGCCTCTCGAGCAGTTGGTCGCCCTGGCCGACGCCGCGCTGTTCGATACGCACGTCCTGACCCTGGCCGATGGCCGCGTCTTCAACGTGAAGTTTGCGCCCGTGGATCTGCCTGTCTCCGGTGAGCCGCTGGCGCGCCCCGAGCTGCCCGCCGCCGATTACCCCTATGTCGCCACCGTGCGGCTCATCACCGTTTGACCATGACCATTCTCGAATCCGATATCAAGCTCGTGGCGACCCAAGTCATGGACGACGTGCCCGAGGGCGGCGGCGCGCCGACCTCCACCGTCATCCCCGACGGCAAGAGCAATGCCATCTTCAAGGACATCAGCGAGGTGGACCGTGCGCAAGGCGACGTGTCCATCATGAAGGTGGCGGCCACCGTGCAGACGCTCAACACGGATACGGCGCTCGGCGGCACCGTCGTCATTGCCCGGCCGCCGCTCGACCCGAACGTGTCGGCAACCCTGTTCGTCACCAACGACTTCTTCGACCGCCGCGCTGCGATTCAAGGTCGCCTCGAAGCCTACACAACGCCCGGCGAAGAGTTCAGCGGCTACCTGCTCGCGAACCATGTGCAGGGGCAGAGTTCGATGTCGATCTTCCAGCGGCCTGGCGCCACGCCGCCGACCGTCAACAGCACGCTGCAGATCAGCGGTGGCGGCAACAGCGAAGCCGTTCGCCTCACGCAGGTCAAGGTGGAAACCCGCACCTACAGCTACTCCACCGGCAATTCATTCGTGGACTACGAGGCGCAAGTCTGCGTCTGCGATCTGCAGGACGGCCTCAAGCACGACTACACCGGCACCGCGGCCAACCGCCTCTTCGAGCGCACGCAATCTGCGGCGGCGATCAACCGCATGCTGGTGGCCGACGCGGCGCGCTTCTATGGCGTGTCCCGGCTGGTGGTGAACGCCACCACCGGCGACCTGTCGGTGAAGGTGGACCGCATCGATACCCAGGTCGCGCCGACCTCGACCACCGAAATCTCGATCACGGACACCTCGGCGGCCGGCTCTTCCATTGCGCTCGTGCGGTCGGGCGCGGGCGTGGTCACGCTGACCACGGGTGCGCTCATCGGGCCGAACGCCGCGCTGACGCTCGGCAATCCCTTCTACGCCGGCACGTTGTCGATTGCGACCGGCGCCGGCACGATCACCGATGACGGCGGCCGGCTCAAACTCGGCGCGCTCACCATCGGCACGACCTCCTATGTCGGCGGCACGCTGACCTTCGCAAGCGACGCGCCGCAGATCACGGGCACGAAGGCGATCACCTTCGGCCCGGCCGCGGCGCCCATCGAACTGGCCGACTCGGCTTCCATTGCCGTTTCTGCGGAAAACCGACGCGTCAACTACCCGCTGACCATCCTTCCGCCGCCTGCGCCCGGCACGCTGCGCGTGGCCTACCGCGCCGGCGCCAACTGGTACGAACTGGCCGACGATGGCGCAGGCCGGCTGCGCGGCGCCGATTCGAGCATCGGCTCGGGCACGGTGGACTACACGACCGGCACCGTCGCGCCCACGCTCGGCGCGTTGCCCGACGTGGGCAGCGAGGTGCTGTACTTCTGGGGCGCGAAGGCCAACTACCGGGACCGCAGCGGCGTGCTGCCCGCCGCGGTGTTGATCCGCCTGGCGCTCGACAATGCCGCCGCGCAGGCGAGCACCATCTCGGTGGACTGGAATGACGGCGCGGCCCGCCATGCGAGCGACAACGGCAGCGGCGCCCTCACAGGCGACGCCAGCGGCCCGGTCAACTACGCCGCCAGCACCATCGATCTCCGGCCGAACACGCTGCCGGCGTCGTCCGTCGCTTTCACGGTGGGCTACAGCCACGGCGCGCCGGAAGCCAAGGCGTTCCCGGCGCCGGCGCGGGATGTCGATGGCGGCATCACGCTGAACCTCGGCAAGACCAACGTCGCGCCGCGCTCGCTGGCCCTGAGCTGGAACCTCGTGCTGATGTCCACCGGCGGCGTGCCGGCGGACATGTGGGTGCCGCAGAACTTCGCTTCCACGAAGACCATCACCGACAACGGCGATGGCAAGCTGGTGGACGGCCTGGGCGTCGAGTTCGGGACGATCACCTACGCGACCGGCGTCGCCAAGCTCTACCCCGAAGCGGTCGTGACCGTTCCGGTGCCGCAATGGGCCGTGAATCAGCTCGGCATCCTGGGCACGGTGCTGTCGCCGAACCTGCCGGGCGCCTTCCGCAATACGCTGACGGGCTACACCTATGTGCCGCTCAATGCCACGCTGCCCGCGGACGCCTCGGCGCTCGTCACGGCGGATTTCCGGGTCGCCGGCGCCGGCACGGCCAAGAGCCAGATCTTCAATCAGCCCAAGCTGTCGATTCAGCTCCTGCCGAACGCGAGCGAGGTCGGCGTGCCGGGCAGCGTGAATTTCACCGTGGGCGGGAAGACCTATTTCGACCGGGCCGGCGCGCTCTACACCGACCTCGACCCGGCCACGGGTGCGGCCACGCACGCCGGCACCTACGACTACGCCACCAACATGGCCAGCCTCGATGCGTGGCCGGCCTCGGCGTCGAGCACCGTCACCGTGAACAGTCTGCTGACGGCACTCAACGGCCAGCCGGTGGAATACGTGGTGTTTCGCACGCCCGTGGCGCCCATCGCACCGGGGACGCTGCAGCTCCTGGCGACCAGGCTCAACGGGGGCACGGTCAACGTCACGGCCGACCTCACGGGCCTCATCAGCGGCGCGAACGTGCGCGGCACCGTGGACGCCTCAACGGGCGTGGGGAAGGTGCGGTTTGGCGACTGGGTGACCGCCGCCGGCCATGAGTCGGAGCCTTGGTACGACGCCGAAGCGGTCGGCAGCGACGGCAAGATCTGGAAACCGGTTCCCGTGTTCGCCAACACGATCCGCTACAACGCGGTCGCGACCACTTCGCTGCCCGTGGACGCGACGCTGCTCGGCCTCGACCCCGTGCGACTGCCGGCAGACGGCCGTGTGCCGATCTTCCGAAAAGGCGGCCTCTCGGTCATCGGCAACACCAAGCGCCTGCCGGCGGCCGTGGTGTCCAATGGCCAGACACTGGACGCGGGGCGGGAACGTCTCTCGCGCACGCGTTTGGTCGGCGCCGATGGCCTCGCCATCGAGACCGGCTACACGCGCAACCTCGACGCCGGCACGCTCACCATCACCGACGCCTCGGCCTTCGCGCAGCCCGTGGTCTACGAGCACACCATCGAGGACATGCTGACCGTCACCGACGTGTCGATCGATGGCCGCCTCTCGTTCGCGAGCCGCCTCACGCACGACTACAGCGCTGGCGACACCTACGTGAGCAGCGCCGTGCGCATGGGCGACGTGAAGGCCCGGGTATCGCTGCTGTTCGATCAGCAGAGCTGGACCGGCCAATGGTCCGACAGCCTGATTGGCAACGCGGCCGACCCGACGTTCAACGACATCGACTACCCGATCACCGTCACGAACAAAGGCGCGGTCACCGAACGCTGGCGCATCCAGATCAACGGCAGCGGCACCGCCTACAACTTAATCGGCGAGCACGTCGGCCAGATCGTGACCGGCCAGAGCCTCACGGCCGATTGCGAGCCGGTCGGCCCCTCGGGCGTGCCGTACATGCGCATTCCCGCGGCCGGCTTCGGCTCGGGTGGCTGGCCGGCCGGCTCCGTGATCCGCTTCAACACCGTGGGGGCCACGTTCCCTTTTGTCGTCATCCGCACCGTGCAGATGGGCGCCGAGACCGTGCTGGACGACTCGTTCGAACTGCTCGTGCGCATCGGCGTGGACCGTCCCTGATTCAAGAAAGCAAGAGGAATTCAAATGGCTTCTGTAGTCGATACAAGCACCAAACACTTCACCAGTCAGATGTCGGGCGCCCCTGTGCTTTCGGGCACCGCAGGCTCCCTTATCGCGCTCCTGGATGCGTGCCTGAGGGATGGCTTTGACATCAAGACACTCTCATCCCTGACCGTTGCCGGCGGTGTCGCCACGGCGGCCTACGCGGGTGCGCACTCCGCGACGCCGGATTCGGTGGTGTTGATTGCGGGGGTAACTGGCGGGCCAGCGGGCTTCGCGGACCTCAACGGCGAACAGAAGATCACGACGAAGGCCGCGGCCGGCAACAGCGTGACGTTTGCAACGGCACTCCCGGACGGCGTCTATACCGGCACCATCACCATGAAGATGGCACCTTTGGGTTGGACAAAGGTCTACGCGGGCGCCAACAAGGCGGTTTACAAGAGTGCAGACCCCACCGGCTCGGGATGCTATCTGCGTGTCGATGACAGCGGCACCACGGTCGCGCGCGTGATCGGTTACGAGTCGATGACCGATGTCGACAGTGGTGTAGGCCCGTTTCCGACGCCTGCGCAGATCGCGGGCGGCGGCTACTGGGCGAAGAGTTCGGCCGCCAACGGAGCAGCGACGCAGTGGCTCCTTTCGGGAGACAGCAAGGTCTTCTATTTCACGAACGCGGCGGCGCTCCCGACCAGCTCGGGCTACCTCGGCACGGTCACCCGAGGTTTCGGCGATCCGGTCACGCAGAAACCAGGCGGTGATCCCTATGCCTGCTTCTTGAACTGCAGCCTGCAGAGTGTCACAAGCTCCAGCATCGACGGCGGACTTGACCGTCGTTGGGACGGTGCCAATAACACAACCTTTTCGCCGCGAACGCATACCGGTCTGGGATCGGCGGTGCCTCAGTTCGCCCGTGCCTTGACCGGCATCAGCACGGCGGCTTCGGGGCAAGACACGTTGCTGGGCATCTTCCCCAATGAATGCGTGGATGGGGCGATCCGGCTCAGTCGGCGCGCGATCGTTCAGGTGGGATTCCTGGGCATCCGCGCGTTCGTGCCCGGTGTCCATCACATCCCCCAGGATCGGCTCGCGGGAGTGTTCAACAACTTCGACAAATTCACGGCGACCGATGGCCGCAGGTTCATCGTGATGCTGACCTCGTCCTCGGCGTTGGAAACCACGGCCTCCGCCACGTTCGGTGCGGTCCCCATCGACGTCACCGGGCCGTGGCGCTAAGACATGGCAACGGTCGATCTGGGCAATCAGATTTCGGTGGACTATGCGGCTGCGGCCGGGGCGGCGGCGCCCGCGGCCGCCTACGCTGCCTGGGCGGCGGAGTTGGGTGTCTCGCCGACGGCCAGCCTCTATGCAATGGATGCCGATGACGGTTCGTGGGCTGTCAATTTTGCGGCACCGCCCATGGGGAGCTCGCCGATCATCGTCGGCATGGTGTCCTCCGAGGGCGGCGTCGGCTTCTACAAGAAGGCGCCGGCTAACACCAACAACGTCACGGTCCAGACGATCCCGAACGTGAGCCGCATGAACTTGCTTACTGACCGGCCAGACGTTCTGTTCACGTTCCACCCGCAGGCCGACTTGAAGAGCGTCGGCCTCAAGCTGCAGCGCGCCGGCACCACCACGATCATCGGCGGGCGGGTGCAGCAGTACCAGAGCACGACGACGCCCGTCAACGTCGCGGACTTTGCGATGCGGCTCAACGGCAGCTCCAGCATCGTGCTGATCGTGTCCGCGCCTGCAGGAGACACGCCTGTTCCGCTCTACGTCATGGACGGCACGGTCAATCTGGCGGGCGCGCTCATGGACACGGTGGCGGCTGGCACCACGCGGGAAATCACAGCGGTGGTCACATACAACGCTGCACCGTTGACTGCGGCGCGCCTCGATGACCTGAAGCTCGTGAACTCGCTGGCATGGACGGGCGCGCCGGTCGCGATGCGCGTGCTGAGCGAGGGGCGGATCGGCCGCAAGAACTACCTGCTGGGCGACCTTGGGCAGGGCGTTGGCCGCGTGCGAGGCTCGATCCTGGACTACGTAGCGCCGGTCAACAAACCCTATCGGTGTCGTGTCGTGCTGCTGCGCGAGCGCGACACCATGCCGATTCGCGAGCAATGGAGCGCGGTGGATGGCAGCTACGACTTTCAGTATGTCGATGAGCTGCAGAGCTATTCGGTGCTCGCGTTCTACGGCGCGCACGCAAAGCGGGCGGTGGTCTCTGACGGTCTGACCTTGGCCAACGGCAAGGTGGAGCTGATGGCATGAACGTGCTCGCCATCAACGCGATGCTGCAAGGTCTCGTCGCCTACCTGAGCGAGGGTGCGCGCTTCATGGTCTACGGCGGTGAGCAGCCAGGCGAGGGCGGTGCGCCGAGCCTTTTGTTGGCCGCGGCGGTGCTCGCGCTTCCGGCGGGCGCCGTTGCAGACGGAAAGCTCAGGCTTGCGCAGGCCGACAGCACAGGCGATCTGGCGCTCGCAACCGGGATCGCCACTTGGGGCCGCGTGGAGCTGGCGGACGGCACCTGGGTGGCGGACTTCAGCATGAGCGGCCCTTCGGGAACCGGGCAGGTCAAGCTCGTGGTGCAGAACCCGCCCGAAGGCGACCCCGAGGCGAAGCTCTATCAGGGCGGAACCTTCTTCATCGGCGAGGTGGTCATCGGTGGTTGAAGACCTCATCTTTCGTCAGCCGCCGCCCGGCGGGCCGCCGAACGTTCTCGTGTTCGGCGAGCCCGAGGAAGCGAGCCGCGCGGCTTATGCGCTCGGGCGCATTCCGCTGCCGAGCTTCTTCGTGTCCGGTGCGGCCATGGTCACGATGCCGCCCCTTGCGACGGCCGCCGGCGGCATCCCATTGCCCGCGTTCATGCTGGGCGGCACTGCGCGCTACAACAGCGCCACGCAGCGCCCGCTCGTGGGCAAGGTCTCGTCCGGGTGGCAAGTCGCGGTGCCGGCGAGCGCCGCGACCCTGGCGCGGCACCAGAGCGCCGCGCGCGGGAGTGCTGGCCGTGTGTCGCGCTGGCAGCGTGCCGAGGTCCGGGCGGGCGTCACGGCGCCGGTGTGGCAAGAGGCCGGCCGGGCGCGCAACGCGGCGGCGGTGCGGCACCAGGCGGCCGGCTCGGTTTGGACCTCGGCCGCGCTGCGCTGGCAGGAGGCGGGCCGCGCTCGCAATGCGGCGCGCGTGCAGTGGCAGGCGGCGCAGCAGCTCACGCCGGCGGCGCTGGCTGTCCGGTACCAAGAGGCCGGCCGGGTGCGCCGCGCCGCGCGTTCTGGCTGGCAGGAGGCCGGGAGCCTCGTGCACCGGCATGGCGAGGGCTTCGGCGGCGCGCAGCTCGTCGAGCGCGGGTGGCTCGCACATTGGCAGGCGGCCATGGCGCCGCTGCCGGGGCGCTCGGTCATCGTGCCGCCCGGGGTTGACCCCTGCTATGTGCCCGACACCACGTTGGTGTTTCGCGAGAAGCAAAAGCACAGCACGACGCTCATTTTCTTTTGCGAGCGGCACTCGCCGCCGCCCGGCACCGGACAGACCGTCGTGGTGCCAGTCTTGGAGGTCTATTCCGTGGAAAACAGCATCGCGCTCATGCGCGTGGATGGCGGCGAAGTCATCGAGGCCCGAGGCTTCTCGATGTCGCTCGATGCCGATTCGTGGACATGGCAGTGGAGCGCGACGCTGCCGGGCTCGGCGCTGCCACTCGTGCAGGAAGACGGCAACGGCGATCCGGCAGAGCTGCTGGCAATGGTCAACGGCGTGCCCTATCGGCTCGTGGCGGACAACCCTGCGCGTGATCGGCGCTTTGCGCGCGCAGAGGTGCGGGTGAGGGGCAAGGGCCGCGCCGCGCTGCTCGACAAGCCCTATGTTTCGGAGCAAAACTTTGCGTCTGCATCGGGGCGCACGGCTGCGCAGCTCATGGCGCTTGCCATGACTATTAATGGCGTTAATAACGGCTGGGCCGTCGACTACCGCATCGGCGATTGGTTTGTGCCTGGCGGAACGTGGGCCTTTCAGGGCACGCCGATTGCGGCGGTGCTGGACATTGCGACGGCCGCCGGCGCCATCGTGCAGCCGCACAACACCGAGCAGACGCTGCGCATCCTTCCGCGCTACCCGGCCGCGCCGTGGATGTGGCACACGCTCACGCCAGACTACGTGTTGCCGGCCGATGTTGTTTCGGTCGAAGGCATCGAGTGGGTCCGGCGGCCGGCCTACAACCGCGCCTTCATCTATGGCACCACGAGCGGCGGCGTGCGCGGCGACATCACCCGCAGCGGGACGGCTGGCGACTACGACGCGCCCATGGTCACCCATCCGTTGATGACGCACGGTGATGCCGTCATGCAGCGCGGCATTGCCGAGCTGAGCAACACGGGCCGGCAGACGCATGTGAGCCTGCGCATGCCAGTGCTGCAGGAAACGGGCTTGATCCTGCCCGGCTCGCTGGTCAGCTACGACGGCGGCGACGCGGTGCGCCTCGGCCTCGTGCGCAGCATTGCGCTCGATGAGTCATGGCCGACGCTGCGCCAGACGCTCACCGTCGAAACCCATGTGGAGGTCTGAGCATGGCACGCAACCTCTACACCGCATTCCTTGAGCTGCTGCCGGCCAAGCCGCTACAGATCGCGACCGTGACGGCCGTCGATGGCGACATCGCGCGGCTCGTGCTTCCAGGCGGCGGCGTGCTCACGGCGCGCGGCGCCGGCGGCCGCGCCATCGGTGCCGAGGTGTTCGTCCGCGATGGCGTGATCGAAGGCGACGCGCCCGCCGACATGCCGCTCGTGCAATTCCAAATCTGAAGAGAGAAGAGGCCATTCATGGACATGGGCGACATCGCCGGCAATCCGATTGCACAGCTTGCATTCCTCATTCTCTCGGCCGCCGGCGGCTATCAGGTGTGGCGCAAGCAGCAGCCGACCGATGCCAAGGAGCGAGCCGACAGCGAGGGCCAGATTGCGGCCCTTGGGACGTGGAAGGAACTGCTCGAAGGCGAGCGCGCGGCGCGCGTGAAGGCCGAAGAGCGGGCCGACAAGTTCGCGGCCGAGCGCAACGAAGCATTGAAAGAGCTGTGGGAGATGAAGGGGCAGATCAAGGCCATGAACGACACGCTTGCCGCGCAGACGGCCGAGCTGAGTTCTTTGCGCGATCAGGTCCGCCAACTGAAGGAGCAACTGCATGCACAGTGATTCGCACATCGATTCGGATCGCGCGGCGCTCGAAGTCTTGCCGCGCGTGCGCCCGCCACGCCAGTGGCGCCGGTTCTTCGAAACCGTGGGCGTCGTCGGAAGCCTGTTCCTCGGCGGCTTCGGCTCGGGCTACTTCTGGGCCACCCGCACGGCCGAAGCGCAGATGACGCGCCAGCGCGAGGACCACCTCGCGGAGATTGCCCGGCTGCGCGAGGCCTTCGGCGACCGTCTCTCTTCGCTGACGGGCCGCGTCAACCGAGCGGCCGACACCGCGGCGAGCGCTGCGCAGACCGCGGGCGAAGCCGCAAGCACGGCGCAGACCGCTGCACAAACCGCCAACCAGGCCGCGAAGACCGCGGCGAAGGAAATGAAGAAACCATGATCGACACGCAAACCCTCATCGACTGCACCGGCGCTGCACGCGCCGACGCCGAGCGCTACACCCTGCACCTGGCGGACGGCATGAACCGCTTCGGCATTCATTCTGTCAACGCGATGGCAGTCTTCCTCGGGCAGCTCGCCGTCGAATCCGATGCGCTGCAGAAGGTCGAAGAAAACCTCAACTACACGACGCCAGCACGGCTGCGGGAGATCTTCCCGAGCCTGTTCGTCAAGGGCGGCTACCGGGCTGAAGAGTACGTGCGCAACCCCCGAGGGCTGAGCATGCTTCGCTACAAGGGCTTCCATGGGCGCGGCCTCATCCAGCTCACCTGGGAAGACGCCTACATCGCCGCGGGCCATGCGCTCGGCGCTGACTTCCGCCGCAATCCCGAACTGCTGCTGCAGCCGCAATATGCGGCGCAGTCGGCGTGCTGGTTTTTCGCGGTGTTCAAGGGCTGTTTGCCGGCGGCCGAGCGGGGCGATGTCTACGACGTGACCGGTCGCGTGAACGGCCCGGCGCGCCTGAAGCTTGCGGAGCGCGAGGCGATCACCGCGCGTGCGTACAGGGAGCTGAGCCAATGAAGTTCCTCGACATCGTGCCTTCGTGGCTCTGGGCGCTGTTGCTGGCGCTTGCGCTCGCCGTGGCAGGCATCGAGCGCACACAGGTGCTGAAGGCGAAGGCCGACGTGTCCAGGGCACAGAAAGCCGTCTCCGACCAAAAGCTCGACCGCCAAGCCGAGAACACCCGCCGCGCGCTTGCCGCACTCGAGGACCTGCAGCGTGTGCTCGCGATGCAGGCCGCCCATGCCAAAGCTCAACAGGAGAACGTCAATGCCTACGAAAAGAAAATGGCCGTGCTCGATGGCCGCCGCCGCGCTGCTGCTGGCGATGCTGAGCGGGTGCGCAAGCAATACGCCGCCTTCGCCGCCCGTGATCGGGAGCAAGCCGCAGGCGACCCCGTTGCCTGCCAGCGTGTCGCGGATCGATCCGCAGTCCTCGCGGGCATGGCTGCTCGAGGTCGAGAGCTACTTGAGCGAGGTCGACTCGTTGTTGAAGGGCGAGACAACGAAGTGCAGCTTCTGCTGGGCACCGTGAAGAACGATCGATTGTTGCTTGGAATGCCTGACGACACCCCCAGCCCCCGGCCCCATTAGTCAGTCGTATAGCGAAGGCCGGCCGGCCAGTCGTGCCGCGACAACAACGCTGGCGAACTTTCATATTCATTTTGGGCTTGGAAGTGCGATCCAGTTGAACTGTCGTTGGCGGACTGCTGTCTTTCGACTAATCTGAAACAAGTTGTACAAAGTGCCACGTCACGGTGCGCGTCACCGAGGGGGTCGGCCGGTCAAAAAATAATCACTCTGGCCGCAAAGAGTGGGCGTGGATGTTCAGACACGCAAACGGAAAGACATGAGGGAGAGTGCGATGAGCGAGGCGAGAAAGGCCTGTGAAGGTCTAATTCTGTTCACTACGCTGTGGGAGTGGGTAGCTAACTGTTCGGTTCGATGCTCAAAAAGGACCTGCGAGGACTCGAGCAATCACCCCGCTCGCCCACCTTCCAAGACTGGTCTCGCATCTCTCTTCCATTTGTGTATCGCACTGCTACTCTTATGTGTTGCTCATGCTGCCGGCGCAACGATTTGGTCGACAGCTGTTCCCAAGTGGGCGGGAACCTCCCCCACCGGTTACTACCCGAATGACGCATTTCGCTATACCAGGGAGGAGGCATGCGCAGATGCCCTCGCGCTCTATCAACAGTTCTACAGCTCATACCCTGCAACTGTTACCAGTTCCGGCCCTCCAGCAGGTTCTGTTGGCAATTCGTACTGCCCGTTCCATTACGTCTGGAAGGATGGAACCACATCAGGGGGGGCAGGCAGTTTGCGTACTGCCTATGACAAGATATGCCCCGCCGACAGTACGCTGACGGGTAGCGGAAACTGCCTGTGCAGTCGGAACTTCCAGGAAGACTCAACCAGTTCCTACTGCCTTCGCCCCGAGCAGCCACCTATGTGCCAGCGTCCGCGTGACGGTGAAAGCACACCCTATCCCATCTCGCCAGCGACCGCAGAGAAATACCGCAGCGAAACCGACTGGTCAGATTCGGGCCCCGGTGCCTTGTCTTTCACCCGCAGCTACCGCAGCAGTTGGGCGGGCGATTCGACCCGGGTTGGCAATCCACTTGGTCAAGTCTGGTCGCACAACTTCGGCACTAGGCTCGTCGCCACGCCCAGCACGGCTCCCTCGATCGCGGCCATTACCGCCGGCGAAGGCTATGTGCGGACTTTTGGCAAGGCTGCCAGCGGTACCACCTGGAGCACCGGTAACGGCACAGATACGCTGACACAACTCTCCTCTGGCGCCTGGACCTACCACCGCGCCGATGACGACACCACACTGACCTTCGACGGCTCCGGCAAACTGCAGACCGAAGCGGATCGCAACGGCTGGGTCGCTGCGTACACCTACAACAGCGCTGGCCAACTGGCCTCCGTCACGAACAGCTTCGGCCGTACCTTGGCGTTTGCATACAACGGCGCAGGCCAACTGACCACCGTCACGACGCCGGATGCGCGCGTCATTTCCTACGCCTACGACGGTTCCGGCCGCTTGGTCTCGGTCCTGTACCCCGACGGCAAGGCCCGCAGCTTCGTCTACGAGAACGCTTCGTTCCCCCAGGCACTGACCGGCATCTTCGATGAAGCCGGTGTCCGCTGGGGCACGTTCGCCTACGACACCACGGGCCGCGCGATCAGCACTCAGCTCGCGGGCTCCGTGGACAGCTATCAAGTCAGCTACCCGTCTTTAAGCTCCGCCACGGTGGTCGATCCGTTGGGCACGACCCGCAGCTACAGCTATGGCACCACGCTGGGCAAGCTCGCCGTCACTGGCGGCTCGCTGCCCTCGGGCGAAGGTAAGAGCGATGCCGCCAGCCGCGTACAGGATGCCAACGGCCTGATCACTTCGGAGACCGATTTCAAGGGCGTGGTCACCACAACGACCTGGGACGTGGCCCGCCGCCTGCCCACCACCGTGGTCCACGCCTCCGGCACTCCTGATGCCCGCACGGTGACCACCCAATGGCACCCGACCTTCTCGCTGCCCGCATTGGTGACCGAAGCTGGCCGCACCACCGCCTACGCCTACGACGCCTTGGGCAACACACTGACCAAGACCGTCACCGACACCGCCACCAACCAGGCCCAGCTCTGGCAGTGGACCTACAACACCCAGCAGCTGGTAGCCACCGCCACCGACCCCAATGGCGCCGTCACCAGCTACACCTACGACCTCCGGGGCAACGTCCTGACTTCGATCAACGCCCTGGGCCATGTCACCAGCTACACCTACGACAACGCCAACCGCGTCGCGAGTTCGACCGCCCCCAACGGCCTCGTCACCACCTACACCTACGACCCGCGCGACCGCCTCTTGACCCAGACCGTCGGCGGCCAGACCACGGTCCTGACCTACAAGCCCTACGGCACGGTCGAGACGGTGTCCTTGCCCACCGGCCTGGTCCTCACCTACAGCTACGACGCCGCCCACCGCCTGACCGGCTGGAGCAACAACCGCGGCGAGTCTGGTAGCTACACCCTGGACGGCATGGGCAACCGCACTGCCGAGCAGATCAAGGACAGCGCCGGCAGCGTCGCCTGGAACGCCGCGCGCACCATCAACGCCATCAACCGGCTGTCCGCCCAGACCGAAGGCCCCAACCAGACCAGCTCCTTCGGCTATGACGCCAACGGCGAACTGATCACCCAGACCAACGGCCTGAACCAGAGCACCCAGTACGGCCTGGACGGGCTGCGCCGCGTCAAGGCCGTGACCGATGCGGCCAACGCCACCGCCACCCTCAAGTACAACGCCCTCGATGCCGTCACCGAAGCCAAGGACTTCAAGGGCGTGGCCACCACCTACGCGCGCGATGCCCAGGGGAACGCCGCCGCCGAGACCAGTGCCGACACCGGCGGCACCAGCACCCAGTACGACGCCCTGGGCCTTCCGAGCCAGATCACCGACGCTCTCGGCCAGGCCACCACCATCACCCGCGATGCCCTGAGCCGCCCCACCAGTCTGGTCTTCGCCGACGGCAAGACCACCACCCTGCGCTACGACCTCACGGCCAACAGCCGAGGCTACCTCTCGGAGATCGTCGACCGCAGCGGCACCACCGAGTACACCCGCGACGGCTTCGGTCGTGTGACCCTGAAGAAGCAGACCCTGGCCAATGGCAGCGTCCAGCAGGTCAGCTACAGCTACAACCCGAACGGGACCCTCGCGAGCATCGGCTATCCGAGCGGCGCCACCCTCGCGCACCTGTACGACAGCACGGGCCGCCTCTCGGGGCTGAACTGGAACGGTACCCCGCTGGTCACAGGCATCGCCTGGAACCCGCTGGGCCAGCCCACCGCCTGGACCTGGGCCTTCGCCAGCCCAGCGCTTGCAGCCAGCCGCAGCTACGACACCGCCGGCCGCATGACCGCCACCGAGTTCAGCAGCTATGTCTACAACGCGGCCGGTCGCATCACCAGCCTGACGCAGAACCTCTACGTACCGGGCGACGCCGATCCCACGCACAGCACCATCGCCGCCAGCGACATTACTTGGACCGTCGGCTACAACGCCGTGGGGCGCATCACCGGCTTCAATGCCACCGGCAGCACCGCCGGCTTCGGCTACGACGCCAACGGCAACCGAAGCAGCAGCACAAGAGACCTCAACGGCCAGAGCACCAGCCGTACCTACAGCGTGGGCGCCAGTAGCAACCAGCTGACCGGCTTCATCCAGAGCATCAACGGCGCCAGCAGCACCAGCGTCACCTACGGCTACAACGCCAACGGCGACCTCGTGAGCGATGGCCTCAGGAGCTATACCTACGACGCCGAGGGCCGCCTGGCCGCGGCCACCACCGGCGCCACCGATGTGAGCCCGACCACGCGCTACGCGCACAACGCGCTGGGCCAGCGCGTGTTCAAGACTGAGCCGCTGTACCCGCCGGGCCAAGGCGATGAAGCCGATCCGGGCTTCATGCAGAGCCTGATCGCGTTCTTCACCAAATTGTGGAATCCGACAACCAACCAGGCCGAGCAGCTGGGCTATGCCTATGTCTACGACGACAACGGCACGCTGATCTCGGAGACGGGCAGCGGCGGCGCGAACAGCGCCGGGCAGGCCAGCTACATCTACCTGCCGACGGCGAACGGACCGATGCCGATCGCAGCCATGATCAACGGGGCCACCTATGCGGTGCACAGCGACCACCTGAACACGCCGAGGCGCCTGAGCAACGACAGCGGCCAAGCCGTCTGGCAGTGGAGCTACAGCGCCTTCGGGGAGGACAAGCCGACGATTGCGAAGAACCGGTTTGCCAACACGGAGACGACACCGAGCCCGGGCACGACCAACATAGCCGAGGTGAAGTTCAACCTGCGCTATCCGGGGCAGTATGCGGATGAGGAGTCGGGGTTGTTCTACAACGGATTCCGAACCTACGACCCGAGAGTCGGTCGTTATACGCAAGGCGACCCTATAGGGCTTGATGGAGGGTGGAATCGCTTCGGATATGTCGGTGGCAATCCGTTGAGCTACAGCGACCCGAAGGGGCTCTACGGATGCCGACCCATTGCCGGTGGGGCGGCGATGGCATGCGAGTACGGACCTTCGCCCTGGGTCGATCCCGAGTCCCCTGGGGAAGATCGACCACTCATTCCGATGCCAAGCATCCCGAAGCCACTGCTTTCAGACGCAGGGTTACCCGGAATGGTGATGAACGGCTGCAAAGCAATCGTTACGTCAGCAAGCGATCTCATCATGCAGATGGCTAAGGGCAAAAAGAAGCCCTCGGATCGCGACAATGCAGAAGAGGAAGAGAGTGGGCATACAAAGGGAAAGAGGCAGAGTACGAAAGACAAGCACGAGAAGGGCGATGAGCGACGGTTGAGAGACAAGGGTGGCGAGAAAAAAGACGCAAGGATGAAATACTGATGAACTCCGACAATCTGCCTGACCTCGTGCGTATTGCGCGTATCGATGATCTGGAAGCCTTGGTCTGCCATATCCGCCAATCAAGCACGGACAGCGTTATCGCATCCGAGCTTTCAGATTCGCTTGACCTCGACGGCTTCTGCATTCTTCCGACGAAAACGATTCGCTACTTTGACCGAGCTTTCGATAAGGCTGAGTTCTATCAAGCTGCTTTAGGCGCATGGAAGACGGTGGACGACGCCGAGCTTCTAAAAGAGTTCTCTTGCAACATGGTGTTGGACCTACAGATGCTCGCCCGCAAGGGAGCGACGGTTGCTATCCACATGGAAATCGATGACCCGGATGTCTGTTTCATCGGTGTCCCGCGCGATGTAACCTCGGCCGGCTTGCTGCTCGACAAAATCTCCGCGCGCGGTCTGCGTATCTCCCAACCATTGGAAGTAAAGATGGACGAGATTACGAAAGTCGAGTTCGAAACGCGGTACTTGAGAGCAGTCGGCCACGCAGCCAGATGGCTTGAGGCTAATGACTGAACCCTTGATCGCTGTGGAAAGTTGCATCGGACGATTCTCTCGTCCAGTGCGAGGTTCCATTGGCCGCGCCGTCGCGCCAATAGCAATGTTTCCGTGGCATTCTTGATGGTATCGGATGGATAAGTCATTGATTGAAAAGGACTTATCGCTCTCACACTCTCCGCCAGCTGAGGCTCCAGACCGCAGCCACCAGTCGATGAGCCATGCGCGCAAAAATATCTGCGCGCCAACTATGGCGACGCACTCGCCAAGGCGTGCGTCCCGAACTTCCGGGATGCGGTGCCGCTTTTACAGGCGCAGTGTCGCGACACAGGCGTGGCAACGCTCTCCCGACGATGCGCACAGGCTTTTCCACCGTCTTATCCACCGCAATGGTGGAGAACTCGCCCTCTGTGATTGGTGGATTGGAGGGCGGCATGGCGCAAAGTTGCACACATTTGGTAGTACATATCGCTCATAACTAACTGCGCAACGCGAGCGTTGGCCTTCAACTGCTGCTGGCTTCATCACAATGCCCGGCATATGCCGCTGGACTGCCCACCCTCATGAAGCTCGACTCCACCACCGTCCAACTGGTCCTGTGCATCGCCGAGGAAGGCAGCATCTCGCGGGCCGCCGACAGGCTGAACCTGGCCGTGGCCGCTGCGTCGAAGCGCGTGAGCGACCTGGAGTCGCAACTGGGCGCCAGGCTGTTCAAGCGCGTGCCCCACGGCGTCCTGATCACCGAGGCCGGCAGCCGGCTGATGGCGCACATCCGGCAGATCGACAACCTCATCGGCCGGCTCGAAGGCGACGCCCAGGTGCTGAGCCACGGGCAGGATGGGCGCATCCTCATCGGCGCGCCGAAGGCGGCCATCATCCAGTTCCTCGCGAGGGACATCGCCCGGCTGCGCGACGCCTATCCGCAGATCACGCTGAAGATCCTCGAGGAGAACAGCAAGATCGTGCAGCAATTGCTGCGCGACAAGGTGATCGACGTCGGCATCTACGAAAAGAAGAGTGGGTTCCTGGACCTGGAGAAGTTCGACTACCGGCAGGACAGGCTGGTCCTCGTGTACAGCCGCCGGCATTTCCGGTTCTCGGATGGGCCCGTGGGCATCGACGACTTTCTGGACCTGCCGGTCGTGAGCCTTGGCAAGGGCTCGGCGATTTTGTCCGCCTTGCAGGGGGCCTACCGCAGCCGCGGCCGATCGTTCCCGAACAACTTCTCGACCAGCGGTTTCGACACCATGCTGGCGCTGGTGCGCCACGGCCTGGGCGTGGGCCTGATGCCGCCTGACGTGCTGCGCAGCTTCCACCCCGAGGACGAGCTGGGCTCGGCCGAGATCCACGGCGACTGGCACCGGCGCGCCTATGTGCTGTCGTGTGTCGAAGGCCACGCGCAGGAGCAGACGCTGCGCAACGTGGTGGCCCAGCTGATCGGCAGCAGCGCCTAGGAAGCGGCGTTCCCGCGGCCTTTGGCTTCGCGGATCACGAAGCCAGGCATGCGTTTCACGTTCTTGCCGCACCTTGGGCGCTACGGGAGAGTAGCGGCACAACCACCAAGGACGCATCACATGAGACGCCGAGACTTCATTGCGGCCAGCGCCGGCGCGCTGGCCGCGCCCTGGGCTCTGGGAGCCACCGAATTGCCCAAGGGCATCGTCAAGATCTACGTGGGCTGGGCGCCCGGCGGCGGCACCGACGTGTTCGCCCGCATCGTGGGCCAGAAGCTCTCGGAACTGTGGGGCCGCTCGGTGGTCGTCGAGAACAAGCCCGGTGCCACCGGCGCGCTGGCAGCGGACTTCTTTGCGCGGACCCGGTTCACCGAGGGCGTGAACCTGCTGATGGCTCACGTCAACACGCATGCCATCTCGCCGCACATCTTCAAGAGCATCACCTACGACCCGCTGAAGGACTTCGCGCCCGTCGTCATGGTCGGCGCCACGCCGCACATGCTGGTGACCAGCGCGAAGAACTCCACCGGATCGATCAAGGAGGTGGTCGAGCAGTGCAGGAAGAGCCCGGGAAAGATCAGCTTCGGCTCCTCCGGCACGGGATCGGTGCAGCACCTGGCGGCCGCGATGTTCAACATCGCCGCCGGCGTCAAGAGCATCCACGTGCCCTACAAGGGGTCGGGCCCGATGCAGACGGACCTGATCGGCGGGCAGATCGACTACAGCTTCGACACCATGACGGCGGCCACGGCGCAGGTCAAGGCCGGGAGGATGACGGGCATCGTCCAGACCCGCCTGCAGCGGGCCAAGGGTTTTCCTGAACTGCCGACCATGGACGAGCAGGGCTTCAAGGGCTTCGACGTCTCCAGCTGGTATGGCGTGGTCGGCCCCAGGGACATGTCCAGGGACCTGGCCGTGCAGATCAACGCCGACATCAACAAGGTGCTGGCGTTGCCGGATGTGATCACGCGCTTCGATGGCTATGGCGTGGAGGACGGCGGCGGTTCCGTCGACAAGTTCGCCGTCTTCATGGCCGCCGAGTTCAAGAAATGGGGCGAGGTGGTGCGCACCGCCAGGATCACCGAGGAGGGCTGAAATGAATCACCAAGCACGACAACTGCCGCTGCAGGGCATCCGGGTTCTGGACGTGAGCCAGGTCATGGCCGGGCCGTTCGCCTGCATGCTGCTGGCCGACCTGGGGGCCGACGTGATCAAGGTCGAGCCGCCGAGCGGGGACCAGACCCGCGGCGCCATGGGCTTCAAGATGAAGGGGCCGGACAGCATGGGCTTCCTGAACATGAACCGCAACAAGCGCTCGCTGACGCTGGATCTCAAGAGCGAGGAGGACCGCGCGTCCTTCTACAAGCTGGCCCGGACCGCCGACGTGATCGTCGAGAACTACCGGCCCGGCGCGGTGCAGCGCCTGGGCATCGACTACGAGTCGATCAGGAAGATCCACCCGAAGATCGTGTACGTGAGCATCTCCGGCTTCGGCCAGAGCGGTCCGTGGGCCGACCGGCCGGGGTTCGACCTGATGGCGCAGGCCATGTCCGGCGTGATGAGCGTGACCGGCTACGCTGGCGAGAAGCCGGTCAAGGCCGGTGTGCCCGTGGCCGACATCGGCTGCGCGCTGTTTGCCACCTACGCGCTGCTCGCGGCCTACATCGGCGCGCAGAAGTCGGGCGTGGGCCAGCACATCGACGCCTCGCTGTTCGACGCGGCCATGGCCTTTTCGGTCTGGGACATGTCGGAGTACTGGGGCACGGGCGTGCGGCCGGCGCCGCTGGGCACCAGCAACAAGATGAGTGCGCCCTACCAGGCGGTCAAGGCGCGCGACGGCTATTTCGTGATGGGCGCGACCAACCAGAAGCTCTGGACCCGGCTGTGCGAACTGCTGCAGCGGCCGGACCTCGTCGAACACGCGGACTACGCCAGCGTCTCGCTGCGCCTGAAGAACCGCGAGGCGCTGATCGAGGCGCTGGAACGGGAGTTCGGCCAACGGAACAGCGCCGACTGGATCGACGCCATGCTGGCCGCCGGCATCCCGGCCGGACCCATCCTGTCCTATCCGGACGCCTTCGAAGGCGAGCACGGCACGCACCGCCGCATGTGCATGGAGATCGACCATCCGATCGAGGGCAAGGTCAAGAACATCGGCTTTCCCGTCAAGCTGCTGGGTACCCCACAGCAGGTGCGCCGGCATCCGCCATTGCTGGGCGAACACAACGAAGAGATCATGGCCGAGATCAATGCGCTGGCCGGCGCGGCGGTGGCCTCATGAGTTCAGCTGAATGCGTGCAACTAGGCATCCATGCGTCGGGCGTGGCCGAGATCGTGATCGATCGCCCCGAACGCCACAACGCGATGACGCTGGAGATGTACGAGGCGCTGCTGGAACACATCGGCGCGTGCGCGCGCGATCCCGCGGTGCGCAGCGTGCTGTTCAGGGGGGCGGGCGGCAAGTCCTTCGTCTCGGGCACGGACATCGCCCACTTCAAGGACTTCCGCGAAGGCCGCGACGGCGTTGCCTACGAGGCCTTCGTGGAGCGCGTCATCGATGCGGTCGAGCGCATCGCCGTACCCACTGTGGCCGTGATCGACGGCTGGGCCGTCGGCGGCGGCCTGGCCCTGGCGACGGCCTGCGATTTCCGGGTCTGCAGCGAGGCATCGCGCTTCGGCGCGCCCATTGCCAGGACGCTGTCCAACACCTTGTCGTCGCGCAACATCGCGCGGCTGCAGGCCGCCCTGGGCGTGCCGCGTGTCAAGAGGATGCTGCTGCTTGCCGACTGCCTGTCGGCACAGGAAGCGCTCGCCTGCGGCTATGTGCATGCCGCCTGTGCCCCGGGCGAGCTGGATGCCGCCGCCCATGCGCTGGCGCAGCGGCTCATGGCGCTGTCACCGGTCACGCACAAGGCCGTCAAGGAGAGCATCCGCCGCATCGTCGTCGAGCAGCGGCTGGACGACGATGACCTGATCGGGGAGGTGTATGGCAGCCAGGCGTTTCGCGACGGGGTGACCGCTTTCATTGGCCGATGACGCTGCTTGCGCGCGCAGTGGATGCCCGGGATATCGACGCCGGATATCGCCTGAATGAGGTAGCCAATAGGGCAGTTATCAAATAGCTTGGCTTGTAAATGTATTAAAAATATTGACCACAAGATCGAAAGCCATGTAATTCTCAGGAATAACTTGTCTCACGCAATGTCGCGCCAGATCTTGAGGGATAAAAAATGATCCGGGACATCTTATTGCCGCATGTGAACTTGAAGCGTTCCGGGAATTATTTCGAATCGAAGCTTCATCGGAAAACCGACGCCATTACTGCCAATGCCACCTATTTTGGAAATGCGCAATGGGCCCAGGAATACCTGGATTTTTGCCACCGCGACGCGCATTTCAAAAGCCGGTGGCTTGCGGCTGCCGGCGACTGGACGGACAAGGTCGTCATCGATCTCGGCTGCGGGCCGGGCAATATCTTTGCCACTCTGGGGGGAAAGCCACGGCTGTTGATCGGCGTGGATGTTGCGCCCGGTTCGCTGGAGCTGGCGGCGAAGCTGGGCTATACGGCGGTGCTGGCCGATGCGGCCTACACGCCTTTTCGCTCGCAGGTGGCGGACATCGTCGCCATCAATGCGTCGCTGCATCATTGCGACGACATGGCCGCAGTGTTGCGCGAGGGGGCCCGGCTGGTGAAGCCTCACGGCCTCCTGGTCACCGATCACGATCCGCAACTCACCGCCTGGGACTACAAGGGCCTTGCCAAGCTGATGTGGGATGCACGGCTGTGGATCTATCGGGCGATCGGGCATGGTTTTCACAAGACAGGCAACCAGCAATCGTGGGGCTTGAGAACCGAGGTCCATCACCAGCCCGGCGACGGGGTCACGAAGGAGTTCTTCCATTCGACACTGGAACCGCTGGGCTTCGAGGTCCGCGTCTACCCGCACAACCACCAGATCGGCGCCGAGGCGCTGCGCGGCGTGGTGGGGCCGGCGCAATGGAAATACCGGCTGGGCAATGTACTGTCCGGCCGGCGGCCTTCGTCGCCTGCGAGCGCGCTGTCGCTGATGTGCGTGGCCAAGCGTCGCGGCGATCCCGTATCGGCTGCGCCGGCAGCGTCAGAACGGCGAATGCCGGGATAGCAGCCACTCCCGGGTGGGCTGAACCGGCCCGGGACACGATCGGTATCGTTACTGAAATCTTCTCCGTACCCCATCCCCGCGGCCGCGGGTTCAAAATGCCGAGGCGCCCGGCGTGTCGAGCCTGGGGCGCCGTGCACCCCTGAACTCCCCAGGGGGCGCTGGGGTTTTGCGTCAGCCTGCATGCCCGGTGAAGCCTTTTGTCGTCAATTGCGCGCAATCTGACAGCAATGTAGGACTTTGCCTCGACCCTTGGTGTTGCGGAAATGTGAATTCGGCACACCTTGTTTCGCTCCGAAGCAGCCTCGATCCGGGTTTCGACGTACCTTCATATTGCACTGCAGCATGCGGCCGCGAGCCTCCGGCTTTGCGTTCGTTGCTGCGGGCGAATCCTTCATTGGTCGCGCCGTTTGTTCCGGCGCTACGTGGTCTCACGAGAGGTGGCTATGCGTGCGTCAAAACCGATTTCAGTTTTCTTTTCCCACAGCCAGCGGCGCGTCGCGGGTGCCTTGGGCGCCCGTCGAGTTTCCGGTGGTGGCTGTCGGCGCCGGCAGTCGGGTGCCTTCATTCCCAAGCTGGCGGCCTATGCGCTGCTGGCCTTCGTGCTGTGGCTGATGGTCGCGACGCTGGTCCAGCCGCTGCTGTCATCGGAAGCCACCCGCGCGGTGCTGCAGGCGCCAGTGGGGCTGATCACCTCGCCGATCAACGGGGTGGTGTCGCAGATGGTGGTGCATGCGCGCGACAAGGTGGAGCCCGGCACCATCGTGGCCACGGTGCGCAACCCGACCGTCAGCCAGGAGATCCTCACCACCCTGAGGTCCCAGCACCTCGCACTGCAAAGCCAGTTGGCCCAGCTGGGTAATCAGTACAAGTCCGACAACCAGGAGATGAGGTCTGTCGGGCAGGAAGCGGGCGTTCACCGCGAGGCGTCGCTGGCGCAGGCCTGGGAGGCCTGGCAGATCGCGCGGCGGCAGCGCGACGTGGCGCACAGCGTGGTGGAAGAGCAGGAGGCCAAGGTGCGGACCAACCAGGCCTTGCTGGAACAGGGAGCGATCAGCGAGCAGGTCATGAACGCATCCATGGCGCAGCTGAACACGGCGCGCGCCAATGCCTCGGTGGCGGAACAGTCGTTTGCCGGGCAGGCCCAGACGGTGGCCAGTGCCGGCCAGGGGGCCTTCGTGGGCACCGGGGGCAGCAACCTGTTCCAGACGCTCTCGAGCCGCCGCGAGGCGCTGCGCAACAGCGTCGGCCGCGCCCAGCAGGACGCCACCGCCATCTTCAAGCAGCTCAAGGAAGTCAGGGATCTCGAGGAGGAGGAACGCCGCCGGGTGGAAAAGCTGTCCTTCTACGAAATCAAGGCGTCCCAGGCGGGGCAGGTTCATTCCGTGCTGGCACCCGAAGGCGCATACGTCACGGCGGGTGCCTCGCTGGTGCGGGTGACCGACTGCAGCCGGCTCGGCGTGGTGGCGGTGTTTCCGGCGCGGGTGGCCAAGCGCCTGGGGATTGGTTCCGTGCTCGACGTGAAGGTCGGTGAATCCGCCAAGTCGGTGCCGGCGCGCGTGGAGCAGTTGCTGCCCGTGGCCTCGGACGCCCTGCAGAGTACCTACAGCGTACCGTTCCCGTATGCCGAGCAGGGCTCCATCTATGCAGTGGCACGCATCGAAGGCAAGGAGCCGCAGGAAGCTCCGCCGGATGGCGGCGCCAACATGTGCGCGCCCGGTAAGGTGGTGTCGGCCAGCCTCCGGTCCTGAGCGCAGGCGGAAATGCACCAACCACCCGCATCGGAACAGAGCCATGTCGGTTTCCCCCTTTTCCCGGACCCTGGTGTCCTGCGTTGCCGCATTGGCGGCCTCGGCCTTGCCCATGTCCGCGGCCGTCGCCCAGCAGTCTGGCCGTCAACCCGGCCCGCAAGCCGGCAGCGCCACGCAACAAGGGCTTGCCCGGCAAAGCTGCGAAGGGCTGCGGCGGGCGGTTGTGGAGGACCAGAAGGGCGCGGCTTCCGGACCGCTGTTTCTCACCAGCTACCGCCTTGCCGACCCCCGGCAGGGCACGCCGCTGGAGCCCGCGCTCGCGGGCGTCGCCTTCACCTATGACAACGCACTGGCCGGCATCGCGCTGCTGGCCTGCGGCGACGCGGCCTCGGCCCGGCGCATCGGCGACGCGGTGGTGCGCGCGGTGGAACGCGATCCGAACGTGGCCGACGGGCGCGTGCGCAACGGCTACCGCGCCGGCCCGATGACCGAGGAAAAGGCCGCGCTGCCGGGGCGCTGGGATGCGGGCAAGAATCAATGGATCGCCGATGCGTACCAGGTGAGCACGGCCACCGGCAACGTGGCCTGGGCCGCCTTGCTGCTGCTGAACCTGAATGAGGCCGAGCCGTCGCCCGCCTATCTGGCAAGCGCGCGCAGGCTGCTCGGCTGGATCGAGCAGCGCACGCGCGCCAGGAACGCGCCCGACGGCTACAACGGCGGCTGGTACGGCTGGGACAACGCGCAGCGCGCCCAGACCTGGAAATCCACCGAGCACAACATCGATATCGCCATGGCGGCCGCCTGGGCGGCGCGCGCCGGCGGGCAGGCCGAAGCGGAACGCCAGCAGGCGCGCACCGCGCTCGACTTCGTGGGCCGCATGTGGAACCCGTCGCAGCAGCGCTTCAACATCGGCACCAAGGAAGACGGCGCCACCATTGCAACGGATGGCTCGGGGCTGGATGCGCAGCTGTGGCCGCTGCTGGCGGCGCCCGCGGGTTCCTGCGCATGGATGCGGGGGCTCGATTGGGTGGAGAAGAACCATCGCTTCGGTGAAGGCTACGGCTTCTCCCGCAGCCCGGACGGCATATGGACCGAGGGCACCGCCCAGGCGGCCGCCACCCTGGTGGCGCGCAAGGGCGCGGCGCCCGAGGCCTTGTGGCAGCTGCTGGCCTCGCAGCGCGCGGACAACGGCCTGTACTACGCAACGCCCAGCGCCCGCATTTCCACCGGACTCGCCATTGGCCCGGACTCGACCGGCGCCGACTTTTACTACTACCGCTGGCCACACTTGGGCGCAACCGCCTGGATCGCGCTGGCCGCAACGGGGTTCAACCCCTTCACCGGCAAGACCGCCGCAACAGGAGCCACGTCACCATGTCCCACCTGATCGCCACACCGGAGTTCCAGCTCAACGCACTTGTTGCGGGCCTGGCGCTGCTCCTGATGACATGGGGGCGGGTCGACCGCATGTCCCACCGCATGCTGTTCGGCGCGCTGACCGCGCTGCTGCTGATGCGCTATGCCGTCTGGCGCGTGGTCGCCACCATGCCGCCTTCGGACCTCGGCTTCGAGACCCTGTTCGCCTGGGTGTTCCTCTGCTTCGAGCTGACGGCCATCGTCTACACGCTGATGTCCATCCACATGCTGGTGCGGCGCCGCGACAACCATCGGCTGGCCGACCAGGGCGAAGCCGCGCTGCGCGGCCGCGGCACGCAGGTGCCGGCCGTGGACGTCTTCATCTGCACGTACAACGAAGAACTGGCCGTGCTCGAAAAGACCGTCATCGCCGCGCAGGCCATCGACTATCCGAACCTGAAGGTATGGGTGCTTGACGACACCCGGCGCGATTGGCTGCGCGAGTATTGCGAGCGCAAGGGCGTGCACTATGCGCGCCGGCCCGACAACAGCCATGCCAAGGCCGGCAACCTCAACAACGGCCTGCGGCTGTCGGCGGGCGTGACCAATGCGCCCTACATCCTGGTGCTCGATGCCGACTTTGCGCCGCAGCGGCAGATCGTCTACCGCATGCTGGGCCTGTTCGCGGACCGCAAGGTGGGGCTGGTGCAAACGCCGCAGTTCTATTACAACGCCGACCCCATCCAGCACAACCTGCGCGCCACCGGCAGCTGGGTCGACGAGCAGCGCGTGTTCTTCGACGTGCTGCAGCCCGCCAAGGACGCCGCGGACTCGGCTTTCTGCGTGGGCACTTCCTTCATCGTGCGGCGCGACCTGATCACCGCCGCGGGCGGCTTCCCCGTCGGCAGCGTGTGCGAAGACATCCACACCACCTACCTGCTGCTGCGGCATGGCCACATCACCCGCTGGCTGGGCGAACGGCTGTCGAACGGCTTGTCGGCCGAGAGCATCATCGACTACATCAACCAGCGCAGCCGCTGGTGCCTGGGAACGGTGCAGCTCGCGCTGCTGCCCGACGGCCCGCTGCGCGGCCGCGGCTACAGCCTCTCGGCCCGGATGCACTTCCTGCACGGGCTGCTGCACTGGCTCGGCAAGCCGTTCATGGCCATGATCATGCTGGCGCCCGCGCTCTACTGGTATGCCGGGGTCTCGGTGTTCCATGCCACGCCGCAGGCCTTTGCGTCGTTCGGGCTGCCGCCGCTCATGATGTTCTGGGCCTACAGCTACTGGATCAGCCAGCGGCGCTGCCTGCCGGTGTTCAGCGAGGTCAGCCAGCTGGTGGCGGCCATGGCCGTCACCGGAACGCTGGTCAGCGCCATGGTGCGCCCCTTCGGCCATCCCTTCAAGGTCACGGCCAAGGGGCTGGACCGCACCAAGACCGTCGTGCACTGGAAACTGGTCGCGGTGTTCGGCGGGCTGCTCGTGGCGCTGCAGTTCGGCGGTGCATCGGTTGCCCTGAGCGGCGAAGCGCTCACACCCGGCGACGAGCTCAATCTCGTGTGGACCGGCATTGCGCTCATCCTCTGCCTGGCCGCGCTCATCGCCTGCGTCGACCTGCCACGGCCGGAGCAGGAAGAGCGCTTTCCGTGGCGCGCGCGCACCAGGGTGCGCACCGCGGCGGGCGAGAGCGAATCGCGCTTCGTCAACATCGCGGTTGACGGCGCGCTGCTGGAAGCCAAGGCCCCGCTCAAACGCCTGCGCGTGGGCCAGCCGCTGGAGGTCTATGTCGATCCCGTGGGATGGCTCCCGGCCCGCCTGGCCGGCAGAAGCTCCGCCGGTGCCGAACTGCGGTTCGCCGGCACCGAGGCCCAGCGCGAGCAGCTGGTGAGCCACGTGTTCAATGTGCCTCCGAGCCATGTCGCGGTTCAGGTGCGGCCGTGGCAGGCCGCTTCGGCGTTGCTGGCGAGTGCGGGCTTCGGCGCCCCGGGAGCGGGGTTCGTGCGCCTGTTCCTGCGGCTGCTCCTGCTGGTGCTGGCGACATGCGTCGTGCTGGTGGTGAGTGGATGCAATCTCACGCCGCCGCTCAAGCAGCCCGATCTGACGGTGCCTGCGCAATGGCCGGCCGGCAAGACGGTGTCCAACGCGGAACCCGTGGACTGGCGCGGCTTCGTGCAGGACGACGAACTGCGCGGGCTGATTGCAACCGCTCTCACGCAGAACCGCGACCTGCGCGCCTATGCCGCGCGTGCCCGCGAAGCCCGGGCCGTGTATGCCGGCAGCCGCGCCTCGCTGTTTCCGCAGTTCGGCCTGTCGGGCCATGCCCAGCGGGCGCAAACCACCACGCAAGGGTCGCTCAGCCCGCTCGGCAACGTGCCATCCGACGGCCGGGTTTCCAACAGCTTCGACATCCAGGCCGGCGTGACCTCGTACGAACTCGACTTCTTCGGCCGCCAACAGAGTGCGACCCAGCAAACCGGCTCCCTGGCCGAGGCGGGCGACAAGGACTTTGCGGCCGCGCGCATGAACCTGGTGGGAGAAGTGTCGAATGCCTACCTCACGCTGCGCGCCGACCGTGCCTTGCTTGGCCTGGCCAATGCCAACGAGTCCAGCCTGGCTGCCAATGCCGACATGGTCGGCCGCGCCAAGGCGGTTGGCGGCGCGGCGCAGCTCGACGTCTACCGCGCCCAGTCGCTGCTGCAGAACGCCCGCGTGAAGCAGGAAGAATTCCGCATGCGCGTCGCCCAGGACATTCAGTGGCTGAACGTGCTTGTCGGCCAGCCGGTGTCACCCGACACTGGCGGCGCCCGGCCCTGGCCGGAGCGCTCCACGGCGCAGGTGCCGGCGGGCCTGCCGTCCAGCCTGCTGCAGCGGCGACCTGATCTCCTGGCGGCCTATTCCCGCGTCGAAGCCGCCAACTCGGGCGTCGGCGCGGCCAAGGCCGCGATGCTGCCGACCATTTCGCTGACGGCGCTCGCGGGCGGCGTCAGCGGGGAGCTGTCGACGCTGCTGGCGAGCGGCAACAGAAGCTGGGCCGGCGTGCTGGGCGTGTCGTTGCCGATCTTCGACTGGGGCCGCCGCTCCGCCAACATCACGGCCAACGAGGAGCGGCTGGCGGCGGCGATGGCCTCCTACGAACACGCAGCGCAAATGGCGTTTCGCGAGACCGCCAATGCCCTGATCGCCGACGACCACCTGCGCCCGCAGCTGGAGGCGCAGCAGGCTCGCGTGCAGGCGCTGGAAAAGGTGGCGAGCATTGCGCGCACGCGTTTTCGCAGCGGGCTGGAAGACTACTTTGCCAGCCAGGATGCCCAGCGCGAGCTTTATGCCGAGCAGCAGCAGCTGATCGAACTGCAGCTCAAGGAGGCTGTGAACATGGTCAATCTCTACAAGGCCCTGGGGGGCGGGTGGCAAGGCGCACCACAGGCCTGAGCGCGCTGGCGGGAGGAGGCACCATCGCGTACGGCGATCCGTCCTCCCCCATCAGCGCCGACTGCATCAGAGGCGCTGGCTCCTCCAGCATCAGCCCACTTGGTTGATGGCGTCCTTCAGTGCCTTTCCTGCCGCGAACTTGGCGCTCTTGCTGGCCTTGATCGTGATCTGCTCGCCGGTCGACGGATTGCGGCCGGTGCGTTCGGCACGGTTTGAAACCGTGAAGGTGCCAAAGCCGATCAGTTGGACAGTGTCCCCACGCACCAGGGCACGCGAGAGTTGCTCGAGCGCCGAGTCGAAGGCGCGGCCGGCATCGGCCTTGCTGAGGTTGGTGTCTTCCGCGATGGCGGCGATGAGTTCGGTCTTGTTCAAAACAGGAATTCCTTTCGATAGAACGGTTGTGGAAACCACGGTGGGTAGCACCCGAGTTTGACTGAATGCGGCGGCCGGATTCCCGGCCGGCCTGCACATGTGCTTCTAAATCTGCGTTGCTGTGACGGATGTCCGCTTCGGCATTATTCGTGACGTACTGGGCGGAACTGCCGCCTGGTTGCTGTTCTTCATGTCAACCAAAGTGGATCGTGACGCATTTCCTGTCGAAATGTTAGTAATTCACATATCTTGTGGCTGAACAGCGCCCGAACAATTTCAACCAGGAGTCCGTATGAAAAAAACCACCACCACCGTCATGTTCGCCTTTGCGATGTCCTTGCTCCTGAGCGCCTGCGTGTACCCCGTGGTGGACCCCGGGCCGGGGCCAGGAAAGGGCGGCTTCTGCCCTCCTGGCCAAGCCAAGAAGGGCAACTGCTGATCCGGCAGCTTGCCCGCGGGCGGCGGTGCCGCGCCAGGCCGCCTGAACCGGCGGCCCCAATCTGGGCAACGATGCGCGCCGCAACCTCATGATTTTTGCAGACGACCTTCGCCAGAACCGGATCGCGCTCGTGGACTCGGACGCCCTGCAACGCCTCTGCACGGGCAGTTCTCTGAAAGCCGTCGGCATCGACCATGTTTCCTTCGCGCATCTTCATGGACTGATTCATGCCGCCCGCGAAGGGCGGCGCTTCGATGCCATTCTTCTTGGGCTGCACGCGGACGCAACGCCGCAAGTGGCGCTCATTTCCGACGTGTGGGAAGCGCTTGGCCAGCGCGTTCGCGTGTTCTTCCTGGCGCATCCGACCGAGCTGAGCTATGCGCAGGAAGCGCTCTCCCGCTCGTCCGTCGACGGCCTGCATCCGGACATGATTCTTTCCCCCGCGAGCGATGCCGACCTGCGCGCCGTGTTTCATGGGGAGGGATTCCGTGCTTAGCCCGTTCCTCGGCGACCTGAGCCCGGACGAGCCGCCTTCACCCAGCTGCGGCCGCCCTGGCTGGTCTTGACGGAGTTGCCCCGGTAGTCTTGCGCTGCTAACGCGCCTTCGGCCTGCCAGCCTGCGGCTTCTGGCGCGCAGCAGCCTCCAGCGGCGCGCATTCCGCGAACTCTTGCGAACCCATGTTCAGCAGCGGCAGCAGCGCGGCGGCGGGCGCCATCGCGCCCAGCGCAATCGCGGAACCCAGCTTGAGCGCGACGGCGCCCTTGTCGACGCCGACATCGGGGTTCTTGAACGTGCCCTTGACGTACAGCGGCGAACGCAGCGAAAGAACGCGCAGCGCCTTGTTCCGCGGCTGGATCTCCAGCGCGAGTTGTTCCTTGGAAAGGTCGACGAGCCCGCTCACGTTGACGACCGACTCATCGGTATCCAGAACGAAGGAGCGCACCTGCATGACACCCTGCGTCACCTTGAAGTCGCTGGCCAGGCAGTTCAACTGGACCTGCCTGTCGCCGAACAGCTGGGTCGCGACCACGCTGCCGATGTTCAACCCCATGGCCTCGAGCAGAAACTTGCTCACGGTGCCCTTGCTCACCAGCGCCTTCACCTCGCCATTGGAGGTGCCCAGCAAGGCGGCGACGGAGTTGCCGGATGCGGACAGCGCGGCGTCGCCGCCGATCTGGCCCAGGCTGGCCTGCAGGGTGTCCAGCGTGGGAAAGAGTTCCTTGATCTTCAGGCGGCGCGCCGAGAGCTGCAGGTTGGCGCGAATGGGGTCTTGCCTGCCGTCGAGCTTGACCGTTGCGGCCAGGGTGCCGCCCGCAACGCCGAAGCTCAATGGCGTGAGCGAGAGCACGCCGTCCTTCAGATGAAGGTCCGCCACCAGGCTGTCGATGGGCAGGTCCTTGGCATGGAAGATCTTGCGGCCGGCAAACTTCACGTCCGCATCGATGCTGCCCCAGCTCGCCGTGTCGAACTTCTCCACCGGCAGTACCTTGCCCGCCGGCTGAACGGCAGCGGCGCCCCGCTTGGCCTTGCTGGTGTTCGAATCGGCACCGATCAACGGCGCCAGGTCTTCCAGGCGCAGCTGGTTGGATTGCACCTGGCCGCGCAGCAGCGGCCGCGGCTGCTGGGAGATGTATTCCAGCGTGCCCGCAATATCGCTGGCACCCACGCGGCCCTTGAAGTTTTCGTAGAGCCAGCGACCGCCGGCCTTGTCGAGCTTGCCGACCAGATGGCCTTCGGTGCTGAACGGGGGCGTGTTGGGCAGCGTGATGCCCGTGATCGGGTACAGGTGCGCCATGCTGGCACCCGAAAGCTTGAGCCGCAGATCCAGCGCCGCCAGGGCATCGGGCTTGGTCAGCGTGCCGGCGATGTCGATGCGCGTGGCGCCGATCTGCACGCCCGCCTGCAACGGGTAGGGCTTGGTGTCCTGCTGCAGCGAGAGCACGGCGCCGGCCCGGCCGCTTCCTTGCACCGGTGTCTGGCGGAACGTGCCGCCGAGTTTCCAGCCGATGCCATAGCCCTCGGCGCTTTCCTTGGGCAGGCTGTCGATGTCGACCTTGAGGTTGAGCTTTGCCGTCGCATCGGCGAGCTTCACCGTGCCCTGGCTCAGCACCAGCCGCTGCAGATCGAGCTTCCAGCTCGAGGGCTCCGCGTTGCCGGATGCCAGCGTCCAGTTGTTCTTGCCGTCTGCGGTGCGTTCGAGAGAAAGAACAGGGCCGGCGAGTTCGAGCGTGGGAATGCGGATCGTGCGGTTCAGCAGGGGCAACGGGTTCAGCGAGAAAGTCAGCTGCCTGATCTCGGCCATGTGCGGGCCGGTCTTGCCCCAGTCGGCATTGCCCAGGGTAATGTCTTGCGCGCTCAGCCTCGGCCAGGGCACCCAGCGGCGCCAACCTGTTTCGGCCTCGGGGCTGTCCCACTGCAGGACCAGGTCGCCTCGGATGGCGAACGGGCGGCCCGTCGCTTCGCTGACGCGCTGGTTGATCCACGGCCTGGCACGGTTCCAGTCGAAGTTCAAGACGACCGCGAAGCACAGCGCCACCAAGGCCGACACGAGAAGCAGGGCCCAGCCCGCCACGCGGGGAAACATCGATGATTTCATTTTCACTCCCTTGAGGCGGCGCTCGCGCAATGCAGCCATTGACGCGGACTGTACCTTCCGCAGCGCTTCGCGCACTGCGGATGGCGGCAAGGGAGAGTGATTCGACCTGGGAGCGACGCGTTCACGCAGGCCGGTCAGAGCCGGCGCCAGATCGTGAAATAGTGCACCTCGAGCGCGCTTCATCGCTCGAGAAGAAGGCAGCCGGCGCCGCGCCTACCGCAGCACCAGCACCGGAATGTGCGAGTGGGTCAGCACATGCAGCGTCTCGCTGCCCATCAAGAGCCGCGCAAGGCTGCGCCGGCCGTGCGAGGCCATCACGATCAGGTCGCACTGCTGGTTCTTGGCTGTCGCAATGATGGCTTCGGCCACCTGGTTGGACTTCATGACGATGGCCTGCGCGCTGCGCACGCCCCTGGCGACCGCGGCGGTCCTGACCGCATCCACCAGGCGCTGGGCGGCCAGGTTCACCTGTTCTTGCGAGGTTTCGATTTCGCGCTGGTTCATCACCATCGAACCTTCGAAATAGCCATAAGGCTGGAGGTGCGCGACCGTGACGCTGACCAGCTCGGCACCGGCCAGCAAGGCAAGGTCGATGGCGGTGGCCACCGCCTGTTCGGAGAGCGAAGAGCCATCGGTGGCGACGAGGATGCGCTTGTACATGGCCGACTCCTTGGCCCCCGGCACTGCGGGTGCCCTTGCAGTTCAGTCTAGTTCTGGGGGTTCGGCCTTGCAAGGAAAGAAGCTTGGCTTCGGGCTCTAATCCAAACCAGGGAATTGCTCAGCCCTGGGCCGGCGCCTCCCACGCAAACCCCACGCCGTAGACGGAGCGGATCCAGTCGTGCGAAGGCGTGACGGCGCCGAGCTTGCGCCGAAGGTTCTTGACGTGGCTGTCGATGGCGCGCTCGGTCACGTCCATGGTGTCGTCGTAGGCCAGCTCGAGCAGGCGGGCGCGCGAGAAGATGCGGCCCGGGTGCCGCGACAGCACCTGCAGCAGGCCGAACTCGCGGCGCGTGAGGTTGAGCGGCGTGCCTTCGAGCGACGCCCGCCAGTGCACGTCGTCCAGCACCAGGCCGGGCATGCCCTGGCGAGCCTGGCCGCGTTCCTCGGGTGGTGCGGTGCGCCGCAGCACGGCGCGCACGCGCGCCACCAGTTCGCGCGGCGAGAAGGGCTTGCAGATGTAGTCGTCGGCGCCCAGCTCCAGGCCGAGCAGGCGGTCGACCTCCTCGATGCGCGCGGTGAGCATGATGATGGGATGGCTGGTGTGCTCCCGCGCGCGGCGCAGCACCTCGATGCCGTCGAGCCGCGGCAGCATGATGTCGAGCAGCGTCAGCTCTGGCGGCGACGCAATGAGGTGGTCGAGCGCGCTCTGGCCGTCGGCGAAATGCGTGGTCTCGTAGCCGGCGTGGCGCAGGTAGTCCTGAACCACCGATGCGATGTCGAGCTCGTCCTCGACGATGACGATGCGGGTCATGGCGATGCGGTCCTCGACAGCGGAAGGGTGATGGTCAAACGCAGTCCGCCGAGTTCGGACGCCTGGGCGTCGATGCTGCCGCCGTGGGCCTCGATGGTCGCGCGGCAGATCGACAGGCCGAGCCCGGAGCCGCCGAGCTCGCGGCTGCGCGACGACTCCCCGCGGAACAGCCGGTCGAACAGGCGCGGCATCTCCGCCTCGGGAACGCCCGGCGCGCTGTCGTCGAAATGCAGCGTCAGGCAGTTGCCCGTCCAGGCGCCGTCGACCGTGGCGCTGATGCGCAGATGGCCGCCGGCCTCGGTGTAGGCCAGCGTGTTCTCCAGCAGATTCATGAAGACCTGGTGCAGCCGCTGCGCGTTGCCTTCGATCATCGGCTGGGCCCGTGCCGAGACGCGGTCGATGGCGCTTCGGTCGACCGTGATCCCGCGCGCGGCGAAGCGGTCGCGCGTGTGGTCGAGCGCTTCCTTCAGCAGCGAGAGCGGGAACACGGACGTCGTGAGCAGATCGCTCTGCGGCTCGCGCATGCTGCTGCGCAGGTCGTCCACCAGCTGGCCGAGCCGGATCACCTGGCGATGAAGGCGCAGCGCGGTGCGCTCGTCGAAGCTGCGCACGCCGTCCTGCAGCGCCTCTATTTCCGCGCGCATGGCGGCCAGCGGCGTGCGCAGCTCGTGCGCCGCGTCGGCCAGCCAGGCGCGGCGCGATGCTTCCACCGTGTCGAGGCGCTGCGCCATGTCGTTGAAGGTCTTGCCGAGCAGCGCGAGTTCGTCCGAGCCATGCACGGCCACGCGCGTGGACAGCCGGCCGCGCGCCACGTCCTGTGCCGCCTGCGTGAGTTCGTCGATCGGCCTGAACCAGCGGCGCGCCAGCAGCCACGACAGCATCAGCGCAAAGGCCAGCCCGCATAGGCCGGTGAGGCCGATCACGCCGGACTGGCGTGCGAGAAAGGCGCGGTCGGCCTCGCTCTCCAGGCCCTGCATCGGCGCCAGCACCAGATAGCCGACGACCGAGCGGCCATGCCGGATCGGCAGCCGCGCGGCGTTCTCCTGATCGATCTTCGCGCCGACCACATGCGCGCCGTGCGCGTCCACCACGCCCAGGCGCTGGTAGATCGAGTCGGCGGCTTCGCGCGGATCGGGAAAGAACCACAGCGGTGGTGGCGGCGGAAGCCGCCTGGGCAGCAGGTCGAGCTGGGGCGAGGGCGGAGGAGGGGGCGCGCCGCCTTCGCCCGGCCCGCGGTTCTCGTACCAGGGCGGGAGCTTTCTTTCGTCGGCGTTGCTGGCGCCGTCGAGCACGGCGGCGAGCCGGCCCATCTGCAGGCGGTGCCAGGCGTCGTCGTTGCCCTGCAGCTTCTTCCAGTCGCCGTTGGCCGCGTAGTGCTTCAGCAGCAGCTGCGAGAGCCAGTCCATGCGCCGGATCTCGATCTCGGCCACGTAGGAGCCCAGGCCGCGCTGCAGCGCAACGATGGAGAGCCCAGCGAAGCTCAGCAGGAGCACGATCAGCAGGGCGGCCAGCGCCAGGAAGATCTTCCTGGAAAGTGTCAGGCGCGGCATTGGCTCGGGGGATGCATGGCCGCATTCTGCGGCATGCGTTCGGGGCGGGGAGGCGTCATGGGAAGCGGCTGATCGTGGCCGCGAATCGAGGAGGAAATTGGGAGATCCGCTTCTCCCACATTTCTCCCGAATCGGATCGCACGATGCCCGCCATGAACCCGTTCACGCACCGACGCCCAAAGATGAAGACCTTCTCGGCCCTTGTCGCCCCCGCACTCGCATGGGCGTGTCCGGCGTACTGTGCGCCGGCGCCGTCGCCTTCGCCGTGGTCCTGGGCAGAGCGCTGGTCCGACCCCGGCATCGACACGCTGTTGCTGCTGCTGGCCGCGCTTTTCTGGGCGGTGGCCCATGTCTGGGCGCTGCTGGTCGTGTGGGCGGAGGCACGCGCCACCCGACCGGCCGGGGTCGGCGCCACGGCAGGAAAGGAGAAGCCATGACCACGCCGGACGGCAAACCGGAGGCCATCGGGCGCCGCGGCAATTCAGCGGCCTTCAACGGAGAGCTTGCCTTATGAGCGCCGTCTGGCAGATCCGCGCCGAAGCGGCGGAAGAGCACCAGCCCATGCTGGCGCTGCACCTCGCGGGCTTCCTTGCCTGCTGCGGCCTGGGGATCGGCGTCCTGCTGGCGGCGAGCGACGGATGCGTCGCGGCCGACAAGGACCGCGCGGGGAGTTCGAGTCTTTCCACCCTGGCGCCGATCATGGCCACCGGCAGCCGCGCCGCTCGGCCGCCGCGCGACGCTTGCGCGCAGCCTCAGGCCGGCCGTTCCTCGAAGGCAAAGCCGACGCCATAGATCGAGCGGATCCAGTCGTGCGAGGGCGATGCGGCGGCGAGCTTCTTGCGCAGGTTCTTGATGTGGCCGTCGACCGCGCGCTCGTTGACATCGAGCGCATCGGCGAACGCGGCCTCGAGCAGCGCCGAGCGCGAAAACACCCGGCCCGGCTCGCGCGAGAGTGTCCGCAGCAGGTTCAACTCGCGGCCCGTGAGCGCGAGCAGCCGCCCCTCGATCTTCACGCTGCGAGCGCTGCCGCCGAAGGCCACGGACGGCGAAGGCATGGCGATGCGCTGGCGCTGCGCGTGCCGGCGCAGCACCGTGTTCACGCGCGCCACCACCTCGCGCGGCGAGAAGGGCTTGCACACGTAGTCGTCGGCGCCCAGGTCGAGGCCGAGCAGGCGGTCGGCTTCGCGCGTGCGGGCCGTCAGCACGATGATCGGATGGTCGCTGTGCGAGCGGACCTTCTCGAGCACCCGGAGGCCGCCGATGCGCGGCAGCGCCGTGTCGAGCAGCGTGAGGGCGGGTGGTGAAGTGAGGATGCGGTCGAGCGCGGCCGCGCCATCGGCGATGTGCTCCACGTGGTGGCCGGCGCGCTGCAGCCCCTCGCGCAGCGCGGCGGCCATCTCGCGGCCTCTTTCCGCCAGCAGGATGCGGCTCATGGGTGGTTGCTCCGTTTCAGAACGAGGTGCCGATCTGGAACTGGAAGCGCTGCGTCCGGTCCGCCGCAATGCCATTGGCTTCGTCGAGCTTCTGGTACACGAGCGGCACCGCATAGGCCAGGCGCAGCGGGCCGAGCGGAGAGATCCAGCTGATGCCCACCCCCGCCGATGCGCGCAGGCGGTTCTGCGCTTTCCACTGCGCGTCGGTCATGCTCGCGGTGCGCTCCGCGAACACGTTGCCGGCATCCAGGAAGGTATAGAGCCGCAGCGACCGGTCGTTGCCCGCGCCCGGAAAGGGCGTGCTGAACTCCATGTTGAAAATGGCCTTGCGCGTGCCGCCGAGCGCACCGCCCGTGACTGCATCGACCGGCCCGAGCGAGTTCTGCTCGAAGCCGCGGATCGAGCCGAGCCCGCCCGCATAGAAGTTCTTGAAGATGGGATACGCGGTGCCGCCCAGCGCCTTGGCATAGCCGAGCTGGCCGTTGATGGCCAGCGTGTACTGCTTGGACAGCGGGAAGTACTGCTGGTACTGGTAGGTGCTCTTCAGGTAGCGCAACTCGCTGCCCACGCCCACTTCCAGATTGGCGCTTTGCAGCCGGCCTTTGGTGGGCACCAGCGCGCTGTCGCGGTCGTCGCGGGCCCAGCCGATGGTCGCGGGAATGCCCACCATGCTCTTCGACGCGCACACCACGCTCGGCGCCGTGCCCGCGCACTGGAAGTAGTCGAGGTAGGCCTGCGGCGTGCCGGTGTACACGTAGGAGCCGTCGACCAGCGTGTAGGCGCCGTTGGTGCCCGGCGTGAAGCTGTAGCGCTCCACGCCGATGCCGAGGTAGACCGTGTCCAGCTCCCCCAGCGGCAACCCGAAGCGCACCGAGCCGCCGTCGCTCGCGAGTTTGTAGTTGCCGTCCGCCGCGTAGTAGGGACGGGTGGTGGTGTGGAACACGTTGAAGGTGCGCGAGATGCCGCCCGCCGTGAAGTACGGGTCGGTGGCGGTGAGGGAAATGGTGCGGTTGTACGAGCTGGTGTTGAGCTGCAGGCCCAGGTAGTTGCCCGTGCCGAACACGTTCTCCTGCGTGATGCCGAAGCTCAGCGAGACCTTGTCGGTCGAGGAATAGCCCGCGCCGAGCTGCAGCGAACCGGTGGGCTTCTCGGTCACGTTGACCGCGAGGTCGACCAGGTCGGGCGAACCCGGCACCTCGGCGGTTTCGACGTTCACGTCGGTGAAGAAGCCGAGGCGGTCCACGCGGTCGCGCGAGAGCTTGATCTTGTTGCCGTCGTACCAGGCGCCCTCGTACTGCCGGAATTCGCGGCGGATGACTTCGTCGCGCGTTCTTGCATTGCCTCCGATGTTCAGGCGCCGCACGTAGGCGCGCCGCGACGGCTCTGCCCGCAGCACCAGCGTGACTCGGTTGCTCTCGCGGTCGATTTCCGGTTCTGCCTTGACGCGTGCGAAGGCATAGCCGAAGGTGCCGAAATAGTCGGTGAAGGCTTTGGTGGTGGCGCTCACGTCTTCGCCGTTGTAGGGCTGGCCGGGACGGATCGTCACGAGCGACTTGAACTCGTCGTCGCGGCCCAGGTAGTTGCCCGAGAGCTTGACGCCGGCCACCGTGAACTTCTGCCCTTCGGTGATGTTGACCATGAGCGTGAGCGCCTCCCGGTCGGGCGAAATGGCCACCTGCGTGGAGTCGATGCGGAACTCGAGATAGCCGCGCGTGATGTAGAAGGAGCGCAGCGTCTGCAGGTCGCCGTCGAGCTTGCTGCGCGAATACTGGTTCGACTTGGTGTACCAGCTCAGCCAGCCGCCGCTGTCCTGGTCGAACAGGTCGAGCAGGGTGCTCTCGCTGAAGTCCCGGTTGCCGACCACATGCACTTCCTCGATGCGCGCGGACTCGCCCTCGGTCACCGTGAAGGTGAGGTTGACGCGGTTGCGTTCCAGCGGCGTCACGGTGGTGATGACCTGCGCGTTGTAGAGGCTGCGGCTGATGTACTGCCGCTTGAGCTCCTGCTCCGCGCGGTCGGCCAGCGCCTTGTCGTAGGGGCGGCCCTCGGCCAGGCCCACTTCGCGCAGTGCCTTCTGGAGCACGGCCTTGTCGAACTCCTTGGTGCCGACAAAATCCACGTCGGCAATCGAAGGGCGTTCCTCGACGATCACCACCAGCACGCTGCCGTTGACGTCGATGCGCACGTCCTTGAAGAGGCCGAGCTCGAACAGCGAGCGGATCGCCGCGCTGCCGCGCTCGTCGCTGTAGGTGTCTCCGGCCTTGATGCCGAGCGTGGCGAAGACCGTTCCGGCCTCCACGCGCTGCAGGCCCTCGAGCCGGATGTCCCTGACGGTGAACGGCTCGGCGGCCCAGGCGGAAGCGCATGCGGTCGAGATGAACATTGCGGCCAGGGCCGCGATGGACTTGGAAGAATTCATCGCCGCATGGTCCCCGCCAAAGTCGGAGAAATCTGGGACACCGTGTGTGCCGCGGGGGCGTGCCCGAGGCGCCGCTACTGCAGTGCGATGCCTCCTGCCGCCGCAGCGGCACCCGCACCGTTCCAGCGCGTGGAAATCTGTTCGCTTCTATCGCGGCAGTTCTGCATGTGGTCGTCGAGCGAGAGGCCGCCCTGGATGTCGAGCAGTCGCTGCGCGGTGCGGTCGATGGCGTCGGCATCGAGCAGCGGATAGCTGCGCGCGGTGCGGCCGTTGTTGCGCACCAGGCGGGCAATGTAGGGCAGATCCTGCTGCGTGATCACGGCGGCGGGCATCACGCCTTCGAGCTCGACGCCCTCGCAGGGCAGCAGCACGAAGTACTGCAGCCGCAGCTCGTCGCACAGCAGGCTTCGAAGCTGCGTGGTCTTGCGGCCGCCCTGCCACGCGGGGTCTTTCACTTCGCGTGCCCGGCTGCAGCCCTGCAGGCGCAGGAACCAGCGCGGTGGCGCTGCGTCCGATTTCTTGCGGTAGACGAAGGCATTGCGCCAGGCCTTGATCTCGAACAGGTAGACGCCGGTTTCGCACACCAGCACCGCATCGATCATGGCGGTGCGCACCGCGCTGCCCTCGGGCATCGGGATGATCAGGTTGCGGAGAATGCGCAAGTGGGAAAAGGCCGGGCTGAATGCGCTGGCGAGCTGCTGCACACCCAGCGAGGCTGCGATGGTGTTCTGCAATGCAATGGTCATGTCGGGCTCCTTCGGATGCCGAGCATTGCGTGCCTTTTGGGAGACTTCTGGTACGTGGCCACTCTCGTTCCAGGGTCTGGTGCGTGCACACAAACAACAGTCGATGCAAAGCAGGCCGGATCGACCAGATTCCTCCAAATTTGAACAGGACCATCCGTCCAGCTGCTCGATGAAGAGCTGCTGAAAACCGGAGAAACCTGAATGAAGAAATCCCTCACGGCATTCGCCGCCCTGGCCGCCTGCGGCCTGGCCTCTGCCCAATCGTCCGTCACGTTGTTCGGCGTCGTCGACGCCGGCGTGACCTACCAATCGGCCACCTCGCGCGACACGGCCACCGGCGCGTCGGTCAAGTCCAGCAAGACGAGCCTCGCCAACTCCGGCTACAACTCCAGCCGTATCGGCTTCCGTGGCACCGAAGACCTCGGCGGCGGCCTGGCTGCCAGCTTCTGGCTCGAAGCGCCCATCACCAACGACGACGGCGCCACCGGCATCTCCACCTTCAGCCGCCGCTCCACCGTGAGCCTGTCGGGCGGCTTCGGTGAACTGCGCCTGGGCCGCGACTACACGCCCACCTTCTGGAACGACACCGTGTTCGATCCGTTCGGCACCAACGGCTCGGGCTCCAGCGTGATCAACACCGTGAGCGGCAGCACCGGCCTGAACAACGCCAACTACGTGCGCGCCAGCAATTCGGTGGGCTACTTCCTGCCGCCGAACCTCGGCGGCTTCTATGGCCAGCTGCAATACAGCCTGCACGAGAACGCCAGCACCGACGCGACCAGCACCACGGCCGCCACCAGCAGCACCGCTGGCCGCTACGTGGGTGGGCGTTTCGGCTACGCCAACGGCCCGCTGGACGTGGCACTGGGCGTGGGCCAGAGCACTGCGGTGGACACCACCGCGCTGGAGCGCAAGGTACAGACCATCAACCTCGGCGCGTCGTACGACTTCGGTCCGGTCAAGCTGTACGGCGAGCTCTCGAACGTGAAGAACAAGTTCGATCTTGCCGCGGGCAACAGCCACGACAGCTACAACGGCTACCTGATCGGCGCGAGCATGCCGGTGGGCGCGGGCATGATCCGCGCGTCGTACTCGCAGGTCCGCTACAACGAAGGCGCCGCCGGCATCACGGGCGAGGACCCGCTGGCACGCAAGTTCGCGATCGGCTACGTGCACAACCTGTCGAAGCGCACCGCGCTGTATGCGACGGTGGCGCGCGTGAACAACCGCAACGACGCGAGCTACACGGGCAGCCTGGTGTCGGCCAGCACCACGGGCTACGGCAGCGCGGGCGTGAGCTACACGGGCCTGCCGCGCTCGTCCACGGGCTACGACTTCGGCATCCGCCACGCGTTCTGACGCGCAGGCGGTGTGCGGCGGGGCGGCGCAGTGCGCAGCTCCGCCGCATGTGCCCGTGACTTGTTCATGAGGTCCAAATGATCAGAATCCATCACATGGCGGGCGTGCTCGTCGCTGCCGGCTTGTCCGGCTGCATCATGCTTCCACCACCCCCGCCTTATGGCCCGCCGCCAGGCTGGCACGCCAGTTTTCGCGGTGAAGCGCCGCTTCCGCTCGACGGCCGCACGCCGCCCATGGGCGCATGGGACGTGTGCGACGGTCAGGCCGAAGGTGCGCGCCCCATGCTTCCGGGGCCTCGCGCCGACAGCCTGTCGGGTACTTGCCAGCGCGGCCCCGGCGGCGCCTTGGAGTTCCAGCCGCCGCAGAGGCATTGAAGGAGCACGACCCATGTATTCCAGCAATCTGGGCCTGACCATTGCCATCGTCGTCGCACTCGGCCTGGCCGCGGTGCTTGCCTTCATCGGCTCCCTGCTCGTTTCCAACCTGAAGGCCGGCGCGCAAGCGCGCGAAATGGCTGCGCAAGCCGGGCGCGAGGCGCAGCAGAAGATGCGCGAGAGCCGCATGCAGGATCTCCGGCCGCTCGTTGAATCGCTGCGGGGTTTCGAAAGTGCCGGGAGCGCGTCCGACTGGCCGATCCGCTTCGACATCCGGGTTCCGCACGAGGTGGTGCCTGTGTTCGGCATCGAGACCGAGCTGGAGGAACTGCTTTCCAAGGTCGCGCGGTATGCGGCAAGGGTCATGTCTCCCGGGGCCACGCTGCAGGTCTCGGCGCGGGTGGAAAGCGGCCAGGCCGTCGTCCACTGGAGGGATCTCGATGCCTCCGACGCGAGCCCGCCGCTGGCGCGCTTCCTCGAGGCGACGCAGGCCGTCGGCCATGCCAGTGCGCGCGTGTGCGAGCGCATTGCCAGCCGCCACGGCGGGCGCATCTATGCGGCGCCGCACGCGGGCGGCGCGCTGGGCCTGACGCTGCGCCTGCCGCTGCCGGGGCAGACGACATCGTCGGCGGGCTGACCCCCAAAGCGCCGCGCGCGCGTCAGTCTGCGGCCAGCATGCCGCGCTTCTCGATGAACGCCACCACTTCGGCCACGCCGGTGTGGGTCTTGAGGTTGGTCATCACGTAGGGCCGCTGCCGGCGCATGCGCTGCGTGTCCTGCTCCATCACGTCGAGGTTCGCGCCGACGTAGGGGGCGAGGTCGGTCTTGTTGATGATGAACAGGTCGCTCTTGGTGATGCCGGGTCCGCCCTTGCGCGGAATCTTCTCGCCGGCCGCCACGTCGATCACGTAGATCGTCAGGTCCGACAGCTCGGGGCTGAAGGTGGCCGCGAGGTTGTCGCCGCCCGATTCGATGAACACCACGTCGGCATCGGGAAAGTCCTCGAGCATGCGGTCGATGGCCTCGAGGTTGATGGAGGCGTCTTCCCGGATGGCGGTGTGGGGACAGCCGCCGGTTTCCACGCCCATGATGCGTTCGGCGGGCAGGGCGCCGGCCACGGTGAGCAGGCGCTGGTCTTCCTTGGTGTAGATGTCGTTGGTGATGGCGACGAGGTCGTACTTGTCGCGCATGGCCTTGCAAAGCATCTCGAGCAGCGTGGTCTTGCCCGAGCCGACCGGGCCGCCGATGCCCACGCGCAGTGGCGGCAGTTTCTTGGTGCGATGGGGAATGTGGTGCAGGGCGGAGGTCATGGGCGTTGTCCGGTTCGGTCAGCTTCTGAAGAGGCGCGAGTATTGTGTTTCATGCCGTGCCGACAACACGGCCAGCAGGGGCGCAAAGGCCTGGCGCTCGTCGTCGCCAAGGGCCATGGCACGTTCGACGGCGGCGGGAATCTCGTTGGCCAGCCGCGCCAGGATGCGCTGGCCCGCGCTCTGGCCCAGCGGCACGGCCTTGACGGCGGCGGCCACCATGTTCTCGGCCCAGCCGAAGGCGAAGGCCAGGCAGCCGTCATGCACCGTGGCGCCGGTGCGGCTCGCGGCAAAGGCAAAGGCGATGGGGTAGCTCGCAGGCAGGCCGGCGAAAACTTGGGCGGTGTCGGAATGGTGCAGCTTGAGCCATTCGACGAAGGAGCGGCCCATCTGCTCGGTCTGCAGGAAGAATTCGGCTGATTCGCGCGTGGCCATGACCCAGCCGTTGAGTTCGCGGATGCGCGGCATGTCGTTGGTGCGCCAGGCTGCAACGGCCTGCGCGAAGGCAGCGAGGTCGCCGCGCGCGAAGCTCAGGTGCAACTGGTCGGAGAGCCACTCGATGGCCCTGGTTTCCGAATCGATGCCCGCCCATTCGACCGCGGCCTCGACGCCTTCCGAATAGGAAAAGCCGCCCACGGGCAGGGCCGGCGAGGCGAGCCAGATGAGCTGCAGGAGGCTCTGGGCGTCGGGCGCGTCGGACATGTCAGCTTTGCGCCGCGCGTTGGCTTGCGGGGTGCTTGTGTTTGGGGCGCTGTTGTCCAGGGCGCGTGCACAGGCCACCGGGTACTCCCCTCCGCGAATGTCCCCCGCCTTCGGCTCCTCCTTTATTTCGCTGCGGGGAGCACCCGATGCCCTGTGCACTGGGGCACTCTGCTGGTGTGCGGCCGATCAACGACCGCTCTGTGCAACGATCCCGTCGATGGGGTGCCTTGCGCAGCGAAATCAAGGAGGAGGCCGCAGGCCGGGGGACATTCGCGGAGCAAGGTACCCCGTCGGCGGGATCGCACCCCGAACAAAGTGCAACGGGACGAATCGGGAAGCGGGATCTCATTTCAGTGAGAGTGACCGTGGCCGCCATGGTCATGCGCATCGAGCAGTTCCGGCGCGAGCACGAGCGGCTTCGGGCCTTTGCTGCTGCCATGCGAGTGGTCGTGCGCATGGTCGTGGCTGTGGCTACCGCCATGCGAATGCTCATGCGACCCGTAGGCGCCGCCTTCGGGCTCGAAGGCTTCCTCCACCGCGACGACGATCAGGTGCATCGAGCGCAGCATGTCGGCCAGCACATGGTCGGGTTCGATCTTCAGGTGGTCGGGCTTGAGTTCGATCGGCACATGCCGGTTGCCCAGGTGATAGGCCGCGCGCGTCAGGTCGAACGGCGTGCCGTGGGCCGTGCAGTGCGTGATGCGCAGCACGGGCTGCGGCGCCGCGATGACGCGGATCAGCGAACCATCTTCGGCCACCAGCACGTCGCCGCCGCGCACGGCGGTGCCGCGCGGCAGGAACACGCCGATCTGGCGGCCCTGCGAGTCGGTGGCGTCGAAGCGGCTCTTCTGGCGCACGTCCCAGTCGAGTTCGATGGTGGCGGCGCGCTTGAGCAGCACGGGCGCAAGGCCGCGGCCCTGGGGCATGAGTTTGTTGGCGGTGAGCATGGTGGCTTGCGGCTCCAAATGAGGCGGGCTAATATGACGTCTGTTATAACTTCTGTTCAACGGAGCGTCCAATGTCCGCCCTCAAATTGACTCAGATCGGCAACTCCGTCGGCGTCATCCTGCCCAAGGAAGTGCTGGCGAGCATGAATGTGGGCAAAGGCGACACCGTCTACCTCACGCAGGCTGCCAATGGCGGTGTCACGATCACGCCGTACGACGATGAGTTCGAGCGCCAGATGGAAGCGGCGCGGCGCGTCATGAAGAAGCGGCGCAACGTCCTGCGCGAACTCGCCAAGTGAGCGCGGCCAACCAGCGCTGGGTCTGGCTGAGCCTGAGCGTGATCCACTTGGTGCATGAAGAGCAGCTCGCCGAGCATGGAGGTCCGGGTGGCGTGCGCGATGAGGGAATGCTTGCATCGGCGATGGGGCGGCCGCAGCACCGGGCGATGTACGAGTCTCCCGATGTGGCGACGCTGGCCGCGAGCTACGCATTCGGCATCGCCCGCAACCACCCGTTCGTGGACGGCAACAAGAGGACCGCGTTCGTCGCGATGGAAACTTTCCTCGATCTCAACGGGTTCGAAATTTTTGCGTCCGACGAAGACTGCGTGCTGAAGACGCTGGGCCTTGCTGCAGGGGAGATCGACGAAGCTTCCTTTGCCCAGTGGATTCGCGATCACCTCGCGCCGTACAACCCCTGACATTCAAAACAGGAAATACCGTTGCGTCAGCGGCAGCTGCACCGCCGGATCGCAGGTCAGCAGATGCCCGTCGGCGCGCACCGCATAGGTCTGCGCATCGATCTCCATCTTCGGCGTGTAGCCGTTGTGGATCAGGTCCTTCTTGCGCACGTTGCGGATGTTCTTCACTGCGCTCAGGTGCTTCGAAAGGCCGTAGCGCTCCTTGATGCCCGCGGCCAGCCCGGCCTGCGAGACGAAGGTCAGCGAACTCCTGGCCAGCGAGCCTCCGTAAGCACCGAACATCGGGCGGAAGTGCACCGGCTGCGGCGTGGGGATCGACGCGTTCGGGTCGCCCATGGCGGCCATGGCGATGGTGCCGCCCTTCAAGATGGTGAAGGGCTTCACGCCGAAGAAGGCCGGCTTCCAGATCACGATGTCGGCCCACTTGCCGACCTCGAGCGAGCCCACTTCGTGCGCAATGCCGTGCGAAATGGCGGGGTTGATCGTGTACTTGGCCACATAGCGCTTGGCGCGGAAGTTGTCGTTGCGCTCGTTGTCTTCGGACAGCTTGCCGCGCTGCAGCTTCATCTTGTGCGCGGTCTGCCAGGTGCGGATGATGACCTCGCCGACGCGGCCCATGGCCTGGCTGTCGGAGCTGAACATGCTGATGGCGCCCAGGTCGTGCAGCACGTCTTCGGCGGCAATGGTTTCCTTGCGGATGCGCGACTCGGCGAAAGCCAGGTCCTCGGCAATGCCGGCGTCCAGGTGGTGGCACACCATGAGCATGTCGACGTGTTCGTCGAGCGTGTTCACGGTGTAGGGCATGGTGGGGTTGGTGGAAGAGGGCAGGAAGTTCTCCTCGCCCACTACGCGCAAGATGTCGGGCGCATGGCCGCCGCCCGCGCCTTCGGTGTGGAAGGCGCAGATCGCGCGGCCGCCCACGGCCGCGATGGTGTTCTCGACAAAGCCCGATTCGTTGAGCGTGTCGCTGTGGATCGCCACCTGCGTGTCGGTGGCATCGGCCACGTCCAGGCAGTTGCTGATGGCCGATGGCGTGGTGCCCCAGTCTTCATGCAGCTTGAGGCCCATGACGCCGGCCTCGATCTGCTCGTGCAGCGCATCCGGAAGGCTCGCGTTGCCCTTGCCCAGGAAGCCCAGGTTCATGGGGAAGGCATCGGCGGCCTGCAGCATGCGCTCGATGTGCCAGGGGCCGGGCGTGGCGGTGGTGGCGAAGGTGCCGGTGGCGGGGCCGGTGCCGCCGCCCAGCATGGTGGTCACGCCGGAAGACAGCGCTTCCTCGATCTGCTGCGGGCAGATGAAGTGGATGTGGCTGTCGATGCCGCCGGCCGTGACGATGTTGCCTTCGCAGCTGATGATCTCGGTGCCCGGGCCGACGACGATGTCCACGCCCGGCTGCACGTCGGGGTTGCCGGCCTTGCCGATAGCGGCGATGCGTCCGTCCTTCAGGCCGATGTCGGCCTTGACGATGCCCCAGTGGTCGAGGATCAGCGCGTTGGTCAGCACGGTGTCGACGGCGCCACCGGCCGTCGGGCCGCTGCCCTTGCCATCGCGCGTGCGCTGCGACTGCGCCATGCCGTCGCGGATGGTCTTGCCGCCGCCGAATTTCACTTCCTCGCCGTAGCCGCCGGCGCGCAGCGTGTAGTCGGCCTCGACTTCGATCAGCAGGTCGGTGTCCGCGAGGCGGACCCGGTCGCCGACTGTGGGGCCGAAGATCTCGGCGTAGGCACGCCTTCCAATCGTTGCCATGGCTTAGAGCTTTCCTTGAACGAGGCCGCGAAAGCCGTAGACGATGCGATCGCCAGAAAAATCGACCAGCTCGACCGTGCGCTGCTGGCCCGGCTCGAAGCGCACGGCGGCGCCCGATGCGATGTTCAGGCGCATGCCGCGCGCGGCTTCGCGGTCGAAGCCGAGCGCACCGTTGGTCTCGGCGAAGTGGTAGTGCGAGCCGACCTGGATCGGCCGATCGGCGGTGTTCTGCACCACCAGCGTGAGCGTACGGCGGCCCGGGTTGAGCGTGTGCTCGCCCTCGTCGTCGGTGATGAGTTCGCCGGGGATCATGGTGGCGGCGCCTTTCAGACGAGGGCCTGCGAGAGCAGCGTTGCGCCCAGCGCCACCACGGCGGCGCCCGCCACGCGCGGCAGCCAGGCGTTGGCATGGCGCAGCGTCCAGCCGAGTGCGATGCCTGCAAGGTGCAGCAGCACGGTGGCGCCGACCATGCCGGCCAGCGTCAACGCCGCGCCCTGTTCGCCCGCGAGTTCGTGGCCGTGCGCCAGGCCGTGGAAGATGGCGAACACGCCGACCACCGCCGCGGCCACTGCGGCCGGCAGGCGGATGCGAGTGGCCACCAGCAGGCCCAGCACGAGCAGCGAGGCCGCGATCATCGGTTCGACCGCCGGCAGTTGCACGCCCGCCAGCCCCATCAACGCGCCCACGATCAGCATGCCCGCGAAGGCCAGCGGCGCCCACAGCAGATCGGGCCAGGCGCGGCGCGCGGCCAGGGCGCTCCAGAGGCCGACCGCGACCATGGCCGCCAAATGATCGGCGCCGGTCAACGGGTGCAGGAAGCCGGTGGCGAAGCCGTGGTGCATGCCGGCGTCGGCACCGGTGTGGGCGCTGGCCGCGAGCGGCAGCAGCATGGCGGCGAGCAGGGCGAGGGTCTTGGAGGCGTTGTGGCGCATGGCAGGTCCTTCTTTCTTGTTTGTTCGGCGGCTCAGACGATGGGTTGATGCACGGTGACCAGCTTGGTGCCGTCGGGGAAGGTGGCTTCCACCTGGATGTCGGGGATCATCTCGGCGATGCCGTCCATCACGTCGGCGCGGGTGAGCACCGTTCGGCCCTCGCTCATCAGCGCGGCAACGCTCTTTCCGTCGCGCGCGCCTTCCATCACGGCGGCGCAGATCAGGGCGACGGCTTCCGGGTAGTTGAGCTTCAGCCCGCGCGCCTTGCGGCGTTCGGCCAGCAGTGCTGCGGTGAAGATCAGCAGCTTGTCTTTTTCGCGCGGGGTCAGTTCCATGGGAGGCGGCGTCGGTGGCGTGGAGGTCGGCCATTATTGGGCAGGCTTCGTCTTTGCAACAGTCGTGCCGGTGTTCGCCAAAAGACGTATGGATGGCACGAAAGCTGCACCGAAACGGTGTGAACCCCAACGCCACGCCCACCAGCCCCGACGACGCGCCGCAGCGCATCGTCAAGGTGCGGCGCGACTACAACAGCTGGGTGGCGAGCGAAACGCTCGAGGACTACGCGCTGCGCTACACGCCCCAGCGCTTTCGCAAGTGGTCCGAATGGCGCGTGGCCAACACGGCCTTCGGCGCGGCGTCGTTCCTGGTGCTGGAGGCGGTGGGCGCGACGCTGCTGGTGCAGTACGGCTTCGCCAACGCGTTCTGGGCCATCGTGGCCACGGGGCTCATCATCTTTCTGGCGGGCCTGCCGATCAGCGTGTATGCCGCGCGCTACGGGGTCGACATGGACCTGCTCACGCGCGGCGCGGGCTTCGGCTACATCGGCTCCACGCTCACATCGCTGATCTACGCGTCGTTCACCTTCATCTTCTTCGCGCTCGAGGCGGCGGTGATGGCCTATGCGCTCGAACTCGCGCTCGGAGTGCCGCCGGTCTGGGGCTACCTGGTGTGCGCGCTGGTGGTGATTCCGCTGGTGACCCACGGCGTGTCGGCCATCAGCCGGCTGCAGCTGTGGACGCAGCCGCTGTGGCTGGTGATGCTTGTGGTGCCTTTTGTCTTCGTGCTGGTGCGCGATCCTGGTGCGTTCGCGGGCATCGTGCACTACAACGGTGTGAAGACGGGTGCAAACGGCTTCGATCTGCACCTGTTTGGCGCCGCCCTGACGGTCGGCATCGCATTGATCACCCAAATGGGGGAGCAGGCCGACTACCTGCGTTTCATGCCCGCGCGCACGGCGGTGAGCGCCCGGCGCTGGTGGGCCGGCGTCCTGGCCGGCGGGCCGGGGTGGGTGGTGCTGGGCGTGGTCAAGATGCTGGGCGGCGCGCTGCTGGCCTACCTGGCCATCACGCACATGGTGCCGATCGAGCGCGCGGTCGATCCCAACCAGATGTACCTGGCGGCCTACGAGTACGTGTTTCCGAACTACGGCTGGGCGGTGGCAGCGACCGCGCTGTTCGTGGTGATTTCGCAGCTCAAGATCAACGTCACCAACGCCTATGCGGGTTCGCTCGCCTGGAGCAATTTTTTCTCGCGTGTGGCGCACAGCCATCCGGGGCGCGTGGTGTGGGTGGTGTTCAACGCGCTCATCGCCTTCATGCTGATGGAGATGAACGTGTTCGAAGCGCTGGGCGACGTGCTCGGCCTGTTCGCCAACATCGCCATCGCCTGGATGATGGCGGTGGTGGCCGACCTCGTCATCAACAAGCCGCTGGGCCTTTCGCCGCCGGGCATCGAGTTCAAGCGGGCGCACCTGTGGGACATCAACCCGGTGGGCGTCGGCGCAATGGCGCTGGCGTCGGTGTTGTCCATCACGGCCCACCTGGGGGTGTTCGGTCCGCTGGCGCAGGCTTTCTCGGCGCTCATCGCGCTGGGCACCGCGCTGGTGGTTTCGCCGCTGCTGGCCTGGGCCACGGGTGGCAAGTACTACCTGGCGCGGGGCTCGGCCGACCATGGCGCGGTCGCCTTCGAACCGGCCACGGGGCCGCGCGCGGTTCGCTGGGCACGGGTCGAGCATGCCGTGGACGAAGGCGGCGCACAGGGCAGCTATCAGCGCCTCAAGGTGCAGCACTGCGTGATCTGCGAGCGCGAGTACGAGGGCCCCGACATGGCCCATTGCCCGGCCTACCAGGGCGCGATCTGCTCGCTGTGCTGCACGCTCGATGCGCGCTGCGGCGACCTGTGCAAGCCGCATGCGAGCCTCTCGGCGCAATGGTCGTCGGTGCTGCGCTGGCTGCTGCCGCGCTTCAGCTGGCGCTATCTCGACACCGGGCTCGGGCACTTCCTGCTGCTGATGCTGATCATCGTGCCGGTGCTGGCGGTGGTGTTCGGCGTGCTCTACCAGCAGGAGCTGCGCGCGTTGGGCGAAAGCGCGCTGCAGATGGCCTCGCAGTCGGAGTTGGCCGAAGCCCTGGCGAGTGCGCAGCAGTCGTCGTTGCGCTCGGGCTTTCTCAAGGCCTACATGGCGCTGCTGGTGATCGCAGGCGTGGTGGCCTGGTGGCTGGTGCTGGCGCACCAGAGCCGCAAGGTCGCGCAGGAGGAATCGAACCGCCAGACCCATCTGCTGATGCGGGAGATCGAACTGCATCGCGCCACCGACCGCGCGCTGCAGTCGGCCAAGCAGACCGCGGAAGAAGCGCGCGAAGTCGCCGAGCAGGCCAAGCTCGCGGCCGAGCAGGCGCGCCGCGCCGCCGATCAGGCCAACCAGGCCAAGAGCCGCTACATCAGCGCCATCAGCCACGAGCTGCGCACCCCGCTCAACAGCATCCTGGGCTATGCGCAGCTGATGGGCGAGGATCAATCCGTGCCGCCGCACCGCCAGCAGGCGGTGGCGGTGATCAAGCGCGGCGGCGAGCATCTGCTGTCGCTCATCGAAGGCACGCTGGCCATTGCCCACATCGAGGCCGGCAAGCTCACGCTGCACGCCAGGCCCATGCGCTTTGCCGACACGCTGCGCGAGCTGGCCGACATGTTCGAGCTGCAGGCGGCCGAGAAGGGCCTCCGGTTCCGCTTCGAGGCCACGGGCGCATTGCCCGAGGTGGTGCGCGCCGACGAGAAGCGGGTGTGCCAGATCCTCATCAACCTGCTGGGCAATGCCATCAAGTTCACGGCCGCGGGCGAGGTGACACTGCGGCTTTCGTATGCGCGCGAATTCGCCTCGGTCGAGATCGAGGACACCGGGCCGGGCATGACGGCCGAAGACATCGAACGCATCTTCGAGCCCTTTGCGCGCGGCGACGCGGCCGCGGCATCCACGCCCGGCGCGGGGCTCGGCCTCACCATCGCCAAGATGCTGACCGACCTGATGGGCGGCGAGATGAAGGTGCGCAGCACGCCCGGGGCGGGCTCGCTGTTCTGCGTGCGGCTCTTCCTGCCGCGCGTGCACGACGCGGCAGGCGCCTCCGCGGGCCGGCCGGTTCCGGTGCAGCGTGCGCGGCGCGGCTATGAAGGCCCGCGCCGGCGGCTGCTGGTGGTCGACAACGAGGAGGCCGACCGCGAGCTGCTGGGCCATCTGCTGGCGCCGCTCGGCTTCGACCTGCGCACTGCCGCCAGCGGCCACGACGCACTCGACCTCATTGCGGCCGGCTTGCGGCCCGATGCGATGTTCGTCGACCTTGCCATGCCCGGCATCGATGGCTGGGAGACGATCCGCCGCGCGCGCAAGCTCGGCCTGGCCGATGCCAGCGTGGCCATCGTCTCGGCCAATGCCTTCGACAAGGGCCTGGAGAACGACGTGGGCATTGCGCCCGAAGACTTCTTCGTCAAGCCCGTGCGCCACACGGAACTGCTCGACTGGCTCGAACGCCGCCTCGGCCTGCGATGGACCGACACCGCCGCCAGGCCCGCGCCCGCCGGCGTGGCGCGCGCGATGCAGGCGCCTTCGCTGGCGCGTCTGCGCGCACTCGACGAAGCGGTGGGCCTGGGCTACTTTCGCGGCATCATGAACCAGCTCGACGAGATCGACACCGAACAACCCGAATGCATGGCCTGGACCGAGGCGCAGCGCGTGCTCGCGCGGCAGTTCCAATTCGAAGCCATGGGCCGGGCGCTGGCCGCCGCAACGAGTGCGGGCTGACAAAAGATGGAAACCACACCGCTTGCAAGAACACTGCGCGAACAGGGCGCCAACAGCGACCTGGTGCTGATCGTCGACGACGTGCCCGACAACCTCGCGGTGCTGCACGACGCGCTCGACGAGTCGGGCTACACCGTGCTCATTGCCACCAGCGGCGAACAGGCGCTGCAGCGTGCCGCGCAGGCCCGCCCCGACATCGTGCTGCTCGACGCGATGATGCCGGGCATCGACGGCTTCGAGGTGGCGCGCCGGCTCAAGGCCGATGCCGCCACGGCGCACATTCCCATCGTCTTCATGACCGGCCTCACCGAAACCGAGCACCTGGTGGCCGCGCTCGAGGCGGGCGGCGTCGACTACGTCACCAAGCCGATCAAGCCCAAGGAAGTGCTGGCCCGCATGAACGTGCACCTGCAGGGCGCCCGCCGCGCGCGGCAGGATGCGCGGCAGGCCGGCCAGGCGCGCAATGCGCTCGACGCCTTCGGCTACGCGAGCATTACCGTGCGCCTGCCCGAGGGCCGGCTGATCTGGCAGACGGCGCTCGCGCGCGAGCTGCTGCAGCGCTACTGCGACACCCGCGCGCCCGAAACGCCGCCTGCGGTGCTCGAATGGCTGCGCAGCCACACGCCCGACGCGCGCCAGCGCGGCATCGAGCCGCCTGCACTGTCGATCGTGCAGGGCGCCAGCAGCCTCACGCTGCGCCTGCACCAGCAGACCGGGCAGGACGACGGCGGCGACGAGTGGATGATCGTCATGCGCGAGGTCTCCGACACCGCCGTGATCGAGGCCATGAGCCTGAGCCTGAAGCTCACGGCGCGCGAGGCCGAGGTGCTCTACTGGGTGGTGAAGGGCAAGACCAACAAGGACATCGGCGAGATCCTGGGCAGCAGCCCCGCCACGGCCAAGAAGCACCTGGAGCGGGTGTACGTGAAGCTCGGCGTCGAGACCCGCACGGCCGCCGCCGGGGTGGCCATCAAGCGTATCCGCGAGCTGCAGCCGCAGTTCGAGATCTGAGGATCTGTCGCACGGGCGCCGCGCCGCCGCGGCGACTTTCGCCATCCCTAGAATGCCCGTGTCTTCGGATGCTGGCGATGAAAAAGAACACACGCAGAACAACAACGATTCGATGGCCGCAACCTGCCTGGCTGCCCGCGGCCGCCTGCGCTCTGGCGAGTGCGGGCGCCCAGGCCGCAGGGCATTTCGACATCGACGACGCCGGCATGCTCGATGCAGGGCAGTGCCAGTACGAAGCCTGGTGGGGGCGCACCGGCGCCGAGCCGGCGACCACCGGGCTGCACCTCGGCCCATCCTGCCGTGTCGGGCCGGTCGAGCTGGGCCTCAACATCGACCGGCTTTCGGCGCAGGGCGCGCATTCGGTCATCGCGGGCCCGCAGCTCAAATGGAACTTCTTCGGACCGGCGGCCGATGCACCGCTGAGCGCGGCGCTGTCGCTCGGTGCCGTGTTCGACCTGACGCGCGGCGGCCGTGCGGGCGGTCAGTTCGTGCTGCCGGTCACGTGGCGCCCGGCGGGCAGCCTGCAGATTCACGCCAACCTCGGCGCCGACTGGGCCACCGGCACGGGCGCTCGCACGCCGCGCGGCGGGCTGGCGGCGGAGTGGGCGCTCGACGACAAGCTTTCGCTCATCGCGGAGCGCAGCCGCGCGTCGGGTGTCTGGACCTCGCGCGTCGGCGGCCGTTTCAGCCTCACGCCGCTGATCAGCTTGGACGTCAGCGCCTCGAGAACGGGACCGCAGGGCGTGCGCGGCTTCGTCGTGGGCCTGAACCACGAGTTCTCCTGGAAGTAGGCCGCTGCGCAATCAGCGCAGGTAGCGCTGAATGCGCTTTTCGTCTTCCGCCAGTTGCCGGCGCATGAGCGAAAGAAAGTCGCGCGCGGTGGTGGACAGCACCTTGCCTGCGGGCAGGGCCAGCACGCACGAAAAGAACACATCGACCGAGAGCCGGCGCACCACGAGGCCGCGTTCCGCGTAGTCGAGCGCGGTGATCGGATTGACCAGCCCCACGCCCAGGCCGCGCACGGCCATTTCGCACACGCTGGCCGCGTAGGGCGTCTGCACCATCACCCGAAGCGCCGCGCCGCGCTCGGCGAGTGCGGCTTCGAGCCCGCGGTGCGAAGGGTCCTCCGGATTCAGGGCCAGGAACGGCACTTGTGCGAGCTGCTCCGGCTCCACGCGCTTGAAGCGCGCCAGCGCATGGCCCTGCGGCATCACCACCACGCCGGGAAACCGCGCGAAGGTCGAGTGGTCGATGCCTTCGAGCGGCAGTTCGTCGGCCATCAGCCCGAAGTCGGAGACGCCCTTCGCCACGCGGTCGCGCACGTCCTTGGAGCTGAGCACCTGCAGCGACACCTGCGGCCAGGGGCTGTCGCCGCGCTGCGCCTTCAGGCGTTCCAGCGCCCGCGGCATGAAGCCGAGGCCGAAGGCCGGATAGCAGCTGAGCTCGAGCTGGTTGGTGCCGAAGTCGCGCAGGCTGCGCATGCGGTGCTCGATGGCTTCCATGCCGATGAAGACGCGCTCCACCTCGGTCCACAGCGCGCGCGCCTCGGGCGTGGGCACCAGCCGCCCGCCGGTGCGCTGGAACAGGAGCAGGCCGGCCTGCGCCTCGAGCCGCTTGAGCGACTGGCTGATGGCGGGCTGCGTCACATGCAGCAGCGCCGCGGCCTTGCGGGTGGAGCCGGCGCGCATCAGGGCCCGGAACGTCTCTATTTCGGTGAAGCGCATCGATAAGTTTTCTTATCGCTTGAGTATTTCAAGCCAGATGATTTTATTTCCGGATGCCTAAGATTTGGGCACGACTTTCCCAGCCAAGACCACCTGTGAACACACCTGCGCCCGTTCCGGACTTCAAGTTCGCCCCGCTTCCCGACCCATCGGCCGATCCGCCGGGCACTGCCCGTGTCCGCGCGCCGCACCCGGCGAGAAACCCTCGCCTGCAAGGCCTTCGGTGCCTGCGCTGCGATGCCCCGTATCCGCTCGCATTGGCCAACGATGGCTGCCCCGCCTGCCGCGGCATGGGCATTCACGTCGGCTTGTGCGCCAGCTACCTGCCCGACAGCGGCAGCCCCTTGCCCATGCCCTACGCGCCCGGCTTCACGCTGGGCGAGGGCCGCACGCCGCTCGCGGACATGCCGGAGCTGGCGCGCCAGTTCGGCGTGGCGCGCCTCGCGCTCAAGGACGAATCGTGCAACCCCACGGGCTCCCACAAGGACCGCATGAGCGCGGTAGGCGTGGCCCAGGCGCTGGATTTCGGTGCCCACACGTTGGTGCTGGCCTCTTCGGGCAATGCAGCGATCTCGGCGGCGCACTATGCATGGGCCGCGGGCCTGGGCTGCGAGGTGGCAACCTACGAAGGCCTGCCTGCCGCCTATGCGCGGCAGCTCGACGCCCTCGGCGCCCGGCGCTACACCTTTGCCGACAACGCCGGCCGCTGGGCTTTCGTGCGAGAGCGCTCGCAGCATCCAGGCTATTTCGCGCTGACCAACTACCGCTTGCCAGCCTTGGGCAGCGCGCCGCTGGCGATCGAGGGCTACAAGCCCATTGCCCTGGAGTGCCTGGCCGAAGGCGGCCTGCCCGATCACATCGTGATTCCCACGGCGCGCGGCGATCTGGCCTGGGGCATCTATGCCGGCTTTCGCGACCTGCTGGCCGCCGGACGCATTGCGCGCCTGCCGCGGCTCTGGCTGGTGGAGCCTTTTGCGCGCCTCTCCCGCGTGCTGGCGGGCGGCGCGCTCGACGGCACCTATCCCGGCCACACCGCGCAGTTTTCCACCGCCGGGTCGACCGTGACCTTGCTGCAGTGGCAGGCCGCCGTCGCCTCGGGCGGCGGCGCGGTGGTGGTGGGCGACGACCAGGCCCGCGCGGCCCGGCGAAAGCTCACGGCGGCCGGCGTGAGCGCCGAACTGTGCGCGGCGGCCGGACTGGACGCGCTGCGCCAGCTGCGCGAAAGCAATGCCATTGCCGGCGACGCCCACGTGGTGCTGATGCTCACCGCCAACGCCTCGCGCGACCCGAGCTGGCCCGACCAGCAGGCCGCCTGAACCCCCGAGCCCACCAGAAGGAATCGAAACCATGCAAGCAAGAATGCAACGCCGCGCCTTCCTGGCCGCCGGTTCGGCCGCACTCATCGCCACCGCGGCGCAGCGCGCCTGGGCGGCCTTTCCCGACAGGCCGATCAAGCTGATCGTGCCGTGGGCCGCCGGCGGAAGCACCGACGCCATTGCGCGCGCCATGGCGCAGCGCATGAGCCAGACCATCGGCAGCTCGGTGATCGTCGACAACCGGCCCGGCGCCGCCGGCCAGATCGGCACCGAGGCGGCGGCCAAGGCCGCGCCAGACGGCTACACGCTGGCCATCGTCGAGTTGCCGCATGCCATTGCGCCCGCGGTGACGGCGCGCTTGCCCTACGACCTGCTGCGCGACTTCACGCCGGTGACGATGATCGGCACTTCGCCCCTGGTCTTCTTTGCCGGCATGGACGACGACAGCCGGGATTTCAAGACCTTCATCAAGACGGCGGCCGCTCGGCCGATGCCGCCGGCCATCGCGCACAGCGGCGCCGGCACGGTGAGCCACCTGGCGGCCGAACTGCTGGCGAGCCGCACGAAGATCGGCTTCAACATGGTTCCCTATCGCGGCTCGGCGCCGGCGCTCACCGACGTGGCGGCGGGCACGGTGGCAGGGCACTTCGCGACACTGGCCAGCGGTTCCAGCCTGCTGGGCGCCCGCCGGATCCGCCCGCTGCTGGTGACGAGCGCGCAGCGCGTGGGCATTCCGGGCCTTGGGGATGTGCCTGGCCTCGCGGAGAGCGGGCTCAAGGGCATGGAGATCGACCAGTGGTGGGCCATGGTGGCGCCCGCCACCACGCCGCTGGAGGTGATCGAGCGGCTGCGGCGCGAGGCCATCGCGGCGCTCGGCCATCCGTCGGTGAAGGAGCGCATGGCGGTGCTCGGCGTGCAGTTGAAGGGCTCCACCACGGGCGAGCTGCGGGCTTTCATGCGCTCGGAGGCCGAACGCTGGCAGAAGGTGGCGCACGACATCGGGCTGCAGCCGCAATAGGCCGGGCTCCGATGGACCGGGCCGTTTTGCGGGCCGGCCGTCGTTTCCCGTTCAGCGCCCGGATTGCACCTTGATCCGGATCGTGTTCACGTCCCAACCCTGGTTGCGCAGCCGGGTGACCAGCATCGGCGACAGCTGGCGCAGCTTGGCGGCCGCGGCGCTGCCGTTGACCAGCAGGCACCACACGTCCCCTTCGGCCGGGCCGGCCTGGACGGCGGGGCGCATGGCCGGCGGGATCAGTCCCTCGACCGCCCGCAGCCGATCGTTCGCGTCGCGCGCGCGGGCAATCAGGCTCGCCAGGGTGGGCGAGCCCTCGGCGGCCTGCTGCAACGTGAAAGGGGGGACGGAGCGGCGATTCATGGGTAATCCGGAGGGGGGAACAAGACAGCTAAAATGCGCGGTTTGCCGACGCTTGCGCCGGCAGATCCGGTCTGGAGCCGCTAGCTTTCTTCGGAGCTTGCATTCGAAGAAGGTGCGCCCAACTGCTTTCACCATATCTTAGGGAATCCGGTCGCAGTGCCTGTCGTGTCAGGTGCCCGCCCATCTCCACGCCAATGGCAACCAACTTCCTGACCCAGATTTTCGGCAGTCGCAACGACCGGCTCCTCAAGCAGTATCGCAAGACGGTGGAGCGCATCAATGCGCTCGAACCCGAATTCGAGAAGCTCAGCGACGATGGGCTGCGCGCCAAGACCCAGGAGTTCAAGGACCGCATCGCCAAGGGCGAAACCCTCGATGCCCTGTTGCCGGAAGCGTTCGCCACTGTGCGCGAAGGCTCCAAGCGCGTCATGAAGATGCGCCATTTCGACGTGCAGCTGCTCGGCGGCATGGCGCTGCACAACGGAAAGATCGCCGAAATGCGCACCGGCGAGGGCAAGACCCTGACCGCCACGCTGCCGGTGTACCTGAACGCGCTGTCGGGCCAGGGCGTGCACGTGGTCACGGTGAACGACTACCTCGCCAACCGCGACGCCCAGTGGATGGGGCGCCTGTACAACTTCCTGGGGCTGTCGGTGGGCATCAACCTGCCGCAGATGCCGCGCGAGGAAAAGCAGCAGGCCTACGGCAGCGACATCACCTACGGCACCAACAACGAGTACGGCTTCGACTACCTGCGCGACAACATGGTGTACGAGCCCGGCGACCGGGTTCAGCGCAGCCTGAACTACGCCATTGTCGACGAGGTGGACTCGATCCTGATCGACGAGGCCCGCACGCCGCTGATCATCAGCGGCCAGGCCGAAGACCACACCGACCTCTACCTGGCCATCAACAAGGTGGTGCCGCTGCTGACCAAGCAGGAAGGCGAGGCCGATCCGCGCACCGGCGAAGGCGTCACGGTGCCCGGCGACTTCACGGTCGACGAGAAGACCCATCAGGTGTTCCTGACCGAAGACGGCCACGAGAAAGCCGAGCAGCTGCTGGGCGAATTCAAGCTGCTGCCCGAGGGCGCGTCGCTCTACGACCCGGCCAACATCACGCTGATGCACCACCTGAACGCCGCGCTGCGCGCGCGGCACCTGTACCACCGCGACCAGCACTACGTGGTGCAGCAGGGCGAAGTGGTGATCGTCGACGAATTCACCGGCCGCCTCATGACGGGCCGGCGCTGGAGCGACGGCCTGCACCAGGCCGTGGAAGCCAAGGAAGGCGTGCAGATCCAGGCCGAGAACCAGACGCTCGCTTCCATCACCTTCCAGAACTACTTCCGCCTGTACGGCAAGCTGGCCGGCATGACCGGCACCGCCGACACCGAGGCCTACGAGTTCCAGGAAATCTACGGCCTCGAGACGGTCATCATTCCGCCGAATCGCATCAGCAAGCGCGACGACCAGCTCGACCGCGTCTACAAGACCACGCGCGAAAAATACGAAGCGGCCATCCAGGACATCCGCGAATGCTACGAGCGCGGCCAGCCGGTGCTGGTGGGCACCTCGTCGATCGAGAACTCCGAGATCATCGACGGCCTGCTCACCAAGGAGGACCTGCCGCACCAGGTGCTCAACGCCAAGCAGCATGCGCGCGAAGCCGACATCGTGGCGCAGGCCGGCCGCACGAAGATGATCACCATCGCGACCAACATGGCCGGCCGCGGCACCGACATCGTGCTGGGCGGCAACATCGAGAAGATGATCGAGGCAATCGAGAACGACGAAGGCCGCGACGCTGCCGCCAAAGAGGCCGACATCGCGCACGTGCGCGCCGAATGGACCAAGGACCACGAATTCGTCAAGTCGCTCGGCGGCCTGCGCATCATCGCGACCGAGCGCCATGAGTCGCGCCGCATCGACAACCAGCTGCGCGGCCGCTCGGGCCGCCAGGGCGACCCGGGCTCCTCGCGCTTCTACCTGAGCCTGGACGATCCGCTGATGCGCATCTTCGCGGGCGACCGCGTGAAGGCGATCATGGACCGCCTCAAGATGCCCGACGGCGAAGCCATCGAGGCCGGTATCGTCACGCGCAGCATCGAGAGCGCGCAGCGCAAGGTCGAGGCGCGCAACTTCGACATCCGCAAGCAGCTGCTCGAATACGACGACGTGTCGAACGACCAGCGCAAGGTGATCTACCAGCAGCGCAACGACATCCTCGACGCGGCCGACCTCACGGCGCAGATCGCGGCATTGCGCGAAGGCTGCTTCACCGACCTCGTGCGCCAGTACGTGCCGAGCGAATCGGTCGAAGAGCAGTGGGACCTGGACGCCCTCGAGAAGAGCCTCTTCAACGAGTGGGGCATCGACATGCCCCTGAAGAAGGAGATCGAGGCGGCCGAGGCCGTGGGCGACGACGACGTCGTCGAGAAGGTGGTCAAGGCCGCCAACGACAGCTTTGGTGCCAAGGTGGCGCTGATCGGCCAGGAAAACTTCACCCAGTTCGAGCGCATGGTGCTGCTGCAGAGCATCGACACGCACTGGCGCGAGCACCTGGCCTCGCTCGACTACCTGCGCCAGGGCATCCACCTGCGCGGCTATGCGCAGAAGCAGCCCAAGCAGGAATACAAGCGCGAGGCCTTCGAGCTCTTCGGCCAGCTGCTCGACTCGGTCAAGAACGAAGTCACGCGCCAGTTGATGACGGTGCGCGTGCAGTCGGGCGAGCAGCTCGAGGAAGCCGCCGAAGCACTCGAGAGCCGCGGCGAGAACGTCTCGAACATCACCTACAGCGCGCCCACCGAAACCGGCGAGGTCGAGGTGCGCCTCGACGAGGAAAACCAGCGCCGCATCGCGGCTGCGGGGCTGGGGCTCGGCTCGCTCGGCGCCGAAGCCGCGGCTTTTGCCCGCGTCGGCCGCAACGACCCGTGCCCCTGCGGCAGCGGCAAGAAGTACAAGCACTGCCACGGCAAGCTCAGCTGACCCAGAAACTCCCGAGAAGAGAACCCGCCATGCCCGTGAACCTGTCCGCTCCTGATCCTGCCGCCTTGTTCGCGGTGCCCGGCGTCCGCATCGGCGTGGCCGAAGCGGGTGTGCGCAAGGCCAACCGCAAGGACCTGACCGTCGTGCTGATCGACGAAGGCTCGGCGGTCGGCGGCGTGTTCACGCAGAACCGCTTCTGTGCGGCACCGGTGCAGGTGTGCCGCGACCACCTGGCGGCCAACTACGGCATTCGCGCGATGGTCATCAATACGGGCAACGCCAACGCCGGCACCGGCGAAGACGGCCTGATGCGCACGCGCTCCACCTGCATTGCGCTCGCGCGCCAGCTGGAGATCGCGCCCGAGCAGATCCTGCCGTTCTCCACCGGCGTGATCATGGAGCCGCTGCCCGTGGACCGCATCGAAGCCGGCCTGCCTGCCGCGCTGGCCGATGCTTCGGAGAACCACTGGGCACGTGCGGCCGAAGGCATCATGACCACCGACACGATCCCCAAGGCGTTCAGCCAGCAGGTTCAGATCGGCGGCGCCACCGTCAGCATCACCGGCATCAGCAAGGGCGCCGGCATGATCCGCCCCAACATGGCGACCATGCTGGGCTTCATGGCCACCGACGCGAAGATCGACCCGGCCCTGATCCAGCCGCTGGCCAGGTTGCTGGCCGACGCCTCGTTCAACCGCGTGACCATCGACGGCGACACCTCGACCAACGACTCCTTCGTGGTCATTGCCACCCAGAAGGCCGCGCACGCCACCATCACCTCGCTGGATTCGCCCGAAGGCAAGGCCCTGGTCGAAGCCATGCAGAACGTCGCGCGCCAGCTGGCGCAGGCGATCGTGCGCGACGGCGAAGGCGCCACCAAGTTCATCACCATCCAGGTGGAAGGCGGCCGCGATGCGGCGGAATGCAGGCAGGTGGCGTATGCGGTGGCGCATTCGCCGCTGGTCAAGACGGCGTTCTATGCCAGCGACCCGAACCTCGGCCGCATCCTTGCGGCCGTGGGCTACGCGGGCATCGAAGACCTCGACCAGACCGGCATCGACTTGTTTCTCGACGACGTGCACGTGGCCGTCAAGGGCGGGCGCAACCCGTCGTACCGCGAGGAAGACGGCCAGCGCGTGATGAAGCAGAGCGAGATCACGGTGCGCATCGGCCTGGGCCGCGGCAAGGCCAGCGAGACCGTGTGGACCTGCGACTTCAGCCACGAGTACGTCACCATCAACGCCGACTACAGGTCATGAATGAACAGTTCCAGAGACTGATCGAGCGCGCCGAACAGCTGATCGGCCGCATCGAGTCGATCCTGCCGCAGCCGCTGGTGGCGCCGGCCGACTGGAACGCGTCGATCGCATGGCGCTACCGCCGCCGCAGCTCGGGCCACGGCGTGCTCGAACCCGTCAAGCACGTGGCCGCGATGGCGCTCGATTCGCTCAAGGAAATCGACGTCCAGAAGGAAAAGATCGAGCGCAACACGCGCCAGTTCGTCGAAGGCAAGCCGGCCAACAACGTGCTCTTGACCGGCGCGCGCGGCACGGGCAAGTCGTCGCTCATCCGTGCCTGCCTGCAGGCCTACGCGCCGCAGGGGCTGCGGCTGATCGAGGTCGACAAGGCCGAGCTGGTCGACCTGCCCGACATCGTCGAGGTGGTGTCGCAGCGGCCCGAGAAGTTCATCGTGTTCAGCGACGACCTGAGCTTCGACGAGGGCGAGCCGGGCTACAAGGCGCTCAAGTCGATTCTCGACGGCTCCATTGCCGCGTCCACGCCCAACGTGCTGATCTACGCGACCAGCAACCGCCGCCACTTGCTGCCCGAGTACATGAAGGAAAACCTCACGTACACGCACACCGACGATGGCGAAGTCCATCCCGGCGAGGTGATCGAGGAAAAGATCTCGCTGTCCGAGCGCTTCGGCCTGTGGGTCAGCTTCTATCCCTTCAGCCAGAACGAATATCTGGTGATCGTCGCGCAGTGGCTGTCGTCGTTCGGCGTCGACAAGGCGGCCATCGAGGCGGCGCGGGCCGAGGCGCTGGTGTGGGCGCTCGAGCGCGGTTCGCGCAGCGGCCGCGTGGCCTACCAGTTCGCGCGCGACTACGCCGGGCGGGCCACGGCATGAGCGCACAGCCGAGCCGCAAGCACACCGAGGTGGCCGTCGGCGTGCTGATCCGCCCGGCCGACGACGCGCTGCTGCTGTCCACCCGCCCCGAAGGCAAGGCCTATGCGGGCTTCTGGGAATTTCCGGGCGGCAAGATCGAAGCCGGCGAAACGGTGGAGCAGGCGCTGCGCCGAGAGCTGCACGAAGAACTCGGCATCACCATCGCGGGCGCCGAGGTCTGGAAGATCACCGAGCACGACTACCCGCATGCACTGGTACGGCTGCACTGGTGCAAGGTCACGGCCTGGAGCGGCGAGTTCGAAATGCGCGAAGGGCAGGCCATGCGCTGGCAGCAACTGCCGCTGGACGTGGCGCCGGTGCTGCCGGGCGCCCTGCCGGTGCTCGAATGGCTGACGCAGGAGCGCGGCCTGCCGGCTTCGGCGGCGCTGGCGGTTTCGACACTGGCCTGATGGACAGGGCCGCGCAGGCGGGCGGGCGCGTCCAGCGAACGCCGCGAGCCTGACCGAAGCACGATACGATGCACCCCAAGTACCGGCCCGACATCGACGGCCTGCGCGCGATGGCGGTGGCCTCGGTGCTGGCCTTCCATGCGTTTCCCGATGCATTGCCGGGAGGCTTCGTCGGGGTCGACATCTTCTTCGTGATCTCTGGCTTCCTGATCACGACGATCATCTGGCAGAGCCATGTGGCGGGCGACTTCAGCTACCGCGACTTCTACGCCCGGCGCATCCGGCGGATCTTTCCGGCGCTGACGCTGGTGCTGCTGGCCACGCTCGCCTTCGGCTGGTATGCGCTGCTGCCCAGGGAGTTCGCCGAACTCGGCAAGCAGGCGGCCGGCGGCGCGGCTTTCGTCGCCAACTTCATCTTCTGGGGCGAGGCCGGCTATTTCGACACGGCCGCCGAGACCAAGCCGCTGCTGCACCTGTGGTCGCTGGGCATCGAGGAGCAGTTCTACATCTTCTGGCCCATGCTGCTGGCGCTGGCCTGGCGCCGGCGCTGGCCGGTGCTTCGGCTGCTGTGGGTGCTCGCGGTGGCGTCGTTCCTCGTCAACGTGCTGACGATCCATCCCTATCGCACGGCCGCCTTCTACTCGCCCGCTTCGCGCTTCTGGGAGCTGATGGTGGGCGGCATCCTGGCCTGCATGCGCCTGCAGTCCGCGAAGAAGGCGACGCCGCCGGCGCCGGCCTGGCGCACCCACCTGCAGTCGTGCCTGGGCCTGGGGCTGATCGCGCTCGGGCTCGTGATGACCCGCAGCGACAAGGCGTTTCCGGGCTGGTGGGCGCTGCTGCCTACGCTGGGCGCAGCGAGCTGCATCGCGGCCGGACCGGCGGGCGTGCTCAACAGGTACCTGCTCGCGAGCCGCCCGATGGTGTGGATCGGCCTCATCAGCTATCCGCTCTATCTGTGGCACTGGCCGTTGCTGGCGTATGCGCGCATCGTGGGAGAGGGCGAGCCGGCGGCATGGATTCGTGCGGTCCTGGTGCTCGCGAGCGTGGCGCTGGCCTGGCTCACCTACCGCTTCGTCGAGCGCTTCACCCGGGCGCGAAGCAACGTGGGAATGCTGCGTACGCTCGCAGGGGGCAGCATGGCGATGGTGGTCGCCGGCCTGCTGGCGCTGGGCGGCATGCCGCCGCGAAACGGCAGCGACCTGCTGCGCAAGCTGACCGACGCCACCGTGGACGACAACTACTACGCCGGGTTCGAGCAGCAGAAGATCGGCGCCTACCCGGTCAAGCGCGTGGGCAGCGGGCCGCGCACGGTCTTGCTGATCGGCGACAGCCACATCCTGCAATACGCGCCTCGTGCCATGGAGCTCGCACGCAGCGCGCCCGCGCGCATGGCGACGACCTATTTCTCGACCTATGGCGCCTGCCCGCCGGTGCCCGGCATGGTCGCCGAAGGCAATCCCGGCTGCGAGCAGGCGCGCAGCGAGATGCTGGCGCTGGCGCTCGATCCGCGGATCGACACCGTGGTGGTCGGGGCCTGCTGGAACTGCTATTTCACGGGCAACTTCCCGCTGCCGTTCTACTTTCGCGAAGGCGATGCGGCCTACCTCGTCAACAACGGCGGCGACGGCCTTGGCCGCTCGCTGGCCTCGCTCGAGAAGCTGCTGGCCGAGCTGGTGCGGCAAAAGAAGAAGGTCTACCTGCTGCTGGACAACGCCAGCGGCCCCGAGTTCGAGCCCCGGCGGCTCATCGAAGGCAGCCGCATGGGCCGCATGGTCGCGCTGAACAGCACGCCCACGGCGCCTGTGCCGCCGGAACAGGTACGGCTCAACGACCGGCTGAAAGCCCTGGCGCGGGCGAGCGGCGCGGAGCCCATCGATGTGATGGCGAGGCTTTGCGCCGATGGACAGTGCTTGCGGGCAACGCCCGACGACGCGCCGGTCTACAAGGACAGGGAGCATCTGCGCCCGACCTACGTGCGCCGATACGCGGACTATCTCGACCGCGTGCTGCTCGCGCCGTAGCGCCGGGCGCGGCTACTGCACCTTCTTCGGATCGCCGAAAGGCTCGTCATCGGCCGGTGCTTCCGCCGGCATGCGGAACTCCTCGCTGGCCCAGGCGCCGAAGTCGATGCCCTTGCATCGCGCGCTGCAGAACGGGCGATAGGGGTTGCGCTCGGCGTAGACGCTGTCGCCGCCACACGCAGGGCAGCGGACGATGCGCTCGCCGATCTTGTTCACGTCGCTCATTGGATGGATAACCTTCGTGCCTGGCCCTGCGGCTCACGCACAGAGGGTGAGTTCGAATGCGACGTCGTCGGTGCCCGGGTGCAGGCGGTCGTCGGCTTCGTGCCGCATCATTCGCACCGACACCATGAGCCGGTTGCCGCTGATTTCGGGAATCAGCCCCAGCTGCGGATCGATGCGCAGGCGCAGCAACTGGAAGCTGCGCCCCTGCGGCAGGTTCTGCTGGAACTGCCCGCCCGTTGCAATGACCTTGTACGGCACATCGGCATCGCGCAGCAGCTTGAGCAGCAGGTAGATGGATTCGGCCAGCGGCGAAAGCGTGGTCGACCACCGCTCGAGGTCGGCACGGCGGCTTGCCGCGCTGCGCTGCTGCCATGCGTAGTAGGCGGGAAGATCGAATTCGCAGGTGCCGCCCGGAATGCCCGCGCGGCTGCGAATGCTCATGAGCCATTCGTTCTCGGTCAGCGCCTGGCCGGCCTTGCCGGCGACGGCATTGAGGGTGGCGAAATTGCGTTCGAGCTGGCCAACCACCTGGTCGAGCACGGCCTCGGCAATGGCCGGATTGCCCCGGTAGCCGTTGAAGACGTTCTTGTGCTTGTCGAGATCGCGCATCACGTCGGCCTTGAGGTCGGCCCGCGCGGCAACGTCCATGATCTCGAAGATCGTGACCAGCGCGTAGTGATGCGAAAGCGCGGATTCCGAGGGCACCAGTTCCCCGAGGCGGCGAAACAGATGCTCCAGCCGCAGGTAGGTGCGGATGCGCTCGTTGAAGGGGTATTCGTAGAGGATCACGCGGTTCTATGGCTTTCCTGTCGCGAAATCATAGCGTCAGGGTGATTTCGATGGGGGCTTCGGCAGCACTTCGCGCACGGCGGCGAGCATGCGTTCTCCCAGTTCGAGCTGGCCGTGCATGGACATGTGGGTGTCGTTCGAGAAATAGAAGTCGCGAATCTGCGTGTGTTTCTCGCGCGTGAACGCGTAGAGATCCGGTCCTGCCAGCCCGGACGCCCGGAACCCGTCTTCGAAATCCTTCGAGTAGTCGGGCCTCAGGTACACGGTGGACTTGTTGGGAATCACCATCCACATGATAGGGAGCTTGCTGTGCGCCTTTGTGAAATTCTTCATCCAGTCGAGGTGCGCAGGGGTCAGCGGTCCATTGTCGTCATCTTCCGCGAAAAAGGGCATCTTGTCGCAGGAGCGATGGGAGAAGAGCTTGCAACCATCGGGCACCGGGCGGACCCAGGTGTTCCAGTCGAAGTAGACCTCTGTTGCAGACTTTTTCGCTTTCCAGGTGTTGTAGTAGGTCGTGACGCCCGTCAGGAACTGCACGTTCCAGTTGGGCGCGGGGCTCGGCACGGTTTCGTCGGGCGTGATCAGCGGATGGTCCATGGCGTCGAAGGGCCGGATCATCTTCTGGCACTTCATGCTGTCCTTGGTACGGTCGCCGAGCAGGCGTTCCACGCTCTCGATGATGATCAGCTTGCCCTTGAAGCCCGTGCGCTCGATCCATTGGTCGAAGTCGCCGCACAGCGCGTTCTCGTACTGGCCCCAGTAGGTGGTCGAGACCCGGTAGCCGGCCTTGACGAGGGCGGACTGCCAGCGGAAGGTCATGGAGAAACTGTCGCCGATGACCAGGACGTCGGCCTGGTCGACCGGCGTGCCCTTGAGGTAGGCGGGGTCCACCTTGGGCGGCGGGGCGGTCCAGCCGAATTCGCGCTCCGACAGGCGGCCGATCCGCGTGAGATCGCCGTAGGGCACGGGGCTGGTGAGCGAAACGACCCACAGCGCCAGCAGGGCGATGTAGCCGATCAGGAAGAACCGCAGCCAGACTTTCGCGGGCGTCGTCATGTCGAAATCAGAATTGGAAGTAGAGGAACGGGCTGTAGTTGCCCAGCTTCGAGACGCCCCAGGCGAAGAGCGCGAAGGTGCCGATCGCCAGCACGGCCGCGGAGCACCAGGCCATGACGGGCTGGCCGGCCACCGCCTTCGGGTGGGGAATCCAGCGCTCGAGCGTGATCGTCGGAGGCAATGCCAGGCAGATGACGATGCCCACGAGCATGGTCCGGAAAAACTCGGGCTTGCGGAACGGAACCGGTCCCAGCTCGCTGAACGCGGAGGGCGGGGCGCCATGCAGGCCGAGCATGCCCTTGTAGATGGCCATGGCCGTGTGGACGCCGTCGGCGCGGAACACGACCCAGGCCAGCACCACGCACAGGAAGGTCAGGAACCAGCCCAGCACGTGGGCGATGGGGCCGGCCGCAACGCCGCGCCGCACCTTGGCGTTCCAGAGATGGTTGATCATCAGGAACACGCCATGCAGCGCGCCCCAGATCACGAAGGTCCACGCGGCGCCGTGCCAGAGGCCGCCGAGCAGCATCGTGAGGAACAGGTTCAGGTAGCGCCGGGCCGGGCCCTTGCGATTGCCGCCCAGCGGCACGTAGAGATAGTCGCGCAGGAAGTTCGACAGCGAGATGTGCCAGCGCCGCCAGAATTCGATGATGTTGGTCGACTTGTAGGGCGAACGAAAATTGAGCGGAAGCTGCACGCCCAGGCACATTGACAGGCCCACGGCCATGTCCGAATAGCCCGAGAAGTCGAAATAGATCTGCAGCGTATAGGCGAGCGCGCCGAACCACGCGGTGTAGAGCGTGGGCTCGATGCCCTTGTGCACGCCGTTGAACATCATGTCGGCGTACTGGCCGACCGGGTCGGCGATCAGCAGCTTCTTCGCCAGGCCAAAGGTGAAGATTGCCACCCCGAGCGCCACCTTGTTGGGGTCGAGCCGGTAGGTGGCCGGATTCGCGAACTGCGGCATCATCTGCGCGTGATGCAGCACCGGGCCCGCGATCAGGTGCGGAAAGTAGGTGACGAACAGCACGTAGTGGATGAAGCTGCGCTCATGCACCTTGCCCTGCCAGCAGTCGACCAGGAAGGCGATCTGGGTGAAGGTATAGAACGAGATGCCGATCGGCAGCACGATGTGCAGCATCGGAATCTGCGACAGGCCCGCCGCGGCGAGCCCGTCGTTCACGTTCGAAACGAAGAAGTTGGCGTACTTGAAGATGGCCAGCACGCCGAGGTTGACCACCAGTGCCAGCACCAGCAGCGACTTGCGCTTGCGGTCGTCCCGGCCCGGCGCGGGCGACAGGCGCAAGCCGAACCAGTAGTTGATGCAGATCGACGCCACCAGCAGCGGAAGCGCCTTGACGCTCCACCAGCCGTAGAAGAACAGCGAGGCCAGCGCAAGAAAGCCTGCGGCGGACCGGGCATTGCGCTTGCCGATCAGGAAGAACCCGATCAGCACCAGCGGGAAGAAGACAAAAATGAAAGGATACGAATTGAAAAGCATCGCGGGAGGGGAGGGCACTCCGGCGAGCGCCTTTTTTTGTCTTGGTCGTTATTCGGCCGCTCGCGGCCAAGTCTCGGATTATCGCGTGCCGGGCGCAGCCCACCGCTTCCAGAGACTCCGGACCTGCGCAGCGAGTTCCTCCAGCGAGAGCGACTCGTTGAAGATGACGGCATCCGCCGCCGCCCTGCGCAGCTTGCGCGCCGCCTGCTGGGCGATCACCGCCTGCACCGCCTCTGGCGTCCAGCCGGAGCGCGCCACGACGCGCTGCAACTGCGTTTCCTCCGTGGCATCGACCACCAGCACCCTGTCGACCATGGCCCGCCAGCGGCCGGATTCGACCAGCAGCGGTACATCGAAGACCACCACGGCCTGCGCGCCTGCGTCCGAGGCCAGACGTTCCGTCTCGACACCGATCAGCGGGTGCAGGATCGATTCGAGGCGCTTCCTCGCGCTGTTGTCGGCGAACACCAGCTGCCGCATGGCCGCGCGATCCAGCCCGCCATCCGAGGCGAGGACGGTGCGGCCGAACGCGGCCTCGATGGCCGGCATGGCGATGCCCCCGGACTGCGCAATGCGGCGTGCGATGGCGTCGGTATCGACCAGCACGGCACCTTGGGCGGCCAGCAGTGCGGCGACGGTGCTCTTGCCGCTTCCGATGCCACCCGTCAAGCCGATGCGCCGCATCACGCGCCCTTCAACGGGCGAGTGCGCCGAGCGGGAAGGCGAAGGGAATCCATTGCCGCACAAGCTCCGGGCCCGCCACCAGGCAGACAAGGCCGGCACCGGCAAGAAAGGGACCGAAGGCCATGGGAATGTCCTTATGCGCGAGTTTCCCGACAAAACGCAGTGTCAGGCCGATCACGGCACCCACCAGCGATGACACAAGGATGATGGCAATGAGGTAGTCGGCCCCCAGCCATGCGCCCAGTGCCGCCAGCAGTTTGAAGTCGCCATACCCCATGCCTTCCTTGCCCGTGACCAGGCGGTAGCCATGGTACACAAGCCAGAGGCTCAGGTAGCCGAACACGGCGCCCCAGACCGCCGAACTCAGCGCAACGCCGGTCCAGCCCATGGCCGCGCCGATGAGCCCGAGCCAGAGCAGCGGATAGTTGAGCGCGTCGGGCAGGAACTGGGTGTCGAAATCGATCAGGAACTGGCACACCAGGAGCGCCGCGAACGCCGCCCACAGCGCGCCGGTGGGCGTGAAGCCGAAGCGGTAGGCGCAGAGGGCGAAGAGCGCGCCGGTCACCAGTTCGACCAGCGGATAGCGCGGGCTGATCGGCGTCTTGCAGGCGGCACAGCGGCCGCGCAGCACCAGGTAGCTGAGCACCGGAATGTTCTGGTACCAGCGGATCTCGTGCCCGCAGGCGCCGCAGCGCGAGGCCGGCCGGGCCAGGTCGAAGGGCGGCAGCGCCTCGATGGCCACGGCCGCCTTGTCCGCCGCGGCTTCGAGTCCGGCCGGGGGCTCGGCCTTCGGCCCGAACACGAGCGTCCAGAGCGAGGGCACGTCCTTGGACGACATGAGGTTGGCCACCGCGTCGGCCAGCCAGCTCCGGTACATCATGACCGGGGTGCGGTAGATCACCACGTTGAGAAAACTGCCGACCAGCAACCCCAGGACGCCGGCGAAAGCGGCGTCGAACCCCTGCGACACCAGCATCAAACGACCTGGCCCAACTTGAAGATGGGCAGGTACATCGACACCACGATGCCGCCGATGATCACGCCCAGGAACACGATGATGATGGGTTCCATCAGGCTCGAGAGGCCGGCCACCATGTCGTCCACTTCGGACTCGTAGAAGTCGGCGGCCTTGCCGAGCATGTGGTCGATGGAGCCGGACTCTTCACCGATGGCCGTCATCTGGATCACCATCGACGGGAACAGGTTGACGTTGGTCATGGCCGTGGTGAGGCTGGTGCCGGTCGAGACTTCCTGCTGGATCTTGGCCGTGGCGTCGCCATAGACGGTGTTGCCCGACGCGCCGCCCACGGAGTCGAGCGCCTCGACCAGCGGGACACCGGCTGCAAACATGGTGGCCAGGGTGCGGGTCCAGCGCGCCACACACGATTTCTCGATCAGCGTGCCGAAAATCGGCACGCGCAGCAGCGCGCGGTCCATGACCCGCTGCACACGCTCGTTGCGCTTCCAGGCCTGCAGGAAAAAGTAGGTGCCGCCGCCGATCACGCCGAAGATCAGCCACCAGTAGGAGACGAAGAATTCGCTCATGGCCATCACGAACAGCGTGGGCGCGGGCAGGTCGGCGCCGAAGGAGGAGAACACCTGCTTGAAGGCCGGAATCACGAAGATCATGATGATGGCCACCACCACGAACGCCACCACCACCACGGATGTGGGATACATCAGCGCCGACTTGATCTTCGACTTGATCGCCTCGGTCTTCTCCATGTAGGTGGCCAGGCGGTCCAGCAGGTCTTCCAGGATACCGGCCGCTTCGCCGGCCTCCACCAGGTTGCAGTAGAGATTGTCGAAATACTTCGGAAACTTGCGGAAGGCCGCCGAAAGCGAGGTTCCGGTTTCCACGTCGCTGCGGATGTCGTTCAGCAGCCTTGCAACGCTCGGATTGGCATTGCCGCGGCCCACGATGTCGAACGACTGCAGCAGCGGGACGCCGGCCTTCATCATCGTTGCCAGCTGGCGCGTGAAGATCGCGATGTCCTTGGGCTTGATGGACTTGCCCGAGCGCATGCGGCGCTTCTTGACCTTGGATGCAAGAACCCCCTGGCGCCGCAAGGCGGCCTGCACCTGGTTCTCGCCGGCGGCCCGAAGCTCGCCGCGCACCAGCTTGCCGTTGCGGTCCTTGCCTTCCCACTCGTAGACAAATTCCTTGAGCGTGTTCTGGGTGCGGGTGGATGCCACTGTTGCCATTCGATCTCCGATTTGCAGTGTGTTCGTTATTCGTTGGTGACGGCCACCACCTCTTCGAGCGAGGTGAGTCCTTGCATGACTTTTCGCAGCCCGGACTGACGCAGCGAGCGCACCCCCTCGGCCTCGGACTGGCGCGCGATGTCGAGTGCGCTGCCGTCGCGCAGGATGATGGCCTGGATGGCTTCCGAAATCGGCATCACCTGGTAGATGCCGACCCGGCCCTTGTAGCCGCTGCTGCACGCCGCGCAGCCGACCGGCCGGTAGGGCTTCCAGGAGCCATCGAGGTCTTCTTCCTTGAAGCCCGCGTCGAGCAGGGCCTGGCGCGGCACGTCGGCCGGCACGCGGCACACGTGGCACAGGCGCCGGGCCAGCCGCTGCGCCGTGATCAGGATCACGCTGGAGGCGATGTTGAACGGCGCAATGCCCATGTTCCGCATGCGCGTGAGCGTGGTCGGCGCGTCGTTGGTGTGCAGCGTCGAGAGCACCAGGTGGCCCGTTTGCGCGGCCTTGATCGAGATGTCGGCGGTTTCGAGGTCGCGGATTTCGCCGACCATGATGATGTCGGGATCCTGCCGCAGGAAAGCCCGCAGCGCCGCGGCGAACGTGAGTCCGGCGCGCTCGTTGACGTTCACCTGGTTCACGCCGGGCAGGTTGATTTCGGACGGGTCTTCCGCCGTGGCGATGTTGACGCCGGGCTGGTTCAGCAGGTTCAGGCAGGTGTAGAGCGAAACCGTCTTGCCCGAACCCGTGGGGCCCGTCACCAGCACCATGCCATAGGGGCGGCCGATCGCGCGGAGCAGCCGCTCCTTTTCATCGGCGTCGTAGCCGAGTGCGTCGATGCCCAGCCGCGCGCTGCTCGGGTCGAGAATACGGATCACGATCTTCTCGCCGAACAGCGTGGGCAGCGTGCTGACGCGGAAATCGATGACCCGGTCGGGCCCGATCTTGAGCTTCATGCGGCCGTCCTGCGGCACGCGCTTCTCGGAAATGTCGAGCCGCGAAATGACCTTGATCCGCGAGGCCAGCTTGTCCTTGATGAGCGTGGGCGGGCTCGCGATCTCGCGCAGTTCGCCATCGATGCGGAAGCGCACGCGGTAGTTGTGCTCGTAGGGCTCGAAGTGGATGTCCGAGGCCCGCATGCTGACGCCGTCGAGCAGCATCTTGTGCAGGAAGCGCACGACCGGCGCATCCTCGACTTCGGCAACCGCCTGTTCGTTGGCATCGCCCGAGGTATCAGCCGTGACGTCGTCGAACTCGAACTCGGCGCCGACGATGCTGTTGATGGTTTCCGCCGCGCTCACCGCGGCGGCCTCGATCATGCGCGACAGCTTGTCGTATTCGGCGATGACCCAGTCCACGCCCATCTGCGACGCGAACTTGATCTTCTCCACAGCCTGCTGGTCCGACGGGTCGGCTGTGGCAACAATGAGACGATTGTGGCGCTTGCTGAGAACCACGATGCGATACGCATGGCACAGCTTCGGGTCGAGCAGGTCTTTAGGCAGGCGCTGGTGGTCGATGGCATCCAGGTCCAGCAGCGGCGCGCCGAAGGCGGTGGAAAGCGTGTGGGCGAGGTCGGCGGCCGAAACGGCGCCGCTGCCGGTCAGCTCGGCGATGAAGCTGGTTCGGCCGCTCAGCGACTTCTGGTAGATGTCTTCCGCGGTCTTCGCGGGAAGCTTGCCGGCCGAAACCAGGGCGCGCGCAAGGCCCGGAAGAGCGATTTGCGGGTTTTCTTTAACAGGAAGTTCGGCAGCAGCCATTCAGCGAATTGCAAGAGATGTGAAAAAGTGCTTCACGATCATCGCTGAACGACCCGTCCCTGTAAATCGCTACGCAGCAACAGGCACGGGCATTATTGGTGCCAGCCAAAGGCTGGTCGGGGTGAGAGGATTCGAACCTCCGGCCTCTACGTCCCGAACGTAGCGCTCTACCAGGCTAAGCTACACCCCGATTGGTTGCAAAAAAAGAGAAGTTCGTCCTTGCCAACTCTTGTGAGGTGTTCAGGCACGTCGCTCAAGCAACTGAGCCGCCAATTGTAGCAAACCGTCGGCATGCGAATTGGACGGAAAGCCGCGCAATGCGTGAATCGCGCGTTTCGCCTCGTCGGCCGCGGCGGCGCGCGAAGCCTCAAGGGCGCCGGTGGCGTGGACGATTTCGACGATCTTGCCCAGCTGGGCGGTGTCGCCGGCCTCGATGGCCGCACGCACCAGGGCGGCCTGGGCGGGGCTGCCGCGCCGCATGGCGAAGATCAGCGGCAGCGTAGTCTTGCCTTCGCGCAGGTCGTCGCCCACGTTCTTTCCCGTTTCGTGCGCGTCTCCCGCGTAGTCGAGCACGTCGTCGATCACCTGGAACGCCGTGCCCAGTGCCTGTCCATAGGTGGCGCAGGCTTCCTCGACCTCCGGCGTGGTGCCCGCCAGCACGGCGGCGAGCCGGGTGCTGGCCTCGAAAAGCTTGGCGGTCTTGGAGCGGATCACGCGCAGGTAGGCGGATTCGTCCAGCGTTGCGTCGTGCATGTTCATCAGCTGGAGCACCTCGCCTTCCGCGATCACGTTGGTTGCCTCGGCCAGAATTTGCATGATGCGCATGTTGTTTGCATCCAACATCATCTGGAAGGCGCGCGAATAAAGGAAGTCGCCGACCAGCACGCTGGCGGGATTGCCGAACGATTCGTTGGCCGTCGGGCGTCCGCGCCGCAGCGTCGATTCGTCGACCACGTCGTCGTGCAGCAGCGTGGCCGTGTGGATGAACTCCACCACCGCCGCCAGGTTGAAGCGCTGCTCGCCGGTGTATCCGAGCGCGCCCGACATGAGGAGCAGCAGCGCCGGCCGCAGGCGTTTGCCGCCTGCGGAGATGATGTACCTGGAAACCTGGCTGACCAGGGGCACGCCCGTATCGAGGCGCCGCGCGATCACACGGTCGACTTCGACCATGTCGCCGGCGATCAAGTCCAGCACGGTGGCGGTGGGGGAGGTTTCGGCGGCGTGAACTGGCAAAGCGTTTGCGCGCGGCGCGTCTGAATGCGAAAGTGACAGCGGCACGAGGCCGGAAGGCGCAGATTATAGGGAGGAGCGCGCATCGTCCCCGGGGGCCTCGGGCCGAAACCATGTTAGCGCGTGCAAACCGTGCTAGAATCTAGGGCTCTGCGGAATTCGCCGTAGAGCTCAAATTCCTAAGAGGTTCACATGTACGCGGTCATAAAAACCGGCGGCAAGCAGTATCGCGTTGCTTCCGGCGAAAAAATTAAAGTAGAACAGATTGCTGCGGATGTAGGCCAGGAAATCGTGATCGATCAGGTTCTCGCAGTCGGCAACGGCAGCGAAATCAAGGTCGGCACGCCCCTGGTATCCGGCGCAACGGTGACAGTCACGGTACTGTCGCACGGCAAGCACGACAAGGTCGGCATCTTCAAGATGCGCCGTCGCAAGCACTATCAGAAACGTCAAGGCCATCGCCAGCAGTTCACCGAACTGCAAATCGGCGCGATCGCCGGCTAAGGAGCAGATTCCATGGCACAGAAAAAAGGCGGCGGCTCAACGCGAAACGGGCGTGATTCCAAGCCCAAGATGCTCGGTGTGAAGGCCTTCGGCGGCGAACTGATCAGCGCAGGCGCGATCATCGTGCGCCAGCGCGGCACCCGGTTCCACCCCGGCGTGAACGTCGGCGTGGGCAAGGACCACACGCTGTTTGCATTGGTTGAAGGCCATGTGTCGTTCGGCGTCAAGGGCGCACTGAACAAGCACATGGTCAACGTGACCCCGGCATAAGCCCGAGTCACTTCGATCAGCTCGAAGCCCCGCTTTGTCGGGGCTTCTTCATTTGTACACTGGATACCCCATGAAGTTCGTCGACGAAGCCTTCATCGACATCGCCGCCGGCGATGGCGGCAACGGCTGCGTGTCGTTCCGTCATGAAAAGTACAAGGAATTCGGCGGCCCCAACGGCGGCGACGGCGGCCGCGGCGGCCACGTCTACGCGGTGGCCGATTCCAATCTCAACACCCTGGTCGATTTCCGCTACTCGCGCCGCCACGAGGCCAGGCGCGGCGAGCACGGCATGGGCTCCGACATGTTCGGCGCCGCGGGCGACGACATCCTGCTCAAGATGCCGGTCGGCACCATCATCAGCGACGCTGAAACCGGTGAAGTGCTGTACGAAATGCTGAATGAAGGCGAGGTCGTCACCATCGCCAAGGGCGGCGACGGCGGCTTCGGCAACATGCGCTTCAAGAGCGCCATCAACCGCGCCCCGCGCCAGAAGACCCCGGGCTGGCCCGGCGAGAAGAAGAGCCTCAAGCTCGAGCTCAAGGTGCTGGCCGATGTCGGCCTGCTGGGCATGCCGAATGCGGGCAAGTCGACGCTGATCAGCGCCATCTCGAACGCGCGTCCGCGCATTGCCGACTATCCCTTCACCACGCTGCACCCGAACCTTGGTGTCGTGCGCGTCGGCCCGGAGCAGAGCTTCGTGGTGGCCGACCTGCCCGGCCTGATCGAAGGCGCGTCGGAAGGTGCGGGCCTCGGCCACCTCTTCCTGCGCCACCTGCAGCGCACGCGGCTGCTGCTGCACGTGATCGACATGGCGCCGTTCGACGACGCCGTCGATCCGGTCGCCCAGGCCAAGGCCATCGTGGGCGAGCTCAGGAAGTACGACGCCGCGCTCTACGAAAAGCCGCGCTGGCTCGTGCTGAACAAGCTCGACATGGTGCCGGCGGACGAGCGCGTCGCGCGCGTGAAGGACTTCGTCAAGCGGCTGCGCTTCAAGGGCCCGGTGTTCGAAATCTCCGCGCTCACGCGCGAAGGCTGCGAGCATCTGGTGCAGGGGGTGTACCAGCAGGTCAAGGCCCAGCATGCGGCGGAACAGGTTCCGGTCGAAGTCGATCCGCGCTTTGTCGAGCTGCCGCCCGACTCCTCTTCTTCCTCCTGAGTACCCAGTCCGACACGCAGCAATCACGACCGTCAAGCCCTCCAATGACCTCGAACTCCGGATCCACTGCCTTGCGGGATGCCCGCCGTATCGTCGTGAAGGTGGGCTCCAGCCTCGTGACCAACGAGGGGCGCGGTCTCGACGAGGCGGCCATCGGCGAATGGTGCCGGCAGTTGGCGGTGCTGGTGCGCGACGGCCGCGAGGTGGTCATGGTGTCCAGCGGCGCCATCGCCGAAGGCATGAAGCGCCTGGGCTGGCGCACGCGGCCGCACGAGGTGCATGAACTCCAGGCCGCCGCGGCCGTCGGGCAGATGGGCCTGGCCCAGATGTACGAGACCAAGCTGCGCGAGAACCAGATCGGCAGCGCCCAGGTGCTGCTCACCCATGCCGACCTGGCCGATCGCGAGCGCTATCTCAACGCGCGCTCGACCCTCGTCACGCTGCTCCGGCTGGGCGTGGTGCCGGTCATCAACGAGAACGACACCGTCGTCAACGACGAGATCAAGTTCGGCGACAACGACACGCTGGGCGCGCTCGTGGCCAACCTGGTCGAAGCCGATGCGCTGGTCATCCTCACGGACCAGAAGGGCCTCTACACGGCCGACCCGCGCAAGGACCCGGACGCGAAATTCGTGCACGAGGCGGCGGCCGGCGACCCGGCGCTCGAAGCCATGGCAGGCGGGGCAGGCTCCAGCCTCGGCCGTGGCGGCATGATCACCAAGATCCTCGCCGCCAAGCGCGCGGCCGGGTCGGGTGCCTCGACCGTGATCGCCTGGGGCCGAGAGCCCGACGCCTTGCTGCGCCTGACGCGCGGCGAATCCATCGGCACGCTGCTGGTGGCGCAGACGGCCAAGCACCAGGCGCGCAAGCGCTGGATGGCGGACCACCTGCAACTGCGCGGCGCGGTCACTGTCGATGCCGGCGCTGCAGCCAAGGTGCGCGCCGAGGGCAAGAGCCTGCTGCCGATCGGCATGACGGGCGTCTCGGGCGAGTTCTCGCGCGGCGACGTGATCGCGGTGCGCGACGCCGATGGCGTGGAACTGGCCCGCGGCCTGGCCAATTACTCGAGCGTGGAGGCGCGGCTGCTGTGCCGCAAGCCTTCGTCGGAATTCGAGCGGCTGCTCGGTTATGTGGCGGAGCCGGAAATGGTCCACCGCGACAACATGGTGCTGATGCGGAGCTGAAAGAAATCGAAAACGGGGCCACATGCCCCGTTTGTTTTTGTGCTTACTGCAGCTTGCGCGACGGATCGCGCATGTTCGCGATCATGTCCTTGACCGAAGCGCGCGGCGCATTGCCGCGGCACAGGCCCTGTTCCGCCAGCTGCTTGGCGTAGCTCGAATTCAGGTCGCGGAAGCTCTTCCATTCGGGACGTTCGACCCTGTCCCATTTGCCGTTGTTGAATCGCGCGTAGCTCTTCATTTCGGCCGTCGAGCAGCGCACGCCTTCGTAGAAGGCGTTCAGCGTTGCGCCGCTGCCAGTGCGGTTGGTGGCGACCACCACGTAGCGCACGACGCCGTCGCCGGTGATCGTGATCGTGGCCGGGTCGACGCCGAACTTCAGCGACATGTAGGGCGGCATCGCGATCGGCTCGAGACGCTTCTCGTCGAAGGCGGGCGGTGGCGGCGCCTCGCTTTCCTTCCATTCGGCGTCCGCCTCGGACCGCTTGGGCGGCGGCGGCATGCCGGCCTGCGCCCAGTCGGGGTTGTCGGTGTCGTGCGTGCCCGATGCGCACCCGGCGAGCAGGGCCAGACACACGGCAAGCAGGGCGCTCTCAGCGTTGCGACGGAAAGAAGGGCGCTTTGTGGTGGGGAGGAGAAAGGTCATCGCTCGCAGAAGTAATGTCGGGATGCGGGTCGAAACTGCCGCCGGGCGGCAGGTCCAGGCCCGCGGGCGCGCCGCCGTCTGGCGTGTGGCGCTCGAATTCACGGGCGCGCACGTTGCTGCGCAGGAAGCGGTTGCGGAAATCCTGCCGGGGCAGGTAGCGAGCAAGCTCGGTCAGCGCCATCTCGTAGACGCCGCGCTTGAACTCGACCACCACATCGAGCGGCACCCAGTAGTCGTGCCAGCGCCATGCGTCGAATTCGGGATGGTCGGTGGCACGCAGGTTCAGATCCCAGTCGTGGCCGATGAGTTGCAGCAAATACCAGATTTGCTTCTGGCCCTTGTAGTGGCCCCGTGCGTCACGGCGGATGAACCGATCCGGCACCTCGTAGCGCAACCAGTCGCGGGTACGGGCCACGATGCGCACGTGCTCCGGATGGAGCCCCACTTCCTCGTGCAGTTCCCGGAACATGGCTTGCTCGGGACTTTCGCCACGGTCTATGCCGCCTTGCGGAAACTGCCAGGAATGCGTGCGTATGCGTTTGCCCCAGAAAACCTGGTTTCTCTGGTTGAGCAGGATGATGCCGACGTTGGGCCTGAAGCCGTCCCGGTCGAGCATAATCAAACCCCAATTTTTGAACTGAGTCGATTATGCATGCCGGGTTGCACTCGGCAAGCGGCCGGTTCGAGGTTCACGGGTTCCCGGAGGTCTCTGCCGGCATCCGTCTTCCCTACGATTTTGAATCCACCAGCGCGATCGATCCCGATGAAAGCTTCCCGATTTTTTGTCTCCACCCTCAAGGAGGCGCCCGCCGACGCCGAGGTCGCGAGCCATCGGCTCATGATGCGCGCCGGCATGATCAAGAAGGTCGGCACGGGCATCTACACCTACATGCCGATGGGCCTGCGCGTGATCCGCAAGGTCGAGGCGATCGTGCGCGAAGAGATGAACCGCGCCGGCGCGGTCGAGCTCACGATGCCGGTGGTGCAGCCGGCCGAACTCTGGCACGAAGCCGGCCGTTTCGACAAGATGGGCCCCGAGCTGCTGCGCATCAAGGACCGCCATGACCGCGACTTCGTGGTCCAGCCCACCAGCGAAGAAGTGGTGACCGACATCGCGCGCCAGGAAATCCGCAGCTACAAGCAGCTGCCGAAGAATTTCTACCAGATCCAGACCAAGTTCCGCGACGAGCGCCGTCCGCGCTTCGGCCTGATGCGCGGGCGCGAGTTCACCATGAAGGACGCCTACAGCTTCGACCGCGACCTCGACGCGGCCAAGGCCAGCTACCAGGCCATGGCCGATGCCTATCGGCGCATCTTCGACCGCTTCGGCCTGCGCTACCGTGCGGTGGCGGCCGACAGCGGCGCCATCGGCGGCGACCTGAGCGAAGAGTTCCAGGTGATTGCCGCCACCGGCGAAGACGCCATCGTCTACTGCCCCGGCAGCGACTATGCGGCCAACATGGAAAAGGCCGAGGCGCTCGCGCCGGCCGGCCCGCGGCCCGCGGCGGCCAAGGCGCTCGAGAAGACGCCCACCCCCGGCAAGAGCACCTGCGCCGACGTGGCGGATTTTCTGGGGGTTCCACTTTCCACGACCGTCAAGTCGCTGGTTCTGGCCACCGAGATCGTCGACGAGGCCGGCAACCCGAAGGGTTCGCAGGTCTGGCTGCTGCTCCTGCGCGGCGACCATGACATGAACGAGATCAAGGTCGGCAAGGTGCCGGGCCTGGACAAGGGCTTCCGCTTCGCGACCCTGGCCGAGATCGAAGAGCACTTCGGCTCCAAGCCCGGCTACCTCGGCCCGCTGAACCTGAAGAGGCCGGTCAAGCTGGTGGCCGACCGCGAGGCGGCGGTGCTGGCCGACTGGATCACCGGCGCCAACGAGATCGACTTCCACATGACCGGCGTCAACTGGGGCCGCGACCTGCCCGAGCCCGAGCTGGTGGCCGACCTGCGCAACGTGGTGGCTGGCGACGCCTCGCCCGACGGCAAGGGCGCGCTCGCCATCGAGCGCGGCATCGAAGTGGGCCACGTGTTCGTGCTCGGCACCAAGTACAGCAAGGCCATGAACGCCACCTACCTCGACGAAGCCGGCAAGCCGCAATTCCTCGAGATGGGCTGCTACGGCATCGGCATCACGCGGCTGCCGGCCGCCGCCATCGAACAGAACCACGACGAGCGCGGCATCATCTGGCCGGACGCCCTGGCGCCGTTCACGGTGGTGGTCTGCCCGATCGGCATGGACCGCAGCGCCGAGGTCAAGGTGGCGGCCGAGGCGCTCTACGAGCAACTGCTCGCAGCCGGCGTCGATGTGCTGCTGGACGACCGCGGCGAGCGCCCGGGCGCAATGTTCGCCGATTGGGAGCTGATCGGCGTGCCGCACCGCGTGGTCATTTCCGACCGCGGCCTGAAGGAAGGCCAGCTCGAATACCAGCATCGCCGCGACACGGCGGCCACCAAGGTGCCCGTTGCCGGCATCGCCGATTTCATCGCCGGCAAGCTCGCGAAATGAGCCTGGAGGGCGGCCTCTCGCGACGTCGATGCCTGGGCGGCGCCGTGACGGCGAGCGCCTTGACGGTGCTGTCGCTGCCGCAGGCCGCCCGGGCCGGCGCGCAGATCGAGGAACCGCTGATCGACTCGGTGCGCACCGCGCTGAGTTCGGCCGTGCACAACAAGGCGCCGCCGGTGCCCGAGTTCCCGAACACCGAGGCCCGCCTGACCTACCTGCGCTGGCTGGGCGAGATGAGCGAGCGCCTCAAGAAGAAAATCGCCGACTGGCCCACGCGCAAGGAATTCCTTCAGACCGCCTGGTACGAAAGCAAGCGCTCGGGCCTGGACGTGAGCCTGGTGCTCGGCCTGATCCAGGTCGAGAGCAACTTCCGCAAGTTCGCGGTGTCCAGCGCCGGTGCGCGGGGCTACATGCAGGTCATGCCGTTCTGGACCCGCGTGATCGGCGACAGCGACTCGGCCAAGCTGTTCCACATGCAGACCAACCTGCGCTTCGGCTGCGTCATCCTGCGCCACTACCTCGACCGCGAGAACGGCGACCTGTACATGACGCTCGGGCGCTACAACGGCAGCCGCGGCAAGTCGCCGTACCCGAACGCGGTGTTCGCGAACCAGCGGCTCTGGGTGTTCAACGACAGGGAACGCGAGAAAGAGCGCGACCGCTCGCCGGCCTGAGGGTGCGCCCAGGCGCCCAGGCGCCCAGGCGCTCAGCCGGCTGGCGCCTTGGCGGTGCCCGAGCCCTTCGTGACCATCACCTGGTCGATGCGGTAGCTGTCCACGTCCATCACCTCGAAGGTGTAGCCGCCCCAGGTCACGTTGTCGGTGCGCTTGGGCACGCGGCGCAGCATCACCATCAGGAAGCCCGCGAGCGTTTCGTATTCCTCGGCATGCGGCAGTTCGTCGATGTGCAGCGCGCGCTGCACGTCCTGGATGGGCGTGACGCCGTCGATCAGCCACGAGTTCTCGTCGCGCTTCACGATCTGCTCCTCGTCCAGGGGCGACACCAGGTCGCCCATCACCGTGCTCATCACGTCGTTGAGCGTGATCACGCCCACCACCAGGCTGTATTCGTTGACGATGATCGCGAAGTCTTCATGCGCCTGCTGGAACTGCTCGAGCACCTCGGTGAGCGAGAGCCGGTCGGGGACGACCAGTGCCTTGTGCAGCGTCAGGCCCTGGTCGAAAGACAGCGGCTGGCCGCTCAGCACGCGCTGGAACATTTCCTTGGCGTCGACGTAGCCGAGCACATGATCGATGTTGCCGTCGCATACCGGATAGGCCGAAAAAGGCTCGGCCACGATGCGCGCGCGCAGCACCGACTCCGGGTCGTCGTGCAGGAACCAGGCGATGTTGTCGCGCGCGGTCATCACGCTGCTGACCACCCGAGTGTCGAGTTCGAACACATTGGCGATCACCTGCTGCTCGCGCACCGCGAGCACGCCCGCGCGCGCGCCGGCCTCGGTCATGGCCAGGATGTCGGCCGAGGTGATCTTGTCGTCGCGCACCAGCGGCATGCCCAGCAGCTTGAACAGCAGGTCGGTGCAGCGCGTGAAGAACCACACCAGCGGCTTGAAGGCCGTGATCAGCAACAGCATCGGTCCCACCATGCGCACCGCGAACTGCTCGGGGTTGCTCATGCCGAGCCGCTTGGGGAACAGGTCGGCGAACACCAGGAACACCGCGATGACGATCACGAACGAACACAGGAAGGCCAGGTTGGTGGAGGCTTCCACGCTCAGCCATTTCTCGAAGAAGACCGCGAAATAGGGGCTGAGCGAGCCTTCGCCGACCACCCCGCCGAGGATGGCCACCGCATTCAGGCCGATCTGCACCACGGTGAAGTAATGGCCGGGCTGCTCCTGCACCCGCAGCACCTTCTCCGCGCGCGAGTCGCCTTCGTCGGCCATCTGGCGCAGGCGCAGGCGGCGCGAGGCAGCAAGGGTGATTTCGGCAAGGGAGAAGAACGCGCTCATCGCGATCAGCAAGGCGATGATGAGCAGGCTTTGGGTCAGGGTCATGGCGGCACGGCGAAGAATGCCATGGTGCCATGACTCGGCTGCATTCCAGCGAACACCGCGAAGCCTGGGGAAGAGCCTAGACCCCGCCGCGCGGATGCGTGGGATCGACCCACAGGACCGATTCGGGTTTTTCCACCGGTTCGATGTCGAGGTTCACGGCCACCGCCTCCCCGTCGCTGCGGCACAGCACGCATTCGAGCGTCTCGGTGGCGCTGGCGTTGATTTCCTGGTGCGGCACATAGGGCGGCACATAGATGAAATCGCCCGGACCGGCCTCGGCCGTGAACTCGAGCTTTTCGCCCCAGCGCATGCGGGCCCGGCCGCGCACCACGTAGATCACCGATTCGAGGTGCCCATGGTGGTGGGCGCCGGTCTTGGCATCGGCGTGAATGGTGACGGTGCCGGCCCAGAGCTTCTGCGCGCCGACGCGGGCGAAGTTGATGGCCGCGGCGCGGTTCATGCCGGGCGTCTGGGCGGTGTTGGCGTCGAGCTGGTGGGCCGCGATCACGCGCACGCCGTCGTGCTTCCAGGCCGGGTCGCCTTCATGCGAATGGCCGTGATCGGCGTGATCGTGGCTCATGGCGGGCCCGGAAAATCAGGCCGGGTTGCTGCCGCCCAGCACCTGCTGCAGCTCGCCCGATTCGTACATCTCCATCATGATGTCCGAGCCGCCGACGAATTCGCCCTTCACGTAGAGCTGCGGAATGGTGGGCCAGTTGCTGTATTCCTTGATGCCCTGGCGGATGCCGTCGTCTTCGAGCACGTTGACGGTCTTGAGCGTCTTCGTATCGACGCCGACCGCCTTGAGGATCTGGATGGCGCGGCCGGAGAAGCCGCACATCGGAAAGCTCGCATTTCCCTTCATGAAGAGCACGAGGTCGTTGGTTTTGACGAGATCGTCGATGCGTTGCTGGGCGTCGGACATGGGGACTCCTGAAAAGTGGGCTGAGGGGATTATTTCACCGTGCGCCAGATCCCGCCGGAACAGCGCGGGATGCCGGCAAGGTCATCACGGCTTTGGACTTCGGCAAAACCCCGCGCTTCGAGCAGCTGGCGCACGGCCGTGGCCTGGTCGTGGCCGTGTTCGAGCAGCAGCCAGCCGCCATCGGCGAGATGGGCGGGGGCATGCTGCACGATCTGGCGGATGTCGTCGAGCCCGTCGGGTCCGGCCACCAGTGCCGCCAAGGGTTCGTGCTGCAGCGCGGGCAGGTGCGGGTCGTCGGCTGCGATGTAGGGCGGATTGCTGGCGATGAGCGTGTAGCCGCTGGCGGCTCCGTCGAGCCAATGGGCCTGGCGCAGGCGCACCGGCAGGCCCAGGCGCTGCGCGTTGGCCTCCGCGACGGCCAGCGCATCGGCACTGGCATCGATCGCGTCGACCTGCGCGTCGGGACGCGCATGCTGCAGCGCCAGCGCGATGGCGCCGCTGCCGGTGCCCAGGTCGAGCACGCGCGGGGCATCGATGCCTTCGAGGCATTGCAGGCCCCAGTCGACCAGCGTTTCGGTATCGGGGCGTGGCACAAGCACGCGCGCGTCGACCCGCAGGTCGAGGCCGTGGAATTCCTTTTCACCGAGCAGGTAGGCCACCGGCTCGCCAGTGCGGCGCCGCGACAGCTGCGCCGCAAGCGCGGACCACGCCGCATCGGACATGGCGTCGGTGTCGTGCGCCAGCAGCCACGCGCGGTCGTGCGGGGCCTGGCCCAGCGCATGCAGCAGCAGCAACTGGGCGTCGAGGCGGTCGATGCCCAGCGCCACGGCTGCGGCCAGCGCCTGCGCCACGGTGGACGGCGCGGTCGTTGCTGTCATGGTCATGCCGGCAGGCTCGATTCCAGCTCGGCCAGCTGCTCGGCCTCGCGCGCCGCGCGCAGCGCGTCGAGCACGTCGCCGAGGTCGCCTTCCATGATGGCGAGCAGCTTGTAGAGCGTGAGGTTGATGCGATGGTCGGTGAGCCGGCCCTGCGGAAAGTTGTAGGTGCGGATGCGGTCGGAGCGGTCGCCGCTGCCGATCAGGCCCTTGCGCATGGCGGCGTCCTTGGCGGCGCGCTCGCTGCGGTCCTTTTCCTGGATGCGGGCCGACAGCACCTGCAACGCCTTGGCCTTGTTGCGGTGCTGGCTGCGGTCGTCCTGGCACTCGGCCACGATGCCGGTTGGAATGTGCGTGATGCGCACGGCCGAATCGGTCTTGTTGATGTGCTGCCCGCCGGCGCCGCTGGCGCGGTAGGTGTCGATGCGCAGGTCGGCCGGGTTGATCTGCACCGCCACGGTTTCGTCGGGCTCGGCCAGCACGGCCACCGTGCAGGCGCTGGTGTGGATGCGGCCCTGGGTTTCGGTGGCCGGCACGCGCTGCACGCGGTGGCCGCCCGACTCGAAGCGCAGGTGGCCGAAGACTCCGGACCCGGAGGGGCCGTTGCTGGCTTGGCCCACGATGCGCACCACCACTTCCTTGTAGCCGCCGAGTTCGCTTTCGCTTTCGCTCACCACTTCGCAGCGCCAGCCGGCGCGCTCGCAATAGCGCGTGTACATGCGCAGCAGGTCGCCCGCGAACAGGGCCGACTCGTCGCCGCCCGTGCCGGCGCGGATTTCGAGAAAGGCGTTGCGCGCGTCGTCCGGGTCCTTGGGCAGCAGCAGGCGCTGCAGCTCTTCCTCGAGCTGCACGAGCTCGGCTTGCGCACCCGCGATTTCTTCCCTGGCCATCTCGGCCATGTCGGGGTCGTCGAGCATTTCCGCCGCGCCGGCGATGTCGGCTTCGCGCTGCCTGTAGCGCTCGTAGCGGCCCGCGATCTGCGTGACCTCGGCATGCTCGCGCGAGATGGTGCGGTACTGCGCCATGTCGCTCATGATGTCTTCGCGCGAAAGCAGGAAGTCGAGTTCGCCGAGGCGGGCGGCGTAGCGTTCGAGTTGATGGCGCAGAAAGGTCTTCACGGCGGAAAGGAGCTCGGAGAAATGGGGGAAAGGCGCCGCGGTGCAGCGGCAAGGCGCATGGGACCGCGGCCGGCGGGGCCGGGCCGCTGGCGAGCGTCGCTAACGCTCTTTGCGCAGGAACAGGCGGGAAATGGTCTGCGCGGTCTGCTCGCGCGACGCGGCGTCGCCCGCGTGCAGTTCGGCCATTGCGCCGTGCAGCATCTTCTGCGTAAGCCCGCGCGACATGGCCTCGAGCACCGCGTCGACCGGTTCGCCCCTGGCCAGCAGCTTGCGCGCGCGTGCGAGCTCGGCCGCGCGCCACTCGTCGGTCTGGGCGTTGAGCTGCTGGATCAGCGGCACCGTGCCGCGCTGGCCCAGCCAGTGCATGAAGCTCTGCACGCCGGCGTCGATGATGACCTCGGCCTGTGCCACGGCGGCCTGGCGGTTGGCCTGGCCCTGCTGCACCACGTGGGCCAGGTCGTCGACGGTGTACAGATAGATGTCTTCCAGCGCCTTCACTTCAGGCTCGATGTCGCGCGGCACGGCCAGGTCGACCATGAACATCGGTCGGTGCTTGCGCGCCTTGAGCGCGCGCTCGACGGCGCCCAGGCCGATGATGGGCAGCGTGCTGGCGGTGCAGCTCACCACGATGTCGAACTCGGCCAGCCGGCCCGGCAGGTCGGCCAGCCGCATGGCCTCGCCGCCGAAGCGCGAGGCCAGTTTTTCGCCGCGCTCGAGCGTGCGGTTGGCAATGGCGATCGACTTCGGCTCCTTGGCCGCGAAATGCGTGGCGGCCAGGTCGATCATTTCGCCCGCGCCGACGAACAGCACGCGCGTCTGCTGCAAATCCTCGAAGAGCTGGCTGGCCAGCCGAACGGCCGCCGCCGCCATGCTGATGGAATGCGCGCCGATCTCGGTGGCGGTGCGCACTTCCTTCGCAACGGCGAAAGAGCGCTGGAACAGCTGGTTGAGCGTGCTGCCGAGCGCGCCGGCGGTTTCGGCCGCGCGCACGGCGTCTTTCATCTGGCCGAGGATCTGGGCTTCGCCGAGCACCATGGAATCGAGCCCGCTGGCCACGCGGAAGACGTGGCGCGCGGCTTCGTCGTCGTGCAGGGTGTAGGCATGCGAGCGCAGCAGGGCGGGGGCCACGCCGCCGCTCTCGGCCAGCCAGCCCACCGTGTGGTCGAGCGCGGCATGTTCGGCGGCGCAGTAGATTTCGGTGCGGTTGCAGGTCGAGATGATCGCGGCTTCGACCTGCGGATGGCGGCCGGTGGCGAACGAACTGCGCAGGCTCTGCAGCGTGGGCGCCAGCTGATCGAGCGCGAACGCGAAACGACCGCGCAGATCGAGCGGCGCGGTCGTGTGGTTCAACCCGAGGGTCCAGACTGACATATCCGCTGATTATAAAATCAGCAGCAGTCATGCGGCTGCCGAGGGGCTTGGCCTCGTGCACTCGAGGAAAGAAGGGCGCCGCGGGCGCCCTTGTCTTTGTCCGGCGGCCCGCCATCCCCTCTTCCCTACCCATGTCCCTGCTGGATCTCCTCAATCACCTGCTGAACTTCGTGGCCCCGGCGCTGGCCGTCGGCTTCCTGTGCGCGCTGATGGGCCGGGTCTTCCGCCGAAAGGGCAACGCGCCCGCCTGGTGGGTCCAGGGCGCGATCAACTCAGGCGTGGGAGCGCTGGTGCTCCTGGGCGGCGTGGTCCTTCTTGGCCGCGACGGCGCGATGGCCACCTACGCGGCGCTTGCGCTCGCGTGCGGTACAAGTCAGTGGCTGGTCTCCGGTGGCTGGCGAAAGTAGATTCGAATTCGGCCAAAGACATGCGATGATCTTACGTGTCCAGATGTTACTAGCTGTTAATATATGAGTCTCATCTGGTAAATTTTCACATTCAGCAAAGCGGAAAGAGTTGCAGGCAGCCGCTTTGAGCCAATATGCGGCAAGGCAGCCCATGGACGGTACAGATGTATTTGCATCCCCTTATTGCCAGCGTTCCCCCCGATGAGCGCGCAGCCTTCGTCCAGCGCATCGAGCTTCGGTCCTATCGGCGCAACGAAGTCGTGCTGAATGCGGATGAGTGGTCGGACCGCATCTACTGCGTGGCCACCGGCCTGTTGCGGGTGGTGGTGCAGGGAAGCGGGGACAGCGGCGATGTCACGACCGACTTCATCCGGCAGGACGACCTGTTCCTGAACTCCGCCCTGATCGAGGAGCGCTACCAGTCGAGCGCGACATTGATCGCGGCACTGCCCACCTCCCTGTATCTGGTGCCCACGCTGGAATTGCGGGCGCTGTGCGACCGCCATCCGGCGGTGACGATGGGCCTGCTCGACATCGTGATGAAGCGCACCGCGGTGCTGCGCAGGCAGATCCGGCAGATTTCTTCGGCCTCGTCCGAACGGCTCATCAGCCGCATCCTGCACGAGCTCACCGTTCTGGCGCCGGGCACCGGCGGCGGCTACGACAAGCGCATTACCCAGTCGGTCATCGCCTCCTATTCGGGGCTTTCCAGGATTCAGGTCAACAAGACCATGCGGGACCTGGAACGCCGGGGCCTGGTCCGGAGGGACGAGCACGGGGTCTATGTTCCGCCGCACTTCGCGTCGTCGGATTTCCAGGAGCTTCCGTCCGGCGAGCCGAGCCCGCCGGCCAAGGAGTCCGGGGAGGTGAATTCGTCGTTCTTTTCGGAATTGTTCGAGACACCGCCGAAGTCGCGCAAATCCCGCAAGTGACGATTCCGGACGGGTGGTGGTGCGAAGCCGCCCGAGGCCGAAGTTTCCAGCCCTGCTAACCCACCGCGAGCCGCGTTCCCGCGGCGTTGGCGGCCTTGCGGATGCCGTCCGGCCCGTAGAAGGGCTGTGCGCTGGCCTGCAGGTAATGCAGTGCGTTCTGCGTGAAGTCCAACTGGCGGTACACCATCGAACCGTTGCGGCGGTTGCAGGCCTTGGCCTGCTGCGCAAGCTCCACCAGGGCCTTCCAGACTGCAAGCGAGGCCTCGCCGTCGGCGGCCGCGGCCGCATCGGCACCCGCGCGCCCGGGCTCGAAACCCCGTGCCGCCTGGGCCGATTCGCGCGCCTGATCGAGCGCCGCCATGCGCTCCAGCAGGCCGGCCTTGCGCTCGGTGAGTATGGGCAGGTCGGCGAAGAAACCGTTCTGCATGGCCTGGGCTTCCTGCTCCAGCACCGACAGGAATTCCTCGACACAGGCTTTTTCGGCCAACAGGTGAGCCCGCATGGCGTTCAGAGCTTTCCGTTTTCGTGCAGCAGTTCGCGCACGCTGGCGAGCAGGCCGCGGGCGATCCGATCAGGGTGGATTTCATAGCGCCCGGCCCGGATGTCTTCGCGGATCGAGGCAACGCGCGCCGCGTCGAAATCGGAATTGGGCGCCTCGGGCAGCGAATGCACCTGCCCCGACGAAAGCTGCACCGCGTTCCTGCCGCCCTGGATGGCATCGGTGCCGCCGGCGGGCGAGGACGATGCGCCCTTGTTGGTTCGGGGGAGCGGTGTGGCCGAAGGGGCGAATGGATCGATTTTCAAGATGGTTCCTCAAAGGGCTGCCTGATGTATCGGCAGTTCGGGCCAGAACTTTAGGGCAGGGCGCAGCGGGCCGTGAATGCGACTAGTGCGGCAGGCGGATCTGGCCTTCCGGATCGGCCACGCCGCTGACCACGCGGCCGTCCAGGGTCTTCGCCCGCACGGCCGCGCCCGCCCCGGCGCTGCCCATCGCCCGGGCTTCGGTGCTGACGACGTAGCCCGGGCCTTCGGCAACGACCTTGATCGTCTGGCCCTGCTGGATCACGGCCACGCCGCGCATCAGTTCGCGCCGCAGCGGCGCGCCGGACGCAATGCGGTTGGCGGCCACGACGCCCTGGAGCTGGGCGGTGTCGGTCACGACCGAGCGGGGCAAGGCGGTGAGATCGCCGTCGCGGGCGATGAAGTCGGTTGCGGCCAAGGCCTGGCCGGTCTCGATGTTTCGCGCGGCCACGAAATAGCGCCCCTCGACCGCCACGTGGGCCAGCACGAAGCGCGTCCATGGCTTCAGCTCCGAATGGCAGCGCAGGCCGACCGACACCCGGCCCCATGCCGCCGCGCCGCGGGGCAGGAACGGTTCGAGCGCATCGCAAGCGGGCAGCGGGCCCGATGCCGGCGCCTCGACGCGGATGCCGACCTTGCCCGGCAGGCCGGCGGTCTGGGCCTGCAGAAAGTTGTCGACGGCGGCGCGCGCATCGCCCGCGAGCGGTGCCGCGGCAACGGACATCGCCGCACTCAGGCCTGCCGCCAGGGCGGGCAGCAAGCGCATCGGGCGGTGCGGGCGGGAAGGGTTTTTTTCCATCATGGGAGCCAGGTAATTCTAGGAAGGCGCACCCGATCCGAAGATTCGAAGTGCACGCCAAATGCCCCTTTGTTCGGGCCATTGCGAAAGCAGTGCATGCATAGACTCGCTTTCCATCTGTCGCCATGCCCCGCAAGGGACGCGACGCCTCGAAAGATGGAAACACATGATCGACAAGCTGGATGCGGCGCTTCGCTTCAACCGCGAAGCACTCAACCTCCGGGCGCAGCGCCAGGAAGTGCTGGCGGCCAACATCGCCCACGCCGACACGCCCAACTACAAGGCGCGTGACTTCGATTTCGCAGGCCGCCTGACGCAGGCGATCGAGCACGGCCGCGCGCTGCAGCCGGTGCAGATGGCGGCCACGTCGCCCCGCCACATCCAGGCCGACGCGTCGTCGCCGATGCCCGAGCGCGACCTGCTGTACCGCGTGCCGAGCCAGTCGAGCATCGATGGCAATACGGTCGAGATGGATGCCGAGCGCATCAACTTTGCCGACAACGCGCTGCGCTACGAAGCCAACCTCACGGTGGTCAGCGCCAAGATCAAGTCGCTGCTCTCCGCGGCGCAATAGGAAGGAGCCGCGCATGCCCCATCCCGGCGCTTCCATGAACATCTTCAGCGTGGCGGGCTCCGCCATGGCCGCGCAGTCGCAGCGCATGAACGTGACGGCGAGCAACCTCGCCAACGCCGAGAGCGTTGCCGGCCCCGACGGCAAGCCCTACCGCGCCAAGCAGGTCGTCTTCGAAGTGGCCGCCTCGGGCCAGCAGGACATCGGCGGCGTGAAGGTTGCCGGCGTCATCGAAGACCCCTCGCCGCTGAAGATGGTCTTCGACCCGAAGAGCCCGCATGCCGACGCCAAGGGCTACGTGGCGATGCCCAACGTCAACGTGGTCGAAGAGATGACCAACATGATTTCCGCCTCGCGCAGCTACCAGGCCAACGTCGAGGTGCTCAACACCGCCAAGACCCTGATGGTGAAGACGCTGAGCATCGGCCAGTAACCCCTCCATCCGCAAGAAAAAACCATGGCCATCACCGACACCTCCTCCATCTCCGGGCTCAACGCGGCCACCGCCGCATCCAGCGGCAGCAGCGTCTCGGAAGCGGGCAGCGAACAGCGCTTCCTGAAGCTGCTGGTGACGCAGCTCAACAACCAGGACCCGCTCAACCCGATGGAGAACGCCGAGCTCACCTCGCAGCTCGCACAGATGAGCACCGTGAGCGGCATCGAGCGGCTCAACACCGCGCTCAGCGGACTGGTGAGCCAGACCGGTGCCAACCAGGTGCTGCAGGCGGCATCGCTCATCGGCTACAACGTGCTGTCGCCGGGCAACGCCATCAGCACCTCGGAGCCCAAGGCCGGCGAGGCGCCGGCGGCCGTGCCCTTTGCCGTGCAGCTGCCGGCAACGGCGGGCAGCGTCGAGGTGAAGGTCGTCGACGCCGCGGGCCACACGGTGCGCACGCTCGCTCTCGGCCCGATGACCGAAGGCGTCAATTCCGTGACGTGGGACGGCAAGGCCGACGACGGCACCGTGGCCGCGGCGGGCGCCTACAGCTTCACCGTCTCGGCCAGCAACAACGGCACGCGCGTGGATGCGACCTCGCTCGTCTTCTCGCAGGTGGCCGCCGTCAAGCAGGGCGCCAGCGGCGTCACGCTCGAACTGATGTCGGGCCGGAGCATCGGCCTGTCCGACGTGCGCATGTTCCTCTGAGCACCCGTCGCAAGTCTTCCTCATCGGCAGTGGCCCGCGCGCCGCGGGCCATTTCTTCATTGCACTGAAACAAGGATTCGATCATGGGCTTTTCCCAAGGCATCAGCGGCCTGTCCGCGGCCGCCGCCAACCTGGACGTCATCGGCAACAACATCGCGAACTCCGGCACGGTCGGCTTCAAGTCGGGCGCGGCGACGTTCCAGGACGTGTATGCCGGCTCGCGCGTCGGCCTGGGCGTGGCGGTGTCGGGCATCGTGCAGAACTTCACGCAGGGCTCGGTGCAGACCAGCAGCCGGCCGCTGGATGTGGCGATCCTCAACGGCGACGGCTTCTTCCGCCTCAGCAGCCCGAGCGGCGAGGTGATGTATTCGCGCAATGGCCAGTTCACGCGCGACAAGGACGGCTTCATCGTCAACGCCGCCGGCCTGCGCCTGACGGGCTACGGCGTCTCCGCCACGGGCAGCCTCGACGGCGGCACGCCGGGCCCGCTGCAGGTCCAGACCACGGCCATGAACCCGAAGGCGACCACCGCCATCGACGCCACGTTCAACCTGGACGCGCGCAGCACGGCGCCCGCCAAGACGCCGTTCTCGCCTACCGATTCGGACACCTTCAACTATTCCAACGCGCTCGGCCCGATCTTCGATTCGCTCGGCAATCCGCACGAGCTCGGCGTGTTCTTCGTGAAGACCGGCGCCAATGCCTGGGACGTGTACGGCGCCGCCGACGGCACCGCGCTCAATGGCGGCGCGGCGATCTCGTCGCTGACCTTCGACACCAACGGCAACCTGCTCACGCCGGCCGGCGGCTCGCTGACCTTGCCGACGATGAACTTCGCCAACGGCTCGGCGGCGCTCGACGCGAAGGTGGACCTGTCGGGCACCACGCAGTTCGGTAACAGCAATGCGGTCAACACGCTCAAGCAGGACGGCTACACCTCCGGCACGCTGACCTCGTTCTCGATCAATCCCGACGGCACCATCACCGGCAAGTTCTCCAACGAACAGACCACGCTGATGGGCCAGGTGGTGCTGACCTCCTTCGCCAACCCGAACGGGCTGGCGCCGAAGGGCGAGAACGTCTGGGCCGAAACGCTGGCCTCGGGCCAGCCGCTCACCGGCACGCCGGGCGCGGGCACCAAGCAGGGCTCGCTCGCCTCCGGCGCGCTGGAGGCATCCAACGTGGACCTGACCTCCGAGCTGGTCAACCTGATCGTCGCGCAGCGCAGCTACCAGGCCAATGCGCAGACGGTGAAGACGCAGGATCAGGTCGTGCAGACGCTGATCAACATCCGCTGAGCCGCCCATGGACCGCATGCTGTATGTCGCGATGAGCGGCGCCAAGCAGGCCATGGAGCAGCAGGCCTCCGTTGCCAACAACATGGCGAACGCCTCCACGCCCGGGTTCCGCGCGCAGATCAACAGCTTTCGCGCGGTGCCCGTGACGGGCGGCGCAGAAGCGCCGACGCGCGCCTACGTGGTCGCCACCACGCCCGGCGCCGACTTCAGCCACGGTCCGCTCACGGAAACCGGCCGCGCGCTCGACATTGCGGTGCACGGCGACGGCTGGCTCACGGTGCAGACGCCCGACGGCGGCGAGGCCTACACCCGCGTGGGCAACCTGCAGGTCAACGCCGAAGGCCAGCTCACGACCATGGGCTCGCTGCCCGTGGCCGGCGACGCCGGCGCGCTGGCGGTGCCGCCGGGTTCCACCGTCGCGATCGCCGCCAACGGCCTGGTCACGGCGCGCGGCGCCGGCGACCCGGCCATCGGCATCGCCGAGGTGGGCCGCCTGAAGCTGGTCAATCCACCCGTGGCCGACCTGGTGCGCGGTGCCGACGGCCTCTTTCGCATGCGCGAGGGCCTGCCGCCCGCCGAAGCCGATGCCGCCGTGACCGTGACCAGCGGCGCGGTCGAGGGCAGCAACGTCAACGGCGTCGAGGCCATGGTGGCCATGATCGCCAACGCCCGCAGCTTCGAGATGCAGATGAAGTCGATGCGCAGCGCCGACGAGAACGCGCAGTCGGCCAACAAGCTGCTGGCGTACGGCTGACGAGCTCGCGCCCTACACAACTCCCAACAAGGAACTTCTTCCCGCCATGATGCGCTCGCTCTACATCGCCAAGACCGGCCTCGATGCCCAGCAGACCCAACTCGACGTGGTGTCGAACAACCTCGCCAACGTCGGCACCACGGGCTTCAAGCGAAGCCGTGCCGTGTTCGAGGACCTGATGTACCAGAACCTGCGCCAGGTCGGCGGCCAGACCTCGGACCAGACCCGCCTGCCTTCGGGCCTGCAGGTGGGCACCGGCGTGCACGTGGTCGCCACCGAGCGCATCCACTCGCAGGGCAACCTGACCAAGACCGACAAGCCGACCGACGTCGCCATCAACGGCGGCGGCTTCTTCCAGGTGCTGATGCCGGACGGCACCACCTCGTACACGCGCGCCGGCTCGTTCCAGACCGACCGCGACGGCCAGCTCGTGACGGCCAGCGGCTTCCCGGTGCAGCCCGCCATCACGCTGCCCGCGAACGCGACCAGCCTGACCGTCGGCCGCGACGGCATCGTGTCGATCACGCAGCCCGGGCAGACCAACACGGTGCAGGTCGGGCAGCTGCAGCTGGCCACTTTCCTGAACCCGGCCGGCCTGCAGAGCAAGGGCGAGAACCTGTATGCGGAGACCGACGCTTCGGGCGCACCGAACCAGGTGAACCCCGGCGTCGACGGCGCGGGCATCCTGAGCCAGGGCTATGTGGAGGCATCGAACGTCAACGTGGTGGAAGAGCTCGTGAACATGATCGCCACGCAGCGCGCCTACGAGATCAACAGCAAGGCGGTTCAGACCTCGGACCAGATGCTGCAGCGCCTCGCGCAGCTATGACCTCCCCCAGTCTTCGCGCACTTCGTGTCGCTTCGCCAACCCCCTCGCCGGGGGCGACACCAGCGGCCCGGCGAAGCCGGTTCCGCGGTGTCCCTGGAATGGGGCGGGGACTGTCGGTGCTATTGGCTGCCGTGGCGTTCACGGGCTGCGCGCAGGTTCCGCGCGAACCGCTGGTGCATCAACCGATGACGGCGCGGGCGGAGAACATGGCTTCGATGCCGCGGCGCGCGAACGGGGCGATCTTCCAGGACGGGCCCGGCGGCAGCGCGCTGTTCGAGGACCGCAGGCCGCGCAACGTCGGCGACATCCTGACCATCGTCATCAGCGAGCGGGTCAACGCAAGCAAGAACTCGGGCGCGTCCGCGAGCCGCACCGGCAGCATGGCCGCCGACTTCGCGGGCATCCCGAAGCTGCTGGGCTCGCTGCTCGACGGGCAGGACGCCAAGCTGTCGGGCGGCAACAAGCTCGACGCCAAGGGCGGCGCCAACGCCAACAACACCTTCAACGGCGTGATCACGGTCACGGTGGTGGACGTGATGCGCAACGGCAACCTGCTGGTCAGCGGCGAGAAGCAGATGGGCATCAACCAGGGCACCGAATACATCCGGTTCTCGGGCGTGGTGAACCCGCGCACGGTCTCGGGCAGCAACACGGTGCCCTCGACGCTGGTGGCCGATGCGCGCATCGAATACACGGCCAAGGGCTACATCGACGAGGCCCAACACATGGGCTGGATGCAGCGCTTCTTCCTCAACGTGATGCCGTTCTAGCACCATGAAAAATTTCTGGAATGTCGTGCACCGGCTCGGCTTCACGGCGGCGCTGTGCGCCATCGCCCTGGGTTCACCGGCGCATGCCGAGCGCATCAAGGAGCTCGCGAGCATCCAGGGCGTGCGGGACAACCCGCTGATCGGCTACGGCCTCATGGTCGGGCTCGACGGCACAGGCGACCAGACGATGCAGACGCCGTTCACCACGCAGAGCCTGAACAACATGCTGCAGCAGCTCGGCATCACGATTCCGCAGGGCGTGAACATGCAGCTGAAGAACGTGGCGGCGGTGATGGTCACGGCCACGCTGCCTTCGTTCGCGCGGCCGGGGCAGAACATCGACGTGACGGTGTCGTCGATGGGCAATGCCAAGAGCCTGCGCGGCGGTACGCTGCTGATGACGCCGCTCAAGGGCGTCGACGGCCAGGTCTATGCGATCGCGCAGGGCAACATGGTGGTGGGCGGCGCCGGCGCCTCGGCCAACGGCAGCAAGGCGCAGGTCAACCAGCTCGGCTCGGGCCGCATTCCGGCCGGCGCGCTGGTGGAGCGCGGCGTCGAGGCGCCGGTGGGCGGCGAGAGCACGTTCACGCTCGAACTCAACCGCTCCGATTTCGGCACCGTGCAGCAGGCGGTCGACGCCATCGACCGGCAGTTCGGCGCGGGCACCGCGCAGGCGCTCGACGCCCGCGTGATCCAGGTGCGGGCGCCCGCGCCGCAGCAGCGCGTGGGCTTTCTCGCGCGGCTCGAAAGCCTCGAGGTCACGCCGACGCAGGCGGTGGCCCGCGTGGTCGTCAATGCGCGCACCGGCTCCGTGGTCATGAACCAGGCGGTTCGCGTGAACGACTGCGCGGTGGCGCACGGCAACCTGTCGGTGGTCATCAACACCGAGCCCGTGGTGAGCCAGCCCAATGCATTCGCCGGTGGCACGACCGTGGTCGGGCAGACCTCGCAGATCTCCATCAACCAGGGCGGCGGCGCGCTGCAGATGGTGCGCGGCGGCGCCTCGCTGGCCGACGTGATCAAGGGCCTCAACAGCCTGGGCGCCAATCCGCAGGACCTGGTGTCGATCCTGCAGGCCATGAAGTCCGCCGGCGCGCTGCGCGCCGAGCTCGAGATCATCTGAGCAGCGGCATGGCCATCACAGAAAGCAGAAGCGGCGCGCTGGACCAGCGCCTGGCGCTCGACGTGCAGAGCGTCGACGCCTTGCGGCACACCGTGCGCACTTCGCCCGAAGAGGGCCTGAAGCAGGTGTCGCGGCAGTTCGAGGCGCTGTTCATGAACATGGTGCTGAAGAGCATGCGCGAGGCCACGCCGTCGAGCGGCCTGCTCGAGAACCGCGACGAGAAGATCTATATGTCGATGCTCGACCAGCAGCTTGCGCAGAACCTCTCGGGCCGCGGCGTGGGCTTGGCCGAGGCGATGCTCGCGCAGCTCGGCCGCAGCGCGCCCTCGGGCGAAACAGACGACAGCGGCGCCGAAGGCATGTCGCTCGTGCCGCGCGCGGGCATGCCGCTCGTGCCGCAGTCGGGCATTCCGCTCGGCTCGTCGCCATTGCCGCCGGCGCCGGCCGCATCGGTGGACCTCGGCATCTACCGGCGCAACAGCGACAGCTCCGCCTCGGGCGCCGCGGCATCGCTGCAGGGCAACGTCGACGGTTTCGTGCAGCGCATGGGCGGCTCCGCGCAAGTGGCGAGTGTGGCCAGCGGCGTGCCCGCGCCGCTGATCCTTGCGCAGGCCGCGCTCGAGTCCGGCTGGGGCAAGCGCGAGATCCGCGCCGATGACGGCACCCAGAGCTTCAACCTGTTCGGCATCAAGGCCGACCGCAGCTGGAAGGGGCCGGTGGTGGAAACCACCACCACGGAGTACGTCGACGGAGAACCGCAGCGCGTGCGCGCGAAGTTCCGCGCCTACGGCTCCTACGACGAGGCCTTCACCGACTACGCCAGGTTCATCACGCGCAACCCGCGTTACGCGAACGTACTGGCCGCCGACACACCGGCGGAGGCCGCGCACGGCCTGCAGAAGGCCGGCTACGCAACCGATCCCCAGTACGGGCAGAAGCTCGTTCGCATCATGCAGAAATTCAGCTGAAGGAATCCATATGGCAGAGATCATGACCCCACAACATCGCGGCGCCGCAACGCCAGTCGCCCCGAGCCGGCTGGAGGTGGTGACCTTCACGCTCGGCCAGGAGGAGTACGGCATCGACATCCAGAAGGTGCAGGAGCTGCGCGGCTACGACGCGGTGACGCGCATTGCCAATGCGCCCGAATACATCAAGGGCGTGGTGAACCTGCGCGGAATCATCGTTCCGATCATCGACATGCGCATCAAGTTCCAGCTGGGCACGCCCAGCTACGACCAGTTCACCGTGGTGATCGTGCTGAACATCGGCGGACGCGTGGTGGGCATGGTGGTGGACAGCGTGTCGGACGTGATCACGCTGAGCGCGGAGCAGATCAAGCCGGCGCCCGAGATGGGTTCGGTGCTGGACACCGACTACCTGATCGGGCTGGGCACGCTGGACGAGCGGATGCTGATCCTGGTGGACATCGACCGGCTGATGTCCAGCGACGAGATGGGCCTGATCGAGAAGGTGATCTGACATGACGCGCACGGAGCAACCGACATGAAAAACCTCAAGATCGGCATGCGGCTGGGCATCGGTTTTGCGCTGGTGCTGGCGCTCATGGCGTGCATCGCGGGCATCGGCGTGTTCCGCCTGCAGGGCGTGGGCGATGCGGTGCAGGAGATGGTGCAGCGTTCGCTGGTGAAGGAACGGCTGGCCGCCAACTGGCTGCTGAACACCAGCAGCAACAGCGTGCGTACCTTTGCGCTGGTCAAGAGCAACGATGCGGAAGTGCAGGCCTATCTGCAAAAGCAGATGAGCACGACCAGCGAGCGCATTTCCGAGACGCAAACCAGGCTCGAGGCGATGCTGGATTCGCCCGACGAGCAGGCGATCAGCGCCGACATCAAGGAAAAGCGCACCCAGTACGTGGGCCTGCGCAATGCCATCCTCAAGCTCAAGGCCGAAGGCAAGCAGGACGAGGCGGCCCGGCTCACCAACGACAAGCTGGTGCCGATGCTCGAGGTCTACGACGCGAGCATCCGCGGCATGCTGACGCACCAGGCAGGGCGGATCGACAAGGCGGCCGAGGCCGTGGACAGCCTGGATCGCGCGGGCCGCATGAACGTCATCGTGCTGGCCGTGGCCGCGCTGCTGCTTGGCGCCGTGCTCGCTTGGCTTTTGACCCGCAGCATCACGCGTCCGCTGAACGAGGCGGTGCGGGTGGCGCAGACCGTGGCGGGCGGCGATCTCACCAGCCGCATCGAATCGTCGTCGCGCGACGAGACGGGGCAGCTGATGGATGCGCTGAAGAACATGAATGCGAGCCTGGCCCAGGTGGTGGGCGGCGTTCGCCACGGGACCGATGCGATCGCCACCGCCTCGGGCCAGATCGCCGCGGGCAACCAGGACCTGTCCTCGCGCACCGAAGAACAAGCGAGTTCGCTGGAGCAGACGGCGGCGTCGATGGAAGAGCTTACGAGCACCGTCAAGCAGAACGCCGACAACGCGCGCCAGGCCAACCAACTCGCGCTCTCGGCCTCCGAAGTGGCGGTGAAAGGCGGCAACGTCGTGGGGCAGGTCGTGGACACCATGGCGTCGATCAATGCCTCGTCGAAAAAGATCGTCGACATCATCGGCGTGATCGACGGCATTGCGTTCCAGACCAACATCCTGGCGCTGAATGCGGCCGTCGAAGCGGCAAGGGCCGGCGAGCAGGGCCGAGGCTTTGCGGTCGTCGCCTCCGAAGTGAGAAGCCTCGCGCAGCGCTCGGGCGCGGCGGCCAAGGAAATCAAGGGCCTGATCGACGACTCCGTGGGTAAGGTCGATGCGGGCAGTGCGCTCGTGGGCGAAGCCGGCAGGACGATGCAAGAGATCGTGGGCAGCGTCAAGCGCGTGACCGACATCATCGGCGAGATCACCGCGGCGAGCCAGGAGCAGAGCACGGGCATCGAGCAGGTGAACCAGGCCATTGCGCAGATGGACCAGGTGACGCAGCAGAACGCGGCGCTGGTGGAAGAAGCGGCCGCTGCGGCGCAGTCGATGCAGGAGCAGGCCGCCAGCCTGGTGCAGGCGGTGAGCGTGTTCCGGCTCGAAGGCGGGGCGCCCGCCGTTCGCACCAGGCCCCTGTCCACTGTGCCGACGGAAACCCGGCCTGTGGCGGCCGCTGCGAAGGCTTCGCATCCGGCATTGGGCCGCAGGAGCGAGACCGCCGCGCCCCCGCAGCTGGCCACGGCCGGCACGGCAGGCGGCGACTGGACGGAATTTTGAGCTGAGGGTCTCAAGTCTTGCGCGCAGATGCCGATAAACCCATCGACAGCACCGCACAACGACATCCACCCAAGGAAGAGACCATGTTCAACCGTCCGGATTCCCGCGCCCTGCGCATCGGCCAGAAGCTCGGGCTGCTCACGGCCAGCGCCATTCTTGGCGTGGTGGTCTTGACGGCCCTCTTCCTGTTTTCGGAGCGCAGGCTCATCCTCGAGGAGCGGCAAGCCAGCGTGCGCCAGGTGGTGGAAAGCGCGCATGGCCTGCTGGTGCACTACCACGCGCTCCAGGCCAAGGGCACGCTGAGCGAGCCGCAGGCCAAGGAACAGGCGATGCAGTCGATCCGCGGGCTGCGCTACAGCGGCAGCGAGTATTTCTGGATCAACGACATGCAGCCGCGCATGGTGATGCATCCGATCAGCCCTGCGCTCGACGGCAAGGACCTCTCGTCCAACAAGGACGCCACCGGCAAGCCGCTGTTCGTGGCCTTCGTCGACATCGTCAAGGCCAAGGGCGCGGGCTACGTTTCCTATCTCTGGGCCAAGCCAGGCAGCGACAAGCCGGTGCCCAAGGTCTCGTACGTGAAGGGCTTCGAGCCCTGGGGCTGGATCGTCGGCTCGGGCGTCTACGTGGACACGGTGCAGGCCACCATCATCGACCGGGCCATCGTCCTGTCGGCCGGTGCGCTGGCGCTGGCCGCGGCGCTGTTCGCCATCGGCTGGACGATCTCGCGCGGCCTGCTGAAGCAGCTCGGCGGCGAACCCGCGGCTGCGGCCCATATCGCGCGCCGCATCGCCGAGGGCGACCTCGCGGTTCGCATCGACCTGAGGAGCGGCGACCAGGCGAGCCTGCTTCATGCGATCCAGGGCATGCGCGACAGCCTGGCCAAGGTGGTGGGCGAAGTTCGCCACGGCACCGATGCCATTGCCACTGCCTCGGGCCAGATCGCCGCGGGCAACCAGGACCTGTCCGCGCGGACTGAAGAACAGGCGAGTTCGCTCGAAGAGACCGCGGCCTCGATGGAAGAACTCACGAGCACCGTCAAGCAGAACGCCGATAACGCGTGCCAGGCCAACCAGCTGGCGCTCTCGGCCTCCGAAGTGGCAGTGAAGGGTGGGGGCGTGGTGAACCAGGTGGTCGGCACCATGGCCTCGATCAACGCCTCGTCGAAAAAGATCGTCGACATCATCGGCGTGATCGACGGCATTGCGTTCCAGACCAACATCCTGGCGCTGAATGCGGCCGTCGAAGCGGCAAGAGCCGGCGAGCAGGGCCGGGGCTTCGCGGTGGTGGCCTCCGAAGTGCGCAGCCTCGCGCAGCGCTCGGGCGCAGCCGCCAAGGAAATCAAGGGCCTGATCGACGACTCCGTGGACAAGGTCGAGGCCGGCAGCCGCCAGGTGGCCGAGGCGGGCCGCACCATGGACGAGATCGTCGACAGCGTGAAGCGCGTGACCGACATCATGGGCGAGATCACGGCGGCGAGCCAGGAGCAGAGCACGGGCATCGAGCAGGTGAACCAGGCGATTGCGCAGATGGACCAGGTGACGCAGCAGAACGCGGCACTGGTGGAAGAAGCGGCCGCTGCGGCGCAGTCGATGCAGGAGCAGGCGGCGAGCCTGGTGCAGGCCGTGAGCGTGTTCACGATCGAAGGCGGCAACCCTGCCGCGCCGGCGAATGCTCGGGCCGCTTCCGTCGCGCCGAAGGCCGGGGCCATCCCGATGTCCCGGCGCCCGTCGCAGGACAAGAAGAAACAAGCACCCGCCTCCCCGCAGCTGGCCATGGCCGGCGCGGCCGGTGGCGAGTGGCCCGAGTTTTAACCACAGCAACAGATCTTCCCGATGAGCGCAATCCCATCCAAACCATCAGCAGACGGCCACAGCGCTGTCCCGTCCCGGCCGGCCCGGCCGCTGGAATTCCTTTCCTTCACGCTCGGCCAGGAGGAGTACGGCATCGACATTCAGAAGGTGCAGGAGCTGCGCGGCTACGACGCGGTGACGCGCATCGCCAATGCGCCCGAATACATCAAGGGCGTGGTGAACCTGCGCGGGATCATCGTGCCGATCATCGACATGCGCATCAAGTTCCAGCTGGGCACGCCCAGCTACGACCAGTTCACGGTGGTGATCGTGCTGAACATCGGCGGACGCGTGGTGGGCATGGTGGTGGACAGCGTGTCGGACGTGATCACGCTGAGCGCGGAGCAGATCAAGCCGGCGCCCGAGATGGGCGCGGTGCTGGACACCGACTACCTGATCGGGCTGGGCACGCTGGACGAGCGGATGCTGATCCTGGTGGACATCGACCGGCTGATGTCCAGCGACGAGATGGGCCTCGTCGAGAAACTTGCCGCCTGAGTCCTGACGGTGTCCGTACGCGCGGCCGCATCGGCTGCCAGCTTGTACCGGACCTTGCGAATTACTGGTTTTCTTGCGGCGGGAGCGCGAACTGCGCTCCCGCCTTTTCCTGATCTTCTGGAGTCATGAGCATGTTTCTGAGCAATATTTCCATCGGCAAGCGGCTGGCCGTCGTCATCGGCGTCATCCTCGCGCTGTCTCTCACGAGCAGTGTGCTGGCCGTGCTGAAGCTGCGGCAGCTCGGCGAGGAAATCAATGCGATGGTCGAGAAGAACATCAAGACCGAACGCGCGGGCGCCGACTGGCTGCGCCACACCACCGCGGGCATCCAGCGCGCCGCGGCCATCGCCAAGAGCAGCGATTCGAGCCTGATCGCCTACTTTGCGCCGGCCACGGCCACGTCGATCAAGGACACCAACGAGCTGCAGAAGTTCATCGAGGAACAGATGGACACGCCCGAGAAGAAGCAGGTGTTCGACAAGGTCGGCGAGCTGCGCAAGGCCTACCTCGCGGCGCGCGAGGAGGTCAGCAAGGCCAAGCTGGCGGGTGACATGGAAGGCGCCGAGAAGATCTTCAACGAGCGCTTCGAACCCACGTCGCGCAGCTATCTCGCGGGTGTCCAGCAGATGGTGGATGCCGAACGCGTGCAGCTCGATGCCGCGGCGGAGCACAGCAAGGAGATGCGCGCCGACACCAGCCTGATGCTGATCGCCTGCGGCGCGCTGTCGCTGGTCCTGGGCATGGTGCTCGCCTGGCTGCTGGTGCGCAGCATCACGCATCCGCTGCGCCGCGCGGTCGAAGTGGCGGAAGCGGTTGCCGCGGGCGACCTGACCAGCCGCATCGAAGTGACGACGAAGGACGAGACCGGTCAGCTCATGCACGCGCTCAAGGGCATGAACCACAGCCTGGCCAAGGTGGTGGGCGAAGTTCGCCACGGCACCGATGCCATTGCCACTGCCTCGGGCCAGATCGCCGCGGGCAACCAGGACTTGTCCGCGCGCACCGAGGAACAGGCGAGTTCGCTCGAAGAGACCGCGGCCTCGATGGAACAGCTCACCGGCACCGTCAAGCAGAACGCCGACAACGCGCGCCAGGCCAACCAGCTGGCGGTCTCGGCGTCGGAAGTCGCGGTGCGCGGCGGCGGCGTGGTCAGCCAGGTGGTGGACACCATGGGCTCGATCAACAGCTCGTCCAAGAAGATCGTCGACATCATCGGCGTGATCGACGGCATCGCGTTCCAGACCAACATCCTGGCACTCAATGCCGCTGTCGAAGCGGCAAGAGCCGGCGAGCAGGGCAGAGGCTTCGCGGTGGTGGCCTCCGAAGTGCGCAGCCTCGCGCAGCGCTCGGGCGCAGCCGCCAAGGAAATCAAGGGCCTGATCGACGACTCGGTGGACAAGGTCGAGGCCGGCAGCCGCCAGGTGGCCGAGGCGGGCCGCACGATGGACGAGATCGTCGACAGCGTCAAGCGCGTGACCGACATCATGGGCGAGATCACCGCGGCGAGCCAGGAGCAGAGCACGGGCATCGAGCAGGTGAACCAGGCGATCGCGCAGATGGACCAGGTCACGCAGCAGAACGCGGCGCTGGTGGAAGAAGCGGCCGCTGCGGCGCAGTCGATGCAGGAGCAGGCGGCCAGCCTGGTCGAGTCGGTCAGCGTGTTCAAGCTGGACAGCGATGGCGCGACGCCCCGCGCGCTGGTGCAGATGCAGGCGAGGGTCCAGCCGGCGCTGCCGCCGCGCAGGGCGGTGCCCGCGCTGAAGGCCCCCGTTCGGCCGGCTGCGGCACGCCGAGCGGCCGGCGTCAGTTCCGCTCCAAAGCTGGCCGCAGCCCATGCCGCCGCGCCGGGCGACTGGACCGAGTTCTAACGCACCCTCAGGAAGAAGCAAGATGAAATGGTTCCAGGAGCTTCGTGTCGCCGTCAGGCTGGTTCTCAGCTTTCTCGTGGTCGCGGCGGTGGGCGCCGCGCTCGGCGGGCTCGGTATCTTTCACATGGGGCGCATCAACGCCTCGACCGAAAACCTCTACAGCCACAACCTGCGCGCGATCAAGGCCGTGCAGGCGGCCAACATCCACCTGCTCGATGCGAGCCGCGCCCAGATGGGCCTGCTGTCGGCCGGCACCAAGGGCGAGCGCAACGTCGGCTTCACGGAATTGAAGAATGCCGTGAAGGCCCTCGAGGCGAACGTGACCGAGGTCAAGCCCCTGCTCGAAGAAACACCCGAGGGCCGCGAACTCAGCGAGCAGTACCAGCGCCTGATGCCGCCGCTGCGAAAGCACCTGGCCGACTTTGTCGACCTGATTGCCAGGCAGTCGCTGGACAGCTCGCAATTCGAAGGCAGCGTGCCCCAGGAAAGCGAGCAGCTGCTGAAGGAGTCCCGCGCGCTGGAGAAGGTGCTGCAGGGCATGGTGGCCTACAGCGACCAGGAGGCCAGGAACAGCATGGAGGAAGCCGCGCGCACATTCAAGACCTCGCGGCTGCTGATGGTGCTGATGGCGCTGGCCGGCATCGCCATCAGCGTGGGGCTTGGCGTGGTGGTCGCGGGGCTGCTGGCTCGGCAACTGGGCGGCGAGCCCGGCTATGCCGCCGATGTGGTCGGCCGCATCGCAAGCGGCGACCTGACCGAACGCGTGCAGGCGCGCTCGGCCCGTGCCGGCAGCCTGCTGTTCTCGATCAAGCGCATGCAGGACCAGCTGACCGAGGTCGTGGTCCGGATCAAGTCGTCCAGCGACGCCATTGCCACCGCCTCGGGCCAGATCGCCGCCGGCAACCAGGATCTTTCGTCGCGCACCGAGGAGCAGGCCAGTTCGCTCGAAGAGACCGCGGCCTCGATGGAACAGCTCACCTCCACCGTCAAGCAGAACGCCGACAACGCGCGCCAGGCGAATCAGCTCGCGCTCTCGGCCTCCGAAGTGGCCGTGAAGGGCGGGGGTGTGGTGAACCAGGTGGTCGACACCATGGCGTCGATCAATGCCTCCTCCAAGAAGATCGTCGACATCATCGGCGTGATCGACGGCATCGCGTTCCAGACCAACATCCTGGCGCTGAACGCGGCGGTGGAAGCCGCGCGTGCGGGCGAGCAGGGCCGCGGCTTCGCGGTGGTGGCCTCCGAAGTGCGCAGCCTCGCGCAGCGCTCGGGCGCAGCCGCCAAGGAAATCAAGGGCCTGATCGACGACTCCGTGGGCAAGGTCGATGCGGGCAGCGCACTCGTGGGCGAAGCCGGCAGGACGATGCAAGAGATCGTGGGCAGCGTCAGGCGCGTGACCGACATCATCGGCGAGATCACGGCAGCGAGCCAGGAGCAGAGCACGGGCATCGAGCAGGTGAACCAGGCCATTGCGCAGATGGACCAGGTGACGCAGCAGAACGCGGCGCTGGTGGAAGAAGCGGCAGCCGCGGCGCAGTCGATGCAGGAGCAGGCCGCGAGCCTGGTGCAGGCCGTGAGCGTGTTCCGGCTCGAAGGCGGGGCGCAGGCCATCGATGCGCAAGCGCCGCGCGCGCCCGAAGCACCGGCCCGGCCGCTGGCGAATCAGCGCAAGAAGAAGGAGGCCGTTGCCTCCACCCCTCCACTGGCCCTGGCCCGCGGCACCGCCGCAGGCGACTGGACCGAGTTCTGAACCACGGCAGGAGGACCCCCTGATGAACGCAGCAGCCCCGGACCCGTCCCAGCCACAGCGCCCCTTCGTTCCGTTGGCGCGCACACTGACCCTCAGGGCCACCCTTGCCATTCTTCTGGTGACGGTGCTGCTCCTCGCGGCCTTCTATGCGATCGGCTCCGCGCAGCAGCAGCGCAGCGCTGCGCAATACGCCAATGCCAAGGCCGAGGCGATCGCCCGGTCGCTGGACATCTTCGACCGCACCATGCAGCTGACCGCGGAGAACGCGTACGGGGTCTTCCGGCGCCAGTTCGCGGCCACCTTCGTTCTCGAGGATGCCGCGCAGGGCATCGTGAGCAGCTACGGCACGCAGATCAATGGCGCGAGCACGAGCGAGGTGGATGCCTTTGCGCGGGACTTTCCCGGCGCCAACGCCACTGTGTTCGTGGTGCAGGGCGAAGACTTCCGGCGCATCGCGACCTCGGTCAAGAAGGAGAACGGCGAGCGCGCCATCGGCACGCTGCTCGACCGCAAGAGCGCCGCGTACCCGGTGCTGCGCGCGGGCAGGAAATTCGTCGGCCGCGTCACGCTGTTTGGACGTCCCTTCATGACGGTCTACGAGCCGGTGCGCGATGCCGCGGGCCAGGTCGTCGCGGTGCTCTACATCGGCCTGGACATCTCGCAGCAGCAGGCCTCGCTTGGCGAAGCGGTGGGCCAGAGCCGGATCTTCGACACGGGCGGCCTCTACATCGTCAACCCGGCCGCGGACCCCGCCGCGGCCATGCTCGTGTTCCATCCGACCGCGGCCGGAAAGAAGCTGTCCGAGGTTTTGCCGGGCGAGGCGCCGGCGCAATGGCTCGCGCGCCTGAAGAGCGAGGATGTCTCCTGGATCGACGATGCGCCCGCAGTGCTCCGGCCGGAGCAGCCAGGACGGCGCTATGCGTCCGTGAGCAGGAGCGATGCGACCGGCTGGCTGGTGGTGGCGGAAATTCCCGCTGCGGAGGCGATGGCCGAGCTCTACCGCGAGATGGGCTTGCTCGGCGGCTTCATCGCGCTGGCCGCGCTGGTGCTGGGCGCGGCGCTGATCGTCTTCATCCGGCGCATGGTGCGGCCGCTGAGCGTATTGAGCGAACAGGTGCAGGCCATCGGCCATGGCGACCTGTCCCGGTCGCTGTCATCCGAGCGCCGCGACGAGATGGGTGTCATCACGCGGGCCGTCGAATCGATGCGCGATGGCCTGGCCACGGTGGTGGGCGGCGTTCGCCACGGCACCGACGCGATCGCCACCGCCTCGGGCCAGATCGCCGCGGGCAACCAGGACCTGTCTGCGCGCACCGAGGAGCAGGCCAGCTCGCTCGAAGAGACCGCGGCCTCGATGGAACAGCTCACGAGCACCGTCAAGCAGAACGCCGACAACGCACGCCAGGCGAACCAGCTCGCGCTCTCGGCCTCCGAAGTGGCGGTGAAAGGCGGCAACGTCGTGGGCCAGGTGGTGGACACCATGGCGTCGATCAATGCCTCGTCGAAAAAGATCGTCGACATCATCGGCGTGATCGACGGCATTGCGTTCCAGACCAACATCCTGGCGCTGAATGCGGCCGTGGAAGCTGCGCGTGCCGGCGAGCAGGGCCGAGGCTTCGCAGTCGTGGCCTCCGAGGTAAGAAGCCTCGCGCAGCGCTCGGGCGCGGCGGCCAAGGAAATCAAGGGCCTGATCGACGACTCCGTGGGCAAGGTCGATGCGGGCAGCGCGCTCGTGGGCGAAGCCGGCAGGACGATGCAAGAGATCGTGGGCAGCGTCAAGCGCGTGACCGACATCATCGGCGAGATCACGGCCGCGAGCCAGGAACAGAGCACGGGCATCGAGCAGGTGAACCAGGCCATTGCGCAGATGGACCAGGTGACGCAGCAGAACGCGGCGCTGGTGGAAGAAGCGGCCGCTGCGGCGCAGTCGATGCAGGAGCAGGCGGCGAGCCTGGTGCAGGCCGTGAGCGTGTTCAAGCTGAACGGCCCGCCGCGCCAGGCCACAACCGCCTTGCGGCAAACCAGCCCTGTTCACTACCACGCGCCAGACGTGGCGCCAACCTGAGAAGGTATGAATGAACCTGCTGCGCACCCCGCGCTCGCGACGGTTCCTGCACACCTTCTGAGGCCGTGCCTTCGCCGTTCCTTCACCCCCATTCGCCATCCCACCATGAACTTCATTTCCAACCTGCGCATCGGGACTCGCCTGGCCCTCGGCTTCGGCCTGGTCCTCGCCCTGACCCTGGTCTCGTCCGTACTCGCCCTGAAGATAGCCAGAAGCAACGCCGAGGCCACCCGCCAGATGATGCAGAGCCCGCTCGTGAAAGAGCGGCTCATCTCCGACTGGTACGTGCTGACATACTCGGCCATCGCGCGCACCGCGATGATCGCCAGGAGCACCGACCAGACGCTTCCCGTCACCTTTGCCGATGTCATTTCCGACAGCGTCAAGAAGGGCGGGGAAACCATGGCCAAGGTCGAGGCCCTGCTGGTGACCGATCTCGAGAAGTCGACCTTCAAGTCCATCGTCGAGCTGCGAGCCAAATACCAGGCCGCCAAGGACGCGGTGCAGAAGGCAAAGGCGGGCGGCAGCCCCGGGGAGGCCGAAAGGGTCTTCAAGGAGACCTTCGAGCCGGCGGCCAAGGCTTACGAAGGCCGCGTGCTCCAGCTGCTGGCACTCGAGCGCAAGGCGATCGACGACATGAGCCACGCGATCGACGAAGCCAACACGCAGGGTTTCAATATGCGCCTTGTGCTGACGGTCCTCACGCTGCTGATCGGCACGGCTTGCGCTTTCCTGATTGCCCGCAGCGTCACGCGGCCCCTGGGCCGCGCCGTGAAGGTGGCCGAAACCGTGGCCAGCGGCGACCTCGGCTCGTCCATCGAGGCCCACTCGCGCGACGAGACCGGCCAGCTGATGCATGCGCTGAAGAACATGAACGAGAGCCTGGCCAAGGTGGTGGGCGAGGTTCGCCACGGCACCGATGCCATCGCCACCGCCTCGGGCCAGATCGCGGCCGGCAACCGCGACTTGTCCGCGCGCACCGAGGAACAGGCGAGCTCGCTAGAAGAAACCGCGGCGTCGATGGAACAGCTCACGAGCACCGTCAAGCAGAACGCCGACAACGCGCGCCAGGCGAATCAGCTCGCGCTCTCGGCCTCCGAAGTGGCCGTGAAGGGCGGGGGTGTGGTGAACCAGGTGGTCGACACCATGGCGTCGATCAATGCCTCCTCCAAGAAGATCGTCGACATCATCGGCGTGATCGACGGCATCGCGTTCCAGACCAACATCCTGGCGCTGAACGCGGCGGTGGAAGCCGCGCGTGCGGGCGAGCAGGGCCGCGGCTTCGCGGTGGTGGCCTCCGAAGTGCGCAGCCTCGCGCAGCGCTCGGGCGCAGCCGCCAAGGAAATCAAGGGCCTGATCGACGACTCCGTGGACAAGGTCGAGGCCGGCAGCCGCCAGGTGGCCGAGGCGGGCCGCACCATGGACGAGATCGTCGACAGCGTGAAGCGCGTGACCGACATCATGGGCGAGATCACAGCCGCGAGCCAGGAGCAGAGCACGGGCATCGAGCAGGTGAACCAGGCGATTGCGCAGATGGACCAGGTCACGCAGCAGAACGCGGCGCTGGTGGAGGAAGCGGCCGCTGCGGCGCAGTCGATGCAGGAGCAGGCGGCGAGCCTGGTCGAGTCGGTCAGCGTGTTCCGGCGCGTTGCCTGAAACCGGAGCAGGCACCCAATGTTGCGCCGGGCCTTCATTTCCGGCGCGGCCTGCCGATAGACAGGAAGCAGGCATCCGAAGCGATGCCTTCGCCAGACAAGAAAACGTTTTACAGGTAAAGCCTCATGTCGATGTTCCAAACGGGCCTGTCCGGCCTGAGCGTCGCGCGAACCGCGCTCATGACGACAGCCCACAACACGGCCAACGTGTACACGGCCGGCTACAGCCGGCAGACCGCGCTGGTCTCGTCGAACGGCGGCACGATGACCGGCGCCGGCTTCATCGGAAGCGGCGCGTGCGTCACCACGGTGCAGCGCAGCTACGACAGCTATCTCTCGGCCCAGCTCAACGGCGCCGAGGCCGCGGGCGCGGCGCTCGCCAGCTACGGCTCGCAGATCAACCGCATCGATTCGCTGCTGGCCGACAAGACCGCGGGCCTCACGCCGCTGATGCAGAGCTTCTTCGCCAGCGTGCAGGGCGTGGCCAACACGCCGGCCGATCCGGCGGCGCGGCAGCAGCTCATCAGCGCGGCGCAGACGCTGGCCAACAAGTTCCGCTCCACCGACCAGTACCTCACGGACCTGAACAGCTCGGTCAACGACCAGATCGAAGGCAGCACCGCGCAGGTCAACACCTATGCCACGCAGATCGCGAGCCTGAACCAGCAGATCAGCCAGCTCGGCGCCATGGCCGGCGGCCAGCCGCCGAACGATCTGATGGACCAGCGCGACCAGTTGGTGAGCGAGCTGGGCAAGATCGTCGAAGTGAAGGTGCTGGAGCAGGACAGCGGCCAATACAACGTCTTCATCGGCAACGGCCAGACGCTGGTGCTGGGCGACCGGGCCGCCAAGCTGCAGGCCGTTTCGTCTGCCGCCGATCCGACGCGCAAGGCGGTGGCGCTGGTCGGCCTCACCGGCACGGTTTCCGAGCTCAACGACAACGTGCTCGCCGGCGGATCGCTGGGCGGGCTCATGGCCTTCCGCGCCGAAACGCTCACCAGCACGCAGAATGCCGTCGGCCGCCTGGCCATGGCGCTGGGCAGCGAGTTCAACGACCAGCACAAGCTCGGCGTCGACCTGAACGGCGCGCTCGGCACCGACTTCTTCTCGCAAGGCGTTCCGGGCGTGTTCTCCAACACGCGCAACGCGGGCGACATGGTGCTTGGCGCCAGCGTGGCGGACACCTCGCAGCTCACGACCAGCGACTATTCGGTGCAGGTGAAAGACGTGGCGGGCACGCTCACCTACAGCGTCACGCGGCTGTCGGACAAGCAGGCGATGGGCGACTTCACCAGCTTTCCCGCCAGCTTCGACGGCGTGAGCCTGTCGGTGGCCAGCGGCACGGCGCAGGCGGGCGATTCCTTCCTGGTGCAGCCGACACGCAGCGGCGCGCGCGACATGGACGTGCTGGTGCACGACACCGCCAAGGTGGCCGCCGCGTCGCCGCTGGTCACGGGCAAGGCGGTGGGCAACAAGGGCACCGGAGTGCCGAGCCCCGCCGTCGTCGACGCAGCCTACCTGGCCGCGCCGCTGGCCGCGACGGTCACGCTCGCCTACGACGCCGCCGCCAACACCCTGTCGGGCTTTCCGGCAAGCGCCGCCGTCACGGTGACGCTGGCCGACGGCACCGCCACCAGCTACCCGGCCGGCACGGCCGTGCCCTACACCGCGGGCGCTTCCATCCGCTTCGGCGGCATCGAGCTCAAGCTCACCGGCGCCCTCGCAGACGGCGACACCTTCACCATTGGCAAGAACGCGGGCGGCGTGTCCGACGGCAGCAATGCGCTGCGGCTGGGCGCGCTGCAGCGCAAGGCCGCGATGGACGGCGGCACCTCCACCTTCAATGGCGCCTTCGCCAAGCTGGTGAGCGAGGTGGGCAACCGCGCCATGGAAATCCGCGTCGCGGAGAAGACGCAGGAAAGCGTGACGGGCCAGATCCGCGCGAGCCGCGATGCGATCTCGGGTGTGAACCAGGACGAGGAAACCGCCAACCTGCTGATGTACCAGCAGATGTACCAGGCCAATGCCAAGGTGATCCAGACCGCATCGACCATGTTCGACGCGATCCTGGGCATCCGCGGCTGAGCCAGCAGCCTTTAAAGAAGAACTTCCGGAGCCGCGATGCGCATCAGCACCCAATCCTTCTACGCCCAGAGCATGAACGCGCTGGGTTCGCAGCAGCAGCAGCTGTTCCGCATTCAGCAGCAGCTTGCCGCGGGCACCAAGTTCCTGACCGCCGCCGACGATCCGGTGGCGGCCGCGCGCGCGCTGGGCGTGAGCCAGTCGATGGCCGAGTCGGCGCAATACACCACCAGCCGCAGCCGCGCGATGCTCTCGCTCTCGCAGGAGGAGACGGCGCTGAAATCGGCCACCTCGATCATGCAGAACATGAAGACGCTCGCGGTGCAGGCGGGCAACGGCACGCTGTCGGATGCCGACCGCGCCTCGCTGGCCACCACGCTGCAGGGCAACCTGGACCAGCTCGTGAACGTGGCCAATGCCGATGACGGCAATGGGCAGTTCCTGTTCGCCGGCTTCAAGAGCGCGAGCCAGCCCTTCGTGGCGGCGGCCGGCGGCGGCATCCAGTACATGGGCGACCAGGGGCAGCGCCTGATGCAGATCGACGTGTCGCGCCAGATGTCGACCACCGACGACGGGCGCAGCGTGTTCCAGTCGGTGCAGGGCGGCGCGGGCTACGTGAGCTCGGCTGGGGCCGGCAACACCGGCTCCGGCGTCTTCGGCGCCGTGGGCGTGGCCGACGCGAGCGCGGCCAACTACGGCAAGGACTTCACGATCAGCTTCAGCGGAGGCAACTACACGGTGGCCACGCAAGAGACGCCGCCCGTGGTGGCCACATCGGGCGCCTACGTGCCCGGCGCCGCCATCTCGTTCGGCGGCCTCCAGCTCACCATGAGCGGTGCGCCGGCCGATGGCGACACCTTCCAGGTGGCCGCGGCGCGCAATGCGGGCACCGACGTGTTCGCAGCCATTGGCGAACTGGTCACCGCGCTCAAGCAACCGCTGGCGGGCAATGGCGACGCGGCGCAGGCCGATCTGCTCAACGCGCTGAGCACCTTCAACGTCAAGATCACCAACGCGCACGACAACGTGCTCACGGTCATGTCGTCGATCGGTTCGCGCATGAACGAACTCGATGCGCTCAACACCAGCGGCGCCTCGCGCGATCTGATCGACAAGGGCTACCTCTCGGAGCTGGTGGACCTGGACCCGGCCAGCGCCATCTCGGAATTCCTGCAGCGCGAAACCTCGCTCCAGGCCACGCAGCAGACCTTTGCGCGGCTGCACAGCATCGCGCTGTTCAACTACCTGTGAATGCGAAGGGGCGGCTCAGGGCCGCAGGGCCTGTGCCAGCTGCAGCAGCGAAGACAGGCCGGCGGCAAAGCGCGGCTCCAGGAAGGCGCCGAACTGCGGGATCAGCAGCTGCATCATGCCGATGCCCGCCAGCAGCGTCAGCGGAAAGCCCACCGCGAAGATGCTGAACTGCGGCGAGGCCCGGTTCAGGATGCCCATCGCGAGGTTGAGCGTGAGCAGCGCAGTCACCAGCGGCAGCGCCAGCATCAGCCCGTCGGCAAAGACCCGTCCGCCGCCGGACACCAGCAGCATCCAGCCCTGCGCGGCCAGCGGCGCATCGGCGATGGGCAGCGTGTGGAAGCTCTCGGCCAGCGCGGCAATCGTCAGCAGGTGGCCGTCCACCGCCAGGAAAAGAAGAACGGCCAGCATGTGCATGAGCCGCGCGACGACCATGGTGGCGCCGCCGGCCATGGGGTCGAAGAAGGACGCGAACGACAGGCCCATCTGCAGGCCGATGTACTCGCCCGCTGCGAGCACGGCCGCGAACACCAGACGCATGCTGAAGCCGATGGCGCCGCCGATGAGCACCTGCTGCACGATGATCCACACGCCGCCGGCGGAGACCACCGGCACCGCCGGCATGGGCGCCAGCGTCGGCGCGATGGCCACGGTGAGCAGGGCCGCCACGGCCACCTTGGTCTGGCGCGAGACGCCGCGTTCGCCGAACACCGGTGCGGTGCTGATCAGCGCCAGCATGCGAACGAAGGGCCACAGGAAGGCCGTCAACCAGGCGGTCAGCTCCGCCGACGTGACGGAGAAGATGGCGGGCATCGCGAGCGCGCCCTCAGGCCACGAGTTGCGGGATGCTCGAGAACAGCGTGCGGATGTAGTCGAGCATCTGCGCCAGCATCCAGGGCCCGGCAATCACCAGCACCGCGAACACCGCCAGCAGCTTGGGTATGAAGGACAGCGTGGCTTCGTTGATCTGCGTGGCGGCCTGGAAGACGCTGATGATCAGGCCGACGACGAGCGCCACCAGCAGCATCGGCGCGCCCAGCAGCAGCGAGACGTGGATCGCCTGGCTGCCCAGGGACATGACGGATTCGGGGGTCATAGATAGAAGCTCTGGGCCAGTGCGCCGATCAGCAGCTGCCAGCCGTCGGCCATGACGAACAGCATCAGCTTGAAGGGCAGCGCGATGGAGGCGGGCGGCACCATCATCATGCCCATCGACATCAGCACGCTGGCCACCACCAGGTCGATGATCAGGAACGGGATGAAGATGGTGAAGCCGATCTGGAACGCGGTCTTCAACTCGCTGATCACGAACGAGGGCAGAAGGATGCGCAGCGGCACTTCTTCCGGCCCCTGCATGTCGGGAATCTTCGCGAGCCTGGCGAAGAGAGCCAGGTCGTTCTCGCGCGTCTGCTTGAGCATGAAGGACTTGAACGGCGCAATGCCTTTCTCGAGCGCCTTCTCCGCCGTGATCCTGTTCTCGGAGAAGGGCTTGTAGGCCTCCTCGTAGACCTTGTCGAACACCGGCGACATCACGAAGAAGCTCAGGAACAGCGACAGCCCCACCAGGATCTGGTTGGGCGGCGACGACTGCGTGCCGATGGCCGTGCGCAGCAGGCCCAGCACGATGAGGATGCGCGTGAAGCTGGTCATGCTCAGCAGCAGCGCCGGCAGGAAGGTAAGCGAGGTCAGCATCACCAGCGTCTGCACGCTGAGCGACCAGGTCTGGCTGCCGCCCGGGCCGGGGGTGCTGGTGAGGCCGGGCAGGCCCTGCGTCCACGCCGCCGTCGGCAGCGCCAGCGCGAGCAGCATCAGCACGACGCCGCAAAGGCTTCGTTGGCGGGCGGTGCGCATCATCGCTGCTGGAGTCCGAGGGCGTCGCGCAGCTTCTGGGCGAACAGGCCGGCCGCGCCCGCCAGGCGGACCTCAGGCGCGCCGGCTGGCGGCGCCGCCGCGGACATCGCCTGCGCCGGCAGCGAATGCAGCGCGTTGACCTGGCCGGCAGCGACGCCCAGCACCAGCCAGGTGGCGCCGACCTCGACCACGACCACGCGTTCGCGCTGGCCGACCATGGTACTGGAGACCACCTTCACGAACTGGCCGCCGCCAAGGCGCTGCAGCCCGAAGCGGCGGGCCGCCCACGCGCATAGGAAGATCAGGCCCAGCACCGCGAACATGCCGAAGCCGGCCTGCAGCAGGCTGGAGGCGCCGACCGCCGGCGCGGCTGTTTCCGCTGGCGACGTCACCGTGGGCAGTGCCGCTTGGGCCACGTGCGCAGCAAGGCCGCAGGCCGCGCCCGCGATCGATGCGGCGGCCTGCCGCAGCCCCCTGGCGAAGCGTTTCATGACCGGCCGAGCTTCTGCATGCGTTCGGAGGGCGTGACGATGTCGGTCAGGCGGATGCCGTACTTCTCGTTGACCACCACCACTTCGCCCTGCGCGATCAGGTAGCCGTTGATCAGCACGTCCAGCGGCTGGCCGGCCAGGCCGTCGAGCTCCACCACCGAGCCCTGCGAGAGCTGCAGCAGGCTCTTGATGGTGATGCGGGTGCGGCCGAGCTCGGCCGTCAGCTGGACCGGCACATCGAGGATGCGCTCGACGTCCACGGGCGATCCGGCCGCGGTCGCCATGGCCTGCAGCGGCTGGAAGACCCGGCTGCCCGCGGGCACGGCAGCAGGCGCGGGAGCGATCGCGGGCGGGGCAGGCGGCGCGAAAGCGGGCGCGGGGGCGGAAGCAGCGGTCTGCTCGGCCAGCGCGCTGGCCCAGTCGTCCGCATCGCTGGTCGATGAGGTGTTGTCAGTCATGGTCGTTCTTCGGATCGCTGTCTTGGTGGGAGATCATCTGCAGCACGCGCAGCGCATAGCGTTCGTTCGAGATGCCGTAGCCGCACTCCATCACCGGAATGCCGTCGACGTGCGCGGTGATCGAGGAGGGAAGCTCGATCGGCAGCACGTCGCCCGCCTGCAGCTTGAGCACTTCGCCGATGGTCGAGGGCAGCGTGATGAATTCGGCGCGGAGCTCCACGTCGGCGCTTTGCATCTGCTGCGACATCTGGCGCACCCAGCGCTTGTCGACCTCGATCTCGTCCTGCACCGGGTTGGACAGCAGGTCGCGGATCGGCTCGATCATCGAATAGGGAATGCACACATGCAGGAAGCCGCCGACCGGGCCGAACTCGATCTGCAGCGTGGTGTTGATCACCACCTCGTTGGGCGCGACGATGTTGGCCAGCTTGCCGTGCATCTCGGCGCGTACGTAGTCGAAGCTCAGCGGAAACACCGGCTGCCAGGCGTCTGCATAGCACTGCAGCGTGAGGTTCAGCAGCCGCTTGATGATGCGCTGCTCGGTGCGCGTGAAGTCGCGCCCCTCGACGCGCACGTGATAGCGCCCGTCGCTGCCGAACAGGTTGTCGACCACCAGGAACACCAGCTTCGGATCGAACACGAACAGCGCCGTTCCGCGCAGCGGCTTCATGTGCAGCATGTTGATGTTGGCCGGCACCGGCAGGTGGCGCACGAACTCGCCGTACTGCTGGATATGCACCGGGTCGACCGAGATGTCGGGGCTGCGGCGCATGAAGTTCAGCAGCGAGCTGCGCAGATGCCGGGCGAAGCGCTCGTTGATGACCTCCAGCGTGTGCATGCGGCTGCGCACGACGCGGTCGGGCGCGCCCAGGTCGTAGACCGGCAGGCCGTCGCTGCTGGCGGCGGCGCCTTCGCTCTGTTCGGGCGCGCCGCCGGTGACGCCCTGCAGCAGCGCGTCGACCTCGTCCTGGGAGAGCACTTGTTCATAGGCCATGGATCGGCAGTCCGGAAATGGTTACTGCACCACGAAGGTGTTGAAGGAAACGCTGGCGATCTCCTGCGCGGGAAGGCCGGCTCCCAGGGGGCGGCTCAGCTCGGCGCGGATTTCCTCGGCCAGCCGGGCCTTGTCTTCGGTCGTCACCAGCGACTCGGGCGGACGGTTCGACAGCATCAGCAGCAGGCGGCTGCGTATCTCGGGCATGAATTCGACGATGCGCGTCTTGGCTTTTTCGTCGCGCACCTTGAGGGCGATGCCCACGTGCAGGAAGCGTCCGCGGCCTTCGGACTGGACGTTGACGGTCAGCGGCTCGAGGGTCACGAAGATCGGCTTCTCCGGCACCGGCGCGACCTGCGCGGCCGATGCGGCGGACCCGCGCTGGCGCAGCAGGAAATAGCCGCCGGCCGCGGCCAGCGCGCCAACCAGCGCGACGACCAGGAGCACGATCCACAGCTTCGATGGACGCGCGGAGGGAGAAGGAACAGGGGCGAGTGCGACAGGAGGACTGGTGGCCATATGGGAGCTGCGAAGGGGAGCTGCGAAGCGAATCGGGTTCGGACTATTCTTTGCCAGCTGCCCGGCAAGCGAAGGGTTGATCAAGCGCGGGAAAAGGCCTCAGATCCCGCGTTCGTCTCATGCGAAGGTGTCGATGCCGGCGTTGGGCCCCTTGCGAAGCGCAACGGGTGGCGGCACGTTGTGCAGCGGCTGCGCGGTGGCGATGCCCTGCGGGCGGCCGGGCGCCGGGTAGTCGGCCTGCCGCGGCGATCCCTGCTGCTGGGGCTGCTGGCCGAAGGCGCCGCCCTGTCCGGCCCAAGGATGCGGTTCTGCGCCGACCGAGGCCTGGCCCAGGCTGATGCCATGGTCCGCGAGGCTCGCGCGCAATTGCGGCAACGCCACTTCGACCGCCCGGCGCACGCTCTCGTGCGCCGAGGCGAACATCGCCTGCGCCTGGTTGTCGCCCAGGGTGATCGTCACCTTGAGCGGGCCGAGGCCGGCCGGATTCAGGTTCAGTTCGGCCACCTGGTAGCCCGCGGCGGTCATGCGCAGCATCTGGTGGCCGATGGCCTTGCCCCATGCGGCCGAGCCCACGGAGGGCTCCACGCTGAGGAGGGGCGTATGCGGCGAGACCGCGGGCACGTTGGTGCGCGCGGCCGCGGCTGCGGCGGGCGTGAACGGCATCGAGGTCGGCATGCTGGTGGAGGCGGGGTCCGCGTCGGAAGCGGCGGCCAGGTCGGTCTTGTCGGTGGAGATCATGGCGGTGGCGGGTGCCGATGCGGCATCGGCATCGGCATCGACGGAGAGGGAAACGGTGGATGCGCCGCGTGGTTCGCCGATGGCCGCGGCGGATGCCGCTGCGGTGGCGGCTTCGGGCGCCGCCGCATCTGCGGCCGGGGCCGGCATTGCGCCGGCGGCGGTGCCCGCGCTGTCCGGCGGCACCGCGGCAGCGGCCTGCGCAGCGGGTCCGGCGGCGCGTGCATCCTTTGGCTGCGCGGCCTCCGGGGCCGTGGCGTCGACGCTGCCGTGTGCCGGCTTCGCCAGCGCCGGGGTTTCGCCTTCAGCGTGCGCTGCGGCGGCATGCCCGCCCGCCGCCGTGTCCGCGGCGTTCGTGGCGTCCGCGGCCAAGGCGTCTGCTGCGGGCGCGCCGCCCCGCGCAACGGCCTGCACGCCATCCGGCATCGAGGCCGTCGCGGGCGCACCGGCCGCAAGCGCAGCAGCGGCCGCGGCGGATGGCGCCACCATGGGCGCGAAAAAGGACATCGGCAACAGCTCGGCCGGGAGCTCGTCCTTGCGGTCGCCCGCGCGCGAGGCCTTTCGGCGATGCGTGGTTGCTAGCGCGGACGATTCGGCATCTTCCGGCGCCTGCTGCGATGCGCCCGCGTTGCGCGAGCGGGTCAGCGCCGCATCGAAGCTGCGGCCGCCGGGCTCCTCCGCGTTGCGGCCGCGTGCACCGGAGGCCGTGGAAGAAGCCGTGGAGCCGGCCGCATTCGGGCCGAAGGAAGGGACTATGGGAGAGGGCATGGCGTTTGCGGATGCGTCAAGGTGTCGGTTGGGAGGCGCGGTCGAAGAACTTTCGTGCCGTGCGTTCGTCGCTGTCGCGTTGCTCGCGCCGCGCGCCGACCACCAGTTCCTGCCGCCGCGCGCGTTCGGCCAGCGCGTCGAAGGAATTGAGGCGCCGCTTGTGGTGCTGCCACTCGCTGCGGCCATGGTCCAGCCGGCTGGCCGCCTGCGTGGCGATGGCCTGCTGCTGCGCGATGGCGCCGTCGAGCGTGGCGAGGAAGTTGCGGTAGTTGTGCCATTGCGCCGACGGCAGGCCGTTTTCCATCAGCACCTGCAGCTGGTCGCTGTAGTCCTGGCGGTACTGAAGCAGCAGCTCGAGTTTCTGGTGCGCGCTGATCTGTGCGTTCTGCAGCATGCCGAGCTGCCGCGCGGCATCGTCGGTCTTCGTGCGGGCGAGGTCGGTGAGCGTGTCGAGCGGAAGTTTGTGCGGCATGTCGGCTTCTCTGTTGAAAGGGATGGATCAGGCGGATTCGAAAAGGCTGCCCATGCGCTCGATCGAGGCGGCGTAGTCGCAGCGCTCGTGCATCGGCTGCTGCAGGAAGGCCTCGATGCGCGGATAGAGCGCAATCGCCTGGTCGAGCTGCGGATCGTGGCCGGCCGCATAGGCGCCGACGCTGATCAGGTCGCGGTTGCGCTGGTAGCGCGAGAGCGCCTGCTTGAAGCGGCGCACGGTGTCGAACTGCGAAGGCGCGATCAGCGCCGTCATCGCGCGGCTGATGGAGGCCTCGATGTCGATCGCCGGGTAGTGGCCGGCCTCGGCCAGCGTGCGCGACAGCACCACGTGGCCGTCGAGGATGGCGCGCGCCGAGTCGGCGATCGGGTCCTGCTGGTCGTCGCCTTCGGACAGCACGGTGTAGAAGGCCGTGATCGAGCCGCCGCGGCCGTTGGCATCGCGCGCGCCGTTGCCGGCCCGCTCCACCAGCGCCGGCAGCTTGGCGAACACCGAAGGCGGATAGCCCTTGGTGGCCGGCGGCTCGCCCACGGCCAGCGCGATCTCGCGCTGCGCCATGGCATAGCGCGTGAGCGAATCCATGATGAGCAGCACGTCGCGGCCCTGGTCGCGGAAATATTCGGCCAGGCAGGTGGCATAGGCCGCGCCCTGCAGCCGCATCAGCGGCGAGTTGTCGGCCGGCGCGGCCACGACCACCGAGCGGGCCAGGCCTTCCTCGCCCAGCGTGTTCTCGATGAAGTCCTTCACCTCGCGGCCGCGTTCGCCGATCAGGCCGACCACGATGACCTCGGCGCTGGTGTAGCGCGCCATCATGCCCAGCAGCACGCTCTTGCCCACGCCGGAGCCCGCGAACAGGCCCATGCGCTGGCCCCGGCCCACCGTGAGCATGGCGTTGATGGCGCGCACGCCGACGTCGAGCACCGAATCGATCGGCGCGCGCGCGAGCGGATTGATCGGCGGCGCGCCCAGCGGCACCCTGCGGCTGGCGTCGAGCGGGCCGAGCCCGTCGAGCGGCCGCCCGGCGGCATCGACCACGCGGCCCAGCATGCCTTCGCCCACCGGCAGGCGCTTGGTGTGGGCATCGCCGGAACTGCCGCCCGCGGCGGACTGCGCAGGGCCGGGGCGCGCGAACACGCGCGCGCCGGGCAGCAGGCCGGCCACTTCGCTTTGCGGCATCAGGAACAGGCGGTCGCCGGCAAAGCCGACCACTTCGGCCTCGGCGTGGCGCTGCGGATAGCCGGGCGGCAGTTCGATCAGGCAGTCGCTGCCGACCGGCAGCTGCAGGCCCACGGCTTCGAGCACCAGGCCGACGGCGCGCGTCAGCCGGCCCGAGGTGGCGATCGTCGCGCATGCGCCCACGTCGCTGCGGGCCCGCGCGAGCGCGCCGAGCCAGGACTGCAGGTGCGGATTGGCGTTGGCGTTGGGCGCGGCGGCCTGCGCGGCGGCGGGCATCGGTTCAGGTTTCATCGGTTTCGGCGTCGCGCAAGAAGGCGCTGGCCACGCGCTTCCAGCGGGTCTCCAGGGTCGCGTCCGTCTCGCCGCTCGCGCAGCGCACGCGGCAGCCGCCGCGGGCCAGGGTGTCGTCGGCGCGCACCTGCCAGCCGGCGGCCTGCAGTTCGCCGCCGAGGCTGTTCTTCACCAGCGCCATGTCGTCGGGATGCAGCAGCAGGCGCGGTTCGCCCTGCAGTGCGGGTTCGGCGTGCAGCAGGTCCTGCACCAGCGCAAGAACCCACTCGGGCTCGACACGCAAGCTGCGGTGGATGACGCGGCGCGCGGCATCGAGCGCGAGTGCCAGGACTGCATCGGCCAGCTCGCTTTCGGCGCTCTGCAGCGCAGCCGGCAGCGATGCGGCCAGTGCGCGCAGCTGCTCGGCATGCGCGCTGGCCGCGGCCAGGCCGGCGGCCAGGCCCTCGGCGTGCCCTTCGGCATGGCCTTGCGCCCAACCCTCGCGGCGGCCTTCGGCCTGGCCGGTGGCGCGCGCCTCCAGGCGCAGGCGCTCGAGCTCGGCCTCGCGTGCCAGGGCCGCGGGGTCCGGGCGCGGCGCCGCGGGCGCTTCGATGCCGGCGGCGGGCACCGCCAGCGCGTGCGCGTCGGTGTCCAGCGAGCCCATCTCCCAGCGTTGCCAAGCGGACAGGCGCGGCCGCGCCAGCGAGGAGACGTCAGACGAAGTCATCGGTTCCAGGCGCGGAGACGACGATCTCGCCGGTATCGGCCAGGCGGCGCACCACCTGCAGGATCGCCTTCTGCTCGGCCTCGACCTGCGACACGCGCACGGGGCCGCGCAGCTCGATGTCCTCGCGCAGCGTCTCGGCCGCGCGCTGCGACATGTTCTTGAGGAACTTCTCGCGCAGCTCGGGCGCCGAGCCCTTGAGCGCGACGATGAGCGACTCGGACTCGATGTCCTTGAGCAGGCGCTGGATGTAGCGGTCCTCCAGGTCGAGCAGGTTCTCGAACACGAACATCTCCTCGACGATGCGCTGGGCCAGCGTGTCGTCATGGGCGCGCACATGGGCGATCGCTTCTTCTTCCTGCGCGCTGTTCATCAGGTTGACGATCTCCGCGGCGGTCCGCACGCCGCCCAGGCGGCTGCGTTTCAAGCCTTCGCCCGAGAGCATTTCGGTCAGCACGTCGGTCAGCTCGGCCAGCGCCGCCGGCTGCACGCCGCCGAAGGTGGCCACGCGCAGGATGACGTCGTGGCGCAGGCGTTCCGGCAGCCGTTCCAGCACCTCGGACGCCTTCTTGCGGTCGAGGTGGACCAGCAGCGTGGCGAGGATCTGCGGATGCTCGTCGCGCACGAGCTCCACCACTTCACCGGCTTCGAGATCGTTGAGCCGCTCGATGCCGCCGTGCGGCTGGTCGGGCTGCAGGATGTCTTCGAGCAGGTTGCTGGCGCGGTCGTCGCCCAGTGCCTTGCGCAGCACGGCGCGGATGTAGCTGCCCGATCCCAGGTGCAGCGCGGACAGCTGCTCGGTCTCCATGCGGAACTCGGCCAGCACGGCCGCGAGTTCGTCCTTGGAGACCTGGCTCAGCCGGGCCATCGCAACGCCCAGTGCCTGCACTTCGGTCGCGGGCAGATGGTGCAGCGTGGCGGCGGCGCGGTCTTCGCCCAACGACATCAGCAAGATTGCGCTCTTCCGGGTGCCTGCGTCGCTCATGAGTTCATCCAATGCTTGATCAACGTGGCCACCAGGCGCGGGTCCTGGTCGGCGGTCTGGTGCGCGTAGTCGAGGTCGGCCTTCTGGCGCTCGATCTCGCGCTGGCGCGCGCTGTCCTGGGCAGCCGTTTCTTCGTCGGCAGCGCTGCCGGAAGCAGCCGGCGCCGGATCGGGCGCCACGGCGGGCGGAGGTGCGAGGTGCTTGCGCAGCAGCGGCCGCAGCACCGCGAACCAGGCGAACAGCGCGAGGCCGGCAACCAGCAGGTACTGCGCGATGGCCATGGCGAGCCCCAGGTTGGCGGGGTCGCGCCAGAACGGCAGGGCGGGCCCGGCCCCTTCGGCCTGGCCTTCGCGGGCGAAGGCGCTGTTGACCACGTTGAGCGAATCGCCGCGCTCCTGGCTGAAGCCCACCGCTTCCTTGACCAGGTTCCTGATTCCGTCGAGCTCGGCCGGCGTGAGCGCGCGCTGGCTCGCCTTGCCGGCGCTGTCCGCGCTCTCGCGATGGTTCACCACCACGGCCACCGACAGCCGCTTCACGCCGCCCGCGCCTTGCTGCACATGGCGGATCGAGCGGTCGAGTTCGTAGTTGGTCGTCACGTCCTTGCGCGAGCTGCCCGGTGCCGAGCCGGCCGACGCGGTGGCCGCGGTGGCGCCCGGCGCCGCCGGCGGCGCGGTGATGGGCGCGCCTGGCGTCTGCGGCGGCTGGTTCGACAGCGCGCCGGGCACGCCGCCCGCCGGCGTGGCGCCCTGCTGCGACGATTCGCTCGACTGCTGGCTGCGCATGGCCGCGGCGCGCGGGTCCTGGTTCGGCTTGTAGCTTTCCTCGGTGCGCTCGACCACGGAGAAGTCGATGTCGGCCGCCACCTGCGCGCGCACATTGCTCGCGCCCACGATGGGCTGCAGGATCGCCTCGATGCGGCGGATGTAGCCCTGTTCGATTTCCTGCGCGTACTTCAGCTGGCTCACGTCCAGGCCGCGCGCGCCGGCATTGGCGGCCGACAGCAGGTTGCCGCGCTGGTCGACCACGGTCACGCTCTTGGCATCGAGTTCCGGCACGCTGCTTGACACCATGTGCACGATGGCGCTGACCTGGCCCTCGTCGATGCTGCGGCCGCGGTGCAGCGTCAGGATCACCGAGGCCGAAGGCTTCTTCTGGTCGCGCACGAAGAGCGACGGCTTGGGCAGCGCCAGGTGGATGCGCGCCGATTCGACCGAGCCGATCGATTCGACCGAGCGCGCCAGCTCGCCTTCGAGCCCGCGCTGGTAGTTGACCTGCTCGGCGAAATTGCTGGTGCCGAACTTCTGGTTGTCCATCAGTTCGAAGCCGACTCCGCCGCCTTTGGGCAGGCCCTGGGAGGCGAGCTTCAAGCGCACTTCGGGCACCTTGTCGCGTGCCACCAGGATCGCGCCGCCGCCTTCGGCGAACTTGTAGGGCACGTTCATCTGCTGCAGCGACGCAATGATGGCGCCGCCGTCGCGGTCGGACACATTGGTGTAGAGCACGCCGTAGTCGGGCGCGCGGCTCCAGAGCAGGAACGCGGCGGCGGCTGCGACGATCGCGGCCGCGCCGACGATCAGCGGCAGCTTCGGCTGGGCGCGCATGCGCTCGGTGAAAGCGGAGGCGGGCGAGGCCGCCGCCGAAGTCATTCGAGAACCCTCGCCACGGCCGGATGCACCGGGCGGCGCGGGGTCATGGCGAGGTGCTGGAGGCTTCGATGTTCTGGGGTCATGCCGGAGGGGCCGTGGTGTCGTCAGCGAGCTAGGGGATCGGCGTCGATTCTCAGCAGCCGGGCCATATTCGATTGGTCGAACAACTGCGGGTTTTGCCGTCAGTTGCGGGCATGTGGTTGCGGCTCCGCCTGCTACGCTGAAAACACGCGGGAAGGCCTCTGGGCCTCCTTGTCCACATCCAGTTTCACAAGAGAGAAAAGCACGCCATGTCGATCACCGCCATCGAATCCGTCCTGCAGCAGATGCGGGCCACCGCGCTCCAGAGCGGCATCGCGCAACCCGCCGCCGAAGCGGCCCAGCCCGGAGGCTTTGCCGCCGAGCTGCGGCGCTCGCTCGACAACATCAGCACCTCGCAGACCAAGGCCTACGGCCAGGCCGAGGACTTTGAAATGGGCAAGCCGGGCGTGGCGCTGAACGACGTGATGGTCGATCTGCAGAAGGCCAACGTGGCGTTCCAGACCGGGCTGCAGGTGCGCAACCGGCTGGTCAGCGCATATCAGGAAGTGATGAACCTGCCCGCCTGAGTCCCGGGGTTGTGGGCCGCGCGTCTTTTTTGCGCCGGACTCTAAATGTTTGCAAAGCCCTGCCGATAACTAAACCAACGATGGCTTGAGTCTCACAGTGGGAGCGGGTCCAGCGTTGCGGCCGGAGGGCCGGAGTCCACAACCTTTGTCTATCAGGAGTCGAACATGGCGCAAGTCATCAACACCAACAGCCTTTCCCTGCTCACGCAGAACAACCTCAACGCGTCGCAATCGTCGTTGAACACGGCGATCCAGCGCCTGTCTTCGGGCCTGCGCATCAACAGCGCCAAGGACGACGCCGCCGGCCAGGCCATCGCCAACCGCTTCACCGCCAACATCCGCGGCCTGACGCAAGCCTCGCGCAATGCCAACGACGGCATCTCGCTGGCGCAGACGACGGAAGGCGCGCTCAAGGAAGTGAACAACAACCTGCAACGCGTTCGCGAACTGTCGGTGCAGGCCGCCAACGGCAGCAACTCGGGCAGCGACCTGCAATCCATCCAGGACGAAATCAAGCTGCGCCTCGGTGAAATCGACCGCGTCTCGAAACAGACCGACTTCAACGGCGTCAAGGTTCTCTCGTCGTCGGCCAAGCCGCTGACCGTTCAGGTCGGTGCCAACGACGGCGAGACCATCGACATCGACCTGAAGGAAATCAGCTCGAAGACGCTCGGCATGCAAGGCTTCAACGTTGCCGGCCCGGCCGCGACCGCTGCCTTCGCATTCGACGGCGTGACCGGTTCGGCCGGTGGCGATGCGCCCACGGCTGCCCAGCTGCAGGCCCTCTACGGTTCCACCACGGCCGTCACCACGACGACCGTCGCCGAGAAGACCACCGACGACCTGTCGACCAAGCTCGGCCTGGCCGCCGGCGGCGCCACGCTCACCGGCAACACCGTGGCCGACAAGAACGGCAACCTGTTCGCCGAAGTCTCGATCACGCCCACCGGCGCCGGCGAAACCTCGTCGCTGATCAACCAGGGCTTCACCGGCGCGGTCGACGGCACCGCCATGTTCCGCTACATCGCAGTCGATCCGGCTTCCGCCGACACGACCACGACCGCCGGCACGGCCGCTTTCACCGTCGACACCACGAAGGTGTCGGTCGCCAGCCTGCAGACTGGCACCACGGCCAGCCCGCTGGAAGCCATCGACGCAGCGCTGAAGCAAGTCGACGACCTGCGCAGCTCGCTGGGTGCGGTGCAGAACCGTTTCGACTCGGTGATCTCGAACCTTGGCACCGCCATCACCAACCTGTCGTCCTCGCGCTCGCGCATCGAAGACGCCGACTACGCAACCGAAGTGTCGAACATGACCCGTGCGCAGATCCTGCAGCAAGCCGGCACCTCCGTGCTGGCCCAGGCGAACCAGACCACGCAAGGCGTGCTCTCGCTCCTGCGTTGATCTGAGAAAAGGCATTGCGCAGGCCGCCGGGTGAAAGCCCGGGTCCGCCTGCGCTGTTCCCTGCGGCCTGGCTCCGGCCAGGCCGCAGACGACAGCGAAAGACACAGCCCTCTCATTCAAAGACATCAGGAAATCCCGACATGCCATCGATCAGCAGCCTGGGCGTGGGCTCCAACCTCGACCTGAGCACCTTGCTCACCCAACTCCAGACGGCGGAGAGCCAGCCGCTCGTGATGCTGCAGCAGCGCCAGGTGAGCTACACGAGCAAGCTCTCGGCCTACGGCACGCTGCAAAGCTCGCTCGGCACGCTGCAGGCCGCGGCCAAGAAGCTGTCCGACCCCGCGCTGTTCCAGGGCGTGAAGGCCACCTCCAGCGCCACGGACGTGCTGACCGCGGCCGCCGCAAGCACGGCCGCCGCCGGCACCTATGCCATCGAGGTGAAGGGGCTGGCGCAGTCGCAGTCGCTGGTGGCGGCGGGCCAGGCGAGCACCACCACGGCCATCGGCAGCGGAACCATCACCATCGACTTCGGCGCCATCACCGGCGGCACGCTCGATGCCGCAACCGGCACCTACAGCAGCGCGGGCTTCACCCAGGACGCCACCCGCACGGCCGTGCCGATCACCATCGACGCCAGCAACAACACGCTCGCGGGCATCCGCGACGCCATCAACGCCGCCAAGGCCGGCGTCTCGGCCAGCATCGTGAACGACGGCAGCGGCACGCCCAACCGGCTCGTCCTGACTTCCTCGCAGACCGGCGAGACCTCGAGCATGCGCATCTCCGTGGCCGGCGATGCGGCGCTGCAGAACTTGCTGAACAACGATCCCGCGGGCACGCAGAACCTGCGCCAGACCGTGGCCGCGCAGAACGCGCAGCTCACCGTCAACGGCATTGCCGTGACCAGCGCAAGCAACACCGTCAAGGAAGCCATCCAGGGCACCACGCTGACACTGCTCCAGACCGGCACCAGCAGCCTGTCGACCCAGGCCGACACGGGCGCGGTGGAGTCGGCCATCAACGATTTCGTCAAGGCCTACAACAGCCTGCAGGCGACGGCCGACAAGCTGACCACGTACGACCAGGACTCCAAGACCGGTGCCGCGCTCGTCGGCGACTCGACGCTGCGCAACCTGCAGACGCGCGTCCGGCAGGCCCTCACCACGCCGCAATCCGGCGGCGCGAACGACATGAAAGTGCTGTCGGAGATCGGCGTCGCCTTCCAGAAGGACGGCACGATGGCGGTCGACTCCACGAAGCTCAAGGCGGCGCTCGCCGGCAACCTGGCCGGCGTTTCGGGGCTGTTCGCGAGCGCCACCGGCAGCACCGCCGGCTACGGCAAGCAGCTGAGCGCGCTGGTGGACAACCTCACCTCTACCGGCGGTGCATTGAAGGTGGCTTCCGATGGCATGACCGCCTCGCTCAAGCAGCTCGACGAGCAGTACGCCGACATGAAGACGCGCGTGGATGCCAAGGTGGAGCGCTATCGCACGCAATTCACCCAGCTCGACCTGCTCATGAGCCAGATGAACCGGACCAGCAGCTATCTCACGCAGCAGTTCGCGAGCATGCAGAACAGCAGCAAGTAGTCATTCCAGCGGAGCAGCCCATGTACACCCCCCACACTTTCAGAACCGGTGCCAATGCGTATGCGCGCGTCGGCATGGAAACGCGCACCATGAGCGCGTCGCCGCACCAGCTCATCGCCCTGCTGTTCGACGGCGTCGTCACGAGCATCGGCATGGCCCGCCACCACATGGCGAGCGGCGACATGGCCGCCAAGGGCAACGCGATTTCCAAGGCCATCAGCATCGTCGACAACGGCCTGAAGGCCGGCCTCGACGCCAAGGCGGCGGGCGCGGCCGGCGCCGAACTGGTGGGCAACCTGTCGGCGCTCTACGACTACGTCATTCGCCGGTTGCTCTACGCCAACCTGCGCAACGAGCCCAGGGCGCTCGACGAAGCCGAGGCGCTCCTCGAGAACGTCGCGTCCGCATGGCGCGAGATAGGCGGCGCCAGTGCCGGCAATTGACACATCGCAGGCGCAGGCCGTGCCAGTCCGCCAAGAAGTCGTCCATTGCCATGGCGAGCTCGCCTCGGCCATGTCGCTCATGGCGGCGCTGGCCCGTGCCGGCGAGTGGGACCGGCTGCCCCAACTGGAAGCCCGCTGCGCGGCGCTGGTCGACCGGCTGAAGGCCATCGGCGCGGTGTCGCTGGATGCCGCGCAGCTCGCGCAGGTGCGCAGCCTGATCGCCAGCATCCACGCCGACCAGGACGAGGTGTGCGGGCTGGTCAAGCCGCAGCTCGAGCGCCTGGTGGCCAAGATGGCCCAGTTGCAGAACCGCAGCGAGCTCGGCAAGGCCTACGGCCTGCCGTACTGATCACCAGACGCTGCGCCCATGGCCACGAACAGACCGATCGGACCCGCCGTCGACGCAGCGCTCGCAGCGAAGCTTGCCGCGCTGCGGCCGGACCTTGCCGCGCTGCAGACCGAGGTCGGCACCAGCATGCCGACCGGTCCGGTGGCCGAGATCCAGAAGGTCAAGAACGATGTCCGGCTGCCCTCCCACGCGATGCTCGAGGCGCGCCTGCCGGGCGGCGCGGCGCCCGCCCTGCCGCGCGCCGATGCGCCGCCTTCGATCGACACGCATTGGTCGGTGGCGGCGCGCGTCATCAGTGCCGTGCTGGCGGATCTCCATGCCGAATCCGGGCCGGTGCGCGGCGCGGCGCCGTTGTGGGCGTCGCCGCGCGAGGCGCCGTCCGGCACCGTGCTCGCGGCCGCGTTGGCGCAATCGGTGAGCGGCAGCGGGCTCTTCTACGAATCGCATCTGCTCGAATTCGCCACCGGCCTGCGCACGCTGCCGCAGCTGGCCCAGGAGCCGCAGGTTCGGCTGACGCAGCCGCTGACGCAGCCACTGTTGCAGCCCGCCGCCGCATCGAGCACCGGCATCCGGCCCGCCCAGGTTCATCGCGCCGCGGTCTCCTCCGCAGTCCATGCGGCAGCGCTGCCCGACGAGCACGCGGCCGGCTCCGGCCTCGGCATCGGCGAAACCGGTGCAGCCGCAACCCCGGCGCACGCGGCCGCGCCGGCCGCCGCAGCCGCAGCCGAGGTGGTCCATCCGCAGACCGCCGCGCTGGTGCATCAGCAACTCGACCTGCTGGCCACCGCCGTGTTCCGCTGGAGCGGCCAGGCATGGCCGAATGTTCCGATGGAGTGGTCGATCCACGAAGAAGCCGGGCACCCCGCCGACGCGCCGGAAGACAGCGGCGACGGACGCAACGAGCCTCCGCGCCGCTGGACGACCACGGTGTCTCTCAGCCTGCCGATGCTGGGTACCGTGGACCTTCGCTTGAGCCTGATGGGCGAACTCGTCCAGGCGCACCTGGCCGCGAGCGAGGCCGCAACCCTGGCGCGGCTGCGCAGCGGCGGCCGCGAACTGGCGCCTCGTCTCGAGGCCGCGGGCCTGCGGCTGCAAGACCTGCAAATCACGGCCATGGAGCGCAGCGCATGACGACCCCCGCGCAACCGCGCCAGAGCGCCGTGGCCCTGTCCCATGCCGATTCGGCGAAGGCGCCGGTGGTCGTGGCCAAGGGCTATGGCGTGACGGCGGAATCGATCCTGCGGCAGGCGCGCGAGAACGGCATCTACGTTCACACCTCGCCGGACCTGATCCGGCTGCTGATGCAGGTGGACCTCGATCGGCAGATTCCGCCGCAGCTCTACCTGGCGGTGGCCGAGGTCATGGCCTGGATCCACGGGCTCGAGAACGACAGGGGCCGCGCGGCGGGCCGATCCGATTAATGTCTTTTCATTGAAGCGTCATTGATTTTGCGAACCGGTCCCGTCCACGGGAGCGCGTCGTGCGATTGCAACGAAAGCTTACATGCACTTGTAGCTCCCTTTACAGTTTGCTCAGGGTAGAAAGTTACAAGTGTTAAATATTGTGAATAATCCGATCAGGACATGACTGAACGGATTGCATTTTGGAAACGGACCACGTGATGAATGTAGCCAACGGAGAAATCTCCAGAGAAATCGGTGACATCAACCTCGCCTACATGCTGCTGGCGCAGAAGCTGGTCAAGCAGGACCGCGTGGCGGCGATGTTTCGCCTTGGCGTGAGCAGCGAACTGGCCGACATGCTCGCCGGCATGTCGCTCGCGCAGATCCTCAAGCTGGCGGCGTCGAACTTCCTTCTGTGCAGCTTCCGGCTCGACGAGCACGCCTCGATGTCGGCGGTGGTTGGCGAAGATAAGGACACGATGCTGCAACAAGCGCACATGTCGATCCTGATGTCGGCGCGAAGCCTGCAGGCGCGAAAAGCACCGGTGGCGGCATGACGCGCAAGAGCGTGCTCGGCGAGGTGCGGGAAGTGCAACTCGCCATCGAACTGATCCACCTGGGTGCCCGCCTGCAGTTTCTGGAGTCGGAAGTGGGTCTGAGCCGTGAGCGGCTGATCCGGCTCTACAAGGAAATAAAAGGCGTTTCTCCGCCGAAGGGATTGCTCCCGTTTTCAACCGATTGGTATATGACTTGGCTGGCGAATATCCATTCGTCAATGTTTTACAACATGTATCAATTCATGAAAATCCATTCCGACGAAGAAAATGTCTGGATATTAATTAAAAGTTACAAACTTTATTTGCAGCAGATTGCGTCGCAGGACAGCGAACCAATTCTGGATTTCACGCGTGCCTGCACGATGGTCCGGTTTTTCGACAGCGACATGCTGCAACTGAGCGCCTGCTGCCGCTGCGCGGGCCAGTTCGTCGCGCACGCGCACGACCACAAGATCGGCTACGTGTGCGTGCTCTGCCGGCCGCCGTCGCGTGCGGGCAAGGCGCGCGGCGCCAAGCGCGACGCAGCCGTCGAAGTTGCGGCGCGCGGCGCCGGGCTCCACTGAAACGGACCCTGCCCGGCGGGCAGGGCTTTTGAATCGACGCCTCAAGGGCAATAGGGGAAGCGCGTGCTCCTTCTGGTTGGGTATCTGGTGGTGATAGGCGCCGTCTTCGGCGGCTATGCGCTCATGGGCGGGCACTTCGGCGTGCTGTTCCAGCCGGTGGAACTGCTGATGATCGGCGGCTCCGCGCTGGGCGCCTTCATCGCGGGCAACAACGGCAAGACGATCAAGGCCACGCTGAAGGAGCTGCCGCTCCTGCTGCGCTCGTCCAAGCACAACCGGCAGCTCTACCTGGATCTGCTTGCGCTGCTGTACGAACTGCTGGCCAAGGCGCGCAAGGAAGGAATGATGAAGCTGGAGACCGACGTCGAGGACCCGGCCCAGAGCGAGATCTTCACCCGCTATCCCGAGATCCTGGCCGACGCTGGCGTGATGGAGTTCCTTTGCGACTACCTGCGGCTGGTGATCAGCGGCAATACCGATGCATTCGAGATCGAGGCGCTGATGGACCACGAGATCGAGACCATCAAGCATGAGGCCGAGATGCCGGTGCACAGCCTCTCGCGCGTGAGCGATGCGCTGCCCGCGCTCGGCATCGTCGCGGCCGTCATGGGCGTGGTGCATGCGCTGGCTTCGGCCGACCTGCCGCCCTCCGAGATGGGCGCGCTGATCGCGCACGCGATGGTCGGCACTTTCCTTGGCGTGCTGATGGCCTACGGCTTCGTGTCGCCGCTGGCCTCGCTGATCGACCAGAAGGTGTCCGAGGGCATGAAGATGTACCAGTGCGCCAAGGTGACGCTGCTTGCGAGCCTCAACGGCTATGCGCCGCAGCTGGCGGTGGAGTTCGGCCGCAAGGTCCTGTTCTCGACCGAGCGGCCCAGCTTCACCGAGCTGGACAGCCACGTCCGCGAGGTCAAGGCCCGCTGACCGGGCCGGGCATCGTCATGAGCACGGAAAAGCACAGGGTCATTGTCAAGCGCGTTGCCGCCCATGGCGGCGGCGGGCACGGGGGCGGCTGGAAGATCGCCTATGCCGACTTCATGACCGCCATGATGGCGTTCTTCCTGGTGATGTGGCTCTTGTCCAGCAGCTCGCCGAAGCAGCGCGAAGGCATTGCCGAGCATTTCCGCATGCCCCTGAAGGTGGCGCTCAGCGGCGGGGAAAAAAGCAGCACCAGCATCAGCGTGGTGCCCGGCGGCGGCATGGACCCGAGCACGCGGATCGAGGGCGAGGTGCAGCGCGCCGACGCCGAGGAGGACGCCGACGCGCAGCGCCTGGCCAGCATGAAGGAGCGGCTGGACAAGCTCATCGAGGCCAGCCCGGTGTTCCGGCAGTTCCGCTCGCAGATCCTGATCGACATCACCACCGAGGGGCTGCGCCTGCAGATCGTCGACAGCGAGAACCGCCCGATGTTCGACCTGGCCAGCGCGCAGCTGGTGCCGCACATGCGCGCCATCCTGCGCGAGATCGGGCCCACGCTCAACGAGCTGCCGAACAAGCTCACCCTGTCGGGACACACCGACGCCATCGTCTACAGCAACGGCGACCGCTCCTACGGCAACTGGGAGCTGTCCGCCGACCGGGCCAATGCGTCGCGGCGCGAACTGGTGATGGGCGGCATGGCGGAACACAAGGTGCTGCGCGTCGTCGGATTGGCCGACAGCATGCACCTGGACCGGGCCAACCCGCGCAATCCGATCAACCGGCGCATCAGCATCATCCTGCTCAACCAGCGCACGCAGCAGCAGATCGAGCGCGAGAACGGCGGAGGCGGCAGCGTCGGCGCCAACTGGCCCGCCGGCAGCGTCAAGGTATCGGCCCACGGGTCACCAGCGTCCATACACCCATAGACATTGATGCCGGCACGCATGCACGCCGGTTCGGAGCAACGATGGATCTCAGTCAGTTCACCCAGGCATTTTTCGTCGAAGCCGTCGAGCTTCTGGCACAGATGGAGCAATTGCTTCTCGAGCTGGACGCCGAGGCGCCCGACAGCGAGCAGCTCAACGCCATCTTCCGCGCCGCGCATTCGATCAAGGGCGGCGCGGCCACCTTCGGCTTCGTTGCGCTGACCGACACCACCCATCTGCTGGAAAGCCTGCTGGACCGCGCGCGCCACGGCCAGCTGAACCTGAGCCACTCGATGATCGATTCATTCCTGGAAACGAAGGATGCCTTGCAAGAACAACTGATTGCCTACCAGGCCGAGAACGAGCCCGACCCGGAGAGGGTCGCGCACATCTGCGAAGTGCTTCGGCAGCTGGCGCTCGAGAGCGACGGTGGCCAGTCCGCGGCCGCGCCCGCACCGGCCGCGCCGGTGCCTGCAGCCGCAGCGCCAGTTGCTTCCGCCGCCGCGGCGCCGGGTGGTGCGCTGCGCATCCGGTTCTCGCGCCTGTCCGACAGCGAATGCGATCTGCTCGCCGACGAGCTCGGGAACCTCGGCAAGCTGCTGTCGCGCGCGCGCAGCAACGACCAGCTGACGGTGATGCTCGAGACCAGCTGCGCGCCCGACGACATCATTGCCGTGTGCTGCTTCGTCATCGACGAATCGCAGATCGAGATCACGCCGGAGCCCGCGGGCGAGGCTGCTCCGGTGGCTCCCGCGGCCACGCCCATTGCCGCGGCCACGGCTGCACCGGCCGCCGCGGCGCCGCGGCCC
>NZ_JAGGNW010000030.1 GCF_018614875.1 Variovorax paradoxus | reverse complement strand
TTCTGCCGCGCAGATTCCTAGCGCATTTCGGTATGGCTCGGCGCGCGCGCCGTGGCCAGGTACATGGCCGTGGTTCCCACCGAGGCGTGCCCGAGGTTGTTCTGCACGACCTGGATCGGCACCGGCACCTGCCCTTCCCTGCCCCGCAGCGCATGGGATCCGTGCGAGTGCCGCAGCCAGTGCGTGCTCGCCTTCCTGAGCTGCTGCGCATCGGGGTCGCGCAGGCCGGCGGCGGCCTGTGCGACAAAGGCCTTAATCGCCTGGTACAGGCCCGAGGCGGACCATGCGGCCGGACGGCGGAGCTCGGCGTCGAATCGCGCCAGCACATGGATGCCGCGGTTGCTCGCGGCGCCGACCTGCCGCTCGAAGCCGTGCCGGGCGAGTTCGTCCTCCAGCTCGGCCACGAGCGCCGGCGGCACCGGCACCTGGCGGCAGCGCCCTCCCTTGCCGGCCACCGCCAGCTGCCAGCCACTGGCCAGCGTGCCGTCGGCGCCGCGGTACTCGATCTGCTGCAGATCCTCGCACTTGGCGCCGGTGATCTCGGCCAGGCGCAGGCCGGTCGCATAGAGCCAGCGCATGCCGCGCCGCAGCCGGCGCCTGGCTTCGGTGTCGGCATGCGCCTGAAGCAGCGCATCGACGTGATCCCACTGCGCAAAGCTCAGTGCGCGGCTCGAGTCCAGCGGTTGCAGCAGGCTCGCCGGCGCCGCCAGGGTGGCGAAGGGGTTGCCCGCCAGGTAGTTCTGGTTCACCAGGAATGCGTGGAGGCTGCGCAGGATCGCGATGGCCTGGCGCAGCGCCGAGGGCGCCAGCGGCCCTTCCATCGGCCGCCACAGCGGCGACCAGCGCTGGTGATGGCGCGCGCCGCACCAATGGGCAGGCGGATCGAGGAGGAAGTCGCGGTAGTCGATCGCATCCTCGACGCTGAGCGACGACAGTGCTTTCCTTCGCTCCAGCACGGCCCAGAGCAGCAGGCGCTCGGCCTCCTTGCGGTAGGCGCGCTGGGTGGCCGACAGGTCGCCGGTGGCATCGCCCGCGCGCTTGGCGCTGAGCCAAGCGCCCACGGCCTCGTGGTCGTTGGCGGCCATGAGCAGGCACTGCCCGCGCGGCGCCCGGTTGGCGCCCGCGCTGCCGTCGAGCTCGGCGGGAAGAACGAATTTTTCGTACGGCACGAGCGCGGTACCACCCGGCACCACGGCGGCGAGCGCCAGCGAGCCGAGCTGCGCTCTGGGCGTCATCGCGTGGGCGCCGACGCGCAGCCCCAGCACCTGCTCGTTGGCGCGCAGCCAGTCGAGGATCCGCGCCGCCTTCAGTTCGCCCACGCCCGGCACATGCGCCCACCAGCGCGCGCCGATGCCGTTGATGCGCTCGACCAGCGTGAAGAGCGTGGGCAGGCCGGCGCGCTCCAGCCGGCTCGCCACCGAGGGATTCAGCCATGCCGACACGCCGTCGAGGGGACGCGGGTCCTGGGCGACGAGGTTTTCAAGCCAGCGCAGCGCTTCTAGCTGGCGCTCCACCACCCGGGCGCGCCGGGACGGACGGGCCCCCTGCCCTGCCCTTCCCGCGGCCGGGTAGGCGGCCTCGTAGGCCTCGACCTGTTCGGATTCGGAGAAATCCTCCATGCCAGTCGCCTCGGCGAACTCGGCAAGGCTCGGCAGTGCCGGCGCCGCGGGGAAGCGGTCCGCATCGAGCAGGATCAGGCGGGCCGTGCCGGGCTTGTGCTCGCGCCGCGCCGCCGCCGCGAACTCGTCGCGGATCCATGCGATGGTGCGGCGCACGGTCCGCAGGTCGGTGTGCTCGCCCTCCAGCCGCAGGTAGCGGTCCCAGCTGGCCCTTTCGTCGAGCCCTTGGGCCAGCGCCCGCATGAACGCGAAGTGGCCGCGGTGCAGCTTGCGCGGGATCACGGCCTTCATGAGGCCGATGTCGGGTTCCGCTCCCCGGTCGATTGCCAGAACTTCCACCACGGGCGCGGCGCCGGCCCGGGATCCTCCGGCAGCTGCTGCAGCTGGCTCACCCGCGTGCGCCGGCGCTGCTCGACCTCGAGCGCATGCGCGATGCCGAACGCTTCCCGGTCGCCGCGACCCGCGAGGGCCCGCCAACTCGATGCCAGGCGCGCGAGTTCGTCGTCATCGACGTGGGACAGCTGGGAGGGTGTGGGAACGGCGGGCATGTCTGTCGGACTCAGGCGGTATTGCGTTCCGCCGGTGCAACGGGATGGAACGTGGCGCTGGCGGAGGCCTGCCGGCCGTCTGGTACGGTGGTCGTTGTCATGAATCGATTGATGATAACTGAAGTAATCATCAATACACATTTTGTGTTGCAATCAAGTACCTGCGCGAGCACCTTCGCCTAAGTTGTTGATTTGATTGGATTTTATCCGGGTTGCCGGAAATCTTCCAGTGGTTTCGAAGGCCCTCGATTCGGTCGAATTGATCGCTGAGCTCTTGTCATTTGCCCGTCTGGGTCCGAGCCTCCCAAGAGCGCAGGTGGCATGCCCGGACTCATGGTGACTGGACAAGGGTGAATGGGGCATCGGGGCCCGGTGCTCTGCCCTGCCCTGCCGACGGTCCGGTAGCCTCCCGCTTCGATGCCGCGCCCTTCAGCCACGGTGAGGCGCCGGTTTCCCGATGCCTTTGCCGGGGCAATGCTGCGGAAACCACGCACTAGCCTTTCCTGGCGGCTGGCCCGGCCGCCCAAACGCCTGGCAAACGAGCTGCGCGAGCATCATGCAGTTGCCGGATCTGGCGCAGAACCAGAATCCCAACGGTCCTCACAATTGCCGCGCCGCCCTCCCCCGCAGGCGCATTTACAAGGTGCGTGCCTTGCGCAGGGTTTCCGCGATGCTGGCTTCCAGCGCTTCCTGGCCGGCCCCGGTCGCGGCTTCCGGAACGATCGTGATCGTGATCTCTCCGCTCTTGGCGCGCGCCAGCGTGCCGATCTTCTGCCCCGCCAACAGGATGTCGAGCTTCTCCGAGCGCTCGAACCCGGGTTTGGCATCGAGCAATCGAGCGACGACCATGGCCGGCGCGAGGCTGTGGCCCCGCAGCCTTTCCACGCGCTTCAGGACACCGCGCCGGTCCTTTTCCATGGCGGCATTGATCTGCTCGGCATGGCGGAAGCTGATCTCCAGAGGACTGCGAAAGCACTCCACCACCGCCGTCGGCAACTGCGCCACCAGCAGCGCCTTGCGCACCCAGGTATGGCTCACGCCGAGCGCTTCGGCCAGCTGGCGCTGCGTGGGGAACAGTTGCTCTTCCAGGGCGCGCTGGTACATCAGGCCCTGCTCGTAGTTGGACAGATCCGCGCGTTCGCGATTTTCCCGGTCCATCGCGGCGAAGAGCGCCGCGTCGCCCAGCTCGTCGACCCAGATGGACGCCAGCACCGGAATGCCGAGTTCCAGCGCGGCCCGGTGCCGGCGGTGGCCGAAGACGATCTCGAACTGGCCGGGCTCCTCCTTGAGCGGGCGCACCAGGATCGGCTGGACGTTTCCGCCGGCGTGCTCGATGTCCGCCTTCAGGCCCGCGAAGGCGCTGCTCGTAAACGAGGCATCGTGGCGGTTCGCCCAGCGGCTGGGACGGATGGTTTTCGGGTCCATCTTCCGCGTTGGCAGCGAGCCTTCATACTGGCTGAGCTTTTCGCGCAGCGCCGCCATCTCTCCTTCGACCTGCTGGATCTGGCCCCGGAAAGCCATCATCTGGCCAGGCCCGGTGCGGGGCGCGAGCGTGCCGCCGACAGCCGGTGGAAACCTGGTTTCCAGGGCGTTCGATGCCGACGGGGGCACCGCGTGAACGGCTGCCGGGGCAGGCACATCGACCGGATCTTTTGCGGCTTCGGGAAGCATCAGGCCGGCGGTCAATGCCTCCAGCCGCTTGCGGGTGCTAGCCATGATGGACACTCCTTGGCGCGGCGTGCGGCGCCCTCAAGGTCGGGAAACGGGACTTTTTGCCGGCACGGCCTGCGGCCCGGGGCAGGTTGCGCGGCATCGCCGCGCAGCATCCAGCTTCGGGAACCGGCGGTCGTGGAAACCTGGTTTCCACGGATTTCGGCAGGCTGGGCATGGGCAGAACGGGCCGCCCGGTGGAAACCTGGTTTCCACCCAAAGGGGATGTCGAAAGCATAGCCAGCGTCCTCATTGCCTGGCCTTTCCCTGCGCCGTCCATGCGCCGATCACCGATTGCTCGACCAGCTCCACGAACGAATCGTAGGCGTCCACCGCGCGCTTGTACGTCTTGGCGGCACCCTCGTACTTCTGGACGTCGTAGACCGTCGCGAACTCGGCCGCCTTGTTGCTGGTCACGCTCGTCTTCGGGATCTCGACCGGCAGCGTGTATTCGCCGTAGGTGGCCTGGATCCACTGCCGCACCGCCGGCATGGCCGGGTCGGCCGCGTCCACCCGGCTCAGCAGCACATGCAGGAAGTCGAAGGCCTTGCCTTCGCGGTCCTTGCTCTGGCCGTCCAGGTTGCCGCCCAGGTCGGCGAGCAGCGACCAGAACTGCGCCGACGAGGCGAAGTCGAGTCCCGAAGGCGGCACCGGCACGACGATGCCGTTTGCGGCCCACAGCGCATTGATCGTGACGTACGAAAGAGAAGGGGGCGTGTCGATCACGATCACGTCGTACAGGTCGCGCACCGTCTCCAGGCCTTCGTTCAGCACGTCCCAGAATTTGGCGCCGGGCTGCTGCATCTGGCGCGCGGGGAGGGCGAACTCGGCGGAGAACAGGAAGGGCGCGGCCGCGACCAGGTCGATCCCGTCCCAGTAGGTCGAGCGAATCGCATAGCGGATGTCGCTCTCCGTGCCGTCGCACAGCGGCCCGATCGTCATGTCCTCGGTGACTTCGGCTTCCGGCAGCAGGCCGTGCAGCGTGGTGAGAGAACCCTGCGGATCGGTATCGATCGCGAGCACGCGGTGCCCGCGCAGGCTGAGCCCTTGCGCCAGCACCATGGCCGTGGTGGTCTTGGCCACGCCGCCCTTGAAATTCCCCACGGCGATCGTGATGGCCTTGCGGCCGGCGGGCCGCATCTTTTCTGCGCGGTAGGTCCGGGTCCAGCGGCGCAGTTCGTCCAGCTCGAAGGTCCGCTTGCCGCCCGAAGGGGTCAGCCGGCCGGCCGGGAGATCTTCCTTGGTGATGCGGTAGGCCACGTGCGCCTTGTCGACGCCGCAGAGCGCGGCAAGCTGCGCGGTGGAGTAGGTGGGTGGGATCTTGCGGGCTTCCGGGGCCAGCAGCATGCCCCGTATCTGCTCCACCATCGACCCGGCCCGCGTCGCCAGCGCCGCGATCTTCTGCATGTTGATGGTTTGACGGGGAGGCACCTGGGCGTCCGTGGAAACCAGGTTTCCACCGAGCGGGGGGACGAGAGCTGACATTTGTTTGGCCTTATTCGACAGAATACGGCAATTCTATGAGAATCTGTCGAATGAACAAGTTTCGCGGACAGCCTGCCTCCAACATCGCGAAGTATTGTGAGAGGGATTGGGGACCAGGGCCTCGGCCCCTGGCAAGCCAGGCGCCGAAAGGGCTGAAACCCGAGGGCAGGGTGCCTGGCGCGGCCCATTTGCGTGCCCCATCCCAGGCTTTGGCTCGGATCCGGCACGCCAGCCGGGGCTGGAACCCATATCCACTCACATTGGAACCCATCCGTGCTCACACAAGGAGCGCCGGTCTCCCAACAAGGCTCACTCCGAATCCCAGCCGTTCTCACATTCGATCCCAACCGATCTCACATCAGGGATCGTAAGTGGCTGTCACGATGGAGAAAAACGGAATCCCAATTCTTCAATTCCCCAAGTGTTTATCTGCAAACATACCAAGGCACCTTTGCCGCCGTAATGTGAATTGACTGAATCACAATGCAAAGGCATGATGTGAAACCATCTGATTGCCGCTGCGGACCATGGTCGAAGAAGAAAATCCACAATCCCGGTCTCCGCCGCGGCAGTCGCCCACGGCGGAGGAGCAGAGCGTTGCCAAGGCCAACGAAGCCATCGCCATCCGCCCCAAGCGCGGCCGGCTCACCCTGCTGTCGCGGCGCATCTACAACGCGCTGCTCTACCATTCGCAGCGCCAGGGCGTGGACGAGCCGGTCTACCGGCTGACGCTGAGCGAGCTGATCGGCGACGCCCGCTTCAACTCCAACAATACGGAGCTGCTGAAATCGCACCTGCGCGACATGCAGGCCACGACCATCGAATGGTCGACCAGCAGCAGTTCCCTGAAGCGCTGGGTGTCCTCGCAGCTGCTCGGCACGGTCACCATCGAGGAGCAGGGCAGGGGGCGGCCCTGCATGGTGACCTGGCGCTATCCGGACGAGATCAAGGAGCGGCTGGTCAAGCCGCACCAGTACACGCGCGTGCTGCTCGAGATGAGCAGCCAGATGCGCAGCTATTCCGCGGCGGTGCTGTACGAGATCGGTGCGCGCTACCTGACGTCGCCGGGGCGGCTGTCGATGCGCGAGGACGTCGTCTGGTGGGCCGCGGTGCTGACGGGCCGCAGCGACATCAAGGAGGTCGACTACCGTTTCCTCAAGCGCGACGTCATCAGCAAGGCGCTGGCCGAGATCGACGCGCTGTGCGAGGACTTCGGGCTGGAACTGATCGAGCACAAGCGCGGCCGCAAGATCGAGGAGATCCAGTTCCGCGTCGTTCCCAAGGTCCAGCAGCGCCTGGGCGACATCAGCGCGTCGAACCGGAACGTCTTCGACCTGGAACTGGTCAGGCGCCTGATCGCGCTGGGCCTGAAACAGGACGAGGCCCAGGATCTCTACGCCACGACCGACGAGGGGCAGCTTCGCGCCACGCTGGACCATGTGGACCAGCGGCTACGCAATGCCTCGATGCCCGGGCTCAAATCGCCGGCCGCCTATTTCAAGGACGCGCTGAAGAAGGGCTATGCCGGCGTGACCGCGGTGGAGCCGGCATCCGGCGGTGGCGGGCAGCCGCCGGCGCTGGCGCCGCCTGTGGCGGCGCTGTCGGAGGCCGACCGGCTGCGGCGCATCCGCGAGCTCTGGGAGAACGACCGCATGGGGCAGGCGCGCGCCGTGTTCGCCGAGATGCCGCAGCTCATGCAGTCGGATGTGCGCACGCGCTTCGAAGCCGAAAGGCTCGACCAGGTGGCGGCCCCCATCGCGCGCGCCTGGCGGCGCGACGGCCCGGCGAGCCGCGTGGCCGCGACCACCTTCTTCCGCTGGCTGGCGCAGGACACCTGGCCGGAGGAGCCCTCCGACCGGGTGCTGCTGGATTTCGCACTGCAGCGGGGCGTGGCCGGCGTCTAGTGCAATCATGTGAGCGCATACTTTCGCGAGGAAGTGCGGGCTTGCACAATCGCCTCGGACCGGACGTATTCACTGGCCATGCGGTCGGGCGATTCTTGTGGCCGGCGACCAGCAAAGTGTTCGGCTTCAGGTGTGACGCTTTTGTCCGTAGGTCGATATTTTTTCGGCTTGTCGGAGGCAGTGTTTGTCAGGTGCCCAGCGAATGTGAGCAGTCAGCTAAGAAAAAAGAACGCAGAAGGCAAGCACCTCCCGCTTGGCATGCCTATTGCTGAATCATTTTTTTACATAAAAAACCAAATGATTCAATTTCCGACCCAGACGTTTCCTTACCGGGCGCCCGCCGGGCGCCCCCTCGCCGTCTCTCTGCAACACGGGCAAGTTGTATGAATTGAGCGAGAACGAGGTTGCGGTCCTGACGTTGCAACGCCCCGCGTGAGAGACGCCGGCGGCCCTGGCAACAAATTCCCCCCATCCCGGACACGCACTTCGTGCGTCGATCGGTCCCTTCAAGTTCACATCGTTTCCTCATGTTCGTGTTTTCTCAACGACCCCTTGCAGCACTCCTGGCCTCACTGACCCTCTTCGGTTGCGGCGGCGGTTCCGGCGGTGGCCAGAGCCTGCCGCCGCTGTCGCTTCAGGGCGGCGGCGGCACCCCGAGTGGCAGTGGCAGTGGCGGTAGCCAAGGCACCGACGGCCAAAGCGGCAGTGGCCAGGGTGACACCGGTGGTACCGGCGGAAGTGGCGGCAACGTCCCCAGCGCCGCGCTGGTGGCCAGGCTTGGCAAGCCCGCCCGGGTGCTGATCGGGCTCGGCTCGAGTCCCATCGACCAGATGAAGAGCCAGGACATTCACCCGGACATCGTGGACACCTACCTCGTGGGCGTCGGCACAGGCGCCTGGCCCACCTGGAACAGCCCCGACGGCGCATACCTCACGTACACCGCGCAGGCCATCCAGGCCTACGGCGCGATTCCCATGTACACGCTCTACCAGATGACGGCGAACGGCGAGGGCAATCTGAGCGGCATCAACGACACGGCGTTCATGAACAAATACTGGGCGCAGGTCCGGCTGATGTACCAGCTGATTGCAGACCTGCGTGGGCCCGTTCTGATCAACCTGGAGCCGGATTTCTGGGGATTCGTTGCGTCGCAGGCGCCCGATCGCGATGCGACGCGAATGCCCGCCGTCGTGAACAACCAGCCCGAATGTGCCGGGTTGCCGAACACCGCCGGGGGCCTGGGCCAATGCCTTGTGCAGATGGGCAGGCGGATCGCGCCCAAGGCGCTGGTGGGGTTCCCGCCGGCCTTCTGGAGCGGCACGCCTGCCGAGATCGGCGCGCAGATGCGGGCGGTCGGAGCCCATCAGGCGGACTTCATCGTCGCCCAGACCAGCGACCGCGATGCGGGCTGCAGGGAAGTCGCGTCGCCGCCTGACGAATGCAAGGGCCGAAGCGGGCCGTTCTATTGGGACGCAAGCAACAAGACCAGCCCGAACTTCCACGAGTCGCAGAGCCAGCTTTCGGACTATCGCGCGGCCCTGGGCAATGGCCTGCCGATCCTGTGGTGGCAGACGCCGATGGGCGTGCCGTCCGATACGCCCGGTGGGACCGATCAGCACTATCGCGACAACCATGTCGACTACATGCTGCGCAACACGCAGGAGTACGGCGACACCCATACGTTCGCGATCGTCTTCAGCCCGGGCGGCAGCCATCAGACCTCGATCGGCACCGATGGCGGCCAATTTGCCCGCCTCTCGGGTCAGTACCTCGCGCGAGGCGGGGCCGCCCTGAAGTAGAAGCTGCCGCCGCGAGCCACCTGCACAAACATCGCCACTTCATTCCAGGAGCCCTGATTCGCATGCAACCTTTTCCCGACACGACAGCATTGCGCGCGCCGCGCGCACTGAACGATCTCCTCCTGTACCGTGTGTGGCGCGCCACGCGTGCGGGCATGGCCATGGCTACCCGCATCGTCGAGGGAGGCTTCGGCATCACGCATCGCGAGTGGGGAATGATCGGCATGCTCGCGCAGGTTGGAGAGATCCGATCCTCGGCGCTCGCCGAGCAGTTGCAACTGGACCGCGTACGCACATCCCGCGGCCTGCGCAGTCTTTTCGAGAAGCGTCTGATCGAAAGACGCAAGGACACCGACGACGGCCGCGAAGTGCATGTGCAATTGAGCGCCGCAGGGCGACAACTTTTCGAAGACCTGTTCCCGCGCATCGCCGCCCTCAACATCGACCTTCTCGAAGATATCGATGCAGAGCATCACGACGTCTTGCTCGAGTGCCTGCGGCAACTCGAATCCTGCAGCAACGCGTTGAGTGCGCGAGGTGCTGTTCAGGAGAAGGCCGACCGCCGCTCAGGTGGCACGCGTCGTCACTGGCCGAGGTTGGTCAATATCGTTTGACCGGACCCTTAATCGTTGGCCTTGCCGATGCGCGCAAGCGATTCGTGCGAACGACAGGCATGCATGTCGCGGTTGCAAAACATCACACCCCCATTTCTGCAATGCATTCATCGAACAAAGAAAGCAACGCCTCCCTGGACCGCCGCACCTTTTGCGTGAGCGCGATCAGTCTTGCCACTCTCGGAACAACTGCCTGCGGAGGTGGAGGAAGCGCAGGGGGCAGCATCGCAGGCCTGCAGGCCGGTGCTGCGGGAACCGCAACGATGGATGTGGCAGCTTTGCCAATCGCCCCCGCGGCAACTGGCCCTGCCGATGAACCTTCCGTTGCTCCGGCCCCGTCTCCCCAGGGGCGCAAGTTCATCCACCCCGGTCTCCTGCATACGGAGAGCGACTTCGAGCGCATGCGCCTGAAAGTCAAAGCCAAGGCGCAACCCTGGCTCGATGGCTGGAGCGCGCTGACGTCCAGCGGCCGCGCGCAACTCGGTGCGAACCCGCGCCCGCTTGCCACGGTGATTCGCGGGGGAGACGGCCAAAACTTCGCGCAGATGTACATCGATATCGCGCGCGCCTATCAACTGGCGTTGCGCTGGAAGGTCTCGCAGGACAAGCGCTACGCCGACCTGGCAGTGGTCTTCTTGAATGAATGGTCGTCCACGCTGACCACGCTCACCGGCAACGCCGACCGCTTCCTGGCGGCTGGCATCTACGGTTACCAGTTTGCCAACGCGGCCGAGATCATGCGGACTTACGAGGGCTGGGCCGCCAGCGATTTCGCGCGCTTCCAGAACATGATGCTCAACGTGTTCTACCCGCTCAACCACAGCTTCCTGGTCGGTCACAACGGTGCCCAGATCACCAACTACTGGGCCAACTGGGACCAGTGCACGCTGGCTTCGATGCTGGCCATCGGCGTGTTGTGCGACAGGCCCGACATCTATGAGGAGGCGATGAGCTACTACAAGACAGGCCAAGGCAATGGGGCGGGCCTGCAAGCGGTCTATCACGTGCATCCCGGCTATCTCGGCCAATGGCAGGAAAGCGGCCGTGACCAGGGGCACTGCACGCTCGGCATCGGCCTGGCGGGCGCATTCCATGAAATGGCGTGGAACCAGGGCGACGACACGTACGGCTACGAGAACAACCGTTTTCTCGCCGGCGCGGAGTACGTGGCGAAGTCCAATCTCCTTGACGGCTCCGGCGCCTTCTACACGGTGCCGTTCTTCACCAACGTCAACAAGCAGGGCACGCAGTCCGTGCTGTCCGAGGGAGCCCGAGGGCACCGCCGGGGAATCTGGGAAAGCGTGCACAACCACTATGCGAACCGCCTGGGCATCGCGACGCCTTACACGGCGCTGCAAGCCACGCAGATGTATCCCGAGTCGGACGGCGGCAATGGCGACCAGCTCGGCTTCGGTACGCTGACCTTCACGCGCGAGCCGCTCGCAACGCCCGTGCGGCCAAGCGGGCTCGTGGCGCGGGTGCGCGGGCCGCAGGTGGTGTTGTCCTGGTGGGGCTGCTCCGACGCGTCGAGCTACTCGGTCAAACGCGCAGAGAGCGCGGGCGGCCCTTACACCGTGATCGCCTCCACCATCACCGACACGCTCACCTTCACCGACACCAGTGTCCGGACCACCGGCGCGTACTACTACGTGATCGTCGCTACCACCGCGGCGGGAGAAAGCGCCCCTTCCAGCGAAGCGAAAGCAGCGATGACACCCGAACTGCTGCTGCAGTGGAAGCCCGACGGCGGCGCGCCCGCTCCCGTCAGTCTTCCGGCAGGCTTGGTGAAGAATGCCGCCGACTTCACGCTCTCGATCCGGGTGCTGCTGGACAACGCCGCGACGTGGTCGCGCGTCTTCGACTTCGGCTCCGGCACGCGCCGCTACATGATGCTGACGCCGCGCAGCAACGCTGGCACGGTCCGCTATGCGATCTCCACGGTCCATGGCTACAACGAGCAGGTCATCGATGGCATGTCGGCGGCGCTTCCGGTCGGCCGCTGGGTGCATGTTGCGGTGACCTTGTCCGGCACGCTCGGCACGCTGTACGTGGACGGCGTCGTCGCCGGCACCAACCCGCAGATGACGCTCGCGCCCTTCGACCTTGGCGAGACCACGCAGAACTGGCTCGGTCGTTCGCAGTTCCCCAGCGACCCCGAGCTGCAAGGGCGCGTGGACGACTTGCGCATCTACAGCGGCGCATTGGGCGCGGCGGAGATTGCAGCGCTGGGCCAGGCCTGATCCAGCCTTTTTGCCCGCAAGGCCCGCGACCGCAACGTCCTTCGAGCCAGTCTCGGACGTCAAGGCTCAGCGTGCCGCGATTTTCCTTGGGCGCACATCGGGCCGGCGGCCTGCGTCCGCAATGCCGAAGCGCCTTCTGACGAAGGCTGCAAGCTCGGAGGGTGACACCGGACGGCTGAAGAAATAGCCCTGGATTTCGTCGCAGCCGCTGGTGCGCAGGAATTCCAGCTGCTGCTCGGTCTCGACGCCTTCGGCGATGACCTTGAGGTTGAGTTCGTGCCCCAGGGAAATGACGGCCTTGACGATCGTCTTGTCCTCTTCGTCGTCGGGAATGTCGCGCACGAAGGCCTGGTCGATCTTGAGCCTGGCGATGGGAAAGCGCTTGAGCGCGCTCAGGCTTGAATAGCCGGTTCCGAAATCGTCGATGGAGAGCTGCACGCCCATCGCTTGCAGGGCCTTCATCGACAGCAGGGCTTTCTCGAGATCTTCCATGATCAGGCTTTCGGTCAGTTCCAGTTCGAGAAACCGGGCGTCGAGCCCGCTTTCCTCCAGCGCTTGGGCGACCTGTTCGATCAAGGTTCGCTCTCTGAACTGCCGGGCGGACACATTGACCGAAACGCTGAAGGCCGGCAGGCCTGCGTCCTGCCAGGCCCTGTTCTGGAAGCAGGCGGTGCGCAGCACCCATTCGCCGATGGGAACGACGAGGCCGGTCTCCTCCGCCAGGGGAATGAATTGCGCCGGCGATATCAAGCCATGCTCCGGATGCTGCCAACGGATCAATGCCTCCACGCCCGTCACCCGGCCCGATCTCATCTCCACTTGGGGCTGGTACGCAAGGTGGAACTCGCCTCGCGCGATGGCATTGCGCAAGCCTTCGCGCATGGCCAGCTTGTCGCGGATCGGGCCGTTCATCTCGGCTGCATAGAACTGGAAATTGTTGCGCCCCGACGCCTTGGCGCAGGACATCGCGGCATCTGCGTTCATGAGCAAGGCGTCAGCGTCGGTGCCGTCTGCAGGGTAGGTGGCCACACCCAGGCTGCCCGTGACCTGGATTCCCTGGCTGCCGATCTGCACCGGCTGCGCGATGGCCTCGAGCAGCCTGTGCAGCGCCGGCGCGATCTCTGTTCCGTCTCCGGGCTGGTCGAACAGAACGATCACGAATTCGTCGCCGCCTGTTCGCACCACCGTGTCCACGCTGCGCAGGCGCCGGCTCATGCGTCCGGCCATGACCTTCAGCAGTTCGTCCCCGGCCTTGCGGCCCAGGCTGTCGTTGACCAGCTTGAAGCCGTCGAGGTTGACGAACACCACCGTCATCAGCCGGCCGTACCGGTCCGCATACGAGATGGCCTGCTTGAGACGATCGTCCAGCAACGCGCGGTTCGGAAGCCCCGTCAGCACGTCGTGGGTGGCCTGGTGCTCCAAAGTGTCGGCGGCGCTCTCCAGCAGGACCTTGGAATTCTCGATCGACTCGGCCATCTGGTTCATGGCGTTCGCGAGGATGCCGAATTCATCCGCGCGGCCTTGCTGCGCTCTTGCACTGAAGTCACCCGAGGCGACACGCCGGGAAAAGGCGACGAGCTGCGCGATGGAGCCCGTGATGCGTTGCGAGACGATCCGCGCCACCACAACGCCCAGAAGGGTGGCCAAGGCGACCATGGCGACGGCGGCCCATCGCGAGAACCTGGCTGCGCGTTCGACATCGCTGCGCGTTTGAAGCGCGTGCCTGGTCGCCGCGGTGTGCAGCGCCTCCACCGAGGACTCGATGGCAACGGCCGCATCGACATAGTTTTGGCGAAACTCGTGTGCCGAGCCCAGACGGCCTTCCTTGCCGCGCTGCTCGATGAACGCGAGAAACCCGTCCTCGTAGCGCCGGGTCTGGGCCTCGATCCGATCGACCTGGTCCCTGAACTGCGGATCGGCCGAGATGATGCGAAGACTGGCGAGATACTCCCGCATGTCCAGCAAATGGTTCTGCATGGCCGGCAGGGAGCGCTCGCTCGCCTGCGCCACGCCGAGCCGGTCCGCGGACAGCAGCAGTTCGTTCTCGGCGTCGCGTGCCTTGTACATCGCCAACGAACTGCGCAGACTCAGGTCTGCCATCCGGTTGTCGCTGTTCAACAGCTTGTCGATGGCAGCCGCGGAACGCTGTTCGCTGAGATAGGAGGCAGCGGCCAACGCGAGCATCAGCGCGATGACGACGCCGAATCCGAGTGCGATCTCCATCCGCAGGCTGCGCGCTTGTCTCCACCACGAGAAGTCGATCGAGGATTTGCTCAATTGCGACCTGCTTCAAAGGCACGGTGGGCGAGATGCATTACTGCTTTCGCTCCGCATCGACCATCTTCAGGAACGTGCGCACGTTCTCGTCGCCGGCGAAGCGCCCGATCTCCTCGCGGGCGCCCCGCGTGGCCGCGCGGAACGGCCCCGGGTCGGGGCGGGTGACCTCCACGCCGGCGGCGACCATCCTGGCGATCAGTTCCTCCTCTTCGGCGATGATCTTCCTGCGCATGCCGTCGCCCGCCGCCTTGCTCTCTTCCCGCATGATCGCTTGCTCCGCCGGTGTGAGCTTCGCCCAGCTCCTGGCGCTCATGAGGTGGAGCGTGTTGTAGTACACATGGCGGGTCAGGGCGAGATGCTTCTGCACCTCGTACAACTTGTTGTAGTAGATGACATTGAGCGGGTTCTCCTGGCCGTCGACCAGGTCCTGCGCCAGCGCCTGGGGAAGTTCCTTGAAGCCGACCTTGCTGACCCGGGCACCCAGCGCCTGCATGGTGGCCTCGAGTTCGGCGACAGGCGGAACGCGCACGCGGAGGCCTCGCACGTCTTCGGGCACGTTGATCGGGCGCTTGTTGTTGGTGATGTTGCGGAACCCCCATTCCCAGTTGGACAGGATGACGAAGCCCTGCTTCTCGGCCAGCGGCGCGAGCCACTTCATTGCCGGGCCGTCGAGCACGCGGTGGGCGTGCGCATAACTGTCGAAGAGATACGGCATGACGATGACGGAGAAGGTTTTCTCGTACTTGATGAGGTAGTTCATCGAGGTCACGTCCATATCGACCGCACCGAGCCTGACTTTCTGCAGCAGTTCGTTTTCGCTGCCGAGCTGGGACGCGGGAAAAATCTCCGTGCGGACCTGCCCATGGGTGCGCTCCTCGACGCGCTTCGCGAACTGAAGTGCCGCCAGATGGGCCGGGTGCGTGGTCGTGGCGGCATGCGCCAGCGACAGCACGACAGGCTCGGCATGCGCTGCCGGCGCCAGCGCCGCGAAGCCCCACGTCGCGACCAGCATCAGGAGTGTTCTTCTCATGCCGCAGGCACAAGAGTGGGTCTTGCGTATGCAGTCCGTATTCGCCATGTCGCGACTCCTTGCGTTAGAGCACATCGGGCGCTTGATGATCGTCACGGCTGACCGATTCCATGCGGGACATCCTGCCACGGACCCCGATCTTTCGGTGTCGGCGCGAGTGCCTACGTGAAAAGTTCTAACGCGACATCGATGCTGATCGTCGTGGCGAGCGCCGTCGACCTGGCTTCGGTGCGCATTCGTAAGTTCCTGATCTGACCGGTAGGGCAGTGCAGGGCGGGGTGTCGAGGCAGAATCCGGCCAGGACCTCCCCGCACATGAACACCCCGATGCCGCCCCCCATCCTCCAGCTTCAGGACCTGAGTTTTTCCTATCCCGACCAGCCCGCGCTGGCTTCCGGCTGGTGCGCTTCGGTGGGCGAAGGCGTCACGCTGCTGCTTGGCGACACCGGCACCGGAAAGTCGACCCTGCTGCGCGTGATCGCGGGCACGCTGCCCGCCTCCGGAAGGCTGACGCTTGCGGGCGCGCGCCTTGATGCGGAGCCTGGGGTCTACGAGCGCAACGTCTTCTTCTGCGACCCGGCCACCGAAGCGTTCGACCAGGTCACCGCGCGTGCATGCACGGCCACCCTGAGCGAGGGCGACGCGGGCTTCGACCCGGCGTCGTGGCAGGCGCTGGTCGAGGGTTTTTCGCTGGCGCCGCACATCGAGAAGCCGATGTACATGCTCTCCACCGGATCGAAGCGCAAGGTCTGGCTGGCGGCCGCGCTGGCCTCGGGCCGCCCGCTGGTGCTGCTCGACGAACCCGAAGGGGCGCTCGACGCGCGGTCGATCGGCTGCCTGTGGAACGCCGTCGAGTCGCTGGCCGCCCGCGCGGGGCATGCCATCGTCATTGCCAGCAGCGCGCGCCTCGAACATGTTCCACGGGTTCCGCTCGCTGGTTGCATCGAACTGCCGCTTCGTTGAGCGCGGCCGACGACGAGAACCGATACAGGCAATTTCTTCGGGCTTAAGCAGTCGGCATTGGGCTCGCTCGACGAGAGCGGCAACATGCGGCGCGCCTAAAGCGCCGATCTGATGATCGCTTCGGCCTGCGCGACACTCGCTTCGAACGATTGGCTGAAATCGATCGTGACGATCTTGTCGAACTGGACTTTCAACGGCTCCGCCCTGGCGTACCTTGATGAACAGGTCGACGGCCTTGCTGTGGCGGTGATTTATCCGCAGCATCAACACGTCTCGCTGGCGCCTAGCCGCGGTAGGTTGCGTCATCGATACAGCGCGGCCCACCGCTGGCTGGTCGACGAGATCGTGCAGACGCTCGGCAAGCTCTCAGCGTTCGGCCGCCTAGAAAGCGGGCATCGCCTCCAGCGCCTTGGCGGAACGCGCAAGGCCTTCGAGAATCCTGTGGGACACCGCAGCCGGAAAGTGCGCAGGCAGGCGCGTCCCGATGCGGTCGATCACGCCCGGCGTTGCCGAGAGCACGCGCTGGATGAGGTCCTCCGCGTCCGGCCCGTAGTGGCACTTCTGCGCCATGGCATTGAAATGACGCCGCTGGATGGTCTTGAACTGGTAGTGCTTGCTCTTGCCGATCAGGGCCATGGCCAGTTTGGCCTCGTGCTTGGAGAACTGGTTCGGCCCGTTGCCCTCCACGGGCCAGATGGACATCACGTCGTAGACGGGTGTCAGCCTGTAGCGGCCCATCGGCAACCAGGCGATGCTGAAGTTCTTCGCATGCCCGTCGGGCGCGCCGAGCATCCAGAAGAGCAGCTGCACGGTGATGAGCGTGGCCAGGTCCTGCTGGGCATCGACCGAGCTTCGAAGCACCCCTGCCAGGTCGACCATGCCGGGACCACCGTCGGCCTCGTACTTCAGGTGCGACGGCTTGCCCAGGGCTTGGCAGAAGTCTTCCTGCGGCAGGCGCAGCCACCAGTTGCCGGACGAGTGCAACCTGCGATCGAAGCGCTCGACGGCCAGCACCTTCTGCGAGCCGAAGCGCAGGACGGCCGTACGGGGCACGGGTATGCCGTACTCCTGCAGGATGTTCAGGCAAAGCCACTCGTTTTCCACCGAGGTGCTGAAGTCGGCTTTGCGGTGGCCAACCAGGCCCAGCGGCAACTTCAGGATGTGCGTAGTGGGCGTCGAGCCGTGCGGGCGGAACCATTGGCCCTCGTGCCACAGCAGCGCAGTCTTCTCCTGGGCGCCGGCCAGGGCGATGCGCAACTCGTCTTCGGGTGCGGATTGCGCAGCGAACCTGCCGGGGTCGACGGTCTGCTGCAGCAGCTTCTCGACGTCGGCCTCGCTCATCGCCTCGCCCTCGATGCGATCGACATTCGCCGGGCCGTCGTCCTCGCCCAGCAACTGGATGGCGCCCACGCAATCGCGGCCGATGGCCTGCAGGAGGTCGAAGGGTTGCGTCGTGGGCGTCCTGAAGCGGCTCGCGATGCGCTCGCGAATGGGCTGACTGTCGGGCAGCAGGTTCTCGAAGTAGTTCTGGACGATCGGGCCCTTGTGGATGAAGCCGCCGACCAGCGGCAAGGAGAGCGAGAGCGGGCGCCCTGTCGGCGAGCCGACCCAGGCGTCGTCGTAGCGCAACTCGTCCGCCCCGCGCGCAGGAATGCGCCAGGTGCCGACGCGCTCGCCGTTGGCCCAGATGGAAAGCGCCGGCATGTTCGATGTACGCGCCATGCTCACCACTCCAAAGCGGGCGGCGCGCTGGCGACATGCCTTGGGCTCGGGTGGTCGGCATCTGGTGCTTGCGCATTCGAGCGCTTCGCCGGATTCTTCGAGCCGACCAGCATCTCGAGGCCCAGCACGCCGAAGAGCGCCAGCAGTTGCTCCAGGCTCACCGAGCCGGGGTTGAGCTCCATGTGGGACATGCGGCTCTGGCTGATGCCGAGCCGCTCGGCCAGCTTCACCTGAGAGATGCCTGCTTCCTTGCGGGCCGCCTTGAGGAGCACGCCGAGCTGCGATGGAACCGAGAGGACTTGCTGCATGGAAATACCAACGAAGTGGGTAACCGGCAGCTTACCGATATGATGGGTATCGGTAAAGATACCCATCAAATGGGTGATTCAATGGATACCCATGATATGGGTACGTTGTCTTCTAGACGAGGTACTCGCACACCGCTTCCTCGTTCCAGCGCCGCGGCGCGCAGCCAACCGGTCACGCCGCCGATCTTCATCGCATCGGGCATGGCGAGAGCGCACGCGCCGGCCTGCAGTGCCTTGGCCATCTCGTCGGGGCCGCACCAATCAGAACGTCTGGCTGGTACCCCTGGACACGACAGATCGCGCCGGCTTCGAGGAACTGAACTCGCCCTCCAATCGCGAACGGCGCCGCAGCTGCAATCAGCTGCTCCATCGCAATCCCGCCACACTTGTTACTCCCCACCTTCGATTTCCGGCGCCAAACTTATCTCTCTGCTCGACAACGAGCGATGAGCAAGCAAGCAAACAGCGAATGGAATCGCGCTTCGGCCACGACGCGCGCGAATTCGCCCAACCAGGAGATTTCAATCATGAAGACTTCCATCGAGAACGGACAGAAAGGCGGACAGCCTGCCATGCACACCCCACCGGTCGTTTCGCCGCAGGCGTGGGAGGCGGCCCGCGCGCAGCTGCTGGTGAAGGAAAAGGCCCAGACCCGCGCCCGCGACGCGCTGGCCGCCGAGCGCCGGCGCATGCCGTGGATGGCCGTGGAAAAGGACTACGCATTCGAGGGGCCCGCGGGCAAGGCCAGCCTGCGCGACCTGTTCGGCGGCCGGCGCCAGCTGATCGTCTATCGCGCCTTCTTCGAGCCGGGCGTGTTCGGCTGGCCCGACCATGCCTGCCGGGGCTGCTCCATGGTGGCCGACCAGGTCGCCCACGTCTCCCATCTGAATGCACGCGACACCACCCTCGTCTTCGTCTCGCGTGCACCCCAGGCGGACATCGCGCGGCTGAAGGCGCGGATGGGCTGGGAGCTGCCGTGGTTCACCCTCACCGACAGCTTCGACGCCGACTTCGGCGTGCACGAGTGGCACGGCACGAACGTGTTCTACCGCGACGGCGACCGCGTGTTCCGCACCTACTTCCTCAACAATCGCGGCGACGAGCAGATGGGCAACACCTGGAACTACCTCGACATCACGCCGCTGGGCCGGCAGGAGGTCTGGGAAGATTCACCCGAGGGCTATCCCCAGACGCCGACCTACAAGTGGTGGAACTGGCACGACAACTACGCCGCGGAGGCAGCGCCCGACAAGAAGTGGGTCGAGGTGTCGGACGCGGGCGAGGCAGCGTTCCGCGAGCAAAGCCTGAACGCGAGGCGATGAGCCGGGGCTGATGCGGTGCGGCGCCGTGAGTTGGTCAAACGCCTTCGCGACTGGACATGGCGCGCTCGCCACGGCGCGCAGGAGCTTGTCGATGAAATCGGCCGGCGCGTCCGTCAGCTTCCAAGGCAATTGCCGTGAGGACTCATGTGCCGCCGTGAGGCGAACCAGCACGTCACGCAGCCAGATCTCGTCGTCGATGGCTCGCGCCACCCCGTGCGCATGTGCGACGGCGTAGTTCCAGGTTGGCACGACCCGCCCATGCTCCTGCTTGCTCGGATACCAGCCAGGCGTGATGTACGACTGCGGGCCTTGGAACATGACCACCGAGTGCTCCGAAGCAAGCAGCTGAAGCGGTAGTAGTGGCCTCAGGACGCCTGCGCCGGCCGCACCGGAATGTCGAAATGCAGCACGTCCTCGCGCACGCCGAGCTTCGTGTACAGCGCGACCGCCGGCGCATCGGGAGGATCCGCCTGGACGAAGATCACGTAGGCCCCGCGTTCGGAGCCGATGCGCTGGAGTTCGCGGATCAATGCCGTCGCAACGCCCCTGCGCCTGTGCGCGGCGGCAACGGCCAGGTCGTAGATGTAGATCTCGCTGCGCTCCTGCTCGAACTTTTTCAGCTCGTAGGCCGCGAGGCCGCCCATGACTTGCGATCCCTCGCGCGCCACCAGCGCAATGAAATGGTTGCTGCCGAGCAGTTGCCGAAGGTAGGCCGGCCGAGGCCGGCTGGCGCCGTAGCTGGCCGCGTCGTCGAAGGCTGCGGCAAAAACGTCGAGAAGCGCATGCATCAGCGGCCCGTCGCCGGCCGAGAGCTGCTGGACTGTACAGGTGGGCATGGCGAAATCCTAGCAACGAAGAATGCCCATGGGGCGGATCGGATGCGGCCACCGGCGCGGCCGACCCGGGGGCTCAGGAGGCACTCATGGCCTGGTCAGCGCCGGCCCCGTGGTGAAGCGGCAACCAGAGCGTGAAGCGGGTTCCTGCGCTGCCCGACTCCCAGCTCACGGCGCCGCCGATGGCCTGTGCACGGCGCTGCTGATTGCGCAGCCCCCGGCCCCTTCGGCTCAGCGCCTCCTCCACGGCGAAGCCCGCGCCATTGTCTTCGATCACCACGCATACGCCTTGTCCATCCGTCGCGGTGCTGAAGCAGATGGTGGTGGCCCGCGTGTGGCGCAGCACGTTGGCCACGCATTCCTGCGTGATGCGCAGAATGTGCAATGCGCTGCCCGGGTCCAGCCACGGCAGCGCAGGCACGGGCTGCACCTCCCAGCGCAGCGCGACGCCGGCGCTCTCGATGCGCGGCGCCAGGCGAAAGCGCAGGGTGGCCAGCAGCAGCAGCAGATCGGCGTCCACGCTCTCCATGGAATCGATGGCCAGCTTCAGGTCATCCATGCAGCCCTTGAGCATGCCGGAGATCTCGGCATCGGTCATGGCGCCTTGCTCCACCGAACGGATGGCGCTGATCAGCGACGAACCCAGCCCGTCGTGCATGTCCTGCATCAGGCGCCGGCGCTCGGCACCGAGCATCTGCTCGTTTTCGATCACGCGCAGCCGCCGGTAGCTCTGGTCCAGCTCGGCTTCGCGCGCCTGCAGGCGCTGGGCCAGGCCCTTGTTCAACCGGGCCACTTCGGCGAACGCGCCCGTGTACCGCTCGAACATGATGTACGAAAAGATGAAGAACAGGCTGATGATGGCGTAGGGGGAGGTGTACACGCTCTCCGGGCTGACCAGGTTGTTCTGCAGCAGCCCGTCATAGGAGGTGAACGCAACGGCCAATACCGCCCAGCCCGCCACCAGGCGCCCTTCGGGCAATTTGGCGCGCAGCGCCTTGCGCAGGTTCACCGCAAAGATCAGCACCGCGACGGGCAATACCGTCAGGTTGAGCAGGGGCGTGAGCAAGTAGAGGCTGGCGATCGACGCCGACGCATGAGGCAGTGTTGCGACACTGCAAGCCAGTGCCATGGCCACCGACGAACGGGTCAGCCAGGCCGAGGGCTGCTGGTGCAGCCGCTGCAGGAACAGGTGGATGAGGATGATCAACCAGAGCAGGGAGGCAACGGTGATCCATTCGAACCACTCGTCCGAGACCAGGAGGTAGTCGCCGCTCACGAAGTAGTGAAGCGTGCGCAGGAAGGCGGTCGCCGAGATCGCAAAGAACAACAGGTAGAGCGATTCGCGCCTTTTGCCCAGCCACACCGCCAACGCGAATGCACCCACCGCCAGGAACGCGGCGCTGCCTATGAACGGCAGCTGCACTTGCAGCAATTGGCGAGCGTGGTAGCGCCAGCTCAGCGAATCCTCGTCGCCCACCCACACCGTCGAAAATCCGCTCCCGCTGCTGCGCAGGCGGTTGACGCGAATCAGCACCGTCGCCGGAGAAGGCGTGTTGGCCGTCGCGTTCAACGGCAGCAACAGCGGATGGTTGTAGCCGTTGTGCACAGCGCCGCCTTGCGACTGATAGAGCAAGACACCGTCGCCGTACACCGCAATGCGGCCCAAGGTCTTCCAGCGCGGGAGGTAGAGATGGCGCGGCTGTGCCGAAGGCCCCAGCCCGGCCAGATCGATGCGGTACCAGTCGGTGACGGTTTGCACGCCGCCCGACGGTGTGGGTACCAGTTCGCGCCCGGCCATGTACGGCAGGCTGACCGCCTTCCACCCGTCGGTCGGCAGCCCGCCGTCCTCGATGCGCCGCGGAGGGGCGGAGTAACCCAGACCGGGAATGGACAGCAACTCGGCCTGGTTGATGTGGACAGCGCCATCGCGCCGCGGCGCTGCATCCGCTGCCGCTGGCTCAACGGCATTCACACAAGACAAGACGGCCAGCGGCAGGGCCAGCCACAGTGGGGCGATCCACTGGCCGATCCGCCGACGGCCCTTGCTGCCCGGTTTCATCGATCGCTTCCGCCGTGGGGGCCGCCTTTGGCTTGCTGTAGTCATCGCCATCGTGGCGGCCGCATCGCGCTTGGCCGGATCGTGTTGTTAATGCACCTCGAAGTGTAAACAGACTGTTCGTCGCGTGCCTTGAGCGTTACATTCGCGAGAATTATTGAGGCAATATGAACGAAGAGAGCCCAAAAGCGCTGAAGCGAGTGATTTACCTGCCGGTGCTGGGCAAATTTCTTATCGCGTTAATTGGCGCCAGCGCCTGGATGGGATTTTCGATATGGGCTGCGGGCCCCTGGCTGGCCGATTTGAAATATTACATCGGCACTGCCTTGGCCATTTTCCTGGTGTATGGCATTGCCATTATTCCGGGTTTCATGAATGCGTTCCTGGCCATCAGCCTGATTCTGGACAAGCGGCCGCCGCATGCCGCGCTATCCGTCTATCCCCCGATATCCATTCTGATTGCCGCGTACAACGAGGAAGCCTCCATCGAAGAGACGCTCGTCAGCTCGATCGGCAGAATTACCCTGGCGAATTGCAGGTGATCGTGATCAATGACGGATCCGCCGATCACACTTCTCTTGTTGTTCGGCGTGCCCGGGATCGATACCCATGGCTGACCTTCGTGGATCTGGAAAAAAACGCAGGCAAGGCCCGCGCCCTGAACATCGGATTCAAGGAAGTTGCGCACGACCTGGTCATTACGGTCGATGCCGACTCTTTTCTGTACCGAGACGCGCTGACCAGCATCGTCGAGCGTTATCGGGCCGATCCCCCGCATACGCGGGCTGTGGCTGGAAAAATCCTGGTCCGGAACTCGCGGCAGAACTGGATCACTCGCAGCCAGGAATGGGATTACTTCCATGGGATTGCGGCCATCAAGCGGGTGCAATCGCTGTTCCAGGGCACCTTGGTTGCGCAAGGCGCATTTTCTGTCTACGACCGGGCCGCGCTGATCGAGGTTGGCGGGTGGCCCGAATGCGTGGGGGAGGACATCGTACTCACGTGGGCGCTGCTGAAAGCCGGCTATCGGGTAGGCCACTGCGAGGACGCATGCCTGTTTACCAATGTGCCGAGCACCGTCAAGCAACTGGTCAGGCAGCGCCAGCGATGGGCGCGCGGCATGGCGGAAGCCTTTATCAAGCACCCGGGGATTCTCCTCAAACCGCGGTTGTCGACGTTCTTCATTTATTGGAACGTGCTGTTCCCGTGGCTGGATCTGGCGTGCACCATCGGATTCATACCGGGAATAATACTGGCCCTCTTCGGTCATTACTGGATCGTGGGAATAATGACTCTCGCGCTGATACCGGCGGCATTCGCATTGAGTCTGCTGATGTTTGCGATCGAACGCCGAATGTTCAAAAAAACCGGCTTGATCGTGCGAAAGAACGTTCAGGGGTTCTTTACCTACGTGCTGCTGTACAGCCTGTTGCTGCAGCCGGCCAGTGTTCTCGGCTATTTGGATGAGCTGTTCAGGAGACCCAAAGCCTGGGGAACGAAATGACTGGAGCGTCGAGATATTTCGTCGCCGTTCTTTTCGGGTTCGTGGTGCTGATCGCTCCCTGCAGAGCCGAGGAAGAAAAAGACAAGGAAAAAACGGCCGGCGTGGCTTTTGGCGCGGAGTTCTTTCTGACCAACGACAGTGATAATTTTCAATCGCGACGCGTGTCGGTCGAATTTTTTCCTGCTTTTGAAAATGCCGACCGCTACTTGGGATTCCGGCTGGGTGACTATCAATACAGGCAGGACAGCTGGCGAAGGGCCGGCCAGAAAATCTCCTTCCTGGCCCGCTCGATCGACACCAGGACCGGCGATGGAGGGGCAATGGAGGCTGGCTTGTTCGAGCAGGGCGGGCACACGCTGCTGACACTCGACGGCAGCTACCGCGTGTCACCCACAAAAAGCACGGCGCTGGAGTTTCTTGTGACGCGCGACTGGGTGGAAACCCCGAAGTCCCTGGACCGCGGAATCGATTTTTCATTTGTCGGGGTTGCCGTGGATCAAGGGCTTGGAAGCCACTTGACGCTGGTGGGGCTGCTGGCACAGCAGTATTTCTCCGACGGAAACCGACGGGACCACGGGCGCCTGCGTCTGATCTACCAGCCGTCACTCGATCTGGGGCTGACCTTGCAGGCGCGCTATCGAACCTACCGAAGCAGCCACGAGGACGTCGACAGGGCCTATTTCAATCCGAAGAACTACAGCGAGTCGATGCTGGCGGTCAGCTGGAGGTACCGTTTCCAGGGATGGACTGCCGCTGCAGTGGCAGGGCTTGGCAATGAGACGATCAATCACGATCTGAATCAGCCAACGCGATTGCTGGAAATGAGTCTGCAAAGTCCTGTCAGAGGATCGCAGGTCTTTCGTTTCAGCGCTGGCTACAGCCGCAGCACCACGTTTTCGGGGCCCAATTACCAATACCGGTACATGCGCGGCGAATGGGTCATACTTTTTTGAGTTCGAGATGATCGTGTACGCAATGAGTATATCTTCCTGGGAGGGCTAAGCGCATAGCGTATATTTGGCGCATGAGCCAGCAACAAGACCTCCTGCGCGATGCGATGCGCCGCCTCAACCTCACGCGTGACGCGTTCTCCGAACGGCTGGGTGTGCGCCGTCGCGCGCTGGACACCTGGCTGCTGCCGTCCGAGTCCAGCGAGTCGCGGGCCATGCCGGAGATGGTCGGCAAGTTCGTTGCCGAGATTCTCCAGCGCGAGGCGCTCGACGCCGGCTCCGCCTCGGGAGGCACGGAGCACCGCCCGCTCGTGCAGCGCATCGCGGCCGAAGGCAAGCCGCAGCTGCTGTCGGTCGCGCAATTCGACCGCGGCAGCCTCGAAGACCTGTTCCAGGTCGCCGACGTGATGCAGCCGATTGCGCGCCGGCAGAAGGTCACGCGCATCCTCGAAGGCGCCGTGCTCGGCAGCCTGTTCTTCGAAGCCAGCACGCGCACGCGCGTGAGCTTCGGTGCCGCCTTCTGCCGGCTCGGCGGCACGGTGTGCGACACCACGGGCTTCACCTTCTCGTCGATGGCCAAGGGCGAGTCCATCTACGACACCAGCCGCGTGATGAGCGGCTACGTCGACGCGCTGGTGGTGCGCCATCCCGAGCAGGGCTCGGTGGCCGAGTTCGCGCGCGCCACCAACATTCCGGTCATCAATGCCGGCGACGGCCCCGGCGAACATCCGAGCCAGGCCATCCTCGACCTGTACACCATCCAGCGCGAGTTCTCGCGCACGGGAAAGCTGGTCGACGGCACGCACGTCGCGATGGTCGGCGACCTCAAGTACGGCCGCACCGTGCATTCGCTGATCCGGCTGCTGTCGCTGTACCGCGGGCTGAAGTTCACGCTGATTGCGCCCCCGTCGCTGGAGATGCCGGCCTATCTGGTCGAGCTGGTGGCGCGAAACGGCCATGTCATCGAGCAGACCTCATCGCTGAAGCAAGGGCTGCGTGGCGCCGACGTGGTCTACGCGACACGCGTTCAGAAGGAGCGGTTCGCGGCCGGAGAAACGATGGAGGGCTATACGCCCGAGTTCCAGGTGTGCAAGGCGTTGGTGGATTCGGTCTGCAAGCCCGACACGATCCTCATGCATCCGCTGCCGCGGGACGGGCGCCCCGGCGCGAACGACCTGAGCGTGGACCTCAACCACGATCCGCGGTTGGCGATCTTCAGGCAGACCGACAACGGAATCCCGGTGCGCATGGCGCTCTTCGCGGTGCTGATGGGCGTGGACAAGCAGGTGGCGCGCTCGATGCGCGATGCAGGCTGGCGCTCGCCTGCGCACATCGGGCCGGACGATGCGGACTTCGACGGGCTGGACTGAAACGTGAGTCGCCGTCGAAGCGTTGGTGCGAACGCCGAAGACCCTGAAGCAAGTGGCCGCGCTGCCGGCTTCCGCAATGAGGCGAGCTTCAACCGTGCCTTCAAGAAGTGGACGGGCGCGGCACCCGGTGAGTACCGCGAGCGCATCAAGCGCTGATGCTGGGCCCGCGCCTCGTTGACCATCATCCGGAGGCGCCGCAGCGGGTGATCGGCGGGCCGTTGGTCCGCAAAGACGACGCGCCAAAACCCCCACGACGAACCTTCGGGCGAGGTATTTCAGCAGCCTGCTAATACTTAGCATCAGTCGTGACTATGGATTTCAGCGCAGGTGCCCGGCCCTCTAGCATTTGGACGAAACGGGCATAACACTTGCACCAACCTGGGCTGAAGGCAATGACTGTGAATCAAAGATATTGCGGGATCATGACCGCCACGCCGACCCCGCTGGATGGCAATGGCGAGGTACAGGCTTCCGCGGTGCGTGAGCACGTGGAGCGGCAGGTGCGCGAGGGCATCAGGGGCATCCTGCCCATCGGCGGGTCGGGCGAGTTCATCTCCCTGACAGCGAAACAGCGCCTGCGGATGTTGGAAGTCACCGTCGAGGCCGTGAACGGGCGCGTGCCCGTGGTGGCCGGGGTGCTGCATCCCGGATACGCCGACGCGCTGGCCGCGTCGCAAGACTATTTGAAGGCCGGGGCCGATTCCGTGATGCTGGTGACGCCTTACTACTACCGCCCCACGCAAGCCGGCATCGTCGACTATTTCCGTCGCCTCTCTGACAGCATCGACGGCGACATCGTGCTGTACGAGATCCCCTACCGCACCGGCGTTTCGCTGCTGCCCGAAACGGTGGCGCGCATCGTGGAAGGCACGCGCACGGTGGCAATGAAAGCGTGCAACCAGGACTTGTCGCAGCAGCTGCGCGTGGTGGAAGCCGTGGCTGGCAAGATCGCCATCCTCACCGGTGAAGAGGCGGTATTCCCTCTGCACATTGCAATGGGCGCGGTGGGCGGCATGCTGGCCGGCTCCAACATCTTCCCGCGTTCCTGGACACACATCCTGGACCTCGTGAACGCCGGTGACCTGGCCGCCGCCAAGCGGCTGCACGCGCGGCTGCTGCCTGCCACCGATGCGCTGTATGCCGAACCGAATCCCGCTCCGCTCAAGGCCGCCATGCGGCTCATCGACCAGCCCGTGGGTGAAGTGATCACCCCGATGCTTCCGGCCAGCGCTGCCTGCATTGAAAGGCTGCGCGAGGTGCTGCCCGCCGCGCTCGAACTGGAGCGCACCTGCACTGTCGACTATCCCCTTGCGCGCCCGGCGATCTGACTGCGCTTTCCAACCTTTGCTTCCACCAGGAGAGAACCATGCCCCAGCCTATTTCGCTTCCCGAGCGCCGCCGTGTGCTCTCCGCCATGGGCGGCGCAACGGCCCTCGCCATCGCGGCGCCCTTCGTCATCACGCCCCGCCGTGCCTATGCCGCGGGCAAGATGGTGCTGGTCAGCTGGGGGGGGACGTATCGCAGCTCGGTCGAGACCGCCCTGGTGAAGCCTTTTCAGCAGGAATTCGGCGTCGAGGTCACCGTGATCGACACGCCGGACCTGGCCAAGGTGAAGGCGCAGCAGATGACCGGCAATATCGAATGGGATGTGTTCGATGCCCCCGGCGCCATGGGCGCGAACGGCTCGAAGGCCGGTTTCTGGGAGCCGCTCGACCCGGCGCTGTTCGACGCCAAGGACAACCTGATCGGCATGAAGAAGGACCTGGCGCCCTTTTACTTGTTCACCGGCGGCATCGGCTGGGACCCGGCCAAGTTCGGCCCGGGCAAAGCGCCACGCAACTTCGCCGAGTACTGGGACGTGAAGAAGTTTCCCGGCCTGCGCACCTTCCGCAATCGCCCGAGCGAAACCCTGGAGGCGGCGCTGCTGGCCGACGGCGTTCCGCCGAGCAAGCTGTACCCGCTGGACATCGATCGCGCGTTCAAGTCGCTCGAGCGCATCAAGCAGCATGTGGGCAAGTGGGTGGACGAAACGCCGCAAAGCATTTCCCTCCTGGAGCGCGGCGAGGTGAACTTCAGCTACGTGTACGCCTCTCGCGTGCGCACCCAGACCGGCGGCAAGTACGCGTTCTCCTTCGACCAGACCTTGAACGGCCTGGAATACCTGGCCGTGGTGAAGGGCGCTCCGAACAAGGCCAACGCCATGAAGTTCGTGCAGTTCGCCATGCGCCCGGACCGCCAGGCCGCGCTGATGGACCTGCTGGGCAATCTGCCGACAAGCCGCAAGGCGCTGCCCCTCATGAGCGACGACGCGCGCAAGTGGATGCCCAACATGGAGAACCCGAACAGCGCCATCCTGAACGACGAGTTCTGGGCCGACAAGTTCGACGTGGTGAGCCGCCGCTTCAAGGAGTGGGTGCTGGCCTGACGCCCGCCTTCGTGCAACCAGCCCGACACTCGCCATGACCTCGAAGCCCGGACGCGAGGCGTCCATCTATCTGGCCCCGGCATTCCTGCTGGCCCTGCTGGTCATCGTCGTGCCGCTGGGCTTCGTCGTCTACACCAGCGTCTACAGCAAGGCGACGGGCTTCACGATGGAGTCGTACACCGCGCTCTGGGAGAGCGCGCTGTTCCGCCGCAGCCTGTTCACCACCTTCGAGATCAGCGCGATGGGTGCGGGGCTGAGCCTGCTGCTCGGCTACCCCGTGGCGCTGCACCTCAGCCGGCTGGCGCCGCGCACGCGGGCCCTGTGCATGATCCTGGTGCTGGTTCCGTTCTGGACCAGCATCCTGGTCAAAAGCTATGCGTTCACGGTGATCCTGGGCAAGCAGGGGATCATCAACTCATCGCTGTCCTGGCTGCTGGGCTCCGAGGTGCACGTGCCGATGCTGCTGAACCGGGTGGGGGTGATGGTCGGCATGACCAACTACCTCATCCCCTTCGTGGTGTTCCCGGTGCTGGCGAGCCTGCTGGCCATCGACCGCTCCATCTACCGCGCGGTCGAGATCATGGGCGGGCGCCCGCCGCTGGTGTTCTGGAAGGTGACGCTGCCGCTGAGCATGCCCGGCGTGCTGTCCGCCCTCATCAGCACCTTCGTCATGTCCACCGGCTTCTTCGTCATCCCCGCGCTGCTCGGCGGCCGCAAGGACGTGATGCTGGCCAATCTGGTGGACTTCTACACCCGCGAAACGCTCGACTGGAACATGGCTGCGGCCATCGGCGTGATCCTGCTCGGCATCGTCACGCTCATCGCGGGTGCCGCGATGCAATTCCAGAAAGCCCGGGGCTTCACCCGCGGAGTATGAGCATGGACGAAAGCATCAAGCACGACCGCCTCGCGCGCCGCTACCGCTGGATCGCAACGGCGCTGGCCGTGCTGGTCTACGCCTATCTGGTGATGCCGAGCCTGATCGTCATCCCGATCTCGTTCAGCGCCTCGGGCGACATGAGCTTCCCGCCCAAGGCGTATTCGCTGGGGCTGTACAAGGAGTTCTTCACCACGTCCACCTGGATGGGGCCGGTGCTGCAAAGCCTGAAGGTGGCCAGCATCACCTGCGTGATCGTGGTCGCCGCTTCGGTGCCGGCTGCCTATGCATTGGTGCGCTTCGAGTTTCCCGGCAAGAAGCTGGTGATGCTGCTGATGATGAGCCCGGTGTTGGTGCCGGTGATCGTGCTGGCGCTGGGCATGTACCTGTACTTCTCGCGGCTCTCCGCCACGGGCACCACGCTCGCCCTGGTGCTGGGGCATTCGGTCTACGTGATCCCGTTCGTGGTCGTCACCATTGCCGCCGGCATCCGCCAGATCGATCCCGCCATCGAGTTTGCCGCCACCATGATGGGCGCGAGCAGACGCACGCTGTTCTTTCGCGTGGTGCTGCCGCAGATCGTGCCATCCATCGTGGCGGGTGGACTCTTCGCCTTCCTGATCTCGTTCGACGAGGTCGTGATCTCCTGGTTCCTCTCCAGCGCCCAGAACACGACCCTGCCGGTGCGCATGTACAGCAGCATCCAGTGGGGCGTCTCGCCGGTGATCGCCGCCGTTTCCACGCTGCTGACGGCGCTGTCCTTCTTCGTCTGCCTCGTCTCGGTGGCCCTGCAACCCGCCGCACGCCGCGATGCGGAAGCCGAAGCCGTTCCTTCCGCCAGCCTCCAGGCCGTACCCGCATGAACCACCAAGCCTCCACGGAAGATCTCGGCGCCCTGCGCAAGCGCGTCGCCCTGTCCACCACCTTCGGCTGGCTCGTCGTCAGCGGCGTCACGGCAACCCTGTTCCGCGAAAAGGGCGAGAAGGCGCTCAACGAGGTCTGGTCCTCGCTGATGTCGGCCGAGCAGAACATCCGCTTCCGCGACGCATTGGTGAAGCTCGGCATCGAAAACGACCCACCAGCCGTGGCCGCCGCCAAGTACCACTACTTCAGCAACTCCATCGGCGGCCTGACGATGCAGTTCATCCAGGAGTCGCCGAAAAAGGCGTGGATCCGCTACATGCCACCGTGGGGCAGCTTCCCTGGCATTGCCGCGCTGGCGGTGCCCAGTTCGGTGCGGCGCACCATTCTCTCGACCTGGCATCCGCGCAACGGCGAGCTGCTGGGCTGCCCGCGCCTGGGCTGGGTCGCAACGAAGTTCGTGGCCGAGGGCCACCCCTACGACGAAGGCTACTTCGAGGAGTACGACCATGACCTGGCGCCCTCCGAGCGAATGAAGATCCAGCCGGTGGCGAGCAGCCCGGAGTTCGACCCCGCCAAGGCGCCTGTGCTCGATCCGCAGCAGTGGCCTGAGGCGCGCATCCTGAAGGGCAGCCATAACTACGCCGCCGACTACGCCGCCCATACCATCGAAATGATGGTGCGCCATTGCGGCGAGCAAACGGCCGCCCACCTGGTGCGCATGGCCATGCGTTTCCTGGCCGTGCAATACACCGGGCAGCTGGCCAAGCAGGTGGGGGCCACCGAACGCAGCGCGCATGCCGCCGCCCGGCTGGCCGCCGAAATCCTCACCTCGTTCCGAAACGAGATCGAACTGGTGAAGAAGTCCGACACCGTGACCGAACTGCAGTTCCACTCCTTCGCGCCGTTCGAGAGCGTCGCCACCGAGGACATGCGCTCGGCGCTGTTCGCCTTCTTCGAGATGGCCACGCGCGTCATCAGCGGCCGCTTCACCGCGCGCCGCGCCTTCGATCCCGCCACCCGCGGCGAGACCTGGCGTTTCGAGGACCATCAGCGCTGGATGGCCTGAGTCATGGAGCAGCAGGTTCCCACCTTCTTCTCGGCCGAGGACAACGTGCCGAAGCTGCTGGCCGCCGGCGCGGCCAACAACCCCGGCCACGTCTACTGCCGCGCGGACGGCGTGGACGTCACCTACGCGGACCTCGCCCGCCGCGTGGAGCAGGCCAGCGCCGTGCTGCACGCGGAAGGCGCGCGGCCGGGCATGCACGTGGCGGTGATGCTCTCGCACCACCTGGACCACATCGTCACCTTTTTCGCGCTGATGCAGCTCGGGGCCGTGCAGATCCCGATCAACACCGCGCTGAAGGGCATGGGGCTCCTGCACATCTTCGCGCACGCGCATCCGGCGTTGCTGGTGGCAGATGATGCTTACGAACCGGTCCTGGCCGAAGTGATCGCCGAGCGTGGCGCTGCCATGCGGGTGCTGTGGCGTCGGCCGGGCGCGGACCAGTCGACTCCGGCGCAATCGGTGCTCTATGCCGGCGCGCCGCGCCTTGCGCCGCCAGCGGTGGCCCAATCCGACGGCATGCTGCGCCAGATCCTCTACACCTCCGGCACCACCGGCTTGGCCAAGGGCGTGATCATGCCGGATCGCATGCTGCGCGCTGCGGCACTGGGCTCCACCTGGATCGGCAAGGTCGAACCGGGCAGCGTGCTGCACTTCTGGGATCCGATCTATCACGTCTTCGGCACCGAGGTGCTGGTCCTGGCCTTGATGGTGCCGGTCACCCTGGTGCTGGTGCCGCGCTTCAGCGCCTCCAGGCTGTGGGAGGAGGCGCGCGCAAACGGCGTCACGCACATCCACTTCGTCGGCGGCGTGCTGCAACTGCTGATGAAGCAGCCCGAGTCGCTGCTGGACCGCACCCACGGCGTCAAGATCGCCTGGGGCGGCGGTTGCCCGCCGGAAGTCTGGCGCCCGTTCGAAGAGCGCTTCGGCGTGCGGATTCACGAGGGCTACGGCATGACCGAGACCTCCAGCTTCAGCACCATCAATCCGGAAGGCAAGCTCGGCTCGGTCGGCACCGCGGTGCCGTACTTCGAGGTCGAACTGGTCGACGACACCGGCCGCAAGCTGCCGCCGGGCGAGGTCGGCGAGCTGCGGGTGCGCGGCCGCGAGCCGGGCGTGCTGGTGCAGGCGTATTACAACAACCCGGAGGCGACGGCCGGTGCGCTGCGCGACGGCTGGCTCCATACCGGAGATCTGGCGCGGCAGGACGCGGAAGGCCACTTCTATTTCATCGGACGCAAGAAGGACAGCCTGCGGCGGCGCGGCGAAAACGTCTCGGCCTGGGAGGTGGAGCGGGTCTTCAACCAGCATCCCGACGTCGAAGAATGCGCGCTGGTCGGCGTGCGCAACGAGTTCGCCGACGAGGATCTGAAGCTGTTCGTCAAGCCGCGCAGCGCTTCGCTCACGCCGCAGCAGCTGATCGCTTGGGCCGAACCGCGCATGGCTGCATTCCAGCTGCCTCGCTTCGTCGCGTTCGTGGACCGTTTCCAGAAGACGCCCACCGAACGCATTCAGAAACAGTTCCTGGCACCGTCCATCGACGACTGCTGGGACAGGGGAAAATGAACATGTCCCAGGCAGCAACCATTCATTTCGAGGCCGCCGCGGTGGCCCCTTCCCACGACGCCACGCCGCGCAGTGCCCATCTACGAGAAACGCAGAGCACCATGAACAAGGCCGTCGACGTTGCCGTTCGCTTCGAGGGCGTCAGCAAGCAGTATGGCGGCACCACGGTGCTGCATTCCACCGACCTGAGCGTGCGGCGCGGCGAGTTCGTCACGCTGCTCGGGCCCAGCGGCTCCGGCAAGAGCACCATCCTGAACATCATCTCCGGCTCCACGCCGGCCACCACGGGCCGCGTGTTCCTGGACGGCGAGGACGTGACGCTGAAGCCGCCGCGCGACCGGGGACTGGGCATGGTGTTCCAGAACTATGCGCTGATGCCGCACATGACCGTGTTCGAGAACGTGGCCTTCCCGCTGAAGATCCGCAACTGGAAGGCCGACGCCATTCGCACCCAGGTGATGGCCACGCTGGAGAAGGTAGGGCTTTCGGGCTTTGCGCAACGCAAGCCCAAGGAACTCTCGGGCGGCCAGCAGCAGCGCGTGTCGATCGCCCGCTGCCTCGTGTACTCGCCTTCGATCATCCTGATGGACGAACCGCTCGGCGCGCTGGACAAGAAGCTGCGCGATCAGCTGCAGGGCGAGATCAAGAGCCTGCACCGCGACATCGGCACCACCCTGATCTATGTGACGCACGACCAGGAGGAGGCGCTGAACCTGTCAGACAAGGTGTGCCTCATGAACCACGGCCGCATCGTGCAGCTCGGCACGCCGGAGGAGCTCTATTTCGACCCCGCCAACCGCTTCGTCGCCGATTTCGTCGGCGAGTCGAACATCCTGGCCGGCACCCTGGTGGAGGCCGGCGTCATGCAGACGAAGGCCGGAACCCGGCTGCGGGTGAACAGCCGCAATGCCCGGCCTGGCGCTGCGGTCGAGCTGCTGGTGCGGCCGGAGAACGTCCGCCTGCTGAATGCCGGCGAAACGGCGAGCGAGGACAACGTGATCGAAGCGACGGTCGCCGAACTGTCCTTCGTGGGCGGGCGAACCCGCGTGGCGGCCATGGCCGGCGAAGAGCGCCTGCTGGCCACCCGCATCTCGGCGCGCAACGACGCGCTGGTCCAGCCCGGGCAGCAGGTCCGCTTGGCGTTCGGCCAGGCCAACGCCCTCGTGCTGAACTGAGGCGGGCGTGATGACAGCAGATCCCATTGCCGCCCACCTGTCCGGCTTGCTTGGGCCGGGGGCGGTGCTGACAGCGCCGGCAGACCAGGCTCGCTATCTGAGCGATTGGCGCGACCGGCACCGTGGCTTGGCCCGCTGCGTGGTGATGCCGAAGTCCACGCCGGAAGTTGCCGCCGTCTTGCAATACTGCAACGAGGCCGGCATCGCGGTGTTCCCCCAGGGCGGCAACACCAGCGTGTGCGGCGGGTCCGTCCCCTCGGAAGACGGGCGCGGCATCGTGCTGAGCCTGGAGCGCATGAACCGGGTGCGCGACGTGAACGCGCGCAACAATTCGATGGTCGTCGAGGCCGGCTGCGTGTTGGCAACGGTGCAGGAAGCGGCCCGTTTCGCCGGGCGCTATTTCCCGCTCAGCCTGGGTGCCGAGGGCTCGTGCCAGATCGGCGGCAATCTCGCCACCAACGCCGGCGGCACCTCGGTGGTTCGCTACGGCAACACGCGCGATCTGGTCCTCGGGCTGGAGGCGGTGCTGCCCGACGGCCGCATCTGGAACGGGCTGCGCACCCTGCGCAAGGACAACAGCGGCTACGACCTCAAGAACCTGTTCATTGGCTCCGAGGGTACGCTGGGCGTGATCACGGCCGCGGCGCTCAAGCTGTTTCCGCTGGCCCCGACCACCCTCACTGCCCTGTTCGCGCTCGACGACGTGGAGCAGGCGATTGCGCTGGGGGAGAAGCTGCAAAAGCAGTTTCCGGGCGAACTGGTGGCGCTGGAGATGATGTCGCGCTCCGAATTGGAGATCGTGCTGCGGCACATTCCGGGCAGCCATTGCCCCCTCGGCGAGAAGGGGCGGTGGCAGCTGCTGGTGGAGCTCAGCTCTTCGGCTCTGCTGCCCGCGCTGACTGAGCAGCTCAACACCTGCGTGGAAGGCGCGCTGGCCGAAGGCATCGTGCTGGACGCGGTGGTCGCCAGCAGCGAGCAGCAGCGCGAGAAGCTGTGGCACCTGCGGCACAGCGTTACCGAGGCCAACAAGCGCGAAGGCATGGGCCTGACGCACGACATCGCGGTGCCGGTCTACCAGATTCCTGCCTTCATCCGCGAGGCGGGAGCGATGCTGGCGCGCGACTGTCCCGGCGTGGAGGTCGTGATCGTGGGCCACATCGGCGACGGCAACCTGCACTACATCGGGATGGTGTCGCACGAGGCGTGGCGTGGCATCGAGAACAAGCCTGGCTACCAGCTGCGGCTGGCGCACGCGCTCTACGACATCGCCATCGGCATGGGCGGCACCTTCAGCGCCGAGCATGGCATCGGCAGCCTCCACCTGGCCGAGATGCGCCAGTACAAGGACCCGGTCGAACTCGGTCTGATGCAGCAGCTGAAGCAACTGCTGGACCCGAAGGGCATCATGAATCCAGGCCGGGTGCTGCCAGCGCAATCCTGAGCAAGAGCGCATGCGTCCGATGAACATCGAGGGCTACCGGCAACTCGCGCGCCGGCGCTTGCCTCGTGGCGTTTTCGAGTACGTGGACCGGGGCACCGAAGACGAGGTCGGAATGGGCGCTCTTCGGGCATCCCTGGATTCCGTCAAGCTCGCGCAGAAAGTCTTCGTCGACGTCAGCCGGATCGACCTCTCCACGAAGGTGTTCGACAATCCGCAGGCGATGCCGGTCATTGCCGCACCCACCGCCATGGCCGGCCTCCTGTGGCACGACGGTGAAGTCAAGCTCGCCCGTGCGGCCAAGGCAGCGGGCATCCCCTTCTGCATCTCCACGCAGTCGGTGACATCCATCGAGGACATTGCCGCCGGCGCGCCGGGCGCTGACCTGTGGTTCCAGCTGTATGTCTGGGAGAACCGCCGCTTCACGGAACAGCTCCTCGATCGTGTCCGGACTGCCGGCGTCGAGACGCTGGTCGTCACGGCGGACACACCCGCCAGCCCGAAGAAGGAATGGAACACTCGCAACGGTTTCGGGATCCCGATCACTCCGAGCCTGCGCGGCGCCATCGACGTGGCGATCCATCCGCGCTGGCTGCTTGGCGTGCTGCTGCGCTACTGGAGCCGCACCGGCGTGCCCACCTATGCGCACTATCCTCCCGAATTCAAGACGCGCATCACCCGCAGCGCCGTGAACTCGGACCTGCGGATCACGCGTTCCATGAACTGGGCGGACCTGCGGGAGTTGCGCCGCCAATGGAAGGGGAAGCTGGTCGTCAAGGGGATTCTCCGGCTGGACGACGCACGGCGCGCCAGCGAGTGCGGAGCGGATGGCATCGTCGTTTCATCGCACGGCGCGCGCAATCTCGATTCGGCGCCCGCGCCGATCGATGTGCTGCCCGCGATCGCGGACCATCTGGGAAGCAGGCTGACCATCCTTGCCGACAGCGGCGTCCGGCGCGGAAGCGACATCGCGAAGTATCTGGCGAACGGCGCCAAGGCCGTGATGCTGGGCCGCGCCCTGCTGTACGGCACGGCCGCGCGCGGCGAGCAGGGTGCGGCGGATGTCCTGGCCATCCTGCGGGACGAGCTCGAACGGACCCTTGGCTTCCTCGGCGAGCCGCAGGCGCGCAAGCTCTCGAGCGACTGTCTCGTGCCGCGCCCGCTCGCGCATGCCAATTCAGTGGCGGGCGGCTTCGCGGCGCGCGACCCAGATCGTCGCGAGCACGATGATGAGGCCGCCGATCCCGCCGGGCGACGACGCGGCGCTTCGCGACGCCACGCGCTCAGGCGCCGGTGAACTGCCAGGGGCCCTGCGCGAGGTAGCTTTCCTTGATGACGCGTGGCGAGGTCCAGCGCAGCAGGTTCATCCAGGAGCCCGCCTTGTCATTGGTGCCGCTGGCCCGCGCGCCGCCGAACGGCTGCTGGCCGACCACGGCGCCGGTCGGCTTGGTGTTGATGTACAGGTTGCCGGCGGCGTTGACCAGCGCGGTCTCGGCCTGCAGCAGCGCCTGCCGGTCGACACAGAAGATCGAGCCGGTCAGCGCGTAGTCGCTGGTGCCGTCCACCAGCCCGAGCGTGTCCGCCCAGGCGTTGTCCTCGTAAACGAAGACCGTCAGCACCGGGCCGAACAGTTCGTCGCGCATCAGGGCATGGCGCGGGTCGGACACTTCGATGACGGTGGGCTCCACGAACCAGCCGGGCTCGGTCCAGGTGCGGCCGCCCGAGACGATGCTGGCCTGGCTGTCTTCGCGCGCTTTCTGGATGCGCGCGGCCAGCCGGCCGTGCGAGGCGCCGTCGATCACGGCGCCCATGAAGGTCTCGCGCTGCGCGACATCGCCCACGCGGAGGTCCGGCAGTTGCTGTTGCAGCCCCGACTTCACGGCCGGCCACAGGCTGCGCGGGATGTAGGCCCGGGAAGCGGCACTGCACTTCTGCCCCTGGTATTCGAAGGCGCCGCGGATCAGCGCGGTGGTCACCGCCGCCGCATCGGCGGAGGGATGGGCCAGCACGAAGTCCTTGCCGCCCGTCTCGCCCACGATGCGAGGAAGACTGCGATAGCGGTCCACGTTCTCGCCGATCGAGCGCCACAGCGACCTGAAGATCTGCGACGAGCCGGTGAAGTGCAGTCCGGCGAAGTCCGGCGATTCGAGCACGGCGCGGGTGGCCATGGCCGGATCGGCGGGCACGAAGTTGATCACGCCGGGCGGCAGGCCCGCCTGCTCCAGGATCTCGAAGAACCGGTAGTTGGCAAGCGCCGATTTCTGAGACGGCTTCCACAGGCACACATTGCCCATCAGCGCCGGCGCGCAGGACAGGTTGGCGCCAATGGCCGTGAAGTTGAACGGGCTCACGGAATAGACGAAGCCCTCCAGCGGCCGCCAGTCGGTGCGGTTCATGGCGCCGGGCACGGTGAGCGGCTGGTTCGCATGGACCTTCTGTGCCTCGTACACGTTGAAGCGCATGAAGTCGATCAGCTCGCCGGCGGCGTCGGGCTCTGCCTGGTCCAGCGTCTTGCTCTGGCCCAGCATGGTGGCCGCCGTGATCTCATGCCGGCGCACCTCCGCCACGATCTCGGCCGCGCGCAGGAACACGGTGGCCCGCTTGTCGAAAGGCAGGGCAGCCCATTCACGTGCCGCGGCCAGCGAGTTCTTGATTGCGCCGCGGACCTGCTGCTCGTTCGGCCGGTGGATGCGGGCCAGCAGCCGGCTGGTGTCGTGCGGGGCGCGCACCTCCTCGATGTCGCCGGAGAAAATCTTCTGGCCGCCGATCACCGCAGGGATCTCCACCACCTCGGTGCTGCGCAGGTGACGCTCCAGCTCCGCACGCCCCTGCGGGTCGGCCTGGTAGTTGAACTCGGGCTCGTTGGCGGGGCGCGGGAACTGCGGGAGGGCGTTCATGGTGTGGAAGAGGGGAGTGAGTCGATCAAGTCATTCTGCATATCCCGCCCCGGCGGCGCGCTTCATTCAGCGCTGCTTATCCTAAGGATCAGGCCTCGGTGTCGGCCGGTGTCCAAAGGACGTCTTTCTCCTTATGTCCGGTCTATTCAGGAAGAAAGCCGACCCGTGGCTCCACGCGCGCGCGTTCGACGGCACGCTGCACGTCCTCGTCGAGCATGAATCCGGCCTCCCGCAGGTTTTCCGCTGCCGCGTTCACCCGCTGCACGTATGCCGTCCGCGTCCGATAGCGCTCCGCGATGGAGGGGCGGGGATCGCGGCGCACGGTGCGCTCGGCGGCATCCTTGGCGAAGGGAATGGAAATGCCATTCAAGCCGCAGAGATCGTTCTCGGCGAAGCCCGCCTTTCGCAGGTTCCAGCCGCTGTACGTGGCCAGCGGCACTTCCACGTCGGGCAGGCGCACGCCGTCGACGTCATGGCCATCCGCATCGGTGCGGGGCAGCAGCACCTGGTAGCGGCGTGCCGGATCGGCGCGCCACGGCGGGCCCGACGCCTCGGCGACCGACAACTCGTTCAGCACCCCGGGAAAGCGGACGCCCAATGCCGACAGGTCGGGAAATCCCATCGCCGCGCGGTCGAACGGCACCAGGCCTCGGCCTGCGGCAGGGTAGCGGCTCGGCGGTGGCGCCTTGCCGTCGCGCGCCCATTCGACAAGGCGTGCCATGGCTGCCCGCACCAAGGGCGCCTGCACCGCGGGATTGTTGGGATGCTGGCAGATGCCGGCCGTGGGCTGGCCGGCCGGGCCGTGCTGCGTGCTCGCCATCAGGTAGGCCCGCACGCCACCCGGCAGGGCCAGCGCGCGGCCGGCGCCGTCGGTCGTCACGAGCGATGCGCGCGCCTGCCAGAACTCCAGGTTGCTGTCGAGATGCATCAGCCTGGGGCAGGTGTCGCTGCGCTCGCAGTGCGCGAAGATCCCGTCGGTCGCGCCGCTGACCGGGTCCGTGCGCGTCGCATAGCTGAACGGGAACTGGTCGCCCGGATACAGATGATCCTCATGCTGGCGCGAATAGCGCCCCGGCTGCGCGAAGCGCGCGTTCACGAAGCTCTTGCGTGATCCGGCGATCAGCGGCATCGCCGCATCGAAGACGCGGCCGCCCTCGGGGGCCGCATTGAATCCCAGCCACACGAAGTCGCGCAGGAAGCGCCCCGATTGCGAGATGCCCATGAGCACGCTGACCGAGGGACGCAGATCCGCCATCGGATTGGCTTGCCCGGCCGCGTCGGGCCGACCCGACTTGAGAAACGCCGCGACGTCGCGCATGGCGGCAAACCCCAGGCCCATCACCTTCGGATCGCGCGCCGTGTACTCGAACTCGTAGATGGCGCCGGCATCGGATCCGGGTGCGCGTGCGATCTCGACGCGCTGGGTGTCGAGGAAGCGCCATGCCGTCGATGGCAGCGTGGTGGCGGGCGCACCTGGGCGCGCGCGAACGCTCAGTCGCGCGTCGTCCGGGTTCAGGGAATGGGCCGCGTAGGTGAGGGCGCCGATGTTCTTCGATGCCTCGTTGTCGAACACGAACTCCTCGAGGCTCCGTCCGGTGAGCACCTGCCCGCGCGCCGTGGCAACCGGCAGTTCCGTTCCCACCGTCTGCCCGGCCTTGCCCAGCGGCACATCGCCCTGCCACCCGATCCAGGCCAGGGTGTGTCCTTGCCGCATTGCCCAGCCCGTGCCGGCATCGGCAGGGCTGTCCAGTTGATTGCCTCCATCGGCCAGGCGGCCCACGGCCAGCTTGTTGCCGCGGTTGGGAATCTCGACGACCAACACACGCGATGCGCGCGCGGGCTCTGTCGGGCGCAGGATCACGACGTCCGTGCGAAACCGCACGATGCCGTTGGCATCGGCTGCGTCCGCCAGGTCCACGATGGCCTGGTTGGCAGGATGGCGGGCGTCGACGCGTACGGTCGCAACGCCGGCAAGAACCTCATAGCTGCCTGCCTCGCCAAAGCGCTGGCCGCCAAAGGCGGGCGTGCGGGTGCCGACATCCAGCCGCTCGACGACAGCAGCGCGCTCCGACACCGGCGGCGGATGGTTCGGGGTCGCACATGCGGTCAAGCCCAGCACACAGGCCACGATCCAGAGCGGTCTTTTCAGGGTGGTCTTCATGTCGATTCCGGCGAAGTTTTTCTTGGGGGCGTCGCTAAGGAGCCTGCGACGGCGAAGCATCGCCCGGCATCCCCGGCGGATGCCAGGCTGACAGCCTGCGCAAGTTCGATCAACGCGTGCAGGCGTTCGGTGATCGTTCGGAATGCGGGTAAGTCAGGTGCTTGCGATGGGGCATTGATCGTGCATGCATGCGGCTTGAGGCCCGAAGCCATGGGCTGTCCCAAGGGCACATGGAGTCTCAGTCTGAAAGACAGCATTGGGTTTGCTTATGCTGTTGGCTTCCAAAGTGCGCTTCATAAGATCACCGGATTTAACCCCGACCTTAAGGTGTTGCACTCCCATGCCAATAACTCGACGCGCTTTGGTTCGTACCGCTGCAGCCCTCGTTCCTGCGATCAGTGGCTTTCCACTGATTGGCCGAGCGGCGAATCGATCTTTCACGTACGGTGGTTCCACCTGGCTGGGGCATTACTCGGCGTATGTCGCTATCAAGACCGGGATCTTTGCCAAGAAGGGACTCGAAATCAAGTAGCAGAGCTTCCCGACGTCGTCCGACCGCATGGGCGCCGTCATGGCGGGAAGCATCGACCTGGCCGGCACGGGCGTCGTGTCCTCCCTCGCGCTCATGGCGGCCGGCGCCACGCAGTTCAAGGTGATTGCCACGCCAAACAACTTCGGCCGCGCCGAAGGCGTGCTCGTGCGCTCGAACGTCTCCGGCGTTGCGCAGCTGAAGGGCAAGAAGATCGGTGTGACCTTCGCTTCCAGTGCGCATGTGCTGATCCTCGACCTGCTCAAGCAGGCAGGCATGAATGCCGACAGCGATGTCTCGCTGATCAACCTCCCTGCACCCAACCTCCTGTCCGCGTTCCAGGGCAACCAGGTCGATGCCGCCGTGGCCTGGACGCCGGCCTTCGACCGCATCAAGGCGCTGCCCAACACGCGCGTGCTGGCCGACGACACCTCGTTCTCGCTCTACAAGGAATACAACATCACGCCGGGTCCGGACGTGCTGCTGGCCACCACCAAGTTGACCAAGGAAGATCCGGCCGCGATCAAGGCCTTCCTGCAAGGCATCTTCGAGGCCAACGCCATGCTGACGAACGCCCCCGAGGAAGCGGCCAAGGTGCTGATCGAAATCACCGGCCTCACGCTCGAAGAGCAGCTCAACACGATCAAGCAGACCGGTTGGTACAACGGCGAGCAGCAGCGCGGCCTGCTGGTCGCGCCAGGCAGCTTCGTCACCGGCATGCAGAAGCTCGCCGAGATGCTGGTGTCGCTGAAACAGATCGACCGGGCGCCCGTGGTTCGCAACTGGCTCGACGCTTCCTACATCTGACATGGCCGAAGCTTCGAAACCCCGAAGAACACCGGCATCGCTGGCATGGCTCAGCGTTGTGTCGCTGCTGATCTTCCTGCTTGGATGGGAGCTGGTCTGCCGCTCCGGCGCCGTCGACCCCATCTTCCTGCCGCCGCCCTCGCAGGTATTGACCAGGGCAGCGAGCATGTGGGGGCAAGACACGCTGGCATGGCACGTCCTGGCGTCGACCCGGCGTGTGATGGTCGGCTTCCTGGCCGCCGTCGCCGTCGCGATTCCGCTGGGCATCTGGCTCGGGACCTCGCGCATTGCCCGCGCGATCTTCGACCCGGTGATCTCGTTCCTGCGCCCGCTGCCTTCCATGAGCTGGATCCCGTTGTCGCTGCTGTGGTTCGGGATCAATGAAACCCAGAAGTACAGCATCGTCTTCATGGGCTCCTTCGTGCCCGCGCTGTTGTACGTGATGGAGGCGACGCGCAGCATCGATCCGCTGCTGATACGCGCCGCGCGCAACCTGGGCGCGCAGCGCTGGCAGGTCATGCGCGAGGTGCTGCTGCCGGGCTGCCTGCCGCAGATCATCTCCGGCATGAAGATCATCCTGGGCCTGTCGTGGACCTGCGTGATCTCGGCCGAACTGGTCGCGGCCAAGGAGGGCCTCGGCTTCATGATCATGAACGGCAAGGAATTCTTCCAGACCGACACCGTGGTCCTGGGCATGGTGCTCATCAGCTTTACCGTTCTGGCGACGGACCTGCTGGTGCGCGCGCTGGAGCGTTGGCTTCTCGATTGGCAAAGATGACAAACAGCATGATCAGTATTCGCGACGTGTCGAAGAGCTTCGGCGACAACCACGTCCTGTCGAGCCTCGATCTCGAGGTGAAGAAGGGGGAGTTCCTGGTGCTGCTCGGCGCGTCGGGCTGCGGCAAGTCGACGCTCCTGAACCTCATGGCGGGTTTCGAGAAGCCGACGCACGGCACCGTGTCCGTCAACGGCAAGCTGATCGACGACGTCACGTCCGCCTGCGGCATGGTGTTCCAGCAGTACGCGCTTTTTCCGTGGCAGACGGTCCAGGAAAACGTGGAGTTCGGGCTCAAGATGAAGAAGGTGCCCAAGGACGAGCGGGCGGCCGTGGCGCGTCGCTTCATCGAGATGGTCGGCCTCAAGGGCAGCGAGAACAAATACCCGCAGGCGCTCTCCGGCGGCATGAAGCAGCGCGTATCGATCGCGCGCGTGCTGGCCAACGACCCCGATGTGATGCTGTTCGACGAGCCTTTTGCCGCGCTGGACGCCATGACGCGCCAGGTGCTGCAGGACCAGCTGCTGTCGATCTACGAACAGAGCGGCAAGACGATTGTCTTCATCACCCATTCGATCGACGAAGCCTTGATGCTGTCCACCCGCATGGTCATCATGGGCTCGCGCCCCGGGCGTGTGGTGCAGGACATCCGCAACGAGCTGCCGCATCCGCGCTCGGCAGAGATCCAGCTGTCCGAAGACTTCATTGCATTGAAGCGTTCGATCTGGGAGACGGTGCAGGAGGAAGTCGGGCGCACCCTGGCGGTAACGCGCGGCTGAGCGGCCGGGATTGCTATCAACGAGAAGGGACCCGGCGAGACGTGTGGAAAACGCGCAGGATCTCTATGGTGTCGCCTCGAACTCGATACGGGACGATGTAGCGTGTCCTCGGAACGACCAACTCGCGCGTCCCGGGCACGCGTCCGGGGCGCCCCATGCCCGGTTGATCGGCGAGCATCGCTACGCTGTCCAGAACGCGCCGAACCACCAGCTGGGCAGTCTTCTGGTCGTCCTCCGCGATGTAGCTTGCTTCTTCGTCGAGGTTGCGCAGTGCTTTGCGCAACCACCTAACGCGCATTCACTTTCCATTTCTTGGCCAAGACAGATTCGTCTTTGTCGGTGGCGAAATCGCCAGCGTCGGCCTCCTCGAGCGCCGCATGGACTTCGGCGATCTGCCATTCATTGTTCTCAACGAACTCGCGAATTGCCTCGGATGCGAGGAAGGACTTGCTGCGGTTCGTCGAATCGGCGAGCCTGTCCAGGCGCACCTTGACCTCTTCGTCGAGTCGGATGGTCATCGTTGTAGACATCGAGTTCTTCAATTGTGCGTTGGTGTACACAATCTACCACAGGCCGGTCGACGGCGGGTCAAAACACCCGCCGTCTCGGGGATTGCATCTGAGGCGGGGGTCACACCCTTGCAGAGAGTTCTGGAACCGCCGTGAACAGGTCGGCCACGAGCCCGTAGTCGGCCACCGAGAAGATCGGCGCTTCCTCGTCCTTGTTGATCGCCACGATCACCTTGGAGTCCTTCATGCCGGCCAGATGCTGGATGGCGCCCGAGATGCCGCAGGCGATGTACAGCTGCGGCGCGACGATCTTGCCGGTCTGGCCCACCTGCCAGTCGTTCGGGGCGTAGCCTGCGTCCACCGCGGCGCGGCTGGCGCCCAGGCCCGCGTTGAGCTTGTCCGCCAGCGGCGCCATCACTTCGGTGAACTTCTCGGCGCTGCCCAGCGCCCGGCCACCGGAGACGATGATCTTGGCGGCGGTGAGTTCGGGGCGTTCGCTCTTGG
>NZ_JAGGNW010000029.1 GCF_018614875.1 Variovorax paradoxus | reverse complement strand
AGGACAAGGAAATGGTCATGCCTGGCGACAACGTCAGCATCACCGTGAAGCTGATCAACCCGATCGCGATGGAAGAAGGCCTGCGCTTCGCCATCCGCGAAGGCGGCCGCACCGTGGGTTCGGGCGTCGTGGCAAAGATCCTCGACATCTAAGCCGGACGCAAAGGAATCATCATGGCTACCAAGCAAAAAATCCGCATCCGCCTGAAGGCGTTCGACTACAAGCTGATCGACCAGTCGGCAGCCGAAATCGTTGATACCGCCAAGCGCACCGGCGCGATCGTCAAGGGGCCCGTGCCCCTGCCGACCCGCATGAAGCGTTTCGACATCCTGCGTTCGCCGCACGTCAACAAGACGTCGCGCGACCAGCTCGAGATCCGCACGCACCAGCGCCTGATGGACATCGTCGACCCGACCGACAAGACCGTGGACGCGCTGATGAAGCTCGACCTGCCGGCCGGCGTGGACGTCGAAATCAAGCTGCAGTAAACCGGCCTCGCGCCGCGTTTCAATAAAAGCCCGCTTGCAGAAATGCAAGCGGGCTTTCTTTATTTGTCTGACCCAACTGTGGCATCCTCGCGCACCGGTATTCTTCAGGGCCGCAGGGCCGGGGCTGAAACGAGGGCAGTACACGCTATGAGCTACAAGAACTCTTCTGCATGGATCTCGGCATGTGTCGCCGTGGCATTGCTGGCCGGCTGCGGTGGCGGTGGTGGAGGAGGCGGTGGCGGCGGACTGATCGGCTTTCCGCTGCCGGCGGCCGGCCCGGTGACCCTGAGTGGCACGGCCACCTACGAAGCCGTGCCGAATCCGAGCGGCACCCTGGTCTATGCCAGCTCCGCTCCCAAGCCCGTGCGCGGGGCCACCGTGGAAGTGATCGATGCGGCAACCTCTGCGCAGCTGGCCACGGCGATCACCGACGACAACGGCGGCTATGCGGCGTCCGTGCCCGCGAACACGGCGATTGCCGTGCGCGTCAAGGCCCAGTTGGCCCGCAGCGGTCCGGGCGCAAGCTGGGACGTGACGGTGCGCGACAACACGCGTTCCAGCGGCCTGTACACCATGCAGACTCCCGCGTTCTCATCCGGTGCGGTCGCCCTGGTGCGCGACATCCATGCGCCGTCGGGCTGGGGCGGTTCGAGCTACACCGGCGATCGGGTGGCGGCGCCTTTCGCCATCCTCGACACGGTCTACGCCGCCATGCAGAAGGTGGCGTCGGTGGCACCTTCAACGGCGTTTCCCGCGCTGCGCGTGTTCTGGAGCCCCAACAATGCGCCGTCCGCCGGCAGTGTCGCCGCGGGGCAGATCGGCACCACATTCTTCGTCAACCGAAGCAGTGGCCGTGAAATCTATGTGTTGGGCAAGGAAGACGTGGACACCGACGAGTACGACAACTCGGTGATCGCGCATGAATGGGGGCACTACTACCAATCTGCCTTCAGCCGCGACGACTCGATGGGCGGCTCCCATTCGCAGAGCCAGCGCCTGGATCGCCGGCTTGCCTTCTCCGAAGGCTGGGGCAACGCCTGGTCGGGCATCGCGCTCGGGCGCCGGAACTATGTCGATTCGGGCGGAGCGCAGCAGTCGTCTGTGCGGGACAGCATCAACATCGACCTTTCTGCCGGCGCGGCAACCACGCCGGGCTGGTACCGCGAGCCGTCGATCCAATCGATCTTCTGGAACCTCAACCAGCAGGTCGGCTTCAAGCCGATCCACGACACGCTGACCGGCTTCCAGTTCAGGAGCGGTGCGGCAGTCACCTCGATTCATCCTTTCTCGGCCGCTTTCAATGCGACCGCCCCGGGCAGTGCCTCGGCCCTGGCAGCCCTGCTCGGCGGGCAGAACATCAACGCAACGGACAACGATCCGTTCGGCGGCGCGGAGACGAACGACGGAGGAATTCCGATCACGCTGCCGATGTATAGGCCCGCGACCACAGGCGGCGCACTGACCCAGGCTTGCGTCTCCAATACGGCCGGCAACGACAACAAGCTCGGCAGCTTCTCCTACGTTCGCTTCACTGCGCCCGCCAGCCGCAGCTACCAGATCGTCGTGAACGGCGGTCCGACCGGGTCCAATCCCGATTTCGACATCTTCAGGGGCGGACTGATCGCCCGGACAAGCGACACGGTCAGCCTGTCGGCCGGTGAATACGTTCTTGCGGTGACAGACCTCAACAATTCCGGAACGCTGACATGCTTCAACGTCTCCATCCAGTAGCAAGAAGGGCCGCCATGAACATCCGCTCGAATTCGATGATGGCCGTCGCGTGCCTCGCGCTGGCAACGTTGTCGGCGCCGGCCGCGGCAGACGGCGAGCCTGCGGCGCGCAATGCCAAGCCCAAGCATCCGGCTGCGCAGCACCGGGCCGCCCCCATGACGACAGCGCCGCAAAAGCCCGGCGGCGCCGGCGTCAAGCTCCAATACCGCCTCGACGCCGCGCCGCAACTGGGCCGGGCCACGCCCGTCGTGCTGCAATTCGACGGCGTGACCGAGGCCGACGGCGCCACGGTCCGCCTGAGCGCCGACCGCGGGCTGACCCTGCAGGGAAGCAGCACCCTCGCGCTGCCGGCCGGCAAGCGGACCACGGCCACCGTCGTCGTGGTGAGCGAGGCCGAAGGCCTGGCCTATCTCAATGTGTTCATCAAGCAGGGGGATGCCTCGAGCGCCATTTCGGTCCCCATCCAGACCGGCACGGCGGCACCGGCCCTGAAATCCAGCGGCGAAATGAAGCCCACGCCGGGCGGCGACAGCATCATCACGATGCCTGTCAAATAGGCCAAAAGCAGGCAAAAACCGGGAGCGAGCGCCCACCGGGCCGCTTTGCAATGCCGCTTGCGCTGCGCCCGCATCGCGGGCTATAATCGCCGGCTCTGCCCTTTTTGCGTCTACACGGACGCCGCGAGTGCGGAGATTTATCAACCTTCTTTCGCAGGCCGGAAAACCTCAGGGAAACCTCAGGGACTGGCCAAACGCTGTCGCCAATTGAAGTGGCAGCGGCGAAGGGAGTTTCCATTTTTTGGAGAAAACAAATGAGTCTGAGCAACTCCCTCGGGTTGCTGGGCCGCAAGGTGGGGATGATGCGTCTCTTCACCGATGACGGGGACGCAGTTCCTGTCACGGTGGTGGATGTGTCCAACAACCGTGTGACCCAGATCAAGTCGCAAGAGACCGACGGCTACGTCGCATTGCAAGTGACGTTCGGTTCGCGCAAAGCATCGCGCGTGACCAAGCCGCAAGCCGGCCACCTCGCCAAGGCGGGTGTCGAAGCTGGCGAAATCATCCGCGAATTCCGCGTGACCGCCGATACCGCAGGCCAGCACAAGGCTGGCGGCGTCATCGCCGCGAGCAGCGTGTTCTCGGTGGGCCAGAAGGTGGACGTGCAAGGCACTTCCATCGGCAAGGGCTTCGCCGGCACCATCAAGCGCCACAACATGAAGTCGCAGCGCGCGTCGCACGGTAACAGCCGTTCGCACAACGTTCCCGGCTCGATCGGCATGGCACAAGACCCCGGTCGCGTGTTCCCCGGCAAGCGCATGACGGGCCATCTGGGTGACGTCACCAAGACCACGCAGAACCTCGACGTCTTCCGCATCGACGAAGCGCGTCAACTGCTGCTCATCAAGGGCGCGATCCCGGGTTCGAAGGGTGGCTTCGTCACCGTGCGCCCCGCCATCAAGGCCAAGCCGCAAGCGGCTGAAGGAGCGAAGTAATGCAACTCGAACTCCTGAACGAACAAGGCCAGGCCGCGTCGAAATACGACGCCCCCGAGACCGTGTTCGGCCGTGACTACAACGAAGACCTGGTCCACCAGATCGTCGTTGCATTCCAGGCCAACGCCCGCCAAGGCACGCGCGCCCAGAAGGACCGCGAGCAGGTCAAGCACTCGACCAAGAAGCCTTTCAAGCAAAAGGGAACGGGCCGCGCCCGTGCCGGTATGACGTCCTCGCCGCTGTGGCGCGGGGGTGGCCGGATCTTCCCGAACATGCCCGACGAAAACTTCTCGCAGAAGATCAACAAGAAGATGTACCGCGCCGGCATGGCCGCCATCTTCTCGCAGCTCGCTCGCGAAGGCCGTCTGGCCGTGGTGGATTCGCTGACCGTGGATTCGCCCAAGACGAAGCCGCTGGCAGCCCGTTTCAAGGCGATGAATCTCGAGTCCGTGCTCGTGATCGCCGAAGAAGTCGACGAAAACCTGTACCTTGCCTCGCGCAATCTGGTCAACATCCTTGTGGTCGAACCCCGCTACGCCGATCCGGTGTCGCTGGTCCACTACAAGAAGGTGCTGGTCACCAAGGGTGCCGTCGACAAGCTCAAGGAGATGTTCGCATGAGCCGCGTGAACCCTACCGCCGCTGAACGTACGTTCGAAGAAGGCCGCCTGATGGCGGTGCTGGTCGCCCCGATCGTGTCCGAAAAGGCAACGATGGTCGGCGAGAAGTCGAACGCTGTCACTTTCAAGGTGCTGCAAGACGCCACCAAGCCCGAGATCAAGGCCGCTGTCGAACTGATGTTCAAGGTCGAAGTCCAGGGCGTGTCGGTGCTCAACACCAAGGGCAAGACCAAGCGCTTTGGCAAGTCCATCGGCCGCCGCGACAACGTTCGCAAGGCCTATGTGACGCTGAAGCCGGGTCAAGAGCTCAACCTCGTCGGGGAAGGCGCTTAATCATGGCCGTCATCAAGATGAAACCCACTTCGCCGGGCCAACGCGGCGCGGTGAAGATCTCGCGGGACCACCTGTACAAGGGTGCTCCCCACGCTCCGTTGCTCGAGCCGCAGTTCCAGGCTGCCGGTCGCAACAACAACGGACACATCACGATTCGCCATCGCGGCGGTGGTCACAAGCATCACTACCGTGTGGTCGACTTCGTGCGCAACAAGGACGGCATCCCGGCCAAGGTCGAACGCATCGAATACGACCCGAACCGTACCGCCCACATCGCTCTGGTCTGCTACGCCGACGGCGAGCGCCGCTACATCATCGCCCCGCGCGGTCTGGAAGCCGGTGCAACGCTGCTGAGTGGTTCGGAAGCCCCGATCCGCGCCGGCAACACGCTGCCGATCCGCAACATTCCGGTCGGCTCGACGATCCACTGCATCGAACTGCAACCCGGCAAGGGCGCGCAGATCGCGCGTTCGGCCGGCACGTCGGCCACGCTGCTGGCTCGCGAAGGCGTCTACGCCCAGGTCCGCATGCGTTCGGGTGAGGTGCGCCGCATCCACATCGAATGCCGCGCAACCATCGGCGAAGTGGCCAACGAAGAGCACAGCCTGCGCCAACTCGGCAAGGCCGGTGCGAAGCGTCACATGGGTATTCGCCCGACCGTTCGCGGTGTGGTGATGAACCCGGTCGACCACCCGCACGGTGGTGGCGAAGGCAAGACCGGCGAAGGCCGCCATCCTGTCGACCCATGGGGCAACCTGACCAAGGGCTACCGTACCCGTAACAACAAGCGCACGCAGGTCTTCATCGTGTCGCGTCGCAAGAAGTAAGGGATAGCCAATGACTCGCTCTCTCAAAAAGGGTCCGTTCGTCGACCACCACCTCGTGGCCAAGGCCGACAAGGCCGTGACGACCAAGGACAAGAAGCCGATCAAGACCTGGTCGCGTCGTTCGATGGTTCTGCCCGAGTTCATCGGTCTGACCATTGCCGTGCACAATGGCAAGCAACACGTGCCCGTGTACATCACCGACCAGATGGTCGGCCACAAGCTCGGCGAATTTGCGCTCACGCGCACGTTCAAGGGGCACCCCGCGGACAAGAAAGTCCAGAAGAAGTAAGGAACGACCATGTCTGAAACACGTGCAGTCCTCCGCGGTGTCCGCCTCTCGGTCGACAAGGGCCGTCTGGTCGCTGACCTGATCCGCGGCAAGAAGGTTGATCAAGCGCTCAACGTTCTGCAATTCACGCAGAAAAAAGCCGCTGTGATCATCAAGAAGGTGCTCGAGTCGGCCATTGCCAACGCCGAGCACAACGATGGCGCCGATATCGACGAACTGAAGGTCAAGACCATCTACGTCGAACAGGGCGCAACGCTCAAGCGCTTCACGGCGCGGGCCAAGGGTCGCGGCAATCGCATCAGCAAGCCCACGTGCCATGTGTACGTGACGGTTGGCAACTAAGAAGGCCTGGAAAAAATATGGGACAGAAAATCCACCCAACCGGGTTCCGCCTTGCGGTCACCCGTAACTGGTCCAGCCGCTGGTACGCAAGCGACCGCGATTTCGCGGGCATGCTGGCCGAAGACATCAAGGTTCGCGAATACCTGAAGAAGAAGCTGAAGAACGCTTCGGTGTCGCGCGTCATGATCGAGCGTCCCGCCAAGAACGCACGCATCACGATCTACTCGGCTCGTCCGGGCGTCGTGATCGGCAAGAAGGGCGAAGACATCGAGAACCTCAAGCGCGAACTGGGCAAGCAGCTCGGCGTGCCGGTGGCAGTGAACATCGAAGAAGTGCGCAAGCCCGAAATCGATGCCCAGCTGATCGCCGACAGCATCACGCAGCAGCTCGAGAAGCGGATCATGTTCCGCCGCGCCATGAAGCGCGCCATGCAGAACGCCATGCGTCTGGGTGCCCAGGGCATCAAGATCATGTCGGCTGGCCGCCTGAACGGCATCGAAATCGCGCGTACCGAGTGGTACCGCGAAGGCCGCGTGCCGCTTCACACCCTGCGCGCCGACATCGACTACGGCACCTCGGAAGCCAAGACCACCTACGGCGTCATCGGCGTCAAGGTCTGGGTCTACAAGGGCGACACGCTGGGTCGCAACGACCTGCCGGCCGTCGAAACGCCGCGTCCGGACGAAGAGCGTCGCCCGCGTGGTCCCCGCCGTGATGGCCGCCCTGGCGACCGTCCGGGTGGCGACCGTCGTGGTCCCGGCCCGCGCGCCGGTGCCCGTGGCCCGATCGGTGGCAACACCGCGCCGGCCGATGGCAGCGACAAGCCCGCAGAAGCAACCGGCGCAGCCGGTGCAGACTCGAAACCCGCCGTTAAGCGCGTCCGCAAAGCCGCGCCAGCTGCAGCAGCTGACGGTGCCAAGACCGAGTGATCGGTCTTAGAACTACGGAGTATTAAAAATGCTGCAACCTGCACGCAGAAAGTTCCGCAAGGAACAAAAGGGCCGCAACACCGGCATCGCAACCACGGGTAACTCGGTTGCGTTCGGTGACTTCGGTCTCAAATGCACCGATCGCGGCCGCCTCACGGCGCGCCAGATCGAAGCCGCTCGTCGCGCGATTTCGCGTCACGTGAAGCGCGGTGGCCGTATCTGGATCCGCGTGTTCCCGGACAAGCCGATCTCTACCAAGCCCGCTGAAGTGCGGATGGGTAACGGCAAGGGCAACCCCGAGTACTACGTCGCCGAAATCCAGCCCGGCAAGATCGTGTTCGAGATCGTCGGCGTGCCCGAAGAACTCGCCCGCGAAGCGTTCCGCCTGGCCGCCGCCAAGCTTCCGCTGCGCACGACGTTCGTCGCTCGCCAGCTCGGCGCCTGAGAGGAGAACACTGATGGCAACCCGTAAGAAAAAAGAAACCGTGGCTCCGGCCAAGGTGACCAAGGCTGCAACCCTGCGCACGAAAGATGTCGCAGCGCTGCAAACCGAAGTCAAGGAATTGCAGAAGGCCCATTTCGGCCTGCGCATGCAGAAAGCCACGCAACAGCTGTCGAACACCTCGACGCTGCGTGTGACGCGCCGCGACATCGCGCGCGCCAAGACCATTCTTGCTCAGAAGCAGCAAGAAACCCAAGCCGCCAAGTAAGGAGTGAACATGACGGAAGCTAAAAAATCCCTCAAGCGCACCTTGATCGGCAAGGTGGTCAGCGACAAGCGTGCCAAGACCGTGACCGTGCTGGTCGAGCGCCGTGTGAAGCACGAGCTCTACGGCAAGATCGTGGCCAAGACGAGCAAGTACCACGCCCATGACGAAAAGGGCGAGTACAAGCTGGGCGACACCATCGAGATCACGGAAAGCCGTCCGATCTCGAAGACCAAGAACTGGGTCGTGACCCGTCTGGTCGAGAAGGCCGTTCTGGTCTGATCCCCCGGCTCGATACAGCCCATCCGGAAACGGCCCACAATGTGGGCCGTTTTTCTTTTTCAGGAGCACATTCAATGATCAAAGTCGGCGACACCCTTCCTTCGGCAACCCTGCAGGAATATTCCGAAGTCGAGGGCGAGGGCTGCAGCATCGGGCCGAACGCCGTGGACGTGAGCAAGGCCGCGGCCGGCAAGACCATTGCGCTGTTCGCGCTGCCGGGCGCCTTCACGCCCACCTGCTCGGCCAAGCACGTGCCCGGCTATGTGCAGCACTTCGACGACTTCAAGGCCGCCGGCGTGGACGAGATCTGGTGCGTGAGCGTGAACGACGCCTTCGTGATGGGCGCCTGGGCGCGCGACCAGAAGACCGGCGCCAAGGTGCGCATGCTGGCCGACGGCAGCGCCGATTTCGCCAAGGCCACCGGCCTCACGCTCGACCTGACCGGCCGCGGCATGGGCCTGCGCAGCAACCGGTATTCGATGCTCGTGAAGGACGGCAAGGTTGCCTCGCTCAACGTCGAGGCGCCGGGCAAGTTCGAGGTCAGCAACGCCGAGACGCTGCTGGCGCAAGCCCGCGGCTGACCAGGAGGCTCCTACAGATCGACCTTGAGGTAGTGCGCGCCCGCAATCGGGTTGTGATAGTAGGGCGGCACTTCCTCGAACCCCAGGTCTTCGTAGAGCGCGCGGGCCGACTCCATGTCGTCCAGCGTGTCGAGCAGCACGCAGGCATAGCCCGCGCCGCGCGCGGCGTCGAGGATGGCTTCGGCGAGCTGCCGCCCGACGCCGAGCCCGCGAAAACCGGGCCGCACGTACAGCCGCTTCATCTCCGCGGCATTGGCGTAGTCGGCATTGTCGAGCGGGCGCAGGGCGCAGCAGCCGGCCACATGCGCCACCGTTCCATCGGGGCGCAAAAGGGTCGGCGTCTGTTGTCCGGCGGCCTCCTTGATGTGGGCCTTGTCGACCAGTGCGAGCAGCAGCGCGCCGCGCGGCTCGGCGTAATCGCCCGGCAAGCCGGCCACTTCAGCGTCGAAGTTCTGGAAGCACAGGTCGATGCCCAGCGCGGCGGCGTAGTCGCCGAAAATCGCGCGCGCTGCATCGATCTGGTGGGGTTCGTCGGGTGTCAAGAGCACGACGGCCGGCGTGTCGGCCAGCGGCAGGGGGCGTGAAACCGAGAAGCTCATACGCGCAACGACGCAATCCAGTACGCCACGCCCGCGCACACGGCGAACAGGACCAGCGCAAGCCCGCGCGAGGCGGTGTCGTCGCGGCTTGGCGCCACCGGGCCAGCGGCGCCGGCCGCGGCGATCAGCTTGTCCCCCGAAACCATGGGCCGCACCAGGCGATGCCGCTTGACCAGCACATAGAAGAGCACGGCCAGCACATGCAGGCTCACCAAGGCAATCACGAGCGTCTTGCCCTGCGACTTGTGCCAGCCCGTCGCAAGGCTCACCAATTCACCGGAGACGTAGCGCGTGAGCGGCCCCGCGGCCGAAACTTCGTCGTCCGCCACCAGCCCCGTGCCGACCTGTACCGCCAGCACCGCGAGCACGGCGAATACCGACAGGGCTCCCAGGGGCGTATGGCCGATCACATGATCGGGATGGGCTCGCCCGCGCAGGTACGCGACGACGGAGCCCGGGCCATAGAAGAACGAGGCAAAACGCGACCAGCGCCCGCCCACGAAACCCCAGAACAGGCGGAACAGAAGCAAGGCGAGCACCGTGTAGCCCAGGCGGAAGTGCCATTCCATGACGCCGCCGAGGCCGGTGGCGATCAGGCCGATGACCGCGGCGCTCAGCGCCCAGTGGAAAACGCGCGTGGGCAGGTCCCAGATGCGCGCTCGGACGGGAGGATCGGACGCTGCGGCCTGCAGGGCGGCCACGGAGGAGTCGGTCATCAGGAAGGCAGGGTGCGCAAAAGCTGCGGAAGGCGCAGATTAGCAAAGTCCGGGCGTCCGCATGCTTCGGGTTGTTGCTATGCGCGCTGTAACGCTGCCCCTACACTCGGCGCGGCGCTGCCTTCGGCGTTGCCGCTCTACCTATAAGGACCCCCGATGATTCGACTTGCTTCGTTCGCCCTGGCCGCTGCCTGCGCTGCGATTTCCCTGCCGGCCGCCGCCCAGTTCGCCAAGTCCGAGGACGCCATCAAGTACCGCCAGAGCGCGCTGTTCGTGATGGGCCAGCATTTCAGCCGCGTCGGTGCCATGGCCAACGGGCGCGTGCCGTACGATGCGGCGGCCGCCACCGCCAATGCCGAGATCGTGGCCGAGATGGCCAGGTTGCCTTGGGCCGGTTTCGGCACCGGCGCCGAGGGCGGCAAAAGCAAGCCCGAGGTCTGGAAGGAAGCCGCGAAGTTCAAGGAGCACCAGGACAAGATGATTGCCGAGACCGGCAAGCTGGCGGTCGCGGCCAAGGCGGGCAGCATCGACGCGCTCAAGGCCCAGTTCGGCTCCACCGCGGGAAGCTGCAAGGCTTGCCACGACAGCTTCCGCAACCAGTAAGCCGCCGCAGAAATGCAAAAGGCGCTCCATGGAGCGCCTTTTGTTCAGCCTGGCGGCGAGCCGAGTTCAAGCCTCGGCGAGCAATTTCTCGATCAGCTTGTGGAGTTCGGCGAAATCGGGCTCGCCCACGTAGCGCTTCACGATCTCGCCCTTCTTGTTGACCAGGTAGGTGGTGGGCGTGAGCTTCACGTCGCCCCAGGCCTGCGCCACGCCGCCCGTGTTGTCGATGGCCACCTTGAACGGCAGCTTGCGGGTTTCGGCAAAGTTGACGACATAGCTCGGCGGGTCGTAGCTCATGGCCACCGCCAGCGTGTCGTAGCCCTGCGACTTGTACTTGTCGTAGGTGGCGATGACCTTCGGCATTTCGGCCACGCAGGTCACGCAGCTCGTGGCCCAGAAGTTGACCAGGGTGACCTTGCCCTTCAGGTCGTCGGTGCTCTTCTTGCTCCCGTCGAGCAGCACGAAGGTCGACGCCGGCGCTGCCGTGGCGCCGGAACCCAGGTACACGCCCACGCCGGCGGCCAATGCAAGCGCGACTGCGGCGACGGCGATGTATTTTTTCATGGCAACTGAAAGAGAAGGGCGGCGCGATTTTAGTTCCGCCGGCCGGATCGTGCCGGGACGTGCCTCCGGGGCGGCTCGATAATCGCTCCCCGATGCTGTCGTCGTCTGTTTCCCGCTCCTGGCCTGCGCTGTCCGCAGCCGCTGCCGCCGTTGCGCTTGCTGCCTGCAGCCCGACCTTCAACTGGCGCGAGGTGCCGATTGCCGATGCCGGCCTGGTCGCCCTGCTGCCCTGCAAGCCCGACCGTGCCAACCGATCCCTGCCGCTCGGCGCCGAATCCGTGCAGGTCGACATGGCCGGCTGCGAGACGGGGGGCGCGACCTTTGCCGTTGCCCATGCGTCCGCCGGCAGCCCCGCGCAGGCCGAGGCCTGGCTCGAAGCGTGGCGCGCGGCCATGCGCAACCAGCTGGGTGCCGCGCAGGTGACCGAAGTTGCCGCGGCATTGCAACGCGCAACCGCCGTCCCCGCGCCGGTGCGGCTCGATGCGCAGCCGACCCGAAAGGGCGCTGCGCCCGTTCAGGTGCTCTGGTTCGCCCAATCGCAAAAAAATGGCAGCGTCGCGCTCTATCAGGCCACCGTGCTCGGCCGCCCTTCTACGCCCGAGGCGGCGAAGACTTTCTTCGAAGGCCTGCGCCTCCCGTGAATCCGCTGACCGCCACGGACGGCAGCCTGCCGCTCGGCGTGCGCGCTTGCTCTCGTTTTAATAGCGGCCGCCCACTGTCGGTCGTTCCGGGGCCCTGTCCGTTTTGCCGGCCTGCTGCGTTATGTCGTATGTCTACTTCCTTTGGGCGCCCCCGCATAATCGGAGCGTAGTCCGTCGACCCGCATGAACAGCATCCTCATCATCGCCCACTCACCGTTCGCGCAGGCGCTGCGGCGGTGCGCGCTGCATGTGTTTCCCGATTGCGAGCAGGCCGTCGTCGCACTCGACGTGCTGCCCAACGTGTCGCCCGAAGAAACACTGGCTGCCGCGCGCATCACGCTCGCGCAGCAACTCAATGCACCGCGCTCGCAGGTGCTGGTGCTGGCCGACGTGTTCGGCGCGACGCCCTGCAACGTGGCCCAGAAACTGGTGGACGGCGTCCGCTCGCGACTGGTGGCGGGCGTCAACCTGCCGATGCTGCTGCGTGCTGTGACCTACCGCCACGAGCCGCTCGAAACGCTCGTACAGCGCGCCATCGCGGGCGGCACCGCGGGTGTCATGCAGGTGGCCGTCGCGGCACCCCAGAACCAGGCGAAGAGAAAGCACAGTGATCAAGAAATCCGTGACCATCAGCAATAAGCTGGGCCTGCATGCGCGCGCATCGGCCAAGCTCACCAAAATCGCAGGCAGCTTTCCTTGCGACGTGTGGCTCTCGCGCGGCGACCGCCGCATCAATGCCAAGAGCATCATGGGCGTCATGATGCTGGCCGCCGGGCTCGGCTCGACCATCGAGCTCGAGACCAACGGCCAGCAGGAGGACGAGGCAATGGACGCCATCATCCAATTAATGAACGACAAGTTCGGCGAAGGCGAATGAATGTGGCCCCCACGCTCCGCACTGCGTGTCGTCGCTGCCCCCCGAGGGGGCTCGGCCGCCTTGGGGCGGCCCGGCGGCGGCCGGTGACCTTCGGTAGGCGCCCATGACCTTCGCAGTCCACGGCCTCCCTGTTGCCCGTGGCATTGCCATTGGCCGCGCGGTGCTGGTGGTGTCGAGCCGCATCGACGTGGCCCACTACTTCATCAAGCCCGAGGAGATCGACACCGAGATCGACCGGGTGCGCATGGCTCGCAACGCCGTCGCCGACGAGCTCGCCAAGCTGCAGACCAACGTGGCGCTGATGGGCCCGAACGATGCGCCGCACGAGCTCGCGGCGCTGCTCGAAGTGCACCAGATGCTGTTGCAGGACGAGGCGCTCACCGGCGGCGTGAAGCACTGGATCACCGACCGGCTCTACAACGCCGAATGGGCCTTGACCACGCAGCTCGAAATCATCGCGCGCCAGTTCGACGAGATGGAGGACGAATACCTGCGCGAGCGCAAGGCCGACCTCGAGCAGGTGGTCGAGCGGCTGCTGCACCGTATGAAAGGCACGGCCGCGGTGCTCGCGCCAAGCCCGCCGCGCCGCAAGCGCCCCGCGACCGAGGACGACGACGACCCCACCGCGGGCGATGGCATCGACGCACCGCTGGTGCTGATTGCGCATGATCTTTCGCCGGCCGACATGCTCCAGTTCAAGAAGAGCGTGTTCGCTGGTTTCGTGACCGACGTGGGCGGGCGCACCTCGCACACCGCCATCGTCGCGCGCAGCATGGACATTCCGGCCGTGGTGGGCGCGCGCACCGCGAGCCAGCTGGTGCGCCAGGACGACTGGGTGATCATCGACGGCGATGCCGGCGTGGTGATCGTCGATCCCTCGCCGATCATCCTGGCCGAGTACGGCTTCAAGCAGCGCCAGGGCGACCTCGAGCGCGGGCGGCTTGCGCGGCTGCGCCACAAGCCCGCGGTGACGCTCGACGGCCAGCGCGTGGATCTGCTCGCCAACATCGAGATGCCCGAGGACACCGTCGGCGCCGTCAAGGCCGGCGCGGTGGGCGTGGGGCTGTTCCGCAGCGAGTTCCTTTTCATGGGCCGCGAGTCGCAGCGCCAGACCCGCCTGCCCGACGAGGAAGAGCAATACCAGGCCTACAAGCGTGCCGTCGAGGGCATGCAGGGCATGCCGGTCACCATCCGCACCATCGATGTGGGCGCCGACAAGCCCATCGACGGCAAGGCGGCCAGCAAGCAGGAGCACCTGAACCCCGCGCTCGGCCTGCGCGCCATTCGATGGAGCCTGGCCGATCCGGCCATGTTCCTCACGCAACTGCGCGCCATCCTGCGCGCGGCGGCGCATGGCGAAATCCACCTGCTGATTCCGATGCTCGCGCACGCCAGCGAGATCCGCCAGACGCTGTCGCTGATCGACTTCGCGCGCTCTGAACTCGACAGCCGCGGTGCCGTGTACGGCCAGGTCAAGCTCGGCGCAATGATCGAGATTCCCGCCGCCGCGCTCACGCTCAAGACCTTCCTGAAGTACTTCGACTTCCTGTCGATCGGCACCAACGACCTGATCCAGTACACGCTGGCCATCGACCGGGCCGACGAGGCCGTGGCCCATCTCTACGACCCGGCCCATCCCGCGGTGCTCAGGCTCGTGGCCGACACCATTGCCGAATGCCGCCGCCAGGGCAAGAGCGTGGCCGTGTGCGGCGAAATGGCGGGCGACGTGGCGTTCACCCGCCTGCTGCTCGGCCTGGGATTGCGCAGCTTCTCGATGCATCCTTCGCGCATCCTCGCCGTCAAGCAGGAAGTGCTGCGCGCCGACACCAGCAAGCTCGAAGAATGGGCGAAGAGCGTGCTCGAGTCGGACGATCCCGCGGCCGCCTTGGCTGGCTAGGCCGCGAGCGAAACATAACGAAACACGCCGAAACCGCGGCGAAAGGACTTGCGGGCGCACCGCAAGCACGATCAGGCCTCCTCTTCCACTACAGAAAGGCCTGACCATGAAATCTTCTCTCTCCCTGACCCACGTCGTTGCCGTCGGCTCGTTCGCGCTGCTCGCTGCCGCCGGTGCCAAGGCTGAATCCTACGAAGGCGTCCAGCCGCTCGCCTCGGCGAAGAGCCGCGCCGAAGTCAATGCCGAGGCCGTTCGCACGGCCTCCGCTGCGGACCAGAACGTCGTGCGCGGTTCGCGCGGCGCAGAGTCCATGGCCGTTTCCAGGGACCGCGCGGGCGTCGTCTTCGAAGCCATGCGCACCGCCGCCGCACCCGACCAGAACGTGACCTCGGGTTCGCGCGTGAACAGCAAGGTCGTTTCGACCATGCAGAACCCTGTCGATGCACGTGCCGCAGCGGCCGGCAACAGCAACAGGCTCTAAGACCCACGCCCGCAGGGCACCCCTGGGGCCGCAAGGAACATCATGAAACACTGGATCAAACGCACTCTCTTCGGTTTCGCCGGCCTCGCAGTGGTGGCGGGCAGCATCGCCGGCTGCGCCGGTCATCGGCACGGCTGGGGCGGCGGCGACTCCGCCGAGTTCCGCACGAAGATGGTCGAGCGCGTCGGCAGCAAGCTGGAACTCGACGCTGCGCAGAAGCAGAAGCTCACCGTGCTGGCGGAGAAGCTGCAGGCGCAGCGCGAAGCCATGCGCGGCGGCGGCGATCCGCGCGCGCAGTTTCGTGCCTTGTTCGCCGGCGACAAGCTCGACCAGGCCGGTGCGACCCGGCTGATCGACGAGAAGACCGCCGCGGTACGCAGCGGCAGCCCCGAGGTGATTGCTGCCGCCGCCGATTTCTTCGACCACCTGAATCCCGCGCAGCAGCAGAAGGTGCGCGATTTCATGGAGCGTCGCGGCGGGCACCGCTGGGGCCATCGTGGCTGATTTGAAGTCACCCTCGGTCTTGGCGCACTTCGTGTCGCTTCGCCAACCCGCTTTCAGGGGGCGGCACCTGTGGCCCGGCGAAGCCGGTTCCACGGTGTCTGGCGAACAGGCCGTCGGCGGCGGCGTGCGCATGCTGCTGCGCGTGGAGGGCGTCGTGGTGCTCCTCGCATCGATGGCCGCCTATGCGCAGTTCGGTGCCGGTTGGGGCGTGTTCGCGCTCTGGCTGCTGGTGCCCGATCTCGCGATGCTGGGCTATCTGGCCGGAGCGCGCGTCGGCGCCGCTTGCTACAACGCCACGCACTCATACCTCGGCGCCATTGCGCTGCTGGCTGTCGGCGCGCTCGCGGCCATTCCCTGGGCCGTTGCCGGCGGCCTGATCTGGTGCGCCCACATCGGCCTCGATCGCGCGCTCGGCTACGGCCTCAAGTACGGTGCGGGCTTCGGCTCGACGCACCTGGGCCGCATCGGGCGGGCCGATCCATGGTGAACCTGGCGTGCGCAGTGAACGCCGGGCGATGGCGCGCGTTGCAGCGGACCGAAACGGCGGTGCAATGCCCGCTGGCCTGATCGTCAGCCAATTGTTCGCCAGGAGGCACAATCCCGCCATGCCGCGCATCCTGCTGATCGACGACGACGAACATCTCGCCGCGCCGCTGACCACCTACTTCGCCCGCTTCGGCTACACGCTCGAGAGCGCGGTACGCCCGAGCGAGGGCCTCGCCAAGCTGCGCGCCGGCCCCTACGACGCGGCGATTCTCGACGTGATGCTGCCCGAGATGGATGGCTTCGCGCTGTGCCGCGAGATCCGCAAGGAGAGCGACATTCCCATCGTGATGCTCACCGCGCGCGGCGAGGTGATGGACCGCGTGGTCGGCCTCGAACTCGGCGCCGACGACTACGTGCCCAAGCCCTTCGAGCCGCGCGAACTGGTGGCGCGCGTGCAGACCATCCTGCGCCGCCAGCGCAGCACACCGGCTGCGGCCAACGGTGCGCAGCACCGCGTGTTCGACGGGCTGTCGATCGACCTCGACCGGCGCCAGGTGCTGCGCCACGGCGAGCGCGTCGAGCTCACCGGCACCGAGTTCGAACTGCTCGCGCTGCTGGCGGCCGAGCCTGGCAAGGTGTTCAGCCGCGACGACATCCTGAATCGCCTGCGCGGCCACGAAGCCGAGCTCTACACCCGGGCGGTCGACATCGTGGTGAGCCGCCTGCGCAAGAAGCTCGAGCCGCTGGACTGCATCAAGACGCTGCGAAACGCCGGCTATGCGCTGGCCGTCGCACGCAGCGAGCCCGCATGAGGCTCAGGCGGCGGGGTTTTCGGGAGGCGTTGCGCGAGATCGCGTCCCGCCGCGCGGAGTTGCATCGGCAATGGCATGCGCAGTGGCACGAAAAGGTGCAGGGCAAGCGCCGCTGGCGCCGTTCGCTGCGCATCCGGCTGGTCATGATGTTCGTGATGCTGGCGCTGGTGATGGCGGCCGTGTTCATGGGCGGCATGAAGAAGTCCTTTTCCACCGGCTGGGCCGAGGCCGCCAAGCCGATGCTGGTCGACTATGCCGACCGGCTCGTCGCCGAGATCGGCACGCCGCCCGACGTTGCGCGCGCGCAGGCGCTGGTGAACCGGCTGCCGATCACCATCCGCATCGTGGGCCCCAAGGTCAACTGGGACTCGAACCCCGGCGGCATCCAGAGCCGCGGCGGCTGGATGCACGACCGCGACGAGAAGCCCTGGACCGACAAATGGTTCATCCGCCCCACGGCCGACGGCCACCGCGTCATCTTCGGCTGGTCGCCCAAGCTCTGGCAGCTCGCGCCGCGCGTCGTGGGCTGGGCCACGCTCTGCGCGCTGCTGCTGCTCATGGTGCTCGGCTATGCCTATGTCAGCCGACTGCTGCGGCCCCTGATCGACATCCGCGAAGGCGCGCAGCGCTTCGGCCGCGGCGAGTTCACGCAACCGATCCCGATCCGCCGCAACGACGACCTCGGCGATCTTGCAGAGCACATCAACACCATGGCCGACGACATCCAGGCCATGCTCGATGCCAAGCGCGGCCTGCTGCTGGCATTGAGCCACGAGCTGCGTTCGCCGCTCACGCGGGCCCGGCTCAATGCCGAGCTGCTGCCGGCCACGTCGGAAGGCCAGGCCGAGCGCGAGGCGCTGCTGCGCGACCTCAACGAGATGCGCGACCTGATCAGCGACCTGCTCGAGAGCGAGCGGCTCGCGAGCCCGCACGCGGCGCTGCAGCGCGAGCCGGTCGACCTGGCGGCGCTGGTGCGCGAAGTCGCGGCCGAGATGCCGGGCGCGCAGCACGTGCATCTGGACCTTGCCGAGGGGCTGCCCCCGCATGCCGTCGACCGAATGCGCATCCGCCTGCTGGTGCGCAACCTGCTGGACAACGCGCTGCGCTACAGCACCGACGCGCCCCGCCCGCCCTCCGTGTCGCTGCGCGCCGTGCTGGACGGACCGGCACAGGGCGTCGAGATCGAGGTTCGCGACCACGGCCCCGGTGTCGACGAAGCCCAGCTCGAACGCCTGACCGAGGCGTTCTACCGCACCGACAGCGCGCGCCAGCGCGCCACCGGCGGCGTCGGGCTGGGCATGTACCTTTGCCGCCTGATCGCCGAAGCGCACGGCGGCAGCCTGGCGGTGCGCAACGCGAATCCGGGCCTGCGGATCGTCGTGCGCCTGGCCTGACCGGCCACCGGAGCGGGCTGGGCTGGGCTGGGCTGGGCGCCAGCGTGCTGCTGTCGCCTGCGCTACGGGCTGCAGCGCCAGTCGCCGCTAGCATGGCGCCGCAACAACGACCTTTCCAAGGAGACCCCCATGGCCCACTCGCTCGTCAATCACCAGGTCAGGCTTGCCAAGCGGCCCGAGGGCGCGGCAACGCGCGAACACTGGCGGTTCACGACCGAACCGGTCGGCGACCCCGCCGAGGGCGGCGTGCTGGTCAAGGCGCTGTCGCTGTCGCTCGACCCGGCCATGCGCGGCTGGCTCAACGATGCCAAGAGCTACATCCCGCCCGTGGGCATCGACGAAGTGATGCGCGCCGGCGGCGTCGGCCGTGTCGTCGCTTCGAAGAACCCGCAGTTCGCGGTGGGCGACACCGTCTACGGCACGCTGGGCGTGCAGGAATACATCCTGATCCCGCAGGAAGAACTCAAGCGCAACGGCCTGGTGAAGATCGACCTGCGCGTGGGCACCATCACCCAGTGGCTCAACGTGCTGGGCATGCCCGGCATGACCGGCTACTTCGGCCTGATGGACGTGGGCATGCCCAAGGCCGGCGAGACCGTGGTGGTTTCCGGCGCGGCCGGCGCCGTGGGCCAGACCGTGGGCCAGCTGGCCAAGATCAAGGGCTGCCGCGTGGTCGGCATCGCGGGCGGCGAGGCCAAGTGCGACTGGGTGGTAAAGGAGCTGGGCTTCGACGCCTGCATCGACTACAAGGCCGGCGCCGGTGCCGTGCGCGACGGCCTCAAGGCGCACTGTCCCAAGGGCGTGGACATCTACTTCGACAACGTCGGCGGCGAGATCCTCGACGCGGTGCTGGCGCGGCTCGCGCGCAAGGCCCGCGTGATCATCTGCGGCGCCATCAGCCAGTACAACAATGCCAACAGCATGCCCGCGGCCGGCCCCAGGAACTACCTGAGCCTGCTGGTGAACCGCGCGCGCATGGAAGGCATCGTGGTGTTCGACTATGCAGACCGCTATCACATCGCGATCGCCGAGATGGCCGGCTACCTGAAAGACGGGCGCATGAAGAGCAAGGAAGACGTGGTCGTGGGGCTCGACACCTTCCCCGAGGCGCTGAACCGCCTGTTCAGCGGCGAGAACTTCGGCAAGCTGGTGCTGCAGGTGGCGGAGAGCTGAAGCACAGGGTTCGAACGGCCGGCCGCGAGCCGGGCCTCGGCCACAATCCGGGGCGCTCGCCGGAGGCGCTGAGGCTCAGCCTTCGTCGGGCCGCATCGGGATGTCGCCCATCGCGTCGTCCTCGCGCAACCCGCGCGCCACCTTCAGCAGTTCGATCGACAGGCCGTCGCCGTGGCCTGCGAAGCCCTTGGCAACGCCTTCCAGCACCGTGGACAGGCCGGTCTCGCCATCGGCGCGCGCGTCCATGCTGATGTTGAGCACCCGGGCCGCCATCTGGCGGTAGGTGATGGCGCCCGCGCCTTCGAGCGCGGCCACCAGGTCGAGGTACAGCGCCAGGTTCAGGTCTAACACCAGCTTGGGCGTGATCTCGAAATCTTCGTTGCTCTTGTTCTTGTTTTGCATAGGGGGCTCCTTGTTTCCTGAGCCTCCACTCTAGCCACAAAAACGCGCGATCCCGTCGGACGGGAGCCATTCAGCGGGCGCGCGTGCCCATGACTGCCGCCGAGATGATGAGCAAGGCGGCCAGCGCGATGGTCCATGTCAGCGGCCGGCCGGTCACGAGCAGCAGCAGCGCCGTCGAGCCCAGGGGGGTCAGGTAGCTCAGGATGCCGATCCGCCGCGGGTCGCCGCGCTTGAGCGCCATGTCCCACACGAAGAAGGCCGCGCCCAGCGGGCCCAGGCCGCAGAGCATGAGCAGCAGCCAGTCGCGGCCCGACAGCGCCACGGAGGGTTCGAGCACCGCATGGCAGGCCAGCGAAAGCACGCCCGAGACCAGCCCGAACAGGCCGATGGCCGAGGTCGGGAAGGCCGCCACGCGCTTCGTCCACAACGAGTAGCTGGCCCAGACGAAGGCCGAGGCCAGCGCCGGCAGGAAGCCCCAATGCCCAGCGAAGGCCGTGGCACCGCCGCTTGCGCCGAGGATCGCGGCGGCCGCGCCCGCGAACCCCATCAAGCCCGCCACCACATGCAGCGGCCGCAGCGACACACCCGGCAGCAGTACCGGCGCCAGCACCACCATGAACAGCGGCCACAGGTAGTTGACGAGGTTGGCCTCGACCGGCGGGGCATACCGCAGCGCGACGAACAGCAGGAAGTGAAAACCGAACAGGCCATAGACGCCCAGCGCCAGCGTGCGCGGCGGCACCTTCCAGGCGCTGCGGTCGCGCAGCACCAGCGGCCAGCTGGGCACGCTGCCGATGATGAGCGCGAGGCCTGTGAGCAGGAACGGAGGCAGGTGGGACAAGGCCGTGCCGAGCGAGGCCAGCGTGGTCCAGAGCGCGATGGCGAGAAGAGCGTAGACGGTCGACGACATGGATGCCGAGGCTACGCGATGCGGTCGTCGCGCAATGACGGTTCGTCGTCGCGCAACGTCGGTATTGGGTCTTGCTCCTTCCCCCGGGGGGAGGGAGAAATAAATGATGCGGGGATCAGCGACGCAATGCAGCGGTCAGGGCCGAAGGCGAGCGGTAACCCGTACGGCGCGCCGTCTCGGCCACGCTCAGGCCGCCGAGCCGCAGCTCGCGCGCATGCGCCAGCCGCAGCGAGCGCAGCCAGTGCATCGCGCCCATGCCCTGTTCGTCGCGGCAGCGCTGGGCGAACTGGCTCGGGCTCAGGCAGGCCACATCGGCCAGGTCGGGCACGCTCAGCGGCTCGTGCCAGCGGGCGCGGGCCCAGTCGGCGAGCAGGGCCCAGTCGATGCGCCGGCGGCGCGAATCGGCGTTGGGCAGCGCGGGGCTCCAGGCCTCCAGCAGCAGCGCCGGGCCGTGCTGCAGGGCCAGGGCCGAGGCCTGCGGTTGCCGCATGCATTGCGCCAGGTAGCGCGCCAGCGCGTGCAATTGCGGCGCGCCGGGCGGTGCGCGCTCGGCGCAACGGGCCCATGCCGCATGCGTGGTGTCGAGCACCAGGCACACGCTGCCGTGCTTGCGCGCGCTGAAGTCGTGCCGGTCGCCGGGCGCGACCACCTGCGCCTCGCCCGCACCGATGCCGGCGCCGCGGCCTTCCACTTCGATCTCCAGCACCCCGTTGAGGCCGATCAGCACCTGGAAATGGTCGTGCGCGTGGCTGCCGTGCGACTGGCCGTAGTCGCGCAGGGCCAGGGTGTGCGTGGCGGGCGTGTGCATGGGCGGTGGAAGATGGGGAAAGGGGCCGATTTTGTGCGCGTGTGCCGCCGCTGTCACCCCAGCCGCAGCAGCAGCGCCGAGGCCGCGCACACCAGCAGGAACGGAATGGCGATGCGATGGAACTCGCGCAGGCCATTCGGCAGCCTGGCAAGCCGCAGCGCGATCAGGTTGGCCAGCGAGCCCAGCACGCAGCCGAAGCCGCCCACGCTCACGCCGGCCGCGAGCGCGGGCAGGTCGCGCACATGGCCGCCGAGCAGGATTGCCGCGGGCACGTTGCTGATGAACTGCGAGGCGACGATGGCGGCGAGGTAGGCACGCCATCCTTCGGTGATGGGCCAGTGGTGCAGCAGCGATTCGACCTGCGGCAGCTCGGCCAGCTGCCGCAGGTCGACGAACATCAGCGCAATGATCGCGAGCAGCGCCCAGTCGATGCCGCGCAGCACGCGCGGATACGTCACCAGGAACACCGCGAACACCGCGCCCAGGCCCGCCAGCAGCCAGTGCCGGTCGAGCGCGACCACGAAGCCGACGAACAGCGCGCCCGCCAGCCACAGCAGACGCGGCTGCACCGGCCCTGCCCCGGTTTCGGCCTTGAGCGCGATGGGCGTGCGCGGCACCAGCAGCCAGGTGGCGACGAACAGCCAGAACAGCATCACGGCCACGGTCGGCAACATCATCCCCATGAACGCGACGAAGCCCTCGCCCGAGCGGTGCCACAGGTAGAGGTTCTGCGGATTGCCGATGGGCGTGAGCGCCGAGCCCGCGTTCACCGCCAGCGCCTCCAGCACCACGAGCCGCGCCAGCGGCAGGTGCGCCTGCGTGGCGAGCACGCGCGTCAGCGGCACCAGCAGGAACAGGCTCACGTCGTTGGTGACGAGCGCGGAGAGAAACGCCGCGCTGGCAGTCAGCAGCAGCGCCAGGCTGCGCTGGTTGTGCGTGCGCGCGAGCAGGCGCTGCGCGGCGGCCTGCAGCATGCCGCTTTTCTCCACGCCCTGCGTGATGGCGAGCAGCCCGGCCAGGGCTCCCACGGTCTGCCAGTCGACCAGCTTCAGCCAGTCCATCGGCGCGCGCGGGCGCAGGAAGGCGAACAGCACCGCGACGGCGGCCAGCAGCCACAGCAGGCCGTTGCCGCCGCCCGGCTCGGACGGCGCTGCCGCCTGTGCCTGTGCTTCAGCGGCCGACGAGTTCACGCAGTTCCCGCTTGAGCACCTTGCCGATGGCGCTGCGCGGCAGTTCGTCGATGAAGTGGAGGCGCGCCAGGCGCTGCGTCTTGCCGAGCTGGGCGTTGGCCCATTGCAGCAGCGCGTCTTCGCTCGTGGCATGGCCCCCGCGGCGCACCACGAAGGCAACCGGCGTCTCGCCCCATTGCTCCGAAGGCACGCCGATCACCGCCACGTCGGCCACGGCGGCATGGCCGCGCAGCACCGTCTCGAGATCGCTCGGATAGATGTTGAAGCCGCCGCTGATGATCATGTCCTTCTTGCGGTCAAACAGCGTCAGGAAGCCGTCGGCATCGAAGCGCCCCACGTCGCCGGTGCGGATGAAGCGCTTGCCGCTCGCGTCGAACCACTCGGCCTCGCGCGTCTTGGCGGGCTGGCGGTGGTAGCCGGTCATCATGCCGGCCGAATGTCCCACCACCTCGCCGGCCAGTTCGGTGTTGCCGCGCGGGATCTCGTTGCCGTCCTCGTCGATCAGGCGAATGTCGCTGCCTTCGGCGGGCTGGCCCACCGTGTGCAGCTTGGTCGGGTTCAGGTGCGCTTCGAGGATGCAGGTGCCGCCGCCCTCGGTCATGCCGTAGAACTCGATCAGCCCGCCGGGCCAGCGCGCGAGCACGTCGGCCTTGAGTGCGGCGTTGAAGGGCGCGCTGGTGCTGAACTTGAAGCGAAACGACGAAAGATCGTGCGCATCGAAGCGCGGGTGCGCCATCAGGCGCTGGTACTGCACCGGCACCAGCATGGTGTGCGTCACGCGGTACTTCTGGGCCAGCTGCAGGTAGCCGAGCGCATCGAACTTGGGCATCAGCACCACGCAGCCGCCGAAGGCGATGGTCGGGAAGAACACCACCAGCGTGGTGTTGGAATAAAGCGGTGTGGACAGCAGCGTGACGGTGTCCGGGCCGTACCCGTACCTGGCGCCGCGCTGCACATGGGCCCAGCGCATGCCGTGGCCCTGCACGATGCCCTTGGGCTCGCCGGTGGTGCCCGAGGAATAGATGATGTTGAAGGGCCAGGAAGGCTGCGTTTCGACGGCGCGGGGCTGCGTGCCCGCGGGGGCCAGCCAGCTCTCCAGGCCCTGTCCGGCGGCGGAGCCGTCGAGCGCCACGCGCGGGATGCCGCCTTCCTTTACGGGGCCGACGACTTCGGCCGCCGAGGCGTCGGTGAAGAGGATGCGCGCCTCGGCGTCCTCGATCATGCGGGCCAGGCTGGCCGGCGTGGACCCGGGTGCCAACGGCGCGACCGCGACACCCGCGCGCAAAGCGCCCAGGAACACCGCCGCATAGTTCACCGAGCTGGCCGCGCAGACCGCGATGGCATCGCCGGGCTTGAGCCCGTCGCGCTGCAGGCTGGCCGCGATGCGGTCCATCAGCGCGTCGAGCGCGCCGTAGTCCAGTGCCTGTTGCGCGTCCGCGAGCGCGGCGTGGTCGGGCGTGTGTTGCGCGTGGAGGCGAACCAGGTCGGCGATGGTGCCGAAATCGCCTTCCATCGAAGCTTGAATGGCGGGGTGCGTTTGCAAAATCGATCCTTCATCTTGGCCAGACGGCAGGATAGCGAATATGCAACGGACCGGGTGAGCCGCACGCGACGACAGCGACGGCCCGCGCCGCCGTTGCCGGAAGGCGCCTGTTTTACTGCGCCATCTTCGCTATCCTTGCTTCGCTCGATATGTAGACGAGTTGATAGCCCTGCCGGTAGATGCCGCGCAGCACGAATCCATTTTCGTCCCGCAGATCCAGTTTCTTTCGCACCTTTGTTGCGCAAACGTCCACGGTTCGCGTGCCGAGCCGGGGCTTGCTTTTCCAGATTCTTGCCAACAGCGATTCGCGCGTCAGAACGCGACCCACGTTCCGGAACAGTTCCAGCGCAAAGGTCCACTCGAGCTGCGTGAGATGTATCGTGCGGCCGCGGTATTCGACCGTGATGGAATCAGGACAGAACCTGTGGTCTTCCCAGGTCATCTCGCCATCCAGCCCACTCATCCGGCCCGGAGTGTCCTGCTTTTTCAGGACCGCCTGGATGCGCCATTCCAGTTCCTGGATTCTCGTCTGCAAGACATTGAAGTCCATGACGTCGTCCCATGAGGCTTCCGGGGTCCGAGGCGGGAGAAGTTTCCACTGCTCGTCTTCCACGATCAAGAGCGTCGGAATGCGAAATTTCTTGCATACCTCTGGCAGGCCCTTGTGCTGTGACTGGTCGTGCAGCGTGAGGAGCAGCAAGTTGAATCGCTGCCCCATGCAAAAGGCAATCAGGAAATCGGCAGCATTGCCGAACACACTGGGTTGATATCCCAGCAGAATCAGTTCGTCATGCAAGGCCGTGATGCGTTCATTGGCCGTGCCCAGGAGCGCGATTGACAAGGAGGGGTCGGGTTGAGACATCTTTGCCGGTTGCGGTCACTGTTGTCCGGGCCTTGTAATGCCTTGTTCACGGTTTCACTTGGAGCACGGTTGCTCAAACTGTTAAGGAGGACACAAAGGCTATTCAGCAAAAGAAAAATAGCAAAGGTATAAACGCACGAACTGGCGCTGCAGCGAATGAAGTGCTGACTGACAGCGCAGTCGTCATGACAATTAGTGCAATCGCGTGGCGTTTGTGAGCAAGGAGGCTGCTCACTCCAGACGATGCCTCGCCCGCTGGAACTGCGCCGCAGCCTTCTCGGCCAGCCGTTCGAGGATGACGGATTGGCGCATGTGATAGATCACCTTGCGCAACACGCCTTCTGCCTCATGCTGCAGGAAGCCGTTGGCCTTCGGGTCTTTGCGATACATCCGAAGGATCGTTGCAGCCCGCATCACCTTCTGCCGGCTCTTGACCGCATGCAAGCGGGAAAGACTGCGCAACTCGGCTCTCATGGCTCGTGGCCAGCATGCGTTTTCATATCGGAAAAAAGCTCAGAGTCCAGACCGGAAGATCAAATAAGGAGGTTAGCTTTATATGCAGGCCGCTCCAGTCGGTGCCTGCTCGGCAGCGCCGCAGCCATGACTAAAAGTGCATGCATATTGAGTGTGGCTGCAGTTGTGAACTGTTTCCTGATTGATAAACAAGCCCTCTTGCGCTAGTGATCACTTTGTCTGCGCTGTCAGGCAGTAGTCGCCCATGTATTTCCCGAACATCTGAATACGCTTGTTGCAGGATTCGTGGCTATGCAGGGAGGGCTGGCAGAGCCGGCCGGTGAGTGTTTCGAGTATCCGCGTCGTTGCGGCACCGCTCCAAAAGAGCGGTCCATGCCAACGGCGCGCATCACCAGGCGCTTTCGCGCCCGCTACGGCGTGCCGCCAGGCGCGGTGCGGCGAAAAGACTAAACAGACACCATGAAACACATCTCCCGCATCGCCGCAGCCGCGGTTTTCTCGAGCTGGTTCGCGCTGGCTTCGGCCCAGCCCGCCCAGGAGCCGCTGGACCTCAATGCCCTGCAGGCGGCGGGCATCCAGATCGCGCAGGCCGTGGACGGGAACCAGGCCGCCGTGCTGTGGGATGGCGCTTCACCGGTGGCGAAGAAAGCGGTGACGGCGAGGCCTTCCTGGGAAGCATGCAGCGCAGCCGCGCGGCACTCGGCGCCGTTACCTCGCGCACGTGGCTCGGCCTGTCCCGCCAGTACGTCGGAGCGGGCGAGCAGCTGCCCACCGGCAGCTACATCAACATCGATTTCGTGACCACGTTCGCCGCGGGCAGGACGCAGCGGGAACTCATCTCGCTGCGGCAGGACGAGGACAAGGTCTGGCGCTTCGTCGGCTACGTTGTGCGCTGAGGTCACCTGCTGCCTCACGGCAACGGCGGCGTCGCCGTAGCCGACTGTCGAGTGAATGAAAGCGCCAGAAAGTCCACGAAGGACCGGACCCGGGCGGCGAGCTGATGCCGCTGCGGGTACACCGCATAGATGTCCGCATCGGGCGTGAAGTACTGCGGCAGCACCGGCACCAGCCGGCCGTTGCGAAGATGGCGTTCGATGTCCCACTCGGCCCGCATCAGAATTCCGTGGCCGTCGAGCGCCCAGTTGACCGCGATCTCGCCGTCGTTGGTCGCCAGGTTGCCGCGCGTCTTCACGGCTTCGGTGGTGGCGCTGCGGCCTCTGCCGCTGGCCAGCCGCCACACGCCGTAGGCTTCCTCGCCCTGGCGAATGCCGATGCAGTTGTGCTTCGTGAGGTCGTTCGGCACCTTCGGCACGCCATGCCTTGCCAGATAGGCAGGCGCCGCGCACAGCAGGCGGCGGTTGGCCGCGATGCGCCTGGCGATGACGCGGCTGTCGGGCGGGGCGCCGAAGCGCACGCAGACATCGAAGAGGTCCTCGGTCGGTGCCGGCGGGTTGACCGACAACTGCAGCTGTACCTCGACCTCCGGGTACTTCCGCACGAACCTCGAAATCAGCGGCGCCACGTGGCTGCGCCCGAAGCCCAGCGTGGCGTTCACCCGCAACAGGCCCTTCGGCGTCGCCTTGGAAACGCCAAGAAGCTCCTCCATGCTGTCGATGTCGCCAAGGATTCGCCGGGCATGCTCGAGGTACACCTCGCCTTCGGGCGTGAGGCTCATGCGGCGTGTCGACCGGTTCACCAGCGGCACCCCCACACGCGACTCCATCAGCGCAAGGTGTTTGCTCACCGCGGGCGTGGTGACACCGAGCTCTCGCGCTGCGGCGCTGAGGCTGCCGGCACTGGCCAGGGTGGAAAAGAAGCCCAGGTCCGCCGGCAGGATTGCGCTGGTCATGGCCGCTCCACTGTTGAACTCAGGTTAACAATGGATTCACTTTAGCACCGTGTCGAAGGGGCGCCGGATTCCTAAAGTACCTCTACTGCTTCACCACCACACCACACGGACACACGCTCATGAAGACGTACAAGATCGCAACCATCCCCGGAGACGGCATCGGCAAGGAAGTCGTACCCGCCGGCCAGCAGGTGCTGGAGGCGCTGGCCTCTGCCGGCAGCGGCTTCAAGTTCGAGTTCGAGAACTTCGACTGGGGCGGCGACTACTTCCGCGAGCACGGCGTGATGATGCCGGACGACGGCCTGAACGCCATCCGCGACAAGGATGCGATCCTGTTCGGCTCGGCCGGCGACCCGCACATTCCCGACCACATCACGCTCTGGGGCCTGCGCCTGAAGATCTGCCAGGGCTTCGACCAGTACGCGAACGTGCGCCCGACGCGCATCCTGCCCGGCATCGACGGCCCGCTCAAGCGCTGCGGCCCGGACGACCTGAACTGGGTCATCGTTCGCGAGAACTCCGAAGGCGAGTATTCCGGTGTCGGCGGCCGCGTGCATCAGGGCCACCCGATCGAGGCCGCGACCGATGTGTCCATGATGACCCGCGCAGGCGTGGAACGCATCATGCGATTCGCTTTCAAGCTGGCCCAGTCGCGCCCCCGCAAGCTGCTCACGGTCATCACCAAGAGCAACGCCCAGCGCCACGCGATGGTCATGTGGGACGAGATCGCGCTGCAGATCTCCAGGGAGTTCCCCGACGTGAAGTGGGACAAGGAGCTCGTCGATGCATCGACGGCCCGCATGATCAACAAGCCGGCGTCGCTCGACACCATCGTTGCGACCAACCTGCACGCCGACATCCTGAGCGACCTCGCCGCCGCGCTGGCGGGCAGCCTGGGCATCGCGCCGACCGGCAACATCGATCCGGAGCACCGCTATCCGTCGATGTTCGAGCCGATCCACGGCTCGGCATTCGACATCATGGGCAAGGGCCTGGCCAACCCGGTCGGCACCTTCTGGTCGGTCGTGATGCTGCTGGAGCACCTCGGCGAGATGGAGGCCGCCAGGCGCGTCATGCAGGCCATCGAGAAAGTCACGGCCGACAAGTCGCTGCACACGCGCGACCTGGGCGGCACGGCGACCACCGCCCAGGTCACCAAGGCCGTGTGCGACCAGGTGGCTGGCAGCACGCAGCGCAAGGCGGCCTGAGGGCGCCAAACCCTGGCCCGCACGCAGCGGCCGGGGCTTCTTTCCTGAACCGGGGGGGCACCGCCTCTCATCCCGAACGAAGCGGCCGCCAAGCGCCGCAGGGCGAACTCGCGCCCATCCATCCACCAGGAGACAAACCATGAAGACAATCAAATTCCGCCCTCGCGGCGCCTTGACAGCCATCGCCCTCGGCTTCGCCGCATCGCTGGCCGCCGCGCAGGCATGGCCCTCGAAACCGATCACGCTCATCGTGCCTTTTCCGCCCGGCGGAAGCTCGGACGCATTGGCGCGTGCCATCACCACGCCGCTTTCGCAAAGCCTCGGGCAGCCGGTGGTGGTCGAGAGCAGGCCGGGAGCGGGCGCGACGGTCGGTGCCGACTACGTGTCGAAGGCGAAGCCGGACGGCTACACCTTGCTCATGGGCGCGGTGCATCACACCATCGCCACCAGCGTCTACAAGAAGCTGCCCTACGACTTCGAGAAGAGCTTCGCACCCATCACCACGGTGGCGCTGGTGCCCAATGTGCTGGTGGTCAACGCCAAGTCACCGGCGACCGACGTCAAGAGCCTGATCGCGCTGGCAAAGGCTTCGCCCGGCAAGCTGTCGTACGGCTCAAACGGCAATGGCACGGTGCAGCACCTGATCGGCACGCAGTTCTCGAGCATCGCCGGCGTGGAGCTGCTGCACGTGCCTTACAAGGGCAGTGCGCCGCTGACCACCGACCTGCTCGGCAGCCAGGTGGACATGTCCTTCGATACCTTGACGCCGCTGGTCCAGCACATCAAGGGCGGCAAGCTTCGCGCCCTGGCAGTGACCACCGCGAAGCGCTCGGGCACGCTGCCCGACGTGCCGACGCTGGCGGAGCTGGGCATGAAGGACTTCAACCAGGGCACGTGGTTCGGCATCCTGGCGCCGGCGGCAACGCCGAAGGACGTGGTCGCGAAGCTCAACGCCGAGATGGTGAAGATCATCCAGTCGCCCGACTTCAGGAAGCGCATGGAAGAGATCGGCGCCGAACCGGTCGGCGACACACCTGCGCAGATGGCGGCCCAGATCAAGGACGACACGGCCAGGTACGCCAGGCTCGTGAAGGATGCCAAGGTCGCGATCGAGTGAATGAGAGAGCCGGTCGCCCTGAGAGGCGCCCGGCTGGCCCGACGGCCTACGTGCCGACAGGGCCCAACGCACCCATGGCCCGGTCCAGCAGGACCGACAGCGGCGTCGAACCATTGCCGGCGGTCCAGGCATCGGTGGCTGCGTCCAGGCAGGCGATCGCCGATGCGACGAGTGCCGGCGCGCGCGGGTCGTCGGGATGGTCCGCGCCGGCCCCGAGACGACGCGCGATCTCCGGCGCCAGCTGACTCTGCCAACCCTGGGCCTTCTCCCAGTTGCGGGTCATCAGCGCGCAGGCTTCGCCGAGCAGCCGCATCAGCTTCAAGGCCTGCTCGGTGTCATCGGCACTGGCCACCGTGATCAGGTCGAAGGCCCGGCGCAGCGACACCCAGGGCCGCTCGCGCGCGGGACGCGCAGCCAGCGCCGCGGCAAGGCCCTGGCCGAGCTCGGCGAACTTGCCGAGGACGATCTCGTCCTTGGTTCCGAAGTAGCGGAAGAAGGTGGTGCGCGAAAGGCCGGCCTGTGCGGCGATCTGCTCGACGGTCGTCTTGTCGAAACCCTGCTCCGCGAAGAGCCTGAAGGCGACCTCGATGACCTCGGCGCGCATGGCGTCGCGCGTCCGCTCGCGCAGCGAAGGCTGCGCGGCGGGGCCTCGGGTCGATGCTGCGGTTCGGGTGCGGTCTGGCATGGGTTCAGTGTACACAGGCCCTATGTGGTACTGAGTACCATATTGGGATATAGTCTCACTCATTCGATCCTCCCATCCCCATCTACCCCCATCAGGAGTACTTCCATGCCCAAAATCTGGTTCATCACCGGTTCCTCCCGCGGCCTTGGCCGTCGCTTTGCCCATGCCGCACTCGCACGCGGCGACAAGGTTGCGGCCACCGCCCGCCACACCGATGCGCTGGCGGACCTGGTGGCCGACTACGGTGACGCGGTCCTGCCGCTGGCCCTGGACGTCACCGACAGGGCCGCCGCGACCGCCGCGATCCAGCGCGCCCACGCCCACTTCGGACGTCTGGACGTGGTGGTCAACAACGCGGGCTTCGGCCTCTTCGGCGCGGTCGAGGAGCTCACGGAAGAGGACATCCGGACCCAGTTCGAGACCAACGTGTTCGGTGCGCTGTGGGTGACCCAGGCCGCGCTTCCGTACATGCGCGCGCAGGGCAGCGGGCACCTCGTCATGGTTTCCAGCCTCCTCGGCGTTGCAGCCTTTCCGACGACCGGCGGCTACAGCGCCACCAAGGCCGCCATCGAGGGGATCGCCGACGCCCTTGCCCAGGAAGTGGCCGGCTTCGGCATCAAGGTCACGGTCGTGGAGCCGGGCCCGTTCGGCACGGAGTTCGCCAGCTCCTCCACCTATGCCCAGCCGCTCGCGGCCTACGGCGGGGTGCATGAAGCGGTCAATGCCGCTTTCGCCACCATGCCGATGGCCAACCCGGGCGGCATTGGCGCGGCGCTCCTGAAGGTGGTGGATGCCGAGAACCCTCCGCTGCGGGTGTTCTTCGGAACACTGCCGCTGCAGATCGTGCCGCGCCTCTACGCCGAGCGTCTCAAGACCTGGGAGCAGTGGGCCGCGGTTTCGGCGGAGGCCGCGGCCGAGCAGTAGACGCCGGGCCGCGCCGCACCGCGCCGGTCAGGAACTCTGGCAGCTGTAGCTGTCCGCCGAACCCATGTCGCCACTGCCCTTGTTTTTCGGGAAGTCCGGGTACTTGCACAGGGGGCGCGTCTGCAGGACGGCCTTGGGCTATCGCCAGAGCAACTTCAGCGTGTCGAGCTGGCGTGGCAAGCTGCCTGGCCGAACTTTTCAATCCTCAGCTCAACCCACGGACCAATCCGGTGCTGCAGATATCGCAGGAGGAGATCGGCCGGCTCGCCGGCATCTCGCGCCAGATTGCCCACCGCGCACGCGAGCACGGGGAGTGAGTGCCTTGCACTATTCGATGGCCGCCACCTCGGACTTGCTGGCGGGTTGCCAACCCCCGCCCAGTGCCTTGAAGGCGGTGACTGCGGCGCGTGCCGATTCGGTTTGCGCATGTGCTCGCGCATCGGTGGCACGCAGCAGGTTCTCGTCCGCCTGCAGCACTTCGATCAGGCTGAGCACGCCCTTCTGGTAGGCCGCGAACGAAGCGCCTCGCGCGCGGCCGAGCGAGTCCACCCCCTGCGCGAGCAGGCGGGCCTGTTCCTCGCGCTTGACCAGGGCCGAGAAGGCGTTTTCGACGTCCTCGGTGGCGCGCAGCACGGCCAGCCTGTAGGCAGCGAGCATCTCGGCATCCTGGCCCTTGGCGAGATCGATCTGCGCGTCGATGCGGCCGAAGTCGAACAGGCGCCAGCGCAGGCCCAGCACGCCGGCGGCCTGGCTGGCACCGCTGCTGAACAGGTTGCCGCTGGCCACCGACGTCGCGCTGCCGATCAGCCCGCTCAGCGAGAGCTTGGGGTAGTACTCGGCAATGGCCACGCCGATGCGCGCGTTCGATGCGGCCAGGCGGCGTTCGGCCGCGATCAGGTCGGGCCGGCGCCTGAGCAACTCGCCCGGCGATCCCGCGGCCGTGATCTGCGGGGCGGCCGGAATGGCGCCGGCGTCGGCCAATTCCGCGCGATGCGTGCCCGGCGTCGAGCCCAGCATCACATCCAGCGCGTTCATGGCCGCGTCCAGCCCCGCCTCCAGTACCGGGACTGACGCCCCGACCTGGGCCAGCGCGCCTTCGGCCTGCCGCACCTGGAGTTCGGCCGTCAACCCTTTGCCGTAGAGCAGGTTGACGGTGGAGAGCAACTCCTGCTGCGTCCGCACCTGCCGGCGCGCCACGTCGAGCCGGGTCTGCAGGCCACGGATGGCGATGTAGATGTCGGCGGTCTGAGCCGCCACGGCCAAGCGCGTGGCGGCCGCGCCTGCTTCCGACGCCTGGTACTCGGCCTGCGCGGCTTCCCGCCCGCGGCGCAGGCCGCCGAAGATGTCCACCTCCCAGCTCGCGCCAAGATTGGCTTCGTAGGAACTGCCGTAGCGATCGAAGCCGGGCCTCGCGTTCAACACCTGTCCCAGCGGCGTTTCCACCGACTGGTAAGCCCTGGCTGCCTGGCCGCTGACATTCCCCGAAGGCAGCAACGCGGCGTTCGCCGCCCCCAGCCCCGCCCGCGCCTGGGCCACGCGCGCGGACGCCTGCGCGAGATCGAGGTTCTGCGCCAGCGCGAGCGTGACGAATCGGGCCAGCTGCGGATCGCCGAAATCCGTCCACCATGCGACGAGATCGGCGCGGGCGGTGGCCTGCCGTGCGTCGACGGCCGCCTGGCCCAGGAACCGTTCGGGCAGGGGCGTGGTGGGCCGGACATAGTCGGGGCCGACTGCGCAGCCTGCGGCGAGGCTGGCAGCGAGGAGCGTGGCAAGTGTGCGTTTGAGCATGGGCTTCTTCCGGAAAGGAGAAAGGGGAAAACGTCGTCAATGCAGTGACTATAATTCAATATGGTCACTCGTTGTTGATTTTCCTGCGAGGCGCTAAGCTCTCGGCCATGAGCAAAGCCACCATTTCTCCCGTTTCGGCGCGCGGCCCGGCCGATCACGACGTGCGGGCCCAGATCGTCGTCGCGGCCACCGAGCACTTCAGCCGGTATGGCTACGAGAAGACCACCGTCTCCGATCTCGCCAAGGCCATCGGTTTTTCCAAGGCCTACATCTACAAGTTCTTCGAGTCCAAGCAGGCCATCGGCGAAATGATCTGCGCGAACTGCCTGCGCGAGATCGAAGCCGAGATCCAGGCGGCCGTCGACGGCGCCGACCGCCCGCCCGAGAAGCTGCGCCGCATGTTCAAGTCGGTGGTCGAAGCCAGCCTTCGCCTGTTCTCCGAGGATCGCAAGCTCTACGAGATCGCGATCTCGGCGGCCTCCGAGCGCTGGCAGGCGGCGCTCACGCATGAAGAGCGCATTCGGCAATTGCTTCATGACATCCTGCGGGAAGGCCGCGAGATGGGGGAGTTCGAGCGCAAGACGCCGCTCGACGAGACGGCGGCGGCCATCTACCTCGTCATGCATCCCTACCTCAACCCGCTGCTCCTGCGTCACAGCTTCGACTACACGGCCGAGGCGCCGGCCCAACTGTCCGGCCTGGTGCTGCGCAGCCTGTCGCCTTGAAGCAAAAAATTCTTGTGACTATTGACTGTATTAGTCACTAGTATCAGAATGGAGGTCCTGATCACTTCGTCACTGGGACCCTCATGCTCTGGCGCCGCCTTGCTATCTCTGCAGTCATCTGCGCATTGCCGCTGGCGCTGGTCGCTTGCGGCGAAAAAGCGCCCTCCGACCCACGCACCCAGGCGCCGCAGGTGCGTGCCGCCGCCGTCCAGGGAGCCAGCGCCGCATCGCGCGCCTTCACCGGCACCGTAGCCGCGCGGGTTCAGAGCGACCTGGGCTTCCGCGTCTCCGGCAAGGTGCTGGAGCGGCTGGTGGACGCGGGGCAGGCCGTCAAGCGCGGCCAGCTGCTCATGCGCATCGATCCCGCCGACCTGAAGCTCGCGGCGCATGCGCAGCAGGAGGCGGTCGCCGCTGCGCAGGCGCGCTCGCGGCAGACGGCGGAAGACGAGGCCCGCTACCGCGACCTGCGCGGCACCGGCGCGATATCGGCCTCGGCCTACGACCAGATCAAGGCTTCGGCGGATGCCGCCAAAGCCCAGCTCAACGCGGCCGAGGCCCAGGCCGACGTGGCCCGCAATGCAAGCCGCTACGCGGAGCTGGTGGCCGATGCCGATGGCGTCGTCATGGAAACGCTGGCCGAACCCGGCCAGGTCGTCAACACCGGCCAGGTCGTGGTGCGCGTGGCCCGTGCCGGCCCGCGCGAAGCCGTGGTCCAGTTGCCGGAAACCCTGCGCCCGGCGGTCGGGTCCGCCGGCCAGGCCACGCTCTTCGGCAAGGAGGGCGCGGCGGTGCCGACCACGCCGCGGCAACTCTCGGATGCCGCGGACCGGCAGACCCGCACCTTCGAGGCGCGCTATGTGCTCAAGGGCGAACTCGCCAACGCACCGTTGGGCGCCACGGTCACCGTCCAGATCCAGGATGGCAGCTCGGCCGTGCGAGCTGGGCTGCAGGTGCCGATCGGCGCCCTGTTCGACGCCGGCAAGGGGCCGGGCGTGTGGGTCATCAGCGGCGAACCGGCCAAGGTCAACTGGCGGGCGGTGGTGGTCGAGCATCTCGACGACGATGCCGCGCGCATCGCCGGCCAGCTCAAGCAGGGCGACCGGATCGTCGCGCTCGGGGCGCACCTGCTGCACGAGGGCGAGCAGGTGCGCGTGGCGGGCCAGGCTGGCGCGGCTGGTGCCGGTGCCGGTGCGGGTTCTGCTGCGGCGGCGGGAGCGCGTCCGTGAGCGAAGGCCGTTTCAACCTGTCGGCGCTTGCGGTCCGCGAGCGCTCCATCACCTTGTTCCTGATCTGCCTGATCTCGCTGGCGGGCCTGGTTGCGTTCTTCAAGCTGGGCCGGGCGGAAGACCCCGCCTTCACCGTCAAGGTGATGACCATCATCACGGCCTGGCCCGGCGCCACGGCGCAGGAGATGCAGGACCAGGTCGCGGAGAAACTGGAGAAGCGCCTGCAGGAGCTGCGCTATTACGACCGCTCCGAGACCTACACCCGGCCCGGGCTGGCCTTCACGACCCTGACCCTGCTCGACAGCACGCCACCCTCGCAGGTGCAGGAGCAGTTCTACCAGGCGCGCAAGAAAGTCGGCGACGAGGCCGGCAACCTGCCGTCCGGCGTGATCGGGCCGATGGTCAACGACGAATACGCCGACGTCACCTTTGCGCTGTTCGCGCTCAAGGCCAAGGGCGAAGCGCAGCGCCTGCTGGTGCGCGACGCCGAGACGCTGCGCCAGCGCCTCTTGCATGTGCCGGGCGTGAAGAAGGTCAACATCGCCGGCGAGCAGTCCGAGCGCATCTATGTCGAGTTTTCGCATGAGCGCCTGGCGACCCTGGGCGTCAGCCCGCAGGACGTGTTCGGCGCGCTCAATGGCCAGAATGCCCTGACGCCCGCGGGCTCCGTCGAAACCAAGGGACCCCAGGTGTTCGTCCGCCTGGACGGCCCCTTCGACGAGCTGCAGAAGATCCGCGACACGCCGGTCTCGGCGCAGGGCCGCACGCTGAAGCTGTCGGACATCGCCACCGTCAAGCGTGGCTATGAAGACCCGGCGAGCTTCATGATCCGCAACGGCGGCGAGCCGGCCCTGCTGCTGGGCGTCGTCATGCGGGACGGCTGGAACGGGCTCGACCTGGGCAAGGCGCTGGATGGCGAGACTGGTGCGATCAACGCCGAGCTGCCCCTGGGCCTGAGCCTGACCAAGGTCACGGACCAGTCGGTCAACATCAGCGCCTCGGTCGACGAGTTCATGGTCAAGTTCTTTGCCGCGCTGCTGGTGGTCATGCTGGTGAGCTTCGTGAGCATGGGCTGGCGCGCGGGCCTCGTGGTGGCCGCGGCCGTGCCGCTGACATTGGCGATCGTCTTCGTGGTGATGGCCGCGACTGCCAAGAACTTCGACCGCATCACGCTGGGGTCGCTGATCCTGGCGCTGGGCCTCCTGGTGGACGACGCCATCATCGCCATCGAGATGATGGTGGTGAAGATGGAAGAGGGCTACAGCCGCGTCGCCGCCTCCGCCTATGCCTGGAGCCATACCGCGGCGCCGATGCTCTCGGGCACGCTGGTCACGGCCGTCGGCTTCATGCCCAATGGCTTCGCGCCATCGACCGCGGGCGAATACACCAGCAACATGTTCTGGATCGTCGGCATCGCGCTGATCGCGTCCTGGGTCGTCGCGGTGGTGTTCACGCCCTACCTGGGCGTCAAGCTGCTGCCCGATTTCAAGAAGGTCGAAGGCGGCCACGCCGCGATCTACGACACGCCGCGCTACAACCGCCTGCGTGGCGTTCTGGAGCGCGTCATTGCGCGCAAGTGGCTGGTGGCCGGCGCGGTGGTGGGCCTTTTCGTGGTGGCCATCCTCGGCATGGGATTGGTCAAGAAGCAGTTCTTCCCGATCTCCGACCGGCCCGAAGTCCTGGTCGAGGTGCAGATGCCCTATGGCACGTCGATCACGCAGACCAGCGACGCCGCCGCAAGGGTGGAGGCATGGCTGGCCAAGCAGAAGGAAGCGAGCATCGTCACGGCCTACATCGGGCGGGGCGCGCCGCGCTTCTACTTCGCGATGGGACCGGAGCTGCCGGATCCGTCGTTTGCCAAGATCGTGGTGCGCACGGGCAGCCAGGAAGAACGCGACGCGTTGAAGCAGCGGCTGCGCGAGGCGATCGCCGATGGCCTGGCTCCCGAGGCGCGCGTGCGCGTCACCCAGCTCGTGTTCGGGCCGTATTCGCCGTTCCCCGTCGCCTACCGGGTCAGCGGGCCGGACCCGGAGAAACTGCGCCAGATTGCGGCCGAGGTGCAGCAGGTCATGGATGCCAGTCCGATGATGCGCACGGTCAACACCGACTGGGGCACGCGCACGCCCACCTTGCACTTCACCTTGCACCAGGACCGGTTGCAGGCCGTGGGCCTGAGCTCCAGCGCCGTCGCGCAGCAACTGCAGTTCTTCTTGAGCGGCGTGCCTGTCACCGCCGTGCGCGAGGACATCCGCACGGTGCAGGTCGTGGCCCGCTCGGCCGGTGCCATCCGGCTCGACCCGGCCCGGATCGCGGACTTCACGCTGTCGGGCGCCAACGGGCAGCGCATCCCGCTGTCGCAGGTGGGCGAAGTGGATGTGCGCATGGAAGAACCGATCATGCGGCGGCGCGACCGCATGCCGACGATCACCGTGCATGGCGACATCGCCGATGGCTTGCAGCCGCCGGACGTGTCGACGGCCATCACCGCGCAGCTGCGGCCCCTCATGGACAAGCTGCCGGGCGGCTACCGCATCCAGGAGGCCGGCTCGATCGAGGAATCGGGCAAGGCGACGGCCGCCATGCTGCCGCTGTTCCCGATCATGCTGGCGGCCACGCTGCTCATCATCATCTTCCAGGTGCGCTCGATCTCCGCGATGGTCATGGTCTTCCTGACCAGCCCGCTGGGCTTGATCGGCGTGGTGCCCACGCTGCTTCTTTTCCGGGAACCATTCGGCATCAATGCGCTGGTCGGGCTGATTGCGCTGTCGGGCATCCTGATGCGCAACACGCTGATCCTGATCGGGCAGATCCACCACAACCAGCAGGAGGGGCTGGACCCGTACCGGGCGGTCGTCGAAGCCACCGTGCAGCGTTCGCGGCCGGTGATCCTGACGGCGCTGGCGGCGATCCTGGCCTTCATCCCCTTGACCCATTCGGTGTTCTGGGGAGCGCTCGCCTACACGCTGATCGGCGGCACTTTGGCGGGAACGGTCCTGACGCTGGTGTTCCTGCCGGCCATGTACTCCATCTGGTTCAGGATCAGGCCCGGCAACGCCGGCCGGCCCGCGCACTGATCCGCGCTTCATCTCATTCACCTGTATCGAGGAACTGCAATGTCGAATTCAACAGTGGTCGTGGTCACCGGCGTGTCATCGGGCATCGGACGCGCCGCCGCACAGAAGTTTGCCGAGCGGGGTTGCCAGGTATTCGGCACCGTGCGCAACCTGGCAAAAGCGCCTGCATTGCGCGGCGTCGAGCTCGTCGAGATGGATGTCCGCGACGAAGCTTCCGTCCAGGCTGGAATCGAGTCCATCATCGGCCGGGCCGCGCGCATCGACGTGCTCGTCAACAGCGCGGGAACGACGATGATCGGCGCGGTGGAGGAAACCGGGACGGCCGAGGCCGCGGCGCTGTTCGACACCAACGTGCTCGGCATCCTGCGCACGGCGCAGGCAGTGCTTCCGCACATGCGGGCGCAGGGCCGCGGAAGGATCGTCAACGTCAGTTCGGTGCTCGGCTTTCTTCCGGCGCCGTACATGGGGCTCTATTCGGCGTCCAAGCATGCCGTGGAGGGGCTGTCCGAAACGCTGGATCATGAGGTGCGCCAGTTCGGCGTCCGCGTGACGCTGGTGGAGCCGTCCTACACCAAGACCAACCTGGACATCAATTCGCCGCATGCAAAGTCGAAAATCGCGGCCTATGACCGCGAACGCGACCTCGTGGCGCGCGCCATCGCCAACAGCGTCAACGGTGCACCCGAACCCGATGGCGTGGCAAGCACGATCGTCGAGGCGGCGCTTGGTGCGTGGCGCATGCGCTGCACGCCGGCCGGGCAGGCATCGCTGCTGAGCAAGCTGCGCCGCTTCATGCCTGCGGGCCCGGTCGATGCGAGCCTGAGGAAAAAACTCGGGCTCGCCTGAGGACTTCGAACACGGGCTTCGTATGTCCAGGAGAAGCTTTTGGACAGCCTAGATCTCTTGCGAACCTTCAGCGAGGTCGCAGTTTCAGGCAGCTTCTCCCGCGCGGCCAAGCATCTCGAACTGTCGAGAGGAACCGTCAGCAAGCCATCGCGACACTGGAGGGTCGCTTCGGTGTCCGCTTGCTGAACCGGAACAGCCACGCCGTCAGCCTGACGGACGCCGGCGTATTGCTGCTAGAAAGAAGCAAGCCCATGCTGGAGCTGGTGGAAGAAACCCGAGCGGAACTCCAGGACCGGGCGCTGACTCCCAGCGGGCGCCTGCGCATCTCCGCGCCGCATGGCATCGACCAGACGCAGCTTCCGACGCTCATCAATACCTTCATGGGCCACTATCCGGAAGTCAGCATCAGTCTCGTCCTGACCAACCGCATCGTCGACCTGGCGGAGGAAGGCATCGACATCGCCCTGCGCTTCGGGCCGACTGCGAATGAAAATCTGATCGTTCGAAAATTGCTTCTGATGAACTTGAGCGTGTGCGCCGCGCCGATGTACTGGCGAACACACGGGGTGCCTCTTCATCCCAACGAACTCGCAAGCCACAACGCGCTGGTCAGCACACATCTGAACCCCATGTCGAAGTGGCGTTTCGAAGTCGACGGCGAGCCGCTGGAAGTTGCGGTGCGAGGTCGACTGAATGCAACGGAGGCCGGTCCATTGATCCAGGCCGCATTGCTGGGGGCGGGCGTGCTTTACCTGCCTTCGGTGATGCTGGAGCCGTACATCGAGAGCGGGCGTCTTGTGCCGGTGTTGTCGGAATTCGTCCGCAGCGACATGTGGCTGTCTGCGGTTTACCTGCAGCGACGGCACAGCACGGCAGTCCAGCGGGCCTTTCTCGATTTTCTCGAGCATCGAATCAAGCCTGGCGGGCGGGTGCACAAGGGGTGAGCCACAGCGATCGATGCATGCGCCTCGCATCGCACCGTTTCCGCTTCGAAGGCGCCGTGTTGCTGTCAGACTGACAGCGACCAAAAGTGGGTGAGAAAAAGGGCCTTCCGTCACCGAAAAAATCCAGAAGTCAATGAGAAAAATTCAAAAGTGAATAAGAAAATTCAACGACTATCGCGACCTTCTCAAGTAGAGACTGCCTTTTTACTCGTTCCAGATTTGCGCGCCATTTGGGAAGATTTTCGCTAGTTTTCCAGCTTCCCCTATCGCTGGGCAGCGCTGATAAACATCTCCCAAAGATACTCTGCAGCACCCTCCTGCGAGAGCTGTTTGTGGCGCTCGCCACCGCCAAAACCCATGCCCAATGGCTTCATGAATAGCGACTGCTCATTCGCCTCGACGTTCAATAGTTCGTTGAATGAACCGTTGCTTGCGGATGCGTCATGGGAGAACGTGATGCCGCTGCTGCGCCCGCTCAGTCCGTCCATGCGTACGGAGCACTCTGCCAGCTTTTTTCCGTTGCGATAGAGGACCGCAGCGATGCGACGGGAGTCGATGCGCTCGTAGTTGCCCGTGATGTCCGGGTTCCGCTCGCTGATCGCACCCACCGATCCTTCGAAGAACTTGCTCACGAATTCGAACGTCGAACGCAGGTAGTCATCGCGGTCTTTCTCGGAAAACTCCTGTTTGACTCTCAGGTTGCTCGATCGCGGGAGCGCGGAGCTCGAGGAAGATGCGTCCGTAGGGGCTGAAGCAGAAGCTGACGAAGCAGTGCGCGGCGCGCGCGGTGGTTGCTGAGATGCAGCCGGTGCCGCGACGGCTTCAACAGCACGGCGGACTTGCTTTGCCACGTCAGCCAACGCCTCGTCGCGATCGGGCCAGGAAACGACCGGCTTGCCGTCACGTGGAGCGGCCATCAGCTTGCCAAAGGGAGCACTGTGCCACTCGCAGTGGCGAAGAATGACTGGAATGACGCGCGCCTCGCCAGCTTCATGGCGTTCCATTGCCCGCATCATCTCTTTGGAAAAGCAATATGGCGAACTGATGAAGTCCGAGCTGATCAGCAGCAAGATGATGTCGGCGGTCTCGAGCTTGCTGAAGATCGCCTCGTCGACTTCGTCTCCAGCAATGATCCGGCGGTCGTACCACGCGTCAATGAGGCCTTGATTCTTGAGCAATGCCAAGTGCGCCTCCAGTTGGTTGCGCAGCTCTTCGTCCTTGTGGCTGTATGAAAAAAATACGCTTGCCATTGTTTGCTCGCCTCAGCTTCCGGAGATTCTTGAAAGGGCCTGCGTCCGCAGACCCTGGATAGGAGACAGCTTAAACCTGCTGATGAAGGGGATGTCGCCCGTGCGAGGGAGGCCGTCCCCTCCCTCGCACGTAAGATGCCAGCTCGGACGCAACCCGAGCTGGCTACGCTAATGCGATGTGCTTGCGCAGCCAGAGCATTGCAAGCCTCCTTTCTCCGACGTCCCTTCCCAGGACCTGTTGCAAAAGAAACCCGTCTCGGTGTTCCACCACCAGGCGGGTTTCGCCTTTCTCACTTGCCGCCTGCGATCACTGTCAATGGGCGTTTGCGGGTGATCGTGGCGGTCTTCTCCGCCTGCGCCTTGGCGCGCTCCGCCAACTTCTCCTTGGCGAAAGGCGTGACCTTCTCGATCAGTCCGGAGAAGTCATATTCGTTTGGCAGGTTGTCACCCACGCCGGCCTTGCGGTAGATGCGCTTGATGTATCCCCAGCGCTCCATCTCTTCGATGCGCTTCTGAATGGTCCGCGGATGCACACCGATTGCGAGAGCCAACGACTTCTTGGTGCGATACGGGTTGCTGCCGGCGTTCCACCAGTTGCCTGCCAGATGCAGAAGGATGTTGATATCCAGCGGCGTGAGTTGCAGCGCTTGCTGCCGCTCGAAGATGACGTTGGGAAACGAGGTCCAGCCCGACTCGGCAACGGTCTTGGACCACTTCGCTGCAACGCGGCGGTCCGTGGTAGCGACCGCCGCGGGTTTCTTGGGGGTAGCTGACATTTCTGTACCCGGTCGTTGAATCGATGCCTGCAGTATTCCCAGCGGCCCCTTATCTAGCAAGTCGATTGGAGCCGCATGGGAGGGCCTCCGCGCCTCCCCCCGCAGGATCTACTGCGTCTTGACTCCATGAGGTCTGCTCGCATTACGTCTGTTTCGCCACGACGTCTGCTTAGGAGGGCCTCCGGGGCGCCCCTCGGCAAGCCCCTTAAAACGTCCCGGGGAGGCGCAAAGGCCTCCCGGGGGCGCCCAAAACACCTTCCCCGAGACCCCTAAAAAGCACGGATGCGAATGCGGAGTTCCCGCGGGGAACCATCGTGGTGGAGGGGCCTGCCGGGTAGAACTGAGGCTGATCGCACCCCCCGCCTGATCCATGCCGAAGCCGCGCGCGATCAATAGAGTATGAGAATATCCGGCATCTCTCGGGGGAGAAGATATGTCGGTACGAAGAATTCCCAAGAACTACTTGGTGGTGACGGGGCGCATGCACACGCGCCATGCGAAGCAATTGCTGGAATTTGAGTCGCTGCAGGAGAAGGATTTTCTCTTGCTCCTGTGCGACGACGACGATGTCCTGAGTGTCGAGGTCCAGCCAGTGCGGATACCCGTCAAGGGCGTTCCCAACGGCTATGTGCCCGATGTGCTCGTCCACTACCGCAAGGAGTCGGGCCGCCCCTCCGAGCTAACCGAAGTCAAGACCCGCGAGGATCTGGAGGTCAACAAGGAGAAGTACGCGCCCAAGTTCAAAGCGGCCGAAGCGTACTGCGCGGAGCGAGGCTGGATCTTTCTCAAGAAAAGCCAGGAGGACTTTCCTGAGGAGCGGCTCAAGAACATCAAGTACCTGCGGGCTTTCCACAGGCAGCCGCCGGACGCCTCGGCGTCAACTCGCCTCCTCGCCTGGCTGACTGAGCAAGGACAAAACTCCACCGTTGGGGAGTTGCTGGATGCCCATGAGGACGAGGACGGGGAAATGACCGCCCACTTCTGGGGGTGCGTGGCGCACCGCCGGATCCTGCTGGATCTGGACGCTCCGATGGAGCGCGCTGCGTGGATCATTCCAGGTGCCGCGTCATGACCGAACCGCGCCATAGCGCCGCTCCCTTGTTGCGGCCACGCGAGGGCATGGTCGTCAAGACCGAAGAGGGCAAGGAATACGTCATCCTGCGGTTCATCGGCCTGATGAAGGTGATGGCGAAGGAACTGGGCACGGAGGACATTGCCACGCTGGACCTGGACGAGCTCGGCTATCGGGAGGTTTTCAGACGGGGCAAGAAGGTCAAGGTTGTTGAGCAAGTCTCCTTCGACGATGTGGACTCGCACGACTGGGAGATCGCGGAATATCGGCGCAAGGTCCTGACGCCGTTGCTCGCCATGAAGACGGTTTCGAAAGAAGCCCGAACGCAAGCCTGTGCCTTGCTTGATATTTCCCAGGCGACGCTCTACCGATTGATGCATGACCTGTACGAGACCCAGTTGCTCTCGTGCCTGTTGCCTTATCGGCCCGATGGTGGGCGCGGCAAGATCCGTCTGTCCGAGGAGCTGGAGCATGTGATCCAGAACGGCATCAAGACCCACTTTCTCACGAACCAGAAGATCAGCAAGAAGGCGTTGATCGAAAAAATCGAGGAAGACTGCGTCATCGCGGGCATCAAGCCGCCAGCTCCCAACACGATTCGCTCGCGTGTCGAAGAGATCGAAGAGAAGAAGCGTGCCAAGAGGCGCAAGGGGGAGGCCGAGGCCAGGAAGTTCGAAGCCAACAAGACGCCGGGCAAAGGCAACAAGCTCCCGGATGCCGATTACCCTCTCGCGGTCGGGCAGATGGACCACACGTTGCTTGACGTCATGGTCGTCGACGACAAGTACCGCAGGGCGATCAGTCGCGCCTGGATCACCGTGCTCATCGATTGCTACAGCCGTGTCATTCTGGGCTTCTATGTGTCGCTCGATCCGCCGTCGAGCTTGTCCGCTGGGCTGTGCATCACGAACGCCATACTGACCAAACGGCGGCGCCTCGAGCAACTGAGCCTGACGGACCAGGTCGAGTGGCCGTACTACGGTGTCATGGACGTCGTGCACATGGACAACGCCAAGGAGTTTCGGGGCAAGCTGATCGAGTTCGGATGCAAGGAATACGACATCGACGCGCATTTCCGTCCGGTAAAGAACCCCAAGTACGGCGCCATCATCGAGCGCTTCATGGGCACCTTAGCCTCCAAGCTCAAGGCATTGCCAGGCGCAACGTTCTCGAACCCCAAGGAGAGGGGTGAATACGACTCGGAAAAGACGGCAACCATGACCCTCACCGAGTTGGAAGGATGGTTGTACCTGACCATCGAGAAGTACCACCGGGAGAAGCACACGACCCTCGGCATGGCCCCAGCCCTCAAGTGGAAAGAAGGCATCCTCGGCACCAAGACCAAGCCAGGGCGAGGCAGGCCGGCGCTGATCCAGGACGAAGAGAAGCTGCGCATCGATCTGCTTCCGTTCGAGGAGCGGGTCATTCATCCCGAAGGCGTGGTGATCAAGCACGTCACCTATTTCCACGACTGCCTGCGGCCGTACGTGAACATCAAGGATCCGAAGACCAAGACGGGTGTCTATCGCCGTTTCGGGCGGGATCCCCGCGACATCAGCGTGCTCTACTTCCGGGATCCGATTCAGAAGCAATACGTGAAGATCCCTTACGCCGACCCGAGCCTTCCGCCCGGCATCAGCCAATGGGAATACGAAGCCGCACAGCGCATACAGGATGACCGCGGCGGCAATTTGAAAGATACACGTGGCGTCATGGCGATCGTGTTGGAGCGACGCAAGCTCGAGCAGGAGAGCGCAGCGCTGACCAAGAAAGCGCGGCACAACATGCAGCGCCGGGTCGAGCACGCGAAGGTTCGGCAGCAGAGGCCCGTCGAACTGCCCGTGGCCTCGCGAACGGTACCCACATCGCCGCCGGACGCCATCGCCGGCTACAACCCCGACGAGATTTTTCCCATCGAAGACGAATGACGTCCAATGTCTAAACCTCGGAACCCGTTGTACCCTCACCTCGGTGCAGAAGCACTCAAGTCGATCGACGCGCCCGATGCCGAACGGATTGAGAAAATTCTGATGGGTTCCTGGATGGCCCTCGCTCCATCGGTGAAGGCGCTGGAGTTCATGGAGTTTCTGCTGGCCCACCCGCGCTCCACGCGCCCGCCCAATCTTCTGCTTGTCGGCGATTCGCACAGCGGCAAGTCGACGGTGCTGGAGCATTTCGTCGACCTTCATAAACCTGTCGTCTCTCCGGAGGCTCCCGTCTCCGTGGTCGAGGTCGTGGTGATCAGTTGCCCTCCCGGACCTGACATCAATGCGCTCTACACGAACATCCTCGATGCACTCCTGGCCGTGTACAAGCCGAATGCCAGCGAGCCGGCCAAGTACTCGCAGATCAAGGTCCTGTTTTCCCAGCTCAGCGTCAAAGTGCTGCTGATCGACGAGATCAACAACTCCTTGCAGGGACGCGCATTGCAGCAACGCCAGTTTCGCAACGCGCTCAAGATTCTGGGAAATGACACCAAGGTGCGCATGGTGGCGGCTGGCACCTATGACGCATTGAATGCACTCACGATCGACGATCCGCGACGCCCATGCGGGT
>NZ_JAGGNW010000002.1 GCF_018614875.1 Variovorax paradoxus | reverse complement strand
ACCGGGTTGTCCTGGCCGATATCGTCGTCAAGGCATTCGGGCAGCAAGGTGACTTGCTCGCGCGACTCGCCTTCGATGAATCGCTTCATGGGGCACCTCGCTCAGAACGGGTGCACCGATTTTAATTTTAGAAGAGCGGGACCGGAAGTCTTTTCACACAGCCTCGGCCCGAAGCCGACCTACGACCGGAGCGGAAGCGGACATTTAAGGGCGTTTATGGCCGCCTCAGTTCGCCTCGCACTCGTCGATGAAGTTCTCCAGCAGCTTCTTAAGCTGGCTGGTCTTGCGCGGGCCCAGCGCCTCTTCGATCACGTTGTGGTGCGCGTCGACGCTCTTCTTGAGCCGCGACACCGTCTCCAGCCCCAGGTCGCTGATGTAGACCAGCACCCGCCGGCTGTCGGTTGCGTCGGCGGCGCGCTGCACCAGGCCGCGACTCACCAGCTTGTCGATGTTCTTGGTGAGTGCCGGATGGTTCAGCAGCACCAGTTCGGCCAGCTCTCCCATGGAGCGGCCCCGCTCGTCCGCGAGCACCTGGAGGATGCGCCAGTGCTCTTCCGTGACCTCTTCTGCCGCGATGGATTGGGCCAGGCCGATGCGCATGCGCCGGTTGGCGGAGGCCAGCAGATAGGCCAGGTATTGCGAAATGTCTTGCTCGGGCATGGGACGGTGCAACAGTCTGCATCGCGTGGTGTTGAGCCTTCAGTTTAGCGACGATCCTTTGCCTTGGAAAGTATTGGCGCGATTTTTGCAATGACACTCGCCCAGTCGCCGTCTTGGTGCCTTGCCCAGGAGCCCCGATGTTTCTATCCCGTGGATCGGACATGCCACGCCCACCTGCCTTCATGCCGGGCGGCGCGCTGGCACGTCCGCCGCGTTTCCGCGCGACGGGCGGGCGGCCGGCTTGGCCAGCGCTCGCGCAGCAGGAACTCCAGATCGCGCTGTGCGTGCCGCTGGGCGGCACGGCCGGTATCTGGGGGCCGTCCGCGATGGCGTCCGCCAAACTGGCCGTTGCCGAGCTCAACCGGGAGGCCGGCATCGGCAGCCGCTCCTGCAGGCTGCTGACCGTCAACGCCGCGGACGACGCACCCGACATCGAGGCCACGCTGATCGAATTGGTGCAGGCGGGCGATGTCGACGCGATCATCGGCATGCATACCAGCGCCGTGCGCCAGCGCATCCTGCGGGCCGTCGGCGGGCAGATCCCCTTCATCTACACCCCTCTCTACGAAGGCGGGGAGTCGACGCCGGGCGTCTTCGCGATCGGCGAGACGACGGCACGCCAATTGGGGCCGGCTATCCGTTGGCTCGGCGCGCGCAAGCGCCCGCGGCGCTGGTTCGCAATCGGCAACGACTACGTGTGGCCGCACGTGTCGCACCGCATGGCGCGCGGCTATATCGCCGAGGCCGGGGGCGAACTGGTCGGCGAGACGTATGTGCCCTTCGGCACCACCGACTTCTCCGAGGCGCTTCACGCCCTGCATCAGGGCCGGGCCGACGCGGTGCTACTGTCGCTGGTCGGGCAGGACGCGATCGAATTCAACCGGGCCTTCGGCGCCGCCGGCATGTCGCGCGCGATGTTCAGGTTGTCCTGTGCGATCGGCGAGAACGAACTGCTGGGCATCGGCGCCGACAACGCAGAGAACCTCTACGTCGCCTGCGGCTACTTCGCCACGCTCGATACCGAGGCCAACCTGGCCTTCAAGGAACGCTACCGGACGCACTTCGGTGAGCGCGCACCCACGCTCAACACTTTCGGCCAGTCGACCTACGAGGGAATGCACTTCCTGGCGGCGCTGCTCGACCGCAAGCTGCGCCCGGCGGCCCGCCATGAGCGCCTGGGCAGTTCGCCGCTGCACTATCGCAGCGCACGCAATGCGGCCTACGACGGCGACGGCATCACGCGCACCCCCATCTACCTGGCGCGCGCCGAGGGCAATGCGTTCCGCGTGATCACGCAGCTGTGAGTGCTTTTTTCGAAGCGTTTTATTTTCCTGGGAAAAGAAAATGCTTGACTTGGAAAATACCTAATTCCAGAATTCACCCGTGACGCGCCAATGGTCCGGTGGGCTGCAGGCGACCCTTCAATGCGAAACACGGAGTCGACATGGCCATCAAACGCCCCACCCTCGAGCAGCTGCAAGACGTGGCGCTGAGCCTGGGCATTCACCTGTCCGAATCGCAGGCGAGCAGCTACAACGCGCTGCTGCAGGCCAACTTCGATGCCTACGACGCGGTCGACGCCATGCCCGATTACCTGCCCGTCGTGAGCTATGCGCGCACGCCAGGCTACCGCCCCTCGGGCGAAGAGAACAAGTACGGCGCCTGGTACGTCAAGACGACGATCGAGGGCAAGGCCGAGGGCAAGCTCGCCGGCAAGACCGTGGTGCTCAAGGACAACGTCTGCCTGGCCGGCGTGCCGATGATGAACGGCGCCTCCACGCTCGAAGGCTATGTGCCGAACGTCGACGCCACGGTGGTCACCCGGCTGCTCGACGCCGGCGCCACGGTGGTGGGCAAGTCTGTCTGCGAATACTTCTGCTTCTCGGGCGGTTCGCACACCAGTGCCTCGGGACCGGTGCACAACCCGCACCGCATGGGCTACTCGGCCGGCGGTTCCTCGTCGGGCAGCGCGGCACTGGTTGCGGCGGGCGAGGTCGACCTTGCGATCGGCGGCGATCAGGGCGGCTCCATCCGCATGCCGGCGTCCTATTGCGGCATCTACGGCATGAAGGCCACGCATGGCCTGGTGCCCTACACCGGCGTGATGCCGATCGAACTCACGATCGACCACACGGGCCCGATGACGGCCAACGTGACCGACAACGCGCTGATGCTCGAGGTGCTGGCCGGCCCCGACGGGCTGGACCCGCGCCAGCATGCGGGTCAGACCGCCAAGCCCTACAGCGAGCTCATGCGCGAAGGCGTGCGCGGCCTGCGCATCGGCATCGTCAAGGAAGGCTTCGGCTGGCCCCAGTCGGATCTCGCCGTCGGCACCAAGGTGCGCAAGGCGGCCGAGGTGTTCACGAGGCTGGGCGCGATCGTCAGCGAGGTCTCGATTCCCATGCATGCGGTCGGCCCGGCGATCTGGTTGCCAATCGCCGCCGAGGGCGCAACGCAGCAGATGATGAAGGACAACGGCCACGGCTTCAACTGGAAGGGGCTCTACGTCACGAGCATGGTCGACTTCCACGCCGGATGGAAGCAGCGCGCCGACGAGCTCTCGGAAACGCTCAAGCTCACGATGGTGTTGGGCGAATACTTCATCAAGCACTACCGCGGCCATTACTACGCCAAGGCGCAGAACCTCGCGCGCCAGCTGACCGCGGCCTACGACAGCGCGCTGGACGATGTCGACCTGCTGCTGATGCCCACGCTACCGATCACGGCCACCCCGCTGCCCCTGCCCGGCGCGAGCATCGAGGAGGTGGTCACGCGTGCGTTCGAGGTGCTGCCCAACACCTGCCCCTTCGACGTCACCGGCCACCCGTCGATGAGCGTGCCCTGCGGATTGATCGACGGCCTGCCGGTCGGAATGATGCTCACCGGCCGCTGCTACGACGAGGCGATCATCTACCGCGCCGCCTATGCCTTCGAGCAGGCCGGCGACTGGAAGGCGATCTGACGCCTGCACCCCTTTTCCTTTTCTGTTCCCGCCTTTCTCAAAGACACCACGGCGGCTGCGTCCGCCCATCAACGAGGAGTTAGTTCCATGGATCGTCGTTTCTTCATCCAGTCTTCGGCTGCCGCCCTTGCGGGCACCGCGGTGCCGCTGTTTCCGGTGGCCGCCATGGCTGCCGACGAGATCGTCGTCGGCAGCATCATCGACCTGTCGGGCGGGCTCGACATCTACGGCAAGCCGATGGCCGACTGCATGACGCTCGCGGTCGAGGAACAGAACGCGGCCGGCGGCCTGCTGGGCAAGCAGATCAAACTGGCCACCTACGATCCGCAGTCGAATATGCAGCTCTATGCGCAGTTCGCGCAGCAGTCGGCACTGAAGGACAAGTCGACGGTCGTGATGGGCGGCATCACCTCCGCCTCGCGCGAGGTGATCCGGCCGGTGCTCGACCGCAACAAGACGCTGTACTTCTACAACACCCAGTACGAGGGAGGCGTGTGCGACCGCAACACCTTCTGCACCGGCGTCACGCCCGGTCAGACCGTCGCCAAGCTCATTCCCTACGCGATGAAGAAGTGGGGCAAGAAGGTCTATGTGGTGGCGGCCGACTACAACTACGGCCAGATCACTTCGCAATGGGTCAAGAAGTTCGTGCAGGAGAACGGCGGCTCGGTCGCCTCGATCGACTTCTTCCCGCTCGACGTGACCAACTTCGGCCCGACCATCTCGAAGATCGAAGCCGCCAAGCCCGACATGATCGTCTCGGCATTGGTCGGCGGCGCGCACATCTCCTTCTACCGCCAGTGGGCCGCCGCGGGCCTGACGAAGAAGATCCCGCTCGCGTCCACCACCTTCGCGGGCGGCAACGAGCACATCGTGCTGTCGCAGGCCGAGACCGATGGCTTTCTCATCTCCTACAACTACTTCCAAAACCTCGACACGCCGCAGAACAAGGCCTTCAAGGAGCGCTTCTACAAGCGCTTCGGTGCCGACTATCCCAACATCACCGAACTCGCAATGGGCACCTACCAGGGCTTCAAGCTCTGGGCCGAGGGCGTGAAGAAGGCCGGGTCGCTGGACCGCGAGAAGATGATCGCGGCGCTCGAAACCGGCATCAGCATCGAGGGCCCAAGTGGCAAGGTCACGCTCGATCCGCAGACCCACCACTGCGTGGTGAACGTGAGCATCGCGGAGGTGCGCAACAAGCAGCTCAACATCGTCGAGACCTTCCAGCAGCAGCCGCCGGTCGACACCAGCGCGGTCTGCAACCTCCAGAAGAATCCGAAAGACAACCAGCAGTACGTGATCAAGGCCTGAAGGCGAGGCGCCGACATGGATCTCGCACTCGTCGTTCTCATCCAGGTGCTTTACGCGGTGGCGAGTCTGGTTATCGTCTCGGCCGGGCTGGCCGTCATCTTCGGGATGATGAAGGTCATCAACCTTGCGCACGGCGAGTTCATGATGCTGGGCGCCTATGCCGTCATCGCGGCGCTCAAGGTCGGCATCAACCTGTGGATCGCGATCTTCATCGTCGCACCGATCGCGGTGGGCCTGGTCGGCGTGGTGCTCGAACGGCTGATCATCCGCCGACTGTATGGCCGCATGGTCGACACCATGCTGGCCACCTGGGGGCTGTCGCTGCTGCTGGTGGGCATCGTCACCTCGGTGGCGGGCAACACCACGGCCGGCGTCTCGGCGCCGCTCGGCAGCTTCTCCATCGGCGCCTACTCGTTCAGCGGCTACACGCTGGTGATCATCGCCGTTGCCGTGGCGCTGTCGCTGGCGATCCGCTTCGTGCTCACGCGCACACAGCTCGGCCTGATCGCGCGCGGCACCATGCAGAAGCCCGACATGGCCAACGCGCTGGGCATCAGCCCGAGCCGCGTGTACTCGGTCACCTTCGCGGTCGGCGCCGCGCTCTCTGGCCTGGCCGGCGGGCTCCTCGCGCCGCTGACCGGCGTGGTGCCGACCATGGGCGCCGCCTTCGTGGCCAAGGCCTTCATCACCGTGATCGGCGGCGGGCCGGCCATCCTGGCGGGCCTGCTCGGTGCGTCGACGCTGTTCGGTGCCATCAACCAGCTCGCGACCTTCGTCACCACGCCGGTGCTCGGCGAGGTGGCGCTGCTCGTGGCCGCGATCGTGATGCTGCGGCTGTTGCCGCAAGGCATCACCGGACGTTTTTTCAAGGGATCCCTGTGAATCGTTTTGCCAAGTCCTGGGTCAGCGCGGCGCTCAGCCTCGCCGTGGGCGTCGCGCTGCTCTTCGGCCTGCCCGGCGTGCTGGACGACTACACGCTGATCGAGGTCACGATCTACGCCGTCATGTCGATCCTCGGCGTGAGCCTGGCCTTCATCTGGGGCTTCGGCGGCATCCTGTGCTTCGGTCAGGCCGCCTTCTTCGGCCTCGGCTCGTACACCTATGCGATCGCAGTGATGAACACGGGCGACAGCACCGTGCCCTTCCTGCTCGCCATCGTGGTGCCTGCGCTGTTCGCCGCGCTGCTGGGTTACGTGATCTTCTACGGCCGGCTGTCGGACGTGTACATGGGCGTGATCACGCTCACCGTCACGCTGATCCTGTTCAACCTGATCAACTCGACCGCCGGCCCGGAGTGGCGCGTCGGCAGCGCGCCGCTGGGCGGCTTCAACGGCATTCCGGCGATACCGACGCTCAATTGGCCCGGGCAGAAGGACGAAGTGCTGACGCCGAAGAGCCTGTTCTACGTCACCTTCGCCTGCCTGCTGCTGGTCTACCTGGGGCTGCGCGTGTTGATCGCTTCGAAGATCGGACGCGTGATCGTGGCGGCCAAGGAGAACGAGCAGCGCGTGCTGCTGCTGGGCTACGACGCGCGCGCCTACAAGCTCTTCAGCTTCACAGTGGGCGGCGCCATCGCGGGTCTGGCGGGCTGCCTGTTCGCGAACTGGGGCGCGTTCACGAGCCCGACCATCTTCGGCCTCGCGCAATCGGCGCAGATCATCATCTGGGTCATCGTCGGCGGCCTGGGCACGCTGGTCGGGCCGGTCATCGGCTGCGTCGCGATCCAGTGGCTCACCTCGCAGATTGGCACGCAGCAGGCCTTCAACGCGAACCTGGTGCTCGGCGGCATCCTGGTGGTTTTCGTGCTGCTGGTGCCGCGCGGCATCGTGCCGACCATCGGCGACCTGATCGACATGGCGTGGCGCCGCTTGCGCAAGGCGCCGGCCCTTGCGCCGAAGGCGGCTCCGTCCGTGCCCGCGGCAGCTTCCGTTGTCGAATCGCCGCGCGTGCTGGCCGCGACGGAGGCGGCCCCATGACAACGCCTTTGATCGAGACCCGCAACCTCAACGTGCGCTTCGGCGGTGTGCATGCGACGCGCGACGTCAACTTCACGCTGGCCGAGACCGAGCTGCGTTGCGTGATCGGCCCGAACGGCGCCGGCAAGAGCACCTTCTTCAAGCTGCTGACCGGCCAGGTCAAGCCGACCTCGGGCCAGATCCTGTTCCGGGGCCAGGACATCTCGAAGATGCAGCCGCACGACCCGGGCCGCCTGGGCATCGGCATCAAGACCCAGGTGCCCAGCCTGTTCAACGGCCTGAGCGTGTGGGAGAACGTGTGGCTGTCGGCGCGGCGCCTGAACAGCACGGCGCAGGCCAACCGCATCACAGGCGAGACGCTGGAGCGCGTGGGCATGCATTCCTTCCGCGACGTCTTGGCCGGCCTGTTGGCGCACGGCATGCGCCAGTGGGTGGAGATCGGCGTGGTGATCGCGGCCGATCCGCCGCTGATCCTGCTCGACGAGCCGGCCGCCGGCATGAGCGACGCCGAGGTGGCGCGCACCGCCGAACTCATCCTGGAGATCAACCGCAAGCACGCGCTGGTGGTGGTGGAACACGACATGAACTTCATTCGCATGATCGCCAGGAAGGTGACGGTGCTGCACCAGGGCGCCGTGATCAAGGAGGATACGCCGGACCGCATCATGAGCGACCCGCTGATCCAGCAGATCTACCTCGGCAAGAAGCCGCACTGAACCCGAAGGCGCACATGTTGGACGTATCGGGTCTTCACGCGGGGTACGGGGCCATCCCCGTGCTGCACGACATCTCGCTGCAGATCGCCCGGGGCGAGTCGGTCGGCATCCTCGGCCACAACGGCATGGGCAAGACCACCATGCTGCGCACGCTGATCGGCGCGCTGCGCGCAACGTCGGGCACGGTGCGCTTCGGCGATGTCGACGTCACGCGCCTCGCTCCGCATGCACGGGCCCGCCTGGGCATGGCCTACGTGCCGCAGGGGCGCGAGATCTTTCCGACACTCAGTGCGATGGACAACCTGCGCATGGGTCTGGTGAAGACCGGCGAACGCACGCTGCAAACCATCGAGGCACTCCTGGAAGACTTCCCGCGCCTCAAGCCTTTGCTCGACCGGCCGGGCGGATCCTTGTCGGGTGGCGAGCAGCAACTGCTTGCACTGGCTCGCGCGCTGGCTGGCAAGCCCACCTTGCTGCTACTCGACGAGCCCACGGAAGGCATCCAGCCTTCGATCATCGAGGAGATCGCCGAGACGCTGGCATCGCTGCGCGACCGCATGAACCTCACGATCGTGCTGGTGGAACAGAACCTCGAATTCATTGCGGCCGTCTCGCAGCGCGTGCTGGTGATCAAGCGCGGCCAGATCGGCGGCGAGATCCCGCGCGAGCACCTCGGCGATTTCGAAATCATGAGTCAATACACAGGAGTCCATGGGTGAGCCACGAACTGCACTACCTCGAGCTGGTGGACATCGGCCAGCGTATCCAGCGCAGGGAGCTTTCGCCGGTCGAGGTCACTCAAGCACAGCTCGACCGCATCGCAAAGGTCGACGGTGCGCTGAAGAGCTATGTGATCGTGATGGCCGAGCAGGCATTGGCCGATGCACGCCGCACGGAGGCCGAGATTGCCAAGGGCGAGATCCGCGGGCCGCTGCATGGCGTGCCGGTCGCGGTGAAGGACCTATGCTGGACTGGCGGCGTGGCCACGGCCGCCGGCATGACGCTTTACCAGGACTTCGTGCCCACCGAGGACGGCACGGCCGTGCGCAAGCTGCGCGAGGCGGGTGCCGTGATCCTCGGCAAGCTGCAGCTCACCGAGAGCGCCTATGCGGACCACCATCCGACGGTGGTGCCACCGGTCAATCCATGGAACGCGGCGCACTGGTCGGGGGCTTCGTCGAGCGGCTCCGGCGTGGCGACCGCCGCGGGGCTTTGCTATGGCTCGCTCGGTACCGACACGGGCGGCTCCATCCGTTTCCCGTCTTCCGCCAACGGTCTCACCGGCCTGAAGCCGACCTGGGGCCGCGTGAGCCGCTATGGTGCCTTCGAGCTGGCCGCCACGCTCGACCACATCGGCCCGATGACGCGCAGCGCGGCCGATGCGGGCGCGATGCTCGGCGCCATTGCGGGGGCCGACCCCAAGGATCCGAGCGCGAGCCTCGCGGCCGTGCCCAACTACCTTGCGGGCATGCAGCGTGGTTTGCGGGGCCTGCGCGTGGGCATCGACACGCGCTGGAACGGCGAGGGCGTCGATGCCGCCACCACGAAGGTGATGCAAGGCGCGCTCGCGGCCGTGCGTGCGCTCGGTGCCGAGGTGCGCGAAGTCAGCTTCCCCGACCCGGCCCAGGTCATCGCCGACTGGTTTCCGCTCTGCGGCATCGAAGCGGCCGTTGTGCACGAATCGACTTACCCGGCACGCAAGGAAATGTACGGCCCAGCACTGTCTGGCCTGCTCGACCTGGGCCACGCACAAAGCGGCATGGACTACCAGAAGATCGTGCTCAACCGCCATGCCTTCAGCGGCAGGGTGCGCAAGATGTTCGAGGGCATCGACCTGCTGCTGATGCCCTCTCAGGGTGTGGCCTCGCCGACGCTCGAGCGCATGCTGACTTTCGGCCAGGATGCCGAACTGATGTCTGCGATGCTGCGCTACACCTGCCCGCTGGACATGAGCGGGAGCCCCACGATCACGCTGCCCGGCGGCTTCACTGATGCTGGCACGCCGGTCGCGTTCCAGTTCGTCTCGCGCCATTTCGAGGAAGAGCTTCTGGTGCGCGCGGGCTGGGCCTTCCAGCAGGCGACCGACTGGCACCAGCGGCATCCGGCGCTGTAAGGCGCACGCCGAAAGCGAGCTTTCACTCGTGTACGACACGATCATCGTCGGCGCGGGTTCCGCGGGCTGTGTGCTGGCGAACCGGCTGTCGGCCGACCCGGCCCGCAAGGTGCTGCTGCTCGAGGCCGGCGGCGCAGCGCCGCGCAACGCCGAGATTCCAGCCAACTGGCCGCTGATGCTCAATACCGAAGTCGACTGGGGCTTTCACACCGAGCCACAGGCCGGCTGCCGCATGCGGCGCATGTACTGGCCGCGCGGCCGGATGCTCGGCGGCTCGGGCGCACTCAACGCGATGATCTACATTCGCGGCGTGCCCTCCGACTACGCGCGCTGGGAAGCCGCCGGCTGCCCGGGCTGGGGCTGGCGCGAAGTGCTGCCCGCCTTCATGAAGTCCGAGCGCAATCTGCGCTGGCACGACTCGCCGCTGCATGGCACTGAGGGCGAGCTGGTGATCTCGGATGTCAGCCACATCGATCCCGTGGAGCGCTTGTGGCTCGACGCCGCGCACGCGGCAGGGTTGCCGCTAAACGCGGACTTCAATGGCGATTCGCAGGACGGCGTCGGCCTGTTCCAGGCGACGATCAAGGACGGCGAGCGATTCGGCACCGGCAAAGCCTTTCTCCAGCCGGCGCTGGCCCGACCCAACCTCACAGTGCGTACCGGCGCCACGCTGCTACGCGTGCGCCTCTGCGGCACGCGCGCGACGGGTGTGATGTTCCTGGAAAACGGGGTACCGCAAACGGCCGAAGCGTCTTCCGAAGTCGTGCTCAGCGCCGGTGCGATCGGCTCGCCGCAACTGCTGATGCATTCGGGCATCGGCCCGGCGGATGAGCTCTCTGCGCTGGGCATCCGCCCGCTGCTCGATCTGCCCGGCGTGGGCCGCAACCTGCAGGACCACATCAACTGCCCGGTGAGCTTCACGACCCGGCAGCGCTTCGGTATCGCACAGGCGAGCGATGCAGAGGCCGCGGCCCACTTGCAGCAATGGGAGGCCACGCGCTGCGGTCCGCTGAGCTCCAACTGGTCGGCCTGCGGTGGCTTCGCGCGCACAGACGACGGGGCCGAAGCCCCCGATCTGCAGCTCTACTGCATTGTTACCGCGCACCGCGACCATGCGCGTTATCAGTCGACGCAGCCCGGCATCACGTTGTTCTCGGTGGTGCAGCGGCCCCAAAGCCGCGGCGTGTTGCGGCTGCGCTCGGCCGATCCGCTCGAACGGCCCGCGATCGATCCGCGTTACTTCAGCGATCCCGAAGGCGTCGACCTGCAATTGGTGGTCGACGGCATCCGGCTGCAGCGCCGCATCGCGGCGCTGCAGCCGTTGCGCGAGGTGATCGCCGCGGAGTTCGAGGGCAGCGCCGCGGCGCAGTCGGACGAGGCGCTGGCCGCGTTCGTGCGCGCTCAGGCCACCACGCTCTACCACCCGACCAGTACCTGCAGCATGGGAACGCATGCCATGGCAGTGGTCGACCCGACCTGTCACGTGCACGGCACCGAGGGACTCTATGTGGCCGACGCCTCGATCTTCCCCTCGATGGTCTCGGGCAACACCAACGCGCCCACGATCATGGTGGCCGAGCGCGCCGCCGACTTTATCTTGCATGGTGCTCGCACCCCGGGCCGCCGAAAAGAAAATTCGGGGCTGGCTCGGCGGCTAGGCGATCTCGGTGCCCCTGCTTGACTGCTTGCTCCTTTCTTGGATGTCTGATCGTCAAGCGTAGACGGGAAGCTTTGCACCGATCAAATGCCCGGGAGTCGAGGCGTTCCACCGCGGTTCTCGCACCCCTTGGACGCCAGGCGCCGAGTCAGTCGCTGAGCTTGTCGATTCAGGCGACGCACGCTTAGCGACAAATGGAGATCAGAGCCCAGGCGGGCCAGCGTTTGGTTCGGAGATTGTGCGAGGGTCATGGTCGGGTCGTTGGGGGGTGATGGCATGCCGTTCCTTGCAGGCGTTGCGTTCACGGTTTGGCGGAGATTTCCTGGGCGGTCACCAGCGTCACCTCGCCGTCGAGGATGGGCTGGGCCACGCCGAAGAAGCGGGCCACCGTGTCGGAGTTGTTGTGCCGATCCATCGCGGCCTGGTCGGTGAAGCGTTCGTAGGTGGTGAAGCGGCACGGGTCGGCATCGTCCTGGCTGACGAAGAAACCGAGGGTATCGGGTTCATTGAGCGTCGCGTGGCGGGCGACGGTCAGCAACGCGTCGCGCATCGCCTGTTCGTAGCCCTTCTTGACGCGGATGATGGCGCTGATGGTGAGCATGGAAGATTCCTCCTGGAGTCGGTTGGGTGGTGGGGGTCGGGTTGGGGCCGCACGAGGCTCAGCCGCCGAGCCCGGCGAATTCGTCGACGAAGTCCGCGCTGGCGAGCGCGGCGGGATCCAGCTCTTCGGTGAGCACGCCCTTGCGGATGAGCAGCACGCGGTCGGACAGGCCACGGATGAAATCCAGATCCTGCTTGACCAGCACGACCGCCAGCCCTCGCGTTGCGAGATGGCGTGCAGCAGTTCGCGGCTCTCCTGCACGATCAAGATGCGCCCCGTGATGCCGGTCGGCAGCAGGCGCAACAGCCCGATAGCGGCGGCGAGCGGCGCGACGTCGCCGATCACGGGCGTCGTGAGGTAGGTGACGCCGGTGCCCACCACCACGTTGGCGCCACCCGGGACTTCTTCGTCGACAGGTTCAGCCCAGGACCCAGTTGAATCGGCGAAGTCACTCGTTTGGCAATCATGGAGTCAACACACGCAGGGTGCGTGCCAGTTATGCAGATTGACCCTAGGGTTCTGCGGGCCGCGCTGGGCGCCACTGCGGAAGCTCAAGATGTGCAAGGTATTGATCAAGGAACCCGAGATACGCTGACAGCCCGTAAATCGGCGTGACGCCAATCTCAATCAGGCCCTTCTTGGTGCCCGACTTGCGCTCGGTCTCGTACTTGGAGGTTCATTGCGAGTTCTGTTCGCGTCCGTCTGCGCAATAGAATTCCTCGCATCGGCTGTTCAATCCACAGCTCCCGAGGTGTTCAGTGTCGGTGATCGATGTAGTTTCGCTCTCCCTTCTTATTGGCGTGCACGAGACGGGCACCATCAGTTCCGCGGCGCGGCAGGTGGGCCTGTCACCGTCGTTGGCCAATCGCAAGCTTGCCGCTATCGAGCAAGCAATGGGTGCGCGCCTCTTCGTGCGAACGGCGCGGCGCGCGAAGTCGGAGACTGGGTTCAACGACGATTTGCCGTTCTAAGACCGCGTGCGATAGGACAGCGTGCGAAGACTACTGCCTCATATTCGGTGGCGTGAGCATATTTACCTGAACAGTGAATATGAATGTCGCATCTTCTGGTGCCCCCAACCCAACTCAATCATCAACGGGCCGCCGCGCCTCCTTACAAGGCATTGAGGTGATAGTAGTCGTGCCCATAGAGCGTCAGCGGCCTTGTTCGGCTGATATTGCAGTCCTCCGGTCTCGGTCGGTGCTTCAACTGGGCATAGCCGAGCATGTCAAAGAAGCGGTCCGCATCAACGAGCTCGATGGGTATAACTGTTTGTGTGCTGTGTCGCGCCGCCTTGCGTGCGCCGCGGCTAAAGCGCGATGAGGACACATACACGCCGCGGCTATAGCCCCCCAACGCCAGGGCCCCCAGAAAGGCTCTGATCTGCTCCACTTCCACGGCGTCTCTTCGCCGCTTGACTTGAACGCCGATCCTTGCGCCTGAACCATCTTCGAGGATCACGTCGACCCCACCATCGTTTGAGTAGGCGGTCGCATACGCCCGGTACCCGAGATCACCGAAAACGCTGGCCACAGTCAGTTCGAACAGTCGTGGATGCATCGACGCACGCGCCTCGAACTTTTGCATCAGATGGCGCCGCACCTGCTGAAGAGGCACGCCGATGTCGTCGAGTGCAAACCGTTCCAGGACGGGCGCCGAAGCCAGCGTCACGGCCCAGTGCTGCCAATGCATCGCTGGCAGGACCGCGCGATCCTCTGCGATCCACCAGCCACAGGCAGGGCAGATATGCAGGCACACCTTCCTCTCCACGATGTCCCCTCGCAATATCACATGAGGATGTCCCAAGGGAGGGCCATTGAAGTACGGATCCCGAATCTTTGCTTCGTGGACGGCCGCGAAATCCTCGAAGGAAACATCCCACAGACCCGGGTCGTAGTAGTCATCCATCCAAGTGCCGCAATAGCTGCAATGAACGGGTGCTTCCTCCGCAACGTTCCCACGCCAGAAAGGAAGCTCGCAATGCGAGGGAATGTCCGAAGGAGCATGCCGCCTGCGTTGGTTCATGCGTGGCCTCATTTTTTCAGCGCCCCGCGAAGGGGCTACGGCGCCAAGCCCGCCTAGACGGCGTCGGCGGCCGCGATCGCCGGTGTCCCGGGGAATTCACTGCCACCGCTGCTCAATCTCCTTACTCCCACTCGATCGTCGCCGGCGGCTTGCTCGACACGTCGTAAGTCACCCGGTTGATGCCGCGCACCTCGTTGATGATCCGCCCCGAGACCTTCTTGAGCAGCGCATACGGCAGCTCCGCCCAGTCGGCCGTCATGAAGTCGCTGGTCTGCACGGCACGCAGCGCGACCACATAGTCATAGGTGCGGCCGTCGCCCATCACGCCCACGCTCTTCACCGGCAGGAAAACGGTGAAGGCCTGGCTCGTGAGGTCGTACCAGCTCTTGCCGGTCTCGTCCTTGAAGTTGCGCAGTTCCTCGATGAAGATGGCGTCGGCGCGGCGCAGCAGGTCGGCGTATTCCTTCTTCACTTCGCCGAGGATGCGCACTCCCAGGCCCGGGCCGGGGAACGGGTGGCGGTACACCATCTCGGGCGGCAGGCCGAGCGCCACGCCGAGTTCGCGCACTTCGTCCTTGAACAGGTCGCGCAGCGGTTCGAGCAGCTTGAGGCCGAGCTGTTCGGGCAGGCCGCCCACGTTGTGGTGGCTCTTGATGGTGACGGCCTTCTTGCTCTTGGCGCCGCCCGACTCGATGACGTCGGGATAGATGGTGCCTTGCGCGAGGAATGTGGCCCCCTTGTGTCCTCCGTCGCCGGCCTTGAGCTTGGCAGCTTCCTGCTTGAACACGGTGACGAACTCGCCGCCGATGATCTTGCGCTTGGCTTCGGGGTCGCTCACGCCGGCGAGCTTGCCGAGGAACAGGTCGCTGGCGTCGACGCGAATGACCTTCGCATGCAGCTTGCCTTCGAACATCTCCATGACCATGTCGCCTTCGTTCAGGCGCAGCAAGCCATGGTCGACGAACACGCAGGTCAGCTGGTCGCCGATGGCGCGGTGGATGAGCGCGGCTGCTACGCTCGAATCGACGCCGCCCGAAAGGCCGAGGATGACTTCCTCATCGCCCACCTGCTCGCGGATCTTCTGCACCGCTTCGGCGATGTGGTCGCGCATGACCCAGTCGGGCCTGGCTTCGCAGATGCCGAGCACGAAGCGCTCGATGATCGCCTTGCCCTGCTGCGTGTGCGTCACTTCGGGATGGAACTGCAGCGCGTAGTAGCGGCGCGCCTCGTCGGCCATGCCGGCAATGGGGCAGCTGTCGGTGCTGGCCATGAGCTTGAAGCCCGGCGGCAATTCGGTGACCTTGTCGCCATGGCTCATCCACACGTTGAGCATGCCGTGGCCTTCGGGCGTGGTGAAGTCGGCGATGTCCTTGAGCAGCGCGGTGTGGCCGTGGGCGCGCACGGCTGCAAAGCCGAACTCGCGCTTGTGGCCGCCTTCGACCTTGCCGCCGAGCTGGTGCGCCATGGTCTGCATGCCGTAGCAGATGCCGAGCACCGGCACGCCGAGATCGAACACGGCCTGCGGGCACTTGTCGGTGGTCTCTTCGTACACGCTTGCGTGGCTACCCGAAAGGATCACGCCCTTGAGATGGCCGTCGGCCGCGTATTCGCGCACCCATTCGTCGGTGACGTCGCAGGGGTGCACTTCGCTCAGCACATGCGCCTCGCGCACGCGGCGTGCGATGAGCTGCGTGACTTGCGAGCCGAAGTCGAGGATGAGGATCTTGTCGTGTTGCATGGAGAAGACTCGGTCAGAGCGTTGAAATGTCGAACAGCTTCACGCCCGCCTTGGGCGCTGCCTGGATGAGTTGCTCGTCGAAGGTGGCGAGCGGGAGATTGAGCGACTTGGCGAGCCAGAGGTAGCCCGCGTCGTAGAGCGAGACGCCGGCATCGATGGCAACCGCGAGCACGGCCTTGTGCTGCGCGGGTGCGAGTTCGTGCAGTTCGACGCGGTGGCGGATGGCGTCGAGCACGCTCCACAGCCCTTCGACCGCCGATGAAGGAATGCGGCCGCTGCGCACGCCGTTGGCAAGGATGTTGGCGCATTCCCATTGCCAGGCGTTGGGCGCCTGCGGCTCGACCTCGTCGCGGCGGATCGCGGCGTAGAGCTTGCGGGTGTGTTCGCTGGCCTGGTCGGGCAACAGCCAGGCGGCAGTGACGGAAGCGTCCATGACGAAGGCTGTCACGATTGGCGCCCTTCGTCGAGCAATGCGCGCACCGGGATGCCGGGCTGGATGCTCGCGTGCAGTGCGTCGATCTGGCCGAGTTCGCGCTCGATCTGCTCGTCGGTGATGACCGGCTTGCGGCGCACCGGCAGCATGCGCACCACCTCCTTGCCGTGGCGGGTGATGCGAACCTCCTCGCCCTTTTCGACCAGGTCGATCAGGGCCGAGAAGTTGTTCTTGGCTTCAGCGATGCCGATGGATTGCATTTGGGCCAGAAAATTTGAATCTGGCCCGAATTCTAAACCCGATCTGGCCTGACTTTCAAGGTCTGGCCAGATTAGGCCTATTCAGCGCGGTAGTTGGGCGCTTCCTTGGTGATCTGCACGTCGTGCACGTGGCTCTCGCGGATGCCGGCCGTGGTGATCTCGACGAACTCGGCCTTGTTCTTCATGTCTTCGATGGTGGCGCAGCCGCAGTAGCCCATGCTCGCGCGCAAGCCGCCCGACATCTGATAGACGATCGACACCATCGAGCCCTTGTACGGCACCCGGCCTTCGATGCCCTCGGGCACCAGCTTGTCGGCGTTGGGGTTGCCGGTGGTGGATTCCTGGAAATAGCGGTCGGCGCTGCCCTGCTGCATCGCGCCGATGGAGCCCATGCCGCGGTAGCTCTTGTAGCTGCGGCCCTGGAATAGCACGATCTCGCCGGGCGCCTCCTCGGTGCCCGCGAACATGCCGCCCATCATCACGGTGCTGGCGCCGGCCGCGATGGCCTTGGCGATGTCACCCGAATAGCGGATGCCCCCATCGGCGATCAGCGGAATGCCGGTGCCCTGCAGCGCGGTGGCGACGTTGTCCACCGCCATGATCTGCGGCACGCCCACGCCGGCGACGATGCGCGTGGTGCAGATCGAACCGGGGCCGATGCCGACCTTGACCGCGTCGGCACCGGCATCGGCCAGCGCACGCGCGGCGTCGCCGGTGGCAATGTTGCCGCCGATCACGTCGACCTGCGGATAGTTCTTCTTGACCCAGCGCACGCGCTCGATCACGCCGGCGCTGTGGCCGTGCGCGGTGTCGACCACGATGGCATCGACACCGGCCTTGACCAGCGCCTCGACGCGCTCCTCGGTGCCCTCGCCCACGCCAACCGCCGCGCCCACGCGCAGGCGGCCCGAGGGGTCGCGCGCGGCGTTGGGAAAGCTGGTCTGCTTGGTGATGTCCTTGACGGTGATCAGGCCCTTGAGCTCCCACGCGCTGTTGATGACGAGCAGGCGTTCGAGCTTGTGCTTGTTGAGCAGCGCCTTGGCCTCGGCCAGCGTGGTGCCGTCGGGCACGGTGATGAGCTTGTCGCGCGGCGTCATGATCTCGCTCACCGGCACGTCGTAGCGGTTCTCGAAGCGCAGGTCGCGCCCGGTGACGATGCCGACCACCTTGCCGCCGTCGAGCACCGGGAATCCCGAAATGCCCAGTTCATCGGACAGCTGCATGACCTGCAACACGGTGTGCGTGGGCGTGATCACCACGGGATCGCGCAGTACGCCCGATTCGTAGCGCTTCACCTTGGCCACCTGCGCGGCCTGCTCGGCGGCTGTGAAGTTCTTGTGCACGATGCCGATGCCGCCTTCCTGCGCGATCGCGATGGCGAGGCGGGCCTCGGTCACCGTGTCCATCGCGGCGGAGACCAGCGGCAGATTCAGCGCGATGTTGCGGGAAAAACGGGTGGCGAGGGAGGTGTCCTTGGGCAGGACCTGGGAGAACGCTGGCACCAACAACACGTCGTCGAAGGTGAGCGCTTTGCCGAGAAGGCGCATGGGTGAAGCTCCAAAAGACAGATTGTAGCGATGGTCGGTACTTACCCGCCCTGCCCGGGGCTTCAGCCGGCCCCGGCTTGCCCGGCCAGGCGGCGAAACGTAGCCAATTCCCAACTCGCCGGCAACGAAAGCCGGGCCCTTCCATGTTGCAAAACGTAAGGCAACGCTAAACTCGCGGCATGAAATTCGCGCATTGGCTCGTACTGGGATGTGTCTGCCTGCTGCCGCTGTCGGCCAGCGCGCAATGGCAATGGATCGACAAGAGCGGCAAGAAGGTCTTCAGCGACCAGGCACCGCCGCCGGACGTGCCGGAAAAGAACATCCTGCGCCGCGCGGGCTCGCCGCCGCCCCGAAGCGGCTTCACGCCGACCCCTTCCGACGCAGCCGAGGACGCCGCGGCGCCCAAGGCCGCGGCAGCGCCCAAACCCGCGGGCGTCGACAAGGACCTTGAGGAAAAGACCAAGAAGGCGCAGGCCGAAGAAAAGGCCAAGCAGGCCGCCGAGGCGGAAAAAAACGCCAAGGCCAAGGCCGACAACTGCGATCGTGCACGCCAGGGCAAGGCCACGTTCGACAGCGGCATCCGCGTGGCCAAGGTCAACGCGAAGGGCGAACGCGAAATCATGGACGACTCGGCCCGCGCCGCGGAACAGAAGCGCCTTCAGTCGATCATCGAAAGCGACTGCAAGTAGCGACCAGCCCGCCGGTTCAGTAGCCGGCCTTGCCGCCCTTGCGGCGGTTCGCAAAGAGACCGGTTCCGCGCGCGCCCTGGCGCTGGAAGCGCTCGCGGCGCGCCACCTTCGGATCGACCGAGAGGGGCCGGCACAGTTCGACGCGATCGCCGTCCTCGAGCGGCTGGTCCCAGCCGACCTCCCTGCCCCAGATTCCCGGCGTCATGGACCTGCGCCAATCCAGCTGCGGAAAGCGCTGCGCAAGATCGCTGGCCTTCACGGCATCGTCCACGGTGGCCCCGGACGCCAGCCGCAGGATCTGCTCGAACACCTCGCGCGGCGCGGGCGAGCAGCTCAGCGTGACTTCGATCATCAGGCAGCGCCGTAGACCTGCTCGGCGCGCTTGACGAAGGCTTCGACCAGGCTGGAGGCGATGGTGTCGAACACCGGTCCCACCAGCGCCTGCAATGCAAAGTTGCTGAAGCCGTAGCTCATGTGCAGCTCGACGCGGCAGGCGCGCTCGCCGGGTTCGCCCACGGGCACGAATTTCCAGAGGCCGTCAAGGTTGGAGAACGGGCCGTCGACGAGCTTGAGGTGCACTTCGCGCCCCGGCACGTGGGTGTTGCGGGTGGTGAAATTCTGGTGAAGACCGGCGAAGGCCAAGCCTACTTCGGCGGTCATGCCGGCCTCGTCCACCTCGACGATCCTGGACTTGTCGCACCAGGGCAGGAACTGCGGATATTTCTCCACGTCGGTGACGAGCGCGTACATCTCTTCGGCGCTGTACCAGATGAGGACGGACTTGTTGACGGTTTTCATAGAATCGGGACAGCGTGCGCGACGGATTGTATTGAAGCCATGCGTCCCCACCTTCCCGAGCCATGGCCACCAAGAAACAAGATACCTCCTCCCGCATTGCCGACAACAAGAAGGCCGCGTACAACTATTTCTTCGAAGAACGCTTCGAGGCCGGCATCGTCCTCGAAGGCTGGGAAGTCAAGTCCCTGCGCGAAGGCAAGGTCCAGCTGACCGACGGCTACGTGGTGATCCGCGACGGCGAACTCTTCGTCGTGGGCCTGCAGATCAACCCGCTCAAGAGCGCTTCGACCCACGTCAACCCGGATTCCATCCGCACCAAGAAGCTGCTGCTGCACAAGGAAGAGATCCGCCGCCTGGTCGGCAAGGTCGAACAAAAGGGCTACACGCTGGTGCCGCTCAACCTGCACTGGAAAGCCGGCAAGATCAAACTCGAAATTGCGCTGGCCAAGGGCAAGGCCGAGCACGACAAGCGCGACACCATCAAGGACCGCGAAGGCAAGCGCGAGGTCGAGCGCGCGATGAAGAGCCGCAGCCGCTAGTTCTTTTTTGCGCGGCATGGAATAAAACACCGGTTGCAGGCGTTTGTGCGGTGTCATCGGATCGTCGGTGCCACCAACTTCCAGGAGTCTTCCATGTCGCCTTTTCGCGTTTCCTCCGCCGGCATTGCCGTCGCGCTGCTCGGCAGCCTGCTCGCGCTTCCCGCATTCGCCCAGCCCAAGGCCGCCGACGGTGCGTTGGTCGGCCCGAATGGCATGACGCTCTACACCTTCGACAAGGACACCGCCGGCAGCGGCAAGTCGTCATGCAATGGCGGCTGCGCGGCCAACTGGCCGCCCTTCATGGCCACCGAAAGCGACAAGCCGGCCGGCGACTTCACCATCGTCACGCGCGACGACGGCAAGAAGCAGTGGGCCGCCAAGGGCTGGCCGCTCTACTACTGGTCCAAGGACACCAAGCCGGGCGACAAGACCGGCGACGGCGTCGGCGGCGCCTGGAAAACCGCCAAGCCCTGACCCGCGCCCACGCCTGCGCCCGCTGCCCATGGACGCCCGCCTGCTGGCCGACCAGATCCCGAGCCTGCGCCGCTATGCGCGCGCGCTCACGGGCAATGCCTGGGCGGCCGACGACCTGGTGCAGGACACGCTCGAGCGGGCCTGCAGCAAGTGGCGGCTCTGGGTGGTGGGCAGCGATCTGCGCGCATGGCTGTTCACGGTCATGCACAACATCTTCGCGAGCCAGCTGCGGCGCACGCCGCCGCCGCACAGCGTCGTGCCGCTGGACGATACGGCGCATGAACTGCACGGCGGCGGCGTCGACCCCGGCCGCGACCCCGGCACGGGCCTCGACCTGCAGCGCTGCCTGATGCAACTGCCCGAGGAACAACGGGCCGTGCTGCTGCTGGTGACGCTCGAAGACCTCTCCTATGCCGAGGTGGCCAAGGTGCTCGGCATTCCCGCCGGCACCGTGATGTCGCGCCTGTCGCGCGCCCGCGCCCGGCTGCAGGAACTGATGGACGGCGCCTCGGCGCCGCATCGCCCCGGCCTGCGCCGCCTCAAGTGAAACCTGCCGCTCGATCATGAACCGCCCCGCTCCGCCCCCCACCGACGACGAGTTGCATGCCCTCGTCGACGGCCAGTTGGCACCGGACCGCTGGTCCGCGGTCGAAGACGCCGTGGCGCACGACCCGGCCCTTGCGGCGCGGGTGGCCGCCTGGCGCGCCCAGCGCGATGCGCTGCGCCGGCTGCATGGCGAACTGCTCGACGAGCCCGTTCCGGCCCCCTTGATGAGCGCACTCGATCGCAACCAGCCCCGTCGGGCCCGGCAAGGCAGCTGGATGCGGTGGGGCGGCGTGGCGGCCGGCGTGCTGGTCGCCTTTGCCGCCGGCTGGCTCGGCAATGCCCAATGGTCGATGCACCGCACCGCCGCGGCCCAACTGGCCAGGGCGCCTGCGATGCGCGAGTTCGTGCACGACGCATCGATTGCGCACGCCGTCTATGCGCCCGAGAAAAGGCACCCGGTCGAAGTGGCCGCCAGCGAGCAGCAGCATCTCGTCCAATGGCTTTCCAAGCGCCTCGACAGGCCGCTCAAGGTGCCGGACCTGGCGGCGATGGGCTACACGCTCGTCGGCGGCCGCCTCTTGCCCGGAGAAAGCGGCGCGCGCGCCCAGTTCATGTTCGAGGACGCCGCCGGCGAGCGCGTGACGCTCTACATCGGCACCCTCGACAGCCGGGCTGCCGCCGGCACCGCCGCATCGCGCGAAACAGCCTTCCGTTTCGCATCCGACGGGCCGGTGCCGAGTTTCTATTGGGTGGACCAGGGCTTCGGCTTTGCCGTTGCTGGCAAGCTACCGCGTGATATTTTGCTGAAACTCGCGACGCTCGCCTACCGCGATTTGTCTTGAGGCCGGCATAAACTGCCGTGTCGCGCAACCACCACCTGGCTTGTTTTCGCGATTTTTCAACTGAAGGAGAAACTGCATGAAATTGCTCAGCGCCTCGATCCTCGCGGCGGCATTGCTCGCCGGCTGCGGCGGCATGTCCAACAAGACCGCCAGCGCCCCCGACACCCCCACCCGCACCGCCGACGGCGTGCTGGTCGGCCCGAATGGCATGACGCTGTACACCTTCGCCCGCGATACGGCCGGTGCAGGCACCTCCGCCTGCAATGCCCAGTGCGCCGCCAACTGGCCGCCGCTCCCGGTGGCCGAAACGGCCAAGCCCATGGGCGGCTACACCATCATCGTGCGCGAAGACGGCAAGAGGCAATGGGCCTACAAGGGCTGGCCGCTCTACTTCTGGACGAAGGACAGCAAGCCCGGCGACAAGACCGGCGACGGCGTCCTGAACGGCGCCTGGAAGGTTGCGCGCCCCTGATTGCGTGATTTCCTGATTGCATGAAAAGGCCCCGGCGGATGTCGGGGCCTTTTTCTTTTCTGCTCACAGGCGCAAGGGCGGCTGGCTAGCGCGCGCTGGGAAGCCTGCTGTCGGCTGCCGTGGTGCCGCGGCGTCCGCGCATTGCAAGCAGCTCGTTGAACACCAGCGCGCCAATGACCAGCGCACCGCCGGTCAGCACGCTCGCAGCGGGCTCCTCGCCCGCGCCGATCCATGCCAGTGCGATGCCGAAGATCACTTCGAGCAGCGCGAGCAGGGCTACCTCGGGCGCCTTCAGCACCTGCGCGCACAGCACCGCCAGCACGCAGGGAATGGCCAGTTGAAAAACACCCAGGAAAGCAAGCAGGCCGAGGTCGTGCGCATTGGCCTGAAACGGCAAGGCAAAGGGCAGCGTGAGCAGCGCGCTGAGCGCCGCGCCGATCAGCACCGCGGGCACCAGGTCGATGTCATGCCCCTTGGCACGCGCATGTTGAACTACCGTCCAGTTGGTGGCGCCCGCCAGCGGCACGCAAAGCGCCACCAGCGTTCCGAGCAGCGAGCCGCCCGCCGCCCCGCCCTGCATCAGTTGCGTGCCGTACATCCAGGCAATGCCGAGGCCGGCCACCACGATGGCAAGCCAGGTCCGCGCGGGCAGGCGGTGGCCGATGAAGAGGCGCGCAGCCAGCGCGGTGAGCAGCGGCCCGAGCGACATCGTGACCAGCACGCTCGCCGTCGAAGCCAGCGTGAGCGCCACCATGAAGGCCGTGAACATCACGGTCCAGCAGACCCCCGAGATCCAGAGCTCGCGGCCTCCGCTGCGGATCTGCGAAAACACCGCCCGGCCCCGCCAAAGCGGCAAGATCACCAGCAGCGCAAGCATCGTGAAGAAGCTGCGCCAGAAGGTGATCTCGAAACTGTGCGCCTGCGCCAGGTGCCGCGTGACGACGCCCGCCGTGGCCCACATCAGGGTCACGGCGACCATCAGCCACACGGCCCCGCCGTGTGTCAGGCGCAGCAGCATTGGTGGATGGCGATCAGCTCGCCATTTCGCGACCGGCCCGCTTGCGCTCGTGCTCCTTCAGGTAGCGCTTGCGCAGGCGCACGCTCTTGGGCGTGATTTCGACCAGTTCGTCGTCCTCGATGAATTCCACGCCGTATTCGAGCGTGAGTTCGATCGGCGGCGTGATCTTGATCGCGTCTTCCTTGCCCGAGACACGGAAGTTGGTGAGCTGCTTGGTGCGCGTGGCGTTCACCACCAGGTCGTTGTCGCGGCTGTGGATGCCGACGATCATGCCTTCGTACACCGGATCGTTCGCCTTGACGAACATGCGGCCACGGTCGTCCAGCTTGCCCAGGGCGTAGGTGAAGATCTCGCCGTCGTCCATCGAGATCAGCACGCCGTTCTTGCGGCTGCCGATGTCGCCCTTGTGCGCTTCGTAGCTGTCGAAGATGTTGCTGATGAGGCCCGAGCCGCGCGTCAGGTTCAGGAATTCGTTGGTGAAGCCGATCAGGCCACGCGCCGGAATGCGGTATTCGAGGCGCACGCGGCCGCGGCCGTCCGGTTCCATGTTGACCAGTTCGCCCTTGCGCTCGCCCAGTGCCTGCATCACGCCGCCCTGGTGCTGCTCTTCGATGTCGGCCGTGACCAGCTCGATCGGCTCGTGCTTCTCGCCGTTGACGGTGCGGAACACCACGCGCGGCTTCGACACGGCCATTTCATAGCCTTCGCGGCGCATGTTTTCCAAGAGGATGGTCAGGTGCAGTTCGCCGCGGCCCATCACCTCGAAAATGCCTTCTTCGTCGGTTTCGCTCACGCGCAGCGCAACGTTGTGCTGCAGTTCCTTCTGCAGGCGGTCCCAGATCTGGCGGCTGGTGACGAACTTGCCTTCGCGGCCGGCCAGCGGGCTGGTATTGACGCAGAAGTTCATGGTCAGGGTCGGCTCGTCGACCTTGAGCATGGGCAGCGGTGCCGGGTTGGTGGGATCGGTCACCGTCACGCCGATGCCGATGTCGGCAATGCCGTTGATCAGCACGATCTCGCCCGGGCCGGCTTCCGTCGCCTGCACGCGCTCGAGGCCCTGGAAGGTCAGCACCTGGTTGACGCGGCCCTTGACCGACTTGCCGTCCGGGCCTTCCATGACCACCACGTCCATCATGGGCTTCAGCGTGCCCTGGCTGATGCGGCCCACGCCGATGCGGCCGACGAAGGTCGAGAAATCGAGCGCGGAAATCTGCAGCTGAAGCGGCGCATCGGGGTCTCCCTTTTGCGCCGGCACGTGCTTCAGGATGGTGTTGAACAGGGCCGACATGTCGGGGCCCCACTGCTCGCCGGGCGCACCCTCTTCGAGCGACGACCAGCCGTTGATGCCCGAGGCGTAGACCACGGGGAAGTCGAGCTGCTCGTCGGTGGCGCCGAGCTTGTCGAACAGGTCGAAGGCGGCGTTCACCACCTTGTCGGGATTCGCGCCCGGCTTGTCGACCTTGTTCACCACCAGGATCGGCTTGAGGCCCAGGGCCAGGGCCTTCTTAGTCACGAAGCGCGTCTGCGGCATCGGGCCTTCCTGCGCGTCGATCAGCAGCACCACGCCGTCCACCATGGAGAGCGCGCGTTCCACTTCGCCGCCGAAGTCCGCGTGGCCGGGGGTGTCGACGATGTTGATGTGCGTGCCTTCCCAGGTCACGGCGCAGTTCTTGGCCAGGATCGTGATGCCACGCTCTTTTTCGATGGCGTTGTTGTCCATCACGGTGTCGACCACTTTCTCGTGCTCGGCAAAGGTGCCCGACTGCCGCAGCAGCTGGTCGACCATCGTGGTCTTGCCATGGTCGACGTGGGCAATGATGGCGATATTGCGGATTTGCTTGGTACTCATGGTGTCGCTTCGGTCTGTTGTGCGTTCAAAAGAATTTGCTGGATTTCGATGGGGTTCAGCAAGCGCCCCGGAATCAGTTCGCCGGCCGTGACATGGGCCGTGCCGAGAAAAGCAGGCGGCTCGGTGCCAAAAACGGCCACCTCGCTCGCATCGGCCCAGCCGCCACGGCGGCGCAGGCCTGAGAGAAAACGTGCCGCATCTTCCGCGCCGAGCGTGACGCGGCTGTGGCCGTCCACCAGGGATTCGGCAGGCAGGAGTTGTGCCAGGCGCTCTTCCTCGCCCATGGCTTCCAGCGTTTCGAGCGTGATGCACTGGGCTTCGACGAAACCGCCAGTGGCGGTGCGGCGCAGCGAGATCAGGTGCGCACCGCAGCCCAGAGCCTCGCCGATGTCTTCGCCGAGGGTGCGGATGTAGGTGCCCTTGCTGACAGCAGCAAGGATGCGGATCGTGTTGTCGTCGATGGCGGCGAGTTCGAGCTTGTGGATCACCACGTCGCGCGGCGCCCGTTCGATCTCGATGCCTTCGCGCGCGTATTCGTACAGCGCCTTGCCGTCCTTCTTGAGCGCGCTGTGCATCGGCGGAACCTGTCGGATCGGGCCGGTGAACTGCGCCTGGACGCGCGCCAGGTCTTCAGGCGCGACCTGCACGGGCCGCTCGGCAATCACCTCGCCCTCGGCATCGCCGGTGCTGGTCTTGATGCCGAGGCGCGCCGGGGCTTCATAGGTCTTGTCGGCATCGAGGTGCAGCTGGCTGAACTTGGTGGCCGCGCCAAAGCACAGCGGCAGCACACCGGTGGCCAGCGGATCGAGCGTGCCTGTATGGCCCGCCTTTTCGGCGCGCAGCAACCACTTGGCCTTCTGCAAGGCCTGGTTGCTGGAGAGTCCCAGCGGTTTGTCGAGCAACAACACCCCATGCACAGGGCGCCGCTGCACCCTGGTGCGTGGCGCAGGAATGTTGCCCCCACGGTCTTTCACTGCGTGTAAATCCCCGCCCCCCAAGGGGGCCTTCGCACCTTGGGGCGGCCCGGCGATGCTCACGCTAATCGTCTTTCGAGCGCGAAGCGACGGCCTGCGCGATGAGCGCATTCATGTCGGCCGCACGCTCGGTGGTGCGGTCGAACAGGAAGTGCAGCGTCGGCACGGTGTGGATATGGAGGCGCTTGAACAGGCCGTTGCGCAGGAAGCCGGCGGCCTGGTTCAGCGCGGTCGTGGTTTCTTCCACGTCGCCCGTGAGCATGCTGAAGAAAATCTTCGCGTGCGCATAGTCGGGCGTGACCTCGACCGCCTGGATCGTGACCATGCCCACGCGCGGGTCCTTCAACTCGCGCGCGATCAGCTCCGTCAGATCGCGCTGGATCTGATCGGCAACCTTGAACGCGCGGTTGGGGGCGGCGGCTTTTCTTTTAGGCATGGACTCGGTCGCATCGAACGCTTGTTACAGCGTACGGGCGATCTCCTTGATTTCAAAGAACTCGAGCTGATCGCCCTCTTTGATGTCGTTGTAATTCTTGAGCTTGATACCGCACTCGAAACCTTCGCGCACTTCGCGGACGTCGTCCTTCATGCGCTTGATCGAGTCGACTTCGCCGGTGTAGATCACCACGTTGTCGCGCAGCAGGCGGAAATGCGCAGTGCGGTTGACCGAACCCGAGGTGATGTACGAACCCGCAACGGTACCGATCTTCGAGGCCACGAACACCGTGCGGATCTCGGCCGAGCCGATGATTTCCTCGCGGCGCTCCGGAGCCAGCATGCCCGACATCGCGACCTTGATCTCGTCCACGGCGTCGTAAATGATGCTGTAGTAGTTCAGCTGGACGCCGTTGCCTTCGGCCAGCTTGCGCGCACCGGCATCGGCCCGCACGTTGAAGCCGATCACGATGGCCTTCGAGGCGATGGCGAGGTTGATGTCGCTTTCGCTGATGCCGCCGACGCCGGCGTACACCATCTGCACCTTGACCTCTTCGGTCGCCAGCTTGAGCAGCGACTGGGCCAGGGCTTCCTGCGAGCCCTGCACGTCGGCCTTGATGATGATGCGCAGCGTCTGCACTTCGCCGGCCGAGAGGTCGGTGAACATGTTCTGCAGGTTCGCGGCCTGGGCCTTCGCCAGCTTGGTGTTGCGGAACTTGCCGGCACGGTAGGTGGCAATTTCGCGCGCACGGCGCTCGTCGCTCATCACCATGAACTCGTCGCCCGCCTGCGGCACTTCGGTCAGGCCCTGGATCTCGACCGGGATCGAGGGACCCGCGGTCTTGATGCTCTTGCCGTCTTCGTCCAGCATGGCGCGCACGCGGCCATAGGTCGAGCCCGCCAGCACCACGTCGCCGGTCTTGAGCGTGCCGGACTGAATCAGCACGGTCGCGACGGGGCCGCGGCCCTTGTCGAGCTGCGCTTCGATGACCAGGCCCTTGGCGGCGGCATCCACCGGCGCCTTGAGTTCCAGCACTTCAGCCTGCAGCAGCACCTGCTCGAGCAGTGCGTCGATGCCCTGGCCCGTCTTGGCGGACACCGGCACGAACGGCACGTCGCCGCCGTACTCTTCGGGCACGACTTCCTCGGTCACCAGTTCCTGCTTCACGCGGTCCGGGCTGGCATCGGGCTTGTCGATCTTGTTGATGGCAACCACGATCGGCACACCAGCGGCTTTCGCGTGCTTGATGGCTTCCTTGGTCTGTGGCATGACGCCGTCGTCGGCCGCCACCACGAGGATGACGATGTCGGTGGCCTGCGCACCACGGGCACGCATGGCCGTGAAGGCCTCGTGACCCGGAGTGTCGAGGAAGGACACCATGCCGCGTTCGGTTTGCACATGGTAGGCACCGATGTGCTGCGTGATGCCGCCGGCTTCGCCCGCTGCGACCTTGGCGCGGCGGATGTAGTCGAGCAGCGAGGTCTTGCCGTGGTCGACGTGGCCCATGACGGTCACGACCGGCGCGCGCGGCAGGGCCTCGGCGGTTTGCGCCGACACGTCCTCGTCGGTGAAGGCTTCGGGGTCGTCCAGCGCGGCAACGACCGCGTTGTGGCCCATTTCCTCCACCAGGATCATGGCGGTGTCCTGGTCCAGCGACTGGTTGATGGTCGCCATCTGGCCCAGCTTCATCAGCTGCTTGATGACTTCCTGCGCCTTGACGGCCATCTTGTGCGCGAGCTCGGCCACGGTGATGGTTTCGGGCACGTGCACTTCGAGAATGCGCGCCTCGACCGGTGCGGCCTGCACATGCTCTTCATGGCCTCCGCGATCGTTGCTGCCACGGCGGCCGCGCGGGCCTCCGCGCCAGTTGCCGCGGCCGACACCGCCGCTGGCATCGCCGCGGGTCTTGATTTCCTTCTTCTTGGCAGGATCGCCGGCCCAGCTCGACGAGAGCTTGGCCGACTTGACTTCCTTGCCGGCACCGGCGGCGCCAGGGGCTGCGGCAGCACCCGGTGCGGCCGGCGCGCCGGGACGCGCTGCAGGCGCGGCCGGCTTGTGCAGCGTGCCCTTGACCGCGGCCTTTTCGGGCTGCGGCTTCTCGGGCGCCTTGTGCGGCACCAGCACGCGGGCCGGCGCATTCATCATGGCGCGAATGGCTTCGGCTTCGGCGAGGGCCTTGCGGCGACGCTCGTCGAGGTCCTTGGCGCGAGCGGCTTCCTCGTCGGCACGGGCCTTCGATTCGGCGGCGGCCTTGGCCTTCGCGTCTTCCTTGGCTTGCGTGGCGGCGGCCTGTGCGGCGAGCTTGCTGTCGGCGGCTTGCTGCTCCGCGGCAGCGGCGGCAACGGCAGCCGCCGTCACTGCGGGCGCGGGTGCTGCGGTGGGCGCGGCGGCGGGCTTGGCAGCGGCATTCACTGCCGCGGTTTCCGCGATGGCGGCAGCCTTTTTCTCGGCGGCGATGCGCGCGGCTTCCTGCTCGGCCTGTTCGGCGCGTTCGACTTTTTCAGCCAGTTCGCGTTCGCGTGCTTCGGTTTCTTCACGCAGGCGGCGCTTCTCGACCAGTTCTTCTTCCTGGCGGCGGATCAGCTCGGCCTGGCGACGCGCTTCTTCCTCGCGGCGGGCCAGTTCGGCTTCGTCGACGCGCGGTGCGGCCGGTGCGGCTGCCGGGGCTTCGGCGGATTGCTGCGCGTGTTCGGGCGTGGCCGGGTGGCCGTCTTCGCGCTGGATGAAGGTGCGCTTCTTGCGCACCTCGACCTGGATGGTGCGGGCGCGGCCGGTGGCGTCGGCCTGCTTGATCTCGCTGGTCGACTTTTTCGTCAGCGTGATCTTCTTGCGCTCCGGCTCGGCGGTGCCATGGCTGGCTTTGAGAAAGCCGAGCAGGCGCTGCTTGTCAGCCTCGGTGAGCGCATCGGTGGGTGCCGCCTTGGGCACACCTGCACTCTTGAGCTGGTCAAGCAAGGTTTCGGGAGTCTTCTTGAGCTCGTTCGCGAACTCGGCGACAGTGGTACTGGACATATTGGTTTCGTGCCTCCATGACCATCACTCTTGGCCGGCGAACCAATGTTCGCGGGCTTTCAAGATGAGGGCTTTGGCGTCATCGGCGCTGTGGCCGGTGATCTCGGTGAGTTCATCGACCGCGAGGTCGGCGAGGTCGTCGCGGGTGTGCACACCCGCCTCGGCCAGCTTGGGAATCAGCTCGGGGTCGAGGCCTTCGAGGTCGCGCAGATTCTGCGAGACGGTCTCGACGCCCTCTTCCTTGGCGATTTCCATGGTCAACAGCGCATCCTTAGCGCGCGAACGAAGCTCGTTGATTGTGTCTTCGTCGAAGGACTCGATCTCCAGCATTTCGGAGATCGGCACATAGGCCACTTCTTCGAGGCTGTTGAAGCCTTCCGAAATGAGGATGTCGGCGATTTCCTCGTCGACGTCGAGCTTTTCCATGAACAGCTTGCGGCTGGCGTCGGTTTCGCTCGCCTGCTTCTGGGCCGATTCATTGGCGTCCATGATGTTGATCTTCCAGCCGGTCAGATCGGAGGCGAGCCTCACGTTCTGTCCGCCGCGGCCAATGGCGATGGCGAGGTTTTCCTCGTCGACCACCACGTCCATGGCGTGCTTTTCTTCATCGACCACGATCGACGACACGTTGGCCGGGGCCAGGGCGCCGATCACGAACTGGGCCGGGTCCTCGCTCCACAGCACGATGTCGACACGCTCGCCGGCGAGCTCATTGGTCACGGCGTTGACGCGGGTGCCACGCACGCCGACGCAGGTGCCGATCGGATCGACACGCTTGTCGTGCGAGAGCACGGCGATCTTGGCGCGCGAGCCGGGATCGCGGGCGCAGCTCTTGATTTCGAGCAGGCCCTGTTCGATTTCGGGCACTTCCTGGCGGAACAGCTCGATCATGAATTCGGGCGCCGAGCGCGACAGGATGATCGGCGCGCCGCGCAGCGTCAGGTCGACCTCCATGATCATGGCCCGCACGCGGTCGCCGTTGCGCAGGTTTTCCTTGGCGATCATCTCGCTGCGGCGCAGGCGCCCTTCGACGCGGCCGGCCTCCACGATGATGTCGCCCTTGTCCAGGCGCTTGACGGTGCCCACGAAGATCTTGTCGCCGCGCGACATGAAGTCGTTGAGCAGCATCTCGCGCTCGGCGTCGCGGATCTTCTGCAGGATGACCTGCTTGGCGGCCATGGCGCCGATGCGGCCGATCGGCACCGAGTCCACCGCTTCCTCGATGTACTCGCCGACCTCGATGTCGGCCATTTCTTCCTTGGCTTCGAACAGGAGGATTTCCTGGTCGGGCAGCTGCAGGCCGGCTTCGTCGGGAACGACGTGCCAGCGGCGGAAGGTTTCGTAGTCGCCGCTGTCGCGGTCGACCGAGACGCGGATGTCCACGTCGCCCTGGTGGAGCTTCTTGGTGGCTTGCGCCAGCGCGGACTCGACCGCACCGAAAACCACGTCGCGCTCGACGTTCTTCTCGCGCGAGATCGCATCCACCAACATCAACATTTCGCGATTCATGCCACCCACTCCTCTAGTCAGTCCGGAACATTCGTTCCGTCGTCAATATCCGAAAAACCCGGTTGGGTTCTGGCCCTGCGGCCCTTGAAATCCACAATTGGCGCGAGCCGCGCATCACGCAGCTCATCCAGCACGAAACCGAGCGCCTGCAACTTTGCAGGTGCGCGCTTCTTGCTGACTTTTTGACCTGGTTTCGGCTCCGGCGCATCGCTCCAGACGATTTGCCAGCCCGGGGCTCCATCGCCCCCTTCCGCTTTTTCAGCACGCTCCAGCGTGCCGCGAAATTTCTTGCGGGTGGCAGACACCTGCCCCGCCGCCGCGGCACCCATTGGCGCCTTGAGCGTGATGTCGATCACCTCGCCCACGAAACGCTCGAAATCCTGCTCATTGCGAAGCGGACGGTCAATACCCGGCGAGGAAACCTCGAGCCGCTTGTAATCGGCACCATCGACCTCGAGCGCAAACTGCAGTTGGCGCGTCACCTTTTCGCAATCCTCGACCGTCACGAAGGGCTCGGGAATGCCTGCAGCCACAGCCTCCGAAGTGGGGGCAACCCAGGGCAAATCAATCGTCACGCGCAGCAACCCCCCGGCCGAGCGTTCGATCTCGACCAGGTCGTAACCGAGACCGGCCACGGTTTGTTCCACTGTCTGCTGCAATGCCACGTGTTCGAAAGTGCCTTGTAAAAATGCTTATGCGTGCCACCCGCCCGCCACGGGTGTCACGCATCGAAAATGCATAGACCAAAAAAAACGGGCGGTAGGTACCCGCCCGTTTGGTCGTGAGCCTCGAATTATATGCTATTCCCGTGATAAATGAAGTGGCTTGGGATGCTCAAAAGGCCACTTTGCGCCGGGATTTCGACCAGACCAGCGCAAACAGCACCGAACCGAGCGCCAATGATGCCGCCGCCGCCAGCAGCGGAAGCTGGAAAGACCCGGTTCGCTGGGCCAGCGGCGCCGCAAACAGCGGCCCGATGATCTGCCCGACACCGTAGGAAGCGGTGGCATAGCCGATCAGCCCGGCCGCGGCATTTCCGCGCAGCCGGCGCGCATCCCGCATTGCGAAGAGGGTGATGGCCGTGAACGGCATGCCGAGCAGCAGGCTGCCAAGCGCAAAACCGACGATGGTGGGCCACGCCACCGACAGCACCACGCCCAGCGCCTGCAGCGCATAGGCCGCCGCCAGCAGCAGCCGGTTGTCCCAGTGGATGGGTGCGCGAGCGCCGATCAGCGCGCCCGGGATGATCGCCAGTCCGAACAGCGGCCAGAAGAAGTCGGGCCATGGCGAGCCCGGCAGCGCCTGGCGCGCGATCACCGGCAGGAAGGTTGCGGTGATGATGTAGCCAAAGCCGGCCAGCCCGTAGAGCGCGACCAGCCACACGGCGTCGCTGCGCGCGGAAGGCGGTGCGGCCGCACTTGCCGCGGCGGCCGGCGGCCCCGCGGAGCCTTCCGCCGCCGGCAATTCGCCATCGTCGAACACGCGCCAGATCGACGCCACCAGCACCACCGCCAGCAAGCCGAGGCCGATCCATCCCGCCTCGGAACCCCAGCGCCCCAGCGCGCCGCCGAGCAGGCCGGTCATCGCGATCCCGATGCCGGGGCCGGTGTAGATCACACCGGCCAGGGCCGGGGAATTCGTCTCGGCCAGCCGCCGCAGCCCCCATCCCGATGCGAAGACGAAGACCCAGGCGCTCATCACGCCGGCCGCCGCACGCAGGATGCCCCAGCTCGTGAAGCTGTGAAGCACGCCCATGCCCACCAGCAAGGCCGCCGTTGCCACCAGGCCGCCGCGCACCATGCTCTTGGCCTTGATGCCGATGGCCGCGCAACTGACCGCGCCAAGAAAGTAACCGAGGTAATTGAGCGAAGCCAGCACGCCTCCCGCCTCGAGCTGGAGCTTTTCTTCATGCAGCATGATGGGCAGCATGGGCGTGAACGCAAAGCGCCCCAGGCCCATGGCAACGGCCAAGGTCACCATGCAGGCCAGGGCCGCGCGCCAGGCACCGCGCCTGCTCCGTCCGATCTCCGACATTTCTTTTGTTCCCGTGTTCTATTCCAGCAGCGCAGCGGCCACCAGTTTCTTTGTGTAGGGGTGCTCGGGCGCATCGAGCACGCGCTCGACGGCACCGGCCTCGAGAATGGCGCCGTCCTTCATCACGATGACCTGGTGCGCCATGGCGCGGATCACTTCGACGTCGTGGGTGATCAGCAGGTAGCTCAGGCCGCGTTCTCGCTGAAGGCGTTGAAGCAACCCCAGCACCTGCTTCTGGATAGTCACGTCGAGCGCGCTGGTGGGCTCGTCGAGCACCAGCAGCTGCGGATCGACGATCAGTGCGCGCGCAATCGCCAGCCGCTGGCGCTGCCCGCCCGAAAACTCGTGCGGATAGCGGTCGAGCAGCGAGGGAAACTGCGCCTCGCTCAAACCCACGTCGGCGAGCGCCGCCAGTGCCCGCGCGCGGCGCTGCGGCGTGCCGAGCTCGGGAGCGTGCACGCGCAGCCCCTCGCCCACGATCTGCTCGACCGTCATGCGCGGCGAGAGCGAAGAGAACGGGTCCTGGAAAACCACCTGCATGACCCGGCGCAAGGCCAGGTCGGAGCTCCGGTCCACCGCCCAGCCCTTGCCATCCACCTTCAGCGCACCCTGGTGCTTCAGCAGCCCGAGGGCGGCCAGCGCCAGCGTGGACTTGCCCGATCCGGACTCGCCGACCACGCCCAGCGTCTGGCCCGGTGCGATGCGGAAATCCGCGTTCTGCACCGCGATGAATTCGCCCTTGCGGAACCAGCCGGCAAAACCGGGCCGGGAGACCGGGTAGCTCACCCGCAGGCCCGTGGCCTCGAGCACCGGCCGCGCGTCGGCGCCAGTGACCACGGCAGTGACGTTGCGCTCGGGGTGGCTGTCGATCAACTTGCGGGTGTAGGCATGCTGTGGCGCTTCGAACACCGTGGCCACCACACCCTGCTCCACGATGTGGCCGTTCTCCATCACGGCAACCCGGTCGGCGAACCGGCGCACCAAGTTGAGGTCGTGCGTGATCAGCAGCACGGCCATGCCGTACTTGCGTTGCAGATCTGCGAGCAGCTCGAGGATTTGCGCCCGCACCGTCACGTCGAGCGCGGTGGTCGGCTCGTCGGCCAGCAGCAGGCGCGGCTTGCAGGCCAGCGCCATCGCGATCATGGCGCGCTGCCGCTGGCCGCCCGAGAGCTGGTGCGGGAACGCCCTCGCCCGCCGCTCCGGCTCGGGAATGCCGGTGTCGGCCAGCAGTTGCACGGCGGCCGCCTGTGCCGCGCGCGCCGAGAGCCCTTCGTGCAGTTCGAGCACCTCGGCAATCTGGTCGCCCACGGTATAGAGCGCATTGAGGGCGGTCATCGGCTCCTGGAAGATCATCGCGATCTCCTTGCCGCGGATGCCGCGCAGCTCCCGTTCCGGAATCGAGAGCAGATCGCGCCCGTTCGGCGTATTTGCGGAGCCGAACAGCTTCGCCGTGCCGGCCACGTCGGCGTTCTGCGCCAGGCGCAGCAGCGACAGCGCCGTCACGGTCTTGCCCGAGCCCGACTCGCCGACAAGGGCCAGCTTCTCGCCGGCGGCGATGCGAAAGTCGATGCCATGCACCACTTCCTTGCCGGCAAAGGCGACGCTCAGGCCCGTGACGTCCAGCAGCGGCTGATGATGATGGGTCATTTCGCTCACTTGTCGGCCTTCCGCGGATCGAGCGCATCGCGCAGCGCATCGCCCATGAAGGTGAGCAGCATCAGCGTTACCACCAGCACGCCGAAGGTGGACAGCGAGATCCACCAGGCGTCGATGTTCGCCTTGCCCTGGCTCAGCAGTTCGCCGAGCGACGGCGTGCCCGGCGGCACGCCAAGGCCAAGAAAGTCGAGCGAGGTCAGTGCCAGGATGGCCGCACTCATGCGAAACGGCAGAAAAGTGACGACCGGCACCATGCTGTTGGGCAGGATGTGGCGCCACATGATCTGCAGGTTGCCCACGCCCAGCGCGCGCGCGGCGCGCACGTAGTCCATCTGGCGATTGCGCAGGAACTCGGCGCGCACGTAGTCGGCCAGGCCCATCCAGCCGAACAGGCTCAGCAGGATCAGCAGCAGCGCCACGCTGGGCGCGAAGATCGCGCTGAAGATGATCAGCAGGTAGAGCTCGGGCATCGAACCCCAGATCTCGATGAAGCGCTGGAATGCGAGGTCGATCTTGCCCGCGAAGTAGCCCTGCACCGCCCCCGCGGCCACGCCCACCACGGTGCCGATGACGGTCAGCGCAAGGCCGAACAGCACGCTCACGCGAAAGCCATAGATCAGCTGCGCCAGCAGGTCGCGGCCGCGGTCGTCGGTGCCGAAGAAATTGTCGCGCGTGGGTGCTGCCGGGTTGGGCTGGGAAGCGAAATAGTTCAGCGTGCGCGGGCCATAGCGGTTGGGCGCATAGATCGCCCAGTTGGGACCGTCGGTGATGCGCTTCTGGATAAAGGGGTCGAGGTAGTCGGCAGGCGTCTCGAAATCGCCGCCGAAGGTTTTTTCGGAGTAGTCGCGCAGCACGGGGAAGTAGGTCTGCCCCTTGTAGTGCACCACCAGTGGCTTCTCGGTGGACAGCAGCTCGGCGAACAGGCTCAGCAGCACCAGGGTCGAGAAGACGACCAGGCTCCAGAACCCCAGCGGATTGCGGCGGAAGCGGCGCCAGGCGCGGCGGCCCGGGCTCACGGAAACAAGGGCAGCGCTAGTCAAACTTGACCCTCGGATCGACCAAGACGTAGCAAAGATCGGAAATCAGCTTCGTGACCAAACCGATCAGCGTGAACAGGTAGAGCGTGCCCAGCACCACGGGATAGTCGCGGCGGATCACGCTCTCGTAGCTCAGGAGGCCCAGGCCGTCGAGCGTGAACAGGGTCTCGATCAGCAGCGATCCGGTGAAGAAGGCGCCGATGAAGGCAGAAGGAAAGCCCGTGATGATCGGGATCAGCGCATTGCGGAACACATGCTTCCAGAGCACCTGCCGCTGCGACAGCCCCTTGGCGCGCGCCGTCAGCACGTATTGCTTGCGGATTTCCTCCAAGAATGAATTCTTCGTGAGCATGGCGGTGACGGCAAAGCTGCCGAGCACCATCGAGGTCACCGGCAGCGCGATGTGCCACAGGTAGTCGACGATGCGCGCGCCCCAGGTCATGCTCTCCCAATTGGGCGAAGTGAGGCCGCGCAGCGGAAACCACTGCAGCTGGCCGCCGAAGATCACGAGCAGCGCCACACCAAGAACGAAGCCCGGGATGGCATAGCCGATCAGCACGATCAGCGTGGTGACGAAGTCGAAGCGCGTGCCGGCCCTCACAGCCTTTGCCACGCCGAGCGGCACCGCGATGAGATAGCTGATGAAGAAGGTCCAGAGCCCGAGGCTGATCGACACCGGCATCTTTTCCTTGATGAGCTGCCAGACGTCCTTGCGCTGATAGAAGCTGGTCCCCAGGTCGAAGTGCGCGAATGACTTCAGCATGGTCCACAGGCGTTCGTGGGCGGGCTTGTCGAAGCCGTAGAGCTTCCGGATGTCCTCTACGCGCTGCGGATCGAGGCCCTGGCGGCCGCGGTAGCCGGCGCCGCTGGCCGCCGCCCGTTCGCCGCCCGAATCGCGGCCCTGCAGCTGCGCCACCATTTGCTCGACCGGGCCTCCCGGCACGAACTGGATCACGCCGAAGGTGATGACGAGCACGCCCAGGAGCGTCGGGATCATCAGCAGCAGGCGCTTGAGGATGTAGCTGATCATTCGATGTTCATGCCGGGTGCTGCCGGTTCATTTGTTGGCGGGCGAAGCCCACCATGTCGTGAGCGCCCAGTCGCCGGCATCGTAGTACGGCGGAATGGTCGGCGGCAGCACGAACGGGGCCGGTCGGTAGCCGACCAGGAAAGCATTGCCGTAATACATCGGGATCGAGTAATAGCCGTTCGAGAGCACGCGGTCGAGCACGCGCATGGCCGTGGCCAGCTCGGGCCGCGTGGTGGCCGCCAGCACCTTGCCGACCACGGAGTCCACCGCCGGATCTGCGATACCCCAGATATTGGACGAACCGGGGGTGCTGGCCGCCTTCGAGCCGAAGAGCTCAAACAGGCCGCCGCCCGGCGCGCTGTCGCCGGGCAGGCGCAGCGAGGTCATCTCGAAGTCGAAGTTCTGCATGCGCTGCTGCGAGAGTGAGAAATCGACCGTGCGGAAGCTCATCTCGATGCCCAACTTCTTGAGTGCTGTCTGCAGCGGCGTCGCCACGCGGATCATAGTGGGCTGATCATTGAGGAACTCGATCGTGAAGGCCTCGTTCTTCGCGTTGCGCAGCGCACCGTCGCGATAGGTCCAGCCAGCCTGCGCGAGCAGTTCCCTCGCCTTGCGCAGGTTCTCGCGCAGGCTGCCGGGAGGGGCGGTGCTCGCTGGCACCGGCGCGGGCCCGAACACTTCAGGTTTGAGCTTGCTGCGCAGTGGCTCCATCAGCGCCAGCTCGTCGGGCTTGGGCAGGCCTTCGGCGTGGAACTCACTGTTGGGAAAATAGCCTTGCACCCGCGTGTAGATGCCATAGAACAGCTGGCGGTTGAGCCACTCGAAATCCATGGCGAGGCCGATGGCCTGCCGCACGCGCGCGTCCTTGAATTTGTCCTTGCGGAGGTTGAACACGTAGCCCTGGAAGTCGCCGGGGTTGTGGTTCTCGAAAGCGCGCTTGACGATCTCGCCGCTGTCGAACTGCTTGCCCTTGTACTGGCGTGCCCAGTTGCGCGAGGTGAATTCGCGCATGAAGTCGAACTCACCGGCCTTCAGGCCTTCGAAGCGCGCGGTCTCGTCCAGATAGACCCGAAAGGTGACGCGATCGAAGTTGTAGAAACCCTTGCGCACCGGCAGGTCGGCGCCCCAGTAGTCGGCGCGGCGCACGTAGGTGATGTCGCGGCCCAGGCGATCGCTGGCCGGCTTGTAGGGGCCGGAGCCGATCGGCATCTCGGTGACGATCTGGTCGAAAGGCTTGCCGCCTCCCCATTGGCGGCTGAAGACCGCCATGCCGCCGATCACCAGCGGCAGTTCGCGGTTCGGGCTCGCGAAGTCGAAACGCACCACGCGCTCGCTGGTGGCCGTCGCCTTCTTCACCTCGGCATAGACGGTGCGGTACTGCGGCGCGGCCAGAGGGCCGGTCAGGGTGTTAAACGAATGCACCACGTCGGCGGCCAGCACCGGCGAACCGTCGTTGAAGCGCGCCTTCGGATTCAGGCGGAAGGTGGCCGAGAGGCGGTCGGGCGCCACGTCGACGTCTTCGGCGAGCAGGCCGTAGACCGTGGTCGGCTCTTCGGAATTGCCGGTCATCAAGCTCTCGAACATCAGCGCGCCGATGCCGGAGGGCGCCGTGCCCTTGAGCGTGAACGGGTTGAGCTTGTCGAAGTTGGTTGGCCGCGTCGGCGGCACCATCCGGATCTCGCCGCCCTTGGGCGCGTTCGGATTCACGTAGCTGAAATGAGTGAAACCGGGCGGATACTTGACATCGCCGAATTGCGCGTAGGCATGGGCGGCCCATGAAGGAGCCGCCGAGAGTGCCAGAAAAAGAAGCAGCCAAACCCGCATGCGAGAATTCTGCCCAAGATTTTCACGAGGCAACTTCATGGGCTTTCTTTCCGGCAAAAAACTGTTGATCACCGGTGTGTTGAGCAATCGCTCCATCGCCTATGGCATTGCCAAGGCCTGTCACGAACAAGGCGCCGAGCTTGCATTCAGCTATGTCGGCGAACGATTCAAGGACCGTATCACCGAATTCGCCGCCGACTTCGGCTCCAAGCTCATTTTCGACTGCGACGTGGGCGACGACGCGCAGATCGACAAGCTCTTCGCCGATCTGGCGCAGACCTGGCCCAGGTTCGACGGGTTCGTGCACAGCATCGGATTTGCGCCGCGCGAGGCCATCGCGGGCGACTTCCTCGAAGGGCTCTCGCGCGAGGGCTTCAAGATTGCGCACGACATCAGCGCCTACAGCTTCCCCGCCATGGCCAAGGCCGCCCTGCCCTATCTCAACGACAAGTCGGCCCTGCTGACGCTGACCTACCTGGGCGCCGAGCGCGCGCTGCCCAACTACAACACCATGGGCCTGGCCAAGGCCTCGCTCGAAGCCTCGGTGCGCTACACCGCCGCCTCGCTCGGGCCGAAGGGCATGCGCGTGAACGGCATCAGCGCCGGGCCGATCAAGACGCTCGCCGCCAGCGGCATCAAGGGCTTCGGCAAGATGCTGAGCGCCGTGGCCGACGCCTCGCCGATCCGGCGCAACGTGACCATCGAGGAAGTCGGCAACGTGGCCGCCTTCCTGCTGAGCGACCTGGCCAGCGGGGTCACCGCCGAGATCACCTATGTGGACGGCGGCTTCAGCAATGTCGTGGCGGGAATGACCGAGTAAGAGGCGCCCCTGGACTCCCGGCGGCACCTCGCTTCCCCACCGACTGGCAGCGGCTTCTTGCTGAACCGACGCTCCCTCCTGCTCGCCGGCCTTGGCGCACTGGCGGCCCGCGCGGCCGCGTCGCGCGAGGCCGCGCCGGCGCTGATGCTGGCCGAGGTCTACCGCCCCGGCATGTCGCTGGCCGACTACTGGGTCAGCGAAAAATACGACGGCGTGCGCGGCTACTGGGACGGCAGCCGGCTGTGGACGCGTGGCGGCGAACCGGTGATGGCGCCCGCCTGGTTCACCGCGCCGCTGCCCAAGCAGCCGCTCGACGGCGAACTGTGGGCCGGCAGGGGCCAGTTCGCACATGCAGTCTCCACCGTGCGCAGCCAGACGCCCAGCGACACGGCTTGGCACGAAATGCGCTTCATGGTGTTCGACCTGCCGGCCCAGGGCGGCGATTTCACGGCACGGCTCGCGGCTCTGCGCAAATTGCTGCCGATCACCGGCGCGCCCTGGGTCGTGCCTGTGCCGCAGGAGCGCGCCACCACGCACTCCGAGCTGCAGGCGCTGCTCGACAAGACCGTGAAGATGGGCGGCGAAGGCCTGATGCTGCACCGGGGCGGATCGCTCTACCGCGCCGAGCGCAACAACGACCTGCTCAAGGTAAAGGCCCACGAAGACGCCGAAGCCCGGGTGGTCGGGCACGTCTCGGGCAAAGGCAGGCACAGCGGCCGGCTGGGCGCGCTGCTGGTCGAAACACCCGAGGGCAAGCGCTTCAAGCTCGGCACCGGCCTGACCGACGCGGAGCGCGAGAGCCCGCCCGCCGTCGGAAGCTGGGTGACGTACCGCTTCAACGGCACCAACCCCGGCGGGCTGCCGAGGTTTGCCCGCTTCATGCGGGTGCGCATCGACCTGCCCTCCTGAAAAAGCGCAGCGCGCCCGCGGCGCGCACTCTCGCTTCCTTATTTCTTCGGCGCGGCCACGCAGTCCGCGTAGTAGCGCTTCTTGCCGGTTTCGTCGACGCGCGCCACCAGGCCGTGGATGTCGGTCTCGAAGCCCGGGCACTGCAGGTTGAACTCGCGCGAGAACTTGAGGTAGTCGACGATCTTCTTGTTGAACACCTCGCCCGGAATCAGCAGCGGAATGCCCGGCGGGTACGGCGTGATCAGGCTGGTGGTGATGCGGCCCTCGAGCTCGTCGATCTCCACGCGCTCGGTCTTGCGGTGCGCGATGTGGGCGAAGGCATCGCTGGGCTTCATGGCCGGCGTGAGGTCGCTCAGGTACATCTCGGTGGTGAGCCGCGCCACGTCGTAGCGCGCGTAGAGCTGATGGATGTGCTGGCACAGGTCGCGCAGGCCCAGGCGCTCGTAGCCCGGGTGCTGCTGGCAGAACTCCGGCAGGATGCGCCACATCGGCTGGTTACGGGCGTAATCGTCCTTGAACTGCTGCAGCGCCGTGAGCAGCGTGTTCCAGCGGCCCTTGGTGATGCCGATGGTGAACATGATGAAGAAGCTGTAGAGCCCGGTCTTCTCCACGATCACGCCGTGCTCCGCGAGGAACTTGGTCACCACGCTCGCGGGAATGCCGGTCTCGGCGAAGTTGCCTTCGAGGTCGAGGCCCGGCGTGACGATGGTCGACTTGATCGGGTCGAGCATGTTGAAGCCGTCGGCCAGTTCGCCGAAGCCGTGCCAGTTGCGCGGCGACTTCTTGTTCTTCGGCTTGCCGCTCTTCTCGCCCGTCATGATCCAGTCTTCGGCGCGGCCGATGCCCTCGTCGACGAGCTTCTCTGGGCCCCAGACCTTGAACCACCATTCGTCCTTGCCGAACTCGTCCTCGACCTTGCGCATGGCACGGCGGAAATCGAGCGCTTCGAGAATGCTCTCCTCCACCAGCGCGGTGCCGCCGGGCGGCTCCATCATGGCGGCGGCCACGTCGCAGCTCGCGATGATCGCGTATTGCGGGCTGGTCGACGAGTGCATCAGGTAGGCCTCGTTGAACAGGTCGCGGTCGAGCGCACGGTTCTGCGAGTCCTGCACCAGCACGTGGCTCGCCTGGCTGATGCCGGCCAGCAGCTTGTGCGTCGACTGGGTGGCAAACACCAGCGACTCCTTCGGCCGCACGCGGCGCTTGCCCATCGCGTGGTAGGCGCCGTAGAACGGGTGGAAGGCCGCATGTGGCAGCCAAGCCTCGTCGAAGTGCAGCGTGTCGACGTAGCCGTCGAGCATGTTCTTGATCGTCTCGGTGTTGTAGATCACGCCGTCGTAGGTCGACTGGGTGAGCGTCATCACGCGCGGCTTGACCTTGTTGTGGTCCACGTCGGCGAGCAGCGGATTGGCCTTGATCTTGGCCTTGATGGCGCTCTGCTCGAACTCGCTCTTCGGAATCGGTCCGATGATGCCGAAGTGGTTGCGCGTGGGCTTCATGAACACCGGAATCGCGCCGGTCATGATGATCGCGTGCAGGATCGACTTGTGGCAGTTGCGGTCGACCACCACCACGTCGTCCGGCGCCACCGTGTGGTGCCAGACCATCTTGTTGCTGGTGCTGGTGCCGTTGGTCACGAAGAAGCAATGGTCGGCGTTGAAGATGCGCGCCGCGTTGCGCTCGCTGGCCGCCACCGGGCCGGTGTGGTCGAGCAGCTGGCCGAGTTCTTCCACCGCGTTGCAGACGTCGGCGCGCAGCATGTTCTCGCCGAAGAACTGGTGGAACATCTGGCCCACCGGGCTCTTCAGGAACGCCACGCCGCCCGAGTGCCCCGGGCAATGCCACGAGTACGAGCCGTCTTCCGCATAGTCGATCAGCGCCTTGAAGAACGGCGGCTGCACGCCCTCGAGGTAGCTCTTGGCCTCACGGATGATGTGGCGCGCCACGAACTCGGGCGTGTCCTCGAACATGTGGATGAAGCCGTGCAGCTCGCGCAGGATGTCGTTGGGGATGTGGCGCGAGGTCTTGGTTTCGCCGTAGATGTAGATCGGCACGTCGGCGTTCTTGCGGCGCACTTCGCCGATGAAGCTGCGCAGGCTCAGCACGGCCGGGTCGAGGTCGGGGCCGACGGTGAACTCCTCGTCGTCGATCGACAGGATGAAGGCGCTGGCGCGGCTTTGCTGCTGCGCGAACTGGCTCAGGTCGCCATAGCTCGTGACGCCCAGCACCTCGAAGCCCTCGCTTTCGAAGGCCTGCGCGAGCGCGCGAATGCCGAGGCCCGAGGTGTTTTCGGAGCGGAAGTCCTCGTCGATGATGACGATGGGAAAGCGAAATTTCATGAGCGGGGTTCCGGACAGGCAAGGAGGCGAGGCGCGAAGTGTACGGAATTCGGATGAAGGATTGAGTCAGGTTTTGACACAGAATGTCGTGCATTCACCAAAGAGGAGAAGACATGGCGAATTCCACCATCTGGTGGCTGATAGCGGGGGCCGCCATCGTGCTGGAGCTGCTTTCCGGCACGGTTTACCTGTTGCTGCTGGCAACGGGCTTCGCAGCGGCGGCCATTGCCGCGCACCTGGGCGCGGGCACCGTCGCGCAGCTGGTCGTGGCGGCCGTGGTTGGCGTGGGTGCGGTGCTGGTCTGGTATGCCGTGCAGCGCCGACGCCCCGCCCCGCCCGCAACCGAGGCCAACCGCGACGTCAATCTGGACATTGGCGAAACCATCCACGTGGAGGCATGGAACCCCGACGGCACCGCCACCGTGCGCTATCGCGGCGCCCAGTGGGCCGTGGTTCAGCGCGCCGGCCGCACCCCGACGGCTGGCGAGCACCGCGTGGTCGAGGTCATCGGCAGCCGCCTCGTCGTCGACAAGATCTAGTCAGAACCTGAAAGAGGAAGAACACCATGGAATTCTCGGTACCCATCATCATTTTGGTCATCGCGATCATCTTCATCAGCCAGTCGGTCAAGTTCGTGCCGCAGCAGAACGCATGGGTGCGCGAGCGCCTGGGCAAGTACCACGGCACCATGACGCCCGGCCCCAATTTCCTGATCCCGTTCATCGACCGGGTCGCTTACAAGCACAGCCTGAAGGAAATTCCGCTCGACGTGCCGAGCCAGATCTGCATCACGCGGGACAACACCCAGCTGCAGGTCGACGGCATCCTGTATTTCCAGGTGACCGACCCGATGCGCGCGAGCTACGGTTCGTCGAACTACATCGTCGCCGTGACTCAGCTGGCACAAACGTCGCTGCGCAGCGTGATCGGCAAGCTCGAGCTCGACAAGACCTTCGAGGAACGCGACGTCATCAATGCGCAGGTGGTCGCGGCGATCGACGAGGCGGCACTCAACTGGGGCGTGAAGGTGCTGCGCTACGAAATCAAGGACCTGACGCCGCCCAAGGAAATCCTGCTGGCCATGCAGGCGCAGATCACCGCCGAGCGCGGCAAGCGCGCACTCATCGCCGCATCGGAAGGCCGCCGCCAGGAACAGATCAACATCGCCACTGGCGAGCGCGAGGCCTTCATCGCCCGCTCCGAAGGCGAGAAGCAGGCCCAGATCAACAACGCCCAGGGTGAGGCCGCCGCCATCACCGCCGTGGCCACCGCGACGGCAGACGCCATCGAGCGCGTGGCAGCGGCCATCGAGAAGCCCGGCGGTCAGCAGGCCGTGCAGCTCAAGGTGGCCGAACGCGCCGTCGATGCCTATGGCAAGGTCGCAGCCGATTCCAAGACCACGCTGATCGTGCCCAGCAACATGACCGAAACGGCGGCGCTCATCGCTTCCGCCATGCGCATGGTTCAAGCCGGCAAGCCGCAAAATCCGGCCTGAGCGACTGCTACAATCGAAGGCTCAGGAGCGGTGGATGAGCGGTTTAAGTCGCACGCCTGGAAAGCGTGTGAGGGTTAATAGCCCTCCGCGGGTTCGAATCCCGCCTGCTCCGCCAGAGAAGTAACAGGTTTCATGCGGGTTTCCAACCCATCGGCATGTTCACCCCACATCAAACCCATCAACGCAGAAATGCCTGATGGGTTTTTTGTTGCCATTGCCAGTGCATGCGCGCAATTCGTGAAGTAGTGCACGTTTTACGGATCAAGTTGACGTGCCGATCGTTGTGCTGGGTCGATAACGCCCTGATTTTTGTCATCTGGTGCGCAAGGCATTACGTTGCCTTGCAACAACCGGGGGATCGCGCCCCGTCCCGTTCGACTGGCGGTACGATCCAAAGGTTTTACTTTCAAGCCTGCAAAAGGAGCCTCGATGGCTGGACAACCCCAAATCGTGCCGCGTGGCAAGACATCGCTCGACAAGACGCTGAAGAAGAGCGAAGAAGTGGCCGCCGATGTGCAGCGGGCCTCGGACAACCTCGCGGTCGTGAACACGGTTCTCGGACAGGAGCTCCCTGACGAAGTGCAGGTTGGCGAAGTGGCGCAGGCCATCGAGCAAACGGGCCAGCTCGAGGAGAAGCTCGCCAAGTCGGCCGAGAAGCTGGCCGAGGTCAACGCGGCGCTGAGCGAGGAAATCGAGAAGCGTCTCGAGGCGACCGCCGAGCGCGACGAAAGCCAGGCGCTGGCGGAAGAGCTCAAGGCAAGGATCCGCGCCTCCGACAACAGGAACTGAGCGGGGCGTCGCGCCGGAAGCCGTTGTCCGTATCCCTTCTCCTACGCCGCGGCCGCGTCCGGCACGCTACGCTATTGGTTCTCAGAACAAAACCACGGCATGGCCCTCATCACGTTCCTCGTCGAGGACAACAAGACCATCAGGGACAACCTGGTCCCGGCCCTTGAAGATTTGGTCAATGGTCAGGTCGTCGGCTTTGCCGAAACCGAAACGGATGCGCTTGCCTGGCTCGCCGTCCATCCCCATGACTGGCAGCTGCTCATCGTCGACCTGTTCCTGAAGGAAGGTTCCGGCCTGGGCGTGCTCTCGGGTTGCAAGGCCCGCGGCCCGGGCCAGCGTGTCGTGGTGCTGAGCAACTACGTCACGGCCGACATCCGCGCACGCTGCGAAGCGCTGGGCGCCGATGCGGTATTCGACAAGTCGCGGGACCTCGACGCCTTCATCGAATACTGCAACACCGACCGGCCTTCAGGGTTCTCCGCGCTGGCCTGACGGCGGGCTGCCAGCAGGCGCAAAAAAAAGAGCCCGAAGGCCCTTTTTCTCTTTTGCGCGCTTGCGGCGCGCAGCCGTCCGCCGATCAGCGAACCACGGCAATCTGCGTACGCACGCCACCCTTGTAGGTGAAGAGCGTCAGCGCGCCGTTCTTGATGTCGCCCTTTTCGTCGAAGGCGATCGGGCCGGTCACGCCCTTGTACTGCACCTTGCCGACTTCGGGCAGGTACTTTTCAGGGTCGGAAGAACCGGCCTTGACCATGGCTTCGGCCAGAACGTTGACCGCGTCGTAGACGTACGGTGCATAGATCTGCACTTCGACGCCATTCTTGGTCTTGAACCTGGCCTTGAAGTCTTCCAGCGGCTGCTTGAAGTCGCCGTCGACACCGCCGGCTTCGGCGCAGACCACCATCTCTTCGCCGATGGCATCGCCAGCCAGCTTGGGCAGTTCGCCGGTGCACAGGCCGTCGCCGCCCATGAACTTGACGTTCAGGCCGAGCTGCTTGACCTGCTTGAGCATCGGGCCGCCAACGGCGTCCATGCCGCCGAAGAACAGCACGTCGGGCTTGGCAGACTTGAGCTTGGTCAGGATGGCGTTGAAGTCGGTGGACTTGTCGGTCGTGAATTCGTGGCCGACGATGGTTCCACCAGCAGCCTTGGCCGCCTTCTCGAACTCTTCGGCAACGCCCTGGCCATAGGCCGTGCGGTCGTCGATCACGGCAATGTTCTTGCCCTTGAGTGTTTCGACGGCGTACTTGCCCAGCGTACCGCCGAGCTGCGTGTCGTCGGCCACCACGCGGAACGTGGTCTTGAAGCCCTGACGCGTGTACTTGGGGTTGGTTGCCGACGGCGAGACCTGCGGAATGCCAGCGTCGCTGTAGAGCTTGGAGGCGGGGATGGTGGTGCCCGAATTCAGGTGGCCGACGATGCCGTTGACCTTGCTGTCGACCAGCTTCTGGGCCACTGCGGTACCTTGCTTCGGATCGCCGGCGTCGTCTTCGGCCAGCAGTTCGAACTTGGCAACCTTGTCGCCGATCTTGAGGCCCTTGGCATTGAGGTCTTCGATGGCCATCTTGGCGCCGAGCTCGTTGTCCTTGCCGAGGTGGGCAATGGCACCACTCGTGGGGCCAACATGGCCGATCTTGACGATCAATGCGTCTGCCGGAGGTGCTGCAGGTGCCGGGGCCGCTGCCGTGGGCGCCGGGGTGGCCGGTGCAGCAGCTTCTTCTTTTTTGCCGCAAGCCACGAGCGTGATTGCAGCCAATGCGACCGCAGTCCATTTCAATTGCATGAGAACCTCCAGAACATGGATGAATAAAAAACCAAAAAACCGGTCGTGTGATCCGGGCGCGCAGACCTCGCAAGTTTCGCGCCGCAGACCAGCGGCACCCTCACGCCTCCCGACCTGGCGCGCAGTTTAGCTGAAGCCTCACGCTCCTGAAGCTGGCGTAGACCCTGTGTTTTCCGAGAGCTCGGCGGCCATTGCCTCGATCACCAAGGCACGCAGCACAGCCTCGATTTCTTCGCGCAGCCGAGGCACCATCGCATCGAGTTGCTGCTGCACGGCAGCGGAGACTGTGTCGCTCAGGCGCTCTTCCAACGACAGGTCGACGCGCTGCAGCACGCGGTGCAGAAGCTGCTCTTCGAGCCGGACGATTTCGTCTTCGGACCGCTGTTCTGCCGGAGGCAATGCAACCGCTTCGGCGGGGTCGACCGCCGGTGCCGGAGTGCTGGCGGGTTTTGACGCCTCGGCGGTGCCCGGAGGCTCGGCCGGCAAGTCGAGCACCGTGGTCAGGGTGGGAACGAACCGGGGCGGCGTACGCAGCGTGCTGGCCATCAGGAGGCGCTCCTTGCAAAGTCGTGCGGCTGGATGGAATAGCCGCGGTCGGCATAGTGGCGCCAGCGCGAGCGGCCGATCTGCCGGTCGTCGGGCTCGTGGCTCACGATGTCGATCAGGCGCTCGAAACGCTCGAAGCCGACGGGCACCGTGAGCCCGAGATTCACCAGCATCTCCCGGTGCGCAAGCGCTGCGGCATCCGCGCCCTCGGCGCAAAGAATGACCGGTGAGCGGGTCACCAGGTGGGGCTGTGCATCGCTGCGGCAATGCGCGATGAAATCGCAGGGCGAGAGCTGCCACAGCGCGGCGTCGATCGCCTCCAGCATCTGCGGCTCGCCCACCACGACCACCCGCAATCCGCGCGCGCTGACGGCTTTGCGGACCAGCCGGCAGGCGTAGTTCGCCTTGTCCGGCAGGTTGAAGTGAAAGCCGATTTCCGTCACTGTGCGGACCGGGCCTTGCGTGCGGGCGTGCCGGGCTGCTTGCGCGCCGCCTTCTTCGGCGATGCCGCATGGGCCGCAGCGCGTCGCGTGCGTTCCATCAGATAGGAGACCAGCAGGCCGACCGGCCGCCCGGTCGAGCCCTTGGCCGCCCCGCTCTTCCAGGCCGTGCCCGCGATGTCCAGGTGCGCCCAGGCGAAATCGCCGGCGAAGCGCTGCAGGAACTTGGCCGCGGTGATGGCGCCGCCAGCACGGCCGGCCACGTTGGCGACATCGGCGAAGTTGCTCTTCAGGCCTTCGGCGTATTCGTCGTCGAGTGGCAGGCGCCAGCAGCGGTCCTGCGATTCTTCTCCGGCCGCCTGGAGCGCGTCGGCCAGCGAATCGTCGCTCGTGAACAGGCCGCTGCGCACGCCGCCCAGCGCCACCACGCAGGCGCCGGTGAGCGTGGCGATGTCGATCACGGCCGCGGGTTCGAAACGCTTGGCATAGGTGAGCGCGTCGCACAGGATGAGCCGCCCCTCGGCATCCGTATTGAGCACTTCGATGGTCTGGCCGCTCATGCTGGTCACCACGTCGCCGGGCTTGATCGCGCGGCCGTCGTTCATGTTCTCGCACGAGGGCACGAGGCCCACCACATTGATGGCCGGCTGGATTTCGCCCAGCGCGCGGAAGGTGCCGAGCACGCTGGCCGCGCCGCACATGTCGAATTTCATTTCGTCCATTTCGGCCGCCGGCTTGAGCGAGACGCCGCCGGTGTCGAAGGTGATGCCCTTGCCGACCAGCACCACGGGCGCCTGGTCCTTGGGCCCGCCCTGATAGCGCAGCACGATGAAACGCAGCGGCTCGGCCGAGCCTTGCGCCACCGCCGCGAACGAACCCATGCCGAGCTTGTGCACTTCCTTGGGGCCCAACACCTCGCATTTGATGCGGGGCAGCTTGCCGAGCTCCTTGGCCGCTTCGGCCAGCAGGTTGGGCGTGCAGTAATTGCCGGGCCGGTTGCCCCACTCCTTGGCGAGCTCGATGCCGGATACAGTGGCACGGGCTTCGTCGAAGGCCTTGCCCACCGCCGCCGCATCGGCCACGCCGAGCGTCAGGTGGCGGATGCTGCGCCCCCCCTCGCCGTTCGAGGCTTTCGACTTGGAGGTGGTGTAGACGTAGCTGGCATCGGCTGCCGCGGCCACTGCGCAGGCCACCGCCTTGCCATCTGCCTCGTGTGCGAACACCAGGGCCACCCGCCCCGGACCATGGGCCTTGGCCGCATTGATCGCCGCAATGACGCCGCTGCGCACCGATGCGGGCTTTCCGTCCCCGATGGCGGCAAGCACCAGGCGCGACGCCGCCACCTCGTCCGGATGGTAGAGCGCAAGCAGCTTGCCGGCCTTGTCGGGCAGGTCGCCGGCCTTGCGGGCACTGGCAATCAGCGCGGAAAGAGGGTCCTTGGCGGTGAGGGGGGTGCTGCCGACGAGCACGATCAGCACGTCGGATTTTTCGGCCGCGGCACGGGCGACGGTGAGGGTCTTGAGCTGAAAGTCCATAATCCTTTTTTTCCTCGAACGATGTTATTCCATTCTTCCCTACGCAAGGAGCTGTCGCGCAGCTTCGGAGCGACCCTCGTGGTCCTGGTCACCATCGTGATGACCATGATGCTCATCCGCACGCTCGGGCTCGCCTCCAAGGGCAGCGTGAACCCGTCCGAAGTGTTCCTCGTGATGTCGTACACGGTGCTCGGTTACATGCCGACCATCCTGAGCCTGAGCCTGTTCATCGCCATCGTCGGCACCTTGTCGCGCATGTACCGCGACAGCGAGATGGTGATCTGGTTTTCCAGCGGACGGGGCCTGGCCGATTTCGTCGAGCCGCTGTTCCGCTTTGCCTGGCCGGTGCTGGCGCTGATCGCGGTCATGGCGCTGCTGGGCTGGCCATGGGCCAACTCTCAGACCATCGGCATGCGGGCGCAGTATGAACGGCGCAGCGACATCGAGCGGGTCACGCCGGGTGAATTCCGGGAATCGTCCGGGCGCATGCGGGTGTTCTTCATCGACAAGGACACGCCGGACGGCGCCACGGCCACCAATGTGTTCATCTGGGCGATCGAGCGCGGCCTGCAGATCACGACCTCGGCACGCAGCGGACGCATCGAGAACGTCGGCAACAACCGCTTCCTGATGCTGAGCAACGGGCAGCGGCTCGAGCGGCCGCTGCTGCCCACCGAGGGGCTCAAGATCAGCGAATTCGAAACCTATGGCACCCGGGCCGGCGGCACCTCCGACTTTTCCGCGGACAACACGCCCGCGCGCGCCAAGCCCACGCTCCAGCTGCTGCGCGAGCCCGGCGACGCCAGCCGCGGCGAACTGGCCTGGCGCATCGGCATGCTGCTGGCGGCCATCAACTTCGTGCTGCTGGCGCTGACGGTGTCGAGCGTCAACCCGCGCGTGGGACGAAGCGGCAACCTGCTGTTCGCGCTGTTCGCCTTCGTCGTCTACTACAACATGCTCAACCTCGGCCAGAGCTGGATCAGCTCAGGGCGCTTCGGCATGGGCTCGTTCATGCTGCTGCTGCACGGCGGTGTCCTGCTGATCGGCCTCGCCTGGCTGTTCTTGCGCAACAACAATTGGGGCCGCAGGCGCAGGACCGAGCACGTCATGGCCGGTGGCCTGCCGCCTTCGCAGCCCACGAAAATCGACCCGACCTCGTGAAAACAATCCGACGCCTGATCTATGTCGAGGCACTGAAAGCCGTGGCTTTCGTGACCCTCGGCTTCCTGAGCCTGTTTTTCTTCTTCGACTTCGTCGACGAGCTGCAATCGATCGGCAAGCCCGACAGCCTTGCCTACGGCCCCGCGCAGGCACTGATCTACGTGACCTTGCTGATTCCGAGCCACCTTTACGAACTGCTCCCGATCACCGTGCTGATCGGCTGCATCTTCGTGATGGCGCGCCTCGCGCAAAGCTCGGAATACACCATTCTTCGCACCAGCGGCCTGGGGCCATGGCGGGCCCTGCGTACCTTGCTGCTGCTGGGCCTCGGCTTCGTTTTCCTCACCTTTGCCATTGGCGACTACATCGCACCGGCGTCCGAGCGCACGGGGCAACTGCTCAAGTCCCGCTACCAGGGCTCGTACTCGCTGGTCGGCAACACGGGCGCATGGCTCAAGGAAAAGCGCGAGAACGTCTCCTACGCCGTCAACGTGCTGTCGATCGCCCGCGACGGTTCGCTCAAGAACGCGCGCATCTTCGAGTTCGACGCCAACGGCTACGTGCGCAAGCAGCTCGTCGCGTCCTCGGCGCGCATCTTCGACGATCATTGGCAGCTGTCGGACGTCGAACTGCAGGACTACGAAACGCGCAGCTCCGCGGACAAGGCCCGCATCGTCACCACCAAGGTGCCGCAGCTCGACTGGCCGACCACGCTGACCAGCGAAATGGTGTCGGTGGCACTGCTGCGGCCCGACCGCATGGGCACCCTCGACCTGTTCGACTACATCCAGCACCTCGAGGCCAATCGCCAGACCGCGCAGCGCTACGAGATCCAGTTCTGGCGCAAGGTCTTCTATCCGCTTTCATGCCTGGTGATGGTGGTGCTCGCCCTGCCCTTCGCCTACCTGCATTTCCGCCAGGCCGGCATCACCACCTACGTGTTCGGCGGCGTGATGATCGGCATCAGCTTCTTCTTGCTCAACAACGTGTTCGGCTACCTCGGCAACCTGAGCAACTGGTCACCATGGCTGACAGCGGCGGCGCCAGGGCTGATCTATTCGGTGATGTCGCTTGCCGCGTTCAGCTGGCTGGTTCTTCGAAGGTAGCGCGGATGACAACCGGGAACGCGAAGGGCATCGTCCTGCTGGCCCATGGTTCGCGCGACGAGCGCTGGCGCGCGCCGATCGAGGCCGTGGCCGCCCGCGTCACGGCGCTCGACCCGCAAGCCCGCGTGGTCTGTGCCTACATGGAGCTTGCGGCCCCCGACCTGCGCACTGCCGCGGCGGCCCTGATTGCCAGCGGCGCCAAGGCCCTTCGGGTCGTTCCGCTCTTCCTCGGCATGGGCAAACATGCACGCGAAGACCTGCCCCTGCAGGTGGACGCGCTGCGCCAGACCTGGCCACAGGTGGATTTCCAATTGGCCGGCATCGTGGGGGAAGAGCCTGAACTGATCGATCTGTTGGCCAGAATTGCAAGCAAATCTTGAAGTTTCGGCAATTTCCATAGACTCCGAAGGCATAATGAATTCCGCAATAAGACGGAATTTGATATGAATCTGCACCAATTCAAGTTTGTTCAGGAGGCCGTTCGGCGCAATCTGAACCTGACGGAGGCGGCGAAGGCGCTGCATACCTCGCAGCCGGGCGTGTCCAAGGCCATCATCGAGCTGGAGGAAGAACTCGGCGTCGAGATCTTCGCGCGCCATGGCAAGCGCCTGAAACGGGTCACCGAGCCGGGCCAGCACGTCATCGCCAGCATCGAACTGATCATGCGCGAAGTCGGCAACCTCAAGCGCATCGGCGAGCAGTTCAGCGCGCAGGACAGCGGAACCCTCTCGATCGCCACCACCCACACCCAGGCGCGCTATGTGCTCCCGGTGCCGGTGGCCAGGCTGCGCGAGGCCTACCCGAAGGTCAACGTGAGCCTGCACCAGGGTTCGCCCGACCAGGTGGCGCGCATGGTGATCGACGAAATTGCCGAGGTGGGCATTGCCACCGAATCGCTCGCCGACTACGCCGAGCTGGTGACCCTGCCCTGCTACGAATGGCAGCACGTGCTGGTGCTGCCCAAGGACCACCCGCTGGCCGCCAAGGAGCGCATCTCGCTCGAAGACCTGGCGCAAGAACCCATCATCACCTACCACCCGTCATTCACCGGCCGCACGCGCATCGATCACGCGTTTGCACAGAAAAAGCTCACGCCGCGCATCGCGCTCGAAGCCATCGACTCCGACGTGATCAAGACCTACGTGCGCCTGGGCCTTGGCGTGGGCATCGTGGCCGAGATGGCGGTTCGCGACGAATCGAACGCCGATCTCGTGGTACGCCCCATGGGGCATGTTTTCGGCCAGAACATCGCGCGCGTGGCATTCAAGCGCAGCGCCTACCTGCGCAACTTCGTGTTCAAGTTTGCCGAGTTGCTGTCCGACCGGCTCGACCGCAACCTGATCGCGAAGGCCCTGAGCGGGCACCAGCAAGACTACGAGTTATAGATCACCCCCAGTCTTCGCGCACTTCGTGTCGCTTCGCCAACCCCCTTCCGGGGGCAACACCAGCGGCCCGGCAAAGCCGGTTCCGCGGTGTTCCACGAAAAAAGCGGCAAAGCAGCAGAACATCCGACTCCACGACCACCATGAGCACCGTTTATTTCTCCCCCCGCACGCCCGAGATCGCCACCAAGCTGCCCGCCGTGGGCACCACCATCTTCACCGTGATGTCCGCGCTCGCGGCGGAGAAGAACGCGGTGAATCTCGGCCAGGGCTTCCCCGATTTCAACTGCGATCCGAAGCTGCTCGAAGACGTCACGGCCGCCATGGCCGCGGGCCACAACCAGTACCCGCCGATGCCCGGCATCCCGGCGCTGCGCGAAGCGATTGCCGGCAAGATCGCCGCACTCTACGGCCACCAATACAGCGCCGCCGAGGAGATCACCGTCACTGCCGGTGCGACGCAGGCCATCATCACCGCCATCCTCGCCGTGGTGCGTGGGGGCGACGAGGTGATCGTTCTCGAGCCTTGCTACGACAGCTACGTGCCGAACATCGAGCTGGCCGGCGGCAGTGTGGTGCGCGTGCCGCTCACGCCCGGCACCTTCCGCCCCGACTTCGACAAGATCGCCGCGGCGCTGTCTCCGCGCACGCGGGCGATCATCGTGAACACGCCGCACAACCCCAGCGCCACGGTCTGGACCGCCGCCGAGATGCGCAAGCTCGAGGAGCTGCTGGCCCCGACCGACGTCTTCGTGATTGCCGACGAGGTCTACGAGCACATGGTCTATGACAGTGCGCAACACGAAAGCGTGGCGCGCTTCCCGGGCCTGGCGGCGCGCAGCTTCATCGTGAGCAGCTTCGGCAAGACCTACCACGTCACCGGCTGGAAAGTCGGCTACGTGGCGGCGCCGGCGCCGCTGATGGCCGAATTCCGCAAGGTTCATCAGTTCAACGTATTCACCGTCAACACGCCGATGCAGCACGCGCTGGCGCAATACATGGCGGAGCCGAAGCCTTACCTCGAACTGCCAGCCTTCTATCAGCGCAAGCGCGACCTGTTCGCAGCCGGCCTGGCCGAGAAGACCCGCTTCAAGCTGCTGCGCAGCGAGGGCAGCTATTTCCAGTGCGTCGACATCTCGGCGGTGAGCGACCTGTCCGAAGCCGAGTTCTGCCTGTGGCTGACGCGCGAGATCGGCGTGGCGGCAATTCCGCTGTCGGCCTTCTACGGCAACGGCTTCGACCAGCGCGTGGTCCGCTTCTGCTTCGCCAAGAAGGACGAGACGCTGGTCGCGGCGCTGGACCGGCTGGCACACCTCTGAATCGGTTCGCGCGGCTTGAATGCCGACGGCACCGGTAGGAAAGCCCTGACCGCCGAAGAAGCGGCTATCCGGCTTGCCCCCGGTCTCCTGGCACCGAGCATGAATGTCGTAACAACAAGGCCCAGGAGAAACGCATGTCCCTCTCGTTCATTCTGCTGATCGTTCTGATATTGCTTCTGATCGGTGCGCTGCCGAGCTGGGGCTACAGCCGGAGCTGGGGCTACTGGCCCAGCGGCGGGCTGGGCCTGGTGGTGCTGATCGTCGTCATCCTGGTGCTCATGGGACGCATATGACGCTGCCCAATGGTTCGTGCACCTGAATGACCGAAGCCCGCGTCGAGCGGGCTTCTTTTTGTCACCCGCCGATCAGGCTTGCAGCTGGGCCCAGGCCTTGTCCAGTCGCTTGACGCTGACCGGCTGCGGCGTGCGCAGCTCCTGCGCGAAGAAGCTCACGCGAAGCTCCTCGAGCAGCCAGCGGAATTCGAGCATGCGCTCGTCCACCACGCCCTTGCGCTCCGCCACCAGCCGCCAATAGCGCTGCTCCTGAGGCCGCAGTTCAGCCAGCTTGGCCGTGTCGCGCGCAGGGTCGCTGCGCAGCTTGTCGAGCCGCAGCACGATGGCCTTGAGATAGCGCGCGAAATGCTGCAGCTGCGTCCATGGCGCGTCGGCAATGAAACGCTTGCCGACCAGGCGCTGCAGCTGCTGCGCGGCGTCCTGCACGGCTTCGGGCTGGATCCTGGTGTCCTTGATCTTGCGCGCGGCGGCCGCGTACTCGGTCAGGATGGTCGAGGCCAACCGCGCCACCTCGTTGGCGATCAGCGTGAGCCGGCCCCGCCCCTCTTCCAGGCGGCGCTTGAAGGCAAACTCGTCGGTGGGCAGCGGCTCCTGCAGAAAGGCCCTGTCGATCGCCACATCGATGATCTGCGTGCGCAACTCCTCGGAGGTACCCAGCGGCATGTAGGCCACGGACATCTTCTGCAGATCGGGGATGTTCTTCTCGAGGTACTTGAGCGCGTCTTTCAGCTGCAGCGCGAACAACCGGCGCAGGCCTGCGCGGTGCTTGGCGGCGGCCACGGCCGGTTCGTCGAACACCTCGATGGTGACGGCATCGCCTTCGTCGCGCAGCGCCGGAAATCCGATGAGCGATTGCGCGCCGCGGCGCACTTCCATCAGCTCGGGCAATTCGCCGAAGCTCCAGCTCGTGTAGCGCTGTCCTGCGGGCAGGCTGGGTGCGGTGGGTGCCGGAGCCGCGCCGCCCTTGGCCTGCCCGCCTGCGTCGATGGTGCCGGCGGGCTTTCGCTCGGGGGAAGCCTTCACGTTGAGCCCCGCCAGGGCCTGGAAAGCACCGCGTGCCTGCGCGCCCAGTTCCGCCTTGAGCGCGCCCAGGTTGCGTCCCATGCCAAGCTGGCGCCCGTGCTCGTCCACGATGCGCAGGTTCATGAACAGGTGCGGCGGCAGCATGTCGAGCTTGAAGTCCGCGCGCTTGACGTCGATGCTCGTCGTGTCGCGCACACGCTTCAGCAGCACGTCGGTCAGCGAGCCGTGGCCGAAAACCTCTGGCGCCGAAAGTTCTTCCGCCAGCTTCGCCGCCGATTCGGGCAATGGCACCAGCCGCGAGCGCGGACGCTGCGGCAGGCTCTTGAGCAGCGCCTGGATCTTGTCCTTGAGCATGCCCGTCACCAGCCATTCGCAGCGCTCTTCGCTCACCTGGTTGAGCACGAAGAGCGGCACGCTGACCGTCAGGCCGTCCTTCGCGTCGCCGGGTTCATGCAGGTAGGTCGCGGCGCAATCGACGCCGCCAAGCCGCAGCGTGGGCGGGAACGATTGCGTGGTGATGCCCGCTGCCTGGTGGCGCATCAGCTCCTCGCGCGTCAGGAAGAGCAGGCGCGGCTGCTCCCTCGAGGCATGGCGGTACCAGTTCTCGAAGCTGATGCCGCTTGCCACGTCGGCCGGCAACTGCGCGTCGTAGAAGGCGAAGATCAGTTCGTCATCCACCAGCACGTCCTGCCGGCGCGACTTGTGCTCCAGCCCCTCGACCTCGTGCACCAGCTTGCGGTTGGCCACGAGGAACGGGAACTTGCTCTCCCACTGCCCGGCGACCAGCGCCTCTCGGATGAAGATCTCGCGCGCCGCGACCGGATCGACCTTGGTGAAATCGACCCGTCGCCCGCTGTACACCACGAGGCCATAGAGCGTTGCACGCTCCAGCGCCGACACCTGCGCGCCCTTCTTCTCCCAATGCGGGTCGAGCAGCTGCTTCTTCAGCAGGTGGCCGGCCACCTGTTCGAGCCACTGCGGTTCGATGTTGGCGATGCCGCGGCCGAAGAGGCGCGTGGTCTCGACCAGCTCGGCCGCGACGATCCAGCGGCCGGGCTTCTTCTTGAGGTGCGCGCCCGGATGCTTGTAGAACTTGATACCGCGCGCACCCAGGTACGCCTCGTCGTCTTCCAGCTTCCAGCCGACGTTGCCGAGCAGGCCGGCGAGCATCGACAGATGCAGCGGCTCGTAGCCGGCCGGCTCCGCATTGATGCGCCACTTGTGCTCGGTAACCACCGTGAGCAGCTGCGAATGGATGTCGCGCCATTCACGCACGCGGCGGATGTTGATGAAATTCTGCCGCAGCAGTTGCTCGTACTGGCGATTGCTGAGCTTATGTGTATCGCCATGGCCGCCGCGTGCATCGGCGATCCATTTCCACAGCCGCAGGTAGCCGCTGAACTCGCTCTTCTCGTCGTCGAATTTCGAATGCGCCTGGTCGGCCTGCTGCTGCGCTTCCATCGGCCGGTCGCGCACGTCCTGCACGCTGAGCGCCGAGGCGATCACCAGCACTTCTTCCAGCGCGCCGCGTGTGCGGGCCTCCAGGATCATGCGGCCCACGCGTGGATCGAGCGGCAGCCTGGCGAGCTCGGCGCCCGTGGCCGTGAGTTCGTTGGCGTCGTCGACCGCGCCGAGCTCGTTGAGCAGCTGGTAGCCGTCGGCAATGGCGCGTGGCGAAGGCGCCTCGAGAAACGGAAAGCGCGCCACGTCGCCCAGGCGCAGCGACTTCATGCGCAGGATCACGCCCGCCAGGGACGAGCGCAGGATCTCGGGGTCGGTGAAACGCGGCCGGCCTTCGAAATCCTTCTCGTCGTAGAGCCGGATGCAGATGCCGTTGGCCACGCGGCCGCAACGGCCGGCGCGCTGGTTGGCCGCGGCCTGGCTGATCGGCTCGACCAGCAACTGCTCGACCTTGCTGCGGAAGCTGTAGCGCTTGACGCGCGCCGTGCCGGTGTCGATCACATATCGCGTGCCCGGCACGGTGAGCGAGGTCTCGGCCACGTTGGTGGCGAGCACGATGCGCCGGCCTGTGTGGCTGTCGAAGATGCGGTCCTGTTCCGGCCCCGACAGCCGCGCGAACAACGGCAGCACCTCGGCGTTGCGGAACAGCGGCTGGTGGCTCAGGTGGCGGCGAAGGTGATCGGCCGCCTCGCGGATCTCGCGCTCGCCGGGCAGGAACACGAGGATGTCGCCGGCGTTGTGCGGATCGCGCCAGAGCTCGTCGACGCCATCGGCGATCGCGTCGTTCAAGTCGCGGTCGCGCGACTCCTCGAAGGGCCGGTAGCGCTGCTCGACCGGAAAGGTGCGGCCCGACACGTAGATGATCGGCGCCGGCCCGTTCCTGGATGCGAAGTGCTGCGCGAAGCGGTCCGCGTCGATGGTCGCCGACGTCACGATCACCTTCAGTTCGGGCCGGCGCGGCAGGATCTCGCGCAGGTAGCCCAGCAGGAAGTCGATGTTCAGCGAGCGCTCGTGGGCCTCGTCGATGATCAGCGTGTCGTAGGCCTTGAGCAGCGGATCGGTCTGCGTCTCGGCCAGCAGGATGCCGTCGGTCATGAGCTTGACCGAGGCGTCGCGGCTCAGCCGGTCTTGAAACCGTACCTTGAAGCCGACCACGTCGCCCAGCGGCGTCTTCAATTCTTCGGCGATGCGCTTGGCCACCGAACTCGCGGCGATGCGGCGCGGCTGCGTGTGGCCGATGAGCCGGCCCTTGCCCGGCTCGGCGTTGATCTTGCCGCGCCCGAGCGCCAGCGCGATCTTCGGCAGCTGCGTGGTCTTGCCCGAGCCGGTCTCGCCGCAGACGATCACGACCTGGTTGGCCGCGATGGCGGTCATGATTTCGTCGCGCCTGCCCGAAACGGGAAGCGATTCGGGAAACTCGATGCGCAAGGGAGCGGGAGGTGTCGTGGTCGTCAAGGCAGAACAGTCGTCGTCGGCACGCGGCGGGCAAACCGGCGATTATCGGCGCGCAGCGCGGCTGTTGCACGGCGTCCACTGTAGGACGCGCCGGCGCGGCGCTGCGCGCAATCGCCCGAGCCGTACGAAAAGCCCTCCAAGAATGCACAATCACGCCCCATGTCCACCGTCTTCAATTTCACCTTCGTGCCCTGGTTCCGCTCGGTCGCGCCCTACATCCATACGCACCGCGGCAAGACTTTCGTGGTCGCCCTGGCAGGCGAGGCCATCGCGGCGGGCAAGCTGCAGAACATCGCGCAGGATCTGGCGCTGATCCAGAGCATGGGCGTCAAGATCGTGCTGGTGCACGGCTTTCGTCCACAGGTCAACGAGCAGCTCGCGGCCAAGGGGCACGAAGCGCGCTATTCGCACGGCATCCGCATCACCGACGAGGTGGCGCTCGATTCGGCGCAGGAAGCCGCTGGCCAGCTGCGCTACGAGATCGAGGCCGCGTTCAGCCAGGGCCTGCCGAACACGCCGATGGCCGGATCGACGGTTCGCGTGATCTCGGGCAACTTCATCACCGCGCGTCCCGTGGGCGTGGTCGACGGCGTGGACTTCAAGCATTCGGGCCTGGTGCGCAAGGTCGATGCCGTGGGCATCCGCCGCACGCTCGATTTCGGCGCCATGGTGCTGATGTCGCCCTTCGGCTTCTCGCCCACCGGCGAGGCCTTCAACCTGACGATGGAAGAAGTTGCCACCAGCGTGGCCATCTCCATCCAGGCCGACAAGCTGATCTTCCTGACCGAAGTTCCGGGCATCCGCATCGACAGCGAACTGCCCGAGAGCGAAGACAACCCCATCGACACCGAGCTGCCGCTTGCCGCGGCCGAAAAGCTGCTGGCGTCGCTGCCGGCGCCGCAAAAGCCCACCGACACCGCCTTCTACCTGCAGCACTGCGTGAAGGCCTGCAAAGCCGGCGTGGAGCGCAACCACATCCTGCCCTTTGCGCTGGACGGTTCGCTGCTGCTCGAGGTCTACGTGCACGATGGCGTCGGCACCATGGTGATCGACGAGAAGCTCGAAAGCCTGCGTGAAGCCACGGTGGACGACATCGGCGGCATCCTGCAGCTGATCGAGCCTTTCGAGCGCGACGGCACGCTGGTCAAGCGCGACCGCACCGAGATCGAGCGCGACGTGGGCCACTACACGGTGATCGAGCACGACGGCGTGATCTTCGGCTGCGCCGCGCTCTATCCCTACCCCGAGGCGCGCACGGCCGAAATGGCGGCGCTCACGGTGTCGCCCCAGTCGCAATCGCAGGGCGACGGCGAGCGCATCCTCAAGCGCATCGAGCACCGCGCCAAGGCCATGGGCCTGGAAAGCATCTTCGTGCTCACCACACGCACCATGCACTGGTTCTTGAAGCGCGGCTTCCAGCAGGTCAACCCCGACTGGCTGCCCGAAGCCCGCAAGCGCAAGTACAACTGGGATCGAAAAAGCCAGGTGCTGGTCAAGAAAATCTGAATCCGAAAAAAGACGCCCGCCGCCATGACGCTCGCCACCGCCCTGCTGTTCGCCCTCGTCGCCTTCACCGCCATTGCCACGCCCGGCCCCACGGTGCTGCTGGCGCTCAGCAACGGCTCCCGCCACGGCGTGCGCCGGGCGTTGCCGGGCATGCTCGGCGCGGTGCTGTCCGATTTCGTGCTGGTCGGCGCCGTGGCGCTCGGGCTCGGTGCGCTGCTCGCGGCGTCGGAGTTCTGGTTCTCGATGCTGAAGTGGGTCGGCGCCGTCTACCTGGCCTGGCTCGGGCTGCGCATGCTGCGCTCCAAGGGCGGCTTCAAGTTGCCGAGCGCCGACGCCGCCGCCTCGGTCACGGCGGGCGAAAGCCGGCGCATCTTCCTCAAGTCCTTCCTGGTGGCGGTGACCAACCCCAAGGGCTACATCTTCTGCTCGGCGCTGTTGCCGCAGTTCATCGATCCGGCGGCTGCACAAGCGCCACAGTACGCGATCATTGCCTTGATCTTCGCGGGCCTCGACACGCTGGTGATGCTGGGCTACGCCTTCGTCGGCGCCCGTGCGATCCGGGTGCTGACGGTATCGGCCACGCGCTGGATCGATCGCGCCTGCGGCGGCATGCTGCTGGCGCTGGCGGGCTCGCTGGCCTTCTATCGGCGCGGCGTGGCCTGACGACACTTGTCGCCGGTTCAGTAGCCGCCTCGCCAGGAGCGGTAACACCTGTCACCGATAATCCCGGGCATGAATCCCCTGCTTTCCCGGTTGCAACCCTATCCCTTCGAGCGGTTGAAGCAACTGTTCGCGGGCGTCACGCCCAACCCCGAGTTCTCGGCCATCAGCCTGGGCATCGGCGAACCCAAGCACGCCACGCCGGGCTTCATCAAGGACGCGCTGAGCGCTGGCCTCGGCGCGCTGGCCGCCTACCCCGCGACCGCCGGCGACCTGACTCTGCGCACCGCCTTCACCGACTGGCTGAAAACCCGCTACAGCCTCGCCCTCGACCCGGCCACGCAGGTGCTGCCCGTCAACGGTTCGCGGGAAGCCCTGTTCTCGCTCGCGCAGACGGTGGTCGACCCCACCGCCTCGCCGCAGCCGGTGGTGCTGTCGCCCAACCCGTTCTATCAGATCTACGAGGGCGCGGCCCTGCTCTCGGGCGCCGAGCCTTACTACGTGGCCAGCGTGCCCGCGCGCAATTTCGCCGTCGACTGGGACAGCGTGCCCGAGGCGATCTGGGAACGCACGCAACTGGTGTTCGTCTGCTCGCCGGGCAACCCGACGGGTGCCGTGATGTCGCTGGACGAGTGGCAGAAGCTCTTCGCGCTGTCCGACCGCCACGGCTTCGTGATCGCCGCCGACGAGTGCTACAGCGAAATCTACTTCCGCGACGAGCCCCCGCTCAGCGGACTCGAAGCCTCGGTGAAGCTCGGGCGGCCCGACTTCCGGAACCTGATTGCGCTGACCTCGCTGTCCAAGCGCAGCAACGTGCCGGGCCTGCGCAGCGGCTTCGTGGCGGGCGACGCGGCCGTCATCAAGAAGTTTTTGCTCTACCGCACCTACCACGGCAGCGCCATGAGCGGCGCCGTGGCCGCGGCCAGCATCGCGGCCTGGGGCGACGAATCCCATGTGGTGGACAACCGCGCCCAGTACCGCGCCAAGTTCGCGGCCGTCACGCCGCTGCTCGAACCCGTGCTCGACGTGCGGCTGCCCGACGCCAGTTTCTACCTCTGGGCCGGCATTCCCGAAGTGTGGGCTGGCGACGACGAAGCCTTCGCCCGCGCGCTCTACGCTCAATACAATGTGACGGTTCTGCCGGGGAGCTATCTGGCGCGCCATGCGACATACGAGGACCACAGCGCCAACCCCGGCCGGGGCCGCATCCGCATGGCCCTGGTGGCCGAAACGGCCGAATGCGTGGAAGCCGCCGAGCGCATCGTTCGCTTCGTCAACGGCGGCCGCCGCTGAAGCGCTTCCCGACTCCCATTTTTCACCCGAGACTTTCTCCATGACCCAGCAACTGCAACAAATCATCGACGCCGCGTGGGAAGACCGCGCCAGCATCTCGCCCACCGCCGCTTCCGCCGAAGTGCGTGACGCGGTCGAGCACGTGATCACCGAGCTCAACAATGGCAAGCTGCGCGTCGCCACCCGCGAAAGCGTGGGCCAGTGGACTGTGCACCAGTGGATCAAGAAGGCCGTGCTGCTGTCTTTCCGCCTGAAGGACAACGAGCAGATGCAGGCCGGCTCGCTCGGCTTCTACGACAAGGTGCCGACCAAGTTCTCGCACCTGTCGGCCGGCGAGCTGAAGGAATCGGGCGTGCGCATCGTGCCGCCGGCCGTGGCCCGCCGCGGCAGCTTCATCGCCAAGGGCGCGATCCTGATGCCCTCTTACGTGAACATCGGCGCCTACGTGGGCGAAGGCACCATGGTCGACACCTGGGCCACCGTGGGTTCGTGCGCGCAGATCGGGGCCAATGTGCACCTGTCGGGCGGCGTCGGCATCGGCGGCGTGCTCGAGCCGCTGCAGGCCGGCCCCACCATCATCGAAGACAACTGCTTCATCGGCGCCCGCTCCGAAGTGGTCGAGGGCGTGGTGGTCGAAGAAAACTCGGTGCTGTCGATGGGCGTGTTCATCGGCCAGAGCACGCCGATCTATGACCGCACCACCGATACGATCATCTATGGCCGCGTGCCCGCAGGCTCGGTGGTCGTCGCCGGCAGCCTGCCCAAGCCCGGCGGCAAGTACAACACCTACGCGGCCATCATCATGAAGAAGGTCGACGCCAAGACGCGTTCGACCACGTCGCTGAACGACCTGCTGCGCGACTGAACTTTTTTCCCGCAAAAACAAACAGCATCCGAGGAGAGAAACCGATGAACATGATGGAGCGAATCCTTCGTCTGATGGCCGAGCGCAAGGCCTCCGACATCTATCTCTCGGCGCACTCCCCGGTGCTGATCCGCATCAACGGCACCTGCGTGCCGATCAACGCCCAGGTGCTGCCGGCCACCGCGCCGCTCGCGCTGCTGGCCGAAGTGGTGCCCGAAGCCCGGATCCGGGAACTGGAGGAAAAGGGCGAACTCAACATGGCCGTGATGCTCGAAGGCGCCGGCAACTACCGCATCAGCGCCATGCGCCAGCGCGGCAGCTATGCAGTGGTGGTGCGGCACATCGCCTCGACCATCCCGAGCTTTGCCGATCTGAACCTGCCCGACATCCTCAAGACGCTGATCATGGAGAAGCGCGGCCTGATCCTGATGGTGGGCGCGACCGGCGCGGGCAAGACCACCACCCTGGCCTCGATGCTCGACTACCGCAACGAGCACGCCACGGGCCACATCCTCACGGTGGAAGAACCCATCGAGTTCACCTACACCAACAAGAAGTCGCTGGTGAACCAGCGCGACGTGGGCAGCGACACCGAATCGCTGCAGGTCGCGCTCAAGAACGCGCTGCGCCAGGCACCCGACGTGATCCAGATCGGCGAAATCCGCGACCGCGAAACCATGACCGCGGCCATTGCCTATGCGCAGTCGGGCCACCTGTGCGTGGCCACGCTGCATGCCAACAACAGCTACCGCGCGCTCAACCGAATCCTGAGCTTCTTCCCGGTCGAGGTGCGGCCCACGCTGCTGGGCGACCTGGGCTCGGCCCTGCGCGCCATCGTGTCGCAGCGGCTGCTGCGCACGCCCACGGGCGGCCGCGTGCCGGCGCTCGAGGTCATGCTCAACACGGCCCTGGTGGCCGAGCTGATCGAAAAGGGCGATTTCTCCGCCGTCAAGGAAGCCATGGAGCAGTCGATGGCCGAAGGCTCCCAGACCTTCGAGGAAGACATCGCCCGCCTCGTCACCGAAGAGCGCGTGACGCGCGAGGAAGGCCTGGCCCAGGCCGACTCGCCCACCAACCTGATGTGGCGGCTGCAGAACCGCGCCGCCCCCAAGCAGAAAACCGAAGACCGCAATCTGATGGACCAGGTGGAAGAACCCACCTTTACCGACATCACGCTCGACGTGAAGTTTTGACTCTCCCCCAGGCTTCGCGCACGCCGCGTCGCCTCGCCCAATTTATTGCGCCATGTCCCGTACCCTCCAGCTCGCCGAACAACTCATCTCGCGCCCCTCGGTCACGCCCGACGATGCGGGCTGCCAACAGATCCTCGGCGAACGGCTGGCGCAATCGGGCTTCACGCTGGAGACCATCGAAAGCGGCCCGGCTGATTTCCGCGTGACCAACCTGTGGGCGGCGCGCCGCCCGGCCAGTGCCACGGCGACGAAGACGCTGGTGTTCGCGGGCCATACCGACGTGGTGCCTACCGGACCCGTCGAACAGTGGACCAGCCACCCGTTCACGCCCACTCACCGCGACGGAAAGCTCTATGGCCGCGGCGCGTGCGACATGAAGACATCGATCGCGGCCTTCGTCGTCTCCATCGAGGAATTCCTGAAGGCCACGCCCGACCCGAAGCTCACGCTCGCGCTGCTGCTCACCAGCGACGAAGAAGGCCCGGGCATCGATGGCACGGTCATCGTCTGCAACGCCCTGGCCGCGCGCGGCGAGGTCATCGACTACTGCATCGTCGGCGAGCCCACCGCCGTCCAGCGCTGCGGCGACATGATCAAGAACGGCCGCCGCGGCACCATGAGCGGCAAGCTCACGGTCCATGGCGTGCAGGGCCACATCGCCTATCCGCACCTGGCGAAGAACCCGGTGCACGCCGTGGCGCCCGCGCTGGCGGAGCTGGTGGCCATCAACGCCGCGGGCGGCTGGGATGCGGGCAATGCGTACTTCCAGCCCACCAGCTGGCAGATCAGCAACTTCCACTCGGGCACCGGCGCGAGCAACGTGATTCCGGGCAGCGCGGTCATCGACTTCAACTTCCGCTTCTCGACCGAATCGACGCCCGAGTCCTTGCAGCAGCGCGTGCATGCGGTGCTCGACGCGCATGGCGTCGACTGCTCGCTGGCCTGGACCATTGGCGGCCTGCCCTTTCTCACCACGCCGGGCGAACTCGTTGCCGCGGTGCAGGCCGCGATCGCCGACGAAACCGGCATTGCCACCGAGCTCTCGACCAGCGGCGGCACCAGCGACGCGCGCTTCATCGCCAAGATCTGCAAGCAGGTGGTCGAGCTCGGCCCGGTCAATGCCAGCATCCACAAGATCGACGAGCACATCGACGTGGCCGAGATCGAGACGCTGAAGAACATCTACCTCCGCACTTTGAAACAGCTCGACGCTGCGCTCGCAGGATGAGCACCGTCATCGAGCTGATCGAAGCCGGCGCCAAGCGGCTGGAAGACGCCGGAGTGGCCTTCGGCCACGGCACGGCCAACGCCTTCGACGAAGCCGCCTGGCTGGTGCTGTGGCGCCTGAAACTGCCGCTGGACGACATCGACGCGGTCGCCGACAGGCCCGTATCCCCAGCCGATTCAGCCAAGGTCACCGCACTGCTCGACGAACGCATCGCCACCCGTAAGCCTTCTGCCTACCTCACCAAAGAGGCGTGGCTGCAGGGCGTGCCCTTCTACGTGGACGAGCGCGCCATCGTGCCGCGCAGCTTCATCGCCGAGCTGATCGCCGACGGCAGCATCGACTACTGGCTCGGCGAGCACACGCAGCGCGTGCTCGACCTGTGCACGGGCAACGGCAGCCTGGCAATCCTGGCGGCCATGACTTATCCGGACATCACGGTCGATGCCGCCGACCTGTCGGTCGAGGCGCTCGAGGTGGCCGCCATCAACGTCGCTCGGCACCAGCTGGATACGCGCGTCAGGCTGATCGAATCCGACGGCCTCGCCAACCTGCCCGGCCCGTACGACCTGGTGCTGTGCAACCCGCCCTACGTGAACAGCGCGAGCATGGCCGTCCTGCCCGCCGAATACCGCGCCGAACCCGAACTGTCGCTGGCCGGCGGTGCCGACGGCATGGACTTCGTTCGCCAGCTGTTCGCCGACGTGCCTTCGCGCATGAGCGAGGAGGCCGTGCTGGTGCTGGAAATCGGCAACGAGCGCGAGTACTTCGAGGCGGCGTTTCCGCAGCTCGAAGTCGTGTGGCTGGAAACCGCCGCAGGCGAGGACCAGGTCCTGCTCGTGACCCGAACCGCGCTGCTGGCCGGCGCCGGCGTGCGTTAGAGGCGCTCGCCCAAGCCTCTTCTGCCGCTTTTTTCGCAGCCACGGCTGCAGCCCTTCTCTTGTCGGGTGGTGTCCCCATTTGCCCCTTTGCGCCAGGCCGTCACGGGCGGGGCGGGATAATCGCCCCTACGGTTCCTATTTCATGATTACTCTCAAAAACGTCATTCTTCGCCGCAGCGCCAAGGTTTTGCTCGACGGCGCCACCGTCACCATCAACCCCGGTGAAAAGGTCGGCCTCGTGGGGCGCAACGGCGCCGGCAAGTCGACCCTGTTCGCGCTTTTCAACGGCTCGCTGCACGAAGACGGCGGCGACTTCTACGTGCCCAAGCAATGGCGCATGGCGCAGGTGGCGCAGGACATGCCCGAAACCGAGGAGTCGGCCACCGACTTCGTGGTCGGCGGCGACACCCGGCTGGCCGAACTGCGCGCCACGCTGGCCGCCATCGAGGCCGCCTACGAAGCCAACCCCGACGACGCCGACATCGGCATGGAGCTGGCCCACGCCTACACCGACCTGGCCGACGCCGGCGAGCACGACGCCGTGCCGCGCGCCCAGGCCCTGATCCTGGGGCTGGGTTTCAAGTCGCACGAACTCGACGGCCCCGTCAACAGCTTCTCGGGCGGCTGGCGCATGCGCCTGCAGCTGGCCCGCGCGCTGATGTGCCCGAGCGACCTGCTGCTGCTCGACGAGCCCACCAACCACCTGGACCTGGACGCGCTCGTCTGGCTCGAAGCCTGGCTGCAGAAATACGCCGGCACCATGATCGTCATCAGCCACGACCGCGAGTTTCTCGACGCCGTGACCGACGTCACGCTGCACATCGCCAACGCCCAGCTCACGCGCTACGGCGGCAACTACAGCGCCTTCGAAACCCTGCGCGCCGAGCAGATGGCGCTGCAGCAAACCGCTTTCAGCAAGCAGCAGGACAAGATCGCCCACCTGCAGAAGTTCATCGACCGCTTCAAGGCCAAGGCCAGCAAGGCCAAGCAGGCGCAAAGCCGGGTCAAGGCGCTGGAGCGCATGGAGAAGGTCGCGCCGCTGCTGGCCGAGGCCGACTTCACCTTCGAGTTCAAGGAGCCGGGCAACATCCCGAATCCGATGCTCTCGATCAGCAATGCGAGCTTCGGCTACAAAGTCACGAACGAGGGCGAAGACGCCGAGCCCAAGACCATCCTGCGCGGCGTCAGCCGCTCGGTGCTGGCGGGCCAGCGCATCGGCATCCTGGGCGCCAACGGCCAGGGCAAGTCGACGCTGGTGAAGACCATCGCGCGCGAAATGGGCGCGCTGGCGGGTGAAGTCACCGAGGGCAAGGGCCTCAACATCGGCTACTTCGCGCAGCAGGAACTCGACGTGCTGCGCCCGCAGGACAACCCGCTCGAACACATGGTGCGCATGGCGCGTGAACTGGGCAGCGCCGTGAAGGAAAGCACCGGCGAGCAGGCGCTGCGCGGTTTCCTCGGCAGCTTCAACTTCAGCGGCGACATGGTGAAGCAGCCCGTCGGCACGATGAGCGGCGGCGAAAAGGCGCGCCTGGTTCTCGCAATGATGGTCTGGCAGCGCCCCAACCTGCTGCTGCTGGACGAGCCCACCAACCACCTGGACCTCGCCACCCGCGAAGCACTGGCCGTGGCCCTCAACGAATTCGAAGGCACGCTGATGCTCGTGAGCCACGACCGCGCGCTGCTGCGCTCGGTGTGCGACGAGTTCTGGCTCGTGGGCCGCGGCGTGGTCACCGATTTCGACGGCGACCTCGACGACTACCAGCGCTACCTGCTCGACGAAGCCAAGCGGCTGCGCGAAGAAGCCAAGGTGGCCGTGCGCGAAGCCGCGAATACAGCCGCCCCCGTGGCCGCCGCGCCGGCGCCCGCCGCCAGCGAACCCTCGGCCGCGAACAGAAACCCGCAGCAGCGCAAGCAGGACGCCCAGGACCGCCAGCAACGCAGCGACCAGGCCAAGCCCATCAAGCGCGAGATCTCGCAACTCGATGAGCGACTGGCGGCGGCCGGCACCGAACGCACCGCGCTCGAAGCGCGCCTGACACAGCCCCTGCCCTCCGCCGAAATTGCCGAAGCGGGCAAGCGGCTGAAAGCCCTCAACGACGAAATCGGCCGTCTCGAAGAGCGTTGGCTGGCCCTGTCGGACCAGCTCGAGGCGCTGGCGGCCTGACCGACCCGGCAAAGGAGGCCCTGCATGCCGTCCGCCATCGAACTGGCCCGCGGTGACGAAAAGCTGATCGCGGCCATCCACCGCAGCCGCCGCCTGATCGGCCGCAAGGCCTTGATGGCCGCGGCCGCCAGCGCCATTCCCTTGCCCGGCGTCGACTGGGCGGCCGATGCGGCCCTGCTCTCGCGCCTGGTGCCGCAGATCAGCGCCGAGTTCGGCCTTTCCGTCACCCAGGTCGAAAAGCTCGCACCACATCAGCGCGAACGCATCCAGAAGGCTGCCACGACCGTTGGCGCGCTGCTGGTTGGCAGGCTCGTCACGCGCGACCTGTTGATCAAGCTCGCGCGGCATGCCGGCGTCAAGCTCACGGCCAAGCAGGCCGCCAAGTACGTGCCCATTGCCGGGCAGATCGTTTCCGCTGCGCTCGGCTACGCCGCCTTGCGCGCCCTCGGCGAGCAGCACATCAAGGATTGCGTGCGCGTGAGCGCGACGCTCTCTCTACCGCCTCCCGGACCGCACGTGCCCGCCTGAATGCGCAGTCGTCGAACAACGCCATTCCGATGCACGCCGCGGCAACCAGGCCCGCGATTGCCAAACCGGCCAGGCCGTTGTCGTGGGAGCGAAATCCATGGACAAGAGCCGCGACGGACAGCAGCGCCAACAGCGCGCACAACGCGCGGTCGAGCCACAAGCCCCGTGGCATCGGGCTTCGCACGATTCAGCCCAACAGGTGAATTCGGTCGCAGCGCGGCATCACGCCGCGCCCGCATCCGGGCCCGCTCCTGCTGACTCGAGGCGGTGCCGGACAACGGCTTCGCCCCTCTGTCTGCTTGTGCCTCGGCCTCACGGCTTTTGGCGCCAGCACCAACTTGCGTGGTTTCATGGCAAATACTCCCTTTCAACTATTCTAGGAGGCTGTCGGGCTTGGGCATCGCCATGCCCAAGCCCGACAGCCTCCTAGAGTCCAAAGTGAATATTCGCCTGCGCTTAAATCGGCGCCCCATGGAGGTCAGGTTGCGTGCAGGTTCAGGGAACATAGTGGAGGCTCTCCTGTGGCCTGCATCCTCTGATCCTCCCTCCTCCAGCAGGCCATCTTCCAGCCCGCCCTTGCGCGGGCTGTTTTTTTGGCGATCAAGCCCCGTTCTGCCGCCAAACCCCCGGTGACACTCCGTACTCGCGCTTGAATGCGCGGTTGAAAGCGGCTTCCGACTCGTAGCCGACACCTTCGGCAATGCGCGCCAGGTTGCCCTGGTCCTTGCGCAGCATGCCGGCGGCCAGGATCATGCGCCAGCGCGTCAGGTACTGCATGGGCGGCGCGCCCACGAGTTCGGCGAAGCGGTCCGCAAGCACGCTGCGCGAGATGTGGGTTTCGTGCGCCAGCGTGTCGACCGTCCAGTTGCGTGCGGGCTCGCCGTGCATCAGCGCCAGGCAGCGGCTCACGTGGGGGTCGCGCAGGCCAGCCAGCCAGCCAGGGTTGTTGGCGGGCAGGGATTCGATGTAGCCGCGCAGCACTTCGGTGAACAACACCTCCGCCACCTTGGCGGCGACCATCTTCGAACCGGGCGTGTGCGAAGCCGCATCGCCCAATACGAAGTTGACGGACTGCTCGATCCACGGGCCTGCCGGCCTGCTGCGCAGCGGCGTGGTGAACAGGCGCGGAATGTTCGCCATGACGGGATTGGGCACATCGCCTTCGTACGCGAACCAGCTGCACACCAGCACGGTGCGGTCACCGTTGCCGCCGTAGCGGATGCGCTCCAGTTCAGGCGCCCGCGGACTCACCACATGCTCCACGTCCACCGCCGCGTGGTGCAGGCCGCTGCCCAGCACATGCGAGTCGCCATGCGGCACGGCGATGACTTCACCGGCGTACACGCGGATCGGCTCCCCGCCGTCGACCTGGGCCCAGCATTCGCCTTGCAGCACCAAGTGGCAGATGGCCAGCCGCTGCGCGCCGGGCTTGAGCAGCTGCGCGATGTGCGCGCCCTTCGGCACCTTGAAACACCAGGGTGCATGCATGTCCCCGTTCAGGAACAGCGCGCCCTCCAGGCGGATGGTCCGCAGCACGTCCGACAGGACATCCATGGTCACCTCTCAGGCAAGCGAGGGCGGGGTTTCGGTCAATAAGTCCGGCGAAGCGGGCAATACGGAGCGGCTTCGCGTAGGCACCATGGGTCCTGGTCGCCTTTGACCGATTCTAGACAGGAGAACCGACATGCCCAAATTTCTCATCGAACGACACATCCCCGGCGCCGGCAAGTTCACCCCGTCGGATCTGAAGGCCATCTCGCAAAAGTCCTGCGGCGTTCTGAGCAGCATGGGGCCCGACATCCAGTGGGTCCACAGCTACGTGACCGAAGACCGGATCTACTGCGTCTACCAGGCCACCGACGAGGCCCTGGTGCGCCGGCACGCAGAGCTCGGCGGCTTCCCGGCCGACCGGGTGGACCGGGTGTACAGCGTGATCGACCCGGCCACAGCCGAGTGAGGCGAGTTGACGGCGAGCCCATCTCGAGCCAGAAACACCGAACGGGATCGTGACGCCTCGCGGCGGCGTAATTTTGAATACTTTCGTATTGCTTCTTACGCACGCAAGGAATAAGCTGCACATTCGTCGAACGACGAAAAAAAATAAAGGAGCAGCGATGACCAGCGTTCCATCGCCGCGCGCCACGCGCGGGCTTGCCTATGCATCCTTGGTGTTCCTGGTCTGGTCCGGCGGTGACGGAGGAGGCGGCGCCAGAGCGCAGGGCGCCAATCCGGCGCTGGCGAGCACGTCCGCATCGGCCAGCAGCAAGCCGCCGCCGCCCGACGGACAGCCGGCGACCCTCACCAGTCCGTCCCCCGGCACCAAGTTCGCCAGCCGCAGCGCGACGTTCGTCTGGAACAACACCGGTGCCAACCAGTACGGCTTGACGATCCTGTCGGCCTCTTCGGCGACACCCGTGGTGGACACATCGACAAGCGCGACCACGCTGACGGTGACAAACCTTCCCATCGACGGCGCGGGACTCGTGGTCCGGCTGCGCTCCCGATTCAAGGGAAAGTGGCTGCCGGCCAACGAGTACCAGTTCACGGCAGCCGGGTACACCGCGGCGCAATCGACCGCCGCAGTGAAACCCTGGTCCGATCCGATCGCGCTGCCGCTCGTGCCCGCGTCGGCCGCCAACCTGCCGGACGGCAAGCTGTTGCTGTGGGCGGCCCGATCGCCCACCAGCTTCAGCACGAGCAGCAGCGAGGCCTACACCTACACCTCGGTGTTCGACCCCGTCACGCGGAGCTCCAGCCCGCTGACGGTCACGGCCACCGGGCACCAGATGTTCTGCCCCGGCCTGAGCATGCTGACCGATGGCAGCGTGCTGGTCAGCGGCGGCAGCGATGCGACGAAGACCTCGATCTACAACCCGGCGCTGGGCGGGTGGGTGACGGCTGCGCAACTCGGTATCGCACGTGCCTACCAGTCGAGCACGACGATGTCCGACGGCTCCGTGTTCACGGTCGGGGGGTCGTGGAACGGCGGGCAGGGCGGCAAGTACGGCGAGGTGTGGTCGGCCGGCACCCAGACCTGGCGCACGCTGTCCGGCGTACCGGCCAATATGCCCGACGCGAGCAATGTCTCGGACCCGCCGCTGGCCGGCCCGGACGCGGCCGGGGTCTACCGGGGCGACAACCACATGTGGCTGTTCGGCGCCGCCAACGGCTGGGTATTCCACGCCGGTCCCGCTGCAGCAATGCATTGGATCGACACGCGCGGCAGCGGCGCCATCCTGCAGGCCGGTCCACGCAGCGACGACCCCTATGCCATGACGGCCAGCGCCGTGATGTACGACATCGGCAAGATCCTCAAGCTCGGCGGCGCGCCCAACCACGACAGCGGCAACGCCTTCAAGACCGCGTACATCATCGACATCAGCGCGGGCGCGCCGACGCCGCCCACGGTGCGCAAGCTCTCGCCGATGGCTTATGGCCGAACCTTTGTCAACAGCGTGGTGTTGCCCAACGGCGAGGTGTTCGTGATAGGCGGGCAGACGCAGCCCGTGCCGTTCTCCGACTCCTACAGCGTGCTGGCGGCCGAGCTGTGGAGCCCGGAGCTCGAGAGCTTCATCACCGTGCCGCCGATGCAGAAACCGCGCAACTATCACAGCGTGGCCTTGCTGCTGCTGGACGGACGCGTGCTGGCGGGCGGCGGCGGGCTGTGCGGCGGCTGCGCGGGCGACCACCCGGATGCGGAGATCTACACGCCACCGTACCTGCTGGCGAGCGACGGTTCGCTGGCGCCCCGCCCGGCCATCACGGCCGCGCCGGCCAGCGCCACTTGGGGGAGCCAGATCGCCGTGGCGACCGACCGTGCGGCGGCCCGCTTTGCACTGGTGCGCATGGCATCGGCCACCCACTCGGTCAATACCGATCAGCGTCGCATCCCGCTGTCATTCACAGGCACGGCAGGCAACTACCAGTTGGGCATTCCAGCCGATCGCGGCACGGTGCTGCCGGGCAACTACATGCTGTTCGCGCTCGACAGCAGCGGCGTGCCGAGCGTGGCGCGCACCATCAACATCCGATAGTGGCCGGCACGCTTCGCACGCCGAGGCTTTCGATGACGCTGGCGCTGGCGCTCGGAACCGCACTGGCCGCTGGCCCGGCGCGGCCCGGCGAGCGTGATGAAGTCGCCGTGCCTTCCTCGGTGGCGCGTGGCGCGCGCCTGTTCGATGGCACCGAGCCGCTCGCCGGCACGCTGTCCGGCCACAGCGCGCCGCTGCCGGGCGCGGCGACACGCTGCATCCAGTGCCACGCAGGTCCCGGCAAGTCCACCGCCGCGGTCCCCGGTTTCGCGCCTCCGCTCGACCGGCGCCAATTGCGCGAAACCCTCCCGCGCCGCGGCGGCCCGCCCGTCGCGTACGAGCGGGCATCCTTCTGCCGCACGCTGCGCACCGGCGTCGACCCGGCCCACGTCACGCTGCCCCGTGCCATGCCGCGCTTCGATGCCGACGAGGGCCAGTGCGCGGCCTTGTGGGACTACCTGATACAGGCGATTTCCGAATGAACGCGCGTGGCGCCCTCATGACCTCCCGGGTTGCATCCCTCGGGCGCCGGCGCCTGCTTGCCGCCGGTGCACTGGCGTGGCTGGGTGTGCCTCCGGTCCGCGCAAACGACAGCATCGGCCGGGTGATGCCGGCAGTGACGGCTCCGGCCTTGCCGCTGCGGCGCCACGATGGCGCCGCGCCGATGCTCGCGGCGCAGTTGCGAGGCGGCCCCACCGCCGTTCAATTGATGTTTACCGGATGCAGCACGGTCTGCCCGATCCAGGGCGCCTTGTTCTCGACGCTGCAGGCGGCATTGCTGGCCGAGCGCAACACGGCGGTGCGCCTGCTGTCGCTGAGCATCGACCCGCTGGCCGACGACCCCGCCGCACTGAGCGCCTGGTTGCGGCGGTTCGGCGCCGGGCCCACATGGAGCGCGGCGGCGCCGGCCCTCCAGGCGCTCGAGTCGATGCTCTCGCTGTTCACGGGCGGCGCGGCAGCGGGCGACCGCCATACCGGCCAGGTTTATCTGTTCGATCGTCAGGCCCGGCTGGTCTGGCGTACCAGCGAGCTGCCGCCGGTCGAAGAGGTCATGGCCGGACTGCGGCAGATTGGCTAGCAAAGCGCAAGGCCCGGCGCAAGAAGGGTTGAGCGAATGATGCCTGGAGGCCGAAAGAAAGCAGCTACCCGCAGACGAAAAAAGACCTCAAGTGCTTGGCGCAAATGAGGTTTTTTCTGAGGTTCTGGTAGGACGTACTGGATTCGAACCAGTGACCAACGGATTAAAAGTCCGCTGCTCTACCAACTGAGCTAACGTCCCGGAACCATTTTTTCTTTTTCGTTTTTCTCTGCCGACGTTGAATCCGGCAAAGCCAAAGATTATAGCGTGGCGTTGCTCGCAATCCTGTCGAGAACCCAACCCGCTGCGCATTGACCGAAAGTAGCGGTCACGCTCACCACCGAGCCGTAGCCGTGGCAGTTGAGCGAGCCATCGCCTTCGATGGCGCAAGAGGCATCGGGCGGTGCGACGCTCTCGCTGCTGAAGACACAGGCGACGCCGATCTTGCGGCCCTCGCGCGGCGCACCATGCTCCTTGCGAAGGCGCTGGCGCAACTGGGCCAGCAACGGGTCGTGCGTGACGAGCGAGAGATCGTCGATGTCGACCCTGTGCGCCTGCCGCTTGCCACCGGCCGCCCCCACGGTCACGAAGGCAGCGCGCGAAGCGCGAGCCCACGCAGCCATCGCGAGCTTGGCCTTGACCTGGTCGCAGGCATCGATGACGGCCGTCGCGGGCCCGTTCGCAGCCTGCGCCGCATCGAGCAATGCCGTCCAGTTGCCCGGCTCCACGAACTCGTCGAGCGCGAGCACCTTGCAGCCGGGGTTGATCTGCGCAATGCGGTCGCGCATGGCCTCGACCTTGGCCTGTCCCACGGTCGCATCGAGCGCGTGGATCTGCCGGTTGATGTTCGACTCCGACACATGGTCGAGATCGATCAGCGTCAGCCGCCCCACCCCGCTGCGCGCCAGCGCCTCGACCGCCCACGAGCCCACGCCGCCGATGCCGGCAACGAGCACGTGGGCGTTGCGGATGCGCGCGGCACCTGCAACGCCGTAAAGGCGTTCGAGGCCGCCGAAGCGGCGCGCAAAGTCAGGCGCCGCGGTGCCGGTGACGACATCCGCGGCGACGGTCGATGCTTCGGGAAGGATTGCCGCGCTCAAGCGGAAGACTCCGCTGCCGCTAGCGCAGGCGCGAGAGACGCTCGCGACCCGCCTGGGCGGCCTCGGATTGCGGATAGGCCTTGGTCAGGTCTTCCAGCGTGCGGCGTGCGGCACGCGTGTCCTTCAGCTCGATCTGGCAATTGGCGATCGACAGCACGGCCTCGGGAGCCTTGGCGTGGTCGGGCGCAAGCGACAGCATGGAGCGGAAGTTCGCGATGGCCTCGTTGTAGTTGCGCGTGGCGTACTGCGCATTGCCGAGCCAGAACAACGCAGAGGCGTTGTATCCGCTTTGCGGGTGGCGCTTGACGAATTCGGCGAACGCGGTTTGGGCCTGCGCGAACTGGCCTGCGCGGAAGATGCCGAGCGCGGCATCGAAGTCGGCCTTTTCCTTGGGGTCGGCGGTGAACTCGCGGCCGTCCACGGACACCTTCGACGGCTCGTTCTGCTTGAGCCGGTCGTCGATGGTGGTCTGGCGCGACTGCATCTCGCTCACCGTGCGCTGCAACTGCTCGTTCTGGCCGGTCATGCGCGCGAGATCGCCCCGCATCTGCTCGATCTGGTTCTGCAGGTCGAGCAGGCTGCGGCGCAGCTGGCCGTTCTCGTCGGTCAGCCGCTGGTCCGTCTGCTGGCGCATGGCCTCCACCCGCTGCCGCAGGTCGAGGATGGCGCGGCGTGCCTCGTCATCCTCGAACAACGCGGCTTGCGAGCCGACCGAAACGCAAAGCAAGGCGGCAGCCAGTGCCACGCCTCGCAATAGAGCGTGTTGCATCACCGGGTGTAGCGGATTTCAGCGCGGCGGTTCTGCGCCCAGGCTTCTTCGCCCGAGCCCTGGGCCGCCGGCTTTTCCTTGCCGAAGCTCACGGCTTCGATCTGGCCGTCGTTCACGCCCAGCAGCGTCAGCGCACGGCGGACGGCTTCGGAACGCTTCTGGCCGAGCGCAAGGTTGTACTCGCGGCCGCCACGTTCGTCGGTGTGTCCTTCGATGGAGACGCGGCGCTGCGGGTTGGCCTTGAGGAAACGGGCATGGCCGTCGATCAGGGACTGGAACTCGGGCTTGACCGTGTAGCTGTCATAGTCGAAATAGACGATCCGTTCGATACCGACCGGGCCTTGTGCAGTGCCGGCAGTGGAATCGATGGAGACGGGGGCGACTGCGCTCGCGCCGCCCTGCTGGCCGCCGGTAGTGCCGGAGCGGTCGGTCACCGGGGCGTCGCTGAGCTTGGTGCCCGACGAGCAACCGGCAATCAGAGCCACGATGGCCAGCGAATAAATCGTACGTTTCAACATTGGGTACTCCTCAAATAAACCTTGGTCATTGCTTTTGAAACGGACCCCAGTCCGGTTCTCTTATGTCTCCCGCCTGTCCCGCCAGCCGGGCTTTTATTTTTCCGTCCAGCGTGGTCGTCATGAGCGCTTCGCGGCCTTGCAGGTGCGTTGCGTAGACGATCAGCTTGCTGTTGGGGGCGAAACTTGGACTCTCGTCTGCCGAGGTGTCGGTGATGGCCGAGACATTGCCGGTTGCCAACTCCATCACATGGAGTTTGAAGGCACCGCCCACGCGGGAGATGTAGGCCAACCACCGGCCGTCGCCGCTGACGGACGGAGAAATGTTGTAGGTGCCGCTGAAGGTGACGCGCGTCGGCGCACCGCCGCTGGCGCCCATCTTGTAGATCTGCGGGGCACCGCCGCGGTCGCTCACGAAATAGATCGTGCTGCCGTCCGCCGAGTAGACGGGCTCGGTGTCGATGCTGGCGCTCTGGGTCAGCCGACGCGGCTCGCCGCCGGCTGCCGGGATCGTATAGAGCTGGGAGCCGCCGTCGCGGCTGAGCGTGACGGCCAGCGATCCGCCATCGGGCGCCCATGCCGGCGCGCTGTTGGAACCGCGGAAGTTGGCCAGCAGGCGACGCTGTCCGCTGGCCACGTTGTGCACGTACACCACGGGCTTGCGCGACTCGAACGACACGTAGGCCAGTTGCTGGCCGTTGGACGACCAGACCGGCGAAATGATGGGCTCCGGGCTTGCGAGCGCGGCCTGCGCGTTCTCGCCGTCGGCATCCGCCACCCACAGCGAATAGCGGTTGCCGCCCTTGGTCACGTAGGCGATGCGGGTCGAGAAGATGCCCTTGTCGCCGGTCAGCTTTTCATAGACATAGTCGGCAATGCGGTGCGAAGCGAGCCGCAGGTCGCCTTGCGGAACGGTGTAGCTCTGGCCGCCGAGGTCTTGCCCGCGCACCACGTCCCACAGGCGGAAGCGCACGTCGAAGCGGCCGTCGCCCAGCCGCGTGACGCTGCCCACCACGAGCGAATCCGCCGTGCGCTGGCGCCACAGGGCGAGGTCGGGGCGCGATGCTTCATCGAGCGCCTGCCCGGAAGCATCGACACCGCGGAACTGGCCGCTGCGTTCCAGGTCGGCCTGCACGATCTCGGAGATCTTCTGCGGCGAGGCGTCCTGCCCCTTGAACGGAACCAGCGCGATGGGCAGCTGCGTCAACCCGACGCCCGACACCTCGACCCGGAACTGGGCGAGCGCGGGCAGCATGGGAGCGGCAGCAAGAGCCGCAATCAAGCTGCGGCGTGCAAAAAGCGATGAAGAAGGAGTTGAAATGGAAACTGGCAACGGCTTGTTCATGCGGTTCGGAGATGTTTCGGGGCAAAAAGTTCTCCCCGGTGTGACGGGCCACATGTTACACACTGGCTCGATCGCGCCGTCACAAAAGGTGTATCGGGCGGTGCGGTCCTACAGGACAGCGCTCAGGACGCCTCTCGGTGGCCCCGTAGAATCCGCCGCCATGCAAGCATCCCCCGGCAGTGAGACCGCACGCCCTCCCCTGACACGCCGGCTGACACGACTCATGACCTGGTTCGGCGGCTCGCGCCACTGGTGGGCCGTCGGGCTCATCGGCGCCTTGCTGGCGGCCGTCACCGAGCCCTTGATGGCCGCGCTGCTCAAGCCGCTGCTCGACCGCGGTTTCAACCGCGGACAGCTGGCGCTGTGGATCGTGCCGGCCGCGGTGCTGCTGCTGTTCGCGGTGCGCGGCATTGCCCAGTTCATTTCCCAATATGCGCTCTCGCGCATCGCCAACGAAGGCATGCAGCGGCTGCGCCGCGTGCTGTTCCAGCGCCTGCTGGCGGCCGAACTGGCCTTGTTCTCGCGCCAGTCCGCCAGCGCGCTCTCCAACACCGTGGTGTACGAGGTCCAGACCGGCTCCATGCTGCTGGTGCAGGCGCTGCTCGGGCTTTCGCGCGACGGCTTCACCCTGGTGGCGCTGCTCGCCTACCTGGTCTATTTGAACTGGAAGCTCACGCTCATCGTCGCCTTCCTGGTACCTAGCATCTCGTGGATCATGAAGGTGTTTTCCAAGCGCCTGTACCGCCTGACGCAGCAGGGCCAGCAGGCCACCGACGAGCTGGCCTACGTGGTGGAAGAAAACGTGCTCGCGCACCGCATGGTGCGGCTGCACGGGGCCGAAGCAGCGCAGGGCGAGCGCTTCGAGCACCTGAGCCAGCGCCTGAACCGGCTGGCCGTGAAATCGACCATTGCGCAGGCGGCCACCACGCCGCTCACACAGATGATGGCCGCGCTCGCGTTGTCGGTCGTGGTGATGATCGCGCTCTGGCAGAGCGGCGAGCAGGGCCTGACCGTGGGCGGATTCGTCGCCTACATCACGGCCATGCTGATGCTGATCGCGCCGATCCGCCGCCTGGCCGACATGGCCGCGCCCATCACGCGCGGCCTCGCAGCGCTCGAACGCGGCCTGGTGCTGATCGACGACGTGGCCCCCGAGCCGCAGGGCAGCTTCGCCATCGAACATGCGCAAGGCCGCATCGAACTGCGCGGCATCAAGGTCAGCTACCGCGGCGAGGACGAAGCCCGTGCGCTCGACGGCGTGAACCTGACCATCGAGCCGGGCCAGGTGGTGGCTTTCGTCGGCCCTTCGGGCTCCGGCAAGACCACGCTGGTCAACCTGCTGCCGCGCTTCGTGCTGCCGAACGGCGGCCAGGTGCTGCTCGACGGGCACGACACCAGCGAATGGGAGCTGAAGAGCCTGCGCGCGCAGTTCGCGATGGTGAGCCAGGATGTGGTGATGCTCAACGACACCCTGGCCGCCAACGTGGCGCTGGGCGCCGCGATCGATCGCGAACGGGTGCAGCAATGCATCGCAGCAGCAAACCTGTCCTCCCACGTCGAAAGCCTGCCGCAGGGCATCGACACGGTGCTTGGCCACAATGCCACGCAGCTTTCCGGCGGCCAGCGCCAGCGCCTCGCCATTGCGCGCGCGCTCTACAAGAACGCCCCCATCCTGCTGCTCGACGAGGCCACCTCGGCCCTCGACACCGAATCGGAACGGCTGGTGCAGGACGCCCTGCAGCGCCTGATGCAGAACCGCACCACGCTGATCGTCGCGCACCGGCTATCGACCATCCAGCATGCCGACCGCATCATCGTGATGGAGCAGGGCCGGGTCGCCGAGCAAGGCAGCCACGAGCAGTTGATGGCGCTGGACGGGCTCTATGCGCGCTTGCAGACACTGGCGGTGCGCAGTGCGACGCCGGGGCAGGACCCGACGCTCTGACAGGCTTTCAGAGCAGCACGATGTCGTACTGCCCCTGCCCGATGGCCTGCTCGGACTGCAGGGAAATCGGCTTGCCGATGAAGTCGCTCAGCCCTGCCAGATGCTGGCTCTCCTCGTCGAGGAACAGCTCGATCACCTGCGGCGACGACACGATGCGGAACTCGCGCGGCGTGAACTGCCGCGCCTCGCGCAATATCTCGCGCATCGCGTCGTAGGCCACGCTGCGCGCCGTCTTCACGATGCCCTGCCCGCCGCAGGCCGCGCAGGGCTCGCACAGCATGTGAGCCAGCGATTCGCGCGTGCGCTTGCGCGTCATCTCGACCAGTCCGAGCTGCGAGAAGCCGCCGGCGGTGGTCTTGACGCGGTCGCGCGCGAGCTGCTTGCGGAACTCGGCCAGCACCTGTTCGCGATGATCGTCGCGCCCCATGTCGATGAAGTCGACGATGATGATCCCGCCCAGGTTGCGCAGACGCAATTGCCGCGCAATGGCTTGCGCCGCTTCCAGGTTGGTCTTGAAGATGGTGTCGTCGAAATTGCGCGCGCCCACGAAGCCGCCGGTATTCACGTCCACCGTGGTGAGGGCCTCGGTCTGGTCCACCACGAGGTAGCCGCCCGACTTGAGTTCGACACGCCGGCCCAGCGCCTTGGCAATTTCCTCGTCGACCGAATACAGGTCGAAGATCGGCCGCTCGCCCTTGTAGTGCTGCAGCTTGCCGGCCGCCTGCGGCATGTATTCGAGCCCGAACTTGAGCAGCACCTCGAACTGCTCGCGCGAATCGATGCGGATGGTCTGCGTGTCTTCGCTGGTCATGTCGCGCAGCACGCGCTGCAGCAGGCTCAGGTCCTGGTGCAGCAGCGACATCGCAGGCATTCGGCTCGACGCCTCGCGGATGCGCGACCATGTCTTGCGCAGGTAGCCGATGTCCTCGGCCAGCTCGGCGTCGGACGAATCTTCGCCGTTGGTCCGCAGGATGAAGCCGCCGGTGTTGGCAGGCACCACGCCGCCGCTGTCGGCCGCCGCGGCGGCCTCGATCAGCGCGAGCATGCGCGTGCGCAATGAATCGCGCTGATCCGAAGGGATCTTCTGCGACACGCCGATGTGGTTGTCCTGCGGCAGGAACACCAGCAGCCGGCCGGCAATGCTGATCTGCGTCGACAGCCGCGCCCCCTTGGTGCCGATCGGGTCCTTGATCACCTGCACCAGCAGCGACTGGCCCTCGAACACCTGCTTCTCGATGGGCACCATCGGCCCGCCGTTGCGGTGGTCGCGCTCGGGGGCCGGCGCACTGGGCCGCGAGCCCGGCGTGAACGGCGCCACGATGTCGGCCACATGCAGGAAGGCCGTGCGCTCGAGGCCGACGTCGATGAAGGCCGACTGCATGCCCGGCAGCACGCGCGACACCTTGCCGAGGTAGATGTTGCCGACCAGGCCGCGCTCCAGTGTGCGTTCGACGTGCAGCTCTTGCACCGCGCCGTGCTCGACCAGCGCCACACGGGTCTCCTGCGGGGACCAGTTGATCAGGATGTCTTGCATGGAATTCTCAGGTATTGAAACCGGCGCTGCGAAGAAGCTGCGCGGTCTCGAACATCGGAAGTCCCATGATGCCCGAATAGGACCCGCTGATGTGCTCGATGAACGCAGCCGCCGCGCCCTGGATCGCATAGGCGCCGGCCTTGCCTAGCGGCTCGCCGCTGGCGGCATAGCGCGCCATCTGCTTTCCGGTCATGGGTGCGAAGCGCACGCGCGACACGCTGAGCGCCGCATGGCGGCGGCGGCCATGCTGCAGCGCCACGGCCGTCAGCACCCGATGCGTGGTACCGGACAGGAGCGCAAGCATGCGCTCGGCATCGCGGGCATCCTCGGGCTTGCCGAGGATGGTGCGGCCGAGGGCCACCGTGGTGTCGGCGCAGAGCACCGGCGCATCGACGAGTCCGAGGCGCTTGCGCCGCGCGACCGCCGCATCGAGCTTCAGGTCCGTCACGCGCTGCACGTAGGCGGTCGGTGATTCGTTGGGAAGCAGCGCTTCGAGCGATTCGGCATCTTCGTCAGGACCGGCCAGCAGCAGTTCGTGGCGAACGCCGAATTGGCCGAGCAACTGGGCGCGGCGCGGGCTCTGCGACGCGAGGTAGATGAAGGCAGGCGTCATTCCCGGTGGTATGGATGGCCCGCGTTGACCGACCATGCCCGGTACAGCTGCTCCACGAGCAGCACGCGCGCCATCGCATGCGGCAGGGTCAGGTCGGACAGGCGGATGCGTTCATGGGCCGCGGCCTTGAAGGCGGGATCGAGCCCGTCCGGGCCGCCGATGACAAGGGCCACGTCGTCGCCCTCGCCTTGCCAGGCCTGCAGGCGCGCGGCCAGCGCCTTGGTGGTGAGTGCGGTGCCGCGCTCATCGAGCGCGACGATGCGCATGCCCCTGGCAATGGCGCCTTCGATGCGTTCGCGTTCGGCGGCGTAAATGGTTTCGAGCGACTTGGAACCGCGGGGTTCGGTCTTGACGGCCCGCAGTTCGAGCTTGAGCTCGGGCGGGAATCGCTTGGCGTAGTCGTCCCAGGCAGTCTGCGCCCAGTCGGGCATGCGCTGCCCAACGGCGACCACCAGCAGCTTCATGCGCGGCGGGCAGGCGCCTTCTTGGCAGGCGCCTTCTTTGCCGCAGGCTTCTTCGCGGCGGGCTTGCCGACCACCTTGACCGGCACGCGCGCGGTCGTGGTCTTCTTGGCCGGCGCTTTCCTGGCGGCGGTTTTCTTCGCCGGGCTCCGGCTGGCCTTCTCGGCCTTGGCTTCCTGCTCGGCCGCGCGGATGGCGGTCTTGGCCGCGCTTGCACGGCGCAGGTTGGGCATCTTGGCCGCGACCGGCTTCTTCTCTTCGATCACCTTGGAGGCGGTTGCAAGGGCCGGCTTGGTGCCGCCGAGCTTGGTGCGCACCGGCTTGTCGCCCCAGATCTCTTCGAGGTGGTAGTACTGGCGGATGGCGGGCTGCATGATGTGCGCGACCGCGGCGCCGCAGTCCACGATGATCCACTCGCCGTTGTCTTCGCCCTCGATGCGCGGCTTGCCGAAACCGGCTTCGCGCACGGCATCGCGCACGCTGGCGGCCAGCGCCTTGGTCTGCCGGTTGGAGGTGCCCGAGGCAACGATCACGCGTTCGAACAGCGGTGAGAGATGCTCGGTGTCGAAAACCTGGATGTCCTGCGCCTTGACGTCTTCGAGTCCATCGATGATGGCTCGCTGGAGTTTCTGGGTGTCTTTCTTGGCGGCGGCTTCAGTGGTCATCAGGCAGGGCGGTAAAGGTGGTGTTGGTCAATATAGCGTGCAACGGCTGGCGGAACCAGCGAGGAAATGTTCTCGCCAAGCGCCGCGCGCCGCCGTATGTCGGTGGCGCTGGTGTCCATGGCCGGCAATTCGAGCGCCTCGAAACGCGCGCCAGCCGGGAGGCCGGGCAGCATCTTCGGATCAAAACGAGCAGTGCCGCCCGCCGATAATGCGCGATACGCTACAGAAACAATAGCAATGCCGAGTATAGCCTGCCAGCCATGCCATGTAGGCAGCGCGCTGGCCTGGTCGGCGCCCATGATCAGGACGAGCTGCGCTCCGGGCTGCTCTTGCTGCAATTCATGCAGGGTGTCGAGCGTGTAGGTGGGGCCGTCGCGCAGCACTTCGCGGCTGTCGATGACGACAGTGCCCTTCAATCCACCGAAAGCCAGGCGCGTCATCGCCAGGCGATCTTCCTTCGGCGTCAGCGCCCGGCTCTTGTGCCAGGCCTGCCCCGTGGGAATGACGTGCAATTCAGCAAGCTCGAGTTGCGCGAGCGCGGCTTCGGCAAGCGCCACATGGGCGTTGTGCGGCGGGTCGAAAGCGCCGCCAAAAACGCCGATGCGCGGGGCCGTGCCGGTGGGGTTCACAACCAGTCGCGCCGCACGATGAAGTCGCTGTAGAGCGCAGCCTCGGGACTCCCCGGCTCGGGCTGCTGCCGATAGGCCCAGCTCGCAAGCGGCGGCATCGACAGCAGGATCGATTCGGTGCGCCCGCCCGACTGCAGCCCGAAGTGCGTGCCGCGGTCCCACACGAGGTTGAACTCGACGTAGCGGCCGCGCCGATAGAGCTGGAAGTTGCGTTCGCGTTCGTCGTAGTGCGTGTGGCGGCGGCGCTCGACCAGCGGCAGGTAGGCGGGCAGGAAGGCGTCGCCGACCGAGCGGATCAATGCGAAGCCGTTGTCGAAACCGCCCTCCGCGAAGTCGTCGAAGAAGATGCCGCCGATGCCGCGCTGCTCGTTGCGGTGCTTCAGGAAGAAATACTCGTCGCACCATGTCTTGAAGCGCGGGTACTTGTCGTCGCCGAAAGGCGCGAGCGCATCGCGGCACACGGTGTGGAAGTGCACCGCGTCTTCCTCGAAGCCGTAGCACGGCGTGAGGTCCATGCCGCCGCCGAACCAGCAGACCGGCTCGCCGCCCTCGGGCAGCGCGGCCAGCATGCGCACGTTCATGTGGACGATCGGCACGTAGGGGTTGCGCGGGTGGAACACCAGCGACACACCCATGGCCTCGAACGGTGCACCCGCGAGCTCGGGCCGGTTCTGCGTGGCCGATGGCGGCAGCTTCGGCCCGCGCACTTGCGAGAAGCCGCAGCCCGCGCGTTCGAACAGCGCGCCGCCTTCGAGGATGCAGGTCAGGCCGTGGCCCTGCAGCGCTTCGCCCGGCGGCTTGTGCCAGGCGTCGTGCAGGCAGATGCCGCCGTCGGCCTTTTCGAGCGCCGCGATGATCGACTGCTGCAATCCGCGCAGGTAGCTGCCGACTGCCGCGGAGTTGGACTGCTGCATCAGGCGTGAGGCGTGTTGCGCGCGTGAACCGCGCGGAAGCCGATGTCCTTGCGGTACTGCGCGCCGTCGAAGCCGATGCGCGCGGCAACCTCGTAGGCCCGCTGCTGCGCGAGCTTCACGCTGTCGGCCAGCACGGTCACGCACAGCACGCGGCCGCCGCTGGTCTTGAGCTCGCCGTCCTGCCGGGTGGTGCCGGCATGGAACACCACGGCATCGGGCGCCTCGGGCGGAATGCCGCTGATGCGATCGCCCTTGCGCGGCGAGAGCGGATAGCCGTGCGCCGCCATCACCACGCCCAGCGCCACGCGCCGGTCCCACTGCAGCTCGACCTGGTCGAGCGTGCCGTCGGTGGCGTGCCAGAACACTTCGAACAGGTCGGACTTGAGCCGCATCATGATCGGCTGCGTCTCGGGGTCGCCCATGCGGCAGTTGAATTCGAGCGTCTTGGGGTGGCCCGTCGCATCGATCATGAGGCCGGCATACAGGAAGCCGGTGTACGGGATGCCGTCTTTTTCCATGCCGCGGATGGTCGGCAGGATGATTTCGCGCATCGCGCGCGCATGCACCTCGGCGGTGACCACGGGCGCTGGCGAGTAGGCGCCCATGCCGCCCGTGTTGGGGCCTTCGTCGTTATCGAGCAGGCGCTTGTGGTCCTGGCTGGTGGCCAGCGCGGTCACGTTCTTGCCGTCGCACAGCACGATGAAGCTGGCTTCCTCGCCCTGCAGGAATTCTTCGATGACGACGCGCGCGCCGCCGTCGTTGTGCGCCACGCCGAACTTGTTGTCGACCAGCATGAAGTCGACGGCCTCGTGCGCCTCCTGCGCGGTCATGGCCACCACCACGCCCTTGCCTGCCGCCAGGCCATCGGCCTTGACGACGATCGGTGCGCCCTTGGCGTCGATGTAGGCATGGGCCGCGGCCGCGTCGGTGAAGGCCTCGTACTCGGCGGTCGGAATCTTGTGGCGCTTCATGAAGGCCTTGGAGAAGGCCTTGGAGCTTTCGAGCTGCGCGGCGGCTTGCGTGGGGCCGAAGATGCGCAGGCCGTGCGCGCGGAATTCATCCACCACACCGGCCGCCAACGGGGCCTCGGGCCCGACGACGGTGAGCGCGATCTTTTCCTTGGCAGCCCACTCGCGCAGCGCGGCGGGCTCGGCGATGTCGATGCAGTCGTAGCGCTCGTCGCTCACGGTGCCGCCGTTGCCCGGCGCCACGTACACGCGGCTGACCCGGCTGGCCTGCGCCAGCCGCCACGCCAATGCGTGTTCCCGGCCCCCTCCTCCAATTACCAGTACCTTCATTCGTGGGCCTTCTTCATTCGCTGTGGATCAATAGTCATTCATTCGGAAAGCGCGGCGTTGTGATAGACCTCCTGGACGTCGTCCAGGTCTTCGAGCACATCGAGCAGCTTCTGCATCCGGGCTGCGTCTTCGCCGGTGATTTCGACCGTGTTTTCGGCCCGCATGGTGACCTCGGCCACCTCGGGCTTGAGGCCGGCGGCCTCGAGCGCGTTCTTGACGGATTCAAAATCGCCGACGGCGGTGATCACCTCGATGGCGCCGTCGTCATCGGTGACCACGTCTTCGGCGCCGGCTTCGAGCGCGGCTTCCATCACCTTGTCTTCATTGGTGCCGGGGGCAAAGATGAGCTGCCCGCAGTGCTTGAACTGGAAGGCCACCGAGCCTTCGGTGCCCATGTTGCCGCCGTGCTTGGAAAAGGCGTGGCGCACTTCGGCCACGGTGCGCACACGGTTGTCGGTCATGGTGTCGACGATGATCGCCGCGCCGCCGATGCCGTACCCTTCGTAACGAATTTCTTCGTAATTGACGCCTTCGAGGTTGCCGGTGGCCTTGTCGATGTTGCGCTTGACGGTGTCGATCGGCAGGTTGACCGCCTTGGCCTTCTCGACTGCCAGCCGCAGCCGGGGGTTGGCGCTGAGGTCTCCCCCGCCGGCGCGCGCTGCCACGGTGATTTCACGAATGGCGCGGGTCCAGAGCTTGCCGCGCTTCTCGTCCTGGCGGCCCTTGCGGTGCTGAATGTTCGCCCATTTGCTGTGTCCGGCCATGGCTTTCTATCTCGCAGTCTTGTGTTTTCAAAGCAAGCTTCGAGTTTACTGTCCGGCGCGCACAACGGCCGGGACGCCCGCGCCAAAGCGGCCAGGTCTTTTGGTGATAATCCTTCGATGACGCCATCGCCTTCCGTCGGGCCCGGGAATCCGACCACCCTGCCGCCTCACACCCCATTGCCGCTGTACTACAAGAACGAGGCAGAGCACCAGGCATTCCTGCGCCGCATCTTCGACAGCACCGCCGCCGACTACGACCGCATCGAAAGCGTGCTCGCCTTCGGCACCGGTCCGTCGTACCGCCGCGGCGCGCTGTCGCAGGCCGGGCTCGCGCCGGGCGCGCAGGTGCTCGACGTCGGCATCGGCACCGGCCTGGTCGCCCGCGAGGCGCTGAAGATCATCGGCCCCACGGGCCGGCTGGTCGGCGTCGATCCCAGCGTGGGAATGATGGAGCAGGTCGACCTGCCGGGCGTCGAGCTGGTCCAGGGGGTGGCGGAATCGCTGCCCCGGCCGGATGCCAGCTGCGATTTCGTGAGCATGGGATACGCCATGCGCCACATCAGCGACGTGGCGGCCGCGTTCAGCGAGTTCCACCGCGTGCTGCGCCCCGGTGGACGCCTGGTGGTGCTCGAGATCACCAAACCCCGCGGCCGGCTGGCCACTGCCCTGCTCAAGGGCTACATGCGCGCGGTGGTGCCGCTGATCGCGCGGGTGGTCGGCCGCCGCAGCAACACTTCCGAGTTGTGGCGCTATTACTGGGACACCATCGAGGCCTGCATTCCACCCGAGCGCGTGCTGGAGGCATTGCGCGCCGCGGGCTTCACCGACGTGCGGCGCCAAGCGAGCCTCGGCGTGTTCTCCGAGTACATGGCGCGCAAACCAGAAACCACCGTCGAGGCCGGCTGACCGTGCAAGTCCAGGGCGAAACCTCATCATCCTTGCGCGTCGAGCGCCTCTCGCTGCCCGACAGCCTTGCACTGGCCGCCAGCGGCAGTGCGCCCTTTGCGGCACTCGGCTACGGCACGCCGCACGAACTGGCATGGATGCCGACCGTCAATGCGCGCGTTCTTTCGGCCCAAGGCGCCATGGCCGACGTGTGGCACGTGGCCGGCGGGCAGGTCGCATCGGGCACCACCGGCATCGCCCGCTGGCGCAGCGACGGGCAGTGGCTGCTCGGCGCCATCGATCTCGACGAGTCGGTCGAGAAACAGGACCTTGCCGAGCTTGCGCACCGCGCCTACCGCGACCTGTTCAAGACCCTCGACCAGGCCGGCACGCCCCACCTGCTGCGCATCTGGAACTACCTGCCGCAGATCAATGCCGACGGCGGCGGGCTGGAGCGCTATCGCCAGTTCAACCTCGGGCGCCAGGAAGCCTTTTTCGAGGCCGGCCGCGCCGCCTTCGAAGGTGCGCCCGCGGCGTGTGCGCTGGGCATCCACCAGGGCGCGCTGTCGATCCGCTTCCTGGCCGGCCAGACGGCGCCCCTGCCGGTCGAAAACCCGCGCCAGATCTCGGCCTACCGCTACCCGGAAACCTACGGCCCGCGCTCGCCCACCTTCTCGCGCGCCGCGCTGGCTGACATCGGCAATGGCGACGTGGCGCTTTTCATATCGGGCACCGCGAGCATCGTGGGCCACGAAACCGCACACCACGGCGATGTGCTGGAGCAGACGCGCGAAACGCTGCGCAATCTCGAAGCCGTGATCGCGGCCGCCAACCAGCTGGTCACGGCCAGGTTCTCGCTCGCCATGCTCGATTGCGTGGTCTACGTGCGGCATCCGGCCGATACCGACAAGGTGCGCGGCGTGCTCGAGAACGCGCTCGGCACCGACGCGCCGATGATCCGCCACGCGGTCTACCTGGAGGCGGACATCTGCCGCAGCGACCTGCTGGTCGAGATCGAAGCCCACGCCGTCGCCCCGGGTCGCCTGCGGGCCTGACCCGGTGCGATCGACCGGACCCGGCGACCCATGTCGATGACCCGCGTGCTGCGCATTCTCACGGCCATTCCGCTTGCGTTGATGCTCTACGCGCTGCTGCTGTTCCTGGGCCTGATTTCGCTCGCCTGGAATTTCGTGGCCATGCTGCTGTACCCGGTGATGCCCGAGGCGCCCGCCCGCACGCTGGGCCGCCTGACCATCGCGTTTGCCTACCGCATGTTCTGGGGCCTGGCCTCGATGACCGGAATGATGCGCATCGACGCCCGTTGCCTCGACCCGATGCGCAACGAGCCGGGCGTGATCTTCGTCGCCAACCACCCGACCATGCTCGACGCCCTGCTGCTGGTGGCGCGGCTGCCGCGCAGCGCCTGCATCATGAAGGCCGACCTGCTGCACAACATCTTCCTTGGCGCGGGGGCGCGGCTCGCGCGCTACGTCAGCAACGAGTCGGCACGCACCATGGTGCGCCTGGCCGTGGCCGACCTGCGCAACGGCGGGCAGCTGGTGATCTTTCCCGAAGGCACGCGCACCGTGACGCCGCCACTCAATCCCTTCGGCCACGGCGTGACACTGATCGCCAAGCTCGCACAGGCGCCGATCCAGACCGTGTTCATCGAGACCGACTCGCCCTATCTCGGCAAAGGCTGGCCGCTGTGGCGCGTGCCGCCACTGCCCATCGTCTTCAAGCTCCGGTTGGGCGAGCGGTTCGCGCCCTTGCAGGACAGCCACCTGCTGCAGTCGGAGCTGGAACAATACTTTCGCCAACACATGGAACAGCGCGCCAACGACGCGTCCCCCGCATGCCAGACGCCTCGCGCACCCACCTTGTCCTGATCCCCAGCTACAACACGGGCGAACGCCTGTTCTCCACGGTCGAAGCGGCGCGCGCGCAGTGGAACCCGGTCTGGGTGGTGGTGGATGGCAGCACCGACGGCACGGGCGAGCGCCTGCAGCAGATGGCCGCGGGCGACCCGGGCCTGCGAGTCTGGCTGCTGCCGCACAACCAGGGCAAGGGCGCGGCCGTGCTGCACGGCCTGCGCGCGGCACGCGAGGCCGGCTTCACGCATGCGCTGACCATGGACTCCGACGGCCAGCACCCGGCCGACCTGATTCCCGCCTTCATGAACGCATCGCAGGCGCGGCCCGAGACCATGGTGCTGGGCCGCCCGGTGTTCGATGCCTCCGCCCCGCTGCTGCGCGTGCGGGGACGGCGCGTGTCGAACGGCTGGACCCAGCTCGAGACCCTGTTTGCCGGCGTGGGCGATTCGCTCTACGGATTTCGCGTCTACCCGGTGACCGACCTGATCGCCGTGATGGCGCGGCAGCCGTGGATGCGCCGCTTCGACTTCGACACCGAAGCCGTCGTGCGGCTGGCCTGGCGCGGCGTCAAGCCCGTGAACATCGACGCGCCGGTGAAGTACCTGACCGCCGAGGAAGGCGGGGTATCGCACTTTCGCTATGGGCGCGACAACCTGCTGCTGACGTGGATGCACACGCGACTGATGGTCGAATTTGTGTTGCGGTTGCCGGGGTTGGTATTTCGCAAGCTGCGGGGGGCTCCGCCGTTTCAGGGGTAGCGCTTCTTTGTTGGTGCGCGCCCGGCAGGCGGTACGGCGCGGCCGGCCCCACTATGCCGGCCGCGCCGTACTGCCTGCCGAGCGCTTGTCGTGTGTTCAATGCCGATTCGGCCACCTACCTCAATCGCCGCGCCCCAACGGCCAACTCAGATCATCCCGCCGTTGATCGAGATCACCTGCCCCGTGATGTAGGCCGCCTCGTCGCTGGCCAGGAATGAGGCCAGCGCCGCCACTTCCTGCGGCGTTCCGGCGCGCTTCATCGGCACCATCTGGTTGACCATGGCGGGATCGAAGGCCGCATCGGCCATGGGTGAAGCGATGATGCCCGGTGCAATGGCGTTGACGGTCACGCCGCGCGACGCCACTTCGAGCGACAGCGCCTTGGTCGCGCTGTTGAGCGCGCCCTTGGCCGCGGCATAGTTGACCTGCCCGCGGTTGCCGGTCAGCGCCGAAACAGACGAAATGTTGAGAACGCGCCCCCAGCGCGTGCGCATCATCGGCAGCAGCAAGGGCTGCGTCACGCGGAAGAATCCGTTGAGCGAGACGTCGATGACCTTGTGCCACTGTTCGGCGCGCATGCCGGGCAGCACGGCGTCGTCATGCACGCCCGCGTTGTTGACGACGATCTGGACCGGCCCGCCGTCGAGCATGCGCTCGCACGCCGCGCGGCAGGCATCGTCGCTGCGCAGGTCGAACACATGGCATTCGGCCTTGCCGCCCGCGGCCTCGATGGTGGCCGCCAGCTGCGCCACCGCTTCGGGGCGCGAGTTGGCGTGCAGCAGCACCGTGGCGCCGTCGCGCGCCAGGCGCTCGGCCATGGCGGCGCCCAAGGCACCGCTGGCGCCGGTGATCAGTGCGCGTTTTCCGTCGAGGTTCATTGCGTCGTGGTTCCTGTTGCGAGCGGCGTGTTCAGCACCACCACCGCGCGGCCTTCGGCCAGCACGCGGCCGCCGCTGTCGTTCACCGCGAATTCATAGAGGATCTGGTTCGTGTCGCCCGACAGGCGCCGCGCCTGCACCTGCAGCGCGCCCGCAATGTCGTCGAGCCGGGCGACCGACAGGCGCACATTGCGCGCACTCGCCAGGAATCCGGCCGAGGGCGCGCTCCCCTCGGCGGCCAGCATGCCGCCGTGCAGCGCCATGGCCTGGGCCGCGTACTCGATGGCGTTGGGTGCAAGCAGCCCACCCGCCGTCCGCAACGGATTGTCGGGCTGCATATGCGTGCGGGAGCTGCATTGAATGGACTCGGCATCCCAGCGCTCGAGCCGGTCGAGCAGGCACATGCTGCCGCTGTGCGGAATGCGCTCGGCAATGCCGGTGCGGTCGAGCGTCTGCGGGGCCGCTGTCACGCGGGGTGCTCCAGGTCTGCCACCAGCAGCACGTTGGCAAAGGGCGTTCCCTTGCTCATCGGAATGCTCTGCACGCGAAATTCCAGCCGCTGCAGCGCCGCCACCCAGTCGGACAGCGGACGGCCCCAGGTGGGCGACACCTTGTGGCCGCGGATGCGCGTCACGGTGCGATCGACCCACTGGCTGATGGCGAAGCCGCGCTTGCTGGACGCGTCGCCCACGCGCAGCAGCAGACGGGCATTCGCATTGCTGCCGCGCCGCAATGCATCGCGCACACGCTGAAGAACATTGTTTTGCGCCTCGATGTCCACGTAGTGCAGCACATCGAGAATCACGACCAGGTCGCACGCCGGCAGCGGCGCCGAGCACATGTCGGCGCAGAGCAGACGCGGCGGCGGCTGCAGATGCCCGATGGAAGCCGCGGCGCGTGCCACGTCCTTGGGCATCAGCTCGATGCCCGTGTAGTCGGCGGCCGGCGGCGTGGGCCTCCAGGACGACGGCCAGCGGCCGTGCGCCTGCATGCGGCTCATCGACGCCAGCAGGCTCGCGAAGAGCCCCTGCCCGCAGCCGATGTCGACCACGCGGCGATGTGCCGTGTCGATCAGTCCGCATTCGAGCAGTCCGCGAAACACCGGATCGCGCCCCAGCTTGCCGCGCGCGAAATGCCAGGCGAAGCTGCCGCCCTTCTTGTAGGGAACGGTGGCGGCCTCATGAAGCTCGCGCCAGGCGGTATCGGTGGAAGAAGGCAGCACCGCGCTCATGATTCAAGGCCTTCCGGCAAGGTGACGGCGCGCAGTCCAGCGGCGCGCAGGCGTTCGAAAAGCAAGGGCAATACCTCCAGCAACACAGGGGTTCCTCCAGGGGTGCGCGCGGCGTTGCCGTCGTGCAGAAGCAGGATGTCGCGCGCCTGCAGCTTGCGGCCCAGGCGCGCCATGACCTTGGCAGGGTCGCCTTCGCGCGTGTCGAAGCCGCGGCGCGTCCAGCTCACGAGCGAAAGGCCGAGCCGGTGCAGCACCGGTTCGAGAAAGGGATTGCGCAAGCCGGCCGGCGCGCGGAAACAGGTCGGGCGTTGGCCGGTGGTTTCGGCCAGGATGTCCTGCGCGCGCGCGATCTCGCTGGCAAAGCCGCGGGGGCCGAGAAAGGAAAAATTGTGCCGATGCCGCGCGGTGTGGTTCTGGATGCTGTGGCCACGCGCCACGATCTCGCGCGCCAGCGCCGGGTGGGCAAGCACGCGATCGGCAATGCAGAAGAAGGTGGCGCGCTGGCCGTGTGCGTCCAGCAGGTCGAGCACCCGGGGCGTGACCTCGGGCTCGGGCCCGTCGTCGATGGTGATTGCCACCTGGCGCCGGGCAGCAGCCGCCTCGGGCAAGCGCGTGACGTTGGGGCCGAGCAGGCTGCTGCGCGGCGTGAGCCCCGCGCCGGTGATCAGCGCATGGTTCGCCACGATGGCGCCGATGGCCCAGGGCATGGCGCCCGGCACCAGCACACCGGCGCCGATGGCCGCCACATGCCACGCAGCGCTGGCGCGGATGGCCGGCGGCCAGGGCCAGGACTCGGACGGTGCGGTGGATGCGGAAGACATGGCGCCGGATTTTCCCATCAACCGTGCGCGGGCGGCGGCACCACCCGGCGCGCGAACGCGGCCGACAGCAGCAGCGCCAGCAAGGCACCCGGTGCGACCACGCGGCCGATCGACGACAGCGCCGGAATGTCCGAGATCGCGATCAGCCCGAAAGACATCACCGTGGTCAGGTTGGCCAGCATCAGCGACGCCAGCGTGTCCTCGTCGGCCCGCCCCGCCACGCGCAGCTGGTCGAAGAACAGCGCGTAGTTGGAGCCCACCGCCACGATCAGCAGCAGCCCCACCAGGTGCAGGATGCCGAGCGGCACCTGCAGCACGGCCATGCCGCCAAGGGTGAGCACCACCGCGACCACCAGCGGCTGGCACACCGCGAGCAGGCGCCGGCCCGAGCGCAGGTAGATGCCGAGCAGCACCACCACCGCCAGCGCGCCGAGCAGCACCTGCACGAAGGCCTCGTGCAGATAGCGCTGATAGAGCCCCGCGAGTTCGCGGCCCACATCGACCACCTGCACCTCGGGCACGCCCGCCAGCGCCTTTTCGAGCCGGCCTGCATTGAAGCTCGGGCCGGGGTGCAGAACCACCAGCGTCGACCAGCCGCCGCCCGGGCGCTGGTACATGAGCGTGTTGACCACCGACCCGAGCGGCCCGCCGGTGAGGTCGGCGCGGCGCACGGGTGCCAGCTTGCGCGCGGCTTCGACGTCGGCCAGGAACGGCCCGAGTCGCGTGACCGGGAGCGGCGATCCTTGCGTGGCTTCGGCCAGTCGGGTGCGCAGCGTTTCGCCCTCGGGCAGGCTGGCCAGCCGCGCCGTCTGGGTCGCCACGCTCGGCAGCACGCGCGTCACGGCCTCGAAGCCGCCGAGCTCGCCCTTGTCGACCAGCGCCTCGAGCCGTGCGGTGGCCGCTTCGGTGTTGCGCAATGCGGTTTCTTCATCGGCACCGTAGACCACCACCAGCGTGCTGCCGTCGCCGGTGCCGATGTCGGCGCGCAGCATTTCGTCGAGCTGCTGCGCCGACTTGGGCACCGGACTCATGGCGCCAAGATCGGCGCGCCAGAGATGCCCGCCCTGCCAGACGACCAGCACCAGCGCGGCTACGCCGAGCCCGGCCAGGACCCAGCGCAGGCGCGGCAGGCCGCGCACGAGCATGCCGGCGGCGTGCGCCATGTACTTGCGCATGCCCATGCCGGTGGCGCCATCGGGCGCGAGCATGGGCAGCGCGTAGCGCGTGGCCAGCGCCGCGGCCACCAGTCCCGCAATGGAGAACACGCCCAGCTGTGCCAGGCCCGGAAAGCCCGAGAACACCAGCGCCGCGAAGCCGCACACTGACGTCAGCAGGCCGAGCCGCACGGTGGGCCAGTGCACCTCGCGCCAGCGCGCCCAGCCGGTGCCGGCCACGGCCGCGCCCCGGGCTTGGATCAGGTAGTAGATGGCGTAGTCGACGGTTTCGCCGATCAGCGTGCTGCCGAAGCCCAGCGTCATGCCGTGCACCGAACCGAACACCATGCTGACCGCCGCGGTCCCCACCACCACGCCGGTGGCCACGGGCAGAAATGCGATGACCAGTGCGCGCGGCGACGCAAAGGCCAACAGCAGCAGGCCGCCCATCACGATGCCACCCACGATGGCAAGGTGGATCGCCTCGGTCTTGATCTTGTCGCGGCTCAGCACCGAGAACACGGGCGGGCCGCTCAGCAGCAGCTTCGGCCGGGTGGTCTCGGCCATGCCGCGCGTTGCAGCGTCGAAAGCCGCGTGCACGCGCGCGATGGCCACGGCCTGGGCATCGAGATCGCTGCCCGCCGCGCGCGTGGTGGCGATCATGAGCGCGCGCGGCGCGGTGCGCGACATCCAGACGCCGTCTTCGCTGCGCGGTGCGCTGGCCGGCGTCAGCTCCATGGCAATGCGCTGGGTCTCGCCGGTCGGATCGCGATCGAGCAATGGCTTGATCACGTTGCCGGCCGGAGTGCCCAGCATCGACAGCGTTTCGTAGATCGCGTCGCGCAGGCCGTCGGCGGTGAACTGCTCGGGCCTCACGCCCGGCGAAAGCTGGTAGCGGTGCTCGAAGACCCAGGTGCCGGCCTCGGACCAGTCGCCGGTGTCGCCGTTCTGGATCAGGTCGAACAGCCGGCTCTCGCGCATGGCCTTGGCCACCGCGCGGGAGACGGCCGCACGCTGCTCCACGCTGGCGCCGCCTTCGATGCCGAGCATCAGCGTGCGCGACGCCACGCCGCTTTGCAGCTGTTCGATGAGCACCTGCTGCCGCAGGTCGGGACTCTTGGGCAGGAAAGCCGAAAGGTCCGCGCTGAATTGCGTGCGCGCTATCTGCAGCGCGCCGCCGAACAACACCAGCGCCCAGACCAGCAGCACCACCGCCCGGCGCTGCCAACTCGGCGGCCCTCCCCCGGTCTCGCGTGCCGTCACGGCGTGGTGTGCCGGGCAGCGCCCGCAGGCGCGGTGGGTGCGGCGCCCTGGCGCTCGGGCGTGATGTTCATCACCGAGCGGTCGCCGCCGACGAACTCCATTTCGAGGCCCAGCACTTCGCTTGCGCGGCCGCTGATGCGGATGCTGCGCACCTGCGCCGCAAGCCGGCTGTCGGCCGGCAGGAGGTCGAGCGTCCAGTTGCCGGCCGAGCCGCTCACCGTGCTGCGGAAATAACGCTGCAAGGTGGTGCCGTCGCCGCTCAGGGTGCCGCGCATGGCTTCGACCAGGCCGAGCAGTTCGGGCATGCTGTCGAGCGTCAGGGTGCGGTTGCGCCCGCCGCGCGACAGCGTGAGCGTGTTGCCTTCGACCGCCATCGTCTCTTCACGCGGCGACAAGGTGCGCCGCACCAGCTTGTCGGGAGCGTTGAAGCTCAAGGTGCCGCGCGAATCGAGCGGGCCTTCCAGGCCATGCACGAAGCGCTGTTCCGTGAACCGGGCTTCGCCGCTTTTCTGCCTGGAAAGCAGCCCCATCAGCTCGGGCAGGTCGAAAGCCCAGGCCGGCGTGGCGCAGCAGGCCAGTGCCAGCAGCAGGCTCCGGCAAAGCCAGTCAAACCGAATCTTCGAGCCAGAAATCATGAAAGTTGAACCAGTTGTACGGATAGGCGCGGCACAGCGCTTCCAGGCGCACCACGTAGGCTTCGACCGCCGCGCGGATGCGGCGTTCCCGCTCGGCGGGGTCGAGCGCCCGCTCGCTGAAGTCGGCCAGCAGGTCGAACCGGACATCGTAGCGCGCGCCGCCGCCATAGAGGCCGGCCATGAAGAACACCTTGCGCCGCAGCAGCGCCGCCAGGCGAAACGGGCCGTCGTCGAAGCTTGCGGGCTGGCCCAGGAACGGCAACACGATGCTGTTGCCGCGCTGCTGCGCGGGTTGATCCTCGCTGCCCGGCAGGGTCCGGTCGACGAGCATGCCGCCGAGGCCGCCACCGTCGAGCCAGTCGCGCAGCGCGAGCATCGAATGCGGGCGTCCGAGCGCGATCACGTGGGGCCGCAGTTCAGGCAGGCTGATGGCGTTGAGGATGGCCGTGATGCGCTGTGCGTTGTCGGGGTACATCAGCATCGCAAGCCGCAGGTCGTGCTTGTGCTGGCTTTTTTGCCTGCAGGCGCCCATCGCCTCGAAGCTGCCGACGTGCGCGCCAAGCAGGAAGGCGCCGCGCCCTTTCAACGCCTCGGTTTCCAGCGCCTGGTTGCCCTGGACCTTCACGTCGAACAGATTCATGCGCCCGCGCAGGAAGTACACCCGGTCGAGCACCGTCGAGGCAAAGGCGTGCAGCAGGCGGTAGCCGTCGATCCAGCCGGCGTGCGGACCGATGGCCCTGAACAGGTAGCGCTTGATGTGGCGGCGCGGCGCGGGTGCGAACAGCAGGAAGTACAGGCTGATCGGCGGCAGCAGCAGGCGCGTGACGTGGCGCCCGCAGACCAGCGCCATCAGGCAGATGAAGCGCAGCGCCAGCATGTTGCTGCGCTCGGGCGTGTGCGCCCAGTCGCCGCGCTGGCCTGCGTGCGCTACATCTTTCACGGCGCGCGTCTCGGCGTCGGTATGCTTCATCACGCAGACTCTTGCACGGCGGTCCAGCGGCCGGTGACAGCCAGCACGCCGTCGCAGCGCACGTCGAAGCGCACGCCGCGCGCGGCGCCGGACTCGGGTTGCAGCTCGATGGAGAGCATGCTTCCCGGCCTCACGGGCGCGAGAAACTTGGCGGCCGCGAGCGTGGGATGGCGACCCAGCCGGGCGGCCAGCGCCGGCACGCGCTGCACGGCTTCCATGACCTCGGCCAGTATCAGCGCTCCCGGCAGCAGCGGCTGGCCCGGAAAGTGCCCGGCGAACGCCGGATGGTCGGTGGGCACCGCATGCGCCAGCTGCACCGGCGTGTCGTCTTCCGCGAGTTGCGCGAGCGCGAATTCGCGCAGTGCCCGCACCGTGAGCTTGCCGGTGCCTTCGCGCGGGAAAGCCTTCACCTGCACCACGCGGCGCGGCACGAACACCGGCTCCAGCCGCTGCCGCAGCGCGGCGATGATTTCGCCGGCGGAGAGCGTGGGCGCCACCACGAAGGCCACGGGGCGAACCACGCCGTCGGCCACTTCGTCGGGCAGCCAGAACGCGCCATCCTCGACGCCCGGAATGCTGTTGAGGTGATAGTTCAGGTGCGCGAGCGAACTGCGCCGGCCCGCCACGTGGATCAGGTCGTTGGCGCGGCCGAACAGCCGGAAGCGGCGCGCGTCGAGCAGTTCGAGCACGTCGGCCATGGGCGTGGGCTCGGGCAGGAAATCGCCGCTGAAGATGAAGCGCTCGGGCCCCTCGCCCTCGCCCGCCTCGGCATGCACGCGGATGTTGCCGAAGTTCTCCCAGACCTCGCTCTGCGTGGTGCGGCGGGTGGCCACCTGGCCGGATTCGGTGCTGCCGTAGATCTCGATCAGCACGCCGCCGAGCGCCTGTTCGGCCTGGGCCGCCAGCTGCGGCGACAGCGGCGCGGTGGCGGAAAGGATCAGGTCGACCGGCGGCAGCTCGATGCCCGAGAGCAGCAGCGTCTTCAAGTGGAAAGGCGTGGTGACCAGCGCGCGCGGGCGCGGCACCGAGGCCAGCGTTTTCGCCACATCGGCCGGAAAGAACGGCCGCCCGCTGTCGAACGCGGCACCGCCAAGCATGGCCAGCAGCACCGACGATTCCAGTCCGTAGCTGTGCTGCACCGGCACCGTCGCAACCAGCGTCAGCCCGGCGAGCGAAGGCAGGCCGAGCAGGCTGGAGAGCCGCTCCACCGCCACCGCAACGTCGCCGACCAGTGTGTCCCACCGCTTGGCGTGCGGCTGAGGCACGCCGGTGGAGCCGGAGGTCAGCAGGCTCACGGCGTGCATGGCGCCGTCGATGGCCGGTACGTCGAGGCCGGCTTCGCCTGCAGGGCTGGTGCGGTCTTCGATCAGCACGCGCGGCATGCCCGACGTGGCAAGCCGGGCGTCGTCGGTCAGCGCGAAAAGCTTCGGTCCGCCGGATTCGAGCAGGCGCGCGAGCGTGTCGGGCCGCGCATCGGGCGGCAGCAGGCTCGCGTGGCCGCGCACCAGCGCTGCCGCCAGGCTGACGGCAAAGGCGTAGCGGTCGACGCAAAGATTGACGGCCTTCCCTTGGGCCGGCAGCTCCGGCGCGAAGCGGGCCACGTCGGCCAGGAACTGGCGCGTGCTCACCGGCACGCCGGCGCGCCAGGCCAGGGGCGCGTCGAGGTCCCGGTTCGCGATCAGCGGCAGCAGGCGGGTATCGGCGGTCATTGGAGCACCACCTTGTTTCAACGCCCGCCGCTGCTGTGGTCGACGGGCGGTGCACCCTGGAAGGCGCGCACCGCGTCGATGAGCCGCGTGCGCTCGAACTCGGGATGCAGCCGGTAGCGCACCAGGTGCTCGCCCACGAAAAGAAGAGTGACCGACAGCGGCGTCAGCACGTTTGCCAGCAGCGACCAGGCCGAAAAAGGCAGTGTCAGGTACACCACGATGGACGACACCACCACCAGCGCGAAGTAGCCAGTCCAGATGCGGGTGAGCTGCGTGGTGTAGGCCAGCATGTGGCCCTTGAGCGGATGCACGCGCTGCGCGAACTGGCTGATCAGCGGCAGGCCGTGGCCGCGCAGCGAGGCGCCGAACCAGCCGCACAGCAGGCCGTTGATGGCGACGTGCTGGAAGACGTAGAGCCGGTTGGTATCGCCCGCCTCACCCAGGAACACGAGCGCAAAGCCGCCGATGCCCAGCAGCATGGCCACAGCGAAGCCCCAGCGGCCGAACTTGCTCGCGGCAAAGCCCATGGCGGCCAGCCAGAGCGGACCGAGCAAAACCACCACGGCCCACGGCTCCGTGGGGTGGAACAGCATCATCCAGTGAGAGAGGCCGGCATATGCCACTCCCACCAGCAGCAGGAGCGCCAGTCGCCATCGAGACATGGATCAGGAAGCGCTGCGATGCTGGGCGACGTGGGTCGCGAGCGTGCGCAGCGACTGGAAGATCTGCTGGTTGCGCTCGTCGTCCGAACGCAGCTGGAAGCCGTAGCGCCGGGACACCTCGAGCGCAACCTCGAGGATGTCGATCGAATCGAGGCCGAGGCCTTCGCCGTACAGCGGATCGGTAGGCACGATGTCTTCGGGCGCGACCTCCAGGTTGAGCGCGTTCACCAGCAAGACGGCCAACTCTTTTTCAATCGGCGACTGTTCAGGTGAATCGCCAGCGGCGGGAATGGGGGGCTGAGCAGTCGATGGCAAGAAAACCTCCTGAAACTTTTTCCGTAACTACCTCGGGGGCCGTGGATTATAGGAGGGCGGCTTGATTAGACTGCCCGCTTCGATACGACCCGGAGCCCCTTCATGGCCGACCCTCTCTTGATCGCGCGCCACGACACCATCGAGTGCGCCCTGCTGCCCAGCCTGGCCAACCGCCACGGCCTGATCACCGGCGCCACCGGCACCGGCAAGACGGTCACGCTGCAGACCATTGCCGAGAAGCTCTCGGGCATCGGCGTTCCGGTGTTCATGGCCGACGTCAAGGGCGACCTGACCGGCATGAGCCAGAAAGGCGCCATCGGCGAAAAAATGGCGGCCACGCTGAAGGAACGGGGCATCGAGCTGTCCGAATCGGCCGCCTGCCCCGTCACCTTGTGGGACGTGTTCGGCGAACAAGGGCATCCGGTGCGCGCCACCGTCTCCGACATGGGCCCCCTGCTGCTGGGCCGCATGCTCGACCTGAACGAAACGCAGGCCGGCGTGCTGAACCTGGTGTTCAAGATCGCCGACGACAACGGCCTGCTGCTGCTCGACCTGAAGGACCTGCGCGCCATGCTTCAGCATGTGGGCGAAAACGCGAGCCAGTTCACCACCGAGTACGGCAACATCAGCGCCGCCAGCGTGGGCGCGATCCAGCGCGGCCTGCTGCAGATCGAGACCCAGGGCGGCGACAAGTTCTTCGGCGAGCCGATGCTCAACATCGCCGATTTCATGCAGACCGTGGGCGGCAAGGGCGTGGTCAACATCCTGGCCGCAGACAAGCTCATGAACTCGCCGCGGCTCTACGCCACCTTCCTGCTGTGGATGCTGTCGGAACTGTTCGAACAGCTGCCCGAGATTGGCGACCCCGACCAGCCCAAGCTGGCCTTCTTCTTCGACGAGGCCCACCTGCTCTTCAACGAGGCGCCCAAGGCGCTGGTGGAGCGCATCGAACTCGTGGTGCGGCTGGTGCGTTCCAAGGGCGTGGGCGTCTATTTCGTGACGCAGAACCCGCTCGACATTCCGGATTCGGTGCTGGCCCAGCTGGGCAACCGCGTCCAGCACGCGCTGCGCGCCTTCACGCCGCGCGACCAGAAGGCCGTCAAGGCCACGGCCACCACCATGCGCCAGAAGCCTGGACTGGACATCGAAACCGCCATCACCGAGCTTGCGGTGGGCGAAGCGCTGGTGAGTTTTCTCGATGCCAAGGGACGCCCGAGCGTGACCGAGCGCGTGTTCGTGGTGCCGCCCGGCAGCCAGATCGGGCCGATCACAGCGGCGCAGCGCCAGGCAGTGATCGGCGGTTCGCTCGTGGCCGGCGTGTACGAGAAGACGGTGGACCGCGAATCGGCCTACGAAAAGCTCAAGGGCCGCGCAGAAACCGCGCCCGATGCGCCCCCGATCAAGTCAGGCGGCAAGGGTGCTGCCGAATCGTCCGAAGGCGGCAGCATGCTGAACGACCTGCTCTTCGGCAGCACCGGCCCGCGCGGCGGCAAGCGCGACGGCCTGGTGCAGACCATGGCCAAGTCGGCGGTGCGGACCATGGGCACCTCGGTGGGCAAGGAAATTCTGCGCGGCGTGCTGGGCGGCATCTTCGGCGCCAAGAAGCGCTGAGCCAGGCCCCGGGGGCCGTTGTTCACCAGCGCAGCAGGCGCGGCCCGAGCAAGGCGCCCACCAGCACCGGCAGCGCGATCCCGCTGACGTACCAGACCGCCAGGAAGGGTGCCGTCAGTTCGATGCAATGCAGCGCGTACACGGCCGCGCCCACCCCGCCGGCCAGCCCGCCGGCGGCCGCACCGGCCAGCGCAGGCCGCGTGGGCGCCATTCCCTTCAGCACCAGCAGCGCGGCCGCGAAGACCGGCAGCGCCATGAGCCCGATGCTGAGTGCGCAAACGCGCCACGACTGGCCCATGAGCAACGGCATGCGCTCTCCGGACGGCGCGTTGAACCAGGCCATGGCCGCCAACACCCACACCACGAGCACCGGCACCGCGATGCCGATCCAGGCGCGCCGCACCGGCACGCCCGGCCGCGCGAGGCGCTGCACCATCACGAAGGCGGCCGCCGCAATGCACAGCGGAAACAGCACCTTGACCCAGAACATCGGCCAGAACATGGCCTGCACCAGATCGCGGCGCAGACCGTACTCGGTGAACAGGATGGCGAAGGACACCGGCAGCCCGGCCAGCAGCGCAAGCGCCAGGTGGCGCCCCGCGGCGCGGCGCGGCGCGGCCACGGTGCCGGTGGCCAGCATGGCCACGAGATCGTCGGTTTTCATGGCGCCTTGCTCCCGAGCCTGGCGGCGAGCGCCTTGAGCCCGCGGTGGATGCCGACCTTCACGGCCGACTCGGACATGCCGGTCAGGCTTGCCGTCTCGGCCACCGAAAGGCCTTCGAGCTTCACGTGCACGATCGGCAAGCGCTGGCGCTCCGGCAGCGTCTGCAGCAGGCCACCCAGATCGCGCCGCGCGTCGCTGGCATCGATGGCCGATTCGGCGAACACTTCGAGGTCGTCGTCCAGCGGGTCATGCAATGCTTCGCGCGCGGACTTGGCGCGCAGCAGGTCGATCATCTTGTAGCGCGCAATGGCATGCACCCAGGCCGTCAGCGGCTGGTCGCTCTGGTAGGTGTGGCGCTGGTTGTGCATGGCGAGCAGGCATTCCTGGACAAGGTCTTCCACATCGTCGGGCCAGCCGAACAGGCGCTTGCCCAGAAAGGCGCGCAGATGCGCGCTGAGTCTTTGCAGGAATTCGCGATAGGCCGCTGCGTCGCCATCGAGGCCGCGCAAGAACAGGCCCCGCAGCGCCACCTCGGCGTCGCTCATTCGCGTCCTGCTGTCCACTGTGTTTCGTGCCATCGGACCGGCTGGTTACAGCCCTTTCGAAAAAAAGATCCCGCCGGATTGTGCCGTGCCCGGCGGCGACGCCGGATGCGTCCTCGGCTAAGCTCGCCCGAACCCATGGAAGGAACGTCCCATGCAATCCGCCACTCCATGCCTTTCGGTCTCTGAACATCCCCCGGCCCGGATTTGACGCCGATGCTGGCCGGACTGGTCTCGCACCCCTGGGCCTATCCGGCGCTCGAGGTGGTGCACATCATCGGCATCGCGCTGCTGTTCGGTGGGCTGCTGGTGTTCGAACTGCGCGTGCTCGGCCTTGGCCGGGAGCTGCCGCAAGGGCAGTTGGCCCGCCTCACGCTGCTGCCGGCGCTCGTCGGCTTCGGGCTGTGCGCCGCCACCGGCCTCACGATGTTTTCCACGCAACCCGGCGAACTGCTGGCCAACTCCGCCTTTCGGATCAAGCTTTTGCTGATTGCCCTGGCGGGCGCCAATGCCGTCTGGTTCCACGTTCGCGGCGGCCTTGCTGCCACCGGTCCGATGGCGAAGATGCAATGCCTTTTGTCACTGGGGTTTTGGCTCGCTGTCATCATCTGCGGGCGTTGGATTGCCTACATCTGAGCAAGGAGATCGAGATGATTCAGAGACGCTTGTTCGTTGCCGGTTCGCTGGGCCTGGCCCTGCCGGTCTGGGCGCACCATGGATGGAGCAGCTTCGACCAGGACCGCCCGCTCTATCTGGAGGGGCGTGCGACCCGGGTCATGTGGCGCAATCCGCATGGCGAGGTGGAACTCGAGCTGCCCGAGAACCCGGTCTTGCCGCCCGACCTGAAGCAGCGCCCTCTGCCCAGGCAAAGCGCGGCCGTCGACGGCCCCGCGCTGCTGGCCAAGGCGCAGCTGCCCATGCGGCGCGACCGCAAGTGGCTGATCGAACTGGCGCCGCTCACGCGGCTGCAGGCCTGGGGGCTCGAGGAGATCAAGCCCGGCACCCCGGTGGCCGCGCTGGGCTTCACCTTCACCGGCGAAAAAGGCGATCCGGTGCTGCGCGCCGAATACGTGTTCGTCGGCGGCAAGACCTACGGCCTGCGCTCCTCGCCTGCCTGAGCGGCACACCGGCGGCAGCGCACTGGCCGGCATTGACGACGTTCGCGCCCTGCTTGCCAGCCGTGCGAGTGATCGGTACATTGCATTTTTTGAGGGCTTCCAATGTCCGCAGACAGCACAGCGATCCCTTCCGAGATTCCCGCGATCTCCGTCTCGCCCCTTCCCGCGCTCCACCCTTCCTCGTCGACGGGCCACATCCGGCTGACCTCCCATGCCGGCGGCTTCGGCGCGCTGCCCATCCGATGGGGCGCGGCCACCGCCACCGAGCGCGGGCCCGTCGTAGGCACCACCACCAAGCGGGCGCACCGCAATGTCATCGGCACCCACAGCGGGTCGTACAGCGTCTATCGCGCACTGGCCGTGGCAGCCGGCGCCCTCAAGCGCGAACACAAGGCCGACCTGACCAACACCGCGCCCACCGACGTGATCGGCCCCTACCCGCAGTGGAGCGAGCCCGGGCGCATCGTCTCCCTCGACCCGTGGGGCGCATTGGTGGCCGACGTGTTCTCCACCGAACTGGCGGCGGGCTACGACATCCGCCCGACCATCGCGATCACCAAGGCGCATGTGATCCTGCCCGAGGTGATCGAGGCGCTGCAGAGCGGCCGGCTCAAGGCCGACGGCCACTTTCTCACCGCGGGCGGCGCCGCCATGGTGACCAAGGCCGCCATCGAGCCCGTGTGGTACATGCCCGAAGTGGCGCGCCGCTTCGGCTGCTCCGAAACCGACCTGCGCCGCACGCTGTTCGAGGAAACCGGCGGCATGTACCCCGAACTCGTCACGCGCTCCGACCTGGAGGTGTTCCTGCCGCCCATCGGCGGCCAGACGCTCTACATCTTCGGCAACCCGCGCGACCTGGCCAACCCCGAGATCGAACTCACCGCGCGCATCCACGACGAGTGCAACGGCTCCGACGTGTTCGGCTCCGACATCTGCACCTGCCGTCCCTACCTCACGCACGCCATCGAGGAATGCATCCAGGGCGCGCAGCGCGGCGGCGTGGGCCTCATTGCCTATTCGCGCAAGGAAGGCCGCGCGCTCGGCGAGGTGACCAAGTTCCTGGTCTACAACGCACGCAAGCGCCAGGTCGGCGGCGACACGGCGGACCAGTATTTCGCGCGCACCGAGTGCGTGGCCGGCGTGCAGGACATGCGCTTCCAGGAGCTGATGCCCGACGTCTTCCACTGGCTCGGCATCCGCAAGATCCACCGGCTCGTGTCGATGAGCAACATGAAGTTCGACGCCATCACCGGCTCGGGCATCGAGATCGGCGAGCGCGTGAACATTCCGGACGAACTGATTCCGGCCGACGCCCGCGTCGAGATGGACGCCAAGATGGCCGCCGGCTATTTCACGCCCGGCCCGGTGCCGGACGCCGACGAACTCAAGAAGGCCAAGGGCCGGGGATTGAGCGAATGAGCGACAACAAGGAAAACAGCAGCAGCCGCTACCTGCCCGCCGATGGCTCGGGCAGCCTGCCGCCGGGCAGCGCGGGCGACATCGATCCGGCGATCGAGTTCGCTCCCGATACCAGCCACCCCGCGGGTGCCGCCACGGTGCTGCGCACCACCGCCGCCATCCGCGAGCGGGCGGCGGCGCTGCTGGCGCGCGCGCGCCGGGGCGAGTCGCAGTGGTTCCGCATCGGCAGCAGCGACGTGCTCGAAGACGCGGCGCGCACCGTTGCCGAGGTCACGCGCGAGCGCTATCCCTGGGACACCATCCCGTACCACAGCCGATGGCGCCACTTCGAGGCCGGCGGCATCGACCGGCTGAAGCTGCTCGACGAACTGCTCGGCAAGGGCGTCGATGCGCGGCAGCGCGCCAGCGCGCACATCGACCTCGTGCTGGTGAGCGTGCTGCTCGATGCCGGCGCGGGCCCGAGCTGGCACTACACCGAGCCCGCCACGGGCGAGCACTTCTCGCGCTCCGAGGGCCTGGCCATCGCGAGCTTCCATGCCTTCACAAGCGGGCTGTTCTCGTCCAACCCCGACCATCCGCTGCAAGCCGATGCCGCCGGCCTGCGCGGCCTGGTGGCCGATCGGCTCGGCGACGCCTTCCAGGTCAGCGATGTCAATCCGCTGGTGGGCCTGGCCGGCCGCACAGTGCTGCTGCGCCGGCTCGGCGAGGCGATGAGCGAGCAACCCGAAACCTTCGGCGACGAAGGCCGGCCCGCCGGCATGTTCGATGCGCTGGTGGCACCGTTCGGCGCAGCCGCACCGCCCACGGCCGAGATCACGGCGCACCAGATCCTCTCGCTGCTGCTCGAGACGCTCTCGGGCATCTGGCCCTCCGCGAATTCCATCGACAGCATTGCACTCGGCGGCAGGGACACCACGGGCGGCATCGGCTCGAGCGATCCGGCACTCGCGCTGGGCGACTGCTGGCGCCACAGTGCAGTGCGCGGCCCCGGCCTCACCAATGGCTGGATGCCGTTTCACAAGCTGTCGCAATGGCTGACCTATTCGCTGCTCGAACCCTTCGAGTGGGCGGGCGTGAAGGTGCGCCATCTCGATGCGCTCACCGCCCTGCCCGAATACCGCAACGGCGGCCTGCTGATCGACAGCGGCGTGATCGTGCCGAAGGACCCGGCCTTGCTTTCGCGCACCTGGAAGGCCGGGGACGAGTTCATCGTCGAATGGCGCGCCCTCACCGTGGCGCTGCTCGACGAGCTGGCGCCGCGCGTACGCAAGATCCTCGACCGCACCGAGGAAGAACTGCCGCTGGCCTGCGTGCTCGAGGGCGGCACCTGGGCCGCGGGCCGCGTGCTGGCACAGCGCTTGCGAGACGGATCGCCACCGCTGCTGATCGAAAGCGACGGCACCGTCTTTTAGACTCCCGGCTCCAGCAACGGCAGAAAAAATCCAATGAGCAACGTCCACCTTGTCGACCACCCCCTCGTCCAGCACAAGCTCACGCTGATGCGCCGCAAGGATGCATCCACCAACAGCTTCCGCCGGCTCCTGAACGAAATCAGCATGCTCATGGCCTACGAGGTCACGCGCGACATGCCAATGCAGGACATCGAGGTCGAGACACCGCTCGAGACCATGCAGGCCAAGGTCATCGACGGCAAGAAGCTGGTGCTGGTGTCCATCCTGCGCGCGGGCACCGGCATTCTCGACGGCATGCTCACCGTGGTGCCCGGCGCGCGCGTCGGCCACATCGGCCTGTACCGCGACCCCAAGACGCTGACCGCCGTCGAGTACTACTTCAAGATGCCCGGCGAAATGGAGAACCGCGACGTGATCGTGGTCGACCCGATGCTGGCCACCGGCAACTCGGCGGTGGCCGCGGTCGAACGGCTGAAGGAACTCAATCCCAAGTCGATCAAGTTCGTCTGCCTGCTCACCTGTCCCGAGGGCATCGCGACCCTGCAGAAGGCCCACCCCGACGTGCCGATCTACACCGCTGCGATCGACCGCGAGCTGAACAGCCACGGGTACATCCTGCCGGGCCTCGGCGACGCCGGCGACAGAATTTTCGGCACGAAGTAAGGCCGCCGCTCTCTGGCGACGGCCGCTGTCGATCCGGCAGCAACAAGAAGATTTCCATACCCCGAGGAGAAGCACCGTGACAGCACGCCGTCAGTTGATCATTCGTTCCGCCGCCATTGCCGCGGCGCTCGCGGCCGGCGCGCCGGGCCTGGCGTTCGCGCAGGCCAAGCTCAAGGTGGCGGCGGTGTACACCGTGCCCTTCGAGCAGCAATGGGTGGGCCGCATCCACAAGGCGCTGAAGGCGGCCGAGGCGCGCGGCGAGATCGAATACAAGGCGACCGAGAACGTCAGCAACGCTGACTACGAGCGCGTGATGCGCGAGTACGCCACCGGCGGCAACCAGCTGATCCTCGGCGAGGTGTTCGGCGTGGAAGCGGCGGCGCGCAAGGTCGCGAAGGACTTCCCCAAGGTCGCCTTCCTCATGGGCTCTTCGCTCAAGCCGCAGGCGCCCAACTTCAGCGTGTTCGACAACTACATCCAGGAGCCCGCCTACCTGTCCGGGATGGTCGCCGGGGGCATGACGAAGACCAACCGCATCGGCATGGTCGGTGGCTTCCCGATTCCCGAAGTGAACCGGCTCATGAATGCCTTCATGGCGGGCGCGAAGGAAACCAATCCCAAGGTCGAATTCAGCGTGAGCTTCATCAACAGCTGGTTCGATCCGCCCAAGGCCAAGGAAGCGGCCTTCGCAATGATCGACAAGGGGGCAGACGTGATGTACGCGGAGCGCTTCGGTGTCTCGGACGCGGCCAAGGAAAAAGGCAAGCTCGCCATCGGCAACGTGATCGACACGCAGGCGCAGTACCCCGACACGGTGGTGGCTTCCGCGCTGTGGAACTTCGAGCCCTCGGCCGACCGCGCGATCAAGCTCGTGAAGGAAGGCAAGTTCACCGCCGAGGACTACGGCCCTTATTCGATGATGAAGCACAAGGGCTCGGAGCTCGCGCCGCTGGGCACGTTCGAGAAGAAGGTGCCGGCCGACATCGTCGCCAAGGTCAAGGCCAGGCAGGCCGACATCCTGTCGGGCAAGGTCACCGTCAAGGTCGACGACTCGCAACCCAAGTCGACCGCCAAGTGAAGGGGCCGATGACGATGCGCTGGCGTGCTCTTCTCGCGGCCGGCGTGCTGGCCTTCGGCCTCGCGGGTTGTGCCGGCGTCCACAACGGACCCGGCGCGGGCATCATCGACAGCAGCAGCGTGCGGCTGGACGACACGCCGCGCATCGCGGTGCTCTCGGCCTTCCAGCCCGAGCTCACGCTGCTGCTGGCGCGGCTGCAGGGGCCTGTCAGGCACAGCGTCAACGGCGTCGAGTTCACCACCGGCACGCTCGAAGGCAAGCCGGTGGTGCTGTTCCTCTCCGGCATCAGCATGACCAACGCCACGATGAACACGCAGCGGGTGCTCGACCGCTTTCGCATCACCCACATCGTGTTCAGCGGCATCGCGGGTGGCGTGAATCCGCAACTGCACGTGGGGGACGTCACGGTGCCGGCGCAATGGGGCCAGTACCTCGAAGTGCTGATGGCACGCGAAACCGCGCCCGGCAAGTTCACCGCGCCGCCCTTCATCACCGACGCCACGCTGCCCAACTTCGGCATGATGCATCCGCGCCCGGTGGAAGTGCGTTCGGCCGCGCATCCGCAGATCGTGCGCAAGTTCTGGTTCGAGGCCGACCCGAAGATGCTCGAGGTGGCGCGCAGCATCCGCAACGTCGACCTGGCGAACTGCAATGCCGGCAAGTGCCTGGCGCGCAAGCCCCAGCTCGTGATCGGCGGCAACGGCGTCTCGGGCCAGGCCTTCATGGACAACAAGGCGTACCGCGAATACACCTTCAAGACCTTCCAGGCCAACGTGCTCGACATGGAAACAGCGGCCGTGGGGATGGTGGCCTACAGCAACGGCGTGCCGTACATCGCCTTCCGCTCCCTCAGCGACCTTGCGGGCGGCGGCGACGGCGAGAACGAGATGGGCACCTTCATGGGCATTGCGGCCGACAACTCGGCCAAGGTCATGCTGGCCTTCCTGGCTGCATGGAAGTGATTGCGCCTTCGCTCCCTCCCCTTCCGGGGGAAGGAGCAAGACCTTCATGAACAGCACGACCGTTCTCCGCCTCCAGGGCATCGGCAAGCGCTTCGGCTCCCTCGTCGCCAACGATGCCATCTCGCTCGACCTGCACGCGGGCGAAGTGCTCGCGCTGCTGGGCGAGAACGGTGCCGGCAAGTCGACGCTGATGTCCATCCTGTTCGGCCATTACGTCGCCGACGAAGGCAGCATCGAAGTCTTCGGCGCGCCCTTGCCGCCGGGCAATCCCAAGGCGGCGCTGGCGGCGGGCGTGGGTATGGTGCACCAGCACTTCACGCTGGCCGACAACCTCAGCGTGCTCGACAACGTGATGATGGGCACAGAGCCGCTCTGGCGGCCGGTCTCGCACCGCACGGCCGCGCGCGCCAAGCTGCTCGAGGTGGCACAGCGCTTCGGCCTGCCGGTGCAGCCGGACGCGCAGATCGGCAGCCTCTCGGTCGGCGAACGGCAGCGCGTCGAGATTCTGAAGGCGCTGTACCGCGGCGCGCGCATCCTGATCCTCGACGAGCCGACCGCCGTGCTGACGCCGCAGGAAAGCGAAGCCCTGTTCGCCACGCTGGCGCAGATGGTGGCGCAGGGCCTCTCGGTGATCTTCATCAGCCACAAGCTGGGCGAGGTACTGCGCGTGTCGCAGCGCATTGCGGTGCTGCGCGGCGGCAAGCTGGTGGCCGAGGCGCGTACGGCCGACACCACGCAGGCGCAGCTCGCGCTCTGGATGGTGGGGCATGCGGTCGAGGCGCCGCAGCGCCGGCCCGCCGGGTCGGTGGGCGATGCCGTCTGCGTGCTGGACCATGTGAGTACCGCATCGGACAAGGGTGGCGGGCAGGAGGACCATTCAAGCGCCCTTCGCGAGGTGTCGCTCACGCTGCGCGCCGGCGAGATCACCGCCATCGCGGGCGTCTCGGGCAACGGACAGGTAGCGCTGGCCGAGCTGCTGTGCGGCACGCGCCGCGCCACCTCGGGCACCGCCTTGCTGATGGGCCGCGCACTGCCGCCCTCGCCCGCCCGGCTGGTGCAGCGCGGCGTCGCGCGCATCCCCGAAGACCGGCACGCGGTCGGCGTCGTGGGCGACCTGCCGGTGTGGGAGAACGCGGTGTCGGAGCGGCTGCGCAGCCCTGTCTTCTCGCGCTGGTCGTGGTTCGTGCGGCGTGCGGCTGCACGGCTGCATGCCCGGCGCATCGAAAAGGCATTCGACGTGCGCGGCGCGGGCCTGATGGCGCCAGCCCGCTCGCTCTCCGGCGGGAACATGCAGAAACTGATCCTGGGGCGCGCACTGCTGGCACCCGAGCAGGTGGAGGACGTCGACAACAAGAAGTACCCGAACCGCGCGCCGCGCCTGATCGTGGCGCACCAGCCGACCTGGGGCCTCGACATCGGCGCCGTCGCCTATGTGCAGCAGCAGCTCATCGCCGCGCGCGATGCCGGCGCGGCGGTGCTGGTGATTTCCGACGATCTCGACGAAGTACTCGCCCTCGGCGATCGCGTGGCCGTGATGCACGGTGGCCATCTCGGTAAAGCGCGCCCGGCCGCGGCCTGGACGCGCGAAGCCATCGGGCTGGCGATGGCCGGCGCGGCGGCGGCGCCGCAGCAGCCACCCGCGGGCGCCACACCATGATGCGGCTCGAACGGCGCCACGAAAGTTCGCGCGCCGCGCTGGTGCTCGCACCGGTCGGCGCGGTGGTCTTCACCATGGCGGTGAGCGCGCTGCTGGTGCTCTGGGCCGGCGCGCCGGTAGCACGCACCTACGCGCTGCTGCTGCAGGGCGGCTTCGGTTCGGTGTTCGCGTGGAGCGAAACGCTGACGCGCGCGATCCCGCTGATCCTCACCGGGCTGGCCGCGACCGTCGCCTTCAAGGCGCGGCTCTTCAACATCGGCGCCGAGGGGCAACTGTTCGCCGGCGCCCTTGCCGCGGTGGCCGTGGGCGGCATGCATGGCGGCACGGGTTTCGATATTCCGTCCTGGCTGCTGTTCCCGTTGATGATGCTGGCCGCCGCCGTGGCGGGCGCCCTGCTGCTGCTGGGTCCGGCGCTCATGAAGAACAAGCTCGGCGTCGACGAGGTGGTGACCACGCTGCTGATCAACTTCATCGTGCTGCTCGGTGTGTCGGCGCTGCTCGACGGGCCGATGAAAGATCCGACCGCCATGGGCTGGCCGCAGAGCGTGTCGCTGCAGTCCGAGCTCGAACTCGGCAAGCTCGTCGCCCAGACGCGCGTACACACCGGGCTGCTGTGGGCCGTGTCGCTGGCGGTGATGGTGTGGGCGATCTTCAAGTACACGGTGCTGGGCTTCGACATCCGCGCGGTGGGCGCCAATGCGCGCGCCGCGGCCTTCGCCGGCGTGCCGGTCACGCGCACCGTGGTGATGGTGGCGCTGCTCTCGGGTGCGCTGGCCGGACTGGCAGGTGCCATCGAAGTGGCGGGACGCACCAGCTACGTCACGCTCGACATGTCGCCGGGCTATGGCTACACGGGCATCGTGATCGCGATGCTCGCGGGCTTGCATCCGCTGGGCGTGATTGCCGCGGGCGTGCTCGTGGCGGGCGTGCTGGTCGGCGCCGATACCATGAGCCGTGCCGTGGGCGTGCCGACCTACATCGCCGACGTGATTGTCGCGGCCTCGCTGATCGCGGTGCTCGTGGCAACGCTGCTGACGCAATACCGGGTGCGGATGAAATGACGGACCTGCTGGACATCCTCGCCAACCCGGCCTTCTGGGTCGCGGTGCTGCGCATCGCCACGCCGCTGATTCTCGGCACGCTCGGCGTGCTGCTGTGCGAGCGCGCGGGTGTGCTCAACCTCGGCATCGAAGGCATCATGGTCGCGGGCGCCTTTACCGGCTGGCTCGCGGTGTATGCCGGCGCGCCGCTCTGGGCCGGTGTCGGCGCGGCCGCGCTCACCGGCATGGTGTTCGGGCTGCTGCATGCCTTTCTCACCGTGGGCCTGGCGCTGTCGCAGCACGTCTCGGGGCTGGGCATCACACTGCTGGCCACTGCGCTCAGCTACTTCGGCTACCGCGTGAGCTTTCCGAAGGTGAACACGCCCCCCACGATCACGCCCTTCGCGCCGATGGAATGGCTACCGGTGCCTGTACTGAACGCGCAGACATCGCTCACCCTTCTTGCGCTGCTGCTGGTGCCGGCCCTCGCCTGGGTGCTGTACCGCACGCCGCTTGGGCTCGCGCTGCGCATGGTCGGCGAGAACCCGCAGGCGGCCGAGAGCCAGGGCGTGTCGGTCGCGGCCACGCGCACCGGCGCGATTGTGGCGGGCTCGGCCCTCATGGGCATTGCCGGCTCCTTCCTCACGCTCTCCGCGTTCAACGCTTTCTTCTTCAACATGGTGAACGGCCGCGGCTGGATCTGCGTGGCGCTGGTGGTGTTCGCCTCGTGGCGGCCCGGCAAGGCCCTGCTTGGCGCGCTGCTGTTCGCGTTCTTCGACGCACTGCAGCTGCGGCTGCAACAATCGGGCGACGCCGTGCTGCCCTACCAGATCTACCTGATGCTGCCGTACCTGCTGTCGATCCTCGCGCTGGTGCTGGTGGCGCGCAAGGCCAGCTATCCGCAGGCGCTGATGAAGCCCTATCGCAAGGGGGAGCGTTGACCATGACAAAGACGTCCGCGGGACGTGGAACCCTGTTCGCCGCGCTGCTGGCGCTGTGCGCCACAAGCTCGCATGCGCTGGGCATCGACTACGGCTACGACAGCTTCAAGACCCCCGACGCGGTCAGCTGGGTGCAGCTGTGCGGCACCTGGGGCAAGGACCACCGGGGCACCTACCGCGTGGTCCATGCCGACCAGCACGCACAGTCCTTTCTCTACGTGCAGTGGATGACGCGCGACGCCAACGGCAGCTTGCATGCCGCGCACACCGCCTCCATCACCGAGCTCGACAACGACCATGCGGAGATCGCCCTCACCGACCTCAGCTGCCGCGCCTCACCGCGCGGCATCGTGTTGACGGCGCGCGCCACCTCCGGGCACGACGACAAGCTGCGCCGCGTGACCATCGAAGTGGGGCCGGCGCCCGGGCAGTACCGCTACAGGGCGCAGCGCACGCGCTGAACGAATCTCCCTCGCGGTAAGCTGCGCTGCGCCGCGCATGCGACCGAAAATCCCCTGCATCCGCACCTCGGAGCCCCCACGATGCTCGACCTCCTGATCACCAACGCCACCCTCCCCGACGGCCGCACAGGCATGTCGATTGCCGTGCAGGGCGGCCGCATCGCCGAAGTCACCGCCGGGCTCGATGCACCGGCCCACGAGAAGCTCGACGCGCAAGGCCTGCTGCTCGCACCGCATTTCGTCGATCCGCACTTCCACATGGACGCCACGCTGAGCTACGGCCTGCCGCGCGTCAACCAGAGCGGCACGCTGCTCGAAGGCATTGCGCTGTGGGGCGAACTCAAGCCGCTGCTGACGGCCGATGCGCTGATCGAGCGCGCGCTGGCGTACTGCGACTGGGCCGTGGCCAAGGGGCTGCTGGCCGTTCGCTCGCATGTGGACACGAGCGACCCGAGCCTGCTCGCGGTCGACGCGCTGCTCGAAGTCAAGCGCAAGGTGGGGCCCTACCTCGATCTGCAGCTGGTCGCCTTCCCGCAGGATGGCGTGCTGCGCTCGCCCGGCGGCGTCGAGAACCTGGAACGCGCGCTCGACAAGGGCGTGGACGTGGTCGGCGGCATTCCGCATTTCGAGCGCACCATGGCCGACGGCGCTGCCAGCGTGAAGCTGCTGATGGAGCTTGCAGCCGAGCGCGGCAAGCTGGTCGACATGCACTGCGACGAGTCGGACGACCCGCTCTCGCGCCACATCGAAACCTTGTCGGCCGAAACCTGGCGCCTCGGCATGCAGGGTCGCGTGACGGGCTCGCACTGCACGTCGATGCACTCGATGGACAACTACTACGTGAGCAAGCTGCTGCCGCTGATCGCGCAGAGTGGCGTCAGCGTTGTTTCCAACCCGCTCATCAACATCACGCTGCAGGGCCGCCACGACACTTACCCCAAGCGCCGCGGCATGACGCGCGTGCCAGAGCTGATGGCCGCCGGCGTGAATGTCGCCTTCGGGCACGACTGCGTGATGGACCCGTGGTACGGCATGGGCTCGGGCGACATGCTCGAAGTGGCGCACATGGGCTTGCACGTGGCGCAGATGACGAGCCAGGCCGGCATCCGCCAGTGCTTCGACGCGGTGACCACGAATGCCGCGCGCGTGATGCACCTGGAGGGCTACGGCCTCGAGGCGGGCTGCGATGCGAGCTTCGTGCTGCTGCAGGCGCGCGACCCGGTCGAGGCGATCCGGCTGCGCGCGACGCGGCTCAAGGTGTTCCGCAAGGGCCGGCTGCTCGCGGAAACCCCGGCTGCCACGGCCGCGCTGCATCTGCCGGGCCGCGCGCAGGCCACCAGCTGGATGAGCCGCAGTTCGTAGGGACTCAGGCTTCGGGGGCGATGGCCTCGGCGTATTCGTAGAGCGCGCCCAGGATTTCTTCGCCCCGCTCGTCCGCGGTTTCGGACAGCGCATCGACTTCGCTGAACAGCATCTCGATGGTGCGCGCCCCACCCTCTCCCTTGAAGAGCCGCGCGATGCGCAGCGCCTCCCAGCGTTCGGCTTCCTCGGCGCCGAGCAGCTCGGGCCAGTTGCGGGCGCGGTAGCGAAAGAGTAGTTCCTCGAGCCGCCCATCGTCGAAACCCGTGCGATCCTTGGCGAGTTCCTCGGGTGACAGCGCGCGCAGCTGGTTCAGGCGGCGCCGGTCGGCGTTGCCGACGAAACCGCCGTAGAGGTCTTCATCGACATCGGGCGCCGCCTCCTTGGGGCGGGCATACACCTGCGACCAGATGGCGCTCATGTCGGGCAGGTCGCGCGCAATGGCCGCGTGGCGCAGGGCCGCATCGAGATCGACGTTCCAGCGCTCGGCCATGGCGGGTGCCAGCGTGCGCAGGTTGCCGACCACCATCGGCGACTTGTTGAGGTGAATGCCCTTGACCGGCAGGCGGACCACGCCTTCGGGCAGGTCGGCGGTGCGCGTGAACAGGCGCAGGCGCAAGGTCTCGATGTCGAGGTCGCGCAGCTCGCTGGGGTCGTGGGCCAGGTCCCAGGCGATCAGTTCGTTCTTGTTGGTCGGATGGCTCGCAAGCGGCCACATCACGCCGAGGCAGCCGCGCTCGACCGGGAACATGCCCGATACATGCAGGAAGGGCCGGGCCGTTTCACGCATGGCCGGCAGGCCGAGTTCGGTGGCAACGCGGTCCTTCTTGTGCAGGCCGAAAGCGAATTCGAACAGCTTGGGCTGGCGCTCGCGAATCAGCCGCGCCAGGGCAATGGTGGCGCGCACGTCGGAAAGCGCATCGTGCGCCGATTCGTGCAGCAGGCCGTTGGCGCGCGCCAGGTCTTCGAGCTTGAAGCTGGGCTTGCCGTCTTCCTTCTTCGGCCACTCGATGCCTTCGGGCCGCAGCGCGTAGGTGAGGCGCACCACGTCGAGCAGGTCCCAGCGTCCGCAGTCGTTCTGCCACTCGCGGGCGTACGGATCGATGAGGTTGCGCCAGAACAGGAAGCGCGTGACCTCGTCGTCGAAGCGGATGGTGTTGTAGCCCACGCCGATGGTGCCGGGCTGCGAGAAGGCCTTCTCGACCTGCGCGGCAAAGGCGTGCTCGGGAATGCCGCGTTCCAGGCAGAGCTGGGGCGTGATGCCGGTGATCAGGCAGGCCTCGGGGCTGGGCAGGTAGTCGGGCGCCGGCTTGCAGTAGATCATCAGCGGCTCGCCGATCTCGTTCAGCTCGGCATCGGTGCGGATGGCGGCGAACTGCGATGGCCGGTCGCGGCGCGGCACGGCGCCGAAGGTTTCGTAGTCGTGCCAGAGAAAGGTGTGGTTCATTCAGAGCAAGGGGGAAAACAATCGTGCAAGCGCGTCGCCGAGGCGGCGCCAGAAACTCTGCGGCCGGTGGGCACGCACCGCGCCGGAGCTGTGCAGGTCGGTCTCGAACTGCGCGGCCAGGGGACGTGCCAGCTCGGGGCCGTAGACCACCGCGCTCACTTCGAAATTGAGCCTGAAGCTGCGGTTGTCGAAATTCGCGGTACCGATCATCGCGCAATGGTCGTCGACCACCAAGGTCTTGGAGTGCAGCATGCGCGCCTTGTACTCCCATACCTTGACGCCGGACGCAATCAGCTCGTCGAAGTAGGAGCGCGCGGCGGCGCTCACAATGGCCGAATCGCTGCGGCGCGGCACCAGAAGGCGCACGTCCACGCCCCGCAGCGCGGCGCTGGTGAGCGCCATCAGGGCGGGCTCGCCGGGCACGAAGTAAGGCGTGGTGAGCCAGGCGCGTTCGCTCGCCGAATGAATCGCCTCCACGTGCATGCGGTGGATGGGCTCCAGCAGGTTGTCCGGGCCGCTGGTCACGATCTGCACGGGAATGCCGCCGGCTTCCACCTGCGGCAGCATGGCGCCCATCAGGTGGTCGATGTCGCGCAGATCTTCGCCGGTGGCGTAGGTCCAGTCCTCGAGGAAGGTGGTCTGGAGCCAGCGCACCGCGCTGCCCTCGATGCGCAGGTGGACGTCATGGTAGGCGTCGGGGCGGGTGCGCTTGTCTTCCTCGTCGGTGATGTTGACGCCGCCGGTAAAACCCACGCGGCCGTCGCACACCACGATCTTGCGGTGCGTGCGGTAGTTGGTCACCGGGCGCAGGCGGCGGCCGATGCGCGTGTCGTGGAAAAGCGCAACCTGCACGCCCGCGGCATGCAGGGGCGCCATGAATTTGCGGCCGATGCGCTTGGAGCCCAGCGCGTCGAGCAGAAGGCGCACGGCCACGCCCTCGCGGGCGCGTTGCGCCAGCAGGTCGCGCAGCGCAGTGCCGATCTTGTCGGGCTCGAAGATGTAGTACTCGAGATGGATGTGGTCGCGCGCTGCGCGCACCGCATCGAAAATGGCATCGAAGGTGCGCGCGCCGCCCGAAAGCAGCGCCACGCCCGTCGCGCTGGAAACCGGCAGCCCGCAGGCCGCGGTGCCTAGCCGCGCCATCTGCTGCAGCGCCGGCGGCGCGTTCTGGGCCGCATCGCGCACGCGCGCCAGGTCGGCCTGCGTGTGCGCGCTGGCGCGGCTGCGCAAGCGCTTGACGCGCTGCTTGCGCAGCCGCTGCGGCCCCAGGAAGTAATAGATGACGAAGCCCGCGAACGGCAACAGCGCGAGCGACAGGATCCAGCTCATGGTGGACACCGGCGCACGCTTCTGCATCACGATCCAGACCGACAGCACGGCGATATAGCCGCTCCAGGCCAAAGAGAGGCCGGTTTTCCATTCCTGACTGAGCTCGGGGAGGATCAAGGTAAAGCTTGTGTGCGGGTAAATTCCGGCACCAAGGAAAAAGGCCGGCAGCGAATGCTACCGGCCTTTTTCTTCATTCCAGGGATACCGCGGAACCGGCTCTGCCGGGCCGCTGGTATCGCCCCCGGCGAGGGGGTGGGCGAAGCGACACGAAGTGCGCGAAGCCTGGGGGAGAACCAATCACCCTGCAGCAGCCTCTTCGGCTTCAGGCTTGGACTTGCCTTCCTTCTTCGGCAGCGGCTGGATGTCCAGCAGCACTTCGCCCTTGTCGTCGATGTCGACCGACAGGCGGCCGCCATCGATCAGGCGTCCGAACAGCAGCTCGTCGGCCAGTGCACGACGGATCGTGTCCTGGATCAGGCGCTGCATCGGGCGGGCGCCCATCAGCGGATCGAAGCCCTTCTTCGCCAGGTGCTTGCGCAGGCTGTCGCTGAACGTGACGTCGACCTTCTTCTCGGCCAACTGCGTTTCGAGCTGCAGCAGGAACTTGTCGACCACGCGCAGGATGATCTGCTCGTCGAGCGCCTTGAAGCTCACGATCGCGTCCAGGCGGTTGCGGAACTCCGGCGTGAACAGGCGCTTGATATCGACCATCTCGTCGCCCGCCTGTCGCGGGTTGGTGAAGCCGATGGTCGCCTTGTTCATGGTCTCGGCGCCCGCATTGGTGGTCATCACGATGATCACGTTGCGGAAGTCGGCCTTGCGTCCGTTGTTGTCCGTCAGGGTGCCGTGGTCCATGACCTGCAGCAGCACGTTGAAGATGTCCGGATGCGCCTTCTCGATTTCGTCGAGCAGCAGCACCGCGTGCGGCTTCTTCGTGATGGCTTCGGTCAGCAGGCCGCCCTGGTCGAACCCGACATAGCCCGGAGGCGCGCCGATCAGGCGGCTCACCGCATGGCGCTCCATGTATTCGGACATGTCGAATCGGATCAGCTCGATGCCCATGATGTAGGCCAGCTGCTTGGCCGCCTCGGTCTTGCCGACGCCGGTGGGGCCGCTGAACAGGAACGAGCCGATCGGCTTGTCCTCGCGGCCGAGGCCCGAGCGCGCCATCTTGACGGCGGAAGCCAGCACCTCGAGCGCCTTGTCCTGGCCGAACACCACGCTCTTCAGGTCGCGCTCGATGGTCTGCAGCTTGCCGCGGTCGTCATTGCTGACGTTGGCCGGGGGAATGCGCGCGATCTTCGCGACGATGTCCTCGACCTCGGTCTTGCTGATGGTCTTCTTGCGCTTGTTTGCCGGCAGGATGCGCTGGGCGGCACCGGCCTCGTCGATCACGTCGATGGCCTTGTCGGGCAGATGGCGGTCGTTGATGTACTTGGCGCTCAGTTCCGCCGCGGCCTGCAGGGCCGCCACCGCGTACTTGACGCCGTGGTGCTCTTCGAAGCGCGACTTCAATCCCTTCAGGATGTCGACGGTTTCCTGCACCGTCGGCTCGACCACGTCGACCTTCTGGAAACGGCGCGACAGGGCGGCATCCTTCTCGAAGATGCCGCGGTATTCGCTGAAGGTGGTGGCGCCGATGCACTTGAGCTGGCCGCTCGAGAGCGCCGGCTTGAGCAGGTTCGACGCGTCGAGCGTGCCGCCCGAAGCCGCGCCCGCACCGATCAGGGTGTGAATTTCGTCGATGAACAGGATGGCGTTCGGCCTGTCCTTGAGCGACTTGAGCACGCCCTTCAGGCGCTGCTCGAAATCGCCGCGGTACTTGGTGCCGGCCAGGAGCGCACCCATGTCGAGCGAGTAGACCTGCGCCTCGGCAAGGATCTCGGGCACGTCGGTCTGCGTGATGCGCCATGCGAGCCCTTCGGCGATGGCGGTCTTGCCCACGCCGGCCTCACCCACCAGCAGCGGGTTGTTCTTGCGCCGGCGGCACAGGATCTGGATGACGCGCTCGACCTCGTATTCGCGGCCGATCAGCGGATCGATCTTGCCGTCCTTGGCAAGCTGGTTGAGGTTTTGCGTGAACTGCTCGAGAGGCGAGGCCTTCTCGTTCTTTTCGCCGCCGCCCTCTTCGCCCTCGCCCGAAGACGATTCGCTGCTGCCCTTGATGGCCTCGGGCGGATCGCTCTTCTTGATGCCGTGGGCAATGAAGTTCACCACGTCCAGGCGGGTCACGCCCTGCTGGTGGAGGTAGTACACCGCGTGCGAGTCCTTCTCGCCGAAGATCGCGACCAGCACGTTGGCGCCGGTGACTTCCTTCTTGCCGTTGCCGGTGGACTGCACATGCATGATGGCGCGCTGGATCACGCGCTGGAAACCCAGCGTGGGCTGGGTGTCTACATCGTCGGTACCCGCCACCTGGGGCGTGTTGTCCTTGATGAAGTTGGTGAGCGACGCCCGCAGGTCGTCGACGTTGGCCGAGCAGGCACGCAGAACCTCTGCGGCGCTCGGATTGTCCAGCAAAGCGAGCAACAGGTGCTCCACGGTGATGAACTCGTGGCGCTGCTGCCTGGCCTCGACGAAGGCCATGTGCAAGCTGACTTCCAGTTCCTGGGCAATCATGTTATTTCCTTTTGCCTTGCTGTAAATAAATTCTCAGATGGGTTTGAGCGTGCGCAATTCAACTGGTTCACGCAATGGGTTCGCTGACGCACTGCAGCGGATGCCCGGCCTGATGCGCAGCCTCCATCACCTGGTTGACCTTGGTGGCCGCCAGGTCACGGGAATAAACCCCACAGACGCCGCGGCCATCGAGATGGATCTTGAGCATGATCTGGGTCGCGGTTTCGCGATCCTTGCTGAAATATTCCTGCAGGACGACGATCACGAACTCCATGGGCGTGTAGTCGTCGTTCAGCATGACGACCTGGTACATCTGCGGCGGCGCGGTTTTTTGCGGCCGCCGCTCCAGAACGACCGAATCTCCGTCATCCCCGGCCGGTTTCTGGGCCGGCGGAGTGCTGGGAGTCTTGGGAATTCTCGTTGCCATAAAAAAGATTCTATAGAGCGTGCAAGCACCGTGCCGGCGCAAGAAGACTTGGTGGCGCGTATTCGACAAATCAAGAGGCTTGCGTCGTGTGCGACAACACAGACGATGCAAAAAGTTCTGCCGCTCGCGTGCGCACCACGGCGCAAATATTACGCGGCACCCGCTCGGAAAAAAATGGGGATGGAGCAAGGTGTTCCATTTCTCCAACCTGTCCCGGTCTTGCCGGGCGGAAGAAGAAAGAAGAACCGAAGGAGAAAGGCCCTCGAGATCCGGAAGGATCCCGAGGGCCTTGGTTTCCCGGCGCCCGCAGACGCCGAATGCAACTGCCCGCGCAATTACATGTGGTCGATCATCACCTGGCCGAAGCCCGAGCAGCTCACCTGCGTGGCGCCGTCCATCAGGCGGGCGAAGTCATAGGTGACCTTCTTGCTCGCAATCGACTTTTTCATCGAGCTGATGATCAGGTCGGCCGCTTCGGTCCAGCCCATGTGGCGCAGCATCATCTCGGCCGAGAGGATTTCGGAACCGGGGTTCACGTAGTCCTTGCCGGCGTACTTGGGAGCCGTGCCGTGGGTGGCTTCGAACATGGCGACGGTGTCGCTCAGGTTCGCGCCCGGGGCAATGCCGATGCCGCCCACCTGGGCCGCCAGCGCGTCGGACACATAGTCGCCGTTGAGGTTGAGCGTGGCAATGACGCTGTATTCGGCGGGGCGCAGGAGAATCTGCTGCAGGAACGCGTCGGCGATGCTGTCCTTGACGGTGATTTCCTTGCCCGTCTTGGGATTCTTGAACTTCATCCAGGGGCCGCCGTCGATCAGCTCGGCGCCGAACTCCTTGGCTGCCAGGGCATAGGCCCAGTCGCGGAAGCCACCTTCGGTGAACTTCATGATGTTGCCCTTGTGCACGATGGTGACGCTGGGCTTGTCGTTGTCCACCGCGTATTGCAGCGCCTTGCGCACCAGGCGCTCGGTGCCTTCCTTCGACACGGGCTTGACGCCGATGCCCGAAGTGTTGGGGAAGCGGATCTTCTTGACGCCCAGTTCGTCCTGCAGGAACTTGATGAGCTTCTTGGCCTTGTCGCTTTCGGCTTCGAACTCGATGCCGGCGTAGATGTCTTCCGAGTTCTCGCGGAAGATGACCATGTGGGTCTTGTGCGGCTCGCGCACCGGGCTGGGCACGCCTTCGAAGTACTGGATGGGGCGCAGGCAGACGTAGAGGTCGAGTTCCTGGCGCAGCGCAACGTTCAGCGAGCGGATGCCGCCGCCGACCGGCGTGGTCAGCGGGCCCTTGATGGAAACCACGTAGTCGCGCACGGCATGCAGCGTTTCTTCGGGCAGCCAGACATCGGGGCCATAGACCTTGGTCGATTTTTCGCCGGCATAGACTTCCATCCAGTGGATCTTCTTCTTGCCGCCGTAGGCCTTGGCCACTGCGGCATCCACCACCTTGAGCATCACCGGGGTGATGTCCAGACCCGTGCCGTCGCCTTCGATGAAGGGAATGATCGGCTGATCAGGCACATTGAGCGAGTTGTCGGCGTTGACCGTGATCTTCTGGCCTTCGGCCGGGACTTTGATGTGCTGGTAGCTGGACATGAGGGGGAAGGACTCCGGGAGTGACGTAATTCGGACGACTGTCTGCGAATTCAGACAGCGATGGGGAATCGCTGTACAGCCCGCGAACAAATCGCTGTACATTTTAGACGCAACCCATCAGCAGCGTTTGTCAACCCGAGAGGCAATGGTCTCGTTAGTGGCTGACCTTCTGCTCGCCGGGAGGCGTTTCCAACCAATTCTCGATAGAGGAATCATCAATGAGCAAAATTCTCGCAGTCATGATCGCTGGCCTGTTCGCCGCTGGCGCCTACGCCCAGAACCCCACCGGCACCACGCCCGAGCAAGGGAACGCCACCAACAGCAAGTCGCAAGCCCGCGCCGAAGCCAAGAAGGAAGCCAAGCCCGCTGGCCAGGTGGCTGCTCCCGCTGGCGACATCGCCAAGACGCCCGAAGGCGGCGCGATCGGTACCGACAAGGCTGCGGCATCTGGCGAGAAGCGCGCCAGCACGCGCGACCAGCGCCGTCGCAACAAGGACGGCAGCGTGAAGCGCAAGTCGACCCAAGGCGGCACGCCTCAGTAAGTCGGCCCGGCCGTACGAGAAAGCGCTCTCCGGAGCGCTTTTTTTTCGCTTGCGGCAACGAAACTCCTGTCAACCGGGACGAGCGCCTGTCGCGTTGAGTGTTCACCTTCCACAGGGAGGTGGTCCATATCAACAATCTCAAAGGATGTCTCATGAACAAGCTGCTCGCAGCCCTCGTCGCCGGTCTCTTCGCAGCCGGTGCATTCGCGCAAACCCCGCCCGCACCAGCGCCGGCCGCGCCCGCCGTCGTCCCTCAGGCAAAGGCCCCGGTGAAGCACGCGGTCAAGAAGCACAAGGCTCGCCACCACGTGGCCAAGGCGCACACCGCTGCAGCCAAGAAGGTGTAAGCTCCCGAGCTCACTGGCAATGCCCGCATCAGCGGGCATTTTTATTGGCCTCGCGTCCTTGGACGCCGCCCTGAAAGAAGCCCCGATGTTCCAGCGTTTTGCCGCCCTGCTCCTGCTTTCTGCCGCCTCTCTGATGGGCTCCGCGCAGGCGCAGCAGCAACCCCAGACCGACCTGCAACGCACCAAGCTGTCCGTCGGCTTGTACAAGATCGATGCGCAGATCGCGCAGACGCCCCGGCAGCGGGAGATCGGCCTGATGTTCCGCAAGGAGATGCCGCAGGCCGAGGGCATGATCTTCGTTTTCGAACAGCCGGCCACCCAGTGCTTCTGGATGAGGAACACGCTGCTGCCGCTGACCGCCGCCTTCGTGGCGGACGACGGCCGCATCGTCAACCTGGCCGACATGCAGCCGATGACCGAGGACTCCCATTGTTCCGAGGAGCCCGTGCGCTTCGTGCTCGAAATGAACCAGGGCTGGTTCGCAAAGAAGAACATCAAGAAGGGCGCCAAACTCGGCGGCGAACTGTTTGCCGCTTCGAGGCGCTGAGCACTCGACTGCCCTTGGCCCATGAAAAAGCCGACCCTCCCGGGTCGGCTTTTTCAATGAGGAACCCGGTTCAGCCGAAGTTCTTGGCCGCGAAGTCCCAGTTCACCAGCTTGGCCAGGAAGGTCTCGACGAACTTCGGGCGCAGGTTGCGGTAGTCGATGTAGTAGGCGTGCTCCCAGACGTCCACCGTCAGCACCGGGGTGTCGCCGGTGGTCAGCGGCGTGCCGGCTGCACCCATGTTCACGATGTCCACCGAACCGTCGGCCTTTTTCACCAGCCAGGTCCAGCCCGAGCCGAAGTTGCCCACGGCCGACTTCACGAACGCTTCCTTGAAGGCGTCGTGGCTGCCCCACTTGGCGTCGATGGCCTTGGCCAGCGCGTCGAGGGCGTACGGCAGGGGTGGGAGCACATGTTCCATGGTTTTTTCTCGTGGGTTGGTTGTGGGGAATAAAGGATTCTAGAAAGGAATTACCGGGCGGGCGTCGGACGCGTTCCCGTTTTGCCTGGCGTCACGGTCAGGTCGACCGAACCATCCGACAGCCGCGCGACCACTGCGTCGCCCGGACTCAATTTCCTTGCGCTGACGATCGCGCGTCCGTCGGCGCCGGTGAGCCAGGCATAGCCGCGCTGCAGCACCAGCGCGGGATCGAGCAGCCGCAGCCGCAAGGCCACGCGCTCCAGCCGGTCGCGCCGCTGCGCCAGTGCGCGCTCGAGCTTCTGCGGGAAATCGGCGGAGATCGACCGCGGGACATGGGCCAGGCGCTCGGTTCTGGACATCACCGCATAGCGCAGCCGCTGCGAATGGTGTGCGAGCCGAAGCTGCTGGCGCGCCACCAATGTCGAAGGCCGCCCCAAACGCCCCGCGGCCTGGTCCAGGCGCTGCCCCAGCGCGTCGAGACGCCCACCCAGAGCGCCGTCGAGCCGCTCGCCCAGGAGATCGAGCGCACCGAGCCACATTGCCTGGGGCGCGCTGACGAGTTCCGCCGCGGCGGTGGGCGTGGGCGCGCGCAGGTCGGCACAAAAGTCGGCGATGGTGAAGTCGGTTTCGTGGCCGACACCGCAAATCAGCGGAACCGGGCTTTGAACGATGGTGCGCGCCAGGGTTTCATCGTTGAACGCCCAGAGATCTTCGATGGAGCCGCCGCCGCGCACCAGCAGGATCACGTCGACGGCTGGCTCCAGCGTGTAAAGGGATTGCAGCGCGCGCACGAGCTCCGCCGGTGCATTGGCGCCCTGCACCGCCGCCGGCGCCAGAACCACGGGAATGTGCGGCACGCGGCGCCGCAGCGCCGTGACCACGTCGTGCAGCGCCGCAGCGCCGAGCGAGGTCACGAGGCCCACCGCACGCGGCATGACGGGCAGCGCCCGCTTGCGCTCCGCATCGAAGAGCCCTTCGGCCTCGAGCCGCGCCTTGCGTTGCAGGAATTGCTCGAACAGCGCACCTTGGCCGGCGCGTTGAAGGCTTTCGACCACCAGCTGCAGATCGCCGCGCGGCTCGTACACCGCGAGGCGTCCGCGCACCTCTACCTGGTCGCCGTCGCGCGGCGAAAAATCGAGCAAGCCTGCTGCGCGCCGAAACATTGCACAGCGCAGTTGGCCGGACGGATCCTTGAGCGCGAAGTAACAATGCCCGCTCGACGCGCGCGAAAAGCCGGAAATTTCCCCGCGCACCGCAACCGGGTTGAAGCGCGCATCGAGCGCGTCGGCAATCGCCCGGCACAGCGCGCCGACAGCCCAGATGCGCGGACCCGGCGTGGGATTCGAGTCACGCAGGTTCACAACACACCCGTGCGGCCGGCGGCCACTCTTCCACAGTGGATTGCCGAGCCTCGGGACCACGACGCCGATGCGGAACAGGTGCACGGTTTGCCGTGCAAGCTGTTGATTTCATTGAAAAAAGAACTGCTCAAAATTCAATCGATCTAATGGGAGGCCCGTCCCATGCGGGTCCGGACGAGTTGCGCAGCGGGTTAATCACAAAGTTATCCACAGAATCTGTGCGTCTTCGCTGACATGCAAACAAGCCGCGTGGCAATGTCGGCGCCGGTGGATAATCGCCGCGCATTTGCAGTCTACGGGGCCGGAGGATTCCTTGTTTTCCATCATAGTTGCCGCGGGCTGGCCAATCTGGCCATTGCTCGCTTGTTCGATCATCGCGCTCGCGCTGGTTATAGAACGTTTCACAAGTCTCAAGACCGTGAGGGTCCTGCCGCCCAAGCTGCTCGATGAAGCCATCACCGTGTCGCACGGCTCCGTGCCGGGACCCGACACGGTGACCAAGCTCGAGCGCAACTCGATGCTCGGACAGGTGCTGGCCGCCGGCCTGCGGGCGCTCAACGCCAACCCGCGCTGCACCGAGGACGACCTGCGCGCGGCCATGGAGGCCTCGGGGCGCACCGTGGCGCACAAGCTGGAGCGCTACCTGCCGGCGCTGGCCACCATTGCGTCGGCGGCGCCACTGCTCGGCCTGCTGGGCACGGTCATCGGCATGATCGAGATCTTCGGATCGCAGTCGCCCGGAAGCGGTGCGGTGGGCGCCGGAAATCCCGCGCAACTGGCGCACGGCATTTCGATTGCGCTCTACAACACGGCTTTCGGCCTGATCGTGGCCATTCCGACGCTGATCTTCTGGCGCTATTTCCGCAGCCGGGTCGACGAATACCTGCTGAACCTGGAACTGTCGGGCGAGCGCTTCGCCCGCCACCTGAACGCCCTGCGCAAATGATGGCCCTCACGTCGCTTGCCGGAGCCGTGCCATGACCCGCGGCCGCATGCAGTTTCGCCACGGCGCGCGCGACGAGCCGGAGATCAACCTGATCCCGTTCATCGACGTGCTGCTGGTCATCCTGATCTTCCTGATGCTGTCGACCACCTACAGCAAGTTCACGGAGATGCAGTTGCGCCTGCCGACGGCGGACGTCGATTCGCAGCGCGACTATCCCAAGGAAGTGATCGTTGCGGTATCCGCCGACGGGCGCTATTCGATCAACAAGAAGCCTGTGGCCGACCGCAACGTCGACACCGTGGCTGCCGCGCTGGGCGCCGCAGCCACCGGCGGCAAGGACAGCGTGGTCATCATCAGCGCCGATGCCAGTAGCCCGCACCAAGCCGTGATCACGGTGATGGAAGCCGCGCGCCGCGTGGGCCTGGTGCAGATCACGTTCGCAGCCCAGTCGACGGCGCAAGCAGGGCACTGAGTGCCGTCGCAGGGCCGCAGCACCACCGGCACCACCAGCGCGACCCGTGCGCCGGCCTCGCGGCTGCAGCGTGCCTGGCTGCACCGCGGGGCGTTGGCGTGCCTGCTGTGGCCCCTGTCGCTGCTCTACGCGGCGCTTTTCGCGCTGCGGCGCTGGCTCTACCAAAAGGGCTGGCTCCCGACCGAACGCGTCCAGGTGCCGGTGATCGTGGTCGGCAACGTGATCGCCGGCGGCGCCGGCAAGACACCGGTCGTGATGGCGGTGGTCCGGCACCTGCAGGCCCGCGGCCTGCAAGCCGGTGTGGTGTCGCGCGGCTACGGCCGCCGCACCGACGACTGCCGCGAAGTGCTCGCCGAGAGCAACGCCCGGGATGTCGGAGACGAACCCCTGCTGATCCGCCGAGCCACCGGCGCGCCCGTGTTCGTGGCGCAACGCCGCATCGAGGCCGCGCGCGCCCTGCTCGCGCGCCACCCGGCCACGCAGGTCATCGTGAGCGACGACGGATTGCAGCACCTGGCGCTTGCGCGCGATATCGAGATTTGCGTGTTCGACGACCGCGGCGTGGGCAACGGCTGGCGGCTGCCCGCGGGCCCCTTGCGCGAGCGCTGGCCGCGCCGGTGCGACCTGGTGCTCCACAGTGGAGAGCACCCCGCATTCGAGGGCGGCTACACCGCAACCCGCGCGCTGGCGCAGGACGCAGTGGCGAGCGACGGAAAACGCATGCCACTGGACGCCCTCGCCGGCGAACCGGTGATCGCGCTGGCAGCCATTGCGCGGCCCGAAGCGTTCTTCGAAATGCTGCGAGCACGCGGGCTGACGCTTTCCGAGACAGTCGCTCTGCCGGACCATGACGATTTCGACGGCTGGCAGCGCCCTGCCCACACCCGACACCGCCTCCTCTGCACCGAAAAAGATGCCGTCAAGCTGTGGTCCAAGGCCCCCGACGCGCTTGCCGTGCCGCTGCACTTCGCACCGTCACCGGATTTCTTCGCTGCGCTCGACGCAAAGCTATCATCGCTCGATGGATCCCAAGCTGCTTGAACTGCTCGTCTGCCCCGTCACCAAGGGCCCGCTGACCTGGAACGCCGAGAAACAGGAGCTCTGCTCGCGCAGCGCTCGCCTGGCCTACCCGGTGCGCGACGGTATTCCCGTGCTGCTCGAGAACGAAGCCCGCACGCTGTCCGACGAAGAGCTGGGCCTGTGAGCTTTACCGTCCTGGTGCCGGCCCGGCTGGCTTCGACACGGCTTCCCAACAAACCCCTGGCCGACATCGCCGGATTGCCCATGGTGGTGCGCGTGGCCCGGCGGGCCAGCAAATCGACGGCCGTGCGCGTGGTGGTGGCCGGGGACGATGCGGCCATCGTCGAGGCATGCAGAAAGCATGGCGTCGAAGCCATCCTGACCCGCCAGGACCATCCCAGCGGCTCCGACCGCCTGGCCGAAGCCTGCGAGCAGTTGGGCCTGGACGGCAACGACATCGTCGTCAACGTGCAGGGCGACGAGCCGCTGATCGATCCCGCGCTCATCGACGCCGTGGCCTCCGCACTGGCGACGCATCCGGAAGCCGCCATGAGCACGGCGGCCCATGCGATCGATTCGCTCGACGACTTCCTTAACCCGAACGTGGTGAAGGCGGTGCTCGACGCGCGTGGCAATGCGCTGTACTTCAGCCGGGCGCCCATTCCGTGGTGGCGCGACGGTTCCGCGAACCGTGCGCCGCCGTCCGCGCTGCCCACCCCGGCACCGCTGCGGCACATCGGCATCTACGGATACCGCGCCGGTTTCGTGCGCAGCTTTCCTTCGCTGACGCCCGCGCCCATCGAGGCTACCGAAGCGCTCGAACAGCTGCGCGCGCTGTGGCATGGGCATCGCATCGCGGTGCACGTCAGCCAAACCGCGCCAGGGCCCGGCGTCGATACCCCCGAGGACCTCGAGCGCGTGCGCGCGGTCTTTGCTGCCGGCACGGCACACTGAAAAGTGCGCCGCCCCGAGGGTGGCGGCGGAAATTTCTCACGCTCACGCATGCTATCCTCGAAGCGATTCCGCCTTGCACGGCTCCTGGGCTGACGCTTGGCGCGACACAAAATCCAAGAACCGTCCGAGGACACCATGAGACTAATTTTGCTGGGCGCGCCCGGGGCGGGCAAAGGCACGCAAGCAGCCTTCATCTGCCAGAAATACGGCATTCCTCAAATTTCGACCGGCGACATGCTGCGCGCCGCCGTCAAGGCCGGCACGCCGCTCGGGCAGCAGGCCAAGGCGGTCATGGAATCGGGCGGGCTGGTGAGCGACGACCTGATCATCAACCTCGTGAAGGAACGCATCGCTCAGCCAGATTGCGCCGACGGTTTCCTGTTCGACGGCTTCCCGCGCACCATTCCGCAGGCCGACGCCATGAAGGCAGCCGGCGTCAAGCTCGACTACGTGCTCGAAATCGACGTGCCGTTCAGCGACATCATCGAACGCATGAGCGGCCGCCGCTCGCATCCCGCATCGGGCCGCATCTACCATGTGAAGTTCAACCCGCCCAAGGTGGAAGGCAAGGACGACGTCACGGGCGAAGACCTGATCCAGCGCAAGGACGACGAGGAAGAAACCGTGCGCAAGCGGCTCGAGGTCTACAGCCAGCAGACGCGTCCGCTGGTCGACTACTACTCGGCCTGGGCCAAGGCCGATCCGGCCGCGGCGCCGAAGTACCGCGCCATCAAGGGTGTCGGCAGCGTCGACGAGATCACGCAGCGCGCGCTGGTGGCGCTCAGCAGCTGAACGTCTCCATCCGCTGTTCGCGGCCGCCGCTCAGGTGGCCGCTGTTTCGAGCAATTCCAGCATCAACGCGATACGCGCCTTGACGGGCGTCAGCGCACCGGCGTCCCGCAGCCGATCGTCGGGCCTTGGCAGGATGCGCCCGCTCGCGCAACGGGTGGCGCGCAGCACCGCCACACCGGCATCCTGCGCCCGCAAGGCAGCAGCCTCGAGCGCGTGGTGCACCGTGCCATTGCCGGTCGCAGCCAGAACCAGCCCGCGGACCGGCTCGGCAGCGCCTGAGGCCCGCTCCTGCAACAGCAAGTCGATGATGGCGCCGCTCACGCCCGCATGGCTGGTGACGATCTCGACCCGGGGCCAGCGCATTGCCGCGCCGGCCTTCGCTTCAGGAATTTTCGAGACCGCGCCCGCCGCCTGTGGCCAATCGCGCAGGCGCCGTACCGCGCCCTCTTCCACATAGCCGGCCGGCCCGGCATCGCCCGATGAAAACGCGTCCGGACGATAGGTGTGCACCTTCTGCACATCCAGCGCGCTGTGGATTGCGCCCGCGCAAACCACTGTCACGCCCCGCGCCGCCGGCGTGGCCGCGACGGCGATGGCATCGCGAACGTTCTGCGGGCCATCGGGCGAGAGCGAGGTGGCCGGGCGCATGGCGCAGGTCAGCACCACGGGCTTGCCGGGTGCAAGCACTGCCTGAAGGAAGAAAGCCGTTTCCTCGATGGTGTCGGTGCCGTGCGTGATCACCACCCCCGCCACATCAGCCTCGGCCAGCCAGAAAGCGCATCGCTGCGCGAGTTGCAGCCAGACGTCGAACCCCATGTCCTTGCTGTCGAGCTGCGCCACCTGCTCCGCCACGAGCGCCAGGCCTGCGGGCGCATCGATGCCGCCGAGCAGATCCGCCACCCCCACCTCCCCAGCGGTGTAGCCGATGTTGTCGGTGCCGCTGGCAGCCCGGCCCGCGATGGTGCCGCCGGTGCCCAGGACCACGACGCGCCGCAGGCTGGGCGAAAGGGAATTAACCATGGGTTGCCAACTTTTAAAAACTGGTTAAAAATACAGGTACTGGATATTCAGCCAGTGCCGCAAGGAACCACATATGCAGTTCGCCGTGAAGCTTACCGCCCGCCAGCAGCAGATCCTGGACTTGATCCAGAGCGCCATCGCCCGCACCGGCGCTCCGCCCACGCGGGCCGAAATTGCCAATGAGCTCGGCTTCAAGTCGGCCAATGCCGCCGAGGAGCACCTGCAGGCGCTGGCTCGCAAGGGCGTGATCGAACTCGTCAGCGGCACCTCGCGCGGCATCCGGCTCAAGGGCGACGCACTGCGTTCGCTCAACGAGACGCGCCACCGGGAAGGCGGCCAGTTCTCTCTCTCGCTGCCCGGCATGGCGCAGCTCGCGCTGCCTCTGATCGGCCGCGTTGCGGCGGGCTCGCCCATCCTGGCGCAGGAACACGTCGACCAAACCTATTACGTCGAGAACACATTGTTCCAGCGCCAGCCCGACTACCTGCTCAAGGTGCGCGGCATGTCCATGCGCGACGCTGGCATCATGGACGGCGATCTGCTCGCGGTCCAGGCCACCAAGGAAGCGCGCAACGGCCAGATCGTGGTGGCTCGCCTTGGCGACGAAGTCACGGTCAAGCGCCTCAAGCGCAACAAGCAGGTCATCGAGCTGCATGCCGAAAACCCCGACTACCCGACCATCGTGGTCCAGCCTGGCGAGCCCTTCGAGATCGAAGGCCTGGCGGTAGGCCTCATCCGCAACACCATGCTGATGTAGGCCGCGCGGCCTGCCGAAAGCAGCACCCATCCGGCCGCAACAGGTGGCGGGCGTATGGCGCTTGGTCGCCATCACCCTGTTGCGTCCAGTCAAAGAAATCCTGCCTGTGTTCAACCTCAGACTTTTTTGGAGTTCACATGGGAATCGCCCTCCTCGCCATCGTTGATTTGTGGATGCCGCTGCAATCGCTTGCAAGCCGGCTGCTGCCGGCACGCCGTGCGCGTCGCCGCGACACCGGCAGCGTATCCGCCGGCCTGCGCTACGTTGCGGTCCGGCCGGCCTGTGCCGCACGCCCCCACATGGCTGCCCCCAAGGCGGCACCGGTGCCCGTACGGCCCCTGCGCGTCGTTCGCGTGGTCGACGGCCCGCAGGGTGAAAAACGCAGCACCAACCGCATGGTGATTTCGGGCCGAATGGCCGATGTTTGCGCCGAGCTCGACCGGCTGGCGGCACTCGAGGCGATGGAAGCAGTCAGCGCCGCGCCCCGCTCCACGCACCTGCACTGAACCCGTGCACTCCCCGGTGACCGTGATCCGGGGTGGGTATCCAAACGTTCACACGCGCGGCATGCCAATGCTGCGAGGCACAATGGCACGCCATGAACATTGTGATCCTCGACGATTACCAGGACGCCGTGCGCAAGCTGCGCTGCGCTGCCAAGCTGGACGCCTACGCGGCCAAGGTCTACACCAACACGGTCAAGGGCATCGGCCAGCTCTCAGTTCGGCTGAAGGATGCCGACGTGATCGTGCTGATCCGCGAGCGCACCCATATTTCGCGCCAGCTGATCGAAAAGCTCCCCAAGCTCAAGCTCATTTCTCAGACGGGACGCGTGGGCGGCCATATCGACGTCACGGCCTGCACGGAGCGTGGCGTGGCGGTGGCCGAGGGCACCGGCTCGCCACAGGCGCCTGCCGAGCTGACCTGGGCGCTGATCATGGCGGCCATGCGCCGCCTGCCGCAGTACATCAGCAACCTCAAGCACGGGGCTTGGCAGCAATCGGGGCTCAAGTCGGCTTCCATGCCGCCCAATTTCGGCCTGGGCTCGGTGCTCAAGGGCAAGACGCTCTGCATCTGGGGCTATGGTCGCATCGGCCAGCTGGTGGCACGCTACGGGCAGGCCTTTGGCATGCAGGTCGTGATCTGGGGGCGCGAGGCAAGCTGTGCCAAGGCCCGCTCCGACGGCTTCCAGGTGGCGCAGAACCGGCACGAGTTCTTCGCAGCGGCCGACGTGCTGTCGGTGCATCTGCGGCTCAACGAGGAAACCGCCGGCCTGGTCAAGCTCGAGGATCTTTCGCGCATGAAGCCGACGGCGCTCTTCGTCAACACCTCCCGTGCCGAACTGGTCGAGGCCGATGCCCTGCTCGCTGCGCTCAACCGCGGCCGGCCCGGGCTGGCTGCCGTCGACGTGTTCGAGAGCGAGCCGCCGCTGCAGGGCCACGCGCTGCTGCGCCTGGAGAACTGCATCTGCACGCCGCACATCGGCTATGTCGAGCAGGACAGCTACGAAAGCTATTTTGGCCAGGCTTTCGACAATGTCGTGAGCTTCATCAAGGGCAACCCCACCAACATCGTGAACCCCGGCGCGCTGCAGGTTCGCCGGTGATTCCATGAGCCGCCGGGCCGCCCCAAGGCGAATACCGCAGCCGAAGGCGAAGGTTCTTCAGTGAGCGGGCCCGCGCCCCGGGGCGCGCTCTGGGGCCTGCTGGCCGGCAATTTCGTGATCGGCACGGGCGTGATGGTGGTGCCCGGCACGCTCAATGAAATCAGCGCATCGCTGTCCGTCTCCGTTGCGACAGCCGGGCAGCTGATCACGGCCGCCGCGGCCGTGATGTGTCTCGGTGCGCCGCTGCTGGCGGCAGCCGTCGCAGGCTGGGATCGCCGCCGGCTGCTTGCCCTCACGCTCCTCTGGTACGCCGCCGGGCATGCCATTGCGGCCCTGATGCCGAGTTTTGGCGCCCTGCTGCCGGTGCGCATGCTCACGGTGGTGGCGCCCGCCATCTTCACGCCGCAGGCCGCTGCCTGCGCCGGCATGCTGGTGCCGCCGGAGCAGCGCGGGCGCGCCGTGACTTTCGTCTTTCTCGGTTGGTCGCTGGCCTCGGTGCTGGGCCTGCCCATCGGTGCGCTGATTGGCGGCCACCTCGGATGGCGCATGGCCTTCATGGCGATTGCGCTGCTGAGCGTCACAAGCGCAGCATCGATCTGGCTGACCCTACCGCGCGGCATTCGTCCCGCAGCGCTGACGGCGGCAGCCTGGTCGCGCGTGCTGCGCAGCCCGGTGCTGATGGGCATCGTATCGGTCACGGCGCTGCAAGGCGCCGGCCAGTTCATCCTGTTCAGCTATTTCGGGCCCATCCTGAAGCAGGACTTCGGCGCGGACCCCACTGCGCTGAGCCTGATGTGGGCGCTGTTCGGCGTGTTCGGCCTCGCGGGCAACATGCTCGTGAGCCGGTTCATCGACCGCGTGGGCGCGGGCCGCATGGTGCTCCTGACGAGTTCGCTGATCGCGCTCAGCCTCTTTCTGTGGCCGTGGGCCGGTACGCTCCCGTGGCTGGCGGTGGTGCTCGTGCCTTGGGGCCTGGGCTGCTTCGCAACCAATTCGGCGCAGCAGGCGCGGCTGGTCGGCCTGGCCCCGCCCCTCGCGCCGGGCTCGGTGGCGCTGAACAGTTCGGGCATCTACGTCGGCCAGGCAGTCGGCGCCGGGCTGGGTGGATGGCTGCTTGCCAACGACGCCGCGGCGTGGATGAACTGGGCCGGATTCGCGTTGCTGGTGGTGGCCATCGGCTTGAGCGTGGCCATCGATCGCAGTCGCCGGCCGGCCTGACAGCGCGGGCCCCGAGTAAAACCCGGAACGCCCCTGCGGCCCGCGGCTGCAAAATCGGAGGCTGCGCGATCTGCCGCGCCCAACGCCTGCAAGCAGGCCCGGATACCCATCAACCAGCGAAAATCTTCTTCCAATGACAGTCAACTACACCCGGATCGGCGTCGTCGGCGCCGGCGCCATGGGTCGAGGAATTGCACAGATCGCGGCCCAGGCAGGCAGCGAAGTGCTGCTGCTCGACAGTTTTGCAGGTGCCGCCGAGCGCGGGCGCGAAGCCCTGGTGGCCCAATGGAACAAGCTGCACGAGAAGGGCAAGATCGACGCCGCGGCGCGCGATGCGCAGATCGCCCGCGTCAAGGCGGTCGACTCGGTCGGGGCGCTGGCCCATTGCGACCTGGTGATCGAAGCGGTGGTCGAAGACCTGGAGGTCAAGCGCAAGCTGTTCCGCGAGCTCGAATCGGTCGTCGCGCCTGCGGCCACGCTCGCCACCAACACCTCGTCGCTGTCGGTCACGGCGATTGCCGCCGGGCTCGCGCATCCGCAGCGGGTAGCGGGCTTTCACTTCTTCAACCCGGTGCCGCTGATGAAGGTGGTCGAAGTGGTAGCCGGTTTCAGGACTTCCGCCGATGTTTGCAAGCAGCTGGCGGGCTATGCGGTGCAGATGGGCCACAGTGCCGTGCAGGCGCAGGACACGCCGGGCTTCATCGTCAACCACGCGGGCCGCGGCTATGGCACGGAAGCACTGCGCATCGTCGGCGAAGGCGTGGCCGATTTCGCGACCATCGACCGCATCCTGAAGGAGCAGGCCGGGTTTCGCCTGGGGCCCTTCGAACTGCTGGACCTGACCGCACTCGATGTGTCGCATCCCGTGATGGAATCGATCTATCACCAGTATTACGAGGAGCCGCGCTTTCGCCCCAGCGTGATCACCGCACAGCGGCTTGCGGCCGGCGTGCTGGGCCGCAAGACCAATGAAGGCTTCTACCGCTACAACGACGGCGTGATGCAGCACTCGCCCGAGCCGGCGCCGCCGGCGGTGGAGGCGGTGCCCTCGGTCTGGGTTTCGCCCCGCGCCGCGCGGCGGGCCGACCTGCTGCGGCTGGTGAATGCGCTGGGCGCCCAGATCGACAGCGGCGCCACGGCGGCGCCCACGTCGCTCATCCTGGTGGCGCCGCTGGGCTTCGACGTGACCACGGTGGCCGCGGTCGAGCGCCTGGACGCCACACGCACTGTCGGAATCGACATGCTGATCGACGATGCCGCCACCAAGCGCCGCGTGCTCGCCACCAACCCCGCCACGCGGCGCGACATCCGCGATGCGGCGCACGCGCTCTTCGCACGCGACGCAAAGGCCGTGAGCGTGATTCGCGACAGCGGCGGTTTCGTGACGCAGCGCGTGATCGGCACCATCGTGAACATCGCCGCCGACATGTGCCAGCAGCGCGTGTGCTCGCCGGCCGATCTCGAAACCGCGGTCCAGCTGGGCCTGGGCTATCCGCGCGGGCCGCTGGCCATGGGCAACCTGTACGGCCCGACCAACATGCTCGAAGTGCTGTTCAACCTGCAGACCGTCTACGGCGACCCGCGCTATCGGCCCAGCCCCTGGCTGCGCCGCCGCGGCGCGATCGGCCTGAGCCTGCTGCACGAAGAAGAATAAGCAGACAAACACCAAGGAAAGCATCACAGCGATGACCGCCGAACTGAAAAGCACCAGCGAGGGACGCACCATGGTGCTGACGATCGCCAACCCGACCCAGCGCAACGCGCTGGGCCCAGAGATCTACGCCGCGGGCATCGAAGCGCTCAACGGCGCCGAGAGCAGCGAGGAAATCCGCAGCGTCGTCATCGTGGGCGAAGGCGCATGGTTCTGCGCCGGCGGCTCGCTGCAGCGGCTGTCCGACAACCGGCAGCGCGACCCTTCGGTGCAGGCCGAAAGCATCGAGGGCCTGCACAACTGGATCGACTCGATCCGCGCCTTCCCCAAGCCCATCATCGCGGCGGTGGAAGGCGCGGCCGCAGGCGCCGGTTTCTCGCTGGCACTGGCCTGCGATTTCGTGGTGGCCGCGCGCGACGCGATCTTTGCGGCGTCGTACAGCAACGTGGCGCTCTCGCCCGACGGCGGCCTGAGCTGGCAGCTGGGGCGGGCATTGCCGCGCCAGCTGGCCAGCGAGTGGCTGATGTGCGGCGAGCGCATCGGCGCGCCGCGGCTGCATGCGCTCGGGCTGGTCAATGAACTGAGCGAGAACGGCCAGGCGCTTGCGGGCGCCCTGGCGCTGGCAGCCAGGCTCAATGCACGCGCGCCCAATTCGCTGGCCAGCATCAAGGAACTGCTCAGCGAAGCGCGCGGCGCCACGTTCGCGTCGCAGCTCTCGCAGGAGCGCGATCACTTCGTGCGCAACCTGCACCATCCCAATGCCGGCATCGGCATTGCCGCATTCATCGAGAAGAAACCGCCGCACTACGAGTAGCGGCACGCCGTCGCTCCTGCGACACCCTCCAGCTTTTCAGTCGCCGACAGGACAGACCAATGGACGACCCCATTCTTACCATCGAAGAACGTGAAGCGATCAACAGTGGTCGCTGGTTTTCTTCTCTTTCTCCATCGCTACGGCACGACATCCTCCGATGTGCTTTTGTCAAACGCTTCAAGGACGGCGAGCTGATCGCTGCCCGCGGCGACCCTCCCGAACACTGGATCGCCTGTGCCAAGGGCGCGGTGCGCGTCAGCTCGACGGCCGTCTCGGGCAAGCAGGTGACGCTGACCTATGTGGAGCCGGGCATCTGGTTCGGCGACGTGGCGATGTTCGACGGGGACCGGCGCACGCACGATGCCTATGCGCATGGGGAAACCACCATCCTCTGCGTGGCGCGGGCCGACTTTCAGAAGATCCTGGCTGCGCACGTGGAGCTGTACGAGGCGCTGATGCGGCTGCAGGCGCGCCGCATCCGCACGCTGTTCGGGCTGGTGGAAGACCTCAACACCCTGCCCTTGCGCGCACGGCTGGCCAAGCAGCTCATCCACCTGGTGCGCAGCTACGGCGTGCCCAACCTGGAAGACGGCAGCCAGATGCGCATCGGCCTGCAGCTGGCGCAGGAAGAACTCGCCCAGCTGCTCGGCGCTTCGCGCCAGCGGGTCAACCAGGAACTCAAGACCATGGAACGCGAGGGCACCATCCGGATCGAGCCGGGCGGCCTGGTCGTACTGGACCGCGCAGCGTTGATGCGCGCCTCGGAAGCAGATCATTGACATGAGCCAGGACTTCTCCAACTTCATCGGCACCCGTGCGGTCTCGCAGCAGCACGCCTTCGACGTCGAAGCGCTCGCAGCCTGGCTGGCGAAGAACCTCGAAGGCTTCAAGGGCCCGCTGACGGTCGAGATGTTCAAGGGCGGGCAATCGAACCCGACCTACAAGCTCGTCACGCCCACGCAGAGCTACGTGATGCGTGCCAAGCCCGGCCCCGTTGCCAAGCTGCTGCCGTCGGCCCATGCGGTGGAGCGCGAGTTCAAGGTGATGAGCGGCCTGGCCGGCACCGACGTGCCCGTGCCGCGCATGCACTGCCTGTGCGAAGACGAGGCCGTCATCGGCCGCGCCTTCTACGTGATGGAGTTCATGCAGGGCCGCGTGCTGTGGGACCAGGCCCTGCCCGGCATGGACAATGCCGACCGCTCGGCCATCTACGACGAGATGAACCGCGTCATCGCGGCGCTGCACACCGTGAAGTTCGCCGAGCGCGGACTCGCCGACTACGGCAAGCCCGGCAACTACTTCGAGCGCCAGATCGGCCGCTGGAGCAAGCAATACGTGGCCTCCATCACGCAACCCATCCCCGAGATGGACAAGCTGATGGAATGGCTGCCAGCCCATATGCCGCAAAGCGCGCGCGACGAGCGCATGGTGTCCGTCGTGCATGGCGACTACCGGCTCGACAACCTCATGTTCCACGCCACCGAGCCGCGCGCGATTGCCGTGCTCGACTGGGAACTGTCCACGCTGGGCCACCCGCTGGCCGACTTCAGCTACCACTGCATGTCGTGGCACATCTCCGGCGCGTCCTTCCGCGGCATCGGCGGCCTGGACCACCGGAGCCTGGGCATCCCGACCGAGAGCGAATACATCCGCAAGTACTGCGAGCGCACCGGCCTCACCACGCCCGAGGCGCTGGCGCCCGACTGGAACTTCTACCAGGCCTACAACCTGTTCCGCATGGCCGCGATCCTGCAAGGCATTGCCAAGCGGGTCGAGGCCGGTACCGCATCGAGCGAACAAGCCGTGGCCTCGGGCCGCGGTGCGCGCCCCATGGCCGAAATGGCCTGGCAGTTTGCCCAAAAGGCATAAGCCGCCTTACCCCCACCAGGAGACAGAAGATGGATTTCGAATACTCGGCCAAGACCAAGGAATTGCAGAAGCGTGTGAGCGCCTTCATGGATGCGCACATCTATCCGGCCGAAGCCGAGTATTCGGCCGAGTTGGCTGCCAACACGGCCGCAGGCAAGCGCTGGACCGCGCTCCAGACCGTCGAGAAGGTCAAGGAAAAAGCCAAGGCCCAGGGGCTGTGGAACCTGTTCCTGCCGGTCGACAGCGCCGCCGCCTCGGGCTACGAAGGCGCCGGCCTCACCAATCAGGAATATGCGCCGCTGGCCGAGATCATGGGGCGTGTGCCATGGGCGTCGGAAGCCTTCAACTGCTCGGCGCCGGACACCGGCAACATGGAGACCATTGCCCGCTACGGCTCCGAAGCCATCAAGGCGCGCTGGCTCAAGCCGCTGCTCGAAGGGCAGATCCGCTCGGCCTTCGCAATGACCGAGCCCGACGTTGCCTCCAGCGACGCCACCAACATCTCGACCCGCATCGAGCGCCAGGGCGACGAGTACGTGATCAATGGCCACAAGTGGTGGATCTCGGGCGCTGCCGATCCGCGCTGCGCCGTGTTCATCACCATGGGCAAGAGCGACCCCGATGCGCCGAGGCATTCGCAGCAGAGCATGATCATTGTGCCGGCCGACGCCAAGGGCATCCGCATCGTGCGCCCGCTCAACGTGATGGGCTACGACGACGCGCCGCACGGCCACGTCGAGATGTACTTCGAGAATGTGCGCGTGCCTGTCGACAACATGCTGCTCGGCGAAGGCCGCGGCTTCGAAATCGCGCAGGGCCGCCTCGGCCCGGGACGCATCCACCACTGCATGCGCCTGATCGGCCTGGCCGAACGCGCGCTCGAGCTGATGTGCAAGCGCGCCTCCTCGCGTGTGGCTTTCGGCAAGACCGTCGCCTCGCAGACCGTCACGCAGGAGCGCATCGCCGAAGCACGCTGCAAGATCGACATGGCGCGCCTGCTGACGCTCAAGGCCGCCTGGCTGATGGACGTGGCCGGCAACAAGGTCGCCAAGAACGAGATCGCGATGATCAAGGTGGTGGCGCCAAGCATGGCCTGCCAGGTGATCGACTGGGCCATGCAGGTGCACGGCGGCGGCGGCATGTGCGACGACTTTCCGCTGGCCTATGCCTACGCCGGCGCCCGCACGCTGCGCTTTGCGGACGGCCCGGACGAAGTGCACCGCAACGCGATCGCCAAGTGGGAACTCGGCAAGTATTCGCCGAACAAGGTCGATGCCGACATGCCCGTGACGCGCTTCTGATTTGCCTTGCCCCCTCTCCCTTCGGGAGAGGGTTGGGGTGAGGGCCGACGGCGATCAATGCGCCTCGGCCCATTTCTCTTTCAGAGCTTCTTCTGCAGAAACACGGCGTGACCGAACGCCGGATCGAGCTGAAAGCCGGCAAACCCCTCGCGTTCGTAGCTGCGCAGCGCCGGCGCATTGCCCGAAAGCACTTCGAGCGTGAGCTTGCAGGCGCCGCGCGCGCGGGCCTCCTGCTCCACCCGTGCCAACATGCGCTGCGCGACGCGCTGGCCGCGATGGCTGGGCAGCACGACCACGTCGTGCACATTGACCAGCGGCTTGCAGGCGAAGGTCGAAAACCCCTCGATGCAGTTGACCAGGCCCACAGGCGTTTGCCCGTCGTACGCGAGCACGCTGAAGGCTTGCGGCCGCGCGGCCAGCGCCGCAGGCAGGCCGGCGCGCACGCCCGCTTCGAGCGGCGTGCCGCCGCCGGCGGGATCGCGTGCATAGGCGTCGAGCAGGTCGACCAGCGCGGCTGCGTGCGCCGCGCTGCGGTAGTCAACCAGGACGACGTCGATCATCGTCACAGCGCGGGTTCCAGGGTTGCGGCAAGGCGTTTCGCGCAAGACTCGGCCTGCTTCGCGTCGCGCGCCTCGACCATCACGCGCACCAAGGGTTCGGTGCCGCTCGCGCGGATCAGCACGCGGCCGCTGTCGCCGAGCTCGGCTTCGATGCGCTGCGTTTCGCTGGCCAGCGCATCGTTGTTCTTCCAGTCCTGTCCCGGCGTCAGGCGGACATTGATCAGGACTTGGGGAAACAGCGTGATCTCCGCGAGCAGCTGCGCCACCGTCTTGCCGCTGCGCACGCAGGCCTGCAGCACCTGCAGCGCGCTCACGATGCCATCCCCGGTGGTGTGGCGGTCGAGCACCAGCAGATGGCCCGAGCCCTCGCCACCCAGGAGCCATCCGCGCTTGTCGAGTTCCTCGAGCACATAGCGGTCGCCCACCTTGGCGCGCACGAACTCGATGCCCTGCCCGCGCAGCGCCACCTCGACGGCCTTGTTGGTCATGAGCGTGCCGACCACGCCCGCGGGCTTGTCGCCGCGCGCGATGCGTTCGGCCACCATGAGGTAGAGCAGTTCGTCGCCGTTGAAGAGGCGCCCGCTGGCATCGACGAGCTGCAGGCGGTCGGCATCGCCGTCGAGCGCGATGCCGTAGTCGGCCTTCTGCGCAATCACGGCTGCGGCCAGCGCCTCTGGATGGGTGGCACCGAAGCCATCGTTGATGTTGAGCCCGTCGGGCGCGCAGCCGATGCTGGTGACCTCGGCCCCCAATTCGTGGAACACATTCGGCGCCACCTGGTAGGCCGCACCGTGCGCCGCATCGACCACCAGCTTCATGTCGCGCAAGGTCAGGTCATTGGCGAAGGTGCTCTTGCAGAACTCGATGTAGCGGCCGGGCGCGTCGTTGAGGCGGCGCGCCTTGCCGAGGTCGGCGGAGGCCGCCCATGCCGGCGCTTCCTCGAGCGCTGCCTCCACGGCCAGCTCCCAGGCGTCGTCGAGCTTGGTTCCCTGCGCGCTGAAGAACTTGATGCCGTTGTCGGGAAAGGCGTTGTGGCTGGCGCTGATCACCACGCCCAGGCTCGCGCGCTGGGCGCGCGTCAGGTACGCCACGCCGGGCGTGGGCAGCGGCCCCAGCAGCACCACGTCGACCCCGGCGGAGTTGAAACCCGACTCGAGCGCGGACTCGAGCATGTAGCCCGAGATGCGGGTGTCCTTGCCGATCAGCACCGTGGGGCGCGACTGGCTTTTCTTGAGCACGCGGCCCACGGCATGCGCGAGGCGCAGCACGAAATCGGGTGTGATGGGCGACTGCCCGACGGTGCCACGGATGCCGTCGGTGCCAAAGTATTTGCGGGTCATGGGAGTTGTTCTTGTTGTCGAATTTGTTGTGAATGCGTCTCTTCGGCCTTCATGGCGCGCCATACGGCGATGGCCGCCACGGTGTCGCGCACATCGTGCACCCGTACCACAGCCGCGCCCCGGTCGACGGCGAGCACCGCCGCCGTCACGCTGGGCACCAGGCGTTCGGCGGCCGCCGGAATGCCGCTGACAGTGCCGATCGACGACTTGCGGGACCAGCCCAGCACCAGCGGATGGCCGGCCCCGAGCAGTTCGCGCTGGCGTGCCAGCAGCGAAAAATTCTGTGCCACGGTCTTGCCGAAGCCAATGCCCGGGTCCAGCGTGATCCGCGACGGATCGACCTTGAGCGCCCGGAGCCGCGCCAACTGCTTGGCCCAGAACGACAGCACCTCGGGCACCGCGTCGCCCTGCATGGGCGCAGCCTGCATGGTTTGTGGGTCCCGATGCATGTGCATCAGGCAGACGCCGCACGAGGGATGCGCAGCCACCGCTTCGCGCGCCCCAGGCTGCCGCAGCGCCCAGACGTCATTGACGATGTCGGCGCCAAGCTCGAGCACCGCGCGCATGACTTCCGGCTTGTAGGTATCGACGGACAGCGGCACGTTGAGCTTGACGGCCTCCCGGACCACCGGCAGCACGCGCGCCAGTTCGGCATCGAGCGGCACGGCCGGGCTGCCGGGGCGGGTCGATTCGCCGCCGATGTCGAGAATGTCGGCGCCTTCCTTCAGCAACTGCTCGCAATGCCGCAGTGCGGCCTCGGTCGAGGCATGCGCCCCGCCGTCGGAGAAGGAATCAGGGGTGACATTGACGATGCCCATCACGCGCGGTTGCGCAAGATCGATTGCAAAACGGGTGGTCTGCCAGACCGCTGCGGGAGCCATCGTCATGCGGCACCTTCATCGAAAACGGGGCCCGTGGCCCCGTTGGTATTTAACGCCGGATGCACGTCACGCAACAGTGGGTGCCGGATCCGGATTGACTGCCGGCGTGCCGCCGCTGCCGCCGCCACTGCCCGAAGGCGGGATGCGCGGCGTCCAGTCCTTGGGCGGACGCGGTGCGCGGCCGGCCATGATGTCGTCGAGCTGTTCCGTGTCGATGGTTTCCCATTCGAGCAGGGCCTTGGCCATGGCGTGCATCTTGTCGCTGTTTTCCTCGATCAGGCGGCGCGCCTGCGCGTACTGCTCGTCGATGATGCGGCGCACTTCGGCGTCGACCTTTTCCATGGTCTGCTCGCTCATGTTGGTGGTCTTGGTGACCGAGCGGCCGAGGAACACTTCGCCTTCGTTCTCGGCGTAGACCATCGGGCCCAGCGCGTCGGTCATGCCGTAGCGCGTGACCATGTCGCGGGCGATGGACGTCGCGCGCTCGAAGTCGTTGCTGGCGCCGGTGGTCATCTGGTGCATGAACACTTCTTCGGCGATGCGGCCACCGAACAGCATGCTGATCTGGTTCAGCATGTATTCGCGGTCATAGCTGTAGCGATCCTGCGCCGGCAGGCTCATGGTCACGCCCAGGGCGCGGCCGCGCGGAATGATGGTGACCTTGTGGACCGGGTCGCACTTGGGCAGCAGCTTGCCGATGAGGGCGTGGCCGGACTCGTGGTAGGCCGTGTTGCGGCGCTCTTCCTCGGGCATGACCATGCTCTTGCGCTCGGGGCCCATGAAGATCTTGTCCTTGGCCTTCTCGAAGTCCTGCATTTCGACCACGCGCGCATTGCGGCGGGCGGCCATCAGGGCGGCTTCGTTGCAGAGATTGGCCAGGTCGGCGCCGGACATGCCGGGCGTGCCGCGCGCGATGACGCTCGGGTTCACGTCCTGGCCCAGCGGCACCTTGCGCATGTGAACGGCAAGGATCTGCTCGCGGCCGCGGATGTCGGGCAGCGTGACATACACCTGGCGGTCGAAGCGGCCCGGGCGCAGCAAGGCGGCGTCCAGGATGTCGGGGCGGTTGGTGGCAGCCACCACGATCACGCCGAGGTTGGTTTCGAAACCGTCCATCTCGACCAGCATCTGGTTCAGGGTCTGCTCGCGCTCGTCGTTGCCGCCACCCAGGCCGGCGCCGCGCTGGCGGCCCACCGCATCGATTTCGTCGATGAAGATGATGCAGGGCGCGTTCTTCTTGGCGTTCTCGAACATGTCGCGCACGCGGGCCGCGCCCACGCCGACGAACATTTCGACGAAGTCCGAACCCGAGATCGAGAAGAACGGAACCTTGGCTTCGCCGGCAATCGACTTGGCCAGCAAGGTCTTGCCGGTCCCCGGAGGGCCGACCAGCAGCAGTCCGCGCGGAATGCGGCCGCCGAGCTTCTGGAAGCGCTGCGGGTCCTTCAGGAAATCGACCACTTCACGGACTTCTTCCTTGGCTTCGTCGCAGCCCGCGACATCGGCAAAAGTGACCGTGTTGTTGTTCTCGTCCATCATGCGGGCCTTGCTCTTGCCGAAGCTGAACGCCCCGCCCTTGCCGCCGCCCTGCATCTGTCGCATGAAGTAGATCCAGACGCCGATCAGCAGCAGCATCGGGCCCCAGCTCACCAGCAGCGTCATGAGGAGCGAGCCCTCTTCGCGCGGCTTGACGTCGAACTTGACGTTGTGATCGATCAGGTCGCCCACCAGGCCGCGGTCAAGCACGGTGGCGGTTGTGCGGATCTTGCGATCCTCGTTGGTGACGGCCACGATTTCTCCGCCGCCGGCGCCTTCAGGAATGACGGCGCTCTTGATCTGGTTGTTTCGGACCTGATCCAGGAACTCCGAATAACTCACCATCCCCGAGCCAACGCCGCCTCGGGTGTCGAACTGCTTGAACACAGTGAACAACACCATGGCAATGACGAGCCATACGGCAACTTTGGAAAACCACTGATTGTTCAAACGAAGCTCCAGTCGAAAGCGCGTGACAAGATTGTGAAAAGAACGCGCTATGGATACGCAATTGCGCCCCATTTTAGGCTTTTCAAGCTGCGAAAAGCGGGCATTTCCCTAAAGCAGCCATAGCTTGACAAGGGTTTGCGTCCCAAAGGGGCCCTTCAACGGACCTTTGCGTCAAGGTATCAAAGCGTTTCCTGGGCCTTCAGACCCATGCCGACGAGAAAGGTTTCGGACGATTTGTCGCGCGAAGCCTTGGGCTTGAACGGCTTCACGGTGCGGAAATTCGCCTTGAAAAGCTTCACCAGCTCGTCGTAGCCGCTGCCGTGGAAAAGCTTGGCCACCAAGGCTCCTTCAGGCTTCAGATGGTGCTGGGCGAAGTCGATTGCAAGCTCGATCAGGTGCGCAACGCGGGCGGCATCGGCCGAATGGATGCCCGACAGGTTGGGTGCCATGTCGGAAACCACCAGATCGGCCTTCCGGCCGGCCAGTATGCCCAGCACCTGCTCCAGCAGCTCCGCCTCGCGGAAATCGCCCTGCAGGAAGGTCACGCCCTCGATCGGCTCCATCGGCAGCATGTCCAGCGCGATGATGGTGCCGTTCAGTTCGCCGGCCGCCGCCCCCGCGGGCGACATGCGCCGGCGCAGGTACTGGCTCCAGGCCCCCGGGGTGGAGCCCAGGTCGACCACCAGCTGGCCGGGCTTGACCAGGCCGAGCGACTCGTCGATTTCCTTGAGCTTGTAGGCGGCGCGTGCGCGATAACCCTCACGCGTGGCCAGTTTCACATACGGATCGTTGATGTGGTCGTGCAGCCAGGCTTTGTTGACTTTTTTGCTTTTGGCTTTGGTGCTCATGGAGGTCTTTGTATACGCGTCGATAATACGGGGATGTCCGCCATTCAACTTACCCCTGCCGAGCGCAAGGTGCACCGCGCCGAAGCTCACCACCTGGATCCGATCGTCATGGTCGGTGGAGACGGGCTCACCCCTGCCGTGAAAAAAGAAGCCGACGCGGCGCTCAAGGCCCATGGCCTGATCAAGATCCGTGTCTTTTCCGACGACCGCCTGGCTCGCGATGCCATGCTGCGCGAACTCGCCGACGAGCTCGACGCGGCCCCGATCCAGCACATCGGCAAGCTGCTGGTGCTGTGGCGCCCCAAGCCCGAGAAAGAGCGCGTCGTCGATGAAGACCGCATGCCCGGCCCGCGCGACGTCAAGGTGCTGAAGTACAGCAAGCGCGGCGGCCAGCGCCCTGAAATCAAGACCCTGCGCGTGCTCGGCAACCAGCGGCTCACGCCCGGCGGCACCATCAAGCGCGCCAAGGCGAAGCGGCCTCTCTCGGCCAAGAAGCGCAACCAGGCAGACTGAGCTTGGTGACACGCCACATTCTCTGCATGAAGTGGGGCACCAAATACGGCCCCGAATACGTCAACCGCCTCTACGCCATGGTGCGCCGCAATCTCCGCGGCGACTTCAAGTTCGTGTGCCTGACGGACGACGGCACCGGCATCCGGCCCGAAGTGACGTGCCTGCCGATCCCGCCGCTCAACCTGCAGCTGGCGCCCGGCCAGCGCGACGGCGCGTGGAAGAAGCTCACCACTTTCGAAAAGGATCTGCACGGCCTGCGCGGCACCGCCCTGTTCCTTGACGTCGATGTGGTCGTGGTCGGCAGCCTCGACGCCTTCTTCGAGCAGCCCGGCGAGTTCCTGATCATTCACGATTACGCACGCCCCTGGCGGCGCGAGCGAATCACAGGCAATTCATCGGTCTACCGCTTCGAACTCGGCGCCCATGCCGACGTGCTGGCGTATTTCCGCGCCAACATGGACAAGGTCCAGGCCGAATACCGCAACGAACAGGCCTATCTGTCCGACCTGCTGCACAAGCAGGGCAAGCTCTCTTACTGGCCCGCGACCTGGTGCCCGAGCTTCAAGTACCACGGCATTCCCACGTGGCCGGCCAACTACTGGGAAGAGCCCTTCGTGCCGGAGGGCGCGCGCATCATGGTGTTCCATGGCGAATGCAATCCGCCCGACGCGCTGGCGGGCCGGCGCAACCGGGCTTTCCGCTACATCCGGCCGGCGAACTGGATCGCGAAGTTCTGGAAGGAATGAACGGGAATGGCGGCAAGCGCGGCACAGGTCCTGCCGCCGCCGTGTTCGTTCAGTCCGCGGCAGGCGCCCGGGCGCCCATGCGCCACAACAGCACGCCGGCACAGAGCCACTGAACCACGTACATCCCGCTTCCCACGGCGTGCCACAGCTTGAGGTTGTCGCGCGCGAGAATGCGGGGCGCCACGGCGTATTGCTGGAGCAGCGCCAGCAGCAATGCGCCCAGTATCAGGAAGATGGCGGTCATCGAGGCGCTGTCGATGCGCTCGTCCATCTTCGTCCTGAAGTGAACCAGAAGAAGCAGGCCGCAGCCAATGGCAATCCAGCTCTGCGCCTCGAACAACTGGCCGGCGAAATTGCCCGCCACCGCGGGATTGCCGAGCCTGGCGAAGAGCATCGGCACAACCAGGAAACCGATCGTCGTGAGGCTGCCCCACCAGAAGGCGGCCAGCAGCAGCGCGAGGCGGTCTTTCATCCGGCGGATCACATGTAGCGGACGGCCACGATCTCGTAGCGCTTGAGGCCGCCCGGCGCTTGCACCTCGGCGGTGTCGCCCTCTTCCTTGCCGATGAGCGCACGCGCGATCGGGCTGGAGATGTTGATCAGGCCCAGCTTCAGGTCGGCTTCGTCCTCGCCGACGATCTGGTATTTGACGGCATCGCCCGACTCTTCTTCCTCGAGTTCCACCGTGGAGCCGAACACCACCTTGCCGCCCGCGTCGAGCTCTGTCGGATCGATGATCTGCGCGGCCGAGAGCTTGCCCTCGACTTCCTGGATGCGGCCTTCGATGAAGCCCTGGCGGTCCTTGGCGACCTCGTATTCGGCGTTCTCGCTCAGGTCGCCCTGCGCACGGGCTTCGGAAATCGCATTGATGACCCAGGGGCGGTCCACGGTCTTGAGCTGATGCAGTTCGGCGCGCAGTTTCTCGGCACCGCGCTTGGTAATTGGAATGGTGGCCATGTTTGGTTCTCCATAAAGCGAAACCGCCGAACGCTGCCGTTCGGCGGTCGATTGGGGACAGGATCAGACGAGTGTGCGTCCGGTCAGCCGGCTCAGGATGGCGAGCGGGCTCGAATCCGGATTGTATTGCTTCGAGGCGGGCAGATGAAGGGTCTGCTCGAGCATGTACTGGCCCGCCATGACGGCGTGCGAGGTCTGGTCGGAAAAGCACACCCACACCGAGCCCGGCGGAAACTCGGCCTTCTCCTGCGGCGAATTTTCCTGGTAGGCCAGGTCCGATTTCATGCCGTCGTGCAGCTGCAGCATGAGGTGGTCGTACTCGCTGCGGAACGACTTGGTGACGCGCAAGGCGCGCAGCAGCCCGGCCTGCCAGTGCACATAGGGCTTGGCGCGCGGCAGGAAGCGTTTGGCGATGTCCTCGAAGGGCTCGCCCACGCGCCACACGCGCGGTGCGCCGTCTGGATTGACGTTGGTGAACACCCGAAGAATTCGCTCGCCGTAGTTGGGGCGCGACGGAAATGCATCGACGTGCAGCCGACGGTCATCGGCGCGCCACGACTGCACGCGCGTCTCGACCTTTGCCGGCCGGTAGCTGGTCGGCGCCAGGCGCAAGGCCGGCGTGTAGTGCGGCAGCAGGCCGTGAATGAGCTGCGTGGCCTGCGCCCGGAAGCGCCCCACCATCGCAGCCGCCGCGCGCTGCACCGCCTCGTCGCCGGCCACGCCCTTGAGCTTGCCGTCGGCATCGAGGCTGATGTTGCGCACATCGGGCGACAGCAGGCTGGGCGTGAGCAGGCTGCGCTCTTCGGGCAGCAGCTCGAAGCCCAGGCGCGGGAAGTACAGCACCTTGCCGGCTTCCAGTTGCGCAATCCACGCCTCGTTGGGCGTGGCCGCGTTCCAGTCGGCCAGGTCCAGTTCGACGAGCTGCGTTTCCATGATGACGCTCAGGCCGCAGCCAGTTGCGCGTGCATCTCCTGCACCGAGATCACGCCGAGCTCGTCCATGAAGCCCATGCCCTCGACCGCGGCTTCGGCGCCGAAGATCGTGGTGAAGGTGGTCACGCGCGCCAGCAGCGCCGAGGTGCGGATCTGGCGCGAATCGGTGATCGCGTTGCGGCGCTCTTCCACCGTGTTGATGACCAGCGCAATCTCGTTGTTCTTGATCATGTCCACGATGTGCGGGCGGCCTTCGGTCACCTTGTTCACCGTCGCGCATTCGATGCCGGCGGCGCCGATGGCGGCCGCCGTGCCCTTGGTGGCGATGATCTCGAAGCCCAGCTTGACCAGGCCGCGCGCCACTTCCACGGCGCGCGCCTTGTCGTTGTTCTTCACCGAGATGAAGACCTTGCCCGACTTCGGCAGGTGCGTGCCCGCGCCAAGCTGCGATTTCACGAAGGCTTCGCCGAAGGTCTTGCCCACGCCCATCACTTCGCCGGTCGACTTCATCTCGGGGCCGAGGATGGTGTCCACGCCCGGGAACTTGACGAACGGGAACACCGCTTCCTTCACACTGAAGTACGGCGGCGTGACTTCCTTGGTCACGCCTTGCGACGCGAGCGACTGGCCGGCCATGCAGCGTGCCGCCACCTTGGCAAGCTGGATGCCGGTGGCCTTGCTCACGTAGGGCACGGTGCGCGAAGCACGCGGATTCACTTCGAGCACGTAGATGACGTCCTTGCCGTCCTTCTGCTGGATCGCGAACTGCACGTTCATGAGGCCGACCACGTTCAGCGCGGCCGCCATGGCGGCGCTCTGGCGCTTCAGCTCGGCGATGGTGTCGGCGTTCAGGCTGTAGGGCGGCAGCGAGCAGGCGGAGTCGCCCGAGTGCACGCCGGCTTGCTCGATGTGCTCCATCACGCCACCGATCAGCGTGCCGCCTTCGGCATCGCGGATGCAGTCGACGTCGCATTCGACGGCATCGTTGAGGAAGCGGTCGAGCAGCACCGGCGAGTCGTTGCTGACCTTGACGGCTTCGCGCATGTAGCGTTCGAGGTCGCGCTGCTCGTGCACGATTTCCATCGCGCGGCCGCCGAGTACGTAGCTCGGGCGCACCACCAGCGGGTAGCCCAGCGCCGCGGCCTTTTCGAGCGCCTCGGGTTCGGTGCGCGCGGTGGCATTCGGCGGCTGGCGCAGGCCCAGCTCGTGCAGCAGCTTCTGGAAGCGCTCGCGGTCTTCGGCCGCGTCGATCATGTCGGGCGAGGTGCCGATGATCGGCACGCCATTGGCTTCGAGGTCGAGCGCGAGCTTCAGCGGCGTCTGGCCGCCGTACTGCACGATCACGCCCAGGGGCTTTTCCTTGTCGACGATCTCGAGCACGTCTTCGAGCGTCAGCGGCTCGAAGTACAGGCGGTCGGAGGTGTCGTAGTCGGTCGACACGGTCTCGGGGTTGCAGTTGACCATGATGGTCTCGTAGCCGTCTTCGCGCATGGCGAGCGCGGCATGCACGCAGCAGTAGTCGAACTCGATGCCCTGGCCGATGCGGTTGGGGCCGCCGCCGAGCACCATGATCTTCTTCTTGTCGGTCGGGTCGGCTTCGCACTCGTCCTCGTAGGTCGAGTACATGTAGGCCGTGTTGGTCGCAAATTCGGCCGCGCAGGTGTCGACGCGCTTGTAGACCGGGCGCACGCCCAGCGCGCGGCGCTTCTCGCGGATGGCCGTGTCGGTGGTCTTCAGCTGCCGTGCGAGGCGGCGGTCGGAGAAGCCCTTCTTCTTGAGCGCCAGCAGCGTGTCGCGGTCGATGTCGGCCAGCGACTTGGTTTCGAGCTCGAGCTCGATCTTCACGATCTCCTCGATCTGCACCAGGAACCACGGGTCGATCTTGGTCAGCGCGAACACTTCATCGACGCTCAGGCCCATGGCGAAGGCATCGCCCACGTACCAGATGCGCTCGGGACCGGGCTCGCCCAGTTCCTTCTCGAGCACTTCGCGGTCCTGCGTCTTCTCGTTCAGGCCGTCCACGCCCACTTCGAGGCCGCGCAGGGCCTTCTGGAACGATTCCTGGAAGGTGCGGCCCATGGCCATCACCTCGCCCACCGACTTCATCTGCGTCGTGAGGCGCGAGTCGGCCTGCGGGAATTTCTCGAAGGCGAAGCGCGGGATCTTGGTGACCACGTAGTCGATCGACGGTTCGAACGACGCGGGCGTGGCGCCGCCCGTGATTTCGTTGCGCAGTTCGTCGAGCGTGTAGCCCACGGCCAGCTTGGCCGCGACCTTGGCGATCGGGAAGCCGGTGGCCTTGGAGGCCAGCGCCGACGAACGCGAGACGCGCGGATTCATCTCGATGACGACCATGCGGCCGTCCTTCGGGTTGATGGAGAACTGCACGTTGGAGCCGCCGGTGTCGACGCCGATCTCGCGCAGCACGGCCAGCGAGGCGTTGCGCAGGATCTGGTATTCCTTGTCGGACAGCGTCTGTGCGGGTGCCACGGTGATCGAGTCGCCGGTGTGCACGCCCATGGGGTCGAGGTTTTCGATCGAGCAGACGATGATGCAGTTGTCGGCCTTGTCGCGCACGACTTCCATCTCGTACTCTTTCCAGCCGAGCAGCGATTCCTCGATCAGCAGCTCGTTGGTGGGCGAGGCTTCGATGCCGCGCTTGCAGATGGTCTCGAACTCGTCCGGGTTGTAGGCGATGCCGCCGCCGGTGCCGCCGAGCGTGAAGCTGGGGCGGATCACGGTCGGAAAGCCGAGCGTCTTCTGCACGGCCCAGGCTTCGTCCATCGTGTGCGCGATGCCCGAGCGGGCCGAGCCGAGGCCGATCTTGGTCATCGCGTCCTTGAACTTCAAGCGGTCCTCGGCCTTGTCGATGGCTTCGGGCGTGGCGCCGATCAATTCGACCGGCTTGTTGGTGGCCGCGCCGGTGTACTTGTCGAGCACGCCGTGGCGCCAGAGGTCGAGCGCGCAGTTGAGCGCGGTCTGGCCGCCCATGGTCGGCAGGATCGCGTCGGGACGTTCCTTGGCGATGATCTTCTCGACCGTCTGCCAGGTGATGGGCTCGATGTAGGTGACGTCGGCCGTGGCCGGGTCGGTCATGATCGTCGCGGGGTTGCTGTTGATCAGGATGACCTTGTAGCCCTCTTCGCGCAGCGCCTTGCAGGCTTGCACGCCGGAGTAGTCGAACTCGCAGGCCTGGCCGATGATGATCGGGCCGGCGCCGATGATGAGAATGGATTGGAGGTCTGAGCGCTTGGGCATCTTATTTGTCCTTGGTGAAACCGATGCCGCGGCCGCTGTAGGCGCCCGGCTTCGGCTCATCCATCAGTTGATGGATCGCGTTGAATACATCGCGAAAGTTCTGGTCGTATCGCTGTTCCAGCGCATTCAGCTTGCGCTTGAGATCGGCGTGCTCCGACAGCATGCTGCGCAGCTTGACGAAGGTACGCATGATCTCGATGTTGACGGCCACGGCGCGTTCGCTGCGCAGCACGCTCGACAACATGGCAACACCCTGTTCGGTGAAGGCCACGCTTCGGTAGCGCGCGCCGCCCGAGCCTGGCTTTTCGGGCTTCTCGGGTTTTGAGATCACAAGCTGTGATCTCAAATTCTCGAGGTCGTGGTTCTCGAGGGTGAACGCGAAATCCGCGGGAAAACGATCGAGGTTGCGGCGCATGGCCTGCAACAACACCCGGGTCTCGACGCCGTAGAGCGCGGCAAGATCCTGCGCCAGCATGACCTTGAGGCCACGCAGCACATAGATCTTGCCCTCGGCATCGCGCAATGCGGCGACAACCGAGACGTCGAGCACCGCGGGTGCATCAGCCACGTGCCTGCTCCATGAGCGCGGTGAAGCGGTCGAACAGGTAGCCGATGTCGTGCGGGCCGGGCGAGGCTTCCGGGTGGCCCTGGAAGCAGAACGCCGGCTTGTCGGTGCGCGCGAGGCCCTGTAGCGTGTTGTCGAACAGGCTGATGTGAGTGGGCCGCAGGTTGGCCGGCAGCGACTTCTCGTCGACCGCAAAGCCGTGGTTCTGGCTGGTGATGCTCACGCGGCCGTTGTCCAGGTCCTTCACCGGATGGTTCGCGCCGTGGTGGCCGAACTTCATCTTGAAGGTCTTCGCGCCCGAAGCCAGCGCCATGATCTGGTGGCCCAGGCAGATGCCGAAGGTGGGAATGCCGGTTTCGATCAGTTCCTTGACCGCGTTGATGGCGTAGTCGCAAGGCTCCGGGTCGCCCGGGCCGTTGGCCAGGAAGATGCCGTCGGGCTTGAGCTTGAGCACATCGGCCGCGGGCGTTTGCGCCGGCACCACCGTGATGCGGGCGCCGCGCTGGGCGATCATGCGCAGGATGTTCTTCTTGACGCCGTAGTCGAAGGCCACGACGTGGAACCTGGGCGTGATCTGCACGCCATAGCCCGCGCCCAGCTTCCACTCCGTTTCGGTCCATTCGTAGGTCTGCTGGACCGACACCACCTTGGCCAGGTCGAGCCCGGCCATGCTGGGCGCAGCCTTGGCGGCGGCGATGGCCTTGTCGATCAGCGCCTGCGTGACGGCCTCGCCCGCGGCCAGGCCCAGGATGCAGCCGTTCTGCGCGCCATGGGTGCGCAGGTGGCGCGTGAGCTTGCGGGTATCGATGTTCGCGATGGCCACGGTCTTGCCGGCCACGAGGTATTCGCTCAGCGTGGCGGTCTTGCGGAAATTGGACGCGACCAGCGGCAGGTCCTTGATGATCAGGCCCGCGGCATGGATCTTGTCGGCTTCGATGTCTTCCCCGTTGACGCCGTAATTGCCGATGTGCGGATACGTGAGCGTCACGATCTGCTGGCAATAACTCGGGTCGGTGAGGATTTCCTGATAACCGGTCATGGCGGTGTTGAACACCACCTCACCGGTCGTGGAGCCGGTGGCCCCGATCGAATTGCCTTGAAAGACCGTGCCGTCTGCGAGCGCCAGGATGGCGGGCGGGAAACTTCCCTTGAGAGACAAAAGCACTGGGTTCTCCGGATGGTTACGGTCGCCCGGAGCCCCAGGCGCGTTGCCTGCGGACTGCTGCTTAAGGGGATTTTGGCGTTAAAGGCGGCCGGGCGACGCTATTGCGAGTAAGCCCCCGATTGTAGCTCGGCGGCATCACCCTCCTGGCTCGCAAGGCCGGAAAACATTCGCCGCCCCATGCCTTTGCGGCATTTGAAGATCAGGAAACCGCCTGTACAAGCCCGGCCGCGCCACTCGCGTGCAGGCAGATCGCCGCCGCGGCCGCCACGTTCAGCGACTCCTCGCCGCCGGGCTGCGCGATCCGGATGTGCTGGTTGGCGCGGGCTTCCAGTGCGGGCGAAACGCCCTGCCCTTCGTGTCCCAGCAGCCATGCGCAAGGATGCGGCAGCCTCGCCTGGTGCAGCCAGTCGCCCCGGTGCGAACTGGTGGCCACCAGCGGCACCTTCAATTCGTCGAGCGCATCGGCTTCCACGCCCTCGATCAATCGAAGGCCGAAATGCGCACCCATGCCGGCACGCAGCACCTTCGGCGCCCACAGCGCCACGGTGCCCTTGAGCGCGATCACCTGTCTGAATCCGAAAGCCGCCGCGCTGCGCAGGATGGAACCGGCGTTGCCGGCGTCCTGCAGCCGGTCGAGCACGACGCTCGGCGCGTTGGGCAACAGCGCCGGCCGGGGCGGGAGATCGAGCACGAATCCCATGGGCGCAGGCGACTCCAGGCCGCTGACCGCCCGCAGCAGATCGTCGTCAACTACTACCGTTTTGATAGCAGAACTCACCCACTCGGCGGGAGCCGACGGCCAGAAAGACTCAGAAAAGACGGCTATGGCGGGCCGGATGCCACGCGCCAGCGCCGCCCGACAGAGATGGTCGCCTTCGAGCCAGACGCGGCCCAGCCTGCGGTAGGCGCCGGGGTCGTGGGCCAGCTTGCGCAGGTCCTTGAGCAGCGGGTTGTCGCGCGAACTGATGTGGTTCGCGCCGATGGGGCTGGTCATGTTCGGCTCAGGGCGCGGCGCGCAGATCGAGGTGCACGGTCTCGGCCGTCGCAATTTCCATCGGGACCGGCATCGTGGCGTCGACCACCAGCGCCGCCGAACCGGCCGCGGTGCGCGCCAGCGCCGCGGCCACCGGGCTGAACGACCTGCGGTGATGAACGCAGGCGCCGTGGCGTTGCAGCGCCTCCAGGTGCTCCGGCGTGCCGTAGCCCTTGTGGCCGGCAAAACCGTAGTGCGGAAACTCGGTGTGCAATTGCTCGCACAGCCGGTCGCGATGAACCTTGGCGAGGATCGAGGCGGCAGAAATCGCCTTGACCCGCGCATCGCCCTTGACGATGGCCTCGGCCAGCACGTCGAGTGTCGGCAGGCGATTGCCGTCGACCAGCACCTTGGCAGGTTTCAGGCGCAGGCCCTCGACCGCGCGGCGCATGGCGAGCATGGTGGCCTGCAGGATGTTGTGGGTGTCGATTTCCTCGACGCTGGCCTGTGCCACCGAGCAGCACAGCGCCTTGGCAAGAATCTGGTCGTTCAGGCGTTCGCGCTGCAGGGCCGTGAGCGTCTTGGAGTCGGCCAGGCCGCGGATCGGGCGCTGGTCGTCCAGGATGACGGCGGCAGCCACGACGGGTCCGGCCAGCGGGCCGCGGCCCGCTTCATCGACGCCCGCAACGAGACCCGGCGCGTCCCACACCAGGGCCACCTGCTCAGCCTTCAAGAACTTTCTGGATCGCATCGGCGCAAAGTGTCGGCGTATCGCGCTGCAGTTGCACGTGCAGCTCTGAAAATTTTTGTTGCAGCGCCTGCGTTTTTTCGGGCGCGTCGAGCCACGCCAGCGTGGCGTGGGCCAGCGCCTCCGGCGTGGCCGCCTCCTGCAGCAGCTCGGGCACCACGAATTCGCGGGACAGGATGTTGGGCAAGCCGACCCACGGCTGGAGCTGCTTGCGCTGCATCAGGCGCCAGGAAAGCGCGTTCATGTTGTACGCGATGACCATCGGCCGCTTGAACAACGCGGCCTCGAGCGTGGCGGTGCCACTGGCGATCAGGGTCGCATCGCAGGCCGCCAGCGCGGCATGCGACTGGCCATCGAGCAGCATCACGCGCCCGGCCGCGCCGCTGGCCTGCAGCAAGGCCTCGACCTCGACGCGCAGCCCCGGCAGGATGGGCGCGACGAACCGGAGTGCGGGCCGCGCCTTGAGCATCTGCGCAGCGGCGGCGAAGAACCGGGCAGCGAGGTAGCGCACTTCCGAACGGCGGCTGCCGGGCAGCAAGGCCACGACCTGCGCATCCGGCGCAAGGCCCAGCGCCGCGCGCGCCGCGCCGCGGTCAGGGGCCATCGGGACCACATTGGCCAGCGGATGGCCGACGTAGCTGGCCTGCACGCCATGCTCGGCCAAGAGCGCCGGTTCGAACGGGAAGATGCACAGCACATGGTCGGCCGCGGCCCGGATCTTTTCGATGCGGTCGGCGCGCCAGGCCCAGATCGACGGGCAGACGAAGTGCACGGTCTTCATGCCGCGGCTGCGCAGTCCGGCTTCGAGGTCGAGGTTGAAATCGGGAGCGTCGACGCCGATGAAGAGTTCGGGCCATTCGCGCAGAAGCCGCGCCTTGAGCTGGCGCCGAATGCCGGCGATCTCGGCATAGTGGCGCAGCACCTCGATATAGCCGCGCACCGCGAGCTTTTCCTGCGGCCACCAGCTCTTGAGCCCATGCGCGAGCATCCGGGGCCCGCCGATGCCCACGGTCTGGAGCGACGGCCAACGCCCTTGCAGGCCGTCGAGAAGAAGGCCCGCCAACAGGTCGCCGGAAGCTTCCCCCGCGACCAGCGCGAAGCGTCGCTGTTCGTCCTTGCCCATGGCGCCTGTTTGCTTCAACGCGCGATGCCGCGCGTGGAATTGGCCAGGAAGCGCTCCATCAGCGCCACGTCCTCGGCCGCTTCCGGCGTTTCGGCAGCGAGTGCGGCGATGCCCGCGCGCGCCTCTTCGAGCGTCTTGCCCTGCCGGTACAGCAGGCGATGCATCTGCTTCACGGCCGCAAGGCGGGGTGCCGAAAAATCGCGGCGGCGCAGGCCCACGACGTTGAAACCGCGCACCGCCAACGGATTGCCATCCACCAGCATGAAGGGAGGCACGTCCTGCGACACCGCACTGGCGAAGCCGACCATGGCATGCGCGCCGACCGAGACGAACTGGTGAATGCCCGTCAGGCCGCCGATCGTGACCCAGTCGGCCAGATGCACGTGGCCGGCCAGCGTGGTGTTGTTGGCCAGCGTGGTGTGGTCATCGACATGGCAGTCGTGCGCGATGTGCGTGTACGCCATGATCCAGTTGTCGTTTCCCACCCGCGTGATGCCGCCCGCCCCCGGCACGCCGAGGTTGAAGGTGCAGAACTCGCGAATGACGTTGCGGTCGCCGATGACCAGTTCGGTGGGCTCGCCGGCGTACTTCTTGTCCTGCGGCACCGCGCCCAGCGAGGAAAACTGAAAGATCCGGTTGTCGCAACCGATGGTGGTGCGCCCTTCGATCACGCAATGCGCACCGATGGTCGTGCCGGCGCCGACCCGCACGTGCGGACCGATCACGGTGTAGGGCCCGACCGAAACGGAGGCGTCCAGTTGTGCCTTCGGGTCGATGAGCGCTGTGGGATGAACCTGCGTCATGCCTTGTCGTAACCGCCGCGAGATCAGTTGATCTGGCGCATCGCGCACATCAGCGAGGCCTCGCAGGCCAGCTCGCTGCCCACCAGGGCGCGGCCCTTGAACTTGGAAATGCCGGCCTTCATGCGTTCGATTTCGACTTGGAGCGTGAGCTGGTCGCCGGGCTCCACGGGGCGCTTGAAACGCGCGCCGTCGATGGCTGCAAAGTAATAGACCGTGTTGTCATCGGGCACGATGTCGAGCGAATGAAACGACAGCAATGCGGCCGCCTGCGCCATGGCTTCGAGCATGAGCACGCCCGGCATCACCGGACGGTGGGGGAAGTGGCCATTGAAGAATGGCTCGTTCATCGTCACGTTCTTGAGCGCCGTGATGCGCTTGCCCTTTTCCATGTCCAGCACGCGATCCACCAGCAGGAACGGGTAACGGTGGGGCAGCAGCTTGAGGATTTGATGGATATCGAGCGTCGTCGTCATGATTTTCTGTTCCTGCATCGTCGTCATTTTTTCGAGGGAGCCTTCTCCAGCGCCTTCAGTCGTTCGCGCAGGCTGTGCAACTGCTTGAGCGTTGCCGCATTTTTTTCCCAGCTCGCATTGTCATCGATGGGAAACATGCCGGTGTATTGGCCGGCCTTGTGGATCGAACGGGTAACCACCGTCGCAGCGGAAACATGAACACCGTCAGCCACCGTGAGATGACCGAGCACGATGGCACCGCCGCCAAAGGTGCAGTGCGCGCCAATGACGGCGCTGCCCGCCACGCCCACGCAGCCCGCCATTGCGGTGTGCTTGCCGACACGCACGTTGTGGCCGATCTGGATCAGGTTGTCGAGCTTGACGCCGTCCTCGATGACGGTGTCGTCGAGCGCGCCGCGATCGATGCAGGTATTGGCGCCGATCTCGACATCATTGCCGATGCGCACCGCCCCCAGCTGCTCGATCTTGACCCAGGCGCCCTCACGCGGCGCCAGGCCGAAGCCATCGGCGCCGATCACCACCCCCGGATGCAGCAGGCAGCGTTCGCCGACCACGCAGTCTTCGCTGATCGTCACGCGCGACTTGAGGACGGTGCCGGCACCGATGCATGCGCCCCGCTCCACCACGCACAAGGCGCCGATACGGGCCGTGGCGTCTACCAGGGCCTCGGGATGGATCACCGCGGAGGGATGGATGCGATCGGCCTCGGGCCTCGCGTGATGCGCCTTCCACAGCTGCGTGAGGCGCGCGAAATAGAGGTAGGGATCGGCCGCGACGATGAATGCCCCGCGTGCGGCCGCAGCCTCGCGCATGGCGGGTGCGACGATCACGCAGGCGGCCTTGGACGCCGCCAGTTCCTGCTGGTATTTGGGATGGCTCAGGAAACTGAGCGCATCGGGCTGTGCGTTCTGGAGCGGCGCAAGCCGTTCGATGGACAGCGCCGGGTCCCCGTGGAGCTCGCCCCCAAGGGCGCCGACAATGGCTCCGAGCTGCAGTCCCACGCCGTTTCGCGGCGCTATTTGCCGCCCGCAGAAGCAGGAGAAGTGGCCGAGGCGTTCAGCGCCTTGATCACCTTGTCCGTGATGTCGTGCTTGGGATTGATGTAGATCGCTTCCTGCAGGATGGCGTCGTACTTTTCAGCCTCGGCCACCTGTTTCACGACGCGGTTGGCACGTTCGTAGACCTGCTGGAGTTCTTCGTTCTTGCGCGCATTGAGATCTTCCTGGAACTCGCGGCGGCGGCGCTGGAAATCGCGATCCTGGTCCACCAGTGCGCGCTGGCGTGCGGTGCGCTGGCTTTCGGACAAGGAGGGGGCTTCGCGCTCGAACCGTTCGGAGGCCGTCTTCAGTGATTCGCCCTGCGCCGTGAGATCCTTTTCGCGCTTGAGGAATTCAGCTTCGAGCTTGGCCTGCGCGGCCTTGGCCGGCTGGGCCTCGCGCAGCACGCGATCCGGATTCACGAAGCCGATGCGAAAGCTTTCCTGCGCCTGGGCAGCCAGCGCGAAAACGGGGATCAACAACGCGCCAGCGGCGGCGCGAATCAAATGCTTCATTTAGAAAGACGTTCCGATCTGGAATTGCAGGCGTTGGATTCTATCCTTCGGGATCAGGACGGCGCCGGTATTCGGGTCCAGCACTTCCTTTTGGGACTTGATGGGGAAAGCGTAGGCAAGACGCAGCGGGCCCAGCGGCGAGATCCAGCTGATGCCGAGGCCGACGGAGGCGCGCAGCTTCTTCTGCGCCTTGTACTGCTCGTCGGTCAGGCCAGGGGCGCGCTCACCGAACACGTTGCCGACGTCGAAGAAGCTGTACAGGCGCAGCGTGCGGTCGTTGCCGGCGCCGGGGAACGGTGTGCTGAGCTCGGCATTGAAGATGGCCTTCTTGGTGCCGCCCAGGGCGGCGCCTTCGGTCTGCAAGAAGAGCGGCTTGTCGCGCGGACCGAGCGAGTTCTGCTCGAAACCACGGATGGAACCCAGGCCGCCAGCATAGAAGTTCTTGAAGATCGGGTAATCGTTGCCGCCGAGGGGCTTGGCATAGCCCAGGTCGGCGTTGATCGCGAACGTGTACTGCTTGTTGATCGCGAAGAACTGCTGGTACTGGTAGTTCGTCTTGATGTATTTCATGTCGCCGCCGACGCCCAGCTCCAGGTTGGCACGCTGCAGGCGGCCGGTGGTCGGAACCAGCGCGCTGTCGCGGCTGTCGCGGCCCCAGCCGACGGTCAGCGGAACGCCCCACACGCTCTTCCGGTCGCACTCGGTCACGAACAAGCCGGTTGCATCCCTCGAGCACTGGAAATAGCGCAGGTAGGACGCCGGCGTGAACAGGCCCGAGAACGAGGTCGAGGTGTTCGGCTCGAACGCATAGCGCTCGAGCCCGACGCCGAAGAAGACCGTGTCGACTTCGCTGAACGGCACGCCGAAGCGGATCGAAGCGCCCTGGTTGACCAGCTTGTAGTCGCCATCGATGTTGGTCGAATACGGACGCGTGGTGGTGTGATAAAGGCTGATGGTGCGCGAGATGCCGTCCTTCGTGAAGTACGGATCGGTGGTGGTGACCGACAGCGTGCGGTTGTACTTGCTGGTGTTGACCTGCACCCCCAGGAAGTTGCCCGAACCGAAAACGTTCTCTTGAGAGATGCCGAAGGTGAGAGCCACCTTTTCCGCGCTGGAATAGCCCGCGCCGAGCTGCAGGCTGCCGGTGGGCTTCTCCGCCACGTTGACGACCAGGTCGACCTGGTCGGGCGAGCCAGGGATTTCCTGGGTTTCGACGTTCACTTCGGTGAAGAAGCCCAGGCGGTCCACGCGGTCGCGCGAGAGCTTGATCTTGTCGCCGTCGTACCACGAGGCTTCGAACTGGCGGAACTCGCGCCGGATCACTTCGTCGCGCGTCTTGGCGTTGCCGCCCACGGCCACACGGCGCACATACACACGGCGCGAGGGCTCGGCTTGCAGGGTCAGCGTCACGCGGTTGTTGACGCGGTCGATTTCGGGGCGTGCCTGCACGCGCGCAAAGGCGTAGCCGAAGGTGCCGAAATAATCGGTGAAGGCCTTGGTGGTTTCGGTGACCTGCTCGCCGTTGTAGGGCTCGCCGGGCTTGATGGTCACGAGGGATTTGAACTCCTCGTCGCGGCCGAGATAGTTGCCGTCGAGCTTGATGCCGGCCACCACGAACTTTTCGCCTTCGGTGATGTTGACGGTCACCGACAGGTCCTGGCGGTCCGGCGAGATGGCGACCTGGGTCGAATCGATGCGGAATTCGAGGTAGCCGCGCGTGATGTAGTACGAGCGAAGCGTTTCCAGGTCGGCGTTGAGCTTCGAACGCGAGTACTGGTTGGACTTGGTGTACCAGCTCATGAAGCCGCCGCTGTCCTGGTCGAACAGGCTCAGCAGCGTCGATTCGCTGAATGCCTTGTTGCCGATCACGCGCACTTCGCGAATGCGCGCGGAATCGCCCTCGGTGACGGTGAACGTGAGATTGACGCGATTGCGCTCGATGGGCGTGACCGTGGTCACCACCTGCGCGTTGTAGAGGCTGCGGCTCACGTACTGGCGCTTGAGCTCCTGCTCGGCCCGGTCGGCCAGCGCCTTGTCGTACGGGCGGCCATCGGCCAGGCCGACTTCGCGCAGCGCCTTCTGGAGCGCGGCCTTGTCGAACTCCTTGGTGCCGACGAAATCGACATCGGCGATGGTGGGACGCTCTTCGACGATCACCACCAGCACGTTGCCGTTGACGTCGATGCGCACGTCCTTGAACAACCCCAGGTCGAACAGCGCACGGATGGCGGCCGATCCGCGCTCGTCGCTGTAGGTATCGCCCACACGCAGCGGCAGCGATGCGAAGATCGTGCCGGGCTCGACGCGTTGCAAGCCCTCGACGCGAATGTCACGCACCGTGAAGGGCTCGACGGCCCACGCTGCCGTGGCCGCCAACGCGCTGGCCACTACCGCGGCAACGCTACGCAGGCGAAAGCGACTGAAGTTTGTTTTCATCTGTGAATTGGGCCGGCGCGGAAAGGGCCGGCAGAAAGTTAACCAAAGAGCCGCGTGACGTCGTTGAAGAGTGCTACCGACATCATGACCAGCAGCAAGGCGACACCGCCGCGCTGAAGCCGTTCCATCCAGGCGTCAGAGACGCGCTTGCCGGTCAGGCCCTCCCAAAGATAATACATCAGGTGTCCTCCATCGAGGACCGGCAGCGGCATGAGATTGAGCACGCCAAGGCTCACGCTGATGAGCGCAAGGAACACCAGGTACTGGGTCAGCCCGAGGCTCGCAGACTTGCCCGCATAGTCGGCGATCGTGAGCGGCCCGCTCAGATTCTTGAGCGAGGCTTCGCCGATCACCATCTTGCCCATCATCCGAACGGTCAGCGCCGACACTTCCCAGGTACGCACGATGCCGCGCCAGACGCCATCGACGGGGCCTTGCCGAACCATGACCATTTCGGGCGGCGCACCGACATACGCACCGATGCGGCCGACCTTCACGGCGCCTTCTTCGCGCAGTTCGGGCCTGACCTCGAGTTCGAGCAACTGGCTGCCGCGCTGCACCTGCCAGGTCTGCGGGCGCGGCTGGTCGCCATCGATCGAGGTCCGGATCACTTCGCGCAACTGCTGCCCATCGACGATGGGTGCATTGCCGACGGTGCGAATCACGTCGCCGCTGCGAAGGCCTGCGCGCTCCGCCGCGCTGCCGGCCATCACCTGGCCGATCTCGGGCCGTGTCAGCGGTGCGATCACGCCGATCTTGCGGAACATCTGCGGGTCGGCATCCTTGGCCTCCATGAGGCTCAGCGGCAGCACGACCTGCCGGCCGGGCCGGCCGCCCTCGCCCGCCACTTCGAGCGTCAGGTCCCGGCCGTCGAGGGCGCCGCGCGTCATTCGCCAGCGAAGGTCCTCGAACGACTGCACGGGCTCCAGGTCGCCTTCGAAGCCGGCGCGCGTGATGTGCTCGCCGCCGCGCAGCCCGGCCGCTTCCGCCAGCGATGCCGCCACCGGACGCGCCAGCTTGGCAACAGGCTCTTCGACCCCGATCCAGTTGACGGCCGTGTAGAGCACCACGGCGAGCAGCAGATTGGCAATGGGCCCGGCAGCGACGATGGCCGCGCGGGAACGCAGCGGCTGCGTGTTGAAGGCGCGGTGGCGCTCCTCCGACGCAACCGGCCCCTCGCGCTCGTCGAGCATCTTGACGTAGCCGCCGAAGGGAAACGCGCCGATGACGAACTCGGTTTCCTGGCCCGGATGCTGTCGCTTGGGCTGCCAGCGGTACAGCGTCTTGCCGAAGCCGACCGAGAACCGCAGCACCTTGACGCCGCAAGCGACGGCAACGCGGTAGTGGCCGTATTCGTGCACGGCAATCAGGACGCCGAGTGCAACCACAAAAGCAATGACGGTGAGCATCCGGATCCTCTGTTGGCAGGAGTAGTGTCAGGCCGCGAGGCGCAGTGCCGCGGCATTGGCCGCCGCCCGGGCACAGGCATCGAGCGCCAGCAGGTCGGCCAGCGATGCGGGCTTGGAGGGGGTGATGGCTTCCAAAGTTTCCATGTTGACCGCATGAATGCGGTCGAAGCGCAGGCGCCGATCAAGAAAGGCCTCGACTGCGACTTCGTTGGCAGCATTGAGCACCGCCGTGGTCCCGGGCGCCGCGCGCAGCGCATGCCAGGCCAGACCGAGGCCGGGAAACAGTGCCGCGTCGGGGGCATCGAAGCTCAGCGATGCCATCTGGCGGAAGTCGAGGCGCGCGGCGCCGCTCTCGATGCGCTCGGGCCAGGCCAGGCCGACGGCAATCGGCACCCGCATGTCGGGCGTTCCGAGCTGGGCAATCACCGAGGCATCGGTGAACTGGACCATCGAATGCACCACGCTCTGGGGATGGATGACGACCTCGATCTGCTCGGGCAGCACACCGAACAGATGGCGCGCCTCGATCACCTCGAGTGCCTTGTTCATCATGGTGGCGGAATCGACCGAGATCTTGCGGCCCATGACCCAGTTCGGATGGGCGCAGGCCTGCTCGGGCGTGACCGTGCCCAGCGTCTCGGGCGCGCGCGTGCGGAACGGACCGCCCGAAGCGGTCAGGATGATCTTGTCGATGCGACGCGGCCAGGTCGACGGATCTTCGGGCAGCGACTGGAAGATGGCCGAGTGTTCGCTGTCGATCGGCAGCAGCGTGGCACCGCCCTCGCGCACGGTGCGCATGAACAGCTCGCCGCCGACCACCAGCGCCTCCTTGTTGGCCAGCAGGAGCCGCTTGCCGGCGCGCGCCGCGGCCAGGCAGGGTCCGAGGCCCGCGGCGCCCACGATGGCAGCCATCACGACGTCGACCTCGTCGTGGGATGCTATTATTTCGATAGCATCGTCACCACTCAGGACCTTGGTCCCAAGATTGTTTTGTTTTATTTTTTCTGCCAGCAGTGCGGCATGCGGCGCGCTGGCCATGACCGCGTACCGCGGCGAAAACCGCGCGCACTGCGCCAGCAGCTCGTCGACCTTGGTCGATGCGGAAAGCGCGAAGACCTCGAAGCGGCCGGGATGCCGCGAAATGACATCGAGCGTGCTGACCCCGACCGAACCGGTCGAGCCCAGCACCGTGATGCGTTGTTTGGGTGTGTTCACAAGAAAGCCAGCATCATTGCAATGGGAAGCGCCGACAAGAGGGCATCCACGCGGTCGAGCACACCCCCATGGCCCGGCAGCAGGCTGCTGCTGTCCTTGGCGCCGGCGCTGCGCTTGATCAGCGATTCGACCAGGTCGCCGACGACGCTCATCGCGGCGAGAAACAGCACCCCGACCAGCAGCAGCCACCAGCCGCGCTCGTACAGCCGCGTGTAGAGGCTTGCCACCGCCGCGCCGGCGGCCCTGTCGGCCCACACCCAGGCAAAGGCCAGCACCACCACGCCCGCCATGCCGCCCCACACACCTTCCCAGCTCTTGCCGGGGCTGATGGCCGGCGCGAGCTTGCCGCGCGTGAACTTGAGGCCGAAGGCGCGACCCGTGAAATAGGCGAAAACGTCCGCCACCCAGACCAGCACGAGGATCGAGAGCAGGAAGTTGATGCCGATCATGCGGGCCTGTACCGCCGCCAGCCACGCCACCCAGAGCACCAGCAGTCCGCCGACCAGCCGCAGCCCACGGGGAATGCGGGGCCAGCCCGGCACGGCCACCCGCAGCAGCGCGGCGCCACCAAGCACCCAGGCCGCGGTGGCCAGCAGCCACATGAGCAACAGCGACCGATCGAGCAGGCCGAGCCACCACGAAAGCGCACACAACGCCACCGTCTCCAGGCCGAGGAAAACCGACAGCCGCTGGCCATACCCGTTGAGGCGGCCCCACTCCCATGCGCCGGCACCGATCAACACCAGCATCACGAAGGCAAAGGGAACGTGCGACGGGTAGAAGAGCGCCGGCAGCAGGATGGCCAACAGAACGATGGCCGTGAGGATGCGTTGTTTGAGCATGCGGCTGGGCGGCTGGGGAGTCGGGCCGTGAGGCTGTCAGGCCAGTTGGCGATCGGGCGCGGAGCCGCTGCCGGCCGTGATTTGCGCGGAAGTCTTGCCGAAACGGCGCTCGCGAGCCTGGAATGCAGCAATGCCCGCGTCCAGTTCGGCCTCGTCGAACTCGGGCCAAAGCTTGTCGCTGAAGAAGAGTTCCGCGTACGCGCTCTGCCACAGCAGGAAGTTCGACAGGCGCTGCTCGCCGCCAGTGCGAATGAGAAGGTCGGGGTCGGGCACGTGCGCCAGGGCCATGGCGCGATCGAGATTCGCCTCGGTGAGCGCCTCGCCCTGCTCGGCCAGCCTGGCGGCGGCGCGGGCAATGTCCCACCGGCCGCCGTAGTTGAAACAGACGTTGAGGATCAGCTTGGTGTTCGGTGCGGTGGCGGTTTCGGCATCGACCAGGCCTTGCACCATCTTCCTGGAGAGCCCGGCCCGTTCGCCGACGAAATGCAATTGCACGCCGTCACGGCTCAGCTTGGGCACCTCGCGCGCCAGCGCAACCACCATGATTTCCATCAGTCCCGAAACTTCTTCGGGCGGACGGTTCCAGTTCTCCGACGAAAACGCGAACACCGTGAGAACGCCCACGCCGCGATCGACACACGCCTTGACGCAGCGCCGCAGCGACTCGACGCCCTGCTTGTGCCCCGCCACGCGAGGCAGGAATCGCCGCGTGGCCCAGCGTCCGTTGCCATCCATGACGATGGCAACGTGGTGGGGAATCTGCAGCGAAGTCGAGGCCATGCCCAGCCTCAAACGGCCATGATCTCCGCTTCCTTGGCCGCGACCAGGCGGTCGATTTCCGCGATGTGGCGGTCCGTGACCTTCTGGATCTCGGCTTCGGCGCGCTTCTGGTCGTCCTCGGAGGCGAGCTTGTCCTTGACCAGTTTCTTGACCGATTCGTTCGCATCGCGGCGCAGGCTGCGCGTGGCGATCTTGGCGGTTTCGCCTTCGTTGCGGACCAGCTTGGTCATTTCCTTGCGGCGCTCCTCGCTCATCGCGGGAAGCGGCACGCGGATCAGGTCGCCCATGGAGGCCGGGTTCAGGCCCAGATCGCTTTCGCGGATGGCTTTCTCGATCTTGGCGCCCATGCCTTTTTCCCAAGGCTGGACGCTGATCGTGCGCGAATCGAGCACCGACACGTTGGCCACCTGGCTCAGCGGAACCTGCGAGCCGTAGTAATCGACGTGGATCGAGTCGAGCAGCGCGGAGTTGGCACGGCCGGTACGGATCTTGGTGAGGTTGTTCTGGAATGCTGCAAGCGACTGATTCATCTTGGCGTCAGTCGCAGTGCGGATTTCTGCAATGGTGGGGGTCGTCATCTCAATTTACTCCTCAGGCATGCACCAGCGTGCCTTCGTCCTCGCCCATGACGACGCGCTTGAGCGCACCGTTCTTGAAGATCGAGAACACCTTGATCGGCAGCTTCTGGTCGCGGCACAGCGCAAAGGCCGTGGCGTCCATGATGCCGAGATTCTTCGCAATCGCCTCGTCGAAAGTGAGCGACGCATAGCGCGTTGCATCGGGATGGGTCTTCGGATCGGCGGTATAGACGCCATCGACCTTGGTGGCCTTGAGCACCAGCTCGGCGCCGATCTCGGCCCCGCGCAGCGCGGCGGCCGTGTCGGTGGTGAAGAACGGATTGCCGGTGCCCGCGGCAAACACCACGACCTTGCCCTCTTCGAGATACTGCAGCGCCTTGGGCCGCACGTAGGGCTCCACCACCTGCTCGATGGCGATGGCGGACATGACGCGCGCCACCAACCCCTGCTTGTTCATGGCATCGGCCAGCGCCAGCGAATTCATCACGGTGGCCAGCATGCCCATGTAGTCGGCTGTGGCGCGGTCCATGCCGACCGAGCCTCCCGCGACGCCGCGGAAGATGTTGCCGCCGCCGATCACGACGGCGACTTCCACACCCATGTTCACCACTTCCGCCACCTCTTCGACCATGCGAACGATGGTGGCGCGATTAATACCAAAGGCATCGTCTCCCATCAACGCCTCGCCCGACAGCTTCAACAAGATTCGCTTGTGGGCTGGGCGGGCATCAGACATGGGCAATTTCCTTACTTGGGTTGGCGGGGCGAGTGTAGAACGAGGCGGTGAAAAAGCGGCGGCACACACGCGTGCACCGTCGCTTTGGGGCGTAACAGTTTTTACGCAGCGGCCTTGGCGGCAGCGACCTGGGCTGCAACTTCGGCGGCAAAGTCGTCGACCTTCTTTTCGATGCCTTCGCCGACCACATACAGGGTGAAGCCCTTGATGCTGGTGTCGGCGGCCTTGAGCATCTGCTCGACGGTCTGCTTGTCGTTCTTCACGAACGGCTGGTTGTGCAGCGAGACTTCCTTGAGGTACTTCTGCACGCCGCCTTCGACGCGCTTGGCAACGATGTCGGCAGGCTGCGGCTTCTTGCCTTCGGCTTCGGCCGTCTTGCGGTCTTCCTCGGCCTTGCCGGCGGCCACCGCGCGCTCTTTTTCGATCAGGTCGGCGGGCACGTCGGCAGCCGAGATGGCGACCGGCTTCATGGCGGCGATGTGCATCGCAACGTCCTTGGCCGAGGTGTCGTCGCCTTCGAACTCGACCATCACGCCGATGCGCGTGCCATGCAGGTACGAAGCCAGCTTGCCGTTGCCCGTGAAGTGCTTGAAGCGGCGGAAGCTCATGTTCTCGCCGATCTTGCCGATCAGGCCCTTGCGCACGTCTTCGAGCGTGGGGCCGAAGCCGTCCTGCTCATACGCGAGCGCACCCAGCGCGGCGATGTCCGCGGGGTTGTGCTTGGCCACCAGCATGGCGGCAGCGTTGGCCAGGGCCAGGAAGCTGTCGTTCTTGGTGACGAAGTCGGTTTCGCAGTTGATCTCGATCATGCCGCCGGCCGCGCCGTCGACGAATGCCGTGACCACGCCTTCGGCCGTGATGCGGCCCGATGCCTTGCCGGCCTTGTTGCCGAGCTTGATGCGCAGCAGCTCTTCGGCCTTTTCCATGTTGCCGTCGGCCTCGGTCAGGGCCTTCTTGCATTCCATCATCGGCGCGTCGGTCTTTGCGCGCAGTTCGCCGACCATGCTTGCGGTGATTGCAGCCATTGTTCTATCTCCGTGTCCAAAAAATCAGATTAAAAAAAAGGGGCACCAAAGCCCCTTCTTCAGGCGCGTGAGAGCACTCGATCAGGCCGAGGCGCCCTCTTCGACTTCGACGAATTCGTCGCCGCTGCCTTCGGCGACGGCCTTGACCACATCGCCGCCGGCGCTGTTGCGGCCTTCGATGATCGCGTCGGCGATGCCGCGTGCGTAGAGCATGACGGCCTTCGACGAGTCGTCGTTGCCCGGGATCACGTAGTCGATGCCTTCGGGCGAGTGGTTGGAGTCGACCACGCCGATCAGCGGAATGCCGAGCTTCTTGGCTTCTGCCACGGCGATCTTGTGGAAGCCCACGTCGATCACGAAGATGGCATCAGGCAGCGCGGTCATGTCCTGGATGCCGCCGATGTCCTTCTCGAGCTTCTCGATTTCACGCGTGAACGTGAGCTGCTCTTTCTTGCTCAGGCTGTCGAGGCCGGCTTCCTGCTGGGCCTTCATGTCCTTCAGGCGCTTGATCGAGGTCTTGACGGTCTTGAAATTGGTCAGCATGCCGCCGAGCCAGCGGGTGTCGACGAAGGGCACGCCGGCGCGGCGGGCTTCGGAAGCCACGATTTCACGGGCCTGGCGCTTGGTGCCGACCATGAGGATGGTGCCGCGGTTGGCGGTGAGCTGCTTGGCGTACTTCATCGCGTCCTGGAACATCGGGAGCGACTTTTCCAGGTTGATGATGTGAATCTTGTTGCGGTGACCGAAGATGAACGGAGCCATCTTGGGGTTCCAGAAGCGGGTTTGGTGACCGAAGTGGACACCGGCTTCCAGCATTTCGCGCATGGTGGTAGACATTGAAAATTACTCCAAAGGTTGGGTCTAAAATCCAGCCCGTTTTGCGCCCCTTTCGAAGGGGGTCGCAACACCTTGATTGGGCCGGTTTGCGGATGTGTCTGGCTGGGTGCGACGAGAGCCGTCGCATGTTCAGCGAAACCCAAAGAGTATAGCACGGCCCTCTCTGTCTTTTCTCCTTCCCACCCCGGAACCGAACCGTCCGCGCCCTCGCAGCCCACCCATGAACGACCTTCACGCCACCCGTCTGAATCTTCTGGCAGGTGGCACCGATGCACGCACCGAAATGGAGCACGCCATCGGCATCGCCCAGTCCCCGGCCTGCCGCCACGTTTTCACCCGTACGCTGTTCGACGAAGCCCGCCGGCAGGTCGCCCGATCGGCGCCGCAGAGCAGGCTCGCCGGACTCGCCTTCACCGCCAAGGACCTGTTCGACATCGAAGGGCAGCCAACCCCGGCAGGCTCCGTGGTGCTCTCGCATGCACCGGCGGCCAAGGCCGATGCCACCGCCGTGGCACGGCTGCGCGCCGCGGGCGGCGTGCTGACGGGCCGTACCAACATGACCGAGTTCGCGTTCTCCGGCGTGGGAGTCAACCCGCACCACGGCACGCCGGCCAACGCGAGCGACGCGCCCACGCCGCGCATCCCGGGAGGCTCGTCGTCAGGCGCCGCCGTCTCGGTCGCCACCGGGGCGGCATTCATCGGCCTGGGCTCCGACACGGGCGGCTCGATCCGCATTCCCGCGGCGCTGAACGGCATCGTGGGCTTCAAGAGCACCGCCCGGCTTGTGCCGACCGGAGGCGCCCTGCCGCTGTCGACCACGCTCGACACCGTTTGCGCCATGACGCGCTCGGTCCGCGACGCCATCGCGGCGCACGAGATCCTCGCGGCACGCCGCGTGACCGCCGGTGCGGCCCCGATGGGGGCGTATCGGCTTGCCGTCGTGAAGAACGTGTTCTTCGACGACATCGAGCCCGCGGTGGCCCGCGCCTTCGAAAGTGCGCTGCGAACACTGCGCGACGCCGGCGCCCGGATCGACGAGATCCTGCTGCCGGAGTTGGCAGACCTGCAGTCCATCAACGCCACGGGCGGTTTTTCGGCCGCCGAGTCCTATGCCTGGCACCGGCTGCTGCTGGAGCGCAGCGGTGCCGGCTACGACCCTCGCGTTGCCCAGCGCATCCTCAGGGGCGCCGCGATGAAGGCGCACGAATACATCGATCTCGTGCATGCCCGGCACGCCTGGATCGCCCGTGTCGAAGCGGCGCTGTCGCCCTTCGACGCCGTGCTGTCGCCCACGGTGCCGATCACTGCGCCCGCCATTGCAAGCGTCGCGCCGGGTGCCGAGCGCGACGACGAATTCTTCCGCGTCAATGCACTGCTGCTGCGCAATCCGTCGATCGTCAACATGCTCGACGGCTGCGCCATCTCGCTGCCCTGCCATGCCGCCGGCGAGCTGCCGGCGGGCCTGATGCTGTGGCATGCCGCGCTGCACGACGACGCGGTTCTCGCGGTCGCCCTGCAAGCAGAGCGAGCACTGCAGAAACAATAGCTTCGCGCACCGATCGACGGGCGCCGGCCATCTCTTCTTACTTGAAAACTCAATGAAAATCGCGATCGTGGGCGCCGGCATCATCGGCGTCACAACCGCCTGGGAACTGGTTTCGGACGGCCATGAAGTTTCCGTGTTCGAGCGCCGAGGCGCTGCTGCCGAGGAAGCCAGTTTTGCCAATGCCGGGGTGGTCGCGCCGGGCTATGTCACGCCGTGGGCGGCGCCTGGCATGCGCGCCAAGGTGCTGCGCTCGTTGCTGTCGCCGCACGGCGCCATCAAGCTGCGCTGGCCGCTGAGCTCGCGCGACCTCGGCTGGATGTCGCGCTGGCAGAAGGCCTGCAAGCTCGAAACCTACCTGGCCAACCGCGCCCGCATGCAGCGGCTGGCGTTCTACAGCCGCACCCGGTTGCACGAAGTGACCGAAGCGCGCGAACTGAGCTACGAACGCAGCGACGGCTACCTCGTGCTGCTGCGCTCCAAACGCGAGAAAAAACTGGTGCAGCCGGGGCTCGAGGTGCTGCGCGCGGCGGGCAGCGTCTTCAAGGAAGTCGACGCCGACGAGGCCCGCCGCATCGAGCCAGCCCTCAATGCCGACACGGCGCTTGCGGGTGCGATCCACCTGCCCGAGGACGAAGTGGCCAACTGCCGCCAGTTCGCGCTGCTTCTCAAGTGGGAAGCCGAGGCGCTCGGCGCCCAGTTCCATTTCAATTGCGACATTGCGCCGCTGAGCCGAGCGGAGCCCACTTCCATCTCGCTCGCGAGCGGCTCGCCTCCGCTGCGCTTCGATGCCGTGGTGGTGTGCGCCGGTCTCGCCTCGGCCTCGCTGCTGCGGCCGCTCGGCCTGCGGATTCCGCTGGCGCCGGTGTACGGCCACTCGATCAGCGCGCCGATCCGCGAATCGCTCAACGCGCCGCGCAGCGCCGTGATGGACGAGCGCTACAAGGTCGCGATCTCGCGCCTGGGCCAGCGCGTGCGCGTGGCCGGCAGTGCCGAGATCGGCGGCTCTCTGGGCACCATGAATCTTGCCGCCGTGCAAACGCTCTACAAGGTGCTGCACGACTGGTTTCCGGGCGCCGCCACACTGCAGTCGGGCGTGCAGCAATGGAAGGGCGCGCGTCCGATGCTGCCCGACGGCCCCCCGGTGCTCGGCGCCAGCGGCGTGCCGGGCGTCTGGCTCAATCTGGGCCACGGTTCGAGCGGATGGGCGCTGTCGTGCGGCAGCGCGCGCGTCCTGGCCGACCTGGTCGGAGGCCGCGATGCGGGCGTCGACCTCGAAGGCCTGGGCATCGAGCGGCTCGGCCAGTAAGCACGACGGCGGCTCTGCACGCGCCAGGCGGGCAGAATCGGCCCATGCAACGCATCACGCCTGCCACCGTCGCCGACCTGTTCGACATCGCGGCGACGCGGCGCATCGAACAGGCGGCCGCTGCCGCCCTGCCCCACCATATCCTGATGCAGCGGGCGGGCCGGGCCGTGGCGCGACTGGCGATGGCGGTCGCGCCGCATGCGCGAACGATATGGGTCGCCTGCGGACCGGGCAACAACGGTGGCGATGGTCTCGAGGCTGCAGCGCAGTTGCAGCACCGCGGCTTCCTGCCGATCGTCACCTTCGCGGGCGACGAAAACCGGTTGCCGCCGGATGCCGCCGCGTCGCTGCAACGAGCCCGGGATGCGGGCGTGATCTTCGCGCCGGATCCGCCCGCGAGCTGCGACTTGGCGATCGACGCGCTGCTCGGCATCGGGGCGACCCGGCCGCCCGCGAATGAGATGGCCGAATGGCTGCGGAAGATGCATGCGATGGCCTCGCCGGTACTCAGCGTCGATGTGCCCTCCGGGCTGAACGCCGACACCGGTGTTTCAAGCGTCGCCCCTCATTCGAGTCCCGCTTCGCGCCGCTTCTGCCTGACCTTGCTGACCCTCAAGCCCGGCCTGTTCACGGCGCAAGGCCGCGACGCGGCAGGCACGGTCTGGTTCGACGATCTGGGTTGCGGCGGCATCGCCGAGTTGCCAGCCGCGCGCCTGGCGGGTGCACCAGCGGATGCGCCGCGCAGCCATGCCTCGCACAAGGGTAGCTATGGCGATGTCGCGGTGATCGGCGGTGCGCCCGGCATGGCGGGCGCCGCGCTGCTGGCCGGATCCGCCGCGCTGCATGCGGGCGCGGGACGCGTGTTCGTCGGACTGCTCGACCCGGGCGCGGCGCCGGTCGACCTCGCGCAACCCGAACTGATGCTGCGAGACGCCAAGGCGCTCGATCTCTCGGCCATGACAGCGGTCTGCGGATGCGGCGGCGGCACGGACATCCGCGCGGTGCTGCCGCGCGTGCTGGCGACGGCGGCAGCGCTGGTGCTCGACGCCGACGCATTGAACGCCGTCGCGAACGACGCCGCGCTGCAGGCCCAGCTGGCATCGCGCGCCCGGCGCGGCAGGCCGACGGTGATCACCCCGCACCCGCTCGAAGCCGCGCGCTTGCTCAATTGCGCGGCCGCCGACGTTCAGGCCGACAGGCTCGCAGCAGCCCGCCAGCTCGCGTCGCGCTACGGCGTGGTCGCGGTGCTCAAGGGTTCGGGAACAGTGATCGCCGAAGACGGCCGCACACCGCCGGTACTCAACCTGACCGGCAACGCGAGGCTTGCAACCGCCGGCACGGGCGATGTGCTGGCCGGAATGATCGGCGCCGCATTGGCGGCGCAGCGGCCGGCATTCGAGGCAGCCTGGGAAGCCGTCTGGCGCCACGGCCACGTCGCCGACACGTGGCCGGCCGGCGCGCCCCCGCTGACGGCCGGCGCGCTGGCGCGCCAGGCGCCCTGCTGACGAGGTCCTAGCCGCGCCCGACGAAGGGCATCTTCGTCGCCATCACGGTATGGAACAGCACGTTGGCTTCCAGCGGCAGGTTCGCCATGTAGAGCACCGACTGGCCCACGATCTTCACGTCCATCAGCGGCTCGATCGCGAGTTCGCCGTTGGCTTGCGGCACGCCCTTGGCCATGCGTGCGGCCAATTCCGTCATGGCGTTGCCCACGTCGATCTGGCCGACCGCGATGTCGTACTTGCGCCCATCGAGCGAAGCGGTCTTGGTCAGGCCCTCGACAGCATGCTTGGTCGCGGTGTAGGCCGCGGAATTCGGCCGTGGGGCGGTCGCCGAGATGGAGCCGTTGTTGATGATGCGGCCGCCCCGCGGCGTCTGCGCCTTCATCGTGCGGAACGCCTGCTGGATGCAGAAGAACATGCCGCTCAGGTTGATGTCGACCACGCCGCGCCACTGCTCGGGCGTCCAGTCTTCGAACGGACCCGGGGGGTTGCCCACGCCGGCATTGTTGAACAGCAGGTCGACGCGGCCGAAGCGCTCCACCGCAGCGGCGAACAGCGCCTGCACCGATTCCGCGCTGGCCACGTCGGTGGGCACCGCGAAGGCGCGCGCGCCGGCGCCGGACTCTTCGGCCACCTGCTCCAGCGGCTCGAGGCGGCGGCCCGCCAGCGCCACGCTCCAGCCATCGGCCAGCAATGCCAGCGCGGCAGCACGGCCGATGCCTGTGCCGGCGCCCGTGACGATCGCGATGCGGCTCTTGTTGTTTTCCACGCTCATGCTCAGTGTCTCCTTCTCGGTTTGTCTGTATTGATCGGACGCAATGATGCGCTGCCCCTCATGCGCGGCGCGGCTTGCGCCCCTTCATCTTGTTGGCGGCCTTCTTGACCGCCGACTTGAAAGCCTGCATCGCCGACTGGGGCCCGGCCGCGGCAACGGTCGAACTGCGCTCGACGCGCTGTTCGGAAACGGCCTCGGCCTTGTGGCGCGAACTGCGCTTGGCCGATGCCTTGACCGGCACGCCGGCCGAGGCTGCGCCCTTGTCCCTCATGGCGCGCGCCGTGAGGTCTTCCCCCTCGCGCACAAGGCGGAAATCGATCTTGCGCCCGTCCAGGTCGACGCGGCTCACCTGCACCCGCACGCGGGTGCCGATGGCGTAGCGAATGCCGGTGCGCTCGCCGCGCAACTCCTGGCGCATTTCGTCGAACTTGAAGTATTCGCCGCCGAGTTCGGTGATGTGCACCAGGCCCTCGACGTACATCGCATCGAGTGTCACGAAGATGCCGAAGGTCGTGGCCGCCGTGACGACGCCGCCGTACTCCTCGCCCAGATGCTCGCGCATGTACTTGCACTTGAGCCAGGCTTCGACGTCGCGGCTGGCTTCGTCGGCACGGCGCTCGTTGGCGCTGCAATGCAGGCCGGCCGCTTCCCAGGCCAGCACTTCCTTGGTTGGCGCGACGGTGGCTTTCTGCGGCTTGGTGGTCGGCGCCTTGACGCGCGAGGCCAGCCGCTTGGCCAGCTTGGCGTGCGCCTCGCCCGGCGTCGGCAGCATCGGCAGCTGATAGCGCGTCTTGCCGAGAATGGCCTTGATCACGCGGTGCACCAGCAGGTCGGGGTAGCGCCGGATCGGACTCGTGAAGTGCGTGTAGGCCTCGTACGCCAAGCCGAAATGGCCGCTGTTGATGGGCGTGTAGATCGCCTGCTGCATCGAGCGAAGCAGCATGGTGTGGATCTGCTGCGCGTCGGGGCGCTCCTTGGTGGCTTCGGCAATCGCCTGGAACTCGCCGGGCCGGGGGTCGTCGGTGATGCTCAGGCCGACACCCATCGCCTTCAGGTAGCCGCGCAGGATTTCCTTCTTCTCGGGCGTCGGGCCTTCGTGCACGCGGAACAGGCCCGGGTGCTTGCCTTCGGCGATGAAATCGGCGCTGCACACATTGGCCGCGAGCATGGCCTCTTCGATGAGGCGGTGCGCCTCGTTGCGCGTGCGGGGCACGATCTTCTCGATGCGGCCCGCGTCGTCGCAGATGATCTGCGTCTCGGTGGTTTCGAAGTCGACCGCGCCACGCTTGCCGCGCTGCTTGAGCAGCGCCTTGTACACGTCGGCCAGGTTCAGCAGGTCCTTGACGCGGTCCTTGCGCTTGGCAGCTTCAGGGCCGCGCGTGTTGCCCAGGATCGCGGCCACTTCGGTGTAGGTGAAGCGGGCGTGGCTGAACATCACCGCGGGATAGAACTGGTAGGCGTAGATCTCGCCGTCGGCGGCCACGAGCATGTCGCACACCATGCACAGGCGCTCGACCTCGGGGTTCAGCGAGCACAGGCCGTTCGACAGCTTCTCGGGCAGCATCGGAATCACGCGGCGCGGAAAGTACACGCTGGTGGCGCGGTCGTAGGCATCGATGTCGATGGCCGAGCCGGTCTGCACATAGGCGCTGACGTCGGCAATGGCAACCAGCAGGCGCCAGCCCTTGCCGCGGCCGACCTTCGCGGGCTCGCAGTACACGGCATCGTCGAAATCGCGCGCGTCCTCGCCGTCGATGGTGACCAGCGGCACGTCGGTCAGATCGATGCGGCCCTTCTTGTCGGCGGGCCGAACCTTCTCCGGCAATGCCTTGGCTTCGGCCAGGCAGGCCTCGGAAAACTCGTGCGGCACTCCGTACTTGCGCACGGCGATCTCGATCTCCATGCCGGGATCGTCGATCTCGCCCAGCACCTCTTTCACACGCCCGACCGGCTGGCCGAACAGGGCCGGCGGCTCGGTGAGCTGCACCACGACAACCTGCCCCACCTTGGCAGGGCCGGTGGCTCCCTTGGGAATCAGTACATCCTGTCCGTAGCGCTTGTCTTCGGGCGCGACGAGCCAGACGCCGCCTTCATGCAGCAGGCGGCCGATGATCGGCTGCTCGGGGCGCTCGACGATTTCGACCACCCGCCCTTCGGGACGCCCGCGCCGATCCTGCCGCACCACACGCGCCTTGACGCGGTCCTTGTGTAGCACCGCACGCATCTCGTTCGGGGGCAGATAGATGTCGGCTTCGCCGTCGTCGCGCTGCACGAAACCGTGTCCGTCGCGATGCCCTTGAACGGTTCCTTCAAATTCATCCAGCAGACCGCTGGAGTGGCCATTATTTTTGATATGATTCTCTCTTTCCTGAAATTCAAAACATAACTGCTTCGGCAGCTATGTGGGCCCAGATGGCGGAATTGGTAGACGCACTAGTTTCAGGTACTAGCGAGTAACATCGTGGAGGTTCGAGTCCTCTTCTGGGCACCACCCCTACCAAGCTGAAACCCCTGTGAATCATCGATTTACAGGGGTTTTTTCTTTTCCCTGGGAACATGATCGAGGGATGTTCTCCCTCACGGATGCCGATCGCGGCCAAGCCAGGCCGGATCGACGGTTGTCCGCCGTGTTCGCGCACACTTTCGCGATCCTGGAGCAGAACGTTCTGCGAAGCGATTTTCGGCGGCACGGATTCGAACAAATGGAACGGGCTTCGTCTCATGAAGTGATGCAGCAACCCGCTCGTGGAGAAGCGGCTTTCCAACATTCTGACGCAGTACATCGACGAATGATCGCGCAGAGTCTCACGGACCTGCGGGGCTGCAACGGCATTGAAGCCGGGATGCACCTTACCACGCGAAACAATGGACGGGCTCGACAGCCCGTGAGCCGACAGGTTAGTTTGCCGAATCGCGCCATGATCCGCACGGACGCACTGCACTTTCCATCTTCCATGGCCATTTTTCAACGCATCAGGCAATGGGCGTCGCGAATCAAGCGCGATGCCGTCACCTTGTGGTTTGCCTACCGCCATCCGGGCACGCCCTGGTTCGCAAAGATGCTTGCGGCATTCGTCGTCGCGTACGCGCTGAGCCCGATCGACCTCATTCCGGATTTCATTCCCGTTCTTGGCTATCTCGACGACGCATTGCTGCTGCCCGGCCTGATCTGGCTGAACATCCGGCTCATTCCGGCAGACGTCCTCGAGGAGTGCCGTGTGCGGGCCGACCAGTGGATGAAAGAACAGGGCGCGAAGCCGCGAAGCATCGCAGGCGCGGTGCTCGTCCTTGCGGTCTGGATCGGCCTGGGTGCCGCCCTCTGGGCTTGGTTCAGCACGCAAAAATAGCGCTTGCCCGGCCACCTTCCTGCTCGCAACCATGCGCTGGCCGAAGCATTGGCGAGGCGGCTCTGGGGGAAGACCGGGCTGGACTGCGCAGACTTTCGCTTCAAAGGTGTAGCAAATGTCACACTTTCACATCAAAAACGATTCCAAAAGTAACTTTGAAGCGTACACAAGCTTAGGTTTGATTTGAGAATACCGGGTTTAGCGGAGACCATTGTGATCGCAGCATTTACCTTGTTAGTCGGCATGTTCCTCGGGGCGTTGTTCATGAGTCTTCTGGTCATCTCGCGTTCGGATGACTGAGAAGAACTGCCGGGCCCTTGCAGCCCCGTCCGTGCCCATCGAAAAGCCCGCTTCAAGCGGGCTTTTCCTTTTGAACTAGGTCAGCAGGTTCGACTTGGCTCTGCGGTTGCTCTCGATCGAATAGATTGCCGGCTTGTCCTGCTCGGCTTTCGCGCCTGCCTCGCCGGCGGGGGCAGGAAGCGGATAAACCTCGCCGGAAAGCCGCTTCACGCGCTCCGCATACATCTTTGCCAGCGCTGCGTGATGCTCCGCCGCAGCCTGGTGTTCGAGACGCGCCATCTGGGCTTCTTGAAGCAATGTTGCAGCCCTCTTGAGATGAAGGCTGGAGCCGGGTTGAAAGAGCTGGAAGAACATGAGACCTCCTTGAGAGCAGAAGCGCCACGTTCAGACTTCGGATTGCATGCGTCTGTAGGCGTACGACTTTCCCGCCTGTCGCTCAGCCCGTGGTTCGCAAGTCGGCCACTGCCGCGCGCATCCTCGGCGGCAGGGCAGCGACTCAAATCGGCAGCGCGATCAGGTCGTGGCCCTCGGCACCCACGATGCGGGCCCGGGTGAATTCACCCACCTTGAGTGTCTTGCTGATTTTTTCGGGCGGCAGCAGGCGCACGGTGCCGTCGATTTCGGGCGCGTCGGCGTAGGTGCGTCCCACACCGCCCTTTCGGCCCATGCCGGGCGCGGAGTCCACCAGCACCTGCATAGTCGCGCCGACACGCTGGCGCAGCTTGGCGATCGACACCGCCTCCGCCACTTCCATGAAGCGGGCGCGGCGGGCTTCGCGTTCGGCTGGCGGCAGCATGCCGGGAATGTCGTTGGCGGTGGCGCCCGCTACAGGGCTGTAGGCAAAGCAGCCGGCCCGGTCGATCTGCGCCTCGCGGATGAAGTCGAGCAGATGCTCGAACTCCTGCTCGGTTTCGCCAGGAAAGCCGGCGATGAAGGTGCTGCGGATCACCAGTTCGGGACAGACCTCGCGCCAACGCGCCAGGCGCTCCAGATTCTTCTCGCCGCTGGCCGGCCTTTTCATGCGCTTGAGCACGTCGGGATGGCTGTGCTGCAGCGGCACGTCGAGGTAAGGCAGCACTTGGCCGCTTGCCATCAACGGAATGATCTCGTCCACGCTCGGATACGGATACACGTAGTGCAGCCGGACCCAGGCGCCGTAAGGCTCGGCAATTTCGCCCAGCGTGCGCACCAGTTCGAGCATGCGCGTCTTGACCGGCTTGCCGTCCCAGAATCCGGTGCGGTACTTGACGTCCACGCCATAGGCCGAGGTGTCCTGGCTGATCACCAGCAGTTCCCTCACGCCGCCTTCGAACAAGGCCTTGGCCTCGCCGAGCACGTCGCCCACCGGGCGCGACACCAGGTCGCCGCGCATCGAGGGAATGATGCAGAAGGTGCAGCGGTGGTTGCAGCCCTCGCTGATCTTCAGGTAGGCATAGTGCCGCGGCGTGAGCTTGAGGCCCGCGATGCCGAAGGTGTTGGGAACCAGGTCGACGAACGGATCGTGCGGCTTCGGCAGGTTGGCGTGGACCGCATCCATGACTTCCTGCGTGGCGTGCGGACCGGTCACGGCCAGCACGCTGGGGTGCATCTGCCGCACCAGATTGCCGCCCTGGTCGCCGGTCTTGGCGCCCAGGCAGCCCGTGACGATCACGCGGCCGTTTTCCGCCAGCGCCTCGCCGATGGTGTCGAGGCTTTCCTTCACGGCATCGTCGATGAAGCCGCAGGTGTTGACGATCACCAGGTCGGCACCCTCGAAGGTCTTGGCCGTCTGGTAGCCCTCGGCGCTCAGCTGCGTCAGGATCAATTCGGAATCGGTCAGGGCCTTGGGGCAGCCCAGGCTCACAAAACCGACTTTGGGGGCAGCCGGCGTGGCGGTACGTTCGGGGGAGGCAACTTCGCTCATATGCCTCTATTGTCCCAGCTATCGGCCGGGACCGGGATTTCAGGGGCGCTTGATGCCGAATGCGCCCAGGACCTGCTCGGTGTTCTTCTGCATCTGCTCCTGCATCTGCAGGAACACGTTCTTGGACTGCTCGACGTAGTTGCCCATGAGCCCCTGGAGCATCGGCGACTGCATGGTCATGAACCGCGACCACATCTCGGGCGTGAGGCCCTCGGCCTTTTCGGTCAGCTGGGCCTGCACCTCGGTCATGGCCTGGATGTTCTTCTCGAGATAGGGGCCCATGTAGCCCTGCATCGCCTGTCCGTAGAAGCGGATGATGTTGACCAGGACCGGCTCGGTGAACATCGGCGCTCCGCCCGCTTCTTCTTCGAGAATGATCTGCAGCAGGATGCTGCGCGTGAGGTCGTCCCCGGTCTTGGCATCGCGCACCACGAACTGGGCGTTCTGTATGACCAGTTGCTTCACCTCGGTGAGCGTGATGTACGTGGATGTCTCGGTGTCGTAGAGCCTTCGGTTGGGGTACTTCTTGATTACACGTTGCACCGGCTTGACCCCGGACTTCTTGCTCTGCACTGCGGACTCCTTCACATGGATGCCCATGTCATCCGATCAATTCTAGGTATCGGTTTTGCTGCATCGCGACAAGGTTTACCCTGACCGTGCATCCGTCCCTCAACCAAGCGTTGTCGCGTACTCGGCGCCGCACGCGCCGCAGGCCGCCGTCTCGGGGCGTTCTTCGGTGGCCTCTCGAAAGCGCAAGGGACTCTTGTGGCCGGAAATTACCCAGCAGCGCGGACAGTGCTCCTGACCGGCCGTCGGCAAATAGGCGCGCGAGCGCTGCTCGGCGCGCTCCTGCGTCACCGGTGTGCCCTGCCGGAGGGCGCGCGCTATTTCGCGTGCGGCCATGGTGTCGGTTCGGCCGCTTGCGTGGTCGTTGATGCCATAGACCGCGCGCGCAAATTCAATGGGGGCCTGCCTGAGCAATGCGGCCAGGCGCATGTCGGCATGCGCCCGATCAACCAGCGTTGATCGCGTGTTCATCAGATCGCTTGTCAAGAAATTTGGAAAAGGTTTGCAGAGCGGCCAAGGTAGCACAACAACATGGCCATGGTCTTTGTCTGCTTCACCGGAAGGACGATCGAGACACCGGGGAACCCGGTGAAAGCTCTGTTCAACAGACCCGGTGGTTGGCCGGAAGTTGAAACAGAAATTGGTAGGCGCGATTGGACTCGAACCAACGACCCCCACCATGTCAAGGTGGTGCTCTAACCAGCTGAGCTACGCGCCTAAGGATGTGTCCGAGAAGCAGCTATTGTAGCAGGAGAAAACACGCTTTTCAGCGCCGTCGTGCAGATCGCACACCGGCAACTGCCGTGACGATGCCGAGCACCTGCGTGAGCCGCGCCGCATCGGCGATTTCCACGGTGAACGTCATCCATGCCGTGCCCTTGACCGATTGGGTCTGCACGCCGATCACGTTCATCTTCTCGCGTGCGAACACGTCGGAGATGTCGCGCAGCAGGCCCTGGCGGTCGGCCGCCTCCACGGCCACGTCGACTGCGTAGACCGGCGCTTCGCCGCCCTTCACGGCGCCCCATTCGACATCGATCACACGTTCGCCGTCGCGCGACGCCATCATCCGGAAGTTGCTGCAGTCGACGCGGTGCACGCTCACGCCGTGGCCGCGCGTCACGAAGCCGCGGATGGGATCGGGCGGCGCGGGCTTGCAGCACTTGGCAAGCTGCGTCATCAACGAAGACACGCCCACCACCAGCACGCCGCCCTTGCCGGACTTCTCGCTCGCGCGCGGCTTCTTGATCTGCACGCCGTCGTCCGGGTTCGGCGCGGGCTCCGGCGGACGCAGCAGCATCTCGATGTTGCGCAGCGAGAACTCGTCCTTGCCGACCACTTCGAACAAGTGATCCGCCGACTTGAAGCCCAGCTGCGAAGCCAGGTCCTCGAGCCGCGTGGCGGTCTTGCCTTCGCGCTGCAGCAGTTTCTCGACCGCCTCGCGCCCCCGCGCCACGGTCTCGTGCGTGATCTGCGCGTTGAGCCAAGCGCGCACCTTGGCGCGGGCGCGGTGGCTTGCGAGATAACCCAGCTCGGCATTGAGCCAGTCGCGCGAAGGGCCGCCCTCCTTGGCCGCGATGATCTCGACCGTCTGCCCGTTGGACAGCGGCGTGTTGAGCGGCACCATGGCCCCATCGACACGCGCTCCGCGGCAGCGGTGGCCCAGTGTGGTGTGCACGGTGTAGGCAAAGTCGACCGGCGTCGCGCCTTGCGGCAGCTCGACGATGGCCGCGTCGGGCGTCAGCACGTAGATGCGGTCGTCGAAGAGGCCCTGGCCTTGCGAACCGCCCGAAAGGTCGCGCTCCCACGCCAGCAGCTGCCGCAGCACGGCGATCTTCGCGTCGTACTCACCACTCGCCCACACGCCCGCATAGCCCTTGTGCCCGGCTTCCTTGTAGGCCCAGTGCGCCGCCACGCCATGCTCGGCGTGGTCGTGCATTTCTTCCGTGCGGATCTGGATCTCGATCGGCTTGCCTGGCTTGCCGTCGACCATCTCGCGCACCACGGTGTGCAGCGACTGGTATCCGTTGGGCTTGGGCCGCGCGATGTAGTCGTCGAACTCTTCGTCGATCGGCAGGAAGTGCGAATGCACCCAGGCCAGCGCCGCGTAGCAGTCCTTCACGTCGGGCACCACCACGCGCAGCGCCAGGATGTCGAACACCTGCGCGAAGTCGAGCGACTTGCCACGCATTTTCTTGACGATGCTGTAGATGTTCTTCGGCCGCCCCTGCACCGTGGCGCGCACGCCTTCGGCCTGCAGTTCGCTTTCGAGCTGCGAGCGCAGCTGCTCGACGTGGCCTTCGCGCTCGACCCGCTTCTCGTCGAGCAGGCGCGCGATCAGCTTGTAGGTTTCGGGCTCCAGGAAGCGGAACGAGAGATCTTCGATTTCCCATTTCACCTGCCAGATGCCAAGCCGGTTGGCGAGCGGCGCAAACACCTGCAGCGACTCGCGCGCCACGCTTTCGGGCGCCGGCTGCTTGCTGGCGGCGGCATGCCGCAAGGTCTGCAGCCGCGACGCGAGGCGCAGCATGACCACGCGCAGGTCGCGCGAGAACGCGAGCAGCATCTTGCGCACGTTCTCGGTCTGCGCACCCGCGCCCTCCGCCAGGTGATGGCCCAGCGAAGCCGAGCGGGCCTGCTCCTGCACGCGGACCAGCTTGGTGGTCTCGACCGCAAGCGCCGCGAAGTTGTCGCCGAACACCTTGGCGATGACCTCCTGCGGACGGTTGAGGTGCTGGCAGGCGTAGACCAGGTAGCTCGCGGCCTGCATGGCCTCCGAGCCTCCCATCTTCGCGACGATGGCCGCGACGGCATCGGCATGCGCCAGCGTGTTCTCACCGGTGTCGAGCTTTTCGTCGGCGATCAGCGGCTCGGCGAAAGCGCGCGCACGGGCGAGCATGTTCTCCATCACCGGCGTGCGGTCGGCCGTGGCGGCGGACAAGGGATAGTCCACCACGGCCGTATCGGACGCATGTGCCGTTTGAAGACTCGAAGACTCGCGCTTCACGTGGGCCTCAATCGAACAGGAAGGTTGTGACGACGCGAACCTGCTCGGGGTCGACGAAGGTGGGTGCATGGCCCACGCCTTCGAACTCGACCAGCGCCGCGCGGGGCCCGCGCTGCGTCATGGCCAAGGCCGTTTCGTGCGACAGCAGATCCGACTGGGCGCCGCGCGTCACGAGCGTGCGCGCATCGATGGCGTCGTAGAGGCTCCACATCACGGCACCGCCCTGGGCCGCGGCCTCGGGGGTGATGGCGCGCAGCGAAACGGCAATGGCCGGATCGTAGTGAAGCAGCCAGCGGCCGGCCGCATCGCCATTGGCTTCACCCGGCGCCAGCTTGCCGGCGCCATCGGCCGTGCGATGCGATGCGGGCACCACCATGTGCTGCGACAGCGAGAGCCACTGGTCGGGCGTATGGGGCCCGAAGCTGGTCGAGATCGCCCACATGGCGTCGGCCGCCGACTGCAGGCTCTCGTACCGGCCGCCCTGCCCCACGTAGGCGCCGATGCGCTGAAGGGCGCCGGCCTCGATCGTCGGTCCCACGTCGTTCACGATGAAGCGGCGTATCGGCCGGGCCAGCGGCAATTGTTTATGCCCCGCCAGCACGAAGCCGATCAGCCCGCCCATGCTGGTGCCCAGATAGTCGAGCGTTTCGATCGGTTGTTCGCGATGCAGCTGTGCCATCAGCGCCAGCATGTCGGCCGCATAGACCGGCACCTGATAGAGCGCCGGGTCACGCAGCCAGTCGCTTTTGCCGCGGCCAGCCACGTCGGGGCAGACCACGCGCACGTCGCCGGCGGCGCGTGCCACGATGGCCTGTGCCAGCACGTCGAAATCGCGCCCCTGCCGCGTCAGGCCGTGCACGCAGACCACCACGCGCGCACTGAGCGGGTCGCCCCATTGCCAGTAGGCCATGCGGTGACCGCCCTGGGGGTCGTCGCACGCCACGTAATGAAGCGTCGGTTCTGTCATGAAAACGAAGTCGTCCTGGTGCGGATAATGGTCTCGTCGCATCCTAATTCATCCGGAGATTGATCTTCATGCTCAAAGGCAAAACCGCGCTTGTCACGGGGTCCACCAGCGGCATTGGCCTGGCCATTGCCAACGCACTTGCACAGCAAGGCGCAAACATCGTGCTCAACGGCTTCGGCGACGCCGAAACTCCCAAGGCACAGATCGAAGCGCTCGGCGTGCGCGCCGAATACCACGGCGCCGACATGAGCCAGCCTGGCCAGATCGAGGACATGATGAAGTTTGCTGCGTCCAGGTTCGGCCGCGTCGACATCCTCGTCAACAACGCCGGCATCCAGCATGTGGCAAATGTCGAGGACTTTCCGCCGGAACGTTGGGACGCCATCATCGCCATCAACCTCACGAGCGCGTTCCATACGACCCGGCTCGCCATTCCAGCCATGCGCGAGGCCAACTGGGGCCGCATCGTCAACGTTGCATCGGCCCATGGGCTGGTGGCCTCGGCGCAGAAGTCGGCCTACGTGGCGGCCAAGCACGGCATCGTCGGCTTCACCAAGTCGGTTGCGCTCGAAACCGCGACCACCGGCATCACGAGCAATGCGATCTGTCCGGGCTGGGTGCTGACGCAGCTGGTGCAAAAGCAGATCGACGACCGCGCAGCACGGGAAGGCATCTCGGCCACGCAGGCGCAGAACGAACTGCTGGGAGAAAAGCAGCCTTCGCTGCAGTTCACCACGGTCGAGCAGCTTGGCGGCCTTGCGGTGTTCCTGTGCTCGCCGGCCGCCGACCAGGTTCGCGGGGTAGCCTGGCAGATGGATGGCGGCTGGACTGCGCAGTAATCTGGTCTGTCTCTCTATTTGAGCTGCACCGATCCCGACACGTTCACGACCACGCTGGCCTTGCCGGCTTCCACCGGCACCGGCGCATCCGCCGCGAAGGACTTGGCTGTCGCCGCCATGACGCGCGGCCGGATCGGGCCGCTGTCGTTCGCGTTCACCGCGACTTCGCGCAGCGTGTAGCCGCCGAAGCCGAAGCCCTTGGCCAGTTCGGTGGCCTTCTGCTTGAAGTTCTCGATGGCGATCGTCTGGGCCTCGGCCTCGCTCCTGGCGCGCTGCTCGCGGCTCAGCGCAAAGCCCACGTTGCCGACGTTGAGCGTGGTGATGCGGCCCGCGGTCTGCGTGATGCGCGGGAAGTCGCGGCCCTCGAGCACCATTTCCGCGGAGCCCTGCCAGCCGTTGATCTTGCCTTCGCGGGTGTAGCGCGGCGACAGGCTGAAATTGCCGGTGCGCACGTCGAGCTGGCCGGGCTGGGCATTTTTCTTCGCCTCGGCCAGGGCGGCATCCACGGCGGCCTTGAGCTGCGACTGGACCGTGGCGGCGTCGGCCGCGTCGCGCGTGGTGGTGAGCGTCATGCTCAGCATGTCCTGCTGCACTTCCACCGTGCCCGAGGCCGTGAGCTGCAGGACGTTCTGCGGCGGCGCAATTATGTTCTGGGCCGCGGCGGTGCCCGCGGCAGCTGCCGCAGCCAATGCGACGCAGGCCGCGATCGATCTGATTTTTTTCAAGGCGAGATGACTCCCTGGGTTTGTGTTCGAGAACGCAAGAGCACGCAGCCCTCACCGCTTCAGCGGCGCTGGCTGCGTGGCAAGGTCAAGGCGCGCGCCGCCGACATCGGCGCCGGCGCGATGCGCTCGGCCGGTTGCGATTCTGCCGAATTCAGCACGTTGGGGGTGCCGGGCGGCGTCCATTGCCTTCGCACCTGCTGGCGCAGTTCGAAGAGTTCGGCCGCCGTGAGGCGTCTGCCGGCCACGGCCTCCTCGCGCCGGATTTCGTCGCGCTGCGCCGCCCGGTGAGCCGCCACGGCTTCGCGTACCTCGTTTCGGCGCGAATCACCGACCTTGAGAAATTCGCCAGCGCTCGCCAGGGCAGGGCCGCAGCTGCACGCAACGATGATCGGCAAGGCGGAAAAAAGGGTTCTCATTGAACAGAAGTCATAGGACAGCAAGGACTTTGCCATCGCAGGACGAACGTCGGATGACTAGACAGCTAGCGACCGCAAGTTTTGTAACTTAGTGTCAAACCATAAGTAAAACCGGCTCAACGGGGGCTCAACGCCTTCAGAATCGGCGCTGTTACAAATTCAACGTTGTAGAAATGACTCAAGTTCCCGCCCGCACCGACAAGATCGTGATCGTGATCGTTGACGATGACGCCCGCATCCGCGACCTGCTTCGCCGCTACCTGACCCAGGAAGGTTTCGAAGTGATCGTGGCCGAGGACGGCAAGGCGCTCAACCGCATCCTGTTGCGCGACACGGTCGACCTGATCGTGCTCGACCTGATGATGCCCGGCGAAGACGGCCTCTCGGTCTGCCGCCGCCTGCGTGCCGCCAACGACCGCACGCCGATCATCATGCTCACCGCCAAGGGCGAAGACGTCGACCGCATCGTCGGCCTCGAAGTCGGCGCGGACGACTACCTGGGCAAGCCATTCAACCCGCGCGAACTGCTGGCGCGCGTGCATGCGGTGCTGCGCCGCCGTCCGCCGCTCGAAGCGCCCGGCGCCCCTTCCACCGAGAACGAGACCGTCACGTTCGGTCCTTTCGCCTTCGACCTCGGTTCGCGCACGCTCAAGAAGGACGGCGAGGAACTCTCGCTCACCACCGGCGAATTCGCGATGCTGAAAGCGCTGGTGCGCCATCCACGCCAGCCGCTCTCGCGCGAGAAGCTGGCCCAGCTGGCCCGCGGCCGCGAATTCGAACCTTTCGACCGCAGCCTCGACGTGCAGATCTCGCGCCTGCGCAAGCTGGTCGAGGCCGATGCCGCGGCGCCCCGCTACATCCAGACCGTCTGGGGCGTGGGCTACGTGTTCGTGCCGGACGGCACGGCCTGACGACGCCTTGAGGTGTCCATCGGCCTGCAATCCGCCAGACCCAGCCCAGCCCCGGAGGACGGCGCGCAGGTCACCATGCCGAGCCCTCTGGAGGGCGCCGGCCAGCGTGACCGGCGACCGGGCCTCAAGCTCGGCTTCAGCCTTTTCTGGCGCACATTCTTCCTGCTCGCGCTGCTGCTGATCGGCTGTACGGTCGCCTGGCTGCAGACCTTTCGCTCGCTCGAATACGAGCCGCGCGCCATCCAGACGGCGCACCAGATCGCCTCGCTCGTGAACCTCACGCGCGCCGCGCTGGTGTATTCGGACGCGATCACGCGGGTGTCGCTGATCAAGACGCTGGCCGACCAGGAGGGCGTGCGCATCCTGCCGCGCGAACCCAACGACCGCTTCCAACCCTACACCAGCGGCGCGCTCGACCAGCGCGTGACCGAGGAGCTGATCGACCAGCTCGGCGAAGGCACCACGGTGGCCAGCCGCGTCAACGACGAGCCCGGCCTGTGGATCGGCTTCACCATCGAGAGCGACACCTACTGGCTGCTGCTCGACCCGACCCGCTTCAGCCGCGTGGGCGGACGCACCTGGCTGGTCTGGCTCAGCACCGCCATGGCTCTGTCCCTGGCCGGCGCCGCGCTGATCACCCGGCTCATCAACCTGCCGCTCAAGCAGTTGTCGCGCGCCACCATGCAGGTGCGCGAAGGCGAGTACGAAGCCCACCGGCTCGACGAGAGCGCCCGCACCAACGAGATCCGCGCGGTCAACATCGGCTTCAACCGCATGGCCGACCAGCTCGCCAAAATCGAGCAGGACCGCGCCATCATGCTGGCCGGCATCTCGCACGACCTGCGCACGCCGCTCGCGCGCCTGCGGCTCGAAACCGAGATGAGCGTGGCCGACGAGGACGCGCGCGACCACATGGCGGCCGACATCGCCCAGCTCGACGCCATCATCGACAAGTTCCTCGACTACGCGCGCCCCGACCATGTCGACCCCAAGCCCGTGCTGCTGCGCGACGTGGTCGACGCCTGCACCTATGCCGTGCAGGACTACGAAGAAATGAACATCCGGGTCGACGTGCCGCCCGACCTGCGCGTGCTGGGCGACGAGGTCGAGCTCACGCGCGTGATTTCCAACCTGGTGGAGAACGCGCGGCGCTACGGCAAGACACCCTCCACCGGCGTGGCCGACGTGGTGATCCAGGCCCAGTCGAACAACGACGCGGTGCTGATCAAGGTGCGGGACCATGGCGCGGGCGTCGAGCCCGCCCTGCTCTCGCAATTGACCAAGCCGTTCTTCCGCGGCGACGTGGCGCGCACGTCCGCGGCCGGCGCCGGGCTCGGCCTGTCGATCGTGGCAAAGAACATCGAGCGCATGGGCGGCACCTTTGCGCTCACCAGCACGCCGGGGCGCGGCCTTGCGGCGCACATTCGCATGCCGCGCGCCATGCCGGACCCGATCCCGGCGGAAGCGCCCGCCCGACGGGCCTGAATCAGCCCTGGCGGTGCAGCAGCACTACCGCGCGGGCTTCCATCGCGCGGCCTTCGCCGACCGGGCCGAGCTTTTCGGCCGTCTTGGCCTTCACGTTGACCTGGCCGGGCGCAAGGCCCAGCGTCTCGGCGATGCGCCGGCACATGGCCGGGATGTGCGCTGCCAGCTTGGGCGCCTGCGCGATCACCGTGCTGTCGACGTTGCCGATCTCCCAGCCCTCGGCGCGCACGCGGCGTGCCGCTTCGCCGAGCAGCACGGCCGAATCCGCACCGCGAAACTGCGCGTCGGTGTCGGGGAAATGCCGGCCGATGTCGCCCAGGCCCGCCGCGCCGAGCAAGGCATCGGTGATGGCATGCAGCAGCACGTCGGCGTCCGAATGCCCCAGCAGGCCGGTGGTGTGCGGCACCTCCACACCGCCGAGGATCAGCTTGCGCCCCGCCACCAGCTGGTGGACGTCCCAGCCCTCGCCCACGCGGATATGGAACCCGGACGTCATGCCATGGCCTTCCTGCGGCCGAGCAGAACCGCTTCGGCCAGCGCGAAGTCTTCGGGGAAGGTCACCTTGAAATTCTGCGCGCTGCCCGGCACCAGCAGCGGCGAAAGGCCGATGGCCTCGATGGCTCCGGCCTCGTCGGTCACCGCGTCGCCTGCTCGCTCCAGCGCATCGAGCAGCATGCCGATGCGAAACATCTGCGGAGTCTGGGCCATCCACTTGTCGGCCCGCGAAAGGGTCTGGGAGACGCGGCTGTCGGCCGAGGACACCTTCAGCGTGTCGGCCAGCCGGTGCGCCAGCAGTCCGCCGACGGCGTCGTGTTCACAGGCCGCGATCAGCGCCTCGATCTGGCTCGACGTGACCAGGCAGCGCGCCGCGTCGTGCACCAGCACCCAGTCATGCGCCCCGGCGCCTTTCTGCCGCAGCGCTGCGAGGCCATTGCGCACCGTGGCCGCGCGCGTGACGCCACCCACGCGCAGCAGGAACTCGTTGTCGGCCGGGAAGCGCGGCAGCGCCGTCTGCACCTCGCGGTCGTCCGGCGACACCACCACCGCCAGCCCGGCAAAGCGGCCCGCCAGCGAGCGGAAAGCGGCCACCGTGTGGGCCACCATGGCGGATCCCGCGAGCCGCTGGTATTGCTTGGGCTGGACGCCACCCGCACGGTGGCCGAAACCGGCGCAAGGAATCAGCACGAAAAATCGGGAAGAAGACATGGGGTGCGGCAGCAGCCAGCGGCCGGCAAGCGGATAAGGGGCCGCCATTCTAGAATCGACCGCTTCGCACACCCCTCGCCAGCCGGCGCGGGGTGTCGTGCATTTTTATAAGGGTCTGAACAGACCCTAGGCGTTCCATGGACCTCCCCCACCTCACGGCGGGCAAGCGATTCACGCTGCCGCGTCCTCCTTTGTCGGCCGATGCCCTGCTGCTGGCGCAGCTGGGCATGCGCGAGAAGGCCGCAGGGCGCGCCACGGCGATGTTCACGGCCGACGCCAACGACGCGCAGCGCCTCATCGACGAAATCGCCTTCTTCGCGCCCGAGCTGCGCTGCGCCCTCTTCCCGGACTGGGAAACGCTGCCCTACGACAGCTTCTCCCCGCACCAGGACCTGATCAGCGAACGGCTCGCCACGCTCTGGCGCATCAGCCAGAAAGAGGCCGACGTGGTGCTGGTGCCCGCCACCACCGCGCTCTACCGGCTCGCGCCGCCCGCCTTCCTGGCCGGCTACACCTTCCACTTCAAGGCCAAGCAGAAGCTCGAGGAGTCCAAGCTCAAGGCCCAGCTCACGCTGGCCGGCTACAGCCATGTGACGCAGGTGGTGAGCCCGGGCGAATACGCGGTGCGCGGCGGCCTGATCGACCTCTTTCCCATGGGCTCGCCGGTGCCGTTCCGCGTCGATCTGTTCGACGACGAGATCGATTCGATCCGCACCTTCGACCCCGACACCCAGCGCAGCCTCTACCCCGTGCCGGAAGTGCGGCTGCTGCCCGGCCGCGAGTTCCCCATGGACGACGACGCCCGCGCGCGCTTTCGCAGCCGCTGGCGCGAACTGCTCGAGGGCGACCCGACCAAGAGCCGCATCTACAAGGACATGGGCAACGGCGTGGCCACCGCGGGCATCGAGTACTACCTGCCGCTGTTCTTCGACGAGACGGCCACGGTGTTCGACTACCTGGGCGCAGACGCCACGGTGGTGCTGCACGGCGACCTCGAACCCGCGTTCCAGCATTTCTGGCAGGACACCAACGAGCGCTACCGCCTGGTGCGCGGCGACCCGGAGCGGCCGGCGCTGCCGCCGGAGGCGCTGTTCCTCAATGCCGAACAGTTCTACCAGCGTGCCAAGCCGCATGCGCAGCTCGCCATTCGCGGAAATGCAGGCGGCGACATCGCCACCGACACGCCCTACGCCGAGTTCGACACGCTGCCGCCCTTTGCCGTAGTGCGCGGCGCCGAAGATCCGCTGGTCGGCCTCAAGGCCCACATCGCGGCCACGCCGCACCGCGTGCTGCTGATCGCCGAAAGCGACGGCCGGCGCGAAAGCCTGCTCGACTTCCTGCGCGCCAGCGGCGTGAGCCCGCCCGCCTTCGACTCGCTGGCCGAGTTCGAAGCCTCGCCCGGCGAGAAGATCGGCATTGCCACCGCCGCGCTGGCCTCGGGCTTCGCGTGGCGCGAACAGGGCATCGACCTCGTCACGGAGACCGAGCTGTTCGCCACCGCGCCCACCACGCGCCGCCGCAACAAGAGGCAGGAACAGGTCAGCGACGTCGAGGCGCTGATCAAGGACCTGTCCGAGCTCAACGTGGGCGATCCGGTGGTCCACACCGCGCACGGCATCGGCCGCTACCGCGGCCTGATGCACATGGACCTGGGCCAGGGCGTCGATGAACAGGGCAAGCCGCTGCTGCAGGAAATGCTGCACCTGGAGTACGCCGACAAGGCCACGCTCTACGTGCCCGTCTCGCAGCTGCACCAGATCAGCCGCTACACCGGCGTCAGCGCCGACGAAGCACCGCTGCACAGGCTGGGCTCCGGCCAATGGGAAAAAGCCAAGCGCAAGGCCGCCGAACAGGTGCGCGACTCGGCCGCCGAGCTGCTCAACATCTACGCTCGCCGCGCCGCGCGCGAAGGCCATGCCTTCCGCTATTCGGCCGCCGACTACGAAGTGTTCGCCAACGACTTCGGCTTCCAGGAAACCGCCGACCAGAAGGCCGCGATCCACGCCGTGGTGCAGGACATGATCTCGCCGCAGCCGATGGACCGCCTGGTTTGCGGCGACGTGGGCTTCGGCAAGACCGAGGTGGCGCTGCGCGCCGCGTTCATTGCGATCACCGGCGGCAAGCAGGTGGCGTTCCTCGCACCCACCACGCTGCTGGCCGAGCAGCACTACCAGACGCTGGTCGACCGCTTCGCCAAGTGGCCCGTGAAGGTGGCCGAGATGAGCCGCTTCCGCTCCGCCAAGGAAATCACCGCCGCCGCGAAAGGCCTGGCCGAGGGCCAGATCGACATCGTGGTCGGCACGCACAAGCTGCTGTCGCCGTCGATCAAGTTCAAGAACCTGGGCCTGCTCATCATCGACGAGGAGCACCGCTTCGGCGTGCGCCATAAGGAGGCCATGAAGGCGATGCGCGCCGAGGTCGATGTGCTCACGCTCACCGCCACGCCGATCCCGCGCACGCTGGGCATGGCGCTCGAAGGCCTGCGCGACCTGAGCGTGATCGCGACCGCGCCGCAGCGCCGGCTGGCCATCAAGACCTTCGTGCGCAACGAAGGCACGGGCGTGATCCGCGAGGCCGTGCTGCGCGAGCTGAAGCGCGGCGGGCAGGTGTACTTCCTGCACAACGAGGTCGAGACGATCGAGAACCGGCGCCAGAAGCTCGAAGAGATATTGCCCGAAGCCCGCATCGCCGTGGCCCACGGCCAGATGCCCGAGCGCGAGCTGGAGCGCGTGATGCGCGACTTCGTGGCACAGCGCTACAACCTGCTCTTGTGCTCGACCATCATCGAGACCGGCATCGACGTGCCGACCGCCAACACCATCGTCATGAGCCGCGCCGACAAGTTCGGTCTCGCGCAGCTGCACCAGCTGCGCGGCCGCGTCGGGCGTTCGCACCATCAGGCCTACGCCTACCTGATGGTGCCGGACACCGAAGGCCTGACCAAGCACGCCGCGCAGCGGCTCGACGCCATCCAGCAGATGGAAGAACTCGGCTCCGGCTTCTACCTCGCGATGCACGACCTGGAGATTCGCGGCACGGGCGAAGTGCTCGGCGAGAACCAGAGCGGCAACATGATGGAGATCGGCTTCCAGCTCTACAACGAGATGCTGAGCGAGGCCGTGCGCGCGCTCAAGGCCGGGCAGGAGCCCGACCTGCTCGCGCCGCTGTCGGTCACCACCGAGATCAACCTGCACGCCCCCGCCCTGCTGCCCGACGACTACTGCGGGGACGTGCACCTGCGGCTGTCGTTCTACAAGAAGCTGGCCACAGCGAAGACGCCCGAGCAGATCGACACCTTGCTCGAAGAAATCGTCGACCGCTTCGGCAAGCTGCCGCCCCAGGCGCAGACGCTGATCGACACGCACCGGCTGCGCGTGCTGGCGCGGCCTTATGGCGTGGTAAAGGTCGACGCGGCGCCTGGCGTGATCCACATCACGTTCAAGAAGGACCCGCCGGTCGATTCGATGGCCATCATCCACCTGATCCAGAAGAACAAGCACATCAAGCTCGCGGGCAACGAGAAGCTGCGCATCGAGCGCGAGCTGAAAGAGCCCAAGGAGCGTGCGCAGATGGTGCGCGACGTGCTGCGCAGCCTCGGACAACCCATCGTCAAGGAAACCGTTCCCGCATGAGCGCTACCCAGGAAATCTCCCCCGGCCTCGTCATCCAGCGCGTGAAGCCGCCGCTGAAGCTGGCCGACTTCAAGCTGATCGCGTTCGACATGGACTCGACGCTGATCAACATCGAATGCATCGACGAGATCGCCGATGCCGTCGGCAAGAAGGCCGAGGTGGCCGCGATCACCGAAGCCACGATGCGCGGCGAGATCAAGGACTTCAGGGAAAGCCTGCGGCGGCGCGTGGCGCTGCTGAAGGGCGTGCCGGTCGAGGCGCTGCAGCAGGTCTATGACGAGCGGCTGAAGCTCAATCCGGGTGCAGCGGAACTGGTCGCAGCCTGCAAGGCCGCGGGCCTCAAGGTGCTGCTGGTGTCGGGCGGCTTCACCTTCTTTGCCAACCGCGTGAAGGATCGCCTGGGCATCGACTTCGCGCGCTCCAACCTGCTCGACGAAGCCGATGGCAAGCTCACCGGCCAGGTGGTGCAGCAAAGCTGGGGCGACATCTGCGACGGTGCCGAGAAGCGCCGCACGCTGCTCGAGGTCGCATCGCTGATGGGCATTTCGCCTCAGGAAGCCATTGCGGTGGGCGATGGTGCGAACGACCTGCCGATGATGGGCGAGGCCGGTCTCTCGGTGGCCTACCACGCGAAGCCCAAGGTGCGGGAGCAGGCCATGGTCGCCATCGACGAAGGCGGCCTCGACCGCGTACTGGAAATCCTGAAATGACCGATGCCGCCCCGCTCTACCGCGCCGACGCGCTCAAGGACTACGCCAGCGCCTTGCTGCAGAAGGCCGGCCTCGCCGCCCCGATGGCCGACAGCGTCGGCCGCACGCTGGTCGAAGGCGACCTGCTGGGCCACGACACGCACGGGCTCGCGCTGCTGGCCGGCTATGTGAAGGAAATCGAATCGGGCGGCATGGCGCGCGATGGCGCGCCCGAGGTGCTGTCGGACCGCCCCGCCGCCGTGCTCTGGGATGGCAAGCGCCTGCCCGGCCCCTGGCTCATGGACCAGGGCATGGACCTGCTGGTGCCGCGTGCGCGCGAACTCGGCACCGCCTCGCTCGTGATCCGCCGCAGCCACCACATCGCCTGCCTCGCGGTCTACATGCTGCGCGCGCTGCAGGAAGACATGCTGATGCTGCTCGCCTGCTCCGACCCCAACGCGGCCAGCGTTGCGCCCTTCGGCGGCACGCAGGCGGTGTTCACGCCGAATCCGCTGGCCATGGGCTTTCCGCTCTCGCAGGGCGGCGTGATGGTCGACATCTCGGCCTCCATCACCACCAACGGCATGAGCAACCGCAAGCGCGCCGCCGGCGAAACCTTTGCGGAGGAATGGCTGATCGACGCCACCGGCAGGCCGTCGAACGACCCGCAGGTGCTGTTCGACCAGCCGCCCGGCACGCTGCTGCCCGTCGGGGGCTTGAGCCATGGGCACAAGGGCTATGGCATGGCACTGCTGGTCGAGACGCTGACCGCCGGCCTCGCGGGCCATGGCCGCGCCGATCCGCCCGAGGGCTGGGGCGCGACGGTGCACGTCACGCTGCACGATCTGCACGCCTTCGGCGGCAAGGAAGCTTTCCTGCACCAGATGGACCACGTGGCCGCGCAATGCCGCAACAACACGCCCATCGATCCGGCCAAGCCCGTGCGGCTGCCGGGCGAAGGCGGTTTGAAGCGCCGCGAAGCGCAATCGAAGAACGGGGTGCGGCTGCACGCGTCGATCGCGCGCTCGCTGCAGGATGCGGAGCAGCGCCACGGCCTGCGGCTCGCGCAGGCGCTGCTCTGAGGGCCGGCTAGATTTCTTCGGGCGGTTCTTCCGCCGCCGGCTCCCCGGCCGGACGCGGCTTGCGCTTTCCGGGCTTGGCCAGGATCTCGACGTAGAACTGCTTGCCGGCGTCCTTGACGATGCCGTCGATCAGGCCAGTGAGGGCCGAAAGATGCGCGGCTTCGGCGGTTTCCGCCGATGCGCCGAACCTGCAGTCGAAGTCCCAGAAGTCGCTGCCCTCGGGCAATTCGCGCCGCCGCTCGCGCTTGATGTACTTGCGGATCTCGTGCTTGATGGCTTCGAGGAGACGGTCGGGGTGCTTGCCCTCGACCTGAAGCTGAAAGGTTTTTCTCATGGTCGATCCTAACTCGCTGCCTGTGTACAGTCGGCGGTTCAAACGAAAGCAGGTGAAGACATGGCGCGCGCAAACGACTGGGCAAGCAAGGTGATGGCATTGGTCAACGGTGGCAACGCATCGGCGGCCATCGCGCAGATCAAGGTCGCGCCTTCGGTCAAGGACCTGAAGGCGCTGCAGACCATCATGACGCTATCGAAAATGAAAGGCCGCTATCCGAACGTGGATGCGGCCATAGCGGACAACTTGGCGCTGCTGGCGGCGCCGCGGCTGCATCGCTCTCCCTGAAGCTCGGGTTTTTTACAGGGCCTGGCCCAGGCGCTTCACGCCCTCTTCGATCTTGGCCACATCGGCCGTGGCAAAGCTCAGCCGCAGCGTCGCCGGGTCGGGCTTCTCGGCGTAGAACGGCGCCCCGGGCACGAAGGCCACGAGCTTCTCGATGGCGCGCCTGGCCAGTTCGTTGGCATCGGCCAGCTTGCCGTTGGCCCCCGTGAGGCGGGCCCAGAAGAACAGGCCGCCCTGCGGCTGCGTGAAGCTCACCGCATCGCCCAGTTCGCGCTGGAGCGCCGCGCCCATGGCCTGCGCGCGCTGGCCGTACACCTCGCGCACGTGGGCCAGCGTGGCCGGCATGCGGCCGCTCTTGAGGTACTGCGCGGCCGTGGCCTGCGCGAAGGTGCTGGTGTGGGCATCGCTGAACTGCTTGCACATGGTGGCCTTGGCCAGCAGCTCGGCGGGCGCGATCATCCAGCCGATGCGCAGGCCGGGGCTCAGCACCTTGCTGAGGCTGCCGCAGTGCGCCAGCAGCTCGCGGCTGCCCGGCACGTCCTTGCTCAACGCGAGGATCGAGGGCGGCGGGGCCTCGCCGAAGTACAGGTCGCCGTAGGGGTCGTCCTCGACGATCAGCGTCTGGTATTTGACCGCCAGTTCGAGCACCTTCTTGCGGCGCTCCAGGCTCAGCATCGCGCCGCTCGGGTTGCCGAAGGTGGGGATCAGGTAGACGAATTTGGGCTTGTGCTCGGCAATGAGCTTCTCGAGCTCGTCGGTCTTCACGCCGTTGGCATCGATGGGCGCGCTGATGAGCTGCGCGCCGTAGAGGCGGAAGCACTGGATGGTGGCCAGGAAGGTCGGGCCTTCGACGATCACCTTGTCGCCCGGCGAGATCATGGTCTTGCCCAGCAGGTCGAGCGCCTGCTGGCTGCCGGTGGTGACGATCAGGCCGCTGGTGTCCACGTCGACGCCCTTGGTCTTCATGAAAGCGCTCAACTGCGTGCGCAGCGGTTCGTAGCCTTCGGTGGCGCCGTATTGCAGCGCGCCGCCGGGTTCTTCGGTGAGCGCCTTCTGGCTCGCCTCCTTCAGGCCGTCGACGTCGAACATGGCGCTGTCGGGGAAGCCGCCCGCAAAGCTGATGATGCCGGGCTTGCCCAGCAGCTTGAAGAGTTCGCGGATGGCGGAGGTTTCGACGTTGTCGAGGCGGGAAGCGAATTGCATGGGAAGTCTCACTTTCTGGGCGCTATTGTGGCGAAAGCCGCGGGCAATAAAGCTGCGTAAGGCTATCGCCTTTCAACGATATATTGCGCTTGTCACCGCCCTGCTCCCGCGCGGCAGACGAGCGCCGCGTTTCCAGACCCCATGAAAAAAGACAACATTCCCCTCTTCTTCGCCACCCTGCAGGCGGCCAACCCCACCCCCGAAACCGAGCTCGAATACGCCACGCCCTTCGAACTGCTGGCCGCCGTGCTGCTTTCCGCGCAGGCGACCGACGTGGGCGTGAACAAGGCCACGCGCAAGCTGTTTCCGGTGGCGAACACGCCGCGGGCGATCCTCGGGCTCGGCGTGGAAGGCCTGGAGGAATACATCAAGACCATCGGGCTGTACCGCAGCAAGGCCAGGCATTTGATCGAGACCTGCCGCATGCTGGTGGAACTGCACGGGGGCGAAGTGCCCCGCACGCGCGCCGAGCTCGAGGCCCTGCCGGGGGTCGGCCGCAAGACCGCCAACGTGGTGCTCAACGTGGCATTCGGCGAGGCGACGATCGCGGTCGACACGCACATCTTCCGCGTCGGCAACCGCACCGGGCTTGCGCCGGGCAAGACGCCACTCGAAGTCGAACTCAAGCTCGAGAAGCGGGTGCCTTTCGAGTTTCGCCTGCATGCGCACCACTGGCTGATCCTGCACGGGCGCTACATCTGCGTGGCGCGCAAGCCGCGCTGCTGGGAATGCGCGGTGCACACGCTGTGCGACTACAAGCCGAAGACGCCGGCGCCCAGGCCGGGCTGAGCCAGGCGCTACATCTCGAATGCTTCGACCTGCCGGCCGTCGACGTCGGTAAAACCGTACTCGCGCGCCAGGTCGGCCACGCGGTGCACGCCGCCGCTCTTCTCGAGCACACGCGAATCGCCCGCCAGCGCCGCAACCGCGCGGCCGAGATAGCGCGGCGACTCGGTCCGGGCCAATGCCGGGCGCTCGTGCCAATGCGCCTCGTCGGTCTTGTGGCCGGCCAGCACGAACTCGGTCCGCATCCAGCCCGGCGACACGGCAAGCGAAGTGACCCCATGTGGGCGGAGCTCCTGCGCCATGCCGAAAGCCAGGCGGGTCATGGCCGATTTAGCAAGGTCGTAGAACAGGTTCCCGCGCAGGTAGTTGCCGCGGTCCCAGAAGGTGGTGGTCACGATCAGCCCGCTCTTCTGCGCCACCATGGCCGGCGCCGCGCACCGGCCGGCCAGCAGGTGGTTGCGCACGCCGCGGTCGAACATCGAGTCCCAGTTGGAAAGCGGATGCTCCCAGAACGGCGCCTCGAACACGCCGTTGAAGGTCTCGTGGCCGCCCCAGGCGTTGTTCACGAGCAGGTCGAGACGACCTTGCTCACGCTGCACCTGCGCGAACAGCCGCGCCACATCGTCTTCCTGCGTGTGGTCGCAACGCACCGCGATGCCGTGCCCACCCAGGCGGGTGACCTCGTCGGCCGTTTCGTCGATGGTGCCCGGCAGCGCCTCGAGCTCCGAGAGCGCGAGCAACTGGCCATAGCTGTTCGCCGGCTGCCCGCGCGTGCTTCGGCCGGTGACGTACACGGTTGCGCCCGCGGCGCCCAGTTCCATCGCAATGCCGCGGCCCGCGCCGCGGCTGGCGCCGGTGACCACGGCCACGCGGCCTTTCAACGGCCGCTCCCTGCTTTCGGATTGCATCGTCCTGTCCTTTCGTTGCGAGTGAGAAGCGACGGTAAGCCCGCTTCAATCCGCCGTCTTGGAAGAACCCGAAATCGCGCGTCCCAGAAACTCCGCCGGCGTGAGGCCGCAAAGGGCCTGGAACTCGTTGATGAGATGCGATTGGTCATAGAAGCCCCGGTCCAGCGCAAGGTCCGCCCAGGCAGGCTCGCGCTGCAGGCGCAAGGCGCGCACGCAGGCATGCAGCCGCGCAAGCCGGCTCCAGGCGCGCGGCGACAGGCCCACCTGCTGTCGAAAGATCTGCTGCAGCCGCCGCTCGCCAAGGCCGACGGCTTGCGCGACCTCGCGCAGCGCACGCCCCCCGCCCGACATGGCGATGAGTTGCGCCGCGCGCATCGCCGCGGGGTGAATGGCGGCATCGCCATCGGCCAGCCGATGCTGCAGGGCCGCGCACAGTACCGACACGCGCGATGCGTCGTCCGGCTGCAGCGCGATGCGCTCCAGCAGTTCGGTGCCACGGCCGCGCCACAGTTCGTCCAGGTGCACGGCAGTGCCCGCGATCTCATTGGCCGGCTGTCCCAGCAGCGCAGCGGCCGCGCCGGGACGCAGGGTCAACGACAGCCCGTCCATCTTCCGGCGCAGGCGCACGATGGCCGGTGCCACTGACGCGCCGATCGCCTCGACGGCATGCCCTGCACTCTCGCCCGCGGACGGCGCATCGCCCAGGTTGAAGACCAGCCGCACCGCCCCATCGGGCAGCACGCGCTCCTGGATCTCGCGGCCCTCGGTCAGCGTTTCCCTGTAGAGAAGAATGTGCGCAACATGCATCCGCAGCGGCTCGGCGACCGGAAAGGCGCGCAGCGTGCCCGCGGGCATGTTGGCCTCCGGCCCATGCGAGGGGTCGCCGTCGAGGCGGAGATACAGGCGTTCGGTCTGGGACGGTGTCGGCATTGCGCTGGCAGACGTGGCGCGCGGCAGCGGGTGCCGCCGCGCATCAACCGCATTCGATCAGCTGGCAGGCACCGTAGTCAATGGGCGCCGACGGCCACAGCGCGGCGTCGTCGACGCGCCGCAGGCCGCGATCGAGCAGTTCCACGGCCCGCATCACGCCCGCATGCGTGACCCACACCGCGTCCTGCCCCGACGCGCGCCACTCGTCAAAGGCCGTGCCAACGCGATGCATGAAGCAGGCCGTGCTTTCGCCGTGCCCGCCCGGAAGGCCTTCGGCGAAATTGCAGGTCCACGCGTCGAACTCGGCGCGAGCGATCGACGACCAGGGCCGGCCTTCCCAGGCGCCGAAATCCATCTCGGCCAGGCGCGGGTCGGCGCGGGCTGCGAGGTCCGGACGCAGCCTGCCGATGGCTTGCGCCAGTTCGGCGCAGCGCCTCAAGGGCGAGTGGGCCAGCACGACGTCCTGCGGCAGGCGGGAAACAACCGCTTGCGCGACCGCCAGCGTCGCATCGGCCGGCACGCCCACATCCGTCGCACCGTAGCAAAGACCCGGCGCGGCGTCGGTCTGCGCATGGCGCACCAGCCACAGCTTCATGCCTGCCACGCCAGCGCAAGGTAGATCGCGAGTTCGCACACCTGCTGCGTCGCACCCAGTCCGTCGCCGGTGAACCCCTGCAGCCGGCGCCGGAACAGGCGCGCCATGACCAGCGCCGCAAGAGCGCAGGCCACGGCCATGGCCATCGTTCTTGCAGGACCCTGCGTCAACAGCATCAGACCGACAGCGGGAACCGACCAGAGCACGCCGACCAGCAAGGCTCCGCCGCCGATCGCATCGGCCAGCGGCTTGGCCTTGCTCGCGCCGGCATCGCCCACATAGGGCAGCCAGCGAATGAGGAACAGCGGCGCCAGCCGCGAAAGCACATGCGCGCCGACGATGGCACCTGCCACCGCTTGTGCCCCCTGCCCCGCCATCGACGCGAGCAGCGCGGCCTTGAGCCCGAGCGCCAGCACCAGCGCAATGGCGCCGAAGGCACCGATGCGCGAGTCCTTCATGATTTCGAGAGCACGACTCCGGTCGGCAGACCCGCCCAGCCCGTCGGCCACATCGGCCAGCCCGTCTTCATGAAAGGCACCGGTGAGCAGCACCGTGGCCGCCATGCTCAGCAGCGCCGCGGCCAGCGCACCGGCCACGCCTGGCAAGCCCTGCAGCGCCAGCACGAACACGGCCGCGCCGACACCCCCCACGAGCCAGCCGACGCCGGGGAAGTGCGCCGCGCTCGCACGCAGCATCTGCGGGCTGAATCCGATCCACTCGGCGAGCCGGCCGGTCACCGGCACGCGCGTGAAGAACTGCAGCGCCAGCAGGTAGTGGCGAACCCCGTTCATCCGGGTTCAGACTCCCTTGCGCGACACGCCCGCCGCCTCGAAGCTCGCCATTTCGCGCAGGATGCGGCAGGCCGATTCGAGCAGCGGCCAGGCCAGTGCGCCGCCCGAGCCTTCGCCAAGGCGCAGCTCCAGGTTCAGCAGGGGCTCCAGCCCGAGGTGCTTGAGCAGCAGCGCATGCCCGGGTTCCGCCGAACTGTGCGCGGCCACGCAACGCTGCGCCACATGCGGCTGCAGCGCCTGCGCGACGAGCACCGCGGCACTGGCGATGAAGCCGTCGACCACGATCACGCGCCGCTCCTGCGCCGCCTGCAATACCGCGCCGACCAGCGTGGCAATTTCAAAGCCGCCGAACGCAGCCAGCGCATCGAGCGGCGCCAGCGCCGATGCATGCAGCGCCAGCACCTCGCGCAGCACCTCCCGCTTGCGCGCCAGCCCCGCGGCGTCCAGGCCGGTGCCGGAGCCGGTGCAGGCACCGATGTCGAGCCCCGCAAGACGCGCCAGCAGCAGCGCCGCGGCCGAGCTGTTGCCGATGCCCATCTCGCCCAGCAGCAAGGCATTGCCCGGCAGCACGCGCACCACCTCGCGCCCGTTGGCGATCGCTTGCATGCATTGCGCCGGCGTCATGGCCGGGCCGGCCGAAGCATCGGCCGTGCCGGCGGCGATCCGGCGCGACACCAGCCCCGGGCGGGCCTGGAAGTCGCGCCGCACGCCGCAGTCGACTACGGTGAGCGCCAGCCCGTGCTGGCGCGCCAGCACGCTGACCGCCGCGCCGCCGGCCAGGAAGTTCTCGACCATCTGCCAGGTCACATCGCTCGGATAGGCCGAGACGCCGCGCGCCGCCAGGCCATGGTCGGCCGCGCACACCAGCATCTGGGGTGCCTCGAGCACCGGCGCTTCGCTGCCCAGGATCAGGCCGAGCCGCAAGGCCAGGCTCTCGAGCCGGCCCAGCGCACCGAGCGGCTTGGTCTTGTTGTCGAGCGCCGCCTGCAGGCGCGCCGCGAGGGCGTCGTCGTGGATGTCGGAGATGGAAGGAATCGGTTGGTTGTTGTCGGTCATGCGATCAGGCCCTGCAATACGCCGGCCTCGAAGTGGGTGTCGATGAAATCGGCCAGGCCGTCGAAGGTGGCGTCGAGCGTGGGCGCCGCGGCGCCGAAGAGTGCGTGCAGTGCGGCGGCATCTTCGAACAGGCCGTGCAGGTAGAGGCCCAGCACGTTGCCGCGCGCGTTCTGCCAGGCCAGGCCCTCGGGCATCACGGCGCGGCCGTCCTGCGCCATCTGCGGGTGGATCGCGGTGTGGCCATGATGAATCTCGTAGCCGGCCACCGGCACGTTCGAGAGCGAGGCCCATGCGCCGCCCAGTTCGCCAAAGGCGGCAGCCCGGTGGCGCACGGTTTTTTCGCGCTCGAACACGGTCACCAGCGGCAGCAGGCCCAGGCCGGGCGCATTGCCGTCGATGCCATGCGGATCGACCAGCGCCTCGCCGAGCATCTGCAAGCCGCCGCAGACGCCCAGCACGGCACCGCCGCCGGCCGCGTGCGCGGCAATGGCGCGGTCCAGTTCCTGTGCGCGCAGCCATGCGAGATCGCCGCTGGTGTGCTTGGAGCCGGGCAGCACGATCCAGTCGGCGCCGGCCACATCCGCCGGCGTGCGCGCCCAGACCAGGCGAACGCCCGGCACATTCTTGAGCGGCTGGAACTCGTCGAGGTTGCTGATGCGCGGGTAGGCCACGACGGCCACCGTACGGGTCACGACACCGCTTGCATGGTTTCGGTCATCGAACACGCCGTCTTCTTCCGGCAGGCCGTGCCGCCACCACATCGGCAGCGTCGCAACGGTGGCGATGCCGGTCAGCGCCTGCAGCTGCTGCGGTGCCGGCGCCAGCAGCGACGCATCGCCGCGGAATTTGTTGAGCACGAAGCCGCGCAGCAGCGCACGATCGCTCTCGGGCATCAATGCCCAGGTGCCGTAGAGATGCGCGAAGGCGCCGCCGCGGTCGATGTCGGTCACCAGCAGGCAGCGGGCGTCCGCATGGCGGGCCACGCGCAGGTTGACGATGTCGCTCGCCATCAGATTGATCTCGGCCGGGGAGCCCGCGCCCTCGATCACCACCACGTCGTTCTCGGCGCGCAGCGCGTCGAGCGCCTGGGCAATCTGCGGCCAGACGCGCTCGCTGCGCCCGCGCCACGGCATGGCCGTGAGCTCCGCGCTCACCTGCCCCATCAGCACCACCTGGCTGTGGGTGTCGCGCTCGGGCTTGAGCAGCAGCGGGTTCATGCGCACGTCCGGCACGGCGCGTGCCGCCAGCGCCTGGAAATACTGCGCGCTGCCGATTTCGCCGCCGTCGACCACGCGGGCGTTGTTGCTCATGTTCTGCGCCTTGAAAGGCGCCACCTTGAGGCCCTGGCGCGCATACCAGCGGCACAGCGCGGTGACCAGCCAGCTCTTGCCGGCGCCACTGGTCGTGCCGAGAACCATCACGCATCGGGTTGTCATGCGGCTATTGTTCCTCAGTGACGCACCTGCAGCGCGCTCAGGCCGCGGTACACCGCATTGCCGCTCCAGCACGGTTGCGCATCGACCAGCCGCAGCCCGGGCAGTCGGCGCAGCAGCCGGCCGAAGACGATCTCGGCCTCCATCAGTGTCAGGCTGGCGCCGATGCACACATGCGCTCCGGCACCGAAAGACAGCAGGCCGCCACCGCGGCGCGCGACATCCAGCCGATCGGGTTCTGCGTAGCGCGCCGGATCGCGGTTGGCGGACGCGATGAGCGGCACGACCAGGTCGCCGCGGCGCAGCTGCCGGCCATGCAGCACGAGATCGGCCACCACGCGGCGGCCGGTGTACTGCACCGGGCTGTCGAAGCGAAGCAGCTCGCGCAAGGCGCCCGGCAGCAGCTCGGGCTCGCGCTGCAGGCGCTGCCACGAGGCCGGATCGGCAAGCAGTGCCTGCAGGCCGTTGCCCAGCAGGTTGCGCGTGGTCTCGTGGCCGGCGAACAGCAGCATCGCGCATTGGGCGAGCAGTTCGGGGCCAGCGCCGATATCGCCCGCCGCCTCGGCGCGCAGCAGCCGGCTCACGAGGTCGTCGCCCGGCGCGTGCCGGCGCTGCGGCACGAGCTGCTCGAAATAGGCGCTCATCGCCAGCAGGCTGGTGCGCGCGCGCCGCGCCTGGTCGAGCGAAGGCACCGGCGCACCGATGAACGCCGCGAGATCGTCCGACCAGGCGATGAAGTCGCCGCGATCGGCCGCGGGAATGTCCATCAGCATCGCCATCACCTCGGCCGGCAGCGGCCGTGCCAGGGCCTGCATGAAATCGAAGCCCGCGTCGGCATCCACCGCATCGAGCAGGGCATCCACGCGCTGCTCGATGGCCGGCACGAACTGCTGCAGGACGTCGTTGCGAAAGCCCGCGTTGAGCACGCCGCGGATGCGCGTGTGGTCCGGCGCGTCGACGAACAGCATCGCGCGCGCGAAGAGCCGCTGGAAATCTTTCAGCTCGCCGCGCGCGGCGCGGTTTTGCATCACCCAGCCGCCGGTGCGCTGCGCCGAGAAACCCGCCGCATCGCGAAGCACCGCCTCCACGTCGGCATGGCGGGTCAGCAGCCACGCGCCGCCGAAGAATTCGTCGCTCCAGTGGATCGGCCCGGCCTCGCGCAGCGCGGCGTAGACCGGATAGGGATCGGCGCGGAAGGCCGCGTCGATGAGCGGGCGGCCGAGCGGACTCGCCGGCGGAGCCAGCACCGCACTCATTGCAAGCGCTTCGCCTTCAGCCCCAGGCGCTCGAACAGCGCCCGGTCGCGCTCGGCCTGCGGATTGCTCGTGGTCAGCAGCTTGTCGCCGTAGAAGATCGAATTGGCGCCCGCCGCGAAGCACAGCGCCTGCAGCGCCTCGTCCATCTGCTCGCGCCCGGCCGACAGCCGAACCATGGTCGTCGGCATCGCGATGCGTGCGACCGCGATGCTGCGCACGAATTCGAAAGGGTCGATCGGCTCGGTACCGGCCAGCGGCGTGCCCGCGACCTGCACCAGGTTGTTGATCGGCACCGACTCGGGGTAGGGATCGAGGTTGGCCAGCTGTGCGATCAGCCCGGCGCGCTCGACGCGGCTTTCGCCCATGCCGACGATGCCGCCGCAGCAGACATGGATGCCCGCATCCCGCACATGGGCCAGCGTGTCGAGCCGGTCCTGGTAGGTGCGGGTGCCGATGATGTTTCCGTAGAACTCGGGGGCGCTGTCGAGGTTGTGGTTGTAGTAGTCGAGCCCGGCGTCCTTCAGCGCCCGGGCCTGCTCGGCTTCGAGCATGCCCAGCGTCATGCAGGTCTCCAGGCCCAGCGCGCGGACTTCTCGCACCATGTCGGTCACGCGCTCCATGTCGCGCGCCTTGGGGCTGCGCCAGGCAGCACCCATGCAGAAGCGCGTGGCGCCCTGCGCCTTGGCGGCCTGTGCCGCGTCGACCACTTCCCGCAGCGGCATGAGCTTGCCGGCCTCGACGCCGGCGTCGTGGTGCGCGGACTGCGGGCAGTAGCCGCAGTCTTCCGCGCAGCCGCCGGTCTTGATCGACAGCAGCGTGGACAGCTGCACCTCGTTGGCATCGAAGTGCGCGCGGTGCACCTGCTGCGCACGGAACAGCAGGTCCATGAACGGCAGCGCGAACAGGGCCTCGACGTCGGCGACGCGCCAGCGCTCCGGGCTCGGCCCGGTGCGCGACGTGGTGCTGCGCAAAGAGGACAGGGAAACGGTGGATGTGGTGGTCATGTCGTTCTTCGGGCGGGATGGCCCGTTCGGGTCAGGATAGCCAGCCGCCCGTCACAAGGGCGGCCAGTGTGGTTGCAAATTGCGCCATGCCCGCACTTGCCTCAGCAGAGGTCGAACAGTGCGCGCAGCGCCGCATCGTCAAGGCAGGCCGCAACAGCCGCCGGGTCCGGGCTGGCCAGCCGGGGCACCACGCCCAGGCAAGGCGACTGGTGGCGCCGCTCCAATTCATCGCGCAGCGTGGCGAGGTTGGCATCGCGGTGCGGCATGGCCGTGTCGACGGTGTTCGCGACCCAGCCCGCCAGCCGCAGGCCGCGCGCGCGGATCGCCTCGGCGCTCAGCAACGCATGGTTGATGCAGCCCAGGCGCAACCCGACCACCAGCACCACCGGCAGGCCCAGCGCCGCGGCGAAATCGGCGCTGTCGAAGTCGGGCGCGAACGGTACGCAGAAACCGCCGACGCCTTCGACGACCAGGTACTCGGCGCGCGCCGCCAGTGTGCTGGCCCCCTGCAGCAGGACGTCAGGCTCGATGGCGCGGCGCTCGAGCGCCGCGGCGATGTGCGGCGCGCAGGCGGCTGCGAACTGGCAGGGGCCGACCTCGGCATCGGTCAACGCCACCGAGCTCGCGTCGCGCAGCGCGCGCACGTCCTCGTTGACGGTCTCGCCATCGATCGTCTCGGTGCCGGCCGCCACCGGCTTGTAGCCGGCACAACGCAGGCCTTGCTTGCCGAGCCAATGCAGCAAGGCGGCACTGACGCGCGTCTTGCCGATCTCGGTGTCGGTGCCGGTAACGAAGCAGCCGTTCATCGCATGCTCCCGGCAGCCCGCGCCAGTGCATCGACGAGGGTCTGCACATCCTGCGGCGTGTGCGATGCGCTCAGCGTGATGCGCAGCCGCGCGGTGCCTGCCGGCACGGTCGGCGGGCGGATCGCCGGCACCCACAGGCCCTGCGCATCCAGCGCGGCAGACAAGGCCAGCGCCGCCGCGTTGTCGCCGACGATCAAGGGCTGGATCGCGGTGGCGGAATCGGCCAGCCGCCAGCCGAGCCGCGGGTTCTGCCGAATCAGGGCACCCAGCCGTTCGCGCAGCAGGTCGATCAATTGCCGCAGCCGCGCACGCCGCGCTTCGCCTTCGTCGCCGCCGATCAGGCGCAGGCTCGCACACAGCGCATGCGCGACCGCCGGCGGCGCCGCCGTCGTGTAGATGTAGCTGCGCGCCGACTGCACCAGCCATTCGATGATGCTCGGGTGCGCGGCCACGAAGGCGCCGCCCAGGCCCGCGGCCTTGCCGAGCGTGCCCATGCAGATCAGGCGCTCGCTGCGCAGGCCGAAATGCGAGAGGCTGCCGCGGCCGCCCTCGCCGAGCACGCCGAAGCCATGGGCATCGTCGATCACCAGCGACGCGTCGTACGCCTCGGCAAGTGCCAGCAGCGCTGGCAGGTCCGCCAGGTCGCCGTCCATGCTGAAGACGGCATCGCTCACGATCAGCTTGATCGGCGTGTTGCAGCGCCCGAGCTGGCCCGCCAGCAGGTCGAGCCGGCCGTGCGGATAGCGCTGCAGCGGCGCCTTGGCCAGCAGCGCGCCGTCGACCAGCGAGGCATGGTTGAGCTTGTCGGCAAAGATCGTCGCGCTATCGTCGCCGAGCGCGGTGAGCAGCGCCAGGTTGGCCATGTAGCCGGTGCAGAAGCCCAGCACGCGCGCCTGCGGGATGGAAGGCGACATCCATCGCGCGAGCTCGTCCTCGAGCAGCGCATGGGCGCGCGAATGGCCACTGATCAGATGCGATGCGCCGCTGCCCGCGCCATGCAGGCGCGCCCCTTCGGCCAGCGCCTCGATCAGCGCCGGATGGTTCGCGAGCCCGAGGTAGTCGTTGCTGCAGAAAGCCAGCATCTCGCGCCCGGACACCCGCTGGTGCGGCGCACAGGGCGACTCGGCCGTGCGCCGCTGCCGGCGCAGCGCCTGCGCGTCGAGCTCACGCAGTCGGCGGTTCAGGTGTTCGATCAGCATGGGCGCTTTCTGCGGAGGCCACGGCATCCAGTGTTTGCATCACGCGCTGCGCGAGCCAGGCTGCGAGCCCGTCGTCCAGCACGTAGGGCGGCATCAGGTAGACGGTGCGGCCGATCGGCCGAATGAGCAATTCGCGCTCGCGGCCCGCGAGATGAAAGCGTTCGGCGAAGCGCTCGCCGGTGAAGGCCTCGCGCACGTCGAAAGCCCAGATCATGCCGCGCTGGCGGAAGTGTTCGATGCGCGGGTCGGCCTGCAAGGGCGCGAGCGCCGCGCTCAGTGCGGCGGCGCGTTGCCGGTTGCGCTGAAGCACATCGTCTTCCTCGAACCGGTCCAGCACCGCGAGCGCGGCGCGGCAGGCCAGCGCGTTGCCGGTGTAGGAATGCGAATGCAGGAAGCCGCGGGCGACGTCGTCATCGAGAAAGGCTTCGTAGATCGCGTCGCGCGCCATCACCAGCGACAGCGGCAGCGTGCCGCCGCTGATGCCCTTGGAGAGGCAGACGAAGTCCGGCCAGATGCCGGCCTGCTCGCAGGCGAAGAAAGTGCCGGTGCGCCCGCAGCCGACCGCGATCTCGTCGGCGATCAGGTTCACCTCGTAGCGCTCGCACAGCGCGCGCACGGTGCGAAGGTAGGCCGCGTCGTGCATGGCCATGCCGGCGGCGCCCTGCACCAGCGGCTCGACGATCAGTGCGGCGATGTGTTCATGGCGCGATTCGAACAGCGCCTGCAATTCGGCCGCGGCCCGCGCAGCCACGTCCACCGCGGTTTCGCCGGCTGCCGCCTGGCGCGCATCGGGCGACATCACCTGGTGCGCGCGCATCAGCAGCGGGTCGTAGGCATCGCGGAACACCGCCACGTCGGTGACCGCCAGGGCACCCAGCGTCTCGCCGTGGTAGCCCTGGCGCAGGCAGACGAACTCGCGCTTGTTCGGGCGGCCGCGGTTGCGCCAGTGATGGAAGCTCATCTTCAGCGCGATCTCGACCGCCGAGGCGCCGTCGCTGGCAAAGAAGCAATGCCCGAGCACGCCACCGGTCAAGGCCGACAGGCGTTCGGCCAGTTCCACCGCCGGTGCGTGTGTGCAGCCGGCCAGCATCACATGCGGCAGGCGGTCGAGCTGGTCTTTCAGCGCCGCGTTGATGCGCGCGTCGGCATGGCCGAACAGGTTGACCCACCAGGAGCTGGTGGCGTCGAAGTACCGCTGTCCTTCATGGTCGAAAAGCCACGGGCCAACGCCCCGCGCGATCGGCAACGGCGGCACCGCGGCCGCGCGCTGCATCTGCGTGCAGGGATGCCAGACGCTGCGCAGGCTGCGCTGTTGCCAGGAATGGTTGGCGCCGTCGGGTGTTTGCATTGCGATGGGTATGAAGCGCACCGCTGGGTCGGTCGGCCCGAAGCGGGTCAGCGCGAGACTGCCGGCGCTCGGGCTGCAGCAGTGGCGATGGAGACGGGCTGCACCGGAATGCGCGCATGCTCCTGCGTCCCAGTTTAGCAAATCGAGCTTCGAGAGCGCCCTGCGCTCGCTCCTGAAAAATCCGACGGATTCACGCCATCCCCCGAAGCCACGAAGCGCAAAAAAAGGGGCTTGCGCCCCTTTCTTGATGTTCAGCGCGCCGCGGTCCGTACCGCGGCAGCCTCGCCGGGCTGCACCTGCGCCGTGGCAGCCGGCGCCTCCCAGCCGCCGCCAATGGCGCGGATCAGCCCCACGGCGGCCTGGTACTGCGCCGACTTCACCTGCAGCGCCTGGCGCCGGTTGCGCAGCTCGCTGCGGCGGGCGTCGAGCAGGTCGAGCTGGCTGACGTAGCCGTTGCGGTAGCGCGTGTCCGACAGGCTGGTCGCGCGCTGGGCCGAAGTGACGGCCTGCGCCTGCACGGTCGACTGCTCCTGCAGGATGCGGATGGCGGAGAGCTGGTCTTCGACCTCCTGGAACGCCACCAGCACCTGGCTGCGGTAGTTCGCGAGCGCGCCGTCGAGCTGGGCGTTGGCGCCCTGCACGCCGGCCTCGCGGCGGCCGCCGTCGAAGATCGGCAGCGAGAGCAGCGCGCCCACGCCCCATGAACGGGCCGACCACTTGAACAGGTCGCCGATTTCCGGCGACGCGTAGCCGGCGGCGCCGGTCAGCGAGATGTCCGGGAACCAGGCCGCCTGCGCCACGCCCACGCGCGCCTGTGCCGAGAGCACCGCGTTCTGTGCGGCCGAGACGTCCGGGCGGCGCGTCAGCACCGTGGCCGGCACGCCGGGCGGAATGGCCGGCAGCGCGGTGGCCCAGTCGTCGGTGCGCAGGCCGAAGCTCGAGGCCGAGTCGCCCACCAGCACGGCGAGCGCATGCTCGACCTGGGCGCGCTGGCGGTCGAGCGCGAGCGCATCCGATTCGGTGGACGAGACCTCCGTCTGCACGCGCGCCACGTCGAGCTCGGCGATGTCGCCGGCCTGCTGCCGGCGCTGCGTGAGGCGCAGCGTGTCGCGGTAGGCCTCGACCTGTTCGCGCACCAGCGCGCGCTCGGCATCGAGCGCGCGCAGCTGCAGGTAGGTCTGCGCCACCTCGGCCTGCACCGCGAGGCGCGTGCTCTGCAGCAGGGCCTCGCGGCTCTGTGCGTCGAGCTTGGCCGCGTTGCTCGCGCCCGAGAGGCGGCCGAACAGGTCGACTTCGTACGAGAACGTGGCGCCGATGTTGGTCATGGTGGCCGGCTTGGTGCTGGCCATAGCCTTGTCGAGTCCCGCGCCGCGGTTGGCGCCCGCGCCCAGGCCGATCTGCGGCAACCGGTCGGCGTTGGCGCTGCGCGCCAGCGCGCGGGCCTCGGCCAGCCGCGCCGCCGCAGCCTGGATGTTGTTGTTGTTGACGTCGGCCTTCTCGACCAGCGCATCGAGCACCGGGTCATTGAAGGCCAGCCACCAGGCGCCGCGCGCCTGCGCTTCGGAAGGCACGCCACGCGTCCAGCCGGCCGGCGGGGCGGCGCCCTGCTCCTTGAACTGGGCGGTGGTCTGGATCTCCGGCACGCCGGAGGGCACGGTCGCGCAGCCGGCCAGCGCCAGGGCGGCCACCAGCGGCAGCAAGGCGCCGCGGACCAAAGGTTGGAATGCGAATTTCATGATGATGAACTTTCTTCTTGATCGATCGCGCGATCAGTCATGCGATCCGTGCGAAGGACGCGGCGAGGCCGGCACCGGATGCAGCCCGCCACCGCCGGAACCACCGTGGGACGACGGTGCCGGCGCGGCCGGATGGGTCGCCGAAACGAAGTCTTCTCCGTGCGGCACTTCGCCATGCAGCTTGAGCGGCCGGTTGCCCGCCAGGCGGCGCAGCAGCACATAGAACACCGGCGTCAGGAACAGGCCGAAGGCCGTCACACCGATCATCCCGGCGAACACCGCCACGCCCATCGCCTTGCGCATTTCGGAGCCCGCGCCGGTGGACAGCACGAGGGGCAGCACGCCCATCACGAAGGCCAGCGAGGTCATCAGGATCGGGCGCAGGCGCAGGCGGCTGGCTTCGATCGCGGCCTGGATCGGCGTGCGCCCGGCAAACTCCAGCTCGCGTGCAAACTCCACGATCAGAATCGCGTTCTTCGCACTCAGCCCCACCAGCACGATCAGCCCGATCTGCGTGAAGACGTTGTTGTCACCCCCCGATATCCATACCCCGGTCATCGCGGCCAGGATGCCCATCGGCACGATCAGGATGATGGCGATCGGCAGCGTCAGGCTCTCGTACTGGGCGGCCAGCACCAGGAACACCAGCAGGATGGCCAGCGGGAACACCAGGAAGGCGGAGTTGCCGGCCAGGATTTCCTGGTACGTCAGCTCGGTCCACTCGAAGCTCACGCCCTTGGGCAGCGTCTCGGCCGCGATCTTGGTGATCGCGTCCTGCGCCTGGCCCGACGAGTAGCCGGGGGCCGGGCCGCCGTTGATGTCGGCGGCCAGATAGCCGTTGTAGCGCATGGCGCGCTCCGGGCCGAAGGTCGAGTTGACCTTCATCAGCGCGGCCAGCGGCACCATTTCGCCCGTGGTCGAACGCACCTTCAGCATGCCCACGTCTTCGGCACGGGCGCGGTAAGGCGCATCGGCCTGAACGCGCACGGAGTACGTGCGGCCGAACTTGTTGAAGTCGTTCGCGTAGAGGCTCCCGAGGTAGATCTGCATGGTGTCGAAGATGTCCGTCACCGGCACGCCGAGCTGGCGGGCCTTGGTGCGGTCGATGTCGGCATACAGCTGCGGCACGTTGACCTGCCAGCTCGTGAACATGCCGGCCAGTTCGGGTGCGGCCTGTGCCTTGGCCATGAAAGCCTTCACAGCCTGGTCCATCTGGTCGTAGCCGACCGAGGCGCGGTCTTCCAGCTGCAGCTTGAAGCCGCCCGTGGTGCCCAGGCCCGCCACGGGTGGCGGCGGGAACATCACGATGAACGCGTCCTGGATGCTGGCGAAGGCACCGTTCAGCTGGCCCGCCACCGCACCGCCGCTCTGGTCCGCGCGCTTGCGCTGGTCGAAGGGCTTGAGCGTGGCAAACACGATGCCCGAGTTCGAGCTATTGGTGAAGCCGTTGATCGAGAGACCCGGGAAGGCAATGGCGTCTTCCACGTTCGGGTTCTTCTTCATGATCTCGCCCATGCGCTGGATCACCTCGTCGGTGCGGTCGAGCGTGGCGCCGTCGGGCAGCTGGGCAAAGCCGATCAGGTATTGCTTGTCCTGCGCCGGCACGAAGCCGCCGGGCACCGCCTTGAAGAGGCCGAAGGTCACGCCGATGAGCGCGACGTAGATCGCCAGCATCAGCGCCTTGCGCGAGATGACGTTCTTCACGCCGCCGCTGTAGGCTTCCGAGCCGCGACGGAACAGGCGGTTGAAGCCGCGGAACAGCCAGCCAAAGGCCTTGTCCATGCCGCGCGTCAGTGCGTCCTTGGGCGCGTCATGCCCGCGCAGCAGCAAGGCGGCGAGCGCGGGCGACAAGGTCAGCGAGTTGATGGCCGAGATCACCGTCGAGATCGCAATCGTCACCGCGAACTGGCGATAGAACTGGCCTGTGAGGCCGCTGATGAAAGCCAGCGGCACGAACACGGCCACCAGCACCAGCGCGATCGCGATGATGGGGCCCGACACTTCGCGCATCGCTCGATAGGTCGCTTCACGCGGCGTGAGTCCGGCCTCGATGTTGCGCTCGACGTTCTCCACCACCACGATGGCATCGTCCACCACGATGCCGATCGCCAGCACCAGCCCGAACAGGCTCAGCGCATTGATCGAGAAACCGAGGATGTGCAGCACCGCGAAGGTACCGATCACCGACACCGGCACGGCCAGCAGCGGAATGATCGACGCGCGCCACGTCTGCAGGAACAAAATCACGACCAGCACCACCAGCATGATGGCTTCGAGCAGCGTGTGGATCACCGATTCGATGGACGCGCGCACGAACTGCGTCGGGTCGTAGGCGATGCGGTATTCCAGGCCTTCGGGCATGTTCTTGTTGAGCTCGGTCATCGTCTTGCGGACGTTGGACGAGATGTCGAGCGCGTTGGAGCCCGGCGCCTGGAACACACCCATGCCGACGGCCGGGTCGTTGTTCAAGAGCGAACGCAGCGAGTAGTCGGCGGCGCCCATCTCGAGCCGGCCGATGTCGCGCAGGCGGGTCACGGCGCCGTCGGTGCCGCTCTTCACGATGATGTCGCCGAACTCTTCCTCGCTCTGCAGGCGCCCTTGCGCATTGATCGAGAGCTGCATGTCCACGCCCGACAGGCCCGGCGATGCGCCGACCACGCCGGCCGCGGCCTGCACGTTCTGGCCGCGGATCGCAGCCACCACGTCGCTCGCCGAGAGGCCGCGCTGCGCGACCTTCTGCGGGTCGAGCCAGACGCGCATCGAGTAGTCGCCGCCGCCGAAGATCTGCACCTGGCCCACGCCTTCGATGCGCGCGAGCGGGTCCTTCACGTTCAGCACCGCGTAGTTGCGCAGGTAGTTGATGTCGTAGCGGTTGTTCGGCGAGACGAGGTGGACCACCATCGTCAGGTCGGGGGCGCTCTTCACGGTCGTGATGCCGAGCCGGCGCACTTCTTCCGGCAGGCGCGGCTCGGCTTGCGAGACGCGGTTCTGCACCAGTTGCTGTGCCTTGTCGGGATCGGTGCCGAGGCGGAAGGTGACGGTGAGCGTGAGCACGCCGTCGGTGGTCGCCTGGCTGCCCATGTAGAGCATGCCTTCGACGCCGTTGATCTGCTCCTCGAGCGGCGTGGCCACGGTTTCCGCGATCACCTTCGGGTTGGCGCCCGGGTACTGGGCGCGCACCACCACCGAAGGCGGCGCGACTTCCGGGTACTCCGAGATCGGCAGCCCGCGCAGCGCGATCAGGCCGGCTATCAGCATCAATAGCGACAGCACGCCGGCAAAGATCGGCCGGTCGATGAAGAATTTAGAGAGATTCATGTTGGTTCTCCGGCGAGCGCTGGTGCGCTCCCCTCCGAGTTCAGGACTTCGCGGCTTCCGCGACGCGTTCCGGTTGTTGTTGCTTGGGGTCCGCCTTGGCGTCCATCGTCACTGTCTGCGGCACCACCAGCGCGCCGGGGCGGATGTGCTGCAGGCCGTTGACCACCACGCGATCGCCGGCCTTCAGGCCCTTGCTCACGACACGCAGCCCGTTGATCGATGCGCCGAGCGTGACTTCGCGGTAGACCGCCTTGTTGTCGTCGCCCACCACCATCACGAACTTCTTGTTCTGGTCGGTGCCGATGGCGCGTTCGCTCACCAGCAGCGCGGAGTCGCTGCGGGCCTGGCCCATGCGGATGCGGGCGAACTGGCCGGGAATGAGGGCGCCGTCCTTGTTGTCGAACGAGGCCCGCACACGCACGGTTCCGCTCCTGGCGTCGACCTGGTTGTCGATCAGCTGCAGCTTGCCGGTGAAGGGCGTGCCCTCGAGGCCGGCGGTGCCCATCTGCACGGGAATGCTCTCGATCTGGCCGCGGGCGCTGGAGCCGCTCGGCAGGTCCTTGAGGGCGCGCGTGATCACCTGCTCGTCGGCATCGAAGCTCGCATAGATCGGGCTCACCGACACCAGCGTGGTCAGCACCGGCGCGCCGGGGCCAGCGGCCACCAGGTTGCCCACCGTCACTTCGACCTTGCCGATGCGGCCCGGCACCGGCGCCCGCACCTGGGTGTAGCCCAGGCTCAGGCGCGCCGTCTGCAGTTGGGCTTGCGCGGCGCGCAGGTTGGCATTGGCTTCGCTGCCGGCGTTCACACGCTCGTCGTATTCACGCTGGGCAATGGCCTTGTCGTCCCACAGGCGCTTGGCGCGCTCCTGCTCGCTGCGGCTGAACGACTGACGGGCCTGTGCCGACGCCACCTGGGCTTCGGCACGCTCCACCTCGGCCGCGTACGGCGCGGGGTCGATGGTGATCAGCAGGTCGCCCTGCTTCACCAGCGCGCCTTCGCGGAAGTGCACCGACTGCACGGCGCCCGCCACGCGGGAACGCACGTCCACGCGCTGCACCGCCTCCAGCCGGCCCGAGAACTCGTCCCAGGCATTGATCTCGCTCGAAGCCACGGCCGCCACCGACACCGGCGTGCCCTGCTGCGCCGCGGCGGGTGCCGTGGCCTCGGCCTTGAAGCTGTGCATGCCCAGCACCGCGGCGGCCACCGCCAGCAGTGCGGTGAGCCCGGTCACTGCGGGCCACAGGCCCTTGCGGGCGACGGAAGACAGTTTTTGCTTGTTGTTCGACATGATGATTCGTCCTTCTCGATGACTTTTTGGGATGCAACAGGCCACCCCGGCGCTTGTGGCGCCAGGAGGCGGAATTCGAAAATGACCGGGATTGCCGGTCGGCCCAGGGGCGGCGTCGCGTCGTCAGCCGTGCTGTCGCGACCGGCCCGCCTAGCTGGGCTTGGGTGCTACCGGAGGCGGCGTGGTGGCACTGAAAAACTCGCGGAAATGCTGCTGGACGCTGGCCTCGCACGCCTTGCAGCCCGAGGGTTCGGGGTCGTACAGGGCCTTGGGCCAGTTCGCGGCGCCGGGCAGCACGCTGCTGGTGACGTCGATGCCGGCCGCGCGCAGGCGTCCGGCAAAAGTCAGCGCCTCGTCGCGCATGGCATCGTCCTGCCCCACCAGCACCAGGGCGGGCGCCAGGGCCGAGAGCCGGAGCGATCCGCTCGGCACCGCATAGGGGTGCATCGCGTTCGAAGGGCAGCTCAGGTATTTCTCCCAGCCCGTGGCCCAGCGGCATTCGGCGGCGTCGTTGGTGGCCTTGCGCAGCGACGCCGTGCCCGCGCAGGGGTCGAGCATGGGCGACAGCAGGATCTGGCCCGCCAGCGGCGGATGCGCCCGGTCGCGGGCGATCAGCGCCACCCCGGCAGCCAGGTTGCCGCCGGCCTCTTCGCCGGCCAGGTACACCTGGGCACCCTTGCCGCCGAGCTTCACGCGCTGCTTGTAGAGCCACTCGAGCGCGGCATAGCCTACTTCGATGGGCTCGGGGAACGGCGATTCGGGTGCCAGCGGATAGGCCACCGACACCACCACCGCGCCAGCACCGGCCAAGAGCCGGGCCACGTTGCGCCCGTTGTCCAGGTTGCCGCAGATGAAGGTGCCGCCATGGAAATGCAGCACCAGCGGCACGGTTTCTCCCCGCGGGCGGAGCCCGTAGACCCGGGCGCCCACGGGCTCGCGGCCGGGCAGCTCGATCGAGAGATCGGCTTCCACACCTTGCGCCGCGGCGAGAGCAGCGGCTTCGGCAGACCGGGAAGATGGGCGGGGAGACATGGAAGCAACCTCAGGAGGATGGGCGATAGCCGAAATATAAGGCGGCCGGTGCAGCATTGAACAGGCAAGCCGCCCCTACTCTGTTTCCAAACCGCTAACAATCCGGAGAACACTGGGGATTGTCACCTTGTGTGAGAATCCGCGTCCCCTCGGCATGGCCGGGCTCCCAGGAACAGTCATCAATGGATCAAATCCAGGCAATGCGGATCTTCGTCCGCGTGGTGGAAGCAGGCACCTTCACCCGGGCCGCGGACTCGCTCGCGCTGCCCAAGGGAACGGTCACCAAGCAGATCCAGGCGCTGGAATCGCGCCTGCGGGTGAAGCTGCTCAACCGCACCACGCGGCGCGTCACCGTCACGCCGGACGGCGCGGCCTACTACGAGCGCGCGGCGCGCCTGCTGAACGACTTCGACGACATCGAAGCCGGCATGACCAATGCGCAGGCCAATCCCACGGGGCGGCTGCGCATCGACGTCGGCACCTCGGTGGCGCGGCTGATCATCCTGCCCGCGCTGGCCACCTTCTGCGACCGCTACCCTGAAATCCAGGTCGACCTGGGCGTGAGCGACCGCACGGTCGACCTCATCAGCGACAACGTCGACTGCGTGATCCGGGCCGGCGAACTGAGCGACCAGTCGCTGGTGGCCCGGCGCATCGGCACGCTGCACTTCGTGACCGTGGCGTCGCCCGCCTACGTCAAGCGCTACGGCAATCCGCAGCATCCGAACGACATCGAGAAGCGCCACCACGTGGTGAGCTACTTCTCGGGCAGCACGCGACGCATCTACCCGCACGAGTTCAAGAAGGGCGACGAAACCATCGAGCTCAACGGCCCCTACCGCGTGTCGGTCAACGAGAGCAATGCCCACCTGGCGGCCGTGCTGGGCGGCTTCGGCATCTCGCAGGTGATCAGCTTCCAGGCCGAGCCGCTGCTGGAAACCGGCGAACTGATCGAGCTGCTGCCCGAGTGGCACCGCGATCCGCTGCCGATCCACGTCGTCTATCCGCCCAACCGCCACCTGAGTGCCAAGGTGCGGGCGTTCGTGGACTGGGCGGCGGAGCTGTTCGCGAAGAACCCGCGGCTGCAGCGGCGCTGAATGCGCCTGCCGCCGCTCAGGCGGCCGGAGCGAACACCGGCTCGCAACGCACCTCGGTCTTCACCGAGTTGGCAATGAAGCACTCTTCGTGCGCCCGGTGGTGCATGTGTCCGACCTGCTCGCGCGTGGGCAGGTTCGCGCCGGAGAAGGCGACCTCCGGCCGGAGCGTGACCACCGTCATCGCCATCTTGCCTTCGGCGTTCTTTTCCATGACGCCGCTGGCCGCGTCGAAGTAGCGGTCGACGTTGAACTTGCGCTTCACCGCCATGGTGAGAAACCACAGCATGTGGCAGCTCGACAGCGAAGCGACGAAGGCTTCTTCGGGATCGACCGCCGCGGCATCGGAAAACGGCAGCGGCACCACATGCGGCGACGAGGAGCCCGGCACTTCCGCGCCGCCATCGAAGCGCAGCGAATGCCTTCTGCTGTAGGTGTTGCCGAGGAAATCCTGCTCGCCTCGCTGCCAGAGGATTTCTGCGATGTATTCGGACATGCCTTGCTCTCCAGCGCCAATGGGGAGCGCCATTCTGCGTCAGAAGTAGCCGGACAGCCTGATCAGCAACGGCACCAGCAGCGCCGTCGCGATGCCGTTCAGCCCCAGGGCCAGCGCGGAGAATGCGCCCGCCGTTTCGTTCACCTGGATGGCGCGCGCGGTGCCGATGCCGTGCGCCGCCATGCCCACCGCGAAGCCGCGCACCGCGGGTTCCTCGATGCGCAGCAGGTTCAGCAGGCCGGTTGCCATGATGGCGCCGGAGATGCCCGCCACGGCGGCGGCCACCGCGGCCAGCGACGGCAAGCCGCCGATCTTCTCGGCCACGCCCATCGCGATCGGCATGGTGGCCGACTTGGGTGCGAGCGACATCAGCAGTTCGTGCGATCCGCCCAGCGCCCAGGCAATGCCGATGGCCGACACGATGGCCGCCACCGAGCCCACCAGCAACGCGACGCCGATCGGCAGCCACAGGCGCCGCAGCCGCCCGAGCTGGCCATACAGCGGCACGGCCAGCGCCACGGTGGCCGGCCCGATCAGGAAGTGCACGAACTTGGCGCCTTCGAAATAGGTGTCGTAAGGCGTGCGCGTGACGAGCAGCACGCTCACGATGGCAATCACCGACACCAGCACCGGATTCACCGCCGGGTTGGCGCCGCTGCGCCGGTGCAGCCACAGCGCGCCCAGGTAGGCCAGCAGCGTGAGCGACAGCCACAGCAGCGGCGACTGCGCAAGAAAAACCCAGATCTCGGACAGCTTCGCGGGCGCGGTCATTCAGCATCCTTGCCGGTGATGCGGATCATCCAGCGCAAGGTGAGCGCGGTCACGGCCATGGTGAAGGCCGCGCCCACGATGCCGGCCGCGAGGAACGGAAGCCACTCGCGCCCTACCCGTTCGAAATGCAGCATGACGCCGGTCACCGCGGGAATGAACAGCAGCATGAGGTTGCGCAGCAGATGGCCCGAGGTCTCGCTCAACGCCTCGGGCACACTGCCGCGCACGAGCAGCACGATGAACAGCAGCAGCATGCCGATCAGCGGACCGGGAATCGGCAGGCCCAGCCACTGCACGAGCAGTTCGCCGGCCAGTTGGCAAAGGAAGAGCGTGGTGATGGCGTGGAGCATGCGGATGTCCTGCGGGTAGGTTTTGGCTTTCAATGGCCGGCCAAGGCCACGGCGCGCGTCCAGGCCTCTTTCAGCGCCTGCTGGCTCTGCGGCGGCAGCACACCGAGCCGCACGTGGCCCGGCAGGCCGAATGATGCACAGTCGCGCAGTTTGATGCCTTCGGCGCGCAGTGCGGCGGCCAGACGCGGGTAAGGCGCGTCGGTGCGCGCGCAGAAGAAGTTGGCGTCGCTCGGCAGGCACTGCCATCCCAGCGATTCGCAGAGGGCGCGCTGCTGCGCCTTCCATGTGCGCAGGGTGCACAGGCTTCGAGCGAGCCAGGCTTGCGCCTCATCGCCGATCCAGGTCTCGAGCAGCGCCACGCCGTGGGCACCCACCGGCCACGAGGGGGCCAGCCGTTCGAGGCGCTGCTTCAGCGGCGCGGCGGCATCGTCGTCGGGCGCAATGGCATAGGCGGCGCGGATGCCCGTCAGGCCCATCGCCTTGTTCGGCGTCCACAGCTGCCAGACGCGATTGCGCCGCGCCGCGTCGAGCGATGCCGCGCCTTCGAGGCGCAGCGGTTCGTAGGCCAGGTCGAGCACGCAGGTGCCGCCTGCTGCTGCATGCAGCGCGAGGTCGGACTGTGCCTGGCCCAGCGGGCTCGAAGGTTCGCAGCACCAGCGCAGCGCGGCCTCGCCGTGCGGCTCCGGCGGCCGCAGCACCTGCAAGCCCCAGGCCGATGCCGCACGCTCGTAGTCGCCATAGCTGTGCGCCGGCAACCATGCCTGCCGCCCACCGCCCTGCGCAATGGCGGCGCTGATGCGGTGAATGAATTCGCTCGCACTGGCCGCGATCACGATGCGGTCGGCCGCCACGCCGTGAAAGGCCGCCAATGCGCCGCGTAGCGCCGTGTAGCCCGGGTCCGGATAGTGGGCCGCGTCGGCTGTGCGCAGCGCGGCAAGGACCGCCGGGCACGCGCCCGTGGCGTTGCCGTTGGTCGAGAAATCGTGCCGGGCGATGCCGGCCTCGTCGGGGCCGCCATGCAGCAGGCCGGCGGATGTCGTGTGTTCCGGTGTCATGCTCATCTGGTTGCCGCGAGGATTGCCAATGACGCACAGACAGCCAGCGCCAGCACCACCCTGCCGCCCCATCGCGCGGCCTGCTGCGTATCGGCCGCTTCGGCTGGCCGCCCTTCGGCATTCAAGGCATAGACGCCGGGCTTGGCGAGCCGCACACCGAGCAGCAGCGCCATCGCCGCCATCGGCCAGCCGCTGTTGGGCGATGGCGTGCGGCGCGCCTCGCGTGTCAGGCCCAACGGCCATCGCCATGCCGCGAGCGTGAGCAGCAGCACAGTGAGCCGTGCCGGCAGCCACGAAAGCACGTCGTCGGCGCGCGCGGCCCATTTGCCGAACCAGCTCCAGTCGCGGCCATTGCGCTCGCCGCGGTAGCCCCACATCGCATCGGCCGTGTTGGCGAAGCGATAGACCGCAGCACCCGGCAGGCCCAGCAGCACGAACCAGAACAGCGGCGCTACGAGCGAATCGTTGAGGTTCTCGGCCAGCGACTCGATCGCGCTTTCGCGCACCTCGCGCTCACTGAGCGCGCAGACGTCCCGGCTCACCAGCCGGGCGAGCTGCGCGCGGCCCGCTTCCAGCGACACGGCCAGCGCGGCCTCGACCGCAAGCACTTCGGCGCGCAGCATGCGCCATGCGAAGAGCGGCTTCAGCGCAAGGGCCAGCACCAGTGCGATCGCCCAGCCGGGCAGCCATTGCGTCGCGCTTTTTTCCAATGCCAGCGCCAGCATGCCCACCAGCATCGCGCCCATGCCCCAGGCCAGCGCCCCGGCCAGCAACAGCGGCAGATCGCGCGGCTTCGCATCGGCCGCCCGCGGCGCCATGCGGGAGCCGATAAAGCCGAGGTACCGCCCCATCCACACCACGGGATGCCAGCGCGCGGCGGGTTCACCCAGCCAGCGGTCGATGGCCAACGCAATCCACAGCGCCGCGACGGCGGGCACAGCTCAGTCCTCGATGCCGCGCTGCGCGGGAATGCCGGCCTTGAAGGCATGCTTGACCATGGCCATGTCGGTCACGGTGTCGGCCAGCTCGACGATCTCGGACGGGCAGCGCCGGCCGGTGAGCACCACGTGCACATGCTTCGGCCGCGCGCGCAGCGTTTCGAGCACGCCTTCGAGCGGCAGCCAGCCGTAAATCAGCGGATAGGTGATCTCGTCCAGCACCACCAGGAAGAACTCGCCGGAAAGAATGGCCGCCCTGGCTTTTTCCCAGCCGTCGCGCGCCAGCTGGCCGGAGCGTTCGAGGTCCTGGCTCTTCCAGCTGAAGCCGTCGCCCAGGCCTTCGATCGGAATGCCGATCTGCTCGAACATGCGGTGCTCGCCGAAGCGCGCCGATGGCACTTTCATGAACTGGTAGATCTTCACCGCCTTGCCGCGGCCGTGCGCGCGCAGCGCCAGGCCGAAGGCCGCGGTGCTCTTGCCCTTGCCGTCGCCGGTGTTGACGATGACGATGCCGCGGCGTTCGCCTTCGGCCTTCTCGTACGGCTTCTCGCCGGGGGGAGTTTCGATTTGCATGATGCGGGCCCTGTGTTGATGTGGGTCAGTTCGGCAGCGCGATCCACTGGTCGGCCACGCGGTGCACGCGGATGCGATGGTCGAACACCTGTTCGAGCGCGGCGTGGGTGGCCGGGTCGCTGCTGCCGCCGTGATGCACCACGCGGCCATGGTTCATCACCACCAGTTCGTCGGCGGCCAGCGCCATCGGGAGTTCATGCAGCACGCTGACCACGGTGCGGCCCTGGGCCACCAGCGCGCGGGTGGTCTGCATCCAGTCGGCCTGGTGCGGAGGGTCGAGGTTGGCGAGCGGCTCGTCCATCAGCAGCAGCTCGGCCTCGACCGCGAGCGCGCGCGCCAGCAGCACGCGCTGGCGTTCGCCACCCGAGAGCTGGCCCAGCGGCCGCTCGCGCCATTCCCAGGCCTGGGTGCTGCGCAGCGCGCGCTCCACCGCCTCGCGGTCGGCCGTGCTCGGTGCCGCAAGCCAGCGCTGGTGCGGCAGGCGGCCGAGCATGGCGATGTCGTAGACCATCAGGTCGTCGGCGTTGCCCTCGCCCGCCGCGCCGCTCTGGCCCAGCCACGAAAGGCGCTGCGCGCGAATGCGGCCCGGCACCTTGGCCGATGCTTCGCCGAAAAGAAAGACTTCGCCGCGGTGCGCGAGCAGGCCCGCAAGCGCCTTGAGCAGGGTCGACTTGCCCGCGCCGTTCGGCCCGACCACGCTGGTCCAGCGCGCGGCACCGAGCTTCAGGTCGATGCCGTGCAGTACCTCGGTGTTGCCGAGCGTGGCGCTCAGGCCGCGGGCTTCCAGCGCCGGAACATTGCGAATCATTGATGCACCCTTGGCGCTGCGCTCATGCCACGCCGCCTCGCGCGCTGCGCCTGTGCATCAGCCACAGCAGGTAGCTGCCGCCGAGCACGGCCGTGAGCACGCCCACGGGCAGTTCCTGCGGCGCGATGAGCCAGCGCGCCAGCAGGTCGGCCGCCATCAGCAACAGGCCGCCCATGGCCGCCGACAGCACGATCAGCCCGGCATGCGTGGTCTTGACCACGGAACGCACGAGGTGCGGCGCGGCCAGCCCCACGAAGGCGATCAGGCCGGTTTGCGCCACGGCCGCGCCGGTCGCGAGCGCCAGCACCACCACCAGCGCGGCGCGCATCGCGCCCAGCGGCAGGCCCAGGCTGCGGGCCGTGGCTTCTCCGAGCGCCAGGCCGTCGAGCACCGGCGCGAGCGCCCAGCCCAGCAGCAGGCACACCGCGCCGACCGCAGCCATCACCGCGCACGCGCTCCAGCCGACCAGGCCGGTGCTGCCGAGGATGAAGCCCTGGATCGCTTGCAGGATGTCGGCCGAGGCGATGGTGATCAGGTCCTTGGCGGCGCCGAGCACCACGCCGACGATCACGCCGGCGAGCAGCAGCCGCAGCGTCTGCTGCACCCCGCGCGCCAGCACCAGCGTAAGCATCACCGCGAGCACCGCCCCCACGAAGGCCGCACCGGTGAGCCCCAGGCGCATCGCCCATTGCGTGCTGGCGGCCGAGCCGCCGAACAGCAGCAGCGCCACCGCCACGCCGAGCGAGGCACCCGAGGCGCTGCCGAGCAGATAGGGATCGGCCAGCGGGTTGCGAAACAGGCCCTGGGCCACCGAGCCCGCCAGCCCGAGCAATGCGCCCGCGAGCCATGCGCCCAGCGTGCGCGGCAAGCGGATGTCCCAGACGATCCGCAGCGCCACGGAATCGTGCCGCGCCGCCAGCAGGCTTTCGAAGCCGGTGCTGCCGATGCCCAGTCCCAACAGCGCCAGCGCGCCGCCCAGAGCCAGCAAGGCAATGCCGAAGAGCCAGACGCGGCGCATGTGGTGTGTGTGCATGAAGTCGCTGCGGCTCAACCGGCCTTCTCCGCGATGCAGCGGGCCATCAGCCTGGCGGCCTCGTCCATGCGCGGGCCGGGGCGCACCAGCACGTCCGACTGCGCGGCGTCGAAGCGGCAGATGCGCCCTTCGCGCACCGCGCGGATGCCGCTCCAGCCCGGGCGCTGCTCCATGCCCGCCGCGCTGCGCACGCTGACCATGATGAGATCGGGATTGGCACGCACCACGTATTCGGGGTTGAGCTTGGGAAAGGGTCCGAGCGAAGCCGGCACGATGTTCTTCATGCCCAAGCGAGTGAGCGTCTCGCCGATGAACGACGACTCGCCGGCCGCATAGGGCGCGCTGTTGACCTCGAAGTAGACCCGCTGGCCCTTCGCACTGGCCGGCAGCGACTCGGCCGCGGCCGACACGCCGGCATCGATCGCGCGCCAGATGTTCGGGGCCTCGTGGGTGCCGAGCACCTGGTCGAGCTTGTCGAGCACGCGCCGCACGTCGGCATGGCTCTTGGGTTCGAGCACCAGCACCTTGAGGCCCAGTGCCTCGAGCCGCTGCGTCATGCGCGACGACTTGGCGAGCAGCACCGCATCGGGCCGCAGCGCCACGATGGCTTCGACGTTGGGGTCGAGCCCGCCGCCCAGTTGCGGCAAGGCGCGCACCGCACTCGGCGAGTTGGAATAGTTGTCGACGCCCACCAGCCGGGAACACGCGCCCAGCGCGCAGACCCCTTCGGTCAGCGACGGCAGCAGCGTAACGATGCGCTGCGGCGGCTGCGGCAGGCTCACCGTCAGGCCGCGCTCGTCGACCACATCGAGGGCCTGCGCGGCCAGCGCGAAGAGGCCGAGGCCAAGAGCGGCGGAAAAAGATCGAATCCAGTGTCTTGTCATGCGGCGGGTGCCTTCAGCGTCAGCGGCAACCCGGCCGCCATCAGCGTGACGCGGTCGCAAGCGGCCGCCACGTCCTGGTTCATGCGGCCCAGCGCATCGACGAAGGCACGCGTTTCGCGGCCGAGCGGAATCACGCCCAGCCCGATCTCGTTGCCGACCAGCACCACCGGCCCGCGCGCCTCGCGCAGCGCAACCAGCAGCATGGCGGCATGCGCCGCGGGCGTGCGCGAGACCGGCCGCGCGGCCTCCGTGCGCAGCGGCATCAGCAGGTTGGTGAGCCAGAGCGTGAGGCAGTCGACCACCACCAGCGTCTCGGGCGAACTCTGGGTGACGATGGCGCGCGCCAGCTCGACCGGTTCCTCCACGGTTCGCATCGCGGGCACGCGCCGGGCGCGGTCGGCCTGATGGCGCACGATGCGCTCCTGCATCTCGTCGTCATGCGCCTGGGCGGTGGCAATCAGCACCGCGCGCCGCGTTGCGGGCGCTTCGGCCAGCCATTCGACGGCGCGCTGTTCGGCGCGGCGCGACTTGCCGCTTTTCTGGCCGCCGAGGATGAATTCGTGCTCAACGGGCATGCGCATCCGGCTCCAGGGTTTCGCGTTCCAGCGCGGCCGTGACCGTGGTCTTGCCCTGCCCCGAAGCCGGCGCCGCCACCAGCACGGCGGCGCAGGCGTGCGCAGCGATCGATTCGCTGTTGGCGTCGGGCTGGCTTATTGCGGTGTCCACTTCAGGCCGATGTAAGCGTTGCGGCCGCCGGTGGCGTAGCCGCGTGCAAGCGTGTAGTCCTTGTCGCCCACATTGTCCACGCGGGCCACCAGGCCGAGGTCGCGCGTGATCTGCGTGCTGGCCACGAGGTTCAGCACGGTATAGCCGCCCAGCGTGCGGGTGTTGGCCGCGTCGTCGAAGCGCTTGCTCGACGACTGTAGCTCGGCGCCGAGCGTCCAGCCGGCAATGCGCCAGTCGGCCCCCAGCGTGCCATGGCGGCGCGCGCGGCGTGCGAGCAGGTGGTCGGTGTCCAGGTCGCGCGGGTCCTGGAAGTCGGCCGATGCGCGCAAGGTCACGTCGCCGATGCGGTGCCCGCCCGACAGCGTCACGCCCTGGTAGCGGGCACGCGCTGTGCTGGCATAGCAGCCGAAGCCGGAGCTGCAGTTGGTGGCCGAACCGTCGAACACGATCAGGTTATTGACGCGGTTCTGGTAGACGACGATGCCCGCATGCGTGCCGCCGTCGGTGTACTGCAGGCCGAGCTCGACGTTGCGGCCCGACTCAGGCTTGAGGCTTGCCACGCCGTATTCGCTGAAGCGCTGATACAGCGTGGGTGCGCGGAAGGCCGTGCCGGCCGACACGGTGGCGCGCAGCCTGGGCGTGATCGCGTAGCCGTAGGCCGCACTGCCGGTGGTCTTGCCGCCGAACTCGCTGTCGTCGTCATGGCGCACGTGCAGCTGCAGCGAATGCGCGCCCTGCACGAAGCCGTAGCCGAGCGAGACCGCATCCTGCGAGCGCTTGCTCGAGAGCAGGCCGCTGCTGGTGGTGGGCGCGTTCTCGAGCGCGTCTTCGCGGCGCTCGAGGGTGGCCGTCACCAGGTGCGGACCGAAGCGGAATTCGTTCTGGAACAGGTAGCCGCGCAGGTTCGTCTCGGTGCGGTAGAACGAAGGCTGGGTCTTGTAGACCGACTGCGAATCGGTGACCTGAACGCGCGTGCTGTAGATGTCGTTCCACTTGGCCGACCAGGAAAGCCCGGCCGTGCGCAGCGTGTTGCTCGAGATGTCGTTCCTGAACAGGATCGGCGGCCGGGTCCTGAAGCTGACCGGCGCGTCGTAGCCGGCGTCCATGTCGCTGTACAGCAGCGTGGCTTCGAGCCGCTGGTTCGGGGCGAGCTGATAGCCCAAGCGCAGGTTGCCGGCATTGCTGCGGTAGCCGTCGCGGTCGGGGCTCGTGAAGCCGTCTTTCGAGGGCGTGCGCTTGTCCATCGGCAGCACGTTGAAGCCCCGGCTTTCCTCGTGCGCGACGCCCAGCGAGTAGTCGAAATCGCCCGACTTCCCGCTCACGCCCGCCTCGGCCTTGCGCAGGCCATGGCTGCCGAAGCCGATGCCCGCGTAAGGTGCCACGCCCTCTTCGCCACGCTTCGTGAAGAGCTGGATCACGCCGCCCACGGCATCGGAGCCGTACACAGCGGCGGCCGGGCCGCGCAGCACTTCGATGCGGTCGATCTGCGAGAGGGGAATGCTTTCCCAGCCGGCACCGCCGGTCGATTGCGAATCGACGCGCACGCCGTCGACGTAGACGGCCGTGAAGCGCGTCTCCGCGCCACGGATGTACAGGCTGGTGGTGTTGCCCACGCCGCCGTTGCGCGTGATCTCGATGCCGGGCAGGCGCGCCAGCACGTCGGCCACGCCGACCGCACCGCTGCGCTCGATGGTCTGGCGGTCGACCACGGACACGTCGCCCACCAGGTCCGACAGGGGCTGCGGCGTGCGGTTGGCCGTGACCACGGTCTCGCCGAGCGCGGGCGCATTTTGCTGGGCATGCGCCGTCAAGGGCAGTTGGACCAGCGCAATGCCGCCGAAGGCGGAGGCCAGCGCGAGCGGCAGGCAGGCAAGGCGGCGACGGCGCGCAGGAACGCCGCCGAGGGAAAGGGAACCACAGGAAATCATGAATGGACCGAACGAACGTCTATGCCCGTCGCCGGCCTCCCCGCCAGCGTTTGGGCGCAATGGCTGCGTCGTGCGTCGTCGAATGGATATCGATCGCGCATGCGGCAGCCGCCTCGTTGGCCGGTATCCGGGCTGGCAGTGCGGCCTCACCGCCTTCCCAGGTGCCTGTTTCAGGGCACCCAGTGGCTTGATGGATGAGGTTGACGCTTGCGGCGTCGACTGCTTGACCGTTGCGGGGGCAGCGCAGGCGGCTTCGGCCGTGTCCCGTTTCCGGGGGGCGTTCACTCCTGCTTCCCGTTGAACCGCGGCGTGTGAACCACGCCGCAGGCACCAACGGGCAGGATTCTATGGCCTGCGCCGGCACAGTAAGCCAAAAGTTGCGCCGTCCGTGGTTCGCCGGGAAACTACAATCGCCAACCATGCCCGCTTCCAGCCCCATCGACCAGATCGCCGAGCGTGTGGAACGCCTGCTCGTGCGTCATGAAGAGGTGCAGCGCACCAATGCGCTGCTGCAGGAGCAGGTCGAAGCGCTCACGCGCGAGCGCGACGCGCTGAAGTCGCGGCTTGCCGCGGCCCGCACGCGCCTCGACGCACTGCTCGAGCGGCTGCCGGCCGAACCCCCTTCCCAAGATTCCCCCGCATGAAGCAGATTGAAGTTCAGATCATGGGCCAGAGCTATCTGCTCGGCTGCCCCGACGGCGGCGAGGCGCAATTGCGCGAAGCCGTCGATCGCGTGGACGCAGCCATGTGCAAGATCCGCGATGCAGGCAAGGTGAAGGCACGCGACCGCATCGCGGTGCTGGCCTCGCTGAACCTGGCTTTCGACCTGGCCGCACAGCAGGCCGCCGCTGCGGCCGCGCCGCTATCCGTCCCCGTGGCTGCAGTTCCCGCGTCCGCCGCGGCGGACGGCGGCGAAGCCGATGCCAGGGCCGCCCAGCTCATTCAGAAACTCGATCAAGCCCTCGCGGGCGATGACCATTTGCTCTGACCGGAAGCGCCCGGTTCGTGTGAGGCGTAAAATCCGAACTGTCTGCGGTGCGCGTCGGGCTTAATATTTCCTTGTTCCAATGCTCTCCGGAGCCGGGCTTGGTACATCGCTTGACGGGTGTGATCATCTCGCGTCAGATGAACCCGAAGTCTTGCTGCCCTCGCCCACCTGAACCCTGGTTCAGGATGCGGGTTCGGCGCCACTTGCAGACACCTTTTTTCCGTTCATACGGCCCCTGCATGCACTGCACGGGGCCGTTGCTTTTTTTCAAGGCCCCGCTGCGTGACTTCCCTGCTCGACCCCGTCCTGATCGCCGAACTGGCCGCGCTTGGCCTGGGGACCGGCTTCCTGGCGGGCCTGCTCGGCATCGGCGGCGGGATGCTCATGGTGCCGTTCATCACGATCATCATGGGACACCGCGGGGTGGCGTCCGATCTTGCCGTGAAGATGGCCATTGCCACCTCGATGGCCACGATCATCTTCACCTCGGTGTCCAGCGTGCGCGCGCATCACAAGCGCGGCGCGGTGCGCTGGGACATCGTGCGGCGCCTCGCGCCCGGCATCGTCATCGGCAGCCTGCTGGGCAGCCTCGGCGTGTTCGCGCTGCTCAAGGGCACGGTGCTCGCCATCGTCTTTGCGCTGTTCGTGGGCTTCTCCGCCACGCAGATGTTCCTCGACCGCAAGCCCGAGCCCACGCGCCAGATGCCGGGCACCGCGGGGCAGCTGTCGGCGGGCGGCGCCATCGGCTTCATCTCGGGCCTGGTCGGCGCGGGCGGCGGCTTCGTCAGCGTGCCGTTCATGACGTGGTGCAACATCTCCATCCACAACGCCGTGGCCACCAGCGCCGCGCTCGGCTTTCCGATTGCGGTGGCCAACGTGCTGGGCTATGTGGTGAGCGGACAGTCGGTGCAGGGCCTTCCGGCCGGCTCGTTCGGCTACATCTGGCTGCCTGCGCTCGCGGTCATTGCGGTGTGCAGCGTGCTCACCGCGCCGCTGGGCGCGAAGGCGGCGCACAACCTACCGGTGAAGAAGCTCAAGCGCGTGTTCGCGAGCATCCTGTACCTGCTCGCGGCCTACATGCTCTGGAAGGGCCTGCAGGGTTGAGGGGATCCTGAAAGCCCCTCGGGTCTCGGGTGAGACCGGTTGCGACGCCTCGGCCCCGGTCGTATAACGGGCTCATGAAAATCCTCATCGCCGTCGATGGCAGCGCCTATACGCAGAAGGCGCTCAAATACCTGCTGGCCAACCGCTCCATGTTCGTGGAGGGCCATGAACTGATCGTCGTGCATGTCTGCACCGGCATCTCGGGCCACGTGGCACGCCACCTCAGCAAGGAGGTGATCACCGGCTACTACGCCGAAGAAAACGCCAAGGTGCTCGACCCCGTGGCGGCATTGCTCGCGGAGAACGGCGTGAGCAACTACACGATCGACAGGCGCCATGGCCATGCGGCCGAGGAAATCCTCAAGTCGGCCACAGCAGCGCATGCGGAACTGATCGTGCTCGGTACCCATGGCCACGGCATCTTCGGCCGTGCGTTGATGGGCTCGGTGGCCACCAAGGTGATCTCCGAGACCGACATCTCGGTGCTGCTGGTGCAGTAGGCGCCGCCTAGGCGAACAGCCCCTTGTGCTGCTCCCGCAGCAGTGCCTTCTGCACCTTGCCCATGGTGTTGCGCGGCAGTTCCGGCACGACGAAGCAGCACTTCGGAATCTTGAAGTTCGCGAGCTTCGACTTGAGCTCCGCCACGATGGCATCGGCGTCGAGCGCCCCGCCCGCCTTGGCGATCACGATGGCCACGCCCACCTCGCCGAAATCGGGGTGCGGCACGCCGACCACCGCGCTCTCGGCCACGCCGGGCAGTTCGTTGATGTAGCCCTCGATCTCGGCCGGGTAGACGTTGTAGCCGCCGCTGATGATCAGGTCCTTGCTGCGTCCGACGATGGTGATGTAGCCACGGCCGTCGATCTTGCCGACGTCGCCGGTCTTGAAGAAACCATCGGCCGTGAATTCTTCCTTCGTTTTTTCCGGCATGCGCCAGTAGCCCGCAAACACGTTCGGGCCGCTGACCTCGATGTTGCCGATCTCGTCGGTGGTGCAGTCGCGGCCGGCGTCGTCGCGCACGCGCAGCCGCACGCCCGGCAAGGCAAAACCCACCGTGCCGCCGCGGCGCTCGCCCTGCGCGGGGCTGTAGGGGTTGGAGGTGAGCATGATGGTTTCGCTCATGCCGTAGCGTTCGAGAATGGTGTGGCCGGTGCGCTCTCGCCACTCGTCGAAGGTCTCGATGAGCAGGGGCGCGGAACCGGCGACGAACAGCCGCATGTTGCGCACCGCTTCGTGCGTGAGGCCGGGCTCGGCCAGCAGCCGCACGTAGAGCGTGGGCACACCCATGAACACGGTCGCCTCGGGCAGCTTCTCGAGCACGCGCTTCGGGTCGAACCTGCCGAACCAGATCATCTTGCTGCCATTGAGCAGCGCACCATGGAGCGCAACGAAAAGGCCATGCACATGGAAGATCGGCAGCGCATGGATGAGCACGTCGCCTTGTGTCCAGCCCCAGTAGTCCTTGAGCACCTCGGCGTTCGACAGCAGGTTGCCGTGCGTGAGCATCGCGCCCTTGCTGCGGCCGGTGGTGCCGCTGGTGTAGAGGATGGCGGCCAGGTCGCCGGACTTCTTCTGCACCACCGCGTGCTGGTCGCTGCACTGCGCGGCCAGCTCCAGCAGCGTGCCGGTGCGGTCGTCGTCGAGCGTGAACACATGCCGGGTGCCCGCCGCAGCGGCGATCGGTCCGACCCACGCGGCATTGCGGCGGGTGCACACCACCACGGCCGGTTCGGCGTTGCCGACGAAGTATTCGATCTCGGCGCTCTGGTAGGCGGTATTGAGCGGCAGGAACACGTAGCCGGCGCGCAGCGTGGCAAGATAGAGAATCATCGCCTCGACCGATTTCTCCACCTGCGCCGCGATGCGGGCGCCTTCCTCCAGCCCCAGCGCGCCGAACAGGTTGGCGATCATTGCGCTGGCGCGGTCGAGGTCTTGCCAAGAATAGAACAGGCCGTTGTCGGTTTCCACGGCAATGCTGCCGAGGTCGGCGGGAAAGGCCGCGCGCAAGGCGGCAAATAGGTTGGAATTGGCTTTCGTCTTCATCGGGGCAGGTACTTCGGAAATTCGGTGTGCGCTTGGCATGAAACCTTGCTCGCTCGTTACTCCAGCTTGGCGCCCGAGGCTTTCACCACCGCGGCCCAGCGCTTGATCTCGGAATTCACGAAGCCGCCGTACGACGCCATGGTGAGGCTCGGGATCTCGGAGCCATTCTGGGTCCAGATGACCTTGAGCTCGTCGCTCGCCAGCGCCTTCTTCATGCTGTCGACGATGCGCGCCTGCAGGTCGACCGGCGTGCCCTTGGGCGCCCACAGGCCATACCAGGTGGTGACCGTGTAGTCGGGCAGGCCCACTTCGGCCGCGCAGGGCACGTCGGGGAATGCGGGGTTGCGCTTGCTGCCGGCGACCATCAGCGCCTTGATGCGCCCGCCCTTGATGTGCTGGGCGGAAGAACCGAGGCCGTCGAACATCAGGTCGACGTTGCCGGCAATCAGGTCGGACAGCGCCGGCCCCGCTCCGCGATAGGGAATGTGCGTGATGAAAGTGCCGGTCTGCAGCTTGAACAGCTCGCCCGCCAGGTGGTGCGAGGTGCCCGCGCCCGCCGAGCCGTAGTTGAGCTTGCCGGGGCTGCGCTTGGCGGCGGCAACGAGCTCCTGCAGCGTGTTGGCCGTGACGCGGCGCGGATTGACCACCACCACCTGCGGCACGTTGGCCAGCAGCATCAGCGGCACGAAGTCTTTCTCGAGGTCGTAGTCGAGCTTGGGATAGATCGACGGCGCAATCGCGTGGTGCACCGCGCCCATGAAAAGCGTGTAGCCGTCGGGCTGGGCCTTGGCGGCGATGCTGGCACCCACGGTGCCGCCGGCGCCGCCGCGGTTGTCGATGACCAGCGTCTGGCCGGTGACCTTGGCGAACTGGGCCGAGAGCGGGCGTGCGAAGGCATCGGTGCCGCCGCCGGCCGGAAACGGCACGACCATGTTGACCGGCCGTGTCGGCCAGTTGCCCCCCTGCGCGCCTGCCCCGCCACACAGAACGGCTGCACCGGCCGCAGCCAGGCGCAGCACGTCGCGTCGTTGAAAACTCTGAGTCATCTGTCATCTCCTGTCGTTGTAGATCGCCGCACCATGCGGGCCGGCGCATCGGGCGCCGGACTCTTTTTCAGAACTCAGCCTTTTTTGAAGAACAGGCTTTCAACATCCCCTGAAACCGCCACCTTGCCCCCGGCCAGCCATGCGCGATGCTTGTCGAGGCGCTTGAGATCGTAGAGGTAATTGACCATCAGGCCATACGACTGCCTCAGGCCCTTGGGCGACGGATCGCCGGCCCAGTTGAGCCGCTCCACGCGCGCCCCGTTGCCCAGGTGAAAGCGCGCCACGGGATCGGCCGGTGTGCCGTCGATCAGCGTGTGGCCCAGGTATTCGGCGGCCGCTTGCAGAAGCCACTGGCGCAGCGGCGACTTGGCATCGAGCGTGGCGGGCGCGTCCACCGCGGCGAGCAGGCGCTCGGCGGTCGGCGGCAGCGAACCGACGAGGCGGCCGAGCTCGGCCTCGCGTTTTTCGTCCAGGCGCGGCAGCAGCTGCGCGGCATTCCTGGCAAGCCAGCTGCGAAAACCGGGGATCGGCGACAGCGTGGCAAAGATCTTCAGGCGCGGCAGCTCCTCCTGCAGCGTCTCGACCACGCGCTTGATGAGCGAATCGCCAAAGCTCACGCCGCGCAGCCCGTTCTGGGTGTTGCTGATCGAATAGAAGATGGCGGTGGTGGCCTTGGCTGGCAGGATCGGTACGGCGGCCTCGTCGAGCAGCGGCGTGATGCCGTCGCTGATGCGGTCGACCAGCGCCACCTCGACGAAGATCAGCGGCTCGTTGGGCAGCCGCGGATGAAAGAAGCCGTAGCAGCGGCGGTCGCTGTCGTCGAGCCGGTTCTTCACATCGGTCCAGCTCTTGATGTCGTGCACCGCCTCGTAGCGGATCAGCTTCTCGATCAGCGAAGCCGGCGAATGCCAGTCGATGCGGCGCAGCTCGAGGAACGCGACGTCGAACCAGGTGGAGAACAGATGCTCCAGCTCGGCGTCGAGCGCGATGAGCCGCTTGTCGGACTTCAGGAAAGGCAGCAGCTCGGCGCGCATGTCGACCAGGAAGCGCATGCCCTCCGGCTCGACCGCAAAACGCTGCAGCAGGCGCATGCGCGGCGACACCAGCGCGCGCCGCAGCCGCAGCTCGGCCTGTCCTTCGTCGGCTGTTCCGACGGCGACCTGGTGCTGGTCGCGCGCGGATTTGAGCTTGTGCGGGTCGGCGGCGAAATGCTCGCTCATCAGTGCCCAGTAGTCGCGCCGCGCCTCGGGCGTGGCGCCCGCGTATTCGCGTGCAATGGCATGCGCCCGGCGCCCACCCTCGACCTCGCTCACGCGCGGATCGATCACGGCCTGCAGCGCCGTGAGCACGCGACGCAGGGCACGCGGCGACATCGCCTCGTCGGCCTTGCGCAGCGTGGCCTGCAGGCGCTCGGCGGTCGAGCGCACGCTGGGCTTCGCAGCTGTCTTCGCCGCGCTGCGGGCCACGCCCTCGGGTGCCACGGGCACCTTGTCGCCGGACTTCTCGCCAGAGCGCAGTCGCGCCTGGAACCACTCGGTCGCACTCATCGACAAACTCCAATGCTGTGGGCTGCGCTGATGCGTTCTTTCACGCCGTTCACGACATCACCCTGGATTTCTGTTGCCGCGCCACCTCGCGCAGCGCCTCGCGCTGGCGGGTCAGGTGCGTGCGCATGGCCGCGTCCGCGCCCTCGCTGTCGCGTGCCTTGAGCGCCGCGAACACCGCCAGGTGCTCCGCCAGGCTCTGCTCGAGCCGGCCCGGCGCATGCAGCTGCTGAAGCCGCGCCAGCTTGAGAATTTTGCGCAGATCGCCAATCACCTGCGCCAGCCACTTGTTATCGGCCAACTGGATGATCGCCTCGTGAATGAGGTGATTGGTGGCGTAGTAGTCGTTGATGCGCCGCGCCTTGGCGTGCCGCACCAGCCGCTCGTGCAGCGCGTCGAGCTCGTTCAGCTCCGCATCGCTCGCGTTGCGGGCGGCCTCGTAGGCGCAGCGGCCTTCGAGCAGCGCGATGACCGGAAATATCTCGTCGAGATCGCGCTCCGTCACCTCGCGCACGAAGCAGCCGCGCCGCGGCTCGTGCCGCAGCAGGCCTTCGGCGGTCAGCACCTTGAGCGCCTCGCGCAGCGGCGTGCGTGAAATCGACAGGCGTTCGCACAGCGCAGCCTCGTCCAGGAAGCTGCCCGGCACCAGCGCGCCCGCGAAGATCTGCTCGCGCAAGGTGGCGGCTACTTCGTCGTGCAGGGAGTTGGGGACCAGGCGCATGAGATGCAAGGGCGTTCCACAACGCGTAATTTTGTGTAATTACGCATAATTGTGTGGCTGCATCGAATGCGGCGCAAGGGCCGCGCACGCAATGCGCGGCCCGGACTTACCCTGAGAAACCGATGCTCAAGCGCTCGCCGGCTGGCGGCGCTGCGCGGCCCAGATCCACAGGCCGATGCCGAAGACCACCATCGGCACGCTGAGCCACTGCCCCTGGCTCAGGTTGAGCGCGCGAAGGCCCAGAAAGTCGTCGGGCTCGCGGAAATACTCGGCAATGAAGCGCAGCGCGCCGTAGCCGATCAGGAACACCGCAGCCACCTGCCCCTCCCTGCGCTCCTTGCGCGCGTAGAGCCACATGATGACGAACAGGAGAAGCCCCTCGAGCAGGAACTGGTAGACCTGCGAGGGATGGCGCGGCAGCATCGAACCGCTCTGCGGAAACACCATGCCCCAGGGCAGATCGGGGCTGCTGAAGCGGCCCCAGAGTTCGCCGTTGATGAAGTTGCCCACGCGGCCCGCCGCCAGGCCGGTGGGCACGCAGGGCGACACGAAGTCCATCACCTGCCAGAACGGCCGGGCGCGCGAATGCGCAAACCACACCATCGCGCCGATCACGCCCAGCAGGCCGCCATGGAAGCTCATGCCGCCCTGCCACACGTAGAAAATTTCGAGCGGATGCGCGAGATAGAAGTCGGGCTTGTAGAACAGGCAGTAGCCAAGCCGCCCGCCCACGATGACGCCCATCACGCCCAGAAAGAGAATGTCCTCGATGTCCTTGCGCTGCCAGGCGCCCGCGCCCACGAGGGAGCGGTACGGCTCATGGTGCAGCCGGCGCGTGCCGAGAAAATAGAACAGCGCGAAGGCCGCCAGGTAGGTCAGGCCATACCAGTGGATGGCCACGGGCCCCAGTTGCAGGGCGATGGGGTTGATCTGCGGATACATGAGCATCCGCGGATTGTGCCCGGCCTAAATGTCGCGGCCGGTGCGGGGACATTCAGGGCAATGTCAGCGTCCGAACTTCCACCACAGCAGTGCCGCCACGACCGCCGGCACGGCAAAGACCAGCAGGAAGATCGGCAGTTCTTCGGCCACCGAATAACCCGCCTTGATCACGCCCACGGCCATGTTGATGCCGGCGCCGACGAACCATGCCGGGATGAACCACTTGGCGGCCGTGGCCAGTGCCAGCGAAGAGCCGTCGCCGATGAAGCGGCTGGCCAATAGAAACACCACCAGCAGCACGAAGCCGCCGCCCACCACCATGATCGTGTGCATCTTGCGTTTTCCTCCAGGCGCGATGCGGATCAGCGGGTGGTGTAGCCACCGTTGGCAAAGATCGTCTGGCCGGTGATCCACCAGCCTTCGGTGACCAGGAAGCGCACGATGGGCGCGATGTCCTCGATGTCGGTGAGGCCCTTCGTGGAGAACTTGCTGAGCGCCGCCGCGCTGCTGTGGTATTCGACGGCCTCCTTGCTTTCCTGGCCGTAGAAGAACGGCGTGTCCATCGGACCGGGGCCGATGGCATTGACCGAGATGCCGCGCTCGCCGAACTCCTTCGAGGCGGCGCGCGTGTAGTGCTCCACCGCCGCCTTGGAGGCCGGATAGATCGCGTAGAACGGCGTGTAGGCCGCGAGCAGCGAAGTCACCAGCGAGACGATGCTGCCGCCGTCGGCCAGCGTGCGGCCGGCCTGCTGGATGAAGAAGAACGCAGCCTTGGCGTTGGCGTCGAAGCTCCGGTCGTAGTCGGCTTCGGTGACATCGAGGATCGGCTTCTTGATCACCACGCCCGCGGTGTTGATCGCGATGTCGACCTGCCCGAAATGCGCCACGGCCTGGTCGAACAGCCTGGCGTTGCTGTCCACCACGGCGAGGTCGCCCTGCACCAGCAGCGTGCCGGCGCCCTTGGCCTCGAGTTCGGCGGCGGTCTTCTCGGCATCGCCGCGCGAGGCATCGCTGTTGTAGTGGATGGCAATGCCGCGGGCGCCGCCGTCGACCAGTTGATGGCCGATGAGCGCGCCGAGGTTCTTGCCGCCGCCGGCAATGACGGCGACCTTGTTCTTGAGAGTGCGTGCGGACATGGAATGACCTCCTGCTGAAGAGCGTTGATGGGCGAGGGGAAGCTTCAGTCTATTGATCGTCAGTTCCCGAATAAATCAGCAATCCGAAGCTAGACTGTTTGAACAATCACGAACAATCCAGCCGACACGCATGGACCGCATCGACCTTCTCAAGGTATTCCTGCGCGTGGCCGAAACCGGCAGCTTCACGCGTGCGGCCGATCGGCTCGCGCTGCCGCGCGCCACCGTTTCCACCGCTGTGCAGCAGCTCGAAGCGCGGCTGGGCTCGCGCCTCCTGCACCGGACCACGCGGCGCGTCGGCCTCACGCCCGACGGCGAAGTGCTGGTGGAGAGGGCCCGCACGCTCGTGGCCGACATGGAAGACATGGAGCAGCAGTTCCTGCCCTCGCACAGCCATGTCAGCGGGCGGCTCAAGGTCGATGTGCCGAGCCGCATTGCGCGCCGGCTCATTGCGCCGGCGCTGCCGGGTTTTTTCGAGCGCTGCCCGGCGATCGAGCTCGAACTCGGCTCCAGCGACCGTGCGGTGGACCTGGTGCTGGAAGGGGTCGATTGCGCGCTGCGCGTGGGTCCGCTGGCGAGCAGCAGCCTGGTGGCGCGGCCGCTGGGGCAATTCACGCTGATCAACTGCGCGAGCCCGGCCTACCTTGCGCGCCACGGCACGCCGCGCACGCCAGGGGACCTGCCGGAACACATCGCGGTCAACTACGCCTCGCCGACCAGCGGCCGCGCGGCGCCGTGGGAGTGGCAGCGCGACGGCGAGACCGCGACGCTGCGCATGCGCAGCCAGGTGGCCGCGAACAACGCCGAGACCTACATCGCCTGCGCGCTGGCCGGGCTGGGACTGATCCAGATTCCGGCCTACGACGTGCGCGAACACCTGGCGGCCGGCGAACTGGTCGAAGTATTGCCCGCGGCGCGCGCCCAGCCGCTGCCGGTGCACCTGATCTATCCGCACCGGCGCAACCTCTCGCGGCGCATGCAGGCGTTCGCAGGCTGGCTCGAGATGTTGCTCGCTGCTTCGCTCGATCCGCCCGAAGCACCCAGGCCGGCCGGCGCACGGGGATCGCGCAAGTAGGCGGCGGACGCCGTATTCCCTACTTCGCCCGCGCCCCGGTGCGCTCCCGCACGAATTCCACGAAGCGCGCCAGCGCCGGATGCGCGGCCTGCGCAGGCCACACGAGGCTGGTTTCACAAGCCGGAAGCGCCACGCGGCGCCGGCCCGTGCCCTTGAACTCGTCGGCCTGCCGATAGACCACGCCCGCGCGACGGAACTGCATCACGCTGTGCGGCACCCAGGCCACGCCGATGCCGCCCGACACCAAGTTGACGATGGTCTGCATCTGTATCGCCTCCTGCGCCACCTGCGGCGTGCGCCCCGCCGCGTGATAGAGATCGAAGACCGCATCGTGCAGCGACGGCACGATGCGGCGCGGGAAGATCACGAGCGGTTCGGCCAGCACCTCCGCCAGCGGCACGGGCCGCGCACGCGCGAGCCGGTGCTGCGCCGGCAGGGCCAGCACCAGCGCCTCTTCCTCCACCGGCAGCCGAGCCAGCCCCGGCGGCGCGGCGCCCGGCGAATGCAGCATCAGGCCGGCATCGATTTCGCCGCGCGCGAAGGCTTCGAGCTGCACGTCGCCCGTGGCTTCGACCAGTTCGAGCGCCACCTCGGGACAGAGCACGCGGAATTCGCGCACCCAGGCCGGCAGCTGCTCGAAGCCGACGGTCGAGACAAAGGCGATTCGCACGCGCCCCACCTGCCCCGCCGCCGCCGCGCGAGCCCGCGCCGGCAGCGCCTGGGCGCGCGCCAGCAGCTCGCGCACGTCGGGCAGCAAGGCCTCGCCGGCGGGCGTGAGCGCGACGCGGCGGCGCGTGCGGTCGAACAGCACCACGCCCAATGTCTTTTCAAGCTGGGCAATGGCCTGCGTGACGGGCGGCTGGGTCATGTGCAGCCGCAGCGCGGCGCGGCCGAAATGCAGCTCCTCGGCCACGGCCACGAACTGGCGCCAGGCGCGCAGGTCGATCAAGGCTTCTTTCATATGCCGAGCATATCAATCAGTGCACAAGAATGGATTGGAATGAATCAATGAGAAGTCCGATACTTGGACTCCCCCTCGATCTCCCCACGACACAAGAGACACCATGGACACCAAGCCGATCAAGATCAACCGCCGCAGCGCCAACATCGTCGAAGGCAAGAGCCGCGCCCCCAACCGCTCGATGTTCTACGCCATGGGCTACGAAGAAGCCGACTTCAAGAAGCCGATGGTCGGCGTTGCCAACGGCCACAGCACCATCACGCCCTGCAACTCGGGCCTGCAGAAGTTGGCCGACGCGGCCATCGAGGGCATCGAAGAAGCCGGCGGCAATGCGCAGGTGTTCGGCACCCCCACCATCTCCGACGGCATGGCCATGGGCACCGAAGGCATGAAGTACTCGCTGGTGAGCCGCGAGGTCATCTCCGACTGCATCGAGACCTGCGTGGGCGGCCAGTGGATGGACGGCGTGCTCGTGGTCGGCGGCTGCGACAAGAACATGCCCGGCGGGCTGATGGGCATGCTGCGCGCCAACGTGCCGGCCATCTACGTCTACGGCGGCACCATCCTGCCGGGCCGCTACAAGGGGCAAGACCTCAACATCGTGAGCGTGTTCGAGGCCGTGGGCCAGAACGCCGCGGGCAACATGAGCGACGAAGACCTGCACGAGATCGAGAAGCGCGCCATTCCCGGCACCGGCTCGTGCGGCGGCATGTACACGGCCAACACCATGTCCAGCGCGTTCGAGGCGCTGGGCATCTCGCTGCCCTACTCGTCGACCATGGCCAACCCGCACGAGGAAAAAGCCAACTCGGCCAAGGAATCGGCCAAGGTGCTGATCGAGGCCATCAAGAAAGACCTGAAGCCGCGCGACATCGTGACCAAGAAGGCCATCGAGAACGCGGTGGCAGTGATCATGGCCACGGGCGGTTCGACCAATGCGGTGCTGCACTTCCTGGCGATTGCGCACGCGGCCGAGGTCGAATGGACCATCGACGACTTCGAACGCATGCGCAAGAAGGTGCCGGTGCTGTGCGACCTGAAGCCCTCGGGCAAGTACCTTGCGGTCGACCTGCACAAGGCCGGCGGCATTCCGCAAGTGATGAAGGTGCTGCTGAACGCAGGCCTGCTGCATGGCGACTGCATCACCATCAGCGGCCAGACGATTGCCGAAGTGCTGAAGGACGTGCCCGACGTGCCGCGCGCCGACCAGGACGTGATCCGCACTATCGACAAGCCGATGTACGCCGAAGGCCACCTGGCCATCCTCAAGGGCAATCTCTCGCCCGAAGGCGCGGTCGCCAAGATCACCGGGCTGAAGAACCCGGTCATCACCGGCCCGGCGCGGGTGTTCGACGACGAGCAGTCGGCGCTGCAAGCCATCCTGGCGGGCAAGATCGTGGCCGGCGACGTGATGGTGCTGCGCTACCTCGGCCCCAAGGGCGGCCCCGGCATGCCGGAAATGCTGGCTCCCACGGGCGCGCTGATCGGCGCCGGCCTCGGCGAAAGCGTGGGCCTGATCACCGACGGCCGCTTCTCGGGCGGCACCTGGGGCATGGTGGTCGGCCACGTCGCACCTGAAGCGGCGGCCGGTGGCACGATTGCCTTCGTCAACGAGGGCGATTCGATCACCATCGACGCGCACAAGCTGGTGCTCGAACTCAACGTGCCCGAAGCCGAGCTTGCCAAGCGCCGCGAAGGCTGGAAGCCGCCGGCGCCGCGCTATACCCGCGGCGTGCAGGCCAAGTTCGCGTTCAACGCCTCGAGCGCGAGCTCGGGCGCGGTGCTCGACAAGTTCTGAAGCCCCTCAGGCCATCCGTGTGCGTGGTGCCGGTCAGCGCTTCGGGCGCTGGCCCTTGCTGCCCGGCAGGCCCATGTTGCTGCGCTGGCGGTCGATGCGCGCCTGCTTGCGCGCTTCCTCGCGCTCGATGACCTTGCGCTTGGTGTAGCCCGACGCATCGGCCCATGCCCACCACGCCAAGGCCATGGCAAAAGGCGACAGCACGATCCACCAGCTCCAGCCGGCAACCATGCCTACCTCGAAATACTTGAGGCCCACGCCAAGCAGGCCCAACAGCAGAAAAAGCATCGCGAATCCCTCCGGGTTTTGTTGGCAACGCTCCGAACGCCGGTGCACGGCGCTACCTACAATCGCGTTGCATCGAATGTAACCCAGCCATTACGAACAAGGCCCCATGAAAAGACTCCTGTCATTCGCAGTCCTCGGTCTCGGCTTGGCAGCACCCGCCTTTGCCGACCTGGCGCTGGCAACGTCGAAGAACTGCATGAGCTGCCATGCGGTGGACCGCAAGGTGCTCGGCCCCGCCTTCAAGGACGTGGCGGCCAAGTACAAGGGCAACGCCGGCGCCGTCGACATGCTGGCGGCGAAGATCATCAAGGGCGGTTCTGGCGTCTGGGGCCCGGTGCCGATGCCGGCCAACACCCAGGTCAGCGAAGCCGACGCCAAGAAGCTGGCGGCCTGGGTGCTGCTGGCGCGCTGAGGCTCGGGGCGCCGCGCGCTCGGTCAGGTTCGCATCAAACCCGCGGATCGATGTCTGTGGGCAACGGCTTGCGCTCGATGCGGTCTTCGAGCTGGCCGATGTGCGCGGCCACGGTGTTGTCGGACTGCTCCGAACGTTGGCGGATCACGCTCTCGACCTGGCCCAGCCGGGTCAGCAGCGCGGCATGCCGGTCCGCGTTCTGCGCCATGTGCTTGGTTTCCTGAGCCTCGAGAAAATTGCGCAGCTCGGTGAAACGCGAGGCCTCGGCCTTGTCGGCCAGGTCGCGCTGCACCTGCATTTCCTTGTTGTGGCGCTTGGCGTCGAGCAGCACCGAGCTGTGCAGGTACAGAACGTAGACCAGGAAGAACACGCCCAATGCGACCGTCAGCCCCAGCATCATGAGGCCCAGCGGCGCGGACACGGTCATGAAGCCCAGCGACACCGGCACGGGCGCCGAGAGCGTGCCCCAGTTGAGCGCGGCGAGCGCCGCGATCAGCAGCAGGATGACGAACAGGAAAGCAGATCTCACGCCCATGGGGGCCTCCTTCGTAAAGATCGAACACAGTGGAATCCGCCATGCGCGTCGAGGCGCATGGCAACTGCGCCGGTTTTACCTCAGGCCGCGAGCCGCAATGGCCCCTGCTTCCCACTAACGGCCATGTCCTACAGATCGAATCAATTCGTCTGTGACAACTGCTCCAGAATGGCCGGATTTTCGAGTGTGGAGATGTCCTGCGTGATCGCCTCGCCCTTGGCGATGCTGCGCAACAGGCGCCGCATGATCTTGCCGCTGCGCGTCTTGGGCAGGTTGTCGCCGAAGCGGATGTCCTTGGGCTTGGCGATGGGGCCGATTTCCTTGGCCACCCAGGCGCGCAGCTCGTTGGCGATCTGCCTGGCTTCCTCGCCGGTCGGACGTGAGCGCTTGAGCACGACGAAGGCGCACACCGCTTCGCCCGTCACGTCGTCGGGCCGTCCGACCACGGCGGCCTCGGCCACGAGGTCGGTCTTGGACACCAGCGCCGATTCGATTTCCATCGTGCCCAGGCGGTGGCCCGACACGTTGAGCACGTCGTCGATGCGGCCGGTGATGCGGAAATAGCCGCGGTCGGCGCTGCGGACTGCGCCGTCGCCGGCCAGGTAGATCGTGCCGCCCATTTCCTCGGGGAAATAGCTCTTCTTGAAGCGTTCGGGGTCGTTCCAGATGGTGCGGATCATCGAGGGCCAGGGCCGCTTGATGACCAGCATGCCGCCGGCGCCGTTGGGCAGGTCCTTGCCGGTCTCGTCGACGATCGCGGCCATGATGCCCGGCAGCGGCAAGGTGCACGAGCCCGGCACCAGCGGCGTGGCGCCCGGCAGCGGCGTGATCACGTGACCGCCGGTTTCGGTCTGCCAGAAGGTGTCGACAATCGGACTTTTCTCGTGGCCGATGTTCCGGTGGTACCACATCCAGGCTTCGGGATTGATGGGCTCGCCCACCGAGCCGAGGATGCGCAGGCTCGACAGGTCCCAGTTCTTCGGATGCACTTTTTCATCGCCCTCGGCCGCCTTGATGAGCGAGCGGATGGCGGTGGGCGCGGTGTAGAACACCGACACCTTGTGCTTCTCGATCATCTGCCAGAAGCGGCCCGCATGCGGGAAGGTGGGGATGCCCTCGAACACCACCTGCGTGGCACCGGCCGCGAGCGGGCCGTAGGCCACGTAGGTGTGGCCGGTGATCCAGCCGATGTCTGCCGTGCACCAGAACACGTCTTCGGGCCGGATGTCGAAGGTCCAGTCCATCGTGAGCTTGGCCCACAGCAGGTAGCCGCCGGTGGCGTGCTGCACGCCCTTGGGCTTGCCGGTGGAGCCCGAGGTGTAGAGGATGAAGAGCGGATGCTCGGCGTTCACCGGCACGGGCGGGCAGTCGGTGCTCTGGCCCTTCTGTGCTTCATCGAAGGTCTTGTCGCGGCCTTCGACGCGAGCCCATGCGGTGGGCGTGCGCTCGTAGACGAACACCGTCTTGATCGATTCGCAGCCGCCGAGCGCAATGCCGTCGTCGACGATGGCCTTGAGCGGCAGTTCCTTGCCGCCGCGCATCTGGTAGTTGGCCGTGATGACCGCCACCGCGCCGGCGTCGATGATGCGCTCCTGCAGCGCCTTGGCCGAGAAGCCGCCGAACACCACGCTGTGCGTGGCGCCGATGCGCGCGCAGGCCTGCATGGCGACGACGCCTTCGATGGTCATCGGCATGTAGATGATGACGCGGTCGCCCTTCTTGATGCCCGCGGCCTTCAGCGCATTGGCGAACTGGCTCACGCGGGCGAGCAGTTCCTTGTAGCTGACGTTGGTGACGGCACCGTCGTCGGCTTCGAAAATGATCGCGGTCTTGTTCTCGACCGGGGTGCCGATGTGCTTGTCGAGGCAGTTGGCGCTGGCGTTGAGTTCGCCGTCGCCGAACCATTCGTAGAACGGTGCCTTCGACTCGTCGAGCGTCCTGGTGAAGGGCTTGGTCCACTGCAGGTTGCCCTTGGCCAGGCGGGTCCAGAATCCCTCGAAGTCCTGTTCGGCTTCCTTGCACAGGGCCTCGTAGGCGGCCATGCTGGAAATTCGGGCGCCTTGCGTGGCGCGGGCGTCGGGAGGGAACACACGGTTCTCGACCAGTACGGATTCGATGTTTTTAGATGCGCTGCTCATTCGCTTTGTCTCCTGGATGGATGCGGCGTAATGTCGGCCGCCGCACTTACGGGTCACTGACGGGTCCGATGTTAGTTCGCAGGGTTATCACGAGTCCGACACAGGGGCACCCCTAGAATCGTCGGTCTTACACGACCACCCTGCCGATGTCCGCTACCGACCCTTTCGATTCCCGCCATCCGCCAATTCCAGCCAAAGGTTCGCCGCTCAGGCCGCTGCCCAAGCTGATTTTCGCAAGCCGCTGGCTGCAACTGCCGCTGTACCTGGGCCTGATCGTGGCACAGGCGGTGTATGTGGTGCACTTCCTGGTCGAGCTGCTGCACCTGGTCGAGGCCGGCTTCGGCAGCAAGGACGCGCTGCAGGCACTGATCACCAGCATCGGCTACAAAACCAGCGCCCCGGTGGGCACGCTCAACGAAACGGTGATCATGCTGGTGGTGCTGGCGCTGATCGACGTGGTGATGATCTCCAACCTGCTGATCATGGTGATCGTGGGCGGCTACGAGACCTTCGTGAGCCGCATGGACCTCGAAGGCCACCGCGACCAGCCCGAGTGGCTGAGCCACGTGAACGCCTCGGTGCTCAAGGTGAAGCTGGCCACCGCCATCATCGGCATCAGCTCGATCCATCTGCTGAAGACCTTCATCAACGCGGACAACTACACCGACCGCGTGCTGATTGCGCAGACCGTGATCCACATCGCCTTCCTGTTCTCGGCCATGGCCATCGCCTACACCGACAAGCTGATGAACGAAGCCGCAGCCGCCAACACGCGCCACTAAGGCGTTTCCCACGCCGGCGTTTCAGTGAAGCGCGCGGCCAGGAAGTCGAGCATCGTGCGCAGCGTGGCCGGCATGTGCTTGCGCGAGGCGTACACCGCGTACATGCCGACAACCTGCGGCTCGAACTCAGGAAACAGCCGCACCAGTTCGCCCGCCTGCAGCAAGCCGGCGGTCAGGTAGGTCGGCAGCATCGCGATGCCGGCCCCTGCCCGCGCAAGATGCATCAGGCTCGCGGCATCATTGGTCGACACGTTGCCGCCGACGGCCACCGAAACGGGCGTGCCGTCGTCCTTGCGCGTGAAATTCCAGAGGCTGCGCCCGAAGTACGAGTGCGTGAGGCAGTTGCGCTGGGCCAGTTCCTCCACGCGCAGCGGCTGCCCGTGCTCCTTCAAATAGCCGGGTGACGCGCACACCACCGAACGGCAGTCGGTGAGTCGCCGCGCAATGAGGTTGGGATCGATCTCCACCGCCACGCGAATGGCCAGGTCGATGCGCTCGTCCACCAGGTTCACCGCCCGGTCCAGCAGCACCAGATCGACCGCCACGCCGGGATAGAGCCGCACGTAGTCGGCCACCGCATCGGCCAACTGCGCCTGCGCGAACGAGGTGCTGGCCGTGATGCGCAGCTGCCCGCGCGGCGCCTCGGCCGGATGCCGCACGGCCTCCTGCATGTCGCCCGCGAGTTCGAGCACCTGGCGGCAGCGCGGCAACAGTTCCTCGCCCGCCGCCGTGAGGCTCAGCCGGCGCGTCGTGCGGTGCAACAGGCGTGCGCCGGTCCATTGCTCGAGCTCGGCCACGTAGCGCGTGACCACCGGCCGCGAGAGGTCGAGCTTGTCGGCCGCGGCCGAAAGGCTGCCCGCATCCACCACGTTGACGAACACGCGCATTGCATTCAATCGATCCATTCGAACGATTTTAGGAATAAACAAGCGCGCTATTCGAGGTATTTCTTTCGAAACCAGAAACCTAAGATGCGGTTCATCCCGTTCATTTTCTGGAGTCACTCATGAGCCACATCGCCATCATCGGCGCCACCGGACGCGCCGGCGGGCGCCTTCTCGAGGAAGCCCTGCGCCGCGGCCACACCGTGACGGCCATCGCACGCAAGGCCAGCGAAAAGCTGTCGGGCCGCGCCGATGTGAAGGCCGTGGACCTCGACGTGCTCGACGGCGCCGCGCTCGAAAAGGCCTTGGCCGGCCACGACGCCGTGTTCAGCGCCGCGCACTTCGCAACCGTGCCGCCCGCGGCCATCATCGAACCCGCCAAGCGCGCGGGCGTGAAGCGCCTGCTGGTGGTCGGCGGCGCCGGCAGCCTGTTTGCGGCGCCGGGCCTGAAGGTGATCGACACGCCGAACTTCCCCGAGGCGTACAAGGCCGAAGCCTCCGCCGGCGCCGCGTTCCTGAAGGTGCTGCAGAGCGAGAAGGAACTCGACTGGACCTTCCTCTCGCCTTCGGCCGAATTCGTCGAAGGCGAGCGCACAGGCAAGTTCCGCCTCGGCAAGGACGACCTGCTCGTGAGTGCCGAAGGCCGCAGCTGGATCACGTTCGAGGACTACGCGATCGCGTTCATCGACGAACTCGAAAAGCAGGCTCATTCGCGCCAGCGCTACACCATCGGGTACTGAAGCCCACCGGATTTACCGGCCAGTCATGTTCTCGGGAATCACCCACTGGTCGAACTGCTCGCCCGTGAGGTGCCCCGAGGCAATCGCGGCTTCCCGCAGGCTCGTGCCTTCCTTGTGCGCCTTCTTCGCGATGTAGGCCGACTTGTCGTAGCCGATGTGCGTGTTGAGCGCGGTCACGAGCATCAGCGAGCGCTGCACCAGCTCTGTGATGCGTTCGCGGTTCGGCTCGATGCCCACGGCGCAGTGGTCGTTGAAGCTCACCATGCCGTCGGCCAAGAGGCGCACGCTCTGCAGGAAGTTGTGCGCGACCATCGGGCGGAACACATTGAGCTCGAAGTTGCCCGAGGCGCCGCCGATGTTGATGGCCACGTCGTTGCCGAACACCTGCGCGGCCAGCATCGTGACGGCCTCGCTCTGGGTCGGGTTGACCTTGCCCGGCATGATCGACGAGCCGGGTTCGTTTTCGGGAATGCTGAGTTCGCCGATGCCGCTGCGCGGGCCGCTGGCGAGCCAGCGCACGTCGTTGGCGATCTTGTTCATGCTGGCGGCGAGCGTCTTGAGCGCGCCGTGGGCGTGCACCAGCGCGTCGACGCTGGCCATGGCTTCGAACTTGTTCGGCGCGGTCACGAACGGCAGGCCCGTGAGCTTGGCTAGTTCGGCGGCCACCTGCTCCGCATAGCCCTTGGGCGCATTGAGTCCGGTGCCGACGGCCGTGCCGCCCAACGCCAGTTCGCTCAGGTGCGGCAGCGCGGCGCGCACGTGCGCCTCGCCGTGCGCCAGCTGCGCCACGTAGCCCGAGAACTCCTGGCCCAGCGTGAGGGGCGTGGCGTCCTGCAGGTGGGTGCGGCCGATCTTCACGATATCGGCGAAATCCTTCGCCTTCTGTTCGAGCGTGCCGCGCAGCTTGGCGATGGCGGGCAGCAGCTTGTGCGTGATGGCTTCGACGGCCGCCACGTGCATGGCGGTCGGGAACACGTCGTTGCTCGACTGGCTGCGGTTGACGTCGTCGTTCGGATGCACGAGGCGCCCTTCCCCGCGCTCGCCGCCGAGGATTTCGCTCGCGCGGTTGGCCAGCACCTCGTTGACGTTCATGTTGGTCTGCGTGCCCGAGCCGGTCTGCCAGACCACCAGCGGGAACTCGCCCGGGTGCTTGCCGGCGATGACTTCATCGGCCGCGGCCACGATGGCCTGGGTCTTCTTCTCGTCCTGCAGGCCCAGCGCATGGTTGACCACGGCCGACGCCCGCTTGACCTGTGCCAGCGCCTTGATGATCTCGCGCGGCTGCTGCTCGCCCGAGATGTCGAAGTTCTGCAGCGAGCGCTGCGTTTGCGCACCCCACAGCTTGTCGGCCGGCACGTCGATCGGTCCGAAGGTATCGCGCTCGGCACGGGTCTTGGGGGAAGTCGTCATGATGAAAAAACTCCGCAGTCTTGGATGGTTGTGCCCGCTCGCCGGGTGCAAGGCCGAGTATGGCCTCGATAAGAATGGCTCGCATCCGGCAGGCTTTTTCCGTGAAAACGGCGGCTGAGATAATCGGTGGGCGTTTCCCACTCCAAAAAGCATTCCCCACCATGACGACCACGATCCAGCAGGCCGACCTGATCGAATCGATCAGCGCCGCGCTGCAGTACATCAGCTACTACCACCCCGCCGACTACATCGCCCACCTGGCCCGCGCCTACGAGCGCGAGCAGAGCCCCGCGGCCAAGGACGCCATCGCGCAGATTCTGACCAACAGCAAGATGAGCGCCACGGGCCACCGCCCGATCTGCCAGGACACCGGCATCGTCAACGTGTTCCTCAAGGTGGGCATGGACGTGCGCTGGGGCGGCTTCACCGGTTCGCTGGACGACGCCATCAACGAAGGCGTGCGCCGCGGCTACAACCATCCTGACAACACGCTGCGCGCCTCGGTCGTGGCCGATCCGCAGTTCGACCGCAAGAACACCAAGGACAACACGCCCGCGGTGATCTTCACCGAGATCGTGCCGGGCAACACCGTCGAGGTGACGGTCGCGGCCAAGGGCGGCGGCAGCGAGAACAAGAGCAAGCTCGTGATGCTGAACCCCGGCGACAGCGTGGTCGACTGGGTGCTCAAGACCGTGCCGACCATGGGGGCAGGATGGTGCCCGCCGGGCATGCTGGGCATCGGCATCGGCGGTACGGCCGAGAAGGCCGCGCTGATGGCCAAGGAAAGCCTGATGGACGACCTCGACATGCACGAGCTGCAGGCCAAGAAGGCCTCGGGCGCCGAGCTCAGCAAGGTCGAGGCGCTGCGCATCGAGCTGTACGAGAAGGTCAATGCGCTGGGCATCGGCGCGCAGGGCCTGGGCGGACTGGCCACCGTGCTCGACATCAAGATCAAGATGTACCCCACGCACGCGGCGAGCAAGCCCGTGGCGATGATCCCCAACTGCGCGGCCACGCGCCATGCACACTTCGTGATGGACGGCAGCGGTGCGGTGTACCTCGACCCGCCCTCGCTCGACCTGTGGCCCGACGTGAACTGGGCGCCCGACGAAAAGAAGAGCAAGCGCGTCGATTTGAACAAGCTCACGCCCGCCGAAGTGGCGAGTTGGAAGCCCGGCGACACGATCCTGCTCAACGGCAAGATGCTCACCGGCCGCGATGCCGCGCACAAGCGCATCCAGGACATGCTGGCCAAGGGCGAGAAGCTGCCGGTGGACTTCACCAACCGCGTCATCTACTACGTCGGCCCGGTCGATCCGGTCGGCGACGAGGCCGTGGGCCCCGCCGGCCCGACCACCGCCACGCGCATGGACGGCTTCACCGAGATGATGCTGGCCCAGACCGGCCTGATCGCGATGATCGGCAAGGCCGAGCGCGGCCCGGTTGCCATCGAGGCCATCAAGAAGCACAAGAGCGCCTACCTCATGGCCGTGGGCGGCGCCGCCTACCTCGTGAGCAAGGCCATCAAGACCGCCAAGGTGGTGGGCTTCGAAGACCTGGGCATGGAAGCCATCTATGAATTCGACGTGGTCGACATGCCCGTGACGGTGGCGGTCGACGCCGGCGGTACCAGCGCGCACATCACCGGCCCGGCCGAGTGGCAGAAGCGCATTGCCAGCGGCGAGTTCAAGACCATCATGATGGAAGAAGCTTGAGCGCCGCCAGGCCAGTGCGCAGCGCGGAGGCTCTCTGGTGCTCCCTGTAGGCGTCTTCGACAGCGGCGTCGGCGGACTCAGCGTGCTCGCGGCGCTGCGCGCCGAACTGCCGCACGAGCGCTTCGTGTACTTCGCAGACACCGCTTTCGCACCGTATGGCGAACGCGGCGATGCCTATGTGATCGAGCGTTCGCGCAAGGTGGCCGAGCAGTTGATTGCCGAGCACGGCATCAAGGCGCTGGTGGTGGCGTGCAACACGGCCACCACGGCGGCGATCCACCTGCTGCGTGCCGAGTATCCGACGCTGCCCATCGTGGGCCTGGAGCCTGCGCTCAAGCCCGCGGTGGCGACGAGCCGCACCGGCCACATCTCGGTGATGGCCACGCGCGGGACATTGGCCAGTGCCAAATACGCGGCACTGCGCGACTCTTTCGCCGGATCTGCCAATGTTCGCGCCGTGCCGTGCGACGGACTCGTGAAAGCGATCGAGAGCTTCGATGCCACGGCCATTGCCGAACTCTGCGCCCGCTACATGGCCGAAGCCGGCCCTTTCGGCAACGCGCCCGGCGAAGTCGATACCGTGGTGCTCGGCTGCACGCACTATCCGCTCGTGAAGGGTGAACTGCAGCGCCATGCGCCGTCCGCGCTGCGCTTCATCGACACCGGCGCGCCGGTCGCGCAGCAGACCCGGCGCGTGCTGGCTTCGCTCGGCCGGCTGGCGGACGGTGGCGAAGGCGGGCTGGTCCTGCAAGGCAGCGGCGACTCCGCCGTGCTCGAAGCCGCAGCCGCGCACTGGCTGCAACAGCCGCAACAACAAGGTATGGCGGCGCGCGCTGCAACCGCCGCCTGATGCCGACCGACATGCATCTTCTTATGCGCCGCGCCCTGCTCCTGTTCTGCCTTTCGGCAGCAGGCCTGAGCCATGCGGCCTGCGAGAGCGGGCTTGCCGAGCGCATGCACGCCAAGCTGTACCCGAACCGCCCGCTCGACGAGCGCCTGGCGGCCTGCAAGCTCTGGCCCGCCTTTCCGGGGCGCAGCATCGTGGTGCTTCCCGTGCCGCGCGAAACCAGCAGCACGGGAGCCAAGGTCTTCGATCTCGAAGTGCTGCTCATCCAGCGGCCCGACAACGGCAACACCGAGCGGGACACGGTGATCGGCCGCATCTTCCAGCCCGAGGCGCTCGACGAAGACAGCGCCACCGTCATCCAGGACATCCGGATCGACACCTCGCGCTACGTGCTGTCGTCCGACACGCGCGCCTTCGGGCTGCGCGTGCGCTATCGAGGCACGGCACCGGGCAGCACGGCGGCAAGCGAAACCGTCCGCCTCTACGTGCAGCACGGCAACAAGCTGCGCCAGGTACTGCAAGAGGTCGAACTCGACCATGACAGCGGTGAATGGGACAGCAGCTGCACCGGCCGCTTCGAGCAGCTTCGCACAATGCTCTCGGTCGGCAAGCCGACGAGCAACGGCTACGCCGATCTGCAACTGTCGCGCACGCTGGTGCAGAGCCGCGCGCAGATGCAGGAAGACCAGGGCTGCGCGAAAAAGGCCATGCCCGCGCGGTTCAATACCGTGACGCTGCGCTACGACGGCGAGCGCTACCGGGTACCGAAGTCTCTGAAGCCGCAGATGCCCTGACCCGCCCGCCTCACCGGCTGCGCAGCGCGGCTTCCCGGCCGCGCGCCATGTCGATGGGCAGCAAAAGCAGCAGTCCCGCAATGAACAGCGCCGCGGTCGAGAGAATGGCGATGCGCTGATTGCCGCCCGCAGCCCACGTGATGGCGCCGAACATCAGCGGACCGATGATGCCCGCCAGCCGCGTGGCAACGGTCCAGAGCCCGAAGAACTCTGCGAGCTGCCGCGGTGGCGCAAGGTAGCCCGTCATCGCGCGGCCGGCCGACTGGCTCGAGCCCATGGCGAGCCCCGCGATGGCAGCGGCCCACCAGAAGGTGCCCTTGGTGCTCGCCATCGCGGCAATCACGCAGACCGCGATCCACGCCACCAGCGTGCCGGCCAGCGAGACCTTGTGGCCGATGCGGTCCTGCACGTAGCCGAAGCCGAAGGCGCCGAGCGCGGCCGCGATGTTGAGCACGAAGATCAGCACCATGGTCTCGCTCGCCACGAAGCCGATGACCTGTTCGGCATAGATGGCCGCAAGCGTGATGGCCACCGCCACGCCGCCCTGGTAGCAGACGGTGCAGGCCAGCAACTGCATGAAATCGCGGTAGGCGCGGGCCTGCCGGAAGGTTGCGCGCAGTTGCTGCCACGCGCCCACCGCGCTGCCGGCCGCTCGAGGCTGCGCGCGTTCGGGCAAGAGCGCAAAGGTGACGGAAGCGGCTGCGCCGTAGATGGCCGCCGTGATCAGCATCGTGACCGGAACGAAGTGCGACGCAGCCAGGCCTTTCGCCTGGGCCGACAGCACATAGGCCAGGCACAGCCCCAGCGCGAGCATGCCGCCGACGTAGCCGAAACTCCAGCCCCATCCGCTGACCTTGCCCATGCCCTCGGCTGTCGCGAGTTCGGGCAGGAAGGCGCCGGCCAGCGACTCGCCGTAGGAATAGAAAGTGTTCGAGACGATGACCAGTGCCATCGCAACCGCAACGCCCAGGGGCCCCGCGAACCTCGGCGTGAATGCGAGCGCGGCAGTGGCAACCACGCAGCCCACGGTCGCGGCGAGCAGGACGCGCTTCTTGGCTGCGCGGCGGTCGGCCCAGGCGCCGATGGCAGGCATCGAGAGCATGACGATGGCATAGGACGCGCTGAGCGCCGCGGTCCAGGCGAAGGCCGCCCACGGCGCCCCCTTGGCGATGCCACCCACGAAATAGGCGGCAAACACGGCCGTGATGACGACCGTGGTGTAGCCGGAATTGGCAAAGTCGTACATGGCCCAGCCGAACACCTCGCGCTTGCGCACGCCGGCATTCAGGGCAGAAGACGGGAACAGCGCCATGCGGCGAGGGATCGGCCGGCCGCCGGACGCAACCTTGGCCGGGTCAGTGCAGGTGGCGCGGGCGGCGGCCGCCGCCATGCCCGCCGCCGCTGCCACTGCCGCCGGTGCCGCGCGGGCGCTTGCCGATCTCGAGCGAATTCACGAGCGCATCGAAGCGGTCGCTGAACAGGCGATCGATCTCGGCCACGACGCCACCGAGCTCGGCGCCGTCGAAGTGGCGCTCCATCAGGTTGACGACGTCTTCCACCAGCAGGTCGCGCTGCACCTGCATGATCGCGGCCGGATTGGGGCCGACGAACAGCATCAGGAAATCGTCGCGGGACTCTTCGTCGGGGTCGCCCTCTTCCTCGTCGAAATCGGTGTCGTAGAAGGTGACCTCGATGGCGGCGCCGCGCTCCGACAGCTCGTTCAGGGCCATGCACATCTCGTCGAGCGCCTGGCGAAAGTCTTCGTCGCCCGGCACCGTCCAGCAGATCTGGAGCATGTGGTCCTTCTGCTCGAAACGAATGCCGGGTTCTTCTTCGTAGGTGCTTGTCGCGCCATCGGCCAGCGACTTGGCGCCCGCATAGGCCCAGAGCGGCTTGAGCGCTTCCTGGATCTGATCGAAGCCGACGTCGGAGCGCAAAGGCACGTCGCCGTGCACATGGATTTCAAATGGAGCGTTGTAGCGAGGCATGGAGTGCTCCCTTGTCTAAGTGTGGTGCCCGGAACGGGGGTCGAACCCGTATGCCCCGATTAAGGAAGCGGCGGATTTTAAGTCCGATGTGTCTACCAATTTCACCATCCGGGCCTCGGGTTGAACATCGACGATAACCCAAACGAAACGAGCCCCGGCAACGCAGGTTGGCGGGGCTTGTTTTTTCAATGGGGGATGGATCGAGCTTGATCGGAGAAAGAGGTGGAGGCGCGACCCGGAGTCGAACCGGGCTGGACGGATTTGCAATCCGTTGCATAACCGCTTTGCTATCGCGCCACGCTGCTGAAAACGAAATCGAACTCGCGAAAAAAAGGGAAGCAGTGCTTCCCTTTTTCAAAACTGGAGCGGGAAAAGAGTCTCGAACTCTCGACCTCAACCTTGGCAAGGTTGCGCTCTACCAACTGAGCTATTCCCGCGTTTCGAGCCTCGAATTATAGAACACTTTTTCGGGGCTCGGCAAGTTCTGCCGATCAATGTTTGACGGAGCCCTCGGAAGCGGGGCTGCCCGCGCGCTGCTTGGCCAGTTCAGCCACGGCGGCCGCGGAGGCGGCAACCTCCTCGTCCGACAGCGGCTCAGGCATTTTCTCGAGCGCGATCTCCAGGACCTTGTCGATCCACTTCACGGGCACGATCTCGAGGCCGTTCTTCACGTTCTCGGGAATGTCCTGCAGGTCTTTCGCGTTCTCTTCGGGAATCAGCACGGTCTTGATGCCGCCGCGCAGAGCCGCCAGCAGCTTTTCCTTCAGTCCGCCGATGGCCGTGACCTCGCCGCGCAGCGTGATCTCGCCGGTCATTGCGACATCGGCACGCACGGGAATGCCCGTGAGCGCCGACACGAAAGCCGTCGTCATTGCCGCGCCCGCGCTCGGGCCGTCCTTGGGCGTTGCGCCATCGGGCACGTGGATGTGGATGTCGCGCTTCTCGAACACTTCGTCCTTGATGCCCAGGCGGCGCGAGCGGCTGCGCACCACGGTGCGTGCGGCCTCGACCGATTCCTTCATCACGTCCCCCAGCGAACCGGTGCGGCTGATGACGCCCTTGCCGGGCATGGTGACGGCTTCGATGGTGAGCAGGTCGCCGCCGACCTCGGTCCACGCGAGGCCGACCACCTGGCCGACCTGGTTCTGCTTCTCGGCCAGCCCGAAGCTGTATTTGCGAACGCCCAGGAACTCGTTGAGGTTGGCCCCGTCGACCACGACCTTGGGAGTCATCTGCTTGAGCAGCAGGCCCTTGACCACCTTGCGGCAGATCTTGGAGAGCTCGCGCTCGAGCGAACGCACGCCGGCTTCGCGCGTGTAGTAGCGCACGATGTCGCGCACGGCCTCTTCGGTGACCAGCAACTCGTCTTCCTTGACGCCGTTGTTCTTCAGCTGCTTGGGCAGCAGGTACTTGAGCGCGATGTGCGTCTTCTCGTCCTCGGTGTAGCCCGAAAGGCGTATGACTTCCATCCGGTCGAGCAGCGCCGGCGGGATGTTCATCGAGTTCGAGGTGGCCACGAACATCACGTCGCTCAGGTCGAAGTCGACCTCGACGTAGTGGTCGCCGAAGGTGTGGTTCTGTTCCGGGTCGAGCACCTCGAGCAGCGCGCTCGAAGGATCGCCGCGGAAATCGGTCCCCAGCTTGTCGATCTCGTCGAGCAGGAACAGCGGATTGCGGGTGCCGATCTTGTTCAGCCCCTGCAGCACCTTGCCCGGCAGCGCGCCGATGTAGGTGCGGCGGTGGCCGCGGATCTCGGCTTCGTCACGCATGCCGCCGAGCGCCATGCGGGTGTACTTGCGGCCGGTCGCCTTGGCGATCGACTGCCCGAGCGAGGTCTTGCCCACGCCGGGCGGGCCCACGAGGCACAGGATGGGCGCCTTGACCTTGTCGACGCGCTGCTGCACCGCGAGATATTCGAGGATGCGGTCCTTGACCTTCTCGAGCCCGTAGTGGTCCTCGTTGAGCACTTCCTCTGCATGCGCGAGGTCGTGCTTGATCTTGGTCTTCTTGCTCCAGGGCAGGCCGACCAGCACGTCGATGTAGTTGCGCACCACGGTGGCTTCGGCCGACATCGGCGACATCAGCTTGAGCTTCTTGAGCTCGCCCTCGGCCTTCTTGAGCGCTTCCTTGGGCATCTTGGCGAGCTTGATCTTCTTCTCGATCTCCTCGATGTCCGCGCCCTCTTCGCCTTCGCCGAGCTCCTTCTGGATCGCCTTGACCTGCTCGTTGAGATAGAAGTCGCGCTGGTTCTTTTCCATCTGGCGCTTCACGCGGCCACGGATCTTCTTGTCGACATTGAGGATGTCGACCTCGCGTTCGAGCTGGCCGAAGAGGTTCTCGAGCCGCGACTTGATGTCGTCGAGGTCGAGCACGGCCTGCTTGTTGTCGAGCTTCAGCGGCAGATGGGCCGCGATGGTGTCGGCCAGGCGGCCCGGATCGTCGATGCTGGAGATCGAGGTGAGGATCTCGGGCGGAATCTTCTTGTTGAGCTTGACGTACTGGTCGAACTGCTGCATCACGGCACGGCGCAGCGCCTCGACCTCGGTGCCCTTCTCGCCTGCGGCCGCCTCGACGGGCGTCACGTTGGCCGAGAAGTGGGTCTCGCCGTCGTCGATGCGGTTCACGCGGGCGCGCTGCTGGCCCTCGACCAGCACCTTCACGGTACCGTCAGGCAGCTTGAGCATCTGCAGGATGGTCGAGACGCACCCGACCTCGAACATGTCCTCGACGGAGGGTTCGTCCTTGGCTGCGGCTTTCTGGGCCACCAGCATGATGCGGCGCTCGGCTTCCATGGCCAGTTCGAGCGCCTTGATGCTCTTGGGGCGCCCCACGAACAGCGGGATCACCATGTGGGGGAACACGACGACGTCGCGCAGCGGCAGCAGCGGCAGGTCGATCGCGTCGGCAGGCAGGGGGGTATGACCGGACATGAATATCCTTTGATTGATCAGGCAAAGATGGATGGGTGTGCGGGCATTTCAAGCCCGTGCACCCGGTCTTTGTCGAAGGCGCCGGACGCCTGGGTGAAAAGAGCCGGCGCCGCGCTCATTCAGGCCTTCTTTCAGGCCTTCTTGGCCGCTTCGCGGTACACGAGCAGCGGCGGCTTGTTTTCATCGATTGTGGATTCCTCCACCACAACCTTGTCGACGTTGGTGGCATTCGGCAGTTCGAACATGGTGTCGATCAGCGACTGTTCGAGGATCGAACGCAGGCCGCGCGCGCCGGTTTTGCGGGCCAGCGCCTTGCGCGCAATGGCCTTGAGGGCCGCGGGGCGGATCTCGAGGTCGACGCCCTCCATCTGCAGCAGCTTGGTGAATTGCTTGACCACCGCGTTCTTGGGCTCGGTCAGGATCTGCACCAGCGCGTCTTCGCTGAGTTCGGCCAGCGAAGCCACCACGGGCATGCGGCCCACGAGTTCGGGGATCAGGCCGAACTTGATCAGGTCTTCGGGTTCGACTTCGCGGAACACCTCGGTGATGCTGCGCTGCGCCTTGCTCTTGACCTTGGCGCCGAAGCCGATGCCCGAAGCCTCGGTGCGGTTTTCGATGACCTTCTCGAGCCCGGCAAAGGCGCCGCCGCAGATGAACAGGATGTTCGTCGTGTCGATCTGCAGGAAGTCCTGGTTCGGGTGCTTGCGACCGCCCTGCGGCGGCACGCTGGCCATGGTGCCTTCGATGAGCTTCAGCAACGCCTGCTGCACGCCCTCGCCCGACACGTCGCGCGTGATCGAGGGGTTGTCCGACTTGCGCGAGATCTTGTCGATTTCGTCGATGTAGACGATGCCGCGCTGGGCCCGCTCGACTTCGTAGTTGCAGCTCTGCAGCAGCTTCTGGATGATGTTCTCGACGTCTTCGCCCACGTAGCCGGCTTCGGTCAGCGTGGTGGCGTCGGCCATCACGAAGGGCACGTCGAGCATGCGCGCGAGCGTTTGCGCGAGCAGCGTCTTGCCGGAGCCCGTGGGCCCGATCAAGAGGATGTTGCTCTTGCTGAGTTCGACGTCGTCGCCCTTGGCCTTTTCCTTGTGGCGCAGGCGCTTGTAGTGGTTGTAGACCGCCACCGACAGCATGCGCTTGGCCGGCTCCTGGCCGATCACGTAGTTGTCGAGGTTTGTCTTGATCTCCAGCGGCGTGGGCAGGTCGCTGCGCGCTTCGCGCGCCTCTTCACCGGCCGGCAGTTCGTCGCGGATGATTTCGTTGCAGAGGTCGATGCACTCGTCGCAAATAAAGACCGAAGGGCCCGCAATCAGCTTCTTGACCTCATGCTGGCTCTTGCCGCAGAACGAGCAATAAAGCGTTTTTTCGCTGGAAGAGCCTTTTTTTTCGGCCATGGACAGGTGCCTCGTAACGGGGTAGGGACAATGATAACTAAACAAAAACGGCGTTTCCCGTGTGGAAAACGCCGGTTTTTGCCTTTTGGGCGCCGCCGGCGCCGCGGCACGGGCTCAATTGCTCAGCTGCGCTTGGCGATGACCTGGTCCACCAGGCCGTATTCCTTGGCTTCGTCGGCCGTCAGGAAATAGTCGCGTTCGGTGTCCGACTTGACTTTTTCGAGCGGCTGGCCCGTGCGTTCGGCCAGGATGCGGTTCATCTGGTCCTTGGTGCGCAGGATGTCGCGGGCATGGATCTCGATGTCCGTGGCCTGGCCGCGCGCGCCGCCGAGCACCTGGTGGATCATGATCTTCGAATTGGGCAGCGAGAAGCGCTTGCCCTTTTCACCGGCCGCCAGCAGGAAGGCGCCCATGCTGGCCGCAAAGCCGATGCACATGGTGGAAACGTCGGGCTTGATGAACTGCATGGTGTCGTAGATGGCCATGCCGGCGCTCACGCTGCCGCCCGGGGAGTTGATGTAGAACGAAATGTCCTTGTCCGGGTTCTCGCTCTCGAGGAACAGCAGCTGCGCCACCACGAGGTTGGCGGTCTGGTCGTTCACCTCGCCCACCAGGAAAATGATGCGTTCCTTCAGGAGACGCGAATAGATGTCGTAGGACCGCTCGCCGCGGCCCGACTGCTCGATGACCATCGGGATCATGCCGAGGCCTTGAATATCCTGTGAGCTCATGAATTTTCTTTCCGGAAAAGGGGTTCGTTCGCTGTTCGAATTTAACTGTACGCCTGAGTGAAATGGGGCTCGTGCCGCAAAGCACAAGCCCCATTGGCGCTGCGGGCGATAGCGGATCAGCCTTGCTGCTGCGCCATCAGCTCGTCGAACGTCACCGACTTTTCGTTGACCTTGGCCTTGCCGAGCACGAACTCGGTCACGTTGTTCTCGATGACCACGGCTTCGACTTCGGCCAGGCGGTTGTTGTCGCTGAAATACCAGCGCACGACGTCGGCCGGCTTTTCGTAGCTGGCGGCCAGCTCGTCGATGTGGGCCTTGATCTGCTCGGGCTTGGCCTGCAGGTTGTTGGCGCGCACCAGTTCGGCCACCACCAGGCCCAGGCGCACGCGGCGCTCGGCTTGGGGGCGGAACACTTCGTCGGGGATCGGCGCCTTGTCGGCGTCCTTGATGCCGCGCTGCTTGAGCTCGGCACGGGCGCCTTCGACCATGCGGTTGACTTCGGACTGCACGCTGGCGTTGGGCAGGTCGAGCTCGGCGTTGGCCACCAGGGTGTCCATGACGGCGTTCTTGTTGCGCGCCAGCAGGCGGAACTTCACTTCGCGCTCGAGGTTCTTCTTGATGTCGGCGCGCAGGCCCTCGACCGTGGCTTCGGCAATGCCGAGCGACTTGGCGAGCTGTTCGTTGATTTCGGGCAGGTTCGAGGCTTCGATCTTCTTCAGCGTGACCATGAAATCGGCCTGCTTGCCGGCCACGTCCTTGCCGTGGTAGTCGGCCGGGAACGAGAGCGGGAAGGTGCGGCTGTCGCCGGACTTCATGCCGCGCACGGCGTCTTCGAATTCCTTCAGCATCTGGCCTTCGCCGACGATGAACTGGAAGTCTTCGGCCTTGCCGCCCTGGAAGGGCTCGCCGTCGATCTTGCCTTCGAAGTCGACCGTCACGCGGTCGTCGTCCTGGGCGACGGCGTCTTGTGCGCGCTGCGCGAAGGTGCGGCGCTGCTTGCGCAGGATGTCGAGCGTCTTGTCGATGGCGTCGTCGCCCACTTCGGCCGAGAGCTTCTCGACTTCGGCGCCGGACAGGTCGCTGATCTTGACTTCGGGGAACACTTCGAAGACGGCGTCGAAGGCGAGCTGGCCTTCGGGCGACTCTTCCTTCTCGGTGATGCGGGGCTGGCCGGCCACGCGCAGCTTGGCTTCGTTGGCGGCCTGCGAGAAGGCTTCGCCGACCTTGTCGTTCATGACCTCGTAGTGCACCGAGTAGCCGTAGCGCTGGGCCACGACGTTCATCGGCACCTTGCCGGGGCGGAAGCCGTCCATCTTGACGGTGCGCGCGAGCTTCTTGAGGCGCGAATCGACTTCGGACTGGATGGTGCCGACCGGCAGGGTCAGCGTGATCTTGCGTTCGAGCTTCTCGAGAGTTTCAACGGTCACGGTCATGGTGTCTTCCTTGTGAGGGGTGTGGCTGGTGCGCGGGGCCGGACTCGAACCGGCACGTTCTTGCGAACGTCAGGACCTAAACCTGGTGCGTCTACCAATTTCGCCACCCGCGCGATGCCAATTTTTCAGGTGAATGCAAAAGCGGACGGCCCTGGTGCCGCGAACACCCGATACCGGATACCCGCTGCCCAAAGACCGCCCGCCTGAAATCGGTCAACCCGCTATTTTAAGCGCTAATAAGACCCTGTTTCGGCTCCCGCTTCACACGGAAGGCGGCGGCGTACATTGCCGGGAGGGCCAGCAGGGTCAGTACGGTGGCCACGATCAGGCCGCCCATGATGGCCACGGCCATCGGGCCCCAGAACACGCTGCGCGAGAGCGGAATCATCGCCAGCACCGCCGCCGCGGCCGTCAGCACGATGGGCCGCAGGCGCCGCACGGCCGATTCGACGATCGCGTCCCAGGCCGGCACGCCGGCCTCGCGGTCGCTCTCGATCTGGTCGATCAGGATCACCGCGTTGCGCTGGATCATGCCCATCAGCGCGATCACGCCCAGCAGCGCCACGAAGCCGAAGGGCCGGTTCAGCACCAGCAGCGCGCCGGCCACGCCGGCGATGCCCATGGGCCCCGTGACGAACACCAGCAGCGAACGGCTGAAGCTGTGCAGCTGCAGCATCAGCAGCGTGAACACCAGGAACAGCATGATCGGCACGCCCGCCACGATGGAAGCCGAGCCCTTGCTGCTCTCCTCCACCGCGCCGGCCACCTCGATGCGGTAGCCGCCCTGCCCGGCCGCGTGCCAGCCGGCTTCGAGCTGGCGCAGCTTCGGCAGCAGCTCCGCGCTCACCGTGGCGCCCTGCAGGCCTTCGACCACGTCGCCCTGCACCGTGATGGCGTAGTCGCGGTTCTCGCGCCACATCACGCCGGGCTCCCAGGTGAAGACCGGCCGGGCGATCTGGGTCAGCGGAATCGAGCGGCCCGAGGTCGTGGGGATGTAGGCGTTGGCAATGTCCGAGATGGCCTCGCGCTCGTCGGGCGACTGGCGCAGCACGATGTCGATCAGCTGGTCGTTCTCACGGTACTGGCCCACCGTGGTGCCGGAGAACATCGTCTTGGAGGCCTGGGCGATGGCCTGGCTGGTCACGCCGAGCGCGCGCGCCTTGGCCTGGTCGACCTCGAGGCGGATCACCTTCACCGACTCGTTCCAGTTGTCGTTCACGCCGCGCATGTTGGCGTTCTCGCGCAGCACCGCCTTGACCTCGTCGGCATGCCCGCGCAGCTGTGCGGGCTCGGTGCCGATCACGCGGAACTGCACCGGATACGGCACCGGCGGCCCGTTGGGCAGCAGCTTGACGCGGCCGCGCACCTCCGGAAATTCCTGCGCCAACAGGGCCGGCAGCTTGATGCGCAAGCGCTCGCGCACCTTCAGGTCCTTGGCCAGCACGATGAGCTGGGACACGTTGGTCTGCGGGAACACCTGGTCCAGCGGAAGGTAGAAGCGCGGCACGCCCGAGCCGACCCAGGTGCTGACCGTCTTCACGCCCTCTTCCCGCATGAAGCGCTGCTCGACGCGCTTCGCCACTTCTTCGTTGGCCGCGAACGAGGTGCCTTCGGGGAACCAGATGTCGACCAGGATCTCGGGCCGGCTCGAATCGGGGAAGAACTGCTGCTGCACCTTGCCCATGCCGAAGATGCCGAGCGCGAAGATCAGCACCGTGGCGCCGATGGTCATCCAGCGGTGCTGCACGCACCAGTTCACCGCGTGGCGGAAGGCGTTGTAGAACGGCGTGTCGAACAGTTCGTGCGGCGGTGCATTCGGGTCGTGCGGCTTCACCTTGAGCAAAAGCGTGCCCAGGTAGGGCACGAAGTACACCGAGACGATCCACGACAGCACCAGCGCAATCACCGTCACCGCGAAGATGGCGAAGGTGTACTCGCCCGTCACCGACTTGGCGATGCCGATCGGCAGGAAACCCGCCGCCGTGATGAGCGTGCCCGTGAGCATCGGCTTGGCCGTGACGTCGTAGGCGAAGGTGGCGGCGCGGACCTTGTCGTAGCCCTCTTCCATCTTCCGCACCATCATCTCGACCGCGATGATCGCGTCGTCCACCAGCAGGCCGAGCGCGATGATCAGCGACCCGAGCGATATCTTGTGCAGCCCGATGCCGAAATAATTCATCGCGAGGAAGGTCACGGCCAGCACCAGCGGGATGGTGATTGCCACCACCAGCCCCGGGCGCATGTCGATATACCAGCCGAAGCGCCCGCCCTTGTGCAGGCCGAGCGAGATGATGCTCACGGCCAGCACGATGGCCACGGCCTCGATCAGCACGCCGACGAACTCGTTGACCGAGCTCGACACCGACACCGGCTGGTCCTGCACCTGCGCCAGCTTCACGCCGGCCGGCAGGCGCTGGTCGATCTGCACCGTCGTCGCCTTCAGCGCCTTGCCGAGCGCGATGATGTCGCCGCCCTTGGCCATCGAGACGCCGAGCGCGATCACTTCCTTGCCCTGGTGATGCACCTTGACGGCCGGCGGATCGACATAGCCGCGGCGAATCTCGGCGATGTCGCCGAGCTTGATCTGGTTGCCCGAACTGCCGCGGATCGGCATCTCGCGCAGCTGATCGACGCTGGTGAACTGGCCGGCCACGCGCACCTGCACCACGTCGAGCGGCGACTGGATCGAGCCCGCGCTCTCGATCGCGTTCTGCGAGCCGAGCTGCGCGAGCACGGCGTTGAAGTCGAGCCCCAGCTGCGCCAGGCGCTTCTGCGAGATCTCGATGTAGACCTTCTCGTCCTGCACGCCGAACTGGTCGACCTTGGCCACGTCCTTCACGCGCAGCAGCTGCTGGCGCGTGTCGTCGGCCAGCGTCTTGAGCTCGGCGTAGCTGAAGCCTTCGCTTTCCAGCGCATAGATCACGCCGTAGACGTCGCCGAAATCGTCATTGAAGAACGGGCCCTGCACGCCCGCGGGCAGCGTGTTGCGCATGTCGCCGATCTTCTTGCGCACCGTGTACCAGACGTTCGCGACCTCGGTGGACTTCGACGAGTCCTTGATGTTGAAGATGATCTGCGACTCGCCGGGCTTCGAATAGCTGCGGATCTTGTCGGCGTACGGCGCCTCCTGCAGCGTGCGCTCGAGCTTGTCGGTGACCTGCTCGGCCACCTGCTGCGCGGTGGCGCCGGGCCAGTAGGTGCGCACCACCATGGCGCGGAAGGTGAACGGCGGATCTTCGTCCTGGCCGAGCTGGAAGTACGCGAAGGCGCCCAGCACCATCAGCACCACCATCAGGTAGCGCGTGAGCGGCGCGTGGTCCAGCGCCCATTTGGAGAGATTGAAGCCGGCGGGCTTGGCGGTGGTGGTCGCTGCGCCTTCCGTCATTTGGCGGCACCTGCAGCGATCTCCTTCTTGGTTGCGGCAACGGCCTCGGCGGGCTGCGCGGCGTCCTTCACGTTGGCGGCCGCGGCCGCCTCCTTCGACTGGTAGATGGTGACCTTCTGCCCCGGCGACAGCACGTGCACGCCCGCGGCCACCACCATCATGCCGGGCGCGATCCCGCCGCCGATCACGGCTTCGTTGCCGTCGGCGGTCGCCACCTGCACCGGTTGCGAACGGACCGTCATCGTCGACTTGTCGAGCACCCACACCGCCGTGCCCTTGCCTTCCTGGCGCAGCGCGCTGGTCGGCAGCTTCATCACCGCGGTGCTGCTGTGCGCCAGCGCCTGCGGGCGCGCGTAGACGGTGGCGCCCAGCGCGGGCGAGGTGGCCGCGTCGATCGCGACCTTGACCGAGTAGGTGCGCGTGACCGCGTCGGCGCTGGCGGCCACTTCGCGCACGACGCCCTGCAGTTCGTTGCCCCCGGACCAGCCGCGCACCGTCACCGGCGAGTCGGGCTTGATCAGCGCGGCACGGTCTTCAGGCACCGCGAACACCACGTCGCGCGCACCGTCCTGCGCGATGCGCACGACCGGCGTGCCGGCCTGCACCACCTGTCCCGGCTCGGCCTCGATGGCGGTGATGACGCCCGCCACGTCGGCCACCAGCGTCGTGTAGTTGGCCTGGTTGCCCTGAGAGGCGAGTTGGGCCTGCGCCTGTTCGAGCTGTGCCTGGGCGGCCTTCCAGGTGGTTTCGCGGCGCTCGAGCTCGGCGCCGCTGATGAAGTTCTGCTCGCGCAGCTCGCGGTAGCGCTTCAGGTCGGCGGCGGCCAGGTCGCGGTTGGTCAGGGCCGCGGCCTGCTGGGCGCGGGCGGCTTCGGCGGCCAGCTTGTAGTCCTGCGGGTCGAGCTGCGCCAAGACCTGGCCGGCCTGCACGTGCTGGCCGAGCTCGGCCTGGCGCTTGGTGATCTTGCCCGCCACGCGGAACCCGAGCCGCGATTCGACACGGGCCCGCACCTCGGCCGAAAACTCCGGCTGGGCGTCGAAATCGCTGGTGCCGACGGTCACGAGCTTCACCGCTCGCACGGGCTCCTCGGCCGGCGGCTTGGGCGCACAGCCGGCCAGGAACAGGGAGGGAAGCAGCAGCCAGGCGGCGCTGCGGGCACGAAGGAGAACGGCGGAGGCGGTCATGAGACACCCAAGAAAGGACAAACCGGGTCATTAATGACCCACCGGTTAGTAATCTAGGGTAAACCTCAGGCAGTGTCAATGACCGCCTGGTCAGTGGTAGGAGCCTTCTACGTGCGCTGGCCCATTTCCACCAGCCGGTTGTCGGGCAGCTCGAAATAGTCGGAGGCGCGCCCGGCATTGCGCTGGAGCCAGCCGAAAAGCGCCCGGCGGATCGGGTTCATGCCCGGCAGGTTCTCCTCGCCCACCGAGGCGCGCGAGACGAAATACGAGGTCTTCATCGAATCGATGGCCAGCGTCTTCTGGTAGGCCAGGATGCGGATGAATTCGGGCACGTCGGGCCGCTCCATGAAGCCGTGGCGGGCGGTGACCACCCAGATGCCGTCCATCAGCTGCTCGGCCTCGATGCGAATGCGCGCGTCCACACGCGGCGTGTCGCAGGCCAGTATCCGCAGCACGATCACCTGCTCGTGCAGCACCTGGTTGTGCTTGAGGTTGTGAAGCAGCGCGTGCGGCACGGCCGTGGCGTCGGGGTTCAGGAACACGGCCGTGCCGCTGACCCGGTGCGGCATGTGCTTCGCCAGAGACTCGACGAAGGACCGCAGCGGCAGGCTCTCGGCCGCGGCGGCCTCCAGGCCCAGCCGGCGGCCCTTCGACCAAGTGGTAAAGACAATCATCACCGCGGCCGCCACCGCGAGCGTGAGCCAGCCGCCGTCCGCCACCTTGAGGCTGTTGGCGACCACGAAGGTCAGGTCGACCACCGCAAAAGCCAGCACGCCCACCGCCACCGCCACCTTGTTCCAGCGCCACAGGCCCCAGGCCACGATGCCGGCGAGCAGCGTGGTGGTCACCATGGTGATCGACACCGCGATGCCGTAGGCCGCCGACAACGCGCCCGAACTGCGGAAGCCCAGCACCAGCAGCAGCACGCCCACCATCAGCAGCCAGTTGACCGCGGGCACGTAGATCTGCCCGATGGCCGCGCCCGAGGTCTGGATCACCCGCATGCGCGGCAGGTAGCCCATGCGCATTGCATGCGCGGTGAGCGAGAAGGCGCCCGAGATCACCGCCTGCGAGGCGATCACCGTCGCCATGGCGGCCAGCACCACCATCGGCACCACGCCCCAGGAGGGAAAGAGCCGGAAGAAGGGGTTGTCGATGGCCGCGGGATTCGCCAGCACCAGCGCGCCCTGCCCGAAGTAGTTCAGCACCAGCCCGGGCATCGCAATGAAAAGCCAGGCCAGCCGGATCGGCCGCGCGCCGAAATGGCCCATGTCGGCGTACAGCGCCTCCCCGCCCGTGAAGGCCAGGAACACCGCCCCCAGTACCGCCAGCGACTGGAGCCGGTGCTCGACCAGAAAGCCGAGCGCCCGGCGCGGATCGAGCGCCGCGAGCACCTGCGGCTGCTGCAGCACCTGCCAGCCGCCCGCGACCGCCAGCACCAGAAACCACAGCAGCATGACCGGCCCGAACACCTTGCCCACCACGCCCGTTCCCTTGCGCTGCACCGCGAAGAGCCCAAGCAGGATGAGGATGGTGATCGGAATCACCACGCGCTGCAGCACCGGCGCCTGCACCTCAAGCCCCTCGACCGCCGACAGGACGGAAATGGCCGGCGTGATCAGGCTGTCGCCATAGAACATGGCCGCGCCGACCAGGCCGAGCACCCCGATGGCGTTCCACAGCCACGGCCGCGCCCCCGGGCCTCCGGCCGCATTGCGCGCGAGCGCCTGCAGGGCAAGAATGCCGCCCTCGCCGTCGTGGTCGGCGCGCAGCACGAACACCACGTACTTGAGCGTGATCACGAACATGAGGCCCCAGAAGATGAGCGAGAGCAGGCCCAGCACCGCATCGGGCGTGAACGCCACGCCGTGCTCGGGGTTCAGCGTTTCCTTGAAGGCATAGAGCGGTGAAGTGCCGATGTCGCCGAAAACGACCCCCAGCGCCGCGATCATCAGGCCCGGCCCTGCCGCGTGAGATGCCTCGCTGTGCGCTGGACTCGGAGCGGCGGGAACCGGCATGGGTGCATTCATGAAAAAAGAAGTGGGGGGTGTGGCAACGCCACGAGCATAGTCCGCGCCGTGCGTCGCGGACAATCGCCGCGTGTCTGCACCACCCCACATTGCCGCGCCGCCGGCGCATTACGAGAATTTCCCCGTGGCCTCCTGGCTGTGTCCGCCGCACCTGCGGCCGCCGATTGCCGCCATCTACCATTTCGCGCGAACCGCTGACGACATCGCGGACGAAGGCAATGCCTCGCCCGACCAGCGGCTGGCCGACCTGCGCCACTACCGCGAAGAACTGGCAGCCGCTGCCCGCGGCAGCGCGCCGGCCTCCTCGCGCTGGCCGCAGGTGTTCGGCCCGCTCGCCCACAGCATCTCGCAATTCAAGCTCCTCGAACAGCTGCTCGCCGACCTGCTGAACGCCTTCATGCAGGACATCGAGAAGACCCGCGACGGCGGAGCCTATGCCGACCGCGCCGAGCTGCTCGACTACTGCCGCCGCTCCGCGAACCCGATCGGCCGCCTGCTGCTGCACCTCTACGGCGTGAACGATGCACAGGCGCTGGCGCAAAGCGACGCCATCTGCAGCGCGCTGCAGCTCATCAATTTCTGGCAGGACCCGAGCGTGGACCTGCCGCGCGGCCGCTTCTATCTGCCGCTGGCCGACTGCGCGCGGCGCGGCCTGACGCGCGAGAGCTTCAAGGTCTTCATGCCCCTGGCCGACGCGCCGCCGCCGCATGAAGCCATCAACCTGATCGCCGTCGAAAGCGCATGGGCGCGCGAGCTGATGGCCCAGGGCGCGCCGCTGGTCCACCGCCTGCCCGGCCGCGCCGGCTGGGAGCTGCGCTTCGTCGTCCAGGGCGGCCTGCGCATTCTCGACAAGATCGAGGACCTGGGCTTCGACACCTTTTCGCAGCGCCCGAAGATCGGCAAGGCCGATGCCCCGCTGCTGGCCTGGCGGGCCCTGCGGATGCGGAGACAATTGCCGCCCATGAAAGCGCCCCTCCGATGACTCCCGAGCAATACGTACAGGACAAGGCCGCCGCCTCGGGCAGCAGTTTCTATTACGCGTTTCTGTTCCTCCCCAAGCCGCGGCGTGCCGCGATCACCGCGTTCTATGCCTTCTGCCGCGAGATCGACGACGTGGTCGACGAGGTCAGCGACCCCGGCGTGGCCGCCACCAAGCTGGCCTGGTGGCGCACCGAGGTGGCGCAGTCCTTCTCGGGCCCGCCGCGCCATCCCGTGATGCAGGCGCTGGTGCCGCATGCCGCCGCCTACGGCATCGAGCCGCGCCAGCTCCACGAGGTGATCGACGGCTGCCAGATGGACCTCGACCAGACCCGCTATCTCGACTTCCCCGGCCTCGCGCGCTACTGCCACCTGGTGGCCGGCGTGGTGGGCGAAGTCGCGGCGCGCATCTTCGGCCAGACCGATCCGCAGACCACCGCCTATGCGCACAAGCTCGGCCTGGCGCTGCAGCTCACCAACATCATTCGCGACGTGGGCGAAGACGCGCTGCGCGGCCGCATCTACCTGCCCGTGAACGAGCTGCAGAAATTCGACGTCAAGGCGCACGAGATTCTCAACCGCGTGCATTCGGAACGCTTCGTGGCGCTCATGAAGTTCCAGGCCGAGCGCGCGCATGCGGCGTACGACGAAGCGCTCGCCCTGCTGCCCGCCGCGGACCGCCGCGCCCAGAAGCCCGGCCTCATGATGGCCAGCATCTACCGCACGCTGCTGCGCGAGATCGAGCGCGACAACTTCCAGGTGCTGAACCAGCGCGTGAGCCTGACGCCCGTGCGCAAGTTCTGGCTCGCGTGGAAAGTCCAGGCCCTGGGGAGCATTTGAGAACGGCCGTCATCGGTGCCGGCTGGGCCGGGCTTGCCTGTGCCGTCGAAGCCACTCGGCTCGGCCAGGCCGTGACGCTGTACGAAGCAGCCCACATGGCGGGCGGCCGCGCGCGCCGCGTCGACAACATGCACGGGCTGGCGCTCGACAACGGGCAGCACATCCTGATCGGCGCCTACGCCGCCACGCTGAAGCTGATGCGCGAAGTGGGCGTCGACCTCGACAGCGCGCTGCTGCGCATGCCGCTCTCGCTGCGCTTTGCCGATGGCGGCGGCCTGAAGCTGCCGCGGCTGCCCGCGCCGCTCGATCTGCTGGCCGGCATCTTCACGGCGCGCGGCTGGACCTGGCGGGACAAGTCCACGCTGCTGCGCACCGCCTTGCGATGGCGCCGGCGCGGGTTTCGCTGCGCCCCTGGCACCACCGTTGCCGCGCTCTGCGCCGGCCTCACGCCGCGCGTGATGGAGGAACTGATCGAGCCGCTGTGTGTTTCCGCGCTCAACACGCCGGTCGATCAGTCGAGCGGCGAGGTGTTCCTGCGGGTGCTGCACGACGCGCTCTTCAGCGGCAGCGGCGGCGCGGACCTGCTGCTGCCGCGCGTCGATCTGGGCGCGCTGTTTCCCGATGCAGCCCTGGCCTGGCTCGCGCAGCACGACGCAACGCTGCGCATCGGTATCCGCGTGCACGCCATCTGGCCCGAGGGCGCGGCATGGCGAGTCGACGGCGAGCACTTCGACCACGTCGTTCTGGCTTGTGCGCCATGGGACGCGGCGCGGCTCGTTCGCGCGTCCGGCCTGGCAGCGGACCGCTGGTGCGAAGCCACCGAGGCGCTGCGCTTCGAGGCCATTGCCACGGTCTATCTGCGCGGCGCCTCGCCGCTCGCCCAACCGATGCTGGCGCTGCGCAGCCATCCCGCCACCGCGCCGGCGCAATTCGTGTTCGATCGCGGCCAGCTCGGCGGGCCGGCAGGCGTGCTTGCCATGGTGGTGAGCGCGAACGAAACGCCGCGCGAAGCGCTGGAACATCAGGCGATGGCACAGGCCGCAATCCAACTGGGCCAGACCGCGCTGCAAGCCGTGCAGACCGTGGTCGAGAAGCGCGCCACCTTTGCCTGCACACCCGCGCTCGCACGCCCGCCAATGCGCATCGCACCCGGCCTTCAGGCCTGCGGCGACTACACCGAAGGCCCCTACCCTGCCACACTCGAAGGCGCGGTCCGCAGCGGACTGGCCGCCGCCCACGCATCGACAACATCATGACCGAACTGCGCTACCTCGATTTCGACTACAGCGAAGACACCGAGGGCCACGGCACCTTCGATGCCATGGCCTCGACGGCGCCCGCACGAACACACGAAGTGCTTGCCGAGATCGCGCAGGTGCTGGCCTGGGCGGATGCCACCTTTCCCGATGCGCGCGGCGCCCTGGACGACGGGGCGGCCTGGGACTTCGACCTGCAGCAGACCCGCGAAACGCCGGACCTGGACACGGTGACCTTCTCGCTCAGCGGCAGCGCCGACTTCTGCGCGGCATTTCGCGGGCAGTTCGCGCTGGACTGAAGAACCCGAGTCCGACGGGCCCGCATCCGCAGAGGCCCCATCGCCAACCACCCCCGGAAAGAACCATGGTCACCTGCTATCTGCGCTACATCGTCGATCCCTACAAGCTCAAGGAATTCGAGCACTACGGCAAGCTGTGGATTCCGCTGGTCGAGAAGTTCGGCGGCCAGCACCATGGCTACTTCCTGCCGTCGGAAGGCGCAAACAACGTGGCGCTGGCGATGTTCAGCTTTCCCAGCCTGGCCGCGTACGAGCAGTACCGTGCTGATTCGATGCAAGACGCCGACTGCCAGGCCGCCTTCAGGTACGCCGAGGACACGCGGTGCATCCTGAGCTACGAGCGCAGTTTCTTCCGACCCGTGTTCGCGTAGTTCAGGCGCCAAGCGCCATGCACAGTGCGTGCAGGTTCGGCACGATCAGCTGCGGCCGCGCGCCATGCACCCAGGGGCGCTCGTCGCGCACCAGCCAGGCCGCCTGCATGCCGGCGTTGAGCGCACCGACCACGTCGAGCTCCGCGTCGTCGCCCACGTGCAGCACGTCCTTCGGCAGCAGGCCGACCGACGCGGCCGCGGCACGGAAGATCGGTGCATGCGGCTTGCCGCTGCCGAACGCGCGGGCGTTGAACGCGGTGCGAAACCAACGGCCGACGCCGGTCAGGTGGATGTCCGCATTGCCGTTCGAAACCGCCACCAGCGGATAGCGTTCGCTGAGCCACTTGAGGGCCGGCAGGGCGTCTTCGTAGAGCGTCACGCGCTGGCGTTCGGCAAAGAAAGCATCGAAGGCCGGATCGGCCAGCGCCGGGTCTTCGCCCGCATGCTTCAGCGCTGCGCGGATCGACTCGCGGCGCAGCGCGCTCAGGTCGTGCGCCAGGTCGGAGCGCTCCTTGGCGGTGGCTTCGCGAAGCTCGCGCAGGACGCCCGGCGTGAGCAGCAGCGACGCGGTCTTGGGGGCCTCGCGCAGCAGCCATTCCTGCAGCACGGTCTCGGCGCGCTCGATGGTCGGCCAGATCGGCCAGAGGGTGTCGTCCAGGTCGAGCGAGATCGCCGAAATGCGCTTGATATCGAGAGGAGCGGCGCTTGCCGGCGCCGTGGAAGCGGAGGTCATGCCCGAGAATATCGCATGCCTCAAGACAATGGGAACCACGGTTCCATCGCCGCCGAACGAACCATCGAACGCACCGCCATCCTCTGGTGCAACCTGGGCTCGCCGGACGCCCCCACCGCGGCCGCCGTCCGACCCTATCTTGCGGAGTTTCTCGGCGACCCGCGCGTGGTCGAGATTCCCAGGCTGCTCTGGGCCCTGATCCTGCACGGCATCATCCTGCGCGTGCGCCCCGCCAGGTCGGCCGCCAAGTACGCGAGCATCTGGATGACCGAGGGTTCGCCGCTGAAGGTGTGGACCCGCAAGCAGGCCATCCTGCTCGCTGGCTGGTTGGGAGAGCGCGGCCACCGCGTGACGGTGCGGGATGCCATGCGCTACGCCAGCCCGTCGATCGCTTCGCGCCTGGATGCGCTGCGGGCCGAAGGCGCAACGCGCGTGCTGGTGCTGCAGGCCTATCCGCAGTATTCGGCGACCACCACGGCCAGCGTGATCGATGCGGTGAACGACTGGAGCCGCCGCCAGCGCCGCATTCCGGAGTTCCGCTTCGTCAACCAGTACCACGACGACGCGGGCTACATCGAGGCGCTGGCGCAAGGCATCGAGCGCCACTGGAAGACCGAGGGCCGCGGCGAGGTGCTGCTGATGAGCTTCCATGGCATTCCGGTGCGCAACATCGCGCTCGGCGATCCGTACCAGGCGCAGTGCCTCGAAACCGCGCGCCTGCTCGCGGCGCGGCTCGGCCTGGCGGAGACCCGCTACCGTGTGACCTTCCAGTCGCGTTTCGGCCGCGCCAAATGGCTCGAGCCCTACACGGAACCGACCCTGCGCGAACTCGGCGCGAGCGGCGTGAAGCAGATCGACGTGGTGTGCCCAGGCTTTCCGGCCGACTGCCTCGAAACGCTGGAAGAAATTGCCATGGAGGGCCGCGAGGCCTTCATGCACGCGGGCGGCGAGGCCTTCAGCTACATCCCCTGCCTCAACGACAGCCCCGCATGGATCACTGCGCTGGCCGGGATTGCCGAACGCCACCTGGCGGGCTGGCCCACCCGGCCCCCCGCCGGCACGCCTCAGAACTTGCCCAGATAGTCCATCTTGCCGATGGGCATGCCCTTGTGGCGCAGCACGTCGTAGGCCGTGGTCAGGTGGAAGAAGAAGTTGGGCAGCGCGAACTGGAGCAGGTAGCGCTGCGCGGTGTGGTGCGCCTCGCCTCCACCCGCCTTGATGGTCACGGAACGCTCTTCCTGGCCGTCGATCAGCGCGCGATCCACGGTCGCGAGGAAATCCTGCGTCTTCGCGATGCGCGCCAGCAGTTCGTCATACGTCTTTTCCTCATCGGGAAAACTCGGCGCCGTGATGCCCGCGATGCGCGCCACCCCGAGCTTCGAAGCATCGCTCGCGCGCTGGATCTGGCCGGCCAGCGTGAGCATGTCCGGTGCGAGCCTCGCGTCCACCAGCGTTGCCGGATCGATGTCGTTGGCCCTGGCATGCGCCAGGCTCTTCTCGAGCAGGTGGGTGAGCTGGCCGAGTCCGCGGGAGAAGACTGGCACGGACAGGTCGTACATCGAAAGCGCCATGGCGTTAATCCTTGTGGTTGGAATCGGCGGCGATTGTCTCGCCGACAGCTTCCTAGCGACCGGCCGCCCGGATAAACCCTTCGATCAGCCCCAGTTGTTCCGGCACGTTGAGCGCGGGCGCGTGGCCGCACCCCTGAATTTCGATCACCTTCAGCAACCCGGCGGCGCCAGGCCCGCGCTGCTGCATCTGCTGCGTCACCTCGGGCAGCACCAGGTCCGACTCGGCGCCGCGCAGGCACAGCACCGGCGCCTCGATCACGTCGTAATGCGGCCAGATCAGGTAGTCGTTCTCGCGCGCGCTGAACTGCCGGACCATCGCCGGGTCGTAGTGCGGCGTCACGCGGCCGTCGGGCAGGCGGCGCGTGGAGCTTTCGGTCAGGCGGCGCCACTGCGCATCGCTGAGCCAGCCATAGGGCTTGTAGACGGTGCGGAAAAATGCCTCCAGTTCGGCCACGGTGTCGAACGACGGTGGCTCGCCGGCATAGGCGCGGATGCGCTCGATGGCCGCCTGCGCGAGTTCCGGCGCGTTGTCGTTGAGCGTGAGGCTCGCAATGCGCGCCTTCATGCGCGGCTCGAACAGGCCCGAGGCGCAGACCGTGCCGATGGCGCCGCCCATCGACGTGCCGACCCAGTGCACGCGGCCCAGCCGCAGTTCGTCGCACAGCGCGCCGGCGATGCGGGCGTAGAACGAGAGCTGGTATTCCTCGTCGGGCAGCGGGCTCCACTGGCTCAGGCCGCGGCCGATGGTGTCGGGGCAGATCACGCGGAAGCCGCGCGTTGCAAAGTGCTGTGCCAGCTCGTCCATGTCGCGGCAGGTGCGCGCAAGGCCGTGCCAGGCAATGATCACCGGCGCCTCAGGCATGCCCCAGTCGAGCCAGTGGATCTCGCGGCCCGCAAGCTGCGCATAGCGGGAGAGTGGAATGTTGTCGTTGTTGTCGCTCATCGTGCAGCTCTTGTTCGCAGTTTTCCGACGATGCCGGTGGGGAAGTAATAGACGGACAGCACGAACAGCACGCCCAGCCACAGCAGCCAGCGGTCGGGCGACAGCAACGCGGCCAGCCAAGGCAAGCCGTTCGCGGCCTCGCTGCCCATGCGCAGCAAATCCTGCAGGTAGCTCTGCGCCACCACGAACAGCACCGCGCCGATGGCTGCGCCGTAAATGGTGCCCATGCCGCCGATCACCACGATCAGCAGCACGTCGATCATGATCTCGAAGCTCAGCGAAGTGTCGGGCCCGTTGTAGCGCAGCCAGATCGCGAGCATGGCGCCGGCCAGCGTGGCGAACAGCGCCGACAGCACGGCGGCCGTGGTGCGGTACACCACCACGCGGTAGCCGATGGCCTCGGCGCGGAACTCGTTCTCGCGAATGGCCTGCAGCACGCGGCCGAAAGGCGAATTCACGATGCGCAGCAGCGCGAGCACCAGCACCACCGCCGCCGCGAAGAGCAGGTAGTAGCACAGCAGCCGGCCATCGAGCGAGACGCCGAGGAAGGGCTCTTCGGAGAACTCGAAGCTCGGCGAAATCAGCTCGGGCAGCTTGAAGGTCAGGCCGTCTTCGCCGCCGGTGAAATCCGACAGCTGCGACGCCAGCGTCTGGAAGGCCGAGGCCACGGCCAGTGTGATCATCGCGAAGAAGATCGCGCGCACCCGCAGCGAGAACAGCCCGATGGCGAACGAGAGCACCAGCGAGATCGCAAGCGATGCCGCCAGGCCGAGCAGCACCGCGCCCCAGCTGGGCCCGAGCCGCGACGCCGAGATGGCGATGCCGTACGCGCCGATGCCGAAGAACATGGTGTGCGCGAAGCTCACGATGCCGGTGTAGCCCAAGAGCAGGTCGAAGCTCGCGACCAGCACCACGAACACCAGGATCTTGGCCGCGACGCTGAGCGCCTTCACGCCCGGAAAGATGAACGGCGCAAAGGCCAGCGCGAGGAACAGCGCCACCAGCAGCAGCGCCAGCAGGCGGCTCTTCGGCATGTCGTTGGAGAGAAGTCGTTTCAGGAACATGGCGGCTTCTTCTTTCTCAACGGTTCGCCACGGGGTACACGCCCTGCGGGCGCCACAGCAGCACCGCCACCATCAGCAGGATGCTCGCGAACTGCGTGAGCGTGGGCAGCAGGAAGCCGATGTAGTTGGTCATGAGTCCCACCAGCAGTGCGCCGATCAGCGCGCCGCCCGTCGAGCCGAGCCCGCCGATGATGATCACGATGAAGATCAGCACGTTGACCTGCGCGCCCATCTGCGGCACCAGGTTCTGCTGGAACAGCCCCCACATCACGCCGCCCAGGCCAGCCAGCGCGCTGCCCACCACGAACACGCCGACGAACAGCCGGCCGATGCGGTAGCCAAGCGACTCCACCATCTCGCGGTCCTGCACGCCGGCGCGGATCAGCAGGCCGATCTTGGTGCGCCCCAGCGTCCATGCGAGCAGGCCGAACACCACCACGCCCACCGCCACCGCCAGCAGCCGGTACTTGCTGATCGCCGCATCGGCCACGAACAGCGAGCCGCGCAGCGCCTCGGGCAGCGGCAGCGGAATCTGCGCCGGGCCCCAGATCACCTTGATGAGCTCCTCGCCGATGATCATGCCGCCCATGGTGATGAGGATCTGCTTCAGGTGCTGGCCGTACACCGGCCGCACGATGAAGCGCTCGAACGCGAGGCCCACCGCACCGGCCACCGCCATCGCGACCAGCATGGCCGGAAACACCGCCACGAGGTTGCGCCACAACTCGCCCGAGCCGGTCCAGTCGCCCATCAGGCCGAGCACGCTGCTGGCCACGAAGGCACCGAGCGCGATGAACACGCCGTGGCCGAAGTTGAGCACGTCCATCAGGCCGAACACCAGCGTGAGGCCCGAGGCAATGATGAAGACGATCATGCCCATCGCCAGCCCCGCGACCGTGAGCGTGAGCCAGGTCGAGAAGGAGCCGGTGAGCGGCAGCGCGACGAGCGCGAGGATGGGAGCGAGAAGCAGCGGCTTCCAGTCGAAGTCGAATGCCTTCATGGCTGCGCCCCCTTTTCTTGCTCCCTCTCCCTCGGGGAGAGGGTTGGGGTGAGGGCGAGCGGCGTAGGTGTGAGGGCCGGACCATTGCGCAGGCCGCCTGCCCTCACCCTAGCCCTCTCCCGCAAGCGGGAGAGGGGACAAGACATCAAGTACGTCATAGCGCGAGACCCAATAGAGATTGCTGCAGTTGCGCGTCGGCGGAAAAATCCGCCATGGAGCCGCTGTGCACCACGCGGCCGTTGTCCATCACCGCGACGGTGTCGCCCAGGCGCTGGGCGAAGTTGATGTTCTGCTCCACCAGCAAGATGGTCACGCCGCTTCGCTTGAGCTCGGCGAAGGCGTCGATCATGTTGTTGATCATCACGGGCGCAAGGCCCTTGCTGGGTTCGTCGATCAGCAGCAGCTCGCGCGGCTCGACGATGGCGCGCGACACCGCCAGCATCTGCTTCTGCCCGCCCGAGAGCTTGCCGGCCGGATGGTTCCAGAACTTCTCGACCGCGGGAAAGAGCTTGAAGATCCACTTCAGGCGCGTGTCGTCGATCTGTGCAGCGTTCTTGGCGCCGCGCGCGGCAAGCAACATGTTCTCCTTCACCGTGAGGTCGGAGAAGATGCCCATGTTCTCGGGCACATAGGCGATGCCGAGGCCGGCGATCTGCGGCGTGTGCTGCGCGGTGATTTCCTTGTCGCCGAAGCGCACCCTGCCCTGCGACGCATGCCACAGGCCCATGATGGTCCGCAGCGTGGTGGTCTTGCCCGCGCCGTTGCGGCCCAGCAGCATGGTGAGCTGGCCCTTGGGCACGGCAAGGTCGACGCCGTGCAGGATGTGGTACGCCCCGATGTGCGTGTGCACGCCCTGGAGTTCGAGCAGGTTCATGCAGCCTCCTTCGCGATGCCCAGGTAGGCCTCTTGCACCACCGGCGAGGCAATCACCTCGGCCGGTTCCCCGTCGGCCACCAGCGTGCCGTTGTGCAGCACGATGATGCGGTCCGCGAGTTCGCGCACCACGTCCATCTTGTGTTCGACCAGCAGGATGGTCTTGCTCTTGTCCTGCTTGAGCTTGCGGATCAGGTCGAGGATGACCGGCGCTTCGGCCGCGTTCATGCCGGCCGTGGGTTCGTCGAACATGAAGACCTTGGGTTCGAGCGCCATCAGCAGCGCTACTTCGAGCTTTCGCTGGTCGCCGTGCGGCAGGCTCGCGACCGTGGCGTGCTCGCGCGATTTGAGCGCCACGTCCGCGAGGATCTGGTCGGCGCGCTCGGTCAGCCCCTTGTGGTCGCTCCAGATGCTCCACAGGTTGAGCCCGCGCCGGTGCGCGCCGGTGCGCGTGGCCTGCACCGCGAGGCGCACGTTCTCCAGCACCGTGAGGTTGGGAAACAGGTTGGTGAGCTGGAAGGCCCGCCCCAGCCCCGCATGCGTGCGCGCCGACGGCGACAGGCCCGAGAGCGGCTGCCCGTCGAGCGACACCGTGCCCGCGCTCGCCTTGAGCTGGCCCGAGATCAGGTTGAAGTAGGTGGTCTTGCCCGCGCCGTTGGGGCCGACGATGGCCGTCAGCGTGCCCGGCGCGAAGGCGCAGCTCACGCCGTTGACGGCCACGTGCCCGCCGAAGCGGATGGTCAGGTCTAGCGTCTCAAGCATCGTGGGTCATTGCAAATCAGGAAGGGAAATGAAGAGGGGCCTCAGCAGGTGCCGATCACGTAGTAGTTGGGGCCCGTCTGCTTCAGCGTGGTGGTCACGTAGACGTTCCACAGGCCCATCGACTGCCCCGAGCCGTAGGCATAGGTGAGGCCCCACAGCGCGTAGGCGCGCCCTGCCGCGGTGTGCGCATAGTTGCTGGCCGTGTAGCAGGTTCCGCCACCACCGCTGCCGGCAAGGGTGGTGCCCGTGGCCGCGGTCGACATCGCGCCCTGCGCGTTGCCGGCGTCCAGCGCCGCCACGGTCCAGCCGTAGGTGGTGGACGCGGCCAGGCCGGTGTCGGTGTAGTTGGTGCCGGCCACCGGCGCGGCGTTGACCTTGCTGCCGCCGCGGTAGACGTTGTACCCGGTGGCAACCGAGACGCCGGCCCAGCCGATCACCATGCTGCTGCTGGTTGCACCCGAGGTGCCGACGCCGGTGGGAGCCGGCAGCGACGAGCCGCCACCCGAACTGGTCACGCGGTCGACCATGGCCTTCATCGCCGCCATCTGCGGGCCCGACTTCTTCGCGTAGTTCGCGTTGTCGTAGCCCCACCAGTCCCAGCAGCTGTTGGTGGCGGCGGTGCTGGTCTGCGGGTAGATCAGCACGATGTTGTTGGTGTCGGCCCAGCGGTTGTAGCCGGTCTTGCGCACGTACTGGTCGCTCACGTCGGTGTAGTTCTGCTTGCAGCCGTGCAGCACCAGGTGCACGCGGCACGAGGTGGTGATGCAGGCCTGCGGCACGTAGATCCAGCCGGTGGCGGCCACGCCGTGGCCGGTGATGAACTCCGACTGGTTGAACTCGGTGAACGTGCCGCCCAGCGTGCCGTTGTTGCGCGGGTTCAGCGGCCCGTAGAGCTGCGTGAGGATCTCGCCCGCCAGATCGAAGCCGCAGTTGTTGATGTAGGGCGCGGCGGTGGTGCTGCAGGCGCCGCCGTAGTCGTCGGTGACCATCGCGTGGCCCGCGCCGATGTTGTTCCTGTAGACCGTGTTGGCCGCGGGCACGAAGCTCTGGTAGTAGGTCTTGAGGTCGTCCATCACCGCCGGCTTGACGGTGTTGTCCGAGGTGCCGGAGAACAGGTACACCTTGGAGCCGGTCATGTTCGACACCGGATCGATCGCGCCGCTGGCGGCCCAGCTGTTGGTGGTGCTCACGAGCGACGACACGGGAATGCTGCTGCCGTGGGCCATGCAGCGCCCGGTGGCGTTGACCACCGAGCCTTCGGCGCAATAGTACGGCCCGCCGGCCACCACGCCGGCGCCGCGCTTGAAGGTGGCCGAATAGGCCACGTGCAATTGCACGGCCATGAAGCCGCCCGCCGAGAGGCCGGACACGCTCACCTCCGCCGGGTTCGCGCCGAGCGTCGGCAGCGGCACGGCCGCCGTCGCGGCCTGCGCCGCCACCACGATTGCCGCGGCCGCGGCAAGTCCCTTCCAGTTCATCGATCGCATCGCTGTCTCCTTGTGTTGTGGGTATCGAACGCTTGCTTGCTGACGAATCGGCCGTGGATCACGCCCGGCTGCGCGGACGCAGGCTGGCGCTTCGCCCGGCGGCCATCCGGGGCGAAAGGGGTGCGGCGCAAGCGAGCGCCGCGGCTAGGGGTGACGATCGGGCGCTGTGGTCAGCGCTTGTTCTTGATGGGAATGTCCATCTCTTCGGGCTTGATCTCGTGCACCAGCTCGGGTACGCCCCAGGCGAACGCCGGGTCGGCCTTGATCTTGAAGTGGTACATCGACTGCATCGCCTGGTGGTCTTCCTTGCGGAAGGTCATCTTGCCCTTGGGCGTGTCGAAGCTCATGCCTTCCATGGCGCCGATGAGCTTGTTGGTGCTGGTGTCGCCGCCCGTCTTCTTGAGCGCCGTGACCGCCGCCATCGCGGCCGAGAAACCGCCGGCCGTGAAGAAGTCCGGCGGCGTCTTGAACTCCTTGTAGTGGGCCGACACCAGCGCCTCGTTGACCGGGTTCTTCGGAATGCCGAAGTAGTAGTACGCCGCGCCTTCCATGCCCGGCAGGTTCTTGTAGGCCGCCATGGCGGGCAGGATGTTGCCGCCGGTGGCAATCTCGATGCCGTAGCGCTTCAGGTCGAGGTCGACGATCTTGAACGGGTTGCCCGCGCCGGCCCAGACGATCCAGATGATCTTGCGGCCTGGCTGGTCCTTGAGCTTGTCGATCAGGCGCTGTGCGCCGGCCGTGAAGTCGGTGGTGGCGGGCGGCAGGTATTCCTCGTGCACCAGCTTGGCTTTCTTGAGCGCGGCGCCGAAGGCCTTCACGCCGTCGCGGCCGAAGGCGTTGTCCTGCGCCAGCGTGGCCACGGTCACGCCGGCCTTGTCGATGGCCACCGCGTTGGAGATCGCATCCTGGCTCGAATTGCGGCCGGTGCGGAAGATGTACTTGTTCCACTTGTCGCCGGTGATCGAATCGGCGACCGCCGGCTCCACGATCAGGATCTTCTTGTATTCCTCGGCCACCGGCAGCATGGCCAGCGCCACGCCCGAAGCCGTCGGACCCACCGCCAGCGCGGCCTTGTCGTCGGAATAGGCGGCGGCCAGCAGCGACTTGCCGAGATCGGGCTTGCCCTGGTCGTCCTTCTCGATGACCACCAGCTTCTTGCCGTTGACCATCATCGTGCCGCCGGTGGCGTAGTCCAGGCCCATGGTGAAGCCGGTCTGCGTCTGCTTGCCGTAGGCCTCGAGCGGACCGGTCTTGCTGTAGATGTGGGCGATGCGGATTTCGTTGGACTGGGCCCAGGCGGGTGCGGAGGCAGTGCAGGCGGCAAGTGCGGCCAGGGCGACGAGGTGGCGACGGTTCATTCTTTGTCTCCTGAATTAGGTGACTGAATATTGCACAGTTCGTGCCATCAGGTAACCCATTGATAACAAACGCTTCTTCATTCGGGAAAAGCGCCCGCCGACTGAATTCAGAACACTTGATGCGCCTGAACTTCAGACAACTGTCTATTTATCAGTCAGGGTTTTCGCGGAGGCTTGGCGCTCGGCGATCCAGCGCTGGAACTGGCGCTCGGCCTGCATGCGGAACTCGTTGCGTGCGTGGTTGCAGGCGGCGTGCGCCAGCCGGCGGTGCTTTTGCGAGCGCACCCCGCCGAGCGTCGAATCGATCAGGTGCTCGACGGTCGCGGACTCGGGTCTGCCGTGCGGCTCGTCGAAGTCCATGGGCAGGCCGCACCAATGGCAGTTGGGGCCGAAGGTGGAACGCAGGGCCCGGACGCTCACAGCCCTGCGTGCTCCAGGATTCCCGGCGGTTTCACGCCGGCCGCTCCGGGTTCGTCATGCGCTCGTAGAGCGTCGCGCGCGAAATGCCGAGCAGCCTCGACGTCGCCAGCTTGTTGCCGCCCGTGGCCGCCAGCGCGGCGGCAATCGCCTTGCGCTCGAGTTCGGCCACCTGCTGCGCCAGCGGCCGCAGCAGCGCCGCCTGTTCGTCGGTGTCGTGCGCACTCTGGAGGGTGGCGGGCAGCTCGATCTGCTCCAGCCCGGCTTCGCGCAGGATGCGCTCGAGCTGCGCGGCGTCGATGCGCTGCGAGTCGCTGCGCATGGTCACCTGCTCCAGCACGTTGCGCAGCTCGCGGATGTTGCCGCGCCAGTGCTGGCCGGCAAGGAGCGCGAGCGCATCGGGCGTGAGCTCGGGCGGTGCTTCGCCGCTGCGCAGCGCCATGTCTTCGCCCAGCGCCTCGACCAGCGCCGGAATGTCGCTGCGCCGCTCGCGCAGCGGCGGCACGCGCAGCGGCAGCACGTTGAGGCGGTAGTACAGGTCTTCGCGGAACAGGCCGCGGCGCACCAGCTCGGGCAGGTCGCGCGAGGTGGCGGCGATCACGCGCGCATCGAAGGGCACGAGCTTGTTGGAGCCGAGCGGTTCGATCTCGCCCTCCTGCAGCGCGCGCAGCAGCTTGGCTTGCAGGCCGAGCGGCATGTCGCCGATCTCGTCGAGAAACAGGCTGCCGCCGTCGGCCAGCTTGAACTTGCCTTCGCGCCCTCGCCTGTCGGCCCCGGTGAATGCGCCGGGCGCGAAACCGAAGAACTCGGCTTCGAGCAGCGTGTCGGGCACGGCCGCGATGTTGACGCTGACGAACAGTCCCTTGGCGCGTGCCGACGAGGCGTGGATCGCATGCGCCAGCAACTCCTTGCCGGTGCCGGTCTCGCCCAGCAGCAGCACCGGGCTCGCCGATTGCGCCGCGCGGCGCGCATGGCGCTTCACTTCCACCGCCGCCGGGCTGCTGCCGATGAAGCTGGCAAAGGTGTATTTGGAGCGGCGCTGCCCGTCGGCCGCGTGCTGGTACAGCGGGTTGTTGCGCTGGCTTGCCAGCTCGCGCCGCGCGTCGTCGAGGTCGCGCTGCAGCAGCGCGAACTTGCTGATGAGCGGCTGCAGCGTGGTCTCGGGCTGGTCGAACAGCACGATGCCGATGGCGCCGATCACGTCGCCCACTCCGCTCTCGCGCTCCTCGCGCAGGGGGATGCGGCTGACCACGAAGGTGCCCGCCTTGTTGTTGAGCAGGTCGACCAATATCGGCTCGCCGGTTTCGAGCACGCGCCGCATCTGCGTGTTGGGGATCACGTCCTCGACCATGTGCCCCATGAACTGGTCGATCGAAGAAAACCCCAGCGCCGGCAGGAAGCGCCGATAGCCCTCGTTCACCCACACGATGCGCCCGCTGCGGTCCACCAGGAACATGCCCTGGCTGATGCTGGAAAACAAATGAAACATCGAGCGCGCGGCGAGCGCGAGGATGCCCTCCGCGTCCAGAGGCAGGGCGGGCGATGCGGCAACGGGCGGAGCGGCGGACATGGGCGGATCGTAGCGTGCATCAATCGGTGACGAATCGGGCATCAATGCGACAACGGAAATGTCCAGAATGCACATTCGCCCGGCCAGTGCGAAGAAAGCCCTCATGCGGTCATAAGTAAATCAAACGTTTGATTGCTTGCATGCTTTAATCGCGGGCATGAGCGCCTCCGCCCTCCAAGCCCTTTCCGCCCGCGCGCCGCGCAGCGACGGCGTCGAAGCGCGCCAGCGCCTTCTCTATGCCGCCCTCGCGCTGTTTGCCGCCAACGGCTATGCCAAGACCTCGACCCGCGAGATCGCGCGCGCGGCAGACGTGAACATCTCCGCCATCAGCTACTACTTCGGCGACAAGGCTGGGTTGTATGCCGCCACTTTCGGCGAACCGATGGGCGGCAACGCGGGCGATTTCATCTCGCTCTACGACGCGCCCGGCCTGCCGATGGAAGAAGCGCTGCGCATCTTCTTCACCCACATGATCGAGCCCCTGAAGCAGGGAGAGATCGTGCGGCAGTGCATCCAGCTGCACCTGCGCGAAATGCTCGAACCGACCAGCCAGTGGGCCGAGGAGATGGAGCGCGACATCAAGGGCCCGTACAACGCCATCGCGGGCGTGCTGTGCCGCCGCCTGGGCCTCGCGCGGCCCGACGACGACGTGCATCGGCTGACCTTTGCCATCACCGGCCTCGCGATGCAGCTTTTCGTGAGCCAGGATCTGGTCGAGGCGATACGCCCCTCTTTGCTGAACTCGCCCAAAAGCGTGGACACGTGGGCGCAGCGCCTCACGGGCTATGCCATTGCGCTCGTCGAGGCCGAAGCACTGCGCCGCCAGCCGGCTGCCAAGCCCGCGGCCGCGGCACCTGCCCGAAACGGGAGAAAGAAGACATGAGACGACTCCGATCGATTGCCGCCGTCTGCCTGCCGCTGAGCCTGGCCCTGGGCCTTGCCGGCTGCGGCCTGACGCGCCCGCCGGCCACGGTGGAGGCGCCGTTCCCCGCGCAGTGGCACGCGCCCCTGCCTCACGGCGGGTCGCTGGCATCGCTGGCCGACTGGTGGCGCCAGCTCGACGATCCGCTGCTGGTCGAACTCATTGCCGCGGCCGAAGCCGCAAGCCCCAATCTCGCGAGCGCCGCCGCGCGCGTGGCCGAGGCGCGTTCCACGCGCGTGCAGGCCGGCGCGGCGCTGCTGCCCAACCTGGACGGCACGGCATCGGCCAGCCGCGGCGTCTCGGGCTCTTCCTTCGGCTCGGGCGGTACGGCTTCGTCTTCCGGCGGCAGCACCGCGATTGCACCGTTGACCACGCTGCAGGCCGGCCTGCAGTCCAAGTGGGAGATCGACCTCTTCGGCCGCCTGCGCGCCGACCGCGATTCGGCCGAGCAGAAGTTCAACAGCGCCAGCGCCAAATGGCACGACGCACGCGTGGCCGTCGCGGCCGAAACGGCCAACGCCTATTTCGCCGAGCGCGCCTGCCAGCAGCAATTGCGCGTAGCCGAATCCGACGCGAAATCGCGCGGTGAAACCGCGCGCCTCACCGACCTGTCCGCGCGCGCCGGCTTCACCGCGCCGGCCGATGCCGCGCTGGCGCGCGCCAGCGCCTCGGATGCCTCGGGCCGCCTCACCCAGCAGCGCGCCCAGTGCGCTGTGCAGCGCAAGGCACTGGTGGCGCTCAGCGGCATCGACGAGCCCACGCTCGAACAGAAGCTCGCCGCCTCGCCCGCGCAGCGCACGCTGCCGGCGGTCGGCAGCATCGCCAGCGTGCCGGCCGAGGCCATCTCGCAGCGGCCCGACGTGTATGCGGCCGAGCTCGGCGTGGCCTCGGCCAGCGCCGAGGTGGGCTCCGCCGAAGCCGAGCGCTACCCCAAGCTCAGCATCTCGGGCTCCATCGGCCGCATGCAGATCCGCACCAGCGGCTTCCGGGCATCGCTCGACACCTGGACCATCGGCCCGGTGTCGCTCACCGTGCCGCTGCTCGACGGTGGCGCCCGCACGGCCAACAGCGACGCGGCCAAGGCGCGCTACACCGAAGCGGTGTCGCTCTACCGCGCGAATGTGCGGCAGGCGGTGCGCGAGGTGGAGGAAGCCTTGGTCAATCTCGACGCCACCGATGCGCGCGCCACCGACGCCGACTCCGCGGTGAAGAACTACCAGGCCTCCTTCGACGCCACCCAGGCCCGCTACCAGAGCGGCCTGGCCAGCCTGTTCGAGCTCGAGGATTCGCGCCGCACGCTCTTTGCCGCGCAGACCGCCCGCGTCTCGCTGCAGCGCGAACGCACCGAAGCCTGGGTTGCGCTCTACCGCTCGATGGGCGGCGGCTGGGCCCGCCCCGAATCGCCCTCAATGACTTCCAACCCGGCCGCCAAGGTCGCGACGTCGCCATGAAAAGAATCAAACGCTCCACCCTTGCCATCGCGCTGCTGGCGCTGGTCATCATCGCTGCCGCGGCCGTGTGGCTGACGCGCAAGCCCGCGAACGAACCCGGCACGCCGGCCGCCGCCGCCAAGGGCAAGGACGGCACCCCCTCTTCCCGGCCGACGCTCACGGTGACCGTCGCCAGGCCCGAGCCCACCGAGCTGACCCTCACCCTTGCGGCCAACGGCAACGTGGCGGCCTGGCAAGAGGCCAGCGTGGGCTCCGAATCCAGCGGCCTCAGGCTCGCCGAAGTGCGCGTGAACGTGGGCGACGCGGTGAAGAAGGGCCAGCTGCTCGCCGTGTTCTCGCCCGAGACCGTGCGCGCGGACATCGCGCAATCGCGCGCCTCGCTCGCCGAGGCAAGGGCCACTGCGGCCGATGCCGCGGGCAATGCGGCACGCGCCCGCACACTGCAGGCCACCGGCGCATTGAGCCAGCAGCAGATCAACCAGTACCAGACGGCCGAGCAGACCGCCAAGGCGCGCGTCGAGGCCGCCGAAGCCGTGCTGGCAGCGCAGGAAGTGCGCGGCCGCAACACGCAGGTGCTGGCGCCCGACGACGGCGTGATCTCTTCCCGCACCGCCACCGTCGGCAGCGTGGTGGCCGCCGGCGCCGAGCTGTTCCGGCTGATCCGCCAGGGCCGGCTCGAATGGCGCGCCGAAGTCACTTCGGCCGAGCTCAGCCGCATTGCGGTGGGCACCACGGCCTTCGTGGTCAGCGCGAGCGGGGCCCAGGTGCGCGGCAAGGTGCGCAGCATCGCGCCCACGGTCGATCCGCAGACCCGCGCGGCGCTGGTCTACGTCGACCTGCCGAACGTGCAGCAGAACACCGGCATCAAGGCCGGCATGTTCGCGCGCGGCGACTTCGAACTCGGGCGCAGCTCCGCGCCCACCGTGCCGCAGAGCTCCATCGTCCCGCGCGACGGCTTCAACAACGTCTTCATGCTGCTGCCCGACAACCGCGTGGCACAGCTCAAGGTGCAGACCGGCCGCCGCGTCGGCGAGCGCGTGGAGATCACCAACGCGCTGCCCGAGGGCGCGCAGATCGTGGTGCAAGGCGCCGGCTTCCTGAACGACGGCGACCTGGTTCGCGTCGTGGCCGCGCCTGCCCCGGTGGCCGCAGCAGCCCAGCCCGCCGCGTCGCCCGCATCCGCGGCCACAGGCAGGCAAGACACAAGCGAATCGAGGGCGCGCCCATGAACGTTTCCGCCTGGTCCATCCGCAACCCGATTCCGGCGGTGATGCTGTTCGTGCTGCTCACGTTCGGCGGGCTGCTGTCGTTCAACGCCATGAAGGTGCAGAACTTTCCGGACATCGACCTGCCGACCGTGACGGTCTCGGCGTCGCTGCCCGGTGCTGCACCTTCTCAGCTCGAGACCGACGTCGCGCGCAAGCTCGAGAACTCCATTGCCACCGTGCAGGGCCTGAAGCACATCACCACCAAGGTGCAGGACGGCGCCGCCACGCTGATCGTCGAATTCCGCCTCGAGAAACCGGTGCAGGAAGCCGTGGACGACGTGCGCTCCGCGGTGCAGCGCGTGCGCGCCGACCTGCCGGCCGACGTGCGCGACCCGGTGGTCACCAAGCTCGACTTCGCGGCCCAGCCGGTGCTGGCCTTCACCATCGCCTCGTCGCGCATGGATGGCGAGGCGCTGAGCTGGTTCGTGGACAACGACATCACCAAGAAGCTGCTTGCGCTGCCCGGCGTGGGCGCGGTGAACCGCGTGGGCGGCGTCACGCGCCAGGTGCACGTCGATCTCGACCCGGCCAAGCTGCAGGCGCTGGGCGCCTCGGCCGCCGACATCTCGCGCCAGCTGCGCCAGGTGCAGACCGAAAGCGCGGGCGGCCGCATCGACCTGGGCGGCAGCGAGCAGCCGGTGCGCACCATGGCCACCGTGCAGTCGGCCGACCAGCTGGCCGACATGCAAATCGCTCTTTCCGACGGCCGCCGCATCCGGCTCGACCAGGTGGCGCGCATCAGCGACACCATTGCCGAGCCGCGCGCCGCTGCGCTGCTCAACGGCAAACCGGTGGTCGGCTTCGAAGTGGCGCGCAGCCGCGGTGCCAGCGAGGTCGAGGTGGGCCGCGCGGTGCAGAAGGCGCTGGCCGACATGCGCGCGCAGCGCCCCGACATCGAGCTGACCGAGGCTTTCAACTTCGTCGATCCGGTGGAGGAAGAGTACGACGGCTCGCTGCACCTGCTGTACGAAGGCGCGATCCTGGCCGTGATCGTGGTGTGGCTGTTCCTGCGCGACTGGCGCGCCACCTTCGTCTCGGCCGTGGCGCTGCCCATGTCCGTGATCCCGGCCTTCATCGGCATGCACCTGCTGGGCTTCTCGGTCAACGTGATCTCGCTGCTCGCGCTCTCGCTGGTGGTGGGCATCTTGGTGGACGATGCCATCGTGGAGGTGGAAAACATCGTGCGCCACCTGCGCATGGGCAAGTCGCCCTACGAGGCGGCCATGGAAGCGGCCGACGAGATTGGCCTGGCCGTGATCGCCACCACCTTCACGCTGATTGCCGTGTTCCTGCCCACCGCCTTCATGAGCGGCGTGGCCGGCAAGTTCTTCAAGCAGTTCGGCTGGACGGCCTCGCTGGCGGTGTTCGCGTCGCTGGTGGTGGCGCGGGTGCTCACGCCGATGATGGCGGCCTACATCCTGAAGCCGATCGTCGGTGCCGAAAAGGAACCGCGCTGGCTCACGGCCTACATGCGTGCCGTGGCGTGGAGCACGCACCATCGCTTCAAGACGATGGTGCTCGCCACCCTCTTCTTCTTCGGTTCGCTGGCCATGATTCCGCTGTTGAAGACCGGCTTCATTCCGCCGGACGACAACTCGCAGACGCAGATCTATCTTTCGCTCGCACCCGGCTCCACGCTCGCGCAGACCACCGCGGCCGCAGAAGAAACGCGCCACCGCGTGATGCAGATCAAGCACGTGAGAAGCGTCTACACCACCGTGGCGGGCGGCAGCGCGGGCGGCGATCCCTTCGCCAACTTCGGCACGCCCGAGACGCGCAAGGCTACGCTCACCATCAAGCTCGACGAGCGCGGCGACCGTCCGCGCAAGCAGGTGATCGAGAACCAGATCCGCACCGCGCTCGAGACGCTGCCCGGCGTGCGCAGCACCGTGGGCCTGGGCGGCTCGGGCGAAAAATACATCCTCGCGCTCACGGGCGAAGACCCGGCGGCATTGGCCAGCGCCGCCAGCGCGGTCGAGAAAGACCTGCGCACGGTGCCCGGCCTCGGCAACATCACTTCCACCGCAAGCCTGATCCGCCCCGAGATTGCCGTGCGCCCCGACTTCGCGCGCGCCGCCGACCTGGGCGTGACCAGCTCGGCCATCGCCGAGACGCTGCGCGTGGCCACGCTGGGCGACTACGACCAGGCACTGGCCAAGCTCAACCTCGCGCAGCGGCAGGTGCCCATCGTGGTGAAGCTCGAAGACTCGGCACGGCAGAACCTCGACCTGCTCGGCCGCCTGTCGGTGCCCGGCGCGCGCGGCCCGGTCATGCTGAGCCAGGTGGCCTCGCTGACGATGGAAGGCGGCCCGGCCGTCATCGACCGCTACGACCGCTCGCGCAACGTCAACTTCGAAATCGAGCTCTCCGGCGTGGGCCTGGGCGATGCCAAGGCCGCGGTGACGGCACTGCCCTCGATCCAGAAACTGCCGCCCGGCGTGCGCGTGACCGAGGTGGGCGATGCGGAAGTGATGACCGAGCTGTTCGCAAGCTTCGGCCTCGCGATGCTCACGGGCGTGCTGTGCATCTACATCGTGCTGGTGCTGCTGTTCAAGGACTTCCTGCATCCGGTGACGATCCTCTGCGCGCTGCCCCTGGCGCTCGGCGGCGCCTTCGTTGGCCTGCTGATCGGGCAGAAGGCGCTGTCGATGCCGTCGCTGATCGGCCTGATCATGCTGATGGGCATCGCCACCAAGAACTCGATCCTGCTGGTGGAATACGCCATCGTGGCGCGCCGCGACCACGGCATGAGCCGCTGGGACGCCCTGCGCGACGCCTGCCACAAGCGCGCGCGGCCCATCATCATGACCACGCTCGCCATGGGTGCGGGCATGCTGCCGATTGCTGTCGGCTTTGGCACCGCCGATTCGAGCTTCCGCTCGCCGATGGCGATGGCGGTGATCGGCGGGCTGATCACGTCCACCGTGCTGAGCCTGCTGGTGGTGCCGGCGGTGTTCACCTACGTGGACGACATCGAGCACTGGATCCGGCGCACCGTGCGCAAGCTGCGCGGGCAGCCGGCCGATCCGCACATCGACGACGACCTGGTCGAGGAACCGGCTTCTTGACTCTGCCCCCTCGCCCTCTGGGAGAGGGTTGGGGTGAGAGCACAGCGGCCTTTGAATGCTGCGCAGTCTTGGCGTTCGGAGGCCGGGACTCGCCCCGGCGGGCGACCTACTTTTCTTTGCTTCGCCAAAGAAACGTAGGCAAAAGAAAGGCGACCCTACTGTCTGCGTCCCTGCGCTTCGCTACGGGCAACCTGCGGTGCTCACGTTTCGCGGGGTCTCGCAGAACTCGCTTCGCTCAAACAGCTGCGAGCCCTGATCCGCGAAACGCTCCGCTCCTCGGCGCAGCCAGAAGGGAGGGGGGAACCGAACGGGCCATCGCTTCGCTCGGCCACCAAGCCACCGCGGCGCGCAGCGCCGCGGTGGTCGGTATTGGCTGTTGACCCGGCCGAGCGAAGCGATGGCCTGTCGGCTCCCACCCCTTCTGTATGCGCCGAGGAGCGCAGATGGAGGCGGGATCAGGGCCGCAGCTGTTTGAGCGGAACGCAGTGCAGCGAGTTCTGCGGACCCCCGCCGGAGTCGAGCACCGCAGGTTGCCCGCAGCGAAGCGGAGGGACGCAGACAGTAGGGTCGCCTTTTCTTTGCTTACTTTCTTTTGGCGAAGCAAAAGAAAGTGAGTCGCCCGCCGGGGCGAGACCCGGCCCCGGGAAGCAATGCGCCGCCAGAGTTCGAACGCCGTGAGCCCTCACCCCAACCCTCTCCCAGAGGGAGAGGGAGCGACCTCAGACCGCGAGCCTGGCCAGCTTGCGCTCGCTCATCCGCTTGGCAACCCGCGGCAGCACCAGCACGGCCACGATGACAACCACCAGCGTGATCGACATCGGCCGCTGGAAGAACACCAGGGCACTGCCCTCGCCGATGGACATCGCGTTGCGCAGCTGCGCTTCGGCCAGCGGCCCGAGGATCATGCCCACCACCACGGGGGCGGTGGGGAAGTCGAAGCGACGCATCACCACGCCGAGCAGGCCGATGCCGTAGAGCAGGAACAGGTCGAATGCGCTCTGGCGCATGCCGTAGGCTCCCACCGTCGCAAAGATCAGGATGCCGGCATAGAGCTGCGGCTTGGGAATCTTCAGCAGCTTGACCCACAGGCCCACCATCGGCAGGTTCAGCACCAGCAGCATCACGTTGCCGATATAGAGCGATGCGATCAGCGCCCACACCAGCGCGGCGGAGGTGGTGAACAGCTGCGGCCCGGGCTGGATGCCGTAGTTCTGGAACGCGCCCAGCAGGATGGCGGTGGTGTTCGACGTGGGAATGCCGAGCGTGAGCAGCGGAATCAGCGCCGCGGTCACCGTTGCGTTGTTGGCGGCCTCGGGACCGGCCACGCCTTCGATGGCGCCGGTGGTACCGAACTCGGCCTTCGCGTCCTTGTCCTTGGCGAGCTTCTTTTCCATCGCATAGCTCAGGAAAGTCGGAATCTCGGTGCCGCCGGCGGGAATGCAGCCGAAGGGCGTGCCGATGGCGGTGCCGCGCAGCCACGCCGGAATGGAGCGCTTCCAGTCGCGCTTGCTCATGTGCACCCGGCTCAGCTTGTTCTGGGCCTCCACCACCTTGCCCTCATAGAGCACGGCGTACAGAACTTCGGCCACGGCAAACAGGCCCACCGCCACCAGCACGATCTCGATGCCGTCGAGCAGCTCGGGAATGCCGCCGGTGTAGCGGCCCTGGCCGGAGATCTGGTCCAGCCCGACACAGCCGGCCGCCAGGCCGATGAACAGCGCCGTCATGCCCCGCAGGGTGCTCTTGCCCAGCACCGCGCTCACCGTGGTGAAGGCCAGCAGCATCAGCAGGAAATACTCGGGCGGCCCGAGCTTCACCGCGAACTCGGCCACGAACGGCGCGAACAGCGTGACGATGACGGTGGCAATGGTGCCGGCCACGAACGAGCCGATGGCGGCCGTGGCGAGCGCTGCGCCCGCCCTGCCGCTCTTGGCCATCTTGTTGCCTTCCATCGCCGTGACCATGCTCGCGGTCTCGCCCGGCGTGTTGAGCAGGATCGAGGTGGTCGAGCCGCCGTACATGGCGCCGTAGTAGATGCCCGAGAAAAAGATCATCGAGGCCGTGATGTCGACCTTGCCGGTGATCGGCAGCAGCATGGCCACGGCCACCGCAGGGCCGATGCCGGGCAGCACGCCCACGGCGGTGCCGAGCGCGCAGCCGACCAGGCACCAGAGCAGATTGATCGGGGTGATCGCGGTGGCGAACCCCGCCATCAGTGCGTTGACGATTTCCATGTCAGAACCACCCGGTGGAGGTAAGGCCCGGCAGGTTGATGGCCAGGAATTGCGTGAACATCCAGAACACCGGGGCGGAGATGAGCGCGCCGGTGACGAAGTCGATGACGAAGGTGCGCGGCGCGTTCACGCCGGCCTGACCGCTCGCGCGGCGCAAGCCCTGCACGGCCAGCAGATAGCACAGCGTGCAACTGAGGATGAAGCCGAGCGTGGTGATGAGCGCTGCATTGAGCAGCAGGCCGGCCGAGACCCAGACGAAGCCGGGCCAGTAGGCGCGGTCGGCGCCCGTTGGCGCATCGAGCTCGCGAAAGCCGCCGGTGCGTGATTCCCAGAGGATCCAGCCGCCGCACAGCACGAGCACGATGGACACCATCCAGGGCAGGAAGTTGGGGCCGACGCCGCCGTAGCCGGCTTCGGAAGAAATGCCGATGGCGCCAAAGGCCAACGCCAAGCCGGTCAGCAGCACGCCGGCGCCGACCAGGGTTTGCGGCCATATGACCGTGGATTGCGGCGGGGCCAAGGAGTCTGGAGTTGTCATTTTTTCTCCTGGGAGGATGTGGAGCTGGATTTGAAAACGGCACGCTGTCGTCTCTTGCGAGGACAGCGCGCCGTGGGCGGGCCAGTGGTGCGCGCGCCGGGGGTCAGACCATGCCGGATTTCGTCATGATGGCGCGCAGGCTGGCGAAGTCGTCGTCGACGAACTTGGCAAAAGCCTCGCCCGACAGCACGGCCGGCGTCCAGTCGTTCTTCTTGAGCGACTCGGCCCACGACGGGGTCTTCATCGCGGCCAGCACCAGGTCGGTCAGCGTCTTGCGCTGTTCGGCGCTGATGCCGGGCGCGCCATACACGCCGCGCCAGTTGCCGATCTCGACGTCGATGCCCTGCTCCTTGAGCGTGGGCACGTTGATGCCCGGCAGGCGCTGGGCGGAGGTGACGGCAATGGCCTTCATCTTGCCGGCGGCGATGTACTCGGCGAACTCGCTGTAGCCGCTGCCGCCGATGGTGACGTTGCCCCCCAGGATGGCGGCCGTGGCCTCGCCACCGCCGCGGAAGGCCACGTAGTTGATCTTGGACGGATCGGCGCCGACCTTCTGCGCGATCATGGCCGCGGCAATGTGCTCGGTGGAGCCGCGCGAGCCGCCGCCCCACTTGACGCTGCCCGGGTCCTTCTTGAGCTGCTCGACCACGTCCTTCATGGTCTTGAACGGCGAATTGGCCGGCAGCACGAACACGTTGTATTCGGTGGTCATGCGGGCGAGCGGCGTGGCCTGCGACAGATTGACCGGCGGCTTGCCGGTGATGATGCCGCCGAGCATGACGGAGCCCATCACCATGAGCGCGTTCGGATCGCCCTTGGAGCCGTTCACGAACTGGGCCAGGCCCAGCGCGCCGGCGGCGCCGCCCTTGTTGTCGTAGGTGACCGTGTCGGCCAGCTTGGCCTCGGTCATTGCCCTGCCCAGTGCGCGGCCCGTGGTGTCCCAGCCGCCGCCCGGGTTGGCTGGAATCATCATCTTGACGTTGGCTGCGGCGCGTGCCGACAACGGCAGCGCTCCGGCGGCGGCCAGCGCGGCCAATGACTTCAAAAAGGTGTCGCGACGCATCGATGTCTCCTGATAGCTAAAGAAAACCTGACTTGGACCTGAGCCGCTATCATGCGCCGCCCCGCTGTCAGTTGGCTGTCCACCGGACTGGGGAAAACACCGAAGTACCATTCCCCGCCACATCCCCATGAAGCTGCTGCTGATCGAAGACGATCCCTCGATGCAGGTCACCCTGCAGCGCGCCCTCGCCCGCAGCAAAATCGATGTGCGCATCTGCGGCGACGGCGCCCTGGCCGTCGAGCAATGGCGCGCCCTGGAGCCGGACGTGGTGGCGCTCGACCTGAGCCTGCCCAACCTCGACGGCCTGCAGGTGCTGGCCCAGGCGCGCGCCGCGGGGCTGCGCACGCCCGTGCTGCTGCTCACGGCCCGCGGCACGGTCGGCGACCGCATCATGGGCCTGAATGCCGGTGCCGACGACTACCTGCCCAAGCCTTTCGATCTCGACGAACTTGAAGCGCGCATTCGCGCGCTGCGCCGGCGCCACCAGAACGCCGGCGCCGACGTGGTCCTGAATCCCCAGGAGGTGGGCGGGCTGCGCTTCGAGCCCGAAAGCGGCGCCATCTATCACCGAAGCGGCATCCTGGAACTCACGCCGCGCGAACTGGCGCTGCTCAAGGCGCTGATGATGAAGCCCGGCCATGCGGTGAGCAAGGAGCGGCTCTTCGAGCTCGTGTTTCCGGGCGAAACCGATGTGCAGTACGAGGCCATCGAAGTGGTGGTGTACCGGTTGCGCAAGAAGCTCGCGGGCACCGGCGCGGCGTTGATGACGCTGCGCGGGCTGGGCTATCTGCTGCGCGCGGAGCCATGAAGACGGCCTTGTCGCTGCGCTCGAGGCTGCTGTTCGGCATTCTTGCGCCGGTGGCTGTGTTCATCGTGATCAACAGCGTGAGCTTGTACCGGCAGAGCCTGGCCGCGGCCACCACGGCCTACGACCGCACCCTGCTCGCGTCGGCCAAGACCATCGGCGAGCAGCTCGACGTGGAGGGCTACGACGAGAAAGCGCGGCTGCGCGCCATCGTGCCCTATTCCGCGCTCGAGGCCTTCGAGGCCGACAACCGCAGCCGCCTCTTCTACCGCGTTTCCGCGCTCGACGGCGAGATGGTCTCGGGCTTTGCCGAACTGCCGTTCTGGCGCGGCCGCATCCCCGACCGCGGGGCCTATGCGGCCCTGGTCGATTTCTACGATGCGCGCTTTCGCGACCAGCCGGTGCGGGTGGCGGTGCTGCTGCAGCCCGTGTCCAGCGGCAGCGGCCGCGGCATGGCCGTGGTGCAGGTGGCCGAAACCCTGGAGCTGCGCGAAACGCTGGTGCGCAAGCTGCTCGTCGACATGCTGTGGCGCCAGCTGCTGCTGATGGGCGTGATCGCGCTGGTCACCGTGCTGGTGGTGCAGCGTGCCACGCGGCCGGTACGGGAGCTCGGCGAAGCCATCGAGAAGCGCGCGGCCGACGACCTTTCCCCGATCGACGCGCCCGATGCGCCGCGCGAATTGCGCCCGCTGGTCGATGCCACCACCGAGGTCATGGGCCGGCTGCAGCGCCTGCTCGATCACCAGAAGCGCTTCGTGCGCGACAGTGCCCATCAATTGCGCACGCCGCTGGCGGTGCTCAAGGCGCAGGTGCAGTCGGCGCGGCGCGGCGACGTGCCGCCCGACCAGGCCCTGGGCGAGATCAGCCAGACCGTGGAGCGCGCCACCACGCTCGCCAACCAGATGCTGTCGCTCGCCAAGGTCGAGCAGCTGCGCCAGCAGCCGGAATCGGTGCCGCTGGAGCTCGGCGAGGTGGTGCGCCAGATTGCGCTGGACCTGTCGCCGCTGATCGCCGACAAGGCGCTCGACTTCGAACTGGCCATCGACCAGCCGGTCACGGTGCGCGCGCATCGATGGATGCTGCAGGAGCTCACGCGCAACCTGCTGCACAACGCCATCAAGCAGAGCCCGCGGGGCGGCGGCCTTTCGGTGATGCTGCGCACCGAGGGGCAGGAAGCCGTGCTGACCGTGCGCGACGAGGGGCCCGGCATTGCGGCCGAACTCCGCCAGCGCCTGTTCGCGCCTTTCTCTGCCGGCGACACCGCCAGCGGCTCGGGGCTGGGCCTGGCCATCTGCCGCGAGATCGTGCTGGCGCTCGGCGGGCGCATCGACCTCGACAACCGCAGCGCGCAGGACAATTCCGCACAAACGGTCGGCCTCGATGCCGTCGTGCGGCTGCCTGTCTACCGCCACAATGGCTGAACATATGGATCGCCTGCGCATCGACAAATGGCTCTGGGCCGCCCGCTTCTTCAAGACGCGCTCCCTGGCTGCGGACGAAATCGGCAAGAACCGGGTGCAGGTCAACGGCGACGTCGCCAAGGCGTCGCGCGAGGTCAAGCCGGGGGACACCGTCGCCATCCGCCTCGGCGCGCTGACGCGAACGGTCACGGTGCGCGGTCTCAGCGGCCAGCGCGGGCCCGCGCCGGTGGCGCAGCAGCTCTACGAAGAAACGCCCGAAAGCATTGCCGCGCAGGCGGAGATGCGCGAGCAGCGCCGCATGGGCAGCGAGCCGGCCCTGGCCATTGCGCAGGGCCGACCCACCAAGCGCGACCGGCGCGAGCTCGACGGCGCGGCGCGGCATGCCGAATGGGACAACCGCTGGAGCGCTTCCATCGATCCGGACGAGAGCGAGCGATGATCGAGCGCTGATCGCGTACGCTGCGTGCTTTTGCACGGAGTCCGGGTTCATGGCCAGCCTCAAGAAATACCGCGTCGACAGCAGCAATTTCAGACTCTCCCAGGTGCGCCCCGGCGGATCGCCCTTCCTGCAGGGCGATCAAGCCGCCCAGGTTGCCGAGATCGACGCCCTGGCCATCGAACTCGACGAAATGCAGGACCTGCTGCATGCCGAGGGCCGCCGCAAGGTCCTGCTGGTGCTGCAGGGCATGGACACCAGCGGCAAGGACGGCACCATACGCTGGGTCTTTTCGCGCACCTCGCCGATGGGCGTGCGCGTCACCGCCTTCAAGGCGCCCAGCGACGACGAGCGCGCGCACGACTACCTCTGGCGCTGCCATGCGGTCGTGCCGCGCAGCGGCGAAATCGCGGTGTGGAACCGCAGCCACTATGAAGACGTGCTGGTGCCCGTGGTCGAAGGCTGGATCGACAAGGCCGAGACCGGGCGGCGCTATGCGCAGATCAACGATTTCGAGCGCCTGCTCGTCGAAACCGGCACGGTGATCGTCAAGTGCATGCTGCACATCGACAAGGACGAGCAGCGCGAACGCCTGCAGGCGCGCATCGACACGCCCGGCAAGCAATGGAAGTTCGACCCCGGCGATCTCGAGGTGCGCACCAAGTGGAACGCCTACCAGCAGGCCTACGACAAGGCGCTGCGCGCCACCTCGACGGACCACGCGCCCTGGTACGTGATACCCGCCAACAACAAGCGGCACCGCAATTTGATGATCGCGCGGCTCTTGATGAAGACCCTGCGGCAGATGAAGCTCAAGGTGCCGCCGGCCGACCCGGCCCTGAAGGGCATGGTCATCAAATGACGAGCGCCGGTGCCGGCCTCAGGAGCGGCGGACGGCCGACTGGCCCAGCACGCGGCACTTGCCGAATTCGCAGCGCACGGCCCAGACCGCGCCGTTCGAGCAGGGCACGCTGTACGACTCGTAGCCCGGCCCCTTGGCCGTCAGTTCGGCCCGCGGCTGGATGCTGCACTGGCCGGCCCGGGCAAGGACTTCGGCGTTGTAGGTATCGACCCCGGTCCTGCGCGGTGCCAGGACGACTTCCGGATTGAAGGCATGGCCATAGAACGTGTCGCGCACATTCGGGTCCATGTTGCGGTAGCCGCGCTTGGCCATGCAGTGCACCAGCGCGATCTGCTGGTGCTCGGCAATCAGGTCCGCACTGGGCCGGTAGGACATGTCGATCACCGCCGCCGAAATGCCCGTGTACGAAGCCGCGGCCACAATGCCTTGTCCATGCACCGTGATCAAGCCCAGGCCCAATGCGAGCCACATGGCGTCGCCCGACTCGCTGCGCGCGGTGATCCGCGTCGCGGCGATGCGGCAATCGGCCACGTCGCTGTCGTAGCGGGCCCGGTCCACGCCTTCCATGGCAACCTTGGGCACATACGACAGCCCTGTTCCGGTTCCGGGTTGCGTCGGTGCCGGTGGCGTGCTGGCGCACCCTGCCAACGCAACAACGGCGCACACGATGCTCAGCAGCAGCTTCATGGAGATCCCTCGTCCTCTTCGCGATAGTTCGGGCGATTTAACCATACAGATGGTTACTTTTGAGCCTGCTTTGTCGCAAAGTTGCGACGAGCAAGTTGCTGAGTGCTTTTTGCTGACACTCCAGATCACTTGAACATGCCCATGAACAACACGACCCCCGGCAACGCCATCCGCGAACTCTATGCGGCGCTGTGGCGCTTCGCGGCCGGCGCACGCGGGCAGCTGCTGGGCGCCACCGCGCTGCTCGGCGTTTCGCAGCTGATCCGCCTGACCCTGCCCTACCTGGCGGGACAGGCCATCAACGCGCTGCAGCGCAATGAATTCGGCGCCGCGGGCCGCTGGATCGCCACGCTGGCCGGCGTGTACATCGGCGCCTGGGCGCTGCACGGCCCGGGTCGCATCCTCGAACGCAACGTGGGCGTGAAGGTGCGCGAGGCGCTGGCCGACCGGCTCTATGCCCGCATTGCCGCCGCGCCACTGGCCTGGCACGACGGCCACCATTCGGGCGAACTGCAGCACCGCGTGCACCAGGCCAGCCGGGCACTCGCGGATTTCGCGCAGAACCAGTTCATCTGGCTCACCAACGTCGTCAACTTCGTCGGGCCGCTGGTCGCGCTGGCCCTGCTCTCGCGCACCAGCGGCTTGACGGCCCTGGCGGGCTACGTGCTCATCGCCATCGTGATCGTGCGCATCGACCGGGCCCTGATGCGTCTCGCGCGCGCGGAGAACGACGCCGACCGCCGCTACGTGGCCGCGCTGCTCGACTTTTTGGGCAACGCGTCGACGGTGATCGGCCTGCGCCTGCAGGGCGCCTCGCGGCTGCTGCTGCGCCGCCGCATGGCGGCCGTCTCGCTGCCGCTCAAGCGCACCGTGGTGCTCAACGAAGGCAAGTGGTTCGCCGTCGACCTGATGGGCCTGGCGCTGACCTGGGGCCTGGTGGTGATCTATGTCTGGCAGGCACGCACGCCGGGACAGGCCGTGATGCTGGGCGCTGTGTTCATGATCTACCAGTACGCGCAGCAGGCGGCCGGCGTCGTGACCTCGGTCGCGGCCAACTTCAGCTTCTTCGCGCGCATGCACACCGACTACAGCAGCGCCGATCCGATCTGGCACGCGCCGGCGAGCCACCCCGGGGAAGCCCCGCCCGAGCAGGTGCCCGAACACGAACGCATCGCGCCCGATGCGGCGTGGCAGACCCTGGAGGTCGATGGCCTGCAATGGAACTACGCGGTTCGCGGCAGCGCGGCGGCGGCCGGCGAGCCCCCGCGCGGCGGCCTGCGGGAGGTGGCGCTGACGCTTCGCCGCGGGGAGCGCATTGCGCTCGTCGGCCCTAGCGGCGGCGGCAAGAGTACGCTGCTGCGCGTGCTCGCGGGCCTGTATGCGCCGCACGGCGGCACGCTCGCCATCGACGGCCAGCCGGCCGACTGGACGCAGCTGCGCCGCATCGCCACGCTGATTCCGCAGGAAACCGAAGTCTTCGAGGCCAGCGTGCGCGAGAACCTTTCCTTCGGGCAGCCGTTCACCGACGAAGCCCTGCAGGCGGCGCTGCATGCGAGCGCGTTCGACGAGGTGCTGGCGGCCACCCGCGGCGACCTGGACACGCCGGTGTCCGAGCGCGGATTCAACCTGTCGGGCGGACAGCGCCAGCGCCTGTGCCTGGCGCGCGGCGTGCTCGCGGCCCGGGGCAGCTCGCTGCTGCTGCTCGACGAGCCCACGAGCGCGCTCGATGCCGCTACCGAGGCCCGGGTGCTGGAGCGCATTGCCGGCGCCTTTCCGAACGCATGCGTGATCGCATCGATCCATCGCCTGAGCCTGCTCGATCGCTTCGACACCGTGGTGGTGATGGAGGCCGGCCGGGTGCTCGACGCGGGGCCGCGCGATGCGGTGCTGAAACGCCAGCCCCTGCTGCAGCGGCTGGTGGCGCCGAGTGAGGAGCGCGCCGCGGCCTGAAGGCCCTGCTGTCTTGCAACTGGGCAGCGCTCCGGTGCCGCCTACTGCAGCGCCACCGGCTTGATCCGCGAAGCCATGCCGGCGGTGCCGAAAGCCTGGAAGCGGTCGACGCAGAGGTCGCGCGCCGCCGCGGTTGCCTCCTTCAGGAACTTGCGCGGATCGAACTCGCTGCGGTCGCTGCCCATCGCGCGGCGCATGGCGCCGGTCATGGCCAGCCGGATGTCGGTGTCGATATTGACCTTGCGCACGCCATGGCGGATGCCTTCCTGGATCTCCTCGACCGGCACGCCGTAGGTTTCCTTGATCTCGCCGCCGAACTCGCGGATCACGGCCAGCCATTCCTGCGGCACCGACGAAGAGCCGTGCATCACGAGATGCGTCTTCGGAATGCGCGCATGGATCTGCTTGATGCGATCGATCGCCAGGATGTCGCCGGTCGGCTTGCGGCTGAACTTGTAGGCGCCGTGCGAGGTGCCGATGGCAATGGCCAGTGCATCCACGCCGGTGCGCGACACGAAGTCGGCCGCCTGCTGCGGATCGGTCAGCAGCTGGTCGTGCGACAGCACGCCTTCGGCGCCGCTGCCGTCTTCCTCGCCGGCCATGCCCGACTCCAGCGACCCGAGGCAGCCCAGCTCGCCCTCGACCGAGACGCCGACCGCATGCGCCATCTCCACCACCCGGCGGGTCACGCCCACGTTGTAGTCGTAGCTGGCTGGCGTCTTCGCGTCTTCCATCAGCGAGCCGTCCATCATCACGCTGGTGAAGCCGGAGCGGATGGCCTGCATGCACATCGACGGGCTCGCGCCATGGTCCTGGTGCATCACGATCGGGATCTCGGGGTACATCTCGGCCGCCGCCTCGACCATCTTGCGCAGGAAGGGCTCGCCCGCGTATTTGCGCGCGCCGGCCGAGGCCTGCAGGATGACCGGGCTGCCGGTCTTTCTCGCGGCCTGCATGATGGCCTGGATCTGCTCCAGGTTGTTGACGTTGAACGCCGGCACGCCGTACTGGTGCTCAGCGGCGTGGTCCAGCAGTTGGCGCAGCGAAATCATGGCCATGGGAAGCTCCTGTGAATGGTGGAATCGATACAGCCCGAGGGAGCCGAAGCTCATGCGGCCTCTTTCACGCCGGCCAGCGCGGCGTTCGCGAGCAGGCGGCGGGCCCGCTCGGCCACCACTTCGGCGGTCAGGCCGAACAGCTTGAACAGTTCGCCGGCCGGCGCCGATTCGCCGAAGCGGTCGAGCCCGACCACGTCGCCGTATTCGCCGACGAACTTCCACCACAGGCCGGTGCTGCCGGCCTCCACCGCCACGCGCGGCAGGTGGCGCGGGATGACCGCATGGCGCCAATCCTTGTCCTGCCGTTCGAACACGTCCATGCATGGCACGGACACCACGCGCGCCTCGATGCCCTCCTCGGCCAACAAGGCCGCGGCGGCCAATGCCACCCCCACTTCGGAGCCGCTTGCCAGCAAGGCTACGCACTCGGCCTCCGGGCGGCGCAGCACGTAGGCGCCGCGTGCGATGGACTCGATGCGCTCGTCGGCGTCGCCGGCATGCGGCAGCGCCTGCCGCGTCAGCAGCAGGCAGCTCGGCCCGTCCACGCGGCGCAGGGCCTGCCGCCAGGCCACGGCCGTCTCGGTGGCATCGGCCGGGCGCCAGACGTCGACATCGGGAATCAGCCGCAGGCTGGAGGCATGCTCCACCGGCTGGTGCGTGGGGCCGTCTTCGCCGAGCCCGATGGAGTCGTGCGTGAACACGTAGATGACCGGCAGCTTCATCAGCGCCGACATGCGCACGCCGTTGCGCGCGTAGTCGGAAAAGGTCAGGAAAGTGCCGCCGAAGGGACGGAAGCCGCCATGCAGCGCCAGCCCGTTCATGATGGCCGCCATGCCGAACTCGCGCACGCCGTAGTGCACGTGGTTGCCGCAGCCCGTGCCCTTCAGCGCGCGGTGGCCCTTCCAGTCGGTGAGGTTCGAACCCGTGAGGTCGGCCGAGCCGCCGATCAGTTCGGGCATCGCGGGGCCGACCTCGTCGAGCACCTGCTGCGACGCCTTGCGCGTGGCGACGGATGCCTTGCGCTGTTCCGCGCCGGACGCGGCCGAGTCCAGTGCCGCTTCGGCTTTCGCGGTGAGCGGTGCATCGGCGCGATGGCGCCGCAGCAGCTCGCGCGCGAGCGCCGCATGCTCCTGTGCATAGGCGGCAAAGCGTTCCTGCCAGGCCTTGTGCAGCGCGGCGCCCGATTCGCGCGCCGACCAGGCCTTCGCAATGGCCGCCGGCACCTCGAAGGGCGCCGCGCTCCAGCCCAGCGCCTGCCGCGTCAGCGCGATCTCGGCCTCGCCTAGCGCTTCGCCGTGCGCCTTCGCGGTGCCTGCGCGGTTCGGCGAGCCCTGGCCGATGCGTGTCTTGCAGCACACCAGCACCGGCCGGTCCGCGGCCGTGGCCTGGGCGATGGCCGCATCGAGCGCCGCGGGGTCATGACCGTCGACGTCGCGCAGCACGGTCCAGCCGTAGGCTTCGAAGCGGCCCGGCGTGTCGTCGCTGAACCAGCCGCCGACCTCGCCATCGATCGAGATGCCGTTGTCGTCGTAGAACGCCACCAGCTTGTTAAGCCGCCAGGTCCCCGCGAGCGAGCAGGCCTCGTGGCTGATGCCTTCCATCAGGCAGCCGTCGCCCAGGAACACATAGGTGCGGTGATCGATCACCTCATGGCCGGGCCGGTTGAACTCCTCGGCCAGCAGCTTCTCCGCGAGGGCCATGCCTACGGCATTGCTGATGCCCTGCCCCAGCGGCCCGGTGGTGGTTTCCACACCGGGCGTGACGCCGACTTCGGGGTGGCCCGGCGTGCGCGAATGCAGCTGGCGGAAGCGCCGCAGTTCGTCGATCGGCAGCGCATAGCCGCTCAGGTGCAGCAGCGCATAGAGCAGCATCGAGCCGTGGCCGTTGGAAACGACGAAGCGGTCGCGGTTCATCCAGCGCGGATCGGCGGGATCATGCCGCAGGCGATGCCGCCACAAGGCTTCGGCGATGTCGGCCATGCCCATGGGCATGCCGGGATGGCCCGAGTTGGCGGCCTGCACGGCATCCATGGCCAGCGCGCGGATGGCGTTGGCGCACTGCGTGCGCAAGGCAAGGTTGTCAATCGTCATGCGAAGGTCCGGTTGTTGTGTTTGTGTGCGTGAGGTGGCGGTTCGGAGCGCCCCGCGCCCTAGATCGCATAGGACTTCTTGCGCCGCTCCATGAGGCGCAGGATCATCGGCGTGAAGATCAGCTGCATCGCGAGCTCCATCTTTCCGCCCGGCACCACCAGCGTGTTGGCGCGCGACATGAAGGAGTCGTGCAGCATGCTCAGCAGGTAGGGAAAGTCGAAGCCCGTGGGGTTGGCGAAGCGGATCACCACCAGGCTCTCGTCCGGGCTTGGAATGGTGCGGGCAATGAACGGGTCGGAGGTGTCCACCACCGGCACACGCTGGAAGTTGATGTGGGTGCGCGTGAACTGCGGGCAGATGTAGTGCACGTACTCGTTCATGCGGCGCAGGATCACGTCGGTCACGGCCTCGGTCGAATAGCCGCGCGTGTTCTTGTCGCGGTGCAGCTTCTGGATCCACTCGAGGTTGATCACCGGCACCACGCCGATCAGCAGGTCGACATGGCGCGCGATGTCGACCTTCCCGGTGGTCACGCCGCCATGCAGGCCTTCGTAGAACAGCAGCTCGCTGTCGGGCAGCGTTTCCCACGGCGTGAAGGTGCCGGGCTCCTGCTTGTAGGGTGCCGCCTCCTGGGGGTCGTGCAGGTACTTGCGGCTCTGGCCGACGCCCGCTTCGCCGTAGTCGCGGAACAGCGCCTCGAGTTCGGCGAACAGGTTGGCGTCCTCGCCGAAGTGGCTGAAGTTCTGGTTGCCCGCCGCCTCGGCCTCGGTCATGGCCACCTTCATGGAATTGCGGTCGTAGCGGTGGAAGCTGTCGCCTTCCACGATCGCCGCCTTGACGCTCTCGCGGCGAAAGATGTTCTCGAAGGTTCGCGTGACGGACGTGGTGCCCGCGCCGGACGAGCCGGTGATGGCAACGATGGGATGCTTGGCTGACATGGTGGCCTCGGGGAGATGAAAAAACGGGTGCGGGCGGCAGGGCCTCGCCGTTCAGGCGGCGGTCGCAAAGAGGCCGCGCTTGCCGAACAGCGGCGCCTGGTAGGTGTCCTGCGGCTCCTCGCTGTGGTACGCCTCCACGCGCGCGACCTCTTCGGACGAGCCGAAGACGAAGCCGATGCGCTGGTGAATCGACTCCGGCTCGACCGCCATCAGGCGGCGCCGGCCGGTGCTGGCCATGCCGCCGGCCTGTTCGATCAGGAAGGAGATCGGGTTGGCCTCGTAGAGCAGCCGCAGCCGCCCGTCCCGGCCCGACTCCTTGCTGTCGCGCGGGTACATGAAGACGCCGCCGCGCATCAGGATGCGATGCGTCTCGGCCACCAGCGAGGCGATCCATCGCATGTTGAAGTCGATGCCGCGCGGGCCTTCCCTGCCGGCCAGGCATTCGTCGACATAGCGCTTCACGGCCGGCTCCCAGAAGCGGCTGTTCGATGCGTTGATGGCGAACTCGCTGGTCTGCCGCGGAATGCTCAGGTTCGGATGGCTCAGCACCCATTCGCCCAGTTGCGGGTCGAGCGTGAAGGCATGCGTGCCGTTGCCCAGCGTCAGCACCAGCATGGTCGAGGGGCCGTAGATCGCATAGCCGGCGCCGACCTGTTCGGTGCCGGGCTGCAGGAAGTCTTCCGGCTTTGCATCGGCCTCGGGCGTGGGTGCGCGCAGGATCGAGAAGATGCTGCCCACCGCCACGTTCACGTCGATGTTCGACGAGCCGTCGAGCGGATCGAACAGCAGCAGGTACTTGCCGCGCGGATACTGCTGCTGCGGCGGCAGGTAGGGCTCTTCCATTTCTTCCGAAACCATGCCCGCCACGTGGCCGCCCCACTCATTGGCGCGCAGGAACATGTCGTTGCTCACCACGTCGAGCGTCTTCTGTTCCTCGCCTTGCACGTTCCGCGTGCTGGCGCTGCCCAGCACGTCGCCCAGCGCGCCGAGCGCCACCTTGCGCGAGATCGCCTTGCAGGCGAGCGAGACGTCGGTGATGAGCGCGTTGAGCGCGCCCGTGGCCCCGGGGTGGCGGCGGCGCTCCTCGATGATGTACTGGGTCAGCGTGGCCTTGCCTGCAATGGGCATGTTCGTCTCCTGGTTGATTCAAAAAACTCTGGGCGTCGTCGTCGTCGTCGTCGTCGTCGTTTCTTCGTCGTGGCGCGCGGCGCGCGACTCGCGTGCCGTCAGCAGCAGCTGCTGCGGCGTCGAGACACGCCACGCGGACGCCGTTTCCACTGCGTTTGCCGCCGTGTGGCCGCCATAGCCCCATGCCACCAGCGCCGCCGGCGAGCCGGCCGCCTGCGCCGCGAGCAGGTCGGCCGGGCCATCGCCCACCATCAACAGCCGAGCCGGTTCCACACCCAGCTGGCGTGCCGCGGCCTGCAGCAGGAACGGCGCGGGCTTGCGCTGCGCCGCGGCATCCGCGCCGTGGACCCCCGCCATGGCCGGCAGCAAACCCGCTGCATCCAGCACGGCGCGTGCCAGCGGCGTCGGCTTGTTCGTGACCACCACCATCGGCAGCGTGCGGCGCAGACCCGCGACGAGTTCGGCAATGCCCTCGAACACGCTGCCGAACTTCAATGGCGCCGCCAGCGTGGCAGCGTCGAAGCCCTTGCGCAGCCGGCTGCGCAGCGCCTCGCTGCCGCCCAGGTCCAGCCGGCGCAGCGCCTGGAGAATCAGCGCATCGGGGCCGTCGCCGATCCACGCGCGCACCGTGTCCAGGTCGAAGCATTCCAGCCCGGCCTCTTCGAGCGCGGCGTTCAGGGCCACGCGGATGTCCGGGGCGCTGTCGACCAGCGTGCCGTCGAGATCGAAGGCGATCGCGTCGATGCCGCGCAGTTCTTCTTTCGTCATGCGGGACGCCCTTCCATCGCAAGCCGGCCCTGCAGCGCCTGCTCGCGAATGGCGCCGATGGCCTCGCGGTAGCGGCCGCCGCTGAACACGGCCGAGCCCGCCACCAGCGTGTCGGCGCCCGCGGCGCCGATGCGCGCGGCGTTGCCGGGCTTCACGCCGCCATCGACCTCGAGCCAGACCTCGCGCCCGCTGGCATCGATGCGGCGGCGCACCGCCTCGATCTTCGGCAGCACGCTCTCGATGAAGCTCTGGCCACCGAAGCCGGGGTTGACCGACATCAGCAGCACCAGGTCGAGCTGGTCCAGCACATGGTCGAGCACCTGCAGCGGCGTGGCGGGGTTGAGCACCAGGCCGGCCTTGCAGCCGCTGTCCCTGATCAGCCGGATGGTGCGGTCGATGTGCTCACTGGCCTCGGGGTGGAACGAGATGATCGATGCGCCGGCCTGCGCGAACATCGGGATCAGCGCATCGACCGGCTTGACCATCAGGTGCACGTCGATCGGCACCGTTGCATAGGGCTTGATGGCCTCGCACACCAGCGGGCCGATTGTCAGATTTGGAACATAGTGGTTGTCCATGACATCGAAATGGATCAGGTCGGCACCGGCCTGGATCACCGCCGTCACCTCTTCGCCGAGCCGCGCGAAGTCGGCCGACAGCAGGCTGGGCGCGATCCGCATGGCCTTTCCTTCGTTCTGCATCTAACAGTCCTCCCGGTAGAGCGCCTGCACGGCATTCAGCGGCGGGGCCGCCACGGCCATCCGCAACAGTTCTTCGATTCCCAGCCACGCCGCTGCGCCCAGGCGTCCGCCCGGCTCACCGGCCAGCGGCTGCGCCGGGTCGCCCAGGCCGGGCAGCACCAGCCCGGCGCCGCTGAAATCGCTGCCCTCGGTCCAGAAGGTGGGCGTGACCAGCGTCCAGAGGCCGGCACCCAGGGCCGAGCGCAGCCCGTTGGGCGAATCCTCGATCGCAATCGCGCGCTCGGGCGGCACGCCCAGCGTGTCGAGTGCCAGCAGGTAGATGTCGGACGCGGGCTTCTTCGCGCGCACCTGGTCGCCGCAGGCAATCACGTCGAACATCGCGAGGCCGCGCGGACCCAGCGTGGACTGCAGCAGCGCGTCGATGTTGGCGGCGGTGGTGGTGCTGGCAATAGCCAGTCGCAGGCCGGCGCCCTGGGCCTCTTCGAGCAACCGCAGCACGCCGGTGCGCAGCGCGATGCCGCCGCGCCGCGCGATGTCGGTGTAGTGCTGCGTCTTGGCCGCATGGATGGCCGGCACCCGCTCATGCAGCCGCTTGTTCTGCGATGCGTCCAGCGGCAGCGAATCGATGTAGCCCTTCGTGCGTTCCTTGCCGCCCGTGACCGCCAGCAGCGACCGGTATTCGGCCTGGCTCCAGTGCCAGTCGAGGCCGAGCTGATCGAACGCGAGGTTGAAGGCCATGCGATGCACTTCCTCGGTGTCGGCCAGGGTGCCGTCGACGTCGAAGACAAGGGCTTCGATGCTCATTTCCTTGCTCCTTCTGTCTGCGCGATGTCCACCGGCGGATTGAAGACGCGGCTGGCCAGGATGTCCTGAGCCTGCAGCGTGCAAAGCTGCTCGCGGCTCAGGGCCTGCTCGCTGCCGAACAGGCGCGTGGCATGGCGCAGCCGGATGCGGTCGAGCGCATTGCGGATCGATCGCGCATTGGCAAAGTGCGGCTGGCGCCGGCGCAGGCTCACGTAGCGCGAGAAGGTGGAGGCCGCGCCGTCGTCGAAGCTGTAGTTCAGGCGCCCCAGCATGAGCTGCGCGATCTGCATCAGCTCGGCCTCGCTGTAGTCCGGGAAGTCGATGTGGTGCGCAATGCGCGAAGCCATGCCCGGGTTGCTGCTGAAGAAGGTCTCCATGCGGTCCTTGTAGCCCGCGAGAATCACCACCAGGTCGTCGCGCTGGTTCTCCATGACCTGCAGCAGGATCTCGATCGATTCCTGGCCGTAGTCGCGTTCGTTCTCCGGCCGGTAGAGGTAGTAGGCCTCGTCGATGAACAGCACGCCGCCCATCGCCTTCTTGATCACTTCCTTGGTCTTGGGCGCGGTGTGGCCGATGAACTGGCCCACCAGGTCATCGCGCGTCACCGCCACCAGGTGGCCCTTGCGCACGTAGCCCAGCTGCTTGAGCACCTCGGCCATGCGCATCGCCACCGTGGTCTTGCCGGTGCCCGGATTGCCGGTGAACGACATGTGCAGCGACGGCGGCTGCGACTGCAGCCCCTGTTCCTGGCGCAGCTTGTCGATCAGGAGCAGCGCCGCGATGTCGCGGATGCGGCCCTTGACCGGCGCCAGCCCAATCAGCTCGGCGTCGAGCTGGTCGAGCAGCGCCTTCACGCCCGAAGACTCGAAGAGCCGCTTCGGCGCGGTGGCGGCCGTGGCCGTGGTGGCGGGGGATTCGGTTGCGTCCATGCGTGCCTCTGGCAATGCCCGTGCGGCGGGGTTCTTCGATCAGTACCGGCTGCCTTCGGGCCGCGCCTGCACCGCATAGCTTTCGATGCTGTAGCGGATCGTGCGGCCCGGCTCCTCCGAGCGGATGAGGCGAAAGCCCGGCTCGTTGGAAGGCCGGTTGACGATGAAGGACATCACCACCGACTCGGTCCCGTGGGTCGAATCGAACGCCGTCACGCGGATGTACTGCTGCGGAAAGGTCTTGCGGCAGGCCGCGAGTTCGAGCATGACGCCGGCCGCATCCTTGATGTCGAACATCGGGTTGCCGAACATCTCCCAGAAGGTGTTGCGCGGGTGCGGGTCGTCGGTGTATTCGAGCCCGATGGCCCAGCCCTTGTCGAGGCAGTACTCGACCTGGCGGCTGATCTGCTCGTCGCTCAGGTCGGGCAGGAAGGAAAAGGTGCCTTGTGTGATTCGCATGTCTGTTGCTCCTCGGAACTTTGAAAGGGTTCAGGCCACCGACGGCGTCGGCACGTAGTCGGACGTATCGGTGGAGGCGTAGTTGAAGGAGATCTCGCCCCAGGTGTCGAGCGCGGCCGCCAGTGGCGTGCACCACTTGGCCGCGTCGCGCAGGATCTGCGGTCCCTCGTTGGCGATGTCGCGGCCTTCGTTGCGCGCCAGCACCATGGCTTCGAGCGCCACGCGGTTGGCCGTGGCCCCGGCCTGGATGCCCTGCGGATGGCCGATGGTGCCGCCGCCGAACTGCAGCACCACGTCGTCGCCGAACAGGTCGAGCAACTGGTGCATCTGGCCGGCATGGATGCCGCCCGAGGCCACCGGCATCACCTTGCGCAGCGCGCCCCAGTCCTGGTCGAAATAGATGCCGCGCGGCAGGTCGACCTTGGTGTGCGTGTCGCGGCAGACGTTGTAGTAGCCCTGCACCGTCATCGGGTCGCCCTCGAGCTTGCCGACCGCGGTGCCCGCATGGATGTGGTCCACGCCCGCCAGGCGCATCCACTTGGCGATCACGCGGAAGCTCACGCCGTGGTTCTTCTGGCGCGTGTAGGTGCCGTGGCCCGCACGGTGCAGGTGCAGGATCATGTCGTTCTGGCGGCACCAGTTGCTCATCGACTGGATGGCCGTGTAGCCGATCACCAGGTCGACCATCACGATCACCGAGCCCAGTTCCTTGGCGAACTGCGCGCGGCGGTACATCTCTTCCATGGTGCCGGCCGTGACGTTCAGGTAGCTGCCCTTGACCTCGCCGGTGGCGGCGCTGGCCTTGTTCACCGCGTCCATCACGAACAGGAAGCGGTCGCGCCAGTGCATGAAGGGCTGCGAGTTGATGTTCTCGTCGTCCTTCATGAAATCGAGCCCGCCGCGCAGGCCCTCGTACACCACGCGGCCATAGTTGCGGCCGGAGAGGCCGAGCTTCGGCTTGGTGGTGGCGCCCAGCAGCGGCCGGCCGAACTTGTCGAGCCGCTCGCGCTCCACCACGATGCCGGTCGGCGGGCCCGCGAAAGTCTTGACGTAGGCCACCGGGAACTTCATGTCCTCCAGCCGCGCGGCCTTCAGCGGCTTGAAGCTGAAGACGTTGCCGATGATGGAGGCCGTCACGTTGGTGATGGAGCCTTCCTCGAACAGCGAGAGGTCGTAGGCCACGTAGCAAAAGTACTGGCCCGGGTTGTTGGGCACCGGCTCCACCTTGTAGGCCTTGGCGCGGTACATGTCGCAGGCGGTGAGCCGGTCGGTCCACACCACGGTCCAGGTGGCGGTGGACGATTCGCCGGCCACCGCCGCGGCGGCCTCAATGGCGTCCACGCCTTCCTGCGGCGTGATGCGGAACAGCGCGAGGATGTCGGTGTCCTTGGGCACGTAGTCGCCGTCCCAGTAGCCCATCTGCGCGTACTTCAGCACACCGGCCGAGTAGCGCTTCTTGGCGTCGGTGATCTGGATTGCTTCGTTCATGTTGCCCATGGAGTGCCTCTCGAAAAAGAAGGGGTTTGATGCTGTCCGGTGAAGTGAATGTAGGTCGCATGAAAGATTAAGAAAAATTAAATCTTTTGACATGCACATTTGCCAAACCTAATATCACTGCATGCCCCTTTCCAAGCACGCAAGCTTTCGCCAGCTCGCCACCTTCCACGCCGTGGCGCGGCTCGGCAGCGTTTCACTTGCTGCGGACGAAATGCACCTGACGCAACCCGCGGTGTCGATACAGATCGGCACGCTAGAGGAATCGGCCGGCACGCCACTGGTGCAGCGCACGGGACGTGGCATCCGGCTGACCGAAGCGGGCGAGTTGCTGGCGGGCTATGCCGGCCGCATCCTCGACCTGTGGCGCGAGGCCGGCGACGAAATGGCCATGCTGCAGGGCGTGTTCTCGGGCACGCTGCGCGTGGGCGCCATCACCACGGCCGAGTACCTGCTGCCGCCCATCCTGGTCAACTTCGCGAAGGAACACCCGAAGGTGAAGGTCAAGCTGCAGGTCGGCAACCGCGACGAGATCGTGCGCATGCTCGCGGGCCAGGAGATCGACATTGCCATCATGGGCCGCCCGCCCGCGGAGCTGAAGACCGACTCCAGCGCCTTCGCCAAGCACCCGATGGCCTTTCTCGCGGCGCCCTCCCATCCGCTGATGTCCACGGCCAAGCCCAGCCTGGCCGCGCTCTCGGACACGCGCATGCTGGTGCGCGAGCGCGGCTCGGGCACGCGCACCACGGTCGAACGCTTCTTCAAGGACCACGGCCTGCCGCTGCGCATCGGCTCCGAGCTGTCGAGCAACGAAGCCATCAAGCAGATGTGCGCCGCTGGCTTCGGCATTGCCTTCCTGTCGATGCACACCTGCGTGCTCGAGATGAACGCGGGCCTGCTGGGCGTGCTGCCGGTGCCGGGCAATCCGGTGGTGCGCGACTGGTACGTGATGCACCTGGCGTCGCGGCAGCTGCCGCAGGTGGCGCTGGCCTTCGAGGACTACCTTCGCACCCATGGCCAGGCGCAGATCCAGCAGCAGCTCGGCGCGCTGCCGGTGGTGCGTGCCGCTGCAAAGAAGCGTGGCGTGCGGCGGGCCTGAGCCTGCCGGCTCGGCCTCAAACGCCCAACTGCACCCGCATGCCCACCCACACCGCGCGCGGCGCGCCCGGCGCCACGAACTGCACGTTGCGCCATGCATCGGGCGCCGCCACCGCGCCGCTCGCATCGAAACCGCTGCGGCCCAGCTGCCCCGCAGTGGCGTAGCGGCGGTTGAACACGTTCGCCACTTTCGCGAAAAGCTCCACGTTGCGTCCGAGCTTCCAGCGCGTCGTGAGGTCGAGCAGTGCGTAGCCGCCGATGCGGCCGCTGCCGCTGAAGTCGGCGCCGTCGGGCGTGTGCAGCCCGTTCTCGTTGCCGCGCACGTTCTGCCGCGAATAGGCGCGGTACTGCGCGCCCACGGACCAGTCGGGCGTCACGCGCCAGTCGACGTTGAACTTGAGCGAATGCGCCGGCAGGCCCGGCAGGCGGTCGCCGCGCCGCACCGCGATCTCGCCTTCGCCGGTGCAAGCTGGGCTGGTCTCGGCGCTGCTGTTCGATTCGGACACCAGGCAGGCCGGCGAGTCGTATCTCGCCCGCAGGTAGCTGTACGACAGCGACCAGTCGAAGCGGTCGGTCATCTGCTGCGACAGCCCGAGTTCCACGCCCTGGCGCAGGGTGCGCCCGAAGTTGCTGAAGTAGCCGCGCGAGAGCCCGCTGCTGACGAACAGCAGGTCGTCCTTGTTGACGGTGCGGAACACCGACGCATTCCATCGCAGGCCCGGGTCGAGCGTGCCGCGCAATCCTGTCTCGAAGGTCTGGGACACCACCTGCTTGAGCGGCGGATCGGACTGCAGGGCGTTGGGCAGCACGCAGGCGTTCTGCGGATCGGAGCAGCCCAGCTCGATCGGGCTCGGCGCGCGGCTGCCCTGGCTCCAGCCCGCATAGGCCGTGAGCTGCGGCGTGGCCTGCCATGTGAGGCCGATGGCGGGATTGAACTTCTTGTAGCGGCCTTCGCCGTCGAGCTGCGTGGAAAGCCCGAGCAACGCGCGCCCGTCGTCGCGGGTGGTCACGCGGGTGTCGTTGTAGCGGCCCGAGAGGCTGAGCTGCAGGTTCGGCCGCAGCGTCACCAGGTCGGAAAAATAGACGCTCGCGGTGCGGCTCTTGCCCGCGAGCAGCGCATCGACTTCGGCTTCTTCCTGCGGCACCACCGCGCGCGTGGCGTCCAGCAAGCCTTCGGCCGCCGTCTGCAGGAAGTGCGTGCGGGCCCGATCCACCGAGGCACCGAAAGTGAGCTGGTGAATGCCCGCGGCATAGGTCGACTGCAGCGCCACGCCTTCGCCGTGCTGGCGCGTGTAGGTGCGGTTCTCCACGCCGGTGGCCTCGTTGTCCGGCGGATTGAAATCGTCGTTGAGATCGCCGTTGAGCGTGCTGTAGCGCGAGCGCCGCGAGTAGGCGGTCATGGAGATCGTCTGCTGGTCGCTCAGGCGGTAGCTGCCATTGAGCGTCAGCATCGACATGCGGTTCTCGGTGCGGTCGGGCCGCGTGTACACCTGCTTGCGGTTCTGCATCAGCATGGATTCGGGCAGCAGGCCGTTGCCCACCAGCCGGTTGTCGCCATGGGTGAAGCTCAGGTCCCAGGAGAGCTTTCCGCTGTCTTGTCCCACCTTGGCGAACAGCTGGCGCACGCGCGAAGGCGAGTAGTTGCGCCAGCCGTCCTCGTTGAGGCCGCCGAGTGCCAGGAACAAGTGCCCGCCTTCGGCCAGCTTGCGGCCATGCGTGAGCTCCGTGCTCACGCGGCCGAAGGAGCCGGCCTGCAGCTCCAGCTCGGTGCCGGGATGGGTATCGCCGCGCTTGGTCTGCAGCGACAGCGCACCGCCGAGCGTGTTCAGGCCGAACAGCGGGTTGGAGCCCGGCAGCAGCGTGATGCTGGAGATGGCCGCCTTCGGGATCAGGTCCCAGTTCACCACGTCGCCGAAGGGCTCGTTGATGCGCACGCCGTCCTGGTACACCGACAGGCCCTGCGGCGTGCCCAGCACCGGGCTCGCGCTGAAGCCGCGGTAGTTCACGTCGACCTGGTACGGATTGCCCTGGATCTCGTTCACGTTCACGCTCGGCAGCTGCGTGGCCATGAAGTCCGGCAGGTTCAGGCTCTGTACGCGGCGCAGGTGCAGGTCGTCGGCGGTCTGCACGTTGGACGGGATCTGGTCCTTCGGCACCTCGATGCCCGGCACGGGTGTGGTGCCGACCACTTCGACCGGCAGCAGGCTGCCCGCCTGCGCCGCAGCTTCCTGCGCCTGTCCCGGCATGGGGCAGGCCGCGGCAGCCACGGCAAGGCCGATCAGCCGGCGGGACGTTCGCTTGTTCGGTCGGCTCACGGGTGCTCCTCCTCAAGTGCCGGGGCGCGTAAGCCCCAGCTTCTCCACAATGGCGCGCTCCTGGGCGAAGATTTCGCGGCAGGACTGCGCGTACGCTTCCGGCCCGAGGTAGTCGACCTCCTGGTCGTACTTGGCCAGTTCGTCCTTGAAGCGCTGGTCGAACATGGCCTTCTTGAAAGCGTCGTGCAGCACCGCCACCACGGCGCGCGACATGCCGCGCGGCCCGGCCAGCCCGTAGGGCGACTTGGCCACGATGTCGAAGCCGAGCTCGCGCAGCACGGGCACCTGCGGCCAGCGCTTGGAGCGCTCGCCGGAAAAGATCGCCAGCAGCCGCAGCGTGCCCGCATCGACGGCCGGCCCGAAGCCGGTGGAATTGACGCCGGCCATCACCTGCCCGCCCGCAATCGCGTTCAGCTGTTCGGCCGTGCCCTTGTACGGCACGTGGATGTAGCGCAGGCCGCGCGCCGTGAACAGCGCCTCCAGCACCATGTGCGGCGTGGTGCCGATGCCGTTGGTGGCAATGGTCAGCTCGCCGGGCCGCGCACGCGCGAAGGCGAGCAGGTCGTCGAGCGAATGAAAGGCGCTGCCGGCCGCAACCAGCGCGCCGAAGGTCACGCTGGACACCTGGATGATCGGCGTCACGTCGCGGATCGGGTCCCACAGCACCTTCTGCGTGTGCGGCGCGCGGAACACCGGCTGCGGCATCTGGGCGATGGTGTAGCCGTCGGGCCGCGCCTGCTGCAGCACCGGCATGGCCAGCGTGCCGCCGGCGCCGCCGCGGTTCTCGGTCAGCACCGGCTGGCCCAGCGCAACGGAGGCCAGCTCCGCAAGAACCCGCAGCGAGATGCCGGTGGCGCCGCCCGCGGGCCAGGGCACCCACAGCGTGACGGGGCGGGAGGGAAAGGACTCGGTGGAAGCGATTGCCGCCTTCACCGGCAGTGCGCTCAGCGCCAGCGCGGCCGCATCGCGCAGCCAGCGGCGCCGGGTGGAGCTGCCCTGCCCGCCCTGCCCGTTCCATGGCCCGCCTCCGCTCATGGCCCGCCGCCTCCGCGCTTGGTCAGGCCGCCGAAGCCGCGCTGCGGGTCGTAGCCCCAGCAGGCAAGCCCGAAGAAAACAACCAGGCAGCCCAGCACCACATAGGGCGCGAGGCCGGGGTCCTTGCCATACAGCGCGAAGCGGACCCACTCCACCGCGTAGGTGAAGGGATTGAAGCGCGCCAGCTGGTACACCCACTCGGCGCCGGACTCCTGCAGCTTCCACAGCGGATAGAGCGCGGTCGACAGGAAGTACATCGGGAAGATGACGAAGTTCATCGTGCCCGCGAAGTTCTCCAACTGCTTGATGTGCACCGACAGCAGCAGCCCGAGCGCGCCCAGCATGAGCGCGCCTGCGGCCAGCGCCACCAGCGCATGCAGGCCGGAAAGCGACAGCAGCGGCAGCTCGGTGCCGATGAGCGCCGCCACGATCACGAAGGCCAGCGCCTGCAGCACCGACAGCAGCGCCGTCGCGCACAGCTTGGAGAACAAGAGCCACGGCCGCGGCAGCGGCGCGGTGAGCAACAGGCGCATCAGCCCCATCTCGCGGTCGTAGACCATGGCCAGCGACGACTGCATGCCGTTGAACAGCAGCACCATGCCGACCAGCCCCGGCACGATGTAGACGTCGTACGGAATGTAGGTGTCGTAGGGCTCGACGATCGCCACCCCGAACACGTTGCGGAAACCCGCCGCGAACACGGCCAGCCACAAGAGCGGCCGCACCAGCGCCGACACCAGCCGGCCGGTCTGCTGCGAGAACTTGTAGAGCTCGCGCAGCATGATCGCGCGCATCGCCTGCAGCGCGTGGGCGACGCCCCGCCGCGCCAGCGGCTCCGCATGTTCGTCCACGGGCGTTTCCGTTTTCATCGTGCGATCGGACATAGCTTCTCCGGTGCATCGGCGCCCAGCGTGTCGAGCACGTCGCGCGGATGCAGCACGCCTTCGGCCGGCGCCTGCGCGATCACGCCCTGCCCGTCCGTCAGCAGCACGGGCTGGCGCAGCTGGCCGTCCCAGGCCCGGAAGCTCAGGCCGGTGCCCTTGGAACCGTCGAGCGTGCCCTTGCCGATGGCCTGGGCCCAGGCTGCGTTCGGTCCCTTGGGCGCGGCAATGGCGGCGGCCGCCAGGGCCTTGCCGGCCATCCACGCGGCCCAGTCCTGCGCCGTCATCGGGCGTTTCGCGGCCTTGGCAAAGCGCCGCGACACCTGCGGCGCGCCGTAGCGTTCGAACTGCGCATGCCAGGCCAGCGCCACCAGCCCGCCGTCGCCCACCACCGGCCGCGGCAGCACGGTGCGGTAGGGCAGCGTGCGGGCGAACTCGCCGTCGCTGTCGACCACCCACACGGCGTCGTAGCTGTTGCCGGCCGTGAGCAGCAGCGGGTTGGCCAGGTCGCGCTCGCGCGGGTCGGCCGAGAGCTTGAACGGCTTGCTGGCCACCACCTGCAAACCGTAGCGCTTGATCGACGCCTGCACGGTGGCCGCGCGCGACGCGTCCTGCGGGCTGCCGCCCACCAGCAGGAGCAGCTTGCTCCATTTGCGCGACACCAGCGTCTGCGCCAGCGCATCGCTGCGCATGCGTTCGCTGGGAATCAGGTGGAACATGCGGGCGCGGCAATCCTGCTGGCGCAGCCGGTCGGAGGCATCGCTCAGGTTCAGCACCGGCAGCTTCACGGCGTCGGCCACCGCCAGGGTCCATTCGGCGGGCAGATCGGTCAGCAGCACCGCCGCGCCGCTCTTCTCGGCCGCCACCGCCGCGGCGCGCGCCGCCTCCGCGGAAGCGGCCGGCGCGGTGGCCAGCGCGACTTCGGCGCCCGCTGCGTCAAGCTCGAATTTCGCTTCCTCGAGCGCGACCTCGAGCCCTTCGGAAAGCGGGCCGGCCGGATGTCCGAGGTAGGCGCGCTCGATGCGCGAACGCTCCAGGCGCGGATCGTCGCCGGGCGTGATCAGCGTGGCCTTGAGCACGGCCGCGCCCGCCGCCGCGGGCGCCATGAGCGCCACGGCCATCAACCACGCGCCCGCAAACCACGAAGCCGTTGCGCGCATCCTCATTCGACGATCACGAGCCCATAGGGCACGCGCCCCACCGGAACGCTCTTGATGGCCTTGGCGCCAGCCACGTCGACCACGGTCACGTCGTCGCTCAGGCCGTTGACCACGTAGAGCCGCGCCTGCGCCTTGTCGAGCGTGACGTTCCAGGCCCGCTTCCCGACCAGCACCAGCGCGCCGACCTTGCGGCCGGCCACATCGATGAAGGCCACGTGGTTGGCCCGGCCGAGGCCCACGAAGGCCCGCTTGCCGTCGCTCGTCATCTGGATGCCCACGGGCGTAATGTCTTCGGCGCGCGCGCCCTTCACTTCGAACTTGAGCGTGTCGATCACCTCGTGCGTGGCGGTGGAGACAATGCTGACGCTGGCGCCCAGCTCGTTGGTGACCCACAGCTCCTTGCCGTCGGGCGTGATCGCCATGCGCCGCGGGCGCTTGCCGACCCGGATGTTCTTCACGACCTTGCCGCTGGCCGTGTCGATCGCGTGCACGAGGCTCGCCACCTCCGAGGTCACGTACAGCGTCTTGCCGTCGGCACTGACCTTGACGCCTTCGGGCTCGGCACCCACCTTGACCGAGCGCAGCTTCTTGCCGCTGGCCGCGTCGATGAAGCTGGCCTCGCCCGCGTCTTCGTTCGACACGTAGATGATCTTGCCATCGGGCGACAGGTCGAAGGCCTCGGGCTCGTCGCCGAGCGGAATGCGCCGCACCGACTTGCCGCTCGCGGGATCGATCAGGTCGGCCTGGTTGGAGTCGGTGCAGGCCACCATGATCTGGCGCTCGGGCGTCAGCTGGATGTGGCGTGCGCGCTTGCAGGTCGGGATCGTGCCCTTCACGGTCAGCGTCGCCAGGTCGATCATCGTGAGCGCGCTGTCCTTTTCGCTCGATACATAGGCGGTGCCCTGCGCCAGCGCCAAGCCGCCGAGCGCGGCCAGCACGAGCGCGCTACCGGCGGCACGCGCCGCACGCACCAGCGCGCCAGGAATCGAGAGAGAAGGTTGCGGCATTCGATGTCTCCATTTTTTGATCCGGATTCTTTTTTTTTGGTCAGGCGGTGCGCGCGATGAAGCCCGCTTCCAGCGTGACGCCCCCGAGCAGCCGGCTCACTTCCGCCGGCGTGCCGTCCGCCAGCAGCGAGCCCTTGTGCAGCACGAGCACGCGGTCGGCCTCCTCGGCCTCCTCGACCCGGTGCGTGGCCCACAGCACGCACACGCCGCGCTCGCGCACGTCCGCATGCAGCGCGGCCAGCAGGTCCTGGCGCGATTTCGGATCGAGCCCCACGGTGGCCTCGTCCATCAGCAGCACGGCCGGGCGATGCAGGCCTGCACGCGCGAGCTCGACCTTGCGCCGGTTGCCGCCCGAGAGCTCGCGCACCTTGCGGTCGAGATCTGCGTCGATGTTCAGGCGCTCGCAGGCCGACGCGATGCGTTCGTTCGCGAGCCGCCGCGGCAGGCCGTGCAGGTCGGCCTGGAACAGCAGGTTGCGCCGGATGCTCAGGTCGAGGTCGAGCGAGATCTGCTGGAACACGACACCGATGTGCCGCAGCGCCGCGGTGGCGGAGCGGCGCAGCGAATGGCCGGCCACTTCGACCTCGCCTTCGTCGGCCGCGAACATGCCGGTCAATACCTGGAACAGCGTCGACTTGCCCGCGCCGTTGGGTCCGAGCAGCGCCACGAACTGGCCCGCGGGCAAATGCAGCGACAACGACTGCAGCGCCGTGCGCGTGCCATAGCGCTTGGTTAGGTCGATGGTTCGCAGCATGTAGAACGATGGGGTCTGCCGGGCTTTGGGGGTCTCAATGGTATTTGCCGTTTGCTTCCAATCCGCAAATTTCGTGCCTCTGGAAGTCGAGGGTTTTCACTGTGACGAGTCCCTGCCCGTTTGCCCGTGCCGGCGCCTCCGCGGCCCTTTGCTAGCCCCGCCGCGCTCGACGTCGTTACTTTGCACGAGACACTTTGCGTCAAATTTGATGCGCACACGATGCAAGGCCGCGGCAATGCGTGGCGTGCTGCGCCGCGCAGTGCATCGAACGCTCGGGATTTCCCTAGGTCCGATGCCGCTCTCGGTATGTCGCGGCATGTTGCCGCGCGCTGCGTGCATGCCTCCTCGCCCGGGGCTCTTGCGAGTGGAGACTCGCGCCTTCGCATCGCCGGCCCCTCGGCATGGCGAGGCACAGCGGGTGGAAATGGCGGGCATGGATGTTGCGGTCCGCTGCTTTCGGCAAGGTGATCGAAAGATCCGCAGGCTGCCGCCAAGACCGTGTTCGAAACCCACTGAAATGTGAGGAGACATTTATGAAGTTTTCCAGGCAGATCGCCGGCCGTCTCGTACGGCATATCGGCGTCGCGATGTTGGCTCTTCCGGCCTTGGCGCTTGCCAATGCCGACGTAGAGAAAAACATCGCCAACTCGAAGAACTGGGCCACGCAAGCGGGCGATATGTTCAACCAGCGATACAGCAAGTTGAACCAGATCTCCAAGAGCAACGTGGGCAAGATGCAGGTCGCGTGGACCTTCTCCACCGGCGTGCTGCGCGGCCACGAGGGTTCGCCCCTGGTGGTCGACGGGGTCATGTACCTGCACTCGCCGTTTCCGAACAAGGTGTTCGCGCTCGACGTCGAGACCCAGAAGATCCTGTGGAAGTACGAACCCAAGCAGGACCAGTCGGTGATCGCGGTCATGTGCTGCGACACCGTGAACCGCGGGCTCGCCTATGCCGAGGGCAAGGTCTTCCTGCAACAGGCCGACACCACCCTCGTCGCGCTCGACTCCAAGACCGGCAAGGTGGTGTGGACGGTGAAGAACGGCGATCCGAAGGTCGGAGCCACCAACACCAACGCGCCCCACGTCTTCAAGGACAAGGTCATCACCGGCATCAGCGGCGGCGAGTTCGGCGTGCGCGGCTTCCTGGCCGCCTACAACATCAAGGACGGCAAGCTGGCCTGGAAGGGCTTCAGCACCGGGCCGGACGAAGAAATGCTGATGGACCCGGCCAAGACCATGACCTGGACCGACGGCAAGATGGCGCCGGTCGGCAAGGACTCTTCGCTGAAGACCTGGAAGGGCGACCAGTGGAAGATCGGCGGCGGCACCACCTGGGGCTGGTACAGCTACGACAAGGCGACCAATGCCGTCTACTACGGCACCGGCAACCCGTCGACCTGGAACCCGTCGCAGCGGCCCGGCGACAACAAGTGGTCGATGAGCATCTGGTCGCGCGACGTCGACAGCGGCAAGGTCAACTGGGTCTACCAGATGACGCCCTATGACGAGTGGGACTTCGACGGCATCAACGAAATGATCCTGGCGGACATCAACGTCAAGGGCAAGCCGACCAAGGCGCTGGTGCACTTCGACCGCAACGGCTTCGGCTACACGCTGGACCGCGTGACCGGCGCGCTGCTGGTGGCCGAGAAGTACGACCCCAAGGTGAACTGGGCCACCCACGTCGACATGAAGACCGGCCGGCCGCAGGTGGTGGCCAAGTACTCGACCGCGCAGAACGGCGCCGACGTCAACACCAAGGGCGTCTGCCCCGCCGCGCTGGGCAGCAAGGACCAGCAGCCCGCCTCCTACGACCCCAACACCAAGCTCTTCTACGTGCCGACGAACCACGTCTGCATGGACTACGAGCCGTTCAAGGTCGAGTACACGGCGGGCCAGCCGTACGTGGGTGCCACGCTGTCGATGTATCCCACGCCGGGCAGCCATGGCGGCATGGGCAACTTCATCGCGTGGGACGCGGGCACCGGCAAGATCGTGCAGACCAAGGCCGAGAAGTTCTCGGTGTGGAGCGGCTCGCTGAACACCGCCGGCGGGATCTCCTGCTACGGCACGCTGGAAGGCTACCTGAAGTGCGTGGATGCCAAGGACATCAACAAGGAGCTGTTCAAGTTCAAGACCCCGTCCGGGATCATCGGCAACGTCTTCACCTATGAGCACAAGGGCAAGCAGTACATCGGCGTGTTCTCGGGCATCGGCGGCTGGGCCGGCATCGGCATGGCCGCGGGCATCGACCCCGAGAAGAGCACCGAAGGGCTCGGCGCCGTCGGCGGCTACAAGGAACTGAGCCAGTACACCGAACTCGGCGGTTCGCTGACTGTCTTCGCATTGCCCAACTGAGGCGTTATGACCGAGGCGTCATTCATTGAATAGATAGACGCACCATGCGGACCGGGAGAGCACTCGCTGGAGGGCTCTCCCCCACGTACTTTCAAAGATATCGGAGACCCAGGAGCCATGAAATTTCGTAAGTCAACGTTGCTGCCTTCCCTCGTCCTGCTTGCCGGCGTGGCCTGCACACTGGCCACTGCCGCGCCAGATCCCGCGCCCTACAAGGTCACCGACGGCTACAAGGTGGACCCTGAAACCATGAAGGGTTTCCGCACCTGGCGCTCCGCCGCCTGCGACCGTTGCCACGGCCCGAACCAGGAAGGCATGGTCGGCCCCTCGCTGATCAACAGCCTCAAGACCATGAAGAAGGAAGACTTCATCAAGACCGTGCGCGACGGACGGCTCGACAAGGGCATGCAGAGCTTCGGCAACAACCCCGCGGTGATGGAGAACATCAACCAGCTCTACGCGTACCTCAAGGGCCGGTCCGACGGCGCGATCACCCGCGCCCGAGTGGAAGAAAACAAATGACGAACCGGCAGCATGCTGCCAGGCCCCTTTCCATCGGCGCCCACCTGCGGGCGGGCTTGCTGGGTGCGGCATGCTGCTGCGCACTGGTTCCGGCCGTGGCCCAGGAGACGCCGCGCAAGGCGCTGCGCGTCTGCCAGGACCCCAACAACATGCCCTTCTCCAACACCAAGGCAGAAGGCATCGAGAACCGCATCGCCGAGCTGTTCGGCAAGGCGCTGGGCCTGCCGGTCACCTACTACTCTTTCCCGCAGCGGCTGGCCTTCTTCCGCAACACGCTGCGCTTCAAGCTGCCGGGCCAGGACTACCCTTGCGACATCGTGATGGGCGTGCCCGTCGGGCTGGACGAGGTCTCGGTCACCAAGCCTTATTACCGCTCGACCTACGCACTGGTTTTTCCCAAGGGCAAGGGCATGGACAACGTGGCCTCGGCGGAAGATTTTCTCAAGCTCGACCCGGCCAAGCTGAAGTCGCTGCGCATCGGCATCTACGACCGCTCGCCGGCCTCGCAATGGCTCAACCGGCATGGGCTGCTCGAGCAGGGCATACCCTACAAGCTCATGAGCGCCGACCCCGCGCAGTACCCGGGCGAGATCGTCGAAAAAGACCTGGCCGAGGGCAAGCTCGATGCCGTGGTCGTCTGGGGCCCGATCGCGGGCTACTTCGCCCGGCGCGTCAAGAACCCGGCCCTCGTCGTGGTGCCGCTGAAGTCCGAAAAGGGCGTTGGGCTCGACTACCAGATGGCCATGGGCGTGCGCTATGGCGAACGCGAATGGAAGCAGCAGATCGAGGGGCTGATCGAATCCAAGGGGCCCGAGATCCAGGCGATCCTGAAGGAATTCGGTGTTCCGCTGGTCGATGCATCGTTCGGGGCTCCCACCAACTGAGTTGCCGTTTCTTCCCATGCGCTTCGCCATTGCCGCTTCTTCACTCTGCGTTCTGCTCTTGCCTTCCCCGGCCTCGCACGCCGAGGCCGACAAGCGCGACTTCTCGCCCGCCGAGCGCCTGCTGTTCATGACACCGCAGCTGCAGGGCCTGCAGGCGCCCATGCTGCTGCGCTACACCTTCGGCAAGACCGGCAGCTTCGAAGAGTCGTTTGCCGACAGCGTCACCGTGGCCCTGAGCGCCAAGGACGACGGCCGCTGCTGCGATGCCAAGGGCGTGTTCCTGAGCGGTGCGCGCAAGCTGCAGGTGCCCGACGTGCCCGCCGCGGATGGCAATCCCGTCATCCTCTATTTTCTGGAGCACGACGTGCGCGAGATGAAGCGCCTCACGCGCGGCTCCGAATTCCACTTCCGCAAGCGCATACGCACGGCGATCTACCAGGGCGCCGAAGTGCGCGACGTTTCGCTGCGCTACCAGGGCCGCACGGTCAAGGGCAAGGAGATCGCGTTCAGCCCTTTCCTCGATGACCCGAACCGGCCCAAGTACGAGAAGTTCGCGAGCAAGAACTACCGCTTCACGCTGTCCGACGCGGTGCCGGGTGGCGTGTACGCCATCCGCACCTCCATCCCGGGCGGGAGCGCTGCGGCCCAGCCCCTGATCGTCGAGGAACTTCTGATCGACGGGGCGAAGGCGCCGGCGCGCTAGCCAGCGCCGCCTTTCTCGAAATTCCAGCGAACGCCATGAAAAACCTCTTCCGCCTTCTTTGCCTTCTCGGCCTGCCGATGGCCGTGCATGGCGCGCCGCCGCGCGTGAACGACTTTCCCACCGTGGACCGCGTGCTGTACGTGCAGGAGTGCATCGCCGCGCATCCGGATGCCGGCAACTTCGAGATGACGAACAAGTGCTCTTGCGCGCTCGACGCGCTGGCCAGGGAAGTCAAATACCCGGAATACGTGGACCTGAGCACGGCCGCCAAGGCCACCACCATCGGCGGCGAGCGCGGCAGCTACATCCGCGATTCGGAAAAGCTGCAGGCCGACATCAAGCGCTACAAGGCGCTGCAGGCCAAGGTGAACAAGGGCTGCTTCATCGGTCCTCCCACCGCGCGCTGAGCCGCATCGGGCAGATCGCCATGACGGCTACCGCAACACCTGTGCACGCCGGGGTTGCCGCGATGCTGATGTGCACCACGGCCTGGGCCGCGCCGTTCGCCTACATCACCAACCAGGGCAGCCATGACGTGTCGGTGATCGACCTCGCCTCGCAGCAGGTGGTGGCCACCGTTCCCGTGGGCCGCTCGCCGGCCGGCGTGGTGGCGTCCAGCCGCGCCGGGCGGGCCTTCGTCTCCAACCCCGACAGCAAGACCATCTCGGTCATCGACATGCGGCAGCAGAAGGTGGTGAACACGCTGCCGGCCGGAGCCGGGCCGGTGGGCATCGACATCTCGGGCGACGGCCGGCATCTGTATGTGGCCGACTGGTACAGCAGCCGGCTGCTGGTGCTCGATGCGCTGGCCGCCGATGCCGCAAAGCCCCTGGCCTCGATCGCGGTCGGCCGCGCACCCGCCGGCGTGGCCGCGCATCCCGACGGCGCCACCGTGTTCGTGGCCGAGCGCGACGACGACAGCGTGGCCGTGGTCGACGCCGCCGCGCGGCGGGTGCTGGCGCGCGTGCGTGTCGGCAGCCATCCGTTCGCGCTGCTCTACGACGCCCCGCGCTCGCGACTCTATGCGCTCAATGTGCAGAGCAACGATGTCTCGGTTGTCGACATGCGCGACACGCGCCGGCCGGCCCTCGTCGCCACCGTCAAGGTGGGCAAGGCGCCCTACGGCGCGGCGCTGGCGCAGGGCGGCGCGCTGCTCTACGTGACCAACCAGCATGAAGACAGCGTCAGCGTGATCGACGCCGCTTCGCTGAAGCTGCTGCGCACCCTCCCCGGCTTTGCCTACCCCGAAGGCATTGCCGCGCATGGCGACCGCGTCTACGTCGTCAACTGGATGGACGACAACGTGCAGGTGCTGGACGCCGCGAGCGGGCAGAAGCTCAAGACCATTGCCACGGGACAGAACAGCCGCGGGTTCGGTGCCTTCATCGGTGCGCCGATCGAGCCCTGACCATTTTTTTCGACCGACCCTTCCTCCTACCCATGATGGACGTTTCCATGCTGACACACCCTTGCGGCCGACGGGCTCTCCCTGTTCTTCTCGCCTCCTTGCTGCTTGCCGCATCGGCCCCGAGCCAGGCCCATGGCCCCACGCGCCAGAAGGTGAGCGAAAAAGTCACCATCGAGGCGCCGGCCGATGCCGTGTGGGCCAAGATCAAGAACTTCAACGCGCTGAAGGACTGGCACCCGGCGGTAGCCGAGAGCCCGGCCGACAAAGGCAATGCCGAAGGCTCGGTGCGGACCCTCAAGCTCAAGGGCGGCGGCACGCTGATCGAGACGATCGAAAGCTACGACGACGCGAAGATGAAATACAGCTACCGCGCCAAGGACGGCGGCGCGCTGCCGGTCACCAACTACACCTCCACCCTCACCGTGGTGGCCGATGGCGGCAAGTCCGTCGTCGAGTGGCGCGGCGCCTTCTATCGCGGCTACCCCAACAACGATCCGCCGCCGGACAAGAACGACGAAGCCGCCATCAAGGCCGTGACCGGCGTCTATCACGACGGGCTCGCCAACCTGAAGAAGATGATGGAGTCGAAGTAGCCACGGCGGCATCGGACACGGGCAACACCATGGGCACCGAAGAACAACTCGAAGACTGGCGCCGCCTCGCGCTGCGCGTCGAAGGCGAAGTCGCGAAAGCGGTGATCGGCCAGGCCGAGACGATTCGCCTCATCAACGTGGCGCTGTTCGCGCGCGGCCACGTGCTGCTCGAAGGCGACGTGGGCGTCGGCAAGACCACGGTGCTGCGCGCCTTCGCGCGCGCCATTGGCGGCGACTTCGAGCGCGTGGAAGGCACGGTCGACCTGATGCCCGGCGACCTGGTCTATCACACCTACGTCGATGCCCAAGGCCGGCCGCGCATCGACCCGGGGCCGCTGCTGCGCCACGGCGAACGGCTGGTCACCTTCTTCTTCAACGAGATCAACCGGGCCCGGCCGCAGGTGCAGTCGCTGCTGCTGCGCGCGATGGCCGAGCGCACGGTGTCGGCCTTCGACCGCGAGTACAGCTTTCCGCACATGACGGTGTTCGCCGACCGCAACAAGGTCGAGCGTGAAGAGACTTTCGAACTGGCCTCGGCGGCGCGCGACCGCTTCATGTTCGAGCTGAACATGCCCAAGCCGGCCGACCGCGGCATCCGCCAGTCGCTGGTGTTCGATACCGCCTACCACGACACCGAAGGCCTGCTCGACAAGGTGGCGCCCGCCATCCTGCCGTGGGACCGGCTCAACGCCATCGCCGCGCAAGTGCAGCGCAGCGTGCGGGCCAGCGAGACTATCGAGCGCTACGTGCTCGACGTGTGGGAGGCCACCGAGGTGCCGCAGAAATTCGGCATTCGGCTCGACGGCGTGGACATGGACCGCCTGATCCTCGCCGGTGCGAGCCCGCGCGGCATGAGCGCACTGCTGCGCGCGGCACGCACCGTCGCCTGGCTCGAAGGCCGTTCGCACCTGGAGCCCGCCGATCTGGCGGCGGTGCTGCCCTCGGTGCTGGGCCACCGCGTCTTCTTCACGCCTGTCTATGAATTGCGCCGAGCCGAGCTGTCGGAAGCGCTGGTCATGCAGATCATGGACAAGATCGCTGCGCCCTGATGCCATGGACCGCGTCGACGAATTCCACTACCAGCTGCCGCGCCGCTTCGGCGGCTGGCGCCCGGGTGCGCAGCGCGGCCTGAGCCAGGGCAGCGGGCAGGAATTCGCCGCGCACCGGCGGCTGTTCGACCATCCCGACCCGCGCCGCATCGACCTGCGCGCGAGCGTGCGCGATGGCCGCGGCGACTGGCTGGTGCGCATCCATCGGCTGCGCGTGGCGATTCCCGTGCATGTGGTGGTGGACGTGTCGGCCTCGATGCATTTCGGCGCCGAGCGGCGCAAGCTCGACGTGGTGGCCGATCTGGTCGAAGCACTGGGCTACAGCGCCTTTCGCGCCGGCGACACGGTCGGCCTGCTGGCCTTCGACCAGCGCGAGCGCCAGGACCTGTTCGTGCCGGCGCGCCACAGCCGCGGCAACGGCAGCTTGATGGCGCGGATGCTGCGCGGCTGCCGTGCCACGGGCCCGGCCCCCACGGACGGCGACAGCGCGCTGGCGGGCCTGCGGCGCGCCACCGAGCGCCTGGTGGGCCGCGGCGGGCTGGTGTTTCTCGCGTCCGACTTTCACTGGCCGATCGCCGCGCTCGGCGAGTTGCTTGAACAGTTCGCGCCCGCCTGCGTCGTTCCGCTGGTGGTCTGGGACCCGGCCGAAACCGAACCGCCCGATGCACGCGCGCTGGTCGCCCTGAGCGACGCCGAAACCGGCGCACGGCGCAGCCTGTGGATGCGCGAGTCGCTGCGCACGCGCTGGCGCGACTCGGTCGCGAACCGGCGTTCTGAACTCACCGCCCTGTTCAACGCGCATGGCATGCCGCCCTTTCACCTGCACGGCCGTTTCGATGCCGAGGCGCTCACGCGCTATTTCCTGGAGACGGCGGCATGAAGCGGTGCCATGTCGCCGTGCTGGCGCTGGTGCTTGCACTGTCGGTGGTACCCGCGGGCCTCGCGCTCGCCGCCGATTCCGCCAAGCCTGCAGCAACAGCCGCTGCCACTACCATCGAGCAGCCACGCAGCTTCGGCCACGTGCTCGGCGACGTGCTCACGCAGCGCGTGCTGCTCGAGCATCAAGGCCGCTCGCTCGAACCCGGCGCGCTGCCCAGTGCGGCGCGCATCGATCTGTGGCTGGAACGCAGGCCATCGCGCATCGAGACCGATGCAGCAGGACGGCGCTGGCTCGCCATCGAGTACCAACTCATCAACGCGCCGCGCGCGCTGACCGCCATCTCGCTGCCGGCCCTGACGATCGCCACCGCCTCGGGTCCGGCGCTCGCGCTGCCCGCCTGGCCGGTCAGCATCGGACCGCTGACGCCAGCGGAGGCATTCGGCCAGGGCGATCTGCAGCCCCTGCGTCCGGACCGGCCCGTCGCGTCGCTTCCGACCTACGCCACCCTGCAGCAGTTGAAGCTCTCGCTTCTTGCGCTGCTGGCGGTGCTCCTGGCCTGGCTCGCATGGTGGGCGTGGCGCAACATGCGCGAAGCGCAGCAGCTGCCATTCGCGCATGCCTGGCGCGAGCTCAGGCGCATCGATGACCCGGCAAGCCCGGAAGCGTGGCGCGTCGTGCACCGCGCGCTCAACCGAAGTGCCGGCCGCGTCGTGCATGGCGCCAGCCTGCCGCAGCTGCTGGCCGACGCGCCCTACCTGCGCCCGCTGCAGCCGCGCCTGGAGGATTTCTACCGCGAGTCGACCCGGCGCTTCTTCTTCGCCGAGAGCACTGCCGCACCGGCCCAGCCGCACGCCGCCTATGCGCTCAAGCCGCTGTGCCGGGCCCTGCGCAACGCGGAAAAGCGCCACCGGCATTGACCGGCAGACAGAGAGAGCCATGCGCTTCGACCTCGCCCAGCCCTGGATGCTCGCTCTGCTGCCGCTCGCGCTGCTGCCGCTGCTGCGCAGGCGCAGCGACACGCTGGGCTTTTCGTACCTTGCCTGGCTGCCGGCCGATCGCGTCGGCCGCCTGGTCGGCTTTCTGTGGCGCGCGTTCGCGGTCGGTGCCATGGCCTTCACCGTGCTCGGACTCGCGGGACCGGGCCAATCGGGCGCCGTGGTCGAACGCGCCGGGCGCGGTGCGGAGGTGTTGATCCTGATGGACCGCAGCAGCAGCATGGATGCGACGGTGCACACCAACGGCCTGAAGACCGCGGGCCGCATGTCGCAGGAGCCCAAGGCCAAGGTCGTGCGCGACCTGCTGAGCGAATTCGTCGCCAAGCGGCCCGACAACCGCTTCGCCTTCATGACCTTCAGCACGGTGCCGATCGCGGTGGTGCCGTTCACGCAGAAGACCGACACGGTGCAGGCTGCGCTCGCCGCCACCGCCATCGGCCGCGGCCTGCCCGAAACCCGCATGGGCGTGGCACTGCTCGCGGCCATCGAGGAATTCGAAGGCCGCAGCTATTCGGGAAGCCGCGTGATCCTGATCGTGTCGGACGGCGGCGCCCAGCTCGACGAGGCGACGCGGCAGCGCGTCCACGCCGGCCTGGCGCGCGAGAAGATCGGCCTGTACTGGATCTATGTGCGCAGCGGCCCCAACTCGCCCAACCTCAACACCGAGACGGTCTCGGCCTACGGCCTCGGCGAGGAACTGGCGCTGCACCAGTTCTTCAAGACGCTGAGCACGCCCTACCGGCTCTATCAGGTGGACGATTCCACGGCAATGGCCGCCGCCATGGCCGAGATCGACCGGCAGCAGAATTTCCCGCTCACGATCCACGAGCGCGTGCCGCGGCGCGACCACGGCGCGGCGTTCTACTTTGCGGCGATGCTGTGCTGCGCGGGCCTGCTCGCCTGCCGCGCAGTGCAGCTGCAGAGCTGGCGGAGAACTTCATGAAGCGACGCACGGTGCACCTGGTCTTCGGCATGCTGAGCCTGTGCTGCATGGGCGTGGCACTGGAGCGCGGGCTGCGGCTGCGCCAGACGATGAACCTCAACACGGAAATCGCCCGCATCGCCGCCACGCCGGTCGGCAGGGAAGCGGCGGCCGCGCCGCTTTCGGCGCCGCGCAACCTGCAATTGGCGCAGGCGGTGGCCCTTGCCAAGGCCGGCGCGCACGATGCCGCGCTCAAGGGCTATGCGGGCCTGATCCAGGCCGGCGAGCGCGACCCCGTCGCGCAGCAGGCGCTGTTCAACCTGGGCAACATGTACCTGCGCCAAGGCATGGCGCAAGAGGCCGGTGCGCTGCCGCTGTTCGAACTCGGCAAGCAGCGGCTGCGCGACCTGCTGCGCGCCGCGCCCGAGGACTGGGACGCGCGCTACAACCTGGAGCGCGCGCTGCGGCTGGCGCCCGAAGACCAGGAAGCCTTCTCCGCCGAGCAACAGCCGGCGCATGAGCAGCGCCGGGTGCGGGTGCCGGGCTTCGTCGCGGGAGACCTGCCGTGAGGCCTTCCATGACACCCTCCTTGCCGGGGCCGTGGCGCAGCGCCTGGCGGCGCGTCGGCGGCGGCACCGGCAACTGGCCGCTGGTGCTGGCCCTGCTGCTGCTGGCGCTCGCCGCCTGGCCACCGCGCGTGCAGTTGCAGCACCCGGTGTTCAACTGGCAGGTGAGCTTCGACATCACGCAGAGCATGAACGTCGAGGACGTGGAGCTGGACCACGCGGCCGTCAGCCGGCTCACGCTCGCGCGTGCCGCCATGCGCGATGTGCTCGGTGCGCTGCCTTGCGGCTCCAGGGTGGGCTGGAGCGTCTTTGCGGACTACCGCTCGCTGGTGATCCTCACGCCGGTCGAGGTCTGCGGCCACTATGAAGAACTGCTGGCCTCGCTCGAACGCATCGACGGCCGCATGCGCTGGGCCAATGCGAGCAACGTGAGCAAGGGCGTGACCTGGGCCGTGCGCGGCGCCCGGTCCATCGGGCCCGGCACCCACTTCGTCTTCATCAGCGACGGACAGGAGTCGCCGCCGCTGCGCATCAACGAGACGCCGCCCATGACGGACATCCAGCCCGGCGAGGTCCAGGGCTGGCTGATCGGGGTGGGCGGCGACGTGCCGGTGCCCATTCCCAAGACCGGCAGCAACGGCGAGCCCGCCGGCTACTGGCGGGCCGACGAGGTGGTGCAGGGCTCCGCGAGCGGCGGCACACTGAACCATGAACACCTCTCCGAACTGCGGCAGGACCACCTGCGTTCGCTGGCCGAACTGGTCGGCGTGAACTACCGGCGCCTGAACACGCCCGAGGCACTGAAGACGGCCATGCTGGATCGCCGCTTCGCGCAGTACCGGCCGGCGGATGCGGACCTGCGGTGGATTCCCGCGCTGCTCGCGCTGCTGCTGCTGGCATGGCGCTTCGCGCCGGATTTCGGCTGGCTGCGCGAGCGGCGGCCGGTGAAGCGGCGGAAAGAAATGACCGATCTCGGCGTGCCGCCGCGCGGCCTCACGCGTCTGGCGTGACCAGTGCCGCGGCAAGGCGCCGCGAATTGGCAGGATCGCGAAACACCAGCGGATGTTCCGTCGGCGCCGCCGGATCGCGCGCGGCCGCATGCTCCACCGCCTCGACCACGCGGTGGTGGTCCGGGCTCTTCGCGCACACCGGATCGGCCGCGGCCGCATCCTGCGCCAGCAGGTAGGCCTGGCAGCGGCAGCCGCCCAGGTCCTGCTCGCGCTGGTCGCAGCTTGCGCAAGGCTCCTTCATCCAGCCCGTGCCGCGGTAGCGGTTGAAGCCTTCGGAATCGAACCAGATCTCGCGCAGGCTGTGCGCCTTCACGTTCGGGAACTCGAGGCCCGGCAGCATCTTCGCGGTGTGGCAAGGCAGCGCGGTACCGTCGGGCGCCACGGTGAGGAACATGCTGCCCCAGCCGTTGACGCATTTCTTGGCTTTGCCTTCGTGATAGTCGGGCGCGACGAAGAAGATGCGCATCCGTTCGCCGAGCCGCTTGCGCCAGGCATCGGTCACCTCCTCGGCATGGCGCAGCTGCTCATGCGTGGGCAGCAGCTGGTCGCGGTTCACGAAGGCCCAGGAGTAGTACTGCGTGTTGGCGAGTTCGAGGTACTCGGCGCCCATCTCGTGCGCCATCTCGATGATGCGGTCGATGTGGTCGATGTTCATGCGGTGGATCACCACGTTCAGCACCATCGGCCAGCCCTGGTCCTTGATGATCTTCGCCACCCGGTTCTTCAGCTCGAAGGTCTTGGTGTGCGAGAGGAAGTCGTTCATCTCGCGCGTGGAATCCTGGAACGACAGCTGCACGTGGTCCAGGCCCGCGGCCTTCAGCGCGGCGGCGCGCTGCGCCGTGAGGCCGACGCCCGAGGTCAGCAGGTTGGTGTAGTAGCCCAGGCGCGCGGCCTCGGCAATGATGACTTCGAGATCGTCGCGCAAGAGCGGCTCGCCGCCCGAGAGGCCGCATTGCACGGCGCCGAGTTCGCGGCCTTCGCGCAGCACGCGCAGCCAGTCGTCCGTGCCGAGCTCGCTCTCCTGCGTGGCGAAGTCGACCGGGTTGAAGCAGAACACGCAATGCAGCGGGCAGCGGTAGGTCAACTCGGCCAGCAGCCAGAGCGGTGGTCCGGGGCGCGGTGCCGCAGTGGTCATGTGGCGTCCCAGCGCAGCCAGTTCTGCTGCGCCGCCATTTCGACGAAGCCGCGCACCTCGGGTTCGAGCCCGGTGGTGTCGAAGGCCTGCTCCAGGTCGGCCACGATGGCCGCGACGCTGCGCTCGCCGTCGCAGCGCTTCATGATCTCGCCCGCGCTGCCGTTGAGCCGCACCATGCCTTCGGGATAGAGCAGCACATGGCAATCCTGCGCCGGCTCCCATTGCAGGCGGAAGCCGGGGCCCACGCGGGGTTTGCTGTCCGGGGTCAGCAGGGTCTCCTGCGCGGTCATACGCCGCTCACCCCGTAGCGCGTGGCCATTGCGTCGTTCATCGCCCACAGGATGTCGAGCTTGAACTGCAGCACCTCGAGTGCGCGCTCCTGCAGCGCGCGGGTGTCGAAGTGGTCGAGCGTGATGGCCAGGCCCTGCTCCACGTCGCGCCGCGCCTGGCTCACGCGGTTGCGGAAATAGCCGAGACCGGCCGGCTCGATCCATGCATAGTGCTCGGGCCAGGTGGCCAGGCGCTGCTTGTGGATCTCGGGCGCGAAGAGCTCGGTCAGCGACGAGCACACGGCCTCCTGCCAAGGCGCGCGGCGCGCGAAGTTCACGTAGGCATCGACCGCGAAGCGCACCGCGGGCACCACGTTGCGCAGGTCGCGCACTTCTTCGCGTGCCAGCCCCACGGCCTCGGCCAGCCGCAGCCAGGCCTCGACGCCGCCTTCGTCCTTGATCCCGCCGAGCTCGAAGCTGTCGTGGTCGAGGATGCGCTGCACCCAGCCGCGGCGCACCTGCGGGTCGGGGCAGTTCGAGAGCACGGCCGCGTCCTTGATCGGGATCGCGATCTGGTAGTAGAAGCGGTTCGCCACCCAGCCGCGGATCTGCTCGGGCGTGGCCCGGCCACTGTTGAGCATGACATTGAACGGATGGTGGATGTGGTAGCTGCGGCCGCGCTCGCGCAGTTTGACTTCGAACTCCTCGCGGCTCCATGCCGGCGCGGTCTTGCCGTGGTCCGTGGCCGGTTGCAGCGGGTCCTGGATTCTGTCGGCGTGCATGGTTCGGGCCCGGTGTTCTCTAGAGTTGGATGCTCATTCCGTCCTCGCATGGCTCGATGCCTGCGCGCCGCAGCGCCGCATGCTCTTCGGAGTCTTCGTCGAGGATGGGATTGGTGTTGTTGATGTGGATCAGCATGCGCCGCGCGGTGGTTGCGGGCAGCCGCGACAGCCATTCGATCATGCCGCCCTCGCCCGACTGCGGCAGGTGGCCGATCTCGCGTGCGCGCTTGCTGCTCACGCCCAGGCGCACCATTTCGTCGTCGGTCCAGAAGGTGCCGTCGACCATCACCGCATCGGCGCTGGCCATGGCATCGAACACCGGCGGCGTGATGGCGCCCAGGCCGGGCGCGTAGAACAGGCTCTTGCCGCTCTTGCGGTCGAAGATGGTCACACCGATGTTGTCGCCCGCCACCTGCTGCTCGCGGTGCGGCGAATAGGGCGCGGCCTTGCCGGTCAGCGCCAGCGCGCGAAAGCTCAGGTCGGGCACGTCGGGCACCTCGAAGGCACGGCCGTCGAGCGCGATCGGATGGCGTGCCACGCCGCAATAGTGCGACAGCACCCGCAGCACGGGATTACCCTGGCTCAGGTCTTCGGCCACCGGGTCGGTGCACCACAGCGGCAGCGGCGTGCCGCGCTCGCGCAGCATGAAGAGGCCGGTGGCATGGTCGACCTGTCCGTCGATCAGCACCACGCCGGCAATCGCGGTGTCGCGCATCGCGCGTGCCGGCTGCAGCACGGGGCTGCTGCGGATCTGCTCCAGGATGTCGGGCGAGGCGTTGAACAGCACGCCATCGTCGCCCTCGTCGGGGCGCACGAAGATCGATGACTGCGTGCGCGGCTTGGCGCGCACCGTGCCCGCGCGCACGCCGGCGCAATTGCGGCAGTTGCAGTTCCATTGCGGAAAGCCGCCGCCAGCGGCCGACCCCAGGACAGTGATGCGCATGGAAAGAAAAGAAAGTGGCGGAGAGGTTCGAAACAACCCGCCCCGGGGGCGTGCCGGGGCGGGGTGTGACGAGGCGCGCAATCAGCGGGCGCTGACGTACATCGTGATCTCGAAACCGAAACGAAGATCAGTTGCCGTCGGGGTTTCCCATTTCATAGTGTCTCCTGAAAAGGTTGCGCAGCGCCATGTGGCGGCTGCGGGAACTTCGTGTGCTCCGGCTTGCATCTTGAACCTGTGAACCACAGAGACCCAGCATGAAATCATGAATCGCACTTCATGATTTTCATGAATAGCGGCAAAGGGGCCACCGCGTACCATGGCCTCGTGCTTCCTACCGGCCTGTACCCCGAATCTCCTCCCTGGCGCACCCACGCATTGGAGGTGTCGCACGGCCATGTGCTGCATGTAGAAGAAAGTGGTGACCCCGCCGGAATCTGCGCCGTGGTCCTGCACGGCGGCCCCGGTTCGGGGGCTTCGCCGCTGCTGCGGCGCTTCTTCGATCCGGCGCGATACCGTGTGATCGGCATCGACCAGCGCGGCGCCGGTCGCAGCCGCCCGCGCGGCGCAACGGCGCACAACCGCACGGCCGACCTCCTCGACGACCTGCGGCATGTGCGCGAACAACTCGGCGTGCCGCGCTGGCTGGTGGTCGGCGGCTCGTGGGGTGCCACGCTCGCGCTGGCCCATGCGGTGGTCGAGCCGCAAGCTGCGGCGGCGCTGCTGCTGCGCGCGGTTTTCCTGCCGCGTGCCGAAGACATCGAAGCCTTCTTCCAGGACACGGCCGCATGCGCACCCGCCGCGTGGGCGCGCTTCGCGTCCGTGGCACCGGCCGACCAGCGGCACGACATGCTGGGCTTCCTGGCGCGCGGCCTGCAGCAGAGGCCGGCCGATGGCGACGCGGAGCTGCCCCGGCAACTCGCGCTGGCCTGGTGGCACTGGGAACAGACGCTGGCCGGTGGTGCAGCCGCGCGAACCGGCCAGCCATCGGCAGCCGGCGCCGAGCCCGACCGCGAGGCACTCGACGCGCTGGCCGACCGCTACCGCGTGCAGAGCCACTACCTGCTGCACCGCTGCTGGCTCGATGCACCCCCGCTGCTCGACCGTCTCGGTGCGCTGCCGAAGGTGCCGACCCTGCTGCTGCATTCCCGCGACGACCGGATCTGCGCGCCCGAAGCCGCGCAAGCCGTGCACGACCGCATCGCGCACAGCCGCCTGCAATGGATCGATGGCGCGGGCCACGATCCCGCGCACCCGGCCATGGCCTCCGCGATGGTTGCCGCGCTCGACGGCTATGCGCGGCATGGCCATTTCGGCGGCGGACCCGTGCCATGACGCTGCGCCTGAAGATCAACCTGATCGTCAGCCTGCTGACGCTGCTGTTCGTTGCGGCCATGCTCGCGCTGCAGATGCGCGCCATGCGCGAATCGGTGCACGAGGAAGTCGTGGCGGCCAATCGCGTGGCCGCGCAGTTGCTGAACCGCACCGCCTGGCTCTATGCGGCCCAGGGCACGCCGGCCATGCTCTCGTTCCTGCAGGGTATCGGGCGCGTGCGCTCCAACGACATCACGCTGCTCGACAACGAGGATCGCGTGCTGTACAGCTCGCCGACTTCGGTCTACAAGGCCGGCCGCGATGCGCCGGACTGGTTCGACAGCCTGGTCTCGCCGCTGCCGTCGCAGCTGTCCATCGCCTTTCCGGGCGGCAAGCTGATGGTGCGTTCCAACGCTTCGCGCGCGGTGCTCGACGCGTGGGACGACTTCGTGCTGCTGACGCTCAGCGCGCTCGGCCTGCTGGCGGTGGTCAACGCGGGCGTGTTCTGGCTGGTGGGCCGCGCCACGCGCCCGTTCGCGGACATCGTCCACGCGCTGAACCAGCTCGAGAGCGGGCGCTTCGACGTCTCGCTGCGCGCCCTGCCCGGCACCGAGGCGGCGGCCATCGGCGCCGCCTTCAACCGCATGGTCGGCATGCTGCAGCAGCACATCGAGACCGAACGGCGCGCCGTTCGTGCCGAAAGCCGCTTGTCCGAAAGCCGCGAGCTGGGCCGCTGGATCGACCAGAAGATCGAACAGGAACGCCGCCTCATCGCGCGCGAGCTGCACGACGAGCTGGGCCAGTCGGTCACCGCGATGCGCAGCATGGCCCTGTCGATCGCGCAGCGCGTGCAGGCACTCGATCCGCAGGCCGAGCAGGCGGCGCGGCTGATCGCCGACGAATCGGGGCGGCTCTACACGGCCATGCACGGCATGATCCCGCGCCTGACGCCGCTGGTGCTCGACAAGTTCGGGCTGGTGGCCGCGCTCGAAGACCTGGTCGAGCGAACCCGCAGCAGCCATGGCGAGGTGGAGGTCGAGTGGCATCTGGACATCGAACTCGATCGGCTCCGGCTCGACACCGACACGGCGCTGGTGCTGTACCGCGCCGCGCAGGAAGGCATCACCAACGCGCTGCGGCATGGCGAGGCGCGCCGCATCGTGCTGGCGCTGCAGGGCGACGAGCAGACGGTGAAGCTCACCTTGACCGACGACGGGCGCGGCCTGCCCGGCCCTGACGCCGCCAGGGAAACCAGCGCAGGGCACTATGGCCTGCGCTGGCTGGCCGAGCGCATCGACAGCCTGGGCGGCGACCTGCGCCTCGAACCCGCCGCGCCCAGCGGCGCCCAACTGACGGTGCGCCTGCCCTTGCCGGCGGCCGTCGCGGAGAACACATGACCCAGGCGATGCAGCCGATTCGAGTGATGCTGGTGGACGACCACGCGCTGGTGCGCATGGGCTTTCGCATGCTGCTGGCCGACGCGCAGATCGAGGTGGCGGCCGAAGCCGACACCGGCGAGCAGGCTTGCCAGGACTATCCGCAGGTGCGGCCCGACGTGGTGGTGATGGACTTGTCGATGCCCGGCATGGGCGGCCTGGAAGCTCTGCGCCGCCTGCTGGCCCACGACCCCAAGGCGCGCGTGTTGGCGTTGTCCGCGCACGAGGACACGATCCATCCACGCCGCGTGCTGCGGGCAGGCGCACTCGGCTACCTGGCCAAGCGCAGCGCGCCCGATGCGCTGATTGCCGCGGTCAAGGCCGTGGCGCGCGGCGACCGCTACATCGACGCCAGCACCGCGCAGGCGCTGGCCACGGCGCAGATCGAAGGCGAGGCCAACCCGGCCGACCTGCTCAGCGAGCGCGAGTTCTCGGTCTTCATCCAGCTCGCGCGCGGCATGACGGTGGCGCAGATTGCCAGCACGCTGAACCTCTCGCTCAGCACGGTGGGCTCGCACCTGTACCGCGTCAAGCAGAAGCTGGGCGCCACCAACCAGGCGGAGCTGACGTGGGTGGCGCTGCGCTGGGGGCTGATCCAGGTCTAGCGCGACGGCCTCGCGGCTCAGGCGCGTTCGATCACCTGCCAGCCCGCCTGCATCGCCCGCGCGCGCAGGCGCTCGTCCGGCGCCACCGCCACCGGATCGGACACGGCGCACAGCAGCGGCAGGTCGCTGGCCGAATCGGAATAGAACCACGACTGCTCGAGCGCTTCGAGCCGCGTGCCGCGCAGTGCCAGCCACTGGGCCACATGGGCCAGCTTGTGAACGCCGAAGCACGGATCGCCGTCGATGGCGCCGTCGAGCGTGTCGTCGATCACCAGGGAGCGTGTCGCCAGCACGTCGGCCACGCCGAACACGCGGCCGAAAGGCTCGGCGATGAAGCGGGTGGTGGCGGTCACGATGGCGCAGAGGTGGCCCGCGTCCTGGTGCCGGCGCACCAGCGCGCGCATCGGGCCGGGCACCCGCGGCGCGATCTCGGCTTCGAATTCCGCCGCCCATTGCCGCAGCGCCGCCATGCCGAAGCTCGCGAGCGGCGCGACGCTGGCGCGATGCAGCTCGCGAATGTCCAGGGTGCCGTCCACGTACTGCTGGCAATAGCCCAGGTAGACCGTCTCGGCATCGGCCGGCAGCACGCCGCGCGCCACCAGGAAGCGCGTCCAGGCCATGCCGCTGTCGAACGGGATCAGCGTGTGGTCGAGATCGAACAGCGCCAGCTTCATCGGGGAGCCCGATCGAACGAAGCGCACGCCCGGTTCACGCGGCCGAGGCCTCGTGCGGCAGGGCTTGCGGCTCCGGCTGCGACAGCATCTGCGCCGGCAGCACGCCGCGCAGCGCGTTGCACACCACGAGTTTCTGCGCGGCCTGCAGATCTTCCAGCGACAGGCTGCGCTCGGTGGCCTCCCATATCGAGTCTTCGATCAGCACGCCGCGCATCACACCGGGCAGTGCGCCATCGGAAACCGGCGGCGTCCACCAGCGTCCGTCGATGCGTGCGAACAGCGTGCTGCGGCCGCCTTCGACGAGCCGGCCGTCTTCGGTGAAGAACAGGCTGTCGAAGGCGCCGGCACGTTCGGCGGCGCGCACGCCGGCGTCGTAGTGCTGGCGCAAGGTGGTCTTGTAAGCGGCCAGCGGGTTGGCGTTGGGCAGCCGCTGGCCGGCGACCAGCAGCTTCACCGCGCCCGGAGCCAGGGGCGGCAGCGGCGAATGCGTGATGCCGATGCGCCCGCCGTGCGCCAGCGCCAGCCGCAGGCGCGACGGCTGGCCGGGCGCGAGCGCGGGCAAGGCCTCTCGCAGCGCCTGCATCGCGCCATCGCGGTCGAACTGGAAGCCCAGCACGCGCGCGCTGTGCGCCAGCCGCGCCAGGTGCCGGTCCAGGTAGCGGACGCCTTCGGACGGCGTGGCCAGCATGGTTTCGAAGAGTTCGAAACCCGGATCGAGCGCGGTGAGGAAGCGCGCCTTGAGCAGGCATTCCTCGAACTCGTCGGCGGCAATGCTGTCCTGCACGATGCCGGCGCCAATGCCCAGCCGCAGCGGCCGCAGCCCGCCAGCCTCTGGGCCGAGCGTGAGCGTGCGAATGGCCACCGACAGGCAGAAGTCGCCGATCGCCGCACCCTCCGCCGGCGCATCGATCCAGCCGATGGCGCCGCAGTAGAGGCCGCGCGGCGTGCTTTCCAGTTCGCCGATCCACGCCATGGTGCGGTGCTTGGGCGCGCCCGTGATGGAGCCGCAGGGAAACACACCGCGCAGCAGTTCGGGCATGCCGACGCCGGCGCGCAGCGCCGCCTGCACGGTCGAGGTCATCTGGAACACCGTGGCGTAGGGCTCGATGGCGAACAGCGTCGGCACCTTGACGGAACCGATGCACGCCACGCGGCCGATGTCGTTGCGCAGCAGGTCGACGATCATCACGTTTTCGGCGCGGTTCTTGGTGTCGGCGGCCAGCAGGCGCGCCATCTCGCTGTCGCCCTCGGGCGCATCGGCGCGCGCCGCGGTGCCTTTCATCGGACGCGCCGTGAGCACGCCACCGTCGTGGCGCAGGAAGAGTTCGGGCGAGCAGGAGAGCACATGGGTGGCATCGCCCTCGCCCGCCTTCCCGCTGCCTTCGGGCAGGGCGATCAACGCGCCATAGGCCACGGGCTGCCGCTCGCGCAGTTGCCGGTACAGCGCCACGGGCGAGCCATAGCTCTGGCCGTGCAGCCGGTAGGTAAAGTTGACCTGGTAGGTTTCGCCCGCGGCAATGGCGTCGTGGATGCGCGCGATGGCTTCGGTGAAGGCCGGCTCGTCGATGCTGGGCTGCAGGTCCATCACGCCGACGAGCTGCGGCTGGTCGCCCTCGGACGGCTGGCCGGCCTCGCACTGTTCTAGCCGTGCCAGCCAGCCAGCGACCTCGTCCGACGAGAGCATGGCGCATTCGCGGAACATCAGCACGCGCAACGCCGAAGCATCGTTCGCGGCGAGCCGCGCCTGCCCCGCATGCTGCAGCTTGGCACCCCATTCGTAGTCGGCCAGCAGCACCGCGTGCAGGCCCTGGCGCAGGTCGGCATCGATCCGTGCCCACACCTCGTCGAGGCTGGCGGGATCGGTGCAGCGGTGCTCGCGCACGAACCCGGTATGCAGGCGGCTGGTGGGCTGCCCGGCGGTCGAGCCGCAGTCGTCGAGGAGCGCGAAGGAAGGCAAGCTCAGCTCCAGTCGTCCATGTCGTGCTTGATGCGATGCCGGTTGGCGATCAGCTCCTCCACCGACGGCTCGTTGTTCAGCGCGCGCCGGATCGCGAGCTTGGTGGCTTCGTAGTTGGTGCGGTACATGTCTTTCTTGTCGAGGTCCTGGTCCTTGGCGCAGCGCGGATCGATCCACACCAGGCTGATGATGCACAGCGTGTTGGCATGTTCCCTGGGAATGATGCCCTCGATCAGGCAATCGACCACCGCATCGGCGGTTGCGCTCTGCACCACGCCGCCGAACAGGTCGATGTTGGCCGCGTCCTTCAGTGTGACCTTGGGCACCATGATGGTCGCGGGCCGCACGAGCTGGTTGCAGGCACGGATCGCGAACATCGCGGTGTGGCCCTTGCTCTGCGCCATCATGTTGGCGAACGCCTGGCCTACCGGACCATCGGTCGCGCCGATCAGGATCTCCGGCATGGCGTCGGTGAACTGGCCTTCCTTGGCGAGCACGGTGGCTTCGCCGGCGTGGAAAAGATGGGGATGCGTCATGAACAACTCGAGGTTAAAGGAAAGGAAACGGTGCGTCCTGGAAGCGAGTCACCGGCACAAGATGAGTTCGCCTTTTCCGTCGGCAGAGAGGTCGCCCAGGTGGCGTTCGATGCGGCGTGCGGGCACGTCGCTGAAGGGGCCGCCGTGGCGCGCGAGATCGCGCGCCAGCAAGGCCCAGAACACCGGCGTTGCAGTCCGGTTCGGCACGAAGCTCAACGCCGCCTCGACGCCTGCCGGCAGCGCAGCGCCCGCGAAGACGATGCTGCCGCGGCGCATGCCATAGCCCGCATGCGCGCCGACCTTGCCACCCACCGCGATCGTACCCGCCACCATGCGCGAGCCCAGGAACGCGCCCGCGTCGCCATGGACCAGCGCGGTGCCGCGCCGCATGCGGTCGCCGAAGCGTTCGCCGGCATGGCCATGCACGACGAAGGTGCCGCCGCGCATGCCGTCCATGCTGCCGGGCAAGGTGCTGGCTGCGAAGTCGCCGACGTCGCCCTTCACGTCGACGGTGCCGCCGGCCATCTCGCAGGCCGCCAGCAGGCCGGCGCGGCCTTCGATGTGCAGCTCGCCGCCGCGCATGCAGCCGCCCGCATAGTGGCCGGCATGCCCTTCGACGCGGATGCGGCCGCTGTCCATCTGCCAGCCGATGTGGTCGAAGCGCCCGAGATCGCCCTCGAAGTGCAGCATGCCCTCTTCCCTGCCCGGCGCGACGTCGAACAGCTCGGCCAGCGCCAGCATCGCGTTGCCATGGCCCACGGGCAGGTGCCCGACCTGCGCAGCCGAGAGTTCCGCCAGCGTCGCCGGCGTGATGCCGCGCAGATCGACGCGCAAGGCGGGCGCCTGCCGCAGCCTCAAATGCCATCCGCTCATAAGGCAACCTCCGCGCTACGCGCTGCGGTATTCGCCTTGGGAGCGGCCCGGCGGCTCATGCCGCGTCCCCCGCCGCGGACAGCAGCTTGTGCAGATGGAAATGAAACGGCCCCAGCTTGCCGCCGTAGTTGCCGGCCGAGATGCGCTGCAGTCCGCCGGCCGGTCCGATGGCGATGGCGGCTTCCATGCCCACGCGCATGGCCGCGCCCACGTCGGCCTCGGTCAGGCCGTCGATCACGATTTCCATCACGCAGCCGATCTCCTGGGTGGAAGCTCCGCTTGCCAATTCGCTGTGCGCCACCAGCCCGACAAGGCTGGGACAGAAGGCATCGTTGGTCGAGGCGTTGAGGTTCGCGTAGCGGCTGCCGACCTTCGAGCCCGAGCGCACCACGCCGCCCGGAAACGGCATCACCACATTGGGCAGCCGCTTCATCGCCGCCACCGCGGCCTCGGCGGCGGCCAGCGCCGCATCGGTGTCGCGCGCCAGCAGCAGCAGGTTGCCGCCGCCCACGGCCTTCACCACGGGCGTGTCTTCCTGGGCCACGAACTCGCCGTCCATCACCGGCACGCGCCAGTAGCGCACACCATCGATCATCTTGGAGATCTGCCAGCCGTCGCCGAAGAAGCGCAGGTTCTTGCCGAGTGCGGCCACGTCGCTGCCGGCGCCTTTCGGCAGGCCGGCGAACACCGCGGTGGTCGGGCAGGTCAGCACGCACTGGCCGACGCGGCGTTCGAGCTGCTTGGCCAGCTCCTTGCCCGAAATGGAGAACATCAGCACGCTCACGCCCGGTCGGCCATCGGGCGATTCGTGCGGAGCGATCTCGCGCTCGATGCCGGCCTCGCAGCCGCAGGCGATGACCGAGGTCGCGAAGCCGGTGGCCGACACCGCCGCGTGGCGCGCCCATGCCATGTTGTGCGCCGTGATGAGAATGCGCGTGGCCTTCATCGGAAAGGCCTCGGCAAAGGTTTGGTCGATGACGACGCCGTTGCGCTGCAGGGATGATGAAACCGTCATGCCGTCCCCGCCTGGGTGGGCGGCGCCTCCTGGAAACACTCGGCCGGCAGCAGGCGCCCGCCGTTGCAGCATTGGCACAGCTCGTCGTGGCCGATGGCGATGTGGTCGAAGTTGACCGAGCCCTGCGACGCCAGATGCCGGCGCAGCCGCTTCTCGATGCCGCGGTCATAGTCCGGCGCGACGAAGTGCGTGCCGCCCACCGGCGCCGCCGTGACGCGGCCGGCGAGCGAGACCAGCACACCGTCCTTGAACACGTATTCGGGCGTTGCGAACATGGCCTCGCGGTCGGCATCCTCGCGATACACCGCAATGTCGGCCGCGGCCCCCGCGCCCAGGTGGCCGCGGTCGCGCAGGCCCAGCAGCCGCGCGGGGCCGGCGCGGGTCATGATCGCGATCTCGTAAAGCGAGAGCTCGCGCGTGATCGAGCGCAGCGCGGCCTCTGCCGCCACCTCGGGATGCAGCTTGGCCAGCTGCTCCTCGCGGAAGCTGCGGTCCATCAGCAGGCGGATCAGGTGCGGATAGCTCGTGAACGGGCCGCCGTTGGGATGGTCGGTGGTCAGCACCACGCGCCACGGGTCGTCCACCAGCAGGAAGATCTCCAGTCCGATGACCCACTGCAGCGCATTCACATAGCTCTGCTCGCGGTAGCGGAACGGCACCACGCCGCAGCCGGCCTCGCACTCGATGTCGGCGCCGATCCACTTGCGCGGATCGGCCAGGCCCGACTGCGCATGCTGGCGCATGGTGTCGCCCGAGGCCGTGACGGTCTGGCCGAACATGATCTGGCCCACGTCGATGCTGACGTTCCTGTTCGCGTTCACCACCTCCGCCAGCTGCAGCGCGGCCGAGGAGAACTTCTTCGGCCCCTCGGTGCCATAGGCGTGGAACTGGATGTGCGTCAGGTGCCCGGGCAGTCCGTCGAGCGCGGCGATGGTGTCGAGCGTGGATTGGATGTTGCCCGCCACGCCCAGGTTGCTGCCATGGATGTGCAGCGGATGCGGCACGCCAAGCTCGCGCAGCGCGCGCGCCAGCGTGTGCACCACCTGCCGCGGCGTGACCTGCCAGTGCGCGTGGTTCTCGTCGACGTCGAGCTTGCGCTGGTTGAACTTGAAGGCCGAGATGCCGCCGGGGTTCACCACCTTCACGCCCATCGCCTTGCTGGCGTTGATGGTCCAGCCCGCGTAGTCGCGGATGCGTTCGAAATCCCAGCGCTCGGCCAGCATGCGCAGAAACAGCTCGTCGTTGCCGAGCATCACGTAGGCGCCATGGTCGAGGATGGGCGTGTCGCCCATCTCCATGTGCGCGTGGCGCGCATTGCAGGCCATCATGGCCGGCTCGAAGGCGGCCGTGTAGCCCATCTCGACGTAGCGGTAGCCGGTGGCCAGCGTGCCCGGCGTGCAGGTGCCGCACGATGCGAGCTCGAGCACGTTGTCGGGCAGCGCAAGGGGGTTCGCGTTCAAGCGGTGGTCTTCGGGCAGCAGCATGCGCGCGAGGTTGACCTTGCCGCCGCCGATGTGGGTGTGCATGTCGATGCCGCCGGCCATCACGATGCAGCCGCCGATGTCGATCTCCTCGGTCGCAGTTTCGTTCGGCGCCAGCTCGACCATGCGGCCGTCGCGCACGTACAGGTCGCGCACCTCGTCCCATCCGTTCGCGGGATCGATGACGCGGCCGCCGCGCAGGCAAAGCGTCGTCGTCATTGCACGCGTCCCCGCTTCAGCGCCTGCACAGCCTGCGTCAGGCGCCGGACCACCTCGCCCACGCTCGGCAGGCCGTCTTCGTATACAGGGCGCAGCGGCAGCAGCACCGAGCCGTCGGTGCGGAACAGATGGCCTGCGGAACTGATGCCGGGTGTGGAGACGGGGATGAACACCAGCTCGTGCGCATCGGGCGGCAGCTGCATTCCCGGATGGCCGAGCACGATGCGCGGCACGCCAGCCGCGGGCGGCGCGGGCTCGGGGCCGTAGCTCGACACCCACAGCAGCGTGTCGACCGCCCCATCGGCCAGCAGGCGCCCGGCATCGAAGCACAGCGGCTCATGCTCCAGGCCCAGCGGCCCGGCGCGCGAACGCAGCGGCAGGCCCGAGAGCCAGGCGAACACCTGGTTCACGGTGGAGGCCCCGTCGCCGCCGCCCAGCGGCAACGAGGCCGCGCGAGTGCTGCGGTTGAGCGTGCCGACGATGCGCTGGATTGCCTCGATGATCAGCGCGCCCTGCTCCGGCAGCCGGCCCGATTCGTACACCAGCACCGCATAGCGCGCCGCCTGCAGGCGCGCCGAGAGCGCAGCCAGCCCGGCCGGCACGCGGGCATCGTCTTTCGAAACGCGGCCCGCCACGAGCGCTGCGAGCAGCGCCACGGTGTCGAACAGGTCGCCGTGCAGGGGCAGCGTTTCCACAGCCACGCCTTCCCGCTCTTCCACGCCGAAGCGGCGGAAAAGTTCCGGGTAATGCACCGTCGGCTCCTCGGTCATGCAGACGATCAGGTCGGCCCGCATCCTCACCTCCGCCAGCGTGGTGCTGAAGCCGCCGCGGTCCTGCAGCGCGCGCAGGCCATGCATCATCGCCGCGCCCTGGGCCGGGTCGCAGATGGCGTCGGTCTCGCAGGCCAGCGCGTAGAGGGCCCTCGCGCCCGCGACGTCGGTGCCGAGGCCGCCGAACAAGGGCTGGCGGCTCGCGGCGAGCAACGAGGCGGCCGTGCTCAGCGCGGTGTCCAGATGGCAGTCCTGGCCGTCGACCTGCGGCCGCCCCGCGCCGGCCGTGGCATCGAAGTTGGCCAGCGCACTGCGCGCACGCGGGCAGTCGCTGCCCAAGAGCTTCAGCGGCGTGCCGGGCGGCCCCACGTCGACGCCGAAGGTATCGCACAGCAGGGGGCAAAAGGGACAGGTCCAGGGGGTATTCGGGGGCTGCGCAGCGTTGTCGGGCTCGTTCATGGGCAGGCCACCACGCAAGCCATGTGCCATTCACCCGCGAGGCCGCCGCGCCTTGGGACAGGGCCCGGATGACACACACGATGTGAGACAGAGTGTTGCGCTTTTGGCGGTCAATGCGTGCCGGCAGCGGCCGGCGGCAGTGCATGCGAGCTCCCGGGTGGATGGCACGGTTCGTGTGTACAGCGGGCTGATGGCACGCCTCACCCACCCTCGTCGCACCGGCTTCGGCAGTTCAGCGGCGCACGCGCGGCAGTTGCAGGTCGTGCAGCGCGCTGGCCACCAGCCAGGCGTCGGCGCCGGCTGCGCTCGCACGCGCCAGGTCGTCCTCGCTGCGGATTCCGCCGGCACCGATGACCGTGGCGTCGGGCGCGAGGCGCCTCACTTCCTGCAGGGTGTCGAGGTCGGGCCCGGCCCCGGAGCCGACGCGCTCCAGCGTCATCACGATCAGCCGCTCGGGCCACAGGTCCACCGCGTCCCAGCAGCCGGCGGCATCGAGCCGCTGGCCGTCGCGCCGGTCCAGCGACAGCACCGCCCTGGGATCGGCACCGCCTTCTGCGCCGGTGTCGAAACAGCGCTCCAGCGCCTCGCGCGACCGCAGCGATTCGCTGCCGAACACCAGCACGATGCGCGCGGCGTACGGTGCCAGTTGTTCCCGCAGCGCCTGGCCGGCCGATGCGTCCGCGAGGCCGGCATCCAGCCAGAGCTCGATGCCCGGCAGTGCCTGCAGCAGATCGGCCAGCACGGCCACCTGCACCGCCCCGCCCTGCAAGGCATCGAGGTCGGCCACGTACAGCTGGCGGGCCGCGCAGTGCTCGCACAGGATGCGCGCCACCGTCACCGGATCGCTGCTGGCGCACAGCGCCGACACGATCGGCCTATAGGCCTTGCGGTCGCCGCGCACGGCCCTCACCACCTGGCCCTTCAGCAGGTCGACGACAGGGATCAGGTTCAGTTCGGAAGTCATGGGGAAGAGCCCGGAAAGTGGATGATGAAATGACGAAACGCGTGTTTGTCTACGAGTATCTCAGCGGCGGCGGCTGGAGCGACTATGGCGACGACGCGGCGGCCGACGAGCTGCTGCCGCTGGGCCGGTCGATGCGCGACGCCATGGTGGCGGACCTGGTGCGCGCCGCCGATTGTTCGGTCTCCGCAGCCGTCTGCGAACCGGGGAACACCCTGCCCAGAGGGGTCGTGCCGCTGCGGGCGCGCACCAATGAATCGGCCTTCGACTTCGTGGCGCGGCAGAGCGTGCTGCACGACCTGGTATGGCTGGTGGCGCCCGAAACGGACGGCCTGCTGGCGCGCTTCCAGCGCACCGTGGGCAATGCGCGCTGGCTGGGCTGCAGCGCGGAAGGCATCGAGCTGACGGCCGGAAAGAAGGCCACGCTCGCGCACCTGGCCGCCCACGGCGTGCAGACGCCGCTGGCCTTCACCGATGCGCCCGGGATCGCACGCTGGGTCGTCAAGCCCGACGATGGCGCCGGCGGCGTGGCCACCCATGTGCACGCCCGCCACGCGGATGCGCTCGAAGACCAGGCTCAGCGCACGCAGGCCGGCGCCACCTTGACGCTCGAACCGTGGATCGAAGGCGAAGCCCTGAGCGTCTCGCTGCTGTGCACGACGCAGAACGCCCAGATGCTGAGCATCAACCGCCAACGCATTTCGATCGATGCGAGCGGAAGGCTGTCCTTCGATGGCGTGAGCGTCGAAGCGGCCGGCCAGTGCGATCCGCGCTGGCGCCCGCTGGCCGCGCTCGCGATGCAGGTGGCGCGCGCCATCCCCGGGCTGCGCGGCTTTGCCGGCATCGACCTGGTCTGGCATCCGCAGCGCGGGCCGGTGGTGATCGAGGTCAATCCGCGTGTCACCTGCGCCTACGTCGGGCTCTCTGCGGCGCTGGGCCGCAACCTGGCTGCGGAGCTGCTGGCGGACCGCCTGCACGGCGGCGACGGCGGCGCCCCTCAAGAACGGGAACTCGCACGTGCCGCCGCCTGAACGCAGCACCATCGGGTGGGACATCGGCGGCGCCCACGTCAAGGCCTGCCTGCTGCAGGGCGGCGAAGTGGTGGACGTGGCGCAATGGGGCTGCCCACTCTGGCAGGGCCTCGACCACCTGGCGCGTGCACTGCAAGCGGCCAGCGCGCGCTGGCCCGGGCTTGCGGCCGCGCAGCATGCCGTGACCATGACGGGCGAGATGGTCGATCTCTTCCCCGACCGCGAAGCCGGCGTGCGCGGCATTGCCTCCGCGCTCGCGGCCTCGCTTCCCGTGCAGCCGGACGCGCTGCATTTCTTTGCCGGCGATGCGGGCTGGTGCGCCACTGCCGCGGACGTGGCACGGCACTGGGAACACATCGCCTCGGCCAACTGGCTCGCGACCGCGCGGCATGCCGCGCTGGTGTTCCCCGAAGGCGTGCTGGTCGACAGCGGCAGCACGACCACCGACCTGATCGCCTTCGGCAACCAGCGCGTGCTGACCACCAGCCGCAGCGATGCCGAGCGCCTGGTGAGCGGCGAGCTGGCCTACCACGGCGTGGTGCGCACGCCGGTGTGCGCGCTGGCCCAGCGCATCGAATGGCGCGGCCATGCACGCCACGTGATGAACGAGTTCTTCGCCACCGCGGCCGATGTCTATCGGCTGTGCGGCGAGCTCGATCCGGCGCACGACCTGTACCCGAGCGCCGACAACGCAGACAAGAGCCTGGCCGCAACGCGCCAGCGCCTCGCACGCATGGTAGGGCTGGACGAACGCGATGCGTCCGCCGAAGAATGGCTGGAGCTGGCGCGCACCTGGCGCGCGGCGCAGGTCGGGGCCATCGGTGCGCAGCTGCGCCGCGTGCTGGCGGCGCATGCGCTCTCGCGCGACGCCGTGGTCGTGAGCGCGGGCTGCGGCGCCTTCCTGGTGCCCGATCTGGCCGCCGTCGCCGCGGCAGGTGAAGGAGCGGGAGCCGTGCCGCGCCGCTTTGCCGCCTATGGCGCCAACGTGGCGAACGTGGCCCACCATGCGGCCGTGGGCACGGCCACCTGGGCACAGGTGTGCGCGCCGAGCGTGGCGGTGGCCGCGCTGTTCGAAAGGGAGCACGACTGATGTGGGTGGTCAAGATTGGCGGCAGCCTCTGTGCCGACCCGGTGCTGCCGCAATGGCTCGACCTGCTGACGCAGATCGGCGGCGGCCGCGTCACGGTGGTCTGCGGCGGCGGCACCTTTGCAGACGAGGTGCGGCGCGTACAGGCGCACTGGCAGTTCAATGACCTGGCCGCCCACAACATGGCGGTGCTGGCCATGGCGCAGACGGCCTACCAGCTGCATGCACTGAATCCGGCGCTGCAGCTGGCCATGCGCAAGACCGAGATCCCGGATCTGCTGCGGCGGGGCAAGACCGCGCTGTGGCTGCCGCTCGAATTGCGGCGCGACAAGCCGGACGCGCGCACCGGCTGGGACGTCACGTCCGACACGATCGCGCTCGACCTCGCCAAGCATCTCAATGCCGAGCAGCTGGTGCTGGTCAAGTCGTGCGCCATCGATCCGCAGCTGACGCTGGGAGAGCTTGGCGACGCCGGCGTGGTCGATCAGCAGTTTGCCGAACGCTCGGGCGACGCGGCGTTTCCGATCACCCTGCTTCACAAGAACCAGCTGGCGACCATGCGTGCGCTGCTGCTGGGCGAGGCCACCTTCATCCCGCGCTGAAGTTCAGGCCGGCACAGGCTCCACCGCCTCGCCGTGCAGCAGCGCGGCCAGGGCCGCAAGCCGCTGCGGGCACAGCGCAGTCTTGCGATCAGCCACGCAGACGGCGCTGCGAAACCCCGCGAAATCCGGCGCCAGCGACTGCAGCAAGGGGACATGCACCATGCGCAGCGCGCCCGCCACGCCGGCCATCCGGCCCGCGGCGCGCACCTGGGCCAGGAAGGCTCGCAGGTCGGCCATCGGCACGGCATCGAACAGGCTGCCGGCCTGCTTGTCGGCGGTATCGGCCATGAGCCCCGGAAACCCGAGCGTGCAGGCGTGCGCGGTCAGCGCGGCATCGAGCCCGTGGTCGGCAATGAAGACTGGCACCACCGGCCAGCTGCAGGCTGCCAGCGCATCGAGCACCGCAAAAGCCTCGGGCCCGCGCTCGATACCGACCTTCACGTAGTCGACGCCGCAGGCGCCCACCGCGTCCACCTGCGCCAGGATGCCGTCCAGCGCATGCATCGGCAGATCGCCGATCGTCGCGCTCACCGGCAGGCCGATGCCGTGCGCACGCAATGCGTTCACGATGGCGCCGATGGTCACTACCGGCAAGCCGCCCAGTGCGCCGTCGCTGGGCTCTTTCAAATCGATGAAGTCGGCCCCGCCGCGCGCCGCGAGCAAGGCCTCCTCCACGCTGCGCACGCTCACCAGCATGCGCATCATGAGGTGTGCTCCCGGGCCGCTGCGCGGTGCTCGGCGATGGCCGCGCGCAGCCACTCCCAGGCTTCGCGCTCTTCGGGGCCGGCGGTCTTGTCGATCGCGATCTGCAGGTAAGTCATTTCGGTTTCCACTTTCTCGGGGGGGAGCATGCGCAGGCGGCTGACCAGCACGGCGCCTTCGATCACCGCCGCCTGCGCGCGGTTGAAGCCGGCAAACGGCGCATGCGTGGCTTCGTGCATGGCCACCATGCGCAGCACCGGCCGCTGCGGGTCGTCACGCTGCTCGGCCAGCTCCAGTTCGACGTGGCGCAATGCACAGGCGAGCCGCACGCCTTCGATATGTTCGGCCGGCAGCGTGGGCCAGGTCTTGCGCCCCGTCACGCAGCCGGCGAACACACGGGTGTCGCAGACGATGTTGAGCACCGCATGGCCCGTGGCCACGATGTTGTCGTGCGTGGTCGAGGGCTTGAACGGCATCAGCAGGATGCCGCCCTCCTGGTAGCGGATGCCCATCGGCGCCACGTGCGGTTTGCCGCCGGGGGCCACGGTGGTCACCACGGCTTCGAAGATCTGGTCGTTCATGAGGGTGATGGCGCGGTGGTGCCCGTGGCGCCGGTCTCGGCCGCGTTGTTCTTCGATGTCTTCATGGTGGTTCCCGGCGCGCACCAGCGCGCGAGGTCTTCGGTGGGGCGCGGCGCGGCGCAGCCCCAGTCGAGCGGCTGGTCCTGCACGTAGCGCTTGCCGAGCTGCCAGGCAATCTCGGCCCGCGCAAGCTCCACGCCCATGTAGAACGCATGGTCGGCGTCGTCCTGCAGCTTGAGCTGCGGCCAGAGTTCGAAAGCGCCCTGCCCCAGCCGCAAGCCGTCGCGGTTGTACACGTGCAGGCCCAGCGGCGATATCTGCACGCGGAAATTCGGGTCGCGCACCTGCGAGGCGATCTCGCCGATTTCTTCCGGCGTATCGGGAAACGGATGCTTGGCATGCACCGTCATCAGCGCATCGCTCATGCCCTTGGGCAAGGTGGCGTTGCGGGCCGCGGCATGCATGATGCGGCGCGCCCAGTCGGCCTCGCTCACGGCGCGGCGCGCATGCTGGCTCACTTGCGTGGTCAGCACGGCCGCCACGTTCAGCTCGGCGGCAATGCCGAACAGCACCGCGTTGATGCCGCTGGTGTCGGCCTCGGTGAGCTCCGTGAGGTTGCCCACGCCCAGCATGATCGGCGCGTCGGGGAAGCGCTCGCGCAGCCGGTGGTAGCGCACGATGGATGCGGTGAGGCCGAAGGGTATCGGGTCGAGGATCGAGTCGGCCAGGAAGGCGCGGCCGCGGCGCTGCATCTGCGCCACCGCTTCGTACAGCGATTCCTCATCGGCCGGAACGCGCGGTATCAGCACCGGCGTGGCCGCAACCTCGTCGGCGATCCAGAGGCTGTCGAGCGTGAGGCTCAGCAGGTAGTCGGCGCCGGCCTTGCCGCCGCGCAGCAACTCCTGCGCGTCGCTCGAATCGACGCTGACCTGGAAACCCGCGGCCTTCAGCGCCTGCACGCTCTCGGCCAGATGGTCGAAGCGCGTCTCGGGCAGGCAGCCCAGGTCGATCACGTTGGCGCCGTCGCCCGCGAGCTGCCGGGCGCGCTCGATGATCTGCGCCACCGAGAGCCGCGGCGCATCAACGATCTCGGCGAAGATCGCGACCTCGTATTCGCTCAGGTCGACGGCACGCGCGGCGCGGTTGAAGTGGCGCGGCAGGTCTTTCAGCTCCTGCGGGCCGCGCTCCACCGGAACGCCGAAGTGAAGGCTCAGGGCCTCGACGTCGCCGCGGCAGCGGCCGGGCACCATGATGCGGTCGGCGCGGCGCGGCGCGGCGCCCTCGCCCTGGCCTTGGCTGAACACCGGGGCCGCGACCCGGCGGCGGATCATGTCGGCCGTCATCAGCGCCGCCACCTGCAGCCCGATCTCCCGCACTTCCCATGTGAACGGTGCCGCCTCGATACCGGCCAGCACCCGCGTGAGGCTGGCTTTGGCGAGGCGCCCGGTCAGGAAGACGATGTGTTCCATGCGAGAGAGAGTTCCTTCAGGCGCGCGTCGAGCGCAGTCTCCAGTTCGGCCGGCGAGCAGACCACCTGGCAGAAGTCGATGCCGCGCAGCCGCTCCACGTTGTCCAGTTCGATGCGCCGCGGACGCAGCGTGACCCAGTCGTGCGGCGACTTGGTCACCACCACCGGTTCCGTATCGCATGCAAACACGATGCCAGGAATGCCGAGCTTGCCGGCCTGGGCAAACATGTTGGTCGGCAGCGAGTCGCTGATGCCGAATGCGCACTTGGCCACCGTGTTGCTGGTGGCCGGCGCCACCACCACCGTGTGATAGACGTCGTCGTAGAGCATGCCCACCGGCACGCCGCTGGCCGTCTTGTCGCGAAAGACACGGAAGCGCGGCTTCAGCGCCTCGATCTGCAGCTTGTAGATGGGCAGCACCTCCTCGGCGGCGGCCGAGAGAAACAGGTCGACCGACGGCAGCCGCGCCGCGATCGCGAGCGATTCCTCGAGGAAGTGGCCGGAACCCGTGATGCACCAGGCCAACCGCGAGCGCGGCGGCGATGCGGGCAGCGGTGCTTCTCCGTCTTCGTCTCCGTGTTCGGCAGCCAGCCCCGCGCCGCGTGGATCGGTCTTGCCCGTACCCGTCGGCTCCCCGTTCGTCATGTCTGGCGAGTCTTTGGGCTCAATCGGGTGGAGAGATCTCGATGTGAAGCTTGTGGAGTTTTCGGTACAAGGTGTTGCGGCTGACATCGAGCGCCTTGGCGACGTTGCTCACGTTCCAGCGATGCTGCTCGAGCATCTGCAGCAGTACCTGCCGCTCGTTGGCCTGGATCGGGTTGAGTTGCTTGATGGCTGGCGCCGCATCGGACGGCGCCGCGTCCGCTGGCGCATCGGCCAGGCCGGACAGTGCAGGCAGCGCGATATGGGCTGGCGCGGCCAACGGCGATGATGCGGGCCGCGCGGCCAGCGAAGGCAGGTGCTCCCGCGTGATGGTCTTGCCGTCGGCCAGCGCGGCGGCGCTGCGCAGCACGTGGCGCAATTGCCTCAGGTTGCCGGGCCACGAACAGGCCATGAGCAGGCGCTCGGCCTCTTCGCCCAGCCGGCAGTCGCTGCCGCCTTCGTCCTTCAGCACGTCATGGATGAGTTCGCGCTTGTCGCTGCGATCGCGCAAGGGGGGCAGGTCGAGCTCGATGCCGGCCAGCCGGTAGTAGAGGTCTTCGCGGAAGCGGCCTTCGCGCACCAGGCTTGGCAGGTTCTGGTGGCTCGCGCTCACGAGCTGGAAATCCACCGGATGGGTTTCCTCGGTGCCCAGCGGCGTGACCTGTCGCTCGTCGAGCACGCGCAGCAGCCGGGCCTGCAGCTCCAGCGGCATGTCGGCGATTTCGTCGAGGAACAGCGTACCGCCGTCGGCCTGCAGGATCTTGCCGCGCCGCCCGCTGCGCTGAGCACCGGTGAACGCGCCAGCCTTGTAGCCGAAGAGTTCGGATTCGATCAGCGTTTCGGGCAGGCTGGCGCAATTGACCGCGACGAAGGCGCCCTCGGCATGCGGGCTGCTCTCGTGGATGGCGCGCGCGAACACTTCCTTGCCCGAGCCCGTTTCGCCGCACAGCAGCACGGGGGTGCGGCGCGCGACCACGCGCCGTGCGGTGTCCAGGTGCGCGACGAGCCGCGCATCCTTGAAGGTGCGAACGCTCGGCGCCCGCGCCGCCGCTGGCCGCAGCGGCGCACGGAAGGACTCGGCGCCCGTCTCCGGCACCGTGGAAGCCGTGGCTGCGCCGCCCGCACGCGCGCGCGCCGGCGTGGCGGCATCGGAGGCCGGCCGCCGCGCCACCGCGAAGAAGCGCAGCGCCGCATTGGCCCGGTAGGCCACCACCGGATGGAACGAAGAAGAAAGGCTGCGCTGGACGATGTCTTCGAGCGAGGTCTGGAACAGGTCGTCGATGCGCTGCGTGCGGATCTCGGCCATCGACTGCAGGCCCAACTGGAACAAGGCGCTGCGATTGGCCGCGAGAATGCGCCCGTCGTCGCCGACCGCGAGCTTGCCTTCATGCAGCGTGTAGACGAATTCGGGACGGCTGTGGAAGTGCAGCGGATGCGCGTTCGAGAAGCGCTTGTCGATGAGGCGGTTCTCGATCATGCGCGCCGTCATGCCCAGCAGCACCAGCACGTGCTGCTGCATCAGGCTGGAGCGGCTCGTCACGTCGAGCACCGCGATGATCTCGCCGGACGGATCGAACACCGGCACGGCCGAGCAGGTGAGCTGCGTGAACTGGCTGAAGAAATGCTCTTCGCGCCGCACGGAAATCGGGTGCGCGGCCGCAAGGCAGGTGCCCATGCCGTTGGTGCCGGCTTCGGCCTCGCCCCACATGCCGCCGGCGCGCAGGCCCATCGGCTCGGCTTCGGCGGCGAACTCGGGCGAGGACACCATATGCACGATGACGCCGTCGGTGTCGGTCAGCACCACCGCGGACTCGGCGTCCGCGAGCTGCTGGTAGAGCGTGGTCATCTCGTAGCGTGCGCATTCGATGACGTCGGCATGCTGATTGCGCCGGCTCTGCAAGGCCGACGAAGCAATGATCACAGGTTCGCGCGGCCGGCCCGGATCGAGCTGGTACTGGTTCAGGCAACGGCTCCACGAGCGCGTGACCAGGTCGTTGCCCTCTTCGTGAAAGCCTCGTCTCACCACGTCGAGCACACGGTCGGCGTGTCGATCGCCTTGCCTCAGCGTCAATGTCATTGGAGTTCTCCGGCGCGTTCCATCATGTCTCTTGGCCGGCCCATTGTTGTGCCTGCCGGCCTGCCGCGCACCCGGTGAAACACCAAGCACTGGCAATGCCGGAGCGGGGCCGGTCTCTGGCCTGCATTTTGCGTTGACGAATCCTGCCGGGGTGGGCTTGCATGCCGCCAGACACACTTTCAAACACAATCGATCACTGGAGACACCACTTGAACACCAGCCCGCGTCCTGCCATTGCCCACCTTTCCTCCAATGTCTCGCCTGCCTCGAATGCATCGACCGGCACGGCCGAGGCAGCCGCGCCCATGGACCTGATCTTCATCGAGGGCTTCAGCGGACAGACGGTGATCGGCATCCACGACTCCGAACTGCATCATCCGCAGCCACTGTTGATCGACGTGCACGCCGGAGTGCCTCGCGCACGCGCCTGCGACACGGACCGCATCGGCGACACCATCGACTACGGCGTGGTGCGCGAGCGGCTGGTGCGGCTCATGGCCGAGCACCGGCTGCAACTGCTCGAGGCCTTTGCCGAGACCATTGCCGACATCCTCATCGACGAGTTCGGCGCCAGCTGGGTCCGCGTGAAGGTCGTGAAGCCGCGCAAGTTCGACGACGTGCAGGCCGTGGGCGTGCAGATCGAACGCCACGCGCCCACGCACCACGCATCGAAGCAGGTCCACGGTGCGACCGTGCTGAACTTCCTTGCCAGCGGCATGGTGCCCGCAAAGCACTGAACGGCAGGACGAAGAAAAAACCGACGCGGTTCACGCGTCGGTTTTTGTTTGCGGGGCTCAGAGGTGGGCAGCGAACGGATGCGCCGTCGTGCCCTTCTTGTCCACCACCTCGGCGGCGGTCGGCGAGCCGGACACTGCGCGCTTGATGGACTCGCGGGTGGCCTGGTAGTTGTAGTCCTGGATCTTCTTGTCGTCGTCGGCAAGCCAGTGGATGAACACGCCGACGCAGATGAACAGGTTGTCCGCCTCCGCCATGGGGATGGTGCCATCCTCGACGCTGTCGGCCACCGCCAGCGCCACGGCGCGCTGCGCCGGCCCGAACATCTGCACCGCCTGCTTGGCGCCCTTGATGGTCACTTTGTTGAACATCACGGTGGCCGGTTTGGTCAGCAGGTTGGGAGCCACGACCGCGAGCAGCGAAGTGAAGCCGTCCTTGTTGTTGGTCAACGCGTTCGCGAAGGCTGTCTCGGCAGCGCTGCCGCGCGGGCCGATGATCAGGTCGATATGGGCGACTTCGTTGCCGTCGCCAACGAGCGATTCGCCCACCATCAGTCGATCGATTTTTGCCATGGTTTCGAGTCTCCTCTCAGAGGTCCAAGGTGATTAGGGTCAATACGACACCGGTCAGGAAGACCAGCGCAATGCCATGGATATCACGATCCGTGCCATCCATTCGCCGCCTCGCGCGCGGGCGCGGCGCAGGAGCGGATCCAGCCCGAAAGCAGCAGCGCCGCCACGGTGAAATCGGCGCTGGTCCCGGGGTTGACGCCTGCGGCCTTGAGGGAAAGGTCCCAGGCAGCGAAGCCTGGGTCGGCGTCGAGCGCGACGCCCGCGTCGGCGCGCTCGCGCCAGGCCTGCGCCGCCGTCATGACAGTCTGTGCCACGCGCTCGCCGTGTTTTCGAACAATGTGTGAATCAGGAAAAGCGCCCAGGCAAGCCAGGTAAAGCCTTTGGACGTAAGCCACGGTGGCGGCGTCGGGCGGTGCGTCGGCGCTGGCCGGCGCCTCGCCCCAGCCCGCCGGGTGGACCGGCGCCTGGAACGCCAGCGCGAACAGGTCCGCGAATCCGTCGCGGTACTGGCGTGCGATGAGGTCGCGGTCCGCGGCAAGGGCCATGGCGGCACGCAGATCGACGCTGGGCGCATCGCGCACGTCTTCGGCCGGCGCGGTTCCCAACCCGCCGGGATGCGCGCGCGCAATGGCGCGATAAGCGGCGCGGGCATCGTCGATGTCGAGCGTGGCCAGCACGGATTCCACCGCTGCGCGCAGAGCCGCGGGGGTTCCGGCATGGGGATGCTGCTCCAGCGCGAGCGCAATCGGCGCGCACAGCAGCAGGATGCCGAGGTTGGTGTTGCAGCCCGCCACCGCCCACGTGGCGGCCACGGCGGCCTCGATGCGCGCTCCCACGCGCAAGCCGGGCGCGAACAGCGCGCCGGCCGCGGCCTCTGCGCTGGCGATGAACATCGAGGCCTGCATGCCATGGCCGGGCGAGGCCTGGCTCACGTTGCCGGGTTTGCGCACGGCCACGTCGAGCCAGCAGGCCCGCAGAAAGCAGGCCCGCGCACGCTCGATGGCCGCCTGCCGCGCGTTCATCATCATCAGGCGCGGCGCTCCGGCAGCGGCAGGCTCTGCTGCGCATGGCGGCGCGCCTGCGCCAGCTTGCGGTCGAGCAGGTCATCGACGATGGCACGGGCGATGTTGAAGCCCGTGACGCGCTGCAGCCCCTGCCAGGCGGCCACGCCATTGACCTCGAGCACCTGGATCTTCGGCCCGCTGGCCGCGGCGATGAGGTCCACGCCCGCGTAGTCCATATCGAGCGCCAGCGCCGCGCCTTCGGCCAGCTGCGCGAGTGCCGGCGACAGCTCGGCCGGTTCGCAGCGCGCGCCCTGCGCCACGTTGTGGATCCAGTGCGCGCTGACACGCCGCATCGCGGTCACGGCGCGTCCGCCCACCACCATCACGCGCCAGTCGAAACCGGGCGAGGCCATGGGCGGTACGAAGCGCTGCAGATAGGCCAGGCCCGCGTAGCCCGCATCGATGTCGGGCATGGGATGGTGCACGCCATCGACCTCGCCCACGAGCTGCAGGTTCTTGCCCTGCGAGCCGAACAAGGGCTTGAGCACCAGCGCATGGCCCGCGGCCGTTTCGCGCATGGCGATGCGCCGCGCCTGCGCCGCCGATTCGGTGGTCCAGGTGGCGGGGGCGGGAATGCGGGCGGCATGCAGCAGCAGGCTCGTCATCGACTTGTCGACCGAGCGCTCGATGGCGCGCGCGTCGTTGTAGACCGGCACGCCCAGTTCGCGCAGCGCATGCAGCACGCCGAGGCGCTTGGTGACCTGCTCGAAGCTTCCGCCAGCAATGCCGCGCACCAGCACCGCATCGGGCAGCTCGCGGCCGTAGCCGGGAATGACCAGGCCATGCCACGCCGCGGTGGTGTCGATGTTGCAGTCGGCCAGATCGACGCAGCGCCCCACCGCGCCGCGTGCGCGCAGCGCGGCCTGGAGCTGGCGCGTGTGCCAGCCGATTTCGTCCGTCATGATCACGACTCGCACGGTCAGGACTCCTTCAGCCACAGCCGCTGCAGCAGCGCCATGTCGGGCGCGCCGCCGTGCCAGGTGTTGCCGCTGTCGATGTTGCTCACCCACACCTCGGCGGGTGCGAACAATGCGCCGTCGATCTTGTAGAAGTCGTAGTCGACCTCCTTGAATATCTCGGCGAACGAGCGTCCGTGGTCGCGTGAATTGCGCGACGGCAGCGCGCGGGCCAGTCCGCGGGCCGCGTCGTCGTCGCCTCGAACCGTCAGGTGCACGCGGCCGCCGTACAGGATGGCATCGTTGGTGCGCCCCATGGCTTCGACGCCGTCGGCGCTCGGCGACGGCAGCGGCGCGGTGGCGGCGCCGTCGACGATGTTGCCCAGCGCAAAGCCCAGCTCGTGCGCCTTGTGCAGCGCCACCTCGAGCACGCGCGCCACCACCTGCGTCGTGCCCGCGAGGCTGGTGGTGGGCGTCAGGATCAAGGTCAGCGCCTCCGCCGCCAGGCCGCAATCGCGCAGCAGCTTGTCGATCACGATCTTCGGCGGGGCGCGGTCGACTTCGAGCACCAGCACGCCGCAGGGCGCATGGTCGCGATAGGCCAGTTCGGCAAAGAGCTTTTCCTTGACCGCCAGCGCGCGCGCCGGGCCCGAGCCGAGCGAGAAGAATTTCTTGCCACCGGTCTCTTCCTTGGTTGCCGCCAGGCTCCAGCCCGCGTACTGGCTGCCGAGGCAGGCCAGCACCGGCTGCGAGCTGCGCACGTCGAGCCACGTGGGCCAGCCTTCGGCGCTGCCGCCGCAGCGCAGGTTCACGTGCCCCAGCCCGCCCATGCAGATCTCGCCGATGTGCAAGCCGGCCGCCACGCCGCCGGGCGCCTCGATGCCGGCATCGACGATGTGCGCGCCGGTGCCGTCGCGGCGCAACTGCAGCCCGAGCGCATCGGCATCGGCCAGCAGGCGCTCGACCAGCGGCCGGGCCAGCAGGTTGACGCTCAGGCCCGAAGCGGCCGCTGGCGAGGAAGTGTTGCTCATGCCTTTGTCTCCAGTGATTGCAGCAGCCGCTCGCGGCCTTCGCTCAAGCGGTCGCGCACCTGCTGCGCGTTGCTGCCGCTCGCGGTCAGGGTGCACAAGGGGTCGTCGATGTCGAAGCGCTGGCCGGCTTCCGGCAAGTCGCGAATGCCGGGCCATGCCGCGAGACGCTGTGCCGCGGCCGCGTCGAGCTCGACCGGCTGCCGCGCGAAGACGATCTCGATGCCTTCGACCTCCTGCGCATGCGATGGCACCGGCGGCGGCAGCTCGCCATGCAGACAGGCACGCAGATGCGCTTGCATCACGCCCGGCGAACCGGCGGGCCTTCTGTAGAGGCTCATGCTGGCCGGCGGCCTGGGATTGACTTCGAGCACGCCGATGGCGTTGCCGTCGCGCATGAAGTCGAGGCTGCACAGCCCGCGCAGATCGAACTCCACGGTCAGCATGCGCGCGATGGCTGTCACGCGGCGTGCCACGCCCTCCGCCACGGGCACCGGGCCGACGGCGCCACAGAACACGAAAGGCCGCGTGCCGAAGCGTCGCACGGTCTGCTCGTTGAAGCCGAGCACATGAACATCGCGGCCGTTGGCGATGAAGGTGGCCGACATCGGCAGCCCCGGCATTTCGCGCTGGAAGTAGTGGTGCGAAGACGGCGGCTCGTCCATCGACCAGGGCGCGTGGCGAACATGCCAGCCGCCGCAGCCGTGCGCGTCTTTCATCAGCCATCCCGCGGGATCCTCGGGCGGCTGCAGCATCACTTGCGGGAAAGGCAGGACGTGCGCCGCAAGAAAACCGAAGAAGGCCGCCGGATCGCGCAGGCGCCGCACGGCGGCGGGCGCGGTGCCGATCAGCGGCAGAACCGCTGCGCCCTCTTCCAGCAAATCGGGCTCGCCTTCGAAGCCGCTGCCCGCGATCCAGCCCAGCACCGGCTCGCCATCTTCTGCCAACGTCCGCAGCGCCACCATCACGCTCGCCGCATCGATCTGCAGGCTGCCAGGCGCACCGATGGGCAGCCAGCGCGAAGCGGCACGGCGCGTGTCGACGTCGCCGAACAGATCGAGCGCAACGACCTTGAAGCCGTCGCTTGCCGCCGCCTCGGCCATGGCGCGCGCGGAGATGGCGGCAACGGCAATCGTCGGCATTGCGTGTGCTGGCTTCAAGCCGTCTTTCCGGCCTGCTCGACGAGAAACGCGCGGGCCACCGCAAAGGCTTCGGCAAAGCCCAGCACCTGGGCTTTTTCAGCCTCGCACATCTGCACCAGCAGCCGGTGCTGCGTCTGGTATTTGACGTTGCCCACGGCCAGCGCGCCGATGGCCACGGCCTGCGTGCCGGCCAGCAGCTTGGCATCGTCCATCACGCCCACGCCGGCAATGCCTTCGGGCGGCACCGCGTTCACATCGGCCGCAACCTTGAGCCGCGCTGCGGCACCGAGCGCCTCGCGGGACACCACCTGCACGCCAGCCGCCGCGCAGGCCAGCAGCACGTCGGCCTCGGCGATGGAGCGGCGCACGGCATCGGGGTCGCCACCCGAAAGGCCGTGCAATTTCACACCGAAGCGCTGCCCGGTTTCATCCGCCGCTTCCTGTGCCGCGTCGATGCCGTTGCGGCTGGACAGGTACACGTCGGCCCCGGCCTGCGCCGCGATCACGCCGGCCACGCGCCCCACCGGGCCCGTGCCGCCAAGGATCACCACGCGCTGGCCTTCGAGGCCCTGGGCGTGGTGGCGCTTCAGCGCGGCCTCGACGCAAGCCACCATGGCCGCGGCCGTGGTGTAGGCGCCGCTCGGGTCGGCCATCAACGAGACCACGAAGGGCTTGACCATCGAGGTTCGTGCGCGCTCGAGCATGTCGGCCGCCAGCTGCGCATCGCGTCCGCCGATGAAGATGCCGGTGCGCGCCACGCCTTTCGGCCCGCGCGAGAAGATGGTGTCCTGCGTCAGCCCGGTGATGCGGTCGAGGCCCACCTCGCAGTAGGGCACGATGATCTGGTAGCCGGCGTCGGCCGCCATGTTGATGTCGAACGGGCTCATCTGCCGGCCGGGGGTGAACATGTGAAGGATGCGGGGACGTTCCATGAGGGCCTGCGTTGGTTGATGTTTGCGTGTGGAAGGATTGGCGATGCGTGAACGATCTGCAGCAGCAGCAGCGGATTCAGCGTGTGCGCGGCTCGGCGCTACGGTCGCGCACCACCGCCCCGCGGTTGCGGCCCGCGACGATGCGCAGGTCCAGCCGCGGGTCGAGCTGCCCGGAGGCGCGCGCGGCATCGACCAGCATCTCGGCGCGCACGTGCGAAGGCACGATCGCGAAACTCGTGGGGCCCCATGAGCTCTGGCCGATGGCTGCGTCATGCCCGCGGTTCGCATCCGCGAACCAGTGCATCAGCCGCCCGACCGCCGCACTCGTGTAGATGCCGCCCTGCGCCGGCGCGAAGTGCTCGCCGAGCAGCTGCTGCATGCGGTTGACGCCCGCGGCGAACGGCGCGAACTCCGCACGCGCGGCGCCGGGCAGCACGCGCATCAGAACCTGATGGCAGATCTCGGCCGCGCCCGCCTGCGGCAAGGGCGGCAAGGCCGCAATGGCCTTTTTCTCCGCGCCACCCGAAAGGCCCTTGTGCGCGGGGTCCTGAACGACGACGACGCGCCATTCCTCGGGAAACTGGATGCGCGACAGCAGGGGCGCGGGCAGCCCGTCGGCGCCCGGGCCGCCGTCGAGCAGCAGGCCGCCACTGTCGAAACCCGCAATGCCGATCCCCGAGCGCAGGCCGCGGCCGAGCCAGTGCGCCAGCGTGCCCGTGTCCAGATCGAGGCCATGCCATTCGGCAAAGGCCCGCCCGATCGCCGACGCGAGCTGCGTGCCCGAGCCGAAGCCCGCATGCGCCGGCAGCGCTTGGCGCAGCCGCAGCGAGAGCGGCGCGTGGCAGCCGCTGCGCTGCTTCAACACCGCCAGATAGTCCGCGGCGCGGGCCAGTTCCGCCCCGCCGGCCGGCGTGTCGGCCGCCAGGTGGTCTGATTCGGACGCCGACAGCTCGATCTCGGTGGTGAAGTTGTCGATCACCAGCCCGAGGCTGCCGAACGCACGCCCCAGCGAGCCCGAGGGGTCGAGAAAACCCAGGTGCAGGCGCCCGGGCGCGCTCACGCTCACCGTGCGAACGCCCTGATCGAGCCTGGAAGCAAAGGCGAAGTCGGCGGAAGTCATGAGCGGCGGTGGGCGATGAGGCGAAGTCATGGACTCGCATGTCATAGCAAGGGCCGTTCCGTCCATGCGCCCAGAGGGGGCACCGCAGCCTGGGCGCGTTCGGGAGGCCGGCGATGTCCCAGGAGCGGGACAATGTGTCACGGAGCGCGGGGCGGCGGCAGGGATGGCCGCTGCGGCGCGGCGCCCCAATGAAAAACGCCCCGTGAGGGGCGTTTTTGTTGCTATCTGGCGGAACCGGAGGGATTCGAACCCTCGATGAGGCTCTACACCCCATACTCCCTTAGCAGGGGAGCACCTTCGGCCACTCGGTCACAGTTCCTGAAAGAAGCCGAGATTATGCCACCGTCAGGCGGCCGGTTGGTCCAGATCGAAGGCTTTGTGCAACGCGCGCACGGCCAATTCCATATATTTTTCGTCGATCACGACCGAGGTCTTGATCTCGCTGGTGGAAATCATCTGGATATTGATGCCCTCTTCGCTCAGCACGCGGAACATCTTGCTGGCAACGCCGACGTGGCTGCGCATGCCGATGCCCACGATGCTGACCTTGCAGATCTTGGTGTCGCCCACGATCTCGGTCGCGCCCAGCGAGGGCATGACCCTCGACTGCAGCAGGTCGACCGTCTTCGCATACTCGTTGCGGTGCACGGTGAAGCTGAAGTCGGTTCGGCCGTCCTTGCTGAGGTTCTGGATGATCACGTCGACTTCGATGTTGGCGTCCGCCACCGCACCGAGGATGTGATACGCGATGCCCGGCTTGTCGGGCACGCCGAGCACCGAGATCTTGGCCTCGTCGCGGTTGAAAGCGATGCCGGATACGACGGCTTGTTCCATGTTTTCGTCTTCCTCGAAAGTGATCAGCGTGCCGGACTTGGCCTCTTCATTGATGTCGATGTCCCACGGCGTGAAGCTCGAGAGCACACGCAGCGGCACCTTGTACTTGCCGGCGAATTCCACCGAGCGGATCTGCAGCACCTTGGAGCCCAGGCTCGCCATTTCGAGCATTTCTTCGAAGCTCACGGTCGAGAGGCGGCGCGCATCGGGCTCGACGCGCGGATCGGTGGTGTAGACACCGTCGACGTCGGTGTAGATCAGGCACTCGTGCGCCTTCATAGCGGCCGCAATGGCCACGGCCGAGGTGTCGCTGCCGCCGCGGCCCAGCGTGGTGATGTTGCCCTCATCGTCCACGCCCTGGAAGCCGGTGATGACGACCACCTTGCCGGCGTCCAAGTCGGCGCGCACGCGCTCGTCGTCGATGCTCTCGATGCGCGCCTTGGTGTACGAATTGTCGGTACGCACCGACACCTGCCAGCCCGCGTAGCTCACGGCTTCCATGCCTTCGGCCTGCAGCGCAATGGCCAGCAGCGCGGAGGAAGCCTGTTCGCCGGTCGAGGCGAGCATGTCGAGCTCGCGCCCGTGGGCGTCGCTCGGTTTGCTCGGGGCCAGTTCCTTGGCCAGGCCGAGCAGGCGATTGGTTTCGCCGCTCATGGCACTCGGGACCACGATCATCTGGTGGCCGGCGCGCGCCCACTTGGCGACGCGCTTGGCGACATTCCTGATGCGCTCGGTCGAGCCCATCGACGTACCGCCGTATTTGTGAACGATCAATGCCATGGATGAATTCAGAGAAATGGGAAGGGCCGGCGCTGCACTCCCGAGTGCCAGCGCGGCGCCCTGCAAGCCGTCAGCGCGAAGCCTTGGGCGAGGGCCCGGAATTGTACCAATGCAGAGAATCGCCCCTGCGCAGGGCGAAACCATTGGCCACCTTGAGGTGGATCCGGTGGCCGCGGGTGGTGCAGGCGCGAACCTGGTCCAGCAGCTGGTCCAGCTGCGCCGCGCTGGGCGCACAGCCGTGCGCCTGCATCAGCCAGTGCCGCAGCACATTGGCCTGCCGCGCGCGCGAAAGCGCCTGCAGCGCGGCGATGCGGGGCGGGTGGCCCACCAGGGCCAGGTCTTGCGCCGCGAGTTCGCCCAGCAGTTCCTGCGCCTGCGCGGCATGCCCGATGCTGCGGGCGAAGGTGGAGCGGAACTGGGGAAAAGTCCGCGCCAGCGCGGGCAGCAGCACGGCGCGAATCCGGTTGCGGGTGTAGCGCTCGTCTTCGTTGGTCGGGTCTTCGATCCAGGGCAGATCGAGGCCTTTCAGCCATGCCCGAATGTCGGCCCCAGGCACCGACAAGAGCGGACGATGGATGTCCAGGCCGTTGCGCTGCGCATGCGCGGGCATGGCAGCGAGGCCCGGCAGGCCCGCGCCCCTGGAGAGGGCCAGCAGAAGGGTTTCGACCTGGTCGTCGGCATGGTGCCCCAGGACTATCGATTTGATAGCGCCAGCCGTCGCGTCCATGCGCGCCATCGCCGCAAAGGCCTGGTAGCGGGCGCGGCGTGCCGCATCTTCGGGGCTGGCGCCCTGCGCATGGCGTGCGTCCACGCGGTGCACCACCAGCGGCACGCCAAGGCGCTCGCACACGGCCGCGCAATGGCGCTCGAAATCGTCGGCCGCGGCCTGCAGGCCGTGATGCACATGAAAGGCAAGCACCTGCCCCGGCCAGGCCGATGCGCAAGCAGCCAGCAAGGCCGTGGAATCCGCGCCGCCGCTGAAGCCCACCGCCAGCGGCAGATGCGCCGGCTCGAACGCGGCCATGGCGCGTTCGAAGGCTTCGTTCATGGAGCAGCGCGCTTGCTTGTTTACCTGCCGGTGTCGGCCTTGGTGTCGTTGAAGCGGCCGTAGCTCTGCAGGCGTTCGTAGCGGCGCTCGAGCAGTTCCTTGGGTTTCAGGTCGCTGACCTGGCGGAAGGCGTCGTTGAGCGCGCGCTTGAGGAAAGCGGCCATCTGGCGATGGTCGCGGTGCGCGCCGCCGACCGGCTCGTTCACGATCTTGTCGACCAGGCCCAGCGCCTTCAGGCGGTGCGCGGTAATGCCGAGGGCATCGGCCGCTTCCTGCGCCTTGTCGCTGGTCTTCCAGAGAATGGAGGCGCAGCCTTCAGGGCTGATGACCGAATAGATCGAATACTGCAGCATCACGAGCTGATCGCCCACCGAAATCGCCAGCGCGCCGCCGGAGCCGCCTTCGCCGATGATGGTGACGATGATCGGCACTTCGAGCTGCGCCATTTCGAAGATGTTGCGGCCGATGGCTTCGGACTGGCCGCGCTCCTCGGCATCGATGCCCGGATAGGCGCCGGGCGTGTCGACGAAGGTGAAGACCGGCAGCTTGAACTTCTCGGCCGTCTTCAGGAGGCGCAGGGCCTTGCGGTAACCCTCGGGCTTGCTCATGCCGAAGTTGCGCGCGGTGCGCTCCTTGGTGTCGCGCCCCTTCTGGTGGCCGAGCACCATGCACGGCGTGCCGTTGAAGCGCGCAAGGCCGCCCACAATGGAGAGGTCGTCGGAAAAATGCCGGTCGCCGTGCAGTTCGACGAAGTCGGTGAAGATCTCGTTGACGTAGTCGAGCGTGTAGGGCCGCTCCGGATGCCGCGCGATCTTGGTGATCTGCCAGGGCGTCAGGTCGCTGTAGATGTCTTTGGTGAGCTGCTGGCTTTTCTTGCCGAGCTGGTCGATTTCCTCCGAGATGTCGACCGCCGATTCGGTCTGTACATAGCGCAGTTCTTCGATCTTTGTTTCGAGTTCAGCAATGGGCTGCTCGAAGTCGAGGAAGGTTCGTTTCGCCAACGTCTTCTCCTGTTGTTCAATATGCGACCGGTACCGGGTCGAGCGATCGCCAAATATACCAAGTCGCCACGCTGCAATACGGGGTCCAGGCCACGGCGACGTCGCGGGCATCGCTGCGGCTTACCGGATCGCCCGAAAAATAGTTCACGCTGATGCCGTTGAGCAGGCCCAGGTCATCGACCGGCAGCACATTGGGGCGCATCAGGTGAAAGATGAGGAACATTTCGGCCGTCCAGCGGCTGATGCCGCGAATGGCAACGAGTTCATCGATGATGAGCTCGTCCGACATGTCCTTCCAGGCGTCGACGTGCACGGCGCCCGAATCGAAATGAATGGCCAGGTCGACCAGGTACTCGACCTTGCGCGCCGACAGCCCTGCCCCGCGCATGTCGTCGACCTTGAGCTTGAGCACGTTGCCCGGCGTCATCTTGCGCGGCAGTGCAGCAAACTTGTCCCACACCAATTGCGCGGACTTCACGGAAATCTGCTGGCCCACGATGCTTCGCGCGAGCGTGGTGAAAGCGTCGCCACGCGATTCGAGGCAGGCATCGCCGAATTTCGGAATCAGCCGCTTCATCACGCGGTCTTTCCTGGCCAGGTGCCTGCACGCCTCTTCCCAATAGTCGGGCGTGAAGATCTGGACGCTCGATTTCCTGGATGCGGGCATGGGGTTGGTGGTTCCGTTCACTGCGCTGCGGCCCAGGTTGTGCCGGTGGGCGAATCCTTGAGCACGATACCCTGCGCCAGAAGGTCGTTGCGGATGCGGTCGGCCTCGGCGAAATTCTTCGCCGCCTTGGCGGCCGCGCGCGCATCGATCTGCGCCTGGATGGTGGCTTCGTCCAGCGTGGTGCCCGCGCGCAGGAAGCGCGTCGGATCGTCCTGCAGGATGTTCAGGCACCCGCCGAGCACCCTCAGCAGCCCGGCCTGCGCGGGCGACCGGGTGCGGTTCACCTCGCCCGCCAGATCGAACAGCACGGCGACGGCTTCGGGCGTTGCAAAGTCCTCGTCCATCGCAGCCTTGAAGCGCGCCGCATACGGGTCGCTCCAGTCGATGGCCAGCGGCTGCGGCGCGACCAGGTCGAGCGCCGTGTACAGCCGCTTGAGCGAAGCGCGGGCGTCGTCCAGATGCACGTCGCTGTAGTTGAGCGGGCGGCGATAGTGCGCCCGCACGACGAAGAAGCGGATGGTTTCGGCGTCGTACTTCTTGAGCACGTCGCGGATGAGAAAGAAGTTGCCGAGGCTCTTGGACATCTTCTCGTTATCGGTCACGATGAAGCCGTTGTGCATCCAGTAGTTGGCCAGCGGCTTGCCGGTTGCGCCTTCGCTCTGCGCAATTTCGTTTTCGTGGTGCGGGAACTGCAGGTCTTCGCCGCCGCCATGGATGTCGAGCGTTTCGCCCAGCAGCTCGCAGGCCATGGCCGAGCACTCGATATGCCAGCCCGGACGGCCCGGGCCGAACTCGCTGGCCCACTTCACTTCTTCGGGTTCGCTTGCCTTGGCGCTCTTCCAGAGCACGGGGTCGAGCGGATCGTCCTTGCCGTCGAGCACGGCCACGCGCTCGCCCGCGTGCAGTTCGTCGATGGACTTGCCGCTGAGCTTGCCGTAGCCCGGGAACTTGCGCACGGCGTAGTTCACGTCGCCGTTGTCCGCGCGATAGGCCAGGCCCTTCTTCTCGAGCGTGCCGATCATCGACAGCATCTGCGGGATGAAGTCGGTGGCGCGGGGTTCGTGGGTGGGCCGCTCGATGCCGAGCGCATCGGCATCTTCGTGCAGCGCGTCGATCATGCGGTCGGTGAGCGAGCGGATCGTCTCGCCGTTCTCGACGGCGCGGCGAATGATCTTGTCGTCGATGTCGGTGATGTTGCGCACGTAGGTCACGGCATGACCGCTGACCTTGAGCCAGCGCTGCACGAGGTCGAATGCGATCATCGAACGGGCATGGCCCAGATGGCAGAGGTCATAGACCGTCATGCCGCACACGTACATGCGCACCCGGCCCGGTTGCAATGGGGAGAACTCCTCCAGTTCACGCGAAAGCGTGTTGTAGATGCGCAGACTCATGAGGCTCGGAAAGCGTCGCTTCGCGCTCGTGCGGTACGGGCGAACGACGGTGTATTTCAGGGGTGACGGGACAGTGGCCACGAGGGGTTGGACATGGCCCCTCGGCTACAATGCACCGCAGTATAAACGGCTGCTGCCGTGTGCATTCCGGGTGTTTTCGAGCCCCGCATTTCCCAACCCTGCCGAGGCTTCATGAAGCACGTCGCGTTCTCCAAACTCTCCATCGCCTTCGCACTGCTCTTCAGCCTGTGGGGTTCCGCTGCCTACGCCAACGACTACGACGCCGTCAACCAGTTGCTGCGCCAGGGCAAGTCGAACGAGGCGCTCGCCAAGGCCGATGCCTACATTGCCGGCAAGCCGCGCGACCCGCAGATGCGCTTTCTGCGCGGCGTGATCCTCACCGAGCAGAAGAAGCAGGACGAAGCCATCGCCGCGTTCACGCAGATGACGCAGGATTTTCCGGAACTGTCCGAGCCCTACAACAACCTGGCCGCGCTCTACGCATCGCAGAGCAAGTTCGACCAGGCGCGCGCCGCGCTGGAACAGGCGCTCAAGCTCAATCCCAACTACGCCACCGCACACGAGAATCTCGGCGATGTCTATGCGCGCCTGGCGGCCCAGGAATATGTGCGGGCGCAGCAGTTCGCCAGCACCACCGCCAGCGTGGCGCCCAAGCTCTCGTTGATCCGCCAGATCTTCACGTCCAAGGCCGAAGCCGATGCCGCGGCCCTGCCCTCGGCACCGCCGGACGTTCGCAAACCGGTCGGCCGCGCCAGCAAGTAAAGCCGGCAGCGCGTCGGCCGCGGCAGCTTGCATTGCCCGGCCCGCGCCCCACATCATTCGCACACGGAGCCCTCCTTGACGATCCAAACCCTTTTCCTGTCCACCCGTTTCAGCCGCCGCGGCGCGCTCATGCTGGCGGCCTCGCTCGCTTTTGCGGGCGCCGTCCATGCACAGCAGCCCGGACCGCGCGTGAAGCTTGCCACCTCGGCCGGCGACATCCTGGTCGAGCTCGACCAGGCCAAGGCGCCCCAGACGGTCGAGAACTTTCTGCAGTACGTCAAGGACAAGCACTACGACGGCACCGTGTTCCATCGCGTGATCGACGGCTTCATGATCCAGGGCGGCGGCTTCACGGCCGAAATGCAACAGAAACCCACGCGCGCGCCCATCCCGCTCGAAGCCGGCAACGGCCTGAAGAACGACAGGTACACAATTGCAATGGCCCGCACGGGCAATCCGAATTCGGCCACCTCGCAGTTCTTCATCAACGTGAAGAACAACGATTCGCTCAATGCGCCCAACCCCGACGGCTACGGCTACACGGTGTTCGGCCGGGTCGTGGCGGGCACCGAGGTGGTCGACAAGATCCGCGCCGTTCAAACCGGCAGCAAGGGCGGCATGCAGAACGTGCCGCTCGAACCCATCGTCATCAAGTCCGCCACACTGGCGAAGTAATTTTCCGAACATCCGAAGGAAGGACTCCCTCATGAGCAACCCCAAAGTCGAACTGCACATCAAGAACTACGGCGTCATCACGATCGAACTCGACAGCGCCAAGGCCCCGAAGTCGGCCGAGAACTTCGTCAACTATGTGAAGAACGGTCACTACGACAACACGGTGTTCCATCGCGTGATTCCGGGCTTCATGGTGCAAGGCGGCGGCTTCGAGCCCGGCATGAAGCAGAAGCCCACCGGCGCCGAAATCGAGAACGAAGCCAACAACGGCCTCAAGAACGACAACTACACCGTGGCCATGGCCCGCACGAGCGCGCCGCATTCGGCCACCGCCCAGTTCTTCATCAACGTGGCCGACAACGGCTTCCTGAACCACACCGCCCCCTCGGCCCAGGGCTGGGGCTACGCGGTGTTCGGCAAGGTCACCGGCGGCATCGACGTGGTGGACAAGATCAAGGCCGTGAAGACCGGCCGCAAGGGCTTTCACGACGACGTGCCGCTCGAGGACGTCGTGATCGAGAAGGCCGTGGTCGTCGCGGAATAACGAGCAGACGCGCATGAGCGCAGCGCCGGGCCGCCCCAAGCAAGCTCGCTCCCGCTTGGCGGGAAGGCGCGTAGCGCCAAGGGTGCGCCAATGATCATGGCGGCACATCCGGCTTTCAAGGAGTTGCTCGCACCGCCCGCGTGGCGCACCGTCGACCTGATTTCCGACCTGCATCTGCAGGCCGACGAGCCCGCCACCTTCGAGGCCTGGCGGGGCTATCTGCAGACCACGCCGGCCGATGCGCTCATCATCCTGGGCGACCTGTTCGAAGTGTGGGTGGGCGACGACGCAGCCGCCCTGCCCGGCTTCGAGGCCGAATGCGCCGAGCTGCTGCGCCGCACGGCCGAACGGCTGCCGGTGTACTTCATGCACGGCAACCGCGACTTCCTCGTCGGCCCGGCGCTCGCCGCCCAATGCGGCTTGACGCTGCTCGACGACCCCACGGTGCTGGTGCTGCATGGCGAACGCTGGCTGCTGAGCCACGGCGACATTCTTTGCCTGGACGACACCGACTACCTCCAGTTCCGCGCCCAGGTGCGCACGCCCGAATGGCAGGCCGCGTTCCTGGCCAGGCCGCTGGCCGAGCGCCGCGCGCTCGCACGTTCGATGCGTGCGCAAAGCGAAGACCGCAAGCGCAACCCGTCGGCGCTCTGGGCCGACGTGGACGGCGGCGCCGCGCGCCAGTGGCTGCAGCAGGCGCGCGCACGCACGCTGGTGCACGGCCACACGCACCGCCCCGCCGATCACGACCTGGGAGACGGCCTCAAGCGCATGGTGCTCAGCGACTGGGATGCCGCGGCCCAGCCGCCGCGCGCGCAGCTGCTCTGCCTTTCCACCGCCGGCGCACAGCGCGTCGACCTGCGCTAGCCGATGTTCAAGTGGCTGCGCCGATTGCGCGCCCTGCCCCCGATTCCCGAAGCCGCCTGGCGCGCCACGCTCGAGCGCTACGCCTTCCTTGGCGCATTGCCCATCGCCGCGCAGCAACGGCTGCGCATCCTGGCGGCCGAATTTCTGCGCGACAAGGAATTCCATGGCACCCAGGGCTTCGTCATCACCGACGAGGTTGCACTGGCGATCGCCGCTCAAGCGGTGCTGCCGGTGTTGAACCTGAAGGGCGGGCTGGACTGGTACGACGATTTCGTCGGCATCGTGGTGCACCCGTCCGAGGTCGTCGCGCGCCGAAAGATCGTCGACGAAGCGCAGGTGGTGCACGAATACGACGAGGTGGTGTCCGGCGAAGCCATGGACCGCGGACCGGTGATGCTGAGCTGGCAGGACGTGCTCGCGAGCAGCATCACAAGCGCTGGCGGCTACAACGTAGTGATCCATGAGTTCGCCCACAAGATCGACATGCGTGCAGGCGATGCCGACGGCTGTCCGCCGCTGCCGGCCGGCTTTGCCGGCAAGCGCAGCGCGCGCGAATCCCGCGTCGCCTGGCTCGCCGTGCTGCAGCCCGCATACGAAGACTTTCGCGAGAAGACCATCCTCGCCGAGCGCTTCGGCGCAGAGCCACCGTGGCTCGACGACTACGGCGCAACATCGATCAGCGAGTTCTTCGCCGTGGCCTGCGAGGCCTACTTCGTGAACCGTCCGAACTTCGCCCGTGACTTTCCGGCTGTGCTGGTGCTCTTCGATGCGTTCTTTACGCCTGAACAGGCCTGATCTCGCCCATCGCATCTGCGTTTCCTTGCTTACGCGCACGATGCCGGCCCGCATACCCTGTCCAGGGTATGAGCTGGTCGCGGGGTGCCTTGCCTTTGCAGTCTGCGGGCGTAGCATCGCTGCCGCCATCTCCCTCCACAGCATCGCTGCGCGCGTGATGACGTGAAGCGTCGCCGTCGGGGGCGGCATTGCTTCATGCGATTCGTCCCCCGTGGATAACACAGGAGCGAAAAATGGTGACCTATATCGGTATGCTGAACTTCACGGACAAGGGCATTCAAAGCGTCAAGGAAACTACCAAGCGCGCCGCTGCCGCCAAGGAAACAGCCCAAAAGCTCGGCGTCAATATGCGCGATATCTACTGGACCATGGGCGACTGCGATTTAGTCTGTGTGCTGGAGGCCCAGGATGAGCAGGCGCTGGCCGCATTCAATCTGGCTATCGCCATGCAGGGCAATGTGCGCACGCGCTCCCTGCGCGCCTACACCGCCGGGGAAATGGACAAGATCCTGGCCAAGCTGCCTTGAGTTGGCGCACATGAAAAAGCCCGCACGCGGCGGGCTCCTTCTCGTGAACGCACGCTGGCGCCTTACTTGCGCAGCAAGGCCTTCAACGCGTTCTGCAGCCGGCGCGCGCTGGCCGCATCGTGCGCGGCAGCCAGCACCTTGCCGGCATCCTGGCCCCAGGTCTGGACCGGCGCCGGATCGCCGCGCTTCGTCAGCAGCTTGAGCTGCAGCGCGCGGCGTGCATCGAGTTGCTCGGCAGGCGTCGGCACTTCGGCGGCCATTTCGAGGCGCAGCAGTGCTTCGGCTGCTTCATCGGGCGCGGCCTTGGGCGCCGAGCCGACCGCCTGAGACCAGCCGCTGCGCACCGCGGGCGTGACCGCACGCCCGAGTTCCTGGACGCTGGGCAGCCGCGAGGCGTCGCGCTGTTCCCAAGCGCCAAGCACCTGCGTCAGCGCCTCGCCATGGGCCTGGGCCGCCAGCTTGCGCAGCGCGAAGTCGGCGCGCTCCAGCGCTTCGCGCTGGGCACGGAAAGCCGCATCGCCGAGCCGCGGACCGCGGTCCTCGAAGCGAGGCGGACGGTCGCCGAAACGTCCGCCCGGTGCACCGCGGTCGCCGCGGCCATCGGGACGAGGCGCTGCTGCGCGATCGCCAGGGCGGCCAGGGCCGCCCGGCCCCGGACGCGCGCCATCGCGCCGATCGCCGAACCGGCCGCCTGCGCGGCCTGCGGGCACGGCATCGGCCTTCTTGTTTCCGGGACGATCGTCGCCGCGCACGGCGACCACGGGCTTGGGGGCAGGCTTGGGCGGCGCAGCCGGTTCCTTGGCTTCTTCGGCCACGGCCGCTTCGCCATCTTCGTGCGCCGGGCCGTCGGAACGCGCCGATGCGTCGGCACCGTCGGCCGGCGCTACGAGGTCGGGGCTGGCGGCAGCATGTGCCGGAGCGCGCGTGCCGGGCAATGCTTCCGCATCGCTCGATCCCGGTGCCTGTTCGGCGCTTTCGCCGAATTCGGCGGCAGCCTGTCCGGGTGCGACCACTTCGGTGGCACCTGCAGAGGGGCCTTCGCTGGAAGCCTCGGGCTCGGGCTTCGCGGCGGCGGGTACAGGCGCAGGCGCCTCGCCGCGCAGCGCGGCTTCGAGCCGCGCGATGGCGGCGCGGATCTTCTGCACGTCGCCGCCGGCGTTGGCCGCATCGAGCGCCTTGGAAGCCTCGAGCACATTTCGATCGTGCTCGCTCATGGCGGAAGCGGACTTCTCGCGCTCGGCCGTCTTGCGGTTGAAGGCTTCGTCGATGGGTGCGCGGAATGCGTCCCACAGCTTCTGTTCATGGCGGCGGTCGAGCGGCACGCCCTGGGCCTCGGCCTGCCAGCGCTGCTGCAGCGCCTTGACGGCATCGATGCGCAGCATCGGCTGGGCGCCGAGCTCGGCGGCCTCCGCGATCATGGCCTGGCGCCGTTCGATGCTGGCCTTTTGCGCCGCCTCGAAGGGGGCGCGCGCGGCGCCGAAGGCTTCGTTCCATTGCGGCTGCAGTTCGGCGAAGATCTTCTCGCCCACGTGGCCGGCATCGCGCCAGCGGTCGGCAAACTGATGCAGCGCGCGGTTGTGCGCCTTCAGGTCGGAGGATGCGGCATGCTCGGCCGCCCAGGCCCTGACTTCTTCGATCAGCGCCACGCGGTGGGCGCGATGCTCCGCCGCATCGGCGCGAACCTTCTCGAGCCAGGCTTCCACCACCTTGTGGGCTTCGTTGCAGGCTTCGTCGAAGCGCTTCCAGAGCGCATGGTTGGGCACGCCGCCCTGGTCGGCCTGCTTCCACTGGTCGCGCAGCGAACGCAGCGTTTCCTGCATCTTTCGGCCGCCGAGCGCCTGGCCTTCGGGGCGTTTGAGCAGGCCTTCGGCCTTGGCGACGAGGTCTTCGCGCACCTTGTCGGCGCTCCAGCGCTGCCAGCCTTCGAGTTCGCCGGCCGCGACCAGCGCCGCATGCACGCGTGCTTCGAGCGGCGCCTCGACCAGCTTGCCGTGTTCCTTCAGCACCGCACGCAGCGCGGCGGCCGCGCCTGCGCTGGCCTTGCCGTGGCCTTCGGCGGTTTCCTGTTCGAGCTTGGCCAGGGCCGCCTGCACGGCGTCTTGCGCCGCTGCGCGCACGGCCGGGTCGACCTTGGGCGCGGCGGGCTTGGCGGGCGCCGCCTTGGGCGCGACCACTTCGCCGCGCGCGGCGCGTAGCTCGTCAGCCCACACCGGCACCGGCGGCAGAGGAGCCTCGGCGTCGGCGGCCGCGGCCTGCGCCTGGGCCAGCGCGGCATGGAATGCATCGGAGACGACCAGCAATTGCGCCTTCGACGACTCGAGCTGCGGGGCAAACCTGGCGTCGAGGCTGTTCCAGTTGGCATCGGCCGTGATGTCGGCCGCCTGCTGCTGCCAGTGGGTCACGTCGGCGCGCAGCGATTCCTCGGCGGCCTGGGCGTCCTGCCAGCCCTTGGTCGACAGCACTTCGAAACGCTGGGCCAGCAGCACGGCGGCCTCGCGGTGCACCTGGGCACGGTGCTGCAGGTCTTCGATGCCCTTGACGCGGTCGGCCAATTGCACCTTGAAACCCGCCAGCGGCTCGCGCGAGAGGGGCGCACCGGCCTTGGCGGCGTCGCGCTGCCAGGCGAGCGCATCGGCGATGTTGAGCTTGGACTGGGCCAGCAGTGCCTCGGCCTTTTGCGCCCATTCGGCGGCAATGGCCTCCTGGCCCTTGGCGCGCTTGAGTTCGTCGAGCTTTTCGCGCAGCAGGCGCGCCGCGCCCTTGTCGCGACCGCTCAGCTCCTTGAAGACTTCCTGCATCTGCTCGGGCGCGGGGTTGCCCGCGAGCCAGTCGCGGATGCGCGCGGCGCGCTCGCCCGAAGTTGGCGCGGTGAAGGCGCCGCCGGTGAGCGTGTCGAGGGCCTGGAGGTCGTGTGGCTTGGAAGAAGTAGAGGTCACTTGCGCGAAATCGTTGTCTGAAGAGAGAAGCGAAGGCGCCGGCAAAGGCCGGCGCACATCGACATTTTCACCCAGTTGTGGCGGGCGGTTGAATTCCATGCCGCAACAACAGCCAATTGGCTGCCGGAAACGGGCATGGGTTGGCTTACATCTATGGCAAGGCGGCGCGAAAAACCAGGTGGCCGTTCGTCACTTCATGGCCAGGTTGAGCTCGGCGCCGGGCTTCCAGTCGGCACCGCTCGCCTTGGTTTTCACGGCGCCGAGGAACAGGCGTTCGCTCGGCAGCTTCTGGGCCAGCAGATAGTCGCGCACCACGGCGCCACGCTCCACGGCCAGCTGGCGCATCGACTCCTCGTCGACCGGAATGCTCGCGAGCAGCAGGTTTTCCATTTCCTTCACCGGCAGGTCCTTGGCCAATCCGACCATGTTGCGCGGCTTGGTGATGTCCGCGCGCTTGTACACGGCGGTCAGCAGCTCGGGATATTCGGCATCGGTCACCGGCGGCACATCGGTGCCCTCCTGGCCGCCGCGCACCGCCACGCGCCGCTTCTCGGCCTGGGCGAGCTGGCGCAGGCGCTGCCGCTGGTAGGCATCATGCTCGCGCTCGAGGCTGGACGTGCCGACCACCGTCATCTGCAGGCTCGGGCGATCCGTCAGGGCCTTGACGACCTTGTCCAGGCCTTCCCTGGCGCTCGCGCCGAGCACGGAGCTGCCGGGCTCGAAGGTGATGGTGCTCGACTCGCCGCTGCCCCCGCCGAGTCCGCCGGTCAGCAGGCTGAACGGTGCCGTGGCGGCCTTGACGATCAGGTTGACCACCGCCTTGAAGATCAGCGGGCCGATGCTGAACTGCGGATCGTTGAGCGAGCCCCTGAGCGGCAGGTCCACGTCGATCACGCCGTTGCGGTCGGCCAAGAGGGCCACCGCGAGCCGCACCGGCAGGCTGTTGGGGGCGCCCTGCACTTCGTCGCCGAACTGCAGCTGGTTGAGCACCAGCTTGTTGGTGGCCGTGAGCTGGCCATCGGGTGCGATCTTGTAGTTGACGTCCATGCTCATCTTGCCGCGTTCGATGCCGTGGCCCGCGTAACGCACCGAATACGGCGACAGCGGAGCCAGGTCGAGATCGCGCATCTTGGCGGTGATGTCGAGTTCGAGCGGCTTGACCAGCGGATTGAGCTTGCCGGTGATTTCCAGCGCAGCCGTCTGCTGCGCCTTGCCGCGCAGCTCCAGGTCGGCCAACGCGGGGCGGCCGCCCTCGCCCTTGGGCGGGTTCGACGAGAAGGAACTGAGTTTGCCGGTCAGCTCGCTCAGGTCGGCCGAGTAGTTGGGCTTGACGAACAGGTCGGTGAAATCGATCCTGCCGTTGACCAGGCTCATCGGGCCGAAATTGATGACCGGCTTGGGCCCCGAATCGGCCTCGGCCTGCGCGGTTGCGACGGGTGCCGCGGCCGGCTTGGTCGGTTCGGGAGCGCCGCCAACCATGGCCTCGGCCGAGGCCGGGGCGCCGCCCTGCTGCTGTGGCGGCCCGCCGCGGGTCGTGGTGGTGGTTCCTCCGAGGCTCCGGCGGGTCTTGGCGTCCGCGCTTGAAGCGGCGGCGGCATTGGCCTCCGCTTCCCCCTTCTTGGTGAGGTTTACCAGGTTGAGCCGGCCGGTGGGATCGACGATCACGCGGGCGAAGAAATCGGTCAGCGTGGTTTCCCGCACGTCCACCGCCGGTGCGGCGTTGGGCGCCATGCTCACCTGCAGGCCGCGCAGGCTCAAGGTCTTCCAGCTCAGCAGCTGGTTGGTGTTGCGGTCGAAGCCCGGCGACTGGGTGAGCGAGATGCTGTTGGCGCGGAAGTCGTCCAGCGCCGTGTCCCCGGCCAGCTTGATCGTCATGCCGGCCGGCGTGCTCGCGTAGCGCACGGTTCCTCTATAGCTTGCGAAGGCGCGGCGAATATCGACGTTGAGCGCGTCGGCGTAGTAGGCCTTGAAGGCATGGGCGGGAAACGACGCCACTTCGAGCCGGCCCTCGGCCGAGAGCGGCTTGAGCACCACGTTGCCCTTGTAGTCGAAGCGGCCAGGCTCCGAGCGCCCGGAACCGATGCGCCCCGACACCTGCAGCGGCGAAACCGTGCCGGTTTCGGGCGCGACCTTCTGCGCCTTCAGGCTGAGCGCCGTGATCTCGACGGCCACGGGCGTGGCGCTGGCCTTGTCGGCATAGGACAGCGTGCCGTTGTCGACCGCCAGGGTGCCGATGGTCAACGCCCAGGGCCGGGTGTTGGCGCCGGGCGGCGCCGCTTCGGGGCCTGAGCCGGGGGGCTTGGGCGCGGCCGCCTTGGCCTGCGCCGCCCCGCCGACGTTGGCCGGCACCCTGAGCCAGCGCTCGAACATCCAGCGCTTTTCGCTGTCGCGCTCGACCTGCACCTTCGGATTGGTGGCGGTGAACGTGGCCACGTTCAGCGTGTGCTTCGTCATGTCGACCTCGGCGTCGACCAGCTCGAAGCGGCCGACACTCGCCAGCGCGGTCTTTGCCTGGGTGAGCGCCAGGCCGTCGACGGCCAGGCGCCGCGCCTTGAACCTGAGATCGGGCTGGGCCCAGTCGATGTCGATCTGCCCGCTGAGCTTGCCGTCGAGCGTGGGCTCGAGGCTGTGCGCCAGGTACGGGGCCGCCAGCGACAGCGGCAATGCATCGACCTCGGTCTGCACATTGGCGATCTTGTCGGTGGCATTGCCCTGGAACTTGAGCGTTGCGCCGCCAATGGCGGTGCTGCCGCTGAACCGGGCCGGCTTCTCCATGGGCCAGGTGACGCCGGCCAGGTCGAGGCCGAGCGCACTCATTTCGATGGCCGCGGCGGGCTGAACGGTTTCGTCGCGCCAGCCAATGCGCCCACCGCTGAGGGCCACCTTGTCGACCTGGACCTTCAGCTTCGGCTTCTCGGGGGGCTTTCCGTCCGGGGCGCTAGCCGCGGCGGCGGGGGGCGGGGCCACCTTTTCCGCCACCCCGGTGGCTGGATCGGTGGCAAGCAGGTTGAGCTGGCCGTTCGCGTCGCGCGCGACCGCGAGCTGCGGATTGGCCAGCGCGACCTCGCTCAGGTGAAACACCGACTCCAGCGGCCGCACATCGGCCAGCGCCAGCTTGAGCGAGTCGAACCCCAGCAGATCCCGGCCCCTGGCATCGCCGAGCTTCGCCTGGTGCGCCTCCACGGTGCCGGTGATCCTGAGGCCGGCGGTGGTGGCTTGCTCGAAGTCGATCTTCAGGTTGGCATCCAGGCTGCCTGCCTGCAGCTTCACCGGCAGGCCGCCCGGGATGTAGCCCAGGTACGGCATCAGGTCGAGGCCCTTGAACTGCACGTGGGCGTCGGTCTTGCGGCTTTTCGCGAACGGCGTGGTGAGGGCTGCCGAATCGAACGTGCTGCCGTTGAGCGCAAAAGCCAGCTTGGGCTCGGTGTTGATGTCGCGCTTGGAGGCAAGATTGCTCAGGAACGGCACGCTGAGCACGAAATCGCGCAGTTCGTGCTTGCGCTTGACGGTCTGGTCGTCGAAATCGACCGCGCCGCCCTTGATCGAGATGTTGTAGATCGCAAAGCGCGCCGGCTCGGCCTTGGGATCGCGCGGCGGGCTGGCCGCGAGCTTGGCCAGGATGTCGTCGATGTCGTACTTGCCGTCCGCAAGGTGCGTGAGCAGGATGGCCGGCGCCTCGACCGTTACCGCGTCGATCACCGGCGCCAGGCGCAGGATCGATTGCAGCTCGGCATCGGCATAGATGCGCTTCACCGCCACCTGGGGCCGGCTGCCGTCGGCCGTGGCGATGCGCAGATCGTTCAGCGCGAGCTCGAGGGTCCAGGGCTTGAAGTCGATCTTGCCGACGGTGACCTGCCGGCCAAGCTTCTCGCTCGCAATCTTCTGAATCTGGCTCTTGGCGATCGGCGGCACCGCCAGCCAGGCAATGACCCAAAGGGCCAGAAGAACAAGCAAGGCGACGATCCCACGTCGCACCCATCTATTTTGTTTGAGCGAGGCTAAATCCATCGCGGGAGTGTGCCGCAAAGAAAGCGGAAGGCAGAAACAAGAAAGCCCGGCAATTCGACGAAAAGTCTCATTGCCGGGCTTGATGGCGGGCCCAAAACCCATGCCATCGCTTCGCACGACCGGAAGTCAATGGTTCCTGCCGTGCTGGCAGCAAGAGATTGCCGCCATGGATCCTCCATCGTTCCAGCCCTTGACTTGCACCTTGGGCTGTCGGATTTCGGAAAACCGCCTGAGAACTCAGGCATGTCCAGATTAGGCGCCGCGCTCCCGCATTGCAATCCCGTCCCCCAAGGGATTTCCCCTAGGCTTTGTTTAAATATGTAATCACATAAGGAATTAATCCCTTATGCTTGACCGAGTATTTAGCCGCGATAGAATCCCGCCTGCCCCTGGCTGCCCCAGACCCAGCAGGGGCCTCCTGAATCCGCTGCCGAATCCCCACGGCTTGATCAGGCCGCCGCGCTCCTACCCCTACACCTCCACGCGCGGAGCCTGATTCGTACCAATCCAAGCGCCGTTGCCTTCATCCATCGCCTCCCCGGCGCTGCGAACAGGTGCCGCACAGAAAGGAAGAGCGATGAACAAGGCGTTTGATGCCACGGCCCGCGGGCTGAGGACCTTCGTGTCCGACGTGGCAGACGGCTTTTTTGAAATCACCCACAACGGGTTTGCACTGGTCGGCCTGGCCATCGTGTTCGCGGCCCTCGCCCTCGTGGCGCGGCCCGATCTGCGCAAGACCGGCGAGGAACAGCTCATGGGCTGGCTGCAGTCACGCAAGCCCGCGCCTGAAGCCACCGACCTGGAGCCGACCGCCATCGTGCGCACCACGGCTGCGAGCCCCGGCGACCTGCCCAAGCAGCAGGCCGCCGTGGCCTATTGGCTCAGCAAGAAGTACCGCGTGGCGGCCGAACCGCTGAGCGTGCTGGTTGCGGAAGCCTACAACCTCGGCAAGCGCACCAAGCTCGACCCGACGCTGATCCTCGCCATCATGGCCGTCGAATCGAGCTTCAACCCCTTTGCCCAGAGCCACGTGGGCGCCCAGGGCCTGATGCAGGTCATGACGCGCGTGCACGGCGACAAGTACGAAAGCGCGGGCGGCACGCTCACCGCCTTCGACCCCGTGACCAACATGCGCGTTGGCGTGAAGGTGCTGCAGGAATGCATCACCCGCGCCGGATCGCTCGAAGGCGGCCTGCGCTACTACGTGGGCGCCGCCAACCTCGACGACGACGGAGGCTACGCGGGCAAGGTCATGGCCGAGCACGACCGGCTGGTGCAGGTGGCCAACGGCCGCAACCCCCCGACGATGGCGGTGCCGCCGGCGCCCGTCGTGCGTGCACATGCGCAGCCGATTCCGGTTGCGGTACCACCCAAGCGGGAACATACCGCCGAGCCGGCAGACCCCCAGAAAGTGGCCCTGCTTTCGGAAGTTTCCTGAGCCCCTGCGCTACACTTCACCCCGTACGCGACTGGCGATAGGCGCAGCACCCCGCACGGTGCCATGCGCTGACGTGGAATACCACTGGGAAGCGTGCCGCCTGGCATCCATACAGGCGTTCAGCCGTTCGCCTGGGCAGCCCTTGTTTGGTTGAAGAACAAGGACCTCGTCTTCAAAGGACTGCCATGTACCACCGCAACATCCTGGTCGAACAGACCGATCCCGAAATCTGGGCTGCCATCCAGGCCGAAAACGCGCGCCAGGAACACCACATCGAGCTGATCGCCAGCGAGAACTACGCCTCGCCGGCCGTCATGGCCGCCCAGGGCTCGCAGCTCACCAACAAATACGCCGAAGGCTACCCGGGCAAGCGCTACTACGGCGGCTGCGAGCACGTCGACGTGGCCGAGCAGTTGGCCATCGACCGCATCAAGCAGATCTTCGGCGCCGACGCCGCCAACGTGCAGCCGCATTGCGGCGCCTCGGCCAACGAAGCCGTGATGCTGGCTTTCCTGAAGCCCGGCGACACCATCATGGGCATGAGCCTGGCCGAAGGCGGCCACCTGACCCACGGCATGCCGCTGAACATGAGCGGCAAGTGGTTCAACGTGGTGAGCTACGGCCTGGACGCCAACGAAGCCATCGACTACGACGCGATGGAACGCAAGGCGCACGAGCACATGCCCAAGCTCATCATCGCGGGCGCCTCGGCCTATTCGCTGCGCATCGACTTCGAGCGCTTTGCCAAGGTGGCCAAGGACGTGGGCGCGATCTTCATGGTCGACATCGCCCACTACGCCGGCCTGGTGGCCGCGGGCGTGTACCCCAACCCGGTGCCGCACGCCGACGTGGTCACCTCCACCACCCACAAGAGCCTGCGCGGCCCGCGCGGCGGCATCATCCTGATGAAGTCGCAGCACGAGAAAGCCATCAACAGCGCGATCTTCCCGGGCCTGCAAGGCGGCCCGCTGATGCACGTGATCGCCGCCAAGGCCGTCGCATTCAAGGAAGCCATGGCGCCCGAGTTCAAGGCCTACCAGCAGCAGGTGGTCAAGAACGCGCAAATCGTCGCCGACACCCTCACCGAGCGCGGCCTGCGCATCGTGAGCGGACGCACCGAAAGCCACGTGATGCTGGTCGACCTGCGCGCCAAGGGGATCACGGGCAAGGAAGCCGAGGCCGTGCTGGGCAGCGCCCACATGACGATCAACAAGAACGCGATCCCCAACGACCCCGAAAAGCCGATGGTCACCAGCGGCGTGCGCATCGGCACCCCCGCCATGACCACGCGCGGTTTCAAGGACGAAGAGGCGCGCATCACCGCGAACCTGATCGCCGACGTGCTCGAGAACCCGCGCGACGCGGCGAACATCGACGCGGTGCGCGCCAAGGTGCATGCGCTGACAAGCCGGTTCCCGGTCTACCGCTGATCGTCACGAAGAGCCGGCCGCATGAAATGCCCTTTTTGCGGTCATCTCGAAACGCAGGTCGTCGAGACCCGCGTTTCTGAAGACGCCGACTTCGTGCGCAGGCGCCGCCAGTGCAGCGCCTGCGACAAGCGCTTCACCACCTATGAGCGGCCGGACGTCAACTTTCCGGTGGTCGTCAAGAAGGACGGCAGCCGCGCCGATTTCGAATCGGCCAAGGTCCGCGCCTCGATGATGCTGGCGCTGCGCAAGCGGCCCGTGAGCATCGAGCAGATCGACAACGCCCTGCTGCGCATCGAGCAGAAGCTGCTGGCCAGCGGCCTGCGCGAAATCGATTCGACCAAGGTGGGCGAGCTCGTGATGCGCGAACTCAAGAAGCTCGACAAGGTGGCCTACGTGCGCTTTGCCTCGGTGTACCGCAGCTTCGAGGACGTGGACGAGTTCAGGCAGCTGCTGCGGGATATCTGAGAAGCCCCGCGCGCGGCGGCCGGCTCAGCGGTTCCAGCAGGCCTGCACCAGCGCATTCAAAGCGCTGGTCTGGTCCGCCGCCAGCTTGACGCCCTGCTGGTTCACCGTCAGCGTTCGGCACTCGTCGGCGGCCGATGCGCCCTGCGGCACGGCGCGCAGGGTGTAGGTGGTTGTATCCCTTGCCGCATAGCTGATGGCGTAGTTCGCCGCGCCGGACGATGGTGCCTGCTGCAGCCCGGCCGGCAGCGCGACGGTTGCAGGGGGATATTGTCCGTTGGCCGTCAGGTAGCGCTCGGTCCATTGCGCCGCCTGCAGCAGCTGCTGCTTGGCGTCGGCCCGCTTGGCCCGCAGCACATAGCGCGTGTAGCTCGGGTAGGCAATGGCGGCCAGGATGGCGATCACCGCCGTCACGATCATGAGTTCGATCAGCGTGAAGCCGCGCGGGCGAATCCGCCCTTTGTGGGTCTGCGCGTCGGGATATTTGTTCATGGCTTGGGTCCGCTGCGGCGTCAATCCGACGAGATCAGGTTGCGCCAGCCGAAGCGGCGGACGGCTTGCGGCAGGTCGGTCTCGTTGCAAGTGCCGGCCGCGTTGCAGATCACGTGCTTGCCTTTTTCGTCGGCGTTCTGAGGCCGAAAGACGATGTCGTCCCGGCCCGAATGGTTCCGGAAGCCGAGGTAGGTGCCAAGCGCGCTGGTGAACCCGTTGTAAGCGATGCCGTCGGGAACGGCGCCGCTGAAGAAGTCGATCACCATCGACCAGCCGTCGTCGCTGGTGCCTGGCGCGCAGTCGAGCGAATTGCTCGCGGAGCCGGGAATGGTGGTTGAGAACAGGCCCGCGCTGCCGCTCAGTGCATCGCCTGGATAGACGATGCGTTCGCCCGCAGTTCCCAGCTGGAGGTACCAGCCGCGCTTTCCGCCCGAGCCGCTGTAGCTCACGCTGTTGCTCGACGCGGTGCGGAATTCGACGTCGCCTGCCGTCACCGTGTCGGCCCCGATGGTCTGCGCCACCAGATCGGTCAGCGCCGCGGTGCCCGTGCTGCCGTTGGCGCGGTCCCAGACGCCGTACAGGTACTGTGCGGCGGTGCTGCTTTCGTCGCCGGAGGCAAACAGCCGGCCGGTGCCGAACATCACCATGTAGCCGCCGCGCGGATGGTCGACGACCAGCGGCGCAGCCGTGATCGGCTGCGCGGCGCCGGCGGCGAACAGCGGCGTGTTGTCCAGGCTCGATGCGGTCGCGCCGGAGCCCAGTGTGGCCTTCCACTTGGTGCTGTCGGCATCGCTCAGGTCGAACTTCCAGAGGTTGCCGAGCAGGTCGCCGGCATAGACGTAGTCGACCTTGCCGTCGCCGTTGCGGTCCACCACCTGCGGCGCCGACAGCCCGTTGCCGGTGCCGGCGGCCTGCGTCGCAGGCGCGGGGATCTTCAGCACGGACTTGTCGCCGTCGAGATACTGGACCCACAGCATCGCCTTCTCGCTCGTGCTGTTGTAGCCGTTGCCCAGGATCACGGCCTTGCGGCCGTTGTTGAGCGGTGCCACCTGCAGCGCGCGCCTGGAAAAGGAATCGAGTACGGGTTGCTGGAACTGGTGGCCGAGGTCGTCGTCGACGAGCGCGGTCGTGTCGATCACGGCAACGTTGGCGGCGTTGGTCTCGCCGATGTTCTCGGGCTTGGTGACGTCGAGCACGAAGTAGCCCTTGCCGCCCGCTCCCAGCGTGCCCACGAGGTAGGACTTCCACAAGGCCGCCTTCTCGGTATTGGTGGCCGTGGCGTTGGCGGCCGAACCCATGTAGATGTCGGCCACGAACGGGCTGCCATCGACGTAGTACCTGTGCGAGTAGGTGCTTTCGCTGAGCTTCTTGAGATGGGGCGCCGCCGCCGTGCCATAGAGGCCTTCGGGCACATAGGCGAACGCCTCCTGGCCGGTGGCGGCATTGAAGGCGTGCAGCATGCCGTCGTTGGCGCCGACATAGACCATCGGCGTGCGGGCGATGGTCGAAGCGAATGTGGCGTAGGCATCGTTGGTGAAACCACTCCGGGGCTGCCCCGCGTACATGACGCTGGAGCCCACGATGTCGCCCAGCACGTGGCCGCGCTTGCGCAGGCCCAGGCCGGCGTCCTCATTGCTGCGGTCGCCGCGCAGGAAATCGAGCACGCCTTGGCCCAGCGAGGTGCTCGCGGTGTCGGTGCCGGTGCTCCCCTTGAGCGCCGCCTTCTGCGCTTCGCTCAGGCTGGCCCATCGGAACGGCACGCCGGAACCGGTGGCCGCGGCACTGGTGGCTGTTGCCGCGGCGGTGCCCGAAAAACTCAGCACCTTGCGATTGCGGTCGTGCGCGCCTGCCGTCGCCGTGCGCGTATCGAGCAGCTCGCGCGCCGACCATGCGGGCGTAGCGGCCAGCCTGCCGTCGCTGCCGAAGCGCGTGGCGATCAGCTTGCCCGACCAGTCGGCCGTGTCGTAGCCGGCCTGGTAGGCGGCCGTGCCGGTCGATATCCTGGAGCCGCTGGCCGAGATCGAGGTCAGCGGGGTGCTGGTGTTGAACGCCCTCTGCGCCAGGACGGATCCCAAGGCGCTGCGGGGGGTCTGGGCGCCGACGCACCTGCTCCTTTGGCTGTTCGTCGCCTGCGAGGAGATGCGTATCCGGTCGCTGGGAGTATTGCCCGCCGGCTCCTCGGCTCCGGTGTTTCGCGGCAACTGGGCCAGCGGATACTGCGCGGCGTGACCAGTGGTCTGCACCAGCGCCAGCACGCACAGCGCGATGTTCCTCGAAAACCTGTGGATGTTCATCTCCCTTTCCTCGCCATGCTCAGTTCACCTTTCTGACCGCGGCCGGATCGAAGGACATCTGCAACACGACGCTCGTGCCGCCAGCCGTGTTCCCGGTGCGCGCGCCGGTGGAGAGCGCGGTGATGCGGTACAGCGGCTCGTCACTCCGGGGGCGGTCGATCACCTCGATCCAGTACCTGGCGCTGACCAGGGCCGGATTGCCGGCATTCGGAGCGCCCGTGAAATTCCCGTAGGCGGTGTACTGGTCCACGTACGCGGCCCGGGTCCAGAACCTGTAGGCCTCGCTGCCCGAAGCGGCACTCACGGAGTCGGTCCCGGCGAAGTAGCAGATGCCGTGTTCGCAACTGTTGGCACCCTCGCCCGCGTAGGCGGTTACCCAGCCGGTGTCCCGGTCAGGGAAGACGCGGCCATCCGCAGCCTTGCGGCAGGGCGACGATACGAGCGCCGAACACTTCACGTAGGTCTGGGTCGTGGCGTCAAAAGCCAGTTGCCGGATGTCGCGCTCCGCATCCAGCAGCGCAGCTTCGGCGGCTTCGAAGGCGCGCTGGTATTCGCGCTGGTTGCCCGCCATCGATTCGAGCAGCTGGGCCATCCGCGCGCCGCCCACCGCCAGCAGCGCCGAGAGCAGCAGCATGGTGAGCACGATGAACAACGAGAACCCGCGCTGCGCCGAGCATTTGCTGGAAACCTGGTGTATGTGCTTCATAGATTGCGCAGTGCGAACACCGCCGTGTAGACGCGGCGCAATCTGCCGTCGCTGCTGGTCCGCGACGAACCATCGCAATCGACGTAGCTGCCACCCGGGTTGCTCCTGGAAGTGCCAGCGAGTTGTAGGCATACGCGCACCGTCCGAACCTGATCGAAACTCCCAACATTCGTGGCCGTCACGTAGCGCACCACCCGTTCACTTCCCACATCACCGATGCCGTACATGACGTCGAAGCGCTCGATGCCGTCGATGATCGGCTGCGAAGCGGTGTTGCCACTGCCCTTGCACCGAAGGGTGCCGTTCACCACTGAGAACTCGCTGGTGATCAGGCGCACGTTCCCGGTGTCCGCGGGAGTGGTGGGCTTGTACCCTGCTCCCGCCGAGTTCTTGGCTTCCTGGCCGAGGCAGTCCTTGAAGTAGTCCGGATTCGGCGCATAGCCGACCTTGAGCGTGTCGTTCACCGAACGGCCTGCCGACTCCTGCCCCTTGATCGCGAAGAAGACTGGCTCGCTCGCAAGGTTGGTGTTTTTGTCCGCATTGGCGTTGAAGTAGTACAGCGGCTCGGTGGGATCGATCGGGATGTAGCCGGCCTGGCGGATCTGCTGGCCAAGCACCCTGAACGCCAATGCCGACGATTGGTGCAACGCATTGACGTCGTCACCTGTCATGGCGGTGCTGCGCGTGCCGAGCATGCTGGCAATGGCGGCTATCACCACCAGCATGCCGATGATCAGCGCGACGAGGAATTCGAACAGCGTGAAGCCGGCGTGTCGCTGGCGGTGGGCGTAGGCCTTGTTCATGGCTGAGGCACCGCGACGATGACTTCCTGGCAGGCCTTGCCGGCCGGGCAGTTCCAATCTGATTCGGGGGCAATCGGGTTGACGACCGCGGGCTCGTCCCAGGCGATGTGGATGAACAGCAGGCCGCCGGTGGTCGACTTGCCTTCCACGTTGGCCAGTCCGCCGGGCAACGCGTTCGCCACCCTGCGCTTCCAGTTCCACAGATCGTCGGCTGCAAGTTCGGCGGCGCTGCAACTGGCCCGGCTCCCCGCGCACGACGGATCGAGCTCCGTGACGCTCGCCGCCGACCAGTCGGCCACATAGGGACTGTCGGTTGTGGCGCCCGTCACGAGGTTGCCGCGGATGCGATCGGCCATGTCGCCGGCCAGTTGCGCGGCAATGTTCTGGTTGCTGGCGCCCGCGCTGTCGGAGAGCACACGCAGCTGGAAACCGGCCATCGCGAACAGGCCGAACGAGAGCATGAGAACGGCCACCAGTGCTTCCATGAGCAAGAAGCCAGCCTGACCACGCGGCTTGCGGGGCGGAATGCCCGTCAGCACGAACTGCGCCCCTTAAGCAGCCGAATGCGTCCGCCGAGCGCCACGCACACGACGGCGACATTCGATGAATTGCCGTTCCCCGCCGGGTAGAAGCGGAAGCCCGCGACGCTTGCGGAATGGCCCATGGCGTCGAAGGACATGGTGCCTGAAGCGCTTTTCCCGACCGCCACCCGGCTGTCGGGGTCTTGCCGGCTGAGGGTTTCGGCGGTGGTCCCGCTGCCGACCACCGTGTCCCAACCGCAGCTCCAGTCGGCGCCGCTGCACTCCGCGCGCTGCCGGATGATCACGGTTTCTGCGCGACGAGCCGCCTCAGCGCGCGCGTGGCTCACGCTTGCCATCAAGGCCGAGGCCATGCGCTCGACACGATACTTCTCGATCAGGCTGTTGAAGTTGGGCAACGCAAATGCCAACAAGATGCCCATCAGTGCGATGGCGACCATCATTTCGACCAGCGTAAAGCCGCATGGCGTTCCGCCTCGGTGGGAATGCGTCCGCACGGACGCGCAGAATCCGTTTTTCATGTTGTACCGTCCGCCGCCTCGCCGAGATGGCTGGGGCGGCGGACGTTTCCTCCCTGCTTGCAATTTTTGGAAATTCTATTTGTCGAGTTCTTATTGACCGCCTATTGAACGACGAACGGTCGAAATAAATGGATCAATGGATCAATGGCCTCAATTGTTTTTAAATTGATTCCAAAATAGATTTGATTTAATAAAAATGACAAATGCAAATTCAATTGTGAATTTCATGGCCCAAGCGCTGGACCTCGCGCGCCGAGCCGGCCCCGAAACCGACCCGAACCCGCGCGTCGGCTGCGTGCTCGTGAATACGGATGGCACGGTGATCGGCCAAGGCCGCACCCAGCAGGTCGGCGGCCCGCATGCCGAGGTCATGGCGCTGCGCGATGCGGCGGCACACGGCCTTTCGGTCGCCGGCGCCACCGCCTTCGTCACGCTCGAACCCTGCGCCCACCATGGCCGCACCGGCCCCTGCTGCGATGCGCTGGCCGCGGCCGGTATTGGCCGGGTCGTGGCATCGATCGCCGACCCCAATCCGCTGGTCGCCGGCCAGGGCTTCGAGCGGCTGCGCGCGGCGGGCGTCGAGGTTCAGGTGGGGCCGGGCGCGCAGGAAGCGCGCGAGCTCAATATCGGCTTTTTCAGCCGCATGGTCCGCAAGACGCCCTGGGTGCGGCTCAAGGCCGCCGCCTCGCTGGACGGCAAGACCGGCCTTCGCAATGGCGTGAGCCAATGGATCACCTCCGAACCAGCGCGCGCCGACGGCCATGCATGGCGCGCGCGGGCCAGCGCGGTGCTGACCGGCGTAGGCACGGTGCTGGAGGACGATCCCCGGCTCGACGTGCGGCTGGTGGAAACCACGCGCCAGCCGCATGTGGTGCTGGTCGACAGCCAATTGCAGACCCCGCTTGGCGCGCAGATCTTCATGGGCGGGCGCGCCGTCTGGATCTACGCCGCCGCACAGGACGGCGCCAAGGCCGCCGCGCTGGAAGCGCGCGGGGCCAGCATCACCTTTCTGCCCAATGCACAGGGCAAGGTCGACCTGGTGGCGATGCTGCGGGACCTGGCCCGGCGCGAGGTCAACGAACTCCACGTCGAGGCCGGCCACAAGCTCAATGGCTCGCTGCTGCGCGAAGGCCTGGTCGACGAGTTGCTGGTGTATCTGGCGCCAAAGCTCATCGGCGACGGCCTGGAAATGGCCTCCGGCATGCATGCAGGCGGCCCGCTGACCGCGCTGACGGGCGCGTTGCCGCTGGAATTCAGGTCCGCCGACATGGTGGGTCCGGACCTCCGGATCGTGGCCCGCGTGGCCGGCCGCGACGCCTTCTGACCAAAGCGCCACCTCCTCGGGGTGGCGAATTGCATGGCGCAAAGCGCCGTGAAAAGCCGTAGGGCCCACATGTCTGCGAAAATGCGCGGATGTTCACCGGAATCATTACCGGCGTGGGGCGCATCGCCGCCATCCACGACCTCGGCCCCTCCTCCTCCCACGGCAAAAGACTCGGCATCGCGGTGCCCGACGGCTATCTCGACGACGTCGGGCTCGGCGACAGCATTGCGCTCAACGGCGCGTGCATGACGGTCACCACGCTCGACCCCGCCCGGCAGCAGTTCACCATCGACATCTCGGCCGAATCGCTCGACAAGACCGCGGGGCTGACCGAGGAAGGCAGCCGCATCAACCTCGAAAAAGCCCTGCGTGCGAGCGATCGCCTCGGCGGCCATATCGTCTCGGGCCACGTGGACGGCATCGGCCGCGTGAGCTTCTTCGAGCCGGTCGGCGAGAGCTGGGAGCTGCGCGTGGTGGCGCCGCAAGCGCTGGCCCGCTTCCTGGCCTACAAGGGCTCGATCACCATCAACGGCGTGAGCCTCACGGTCAACAGCGTGAGCGACATCGAAGGCGGCGCGGAGATCAGCATCAACCTGATCCCGCACACCGTCGAAAACACCTCCCTCGGCGGCCTGAACGCCGGCTCCAGGGTCAATCTCGAAATCGACACCGTGGCGCGCTATGTGGAGCGCATGCTTCAGGCCGGCGTGCTGGTGCCCCCGTCTTCCACGTATTCCAAGGACACAGCCGAATGAATGCCTCCGTCACGCCCATCGGCGCTCCCCGCAGCGCGCGGGCACCCGCGCCGATTTCCCCGATCGAGGAGATCGTGGCCGAGCTTGCCGCCGGCCGCATGGTGATCCTGGTCGACGAGGAAGACCGCGAGAACGAAGGCGACATCGTCATCGCGGCCGACCACATCACGCCCGAAGCCATCAACTTCATGGCGCGCCATGCGCGCGGCCTGATCTGCCTCACGCTCTCGCGCGAGATGTGCGAGCGGCTGCAGTTGCCGCCGATGGTGTCGCGCAACGGCACCAAGCATGCGACGGCCTTCACTGTTTCCATCGAAGCGGCCGAGGGCGTGACCACCGGCATCTCGGCCGCCGACCGCGCGCGCACCGTGCAGGCCGCCGTGGCGCGCAACGCCGTGGCCAGCGACCTGGTGCAGCCAGGCCACATCTTTCCGCTGCAGGCGGTGGACGGTGGCGTGCTGATGCGCGCCGGCCATACCGAAGCCGGCGGCGACCTGGCCGCGATGGCCGGCTGCTCGCCCGCCTCGGTGATCTGCGAGGTGATGAACGAAGACGGCACCATGGCCCGCCTGCCCGACCTGCAGATCTTCGCGGCCGAGCACGGCCTCAAGATCGGCACCATCGCTGCGCTGATCGAGCACCGCAGCCGCGTCGAATCGCTGGTCGAGAAGGTCGGCTGCCGCGAGATCCAGACCAACTGGGGCACCTTCACCGCCCACGCCTTCATCGACAAGCCGAGCCGCGGCGTGCACCTTGCGCTGGTGCGCGGCAAGTGGGCGCCGGAAGACACGGTGTCGGTTCGCGTGCACGAGCCGCTTTCGGTGCTCGACGCGCTCGAAATCAACCGCTCGCTGCACTCGTGGAGCCTGGACGCCAGCCTGTCGCACATCGCGAACGAGGGCAAGGGCGTGGCCGTGCTGCTGAACTGCGGCGAAACGGCTGGCGAACTGCTGGCGCAGTTCGACGGCACCGCGCGTCCCGCGCAAGCCCCCGAACGCGGCCGCATGGACCTGCGCAACTACGGCATCGGCGCGCAGATCCTGCGCGAATGCGGCGTGCACAAGATGAACCTGCTCGGCGCGCCGCGCCGCATGCCGAGCATGGCCGCAGGCTACGGCCTCGAAATTGCCGGCTACCTCACCAAAGACTGAACAAAGACTGACACGACATGCAAGGTGCAAACAAGGGTGCGGATGCAAAGCCGCTCGACGGAAAAGGGCTGCGCATCGGCATCGTGCAGGCGCGCTTCAACGCCGACATCACCGATGCGCTCGCCGCCGCCTGCCTCTCCGAGCTCCAGAAGCTGGGCGTGGCCGCGGACGACGTCCATCATGTGCAGGTTCCCGGCGCGCTCGAAGTGCCGGTGGCCCTGCAGGCGATGGCCGTGCGCGGCGGCTACCACGCGCTGGTGGCGCTGGGCTGCATCATCCGTGGCGAGACCTACCACTTCGAGCTGGTGGCCAACGAATCGGGCGCGAGCGTGAGCCGCGTTGCGCTCGACCACCGCCTTCCCATCGCCAACGCGATCCTCACGACCGAAAACCTCGAGCAAGCCGTCGCCCGACAGACCGACAAGGGCCGCGATGCGGCCCAGGTGGCTGTCGAGATGGCCCAGTTGCTGGCCTCCCTCACATGACCGAAGAAAACAACGACAAAGCAGCCGGTGCCAAGCCGCGCCCGGCACGGCAAGTGCGCACCGGACTCACCAGCACCGGCGCGCGCAAGGCGTCGGCCAAGTCGAACCGCAGCCGCGCGCGCGAGTTTGCGCTGCAGGCGCTCTACCAGCATCTGGTGGGCCGCAACGACCCGACCGACATCGATCACTTCACGCGCGACCTCGCGGGCTTTCACAAGGCCGACGCCGCGCACTACGACGCGCTGCTGCACGGCGCCATCGAAGGCGCCGAGCAGCTCGACGCATTGATCCGCCCCCTGCTCGACCGCAAGTTCGAGGAAATCTCGCCCGTCGAGCATGCCGTGATGTGGATCGGCGTGTACGAGTTCCAGCACTGCCTGGACGTGCCATGGCGCGTGGTGCTCAACGAGTGCATCGAGCTTGCGAAGGAATTCGGCGGCACCGACGGCCACAAGTACGTGAACGCCGTGCTCAATGGCCTGGCCCCGCAGCTGCGCGCCGCCGAGGTCGAGGCCGACCGGGCCTCGGGCAAGGCCAGGACATGAGAATCTCGGCGCGCGCGCAGCGCATCGAACCCTTCTATGTGATGGAGGTGGCCAAGGCCGCCGGCGTGCTCGCGCGCGAGGTGGCCCACACCGACCGGCCGATGATCTTCCTGAACATCGGCGAGCCCGACTTCACGGCCCCGCCGCTGGTACAGGAAGCCGCCGCGCGCGCCGTGCGTGCCGGCGCCACGCAGTACACGCAGGCCACCGGCCTCGAACTGCTGCGCGAGCGCATCAGCGGCTGGTACGCGCAGCGTTTCGGCGTCGACGTGCCGGCGCGCCGCATCGTGGTGACTGCGGGGGCTTCGGCGGCGCTGCAGCTGGCCTGCCTCGCATTGATCGAGTCCGGCGACGAGATCCTGCTGCCCGACCCCAGCTATCCGTGCAACCGCCACTTCGTGAGCGCCGCAGACGGCAAGGCCGTGCTGGTGCCGACCACGGCCGAAGAACGCTTCCAGCTCACCGCCGCCAAGGTCGAGGCCGCGTGGACCGACAAGACCCGCGGCGTGCTGCTTGCCTCGCCCTCCAACCCGACCGGCACCTCGATCGCGCCCGATGAACTGCGCCGCATTCACGAGGTGGTGGCGCAGCGCGGCGGCATCACGCTGATCGACGAGATCTATCTCGGCCTTTCGCACGACGATGCCTTCGGCCAGACGGCGCTGGCCATCGACGACAACATCATCAGCATCAACAGCTTCAGCAAGTACTTCAACATGACCGGCTGGCGCCTGGGGTGGCTGGTGGTGCCCGAAGCGCTGGTGCCGGTGGTCGAGCGGCTGGCGCAGAACCTCTTCATCTGCGCCAGCACGGTGTCGCAGCATGCGGCGCTGGCCTGCTTCGAGGCCGAGAGCATTGCCGAGTACGAGCGCCGCCGTGCCGAGTTCAAGGCACGCCGCGACTGGTTCATTCCGCAGTTGAACGCGCTGGGCCTCCACGTGCCCGTGGTGCCCGACGGCGCCTTCTATGCGTGGGCCGATTGCACCGCGGTGGCGCAGAAGCTGGGCATCTCCGGCAGTTGGGACTTCGCCTTCGAAACCATGAAGCGCGCCCACGTCGCCGTGACGCCGGGCCGTGATTTCGGCACCGCCGAGACGGCCAGGTTCGTGCGCTTCTCCACCGCCAGCTCGATGGCGCATCTGCAGGAGTCCGTCGAACGCCTGCGGGCCATGATCGCGAACCCCGTCCGATGAGCTATGCGTTTGCGATCCGCGTCTACTGGGAGGACACCGACGCCGGCGGCATCGTGTTCTACGCCAACTACCTCAGGTTCATGGAGCGCGGCCGCACCGAGTGGCTGCGTTCGCTGGGCGTGGAGCAGCGAAAGCTGCGCGAGGAAACCGGCGGCCAGTTCGTGGTGAGCGAAACGCAGCTCAAATACCATCGCCCTTCCCGGCTCGACGACGAACTTCTGGTGACAGCCGATCTCCGGCAACTGGGCACCGCGTCGCTGATAATCGGTCAACGCGTGCTATCGAAAACTGAGCAGGAACGAACTGGGGCCGCGGCACCCGTTCTGCTGTGCGAAGGCACGATCCGCATCGGCTGGGTGGATGCCTCCACATTGCGCCCCGCGCGGATACCAGCCCAAGTTGCGGGAACCCTGGAGCGCTGCGGCGGCTCCATGACTCAACCTTTCAAGCCATGAACCAAGATCTCTCCATCATCAATCTCCTGCTCCATGCGAGCTTCGTGGTGCAACTGGTCGTGCTGCTGCTCGTGATCGTCTCGATCGCCAGCTGGGCCGCGATCATCCGCAAGTACTTCGCGCTGCGCCGCATGCGCGCGCTCAACGACGACTTCGAGCGCGAGTTCTGGTCGGGCACCAGCCTGAACGAACTGTTCGCCTCGGCCGCGCAGAACGCCAAGTTCGCCGGCCCGATGGAGCGCATCTTCGCCTCGGGCATGCGCGAATATCAAAAGCTGCGCGAGCGCCACGTGAGCGACGCCCCCACGCTGCTCGACGGCGCCCGCCGCGCCATGCGCGCGAGCTTCCAGCGCGAACTCGACGCGGCCGAGCAGAACCTGTCGTTCCTGGCCACCGTCGGTTCTGTGTCGCCCTACGTCGGCCTGTTCGGCACGGTCTGGGGGATCATGCATGCCTTCACCGGCCTGGCCGCGCTCGCGCAGGTGACGCTGGCCACCGTGGCACCCGGCATCGCCGAAGCGCTGGTGGCCACCGCCATCGGCCTGTTCGCCGCCATTCCCGCGGTGGTGGGCTACAACCGCTTCGCGCGCGAGATCGACAAGATCGCCATTGCCCTCGAAACCTACATCGAGGAGTTCTCCAACATCCTGCAGCGCAACCTGTCGGCCAACCCGGCCGCGGTGGCGTCGGCAACTGCGGCGGCTCCGGCCAACCGCTGAGCGGAGGTCCCAGCGCATGCCAGCCGTTTCATCCCGGGGCCGAGGCCGCCGCACGATCAACGAGATCAACATGGTCCCGTTCATCGACGTGATGCTGGTGCTCCTGATCATCTTCATGGTCACCGCGCCGCTCATCACGCCGAGCGTGATCAACCTGCCCTCGGTCGACCGCGCCAACAAGCAGCCCGACAAGCCCGTCGAGATCGTCATCAAGAGCGACGATGAAGTGCAGATCAAGAAAGACCCGTCCACCGGCAGTGGCGGCACGTCGATTCCCATGACCCAGATCGGCTCGGCCGCCAAGACCGCCCAAGGCGGCGACGACCAGCGCCCCGTGGTCATCAGCGCCGACAAGTCCGTCAAGTACGAAACCGTCGTGAAGGCGATGAACCAGCTCAAGCGCAGCGGCATCGAGCGCGTGGGCCTGTCCGTCACCACCACGGGCGGCAAATAAGGCATGTCGCTCGCCCTGGATCGCCCCGAGTTCGCGCCACCGCCGCAGCGCGGCACGCCGCGCGCAATGTTGCTCGCGCTGATTGCGCATGCGCTCCTGATCGCCGCGCTGACCTGGGGAGTGCGCTGGCGCAGCGATGCGGACGAAGGCGCGGTCGATGCAGAGCTGTGGTCTTCCACGGTGCAGCAGGCCGCGCCGCGCCTGTCGGCACCGCAGGCACCCACGCCCGCTCCCGCGCCGCCACCGCCCGCTCCGCCTCCGCCCCCGCCACCGCAGGTGAAGGCTCCCGAGCCCGCGCCCGCGCCGAAGGCTCCCGACATCGCGCTGGAGCGCGAGAAGAAGCTCAAGGAACAGAAGGAACAACAAGAACGCGAGCTCGAGCGTCAGCAACAGCAGCGCAAGAAAGAGCTCGAAGCCAAGCAGCGCGCCGAGGACGAAGCCGAACGCAAGAAGGAGCAGCAGCAAAAGCTCGCCGAGCAGAAGAAGCAGCAGGAAGCCGAGGCCAAGCAGGCCGATGCGAAGAAGGCCGAAGCTGCCGCCAAGCAGGCGGCGGCCGACCGTGCCGCAACGCTCAAGCGCATGCAGGGCATGGCGGGCGCGAGCGGCAGCGACGATTCCAAGGGCACGGCCCTGCGCTCGTCGGGGCCGTCGAGCGGCTATGCGGGCCGCATTGCCGCGGCGGTGCGCCCGAACATCACCTTCCCCGATGCCGAGACGGTCAACGGCAATCCGGCGGCCGAGTTCGAAGTGAATCTTGCACCGGACGGCACCATCGTCGGCGTCAAGCTGACCAAGTCGAGCGGATTGCCCAGCTGGGACGAAGCCGCCGAACGCGGCCTGCACAAGACCGACAAGCTGCCGCGCGACACCGACGGGCGCATCTTCCCGTCGCTGATCGTGTCGCTCAAGCCCAAGCGCTGACGGCGCAGCATCGATTTGCGCGACGATTCCGGGCGGTTTGAACAACCACCCGGAACTCGTTCGAAGCTCCATGGTCTACCCGCGCACAACAACAGCCGGGCGCCATGCCCGCACAAGATGAATCCCAACGGCCGCATCCGCTACGGCAGCAGTCCGCTGCTCGCCAGCCCCACCCCCGTGTGGCGCAGCAAGTTCATCGTGGCCAGCGTCGCCTTCGGCTTCGTGCTGCTGGCAGGCCGGGCCACCTACATCCAGATCTTCAACAACGACTTCTTCCAGCACCAGGGCGAGGTGCGCTACCAGCGCACGCTGGAGTTGCCGGCCAATCGCGGCCGCATCCTCGACCGCAACGGGCTGATCCTGGCCTCGGACATCCCGGCCCCCAGCATCTGGGCCATTCCGGAGGACATCGAGCGCGACGACCCCGGGGTGCAAGCCAAGCTCAAGCAGGCGGCCAGGCTGCTCGGCATGCCGCAGAAAGACTTGGACAAGAAGCTCGAGGACGAGGACAAGAGCTTCGTCTGGATCAAGCGCCAGGTCGACCAGCCGATCGCCAGGGAGATCGCGGCGCTCGACATCAAGGGCATCTACCTGCGCCGCGACTACCGCCGCCAGTACCCCGAGGGCGAGGCGGCGGCGCACCTGGCCGGCTTCACCGACGTCGAGGACATCGGGCAGGAAGGCGTGGAGCTTGCCTTCAACCGGGAACTGGCCGGCAAATCCGGCTCGCGCCACGTCATCAAGGACCGGCTTGGGCACATCGTCGAGGACACCGAGGACCAGGTGCCGCCGACCGAGGGCCACGACATCCAGCTGAGCATCGACGACCGCGTGCAGTTCTTCGCCTACGAGAAGATCCGCGACGCCGTCGTCGCCAACAAGGCGCGCGCCGGCAGCGTGGTGGTGGTCGACGCGCAAACGGGCGAGCTGCTGGCCATGGCCAACTACCCGAGCTACGACCCCAACGACCGCCACAACCTCACCGGCGAGCAGCTGCGCAACCGCGCCATGACCGACGTGTTCGAGCCCGGCTCGACGATGAAGCCGATCACCGTCGCCACCGCGCTGCAGCTGGGCCGGGTCACACCCAAGACCATCATCGACACCAACCCCGGGCGCATCACCGTGTCAGGCGCAACCATCCATGACGACGAGAACTTCGGCGTGCTGACGGTCGAGGGCGTGATCCAGAAGTCGAGCAACGTCGGCGCCACGAAAATCTCGCAGCGCATGACGGCGCAGGAGATGTGGAACTCGCTCACGGCCGTGGGCCTCGGGCAGAAGCCGCAGACGCCCTTCCCCGGCGCAGTGACGGGACGGCTGCGGCCGTGGAAGTCTTGGCGTCCGATCGAGCAGGCCACCATGTCCTACGGCTACGGCCTCTCGGCCTCGCTGTTCCAGATCGCGCACGCGTACACCGCCTTCGCGCACAACGGCGAAGTGATCCCGGTGAGCCTGCTGAAAAACACGGGCGAAGAGCCGGCCGGCGTGCAGGTGTTCTCGCCGCTGGTGGCTAGCGAGGTACGCCAGATGATGCACATGGCAGCTGCGCCCGGCGGCACCGCGCCGCTGGCGCAGACCGAGGGCTATTCGGTGGGCGGCAAGACCGGCACCGCGCACAAGCAGGTCGGCAAGGGCTATGCCAGCAACAAGTACCGCGCCTGGTACACGGGCATGTCGCCCATCGACAAGCCGCGCATCATCGTCGCGGTGATGGTCGACGAGCCCGGCGCCGGCAAGTACTTCGGCGGACTGGTGGCGGCGCCGGTGTTCAGCCAGGTGGTTCAGCAGACGCTGCGCATCATGAACGTGATGCCTGATCTCGCCGTGGCGCCGATGGCGCACTGACGCACCGACGCTCCTTGCGCCTCACTCGTACACGACCGAAGCTTTACCGGCTTCAGCCTGTGCGGTCCAGCTCGCCAGCGCCGCATCGGTCGGAAAGAACTTGGCGCGCTCGCCGAGCTGCAGCTCGACCTGCGCCCCACCGCGCGCCATCGAGAGACGCACCGGCAGCCCCTGCACCAGGTCGCCGTGCTCGCTCTGCTCGGTGCGCGGCGGAAAGTCTTTTATCAGGCGCGCGATGTCGGGCGCCTTGCCATTGACGGCAACCCGCAGGAACTTGCCAAAGCGGCAGCGCGCCGTGGCCAGGTCCCACACCTGCTGCACCTGGAAGCGGGCCTCGAAGCCGCCGCGGCCCGGCTGGAGCCGGCCGCTCACGATCACCAGTTCGTCGTCCTTCAAGGTGTTGCGGTTCGCATTGATCAGCGCCTCGTCGGCGGTGGCGTCGATGGAATCGGACTTGTCGTCGAGCTTGAAGATCGCGAGGCGCCCGCGCTGGCCGTTGATCACGCGGAAATCGCTCACGATGCCCGCGATCACCTGCTGGTCGCGCGTGTCCATCAGGTCGCCGATCTCGCGCTTGCAGAAGCGCCGCACCTCGTGCGCCACCTCGTCGAACAGATGGCCCGAGAGATAGAAGCCCACGGCCGTCTTCTCGAAGGTGAGCCGCTCTTTCACGCCCCAGGGCGTGGCGTCCACCAGTTCGGGCTCCTGCGTGGCCGAGCCATGCTCGCTGTCGCCGAAGATGTCGACCTGCGCCGCGTTGGCCTCGGTGGCGGCCGCGAACTCGAAGGCGCGGTCGACCGAGGCGATCAGCGACGCGCGGTTCTGCTGGATCCCGTCGAAGGCGCCGGCCTTGATGAGCGCTTCCACCGTGCGCTTGTTGATGCGCTGGCGGTCGATGCGCACGCAGAAGTCGAACAGGCTCTTGAACGGCCCGCCCTCCTCGCGTGCCCGGACCACGGCCTCGACCGCGAGCTGGCCCGTGCCCTTGACGGCGCCCAGGCCGTAGCGGATCACCTTGTCGGTGACGGGCTCGAAGCGGTAGTTGCCGCGGTTCACGTCCGGCGGCTCGAAGGTGATGCCGAAATTCTTCTGCGCATCCTCGAACAACACCTTGAGCTTGTCGGTGTCGTCCATTTCCACGGTCATGTTGGCGCAGAAGAACTCGGCCGTGTAGTGAACCTTGAGCCAACCCGTGTGGTACGCCAAGAGCGAGTAGGCGGCAGCATGCGACTTGTTGAAGCCGTAGCCCGCGAACTTCTCCATCAAGTCGAAGATCTCGTCGGCCTTATCCTGGGGGATGCCGTGCGTTGCGAGTGCGCCCGCGCGGAATTTCTCGCGGTGCTCGGCCATCTCCTCGAGCTTCTTCTTGCCCATGGCGCGGCGCAGCAGGTCGGCGCCGCCGAGCGAGTAGCCGCCCAGGATCTGCGCGGTCTGCATCACCTGCTCCTGGTAGACCATGATGCCGTAGGTCTCGGAGAGCATCTCGGCCACGGCCGGGTGCGGGTACTCCACCTCTTCGCGGCCGTGCTTGCGCGCCACGAAGCTCGGGATCAGGTCCATCGGCCCCGGACGGTACAGCGCGTTGAGCGCGATCAGGTCTTCGAGCCGCGTGGGACGCGCGTCCTTCAGCATGCCCTGCATGCCGCGGCTTTCGAACTGGAACACCGCTTCGGTCTTGCCCTCGGAAAACAGCTTGTAGGTTTCGCGGTCGTCGAGCCTGATGTTCTCGTAGGCGAAGTTCTCCTGGCCCTTGTGGCGCTTGACGATGAACTCTTTCGCGATCTCGAGGATGGTGAGCGTGGCCAGGCCCAGAAAGTCGAACTTCACGAGGCCGATGGCTTCCACGTCGTCCTTGTCGTACTGGCTCACGGCCGAGTCGCTGCCGGGCTGCTGGTAGAGCGGGCAGAAGTCGGTGAGCTTGCCGGGCGCAATCAGCACGCCGCCCGCGTGCATGCCGATGTTGCGCGTCATGCCCTCGAGCTTCTGCGCGAGCTCGACCAGCATGCGCACTTCTTCTTCCTTCTCGATGCGCGCCGCGAGCTGCGGCTCCATCTCGATGGCGTAGTTGTTCTTGTCGCCTTCCACCTTGGGGTTGGGCGGGTACTGGATCGTGACCGGCTGGCCCGGCTTGTTGGGAATGAGCTTGCTGATGCCGTCGCAGAACATGTAGCTCATGTCCAGCACGCGGCCCACGTCGCGGATGGCGGCGCGCGCGGCCATGGTTCCGAAGGTGGCGATCTGGCTCACGGCATCGCGGCCGTACTTGTCCTTGACGTAGTCGATCACGCGGTCGCGGTTGCCCTGGCAGAAGTCGATGTCGAAGTCGGGCATCGAGACGCGCTCGGGGTTCAGGAAGCGTTCGAACAGCAGCTTGTATTCGAGCGGATCGAGGTCGGTGATCTTCAGCGCATAGGCCACCAGCGAGCCCGCGCCCGAGCCCCGGCCCGGGCCGACCGGACAGCCGTTGTTCTTGGCCCACTTGATGAAGTCGCCCACGATCAGGAAGTAGCCCGGGAAGCCCATGTTCAGGATCGTGTTGATCTCGAACTCCAGCCGCGCCACGTAGCGCTCGCGTTGAGCCTCGCGCTCCGTTACGTCAGGATAGAGGTGCGCCAGGCGTTCTTCCAAGCCCACGAACGATTCCTGGCGGAAGAACTCGTCGATCGGCATGCGCACGCCTTCGCTGACGAAGGGCGTCGGAAAATCGGGCAGCTGCGGCTTGCCGAGCACCAGCGTCAGGTTGCAGCGCTTGGCGATCTCGACCGTGTTGGTCAGCGCACTCGGCACATCGGCAAACAGCGCCTGCATCTCGGCGCTCGACTTGAAATACTGCTCTTCGGTGAACTTGCGCACGCGGCGCGGGTTGCCGAGGATTTCGCCTTCCGAGATGCAGACGCGCGCCTCGTGCGCTTCGTAGTCCTGGCGCTCGGCGAACTGCACCGGGTGCGTGGCAACCACGGGCAGGCGCAGCCGGGCCGCGAGCTTCACGGCGGCAATCACATGCGGCTCGTCCTCGGGGCGGCCCGCGCGCTGCAGCTCGATGTAGAAGCGGTGCGGGAACAGGCCCGCCAGCTGCAGCGCCAGCTCGGCGGCGCGTTCTTCCTGCCCCTGCAGCAGCGGCGCGCCCAGCGGGCCGGCCTGCGCACCCGAAAGCGCAATCAGCCCGCCCTGTAGCTCCTCGAGCCATTCGAGCTTGCAGGCCGCCTGCGACTGGCCCCGGCCCACGTTCTGCGTCCAGGCGCGTGCCAGCAGCTCGGACAGGTGTAGGTAGCCCTCCGTGTTCTGCACCAGCAGCACGATGCGGGTGAGCACGCCGGGCTCCTTGCCCAGCCCTTCGATGAAAATTTCAGCGCCGATGACGGGCTTGACGCCCTTGCCTCGGCCCTCTTTGTAGAACTTGACCGCGCCGAACAGGTTGTTCAGGTCGGTGATGGCCAGTGCGGGCTGCTTGTCGGCAGCGGCGGCCTTGACGACTTCGTCGATGCGGTTGGTGCCGTCGACGACGGAAAACTCGGTGTGCAGGCGCAGGTGAACAAACATGCTTCCATTGTAGAAAGCCGCACTCCACGATGTGGGTTGACGATCCCTACAATTGCGCCCCGTGCAAGAGATTTTGAATATTGCGGCCTACAAATTCGTGGCCATCGACGACGCCCCCGCGCTGCGAGAACACCTGCGCGAGCGCGCTCAGGCCCTGGGCCTCATGGGCACCATCCTGCTGGCGCCCGAGGGCATCAACCTGTTCCTGGCGGGGCTGCCCGACGCCATCCACAGCTTCGTGGCCGGCCTGCGCGCCGATGCGCGCTTTGCCGACCTCGAAACCAAGGAAAGCTGGTCGGCCACGCAGCCGTTCCGCCGCATGCTCGTGAAGCAGAAGCGCGAGATCATCCGCATGGACCACCCGGCCATCCAGCCGGCCGCCGGACGCGCGCCGGGCGTGGATGCGCCCACGCTCAAGCGCTGGCTCGACCAGGGCCACGACGACGAAGGCCGCGAGATCGCACTGCTCGATACGCGCAACGCCTTCGAGGTCGACGAAGGCAGCTTCGACGGCGCCATCGACTGGCGCATCGGCAAGTTCACCGAATTCCCGCCCGCGCTGAAAGCGCACCGCGAGGAGTTCAAGGGCAAGACCGTGGTGAGCTTCTGCACCGGCGGCATCCGCTGCGAGAAGGCCGCGATCCTGATGCGCGAGGAAGGCATCGAGCACGTGCTGCAGCTCGAAGGCGGCATCCTGAAATACTTCGAAGAGGTCGGCGGCGCGCACTACCACGGCGACTGCTTCGTGTTCGACGGCCGGCGCGCCCTGGCGCCGGACCTGAGTGCGCGCGCGGCCGACGCCAGCGCGCGCGCGTCGGAAGACGCAGACCTCGGCAGCGGCCTGAAGAAATAGCCGGCGGATTGCCGGCCGCGCGTTCCGGAGATCAGACCGGCGTGGTGCCCACGTCAGGCTCACGCACGCCAAAGGGCTTGCCCGGCAGCGGAATGAACTCGGTTTCGCCAGGCACATGGCCCATGCGCTGGGCGGCCCAGTCGGAGCCGGCTTCGAGAATGCGTTCGCGCCGGCTGGAGACGAAGTTCCAGGTGATGTAGCGCGGACCGTCGAGCGTCTCGCCGCCGATCACCATCAGGCGCGCGGCGGTGTCGGAAGTCAGCACCGCGCCCTGGCCATCGGGCAGCACCGCCATCGTGTGCACGGGAATCAGCTCGCCGTTGACGCGCGCGTCGGCATCGACGACGTAGACAGCCAGTTCGGGCGCCAGTGCAGGCAGCTCGAAGCGGCCGCCCGCGGGCAATGCGATGTCGAGGTAGAGCGTCAGCGCCAGCGTCTTGACCGGCGAGCGTTGTCCGAAGGCCTCGCCCACCAGCACGCGCACTGCCACGCCCTGCTCGTTCAGCTCGGGAATCGCATTGGCCGGCGTGTGCTCGAAGCTCGGCTCCACTTCTTCACGCGTCTGCGGCAATGCAGCCCAGAGCTGCAGCCCGTGGTTCACGTAGGTGTCGGCCTTGAGGCGTTCGGGCTTGCGCTCCGAGTGCACGATGCCGCGCCCCGCGGTCATCCAGTTGATGGCGCCCGGCAGGATCTCCTGCACGCTGCCGAGGCTGTCGCGATGCATCATCGCGCCCTCGAAAAGATAGGTGACCGTCGAGAGGCCGATGTGCGGATGCGGCCGCACGTCGTGCTCCGTGCCTGGCTGCTCGGTGGCCGGGCCGAAGTGGTCGAAGAACACGAAGGGCCCGACCGAACGGCGCTGCGCCGCGGGCAGCAGGCGCCGCACCTTGAAGCCACCGCCCAGGTCCTTGTCGTGCGGTTGAAGCAGTTGGGTCTGGGCGGTGGTGTCGGTCATCGTGGGCTCCGTGGGTGGGGGTTTTACCGGTGCGATGTTGCCACCGCGGCAATGCGCTCGCCAAAGGCGCGCGCGGTGTCGAAGTCGCCCTTGAACATCTCGGCCGGGCTGGCATCCGAAGGCGACTGCGTCAGCAGGCCGCCGTAGCCGCCCATGTAGTTCATCGAATCGCGCGTGGCCGCCTTGTTGTTGGTCGGCAGGATGCCCATGCTGACCCAGATGCCGCCGTGCTGCATTGCGAGTGTCCAGAGGTAGCCCAGGGTCGCGACCTTATCGCCGTTCATGGTGGCGCTGTTGGTGAAGCCCGCGAAGAGCTTGTCCTTCCAGCCCTGCGTGTACCAGACCTTGGACGACGCATCGGCGAACTTCTTGAACTGCCAGCTCACGCCGCCCATGTAGGTCGGCGAGCCGAAGATGATCGCGTCCGCCGCGGCCAGCGTCTCCCAACCGCCTTGGGGCAGGTTGCCGTCGGCATCGATGGCGAGCAGCTGCGCGCCCGCGCCATCGGCCACGGCCCGCGCCACGCGCTGGGTGTGGCCATAGCCGGAATGGAAGACGACGACGATGTTTGCCATGGGATGACTCTCCTGAATAGGGAGAGCCTACCTCTTACTTCCTGTCGATGCTGAAGCGGCCGGCGCCGAAGGCGGCGAGGGCGAGCAGGCCACCGGCGATGGCAATGTTCTTGTTGAAGTTGATCTGCTGCATCATCTTCATGGCGTCGGGCGCGGACCAGTACTTGTGGAAGAACAGCGCGGTTGCCACGGTGAAGATCGCCATCGCGATCGCGGTCCAGCGGGTCTTGAAGCCCAGCAGCAGCGCGATGCCCAAGCCGAGTTCGACCACGATGGCAATGGCTGCCGCCACTTCCGGCAGCGGCAGGCCCGCCGAGTTGATATAGCCGACGGTGCCGCCAAAGCCCATGAGCTTGCCGATGCCGGCGGGAATGAACAGGTACGCGACCAGGAGGCGGCCGATCAGGGCCAGCGAGTCTTGTGCGGAATTGGTGGTGGTTGTTGCGATTGCCATGGTTGAAAACTCCTCGGTTGTTGAAACTGAAAAAAGAAAAAAAACGCCGGGCGCACGAAGCGCCCGGCAGGTGGATCAATCAGGCGGCCAGGTCGAACACCAGCACTTCGGCATCCTTGCCGGCGCCGAGCGTGAGCTGCGATTCGCCTTCGAGCATCGCGGCGTCGCCGCCCACGAGCTTCTGGCCGTTCACTTCAAGCTCGCCGCGCACCAAGTGCACGTAGCTCTTGCGCTTGGGGTCGAGCGCCAGGCTGGCTGTTTCGTCGCCGTCGAGCAGGCCTGCGAACAGGCGCGCATCGGCATGCACCGTCACCGAGCCGTCGGCGCCGTCGGGCGAGGCCACGAGGCGCAGCTTGCCGCGCTTCTCGGCGTCGCTGAACTGCTTCTGCTCGTAGCCCGGCGCAATGCCGCGCACGTTCGGCTCGATCCAGATCTGCAGGAAGTGCGTGGTCTCGTCGGCCTTGTGGTTGAACTCGCTGTGCATCACGCCGCGGCCCGCGCTCATGCGCTGCACGTCGCCGGGCGGAATGCTTTCCACGTTGCCCATGCTGTCCTTGTGCGCCAGTTCGCCCGAGAGCACGTAGCTGATGATCTCCATGTCCTTGTGGCCATGGGTGCCGAAACCGGCGCCCGCTGCCACGCGGTCTTCGTTGATCACGCGCAGGTTGCCGAAACCCATGTAGGCCGGGTCGTGGTAGCCGGCAAAGGAAAAGCTGTGGAACGAGCGCAGCCAGCCATGGTCGGCATAACCGCGTTCCTGTGATTTACGGACTTGCAACATCGTCAGACTCCTTCGGCCCTGCCCCGTGGGGATGCTCGGGCCTTCTTCGTATGCCGCGCCGGATGCGCAGCGGATGTGAAGAACTTTAGGCCCGCACCCCCGCTTCAAAAGCGCCGGGTTTTGATGGCATCATTCAAATTTTTTGATCGATCGATCCATTCCATCGATCCATGGAGCCGCCATGCCCAGCGCCAGAGACGTACTGACCCCCGATGCGCTCGCCATGCTGCAGACCGTGGCCAGCACCGGCAGCTTTGCCGGCGCGGCCCGTGCGCTCGACCTGGTGCCCAGCGCACTGAGCTACCGCGTGCGCCAGATCGAGGACGCACTCGACGTGCTGCTGTTCGACCGCAGCGCCCGCCAGGCCCGCATCACCGAAGCCGGCGCCGAGCTGCTGCGCGAGGCGGCGCGGCTGCTGGGCGAGATCGATGCGGTGGCCAACCGCGTCAAGCGCGTGGCCACTGGCTGGGAGCCGATGCTGACCATCGCGGTCGACAGCGTGATCGCGCGCGACCCGCTGCTCGACCTGGCCACCGCCTTCTTCGCACTCGATCCGCCCACGCGGCTCAAGCTGCGCGACGAAACCCTGCTCGGCACCATCGAGGCGCTGACCAGCGGCGAGGCCGACCTGGCCATCGGTGCCGTGCTCGACGCGGCGAGCCTGGCCTTCACCGCCACCGGCATCCGCAGCCGGCCGATCGGCGAGCTGTGTTTTGTCTACGCCGTGGCGCCGCACCATCCGCTGGCGCGCTTGCCGCAGCCATTGACCGACGCGGTGCTGCGCCAGCATCGCGCGGTGGCGGCGGCCGATTCCGTGCGCAGCGGGCCGAGCATGACGGTCAACCTGGTCGGCGGACAGGACGTGCTCACGGTGCCGAGCATGCAGGCCAAGCTGAACGCGCAGCTGCACGGCCTGGGCGGCGGCTTTCTGCCCGAGCCGATGGCGCGGCCCTATATCGAGGCCGGCCACCTGGTCGAGCTCAAGACCGAACGCCAGCCGCCGCTGGCCACCATGCACTGCGCCTGGCGCGTGCGCAGCGCCGGCGGGCCGGGACGCGCGCTCGAATGGTGGCTCGCGCAATTCGACCACGAGGGCACGCGGCGGGCGCTGCTGGAGCGGCACCGGGGACGCTGAGGGCCGGCAGCCCGGAGCCCCGTTCGCAGACCGTTGTAGAGTCCGGACACATCCATCCGTCTCCTCTACACAAGAAACCCTCATGACCACTCGCGCAACTGCAAAGGCGACCGACCGCCACCGAACCCCCGCCGCACCGCGCCACTACGCCGTCGTCGGCGCCGGCATTGCCGGCGTGGCCTGCGCACGAACGCTGGCGCAGGCCGGCCACAAGGCCACGGTGTTCGAACGCGAAGCCGCGCCCGGCGGGCGCATGGCAAGCGTCGACACCGCCTTCGGCCGCTTCGACAGCGGCGCGCAGTACTTCACCGTGCGCGATCCGCGCTTTGCACTGGCACTCGAAGCCACGCCCAACCTCTGCCGCCCCTGGAGCGCGAACCTCGTGCGCGTGCTCGATGCGCATGGCCGCGTGGCCGAGGCCGCATTGCCCGGGCGCGAATCGCACTGGGTGGCGCAGCCGGGCATGGATGCCCTGGTGGCCCACTGGGCCGCGCCGCTGGGCGACAGCCTCGTGGCCGGTACGCAGGTCACGCAGATCGAACCCGATGCGCTCGACCCCAAGCGCTGGCAGCTGCGCACCGCAGGCGCGGACGATTCGCAGCACGTGTACTCGGGCTTCGACGCCGTGCTGCTGGCCGTGCCGCCCTCGCGCACGCGCGTGCTGCTGGGCGACGGCAAGCTGTCCGCCTCCGTCAGCCAGAAGATCGAGCCGGTGCGCATTGCGCCCTGCTGGACACTGATGATCGCCTTCCCGCAGGCCAACCAGGCCAACATGTCGCACCTCGGGCCGCAATGGAATGCGGCGCGCAGCACCCACCACCGCGTGGCATGGCTCGCGCGCGAGTCGTCCAAGCCCGGCCGCGAACGCGTCGAGCGCTGGACGCTGCAGGCCAGCGCCGCCTGGTCCCAGGAGCACCTGCGCGACAGCGCCGCGCGCGTTGAAGCCAAGCTGCTGCGCGCCTTCGCCGAGATCACCGGCATCCATGCCGTGCCCACGCATGCCCAGGCACGCTGCTGGAACGAAGCCCAGACCCAGGTCCCGGTCGGCAAGAGCCACCTGTGGGACGCCAAGGCGCGCATCGGCGTGGCCGGCGACTGGTGCACCGGCCATCGGGTCGAAGACGCGTTCCTGTCGGGCCTCTCGCTGGCGCACGCAGTGATCTGATCCGCGTATGCGTGAGACCGGCCGTTTCGCGCCCTCGCCCACCGGCCCGCTGCACGCCGGCTCGTTGGTGGCCGCGCTTGCAAGCTGGCTCGACGTGCGCGCGCGCGGCCCGCAGGCGCGCTGGCTGATCCGCATCGAGGACGCCGACACCGAACGCTGCCTGCCCGGCATGGGCGAGCACATCCTGCGGCAACTGGCCGACTGCGGAATGCTGCCCGATGAAGCGCCGGCATGGCAGACGCAACGCACCGCACGCTATGAGGCCGCGCTGGCAAGGTTGCAGGCCCTCGGCCTCGCCTACCCCTGCGGCTGCTCGCGCAGGGACATCGACGAGGCGCTGGCACGGCTCGGCCGGCCACACACGCGCCATGGCGAGCGGGTCTACCCCGGCACCTGCCGCGACGGGCTGCACGGCAAACCCGCGCGCGCCTGGCGCTTCGCCACCGAGAAGTTCGAATCCGCCCAGCCGGCACTTGCGTCCGGCGAACTCTGCTGGACCGACCGCCGCCTCGGCCGCCAATGCCAGGACGTCGGCCGCGAGGTTGGCGACTTCGTGCTGCGCCGCGCCGACGGCCCGTGGGCCTACCAGCTCGCGGTGGTGATCGACGACGCGGAACAGGGCGTGACCGACGTGGTGCGCGGCGAAGACCTGGCCGACAACACCGCGCGCCAGATCCTGCTGCAGCGCGCGCTCGGCCTGCCGACGCCCAGCTACCTGCACACGCCGCTGGTGCGCGGCACCGACGGCGACAAGCTCTCCAAGCAGAACGGCGCCACAGCCATCGACACCGCCACGCCCGAAGCCGCCCTGGCCGCCCTCGACGCGGCCGCGCGCCTGCTCGGGCTGCACGCCGCCACGGCCGCGTCCTGCGCACCGGCATTGGCCGGCTGGGTGCCCGAATGGCGCGCTCTCTACAATTCGCGGCCGCAATGACCTTTCCCGACACCGTGCCCCACGACCTACCGCCTGGCGACGACGCAGGCGACGACAAACCGCATCCGCTGCACCGCCGCCTCAAGAGCTTCGTGAAGCGTGCCGGCCGCACCACCGACGGCCAGGCGCGCGCCTTTGCCGAACTGGGCCCGCTGTTCCTCATCCCCTACCAGCCCGAGCCGCTCGACCTGACCGCGGCCTTCGGCCGTGCCGGGCCGACCGTGCTGGAGATCGGATTCGGCATGGGCGAGGCCACCGCGCACATCGCCACGGTGCTGCCCGAAACCAATTTCCTGTGCTGCGAAGTGCATGAGCCCGGCGTGGGCGCGCTGCTCAAGCGCATCGGCGAGCAATCGCTCTCGAACATCCGCATCTGTGCACACGATGCGGTCGACGTGCTCGACCACATGCTGCGGCCTGGTTCACTGGCGGGCGTGCATGTGTTCTTCCCCGACCCGTGGCACAAGAAGCGCCACAACAAGCGCCGGTTGATCCAGCCCGGGTTCGTGAAGAAACTCGCCGAACACCTGCAGCCGGGCGGCTACATCCACTGCGCCACCGACTGGCAGCCCTATGCCGAGCAGATGCTCGAGGTGCTGTCCGCCGAACCCCTGCTGCGCAACACGGCCGAAGGCTATGCGCCCAAGCCCGGCTACCGGCCGCTGACCAAGTTCGAGAACCGCGGCATCAAGCTGGGCCACGGGGTCTGGGACCTGGTGTTCCACCGCGCCTGAGACCGCCGCTGCGGCATCCTGCCGCCTTCCCCACGGGCACCGAACTTGCTACACTTTTTTACTACTGTGAAAAAAGGTGACCCATGGACAGTTCTCGCAGGGAATGGCTCGGCAGAGCGGGCGCAGCGCTGCTGCTGGGCGGCGGCGTTCATCTTCCGGCGCTTTCGCAATCGTCGAGCCGTGCAGCGGGCGCGCGGGTCGTGCTGCTGGGCCAGTCGGTTCCGCTGACGGGCGCGGCCGGCGAAATCGGGCTGGCCTTCGCGGCCGGCAGCCGGCTGGCGGTGGGCGACTTCAACGAGCGCAATGCCGCCAGCGGCCTACAGCTCAAGCTCCTGCAGCTCGACGACGGCTACGACGCGGGCCGGGCCGCTGCCAACGCCCGCACCCTGCTCGGCACCGACAAGGCCGACATGCTGTTCGGCTTCGTGGGCACCGCCAGCAGCGATGCCGGGGCCAACGTGGCCGCGCAGCAGGGCAGCCTGCTGTTCGCGCCCTTCGCCGCCTCCGACACGCTGCGCGAGGCGAGCCATCCCCACGTGTTCCACGTGCGTCCGGGCATGATCGACGAGGCGCTGAAGATCGTGCGCCAGTGCGCGACCGTGGGCCAGACGCGCATCGCGCTGGTGGGCGACGACGACGCCATGGGCCGCGCCGGCCTGGCCGCCGTCCAGCAAGCCATCACGGAGCTGAAGCTGCCCGCGCTGGTGGCCACGGCCATGGTTCCGGCGGGCGGCGACAAGCTCGACGCGGCGCTGAAGACGGTGCAGCAGCAGGCGCCGCAGGCCATCGTGCTGGCGTCGCTCTCGGGCACCACGGCCAATGCGATCCGCAAGCTGCGCAAGAGCGGCTACAGCGGCAGCTTCATGGCCTTCTCGATCGTGGGCATCGATCCGCTGTATGCCGAGCTGGGCAAGGACATCGGCGGCATCGTGATCTCGCAAGTGGTGCCGTCGCCGCGGCCCTCGGCCATTCCGATCGTCAAGGAGTACCGCGCCGCGGTCGACAACTCCGACCAGACGCCCTCGTACGAAGGCCTCGAAGGCTTCATCGCGGCCAAGGTGGCGGGCGAGGCGGTGCGCCGCGCGGGCCGCGGCTTCACGGCCGCGAGCCTGCAGCGCGTGATGACCGCGATGACCGACTACGACGTGGGCGGCTTCCGCGTCAACCTGCGCCCTGGCCTGCGCGATGCCTCGCGCAACATCGACCTGATCAGCATTTCGGCCGACGGCCGCGTACTCAGATAAGGCGCTACCCGGTGCTCACCAGCGCCTGCAAGGCATCGAGCGACAGCAGCTCGATGCGCCCGTAGCCCAGCGCGACCACGCCCTCGCCCGCCAGCGCATTGAGCTCCTTCGAGAGCGTCTGGCGCGTCACGCCGAGCATCATGGCCAGCGCCTCCTGCGGCAGCATCAGCGTGCGGCGCAGCTGCACCGACTGCGTGGCATCGCCGCGCGCCAGCACCAGCAGCCGGTGCGCCACGCGCGCACGCAGGCTGCGCAGCGTGGCGTCTTCGGCCAGGCCATAGAGCATGCGCACGCGCGCGGCCAGCATGGCAGCCATTGCGTTGGCAAAGACCACGTCGCGCATCTGCTGGGCAAAGGCTTCCGGCGGCACCGCGAGCAGGTCGAGCGCCTCCAGCGCGGTGGCGTCGTGCGTGCGCGGCGAGCCGTCGATCAGCGTGATCTCGCCGAACCAGTTGCCGGGCTCGAGCACCGCAAGAATGGCCTCGCGCCCGTCCTGCCGCAGCGACGAAATCTTGATCGTGCCGGCCAGGAGGCCATAGAAGCCGCCGCCCGCGGCATGGATCGGATCGCCCTGGCGGAACACCATCGCGCCGCGCCGGACGTGGATGAGTTCGGCCGCGCCCACCAGCGCCTCGCGCTGCGCGCGCGGCATGCTGGTGAACCAGGGGTTGCGCTCCATCGCGGCACGGTGCGGGGCGGAAAGACGCGGCTTGGAAGGAGGCATGCGGGGGTTTACCAGAGCCCTGCATTGTCAAATTCTTGACAGTTGAACGTCAAGCCCAGGTCTACAGTGGCCGCCACCCCAAGGAACTGGAGACAACACGATGAGCGAACGGGCACGTTTCAGGCGCATGCAGGAGAGCACGCGCGAAGACTGGCAACTGATCGGCGGCGAATTCAGGCAGTTCGCGGGCGGCCTGCCCGCGCGCGTGATCAGGCACCTGCAGATCCTCGAAGGCGACTACGGCGGCTTTCCGGTCGACCGCTACACCCACTCGCTGCAGACCGCCACGCGCGCGCTGCGCGACGGCCGCGACGAGGAATACGTGGTGTGCGCGCTCCTGCACGACATCGGCGACACGCTCGGCAGCTTCAACCATCCCGACATCGCCGCCGCGATCCTGAAGCCCTTCGTGAGCGAAGCCAACCACTGGATGGTGCAGCACCACGGCATCTTCCAGGGCCACTACTTCTTTCATCACATCGGCCTGGATCGCGACATGCGCGACAGCTTCAAGGACCATCCGCACTACGAGCGCACGGCCGAGTTCTGCGCGCTCTACGACAACCCCGCCTTCGACCCGGGGGCCGAGACCCTGCCCATCAGCGAATTCGAACCCATGCTGCAACGCCTGATGGCGCAGCCGAAGCAGAGCATCTACAAGGCCGCGATGAAAGAACCGGCCGCGGCCTGACCCCCACAAGGAAAGCACTCACCATGAACGCAAACACCCAATCCGAAATCCAGAAGCTCGTCTCCGCCGAGGAGTGGCAGTTGCGCGTCGACCTTGCGGCGTGCTACCGCCTCGTGGCGCTCTACGGCTGGAGCGACATGGTGTTCACGCACATCAGCGCGCGCATCCCCGGGCCCGAGCACCATTTCCTGATCAACCCCTATGGCCTGATGTTCGACGAGATCACCGCATCGAGCCTGGTCAAGGTCGACCAGCAATGCAACAAGATCATCGAGTCGCCCTATCCCGTGAACCCGGCCGGCTTCGTGATCCACAGCGCCGTGCATGCCGCGCGCGAAGACATCCAGTGCGTGCTGCACACCCACACCAGGGCCGGCATTGCAGTAAGCGCGCAGAAGAACGGCGTGCTGCCCATCAGCCAGCAGTCGACCTTCGTGCTGGCCTCGCTGGCCTACCACGACTACGAAGGCGTGGCCTTCCGCGACGACGAGAAGCCGCGCCTGCAGGCCGACATGGGCAATGCCAACTTCCTGATGCTGCGCAACCACGGCCTGCTCACTTGCGGCAAGACCATTGCCGACGCCTTCCTGTCGATGTACACCTTCGAGAACACCTGCCAGATCCAGATAGCGGCCCAGTCGGGCGGCGGCGAACTCACGCAGGTGAACCCCAAGATCGTCGAGGGCGTGGGCCAGGCGATGAAGGTGCAGACGGGTGGCCTGGGCGGGCAGTTCGTCTGGCCCTCGCTGATCCGCAAGCTCGACCGCATCGACGACAGTTACAAGCAGTAAGACGCGCCGATTCCGGTTTCCACGGCTGCCAGTGCCTGCGCGACAGGTGCCGGCAGCCATTTTTTTCGCTTGTTTCGCGAAACCTTGGCGCTTTCAAGGTTGAAGGTCAGCTTGCGATTTTTGCAATGGTTTAAAAACGGGGGCGATGCGCATCCGTTTCACCGCCCTCCTGCTTTCCGTCCCCCTTCTCCTCACCGCCTGCGCCATGAGCGCATCGCCGCCACAGGCAGGCGCCGAAGCGCGCATCGAATCGCTCATCGCCCGCATGACGGTCGAGGAGAAGGTGGGCCAGCTCAGCCTCTACGGCCCCGCCGACACCCACATTCCCGGCAATCCGCAGGCCGCCCAGCGCAATGGGCAGCAGGAGATCGACGACGTGCGCGCCGGCCGCGTCACCGGCCTGTTCAACAACGAAGGGCTGGACCGCAAGCGGGTGCTGCAGGAAGTGGCCGTGCGCGAATCGCGCCTGGGCATTCCGCTCATCTACGGCGCCGACGTGATCCACGGCTTTCGCACCATCTTCCCGATGCCGCTGGCCGAGGCCGCGAGCTGGGAGCCCGAACTCGCCGAGCGCACCGCGCGCGCGGCCGCGGTGGAAGCCAGCGCCGACGGCTTTCGCTGGACCTTCGCGCCGATGGTGGACATTGCGCGCGACGCGCGATGGGGCCGCGGCATCGAGGGTGCGGGCGAAGACGTGTACCTGGCCAACCAGTTCGCGGCCGCGCGCGTGCGCGGCTTCCAGGGCAGCGACCTGTCGCGCGCCGATTCGCTGCTGGCCACGCCCAAGCATTTCGCGGCCTACGGCGCCGCCGAGGGCGGGCTGGACTACGCCGCCACCGACATCTCCGAGCGCACGCTGCGCCAGGTCTACCTGCCGCCGTTCCGCGCCGCGCTGGACGCGGGCGCGCTCTCGGTCATGAGCGCCTTCAACGAGATCTCGGGCATTCCGTCCATTGCCAATCCGGCGCTCCTGACGGGGGTGCTGCGCGACGAATGGAAGTTCAAGGGCTTCGTGGTGTCCGACTACACGGCCGACGAGGAACTGATCGCGCACGGCTATGCCGCCGACGGCCGGCAGGCGGCGAAGCAGTCGTTCCTGGCCGGCACCGACGTCAGCATGCAGAGCGGCCTGTACATGCGCCACCTGCCCGAGCTCGTGGCCTCGGGCGAAGTGCCGACGGCACGGCTGGACGATGCGGTGCGCCGCGTGCTGTGGGTCAAGCAAAAGCTCGGCCTGTTCGACCAGCCGCTTCGGGGCCTCGATGCCGCACCGGCGCAGCCCCGGGCCGACAACCCCGCGCACATCGCGCTGGCGCGCGAGGACGCGCGCCGTTCCATCGTGATGCTGAAGAACGAGCGCGCGGTGCTGCCGCTGCCCAAGTCGGGCAGGAAGATCGCGCTGATCGGGCCTTTCGCCTCGGGCACGCAGGACCTGCTCGGCGCGTGGAGCCTGTTCCCGGGCCAGTCGGCGCCTGTCGGCATCGACGAAGGCCTGCGCGCCGCGCTGGCCGACCCCGGCGCGCTGGCGGTGGTGCGCGGCTCGGGCATCGATGCGCCGCTGGCCGGCGGCATCGACGCCGCCGTGGCCGCCGCGCGCAATGCCGACGTGGTGGTGCTCGCCATCGGCGAGAGCGAGCGCATGTCGGGCGAAGCCCGCTCGAGAACCGACATCGGCATTCCGCAGGCCCAGCAGGACCTGGCCGAGGCCGTGGCCGCCACCGGCAAGCCCGTGGTCGTGCTGCTGAGCAACGGCCGCGCGATGGCGCTCAGGGGCGCCGTGCGCAATGCCGACGCCATCCTCGTCACCTGGTTTCTCGGCGTGCAGACCGGCACTGCCATTGCCGACGTGGTGTTCGGCGATTTCAACCCTTCGGGCCGGCTGCCGGTGAGCTTTCCGCAAACGTCTGGCCAAGTGCCCTTCTACTACGGCCAGAAGCGCACCGGTCGGCCGCTGCCCGACAGCGACCAGGCGATGGCGTTCAAGACCCGCTACGTGGACACCACGAACCAGGCGCTCTATCCCTTCGGATTCGGCATCGGCTATGCGCCGGTGCGCTACGACAGCATGGAACTGAGCCAGGAGCGGCTGCCGCTGGGCGGGAGCTTGCGCGTGCGCGCCACCGTCACCAACACCGGCCAGCGCGAGGCCGAGGAAGTGGTGCAGCTCTACGCCGCCGAACGCGCCGCGAGCGTGACGCGGCCGGTGCGCGAGCTCAAGAACTTCCGCAAGGTGCGCATCGAGCCCGGCGCATCGAAGGTGGTCGAGTTCACGCTGCGCGCGGACGACCTGCAGTTCATTGGCCGCGACATGAAGCCGACGGTCGAGCCGGGAGAATTCGACCTGTGGGTGGCGCCGTCGGCCGCGGGCGGCATCAGGAAGAGCTTCGCGCTCACGCGGGAGTGATGCTGCGCGGCGCGCGGTAAAGAAAAAACGGGCCCTGCGAAGGGCCCGTTCTTCATCATTGCACCGATCAAAGAGAGAGATCGGCTTACAGGCCGGCCTGGCGCGTGAACGACACGCTGGGCTTCTTGTAGGCCTGCGGCACTTCGTCGCGGTAGAACGCGCGGCGGTCGAGGCTGGCCAGCGGGTCATGCGCCTTGGCGACGGCTTCGGCTTGAATGGTCGCACGGTCGGCGGTCGAGGCAAAGGCTTGTGCGCCGGCACTGGCGGCGTCGCTGTATTCGTTGCCTGCGCGAGCGGCGGCAGTGGCTTGCGACGCAACTTCGGCGCGCGAGACGCCGGAGTTCACGGTCAGCACGCCTTCGTAGGTTTCTGCATGCGCACCGGCGGCAGCCAGAAGCGAGAGGGCAGCAGCGGCAAGGACTTTCGAGGCATTCATTTCAATCTCCTGATGGGTTGGTTGGTGAAATGAAGTGTGATCCTGAAGCCGCTGAAAAAAACGCCGCAAACGGAATCACGGCGTTCACGGGATTGAAACAATCGGGTCGGCGCAGAGCGGCTGCTCGCCGCGGATGTCAGCCCGGCATTAGTGCGAAATCATCCAGGGCCGCTTGGCCGGCGCCGACTTGGCACCGTTCGCCGCAGTCACCGTCGCGCTGCGCCGCGACGCCCCTGCGGAGCAGCAGCCGCACCCCGCCGGATGCCTGAAGCGCGCGTAGTCGCGCGAGCTGCCCGGTTCGTGCCGCGCGCGCTCGTTGGTCTCCATCGCGCGGCGTGTTCCCGAGGCCATCAGCGCGAGCCGCGGCGCAGCCGAAAGTACGCGCGGCGATGCGCAGCCGCAGTCGGGGCACGCGGCCGGCTCGTCGCGCTGGACCGAAGGCCGCAGCGCCTCGAAGCCGCCGCATCGGCCGCAGGCATAGTCGTAGGTGGGCATGGGCGCGTCCGTCAGGCCAGGTCGTGCGAGAGCGGCATGTCGATGCTGCCGTCGATCATCTTCACCGGGCCCGATGCGTTCGGGTTGATGTCGAAGTCGAAGATCTGCGTGGGCAGCCACAGCGTGGCGCAGGAGTTGGGCACGTCGACCACGCCGCTGATGTGGCCCTGCACAGGCGCGGTGCCCAGGATCGAATAGGCCTGCGCGCCCGAGTAGCCGAACTTCTTCAAATACTCGATGGCGTTCAGGCAGGCCTGGCGGTAGGCCACGTTCACGTCGAGGTAGTGCTGCTTGCCGCTCTCGTCGACCGAGATGCCTTCGAAGATCAGGTAGTCGTTGTACTGCGGCGTGATCACGCTCGGCTTGAAGATCGGGTTCTTGATACCGTACTTGGCCATGCCGCCCTTGATGAGCGTGACCTTCATGTGCACCCAGCCGGCCATCTCGATGGCGCCGCAGAAGGTGATCTCGCCGTCGCCCTGGCTGAAGTGCAGGTCGCCCACACTGAGGCCCGCGCCGTCGACGTACACCGGGAAGAACACCTTCGAGCCGCGCGAGAGGTCCTTGATGTCGCAGTTGCCGCCGTGCTCGCGCGGCGGCACCGTGCGTGCGCCTTCGGCCGCTGCCTTGGCGCGGGCTTCACCGGTCATCCTGCCCATGTGGGCGGTGCCGGCGAACGGTGGATTGGCGAGGCCGGGCACGCGGTCCGGGTCGGTGGCGATGAGCTTGCCTTCGCGCTCGTTCCACATGTCGAGCATGGGCTTGTCGGGCAGGCAGCCGATCAGGCCGGGGTGGATCAGGCCCGCGAAGTTCACGCCCGGGATATGGCGCGAGCTGGTGAACATGCCCTTGAAGTCCCAGATGGATTTCTGCGCTTCGGGAAAATGATCGGTGAGGAAACCGCCGCCGTTCTTCTTCGAGAAGAAACCGTTGAAGCCCCAGAGGCTGTCCTGCTTGGCGCCAATGTCGAGCAGGTCCACCACCAGCAGGTCGCCGGGCTCGGCGCCCTTCACGCCCACGGGGCCCGAGAGGTAGTGCACGGTGCTGAGGTCGATGTCGCGCACGTCGTCGGCGCTGTCGTTGTTCTTGATGAATCCTCCCGTCCAGTCGAAGGTCTCGAGGATGAAGTCGTCGCCCGGGTTGACCCAGCAGGCCATCGGAATGTCCGGATGCCAGCGGTTGTGGATGTTCTCGTTCTCGGTGGGCGGCTTGGTCAGGTCGACCTTGATCAGCGTGTCCGTCATGTGCAGTGGCTCCTGGTTGGTTGGTGGTTAAACGGAGAGATAGGCCTTGATGTGGTCGACGTCGGTCTTGTCGCGCGCCGTCTCGTGCACGAGGCGTCCACCTTCGATCACGAACAGGCGGTCGGCCACGTCGAGCGCAAAGCTGAGCACCTGCTCGGACACGACGATGGTGATGCCGCGCAGCTTGCGGATCTCGTTGAGGGCCTTGGCGATGTCCTTGATGATCGAAGGCTGGATACCTTCGGTGGGCTCGTCTAGCAGCAGCACCTTGGGGTTTGTGACGAGGGCGCGCGCTATGGCTAGCTGCTGTTGCTGGCCGCCGGAGAGGTTGCCGCCCTTGCGGTTCTTCATGTCCCACAGCACAGGGAACAGTGCGTAGATTTCCTCGGGGATGCGGCGGGTCTTGGAGTTCTCCAAACCGGTCTGGATGTTCTCTTCGACAGTGAGAGTCGGAAAGATCATGCGGCCTTGCGGCACGTAGGCGATGCCTTTGGCCACACGGCGGAAGCTCTCGTCGCGCGACACGTCTTGCCCGGCCACTTCGATGCGCCCACTCTTCAAAGGCAGGATTCCCATCAGGCTCTTGAACAGCGTGGTCTTGCCCATGCCGTTGCGGCCCATGATGGCGACGGTTTCGTTGGCATGGCCTTCGAACGTCAGGCCGTGCAGGGCCTCGCTCTGGCCGTAGGCGACGTGGAGGTCTTCGACCTTCAGCATGATGTTGCTCATTTGGTGGTTCCTCGAATGCTCTTGTTCAGGGCGCGTGCACAGGCCACCGGGTACTCCCCTCCGCGAATGTCCCCCGTCGGCGGGAGCGCGCCCTGAACAAAGCACAACGCGAGACTTCATCTAGTGCCCCAGATAAACGTCGATGACCTTCGGGTCCGCCTGCACCTTCTCCATCGGCCCCTCGGCCAGGATCTTTCCCTGGTGCATCACGGTGACCTTGTGCGCGATCTGCTTCACGAAAGCCATGTCGTGCTCGATGACGATCACCGCGCGGTTCCGGCAGATGCGCTTGAGCAGATCGGCCGTGAGCTCGCGCTCGCGCGCGCTCATGCCCGCGATGGGTTCGTCGAGCATCAGCAGCTCGGGCTCCTGCATCAGCAGCATGCCGATCTCCAGCCACTGCTTCTGGCCATGGCTCAACAGGCCCGCTTCGGTGCGTAGCCTGTCGGCCAAGCCGATGTCATCGGCCACCGCCTGCACCTTGGACTTGACCTCGTCGTCGCACCTGAACGCCAGCGCGCCGAGCACCGAGCGGCCCTTCGGGAACGACACCTCGAGGTTCTGGAACACGCTGAGGTTCTCGTAGATCGACGGCGTCTGGAACTTGCGCCCGATGCCCAGCCGCACGCGCTTGTGCTCGGCCATCTTCGTGAGCTCGGTGTTCTTGAACTTGATGCTGCCGGCACTGGCCTTGGTCTTGCCGCAGATCAGGTCGAGCAGCGTGGTCTTGCCCGCGCCGTTGGGGCCGATGATCACGCGCAGCTCGTTCTTGTCGATGTAGAGCGTGAGATCGTCGATGGCCTTGAAGCCGTCGAAGGAGACGCTGAGGTCTTCCACTGCGAGCGCGAAGTCGGTGTTGCTCATGAGGGTGTGGCTCAGGGTTCAGGCGCGCTGGCTGCCGACGCCGTCGGGCAGCGTGGGTTCGGATGGTGCGGCGACAGGCCCCATGGGTGCGGCAGCCGCTGGCGGTTTGACGGCTGCATCACGCAGCGCCTGGCGACGCGACTTCCACCACGGCCTGATCTTTTCGTCCCACAGCCCCGCCAGCCCCATCGGGAAGGCCATGGTCACGCCGATGAAGAGCCCGGCCATCAGGAACAGCCACAGGTCCGGAAAGCTCTCCGAGAACAGCGTCTTGCCCGCGTTCACCAGCAGCGCGCCATAAACCGCGCCCACCAGGCTCATGCGGCCACCCACGGCGCAGAAGATCACCATCTCGATGGATGGCACGATGCCCACGAAGCTCGGCGACATGAAGCCCACCTGCAGCGCGAACATGGCGCCCCCAATGCCCGAGAGCCCGGCCGCCAGGCAGAAGGTGAAGACCTTGAAGTTCGACACGTCGTAGCCCGAGAAGCGCACGCGGTCTTCCTTGTCGCGCATGGCCAGCAGCAGCGTGCCGAGCTTGCTGGTCTGCACCCAGCGGCACAGCACGATGCTGGCGATCAGCAGGCCGACGCAGACGTAGTAGAGGATGTACTTGGCGCTGTCCGTGCGCGTGTCCCAGCCCAGCATGGTCTTCAGGTCGGTCATGCCGTTCACGCCGCCCGTGTAGCCCTGCTGGCCGATGATGAGCACGGTGCAGATCAGCGCCACCGCCTGCGTGATGATCGCGAAGTACACGCCGCCCACGCGGCGCTTGAACATCGCGAAGCTCACGAGCCAGGCCAGCGCCATCGGCGCCAGCACCACCAGCGCCAGGCTCAGCGGCAGGCTCTTGAACGGCAGCCACAGCATGGGCAGCTCGGTGATCTGGTTCCAGTCCATGAAGTCCGGAATGCCGGGCGTCGACTGGATCTTGGTCGTGATGGGGTCGGAGGCTTCGAGCTTGAGGAACATCGCCATCGCATACCCGCCGATGCCGAAGAACACGCCCTGCCCCAGGCTCAGCACGCCGCCGTAGCCCCACACCATCACGAGCCCCACGGCCACGAAAGCGTACGTGAGGTACTTGCCCACGAGGTTGAGGCGGAAGATGTCGAGCGACAGCGGCAGCACGACCGCCAGCAGCAGCACCAGCAGCAAGAGGCTGCCGAGCTGGTAGCGCAGGATCGAGGCCTTGATGAAATTCATCATCGGAACGTTCTCCAGGAAGGAATCGGGTTCATCAGCGGCGGACCTTGACGGCGAAGAGGCCTTGGGGCCGCATCATCAGAATCAGCACGATCAGCGACAGCGTCAGCACCTTGGCCATCGAGCCGGTCATGAAGAACTCCGAGATCGACTGCGTCTGCGCAATGCCGAAGGCCGAGACCACGGTGCCCAGCAGGCTGGCCGCACCGCCAAAGGTGACGACCAGGAAGGCGTCGACGATGTAGAGCGAGCCCGAGGTCGGCCCCGTCGATCCGATGGTGGTGAAGGCCGCGCCCGCCATGCCGGCAATGCCGCAGCCGATGGCAAACGTCAGGCGGTCGGTCTTCATGGTGTCGATGCCGGTCGCGTTGGCCATCACACGGTTGGCCACGGTGGCGCGCACGCGCAGGCCCCAGCGGCTCTTGTGCAGCGCGATCAGCACGCCGCCCGTGACCAGCGCGGTGAGCGCCAGAACGAACAGGCCGTTGATCGGAATGTCGAGACCTTCATGCGGCGTCCACGAACCCATGAGCCATTCGGGCAGCGTGGGGCTCACTTCCTTCGGGCCGATGAAGGTGCGGAAGATCTGCTGCAGCCCCAGGCTCACGCCCCAGGTGGCGAGCAATGTGTCGAGCGGGCGCTTGTAGAGGTGGCGGATCAGCACCCATTCCACGATCCAGCCCGTGATGAAGGCGAAGACGAAGGCCAGGCCGATCGCAATCGGAAAGTAGTACGGCATGAACGCCGGCGCGAGGCTTTCGGTGACACGCGCGGCCAGGTAGATCGAATAGGCGCCGATGGTCATGAACTCGCCATGCGCCATGTTGATCACGCCCATCTGGCCGAAGATGATCGCGAGGCCCAGGCCCATCAGCAGCAGCACCGCGAAGAGGCTCAGCCCCGCGAAGCCCTGCATGAGGCCGATGTTCATCATGTCCGACAGAGTCATGGCGGAGGTTCCGGAGTTGGATTGGCTCCCTCTCCCGCACGCGGGAGAGGGTTGGGGTGAGGGTCGACTGCCGACTTACTGGTAGCCCTTCGGGAACGGATCGGGCTTGATCAATTCAGCCGATTCCGCCACCACCTTGAACGTCCCGTCCATCTGCCCCTGCCCGATGCGCGCCTTGCTCCACAGGTGGTGGTTCGCATCGAGCTTCACGTACCCCTCGGGCGCGGTCTTGAGCTCGATGCCCGGCGAACCCGCCACCACCTTGTCCACGTCGAAGCTGCCGGCCTTCTCCACCGCCGCCTTCCAGAGCCACGGGCCGAGGTAGCCCGCCTGCGTGACGTCGCCGATCACCGCGTCCTTGCCGTACTTCGCCTTGAAGGCTTCCACGAACTTCTTGTTGTTCGGGTTGTCGAGCGACTGGAAATACTTCATCGACGAATAGAAGCCCGCGAAGTTCTCGCCGCCCACGCCGGTCATCTCGTCTTCCGTCACGGCCAGCGTCAGCAGGAACTGCTTGTCGCCCGTGATGCCCGCAGCCTTCAGCTGCTTGTAGAAGGCCACGTTCGAGCCGCCCACCACGGCCGCGAAGATGCAGTCGGGCTTGGCCACCTTGATCTTGTTGATCAGCGAGTTGAAGTTGGTGTGGCCCAGCGGGTAGTACTCCTCGCCCTTGACCGAACCCTTCTGGAAGTTCTCGATGTGCTTGCGTGCGATCTTCATGGACGTGCGCGGCCAGATGTAGTCGGAGCCGACGAGGAAGAAGGTCTTGGCCTTCTTCTCCTTCGCACCCCAGTCCAAGCCCCAGATGATCTGCTGCGTGGCTTCCTGGCCGGTGTAGATGACGTTCTTGCTCTGCTCCAGGCCTTCGTAGAAGGTCGGGTAGTACAAGAGGCCGTTCTCCTTCTCGAACACCGGCAGCACGGCCTTGCGCGAGGCGCTGGTCCAGCAGCCGAAGACGGCGGCGCAATGGTCGTTGACCAGCAGCTTCTTCGACTTCTCGGCGAAGGTCGGCCAGTCCGAGGCGCCGTCTTCCTTGATGACCTTGATCTTGCGGCCGAGGATGCCGCCCATCGCGTTGATCTGGTCGATGGCGAGCTGCTCGGCCTGGATGGAGCCGGTTTCCGAAATGGCCATGGTGCCGGAGGACGAATGCAGCTGGCCCACCGTCACTTCGGTGTCGGTCACCGCCAGCTTGGTGGTGTTGACCTTGGCCGTGGGGAACTGCGACTGGCCGAAGCTCAGGCCGCTCAGGCCCATCACGGGCAGCGCGGCGGCGCCCTGCAACAGTCGGCGGCGGCGCAATGCCAGGGCATCGAGAGAAAGATCTTCTGAATCACGCGACATCAGGAAACTCCAGGCAGGTTGTTGGAAGGAGAGCCGCCGCACCATCGAAGTGCATCGGACGGTGCCCGAGCACCATGGCTGGTACTTTAGAAATCACCCGCGCTGCCGCGAATACGTCATTCAACGTAGCGGCCGCGGCTGCGCCTGCGGCCAGACTCGCAAGCCGTGCACAGGCGGGCCGAAGAAATGCAGGGAGCGCTTCTTGCTGTGTCTGCCTGCATGCCACCGCCCCCCTCGCCGCAAGAGCCCACCATGCAAACCGTCACCGGCCAGAAGATCTTTCGCATCCGCCGCGACTACAACGCGTGGGTCGCGAACGAAACGCTGGAGGACTACGCGCTGCGCTACACGCCGCGCAGCTTTCGCAAGTGGTCGGAGTTCCGTGTCGCCAACGCGGCCTTCGGCGCCACCTCGTTCCTCGCGCTGGAGGCCATCGGCGGCGCCATTGCGCTGAGCTACGGCTTCTCGAACGCGCTGTGGGCCATCCTGGTGGTGGGGCTCATCACCTTCCTCACGGGCCTGCCGATCTCCTACTACGCGGCCCGGCATGGCGTGGACATGGACCTGCTCACGCGCGGCGCGGGCTTCGGCTACCTGGGCTCCACCCTCACCTCGCTGATCTACGCGAGCTTCACCTTCATCTTCTTCGCGCTGGAGGCGGCCATCCTCGCGCTGGCGCTGCAGCTGTACCTCGACTGGCCGCTGCCGCTGCTCTACCTGCTGTCGTCGATCGTGATCGTGCCGCTGGTGATGCGCGGCATCACGCTCATCTCGGGGCTGCAGCTGTGGACGCAGCCGATCTGGATCGTGCTGTTCGTCTGCCCCTTCATCGCGGTGCTGGTGAAGAAGCCCGAGCTGTATGCCGACTTCACGGGCCTGGTGGGCCGCACTTCCGACAGCAGCAGCTTCGATCCGCTGATGTTCGGCGCCGCCGCCACGGTGGCTTTCTCGCTGGTGGTGCAGATCGGCGAGCAGGTCGACTACCTGCGCTTCCTGCCCGAAAAGACCGCGGCCAACCGGGGCCGCTGGTGGGCCGCGGTGCTGGTGGCGGGCCCGGGCTGGATCGTGCCGGGCATGCTCAAGATGATGGGTGGCGCCTTCCTGGCCTTTCTTGCGCTCCAGCACGAGATTCCGGGCCGGCACGCCGTCGAGCCCACGCTGATGTACCTCACGGGCTTTTCGTACGTGCTGCGCGATCCGGCCTGGGTGCTTGCGATCACCACGCTGTTCGTGGTGGTCTCGCAGATGAAGATCAACCTCACCAACGCCTACGCGGGCTCGCTGGCGTGGTCGAACTTCTTCGCGCGGCTCACGCACAGCCATCCGGGGCGCGTGGTGTGGCTGGTGTTCAACGTGGTCATCGCGATATTGCTGATGACGCTGGGCGTGTTCGCGGCGCTCGAGCACGTGCTGGGCTTCTACAGCAACATCGCCATCGCCTGGGTCGGCGCGCTAGTGGCCGACCTGGTCATCAACAAGCCGCTGGGCTGGAGCCCGCGCACCATCGAGTTCAAGCGCGCGCACCTGTACGACATCAACCCGGTCGGCCTGGGTGCGATGCTGGTGGCGGCCGCGCTCGCCATGCTGGCCTATTCGGGCGTGCTGGGGCACTGGGCACGCGCGTTCTCGCCCTTCATCGCGCTGGCAACGGCGCTGCTCGTCTCGCCGCTCCTGGCCTGGCGCACGCGCGGGCGCTACTACCTGGCGCGCAACGACATCCGGCGCTGGACACCCGGACAGATCGTGAAGTGCTCGGTGTGCGACAACAGCTTCGAGTCCGAGGACATGGCGCACTGCCCGGCCTACAGCGCGCCGATCTGCTCGCTGTGCTGCACGCTGGAATCGCGCTGCCACGACCGCTGCAAGACCGACTCCCGCGCGGCCGAGCAGATGAGCGGCTGGCTCAAGGCGCTGCTGCCGACAGCGCTGTCGGGCCGGCTCAACTTTCGCGTGGCGCATTACCTGATGGTGGCCACCTCGCTGGTGGCGCTGCTGGCCACGGTGATGGGCGTGGTGTATGCGCAGGAGGCCATCGTGGGCGCGGATGCCGTGGACCCGGCCCTGCGCAGCGCCTTCCTCAAGGTGTTCGCGCTGCTGTCGCTGGTGGCGGCGGTGGCCGCCTGGTGGATCGTGCTGGGCAGCGAGAGCCGGCAGATGGCGCAGGAGGAATCGAACCGCCACAACCACCTGCTGACCATCGAGATCGAGGCCCACCAGCGCACCGACGCCGCGCTGCAGACCGCGAAGGAAGCCGCCGAAGCCGCCAACCAGGCCAAGACCCGCTACGTGGCCGGCATGACGCACGAACTGCGCACGCCGCTCAACAGCATCCTCGGCTACTCGCAGATCCTGCTCAAGGGCGAAGCCGTGGCGCCGCCGCGCGAAGCGGTGCAGACCATCCAGCGCAGCGGCGAGCACATGCTCGGCCTGATCGACGGGCTGCTCGACCTGGCGCGCATCGAGGCCGGCCGCCTGCAGCTGGAGCCTGCCCCGCTCGCGCTGCCGGCCTTTCTCGACGAGCTCGTGCACATGGTGCGGCCGCAGGCGGAGAACAAGGGCCTTGCGTTCATCTACACCCACAGCGGGCGGCTGCCGCCCTGGGTGCATGCCGATGCCAAGCGGCTGCGCCAGATCCTCATCAACCTGCTGGCCAATGCGGTGCGCTTCACCGACAGCGGCACGGTCATGCTGCATGTCGACGCACGGCGCGAAGTGCTGCGCTTCGACGTGGTCGACACCGGCATCGGCGTGGCGCCGCAGGACCACCAGCGCATTTTTCTTCCGTTCGAGCGCGGGGCCGCCGGGCGCCGTCGCGGCGAGCCTGGCACGGGCCTCGGCCTCACCATCACCGGCCTTCTCACCTCGCTGATGGGCGGCGAGCTGGCGCTGGCCGCCACCTCGCCCGCGGGCAGCACCTTCAGCGTGCGGGTGTATCTGCGCGAAGTGGCCGACCCCGGCCCGCAGGCGGAGACACGGCGGCCGGTGTCGGGCTACATCGGCGCGCGCCGCACGCTGCTGGTGGTCGACGACCAGCCGGTGCAGCGCCAGATGCTGGCCGGCATGCTCGCGCCGCTGGGCTTCGAGGTGCGCGAGGCCGCGAGCGGCACCGAATGCCTGGACAGCCTGCGCGAGAACCTGCCCTCCGCGATCCTGCTGGACCTCACCATGGACGACATGGACGGCTGGCAGACCGCGGCACTGGTGCGCGCCTCGGGCTTCGACCGGCTGCCGATCATCATCGTCTCGGCCAACATGTTCGAGAACCAGGGCGAACTGCTGCGCGCCGCCGGCTGCCAGGCCTTCGTGGGCAAGCCGGTCATCGAGTCGCAGCTGATCGCCACGCTGGAACGCCACCTCGGGCTCGAATGGCTGGCGTCGAGCGAGGCAATGCCACCCACCGTCGACACCGCGCCGCGGCCGGGACAGCTCGCGCTCTCGGAAGACGACCGCGCCGAGCTGATGCGGCTGGTGCAGATGGGCCACGTGCGCGGCCTCCACCAGGTGCTCGACCGGCTCGCCGCCGCATCCCCGCCAGCCGCCGTGACCTGCACCTGGCTGCGCGGCATGGTCAACCGCTTCGAACTCGACAACCTTCGCAAGGCACTTGCAGAACAAGATGCAGACACGCTCGCCCCCTGAAACCGAACGCCCCGTGGTGCTGGTGGTGGACGACGCCCCCAGCAGCCTCGGCATGCTGTGCGACACGCTCGAGTCCAGCGGCTACACCGTGCTGGTGGCGGCCGACGGCGAGGCCGCGCTGCAGCGGCTCGAGCTGGTGGTGCCGGACGCCATCCTGCTCGACGGCCTGATGCCCGGCCTTTCGGGCTTCGAGACCTGCCGGCGCATCAAGGCCAACGCGGCGCTCGCGCACATTCCGGTGCTGTTCATGACCGGCCTCTCGGAAACGGCGCATGTGGTCGAGGGCTTCGAATGCGGCGGCGTGGACTACGTGGTGAAGCCGATCCGCGCGCAGGAGGTGCTCGCGCGGCTGCACACGCACACGCGCAACGCGCGCATCACCCGCATGGCGCGCGACGCGGTCGACGTGGCTGGCATGGGCGTGGTTTTCGTCGATGCGCACGGGCGCATCGCATGGCGCTCGCCGCAGGCGGCGCTGTGGCTGAACGCGCTCGATGCGCCACCGGCCGCCGGGTTGCTGCCGGCGGCGCTGCAACCCGCGCTTGCGCCCGGTGCGGCCATTGCACTGGTCACGGCGACAGGCACACGGATCTCGGTTCGCAACCTGGGCGCCGCCGCGCTCGGCGAAACCATGCTTCTGTTCGCGACACAGCGCGACGGGGTTGCGGGCACGCCCTCGACCCGGCTTGCCGAAGCGGCACTCACGCCGCGCGAAACCGAGGTGCTCTCATGGCTTGCCAAGGGCAAGACCAATCGAGACATCGGCGAAATCCTCGGCACCAGCCCGCGCACGGTCAACAAGCACCTCGAGCACATCTTCGAGAAGCTGGGCGTCGAGACGCGCGCTGCCGCGGCGGCACTGGCCAGCGGTCAGCTGGCCTGATCCAGGTGGCCAGCGGTCAGCTGGCCTGATCCCGATCGCCCCTTACCTCTTAGGTGCCGGCGTCGCAGGCACTGCAGGCGTCGTCGTCGTGCTGTCGGCCTTGGAACCGGGCACGGCCGGCGTCGCGGGCGTTGCAGACATGGTGGAAGAGGACGACGAAGATTGTGGCGACGGCGTGGCCGGTGTCGCAGGCGTGGCTGGCGTTGCAGGCGATGTGGCCGTGGCCGGCGTTGCAGGCGTGGCGGGTGTCGCCGGAGTGGCTGCATTGGCCGAGGCATTGGACCCACTGGCCGCGCCGGCGCCATTGCCGCCCGCACCCGCACCCGCACCGACGCCTGCGCCGGCACTGCTGCCGCCGCCGCCGCCGCCAGCGCCACCGCCACCACCGCCTCCCGCGCCGCCACCCGCAGCCAATGCGAGCGGGGCCACGCAGGCGCCCATGAGAACCGCAACCAGGGTCGGTGCAATACGTCGTGTCAGCTTCATCGAGATCTCCTTGTTGATGTTTCGACAGGAGCAAGCTAGACGCGGCCGGAAATCCGGCTTGTAGTCCAAAGTCTTCATGGCCGGCCGGCCCGGTCGTCGGCGCTATGCAATGGATAGCTGCGCGGCGCCTGTCGGCCTCACGCGCCGGGCTGGGTCGCCTGCTTGCCGCCGCGAGGCAGATGGACGGTGAATGCCGTGCCTTCCGCCGCGGACGACGTCACCGTGATGGTGCCGCCGTGTCCCGTCACGATCTCCCGCGCAATGTAGAGGCCGAGGCCCAGGCTCGTGGCGGGCCGCTCGTGCGGCGCCGATTCCCGTGTCGCTAGCTGCACCAGCGGGTTGAAGATGACCTGCATCGAATCGGGAGGAATCGGCCTTCCCTGGTTCTTGACGATCAGGGTCACATGCTCGCCCTCGTCCCGGATCAACAGGCCGACGGGATGGGCAGGGTCCCCGTGCTGCACGGCATTGCTCAGCAGATTGGTGAGGACCTGGCGCATCCTGGGTGGGTCGAACATCAGGACCACATCGGCCGGAAGCTCGGCAGCGAGCACCCGCTTGGGATAGGCCGCGCAGACCTCGTCGAAAGCCTCCTGGCACAACGCGCTCAGGTTGCCTTCCTGCGGAACCACCTCGATGCCGCGGCCGAGCCGGGTGCGCGTGTACTCGAGCAGGTCGGTGACCATGTCGTTGATCGACGCAACGCTTCGCCTGGCGATCTGGAGGGTTCGTTCCTTGGGCTTGGCCTCGCCCGCCAGTTCGAGCAGATGAATGCAAGAGCTGAGTGCGCTCAAGGGGTTTCTCAGGTCATGCCCCAGCACGGCCAGGAAAGTGTCCCTGGAATTGGCGACATGATCCGAATAGGTGGCCATGGCCTCGGCGAGGCCCTGGTCGATGCCTTCGTTGAAGCGCACCACCTCTTCCAGGACCGCGGCATCGACCACGCCGACGTGTCCCATCCACAAACGAAGAACCGTGGCCCGCAGCGCGCGATATTCCGCGCCCAACTGAGAAAGGTCGAAACCCACCCGCTGGCGCAGGCCGCCATGTTCGGCGGCGAAAGTCTCTTTCAGGAACGGCAGCGCGAGCCCCTTGGACTTCGCCTCGCGCTCCTTTTCGGTCTGGGCGGATTCCATTTCGCTGGCAATGGCCAGCAGGATTCCATGCGCATGGTCCCGCAACTCGACAACGGACATGGTCTCCGCCGGTGGGATCATCGTTCGTGCAAAGGATTCCCACTCGACAAGAATGGGTTCGATGTTGTCGTTGATGAATTGGCTCAGGCGCATGCTGGACGGAGTATGCACCCGTGTAGGACAACAGGAAGCCCAGCGAACGACGGCTGTCCGGGCGCCAGGCAAAAGGGGTACTCGATGAAGCGTATCCTGGGGCTCCTCGAACCGGAACACATCCCATGCCTGAACAGCCTCTCTCCGGGACGCAGCCCGTCGATCCTCCCTTCTTCCACGAAGCCTCCGGCACGGTCCGCTTCTGGGTGCCGATCGATGGCCATCCCATGGGCGCGAGCATCAGCAGGGAAATCCTGCACTACCGCTACCGTCCAGGCGCCCAGGGCGACGACCCGATGGAAACCTACGCGCAGTACGCGGACCAGCTCGAAGCGGCCGTGCGCCGCCGGGTTGCGCAGGGCTCGATCGAACCCGTGATGCTGCGCGAGTTCGATCTACCCCGCGGCTGATTCCACGCGCGCACCGCGCGTGCAGGCACCGCTTGCGAGCGTCACGCCGATCACGGCGCTGGCGATTGCGATTTGCTCGATTCCCGTGATCGGCTCGGCCAGCCACCACCATCCGCCCCATGCGGAGAAGACCGGCGCCAGTCCTCCGAATGCGGCCGCCTGCGACGCGCCAAGGCGCGCGACGGCAGCGCCGAAGATCCACAGTCCCAGCAATCCCGCGACTGCACCCTGCATCAGCGCCTGCCACAAGACGTCGCGCACCGGGGCATCCAGCAAGCCCGTTCCGCCCCGCCACAGCAGCCACGGAACGAGCAGGATCGCCGACCACGCATTGACGACCGCCGCGCCTTGCCACGCGCCGAGGCCGGCACGCCTGAACGACAGCGTGAAGCCTGCCCACAGCGCAGCCGCGAGAAGAAAGAGCAGATCGCCCCGCCACGCGCCCGCGTCGATGCCGCGGAAGGCGCCCGCGCCCAGGATGCCGATGCCCGCCGCAAGGAACACCAACCCCAGCGCCCGCGGGCTGTCGGGGCGCTCATGCCAGAGCATCCAGGCCAGGCCCGCGGCAAAGAGCGGACACGCGCCCGCCATGAACACACCCATATGCGCCGACGGGGCGAACCTCGTGCCGGTCATCGCAACCAGCCCGAACGGCAGTCCGGCGCCAAGCACCATGCCGACCAGCCACCTGAGCGGCACACCGCGAGGCAGCAGCCCCACGCGCAACCACACAGGCATGAGCACGATCGCCGGTATGCCGTAGCGCAGGATGGCCAGGTCGGCCGGAGCGATCGTGGTGGTGGTCGAGTGGCGCGTGGCGACTTGCCAGATGCCCGCGATCAGCGCCGAGGCCACACCGGCGGCCAGGCCGGCTGAAAGGCGCACATTGACCATCATCTGCTTGCTCCGTTGAATCGAAGCATGCAGTGTTCGATCAATGCAGGCGGCGCGCTTCCAGATTCGTGCGCATCTGGCTCGGCGCCATGCCGAAGGCGCGCCGAAATGCCACCGTGAAGTGCGCATGGCTTGCAAAGCCCAGGTCGGCTGCAAGCGCGCTGATGCTTGGCTCGCCTTCGCGCAGGCGATCGAGCGCAAGCGTCATGCGCAACTGATTGCGCAAGCCGTGCAGGCTCATTCCCGTATGCATGCGGAACCGGCGCGCCAGATGGAATGCCGAGCAGTGGACCGCCTTGGCAATCTCGTCGAGCGTGTCGCTGCGCTCCGGCGCGGCGGCGATGTAGTCGCGGGCGCGTTCGACCGCACGATGGATCTTCGATGGGCCCGGCCGATCGGCTGGCCGCACGCTCTGGATCAATCCGACAAGGTGTTCCTGCATTTCGAGCGCATCGATGGCCTGCATCGCATGGGCCTGCAGGCATTGGCGCAGAAGCACCTGGCTGCCCAGCGGCAGGCAGGACCTGCCCGAGGGCGCCAGATCTTCGGCGAGCGTGAGGACCACGCTCCTCTGGCCCGCCATCGGGTGCTTCAACTGGTAGGGCCCATCGGGCGACAGCCACAGCGCGGCCGCCGGATCGCAGACGAAGGCATCCGCATCAAGACGACATTCGAAGCGCTGGGTCAGCGGCAGCAGCAGGCGGGGCCCCTGCACGCGATAAGGCGGACTCCAGCCTGGTTCGGCCGTATCCAGCGTGGCAAGCTGGCAGCTGACGGAGCCGCTTTCGAAGAGCACGCTGCGAAGGTAGGTCATTGGTTTGAAAAAGCAGCAGGGCCACTTCCTCCGGATTCTGCCAGCCGGGCCACGGGCCCTGGTGTTTACCCCGAAGGCGCTGAAGGCCGATTGACAGCCTCGCTGCCTAGGATGAGGTGATTCATCAGGAGACACCATGAAGACCCAGACCTTCTCGTTCGACCGTCTGACCCGCCGCGCCAGCCTACTGGCCGCAGCGGCCGTTCTTGCCGGATGCGGCAGCTTCGGCAATCGGCCGCCCGCTGCCGGCGACATCCACGTGATGACCTCGGGCGGCTTCACGGCCGCGTACAACGAACTGCGTCCCAGCTTCGAACGCAGCAGCGGCCGCACGGTCAAGACCGCGTATGGCGCTTCCATGGGCAATGCCGAAGACTCCATTCCGAGCCGGCTGTCGCGCAGCGAGCCGGCAGACGTGGTGATCCTCGCGCGGCCCGCGCTCGATGCACTGGTGGCGCAAGGCAAGGTGGTGGCCGGCAGCCAGGTCGACCTGGTGCGCTCGGCCATCGGCTTTGCGGTGCGCAAGGGCGCACCCAAGCCCGACATCGCAACGGTCGACGCGCTCAAGCGCACGTTGCTCGCAGCGCCTTCCATCGCCTACTCGGCCAGTGCCAGCGGCACCTACTACGAAACCGAGCTGCTCAAGAAGCTCGGCATCGAGGACCAGGTCAAGCCCAAGAGCAAGCGCATCCTGAGCGAGCGCGTGGGCACCGTGGTGGCGCGCGGCGACGCGGCGCTGGGGCTGCAGCAGGTGAGCGAACTGCTGCCGATCGCGGGCATCGACTACATCGGCCCGCTGCCGGCGGAGCTACAGCGCGTGACGGTGTTCTCGGCCGGCATCGCCACCGCCTCGAAGCAGCCCGATGCGGCGCGCCAGCTGATCCGCTATCTCAACTCGCCCGAGGCCGCGCCGACCATCGCGAAGACGGGCCTGGAGCCGCTGACGGCACGCTGACGCGGCGATGAGGTGACGCGGCGGGTCATCGGTAAACTGGCACCCATCATCTTCCCGGAACGATGGATGCCATGACCCAGCCCAAGCCCATTGCCCCCGCTCATGTCCACGCCTTCGCGCCCAGCGGCACGCTGCGCGCGTCGATCAACCTCGGCAACCCGATCCTCGCGAACAAGGATGCGGCCAGGGGGGAGCCGGTGGGTGTGTCCATCGATCTCGCGCGCGAGTTCGCGCGCCGGCTCGGCGTGGGCGCCGAGTTGGTGGTGTTCGAGAAGGCGGCGGCATCGGTCGACGCGGTAAAAAACGAGAAGGCCGACATCGGTTTCTTCGCGATCGACCCCGCGCGCAGCGAAGGGCTGCTCTTCACCGCGCCTTACGTATTGATCGAGGGCAGCTATCTCGTGCGCGAGCCGTCGGAGCTCACCGACAACGCGCAGGTCGATCGCGCGGGCCATCGCATCTCGGTCGGTGCGGGCAGCGCCTACGACCTGTTCCTCACGCGCGAGATCCAGCAGGCCGGCATCGTCCGACTCCAGGGCGCGGCCGCGGCGCTGGCGGCGCTGCGTTCGGGCGAGGTCGAAGTGGCCGCCGGCATTCGCCAGTTGCTCGAAGCCGAGGCAGGGCGCGAACCGGGCGTGCGCGTGCTGCCCGGCCGCTTCATGGTGATCCAGCAGGCCATGGGCATGCCCGCGAGCCGCGGTGCGCAGGCCCAGGCGATGCTCGCGGCCTTCGTCGAGGAGATGAAGGCGAGTGGCTTCGTCGCCGATGCGCTGAAGCGCCACGGCATCGAAGGCGCGATCGTGGCGCCGGCTTCGACGAATCCTGTGCTGTAGTTTGTTCAGGGCGCTCTTGCTTTTGGCGCTTTTGTTCTTGGCGCTCTTGTCCAGGGCGCGTGCACAGGCCACCGGGTACTCCCCTCCGCGAATGTCCCCCGGCCTTCGGCCTCCTCCTTTATTTCGCTGCGGGGAGCACCCGATGCCCTGTGCACTGGGCGCGCTGCTCGTGCATCGCTGATCAACCACTGCTCTGTCCAACGATCCCGTCGATGGGGTGCCTTGCGCATCACAGCTTGTAGGCTTCCACCGGCCCCTGCGAATAGAACAGGAAGTAGCCGGTCTCCGTCTTGAAGCTGTTCTTCGCCCACCCCGGCGGCACCTTGAAGATGGCGAGCTGGTCGCTCGACACGCCGACGAAGGCGGTGTTCCCGGTGTCGGTGGTGATCTTGGTCCAGCGCTCGCGCGTCACCGGCTGCATCTGCATCTTGGGCTCGCTCCACTCGGCCGTGCGCACCTTGTCGCGCATGATGTAGCGGCCGTCCTGCCGCTCGATCTTCACGACTTCCTTCAGCGCGCCGTTTCGCTTGACCGCATAGACGCCGACCAGTTGGGCCTCGGGTCCGCCGCCCGCGCCGCAGCCGGCCAGCAGCAGCGAGGCGCAAGCGCCTGCCACGGCGTATTTCAGCAGGGTGTCGATGAGGGTCATGGTGTGAGTCATGGTCTCAGCGCTTCTCATTGCCGCGCAGCTTCAGGCTGCCCTGGAAGCGCAGCGCGTGCGGGTACTCCTCCTTCGCGCCGGCATCCACCGCGGCCATCTTCTCCTGGCTCAGTTGCGTCTTCGCCAGCAGCGGCGCCGGCAGGTTCAGCACGCCCTTGATCTGGTCGTACTGCGCCTGCGTGATGCGCCCCACGCTCAACAGGCGAAACGCATCGCGCTCGATGTTGAGCAGCAGCGGCTTGTTGTCGGCGAAGTTCTGCGCCTTGGCCAGCAGGTCGCTCCACGACTGGGTGCTGTAGTTGCTCACGTAGTAGTCCTGCCCGGTGGGCCCCGCAAGCACCGCGGTGCAGCCCGGAAGATCCAGTTGCGCGGTGCTGGTGGCCATGACGAAGGTCTTGCGCTGTTCCATCGTGTCGCCATAGGCCAGCGTCACGGGAATGGTCCACGCCGAGGCCGGATAGGCATTCTGGTTCGGGAACGATTCCTGGCTGATCGACACGTAGGTGCGGTCGCCCGCGCATTGCGCATCCACCGTCAGAAGGGGCACGCCGGTCTGGCGGATGAAGCTGTCGCCGATGTCCGCCACCTTCTTGCCACCGCTCGCCTTCTCGAGCGAAGTCCACAGCCGCGAAGGCGTGACGTTGCCGAACGCATAGTCCTTCAGGTAGATCTGCAGGCCCTTCTGCATCGCCTCCTCGCCGATGTAGTTCTGCACCGTCTCCAGCACGTGGCTGCCCTTGTTGTAGACGAAGATCGACGGGCTGATGAAGCCGAACGAACCCGCGTCGTTGAGGTTGCGCTGCACCGGCACCGCGGTGTTCTTCAGGTCGGCCGCGATCACGGTGTGCTTGTCCAGCACGTAGTCGGAGAAGCTGTAGTAGTCGGGGTGGAATTTGATCGTGGTGCGGCGGTCGAACCAGCGCGCGAACGATTCGTTGAGCCACACGTTGTCCCACCAGTCGAGCGTGACGAGGTCGCCGAACCATTGGTGCGCGATCTCGTGCGTCACCACCGTCACCGAATACAGCGTGGGCGTTTCGCCCGGCTTGGTCAGCACGCGGTCGGCAAACTCGAAGATGGAACCCCAGTTCTCCATGCCGCCGAAGCCGGTGTTGGGCTTGTTGTCGTAGCTGTCGTTGGCCGCGACGGTGTCGAACTTCTTGAACGGCAGCGCAATGCCGGTGTAGTTGTAGTAGTAGTCCATCGCCACCTTGGTCCACTCCATCGCAAAGGTGGCCCAGGTGGAGCGGCCCGGCGGCGTGAACCAGCGCAGCGGCATCTCGCTGCCGTCGAGCGGGCTCTTGAAGGTGTCCGAGAGAATGTCGAACTTGCCGCCACCGAAGAAGGTGAGATACATCGGCATCGAAGGCGTCTTCTCGAACGACACCTGCTGGTAGCCGTCGGGCAGCTTGACGGCCGACTTCTGCGCAGCGTTCGACACGGTCTGCCAGTCGCCCGGCACCTCGGCGGAAATCTCGAAGGTGTGGCGGAAGGCCGGTTCGTCCCAGCCCGGGAACCACTGCCGCGCATAGTTGGTTTCGCCCTGCGTCACGATGGCATCGCTGCTCACGCCCTCGGGCGTGGAAAGGCCCACCTTGAAGACGCCGGTGGCGGCCGAGCAGAACGGATTGCGGGCCATCTCGTCGGGCGGGCAGTATTCCGCGTCGGAGAACTGGATCTTGCCGTCCCACTCCATGTGCAGCAGGTACTTGCCCTTGGCGATCTGCCCGTCGTTGCGCCGCAGCTGCACGAAGTCGCCCAGTGTCTGCGGCGTGGGAATCAGCGGGATCACCTCCGAAGGATTCGACATCTTGCGCAAGGTGGTGCGGCCGTTCGCGAACTTCAGGTTGTGCGCGGCAACGACGATGGCATCCACCGGCTTGAGCACCTCGATCTCCACGTCGCCGCGGCCCACGAAGGTCTTGAGCGCCGCATCGGGCCTGAACCACAGCTTGTAGTTGATCGGCCAGACGGTATCGGGCAGCTCCATCGGCTTCACGGACCGGTCGACCGCCGCCACGGTAGGCGCGCCATCGTCGGGCGCCTTCGCGGTGGCGTCGGACGAAGGGGCGGAAGCAACAGGCCCCGACGTTGCACCGAGACTTGCGCCCGTGCCTCCGAACGAACCGCCGCCACCGCTGTCTCCACCGCCGCCGCATGCCGTCAGCACGGCAAGGGTCACTGCCGTGATGGCAAGATGATTGACGACGGGTGTACTGAATTTTTTCATGATCGCCTCTGGGTACTCTTGGTAAGAAGAAACATGCGCCGTCCCGCATGCACCGGCGGATAGCCGGCGATGCGCGAGACGCGCGCGCCCTCCCGGCGAACGCTGCCGTTCGTCAGGACCACACAGTCATGCTGGATCACACCGCGCGCAAGGCGGTGGTCCCAGGATGCGGGGCGTAAGAGCTTCCATTCCCGTCAAGACGCGGGGTGATGGGATGCGGACGCGGGCTTGTAGTGCGAACGCTTGCGTTCAGTGCCCGGGCGTCGGCGGGGTGCGTTTTCGCGCAACGTGGGCGGCGCGGGCCACGTCGGCGATGGCAAGACTTTCTGCGGCGCTTGTCGTTGGTTTCACGCGCATTCCCTCGTCCATTGATGTGCGCACAGTTTTATCTGATCGCACACATGCGCTCAACGGATCGCGGAACTTTTCCCTCTCAAAATGTTCGCGCGCGATAGGCCGAATGGAGTCACTGCGCCAGTTGTGTGCCGTGCGGTACGAAGATGGTTTTGCGGATGCCGCGCATGCGATGCATCGCGCATGAATGCCGCAGGCATTCACTGTGACCGAACAGCCACACCATGCGAGGAGACGGCTCAGCCGTAGCGCGCCACCGTCAGCCCTTCCATGTCGATCTCGGGCGCCCTGCCGTCGATCAGGTCGGCCATCACACGGCCCGTGCCGGCCGCCATGGTCCAGCCGAGCGTGCCGTGGCCGGTACTCAGCATCAGGTTGGGAATGCGCGTGGCACCGACCACCGGCGTGCCGTCGGGCGTCATGGGACGCAGGCCGGTCCAGAAGGAGGCGTCGCGCACGTTGCCGCCCTTCGGAAACAGATCGGTCACGACGTGCTCGAGCGTGTCGCGCCGGCCCGCATCGAGCCGCAGGTCGAAGCCCGAGAGCTGCGCGGTGCCGCCCACGCGGATGCGGTCGCCGAGCCGGGTGACGGCCACCTTGAAGGTCTCGTCCATCACGGTGGATTCCGGCGCGCCGCTGGCATCGGAGATGGGCACGGTGATCGAGAAGCCCTTGACCGGATACACCGGCAGATCGATGCCCAGCGGCTTGACCATGGCCGGCGAGTAGCTGCCCAGCGCCACCACGTAGCGGTCTGCCGTGAAGCTGCCGGCGTCGGTTCGCACGGCGGTGATGCCGCCAGCGTTGTGCTCGATGGACTGGATGGCCACGCCGAAGCGGAACTTCGCGCCGGCCGCCTCGGCCAGCGTGGCCAACGCCTGCGTGAACTTGAAGCAGTCGCCGGTCTCGTCGCCCGGCAGGCGCAGGCCGCCGACGAACTTGTTCTTCACCGATGCAAGCGCAGGCTCGTACTGCACGCAGCCTTCGCGGTCGAGCACCTGGTAGGGCACGCCCGAGGCCTTGAGCACTTCGACGTCTTTCGAGGTGCCGTCGAGTTGCTGCTGCGTGCGGAACAGCTGCAGCGTGCCCTGCATGCGCTCGTCGTAGGCGATGCCGGTGTCGGCGCGCAGTGCCTTCAGGCAATCGCGGCTGTATTCGGCAAGCCGGACCATGCGGCCCTTGTTGAGCTCATAGCGCGCCTGCGTGCAGTTGCACAGCATCGACAAGCCCCAGCGCCACATGGCCGGATCGAGCATGGGCTTGATCACCAGCGGGCTGTGCTGCATGAGCATCCACTTGATGGCCTTGAGCGGCACGCCGGGCCCGGCCCATGGCGCGGAGTAGCCTGGCGAAACCTCGCCCGCATTGCCGAAGCTGGTTTCGAGCGCGGGCGCCGGCTGGCGCTCGAGCACCGTCACGTCATGGCCGGCGCGCGCCAGGTAGTACGCCACCGAGGTGCCGATGACACCGCTGCCGAGGATCAGAACCTGCATGAGAACAACCCCTTGAAAGCCACACGCAATGGCCCCCGAGAGTACAGGTTCCGCGCTACAGGCCGAGTGCGTCTTGCAATTGCCGTGCCGTCCAGCGCGTGGGCTGCCCCGGCCAGTCGTCAAGCAGCGCAAGCATTCTCGCGTTGCGCGGGGCGTCCAGGTCGAGGTCTTGCGCAAGCCGCACGACTTCGCCGCTGAGCGCATCGATTTCGGTGCGTCGTCCGAGCGCCAGGTCGTCCGCCATGCTGGAGCGGGCCTTGGCATCGATGCGCAGCATGCGCGCCGCGACGATGCGAAACAGCCAGTCGGGCAGCCGCAGCACCGTCGACAGCCGCTGCGCCGGCACCGCGGCCACCTGTGCCGGCACGATGCCGGCATGGCCGAGCACGGCCAGCGCCTCCTCGATCAGCGCGGCAAAACAGCGCCGGTAGCCGTGCTGCAGCAGTTCGTCGCGCAGCGGCAGGCCCGAGAGCGCGTTGACGGGGTTGTTGAGGTTGATCAGCAGCTTGCCCCATTGCACGGGCAGCAGATCGGCGTGCAGGTCGATCGGCACGCCCGCACGCTCGAAGACCGGCAGCCACGGCCGCAGTGCGGCGTCGTCCTTTGCAGCCAGCCGTCCGGCCGTGCCCCGGTGAAAAGCGCCCGGGCCTGTTTCGGCCACGTTGTACGGCACCATGCCCGGCAGCACGGCAAGCGTGGGCCCTGCCCGCGAGGCCACGGCACAGTTGGAAATGCCGTTCTGAAACGAGACGACCGCGGTGCCCGCGGGCAGCGCAAAGGCAAGCTCGGCGGCCGCCTCGGCCGTGGCGCCGCTCTTCACGCACAGCAGCACCAGCGCCGGCATCGCACCCACGGGCACCTGCTCGCTCAAGCGCAGGCTGGCGGCAGGCACGCGATGCGCACCGCCTTCGAGGTCGCTCAGCGCCAGGCCATGTTCCGCCAGGTCATGCAGCACGCGCGGACGGCCGACGAAGGTGACCGGAACACCCGCCGCTGCAAGGCTGCCGCCGATGAAGCAACCGATGGTGCCCGCCCCCATCACCAGCACTTCGCCGGGAGGCCGGTCGGGCACCTCGGCTTGGGCCATCAGGTGCGTTCCGCCACCCAGGCCCGCACCGATTGGAGCGCCGCCGGAAGGCCGGCGGCATCGGTGCCGCCGGCCATCGCCATGTCGGCCTTGCCGCCGCCCTTGCCGCCCACTTGCTGCGCGACGAAGTTGACCAGCTCGCCGGCCTTGACCTTGTCGACCGTGTCGCTCGTGACGCCCGCAGCCACTTGCACCTTGGCGCCGTCGACCGCGGCCAGCACCACCACGGCCGTCTTGAGCTTGTCCTTGAGCTTGTCCATGGTGTCGCGCAGCGTCTTGGCGTCTGCGCCGTCGAGCTTGGCGGCCAGCACCTTGATGCCGTTGACGTCGATGGCCTGCGCCAGGAGCTCGTCGCCCTTGGACGACGCGAGCTTGCCCTTGAGCGAGCCCACTTCGCGCTCCAGCGCCCTCACCTGCTCCAGCACCTGCGTGAGCCGGCCATGCAGTTCGGCAGCCGGCGACTTGAGCGTGGCGGCCACGCTCTGCACAGTGGCTTCGAGGTCTTGCAGGTAGCCGAGCGCGTTGGCGCCCGTTACGGCCTCGATGCGGCGCACGCCCGCGGCCACACCGCCTTCGCTCACGATCTTGAACAGGCCGATGTCGCCGGTGCGGCCCACGTGGGTGCCGCCGCAGAGTTCGCGGCTGGTGCCGATGTCGAGCACGCGCACGCTCTCGCCGTACTTCTCGCCGAACAGCATCATGGCGCCGGTCTTCTGGGCCGACTCCATGTCCATCACGCGCGCATGCGTCTCGGTATTGGCCAGGATCTCGGCGTTCACGCGCTTCTCGATCTCCAGGATCTGGTCGTGCGTGACGGGGGCGTTGTGCGCGAAGTCGAAGCGCGTCTTGTCGGCGTCGACCAGCGAGCCCTTCTGCTGCACATGGCCGCCCAGCACTTCGCGCAGGGCCTTGTGCATCAGGTGCGTAACCGAGTGGTTGCGCATGGTGGCGGCGCGGCGCGCGGTGTCGACGGCGGCCTTGACCACGTCGCCCACCTTCAGCGTGCCTTGCGTCTGCGTGCCATGGTGGCCGAACACGTCGGCCTTGATCTTCTGCGTGTCTTCCACGCCGAACTGCACGCCCTCGGCCACCAGCACGCCCTGGTCGCCGACCTGGCCGCCGCTCTCCGAATAGAACGGCGTGGTGTCGAGCACCACGATGCCGGGCTGGCCCTCCTTCAGTTCTTGCACCGCAGCGCCTTCGAAGTACAGCGCCACGACCTTGGCGTTTTCTTCCACGTTCTCGTAGCCGGTGAAGACGTTGCCCGCGCCGGCGTATTCGACGTTGCGGTCCATCTTGAACTTGCCGGCGGCGCGGCCCGCGGCCTTCTGTTTTTCCATGGCGGCGTTGAAGCCGGCCTCGTCGACGCTCACGCCGCGCTCGCGGCACACGTCGGCCGACAGGTCAAGCGGGAAGCCGTAGGTGTCGTGCAGCTTGAAGGCCACTTCGCCCGGCAGCGTCTTCGCATCGCCGGCCAGGGCCGCATCGAGAATTTCCATGCCGTTGGCCAGCGTTTCGAAGAAGCGCTCTTCCTCGGCCTTCAGCGTGTCGATGATGCGCTTTTCATCGGCCACCAGCTTGGGATACGCGTCACCCATGAGCTTCACGAGATCAGGCACCAGCTTGTGGAAGAACGGCTTCTTCTGGCCCAGCTTGTAGCCGTGGCGAATGGCGCGGCGAACGATGCGGCGCTGCACGTAGCCGCGGCCTTCGTTCGACGGAATGACGCCGTCGGCCACCAGGAACGAGGTGGCGCGGATGTGGTCGGCAATCACGCGCAGCGAGTTGTTGCCCAGGTCCTTCTCGCCGGTTTCGCGTGCGGCCGCCTTGATGAGCGCGTCGAAGATGTCGATTTCGTAGTTGCTGTGCACGTGCTGCAGGATCGCGGCCAGGCGCTCCAGACCCATGCCGGTGTCGACGCAGGGCGCGGGCAGCTTCCTGACCGAGCCGTCGGGCTGCATGTCGAACTGCATGAACACGTTGTTCCAGATCTCGATGTAGCGGTCGCCGTCTTCGTCGGGCGAACCGGGCGGGCCGCCGGGGATCTGGGGGCCGTGGTCGTAGAAGATCTCGGAGCACGGGCCGCAGGGGCCGGTGTCGGCCATCATCCAGAAGTTGTCGGACATGTAGCGGCCGCCCTTGTTGTCGCCGATGCGCACCACGCGCTCGGGCGGCAAGCCGATTTCCTTGGTCCAGATGTCGTAGGCTTCGTCGTCCTCGATGTAGACCGTGGCCCAGAGCTTTTCGGCCGGCAGCTTGTAGACCTTGGTCAGCAGCTCGAAGGCCCAGGTGAGCGATTCGCGCTTGAAGTAGTCGCCGAAGCTCCAGTTGCCCAGCATCTCGAAGAAGGTGTGGTGGCGCGCGGTGTAGCCCACGTTCTCGAGGTCGTTGTGCTTGCCGCCGGCGCGCAGGCAGGCCTGCACCGAGGCGGCGCGCACGTAGTTGCGCTTGTCTTCGCCCAGGAATACGTCCTTGAACTGCACCATGCCCGAGTTGGTGAACATCAGCGTCGGGTCGTTGCCCGGCACCAGCGAGCTGGAGGCCACCACCGTGTGGCCCTTGGAGGCGAAGAAATCGAGAAAGGTCTTGCGGATGTCCGCGACCGTGAATGTGGGCTGGCTCATCTTTGGATTTCGTCTTCTGTCGAGGTCGGCCTGGCAATGGCGACCCTCTCGTCGAAACCACGGCGTCCAACCGACCTGACTGCTTGATTTGCTTGAACCAACGATTATAGGTTTTGCCACCGGACTACGCCCCGCCGGGAGCGGCGCCAGCGCCGCGCGGACGCCGAAACTTATATGGGCATTAGCGCGCAGAACCAAACCCGCCCGGCTTCGTCCTATTCATTTCGACCTGAATCAAGGAGCATGCATGGCAGGCCATGAGGCGGCACACTGGAAGATCGAGGATCTGGATTTCTCCCGCATTGCGCGCGCGGAGGTCCGCCTGGACGAGAATCTTTTCTACCTCGTTGCTTGTGCCTCGTTCATCGAAAGCGGCTCGGACCTGTACACCCAGAACCTGGTCGACTTCTTCCACGGCGACGACGAAGTCACCGCCTGGCTCGCCCACCACTGGGAAGCCGAGGAACTGCAGCATGGCAGGGCCTTGCGCGCCTACGTGTCCCACGTCTGGCCCGAATTCGACTGGGAAACCGCCTACCGCGGCTTTCTGGAGGATTACGCCACCTACTGCAAGGTAGAACTCCTCGCTCCGACGCGCGGACTCGAACTGGCCGCGCGCTGCGTGATCGAGACCGGCACCGCCAGCTACTACCGGGCCCTGGCGCGCGCCACGGCCGAACCGGTGCTGCGCGACCTGGCGAGCCGCATCGCGGCCGACGAGGTCAGCCACTACAAGCACTTCTACCGCTTTTTCCGCCGCTACCGGCAACAGGAAAGGCTGGGCCGTTGGCGCGTGCTGGGCACCATCGGCCGGCGCACGCTGGAACTCAAGAGCGAGGACGCCGACTGCGCCATCCGCCACGTGGTGCGCGCCCGCGCCCCCGAGCGCGCCGCAGACACGGCCTACATCCAGCATCTGAGCACGCGCATGAACGGCACCGTGCGTACCCACCTGAGCCCGGGCAGCACACTCAAGATGCTGATGCGGCCCCTGGAACTACCCACCAGGGTAGAGACCGTGATCCAGTACCCCATCAGGCAGTTCATGGAACACGTCTTTCTGCGCTGATGGGCCACGCAAGATTTCTTGTCTTTCGTGAGCAAATTCGCACCTTCGACCAGCCAGCGTCTTCACTTGTGAGTTTGGTAAGGAGAAGCTCTGCTTTTCCAACCCACGCGAACGAAGCAATGGTCAGCCGGATCATCCACAACGCAACCATCACTTTGCAGTTGTCCTTCTACTTGAGCGTCAGCGAAAAGGTTGCAGCGCTTCGGGCTGCCGGCATACCCGTCGACGAGATGGGTAACGCGACAGCGGGTTACCTGTTCGTGCGGACCACGGGGCGCGTCGGCAAGCGAACGAACACCTATCGATGGTTTGCCACCGGCGTGGGCGAGGAGCCCGTTGTTGCGGGTACATCCTCGCCGAGACCGGCATGAGCCCGCACGGACCGGTAAGTGCGCGACGCACGAATTCGCTGGCCACGGTCCACGCCCACTTGATGGATGCTGGACAACTCGCAGCGTCGCCAGAAACTGACGCCATCCAACGCCGTGGAGATATCGATCTTCGCCAGCCGGTAGAACCCCAGGACCACCCCTTGTGCGAATGCGCTGATCAGCGGCTCCGCGTGCTCGGTGCTCCTCAAGCTGCCGCGGATCAGTTGCCCTCCATGCGCGATGAGTTTCAGCGCGTGGCTCGAAGCGGTTGCGCAACTTTCCATCGGCACGCGCAGGCACCAGAGCCTGGAGCCGAGCGTCCACACGCTGTAGCGCGGCACCTCGTCGAAGCGAGCCCCTTCGATCTCGATCTGCCTCGCGCGAATTTCACCGAAATCGTGATGGTCCTGGCCGTAGAAGAACCTGGTGAACTCGTCGGCCCTCCTCACCGTGGCTCGTTCGCTGCGCGCCATCTTCTCCGTGGCCCTGAGGCCCGAGACATGCGCGACAAGAAAATCGAACTCATCGGATGACATCCGGCGACCGGACGCCGTGCAGCGGTCATACCAGTGCGCCAACTGCGCCAGAGTCTTGCACGCCATGAAAGCCCTGTCGAAGGGCGTATCTGGAGAGAAGCAGGAGAGCCGCTTGAGCTTGCCTTCAATCCGTTTCATGGCCGCACCCCTTCGCCCGGGCCGCGCTCGAGAAAACCCTTCCACGTCATTTCGAAACTCCCTGTCGCTTATTGGTATCGCGTCGGCTCTTGCCTCACGCAGAGAGATCGTAGCCGAACGGAAACCATATCCCGTGAAATCTTATTCCGTGGAGTTTTATGCATGACAACCGGACCATCGATGCATGGTCAAGACCGAGCCCCCTGAAAAGCAAAAAGCACCTGAACTGGTGCTTTTTGGGGAGGCTGTTCGTCGCCGGCGGAAGGCACTCGGCTACTCGCAGGAAGCCTTCGGCGATGCATGCGGCATCGACCGCAGCTACATGGGCGGCATCGAGCGCGGCGAACACAATCTCGCCTTGGTCAACATCCTGAAGATCATCAGGGCGCTGGACATTCAGCCTTCGGAGTTCTTCAAGGATTTGGACAAACCCGCGAAGAAGAACAAGTCAACGTAGCAGTCCACGGCTGGACTGCGCCGCATAAAAGCTTCGTACGGGAGGGAAGGTTCGGATCGTTCGGTCCTGATGGCGAACGACGTATCGGAGGCCAGCACGGCCGCCCGACGGTGGTTGTCCAAGAGGGAGGGACACGCGCAGGTCCGTTTTCAGTAGGAGCCCGGCGGCGGCGTGTGCTTGAAGCGTCGCGCCGAGGCCTTCATGCCGATGAGCCGGGCGCGCGCGGCGCCGAGTTGGGCGCGCCCGGCGCCGACGGCCGATTTGACTGCGTCCGCGGTGGGCGATTCCCCTGGATACGAGGGTGACAGGCCGCACTTGCGCATCAGCCGGTTCACCTGATGCACGCGGGCCACCTCGCGCGTGGCAGCGGTGTAGAAGGTCACCCCGATCGAGATCGACAGGCGATCGCCGGGGCCGGTCGGGTCAGCCTTGGATCTCGTCGTGTGGGGCGAGGTACTCGGAAAGTAGATGGCGTCCCCCGGCTGCGCATCGAACTCCAGCCCGCGCGGCAAGAACGCTTCATTGCGGCACAGGATCAACGCGGACTTCGATCTGCAGAACGACGGGAGCCTGGAGGCACTGCGTGACAGTGTCTTGTGCCTGCCACCGGTGCGCAGCCTCCTAGAGCAGGCCCAACTGCAGGGAGCTCGCGCATGAGTACAGTCGCCACTAGAACTGCGCTTGCCCGTCGCCGGTGCGGTCATGAACCCAGCGCATTGCCTGTTGCTCTGCGTGCCGGGTTGCCTCCGCCTCCGTGCCATACGCGATCTCTTCTGTGTCGTTCGGCAACTGCGTTTCTTCCTCATCCGCAGGCGTGCGGACAAGAACAACGATCGGCCGGTAGCCGCCGTGTACTGGCTCCGCGCGAAGCTCAAAGCGGAATCCCCGGTATTCAAGGTATTGGCCGTCTGAAATGGGTGTGCTGTCGTCTGTCATTGCGGTGGCCTCGGGATTTCCCGAAATCGTGCACCACCTTCGAAACGACGGGTTGCAGGCCCGCAGAGAAACCGCCTGAAGGACGGTGCGCCGTGGGAGCACGCCCGTGACCTCAAAGCACCACCCGGACAAGGGCGGCAGCACCGAAAAGATGACCGCCATCAACGCTGCGCGCGAAGCCGACGCTCGGCATCGTAGGTGTGGGCGTTGTAGGCGGGTCGAGAAGTCATGCTGCGTGTACCGCTCGCCGCGGGCATCGACGAGGCGCGGCCCCTCGCAGCCGTCGACGACGAGATGCTCGCCAGGCTTCAGTTGCTTGGCAGCGCGGGCATCGAAGAACATGGAAACGTATACTCCGGGCTGTCGTTGAGGCGCAGGCATGCCCTCGACGGGTGGGTCGCAGGTAGGCTTTCTCAAAAAGCTACGCCAAAACCTACGCTGAAGCGCGACGTGTATAGCCGGGTGGCTGGCGGCGGATGGGCAACAGGCCCAGCCTCGAAAGCCGAATTTCCCTCTGTAGATCAAGCACTTAGGCCAAAAACGCGTTGCCTATCAACAGGTTATGAAATGCGGGTGTAGTTCAATGGCAGAACGGCAGCTTCCCAAGCTTCATACGAGGGTTCGATTCCCTTCACCCGCTCCACCCGGTTTTCCCTCTTCTCCAAGGGCAACCGCATGAAGCCCAGAGCTTCTCAGGTCCCTGTGCGTCACCCGGGTGTGTCACGCCCCAGCTGATGTGTGTGGACCATTGATGGTGTGGTCCAGCGAGCCACCCGTCGCTCATGGAGTCCTCCTACACCATCGGCAAAGGCGAGCTGACGCATCCGCCGTTCCGGCAGCGCCACATTTTCGCGAGCGAACTGAAAGGCTGACCAACCCGGTGCCACTCAGCGAGGTGACGCATGACCAAGAAGAAGAACGGACCGCTGGCCCGTTTCGACGGCAAGCTCACGATGATCGGCTTCGGCTCCATCGGCCAGGCGCTGCTGCCTTTGCTGTTCCGCCATTTCGGCCTGAAGGCGACCGATATCAAGATCGTGCAGGCGGGCGAAGACCGCAGCGGGCTTGCCAGGGAACTGGGCGTCGAAGTCATTCCCACGCGGCTGGAGGAAGGCAACTTCTCCGCCGTGCTGGAGCCCCTGCTGAGCAAGGGCGACTTCCTGGTCAACCTGTCGGTCGACGTTTCGAGCCTGGCGCTCATCAAGCTCTGCCGCGAACGCGGGGTGCTCTATCTCGACACCTGCAACGAACCCTGGGACGGCCGCTACGACGATCCCGGGCTCCCGCCTTCCCGCCGCTCGAACTACAGCCTGCGCGAAGAGCTCCTGGCTTACCGGCTCGACAAGCGCGGCGGGCCCACGGCGGTGATCACGCAAGGCGCCAATCCGGGAGTGGTCTCGGCGCTGCTCAAGCAGGCATTGCTGAACATCGCGGCCGACACGCATGCGGAGCTCGAATCCATGCCCGCGAGCTATGAGGACTGGGCAGCGCTCGCGCAGCAGCTCGACATCAAGGTGATCCACATCGCCGAACGCGACACCCAGGTGGCGAAAGAGCGCAAGCAGCGCAACGAATTCGTCAACACCTGGTCGGTGCGTGGCTTTGTCGACGAAGGCCTGCAACCCGCCGAACTGGGATGGGGAACGCACGAGCGGCACTGGCCGGCCGACGCCGCGCGGCACGGCTTCGGCAGCGATGCGGCCATCTATCTCAGGCGCCCCGGCATCGGCACGCGGGTGCGCAGCTGGACGCCGCTGGAGGGCCCGTACCACGGCTTTTTGGTGACGCATGCCGAATCGATTTCGATTGCCGACCACCTGACGCTGCGCAAGGACGGCGAGGTGGTGTACCGCCCCACGGTGCACTACGCCTACCACCCCTGCGACGATGCGGTGCTCTCGCTGCACGAGGTGGCGGGAAACAACTGGCGACTGCAGCACCGCCAGAGAATCGTCCGCGACGAGATCGTCGAAGGCATGGACGAACTCGGCGTGTTGCTGATGGGCAATCCCAAGGGGGTCTACTGGTATGGCTCGCGGCTCACCATCGAGCGGGCGCGCGAACTGGCGCCCGCCAACAGCGCCACCAGCCTGCAGGTGGTGGCCGGCATCCTGGGCGGGATGTCGTGGGCGCTGCGCAATCCCGGCGCCGGCCTGGTGGAGCCGGACGACCTCGATCACCGCATCGTGCTGGAAGCCGCCCTGCCCTACCTGGGAGAAGTGGTGGGCGTGTACGGCGACTGGACGCCGCTGAAGGACCGCAGCCCGCTCTTCCACGAAGAGAAGGACGAAGACGACCCCTGGCAGTTCCTCAACTTCCGGGTGGCCTGATTGCTGCTGCGCAAAGAACTCGGCGTCGTCGAGAACTCCTACTACGAAGCCAGCGTGCGGCGCGCGGCGCGGTTCGAGGCCGCGCGTCCGCTCGAAGGCATTGCCACCGCCGACGTCTGCGTGGTGGGCGGCGGTCTCGCGGGGCTCTCGGCGGCGCTCGAGCTGGCTTCGCGCGGCTATGCGGTGGTGCTGCTCGAGGCGCAGCGTGTGGGCTGGGGCGCGTCGGGCCGCAACGGCGGCCAGGTGATCGTGGGCTTCGGATCGGACGGCGAGGAAGCGATCGAAAAGCAGTTTGCACCCGAGGACGTGCGCCGCGCCTGGAACATCTCGGTCGAGGGGCTGGACCTGCTGCAGGATCGCATCGCGCGCCATGCGATCGACTGCGACTGGCAGGCCGGCTATCTCAGCCTGTCGGTCAAGCCGGCGAAGTCGCGCGCGCTTCGCAAATGGATGGACCACGTGGGCCGCGTCCACGGCTATCCGCTCCAATGGCTGGGTGCGGGCGAGATCGCGCAATGGGTGGACAGCAAGCGCTTCGACGCCGGCGCCTTCGATGCGCGCTCGGGGCATCTCCACCCTCTGAAGTATTCCCTGGGCCTGGCATCCGCGGCGCGTGCGGCCGGCGCGCAGCTGCACGAGAACTCGGCGGCGCAGGTGATCGAGCGCGGTGCCCGCCCGGTCGTCAAGACGGCGCAGGGCGAGGTGCGGTGCAGCTTCGTCGTGCTGGCGGGCAATGTCTACCTGGCCGAATACGGGGACGACGTGGCGCCCGAGGTCTCGTCGCGCATCATGCCGGTGGGCACCTACATGATCGCGACCGAACCGATGGAGCCGGCGCGCGCGGATGCGCTCATGCGCGGCAGGCCGGCCGCGTCGGACACGAACTTCGTCCTCGACTACTTCCGCCTGAGCGCCGACCACCGCCTGCTGTTCGGCTCGGGCGACAGCTACAGCGCCCGGCCGCCGCGCAATCTCATCGAGAAGATCCGCAAGAGCATGCTCGGGGTGTTCCCGCAGCTCTCGGACCTGGGCATCGACCACGCCTGGGGCGGCTTCGTCGACATCACCATGAACCAGGCGCCGGATTTCGGCCGCATCGGCAGCAACATCTACTACCTGCAGGGCTTCTCCGGGCATGGCCTCGCGCTCACGGGCATGGCGGGCAAGCTGGCGGCCGAGGCCATTGCGGGCCAGGCGGAGCGCTTCGATCTTTTCGCGCGCATCGGGCACCACGCGTTTCCGGGCGGCACCTTGCTGCGCACGCCCGCGCTGGTGCTGGGGATGATGTACTACCGCCTGCGGGACATGCTTTAGGGCGGCGTGCGTGGGGCTAAGCGATCAGCGCCCCCAGTTCCCGCGCCGGATGCCGATGCTTGGCGAGCGCCTCGACGAAGGCCTCGACGGCCTGCTCGAAATTCTCCGGCCCACCGTGCAGCACGCCCGGGTCGGCATCGCCCGACGGCAGGATGTCCGGGATGTTCGCTTCGGCCAGCAGGGCTCCCGATGCGCCGAGCGCGAGGATTGTCTTGCCATGCTGGTAGTGGTCCTTGATGAACTGCTCGGTATGGAGATTCGCTGAGAGCAGTTCCACTCCTTCTGCGCCATCGGGCAGCACGAGGGCATCGAACAGGAAGCCGGGTTCGTTCTCCATCGAGGCGTCGGCCTCCATCGTCTCGCCCTCGGCGCTGCGGAACGGGCCGATGCGCGGCCCCACCAGCCGGCCCACCGCGCCCTCGGCCAGCAAGGCCGCCTGGATCGCGGCGAGCTGCTCGCCCACCACGCCGTTCGCCACCAGCAGCGCCACCTTGCGCGTGCGCACGGAGCCATCGCCCGGATGCGCCATCAGCGACAGCGCGGGCGAGCGCGTCACTTCGGGCTTGGCAGGTTGCTCGAGCGCCCGGGGCATCGCGGGCGGCACGGGGATGCCGAGGCCGTCGGCCACCTGCTGCGCCAGCAGCGGCGACGCGTTGACGAGACTCGCCACCACGCGTTCGCGCACGGCAGGCACGGTGCACTTCGAGAGTTCGAAGCGAAACGCCGCCGCAATATGGGCCTGCTCGGTGGGCGTCTGGCTTTCGAAGAAGAGCGTGGCCTGGGTGTAATGGTCGGCAAATTTCTCGGGCTTGCCGCGCACCTTGTCCTGCTCCGCCATGCGCTGCGGAAAGGTCATGAAGCCGGCCGAAGCCCCGGCCTGGAACGGACAGCCACCGCCCAGCGAATTGGGCTCGTAGGCCGCGCGCCCGCGGTGGATGGCCTGGCGATGCATGCCGTCGCGCTGGTTGTTGTGCACCTGCGCCACCGGCGCGTTGATCGGCAGCTCATGGAAGTTGGGCCCGCCGAGCCGCGTGATCTGCGTGTCGACATACGAGTGGATGCGGCCGGCCAGCAGCGGGTCGTTGGTGAAGTCGATGCCCGGCACCACATGTGCGGCACAGAAGGCCACCTGCTCGGTTTCGGCGAAGAAATTGTCGGGATTGCGGTTGAGCACCAGTCGCCCCACCGGCGTGAGCGGCACCAGCTCCTCGGGCACGATCTTGGTGGCGTCGAGCACGTCGAAGCTGAAGGCCTCGGCCTCTTCCTCGGTGAAGATCTGCAGGCCGAGCTCCCATTCCGGAAACTCGCCGGCCTCGATGGCCTCCCACAGGTCGCGGCGATGAAAGTCGGGGTCGGCGCCCGAGATCTTCACGGCCTCGTCCCACACCAGCGAATGAGTGCCGAGAACCGGCGTCCAGTGGAACTTGCAGAACACGGATTCGCCGGCCTCGTTCACGAGCCGGAAGGTGTGCACGCCAAAGCCCTGCATCATGCGGAAGCTGCGCGGAATGGCGCGGTCCGACATCTGCCACATCAGCATGTGGGTCGACTCCGGCATGAGGCCGACAAAATCCCAGAAGGTGTCGTGCGCGCTCGCGGCCTGCGGCATCTGGTGATGCGGCTCGGGCTTCACGGCATGGACGAGGTCGGGAAATTTCATCGCGTCCTGGATGAAGAACACGGGCATGTTGTTTCCCACCAGGTCCCAGTTGCCCTCGTCGGTGTAGAACTTGACGGCGAAGCCGCGCACGTCGCGCGCGGTGTCCTTGGAGCCGCGCTCTCCGGCCACGGTGGAAAAGCGCACGAACACCGGCGTGATCTTTCCCGCCTCGCGCAGCGGCGCCGCCTTGGTGAACTGCGCGATGCCTTCGTAGCATTCGAAGTAGCCATGCGCGCCCGAGCCGCGGGCGTGCACGATGCGCTCGGGAATGCGCTCATGGTCGAAGTGGGTGATCTTCTCGCGCAGGATGAAGTCTTCCAGCAGCGCGGGGCCGCGCAGGCCGGCCTTCAGCGAATTCTGGTTGTCCGCGATGGCCACGCCCTGGTTGGTGGTGAGCTGCTGGCCGCCCGAGTCGACGCGAACCCGGTCCAGCGATTCGATGGTGGCATTCAGCCCCGGCATGGCCATGCCGCCGACCTTCTCCGAGCCGATCTCTTCCGACAGGGTGCTGGCCGTTGCCGCGGACGACAGCGGCTGCGCGGTCTGGCCTGCCTGAGGGCGAAGCGCGTTGTCGTGGCCGTGCTCCAGCGGCTTGTTCGCATTGAAAGGCATCGCGGCCGCCAGCGCCTGCGCATGCGCGGCCTTCTGCGACGGCGGGTCGGGTGGAATGCCGCCCGGCAGGTTGGCGGCGCCGCTGTCGGTGTTGCGGGCCGCCGCCGCTGCGCTGGTGGCGGCGTTGCCGGAATCAGGAGGCGTTCTGGAAGGCGACATGAGAAGGGAACTCCATGGATGAATGGAAAGTGGCGCGCGAGGATTCAGGCGCGGCGGGCAGCGCGATGGTGGTGTCTTCCGGCATGGCGTTCATGCGCGTGCATGCCGCCGCAGATGGCCCGTGCGCCGGGCCAGCAGCAGCCCGGCCGCCGCGAGGCCGACCACGGCGATGGCGGCCGTGTTGCCGGATGCCGCGCGCCCCATGTCGAGCGCGATTTCGCCGGAGCGCGGACCGGCCAGCTGCAGCCGCCGCTTGGTCATCTGCGCGCCCAGTTCGCCGAGCCTGTCGTCCAGCAGCTTCTCGGCCGCCGGCAGCAGGATGGTTTCCTCGTCGGCCACGTGGTGCATCACGTCGCGCATCAGCGCCGACAGGGTTTCGTCGTAGTCGCGCGCTTCCGGCTCCATGGCGCGAAGCAGGCCGACGAGCCGGCGCATTTCGGAATGCTCGTCGAGGGCCTTGGTGATGCGTTCTTCCTCGCAGACCTTGCGCATCTCGGGATAGAAGATTTCTTCTTCGAGCTGCGCATGGATTTCGAGCGCGGTGCAGATGGTGTTGACCAGGCCCTTCTTCACGCGGGCCGGCGCACTGGCCTTGTACTGGTGAAAGGTGGAAAGCACGTGCGTGTGGTCCAGGCGAATCATGTTGGTCGCCGTGGGAAAGAGCCGGGAGACGATGCTTGTCATGGTGACCTCCAGAATAGGACGCCCCCCGAAGCGCCTTAGGCGCCTCCCCCCACTGGGGGGCGCACCCGGTGGCCCGGCAAAGCCGGTTCCACGGGTGCGCTGGGCTGGGCCGTCGCAGGTTGCGTGCGGTCGGTCAGGCGGCTGCGGTGAGTTCTTCCATCAGCTCCTCCTTGCGCGCGGCCAATTGCTCGCGCATGGCCATCAGGTCGAGCCCCCTGGCGGCGCGTGCCTTGACGAAGATCTCGTTGCGCTCTTCCTTCACGTGGTGGTCGATGTATTCGCCCAGCACGATGACCTTGGCGTCGAACTTGTCGTCCACGTCGGTGGCGGCTTCGATCTGCGCTATCAGCTCCTTGGCGCTGGCGTGCTCGACCTCGGCTTCGTCGAGAAGATCGGTTTCGCTGATCGCCTCGCGCAGCGCGGGATAGAAGATCTCTTCCTCGATCTGCGCGTGAACGCTCAGTTCCGTGCAGATCTGGTTGGCCAATTCACGCTTCTTCTGCTGCACGTTGGCGGCGCGCGAATGGGTCAGTTCCTCGTACTCCTTGAACATCTTCTTGACGTGGCGGTGGTCCGTGTCGAGAAGGCTGCATGCATCGGGTGCAGCGCGCTTGGTGGAGGTGGGCATCGTGGGCTCCGGTTGGGTTGATGGAGGCTGAACGATGGGAGGACTCCAACGACCGCCGCGTAGGAAAGCTCCCTGACTGCACGTAGCAACGCGCACTACTCGCGCCGCTGTCATGGCCTGCGCGCGCTGCGCTCGGCCAGCACGCAGCCGGCCGCCAGACCGATGGCGAAAAGTCCGTAGACGATGCCCAGGGAGCGCTTCGAAAGATGCTGCTCGAAGCCTGGCATGAGCCGGCGCGGGATGATCGTGTAATCCACCGCGCAGGCAAGCGCCGTCGCGGTGCCGGCGCTGGCGAGCGCTGCGGGAACCGATTGCGCGGGATGCCGGCTGGTGTGCATCCAGGCATAGATCAAGGCCCAGAAGATGGCGCTCGCATGGTGCGTGGCATAGCCCAGCCCGGTGTGCTTCAGCGTGGGCCGGCGCACCTCGAAGGCCTGGCTGCCCCACAGCCAGTGGCTGGTGGCGTTGGTGGGCGCCACCATGCTGCCGACCTCGCGGCGGCCGCACAGCATCAGCGCTGCGGTGGAGGCAATGCTTGCGAAGGTTCCGGCAATCAGGCCGGTTCGCAGCACCGACAGTTGTCTTTCGGTCATGGTTTTCATCGGGCACCCCGGTCCATGCTGTTCGAGCAGGCACGATGGTCCGGCAGCTTTCGACCCGGCGCAGCCGGATAACGCGCGTCGTTTTGAAAGCGGCCTCCTACGCTCGCAGAACCGGCCCTTCCCCCGCCTCCGCGCTGCTCACAATTGCCGCGCGAGCTTCGACCTGCTCTCCTCCGTTCGCATCCTGTCGATCTCGGTAATGCCAGCCTCGGTGATGCGCGTCACGACGGCATTGCGCGCATTCCTGTATTTGCCGGAGCCATCCAGCGCCGGCGCTATGGCTGCCTCGATCAGACCCGTCGCCTTGAGTATCGACACGTGTCGAACGTCTTCGGGCGTCACCACCTTCTTGGGCAATGAGACATGCTGAAGGCTCATCAGGAAGGTCAGGGGAAAGGACAAGTGCATGCTGGAATCCCTTCAATCATCGCGTTGTCGTTGCTGCAAACGTTCCTTCGTGTGAGATCTGAAAAAAGTATTCAATTGCCCCCTCGGCTTGTCGGACGCCAGCCAGCCGCCGTGTAGCAAAGACGCCAACCGAAACACCGGATACGAAAAAAAGCCCTCCACTGCGGAGGGCTCGTTGGCGGTCTCGGGTTTCGCAGGGCCGGCGGCCCCATCGGCGCTATGCCCCTGGCGGTACCTGGCCGGCCAGATCGAAGCAGCAGCCCGCGTAGTAGGGCTTGTCGCCTCCGTCGACGAAGGGCACTTCGATCTGCTTGCCTTCGTTGCGCCAGGCATCGCGGCGCTTGTAGCCGGCGTTCCTGAGCTCGGCCCACAGTTCCTCGACGTGCTGGATGCGGTAGGGGCAGAACGCTATTCCGATGCTGTTGATCGTATAGAGCGTGTGTTCAGGATGGACCGCCGTCGTATTGAGCACGATGCGCTTCGGCTTCACGGTGAGCGTGGCAAGGATCTCGGCGAGCCGCTGCGGCAGGTACTGCAGGCTGCCCGAGGCATACAGCACGTCGCAGCCGCTGGCGTCGGCGCACTCGGTGGTGAAGTCCAGCTGGGCGGTCGCCTCGCGCTGCACGGCCAGTTCCCTCCCCGTTTGCACCACTCCGGGCACGTCGCAAACCGTCCAGCGCAGTCCGTCGGGATAGGGCAGGACGCGGCGGAATGCGTAGTACTTGATTCCCACGTGACCTCCCAGATCGAACACGCGCCGCATGCCCGCGTCGAACGATCGTCCGAGCCAGAAAAGGCCCGGGTAGTCGTAGAAATAGATCTGATGGTTGTAGAGCTCCCCGGCCGCCTTGGCGTTGCTGTAGCCGACCGCCTTGGACGTCGGGGCGCCGGCCTCCGCGGCGGCAAAGCTCTCGAATGAGCCCATGAAGAGGTTCTCGGTCTCGTTGACCAGAAACTTGCGCCGGTAGGCTTCGACGCGGTGACTCAGGGGCAGCAGGTTGGGAAGCATGAGCTGGTTTCCTCGTTGGCAGAAAGACTACGACAGCGCAGCGCCACGGCACCCGTTTTGACGCTGCGCGGAGACATGCGAAATCCAGGAATTTCTCCGCATCGGGCCGGCAGAAATCCGGTGCTTTGGGATTCACCGCGCGCGCGAATGGGCACTCGAATTATCCCCGGAACGCTGCAAATCTCGTTGTTTTATTAAATTTACAAAAACTCCGGCCATTCTTTGAATAGCGGTGGCGCATCGATGCAAGCATCTCGCCAAAACGACGCGATTTCTTTACTTTTTTGATAGCAATCTCTTCATTGCCCGAGATCCCGGACAGTCAATAGCTACCGCGCCTTTTCCCGGGTAGCGATTACATCCTTTCGCTCGCGGCCTCGCCGATTCGGCGCTCCTGGTCGGCAAGTCGCGGTATCCCCCGACAGGGCAGGAACAGCCTGCCACTCCCCTGTTCGTTTCTACCTGATACCCCATTTTCGCAGCCGCATTTCGGCTTGCGCGACAGCGGTTTGTCGTGTTTTCGGCAGGCGCTTTGTCATGGTTGCGAGCGGCGCAGGCGGGGGCGATTGTCTCCCTCCGAAGAGGGCGCACTGCTCATGCGGGGCCGAGGCGGAATTTCTACAGTGAGTTCCCTGGATCGACGCTTTTCAAGAAAACGCCTTCACCGCAGATCGGCGGAATCGAGGAAAGCCATTCGAAATGGCCATTGGTTACCCTGTTCAAGCGATATGAGGTAGTACGCACTTGTAACGAACGATTCGACAATGTAACTCGACAAACTTCGGTCCCCACCGCGCTCGACAAAGACTCTAGGATCGCTTCGAAATAGAAACTAACGTACTACCTCGTCTTGACTGATCAATAGCCATTTTTTTGCACCGAATCTATTGCATGCACTATTTATTCAATTTTCTTTATGAAAATTCAATTAGCCCATCCGGCGCCATTCGCGCCCCCCCGACTTCCGCTGGATGACCTGCTCGCATCGCGCCCCAATTCGAAAAGGCCGGACGAACGGGTTCATGTCTCGGTCGCGCTCGGGGAGTCCGGCAGGCGGGCCTGGCAGCAATGGCTCGGCGCCACCGGGCAACTGCCTGACACCCCCTTCGCAGCGGCGTGGCTCCTGCTTCAGGCGCGCTGGCTCGGCGAGCAGCAGCCGGTGCTGCACGAAGCGTCGTGGACCGGATCGGCAACGGCCATGGAGTGGACGACGGTCGCCGCGGCCTTCGATCCCGCCTCATCGGCCCGCACCTGGCTGGCCTCGCTCGACCAGGAGCGGCGTCGGGCGACAGCCGCAAGCTCGCCCGAACCGTCGCCGAGCGTTCTCTGGCTGCGCGGCGACCTCGGCGCCGAAGAGGCCCGGGCTCCGCTTCATCTTTGGCTGACCACCGCATCGGACTCGCCGCGCCTTCACGCCAGTGCGGCAGCGAGCCTTCTGGATGCGGCATCGACAGAGCAGCTGCTCACGGCCATCGCCGACACCGCCGCCGATCTGCTCGAGCGCGCCGACACGCCCCTCGGCGACATCCGCACCCTGCCGTCCGCCGACCGCGAGCACCAGCTTGTCGACTGGAACACGGCCCCCGGCCCGCTCGACCGGACGCTCACCGTCGCCGGAATGTTCGCCCGCCAGGCCGCGGCCACGCCCGATGCCATCGCACTCGCGGAAGGCGATGCGCAGATGAGCTACGGCGAGCTCGAAAGCCAATCCGACCGGCTCGCGCACCGCCTCCAGCACCTGGGCGTGCGTGCGGGGGACAAGGTGGGGCTGGTGCTCGACCGGTCGATGCAGGCGGTGGTGGCGCAGCTCGGCATCCTCAAGGCGGGCGCGGCCTATGTGCCGGCACCGACGGATTTCCCGCCCGAGCGGATCGCCTACATGCTCGACGAGGCGGGCGCGCGGCAGGTGGTGACCACGTCGGCGCTGTGCCATCTCGTACCCGCGTCGCGCGCACTGCTGCTGCTCGACGAAGCCGGGGACACGGAACCAGCGCCCTGGAGCCCTCCCGCCGTCGACGGTGAATCGGTGGCATACGTCATGTACACCTCGGGCTCGACGGGCACGCCCAAGGGCATCGAGATCTGCCACCGCGCGATCCTGCGCTTGGTCGTCGGCGTCGACTATGCGGAACTGGCCCCGGGCCGCAGCGTGCTGCATGCCGCCCCGCTCGCCTTCGATGCCGCCACGTTCGAGATCTGGGGTCCGCTGCTCAACGGCGGCTGCTGCGTGGTGCATGGCGAGCACGTGCCCACGGGCGCGGGCCTCGCCCGCACCATCGCGCGCCACGACGTGCACACCGCCTGGCTCACGGCCGCGCTGTTCAACGCGGTGATCGACGACGACCCGGCGCATCTCTCGGGCCTGCGGCATCTCGTCACCGGCGGCGAAGCGCTTTCGGTGCCGCATGTGCGGCGCGCACTGGCCGCGCTTCCCGGGCTTGCACTGAGCAACGGCTACGGGCCGACCGAATGCACGACTTTCGCGGCCACCCACCGCATCCCCGGCGCGCTGCCCGCCGATCTGCGCTCCGTGCCGCTCGGGCGGCCGATCAAGGACACCGTGCTGCGCGTGCTGAGCCCTTCGATGGCCCTGCTGCCAACGGGATTCGTGGGCGAGCTGTGCATCGGCGGACACGGGCTGGCGCGCGGCTATCTGCGGCAAGCGCAATTGACCGAAGAACGCTTCGTGCCCGATCCGTTCGGCGCGCCGGGCGAGCGCCTCTACCGCACAGGCGACCTCGCGCGCTGGCTGCCCGACGGCACGATCGAATTCATCGGCCGCCGCGACGGGCAGGTCAAGATCCACGGCCACCGCATCGAGACCGGCGAGGTCGAGATGGCCATCCTGGCGCACCCGGCCATCCAGGCCTGCGCCGTCGACGCGCGGCCCGACGCCGATGGGCAGCTGCGCCTGGTGGCCTACCTTGTCGCGCGCTCGCACAAGCTCTCGTGGGACGCGCTGCGCACGCACCTCGGCGCGCGCCTGCCCGCGGCGCTGCTGCCCTCCGCCCAGGTGTGGCTCGCGCAGCTTCCGGTCACGCCCAACGGCAAGCTCGACCGCCGGGCCCTGCCCGAACCGGCGGCCGAACGCCCGGATCTCGCGCAGCCGTTCGAGGAAGCGCGCAACGCCGCCGAGCAGCGGGTGTGCGAAGCCTTCGCCCGTGCGCTGCACATCGAGAAGGCCGGGCGCAACGACAACTTCTTCGACCTTGGCGGCGACTCGCTGCGCGTGCTGCAGGTGCTGGCGGAATTGCAGCGCGACAGCGCGCAGCCGCTGTCGACCAATCTCTTCTTCCGCCATCCGACGCCGAGCGCCATGGCGGCCGAGCTGGAACCGGCCGCCGATGCGGCGCCCGCGCCCGCCGCCGCGGCGCGCGCACCGCAGCCGCTCGCCGAGCCCGACCGCCACATGTCGGACGCGATTGCACTCATCGCCACCGCGGGCCGCTTCCCGGGCGCCGCGGATGTCGAGCAGTTCTGGGACAACCTCGTCGCCGGCCGCGACACCATCAGCTTCTTCGACGACGACACGCTCGATGCCGGCGTGAGCGAAGCCCTGCGCAAGGACCCGGCCTACGTGCGGGCCCGCGGCGTGATCGAAGGCATCGAGAACTTCGACGCCGCCTTCTTCGGCATCGGCCCGAAGGACGCCGCGCTGATGGACCCGCAGCAGCGCGTGTTCCTGGAGATCTGCTGGGAATGCCTGGAACGCGCGGGCTATGTGCCCGACGCCGCACCCGGCCCGGTGGGCGTGTATGCCGGCATGTACAACGCCAGCTACTTCCAGCGCCACGTCGCCACGCGGCCCGACCTCGTCGAAGCGGTGGGCGAGTTCCAGGTGATGCTGGCCAACGAGAAGGACTACATCACCACGCGCGTGGCCAACCGGCTCAACCTGACGGGGCCGGCGGTGAGCATCCACACCGCGTGCTCGACCTCGCTGGTGGCCGTGGCCCACGCCTTCCATGCGCTGCGCACCGGCCAGTGCTACATGGCGCTGGCCGGCGGCGCCTCGGTCACCTGCCCGCCGCGCAGCGGCTACCTGTACCAGGAAGGCTCGATGCTCTCGCCCGACGGCCACACGCGCAGCTTCGACGCGCAGGCCCAGGGCACCGTCTTCAGCGACGGCGCCGCGGTGGTGCTGCTGAAGCGCCTGGCGGACGCGCAGGCCGACGGCGACACCATCTATGCGGTGCTGCGCAGCGCCTGCGTCAACAACGACGGCGGCACCAAGGCCAGCTTCACCGCGCCCAGCGTGGACGGGCAGGCCGCCGTGATCCGCGCGGCGCTGGCGGCGGCCAACGTGGACGCGCGCAGCATCTCGTACGTGGAGGCGCACGGCACCGCCACGCCGATGGGCGACCCGGTCGAGGTCGAGGCGCTGACCTGCGCCTACGGCGAACACACCGGCGCGCTGGGCTACTGCACGCTCGGCTCGCTCAAGAGCAACGTGGGCCACATGGTGACTGCGGCGGGAGCCGCCGGCCTCATCAAGGCCGCCCTCTCGCTGCACCACGAAGCAATTCCGCCGACCGCGCACTTCAGCGCGCCGAACCCGGGCATCGACTTCGCGCGCACGCCCTTCTACGTGAGCGGCAGCCTGCAGGCATGGCCGCGCACCAGCCAGCCGCGCCGCGCCGGCGTCAGCGCCTTCGGGGTCGGCGGCACCAACGCGCACATCATTCTCGAAGAGGCGCCCGCGCGGCCCGCTTCGGCCGGCGCGGGAGGGCCCCAGGTGCTTTCGATCTCGGCCCGCTCGGAGGCCGCGCTGGCCGTGGCCACGGAGCAGCTCGCTGCGCACCTCGATGCAACGCCCGGCGTTCCGCTGGCCGATGTCGCCTACACGCTGAGCGTCGGCCGCAAGGCCCATGCCTTCCGCCGCGCGGTGGTGGCCAGCGATGCGGCCGAAGCCGTGGCCGCGCTGCGCGGCGGCGGCAGCCCGTGGCGCGCCAGCGGCCGCGTCGACGCGCGCGCACCGCAGCCGGTGCTGATGTTCCCGGGCCAGGGCGCGCAGTACGCCGGCATGGGAAAGATCCTGCATGCCAGCGACCCGGTGTTCGCGGCGGCGTTCGACACCTGCCTGAAGGCCTTCGGCAGCGCGCTGGATTTCGACCTGCGCGAGCGCATGTTCGGCGACGACCCGCAGGCGCTGGTGCCCACCGCCGTCACGCAGCCCGCCATCTTCGCCATCGAGTACGCGCTGGCGCGCCGGCTGCTCTCGCTGGGCGTGCGGCCGCACGCGCTCATCGGCCACAGCGTGGGCGAGTTCGCCGCCGCGGTGCTGGCCGGCGTGATGCGCCTCGAAGACGCCGCCCGGCTGGTGGCCCGCCGCGGCGCGCTCATGCAGGCGCAGCCCGCGGGCGCGATGCTGTCGGTGCGCCTGGGCGCGCCCGAACTCGCGGCCCGGCTCGGCCCGTCGCTTTCACTTGCCGCGGACAACGGCCCGGCGGCCTGCGTGGTGGCCGGGCCATTCGAGGCGATCGAAACCCTGCGCGCCTCGCTGCAGGAGGAAGACATCGCAAGCCGCCTGCTGCAGACCTCGCACGCCTTCCATTCCGCGATGATGGATGCCGCCGTCGCGCCCTTCGAAGCGCTGGTCGGCGAAGTGGCGCTGCATCCACCGACGATCCCGATCTTCTCGACGCTCACCGGCCGCCAGCTGGAAGACGCGGAGGCCACCAGCGCCGCCTACTGGGCCCGCCACCTGCGCGGCACCGTGCAGTTCTCGCCCGCCGTGCGCAGCGCCATGGCGCACGCGGCGCGGCCGCTCTTCGTCGAAGTGGGCCCCCGCAACACGCTGGCCACGCTGGTGCGCCAGCACGGCGCGGCCGAAGTGATGCCGCTGCTGCACGGCGAGCCGGCCGACGAGGCCCGCACGCTGCGGCTGGCGCTGGCCCGCCTCTGGACCTGCGGCGCCGACGTCGAGCTGTCCCGGCTCGCCGTCCGCACCGGCGCACAGCGCGTGCGCCTGCCCACCTATCCCTTCGAGCGCAAGCGTTTCTGGGTCGACATCGCGGCCTCGGCAGCGAGCCCGGCCACCGCGCCGCTGGTCTCGCCACCCGATGCGCCGGTTGTCGCACAGCCTGCGCTTGCGCCCTTCGTTCCACCCCTCTTCCTGGAGTCGATCGTGACAGCTTCAGCAGCGCCCCCGCCACTTCCTTCTCCCGCATCCACGCCGTCCGCCGCGCCCATGGACGTGCGGTTGCGGTCCTTGTTCGAGGACATCTCCGGCATCGACATGGCGCAGGCGGATGGCCACGCCGCCTTCGGCGAGCTCGGCCTGGATTCGCTCACGCTGACCCAGGTTGCCACGCAGATCAAGAAGCGCTTCAAGGTCAACCTGAGCTTTCGCCAGCTCATGGAGACCTACCGCAGCTTCGACACGCTCTCCGCGTTCCTGCGGGAGAGCCTGCCGCCCGAGCCCGCGGCTGCGGCGTCCGTTCCGGCGGCACTGCCTGCAGCCGCGTCGGCAGCCGCGCAGGCCGGCATCGCCACCCAGCCGGCCGCATACCTGCCGCCGATGAACGCGCCGGCCGCCAGCGCCGGCATCGCGGCCGCGCCGCTGGCACAACTGATTGCGCAGCAGATGGAACTGATGCGGCATCAGCTCGCGCTGATGTCGGGCCTGCGCGCGGACACCGTCCCGGCCGCTTCCGCCGCGCTGCCGCAGCCGGTGCCGAACCCCGTCGCGCAGCCCGCCGTCGACGAAGCCGGCGCAACCAGGGAGCCGCAGCGCTACGACGTCACGAAGGCGTTCGGCGCCATCGCCCGAATCCACACCCAGCGCACCGCCGAACCGAGCGGCCGGCAGAAGGCCCGGCTGGCCACCTTCATGCGGCGCTATGTGGAGCGCACCCGCAAGAGCAAGGAGTTCACCGAGGCGAACCGCCCCCACATGGCCGATCCGCGCGTGGTCAACGGCTTCCGGCCGCTGACCAAGGAGATCACCTACCAGATCGTCATCGAGCGCTCAAAGGGTTCGAAGCTCTGGGACCTGGACGGCAACGAGTACGTCGACGCCCTCAACGGCTTCGGCATGAACATGTTCGGCTGGCAGCCCGACTTCGTGCAGGAAGCGGTGCGCCGGCAGCTCGACGCGGGCTACGAGATCGGGCCGCAGCACCCGCTGGCCGCCGAGGTGACCGGCCTGATCTGCGAGCTCACGGGCTGCGACCGCGCCGCCTTGTGCAACACCGGCTCGGAAGCGGTGATGGCCGCGCTGCGCATCGCGCGCACGGTCACCGGGCGCAGCACCGTGGTCGCGTTCACCGGCTCCTACCACGGCACTTTCGACGAGGTGCTGGTTCGCGCCGGCAAGGGCGGCAAGGGCCTCTCGGCGGCGCCGGGCGTGATGAGCGGCATGTTCGGCGACATCCGCGTGCTGGACTACGGCACGGCCGAAGCGCTGGCCTTCATCCGCGAGAACGCCGACGACCTTGCCGCCGTGCTGGTGGAGCCGGTGCAGAGCCGCCGCCCCGACTTCCAGCCGCGCGAGTTCCTGCAGGAGGTGCGCGCCATCACCGAACAGCAAGGTGCCTGCCTCATCTTCGACGAAGTCATCACCGGCTTTCGCACGGCCCTGGGCGGCGCCCAGGAAACGTTCGGCGTGCGCGCCGATCTCGCCACCTATGGCAAGGTGATCGGCGGCGGCTTTCCGGTCGGCGTGATCGCCGGCAAGCGCGCCTTCATGGACGCGCTCGACGGCGGCGCCTGGCAGTACGGCGACGATTCGATCCCGGGCGTCGGCGTGACCTATTTCGCCGGCACCTTCGTGCGCCACCCGCTTGCGCTGGCCGCGGCCAAGGCTTCGCTGACGCATCTGAAGGAAGCCGGTCCGGCGCTGCAGACCGGTCTCACGGCGAGCACCACCGAGATGGCCGACGAGCTCACGGCCTGGTGCGTCGAGGTGGGTGCGCCCATCGCCATCCGCCACTTCGCCTCGCTCTGGCGCGTGAGCTGGCTCGAAGACCATCCGCTGCAAGACCTGCTGTTCGCCATGATGCGCAGCCGCGGCGTCCACATCCTCGACAACTTCCCCTGCTTCCTGACGAGCGCGCACAGCGCGGAAGACATCGCCACCCTCCGGCGCGTGTTCAAGGAATCGGTGGCCGAGCTGCAGGAATCAGGCTTCCTGCCGCGCAGGGCCACCGTGATCACGGGCTTCGACCACCGCAAGCCCTGCGAGGAAGACGGCTCGATCCTGGCCCGCGACATCGACGGCCAGCCCTTCTGGTACGTGCCGGACACCTCGTCCCCCAACCAACTCATCAACGGAAAGGCTGCAGCATGAACGCCGTTCTTCGCCCTCCCGCCACGGGCGGTTTCATCGAATGCGTCATACCCACGACGGAATCGCAACGCGAGATCTGGCTCGGCGCGACGCTGAGCACCGAAGCCTCGCTGGCCTACAACGAATCGGTGCTGCTGCGCCTGCGCGGGCCGCTGGACCGGGAAGCCATGGCGCGGGCCATGGCCCGGCTGGTCGCACGCCATCAGGCGCTGCGGGCCACCATCTCGCCGGACGGCACCTGCATGCTGGTGAGCCAGGCCGGCAATGACCCGCTGGAGCAGAAGGACCTGAGCGGCCTTTCGCCGCAAGCGCGCGCGCTGGCACTGAAGGCAGCGCACAACGAGGCCGTGTGCACGCCCTTCGTGCTGGAACACGGCCCGCTGTTCCGGGCCGTGCTGTACCGGCTCGGCGATGCAGAGCACGAGCTCGTGATGTCGGCCCACCATGTGGTCTGCGACGGCTGGTCCTGGGTGGTCATCACCGAACAGCTCGGCCATCTCTATGCCGAGCAGACAGGTGCCGAACAGCAGCTCCAGCCCGCCCCCTCGTACGCCGACTTTGCCGCGACGGAAGCGGCCGAAGCCGTGCATCCGGAGATGCAGCCGCACGTGGACTACTGGCTGGAGCGCTTCTCCGGCAGTGCCCTGCCGGTGCTCGAACTCCCGCTGGACCATCCGCGCCCGGCCACGCGCGCCTTCGGTTCGCAGCGCGTCGAACGCCTGCTCGACCGCCGCCTCGTGAACGCCCTGCGCTCGGTGAGCGCGAAGGCCGGCGCCAGCCTGTTCGCGGGCCTGCTCGGCGGCTTCGTCGCGACGCTGCACCGCCTCACCGGCCAGGACGACATCGTGGTCGGAATTCCGGCCTCGGGCCAGCTCGCGCGCGACATGCCCGGCCTCGTCGGCCACTGCGTGAACCTGCTGCCGCTGCGCCTCACCGCACCTGCCCAGCTGCGCTTCGATGCCCTGATGAGCGAATGCAGCACCGCCGTGCTCGATGCCTTCGAGCATCAGGCGCTCACCTATGGCGCGCTGTTGAGCAAACTTTCTCTCCAGCGTGACCCGAGCCGGCTGCCGCTGGTGAGCGTGATGTTCAACGTCGACCCCGACGTGGCCAGCAGCGCGCAGACCTTCCCGGGCCTCGACGTCGCACAGGACACGATCGCGCGCCAGTACGAAAACTCCGAGCTCTTCCTGAACCTGCGGCCCCTCGACGGCGGGCTGCAGGTGGAGGCGCAGTACAACACCAGCCTGTTCGACGAAGCCACCGTGGAGCGCTGGCTGGACATGTTCGAGTGCATGCTGCGCTCCGGCGCACACACGCCGGATGAAGCGATCGGCCGGCTCGAGGTGCTGTCGGCCGAAGGCGCGCAGGCGCTGATCGCGCTGCAACCCTTGCCCACCGCCCTGCTGGGCGCGCCGCTGGCGCATGCCGGCTTCCTGGCGCGCGTGCCGCAGCAGCCCGATCGCCCCGCGGTGCGCGACGGAGGGCGGGTCTGCAGCTATGGCGAGCTCGACGAGAAATCCAACCGCCTGGCCCGTGCACTGCGCGCGCGCGGCGTCCGCCGCGGCCAGCGCGTGGGGCTGTGCCTGGAGCGCAGTCTCGAGCTGGTCGCCTCGCTGCTGGCCGTGCTGAAGGCGGGTGCGGCCTATGTTCCGCTCGATCCCGCGTTTCCGCATGCCAGGCTCGACCACTACGCCAAGGACGCCGATATCAGCCTGCTGCTGACCTCGTCGGACATCGTGGCGGCACCACGCAATTGGCGCGCCGACCCGGGCGAACGCCTGTTCGAGATCGACCGCGACACCGCCTGGCAGCAGGAGTCCGGCGAGGCCCTGCCTGCAAGCGAGGAAGACGCGGGCCCCGACGACGGGGCCTACGTGATCTACACCTCCGGCTCGACCGGCCTGCCCAAGGGCGTGTACGCCCCGCACCGGGCCGTGGCCAACCTGCTCCAGTGGATGCACAGGGTGTCCGGGCTGCACGCGGGCGACCGGATCGCCGCGGTGTCGACCCTGTCGTTCGACATGGCGGTTCCGGACCTGCTGCTGCCGCTGGCCACGGGCGCCGAGATCGTGATGGTGCAGCGCGAAACGGCCATGGACGGCAACCGCCTGTGCAAGCTGCTCGAGCAGGAACAGATCACTCTCCTGCAGGCCACGCCCGGCATGTGGCAGTTGCTGCTCGACGCCCAATGGCCGGGCGCCCCGGGCTTCAGGGGCTGGACCGGCGGCGAGCCGCTGCGGCCCAGCCTGGCGCTCGCGCTGTGCGAGCGCATGGCGGAGCTCTGGAACGGGTACGGGCCGACCGAGACCACGGTGTACGCCACGGCCTGGCTGGTCGACCCTGAGCTCGTCGCCACGCGCGGCGTGTCCATCGGCCACCCCGTCGACAACACGGAAATCTGGATCCTCGACGCCGAGCTGCAGCCTTGCCCGATCGGCGTGCCGGGCGAAATCTGCATCGCGGGCGCCGGCCTCGCGCTGGGCTACCTCGGCCGCCCCGAACTCACCGCCGAGCGCTTCGTCACGGCCCGCATCTTCGGCACCACCAAGCCGGTGTACCGCACCGGCGACCGCGGACGCTGGCGCAACGACGGGCTGATCGAACATCTCGGCCGGCTCGACTTCCAGGTCAAGGTCCGCGGCTATCGCATCGAGCCCGGCGAGATCGAGGCCCGCTGCTGCGAGGTTGCCGGCGTCTCGCGCAGCGTGGTGGTGGCGCGCGAAGACCATCCCGGCGATGTCCGGCTGGTGGCCTACCTGGCGCTGACCCCCGGCGTCGAGCTCGATCTGGATGCATTGATGGCGCACCTGCGCGAGTTCCTGCCGGCCTTCATGCTGCCGCAGCACGTGGTGACGCTCAAGGAGCTGCCCACCCTGCCGAACGGCAAGGTCGACCGGGTCTCGCTGCCGGCGCCGCAGGCGGTCTCGCGCGACGAGGTGCGGCGCGGCGCCGGGCCTCGCAACGAACGCGAGCGCAAGGTGCTCGCGGCCATGGAGAAGGTGCTGAGCCTGCCGGGCCTGGACATGCGGGACGACTTCTTCATGATGGGCGGCCATTCGCTGCTCGCCGCGCGCCTGACCACGGTGCTGAGCCGCGAGTTCCAGATCACGCTGCCGCTGCGCTCGCTGTTCGAGGCGCCCACGGCCGAGCGGCTGGCGGCCGTGGTCGAAGGGCTGCAGGGTGCGGGTGTCGGCGCGCAGGCGCCGCTTCCCTGCCACTTCGACCGCAAGACGGCCCCGATGACGCCGTCGCAGGAACGCATCCGCTTCATGGAAGAGCTGCATCCCGGCCGCTCGGTCTACAACGCGCCCTCGGTGCGCCGGTTGATCGGGGATTTCAACGCGGCGCACTTCGAGGCGGCGATGAGGGAGATCATCCGCCGCCAGCCTTCGCTGCGCACGAGCATGGGCACCGATCCGGCCACGGGCCAGCCCATCCAGGTCATTGCGGAGCGGGTGGAGTTTTCGTTGCCGGTCATCGACCTGCGCGGCCTGCCGGCGGACCAGCGCGAAGCCGAACTCGGCGAGTGCGTCCAGGAACTGGCCGACCGGCCGTTCGACATCCATCGCGCACCGATGGCCCACATGGCGCTCTACCAGCTGGCCGAGCAGGACCACGCCTTCGTCTTCGTGCCGCACCACCTGGTCTGGGACGGCTGGTCCTTCGATCTGCTGCAACGCGAGCTCTCGGCCATCTACGAAGCGGCGGAGCGCGGACGGCCGCACGGCCTGCCTCCGATTTTCACCACGCACGGCGACTACGCCGAGTGGCTCGAGAAATGGATGGAGGAGCCGGCTTGCCAGCAGCAGCTCGAGTTCTGGCGCAAGCGCTTCGCCAGCGCCCCGCTGCCCCGCCTGCCCAACACGGACATGCCGCGGCGCGCGGGCAAGAGCGGCCAGGGCGGCGCGCACTGGATCCAGATTCCCGCCGCGACCACGCAGCAACTGCGCGACGTGGCGCGCGGCATGGACGTGACGCTCAGCATGCTGACCTTCGGCATCTATGCGCTCACCATGAGCCAGGTCATCAGCTCCCCGTCCATCGTGATCGCGAACCCGATACGCGGCCGGCAGCAGCCGGAAACCGAAGACGTGATGGGCTGCTTCAACAACGTGCTGCCGGTTTCCCTGGAGGTCGATTTCGGCCTCGGCCTGCCGGATTTCATGCGCTACGTGAAGCAGGAACTGCTCACGATGATGAACTACCAGCAGGTGCCGTTCGAACGCCTGATGGCGCAGTCGGGGCTGGAGAGCCACATCAGGGCGGTCGGCCCCTATCAGGCGATGTTCTCGTTCCAGGATGCGCGGGAGCGCCCACGCGCGATCGGCAGCCTGCAGAACAAGGAAATGCACGTGATGCAGCACGGCGCCACCGACGACATCGGCGTCTGGCTGCTGGACAAGCCCCAGGGGATGGCGGGCGCCCTGATCTACAACGCGGACATCTACCTGCGCGAGACCGGGGCGCAACTGCGCGACCGCTATCTCGAGGTGCTTTACCGGGTCGTCGATCACCCCACGGCAACGCTGGCCGAACTTGCCTCCACCGAAGGCTCCGCCACCGCCGCCTACCTGCGCAGGCTCGCCGCCGTCGACCCGCTCAAGGCTTCGGCACCGGCGAACGCAGCGAACAGCGCGCAAGGGAGGGACGACATCCTCCTGAACCCGGAGCATGCCCAGCTCGCGCAGATCTGGGCGACCGTGATCGGGATCGACGTCAACGACATCCGCTCCACCGACAACTTCTTCGACCTGGGCGGAGATTCGCTGCTCGTTCTGCGGGCGATCCAGCAGACCGAGCGAACGCTGGGCTACCGCGTGAATTCGCGCCGCTACCTGTTCGAGAACCTCGGCCAGATCGCGCTGTCCGGCCATCAGGTGCCGGACGGCAGCGATCTGCCGGACCCCGGCGTGTCCATCGGCAATCTCAAGGGCGCGGCACGCGGCGAAGGCCTGCTGAGCCGCACCCTTGGCAGCTGGCTGCACAAGGAGTGATCCATCATGGAAGACGCGGTTTTCTTCGGCCTTTCCTCCATCGAGGCACCGGTGTGCCGGTACCTCGACCTGGATGACTGCGCCGGCCCGGAAGCGGAGCGCGTCCTTTCCGACGAGGAACGCGAACGCGCCGCACGGCTGCAGTTTGCTGCCGACCGCCGGCGCTACGTGGCTGCGCATGTCGCGCTGCGGCACGCGCTGGCCGAGCAGACCGGCGAGCGTGCCGAGGCGCTGCGCTTTACCCGCAGCGCATTCGGCAAGCCGTCGCTGTCGGGCTGGCCGCGCGTGCGGTTCTCGCTGAGCCACAGCCAGGCACTGGGCCTGATCGCCATCGGCGGACGCGGGCCGCTGGGCGTCGACGTCGAGCAGCTGCGACAGGTGCCCGATGCACTCGAGCTCGCCGAGCAGAACTTCACGCGCTGCGAATACGAAGCGCTTGCGGCCTTGCCCGCCGTCGAGCGCCACCGCGCCTTCCTGACCTGCTGGACGCGAAAGGAAGCCTGCCTCAAGGCCATCGGCCTCGGGCTGATCGTGCCGCCGAACCGCTTCGAGGTCGGGCTGGAGTCCGACTGCCGCAGCGTCGAGGTGCCGGTCGCCGGCCGCATCCTGTGGCTCGCATTGCAGTCGGCGCCCGCCCGCCCGGACAGCGTGGGATCGCTCGCGGAATGGCGCCAGACGCATGCCCATGCCATTGCGCCGCCGCCGGCGATGGAGACGTGCCTGTGACCGCGCATCCCTTCATGTTCGGACCGGCCTCGCGCCAGGTCTTCGGCATCTTCCATGCCGCCGACGATGCGCGGCCCGGGGACACCGCGGTGCTCGTCTGCCCGCCTTTCGGACAGGAGGGCCAGCGGACCCATCGCCTGTTCAAGGTTCTGGCCGAACGCCTCGCACGGGCGGGCGTCGCCACCTTGCGTTTCGACTTTCACGGCTCGGGCGACTCGCCGGGCGACGAAACCGACGGCGAGCTCGACGGCTGGCGGCGCGACCTGTGCTCCGCGCACGAGGAACTGCGCCGGCGCGTGCCGGGAAGCCGCATCGTCTGGGTCGGTGCGCGGCTCGGCGCGACCCTGGCCGTGCTGGCGGCGCGCAACGGGCGCTGCGACCCGGCGCGGCTGGTGCTGTGGGAGCCGGTGATCGACGGCCGGCGCTACGCGCGTTCCTTGCGCGAGCAGCACGTCGCGGCCATCGACACCACCTTCTGCATTCCCGACCTTGCCTGGCGCCGCAGCCTGGCACGCGAGCCCGACGCAATGCCGGAGGAGGCGCTCGGCACCCTGCTCTCGCCCAAGTTGCGCGCGCAGCTCGGCGCGCTCGTGGCCGAATCGCTCCCGCTCACGGCCCTGCACGACACCCTCGTGCTGACCCCGCCCGGCGACGAGCACACCGCGCAATGGGCGGCCGAGCAGCAGGCGCGCCACATGCCGGTGCGGCTCGCCTACTTCCAGCACCGGCTCGACTGGACGTCCGACCCCTATCCCAACAGCGCCATGGTTCCGGCCGGCGCGCTCAACCGATTGCAGGGGGCTCTCTATGAATGACATGACGCAAAGCCCGGTCCGGTTCGGCCCCGGCAACTCGCTGGTGGGCATGGTCACCACGCCCGCGCACCAGGCTCCGGCCACCACCGCCTGCCTGATGTTCAACATGGGCGCCAACCACCGGGTGGGGCCGCGCCGCATCAACGTCAAGCTGGCGCACGCGCTCGCGGCGCGCGGCATGAGCAGTCTGCGCCTGGACCTGGGCGGCGTCGGCGACAGCGACACGTTCGACATGGCGCACGACCTGCAGACCCGCTCGGTGCACGACCTGCAGGCCGCCATGGATCTGGTCGAAAGCATGCTGGGCATCCGGCAGTTCGTGATCGTCGGCATGTGTTCGGGCGTGGAGCACGCCATGTCGGCGGCCGCAGCGGACGCCCGCGTGGTGGCGCTCTCGCTGTTCGACGGTTTCGCCTTTCCGGAACGGCGCGCCCGCTGGGAGCGGACGTTGCGGCGCTTGCTGGCGGCGCCCGCGCACCCGTCTTTCCCCGGCAAGGCCAAGCGCTGGCTCCTGCGCCATCTGGTGAACAGCCAATCGGCGAAGCCGCTGCCCGGCTTCCTCACGGAAAGGCAGCCGGCCGAAATCAGAGAGGCGTGGTTCCGCGCATCCATGAAGCGGCTGGTCGAACGGAACGTGGCGGTGCAGCTGCTGTATTCGGGGTCGCTGCATGTGTGCGACCGCGACCGCGATCAGCTCGGCGCCCTGCGCCACGAGCCGTTCGCGAAAGCCCTGCAGTACGAATTCATGCGCAACGTCGATCACACGTTCTGCACGGCGCAAGGGCAGCAGCTCTACATGCAGGCCGTCGGCGACTGGGTCATCGCATGCGCCCGCAGCGCCGGCGCGGAACAACGCCGCAGCCCGAACCCCAGTCCCGTGACGGCGGTCGCCGAGCGCCCGCTGCGCGGCGCCTACGTCCACCAGTGAACAAGTTTCCCCAGAGCAAAGGACTCACCATGGCACACCTCGATCCAGCCGGTTCCTTGCGCGTCGCACGCGTCCCGTCCGATTCCGCTCGGCCCTTCGCCCGCGTCCCTGTTCGCGTCCGCATCCGAAGCCGGATCGGACTGGCGGCCGTGCTGCTGCCGCTGTGCCTGGCCGGCTGCGGAATTCCGGGTTTCGGGTCGCCCGACCGCGGGAGCTGGAGTCCGGGCGGCGCCGAGGCGCGCGGGGAACCGAAGATCGTTGCCATCACGCCCGAACTGATCCGCACCATGGCCGCGCAGAACCCGCAGGCCGTGCCGGCCGACGTGCAGCAGCTGTTCGGCAAGGCGCCGGCCTACACCATCGGCCCCGGCGACGTGGTGGGCATCGTCGTCTACCGCCATCCGGAGCTGATGCCCAACGCGGGCGCGGTCATCTCGCAGCAGTCGGACCCCACGGGCGTGAGCGTGGCGCCCGGCTTCATCGTCGATGGCGGGGGCGAGATCAGCTTTCCCTACATCGGGCCCACGCGGATCGAAGGCCTGACGGAAAACGCCGCCTCCCGGCTCATCGCGCGCCGCATCGCACCCTTCGTCAAGGACCCGCTGGTCAGCGTCAGGGTGCAGTCGTTCCGCAGCCGGCGCGTCTACGTGGAAGGCGAGGTCCGCACCCCGGGCCTGCAGATCTTCACCGACGTGCCGATGACGCTGGCCGAGGCAATCAACCGCGCCGGCAGCATCAACGCGGGTGGCGACCGCTCCCGCGTGAGCCTGACGCGCGGCGACCGCACGATGATGATCGACCTGCCGCTGCTTCAGCGCTTCGGCTACGACGCGAGCCGCATCCCGATGCAGAACGGCGACATCGTGAACGTCGGCACGCGGGACGACACCCGCGTCTACGTGATGGGCGAGATCGCACGCCCCTCGGCCCTGCTGATGCGCAATGGCCGCCTGAGCCTCAACGAAGCACTGGGCGATGCCGGCGGCCCCGATCTGAACACCTCCCAGCCAGGCCAGATCTACGTCATACGCAACTCGCGCGGCGAGGTGCCGGAGGTGTTTCACCTCGACGCGAAGAACCCGGTGGCGCTGGCCCTGGCCGACCGCTTCGACCTTAGGCCACGCGACGTGGTCTACATCGACCCCGTGCCGCTGGTGCGATGGAACCGGGTGATCAGCCTGATTCTTCCCGCCGCGCAGGTCGTGAACCTCGGAGGCACCGCCAGCCGTCGCTGAGCGTGCCCCGCGCAACACCCATTCGCTCCCTCTGTCCAGGCAACCCAAAAAGGTGACCCCATGAACGCGCACTGGCAACCCCTGATTCCCGCACCTCTCGATCCGGCGGCCTCGGACCATCCCCCGTCGAAGCTCAGGGAACATGTCGACCTGCTGCTCGACAGCCGATGGACCATCGTGAAGATCACCGCCGTCGCGTTGCTGATCGGGGCGGCTTACACGATGTTCGGCCCGCGCGTGTACGAAGCCAACGTGCTGATCCAGGTCGAGGATGCCGAACGCTCGGGCGGCACGCTGGTCGGCGATTCGGCGAGCAGCGCCCTGAACGCCAAGACGCCGACCGCGGGCGAGGCCGAGATCCTGAGATCGCGCCTGGTGCTCGAACAGGCGATCGAGGACACCAAGCTGTATATCGAGGCGCAGCCGCTCTACATCCCGGTCGTCGGCCCCTGGCTGGCGCGGCGCGCGAAGACGCTCTCCGAGCCGGGCTTCGCGGGCCTGTCGGGCTACGTCAGCGGCAAGGAGCAGATCGTGGTGGCGCAAATGGATGTGCCGACCGAGCTCGAGGGCAAGCGCTTCCTGCTGACCGCGAAGGCGAACGGCGCGTACACCCTCACCCAATCCAAGCTGGCCACGCCCATCGAGGGCAAGGTCGGCGAGCCGCTCGATGCGCAGACTCCGCTCGGGCCGATCCACCTGCTGGTGGGCTCCATCTCGGGCCGGCCGGGGGCGGCCTTCGAACTGGTCCGCCAATCGAAGCAGCTCACCCTGCTCGAACTGCAGAAGGACCTTCGCGTGATCGAAAAAGGCAAGCAGTCCTCGATCATGGACGTGAGCTGGCGCGACGGCGACCGGGTGCAGCTGGCGAACCTGCTCAACGAGGTGGCGCGGCTCTACGTGCGGGTGAACATCGACCAGAAGACGGCCCAGGCACAGCGCGCGCTCAACTTCCTGGGCACCGAGCTGCCAAAGCTCAAGCAGCAACTCGAACAGTCCGAGGAGAGCTACAACCAGTACCGCAACCAGAACGGGACCATCAGCCTCGACGACGAGGCGCGCAACGCGCTGATGCAGAACGTCGAACTGCAGACGAAGCTCTTCGATGCGACCCAGAAGCGGCTCGAGCTCACCGAGCGCTTCACGGCCAGGGATCCGAGCGTGCAGACGATCGATGCGCAGATCGCCGCGCTCAAGAAGGGGCTCGGCACGGTGGAGCAGCGCATTCGCCGCATGCCGATGCTGCAGCAGAACTCGCTGCGCATGCAGCGCGACATCAAGGTGAACACCGACCTCTACGTGTCGCTGCTGAACAGCTCCCTGCAGATGCGGCTCGCGAAGGAAGGACGGATCGGCAACGTCCGCGTGCTGGACCAGGCGCTGGTGCCGGAAAAGCAGATCCGGCCCAAGGCCGCGATCGTCATGGCGCTGGCACTGCTTGCGGGCCTGTTCACCGGGGCGGCCTCGGCGTTCTTCCGCAGGTCGTGGCGCAACACCATTGCCAGCCCGGCCGAGATCGAAGCTTACACCGGCCTCTCCGTCTACAGCACGGTCACGCTGAGCACCCGGCAGCGCCTGCTCGACCGCGCCGTGCACAGCGGCAAGCCCGGCGTGCACCTGCTGGCGGCACGCCATCCGGAAGACCCGGCACTCGAGGGATTGCGGCGGCTGCGCACCGCGCTGAAGTTCGCGATGCCCGGCGCGCCGAACAACCGGATCATGATTTCGAGCGCCACGCCCGGCGCCGGCAAGACCTTCATCTCGGCCAACCTCGCGGCCGTGCTCGCCTCCAGCGGCAGGCGCGTGCTGCTCATCGACGCCGACCTGCGGCGCAGCAGCCTGGCGCCCCACTTCGGGCTCAAGCGCCGCGGCGGGCTGTCGGAGCTGATCGAGGGCTCCATCGAGCTCGAAAACGCCATCCACAAGGGCATCCTGCCGCATCTCGACGTGATGACCACGGGCTCGCTGCCCGCGGACCCGACGGGTCTGCTCACGAGCGACGCCTTCTCCCTGCTGCTGGAGAAGATTTCAGCGCGCTACGACACGGTGGTGGTCGACGCGCCGCCCGCGCTGCTCGCGTCGGAGACGGCCGAGATGGCGACCTGCATGGGCACGCTGCTGATGGTGGCGCGCGCCGGCGAGAACGAGCTGGGCGATCTGTCGGAAAGCATGAAGCTGCTGCGGCACACCGGCGCGTCCTTCCAGGGCGTGGTCCTGAACGCACTGGACACCCGCCGGCGCTACTACGGCAGCCTTGCCTACCGCTTCGGCGGCTACCGGCTGAGGATGCACGACTACCCGGGCGCGGCGGCCGAGCTGCCTCGTCCCGCGGCTACCGGAGCGGCACCATGAACACGATACGGTCGCCGAACGTCCACGTGCAGCCGCGCGGAAACTCGCGGCTGCTGATGGGCACCAAGCGCTGCCTGGACATCATGATGGCAAGCGGCTTCTTCCTGTTCTTCGGATGGGCCTATGCGCTGATATGGATCGGCGTGATGCTGACCTCCGGCAGCCCGGCGATCTACAAGCAGCCCCGCTACGGACGCAACGGACACGTCTTCAGCTTCTACAAGTTCCGCTCGATGGTGCCCGATGCCGACATGGTTCTGGAGCGCTACCTGCGCACGGACGAAGCGGCCCGGCGCCAATGGGACATGTACCAGAAGCTCGACCGCGACCCCCGCATCACGCCCTTCGGCGCGTTCCTGCGCAAGTACAGCCTCGACGAACTGCCGCAGTTCTGGAACGTGCTCAAGGGCGACATGAGCATGGTCGGTCCGCGGCCCTGCATGTTCGCCCAGAAGGAGCTGTACGGCGTCTACTGGAACCACTACTGCTCCGTGCGGCCCGGCATCACCGGCCTGTGGCAGATCAGCGGGCGCAACGAGGTCAGCTACCGGCGCCGGGTGGCCATGGACGCGGACTACGTCGTCACGCTCTCCATCCATCAGGACATCGCAATCCTGCTGAAGACTTTCCGCGTGGTGGCCGGCGGGCACGGCTCGAGCTAGGCCCAGCCCGCGCTTGCATTTCCTTCCCGACATCTCAACCTTCAACCGAAAGAACATATGCGTATCTACGTAGCAGGTCATCGCGGCATGGTGGGCCAGTCGTTGATGAAGCGTTTGCGGGGCCTCGGGCACGAGGTCGTCACGCGCAGCCACGAAGAACTCGATCTCCTGGATCAGGAGGCTGTGCGCCGGTTCTTCTCCACCGAAAGCATCGATCAGGTCTATCTGGCAGCGGCGAAGGTCGGCGGCATCCACGCCAACATGACCTATCCCGCGGAGTTCATCTACCAGAACCTGCTGATCGCTGCCAATGTCACGCACCAGGCGTTCCTTGCGAACGTCAGGCGTCTCCTGTTCCTCGGCTCGAGCTGCATTTACCCGCGGCTTACCGAGCAGCCCATCCACGAACATGCGCTGCTGGGTGGCAAGCTCGAGCCGACGAACGAGCCATATGCGATCGCCAAGATCGCTGGCATCAAGCTGTGCGAAAGCTACAACCGGCAGTACGGAGCCTCCCATGGCATCGACTACCGCAGCGTGATGCCGTGCAACCTGTACGGCCCCGGCGACAATTACCACATCGAGAACAGCCATGTCGTGCCGGCGATGATCCGGCGCTTCCATACCGCCAAGCTCGACAACGCGCCCGAGGTGGCGATCTGGGGCACCGGCCGGGCCCGGCGCGAGTTCCTCTACGTCGACGACATGGCCGACGGCTGTCTCACGGTGATGGACCTGACGCGCAGCGACTACGAGAAGCACACCACGCCGATGTGCGCCCACATCAACCTGGGCGCGGGCGAGGAGCTGTCGATCGCCGAGCTGGCGGAGCTGGTCCGCGACGTCGTCGGCTACCAGGGCCGGATCCGGTTCGACACCTCGCAGCCGGACGGTGCGCCCAGAAAGCTGCTCGACGTGTCGTGCGCCGCCGCCCTCGGATGGCGCGCCACCGTGCCGCTGGCCGAAGGCCTTCGCCGCACCTATGCGGACTATCAGGAAGCCCTTCGGCCCGTTCAGGAGATCGCGCACGCCTGAGCCGCGCGCTCCCACACACACCACCTGCAAGGCACGCCATGAGAACACTCTGCTTCTGGTTCGGCATTGCCACCGCGTTCCTGTGCGGCTGGGCCAACCCGGCCTGGGGCTACGCGGCCATCTGCGTGCTGTCGCTCATGCAGCTGTGGATGCTCCGCACTCCGGGAGCCAGCGTGTTCCTGCTGCTGCACTACGCCACCATCCTCACCTACTTCTCGCTGGCGCCGGCCATGCAGATCGCCGCCGATGTCTTTTTCTGGGACACCGGCGTGATCAGGGCCGAGGCGCACACGCAGGCGCTGGTGCTCCTGCTGCTGTACATGGCGGGCGTGGAAGCCGCCCGGTTCGGCATGCACGAGCCGGGCGCACCGGCTGCATCGGCGCATGCGCGGAGGCCGGCGGCCGAACCGCAGGCGGTCGGCGTGGCGCACCCCGTCCTGCTGCTGCTGAGCGGCATCGTCGCGGCGTTCGCGTCGCTGTTCATCCGCCCGGAACTGAACTTCATCGCGCGCGGCGACGTGGGGGGCGAGGTCAGCGTTCCGATCGATCTCATCTTCTATTCGATGCTGCCGAAACTGCTCGTGCTGATGTGCTTCGTGGCACTGGCCATCCACGCCTGGCGCCGCCGGACGATCTGGTCATGGTGCGCCGCGGGCCTGGCGCTGGCAATGTCCGCCGCTGCAGCGAACCCCGTCAACACGCCCAGGCAGATCCTGCTGATCGGCCTGCTGCCCCTGCTCATTCATTTCTTCGGCCGCAGGCGGCGCTGGATGCTGGCACTGGTGATCTTCGGCGCCATTGCGGGCCTCGGCCCGGTGCTCAACCTGGTGTCGCGCGACAGCTTCTGGGGCGAATCGCTCACCACCTTTCCCTACAGCCAGGACTTCGACGCGATGTTCATCGTCGCCACGATCCTGGAGCGCTCGCCCGACCCCGAGCTCGGGCTCGGACGCTACCTGCTGTCGGCCTTCTCCTTCTTCCTGCCGCGGGACCTGAAGCTGTTTCCGGACTTCGATCCGCTGGGATGGCCGACCATCCTGGCCAACTTCTCGCAGAGCAACCTGGCGCTGCCGCCCTTCACCACCGCGTACTTCGATTTCGGGCTGGCGGGGCCGGTGATGCTCGGCCTTGCGATCTCGGCCGGTGCCCGGTTGCTGGACAAGCTCGTCGATCCGCGCGGCGTGGTGTCCGGCTCCTACCTCTGCACGCTGGTGCTGCTGGCCGCCTATGTGCCCTTCATGCGGGGCCCCATCCTGGGCTGGGGGCCGTTCGCGGCGTCGGGGCTGATCGCGGCCGCGTTCGCCGGGGTCTTGAGCTCGCGCTTCCGCAGGCCGCGCAGCAGGGCGGCAGCGTACGCCTCCGGCGCGGCGTGAGGTTCACCATGTACAAATACCTGTTCTACGACACCATTCATCTCAACCGCGGCGCGGGCGGCGTGCTGAACGTGTCCGACCTCCTGCTGCGCAGGATGCGCCTGTGCAAGGGCGACCATATCCAGCCGGTCAGCGAACTGCATCCGCGCATCTTCGCCGCCGCGCGGCGGCTGCACGTGAGCCGGTTCCTGGTCGAGATCCTGCTCTACAACTATCACCGCCTGCGGGCGCTGGTGTCCGGCGAGCAGGTGTTCTCGCTGTTCCCGAACTACTTCCTGCCGTTCACGCCTTTCGGGCGCCACCGGGATTCGATCGTGATCGTGCACGATCTGCAGTACCGGTCCTACCCTGCCTATTTCAGCCGCACGAAGCGCCTGTGGCTCGACTGGAGCCTGCGGCGCATCGCGCACAGCGCGGCCGACGTGGTCTTCATCAGCCGGAGCAGCCAGCAGGATTTCGAACGGCACTTCGGGCGCTGCGAGCACGCGACCGTCATCTTCAATCCCGTGGAGGCGACGCGCGCAGCCACCCCGGCCGGACCCTCCCACGCGCCAGCCGCTGGCGAGCGCTACCTGATCGCGTCCTACCACTACTATCCGCACAAGAATTTCGGCGGCGCGCTGAAGCTCTTCGAACGCATGAAGCGCGAGGGGCTGGTCGACTGGCTGGACATCACCGGCAATGGCGCGGCCGAGGTGAAAAGAATGGTCGCCGACATGGCGCCCGGCCTTGGCAGTTGCGTCCGGCACCGGGGGCTGGTCTCGCGCCAGGAACTGACCCGGCTCTATTGCGGCGCGACGGCCTTCATCTCGCTGTCCGCCTTCGAGGGCTTCAATCTCTCGGCCGCCGAAGCAGCCACGCTGGGCGTGCCGCTGCTGCTCTCGGACATTCCGGTGCACCGGGAGCTGTTCGGCGGCTACGGCTTCTTCATCGGCAGCGAGCCCTGCGATCTGGGCCAGCTGTCGCAGCACCTGGCCAAGCATCGGGACACGCACCCCGCCTGGCTACATGCCGAGGCCTGCGCGCCCGGCACGGTGGCCAGGCGCTATCTCATGCTCAAGCGCGAGGCGGTCTCGCTGGCCGGGGCCGTGCAATGACGCGCATCACAGGCGCTCTTCGACGGCTGCTCGCGGCCGGGCTTCTCTGCGCCGGCTGCGCGGCGTCGGCGGCCACGGGCTTCGGCGTGATGGTGCACTACCTGCCCGACAGGCAGTCGATCGCCGATGCCGCCCGCTTCGACGTCGATGCCTTTGCGGCATCGCTCGTGCAGATGCGTGCGTCCCATCTCATCTTGACGCTCGGGCAGAACAACGGCCAGTACATTGCGCCGAATGCGGCGCTGGAAACGCTGTGCCCGCGCAGTGCCGCGAACCGGCCGCCGCGCGACCTGCCGCTGGAGATCGGCCGCGCGCTGCGCAGCCATGGCATTTCGCTGGTGCTCTACCTGCCGTTTCGCGCGCCCCAGGCAGATCCCTACCTGATGCATTGCCTGGGCGACGTCTCCGAGCAGGAGCCGCCGCCGGCGCCCTTCGTCGCCGCATGGGCCGCGGTGGTGCGCGATTGGTCGGAGCACTACGGCGCGCTGGCCAGGGGCTGGTGGTTCGATGGTGTCTACAACACCACGGGCATCTCGCCGGGCGGCTGGGATGCGCTGTGTGCCGCGGCACGCAGCGGCGCTCCCGACCGGTGGCTGGCCTTCAATGCCGGCGAAGGCCCGGCGCGCTTCAGCGCCAAGGCCGCGCCATGCCAGAACCTGATGGCCGGCGAGTTCATGCAGCCGCCCGCGCAATTCAGCAGCGGGCCGCCGTCGGAGCTGGTGTTTCACGTATTGACGCCGCTCGGCGCCTCGTGGGGCCAGCCGACGCCGCCGCGCTTCACGGCCGCCCAGGTGCGCAGTTGGATCGCCGAGGCGAACGCGCGCGGCGGGCTGTTCACGCTCGACCTGCCGCTGGATGCCGACTTCCGATTTCTCCCGGCGCACGTCGCGCTGGTCCGCAACGCCACAACACCCCGGCCCTGACGAAATGACCATGAACAACGCCCTTGTCTTCATCGTGGTGGAAGACCGCCTGAACAAGTCCCTGCTGCTGTGCCGCGAATCCGCGGCACGTGCCCAGGAGCCGCTGATCGTGCTGTCGGGCACCGATGCCGGGCCAGGCTACGAGCGCCTGTGCCGCACCTATGTGCACCTGTCGAGCAATTCGCCGGAGTTCGAGAAGATCTGCTTCCGGCGCTACTTCCTGCTGTCGGAATACCTCAGGGCCCATCCCGAGTGCCGCGAGTTCGTCCTGATCGACAGCGACGTGCTGCTGTTCCAGGGCATCGGCGCGCACATCCGGCGCGTGGCGGGCAAGGCGGATTTCTCCGGCTCGTACATGCAGCCGGGCCACGGCTGGGACCCCTGCCAGATATCGCCGCACGTCAGCTACTGGACCGCGGCGGGCCTGCAGCAGTTCATCGCGTTCCTGCTCAACACCTACGCAACGTCCTTCGGCCGCAGAAGGCTGCGCGCGATCGCGGCCCGGTTTGCCGCCAGGGGCGTGCGCGGCGGGGTGTCGGACATGACCCTGCTCCATCTCTGGGCTCACGCGAGCGGCAACGCGGCGCCCATCAACCGGGTGTTCGCCGGGCGCGTGATCGACCACAACATGAACGGCGGGCGCAACCTGATGGCGAACGAATTCCAGGTTCGGGGAGGCGCCAAGCGCATCGTGTTCTTCGACGGCCAGCCCTGCCTGGTCACGCCCGCGGGCGAAGTGGTGAACGTGCTGGCCCTGCACTTCCAGGGCAGCGCGAAGATGGCGATGGGGCACGTACTGCACGGCCGGGTGCGCACGGCCGCGGCGCTGACCTATGCGCTGCTGCAGGCGCGCCGGGCCAAGAACTGGGCCTTCGGCGTCCGCCTGCTGCGGCAGCGCCCCTCGAGCGGTGGACGCTTCGCCGGCGCCACCGAGCCGAAATGACGCCGCACACCACGCGCACCCAGGCACAGCCATGAACTTCCTCCTCCGCACCGTCGAACTCGCCGGCGCGCGCGCGGTGCGGCTTGGCGGCATGGGGGCGCTGGCTTCGCGGCTCTATGTCTATCTATCGGGCTTCCTGGCGCTGTTCCTGATGGCCGCGCATGTCTCGCCGGCGGACTTCGGCGAGTATTCGATCTACCAGTCGGTGCTGGAAGTGGCGCTGGTCGTTGCAACGCTGGGCAGTTCGCTGCTTTTCGCGCGCCATGCCGCCACCGAGCCCGCGGGCGTACGCCGCGGCGACGTGGTCCGCACGCTGGCCATCGGGCTTCCGCTGGCCACGCTGCTGAGCGCCGTCATCCTGCGGTTCCAGCACCTGCCTTTGGCCGGCGCGCCCTTCGTGCTGATGACGGCGGCGCTCGTGGTCTTTTCGTTCACGAGCTTGCGCCTTTCGTACAGCCGGGGACTCGGCCATGCCGGCCTGCTCAACCTGGAGGGAGGCATTCGTTCGACCATCCTGGTGCTGGGCGTGGCGGCCTTCGCCGCGTGGGGCGCCGAGCTGCGGACGACGCAGCTGCTGGTCATCAACCTGCTGGCCTTCCTTCTCGTGGGCGCGGCCAGCATGTACCCCGGCTGGGCCGCGGGCCCGCCGAGCGGACGCCCCGCGCTCGGCCTCGCCTCCCAGGGCAGTGCCAGCACGTATTCGCTGCTGATGTTCCTGCTTCGCAAGTCGGACCTGCTGGTGGTGGCCTTCTTCATGCCGCTCGCGTATGTGGGCGCGTTCAAGATCGCGTTCCTGCTGGCGGAGGCTCCGTCGCAGTTCGTGCAGGCCTTTCTCTACACCAAGACACGCCCCATGCTGGGCATCGATGCCGCCCACTTCGACGGCTCGCAGCTGCGGCTGGCGAAGCAGTCGTTCCTGCTGGGCTGCGCCCTCTTCGCCGCGCTTGCCATCCTGATCACGGCCGCCGCGCCGCTGTTGAAGGTCGGGCGCACGGCGCTCGAGATCTTCCTGTGCATGACACCCTACTTCCTGCTGCGCACCTACACGGTCCACCACGAGATGCTGCTCGCGCTCAAGGTATCGATCGGCTCGCTGGGATGGTGGGCGCTGGCCGAGGTGGCGCTGCGGCTGCTGTCGTACGGCGCCGTGGTTTCGATCTTTCCCGGCAAGCCGCACTACGTCTTCTTCATTGCCGCCTTTTCCGACCTCCTGCTCTACGAGGTGCGGATGCGTGCGCTGTTCGGCTTCTTTCCGCTCGCGCGGCTGGTTCGCGGTCCCTTCCCGAGGCCTTCATGAAAATCCTTCTCTATTCGATGAACTTCACGCCCGAGCTGGTCGGCATCGGCAAGTACTCGGGCGAAATGGCCCAGTGGCTGCACGCCAAGGGCCATGAGGTCCGGGTGATCGCCTCGCCGCCGTTCTTCCCGCACTGGGCGCCGTTCGAAGGGCACTCGGCCTGGGCGTACCGCAAGACGGACTGGAACGGCATCACGGTCTGGCGCGCGCCCACCTGGGTGCCCGCGCGGCCGCGGGCGCTGGCGCGCATGGCGCACCTGTTCTCCTTCATGCTGTCGAGCATGCCGCTGCTCTTCGGGCAGATCCGCTGGAAGCCGGACCTGGTCTTCGTGGTGGAGCCGCCCCTTTTCTGCGCGCCGGCCGTGCTCTTCTTCTCGCGGATGCTCGGCATCAAGTCGTGGCTGCACATCCAGGACTACGAGGTGGACGCAGCCTTCGACCTGGGGCTGGTGCGCGGTGCGCGGGTGCGGCGCTTCGCGCTCTCGGCGGAGCGCTGGCTCCTGAGCCGGTTCAACCGGGTGTCGACCATCTCCGCCGCGATGCTCCACAAGGCAAGGAACAAGGGCATCGACGAGACCCGGCTGGTGCTTCTTCCCAACTGGGTGGATGTACGCTCGATCTACCCGCATCCGGCCGCCGCATCGGGCGCGGGCGGCTGCACGAACGGCTACCGGGCCATGCTCGGCATTCCGGCCGACGCGGTGGTGGTGCTCTATGCGGGCAGCCTGGGCAACAAGCAGGGCATCGAACTGCTCGCCGATGCGGCGGGCCAACTGGCGGCCGCCAGGCACATCCACTTCGTGCTTTGCGGCAACGGCCCGAGCCGCGAGTCGCTGAAGGCCGCATGCGCCGGCCTGGACCAGGTGCACTTTCTCGACCTGCAGCCGGCTGAGCGGCTCAACGAACTGCTGGGAATGGCCGACATCCACGTGCTGCCGCAGCGCGCCGACGCCGCGGACCTGGTGATGCCGTCGAAGCTGGGCGGCATGCTCGCGAGCGGCAAGGCCGTGATCGTGACCGCGCACGCTGGCACCGAGCTGAGCAACGTGGTGTCCGGCCGCGGACTGGTGGTCGCGCCCGGCGACGCCGATGCGCTGGCCGAGGCCATCGCGCAGCTCGCCGCGTCGCGCCCGCAGCGCGAAGCCATGGGCGCGGCCGGCCGTTCCTTCGCCGAAACGGAGCTGGACCAGAACGCCATCCTGCAGCGCCTGGAACGAGAGCTGCTGCGCTGCCTCGCCGACTGACACCGCATGCCACGGCCGCCGCGCACCAACGCTGACATCAACCTCCTCCAAACCAACCTGGGGATCCATATGTCCGACACCCTCCCTCCTTCCGATGCGCCGGATCCCCCTCGCGTGCCGGAACGCCGCAAGGCCAACCCACCGGGCCTTTGCCCACCGCCCGAACCGCTGTGGCCGCATTTCCTCACCGGCCAGGAAGATGCGCCGGTGCGCGTGCTGCTCATCGACGACGACGAATTCATGCGCCGCGTGATCGCCCAGGAACTGCTGTCGGACATGCGCATCCAGCTCGAAGGGCAAGGCGGCAGCGTGCGCGATGGCCGCCGCCTGCTGGCCACCCACGAGTTCGACGTGCTGATGGTCGACCTGCGGCTTGGCGACGGTTCGGGCTTCGACCTCATCCGCGAAGCGCGCAAGCTGCACCGCTATTGCGAAATCATCGTGATCTCCGCGCTGGAGGACGACGCCCACGTGATACACGCGTTCGAGCTCGGCGCCACCGGCTACCTGCTCAAGCACGCCTGGCTCCAGAGCTTTGCCGAGGCCGTGCTGCAGGTGGTCAACGGCGGCGCGGCCATCACGCCCAAGCTGACGCGCCGGCTGCTGACGCGCATGAACCTGCACAGCGGCAATGTCGACGACCGGCCGGCAACAGAGACGCCGCTGCGCGAAGCCACATTGACGGCGCGCGAACGCGAAGTCCTGCGCTTCGTGGCGCGCGGCTGCGTCTCCAAGGAGATCAGCATCAGGCTCGGGATTTCAGGGCAGACCGTCAACGCCCACATCAAGAACATCTACAAGAAGCTGCACGTGCATTCGCGCGCGCAGGCGGTGAGCCTCGCCACCCACACCGGCCAACTCTGATCGTCGCCCCCCGTCGCTCCACAAGGATGACGCCATGACCACTCCCACCATCCATCCCGTCGTGCTTTGCGGCGGCAGCGGCACGCGCCTGTGGCCTCTTTCGCGCAAGACGCTGCCCAAGCAGTTCGCGCCGCTGATCGGCAACAAGAGCCTGCTGCACCTGACGCTCGAGCGCCTGTGCAGCCTGAACAGGAACATCACCTGCATCGCATCGGAAGACCATCGCTTCCTGGTGCGCGAAGCGGTCGACAAGGCCGGTGCCACCGGCCGGCAGATCCTCGAGCCGGTGGCGCGCAACACGGCGGCCGCCATGGCCGCGGCGGCGCTGCGTGCGGGCAGCGACGACCTGCTGCTGTTCGCGCCGGCCGACCATCACATTCCCGACACGGCTCTTTTCGCGCAGACCGTGCGCAGCGGCGTCGAGGCGGCACTGGCCGGGCAGATCGTGACCTTCGGCGTGTCGCCCACCTTTGCCAGCACGGCCTACGGCTACATCGAGGCGGGCGCGGCCGCGGCCGACGGCCACAGCCGCGCCGTGGTGCGCTTCGTCGAGAAGCCGACCGCGGCCGTGGCCGAATCGCTCATCCTGCACGGCGGCTACTGCTGGAACGCCGGCATCTTCCTCGTGAAGGCCGGCGTCCTCGTTGCGGCGCTGCGCGCGCACGCCCCCGACATCCTGCAGGCCTGCGAGCGCGCCACCGCCGACATCACGGCCGATGGAAGTTTCGACCGCCTCGACCGCGAGGCCTTCGAGGCCTGCCGCAGCGACAGCATCGACTACGCGGTACTCGAAAAGCACCAGGACATCGCGGTCGTGAGATTCGAGGGCAACTGGAGCGACGTCGGCAGCTGGAACGCGGTGGCCGCGCTGCATCCGGCGGACGAAGCTGGCAACCGGCTGAACGGCAAGGCCAGCACCCTGCGGTCGAGAAATACCTTCATCCATGCGCCTTATCGGCCGGTGGTGGCCCTGGGCACCGACAACCTGATCATCGTGGACACGCCCGACGCCGTGCTGGTGGCCAGCGCGGACTGCGCCCAGCAGGTCGGCGACGTGGTACGGATGCTGACCCAGGGGGGCCAGGCCGAAGCGACGGAACACCGGCGCGTGGTCAGGCCCTGGGGCGCCTACGACAGGCTCGACTTCGGCGATCGCTTCCAGGTGAAGCGGCTCACCGTCAATCCCGGCGGCAAGCTGTCGCTGCAGATGCACCACCACCGCGCCGAGCACTGGATCGTGGTCCAGGGCACCGCCAAGGCCACTTGCGACGGGCAGGTCACCCTGGTGCGGGAGAACGAATCCATCTACCTGCCCCTGGGTGCCATCCACCGGCTGGAGAACCCCGGCAAGACGATGCTGGAGGTGATCGAGGTGCAAACCGGCGGCTACCTCGGCGAGGACGACATCGTCCGCTTCGACGACACCTACGGCCGCTGCCCTTCCATCAAGACGCGCGGCGATGCGGCGGTGCTGCCGTCCGATGCCGCCGCAGGTGCCGGGGCCGATGCCATTGCCGTGCCGCAGATGACCTCACCCCCCGGCAGCCGCGTGGCCATCACGTAGCATCCGCGCCATGAGCTACACAGTGAACCTGATCGACTTTCCCGATGCACCGGCTGAAGTCATTTCCGCGGCCGAGTCGCGCTTTCGGCGCGAACTCGACAAATTGCTCGGCGATGGCGTGAGGCAGGCGCTGAAAGCCTTCGAAAACGCCAGCGAATCGAGCGCCAACGAACTCACGAAAGACGAAATTGCCCTGGCGGCAAGCTGGGCCAAGGCCTACGAAGCCGCCAAGACAGCCGGCTTTCGCGCGTTGGGCGAAGCCGACGAAGCCTATTTCGAAGTTCGGCTGGACTGACCGGCGCGGCCGCAGGCCTCCATGACGAAGCTCTGGCCTGCCCTGCTGATCGCCGCACTGCTCACCGCCTGCGCCGCGCCCTCCATCACGCCCGCAACCACGGCCACGAGCACGGCCGTGCCCGCGGCGCCGGCGGCCGGCACGGTGACATGGCAGTACGTGCGCTCGACCTGGTACGAGGCGCGGCAGCCGGGCCTGGGCGTCAGCCATCGCTACCAGAGCAGCGTGGGCTGGATCGACGTCTACCTGTACGACCTGAAGCAGGGCCCCTGGCTGGCCGGGGTCGACGATCCGCGCTTCGAAGCGCATTTCAAGTCGTCCGTGGACGAAGTCCGGCTCGCGGTTGCGAGGGGCATTTACGCCGACGTGGAGATCGGCCCCGTCAGCGACGTGCGGATCGAAGGGCAGGACTTTCGCCGCGTGAGCTTCCGCATCCTGCACACCACGCCCCGCAAGACCTACGAGTCGTTCACCTTTCTCACGGCACGCAATGGCCGGCTGCTGAAGTACCGCATGTCTTTTGCCACGCCGGCACCGGCCGACCTCGATGCCATTGCCCGCGAGTTCATCGCGCTGAATCTGGGCAGCGGGCCCGACATGCCGAGGGCGCCGCCTCCATATCTCGACATCTGAGCACGGGGGAAAAAGACTGGATGTTTGTACAGTGTTTCCTCTAGAATAGCTCGTCTCCAAGAGCAACATTCGAGGCGACACCATGACCACCGCCAGCCCGCCGGCGCCCTCTGCGCGGATTCTGTTTTTTTCTCCGTTGCGGCGACCGCAACCGCGCCAGCATGCGGGCCGGATCTCGACATGGCCCTTTCGCGTGGCCTCCGACAAGGACCGCGACGACAGCGGCAACAAGGTTCGCATTCATGCGGCGCGCGTCATTCGCACCACGGCCGAACACTGGTGGCCGCCGGCCGGTTGAGCGGAAGTTGCCAGGCTAGGCGTTGTCGTCCGCGCCAAGTTCGCCGAGCATGTCCTGCGCATCGTCGTCGAAGCCGGCAATGGGCTGGGCCTTCGCAAGCGCCAGCCACAGCGCGAACGGCATGCGGTCGAAGGCGCGGTGCACGGCGGCGCGCGCCACCACCAGCCGTTCGGCTTCGAGCACCAGCACGCCGCACTCCGGCGGAATTTCGTCGGGCGACGCAATGCAGCGGCCGCGCGCATCGTTGCCCAGCACGTACCAGCACTCGCCCCCCAGATCGAGGTAGGCCGCGCGCTTGTCGGGCTTGCGCAGATCGCCCAGCAGATCGGCGCGGCTCACCTTCACCTCATGCACGACGGGATGCGCGTAGGCCTCCACGCTGGTATTGCGGATCGAGAACACGTCGGGCCTGGCCATGCACCAGCGCGCCTTGCCGCCTTCTTCGAGCGGCGGCAGGCGCGCCCGCAGGCCGAGGCCGCGCCAGGCAATGCGGCCGCCGCGCGTCATCTCGCGTGCCACGCGCTCGACCAATGCTTCATGCGGCGTGAGTGCCGCGCGGTTGAGGGTGAGCGTGGTTGCGATGCGTGCAATGCCGGCATCGGTCACACGCAAGGTCTCGTGGCCGTGCGGCGTGCGCATGCGTTCGAGGAACCCGCCCGCCAGCAGCTCGACCTCGATGGCGTCGCAGCAGGGCCAGCCCGCCGAACGGTAGATCTCGCGCAGCCGCCGCGCGTGGAGCTTTCCGAACGGCACCGCGCCGGCCCGCTGGATGGGCGGCTCCACCACGGGCGGCGGAAAACCCGGGTCGGTGAACGGCGGCTCGACGGGCGGCGGATCGCCCTCTGGCGGGGGGCCGGGCAGCGGCGGCGGGGGCATGGGGATCGGCACATCGGGCGCGGGCGGTGGCGGACCGATCTGCGCGACAACGGCGGGGGCAAGGGCGAGTGCGGACATGAGAGAAACAGGTTAGCGAAAAGTTGTGGGGTGCGCGAGACATGGAACGATCGGTTGCATTCGATGGCATCAATGGAAGTCGCGGCTGGTGTTGCTCAGCGCCAGCCGCCCCATGAGCGGCGTCAGGTCCTTGAAGCCGGTGGCGATCAGGTGCTGCACCTTGCCGCCGCTGTCATCGTCGCGCTGCCAGGTGCCCTGCACCGCGAGCAGGTGCGACTTGAGCAGCGGCTCGCGCCAGGCTTCGATGACATGGCTCCAGACGATGACGTTGACGTTGCCGGTCTCGTCCTCGAGCGTGACGAAGATGGTGCCGTTGGCGGTTCCCGGCCGCTGGCGCCCCTTGACGATGCCGCAGGCGCGCGCGGTCTGGCCGCTGGGCAGCGCGCGCAGTTCCTCGGCGCTCATGAGCTTCATGCGCGCGAGGCGCGGGCGCAGCAGCGCGAGCGGATGGCGGCGCAGCGTGAGGCCGAGCGCCGCGTAGTCGCCGACGATCTCCTCGCCCTCGGGTGCCGCAGGCAGCAGCAAGGCCTGCTCGTGGATCGGCACGCCCTTGAGCAAGGCCGGCGAGCGGTGCTGCGCGGTGGCGTCCCACACCTGCTGGCGCCGATGGCCCGAGAGCGACATCAGCGCATCGGCCGCCGCCAGCGCCGCCATGTCCTTGCCGTCGAGTTCGGCGCGCAGCGCGAGGTCTTCGGTGCTGGTGAAAGGCGCTTGCGCGCGCGCTTCGAGCAGGCGCTTGGCACCCACCGCGCTGAGGCTCAAGACCCGGTTCAGGCCCAGCCGCACCGCGGGCTGGTTCTCGTTGCCCAGGCGATCGGCGTAGCGTGCATCGGTGCCCGTGGGCATGCGCGGCGCATCGGGGGCGCGGGCTTCGAGCGTGGTGTTGATGTCGCTGCACGCGACGTCGACCGGCCGCACCTCCACGCCATGGCGGCGCGCGTCCTGCACCAGTTGCGAGGGGCTGTAGAAGCCCATGGGCTGCGAGTCGAGCAGCGCCGCGAGGAAGCAGGCCGGCTCGTAGTTCTTGAGCCAGCTGCTCACCGTGACCAGCAAGGCAAAACTCGCGGCGTGGCTTTCGGGAAAGCCGTAGTCGCCGAAGCCGAGGATCTGCTTGAAGATGGCTTCGGCGAACTCGGGCTTGTAATTGTTGTCGGTCATGCCCTTCACGAGCTTGTCATGGAATTTGTCGAGCCCGCCCTTGCGCTTCCAGGCCGCCATGGCGCGGCGCAGCTGGTCGGCTTCGTCGGCGGTGAACCTGGCCGCGATCATCGCGATCTGCATCACCTGCTCCTGGAAGATCGGAACACCCAGCGTGCGTTCCAGTGCGGGGCGCAGTTCTTCTTTCTCGTAATGGATCGGCTGCTTCTTGGCCACCCGCTCGCGCTGCTTGAGATAGGGATGCACCATGCCGCCTTGAATAGGCCCGGGCCGCACGATCGCGACTTCGATCACCAGGTCTTCGTAGCAGCGCGGCTTCAGGCGCGGCAGCATCGACATCTGCGCGCGGCTCTCGATCTGGAACACGCCGATGGTGTCGGCGTCGCAGATCATGTCGAACACCTTCTGGTCGTTGTTGGGGATGTGGTGCATCTCCACCATCGAGCCGCGCCAGCGGTTCATGTGGTCGAGGCCGCGCCGTATCGCGCTGAGCATGCCGAGCGCGAGCACGTCGACCTTGAGCATGCCCATGGCTTCGAGGTCGTCTTTCTCCCACTGGATGACGGAGCGGTCTTTCATGGACGCCTTCTCGACCGGCACCAGCCGCGTGAGCCGGGTGTGCGTGAGCACGAAGCCGCCCACGTGCTGGCTCAGGTGGCGCGGAAAGCCCCTGAGCCGCTGCGTCATCTCGATCCATTGCACCAGCTTGAGCTCGTCTTCCTCAACGCCGACGCGCGCCGAAGCCTGGCGCAGCTGTTCGCCCAGCACGGTGTCATCGAACCAGTAGTGGTCCTTGGCGAATTCGTCGATCAGCCGTTCGTCGATGCCCATGGCCTTGCCCACGTCGCGCAATGCGCTGCGTGCGCGATAGCAGATGACGACGGCCGCGATGGCCGCGCGATCGCGGCCGTATTTCTGGTAGATGTACTGGATGACTTCCTCGCGCCGCTGGTGCTCGAAGTCGACGTCGATGTCGGGCGGCTCGTGGCGGTGGCGGCTCAGGAAGCGCTCGAACAGCAGGTGGCCCTTTTCAGGATCGATGGCCGTGATGCCCAGGCAATAGCAGACCGCCGAATTGGCCGAGGAGCCGCGGCCCTGGCAGAGGATGTGCTGCGACTTGGCGAAGCGCACGATGTCTTCCACCGTGAGGAAGAACATCTCGTACTTCATCTCGATGATCAGCGCGAGCTCTTTCTCGACCTGCTCGCGCACCTTGGCGGGAATGCCCTCTGGATAGCGCACCGCCGCCCCTTCCCAGGTCTTGCGCACCAGCGTCTGCACGGGGGTCTCGCTGCTGCCGACGGTTTCGAGCGGGTACTTGTAGTTCTCGCGGATCACTTCCGGATCGAAGCGGCAGCGCTCGGCCACCACCCGCGTGTTCGCCAGCATCCGGGGCAGATAGAGCTCGGCCAGCTGCATCCGCAGCCGCAGATGCCGCTCGGCATTGGACTGCAGCGCAAAGCCGCACTCGGCCACCTTCCTTCCTTCGCGCACGGCAGTCAGCACGTCGTGCAGCGGCTTGCATGAACGCGCATGCATGTGCACGTCGCCGGCCGCCACCAGCGGAACGCCGGCCTGCTCGCCCGCCTGCATCAGCGTGACGAACCAGAGGTCGTCGTCGAGCTCGTTGAAGAGCTCCAGCGCCAGCCAGAGGTTCTCGCCGTAGAGCGCCTTGGCGGCCATCAGGTCTTCATGCAGCGTGGCGACGTCCATGGCGCCGCCCGGTTCCCGATGCGGCACGAAAAGAACCTGGCAGTCCTGCAGCGAGGCGACGTCGCTGCCTTCCCAGCTCACGCGGTATTCGCCCTTGGGCAACTCGGTGTTGCGCGCGGCGGTGATGAACTCGCAGAGATTGCCCCAGCCCTCGGTGCCGTTCGCGATGACCACGAGCCTGAAGCGCTCGAAGCGGAACTCGCTGCCGAACAGCAGGCGGAACGTTGGATTGCGCGGGATCGGTGGTTCGTCGGGATGCTTGAGTTCGTATTCCTCCAGCTTGGCCGGCAATTCGCGCAGGCAGACGTGCGCGCGCACGATGCCCGCCACGGAGCATTCGTCGGTGATGGCCAGGGCCGTGTAGCCGAGCTGATAGGCACGCTCGACCATCTCCTCGGGCGTGGAAGCGCCGCGCTGGAAGCTGAAGTTGGTCAGGCAGTGCAGCTCGGCATAGTCCGGCAGGGTCGGCGCGGATTGCTTGCGCAGCGGCAAGGGCAGCGCATGCACCTTGGCCGAATTGCGCCCGCGCAGCTGCTTGTCGCTCAGGTCAGGCATAGAAGCCCTGCAGGTACCAGCGCACTACGCCCGCAGAAAAGCGCGCCGAGGGCCGCTCGCGAAAGATCCACACCAGGCCGGCCCCGGGGCTTTCGGCCACGTAGTAGTCGCGCATCGCGGGCTGGCCGCCTTCTTCCTTGCCGCCCCACCAGCCGGCCTCGACGCGCTGCGGCCCGATCAGCTTGTTCAGCGGGCCGCGATAGCAGGGGCGCTCGCCATCCATCTCCAGCAGCAGGGGCTCGGGCAGCAGCCACGGCGGATAGATGGCATCGGGCTGCGAAGCCGCGGCCTTTGCTTCCTTGCGGGTCTTGTCGGGCGTTTTTTCTTTTTGCAGCGCGGGCCGCCAGGCCTGCTTGCGCTCGGGCCGGTGGTCGGCCTGCGCGGCGGGCACCACCACCTGCTGCGCCCCGAGCCGCACGCTGAGCCGCTCGACCATCTCGTGCAGCTTGTCGCCCTTGCGGTTGTCCTCGGGCAGGAAGCTGGTGCTGGCGCCGGCCCATGGATCGGTTTCGAGCGTGCGCAGCCGGAGCCAGCTCGCGGGCGCCGCGAGCGTGGTGAGGGCGAGCTTTTCGGACAACAGGCGGCGCAGGTGCGCCATGTCCTGCGTGGGCTCGGCCGTGCGCACGGTGACCTGCTGGTGCGGCGGCAGGTTCACGCCGTTGAAGCGCTTGAGATCGAGCGTCCACTGCAGTTCGAGCGCACGCGCGCCGCGCTGGCGCGCGCGCAGCCAGATCTGCAGCGCCGTGAGCAGCCGGTTGGCCGACCACATCAGCTCGGGCGCCGTCTCGGCCAGCGCGGGCAGCTCCAGCTTCTGCTCGAACACGTCGGGCAGCGTGAGCCAGCTGTGGCTTTCGGGACGCAGGCCCCAGGCGACGTCGAGCGCTTCGCGCAGCCCCGCGCCAAAGCGCCGCGTGAGGCCGCCGCGCGGCAAGGCCGCCACTTCGCCCCAGGTGCGGCAGCCCAGGCGCGCAAGCAGGTCGAGGTGGGCGTGCGCGGCGCTCAGCGTGTCCAGCGGCAGGCCGGCCGGGACGTCCTTGGGCCGCTCTTCATTGCGCTCGAACAGGCGCAGCCGCGCCAGCGCGATCAGGCTCGTGGCGCCCTGCGCGCCCAGCATGCGCACATCGGGCACGGGGTTGGAGGCGACCAGCTGCCGCATCAGCTGCAGCCGCCCGCCCCACAGCCGCTCGCAGGCCGAAACCTCGAGCATCAGCGCTTCGTCCTGCCAGGCGACGTGCGGCGTGTAGTGCAGCGCCCACCAGCCCAAGGCTTCGGGCGTGGGCAGCGTCGGGGCGTCGGGCGAGTCGGCGTCAAGCGACCACTGCAAGGCGATCCAGTGCATGGCCTCCTCCTTTCCACGCGTCGATGCGCACCACGTTCGCCGTCGGCGCTGCCGCTTCACCGGCCGGCACCGTGCCCAGCTGCTGCAAGCGCAGCTTGCGCCGCAGCCGGGCGGCGGCCAGCAATGCGGCCATGCGCTCGTTGCGCGCGGGCAGCATCACGGGCGCGGCCAGCGGCGGGCCGCGGCGCTTCAGGATGCGCAGTTCGATCTGCGCGCCATCGGCTTCGCAGCTTTCCACCTGAAGACGAAGCCGCGCCGGCGATGCGCCCCGCGCGGCCGATGCGGGCCGGCACACGAAGAGCAGCACGTCGTGCTGGGCGGCCGCCAGCTGCAGCCGCCGCAGCTCGCCCACCCGGGCTTGCGGCAGCCAGGCCAGCACGGCGGCCACGTCCGCACAGCGCAGCGCCTGCTCGCAGGCCCACAGCCGCGCGGCCGGCGCATCGCTCCGGACCCATATCAGCGCTTCCACGGGCAGCCCCTGCGCCGCGAGCGACGGCCCGCAGGGTTCGTAAGGCGCGCCGACCAGCACCACCGGCCCGCCGCGCGCCTCCACCGCCTGCGCCAGCGCGGGCAGCAGCAGCCGCCAGACATGGGCTTCAGGCGCGGTCTGCAGCAGTTCCGTCATGGCGCCGACCGGCCAGCCGCCACCCGGCAGCTCGGCGTCGAGCGCGGCGTGGCCGGTGGCGACGACCTGCGCGTCGGCCAAGCCGAGTTCGTCGGCATGCCAGACGCCACGGCCCGCGGCAGCGGAAAAGGAGTCGAGGAAAGGGAGGCCCATGATTGGATCGTTAACTGTATTTTTATACAGTATTCTGATCCTCGCAAGGCCAGAAAAATCCCTGCCCTCCGAACGGCGGGCTATGCCCTGTGCGGCTCGCCTTCGTCCGACGCCTGGTTCAGTTGTCCTTGACGATCTTCCAGCTCTTTCCCTCGTCCGTGGACCGCACGATTAGGTTCTCGGGCAGAAAGGCGATCAGGGAGCCATCGGCGCGGTCCACCATCATCTGGCGCACGGCGTAGGGATTCGTCATTCCCGGCGAGCTCCCGGTCTGTGACCAGCTTTTGCCGCCGTCCCGCGTGGTCATCAATCCCAACTTTCCGGGCATCAGGCTGGGCGCGACAGGGCCCACCGCATATGCCGTCTGCCGGTCCTTGAAGGCGATCGTCACGACGAAGCGGCTGGTGTCGAGATCGGACCAGGTCTGCCCCCAATCGGGCGAAAGCAAGGTGGTTTTTGTCATCACCACCGTCTGGGACACCAGGGTGCCATCAGGCAAGGCATTCACGTCGAGGGTGGAGCGACCATTGCTGGAGCGAAACAGCGTGCGGCCATCGGTGGCATGGAGGTCGCCGTTGGGCATCATCACGCCCGCGCGCTCCGGTTGGCCGAAGCTCATGCTGCGCTGCCATGGCACGTTGATCGAACGGGAATCGGAAAACTCCCCGAGCTTTTGCCATACGCCGGCCTCGAGATCCTTCGAGGCGTAGACGGTCCAGAGGCTGTCGCGGCGCGAGATCGCAACCACGCCTCCGTCGCGCATCGGCTGCGCCAGCTGGATGAGCCCGTCATCGGGCGGGGCCAGGTTCTTCCAAGTCAGCCCCTCGTCGGAGGAGTGGCGAAGAAGGCCTTCCTCACCCGCGGCCAGCAGCCCGCCGCGGTAGGGGCGGACCGAGAGCACCTCACGCCAGGAACCCACGTCGAGTTCCTTCCAGCGGCTCTCGCCGCTCTTGCGCCACAGCACCTTGCCGAGCTTGCTGCCGGCCATGAACTCGCCGTCGGCCGTCTGCGTCAGGCCATGCCAGATGGACGCCAGGCGCTTGACCTGCGGCGCCAGCTCAGCGCGGCGGTCGAGGTCGAGCGTGGGAACGAAGCCATGCTGCGGACGGCCGCGGGTCTGCGCCGCCAATGCGGGATACAGGGTCTCGAAGGTCTTCTGCAGCTCAGCCTCCGGTGGCACATAGGCGACGACAAAGCGCGTGCCCAGGCGCGGCTGGATCAACAGCGTTCCAAGCAGCGTGACTTCGCCGCGCACCACGTCGAAGCTGCCGAACTTCGCATCAATGGGATAGAAGTAGCTCATATTGCCACTCGCACCGGTGATGTTCTTGATGATGTAGCGCCCGGGCGCGACCATGCCGCTGAACACAGCGGTGGTGTAGGTGGCCTTGCGCGTGCGCGTCAGCACCACGATGTCCCGTCCGGTCTGCTTTTCGCCGGGCGCGAGCACGCGCTCGAGGCGCACGGCCGACAGCGTCTCCGCCGGGTCGGTCTCGCCAGGGCTGTTGGTAATCAGCTTCATGACCACCGCCCCCTCCTGCCCCGTGAGAGTCTGCTCGGGTGCGATCGGTGCAGCACTGCATGCAGCGAGCAGCAGTGCAACCAGTAGCAGCACGAGCCCATGCAGCAGGCGGGAGATGGAATGGGAAGTCGGATTCATAGATTGACAATGGCCGGATGCAGCTTGCGCACCGGCTGATGGTGTTCTTGTTGAGGATGCAGGCCCTCCGCCTGCGCGAAGCACGATACATTGCGAAACATTCGTGGGCAAGCGATGGAAGGCACGATGTTGCATCGGCGCACACGGACATGGAATATGGCGCGAAACTGCGCGATGGAGTACTCGGTGCTATCGTCATCGCGGCTGCTCGCCCGACGCATGGCGACACTGCCCTCCCCATGAAGAACTTCGGCCCGCCCGCTTCCTCGCCAGTTCAGATTTTCGACGCGCGCTTGAACCGCGCACGCTTCCTGCAGCTTGTCGCGGCACTGCCGATAACCGCCGCGATGACCGCAGTGGCACAACACCTGCCTGCCATCACGATGAACACCCGCCCCATCCCCTCCACGCAAGAAGCCCTGCCGGTAGTCGGCTGCGGCACCTGGATCGGCTTCGACCAGCGCCCCGGCACCGACGAATACAAGCGCCTGCCCGGCGTGCTCGACGCCCTCTTCGCGTCCGGCGGCACGGTGATCGACAGCTCGCCGATGTACGGCCGCTCCGAGGAAACCACCGGCGAGCTGCTGGCCGCCGCAGCGAAGCCGCGCGAGGCCAAGGCCTTTCTCGCCACCAAGGTCTGGACCTCGGGCCGCGAGGCCGGCATCGCGCAGATGGAGCAGTCCTTCGCGCGGCTGCGCACCCAGCGCATGGACCTGATGCAGGTGCACAACCTGATGGACTGGAAAACCCACCTCGCCACACTGCGCGGATGGAAGGACAAGGGCCGCGTGCGCTACATCAGCATCACGCACTACACCGCCTCGGCCTATGGCGAGGTCGAGGCCGTGCTGCGCGCCGAGAAGCTCGACTTCCTGCAGATCAACTATTCGATCGATGCGCGCGAGGCCGAACAGCGCCTGCTGCCGCTCGCGGCCGAACGCGGCGTGGCGGTGATCGTCAACATGCCATTCGGCGGGGGTGGCCTCTTGCGCCGCCTGCGGAACCAGCCGCTGCCCGCGTGGGCCGGCGAGATCGGCTGCGCGAGCTGGGCGCAGGTGCTGCTGAAGTTCGTGCTGAGCCATCCGGCCGTGACCTGCACCATTCCAGGCACCAGCCGTGCCGAGCACATGGCGGACAACGCCGCGGCCGGCGCGGGCGCGTTCCCGGATGCGGCGTTCTGGCGCAGCAACGCGCCCTTGATCGGGCGCTGAGCCACAACTGCGGCTATTCGAACTTCACGTTGTGCTGCCGCACCGTGGCGCCGAAGGCCTCGTACTGCGCGCGGAAGAATTCGGCGAACTTCGCGGGGCTCATGCCGTAGCCCTCGAAGCCCTGCTGCACCAGCTGCGCATGCACCTCGGGCCGCTTCAGCGTGTTCTGCAGCTCCTGCGACAACTTGTCGGTGATGGCCTGCGGCAGCCCCGGCGGCCCGAAGAAGCCGGCCCACGGCGTGATGGTGAGCTTGCCGAGCCCGAGCTCGCCGCCCGTCGGCACATCGGGCAGCAAGGCGCTGCGCTGCGGCAGCAGCGTGGCCAGCGCGCGGATGCGCCCTTCCTTCACGAAAGCCGGCGCCAGCGTGCCGGTGGTGAACATCATGTGGATCTGCCCGCCCAGCAGATCGGTCATGGCCTGCATGTCGCCCTTGTAGCGTGCGTTGACCACCTTGCGCTCACCCAGCAGCTGCAGCATGGCCAGCTCCGAAGCGCTGTTGCTCGATGCCGAGTTGTACGCGCCGGGCCTGGCCGCCACCATCGCCAGCAGTTCGTTCACGCTCTTCACCGGCAAGCTGGCCGGCACCACCAGGAACATCGAGAACTGCCCGGCCGAGCTGATCGGCGTGAAGGCCTTGAACGGGTCGTAGGGCGGCGTCGGCCGCAGCGTGGGCGCCGCCACCATCGCGGTGTTGGTGCCCATCAGCAGCGTGTAGCCGTCGGGCTTGGCAGACGAGGTGGCCTGCGCCGCCAGCACGCCGTCGGCGCCCGGGCGGTTCTCCACGATCACCTGCTGGCCCAGCTGCTTGGAGAGCCCCTCCGCGATGATGCGCGTAAGCGCGTCGGCACCGCCGCCGGGCGCAAAGCCCACGATCAGGCGCAGCGGCTTGTCCGGATAGCTTTCGGCGCTCCAGGCCACCGCGCCGGGCAGCATGGCCAGCGCGCCGCCGGCCGCGAGGGCCGCCAGGGTGAGGTTTCTGCGTCGCATGTCGTTGCTCCTTCTCAAAAGAGATGCCGCACGCCGAGCTCCCAGCCCGACGAGCGGCGGCCACCGGCCGGTGCCACGCCGCCGCTCACCACGTAGCGCGCCTGGCCGCCGTTCATGAGCCGCGCATAGGTGCCGTAGAGCGCGGTGCGCTTCGAGAGGTTGTGCACGTAGCCGATGCCGAACTGGCGCGCGTCGTCGCGGTTGCGCGGCATGCCGTTGGCGTTGCGCAGACTGTCGTCGCTGCGGTCGTCGAGATAGGCGTAGCTCACGCGGATGCGGCCGACCTCGAAGGCCGGAATGTGCGCGCCGATCTCGGCGGTGTTCTTGCGCACCGTGCCGGCGGCGAGCTTCACCGTCACCTTGTTGTAGAGCGCAAAGAACTTCGCAAAGCCCGCGTCCCACGAGCCGCCGATGTTGGCGTGCGTGTAGTTGCCGATGGCGGCGGCGGCGTTGAAGTGCGTGCGCGTGACGGCCGCCGCGATGTCGAATGCACCCGAGGCGAAACCGAAGCGCGCACCGCCAAAGTTGCCGTCGTGGCGGTTCGGTGCGGTGGAGTCGTTCTCGCCGGTGCCGATCATCGCCATGCCGTAGAAGCCGCCGAGCCCGGCCGGCAGCCAGTAGCTCACCGTGTTGCTGCCGGTGATGGCGGTGGGCAGCGGCCCGGTGCCCGAACCTGCGAACGTGAGGTTGCCCGCGCGCGCCACGCCGTTGGCGTTGAAGGGATCGAAGTAGATGCTGTTGTAGTGCGTGGGAATGAAGTCATGCCCCAGCCGCAGCTCGCCGAACTCCTGGTGCGACAGGCTCACGAAGGACATGCGGTCGAAGGTGATCGGCCCTGCCGTGCCCGCGCCGCTCGCCTGGTTGTTGCTGTTGCTGGGCCGGCCACCGCCGGTGTCGGGGTTCAGGCTGCCTTCGAGCCAGAAACCCGCGCGCAGGCCGCCGCCCAGGTCTTCGGTGCCGCGGAATCCGAGCCGGCTGGTCGAGAGCCCGCCGTTCGACAGCGCCTTGACCGAGCCGCCGCCCTCGCCCTTCGTGTACTGCACGCCGAGGTCCATCACGCCGAACACCGTGACGCTGGACTGCGCATGCACCGCGCCGCTGCTTGCAAGCGCCAGCGCCGACCCCATCAAAAGTCTCTTCATGGTTCTTTTGTCTCCTGTTTCTTCTCTCGGTTGAAAAACTCGGGATCGCGCGCAGGGCTGCGCCACCGGGTGCACACGGAGGTCCGCACCGGTTGGCGAAGGCCGGGTGAAAAAGCTTCTTAGCCCGAAGGTTCGGGTCGTTCGGTGCGCACGAGCACGGCGCCCTTCGACAGCGGGCTCACGTTGCGCCGGTACTGCTGCAGCCAGCCGGTGTCGAAGGCCGGCGGCGGCGGCTGCCAGTCGGCGCGGCGCGCCTGGAGCTCGGCGTCGCTCAGCGCAATGTCGAGGCGGCGCGCGTCGAGGTCGATGGTGATCACGTCGCCATCGCGCACCAGCCCGAGCGGCCCACCGAGTGCCGCTTCGGGCGACACCTCGGCCACCACCAGCCCCTTGCAGACCAGGCCCGAGAGATGCCCGTCGGTCAGGATCGCGACCTGGTCGCCCAGGCCCGCGCCATCGATGGCGAAGACCACGCGCGAGGCACCTCCGCCCATGGCCGGGCCGCCGCAGGCACCGGCCCCGCGCATCACGACCACCTGGCCCGGCGCGATCTCGCCCTTCTTGAGCGCCGCGATGGCTGCGTCCGAGGTCCAGAAGCACACCGCCGGACCGGTGAAGCGCCGCACCTTGCGCTCGGCGATGCCGGTCTTGATGAGGCCCGACTCGGGCGCGAGGTTGCCGCGCAAGAGCACGATGGCCGGCAGCGGCGCCACCGGGCGGTCGATGGGGCGGATCACCTCGGCGTCGGCGACTTCGGCGTTGCGCAGGTTGTAGTCCACGGTGCCGCCCGTGACGGTCAGCGCGCCGGTGTCGAGCAGGGGCGCGAGCTGCTTCATCAGTGCGCGGCAACCGCCCGCGGCTTCGAACTGCTCGATGCTGTGATCGCCGATCGGCCGCACGCCGGCCAGCACCGGCGTCGTGGGGCCAAGGCTTTCGAACAGGCCGTACACGTCGACGCCGCACTCCCCTTCGCTCGATACCGCCTGCAGATGCTTCGCCGTGTTGAGCGAACCGCCGACAGAAAGCACCGCGCGCACCGCGTTGGCGAAGGCACCGGGCGTGAGGATGTCGCGCGGCTTCAGGTCGTCCCACACCATCTGCACGATGCGCGTGCCGGCGGCGCGCACGTCGTCCATCATCTTCGGGCTCAGCGCCGCCACCGGCGCGCTGCCGGGCAGGGCCATGCCGAGGGCCTCGCAGACGATGTGCATCGAGTTGGCCGTGCCCAGGCCCGAGCACACGCCCGGCCCGCGGATCGCCTCGCGGCTCATGCCCACGAGTTCTTCGACCGGCAGGTTGCCGGTGACCGCATGCATCGCGCCGATGAAGACCTCCTCGATGTCCATGTGCTTGCCGCGGTACTCGCCGCTGGGCTGGTAGCCGCAGGGTACGAGCAGGGTCGGGATGTTGAGCCGCGCCGCCGCCATGAGCTGGCCCGGCACGGTCTTGTCGCACGAGGTGAGGCAGACCATGCCGTCGAGCTGCGCGCCTTCGACGGCCACTTCGATGTCGTTGGTGACGAGGTCGCGCGCGCCCAGCATGTAGGCGCCGCGCGCGCCGGCGCCCGTGATGAAGTCGCTGGGCGCGGCGGTGCGGATCTCGAATGGCACGCCGCCTGCGGCGCGGATCGCGGTCTTGACCTCCACCGCCACGCGGTCGAGATGGCTGAAGCAGGCCGCGAGTTCCGACGAGCTGTTGACGACGGCGATCTTCGGCTTCTCGCAGTCCTCTTCCGGAATGCCGAGCGCGCGCCAGTGCGCGTTGCGCACCGACCAGAGATAGGAGCCGCGCGGGAAGTTGCTGCGCAGGGGGCGGGTCATGGGCGGCCTTCCGTTTTCTTCTTTGTGATCTCGATCACGCCGCGGTCGGCGTCCACGCGCACCCAGTCGCCGGTGGCGATGCATTCGAGCGGATCGCGCTCGAAATCGGTCATCGAGGGCGAGTGCGTGACCACGGCGCCGAGCGCCATCTTGGTCGTCATCTCGTTGAACAAAAACGCCGCCGGCGCCGAATTCATGAGCCGCGTCATGTGAAACATCGCGGACCAGCCCGACGACCCCTTGGCCCCCGGAAACACCAGCACCTTGCCCGCGAAGCTCTGGCCGCGCAGTTCGTGCCGCGTCTCGATGACGGTGCCGGTGCGCGGGTCGATGCCGCCCCAGCCCGAGATGCGGTCGCGCGTGACCAGGGCCTCGCCTTCGGCCATGCCGCCGACGACCTTGCGGCCGCGGATGACGAGCGGGGATTCGCGATGCGTCATGGTTTTGCTCCTTCCCCTCTCGGGGGAAGGTTGGGATGGGGGCGGGCAGAGCACCCGATGGATGCGCCGCGTGCCCCCACCCCGGCCCTCCCCCGGGAGGGGAGGGAAAAAGACAGCCGAACGGCGGGCTTCATTGCATCCCCCCGTTCCACCGGCCCGTGCACGCCGCATCGACACATTCCGCCGTGCTGCCGAACCACGCCTGCACGCCGAGGATGGCGGGCAGGTAGTGCGCCTGCTTGGCCGAATCGAGCGCCACCGTCTTCGTGCCCTTGGGCACGGCGCGGCTCATGGCCGAGCAGCTGTCGGTCATGAGGATGCCGCCCGCGTCCTCGATGATCTTGGTGTAGCCGTTGCGGTCGGCCAGCGACTTGATGGCGCGTGGTGTGAAGATCCACAGCTCGCAGTCCGGATGCACCTTGCGGCCTTCGATGAGCTGCGCGGCTTCCCAGATCTGCTCGATGGTGTAGTGCGGACAGCCCAGCATCACGTACTGCACATCGGCGTCCTTTCCGGTGGCGTTGATCTTCTCGTAGGTGGCGCGGCGCTCGGCCTCGCCGTAGCGCAGCACCTCCACGGGCGCCCTGCCGCCAAGCGCCTGTTCGAGCGTCAGCGCCTCGGGCGTGATGCCGGCGATGTGGTACATCTCCACGCCGCCCGAAGACGAGGCCGCCGCGCCAAAGTGCTTGAGCCGCGGCAGGTTGGGCACGCGCGCAATGCCGCGCCGGCTATGCACCACCGGCACGCGCTCCTGCACATGCTCGCCGATGTAGTAGCCGAGCAGGCCCCAGTCCTGCACTGACTCGACCTCGATGTCGAGCTCGACCACATGCGTGGCGCGCCGATTCTCGTCGAGGTGGTAGCCCCAGTAGGGAATGCGGCCCGTGAGCATGGCCGCGCCGGTGCTTTCGCGGCCCTCGGTATTCGTGCGTGCGCCGAGCACCGAGTTGCAGTACACGACCGCCGACGATTCCATCCACGCGCAGTGCTCGCCGCGCGTCGGGATGTTGCCGACCTGGTAGGGCGTGCAGGTGTTCATGATCTGCGCGCCCAGGCCCGCCGCATGGCGCTCGCTCTTGTTGTAGAACTGCACGATTTCCTCGCTCACACCCATGCGCTCGGGCTGGCCCGGGTCGAAGCCCAGTTGCAGGTGGCTCGTGAAGACCTTGAACTTCGGAATCTCGACGGTCTCCTGGCTGTCGAGGCTGAATTCGGAGAACACCGCGTCCATGCCGCCGCCCTTGGCCAGCGCGAAGTCGCGCTGGAACGGCGTGGTCGAGGTGATGGTGGCGCAGACGTTGCGCGTTTCCACCAGCCGCTCGGCGCCCAGCGCTTCGCCGTAGCGCATCAGCAGGTCCATCGCCTTCTGCACGGCCGGGCCGTCGCGGCCGTCCATCATGGCTTTTTCTTCATCGCTCAGGTGCATGGCCCGTGTCTCCGTTTTTTTGTTGATGTGTCGCGGGGTCGGCCGGGCTAGCCCGGCAGGGGCGTCGGCACGTGGCCGCCGATGTCGCGCGCGATGGTGAGCGCGATGTCGTGCAGGCGCGGTGCGAGTTCGTTGCGCAGGCGTTCCTCGGTGAACACGAAGGCCGCGCCGCCGCCGTTGAGCGCCATCACTTCGCCGTCCGGCCCGATGAGGGGCACCGACACCGAATTGATCTCGCGGTGGAACTCGCCGAGCGACAGGCAATAGCCCAGCCGCCTGGCTTCGCCGATGGCGCGCGTCATACCGGTTGCGATGCTGTCCCATTCGGGGCCGCGCAAGAGGCGCATCGAATCGATGAGCTGGTTGCGCTGCGCCTCGGGCAAAGCGGAAAGGTACGCACGGCCCAGTGCCGAGTTGGCCAGCGGCGCGCGCGAGCCCACGTCGAGCCGCGCCGACAGCATCGACGAGCGCGGCCGGCAGGCCTCGATCAGCACCATCTCCATGCCGTCGCGTATCGCCAGGTAGACCGAGGCGCCCACCTCCTCCGCCATCGCCTGCATGCTGGGCCGCGCGGCGGCGCGCACGTCGAGGCTGCCAAGGAACACGCGCGACAGCGACACCACGCCCGGCCCGAGCATGAAGCGGTCGGCCACCTGCGCGGCCTTGAGCATGCCCAGCGAAAGCAGCGTGGCGACGAGCCGGTTGACGGTCGGCCGCGGGATGCCGGTCATGCGCGCGATGTCGGCATGGCCCAGCACGGGGCGCGCCTCGCTGAAGCAGCGCAGCACCGAGATGCCGCGCTCCAGCGCGCTCACGGTGTCGGAGCGGTCGCCGCGCGCGTCGGTGGATTCGGCAGCCGAAAAGGAGCTGTCGTTTTTGTCAGTGGACATGGAGGAACCCTTTGCAAGACTCTGCAATGTAGAGGCTGGCGAAAGCGTGTCGGTCGGGTTCATGCGATTCAGATCCCGGCTTCGGCCACGGCCCGCGCATGCGCGCCCTGCCCGGCACCGGCGCGCAGGTACACACCTTGTGCGAGCAGCGCCGACTGCAGCGCCCCCACGTCGATGAAGCGCGGTTCGATGCCGCCCCGCGACGCCAGCGCCGCCGCCACGCCCGCGGCCTGGCCGGTGATCCAGCACTGCGGAATCTCGCGCATGAAGCCGTGCGAGTTGCGGTCGCACGAGATGTGGCGGCCGCAGGCGAGCAAACCGTCGAGCTGCTGCGGCACCAGCGCGCCGTAGGGAATGGAGATGTTCGGAAACTTCGGTGACACCGCGGGCGTCACGCCCACCTCGTCGGCCAGCGCCACGCCGTCGGGCCACTGGCTGCGCAGCACCGCGCCCACGCCGGTCAGGCGCCGCGCATGGCGCACGCCGATCTGCGGCGCGCTCAGCATCAGGTAGGCATCCTCGAAGCCCGGGGCATGGGCACGGAAGTAGTCCAGGTGCGCGGCCATCGCACGGTGCGAGCGCACTTCCACGGCCGTGAGGTCGTCCACGTCGAGCGCCGAGTAGCCCGACTGGCGCGGCCCCATGAACAGCGCCACGTCGTTGCGCCACGAGACGAAGGGCCGCTCGAACAGGCCGCACTGCTCGCGCCCGCGCGCCATGAAGGCGCTGAACGCCTCGGGCTGGCCGGCCTTGAATTCGATCCAGCGGTTCATGTCCACGCCGCCGAACAGCCACGAGGTGTTCATGCAGTGGTGCACATCGGCCTCCTCGATGTCGTTCACGAAAGCCGCGCCGGCACGCGCGAACAAATCACCGTCGCCGGTGGCGTCGACCACTACGTCGGCCATGATGGCCATGCGGCCTTCCTTACTCTCGAACACCACGCCCTTCACCGCGCCGTCCTGCACGATGGGAATGGCGGCCCACGAGTGGTAGATGAGCTTGACCTGGCGCTCCAGCACGATCTCCTGCGACAGCAGCTTGAGGCGCTCCGGGTCGATGGTGGGCGACCAGGTGACCACGCCGTGGTAGGCCGCCGTGCGCTGCGACCAGTGCGCGGCCTTGGCCGCGTCCTGCGAGCCCCAGTCTTCGCGCGCGGGGCCGGCGATGGCGTCGGCCGGCAGGCGGTCGAACAGCTCCTCGGCAAAGCCGCGGATCACGAGTTGGCCTTCCCAGTCGGTCATGCGGTCGATCCAGATCACGAGGCCGCCGGTGGAAAGGCCGCCCAGGTGGTTGTAGCGCTCGAGCAGCGCCACGTCTGCGCCCGCGCGCGCCGCGGCGGCGGCGGCCGCGGTGCCCGACGGGCCGCCGCCCACCACCAGCACGCCGCAGCGGTGGTAGACCGGAATGTTCTTGCCGGGCTCGGCCCAGCTGCCATGGTCAGGGCGCTTGGTGCGGCTGTCGCGGTCGAAGATGTCGGAGGACAGGATGCGCTCGTCGGTGCGGACGACAGTTTTCATGGATGGATGTCTTGGATGGGCTGTTTCGTCGTATTTTGATTTCAATGTTCATTTTGTCAAACACAAAAGCCCATAAATCGCACTTCTTCGGGGTATTCCCTAGATCATGTGGATTTTTATGATTTTCTAAATCAATATAAGAAGAACATTCCAAACGGAGACATCGATGAAAAAACCCTGCGGCACCCGCCGTGCGTTCGGCGCGGCGCTCGGCGCGGCGGCCTTTCTGGGCCTGGCGCCCCTGGCGCTGGCGCAAGACTTTCCGGTGCGCGGCGGCAAGCCGATACGCATCGTGGTGGGCTTCACGGCCGGCGGCGGCACCGATGCGCAGGCGCGCATCGTGGCGCAGAAGCTCGGCGAGGTGCTGGGCACCAGCGTGATCGTCGACAACAAGCCCGGTGCCAGCACCATGCTGGCCGCGAGCGAGGTGGCGCGCGCGCTGCCCGACGGCTACACCCTGCTCTACGCGCCCTCCTCCACCATGGCGCAGAACCCGCATACCTTCACCCAGGTGCCTTACGACCCGTTCAAGGACTTCACCGCCATCTCGATGGGCGGCCGCGGGCCGCTGGTGCTGTCGGTGAGCACCACCGTGCCGGTGAACAACGTGAAGGAGCTCGTCGCCTACGTGAAGGCGAACCCCGGCAAGGTGAGCTATGCCTCGTTCGGCGCGGGCACCTCGTCGCACATCTACGGCGAGGCCTTCGTGAAGAAGGCCGGCATCGACGCGGTGCACATTCCGTACAAGGGCGGCTCGGATGCGGCCAAGGACCTGATCGGCGGCCGCGTGCAGTACATGTTCGATTCAGCCTCCTCGGCCGTCATCACCTCGGGCACCGGCAAGGTGAAGATCCTGGCGATTGCCGCGAACGCGCGCATTGCCGCGCTGCCCGACGTGCCCACCTTTGCGGAACAAGGCGTGACGGGGCTCGATCTGCCGAGCTGGCTCGGCTTCTACGGGCCGGCCCACATGCCCGCGCCGGTGGTGGCCAAGCTCAACGCCGCGCTCGCGCAGGTGCTGGCGATGCCGCAGGTGCGAGACTTCTACCGCAGCGGCGGCTATGAAGCGGGGGCAAGCACGCCCGGGGAGTTTGCCGGCGTCACGCGCTCGACCTACGAGCGTTGGGGCGAGATGGTGCAGCAGGTGGGGTTGGCGAAGCAATGAACGTCCGGCCGCCCTCCTGCATCCGCCGCCGGCGCGTTGCCGCGTGGCTCGGGCTGGTGCCTGCACTCGGCGCAGCCGCCCTGCCGATGTCCGTGTCCGCGGCCGATCCCGCGCCCTTTCCCGAGAAGGGCCGCAGCATCCGCATCGTGCTCGGCCTCGCGGCGGGCGGCGCCTCGGATGCGCAGGCGCGCTTCGTCGCCAACAAGCTGGCCGAGGTGCTGCAGACGCCGGTGATCGTCGAGAACCGGCCGGGTGCGAGCTTCATCCTCGCGACGGAAGAAGTGATCCGCGCCGCGCCCGACGGCTACACCTTCATGTACGCGCCCTCGTCCGTGGTCGCGCAGAACCCGCAGACGCTGGCGCAGGTGCGCTACGACCCGTTCAAGGACCTGACGCCGATCTCGCTTGGCGCACGCGGGCCGCTGGTGCTCACGGTGCATGCGAGCGTGCCCGCGCACACGGTGCAGGAACTCGTGGCCTACATCAAGGCCAACCCGGGGAAGATGAGCTATGCCTCCTTCGGCACCGGCACCTCGTCGCACATCTACGGCGAGGCCTTTGCGCAGAAGGCGGGGCTGGACGTGGTGCACGTGCCGTACAAGGGCGGCGCCGATGCCGCGAAGGACTTTCTCGCGGGCCGCGTGCAGTACTACTTCGACGCCGCGCCCAACGCGATCCAGAACACCGCCACCGGCAAGGTCCGCATGCTCGCGGTGGCGGCGCCGAAGCGCAGCGCGATGCTGCCCGACGTGCCTACGATGACCGAACAAGGCGTGAGTGGCGTCGACATGGCGAGCTGGCTCGGCTTCTACGGCCCGGCGCGCATGCCGGCGCCGGTGGTCGCCAGGCTCAACGCCGCGCTCGCGCAGGTGCTGGCGATGCCGGCCACGCGCGACTTCTTCCGCCAGGGCGCCTACGAGGCCGAATCGTCGAGCCCCGCGCAACTGGCCGCGCTCACGCGCTCGACCTACGACCAGTGGGGCGACATCATCCGCAAGCTCGGGCTCGCGAAGCAGTAGCGAGGCTTGAGGCTCAGCCCAGGAAGCGCAGCAGCAGCCGGTTGAATTCATCGGCGCGCTCGTACTGCGCCCAATGCCCTGCCCCGTCGATCACCACGCCTTCGCGCTGCGGCTGGCCGGCCGTGAGCTGCGCCACCAGCGGCCGCGGATCGGCGGTGACGTCGTACTCGCCCCAGAGCAGCAACTGCGGCCCGCCCAGTGTGTCGAGCGCGGCCTGCAGGCCGCCCGCCTGCGACACGTCCTTGCTGCGAAAGCGCGTGCCGTGGCAGGAAACGTCGTGGATCTCGAACGCGACCGGGTCGATCGCGGCCTTGTCGTGCAGCATCAGCGCGCCCAGGTTGTGCAGCAGCGCGGCGCGTTCCTGCTCGCGGTTGGGCGCGGCGCGCCAGTTGATCATCTCCACCGCCATGCGCCGCATCGTGCCGTGGCCTCCGCTGCCCACGAGCGCGAGGCGCCGGATGGCGCCGCGCCGCACCGCGAAGCGCGCGGCGGTGAGCCCGCCAAAGGAGAAGCCGCCAAGATCGATGGGCGTGCCGGTGCCGATCAGCTGGTCGAGCGATCCGCCCAGCGCATCGAGCAGCGGCCCGAGCGGATCTTCGCCGGGCGCTGCGCGCGGCGGCGTGTCGGAATCATGGAAGCCCGGCATGTCGGGCAGCCACAGCGTGCGCCCGGCCGAGAGCGCCTCGACGTTGCGCAGCCAGTGCATCCAGCTGCCGTGGCCGCCGTGCAGCAGCACCAGCGGCGGATGGGTGCTTTCACCGCCGAAGCGGCGCCAAGAGACGCGAACGCCGCCGTGCACCACGTCATGGCGCGTGCCGAGCGCGGCGATGCGTTCGATCAAGAGGCGGGCTTCGCGGCCTGAATCTGAAGTGGAATCTGAATCGGGAATGGAAGGCATCGCCCGATTTTGCCAACCCGCCGCCTTCTCAGCTGGCGGCAGCGCCGAAGCGGTAGCTCGACACCACGAGCCCGCCCATGAAGGCCTCTTCGTGATAGATGCGTTCACCGGGCTCCTGCTCGGCCGCGCCGACTGCAACCATCAACGGGATCAGGTGTTCCTCGCGCGGATGCGCCACGCGCGCCGAAGGGGCCGAGGCCCAGTCCTGCAGCCGCTGCACGCGCTCCTGCGGCGCGGACTGCACGGCGGTGTGGTCGAGCCAGTCGCCGAAGGCCTTGGAAACACCATGTGCCTGCGGTCCGAAGTTGCGCAGGTTGTGATAGCTCAGGCCGCTGCCCACGATCAGCACGTTCTCGTCGCGCAAGGGCGCGAGCGCGCGGCCGAGCGCCAGGTGCTCGGCCGGATCGAGCCCGCGCCGGAGCGACAGCTGCACCACCGGCACGCTGGCGTCGGGGTACATCGCCTTCATGGGCGAGAACATGCCGTGGTCGTAGCCGCGCTCGGCGTCGATGGCCGCCGGCAGCCCGGCCGCGGCAAGGAGCGACTGCACGCGCTGCGCCAGTTCGGGCGAGCCGGGCGCGTCGTAGCGCACTTCGTAGGTGTGGGCGGGGAAGCCGCCGTAGTCGTAGATCATGGGCGGGCGCGGGTTGCCCTGCACGGTGAAGACCGGTGCTTCCCAATGGGCCGACAGCATGAGAATGGCGTCCGGCATGCGGCCGATCTGGCGCGGCATGTCGGCCAGCGCCGCGGCCAGCTGGTCGTAGACCCCGCCCATCTCCTTCTTCATCCAGGGCCATGGGCCGCCGCCATGCGAGATGAAATACGTGGGCAGGCGCGAAGTGTGGTTGTCGTGGGTCAAGTCGATGCTCCTTGAAAGCGTTGCATCGACTGTAGACATTTCCCACCAGGAAATCGACAGGCTACGATGCATCGATTCATTTCTCTACAGGAAAGCTTCCATGGACCGCCTGACCAGCCTGCGCGTGTTTCGAGAGGTCGTCGAATCGGGCAGCTTCGTGGCCGCGGCGGAGCACCTGTCGATCTCGCCGCCCATGGCCAGCAAGCATGTGGCGCAGCTCGAAAAATCGCTGGGTGCGCGGCTTTTGCACCGCTCGAGCCGTCACCTGAGCCTGACCGAGGCCGGCAGCGCCTGGTACGAGCAGAGCCGGCGCGCGCTCGACCTGCTCGATGCGGCCGAGGCCGCCATCGGCCAGACCCGCGAGGCGCCGCGCGGCCAGCTCAAGCTGAGCGCGCCGGTGTGGTGTGCCACGCCGCGCTTCGCGCGCGTGCTGGCCGACTACCGCGAGCGCTTTCCGGAAGTGCTGATCGACATTCACCTGGAGAACCGCAAGGTCGATCTCGCGGCCGATGGCTACGACCTGGCGCTGCGCGCCACCCAGGAGCCCTCGCCCGCGCTGATCGCACGGCCGCTGTGCCGCGTGCCCTTTCATCTGGCGGGCACGCCCGCCTACCTGCGCCGCATGGGCGGCAACCCCGCGCTGCCGGCCGACGTGGGCCGGCTCGGCGCCATCGTGCCGAGCTACGTGAATCTCGACAACCTCTCGCTCAAGGGGCCGGGCGGGCGGATGTTTTCGCTGCGGCTCACGCCGGCGCTGCGATCGGACGACACCACGCTCACGCTGCATGCGGTGCGCGCGGACATGGGCATTGCGTTCTTGCCCGAATGGCTGATCGACGACGACTTGGCAGAGGGCCGGCTGGTGCGGCTGCTGCCCGACCACGCCGCGCCGCCGGTCACGCTCTTTGCCGTGTACACCAGCCGCCAGTACATGGCGCCCAAGCTGCGCAGCTTCATCGACTTTCTCGGCGAGCGGCTGGGCGGCCAGGCGCCCGCGGCGGCGGAACGCACCCTTTCGGGGCAAGGACATGCCACCCCGGGCTAAAGTCGCGGCTTCTCCTGGAGACTCGCAGCCTTGTTCCGCTTCTTCGAAAAACTGCTTCCTCCCTATCCCACGACCGAGCCGGCGCTTCCGCCGACGAGCTTCTTCGCGTTCCTGTGGGCCTGCACCCAGGGCCTGCGCCTCAAGATGGCCATCATGGCGGCGCTCACCGCGGCCATCTCGGCCTTCGAGGCGCTGCTGTTCGCGGTTCTGGGACGCATCGTCGACTGGCTCGGCGGCCAGGTGCCGTCGCGGCTATGGGCCGAGCGCGGCGACACGCTGACGTGGCTGGCCGCGCTGCTGGTGATCAGCATCGGCGTGGTGGCGCTGCAGACCATCGTCAAGCACCAGACGCTGGCGGTGAACCTGCCGATGCGCCTGCGCTGGAACTTCCACCGCCTGATGCTGGGCCAGAGCATGGCCTTCTACCAGGACGAGTTCGCGGGCCGCATCACGGCCAAGGTGATGCAGACCGCGCTGGCGGTGCGCGACACGCTGTTCGTGCTGGCCGACGTGGTGGTGGCCATGGGCGTGTACGTGGTGACCATCGTCGTGCTGGTGAGCGTGCTCGACGTGCAGCTGGTGCTGCCCTTCGTCGCCTGGCTCGTGCTCTATGCGGGTTCGCTCGCGTACTTCGTGCCGCGGCTGGGCAAGGTCGGCAAGGCGCAGGCCGATGCGCGCGCGCTGATGACCGGCCGCGTGACCGACGCCTACACCAACATCGCCACCGTCAAGCTGTTCTCGCACACGCAGCGCGAGGCCGGCTTCGCGCGCGACGCGATGCGCGAATTCATGTACACGGGCTATGGCCAGATGCGGCTGGTGAGCGCGTTCGAGATCGTCAACCACACACTCAGCATGGGCCTGACCGCGGGCATGGCCGGCACCGCGTTGTGGCTGTGGTCGAACGGCACGGTGGGCGTGGGCGCGGTGGCCGCGGCCACCGCGATGGCGCTGCGCCTGCAGGGCATGTCGCACTGGATCATGTGGGAGATGACCAGCCTGTTCGAGAACATCGGCACTGTGCAGGACGGCATGAAGACGCTGTCGCGCCCGCGCACCGTGCTCGATGCGCCCGATGCCGACGTGCTCGAGGTGCCGCGCGGCGAGGTGCGCTTCGAGCACGCGAGCTTCCGCTATGCGGATGCGGGCCGCCGCGTCATCGACGACCTGAACCTGGTGGTGCGGCCCGGCGAGAAGATCGGCCTGGTCGGCCGCTCTGGCGCGGGCAAGTCGACGCTGGTCAACCTGCTGCTGCGCTTCCATGACCTGGAGAGCGGCCGCATTCTGGTCGACGGGCGCGACATCGCGCACGTGACGCAGGATTCGCTGCGCAGCCACATTGGCATGGTCACGCAGGACACGTCGCTGATGCACCGCTCGGTGGCCGACAACATCGCCTACGGCCGGCCCGACGCCACGCCGGCGCAGATCGAAGCCGCCGCCCGGCGCGCCGAAGCGCACGACTTCATCCAGACGCTGGGCGATGCCAGCGGCCGGCGCGGCTACGAGGCGCACGTGGGCGAGCGCGGCGTCAAGCTCTCGGGCGGCCAGCGCCAGCGCGTGGCCATTGCGCGCGTGATGCTCAAGGACGCGCCGATCCTGCTGCTCGACGAGGCCACCAGCGCGCTCGATTCCGAAGTGGAGGCCGCCATCCAGCAGAGCCTCTATCGGCTGATGGAAGGCAAGACCGTGATTGCGATCGCGCACCGCCTGTCGACCATCGCGGCGATGGACCGGCTCATCGTGCTCGACGAAGGCCGCGTGGTGGAAGAAGGCGACCACCGCGCGCTGATGGCGCAGGGCGGGCTCTATGCACGGCTGTGGGCCCATCAGAGCGGCGGCTTCCTGGGCGACTCGATCGAGGAAGACGAGGAAGCCCTGCGGGCCTGAGCCAGAAGGCCTACGACGGCAGTGCGCCGGCTTCGTACAGCGCGGCGAACTCCGCGCTCGGCGGGATCGGCTTGACGATGTCGATCAGCACGCCGTTCGGGTCGCTGGTGATGAAGTGGCGCTGGCCGAACTCTTCGTCGCGCAGCGGCAGAAGAATCGGCAGCCCGGCCGCGGCCAGCCGCTCGTGGACCGCGTCGGCGTCGTCCACCTCGAAATTGAGCAGCAGGCCGCCCGCCACCTGGCCGCGCGCGGCGGCGGGAATCGTCTCGTGCCGGCCATCCAGCACCGCCAGGTTGACCGAGGGCTCGCCTTCGAGCTGCAGATGCACATACCACTCGCTCGCGAACAGCGGCACAAAGCCGAAGTGCGACTGGTAGAAGCGGGCCGTCGCGGCCACGTCGTTGGTCATGATCACCGGGTAGTAGCTCGTCACTTTCATGGCATCGGCCCTTTCAATTAACATACAGGCTGAATGTAAGTTTCCATATTAATCTACAGACAGCCTGTATGTAAATGCCCAAGACAACCGCCATTCCCCCGTCCAGAACCAACCGTGAACGCACCGAAACCACCCGCCTCGCCTTGATCGAGGCGGCGCGGGGCCTTTTCGTCAGCAAGGGTTACGGCGACACGTCGACACCCGAGATTGCCGCTGCCGCCGGCACCACGCGCGGCGCGCTGTATCACCACTTCGCGGACAAGCGCGACCTGTTCAGGCAGGTGCTGGTGCGCGAGGCCGAAGCCGTGGCGGCCGGCATCGAGGCGGCCACGCCCCGGCAGCTCACGCCGCGCGAGGCACTGGTCGAGGGCAGCAAGGCCTACCTGGACACCATGACCGTGCCGGGCCGCACGCGGCTGCTGCTGATCGAAGGCCCGGCCGTGCTGGGCCTCGCGGAAATCAAGGCCATCGACGAAGCCACCTCGGCGAACTCGCTGCGCCAGGGGCTGGAAAGCGCCAAGGTGGGCAAGGCAGGAGTACCGCTCGATGCGCTCGCCCGGCTGCTCTCGGCCGCATTCGACAAGGCCGCGCTGGAGATCGATGCCGGCGCCGACGCGAATGCCGTCCGCGCGGCGATGCTCTGGCTGCTCGAGCAGGCGCTGGGCCCCGAACCCCGCCGCAAGCCCGCCGCATGAGGCGCGCCGGCACGGCACATGCGGTCGAAGAGGTCTTCGCAAGTCCTACAGCGCAGGCCGCTGCCCGCCGACAACAGCCGGACACCCCGGGCGCGATGCTGAAGCTGTCGTCAACAACGAGGAGCCCTCGCGTGAATTCCATCATCTACATCGTCGGTCTGATCGTGGTGGTCGTGGCCGTGCTTTCGTTCTTCGGCCTGCGCTGAGACCGGGCACGCGTTTTCGACTCGCATGCTGAACAGGGACGGGGCCGTCTGCGCGGCCCCGTTCTCATTGGGCTCTTCTGAAGCGCGCCGGGCATAATTCGCGCGCCCCGGCACTTGCGGGGCTTCACTTGCGAAGGGACCCTGTTGACCAACACCGCGTTGCGCGAATCTGCATTTCCGGACGCGGTCGTCACCGAGGCGATCCGATGGACCGAAGAGAAAGGTCCGCTCGACGATGCAGAGGTCCTGCGCGCCGCCCTCTCCCGCACCTCCGACGGACCGGCACTGATCACCGCACGCGCGCTGCAGCTCGGTGAGCGCATCGGGCTGCAAGCTGAACTGGCACGCGCCCGCCAATGGGCGCCATGGGTGCTGCTCGGACTGGTCGCGCTCATCGTCATTGCCGGCCTGGGCCTGGCGGGCAACGTGGTCGGCAGCGGCGAACGGCACATCAATGTGATCGTGGCGCTGGCGAGCCTGCTCGGCCTGCATGCGCTCACGCTGCTGCTCTGGCTGGCCGGGTTGTGGCTGCCGCTCGGCGCGTTCAATACAAGCTCGCTGGGCTGGATCTGGCTCTCGCTCACCGCGCGCGTGGCGGGCGGCAAGCGTGGCCAGGCGCCGGTGCTGGTGCGCTCTGCCACCGGGCTGCTGGCGCGCGCCAGGCTGCTGCCGTGGGCCCTGGGGCTGGTGAGCCACGGCATCTGGTCGCTCTCGTTCGCCGTCGTGCTGGCCGCGCTGCTGTTCGCGCTGGCATTCCGCAGCTACACGCTGAGCTGGGAGACGACGATCCTCGACCCGGCCTTCTTCGTGCGCGCCGTGCAGATGCTGGGCTGGGCGCCGGCGCAGATCGGCTTTCCGGTGCCCGATGCCGCGACCGTGCTTTCCGCTTCTCCCGGCGCCGCGGGCCAGCGCAGCTGGGCGCTGTGGCTGACGGGCTGCATCGTGGTGTACGGGCTGCTGCCGCGCCTGGCGCTGGTGTTGCTGAGCGCGGCGGTGTGGCGGCGCCGCCGCGCAGCGCTGCGGCCCGACTGGAGCGAGCCGTACTACCGCAAGCTGATGGCGCGCTTCGCCGCGCTCGCGCCGCCTGCGATCGTCGATGCCGATCCGGGGCGCGCGCAGGGCTCGACGCCTGCGGGCCTCGCGCCTTCGGAACTGCGAGATGCCCTTTTCGTCATCGGCTTCGAGCTGCCTTCGGATACGGCATGGCCGCCCGAGGGCTTGCCCGCCAGCGCGACCACGCAGGTGCAGCGCATCGACGGCAGCGCCCCCGCGCGCCGCGCCCTGCTCGATCAGCTGGCGCAGACCCGTCCGCGTGCCGTGCTGCTGGTGTGCCACGCCGCATCGAGCCCCGACCGGGGCACCGAACGTTTCCTGCGCGAAGTGCTGGCCCATTGCGGTGAATGCCGGCTCTGGCTGGCCCCGGCCGCCAAGGCCGCGCCCGGCGCGAACGCATCGCAACGCTGGATCGACTGGCTGCAGGGCACCGGCCTGCGGCGCGTTGCGGCCACGCCCCGGCTCGAAGAGGCCTTGCAGGGCCTGGGCGCCACACCATGACGCAGCAGCAAGCCATCCGCATCGCCGTGGTCGGTCACACCAACGCGGGCAAGACCTCGCTGCTGCGCACGCTGACGCGGCGCGCCAGCTTCGGCGAGGTGTCGCAGCGCCCCGGCACCACGCGCCACGTGGAGTCGGTCGATCTCGAAGTGAACGGCCAGGCCGCCGTGCGCTTCTTCGACACGCCGGGCCTCGAGGATGCGGTGGCGCTGCGCGAACACCTGGCCGGCCTCGACCCGCAGGCCACGCCGCCCGAGCGCATCCGCCGCTTCCTGCAAGGCCCCGAAGCCCACGGCGTGTTCGAGCAGGAGGCCAAGGTGCTGCGCACCATGCTCGACATCGATGCGGCCTTCCTCGTCATCGACGTGCGCGAGCCGGTGCTGCCCAAGTTCCGCGACGAGATCGAACTGCTCAACTCCTGCGCCCGGCCGGTGCTGCCGGTGCTGAACTTCGTGCGCGATGCAGCGAGCCGCGAGCCCGACTGGAAGCAACTGCTCTCGGCCTACGGCCTGCACGTGCAGGTGAGCTTCGACGCCGCCGCGCCTTTCGTGGGGGCCGAGCGCGAGCTTTACAACGATCTCTCGACCTTGCTGCGCGACCGGCGCGAGCTGCTGCGCGGCGTGGTGGATTCATTGACTGCCGAAGCCGCCGAGCGCCGCCGCGCGGCCTGCACGCGCATTGCCGGGCTGCTGATCGATGCCGCGGCACTCCGCCGCAGCATGTCGGCCGAAGAGTTTGCCGACCCGGCGCGACGGAAGGCATTCGTCGCGGCATTGCAGAAGGATGTGTTCGACAAGGCGCAGCGCTGCACCGACGACCTGCTCGCGCTCCACGGTTTCCGCCAGGACGATGCCGGCGAGGCGCCGCTGCCGCTCATCGAAGGCCGCTGGACGCTGGACTTCTTCAGCCCCGAAGCCATGAAGGACGCGGGCCTGCGGCTCGGCAAGGGCGCCGTCATCGGCGCTGCCGTGGGTGTGGTGGCGGACCTGGCCGTGGCCGGCATTTCGCTGGGTACGGGCGCCGCGGTGGGCGGCGCCATCGGCGGCGCCGTCTCGCAAGGCTGGGGGCCCTTCGGGCGCAAGCTGGCGAACCGGCTGCGCAACGTGCACGAGCTCACGGTCGAGGACGGCGTGCTGTTTGCGCTGGTGGCATGGCAGCTGAAGCTCACGCGGGCACTGGAGCAGCGCGGGCATGCGGCCACCGGCCGCATCGCGGCCGAAACCAGTGCGACCCAGGACGCCCCGACGCGCGCCACGGCAGCCGCCGTGCGCGCGGCGCGGCCAGCGCGCAGCCATCCCGAATGGGAATCGGCGGGCCTGGCCACGCGCGGCTTCTGGCGCCCCGCGCCGCAGCGCGATGCGCTCGCGGCCGATGTCGCGCGCACGCTGCACGCTGCCTTCGAGCCCTGAACGGCCGCTCCAGCCTTCGCTTGCAGGCGGAGGCGACGGATTCCTACGCGCCGGCGCGGCCGCGCGCTCCACTCTTTTTTCGAAGACATCGGCGGCACACGGGGTGCCGTTCGTCTTTTTTGTCTTCATCGAAAAAGGAGCACCCATGGCCGTCGAATGCAAACTGCTCGCCACCCCCTTGATCGGACGCGTGTGGCAAGGCCGCACGCCCATTGCGCGGGCCGACGAATACCTGCGCTACAGCTTCGAGCACGGCATCCAGGAGATCGCCAAGAAGCCCGAATGCCTGGGCGTGCAGTACTTTCGCAAGCTGAACGGCGACACCGCCGAATTCAGGACCGTCTCCTATTGGCAATCGATCGAGCACATGCATGCGATGCACGCGCAGCGCGGCGATCCGTTGCGCGTGGCGCCGCTGGCACGCGACCCGGAGTTCCTGCTCGAACTGCCGGAGTTCGTGGACATCGTCGAAGTGCACGTCAACTCGTTCGGCAAGGAAAGATAGACCGGCCGAAAGCTCCGCGGCCACCAGGCCGCAGTCACCGCGCAGTCACGAGGCCCGCCTAGCATCCGCCGGCCCTTGCCTCCATTCCACCCAGACTGCACCACTCCACGCGATGTACCCCGGCGAACGGCTCAATGGATACAGCCATCTGCTGGGCCTGGTGCTCGCACTCACGGCCACCGCGCTGCTGCTCGCCAAGACCGTGCCCACCGGCGATCCCGCACGGATTGCCGGCGCGCTGGTGTTCTCGCTCTCAGCGGTGGTGCTGTATGCGGCGTCCACGCTGTATCACAGCACGCGCGGGCGCCTCAAGCGCTTCTGGGAGCGCGTGGACCACTGCGCCATCTACCTGCTGATCGCGGGCACCTACACGCCGTTCGCGCTGGTCACGCTGCACGGGCTCTGGGGCTGGCTGCTGATGGCCGCCGTGTGGGGCGCTGCCCTCTTCGGCATCGGGCGCGAACTGCTCCAGGCAGGCAATGCGGCCTCGAAGCCTCCGCTGGCGCTCTACATCGGCATGGGCTGGCTCGGCGTGCTGGCCGCGGTGCCGCTGGCCGCGCGGCTCGAACGGGGCGGGCTTGCCTGGCTCCTGGCCGGCGGCGTGCTCTACACCGCGGGCACGGTGTTCTATCGCAATCGGCGGGGCTTCCGGCATGCGCACGGCACCTGGCACCTGTTCGTGCTCGCGGGCACCGCCAGCCATTACGTGGCCGTGGGCTGGTTCGTGCTTTGACGAACAAACCGCCCGCGCAGGGACAAAAAAATTCGTTGCTGTAAGCGCCTTTTACCGCGCTCGGCCGGGTATCACTTCGTGAGATGTGCAAAATGCGCCCATGCCAAATATCGCCTCCATCCTTAAATCCGAGATTTCCCGTGTCGCCCGTAAGGAAGTTCGCGCGGAGATCGAAACGCTCAGAAAAGCCTCCATGCTGCACCGTGCCTCGATCGCCGCATTGCGCCGGCAGGTCGAAAAACTGGAGAAGGAACTGCGGCGCGCCACCAAAACCCCGGCGCGCGCCTCGTCCGCAGACGATGCCGGCGAAGACGCCGAGGCGGGGCCATCGCGGCGATTCAGCGCCACCCGCCTGGCCTCGCACCGCGGCAAGCTCGGCCTCTCGGCGGCAGCCTATGGCAAGCTGGTGGGCGTCACCGGCCAGACCATCTACAAATGGGAGCAAGGCAAGGCCCGGCCCCGCAAGGCCCAGCTCGAATGCCTGGCGACCGTGCGCGGCCTGGGCCGGCGCGAAGTAGCCGAGCAGTTGAACGGATAAGCCAGAGCCTCCCCGCCTGCCCCACGCCGCTTCATGTCCAGTCTCATCGTGCACGGCGGTACGCCGCTTCGTGGCCGCATCACTCCTTCCGCCAACAAGAATGCCGTGCTGCCCGTGCTGTGCGCCACGCTGCTCACGCGCGAGCCGCTCTGCCTGCACGGCGTGCCCGACATCACCGACGTGCGCAAGATCCTCGACATCTTCCGCAGCCTGGGCAGCGAGGCCCGCATGGACCACGCCACCGGCACGCTGGAGCTGCACCATCGCGACACGGTCTTCGATGCCGCGCGCGACCGGCTGCCCGAGGAGATGCGCTCGTCGATCATGCTGGTGCCGCCGCTGCTCGCGCGCTTCGGCATCGCGCGGCTGGAAGACAACGTCAAGGGCTGCACGCTGGGCGTGCGCGAGATCGATCCGCACGTCGATGTGTTCCAGCGCTTCGGCGGCCAGGTGGAGCGTGCCAGCGGCTCGCTGCTCGTGCGCTGCGCCGGGCCGCTGACGCCCGCGCAGCATTGGCTCGACTACGCCTCCGTCACGACCACCGAAAACTTCGTGCTGTGCGCGGCGGCGGCCAAGGGCACCTCCACGCTCACCAATGCCGCGTCCGAGCCGCACGTGCAGGAGTTCTGCCGCTTCATGACGATGCTCGGCGTGCGCATCGAGGGCATCGGCACCTCGCGGCTCACGGTGCACGGCGGCAGCGCCCTGGGCGGCGGGGAGTTCCACTTCGACGAGGACTTCCACGAGATCACCACCTTCCTGGCGCTGGGTGCCATCACGGGCGGCGACGTGGTCGTGCGCAACAGCGCGCCCGAGAACTTTCCGCTGATCGACCGCACCTTCACCAAGTTCGGCGTCACGGTCACGCACCAGGACGGCTGGTCGCGCGCCAGCAGCGCCGGCCCGCTCAAAGTGCAGACGCCTTTCACCAGCAACGTGCTCACCAAGGTGGAGGCCGCCCCGTGGCCCTACTTTCCGGTCGATCTGCTTCCCATCTTCATTGCACTGGGCGTGCGTGCCCAGGGCAATGCAATGTTCTGGAACAAGGTCTACGACGGGGCGCTGGGATGGACCGGCGAGCTGTCGAAATTCGGCGCCCATGTGTTCTCGTCCGACCCGCACCGGCTCATCACCTTCGGCGGCAGCCCGCTGACGCCGGCCGTGGTCGAGAGCCCCTACATCATCCGCGTGGCAATCGCGCTCTTCATGGTCGCGGCCAGCATCGAAGGCCGCTCCGAAATCCGCAACGCGATGCCGATCCGCCGCGCCCACCCGCGCTTCGCCGAGAACCTGCGCAGCCTGGGCGCGCAGGTGGAATGGACGAGCGAGGCGTGAGCGCGGGGCTCGTTCAGCCCCGCAGCGCGCCCACCGCGATGCGCGCCGCCGACGCGATGACGTCGTTGCGGCCCGGCGCATCCGGCTTGGGGAAGGTCAGGTAGACCGCCATCACCAGAGGGGCGCCGGCCGGCGGCCACAGCACGGCGATGTCGTTCACGGTGCCGTAGGAACCGGCACCGGTCTTGTCGCCCACCTTCCAGTCGGCCGGCACGCCGGCGCGGATGCGCGTGGCGCCGGTGGTGTTGCCCAGCAGCCAGGCCTCGAGCTGGCTGCGCTGCGCCGCGCCGAGCCCATCGCCCAGCACCAGACGTTGCAGGCTCGCGGCCATGGCCTCGGGCGACGTGGTGTCGCGCGGATCGCCCGGAATGGCGCTGTTGAGCTCGGTCTCCCAGCGGTCGAGCCTGAAGGTCTGGTCGCCGATAGAGCGCGCGAATGCGGTCACCGCGGACGGGCCGCCGAGAATCTTCACCAGCAGGTTGGCCGCGGCGTTGTCGCTGTACTGCACGGTGGCGGCGCACAGCGCGGAAACCGTCATGCCCTGCCCCAGGTGCTTTTCGGTGATGGGCGAGTTGGAAAGAATGTCGCTCCTCCCGTAGCTCACGCGCCGCTCCAGCAGGCCGGGTTCGCGGGTGCTGCGCTCGAGGATGGCGGCGGCGGCCATCATCTTGAAGGTGCTGCACATGGGGAAGCGCTCGGTCGCGCGGTGCTGCACCCGCGCGCCCGTGGCGGTGTCGAAGGCGACCACGCCGAGCCGCCCGCCCACGGACCTTTCGAGGGCCGCGAGCTGCGCTTCGGCGCTCGAAAACGTGGTGGCCTGCGACCCCTTGGCGGACCAGGCGGTACAGGCGCTGGCCAATGGCAAGGCGGAGGCGGCAAGCAGGAAGGTGCGGCGATTGGCGAAGGATTTCATGGGTGATCTTGTCTGCGAGTGGATGGAACGAAGGCCATCGTAGGAGCGCCATCGCGCAGTCTCCAGCGCCAGGCGGCGCAGCCGCGTCCCGGCTGTATCGGGTGTAACCGGGAGAGCACGCGCGGCCCGCCCTTTTGGAGTCGGATGGCGACTACAGGCAAGCGGCCCGGCTTGCGTTAAGGTGCGGAGCATCCGCCGACTCCGAAGCACGCCCATGACCACGCCCTCCCCCGCACCGGCCCGCAAGCATTTCTCGATGATCCGCGGCTTTCACCTGGCCGATGCATTCACCCTCGGCAACGCGGCGTGCGGCGTGGGCGCGGTGTTCCTTTCGATGGCCTTCATGGCGAGCCAGTCGCTGGCGCAATTCCTCTGGGCCGCCGCGCTCGCGCCCGCGGCCTTCGTGTTCGACGTGTTCGACGGCCGCATCGCGCGCTGGCGGCAAACGCATTCCGCCCTGGGGCGCGAGCTCGACTCGCTGGCCGACGTGATCTCCTTCGGCGTGGCGCCGGCCGCGCTCGCCTTTGCCGCGGGGCTGAACGGCGGCTGGGACTGCGTGCTGCTGATCTATTTCGTCGGCTGCGGCGTGAGCCGGCTCGCGCGCTACAACGTCACGGCCGAGGCGCTTTCCGCGGGCGCCGACAAGGTCAAGTACTTCGAAGGCACGCCTATCCCGACCAGCGTGGTGCTGGTGGGCGTGCTGGCCTGGGCGGCCTGGCAGGGCCGCATCGGCGATGCGGTGTGGGGCGGCGCCTGGATGCTCGGCCCTTGGCAGCTGCATCCGCTCACCCTGCTCTTCGCGCTGTCGGGCACGCTGATGATCAGCAAGACGCTGCGCATTCCCAAGTTCTGATCGCCCATCCACCGCAAGGAGTCCCGTCAATGATGAAGCTGTATTTCGATCCGCAAAGCCGCTCGCAGGTCGCGAAATGGATGCTCGACGAAGCCGGCGTGGACTACGAAATCGTGCTCACCCTCATCCGGGAGAAGGCGCACAAGAAACCCGGTTACCTGAAGATGGGCATGAAATTCAGCTGAACCACACCCCATGTCACAGGCACCTTTTCCGCACGGCGCGACCGCCGGCCTCGACCAGCTGATCCGCATCGCCGCCGCGCAGCCACTGGCGCCGGCCTGCGACCATTTCTACTTCCTGCGCCATGGCCAGACTGGCCGCAATGCGCAGCGCATCTTCCAGGCCGTGGACGAGCCGCTGAGCGAACTCGGCCTGCAGCAGGCGGCGCACGCCGCCCAACTGCTGGCCGGAGAGCCGATCCGCACCATCGTCTGCAGCGACGCACGCCGCGCGCACGACACGGCGTATGCGGTGGCCACCGTGCTTCGCCTCGTGCCCACGCCGGAGGCGGCCTTGCGCGAACGCAACTTCGGCGCGCTCATCGGTACCTCGTCGGCCGAGATCGACTGGGCCTGCGAACCCGAAGGCGGCGAAACCCTGGCGCAGTTCGTGGCCCGCAAGAGGCTTGCGCTGGACGCCGCGCTGGCGCAACCCGCGCCGGTGCTGGTGGTGGCCCACGGGGGCACGCTCTACGCGCTGGCCGCGCTGATCGGCGTGCCCATTGACCTGAAGCTGCTCGGCAACGCGCAGCCATTGCGTTTTTCGCGCAGCGGCCCCACATGGGCCGTGACGCCGTTGCTGCGGCATGCCGACGGCGATTCGAACCTGGCCTGAAGCGGCCGGAGTTCACACCACCAACGACCATGGAATTCAAGGACTACTACAGCGCCCTGGGCATCGACCGCACCGCGTCCGACGACGAGGTGCGCAAGGCCTACCGCAAGCTCGCGCGCAAGTACCACCCCGACGTCAGCAAGGAGCCCGACGCCGAGAAGCGCATGCGCGACCTCAACGAGGCCAACGACGTGCTGCGCGACAAGGAAAAGCGCGCCGCCTACGACGCGCTGGCCGACCGCGTGGCGCGCGGCGGCCATCCCGAGGGCGAGTTCCAGCCGCCGCGGGGCTGGGACGCCGGCTTCGAATTTCACCGCGGCCCGAACCAGGGGCCGGCCGATCATGCCGAATTCAGCGAGTTCTTTTCGTCGCTCTTCGGCGAGGCCGAGCGGCGCGGCGCGGCAAGGCGCAACTACCGCGCACGCGGCGAAGACCATCATGCGGCCATCGAGATCGCGCTCGAAGATGCGCTCAACGGCGCCGAGCGCGAGATCACGCTGCGAGCACAGGAGCTCGACGCGCAGGGCCGGCCCACGTTCAAGACGCGCACCCTCAGCGTCAAGATTCCGCCCGGCGTTCACCCGGGGCAGTTCATCCGGCTCGCCGCACAGGGCATGCCCGGCCATGGCGGCGAACCTGCGGGCGATCTCTACCTGGAGGTGCGCATCGCGCCGCACCGGCTCTACCGCATCGAGGAGCGCGACCTCTACATGACGCTGCCCGTCACCCCGGCCGAGGCCGCGCGCGGCGCGCAGGTCAAGGTGCCCGTGCCCACCGGCGGCGTGGTCGAGGTGACCGTGCCGCGCAATGCGCGCAGCGGCCTCAAGCTGCGGCTCAAGGGCCGCGGGCTGGCCGGCAAGCAGCCCGGCGACCTGTACCTGTTGCTCGACATCGCGCTGCCGCCGGCCGACAGCGAGGCCGCGCGCAAGGCCTACGAGCAGCTGGCGCAAGCGTCCGCTTCGTTCAACCCACGCCAGCATCTGGGAGTGTGAGCATGGCGACCGTTTCCGTGACAACAGCCATCAGTGCGTCGCAGCCGCTCGCCGCCAGCGAGCTGGCCCATGCCTGCGGTGCCGATACCGAATGGGTGGTGCAGCTCGTCGAAGTGGGCATCGTGCAGATCGCCACGGCCGAGGCGCAGCCCGAGCACTGGCGGTTCTCGAGCACCGACCTGCAATGCGCGCTCGAGGCGCGCCGGCTCGAGCGCGACTTTGGCGTGGGCCTCGATGCCGCCGCGCTGATCCTCGATCTGCAGCACGAAGTGCGGCGGCTCAAGGCCGTGATCCGGGCGCACGGGCTTCGCTAACCGCCGCAAGCAAGCGGAAATCAGCCCGATTTGCCGCGTCCGGTTTTCTTTGGGCCTTCGGCGCGCGGCGCATTCGCAGCGGCCGGGCCAGTGCTGCCGTTCGCCTGATCGACCCACAGCAAGGTGTCGACGTACGACATGAACCGGTTGAGGTATTCCGGCGACAGCTCGTGCATCAGCATGAGAGACCGGTGCACCAGGTGATGCGAGTTGAGCGGGCCCGCGTTCTCCGGCACCTTGGCCAGCGACTGCGTCAGCCGCCGGTCGGCGCTGAGACGCGACCAGGTGCTTCTGAAGTAGCGCAGCGTCTTCAGCTCGGGGGTGGCATCGTTGGCCGGTGGACCATCGCCTTGCAGCGGCACCTGCCGCGCCATGTGCTCGACGAGCTCCGCGAGCGGCCCGCGAGGAAGCCGGGCCGCCTGCTTCGCGCTGCCATCCGGAACGGCCGCAACGCTGTCGGTGCAGCGGGCCTTTTCCAGATGCTCGCGATACGCCGCAAGCAGCGCGGCCAGCCTGTTGTCGAGGATGCGCCGCGCATCGCCCTCATGGGCACTGGCCCGCCTGGCGAGCACCTCGATGAAACGGAAGCGCACGGGATCGCGGCGATGCTCGCCGCTCGCGCGCCATGCGTCGAGCATCGCAGCGGGGTCCATGCGGCTGGTGCTACTCACGGAACTTCGTGTTCGCGCCCGACTGCCTCGGCGTGGGCGCCATTTCGACACGCCGGTTCTTCGCCCGCCCTTCGGCGTCGGCATTGGAAGCCACGGCCTGCTCGGAACCGAAGGCCGCGGCAAACACCGATGACGAGGGAACGCCCTCTTCGATCAATGCGCGCGTCACGGTCAAGGCGCGCTGGGCCGACAGCTCCCAGTTGTCCGCGAACGGCCGGTTGCCTTCCTTCGTCTGCCGCATCTGCCGGTCGTCGGTGAAGCCGCTCACCATCAGCACCTCGTCGCGGGCCCGCAGGTAGGCGGCCACCGGCGCGGCCAGGCTCTTGAGCACTTGCCGGCCTTCGGGCTGCAGATCGGCCGAGTTGAAGGCAAACAGCACGCTGCCGCTGATGCCGATGCGCCCGTTGTGGAGCGTGACCCGGCCCGCCGCGAGCGGCCCTGCCAGCGCTTTCTCGAGCGCCTCGCGGCGCTGCGTCTCGACCTGCCGCTGCTGCACTTCGGCCTGCAGCTTCGCCGCCAGGTCCAGCTGCATGCCGAGCGCGCCCACGAGTATCAACACGAAAGCCCCGACCAGCCCCGACATCAGGTCGCCGAAGACCGCCCACACCGGCACGCTCGGCTCCAGGCCGGCGTCGACATCGTCCCGCATCACGCTTCGCTGCCCACGGCGGCCTGCCGGCCCGCGATCTGCTGCAGGTCTTCGACGATCTGCTTCTGCGACATGATGCTCAGGTCGATGACTTCCCTCGCCTGCGCCACGTAGTAGGCCAGCTGCTCGTCGCTGCGCGCGATGGACTTGCCCAGCGCGCCTTCGACGCGCTGCAGATGGGCCACCAGCTTGTCGTTCGATTCGCTGAACAGCTGCACGGCAAAGCCAAAGGCTTCCCCAAGGCTTGCCACTTCGACGGCACTGCCGGTGATTTGCGCGGCGACCGCGGCCATCTTTCCGGTTTCCTCGTCGACCTTCTCGGTGAAGCGGCTGCCCACGCGCTCCAGCACGTCCGCCGATGCGCCGACCAGCGCATCGACCGCCGAGCGCTGCTCGGTGGAGGCGTGGTTCACGGCGTCGAGCAGGGTTCCCAGAGTTTCCATGATGCGGCTGCGTTCTTCCAGCATCGCGTTGTCGCGCGCCATGCTGTCGGAGAGCTTCTGGCGCAGTTCGGCCACCACTTCGGCCGCCACCCGGGGCGCTTCCGACGCGGCCTGCAGCAGCTGGGCAATCTCGCCGACCGTATTCTTCGCGTGGGCTTCGGCCTGGGTGGACATGTCGCGGGCGGTCTGCGCAAGCGCTTCGAAGAGCTGCTGCTGCTGGCTCGCCGTGTGGGCGCCCGCCTGCTGCCACTCCTGCCGCAGCGACGCGGACACCGCCGCCAATGCCTGCGTCCAGGCCGACAGCCGCTGCTCGTCGCGCGCCGCGATGTCGGCCTGCAGCGCGGCATGCGCCTGTTCCACCGTGCGCAGCAGCGATGCCGAGTGCTGCTCGAAACCAGCCGCCGCCGCCGCGAGCGACCGCTGCGCGTCCTGCGACAGCTTTTCGCTGACGCGCTGATGCTGCGCGAGCGCGCTGCCCCAGCTGTCCGACACGCTGCCTGCCGTTCTTTCCAGGCGCGCGGACACGCCCTCCACCAGCGATACCGAACGCTGCTCGAAGGTTTCTGCAAAGCGGTCATGCGAAGCACGCAGATCACTGGACAGCGCCTCGGAGCTGCGCTGGTGCTCGGCGAGCGCGGCCTGCCAGGTGCCCGCCACGCTGGCGGTGGTGGCCTCGAAGCGGCTCGAGAGACCGTCGAGCTGCTGCTGCACCGTATGTGCGACCGTGCCGTGCAACGAGGCCGTCTCGCGCGCGATGCCGGCCATGGTGGCCTCGACCACCGGCTGGATCGTCTCGCCGGCGATGCGGGCGCTTTCGGTCAGGCTCTGCTTCAGCGATTGGTCCACCGAGGAAGCCAGGCCGGCATACACGGCCTCGGCCTGGGTGTGGAATTGCTCTTGACCAGTAGCGAGGCGCTCGTTCAGGGCCTGGCTCTGCCGCTCCATCGCCGTCATCATGGCCTGCAGCTGGTCGACCAGCCGCGGCATCTGGCGGGCTTGCTGCTCGAGCAGATGGAACGACTGCTCGCGCTGGTGGGCCAGCGAGTGGACGCGCAGCGTGGTTGCGATCTTGCTGTCGAGCATCTGCCCGGCCTGCAGTCGCTCGCGCCGGCACAGCGCCGAGGCCAGGCCCAGCATCGCCGATGCGGCCACGCCCGCCACCGAGGTGCCGAATGCCAGCCCCAGGCCTTTCACGGGGGCCGACAGCGAGGCGCGGATGGCCGGCAGGTCCGTCGCGCTTTCCAGCGCCATGCCGGTGCCGTTCAGCGTGACCACCATGCCGAGGAAAGTGCCCAGCATGCCCAGCAGCACCAGCAAGCCGGCCAGGTACGGCGTCAGCGCCGGACCCGGCAAGCCCACGCGCTCGCCCTCGATGCGCAGGCGCACCGCATTGCGCAGCGTTGGATGCAGCCGGTCGAGCCAGGCGCCCAGGCTCGCCGGGGGATCGGAGAGATCCGCCACGGCACGCGACAAGGTGGACGTTGCCTGCTGGAAGCGATGCAGTTCCAGCGCCCCCATCAGGTAGAACGCGCCGACCAGCATCGTCACGAAGAGCGCCAGCGTGTGCGACCCGATGTATCCGGACCCGACCCAGCAGACGACGGCCAGGCCCGCGACAAATACAGCGTAGTGAAGAAATCTATTCATGGCACTCGGGTTGCCTCATGCGAAGGGCTTCGAGCAGCCCTTCGATCGGTTGAAATCGGAAATCCAGTTCGGCGAGCAGCACGTTCTTCATGTCCTTGCGGAACACATGCAGCCACTCGCCGGCCTGATGAGCCTCGCTGTCGGGTTCGCCCGCCCTCTCCAAGCCGTTCAGGCCGTCCAGGCTGGCCTCGCGCAAGCGCGTGAAGTGCTTTTCGAGCAGCGCGGGCACGGCCCCGAGCAGGCTGTGCTCGCGCGCAGCCAGAACCTGCTCCATGACCACGTCCACGGCCGCAAGCCGGGCCATCGCAGGCGACCTGGCCGCCAGCAGCGCCCGCAAACGGCCGCGCAGGGGGCCGATGCCCGCCTCCATGGCCTGTTGCAGCGAGAGATGGCGGCGGCGGAACGGCGTGAAGTCGGCAGCTGACTTGACGGCGCCGTCTTCAGCCACGGCATTGGCCAATGCGGCTCGCGCACGGACGCATTCGCGCTCTTCAGCACTCGTGGAAGCTCGTACACGGGAAGGCGCAGCCGCCGAAGCACCATCCAGCGCCGCGGACAGCGAGATCGCATCGGTCCAGCCGAACCATTGACTCAATCGATCCGCGGTGGCTTGCCGGGGTTCGCGGACGTCGATGTCGGTCAGTCGAGAAAGCAAGCGAACGAGCGCCGAGCCGTTGAAAACTGTGCGCTGTGAAACTTGCGCCATACCGCCAGAACGAAAAACCTGGCAGTCTACACTGGCGACTCCTCCTGGCCTCCCGGCGGCTTCGCGCCCGCCCGGAGAGAAAGTTCAAGCAAACGTTCCAGCCGGTAACGAGGCGTTCAGTTCACGCTCCCGCTTCGGCGGGCCAGCCCGCCTGCGCCGCGCGCTCGAGCGCAGACCGCACCACGAGCCGGTGGAACGGCGCGATCAACCGGATGTAGTTGCGGCCAAACAGGTTGTGGCAATGCACCACCGTGACCGCCGTGAGCGAATCCCCCGCCGCCGAGCGCATCACCGAGACGCGGAAGTCCAGGTGCCGGTCGTCCTCACCGAGCACGACCTCGTCCGCATGCGTCTCGTAGATGCGGAAGATGCCGACGCGCGGCGCACCGCCCGCGGTATCGGCGCGCAGCGCGCCGGCCGTCTTGATGCCGAAGCCGCCGACCAGCCGGTCGCGCAGCGCCATCAGCCTGTCGACCCAGGGGGCAGGACGTTCGAACGCGAAGCGCGCAAGCGCCAGAACGTCGCGGGTGGCGCCCGGCGGCAGGTCGATGGCAAAGGCGTCGGCCAGGAAGGCGCCACGGTAGAGGCCGGCCACGCGCACGCCCGAGGGCAGCGCCTCGCGGCGGGACTTGTGCAATCGATGATGGTTTGTCATTGGAAGATCTCGAAGACATCGCCGTTCGTCGGCGTCGCCTGCTCGTGATAGATGTCGTAGAGATACTGGGAAAGCTCGCCACGGGTGACGTCGGACGGAATCGCCAGCTGGATCTTGCGCCGCTTCCCGTCCGGCCCCATCAAATAGCTGTTCCACCGGTCTTCGACTCTTTCGATGGCCATGACCTGGCCGAACACATTGAACAGATACCGCATGATCCGGCTCAGCCCTCAGACGATCGGCCCCGCGGGCGCTCCATCGCCACCGACGAGGCGCTGAAGCCCATCCTGGCGAAGAACTCGGCGGCACCCGCTCTTCCGGCCCGCAGCACCCATGTGATGCTTGTTTCCGGCCCGACGATGTGCTGCACGAGCGCCTGTCCGATGCCTCGCCGGCGAAACGGCTGCGCGACCACGACCATCGACAGGTATCCGTTGGACATGCCATCGGTGATGGCGCGCGCGAAGCCGACGATCTCGTCATCGGCCACCGCAACTACTGCGCGCTGCGATGCAGAGACCAGCCGGCCAAGATGTTCGGCATCGCCGATTCGGTGAGCCCATCCGTTGGTCGAAAGGAGGCGGTGAACCGCATCGAGATCAGAAACTGCGGCGCTGCGGATTTGCATACTTGATCCAGGAAGTGGGTGGCGTCGGGCCATTGCCGTGAAGCGTGCGGCCCATCATTGGTACTCCCGCTGAACCGCGTGCGAGAACACCAACGGATCGGCTGCCAGCGAGGCCGCAAGAAACGTCGGCCGCAGATTGATGGCCGCAAGCTCCGCGAGCGGGAACCAGCGAAATTCCAGGTCGAGGTGGCTCTCGATGCCTCGGTAAATTTGCGCCTTGTCGAGGTGGCCCGAGTCCTCGGCCAGCGAGACGAGAAAGTAGAACCCGATCTCATGGTTGCGCCGGCCCGCAAGATCGAAAAAGTTCTCCGCCACATGGAGAAGCCGGCCGCATTCGACTTCTTCGCCAAGCTCCTCCTTCATCTCCCGGACGATCGTGGCCGATGCCTCTTCGCCAACTTCGACCCGGCCTCCCGGCAAGGCCCAGTATTCGTCGCCTGGGGCCCGGTGAAGAAGTGCGTAGCCCGCATGAAGGATGACCGCGGCGGCACGAACCTGAAAGCGCTGGCCGTGGAGATGGACTGAGATCATGGGACTCGAGTATCACTTGGAGGAAGACACATGGTTGTTAAAGTCCGGCCACTCCCTGCCGAAGAACGAAATCCGCCCCCAATGACCCCCGAGACGAAGCCCCGCTGCACCTGGGCCCGGAGCGATCCGCTGCTGGCCGCCTACCACGACGCCGAATGGGGCGTGCCCGAGCGCGACAGCCGCGCGCTGTGGGAAAAGCTCATGCTCGATGGTTTTCAGGCCGGCCTTTCGTGGCTCACGATCCTGCGCAAGCGCGATGCGTTTCGCGCGTCGTTCCAGGGCTTCGTGCCCGAAAAGGTGGCGCAATTCACTGCGGCGGATGTCGATCGGTTGATGCTGGACGCCGGCATCGTGCGCTCGCGCTCGAAGATCGAAGCCACCATCGGCAACGCCCGCGCCTACCTCGCGATGCAGGCGGCGGGCGAAGACTTCTCCGAATTTATCTGGGGCATGGCCGGCGGCAAGCCCATCGTCAACCGCACGGGCGGCGTGCCGGTGAAGACGCCGCTGTCCGAAGAGATTTCGGCGGCGCTCAAGAAGCGCGGCTTCAAGTTCGTCGGCCCCGTCATCGTCTATGCGTGGATGCAGGCCACGGGCATCGTGGACGACCATGCGCATGACTGCCACCGGCACGGCGCGAAACTGACGCAATAAAAAAACCGGACCACGCTTTCGCATGGTCCGGTTTTTTATCCAGCTGTTGATCGAAGCGGCTTGCGCCGCGACAAATTACAGGCCGGCTTGGCGCGTGAAGGAGAGGCCCTTCGCTTGCGACGGAATCACGCTGCCAGCGAAGGTTTCGGGGCGCAGATTCTGGCCGGGCGCATGGGCAGCGGCAACGGCTTCGTTGCGGACCGCGGCGCGGTCGGTCGAAGCAGCCAGCACGGGAGCCACGGTGGCCGAAGAGGCATCGCTGTAGACGTTGCCTTCGCGGGCGGCAGCAACGGCTTGGGGAGCCACCTCGGCGCGGCTGTAGCCGGAGGCCAGGGGTTGCACGCCTTCGTAGGTTTCTGCGTGGGCGCCGGCAGCGGCGAGCAGGGAGAGAGCGGCGGCGGCGAGGAGGTTCGAGGTCTTCATTTCAGTTTCCTTCTTGATCGGGCTTTGGATGAACTGAAGTTTGCACCACGATTGCAAGGGAAAACCCTAGCCAATCGAATCGCAGTGTTCATGAAACTGAAACAATGACGGGGAACTTTTCGACGAGAGGGCAAAAGTGCACGTCTCGTTTAAGAAATTCGGCTCAACCCGCGTATTTTTTCTCCAGCTCGTCGAGCCAGGGCTTGCCGACCAGGCGCTGCCGTTCGGCAAACGAAACCACGAGCGAAGGGTCTTCGTCGAGGCGGCGAGTATCGCGCAGCACAGTCAATGCACGTTGCATGCCAGCGACCGCCCCCTGCAAGGCGGCGTTGGCGTACAACACCAGCCCATAGCCGAGCGCGCCAAGCTCTTCGGCGCCGAAGGTGGGCGTCTTGCCGCCGATCACCATGTTCATGAGTTGCGGCTTGCCCAGGCGCCGCGGCATGGCGCGCACTTCATCGGCAGAGGTCACGGCCTCGACGAAGAGGATGTCGGCACCAGCCTCGCTGAACTGCTGCGCGCGTTCGATGGCCGCCTCGAAGCCGTGCACGGCCGCCGCATCGGTGCGGGCCATGACGAGCATGCCGGCATCGGTGCGCGCATCGACCGCCGCCTTGATCTTGCCCAGCATCTCGGCCGTGTCGATCACCGCCTTGCCCGCGAAATGGCCGCAGCGCTTGGGGCTGACCTGGTCTTCGAGCTGGATGCAGTCGGCCCCTGCCCGCTCGAGCACGCGCACCGCATGCCGCACGTTGAGTGCGTTGCCAAAGCCGGTGTCGGCATCGACCAGCAGCGGCAGGCTCACTGCATCGCGGATGCGCGCGGTGTGCTCGGCAATCTCGTGCAGGCCCATGAAGGCCTGATCGGGCAGACCGAAGTGCATGTTGGTGACGCCAGCGCCGGTGACGTAGATCGCCTCGAAGCCCAGGTCTTCGATCACGCGGGCCGACAACGCATTGAACGCGCCCGGCACCAGCACGCCGCGGCGCGCCTCGGCCAGGCGGTGCAGGGTTTTCTTCGGCGACTCGTTGTGGGTTCGCATCGGGTCAAGCGGCATAGAGGTCGACATACTCGTGCACCGGCATGGCCTCGAGCTTCTTCGCATCGAGCGACACATCGAGGATGGCCTGCTGCTGCTTCTGCGCGAAGCGGCGCGCCAGGTTGGTACGGAACTTGGCTTCGAGCAACGGAATGCCTTCCGCGCGGCGGCGCTTGTGGCCGATCGGATATTCGACCGACACCTCCGCAAAGCTGGTGCCATCCTTGAACTCCACGGTCAGCGCATTGGCGATGCTGCGCTTCTCGGGGTCGTGATAGTCGGCCGTGAAGCGCGGCTCTTCCACGCACACGATCCTGTCGCGCAGCGCGTCGATGCGCGGGTCGTTCGCAATGCCGTCCTCGTAGTCGGCGGCCGTGAGGCGGCCGAAGATCATCGGCACCGCCACCATGTACTGAATGCAGTGGTCGCGGTCGGCCGGGTTGGCCAGCGGCCCCTTCTTGTCGATGATGCGCAGGCAGGCCTCGTGGGTGCGGATCGTCACCTTCTCGATGTCGTTCACGGTCTTGCCGCTCTCACGCAACCGCGCATGCAGCGCCATGCCCGCCTCCACCGCCGTCTGGCTGTGGAACTCGGCCGGAAAGCTGATCTTGAACAGCACGTTCTCCATCACGTAGCTTCCGTAGGGCCGCTGGAACTTGAAGGGCTGGCCCTTGAACAGCACGTCGTAGAAGCCCCAGGTCTTCGCGCTGAGCACGCTCGGGTAGCCCATCTCGCCGGTCCTGGCGATCAGCGCGAGCCGCACCGCGCGGCTGGTGGCGTCGCCCGCGGCCCAGCTCTTTCGGCTGCCGGTGTTGGGCGCATGGCGGTAGGTGCGCAGGCTCTGCCCATCGACCCATGCCAGCGACACGGCATTGACGATCTCGTCTCGCGAGAGCCCCATCAGGCGCGCCACCACGGCCGTTGATGCCACCTTCACCAGCACCACGTGGTCGAGCCCCACCTTGTTGAACGAGTTCTCCAGCGCCAGGCAGCCCTGAATCTCATGCGCCTGGATCATTGCGGTGAGCACGTCGCGCATCAGGAGCGGCTTGCGCCCGGCGGCCACCGCATTGCGGCTGAGCCAGTCGGCCGTGGCCAGGATGCCGCCGAGGTTGTCGCTCGGATGGCCCCACTCGGCCGCGAGCCAGGTGTCGTTGAAGTCGAGCCAGCGGATCATGGTGCCGATGTTGAACGCGGCCTGCACGGGATCGAGCTGGTAAGGCGTGCCGGGCACCTTCGCGCCGTGGGGCACCACGGTGCCGGGCACGACCGGGCCGAGCAGCTTGGTGCAGGCTGGGTATTCGAGCGCCTCGAGGCCGCAGCCGAGCGTGTCGATCAGGCAGTGGCGCGCGGTCTCGAAGGCGAGTGCGCTGTCGATCTGCTGGTGGGCGAGCACGTAGTCGACGATGTCGACCAGCACCTGGTCGGGTTCGGGGCGGACGTTGCTGATGTGAGCGGACATGATTTTCTGCGGTGGTGAACGAGACTGATGCTTTTTCAGCGGCGATCGGAGATGGGCACGAAGATCAGGTCTTCGGGGCCGGTGTAGTTGGCGCTCGGGCGGATGATCTTGTTGTCCTGCCGCTGCTCGATGATGTGCGCGGCCCAGCCGCTGGTGCGCGCAATCACGAAGAGCGGCGTGAACATGGCGGTCGGCACGCCGAGCATGTGGTAGCTCACGGCGCTGAACCAGTCGAGGTTCGGGAACATCTTCTTCGCGTCCCACATCACGGCTTCGATCCGTTCGGCAATGTCGTACATGCGAGTCGAGCCCGCCTCGTCGGAGAGCTGCCTGGCCACGCGCTTGATGACCCCGTTGCGCGGATCGGAGACGGTGTAGACCGGATGGCCGAAGCCGATCACGACCTCCTTGGCTTCCACGCGGCGGCGGATGTCCGCCTCGGCTTCGTCGGGTGTGTCGTAGCGCTTCTGGATCTCGAAGGCCACCTCGTTGGCGCCGCCGTGCTTGGGCCCGCGCAGCGCACCGATGGCGCCGGTGATGGCCGAATACACATCGGAGCCCGTGCCCGCCACCACGCGCGCTGTGAAGGTCGAGGCGTTGAACTCGTGCTCGGCATAGAGATTGAGCGAGGTGTGCATGGCGCGCTCCCAGCTCGCCGATGGCGCGCGGCCATGCAGCAGATGCAGGAAGTGCGCGCCGATGGAGTCGTCGTCGGTCTCGACCTCGATGCGCCGGCCCTGCGTGGACCAGTGATACCAGTAGAGCAGCATCGAGCCGAGCGACGCCATCAGCCGGTCGGCGATGTCGCGTGCGCCGGGCAGCGAATGGTCGTCCTTCTCGGGCAGCACGCAGCCGAGCGCCGAGACGCCGGTGCGCATCACGTCCATCGGATGGGCGCTGGCCGGCAGGCGCTCCAGCGCCTCCTTCACGCTGGCGGGCAGGCCGCGCATGGCGTTCAGGCGGCTCTTGTAGGCGCGCAGCTCGGCGCTGCTGGGCAGCTTGCCGTGCACCAGCAGATGCGCGATTTCCTCGAACTCGCAGACATCGGCGATGTCGAGGATGTCGTAGCCGCGGTAGTGCAGATCGTTGCCGGTGCGCCCCACGGTGCACAGGGCGGTGTTGCCCGCGGTCACGCCGGAAAGCGCGACGGATTTCTTCGGCTTGAAGCCGGCGGCGGGCGTGTTCTCTGCGGTCAGTGTCATACGGTCTCCTCGAACGTCTGTTCATAAAGGCGCGGCGGGCTTGCCATTCGCACCGGCCGTCCGGCGGCGTCCACCGCCACCATCTCGAATTCGCCGTCGAGCACGCGCGTGAGCGCTTCGGTGGCCACGTCCTGCACGCTGCCGGCCACGCGCACGGTGAGCGAGCTGCGGCCCACGCGCGACACCTGTGTGTCGAGCACCAGCGTGCTGCCCAGCCGCACCGGCGCATGGAACAGCACCTCGCCGCAGCGCGCCATCACCACGTCGCCGCGCACGAAGCTGCGGCCCGACAGGAATGCGGCCTTCGACAGCAGCTGCAGCGCCTGTCCACCGAACAAGGTGCCGTAGTGGTTGGTGTGTTCCGGAAACACCACCTCGATCAACCGGACAGTGCCGCGTGCGTTTTGCATGATTCGCAATTTACGCAAGATCGTGTTCATAATGAAGGCCTGAATTGGCGAATGATTGCGAAGATAATCCGATCGGTTTGCGAATCTTGCGAAGAAAGATCGACGATGAAGAAGACTTTCATGGGCGTGCGCCTGCGAAGCCTGCGCGAAGAGCGCGGCCTGAGCCAGCTCGCGCTCGCACAGCAGCTTGGCCTGTCGCCAAGCTACCTGAACCAGATCGAGCAGAACCAGCGTCCGCTCACCGTGCCGGTGCTGCTGCGCCTGCATGCCACGCTGGGTGTCGACATCCAGGCCTTCTCGGAAGACGAAGAGGCACGCCTCGTTGCCAGCCTCCGCGAAGCGCTGGCCGACAACCCGGGCGGCGATGCCGTCGCGCTCGCCGAGTTGCGCGAAGTGGCCACGCAGATGCCGGCCGTGGGCCGCGCCCTGGTGGCGCTGCACCAGCGGCACCGCGATGCCATGGAGCGGCTCGAAGCACTGGCGGCCGAACTCGGCGACGGCCGCGGCGACCTCGCACGCATGCCGCAAGCGCGGCCGATGCCTTTCGAGGAGGTGCGCGACTTCTTCTTCGCACACCAGAACCACATCGCCCCGCTCGACAACGCCGCCGAGGCTTTCTCCGCGCAATGGCGGCTGCGTGAAGGCAACCCGGGCGACCGGCTCGCGCATCGCCTGCTCGAAGCGCATGGCGTGCAGGTGATTCCGGCGGAAGACGACGAAAGCGGCGCGCAACGCCGCTTCGACCCGGCCACCCGCGTGCTGCGGCTCTCGCGCTACCTGGAGCCGGGCCAGCATGCGTTCCAGCTCGCAACGCAGCTCGCGTTCCTCGAACTCGGCGGCATGATCGACCGGCTCGTGGCCGAGGCCCCGCTGTCGAGCGACACCGCGCGCTCGCTGGCGCGCATCGGCCTGGCCAACTACTTCGCCGCCGCGCTGCTGCTGCCCTACGGCATTTTTCTTGAAGCGGCCGAGCAGTTGCGCTATGACATCGACCAGCTGGCGCGGCGCTTCGGCGTGGGCTTCGAGACCATCTGCCATCGCCTGAGCTCGCTGCAGCGGCCCGAGGCGCGCGGTGTGCCCTTCTTCCTGATTCGCGTCGACCGGGCGGGCAACATCTCGAAGCGGCAATCGGCCACGCACTTCCACTTTTCGAAGACCGGCGGCACCTGCCCGCTATGGAATGTGTACGAGGCCTTTGCGCAGCCCGGCCGCGTGCTGACGCAGCTCGCGCGCATGCCCGACGGCCGTGCCTACCTCTGGATCGCGCGCACCGTGTCGCACGGCTACCGGGGCTACGGCTCGCCCAACAAGACCTTCTCCATCGGCCTGGGCTGCGACATCAGCCACGCCACGCGACTGGTCTATTCCAAGGGCATGGATCTGCGCGATCCGGATGTGCCGACTCCCATTGGCGCGGGCTGCAAGGTGTGCGAGCGAGAGGCCTGCCCGCAGCGCGCCTTTCCGTTCGTGGGTCGGCCGCTCGACGTGGACGAGAACCAGAGCCGCTTCATGCCCTATGCCGTGGCGCCCGACAGGTACGCCGGCGCGCGCACCACCGCCGTCAGGATCGCGGCCAGCCGCGCACCAGCGTCCGGATCGCCACGGCGCCGCTCCCCTTGACCTCGGCGCGGTAGCTGCCCACCAGCGCTTCGCGCTCGGCGGCGGCTTGGCGGTCATTGCGCCAGGCCAGCAAGGCGGCCACATCCTCATCCGGCAGGGCCGCGAGCAGCGCCTGCGCGAGCTGTTTCTCGAACTCGCGCGCCACCGCCAGCAGGTTGCGGTGACGCGGCGAGGTGAGGCCGCGCGACCACAGCGTGTCGACGGCCATGTCGAGCATGCGGTCCGGCAGCGAGGTGTACTGGCCGGCGGTGCCGCGAGCCAGCCGCTTGACGACGGCGCTCAACAGCAGCTGGCTGTAAAAGTCGACTTCGCGCACGTCGGCCACGGCCATGCGCTCGAGCAGTTCCGTGCGGATGGGATCGGCCGGCTTCGCGCGTTCGCGGTTGAAGAACTCCAGCTTGCCTGCGTCGTCCATCGCGGCGTAGTCGGCGCGCAGCTTGGCGAGGCGAGCCACGGCCTCCAGCACCTGGGGGCTCGGTGCGCCGCCGCCCTTGCCGGCAGCGGCCACCTCCTGCTGGATCGCAGCCACCGAGGCCTTGACGTCGAACGACCGCGCGGCGGCGGCGTCCAACGCCGCGAGCGCCTTGTCGGCGATGGCTTGGTCCGGTGGGTCCAGCAACTGCCGCGCATCGCGCGACACGGCACCCGGCGCATAAGCCGCCTGGTAACGCGCCTGCACGCCCTCGAACTGCATCAGGGCCTGGGCACGGTCTTGCGCCCAGCCCATGACGGGTGCGAGCAACAGCGGCAGCAGGAGGACAAAAGGCGCGAGAAAGAAACGTCTCGATGAAACTGAAAAGGCGACCATGGCGCCATTATTGGCGCTCGCCATGGCCGCCGCCTCGCTTTCCTCAGGCGGCCGCCAGTTCCTTGCGCAGCAGCTTCGCGGCCGCAACCATGTTGGACAGCGCGGCCTCCGTCTCGGGCCAGCCGCGGGTTTTCAGGCCGCAATCAGGGTTGATCCAGAGGTTCTCGAGCGGCACCACGCCGGCGGCCTTGCGCATCAGGCGCACGATCTCGTCCACCGAGGGAACGCGCGGCGAGTGGATGTCATACACGCCGGGGCCGATCTCGTTCGGGTAGCGAAAGCCGCCCGCATCATTCTCGCCACCGAAACCGCGCAGCAATTCCATGTCGGAGCGGCTGGTCTCGATGGTGATCACGTCGGCATCCATGGCCGCGATCTCGGGCAGGATGTCGTTGAACTCCGAATAGCACATGTGGGTGTGGATCTGCGTCTCGTCGCGCACGCCCGAGGCGCTGATGCGGAAGGCGCGCGTGGCCGACTTCAGGTAGGCCGGCCAGCCGGCGCGGCGCAGCGGCAGGCCCTCGCGGATGGCGGGCTCGTCGATCTGGATGATGCCGATGCCCGCGCCTTCGAGGTCCACCACCTCGTCGCGGATGGCCCAGGCGATCTGCTCGCAGGTGGTGCTGCGCGGCTGGTCGTTGCGCACGAAGGACCATTGCAGGATGGTGACGGGGCCGGTCAGCATGCCCTTCATCGGCAGCCTGGTGAGGCTCTGCGCGTAGGCGGCCCATTCGACCGTCATCGGCGCGGGGCGCGCCACGTCGCCGAAGATGACCGGCGGCTTGACGCAGCGCGAGCCGTAGGACTGCACCCAGCCGTTGGCGGTGAAGGCAAAGCCGTCGAGCTGTTCGCCGAAGTACTCGACCATGTCGTTGCGCTCGGCCTCGCCGTGCACCAGCACGTCGATGCCCAGCGCTTCCTGCTTGCGTACGGCCAGCGCAATCTCGGCGCGCATCTTCTCGCGGTAGCCCGCTGCATCGAGTTCGCCGCGCTTGAAGGCGGCGCGCGCGGCACGGATCTGCGTGGTCTGCGGGAACGAGCCGATGGTGGTGGTGGGCAGCGCGGGGAATGCGAAGCGCGCGCGCTGCACCAGCTGCCGCTGCCCGAACGGGGAGGCGCGCTGGTCGTCGCCGGCCACGCTGCGTGCCAGCCGCAGCGCCACATCGGCACGGTGCACGCGCGGGCTGCTGCGCCGCGCGGCCGCAGCGGCGCGCGCGGACCTGAGCTCTTCGGCCACCGAGTCTTCGCGGCCGTCGAGCACGGCCCGCAGCACGCGCAGCTCGTCGAGTTTTTCGACCGCAAAGGCGAGCCATGACTTGAGTTCCGCATCGAGCTTGTCTTCGGCCGCGAGGCTGAACGGCACGTGCAGCAGCGAGCACGACGGTGCGATCCAGAGCTCGCCGCGCTCCTTGTCGACCACCGGGCGCAGCGTGGCAAGCGCCGCGTCGGGGTCGGTGCGCCAGATGTTGCGGCCATCGACGATACCGACGGACAGCACCTTGTGCGCAGCGAGCCAGTCGGACACGCCCGTCAGCTCCTGCGGCGCGCGCACGGCATCCACGTGCAGGCCGGCCACCGGCAGCTGGCAGGCCAGGCGCAGGTTGTCCGCGAGCGGCGAAAAATACGTGGCCAGCAGCAGCTTGGGCGCACTGCGAGCCAGCTGCCAGTAGGCGCGCTCGAAGGCGTTGCGCCAGGCATCGGGCAGGTCCAGGCCGAGGATGGGCTCGTCGATCTGCACCCATTCCACGCCCTGCTGCTTGAGGCGATTCAGCACCTGCTCATAAACGGGCAGCAGCGTATCGAGCAAGGAGAAGCGGTCGAAGCCGGCTTGCTTCTCCTTGCCCAGGTACAGGAAGCTCAGCGGCCCGAGCAGCACGGCCTTGACCGCGTGGCCGGCCTGCTGCGCCTGCGCCACCTCGTCGAAGAGCCGCGTCGACGCGAGCTTGAACTGCGTGGCCGCGGTGAACTCGGGCACGAGGTAGTGGTAGTTGGTGTCGAACCACTTGGTCATTTCCAGCGCGAAAGTGCCTTCGGCGCCGTGGGTGCAGCTGGCATCGTGCACATGGACAGCCTCGTCTTCCACGCCGCGCGCCATCTTGAAATAACGCGACAGCTCGGGCTCGTCGCCGCTGAAGCCGAAGCGCTCCGGCTCGCAGCCGAGCAGCTGGATGTGGTTGGCCACGTGGTCGTAGCAGGCGAAGTCGCCGACGGTCACGTAGTCGAGCCCTGCGTCGCGCTGGGCCTGCCAGTGGCGCGCGCGCAGCTGTTCGCCAACTTCTTCCAGCGCAGCGCGGTCGATCTCGCCGCGCCAGTGCTTTTCGAGTGCGAACTTGAGTTCCCGGTGGGCGCCCATGCGCGGAAAGCCGAGGATGTGGGTACGGGTGGTCATTGCAGGTATTCCGGTCGCTGAATCTTTGAGAATCCGCAATGGTCGGGCTTTGGCGCATATGATTCAAACGAAACCTTTTGCCCATTCGCTTGAATATTATTCATGTTGCAGTCGATCCTCGAGATACGCCACCTGCGCACCCTCATTGCGCTGCGCGACACCGGCAGCCTGGTGCGCGCGGCGCAATTGCTGAACCTCACGCAGTCGGCGCTGTCGCACCAGATCAAGCTGCTCGAAGACCGCTACGGCGCGCAGCTCTTCGAGCGCAAGTCGGTGCCGCCGCAGTTCAGCACCACCGGGCTGCGGCTGTTGCAGCTGGCCGATACCGCGCTGCCGCTGGTGGAAGAAGCCGAGCGCGACGTGGCGCGGCTTGCGCTGGGGCGCAGCGGGCAACTGCGCATCGTGGTCGAGTGCCACACCTGCTTCGACTGGCTGATGCCGGCCATGGATGCGTTCCGCCAGCGCTGGCCCGAGATCGAGCTCGACATCGTCTCGGGCTTTCATCCCGACCCGATCGCGCTGGTGATGCAGAACCGCGCCGAGGTCGCCATCGTTTCCGAGCAGGACCCCGACGAAACGGTGGACTACCACGCGCTGTTCCGCTTCGAGATCGTGGCGCTGCTCGCCAACGACCATGCGCTGACGGCCAAGGCGCATCTCACGGCGCGCCACTTTGCCGACCAGACGCTGATCACCTACCCGGTTCCGGACGAGATGCTCGACATCGTGCGGCAGGTGCTGGCGCCGGCCGGCGTGGAGCCCGCGCATCGGCGCACGACCGAGCTCACGGTGGCGATGCTGCAGCTGGTGGCGAGCGGCCGCGGCGTGGCCACCCTGCCGCTGTGGGCGGTGCAGAACTACCTCGACCGCGGCTATGTCACGGCGCGGCGCGTGGGCAGCAAGGGGCTGACGGGACGGCTCTACATGGCCTGCACGCAGGGCACGTCCGGCCAGCCATGGCTGGCCGACTTCGTGCGCATCACGCGCGAGAGCTGCTTCAAGAGCCTGCCGGGGATCGAGTTGCTTTGAGCGGAATCTTCTTGCGCGGCTCGACCGATTTCCTGTTCGCCTCGCCGACGATCCATTCGCGAAAGGCCGCGACCTTGGGCCGGTCGCGGCTGTTTTCCGGACAGACGAGGTAGTAGGCGAAGTCTTCGAGCCAACTCACGTCCGAGAGCCGGACCAACCGGCCCTCCGCGACATCATCGGCCACCACGGCGGAAGGCAGCAAGGCCGCGCCCTGCCCCGTGAGTACCGCCTTCAGCAGCAGGCCCGAATCGTCGAAGGATGGGCCGCGCGCCGGCCCCGTGTCTTCGATGCCCTGCGCCTGGAACCACAGCTGCCAGGCCTTGCGCTCGGCATCGTTCACGCGCGGCCAGCGCTTGAGATCGGACGGTGCCGCCGGCATGCCGAGCTGCCTCACCAGGGCCGGCGCTGCGACAGGAACGATCTCCACCGTGAGCACGCGCTGGCTGCTCAAGCCCGGGTATCGGCCGAGGCCGTGGCGAATGGCAACGTCCACGCCATCGCGCGAGAAGTCGGCCAGCGCGCTGCTGGTCAGCACCTGCAGATCGATGTCGGGATGCGCATCCTGAAAACCCTTGAGGCGCGGCACCAGCCATGCGGACGCGAAGAACGGCGTCGCGCTCACCGTGAGGATGCCGGTTTCCGCAGGCACGGCGACGCGGCGCGTGGCATCGCTGATCTGCCTGAAGGCATTGCGCACCGGCGGCAGGTAGGCCTGGCCCGCGTCCGTCAGGAAGATGCCGCGGTTGGCGCGGCGGAACAGCTGCACACCCAGGTGCAGCTCCAGCGTCTTGACGAGCTGGCTCACGGCGCCGGGGGTCACGCACAGCTCGTCGGCTGCGTTCTTCACCGAGAGATGGCGTGCGGTGGCTTCGAAAGCGCGGAGTGCGTTGAGGGGTGGAAGCTGGTGTTCCATGATTTAGCCAATCTGATTCGAAGGAGGCAGAAATTCTGGTTTGCAGCACGGGTACAGAAGCAGGAATATTGACATGCACGGCGCAAAAAGAGAACCAGCTTGCTTCGCTCACCTGAAATCGTGAATTCAAATATTCTGATCCCTCCGATGAAGACCACACCCTTCGGCCACACATCATCCCCATCGCAAGGCACACGCCTCTTCCGCGGCTGGTTTGTGGTTGCAGGCGCCTTCGCCGTGACCCTCGTGGGCTTCGGCAGCGCCTACACCTTCAGCGCCTTCCTTGAATCGCTGCAGCGCGATTTCGGCGCCTCGCGCGGATCGGCGTCGCTGGTGTTCTCGCTCGCGGGCTTTCTCTATTTCGGGCTGGGCGTGATCAGCGGCCCGCTCGCGGACCGATGGGGTGCGCGGCGGCTCGCGGTCGCCGGCATGGTGCTGGTCGGCCTGGGCCTGGCCGCCGCCGGGCAGGCCCGGAGCCTGAACCAGGTCTGCCTCGCCTATGGACTCGGCGTCGGGCTCGGGGTCGGCGCGTCGTACGTGCCGGTGCTGGGCGCGGTACAGCGCTGGTTCGTCCGGCGCCGCGGATTCGCCTCGGGGCTGGCGGTGAGCGGCATCGGCGGGCACGCTGGCGATGCCGCCGCTCGCCTCGTTCTTCATCGAAACGCTCGGCTGGCGCCATGCCTATCTGGCACTCGGTGCGCTGGCCGTGGTGGTGGGCGTGGGCATGGCGCTGCTGATCGAGAACGACCCACGCGACCGCGGGCTCGGGCCCGACGGCGATCCGCCACTGCCGCAGGCTCCGTCGGCCGTGCCCGCAGGCGCCTCGGTGCGAGAGGCGATCCGGTCGCGCCGCTTCGCCGGCCTCCATGCGGCGTGCCTGATCAGTTCGTTCGGGCTGTTCGTTCCCTTCGTCCACCTGGTTCCCTACGCGCTCGACCATGGCCTGCCGGCCGGCTCGGCCGTGCTGCTGCTGGGCGCCATCGGCATCGGCAGCACGGCGGGGCGCTTTTTCCTTGGCGGACTGGCCGATCGGCTGGGCCGCGAGCTTGCGCTGCCGCTGATGTCGGCGGGCATGGCGTGCTCGCTGGTCGTGTGGGCGCTGTCCAGCGGGTTCTGGGGGCTGGCTGTTTTCGCGTTCGCCTATGGCGTGTTCTATGGCGGCTTCGTCGCGCTGCTGCCTGCCCTGGTCATGGACCATTTCGGCGGCCGCAGCATCGGCGCGATTCTGGGCGTGCTGTACACCAGCGTGGCCTTCGGCACCCTGGTCGGCCCGAGCGCGGCGGGCTTCGCGTTCGACATCAGCCGCAGCTACCTGCTGCCGATCCTGGCCAGCATCGGCGCCAATCTCGTCGCCGCCGGGGTTCTGGTCGCCATGTCGAAGGCACGCACGGCGGCAGGGCCGCATGCGCGGGGTACAGTCGGGAATGAACCCACAAACGCCCAATGACCCCAGTCCGCCTGAAACGGCTTCCGTCGAGCTCACGGAAACCCAGGCGTTCACGCGCGCATGGGCCGTGTTTCTGCTGTTGTTCGTGGGTGTGCTGTGCCTTCTGTGGGCCAGCGACGCCTTGTTCGGCTAGAAGCTGAAAGGCTAGGAAGACGCCTTCTGCAGGAGCTTCAGCACGCTTGAAAAATCCAGCGCGCCATGGCCGGCGAGGCTGTGCGCCGCATAGAGGCTGCGCGCCAGCCCGCCCAGCGGCGTGGCGGCGCGCACGGCCGTGGCGTTTTCCTGCGCCAGGCCCAGGTCCTTGAGCATCAGGTCGGTGCCGAAGCCGCCCGCGTAGTTCTTCGATGCAGGCGCCGTGTCCATCACGCCGGGCATCGGGTTGTACTTTTCGAGCGCCCAGTTGCCGCCGGAGCTGCGCCGCATGATTTCGGACAGCACCTTGGGATCGAGCCCATTGGCAACGCCGAGCGCCAGCGCCTCGGAAGTGCCGATCATCAGGATGCCCAGCAGCATGTTGTTGCAGATCTTCGCGGTCTGGCCCGCGCCGATGCCGCCCGCGTGAAAGATGTTGGCGCCCATCTTCTCGAGCACGGGGCGCGCGCGTTCGAGGTCGTCGGTTTCGCCGCCGACCATGAAGGTCAGCGTGCCGGCAATCGCGCCGCCGGTACCGCCGGAAACCGGCGCATCGATCATTGCAATGCCCTTCGCAGCAGCCGCCTCGGCCACCTTGCGCGAGGTGGCGGCCGCGATGGTGCTGCTGTCGATCACGAGGGTGCCGGCACGAATGCTGTCGAGCAGGCCGGGCTTGCCGCCGCTGCCGAGGAACAGGCCTTCCACATGCGCACTGGCCGGCAGCATGCTGATGACCACATCCGCGTCAGCCACCGATTCGGCGGCCGACCTGGAAATGGCCAGGCCTTCGGCAGCGTATTTCTTGCAGGCCTCGTCCGACAGGTCGAAGGCCTTGACCGCGTAACCCGCCTTGCGCAGGTTCAAGGCCATGGGGCCGCCCATGTTGCCGAGGCCGATGAATGCGATTTTCATTTGTCGTCTCCGTTGTATTCGTGGAAGAGGGTCAGGCCAGCGCAGCCAGCGCCGCGGGCATCTCGCCGCGCGGACGCAGATGGTCTTCGATGAAGGCGGGCGTGATCTCTTCGATGGTGGCGGGGTTCCAGCGCGGATTGCGGTCCTTGTCGATCAGCACCGCGCGGATGCCCTCGGCAAAGTCCTTGTGCGCGCAGAAGCCCAGCGAAGCCCAGTATTCGAGCCGGAACACCTCGGCCAGCGACATGCGGTGCACGCGCTGCCAGAGCTCGAAGCTCAGCGCGGCCGAACTGGGGGCGCCCTTGGCAAAGGTCTTGGACGCGGACTGCAGCCAGGCATCGTCGCTCTGCAGGTTGCGCAGGCGCTTCGCGATGTCGAGCAGGTCGTCGCCGGCCATCAGCGCGTTGATGGTGTCGTAGTGCTCGCGCACCTTCGAAGGCGGCAGCTCGGCGCCCTCGCCCGCATGCGCGAGGATGCGCGACAGCTCGGCGCGGTCCGCCTTCGCGTTGCCGCTCCAGCGCGTTGCGGCGATGGCTTCGAGCACCTGGCCCTTGCGCTCGTGCGGCACCAGCACGTCGGCCAGTCCGCAGAAGATGGCATCGGCCGCATTGAGGCTGGCGGCAGTGAGCGCCAGGAACAGGCCCGTGCGCCCCGGGGTGCGGCGCAGGAACCAGCTGCCGCCCACGTCGGGATAGAGGCCGATGCTGATCTCGGGCATGGCAACGCGGCTCTGCGCCGTGACCACGCGGTGCGAGCAGCCCGACATCAGCCCCACGCCGCCGCCCATCACGATGCCGTGGCCCCAGCACAGGAAGGGCTTGGGGAAGGTGTGGATCAGGTGGTCGAGCTCGTACTCTTCACGGAAGAAGTCTTCGGCGTAGCTGTTGCGCGCAGGACCGCATTCGAGCAGCGTCTGATACAGCTGGCGCAGGTCGCCGCCGGCGCAGAAGGCCTTTTCGCCGGCGGCCTGCAACAGCACGCCGACGATGCCGTCGTCCTTCGCCCATTCGCGCAGCCTGGGCGTGAGCAGGCGCACCATGTCCACGGACAACGCATTGAGCGAAGCCGGTGCGTTGAGCGTGGCCACGCCGAAGCGTTGGCCGCCGGCGGTCTTGATTTCGTCGAAGAGAACTACGGAGTCGGTCATTGTGTTGAGAGGAAGTTCCGGATGCGGGACTCAGCGGATATCGCTGTCCCCTTCCAGCAATTTTCGCGCAACGATCACACGCATGATCTCGTTGGTGCCTTCGAGGATCTGGTGCACGCGCGCGTCACGCACCAGCCGCTCGAGCGGAAACTCGCTCAGGTAGCCGTAGCCGCCGTGCAGTTGCAGCGCATCGTTGCAGACACTGAAGCCCGCATCGGTCGCAAAGCGCTTGGCCATGGCGCAATAGGTGCTGGCATCGGCATGGCCCGCGTCGAGCTTGGCTGCCGCGAGCCGCACCATCTGCCGCGCCGCCACCAGCTCGGTCGCCATGTCGGCCAGCTTGAACTGCAGCGCCTGGAAGCTCGCGAGCGGCTTGCCGAACTGCTGGCGCTCGTGCAGGTAGCGGCGTGCCGCGTCGAGCGCGCCCTGCGCCGCCCCCACCGAGCAGGTCGCAATGTTGATGCGGCCGCCATCCAGCCCCTTCATGGCGATGCGAAAGCCCTCGCCTTCCTTGCCCAGCAGGTTCTGCGTGGGAATGCGCACGTTGTCGAAGTTGATGGAGCGCGTGGGCTGGCTGTTCCAGCCCATCTTGTGCTCCTTCTTGCCATAGCTCACGCCCGGTGCATCGGCCGGCACCGCAAAGGCCGAGATGCCGCCCGCGCCGCCGCCGCCCGTGCGCGCCATCAGCACCAGCACGTCGGTCGCGCCCGCGCCCGAGATGAAGGCCTTGCCGCCGTTGATGACGTACTCGTTGCCCTGCAGCTCGGCGCGCGTCTTGAGCGCGCCCGCATCCGATCCGGCGCCCGGCTCTGTCAGGCAGTACGAAGCGAGCTTGCGCCCGCTCGTCAGCTCTTCGCCCCACTGAGCGGCCACCGCATCCGTGGCCCAGGTGCCGAGCATCCACGTCGCCATGTTGTGGATGGTGATGAAGGCCGTGGTCGAGGGATCGACCGCGGCCATTTCCTCGAACACCAGCGCCGCATCGAGCCGCGGCAGGCCAAGGCCGCCGATGCGCTCGGGCGCATAAAGCCCGCAGAAGCCCAGCTCGCCGGCCTTGGCGATGGCCTCCTTCGGGAAGATGGCCTCGGCGTCCCAGCGCGCTGCATGCGGCGCGAACTCGGCCTGCGCAAAGTCGCGCGCGCTCTGCGCGAAGGCGTTCTGTTCTTCGGACAGTTCAAAATTCATTGGAGGCGACCTTTCCAGAGATCGAGCTTGGCCGTGCGTTTGCGGGTCGACTGTTCGAGGCAGCCGTAGAACTCCAGCGGCCAGATCGAGCCGCCCTCGCTGTCCTTCGCGGCGGTTTTGCATCCCGGATCGCGGCCCTTGAGCCAGGCGCGCTGCTCGGCGCGCAAGGCCGTGCGCTGCTGCGGCGACAGCGATTTCATCACCTCGCCGTAGCGGATGTTGAGCGCCGCGTCGGCGGCGCGAAAGTCGCGCACCGCGCAGGCATTCATCTGCTGCTGGTTGCCATCGGGCTTGCAGTCCAGCGGGCTCGCTTCATCGGCCGCCTGCGCGCCGGTGACGAACAGCAGCACGGCCGATGCCGCGACAGCGCGAAGCGCGCACCTCATTTGAGACTGATCGTGGTGTTGACGCCGTGCGACACGGTGCTGTCGTCGAACCAGCGTGCCGTCACGGTCTTGGTCTGCGTGTAGAACATGATGACCTGCTTGCCATAGGGGCCCAGGTCGCCGAGCTTCGACGCGCGCGAACCGGTGAACGAGAACATCGGCACCGGCACCGGGATCGGCACGTTGATGCCGACCTGGCCCACGTCGATGTCTTCCTGGAACCGCCGCGCCGCCGCGCCCGACTGCGTGAAGATCGCGGTGCCGTTGCCGTTCGGGTTGCTGTTGATCATCTCGATGGCCTCGTCGATGTTCTCGGCATCGGCCACGCACAGCACCGGGCCGAACACTTCCTGGTCATAGATCGTCATGCCGGGCTTCACGCCCGTGAAGATCGTCGGGCCGACGAAATTGCCCTTCTCGTAGCCGGGCACGGTGGGCTTGCGGCCGTCGAGCACGAGCTTGGCACCGTCGGCCTCGCCGCGTTCGATGAGGCTGCTCACGCGGTCATAGGCAGCGCAAGACACCAGCGGCCCCACGTCGACGCCCTTCTCCGTACCAGCGCCGATCTTCAGCGTCCTTGCCTTCTCGATCAGCTCGGGCACCCAGTTGCGCGCCTCGCCCACCAGCACCGCCACCGACACCGCCATGCAGCGCTGGCCCGCCGCGCCGAAGCTCGCGCCGGCCAATGCATTGAGCGTCTGCTCCTTGTTGGCGTCGGGCATCACGATGGCGTGGTTCTTCGCGCCCATCATGCATTGCGCGCGCTTGCCGGCCAGCGTGGCGCGGTTGTAGACGTGCGTGCCGACCTTGGTCGAACCGACGAAGCTGATGGCCTTGATGTCCTTGTGGTCGCAGATGCCGTTGACCACGGCCTCGCCGCCATGCACCACGTTCAGCACGCCGGGCGGAATGCCGGCTTCGAGCGCCAATTCGCACAGCCGCATGGTGACCATCGGGTCTTGCTCGGAGGGCTTCAGCACGAAGGTGTTGCCGGTGACGATGGCCATCGGAAACATCCACAGCGGGATCATGGCCGGGAAGTTGAACGGCGTGATGCCGGCGCACACGCCCAGCGGCTGCAGCAGCGTGTAGGTGTCGACGCCGTTGGCCACGTTGTTGGCCAGCTCGCCGAGCTGCAGGTTGCCGATGTTCGATGCGTGCTCGACCACCTCGAGGCCGCGGAACACGTCGCCTTCGGCGTCGGGCAGCGTCTTGCCCTGCTCGGCCGTGAGAATGGCGGCCAGCTCGCCCATGTTCTCGCGGATGAGCTGCTGGTACTTCAGGAAGATGCGGGCGCGCGCGCCGAGGGGCGTCTTGCGCCAGGTCTTGAAGGCGTCCTTGGCGGAGGCGACCGCGGCATCGAGTTCGGCCGGCGTGGCAAAGGGCACGCGGGCCAGCACTTCCTGCGTGGCCGGGTTGACGATGTCGCGCCATTCGGTGGTCTTCGATTCGACGAACTTGCCGCCGATCAACAGCTTGACGGTGGCGACCTGGGTCTTGGGGGTGGTGGTGGCGTCCATGGGGTTTTGTCTCCTGTGAATACGGGCCTGGATGGCAGGTTCAAACCGCATCCTAGCTTTGCAGATTTGCCATGACAATAGACAAATACGCGCCATCGCTTTGCAAAAATGCAGAGCCACCCGAGGGGAACGCAAGCACATGGACTGGGACAACCTTCGCTATTTTCTGGAACTGGCGCGCTCGGGCACGCTGATGAGCGCGGCGCGCCGGCTCGAGGTGGACCACACCACGGTGGCGCGGCGCATCCAGGCGCTCGAAAAGGAGGTCGGCGCGCCGCTGTTCTCGCGCGAATCGGGCGGCCACCGGCTCACCGAGGCGGGCCGCAGGCTGCAGCCGCAGGTCGAGGCCATGGAAAGCGCGTTCCAGGCCGTGGAAAGCACCGCACCCGCCTCGCAGGAGGGCCTGTCGGGGCTGATCCGCATCGGCGCCACCGAGGGCTTCGGCACCCTGGTGCTGGCGCCGCAGCTCGCGCTCTTCGCAGTGCAACACCCCAAGCTCACCATCGACCTGCTCGCCATGCCACGGCTGGTGCACCTGTCGCGGCGCGAGGCCGACATCGTGATCTCGCTCGAACGCCCGGCGCGCGGACCGGTGGTCGTGACCAAGCTCACCGACTACACGCTGCGGCTCTACGCCTCGAAGCAATACCTGGCCGCGCACAAGCCCATCAAGACGCGCGAAGACCTGCGCGGCCACACCTTCATCAGCTACGTGGACGACCTGCTGTTCAGCAAGGAGCTGCAATACCTCGACGAGCTGCACCGCCCCGACAGCTTCGCGCTGCGAAGCACCAGCGTGCTCGCACAGCATCGAGCCGTGGCAGCGGGCGCGGGCATTGCGGTGCTGCCGGCCTTCGTGGCCGACCCCGACAAGACGCTGCGCCCGGTGCTGCCGGGGCAGGCGAATTTCACGCGCACGTTCTGGATGTCGATGCCGGCGGAGACCAAGCACCTGGTGCGCATGCAGACCGTGTGGAACTTCCTGCGCGAGACGGCGCAGGCACGGCAGGCGTTGCTGCTCCTGCCCCAGAATGGCGGGGAAGAAGGCGCGGCGCCGCAGCGCCCGCCACGTCCCCGCAAGCCACCTTCCTTGTAGCAAGGAGCCCCGCATGCCACGTCATCGCCCCGCACGGCTGGAACACATCGCAGGCATCGGCGTCGACCGCATGGGCGCCATCGCCGACGACGCGGACGGCCCGCCCTTCCTTCGCCTGGAGAACCTCGACGTCGACATTCCGCCCGATCCCGAGGCCATCGCGCGCACCGTGCGCGCGGCGTCGGAGGATGCGGACAACAGCTACCTTCCCTTCATCGGACAGCCGCGCCTGCGCGAGGTGGCGGCACGGCATGTGTCGGCGCTCTCGGGCGTGGCCTACAGCGGCGCACGCAACTGCGTGATCTCGGCGGGCGGGCTCTCGGGCATCCTCAATGCGCTGCTCGCCACGGTCGAGGTGGGCGACGAGGTGCTGGTGACCGACCCGACCTATGCCGGCCTGCTCAACCGCATCCGGCTCGCGGGCGGAACGCCGAAGTACGTGCCCTTCGCCTTCACGCCCGGCGGCGAATGGAAGCTCGACCGCGCCGCGCTGCAATCCGCCGTCGGGCCGCGCGTTCGTGTGATGCTGCTGATGTCGCCGTCGATGCCGACCGGCGGCTGCTTCGACGAAGACGACTGGCGCGCCATTGCCGCGCTGTGCGTGCAGCACGACCTGACGCTCATCCTCGACAGCGCCATGGAACGGCTCTTGTACGACGGGCGCAAAGTGATTCATCCTGCGGGCCTGCCTGGCATGGCCGAGCGCACGATCACGGTCGGCTCGTCGGCCAAGGAGCTGCGCATGATCGGCTGGCGCGTGGGCTGGACCATCGCGCCCGAAAGCTACATGCCCGATCTCGTTGCCGTCTCGCTGGCCAACGTGGTGGTGCCGGTCGGCATCGCGCAGGACGCGGTGGCGACGGCGCTCGAACAATCGATGCACACGCTCGCGGCCTATGTGGCCGAACTGGAACGCCGGCGCGATACGGTGCTCGACGAACTCAAGGGCTTGCCCGTCGGCGTTCCGGCCGGCGGTTGGTCGTTGCTGCTGCGAACAAGCGACTTCGGCATCGACGGGCAGACCTTCTCGGAGCGCCTGCTGGAGCAGCGCGTGTGCGCGACCGCCATGCGGGGCTGGGGCCAGGCGCACGGCGCACAGTACCTGCGCTTCGTGTTTTCCAACGAACCGGCCGAGCGGCTGCGCAGGCTCGGCGACAAGGTGCGCGCCGCGCTCGGCGCCTAGGGCCTGTCAACAAGCCCTAGACCGCCGGCCAGACCGGCGGATGGCTGCCCGGCGGCATCGACGGGCGCGGCCATGCGGCCGGTGTGCGCGACAGTTGCGCGCTGTGGCGCAGCGCGGCCAGCTCGCCGAAGCCCGAGGCCGTGGTCTCGGCATAGGGCGTGAGCTTGGGCCGTGCCGCCGCCAGCCCGGCCGGCACGCGCCCGAGGCTGCGCAGCCAGTGCCCCGTTTGCGCGAGCGACACCTGGACATGCCAGCTGCCGCCCTCCTGCTGCTGGCGCCGAAGGGCCGCCGCCGCACCGAAGGCGATCAGATAGCCGGTGGCCTCGTCGAGGATCTGCATCGGCAGTGGCTTCGGCTTGCCGTCGCCGGCGGCTTCGCCCTCGGCGTGGTTGAAGCCCATCGCGGTCTGCACGAGCGAATCGAAGCCGCGGCGGTCGGCCCAGGGCCCTTGCGTGCCATAGGCCGTGAGTGAAACGCAGACCATGCCTGGCCGCTGCCTCGCGAGTTCCGCCGGGCCGAAACCCAAGGCTGCGATGCCGCCGGGCCGGTAGCCCTGCACGAAGACATGCGCATCGGCCACGAGCCCGCGCAACGCGGCGCGGCCCTCGTCGGTGTGCAGGTCGACGTGCGCGGAGAGCTTGCCGCGGCTGGTGTCGGCAATGGCCTCGATGTTGGGCAGCTTCGGCGAATTGACGAGCATCACGTCGGCGCCGTAGGCCGCCAGCGCACGGCCGCCGACCGGCCCCGCGAGCACGCGCGTGAGGTCGAGCACCCGCAGGCCGGCCAGCGGGCGCTGGTCTTCGCGCAGCGGCGGCAGCGCGAGCGGCGGCGCATCGCCGATGCGCTCGATGGTGAAGAGCGGCTGTGCCGCGATGGCCCGGCCCTGCGGCGAGGCGTCCCATTCGTCGAAGCGGCGCAGCGCGGTCACCACCAGGCCTTGCGCCGCCGCGGCCGCTTCGAAGTCGAGCGCCCGCCAGCCGGCCATGGCGGTCTCGGCGTCCGCGCGCGTGGCGGTGGCCGGGTCCAGCTTCATCAGCCGCAGCGCGCCGTCGCGGTGGTGCGCGAAGTTCGCGTGAATGCGCACCCAGCCGTCCGCGCAACGGTACAGGCCGGAGAACGCGTCCCAGGGATCGGGCACGCGGCCGTCGATGCTGAACCAGCCCGTGCATTCGAGCGCCGCGTGCTGCATGTCGACGCCCACCTGCTGCCGCGCCACGCCGTGCAGATGCCCCAGTTCGCAGGCGGCCAGCGCGGCGGCCGCGATCGTGCCCTGCGCCGCGGCACCGACCGCGAAGGATGACCGTAGCACCGGGTCGGCGCCCGTGAGCCGCGCGAACCGCAAGGCCTCTTCGGGCAGGCCGGCCTGCCGCCAGATGCCGGCCAGCAGCACTTCACTCGCATTCATTGCATACCTCCAAGAAAAAAAGCAGAGCCCGCTCTCGCGGCCCTGCCCTTTGTCGCCAGCGCGTTGGCGGCCTTACTGGATCAGCCTGGCGCCGGTCTTGGCCTGCAGCGTATCGAAGCTCACGCCCGGCGCGAGCTCGATCACCTTCAGGCCTTCTGGCACCACGTCCATCACGGCCAGGTCGGTGATGATGCGGTCGACCACGCCCACGCCCGTCAGCGGCAGCGTGCACTTCTCGAGGATCTTGAGGTCCTCGGTGCCGTCCTTCTTCTTCGCAACGTGCTCCATCAGCACAATGACGCGCTTCACGCCGGCCACCAGGTCCATCGCGCCGCCCATGCCCTTCACCATCTTGCCGGGGATCATCCAGTTGGCGAGGTCGCCCTGCACGCTGACCTGCATCGCGCCGAGGATCGAGAGGTTGATCTTGCCGCCGCGGATCATCGCGAAGCTGTCGTGGCTGCCGAAGATGGCCGATCCCGGCAGCGTGGTGACGGTCTGCTTGCCGGCGTTGATCAGGTCGGCGTCCACCTGGTCCTCGGTCGGGAACGGGCCGATGCCGAGCATGCCGTTCTCGCTTTGCAGCCAGACTTCCTTGTCGCCGACGAAGTTGGCCACCAGCGTGGGAATGCCGATGCCCAGGTTCACGTAGAAGCCGTCTTCGAGTTCCTGCGCCGCGCGCGCGGCCATTTGGTCTTGGGTCCAGGGCATCTCAGGCTCCTTTGTTGTTCTTGATGGGGGCGGGCACTTCGCTGCCGGCTGCGGCCTGCGCGATGGCGGCTTGCGCCTCGACCTTGGCGGCGGCCGGGTCCACCGGCGCGGCCGCGCTCACGGTGCGCTTCTCGATGCGCTTCTCGGGCTTGGCGTTGAGCACGATGCGGTGCACGTAGATGCCGGGCAGATGAATGTCGTCAGGCGCCAGTTCGCCCACTTCGACGATCTTCTCGACCTCGACGATGCAGATCTTGCCGGCCATGGCGGCGGCCGGGTTGAAGTTGCGCGCCGTGAGGCGGAAGCGCAGGTTGCCCGACTTGTCGGCCACGTCGGCCTTGACCAGCGCCACGTCGGGCACCAGCGAGCGTTCCATGACGTAGGTTTCGCCGTCGAACTCGCGCAGTTCCTTGCCTTCGGCCACTTGCGTGCCGACGCCGGTCTTGGTGAAGAAGGCCGGAATGCCCGCGCCGCCCGCGCGCAGCTTCTCGGCCAGCGTGCCCTGGGGCGTGAATTCGAGCTGCAGTTCGCCCGCGAGGTACTGGCGCTCGAACTCCTTGTTCTCGCCCACGTAGGACGCGATCATCTTCTTGATCTGGCGCGTCTCGAGCAGCTTGCCGAGGCCGAAGCCATCGACGCCCGCGTTGTTGGAGATGCAGGTGAGATTTCCGACGCCGGAGTCGTGCAGCGCGTCGATCAGCGCCTCGGGAATGCCGCACAGGCCGAAGCCGCCGACCGCGAGCATCTGCCCGTCGGCCACGACCCCCTTGAGTGCCGCGTCTGCGGAGGGATAGATCTTGTTCACTCGGACTCCTTGATGGATGGTGGAGAGTTGGCGAAAGCTTTTGAAGAGCCTTGAACGATACTACGTAGTCGCATACGTAGTATTTCGTAATGGTGACCCCCGATGCACGAGATCGATTACCGGCTGGCTTTTGAGCATGCGCCCGTCGGCATGGTGGTTTCGAGCAACCGCACCATCGTGGCCTGCAACGAGCGGGTGTGCGAGATTTTCGGTGCAACGCCCTCAGCCTTGGTCGGGCATTCGTTCAGCATCCTGTACCCGAGCGTGGCCGAGTTCGAGCGCATCGGCAAGCGCATGGAGCCGTTCCTGAACGCCAGCGGCCGGTATGCCGACAACCGCATGATGAAGCGCCTGGGCGGCCTGCACGGCGCCATCGCCGGCGAAACCTTCTGGTGCCACGTCACGGGGCACGCCATGAACCGCGCCGCGCCGCACGAGGCCGGCATCTGGACCTTCGAAGACCTGGGATCGCGCCGCGCCGTGAAGGCCGAGCTCACGCCGCGCGAGCGCGAGGTGGCGGCGCAGGTGATGCGCGGGCTCACGTCCAAGGAGATCGGCAAGGCGCTGGGCATCAGCCATCGCACGGTGGAGTTGCACCGGGCGCGGCTGATGCGCAAGTATGCGGCGGCGACCACGGCGGAGCTGGTGCAGAAGCTCATTGCGGGCTGATCCCCGGCGGGAGTCGCCGGCCGCTCAGTCGGGCTTGATGTCCGCCGCCTTGATCACCTTCGCCCAGGCCGCCAGTTCCTGGTCGACGAACTTGCCCAGCGCTGCGGGGTCCATGTAGGTGGCGAAGGCGCCCTGCTCGTCCACCTTCTTGCGGAACGGCTCGCTCTCGACGATCTTCCTGATCTCGGCGCTGAGCTTGTTGACGACCTCGGGCGGCGTCTTTGCCGGTGCGAACACCGCGAACCACGACTCCACCTCGTAGCCCGGCAGTCCCGCCTCGGCCGCGGTCGGCACGTCGGGCATCGACGGATGGCGCTTGCTGCCCGTGTACGCCAGCGGCTTGATGCGGCCGCCCGCGAAATGGCCGATGACCGAGGGCGGCGTGGTGATGAACATGTCGACGTTGCCCGCGATCAGGTCGTTGATGGCCGGGCCCGAGCCCTTGTAGGGCACGTGCGTCATCGGCTGCTTCGACTGCCGCGACAGCAGTTCGCCCGCGATGTGCTGGATGGAGCCGTTGCCCGACGAGGCGTAGAACAGGCCGCCCTCTTTCTTCTTCTTGCCGTACTCGATCAGCTCCTTCATCGAGTTCACGGGCAGCTTGCCGCTCACCGCGACGACGTGCGGCGCGCGCATCACCAGCGCCACCGGCACGAAGTCCTTGGTCGGGCTCCACTTGATCTGCGGAAAGAGCGCGGGGTTGCCGACGTGGTAGCCGGAGTACTGCATCAGCAGCGTGTAGCCGTCGGGCGCGGCGCGCGCCACCGCCTCGGTGCCGATGTTGCCGCTGGCGCCGGGCTTGTTGTCGACCACCACGGGCTGGCCCAATGCGCGCTGCAGCGGGTCGGCCACCATGCGCGCCATGATGTCGGTGGACCCCGCGGGCGCGGTGGGCACGATGAAGGTGATCGGTTTCGAAGGCCAGGTATCGGCGCTGGCAACGGTGGCGGCCAGCGCAAGGCCAAGGCCGGCTGCCAGAAGGCGATGAGTGGGTTTCATGGGGTTTGTCTCCGGTGTTTTTTGGTTTGTGGTCGAAAGCCTGCCCCTCAGGGCGCCAGCTCGGATATCTCGATGAGATTCAGGTCGGGGTCGCGCACGTAGACCGAGCGGATGCGCGACGTGGCGCCGGTTCGCATCACGGGGCCTTCGAGGATCGGCACGCCCTTGTCCTTCAGCCGCGCGATCACGTCCTCGAGCGGCACGCTTGCGATGAAGCACAGGTCCAGCGAGCCCGGCGTCGGCACCTGCGCCTTGGGCTCGAACTCATGGCCCTTCACATGCAGGTTGATCTTCTGGTGGCCGAAGCGGAAGGCCTTGCGGTCCGCGCCGAAAGCCTCCAGCGCCATGCCCATCACGCCGGTATAGAAGCGGATGCAGGCCTCTTCGTCGGCAGTGGTGAGAACCAGATGGTCCAGATGATCGATCATGCGTGCAGCTCCCTGCCGCGGCCCGCATGTGCACGCGCCGCAATGTCGTTGAAATCCGCCGGCGGCGCATGCCGCGTGAGCCGATGCCCGGCGCGGGAGACCTGGCCCGGCAAGTCGTGCTGCACCAGCGCCGCGAGTTGCGCGGCGGCATCGATCAGGCCGTCCAGATCCATGCCGGTGTCATAGCCCATGCATTGCAGCATGTGCACCACGTCCTCGGTGGCCACGTTGCCGGTGGCGCCGGGCGCATACGGGCAGCCGCCGATGCCGCCCAGCGACATGTCGAGCCGCTCGATGCCCGCCTCGACCGCGGCCACGGTGTTCGCCAGCCCCATGCCGCGCGTGTTGTGAAAGTGCGCCGTCCATTGCAAGCCAGGGTGCCTTGCCATCACGGCCTCGCAAAGGGCCTGCACCTGCGTGGGAAATGCCATGCCCGTGGTGTCGCACAGCGTGATGCCCTGCACCTGCAGCGCCGCGAAGCGGTCGATCCATTCCAGCACGGCGGCAAGCGGCACCTCGCCTTCCATCGGGCAGCCGAAGACACACGAGAGCGACACGTTCACGGGCACGCCGGCCGGCCTGGCCAGCGCGATGACCTCGGCCAGCTGCGCGAAAGACTGCTCGCGCGTCATGCGCAGGTTGCTGAGATTGTGGGTCTCGCTCACCGACATGACGATGTTGAATTCGCCGATGCGGCTCTCCAGCGCGCGCTCGGCGCCGCGCAGGTTCGGCACCAGTGCGGTGTAGACCACGCCGTGCCGGCGCACGATGCGCTGCATCACTTCCTCGCCGTCGCGCAATGCCGGAATTGCCTTGGCCGAAGTGAACGAAGTCACCTCGATCTTGGCGTAGCCCAGCGTGCCCAGCCGGTCGACCAGCGCGATCTTGTCGTCGGTGGGAATGAAGCGGCTCTCCATCTGGAAGCCGTCGCGGGTGGCCACTTCGTTGATGAAGAGCCGCTTGCCGTTGCCTTCTTTCATGCGGTCTCGCTTTCTTCGGAACGGCGCGCCGGCCAGCCCGCGCCCCGCAGGTCGTCGGTGTGTTCGCCCAGCCGCGGCGCGGGGTGCGCGATGCGCCCCGGCGTGGCGCTGAGCTTGGGCACCACGCCCGGCACCTTGAGCATTTCGCCGTCGGCGGTGGCCGCCTCGACGATCATCTGGCGCGCCAGGTACTGTGGATCGGTGGCGATGTCGGCCACCGTGTAGATACGCCCGACCGGCACGCCCGCGGCATCGAGCACCGCCAGCGCCTCGTCGCGGCTGCGTTGCAGCGTCCAGGCCTCGATGGCGGCGTCGATCTCTTCCACCCGCTGCACGCGGCCGTCGTTGTGCACGAGCTGCGGATCGTTCTCCAGGTCCGCGCGACCGATGGCGCGCATCAGCCGGCGAAAGATGCTGTCGCCGTTGCCCGCCACCAGCACGTAGTGGCCGTCGCTGCATTTGTAGGCATTGGTCGGCGCGATGCCCGGCAACGCGCTGCCGGCGCGCTCGCGCACCGCGCCGAACGCGTCGTATTCGGGCAGCAGGCTTTCCATCACGTTGAAGACCGACTCGTAGAGCGCCACGTCGATGAACTGCCCCTCGCCGCCATGGGCCGTGCGGTGGTGCAGCGCGGTCAGCACGCCGATCACGCCGTGCAGCGCCGCCAGCGTGTCGCCGAGCGAGACGCCCACGCGCACCGGCACCCGGCCCGGTTCTCCGCTCAGGTAGCGCAGTCCGCCCATCGATTCGCCGAGCACGCCGAAGCCCGGCTTGTCCCGGTACGGGCCGGTCTGCCCGTAGCCCGAAATGCGCAGCATGATGAGCCGCGGGTTGAGCGCATGCAGCTGCTCCCAGCCCAGGCCCCAGCCTTCGAGCGTGCCGGGCTTGAAGTTCTCGATCAGCACGTCGGCTTCGAGCGCCAGGGCGCGCACCGCTTGCTGGCCTTCGGCGCTGCGCAGGTCGAGGCACACCGAGCGCTTGTTGCGCGACTGCACCTCCCACCACACCGAAGTGCCTTCGCGCAGCATCCGCCACTTGCGCAGCGGATCGCCAACGCCGGCGGGCTCGACCTTGATCACGTCGGCTCCGAACTCCGCCAGCGTCTTTCCGGCGAACGGGCCGGCAATGAGCTGGCCGAGCTCCAGCACCTTGAGGCCTTCGAGTGCGTTCATCTTGCGTCTGTCTCCTGATGGGGTTGCCCCAACTCTAAAAACAGATCGCGGCGAACGGAATTGCTTTGATGGCAGGAGGCCTTCGCAAAATGCGAAGGCTTTCTAGAATGGAAAGATGGCCGTCCCCATCAACCCTGCCCGCGTCGATTTCGTTACGCTGCGCCTGTTCTGCGCCGTGGCGCAGTCGGGCAGCATCACCAAGGGCGCGGAGGCCTGCCACCTGTCGCTCTCGGCGGCGAGCCGGCGGCTTTCGGACTTCGAGGCGGCGACGGGATCGAAGCTGCTGGAGCGCAGCTCGCAGGGCATTGCGCTGACCCCCGCCGGCCACGTCGCCATGCAGCATGCGATGCGGCTGTTCCAGGGCTTCGAGCAGTTCAGCAACGAGCTCGGCGATTATTCGAGCGGGGTGCGCGGCCACGTCCGGCTGTGGGCCAACATGTCGGCGCTCACCGAGTTCCTGCCGGCCACGCTGGCCACCTTTCTGGGCCAGCACCCCGACATCCGCGTCGAAGTCGAGGAGCAGTTGAGCGGCGACATCGTGCGCGCGCTGGTCGACGGCCTGGCCGATGTGGGCGTGTTCGCTGAGAGCACGCCGGCCTACGGACTCGACGTGGCGCCGTTCCAGACCGACGAGCTGGTGGTGCTGTGCGCCCGGCAGCATCCGCTCGCGCGCACCCGCCGGACGGATTTCAAGGCCTGCCTCGCGCATGAGTTCGTGGGCCTGAACCGCAGCAGCTCGCTGCTCGAGCTCACCTCGCGCGCGGCCGAGCGGGCCGGCATTCCGATGCGCCTGCGCGTGCAGGTGCGCAGCTTCGATGCGATGTGCCACATGATCGCGGCCAACCTCGGCATTGGCGTGGTGCCGCTCGCGGCCTGCAAGGCGCAGGTGAGCGCACTCGGCCTCAAGGTGGTGCGGCTCAGGGATGCCTGGGCCGTGCGCCGGCTGCTGATGGCCACCAAGACCGGCGAGACCTTGGCGCCGGCGGCGCAGCTGCTGGTTCGGCAGCTGCTTGCCTCGTCCACCTGAGGCTGAGATGGCCGGACTTCAGGCCAAGGGAAATCCGGCCTTGAGGGTTTCGCGCAGGTGGCTCACGAACAGGTTGACCGCACGCGGTATGTGCAGCGAGTAAGGCCGGATGGCGTAGATCTGGTCGGCGAATGCGCTCGTGGGCTGCCAGTCGGGCAGCACCTCGACCAGCTTGCCCGCCTGCAGGCCCGACTGCGCGCTGAAGTCGGGCAAGAGCGCAATGCCCAGCCCCGCCTGCGCGGCGTCGCGCAGCGCCTCGCTGTTGTTGGCTGCCAGCGGACCGGCAATGGGCACGGTCACGCGCTCGGCCTGGCGCGCGCGGCCGCCTCGCCGCTCGAACGACCACACGTTGGTTTCCTGCCCGCGGGGATAGTGCAGGCAGTCGTGCTCCGTCAGCATGGGCGGCGCCAGCGGGGTTCCCCGGCGGCGCAGATAGGCCCGGCTGGCCACCAGCACCGAGCGCGTGTCGCACAGCCGCCAGGCCACATGCGTGTCGGGCGGCGAGGCCGCGTGCCGCACCGCCAAGTCGAAGCCCTCGGTCGCCAGCGAGCTCAGCCGGTCGGAAAGCTCCATCTCGACGCGGATCGACGGATGCGCCAGCAGAAAGTCGACCAGCCTGGGCAGCAGCTGCTGCCGCCCCAGCGCCACCGGCGCGGTGACCCGCACCAGGCCGCGCGGTTCGCCCGCATGGTCCCGCGCCTCCAGGAAGCTGTGGGCGATCTGCTCGAAGGGCTCCCGGGTCTGGTCGACGAGCTGCTGCCCGGCCTCGGTCAGCCGCATGCTGCGGGTGGTGCGCCGCACGAGGGTCACGCCCACGGCCCGCTCCAGCTCGGCGATGCGCTGGCTCATGGCCGCCTTGCTCACGCCCAGGCGCGCCGCGGCGGCGGTATAGCTGCCTTGCTGGCCAAGCACGATCAGCCAGTGCAGGTGTGCCCAAAGAGATTCGGCTTTTCGCAGATCCATGGCCGCATTGTTCACCATGGCGAACAAACAGTTCAACTTTCGAGTCTAGGCAGGCGGCCTTGCCTTTCCTAGACTCCGGCAATCACTTCACCCTTGGCGGTATCCATGACCCAGCAGATTGCCCATTTCATCGGCGGCCAGCACGCCGCCGGCGGCTCCACCCGCACGCAGGACGTCACCAACCCGGCCACCGGCAAGGTCACCGGCAAGGTGGCGCTTGCCGCCCAGGCCGACGTCGATGCCGCCGTGGCCGCAGCGCAGGCCGCCTTCCCCAAGTGGGCCGACACGCCGCCGATCCGCCGCGCCCGCGTGATGTTCAAGTTCCTGGAACTGCTGAACCTGCACAAGGACGAGCTGGCGCACCTGATCACCGCCGAGCACGGCAAGGTGTTCACCGACGCGCAGGGCGAGGTCTCGCGCGGCATCGACATCGTCGAGTTCGCCTGCGGCATCCCGCAGCTGCTCAAGGGCGACTTCACCGACCAGGTCTCCACCGGCATCGACAACTGGACGCTGCGCCAGCCGCTGGGCGTGGTCGCCGGCATCACGCCTTTCAACTTCCCGGTGATGGTGCCGATGTGGATGTTCCCGGTGGCCATTGCCGCGGGCAACACCTTCGTGCTCAAGCCCAGCCCGACCGACCCGACCCCGTCGCTGCGCATGGCCGAACTGCTGAAGGAAGCCGGCCTGCCCGACGGCGTGTTCAACGTGGTGCAGGGCGACAAGGCCGCGGTCGATGCGCTGCTCGAGCACCCCGACGTCAAGGCCATCAGCTTCGTGGGCTCCACGCCCATTGCCAACTACATCTACGAAACCGGCGCCCGCAACGGCAAGCGCGTGCAGGCGCTCGGCGGCGCGAAGAACCACATGGTGGTCATGCCCGACGCCGACATCGACCAGACGGTTGACGCGCTGATCGGCGCGGGCTACGGCTCGGCCGGCGAGCGCTGCATGGCGATCAGCGTGGCGGTGCTGGTGGGCGACGTGGCCGACAAGATCATTCCCAAGCTTGTCGAACGCACGAAGACGCTCAAGGTGCTCGACGGTGAGAACCTCGCGGCCGAGATGGGCCCGATCGTCACGCGTGCCGCGCATGAGCGCATCACCGGCTACATCGCCCAGGGCGAGAAGGAAGGCGCGAAGCTGCTGGTCGACGGCCGCAGCTTCGATGGCGCAAAGGCCGGCAACGGCTGCGCAGACGGCTTCTGGATGGGCGGCACGCTGTTCGACCACGTCACGCCCGAGATGCGCATCTACAAGGAAGAGATCTTCGGCCCGGTGCTCTCCTGCGTGCGCGTGGCCAACTTCAAGGACGCGGTCGACCTGGTCAACGACCACGAGTTCGGCAACGGCGTGAGCTGCTTCACGCGCGACGGCAACGTGGCGCGCGAGTTCGGCCGCCGCATCCAGGTGGGCATGGTCGGCATCAACGTGCCGATCCCGGTGCCGATGGCATGGCACGGCTTCGGCGGCTGGAAGCGTTCGCTGTTCGGCGACATGCATGCCTATGGCGAGGAAGGCGTGCGCTTCTACACCAAGCAGAAGTCGATCATGCAGCGCTGGCCCGAGAGCACGCCCAAGGGCGCCGAGTTCGTGATGCCGACCGCGAAGTAGCGTTTTGCCGCCCACGGGCCGGCACGGGGCATGCCGGCCTACCGCAGGGCTAACGAAAGGCTGACTTGCCCCCCGGTGCGGGAGCCGCCAGACTTGCGCATGACCCTGTGGCAGCGCCCATGACAACACGCAAATCCGCGCGGAGCCTGTCGGCCGTGCCGTCGACCCTGCGGATTCCGCTCGCCGCGCGTGCTTCCGGCGATGCGATGTTTCCGCAGATGGCCGTGCGGGACGCCTACGCCGCGTCGATCCTCGAAAAGATACGCGACGAAGGCCAGGCGCTGCCCGAGGACAGGGCCACCATCTACAGCATCCTGAGCCGCACCCGGCGCTTCCGCAGCCTCGCGCAGGAATTCCTCAAGCAGCACCCGGGCGGCCACGTGGTGAACATGGGCTGCGGCCTGAGCCACTACTTCCAGTGGCTGGACGACGGAAGGTCGCGCATGACGGATGCCGACCTACCCGAAGTGATGGCGCTGCGCCGCGAGCTGATTCCCGAAACCCATCCGCGCCACGATGCGCGCGCCTTCGACCTGACATCGGCCCACTGGTGGGACGAGCTCGATCTTCCGCGCAAGCGCCAGGCACGGCCGGTCTTCCTCTTCACCGAAGGCGTGCTGATGTACCTCCAGCCGCAACAGGCGCAGGCCGTGCTCGCGACCTTCGGCGAGCGTGCGCCCGCGGGTTCGGTGCTGGCCTTCGACGCCATCTGCTGGCTCGCAGTGGGCCGCGCCTCGCAGCATCCATCGCTGCGCGCCACCGGGGCGGAGTTTCTTTGGGGGCTGCGCACAACCGCCGAGTTGACGCAGGCTCATCCGCGGCTGCGCCTGGCCACCATTTACAAGGTGTTCGAAGGCATCGGCCTGCCCTACACCCTGTTCGCGCCGCTGATGCTGATGCTGCTCGGCGTGCCGTTCTATGCCGTCTACACGCTGAGCGCGGCCGACAGCGCCGATACATAAACGCACAAATTTCTCGATTCCCGGCCTTGTCCGGCCTGGGTTGCGCAGCTTGGCTGACGCGGGAAGCCCCATGGCCAAGGCATGCTCGCCGCTCTTGTGCGCGGAAATTCCGGCGCCGGCTGCATTAGGATGTTTTATCCGCCGGCGGGCGTCGCCTTCCGTGCATCTTTTCCGTACTCCGCAACGTACTCTCCAGATTCGCAACCCTCAAGAACCACATGCTTGATCGCCGATCCTTCCTTGCCGCAGGTGGTGCCGCCGCCGCACTCGCCGCCCTTGGACTGCCCGAAGAGGCCTTGGCCGCCAACGGCCTGAAGCTGAGCCAGCCTTCGCCTTTCTCGTTCGACCGCCTCGTGGCCCAGGCCAGGCGCCTGGCCGGGCAACCCTATGCCGCCGCCGCACCGCTCGCGCCCGAGGTGCTCGAACGCATCGACTACGACGCGCACGGCAAGATCAAGTTCGACCCGGCCAATGCCCTCTTCCGCGACGGCCCCGGGGCCTTTCCCGTCACCTTCTTCCACCTCGGACGCTTCTTCCAGACGCCGGTGCGCATGCACGTGCTCGAGAACTCCGATGGCGATGCCTTTGCGCGCGAGGTGCTCTACAGCCCTTCCTACTTCTCGATGCCGCCCGACAGCCCCGCGCGCGCGCTGCCGCCCGGCGCGGGCTTTGCGGGCTTTCGCCTGCAGGAAAGCCGCTTCGGCGACCAGAGCAAGCTCGACTGGCAGAAGAACGATTGGGTGGCGTTCCTCGGCGCCTCGTACTTCCGCGCGATTGGCGAGCTCTACCAGTACGGCCTCTCGGCGCGCGGCCTTGCGCTCGACGTGGCGGTGCCCGACAAGCCGGAAGAGTTCCCGACCTTCACGCGCTTCTATTTCGAGACGCCGGCCGCAGGCAATACCACCTCGATGACGATCTACGCGCTGCTCGAAGGGCCGAGCGTCACGGGCGTGTTCAAGTTCGTGATGCAGCGCGGCAAGGCGGTCATCATGGACATCGACTCGCGCCTGTTCCTGCGCCGCGACGTGTCGCGCCTCGGCCTGGTGCCGCTCACGTCAATGTACTGGTATTCGGAGACCATCAAGCCCACCGCCATCGACTGGCGGCCCGAGGTGCACGACTCCGACGGCCTGGCCATCTGGAACGGCGCGGGCGAGCGCATCTGGCGCCCGCTCAACAACCCCACGCAGACGCGCGCCTCGGCCTTCGCGGACACCCGGCCGCGCGGCTTCGGGCTGCTGCAGCGCGACCGGGTTTTCGACAATTACCAGGACGGCGTCAACTACGAAAAGCGCCCGAGCCTCTGGATCGAGCCGCTGGGCGACTGGGGCGAAGGCTCGGTGCAGCTGATCGAGATTCCGACCGACGACGAGATCCACGACAACATCGTCGCCTTCTGGGTGCCCAAGGCCGATGCCAAGGCTGGGTCGAGCTACAGCCTGCAGTACCGGCTGCACTGGACCGACCAGGAGCCATTTCCCTCGCCGCTCGCGCGCTGCGTGGCCACGCGCATCGGGCGCGGCGGCCAGCCGGGCCAGCCGCGCCCGCCGGGCGTGCGCAAGTTCATGGTCGAGTTCGTCGGCCAGCCGCTCACCACGGTGCCCTTCGGCGTGAAGCCCGAACTGGTGCTGACGGCGCCGCGCGGCAAGTTCTCCTACGTCTTTGCCGAGGCCGTGCCCAACGGCGTGCCGGGCCACTGGCGCGCGCAGTTCGACTTCACGCCGGAAGGCAACGAGCCCATCGACATGCGGCTCTACCTGAAGACCGGCGACAAGACGCTCACCGAAACCTGGCTGTTCCAGTACCAGCCAAGCTGAGTTCTTCGATATCTGCTGATCAGCGCTTCTTGACGGAAACCAGCTCGACCTCGAAGTTGAGCGTGGCGTTCGGAGGAATCACCCCGCCCGCGCCGCGCGAACCGTAGGCGATGGCCGGCGGGCAGGTCAGCTTGGCCTTGCCGCCCGGCTTCATCTTCTGCACGCCTTCCGTCCAGCAGGGGATCACGCCGTTGAGCGGAAACTCGGTGGGCTCGCCGCGGCTGTAGGAGCTGTCGAATTCCTTGCCGCTGTCGGGGAAGGTGCCGCGGTAGTGCACCTTGACCACGTCGGTGGCGGCGGGCGATGCGCCGGTGCCTTCCTTCAGCGACTGATAGACCAGGCCGCTCGGCGTGGTGACGGGCGCCGACTGCGCCCAGGCGGTGGACACCGCACACAACGAGACGAGAGCGGCACAGAAGAAGAGAGACGAAGAAGAAGACTTCACTGAACACCTCGGGAGATTGGAAAAGCACGATTATGGCCAGCGATGGAACGGGCCTTGCTTTGCTGGATACGCACTGTCAACATCCGCCCAAAGAGGAAGCCCCCCATGCATTCCACCGCAGTCACGCCGGCCGCAGCCGCTTCTCCCGCAGGCACCGGCCACCTGAAGAAGGTTCTCGGCCCCGTCCAGCTCTGGGGCATCGCCGTGGGCCTGGTCATTTCGGGTGAATACTTTGGTTGGAGCTACGGCTGGAACACCGCCGGCACGCTCGGCTTCCTGGTGGCCACGGTGCTGGTGGCCACGATGTACACCACCTTCATCTTCAGCTTCACCGAGCTCTCCACCGCCATCCCGCATGCGGGCGGCCCCTTCGCCTATGCGCGGCGCGCCTTCGGGCCGACTGGCGGCTTCGTGGCGGGCTTTGCCACGCTGATCGAATTCGTCTTCGCGCCGCCGGCCATCGCGCTGGCCATCGGCGCCTACCTCAACGTGCAGTTCCCCGGCATCAACCCCAAGTGGTTCGCGCTGGGCGCCTACGTGATCTTCATCGGGCTCAACTGGATCGGCATCGGCATCGCGGCGGCCTTCGAGCTGTTCGTGACGGTGCTCGCGATCTTCGAGCTGCTGGTGTTCATGGGCGTGGTCGCGCCGGGCTGGACCATGGCCAACTTCGTCGCCAACGGCTGGGCCGGCGGCAGCGTGTTCAACGGCGCGGCCATCTCGGGCATCTTCGCGTCCATTCCGTTCGCGATCTGGTTCTTCCTGGCCATCGAGGGCGCGGCCATGGCGGCCGAAGAGGCGCGCGATCCGCACCGCACCATTCCCATCGCCTACACCACGGGCATCGTCACGCTGGTGGTGCTGGCCTTCGGCGTGATGATCTTCGCGGGCGGCGTGGGCGACTGGCGCAAGCTCGCCAACATCAACGACCCGCTGCCGCAGGCCATGAAAGCGGTGGTGGGCGACAACAGCGGCTGGCTGCACATGCTGGTGTGGATCGGCCTGTTCGGGCTGATTGCCTCGTTCCACGGGATCATCATGGGCTATTCGCGCCAGATCTTCGCGTTGGCGCGCGCGGGCTACCTGCCGCGCTACTTCGCGGGCCTGAGCCCGCGCTTCGACACGCCGCACCGCGCGCTGCTGGCCGGCGGCGTGATCGGCGTGGTGGCCATCTTCAGCGACGAGTGGGTGCAGTTCGGCGGCCAGACGCTCACCGCCAACATCGTGACCATGGCGGTGCTCGGCGCCATCGTGATGTACCTGATCTCGATGGCCGCGCTCTTCAGGCTGCGCAAGAGCGAGCCCGACCTGCTGCGCACCTACCGCGCACCGTTCTATCCGGTGTTCCCTGCCATCGCGCTCGGCCTGGGCGTGGTGTGCCTCGGCGCCATGGTCTGGTTCAACTTCATGCTGACGGTGCTGTTCCTGGCGCTGATGGCGGCGGCCTATGGCTATTTCCTGCTGACTTCGGCACAACGCAAGGCGGCGGCGCCCGACGAGATGCTTTCCTCGACCACCTCCGCGTGAAGCAAACATGCGCTACCGCACCACCATCGCCGGCCAGGTCTTCGCCTTCGACGACCTGAAGCAGGTCATGGCCGTGGCCAGCCCGGCGCGCTCGGGCGACTACCTGGCGGAAATCGGCGCGGCCACCGCGCAGCAGCGCATGGCGGCGCGCCATGTGCTGGCCGAGACGCCGCTCAAGCGGTTCCTGAGCGAAGCGCTGATTCCCTACGAGAGCGACAACATCACGCGCCTCATCGTCGACAGCCACGACGCGCAGGCCTTCGCGCCGGTGTCGCACCTCACGGTGGGCGACTTCCGCAACTGGCTGTTGTCGGAAGAAGCCACCACGGCCACGCTCACCGCGCTCGCGCCAGGCCTCACGCCCGAGATGGTGGCGGCCGTGTCCAAGCTCATGCGCAACCAGGACCTGGTGTCTGTCGCCAAAAAGTGCTGCGTGGTCACGCGCTTCCGCGACACCATCGGCCTGCCCGGCCACCTGGCCGTGCGCCTGCAGCCCAACCATCCGACCGACGACCTGCGCGGCGTGGCGGCCTCCACGCTCGACGGGCTGCTCTATGGCGCGGGCGATGCGGTGATCGGCCTCAATCCGGTGTCGGACAGCATGTCGGTGCTGGGCCGCCTGCTGCACATGCTCGACGAGGTGATCCAGCGCTTCGAGATTCCCACCCAAAGCTGCGTGCTCACGCACGTGACCAACACGCTCAAGCTCGCCGAAGCCGGCGCGCCGGTGGACCTGGTGTTCCAGTCGATCGCGGGCACCGAGAAGGCGAACCTCTCTTTCGGCGTCACGCCCGAGCTGCTCGACGAAGCGTATGCCGCGGCGCTGGCACTGAACCGGGGCACGGTCGGCAACAACGTGATGTACTTCGAAACCGGCCAGGGCAGCGCGCTCTCGGCCAATGCCAATTTCGGCGTCGACCAGCAGACCTGCGAGGTGCGCGCGTATGCGCTGGCGCGGCGCTACAAGCCGCTGCTGATCAACACGGTGGTCGGCTTCATCGGGCCCGAATACCTGTACGACGGCAAGCAGATCATCCGCGCCGGGCTCGAAGACCATTGCTGCGGCAAGCTGCTGGGCCTGCCCATCGGCTGCGACATCTGCTACACCAACCATGCCGAGGCCGACCAGGACGACATGGACAACCTGCTCGTGCTGCTGGGCACCGCGGGCATCAATTTCATCATGGGCATTCCGGGCGCCGACGACGTGATGCTCAACTACCAGAGCACCTCGTTCCACGACGCGCTGTTCCTGCGCCAGACGCTGGGTCTGAAGCGCGCACCCGAATTCGAGGCCTGGCTGCAGCGCATGCAGATCACCGATGCGGCGGGGCAGCTCGCGCCGCCTTCGGCCAACCGCCTGCTGGCGGACATGAGCGGGCTGGCCGCGCTTGGCTCATGAGCATGGACGCCGTCACCCCCAACCCCTGGGCCCAATGGCGTTCGGCCACCCCGGCGCGCCTGGCGCTGGGCCGCGCCGGCGCCGGCATGCCGACCGACGAGACGCTGCGCTTCGGCTGGGCCCATGCCATGGCGCGCGATGCCATCCATGCGGCGCTCGACGTCGACGCGCTCGAAGCCACGCTGCGCGAACAGCACTGGGAAGTGGCGCGGGCACGCAGCCGCGCAGAAGACCGCACCACCTACCTGCGCCGCCCCGACCTCGGCCGGCAGCTCGACCCCGCGGACGCGGAGCGCCTGCGCGCGGGCGCTGGCCGCGACTGCGACGTGTGCCTGGTCATCGGCGACGGCCTCTCCTCGCTCGCCGTGGCACGCCACGCCGCGCCGCTGCTGGCCGCGCTGCGCCCCCTGCTGCCGCCCGAGACGCGCTTTGCCCCCGTGGTCATCGCCACGCAGGCGCGCGTGGCCCTGGCCGACGAGGTGGGCGAGCTGTTCGGCGCGGTGCTTTCGGTGATGCTGATCGGCGAGCGCCCGGGGCTCAGTTCGCCGGACAGCCTCGGCATCTACCTGACCCATTCGCCCCGGCGCGGCCGCCACGATGCCGAGCGCAACTGCATCTCGAACGTGCGCCCCGAAGGCCTGCCCTGCGAAGCCGCCGCGTTCAAGCTGGCATGGCTGATGCGAGAGGGCTTGCGCCGGGGGCTGACCGGCGTCGGGCTCAAGGACGAGAGCGATCTCGCGGTGCTCGAATCACGCCAGGCGGCGCCGCCACTGCCGCGCTGAGCGCCAGCCCCTTGTCGAAGTGTCACGAGCGTTTCGTACGCTCGTGGTCTCGTTCATCCCTGCACAAGTACAAGGTCAAAACCATGCAACGCCGACTCGTCCTTCTCACACCCCTGGCCGCCGCGCTCGTCGCCGCCGGCTGCGCCAGCGTGCCCTCCCAGGGCCTGAATCCCGGCCACTGGGACGCCTTCAACCGGGCACAGATCGAAGGCCTGATCGCCAGCCTCGGCAAGGCAAGCCCGGGCTACAGCACGGCCAGGCCGCCCTATGTGGTCTTCGATTGGGACAACACCAGCGTGTTCCTCGACATCGAGGAAGCCTCGCTGATCTACCAGCTCGAGAACCTGGTGTTCGGTGCCACGCCCGCGCAGCTAGAGGTGGCGCTGCGCAAGAACATCCCCAAGAAGGACTTTCTTCCCGCGCACAACAACGCGGCCGGCCAACCCGTGAACATCGACCGCGTGGTGCCCGACATCGTGGCCAGCTACACCTGGCTCTACCAGAACTACAGCGGCCTCAAGGGAAACCAGCCACTGGCCGCGGTGAAACTGAGCCCGCACTACATCGCCTTCACCACCAAGGTGCGCTACCTCTACGAGGCCATCGGCGACACCTTCGACCACGACACGGCCTACCCCTGGGTGACCTACCTCTTCGTCGGCACAACCGAAGCTCAGGTGCGCAAGCTCACGGCCGCCACCGTGGCCTGGCAACTGAAGGAGCCCGTGGCCAAGGTGAAATGGACCTCGCCGGCCGCGCTGCCGGGCCAGGCGGGCGTGGTCTCGGTCAGCTGGAAGAACGGCCTGCGGCTGCAGCCCGAGATGCAGGAGCTGTATGCCGCGTTCCGCAACGCGGGCTTCGACGTGTGGGTGTGCTCGGCGTCCTTCGTCGACGTGATCAAGGAGATTTCGTCGAACCCCGCCTTCGGCTACAACAACCCGCCCGAACGCGTGCTGGCGATGGAACTGGAGCGCGACGCCAACGGCGTGATCCAGCCCGAGTACCGGCGCGGCTACGACCAGACACAGGGCCCCGGCAAGACGAAGAACATCCAGCGCTTCCTGGTCAGCAAATACGGCTACGGCCCGAGCTTCATTGCTGGCGACAGCGAAGGCGACCAGAACATGATGGCCGACTTCGCCGACACCAAGAAGGTGCTGATCGTGAACCGCCTGCGCGACCCGAAGACCGACATCGGCAAGTTCTCGGCCATGGCGGTGCAGAACTACGGCAAGCCCGACACGCGCTACCTGCTGCAGGGCCGCGACGACAACACCGGCCAGTGGGTGGCTTCGCAGCTGCACACGCCGCTGGGTGCAACGCAGGGCAAGGCTTTGAAGTAGGCCGCGGGCGGCAGGCGGCGGCACTTGCCTATGATCCTGGCATCGCATCCAGGAGACAAGCATGGCCGCCGACCGCTACCCCTTCGCCGAACTGAAAGACCTGCCGGAAGACATCCGCATCGCGATCCTCGCCGTGCAGGAAAAGGCGGGCTTCGTGCCCAACGTGTTCCTCGCACTGGCGCGCCGGCCGGCCGAGTGGCGCGCCTTCTTCGCGTACCACGACGCGCTGATGCTGAAGGAGGAAGGTTCGCTCACCAAGGGCGACCGCGAGATGATCGTCACCACCACCAGCGCGGCCAATCGGTGCCTCTACTGCGTGGTGGCGCACGGTGCGCTGCTGCGCATCTACGAGAAGAAGCCGCTGGTGGCCGACCAGGTGGCGGTGAACTACCGCAAGGCCGACATCACGCCGCGCCAGCGCGCGATGCTCGACTTTGCGATGAAGGTCTGCGACCGCTCGCACGAAGTCGACGATGCGGACTTCCCGCCGCTGCATGCCCACGGCTTCGACGACGAGGACATCTGGGACATCGCGGCCATCACCGCCTTCTTCGGCCTGAGCAACCGGCTGGCCAGCTTCAGCGGCATGCAGCCGAACACCGAGTTCTTCCTGATGGGGCGGCTGCCGCGCGAGAAGAAATAGACAGCGCCCGGCGTCTCAGGCCTTGTTCCGGCAGGAGGCGAGCGCGTCCAGCGCGGGCTTGTAGGTGGAATTGCTCACGTCCATCAGCCCCAGCACCGTGTGGTAGAGGTTGTCGTGCGTGAGCGGTGTGTCGAGCCCCGCTTCCATGCACGAGCGCGACAGCTTGCGGCGCGCGCTCATGCCCTGGCCGAACCAGGTGACCATCGGCACGTGCTTCTGGGCCTCCGGCGCAAAGCTGTAAGGCACGCCATGCAGGAACAAGCCGTATTCGCCAAGCGATTCGCCATGGTCGCTCACGTAGAGCAAGGCCGGGTCGTACTGGTTCGACTGCGCCTTGAGCCAGTCGATGGTCTGGCCCAGAAAACGATCGGTCTGGGCAATCGAGTTGTCGTAGACGTTCTGCAGCTCCGCGTGGCCGCACTCGGCCAGCGCGTTGGTCTTGCACTCGGGCAGGAAGCGCTTCACGTCCGGTGCGGAGCGCTTGTAGTAGGCCGGCCCGTGGCTGCCCATCTGGTGCATGACCAGCACCACGCCCTTCGCGCGGCGCTCGGCCGGCAGCGCGGCAATGCGCGCGTCGAGCCCCTTGAGCATGACGTCGTCCAGGCATTCCTCGCCGTCGCACAACGCGCTCTTCTGCGCCGGCGACAGGCTGTCGAAGGCGGAGGCGTTCGGAATGCGCGCGCAGACATCCTTGCAGCCGGCCTGGTTGTCGAGCCACAGCACCGCCAGCCCCGCGGCCTGCAGCACGTCGACCAGGTTCTCGTAGTCGTCGTTGCGCGATTCGTAGCCCTGCTTGCCCAGCGGCGAGAACATGCACGGCACCGAAGCGAGCGTGTTGGTGCCGCACGAATGCACGTCGCGGTAGCTCAGCACGCCGCGCGCCGCCAGCTCGGGCGTGGTGTCGCGCGCGTAGCCGTTGAGGCCGAAGTGGTCGGCCCGCGCCGTCTCGCCCACCACCAGCACGAACAATGGCGGCCGCGCCTGGTCCGCGTAGCTCGCGCCCAGGGCCGTTCCGGCCGTGATGGGGATCAGCTTGCGGCTGCGCTTGAACATCGGCCTGAAGACCACCGCACCGGCCGAATAGAGGCTTGCCACCGGGTTCATCATGTAGCGCAGTTGAACGTTGTTGCGCATCAGCGGCGCCAGTTGCCGGTTCATCGACACGGCAGCCACCAGGGCCACCGCCACCGCGAGCAGCAGCAGCGCCGCGTTGCGCCAGAGCTTGGAGACGAAGCGCATCGGCAAGATGCGCGCGCGCCAGAGCGCCAGCGCCGGGAGCAGGATGACCAGCAGCACATGGAACGCCATGCGCCAGCTCATGAGGTCGCGCGCCTCGTTCGGGTCGGTCTGCAGCACGTTGGCGATCATGGTCGGGTCCATCACCACCCGGTACTCGAGCATGTAGTGCTGGACGAACGCGGCCAGCACCACCACCGCGAACCACAGCGGCTTCATCCAGCGCGACCACCCGGTGAAGGACAGCAGTGCCACCGTGGCGCACACCACGAGCAGCGCCATGGCGGCAATCGTGGGCATGTAGATGCTGGGCGCGCCGCCGATGCGCGCCAGCTCGTTCCACAACGGCCAGTTGGCGGCCGCGGCGAGATAGATGCCGAGCCAGACCAGAATGCTCTGCGCCGAGCGCGGCTGCGTCAGCCACAGGTCGATGCGCGCCCAGAGCGCGCGTGCGGGTGGCAGGTCGGAGGCAGTGGCCGCGAGCACTCCCATGCCCCGCGCGGGCGTGGGTTCGCTTCTTGAAAAAGACATCCGTCGACTGTAAGAAGCGCAACTGAAGGGAGTCTGAATCGCGCGTTCAGCCGGCGTTCAGATTCGGGCCCTTCTCGCCCGCAGCCTGGGCCGCATCCAGGCCCTGAGGGCCAGGTTCAGCGGCCGGCTGACGCCGCGCTCCACCACGATCGACATCAGCGCAGCAAGCATCGCCCCGGCGACCACGTCGAGCGGAAAATGCAGCCCGAGGAACACGCGGCTCCATCCGACCACCGCCGCCAGCGCCAGCGCCGCGAACATGGGCGCGCGCCACGGCAGGCACCAGAGGGAAAACGCCGCCGCGAAGGTGCCCGCGGCATGCAGGCTCGGAAAGCCGGGCCGTGCGCCCTGCGGCGCCCACTGGATTCCCAGGCCGTAGAAGGCGGGCCGCTGGAACGGCATGACCGAGCGGAACACGTTCACGAAGAGCCACACCGCCAGCACGCTGACCAGCGCGGTGAAGCAGGCGTAGCGCAGGCGGCGGTCGAGCGCCGCTCCGCCGATGATCGCAATGGCCAGCAAAGCCGGCAGCACTTCGGAGGCAAAGCGCGCGAAATGGATGCTCCACGCCGGCGCCGTGGCGCCTGCGTTGATCAGCGCGAACAGGGCGACGTCAAGGGCCTGCATGCATGACGGCGGATTTGGCTGCGGACAGCCTGAAGGCGCGAGGCGCGACGGCCAGGTCGATGGCAAAGCCCACCATCCAGCAGATCCAGGCCGTCCAGAGCGTGTGGCTCATGTAGTGCGCGCCCCGCAATTGCTGCGACAGGCCCAGCGCGAGCCCCGCGAACAGCGACGCGCCGAGCCAGACGATTGCGGCGCGCGGCGACACCCGGCGCAGGACGAAATAGCCGCCTGCGTATCCGAATGCCGCGGAGGCGTGGCCCGCCGGGAAGCACCCGCCCGCGCCGCCGTCGTAGACCTTCCAGGCCCAATGCGACACGTGGCTTGCCACGCCACCGAATTCCTTGAGATCCCACGGGCAGCTCGTGTGGCTCGCATGCTTGAGCACGCTGACCGCAACCACCGAGAGCAGCACGGTGAACGCCAGTTGCGCCCGGGCGCGAACGGGCAGCCGCCGCAGGATGCCCAGCGGCCAGCGGATGCCGGCGAACAGCGCAATCACGAACAGCCAGCTCAAGTCCTTGGCGCCTTCATGCATCACATGAACCAGAAAAGCGTTGTCGCGCCACGGGAAGCCCATCGGCGTGCCGGCCAGGCGCGCCAGCGCGAGATCGCCTCCAGTGGCGTCCCACGCCAGCAGCAGGGCCAGCGCAAGGAGGGTCAGCCCTCCCAGGCGAAGATTCGAGGGAATCGGAAGATTCGGGACACGCGTCATGAGCAAAGTCAACCAACAAGCCGGAAAATCCTCCCAGACTACTTTCGTGGCCTGAACAGAGCCTGAAGCGGCCTGAACGGGAACTGACACCACCCGCCCCGGCCCGAGCGACAGCCGACGCTAGACTGCATTTATTTTTGTTTGGAAAGACTCCATCGCGTGCGCATATTGCTCGTCGAAGATGACACTGCGTTGGCAGACGCCGTCTGCAGCTATCTGCTTGCGAAAGCCTTCGTGGTCGACGTGGCTTCCAGCCTCGCCGAAGCCCGCGGCGCCCTGCTCTCGGTGCAATACGCCGCCGTGCTGCTCGACCTGCACCTGGGCGATGGCGACGGCCTTTCGCTGCTGCCCCAGGTGCGTGCGCTGCGCGAGCCGCCCATCGTCATCGTGCTGACGGCGCGCGACCAGGTCACCGACCGCATCCGCGGGCTCGACGCCGGCGCCGACGACTACCTGATCAAGCCCTATGACCCGGCCGAGTTGCTGGCGCGGCTGCGTGCGGTCGAGCGCCGGCGCAGCGCCGGCAGCTCGCCGGTGCTGCATCTGGGAACGCTGGAGATCGACCTGGCCCAGGACCGGGTTCGCAAGGACGGGAATCCGGTCGTCCTCACCCAGAAAGAGTGGGCGCTGCTGCGCGTCATGGCCACGCGGCCCGAGCGCATCCACACCCGCGAGAATCTGGCCGATGCGCTCTACGGCTTCGGCGACGAGGCCGACAGCAACACGCTCGAGGTCTTCATCAGCCGGCTGCGGCGCAAGCTCGGCCGCAGCCATATCCAGACACTGCGCGGCCTCGGCTATCGCCTGTCGACCTCGGCAGACGACGAAGAATGAGCGCAGTTCTTCCGAAGGACGGCCCCGAGACGCTGGCCGGCCGCCTGACTCGCACCTTGATCCTCTGGGTCGGCGGCGTGTGGATGCTGTGCGTGCTGGCCGTGGTCTGGTATGTGGACCGCGAGATCAACCACAATTTCGACAGCGAACTGGTCGAGGTGTCGCACCGCATGTTCGACATGGCGGTGCAGGAGCTGGGCAAGCTGCAGCATTCGAGCACGGCGCCGGACGCGCCGCCGATGATCGCGCCAAAGCAATTGTTCTCGGAAGATGCCGTGATGTACCAGATCGTGGACATCCACGAGCACGTGCTGCTGCGATCGGCCGAGGCGCCCACCGATGCCTTCGACGTTCCGCTTGCCGCCGGCTTTGCCAACAACCAGACCTGGCGCATCTATACCGTGCGGCATCCCACGCTGGGCCTCTATTTCCAGGTGGCCGATCCGCTCGACGAGCGGCGCTCGGCATTGAACCGCACGCTGTTCGGGCTGATCATTCCGCTCGGCGCCGTGCTGCCGCTGCTGGCGCTGGTGCTGCGCAACGTGGCGCGCAACGAGCTGCGGGTGCTGCAGCAGCTCGCGGGCGAGATCGAAAAGCGCAGCGGCTCCGATCTGCGGCCCATCGCGACGCTGCCCGGGCTGCCGCGCGAGCTGCGTTCGGTGGGCGACCACGTCAACAGCCTGCTGGAGCGCCTGTCGCATTCGCTCGACGTCGAGCGCGCGCTGGCCGCCAACGCGGCGCACGAACTCAGGACACCGCTGGCCGCGGCACGGCTGCGCCTGCAGACCGCCCTCGAGCACGACCTGCGGCGCAACGATGTCCAGGCGGCGCTCGACGCGCTGCAGATGCTCAGCCACCGCACCGAGAAGCTGCTGCAGCTTTCGCGCGCCGAGTCTGGCGCCTCGCTCGCGCGCGCACGGGTCGACCTGGTGCAGCTGGCGGGCGCCGTGGCGCAGGAATTCTGGAACGACCCGCAGATCAGCGAGCGGCTCGCGCTCAAGGTGCCCGACGCTGTTGCGCCCGTTGCCTCGGGCGATGTCGACGCGCTGGCGATTGCGCTGCGCAATCTGGTGGAAAACGCCCTGCGCTACGGCGGCGGCGGCCGCGTGGTGATCGAGGTGATGGCGCCCTGCACGCTCGCGGTGCGCGACTTCGGCGCAGGCATCGACGCCGATCAGCTCGCCACGCTGCAGCAGCGCCACGTGCGGCTCAGCTCCGATCGCGCGGGTTACGGGCTGGGCCTGTCCATCGTGAACACCATCGTCGAGAAGCACAACGCAAAGCTCGAACTGGCGTCACCGCCGCCAGGTGCCGCCAGCGGCTTCGAGGCCCGCATCGTGCTGCGGCCCGCCTGAAGGCGGCGCCGCGTCCGGTCAGAGCGCGAAGCCGTCGTCCGCGGCAATCACCGCGCCGTTCACGAAGTGGCTCTGCCCGCTGGCCAGCAGCACGATCAGCCCGTCGAGGTCTTCGGGCTTGCCCACGCGCTTGCGCGGCAGCATGTTCACGAGCTTGGCGCCGCCTTCGGAGGCCCAGTGGTCCTCGTTGAGTTCGGTCGTGATGTAGCCCGGGCACAGCGCGTTCACGTTGATGCCGAAGCGTCCCCATTCGAGCGCCATGGCCTTGGTCATCTGCACCACGGCGGCCTTGCTCATGCAGTAGGTGCCGATCTGCGGCAGCACCTTGAGCGCCGCCACTGAGGCGATGTTGATGATGCGCCCGCCGATGTAGGTGCCCGGCGCCGAGCCATCGGCGCGCGCCAGCATGCGCTTGCCCACTTCCTGCGCGACGAAGAAGGAACCCTTCACGTTGGTGTCGAAGATGTAGTCGTAGTCGTCGGGCGTGACATCTTGCAGGCGCTGGGTGGTGCTCACGCCGGAGTTGTTGACCAGGATGTCGATGGGGCCCACCTCGGTTTCGGCGCGCGCCACGGCGGCCTTGATGCTGCCGATGTCGGTGACGTCGAGCTCGACGGCATGTGCGTCGCCGCCCTCGCCCTCGATGCGCGCGCGCAGCTCCTTCAATTTCTCGAGCCGGCGGCTCGCCAGCACCACTGCGGCGCCGGCGCGCGCCAGCGTCTTGGCAAACTGCGCGCCCAGGCCGCTGGATGCCCCGGTGACGAAGGCCACGCGGCCCGAAAGATCGATGCTGTAAGCCATGAAAGAAGGTCCTGTTGAGTCGCCCGGGTGACGCCCGGTACTCCACATAAAATGTTGCGTGCCCTCGAAGCGCCCGAGCCTCAAATCATTATCGACGAGACCCACATGACCCACGACGAAATCCTCGCCCAGTTCGGACCCCGCGAATCCATGGAATACGACGTGGTGGTCGTCGGCGGAGGCCCGGCGGGCCTCTCGACCGCCATCCGGCTCAAGCAGCTCGCCGCCCAGCACGAAAAGGAAATTTCGGTGGTGGTGCTCGAAAAAGGCTCCGAGCCCGGCGCGCACATCCTCTCGGGCGCCATCATGGACCCGCGCGCCCTCAACGAGTTGCTGCCCGACTGGCAGGAACTGGGCGCCCCGCTGAACCAGCCCGTGACCGACGACGCCATGGTGTTCCTCGGCGAGAAGTCGGGCCTGCGCACGCCCAATGCCTTCCTGCCGGCCTGCTTCCAGAACCACGGCAACTACATCATCAGCCTGGGCGCCTTCACCAAGTGGCTCGCGCAGCAGGCCGAAAACATGGGCGTGGAAATCTTCCCCGGCTTCCCGGCGGCCGAAGTGCTCTACAACGAGAACGGCTCGGTGCGCGGTGTCGCCACCGGCAACATGGGCGTGGGCAAGGACGGCGAACCGACCGAGAACTTCCAGCTCGGCATGGAGCTGCTGGGCAAGTACACGGTGTTTGCCGAAGGCGCGCGCGGCCACCTGGGCCGCCAGCTCATCAGCAAGTTCAGGCTCGACGAAGGCAAGGACCCGCAGACCTACGGCCTGGGCGTGAAGGAAGTGTGGGAAATCGATCCCAAGCGCCACCAGCCCGGCTTCGTGCTGCACACGGCCGGCTGGCCGATGAAGAGCGACACTTATGGCGGCGCCTTCCTCTATCACATGGAGGACAACAAGGTCACGATGGGCTTCATCACCGGCCTGGACTACAGCAACCCCTACCTGAGCCCGTTCGAGGAAATGCAGCGCTGGAAGCTGCACCCCAACATCCGCTGGTACCTCGAAGGCGACGAGGCCCAGGGCGTCAAGCCCGCCAAGCGCATCGGCTACGGCGCGCGCGCCATCACTGCCGGTGGCCTGATGTCGCTGCCCAAGACCATCTTTCCGGGCGGCGCGCTGGTCGGCTGCGAGGCTGGCTACCTGAACGTGAGCCGCATCAAGGGCAGCCATGCCGCCATCAAGACCGGCATGCTGGCCGCCGAAGCTGCCTTCGACGCGGTGCAGGCCGGCCGCCAGCACGACGAGCTCACGGCCTACCCGGCCGCCTTCGAGAAGAGCTGGCTCTACACCGAGCTGAACAAGGCGCGCAACTTCAAGGCCTGGTTCAAGAAGGGCCTTGGCATTGCCACCTTCATGAACGGCATCGAGCAATGGCTGCTCAAGGGCCACATTCCATGGACCCTGCACCGCCACAAGCCCGATCACCTGTACCTCAAGCCCGCGGCGGAGTGCAAGCCCATCGTCTATCCGAAGCCGGACGGCAAGCTCACCTTCGACCGGCTTTCGAGCGTGTTCATCAGCAATACCAACCATGAAGAGCAGCAGCCGGCGCACCTGACGCTCAAGGATGCCTCGGTGCCGGTGAACATCAACCTGTCGAAGTTCGCGGGCCCCGAAAGCCGCTACTGCCCGGCCGGCGTGTACGAGTTCGTGCCCGACGAAGCCAACGCCGGCAAGCAGCGCCTGCAGATCAACGCGCAGAACTGCGTGCACTGCAAGACCTGCGACATCAAGGACCCGACGCAGAACATCGTGTGGGTCACGCCTGAAGGGGGCGGCGGGCCGAACTACGTGGGAATGTGATACCCCGCGCTCTTTGGGAAGGCCCTCTTCGGAGGGCTTTTTTGCTTCTGTTGTTTGTTGTGCGCCGTTTTCGGGGCGCGTGCACAGGCCACCGGGTACTCCCCTCCGCGAATGTCCCCCGGCCTTCGGCCTCCTCCTTTATTTCGCTGCTGGGAGCACCCGATGCCCTGTGCACAGGGCACGCTCTGGGTGTACCGTCGATCAACGACCGCTCTGCCCAACGCTCACGTCGATGGGGTGCCTTGCGCAGCGAAATCAAGGAGGAGCCCGAAGGGCGGGGGACATTCGCGGAGCAAGGTACCCCGTCGGCGGGAGCGCGCCCTGAAAAATGCGCTTCACGCCGCCCCCCGAACCCGCACTTCAACCTCACCCCGCCTCGCCCCACCCCCCTCCGCCCGGCGTCTCGATCACGAACACGTCCCCCGGTTCCATCTGCACCTGCCCGATGTGGTCCAGTTCCAGGACCGTGCCATCGGCCCGCTCGACGCGGTTGGCGCCCACCGCACCGGCCTCGCCGCCGGCCCCGCCAAACGCGCCGTGGCGGCGGCCGTTGCTGAGGATCGACGCCGTCATCGGCGCCAGGAAGCGCACGCGCCGCACGCCGCCGTCGCCGCCGCGCCAGCGCCCCGCCCCGCCCGAGCCGGTGCGCAGGCGGTAGCTGTCGAGCCGCACCGGGTAGCGGAATTCGAGCACCTCGGGGTCGGTCAGGCGCGAATTGGTCATGTGGGTCTGCACCACGCTCGTGCCGTCGAAGCCGGGCCCCGCGCCCGAGCCGCCCGAGATCGTCTCGTAGTACTGGTGCTCGCCGTCGCCGAAGGTGAAGTTGTTCATGGTGCACTGGCTCGCGGCCATCACGCCCAACGCGCCGTAGAGCGCATTGGTCACGCAGCTCGAGGTTTCGACGTTGCCTGCCACCACCGCGGCCGGCGGCAGCGGATTGAGCATGCAGCCGTCCGGCACGATCACCTCGATGGGCTTCAGGCAGCCCGCGTTGAGCGGAATGTCGTCGTCCACCAGCGTGCGGAACACGTACAGCACCGCTGCCATGGTGATGGCCCGCGGCGCGTTGAAGTTGTTGGGCAGCTGCGCGCTGGTGCCGGTGAAGTCGACCGTGGCCGAGCGCCTGATGGGATCGACCTCAACCCGCACGCGAATCTGCGCGCCGTTGTCCAGCGGCAGCGTGAACTCGCCGTTCTTCAGCGCCGTGATGACGCGGCGCACCGACTCCTCGGCGTTGTCCTGCACGTGGCCCATGTAGGCGGCCACGGTCTCGCGGCCGAACTGCGCGACCATGGCCTGCAGCTCCTGCACGCCCTTCTCGTTGGCGGCGACCTGCGCGCGCAGGTCGGCTAGGTTCTGCGCGATGTTGCGCGAGGGATGGGCACCGCCCCCCAGCAGTGCGCGCAGCTCGGCCTCGCGCAGGCGGCCGCCCTCCACCAGCTTGAAGTTGTCGATCAGCACGCCCTCGTCGCCGATGCTGGCCGAGAACGGCGGCATCGAACCCGGCGTGATGCCGCCCACGTCCGCATGGTGGCCGCGCGAAGCCACGTAGAACGACGGCCGCGCATCGCCCGCCTCCAAGTACACCGGCGTGACCACCGTGATGTCGGGCAGGTGCGTGCCGCCGTGGTAGGGGTCGTTCAGCACGAAGACGTCGCCCGGCTGCATGCCTGGATTGCCGTCGATCACGGTTTTGATCGACTCGCTCATCGAGCCCAGGTGCACCGGCATGTGCGGCGCATTGGCGATCAGCTTGCCCTGCACGTCGAACAGCGCACAGGAGAAGTCGAGCCGTTCCTTGATGTTCACCGAGTAGGCCGTGTTCTGCAGCCGCAGGCCCATCTGCTCGGCGATGTTCATGAAGAGGTTGTTGAACACCTCGAGCATCACCGGGTCGGCGCTGGTACCCGTGGCCTGCGTGGCGACGCGCGGGCGCACGCGGTGCAGCTCGATGCCGGCGGCGGTGGCGCGCGCCTGCCAGCCGGGCTCGATCACCGTGGTGGCGTTGCGGCCCGCGAGGATGGCGGGGCCGTCGATGGACGCGCCGGGCTTCAGCGCCGCCTCGTCGAACAGCGCGGCATCGCGCCAGCCCGCGGCTTTTTCGTCGGCTTCGCAGTACATCCGGACGGCGGCCAGCGGCTCGGGTGCATGAGGCGCAGTGTCGGCCTGCGCGGCCGGCGGCGCCGCGCGCTCGCCGGCGCCCACGGCTTCGACCGTCACGGCCTCGATCACGAGCGCTCGCTCGGCCATCAGGAAGGCGAAGCGGCGGCGATAGCCGGCTTCGAACTCCTCGCGCATCGCGGCAATGGCCTCGTCGGCCGGCCCCGCCATCGGCAGCGCGCAGGCCAGCGCGGTGTCGGTGCCTTCGTAGCGCAGCTGCACGCGGTGCACCGCTGCAATGGCCGCATCCGCCACGCCCTGTTCGCGCAGTTCTCCTTTCGCCTGCGCCGCGAGGGCGCCCGCGGCCTCGCGCGCCGCGGCCAGCCCCTGCGCGTCGAGCCGGCGTTCCAGCGCCAGCTCGCGCATCGCGAGCTGGTCGGCCAGCCCCATGCCGAAGGCCGAAAGCACGCCCGCAAGCGGATGCAGGTAGACGCTGCGCATGCCCAGCGCATCGGCCACCAGGCAGGCATGCTGCCCGCCTGCGCCGCCGAAGCACTGCAGCGTGTACTGCGTGACGTCGTAGCCGCGCGCCACCGAGATGCGCTTGATGGCGTTGGCCATGCTGGCCACGGCAATGCGCAGCGCGCCGCTCGCCACTTCTTCGGCACTCACGGTGCGGCCCGTGGCCTCCGACATGCGGCGCGCCATCGCGTCGAAGCCGCGCCGCGCCGCCGCCAGGTCGAGCGGTTCATCGGCATTCGGCCCGAACACGGGCGGAAAGTGCGAAGGCTGGATCTTGCCGAGCAGCACGTTCGCATCGGTGGTGGTGAGCGGACCGCCGCGCCGGTAGCTGGCCGCGCCCGGGTTGGCGCCGGCCGACTCCGGTCCCACGCGCAGCCGCGCGCCATCGAAGGCGATGACCGAGCCGCCGCCCGCCGCCACCGTGTGGATGCTCATCATCGGCGCGCGCATGCGCACGCCGGCCACCTGGGTCTCGAAGGAGCGTTCGAACTCGCCCGCGTAGTGCGACACGTCGGTGGAGGTGCCGCCCATGTCGAAGCCGATCACGCGCGCGTGGCCCGCATCGAGCGCGGTGCGCACCATGCCGACGATGCCGCCCGCCGGACCGGAAAGAATCGCGTCCTTGCCCTGGAAGCGGTCGGCCTGCGTGAGCCCGCCCGAGCTCTGCATGAAGAACAGCGGCACGCCCGGCATCTGCCGCGACACCTGCTCCACGTAGCGCCGCAGGATCGGGCTCAGGTAGGCATCCACCACCGTGGTGTCGCCGCGCGGCACCAGCTTCATGAGCGGGCTGGTCTTGTGCGACACCGACACCTGCGTGAATCCGATGTCGCGCGCGATGCGCTCGGCCGCTAGTTCGTGCGCGGTGTAGCGCCAGCCGTGCATGAAGACGATGGCGCAGGCGCACAGGCCTGCATCGAAGGCCTCCTGCAGTGCGACGCGCAATGCGTCTTCGTCCAGCGGCTGCACCACGCAGCCCTGCGCATCCATGCGTTCGCCAGCCTCGATCACGCGCTGGTAGAGCAGTTCAGGCAGCACGATGCGCCTGTCGAACAGCCGCGGCCGCGCCTGCGTGGCGATGCGCAGCGCATCGCGAAAGCCCGCCGTGGTGACCAGCACCGTGGGCTCGCCCTTGCGCTCCAGCAGCGCGTTGGTGGCCACCGTGGTGCCCATCTTCACGCACTCGACACGCTCGGGGGTCACGGGTTCGCCGGGCGCGAGCTTCAGCAGGCGGCGGATGCCTTCCACGGCAGCGTCCTTGTATTGCTCGGGGTTCTCGGACAGCAGCTTGAGCGTGTGCAGGCCGCCCTCGGGATCGCGGCCGACCAGGTCGGTGAAGGTGCCGCCGCGGTCGATCCAGAACTGCCAGCGGGAAGGAAGAAGGGAATGCGTGGTCATGACAAGAAAAAAAGTCTTCGCGGAAAGGGAAAGGATTCGGATCAGTTCTGGCGCAGGTCGCGTCCGCGCGTTTCGGGCAGGCACAACGCCACGATCACCACCATGGCATAGGCCACTGCCGCGCACACGCCGATGGCGGTACCCAGCGGAAGATGCATGCGGTCGCTCAGCACCCCGACCAGCGCCGGAAAGGTGGCGCCGCTGCCGCGCCCGAAGTTGTAGCAAAAGCCCTGCCCGGAGCCACGCAGTTCATTGGGAAAAAGCTCGGCCAGGAAGGCTCCCGCGCCGCTGAAGATGCCCGACATGAAGAAGCCGAGCGGAAAGCCGAGCAGCAGCATCAGGCCATCGGTGATGGGCAGCAGCGTGTAGGCATAGACCAGCGAACCGGCACCGATGGCGAACAGGATGAACGCGCGGCGGCGGCCGAGGCGGTCCGACAGGTAGGCGCCGCACAGATAGCCGATGAAGGCCCCGATGATGAACATGAACTGGTAGCCGCCCGAACCCAGCACCGTGAGATGGCGTTCGTTCTTCAGGAAGGTGGGCAGCCAGACGCCGATGGCGTAGTAGCCGCCCTGCATGCCGGTGAACAGCAGGCTCGCGAGCACCGTGGTGCGCAGCATGCCGGGCTTGAAGATCGCGAGGAAATTGCCGCTGCGCTCGCCGCGCGCCACCGCCGCGCGGGTCTGCACGTAGATCTCGGGGTCGCGGATCGAGCGGCGGATGAACACGATCAAGAGCGCCGGCAGCAGACCCAGCATGAACATCGCGCGCCACGAATATTCCGGCGGCAGGAACGAGAACAGCGCCATCGACACCAGCACCGCCGCGCCCCACCCTACCGCCCAGCTGCTCTGCACCAAGCCCACCGCCTTGCCCCGGTAGGCGGGCCGGATCATCTCGGCGATGAGTACCGAGCCCACCGCCCATTCGCCGCCGAAACCCAGGCCCTGCAGCGTGCGCGCGACCAGCAACTGCCCGGGTGTTTGCGCCAGACCGCAGGCAAAGGTGAAGATCGCGAACACCAGGATCGTGAGCTGCAGGATGCGCACGCGGCCATACCTGTCGGCCAGGATGCCGGCGGCCCAGCCGCCGATGGCGGAAGCCACCAGCGTGGCGGTGCCGATCAACCCCACCTCGGTCTTGCTCATGCCCCACAGCGACAGCAGGATGGGCGTGACCAGCGGCAGCGTGTAGTAGTCGAAGGCGTCGACCGCATAGCCGCTGAAGGATGCGGTGAGCGTGCGCTTCTCGTTCGGGTTGAGCGTGCGCAGCCAGCTGCCTCCGGTCTGCGCATCGTCGCCCGCCTGCGTGGCGTCGAGAGTGGTTTTCATGGGTTGTCTCCTGGGCTATGAAGGGTGGTGGCGAACGGCCGGCTAGAACGCGGCCAGCCGGTGATGCAGCAAGTCGGTGACCAGCATCGATCCCGGCGCATGCGTGATGGCGAACGGCAGCCTGGCGGCGGCCAGCGCGGCCTGGGGCGTGACGCCGCAGGCCCAGAACACGGGCAGCTCGTCGGGCATGACCTCGACCGCGTCGCCGTAGTCGGGATCGGCGATCGACCGGATGCCGATCAGCGCCGGATCGCCGATGTGCACCGGCGCGCCGTGCACGGCCGGAAAGCGCGAGGTGATCTGCACCGCGCGAATGGCATCGGCCGCGCGCAGCGGGCGCATCGACACCACCATCGGCCCGTGGAAAGGGCCGGCCGGCGTGGTGGCCATCGACGTGCGGTACATCGCCACGTTGCGGCCCTGCGCCACATGGCGCAGCACCATGCCCTCGGCCATCAGCGCATGCTCGAAGGTGAAAGAGCAGCCGATGACGAAGCTCACCATGTCGTCGCTCCAGAGCGCGCGCACGTCGGTGGGTTGGTCCACCAGCACGCCATCGCGCCAGACGCGGTAGCGCGGCAGGTCGGTGCGGATGTCGATGTCCTCGCCGAGCGCCGGCAGCGCCGGATCACCGGCTTCCGACACGCCGAGCAGCGGACACGGCTTGGGATTGGCCTGGCAGAAGCGCAGGAAGTCGGCGGCGTGCGCCCGCGGCAGGATCACGAGGTTGCCCTGCACGTGGGCGCTCGCCAGCCCGCTGGTGTGGGCGTTCAGCGCGCCGCTGCGGCAGGCATGGCGCACGGCCCGTGCGCTGCTGCCTGCGCCGGGCGGTTCTGCGAAGGAAGGACGGTTCGACATTTGGCGTTCTCGATGCCCGATGCATCGCTGTGGTGTGATGCGCCGGATTGTGGGAATCCGCGCTCACGAACGCCAACGCAAAGTTTCTCGCTCAGCCCATCGATTTTTTCGATGACCCCATGCGGTGCGACGCATGCACCACGGCGGAGCTCAGCGCGGCCTCCGGCAGCGGCGAGGACGGGTCGTCGCGGTAGCTCGCGTAGATGGGCAGCGGCTCCAGCGTGTCGTCGCAGGGCAGCACGCGCAGCGGCAGGCGCCGGGCCAACGGCTCGACCACCGCACGCGGCAGCGTGGCCACGCCAAAGCCCGCTTCCACCAATTGCGCCATCGCCGAGATCGAAGAGATCGCATGCACCCGTGGCGGCGGGCTGCCGGCTTCGCGGAACAGCTCGAGCAGCGCCACGTGCGGCTGCGATCCACGTTGAAAGGTCAGCAGGTCGAGCGAGAGCAGGTCCGGCAGGCGGTAGCGCCGCTTCAGGTGCAGCTCGCGGTGGCCGACGAAGCACATCGGCATGGGCGGCACGGCGCGGGTGCGCACGCCGTCGCCGGCGGCCGGCAGCGCGGCAAACACCAGGTCCTGCTTGCCGCGCTGCAGCTGGTCGACCAGCACCGGCGTGGTTTCGACGGTGAGCTCCAGCTCGAAATCGGGATGCGTCGCCTGCATGTGCTTGAGCCAGCCGGTGAGCCAGCTGTGCACCACCGATTCGATGGCGCCCACGCGCAGCACGGCTTCGCGCACCGCGCCCGAACCCATCTCGGCCTTGATGTGCATCTGCATCTCGAGCAGCTTCTGCGCGAAGGCATGGAAGCGCTGCCCCGCCACCGTGAGGCGGAACTGCTTGTCGCGCCGGTCAAGCAGCAGCACGCCCAGCTCGCGCTCGAGCGCGGCAATGCGGCTGGAGAGCGCCGACTGCGTGATGTGCAGCTTCTCGGCCGCGCGGGTGACGCTCTTGAGCGCCACGGCCCAGTGAAAGGCTTCGACGAATCGCAGGTTCATCGTGCAAGTGTCGCCTGAGCCGCCCGTCCCGCTGCGCTATGCTCATCGGCGAAGGAGACAAGACCATCATGCAGATCGTCATCACGGGCGGCGCCGGCTTCCTGGGCGCACGCCTTGCCCGCACCCTGCTGAAGCAGGGCGAGCTTTCGCTGGCAGGTGCGCCGGCCCGCGCCATTTCCCGCATCACGCTGGTCGACCGGGCCGCGCCGCCGGCCGATCTGGCGGTCGACCCGCGCATTGCCACGGCGCTCGGCGACCTGAACGAGCAGCTGGCATCGTCCGATGCAGCGCTCTGGCGCGAGGCCGACGCCATCTTTCACCTGGCTGCCGCTGTCAGCGGCGAATGCGAGGCCGATTTCGACCTTGGCATGCGCAGCAACTTCGCCGCCACCCATGCCCTGCTCGAGAAGGCGCGCGCCGTGGGCACCCGGCCGCTGCTGGTGTTCGCCAGTTCGCTCGCGGTGTTCGGCGACTCGCCCGAGCAGCCGCTGCCGGCCGTGATCGAGGACCACACGCTGCCGACGCCGCAGACCAGCTACGGCATCCAGAAATTCATCGGCGAGCAATTGATGGCCGACTACACGCGCAAGGGCTTCGTGCGCGGCCGCAGCGTGCGCCTGATGACGGTGAGCGTGCGCCCCGGCCGGCCCAACGGCGCGGCTTCGGGCTTTTTCAGCGGCATGATCCGCGAACCGCTCGCGGGCATTCGCGCCGCCTGCCCGGTGCCCGACGAAACGCCGGTGGCCATCGCGTCGCCGGCGCGCACCGTCGAAGGCATCCTGCGCGCCGCGCAGGCCAGCGATGCCGAATGGGGACCGCGCACCGCGCTCAACCTGCCTTCGCTTTCCACCACCGTGGGCGAAATGGCCGCCGCGCTCGAACGCGTGGCCGGCAAGGCGGCCACCGACCTGCTCGACCGCACACCCGATCCTGCCATCCAGCGCATCGTGAAAACCTGGCCCGGGCGCATCGAAACCGTTCGTGCCAAGGGGCTGGGGCTCTCGGCCGACACCAGCTTCGAGGCGGTCATTCGCGACTATGTCCGTGAAAATCCCGACGCAGTCAAATTGGTTATTGCGGCATAGTCGTCGGTTGCGCGCGAAGCCGACGCTTTGCGACACCCCCTTTCCATCTCAGGAGACAGAAGAATGAAATTGACCCGACTGGCCGCCGGCCTGGTTCTGGGCATGGGCATGGCCTGCGCGGCCTTTGCGCAGACCACCATGAAGATCAGCATCTCGACCTCGCAGAACTCGCACCAGGGCGTGGCCATCGACACCTTCGCCAAGGAAGTCGAAAAGCGCACGGGCGGCCGCTACAAGGTGCAGACCTTCTACAACGGCGCGCTCGGCGGCGAGCGCGAATCGATCGAGGCGGTGCAGCTGGGCACGCAGGAACTCGCGTTCTCCTCGACCGGCCCGGTGCCCAACTTCGTGCCCGAGACCAAGATTCTCGACGTGCCTTTCCTGTTCCGCGACAAGGCCCATGCGCGCGCCGTGCTCGACGGCCCCATCGGCCAGGACCTGCTGACCAAGTTCGACGCCAAGGGCTTCAAGGCGCTGGCCTGGGCCGAGAACGGCTTCCGGCACATGACCAACAGCAAGCGCGACGTGAAGGCGCCCGAAGACCTCAAGGGCCTGAAGATGCGCACCATGGAGAACCCGGTGCACATCGCGGCCTACAAGGGCTTCGGCATCATCACCACGCCCATGGCCTTCCCCGAGGTGTTCACGGCGCTGCAGCAAGGCACGGTCGACGGCCAGGAGAACCCGCTGCCGGTCATCATCTCGGCCAAGTTCGACCAGGTGCAGAAGCACTTGTCGCTCACGGGCCACGTCTACTCGCCCTGCATCTTCCTGATGAACAAGGCGAGCTTCGACAAGCTCAGCGCGGCCGACAAGCAGGCTTTCCTGGAAGCCGCCAAGGAAGGCACCAAGGCCAATCGCGCGCGTGTCGACGAAGACGACGCCAAGGGCGTGGCCGACCTGCGCGCCAAGGGCATGACCGTGATCGAGAACGTCGACAAGGCCAAGTTCGTGGCTGCGCTCGCACCGGTGAACGCCCAGTTCGAAAAGGACTTCGGCAAGGCCAACCTCGACAAGATCCGCGACTACAAGTGAAAGAAAAGTTCCTCGGCATCGAGCGCTGGACCACCGGCGTCTCGATGGTTCTGGCCTGCGTGATGCTGGTCATTGCATCGGCCCTGGGCGTGTTCCAGATCGTCACCCGTTTCGTGCTCGAGCAACCCGCCGAGTGGAGCGAGATCCTGATCCGCGTGAGCCTGATCTGGATGGTGTTCCTCGGCATTCCGATGGCATTCCGCCAGGGTTCGATGGTGAGCGTGGACGTGCTCTACCGCTGGAGCCCGCCGCGCGTGCGCCGCGTGCTCGACGCCGTGGTGAGCATTGCCGCGCTGGCACTGATGCTCGTCATCCTCTGGTGGGGCTGGGACTATGCGATGCGCGGCCGCGTGCAGTCGATGGCCGGGCTCGAAAGCCTGTCGATGGTGTGGTCGTACCTGGCGCTGCCGGTGGGTTCGGTCTTCTGCCTGTTCGGCATCGTTGGTAATTTTCTCGATCCCAAGCGGCTCGAACTGGAGACCGCGCAATGAGTGTCGTGATGGTTGCAACGATGGTGGTGTGCTTCGCACTGTCGGTTTCGGTGGCGGTGTCGATCGGGCTGGCGTCGATCATGGGCATCCAGATGGCCAACGCCAACATGCTGATCTCCGTGAAGGAGATGTTCAACGCGATCAACAAGTTTCCGCTGGCGGCCATTCCGTTCTTCATCCTGGCCGGCAACCTGATGGAAACCGGCGGCATCTCGCGGCGGCTGGTCGAGTTTGCCAAGAGCATCGTGGGTGGCGTGCAGGGCGGCCTGCCCATGACCTGCGTGCTCACCTGCATGATCTTCGCGGCGGTGTCGGGCTCGTCGGTGGCCACCACCTTTGCCATCGGCGCGATCCTGATCCCGGCGCTCATCAAGCACGGCTATCCCACCGCCTACGCGGCCGCGCTGCAGGCCACCAGCGCCGAACTGGGCGTGATCATCCCGCCCTCGATCCCGATGATCCTCTACGGCGTGAGCGCCGAGGTGTCCATCGGCGAGCTGTTCATTGCGGGTTTCGGCCCGGGCATTCTCATCAGCCTCGCGCTGATGCTGTTCGTCTGGGTCTACTGCAAATGGAAGGGCTGGGGCAAGAACGACGGCGACGGCCGCATGCCTTTCGGCCGCGCGCTGTGGCAGGCCGGCTGGGCGCTGCTGATGCCCGTCATCATCCTGGGCGGCATCTACGGCGGCATCTTCACGCCCACCGAAGCCTCGGCGGTGGCGGTGTTCTATGCGCTGGTGGTGGGCGTGGTGATCTACCGCGAGATCAAGCCCAAGGACCTGTACCTCATCCTGCGCAAGTCGGTGCTGTCGTCGGCGGTGATCATGTTCATCATTGCCAACGCGGGCCTGTTCGCGTTCCTGATCACGCGCGCCGGCGTGCCCGACGCCATCGGCCACTGGCTGCAGGAAGTGCTGAAGTCGCCCGCGATGTTCCTGCTGGGCGTGAACGCGGCGCTGTTCGTCATCGGCATGTTCATCGAAACCAGCGCGGCCATCATCGTGCTGGCACCCATCCTGGCGCCGGTGGCGGTGCACTTCGGCATCGACCCGGTGCACTTCGGGCTGATCATGGTGGTGAACCTCGCGCTCGGCATGATCACCCCGCCCTTCGGCGTGAACCTGTTCGCGGCCTGCACGGTGGCCCGCATCTCGCTCGACCGGATCGTGAAATACCTGATCCCCTTCGTGCTCGTGATCCTGGCCTGCCTGATGGTGATCACCTACGTGCCGTGGATATCGCTGGCGCTGCGCGATCTGGTCTACGCCAAATAGGCGAAAGCCGGCGCAAGAAAAAGCGGGCAGCCTTCGCAGAGGGCTGCCCGTTCCTGTTTCCGGCGCTGTAAGGCAAACGTTTCACGAAGATGTCACCGCTTGCAACGATGCTGCAGCCCTCGATTCCCGAAAGCTGTGGCGCCATGTTCCCCACCAAGACCGACAAGGCACGCGACGAACTCCAGGGCGGCCAGCGCACGCTGAGCCAGCGCGAGCGCGCATTGCTGCTGATGGCCGACGGCCGGCGTTCCATGACCGACTTCAGTCCGCTGTTCGCAAGCCGCACCGAAGCCGAGCAGGCGATCCAGGCGCTGGTGCTGAAGGGCTATCTGCAGGACGCGCAGACAGTCGCCGCCGCGGCGGACCCGATCCGGCTCGCCACCTCGGCCGACCACTTCGATGGCAAGCGTTCGCTGGCCACCACGCGCATGTTCCTGTTCGACATCTGCGAGCGCATGTTCGTGCGGCGCGACCCGAAGTTCGCGCTGCAGATGCGCGACGCCCTGCGCGAGGCCCGCGACCGCGACGCGATGCTGACCATTGCCGCGCTGATGCTCACCGAGATCGAGAAAACCGCCGGCCCCGAGCGGGCCGAGTCGCTGCGCGAGCGCATCGACCGGCTGCTGCCGCCGGCCGAGGTCGTGCACTGAGCCCGCAGACCCCGGGGCCACGATCCACTACACTCCCCATGGTCAGGAGAGAGCCCCGCAAGCCGGGGCCGCCGAAGGCGCAGGGGTTCCCCGAACGCTCAGGCAAAAGGACTGACACAGCGCTGGCGCATGCCGGCGTTTCCTTGCTGGAGAGAGGCCGTTGCACCTGAAACCGTGCGATGGCCCACCGAAGGAGCAAACCCCGATCGTGGGGCGAATCTCTCAGGCCAAAAGGAATCCGATGCGGTCCAATCCCGTCCGAAAATCCTCTTGTTTTCCCTCTGAGAACCACTTCGATGTCCGACCGTTGCACGACCCTATTGGACTGCATCGGCGGTATTGGGGGGCTCCTTCTGGGGCTCTTTTTCTCTCCAGGGAGCAAAGGGGGCATCTGGCCTTTTTGGCCCGCTCTCGCTACCTTTGGAGGCACTACTGGAATGCCAACACGTTTTGAGCTGCCTCGTCACTAGGCGTTTGGTTAAGGTAATCAAAGCACGCCGCACTGAACGGGCCGCCGTGAGTCCACAGCTGACAATCAGAGCGCCAAGTAATATTTGCGCCTGAAGCGCCTGAGCCCAGCAGATGACAAAACTCACCGACAAACTTGTATCCGCGCTCACCCCCACTCGGGTGGTCATCCTGATTGGCTTGGCACTGCTGGCTTGGAGCGTTTACCAAGCGCCCGACAACTTCGACCGTGCCGATCCCTCCGAGCGGGCCATTCTGATCGGCTCGTTGCTGGCTTCTTACGTCCTTGACGGTAACGCCGAGGCACTGAAGGAATACGTCCTCAAACATGACCCGGCTGACGAGAAGCTCGCCAAGCCGCTTCCGAACTTTTCAGACATCATCGTCTGGCAAGAGATTGAAAAGACCAAGGCGCTACCTCCGAATCACTACCTATGGGAGCCTGTCAAATCCGCGATCTATGCAGACAGCAGAGACGACGCCCGCATTCCCGTGCGACTGCGCACCTTTGAATATGTCCCGGGCGTCTATGTGATGACATTCGTTGGCCTGTCTGGGCACGTTCCGCAGAATCTCGTCAAGCGCGGCGGGGAGCCGATGATGGCTAGCATTTTCGTTCGGCACGTCCTGGATCGCGAAGACTTCGCTGCGTTCCGCGTAGTAGGTCGCAAGATCGCCAATGCATTCTGGATGAACGAGCGCGGGACAGCCGGCCGATGGCTCCTCATCGACTTCAAGTACAACTTCAATCGCCGAGGGTACTTCGACTGGGTGCGCTCGAATGGCGAGCAACTTTATGAGGAGAGCAAGGCGCGCAATGAGGCCTTCACGAGCGACGCTCACAACCAGATCAATGCAATCCTGGAAAAGTCGCAGCTCGAACTCGTACAACGCTACGACTGGGCATCAGCGCGCATGCGTGAACAGCAGGCGTTTGTCGCGGCGACTGAACGCTGAGGCCGCACGTACTGATGGGCACGCCAGATGTCGACTCCTGGCCGCCAGCGACACTTGGCACCTTGTAGTGCAACCGCGCAAACACGCTGCTCTCAGCTCCCTTCAGCCATCGCACGAAGGATACGCTGCGCCTCAAGAGCATCGAATCCAGGCTGCTTGCGCCACTCGTTATAGACGCCGTACTTGTACGCAAGATCAACTACTTTGAATCTTGCCTCTGCGGGGGGAGCGAGGTAACGCGGCAAAACGTCTTCCTGCATCTTGATTCCAGCGTGTGCTACTCGATGGAGTTTCCACAAGAAACCCACCAAGCTATCCTCACCCCATCCCTCATAGAACCATCCAACTTGGTTGCGGTAGCTGCTATCTAAATTCCATGGATTGAGCGACCTGTCAATAAAGTTGGAGAAGACACACACATCATTTACGACAATGAAGTCAGCTTGATCGACTGGGTCAGTGCCGCGATCTGAATAGAACTCCAGTATTTCAAACCCAGTCTCGATTGGCGACGCTTTGCATTGCATCGCGAATACGCCAAAAGGCACACGCTTCGCCCACTCGGACATGGGATGAAAATCATGGATAAGTGACGTGGTCGCTCGTCGCAACTTCTTTACAGTCAGCCCCTGTTCGAGAGCGCGGTGAAGCTCTGCCCTGTCGGCGATGTTGGGTTTGACCTCAACGACGGAGTCCACACCTTCGGCCAACAAAAGGCTGAATTTGTCCCGAACGCTAACCGTGTACGGGTGATTTGGCGCACAAATTATGCAGTCTATCGATGCGGCGATGCTTCCAAACGAATCGCGCACTTTGCCTTTAGCGATGCGATGCGGAAAAGGAAAATAACGCGATAAAAACGCCTGAACCGCGTTTTCGCGGAATTCCGCAATCTCTTGCGATGTGCCACGCCCTTGAATTGACGCCTTACGGAACTCACTGGACAGCTGCAGAGCATCCTCGCGCAGCAAGTTGTATAGGTCATTCATAGTCATAGGTCCGCGGGGTCATTGGCAGTAGCCTAATCGAAAGCGGCCTGTGATGACCGGCAGTTCATGCTGAAGTGGCCCGCTGCGTCGCGAGTGTCGTCCCGGTCTTCTCCGGATAGTGCGCGCATTGCTTAGGTGGTAAACCTTCGCCGCCGGACGACCAGATGCCGTCTCCCGCCCACCAGGGTACGCAAGGTGCGCCCAGCGATGAGCGAGGGAGTCACCTCATCCTCGCCGATGCGCAATTGGTCGAGGTAGTCGGCCCAGCGCTGCATCATCTCGCGGCGCTGCGGCAGATGCGCGGTGCGGTTGTAGGCGCGGCCGTTGGCATCCTTCACCAAGTGCGCGAGCTGGTGCTCGATCAGGTCGACACGCTCCTCCAGTACCTCGTCCAGGATCGTGCGGGCCATCGCGCGGAAACCGTGCCCCGTGTGAGCATCCCCGTAGCCCATGCGATGCAGCGCCTTGTTGATGGCGGTCGCGCACATGCACTTGCCCGAAGTCCGGCTGTTCGGGAATACATAGCGCTTGCCCTCGCTCAGAAGCTCCATGCTCTTGAATGCGGCGATTGCCTGCCGAGATAGCGGTACGATGTGTCCGACCCGCATCTTCATCCTCTTGGCCGGGATGCGCCACTCGGCTGCGTCGAAGTCGATCTCCGCCCATTCCGCCGCGCGCAGTTCGCCGGGTCGCACGAAGGTCAGCGTAAGGAGCTTGAGCGCAAAGCGAACGCTGGGGTGGCCCGCATGCGCATCGATCGAGCGCAGCAGAGCGCCCACACCCTTCGGGTCGACGATGGCCGGATGGTGGTGGGTCTTCTGTGAGGAGATGGCGTCGCTCAGGTCGGTGCTTGGGTCGCGCTCGGCACGTTCGGTCACAACGGCATAGCGGAACACCTTGCCGCAGATTTGCAGGCATCTGCGCGCTGTCGTAATCGAGCCGCGCTCCTCGATGCGATCGATCACCTTGCGCAGGATGTCGCGCGGTTTGATAGAGGCAACGTGCATCTTTCCGATGTAAGGGAGGATGTCATGGTCCAGGAATGCCTTGATCGCGTTCTGCGTGACCTGCTCGCGCCTACCCGCGGTCTTCGCCAGCCACTCCAGTGCCACGATCTGGAAGGTGCTGTCCGCTTCGAATGCGACCTTCTCCTTGATCCGCGCCTTCGCCTTCTTGAGCACCGCGCCAGGGTCCTCGCCTTCTGCCAGCATTGCTTTCGAAGCTCTGAGCTTCTCGCGGGCAGCCTTGAGCGACACATCGGGGTAGACGCCAAATGCCAGCTTCTTCTCAACGCCGCCGAATCGATATTTCGCGCGCCAGTACCGACTGCCGGCCTTGGTGACTTCAAGGTAAAGTCCACCTCCATCGGCGTGCTTACCGACGGTCAAACCATTACGTATAGTGATATCGGAAAGCTTCATACGATTCTTTCGTGTTTATGGTGGGGGCCCAATTGGGGGGCACATCACTTTTTGTAACAACCAACCTTCAGCATTCATGCCGCTTCCCGCGCCCACTCCGTTTTCTCTCAGGTAAAGCGGACAGCAGGGGTGGCCCATGGCTCGCGCCATGGAATTCGTCTGCCCCTTTGGAGTGCCCCGTGGCTGCTTCTACCGACTCCTCTTCCGCCGAACAACTTCAGAAGACCCCGCTGTACGACCTGCACGTGGAGCTCGGCGCCCGCATGGTGCCGTTTGCCGGCTATTCCATGCCGGTGCAGTACCCCGCCGGCCTGATGGCCGAGCACAAGCACACGCGCGATGCCGCCGGGCTGTTCGACATTTCGCACATGGGCCAATTGCGCCTGGTCGGACCGGACGCCGCGGCGGCCTTCGAAACGCTGATGCCGGTCGACGTGATCGACCTGGCTCCCGGCAGGCAGCGCTACGGCCTGCTGCTGAACGGCGAAGGCGGCATCCTCGACGACCTGATGTTCTTCAACGAGGGCCACGGTTCGATCTTCGTGATCGTCAACGGCGCCTGCAAGGTGGCCGACATCGCCCACATCCAGCAGCAGATCGGCGCACGCTGCGAGGTGCGGCCGCTGCCCGACCATGCCCTGCTCGCGCTCCAGGGTCCGCAGGCCGCGGCCGTGCTGGCGCGCCTGTCGCCCGGCATCGAGCGCTTCGTGTTCATGACCGGTGGCGCGGTGCAGATCGGCGGCATTCCCGCCTTCGCCACGCGCAGCGGCTACACCGGCGAAGACGGCTTCGAAATCTCCGTCCGCTCGGAAGATGCCGACGCCCTCGCCCGCCTGCTGCTGGCCCAGCCCGAGGTCAAGCCCGTCGGCCTGGGCGCGCGCAATTCGCTGCGGCTGGAAGCCGGGCTTTGCCTCTACGGCAACGACATCGACACCACCACCACGCCGGTCGAAGCCTCGCTCAACTGGGCGATGCAGAAGGTGCGCCGCAGCGGTGGCGCGCGCGAAGGCGGCTTTCCGGGCGCGGCCAAGGTGCTGGCCCAGCTCGCCGCCGCCACGGTGGGCGCCGCGGGCCACACCGACCACGACACGCTGAAGCGCAAGCGGGTGGGCCTCGTGGCACTGGAACGCATTCCGGTGCGCGACGGCACGGTGCTGCAATCCTTCGAGGGCCACGACATCGGCTTCGTCACCAGCGGCCTGCTCGGCCCGACGGCCGACCGCCCGATCGCCATGGGCTACGTGGCCACCGCGTTTTCCGAGCCCGGCACGCGCGTGCAGGCCATCGTGCGCGGCAAGCCGGTGCCGATGGAAGTCTCGACCCTGCCTTTCGTGCCCACGCGCTATTACCGCGGCTAGGCTCTGCGCCTCCCCCATCTTTTTTTCCACGAGGAGTTTTTTCATGAGCATCAAGTACACCAAGGACCATGAATGGGTCTCGGCCGAAGGCAGCGCAGCCACCGTCGGCATCACCGTGCATGCGCAGGACGCGCTCGGCGACGTGGTCTTTGTCGACCTGCCTGAAGTCGGCAAGACCTTTGCCCAGGGCGACGTCGCCGGTGTCGTCGAATCGGTCAAGGCCGCGGCCGATGTGTTCATGCCCGTGTCGGGCGAGATCACCGAAGTGAACGAAGCCCTGCGCGCCGACCCCTCGCTCGCCAACACCGACCCGCTGGCCGCCGGCTGGTTCTTCAAGGTCAAGCTCAGCGAGCCGGCGCAGCTCGACGCCCTGCTCGACGCCGCCACCTACGACAAGTTCGCCGCCGAATCCTGATCTGCCGCCGAGTTCCCCAGCCGCCTTTCCTCATCTCCGAGCCTTCACCGCCATGCCGATTCCCGCCCTTCCCTCTTTGCAACAACTGGAAAACGCCGAAGAGTTTCTCGCCCGCCACATCGGCATCGATGCAGCGGACGAAGCGCGCATGCTGCCGGTGATCGGCTCGGAAACGCGCGCGGAGCTCATCGACGGCATCGTGCCCGCGGCCATCCGCCGCGCCCGGCCGATGCGGTTGCCGGCGCCCGTCACGGAGGCGGACGCGCTGGCCGAGCTGAAGGCCATTGCGGCAAAGAACAAGGTCTTCAAGAGCTTCATCGGCCAGGGCTACTACGGCACGCACACGCCAGGCGTGATCCTGCGCAACGTGCTCGAGAACCCGGCCTGGTACACGGCCTACACGCCCTACCAGGCCGAGATTTCGCAGGGCCGCATGGAAGCCCTGCTCAATTTTCAGACCATGGTGTGCGACCTCACGGGCATGGCCATCGCCAACGCGTCGATGCTCGACGAAGCCACGGCGGCCGCCGAAGCCATGACACTCGCCAAGCGCAGCGTCAAGAGCAAGAGCAACGTGTTCCTGGTCTCGGGCGACTGCCATCCGCAGACCATCGAGGTCATCAAGACGCGCGCCGCGCCGCTGGGCATCGAGGTCAAGGTGAGCACCGTGTCGGAAACGCTGCCGCACCTGATGGTGAGCGGCGAGTTCTTCGGCGTGCTCGCGCAGTACCCCGCCACCACCGGCCACGTGCACGACCTGCGCCCGCTCGCGGGCCACGCACACCAGTGCGACGCCGCCCTCATCGTCGCAGCCGACCTGCTCGCGCTGACGTTGCTGGTCGCGCCCGGTGAGTTCGACGCCGACATCGTCTGCGGCACCACGCAGCGCTTCGGCATGCCGCTGTGCAACGGTGGCCCGCACGCCGCCTACCTGGCCTGCCGCGATTCGTTCAAGCGCTCACTGCCGGGCCGCCTGGTCGGTGTGAGCGTCGACACGCATGGCCAGCCTGCGTATCGCCTCGCGCTGCAGACGCGCGAGCAGCACATCCGCCGCGAGAAGGCCACTTCCAACATCTGTACCGCGCAGGTGCTGCCGGCCGTGGTGGCCAGCATGTACGCCGTGTACCACGGGCCCGACGGCCTCACGCGCATTGCTCAGCGCGTGGCGGCGCTCACGGCCATCCTCGCCAGGGGCCTGTCGCAGATGGGCCGCGAGCCGGTCAACACCACTGCCTTCGACTCGCTGACGATCCGCACCGGAGACGACACGCCTGCGATCATCGAGCGCGCCCAGGCGGGTGGCGTCAACCTGCGCCAGCGGCTGCAGCAGCACCTGGGGGTTTCGCTCGACGAAACCACCACGCGCGCCGACGTCGAAACGCTCTGGGCGCTGTTCGTGCCCGCCGGCACGCCGATGCCGCGCTTCGACGACCTGGCCGCGAACGCCACGCCGCTCATTCCCGAAGACTTGCGCCGCACCAGCGCCTTTCTCGCGCACCCGGTGTTCAACACCCACAAGAGCGAAACCGCGATGCTGCGCTACATCCGCAGCCTGTCGGACAAGGACCTGGCGCTCGACCGCAGCATGATCCCGCTCGGCAGCTGCACGATGAAGCTCAACGCGACCAGCGAGATGATCCCGATCACCTGGCCCGAGTTCGCGAACATCCATCCCTTTGCGCCGGCCGAGCAGCTGGTGGGCTACGCCCAGCTCGACGCGCAGCTGCGCGCCTGGCTCTGCGAAGCCACGGGCTACGCGGGCATCAGCCTGCAGCCCAACGCGGGCTCGCAGGGCGAGTACGCGGGCCTTCTGGCCATCAAGTCCTTCCATGAAGCCAAGGGCCAGGGGCACCGCAACATCTGCCTGATTCCTTCGTCGGCGCACGGCACCAACCCCGCGAGCGCGCAGATGGTGGGCCTGCAGGTGGTGGTGACGGCCTGCGACGCGCAGGGCAACGTCGACATGGACGACCTGAAGCGCGCCTGCGAAAAGCACAGCGGCAAGCTGGCCGCCGTGATGATCACCTACCCGAGCACGCACGGCGTGTTCGAAACCCGCGTGAAGGAACTCTGCGAACTCGTGCACGAGCACGGCGGCCGCGTGTACGTCGATGGCGCCAACATGAACGCGCTGGTCGGCGTGGCCGCGCCGGGCGAATTCGGCGGCGACGTGAGCCACCTGAACCTGCACAAGACCTTCTGCATTCCGCACGGCGGCGGCGGCCCGGGTGTGGGGCCGGTGTGCGTGGTCGAAGACCTCGTGCCGTACCTGCCGGGCCATGCGACGGCCGGTGTGGCATCGAACGGCGTGGGGGCCATTTCCGCGGCACCATTGGGCAATGCGGCGGTGCTGCCGATCAGCTGGATGTACTGCCGCATGATGGGCGCCAAGGGCCTGCAGGCCGCGACCGAAATCGCGATCCTGAGTGCCAACTACATCAGCGCGCGCCTCAAGGACCACTACCCCACGCTGTACGCAAGCCCCAACGGCCACGTCGCGCACGAGTGCATCCTCGACCTGCGCCCGCTCAAGGACACCAGCGGCGTCACCGCCGAGGACGTGGCGAAGCGCCTGATCGACTATGGCTTTCACGCGCCCACGCTGAGCTTCCCCGTGCCCGGCACGCTGATGGTCGAACCGACCGAGAGCGAGCCGTTGGCCGAACTCGACCGCTTCATCGACGCGATGATTGCCATCCGCGGCGAGATCCGCCGTATCGAGGAAGGCGTCTGGCCGAAAGACGACAACCCGCTGAAGCAGGCGCCGCATACCGCGGCCAGCCTGCTCGCAACGGAATGGCCGCACCCCTACTCGCGCGAACTCGGCGCGTTCCCGCTGGCTGAACTCAAGCAGGCCAAGTACTGGCCGCCGATCGGCCGGGTCGACAACGTCTACGGCGACCGCAACCTGTTCTGCAGCTGCGTGCCGGTGAGCGCGTACCAAGAAGCCGAAAAGGCCTGACGGCCGAACGCAGAAGGACGGCGGCTCAGCGCCGCCCTGCCGCATCACCGTTCATCGCTCAGGCTTCATCACGGCGATAGATCGCCCACTTCACGGTCAGGATGTCCGCGGCGATCTTGGCGGCGTTGACCCCGGCGTAGGCTTCGGTCGGGTCGAATTCGAATGCCTCGCGGTATCGGACGACCTGTGCGTAGTCCTGGTCGAAGGTCATCGGACCCATGAGCTCGGCGGGATCGGTGCCCGTGGGAAGCGCGAGGAATTTCGCTGGATCGGTGGCACTCTGGTAGAGGTCGACGCTCATCGGGTTCATATGGTTGTCCTCGAAATCTTGCGACAGATCATCCCCGGCATCCGCGCCGCATGCAATGGGCCCGCGCCTACACGGCGCATCAGGTCAGCGCTGCCTACTTCTTCTTCGCCATCTCGCCCGTGGCGATCTGTTCGCGGAAGCCGCGCAGGCTGGCCTTCAGCTTGCGCTCGTTCTCGGGCCCCACGCGCACCATGATCTTCTGGCCGGACGAGAGCGACTCGAGTTGCGGATCGACGTACTCGTAGCGCACCCAGGGCCGCTGCGACGGCACGTTTCCCTTCACCTGGACGAGGCGAACCTGCACCGGGCCGCCGGGCTCGGGCGCCTGCAGCAGGTGGTCGATCACGGCGATGAGCCGGTCGTTGAAATAGCGCCCCGGATAGCCGAGCTCTTCGTAGGCTTGCTGGAAGAGCGGATAGAGCCGCGCATACACCTTGGCCGCCTTGGCCGGATCGACCGATTCGGCAAGCAGCACGATGGGGCTGTAGCGTGCGGCATTGTTGGCCGCAATGGTCTCTTTCTCGCCCTTTCCCTGGGTGATGAAGCGCTGCTTCGTCGGCTGCACCGGCCACGTGCTTGCGGGCGACTGCTCGCGCGCGAGGTTGTCGACCGTGGCCACGAAGCGGCGCACGATGCCCTCGAACTGCAGGAAGTCCGCCACGTTCTTGCTGCCCATCAGATCGACGAGCGCCTTCATCACGCGTGAATCGGAATCCGCGACCTTGGGCAGCCCCGAGTCGGGCAGCGCGATCGCATCGATGGGGTTCTGCGGTTCCGCGGATTGGGACAGGGGCGCGGGCGGTGCGGGCGCGAGCCCGTCGTTGGGCGCGGCGGCCACCGGTGGCGGCTCGGCCGGCTGTGGCTGTTGCTGCTGGTACCAGCGCCAGCCCAGGAATGCGGCCGCGATTGCCAGCAGCACGATGACGATGATGGTTCCGGTCGACGTCTCGCGCCGCGGCGTGAACGCGGGAGCATCGCGCGAATCATGCACATCGCGGAGTTCGGGGGGGTCTCGGTCGGACATGTCTGCGGTTTCCTTTTGCGAGGATTGCAATGGGAGACGAGCGGCTATGGTGCACCAGATCGGCGCCTGGCCATGGCTTCATCCCGTAACGCCCTGTGACGCGCCGACCGCGCGAAAGTTCGACCGCTAGGACGCACCCCTCGCCGCGCCGAGCGACTGCAGCCAGGCCAGCGTGCCCTGCAGCTCGGCCGGGCGAATTTCGTGTGCGCCCGGAAAGTCCGAACCCGACAGCGCCAGCGGCAGGCTGCGCGCCAGTTCGCGCGTGGCCTGCGCGGCGCTCGGCGGAATCACGTTGTCGGCGCTGCCATGGCTCACCCACAGCGCCTTGCCTTCGAAAGCCCCGGGCGGCGCAATGTGCGGCAGCACCTGCGACAGCAGGCGGCTGTGCCACACCATCGCGGCGCGCACTTTCGCGGGCTGGGTCAGCAACAGCGACAGCGCCATGATGCCGCCCTGGCTGAAGCCGCCGACCACCACACGTTCCGGCGGCACGCCGAGCTGCTGCGCCGCGGAGGCCACCATCTCGCCCACCAGGAAGCGGCTCTCGCGCTCCTGCTCCTCGTTGATTTGCCGCTCGCCGTTCGGCAGCACCTGGAACTCGAACCACGCGTAGGCGTCGGGCGACAGCACGTAAGGCGCGCGCAGGCTCAGCACGTGGAACTGCGGCGGCATCGTCCGCGCGAGGCCGAACAGATCCTGCTCGTTGCTGCCCACGCCGTGCATCAGCACCAGCAGCCAGGGCTCGCGCACCTCGGGATTCGAGGCCTGCTCGAGAAACTTGAAAGGCAGATGAAGTTGCGTCATGGCGTCAGGCCGGAAGAGATTGAAAACCCTGCGCCAATGCGCGCGTGATCTCGGCGGCCGGCAGCTCGCGGCAGCCGCTCGCATTCTGGCCCGACCACAACGGAGAAAAATCGCCGCTGCCCTGCGCCTCGGCCTTGGCGCGCAGCGGCGCAATGCCTGAAGTGGCCAGCGGAAATTCGGGCGCCGCCGAGCCGATCGGCCCCAGCTCGCGCATCACGCGGTTCACGATGCCGCGCGCGGGCCGGCCCGTGAAGAGGTTGGTCAACGCCGTGTGGCGCGCGGCATTGCTCTTGAGCGCCGCGCGGTGCACGGCGCTGGTGGTGGCTTCTGGCGACAGCATGTAGGCGGTGCCCACCTGCACCCCCGCGGCGCCCAGGGCCATGGCAGCGGCCACGCCATTCGCGTCGGCAATGCCGCCGGCCGCAATCACCGGCAGCCGGACCGCGCGCACCACTTGCGGCAACAGCGCGAAAGTGCCGAGCTGCGCCGTGAGATCGTGCGAGAGAAAGTGGCCACGATGCCCACCCGCCTCCAGCCCCTGTGCGATGACCACATCGACACCATGCGCCTCCAGCCACAGCGCCTCGTCGACCGTGGTGGCCGAGGCCAGCACCTTCGCACCCCAGCCGCGCACCTGCGCGAGCAGCGATTCGGGCGGCAGGCCGAAATGAAAGCTCACCACCGGCGGACGGAACTCGGCCAGCAGATCGGCCACCTCGGCGCTGAAGGGGTTGCGCCCCGGACCCGTGGGAATGGTTGCCGCGTCGATGCCGAACTCGGCGTAGTACGGCGCGAGCGCAGCGCGCCACGTCGCCTCGCGTTCCGTGCTCGGCACGGGCGGAATGTGGCAGAAGAAGTTGACGTTGTAGGCTTTGCCGGTGCCCGCGCGGATGGCGGCGAGTTCGCTGCGCATGACGTCGGGGCTCAGCATGGCGCCTGGCAGCGAGCCGAGGCCTCCGGCGTTGCTGACCGCGACGGCCATCGCGCTGCCTTGTATGCCCGCCATCGGCGCCTGGATCAGTGGGAGGTCGGTGCCGAGGATCTGTTGCAGCGTGGTCATTCGAAAGCGCTCCTGGTGTGTCGTCGAATGCCGACCATTCTCCGTCAGGCCGCAGGTCGCCACCTCGCCCCCACTGATCCTTCATCCATTCACGCCAAATTCGCCTATGCGCGCGAAGCTGCCAACCCACCCGCGCCGGCCTTTGCCGAAGAGCGCCCTGCCGCAGAGGCAGGACCAGCCGCAGCGTCCGCCTCCAGCGAGCACCATGCAGCTGAAGCTTTACCCGCCTCGAGTGAGCACCATGCGGCCGGAGTTTTGCCCGCCTCGAGCGAGCACCATGCGGCCGGCGCTTTGCCCGCCTCGAGCGAGCACCATGCGGCCGGCGCTTTGCCCGCCTCGAGCGAGCACCACGCGGCCGGCGCTTTGCCCGCCTCGAGCGAGCACCACGCGGCTGAATCCTTGGCCGCCTCGTGATGAAGCATGGGCGCCGGCTCGCCGAATTCCTCGGCAGACAAGCGCTGCATCTCCAGGAAGGCCGCTTGCAGCGCCTTGGCATCTTCCTCTCCGCGCAGACCGAGGTACGGAAAGTGGTGCAGGAAATGGCCGAAAGTGGTTTCGCAATCAGCGGCGTACTTTCTCGTGTCGAGAATGTGCATGTGCCAGAAACGGTCGACATCCTGGTCGGGAGCGAGCGTCAGATCGGGATGCTTGGCATGCAGTATCAAGTAGCGCTTGTAGCCCGCTTCCATCTGATCCGCGTAGCCAGCCGACCAGCCGTAGCCGTCCTCGGTGCGGCAGGCCTTGAACTTGATCGGAGTGAGGTCGAGCGCCTGGATGGCGGCGATCGTCTGCTCGAGTGTCTTGCTTTGGGTGGAATCGATCATGAATGTTCCTGTGGATTTACGAGAAAGCCCGAGCGAACGTGCCCGGTGACGATTGCTTCGAAGGTTCGGCCGTCAGGCCGCTACCGATGGGGCAAATTGGTTGCGCAGGTGTCGCGCCATGAAAATGCGTGCCTCGTCTGCAGGCACTGGCTTGCACAGCCAATAGCCCTGGACTTCGTCGCATCCGCGGATGCGCAGATAGTCGAGCTGGGCTTCGGTCTCGACGCCCTCGGCCACCACCTTCATTCGCAGTCCGTGGGCCAGGGTGATGATGCCGTCGATGAGCGCCCGTGCGTCGGCGTCTTGCGTGAGATCGTTGATGAAGGAACGATCGATCTTGACCGTCGACAGCGGGAAATGCTTCAAGTAAGAAAGCGAGGAATAGCCCGTTCCGAAATCGTCGATGGCGAGGCCGATGCCCATGTCCCGAATCGTCCGGAGCAGATCCGCCGCATGCCCGGGGTTCTCCATCACCGCACCTTCGGTGATTTCCAGCTCGAGCAGCGACGGCTCCAGGCCCGAGGCCTCCAGGATGGCCCGTATGTCGGCGATGAGCGTCGGGCTTTCGAATTGGCGCGGCGATAGATTGACGCTCATCAACACCTCCGGCAGACCGTATTTCTGCCACGAGCGCGCATCGGCGCAGGCCCTCTCCAGCGCCCACTTGCCCATGGACACGATCAAGCCGATCTCTTCGGCGATCGGAATGAACTGCACCGGCGGAATCATGCCCAGAACCGGATGGTGCCAGCGCATCAGCGCCTCGACACCGACGATGCGCCGGCTCTGCAGATCCATCTTCGGCTGATAGTGCATTGACAACTCGCCACGCTCCAGGGCATGGCGCAGTGCGCTCTCCAGGACCAGCTGTTCGGTACTCTGCGCGTTCATCTTCGCCGCGTAGAAACGGTAGGTGTTGCGGCCTCTTTCCTTGGCTCGGTACATCGCCGTGTCGGCGTTCTTCAAAAGTGCTTCGGCGTCGCCGCCGTCCTCCGGGTAGACGCTCACGCCGACGCTGGCGCTGACGTACAGTTCACGCCCCTCGACGACGAAAGGCTCGGCGCAACAGGCCAGCACCTTTTCGGCGAGCACCGCGGCATCGCTCGCGCTGGACAGGTTCTCCAGCAGCAGCACGAACTCATCGCCACCAAAACGCGCCACGACATCGTCCTCGCGCAGCAGCGCCGTGAGGCGCTCGCCGCAGATCTTGATCATCTCGTCGCCCACACCGTGGCCCAGCGTGTCGTTGATGTGCTTGAAGCGATCCAGGTCGACGAACATCACCGCGAACTGCCTCTGATGGCGGCTGCTGCGCTTGATGGCACGAGCAAGCTCGTGTTGCAGCGCGGCGCGGTTGAACAACCCGGTCAGTTCGTCGTGACTGGCCATGAAACGAAGGCCTCGCTCAGCGAGCTTGCGTTGTTCGTACTGGGCGATCTGCAAGGCGATCACACGCAGTGACTCCAGTGTCTCGGCGTCGACAAGGTACGGATTGCAGCCAAAAAGTTCCAGCGCCGTGGTCGCACCAGTGGTGACCATCGGCACGATGAGGCCGACAGTCAGCCCGGCCTGGCCGGCCAGCGCATCGCGCGCGAAGTCCCTCGGGGCCGCCAGCGTGTCGATTCGCACGACGCCACCCGTTTCCCAGGCGCGGCCCAGCGAGCCTTCGTCAGGCCGGTAGTCGAGCAACCGGCTGGCGCAGACGAACTGCCGAACCGCCGGGCTGTTGTCGGCATGCCAGGCGGCGGCGCAGCGAACCAGGCCGTCGGCGCCGACGCTCCACAACGCGCCGCAGTCCCAGCGCAGATCGGTGCATACCGCCTCCAGCGCTTGCATGATCACCGCTTCGGTCCCGCCATCGCCGGCAAGCAGCCGGGCGATCTTGTACTCGAGCTTCTGGCGCAACGCATCCTTGCGGCGCCGCGTGGCATCGCGCACGGTGCCGCGCACCAGCGTCTTTCCGTCTTCTTCGGTCAGTTGGACGATGACGTGGAGCCAGCGTTCGGTGCCATCGGGCAGGCACAGAGGATGCTCGAATTCGATGCGTTGCATGGACCGGGAGGCCAGTGCGATCTGTTGTTCGACCACGGCGCGTTCTCCGACCGGAACACGCAAGAGCAGCGCCGGCAGGTCTGGCGGCAAGGGGCCGGTCTCGAAGCCCAGGATGCGTCGAGCTTCTTCGGAGCATTGCAGGGCGCCGGTTGCGGGGTCGAGGATCCAGCTGCCCAGGCTTGCCAGGTGCTGGGCATCCTCCAGCTGCCGTTCGCTGGCGCGCAGGTGGCTGGTCATCGCGGTCGCCAGGACCTGGGCGCGGCTGCGTGAGGTGGTCAACGAAAAGACGATGCCGGCAAGCAACATGCTGGTGGCCAGACCGCCGAGCACGACGAGCCATGGGATGGCCTTGTCGAGCGGGCCCAGGACCTGGTCTTCGTTTTCACCGATCTGCACAAGCCAGGAGTGGCCGCCCAACTCGAAGCCGAGCATGCGCTCGAGGCTGGGCGCTGGCGCAGCGGCGGGCTTCGCCAAGGCCACGCTGTCGAACAGCAGTTGATGCTCGCCGAATGCGGTAGGCGTTACGAACCGGGTCTCGACGCGCGTCCCGATCGCACCCCGGCTGCGCCCCGCATCGATCAGCCGCAACCGGAGCGTCCTTGCGGCATCGGCGCCAACCACATCGCGCAGCATCCCTGCGACGCTGAAGCCCGCGCCAACCGAACCGATATAGGCGCTACGCCGCTGCTCGATCGTATTGAGCGGCTTTTGCGGGCGATAGACCGGCAGCCGCATCGCCAATCCGATGTCGGACTCGCGGCCTGCGATGCGGACCCTGCGGCCCGAGGAGACGAGCCCGCCCGTGTCTCGCCCCTGCTCGAGCGCGTCTCCCCTGTCGGGCATCGCGCCCAGATCGTTGCCGAGCAGCATCTCGTTGCCGGCCAGCGGTTCGATGAAGATCAGCGGGTAGTAGATGTCGCGCTCACCGCGCGGCTTGACGGCGAATTTGGCGGCAACGGCAGCGTCGAGGCTGGCATCGCCGCGGACCTGCTCCTCGAAGACCTGCTTGTCGCCGGCCCCGATGCGGGGCGCATAGTTGACGGCCTGGAAACCGGGGTACGCGCTCGCAAGGTTCAGCCCCGCGACGTAGTTCCTGAAATCGCTTCGCGTCACGGGCTCGGAGGTGTTGAACCGCGCGCGCAGGCCGATCAACACGGCAATGTAGTCGTCGAAGCGGGCTTCGACCTTGCGTGCCAGATCGAGGGCGGTTGCGTCGAAGCGCGCCTGCGCGCTGCGCCCAATCTCCTGGCGGGCCGAGACGCTGAGGGCGATCGATAGCGCCGCGCCGAGGATGAAAATTATCAGCGGCAGGCGAATCCTGGCCCAGACGGACAATGACATCGGGTTTGATCCTGTCGCTGGCACAGGGCCCGGGGGGCTCCGTGCGCAGTAGTGTGGCACGACAGGGACCGCAGAGGTTGCATTTTGGAACAATACAGGGAAAACGGGGAGAGCGCCGCGGATGATTCGCTCTTGTTTCTAAAACTTAAGTGGTAATTCCAGCAAGACCGAGGCTTGCGTCCGCTCAGCTTCTTGCCGCTTCGGTGTGGATCCATTCAAGAAAGGCCGCCACGGAGGACCGCTTGGCGTGCCGTGGTGGATACACGGCGAAATGCGCCTTGACCTTGACAGCCTGGTCGAGGCCGAACACCGGCCTGAGCTTGCGCTCGGCGATGTGCCTTGCGGCAATCGTCGTGCTCTCGAGCGCGACGCCGAGCCCTTGGGTGGCGGCATCGAGCGACATCTGGGCCCGGTCGAAACGAATGGCGAACCAGTCCGGCGCCCGCTTGTCGCTGAACTGTCCGAACCAGTCCGACCACTGCACCACGCTGACGTTGCTCTGAATCAACTTCACGGCAAAGAGCTGCTCCACGCGCTTCAAGCCATGCTGCCGGATGAATGCAGGACTGGCGAGCGGCACGATGCGTTCCTCGAACAGGGGTTCCACGACCAGGTCGGGCCAGTTCGGTATTCCATAGCGGATGTCGACGTCGGCCTGGCCGAGGGCGAAATCGCTGGGCGTGTGCGCAGCCGACAGGTTGAGCGAGATGTCCGGGTAGGCCTGGGCGAAGCCGCGCAGCCGCGACATCAACCAGAGGCTTGCGATGCTTGGCGCCGAGTGCACGTACAGGCTGTTGCTCACGCCCTGGCGCAAGTCGTCTGTCGCCGATGCGATGGCCAGCAACGCGCCGCCGACTTTCGCCAAGTACATATTGCCCGCGGCACTGAGCCGCACGCCGTGGGCGCTGCGCTCGAACAGCCTCACGCCCAGGTGCGCTTCGAGACGCGACACCTGGTGGCTGATCGCGGAGGCAGTGAGATGGAGTTCAGACGCTGCAAGGGCGAAGCTGCGTCGGCGCGCCACTGCTTCGAAGGCCTGCAGGTTCGTCACGGCGGGCAATGCGGACATAGGGTCAACCCGGTCGTTGGATGATGAAACGTCATCTTAGGGTGAAAACACATCGCTTGTCGTCAATCTCGGATCTGGCGACCATCGACAGCAGTGCAGCAGATCGGCCTTCTCGCTGCACCGGATTCACACCACGAACGGAGACAAGTCGATGCTACTCGAGGACAAAGTTGTCGTCATCACCGGCGGCGCAGGCCTCAACGGCCTCGGGTTCGCCACGGCGCGCCTGATGGCGGCCCACGGCGCCCGGGTCGCCGTGCTCGACCTGGAGCGCGCCGACCCTGCGGCGGCGGCCGCCCAGCTTGGCCCCGACCATCTGGGGATCGTGGCCGACGTGACCGACAAGGCCTCGTGCGATGCCGCCGCCGCGGTTGTGCTGAAAGCATTCGGCCGCATCGATGCACTGGTCAACAACGCAGGCATCACGCAGCCGGTCAAGACGCTCGACATCAGCGGTGCGGACTATGACCGCATCCTCGACGTCAGCCTGCGGGGCACCTTGTACATGTCGCAGGCAGTTCTGCCGTCCATGCAGAAACAGGCCGGCGGATCGATCGTCTGCATCTCGTCGGTTTCCGCGCAGCGCGGGGGCGGCATCCTCGGTGGTCCGCACTACTCGGCGGCCAAGGCCGGTGTCCTTGGCCTGGCGCGCGCCATGGCGCGGGAGTTCGGCCCCGAAGGCATCCGCATCAACAGCATCACGCCCGGCCTGATCGGCACCGACATCATCAAAGGCAAGCTCACCGAAGAGAAAAAGGCCGAGATCGCCGAGACCATTCCGCTGGCCCGCCTGGGCCGCGCCGACGACATCGCCGGCGCCTGCGTATTCCTCGCCAGCGACCTGTCGCTGTACTGCACGGGGATCACGCTCGACGTGAACGGCGGCATGCTGATCCATTGAGCCAGCGATTTCTTTCATTTCTATAAGCAGGAGACAAACAAACATGACCGATCCCAAGCCCACCCCCGCCAAGCTCAACCGCCGGCAGCTGCTGGCTGCAAGCGCGGCGCTGCCGTTGTTCTCGATCGTCACGCGCCGAGCGGATGCGGCCGAGTTCGAACTCAAGTACGCCACCGGGCAAGACCCGACCCACCCGGTGAACCTGCGCGCCAAGGAAGCGCTCGACCGCATCCGCGAAGCAACCTCGGGCCGGGTCAACATCAAGCTCTTTCCGGCCAATCAACTTGGCAGCGACACGGACCTGCTGGCGCAAGTGCGAAATGGCTCGGTCGAGTTTTTCAACCTCTCGTCGCTGATTCTTTCGACCTTCGTGCCTGTCTCGGGCATCACGAGCGTCGGCTTCGCGTTCAAGAACTACGACGATGTCTGGAAGGCGATGGATGGCGACCTGGGCACCCACATTCGCGCCGAGATCGCGAAGACACCCATCTTCACCGTCTCGAAGATCTGGGACAACGGTTTCCGCCATGTCACGTCGTCCGGGCGCGAGGTCAAGTCCGCGGCCGATCTGAAGGGTTTCAAGGTGCGGGTGCCTGCCGCGCCTCCGCTGACCTCCCTGTTCAAGGCGCTGGATGCCGCTCCATCGCCGATCAACTTCAACGAGGTCTACACCGCCTTGCAGACGAAGGTGGTCGAAGGCCAGGAGAACCCGCTCGCCATCATCGCGACCGCGCGGCTCTACGAGGTTCAGAAGACCTGCAGCCTGACCGGCCATGTCTGGGACGGCTACTGGGTTCTCGGCAACAAGCGCGCATTTCAAAAGCTGCCGCCGGACGTCCAGCAGATCATCACGCGAGAGATCGACAAGTCCGCGACCGATCAGCGGGCCGACGTTGCCAAGCTCAACACCACCCTGGTGGCCGATCTCAAGGCCAAGGGCATCAGCTTCATCGACGTGCCGCAGGAAGACTTCCGCAAGAAGCTCGCGAGCACCGGCTTCTACGGGGAGTGGAAGACGAAGTACGGCGCAGCGCCCTGGGATCTTCTGGAGAAGGTCTCCGGCAAGCTCGGCTGACAGACAGCCGCGCCCCTCGCCCGGTGGCCTCCGGGGCGAGATGCTTCGATCGATCAATTGCGACTGGTGAGCCGCGCCATTGCGGAGGCCGGCGGCCGCCTGTCGCATGAAAGAAACCCATGAACATCTCTAGTGACGAGCCCGGCGCTGCCGGGCACATGGACCCGTCGAGCCGGCGCGAGCCGATCGCATGGCTCGAGGCCTTGAACAAGGCCGTCGCCACGCTGGTTGAAGTCCCGGCCGCACTGCTGGTGCTGGCCGAGGTCATCGTGCTGCTTGCCGGGGTGACCAGCCGCTACGTCTTTCACGAGCCTCTCGTGTGGTCCGACGAACTGGCGTCGATCCTGTTCCTCTGGCTGGCAATGCTTGGATCGATCGTCGCGTTCCAGCGCGGCGAGCACATGCGGATGACGGCGATCGTGGGCAGGCTCGACCCGCGCGACCGGGCCTTCCTGGACCTGATCGCCATCGCCGCTGCAATTGCCTTTCTCGCCTTTGTCGTCCACCCCGCCTATGAATTTGCGCAAGACGAAGTCTTCGTCACGACGCCGGCGATGGGCATCCCCAACTCGTGGCGGGCTGCGGCGCTGCCTGTCGGGCTGGGGCTGATGCTGCTGGTCGGCCTGATGCAGATCTTTCGCCTCGGCCGAGTGAAGGACGCCCTGCTGGCATTGGGCCTGGCCGCCCTCGTCATCGGAGCGATGGCTTTGGCGGGGCCGCTGTTCGCGTCGCTTGGAAACTGGAATCTGTTCCTGTTCTTCGTGCTCGGCGTCGGTGCCATGGTGTTGCTCGGCTTGCCGATCGCGTTCTCGTTCGGGCTTGCGACCTTCGGCTACATCGCGCTGACGACCAGCACGCCGACCGTGGTCATCGTGGGCCGGATGGACGAAGGCATGAGCCATCTGATTCTGCTCGCCGTACCGCTGTTCGTCCTGCTCGGCCTGCTCATCGAGATGACCGGGATCGCACGGGCCATGGTCAACTTCCTGGCCAGCCTGCTGGGGCATGTGCGCGGCGGACTCTCCTATGTGCTGATCGGCGCGATGTACCTTGTCTCGGGCATCTCGGGGTCGAAGGCTGCCGACATGGCGGCCGTGGCACCGGCACTGTTCCCGGAGATGCGCAAGCGCGGCGCGAAGCCCGGCGACCTGGTTGCCTTGCTCTCCGCGACCGGCGCGCAGACCGAGACGATTCCACCGTCGCTGGTGTTGATCACGATCGGCTCCGCGACCGGCGTCTCGATTGCCGCGCTCTTCACGGGTGGCCTGCTGCCCGGGGTGGTCGTGGGCGTGACCTTGGCCGCGCTCGTCTGGTGGCGCTACCGGGGCGAGGACCTGTCGGGCGTTCGCAAGTCGTCGGGCCGCGAGATCGCCAAGTCGTTCCTGATTTCCATTCCCGCCCTTGCGCTTCCGGTCGTCATCCGAGCCGCGGTGGTCGAGGGCGTCGCCACGGCAACGGAGGTGTCGACCATCGGCATCGTCTACGCCGTGATCGCCGGGCTCCTTGTGTACCGGCAGTTCGACTGGAAGCGGATCTATCCGATGCTGGTCAGTACCGCGTCGCTTTCCGGCTCGATTCTTTTCATCATCGGTGCGGCCACCGGCATGGCCTGGGCGCTGACCCAATCGGGATTTTCGACCGCGCTGGCCGACACGATGAAGGCGCTGCCGGGTGGTGCGATCACGTTCATGGCGGTATCGGTGGTCGCCTTCATCATCCTCGGCTCGGTGCTGGAGGGCATTCCGGCCATCGTGCTTCTGGGACCCCTGCTGTTTCCCATTGCCCGCCAGGTCGGCATCCATGAAGTGCACTACGCGATGGTCGTGACCCTCTCAATGGGCATCGGCCTCTTCGCGCCGCCGTTCGGCGTCGGGTACTACGCGGCCTGCGCCATCAGCCGGATCCATCCGAACGAGGGCATGAAGCCGATCGTCGGCTACATGGTCGCCTTGTTCATCGGAACGGTTGTCGTGGCCGCGATTCCGTGGATCTCGATCGGCTTCCTTTGACGTGCGCGCACCCTCACCTTCGCTACTCACTCTTCCAGGAGATTTCCATGTCTGATTTATCGACGCTTCAACAAAGCGCCCACCGCATTCGCCGCTACGCACTGCGCATGGGCGAAGTTCAAGGCCAGGGCTACATCGGCCAGGCGCTTGGATGGGCCGACGTCCTCGCGGTGGCCTACAGGCACGCCTTGGCCTACAGGCCGGAGGACCCGGAATGGGAAGGCCGCGACCGCTTCCTGCTCTCCCATGGCCACTATGCGATCGCCTTCTACGCCGCGCTGATCGAGGCCAAGATCATCCCCGAGGAGGAGCTCGAAACCTACGGCAGCGACGACAGCCGCCTGCCGATGTCGGGAATGGCCACCTACACGCCGGGCATGGAAATGTCCGGTGGCTCGCTCGGCCAGGGCCTTCCGATTGCGGTCGGCATGGCGCTGGGGCTGCGCCTGAAGAAGAACCCGGCCTTCGTCTACAACTCGATGTCCGACGGCGAGCTGGACGAAGGATCGACCTGGGAGGCAGCAATGGGTGCCGCGCACCACCGCCTGTCGAATCTGATCTGCCTGGTCGACATCAACAACCAGCAGGCCGACGGCCCGTCCGGAAAGATCATGGGCTTCGAGCCGCTCGCCGACAAATGGGCGGCGTTCGGCTGGCACGTGCAGCGCGTCGATGGCAACGACCTGCCAGCCGTCGTCGCCGCCTTCGATGCCGCGCGTGCGCTGAAGGAAGACAAGCCGCGCGTGATTCTCTTCGACACCTTGATGGGGCGGGGTGTCCCGTTCCTCGAAACCCGCGACAAGAACCACTTTATCCGCGTCGACCCGCCGGAATGGCAGCAAGCCATCGCCCATATCGACAGCACGCAAACCGAAGGAGCCGTGTGATGAACGCCACCACCGAAAAGAAGCCGAGGCTCACAACCTCCGCGATGATTGCCTCCATCGCCGGCGAAGGCCAGCGTGTCAGGGCGGCGCCGTTCGGCAAAGCGCTGGTCGAACTGGGCCGCAACCGCCCGGAGATCGTCGGAATGACGGCCGACCTCGCCAAGTACACCGACCTGCACCTGTTCGCGAACGAATATCCCGAACGATTCTTCCAGATGGGCATGGCCGAGCAGCTGCTGATGGCGGCCGCGGGCGGCATGGCCAAGGAGGGATTCATTCCCTTCGCGACGACCTATGCCGTCTTCGGCACCCGCCGGGCCTACGACTTCGTGCACCAGGTGATTGCGGAAGAGAACCTCAACGTCAAGATCTGCTGCGCGCTGCCGGGCCTGACCACCGGCTACGGACCGAGCCACCAGGCGACCGAGGACCTGGCGATGATGCGCGGCATCCCGGGCCTGACCATCATCGATCCGTGCGACGCGCTCGACATCGAACAAGCGGTGCCTCAGATGGCCGATCACCAGGGCCCTGTCTACATGCGGCTGCCGCGCGGCAACGTGCCGCTGGTGCTGGACGAGTACGACTACAAGTTCGAGCTTGGCAAGGCCAAGCTGATCCGCGATGGCAAGAGCGTGCTGGTGATCGCCAGCGGCTTCATGACGATGCGCTCGCTCGAGGTCGCCGAACAGCTCAGGAACGACGGCATCGACGTCGCCGTGCTGCACGTCCCGACGATCAAGCCGCTGGACGAGGCAACGATCCTTGCCGAAGTCCGGCGCCTGGGCAGGCTGGTCGTGGTGGCGGAGAACCACTCGGTGATCGGCGGCCTGGGCGAAGCGGTGGCGGGTCTCCTGATGCGCTCGGGTGCCGCGACGGCGTTCCGCCAGATCGGCTTGCCGGATGCGTTCCTCGACGCGGGGGCGCTGCCGACATTGCATGATCGCTACGGCATCTCGACGCAGATGATGGGCCGGCAAATCAAGGGCTGGGTGTGAGCCTGAGCGCCGACAACCATTCGAAAGTGGGGTTCATCGGGCTTGGCGCGATGGGCCGCGGCGCCGTCGGCAACCTGCTGGCAAAGGGCTTCGACGTCGTGGGCTGCGACCTGCGCCCTGAAGCGCTCGCTTGGCTGCAAGCGCAAGGTGGCACGCCGGCAAGCTCGCTTGCCGAGATGGCCGGCCAGGTCAGCGTGGTGGTGTGTTTCGTCGTCAATTCGCAGCAGACGGAAACCGTGCTCTTCGGCGATGACGGCTTGGTCGGAAAGCTGCCGGCTGGCGCCGTATTCATCACTTGCAGCACCATGGACCCGGCGTACGTTCGGGCCCTCGAAGGGCGGTTGGCGCAGCACTCGATCTCGCTGGTCGATGCGCCGGTCACGGGAGGCGCGGTCGGCGCCGAACGCGGGACGCTGACCATCATGGGTTCGGGCACGCGCAAGGCCTTCGAGCTTGCGCGTCCTGTGCTCGAAACCTTTGGCGCCCGGGTGCACTACCTCGGCGTGGCTGGCTGCGGTGCGCAGATGAAGGTTCTCAACCAGCTGCTTTGTGGCGTGCACCTGGCTGCCGCGGGCGAAGCGCTCGCGCTCGCAAAGCGCCAGGGTCTGCCGCTGGATCTCACGCTGGAGATTCTCTGCAGCGGAGCGGCAGGGTCCTGGATGCTCTCGGATCGAGGGCCGCGGATGATCGCGGGCCAGTTCGACAACAACATCACGTCGGCGGTCGACATCTTCGTCAAGGACATGTCCCTGGTGCTCGACGCCACGCGCGAGTCGCGATTTCCCGCGCTGCTCGCACATGCCGCGTACCTTGCCTTCCTCGGCACCGCGGCGCGGGGACTCGGCGCGCAAGATGACTCCGCCGTGACGACGGCCTACGAAGTTGCCACGAAGCCTGCATGAAGCCAGGTATCAAACTTCTGCTGGAAGCTTCGCAATCACCTTGATCTCGAACTGAAAGCCATAGAGCCAGGTCACGCCGATGCCGGTCAGCGTCGGATGGGGCGCGTCGCCCCAATACTCCGGCACCAGTTTCCAGATCTTCTCGAAGTTCGATTCCGGGTCGACGATGAAGACCGTGACGTCGACCACGTCGTCGAACGTGCAACCCGCGGCCGCCAGGATCGCGTTCAGGTTGTCGAACGCGAGCCGCACCTGCGCTTCCAGGTCGGGCTCGGGCGAGCCGTCGGGGCGGCTGCCGACCTGTCCCGAAACGAACAGGAAGCCGTTGGACCGGATCGCCGGTGAATAGCGATTTTTCTCGTAAAGCGCTTGGCGCCCGGGCGGAAAAACGACGTCGCGTGGGGTCATGGATGGATTGCCTTCTCGAATAACGATGAAGGGACTTTAGGGAGCCGTGCCTCCGGGATCAACCGGCAAAGCCAACAATCACTGTTTGCAGAACCCAAACAATCCTCGAATCAGCAGGAGCAGGCAATGGACCGTTTCGATGCGATGCACGCGTTCGCTCGCGTGGTGGAATCGCGCAGCTTCACCAAGGCGGCCGAGACGCTTCACATGAGCAAGACCAGCGTGACGCAGCTGGTGCAGCAGCTGGAGGCGCGGCTGCGCGTCAAGCTGCTCAATCGCACAACGCGCAAGGTCAACGTCACGGCCGACGGCGCGGCCTACTACGAGCGCGTGGTGCGCCTGCTGGCCGACATGGACGATGCCGAGACCAGCCTCTCCAGCGCGTCGGCGTCGCCCAGGGGCCGGCTGCGGGTGGATGTGCCCAGCCCGCTGGCTCGCATGATCCTGGTGCCGGCATTGCCGGCCTTCCACGCGCGCTACCCCGACATCCAGCTCGACATGGGCGTGAGCGATCGCATGGTGGACCTGCTCGGTGAGAACGTGGACTGCGTCGTGCGCGGCGGCGAACTCACCGACCAGTCGCTGATGGCGCGCCGCGTGGGCGATCTGCAGCTCGGCGTGTACGCAGCGCCGAGCTACCTGCAACTCGCCGGCACGCCCTCGCACCCGCAGGAGCTGGAAAACATGCATCACCGCATCGTGGGCTTCCTGTGGTCACGCAGCGGCAAGACCTTTCCGTATGCCATGCACCGCAACGGCGAGAGCATCGAAGTGCAAGGCCGCTACGTGCTCTCGGTCGACGATGGCAATGCCTACCTCGCGGCCGGGCTGGCCGGACTGGGCATCCTCTGGCTGCCGGACTACATGGCCAAGGCGCACCTGGCGAGCGGCGAGCTGGTTCCCCTGTTCCAGGGCTGGCGCCTGGAGCCGATGCCGATGTACGTGGCGTTTCCGCCGAACCGGCATGTCAGCGCCAAGCTGCGCGTGTTCATCGATTGGGTCGCCGGGCTGATGGCGCTGCATGCGCCTGTCGGCGGCCGGCGCGATTCATGACGGGCGCGGAACCGACAGTTCGCGCAGCCGCCGATGCGCGGCGCCATCCCACGCAATGGGCTGCTGGTTCTTCGCACGCAGGTAGTGGTGCGTGAATACCGCGAGATAGGCCTCCAGCGTTTGTTCGGCAACGTGTTCGCCTGCCAGGTTCATGCACAGGGCGGCCACCTCGCTGGTGCAGAAATGGTCGTCGCGGCCGGAGCGGCGCAGCTTGTATTGCGTGATCTGCTCCGGCTGCAGGCTCAGCACGGGCAGCAGGTCGAGGTAAGGGCTCCTGCTGAACATCTTGCGCGCCTCGGCCCAGGTCCCGTCGAACAGGATGAAGAGCGGGCGTTTTTCTTCAGTGCCATTGCGGGCGGGGTCGGGCGACGCCACGCTGAGCACCACCCGCTCGGGCGCCGCATACTGCCCCGGAAACACCACATACGGTTGCCACTGCGGGTCGTTCAGCAAGGCCAGCAGCGCGGGGTCGGTGTCGGTGCGCTTCCAGCCGAAGGCGAAGGTATCGGCCACCACGTCGGCAATCAGCCAACCCGTGTTGCTCGGCTTGAGCGGTTCGATGTCGGCCATCAGCAGGCACACCCCCGCGCGTGTTGCCACCGACGGGCGCACGGCGCACATGCAATGGCTGGGCACCAGCCGGCAGCCCGCGCAGCGCTCGCGCTTGAAACCACCACGGGCAAGAAAGGGTTTGACGCTTCGTGCCAGGCGCGCGGCGCGAAGAAGGGAGACGGCGTGGGGCATGCGGGGATTCTCGGCGGTGTTGCCGCCCTTCGCCGGCCTGAGGCCGGCCTCAGGTTTTTCGGAACAGCACCTGCACCTCGGCGGCGCGCGCCCTCAACTGGCCGCATCCGCCGTCGACATCCTGGCCGGCCGAGTTGCGCAGCTTCGTCAGAATGCCCCGCTCGTGCAGCGTGCGGGCCATCTGTTCGCAGCGCTCCCACGACGGTCGGGCGAACGCCACGCCGTCCACCGCGTTGAAGGGGATCATGTTGAGCACGCCGTACTTGCCGGAGAGCAGTTGGACGAGGCCTTCGATCTCATCCGGCCCGTCGTTGACGCCTTCCAGCAGCGTCCACTGGTACTGGATCGGGTAGCCCGTGGCCCGTGCATAGCGGTCGCCGGCGGCGACCAGTTCCTCGGGTGTCATGTTCGGCGCGCGCGGCAGGAGTTGTCTGCGCAGATCGGCCTTGGTTGTGTGCAACGAAAGGGCCAGCGCAGGCTTCACGCGTTCCTGGTGCAGCCTCTCGAACGCGCGTGGATCGCCCACGGTGGAGAACACCAGGTTCTTGTGGCCGACGTTGCCCACCGTGCCGAGCAGGTCGATGGCCTCCATCACGTTGTCCAGGTTGTGGGCCGGTTCGCCCATGCCCATGAACACCACCTTGCGCACCGGCCGGCGCCTGCGCGCAAGGGCGACCTGGGCAATGATCTCGGCGCTTCCCACCTGGCGCAGCAATCCGTCGCGGCCCGTCATGCAGAACCGGCACCCCACGGCGCACCCCACCTGCGAGGAGACGCACAGGCCGTCCCGAGGCAGCAACACGCTCTCCACGGTCTGGCCGTCAGCGAGTGCGACGAGCAGCCGCTCGGAACCATCGGCGCCGGGATGCACCGCGTGGATGCGCGCCAGCCCCGCAAGCTCGGCTTCGATGGACGGCAGGACAGCCATCAGCGACGACGGAAAGAAGCTCGACGGTTTACGCCTGCCGCTGTCCCGGGGCAGCGCATGGGACCACAGCCGCAAGATGCGTTGCTCGTGGCTGGGGCCGGCTCCGGCTTCGCGCAGCCGGCGTTTCAGTTCGTGGATTCGCATGCTGGGGCAGATTGTGCACGGCAGGCACTCCGCCGCCGGTCAGCGCGCAAGGAACGCAAGCGCCTTGCTCAGGAAGTCGGCATGGAACTGGAACACCTCAGGAGGCCTGCGGCAGGTAGCTGGGCCTGGCTGCCGTCATCCCCTGCTTGACCTGCTGGGTGAGTTCGTCGGCCAGCACCTCGTCTAGGCCCGATTCGAGCCCGTCGAGCGCGCGCCTGACGATCTCCTCGGGGCTGGACTTCGGCACTTCGAGTCCGCGTGTCAGGTCGGTATCGACATAAGCCATGTGCAACCCCAGCACCTGTGTCTTCTGCAGCGCCAGTTCGTTGCGCAGCGCGTTGGTGAGCGACCAGGCCGCGGACTTGCTGGCCGAGTAGGCTGCCAGTTCGCCGCCATTCACCCATGAAGCGACCGACAGCACGTTGAGCAGCGCGCCGCCGCCGTTGGCCTTGAGGATCGGCGCAAAGGCCTTGCTCATGCGCAGCACGGCGAAGAAGTTGGTCTCGAAGATGCGTCGTGCGACGTCTTCGCTGTCGGCTGCGAGAAAGCCGCCCGGTTGGCCAATGCCGGCGTTGTTGATCACGAGCGTCACATCCGACGCCAGCTCCGCGGCGGCTGCGACGTCGTCCGGCTTGTTGACGTCGAGCCGCAGGGGCTCGACACCGGCTTGCGTGATGGCCACAGGGTCGCGGGCACCAGCGTAGACCTTGCGGGCGCCGCGGGCGAGCAACTCGCGCGCAAAGGCCAGGCCAATGCCACGATTCGCGCCCGTGACAAGGGCGACTGCGTTTTCGATCTGCATGGGGAACTCCAAAAAAAGTTGGTGGCTGGAAATCGGATTCACTTGACCTCGATGACGACCTTGCCCTTCGCGGCCGGACGCGAAAGGGTTCCTGCGTCAACAAAAGAACAACTCATTCGCATGATGATCATCATGTTTGAAGGCGACAAAAGGGGCGGCATCCATCCATCGACGGATTCAGCCGAGGCCTGAGCTCAGGTGCTTGAGCGCGGCCTCGCGCAGGCTGTCAGACAGCGCAGGCTCGTCGACTGCGCGCGCCAGCAGCAAGGCGCCCACCATGGTGGAGATGGTCACGAGCGCCCGTTCGTGGGCGCCGGGCTGTCCCCAGTCCGGCAGCTGGCGGGCGACGAGGTCGATCATTTCCTTGATATGCCGGGTCGCCACGCGGCGCACTTCGGGAGCCTGGCGCGAGGTTTCGGAACCCAGTGCGGCCAGCGGACAGCCTATGTCGGCATGATCGAGATGTTCCCTGGAGAGATAGGCGCTCAGCATGGATGCGAGCGCCATGCCGGGGGGCACGCCGGCCACGGCATCGGCTACGGCGGCAGCGGACTCCGCGCACGCCCTCCCCGCCGCTTCGGCCAACATGGCCTCGCGCGACGCGAAGTGGGCATAGAAGGCGCCGTGCGTCAGGCCCGCCTCCTTCATGATGTCCGCGACGCCGGTCCCGTCATAGCCGCTGCGACGGATCGCGCGGGCGGCCACGGACACGATGCGGTCGTGCGTGGCGTCCTTGGCGGCAGCTCGGGTGTTGGGCTTCTCGTTTCGCATGATGCACATCATACATAATTTGCGCATCGGGCGTTCGGACGCCCCGGTCCGCGTCCAGGGCAACCTGGCACCTCCCCGATCAGGCCGCGACGGCAACCCCATTCCGCTCGAGCACTGCCAACAGTTTTGGAATATCAGGCGGCCCCAGCGGAATCTCGCGGTCGACGGCGGTGAACATCTGGGCGGCCAAGGCGTTCTCCCCGGTGATCTCGAGCATCTGGCCGCCACCCTTGCCGTAGTTGAAGCCGTGCACCGTTCCACGCGGGACGTGGACGAGCGTGCCAGGCTGGCACATGTGGGCGTGGCCGCCGCAGAGAAACTCGATCTCGCCCCCAAGAACGTAGAAGGATTCGTCCCAGTCGTGGCTGTGCGGCGGCGGCCCCGTTCCTTCGTCGCCGCGTTGGAAGGTGATGCCATAGCTCTGCGTCGCTGCGTTCGAGGCCAGCACCGTCACCTGCGTGCCGAGCACGTTCAGAGGAGCTTCACGCCGGTCGGGCGTCAGGACAAAGTACGGAATCGTCATGGTCAACTCCTCCAAAGTGGGGGCGTGATTCTGCGCGCCGTACGCAAGGGGCACAAGCTGCGCATCAAACCAGCTGCAAGTCCTTCGGCGCCACCCCGTCGAAGACCCGCCCCAACTGCGCCGGCGACAACCCGTACATCCGCCTGAACAACCCGCCGAACACCGCCCGGTACTCGTTGAGCACCGGGTAGTCTCTGTTCTGGAACAGCGTGGCCTGCGTCAGCGCCTGCTGCTCGCCCACGACACGCCCGCCGGCCTGCGCCGAGAGGCCGCCGCCGAGGACCCAGTACACGGTGCCATGGCCATGGTCGGTGCCGCGGTTGCCGTTCTCGCGGAAGGTGCGGCCGAATTCGCTGATGACGACCACCACGGTCTGGCGCCATGCGTCGTCGCCCATCTCCTGGGCAAAGCCTGCCACGCCGCGGCCCAGTTCCTCGAAGCGGTTGGCAAGGTAGCCGGTGGCTGCGCCCTGCCCCACGTGCGTGTCCCAGCCGCCGACATCGACAAAGCCCAGGTCGAAGCGGTCGCGCATCAGCAGGGCCATGCGGCGCGCCACCAGTTCGAAGCCCTTGGCGCTCATGGCGTTGCGGCTGGCGGCGTCCATCTCGGCCTGCACCGCGCGCATCACCTCGTCGCGCACCTGGAAGCCCTCGGCCACCGGCTTGGCCAGCGGGGTGTTGCGGTACATGGCCGCGATGACCTCACTCTGCCGCGCGTCGATGCCCGAGCGCGCGTTGCCCGCGAGCGCCATGTTCGCGGCTTTGGCATTGCCGCGCATCGAAATGGGCAGCTGGTCGGTGAAGGCGATGGGCGACACGTCGGCAACAGGCCCGGCGCCGAGCACGCCGGCCAGCCGGTTGAGAAAGCCCGAGCGGTAGTCGCGGCGCTTGTCGAGCGACTGGCCGAGCTCGATGGAGTCCTGCGTTTCGAAGTGGCTGCGCGTGAGGTCGTCGGTGCCGGCGAAGGCGATGAAGGAGGCCTGCTTCTGCTGGAACAGCGGCATCACGCTTTGCGCGAGCGCCGGGTGCAGGCCCCAGTCGGCGTCGAGCGGCAGCGCGCCGTTGGACGTGCCGGGGCGCGCGATGGCGATGTTGGGGCGCGAGGCGTAGTAGAAATCGCTGGCGGTCGGCACCAGCAGGCTGGTGCAGTCGTAGGCGCCGCGCAGGAACACGACCAGCAGCTTGACGCCTTCGGCCGCGGGCGCGGCCATCAACTGGCCGGCGGCGCCCGCGAACGGGGCGGCGGCCATGAGCCTGAGCAGTTCTCGACGTTGCATGACGGTGTGTCCTTTCTTCTGTCTTGCCCCCAACCCCTGCCCTCCCCCAGCGGGGGAGGGAGAAAAACCCATCAGCGGCGCATCAGCTCGGGCGACGCCAGCAGGAAGGTATTCCATTCCTGCGGATTCTTCGCCTGCGCCAGCGCCTCGCGCGTGTCCGCACTCAGGCCCGCCTGCATCGCGCGCACCGCCGGCGAATCGGCCATCGGCGGGAACGCGGGCTTCTCCAGCGGCGCCTTGTCGTCCACGCGAAACAGCACCGCGCCGTTCGCGCCGATGGCGCGCGCGATCTCGAAGCGCGTGTTCATCTGCCCCGCGCTGGCCCATGCGGCCTCGTTGAGCGGATAGCCGTCGGGCGTCTCGTGGCCGTACAGCTGTTCGCCCATGCGGTTGATCCAACTGAGCATCGGGTTCACGTTGATCGCCACGCGGTCGTCGTACGCGAGCCGCACGCCGGCCATCACGTAGTGCACCGGGTCTCGAAACTTGTGGCCCAGCGATGCCGGGAACTCGGGCGATTCGAACAGCGCCTTCAGCGTGACGGCGATGTTGCCGTCGCTGCGCGCGAAGGCCGCGGCCATGCGGTCGATCAGCGCGGGCGGCGGATCGTCCGACACGAAGTACACCGCGAGCTTGCGCGAGACGAAGCGCGCGGTGGCCGGCGCGCGCGCGAGGCGGTCGAGCGCCTCGTCGGCTTCGGCCAGCCCACGGCTCTGGATCGGCTGGCCCAGCAAGGTCTTCGGCCCGTAGTCGTGACGGTTCGGGTTGAACTCGAACAGGCCCTTGCGCACGTAGTCGGCACGCACGGCCGGCCGCACATTGGGCGGCGGCGCATCGAGCGGCTGGTAGCTCACGCCCACGCCGGTGAGCACGCGCGCCAGCTCCTGCACGTCGGCCTGCGAATAGCCGCCGCCCACGCCCAGCGTGTGCAGCTCCATCAGCTCGCGCGCGTAGTTCTCGTTGATGCGGTTGGCGGCGTTTTGCGCGTTGTCGAGGTAGCGCAGCATCGCCGGATGGTGCAGCGTGGCGCCCAGCAGATCGCGGAAGCTGCCGAGCGCGTGCGGACGGATCGCGTTCTCTTCGTAGTCACCCACCATCGCGCGGATGTTGTCCTTGCGCAGGTTGACGTTGAAGTGATTCATCCAGAACCAGGTCATCTGCTCCTGCAGCTGGTTGGGCGAATACAGCGCGCGCAACACGAAGCGCTGCTGCGCCTCGCGCGCGAGCTGGTTGAGCTGCTGCTGGTAGGCCTGTCGCGCGGCCTTCTTCTGGTCTTCGTCGGGCAGCGCGTCGGCCGCCTTGCGCTGTGCATCGAGTTCGGTGACGAGCTGGTCGAGCGGCGTGCGCGAAATGGCCATCGCATCGATCTGCGCCTGCGCGGCCGGCGGCAGTGGCGCGAGACGTGGGTTGAGCTGGTCGCGCATCCAGAGCGAGAGGCCGCGCTGCGCCAGCTGCGCGTCGCTGCTCGCGTTGGCGCCCCAGCTCACGCGGTCGAGCCAGCGCAGGCGCGTGGCCTCATCGACCGCCGAAGGCACCGACACCGACACCAGCGGCCGCCGCTCCCACGGCGTGCTCGCGCAGGCCGCGAGCAGCGCCAGTGCGCATGCACCCAGCATCGCCGATGCGCGGCGCATGGAGAATGGCAACAAAGGAACGGCGGCAGGCACCGCCCTCACTCCCTGCGCATGTCGTGGTGGCGCACGTCGCCGATGGCGTGCCGCGCGGTGTCGAGCGCCAGGTCGACGTGCGCCAGGCCGCGCTGCTGGAACGGCCGCGAGCGCGGGTCGTCTTCTTCGCGCGCCACGTCGGAGTGCACCTTGCGCAGCAAATCGACCGCCGCATGCAGGCGGCCTTCGCGCGGCAGCCATGCATCGGTGGGCTCGCGCCATTCGACGGGCTTGCCGTCGAGCCATGCCGCGCGCTGCAGGTCGCCGATGGCGGCATGGATCTCGTCGACCACCACCTGCTCGTCGCGCGAGACCTGCCCGTCTTCCGGGCGGCGGTGCTCCACCTGCCAGGCGGCCGTGCGCAGGTCGGACAAGGCGTGCAGATAGAACGGGTGCCTGCCGTATTCGTCGGCCAATGCGGGCAGCGCCGCCGCGGCCATCAAGGCGAGTGCGGCGATTAGGCTTTTCTTATTCATCTTTGGAGCTCCTGAGGTGACGGCGATTCAAGGATGCCTCCTCAACCGCCGGGACCCGCTCCGCGTTGACGCTCTTTACCTTCGCAACGCTGCGCAAGCAGGCGCCTAAGCGCCAGCTAAGTCAGGCTACCGACAGATTGGACGGCTCGGCACCAGCGATCTGCCGCAGCGCGCGCTCGAACACTTCGACCGGCTGCCCGCCCGAAATCAGATGCTGGTCGTTGATGATGATCGCGGGCACCGAGTGGATGCCGGCATCGGTGTACATGCGTTCGCGCTCGCGGGTCTCCTGCGCGAACTCGTCGCTGTTCAGGATCTCGCGGGCACGGGCTGCGTCGAGCCCTGCTTCGGTGGCTGCGCGCACCAGCACCTCGGGGTCGGAGGGGTTCTGGCGATCGGTGAAGTAGGCCTTCAGCAACAGCTTCTTCAGCGCCGCCTGCCTGGCCGGGCTTTCGAGCTCGGCCCAGTGCAGCAGGCGATGGGCGTCGAAGGTGTTGTAGATGCGCGGCCGGCCTTCGGGGCTGAACTCGAAGCCCACCTCGGCCCCGCGCTGGCGGATCATCTCGCGCGATTGCGCCTGCTGTTCACGCGTGGAGCCGTACTTCTGGTTCAGGTGCTCGAAGGTGTCCTGGCCTTCGGGCGGCATCTGCGGGTTCAGCTCGAAGGGCTGGAAGTGCAACTCCACGGTGACGCCGGGCGCCACGCGCTGGATCGCCGCTTCGAGCGAACCCAGGCCGACGGCGCACCAGGGGCAGGACACGTCGGAGACGAAGTCGATCTTGAGATGGGAAGTCATGGCGCCATTCTTCATGGCGCCCGCAACCCTTGGTGCGCGAAAGGTCTTCAGCTCGTCCGGGTCAGGCCGTTGCCTTGGCCAGGCGTGCGTCCGCCAGCGTCTGCTCGCGCAGCCGGTCGTACTCGAGCTTGTCGACCGGGACCGCGTCGGGCATGCCCAGGTCGTTCATGTGCACGCGGTAGGTTTCGCGGGCGGTCCAGGCCGAGATCGCGGCGATGGCGCAGATCGCCAGCGTGATGGCACCGACGGTCAGCGGGATGTTGGTGGCGCCGGGGGGCGCAACCGCCACGAACAGCGCCGGCAGCAGCGCGGTGATCGCGGTGCCGATGTTCTGCGAGATCGCCATGCCCGAGACGCGGGTGCGCGTGGGGAACATCTCCGGATAGAAGCTCGGGAACACGGCGTTGTAGCCCTGATAGACCACGCCCCACATCAGGAGCGACATCACGATGGCCAGCGGCACGTTGTGGATGCTGATGGCGTACAGGTAGCCGAACGACAGCAGGCCCGAACCGATGGCACCGACGACGATCGGCAGGCGGCGGCCGATCCTGTCCGACAGGTTGCCGACGAACGGGATCACGATCACGGCCAGGATGTTGCCCATGACCGGAATCCAGAGGTAGATGTCTTTCTCGAAGTTGATGCCGTAGCCCGGCTGCACCGCGTAGGCGGCGCCGAAGATGGTCGCGACCACCGGGATCACGTTCATCAGGGAGCACAGCAGCACGCGCAGCATGTCGCCCCAGCTCTCGGTCACGGCCTGGATCACCGGCGCCTTCGGCACCTTTGCGCTCTTGTCGACTTCGGCGAACGCGGGTGTCTCGTCCACTTGCTTGCGGATGACGTAGCCGGCCACGATGACGATGAAGCTCAGCAGGAACGGAATGCGCCAGCCCCAGGCGTTGAAGGCGTCCTTGTCCATGTAGTGTGCGAGCGGCAGGAACACGGCGGCCGCCATGATCTGGCCGGCCTGCACGCCCTGCAGCGTGAAGCTCGCGAAGAAGCCGCGGCGTCCGAACGGCGCGTGCTCCAGGATCATCGAGCTCGCGCCGGAAATCTCGCCGGCCACCGCGAAGCCCTGGATCAGGCGCAGCAGCACCAGCAGCGCGGGTGCCCACAGGCCGACCTGGTCATAGGTCGGCAGCAGGCCGACGGCGATGGTGGAGAAGCCCATCAGGAACATGCACAGGATGAGCACGGTCTTGCGGCCGTGCGTGTCACCCCAGTGGCCCAGCAGCACTGCGCCGATCGGCCGTGCGACGTAGCCCACGCCGTACGTCGCGAGCGACGCGATGATCGCGATCTGCGGGTCGCCCTTCGGAAAGAAGATCTGGGGAAAGATCAGCGCCGCGGCGGTGGCGTAAATGAAGAAGTCGTAGTACTCCAGCGCCGAGCCGATCCAGCCGCTGGCTGTGGCTTTCTTCGACTGGTGCCTGCCTTTCGGCTCGTGGGCCGTGATGGTTGCCATGGTTTGTCTCCTTGTTGACGAAAAAAATCTATTTATCTATTCCTGCGCCTGCGACGCCATGCGCGCAGGTGCGTTGAGCGCGCCATAGGCGTCATAGCCCGCGGTGCGCTGCGCAAGTTCGAAGAAGAGCCCGCCTTCGATGTTCTCGGTGTAGATGTGCAGGTAGTCGCCCGCGGGTGAACGATCGAACAGCACACCCGCCGCGCGCAGGCGTGCCAGCAGCGCCGGATCGAGATCGATGCGCGTGGCCAGGTCGTCGTAGTAGTTGTCCGAAATGGGCACGAAGCGCGTGCCGCTTGCGCGCAGCCGTTCCACGCTCTCGAAGATGTCTTCGCAGCGCAGCGCGATGTGGTGCACCGCGCCGCCGCCGGTCACGCTCAGCGTGCGCGCGGTGCGGGTGCGCTGGCTCAGCGACACATTGAGCACCAGCCGCACGCTGCGCGAGGCATTGGCCACGCCGCGGCTGCGGATCAGGCCGAACGGGTCGGCCAGCTCCAGGCTCTCGCCCGGCTCCAGCCCCAGCACGGCGCGCGTGAACAGCACCCAGGTGTCGAGCTGGTCCAGCGCCAGGCCCAGCGCCACGTGGTCGATCTGGGTGAGCCCGGCGCCGCCGGCATCGGCCGCCGCGTCTTCTTCGAGAATGAAATCCGCCTCGTACAACCCGTTGCTGCCCAACGCCTCCGGCACGAAGTGAATCAGGTTGCCGCCTGGCGCCACGATGGCCGGCACGCGCAATTCGTTCGGGCCGACCGGGCTGTCGTGGCGCTGCGAGCGCATGGCCGTGGCACGGTCGACGGCCGCCAGCGGATCGGCGCAGCGCACGCCCAGCGCGCACACCGACGTGCCGTGCGCTTCGAAGCGGCTGCGTGCGAACGAATCCGGCTGCGCATTGACGATCAGGTTGATTTCGCCCTGGCGGTACAGCACCACGGCCTTCGAACGGTGCCGGCCGACGCGGTGGAAGCCGAGCTGCTCCAGCAGCGTGCCGAGTGTCCGGGCCGAGGCTTCATCGGCCGCGAACTCGATGAACGAGAGGCCTGAGAGCGCCGGCACGGGAGGCGGGCTGAACAGCTCGACGGGCTGCGCCGGCGCATCGGCCGTCGACGCCAGCCGCCGCTGCGCCTCGCTTTCGAGGTACAGCAGCGAGCGCATCGCATCCACGGCGGTGCGGCGGTTCGGCGTTTCGCGGAAGATGTCGTTGAAGATCTCCAGCGACAGCGGACCGGTGTAGCCCGCGCGCAGCACCTGCTCGAAGAAGCCGATCACGTCCAGATCGCCCTGCCCCGGGAACGAGCGGTGGTGCCGGGCCCACTGCAGCACGTCCATCGAAAGCAGCGGCGCGTCGGCCATCTGCAGGAAGAAGATCTTGTCGCCCGGGATGGCGGCAATGCCCGCGAAATCGTCCTTCAGCGATAGCGTATGAAAGCTGTCGAGAATCAGGCCGAGGTTCGAATGATCGGCCTGCCGCACGATGTTCCAGGCCTGGCCGTAGAGCGAGGTGAAGCGGCCCCAGGCCAGTGCCTCGAAGCCCACGCGCAGCTGGCGGCGCGCGGCGCGCTCCGCGAGTTCGTGCAGCTGGGCCGCGGCACGCGCCGGGTCGTCGATGGCCAGCGCGGAGGTGTTCGAGCAGCACAGCATCAGCGGCGCGCCCATGGCCTCCATCAGGTCGAACTTGCGCTCGGCGCGCTCCAGGCTGCGCCGGAACTGCGCCTCGGGCATGCCCTCGAAATCGCGGAACGGCTGGTACAGGTCGATCGAGAGGCCGAGGTCCGAGGCGATGCGGCGCAGTTCGGCGGCGCCACCCTTGAAGTTGACGAAGTCGGCCTCGAACAGCTCGAAGCCATCGAAGCCCGCAGCCGAAATGGCTTCGAGCTTCTGGCGAAGCGTGCCGCTGAGCGAGACGGTGGCAATGGAGCGATGCATGACCATGACTCAATACTGATGAATGTGCATGCCACCATCGACCTGGATGGCCGTGCCGGTCGTGAATGGCAGGTCCCCGGCAGCCATGGTGGCCACGGCGCGGCCCACGTCCTCGGGCAAGCCCCAGCGGTTGATGGGCGTGAAGCCTTCGGCCAACAGCTTGTCGAAACGCGCCTGGGCCACGCTTGTCATCGGCGTCTTGATGAGGCCCGGCCGCACCTCGTACACCGCGATGCCGTGCGGTGCGAGGCGGATCGAAAACAACTTGGCCATCATCGCGACGGCCGCCTTCGACATGGCGTATTCGCCGCGCTCGGGAGCGGCAATGGCGGCATTGGAGGAAGAGATGAAGACGATCGAGCGCTCGCTCTCGGCCGTCTGGACGCCGTCGGCCAGCATGCGGCGGCAGATCGCCTGCGTAAGGAAAAAGCCGGCGCGGGTGTTGACGTCGAAGTTCAGGTCGTAGCTCTCGACCGACACGTCGAGCAGGTCGCCGCGCGACTTGACCGACACGCCGGCGTTATTGACGAGGCAATCGACGCGGCCGAACGCGGCGTAGACCGCGTCGACCAGCGCGGGGAGCTTGGCGAGGTCGGCGATGTCGCCTTCGACGAAGGCCAGCCGGGCCGAGGGGGCCACGCTTTCCCGCAGAGCGTCGGCCGCGGCCGGTGCAATCTTCAGGTCGCAGACCACCACGTCGAAGCCGCGCTGCGAGAGTGCAACCACGATGCCGCCGCCAATGCCGCCAGCCCCTCCGGTGACGACTGCGATGCGCGGGGTGGGCTGTTGCTGTGAATCCATGGCCGCGACTTTAGAAAGGCTGGCGTCCGTTCACAACGCTTTCGGGCTGTCAGCGTTCGATCATCGATCACATACGATCGGTATTCGGACGAAATGCGGGATACACCTAGTCCCCACCCCCAGGCAGCGACCCCTCAAAGACTGCGCCAAAAATCGATCAGCAGCTGCGCGAACTCCACCGGCCGCTCCACCGCGCTCAGGTGCGCCGCATCGATGGTGGCCAGGCGTGCATGGGGAATGGCGGCCACCATGGCTTCGGACATGGCCGGCGGCGTTGCTTCGTCCTGCAGGCCGGCGATCACCAGCGTCGGTACGGCGATGCGGTGGTTGCTCTCGCGAAAATCGATGGCCGCCACGGCGTTGCAGCTTTCGATGTAGCCCTGCGCATCGGTGCGCACCAGCACATCGTTGAGCGCCTGGGCCGCGGCCTTGCCCTCCTGCGTGGTGACATAGCCGTGCGTGAGCCAGCGCGCCACCGCGCCCGGCGCAATGGCGGCGACGCCCTTGGCGGCCACCGTCTCGGCGCGGGCGCGCCACGGCGACTGGTCGGGGTAGTGGGCCGACGAATTCGCGATCACCACGCTGCGCAGCAGCTCGGGATGCCGCACGGCCAGCGCCTGCGCGGTCATGCCGCCCATCGAGAGGCCGACGAAATGCACCGGCTCCCCGCCCGCCTCGCGCTGGATGAGCTCGGCCGCGTCCTGCGCCAGCATCTCGACGCGCAACCCGCCTGGCACCAGCTCCGAGCCGCCATGGTTGCGGTGGTCGTAGCGGATCACGGTGTGGCCGCGCGCAAGCTGCTCGGCCACGCCATCCCACATGTGCAGATCGCAGCCCAGCGCATGGCTCAGCACGACGAAGGGGCCGCTGCCTTCGCGGACGACGTTCAAACGGGTCATGGTGATTCCTTTTTCATCGGATGTTGGAGACGTGGCAGCCAGAGGAACGCGATGGCCAGCAGCACGCAGCCCGCGAGCAGCATCGGGACGACCATCGGCCAGGCGCCGTTCGAAAAACCGGTGTCGACGAACTGTGCCGCAATTTGCCCGACGCTGAACGCCACCATCATCATGCCGAAGCCCGACCACGACACGGCCCGGCCCGCCAGGTGCGGCAGGTCTCCCACCGCACCGGCCTGGCCGCAGGGCTGGTGGATGCCGTGGCCCAGACAAAAGACCGCATGGCCCGCGAGCAGCGGCACGGCGCTGTGCGGCGCCAGCCAGCAGCCCAGCGCCTGGATGATGGCGCCAGCGATGCTCAGCGTGGCGCCCAGCTGCACTGTGCGCACCGGCCCATGCCTGCGCAGCAGGCGCCGGCACAGGGTGGTGCTGAAGATGTAGACCAGCGAGCCGCCCGCCGGAATCCAGCCGTACATCGCGGGCGACCAGCCCAGATAGCCGATGTAGACCATCGGCGACAACAGCAGGAAGCAGAAGAGGCCGCCGTAGGTCGCCGCGGCCAACGAGGCCCATGCACGGAACGAACGGCTCGCGAACACGGCGCGCGTGCTGCCGCGCGGCGCCGACGATTCGCCCTCGGCCAGCGGCTTGCGTGTTTCGCCGAACGAGCGCCAGCACAGAGCGAACAGCAGCAGCGCGTAGGCCGCCATCGCCACCATCACCCAGCGCCAGCCCGCGCCCTGCACCAGCCACGCGCCGAGCAGCGGCGCGACCAGGCCGACCATGCCCAGCCCCGTGAGGCCGCGCGCCATCACATGCGGGCCTTCGTGCGCCGGGTAGAGATCGCGCACCGCGGCGCGCGAACACACGAGGATCGCGGCCATCGAAAAGCCCTGCAGCGCGCGCCAGCCCGCGAGCACGGCGACGCTGCCCGCGAAGGCGCCACCGAGGGCCGCGACCACGTAGCAGCCGAGCCCCGCCAACAGCACAGGCCGGCGGCCGAAGCGATCGGCCAGCGGCCCGCACAGCAATTGCGCGAAGCCGAAGGCCAGCACGAACAGCGTGAGGCTGGTGCTGGCCGAACCGAGTTCCTTGGCAATGGCCGGCAGTGCCGGCAGGTAGCTGTCGGTGGCGACAGGCTGCGCCGCCAGCAGCAGCGGCAGCATCAAGGTGAACGTGACGTCGAACCGGCCCTTCCGGGCGACCGGCGCGCTCACCGGGGTGCCGCAGGCAGCAAGCCCTTCTCGCGCAGGATGCCGGTCGCAATGCCGAAGGCATGGTTCGCCACCGGCACGCCGCAGTAGATGGCCGCCATCATGATGACTTCCTTGATGTCTTCCGGCGTCAGGCGCGACTCGGGCGGGCCGTCGAGTGCGGCGCGTACATGCATCGCGAATTCTTCGTAGGCGTGGATGCCCAGCATCATCGACAGCACCATGTAGCGGCGCGTCTTGTCGCCCAGCGCGGGGCGGCCCCAGATGTCGTTCCACGCGTGGCGGGTGATGAGCTCCTGGAACTCGGCGTTGAACTCGTTGCGGTTGGCCAGCGACTTGTCGACCCAGGCATCGCCCAGCACGCGGCGGCGGTTGACGAGCCCGGCTTCGTAGTCGTTGTTCGCGGGGGCGGTGCTTGCTTCGTCGGTCATCGGGATGTGTCCTTCGCGGTCAGTTGGGCGCGCAGGGCCGCCACTTGCCGTAACGCGGTTTCGCCGGCGGGCCCGGCCAGGGCGGGGTCGAACCATTCGTCAGCGGCCTCGCGCGGCAACTCGGAGCGCAGGGTGTCGATGTTGGCACGCATGCGCGCCGCGTCGATCTGCAGGCCGGGCAGCGCACCGGCCAGCGCACGCGCGCTGCCGTGTGCGGACATCAGCAGCTGCGGCCATTCGGCCAGCTCGGCCTGCCAGCCGCCGAGCGCGCGCTCGTGTTCCTGCGGCATCGCGGCCAGCAGCGCGGCCACGCGCTGGGGCGCACGCTGGGCCGCGGCCAGCGCAACCATCGCGGCCACGGGATTGCGCTTGTGCGGCATCGCCGAGGAGCCGCCGCGGCCCGGCTCGGTGGGTTCGGCCACCTCGCCGACCTCGTACTGGCCCATGAGCGAAATGTCACGCGCGATCTTGCCCAGGCTGCCCGTGAGCAGCCCCAGCTCGCAGCCGAGCGCGACCCATTCGTCGCGCTGCGTGTGCCAGGTGGCACCGGCATTGCCGAGGCCGAGCTCGTCCGCCACGCGCTGCACGACGGCCGGGCCCTGCCCCTTCATCTGCGCGAGCGTGCCGACGGCCCCGCCGAGCTGCACGTTCAGGGCATGCCGCGCAGCCTCCCGCAGCCGGCCGCGGCTGCGCACCAGCGGCGCGGCCCAGCCGGCGCACTTGAGGCCGAAGCTCGTGACCGACGCCGGCTGCATCAGCGTGCGCGCAAGAATCGGCGTGGCCGCATGCTGCGTGGCGTGCTGCAGCAGCGCCTCGATGGCACGGTCGACATCGGCCTCGATCAGCGCAATGCCTTCGCGCGTGACCAGCGCCATCGCGGTGTCGATCACGTCCTGGCTGGTGCTGCCGAAATGCACGAAGGGCACGGCCCCGGGATTGAACAGGCCCACGGCCTCCTTCAGGGCCTTGATCAGCGGAATTGCAACGCTGCCGGCGCGGCCGCTGTCGCGCACGATCTTTGCCACGTCGAACAGCTCGACCTGGCAGCTGCCGACGATCGAAGGCGCGGCCGATTCCGGCACCAGCCCGAGCGCGGCCTGGGCGCGGGTCAATGCCGCCTCGAAGCGCAGCATGGCGTCGACGAAATTGTGGTCGCTGAAGGCGGAGAGCGTCTCGGACGTGGAAAGAAAGCCTTCAAAAATACTCATGGTGAATGCCTCTTGCGTCAAAAAAAAAGAGGGAGCGCAACGGCATTACACCGCGTCCGCCTCTCGCACCGCGTGGCGGCCCGGCAGGCGCTGCACCTCAGTAGCTGATTTTCGCCTCGGCGCGCAGCGCATCCGCCGTGGCGGTGCCGAAGCCGAAGAATTCGAGGTACGCGGGAATCATCTCGAACAGCATGTCGGTGCCGACCTGCACGGCGCAGCCCTTGTCCAGTGCGGCGCGCAGCAGCGGTGTGTATTCCGACTTCATGACCACCTCGCCGACGAAGGTCGACGGTGCGATGCGGTCCACTTCGAAGGGCAGCGGATCGTCTTCCTTCATGCCCAGTGGCGTGGCATTGACGATCAGGTCGAAGCCGGCCGGGTCGTTCGAGCCCGTGGACACGGCCAGCGCCGGGTAGTGCGTGCGCAGGCGTCCGGCGAGCGCATCGGCCGAGGCCGGGTAGGCATCGAAGAGCGCAATCTGCGCAACGCCGGCCGCCGCCAGCGAGGCCGCAATCGCCGAGCCGACGCCGCCGCTTCCGGAGACCAGCACGCGCGCGCCCTCGAGCACGCAGCCCTTGCGCAGCACGCCGCGCACAAAGCCGGCGCCGTCGAACTGGTCGCCCACCAGCGTGCCGTCGGCGCGCTTGAGAACGGCGTTGCAGGCGCCGGCGATCCTTGCGGTCGGCGTCACCTCGTCGACCAGGCCCATGGTCGTGATCTTGTGCGGCATGGTCACCAGCGCGCCGCGGATGTTGGTGAGCCGGAACAGCGCGGCGAAGGCCGCCGGATAGTCCTCGGGCTTCACGCCCATCGGCACCACGACCGCATCGATGCCCTGCTTCTCGAACCAGGGGTTGTAAATCATCGGCGCCTTGAAGCTTTCGGTGGGAAAGCCCAGGTGCGCAACGAGGGTGGTCTTGCCGGTGATCATGGTTCTTCGCTTGCCTTTTCTGGATTGACTTACTTGCGCACCTTTGCGATCTCGGCGTACAGGTCCTTCACCACGGCCTCGCCCACCAGGGCGCTGTGCTTGTCCACCACCGGCTTGACCTTGTCGCGCAGGCGCTGCATCTCGGCGGGGCTGAATTCGGTCACCTGCATGCCGGCCTTCTTGAGGTCCGCCAGTGCGGCTTGAGCCTGTCCGCGCGATGTTTCACGCTCGAACCTGGTGGCTTCGTCGGCCGCTTCGGTCATGATTTTCTTTTCGGTATCGCTGAGCGAATCCCAGAGCTTCTTGCCGACGATCAGCGCCTGCGGGTTGTAGACGTGCTGCGTCAGCGCAAGGTGCTTCTGCACTTCGGCGAACTTCGACGTGCGGATGACCGTGTTCGGATTCTCCTGGCCGTCGACCGCCTTCTGCTCGAGCGCCGGATAGAGCTCGGGGAAAGGCATGGGCGTGGCATTGGCGCCGAGCGCATTGAACAGGTCGATGTAAATCGGCGACTGGATCACGCGGATCTTCAGCCCGGCCAGGTCTTCCACCTTGTTGATCGGGCGCTTGCTGTTGGTCACGTTGCGAAAGCCCAGGTCCCAGTAGCCGAGGCCGATGAGATTCTTGGCCGCGAGTTCCGAGAACAGCTTCTTGCCGAAAGGCCCGTCGGTCACCGCGTCGGCTTCCTGCGGGTTGGCGAACAGGAACGGGAAATCGAAGACCGCGAAGGCCTTGACCTGGTTGGAGAGGATGCCGGCATTGAGCACGGTCATCTCGATGGTTCCGCCCTGGATGGCCGAGATGGTCTGCACGTCGCCGCCGAGCGTGCCACCCGGGAACAGCTTGACCTGCATCTTGTTGCCCGACTTCTGCGCGACGAGTTCGCCGAACTTCTTCGCGCCCAGGGCCTGCGGATGATCGCCCTGGTTCTGGAACGCGAACTTGATCGAACGCTCCTTGATGTCTTGCGCGACGGCAGCAGCCACGGGCAGCAGCAGCGCGACGCCGAGGCAAAGGGCGCGGGTGAGGGTCTTCTTCATGGATTGTCTCCTTGGGGGGTTGAGTCGAAAACAGGGAACGCGAAACGCGGCGGCGTCAGCCGGAGAACCAGCGCATGGGCACCAGCACGAGCGAGGGGAAGAACACGAGCAGGAACATGACGATGAATTGCGCCGTCATGAACGGCAGCACGCCGCGCGTCACCTCGTCCATCTTCATCTTGCCAACGCCCGCCACCACGTTGAGCACGGTGCCCACTGGCGGCGTGATCAGCCCGATGGCGTTGTTGATGATGAACAGCACGCCGAAGTAGACCGGGTCGATGCCCGCGGCCTTGACCACCGGCATCAGGACCGGCGTGAGAATCAGGATGGTCGGTGTCATGTCCATGGCCGTGCCGACCGCCATCACCAGCACCATGATCGCGATCAGCAGCAAGGTCTGGTTGCCCATGAAGGGCTCCAGCAGGCTGACGAGCTTGCTCGGCAGGTCGGCCACCGTGATGAGCCAGGCGGAGACCATGGCCGCCGCCACCAGGAACATGATCACGGACGTGGTCTTGGCCGCGCTCACGAAGACCTGGTAGAGCTGCGCGAAGTTCATCTCGCGGTAGACCACCATCGCGACGAACAGCGCGTAGACCGCCGCGACGACGGCCGCCTCGGTGGGCGTAAACACGCCCATCTTCAGGCCCACCAGCACGATCACCGGAAGGAACAACGCCCACAGCGATTCCTTGAATGCCTTCGCGCGCTCGGCGCCCGTGGCCTTGGGCGGCGGCTGGATGTTTTCGCGCTTGGCGACCCACCACCACGCCACGGCGATGCCCGCCCCCAGCATGAGGCCGGGCACGATGCCCGCGAGGAACAGCTTGCTGATCGACACGTTGGCGGCAACGCCGAAGATCACGAAGCCGATCGACGGCGGAATGACCGGCGCGATGATGCCGGCCGATGCGATGAGGCCTGCGGCGCGCGCCTTGTCGTGGCCCGCACGCACCATCATCGGCAGCAGCAGTGCCGCGAGCGCGGCAGTGTCCGCCACCGCCGAGCCCGACAGCGCGGCCAGCAGGCAGGCGGCCAGGATGGCCACGAATCCGAGGCCGCCACGGCGGTGGCCGACCAGCGTCAGCGCCAGATTGACGATGCGCTTGGAGAGGCCGCCGACGTTCATGATCTCGCCGGCCAGCATGAAGAAGGGAACGGCAAGCAGCGGGAAGCTGTCGGCGCCATTCACCACGTTCTGCGCCAGGATCTGCGCGTCGAACAGGTCGAGGTGGTACATCAGCGCCACGCCCGAAAGCAGCAGCGAATAGGCAATCGGGATGCCCAGCGCCATGGCGGCGAGCAGCGAGCCGAGGAAGATGAATACGGTCATGGGGGGCTCCGGCTCTCAGCGCTTGTGGTGGGTGCTGCGTTCGGCCGCGTCGTCGCGCCCGAGCTGTGCAAGGTCTTCCGACTCCTGCACCATCACGAGTTCTTCGTCGCTCAGCCGCCCGGTGAGCGCGCGCACCAGGTCGCTCAGCAGGAACACCGCCGCCGAGGCTGCGAACACGATGCCCGAGGCGTAGAAGATCGCGGTCGACGCGCCGGTGACCGGCGCCTCCACGTCCCAGTTGATCCTTGCCTGCGCCAGGCTGCCGCTGAACAGCAGCCAGGTCGCATACAGCATGAGCAGATGCCCCACGACAAGGCAGATCTTCTTGCCCAACACCGGCAGGCGCGCCACCAGGAAGTCGGTGCCCAGATGCCCGCGCTCCTTGACCGCGACCACGGCCCCCAGGAACGTGACCCAGACGAAGAGCCAGCGCGACACTTCCTCCGACACGGTGATCCCCGAATTGAAGGCGTAGCGAAGCACCACGTTGCCGAACACCAGCACCACCATGATGGCGAGCGCGAGCGCGATCAGCGCATCGAGCACCTTGCAGTAGCCGTCGAATATCCTTGTCATTGCGTCTCCTCCTTGAAATAAGTTCTGATGTCGATCGGGCTCGCCAGCCCGGCCCGGCGCTGCACTGCCCCGGTCACGCCACGCTCGGCGACCGGTAGCGCAGGGGCCGGCGGATCTCGGCGTGCATGGCCGGCGGATAGACGATCTCGCGCAGGAAGTCGGCGTCGTCGCGCACGCCCTGCGCCGCATCGGCATGGCCGAAGTACCCGAGGTAGTGCGGCATCTGCTGGATCAGCATCTCGAAACCGGCCTGCGCGTTGAGGCCCCGCGCGCGCGCCGCGCGCACCAGCGGCGTCGGCTGGTTGCGCAGCAGGATGTCGAACAGCGCGGCGTGGCGGTCCATGCGGGCGACGTCCACAGGCAGCGCGTCGGTCTCGTCCAGGCCCTGCGGCGTGGCGTTGATCACCAGGTCGTAGCCTTCGGGCGCGTTGCTGTCGACGGCCGCCACGTTGGCATCGAAGAACGCGTCGAGCTTGGCCGCGACGCCGGCGGCCCTGCCGGCCGAGGTGTCGTAGAACGCGATGTGCTCGGCGCCGTCGACCGTGCCGCCTTCGGCCAGCGCAACGCCGATGGCCGCGGCGCTCACGCCGGCGCCCAGGATCAGCACCCGCTTGCCGCGGAACGGAATGTTGAAGTGGTCCAGCGCGCCCAGCAGGCCTTCGCCGTCGAACAGGTCGCCCTCCAGCTCGTCGTTCTCGATGCGGCGCACCACGTTGACCGAGCCCGCCACGCGGCCGAACAGGCCGCAGCCGTCGAGCAGGTCGACCACCAGCGGCTTGTGCGGCGGCGCGATCACCATGCCGCGCACATTGCGCGCCAAGAAGGCCGACTTGAAGAACACCGCGAAATCCCGCAACGGCACCTGCATGGGCAGCAGCACCGCGTCGATGCCGAAACGATCGAACACGGCGTTGAACAACCTCGGCAGGCGCACGTTGCGCACGGGGTCGCCGGGGATCAGGTACGCCAGGGTGCTGCCGGTGATGGCGGTGGTCATGTTCTTGCCTCTTTTGTGCGGCAATCGCTCCAGGGCCATTGCCAACGCGGACTTTATCCACCTCGCCGAGCAATTCACCCTCGGGCTAGCCTCAATCCGCTCGACAATCGTGCCGATACGTTCGCTTATCGTACAAAAACAGGGTTTATCCTTATCGAAGTCGACCGTGACCTCGTCCCCCGCACGGCACACTCCGGGGCCATGAGCACCGACCTCACCGATCTTTCTCCCGCGCCGGCTGGCCTCGACAAGCGCGACTGGATCGCCGGACTGGAACGCGGCGTGAACATCATCGAGGCCTTCGACGACGCCCATCCGCGCCTCACCGCCAGCCAGGCCGGCGAGCGCACCGGCATGACGCGGACGGCGGCTCGGCGCTACCTGCTGACGCTGCAGCACATGGGCTACGTGGCGAGCGACGGCAAGCTGTTCTGGCTCACGCCGCGCGTCCTGCGGCTGGGCCAGTCGTATCTCGACTCGGCGCGGCTGCCGCGCATCGTGCAACCCTTCCTGCAGCGCGTGGCGGCCGGCACGCACGAGATCGCGTACCTGAGCGTGATGGACGGCGACGAAGTGGTCTACATCGCCCGCAACGGGCCCAACCGAAGCATGAGCACGGGCTACGTGCTGGGCGCGCGCGTGCCGGCGCAGGTCACGGCCGCCGGCATGTTGATGCTCGCGCTGCGCGGCGAAGCCGAGTTGTCCGAATGGCTGGCCATGCGGCAACTGCAGGTGTTCACCTCGTACACCATCGCAAGCATGGAACGCATGAAGCTCGAGCTGGCGCGTATCCGCGCACAGGGCTGGGCGCTGTCGGAGCAGCAGCTCGACCTCAATTCGCGCGGCATTGCGGTGCCGCTGCGCGACCGGCACGGCACGCTGGTGGGCGCGCTCAACATCACCATGCCGATGGGCCACGAAAGCTCCGAGGACGCGGTGGCGCGCGTGCTGCCGGTGCTGCGCGAGACCGCGCAAGCCATGCGCAACCTGATCTGAATCGCGGACTGACAGCATTCCGACAGCATCCGCCGGGCAGGATGGCGGCTTTCCTTTTCTACAAGATCGATGGAGACAAGCACCATGTCCGACAACTTCCTTTCGAACGACTTGCAGCCCACGCGCCGCCAATGGCTGCAGGGCGGGTCCGCGCTGGCCCTCGGCGGCCTGCTTCCTTCCCTCGCATCGGCCCAGCCGGCATGGCCCAGTAAATCGGTGCGCTTCGTCGTGCCCTTCGCACCGGGCGGCAGTTCCGAGATCGTGGCGCGCTCCACTGCGGCCGAGCTCTCGCGCACGCTGGGCCAGAGCGTCTTCGTCGACAACAAGCCGGGCGCGGCCGGCAACATCGCGATGAGCGAGGTGGCGCGCAGCACCGACCAGCACACGCTGATCCTCGGCCACATCGGTACGCTGGCGGTCAACCCGTACATCTTCGCCAAGCTGCCCTACGACGCGAACAAGGACTTCAAGCCCGTGAGCCTGCTGGCCAAGGTGCCCAGCCTCTACGTGGTGCACCCGGACGTGCCCGCGAAGAACCTCAAGGAATTCATCGCCTACGCCAAGTCGAAGCCCGGCAAGCTCAGCTACGGCTCCGCGGGCAACGGCAGCGCGGGCCATCTGGCTTTCGAATACCTGAAGATGACGGCCGACGTGTTCATGCTGCACGTGCCCTACCGCGGCACCGGCCCGATGGTGACCGACCTGCTCTCGGGCCGGCTCGACGCCTCGGCCATCGGCGCCGCGGCGATCATTCCCTTCATCAAGGCCGGCAAGGTGCGCTGCATTGCCACCGGCTCGGCCAAGCGCCTCGCGCAGCTGCCCGACGTGGCCACGGTCGCCGAGCAAGGCTTCCCCGGCTTCGAGATGACGCAGTGGTACGGCATGCTCGCGCCGGCCAACATCGAGCCCGCGAACCTGGCCCGGCTCTCGGCCGAAACGATGAAGGCCGTGAAGTCGCCCGATTCGATGCAGCGGCTGACCGCCGACGCAGCCGAGGCCGTTGGCGGCACGCCCGAGCAGTTCGCGCAGTTCATCGCGGCGGAACAGCAGCGCTGGCAAAAAGTCATTGCAAGGGCAAATATCAAGCCGGACTGATTGCGCAGCCTCTAGCATCGCGCCATGCGCATCCTGCTGGCCGAAGACGAACACACCCTGGGCACCTGGCTCTGCAAGGCGCTGGAGCATTCGGGCATCCAGGTCGAATGGGTGGACGACGGCCGGCTCGCGGACCGCGCGCTGCAGCAGCGCGACCACGATGCGCTGGTGCTCGACCTGGGCCTGCCCGGCATGGACGGCCACACGGTGCTGCAGCGGCTGCGCGAACGCGACCAGCGGCTGCCCGCGCTGATCCTCACGGCACGCGATTCGCTGAACGAGCGCGTGGCCTCGCTCAACGCGGGTGCCGACGACTTCCTGGCCAAGCCCTTCGCGCTCGCCGAGCTCGAAGCGCGCCTGCATGCGCTGGTGCGGCGTGCGCGCGGCGTCGAGCATCCGCGCCTGGCCTGCGGCCCGCTGCTGTATGACGGCGCGCGCCGGCAGTTCGTGCTGGATGGCGAGGCGCTGGCGCTGTCGCCGCGCGAACTGGCGGTGCTGCGCGCGCTGGTGCAGCGCAGCGGCGAGCCGCTGTCGAAGCAGCAGATTCTCGAGCGGGTGTTTTCCGACGACGAAGAAGTGCACCCCGAGGCGGTCGAAGTGCTGGTCTATCGGCTGCGCAAGCGGCTCGACGGCACCGGCGTGCGCATCGTCACGCTGCGCGGGCTCGGCTACGTGCTGGAAGAAGGCTGAGTGCGCGAGACGCTTGGCATCGCCAACCGCTTGCGGCGCGCCAGTCTCTGGCAGCGGCTCGCGCTGCTGCTGTTCCCCGCCCTGCTGCTGGTGACCGGCATCGAGCTGTGGATGACGCGGCACGACGCACTGGCCGCCGCCAACGCGGCCTACGACCGCTCGCTGCTGGGCGCGCTCAAATCCATCGACGCCAACATCTCGACCGCTTCGGGCGGCCTTTCGGTCGAGCTGCCTTACACGATGTTCGAATTCTTCGAGCTCACGGCCAGCGGCCAGGTGTTCTTTCGCGTGGCAACCTCCGACGGACTGGTCGAACTCGGCAGTGCCGACCTGCCCGCTCCGCCCGCCGAGCTGCGAATGGGCACGCCGGCCTTCTACGACGCAACCTATTTCGGCGAGGCCGTGCGGCTCGCGGCCTACCGGCGCGACCTCGACCGCGCGCCCGCCGGCAGCACCGGACGCAGCGTGCTGATCCAGGTGGGCGAGAGCACGCGCTCGCGGCAGGAGTTCAGCGCGCGCTTTGTTCGCAGCGCCGCGCTGCGCGACGGGCTGGTGCTGGCGATGCTGCTCTGCGGCACCGCGATTGCGCTGGCGGCGGCGCTGCGGCCGTTGTCGCGGCTGGCGCGCGAGGTGCAGGCCCGCACGCCGGACGACCTGACGCGCATCGCCGACACCGATCTTCCCGCCGAAGTACGGCCGCTGGTGCAAGCCGTCAACCAGCAGATGTCGCGCACGCAGGAACTGGTGACGCAGCAGCGCCAGTTTCTCGACGACGCCTCGCACCAGTTGCGCACCCACCTCACCACGCTGCAGATGCAGGCCGACTACGCGAAGCGCGAGCAGGACCCGGCGCAGGTGCAGGCCGCGCTCGATGCGCTCGGCACCGAAATCGGCCGCGCGACGCGCAGCGCGCAGCAGTTGCTTGCGCTGGGCCGCAGCGACACGGTGGCGGTGGAGCCCGCCGAATTCGACCTCGCGGCGCTGCTGCGCGAAGTGGCCCTCGACCTGCTGCCGCTCGCGCGCGCCAAGCGCATCGACCTGGGCATCCACGCGCCTGCGCCCGGGCTCTTCGCGGTGGCGGACAGGGAGCTGCTGCGCGAGGCGTTGAGCAACCTCGTGGCGAACGCCATTGCCTACACGCCGGCCGCAGGCACGGTCACCCTCTTCGCGGCGGGCGATGCGGCGGGCTGGAGCCTCAACGTCGAAGACGACGGCCCCGGCCTCGGCGACGAAGAGCGCGCCGCGCTGGGCCAGCGTTTTCGCCGCGGCGCCCGCGCGGGCAAAGGTGGCTTCGGCCTCGGGCTGGCCATTGCGCGCTCCATCGCGCAGCGACACCGGGGCGAGCTGCGGCTCGAAGCACGCGAGGCCGGCACAGGACTGCATGCGATCATCTGGTGGCCCCGTCCGGCGGCCAGCAGCTAGCCGGCACGCCGCGCCGCACACCCCATGCCGAATCGCCCCGCCACCCGCCGCCACGCGCTTCGTGCGTTGTCCGCGCTGCTCCTGCCCGGCAGCGTCCGCAACGCCGCGGCGCAGGCAGCCGGCGATCCTTCAGCGGCGGCGGCCGAGTGCGTGATCCCGGCCAAGGCCGGCGGCGGCTTCGACCTCACCTGCGCCCTCGCGCGCGATGCGCTGCAGGCCGTGCGCCCTTCGCGGCCGCCGCTGGGCCAGCGCTACCTGCCGGGCGGCATCGGCGCGGTGGCCTTCGACCGCATCGCCACCGGCCGGCTCGGCGGGCCGGGCACGCTGGTGGCGTTCTCGAGCGGCTCGCTGCTCAACCTTGCGCAGGGCCGCTTCGGTCCGCATGCGCCCTCGGCCGTGCGCTGGATCGCAACCCTCGGCACCGATTACGGCGTGATCGCCGTGCACCGCGACTCGCCCTACAAGCGGCTGCAGGACCTGGTTGCGGCGCTGCGGCAGGAGCCCTCGCGCGTGGCCTTCGGCGCGGGCGGCACGGTCGGCAGCCAGGACTGGGTGAAGGCCGCGCTGCTGGTGCGCGCCGCGGGCCGCGATCACAAGGCGATGCGCTTCGTCTCATTCGAGGGCGGCGGCGATGCACTCGGCGCGCTGCAGGGCAAGCACGTCGATGCATTCCCCGGCGACGCGGCCGAGGCCTTGCAGGCCATCGCGGGCGGTGCGGCGGTGCGCCTGCTGGCGGTGCTGTCGGAAACACGGCTGGGCGGCGCGCTCACCGGCGTGCCGACCGCGCGCGAGCAAGGCGTGGACATCGTCTGGCCGACCGTGCGCGGCCTGTACCTGAGCGCGAACGTGCCCGAGGCGGCGGCCCGCGCATGGAGCGCGGCATTCGCCGAAGCCACGGCCGCGCCCGGCTATGCGGCGCTGCGCGAACGGCACGGCCTCTACCCTTTCGCGCTCACCGGCGCCGCGCTCGACGGCTATGTGCAGGCGCGCATCAAGACCTATCAGGCGCTCGCGGACGAGCTGGGGCTGCGCCGCTGGAAGCCCTGAAGAACACCATGACCGAAGACGACATCACCCAACACATCATCGACTCGCTCGGCGGCGGCCATTTCGAAGTGGCCGACGACAACACCTTCTTCTTCCATGGTGCAGACAACCAATTTCCCTTCGCGACCATCGTCACGAAAGACAACGAATTCGACGGAGAACCATGAGATTCATTCGTTGGTCTGTTGCGCTCGCGTCGGTAACGCTTGCCGGCTGCTTCGCGTCCAAGCCCGTCGAAGTCCGCATTACCCCAACTACCTATCAAGTAGGCAACGTCAAATCCGAGCTTGCCACGCCCGTGGTGGATGAAGTCGTGCGCATCAAGCCGAGCAGGGTTCTGATTGCGGCTTGCAGAATTACGCGCCCGCCGAAGATCATTCAGTTCGAACAAGAGCTGAGAGCTCGGCATCAAGTCGAACTAACGCTGACGTTGGTGGACAAGGGATGTCCGTCTGCGTAGCCGCTGTCGGCCAACCGCCCTCACTCATGACGGCTCACGTGAAAATCGACCCGAGTAGACTCCGCGGCTTTTCCTTTCTGCAGAGGAGCGGCCTGCGATGGCTGTCTTGGACACCGGCCCTTACTTCCACGGCACCCGGGCGGACCTCCAGGTGGGCGACCTGCTCACCGCAGGCTTCCGCTCAAACTACGACGGCCGCGTCGTCATGAACCACATCTACTTCACCGCCTGGCCAAAGGGCGCCGGGCTGGCCGCCGAAATGGCGAAGGGCGACGGCCGTGGCCGCGTCTACATCGTCGAACCCACGGGCGCCTTCGAGGACGACCCCAACGTCACCGACAAGAAGTTTCCGGGCAATCCCACGCGCTCGTACCGCAGCCGGGAGCCGCTTCGGATCGTCGGCGAGCTGGAGACCTGGGAACTCTTTGAGGCGGAGTACATCCGGCAGCTCAGGGAGCGCGTACGCGTAGGCATGGGAGAGATCATTAACTGAATCCCGCCTGCCATGCCGCGCTGATAGCGATCGGAAATGGACTGGGTTGTTGACCGCCTTGGGGCCCTCGGCGCCACTGCTGCGCGGCAGAATTCGGGTCACAACCAGACCTTCGTCGATGCCAACCGATCTACCGTTGAAAAATGACTCTCAGTCTTGAGGCGGACCGCGAACAGAAGCTCGCTTCAATGGTGAATGCCTCAGCCGATCTGATGGCGGCTTTGCGAGCCGTCCGTTCGCTGGGCCTGCGATCCTGGTGCATCGGCGCCGGCGTCATCCGGTCGTTGGTATGGGACATCCTTCATGATTTTGACCAGCGCTCGGCCGTGGAAGACGTGGACGTCGTCTACTTCGACGCCGACGCGGGTCCAGAGCAGGATGCCGACCTCGAACACAGGCTTCATACGGCCATGCCCAATCTTCGTTGGGAAGTCACAAATCAGGCCAGCGTGCATTGTTGGTTCGCCGCCACCCTCCACCAGGTGGTGGCGCCTCTCGAATCTCTCGAAGAAGGTATCGCGACGTGGCCGGAATTTGCAACATGCGTCGGTGTATACCTGAACGAGGATGGATCATTGGGCATAGTCGCTCCGCATGGACTTGACGATCTGTTCGAGCTGCGCGTTCGGCACAACCCACTCAGAGCAGACGTCGCAACTTACCGGCAGCGCGTCAAGGAAAAGCGATTTGCAGACCGATGGCCCCGACTTTCAATCAGCCTCGCCTAGATGCAAGATCAGCCGCATCCGGCTCCGCTACCTGCCGCTGGCAACCTATGGACACTCACGATGACCATCACCATCACCGCCTTTGAACGGTCGCCCGACGGCGGCAAGGGCCTGGCGCGCGACACGCGCGTGCGCTGGGCACTGGAGGAAGCCGGCCTGCCCTACGAGGTGCGCCTGGTGTCCTTCCGCGCGATGAAGGAGGCCGCGCATCTGGCGCTGCATCCCTTCGGCCAGATCCCCACTTACGAGGAAGGCGACCTCGCGCTGTTCGAGACCGGAGCCATCGTGCTGCACATCGCCGAGCGCCACCCGGGCCTGTTCCCCGCCGATGCCAACGCAAGGGCGCGCGCCATCGCGTGGATGTTCGCGGCGCTCAATACGGTCGAGCCGCCCATCCTCGAACTCGTCACCGCCAAGTTCGCGGAAGGCGACAAGCCTTGGAAGGACGCGCGCCTGCCCCTCGTCCAGGACCGGGTGCGTGCCCGGCTGACCCAGCTCGCCACCCGACTGGGCGACGCCGACTGGCTGGACGGCGGCTTCAGCGCGGGCGACCTGCTGATGGTGTCGGTGCTGCTCAGGCTCCGACCATCCGGCCTGCTGAACGAGTTTTCCAGCCTGGCCGCCTATGTCGCTCGCGGCGAAGCGCGGCCGGCCTATCAGCGGGCGTTCGCCGCGCAACTGGCGGTCAACGCCGCGCCCTTGCCAGCGGGCTGACGGGGGCGCCGCTGCGGGTGCGGACGAAGCGTGCACATCCGTCGCCCTGGCCGCCGCAGGCGAGCCGTTCAAGGTGGGTTCGCCGGAAGCTGACGGACGACGAGAAGACCTGAGCGCCGAAGGTCCGCTTTTTTAGAAAGCGAGCGGTCGCGTTTGGACCCGATGCCGCGGCACAATCGGCCGAACCGAGGGGCCGGACGCGGCCGATTCTGTTGAAAAACTCGATTGCTTACCACCCGCGTTGCCGCAGTCGAAAATCGGCCTCTCAGAATCGCGCAGGAGACGCGAACGACGAGTAGCCAAGGGGTCAGTGACCCCCAGAAACGGTCTCACTTGAAGCCACATCGAGTTTTTCAACAGAATCGGCCAGCAGCGGACCTTCGCGGTTGCGGCAGAATCCGGCAGGACCAAACATCTTTCAGCAGCACGAACGACGAATACATGGAGCCTGCACACTCACTCGGCGGGGTACTTGGCATCTTCGCGACCGGCTATTTCATGTGGCGGTACGAACAGAGTAGACGTGGCCAGCCGTTGGTCCGACGAATGTCGACCGACCTGCTCGGCCCGCTCTCACTTATCGTTCCAAAAGCTGAATCCGAGCAGAGTCGGCCGTGGTTGCTGCGGACCTACTCATGCGTAGCATTCGTTGTCCTGTATGTGTCGGTGTTGTTCGCAATCTTCGGCACACGGCCGAGGCTGTGTGAAAAGACTTCCGGTCCCGCTCTTCTAAAATTAAAATCGGTGCACCCGTTCTGAGCGAGGTGCCCCATGAAGCGATTCATCGAAGGCGAGTCGCGCGAGCAAGTCACCTTGCTGCCCGAATGCCTTGACGACTATATCGGCCAGGACAACCCGGT
>NZ_JAGGNW010000028.1 GCF_018614875.1 Variovorax paradoxus | reverse complement strand
TGCAGTATGAAGTCCACGCCTTCTTCTGGGGGTCCCGCGGGGGGCATGCCTCGATCTTGAAGCTGTACCCTTCGGCACACTCTGCATAGGCACGCTGCACCAGCGGGTCGAAGCTGCAGGCCTTCACGATGGCGCACTTGGCGTTGTCGATGATGACGCGGGCCGGCACGCCATTGAACCATTCGAAGGCGCGGCGATGGCAGCCCAGCCAGGTGGCCGAGCTCTGGTCCCACACGAACTCGACGTACTGATGGCGACTGTGGCACAGCGTCATCACGAAGGCCCAGGTGCGCCGCGGCTTGCCGTCCGGATGCACGAGGATGGGACCGGCGCCGAAGTCGACCTGCGCGGCCTCGCCCGGAGCGAACGCCAGCCGCACAGTGACATCGGGCAGTTGCGCGCTTCGCAGCTGACGCAGCATGCGCAACACGGCCGAGTAGCTGCCACCGTAGGCGTGCTCGCGCTTGAGCGCGGCATGGATGGCGCGGCCTTGCACGCCGGCCTCGAACCAGCTTCTGACGACCTCGCGGTGCGGCTCGACGCTGGAGATCGTGGAGCTGGCACGCGGCGGCGATGCCGGCGCCAGCGCTGCGGCGATCGCCTGGTCGTCGGGCAGTGCGGCGTTCGCGTCAAGCCACCCTCGCAGCACGGCCACAGAGCGCAAGGCACCCAGCTTGTCGCGGCCCATGAGGCCAGAGCGCGCGATCTCTCGCACGGAGTCGCCCGCGCGCAGCCGCACAAGCACTTGTCGGTAATGGAACATCTCGATTCTCCTGCGACCCATGGCCACCTTCCTGAGCAAAAAGCTCGGACGGTAGCCCTGGGGAAACAAAAGCTTCGAGACGCCTTCGGTGTCGGTGCTGGCCGGTTTATGCCGACTCCCGCCTGGCCGGAATATGCCGACTCTGCGGTGGCCGATTTATGCCGACTCCATCGGCCGCCAGTTCAGCCCTCAGGTGGCCGGATTACGCCGACTCCCAAGTGGCCGGTATATGCCGACCCGTGACAACCGGATCGTCGCCATGCTGGAAAAGGGTGGCAACGTGTTCCGGGCGCGCTGGGCGCGGGCGGCCTCGCGCGGCATGCCGCGCAATGGCAAGACCGGCGAGCCTTACCGCGGCGCCAATGTGCTGCTGCTCTGGGATGCGGCGATCGAGCACGGGTACGCCTCGAACGTCTGGCTGACTTACAAACAGGCGTCGAGCGTGGGCGCGCAGGTACGCAAGGGCGAGCGGGCGACGGTATGCGTGCACTTCGAACGCCAGGCACGTGGGGACCTCGAGGCCGTCGGGGCCGCAACCGTTCAGGACCACGAGGAGGAGGAGGGCGGGACAGGGCGCAGGCTGCGCCGCGGGGATTTTCTGCTGGCCAGGCCGTTCTGGGTTTTCAACGTGGCGCAGATCGACGGCCTTCCGTCCGAGATCGTGGAACGCGGCATGGGTGCGATATCGCCATCGCCTCACGGTTCCGTTGAGCGGTCGCTGCGCCTGATCGGCGGTTGCGAAGCCAATGTCCGCTATGGCTATGAACGCGCGATGTACCTGCCGGCGCTCGACGAGATTCGGCTGCCGTGGCCTGCACGCTTCACCAGCGCGGAAGCCCACTGCGCCACCGCGCTGCACGAGTTGGTCCACTGGACCGGCCATGCGAGCCGCCTGAACCGGACCTTTGGCCGCCGCTTCGGCGATGCGGCCTACGCGTTCGAGGAACTGGTCGCCGAGCTTGGCTGTGCCTTCGTCATGGGCCATTGCGGTCTGATCGATGCGACCGTGGAAGGTCATGCGGCCTACCTTGAGGCATGGCTGAAGGTGCTGCGCAACGACCGCACCGCCATCTTCACTGCTGCCCGCCACGCAAGTGCGGCATTCGAGTTCATCGTGGCGAGGGAGATGCCGTTGCTCGACCCGCTTGGCCACCATTAAGTGGGCGCGGGGGGATGCAGGGACGACCCCGTCGCTTGGAAGGCCCGCACTTCAATGCTCCAACGGGCCTTCGAAAAGAGAGTTCCTGCGGTCTGAGCCTCCGCCTATGCGCCGCCGTGTTCGGAGGCGGCACTTCCGGCGACTCCATGGCATGGAACGTGCCATGCGCAGCCGTCGTCAAACCGTGGTCGGCGCTGCCGAAGAAGAGCCGCGCATGTATTGCACAGTTCGCTGCGAGAGCACGATTGCCGAGCCACTGCGCGGCCCGTTCGTTGCGCAGGAGCTGGTACGCATCGTAGTAATGACGTGAGACCCGTTGGCCACCGTGGCGCAAAACTCCTCGTCGGTCATACCACTGGCGCAAGCCGTGGAGGATGACGATCTTGTCCCAGAACGTGCGCTCGGCCTCGACGGTGGTGACGTTGCCAACGCGAAGATCAAGATCAGGAAGATCAGCGGCGATGTACGGCGTCACTGAGGCGGTCGTATGCGGATCGAGGGCCGACTTGGCACCGGCCTCGATCTTGACCCCAGACCGGGTGTAGTCATGGGTCCGCGTCGCCGCCGGATACCAGGGCAACAGGGTTTGCTCATCTGCGTCATCAGGATCGCGCTCCAGTTTCATGCGGCCCTTGCCAACGGCATCAACGCGCTGCGCAAGCTGGCTTGTCAGCGACCCATTGATGAACGCCTGACAGGCCTCGCGAATGGCATCGAGCCTCTTGCGTTGCTGCTTGCCGCTGAGCCCCTCAAGCTCTGCAGGATCGACAGCTTGACCGACGTCTTCGCGGAACACCGTGATGTCGATGTCCTCAGAGAAGCGTGGAATGAGGTCGAAGGCTTTCGAGAGCGATGTCCCGCCCTTGAAGAGCAGGCGGGGGCTTCCGGCCTCAAGGCCATTGAACAAGGCATCAAGGGTCCAGCACACCCAGAAGTCTTTCTCGACGTTCTGGACGGCGGTGCCAAGGCGTGTGGCGGTCTCCACAAACAGCGCACCCCGGTCACGATCACTGGCTGCAATGATCTCGTCAAAGGCTGTGTTCGTCGTGGCACCGCCGACGTGCTGGCGCGCGAGGGCTTGCGGCGTGAGGTGGCCTTTGTTGGATCGGGTGGATCAGCGGGAGGCATCGGGTCGAAGTCCGGAACGGTCCGCAGGAAGCTTTGCATCCATGCGGGCAAGACGCTGAAGCCTTGCTTCAGATCGATGTCATTCAATTGAATTACAATAAATCCGTTGTTCTCTGACTTGGAGGCCCACCATGGTCGCAAACGCATTGGTACAGACCCGCATCGACGCTGACGTGAAGGAGCGCGCCACCGCGGTGCTCGACAACATCGGCCTCACCGTCTCGGACGTGATGAGAATCGTTCTGACACGTGTGGCCACCGAGGGCGCATTGCCGGCGGGTTTTACCGTTGACGCTGCGGCTCATGACGCCTGGTTCCGAGCCAAGGTGCAGGAGGCCTTGGATGACCCGCGCCCCGCCGTCCCGCACGAGAAAGTTGAAGCGCATTTCGCCAAGCGCCGAGCAGCTGCGCTGCTCAAAGCGGGTAAAGGTGACGCGTGAGGCTGGAGTGGTCGCCGTTGGCGATGGATGACCGAGAGCGGATTTTCGACTTCATCGAGCAAGACGACCCGCGCGCGGCGATTGCCGTGGACGAGCGCATCGCCACGCAAGTGCTGGTGCTGTTGCGGTTTCCAGAGGGCGGGCGTCCAGGGCGCATCGAAGGGACGCGCGAGCTGATCGTTCGCCGCACCTCGTACATCGTGGCCTACCGGGTTGGAAAGGATTGCGTTCGCATCCTGCGAATTCTTCATAGCGCGCAGTTGTGGCCTGGCGAACTGACAGACCTGCTGTGAAGAGGGGGCGAATGTTGTTCGCCACGCGGTGTTTGCATGGCGAGGACGTGCGAGCAGAGCATGCGAGCCTTTGGGCTCAGCCTTTTGGCAACGGGCGTGCTGGCACTAGCTTTGTTCCACATCAACGGCAAGGTCAGAGAGCGTGCAAGGCGAAACCACCAGTTTCGACTTTCAGTTGATGGAGTAACTGACATGCTGAAGCCCACCATCCTGTTGGATCCCTGCAAGGATCGAAGGCGTTGGACATACAACGGCTCGCGGAGTCGCACCAGTTGATGATGGTCGACGTCCTTTCTATGAGCTGAGCTCCTCGGCCGAGCCGGGCCGTTCACGCTGCTTTGCCAAATTGCCAAATTGCCAAATTGCCAAATTGCCAAATTGCCAAATTGCCGAAGACCGAGAATCCGGTGATGCTGGTGAAGCACCTTGGTGCGCTGCTCAAGCTTGAGATCGAATCACCAAGCCTGCGGCAAGCCCTCTTTGCACTATGAGGACATGCGGTTTCAGTTCAATGAGGCACTGTCCGCGGAAGGCTATCGGTTGCCGCCCTTGGCGGACGAAGCGGTTGAGGAACACACCGAAGAACTGCGCATCGATGTCGCATCGTTCCTTGAGCGTGTTCGACTCATCCCCAGCCTGTCGGCATGCCGACACTTGAGGTCTTGTGCGGCGTTGAGGGCAGGATAGACTGGCGTCAGACGTTGTTAACAGCCATGGGTTGCGATGACGAAGGCCTCTCGATCGAGCGTGATTGGAACCAGGGTGTCGTCCGATACAAGGGCGCGGTTTGCCGCGCTGGCCGCACACCATCAGCTCAGCGAGTCGGGGCTGCTCGCCCAGCTGGTCGACGAAGTGTTGAGGACCAACCACCCCGTATTGCGCGAATGGGGCGGGCAACCAGTCCAGCGTGTTTCGACCGTTGACGATGTGGCGGACGATCGCATCACGCTGCGACTTCGCAGTGGCGACCGAACGTTGGCAGCCGGACGGGCCGGTGCCCGCGGCATGAAGACCGCCGGCTACCTGGCCATGCTGGTCCACAACCATGTCCGAAGCTCGGCGGTGCTTCCGCCGAACGAACTGGACCTGCTCAAGACAACCGGCGCACAACTGGCTGCCCTCGGACGGCAGCTTCGAATGCTCGGCACGCCGAACACCTTGTCGGAATCGGCGGCATCGGAACTGCGGGATGCGATCGCGCTGGCCCGGCAGGAGACCGAAGCGGCGCGTGAAGCCACGGCTGCGATCGTGCGCCGAAACCTGATCAGTTGGGAGACCGGCAGAGAGGTGGGCGGTGCCTAAGCAGATGATTCGGCTGGGGCGAAGCACCCGGGGAGCAACCGACGGGACGCGCGACTTGGCCTTGGATATCGTGAGCTACGGCCGTCGAGGGCCGAGTGGCGCGCTGCGCTTCGGTGCCGACCAGATTGCGCAAATCCAGCGAACGGTGGGCCGCACGCCCGAGGTGATGGTGAAGGTCTCTGGCGGCGGGCGCGATGTCGGCGGGGTCGACGCGCATCTGCGCTACATCGGCCGGCACGGCAAACTGCCGATAGAAACCGACGAGGGCCTCACGCTGCAGGGGCGAGATGCTGCCAAGGAGATCGTGACTGACTGGCAGCTGGACCTTTGCAGAAGCCAACACAAACCCAAGCCGATCGGTGGCGCCAAGGACACGCGCGCGAAGCTCGTCCACAACATCGTTCTATCGATGCCGGCCGGGACACCTGCGCAGAAGGTGATGGCCGCGGCGCGTGTGTTCGCGCGCGAGAACTTTGCGCTGCAGTACCGCTATGCCATGGCGCTGCACACGGACCAGCCGCACCCCCACGTGCATCTGGTGGTCAAATGCGAGCACGAGTTCGAGCCCGGCAAGCGCCTCTACATCCGCAAGGACACATTGCGTCAGTGGCGCGAACGATTCGCCGCCATGATGCGCGAGCAAGGCGTGGCGGCCAACGCGACGACACGCCAGACGCGCGGCCAGACCCGGCGCCCACACCGCGATGCGATCCATCACCGGATGCGGGCGCTTCGGGCGTTCGACCGGTTGCCGCCCAGTGAGCGGGCCCAACGTCCGCCTCCAAGGACCTCGACCTTCGTGCGCGCGAAACTAGCTCGCGTGCTTCAGATCCTCCGGTCGGGGCAAGGGGCCTTGGATGCTGGCCGGGAGGCAATGCAACGCACGCGGCAGGAAGTGGCGGCGGACTGGCGCGCCACGGCGGAGGCGCTTCGAAGGCAAGGCGAAGGTGATCTGGCCGCGCAGGTGGAGCGCTTCGTCGCGCGCATGCCGGCAGTGCAGACCGATGCGCAGCGAATGGCGGACCGCTGGACAGCGCAGGCCAGAAGCCGGGCGCTCGAGCGCGCTGATGCCAGGCCGCCCGGGCCGCGGGTCCGCTGAGTTGTCACGTGGTTGCTGCGGTCGCACCCGCGCGTGTCGGCGCAGAAGGGCTGTCGTGCCGTGCAGCCGATCTCATCCAAGAGGTCCTGCAGTCGGGCTGCGCTTTCCAAGGCCCTTGTGCCGGATCAAATATCGAGCGCTGTTCATCATCGCTGGCGGCGCTTATACGCGAGCGGCGTTATCCCCAGAAGCCGGAGAAACGCCCTGCGCATCACCTCTTGAGACCCATAGCCGCATTGCGCGGCGATCGCCTTGAGCGGCCGGTTGCTCGTTTCGATCAACCGACAGGCTGTGTCGAGGCGAATCTGCTGCATCCCCTGTCCCGGCGTGAACCCTGTCGCGCGACTGTAGAAGCGCGCGAAGGAGCGCGAGGACATGTGGACCCGCTGCGCCAGCCGAGCGACGCTCAGCTTCTCGCGCAGGTGCGTGGCGATCCATAGATGCAATTCAGCGATGCGCGGATCACTGGCCGGTCGCTCGATCAACACGCTGCGGTAATGCTTCACGCCGTAGCGCCCGCTGCGTGGATGGGGCAGGCGTGAAGCAAGCGTGCCCGTGAACGCCATTCCCTGATCCTCCTCGACCCAGGACAGTGTCAGGTCGATCCCCTGACCCAGCGCAATGATCTGCCAGTCGCGATCGGCCGAATCGGTGGTCCATGGACCCCGCGCCTTCGTACCGCCAGGCATGGTGTCACGGCGTCCAGGGCGTCTCCGTCGCGCTGCGGTGAGGATGTCCGGCATCAGCGGTGACGCCTTGGCGCTGAGAATCGCGCAGCGACTCAGATGTCTGCGATTGTTCACGAGCCATTCGCGCAGGTGCATCGCGTTCACCGGTTGATCCGGGGCTGAGCCGGCACCCCATTCGCCAGCGACGAAGAGCGTGTTCGCGCCGTTCGCCAACCGATGCGGCAGTGCACCTGTGGACAGCGCAACGCCGCTGGAACTGTCAATCGGGCCGCCAGCGACAGAGGCAAGCCGCACAGCGTAGCCCGCGACGTTGTTCTCCTCCTGCAACCAGGCATTGGCAGCCTCGAAGACCGCGAGCATGCCGCTGACGTCGACAAGGGAGAACTTCGGGAACAGCAGTATCCAAACCTTGTGCATCGGTGGAGCATCGCTCCCTGCATGGAGGAGCAATTCACAACGGAGCCAACTCCCTGAGCCCTGCTCTGCGCCTCGGCAGGTTGTTCGAAGTCGTCATGCGCGAGGTTGGCAGAAATGGTGGTCAATCTGCGCTCACGCGCGGGCGCTGTGCTCCTAGACTGTTCAAATCTTGGCCACAGTTTCGCCCGGACCGATCGCCTCCCGGAGCTCGCGCCGAAGGTGGTTCACCAAAGGTCCGGCGCTTGGACGCCCTGTTTCGCCAGGATGTCAGGGAAGCGCTGACGCCGCTCCTGACGAAGGTCGGGGCGCCGGGGCCTGAGGAAGCATATCTATGAATGATTGGATACAGGATGTTCTTGGGCAATTGGCTGAGTCGAGCAAACCGTCCGAAGTGCTCGAGCAGGTCAGTGCGGCGGCGAGGCACCTCGGGTTCGAGCACTGCGCGTATGGCCTGCGCATTTTCGTGCCGTTCACCCGTCCCCGCACGTGGATGCTCACCACCTACGACGAACGCTGGAATCAGCGATATCGGGAGGCAGAGTATCTCCAGATCGATCCCACAGTCACCCACGGGGTGCGCAGCCTGGCGCCGGTGATCTGGAGCGATGCGGTTTTTCGGGGCACGCAGCAGATGTGGGAGGAGGCGCGATCCTTCGGTCTGCGCATCGGTTGGGCGCAATCGGTTTTCGAGGCCGATGGCCGCGTCGGCATGCTCTCCCTTGCCCGGTCGAGCGAACCACTCACGGTCGCGGAGATGCGCACCAAGGATCCCATGCTCCAGTGGTTGGTCAATACCGCCCACCGCGAGTTCTCGCGCTGTCTGGGCGTGAGCCCGCTCGCCGAGATCGAGCCTTTGACAAGTCGACAGGTGGAGGTGCTGCGCTGGACGGCCGACGGGAAGACGAGCGAAGAGATCGCGACCATCCTCGGCATCTCGAAGCCGACGGTGAATTTTCACATCAGGAACGCGATCGTCAAGATGCGCGCCAACAACAAGAACTCGGCCGTGGCACGCTCCTCGCGGCTTGGCATCCTGAACTGAGAAGACGGCCGGCCCCCCCGGTCGCATCGCCAAGCGCGTTCACCGGGTCAAATCGCCGCAGCGGTCCGGCCGCGGGCGCCAGCCCTTGTCGACACTGATTGCGCACGCGAACAGATATTGGCTCTCGACCCGCACCGGCGGCGCCATCCGGTGCGCATGCAGGCCGGCGCGGCGCAGGATTCGCTCAACCCCCAGCGGGGAGGCACTGACGAGCTGATGCCCGCCTTCTTTCTCGACAATGCGCATTGCCGCACTCAGCAGGTCGAGCGCGAGCGATGAGCCATAGGGGTCTCCGCTGGCATCCGTGCGCGCGCCCAGGTCCACGGCGGCGAACCGCGACAACTCCCAGATCTTCGGTGAGCACGGCGCGGGGGCGCCGCCAAGCAACTGTGGAAAGACGCTCGCCAGCAGATAGGGCCGATGCGTGGGCAGCAGGCGGGTGGTGCCGACGATGTCGCCGTCCGGGTTGCGCGCCACCAGATAGACGGTGTCTCTCCCATCAAACTGGTCCAGTTCCAGCCCGCAGCGCGTGTGCAGTTTCCAGCCGAGCTTCTCGACGAAAACGCGGTGCCGGTAGCGCGCCACGTCCAAGAGCATCCCGGCGGACCATGAGTCGACCGTTCCTGCGATGATCTCCATGACATCCTCTCTCGCTGCATGAGGCGTGATTACAGCCTCATGACAGGAGGCCAAGAACTGTCAAAACTGTCAGTTGCGTATGCGGCGGCGCGGCCTATCCGGCGCGGTAGGCGGGCCGCGCCAGCAAATGGCGCTGTCCGTCCGCAGCTTCGCCACGAAGGTCCGGGGGATGCCCGACGCGAAGGCGAGCGCTTTCCCGGTCGAAACCCAGGTCCGCGCGCGCCTTGCTTTCAGCTCGACGGCGAATGCCTCAAGCAGCAGGTGATCCTGCGAATGCAGATCACGGGCCGGCGCCGCGTGTGCGCGCGCAGGCACAGGCGCCCATCGCGCGCGTCCTGTGATTGCAGTGCAAGGGCGGTGTGGCGAGCGCGATCACGGTCCATCCGGTGCCCCCGGGCCGCAGCGAACCGCGTCCTCGCCGGCGGCTCGCCATTTGCGGCCTTGTTGCACACGACGCAAACGCGGGCGGGGCCGCGAGCTTGCATGAAGCCCGCCACGAGAGGGAACGCGCGGTCCGGCTTGGTTCCGGCACTTCTTTCGCATTGTGTCCGCGGTACGCAAGCGTTGATCGAAAGGGCGGCGCGAGAAAGACTCGAGGTCCCTTTCCACTTCGCCCAACCATGTATTCCTTGCGCATGCACATCTTCGGCACCGGTGGCCGGCGCCTCCTCGGCGCCTCCCTTCTTGCGGCGGGTGGAGGCGACCTGTCGGTTCGAGGGCGACATCATCGGCGGGCCGCGCGAGGTGCGATGAAAGGTGCGCTGCGCTGCCGTTCGTCCGCCCATGCCGGGCTGGCGCCCGCGCTTGAGGATGCGGGGAGGGTCTGAGCGCATGGGGCGCAAGCAGGTTGCATCGCCGTTTCCCACCGCGCGGGCGCTCAAGCTCCCGGCGTCGCTCCTGACACCGCGGCCGCCAGCCCAGCCGGCGCGCAGCCGCCCCGTCTCGCGTATCGGCGCGCAGATCAGGGCGCTTCGCATCGCCTCCGGGGCCTCGGGCGGCGCGCTCGCGCAGAGTTCGGGCATTTCGCGTTCGCTGCTGTCGCGCATCGAACGCGGCCTGGTATCGCCGTCGGTCGAGACGCTGGACCGGATCGCCAACGGGCTGGATGTGTCCATGTCGCGCTTCTTCTCGGACCAGTTCGATCGCACCGACTTCTGTCTCGTGCCGGCCGGCAAGGGCATTCGGGTGGACCGGGTGGGCGCGGTGACCGGCTACGACTACGAGCTTCTGGGCCATCTGCTGTCCGGAAATCTGCTCGTCGAGCCCTATCTCGTGCGGCTGGCCGAGGAAGCCGAGCCCTACACGAGCTTCCAGCACCCGGGCCTCAAGTTCCTCCACATGGTCTCGGGCCGCGTGACCTATCGCTATGGCACGAAGGTGGCAGAGATTGGGCCCGGCGATTCGCTGCTCTTCGAGGCGAGCGCGCTGCATGGCATCGATGCCGTCAGCGAAGCGCCGGTGTCCTACCTGTGCGTGGTCTTCACGCTGCGTGACTGAGACACGCGCTCTCCGGAGCCGGCGACGCAGGGGCGCAAGGTCGCGGGCTCGGGTACCTGGCGCTCGGAAGCTTCTGATGAGGACCCAAGTACCCCGCTGTTCAGTTCACCCGGCAGTCCACCATGTACCGCATCCACGGCTCGCAAGGCACAATCGCATCGACTCCCATGCTGACTTTTCTGACACTGGGCCCCGAGGGCAGCAACCATCATTTTGTGCTCGAGCGCTATCTGGCGGCGCAGGCACTGGGCGATGGCGTGCGCATCGCGCTGATCGATGATTTTCATGAGGGCGCGCGCCGGGTGATCGCCCGCGAGGCGGACTATCTGCTGCAGTGCGCCGTGCATCCGGCGGCTCCCGCGATCACGGGCACCTACCGCGAAACGCTGAAGGTCGTGGATGCCTTCGTTTCGCCGAGCCGGGCGATGGCGCTGGTGTGCTCGAAGGCACCGCGCCAAGGGCCAGGCAGGGTCGCCGTGCAGCCGGCAACGCAATCCTATGCGGACCTCCGCGGCTGGGCCGAAATTGTTTACGAGCCCACGGTTCTTGCCGTGCAGGAAGGTCTGATCGACGGGCGCTACGAAGCAGGCATTGCCTTTGCCTCGCTGGTCGAGCAGCGGCCCCAGGAATTCGAGGTGGTCGAGGTGATCGGCACCGTGTGCGACGCCTGGATGGTGTTCGGACGCACAGGTGTGGACGAGGGTGGGGCGGTGGTCTGGACCGACAGCCCCGCGTCAAGACAGTACCGCGCCGCGCTTGCGTCGGTTGCAGGCAAGGCTTGAGCGCTGTGGGACGCGAAGTCTGCGGGCTGTGACCTCACCCAAGGGCGCTCAGGAGCGACGCGCGGCGTAGACCGAGTAAGCCCCCGCCGCGATGATCAATGACACGCCGATGGCGGCCAGCGGCTGCGGCGCGTCACCCCAGATCGCGTAGCCCAGCAGCATGGCCCACAGGATGATGCTGTAACGAAACGGCGTGACCACGGAGAGGTCGACATCGCGGCAGGCGGCAATGAGCGCATAGTTGCCCAGCGCCGCGCAGCCGGCGGCTGCCGCCAGCGCAGCAAGTTCACGCGGACCAAGCGGAACCCAAGGTTCCAGGAGGCCCAGCAGCATTCCGGCCAGACACACTGCGAGCGTGGTTGCGACAGCGACCGTCGCCGACGGGATGGTGGCCGGTATGCGCCGGGTCACCAGGTCGCGCGCGGCCAGCGAAACGGCGCACAGCAGCGCGCACGCATGCCCGGCTGAGATGTTGAGCTCCGTGGACGGCCGGAGCACCAACAAAGTACCCGCGAAGCCGGCGGCGATGGCGAGCAGCCGGCCGCCTTGCCAAGGCTCCCAGCGCAGCAACATCGCAGTGGCGGCAATCAGGAGGGGCGCAGTCATCATGAGGGTGCTGACGGTGGCGAGTGATATCAGAGACAGGGCCATCACGGACGCGAGGGCGGTCGTGATCTCGAGCCCGCAGCGCACCGCGATGAGGGGGCGCAGCGCAGCCCACCAACTGGCGCGCGCCCGCCAGGCAATGGCCAACACCAGGATGCTGGCGAAGGCGCCGCGCACTGCCAAGACCTGGCCGGGGGGTAGGCGGTGCGTGGTCAGCTTGACAAAGACATCGTTGAGCACGTAGCAGGCCATGGCCACGAGCATGAGCGCGATGCCCCGGCGGTTGACCTGCGCACTAGCCATGGTCTGGCGCCGGTGTACCTGGTGCCGGGGCCTGCGAGGGGTCGAGCGGCTCCTGCGGAGGCGCCGACGCAACAGCATCGCCAGTCGCCGCTGTTGCTCCTCCCATCCCCGGTCTCGGCCCGAGCGAAGCACCGCAGCGTTTCAGCACGTCCCACAAGGCCTGGGCCTTGAGCACGATCTCCTCGACTTCGGCATCCGGGTCCGACATCGCGACAATGGCGCCGCCCGCGCCGATGGAGATCCGGCCGTTGGCCGCCACCAGGGTGCGGATCACGATGTTGAGCTGGGCCGTGCCGTCGAGCGACAGATACCCGATACTGCCTGAGTAGATGCCACGCGCGGCACCCTCGATCTCATCCAGGAGCTTCATTGTGCGCACCTTGGGCGCGCCGGTCATGGAGCCACCGGGAAAGGCGGCGCGCACGCAGTCCACAGGGCCCAGGTCCGCGCGCAGCCGGCCCCTGATCGTGCTGACCAGCTGATGCACGGTGGCGTAGGTTTCGACCGCGAACAGACTGGGCACATGGACGCTGTCGATCTCGCACACCCGATTGAGGTCGTTGCGCAGCAGGTCGACGATCATCAGGTTCTCCGCGCGCGTCTTCTCGTCGGCGACCAGCGCGTCGGCAATCGCCGCGTCTTCTGGCGGCGTGGCACCGCGCGCCGCCGTGCCCTTGATGGGCTTGGATTCGACGTCCCGGTTGCCGGAGATGCGCAGAAAGAGTTCCGGCGAGGCGCACAGCACGGCATAGCCGCCTGTGCGCAGGTAAGCCGCGTAGGGTGCAGGGTTGTGCCTTCGCAAGGCCCGATAGAGCTCCAAAGGGTTGATGCGCCCTTCGCCGACCAGCTGATTCGTGAGGCAGACCTCGTAGGTCTCGCCTTGCAGGATCTCCTCCTGGCAGCGCAGGATGAGGTCCCGGTAGGCGCCCAAGTCCACCCGCCATCGCAACGCATTGATCTCGCGGGCCGCATGCGCCAGATCATCGGTGTCCTGAGGGAGCGCCGGGGCGCTGCTCAGGTGTTCGCGCATCGCCTGCATCCAGCGGAGATTCTCCTCGCCGGGTGGGCTCTCATCCAGGCAGACGATCCAGACCTGCTGCTCGGCATGGTCGAAGGCGAGGAAGCGGTCAGCGAGGATCCACACAGCGTCCGGCGTGTCAGCGTCATGCATGCGCATCCCGTCCAATTCCCGTTTGAGCTCGTAGCCGAAATAGCCCACGAAGCCGCCGGCGAAGTCGAAGGGCAGGGTCGCGCCGGCTGGCGCCAAACCGGGGATGTGGTCGCGCAGGTAGTCGAAGATGCTCTCGTCCCGCACCTGCACGACATCGGCCCGGCGCACCAGCAACTCGCGCGGCGCTGTACGGTAGGTCAGCACCTGGGTGCGCGGTCCGCTCGCGTCGCCCATGAACGAAAAGCGTGCCCGACCGGCTTCGGCCAGACTGCTGTCCAGCCAGAAGGCGCACTCGCTGCGTGCGAACGCGCTCACGAAGACCGCTTCAGCCTCGACCGCTGTGTCGATGCACTCGGCATGCAGCGACAAAGCTTGCGGCCCCTCGAGGCGCAATGCGGTCCCGAGGGATGCCCGGGCTTCACGCCGCGGCGCTTGCGCCTGCCATTCTTCCGTCAGTTCCCTGAAATTGCGCAGCAGTCTCGCACCGTACTCCGTGCAGATCGACTCCGGGTGGAATTGCACGCCCCACCACGGCCGCGAGACATGGCGCAACGCCATCAAGGTCCCGTCAGAGGTCCAGGCGAGCGGTTCCAGGACGGAGGGCAATTGCGTGACAGCCAGGGAGTGGTAGCGCACCGCCTCGAAGCGGTCCGGAATGCCACGGAAGAGATCGCGCTGCGCGTGCGAGACGCGATCCAGGCGCCCGTGCATGGGACGCACGGCCAGGTCGACCGTGGCGCCGCAATGATGGGCGATCGCCTGATGGCCCAGGCAGACGCCGAGCACGGGCTTGCTCGAGCGTTGCAGCGCGTCCGCCGAGATGCCCAGGTCTGCAGGTCGCTGGGGACGTCCCGGGCCCGGCGAGATCACGATGTTGTCGAAGGCCAAGCGCTCGACCTCATCCCAGCTCATCTCGTTGTTGCGCATGACGATCGGCGGCTCGGCATTGGAGGACGCCAGGTATTGGTAAAGGTTGTAGGTGAACGAATCGTAGTTGTCGATCAAGAGCGTGCGCATGCGGTGCTCCTTTGGCGCTTGGGAAGAAGACCCTTCATCGTTGAGGAAGCACAGGACCGACGCAACTGCACTATTTGCTAGGAGCGAGTAGCTGGCTGCAGAAGCGAGCCTGCTCGCGCATCACCCATGCCTGAGCGGGCGTCGACACGCTGACGCGAATGCGCCCGTGTCATCTGGGCAGTGCGGATGGCCTGCCGTGTCACGAGCGCGCGGGCTTACGACGCCGGACGACGGCCGCCGGGGCCGCGAATCAAGCGACGTGGTGCAGCAACGCGAGCGCGCTCAGGTGCGCCGGATAGAACGCGTAGAACAGCCATCGCCTGCGCCGGATCGGAAGATCCACCTGAGTGGCGCCCCAGACCAGGGGCAGGACGGCCAGGGCTGCGAAATTGCCGTTGATCACAGCCAGGAATGCCGTGGCCAGCGCCCACGCCAGGAGTCGCGCGACACCAGGATTTCGGCAGAAGGCCCAGGCTCCCAGGCAGCACAGGAGTCCTGGCCACCAGAACTCGACCCATGCGCCGGCCAGAATGAAGATGGCGGCTGCAAGTGTGCGCCGGGCGCGCCCTCCCTTCTCGAGCAACCAGACCATCAGCGTGGCGACAAGCAAGGTGGCGAGGATGTTCAGCGGCCACCATCCCACGAGCAGCACGAAGGCGGGGGAGGCCAGCAACGCAAAGACGGCCAAGCGTTTCATGACCCGCACATGCACACCCGCAGCCAATGCGCCCCGGCGCGCGAGCTTGTACATCAGGACAAAGGCGAACAGCGGCATCACCAGTCGGCCCAGCGCGTACACGCTCGCAGACGCTTCGTGGAACAGGACCTTGTTGGCGTGGTCCAGCAACATCAGCACGAGACCGATCCATTTCAGTGCTTCCAGCGTGCCGCCCGAGATTGCCCATGCGGCTTGCCGTCGTGGGTGAACCGGCCGACCGGACTCTACGAGCGTTCTGGCCATGCGCAGACCTGCGCCTCAGTACGTGGAAGCGCGCTCAGCGCCGTCGTGGCAGCATCAGCGCCATTCGACTGCATATGGCGCGACCGGGAACGCCGCGTTGTGGGCCACCAGCGCGTTCTTGGCATGGCGCGCGGCCGTCGAGGCGGTGCAATTGATGCCGCCGGTCGGCGCCGAGGTGCCGGCTGCCCGTGCCGAGAAGAGGTTTCGGATCCTCTCGGTTCTCTAGCTTCGTGCATGTCCCAGTTCTTCCGGCGTGGGTCCGACACGGTGGCGGACAGGCGGCGACGACGCCTCCATGCGTCGCTGCGGCATTCGGATCGGCCGTCCCTGTTCCAGCGCCTCGGTCATCTTGTCGCGGATGGCCTGCAGCAGGCGTGTTCGCGAAGCTGCATCCGGCGCCACGCGCTGCACATACTGCTGGGCCAGTTTGAGACCGGCAGCCGCCGCTGCCAGATCGGGGTACTGCGCCAGCGTTGCGCCAGACAACGGCTCGCCGCTGCGCACCAAGACTGCCTTGTGCTGCAGCGTCTGAAGGTACGCGGGCGTCTCGACGCTCCAACGGGCGCGTTGGGCGGCGATCGTCTTCTGTCCAATCAACTCGCCCTCGGCGTTCCTGGCCGGCAGCCGGACAGAGACCCGGCGTGTGCCGTGCTGGGTGAGCACAACCGTGTCGCCGATGCGCGGTCGGGACCTGGATTCGGCGAGCGCGCGCTCCAGGTCGGCGCCCCAGATCGTGCGCTCGCCCAATTCGGTGCGAAGCGTCACATAGTAGGACGTGCGCTGCATCGGATCGAATCGGTATGGCGCCGCGGCCGCTGCCAGAAGCGCGCCTCCGACGGGCGGTCTTGGGCCTTCACGCAGCGATCGGCTGCCTCTTTGGACCTCGGGCGAATCACTGTCGGCGTGGGGCCCGGGCGCGCCTTCGCGGTTCGGAGACGACGGCTTCGGACCCTGCTGCGTCTCGTGCGCGGGCTGCCACTCCTTCAGCCCACGCTGGACTTGGAGGACTTCAGGCCGGGCCGGCTCGTAGCCTCGGGCCTCGATGCCGCGCAACGCAGCTTCGCGCCACATGCCCTCACGGAAGGCCTCGGTGCCGTGGAGTTCGATCACCTGCCAGCCGCGCGCTTCCACGATCGCCATGACGCTGTGCAGCACCTCGCGATTCTCGGATCGCACGCGGATGCGGCTGCCTTCGTCGACGAACGCCAGCGTGCGGTCAGCAAAAAAATAGCGGTCATCGACGCGCAGATAGCGCCGCTCGACAGCCTTGGGGACTCGGAAATGGCCGCGGTCCGTAGAAGGCGCATCGCCTCGGATGGAACCGGCGAAGTCCCAGGGGGTACTGCCCACGGCGCCGGTTGACGGGTCATCGTGAGGATGGCTTGTAGACATCGAGGTCCTTTGGTGCGTACTGTCATGTGGGGCGCTTGGCCATTCCGAGTCAACTCGATGCGGTTTCAATCCAAGAGTCGCGCCATGAACTCGTCGGCCCGACGCTGGATGTCGTCGTCGCTGAGTGTTTCGGTCGGGATTTCCTCGTCATCGAAGTCGAACGAAAAGTCCTCCAGCGCCAGTTCGTCGTTCAGTACATCGTTGGCCACGGTGCGGGTCTCCTTCCGCCGTGCGGTGCCACCGCCTGATGGCTCGGCGTTCGTGACGGATCCGGGCTTCGTGCCCGCGGCGGCGGCGTCCTCGTTTTCGGGCGCTGTCGCGCGAACGGCCGGGACGGCGCGACTGGATCTGTTCAGCTCCAGCTTCGGCACCGGCGGGGGCGGCAGTTCGCGCTTGGCGAACAACCTGTCGCGGAAGTAGCAGATGCGGTGCGCCAGCACGGGACGCAGGCCTTCGTAGAACAGGATCATCCGGGTCGCGCCCAGTTCCTTCACCTCCTGCGGAAGCAAGAGGCGGCGCGGCTGTTCGCTGATGCTCACCGTCGGCGCCTTTGCACCGCCCGTACCGCCCCACATCGGGCGGCTCACGTTCTTCTGCTGCACGGTATAGGTCCCCAGCTCGCGGGAGATGGCTTCCGCGTCGTCGTACTCCTTTGGCGGAAAAACAATGCGCGCGGCCAGCATCTTGCGGATCGACTTGGCGCCCTCCACGCCGTATTTCTCGATCAGTTGCGAGTGGGACTGGACGATCACGACGGTGCGCACGTCGTAGCCGGGCAGGAAGGCCGTGGATTCGGCAATCACCGGAATGCGCCCGAGCGCCGGAAACTCGTCCAGCATCAGTAGCAACTGGTGGCGCAGCTGTGGGTTGTTCTCCGGCAGCTCATGTGTTTGCAGGCCGATCGCTTGCTGGAAAAAGAGGTTGAGCAGCGGCTGCAGGCGGGCGATGTTGTCGGGATTGATCTGGACGTAGATGGAGATCGGGCGTTTGCGCAGTTCGCGCAGGTCGAAGTCGTTGGCCGAGGTCGCGGCATCGATCATCGGATTGAGCCAGAGGTCGAGCCGGCTCGTGAAGGTCTTGCGGATGCTCGAGGCCGTGGTCGGCGCCAGGTCGATCACGTCGTACAAGCTCTGCACCGCCTCCTGCGACAGAGGATAGCCGGCCCGCTCGCAGGCGTCGATCACGCGCTTCCAGTGCTTCTGAAAACCTTCGGCGTCGCTCGCCATGCCTTGGCGCAGCACCTCGCCCAGGGTGCGCGCCGCGCCTTCGGTTTCGAACAGATAGAGCGCGATACCCAGAAACAGCGAGCGCGCCGACGAGGTCCAGAACGGATCGCCGGCCAGCGGGTCGGGAAACAGCATAGTACCGATGCGCTGCAGGTCGTCGATGCAGCGGTAAGGAAGCTCCGACACGTAGGCGAGTGGATTCCAGCGCGCCGAGCGCTCGCGCTCGGACAGGGGATCGAACAGGTGCACTTCCTGCCCGTGGGCCTGGCGAAAGCCCGCCGTGCGCATGAAGTTCTCCCCCTTGATGTCGCTCACGATCGCAGAGCCGCGCCAGTTCAGCAGATTGGGAATCACGACGCCGACGCCCTTGCCGCTGCGCGGAGGCGCTTCAAGTTCGACACCCTGCTGGCCCGGCAGGACCAGGTAGCGGCGGCCCAGACGGCCGAGGATGATGCCGTTCTCGTTGAGCAGACCCGCTTGCTCGACTTCGCGCCGGGTGGCGAAGCGGGCATCGCCGTGCAGGGGTCGACGCCGGGGCAGCATGGCGACACCGACCAGGCCGAGCATCACGCCTTGGGAGCCGACCAGTGTCGCAACGAGGGTGCGACGTACGTCCGGCCGGTCGCCGTAGGCCTCCCAGTACTGATGGATGGTCAGCAGCGTTGCATCCTGTGGCGGAAGCTTCATGGCCATCAAGAAGGCGTAGCCGGCGACGTACAGGCCGACCCCCGTCGCCACCAACAGCGCGACCGCGATCTTGAAGGGGCTAGGCGAGGCCTCGGAGCTTGGTGCTCGGGTCATACCAGATCTCCTTCACGATGCGCCGCTGCCGGCCACCCTGCCGATCTCTCGCGCACTGCACGACGATGTCCACGCTCATCTGGGCCAATTCCACCCCCTCGCGGGTGCTCATGCCCTGGCCCGCCTGGCTGCGCTTCATGAGCTGGGCCAGCGCGATGAAGGCCATCTCCGCGCTGTCCGCGTGCACGCTGGTGATCGAGCCGGGGTGGCCGGTGTTCACGGACACCAGGTAGTCGTAAACCTCTTCACCGGTGCGCAGCTCGGACACGAACACCCGGTCGGGTCGCTGCCGCTTGGCGCTGGCCAGCAGCTGGCCGGGCGTGACCTCGGCCTGCCCCTGGGCACCCTGCGAGTAGAAGAGGCGCACGTGATTGGGCTGGTTGTGCAGCGACAGCTCCTTCACGTCTTCGATGGTGATGAGACGATCCTCGGAAGGCACTTCGAGGATCAGTGCCTTGCTGACGGTGGTCTTGCCGGAGCCTGTGGCGCCGGACAGGAGGATGTTCTTGCGCAGCTGCACGGCGCGGCGCAGGAAAGACACGAATTGCCTGCGCACGAGAAGGCTCGTCAGCTCCCGCTCCTCGGGCGCCAGGTGCTCCAGGTCGCGTTGCCGCACCTGCGTGGCGGGAACGCTGCGCGTCGGCTCGAAGATGTGCAGCTTCTCCAACTCGTCGAGGGCCCAAAGGGCGTTCGATGGACGCCGAATCGTGATCGAGACGGTCCGGTTCAGGGTCGCGGGCGGCAGCACGATTTGGATCCGTTCGCCGCCGGGGAGGGTGGCGGACAAGAGAGGCTGGTTGGCCGAAATGCGCTGGCGCGTGAAATTGGCCACGAGCTTGGCGACGGACATGCACCAGTCGAAGCTGGCGAAGGGCAGTTCCTCGCGTGCCCAACCGGACTGCCGCTCCACAAAGGCCACGCCGGGCTCGTTGATGCAGATCTCGGTGAGCTCGGAATCGTCCAGCAGCCGATTGAGCGGACCGAGAAAGAGAGCAAGAGATGAGGGCGGTGCTTCAGACGCAGCATCGGACGCGGGTCGATTCGCCGGCGGCACGGCGCCGGATGCGATGCCAAGGTGGCGCTCAACGGGTGGCCGTGTTGGTTCGAAGCGCATAGACGCTCCTGAAGTCCAGGTCACGGGCGACCAGGATCTGGATGCGCTCCCCCTGGTTCTTGATGACCGTCGGTGGGATCGAAACCGTACTGCGCAGCACCTCCGCGACGACGTCGCGGCTGCTCTGGGCGCCGAGCACCACCCCACCGCCGCTGCCGACGTTGGTGCCACCTTGCTGGTGGGCGGTGATGGCCTGCATCGTGCCGTCGATCACCGAGATCAGAATTGCGGCACCGAAGCGGTCCCAGAAGTGTTTGTCGACGAAGCCTGGCAGGCCGTTGCGTCCCAACTCGTCGGTGCCGGGCGAGGCCAGCTGGACCACGACGCCGGTGGGCGTGCGGGCCTCACTCCAAACGACGAAGACGCGGCCCTGTCCCTGGCGTGGCGTTCCGCGCTGCTCGCCGATGTACTTGGTGCCGCGCTCCAGCAGGACGACCTTGCCGTCGGCGCCATAGATGTCGCTGGCACCGATGCAGGTGGTCATGCCCTCGTAGGTGGAATCGATGGCGGTTTCCAGCGTGCAATCGATGAATGCGCCCTTGGGCAGCAGCATGCGCCGCGTGGGCAGGGTCTGAGCGGCGACCGCCGGGGTGGGCGTCGGCCGGAGGCTGGCGGCAAGGCTGCCGCCCACAGAAGCCCCTGGGGCCGCGGCTGGCGTCTGCAGCGCGCCGATCAGTTGTGCCATGCTTGGAACGCTCTCGGAAAACGCAGGCGAGCCCGCGAACGCGTACGGCTTTGTGGCGCCTGTCGGCAGAGTCGTCTGCGCGCGGCGAAGCACGGGAACGCCCAGTTGGCGTTCCAGCGCGATCTGCTCGGGCGTCTTCTGCGGCGACCCCGTGTTGGCGGTGTTCGCCGGCACCGCGGGCGCTGGTGGTGCCGTGGCAATCGGTGTCGGGTCCAACGGGGCCCTCGGCGGCTCGATGCGGCCCAGCGGCGGCACTTTCATCTCACCGCCGGCGCGTGCCGCAGCCGCCTTTCTCGCGGCCTCCTCGGCCTCGCGTGTCTTGGCGTACTGCGTGTTGTAGTACCAGAATAGGAAGCCGGCACCCAGCAGGATGATCGTGGCCAGCGCCAAGGTGCCGCTGATGCGGGATTGGATCGAGCGTTCGCGGTTGACCGAGGGGATCGCGCGCTCACCCTGGATCGTCGCGTTCCGCACGGCCGCGCGAGATGCCTCACCTCCTGCATCCGCGCCTTGCCGCGCAGACAGGACCTCTCCGGTGTCGACATCGATCTCGGGCGTGCCGGCGTCCTCCGGCCGATCGGTCGGCGAGGCGCCGCGGGTTCGATCCAGCCGGGTCATGGGCCATCTCCCGTGGTGATGCGCCGCACATCTGGCGCACTGGTGTGGGTCGGGGTGCGCGCGCCGCCACCGGTGAAGGAGTGATTGACGACGCAGCCGACCAGCGCGCCTCGGCGCAGCACGAAGCGGCGCGCCACGCGGTGGACGACAACCTCGTCGTCGTCGACGTGGAAGTTCAGCAGCGATTCGGAGCCATCGTCGTTCTGAACGAACATGGCCGGGAACTCGGAGCGCGCCTGGAAGCGCAGCCGGGTGTGCACCCCGTCGTCATACGCGCCGACGGGCCTGAGCGACTCACTGCCGCAGAACCAGTAATCGGTGTTGCGCGGCCGGTCCACCGCCCCCTGGCTTATTCGCGCTTCGGTTCGGCGACGTTCCTGGTCCGCTGCATCGGCGCGGGCCTCGTCCTCCGGGTAAGCGAAGCGTACCGAATACACCATGCGTCTGGCGGCTGCGCCCGTGGGGGCGGCGGCGGAGACGACGTACTCGAAGTGGTAGGCCCGCCGGTTGGTGAGGACGGTGAGGTTGGTGGAGGCTCGCGCTTCCTTGGGTTTGATGAAGAAGTGGTTGCGCTCGGCGCCGACATCGAAGGCGCCGTTGTCGCCGGAACCGAGGTTCACGAACTCCTCGCCCTCGGCGAACTGCAGATGAATCTGATAGCCGACGTAGCCACGCAGCGTGACGACGTCGTCGGGGTTGTAGGCAACCACCCGTACCCGAGCGTCTATCTTGCCGGCGGGGGGCACGGTCGCGGCGCGGGCAAATGGCGCCGTGAGCGCCAGGCCGGCCGCCAATCCGATGGCGAACGGAAACGTGCGGTTTCCGCCTCGGGGTCTCATCGCACATCCTGCCTGCCCGGTGCAACGCCCGTGGCGGCGACCTCGGGCTCACGGCGGTACTCCACGACGCGAAACCCCAGCGGGTTGAGCGAGCGCGTCTTGTCGTCCTTTGAGGGCAGGACATAGGCGAACTCGATGGTGGAGACCCAGTGGCTCGCCTGTTCCTCTCCGGTACCGCCGGCGCGCATGACGCGGGTGAAGCGGACCTGGGCCAGCTTGTCCTTGCCACTTTCCAGGTTGAGGAAGGTGACCGAGCGCACCTGCGTGCGGATGGAGGTGCCGTCCTTGTAGACGTTCAGGGGCGAGGCTGAGTTGTTGGTGGCCCACAAGGTCGCCCACTCCTGGTTGAGGCGGGGCGAGTTCTGCGAAGCGACTAGTTCGTAGTCTGCCTCCGCGGTGCCGTAGAAGTAGCGCTCGCGCGCGATCACGTAGTTCTGCAGCAGGTTGCGGGTCACCACTTGCTCAATGTCGGTTGTGCCCTCGTAGGTGGGAACGATGTCGACGATCCCACTGCTGCTGTCGACCCGGATGAGAACGGGAACGGGCTGCTTCAGCGGCGTGAGGCCGCTCACGGCGGCGACTGCGAGCACCGCAATGACGGCGGCCACCGTGGCGACGACCCAGGCGACTTTGGTCGATCGCTCGGCCCGACGTGCGCGGTCGAGTTCCCAGCTCTGGGCCTCGAGCAGATAGTTTTCAAGAGCGGCGTCCCGATTCATGAATTGCTCGCGGGAGGGCGGAACTGAGCGGACGCGTTGATCCGGGTCAATGGGCCCTCGCACTCGGGCGGCAGGGGTGGGCGAGTGCCGCAGGCTGCCAGAAGCAAAGCGAGCAGGAAGAGCGCGGTCGACGGGTTCATTCGCACACTCCAGCCCTAGCGATTGCGCGAGGGATTCCGCATGACTTGCTCCCTGGGAAGCACGGTGCCGCCGCGGCGTGTGTTGCCGACGAGGCCGATCGAGACCAGGCCCGTGCCGACACGGTTGCCCGCTAGGCGGCGGAACGAATCCCAACGACCGCCCGGCTCTCGCCGCAGGCCGTCGACTACCCCGCGGCTGAATTCGTAACTGGTGCGCTTGGCGCCGCCCATTGCCCATTGCGCCAACCCGCTGACAAAGCCGAACGAACTGAGCGCGATCCCGCTCGCGAGCCCGGCAGCGATGGACATGACTTGGCGCATGACTAGAAGCACCAGAGAGGCACAGAGAACCATGTTCAACGCGTCTACTGTCATGATGGCTGCGCCCCGGGCAGCCGTTTGGGTGGCATAGGAAGAAACTACCTGAAGCATGAGACTCGTCACCAGCGTGCTCAGCACGGCGACCAGTGCATAGTTGGCCAGTTGGGCAATCCAAGCCTCGAAGAATCTTCGTGTGGCCTCGAAGAAGAGCAGGCAGATGAACATTGGCCCTAAGGCGAAGATCAGCGTCAGTGCGAGCTTGGACAGCACAAGCAAGAAGAGCGCGTAGACCGCTACGCCACCTATGATGAAGTAGACGATGGCACCGGCCAGATAGAAGCCAAAATCGCCGGCCAGTACGCCGCCCTTGTTCCAAAGGTTTGACGCAACGGTCCCACCTTTGTCCCAGATGGTGTCAATCACCGATACCGGGTTCGCTGAATCGGTAATTGTGGCCGCAAGTTGGCTCGGAGCATTGAAGAAGGTATCGACGATGACGCCGTTGAAAAGCCACAGTCTCAAACCGACGCCGAGGATGATCGCAATGAAGAGAATGCGCTTGACGCCTTCCCATATCGGCTCCTGGATCCTCCCTGTGAGGCTGAGAAATCCCCACATCATTACGTAAAGCGTCGCGAGTGTTACCACGGCGGGCTCGATGGCGCCGGCCACCACTGCCGTCTTTGCCGCGACGTAGTCCGTCAATTGGGAGGTCAACCACGTCCAGAATTGCTGGAAGAACATCACTTATCTCGTTAAGTCGTTCACTTCTCAGGGCTACCAGCAGGTGGCATCGTTGGCTGGAAGCGCTTTTGGAAGTTTCCGTGATCAGGTCTTGGTGCCGTCCGTGCGGGCGTTGACGTTTCAGCGCGCTCGACCTCGAGGGGAACCGTCGGAGTTGGATCCTGTCGCAGAAATTGGTATGCATCCACAGCAGCAACTATCGCTATCACAGCGATGACGATGATGACGGCTGATTTGGGCATAGCGGCTCAAGGAATGGGAAGGAATCTGGTGCTGAACCCGCCATGGCCGGAGATGACTTGCTCCCGAGTGCGCTGTTGCTGGGCTGCTTCCTCGGCTTTTGCTATCTGATAGAGACTCTGCAACTTGGTCTGCTCATTGGTGAGCATGTTCTGCTCTGCCTGAATCCGGGCCTGCAGATCCTGGATGGCCTTGGGATCCTGGGCGGTGGCGATACGATTGATCAGCTGCTGCAGCGCCGAGAAGCGTCGGCTCGTGTTTTGATAGGCGCTCTGGGTCATGCCGTTGAGCATGGCCGCCGAGTGACGACCTTGCTCGACGATCTGACGCAGCTCGGGGCTGAGCGCATCCATCTGCGCGCCTGAAAGGATGCTGTTGGCCGTCATGATCGACTGCACCTGATTGGTCAGTCCGGAATAGCTTGCCGATGACCCGCCGAGCGTGTTCATCAGCTCGCCATAGCTGGGAGGCAGGTAGTTGCGCTCCAGGTCGGAGGTCGAGAGCAGCTGCTCCATGCCTCGGGTGCCCGTCATGGCGCCGTGGGTTTGGGCCAGCTGGTCCTTCGAGGCCTTGAGCTGGTCGAACTGCTTCTGCATCGCGGAAATCTGCTGCTGCCAGTACATCACCTGCTGAATCAGATTGGCGACGGCCGTGATGTCGATCACCGGGATGCCGGCCTTCGCGTGCAGCGGTGCCAGTAAGGCCGCTGCAGCGAGGAAGGAGACGATAGGGTGCCTACGCATGAGAGATCTCCTGGGTCAAGGTTGTGCCGGAAGGGCCACCGGTTATGGCAGTGCGGAAAGGGTCGAGCCATTGGTCAGGCTGCGGACCATGCCGTTCGATAAGGTCGCGCATGAGGCGGACGTTGCTGGTGCGCCCCGAGATGATGTGCAGAACGTCATCGAAGCCGCGCAGATCGAGCTGTGCGACCACACTCGCGTGGTTTTGCTTGAGCAGGAACTGACGGGAGCCCGGTTCGAGTTCCTGCTTGATGAGCGCGAACTCCCGGTCCGTCAGGTTGAAGCCCTGGGTGTATTCGTCGTAGTCCGCCTCCGGGTTGGGAAACAGGATCTTCGTTGGCGTCTGCTCGACGATGGCCCGCGCGATGCTGGAATCGAGCACATGGCTGGTGCTCTGGGTGAAGGTGGCGATGTTCGCGTTCTTCTTGCGCCAAGTCTCCAGCCCATTCTTGGCGAACTTCGCGAAGGCCGGATCGCTCAGGAGCTTGGCGAACTCGTCCATCCAGCAGACCAGGGGACGGCCATCGACCATCCGATTGACCAGGTGGAACAGATACATGGTGAGTGGCGCGCGGACCACTTCGTTGTCCAGGAAGTCGGTCACGTCGAAACCGACGAGGGAGTGGTGGGCAAGCAGGGGCACCACTTCGTCATCGTCGTTGTCGAAGACCCAGGCGTAGTCCCCGTGCTCCGAGGCGCACCACTTCCGAAGGCGCGCGTAAATCCCCTCCGGGTCCGTGATGTCGAGGAAGGCGACGAGCCGGGACAGGCGTCTGAAGGGAGGATCAAGCGTCAGGGTACCGCGCAGTGCCTGGTCGAGGTCGCCTTCCTGCTGGACCGTCAGGGTGTCGTTCGGCATGCGCATGACCAGCCGCCTCAGCCAGTGCCGCATGAATTCGACGTTGTCGGGGACGGCGTCATCCAGCTGCAGCGGATTGCAGCCGGTGGACGTCCCGTTCTTGAGAGGGAGGTACTGGCCGCCCAGTGCTCGCACCAGGATGTGCAGCCCTTCGTCCTTGTCGAAAATGACCTGGGTCGCGTCCAGCCGGTTGCAGATCGCCACCATGCAAAAGCCCAGCAGGGTGGTCTTGCCGGTACCGACCGGCCCCACGCCCGTGATGTGTCCCACGTCTCGCCGGCTTCCGCCGTCCGGGCTGCGTGGGTCGCTCGCGTGCAGCGAGAAGTAGTAGGGCGAGCCGGCGCGCGTCATGAACATGGTCAGCGCGTCGCCCCAGAAGTTGCCCGTCGCCCGGCCGATGGGGAAATTGTGAAAAGGTGACATGGCTGCGAAGTTGCGGCTGGTGATGGGTGCCTTGCGGCTGCGGTAACCAAAATTCCCCGGCAGCTGCGCCCAGAAGGCCGCCTCCAGCGCGAGGTCTTCGCGCGCCACCACCATTCCGGTGTCGCCCAGCAGGTAGCGGGCGTGCGCCACGTTGTCGTTGAGTTCCTTGAGTCGGGGCCGTCCCTCCGCTTCTCGGACGCCGTCGTAGGTGTCGGCCAGCACATGGAGGCTGAAGTGGTGGTCTCCCACCACGAATCGATTGCTCATCAGGTCGTCCAGCGCGTCCTTGAGCTCCTCGGCCTGCGAGATCGCCAGATCCCCCGCGGCCGCCATCCGGTGATGCTGGCGGCTCATCATGTCCGTGGCGGTGCTCTTGGGCAGGAAGGTGAAGCTCTGCGTCAGGACGAAGGAGAAGGGGGCCGTCAGCAGGGCACCGAACATGCCCGGCGCGGTGGGCGTCGGATATTCCTTGATGCCCAGGAAGGCGCCGATCCGGGTTTGAGTCCCCGTGCGGTACTCCATGGCCTCGTTGCCAAAGAATGGCCGAGTGGTGGCCAGGAGCTCATTGAGGGGCGAGCGAGCCAGCGGCATGCGCTGCCACTCCCCGTTGACCAGCAGGCCGTAGAACTCCACCAGGGAGGAGAAGAGCAGATTTTTCCCGTCCAGCCGATAGACACCCAGCGCCTCGGGGTCGTAGCGCTCCAGGGCTGCGAGCAGCTCCTGGCGCAGCTTGGTGCAGGCATCCAGGGAATCGCGCAATTCAATCTGCGCACCCTCCGGATCCGTGCGCTTGAGGAGGCGCAGCGCGGTGTTGCCGATCCGGGTGGGTTGCGGCCGAAAGACGATCGACAGGTACAGCTCGTTGACCATCAGTCGCGCGCCGGCCATCTTGCGGCGGTAGCGTTGCTCGACTTCATCGGCGAAGCCGCGGATCGTCCGGCCGGCCGGGTAGCCGGTCTCCCGACGCCGGATCACATGGGTCCACAGGGCCAGGTTCGGCGAAGCGATGTTGCGCAGCAGGACATTGAGTCGCTCGTGCCAGCTGTTGATGTCCTCGTCGTCCGCGCTTTCGAAGCTGACACCGGCCAGACGCAACGTCTGGACGTAGTCGCCCGCACGCGTTCTGGCCACGTGCTCGTCCACATGCGCTTCGAGCGGGATCATGGCCGCTGCGCCGAACTCGCGGCGCAGCGTCCTCTCGGAGTGGGAGAGCAGTTGCACGGCGCCCTCTCGTCTCAGCTCACCGTAGCCGGCGCCTTCGGCGTGCGCCGACGCCCCCGCGAATCAGGCATGTCCAACACCAGTGGGCTGTACGAGTTGGCCCGCCAGTACCGCAGGTTGCCGCCGAGCATGGCCGGAAGACGCGTGCGGCCCCATAGCTGCAGCAGATCGAAGAAGCGCAGCTCATACAGGCACACCAGGTAGAGCACGCCATGAACCGGCACGAAGGCCAGCAGCCAGACGAGGTTTTTCGTCACGATGAACGACTCGGTCGTGACGACGATATTGACCATCATGGCCGAATAGGTGACGCCCCAGACCATGGACGGCCGGGTCATCCCGACGAACAGCGGGTCTGCGACGATGCCCTGATTGCGGCTCATTTGTAGCGTCCCCTTCCGCCATCAGACCCCGAACAGGCCCCGAATCCAGGAGACGATCTGCGGGCCGCCGAAGACGAGCACGGTCCCGATCACCACGGCGACCATCCACCACCAGCTCAGGCGCCCGAACCAGGCCATGGCGCCGGAGACCATCACGGCGACCGCCGCCAAGGGCGTCAGGATGGCCACGAGTTGCTGCTGGGTGGCGTTCGCGCCGGTGGCGAAGGGGCTGCCGGCCAGGGCCAGCTCGGGCAGGAGGGTGGCGATCGTCGTGCCAAGAAGCAGGGCGAGTTGACGCGCCCGGGCGCCGGGCTGTCTCGCCATCAAGCGGGGGGCGTTGGCTGGTCGCGCAGCTCCATCCGGACGGCGGTGCGGCTTGTCGCCGTCCCCAGCGTGGTGCGTGGGTGCGAAGATGTGAACAAAGCTGCACGGGGTCATGGGCGTTGGTCCGGTCGACGAAGGGAAGCGCCGCGTGTGACTTCCTGCGCGGACGCGATGGAAGGTGAAGCGAGTTGTTCGGAACGGCGGGCCTTGCCGTAGACATCCCACCAGGGCGCCGGCGTAGAGCCCTTGGCCGAGGTGATTCGGCTCGAAGCTGCCCGAGCGGCGGAAGGCTCGACCACGGCGGCCGGGTTGACGAAGGGAGACATCGAACCCAGCTCGCGCGTGAGACTCACGATGTCGCCGAGCGCGCGGGTGCGCTGTTCCTCGGCCTCGTTCGCACCTTGCATGTCAGAGGCGGCGAGGCGCTCGGCTTTGCGGCGCGCGAGGCTCTCCAGCTGTGCCTCGGATTTCTTCAGCTCCTGGCTCAGGATTTCGACGCGATCGTTGTCGCGCGCGGCCTGCTCAGCTGGGGAGACGACATGCCGTGCGGTCGACGGGGTCTGCGCGGACAGGGGGCATGCGCAGGCCATCAAGCCCATGAAAACGCACAGACAACGTGCGGGCATTCGCGTGCCTTGCGCAATTGCGTCGCTGTGGTGGACGTCACTTGTTTGCATGGAGTGCACTGTCCGCCTGCGGCTGTGCCTGTGTCGACTGTCTTTTTTGATAGTGGAGCTGTCGAAGATTGGCGTGCGAAATTGCGGCAGCGATGCTGCGCAAGCGTCGAGCCGCGAGCCACCTGCTGCCACGGGACTTGGCCAGCAGACTCGGCGCACATGCGGTCGCTGCGACTACTGCTGGGGCGAGCAAGGGACTTTTCATGGGCTCATCGAAATGCCTGCGCAGTGCAGCCTTGGTGAGATGGTCGGAGGCTCTCAGGTCGAAGCGTGAGGAGCGATTCATGGGCAATGTGGTCGTCTTTGGCAATCAGAAGGGGGGTGTCGGCAAGTCCACGCTGGCCGTGCTGTACGCGTACTGGGTGGCCGACGTACAGCGCCAGTCCGTGTGCGTGATCGACCTCGACACGCAGGCCAACAGTTCGAAGTCGCTGCGTCGATTCGCCGCGGGCATCGAGGCGGTCGAGCTGTTTCGGCAGAACGCGATCGTGGTCGCGCCACCGTGCGAGGCGGCGATCGCGCTGGTGGCGGGCGGAAAGCAACTGGCCGACATCGAACTCGCGAGGCCGGAAATGGTGATCCCTGCGTTCCGCACGAATGTGCTGCACTTGGCGGAGCGCTTCGACACAGTCGTGATCGACACGCCGCCGGCGCTTGGCTTGCGGATGAGCGCGGCGTTGATTGCCGCGACGGCCGTGGTCTGCCCGATCGAACTGGAGGAGTACAGCATCGACGGTGTCACGGACATGCTCAAGACCACCTTTGGCGTCAGGCGGCGATACAACCCGCAGTTGCGGCTCGCTGGCGTCGTGCTGAACCGGTTCAATCCGCATTCATTGCGACAGAAGGCTGCGATGCAGGGGCTGGCGATGCACTTCCGGGAATTCGTGATTCCCGCGCGGATCTCGACCCGCTCGGCAATTCCCGAGGCGCTGGCCGCGGGAATGCCGGTGTGGCAGCTACCCAAGAGCGCGGCGCGCGAGGCAAGCCTCGAACTGATGCGGGTGTTCGAGCTGCTGCAACCGCGCATCACACGATCGGGCGAGGCAGCGCCGGAAGAGGAGAGGGCATGAATGCGCTCTATGGGCTGGATCTGACCGCGCTGTCGCAGTTCAAGGCGACCGAACTGCTGTCCGGGGAGGATGCTCACTCCTCCTCGGGCGAGCCGATGCGGGTGGCGCTGGATTGCATCGACTTCGATGCTGCCCAGCCGCGTCGAAGCGTCCGGGAGGGCAGCATCGAGGAACTCGCTGAATCGATCCGTCAGCATGGCGTGCTGGAACCGGTGTCCCTGCGGCGCCATCCCGAGCAGCCGGACCGATACGTCGTCAACCGCGGCGAGCGCAGAGTGCGCGCGGCACGTTGGGCCGGCCTGCCTATTGTCCCGGCCTTCATCGACGAGCGCCTCGATCCGTTCGCGCAGGCCGCGGAAAACCTGCATCGGGAGGACATGTCGCCGTTCGACTTGGCAGCTTTCGTTTGCGAGCGAGAAAAAGAAGGGCTTTCGAAGGCCGAGATTGCCAGGCGCTTGGCCAAGCCGCGTACCTTCATCAGCGAGGCGGCGGCGCTGATCGATGCACCCCAATCCATTCGGAGCGCGGTCGAATCAGGTCGCCTCGGCCTCGATGTGCGAACCCTCCGCCGCCTCGTCGTTGCTGCACGTGGCGTTCCAGAGCGGGTCGATGAACTTCTGGCAGGAGATGCGCTGATCAATCGGGCCAGCATCGATGCACTGTTGGGGGAGGCACCTCGGATGCCACCGCACGGCGCATCGGCGACATCCAGCGTCGTCCAGTTGTCGAAAGCGGTCAGCGGCGGTCGGACCGTGCTGGTGGTCGAGCACAGCGGCCGACGCGGATCCCTGCGGCTCAAGGCCCAGGACAGGGACGTGGGAGAGGTGATGTTTGGCGATGGTGCGCGGAGCTTTCTCCCGCTTGCGGACCTGCGCCTCGTCTGCTGGGCCACGGAGGAACCATTGTGAGCAGCTTCCGAATCGGAGCGGATGTCCGGCCTCGATGCGGTGTGACGGCGCTTCAGGGGATGCAGGCGGCGGCGTCATGGTGCTTTGCGCTGGCTTGCGGTTCGTACGGACGATTTGCGCAGTCCGGTACGGTGCTGAGCGAACCCATTGTGCGTGCGGTGCTGGTGATCGAACACCACGCTCTTGTATGCAGGCGACAGCCGGTTCCTCAATGAACCGCAACATCTCTCCGGCGACGCTGACGACTTGCGTCTTGAACCGTCATCCTTACGATAGGGTCATATGTAAGGAATTTATGTTGATCGAATCCACCATCACGTCACAGGGCCAGACCACCGTTCCTGCAGAAGTGAGGGAGCAAATTGGCGCGGCACCGGGCACTCGCCTGGTGTGGCACGTCATGCCAGACGGTCGCATCGTCGTTCGGGCCAAAACCAGGTCCATTGTCGAGCTGGCAGGAGCCTTCAAGCCGCCCGGAGGAAAGCATGTCTCGATCGCAGATATGAATCCTTGGCGCTGATGGCGGCGCTCGATACCAATGTCCTCGTCCGCTACATCGTCAGAGACGATGCCAGGCAACTGTTGGCCGCACGGCGCTTGTTCCAAAAGTGTATCGACGGGGGGCAAACGCTTTACGTGCCGGTGACAGTAACGATCGAGCTCGAATGGGTCCTTCGTTCGAACTTCGGTTTCGACAAGGCCGAAGTGATTGAGATCTTTTCGCAGCTTCTCTCGACCACCGAACTTTGCTTCGCCTCGGAGGGGGCCGTGGAGCATGCACTTTCCGCGTATTCAAAGAGCGCAGCGGATTTTGCCGATTGCCTTCATGTGGCGCTGGCTGGCGAATCTCCGCTGTGGACCTTCGACAAAGGCGCATCAAAGGTCGACGGGGCCTCACGCCTGGCGTGAGGAGTTCTTGCCTCCCTCAGGATGGCAGGGAGGCTTCCGACGATGGATTGCCTGGGATGGTCACAGGGCAATCGACCGATCAGCCACGCGAGCTGGGAGTTCGCAGAGTCGAAGTTTTGAGGTAACCCGGCGCGTCTGCCCTTCATGACTGCCCAGGTGATTGGGCTCGAGTGAACGCCCATGAGCGCTGGATGAAGCGCGTATCGAACCTGGCGCCGCTCAGGCGCGCGCCAGCCTGGTCGGTCCGAAGTCGACCGGCAGGCTTCCTTCGGACTTCACTTCCCTCAGCACGATCGCCGAACGCACGTGCGTGACGCCGGCCTGCTCGAACAGCGTGGTGTGCAGGAATTTCTCGTAGTGCTTGATGTCGGGCACGAGCACCGTGAGGATGTAGTCGGCCGGGCCCGTCGCCGAGACGCAGCGCACGATCTGCGGGCTCGCCTCCACCGCCTTCTCGAAATCGCGCACCTTCGACTCGCTGTGCCGGTCCAGGTTGACTTCGGTCACGGCCGCGAGATTGAGGCCAACCTTCTCGCGATCGACGACGACCGTGTAGCCCCGGATCACGCCGGAGGCTTCCATCTCCTTGATGCGGCGCCAGCATGGCGTCGACGAAAGCCCCACTTTGTCCGCGATCTGCTGCACGGTCTGGCGCGCGTCGCGCTGCAGCTCGAGGAGGATCTGGAGCGAGTGGTTGTCGAGAGGAATGGAATCATCGTTCATGGCGATATAGGGAGAATGAAATTCTCACAACAAGGGTAGATCAGGGTCAATTTCAGAGGATATTCCTCCTGACGGCGAAGAACAATCCTTCGATGCATTTGATCGAGACGCCCCCTTCGCTGCAGCGCCCGGACTACCAGCTTTCCGACAGTCTCTGGGCGCGCTCGGGCACCGTTTTCCTGACCGGGACGCAAGCCCTGGTGCGCGTGCTCCTGATGCAGCGTCGGCGCGATGCGGCCCGGGGGCTCGACACCCAGGGCTTCGTGAGCGGCTACCGTGGCTCGCCCCTGGGCACGGTCGACCAAGCGATCTGGAAGGCCGGGCCGGGCTTCAAGGACGCGGGCATCCGCTTTGTACCTGCAATCAACGAGGAACTTGCGGCGACGCAGGTGCTCGGCACGCAGCGCGTGGAGTCGGACCCCGAGCGCACGGTCGAAGGCGTGTTCGCGATGTGGTACGGCAAGGGGCCAGGTGTGGACCGCGCAGGGGACGCGCTCAAGCATGGCAATGCCTATGGCTCGTCGCCGCACGGCGGCGTGCTGGTGGTCGCGGGCGACGACCACGGCTGTGTCTCGTCGTCCATGCCGCACCAGAGCGACCAGGCCTTTATCGCGTGGCACATGCCGGTCCTGCAGCCGGCCTGCGTGGCGGAGTACCTGGAGTTCGGCCTGTACGGCTACGAGCTGTCGCGCTTCTCGGGCGCCTGGGTCGGCATGGCGGCGCTGTCCGAAGTGGTCGAGAGCGCTGGCACGGTGGATCTCGACCTCATCGAGCTCCATGTCGCCGCCTGGGCCGATGCCGACATGGTGCGCGCGGCCACAGGTCACGTTGCGCCGGTCGACGGGCTGCACTATCGCTGGCCCGACCTGCCGTCGCTGCGGATCGAGTCGCGTCTCGACGAGAAGCTGCGGGCGGTTGCCGCTTTCGCGCGCGTGAACAGCATCGACCGCCATGTGATCGAGAGCCCGCATGCGACGGTCGGCATCGTGACCTGCGGCAAGGCGCACTACGACCTGATGGAGGTGCTGCGCCGCCTCGAGGTGACGCCGCAGAGCCTGGCCCGCGTGGGCGTTCGTCTTTACAAGGTGGGCCTGAGCTTTCCGCTCGAGCCCACGCGCATCAGGGCGTTCGCGCAGGGCCTGGACGAGATTCTGATTGTCGAAGAGAAGGGAGCCATCGTCGAGAGCCAGCTGCGCGACCTGTTTTACAACGCGCCGGCCGGTGCACGTCCGGCCCTGGTGGGCAAGCACGACCGCGACGGCCGTCCGCTGGTGTCCGCGCTCGGCGAGCTTCGGCCCTCGCGGCTGATCGAGCTGGTGGCCCATTGGCTGTCGGTGCATTTCCCGGACCACGCCGAGCTCGGGGACCACTTCCAGCACGTGCGCGACTTCACGCCGCCCGAGCTGCTGAGCAACGGTGGTGACAACGTCAAGCGGCTGCCTTACTTCTGCGCCGGCTGTCCGCACAACACCAGCACCAAGGTGCCTGAAGGCTCGACCGCACGCGCGGGCATCGGCTGCCACTTCATGGCCAACTGGATGGACCGCAGCACGGCGGGCCTGATCCAGATGGGCGGCGAAGGCGTCGACTGGGTCTCTCAGTCGATGTTCTCGCGCACGCCGCACGTGTTCCAGAACCTCGGCGATGGCACCTACTACCACTCGGGCTACCTTGCGATCCGGCAGGCGGTCGCGGCCAAGGCGACCCTCACCTACAAAATCCTTTTCAACGATGCGGTCGCCATGACTGGCGGTCAACCGGTGGACGGGGTCATCAGCGTCGACGCCATCGCGCGTCAGGTGGAATCCGAAGGCGTGAAACAGGTGGTCGTCGTCAGCGATGCCATCGACAAGTACGCACAGATCCGAAGCAAGTTCCCGACCGGCACCGAGTTCCACGATCGCAGCGAGCTCGACGCGGTGCAGCGCCGCCTGCGCGAGGTGCCGGGCGTGACGGTGCTGATTTACGAACAGACCTGCGCGGCCGAAAAGCGCCGCCGCCGCAAGAAGGGGGAGTTGGTCGATCCTGCCAGGCGCCTTTTCATCAACGAGGCCGTCTGCGAGGGCTGCGGCGACTGCACCGTGCAGAGCAACTGCGTGGCGGTGCTGCCGCACGAAACCGATCTGGGCCGCAAGCGCAAGATCGACCAGACCAGTTGCAACAAGGACTATTCCTGCGCCCAGGGCTTCTGCCCCAGCTTCGTCGGCGTGACGGGCGGATCGCTGCGCAAGAAGAGTGGGGCACTGGCCGCGGGCCGCGATGCCTTCCTGCGGCACGTGGCCGCACTGTCACGGCCTGCGCCGCGAACCTGGGGAGCCCCCTACGACCTGCTCGTCACCGGCGTCGGCGGCACCGGCGTGGTGACCGTCGGCGCGGTGATCGCGATGGCCGCGCATCTCGAAGGCAAGTCGGCCAGCGTGCTGGACTTCATGGGCTTCGCCCAGAAGGGCGGGGCGGTGCTGAGTTTCGTGCGGCTTGCCCATATGCCCGAACGATTGAACCAGGTGCGCATCGACACTCAGCAGGCCGATGCGATCCTCGCCTGCGACATCGTGGTCGGCGCTTCTGCCGAAGCGCTGCAGACCGTGCGCCACGGCCGTACCCGTATCCTGGCGAATACGCACGAGATCCCGGTGGCCGAGTCGCTGCGCAATCCGGATGCCGAACTTCAGGTCGAGCTGCTGCTCGAGAAGATGCGTTTCGTCGCCGGCCGCGAACAGGTCGAGACCTTCGATGCGCAGGCGCTCGCGGAGGAATTCCTCGGCGACACATTGGCAGCGAACATCCTCGCGACCGGCTACGCCTGGCAGCGGGGGCTGATCCCGCTGAGCCTGGAGGCGCTGACGCGCGCGATCGAGCTCAACGGTGTTGCCGTCGCATCCAACCAGATGGCGTTCTCGCTCGGCCGGCTGGCCGCAGGCGCGCCGAATGCGATCGAAGGGCTGCGCCGCGCCCCCGCTCAGGATCCGAAGGACGAGTCCCTGGAGGCACTGATCGCTCGTGGTCGCGCCCACCTGACCGCTTATCAGAACGCGGCTTGGGCAAGGCGTTTCGAGGAGCACGTACGTCGCGTGCAGCAGCGCGAGACGGCACTCGTCGGCGGCGATCCTTCCTTGCCTGTCAGCCGCAATGCGGCGCGCAGCCTGCTCAAGCTGATGAGCTACAAGGACGAGTACGAAGTCGCGCGCCTCTACAGCGACGGCAGCTTCCAAGCGAGACTGGCCGAGCAGTTCGAAGGCGACGTTCAGCTTGAATTTCACATGGCTCCGCCCCTGCTGTCGCGGCCGAAGAATGGACAGCCGCCAGCGAAGATCCGCCTCGGCGGCTGGATGCTGCCAGTCATGAAATTGCTGGCCCACGGCAAGCGCTTGCGCGGAACAGCCTTCGATCTGTTCGGCCATACGGCCGAGCGCCGAATCGAGCGCTCGTTGGTCAAGCAGTTCGAAGCGCGGCTCGACGAGCTGGTGGCCGAACTGTCCCCAATCAACCAGAAGGTCGCTGCGCAGATCGCCGCGGTGCCTTTGACGATCCGCGGCTACGGCCATGTGAAGCTCGCCAACCTCGCATTGGCGAACGCTCGTGAGGCCGAACTGATGCATCGCTTCGCGCCGAAACGCTACCCGAAGCCTGCGGGGGGAGCGCGGGCAGGGCAGTTCAGGGGGATTGCGGTCGTTGCGAATTGAAAGCTTGCGGCGAGCGCACGCGCCTGTTCATCCGGCGTCATCCGCGGCGCGTATTCGCACCGAGGCCCCGTTCAGATTTGGCGGCACGTCGGCACGCGCTTGCTGGCGTGCAACTGCGACGGGGCCTCGGGGCCGTGTGTGATCGTCGCTGCAGGTGTCGCCATGGCCATGCCTCGGAACTCGGGGCGGCCAACTTTGCGACATTACAACTTTGCTCCAACACCCCCGTGCCCAACAAGGCCTGCCGCACGCGAGACCGGGCGGAGCAGATTCGGCCCAACGCCTACAAGATCAAGCAGGCTACGGGCTTCTCGCCCGGTCTCCGCTCGACGTTAACTTCAACGCGACCCCAGCCCTCGCGGGCGAGGTGGAAGTGCCAGAATCCGGTCCCAGGTCGTGCCGGAGTCCGGCTCTCCTGGGCGCTGGAGCCATCGGATACGGTCACCGCGGATCATGCAAAATCAGCCCATACCGCTGCCCTGCGAAGGTTTTTCATCCAGGGCGCGAACGGCGGCTGCCGCCTCTGCCCGTCCCGGGGCGAGCGCCGCCCCAGCGTGACAGCCGCGTCTGCTTCTATTTACCAGAAAAGCTCATCGGCACGGTCTTCACCGAACCGTCGGCCTGCGGCACGCTGACGTTGATCTTCAGTTCGCCCTTGAAGTCCGCCGGCGGGTTGCCGCTGAACTTGCCGGTGGCGGGGTCCAGCTTCAACCAGGCCGGCAGCGGCTTGCCCTCGGCGGTCTTTGCCGCCACGGTCTTGCCCGGCGGCAGCGCGGCCGGCATCGGCACGCTGGCGCTGATCCGGCGCGTGGCCGGGTTGGCGGTGCCCTGCGTGACGGTCACGCCCTGTCCGCCGGCCAGCGTAGTCTTCTGGCTGGTGTTGCTCGACTCGGTTTGCACGCCGACCGACGCCACGCCGCTGCCCTTTTGCTGCGTGAGTTGCGCGGGGGTCTTCGGCGGGGCGGAGGCCGGCGACGCGACCGGAGCGCCGGCTGGAGCCGGTGCCACAGCGGGAGCGGGGGCAGGAGCGGCAGGCGCTGGCGTCGCCGCTGGCGCCTTCGCGCCCGCCTTCTTCTCCGGCGTCAGGCTGGAACCGGAGCCCGATGCCGACACCTGAACGCCCAGCGAGCTCGAACTGCTCCTGGCCTCGGTCTGCGTCACCGTGCCGCCCGCGCTCACACCGACGGCGCCGGTCGCTGCGACCTGCGTGCCTTCGAATGAGGTGTTCTTGCCCGACGATACCGAGATGCTGCCGCCGTTGCTTTGGATGCTCGCGCCGGTCGCGATGTCGCTGTTCGCCTTGCTGTAGCCCACGCCGACCGAAGCCTCGCCGCTGCGCTCGTCCATGGTCTTCCCGCCGGTCTTCTTGCCGGTGCCGGCATTGGTGGTGCCGCCCACGTTCTCCTTCTTGCCGCCCGAAGCGGCCGCCGACACGTCCACGCTCAGCGACTCGCTGCTCGACGTGCTGCGCGCCGCGTTGAATGCCAGGTTGCCGCCCGCCTGCACGGCGATATCGCTGTTGCTCGCAATCTGCGTGCCGGTGAAGGTGGCGTCGCCGCCGCTCTTGAGGGTCAAAGGGCCGCTGCCGCTCTGGATGCTGCCGGCCACGTCGTCGCTGCTGCTGCTGGTCGACTTGGCGTAGTTCACGGCGGCGCTGCCGCTGCCGCCCTTGGCGCCGGCCGACACGGCCACGTCGACGCCCACGTCCTGGCTGCTGGCGCTGGCGGTGTTCTTCGCGGCGGCAAAGTCGATCTTGCCTCCCGCGCTCACGCCGGCCGCGCCGCCGGCTGCGATGTTGGTGCCCTCGAAGCGCGTGTCGCCGGTGGTGGTCACAGCGAGGTTGCCGCCGGCCGTGATGCCGCCGACCACCGCCGTGCTGCTGCTGCCATTGCTCGTGCTGCCGGCATAGTTGACGCCCACCGCGGCGCTCTTGTTCACCAGGTCCACGCTCACGCTGCCGCCCGCGCTGGTGCTGTTGCTGCTGCCGCTGGCCGTGTTCGTCGCGGCCGAGTAGTTCAGCGAACTGGCGCCGAGGGTCACGTCCCTGCCGGCCGCGATATTGGTGCCTTCCATCGTGGTGGTGCCGCTGGACTGGCTGTTCACGCTCCCGCCCACCTTGATGTTCGACACCACCGCGTCGCTGCTGGCCGAGCGGCTGGCGCTGTCGTCGTGCCGGTAGCTGGCGCGAACGCCCGCGCCGGCATCGGTCGACGTGGCGCCCGGCTTGCTGGCGCCGGGTCCCGCCTTGGCGCTGGCGCTGGCTCCGGCTGAAGCCTCCGCATAGACGCCCACCTTGGCGGTGTCGGTCGCGCTGTTCGACGAGCTGTAGGTGGTGTTGGCCGCGGCCTTGCTGGTGATGGTCGCGGCCGACTGGGTGAAGTTGCCGCCCGCCTCGATCTGCGTGCCCACGTCGGTGATGTTGGTGGCGGCGGTGCGCGTGATGCTGCCGCCGGCCGAGATGCTCGACGTTTGCGCCGTGGTCGAACCGTCCACCGTGCTGCCGCGCGTGTTCGAGCCATAGAGGCCGACTTCGCCCGAAGCCTCTGCCTTCGCGGAAGCGCCGGCCCGCGCGCCCAGGCCCGCCGACGCGCCGCCTTCCACGCCGGCCTCGGCCTTGCCGCTGGCATAGAGGCCGGCGGTGGTGACGCTGCTGGTGGTGCTGACTTCGTGCTTGTCGTCGACCGCCTTGAACGTCATGTTGTTGGCGTCCAGCTTCATGTCACCGCCCGACGCGAGCTTGGAGCCCTCGACGTTCAGCGTGTCGCTCGCCTTGATGGCCAGGTTGCCGCCCGCGCTGATCGACGATCCCCGGTTCTTCGTGTCGAGCGTGCTGGTGGTGGTGTCGCTCTTCTGCACCAGGTCGACGTGGTTCTCGGTGGTGGCCGACACGCCCGCCGAGGCCTGCGCATTGGCGTTCGGAATGCCCTTGCCCGCTGCCGCGCTGGCACCGGCTTGCGCCTCGGCCTTGGCGGTGTTGTCGGTGCTGGCCATCAGGCCCACGCGCGTCGAACTCACGTTGGTGGTCGAGGTCGACTTGTCCTCGGCCGCCAGCAGGTTCACGTTCTTTGCGTTCACCGTCGCATTGCCGCCAGCGCTCACCGACGAGCCCTGCAGCGTCACGTCCTTGCTGGCGTTGACCGTGACGTCGCCGCCGAAGTTGAGGCTGGAGCCCACATACTTCAGGTCGGTGGTCTGCGTCTTGGTGGTGGTGTCGGAGCTGAACGCCAGGCCCGCCGAGCCCTTGCCCGAAGCCTCGGCGCTGGCTTGGGCCGAAGCCGAGGCCGACGCGCCGTTGTGATCGCTCTTCGACGCGGATGTCGCGCCCGCACCTGCGCTGGCCGCGCCGCTGCTCGACGCGCCCACCTGCATGATGCCGGTCTTCTTGGTGGTGGTGTTGCTCTCATCGTAGTTGCGGCCGGCCAGCACGTTGACGTTGGTCGCGCTCACCGTTCCGTTGCCCTTCACGTCGACTGTCGAGCCCTGCACCGTGATGTCGTTCTTCGCGGTGAGCGTCGAATTGCCGCCCACCTGCAGCGTGCTGCCCACGTTGCGCACCGAGTTCGAATCGGTGGTGACCGTGGTGGTGCCGTACAGCGAGTTGTTCATGCCCAGGCCGCTGGCCTGGCTCTTCGTGTGCGTGGTCTTGCTGTTCTCGCGCGCGATGATGTTCAGGTCGCCGCCGGCCTTCAGGTCGGCGTTGCCCGCGGCCTTGGTATCGGTGCCGGCCAGCGTGATGTCCTTGCCCGCATCGATCGACAGGTTGCCGCCGCTCGTGAGGCCCGACTTCACCTGGGTGACCGTGGTGGTCGAGGTGCTGCTCATGCCGCCGTTCAGCGAATTGCCGAAGCTGGCGTGCGTGGTGTCGGTGGTCTTGTTCTGAATGGTGTCGAAGCTGACGTTGCCGCCAGCCTTCAGGCTCGCATCGCCGCCCGCCGTCACGTTGGCGCCGGTGTTGGTGATGTTCTTCGCCGCATCCAGCGACAGCGTGCCGGTCGATTCGATCGACGCCGTCTTGCCGATGTCGGTCATGTAGCGTTGGTCGCCGCCCGAGCCATTGGCCGCGGTCTGGTTGACGATGCTGCCCTGCGTGGACGTGACGGCCACGTTGCCGCCCTTGATCGTTCCCGAGGTGTTGGTCACGTCGCCCACCGACACCACGTTCAGTGTCTGCGTGCCGGCGATGGTGCCGCCGGTGTTGGTCAGCGAGGTAAGGCTGAGGTTGGCGGTGGCGGCCGTGATGACCGCGCTCCGCGTGACGCCGTCCTTGGTCTGCGGCGACAGGTACACCACGGGCGCGAGCACCACCTGGCCGTCGATCTCGGTCTGCACCATCCACACGATGTCGCGCGTGAGTTTCGATTGCTGCTCGGGCGTGAGCGCCTGGCCGTAGACCAGGCCCAGCGCCTTGCTTTCGCCGGCGGCCGAGTCCATGAGGCCCTGCACTTGCGCGCTCGCGTCCTTCGCGCCGGCGAGCAGCGAGTTGCCGGTCTGCGCGATGAGCTGTTGCTTGATCAGGTAGGCCTCGTAGCTCGAGTCGCCGAGGCGGCGCACGAGCGTGTCGGCGTCGTAGCCCAGCAGCTTGGCCAGGTAGTCCGAGCCCACAGTGGACGAACCGATCTGGTAGCGCGGATTGCTCTCGACCAGGTACTTGGCGCCCGGCTCCCTGCCGATGACGTAGAGGCCGTTCGGGTTGGTCGGCAGCGGGATGTTGATGCCGCCGAACGAGGTGCCCTTTACGCCGTTGGCCGCATTCACCGCGACGAACGAAATGGCAGAGCGACCGTTGAGTGTGGTGACGGGCGTGACGCTGCCGGTGGCCGCGCCGGTGGTGCTCGTGACCGCACCGCTGACCGTGCCCTTGGTGGCATTGCTGCCGTTCAACGCCGAGACCGAGGCGGTCTTGGCGTCGCCCTTCTTCATGTCCTGCGTCTGTACCGCGGTGGAACCGTTGTTGGTCAGCGCGAAGTTGCTGCCGCTCAGCAGGCGGGCGTAGATTCCGGCGCCGATGTTGCTGTTTTCGGTGACGGCGTTGGTGGTGTTGTCGTCGATGACGCTGCGTTCGTGGTACGTGAGCGGGCCGGCCGCCTTGTACTTGGTTTCCTCGGTCCAGGTGCGCGTGTAGGAAGTCCGCTTCAGCGCGAGGTCGTCATTGGTGAAGGTGGCACCACTGCCGGTGCCCGTCAACGTCACTGTGTCGCCCGAGATCACGCCGCCCAGGTTCTTGCCGATGCTGAAATTCAGGCTGACCGCGCCGGCGCCCGTGATCTGCGGCTTGATGGTCGGCGCACCGCCCACGTAGGACTGGTCCTTGTACCAGGTCTCCTTGTAGTACCAGCTCTCGTACTGGTCGCAGCAGCCATGGCCGTTGTAGCCCTTGCTGTCGTGGTCGGTCTGCACCTTTACGCGAGTCGACTCGGCGCCGTAGGCGCGGGTGTCGCCACCGAGCACCTCGTTGCGCAGCTCGCGTGCGGTCAGCGTGATGGCGCCGTTGCTGTCGATGGTGCTGTTGTTGACCAGCGTGTCGGCGCTCAAGGTGACCGACTTGCCCGCGCTGATCGTGCCCTGGTAGGCCGTCAGCGTGGCCGCGTTGGTGAGCGTGCCCGAGGTGGCCGAGGCCGTGAGCGCATTGCCCGCATAGAGCGCGCCCTGGTTCATCAGGTCGCCCGTGGTGGCGGTCACGCTCAGGTCGTGCAATGCGGAGATGCCGCCCGTGAGGCCGTTGGTGATCGACGGCGCGCGCACGGTCAGGTCGTTGCCCGAGAACAGCAGGCCGTTGTTGGTCAGCGCGTTGGTCGTGGTAATGCGCGTCTGCGACGGCACGCTCTGGTCGGTCGAGCCCAGCACCGCCGCGTTCGCACCGCCGATCGCCAGCGTACCGAGCGTGAGCGTCATGTCGCGGTCCGAAGACAGTGTGGCGCCGTTGGCCAGGTTGATGGTGCCCAGCGTGGCCGTGAGCTGCTGGCCGACCACCGTGCCGGTGGCGCCGATGTTCAACGTGCTCGCGCCCGTGCCGTTCACCGCGAGAGTGCCGCTGCGGCTTTGCATCAGGCCGTTGACGGTGGCGGTGTAGTTGTTGGCGTTGCGGCTTTGCAGCGTGAGGTCGCGTTCGGCGATGACGGTGCCGTTGCTGGTCAGGCCGCCCGTGCCCACGCCCAGCGTGAGCGCGCCCGAGGACTGCAGCTTGCCGTCGTTCGTGATCGTCGTGGCGGCCACCGTGCCGGCGCCGCCCGAGGCGGTGGCCGCGGTCAGCACGCCGGTGGCACGGTTGGCGAGCGTGTTGGCCACCGCCACCGTGCTGTCGCTGCGCGTGCCACCTTGAATGGTGCCGCTGTTGTCGATGCTGGCCACGTCGATGGCCAGCCCGTCGCCGAGCATCTTGCTGTCGGCGGTGGTGACGAGCGCAGCGCCCGAACCCTGCACCGACAGTTGCTTGCCGGCCTGTACGGTGGCTGCCGCGCCGTCGTTGTTCAGGCCCGTCGTCACGTTGGCCGTGAGGTTGCCTCCGGCGATGAGCTTGCCGGTGTTGGTGATCTGGTCGGCGGTGAGCGTCTCGTTGCCCGCGCTCTGCAGCGTGCCGCTGTTGGTCAGCGTGCCGGTCACGTTCACGGTGTCGGCGGCCGCGCCCTGCTGCGACAGCAGCCACGTGCCCTGGTTGTCGAGACTGACCACGGCCACGGTGCTGCCGGTGTTGGCCTGCAGGCGGCCCGCGGCGGCGTTGGTCATGCCCGCGGCCTTGAGCGCGAAAGCCTGGTCGGCCAACAGCGTGCCGCTGTTGGCGACGGTCTGCGTCGACGCGCCGTTGCGGTCGGCGATGTCGATGTTGGCGGTGGCGTGCACGGTGCCGCTGTTGTTCAGCGTGCCGTTCACGCGCAGCGTGGCGGCGCCAGCGCTGGCCTCGATGCCACCTGCGTTGGTCAGGCCGTTGCCCGCGTTGAGGGCTACGGTCTGGCCCTTCAGCGAGGCGGTGACTGCGTTGCTCACCGCGTTGCCGCCGGTGAGCGTGAGCGCGGTGCCGGCCTGCATGGCGCCGCCAGCGGCGTTGCGCAGGTTGCCGGTGGTGGTGACGTCGATCTTGCTCGCGGCCAGCACGCTGCCGCTGTTGAGCAGGCTCGCGGCCGTCGCGCCCAGGTCGCCCGCGCTCTGCAGCGTGCCGCTGTTGGTGGCGGCGCCCGATGCGGTGACCTGGTCCTTCGCGCCCGCGTTCTGCGACAGCAGCCACGTGCCCGCGTTGTCGAGCGAGCCCAGCGTGGCCGTGCTGCCCGTGGCCGCCTGCGTCCAGCCGGTGGCCGTGTTGTTGAACGATGCGGCCTTCAGCGCCAGTGCCTGTTCGGCCAGCAGCTTGTCGCTGTTGATGACGGCCTGCGTCGCGCCCGCATTGCGGTCGGCGATGTCGATGTTGCCCTTGGCATGCAACTGGCCGCTGTTGTTCAGCGTGCCGTCCACGCGTAGCGTGGCGTTGCCGCTGTCGGCGGTGGCAATGCCCGCGTTGACCAGGCCCTTGGCGGCCGTGAGGTTCAGCGTCGCGGCTTTCAGCACGCCGGGGGCGATGTTGGTGACGGCGCCTCCGCTGATCACGCCGAGCGTGCCGCTGGCTTGCGCGGTGCCGCTGTTGGTGAAGTCGCCCGTGGTGGTGGCCGCGAGGTCGGTGCCGATCAGCGTGCCCGTGTTGTTCACGCTGCCCGCGCCCACCGCCACGGTGCCCGCGCCCTGCAGCGTGCCGCTGTTGGCGAGCGCGCCCGTCACGCTGATCTTGTCGCTCGCGCCAGCCGCTTGCGACAGCAGCCACGCGCCCGCGTTGTCGATGCTGGCTGCGTCGGCCGTGCTGCCGGTCTGCGCCTGGATGCGCGCGGCGGCCGTGTTGCTCAAGGCGGCTGCCTTCAGCGCCAGCGCCTGTTCAGCCAGCAGCGTGCCGCTGTTGGCAAGGCTGGCAGTGGCGCCGCCCGTGCGGTCCGCGATGTCGAGGTTCTGCGCGGCGTGGATCTGGCCGCTGTTGGCAATGGCACCGTCGGCGCGCACCGTGACCGCGCCCTTGTCGGCCGTCATCGTGCCGGCATTCGTGATGCCGTTGCCCGCCGTTAGCGCGAGGTTGCCGCCCAGCGATTGCAGCGCGCCACCCGTGGCGGTGCTGATCGTGCCGCTCGACGTGAACGACATGTTGCCCGCCGACTGCAGCGCGGCGAGGCCCAGCGCCAGGTCACCCTTGTCCGCGCTGGCGATCAGCGTGCCGCCGCTGCTGTAGAGCTTGGTCGCGCCCGTGGTCACGAGGTTGCCGAAGGTGCCGTTCCAGGCACCGGCTGCGCTCCATTCGGTGGCGCCGAGCGAGGCCGTGTTGCCGACGGCCAGCGTCAGCGCGCCGCCCGCGTGGCGCAGGTTGTTGTTGGCAACGCCCGAGGCGCTGGCCGTGTCGAGCAGGCTCGCTGCGCTCACCGACAGGTCTGTGCCCGCCACGAGCGCGCTGCCCGTGATCGATGCGCCGCCGGTGGCCGCGAGCGTGGTCTTGCCGGTCGAGGTGAGGCTGGCGTCGGTCAGCGCGAGCGCAGCGGCGTCGGTGCCCGTGGTACTCACATTCACGTCGGTGGCGGCGGAAATGCGATTTTGCAGCTCGACCTTGCCGGCCGCCGTGAGCGTGAAGTCGCTTGCGCTCGCGGCGGCGTCGCCCAGCATGCGCACGCCCACGCCGGCCTCGGTCGAGCTCAGGCGGATGCGGTTGGCGTACATGCCGCCGAGTGCAGCCGTGTCGATCGAATAGACCGGCGCGCTGCCCGTGGGCGTGGCCGCGCCGGTCACGGCGCGCGTGTCGTAGCTCCACTTGTTGGTGCCGGCCGCGATGGTGAGGTCTTGCGCGTTGATGGGCGCTTCGATGCGCACCGAGCGCGTCACCAGGTCGAGCACCTGCTGCGCCGTCGCGTTCAAGCCCGTGCCGGTGATCAGGATGTCGCCCTGGCCCACGCTGAAGCCGCCGAGTCCGCCGTTCGAAACGAGAAAGGGATTGCCGGTGCTCAGCGTCACGCGGTCGGTGTTGATGAAGCCGCAGCCTGAGCAGGTAATGCCGTAGGGGTTGGCCAGCACCACGTCGGCCTTGCCGCCAAGCACTTCGGTGAAGCCGGCCAGCTTGCTGCGGTTGTTGGACACCACTTCGTTCAGGATCACCCGCGCGGCGCTGGTCTGGTTGAAGTTGGCCGTGATCTGACCTGCGAGTTGCGACTGCCACGCAATCTGCTGCGCGCTGGTCGTGTTGTTGAGGATCAGGCCGATCGCGTTGACGTTGAAGCTGTTGTATTGGTTGTGCGACAGGCCCGCTGAATTGGCCTGGTTGATGTTGACCACCGTCACGCCATTGGGCGCGACGTAGGTGTTGAGGTTGGTGCCCGGCGCGACCACCACGGACGCGACCTGCGCGAGCGCGAATGGCGGAAGCAGCGCCAGCGCGCCGAAGGCCATGACGCCGCGGCGGCGCGTGGCGGTCTTGCTGCTCTTGCCGTTCCCCCGTGCGGTTTCCGCGACGGCTGTCCAAGTGGCGGAGACGGCATTCCAGACGACTCGGTAGATGTGGTTCATGGTGTGCTCGATCTCAGAGGGAAGCGGAAAGGCGGAAGCCGTAGAGGGTGCCTTCGCGCGTGAGCGTGCTGGGCACGTGCACGGCGCGCGAGGCGAAGACGTCGAGGCTCAGCGTCTTCCACTGGAAGGCCGCGCCGAGCGTGGCGCCCGACAGCGAGCCCGAGGGCACGCCGCTCGCGCGGTTGCTCACGCGGCCCACGTCGAAGCCGGTGTAGATGCGGCCTTGCAACGGCGAGCCTTTGCCCAGCGCGAGCTGCCACGGCATCGACAGTTCGTTGCGCAGGTAGAAGCCGCTGTCGCCGCTGAGCACGGTGTTGAGGAAGCCGCGCACGGAAGATCCTCCGCCGATCAGCACCTGCTGCGTGCCGTAGAGCGTGTCGTAGGCGTGCTGGCCGCTGAACTGGCTCGACACGGTGAAGGCGCGGCTGGCCACTTCGAAGCGGCGCGAGAAGCCCAGGTCGAGCGTGAGCTTGCGGAATTGCGCGTGCGGGAGGTCGGCATCGAGGTCACCGGCATCGCGCAGCGCGCCGAAGGCCCGCAGGCCCTTCACGTAGCCCAGCCGCGCATTGAGGATGCCGCCGCCCACCTGCGTGAAGGCGCTGGCACCCACGTCGAGCGTGCTGAGGTCACGGCTGGCCACCTGCAGGAATTCGCCGCCGAGCCAATTGCGGCTGGACTGCGTCCCGATGCGCGCCGACAGCGAGATGCGGCTGGCCTGGTCGCGGTAGACCACGCGGTCGGCCGTGAAGCTGCGGCTGATGGTGGTGCCTTCGGACTTGAGGCTCTGGCCGCTGGGCAGGCGCAGCACGTTGGTGTAGTTGCTCTGGCTCGCGTCGACGCTGAAGGTGTTGTAGCCGAAGGGCAGCACGACGCGCAGGCCGGTCGAGTCCGACTTGTGGTCCCAGCGCTCGGGCAGCACCGACTGGCGCTTCGTGATCGAGATCAGCTCGTTCAGGCCGAGCAGGCTGTCGAAGGTGACCGTGGCCGAGGCGTTGTCCTTGCCGGTGGCGCGCGTGCCCGAGTTGTCGAGCGATGTGTAGAGGTGCACCGGGAAGGCGGCCGGGTTCTCGACCACCACCACGGTCTGGCCGGGCGCGCTGCCGGGGCGCAGGTCGAGCTTGGCGTTGTTGGCGGCCAGGCTGTTGACCTGGTCGATGCCCTGTTCCAGGTCGCGCAGGTTCAGCAGGTCGCCGGGGCTGGCCGGAAAGGCGCCGCGGATCCACTGGGCGCGTTCGCTGCCGCCGGTGACCTCGAAGCGCTCGATCTTGCCTTCGACCACCGTCACCTCGAGCACGCCGCTGCGCAGGTCCTGCGCGGGCAGGTAGGCGCGGGTGGTGATGTAGCCGCGATCGATGTAGCTCTTGGTGAGCGTGGCCAGGACGGTTTCGAGGTCGGACACACCCAGGCAGCGGCCCGCGTTGGCATTCTGGAGGCTGCGTTTCAGGTTGTCCGGCAGGTGCTGGGTGTCGCCGACGAAGCGGATCTCGTGGATGTCGCGGCACTGCACGCCCAGATCGGGCACCGACACCTGCGGCTTGACCTCCTGGAGGTTGGTGCCGCCGGGCGGCGGCAGCGCACGCATGGCACGGTCCTGTTCCTCGCGCAGCCGGTCCTGCTGCTGGCGTTCGATGATCTGGTTTTGCCGGTCCACCGCCGCCGGATTGACCTGCGCCTGGGCCGACATGCCGAGCAATGCGGTGCCCAGAAGCGTGAGCGGGTGTCTCAGGAGGGAACGGGTGCCGCGTGCGAAAAGACCGCCCGACGGCAGTCGCAAAGGAAGAGGGCGCATGGATCGAATTGGTTGCCAAGCCGGCTGCCGTATTCGGGATGAATCACAGCGGGATTCCCCGGCTTTGGAAGTATGTTCGGATCGTTACATGTGCAAGAAAAATGATACATCCCCTGATTTGGGTATTTTTGGGCTTGTCTCTGTCCCCGCCTGCACCCATTGCGCTCCCGACATACAGCTTGCCCGTGCGCCCGTTTGGTACACACCCGCAACGTTCTCGAGCGCCGCGGCAAACGTCGCTATCCATCGCGGCCGCTGCCGTGACTTACCCAGGCGTCACTGCGCTTCGAAGGCCTCGCGGCACTCGCCGCCCGCTGGCCAGCCCAGGCACGTTGGCGAGCGGTGCCGCGCCACCGACTACAGCCTCGGGCAGCGTCATCGACATGCTTTCGGCACCGAACGTGACATGACCGCGAGCCGAAAACCGGTCGTACCAGCTGATCGTGAAGCGGCCGGTGAGAAGGCTGCTGCACGCGTCCGGGAATGGGCCGCCCTCGAGCGCGTAGTCGGCCCCGCCTGGAGGTCGCGTTGGCCAAGGAGCTGCTTGCCTCGGCGTAGGGCAGCAGTCAGGTTGAATCCCCCTGTTCCGGTTCGCCGGAGCAGGGGGTTCTTTTTGACCGGCGTTGCGGGACTGCTGGCGTCGGACGCCGCGCACGCCGACGCCGAAGTCGCCTAGTCTAGGAATGTTCTGCATAACCTGGCGCGCAACGTGCTTGCGATGTGAAGCATGAAGCAGCTGATCTGGGACTGAACCTGACGACCAAGCGCACGCGCAAGCGGGAGTTCCTCGCGCAGATGGAACGTGTGGTGCCGTGGTCGGCGCTGGTCGAATTGGTGGCGCCCTACGCCCCCGAAGGCAAGAAGGGCCACCCGCCCTTTGCCGTGGAGGCGATGCTGCGGATCACCTCATGCCAGCAGTGGTTCACTCTCAGCGATCCGGCGAGGAAGAGGCCTTGCACGACGTGCTCTTGTTCCGGGAGTTCGCCGGCCTGGGCTGGGACAGCCGGCTGCCCGATGAGAGAACCATCCTTCGATTCCGGCATCTGCTGGACAAGCACAAGCTGGCCGAGCAGATCCTCGCGCTGGTCAATGACCTGCTGATCGCCAAGGGCCTGCTGCTGAAGGCCGGCACGGTGGTGGACGCCACGCTGATCGCGGCGCCCAGTTCGACGAAGAATGCCGATGGCACGCGTGACCCCGAGATGCACCAGAGCAAGAAGGGCAATCAGTGGTTCTTTGGCATGAAGGCGCACATCGGCGTGGATGCCGATTCGGGCCTCGTGCACACGATGCGAGGACGGCGGGCAACGTCAACGACGTGGTAGAGGCCAACTCTCTGCTGCATGGCGAGGAGGCCGATGCCTTCGGGACTGTGAAGGTGCGCTACCGGGGGTTGAAGAAGAATACGGCGCAGTTGGTCACGCTGTTTGCGCTGAGCAATCTGTGGATGGCGCGCGTCAAATTGATGGAAACCGGGGCATGAGTGCGCGGGGCGCGCGGCAAACGCGCGCGTGCGAGGCGAATCGGGCAACGCATTTGACCCGAGCGGAACTCCGGCATGCCGGAAATCAAGCTCAATCGCCGGCCATCGCCTCGCTCGAAACGGCGACCCCGCAGACGCACATCTCAAACCGCTTTGTGCAGGACATCCCTAGCGCTGGTAAAGGGTCAGTCGGGAGTCGTTCGTCACCCCGGCCTTGGTGGATACAAGAGACACCTCATAGCGTGTGCCGGGAATTGGGAACCTCGGCGAGAAGCTGAACGAGAAGTTTCCGTTCGAGTCAGCCTGCAGCGTTTGCGAGTAGACGTGCTGCGAAACGCCGAAGCCGCCTGGCGCCTGTGCGCTGGCATCGACCTTGACTTCCACAGTCGCGAACGGGGCCGTTCGGCCCTGCACGACGGTGGTCCCGCCTTCCACCGCGCCGTTGTTGCCGTGGTTCAGGATCTGCAGCGGAACATTCACGGGCACCACCGCCCCCACGTCAAAACGCCAGTCGCGCCGCACCGTGTTGCCGGCCCGGTCGCGCGCAGTGACGTCTACGGTGTAGCGGCCCGGCGGGAGGTTGGTCCGGTAGCTGAACGAATTCGGCGTAACCTTGGCCTCCGGCGTGACGTTGCGGCCGGAGATCAGGACCCGCACGCTGGCGGGGTCTACTCCACTGCCGCGGCGATCCTCGAAGTTCGCGGAAATCTGGACGGGGGCGCCGCTCGGGACGGCGTCGCCCTCGCGCGGACTGATGTTCACGACCTGGGGCGGCTGATTATCGACCTGCGGCTGAACCAGCGACCCGGCCAGGTTGGCGGTGACCACTCGGTCACCGACCCGAAGCGTCGCCACGATGGGCAGGGACGAATTCAAGTTATCTGCTCGCCGCAGCGTGTAGCCGCCTTCATAGTGCCCGGGACGAATCTCTCGCAGCACCACATCATTGGTGACCCCCGGCAAATCGATCATCGCCGAGCCACCCGGCGCGCCGTCGAGCGCGAAGCGCAATTCCGCGCCCGGTTCGATGCGTTCGATCGGCGTTACGCCGAAGCGCTCGATGCGCAACGGCATCGGTGGCGGAACCGCTACTGGCGGGGGAACACTGGCGACGGGCGGTGCGGCCATGATTTCGCTCAGGGGGTAGTCGGCTGCAGCCGTGCGATTGCCCAGACGGAGTAGGACGCGAACGTCGCGATCGTCCTGCACCACCTCGCCGCGCTTGATGATGTAGCGGCCGACATAGACGCCGGGCGAGACTTCGCGCAGCGCGATTCTTTCCCTGATGCCCCGGATGCGCACCTCGGCCTTTCCGCGCGGGGTTGCGACGGCCCTGAAGCTCAGGCGTGAACCCGCCCCGAGGTCGCCATCGGTTCTCAGGTCGAGTGATCGAATTTCAACGGCAGCGGGCTGCGCGAGCGCGCTGGCGGGCAATGCGGTCATCACGAAAGCGGCGGGCAACAGCATCATCACTGCCGCGACTGGGTTGCGCAGATGAGCTGTCGAAATGGTTCGTCGGAAAAGGGAAGTGGTCGATGTCAAGGCGGACTCCTGGATCTACGGGCGGCCATGTAGGCCCGGAGCAAGTTGATGGGTAGAAAACGGTCTCGCCAATCGGCGAGACGCGAGGCTCTCAATAGGCTGCGACGTATTCGATGGCGCCGGTATCGCCATCAAGAATCATGTCGTACGGATACCAGTAGATTTGCTCGTCGCCGTAGTCATCGTAGTAGGCATAGCCGATGTAAGTCGTGCCCATGTACCGATCCTGGACCTGGATGTAGGAAGCGTAATGAAGGCCTTCGGCCTGGGCCATCTTCTTTTTGGTCTTGTATTTCTTGACGGGCAACTCGCCCTTCTTGTCATGCTTTACGTGCATGCCCGCGATTTTCCCGTCCGTGACGTCGATCGAAACCGTGTGCGGCCCTTTCTTCTCCAGGACGTGTCGGCCATTGGTCTTGATCTTGTCGCCAAGAAGTCGGGCCCCGTTGTTGTGATGAGGCTTGCCTTTGGCAGAGGCGACATCAAAGAGCCCAAGCACGCTCGAGAGCGCGATGCTGGTGGTGAGAAGGCGGCGAGTGGGGTTCATGAAGGAGACTCCTTCGGTTTGGCTTCACTACTGCTGAGTAGATAGTGCGGCACCTCCCGGCTGGGTCACTGTAGGACGGTATCGAAACAAGACGAAGGGGGTGCGGATAAAAACTTGGACTGGTTTTATGCCGTAAGTCCAAGACTCTCTCGGTATTCGATGGGGCTGGGAGAGCCAAGAGAGATCTTGATCCCGCTTTTCGTTGTACCAGCGGTGTAGGAATCAACGACCATGAACTGCTCAATGGTTGTCGTCTTCCAGTCCCGAGGGTAGAACAGTTCCGTTTTTAGCCGCCCGAAGAAGCCTTGATCTATGTGGGAACGTAGGCTGTCAGGTCGCAGCCAGCAACTCAAGGGCGTGATTAATTGACCGCATACGCTTCAACCATCGCGGTTCCGTCTGGAAGCACCAATCGCAGGCCGGTGGCGGCGCACCTATAGTCTTAGAGCTCCGTTACGACACGTCGAAACGCCGGATCTCGCACAGAAGCCGGCGCGGCAGCCCACACGCCTGCTACCACCGTGGCGGTGATCCCTGATGAGAGTTCCTTGGCGGCACCGCCCCCCGATGGTTGGTTTGCAGGTGCGACTGCCCAACGGTGTGCAGCTCGGACAGGTTCATCTGGCTCTCGGCCGAGGCAGTTCCCACGCTGACGGCCGAGCGGCTGCACTGTTTGCTGGAGGGCAACTTACGTGCGCGTCACCGTTGTAGGAGTCTGTCCTGCACGTGCTCGCCCATCCGGCTGGCTCAGGTGCCTTGCTGGATCAGGATCATTGCTGGCAATGAGCTTGCAAGAACGGGGTGCCAAATGACGAGAATGACGGATTGCGTCGAACCGCAAGCAAGTAATGGGAAAGAGAGCGCCGGCCCTCGGGACGACTTCGCGAACCTCGAAGACAGAGGCGGCACGCTGTTTGTGCGCGTCAGCCGTATGGATGGCGAGCGATCGGTTCCTGTGGCCATTGCGCGCGCGGCGCTTGAGACTCACTTTGGAGCGGGACAAGGCGAGAAGGATCTTGGTCATGCATACCGGTCTCATCGAGCGACGATCAACGCCAAAGTGCTTGAACTTGCCCCGGCTGGTGACGTGTACACGGACGCCAACCCGATGCTCTTGGGAGCGGGCGACTTCGAATAGCGGAGGCTCTGCCGAACGCGTTGCCGTCTATTTTGCCTACGGCCTACGGAAGAGCGTGCAGCGGATGGCTGATGGTGAATACGCAGCCCGAAGCTGGCACGTCCCGCACCGTCAACGTTCCATAGTCCGCCTCGATGGTCTGACGGGCGATGGAGAGTCCGAGTCCCAGACCGGCTCTACGGTCGCTGTTGGGTGTGAAGGGGATGAACATCTTTGCGGCGCCGCCCGCCGGCAATCCTCCGCAATGGTCCTCGACTTCGATGAGAACCTGTTCACCCGAGGCGTGGGCGCTCAGGGTCACCATGGAACTCTCCTTGGTGTACTTGAAGGCGTTCTGCAGCAGATTGGCCAACGCCGCATGGAGCAGATCCCGGTTGGCCAGGATCGCCAGCGAAGAATCCACGGTTCGCACCTCGAAGACGACACCTTTGCGCGCTACGTCGAGCCGGGCCACAAGGTCGACATCCGCAATGAAGGAGGCCACCGAGAAAGTCTGGCGTTGATCTGCCCCTTCTCCCCTCACTTCGGCCGTGGCCCTGCTGACCAACAGGCCGAGTGTTGAAAGGCTTCGCTTCAGGACGGCGCCCGTCGCGCCGCTGATCGCTATGTTGCCCAGTTCAAGCGCCCATAGCGCGAGAGCGGCGGTTCCGAGCGAATTGCGCAGCTGAATTCGGTGACGGCGTCCGCAATAGCGTTCGTGAACAAATCCCAGCCGTTGCTTTTCACCCGCGATCTGCTGCACCGAGATCTGCGCATCGCGTTGAGCAGAGCCGGCTGCGAAAGTCGAGAAAGCGTTCCCTGATGCGGGCGATGGGTGTCATTCGGTGGTCCTTCCTCCGTTGAAAGAACCAGCGTAGAACGCCTAACATCCCTGGACAAGACAGGAAGTTATCCGGGTATAAAAACCACTAGCCTCACGCAATGACCCAACCGTCCAGCATGCCAGCGCGCGCCGAATTGGCCGCGTTCCTGCGCAGCCGCCGCGAGCGTTTGCAGCCCACCGAAGTCGGTCTCCCAACAACGGCGAGGCAGCGAACGCCGGGCCTGCGGCGCGAAGAGGTCTGCCACCTCGCGGGCGTCGGCCTAGCCTGGTACACGTGGCTGGAGCAGGCGCGCGAGATCGAGGTGTCGGCGCACTTCCTCGACCGCATCGCTCAGGCGCTGAAGCTCGATGCAACCGAGCGCGCGCACCTTTTACGCTGGCCCACAACCGGCCGCCGCCGATTGCGCTCGGCCCCTCGCTCGAGGTCACGCCGCACCTGCGCCGCATGCTCGATGCAGTCACCGGGCCGGCCTATCTCGCCACCGCATCGATGCACGTGATTGCATGGAACGATGTCCTCTCGGCCGTGTTCGGCGACCTCTCGGCACTCGCGCCCGAAGACAGAAACATGTTGTGGCTGGTGTTCGCGAGCCCGGCGCACCGCGCGGCGATACCGCAGTGGGAAACCGATGCACGCGCGATGCTCGCGCGCTTTCGTGTCGAGTTCGGGCGGCATCGCGATGATCCGACGTTTCTTGATTTGATCGAACGCCTCCAGGTCGCCAGCCCCGAATTCGGACAATGGTGGCCGGACCACAATGTCAGCATGCGCACCGACCGGGCCAAGCGCTTCGAGGTGCGCGGCGTCGGGCGGATGGAACTGGAGCAAAGCTCGTTCATGGAGTCGCCGGACATGCGGCTCGTCGTCTATACGCCGGTCGATGCACAGAGCGCGCAGAAGGTGAAGCTGCTGCAACACCGTTGGGAGCACTGAGTCGGCCAGAAGCGGACACACGAAGAGCTTGATTCAAATCAAAAATGACGATTACTACCGTTCGCATCTATTGCTGAGCGAAGACGCCCGCCAAGGAAGAGAAGCTTACAGCCAGCTCATTGGGAGATCCTGACGGAAACGATTCTTTCAAAAGTCCAGGAACGTAGATAGACGGGTGCTCAACAACCTGCGGGATGGTTACAAGACAGCGGATTCAAGGCGCTCAGGGCCAAGCCTTTTCCATCCGGCGCGGTGCTAGATCGACGCGCTTGTGATGTATGGCACGCAGATTGCGACACGGGCATCTAAGGCAAGCGCATCCATCCGATGGAGCCGCGAAGTGCGCGGGTGAGCGCACGATGGAGGTTCTGATAGGGAAAGGTCAGTTACTCAAGGAATGCAGGCGCTGGACTTCTGATCATCAGTTTGACGGTGTAAGGCCCAACGCTGTTGAGTTTCGAGGCACCGTAAAGAAATTCGCCCGTGTGCCTGAACCCAAAGCCCCTGAAAACACGGGCGTCGTTGCGATCCGGGTTGCTGCTTTGAAGCAAGTAGGAGAGTCCATGAAGGTCGGCCAACCGTTGAAACGGTCGCGACATCCGGGACGCGACACGCTTCTGTTCGTGCGTCGGGTGGACGCAGACCATCCCGCCGTAGATGCATCGCTCGGGAACGCCTTCGCGCACGCGCATCGCATGGGTCGCCCGCTGCAGGGCGGCTGAAGCGCTCTGAGCCGCGAGTGTTCGCCGCAAACCGTAGGCACGCAAGGCGGCATAGGCGCCAACCGTCAATTCATGCAAGAGGCTCGGCGTTGAACGAACGGCGCTCGGCAAGGTTCTGAGCGCCGCACCGCGGACCGTACGATCGCCATGCAGCTCATCATGTGCGGTCTCCACCACCACCACGCCCCCGGTGCGGAACGTCGCCTGCAAAAGGTAGTGGATGACGCGACCGATTTTTCTCTCGGCATCGACGAAGTCCCCTGCACGGATGCGCTGAACGTCAGCAGGCCGCAGCCACGCGATCCAGGCCTTATCGCCGTTTCTCACGAACGCCTGCGTCATCACCGAGGCCGAGTGCACCAGATCTTCCGATGTGGCGGCGATGTGCACCCGGGGCGCACCCGGCTCTGCCTCGCTCAGTGCATTCTGCTGTTCGATCAGCTCCACCAGGCTTTGAAGGATGGCGGCTTCGATGTTGAGCTGGATTCCAGGCATGGGTTTCAGCCCAGCTCATGCTCGCCGACCGTCACCAGGTGATCGACCGAAAAGCCATTGAACGCACAGCGCACGCTTTCCGAATAGGCGCCCACATGCTGGAATTCGATCCAGTCGCCCTCCTGCAGCTGGGTGGGCAGCGCGTACGGAAACGCGAGTCGGTCGTTGCTGTCGCAGGTCGGACCGAAGACGACGAACTCGCGCCGGCCGTCGGCTGCCGCATCGATCGGCTCGCCGTCGCGCCATGCCCGCACCGGCAACTGGAAGAACTGCTGCGCCGGCAGGAGGCCCCCGAAGATTCCGGCGCCGCAGTAGAGCGCCTGGTCCTTGCGCAGGATGACCCGCGCGAAAAGCGACATGCAGTCGTACGCCAGCACGCGTCCCGGCTCGCACAACAGTTCCACCCGCCTGAGTGCCGGCGACGAAGCGATGAACTCCCCCAGTCGTGCGAGCAGCGAGGCGGGCGGCGGCATCGGCATGTTGTCGTAGCGCGCCGGAAAGCCGCCGCCGATGTCCAGTGCGGCCACGGGTGCGTCCGCCTGCTCGATCAACCTGGCGGCCGTTTGCATCGCGGCCAGGTAAGGCTCGGCGCTGATCGTCTGCGAGCCTGGATGGAACGCGATGCCCGATGACCATGTGGTCTGCGCCGCGATGCACTGAAGAAGCCGCAGTGTCTCTTCGTGCGACGCGCCGAACTTTCTGTTCAGGTCGTAGAGCGCATCTGACGCACCTGAATGAAAACGCACGTAGATGCGGATGGAAGGCTCCCTCGTGGGCAGTACCTCCAGCAGCTTTTCGAGCTCCGCGGCGCAATCGACCACGAAGTCGTGCAGCCCCAGTTCGCGCCAGGCGCGTTCGATGTCGCGGCGCGATTTGGCGGGGTTCATGAACCAGCAGCGCGCACCCGGCGCTTCCGCTTGCACCAGCAGTGCCTCGCCGATCGAGGCCACGTCGAAGCCCGCCACACCCGCGGCGCGCACGGTGGAGATCACCTGCGGCAAGGGATTGGCCTTCACCGCATACAGCACCCTGCCTGGAAAGCCCTCGACGAAAGCCCTTGTTGATTGAGCCAGGCGTGCGGGATTAAATGTGTAAAACGCGTCGAACTCCGTCGCGCGAACGGCGGTGGCGAACTGCATGGTGCTTGTCTCTCGCTTATTGTGTGAATGTCGTTCAGCGTGCAAGAAGACCTGCACTGTGCAGATAGGGCATCAGGTCGCCAATGCTTTGCAGTTCCGTACCGGCGGTAATTGCATCCGGTGCGCGTGCGGGCTCCCCCTTGCCGGTGCGCACCAGCACGCTCGCAAGGCCTGAAGCGTCGGCGCCTGCAATATCCGTAAGCATGTCGTCCCCAACCACCAATGCTTCGTCGGCGGAAACCTCGAGCGCATCGAGTGCGGCCTGGAAGAACACCGCTGACGGCTTGCCTGTGACGATGGCCGCTTGGCCTGCTGCCGCCTCCAGCCCGAGGATGAAGGCACCGGCATCCAGCCGGGGAGGCCCGGCGCCGTCGAACCAGTAGAGGTTGCGGTGCGGCACCACGAGCTGCGCGCCGCCGGCCAGCATTCGGAAAACTCCGTTGAGCAGCTCGTAGTCGAAGCGCTCCGCAACATCGCCGATGATGACGAAATCGGGCTTCGCGTCGTCGCGCCGGATGCCCTCGAAGAGGGCGGCCATGGCGTCGGGTACCAACAAGTGGCATGACGCATCGGGCGTCCTTCGGATGTACGCGCTGCAGGCCATACCCGCGGTCTGTATGCACTCTTCGGCCATTTCGATGCCGCATGCATGCAGCCCGGAGGCGATGTGATGCGGCAGCTTTGCGCTGATGTTGGTCAGCAGCCGTACCGCCAGGCCGGCCTCCGCGGCCTCGCGCAACGCCCGGTTCGCTCCGGTGATGGCTTCGCCCCGAAATACAAGGGTTCCATCGATGTCGATCAGAAGTGCCTTCAGTGCCACTCGTGCGCCTCCCCCGATGTCACGGCATGCGCGGGCCGGCCCAACTCGGCCATGAGCGCCGGTGCCAGCTGCACCAGCGTCAGCGGCACCTGCCATGCAGGCGTGCCGGGCTGCGGCGTGGGTTCCAGGAAAACGCCCTTGAGCCAGGGGGCGTCGGACCAGCAAGTGTGATCGCCTCCCTTGCGGGTTTCCGCGGCAAAGGGAAGAAGGGGGGATTTGACCAGGCGAGCGGCTGTGGGCGCCTGCAGGTACCAGGGACTCGTCCATCCGCCGGCCAGGTCGACCACGGGTCCTTCGATCAACTGGAAGGCTCCGGAAAGATCGGATGGCAGGGCACCGTTCAGCGCGTCGACGGCGGCTTGTGGCGTCACCCCGGCCGCCGCCATGCGCGCGGGATGCAGGGCCAGCCAGCCGTTCTCGGCCGGGTGATAGAACATCATCGAGCGTTCCGTGTCGACTTGCCCGCCGGCGGTTGTCGTGAGCCAGCCGTGCGTCGCGAAACAGCGGTTGGGTGCGAGGTCGTGGCTCAGCGGTTGCATGCCGTGATCGGAGTGCGCGATGAAGCGGCAACCCGGCGCGAGCAGCGCTTGGCAGCCATTGAATAGCTCGAAGAGCCAACGCACAAGCCGCACGCGGACCGCGCCGGCCACCGCATGCTGCGGCGCGGTCGAGGCGGGTTCGAGATATCGCAGCAGTTGATGCGACACCAGGTCGATCACCGGGTAGTAGCCCACCGTGAGGTCCGCATCGCCCGCGCGCAGGCTCCACAGGATGTCATCGAGAAAGCTGTAGTGCATTACGTCGAGCAGGTCGAGCAGCAGCAGTTCCGCCGAGCCGTCGCCGCCCTGGTCCGCATGTCGGCCCAGCGCGCCGCTCGCATGCAGCTTGGCCGGGTTGCCCACGCTGCATGCGCGATGGCGTAGCGCCAGTCGGCGCAACGCGGCGTCGCGGCCATGCACGAAGACGGGCTGGAAGCCCAGGAAGCACAGCCGCGGCTGACCTTCCACGTGCGCGGCGTGAACCGCGAACGCGCGGTTGGTCTCGCCGGCCAGCGCGGCCGGCAGTGCCGATGACAGCGCGACATGGCAGCTGCTGCCAAAGGGCACGTGCAGATCGCCGCCCGTCGGCACGTTGTGCAGCACCATCGCGCTCTTGTCGGGAGACACCGACACGGCGCAATGCAGGTGAATCGCAGGTACCGACAACGCATCGCCCGGCGCCAGCACCGCGGGTGGGCTCACAAGGCGGGCATAGACCTCGGTGTGCGACAGCAACGCGCCCGCGAGCCGCGACGGCTGCACGAAGGGCACGGCGCTGGTGCGGATGCGGCCGCCCGCGACGGCCCAGCGGTCCCACACCATTGGCGTGGCGCGCGGCCAGCGGCCGAAAGCATCGGCGACAGCAAGCGGGTCTTCCGCCTCGATGTCGGGAATCTCGTAGCCCGTGAGCCCGTGCGCGTTGGCGTCGAGCCCGCTCCAGATGCTGAACAGCGAAGGCGGCGTTTGGCAGTTGGGCGACAGCGGCTCCAGCGGCAGCGCGCAATCCACGCGCAGCGGCAGCATTGGCGCGAGCTGTTGCCACAACCTGTGCGACAAGCCGTCGATCAACAGCCAGAACAGGCCTTTCTCGGGCGTCATGCTGCGGCCTCCGCGCGCTCGCCGACCAGAAGTCTGCAGAGGCCGTCCACCTGTGCCTCCAACGCCGCGAGGCTGCCGTTGTTGGTGAGCACGTAATCGGCCTCGATGCGTGCCATCTGCAGGTCGAGCGGACTGTCCTTCACGACGCTGAGATCGTTCCGTTCGGCCAGCCGTTGCGCGCGAACCTCCGCGCGCGCCGCCACCTTGATCACCCGAAAGCCCGCCGCGCGCAACGCAGGCCAGTCGATGCGGTCGTCGCGCAGGTCGTCGTTGATCACCACGTCGGCGCGCGAGGCCGCCAGGCGCCGCAGGAAACCGTCGGACAGCGCGCGCGCATGGATGGCGCGCAGCTGCGTGGCCACGCTTTCGAGCAGTTCCTGGTCTTGCGTCTCGGGCGTAAGGGCGATGCCGGCCTCGGCATAGAACATCGCCTGGATGCGATACAGCGGCTCGGCCAGCTTCACGACCTCGACCGAATGCCCGCGCGTGATCAGCCAGTGGCGGATCAGCTGCGCGGTCGTGCTCTTGCCCGAGCCGCTCGGCGCCACGAGACACAGGCCGAGGAACGGGCGCGATGTGGCCGGTTCCGTAGAGATGTGATCCGGCATGCGCTGTACTCCCTCGGGCGTTCAGGCATCGACCAGAGCCGCGCGCCCGGGTGTGCTGATCCAGGGGAGGGTGCCCAGCGCGGCGGCAACAGGCGCGGCGACGCGCCGCTCCATCGCGCAGTCGGCCGGCGGGATGCCGTGCCAGGTCGACGTGATGAAGGTGTGCGGCCACTCGAAGATGCGCGGATCGCCGAGCACGTCGTCGATCTCCTCGCCGCGCAGCGGCCTTGCGCGGAGCGCCGCGTCCACCGCGACCTCTGGCAGCACGATGCGCTCGAGCCAGCCGCTGCCAATGGGGCTGCGACCGACGGCGCTGGCAAAGGCCTCGGGGGTAAGCAGGATCTTGTCGGAGTCGGGGCGCGTGGCGTCCAAAGCCGCGACGGCCTGGCTGCCGAGCCGTTCGACCAGTGCCGGGTGCTGCCGCAGCGAGCCCAGGCCGACGTGCGGATAGTCAGGCCAGCCACGCGCGCGCAGCCGGCCATCCACCACGTCCAGCAGCAGCTTGTCACCCGAAAAATAGCGATGGCCCTGCCCGAGCACGAGGTCGAGCATGGTGGTGGTCTTGCCTGCACCCTTGACGCCCGCGATGGCGATCACGCCACCGGTCTTCTCGTCGAACACGGCCGAGCTGTGCAGAACGGCCGTACCCTTGGCCTGCTCGACCAGCAGGCCGAAGTAGCGCACGAGTTCGATCAGATGGATGAAAGCCGTCGCCTCGTCGCCATAGAACGCGACTTCGCGCCGCGCGATGCTGTAGCGGTACCCCACGCGCATGTCCGCATCCCATGCGAGCTGCGTGCCGTCTTCCATCACGCCGCGCACCACCTTGAGCGTGAAGCCGATGGCGTAGGTTTCGCGGATCGTCATCGGTGCGATGCAGAGGGCGCACCATTCAGGCCGGAAGTCGGCGGCGGCATGCAGGTCGAGCGCCAGGTCCGGCGTGCCGTCCCCGGTGCCGGCCCAGAGATAGGGCGAGAGAAATGTTCGCAGGCGCATCGCCAGCGGGTTCGATACGTCGCCCGCCCGCAGGCGCAGGCTGAACACGGTGTTGGTTAACAGGCTGTTCATCATGGGCGGAGGCTTCCTTCTGCAATGCGTTCATACAAAATGGCGATGCCTCCGGAGGCAGTTTGTGCGTCGAGGCCTTGCCGTCGGAGAAATTGCAGGACTTTGTCGCGCAGCGCGGCCTGTTCCTGCGCGACGAGCGCGGCGCTGCCATCGCCGCGGGTGCGCAGATAGCCGATCGCGCACCAAAACACGGGCGCGGCAGCCTGCGCGCAGGAAAATCCCACGCTGAAGAGATTGCCCGTTTCGAGTGACTCGCAACCCGAACTCGCCCGCGTGTGGCGCCAACGCACGACTGGCCGCAGTGGCAGGTCCAAATGCTGTGCGAGATCGACCTCGACCGCCGTACCGTAGCGTTGGTCGGGGTGGCGTTGTTCCGTCCACGGCATGCAGTTGTCCTGCCGCAGCACCACGCTGAACTCAGCCAGCGGCTCGAGCACCGTGGCGCGGCGCTTGCGGCTGAAGATCGCGGCATTGGCCCATCCGCAACCGCCCTCGAGATGAGGTAGCACCTGGCACAGGACATTGTCGTGGCTGCCGTGCTGCAACTCGTCCCCGATCTGCGCGACGAAGTGCGAAGCGATGTCGGCGCCGAGTTCGTCCAGCCATGCGTCGCCGAGTGCCAGCACGTCGAGCGGTGCCGTGGAATCGATGGCCACGTGCAGCTCCTCTGGCGCGGCATGCACGGCGTAATAGCACTCGTAGTTGCTGGTCTGCAGGTGGTTTGCCTGAAATGCCTGCCACAACTGCTCGTACAGCAGTGGCGGTGCGAAAGGCGGCACCGGCACCGGCGGCGCGATGAAATGCGCTACGTGGCGGTCGGCCCGGTCGATCAGGTGCCTGATGTGCATCAACCCGTCATCGATGTCGACATGGGCAAGTGGTACCCAGTCGGGGTCGATGTTGCAGCCGGTCACGGGTGTGCTGGCATCGGGGTAGGGCTGCCATGTCTCATCCACGCAATGCGCGACGAGCACATGCGCGCCGCGGCAGTCCACCTGGGCCGCGCGGGCGCCCGAACGGACGGCCACGCGCTGCACGCGCAACCGCCGTGCCGCTTCGGGCGAGGGCTCGGCGTGGCGCACGCGCCAGTTGCCGAAAACGATCATCGAGCTCGCCTCGTTCATGCAACTCTCCGCTCGGGTTCGGTTTCCGCTTGGCCGGCGTCCGCAATCTCGCGCACGAAGTCGAGCTTGGAGTACAGATCCTGCTGGTGCGCCTGCCCCCAACGCGCGAGCGACGCACCCACGAAGCGCGATATGGTGTCGAAGTCCGGCTGCAGCCCGCGCAGCTCGCCGAAGCTGCGCGTTCGGCAGTACTCGACCTCGCACTGCGAGAAGGAATGCGCATCGTCGAGCGTGCGGCACACGTCCATGTAGATGCCGAAGATGTTGCCGGTGGCGAGCGATTCGAACTGCGCGTCGAAGCGCTTGCGCCGGTACGAGGGCAACCGCCGCGTGGCCTCGGACGTCAGTGTGCGCACATGCGCCTCGATGTCGTTCATTCCGAGCGTCAGGTTGCCCCATAGGGATTCGCGGCGCACCTCGCTGTTCTCGATGAACCACTTGCGCTTGACGGTCATGCGGCCGTCCGCCTGGGGGATGTAGGCGACGTAGCCGCTCTCTGCATTGGCACCCAGCACCTCGAAGATGTGCTGCTCGTAGTCCCAGACCTGGATCTCGCGGTCGATCTCGGGCACGAAGTCGGGCAGCGCGCCGTCGGCGATGGCGTCGTGGAAGGCCATTAGCAGGCGCCAGGTGTCGGGAATGCCCCGAAAGGTGAACTTGCGCTCCATCTCCAGGTCGGGTCGCCACTTGGTGTACCAGCACTCGTCGCCGAGCGCGGGGCGCAGCGCGGCGAGCACGGGTGCGTGGCTTGCGAGCAGGCTGTCGAAGTGGCGCCAGGCCAGCGGCGCATCGGGCATCGCCTCGTCGCGGTAGCGCACGAACAGGCTGCCGAGTTCGCCCTGCTGCACGAAGTGTTGGAAAGCGAGCGAGTCGCCTTCGCGGGTGGCGACGATGGTCGGCGCAATGCGCGGCGGAAGGCCGGCACCGGCATCGAGCGCGGACCCCAGCGTTGGATACCGCGCGCAGAGCCAGGCGCAGAAGCTGCGGCTGGCCGTGCGCTGCGCTGCGCTGAAGCTGCGGTACTCGAAGGCCGGCGAATCCGTCGGTGGGGCCTCGCAGCGTCCATCGGCGAGCCAGACGGCCTGCAGCCGGAGATCTCCGCCGCGCACGTAGAAGCTGTTCGGGCCCTTGCGCAAGGCGGTGCCGTTGCACACCAGGATGGCCACGAGCTCCTGCGGCGCAGCGTTCGCGTGCACGAGGAAGTAGACGGGTTCGCTCACGCCGTCTCCCGGCTGGTGCGTACCGCGCGGGCCTCGATCGTCAGGCTCTCGCCTTCGAGGCCGCGCGCGTAGAGCGCGCGAGAGGCGACCGCGGGCACCTGGCCTTCCCGGAGCAGGATCGCGAGGTGGCACAGCATCGAGGCCTGCTCGAACACGAAGCCCGAGACATACGGGATGAGCGCCGCCAGCGCGGCATAGGGGCGCGGGGCCACGACGATCATCGATCCGCCGCCTGCGCGCGCCCGCTCCGCCAACCGGACGATGGCCGGGCCGAGACTCTCCGCGCTCGGCATGTGGATGATCGACACGGTCGCGGCAATGCTGATGTCTTCCAGCTGCCTGTCGGCCAGCACCACCAGCGCCGCGCCGTGCGCAAAACCGGGGGAGATCGTCCGCCGGCCGTCCTCCTCGTGGCCGTCGTCGCCCAGCGCGACGTGCAGGCTCTTGATCGGTGAAAAGTCGATCAGCCTCAACTGCCCCGCATCGCTTACCCATTCGAGTTGGACCGGCCCGAAACGCGCCACCGCCGCGTGGGTGGCGCGGTGCAGCTGTTCGCGTTCGCGCGCGCCGAATGGCGCGGCCGCGGCGGATTGCGCGCCGGTTACCTGTCGGTCGCAGCCGATAAAGAACACCTGCGTTTGGGCTGACCCACGGTTGATCGCCAGCAGGCCGTCGGCGGAACATTCGCAGAGCACGCCACCGTCTTCGGTGGGCTGGGTGATGAGTCCCCAGTCGCCGCGCACGTAGTCGCGGATCACGAAGGTCGATGCCTTCGTGCCCAGCACCTGCCGCAGGCGCGACGCCAGTTCACCGGTGGGCAGAACCTGCTGCCTCAGGCCGTCGGAAAAGTCGAGCACCACGCTGTCTTCGCCGAAGCGCGCGCAGAGCGCTTGCATGCGTGAGGCCTCCTCGAAGCCGCCCGCATTGCCACGCACCAGCAGCGCCGTGCCCGAGGCCACGCCGTGCGCGTGCGCCAGCAGCGCCAGCGGTCGGCGCTTGGAGCGGAAGTAGTTCGCGAAGGCCGGTAGCGGCCGGAAGGCGGCGATGTCTTCATCGGCCGCAAGATAGAGATCCGTCCACTCGGCGAGGGCCGCGTCGTCCGCCGCCGCATGCAGCGAGGTGATCGGCCGCCCCTGAAGCACCCACACGCGCTCGCCGTCGCAGGCCCATTCGACGTCGACAGCGGTGCCGAGTTGCCCCTCGACCGTGCGCACGATGGCGGCCAGTTCGACCAGCATCTCCCGCGCATCGCGCAGCGGCGCATCGCCGACGAGGCCCAACTCGCTCCAACGCACCGACTGCGAAGCCGCGGCGCCGGACACCAATGCATCGCCCACGCCCTTCACGGCCTCGATCAGCATCTCGGGCCGGCCGTCGATAGGGTCGTGGCTGAAGGCAACGCCGGCCCAGCGCGCGGCGACCATGCGCTGCACGATCACCGCCATTTCCAGCGGTGCGTCGAGCAGGCCGCAACGCAGTCGCTCGACGGCCGCACGGCGCGAAAACGCGGAGCGCCACACCTCGGAGAGTGCCTCCTTGAGCGCCGCCATGCCTTCGACATGCAGCACGGATTCGAAGATGCCGGCGAAACTGTGGGCAGCACCGTCCTCGATGCCGCCGGAAGAGCGCACCGCCAGGGCGTCCGCGGCCGACAGACCGGCCGCCGTGAGGTGCACCGCCAGGCGGGCGTCCGCATCGGGCGCCCATTGCGGCGCGGCCACGGCATCGAGCCGGTCGAGGTCGCGGTCCAGGAATGCACCCGCGGTGAGGCGGATGCTCGCGAACACCTCCTGTGCCTCGTCGCGCATGGCGCGGTGGTTGGGCCAGAGCGCGGCCAGCTGTGCATCGTCGAGCGCGAAGAGCGCGGGCACGGGAACCGCATGCGACAGGGCGAGGAGCGTCCGGTACTTGGAAGACATGGCGTGCCGTTCCTTCCTATACGCCGTCGAGCTCGGCGGCGCGGGCATCGACCACCTCGAGCGGGTGCACCGGCGAGGGCATCGCCATCGGCACCGGCAGGGCCTTCTTCTGGTAGTCCATGAAGATGCGCGAGGCATAGGCCTCGGTCGCGCCCTGGTACTTGCCGTCGTAGAGGTCGATGTCGCCCTGCACGTCCCAGAACATCATCTGCCCGATGTCCATGCCGGCATAGACTCGGATGCGGTTGATGGCCAGCAGCTGGATGGTCCACTTGCCGACGAAGCCGATGTCGCCGAGCGAGGCCGAGAGGTTGATGAACATGCCGAGCCGCGCGATCGACGAGCGCGCCGCGTAGGTCGGCACGAACTTCGTGCTGCCCATGGTCTCCACCGTGGTCGCGAGGTAGAGCCGCATCGGCTCCAGCACGAAGCCCTCGGGGCCGATGTGGATGTCGTCGGTGGGCTTTTCCTCCTTGATGTCGATCACGCCCTCCTGGTACACCTTCATGTCGGCGGCCAGCCTGAAGTTGTAGCTGTTGGGATTGACGTTCTTCGAGAGGAACGGCGCGATGGTGATGTCGCCGTTGTGAACGCGTCGGGAGATTTCGGTGCCGGTGAGGATCATTTGGGGTCCATGATGATTCGCGAGGGAACAACACCTTCCGAACCCACGTAGCGGCCCTGATATGTCAGTTCTCCGCCGAGGTTGGTCCAGAAGCAAACCTTGCCGATGCGCGCGCCGGCATAGACGCGCAGCGGTTGGGTGACGACGATCTCGAGGGTCCAGCAGATCACCGCGCCCGTATGGCCGAGCGGTGCGCTGGTCTGGATGAACATGCCGCACAGGGCGGTCGAGAGATTGGCGTAGAGCTCGCTGGCAAAGTGCACGCCGCCGATGCGCTCCGCCGTCTGGCCGAGGTAGAAGCGGTTGGGATGCAACACCAGCCCCTCTTCGGGGATGGTGTGACGGATCACCTGGAGCCCGAGGTGCGGATCGATCTGGTCCGAGCTGTATTCGAGGATCTCTGCGCCCAGGCAGCAGCCGTACGAGTTCTGCTCGATCTGGCGCTCGTCGAAGGGCTCGATGACGATCGAGCCGGCCTCGCGCATGCGGCGGATCTCACTTCCCGTGAGGACCATGCATGCCTTTCTCCGGCGCGGTGGCGTGCGCCGGTGCCGGCCGGTCGGCCGGGTAGAGTTCATGGATCAGCGAGCGCGGGCCGATGAAGTAGCCCAGGGTCGGATTGGCCGCCGCGCACCCCGCATCGCCCGCCGCGAGCAAGTGCGAGAGTTGCGGCAGCTTGTAGCTGGGCACGGCCGGGCAGCTGTGGTGCTCCCAGTGGCGGTTGATGTGGCAAGGCGCCCAGAGAAAACGTTCGATCCATCCGACCCGCAGGCTGCGCGCCGCGGTTGCGGCCGGGTTGCCGAGCCGCCCGCCGTGCTCCGCGATGCCGCGAACGCGCAGGATCGCGGGCATGAACAGCAGGATGGGCAGCAGCCAGTACAGGATGAATTCGCGCCACACGCCGAACCCGGCCGCGAGCGTCGCCACCGCCGCGATGAAGGCCACCGCCAGGCCGCGGTCGAGCTGGCTGCCCGGGGACTGCTTCGAGAACAGGCCCAGCATGCCGAAGCTGTTGGCCGAGCGCAGGGTCGCGAGGGTGGTGAGCCCCGAGGCATCGCGCAGCAGCAGCGCGAGGAACTGGCCGCGCGTGGCGGGGATCACCGAGTCGGCGAGGTCCGGGTCGCCTTCGCCGTTCAGGTAGCGGTGGTGCCTGAAATGATGCGCGCGGTAGCGCGCCACGCTGAGCGTCAGCGGGAAGGCGAGCAGCAGGTTGCCGACGATGTCGTTGAACCGGCGGTTGCGTGCGAGCAGGCAGTGCGATGCGTCGTGCATCAGCACCAGCATCGCGTGCTGCCGCGTGGCGATGACCAGCATCGCGGCGACGGTCACCGGCCACTGCTTCAGGCGCTCCGCCACCGCGATGGCCAGCGCGCATAGCAGCCACTGCGTGAGGATCTGTGCGGCGCAACGCCATGGCTGCAGGGTGGCGAGCGCCTGCAGCGTCTCCGGCCCGAAGGGCAGGCGCATCGGCTGTCCGCCGAGGGTGGTGCCCATGCCTGCCACCGTCATGCCGCCTGCTCCTGTGCGGACGGCGTGGCGGCGGCTTGTGGCCGCACCGTGCGCGGATGGCATGCGATCCAGTGGTCGACCACGCCCGGCAGGAAGCCCAGCGGATCGGGCGAGGGCTCGCGCACATGCAGCGGCGGCCGCACGCGGTCGCTGCTCGCATAGATGCCGTAGACGCGCAGCAGCCGCTCGAAATAGCGGAAGTCCGAGCGAGAAATGCCCGGCGGCTGCCACGCGGCGAGCGCGCGCTTCAGAAAGCCCCATTGCCGGTCGCGCAGGATGGGCACCGGCGCGAGTTGGGGCAGGCCGTGGCGGCGGCGCGCATGCGCGATGCGCTCCTCGATGAGCCGCACCGCGGTTTCGTAACGCACGCGTTGCGAGCCGGCCGAGGCGACGCACTCGCGCGGCGTGTCGTCGGCCGCGCACCGCAGCACCATCGCGTGCAGCTCGGCGACGACCCAGTCCACGGGCACGATATCGAGCAGGCCGTCCTTGTTGCCGACGAGGAACGGCGGGTTGAAGGTGGCGAGGAACTTGATGAGCGGATAGAGCCCGTTGAAGCGCGCGATCTCGCCGGTGCGGCTGTCGCCGACCACCAGGCTGCAGCTGAAGGTCGAGATCGGCAGGCGTGTGCCGAAGCCTTCGCGCAGGCTTCGCTCGGCCATGGCCTTGCTCTCTTCGTAGCCGTTGCGGTAGTCCCAGTCGTGCGTCTGCGTGTAGGCGGTCGAGACGTAGACCATGTGCGGCCGTGTCGACGCCGCGAGCAGCAGGCGCGCGAAGTTCTGCGTGCCCTGCACGTTGAGCTGCTGCATCTCCTCGCAACTCTTGTCCCACGACACGTCGGCGGCCAGGTGCACGCCGACGGTGGGTGTGTCGTCCGTGGCGAGTGCGCGCATCGCGGCATCGATGGAGGCGTCGTCCGACAGGTCGGCCTCGATGAATTCGACGCGCCGCCGCAGGGCGGGCGGCAGGCTCTCCTCGAGCGCCGCGCGCGCCTTCGCCGAGCGCAGCACACAGATCAGGCGCAGGTCGGCATCGTGCGCCAGCAAGGCGGCGGCAAGCGGAATGCCGACTGTGCCGCTCGCACCGCTCAGCAGCACCTTCATGAGCCGACAAGCAGGCCGTCGGAGGCGGCCACCCGCGTGCGTATGCCCTCCAGCATCTGGCGGCTGTTGGCGCGGATCGCGCGTTCACCGATGGGGTGCAACACCTCGGCCAGCGACGGAATGCCAAGGTCAAAACTCACGTCGAGTTCCACGCTCAGGCCGCCGTCTTCGGCCGTCAGCACGCGCCACTGTCCCTGCCAGACCTCGAGGTCGCCGTCCGTCTGTTCGAACACGATGCGATGGTCGTCGGTCAACAGGTCGCGCTCGGTCCACGACAGCTCGCTGCCGTTGAGCAGCACGCGCCAGTGGCTCACGATCTCGGTGGCGGTACGGCGTTCCACGCGCACTTCGAGCACGTCCTGCATGAAGTCCGGGTAGCGCTCGAAGTCGCACAGCGTGCGCCAGAGAAGTTCACGGTCCATCGGACCCATGGCGAGCGAGGAATTGACGTCAGGCATTGGCGAGAGGCTCCTTGGAGGGCGTGATGTCGCGGGCGGGGAGGGCGGCAACGCTGGTGCAGAAGCGCTCGATGCCGTCCATCAGCGTGGCTTCGTCGATGACCGCCGGCGGATACACCCGTACGACGTTCGGTGCCGTGAGGCAGAAGGCGATCAGCAGCTTGCGCTTGGCCGCTTCGATGATCATCTGGCCGGCGTCGCTCATGTCGTTGAACTCGACACCGATCATGAAACCGCCGCCGCGGATCTGCGCCACCGCCGGGTGGTGGCCGATGCGCGCGACGAGCAATTCGCGGCAACGGGCTCCGAGCGTCGCGATGCGGGTCGTGAAGGACGCCTCGGTGACCACATCGAGCACCGCGTTGACCACGGCGCCCGCCATCGGGCTACCGGCGAAGGATGACGCATGCACCACCGGGTCGCGTGCGGCGGCGCCGAATTGTGCGGTGTCGAACAGTGCCGCGGCCACCGGAAACATGCCGCCGCCGAGTACTTTGCCCAGGAGGCGAACGTCGGGCACGACCGGACACACCAGCTGGCCGGTGCGGCCAAGTCCGGTCTGAATCTCGTCCAGGATGAACCGCACGTCATATGCACGCGTCAGTTCGCGCAGCGCCTGGAGAAAAGCCGGGCTCACGGGGCGGATGCCGCCTTCGCCCTGCACCGGCTCGATGATCGCGGCCGCATAGACACCACTGGCCAGCGCGGCTTCGACGGCCTGAAGGTCGCCTACGTCGACAAAACTCGACTGCCCGTCGGTCAACAAGGCGCCGTGCCGCTCATAGCCATGGCTCACGCTCAGCGCGCCGGGCGACCGCCCATGGTAGGAATGACGGAACGCGAGGATGCGCCGGCGGCCGGTGGCGATACGCGCGAGCTTGAGCGCCGCCTCCACGGCCTCCGAGCCGGTATTGGCAAAGATGATGTTGTCGAGCGGCCGGCCGCCCAGCGCGAGCAGGCGCTCGGCCGCGGTCACGATCGGCTCGTTGGCGAGAATCTTCGAGGAGAGTCCCATGCGCCCGGCCTGCGCCGTCAGCGCCTGTACCACCTGTGGGTGGCAATGCCCGAGCAGGTGCACACCGAACGAGCCGAAATCCAGCCAGCGCGCGCCCGCGGTGTCCTCGATCCATGCGCCGCTTGCGCTGCCCTCGGAACTCGTGAGTCCGGCCATCTTGAGCATCAGCCCTTGCTGGCGGCCGAAGACGGTGCCGTAGCGGTCGGCAAAGACGTTCTTGCGCCCGATGGACATGTTCTCGTTCATAGCGAAGTCATCAACGGCGCGAGGAACCCGGCATCGCAGCCGACGCGCTCGCAGGCCTTGTTGGCGGAGCGTAGGAAGCGCAGCACGTGACCCTGGTTTTCGGGTTGGAGGGCATCCACGAGGTCACTCGGAAACGCCGCGAGCAGTTCTTCGAGCACACCGATGAGCCGATCGACTTCCACTCCATCGGTGGGTGCGTCGAGGCCGAGGAGCCGGGTGGCGGTGGGGCCATCCATTGCAGCCACGTCGCTCAATCCGTACGCCATGAACAGCGCAAGGCGATGCATCTCCTGAGGCACGGCGGCGCGGCCAAGCACCACATCGACCTGCAACAACAACTCCGCGATCTTGATCTTGACGAGCGCGGCGGCGTCGGGAACGTCACGTGCGCCCGCCAAGTCTTCGATGTAGGCGCGCAGTTCGGTCATGAGCAACCACGCGGCGCTGATGGTCGAGATGACGTGGTCGCCCGAAGCGAACCTGTAGCCCGCGTTGATCCGCGGGAACCAGCGGATGCCGCCCGCGGCCGGAAACTTCGGTTCAATCGGCGAGCGCATGGGCGTCTTCCTTTTCTTCCACCGACGACCCGGCGGCCACGAGCGAGAAGCTCAGTACTCCGCTGCGCGCGCTGCGCAGCAGCGAGGCTGCGTGTGCGGTGGTGATGGAGCCCAAGCTCGCGAAGTCTGCCGGTGGGTCCTGCGCTTGCGTTGTCGCGGCGAGCCGCGCGCGACCGTCGTCACCGATCAAAAAAGCTGATTGCTTGTCGAGCGCGGCTTGCGTGCCGGGGGCGGCGGTATGGGGCATGGTGTTGGAGAGTGACGGTGCGCCAATCAAGAGTCCGAGTTGCCGGTCGATCTCGTCGAGTGCGGCGATCTCCCGCGCGGTTGCAGCGGGCGCAAATGCGCACAGCGACGACCACATGGCGGTGAGCCTGTCTTGCAGCAACGGGTCGACCACATTCATTCGCGGGCCTGCCGCTTCGCGCCATCGCCGCAGGGTCCATTTCTTGTTCGAAAGAACCCAGCCGCCGAGCGAAAGCGCAGCCGCCATTGCAGTCAGACAGCCGTTGATCAAGTAGCCGCGCGTGGCGTCGGGCTCTCCGGCGCGCTCCGCCAGCACGGCGCAGACGCGGCTCTGATGGAAGGCGTCGTATTCCTGTGCGGCCGCCACCGGGATCAGAGCAGGCAGGTGCGAGAGATGATGCGGCCGGCCGTCGGTTGCAACGGCGTAGACGATGCGTTCCAGGTACTTCTTGCGCACGGCGTGAGTGCTGTCCCAGCGCTGGTAGACCGCGAGGCGCTGCGGCAGTGCGTGCTGGGACAGCAGCGCGAGATCGGCGAAGGCGCGCTCCAGGTCGTCCGTGCCGATCGGCAGGATCTCGCAATGCTGCCCGTCGCGGTGGATCTGGGTCGCCATCTGGCCTTTGCTCACGGCTTGTGGCGTCACGCAGACAAGGTCGATGTCGCTGGTCACCGTGGCAATGCCATGCACCGGCGAACTCGTGAGCAATACCTGTGCGTCGTCGAAGCCTTGCTCGCGCGCCAGCGTTGCGAGCATGTCGAAGCCGATGTTCCGGCTGCGCAAGAACGCATTGGCGTTGGCCGTGACGAAATCCGTGTAGTTCACTGTCTGGATGCTCCGGTGATGTCGGCGGGCTCTTCGCTCAGGCGAATCCGTAGGGGCCCGCGAACGCACCGATGGGGCTTACATGGCTGACCATGCCGTGCGCCTCGTTCCACAGGTGCAACATGCAGCCACGTGGTCCGATGTGGGATTGCGGCGGCGCATCGGGGGAAAACTGCAGGTCGATCTCTGTCGTGGTGCTGGGGCAGGAGCACACGACGGTGCCAGCCCAGCGGCGCAGCATCGTGCGGTGCACATGCCCGCACAGCACGAGCTCGATGTTGGGCGCAGCACGCACCACATCCTCCAACTGCTGCACCTCCATGTAGCGGTACATGTCCATATAGGGAATGCCGCTCATGAAGGGAGGATGGTGGAGCATGAGCAGCGTGGGCTTGTGCGTGTCCTGCGCCAGCACGCGCTCCAGCCAGGCGAGCCCTTGCGCGTCGATGTGCCCGTAGTGCTTTCCGGCGGGGCACGAGTCGAGCCCGATGAATCGCACCGGATGGTCGTCGATGCACCAGTGCAGGGCGCCGTCCACGGGAAGGTACGGCTGATCGTGAAACGCGGCGCGAAAGTTCTCGCGGTTGTCGTGGTTGCCCGGGATCACGAGGAATGGAATACGCGAGGCCGACAGCAGCTTGCGCATCATCGCGTACTCCTCTGGGCGACCTTCGTCGACGAGGTCTCCGGTGATCAGCAGCAGGTCGGGGCGGCGGTCGAGCGCATGCACGTGCGAGAGCGCCTCGGAGAACATGCGATTCGAATCTGCCACGCCTTGGTACAGCACGCCTGCGGGCCGGATGTGCGGGTCGGACAACTGCGCGATCAGCATGTATTTCCTCGATGAACAGGCTGTCATGGTGTTGTCATGAACAGGGTGCAGCCATACGCCTGATGGCGTAGCGGCACAAAGTATTCATGCCGCACTAAGCGCATTCGCTTTGACGTAAAAACGCGCGATGACATCGGGCCGTTCCGATCAAGGATGAATGGAATCATGAGTTCGCCACGTCTCGCGCCTGCTGCGACGGTGATGGCACACCGCACTGGCGACGCTCTCTATGCGACCGGACAATCGCTGAGGCCATATCCGCAGACGCTGCTGGACCATCTCGACGCATGGGCATGCGATGCACCCGATCGCGTGTTCCTCGCAGAGCGCGACGGGGAGGAGTGGCGCGCCGTGCGCTACGCCGCGGCGCGCGACCGCGTTCATGGCATCGCACGGGGGCTTTTGCAGGATGGTGTATTCGCCGGCACCACGCTACTGTTGATCGACGGGAACTCGATCGCGCATGCGCTGCTGTCGCTCGCAGCGATGGCCATCGGCGTGATCGTGGTACCGGTGTCGCCGGTTCACCTACACAGCGCACAGGGACTCGCACGCATCGCGAGCATTGCGCAGCGCGTACGGCCTGTTCTCGCATACATGGCCGATGCGGCAGTGCCTCGCCCATCTCTCGGCGACATCGATGCGTGCCAGTGGCTGTCGCTGGAAATGCTCGTCGACGCCACGGCACAGGACACCGACAACGGATTGCACGCGCTCTTTCATGAACGCAGGGCGCAGATAAACGGCGACACATGGGCCAAGTTTCTTCTGACCTCCGGCTCTACCGGGTTGCCCAAGATCGTGATCCACACGCAGCGCATGCTGTGCGCACAACAGCAGCAGATGGCCCAGCTCTGGCAGTTCCTCGAAGACAGTCCGCCCGTGTTGTGCGACTGGTTGCCCTGGAACCATACCTCCGGCGGCAACAACAGTTTCAACATGACGCTGCGCAATGGCGGCACGCTATTCATCGATGAAGGACGGCCGACGCTGAAAGGCATCGGACAAAGCGTGTGCAACCTGCGCGATGTGTCGCCGACCTGGTACACGAACGTGCCGCTCGGCTATGCGGCGCTGCTGCCGCATCTCGAAGCCGACGCGTCCTTTGCCGATGCCTTCTTTCGCAGGCTCGATCTGCTGGTGTATGGTGGTGCGCCGCTGCCAGCGGATCTCTGGCAACGCATGGACGCGCTGTGCCGCCGCAGCACCGGGCACGCCGCGCACTGGGCGAGCGGGTGGGGGCTGACAGAGACGACCTCGACTTCGGCCATCACGCACTTCGAGACGGCCGGCACCGGCGAGATCGGTGTGCCGCTACCGGGGATGAGCTTCAAGCTGTCGGCACGGCGAGGCCTCTATGCCGTGGCGGTGAAAGGCCCCAACGTCACGCCAGGCTATCTCGGCGATGAGGAGCGGACACGCGAGGCCTTCGACGATGAAGGATTCTTCCGGACCGGCGATCTGGTCTCCTTCGTTGATCCCTCCACCCCCGATGCGGGCCTGCGCTACGAAGGACGTGTGAGCGACGAGTTCAAACTTGGCAGCGGCATCTGGGTGGTGCCTGGGCGCATCAAGGCCAACCTGCTTTCGCACACCGGCCCGCTGGTGCAGGACCTCGTGGTGGCTGGGCCCGGCAGGACGCAACTGGTCGTCTTCCTGTGGTTGAACGCCGAGTTGGCAGGGCGGGACTTCGAAGACTTGGCTGATGACGAAACGCAGGGCGCACGCAGCAAAGCGATACTGAACTTTCTCGAAGGGGCCGTGGCGTCCTACAACGCGGTCCATAGCGGCGGCAGCGAATCGATCGCACGAGTTTGCGTGCTGTTGGAACCGCCGAGCGCTGCCTTCGGCGAGCTGACGGACAAGGGCACGATCAATCAACGCTGCTTTCTCTCGCGTCGCGCAGACTTCGTTGAGGCTCAGTACCTGCAGGCGGCACGGCGGCCGGGTGGGGTCGAATTTGCGGCAAGCGAGTCGCCGACGCTGTTCCCCGCCTCGGCATGCTGAAGCCTGTCGCAACCATGCCGAGCGCCAAGGAGTTCATCTTGATGGCTGCGGCCGTCATGTCGGTGAACGCGGTGGCCATCGATACGTTGCTTCCGGCGTTGGCCGCCGTCGGCGCCGCGGTGAATGCTGGCGAGGACAACCGCAGGCAGTGGCTGATCACCGCTTACCTGATCGGATTCGGTACCTCGCAGCTTGTTTACGGCACCCTGTCGGATCACTACGGCCGCAAGCCCTTGATGCTCGTGGGGCTTGCCCTTTATGCAGCCTTTTCTGCGTTGAGCCTCCTGGCCGGAAGCTTCGAGTCGGCCGTGGCATTGCGTGTCCTGCAGGGGTGCGGCGGCGGTGTCAGCGTGCTTGCGCTGTCGATCATCCGCGACCGCCATTCAGGCGACGAGATGGTGCGCGTGATGTCGCTGGCCTTCATGCTCTTTCTCGGCATTCCGATCTTCGCGCCCTCGCTGGGCCATGCGATCCTGATGTTGTCGTCGTGGCAATGGGTGTTCGCCGCCATCGCGCTCTTCGGTGCTTTGCTGCTGGCGTGGGTGGCGCTGCGCCTGCCCGAAACGCTACCGACCGAACGCCGCATGCCACTTTCGGCGCAGGCGGTAATGCGCGCGATTGGCTGCGTGCTGCAGCAGCGCGATTCTCTTGGCTACACGCTGGCGTCCACCGCGCTCGTCGGGGCGCTGTTCGGCATCGTCACCTCGGGCCAGCAACTGTTCGCGAACGTGTTCCATGCGCCCGAGACTTTTCCTGTCGTCTTCGGCACGGTGGCGACTTGCGTCGCGTTGGCCGCGCTGCTCAACGGGCGCCTTGTGGGTCGTTTTGGCGCGCGACGCACCTCGCACCTTGCGCTGATGAGCTACCTGGTGGTCGCCTGCGTGCACGGTGGCGTGGCTTGGTCGGGACTGGAGCGGCCGTTGGTCTTTACCGTGTTGCAATCAGCGCTGATGTTCTGCTTTGGCTTGATGCTCGCGAACTTCGGTTCGCTCGCAATGGCGCGGCTCGCGCACATCGCGGGCACGGCCTCTGCGGTCCAGAGCCTGGTGATCAATGTCGGCGGTGCGTTGATCGGCATCTTCATCGGGCAGCGCTTTGACGGCACCGCGATGCCGATGACCCTGGGCTCGATCGCTTGCGGCTGTGGTGCACTGGTGATGGTGCTCATGGCCGAACGCTGGCGACTCTTTCAACCCGTTGCGGCGCCGTTGCCGATGCGGGTGGCGGGATGAGCATCTCCTCCAAGCCCCCGACGTCCAGGCCCTTGCGGCCGCTCAACGTGGCGCCCGCTCTCCTGCAGGGGCTGCACGAACACATCGCAGAACTGAACGCGGCCGACGCCGCGTTGCCGGGCTGCCCCGCCGTCGAAATAGCATGCAGCAAGTCGCAGACAGCTTTGGCCGCACGGCTGATGGCAAACGCCTTCGTCCACAACCAGGACAGGGGATGGCTCGCATGGCTGCCACCGTTGGAGGTGACACGCGTTCGCTCGGGTGACACCCGGCGAGCGCAGGAAAAGATCGGGCGGGTGATCGACTATTTGTGTGCGGCTGCAGCCTTCGAGGGGGGATTGGTGCTGCTCGAGTCTGCTGACGTACCGGGCGGGCGCGAGATCCGAGGTGCTTCGCTTTGGGGACTTCCACCGGCCGTGCCCGGCACCGAGCCATGGTGGCACTTGGCGACGTACGGCGCGCCCGCCGCGTTACGCAGCTACGGGCTGCTGCGCGCGGTGGCGGCCGCAGGTGCGGCGAACGCACTGGTGCGAGCCTCGGAGGAGGCGATGCACCGCCTTGGCTTCCCGGCGCGCTGCATCTACGCGCAGATGGGATGCGTCCAGCCGGTGCACCAGGGCCAGGGTGTTTCGCGGCGCATGTTCGAGCCGTTCCGTCTGCTGGCGGACCGCTTCAACCTCGTGTACAGACTCGAGAGCAGCAGCCCCGAGACGAACGACCAGCGCGTTTTTTCCAACTTCCGCTTCGAGAAGATCGGGGAGCACCGGTTCGGCGCATCGCGGTTCAACAGCGTGGGGCCTTATGCGATCAACCTCATGGTCAGAAGGCCGCGGCCGGAGGTGCCATGCCCCTGACCTTTCGTCAGATCAGTCCATCGGACGAAGAGTTTCGTATTCGATGGAACGCACGGGTCGCGCAGAACGAACTCTCGCTGGAAGTCGAGTTTCTCCAGCTCCTGGCCGGCATCGAGTCCGAAACCACGTACCACTTCGTGCAGGCCACGGATGCGGCGGGGCATGCACGCGCGCTGGCCTGCTACTCGGTCGGGGAGATGCGGGTGATGCGCTTCTTCTCGCTGCGCGTGCTGGTGCTAGGTGGCACAATCGCCGCAGGCAAGGCTTTCTGGTTCGATGCCGACGCGCTCGATTTCGCATCGTTCCTTGCTGGTTTCGAGGCTTTCGTGAAAGCCGAAGTGCGGTGCGACATTCTTGTGTTCAAGGAGTTTTCACCGGGCCGAGACGAAGAGTCGATACGTTCGATGGCCGAGGCCGGCTTCATTGCGCAGAGGTGCTATGACCGGAGCCGCCTCGTCTTGCCACCAGACGGAAAAATGCAGAGTTTTCTCGATTCACTGCCATCGAAGAAGCGGCGGTACTTGCGGCAAGTATTGGCGCAGGGCGAAGCGGCAGATCTCGAGGTCGAGGTTCACCAGCGTTTCGATCATCTGATCGATGCCGTCTATTCGCTCTACCTCGCTGTGAACGCGCGAGCCAGCGAAGCGCGCACGCCGGCCTTGCCTCGCCGGTTCTTTGCAGCACTGGGGCAGCTCGACGGTGTCGCGCAGATCCTCACGATCTCGCAGGGCAAAAGGACGATCGGGTTCGGTTTGCTGATGCAGCGTGGCGCCAAGCTCAAGTGCATGGTGATCGGACTGGACTACGAGGTGTCGAGGGAACTCCAGCTCTGGTACCAGATCGTGCTTCGTGCGATCGAGCACGCCATGAAAAGCGGTTGCACCAACGTTGACCTGGGATCGACCAACCACAGCATGAAGCGCAAGTTTGGCGCCGAGCACGAGGACATCTGGATCGCCGTGCGTCACCGGAGCCAATGGGTCACCCAACTGCTCGGCCCTTTGATTCGACACACCCTTGCGTCCATGTATCGACCTGCTGGGAGCGCATTGCCCGCCTCCGACGATCCCAACTGAGCACACCCGAAGGATGCTCCATGTACCGAACGATCATCTACACCGCTCCGTTGTTCACCGTGCTGATCGTCTGCGAATTCGCGCAAGGCTGCATCAGGCGGCGCAACACCTACCGGGTCAACGACTTCGACCGGGGCTGAACAACCCGCGCGTCACCGCTCAAGATGGTTGGTTCACCTTGCACGCCTTTGCGAACAAGGCCGCTTTGTGACGTTGGAAAGTAATCGGCAGGGGGATGCAAAAAAATTGGACTGGTTTTCTGCCGAGAATCCAAGGCTCTTTCGGTACCCGAGAGGACTGCGAGAGCCAAGGGAGATCTTGATCCGTTTCTCGTCGTACCAGCGGATGTAGGAGTCCAGCGCCTCAATGAACTGCTCAACGGTTGAGGACTGCCAGTTCCGAGGATAGAACAGCTCTGTTTTCAGCCGTCTGAAGAAGCCTTCACATGCCGCGTTGTTAGGCGAGCACCCTTTGCGCGACATCGAACGAATCGGCTTGGCATCACCGTGTTCATTGCCACTGAAAACTGACTCTCTAAACGCAGTAATTTTCCGTCTAAGACTGGGTTTCATGCTTGGCAAGGAAATAGAGCACGAATGTCGTAGACATCCAGTAGCGAGGTCAGGGTAGCACGCAAGCCTCGCGGGCGATGCCCTTTCGGCCCTACCGGGCGCGCGGGTGCCTTGCGTTGCCTTGATCCTGCGCAAGCCCGCCGGTGCGGTGCGGCGCCAGCATGGGAGCGGACGCCCCTCGGGCGAAAGGACACACCATGAGCACCGACATCACTTTTCCGCCGGCGCTGTGCGAGGCGCAGTACAACATCTGGCTGCACGCGCTGGAATTTTTCGAGACGGCCGCGTCGCACATCCGGCACGACGGCGGCGCGACGCCGGTGGCCGCTGAGGTACCAGCCCGCACGGTCGAGGCGCCGCCATCGCGGCGAGCGGAGGTGAACGATGCCTTGCGCATCCTGCACGCCGCGCTGGCCGCTGCACCGTCCGCGCGGCGGCATGCGGGCCGCAAGAGCGCCGCGGCGCGAAGAAGGGCTTGAGCGCTGCACCGGCGCGAGGAAATCGCGCGGAAATGGCGCAGAGATGGCGCTCAGTGCGCCTCGGTCAACTGATCGAGGATCGCCGGGTTCTCCAGCGTCGACACGTCCTGCGTGATCGCTTCGTTCTTGGCCACTGAACGCAGCAGGCGGCGCATGATCTTGCCGCTGCGCGTCTTGGGCAGGTTGTCGGCGAAGCGAATCTCCCTGGGCTTGGCGATGGGGCCGATCTCCTTGCCGATCCAGGCGCGCAGCTCGGCGGCCAGGCGCACGGCGTCCGCGCCGGTGGGACGCGGCTGCTTGAGCACCACGAATGCGCAAATCGCCTCGCCAGTGGTGTCGTCGGGCCGGCCGACCACCGCGGCCTCGGCCACCAGGGCCGTGCAGGCCACGAGTGCCGATTCGATCTCCATCGTGCCCATGCGGTGGCCGCTGACGTTCAGCACGTCGTCGATGCGCCCGCCGATGGTGAAGTAACCGGTTGCCGCATCGCGCGCGGCGCCGTCGCCGGCGAGGTAGCAGCCGCGCAGCTCCGGCGGGTAGTAGCTCGCGCGGTAACGGGCGTCGTCGCCCCAGACCGCGCGGATCATGCTCGGCCAGGGCTTCTTGATGACCAGCAGGCCGCTCTCGCCGTTGGGCAGGTCGTTGCCGGTTTCGTCCACGATGGCGGCGGCGATGCCGGGAAAGGGCAGGGTGCAGGAGCCGGGCACGAGGTCGGTGGCGCCCGGCAGCGGCGTGATCATGTGGCCGCCGGTCTCGGTCTGCCACCAGGTGTCGAGCACCGGGCAGCGACCGCCGCCCACATGCTCGTGGTACCACTCCCACGCGGCCGGGTTGATCGGCTCGCCGACCGAACCGAGCACGCGCAGGCTGCGCAGATCGCTGCGGTCGGGGTGAACGTCCGGGTTGCCTTCGGCGGCCTTGATGAGCGAGCGGATGGCCGTGGGCGCGGTGTAGAAGACCGTGACTTGATGGCGCTCGATCATCTGCCAGAAGCGCCCTGCGTCGGGAAAGGTGGGCACGCCCTCGAACACCACCTGGGTCGCGCCGATGGCCAGCGGGCCGTAGGCGATGTACGTGTGGCCGGTGACCCAGCCGATGTCGGCGGTGCACCAGAACACGTCGTCGTCGTGCATGTCGAAGGTCCACTTGGTGGTGAGTGCCGCGTGCAGCAGGTAGCCGCCGCTGCTGTGCTGCACGCCCTTGGGCTTGCCGGTCGAGCCGGAGGTGTAGAGCAGGAAGAGCGGATGCTCGGCGCCCACCCATTCGGGTTCGCAGCGGTCGTCCTGTGCTTCGGCGACTTCGTGCATCCACAGGTCGCGCGGCGTCCAGGCGATCGTGGCGCCGGTGCGGCGGTAGACGATGACCGACTTCACCGCCTCGCAACCGCCCAGCGCGATCGCCTCGTCGACCATGGCCTTGAGCCGCAGCTGCTTGCCCGCGCGCACCTGCTGGTCGGCGGTGATGACCACGGCGGCACCGGTGTCGGCGATGCGGTCGCGCAGCGCATGCGCCGAGAAGCCGCCGAACACCACCGAGTGAATCGCGCCCAGCCGCGCGCAGGCCTGCATGGCGACCACGCCTTCGACCGACATCGGCATGTAGATGACGACGCGATCGCCTTTCTTCACGCCGCGCGCCTTCAGCGCGTTGGCCAGGCGGCAGGTCTGCGCGAGCAGTTGCGCATAGGTGGTGCGGGTGACCTTGCCGTCGTCCGACTCGAAGACGATCGCCACCTTGTCGCCCTTGCCCGCGGCCACCTGGCGGTCCAGGCAGTTCCACGACACGTTGAGGGTGCCGTCCTCAAACCAGCGGTAGTAGGGTGCATCGCTGCTGTCCAGTGTTTGGGTGAATGGCTTCCTCCAACCGATGAACTCGCGCGCCAGGCGAGCCCAGTAGCCCTCATGGTCGGCATCGGCTTCGGCCACCAGGGCGTCATAGGCGGCGCGGCCGGCGATGTGCGCCGTGCGGGCCAGTGCTTCCGGCGGGGCGTAGGTCGGAAGGCGGGGCCGGAGATCGGAAGCGTTCATGTCTCGTGTCTTTCGTGGTGGGTCCTTCGATCTTGCCGACAGCGGACGAACGAAAACTTGCGCCAGCGCAAGCTTCGATGCGGTCGGCGAGCACCTAATCACCTGACGCACACAAGGAGACACCATGCAGGAAGATCTGGTCGCGCGCATCGCCGCGCATCCGCAATACAAGCAACTCAGGCGCCGGCGCGACCGCTTCGGCTGGACGCTGGCGGTCTGCATGCTCGTCGTGTACTACGGCTTCGTGCTGCTGGTGGCCTTCGACAAGGAGTTCCTCGCAAGGCGCATCGGCGACGGCGTCATGACGCTGGGCATGCCGGTGGGCTTCGGCGTGATCCTCTTCACCATCGCGATCACAGGCTACTACGTGCGCCGCGCGAACGCGGAGTTCGACACGCTCTCCGACGCCGTTGTCAAGGCCGTGCAGAAGGAAACCAGGCCATGAACGCCCATCTTGTGCGCCTGCGATCGGTTGCCGTCCTTCTGGCGCTGGGCGCCGTCTCGGCGGGCGCTCTGGCAGCGGGCGCCGACCTGGGTCAGCTCCAGCGGCAGCCCACCAACTGGACCGCGATCGGCATGTTCTCGCTGTTCGTGGTGGGAACGCTCTTCATCACCAAGTGGGCCGCGGCGCGCACCCGCTCGGCTTCGGATTTCTACACGGCCGGCGGCGGCATCACGGGTTTCCAGAACGGCCTGGCGATTGCCGGCGACTACATGTCGGCAGCGTCGTTCCTCGGCATCTCGGCCGCGGTGATGGCCACGGGCTACGACGGGCTGATCTATTCCATCGGCTTTCTGGTCGGCTGGCCGGTCATCACCTTTCTCATGGCCGAGCGGCTGCGCAATCTCGGCAAGTTCACCTTCGCCGATGTGGCGGCCTTCCGCTTCAAGCAGGCGCCAGTGCGCATCTTCGCGGCCTCGGGCACGCTGGTGGTGGTGGCGTTCTATTTGATCGCGCAGATGGTGGGCGCCGGGCAGCTCATCAAGCTGCTTTTCGGTCTCGAGTACTGGATCGCTGTGGTCATCGTGGGCTCGCTGATGATGGTCTACGTGCTCTTCGGCGGCATGACAGCCACCACCTGGGTGCAGATCATCAAGGCCGGCCTGCTGCTGGGCGGCGCGAGCTTCATGGCCATCTCGGTGCTGTGGCACTTCGGCTTCAGCCCCGAGGCGATGTTTGCGGGCGCGGTGAAGGTCAAGACCGACCTGGCGCTCAAGGACGGCAAGACCGCGCAGATGGCCGCGAGCATCGGGCAGTCGATCATGGGACCGGGCAACTTCGTGAAGGACCCGATCTCGGCCATCTCCTTCGGTATGGCGTTGATGTTCGGCACGGCCGGCCTGCCGCACATCCTGATGCGCTTCTTCACCGTGCCCAGCGCCAAGGAGGCGCGCAAGTCGGTCATGTGGGCCACGGGATGGATCGGCTACTTCTACCTGCTGACCTTCATCATCGGCTTCGGCGCCATCACCTTCGTGCTGACGAACCCCGACTTCCTCGACGCCAAGGGCGTTCTCAAGGGCGGCGGCAACATGGCGGCGATCCACCTGGCGAATGCAGTGGGCGGCAATGTGTTTCTCGGCTTCATCTCGGCGGTGGCCTTCGCGACCATCCTTGCGGTGGTGGCGGGCCTCACGCTGTCGGGTGCGTCGGCCGTGTCGCACGACCTGTACGCCACCGTCATCAAGAAGGGCGATGCGGGCAGCGCGGCCGAGCTGCGCGTGTCGAAGATCACCACGCTGGCGCTCGGTGCGCTCGCGGTGCTGCTGGGCATCGTGTTCGAGAAACAGAACATCGCCTTCATGGTGTCGCTGGCTTTCGCCATCGCGGCGTCGGCCAACTTCCCGGTGCTGTTCATGTCGGTGCTCTGGAAGGGCTGCACCACGCGCGGTGCGGTCATCGGCGGCTTTCTCGGCCTGGTGTCTTCGGTGGCGTTGACGGTGTTGTCGCCTTCGGTCTGGGAGGCCACCTTCGACTACCCGGCGGGGTCGGCGCCGTTCCCGTACACCTCGCCGTGCCTGTTCTCGATGAGCATCGCGTTCGTCGGCATCTGGCTGTTCTCGGTGCTGGACCGCAGCGCGCGCGCCCGGGTCGACCGAGTCGGCTTCATCGCCCAGCAGGTGCGTTCGGAGACGGGCATCGGGGCGCACGGCGCGAGCGGACACTGATCGCACGGCTGCCGGGAGCAGTGTGTTGATCTGCGGCAGCGCGGCAAATGCAACCGCGACGACGGCTTTTCCTTTAAAGGAACAGGTGGCGCGGCAGGCTCATGGTGAAAACGCAACCGGCGCGCCCACCGTCATGTTGCCGAGTTCGAGGGCATGGATCGCAACGGTCGCTGTGCCCAACGCATTGCGCAATTCGTGGACGAGAAACCCGAAACGCTCGGTCGCGTCGAGGGTTTTCTAACGAGCGATTTGAGTGTCCCGCTGGGAGCTGAACTCGGTGACGGCATCCGCAATGGCGTTGTTCAGACATCGATTCAAAGTCCGAATCTCCGACAGCGAATGGGGCGTCGCGTTCGAAGGCCAAGTCCGTGATCGCCTGTGCAAAGGTCGCCATAGTCGTGAACGACCTGGTCCAGGCGGCGACTCGAAGAAAAACTGGCGGCGCACCGGCAGTACATCGTGCGCTACGGCGAGGACATGCCCGAGATCCGCAACTGGACCTGGGGCGCCGCCGCAGCTTGAACGGCTAGCCGTTCTGCCGGCCCTTCCCGAGCCGCGGCAGCAGGCCCGAGCGCGGCAGGTCGCGCAGGAAGGGCGGCACCGACAGCGCGAGCAGCAGGGCCGCCAGCGGCACCACGCACACGAAGCCCGCGTACTTGAACCCGAGCGCACCCACGACGCCGCCGAACACGAACATGCCGATCAGGCCGGCGGCCCTGTGCATGCGGCTGCGGTCGTGGTGGACGGCGGAGGCGGGCGCACTGGCCGGCTTCCTGTTCCAGTAGAGGAGCTTGCCGATCTCCATCCCCAGGTCGGTGATGTTGCCCGTCATGTGCGTGGTCCGGATGCTGCCGCCGGAGGTCTTGGAGGCGACCGCGTTCTGCAGGCCCATGATGAAGGACAGCAGCAGCACGGTGAGCGGCACCGCGAAGGGCGTGGCCCAGGTGAGCGTCACGGCGCCCATCAGGCCGAAGGGAAACATCAGCGCCGCCTCCAGCAGCAGCGGCAGGGCATAGACGCTGTGCAGCCGATGCTGGCGGCCCCAGTTCACCAGCACCGCGCACACGGCAGCGCCCGAGAGGAATGCCAGCACGGCCCCCAGCGCATTGAGTAGCAGCCTGCTGTTGCCCAGCACCAGCCCGTCGGCCAGCTGCGACGCGAACCCGGTCATGTGCGAGGTGTACATGTGCAGCACCAGGAAGCCGCCCGCGTTCACTGCGCCGGCATTGAAGGCCAGCAGCAGTCCCAGCGCCCTGTTCGTCGAGGGCGCGCGGTGTCGGTTGGTAAGAAAGCGCAGTCTGCGCATGGGGTGGGCGATTCCTTGGGGCCGGCGCCCATTCTTGCGCGCATCGGGATGCAGCCGCAATCTTATCCGTGCTGCTTCGCCGCGGACTGTCCCTTGGCCGTGACGCGCATGACCGTCGCCGGTCCCGAATAAACGGATCGTCCTCGCTCGTGCAGCATAGGCGGAACGTCTGCCTCGATCAGTTGTGCGGCCCGGAGCACGTCGCACTTCTGAATATCACTTTGGTCGTCGATTTTCAGCGGGAGTTGCGCGCAGCAAAGTCGACCGAGCAATGTCATCGGCATCTACATTCCTTCGACTGTTTGCGACCGGGCCGCATCGCTGTGCCAGGCCCGAGCGATCGGCGGTATCGGCTTGGTGGTGGAGATCGCGTGCGGCGCGAGCGCGGTCACGGCGTGGTTGTCGATGTCGCTCGCGAATCAGAGCGATCCGAGGGGAGGGATGGGGAAGGGCGGGAAAAGACACACGAGTGGACCGTTGACCCCGGCGAACGGAGGGACAGGGGATTTCGGCAAAGATCTGGATAATTTGACCGGAGGTACCCGACCTTGGCAGCCAGGTGATAGCGCTCCGCAAGGAAGTCTTGTCGGTCCCAATGGCATCTTCGGGCGTCCGAGCAATAGCTCTGGTGGGGCGAGCATCGATATCCCAGCCAATGGCACCAAACCGCATGAAACCCTACATTACTGACGCATTCCAAGACGGGAGGTTTGTTCTGCCGTTCCAGGTGGAGGGCCTCTCGGCGGATCAAATCGGCAAGCCGTTCGAGGCTGCTCGGGTGTTGGCCTACGAGGTGCCGAAATCACAGACGCTCGAAGCCGCATGGCTGTTCCGCCTGATATTGGACACCGGCTGGATCGTCGACCTTTCATCTGCCTGTACCGGAGTGGGTGGATGGCAAGAGATCGGTAGTCTCAATCTTGGGTTTGCGCGGGAAGGGACCGATGCGACCGCAATCGAATGGGTCATCAATTCAATCGAAGATTTTCAGATAGCTTCCGTGGAGCGCTTGATCTTCGAAGACGCTGAGGTCTATGCGGAGAGCGGAATCGCCTTGAAGGACACTGCACATCGAGAGATCGTCGTGGCTGCAGGTGTTGCTCCCGGATCCGTCTCGGTATTGATGCCAGCTTCAACAACTCCGCTCCAGTCGGAGTTTGAGTTGGAGCGCTTAGTGCGCAGACCCCTTAGCGCCGAGGAATAAGACAAGCTGGTTGGCCCATGCGAATGGCGCTTGGACAACACCCTGGCCGAGACGATCAACGGCCTCTACAAGGCCGAGTTGATCCATCGCCGTGCACCGTGGAAGACCAATGGGGCGGTGGAGTTCGCCACGCTCGAATTGGGGGGTCCTGGTTCAACCACCATCGCCTGCTCGAACCTATTGGCTATATCCCGCCTGCAGAAGCTGAGGCAAACTATTACCGGCAACTCGCCGGTCAAGCCACTGCGGTGGTGGCCTGACTTAAACCAACCGGCCTCCATGAAAGCCGGGGCGATTCAAGTTGGTGGTTGCTCGGCCGGCCGCGCTTGCGCGAGACCAAGCCAGCGACACCATCGTCCTTGTACCGTTGGATCAGACGCTCAAGCTGCCGTCGGCTCAGGCCCAGGCGCTGCGCAGCCTGGCCGACGCGCGCCATCCGATCCACCACGGCCTGGATGGTCTTGAGGCGATCGGCTTCGCGCATCGACATGGTGATAGTTGCCGCCGGTGTTGCCATCGCTGTGCCTCGGATCCAGAAGCTGGACCGGGGGAACAATGCGACATTTCTATTCGGGCCAAACGCGACATTACTATTCGGGACCTACATCTGTTGTCAACGCCAAGTTCAAATGTCGCATCGCCAGCAAAGTAGAGATGTCGCACTTCTTCTCTGTTGAAGGGGCCCAGCGAACGCAGTGACTACCTTGCCTTTGCGCCCGCGAAAGCCTGTCAACCGAAGG
>NZ_JAGGNW010000027.1 GCF_018614875.1 Variovorax paradoxus | reverse complement strand
GCCGCGCCCTCTTCGGGCCTCGCGTCCGACGGAGGGCCGCCGATCCTCGTGCGGCCTTCGCCCAACGTGCCCGCGCCGCGCCCTGCGCCCGGCAGCATCGCCCCTCCCGCCCGGCCTCCGGCCGCGGCGGCCGGGCCCGCGCCCGATCCGCTGGGCGAGCTGATGGCGCAGCAGTCGACGCGGCCCGGCTCTGTCGCGCCACCGCCGCCCATCGCGCCGGTTTCGCCTGTTGCCCCTGCAGCGCCCCTTGCGCCTGCTGCGCCCGTCACGGCCGCGCGCGGCGGCGCCACCGCGAGCCGCACCGACCGCCTCATCATCGTGGCGCTCGATCCCGGCCATGGCGGCGAAGACCCGGGCGCCATCGGCCCCAATGGCACGCGCGAAAAAGACATCGTGCTGCAGATCGCGCACCGCCTGCGCGACCGCATCAACGCCAGCAGCGTCAACGGCAATCCAATGCGCGCGTTTCTCACGCGTGACGCCGATTTTTTCGTGCCGCTGGGTGTGCGCGTGCAAAAGGCGCGGCGCGTGCAGGCCGACCTGTTCGTGAGCATCCACGCCGATGCGTTCACCACGCCCGCCGCGCGCGGCGCGAGCGTTTTTGCGCTGAGCCAGAGCGGTGCCTCGAGCAGCGCCGCGCGCTGGCTCGCCAACAAGGAAAACGAAGCCGACAAGGTGGGTGGCGTGAACGTCGGCAACCATGAAGTGCAGGTGCAGCGCGCGCTGCTCGACATGAGCACCACGGCGCAGATAAACGACAGCCTCAAGCTCGGCGGCGCCATGCTCGGCGAGATCCGCGGCATCGGCGCGCGGCTGCACAAACCCGGGGTCGAGCAGGCCGGCTTCGCAGTGCTCAAGGCCCCCGACATCCCCAGCGTGCTGGTCGAGACGGCGTTCATCAGCAACCCTGAAGAAGAAGCGAACCTGCGCAGCGTCAGCTACCAGGAAAGCCTTTCCGATGCGCTGATGCGCGGCATCCAGCGCTACTTTGCGCAGAACCCGCCGCTGGCGCGCAGCCGTCAGCTTTGACCGCCGTGCGCCGCCCTGCTGTCCCACGCCGGGCGGCCCGTGGCAACGCACAGCCAAGCGCGGCAGGCTCCTACACAGGTGACGGCCCCCTTTTGCACAACATGATCCATCACTCTGGAAAGGTGGACATGATGATGAAGACACGAATCTGGATCACCGCTGCGGCGGCAACCATGGTCATGGCGCTGGCAGGTTGCGCATCCGGCCCCAACCAGAACCTGGGTACCGGGGTTGGCGTGCTTGGCGGCGCGGCAGTGGGCCACGCCATCGGCGGCAATACCGGGAGTACCCTGGGCGGTGCAGCCATTGGCGGCGTGATCGGCAACCAGGTGGGCCGCAGCGTCGACGAGCGCAACTACTACAACCAGCAGCGGGACTATCCGCCGAGCGGCTACTACCCCAACAACGGGCCGAGATATTGACCCGATTCCACTCTTATCGAAGCGCGCCACGGGCGCGCTTTTTTTGTCCGGTACCGATCAAGCCTTCGAAGGCAATTGCGCGCGCGCCTTCTCCGCGCGCGATGCGCGCCAGGCGCCGAAGATCGCGATCAGGCCCGGCACGAAGATCAGCGCCCAGATGATCTTGTCGAGATGCTCGCGCACGAACGGCAGGTTGCCGAAAAAGTAACCTGCGGTTGCGATGCCGAGCACCCAGATCAGCCCGCCCACCACATTGAACATGGTGAACTTCGCGCGGCCCATTTCGGCCACGCCGGCCACGAAGGGCGCAAAGGTGCGAATGAAAGGCATGAAGCGCGCAAGGATGATCGTGATGCCGCCATAGCGCTCATAGAACGCGTGGGCCTGGTCGAAGGCCTTGCGGTTGAAGAAGCGCGAGTTCTCCCATTGGAAGACCTTGGGACCGAAATAGCGGCCGATGCTGTAGTTGCACTGGTCGCCCAGAATGGCCGCGGCAATGAGGACCGCGCAGGCCAGCGGAAAGCTCATGAGCCCCACGCCGCACAGCGCGCCCACGATGAAGAGCAGCGAGTCGCCGGGCAGGAACGGCATCACCACCGCGCCGGTTTCCACGAACACGATCAGGAAGAGCAGCGCATAGACCCAGGGGCCATAGGCGACGACGAAGGCCTCGAGGTGTTTGTCGACGTGCAGGATGAAGTCGATGAGAAAGCTGATGATTTCCATGGTTGCGGATTATCCTTGCTGCCCGCGGCGGGCATCGAAACAGCACCGAGCGGCGCGGGGCCATGCCCCAGCCCGACGGCCTCCTAGAATGCTTGCGTGAGCGCCCTTCCCTCTTCCATTCCATCTCTCCAGCGCCGGCCCATCCGCGAACTTCCCGACGAGCTGATCAGCCAGATCGCCGCGGGCGAAGTGGTCGAACGGCCGGCCTCCGTGGTGCGCGAACTGCTCGACAACGCCCTGGACGCCGGCGCGCGCCAGGTCACGGTGCGGCTGGCTTCGGGCGGTGTGCGGCTGATCTCGGTCGAGGACGACGGCCAGGGCATTCCGCGCGAAGAGCTCACGGTGGCGCTGCGCCGCCATGCCACCAGCAAGATCGCGAGCCTGAACGATCTCGAGACCGTGGGCACCATGGGGTTTCGCGGCGAGGCGCTCGCGGCCATCAACGCCATTGCGGAACTCAGCATCCTTTCGCGCTTTGCGGGCGCCGACGGCGCCTTCGCGCTCGACGGCCGCACCGGCGAACTGCGGCCTGTGGCCCGCACCGTCGGCACCACGGTCGAGGTGCGCGAGCTTTTCTTCGCGACCCCGGCGCGGCGCAAGTTCCTGAAGACCGATGCCACCGAACTGGCCCATTGCATCGAGGCCGTGCGCCGCCACGCGCTGGCGCGGCCCGAAGTCGGCTTTTCGGTGTGGCACGACGGCAAGCTGATGGAGCAGTGGCGCGCCGCCGACCAGCGCGAGCAGCGCCTGGCCGATGCGCTCAGCGACGACTTCGTGGCGCAGAGCGTGGCCGTCGAGCACATCGGCGGCCCTGTGCGCGTGGTCGGCCGTGCCGGCGTTCCGGATGCCGCCCGCTCGCGCGCCGACCAGCAGTTCTTCTATGTCAACGGCCGCTTCGTGCGCGACAAGGTGCTTTCGCATGCCGTGCGCAGCGCCTACGAAGACGTGCTGCACGGCCAGCGCCAGCCCGTGTATGCGCTGTACCTCGAAATCGATCCGTCGCGGGTCGACGTGAACGTGCACCCGACCAAGATCGAGGTGCGTTTTCGCGATGGCCGCGAGGTGCACCAGGCAGTGCGCCATGCGATCGAGAACGCGCTTGCCGCACCGCGCGCGGGCGATGCCGTGACCCCGGCAGTGCCCCAACAGCCCTTTTTCAAGCCGAACGTGCCCGCCTCGGGTGCCACCTGGGCTCAACCGGGCATCCATTTTGTGGCCGCCGAGCGCGGCGCCGGCGATTTCGAAGCCATGTGGCCCCAGCGAACCGGCGGACCGGGCCACGAACCCGAATCAGGCGCTTCCCGCTGGCCGACCGCAGATGCGGCGCCTGCGGCGTTCCGGGTCTCCGTCGGGCCGGCGGCCGAATCGCCTGGCGCAGGGGCCGGCACCCACGAGCAAGCCTGGCCGCTGGGCCGCGCGCTGGCGCAGCTGCAGGGCATCTACATTCTGGCCGAAAACAGCCAGGGCCTGATCGTGGTCGACATGCACGCGGCGCACGAACGCATCGTCTACGAGCGGCTCAAGACCCAACTCGACGGCGCCGCCATCACGAGCCAGCCGCTGCTGATTCCGGCCACTTTTGCGGCCACGCCCCAGGAAGTGGCCACTGCCGAGGCCTGCGCTGCGGTGCTGCCTGCGCTGGGCCTGGAAATCACCCCCTTTTCGCCCCGCACCCTTGCGGTGCGCGCGGTGCCGGGCACCCTGGCCGACGGCGACCCGGTGGAGCTCGCGCGCAGCGTGCTGGCCGAACTGGCGCAGCACGATGCCAGCACCGTGGTACAGCGGGCACAAAACGAATTGCTCTCCACCATGGCCTGCCACGGTGCGGTGCGGGCCAACCGCAAGCTCACCATCGACGAGATGAACGCTTTATTACGTCAGATGGAAGCCACCGAGCGTTCCGACCAGTGCAACCACGGCCGCCCTACCTGGCGGCAGCTGTCGATTCGGGAGCTGGATGCGCTTTTTATGCGCGGCAGATAGCAAATCAGGACATTTTGAGGGTTTTTCCGGGGTTTTCGGGCGTCATCCGTGGAGCGGGCACGGGCGTTGCATGTGTAGATCAAAGTGCCATCCGAGGCACCGTGGGGGAGGTGTTGAGGCGCAGTGTCGGCGCGTTTCAGCCGAAAGCATGAACTTTCTGCCGGCTTCTCTGTCCCTCTAGTCCATGAAACGCTGGTCCCTGCTCGCCTCCGTTCTTTCGCTGTGCGCCCTTCTGGCCGCCGGCTGCTCCACATTCGACGAGCAGCAACGCGAGTGGATCTTTCAACCCAGCGACCGCAGCTGGGGCAACACCGCCACCATGACCGAGGGCATGCAGGACGTCTGGATCGACTTCCAGTCGTCCATCACCGGCGAATCCGCGCGCCTTCACGGCCTCTGGCTCGGCGGCGAGCCCGAAACCACCGACCGGCCGGTCATGCTGTACCTGCACGGCGCCCGCTACAACGTGGCCGGATCGGCGCCCCGCATCCAGCGCATGCACGAACTCGGCTTCTCGGTGCTGGCCATCGACTACCGGGGCTTCGGCAAGAGCTCCAAGGGCCTGCCGTCGGAGGAATCGGCTCGCGAGGACGCCCGCGCCGCCTGGACCTGGCTCGCGGCCCGCCACCCGCGGCAGCACCGTTACATCTTCGGCCATTCGCTGGGCGGCGCCATCGGCATCGACCTGGCCGCGCACGTCAACGACGAGAGCGGCACCATCGTCGAAAGCACTTTCACCTCCATTGCCGATGTGGCCAGCAGCTTCAAGTGGGGCTGGCTGCCGTTCGGCCCGTTCATCACGCAGCGCTTCGAGGCCATCAACCGGGTCAAGGACATCGGCGCGCCGCTGCTGGTGGTGCATGGCACCGCCGACAGCCTGATCAACCCCACGCTGGGCCGCAAGCTCTACAACGCGGCCACCGTGCCCAAGCTGTTCGTGCTGGTGGAGGGCGGGTCGCACCACAACACCAATTCGGTCGGCGAGGCGCAGTACCGCTCGGCGCTCTCGCAGCTGTTCCGCATGAAGCCCGAGACCACCCTGGCCTCGCGGCAAACGGAAGGCGCGCCCGTTGTGCATGGCGCACAACCGCTGCCTGTGGTGCCGACGACCCCGCGTGCGGATTCGCCCGCTCTGCCGCAGGAAGCGCGGGGCAAGGCCAGCGCCAGCGCGCAGGCGATCTGAGGCCAAGGCCAGTCTTCGCTTTTGTTGTTACCCTCGGGCGCTTATGCCGCCCTCCGTTGCCGCCACCGGCCATCCTGAAAACCTGAAATACATAGCGCTCGCGGGGCCGACGGCCTCGGGCAAGACGGCGGTTGCGCTCGCGGTGGCGCAGGTGCGCCCGGTCGAGATCATCTCGGTCGATTCCGCGCTGGTCTATCGCGGCATGGACATCGGCACCGCCAAGCCGAGCAGGGCCGAACAGGCCGCCGTGCCGCATCACCTGATCGACATTCTCGACCCCGCCGAAAGCTACAGCGCGGCGGCCTTCGTGGCCGATGCGGCGCGGCTCATCGAAGAGATTCGCGCACGCGGCGCGCTGCCGCTGCTGGTCGGCGGCACGATGCTGTATTTCAAGGCGCTGTTCGACGGCATCGACGCCATGCCCGCGGCCGATGCGGCCGTGCGCGCGCGCATCGACGCCGAAGCCGCGGTGCGGGGCTGGCCCGCCATGCACGCGCGACTGGCCGAGGTCGACCCCGTGACGGCCGCACGCCTCGCGCCGCAAGACAGCCAGCGCATCCAGCGTGCGCTCGAGGTGTGGGAGAGCAGCGGCCAGCCGCTGTCGAGTTTTCATGCGAGCGACAACAAGACCGCCAAGGCCGTGGAAGGCGGCGTGCTGTTCTCGCTCGAACCCACCGACCGCGCGTGGCTGCACGCACGCATCGCCGAACGCTTCGACGCCATGCTGGCCGCCGGCTTCCTCGACGAGGTGAAGGCGCTGCGCGCACGCGGCGATCTCTCGACCGAGCTGCCTTCGATGCGCTGCGTGGGCTACCGGCAGGCCTGGGAAATGCTCGACGCGTGCGGCGCTTCGGAGCCCGATGCCAAGGCCATGGACGACCTGCGCGAACGCTGCATCGCGGCCACGCGCCAGCTTGCCAAGCGGCAGATCACCTGGCTGCGGAGCATGCCGGCGCGCACCGTCATCGCCTGCGACGCGCCCGACGCCGTGCAGACCGCCGTTCAACGCATTGCAAGCACCCTCGCATGACGCTGCGCATCTCCAGTCTCGCCAAGCACTACGGCCACGTGCCCGTCTTCGAGAACGTGACGCTCGGCGTGGAGGCCGGCGAGTTCGTCGCCATCGTCGGCGAATCGGGTGTCGGCAAGTCGACGCTGCTCAACTGCATGGCCGGGCTCGACAGCTGGGACGCGGGCACCGTCATGCACGACGGCACCGACATCGGCGCGCTCGATGGCGAGGCCTGCGCGCTCTGGCGGCGCCGCCATGTGGGCTTCGTGTTCCAGGCCTTCCACGTGCTGCCGCACCTCGACGTGGCGCAGAACGTCTCACTGCCGCTGATGCTGCTGGGCCGGCAGCGCGATGAAGGCCGCGTCGCGCACATGCTCGACGCGGTGGGCCTGCCCGGCATGGGCGCGCGCCTGCCGCAGACGCTCTCGGGCGGCCAGCTGCAGCGCGTGGCCATTGCGCGCGCGCTGGTGCACCGGCCCGCGCTGCTGCTCGCCGACGAGCCCACCGGCAACCTCGACCCCGGCACCGCCTCGAAGGTGATGGAACTGCTGATCGGCCAGACGCGCGAGCACGGCGCCTCGCTGGTGCTGGTCACGCATTCCGAGAGCGCCGCAGCCCGCGCGGACCGCCTGCTGCACCTGACTGCCGAGGGAATACGCGCCTGAGCTACGCGAGCAGCGCCGCGTAGCGCGAGAGATCGACGTTGCCGCCGCTGATCACGATGCCGACGCGCTGGCCCGCGATGAGCTTGCCCGCGGCAACCGCGCCCGCGAAGGCCAGGCACCCGGTCGGCTCCACCACCATCTTCATGCGCTCGGCAAAGAAGCGCATCGCGTCGACCAGTTGCTCGTCAGTCACGGTGAAGATGTCGTCGACGTCGCGCCGGATGATGCCGAAGGTGTACTCGCCCAGATGCTGCGTCTGCGCGCCGTCGGCAATGGTCCTGGGCGTGTCGATGTGCACGATCTTCCCGGCGCGGAACGATTGCTGGCCGTCGTTCCCCGCCTCGGGCTCCACGCCATAGACCTTGCAATCGGGCGCCAGCGCACGCGCCGACAGCGCCGACCCCGACAGCAGCCCGCCGCCGCCCAGGCACACGAACAGGTGGTCGAGCGGGCCGGTTTCCTCGATCAGTTCCTTCACCGCCGTGCCCTGCCCCGTGAGCACGTCGGGATGGTCGTAGGGCGGGATCATCGTCATGCCGCGTTCCTGCGCGAGGCGCTTGGTCAATGCCTCGCGGTCTTCGGTGAAGCGGTCGTACCTCACCACTTCGGCACCGTAGCCCTGCGTGGCCGCGACCTTGGCGGCCGGTGCGTCGTTGGGCATGACGATCACGGCCGGTATCGACAGCAGCCGGGCCGACAGCGCGATGGCCTGCGCATGGTTGCCCGAAGAGAACGCGATCACGCCGCCCTTGCGCTGCGCGGCGTCGAACTTCGACAGCGCGTTGAACGCACCGCGGAACTTGAACGCGCCCATGCGCTGGAAGTTTTCGCATTTGAAGAAGAACTGCGCGCCCCAGCGTTCATTGGCGGTGGCCGATTGCAGCACCGGCGTGCGGTGGGCATGGCCTTGGAGCCGCGCGGCCGCGGCGATGACGTCGTCGTAGGTAGGTAGTTGCATGGGCCGAGCTTAGCGGCGGGTTACGTTCTTTTGCGGCCCCATGGGTAAAAACCCGGGATGCGCGGCGGCCTCGAAATTCGTACTCTGTATACAGAGTTCAAAGAAAGGCCGTCCATGCCCGCCCAGCTCGTCAGCATCGAAGCCGCACCCGACCTCGTCGACCAGGTCTATCGCGTCCTGCTCGGCGCCATCAGCAGCGGCGCGCTGGCGCCCGGCGAACGGATCACGCAGGAAGACATCGCGCAGCGCCTCGCGGTGTCGCGCCAGCCCGTGCTGCAGGCGCTGCGCCTGCTCAAGAAAGACGGCTTCGTGCATGACGCGCCCGGCCGCGGCGTGCTGGTGGCGCCGCTCGATGCCGAGTGGATGCGCAAGGTCTACCAGGTGCGCGGCGCGCTCGACGTGCTGGCCGCGCGGCTCGCCGCACAGCAGCGCTTTCGCATCGACCCCAAGCTCATCGAGCGCGGCCGCCGCGCGGCGCGCGGGCGCAATGTCGAAGCCATGATCGACGCCGACGTGGCCTTCCACCAGGCCCTCTACCAAGCTTCGGGCAATCCGCTGATCGGCCAGACGGCCGACCAGCACTGGCGCCACCTGCGCCGCGCGATGGGCGCGGTGCTGCAGGCCGAGCCGCAGCGCGAGACGCTCTGGGACGAGCACGAAGCCATCGCTGCCGCCATTGCCGCCGGCAATGCGCAGCGCGCCGCGCAGCTGAGCGAAGACCACGTCGCCCGCGCCAGCGAGGCACTGAGCCGGCGGCTTGCGCAGCAGCTCGCGCGCACCGCATCCACCCCCACCCGAAAAGGACACAAGGTATGAAGTTGACCCCCGAGCAACGCGCGCAATTCGAGCGCGACGGCTACCTGTTCTTCCCCTCGCATTTCTCGGCCGAAGAAACCAGGGCGCTGACCGATGCGGTGCCAGACCTGTACAGCAAGCGGGAAGCCTTCAACGTGTGCGAGAAAGGCTCGGATGCGGTACGCACGAACTTTGCCGCGCACCTGATCAGCGAGCCCTTCGCCCGGCTCGCGCGCCATCCGCGCATGGTGGGCCCGGTGCGAGATCTCTTCGAGGAGGAGGTCTACATGCACCAGTTCAAGATCAACGGCAAGATGGCTTTCGAAGGCGACGTGTGGCAGTGGCACCAGGACTACGGCACCTGGCTCAACGACGACCTGATGCCCACCGAGCGCGCGATGAACGTCGCGATTTTTCTCGACGACGTGAACGAGCACAACGGCCCGCTGATGTTCATTCCGGGCAGCCACCGCAAGGGCGTGGTCGATGCCAAGCACGACCTCACGACCACCAGTTATCCGCTCTGGACGGTGGACTACGACCTGATCCGGCAGCTGGTAGAGCGCGCCGGCGGCAAGCGCGGCGGCATCGTCTCGCCCAAGGGGCCGGCCGGCTCGATGATTTTGTTCCACAGCTGCCTCGTGCATGCCTCGGGCAGCAACCTCTCGCCCTTCAACCGCGTGGCGGTGTACCTGAGCCTGTGCGCCGTCAGCAACCACATCCGTCGCCACAAGCGGCCCGAGTACATCGCGCACCGGGACTTCAGGCCCATCGACATGCTGCCCGACGATTGCCTGTTGAAACCCTACCCGGTCGAGGTGCCATGGAAGAACGGCCTGCCCGCAAGCGCGCTGCAGACCTCGCTCGAAGTCCTCGATACGGCGGAGGCCTGACGCCATGAGCCTTTACTCCCGCCTGCAACAGCGCGCCGCAGAAGGCGGCCCCATCCGCATCGGCCTGATCGGCGCTGGCAAGTTCGGTTCGATGTACCTCGCGCAGATTCCGCGCACGCCCGGCGTGCAGCTGGTGGCGATTGCCGACCTGTCGCCCGGCGCCGCCCGCGTGAATCTCGAACGCGTGGGCTGGCAGCCCGAACGCGCCGGCGCAGCTTCGGCGCAGGAGGCGCTGAAGCATGGCAGCACCTGGATCACCGACGACTGGCAGGCCGTGACGCGCGAGCCCTCCATCGACATCGTGGTCGAATGCACCGGCAATCCGGTGGCGGCCGTCGAGCATTGCCTGGATGCCTTCGCGCACGGCAAGCACGTGGTCAACGTGACCGTGGAGGCCGATGCCTTCTGCGGCCCGCTGCTCGCGCGCCGGGCGCAGCAGGCGGGCGTGATCTATTCGCTGGCCTTCGGCGACCAGCCCGCGCTGATCTGCGACCTGGTCGACTGGGCGCGCACCTGCGGCTTTCCGGTGGTGGCGGCCGGACGCGGCCACAAGTGGCTGCCGCACTTCACCGAATCGACGCCCGAAACCGTCTGGGGCAACTACGGCCTCACACCCGAGCAGGCGCTGCGCGGCGGGCTCAATCCGAAGATGTTCAACAGCTTTCTCGACGGCTCCAAGCCTTCCATCGAAAGCTCGGCGGTGGCCAACGCCACCGGCCTCACCGTGCCGTCGGACGGCCTGCTCTACCCGCCCGCGAGCGTGGAAGACATTCCCTTCGTCACGCGCCCCCAGGGCGAGGGCGGCGTGCTCGAGCGCAAGGGCATGGTCGAAGTCATTTCCTCGCTCGAGGCCAACGGGCGAAAAATCCCCTACGACATCCGCATGGGCGTGTGGGTCACGGTCGAAGCCGAGACCGACTACATCAAGAACTGCTTCGAGGAATACAACGCCCACACCGACCCGAGCGGACGCTACTTCACGCTCTACAAGCGCTGGCACCTGATCGGCCTGGAAGTGGGCATGTCGGTGGCCAGCGTGGCCTTGCGCGGCGAGCCGACCGGCGTGGCCACCTGCTGGAACGCCGACGTGGTGGCCACGGCCAAGCGCGACCTGGCGCCCGGCGAAATGCTCGACGGCGAAGGCGGCTACACCGTCTGGGGCAAGCTGCTGCCGGCCGAGCGCTCGCTGCGCCTGGGCGGCCTGCCGCTCGGGCTCGCCCACAACGTCAAGCTGGTGCGCCCGGTGAAGAAAGGCCAGAGCCTCTGCTGGACCGACGTGGCCATGGACACCTCGACCAGCGCCTACCGGCTGCGAAGCGAAATGGAGGCCATGTTCGCGCCCGCCGCCCGGGCCGGGGCCGCCTGAAGGCGTAGGTAGCGCAACCGTTGCGCCAAACGGCAATAGCGTAAAAAATCATCTGCTCGACACGCACGCCGTGTCGAAGTGACCGCCGGCGGGCCGTCATTGTGGTGAGCGATCCTGCTCAGCCTCTTTTCCATGACGGAGAGACACCATGCAGTACATGTTGATGTTCTATCAGCCCGCGGCCGAATTCGAACAAAGGGACGACGCTTCCTCGCAGGCCTATCGGTCCAGCTGGGTCGCGTACGCCGATGCAGTGCGCGCGGCGGGCATTTCGCTCGGCGGCCACGGCCTGTTCCCACCGATGACCGGCACCACGCTGCGCGTGCGCGGCGACAAGCGCCAGGTGCAGGACGGCCCCTTCGCCGACACCAAGGAGCAGCTCGGCGGCTACTTCGTGGTGGACGTGCCAGACCTCGATGCCGCGCTCGAATGGGCGGCCCGCGCGCCCTGCGCGGCCAGCGGGGGCGTGGAGGTCCGGCCGGTTTTCACTGCCACGGCCATCGCGGCGGCGACACCGTGAACGACCCGGCGGCTCACCGGGCCGCCGAACGGGCGGCGCGCGAATCGTACGGCCGCCTGCTGGCCATCCTGTCCGCGCGCACGCACGACATCGCCGCATCGGAAGATGCGCTCGCCGAGGCCTTCGCTCGGGCGCTGGAGCGCTGGCCGGCCGACGGCATTCCCGATCAACCCGACGCCTGGCTGCTGAGCGTGGCCCGGCACCGCAAGCTCGACGCCTGGCGCCACAGCCGCGTGCAGGACGACGCGACACAGACCTTGCTGCTGCTGGCCGGCGAGGTGGACGACGCCGCCGGCACCGAAGGCGCAGCCGTGCCCGACGAGCGGCTGCGCCTGATGTTCGTCTGCGCGCACCCCGCCATCGATGCGGCGGCCCGCGCGCCGCTGATGCTGCAGACCGTGCTCGGGCTCGACGCAGCCCGCATGGCCGGCGCCTTTCTCACCGCGCCCTCCACGCTCGGCCAGCGGCTGGTGCGGGCCAAGGCGCGCATTCGCGCCGCAGGCATTCCCTTCGAGTACCCGCAGGCACGCGAGCTCGCGCAGCGGCTGCAGGACGTACAGGGCGGCATCTACGCCGCCTACGGCACCGGCTGGGACGACGTCGACGGCGCCGATGCGCTGCCGCGCGGCCTCACCTCCGAGGCCATCGATCTCGGCCGCATCCTGTGCAGCCTGATGCCGGGCGAACCCGAGCCGCTGGGCCTGCTCGCGCTGATGCTGTTCTGCGAGAGCCGCGCCGCAGCCCGCCGCAGCGAGACCGGCGCCTACGTGCCGCTCGACCAGCAGGACCCGCTGCGCTGGGACCCCGACCTGCTCGCGGAGGCCGAACGCTGCCTGCGGCAGGCTTCGGAGATGAAGTCCCTCGGCCCCTACCAGCTGGAGGCGGCCATCCAGTCGGCCCATTGCGAACGCCGCGTGGGCGCGCCCGTGGCGCCCGAAGTGCTGGTGTCGCTCTATGAAGGCCTGCTGGCTTTGCGGCCCAGCGTCGGTGCCCGGGTCAGCCTGGCCTGCGCGCTGGCGAATGCGCGCGGCCCCGAAGCCGGCCTGCGCGCGCTGGAGGCCATTCCAGCGGCCGAGGTGGCGAGCTACCAGCCGTTCTGGGCCGCCCGCGCGCATCTGCTGGCAGCCGGCGGCGCCCGCGCAGCGGCACGCCAGGCGTACGACCGCGCGATCGGCCTCAGCAGCAACGCCGCCGTGCGCGCCTACCTCAACGGGATGTCGGAACGGCTCTGAGTTTTTCGGCGCCACAGAACTCCGCACCTGCCAGCCACAATGACGGCATGCGTGCCTTGCTCACCACCTTCTCATGGCAGGAACTGCGCCACCATCCCTGGCGCAACGCCGCGGCCGTGCTGGCCGTGATGCTGGGCGTGGCGCTCGCGTTCTCGGTGCAGCTGATCAATGCCTCGGCCCTCGACGAGTTCTCGAGCGCCGTGCGCTCGGTCAACGGCCAGCCGGATCTCGAAGTGCGGGCCGTGCAGGGCAGCTTCGACGAAGCCGTGTTCGCGCGGCTGGCGCGGCATCCGCAGGTGACGCTGGCGAGCCCGGTGCTCGAGTTCCAGGGGCTCGCGCTGGCCGGCGAACGCCAGGTGCCGATGCGCGTGATCGGCATCGATGCGCTGGCGCTGCCCGCCATCGCGCCGGCGCTGATGCCGCAGCCCGGCAAGAGCGCCGCCCGCTTCGCGATGCTGGCGCCGGGCCATGTGTTTCTCAATGCCGCGGCGCGCAGCGTGCTCGGGCTCGCGGCCGAAGCGGTGGAAGGCCGCGTGGAGTCGGTGCAGCTGCGCAGCGGCAGCGCCTGGCAGCGGCTCGAGGTTGCAGGCCACGTCGCCGCCGGCGGCGCGGCGCTGGCGGTGATGGACATCGCGGCTGCGCAAGACCTGTTCGACAAGCTCGGCCAACTCAGCCGCGTCGACCTGAGGCTCGCTCCCGGCACCGACCGGGCGGCCTTCATCGCATCGCTGCAGCGCTCGCCGGGCTGGCCCGCCGGCCTGCAGTTTGCGGAACCGGGCGATGCGGCCGAGCGCGTGAGCAATCTCTCGCGCGCCTACCGCGTCAACCTGACGGTGCTGGCGCTGGTGGCACTTTTCACCGGCGCTTTCCTGGTGTTCTCGGTGCTGGCACTCAGCGTTGCCAAGCGCGCGCAGCAGTTCGCGCTGCTCGGCGTGCTGGGCCTGACGCCGCGCGAGCGATTGCGCCTGGTGCTGATCGAATCGCTGGTGCTGGGCCTCGCGGGGAGCGGCGCCGGCCTGGCGCTGGGCACGGCGCTCGCGGCTTTCGCATTGCGCGTGCTCGGCGGCGACCTGGGCGGCGGGTACTTCGAAGGCGTGGCGCCCGTGCTGCACTGGAGCAGCGGCTCGGCACTGCTGTACGGCGGGCTCGGCGTGCTCGCGGCGCTGGTGGGCGGCTGGTGGCCCGCACGCGCGGCGCAGGCGCTGCCCGAGGCCCAGACCCTCAAGGGCCTGGGCGCCGCACCCGTGCAGAGCAACAGCCACTGGTTGGCGCTCGGACTCATCGCCGCGAGCGCGGCGCTGGCCAACATGCCGGCTGTCGGTGGCATTCCGGTCGCGGCCTATCTGTCGGTGGGCTGCCTGCTGGTGGGCGGCATCACCGCGCTGCCCTGGCTGATTGCGCTGCTCTACGACCGCGTGGCGCCCGTGTTTGCGCAGCGCGTATTGCCGATGCTGGCCATCGAGCGCGCGAGGCGCATGCGCGGCAGCGCGGCCGTGGCGGTCAGCGGCGTGGTCGCGAGCCTGAGCCTCGCGGTTGCGCTCACGGTCATGGTGGCGAGCTTTCGCGATTCGGTCACGCATTGGCTCGACGTGGTGCTGCCGGCGGACCTGTATGTGCGTGCCACGTCGAGCGGCCGCTCAGGCAATTCGGGCACCCAGAGCAGCAGCGACACGGCCACGTTCCCGCCGGCTTTCGTGCAGGCGCTGGCGCAACTGCCTGGCGTGGAGCGCATCGGCACGCTGCGGACCCGCTCGCTGCAGCTCGACCCCGCGCAACCCTCGGTCACGCTGATCGCGCGAAGCCTCGAAGGTGGCGCGGCACAGGCGTTGCCGCTGGTGGGGCCTGCGCTGCCGGTGCCCGCTGACCAGGTCGGCATCTATGTGAGCGAACCGATGGTCGAGTTGTATGGCGCGAAGCCGGGTGCGTTGTTTGCACCGCTTTCGTCCGCGCTGGGTACTGCCGGCTCGAAGCCTGCTGCGTTCTTCGTGGCGGGCGTGTGGCGCGACTATGCGCGGCAGTTCGGCGCCATCACCATGGACGCGCCGGACTTCGAGCGCCTGACAGGCGAACGCAACGTGAGCGATGTGTCGCTGTGGCTCGCGCCGGGCACGTCCGAGGGCGCGGTGCAGGCCGCGGTTCGCGAACTGGCGGCACGCCGCGGTGGCGGGAGCGGCGGTTCCGATTCGAGCATCGAGATCTCGTCGGTCGGCCAGATCCGCGCCACCTCTCTGCGCATCTTCGACCGCAGCTTTGCCGTCACCTACTGGCTGCAGGCCGTGGCCATTGCCATCGGCCTGTTCGGCATTGCGGCGAGCTTCAGCGCGCAGGTGCTGGCGCGGCGCAAAGAGTTCGGGCTGCTCGCGCACCTGGGCTTCACGCGGCGGCAGGTGCTGGCAGTGGTGGCGGGCGAAGGCGCGGCGTGGACCGCGATCGGCGCCGTGGCGGGGCTCCTGCTCGGGTTGGCGGTGTCGGTTGTGCTGGTGAAAGTGGTCAATCCGCAGAGCTTTCACTGGACGATGGATTTGCTGGTGCCCTGGGGGCGGCTTCTGGTGCTTTGCGCTGCTGTTGTTGCTGCTGGGACTGGGACTGCCTGGCTGGCGGGGCGCTCCGCTGCGGGGAGGGATGTTGTGCTTGCTGTGAAGGAAGACTGGTAGGTTTTGTTTGATTCCCGGGGCCGGGTCTCGCCCCGGCGGCGAAGCAAAGAAAAGTAGGTCGCCCGCCGGGGCGAGACCCGGCCCCGGAACTCAAAACAAATCAAGCCCCAAGCCAATGCACGCTGAAGAGCCTCTCCGAATCCGTCCAGACCGCCCCCGGCCGAAACCCCGCCTTCACAGCCAGGGCCCGCAACCCCTCCACAGTGAACTTGTGCGAGTACTCGGTATGGATCGTCTCCCCTTCCTCGAACCCGAACCGCTCGCCATTCAGTGAAACCGTCTGGTCCCGCCGACTCACCAGGTGCATTTCGATGCGCTGCTTCGGCGCGTTGTAGAACGCCGCGTGCGCAAAGCCGTCGATGTCGAAATTCGCGTCGAGCTCGGCATTCGCGCGCCGCAGCAGATTGAGGTTGAACGCCGAGGTCACGCCCTGCGCGTCGTTGTACGCGGCATGCAGGCGGCCCGGGTCTTTCACCAGATCGACGCCGATCAGCAGCCCTCCGCCGCGCAGCATCCGCGCCGCGAGCTGCAGAAAAGCCAACGCTTCTTCAGGCTCGAAGTTTCCAATGGTCGAGCCGGGAAAAAACCCGACGCGCCTGCCCGCGCCCGGCATCGGCGCCGGCAGCACCAGGGGCATCGTGTAGTCGGCCGCGATCGGCTGCACCACGAGCTGGGGATAGTCGGCCTTCAGCCGCTCGGCGGCGGCCTCCAGGTGTTCGCCCGAGATGTCGATGGGCAGGTAACGCCTGGGCGAGTCGAGCGCATCCAGCAGCAGCCGCACCTTGGTCAGGGAGCCGGCGCCGAACTCCACGATCTCCGCGCCGGGACCGATCTGCTCGGCGATCTCCCCCGCGCATTCGCCAAGAATGCGCAGCTCGGTGCGCGTGGGGTAGTACTCGGGCAGTTCGCAGATGCGGTCGAACAGCTGCGAACCCGCCGCGTCGTAAAAATACTTGGGTGAAATCCGGCGCGGCTTGCGTGCAAGGCCCGCCTGCATCTCGCGGCCGAACTCGGAGAGCAGCGTTTTCGTGCTCTCCAGGCCGGCAGGCGCCGTGGGCTGGCGCTGCTGTTGGGCGGCGGCAAACGAAAGGGAGGACGAGGATGTTGGATTGCGCATGATTCAAACGTCTTTCGCGAGCCGCAGCCCCGAGAACTGCCAGCGCGCCGCCGGCGGAAAGAAATTGCGGTAGCTGGGCCGCGTGTGCCCGGCCGGGGTGGCCACGCTGCCGCCACGCAACACCAGTTGACCCACCATGAACTTGCCGTTGTATTCGGCCGCAATGCCGGGCATGGGCCTGAACCCGGGATACGGGTCGTAGGAGGAACGCGTCCACTGCCAGACGTGGCCCGTCATCTGCGAGATGCCGGGCGCATCGAAGGCGGCCTCCCATTCGAATTCGGTCGGCAGGCGCGCACCGGCCCACTCGGCGTAGGCGGCGGCCTCGTAGAAGCTCAGCTGCGACACCGGCGCGTCGGCCTCCATCGGCCGCACGCCATGCAGGCTGAACACCTGCCAATCGCCCTGTTGCTGCTGGGCCTCCAGTCGGGCGTCGTCGGCGGCCAGCCAGTAGGCCGGATGGCGCCAGCCTTGCGTCTGCACGGCCGCCCAGCCGTCGGAAAGCCAGAGTTCGGGGCGCTGGTAGCCGCCGTCGGCAATGAACTGCGCGTAGTCGCCGCAGCTCACCAGCCGGTCGGCAATGGCATGGGGCTGCAGCAGGGCCGCGTGGCGCGGCGTTTCGTTGTCGAAGGCAAAGCCCTGCTGCGGCCCCTCATGGCCCACCTGCACCACGCCGCCCGGCCGCGGCAGCCAGCGCATGGCCGGCGGCACGGCGGCAAGCCGCAGCGCGGGCCCTGCCGCGGGCCTGTAGGCGGGCAGCAGCGGGTTGCACGACAAGGCATGGAGGATGTCGGTGAGCAGCAGTTCCTGGTGCTGCTGTTCATGGTGCAGCCCGAGCGCGACGATGGGCTCGATGGCTGCCCAGTCGCGCTCGCCGGCGCCGCTGTCGAGCAATGCCAGCACCGCCTCGTCGACATGGCTGCGGTAGGCATGCACCTCGTCCACCGATGGCCGCGTGAGCAGCCCCCGCTGCGGGCGAGGGTGGCGCGGGCCCAGCGTTTCGTAGTAGGAGTTGAAGAGGTAATGAAACCGCACGTCGAACGGCCGGTAGCCCGTGGCGTACGGCTGGAGCAGCACGGTCTCGAAGAACCAGGTCGTGTGCGCGAGATGCCATTTGGTCGGGCTCGCGTCGGGCATCGACTGGATGCACTGATCTTCGGCGGAGAGCGGTGCGGCGAGTGCCAGGCTGGCGGCCCGCACGTCGCGGAACTTGTCGCGCAGCGCGCTCGCCGCCTGGGTGATCGGCCGGGAAAGCGTCATGGTGTCTCCAGTCGGGTCAACCGCAATTTGTAGCCGATGGCCGTTGCAGCAGTGCGTAGGACAAGTTCGCGCGCTTGAAACGCCGCAGCCATCGGTGGGGAGAGCCACTTTGGCACAAGATCGGCCGGCTTGCAGGGCGGCTGCGTATCGGCTGCGTATCATCTGTTCGATGCAAACGACCCACACCTCCGCCCGCCCCCATGTCGTCATCGTCGGTTGCGGGTTCGGCGGACTCGAAGCCGCCCGCCGGCTCGAAGGCGCCGACGTGGATGTGACGGTGATCGAAAAGACCAACCACCACCTGTTCCAGCCCCTGCTCTACCAGGTGGCGACCGCCGGGCTCGCCGCACCGTCGATCGCGGCGCCGGTGCGCGCCCTGTTCCGCCAGCAATTGCGCATCACCACGCTGCTCGGCGAAGTGAGGGCCATCGATACATCGGCGCGCGCGGTGCAGCTGACCAGCGGCAACCGCGTGGCCTACGACCACCTGATCGTCGCGGCCGGCGCCACGCACAGCTATTTCGGCCATGACGAATGGGCGCCCGTCGCGCCCGGCCTCAAGACGCTGGCCGATGCCTTCGAGATCCGCCGCCGCGTGCTGATGTCGTTCGAGGCGGCCGAAACCGCCACCGACCCGGAGCGCCGCCGCGCCCTGCTCACCTTCGCGGTGATCGGCGCCGGGCCCACCGGCGTCGAAATGGCCGGCACGCTGGCCGAAATTGCCAAGCACACGCTGTCCGGCGAGTTTCGCCACATCGACCCCGGCAGCGCCCAGGTGCTGCTGATCGAAGGCGGCCCGCGCGTGCTGCAGGCCATGCCCGAGAACCTGAGCCAGAAAGCGCTGGAACAGCTGGAAAAACTCGGCGTGGAGGTGCGGCTCGATGCACGCGTCACGGCCATCGACGCCACCGGGCTCGAAGTGCAGTCCGGCGGGGGCGCGAACGGCGCGCCGGCCACCAGCTACCGCATCGACACCAGCTGCGTGGTGTGGGCGGCGGGCGTCGCAGCGTCTCCGCTGGGCCGCATGCTGGGCGACGCCACCGGTGTGGAGTGCGACCGCGCAGGCCGCATCAAGGTCGAGCCCGACCTGAGCCTGGCCGGCCATCCCGAGATCAGCGTGGTCGGCGACCTTGCGGCGGCCCTGAGCTACGCGCCCGGCAAGCCGCCAAAGCCCGTGCCCGGCGTGTCGCCCGGCGCCAAGCAGATGGGCCGTGCGGCGGCCGCGAACATCCTGCGCCGCATCGCGGGCCGGCCGACCGTGCCGTTCCGCTATGCCGACTACGGCAACCTGGCCACCATCGGCCGCAACTCGGCGGTGGTGGACCTGGGCACGCCCTTCGGCCCGCTGCGCTTCAGCGGCCGCCTGGCATGGCTGTTCTGGCTGTTCGCGCACGCGTACTTCCTGATCGGCTTTCGCAACCGCATCGTCGTGATGATGGACTGGGCCAGCGCCTACTGGAGCTTCCAGCGCAATGCGCGCGTGGTGGCGGACGTGCAGGGCAAGAGCGAATCCTGATTGCGACCGGCGGCCCGGCAAAGCCGGTTCCGCGGTGTCTCGCGGACTGGCGGTGGCCGCGCGGGCTCAGGTCCCGATCACGCCGCCATCGTTCTTCGTGATGGCGACCGTCGCCGAGCGCGGGCGCCCGGCGCCATCCGGCCACTTCGACACGGCGAGCGGACGTTCCGGGTCGCTGCGCTCGTTGGCCGGCTCACCCGGATGCTGGATGTTGATGAAGAGCGTGCGCAGATCGGGCGTGGCCGTGAGGCCCGTGATCTCGCAGCCGGCCGGCCCGAGCAGAAAGCGGCGGATGTCGCCCTTCGTCGGGTCGCAGGCCAGCATCTGGTTGTTCGGCAGGTTGGCGTATTCGCCCTTGCCGAGCGTGGAGGTCGAGACGTCGGTCTCGATCCACAGCACGCCGCGCGCATCGACCATCAGGCCGTCGGGGCTGCCGAAAGTGTCGCCCTTGATGTTGCCCTGCGCCTCGTAGCGCGGCTGCTTCGGATCGCCCGCGAGCACGAGATGGTTCCATGCGAACTTCATCGCGTCGAGGTCGCCGCTTTCCTTCCAGCGGATGATCTGGCCCATGGTGTTGTTGGAGCGCGGATTGGCCGCGTCCATGAAGGGCTGGCCCGGCGCGCCGCGGTTGCTGTTGTTGGTGAGCGTGCAGTACACCTCCTTCGTCAGCGGATCGACGGTGGTCCATTCGGGGCGGTCCATCCTGGTGGCGCCCAGCAGGTCGCTGGCCTGGCGCGCCTTGACGAGCACGTCGCCCTGGTTCGCGAAGCCCTTTTCGGCGACCAGGCCGTTGCTGCCCTGCACCAGCGGCAGCCACTCGCCGGTGCCATCCACGTCGAAGCGGCCGACATAGAGCGTGCCGTGGTCGAGCAGCTCGCGGTTGGGAGCCGCGCCGCCGGGCTGCACCTTGTCGCGGCTCACGAACTTGTAGATGTATTCGAAGCGCGAGTCCTCGCCCATGTAGATGACTGCGCGGCCGTCGTTGGTGAGCGCGGTGGCGGCGCCTTCGTGCGCGGCGCGGCCGAGCGCGGTGCGCTTGCGCGGCGTCGAGGCCGGGTCCTGCGGATCGATCTCGACCACCCAGCCGTAGCGGTTCGATTCGTTCGGGTGCCTGCCCACGTCGAAGCGCGCTTCGTGCTCGTGCCAGCGGTACTTGGCCCCGTTGCCCTTCTTGATGCCCCAGCGCTTCTGGTGCGCGTCGGGCGTGTCGGTGCCTTCGAAGTAATCGGCGAAGTTTTCCTCGCAGGTCAGGTAGGTACCCCACGGCGTCTGGCCGTTGGCGCAGTTGTTGAAGGTGCCAAGCACCTGCGTGCCGGCCGGGTCGGCCGCGGTGCGCAGCAGGGGGTGGCCGGCGGCGGGGCCGGTCAGCGTCATCGGCGTGAGCGCGGTGATGCGGCGCGCGAAACGCGAAGGCAGCACCTGCGACCATTGCGCGCCGTCGCGCTGCAGCTCGATCACCGAGACGCCATGCGCGTGCATCGACTTGCGCACCTTCTCGGCCGTCCAGGTCTTCATGCCGTCCGGGTGCAGCAGGCCGTCGTCGACATATTCGTGGTTCAGCACCAGCAGGCCGCGCTTCGATCCGTCGAGCGGAAAGAAGGCCATGCCGTCATGGTGCATGCCGGCCTGCAGGGCCTGTTCGTCGGCGGTGTTGGAGCCATCGGCCTTGAAGGCGGGCATGCGGCCCGCGATGCCGGTGGCGTCGCCCCAGCGGTAGAGCACCTGCGCGCTGTAGCCCTCGGGCACGACGATGCGGTCGACGGCGGCCATGGGCACGCTCTTGAAGCCGATGGCCCGGCCCAGCGCGCTCACCGAACCGCTGGCGGTGGCGCAACCGGCCAGCGTGCCGGCCGCCAGCGGACCGAAAAGGCCCGCCACGGCCGCCGCCAGGCCGCCGCGCACGAACACCCGGCGCGCCGGGTCGGACACCTGGTGGATCGTGGGGTTGGCGGAGGGGTTGGAGTCCTCCATCTGCTCGAAATCTTTGGCCATCTTCTTGTCGTCTTGGGTTGCGAGAACCCGCGATGCTCTCGCATCCGGATGAATCCGCCATGACAGCGGCCCCCAGGCTCAGAAGAAGGCGTCACTCCAGTGGGGCTCGCGCCGCTCCCGCCGCCAGTCCCAGGGCGGCGTCGGGTTCGAGTCAGCCCACAACCCCAGGCCTTGCGCACGCGCGGCCTTCTGCAGCTTGAAGAGCCCGCCTCCGCGCCGCGTGGCGATGCCGTTGAAGTCGTACACCCACGCCCAGCCTTCGGCCACCATCCGGGTGCCCGCGTCCTCGCCGTTGCAGCTCACATCGGCCACGGTGCGGCCATAGCGGTCGGTGTCGCGCTCGGTGATGAGTGCCTTTTCGGCATAGCAGAGCCGGCTCAGCGCCTGGCGGCTGCGCTGGCCATGGGGCTGGGCCCTCTCGGGCGCATCGATCGCGGCGATGCGCACCTTGATCTGCTCATAGGAACCAACGTGCCCGCAGCGCGCCGTGAGCGTGTCGCCGTCGCTGATGCCGACGACCAGGCAACTGCGGGGCTCGGCGTGGGCAAGCAGCGGAAGAGAGACAAAGGCGATGAAAAGAATCGGACGAAAGCGCATGCAGGCAGGCGTGGAACGGACACGTTGCAGAGAGCGTCGATTCTCGACGCGAAGTGCCCGCCCCATCCGGCTGAATCATTTGTTTTCGTCTTCGTGCAGCAGCCGCCACATCACCTTGCCGCTGCCGCTCTTGGGCAACGCGTCGACGAACTGCACCTTGCGCGGAATCTTGTAGACCGCCATGTTCTCGCGGCACCAGTCGATGATCTGCTGCTCGGTGGTGTCCTTGTGGGTGGCGCGCAGCACCACCACGGCCTTGACCGACTCGCCGCGGTAGTCGTCCTTGGTGGAAATGACGCAGGCCTCCTGGATCGCGGGATGGCGGAACATCAGCAGCTCGACCTCGGCGGGCCACACCTTGAAGCCGCTCGCGTTGATCATGCGCTTGAGGCGGTCGGTCATGAAGAAGTAGCCATCCTCGTCCATGCGGCCCATGTCGCCCGAGCGGAAGAAGCGCTTGCCCTCGAACTCGACGAAGGCCGCGCGGGTGGCGTCGGGGCGCTTCCAGTAGCCCTGGAACACCTCGGGGCCGTGGATGATGATCTCGCCCGATTCGCCGATGGGCATTTCGGCCAGGGTGTCGGGGTCGACCACGCGCGCGTCGGTGCTCATGAACGGAATGCCCAGGCACTGCTGCTTGGGGTTCTCCGACGGATTGGTGTGCGAGGGCGCGGCGGTCTCGGTGAGGCCGTAGCCTTCCTGGTACTTGAGGCCGTATTGCTCGAAGAGGCGCTGCGCCACGGCCTGCGGCATCGCGGCGCCGCCGCCGCCGATGTGCGTGAGGCTCGACAGGTCGTAGTTTGCGAAATTCGGGCTGGCCATGAGGTCGATCACCATGGTGGGGATGCTGGTCCAGCTCGTGACCTTCCAGCGCGAGATGAGCCGGCCCGCCACGTCGCGGTCCCAGCGCGGCATGATGACCAGCGTGCCCGCCGCGAGGATGGAGGTGTGCATCATGCTCACCACGCCCGTGATGTGGAACATGGGCACCACGGCCAGCACCACCGCTTCCGACGTGGCCTGGCCCCAGAGCTGGCCGGCCACCGCGTTGTGCATGAGGCTCGAATGGTGGTGCACGCAGCCCTTGGGCAGGCCGGTGGTGCCGCTGGTGTAGGGCAGCAGCGCCATGTCGTTGGCGCCCACCACGTGCTCGGGCGCCGCATGCCCGGCCGCGAGCGCGTCGGTCCAGGCCATGGCCTTGCCGCCGGCCAGCTCGGGCAGCGGATGGCACGTGGCGAGCCAGTCTTTCCAGACCGGCGCCGGCGCGTCGTCGCCGCTCGCATCGGCGTCGAAGGCGTCGGTGAACTGGGTCACGATCATGTGGGCCAGCTGCTGTTCGGGCGGCAGCGCATTGCTGGCCTTGGCGAGCTCGCCGGCCAGGTCGCCGGTGGTGATGGCCACCTTGGCGTCCGGGTCGACGATGTAGTGCTTGAGCTCCTCGGCCCGGTTCATCGGATTGACGGGCACCACCACCGCATTGGCGCGCAGGATCGCGAAATGCGCGATCACCAGCTGCGGGCAGTTCTGCATGTTCAGCAGCACGCGGTCGCCGCGTTTCACACCCAGCGCATGCAGCATGCCGGCCAGGCGCTCGACCTGCTCCGCGAACTCGCGATAGCTCAGCACCCGTCCGAAGAAGACCAGCGCGGCCTTGCCCGGATAGCGCGCCGCCGAAGTCGAGAGGTTGTGCCACAGCGAGGTGACGGGAACGGTGATCGAATGCGGGAGGCGCTTGGGCCAGAACTTGTAGTGCGGGCGTGGTTGCATGGTCAAGGCAGGCGGGAGGGGGAGGGAGAAGGAAGACAGGCCGCAGCCTAAGCCGAGCCGTGCGCCGCTCCCATCGGGGAAGCCCCCGGGAGCGTCACCTTGGCGACGCCTTGCCCGCAATTGCGCGATCTTCATCGCATGCGCCCTGCGACTACAGACAAGCCCGGCGTTCCGCGCGATACCTGCGTCTCCCCCAACCGTCATCTGAATGAAGGAGAGTTTTCATGCCCGCAGACAAGCACGCAAGCGTTCACTGGGAAGGCGCCGGCAAGACCGGCAAAGGCCAGGTCAGCACCGAGACCGGCGCCCTCAAGGACTATCCCTACGGCTTCGCAAGCCGCTTCGAGGACGACAAGCGCGGCACCAACCCCGAGGAAATCGTCGGTGCGGCCCATGCGGCCTGCTTCACGATGGCTTTTGCCTTCGCGCTCGAGAAAGAAGGCTTCACGGCCACGAAGATCGACACCAAGGCCGCGGTGCGGCTGGCCAAGGACGGCGAGGGCTTCAAGATCGACCGCATCGCGCTCGAGCTCGATGCCGCCGTGCCAAAGCTCGAAGAAGCGAAGTTCCAGCAGATCGCGGCCGCCGCCAAGGCCGGCTGCCCGCTGTCGAAGGCCCTGGCCAGCGTGCCGGAAATCACGCTGAAGGCCACGCTCGCCGGCTGAACCGCTGCTTATGATCGTCTCCACTTAAAAAAGAGGAGACGATCCATGGCCCATCCGGCCCGCGCTGCCCTCCTGGCGGCTCTTTCAATCGCGTCGTTCGGCATCGGCGCCGCCGCCCATGCCGCCTACCCCGACAAGCCGATCAAGGTCGTCATCGGCTTCCCGGCCGGCGGTCCGCTCGACCAGCATGCGCGTCTTCTGACCGACAGGCTGCAGGCGGTGCTCGGCCAGCCGCTGATCGTCGACTACAAGCCCGGCGCGGGCGGTTCGGTGGGCGCCGACGCGGTCGCCAAGAGCCCGGCCGACGGCTACACGCTGATGCTGGCCAACACCGGCGTGGCCGTGATCAACGGCGCGCTCTACAGCAAGCTGCCCTACAACACGCAGCGCGACTTCGTGCCCATCGCGCGCACCGCCATGCAGCCGCTGGCCCTGCTGGTCACGCCCAAGCTGCCGGTGCAGAACCTGAAGCAGTTCGTCGACTATGCCAAGGCGCGGCCCGGCCAGGTCAACTACGGCTCGGCCGGCAACGGCGGCATCAGCCACCTGGTGCCCGAGATGTTCAAGACCGCCACCGGCATCTTCATGGTGCACATCCCCTACCGCGGCAGCGCCCCGGCCTTTACCGACCTGATGGGCGGGCAGGTGCAGTTCATGGCCGAATCGATTCCGCAGGCGGCCAACTACCACAAGCAGGGCAAGGTGCGCGCGCTGGCCGTGACCAGCCGCGAGCGCAACCCCGCCCTGCCCGACGTGCCGACGGTCATCGAGTCGGGCATCAAGGGCTTCGAGGTGGTGGGCTTCTACGGCTTCTTCGCGCCGAAGGAAACGCCCAAGGAGGTGGTCGCCAAACTCAGCGACGCGTTCAGGCAGGTGCTGACCAGCCCCGAGGTGCGCGAGCGCATGGTGAGCCAGGGCGCGGACCCGGCCTACCTGGGCAGCGAGGACTTCGCGCGCTTCCTGGCCACCGAAACGCCGCGCTGGGAAAAGGCCGTCAAGGCTTCCGGCGCGCGGATGGACTGACCGGACGCCCGTTTTTCGGGCGCCGGCGCCCGCCGGCGATCCATTTCGGTGCACATAGCTTGCATACCAGTTGGCACGGAAGCTGCTGATATGCAAGCCAATGTCTACATCCGCATCCGAAATCAGTGCACGCATCGTCGAAGCGGTGATGGCGCAGAAGCTCGCGCCGGGTGCGCGCCTGGGCGAGCAACAGCTGGCCATGCTGTTCGACTGCAGCCGCACCATCGTGCGGGAAGCCCTCACCCGGCTGGCGGCGCGCGGCATCGTCACCGTGAGCGCACGGCGCGGCTGGTTTGTCATTGAACCCTCGCAGGACGAGGCGCGCGAAGCCTTCGAGGCCCGCCGCGTCATCGAACTGGGCCTCATCCGGAGTGCAGGCAGCACCGGCAAGATCGACAAGGCCGCGCTGCGCCAGCTGAAGGCGCACCTCCAGCGTGAAAAGGCGGCTCTGAAAGAGAGCGACGTCGGCAATCGCAGCTTCCTGCTCGGCGACTTCCACGTGTGCCTGGCCGAATGCCTGGGCAACACGCTGCTGGCCGACACGCTGCGCGACTTCACGGCGCGCACCACGCTGATCGCCATGCTCTATCAGTCCTCGCACGACGCCGTGCAGTCCTGCGAGGACCACGTGCAGATCGTCGCCGCACTCGAACGGGGCGACCACCCCGCCGCCGAAGCGCTGATGGCCGCGCACATCGGCACGGTGCAGTCGGCGCTGCGCGTGCAGGCGCCCACCGATCCGCTCGCGCAGCTGCGCGATGCGCTGGCGCCGCTGCAACAGAACACCACCACGGCCAGGCCGAAGCGGCGCAAGGCGGCCGCGCCTTCCGCCGACGACACCGATTCATCGACTTACCTAGGAGCCCTGCTATGACCTTCTCTTCGTCCAAACGCCACCTCGCGCTCGCGCTTGCCTCCGTTGCCATGCTGGCGGCGGCCGGCGCCGCCCAGGCCCAGAACGCACTCGACAACGTACTGAAGGCCAAGACCATCAAGATCGCCGTGCCGACCGACTATCCGCCCTATGGTTCGGTCGACAGGAACATGAAGCCTCAGGGCCTCGACATCGAGATGGCCGAGCTGATCGCCGCCAAGCTGGGGGTCAAGGTCGAGCTGGTGCCCGTCACCAGCGCCAACCGCATTCCCTACCTGCAGACCCGCAAGGCCGACCTCGTGATCTCCACGCTCGGCAAGAACGCCGAGCGCGAGAAGGTGATCGATTTCTCCTCGGCCTATGCGCCCTTCTTCCAGGCCGTGTATGCGGCCAAGAGCATGAAGCTCACCAGCTTTGCCGACATGGCCGGCAAGACCGTTGCCGTGACGCGCGGCGCGATGGAAGACCAGGAACTGAACAAGGTGGCGCCGCCGAACGTCGACTACCGCCGCTTCGAGGACAACAACGCGACCATCGCCGCATTCGTGGCCGGCCAGACGCAAACCATCGCAACCAGCGCGGCCGTGGCCGGCGACATGCTCGCCAAGAATCCGAAGGTGAGCGCCGAGTTCAAGCTGCTGCTGAAAGACAGCCCCTGCTTCGTCGGCGTCGCCAAGGGCGAAACCGCACTGAAGACCAAGGTCAACGAGATCATTGCCGCCGCCAAGAAGGACGGCACGCTCGACGCCATGTCGAAGAAGTGGCTCGGCAAGGCAGCCGGCGACCTGCCGGTCTGAAGCTCGCTGAACCCCGAATAAAGGCGCGGCCATGGAATTCGACTTCGGTGCAGTTCTCGTCGACTGGCGGCTGCTCGCCAAGGGCATTGCGTGGACGGTCGGCCTGACAGCCATTGCCACCGTGATCGGCATGGCCGTGGGCGTGGCCTGCGCCTGGGCGCGCGCCAACGGACCGGTGTGGCTTCGCTGGGTGGTCGGCAGCTATGTGGAGCTGATCCGCAACACGCCGTTCATCGTCCAGCTGTTCTTCATCTTCTTCGGCCTGCCCGCAGCGGGCGTCAAGCTCACGCCGGAGACGGCATCGATCATCGCGATGGTGATGAACCTCGGGGCCTACTCGACCGAAATCATCCGCGCCGGCATCGAGGCCACGCCCAAGGGGCAGATCGAAGCGGCCGTGAGCCTGGCGCTCGACAAGGTGCAGGTGTTCACCCGCGTGGTGCTGCCGCCGGCGCTCAAGAAGGTGTGGCCTGCGATGGTGAGCCAGATCATCATCGTGATGCTGGGTTCGGCCGTGTGCGGACAGATCTCCACCGAGGAGCTGAGCTATGCGGCCAACCTCATCCAGAGCCGCAACTTCCGCGCCTTCGAGGCCTTCATCATCGCCACCTTGCTCTACCTGGCGCTGGCGGTGGCGCTGCGGCGGCTGCTCAACTGGGCCGGGCCGAGATTCTTCTTCGGCCGCTGAAAGCAGGGAAAACTCATGGTCGATTTTTCTCTCTGGGACATCCTGCGCAACCTGCTGATGGCGCTGCGCTGGACCGTCGTGCTGTCGCTCATCGCCTTCGTCGGCGGCGGGCTGGTCGGCGCCTTGCTGTTGTTCCTGCGCCTGCGCGGCGGCGGCGTCATGAACCGCGCCGTCGGCTTCTATGTGCAGCTGTTCCAGGGCACGCCGCTCCTGATGCAGCTGTTCCTCGCGTACTTCGGCATCGCGCTGTTCGGCATCGATGTGTCGGCGTGGACCGCGGCCAGCGTGGCGCTCACGCTCTACACCAGCGCCTTTCTCACGGAAATCTGGCGCGGCTGCGTGGCCTCCATTCCCAAGGGCCAGTGGGAAGCTTCGGGCAGCCTGGCCCTGAGCTTCGCCGAGCAGATGCGCCATGTGATCCTGCCGCAGGCCGTGAAGATCGCGATTGCGCCGACGGTCGGGTTTCTGGTGCAGGTGATCAAGGGCACGGCGCTCGCTTCGGTGATCGGTTTCGTCGAGCTCACCAAGGCCGGCAGCATGATTTCGAACGCCACCTTCAAGCCCTTCGTGGTGTTCAGCTGTGTGGCGCTGCTTTACTTCGTGCTGTGCTTCCCGGTAAGCCTGTACGCCAAGAATCTCGAGAGGAAATCCCATGGCCGCCGTGCTTGAATCCCACACCTCCGCCGCGCCCATCGTGCGCGTGACCGCGCTGCGCAAATCGTACGGCACCAACGAGGTGCTCAAGGGCATCGACCTCGACGTGAAGCGCGGCGAGGTCATTGCCATCATCGGCAAGAGCGGCTCGGGCAAGAGCACCCTGCTGCGATGCATCAACGGGCTCGAGGTGTTCCAGGAAGGCTCGCTCACGGTCGACGGCAAGCCGCTGCTGCACGAAAGCGCCATGGCCATGCGCGAGCTGCGCCAGCGCGTGGGCATGATCTTCCAGAGCTTCAACCTGTTTCCGCATCTCACGGTCGGCAAGAACGTGATGCTGGCGCCCACGCTGGTGAAGAAGCGCGGCGGCATGGAGGCGGCCTCGCAGGCGCGCAAGCTGCTCGAGCGCGTGGGGCTGGCCGAGAAGTTCGACGCCATGCCCGACCAGCTCTCGGGCGGCCAGCAGCAGCGCGTGGCCATCGCCCGCGCACTGGCCATGGAGCCGGCAGTGCTGCTGTGCGACGAGATCACCTCGGCGCTCGACCCCGAACTGGTGGGCGAGGTGCTGCGCGTGGTGGAGTCGCTGGCCGACGAAGGCATGACGCTCCTGATGGTCACGCACGAGATGAGCTTTGCGCGCAAGGTCAGCGACCGCGTCATCTTCATGCATCAGGGCCGCGTGCACGAGATGGGGCCGCCGGCCGAAATGTTCGGCAATCCGCAGACGGCCGAGCTGAAACAGTTTCTCTCGTCGCTGCACGACTGAGGCGGTACGCAGAGCCGCGCTACTTCTTGCCTGCCCGCGCACGCGCCGTCTTTCGCACGGCCATGCCGGGCGGCAGGCCGAAGCTGTCGTCCGACCCCAGCCCGGTGGCCACGCCGAGCCGGGCCGCGAGGTGCGCGGCGTCGTAGGGCGCGTGCACCTTGACGTCGTTGTCGAAGTAGCAGAACACGTCGCGCCCCTTTCGCCCCGACAGCCGGCGCGAGGGCGCAGCCAGCCTCGCGTCCTTCACCTGGCGTCCATGGCGCCAGGCGTCGATGCGCCGGGCCCAGTTGTCCAGCGCAGCGGCGTCGTAGCCGCTCGCGTAGAGCTCCTTGTCCCCATGCAGCCGCATGTAGACGAAATCGGCGCACAGGTCTTCGAGCAGCGGCCAGCGCCCCGCCGTGTCGGCGACGACCAGCGCGACACCATGGCGGCGCAGCATCGCAATGAAGTCCGGATTCGCGAAACTCGCATGCCGCACCTCCACCGCATGCCGGATACGCAATTTTGCGGGCGCCTTGAGCAATGCGCGGTCGTCGTCGAGTTTCTCGTTGTGCTGCCGCGCCAGCCTGAGGGCGGACCGGCCGTCCCTGGGCAGGAGCGACAGAAACTCCTCGATGCGCTCGGCATCGTAGGCAAGCGAAGGCGGCAGTTGCCAAAGAATCGGCCCCAGCTTGGCGCCCAGCGCGAACACGCCCGACGCAAGGAAATTGGCCAGTGCCGCGCGCGGCTCCCGCAGCCGCAGGTTGTGGGTGATGTAGCGCGGCCCCTTCACCGCGAACACGAAATCGTCCGGTGTCGCGTCGTGCCATGCCTGGTAGGACGCGGGGCGTTGCAGCGAATAGAACGAGCCATTGATCTCGACGGTCGGCAGCATGCGCGACGCAAAGTCGAGCTCGAGGCGCTGGGGCAGCCCTTTCGGATAGAAGCGGCCCCGCCATGGCGCATAGCGCCAGCCAGAAATTCCGATTCGCGTGGTGCCCTGCATCGTTCGTCTTTTTCTTGCGGAAGCCCCGAACGTGCCCCGCCCGGCGGCGCCGCGGCGTAGGAAATTTTCCTGTCCGCGCAGCAGCGCGGGGAACTTGCGGGGCCCGGCGAGCCTGCCGCAGACCCGAACGGGCGGGAACCCCGCAGGCTGTGGCAAGCTCCGAGAAGTATGCAAATCCGCTCCCTGCCCTTCACCTCCCGCCGCTGGATGCTGCGCGCGCTGCTGGCCGCCGCGGCTCTGCAGGCGCCGCTTTCCGCGCTGGCCGGCTTCAACTTCTTCACCAGCGAATACACCGCCACGCGCGACGAGCTGCAGGCGCAGATCACCAGGCGCTTCCCGCTGGCCGAACGCTATGCCGAGATCTTCATGGTCGGGCTGCGCGATCCGCAACTGAGCCTCGATGCGCGCAGCAACCGCGCGGCCATTACGGCCACGCTGACCATTGCCAGCCCGTTGCTGGCCGCCTCGCCGGTGCAGGGCGTGGTCTCGGTCAGCAGCGCGCTGCGCTACGACCCCGCCGCGCGTGCGCTGCGGCTCGACCAGCCGAAGGCCGAACGCCTCGAACTGCAGGGCGTGCAGGGCCGCGATGCCGAGCGGCTGCAAAAGATCGGCGCGTTGGTGGCGCAGGAACTGCTGCAGGGCCAGGTGCTGCGCAGCTTCACCGCCGACGAACTCACGGTCGGACGCAAGACCTACGAGATCGGCGACATCACGGTGCAGGACGACGGCATCAAGGTACAGCTCAAATGAAATACCCCCTGCTTGCCGGCGCATTGCTGATTGCGGGCTGTGCGGCCATTCTCCCCAAGGCAAAGCAGCAGTTCGACCTGCAGGCCCACCGCGGCGGGCGTGGCCTCGCACCCGAGAACACGCTGGCGGCGTTCTCGAATGCCATCGACCTGGGCGTGAACACGCTCGAGCTCGACATCGGACTCACGGCCGACGGCGTGGTCGTCATTTCGCACGACACCGCGCTCAACCCCGACCACACGCGGGACGCGAACGGCGCCTGGCTCGCGCCGAAGAGCGGCGCCACCGTCCGCTCTCTGACGCTGGCCCAGCTTCAGGGCTACGACGTGGGCCGCCTGAACCCCGCAAGCAGCTACGGCAAGCAGTTCGCGCTGCAGCAGCCGCGCGACGGCGAACGCATTCCGACCCTGGCCGCGCTGTTCGAGCAGGTGCGCGCACGCGGCGCCGCAGCCGCCACGCTGCGCTTCAACATCGAGACCAAGATCGATCCGACCCGGCCGGACGAGACCGCCGCGCCCGAGCCGATGGTGCGCGCCCTGCTCGCCGAAATCGACAAGGCGCAGATGGGCAGCCGGGTCACCATCCAGAGCTTCGACTGGCGCACGCTCGCGCTGGTCGGCCAACTCGCGCCGCAGTTGCCGCGCGCCTATCTGAGTTCCGCGCGCACGCTCAAGGACAGCCGCTGGACGGCCGGGTTCGACGCCGCCAATTTCACTTCCACTGCGCAGCTGGTCAAGGTGGCGGCGGGGAAGACCGCAGGCCCTGTGATCTGGTCGCCGGCCTACAACGACCTGACGCAAGCGGCCATCAAGGAGGCGCAAGGCCTCGGCCTCAAGGTGCTGCCCTGGACCGTGAACCAGCGTGCCGACATGCTGCGGCTGATGGACTGGGGCGTGGACGGCCTCATCACCGACTACCCCGACGTGCTGCGCGACCTCATGCGCGAACGCGGCCTCCCGCTGCCGCCACCTGGAAAGGCCGCATCATGAACGCAGCCCCGCAACTCGACGCCATCGGCGCGCGCGTCGATGCGCTGCGCAACGGCCGCGGCGAATCGATCGCCACGCTCTCGAACGAGTCGCGCGCGAGCGGCGAGCTGCTCGCGGCATTGCCGCCGCGCTATGGCGAGGTGCTGCTGAACCTGCTCGACCGGCTCGAATCGAGCGCGCTGTTCAGCGAGGAGAGCTGTTCCTTCAGCCAGAAAGACCTGCTCGACAACCTGCAGGTGTGGGTCGACAAGGCCCGCGCGCAGCTGGTGTCTTAAGGAGAACTCTCATGCAAAGACGCACCCTTCTTCTGCGCGCTGCCCCGGTGCTCGCGCTCGCATCCACGGCGGCATGGCCGCTGGCCGCGTCGGCCGCCGCGCCGATGGTCGAGATCTGGAAAGACCCGAACTGCGGGTGCTGCCAGGACTGGGTCAAGCACCTCGATGCGAACGGCTTCGCCACCCGCGTGCACGACGACGGCAACAATGCCGCGCGCACCCGGCTCGGCATTCCGGTCAAACTGGGCTCGTGCCACACCGGCCTGGTCGGCGGCTATGCGCTCGAAGGTCACGTGCCCGCGCGCGAGGTGCGCAGGCTGCTGCGTGAAAAGCCCAAGGCCATCGGCCTGGCCGTGCCGGGCATGCCGGTCGGTTCGCCCGGCATGGATGGCGCCGCCTACGGAGACCGGCGCGACCCCTACGACGTTCTGCTGGTGCTGGCCGATGGCGGCACCCGTGTCTACCAGAGCTACCGCTGAGGAAGATCCGACCGAACGTCAGTTGAAGCGACCGGGATCGAACGGGCCAAGCGCCGTCTCGGGCGTGGTGCCCGCGAGCAATTGCGCCGCGAGCCTGCCGGTGCGCGCCGAGCCGCACAGGCCGACGTGCCCGTGCCCGAAGGCCAGCACGATGTCCGCGCTGGCCGCAGACATGCCGATGCAGGGCAGCCCGTCGGGCAGGCTGGGCCGGTGGCCGAGCCAGTGCTTCACTGACCCGGCATCCGGCGCCTGGGCGCCGAGCGCGGGAAACATCGACAGCAGATGCCGGTGCAGGATTTCGGCGCGCCGCCAGTCGGGTGCCGCCTCGAGCCCGCCGATCTCGACCTGGCCGGCCGCGCGCAGGCCGCCGTCCATCCAGTGCGCGATGAGCTTTCCATCGGCCACCATCGTCGGCGTCCGCGGCCCCACCGCGGCCCCTTCGACCACCACGTGGTAGCCGCGTTCCGATTCGAGCGGCACCGCTGAGTCGGCCGCCGCGGCGAGCGGGCCCGAACGTGCCCCGGCGCAGATGGCGGCAGCGTCGCAGGCGATCTCGCCGGCATCGGTGTGCACCGCGCGCAGCCGCCCGCCCTCGATGCGAAAGCCGATGGCGCGCGCCGCTACGCGCTGCGCACCCGCCTCCAGCGCATGCCGCGCCAGCGCGGCCACGTAGGCACCCGGATTGCGGCAGTGCCCGGCCTCGGAGACGAAGATGCCGAGCGTGTAGCGCGCGTCGAGGTCGGGTTCGCGCTGCCGCAGTTCCGGCTCTGCCCATTCCTCCCACTGCACACCGGTGCGCCGGCGCACGCGCCAGCCGAGCGCGTCGCCCTCGAACTCCTCGCGCGAACGGTACGCATGCAGCAGCCCGCGCTGCTCGATGAGCTGCGGCACACCGGCCTCGGCGGCAAGCCGGGCGTGCAAGGCGGGTGCGTCGGCAAGCAGCGTGCGCAGTGCGTCGGCCGTCCGCTGCACGCGCGCCTCGGTCCAGCCCGAGGCCAGGTAGCGCAGCAGCCAGGGCAAGGCCCGGGGCAGATAGCGCCAGCGCAGCGCAAGCGGTCCCAGCGGATCGGCCAACCAGCCGGGCACCTTGCGCCACGCACCGGGCAGCGCGGGCGGCACCACGGAATGGGACGACAGCCAACCTGCATTGCCATAGCTCGTGGCCTGCGGGCCACCCGGTTCGCCGGGCTCCACCACCGTCACGCGCAGGCCGGCGCGCAAGGCCTCGATGGCGGTCGCGCTGCCCACCGCGCCCGCGCCGATCACGACCACATGGCGTCCCGCGCCCTCCGCGGAGAAACTTCTTGCAACTGTCATGGGGGCCTATCGTAGAGGGCGCGGTCCCATAATCGGCCGCCATGCCCGCTTCGTCATCCGCTCCCTCTTCTCTAACTTCGCCTTCCGGCGCCATCACCGATGTGGCCGGCATCGAAGTCGGCCATTTTTCCGACACGCGCCGGCCCACCGGCTGCACCGTGATCCTCGCCCGCGAAGGGGCCGTTGCCGGCGTCGACGTGCGCGGCGCGGCGCCGGGCACGCGCGAAACCGACCTGCTCTCGCCCGGCAACCTGGTGCAGCAGGTGCACGGCGTGATGCTGTCGGGCGGCAGCGCCTGGGGCCTGGCCGCGGCCGAAGGCGCGATGCGCTGGCTCGAGGAGCGCAACATCGGCATGGACGTGCGCTTCGGCATCCTGCCCATCGTGCCGGCCGCCGTGCTGTTCGACCTGCCGATGGGCGACGCGCGCATCCGCCCCGACGCCGCGGCCGGCTATGCGGCCTGCGAGGCGGCCACCCGCGATGCGCCGGAAGAAGGCAACGTGGGCGCCGGCAGCGGTGCGCTGGTGGGCAAACTCTTCGGCGTGCACCGCGCGATGAAAGGCGGCATCGGCACCGCCTCGGTGACCGTGGGCGGCGTGACGGTGGGCGCACTCATCGCGGTCAACGCGCTGGGCGACGTGATCGACCCCGACACCGCGCAGCCGGTGGCCGGCGCGCGCACCGAAGATGGCCTTGCGCTGCTCGACACGCGCCGCGCGCTGCTGCGCGGCGAGCCGCCCAAGCCGCTGCTCGCGGGCACCAACACCACGCTCGGCGTGATCGCGACCGACGCCGTGCTGACCAAGGTGCAGGCCAACCGCCTCGCCAGCGTGGCCCACGACGGCCTCGCGCGCGCCATCAACCCGGTGCACACGATGAGCGACGGCGACACGCTGTTTGCGCTGGCCACCGGCCGCGTGCCGCTCGAAGGCCCCTCCTCCGAATCCAGGCCCGGCATGACCGTGCTCGGCATCATGGCCGCCGAAGCGGTGGCGCGCGCCACCTTGCGCGCGGTGCTGGCGGCGCGTTCCGTCACCGTCGGCGAGCTGCACGTTCCGTGCGCGGCCGACCTCGCCGCAACGAAAGGTTGAGTTCCCCATGGCCATGCCCAAGACACTGAAGCTGATCCTGCTGTCGATCCGCGACCTGATCGCCTCGGCGGGCCCGATCGTGTTCCTCGTGATCGGCCTGCTGATCGCCGCCTACTGGTGGCTGCAGCCGCAGCCGCCCAAGCACGTGACGCTGGCGACCGGCCCGACCGGCAGCGCCTATTCGCAGTTCGGCAAGCGCTATGCCGAGTTGCTCAAGAGCAGCGGCATCGAAGTGGAGCTCAAGGCCACCACGGGGTCTTCCGAGAACCTGGAGCTGCTGCGCAGCGGCGGCGCCGACACGGGCTTTGTGCGCGGCGGCAGCGCCGACCCGGTGGCCGACGAGGAAGCCGGTCTCACCTCGCTCGGCAGCCTGTTCTTCGAGCCGATCTGGCTCTTCTACCGCGCCGACAGTGCGCAGAAGATCGACCGCAAGACGGCCACCCTGAGCTCGCTCGCCCAGCTGCGCGGCCTGCGCGTCAACGTCGACCTGGCGGGCAGCGGCCTGCCCGAGATCATGGAAAGGCTCTTCAAGGCCAACCACCTCGAGCCCGAAGCGCTGCAGCTTTCCAATCTCGAACAGGCGGCCGCGGCCGAAGCGCTCCAGGCCGGCCTGCTCGATGCCATCGTGCTGGCCTCGGCGCCGCAGTCGCCCCAGGTGCAGCGGCTGCTGCGCGCGCCCGACATCAAGTTGATGGACTTCGGCCAGGCCGATGCCTATACGCGGCGCTTTCCGTTCCTCTCGACGGTCACGCTGCCGCGCGGCGTGGTCGACCTGTCGAAAGACCTGCCGCCCTCCGACGTCTCGCTGCTCGCGGCCACCACCTCGCTGCTCTCGCGCGACGAGACCCATCCCGCGCTGCGGCAGCTCTTCGCGCAGGCCGCGCAGGGCGTGCACAGCGATGCCGGCTGGTTCAACCGCGCGCGCGACTTTCCCAACACGCGCACCAGCGAACTGCCCGTGAGCCCCGAGGGCGACCGCGCGATCAACGGCACGCCGCCGTTCTGGCAGCGCTACCTGCCGTTCTGGGCCAGCAACCTGATCGAGCGCATGTGGCTGGTGCTCGGCGGCCTGCTGGTGCTGATGCTGCCGCTGAGCCGCGTGGTGCCGCCGCTCTACCAGTTCCGCGTGCGGCGGCGGGTGTTCCGCTGGTATGCGCGGCTGCGCGACATCGAAGCCAAGGTGGATGTGCGGCAAGGCGGGCGCGAGGAACTGCTCGACGAACTCGAGGAACTCGACCGCGTGGTGAACAAGGTGGCCGTCCCGCTGTCGTACGCCGACGAGCTCTATGCGCTGCGCAACAACATCCACACGGTGCGCAGGCGCGTGCAGATGCGCTGGCCGCAGCCGGGCGATTTCGCGCCCCGGACACAGCCTTCCGCCGAAGCTGCAAAAAGCGCTTGACTACTTCAGCGCCTTGTAGCGCATGCGTTTCGGCTTGGCGCCTTCTTCGCCCAGGCGCTTCTTCTTGTCGGCTTCGTACTCCTGGTAGTTGCCGTCGAAGAAGGTCCACTGGCTGTCGCCTTCGGCCGCCAGGATGTGCGTGGCGATGCGGTCGAGGAACCAGCGGTCATGGCTGATCACCATGACCGTGCCGGCGAACTCGAGCAGCGCGTCTTCGAGCGCGCGCAGCGTTTCCACGTCCAGGTCGTTCGACGGTTCATCGAGCATCAGCACGTTGCCGCCGGCGATCAGGGTCTTGGCCAGGTGCAAACGACCGCGCTCGCCGCCCGACAGCGTGCCGACCTTCTTCTGCTGGTCCGCACCGTTGAAGTTGAAGCGACCTGCATACGCACGGCTGGCCATCTGGAACTTGCCGACGTTGATGATGTCCAGGCCGTTCGAGATGTCTTCCCACACGGTCTTCTGGTTGGCGAGCTCGTCGCGGTGCTGGTCGACGAAAGCCGCCTTGACGGTCGAGCCGATGACCACATGGCCGGCGTCCGGCTGCTCCTTGCCCGCGAGCAGCTTGAACAGCGTTGACTTGCCGGCGCCGTTCGGGCCGATGATGCCGACGATCGCGCCCGGCGGCACCGTGAAGCTCAGGTTGTCGATCAGCATGCGGTCGCCGAAAGACTTGCTGACGCCGTGGAACTCGAACACCTGCTGGCCCAGCCGCTCCGCCACAGGAATGAAGATTTCCTGGGTCTCGTTGCGCTTCTGGTATTCCATGTCGCTCAGCTCTTCGAAGCGAGCCAGGCGGGATTTGCTCTTGGCCTGGCGCGCCTTCGGGTTCTGGCGCGACCATTCCAATTCTTTCTTCAGCGCCTTGGCGTGGGCTTCTTCGCCCTTCTGCTCCTGTGCCAGGCGTTCGCCCTTTTGCTCGAGCCAGGTGCTGTAGTTGCCCTTCCATGGAATGCCGCGACCGCGGTCCATTTCCAGGATCCATTCGGCGGCGTTGTCGAGGAAGTATCGATCGTGGGTGATGGCCACCACCGTGCCGGTGAAGCGCTGCAGGAACACTTCGAGCCACTCCACCGATTCGGCGTCCAAGTGGTTGGTCGGCTCATCGAGCAGCAGCATGTCGGGCTTGGACAGCAGCAAGCGGCACAGGGCCACGCGCCGCTTCTCGCCGCCTGACAGCAGGCCGATCTTCGCGTCCCACGGCGGGAGGCGCAGCGCGTCAGCCGCGATTTCCAGCTGGTGCTCGGAATCGGTGCCGGCGGTGGCGATGACGGCTTCGAGTTGGGCTTGCTCGGCCGCCAGCGCGTCGAAGTCGGCGTCTTCTTCGCCATAGGCGATGTAGACCTCTTCAAGACGCGCCTTGGCCGCGAAGACTGCGCCCATGGACTCTTCGACCGATTCGCGCACCGTGTGCTCGTTGTTGAGCTTGGGCTCCTGCTCCAGGTAGCCGATGGTCATGCCCGGCATGGGCAGCGCCTCGCCCTCGAACTCCTTGTCCACGCCGGCCATGATCTTGAGCAGGGTGGACTTGCCCGAGCCGTTGAGGCCGAGCACGCCAATCTTGGCGCCGGGGAAAAACGAAAGCGAAATGTCCTTCAAGAGCTGCCGCTTCGGCGGCACGGTCTTGCTGACACGGTTCATCGAATAGACGTATTGAGCCATCTGTGGGAGTTACCTTGGGTACAAAGATTCGGGGGAAAGCGCAGTCGCCCGAAAATAAGCATTCGGGCGCGGCAAACCATGGATTATCGACTCATGCGACAATACGCTCCGTTGCCGGGTCCAGTTGCCCGCAACACCGGCTCTCTGCCGGGGACGAAGAAGACCCTTCTCACAACGGGTTTTCCGGCTCCCACCCCTGACCTTCATCTGCCTTGACTGGCTCGGCGTTGCAAAAAACGCCAAGCGGGCCGATGCCACTGCGCCGTGTATGGCGCTTATTGTTTCCAATGAATTTTGATGAACTGAAGCTGGCTCCCGCCATCTTGAAGGCTGTGCACGAGCACGGCTACGACACCCCCACCCCCATCCAGGCGCAAGCCATTCCCGCGGTCCTCGAAGGCCACGACCTGCTCGGTGGCGCCCAGACGGGCACCGGCAAGACGGCCGCCTTCACGCTGCCCCTGCTGCACAAGCTCAGCGTGGGCGCGAGCGCCACCAACAAGTTCGGCGGCATCGGCATCCGTGCCCTGGTGCTCACGCCCACGCGCGAACTCGCGGCCCAGGTCGAAGAGTCGGTTCGCACCTACGGCAAGTACCTGCAGCTCGACTCCACCGTGATCTTCGGTGGCGTGGGCATGAACCCGCAGATCAGCAAGCTCAAGAAGGGCGTCGACATCCTCGTGGCCACCCCCGGCCGCCTGCTCGACCTGCAGCAGCAGGGCATGCTCGACCTGTCGCAGGTCCAGATCCTCGTCCTCGACGAAGCCGACCGCATGCTCGACATGGGCTTCATCCACGACGTGAAGAAGATCCTGGCGCTGGTGCCCAGGGAAAAGCAGAGCCTGCTGTTCTCGGCCACCTTCAGCGACGAAATCCGCGACCTGGCCGCCACGCTGCTCAAGAACCCGCAGAGCATCCAGGTCACGCCGCGCAACACCACCGTGCAGCGCATCACCCAGGTGATCCACCCCGTGGGCCGCGGCAAGAAGAAGGCGCTGCTCGCGCACATCATCAACGAGAACAAGTGGAGCCAGGTGCTCGTGTTCACGCGCACCAAGTTCGGCGCCAACAGCGTGGCCGAATTCCTCACCAAGAACGGCATCGAGGCGATGGCGCTGCACGGCAACAAGAGCCAGAGCGCCCGCACGCAGGCGCTGGCCGGCTTCAAGAGCGGCGACATCCGCGCACTGGTGGCCACCGACATCGCGGCCCGCGGCATCGACATCGACGAGCTGCCGCACGTCGTGAACTACGAAATCCCCAACGTCAGCGAAGACTACGTCCACCGCATCGGCCGCACCGGCCGTGCCGGTTCGAGCGGCGAGGCCGTGAGCTTCGTCTGCATGGACGAAGAAGGCTTCATGCAGGAAATCGAACGCTTCACCAAGCAGACGATCCCGGTGCAGTTCGTCGAGGGCTTCGGCCCTGAGGAAGGCGAACGCGCCGAGCCGATCGCCATGGGCCGCCAGACCATCTGGGGCGGCGCCGGCCGTCCGCCGAGCCGCGACGTGATGCAGGCAGCCGCCAAGGCTGCGCGCACCGAGATGCTGTCGCGTATCCGCGAGAACAAGGCCGGCCAGGGCGGCGGCGAGCGCGCCGGCGGTGGCGGTGGCGGTGGCGGTGGTGGTGGCAATGGCGGCGGCCAGCGCCGCGGTGGCGGCCAGGGCGGCGGCGGCCAAGGCCGCAATGCCAACGGGGGCGGCCAAGGCCAGGGTCAAGGCCCGCGCGGCCAGGGCGCCCGCGCGCCGCAAGGCCGCGGACCGCAAGGCCCGGCGCGCACGCCGCACCATGCGCCTCAGCATCAACAAAATCATTTGCCGCATGACGAGCGCCAGCCGCGCCATCACGGCAACAGCCACAGCCCGACGCAAGCCAACCAGGTGGCGCACCTGCGCGCCGAAGCAGTCGCAGGCGGCGATGGCCAGCCGGATCCGTTGCGCACGAGCGTCGACCACATGGGTGGCGGCCGCGGGCGCGGCCGTCCAGGCGGTGGTGGTGGCGGCTACGGCGGCAACCGTTCGGGCGGCGGTGGCCGTTCGGGTGGCGGCGGTGGCTACGGCGGTGGCGGTGGCGGCGGTGGTGGCAACCGCTCCGGCGGCGGCGGCCGTTCGTTCGGCCGTTAAGCGGAACCGCGGGTAGGACACCTACCCCACAATTGAACAAGGGCACTTCGGTGCCCTTTGTTTTTGGGGTCGTCAGCGCGGCTGCGCACCGACTGAGCGAAAAGCTCAGGGCATGCGCCGGCCGCTCTGGCGGTCGAACAGATGCACCCGGTCGGCATCGATGGCCAGGCCCACGGTCTGGTCGGGCTCTGCGTCGACGCGGCCATGCACCGCCAGCACCAGCTTCGCCTCGCCGACCTGCACCAGCAGTTCGGTCTCGGCGCCCGTGGGCTCGACCACGATCACCTGCGCATCGACGCCGCTGCCGCCGCCCAGCGTGATGTCGCCGGGGCGGATGCCGTAGTGCACCGGCTGGCCGTCGGGTGCCGAGGTACCCGGCGGCACGGGCCAGCGCGCGCCATGCGCCTCGACGTGGCATTCGCCACCCGAGCGCCGCACCGTGCCCTCGATCACGTTCATCGACGGCGAGCCGATGAATTGCGCGACGAACAGGTTGTCGGGGCGGTCGTACAGATCGAGCGGCGTGCCGATCTGCTCGACGATGCCGTCGTGCATCACCACGATGCGGTCGGCCATGGTCATGGCTTCGATCTGGTCGTGGGTCACGTAGACGGTGGTGGTCTTCAGGCGCTGGTGCAGCGCCTTGATCTCGGCGCGCATCGCCACGCGCAGCTTGGCATCGAGATTGGAAAGCGGCTCGTCGAACAGGAACACCTTGGGGTCGCGCACGATGGCGCGCCCCATGGCCACGCGCTGGCGCTGGCCGCCCGACAGCTCGCGCGGATAGCGTCCGAGCAGTGCATCGAGGTTGAGGATCTTCGCGGCCCGCGACACGCGCTCGTCGGTCACCGACTTCTCGGCGTTGCGCAGCCGCAGGCTGAAGCCCATGTTCTCGCCCACCGTCATGTGCGGATAGAGCGCGTAGCTCTGGAACACCATGGCGATGTCGCGGTCCTTCGACTCGAGGTCGTTGACCACGCGGCTGTCGATCATGATCTCGCCGCCGCTGATGTCTTCGAGGCCCGCGAGCATGCGCAGCAAGGTCGACTTGCCGCAGCCCGAAGGCCCGACCAGCACCACGAACTCGCCGTCGGTGATGTCGAAGCTCAGGCCCTGGATGATCTGGACCTTGCCGAAGGATTTCTGGATATTGCGAAAGGATACGGATGCCATTTTTATTCCCAGGGTTCGCTCAGCTCTTGACGGCGCCAGCGGTGAGGCCACCAACCATGTAGCGCTTGAAGGCGTAGTAGATCGCCGCAGGCGGCAATGCATAGATGAGGCCTGTGGCCATCAGCAGCTCCCAAGGCGAGTCGTCGGCCGAGAGGAAGTTGCCGAGCGCCACCGCCAGCGTCACGCTCCTGTCGTTCGACAGAAGCAGAAAGGCGTAGAGGTATTCGTTCCACGCCAGCAGCAGCGAGTAGGTGCCCACCGCCACCAGCGACGGCACCATCAGCGGCAGGTACACCAGGCGGAACAGCTGCAGCGGCGAAGCACCGTCCATGCGCGCCGCTTCGTCGAGCTCGTAGGGCAGCTTGTCGGAAGCCTGCTTCAGCACCCAGATGCAATACGGCGATGCAATGGTCACCATCGCGAGGATCAGCGCCCACTGGCTGTTGAGCAGGCCATAGTTGCCCATGGTCTTGTACATCGGCACCGCGAGGAAAGCCGCGGGAATGAAGTAGGTGAAGAGCGCCAGGTTCATCACCGTGCGCCCGCCTCTCACGCGCAGCCGGCTGATCGCGAACGCGGCCGTGGTCGCGACGAACAGCGTGAGCGCCCCTACCGACACCGCGATCAACAGCGAGTTCCAGAGCTGCAGCCAGAAGTGGTCGAGGTAGAAGTGCTTCTGCTGGAACACGATGCGGAAGTTGTCCAGCGTCGGGTTCTTGGGCCACAGGTGGCCCGAGGTCGCGGAGTCCTTCGACGAGATCGCGAACAGCACCATGTGGTAGACCGGGATCAGCGTCCACAGCAGCACCGGAATGCCGATCAGCAGCAGCTTGGCCTCGGTCGCGACGGCCTTGGGGGTCCATCTCTTCATTTCGAGAGCCTCTTCATCATGAAGTACACGAGGGGCAGCACGAGCGGTAGCGCCACCACGATGGAAGCCATCGACAGGTCGACCTGGTCGAGGCGCAGATAGCGGATGCCCAAGGTGGCCAGCACGTGCGTCAGGTCGGCAGGTCCGCCGCCGGTCAGCAGGTAGACGCTGTTGAAGTCGCCCAGCGTCCAGATCATCGAGAGGATCAGCGAGGTGACGTAGAGCGTCTTCAGCGCCGGCCAGCTCACGAAGCGGAATTTCTGCCACGACGAGGCGCCGTCCACCGACGCCGCTTCGTACTGCTCGGTGGGAATGGCGAGCCGCCCCGCCACCAGGATCAGCGTCCAGAACGGCAGCGACTTCCACACATGCACCACCATCGCGAAGCTCAGCGCCAGCGCGGGATCGTTGAGCCAGTTGGGGCCATCGGCGCCCGTCAGGCGAAAGATGGTGCTGTTGATCACGCCCCACTCGGGGTTGAGCATGAAGCGGATCGACAGGATGGTCGGAATGGAAGGCATCGCCCATGGCAGGATGAAGATCGCCGAGACGATCTTGATCCACCAGCGCGATGTCACGAAGAAGCCCGAGAGCACCAGCGCCACGAGCATCTTGAGGTTGATCGCCACGACCAGGAAGATGGCCGTGTTGATCACTGAGCGGAAGAAGATCGGGTCTTCGACCAGCTTCACGTAGCTTTGCGGATGGCGCGCGAGCCACAGCCCGTACCCCACCGGATAGAGCACGAACACCACGAACACCAGCAGGTAGGGCACGACCATGACCGCGCCCCAGAACTGCCAGCGCGCATGGCGCGCCCCGAGATTGGCAACAGGCGCCGTTGGCGGCGCGGCGGCGACGATAGAGCTCATACGAGTCAGTCCGATGAAAGTGGTGCCGTGCGCGTGCCGCTTACTGCGCCGCTACCGTCTTGATGCGCGCGATCATCTCGTCCACGGCCTTGTCCACCGGCACCTTGTCGGTGACGACGCGGCTCATGGCCTTGGCCCAGACGTTCTCGTTGTTCAGCACGGTGAACTTGTAGTTCTTGGTGAATTCGAAGGTCACGGTGCCGGCAGCGTACTGGTTGTAGACCGACTGGCGATGCGGGTCGGCCTTCCAGAAGTCGCGCTGCTGCGCGGCCTTGGTGACCGGGAACCAGCGGCCCAGCGAGCCTTCGACGTACGGCGTCAGGTTTTCTTCCTGCATCAGGAAGGCGACGAATTCCTTGGCGCGCGCCTTGTTCTTGGCGTCCTTGAACACCACGCCGGTCTTCACCGCGCTGCGATAGACCATCTTGCTGCCGTCGGGCTTGCTCGGGAAACCGGCCGTGCGGATGCGCTCGGTGTAGTTCTTGCGCGCTTCTTCACGCTGCTCGGGCGTGAGCGAGGCGTTGTTCGAATCGTCGAGCCACTTGGCGGCGATGGAGATGGTCGCGTTGTGCGTCATCAGGGTCGTCTTGTTGTGGAACGCAACGTTGTTGTCCGGGTCCTTCCAGCTCGTCGACGACGGCGGCGTGCAGCCCTTGGTGTAAGGCGTGGTGTAGTCGGTCAGCGCGCCGATCAGGCCGGTGCGCACCTTCGGGTCGTCGACCAGCAACTTGCCGTTGTCGTCCACCAGCTTGACGTTGTAGGCGTCCATGAAGGTCAGGAACGAATAGAACGAGTCGCTCGAATCCACGCCCATCGGCATGCCGATGCCGAAAGTGCGCTTGCCGCTTTCCTTGCGGCTGGCGGTTTGCGCCCTCTCGCACCAGAACGACCAGTACTCCTTCCAGGTGGTCGGGATGTCCGCCTCCTTGAGGCCCGCCTCCGCCAGCATGTCGCGCCAGTACTCGATGTGCATCGTCTGCTGCTTGATCGGGAAGGCGTAGTAGGCCTTGCTCTTGGTCTGGTCGTTGTAGAGGTAGGTGGTCTCGATCGTGTTGGGCGCGAAGCGGTCCTTGATGGGCGTGAGCACGCTGCCGAGGTCTTCGAGCTTGCCGTCGAAGGCCCACTTGCCGGTGACCTGGAAGTCGTACACGTCGGCGTACGCCACGTCGGGCGGGCTGCCCGAATCGAGCGCGGACACGGTCTTGGGGATCATGTCCTGGATCGGGTACTGCGACAGCTCGATCTTCACGTTCTTGTTCTTCTCCTCGAACTTCTTGATGGCGGCGAACAATGCGTCGTCCTCCGCCTTGTAGAAGCCCTTGACCCACCAGACGGTGAGCTTTTCCTGCGCGGCGGCGGGACCTGCCGCCGCCAACAACCCCAGCGCGAACAACGTCGGCGCTATCAGCGACTTGACGACTTTCATGGTGTCTCCTTCTTCTTCGGTGGAAATGCTCGGAACACGAGCGTGGGTTAAAAAAACTGTTGCCGCGCGCGCCGCGCCGGCACCTTGAACCTGGGACCGCCGGCTAGTTCGCCTTGAGCCGCGGCGGTGGCCTGCCGAGCCGCGGCAGCCGTCGGCGCGAGCCGAGCACGTCTTCGATGTCCTGCCGCGCGCCGTCGATGAGGCGAATGACCGCGCGCTCGGCCTTGGCCGGATCGTGCGCAATGACCGCGTCGAGCACCGCGCGGTGCAGCGGCAGCGAAAGCGCGGGGCCGTCGGGCTTGCTGGTCGAGATCTCGAAGCTGGTGCGCAGCAGCGCGTTGAGCGCCTTGCTCATCTGCGCCAGCATGCGGTTGCGCGCCGCGCTCAGCAGGCCGGTGTGAAAGCGCAGGTCGAAGGTGACGTAGTCGCCGCCGTTCTCCACGGCTTCCTTCATGCCGGCATAGGCACGCTCGATCTCTTCGATGTCCTGCGCGCTGGCCCGCTCGGCCGCCAGCCGCACGGCTGCCGGCTCGACCACGCGCCGCAGGTCCTGCAGGTCGCGCAGGAACTCGGGCGTGAGCCCGGCGCGCGACTGCCAGGTGATGACATCGGGGTCGAACCAGTTCCACTTGTCCTGCGGCAGCACCCGCGTGCCCACCTTGGGCCCCGTCACGATCAGGCCCTTGGCCGCGAGCGACTTGATGGCCTCTCGCACCACGGTGCGGCTCACGCCGAGCTCTTCGCCCAGGATGGGCTCGGCCGGTATCGACGCCCCGATCGCATAGCGGCCGGCCACGACAGCTTCGCCGAGCAGCTCGAGCGTGCGACCGTGGATGTTCTTGATCATGTGCGTGATGTGAAATTTGGTATGCCGACACTCGAAAACACTAAGGGTCCGGCAAGTTGTTCGCACTTATCATATGATGATTGAAATGGCCGATCGGCAGGACAAACCCTGAGGTTTGGGGCTGTAAGCGGTCGTGAACGGAGACAACCGATGAGTACTTCCCTCAAGAAAAAAGCCAGCGAGCTGCGCAGCCAGCAATGGTTCGGCCGCAACGACCGAGACGGTTTCATCTATCGAAGCTGGGTCAAGGGCAAGGGCGTGCCGCACGACCAGTTCGACGGGCGCCCCGTGATCGGCATCTGCAACACCTTCAGCGAGCTCACGCCCTGCAACTCGCATTTCCGCACGCTCGCCGAGCAGGTGAAGATCGGCGTCTACGAAGCAGGCGGCTTTCCGCTCGAGTTCCCGGTGATGTCGCTCGGCGAAACGCTGCTGCGTCCCACCGCCATGCTGTATCGCAACCTGGCGAGCATGGACGTGGAAGAAAGCATTCGCGGCAATCCGCTCGACGGCGTGGTGCTGCTCATGGGCTGCGACAAGACAACGCCCGCGCTCATGATGGGCGCGGCCAGCGTCGACCTGCCGACCATCGGCGTGTCGGGCGGCCCGATGCTCTCAGGCAAATGGCGCGGCCAGGAACTGGGCTCGGGCACCGGCGTGTGGCAGATGAGCGAGCAGGTGCGTGCCGGCACGCTCAAGCTGCAGGATTTCTTCGAAGCCGAAAGCTGCATGCACCGCAGCCACGGCCACTGCATGACCATGGGCACCGCGAGCACCATGGCCTGCATGGTCGAGTCGCTCGGCATCGGCCTGCCCGGCAACGCGGCCTACCCGGCCGTGGACGGCCGGCGCAACGTGCTGGCGCGCATGGCCGGCCGGCGCATCGTCGACATGGTGCATGAAGACCTCCACATGTCGAAGATCCTCACGCGTGAGGCCATCGAGAACGCCATCAAGGTCAATGCGGCCGTCGGCGGCTCCACCAACCTGGTCATTCACTTGCTGGCCATCGCGGGACGCATCGGCGTGGACCTCTCGCTCGACGACTTCGACCGGCTGGCCTCCGAGCTGCCCTGCCTGGTCGACCTGCAGCCCTCGGGCCGCTTCCTGATGGAAGACTTCTGCTACGCGGGCGGGCTGCCGGTGGTCATCAAGGAGATCGCGCAGTACCTGCACAAGGACGTCATCACCGCCAACGGCCAGACGCTGTGGGACAACGTGAAGGACGCCGAGAACTACAACCCGCAGGTGATCCGGCCGCTGGCCGAGCCCTTCAAGGAAAAGGCCGGCATCTGCGTGCTGCGCGGCAACCTCGCGCCCAACGGCGCCATCATCAAGCCGAGTGCCGCCACGCCCGAGCTGCTGGTGCACAAGGGCCGCGCGGTGGTGTTCGAAAACGCCGACGACCTGCACAAGCGCATCGACGACGAGAACCTCGACATCGACGAGCACTGCGTCATGGTGCTGAAGAACTGCGGCCCGCGCGGCTATCCCGGCATGGCCGAGTCGGGCAACATGCCGCTGCCGCCGAAGGTGCTGCGCAAGGGCATCACCGACATGGTGCGCATCAGCGACGCGCGCATGAGCGGCACCGCCTACGGCACCGTGGTGCTGCACACCGCGCCCGAGGCCGCCGCCGGTGGGCCGCTGGCGGTGGTGCAGGACGGCGACATCGTCGAGCTCGACGTGCCCAACCGCAGGCTGCACCTGCATGTGAGCGACGAAGAACTCGCGCGCCGCCTCGAGAAATGGGTCGCACCCAAGGCTCCGCTCGATTCCGGCTACTGGAAGCTCTATGTCGACACGGTATTGCAGGCCGACCAGGGCGCCGACCTGGCCTTCCTGCGCGGGCGCCGCGGGGCCTTCGTGCCGCGCGACAATCACTAGGATGAAACCCACCCCCGTCCCTCGCTCACTTCGTGTAGCTCGACTCCCCCCTCAAGGGGGCAACACCAGCGGCCCGGCAAAGCCGGTTCCGCGGTGTTCCTGGCCTTGGGCCGTGTCGGTTTCATGTGTCGTGGGTCGCGCATAGCGCGGTGGAAAACATGACAAGACTGGTCGCCATCGACTGGGGCACGAGCTCTCTGCGCGGTGCGCTGCTCGATGCGAGCGGCGCGGTGCTCGAGGAGCGCAGCGATGCGCGCGGCATTCTCAAGGTGCCGGCGGGCGGCTTTCCCGCGGTGTTCGAGTCGCTGTTCGCCGAATGGATGCAGCCCGGGGGCACGCGCTGCCTGATCTCCGGCATGGCCGGCAGCAAGCAGGGCTGGGTCGAGGCGCCCTATTGCGCCTGCCCCGCGGGCCGGGTCGAAGTGGGCCGCCGGATCATCGACATCGACGTGCCGCCGGGCTCGCCGCGCATCTCCGTCGTGCCGGGCCTCAGCAACGAGCATGACGGTGTTCCCGATGTCATGCGCGGCGAAGAGGTGCAGATCTTCGGCGCCATGGCGCTCATGGACATCGACGAAGGTGTGTTCGTGCTGCCCGGCACGCACAACAAGTGGGCCACGGTCAAGAAGGGCCGGGTCACGGGCTTTCGCACCTTCATGACCGGTGAGTTCTATGCACTGCTGAGCCAGCACTCGATCCTCGCGCGCACGCTCGATGCCGATGCACCGCTCGACGAAGCCGCCTTCGTGGAGGGCGTCATGCGCGCCGACAACGGGCAGGGCCTGCTGCACAACGCCTTCGGCACACGCACGCTGGCGCTGTTCGAACGCATGGCCACGCAGGAGCTCGCCAGTTATCTCTCGGGCTTGCTGATCGGCGAGGAACTGCGCACGCAATCGCTGCATGCATTCGGCGAAGTGGTGCTGATCGGCTCTTCCGCCCTGACCCAGCGCTACACGCTGGCGCTGCGCGCCACCGGCACCGCCACCCGCATGCTCGGCGCTGAAGCCACCTGGGCCGGCCTGCATGCGCTGTCCGGCTTCCTCGACACCGGCAGAATGCCCTCATGACCACACCCCGCGAAAAATTCAATGCCGCGATGCGCGAGCTTCCACTGGTTGCCATCTTGCGAGGACTCACACCGGCCGAGGCCGCCGACGTGGGGGATGCCATCGTCGAGTCCGGCTTCCGGCTGCTCGAGGTGCCGCTCAATTCGCCCAAGCCCTACGCCAGCATCACGCTGATGCGCACGCGCTTTCCAAATGCCCTGGTAGGCGCCGGCACGGTGCTCGACGTGCAGCAGGTGCGCTATGTGCATTCGGCCGGCGGCGAGCTGATCGTGTCGCCCAACTTCAATGCCGAAGTAATCGCCGAAGCCGTGCGGCTCGGCATGGTCTGCCTGCCCGGCGTGATGACGCCGACCGAAGCCTTCGGCGCGCTGGCCGCGGGCGCGACCGGGCTCAAGCTGTTTCCGGCCGAACTGGCATCGCCCGCGGTGGTGAAAGCCCTGCTCGCGGTACTGCCCGAAGGCACGCCAGTGATGCCCGTGGGCGGCATCACGCCCACCAACATGGCCGAATGGCGTTCGGCCGGCGCGGCCGGCTTCGGCATCGGCTCCGCGCTCTACAAGCCGGGCAAGCAGGCTTCGGCCGTGCGCGCCGATGCCCAGCGCTTCGTTGCGGCCTTCACGGGCGCGGCCCGCGCCTGAGAGTCTTCTTTCCACGTTCACGAGGGAGCGTCGATGTCCGCCGATTCAGATTACGCCAGCCCGGCCGTGCGCAAGTTGCGCGAAGATCTTGCGCTCGCGCTGCGCGCAGCCGCCCATCACGGCCTGTCCGAAGGGGTCTGCAACCATTTCAGCGTGATGCTGCCGGGCGCGCAAGACCGCTACCTGATCAACCCGCGCGGCCTGCACTGGAGCGAAATCGGCCCTGACGACATCGTGCTGATCGACCTGCACGGCGAAGTGCTTTCCGGCAGCCACCGGGTGGAGCCGACCGCTCTTTTCATCCATGGCGCGGTGCACCGGCTGACGGGCCACGCGGTGGTGCTGCATTGCCACATGCCCTACGCCACCGCCCTCACGCTCACGGCCGAGCGCGCGCTCGATCCCGCGCTGAGCCAGAACGCCATGCGCTACATGAACCGCATCGCGGTCGATGCGGTCTACAACGGCCTCGCGCTCGACGATGCCGAGGGCGAGCGCATCGCGCGCGCCATGGCGGGGAAGGACATTGCCTTTCTCGCCAACCATGGCGTGATCGTCGCCGGCGCCTCCATTCCGCATGCCTACGACGATCTCTACTACCTGGAACGCGCGAGCCTGCACCAGGTGATTGCGCAATCGACCGGGCGCCCGCTGGTTCCCGTCGATGCCAAGCTCGCCGCGCATGTTGCGGGGCAGATCCAGGGTGAACGCGAGCAGTCGGACCTGTTCTTCGAGGCGCTGCGGCGGATGCTGCCCCCGCCGCGCGGCTGACGCCTGTTGCCGCGCAGCGGCTTACAGCTCTTCATCCGATTTCGCTCCAGCCTTACACAGCGTTCACACAGGGCCACGACGATAGGGCTTCCAACCACTCCATGGGAGTTGCCATGAAAAAGCTCACTTTCGCCATCGGCGCCGCAGCCCTGCTGTCGCTGGCCGCACTCAGCGCCCCCGCACAGGCCCAGACCGGCGGCCGCTTCATCCAGGCCCAGGTGTATGTGGTGCCCGCACCGCCGCCTCCGCGCCACCACTACTACGCGCCGCCACCCCCGCGGCATCCCTACTACGGCCCGGGCTACCGCCATGGGCACGACCGCTACGAGCATCGGCATCGCCACTGGGAAGAACGCCGCTACGGCCGCAGGGACTATGACCGCGACGGCGTGCCCGACCGCTACGATCGCCGGCCTGAAAACCCCTATCGCTATTGATCCGCCGGGGCGGGCTCAGGCTTGCGCCACGCGCCGCAGCAGTGCGGTGGGCGAGCGCGGCCAGCCGACGCGGCCGAACCATGCGCCGCCGGCAATCGCCGATGCGATGACGATGCCGTACACCGCCAGCGCCACACCCTGTGCCGCAAACACGCCGGCCAGCCCGCCGCCCCAGCGCAAGGCGAGCCAGCCGCCCACGCCGGCCACCGCGAGCCGCGCGATGTTGCCGAGCACCGGCCACAGCAGGCGCCCGGCCCCCTGCGACGCGAAGTACAGCACCAGGCCGACGCCGAAGAAGCCGTAGAGCGGCCCCACCAAGCGCAGGTAGTGCGCGCCCGTTTCGAGCATTGCGGGGTCGTTGCCGAACAGCAGCAGCCAGGGGCGCGGGAACAGTGCCGCGGCGAGGCCGATGCTTTCGGTGAGCGCAAAGGCCAGCGCCGCGCCGGCCCAGGTGGCGCGCAGCGCGCGTTCCCGCTGCCCGGCGCCCATGCAGGTGCCCACCATCGCGACCAGCGGCGCGCCCAGGCCGAACACCAGCGGCACCAGCAGGTACTCGAGCCGCGAGGCGGTGCCGTAGCCCGCCAGCGCGCCCGGGCCGAAGTGGCCGGTCAATGCGGTGGCAATGCCGATCGACAGGTTGGTTGCCACCGTCGACACCGCACCCACCAGCCCGATGCGCAGGATGTCCCGGAACAGCGGCCAGCGCAGCTTCAGCGCGGCGAGCGTGGGACGCAGCAGGCTGCGCGGCGAGCGCAGATAGACGATGAGCGCGATCGAACCCAGCAGGTAGTACAGCAGCAGCGCCATCGCGCCGCCTGCGATGCCCATGCCCGGCAGCGGCCCCCAGCCGAAGATCAGGAGCGGCGATGCCGGAATGAGGAACACCACGCCCACCACCGTCACGTTTGCCGGCACCGACATGTTGCCGGTGCCGCGGATGATGGCCGAGAGCGAATTGAAGAGCCACACCAGCACCGCCCCCGCGAACACCCAGTTGGAGTACGTCAGGGCCGCGTCGAGCGCCGCGCCGGTGCCGCCCATGATGGCGTAGAGCCATCGCCCGCCGCCCAGCAGCGCGAGCGAAAAGCACAGGCCGAAGCCGATCGCGATGACCACTGCATGCCACACCAGCGCGTCGGCGTCGCCGCGGCGGCCCGCGCCCAGCGCACGGGCGATCGACGAGGCAATGCCGCCGCCCATCGCACCGCTCGACGTCATCTGCATCAGCATGACGATGGGAAACACCAGCGCCATGCCCGCGAGCGCATGGGTGCCCAGCTTGCCGACGAAGTAGGTTTCGATGAGCCCGACGGAGGCCTGCGCCACCATCACGAGCACGTTGGGTGCGGCCAGGCGCAGCAGCGTGGGCACGATCGGTGCCTCGAGCAGGCGGCGGGTGCGCGGATCGAGCTCCCGGCTCACTGGAAAACCTCCGCGCTACGCGCTGCGGTATTCGCCTTGGGAGCGGCCCGGCAGCTCATGCCGCCACCAGCTTCGCACGCGCCAGCCGCGCTTCGCGGATCGGCAGGTGCACCAGCGCCGCGCCCGCGGCGAGCGCGATGTCGATGTACCAGACGATGTCGTAGGTGCCCGTGGCCTGGAAGACGTAGCCGCCCAGGAACGCGCCCAGGAAGCCGCCGACCTGGTGCGCCAGCATCACGATGCCGAACAGCATCGCCATGTTGGCCGGCCCGAACATCTTGGCGACGAGGCCCGCGGTCGGCGGCACGGTCGACAGGAAGGTCACGCCCATCACGGCGGCGAACACCAGCATGACCGCGGTCGTCTTGGGCGCCAGCAGGAACACCAGCACGGCGATGCCGCGCGTGGCATAGACCAGCGACAGCAGCGACTTCATGCGCCAGCGCCCCACGGCCCAGCCCATGGCAAGGCTGCCGACGATGTTGAAGAGCCCGATCATCGCGAGTGCCCAGCCGCCGACTTCGGCCGGCAGCCCGCAGGCCGCGACGACGCCGGGCAGGTGCGTGGCGAGGAAGGCGACGTGGAAGCCACAGACCAGGAAGCCCAGGCTCAGGTAGCGGTAGCTGGGCGTCGCGAGCGCCTGGCCGATGGCCTGGCGCGCACTCAGCGGCTTGGTGCCCGTTGCGGCCGCCGACGCCGCAGCCATCGCGTTCGAATTGCCCTTGAGCACCCACGCGGCCGGCAGCGCCAGCAGCACCAGCACGCCGAGCCACTGCATGGCGCCGGCCCAGCCCACGGCCGCCGTCAGGCCGACGGCGATCGGCGCCATCGCGAACTGTCCGAAGGAGCCGCCGGCGTTGACCATGCCGGTGGCTAGGCCGCGTTTTTCGGCCGGCACCAGGCGCGTGGTCGCGGCCATCAGCACCGAAGGACCCGCCATGCCGGCACCGCCGGCCGCGAGCATGCCAATGGCGAAGATCAGGCCCGCCGTGCTCGTCATCAGCGGCGTGATCAGCGTGCCGATGGCGACCAGCAGCACGCCGAGGAACACCACGCGGCCGGTGCCGATGCGGTCGGCCACGGCGCCCGCGAAGGGCTGCGTGAGCCCCCACCAGAGCTGCCCGAATGCGAACGCCAGGCTGATGCTGCCGATGCCGAGCGCGGTCGAGGTGTTGAGTGCCGAGAGGAACAGGCCCATCGTCTGGCGCACCCCCATCGTGAGCGCGAAGGCGCCCGCGGCCGCCAGCAGCACGAGCCAGAGCGCATGGCGCCGCAGAGGGGTTTCATTCATCGCCGGCTCCCGCGCCGTTCTCCGGCTGTCCATCGCCCAGCCCCGCGCTCTGCAGCAGCTCCAGGCTCTCGTCGAGCAGGGCATGCAGCGCCAGTACGCGCTGCGTGCCGAGGATGTCGTTGAGCGCCAGCTGCGCGTCGTGCCACAGGCGCTGCGCCTCGGCTCGCTTGTCGCGGCCCGCGTCGGTGATCGCCAGCATGCGGCTGCGCGCATCGGGTCCCTCCGTCTGCACCAGGAAGCCCGCGGCCAGCATCGGCTTGAGATTGCGCGTGAGCGTGGAGGCGTCAACGTTCATCTCGCGCGCCAGGTCGACCGGGCGCAGCGGCCCGAGATGCAGCACGTGCGAGAGCAGTGAATACTGCGTGGTCTTGAGCCCGCTGGGCGCGACGTGCGTGTCATAGAGGCGCGAGGCCAGCCTGGAGAGCCGGCGCAGGCGGAAATTGGTACATCCTTGGGGCCTCAGCTGAGGAGGCTTCAGAGCGGTATTCATGTCGTTCATTGTAGCTACAATAATTGCACATACAACTATCAAGGAGTTTTTCCATGACCGAGCCCCACGCCACCATCCACGCCTGGATCGCCCAGGAGGCCGAGATCCTCCAGCGCCTGGAGGCGGGGCCGGGCCCTGGCCTGGCACGCCCCGAGCAGATCGCCGGGAAGACCGGGCTGGAAACGATGGAAGCGATGCTGCGTGCAGAGATCCCTTTTGCCGCCATCGCCAAGACCCTCGACTTCATGCTGCTGGAAGTCAGCCCGGGCCGGGCCGTGTTCCAGGGCACGCCGCTCGCGCAGCACATGAACCCGCTGGGCACGGTGCACGGCGGCTGGGTCGCCACCCTGCTCGACTCCGCGCTGGGCTGCTCGGTCCACACCATGATGCCGCCGGGCCGCGCCTACACCACCGCCGAGCTCAGCGTGAACTACGTGAAAGGCCTCACGCCGAAGGTGCAGCGGGTCCGCGCCGAAGGCAAGGTGATCCATTGCGGCCGGCAGCTCGCCACCGCCGAGGCGCGGCTCGTCGGGCCGGACGGCACGCTGTATGCGCACGCCACCACCACCTGCCTGGTGTTCGAGCTTCCTTCGCCGCGCTGATCGCGGCGTTCGACTTCTTCGGGGCTCCGTACAGGGCCATCGTCACACCGAGGCCCGATTGGCCATGTAAGTGCAAGGACGTAAAAACCGCCCCCAAACGCAGTGATAATGATTCTCATCGTCACCTCGACGGTGGCGATGCTTTCCCAAAACACGTCTCTGCACCTGGAGGATCCTTCATGACCGACCACCTCGGCGTCCAAGGCCGCGCTGCCCGCGCACTGATCGGCGTCACCGCCGCCTGGCTGGCTGCTGCCGCCCTGCCCGCCCACGCCGCCAACGACGAACTCACGCTCTACACCACGCGCGAAGCCGCGCTGATCCAGCCGCTGATCTCGGCTTTCAGCGCGCAGAGCAAGATCAAGGTGAACACGGTGTTCGTGAAGGACGGCCTGCTCGAACGGGTCAAGGCCGAGGGCGCGCGCTCGCCGGCCGACGTGCTGATGACGGTGGACATCGGCAACCTGATGGACCTGGTCGACGGTGGCGTGACGCAGCCGGTGAAATCGGCCGCGCTCGAATCGGCTTTGCCCGCCAACCTGCGCGGCGCCGACGGCCAGTGGTTCGCGCTCTCGCTGCGCGCGCGCGTGCTCTACGCCGACAGGAACCAGCCGCTCACCAGCTTCCGCTACGAAGACCTGGCCAACCCGAAGTGGAAGGGCAAGGTCTGCATCCGCGCAGGCCAGCATCCCTACAACACGGCACTGGTCGCAGCGATGATCGCGCACGATGGCGAGGCCAAGGCCGAGCAATGGCTGCGCGGCGTCAAAGCGAACCTGGCCCGCAAGGCCACCGGCGGCGACCGCGACGTGGCGCGCGACATCCTGGGCGGCATCTGCGACATCGGCCTGGCCAACTCCTACTACGTCGGCCAGATGAAGAGTTCCAAGGAAGGCACCGACGCGCGCAAGTGGGGCGACGCCATCAAGGTGGTCCGCCCGACCTTCGCCAGTGCCAGGAGCGGCGGCACGCACGTCAACATCAGCGGCGCCGCCGTGGCCAGGAACGCGCCGCAGCGCGCCAACGCGGTCAAGCTGCTCGAATTCCTGGTGTCGGAGCCGGCACAGGCGCTCTACGCGCAGGCCAACTATGAGTATCCGGTGCGCAAGGGCGTGGCACTCGATCCGATCATCGGAGAGACCATCGGCGAGCTGAAGGTCGATCCGCTGCCGCTCACCGAAATTGCCAAGTACCGCAAACAGGCCAGTGCCCTGGTCGACAAGGTCGGGTTCGACTTGTAATGTTGCTCGCCCCCAGGCTTCGCGCACTTCGTGTCGCTTCTCCCTCCCCCTGCCGGGGGCAACACCGGTGGCCCGGCAGAGCCGGTTCCACGGTGTTTCCCGCAGGAGCGGGAGCCATGGAAGGCCTGTGTTACGCATGAGCTTCGGTGGCCTGCAAGCCGCGGGGCCGGTCTGGCGCTGCGCCTCTTTCGCCATCGCCATCGGCGTGCTCGCGCCGGTGGCCGTGCTCGCCTGGCTCGCATTGGGCTCCGGTGTCGCGCACTGGGGGCCGCTGTTCGCGCATGTGCTGCCGCGGGCCGCGCTCAACACGGCATTGCTGCTCACGGGTGTCGGCGCGCTGGTGCTGGTGATCGGCACCGGCTGCGCATGGCTCGTGACGGCCTGCGATTTTCCCGGGCGCCGCGTGCTGAACTGGGCGCTGCTGCTGCCGCTCGCGATGCCGACGTACATCGTCGCTTTTGCGTATCTGGACCTGCTGCACCCGATCGGCCCGGTGCAGGGCGCGATCCGCTGGGCACTGGGCTTCGACAGCCCGCGCCAGTTCCGCCTGCCCGACCTGCGCTCGATGCCGGGCGCGATCTTCGTGCTCGGCTTCGTGCTCTACCCCTACGTCTACATGACCGCGCGCGCCATGTTCATGACGCAGCCCGCGCACCTGATGGAAGCGGCACGCACGCTGGGCGAAAGCCGGCGCGGCGCCTTCTTTCGCGTGGCACTGCCGCTGGCACGGCCGGCGCTCGCGGTGGGCATGAGCCTTGCGCTGCTCGAAACGCTCAATGACATCGGCGCCTCGGAATTCCTTGGCGTGAACACGCTCACGGTGGCGGTCTACACCACGTGGATCACACGCTCCGACCTGGCCGGCGCGGCACAGATCGCCTGCACGATGCTGTTCGTGGTGGTGGCGCTGGTCTGGCTCGAACGCAACGGGCGCCGGCATCAGCGCTTCGGCTCGGCGCAGCGCATGCGCGCCATGCAGCCGCGGCGCCTGCACGGCGCTGCCGCCTGGGTCGCCACCGCCATCGCGTCATTGCCGGTGTTGATCGGCTTCGTGGCGCCCGCCCTCTACCTGGTCTGGGAAAGCGCCAAGCGGCTGCGCCAGGGCGGCGGTGTGTCGCAAGGCCTGCTGGCAAGCCTCGGCAACACGGTCGCGCTGGCCGCCGGCGTCACCGTGGCCGCCGTGGCTGCGGGATTGGTCGTGGCGTGGACGACGCGCAGCCAGGGATCGCGCCCCAACCGCGCACGGTGGCAGGCGCGCGCGGCCACGCTGGGCTATGCGCTGCCGGGCACGGTGCTCGCCATCGGCCTGCTCACGCCCGCGCTTGCGTTCGACGCCGCGCTGGCCAGCGTGCTCGGCCTGCCGGGCTTGCCGCTCATGGGCGCGGGGATCGTGCTGGTGGCGGCCTGCGCGATCCGCTTTCTCGCCATGCCGGTCGGCGGCATCGAAGCCGGGCTCGCCCGCATTCCCCCCGCCATCGAGCAGGCTTCGCGGCTGCTGGGCGAGACCAGCGGCGGCACGCTGCGGCGCGTGCACCTGCCGCTTCTGCAGCCCGCCATTGCCACCGGTGCGCTGCTGGTCTTTGTCGATGCAATGAAGGAACTGCCGGCCACGCTGCTGCTGCGGCCGGCCAATTTCGACACGCTGGCCACCTGGCTCTATGCCGAGGCCGCTCGCGGAACCTATGAAGAAGGCGCGATTGCCGCGCTCGCCATCGTGGCGGCCGGCCTGCTGCCGGTGGTGCTGCTGGCACGCAACCAACTGGGCACGCCAACGGCCGCGCCCACCGTGGACGCACCATGAGCGCCGTGCCGGGCCGCCCCAAGCAAGCTCGCACCGCAGCGCGAAGCGCGGAGGTTGCCTTATGAGCTCCCCTCTTTCCATCGAGTCGATCCAGCTCGCCTACGAAACGCCGCGCGGCCTGCATACCGTGGTCGGCGACTTCTCGCTTTCGCTGCGGGCGGGCGAGATCGCCTGCCTGTTCGGCCCCTCGGGCTGCGGCAAGACCACGGTGCTGCGGGCGATCGCGGGCTTCGAGCCGCTGCGCGCAGGCACCATCCAACTCGGCGACGTGCTGCTCTCTTCGACCCGGGTGCACCTGCCGCCCGAGCAGCGGCGCGTGGGCATGATGTTCCAGGAATACGCGCTGTTTCCTCATCTGTCGGCAAGCCGGAACGTGGCCTTCGGCCTGCGCCGCTCGAGCCGTGCGCTGCAGCAGGCGCGCGTGGCTGAAATGCTGGCGCTCGTGGGCCTGGCCGATGCCGGCGAGCGCTTTCCGCATGAGCTTTCGGGCGGCCAGCAGCAGCGCATTGCGCTCGCCCGCGCGCTGGCGCCTTCGCCCGAGTTGCTGTTGCTGGACGAGCCGTTTTCAAACCTCGACGGCGGCGCGCGCGAACGCCTGACCGCGCAGGTGCGCGACATCCTCCGGCGCGCCGGGCAGACCGCGATCCTGGTCACCCACAACGAGGCCGAGGCCCATGCCATGGCCGACCGGATCGGCGTGATGCACGGCGGCCGCATCACGCATTGGCTGGACACCGTCAAATAGCACAAGGCGCCCATCCGGCGAATGGGCTTTTCGGGAAAAGGTTGTTCGAGGCCGCAAGAATTGCCGCGGTCCCACCTTCAACTTTTTCCGGAGCGCCAACTCGCCATGTCCAAGCCCCTCACTCTCGTCAGCCACCTGCTGTGCCCTTATGTGCAGCGCGCCGCCATCGCCCTGGCCGAAAAGAACGTGCCCTTCGAACGCGTGGTGATCGACCTTGCCAACAAGCCGGCCTGGTTCGTCGCCATCTCGCCGCTGGGCAAGGTGCCGCTGCTACGGCTTCAGCGCCCCGACGGCAGCGAGGCGGTGCTGTTCGAGAGCAACGTGATCTGCGAATACCTCGAAGAAACCCAGCCCGGCCCGCGCCTGCATCCGGAAGATCCGCTCACCCGGGCCGAGCATCGCGCGTGGATGGAGTTCGGCTCGGCTGTCCTGGTCGACCTGTGGGGCTACGAAACTACGCGCGATGCCCAGGTGTTCGAGCAGAAGCGCCTGGCCCTGGCCGCCAAATTCGAGCGCGTCGAAGCTGCGCTGGGCGCCGGCCCCTACTTCGCGGGCGAAGACTTCAGCCTGGTCGATGCGGTGTTCGCGCCGGTCTTTCGCTACTTCGAGGTGTTCGACGAGATCAGCAATTCGCACATCTTCGATGCCTTGCCCAAGGTGAATGCATGGCGCAAGGCGCTGGCGGTGCGGCCGAGCGTGCGCAACGCGGTGGTGCCGGAGTATTCGCAGCACCTGCGCGAATTCCTGCGCAAGCACGAGGCGCACTTGCTCACGCTCGCCTAGAACCGACAATGGAAATCCTTCCTCCCAACGACAGAGACCCCACGAGATGCGACTCCTCCACACCATGCTGCGCGTCGGCAACCTCCAGCGCTCGATCGACTTCTACACCCAGGTGCTTGGCATGAACCTGCTGCGCACTTCGGAGAACCCCGAATACAAATACAGCCTCGCCTTCGTCGGCTTCGGCGGCGGCAACCCCGAGCAGGCCGAGATCGAGCTCACCTACAACTGGGGCACCGACAGCTACGAACCCGGCACGGCCTACGGCCACATCGCGCTCGGCGTGCCCGACGCCTACGCGGCCTGCGAAAAGATCAAGGCCGCCGGCGGCAACGTCACGCGCGAAGCCGGCCCCGTGAAGGGCGGCACCACGGTGATCGCCTTCGTGACCGATCCGGATGGGTACAAGATCGAACTCATACAGGACAAGGCAAAGGCTTCTGGCGGCAGCCGCCAGCCCGATTCGGACGCCTTGCGCGCGTCCTAGCCGGCCGCCGCGGGAGCGGCTCAATTGAAGATACAAATGATCACCTTTTAAAGGCGATCGGCATATTCTTTGCTGGTATTTTCAAGGGGTAGTGCTGATGCAAGACGCATCACATTCTGATACCCGGAATCGCGATCAAAGAGCTTCACAGTTCAGCAAGATCGTCCATTCGGACGCGGCACCGAATGTTTCTTATTCTTTGAACTATTTTCTACATGAGCGCTTCCTTCCAAGCGGAATGAAAATTGACCATTCTGAGCATACGCGGCAAGCCCATTGATCCGGCCATATCGCTGATCATCTTTTTCTTTTCCGCCCTGATCGTTGGGGTCATTCCGTTCCTCTACCACGACACGGCCGCGCAGAATTTCCCGGACGAAGAAACGCTCCTGAGTTTTTACGGGGCCGATTTGTGCCAGCTCACCTCCACCACCATCGAGGAAAGAAACTCCTACGCTTGCAGCGCATTCCTGCTGGAATCGGCCGGATTGAGCGCAAAGACGGCGCCCATTGCCGGCGCTTTTCTGAGTGTCACGCTCACCGTCCTGCCGATCCTCCAATTCAGCAGAATTCCGCTTGGCGTATTTCTGGTCTCGCTCGGATGGGGATTCATCAGGGCCATTTTCCTGTCGGTTCTTTCGAAGGACATGCTGTCGGCCTGCGTCGTGCTGCTCTCGGTCATGGCGGCGCAGCACAGCGGATTCGGGCTGACGTGGTTCCTGTCGTCGAGCATCTACGGCTGGGTGGTCAGAAAATATTGGCTGCTGGTCAGCGCCGTCTGGCTTGGCCTGCGGCTGATAAGAAAGCAGCTCACGGTATTCAGGCTGCTGGTCATCATCATCCTGGTCTACATCGCGCTCGCGCTGACGTTCCAGATCGCCCTCGGCGTCACCCTGGACTTCGCCCGCGCAACGGTCAACGAGAACCGGGAGGTAGGCGCCGAAGGATCGCGCACGGTGATCGAGGCGGTCATCGCCTCCGACAACGCCTTGCTGCAGGCGCTCAATGCCACGATCACGTTTTTCCGGTTGGCATTTCCGCTCGAGCTTCTGCGCTTCGGTTCGGTCAGCCAGCTGGCGTTCATTTCGATCATGCCCTTCACCTTCATCTGGATGGTGAAGGTCATTGTCGAGGGCGCGAAATCCAGCAACAAGAACCTGATTCAGGCCGGCAAGGTTGCTCTTGCGCCTTTGTCTTTTCTGATCATCGAGGGGGTATTTGAACCCGATTTCGGTTCATTTGCCCGGCACTTCGCCATCGTGAGTCCGCTCGTCTTTTCTGCCATGGCGCTGGTTCAGAAAACCGAACTCACCGAGAAGAGACTCGTGCGGCGCAGACAGGCGGTCATCTCCGGTGGCCCGGTCCTCGCCCGCCCCACCCCTCAGGATCGCACCTCGTGAAATCACAATCCATTGCACTGGACCAGCCACAGTACGTCGAATCCATTCAGGCCGGAAGAGGCATTGCCGCGCTGCTGGTCGTGATTCACCACGCCGCGCAGAAAGCGCATGCCCTGTCCGGCGGCGCCATTCCGCTGTTTGATTTCGGAATCATTGGCGTGGACATCTTCTTCATGATCAGCGGCTTCATCATCTACTTTGTCACGGCCAACAAGACCATGACGCATGTGGAATTCATGGAGAAACGGATCATCCGGGTGTTTCCCCTCTATTGGGGGCTTTCCTTGCTGGCATTGATCGTCTTCCTCTTTGTGCCGAAGCTGATCAACAGCAATGCCCAGCAGCCGACCGACATTGCCGCATCGTTCCTTTTGTGGCCCACATCCGCGCCCTATCTGGTGAACAACGGATGGACGCTCACCTACGAAATCATTTTCTATGGGTTGTGGGCCCTGGTTGCGCTCCCGACCGCAAAGCCGAAGCACGCCTATCTCGCATGCCTGGTATTGGCCGCCGTATCGTTCATTGGGCTGTTCTCCGGCATCGACTACAAGGTCATGAATTTTTCATTGTTTGTGGAGTTTGCATTCGGAGTGGCCATTGGCGTGGCGTTCAAGAAAGGGTTGATCCGGCAGAGCATGCCGGCGTCCATCGTCTTGATGGTCGTCGGGGCTTTTCTTGCGCACCTGGCAATTTCCGAAGGCCTTGGGAACAGCGAACTCAGGGGATTTGCATTGGCCGTCCCTGCCGCCATGATTTTCTTCGGACTGATATCGCTCGGGTCGTTCTGGGCAAGGGCCCGCGTGATCCTGGCGATTGGAGACAGCTCCTACTCGCTGTACCTGTTCCATCCGTTCATACTGGTTGCCATTCCGCTCGCGGTCAAACTGCTCGGCTTCGGTTCGGTGCCTCAGGTTCTTGCCATTTCCGTTGCGGTCTGTATCGCGTCGATCTGGGCGTCGCACATGGTCTACAGGTTCGTGGAATTTCCGCTCACGCAAATGATGCGGGGAATGATCAAGTCCGCGAAATCCTTCAACGCAGCCAGGGCGAGGTGATTGCGCCGAGCCGCGCAGCCCAGGCACGCACGGTCGGGAGCTGCCGAAAACCGGCGAATCGATCAGCAGCCCAGCAGGTCGGCCAGCTGGTTGATGTCGCGTGCGTGCAGGTGGTTGTCCGGCTGCGGCGAAACATCCTTCGGCTGGGCGCGGCCGAATTCATGGGGCCGCTCGATGTAGGCGGTTTTCAGGCCGCACACGCGCGCGGCGGCCAGGTCGTCGTGGTGCGCGGCGGCCAGCATCACCTGCCCCGGCGTCGCGTCGAACACGCCCGCCACGCCAAGATAGGTGCGCGGATCGGGCTTGTAGGCCTTGAACACTTCGGCCGACAGCACGCAGTCCCAGGGCAGGCCGGCGCGCTTGGCCATTTCGGTCAAGAGGCCGATGTTGCCGTTGGAGAGCGTGCAGATGGTGAATTTCTTCTTGAGGCGCGTGAGCCCCTCCACCGCATCGGGCCACGCCGGCAGCCGGTGCCAGGCCCGGCTCAGGTCGCGCTTGGCAACGGTGTCGAGCCGGTCGGACAGGCTGAAATCGTGCATTACCTGTTCGAGCATACTCAGGTGCAGTTCGTCGAGCAGCGTGAAGCCGCCCTCGCCCGCTGCGATGCGCTCCATCACGGATTTCATGGCCGGCTGGTAGCCCGCACGCCAGGCGAGCGCAAAAGCTGCACCGTCGACACCCGGCAATGCGCGCTCGGCCTCGGCGGCGATGCCGCTGTGCCAATCGACGACGGTGCCGAAAACGTCGAAGGCAATGACCTTCAGGTCACTGGCGTCGAAATCCGCGCGCATGGCCGGCTCACTCAGCGTGCGAGCTGGCTCGCCGCGCGTGCGAGCTGTTCGATGCGCGCCCAGTCGCCGTTGCGGATGGCGTCGGCCGGCACGATCCATGAGCCGCCCACGCACGCCACGTTGGACAGCGCAAGAAACTCGGCCGCGTTGTCCACATGGATGCCGCCCGTCGGGCAGAAGGTCACGTCGCCGAACGGGCCCTGCCACGCCTTGAGCATGGGGATGCCGCCCGCCTGCAGCGCGGGAAAGAACTTGAGTTCGGTGTATCCGTCTTCCTGCGCCGTCATGATCTCGCTGCCGGTGGCGACGCCGGGCAGGAGCGGCAGGCCGAGGTCGTGGCAGGCCTTGCCGACCGCGCGCGTATAGCCCGGGCTCACGCCGAACTTCGCGCCGGCCAGCGCCGAGGCCTGTGCATCGGCCGCGCTGCGGATGGTGCCCGCGCCGGCCACGGCATCGGGCACGTCCCTGGCAATGGCCTCGATGCATTCGAGCGCCTGCGGCGTGCGCAAGGTGACCTCGAGCATGCGGATGCCGCCGGCCACCAGCGCACGCGCCAGGGGAATGGCATGTTTCACGTCGTGCAGCACGATCACCGGAATGACCGGTGCATCGCGCATGACGTCGAGTGCGGTGAGTTTGTCTGTCATTTCATTGCTCCAATACGTTGCGCCCGCCTTGGGCGGCTGAGCTTGTTCACAACCACGAGCATGCGCCTTCTTCGGCAGTCAATGCATTGCGGCGCATGCCGGCGAACAGCTCGCGGCCGAGGCCATGGCCGTCGTCGATGCGCTTGGCCTCGGGGAGCTTGGCAATCTCGCGTTCGGCCCACTCGTCGTCGGGCACCAGCACGGCGAGTGTGCCCGCCACGGCGTCGAGGCGCACCACGTCGCCGTCGCGCACCTTGGCGAGCGGGCCGCCCGCGGCAGCCTCCGGCGAGACGTGGATCGCCGCCGGCACCTTGCCCGAGGCGCCGCTCATGCGGCCGTCGGTGACCAGCGCCACGCGAAAGCCCTTGCCCTGCAGCACCGACAGCGGCGGCGTGAGCTTGTGCAGCTCGGGCATGCCGTTGGCCTGCGGTCCTTGCCAGCGCACCACGCACACCACGTCGCGCTCGAGCTCGCCGGCGGTGAAGGCCTGGTGCAGCGCGGCCTGCGAATCGAAGACGCGCGCCGGCGCCTCGATCACATGGCGGTCGTCGGGCACCGAGGACACCTTGATCACGCTGCGCCCCAGGTTGCCGTTGAGCAGCTTCAGGCCGCCGGTGGCGCTGAAGGGGCTCTCGACGGGCCGCGCGACGGTGTCGTCCTTGGAGGGCGCAGCGGAATTCCAGACCAGGCGCCTGTCGTCCACCAGGGACGGGATGTTCGCGAACTCGCGGATGCCGCCGGAGCGCACGGTCAGCACGTCGGCGTGCATCAGGCCGGCATCGAGCAGCTCGCCTATCACGAAGCCCGGACCGCCCGCGGCCTGGAACGCGTTCACGTCGGCGCTGCCGTTGGGATAGACGCGCGTCAGCAGCGGAATCACGTCGGAGAGCCGGGAGAAGTCGTCCCAGTCGATCACGATGCCCGCCGAGCGCGCCACGGCCACCCAGTGGATCAGGTGATTGGTGGAACCGCCGGTGGCCAGCAGCGCCACCATGGCGTTGACGATGCAGCGCTCGTCGACCATTTCGCCGATGGGCGGGCAGGACCAGGCCCCGCCCGCTGGCTTGGGGCGGCCCGGCGCGGCGCCCGGTGCGCCCTCGCCCGCCTTGCCCAGCACCGTGCGCACAGCCTCGCGCGTGAGCGTTTCGCGCATGGCGTCGCCCGGCTGGATGAAGGCGGTGCCGGGCACGTGCAGGCCCATGGCCTCGAGCAGCATCTGGTTGCTGTTGGCGGTGCCGTAGAAGGTGCAGGTGCCCTGGGTGTGGTAGGCCGCCATCTCGGCGTCGAGCAGGCCCTGCCGGCCGACCAGGCCTTGCGCCGCCTGCTCGCGCACCTTCGACTTTTCGCCGTTCGACAGGCCCGAGGGCATGGGACCGGCGGGCACGAACACCGTGGGCAGGTGCCCGAAATGCAGCGCGCCGATCAGGAGGCCCGGCACGATCTTGTCGCACACGCCCAGGAGCAGCGCGCCGTCGAACATGTCGTGCGTGAGCGCGATCGCGGTGCCCATGGCGATCACGTCGCGGCTGAACAGGCTCAGCTCCATGCCGGGCGTGCCCTGGGTCACACCGTCGCACATGGCGGGCACGCCGCCGGCCACCTGCGCGGTGGCGCCGAGGCTGCGCGCCTCCTGCTTGATGATGTCCGGGTAGCCTTGGTACGGCGCGTGGGCCGAGAGCATGTCGTTGTAGGCGGTGACGATGCCGATGTTGGGCGCGCGCTCGGTCACCACCTTGAACTTGTCGTTGGCCGGGATGCCGGCCACGGCGTGCGCGACGTTGGCGCAGCCCATGCGGTCGGAGCCGCGGTCGCGGTTGCGGATTTCCGCGAGCCGCTGGAGGTACGCGCTGCGCGGCCCCCGGCTGCGTTCGCGAATGCGATCGGTAACGTCAAGGACGGTGGGATGTGTGCTCATGGGGATGTATTCGGTCGCGCTGCCGGCATCTGTCCACCGTCGCTTTGGCGACCTTCGACGTGGAAGTCAATGGTACCAAGACACCGCGACCGAGGCCGATGGAAATCCGCACCCCGGCAATACGGATTGGCGAAATCAAGTCGGCTGGCCGCCGGCTCAGTCGACCAGCTTGACTTCCACGCGCCGCGCCTCGGCGTCGTTGCCCGAACCCGCGGTGACCTCGGGCCTTTGCAAGTCGACCTTGCCGGCCGGCACGCCCAGGCCCACCAGCACATCGCGCACCATATCGGCGCGTTTCTTGGCGAGCTGCTCGTTGATGGCCGCGTCGCCCGTGGTGTCATGAAAGCCCGAAACCACGGCCTTGCGCCCGCTCTCCACACCCTTGATGACGGTAGCCAGCGCCTGGGCTGCGCCGGGCGCCAGATCGGCGCTGCCGGTGGCGAAATAGAAGTTCACCACGCCATCGGCCACGCGGATGCTGGCCCCGTCGGGAATGACGACCGTCACCGTCTCGGTCACTTCGGCCACCGTCGTGTGGGTGGCCGGCCCCGCGGCCGCCGCGGCCACCGCGACAGCCGGCCTGGCGCCCGGCGCCGCGCCATGGCTCTTGTGCCAGAGCACGATGCCCAGCACGAAGAAAATCAGCAGCGCGATCAATGCCAGGAGAAAGCCGAGGATGAAGTTTTGCTGGCTGTCGTCGTCGCTCATGAGGGGTCGTACTCCGTAGGAAGAAAGGGGCCGGTAAATAATGGTGGGGTGAACCATGATCGCGAAATTGTAGGCGGCGGCCCCTCGGGCCCCGCACCCGATCCCGGACCGCCTGGCCTGGACCCGTTGCCCAGGCCGCTGCGCGACCCGCAACCCATGCTCGAACAGGCCATCGCCGATTGGGGCGGCCGCGACGATCTGTGGCTCTTCGGCTATGGCTCGCTGATCTGGCGCCCTGAATTCGACTTTGCGGAGCGCCGCCCGGCCTGGGTGCACGGCTGGCACCGCGCGCTCAAGATGTGGAGCCGCATCAACCGCGGCAGCGTCCAGACACCGGGTCTCGTCTTCGGCCTGCTGTCGGGCGGCAGTTGCCGCGGCATGGTGTTCCGGGTGCCCTCGGCCCACGGGCTCGAGACACTGCGCAGGCTGTGGCTGCGCGAAATGCCCACCGGCGTGTACGACCCCAGGTGGCTGAAGTGCACCACGCCGGAAGGCCCCGTGCATGCGCTCGCCTTCACGCTTTCCAGGCGCAGCCCCAACTTCACCGGCGAACTCAGCGATGAGCGCTATCGCCACATCTTCACCCACGCCGTCGGCCGCTACGGCAGCTCGCTCGACTACGCGCGCCAGACCTTGCTGGAGCTGCGCCGCCATTCGATCCACGATGCGGCGCTGGCGCGCCTGGTTGCGCTGACGCACGAGAGGCAGGAGGCACAGGAGCGGCAGGAGCGGCAGGAGCACCAGGAGCGGCAGGCAGAGGCCGGGACGGCGGCCGATTGCGGTCTGCCGCCGGCTCCGGTATATGTTCCGGGGTCTCCGGACAAATCTTCTTCTTCCTTTCCCCAACAATCTTCCGGACCGTCCAAGGAAAAAAAACCATGAACCATCGTCTTTTCGTCGCCACCGGCACCGCCCTTCTCGCCAGCGCCCTGCTTTCGGCCTGCGGCGGCATGATGGGCGGCAAGCCGAGCGCGGCCGTCGAACTGATGCCCACCGCGGCGATCTCGCCCAACCCCACGCGCGGCACAGTGACCTTCACCGCCCTGGACCATGGCGTGCGCGTGGCCGGCGAGGTGCGCGGCCTGGCGCCGGGCAGCGAGCACGGTTTCCACATCCATGAAAAGGGCGACTGCGGCGACAACGGCAACGCCTCGGGCGGCCACTTCAATCCCGCCGGCGGCACGCACGGCAAGTTCAGCGCGCCGGGCAGCCATGCCGGCGAACTGCCGAGCCTGGTGGCCGACGGCAGCGGCGTGGCGCGCTTCAGCGTCGAGGTGCATACGATCTCGCTGACCGAAGGCGCGGCCAACAACGTGGTGGGCCGCGCGCTCGTCGTGCACCGCGACCGCGACGATTTCACCACCCAGCCAGCCGGCAACTCGGGCCCGCGCACCGCATGCGCGGTGATCGCGCGACGCTGACGGGCTAATCCGGCGGCCGCCCTGCCGAGCGCTCCAGCCAGAGCGCCTCGGCGCTGGCCAGGGCCGCTGGCGTATCGATGTCGGTCACGATGCCGACGTCGTCCACCACCAGGTCGGCCACGGCATCGATGGCGCGCATCGCCTTCAGGATGGAGGATGCGCCAAGCGTTCCCCTGAGCGCCGCGAGCTGCGCCCCGCATCCGGCCGAAAAGCCGACCGGATGGCCGCGCTCGCCCCGGTATTGCGGCTGTACCGCGCGCACCCGGCCGGTCAGCGCACCGGCCACGGCCCGCAGCGTCTCGGGGCGCACCAGCGGCAGGTCGCCCGGAAGAACCAGCCAGCCGGCGGCGTCCGGCGTGGCGCGCACCGCGGCGGCAATCGAATCGCCCATGCCCGGATGCCCCGCGTCTTCCAGCCGCCACGGCAGGCCGCTCGCACGCACCGCGTCCAGGGTGCGTTCGAGCATCGGCTTGCCCGCCAGCGGCGCCTGCAGCTTGGGACCCGTGCCGCCGGCGGCGATGAAACGCTCGCCACGGCCCGAGGCCAGCACGATCACCACCGGAGAATTCGCCTTTGTCGCCATGCGCCGAGTATGTCCGCGGAATGCCCGGAGTGCCCGCGCGGCAGTGCATGCGCAACAATGCCGGCATGAGTTCTTCTTCTCCAACCAACGAAACCCTGGCCGCGCTGCGCAAGAGCTACGAGCGCGCCGAACTCGGCGAAACCCACAGCGCCGACGACCCGCTGAAGCAGTTGGAGCGCTGGCTCGGCGAAGCCATCGACGCGCAGGTGCCCGAGCCCAACGCGATGACCCTGTGCACCGTGGGCAGCGACCTGCGGCCTTCGAGCCGCATCGTGCTCATCAAGGGCTACGACGCACGCGGCATCGTCTGGTACACCAACTACGAAAGCCGCAAGGGCCGCGAGCTCTCGGGCAACCCGTACGCGGCGCTGCAGTTTCACTGGGTCGAGCTCGAACGCGTGGTGCGCATCGAAGGCCGCGTGGAAAAGACGAGCGTGGAAGAAAGCGATGCCTATTTCGCGAGCCGCCCGCTCGATTCGCGCATCGGCGCGTGGGCGAGCCCGCAGAGCGAAGTGATCAGCGGCCGCGACGTGCTGGTCAAAAATGCGGCAGTGGCCGCGGCCAGGCACCTGCTCTCGCCGCCGCGCCCGCCGCACTGGGGCGGCTATCGCCTCGTGCCGGACCGCTGGGAGTTCTGGCAGGGCCGCAAGAGCCGACTGCACGACCGGCTGCGCTACCGGCTCGAAGGCACTGCCTGGGTGCGTGAACGCCTGGCGCCCTGAATTTCGTCAAGCCTCGCAGGACGCGACTTTGAACTCGACGCGGCGATCGAGCGCGTCGCTCGCGTCGTCCGCGCCGGTGCCCACGATGTTCTCGCGGAACCCCATGCCGGACTCGCGCAGCTTCTTCGACAACGGCGGCGCCTCGCTCACCAGGCGGGTCTTCACGCTGACCGCGCGCTGCAGCGACAGGCGCTCGTTGACCGACTCCGAACCGGTGCGGCTCGTGTGGCCGGTGACCACCACGCATGAATCGATCTGTGCCGCCTGGCGCGCGATCTGCCGCAGCCACATCGGATAGGCGGCGCTGATCTTCGGATCCGCCAGGAAGTCGGTCGAGCCGGGCTTGAACAGGAACTTCACGCTCAGGTTGTTGGTTTCCAGCCCGAGCCGCGCCAGCGTGCCGAAGGTCTTCTCGGCATCGGCCGTTCGGCCGAGCTGGGCCTGCGCGAGATACAGGCCGCTGTAGATGCGCAGCTGCTGCCCGTCGGGCCGGCGCGAAGCGGCTTCGTAGCGGCTGAGCGCTTCGCTCATGCGGCCGGCCTCGTAGGCGGCGGTGGCTTCCTGCAGCACGGTCGACGTGGGCAGGCGCTCCAGGTAGAGGGCGTCGGCGGCCTGTCCGGGCTGCGTTTCGGCGGTGCGGATGTAGCCTTCCACGCCGCGGTCCTTGCCGTTCACGGGGCTGTCGCGAAAGAAGGCCGTGGGCCGCGTGTCGAGCGTCGCATCGCTGATGCGCGCCACCGATTGCGCAATGACCACGCCGCTCTTGATTTCGGTCAGCGCCAGGTTCAGGCGGTAGCGCCCGTCGGCCGAGTCCTTGTCGCGCACCAGCGTGCCGTTGAGCACGTACTGCGCGCGCTCGATCTCGGCGTTGTTGAACGGCGTGACGGTGAACTGCTTGAACTGCGACTGCATGCGCTGGACGATGCGCTGCTCGGCCACGCGCGTGACTTCGGTCTGCTGGCCGCTCGCGCCCTCGAGCAGCGGGTCGATCACGATGCGGCTCTGCTTGATCGACGACTCCACCTTGGCCAGGAAGGCCGGCAGCTTCTGCGTCTGCACGATCAGATCGTCCACGGCCTGGTTGACGGCCTGCTCGAAAGGCATGGCATTGCCCGGCGCCGGCCGGTGCGCGCATGCAACGCAAAGCACCGCGGCGCACAACAGCGCCAATGCGCGCGTGGCCGTGCGGATCGGATGGGTGGTCTTCATCATCAGCATTGACTCCTCAAGATCTTCATGTCTTCGTCCGACAGCGGCTCGCCGACGGCTGCGCGCATGTTGATTTCGCTGCAGCGCCTGGAAAGCGGCGGCCTTTTCACGGCGGCAGCCTTTTCCACCTCCGCTGGCGGCGACGATGGCGACGCAGCCACGGCCACCGCTTGCGGCCTCGGCCTGGGGCTCGGCCTGGCACTGGGCCGCGGGGTCGCGACGGGCGCCGGCCTGGGCTCCGCAGTGCTGTCCGCGGACGGCGGGGCCGGTGCCGATTCGTGCGGCACGCCGGCGGAAAGGCATGGCGTCCGGCACGGCTTGGTATCGGCCGCTGCCGGCATGGCGCCACTGCACAGCGCGATCACCATCGCCATCGGCGCCATGGCGGAAAACGGCGAAGACCGCGGCTGGTAAATCATCAGCCGGCAAATGTAGAGCGAGAGGCGCCGCTCGCCATCTCACCAAATGGCCACCCTGCCGAATGGCGTAGGACACCGCGAGGCGCGGCCTCGATGGACCGAAGGGCTACGAAAGCCTCAGGGCAGCCATTGCACCAGCGTCATCACCAAGGTCAGCGTGGCCAGCGCGAGCACCGTCGACACCGCGACGCTGGCCGTCACCAGGTCTTCCGATGTGCGGTAGCGCTGCGAAAAGAGAAAGACGTTGGCGCCGATGGGCAGCGCGGCAGCCACCACCATCACGGTCAGCGGTATGCCGCGCACACCCAGCAGCCAGCCGATGCCGGCGACGAGCAGCGGATGCAGCAGGTTCTTCACCAGCGCCTGCACCGTGGCTTCGCGCCAGTGCCGGCCGATCGGCGTCAGCGCGAGCGTGATGCCCACCATCACCAGCGCCACCGGGCCGAAGGCCTGGCCGAGCAGCAGGATCGGCTTGTCGAGGAATTCGGGCATCGCGAGCCCCGTCTGCGCGAACAGCAGCCCCGCGATGATCGGCATCGGCACCGGATGAATGATGGCATTGCGCAGCGCGCGCAGCACGGTGCGCGCCATGGAGCGCTTCTCTTGGCCGCTCACCGCCGCATGCTCGCGCGCCACGGCCAGTTCGAGCACGACCGTGGCGCTGGTCAGCAGCACCAGCGAATGCAGCGAGATCAGCGTGAGAAGAACCACCATGCCCTGCTCGCCATAGGCCAGGCCGACCAGCACGATGCCGATCATCACGGTGTTGCTGTAGGTATTGGCCAGTGCAATGACGGCCGCCGTGCGGTTGAAGCCGCGCAACGCCAGCGTGCCCGCGAACAGCAGGCCGGAGGCGATGAAATACGCCGCCACCGGCTTCAGGCTCAGCGTTTCCACATGCACCGTGCTCATCGCGCGAAAAAGCAGCGCCGGCGCAAGCAGCAGGAAGATCAGGTTGGAAAGGTCCTTGACGGCATTGCCGCCGATCCAGCGGCGCCGGCCGGCCAGGTAGCCTGCCGCGATCAGGACGACGACCGGCAGCAGCGAAGAAATGACGAACGAATTCACCCGCCGAGGATAGCGCCTTGCCTGCTCCGTCCCTGCGAAGGAAGCAGGAAGAGAGCAGGCAATGCCGGCGGCCTATGGCTTCAGAGCTTTAGAAAGTCACACGCAGCCCGACCTTCAGCGAACGCCCCGGCAGCGGCGCGTTCGGGTACACGGTGGTCGTCAGGATCGACGTCGGGCTGTAGGCCAGCTTGTTCGTGATGTTGTCGACGCGCGCATACCAGGTGAGGTTGGCCCGCTGCACCTTCATGCGATAGGAAATCGAGGCGTTCCACAGGGTGTAGGCATCGGTCTCGCGCGCGCCGATGCTCGGCACGTGGCGCTGCGCCGCGTTGTAGTCGAAGCCGAAGCGCGCGCTCCAGGGACCATTGCCGTAGGCCAGTGTCGCGCCCGCGCGGAACGGCGCGATGCGCGGCAGCGGCTCGCCGGTGTCGAGGTTCTTCGCACGCACCACATCGCCGCGCCATTCCAGGTCGAGCGTCGATGCGTCGGCCATTCGCGCGAAACCGTCGGTGCCCAGCAGGCGCAGGTTGCCGCTGGCCTCGATGCCCGTGAAGCGCGCGCGCACGCCGCTGTAGAGGTACTCGGCCAGCGTGTCGGTCGCCTCGGGATCGGTCACCACCTGGCCTTCTTCGTCGAGCGTGCGGCCCGAAGCCGTCAGGCCGATGTAGTTGCGAAAGCGGGTGACGTAGGCGTTGACGCGGGCCGTGTTGGCGCCCGACTTCCATTGCGCGCCGAGGTCGAAGCCGGTCGACTTTTCCTTGCCGAGGTCTGGATTGCCGACTTCCCAGGCGGCCGTTGCCACGTGAGGACCGTTGGCGAGCAGTTCATAGTCTTTCGGTGCCCGCTCGGTGTAGGCCAGGTTCGAGGTGAGCTGCCATTGCGGCGTCAGGTTGACCAGCGCGCCCACGGCCGCGCTGTGTGGGTTGAACGTGCGTTCGCCAGTGGCAAAGCGCGTCACCGTCGGATCTTCCGGGTAGCCCAGCGAAGTGACGCGGACTTTCTCGGTGCGCGCGCCAAAGCTCAGCCGGCCCCAGGAGGTGCCGAGTTCCTCGTACAGGAACAGCGCATTGGAGCGCGTGCGGCTGTGCGGCGCAAAGGCTTCCTCGCCATCGGCGGCGAAGCGGTTGCTTTCGCTCGCAAAGCCGACCAGGCCTTCGAAGTTGCCGATCTTCTGGTGGCGCGCCTCGATGCGCAGGTCGTTGCTCATGTTCGAGAACGTGGTGCCGGCCTCGCCGCCTTCGTACTCGGTGTGGCGGTAGTTGGTGTGGCTGGCCTTGGCGTGGATGCTGCTGATGAAGCCGCCCGGGCGCCATTCGCCTTCGAGTGCATAGCGGTCGGACTTCATGCCGATGGTCACGTCGTCTTCGGCCACGGTGCCGTAGTTGCTGCGGTAGGTGCTGGCGGAGGCGCCGATGTAACCCTGGTCGAAGAACAGCGTGCCGCCCACCGCACCGCCGTGCGCCTCGTTGGCCGAATTGCAGATCTTGCGCGCCAGCCACGGTCGGCCGGGCTTGCTGCATTCCAGATCGATGGGCACCGAGACATCCTTGGAGTCGCGGTTGAATGCATCGACATGCAGCGCGAAGCGGTCGTTGCCGCCTTCCAGCACCACGCCGCCGTTCTTCTCCTGGCTGCCGGTGGAAAAGCCCAGGTCGGCGCGGCCGCCAAAGCCGTTGATCGGCTCGCTCGGGATGCGGTTGTCGATCACGTTGACCACGCCGCCCACCGCGCTGCCGCCGTACTGCAGCGCGGACGGGCCGCGCAGCACCTCGACGCGTTCGGTGACCAGCGCGTCCATCGGCACCGAGTGGTCGTAGCTCAGCGACGAGGCGTCGGGCGCGCCGCCGCCGTTCTGCAGGATGCGGATGCGGTCGCCGTCGAGGCCGCGGATGATCGGCCGGCTCGCATTGGGGCCGAAATAGCTGCTGCTCACGCCGGGCAGGTTGTTGAGCGTCTCGCCGAGCGTCGATTCGGAGCGCATCAGGAGCTTGTCGCCCGAGAGCGTGGTGGTGGGTGCGATCAGCTCGCTCGCGCCCAGCGGATTGCCGGTGACGGCGATCTCCGGCAGGGCGGCCGGCGCAGCCGCTTCGGCCGGTTGCGCCTGGGGTGCCGGCTGGGCCTGGGCCATGGCCGCGAAAGAAGCCAGCGAAAGAACGGCAGCGCCGATGGCGTTGCGACGGAAATTGGGAATCATGATGAACACTCGTTGAATCAAGGGACGATCGCCGCCATCCGCAAGGCGCGGATGCAGCAACCGGAACACGGGGAATTCAGCGAGTGGAAGGCGGGCCGCGCGCGTCGAACAGCGCAACCCAGCGGGCGATGGCTTCGCCCTGAAGGTAGGCAAAGGTGGCCGACGGCAGCAGCACCGGCAGCACCACCATCGGCACGCCGAGCGCGCCCGAGCCATGCGACAGCTGGTCGTAAAGCCGGCATTCGGCATCGGAGTGATTGCCGAACAGGTCGCCGATGCCGTGGGCCGCATGCTCGATGGCGCCCTTCGGGTGAATGGCCTGGGCGACCGCATGGGCCGTTGCATGGGCCTGCGCCAGGCCGGGCACGTGCAGCGTCCGGTGCATCAGCCCCAGCGTGCCCGCGAACCACAGCGCAAGCACCAGCGCGATGGCGATCGCGCGGGTCGACCGGAACGGCCTATGCGGGGCGGGGCTGGCGATGTGCACGAAAAGCAGGGCCTGAAAGAGAACGATCAGCCCTTGACGCGCGACGCGAAGGTCTTCTGGAACTTCTCGACCTTGGGGCCGACCACGAAGGCGCAGTAGCCCTGGTTCGGGTTGTTCAGGAAATAGTCCTGGTGGTAGGCCTCGGCCGTCGAGTAGTTGGCGAGCGGCGCCACCTCGGTCACGACGGCCGAGCCATAGGTCTTGCTGGCCTCGATCTCGCGGATGACCTCCTGGGCCACCTGCTTCTGCGCATCGTCGGTGACATAGATGCCGCTGCGGTATTGCGTGCCGACATCGTTGCCCTGGCGATTCAGGGTCGTGGGGTCGTGCACCACGAAAAAGATCTCGAGAATTTCACGCAGGCTGATGATGGCGGGGTCGAACTGGACCTTCACCACCTCCGCATGCCCGGTGCGGCCGGTGCAGACCTGCTCGTAGCTCGGGTTGACGGTCTGGCCGTTGCAGTAGCCGGATTCGACGTCCACCACGCCCTGCACGCGGTCGAACACGGCCTCGGTGCACCAGAAGCAGCCTCCGCCCAGCACGATGGTTTCGGTTGGCGGCAATGAAGAAGACATGAGCTGCTCCGGCAGGTGGGAAAAAAGCGAACCCGATATTGTCGCGGCTTGACGGGCTGGATGCGGGTCACTACATTACTAACCCGTCAGTCATTAATATCATGCCCACCCCCCGCTTCTTTGCCGACAAGATCTGCCCGGTGCGCGCCAAGCGCGAGCGCCGCAAGGAGGCGCGTCCGGGCGAACTGCTGGCGGCGGCGCTCGATCTGTTCGTCGAAAAAGGCTTTGCCGCCACCCGCTCCGAGGAAGTGGCGGCCCGCGCGGGGGTCTCCAAGGGCACCCTCTTTCTTTACTTTCCGAGCAAGGAAGAGCTCTTCAAGGCCGTGGTGGTCGAGAACCTCAGCGGCCGGTTTTCCGAGTGGAACGACGAGTTCGAAGCCTTCGAAGGAACCACGGCGGACATGCTGCGCTACTGCATGCGCGTCTGGTGGGAGCGCGTGGGCATGACCAAGGCCTCGGGCCTGACCAAGCTCATGATGAGCGAGGGCGCCAATTTTCCCGAGCTGGCCGAGTTCTACCGCAAGGAGGTGGTCCGGCCAGGCCACACGCTGCTGCGGCGCATCCTGCAGCGCGGCATCGACCGGGGCGAATTCGCGCCGGTCGACGTCGACCACGCCATCTACGCGGTGGTGGCGCCGATGGTCTTCCTGATGCTGTGGAAGCATTCAGCCATGGTCTGCGTCGACGACGAAACCTCGCTCGACCCGGAAAAATACCTCGCCACGCAGGCCGAGACCGTGCTTTACGGCCTCACCCGGCCGCCCGGAGCCGCGGCATGACGCGCAAATGGACGCCCGAGCCGCCGCGCGCCCGTGCCGCGCAACCTAAAATTGAAGGTTTGTCCTGAGCCCCACAAGGAAAAGCCTCCCATGAACCCCACCCCCACCCTCGAGCGCCTGCGCTTCAACATGATCGAACAGCAGATCCGGCCCTGGGATGTGCTCGATCTGGAAATTCTCGACCTGCTGGCCGCGATCCGGCGCGAAGACTACGTGCCGCCCGCCCACCGCGCGCTGGCCTTCTTCGACATGGAGATTCCGCTGGGCGACGGTTCCGTTCCGGGCCAGGTCATGCTCTCGCCCAAGGTCGAGGCACGCATGCTGCAGGACCTGCACGTGCAGAAGCACGAGTCGGTGCTCGAGATCGGCACCGGTTCGGGCTTCATGGCCGCCCTGCTCGCCCACCGCGCGGCCCAGGTGCTGTCGCTCGAGATCGATCCCGCGCTGGCCGCCGGCGCCGCCGAGACGCTGCGCCAGAACGGCGTGGCCAATGTCGAGGTGCGCAACGCCGACGGCGCGGTGCCGCTGCCGAGCGGCCCGAGCTTCGACGTGATCGTGCTCAGCGGCTCCGTGGCGCGCATTCCGCAGAACCTGCTCGGCTCGCTCAAGGTGGGCGGCCGGCTCGCCGCCATCGTGGGCGAAGAACCGATGATGCGCGCCCACTTTGTCACCCGCAGCAGCGAAAGCAAGTGGGAAACGACCCAGCCCTGGGACACCGTGGCGCCGCGGCTGCTCAACTTCCCCGAGCCCTCGCGCTTCTCGTTCTGAACGGACGCCTCCGAATGATCGATCAAGTCCACCCCGCCGATCTCGCCGCCTGGTTTGCGCAAAACCCCGGCGCGGCGCCCGTGCTGCTCGATGTGCGCGAACCCTGGGAGCTGCAGACCGCGAGCGTCGCCCCCCAGGGCTTCACGCTGGTGGCCATTCCGATGAACGAGGTTCCGGCGCGTCTTTCCGAGCTCGAAGAAGGCCAGCGCATTGCGTGCCTGTGCCATCACGGCGCGCGCAGCCAGCGCGTGGCGGCCTTCCTGAGCCAGAACGGCTTTGCCGAGCTGGCCAACGTGGCTGGCGGCATCGACGCCTGGTCCGCACAGCACGATCCTTCCGTGCCGCGCTACTGATTCTTTCTTCAAGGACGTTCAATGCCTTTCAGGCCCAGGCTTTTGCCTCTTTCCGCAGCGCTCGCAAGTCTCTTTGCCACCCTGCTCGCGCTGCCGGCCCAAGGCCAGACACTGAACGAACTCTACGATTCCGCACGCGGATTCGACGCCACCTACCAGGGTGCGCGGGCCCAGTACGACGCGAGCGTGGCGCGCGCCGCGCAGGCCAAGGCCGGCATTCTTCCCGCCGTGGGGCTGACGGCCGGCGCAACGCGCAACAACCTCGACATCGACACGCTCACCGGCACCGGCCGCGGAACCACCACGCCGCGCGACTTCACCACGCAGAACATCGGCGTCAACGCCACGCAGCCGCTCTACCGGCCCGCCAACTGGGCCACCTACGAGCAGGGCAAGCGCCAGGCCGAGATCGCGCAGGCGGTGCTCACCATTGCCGAGCAGGACCTGATCGTGCGCGTGAGCCAGGCCTACTTCGACGTGCTCGCCAGCCAGGACAGCCTGACGCTGGTGCGCGCGCAGAAGGTGGCCGTGGCCGAGCAGCTCGCGTCGGCCAAGCGCAACTTCGAGGTCGGCACCTCCACCATCACCGACACGCGCGAAGCACAGGCCCGCTACGACCTCGTCATTGCGCAGGAGATCGCCGCCGAGAACGACCTGCAGGTGAAGAAGGTGGTGCTCGACCAGCTGGTCGGCCGCCCCGGCAGCGTGCCGGTGCCGCTGGCGCAGCCGGTGGTGCTGCCGACCGCCATGCCGGCCAATATCGAAGCCTGGGTTGCGCAGGCCGATGAAGCGCACCCGGCCATCCGACAGGCGCAGCTCGGACTCGACGTGGCCGGGCTGGAAACCCGCAAGGCCGAAGCCGGCCACAAGCCCACGCTCGACGCCAACCTGGGCTACAACATCACGCGCAACCCGGACGGCACCAGCACCAGCACCGTGGGCACGCGCATCAACGCCGCCTCCGTGGGCGTGGTGTTCAACCTGCCGCTATTCGCCGGCTTTGCCACCGAGAACCGCATCAAGGAAACGCTCGCGCTCGAAGAACAGTCGCGCAGCGTGCTCGAAGGCACCCGCCGCAGCGTGGCGCAGGCCACGCGCGCGGCCTACCTCGGGCTGGTGTCCGGCGCGGGCCAGGTGAAGGCGCTCGAAGCGGCCGAGGCTTCGAGCCAGAGCGCGCTCGATGCCAACCGGCTCGGCTACCAGGTGGGCGTGCGCATCAACATCGACGTGCTCAATTCGCAAAGCCAGTTGTTCCAGACCAAGCGCGATCTCGCGCAGGCGCGCTACAACGTGCTGCTGGGCAACCTGAAGCTGCGCCAGGCCAACGGCACGCTGACGGTCGACGACATGAACGCGATCAACGCGACACTGGCGAAGAATGGAAGCGCGGCAGCGCCATCGCTCGGCGAGCAGCCGCAAACCGCGCCTTCGGTGCCGGTCACGCCGCCGAGGATTCCCGTGGTGCCGCCAGTGCCAGTGCCGCCGTTCAATCCGCCGGCGCCGACGATGCCGACGGCACCCGTGCCGCCGGTGATCCTCAATCCGCCAGTGCGCTGAGGATTTTCTCCCTCCCCTCCCGGGGGAAGGAGCCATACCAACTCAGTCGAGCGTGGGTTCTGCCTTCGAATCCTCGAGCGGCGCGGCTTCGGTCACCACGGGATCCGCGGCCTGCGCGATGGCCAGCACCGCAACGGCGGTGCGTTCGGCGGCGCCGCGGTTCGACGACGAGAAGGCCAGCGCAGCCTCGGCCATGACGGCGCGGCGCTCGGGGTTCTCGACCAGCTTGAGCGCCGCGGTGACGGCCTGCTCCATGTTCTCGACACGCAGCGAGGCGCCGGCCGCAAGCGAAAGCTGCGCCGCTTCGGCAAAGTTGAAGGTCGAGGGGCCCATGACCACCGGGCAGCCACAGGCGGCCGGCTCGATCAGGTTCTGCCCGCCCAGCGGCTCAAAGCTTCCGCCCAGCAGCGCAACGTCGGCCAGGCCGTAGTAGAGCGCCATTTCGCCGAGCGAATCACCGAGCCAGATCTCGGCATCGGACGGCTCACCCGCGGCGCTGCGTCGCGCCACGGCAAAACCCTCGGATTCGATCAGCGCGGCCACTTCGTCGAAGCGCTGCGGATGGCGCGGCACGATCATCCATTGCACGTCGTGCACGCGCTTGGCAATCGAACGGATGGCGCCCTGCTCGGGCGGCACGGGAGAGGTGGCGCCAAAGCGCCTGAGCACGTCGAGCAGCATCCGCTCCTCGCCGTCGCGGGAGCTTGCGAGCACCACCATCGGCCGCGGCAGGCGCTCGCGCAGCGTCACGGCCGCGGCCAGCTGGCGCGCGTCGGGCGAGGCGTCGAACTTGAGGTTGCCGTAGATGCCGGCCACCTTGGCGCCCAGCGACACCAGCCGGTGCGCATCGGCCTCGGTCTGCGCCCACACGGCGGCGAGCGCCGAATACGCGGGCCGCGCGAGCCAGCCGAGGCGTTCGGCCGCAGCCAGCGATTTTTCGTTGAGCCGCGCATTGGCCAGCACCAGCGGGATGCGGCGCTCCGCGCAGGCGGCGGCCATCTCTGGCCAGACTTCGGTTTCCATCAGCACGCCGATGCGCGGCTGGAAACGGTCGAGAAAGCGCGCCACCGCGCCCGGCATGTCCCAGGGCTGCCAGACCTGCGTATCGCCGGGTTGAAGCAGCTTGGCGCCCTCTTCGCGGCCGGTGGCGGTGCCGTGCGTCAGCAGGATCGGTATGCCCGGATACTGCCTGCGCAGCTCCTCGATCAGGATGGCGGCCGCGCGCGTTTCACCGAGCGAGACCGCATGCACCCAGCACTGGCCCTCGCCGGTGGTGGCATCGTCGTAGTAGCCGAAGCGCTCTTCGACGGCCACGGCGTAGCCGGGTTCGGCCACCGCGCGGCGCCGCAACTTGCGGCGAACCAGCGGTTGCACGACGGTGGTGAAGGCGCCATAGAGGCGCAGCAGCAGCGAACGCACGGGACTCAGTGCGACGCTTCGGCCAGCGTCGCGTCGGGCTTGACGGTTCTGAGCAGCGCGAGCATTTCGGCTTCGATGCGCTTCAGGGCCGCATCGGTCTGGCCCTCGAAGCGCAGCACCAGCACCGGGGTGGTGTTGGAAGCGCGGATCAGGCCAAAGCCGTCGGGCCAGTCGACGCGCAGGCCGTCGATGGTCGAGACCACGGCCGGTGCCGCGAAGCTCGCGCCTGCGACGAGTTGCTCGACCACCGCGTGCGGCTCGCCTTCGGCGCACTTCACGTTGAGTTCGGGGGTCGAGAAGCTCGTGGGCAAGGCATTGAGCGTGTCGCTCGCATCGGGCGTCTTGCTCAGGATCTCGAGCAGGCGGCAGCCCGCATAGGTGCCGTCGTCGAAGCCGAACCAGCGCTCCTTGAAGAAGATGTGGCCGCTCATCTCGCCGCCGAGCGGCGAATCGATCTCCTTCATCTTGGCCTTGATCAGCGAATGGCCGGTCTTGTAGATCATCGGCTTGCCGCCCGCGGCCTCGATGGCCGGCGCCAGGCGCTGCGAGCACTTGACGTCGTACACGATGGTGCCGCCCGGCACGCGCGAGAGCACGTCCTGCGCAAAAAGCTGCATCTGGCGGTCGGGGAAGATGTTCTGGCCGTCTTTCGTGACGATGCCCAGGCGGTCGCCGTCGCCGTCGAAGGCCAGGCCCAGCTCGGCGTCGCCTTCGGCCAGCGCGGCCATCAGGTCCTTGAGGTTCTCGGGCTTGCTCGGATCGGGGTGATGGTTGGGAAAGTCGCCGTCGACCTCGCTGAACAGCTCGCTCACTTCGCAGCCGATGGCGCGGAAGATGGCCGGCGCCGTTGCGCCCGCAATGCCGTTGCCGGAATCGACCACGATCTTCAGCGGGCGGGCCAGCTGAATGTCGCCGACGATGCGCTTCACGTAAGCGTCGGTCACGTCGACCTTGCGCACGCTGCCGCCGGGAGCGAGCCTGGCCGTGCCCTCTTCGATCACCTTGCGCAGGCCCTGGATCTCGTCGCCGTAGATGGCACGCCCTGCCAGCACCATCTTGAAGCCGTTGTAGTCCTTGGGGTTGTGGCTGCCAGTGACCTGGATGCCGCTCGAGCACAGCGTGTGGGCCGCAAAGTAGAGCATGGGCGTGGTTACCGCGCCCACGTTGATCACCTCGATACCGGTGGCCACCAGGCCGCTGATCAGTGCTTCGACCAGCGCGGGCCCGGACAGGCGGCCATCGCGGCCCACGGCCACGGTCTTTTCACCAGCGGCGCGCGCAGCGCTGCCGAAAGCCCGGCCGAGCGCTTCCGCGACCTCTGCATCGAGTGTGACGGGCACCACGCCTCGGATGTCATAGGCCTTGAAAATCGACGCACTGAGTTGCATGAAGAGGCATTCCCTGTAGGTTCTTGAGAACGGGCCATTGTAGGCAAGCGCTTCGGTGCCCACATGTCCGAAAACGGCCAGTTGAAACGAGTCGAAACCGTATCATTTGCCCATGCCTACCACTCACGCATCCACCGAAGCGCTCGAGAGCGACGCCTGCTACCTGGCGATGAAGACGCACGATGCGCGCTTCGACGGCTCGTTCTTCACCGCGGTGACCTCCACCGGCATCTACTGCCGGCCGGTCTGCCGCGTGAAGCTGCCGCGGCGCGAGAACTGCCGCTTCTTCCGCCACGCGGCGCAGGCCGAGGCCGAGGGCTTCCGCCCCTGCCTGCGCTGCCGGCCCGAGCTCGCGCCGCGCGCGGCGAGTTGGTCCACCGAAGATGCCTCGCGCATCCTCGCGCTGCAGGCCGCGCGCCTCATCGACGAGCCCGATGCGTGGTCCGAGGACGGTCCGGGCGCGGCGCAGATCGCCGCGCGGCTCGGCGTGAGCGACCGCCATCTGCGGCGCATCTTCGAGGCGCAGTTCGGCGTCTCGCCCTTGCAATATCTGCAGACGCGCCGCCTGCTGGCCGCCAAGCAGCTGATCGCCGACACGCGGCTGCCGATGACGCAGGTGGCGCTGGCCAGCGGCTTCGCGAGCGTGCGCCGCTTCAACGCCGCGTTCCTGGAGCACTACGGCCTCAACCCGAGCGCGTTGCGGCGTGCCGGCGGCGCCGAGGGCGGCGAAGGAAAAGCCATCGAGGTGCGGCTGGGCTTTCGTCCGCCCTACGACGTGGGCGCGATGCTCGGCTTCTTTGCGCGGCGCGCGTTGCGCGGCGTCGAGGTGGCAATCACGGCCGATGGCAAGGAGCCCGCCAAGGGCAGCACGCCGACTTTCGTTCGCCTGGCCCGGACGCTGAGCGTGCAACACGGTGGACAGGCCCACGCCGGCTGGCTGCAATTGCGCTTCGACATCGAGCGCGAGCAGATGCTGCTGTCGGTCAGCGACTCGCTCGCCGCGGTGCTGCCGATCGTGATCAGCCGCGCACGCGCCATGCTCGACCTCGACGCCGAGCCGATGGCCATCAACGCCGCGCTGCACGAGGCCTTTCCGCACGGCGACGGTTTGCGCGTGCCCGGCACGGTCGATGGTTTCGAGCTGGCGGTGCGCGCGGTGCTGGGTCAGCAGATCACCGTGGCCGCGGCGCGTACGCTGGGCTCGCGGCTGGTCGAGGCTTTCGGCGAAGCCATCGCCACGCCCATCGAAGGGCTGAACCACCTGTTTCCCACGCCCGCGGCACTGGCGGCCGCGAGCGGCGACGCACTCGGCAAACTCGGCATCGTGCGGCAGCGGCAGGCCGCGCTGCAGGCCATCGCCCGCGAGGTCGCCGGCGGCAAGCTGACGCTGCATGCAGGCGCCGACGTGCCCTCGACTATTGCCGCACTGCAGGAGCTTCCGGGCATCGGCGCCTGGACCGCGCAGTACATCGCGATGCGCGCGCTGCGCTGGCCCGACGCATTCCCCGCCGGCGACGTCGCGCTGCAGAAGGCACTGGGCGTGACCACCGAACGCGCGGCCAGCCAGGCGTCGCAGGCATGGCGCCCCTGGCGCAGCTATGCGGTGCTGCGCGCCTGGCATGCGCCGACTTCCTCTCCCGCTGGCGCCGCAGCAGCGCCGGCGGCGGCAGAGCCTTTCAACAACCTCGCAACGGCAGGCGCCTCCGCCTGAAATGCCATGAAGTTCAAGAGCAAAGTCATCTACACCTCGCACATCGACACGCCGCTGGGCGGCATCACGATGGCGGCCACCGACGAGGGCCTGGCAGGCGTCTGGTTCGACCAGCAGCGCCACTGGCCCGACACCACCGGCTGGCAGACCCGGGACGATCATCCGGCGCTGCTCGAAGCCGGCGCCCAGCTGCGCGATTATTTCGCGGGCCAGCGCGACAGCTTCGACGTGAAGCTCGATCTCTCGCACGGCACCGCGTTCCAGCAGAGCGTGTGGCAGGCGCTGCTCGCCATTCCGGCGGGCAAGACCATGAGCTACGGCGCGCTGAGCGCCCACGTGGGCAATCCGGCCGCGGTGCGCGCGGTGGGCGCGGCCGTGGGGCGCAACCCGATCAGCGTGATCGTGCCTTGCCACCGCGTGCTGGGCGCCGACGGGTCGCTGACCGGTTACGCTGGCGGGCTCCATCGCAAGACCGCGCTGCTGGAACTCGAAGCGAAATAGAGCCGGCCCCACGGCTGCGAAGAACATATGAGCACAACAACAAGCAACAACACTGCCGCCATCCCATCGCCGAAACCCAAGGCCTGGCTTCTCGACCTCGTGCTGCTGGGCGCGCTTTGGGGGGCGTCCTTTCTTTTCATGCGCATCGGCGCAGCCGAGTTCGGCGCATTGCCGGCGGCGGCCGTGCGCGTGGCAGTGGCCACGCTGTTCCTGTTGCCGCTCTTGTTCATGCGCGGCCACGGGGCGGCGCTGGCACAGCACTGGAAGGCGTCGATGGCCATCGGCGTGCTGAACTCGGGCATTCCGTTCGCGCTGTTCTGCTTCGCGCTGCTGACCATCAACAGCGGCCTGGCGGCGGTGATCAACGCCACCGTGCCGATGTTCGGCGCACTGGTGGCGTGGGCGTGGTTCCGCGACCGGCCCGATGGCTCGCGCATCGTGGGCCTGGTCATCGGCTTTGCGGGCGTTGCCATGCTGGCAAGCCGCAGCGCGGGCCTGCACGCCGATGCGGGCGGCAACGCCGCGTTGTGGGCCGTGCTGGCCTGCCTGGGCGCCTGCGCCAGCTACGGCGTGGCGGCCAGCGCCACGCGGCGCTACCTGGGCGGCGTGCCGGCACTGGCCACCGCCACCGGCAGCCAGATCGGCGCCACGCTGTTCCTCGCGCTTCCGGCGCTGTGGTTCTGGCCCGCCCAGATGCCGAGCCTGCGCGCCTGGCTGGCATTGCTGGCCCTGGGCATTGCATGCACCGGCCTCGCGTACATCCTGTTCTTCCGGCTCATCGCCAACGCGGGACCGGCGCGCGCGCTGACCGTGACCTTCCTGGTGCCGGTGTTCGCGGTGTTCTATGGCGCGGTGTTCCTCGGCGAAAGCATCACGCAATGGATGCTGATCTGCGCGGCCGTGATCGTCTGCGGCGTGGCGCTGTCCACGGGCATCGTGAAGCTGTGGCCGCGCGCAGGCGGCGCGGCCGCTACATCGCCGCCGCGACCACGTTGACCGACAGCGCGAGCACCAGCATGTTGAAGGCGAAGGCCAGCACGCTGTGCACCAGCGTAAGGCGGCGCATCTCGCGCGAGGTGGCCTGCACGTCGGACACCTGCGTGGTCATGCCGACCACATAGGCGTAGTAGAGAAAGTCGAAATAGTCCGGCTGCTCCTTGCCCGGAAAATCCAGCCCGCCGTCCGGCGAGCCTTCCCGCTGGTCGATGTAGTAGCGATGCGCGTAGTGAAAGGCATAGATCGTGTGCATCATCAGCCACGAGCCCACCAGCGCCACCACTCCCAGCGCAATGTGGCCCGCCCGTGCCAGCCCGCTCATCAGCTTGACCTGCTGCAGCAGCATCGCGATGGCCACCACGCTCGCGCCGATCACCACCAGCATCGACACCAGGATCACCACGTTGGGCTGGTCCAGCGACTGCGCGCGCTCGCGGGTGCGCTGCGCATCGAAGGTTTCGGCCAGCCACCATGTGAACAGTTGGTAGACGGCGACACCGGCGCACCAGCCCGCGAGTCCGCGTGTCATGGCGTCGAACGGCCAGGGGATGGCCGCGACGATGGCGCCCGCCACGCCACCGTAGAAAAGACGCTGGCGACCGGTTGTCGCGGAAAGGTGTTTGCGCATGTTCGAAGCTTAGCTCCAGGGCCACTTAACGGGCTCTTAGTACTTTCTAAGACGTGCGCGCGCCGGCATCAACATCGTCCTACACGCTCAACGGCAAACGGCGCATGGGCGTTGTGCGCAGGCGCTATTAACTTGGCGGTCATCAAAAGGGAGCAGCCGCCCGGAGCCCAGCGCGCATAAAAATTGCGTGTCGAGCCCGAGGCTTTTTTTTGGCCTTCTGCTCTAAGGACCTCTTCATGCTGTTGCTCCGCTCCTGCTCGCTTGCCAGCCCCGTACGGTGGACAAAACTGGGCGCACTGGCCGGCGTCGGGTTTCTCTTCGCTCCCGCATTGGCCTGGGCCGAACCGTCGCCCGCGCTGGACCGTTTCAGCTTCTCGGCAGGGGCCTTCAGCGCCGATCCGAAATTCAACGCATCGGTCAGCTCGCCGTATGGCGCGCTGCGCACGCGCGACCTCGAGCCCGGCCGCGTGACCATGCCGCGCGTCACGGCCGACCTGCTGATCGGCGACAGCCACGGGCTCTCGTTCGACTACTACCGCTACAAGCGCGACTACTTCGGCCAGGCGGGGGGCAGCGACTCCTTCGGCGGCTTCGGCACCGTCACTGCGGTGGGCAATGCCAACCTCAACGTGAAGCTCGACTTCGCGAAGCTCGCCTACAAATGGTGGCTCGGCTCGGGCAACACGGTGTTCGGCCTCGGCGCCGGCGCCGCCTACTACCGCATCGATGTCGGCACGAACGCCAATGTCGCGGTGAACGGACGGATCCGCACATTGAACGAGGACTCGAGCGACGATGCCATCGCGCCACTGCTCGAGGTCGGCGTGCGGCATGCCATCAATCCCGACCTGCGACTGTTTGCCGACCTCTCCGGCGTGCGCAAGGGCGGCGGCCGCTTCCACGGCAGCATCTACAACGCCAGCGCGGGCGTGGAGTGGTTCCCGGTGAAGAATGTCGGGCTGGTGCTGGCCTACGGCGTCACCAACATCGACCTGGCGCGCCAGAGCAGTTCGGCGGAAACCCGCGTCAAGGTCAAGCTGCACGGGCCTTCGGCCTTCCTCAAGGCGCGGTTCTGACACTCCCGGCGCCGCGCGGCGCCATGCCATGCGCAGGCCGCCCCGCGCATAGGTGCTTGCGATCATCGGTGGCCGCGCCGCGGTCCCTATGATCGTTCGATGGACTTCCAGACCGCATCCCCTTCTCTCGAACGCGCCGCCTCCGAGCGCCCAACCGGCAGGCCCGCCTTGCTCCGCCCCGCCGCGCGGGCGGCGATGGCCCTGCTGCTGGCGGCGGGCGTGCCGGCCCATGCGCTGGTCATCGGCGTGACGGAGGGCGTGAGCTACCAGGTGACTGAAAGCCAGATCGCACCGCGCTTCGAGCCCATCGCCGAAGTGCTGAGCAAGGCGCTGAAGCAGCCCGTGACCATCAAGGTGCTGATCTCCTACACCAGCGCGCGCGAAGCCTTGAAGGAGCAGCAGGTCGACCTGGCCTTCATCCATCCGGCTCACGTGGCGCTCGAGGCCGTCAAGAGCGGCCGCTACCAGGCGCTGGCCTGGACCAGCGGCTTCACTGCCTACAAGGTGTCGCTGCTGTGCAAGGAGCCGCAGCCCATCTCCAACTGGAAAAGCATCGCCGGCAAGGGCCTGGTCATGCCCGACGCGGATTCGATCACCTCGGTGATCACGCGCGCGATGCTGCGCGAGCAAGGCGTGCAGCCCGCTGCGCTCAAGCTCACCAACACGCGCTACCAGGACGCGGTGCCCTTCTATGTGCAGAACGGCTTTGCCGCCTACGGCGCCACGGCGGCATCGGGCGTGGTCAAGACCTGGAAGGATGGCGGCGGCAACGTCTGCGCGGAATCGCGCGCGGTTCCCATCAAGCAATGGCTGGTGTCGCGCAAGCTCGACGCCGCCACGGCCGGCGCCGCGCGCGAGGCCTTGCTGGGCCTCGCACAAAGCGACGCCGGCAAGCGCGCGCTCGCAACATCGACCTACACTGGCTTTGTCGCACCCTCTGCCGAAGTCGAGACGGCCCTGATGAGCTGGCTTGGCATCTGAACCCGGCGGGCGCGGCGTTCCAACTCCGCTTTCGATGAATCACGCATGACCGACCTGTCCAGCTTTCCCATCACCAAGAAATGGCCCGCGCTTCACCCTGACCGGCTGCAGCTGTATTCGCTGCCCACGCCCAACGGCGTGAAGGTGTCGATCATGCTGGAGGAAACCGGCCTGCCCTACGAGCCGCACCTCGTGAGCTTCGAGACCCACGACCAGATGTCGCCGGAATTTCTGTCGCTCAATCCAAACAACAAGATCCCGGCCATCCTCGATCCCGACGGGCCCGGCGGCAAGCCGCTCGCGCTGTTCGAATCGGGCGCGATCCTTCTCTACCTGGCCGACAAGACCGGCCAGCTCATTCCGAAGGATGTCGCGAGCCGCTACGAAACCATCCAGTGGCTGATGTTCCAGATGGGCGGCATCGGCCCGATGTTCGGCCAGCTCGGCTTCTTCAACAAGTTTGCCGGCAAGGACTACGAGGACAAGCGCCCGCGCGACCGCTACGTGGCCGAGTCGAAGCGGCTGCTCGGCGTGCTCGACAAGCGGCTCGAAGGCCGCAACTGGGTCATGGGCGACAGCTACACCATCGCAGACATCGCCATCTTCCCGTGGGTGCGCAACCTGGTCGGCTTCTATGAAGCGGGCGAGCTGGTGGGCTTCGGCGACTTCGCTAACGTGGCGCGCACGCTCGCGGCTTTCGTGGCGCGGCCGGCCGTCGTGAGGGGGTTGGGCATTCCGAAGCGGGGTTGATCCCGGTCGTTCTCTTTCGGCAAGGGCGGCGGACCGCCAAACCGAACACAGAACCATTCATTTTCCGATCGAGTGTCTTTTTCAGGGCACGCGCCTGGGTTCCCAAGCCCTTTTTCCTGTCTTGTTCAGCTGCGGTTAAGGTTACACTTCAATAAGAATAATTCTTATTCAACGAACCGAGTCACCCTTCGCACTGCGCCGGTGACCGGCCCGGGAACCATCACTGCGAATGCTTGCGAGAAGGCGATCGGATGCGCGACCTCGTCCAGGAACTTGTGGCTCACTATGCGGACTTGCGCCGGCAGCTGACGCGCGACCTGCGGGACCCCCACTACGCGGCCGACATCGCGCAATCCAGCTTCGAGCGGGTATATGCCCACGCGCTCAAGATGAACAACGACATCCGCATCGATGCGGCATCGGACAGCACGCAAGGCACCGGCGGCATCGAGTCGCCGCGGGCCCTGCTGTTCCGCGTGGCACGCAACCTGTGCGTGGACGATGCCCGCCGGCGCAAGGTGGCGCAGGACTGGGTCAGCACGCATTTCAGCGCTGACTCGCGCCAGACGGTGCCGTCCTGCGAATTCATCGCATCGCAGCAGCAGGTGCTGGCGCGGGTGGTCGAAACGCTGGAGACACTGCCGCCCCGCCGGCGCGAAGTGTTCCTGCTGTTCCGCGCCTACGGACACACGCGCGCCGAGATCGCCCGGCAGCTGAACATCACCGAGATGGCGGTTGCCAAGCACCTGCTGCGCGCGGCCATCGACTGCTCGCGCGTTTTCGCCCGGCTCCGCTCGGAACTGATCGAACAGACGACCGTCTCGAACCGCACGGGCTTCGACGCGAAGCTGGCCGAAGACTTCGCCTGAGCGGCCGCTTCGTGGCAAGCACTCCGGACGAAAAGCTCATCGAACACGCGCTCGCACTGATCGTCGAGAGCGAAAGCGCGCCGCAGGACGCCGCGGTGGCTGCGCGCCTGGCCCTGGCCCGGTGGCACGGCAAGTCGGCAGTCCATGCCGCGGCGGCCCAGGAAGCGCGGCGCCGCTGGGATGCCCTCGGCGGCATCGCGGCAGAGTTGCGCAACCTGCGAAAGTAGCGTGGCGCCCTTCACTGCAGGCGCCCCTCTTCATGCCGCGCCTCCTCCAGCGCGGGCTTGATCAACGCGGCCCCGGTCAGGGCCCACAGGGTCAGCACGTCGTCCAGCGCGCAGATGTTCCCCGGGTCCACGCCGAGCCAGCGGATGAGTTTCTCCGCGCGTTCCTGCGAGGGTTCGTCATGCAGCGTGCAGAAGAGCGTCCAGGCGACGTTGAAGGCAGGGTCGTCGCCGGTCGGCCGGATCTTGTCTTTCATTCCCCTCCTTCACGCGGCGAGGCTTTCCCGCGACTCGCGCACCCTGTCTTCCGCGATCTTGCCCGCATGCATCGTGATGACGCGGTCCGCCAGGTGGAAGTAACGGTCGTCGTGCGAGATCACCACCAGCAGGTGTCCCTTGGCGCGCAGCTCGGGCAGTAGCTCGGTGTAGAAGAGATGGCGGAAGGTCGGATCCTGGTCGGCGGCCCACTCGTCGAACACCAGCACCGGGCGGCCTTCGAGATAGGCGTGCACCAGCGCCAGCCGCTTGCGCTGTCCGGTCGAGAGATCGGTCGTGCTGAACGCGCCGTTCTTCAGGCTCACCTTGTGGGCGATCTCCAGCCGCTCTAGGTAAGGCAGCGCGGTTTCGGGCAGCACCTCCATGCCCGCGCCGCCTTCGCTCTCCTCGCCCGCCACGAGATCCTCGAACAGATAAAAGTCGGAGAACACCGTGGTGAAGAGCTGGCGATAGTCGTCGCGGCCCTCGGGCTTCACGGCCGAACCGTCGATCAGCACTTCGCCCGCCTGCGGCGCATAGAGGCCCAGCAGCAGCTTGATCAGCGTGGTCTTGCCGGAGCCGTTGTCGCCCACGACGAACACCATCTCGCCGCGGCGCAGCGCCAGGTCGATCGGCCCCAGCGTGAAGGCCTCGCCGCCTTCGGGCGCATCAAAGGCAAAGCGCACGCCGCGCATGCCGATCTCGTTCTTCAGGATCACGCCGTTGGAGGCGCGCTCCAAGTGCAGGTGCGGCTCCGGCGTGGCAAAGCGCGCCGACAGGTCGCCGATGCGCTGGAAGGCGACCTTGGCGCGGCCCACGCCGGGCAAGGTGAGCGCGATCTGGTCCAGCGGTCCCTTGAGGAACAGAAGCACCAGCACGAAGCCGCTGACCACCGCGGGCTCGGTGGTCCGGAACGCAGCCCAGCCCAGGATCAGCGCGATCAGCAGAAAGAACAGCGCCGAGCCAAAGGCAGTCGCGATCACGTAGGTGTTGATCGCACGCCCGTTAACGACGCGGATGGTGTCGACGATGCGCTCGATCTGCCCCGAGAACATGCGCGTGCGGCGCGTGCGGTGCATGCGCAGTTCCTTCGCGCCTTCGCTGATGGCGCGGTAGGCCTTGTGCAGCTGGTCTTCCTGCTCGCGCGCTTTCCAGAAGCCGGCCTCGCCGCGGATCTGCGCCATGAGCTGCACCGTCACGCCGATCACCAGCGCCACCAGCATCAGGCCGAACAGCGGCAATGAAAGAAACGCGAGGTAGCTCAGGCAGCCCAGCGCCACGGCGAGCGCGATCAGCGTTCCCGACAGCGCGAAGGCCACGTCACTGATCATGTCCACGTCCTGCGACAGCACCGGCATGAGGCGGTGGGTGCGGTAACGCTCCAGTGCGTCGATGGGCGCCGCGAGAATTTTCTGCGCCAGGCTCTTGCGCACCTGGGCCACCAGGCGCTGTCCGACGAAGTTGGTCGACACGTCCGACACCATGCGCCCGAACAGCGCCACGCCGCACAAGCCGATGAAGGTCAGCAGCAGGCCTCCCGCCAGCCCACCGGGCTGGTTGAGCACCCGGTTGATGGTGCCGAGCAGCGCGACCGTGGCGGCACCAGCGCCGATGCCCGTGACCGCGGATAGCAATATCCACGGAAGAAAGGGTTTCAGCAGGCGCCCGATTTCGGCGCCGTTGCCTGCGGTGGTAGTTGTCATGCAAAGGCTCTTTCCGCCCGGGGGCGACAGCTTGGGAACGACCATGCCGCCTGGCATGGTCCCGGTGGCTTCGTGCCACTTACTGCCTAGACGGTTGAGCCCCGGCAATGTTCAGCGCGCCCCCGGAATGAACAGCCACCGCGCGAATCCGTCTTGAAAGGATGACCCCGCCGAAGGCCGACCCATGATCCCGCTGCTGGAGCCGCTGTTCCAGGGCGAGCTGGCCGTGCACGGCGGGAAGCTGCAATGCGCGGACACAGTGCCCGCCGGTGCGGTGCGCGTGGTGGAGCTCGTGCAATCTCCCGCGCTGCTCGCCGACGTGCTGCAACGCAATGCGCGCTACAGAGGCGTCGGCGGCGCGGACTGGCGCCCCCTCGCATCCGCGTGGAGCCTCGAATACATCGCGATGCTGTTGCCGCCCGTGATGGCCGCAGCCAGCATGTTGCAGCATGTGTTCCCCATCGCGGCGGAACACAGCTGGGTGCGGCTGGATGCGCACGGCGGCCCCGCCGGCTTTCATATCCGGCATCTCGGCCGATCGCGGCACGGCGCCGATGCCGCCGAGCGCTATGAACCGCTGCTCTGGCATCACCTTGCGCCGCTCTTCGCGGCCCTGAGCGGCCTGACGCGGCTCGCGCCCAAGATCCTCTGGAGCAACACCGTGCGGCTCATGGAGCCGGTGTTCGACGTGGCACTGGCCGCGACCGGCTGCGCACCGTCGATCTCGCAGGACCGGCAGCTGCTGCTGCACAGCGCGACATGGCCACGCGATCTTCGCGCCAACCCGCTTCACGGCCGGCAGCGCAACGCTCCCATGAAGCTGCACCGGGAGTGCTGCCTGAACTACCTGCTCCCGCACGAGCACCACTGCAATGCCTGCCCGCTGGCGCCGCCGCATCGCGGCCTCGGGTGAACAGATCGTGGGCCATTCCGTCTTCTACCTACCCATCCATCCCACACCTATGTCCAAGGCCAAGCTCGTCTACATCCTGTCTTTGAGAAACGCCGCCGCCGACAAGGCCGGCCAACACATTGCGTACAAGGGGGAGCAGCGCTACATGACCTCCCCGCTCGAGTACCTGGCCAAGACGCTCGACGAAACCCCTCTGGGCGATGCATATTCGCTCGAAGGCATCGTGATCGACGACGACCCGCGCTCGCCGCGGGACCAGGCCGCGCTGCAGGACTACGGCTTCTCGTGCCAGCCCGACAAGAAATGGATCTTCCCCGCCGGCCTGAAGGCGCAGGGAAAGACGCTGACCGACATCGTCCATCCGGTGCCGTCCGAATACCGGCGCCTGCCGCTGGACTCGGCCGATCGCGTGGCCGGCAAGAGCCGCTTCGAGCGCACCTTGCTCGACAAGCTGCTGACGCTGCAGGCCGACATCGTCGTGCTCGACGGACTGCTCGTGATCCTCGACGAGCTGGTGCGGCCCGGCGCGCCGTTCCACCGCAAGATCGTCAACATCCATCCGGGCATCACCCGCATCGAGTCCCCCTACGAACGCCGCGGCGCCTGCGCCACGCTCGATGCGTTGCACGGCGCGCAGGGCCGCAAGGTCATGAACTGGAAAACGATGGAAAGCGTGGCCGTGGCGCCGCTGTTCAAGACGGGCGCTTCGTTGCACTACGTCGACAACTGCATCGATTCCGGCGAGGTGATCCACGACGCGCTCCGCACCGCCATCGACCCCGAGGACACCATCCTCGAGCTGCGCTGGAACAACTTCAACCACAGCCTCTTTCCCGCCTTGCACGAGGGCCTGGCCCTGCTCGCAGAGAGACGGCGACAGCTCACCGAAAGAACCGCATGACGTCCATTGCCCATGTTTCCTACGCGGACGGCATGCCGCACGCGATCACGCGCGAGGGCGAAACGCTAGCCGTGCGCAACACGCAGGACGGCACGCGCTCGCTCTGGAAGATCGGCCAGGGCACACCCGGTGCCACGCTCGATTGGGTGGACGGCAGTGCTGCTTCCACGGCCCATCTGCTCGCGGCGCTCGAAGGCGCATTCGAATACCACCCGTCCTGCGAGGCGCTCGCCGTGACCCAGAGCCAGCCGGCGGCGACGCTCGTGCAGGCCGGCGTGCTGCTGCAGGCCGAAGGCGGCCATGCCCGCGCCTGCCGCGACATGCTGTGGCAGCAGCCTGGTCTCTGGCTACCCACCGTGCACGCGCCCATGGCGCTGCAGTACGCGTTGACCAACGGCAAGCGCCACCCCGTGCGCCCGCCCAAGCTGCGCGGCGTTCTCTACCAGCGCTTCATTCCCTGGCTCGGCAAGACCTTTTCGTTTCGCAGCTTCGACTTCGAGGCCGACCTCTCGATGTTCAACCGCTGGATGAACGACCCCGATGTGGCCGTGATCTGGGAGGAAGAAGGCGACCTCGACAAGCACCGCCAGTACCTCTCGGCCATCGACCGCGACCCGCACATGTACTCGATGATCGCCTGCCTCGACGACGAGCCCTTCGGCTACTTCGAGATGTACTGGGCCAAGGAGAGCCGCATCGCGCCGTTCTACGACGTGGACGACCACGACCGCGGCTGGCACGTGCTGATCGGCGAATCGGCCTTCCGCGGCCGGACCTTCGCCACTGCATGGCTCACCTCGATCTCGCACTACATCTTCTTGTGCGATCCGCGCACCCGGCGTGCCGTGGGCGAGCCGCGCATCGACCATCTGCAGCAGATCCGCAACCTCGACAAGTCCGGCTACGCCAAGGTGAAGGAATTCGACCTGCCGCACAAGCGCGCGCTGCTCGTCGTGATGCTGCGCGAACGCTATTTCACCGACGCCCTCTGGCTGCCCCGCAGCGACGGCGCCGCCACGCCCGCCCAACACTCTGCGTAAAGGAAACCGTCATGGTGATTCACGACCTCATCGGCATCGGCTTCGGCCCTTCGAACATCGCGCTGGCCATTGCGCTGGACGAGAAACGCCGCGACGGCCGGCGCGTCGACGCGATGTTCATCGAGAAGCAGCCCGGCTTCGCCTGGCACAGGGACATGATGCTGGATCAGGCGCACATGCAGATCTCCTTCATGAAGGACCTGGCGACGCTGCGCAACCCGACCAGCCGCTTCACCTTCATCAACTATCTGCACGAGAAAAAGCGGCTGCAGGACTTCATCAACCTGAAGACCTTCTTCCCCAGCCGCCACGAGTTCAACGACTACCTGGGATGGGCCGCAGCCCAGTTCGAGGATGCCTGCGTCTACGGGGAGGAAGTCTTCGAGGTGCTGCCCGAAAGCGAAGCGCACGGCGGCGAGATTTCGCTGCTGCGCGTGCGTTCGCGCGACGGTAGCGGCCAGATGACCGAGCGGCTCGCGCGCAACCTCGTGGTCAGCATCGGCGGCATGCCCAGCATTCCGGACGGCTTTGGGCCACTCCGGGACGACCCACGCGTCTTTCATTCGAGCACCTACTTGCGGGACATGGCCCGCCTGCCCGACGCCGCGAAAATCGCCATCGTCGGCGCTGGCCAGAGCGCGGCCGAGATCTTCATGGACCTGCAGGGCCGGCCGCACGCGCCGCAGGTCGACCTGGTCATGCGGGCCCGCTCGATCCGCCCGTCGGACGACAGCCCCTTCGTGAACGAGGTGTTCAACATCGAGTTCACCGACTACATCTACAGCCAGCCCGAGGACGAGCGCGCCGCGCTGATCGACGAGTTCGCCCACACCAACTACGCGGTGGCCGACCTCGACCTGATCCAGCAGATCTTCAAGATGTTCTACGAGCAGAAGGTTCGCGGGGAGGAGCGCATGCGCTTCCTGCGCCGGCACGACATACAGGGGGTGCATGCCACGGCCGACGGCATTCACCTCACCCTGTCGGACCAGGACACCGGCCGCGAAAGCACCTCGCGATACGACGCCGTGGTGCTGGCCACCGGCTACGCCCGCGAGCAGCACAAGGCCCTGCTGACGCCGCTCGCGCCGTACCTCAGGGATTTTTCGGTCGACCGCCACTATCGCGTCGGCAGCACGCCGGATTTCCGCCCCGCCATCTTCCTGCAGGGTGCCTGTGAGTCCTCGCACGGGCTGAGCGACACGCTGCTGTCGGTCACCTCGGTGCGCACGGGGGAAATCGGCAACGCGCTGCTCAAGGCCATTCCGGCGGGCACGCCAACGGCGGCGAACGCCGCGAACAGCGTCCTCCACGAGCGCCAGCCGGTCCGGGCCTAGGTAGGACCTGCCCCGGTTTCGGGGAGGCAAAAAGAAAGGAGACAGGCCGCTGTCTCCTTTTTTTTAAGTCAAACGTCTCATGTATGGAAGCGCCAAGGCACCGGAATCAGCCGGCCTTGCGCGTCGCAACGTCAACACGTCGTATTCAAGCACCTGGAGTATCAACCTTATGCGTCCCCTGCCCCGTCAACGTCTATTGAACGCCGCGCTCGCCGCGGCCTTCGGCACGGCCTTTTCCCTCTGCAGCGTGAGCGCCTTGGCGCAGGCCGCGGAACAGCCGCAGGCCTCCGGCGCGACCCTGCCCGCGGTCACCGTGAACGCGGATACGCAGGAGTCCGCCACCGGCCACGTCAACGGCTACCTTGCCAAGCGCAGCACGGCCGGCAGCAAGACCGACACGCCGATCGTCGAGACGCCGCAGTCGATCTCGGTCATCACGGCCGACCGCATGGATGCCATCGGTGCCACTAACGTCAAGGACGCGCTCGGCTACACCCCGGGCGTCAGCATCGCGCCCTTCGGCGCCGACTCGCGCTACGACTGGATCTCGATCCGCGGCTTCGACGGCTATGCGCCGGGCTTCTACCTGGACGGCCTGCCGCTGCGCAACAACGGTACCTGGGGCGTCTGGAAAACCGAGAACTACGGCACCGAACGCATCGAAGTGCTGCGCGGACCGGCTTCGGTGCTCTACGGCATGGCAAGCCCGGGCGGCGTGGTCAACATCGCGAGCAAGCTGCCCACGGCGGAGCCCCTGCGCGAAATCCAGCTGCAGTACGGCAACGATGCCCGCCGCCAAGTGGCCGGCGACTTCTCGGGCGCGCTCGACGCGGAAGGCAAAGTGCTCTACCGCATCACGGGCGTGCTGCGCGACGCCCAGCTGCCCGGTGGCAGTTCGCGCGACGACCGCACCTACATCGCGCCCTCGCTGACATGGAAGCCATCGCGCGACACAACCTTCACGCTGCTGGCCCAGTACCAGAAGAACCGTGCAGGCGCCTACAGCCGCAACCGGCCCATCGAAGGCTCACTGACGCCGACACGCATCGGCACCTACATTCCCAGCGACTTGAACGTCGGCGACCCGAACTTCGATCACTTCAATCAGGACCAGAAGATGATCGGCTACCAGCTCGAGCATCGCTTCAACGACACCTTCACCGCACGCCAGAAGCTGCGCTACGGCAAGCTCGAGGTGGACTACCGGACGCTGCAGGCGCCGAGCTTCGCCACCTTGGATACCGCCAATGCGCTGAACCCGATCAACTACCAGTACCTGGACCGCGGCGTGTTCGGCAGCCAGGAAAGTACGACGTCCCTCACCATGGACAACCAGTTGCAGGCCGACCTGCGTTCGGGCGACTGGCAGCACAAGGTGCTGGTGGGCGTGGACTACCAGCGCACCCGCATCGACCAGTACACCTACAGCAGCGTCTCCGGCGCGCCGCTGCTGAACATCTACGCCCCGGTCTACGGCAGCGCCATCGACATCCCGAGCCCCTATGTCAACGGCGTGAGCCGGCTGGCGCAGACCGGCATCTACCTGCAGGACCAGTTCAAGTGGGGCGACCGCTGGTCGCTCACGCTCGGCGGCCGCTACGACACGGCCCAGAGCAGCGCCAATAGCAGGTTCGACGGCACGACCCAGCGCATTTCCGAGCACAAGTTCACCAAGCGCGCGGGCCTGGTCTACTTGGCACCGAACGGCCTGGCACCGTACCTGAGCTACGCGGAATCGTTCGCACCGACCGGCACGATCGATCCGACCACGAAGACGCCCTTCAAGCCGGAAAGCGGCCGCCAGTACGAGGCCGGCATCCGCTACCAGCCGCCGGGCGGCAAGTCGCTCTACAGCGCGGCGATCTTCGACCTGCGCCGCAAGAACTACATCACCTACGACACGAGCTTCATGCCGAAGCAGACCGGCGAGATCTCGGTGCGCGGCCTCGAACTCGAGGCCACCACCGAACTCATGCCGCGCCTGAACCTCACGGCCTCGTATGCCTACACGCCGCGCGCCATCGTCACGGCCAGCAGCCGGACCGCGGAAATCGGCAAGCAGGCGATGTCCGTTCCGCGCAACCGCCTGTCGGTGTGGGCGGACTACCGCTTCAGCAACGGCCTGAAGGTGGGCGTAGGTGCGCGCTTCAACGGCTCGACCCACGGCGACGCCGAAGTCGTCGCGCCATCCAAGGTGCCGTCGTACACGCTGCTCGACGCCATGATCGGCTACGACATCGACCGCTGGACGCTGGCACTGAACCTGCGCAATCTGACCAACAAGACCTACATCGCCAACTGCGCCTACGCCTATTGCTACCTGGGCACGCAGCGCACGGCGGTGGCGACGGCCACCTATCGTTGGTAAGCATTGGCACTCGAAAGCAAAGGCCGGATGCCCTCGCGGGCATCCGGCCTTTCTTTCGTGGAGGCAGCCGCGGCTTGCCGCTAGGCGGGATCGAGCGCCAGCAGGCGGTTCTTCACCGCGGCGCCGAACCGCGCGTCGCGGATGATGTCCAGGTGGCCGGTGCGGGCCACGACCTCGGTCGAAAGCACGCGCGCGCGGTCGAGCCAGCGGCGCAGCACACCCGGCGCATGCAGCGAGCGCTCGGCATGGAACACATGCACCGGCAGCTGCGTCTTCGCCTGCGCGTAGCGCGCGGACTGCACGCGGCTGTCGAGCGTGGCCCACAGCAGGTACTCGTAGGCCTCGTCGCCGGTGCCGTCGAGCGGCGACACCCAGGCGGGTGTCAGCAACTGTTCTGCCACCCAGGTTCGCTCGGCATCGGTCATGCGGGCGAACAGCGCTTTCCATTGCGTCGCCATGTCGGACTTCGCGAGCCACGTGGCCAGCACATCGTCGGCCTGCAGGCGCTGCGCCGGCGTCAAGGTGCCCGAGGGGACCATCGGCTCCGCCTCGAACACATCGACCGCGCCGAAGAACACGATCTCGATGCGCCCCTGCAGCTGCCGCGCCACCTCGAAAGCCAGGTCGCCGCCCAGCGACCAGCCCAGCAGTGCGCAGCGCCCCCCGGTGGCCGTCGCGACGATGAAGTCCGCATACTCGGCCGCTAGTTCGCGAATGGCAAAGCCGCGCCAGCGCTTGCGCGTGTAGACATGGCTCACGAAGGCATACACCGGACGGTCGCCCTGCACCGCGCGCGCCAGCGGCTGGAATTCGCGTGTGTTGACGATCAAGCCGGGCAGGCAGAACAGCGGCACGCCCGCGCCGCCTGCGTGCAGGCACACCGCGTCGTTCGCACTGTCGGCTCTTTGGTGCACGCGCGCGGCCAGTTCCCGGAGGCTGCCGGCCTGCATTACGTCGGCCAGGCTCAGGTGGCTGCCGCCGGGCAGCTGCTTGCGGACACGCGCGATCAGCTTGAGGCTCAGAAGGGAATCGCCGCCCAGCTCGAAGAAGCTGTCGCCACGCCCCACGCGTGCCACGCCCAGCACCTCGCGCCAGATCGAGGCCAGCGCCTCTTCGGCATCGCCTTGTGGCGCTTCGTAGGCGCGTTCGCTGCCCGGCCCTTCCAGCTCGGGAAGCGCCTTGCGGTCCACCTTCCCGTTGGCGTTCAGCGGCAATGCTGCGAGCGTGACGATCAGGCGCGGCACCATGTAGTCGGGCAGCACCCGGCCCAGGCGTTCGCGCAGCACCGCGCTGTCGACGGCCTGGCCCGCATGCACCGCGATGTAGGCCACGAGTGAAGTGCTGCCCGACCCTTCGCGCGCCACCACCACCGCCTCGCGCACCTCGGGTTGAGCGAGCAGTTGCGCCTCGATCTCGCCGAGTTCGATGCGCAGGCCACGGATCTTCACCTGGTGGTCGATGCGGCCCAGGTACTCCAGCTGTCCTTCGC
>NZ_JAGGNW010000026.1 GCF_018614875.1 Variovorax paradoxus | reverse complement strand
TTCTGCCGCGCAGATTCCTAGGACGCCCCCCGAAGCGCCTTGCGGCGCCTCCCCCCACTGGGGGGCGCACCCGGCGGCCCGGCGAAGCCGGTTCCGCGGGTGCACTGGAGTGGGCCGCTTTCTCTTTCTAGTAGGGCATCCACTCGGAATCTCACTGGGGGCGCACCCTTCGGCCCGGCAAAGCCGGTTCTGCGGGTGCACTGGGTTAGCCGCTCTCTCGCTAGAGCAGTTGTGAAACCTTCTTTGCGGCGGCCACCAGCGCTGGCAGGATCGTCTCCTGCATCACCTTGGCGCTGGTGCGATTGGCCTGGCCGGTGATGTTGAGCGCGGCCACCATGCGGCCCTGGCGGTTGACGATGGGCGCGGCCACGGAGATCAGGCCTTCTTCCAGCTCCTGGTTCACCAGGCACCATTGCTGCCTGCGCGCCTGCGCCACCTTGGCCATGAGGGCATCCACGTCGGTCACCGTGTGCTTGGTGAGCGCCTCGCGCGGCGAGGCCTCGAGCCGGGCGCGCACCTCTTCATCGTCCAGGTCGGCCAGCAGCAGCCGGCCGAGCGAGGTGCAGTACGCCGGCAGCCGCGAGCCCACGCCCAGGCTCATGCGCATGATCTTCTGCGTCGGAACGCGCATCACGTACACGATGTCGGTGGCGTCCAGCACTGCCGCCGAGCAGGACTCCTGCACCTCTTGCACCAGCGCCTCCATCACCGGCTCGGCGCGGTTCCATATCGGCATGGACGAGAGATACGCAAAGCCCAGGTCGAGGATGCGCGGCGTGAGCGTGAAGAGCTTGCCGTCGCTCACCACATAGCCCAGTGTCTGCAGCGTGAGCAGGATGCGCCGCGCGCCGGCGCGCGTGAGTCCGCTCGCGGCCGCCACCTCGCTCAGTGTCTGCCGCGGCGCGCTTTCGCTGAACGAGCGAATCACCTGAAGCCCGCGCGCGAACGACTGCACATAGCTGTCGCCGGGGGCGGGGGTCTCTGTTTGCGGGGTATGGGTTGCCATGTGGAACGATCCTCTTTAGAATTCATTATACGAACAAATGTTCTTTAGACGAACAAATCGGCGATTCGCGGAATCGACCGGTCGGGTCGGATGGTTGGGGCAGGTCGTTCGCACAGTTCGGTTTCTCTTTCTTTCTTCACTCCCGGAGACAAGCTTCATGATCAACAAGATCGCGCGCTCGGTCGCCGATGCCCTCGCGGGCATCCAAGACGGCGCCACGGTTCTCATCGGCGGTTTCGGCACCGCCGGCATTCCCGGCGAACTCATCGACGGCCTCGTCGAGCAGGGCGCCAAGGACCTCACCGTCGTCAACAACAACGCCGGCAACGGCGACACCGGCCTGGCCGCGCTCCTCAAGGCCGGCCGCGTGCGCAAGATCATCTGCAGCTTTCCGCGCCAGGCCGACAGCCAGGTGTTCGACGGGCTCTACCGCAGCGGCAAGATCGAGCTCGAACTGGTGCCGCAGGGCAACCTGGCCGAGCGCATCCGCGCGGCGGGGGCGGGCATCGGCGCGTTCTTCTGCCCCACGGGCTATGGCACGCAGTTGGCCGGCAACCGCGAAACCCGCGAGATCGACGGTCAGCAGTACGTGCTCGAATACCCGATCAACGGCGACGTGGCGCTGATCAAGGCCGAGCGCGGCGACCGCTGGGGCAACCTGGTCTACCGCAAGGCCGCGCGCAACTTCGGCCCGGTGATGGCCATGGCCGCGAAGAAGACCATCGCCACCGTGCACGACATTGCAGAGCTCGGCACCCTCGACCCCGAGGCCATCGTGACCCCGGGCATCTTCGTGCACCAGGTGGTGCGCATCGAACGCGTCGCCACCCAGGCCGGCGGTTTCAAGAAGGCAGCATGACCATGACTTACACCCGTCGCACCAAGGACCAATTGGCCGCCCGCGTGGCGCAGGACATCTTCGACGGTGCCGTGGTCAACCTCGGCATCGGCCAGCCCACGCTGGTGGCCAACCACCTGCCGAAGGGCCGCGAGGTCATCCTGCAGAGCGAGAACGGCATCCTCGGCATGGGCCCCGCGCCCGAGGCCGGCGAGGAAGACTACGACCTCATCAACGCCGGCAAGCAGCCCGTCACGCTGCTGCCGGGCGGCTCGTTCTTTCACCACTCCGACAGCTTCGCGATGATGCGCGGCGGTCACCTCGACATCTGCGTGCTCGGCGCGTTCCAGGTGTCGGCCACGGGCGACCTCGCCAACTGGCACACCGGCGAGAAAGATGCCATTCCCGCCGTCGGTGGCGCAATGGACCTTGCCATCGGCGCGAAGCAGACTTGGGTGATGATGGACCTGCTGACCAAGCAGGGCGTGAGCAAGCTGGTGAAGGAATGCACCTATCCGCTGACCGGCATCGGCTGCGTCAAGCGCGTGTACTCCGACCTCGCCACGCTCGAATGCACGCCAGAGGGGCTGAAGCTTGTCGACCTGGTCGAGGGCCTGAGCCGAGCGCAGCTCGAGGAGCTCGTCGGTCTGCCGATCGCTGCCTGATCCGATTCCATCAAACAGAGAGACAACGCACCATGACCCACCAAGCCTTCATCTGCGACGCCGTTCGCACCCCCTTCGGCCGCTACGGCGGTGCCTTGTCGAGCGTGCGCGCCGACGACCTCGGCGCCGTGCCCCTGCGCGCGCTGATGGAACGCAACAAGAACGTCGACTGGCAGGCCGTGAGCGATGTGCTCTACGGCTGCGCTAACCAGGCCGGCGAAGACAACCGCAACGTCGCGCGCATGTCGGCGCTGCTCGCGGGCCTGCCGCTCGAGATCGGCGGCGGCACCATCAACCGCCTGTGCGGCTCGGGCCTCGATGCGGTCGGCACCGCGGCCCGCGCCATCCGCGCCGGTGAGGCCGGGCTCATGATCGCCGGCGGCGTGGAAAGCATGAGCCGCGCGCCCTTCGTCATGCCCAAAGCCGAGAGCGCCTTCAGCCGCAACAACGCGGTGTACGACACCACCATCGGCTGGCGCTTCGTCAACAAGCTCATGAAGGCGCAGTACGGCGTCGACTCCATGCCCGAGACGGCCGAGAACGTGGCCACCGACTACAAGATCGAGCGCGAGGCGCAAGACCTGATGGCCTTGAACTCGCAGCTGCGCGCCGTGGCCTCGCAGAAGTCGGGCTTCTTCGACGCCGAGATCGTGCCCGTGAGCGTGCCGCAGAAAAAAGGCGACGCGGTCCTCGTCAACAAGGACGAGCATCCGCGCGAAACCAGCCTCGAATCGCTCGCCAAGCTCAAGGGCGTGGTGCGCCCCGACGGCACCGTGACGGCCGGCAATGCCAGCGGCGTGAACGACGGCGCCTGCGCACTGCTGCTGGCCGACGAAGCCAGCGCCGCCAGGCATGGCCTCACGCCGCGCGCCCGCGTGGTCGGCATGGCCACCGCCGGCGTGGCGCCGCGCGTGATGGGCATCGGCCCCGCGCCCGCCACGCAGAAGGTGCTGGCGCTGACCGGCCTCAGCATCGACCAGATCGACGTCATCGAACTCAACGAAGCCTTCGCGGCGCAAGGCCTTGCGGTGCTGCGTCTGCTCGGCCTCGCGGACGACGACGCGCGCGTCAACATCAACGGCGGCGCCATCGCGCTCGGCCACCCGCTGGGCGCCAGCGGCGCGCGCCTGGCCACCACCGCCGTCAACCAGCTGCACAAGGGCGGCGGCCGCTATGCGCTGTGCACCATGTGCATCGGCGTGGGGCAGGGCATTGCTGTGATTCTGGAACGCGTCTGATGGACCGCGCCTGCCGCGGGCCGCTGCTCGGCGACCCGGCCGACTACGCGGCCCTCATCGGCAGGGAAAGCGCCCTGTGGGCCGGCATCGTCGAGGCCTCTGGCGCCACCGTCGAATGAGCTCCGGGCGGCCTGTGTCTGTGCGTCAGGCGGCCCAGGCGCTCAGGGACAGCCGCCGCAGCATGTCGGTCTGGCGCGATTCCTCGGCATCCCGCAGGCTCTTGGCCGCGCGGGCCGCCACGTAGCTGACGTACAGCGTCTCGATGGCCTTGCCCCAGTCGTGCATCTTCTGGGAAACCGCGCTGGCCGAGGAGGCCGAGGCATGCTCGGCCGGACAAGCGGGCACCTCGAAACCGGCTTTGCCGAGAATGGTGGCTTTCTGAAAAATGGTGAGCATGGGGCTGGCCTCCGAGCCTCTGGAGATGGGCATCAGACTAACGCTGGCGCAAGAGGCGTGCCATCAGCTGCATGACGTATGTATCTGTCGGTAAATGGCTTTCTCCCCGCAAGGGCAGCCGTCGTTTTCTAGGCCTTAAGCCTTAGACCGGGACCGATTCGGCATGCTGCCAGACCAGCATGGCGGCCGTCAGGTCTTCGAGCGCGCTGCCCACGGCCTTGAAGATGGTGCGTTCCCCGCTGCCCGTGCGGCCCGTGCATTCGCCCCGGCAGAGTGCGGCCAGCGTGCCTTGCACCTCATCGGCGCGCAGCGTGCCGGCCGCGATGGCGTCGAGCAGTTCTCCGGCCTTCTGCAACGCCTCCGTGGTGTCGACGAAAGTGCGCGCGCCCTCGAAGCAGCGCACATCGGCTTCGCGCATGGCGGGTGTGAAGCTGCCGATCAGGTCCAGGTGCGAGCCCGGCGCGAGCCATTCGCCGCGCACCAGCGGCGCGGTGGCCAGCGTGGCGCAGCTCGCGATGTCGGCCTGGCGCACGGCCGCTTCGAGGTCCGTGGTGGCCTGGGCGTTGAACCCTTCGGCACGCCATTGCGCGGCCAGGGCCTGGGCGCTTTCGGGCCGGTGGTTCCACACGCGCACCTCGTCGATGGGCCGCACGCTCGCATGGGCGGCGGGCAGCAGCCGTGCGATGCGGCCGGTGCCCAGCACCAGCAGGCGGCGCGCATCGGCGCGTGCCAGGAACGAGGCGCCCAGTGCCGATGCGGCCGCGGTGCGGCGCGCGGTGAGCTCGTTGCCGTCCATCATGGCCAGCGGCACGCCGGTGCGCGCGTCGTACAGCACATAGGTCGCATGCAGGCCGGGCAGGCCGAGCGCGCTGTTGCCCGGAAAGACGTTGATGGTCTTGATGCCCAGAAAGCCCGCGTCGCTCCACGCCGGCATGATGAGCACGGTGCCCTTGTCGGCGCCGGAGGTTTCGATGCTGTGGACATGGCGCGGCGGCACGTGCGCCTCGGCCGCGAAGGCTGCGCGCAGCGCGGGTACGAGCCGCGCAAAGTCCAGTGGCTCGCGGGTGGCGGTTGCGTCGAAATGCTTCATGGTTGGCGGGGACGCAGCGAGGCGTCGAAAAATTCCACCAGCGCCTGCTGCCAGGTAGTGCCGAAGCGCTCGGTCATCGGCTCGAGGTGGCCGGCTCCGGGCACCTCGAGCAGGCGCTTGGGTTCGCCTGCAGCCTCCAGCAGGCGCCGCGAATGGGAATGCGGAATGATCAGGTCGGCCGTGCCGTGGATCAGCAGCAGCGGAATGGGCGCCACGGCGGCGATGTATTTGGATGCGGCGTAGTCGTCGCTCACCAGCAGCCCGGCGCCCGGGAGCTTCTCGTTCGCAATCGAGGAATACGAATAGAAGGTCGATTCGATGGCCGCCGCCTTCACGCCGGCCCGGTTGCCCGAGCCCAGCACCGCAATCGCGTTGGCGCCGCCCAGGCTCTGGCCGAAGACGAGAAGGCGCTCGGGGTCGACATCGGCACGCGAGCGCACGTGGTCCAGCGCGGCGCTGGAATCCTCGAACACGCCCTTGGGCTCCGGCTTGCCGTCGGATTCGCCATAGCCCCGGTAGTCGAACACGAACACGTTGAAGTCCTGCTTCGGCAGCCAGGCCACGAAGCGCCAGTGCGTGCTCATGTTCTGGGCGTTGCCGTGGAAGTGGATCACCGTGCCCTTGGCTTCTTTGGGGTTGTCGCGGCCCGCTGCCGGAAGAAACCAGCCGCCGAGGCGTGTGCCGTCGGCGCTGGTGAACTGCACCGCCTGGTAGCGCAGCCCGAGCGCGTCGGGCGTTTCGTAGCGCACGCGGTCGGGGTAATAGAACATCGACTGGACGCAGCCGGTCAGGAATGCGGGCAGGGCGAACAACACCAGTTTCCTCCATCGCCGGCCTGATCCGAGCCACCGGTTGCGGCTGCAGATGAAGAGGGCGTCGTGCATGAATCAGAAGCCGGGTTCGGGGAGCGCAAAGACATGCAAGTCTTGCCAGCGCCCTGATGAGTTCTCGATCAGGGCAACTTCGGTACAGCTCGCATGCACGGCGCCCGATGCAAGGAGCCGGGCCTGAAGTTCGATGGCCGCTGCATCCGCGTCGAGCGCGCTGCCATGCGCCACCGAGAGATGCGGAACGACACCCGTGTGCTCCCCACCGTAGGGCGGGAACTCGGGAAAGGCTGCCGCAAGCGCCAGTGTCATGCCGATGAAGGGGGCGGCTGGCTCCGGAGCGAGATAGGCGGTCTCGGGAAAGCGCCCGACCTTGCCCAGGGAGAAGGAGAACGAAGTTGTGCGTTCGAGCACGCGCTGGGCGCGGTCCAGCACGGCACGCGTGATCAGCGACGGGTCCATGAAAGGAACCAGCACCGTGATGTGCGCCGGCACACCCAGCGCCACGGTCGGGTCGTAGCGGCGCCGCAGGTCTCCGGCAAGCGATTCGGCTGCGGGAACTTTCACGACGAATGCGGAGATGGCCATCCGGGCGGAGGATAGCGCTTTTGCCGGCTACAGGGGCTGGGAGCAGATCACCGCAATCGGCTCGGAGCGGCCGCGCACAGCCAGCATTTCGACCTTTCCTCCCGCATGCGCGAAGCCGGCCTGCTGCGCGGCAAACACCGAGACCACCAGGCGCGATGCGGCCGCCTTGGCGTGGTCCTGCAGCCGGCTCGCGGTGTTGACCACTTCGCCGATCGCGGTGAAGGTGGTCGTGTCGAGGTAGCCCACTTCGCCCACCGCCGCAGGTCCGGCGTGCAGGCCCATGCCGAAGTCCAGCGGCTGGCCGAACTGGGCTTCGAAGCCTTCGCTCCACGCGTCCATGCGCTGGCCGATGAGTTCGGTCGCGCGCAGCGCCTGACGGCATGCGGTGGGCAGGTCGGTGCCGAGTCCGAAGATCGCCATCACGCTGTCGCCGATGAACTGGTTCGGCACGCCGCCGCATTCGCGCACGGCGGCGCCCACGGTGGCGAAGTAGCGGTCGAGCACATAGGCCAGGTCGAAGGGCCATTGCCGCTCCGACAAGCCCGACCAGCGCCGCAGGTCCACGAAGAGGACGGCCACGTCGCGCTCGCGGCCGAAGCTGCTGACCGGGGCGGGGCGCCCTCCATCGGCCGGTGGCGCAAACAGCGGGATGACCTCGATGTCGCCTTGCGGGCGCAGCTGGCAGGCCAGCCGCACGCCTTCCGGTGCACGCACGCGGTCGAGCGTTCGCTGCTCGTCGTGGTCGGGTGGGTCCGTGTGCTGTGCGGGGCCGAGCACGCGCACGCGGCAGGTCGAGCAGCGCGCCCGGCCGCCGCACACCGAGAGATGCGCGATGCCGTGCGATCGGCTCGCTTCCAGCACGCTCCAGCCGCGCGGCACGTGCACCGTGCGGCCGGGGTAGCGCAGCGCAACCGAGGGCCCGCGCGCGCGGCGCGCGAACCGGTTGCGTGCCGCATAGGCGGCCAGCAGGGCGACCAGGCCAAGCGCGTAGAAGAGCTTGATGCGGCCTTCCGCCGTGTCGAGCGCCCGGCCCTGGGCCGGGGTCGGCAGCACCGCGGGCGGGACGCCGGTCCACTGGAACTCGCGCCCCATCGAGATGAAACCCATCACCGCCGCGAGTGGCAGCACCACGGCAATGGCCAGCAGCCAATGGGAAAAGCGCCGGTAGGCCGGCCGTGCCCGCAGCGCGAAGTGGATGCCCAGGCAGCCATGGGTCCAGGCCGCGAGCAGCATCGTGAACTGCGCACCGGCGCCCGGCAGGCTCCACAGGCCGCGGACCACGCGGACGTAGGAGCCGTCGATGCCGTAGGCCAGGTAGGCGCCGCGCATCGCCGTCAGGTGGGTGGCCAGCAACAGCGGCAGTGCAAAACCCAGCAGCACGCGCAGCCCTTCGAGCGGCGGCATGCGCAGCGTGCGGCGCTCCCACAGCGCGGCCACGGCCAGTGCCAGGTGCGCGCCGGCCGCGCCATACAGCAGCAGCGTGCCCGGCAGGCTGTGCCAGAAGACCTGCACGACGCGCAGCACCGACTCGGCCGCCGCGAAGGAGAAGATGCCGAGCGAATGGTTCAGCAGGTGCGCCGTGACATAAGCCATCAGCACCAGCCCGCTCGTCCATCGGAGGTTGCGCCGGGTCGGCGGTCTCGGCAACAGGGCGAGGGGTGGGGAGCGTCTGTCCATGAATGGCTTCGAAGGGGCACCCGAGCATAATGCGCGCGCCCCTACCGACCGGCATGGCCCCAACTCCAACCACTCCTCGTTCCAGCTTCGCGCTGCGCCGCATCGCGCTCTTCGAAGGCCTTTCAGACCGGCGCCTCGCCCTGCTCGCGCAGCAATGCCGGTGGCACAGCGTCGAGGCCGGCAAGCCGCTGCTGATGCGCGCCGAGCAGCAGGGCGACGTGTTCCTGCTGGTCTCGGGCCGGGTCCGCGTCACCACCTATTCGGCCAACGGGCGGCAGGTGACCTTCAGGGATTCGGAAGCTGGCGAACATTTCGGCGACATTGCCGCCATCGACGGCGGGCCGCGTTCCGCCGACGTGGTCACGCTCGAGCCGAGCGTGCTCGCCAGCCTCGACCGCCCCGCCTTCCTCGGCCTGCTGCGCGAGGAACCGCTGGTGGCCGAGCGGGTGATGCGGCGGCTGGCGTCATTGGTGCGCCAGCTTTCGGAGCGCGTGATCGACCTGAGCACGCTGGGTGTCCAGAACCGGCTGCATGCCGAGCTGCTGCGCCTCGCGCGAGCCGCGGGCGTGGCGCACAACCAGGCGCGGCTGGAGCCGGCGCCGAAGCACGCGGCCCTGGCCAGCCAGATCAGCACCAACCGCGAGCAGGTGACCCGCGAGCTCAACGTGCTGGCGCGCAGCGGGGTGCTGCACAAGGACGGCAAGGCCCTGCTGGTGGCCGACGTCGCCCGACTGGAGTCGATGGTCTCGCAGGTCAGGGGCGATGCCGGCTGAGCCGGCTCAGTTCCAGCGGCCGCGCAGACCGCCGAGGCTGAAGCGGCCCGCGCCCAGCAGCACCACGGCGAGCGCGCCGAACAGGTACAGGCCCTGCAGCTCGAGCGCCCAGCCGCCCTGCTTGGTCATGGCGAACAGGTCGGCCATGTGCACCAGGCCGAAGGCCGCGAGCATGTTGATGACGACCACGCCGGCGGCGGCGCGGGTCCAGAAGCCGGCGATCATGAGGAGCGGCGCCACGATCTCGCCCACATACACCAGGTAGGCGAGCCCGCCCGGCAGGCCGGCCTTCACCAGCATGGCGCTCACGAAGCCCACGCCGGCCGAGATCTTGAAGATGCCGTGCAGCAGCACGAGCACGCCGATCGCCACGCGCAGCAGCAGCTTGCCGGAGTCGTCGAGCGTGGCGGGGGAGACGGAGGAAGCCCGCGATGGTGCGATCGGCGCACGCGCGGAGTTGGCGGCTACGGCCTGGGGGTTCATGCAGATCCTTGAAAAATGGGAGGGGTCGCCGCAGGGTGCGACGGTTGCGGTTCCAGTGTGCGGAACGGCCGCGCGCCGGTATGTGCGTTTACGCACAGTTTCTGAAGATGGCCCGCACCATCCTGCTACGCTCGGACGACCCACCGAATCGATACGGCGGGCTTTTGTCCGCGCCGCTTCCTTTCCCATGGTCTTTCCCCTCATCACCGACCCGCATTTCTATGCGGTTGCAGTTCCCGCCGTGCTGCTGCTGGGCATCAGCAAGAGCGGCTTTGGCGCCGGCTTCGGCTCGCTGGCGGTGCCGCTGATGGCGCTGGCGGTGACGGTGCCGCAGGCCGCGGCCATTTTGATGCCGCTGCTGCTGCTGATGGACCTGCTCGGCCTGGCTGCCTTCCGCAACGACTTCGACCGCACGCTGCTCAAGTTCCTGATTCCCTTCGGCCTGCTCGGCACGGTGATCGGCACGCTGCTTTTCCGCACGCTCTCGGCCCACACCGTGGCCGGCATCGTCGGCGTGTTCACCCTGCTGTTCCTTGCGCAGCGGCTGGCGTTTCCGCCCAAGCCGGACGACCCGCTGCCCTCGCGCGGCGTGGGCGCGGTGCTGACCACGGTGTCGGGCTTCACCAGCTTCATCGCGCACGCCGGCGGGCCGCCGATCAACGCCTACGTGATTCCGCTGCGCCTCAAGCCGGTGATCTTCACGGCCACCATGGCCTACTTCTTCTTCGTGGTGAATCTCAGCAAGTGGATTCCCTACGCATGGCTCGGCCTGCTCGACTTTCGCACGCTGGCCACCTCGCTGGCGCTGATGCCGCTCGCCCCGCTCGGCGTGTGGGTTGGCATCCGCATTGCGCGGCGCATCGATGCGACGTGGTTCTATCGCTTCGTGTACCTGGGCATGCTGCTGACCGGTCTCAAGCTCGTCTACGACGGATTCTTCGCCTGAGCCCTGGGCACTTGGTCAGAACTCGACGATCGACTTGAAGCCGCCGAAGATCATCCGCTTCGCATCGAAGGGCATGGTCTTGGGGTCCATCGCGGCAATGCGCGGGTCGGCCATGACCTTGGCGTTGACCGCGTCGCGGTGCTTGCGCGACTTGTAGACGATCCACGAGAACGCCACCGTTTCGTCGGTCTTCTGCTTCACGCTCTGCGGAAACGAAGTGAGCTTGCCGGGCTTCACGTCGTCGGCCACGCACTCCACGTATTCGAGCGCGCCGTATTCCATCCAGATCTTGCCGGCCTTGCGCGCCAGCTTGCGGTAGGCCTCGACGTTGTTCGAGGGAATGGGAACGATGAAACCATCGACATAGCGAGCCATCGGAAGTCTCCTTGAAAAAAGAAACGGAAGAAAAGAAAGAAAAAGCGGCCGCCGGACAGGCGGACCCTCAGGACGCCGCTGCACGGTTGGACGTGCCTGCGGATGCCGTGGCCCCTGGCGATGCGGTGCGCAGCAGCACCGCCCCGAGCAGCCCCGCCACGGCCGCGAACACGGCACCGATGAGAAACGCGAGGTTGTAGCCGCCGGTGAGCGCGAGCGCAAGCTTTGCGCCGGCCGCTTCCATCGCCGCGGTGCGCGCGACCGCGGCGCTCGCCAGCACCGCCAGCCCCAGCGCCCCGCCCATCATGAAGGCCGTGTTGACCACGCCCGAGGCCAGGCCCGATTCGGTAGTGCTCACCTCGCTCATGGCCGCGAGAAGCAGCGGGTTCAGCGCCATGCCCGCGCCAAGGCCCAGCAGCAGCATGCCGGGCAGCACGTCGACCAGGAAGCTGCCGTTCACCGGCGCCCGCGCGAACAGCGCGAGTCCGATGGCCGCGAGCCAGAGCCCCACGGACAGCGGCTTGCGGATGCCGAAGCGCATCACCAGCCGGGCCGAGATGCCCAGCGAGAACAGCGCCATGATCAGGTTGGCCGGCAAAAACGCCAGGCCGATCTGCATCGGCGTGTAGCCCAGCACCAGCTGCATGTAGAGCGCGGAAATGAAGAACCACGCGAACATGGCCGCCGCCCACAGCACGCCCACCACGTTGGAGACCGAAACGCTGCGCAGGCGGAACAGGCCCAGCGGCATCAGCGGATGCTGCACCCTGGCCTCGATGGCGATGAAGAGCGCCATCAGGACCACCGCGGCGCCCAGCAGCCCGAGCGTCTGTGCCGACTGCCACCCGGCCTCGTTGCCGTTGACGATGGCATACACCGCGAGCATCAGCGACAGCGTCACCGCCACGGCGCCGGCCACGTCGAGCTTCTCGCCGTGAGCCTGGCCGCGCGCCGAGGGCAGCAGCGCGATGCACAGCGCATACACCGCCACGCCGATCGGCAGGTTCACCAGGAAGATCCAGTGCCAGCTCAGCGTGCTCGTGAGCAGTCCGCCCAGCAGCACGCCGATGCTGCCGCCGCCCGCGCAGACGAAGCCGTAGACGCCCATCGCCTTGGCGCGGTCGGCCGGCTCGGTGAAGATGTTCATGATCAGCGAGAGCGCCACCGCCGAGACCACCGCGCCGCCCAGCCCCTGCACCGCGCGCGCCGCGACCAGCAGCGCCTGCGAGTTGGCGACGCCGCAGGCCAGCGAGGCCAGCGTGAACAGCACGAGGCCGATCAGGAAGAGCCTGCGGTGGCCGTAGAGGTCGCCCAGCCGCCCGCCCAGCAGCAGGAAGCCGCCGAAGGTCAGCATGTAGGCGTTCACCACCCAGACCAGCGAGGTCTCGGTGAAGCCGAGGTCGGTGCGGATCGAGGGCAGCGCCACGTTCACGATCGTGGTGTCGAGCACGATCATCAGCACGCCGAGGCACAGCACCATCAGTGCGAGCCAGCGCTTTCGGTTGTTGTCGAGTGTGTCGGTCATGAAGGGTGATTCCTGCAAGGGTTTCCTGAATGCCTGTCGGTGGCCTGTCTCGAGATTCGCCAGGCCTGCTTCAGCTGGCAGGCGCCACCACCAGCAGCCAGCCCACGCCGAAGCGGTCCGCCAGCATGCCGAAGCTGGAGCTGAAGAAGGTCGGCATCAGCGGCTGCATCACCTGGCCGCCGGCGGCCAGCGCGTCGAACCACTGGCGGGCCTGGGCGTCGGTGGAAGCGGTGAGGGCCAGCATGATGCCCTTGAACTCCGGCTGGCCCGAGCACCGGCCGTCGGACGCCATCAGCTCGGTTTCGCCGATGCGCACCACCGCGTGCATCACCTTGTCGGCTGCCGGCGCGGCGCCGCCGCAGCTGGCGTCGGCCTCGGCCGATGGCGGCATTTCAGGCGCCTCGCTGTAGCGCATGAGCTGCACGACTTCCGCGCCGAGCGCCTTCTTGTAGAACGCGAGCGCTTCGTCGCAGCGGCCTTCGAAGGAGAGGTAAGACTGGACTTTCATGGCGTTTCCTTTGGACTGAGGATGAAAGGATGCGCAGAGACCTGCGCGCATACGGAATAACTAAGTTTGTGTACACCGTCCACAAAGAATAGCAGACATAATGGACACTGTCCACATGGAGATTCCTGATGAGCCCCCGCATCGTTCCGCCAGCCCCCAGCCCGCCCGCGGCACGCAGCACGTACCGCCACGGCGACCTGCGCCGCGCGCTGCTCGACGCGGGTATGGAACTGGCCCGCGAGGGCGGGCCCGATGCGGTGGCGCTTCGCGAGGTGACGCGGCGCGCGGGCGTGGTGCCCAACGCGGCGTACCGGCATTTCGCCAGCCGGCGGGAACTGCTGCTGGCGGTGCGCGCGACGGCGCTGTCGGCGGCGGCCATGGCCATGGAAGAGGAACTGGCGGTGCTGCCATGCGACCAGCCGCCCGTCGACTTCGCGCGGGCGCGGGTGCGGGCCATCGGCACTGCCTATCTGCGCTTTGCCCAGGCCGAGCCGGGCCTCTTCCGTACGGCGTTCCTGGTGTCGTCCGAAGACGCCCAGGGCGAAGTGGGGCCGGGGAGCGCGGGTGCGAGCGGCATGAACCCGTTCCAACTGCTGGGCGCCGCGATCGACCGGCTCGTGGAGGCCGGTGCGCTCGACCCCTCGCGCCGCCCGAACGCCGAATACCTGGCCTGGTCGGCCGTGCACGGGCTGGCGCTGCTGATCATCGACGGGCCGCTGAAGGCGATGGATGCAGCGGACACCCATGCGCTCGGCCAGCAGCTCATCGACATGGTGGAGCGCGGCCTGTAGCAGCCGCGCGGGGGGTCAGAGGTAGATCTTCTGCAACAGCCGGATCAGCGTTTCGCGCTCGCGCGCCGTGAGCCGGGCGCTGGCATCCGCCTCGAGCTGCGTCACCGTCTGCTCGGCCTCGCGAATCAGCTTTTCGCCCGCCTCGGTGAGATGCAGTCCCACCGCGCGGCCGTCGTGCGGATGCGGGCGGCGTTCGATGAGCCCGCGGCTGTCCAGCGTGGCGACCAGGCTCACCAAGTTGGGCGGCAGGATGTCGAGCGTGTTGCACAGCTGGCGCGAGGTGGCGCCCGGGTTGTGCGCCAGCAGCGACAGCACCGAGAAGTCGATCTGCTTGAGGCCGTACGGCGCCATGCGCTCGGCGAACACGCCGCTCACGATCAGCCAGGCGCGGCGCGCGTTGTAGCCGACCAGGGCTTCCAGCATGCGGGCGTCGAGCCGGTCCGGCTTGCCGGTCGGCTCTGTTTTTGCGGAACTGTTCTTGGAGGGTCGATGCATGATGGCCAGAGCGTAACGCCTGTCAGCCTATGGCCGGCACCCGCGGCCTGGGCGTGGTGACCAGCAGCACGCGCGCCACGGCTACTTCGGCGCGATGCGGACCCAGATCGACCATGGCATCTTCGATTACTGCGGCGCGGGCCTGCCGCGGTCCGAGCTGCTGCTCGAGCCGGTGGACGGCGACTGGAGCCCGAACTTCGAGACCGCCGAGGCGCCAGGCCGCACGGTCGCGAGCGTTGCGGCCGCTGCCGCGGTCAGCCCACTTCGGCAAACGCCTTCAGTTTTGCCAGCGCCGCTTCCCACTGGCGCCCGATGACCTCGAGCGTGCGGCGCGCTTCCTCGAGCTGCGTGGGGTCGAACTGCCACAGCCGTTCGCGGCCGAGCCTCAGGTCCGTCACCAGTCCCGCGTCGCCAAGCACCTGAAGGTGCCTGGTCACGGCCTGCCGGCTGATGTCGGTGCTGGCCGTGAGCTGGGAGATCGAGAACGCACCACCCGCGCACAACACCGCCACCAGCCGCAGACGCGTGGCGTCGCCGAGCGCGAAGAACACGCTGGCGAGCCGGGGCGGCGGTGCGGCAATCGTGGGCGGCGCCAGAGGGCCATGGCGCCCGGCGGGTGCGGAATCAGCCTTGTTCGGCATGGCGGCGCACATTGTCGAGCTGCGCTTCCCAGCCGCCCGTGTTCATGCGGAAGGCCTCGAGGCGGCGGTGCGGCGGCACCTTGTCGAAGCCGGATTCGACCGTCCTGACCAAGGTCGCATTGCCGGGCGCGTCGTGCAGCGTCCAGGTGACGAGCGTGGGCTCCTCCTGGCTGTAGTCCACCTTGGGGTCGACGGCGTAGGGATGCCAGCGCCACGACAGCAGGCTCTGGGGCTCGACACGCTCCACCTTGACGTCGAACATGACATGCGTGTAGCCCTCGATGGTGATCGGCCCGCGGGCCGTTTCGCCGGGTGCGAAGCGCTGGCCTGCGAGGTCGGCGCCGAACCAGCGGCCGAAGCGCTCTGCATCGGACAACAGCTGCCATACCTTCGAGCGCGGTGCCTGGATCAGGATGCTGCGTTCGATGCGGTCGGTGGATTCGGTGCGGCTCTCGTGGGGCATGGTGTTTCTCCTGGGGCGTGAATGGATGGACTTGAACAGGCAACAAAATGGTTGCGTGTTCATTGTTCACCCAATTGCGCCGACAGGCAATCACCATGTTGCATATCGAAGCTGGCGCCCGGGAGGCGGCCGGTTCAGGGCCGCGCGGGGCTTCCGGCCGCGCCGTGCGCAAGCGCAATGCCTTCGCAGGCGCGCTTGACGATGCCGTGCCGCATCTCGAACTCCGGCAGCACCCAGCGCCGGAACGCCGCCGCGGCGCCGCTGCGTGCGGAGCGCTCGGCTTCCGTGGCCTCGGCCGCGTCGATGCGCGCCCAGGCCCAGGCCATCATCCCGAGCATCACCACGCGCAGGTAGTCGTCGGCCACCTCGTACGGCAGCACGGGATTGGCCTGCGCGGCCGTCGCGACGGTGGTGCCCAGGTAGCGCAGCTGCGCGAGCCGGCGCTGCGCGTCGGCATCGGCCTCGCGCGAGGCGTCGAGCGTGTCGCGCAGCTCGAGCAGCACGGCCGACATGCCGGCGCCGCCGTCGGGAAGCACCTTGCGCACCAGCAGGTCGATGGCCTGGATCTCGTTGGTGCCCTCGTAGATCATGGTCACGCGCGCGTCGCGCACGATCTGCTCGATGCCCCATTCGCGCACGTAGCCGTGCCCGCCGAACACCTGCAGGCATTCGCTCGCGCCATGGAAGGCCTGGTGCGTGCAGGCGGCCTTGAGGACGGGCGTGACCAGCGAACACCAGCGCTGCGCGCGTTCGCGCGCCTTCGGGTCGGCATCATGCGCGGCCACGTCGAGCATCAGCGCGCTGCGGTAGGCGAGGGTGCGCGCACCGTCGATCCAGGCGCGCTGCGTATCGAGGATGCGGCGGATGGCGGGGTGCTCGGCGATCAGGTCGGCGGGCTCGTTGCCGCGGCTCGCGGGCACGGCGCCGGGCGCGCGCATCTGGCGGCGTTCGGCCGCATAGGCGTCGGCCTTCTGCCAGGCGGCGTCGAGCAGGCCGATGCCCTGCAGCGCCACGTGCAGGCGCGCCGAATTCATCATCACGAACATCGCGGCCAAACCGCGGCCGGGCTCGCCGACCAGCCAGCCGGTGGCGTCGTCGAAGCGCATCGTGCAGGTGGGGCTGCCGTGCAGACCCATCTTCTCTTCGATGCGTTCGCAGTGCACCGCATTGCGCGCGCCGCCGGGCAGCAGCTTGGGCACCAGCACGAGCGACAGGCCCTTCGGTCCCGCGGGCGCATCGGGCAGCCGGCACAGCACCAGATGCACGATGTTGGGCGTCAGGTCGTGCTCGCCGCCCGAGATGAAGATCTTGCCGCCGCTCACCCGCAGGCTGCCATCGGCCTGCGGCACGGCGCGCGTGCGCACCTGGCCCAGGTCGCTGCCCGCATGGGCTTCGGTCAGGCACATGGTGGCGAGCCATTCGCCGGTGGCGATCTTCGAGAGATAGCGTTCGCGCAGTTCGTCGCTGCCGTGGTGCTTGAGGCAGGCATAGGCGCCATGCAGCAGGCCCGGCGCCATCGTGAGGCCGTGGTTGGCGGCGGCCAGCCATTCGTAGAGCACGGCTTCGAGCACCGCGGGCAGGCCCTGGCCGCCGTCTTCCGTCGCGGCCGAGAGGGCAGGCCAGCCGCCGTCGACGAAGGCCTGGTACGCCTCGCGAAAGCCCGGAGGCGAAACGACCTCGCCGTCGGCGAAGCGGCATCCGATTTCGTCGCCGCCGCGGTTGATCGGTGCCACCACTTCGCCGACGAAGCGGCCCGCTTCTTCGAGCACCTGCGACTGCAGCGCCTCGTCGACTTCGGCAAAAGGCGCGAGCGCAGCCAGGCACGCGGGCGCATCGAGCACGGCATTGAGCAGAAAGCGGACGTCTTCGGGGTGGGGTTGGTAGTCCATCGGGGGAGCGGGAATCTAAGGGGCAGGGGGCTTGCAGGCGAAGCTGCTCGCGCGCTCCGTGTCGCCGCCGGTGTAGGTGGCGACCTGTGGATAGGGGCACAGCGGCCGCGTGCGCTGCGCCGACCAGTTGGCCGGCACTTCGGCGTTGGGCACCGCCGTGCCCGCGCCGCGCGCGGCGGCAGTGACCGACGCGGGTGCCTTGCCCTGCTCGACCCAATCGACCAGCGCGCTCAGCATGTCGAACTGGTCGGTGGCCGGGCCGCCCGCGCAGTGGTTCATGCCGGGCACGGGGAAGTAGCGCGCGAACGAAGATGCATCGCCGCCGTTCGCGGCCTGAACGCTCGCGTACCAGGCTGCGGTGTCGTCGGACGAGAACACCGGGTCGCTGGTGCCGTGGTAGACGACCATGCGGCCGCCACGGTCGCGCAGCGCACCGAGGTTGGCCGCGTCCGGCGGCGTCATGAACGACAGCGCCGACTCGCGGAACACGCCATCGGTCGCGGCAATGCGCGGTGCGTCGCGGTCCATGTCGAAGCCCAGCGCAAAGGGCAGGCCCTGCGGCCGCTCGGCCAGCGGCGGCGTGCTGAAGATGAAAGCCACGGCGCCTGCGTCGCGCGTCGCCGGGCTCGCGAACTTCCACTCGCGCCAGTTGCTGCCGCTCACACCCGAGTCGAACGGGAAGCTGCTGTAGATCGGCTGGCCCGCGCCGTTGCGCGCGCCCCTGACGAACACGTTGGCGAGCACATCCTTTTGCGGTGCGCTGAGGCACATGCCGTCGCGCGTGCCGGCGGCGCAAGTGGGCACGGCCGTCTGGATGTCGAAGCGCGTCTTGCACGCCTGCACGTTCGACACGATGCCGTCCGCCAATCCGTCGAGTGCATCGCAGCGCTGCAGCACCTTGTCGGCCACGAGCTTCATCTCGGCCGGCGTGAAGGCGCTTTGCAGGACGGGCTGGCCGGCCGGCGTCTTCGCGCTGGCCACGGCCGCGTATTGCTGCGCGCCGTAGAGCTGTGCCACCGCCGCCTTCGGCAGGTTGAAGCCGGGGTCGCCCGCAAGGATGCCGTCGTACTGCTGCGCCGAACGCACGGCGGCCACCATCGCATGCCGACCGCCGTTGGAGCAGCCACCGAAGTAGGAGCGGTCCGGCCCGCGTCCGTAGGCCTTGGCGATCAGGTTCTTCGCCATCGGCGTGAGCTGCGCGACGGCGTTGTAGCCGTAGTCGAGCCGCGCCTGCGGGTCGAGCCCGAAGCGCGGTCCCATCGAACCGGCATGGCCGGCATCGGAACTGATGACAGCAAAGCCCATCTGCAGCGCGCTGCTGCGCGGGCCGCCACCACCGATGCCGCCGAGCGCGGGCACCACCACGCCGTCGAGCCCGCCGTTGGCCTGGTAGAAGAAGCGGCCGTTCCATGCCACGGGCAGCCGCATCTCGAAGCCGACGGCATAGCGCTGGTTGTCGACCGGGCTCGAGCGTTCGTTCATGCGGCCTTGCACTAGGCAGTGCGCGGGCGCGGCCATGGCGATGCCGCCGACCGTGACGGTGCCGGCCGGCACCTCGGTGGCCGAGGTGTAGACCGTGCCCGGCAGCACGGCGCGCGCGGCCAGGTCGGTGCAGGCCTGCAGCGTGCCGGGCCGCGCGGCGGCCAGCGGTGCGTGCGCTGCGGGTGGACGCACCGCGCAGGCCGCAAGCAAGGCGGCCACGCCGAGCGCGGTCGCGCACAGGCCGATGGGAATGTGGCGCTGTCGGTTCATGTCGTCTCCTTGCCGCGCAGGCCGCGGCCTTGCCTTCTTCAGGCGGCTTTTCTTGCCGCGCCCAGGTAGGTGTCGATCACGCGGGAGTCGACGGCCAGCTTCTTCGCTTCGCCTTCGAGGCTCACGCTGCCCATCTCGAGCACGTAGCCGTGGTCGGCCACTTCGAGGGCGGCGCGCGCGTTCTGCTCGACCAGCAGGATGGTCACGCCCGTGGCGCGCAGCGCATCGACGGTGCGGAAGATTTCCTGCACCACCAGCGGCGCCAGGCCGAGGCTGGGTTCGTCGAGCATCAGCAGCGTGGGGCGCGACATCAGTGCGCGGCCTACCGCCAGCATCTGCCGCTCGCCGCCCGAGAGCGTGCCGGCCAGTTGCGCGCGGCGCTCCTTCAGGCGCGGGAACAGCGTGTAGACCTCGTCGATGCGGTCGCGCCACTGCTTGTTGCGCAGCCGCACCTGGCGAAAACCGCCGAGCACGAGGTTGTCTTCCACCGGCATGGTGCCGAACAGCTCGCGCTTCTCGGGCACGAGCGCGATGCCGAGCATCACGCGTTCTTCGAGCGACAGCGCGGAAATCGGCTGGCCCTTGAACTCGATGACGCCCTTCGAAGGCAGCACGCCCATCAGCGCATTGAGCAGCGTGGATTTGCCGGCGCCGTTCGGGCCGATCACGGTAACGACGCTGCCCTGGCCGGCTTTCAGGTCGATGCCGTGCAGCACTTCGGCACGGCCGTAGCCGGCGTGCAGGTCGCGGATGTGGAGCAAGGGGGCTGTGGTCATCTCAATGCTCCGTTCCGAGGTAAGCCGCGCGCACCTTGTCGCTGTTCTGCACTTCGGCAGGCGTGCCCTCCATCAGGTGCGTGCCGAATTCCATCACCACGATGTGATCGCAGATGTCCATCACCAGCCCCATGTCGTGCTCCACCAGCAGGATGCTCATGCCTTCGCTGCGCAACTGCCGAAGCACCTTGCCCAGCGCTTCCTTTTCCTTGTGGCGCAGGCCGGCTGCGGGCTCGTCGAGCAGCAGCAGGGCCGGGTCGGCGCACAGTGCGCGCGCGATCTCCAGCAGGCGCTGCTGGCCCATGGCGAGGTTACCCGCGATCTCGTGCAGGTAGTCGCCCATGCCCACGCGCTGCAGCTGGCGCTCGGCCTCGCGGAACAGCGCGCGCTCTTCCGTGCGGTCGATGCGCAGCATGGCGGCGACGGCACCCTTGTGGCCGCGCAGATGGGCACCCAGCGCCACGTTCTCGAGCACCGTCATGTCGGCCACCATCTTCACATGCTGGAAGGTGCGCGACACGCCGCGCTGCGCGATCTGCCGCGCGCCCAGGCCGCCGATGGCCTCGCCACGGAAGCGCACCGCGCCGCCCGAAAGCCCGAGCACACCGGTCACGAGGTTGAAGGTGGTCGACTTGCCCGCGCCGTTCGGCCCGATCAGGCCGACGATCTGGCCGGCGCGCGTCTGGAAGCTGATGTCGTTCACCGCCACCAGTCCGCCGAAGGTCTTGCGGATGGCCTGCACGTCGAGCACCACCTCGCCCGCGGCCGGCTTGGCGCGTGCGGGCAGGTCCTTGGCGCCCTGCCAGTCGACGCTGCGGCGCGGACGCGGCAGGCGCCGGTCGACGAAGGCCCACAGCCCGCTGGGCAGATACTTGAGCACCAGCACGATCATGATGCCGAACACGATCAGCTCGTAGCTGCCGGCCGTGCCGATCAGCTTTGGCAGCAGCACCTGCAATTGGTCTTCGAGCAGTTTCACCACGCCGGCGCCGGCAATCGCGCCCCACACGTGGGCCGCGCCGCCGAGCACCGCCATGAACAGGTATTCGATGCCCATCTTCAGGCCGAAGGGCGAGGGGTTCACCGTGCGCTGGAAGTGCGCGAACAGCCAGCCCGAGATCGATGCGAGCATGGCCGCCAGCACGAAGATGCCGATCTTGAAGCGCAGCGTGTTCACGCCCATGGCCTCGGCCATCTGCGAGCCGCCGGCCAGCGAACGGATGGCGCGGCCGCTGCGCGAGTCGAGCAGGCGGATCACCGCGAACGCCGCGAGGACCGCGAAAGCCCAGACCACGCCGTAGAACAGCCGCTGCTGGCCGAACTCGAAACCGAACAGCGACAGCCCCTTCACGCCCAGGATGCCGTCGTACTTGCCGAGCGCATCGAGGTTGCCCATGAGGTAGTACAGCGACAGCGCCCATGCGATGGTGGCCAGCGGCAGGTAGTGGCCCGACATGCGCAGCGTGATCGCGCCGATGAACGCGGCGCTGAGGCCGGTGAGCGCCAGGCCGATGAACAGCGTGACCCACGGCGACAGGCCCGTGTTCACCGTGAGGTAGGCGGTGGTGTACGCGCCGATGCCCACGAAGGCCGCCTGCCCGAAGGAGGTGAGGCCGCCAACGCCGGTGAGCAGCACGAGGCCGAGCACGGGCAGCGTGTAGATGCCGATGTAGTTGAGCTGGATGATCCAGAAGTCGGGCAGCGGCAGGAACGGCAGCGCGACGAGCACCAGGATCAGTGCGAGCGGGCCCCAGGTGCGCAGCAGGCTCTTGTCTGGCGTGGGAGCGGTGGGGTTCAGTAGGGCTTCCATGTCAGTGCTCCTCGTCCGAATGGCCGCTCTTGAGCGACCGCCACAGCAGCACAGGCAGGATGATGGTGAACACGATCACTTCCTTGAACGAGCTCGCCCAGAAAGAACCGAAGGACTCGATCACGCCCACCGCCAGCGCACCGAGCAGGGCACCCGGGTAGCTTGCAAGCCCGCCAACCACGGCAGCCACGAAGCCTTTCAGGCCGATGAGAAAACCGGAGTCGTAGAACACCGTGGTGGTGGGCCCGATCAGCAGGCCGGAGAGCGCACCGATGAGTGCCGTCATCGCGAAAGTGAGCTGCCCCGCTGCCTGGGTGGAAATGCCCATGAGCCGCGCACCCAGCCGGTTCACGGCCGTTGCCCGCAGCGCCTTGCCATACAGGCTGCGCTCGAACATCAGGTACAGCAGCACGATCAGCGCGGCCGACATGGCAAAGATGATCAACGCCTGCCCGCTCACGTTCAGCGGGCCCAGCGCCATGCGCTCGTCCCAGAACGGCGGGTTGCGAAAACCTTCCGCGCCGAAGAACAACAGGCCCAGCCCCGTCATCGCGAAGTGCACGCCGACCGAGACGATCAGCAGCACCAGCGAGCTCGCGCCGGCCAGCGACTGGTACGCCACGCGGTATACCAGCGGCCCGAAGGCCGTGACGATGAACACCGTGAGCAGTGCCTGCACGCCGATCGGCAGGTTGCGCGGGCCGGCCCACGCCGACACCGCGCAGATGATGGCCGGCAGGGCGAAGGTACGCGCTGCCGCCTTCAGCCCGCCCGCCGCGCTGCCGCTGTGCCGCCAGGTCGTGACCAGATCCATCAGCGCGGCAACGCCAGCCAGTATGAGCAGCAGCCACACCGTGCCCGGCGTCTTGCCGGTCTGGAAGATCGCCAGCGTCAGCGCGCCGTACGCCACGAATTCGCCCTGCGGGATGAAGATGACGCGGGTCACCGTGAAGACGAGCACGATGCCCATGCCCAGCAGGGCATAGATCGCGCCATTGGTGAGGCCGTCCAGCGTCAGGATGCTGGCGATTGATAAGTCCATGGCGTGAGGCTGCGGCTGAAGAAGATTACTGTTCGACCTTGAACGCGCCGTTCACCACCTTGAGCATCACGCCGGTCTCGGTCGTGTAGCCCCAGTGGTCCTGCGCCGTCCAGTTGAGCACGCCGTGCGCGAGCACCGTGCGGCCCATGCCTTCGAGTGCATCGCGCAGCGCGGCACGGAACTCCGGCGTGCCGGGCTTGGCCTTCTTGAGCGCAACCGGCACGGCCTTTTCGAGCACCGTGAGCGCGTCGGCCGAGTGACCGGCGAACTGGTTGCGCGAGCCGGGGCCGTAGACCTTCTCGTAGCCCTGCACGAAGGCCACCGCGGCCGCCTTCGACGGATGGCTGTCGGGCAGCTGCTCGGCCACGGTGGCGGGGCCGGACACCACGAAGGTGCCTTCGGCGTCCTTGCCGGCGGTGCGCATCAGGTCTTGCGTGGCGGCGGCGTGCGTCTGGTAGACCTTGCCCTTGTAGCCGCGCTCCATCACCGCCTTCTGCGGCATGCCCGCGCCGCTGCCCGAGGCCACGATCAGGATCGCGTCGGGATTGGCCGACGTGAGCTTCAGCACCTGGCCGGTCACGCTGGTGTCGGAGCGCGCGAAGCGCTCGGTGGCGACGATCTTGATGCCGTTCTTGGCGCCCTCGGCGGTCAGTGCCTTGAGCCACAGCTCGCCATACGCGTCGGTGTAGCCGAGGAAGCCGACCGTCTTCACGTTCTGCTTCTTCATGTGCGCGACCACCGCATAGGCCATCACGTCGTTCGACTGCGGCATGCGGAAGAACCACTTGTCCTTGCCCGGCGGCAGGCTTGCGGGCGAGGTCGCGATCTGCGGCGTGCCCGCTTCGGCGGTCACGTCGGCCATCGGAATGGCGACCGGCGTGGCGCTGGAGCCGATGATCACGTCGGCCTTGTCTTCCGTCACCAGGCGCTGCGCGTCCTTCACGCCGGTGGTCGGGTCGGTAGCGTCGTCGAGCACCACCACCTTGAGCGTTTCGCCCGCGATGGTCTTGGGCCAGATCATGATGCCGTTCTTCACCGGAATCCCCAGGCCGGAGGCCGGGCCGGTGAGGGGCTGCACCACGCCGATGGTGATGTCGGCATGGGCCATGCCCATGGCCATGAGCGCCAGCACGGCGGCAAGGGTGGTCTTTTTCTTGAATGTCATCGATGTCTCCTGAAGGAAGCGGGATGGAAGCGGGTTTGAAGAGTCAGCGCGGCGCCATGCGCAGGGCACCGTCGAGGCGGATCACTTCGCCGTTGAGATGGCCGTTGGTGACGATATGGCAGGCCAGCTCGGCAAACTCCGAAGGCTTTCCCAGGCGTGGCGGGAACGGGATCGACGCGGCCAGCGACTGCTGCACGGCTTCGGGCAACTCCTTCATGAGCGGCGTGGCGAACAGGCCGGGCGCGACGGTGCACACGCGGATGCCGTGCTGGGCCAGGTCGCGCGCCATGGGCAGCGTCATGCCCACGAGCCCGCCCTTGGAGGCGCTGTAGGCCTGCTGGCCCACCTGGCCGTCGAACGCGGCGGCGGAAGCGGTGAACATCATCACGCCGCGTTCGCCGTTGTCCAGTGCGGGCAGCCTGGCGCAGGCTGCGGCGAACAGGCGGCTCACGTTGTAGCTGCCGATCAGGTTGATGGTGACCACGCGCGTGAAGTCTTCCAGCGGCGCGGCGCTGCCGTCGCGCTGCACGATGCGCTTGGCGCTGCCGATGCCGGCCACGTTCATGAGGATGCGTGCGGGGCCATGGGCGGCGGCAGCCTTGTCCAGTGCGGCGGTCACGCTGGCGGGGTCGGTGATGTCGCAAGGGCAGGCCACGGCCGCGCCGTCGCCGAATTCCCTGGAGAGGGCGGCGGCCACCTGTTCGGCCTGTTCGGCATTGCGGTCGAGCACGGCCACCTTCGCGCCCAGGCGCGCCAGTTCGCGTGCGGTGGCTTCGCCCAGGCCCGATGCGCCGCCGGTCACGATGGCGGCTTGTCCTTGGATGTGCATGGTGGATTCCTTCCGGTGAAATTCAGTGTTGGGGAACGATGGTGAATGGCAGGCTGCCGTCGTGCAGCGCGTTCACCAGGTCGGCGCGGTGCTGGAGCACGGCGCGCTGGTTGATGGAGCCCTTGTCGGTGATCTCGCCCTTGTCGAGCGATGGCGGCTCGGCCATCAGGTGGGCCCGTGCCACGCGCGTGGCGCTGCCGGTGGATTGCGCCGCCAGCTGGTTCAGCACCTTCTGGAAATGCTGCTGCACGGGCGCGCTCTGCACCACTTCCTGCAGGCCGGCGGTGGCGGGCAGGCCGCTCAGGGCGCGGCAGGCGGCCGTGGGCAGCAGCAGCGCGCCGACCTCCTTGAGGTTGATGCCGGTGAGCACGGCATCCTGCACGTACGGCGCGCAGGCCGCGATGATCTTGGCGCGCATGGGACCCACGCTCACGAAGGTGCCGGTGCTGAGCTTGAAGTCCTCGGCAATGCGGCCGTCGAACTTCAGGCCCTTGTTGAGGTCGCTCTCGTCGATCCACTTCACTGCGTCGCCCGAGCAGTAGAAGCCCTCTTCGTCGAAAGCCTCGCGCGTGGCCTCGGGGTTGCGCCAGTAGCCGGGCGTGATGTTGGGGCCGCGGTAGCGCACCTCGATTTTTCCGTCCACGGGCACGAGCTTGAGCTGCAGTCCCGGCGTGGGCACGCCGATGTCGCCGGCCTGCACGAAGGGGCTGTTCACGGCCAGGCAGAACGGCGTGCCTTCGGTCATGCCCAGGCCGGTGTTCATGACGATGCGCTCGCCCACCTCGCGCTCGGCGCTTTCAAACAGCGCGTCCCAGATGGGCTGCGACAGCGCGGCCGCGGCAAAGAAGAACATCTTCACGCGGCTGAGCAGGTTCTTGCGCAGCTGGTCGTCGGTCTTCATCGCCTGGGCGATCACCTCGAAGCCCGTGGGCACGTTGAAGTACACCGTGGGCGCGATCTCGCGCAGGTTGCGGATGGTCTCGGCCATGCCCGTGGGCGTGGGCTTGCCTTCGTCCAGGTACAGCGTGCCGCCGTTGTAGATGACGATGCCGAAATTGTGGTTGCCGCCGAACGTGTGGTTCCACGGCAGCCAGTCCACCAGCACCAGCGGCTCCTCGGCCAGCACGGGCATGGACTGGTTCATCTGCTGCAGGTTGGCGGCCCACATGCCATGCGTGACGATCACGGCCTTGGGCAGCTTGGTGGAGCCCGAGGTGAACATGAACTTGGCCACGCTGTCCGCGGTGATTGCGCCGTGCGCCGCATCCACGGCGGGCGTGGCGGGGGTGGCCAGCAGGTCGCTGAACGGCGTGGTGCGGCGCCCTTCGATGCTGCCGCTGCCCAGCACCACATGCACATCGGCGGCCACCGTGGCGTCGATGGCGCGGGCAAAGCGCCCGGCGTCGCTTGCGAACACCAGGCCCGGCGTCAGCGTGTCGAGCACGTGGCGCAGCTTGTCGTAGTCCTGGCTGATCGTGGAATACGCGGTGGACACCGTGCACTGCGGCACGCCGGCCACCAGGCAGCCCAGCGACAGCAGCGCATGGTCCAGGTCGTTCTCGCTCAGGATGGCCACGGGCCGCTCGGCGCTCAGGCTCATGCCCAGCAGCGCCTGTGCAATGCTGCGGGCCGCAGCCCACGCCTGGCCGTAGCTGATGTGGCGCCATTCGCCCAGGCTGCCATCGGCATTCTTCACGCGCTGGGCCATCCAGGTGCGCTCGGGCGCCACCTGCGCCCAGTGGGCCAGCCGGTCGGTGAGGCGCACGGGGTGCGGCTGCAGGGCCTGCGCGGCTTCGACATAGACCACGCCGTTGTCCGCAGCGCGGGTGCGCACTTCGGTGACCCCGAAACGCAGGGGGCGGTAGCGGGGGGTGGAGGGGTTTGCGGTCATCAGGGGCTTTCCGTGCGCGCGATGTGCATCAGTCCTTCTTGACCTTGGCCGCCTTGCCGTCGAGGAAGGCGCGCACGCGGGCCTTGGCCTCGGGTGCGCTCTGGGCGATGGCGGCCATCATGGCTTCGGTCATCAGGCCCTGGTCGGACGGCTGCTCGGCAATGCGGGGCAGCGCGTGCATCAGTGCGTAGTTGGTCAGCGGGGCGTTCTGGGCGATGCGCTGGGCCAGCTCGAAGGCCTTGTCGAACGCGGTGCCGGTGGGCACCAGGTACTGCGCAAAGCCGACCTTCTCGCCGTCCACGGCGTTGTAGACGCGGCCGGTCATCATCATGTCGGTCATGCGGGCCGTGCCGATCAGGCGCGGGATGCGCACCGCGCCGCCACCGCCCACGAAGATGCCGCGCGAGCCTTCGGGCAGCGCGTAGAACGTTGACTCGTCGGCCACGCGGATGTGGCAGGCACTGGCCAGCTCCAGCCCGCCACCCACCACGGCGCCGTGCAGCGCAGCCACCACGGGCACGGGGCCGAACTGCACGCGGTCGAGCGCGGCATGCCACATGCGCGAGTGGTGCAGGCCCTGGCCGGCATCGCGCTCCTTGAGTTCGCTGAGGTCCAGTCCCGAGCAGAAGTGCTCTCCCTGGCCGTCGATCACCGCTGCGGCCACAGTGGCGGGCAGGCTTTCCATCAAATCGCGCAGCGCGAGGATCAGGCCGTCGTTCAAGGCGTTGCGCTTGGCGGGGCGGGTCAGGCGGATGACCGCGATTTCCTCGCGTTCGCCGCGAATTTCCAGGGAGATGTCGGTGGACTGGGTCATGGTGAGGTCTGTGAGTTGATGGGATTATGGTTATTAAAAATAACTAAAACAAGGTCGAAGCCAGGCTCTTTCTTAGGTGCTTTCCCTAGCTTTTCCAGCGAGTCATATGGTTATGATAAATAACTAAATGCAGCCCTCAGGAACAAGGAACCCGTCGTGAACGCCTTCATCCCCTACGGTATCTACTGGTCGTCCCCCTTTGCCAAGTGGCAGGGCTCCCTGGCCAACCTCAATGCGCTGCCGCTGGCCGCCCAGGTGGGCCGGCAGGCGCTGGCGGCGCGCGGCTACGACCTCGCGGCGGTGGACCTGGCCATCCTGGGCATCACCAATCCGCAGAAGGGCAGCTTCTACGGCCTGCCGTGGGTCACGGGGCTCATGGGTATCGACCGCGTGGCCGGCCCCACCGTGCAGCAGGCCTGCGCCACCAGCGTGCGCGCGATGCAGATGGCCGCGCAGGAGGTGGCATGCGGCACGGCCAGCAGTGCGCTGCTGGTGATGGCCGACCGGCAGTCCAACGGCCCGGTGGTGTACTACCCCGACTCCAGCGGCACCGGCGGCTACGGCATCACCGAGCACTGGGTGCCCGACAACATGGCGCACGACCCCTACGCCAAGAACGCGATGCTGCAGACCGGCGAAAACGTGGCCGCGCGCTATGGCATCAGCACCGAAGAGCAGCACGCCCTGAAGCTGCACCGCTACATGCAGTACCAGCAGGCGCTGGCCGATGACCGCGCGTTCCAGAAGCGCTACATGGCCAATGTGCCGCTGAGCGATTCGAAGTTCCGCAAGCAGACCGGCACGCTCGGCACCGACGAAGGCATCTTCCCGACCACGGCCGAAGGCCTGGCCAGGCTCAAGCCCGTGAAGGAAGGCGGCACCGTGACGTTTGGCGGGCAGACCCATCCGGCCGACGGCAACGCGGGCGCCGTCGTCACCACGCGCGACCGTGCGCGCGCGGCCTCCATCGACCCCGGCATCGAGATCGAGATCCTGGGCTTCGGCATGGCGCGCGTGGAGGCGGGCTACATGCCCATGGCGCCGGTACCCGCCACCTTCAATGCCCTGAAGCACGCGGGCCTCGCCATGAAGGACGTGGACGCCGTCAAGACCCACAACCCGTTTGCCGTGAACGACATCGCCCTGGCGCGCGACACCGGCTTTGCCTGGGAGCGCATGAACAACTACGGCAGCTCCATCATCTGGGGCCACCCGCAGGCGCCCACGGGCCTGCGCGCCATCATCGAACTCATCGAAGAGCTGGTGCTGCGCGGTGGCGGCGTGGGCCTGTTCACCGGCTGCGCCGCAGGCGACACCGGCTATGCCACCGTGCTGCGCGTGACCGACAGCAAAACCCAGAAAGCTTGATCCATGACCACTGAACATTCCTTTTCCGCTCCCCTGAACGCCTGGCTGATCGACGGCGTGCGCACGCCGATGGTCGACTACTGCGGTCCCCTGGGCCATGTGTCGCCCACCGACATGGGCATCAAAGTGGCCCGGGCCGTGCTGGAGCGCAGCGGCGTGCCCGCCGCCGACGTGAACTCGGTCATCACGGGATCGATGGCGCAGGCCGACTTCGACGCCTTCGTGCTGCCGCGCCACATCGGCCTGTACGCGGGCGTGCCGCAGAGCGTGCCGGCCATCCTGGTGCAGCGCATCTGCGGCACGGGGTTCGAGCTGCTGCGCCAGGCCGCCGACCAGATCGCGCTGGGCTATGCCGACGTGGCGCTGGTGGTGGGCACCGAGTCCATGACGCGCAACCCGATTGCCGCCTACACGCACCGCACCGGCTTCAAGCTGGGCGCCCCGGTGGAGTTCAAGGACTTCTTGATGGAAGCGCTGATCGACACCGCCGGTCCGGTCACGATGATCGAGACCGCCGAGAACCTGGCCAAGAAATACGGCATCACCCGCGAAGACGTGGATGCCTATGCCGCCCGCTCGTTCGAGCGGGCGCTCCAGGCCCAGGCCGATGGCTTCCTGGCCGGCGAGATCGTGCCGGTGACGAGCGAGAAATTCGCGCTCGAAGGCTATGCCACGCGCGGCATCACGCTGCCGCGCAAGGTGGCGCAGCTCGACCGCGACACCCACCCGCGCCCCTCGCCCATCGAGGCCCTGGCGGGCTTGCGCACCGTGTATCCCGGTGGCGTGCAGACGGCCGGCAACAGCTCGGCCCTGGTCGATGGCGCCGTGGGCGCCGTGGTGGCCGGCGATGCGTATGTGCAGCAGCGCGGCCTCAAGCCGCTGGCACGCCTGCGCGGTGCGGCGGCGGTGGGCGTGGCGCCCGAGTACATGGGCATCGGCCCGGCCCCCGCCATCCGCGCGCTGCTGGCGCGCACCGGGCTCACGCTGGACGACATCGGCCTGTTTGAAATCAACGAAGCCCAGGGCGCGCAGACCCTCGCGGTGGAGCGCGAGCTGGGCCTCGACCGCGACAAGCTCAACGTCAACGGCGGCGCCATTGCGCTGGGCCACCCGCTGGCCGCCACGGGCGTGCGCCTCACGGTGACGCTGGCGCGCGAGTTGCGCCGGCGCGGCCTGCGCTACGGCATCTCCAGCGCCTGCGTGGGCGGCGGGCAGGGCATGGCGCTGCTCATCGAAAACCCCGAGGCCTGACAGCCACGAAACACATCGCAGCAGCAGAACGTCCGAACCCGTACCCGGAACACACACCATGAAAATCATCACCGCCGCCCAAGCCGGGGCCCTCATCCCCGACGACGCCACCATCTTCCTGGGCGGCCTGGCCGTCACCAGCCTGCCCGAGGAAGTGCTCAAGGGCGTGGAGCAAACCTTTCTGGAAACAGGCCATCCGCGCAACGTGACCACCTGGGCCTGCGGCGCCATCGGCAACAGCAAGGACGCGGGCATGGTGCACTTCGCCCACCCCGGCATGATCAAGCGCACCGTGGCCGGCCACTTCGGGCAGACCGGCGCCGAGATGATGAAGATGGTGTTCGAAGGCGAGGTCGAGGCCTACAACTTCCCGCAGGGCAGCCTGTCGCACCTCACACGGCACATCGCCAGCCGCAGCCCGGGCCTGCTGACCAAGGTGGGCCTGGGCACGTTTGTCGATCCGCGCATCGAGGGCGGCAAGCTCAACAGCAAGTCCACCGAAGATCTGGTCAAGCTGGTCGAATTCAACGGCGAGGAATGGTTGTTCTACCCCTCGCCCAAGATCGACGTGGCCATCATCCGCGGCACCCTGGCCGACGAGAACGGCAACATCACGCTGGACAAGGAAGGCATGCTGCTGGAGCAGATCAACATTGCCCATGCGGCCAAGGCCTGCGGCGGCATCGTCATCGCGCAGGTGGAGCGCATCGTCCAGGCCGGCAGCCTGCACCCCAAGTCGGTGAAGGTGCCGGGCGTGTCGGTGGACTACGTGGTGGTCGGCCAGCCCGAGAACCACATGCAGACCATCACCACGCAGTTCAGCCCCGCGCTGTGCGGTGACGTGCGCGTGCCCGTGAACTCGCTGGAGCCCATGCCGCTGGACGAGCGCAAGGTGATCGCCCGCCGCTCGGCGCTGGAACTCACGCCCGGCGCGATCACCAACCTGGGCATCGGCATCCCGGCCGGCGTGCCCTCGGTGGCAGCGGAGGAGGGCGTGGCCGACCAGCTGACCCTGAGCGTCGAGAGCGGCATCACCGGCGGCATTCCCGCGCAGGGCGGCGACTTCGGCGTGGCCTACAACGCCGACGCCATCATCGAGCAGTCGCTGCAGTTCGACTTCTACGACGGCGGCGGCCTGGACGCCAGCTTCCTGGGCTTGGCCCAGGTGGACAACCACGGCAACGTGAACGTGAGCAAGTTCAACGGCCGCCCCGTGGGCTGCGGCGGCTTCGTGAACATCACGTGCTCCACCAAGAATCTGGTGTTCTGCGGCACTTTCACCGCCGGCGGCCTGCAGGTGAAGGTGGCCGACGGCCAGCTCGCCATCGTCAAGGAAGGCAAGTCCCGCAAGTTCATCGAGAAGGTGGAGCAGATCACCTTCAACGGGCTGGATGCCGCACGGCGCCAGCAGAACGTGCTGTTCGTCACCGAACGCGCGGTGTTCCACCTGACCACCGAAGGGTTGGAGCTGATCGAGATCGCGCCGGGCATCGACCTGGAGCGCGACGTGCTGGCGCACATGGGGTTCAGGCCCCTGATGCGCGATGTGAAGACCATGGACCCAGGGCTGTTCCGCGCCCAGTGGGGTGGCCTGGCCCAGGCCATGTCCGAAAGGTCGCGCGTCGAGTGACGTAGCTCCGACAGCGCTCGCATCGTCTTCGGCCCCGAGCGCGGACGCAGCGCCACGGAGAAATTCACCCGCCCCGCGAATACACCTTCTGCAGCAGCCGGATCAGCGTCTTGCGCTCGGTGGCCGTCAGGCGCCCGGTGGCGTCCACCTCCAGCTCGGCGGCGGTCTGCTCGGCCCGCGCGGTCAGATCCATCCCTGCCGGCGTGAGGTGCAGGCCCAGGGCGCGGCCGTCGCTCGGATGCGGGCGGCGTTCGATCAAGCCACGCCGCTCCAGCGCGGCGATCAGTCCCACCAGGTTGGGCGGCAGCACATCGAGCGTGGCGCACAGCTGGCGCGAGGTGATGCCGGGGTTGTGCGCCATCAGCGACAGCACCGAGAAATCCACCACCTTCAGGCCGTATACCGCCATGCGCACCATGAACACCTCGATCACGGCCAGCGAGGCGCGGCGCGCGTTGTAGCCCACCAGCGTGCGAAGGAAGGCGGTGTCCACGGACCCGGTCATGGGCGTCGGGGTGGCCGGGACCGTGGGGGCCGTTTTTCTTTTGATGGGTTGGACGCTGGGCATGGGGTGATTGTGCCGAGGCGACGCGGTCGCACCGCGTTCCATGTCCGATTGCAACAGTCGGCTTGCGAAGCCGACGCGGCGCTCGTGGACAACCCCCACCACCCCAAAGAAGTGGAGGGGCGCTACGCGTCGGCCTCTTCCTTTTCGTCGATCCGGTCCCAGTCGCGCCCCGAGCGGCGCTGCCGCTCCTCGCGTTCGCGCGCCACCTGTTCCTCGAACTGCTGGCGGCCCGCCTTGCTGGCCGCGATCAGCTTGGCGCGGTCCTTGTAGTGCGGATAGATCTCGTCGCTGAGCGAGATGTTCCGGCGGCGGAACCGCATGGCCGACTCGCGCGCCTCGTGCGCCGGCCAGCCCAGCGCCTCGAGCGCGGTGCGGGCGCTGCGCAGCGACGATTCGAACACTTCGCGCTCGACATCCGTCACGCCGCGGTCGCGCAGCTGGAAGAGGTGGGTCACGTTGCGCGCCCGCGCGACGATGCGTGCCTGCGGAAAGTGCTCCTTCACCAGATCGACGATCTCCAGCGACTGGTCGATGTCGTCCACCGCCACCACGATGGCCTTGGCCGTGCCGGCGCCCGCGGTGCGCAGCAGGTCGAGCCGCGTCGCGTCGCCGTAGAACACACCAAAGCCGAACTGGCGCAGGCCTTCGACGGTGTCGGCATCGTGGTCGAGCACCGTCACGCGCAGGCCTTGCGACATCAGCATGCGGCCGACGATCTGGCCGTAGCGGCCGAAGCCGCAGATCAGCACCTTGGCGTCCTGCTGCTCCGAAATCTCCTCCAGCTGCGGCCCGCCGTTGCGGCTGTAGCGCGGCAGCACGAACTTGTCGAGCAGCACCAGCAAGAGCGGCGACAGCAGCATCGACAGCGCCACCGCGCCGATCAGGAGCGAGGTGATTTCGGGCGGCAGCACGTCCGGCCCCGCGGCCTGGAACACCACGAACGCGAACTCGCCGCCCTGCGCCAAGAGCAGCGTGAACACGGGGCGCTCCTGGTAGGCCAGGCCCATGGCCTTGGCCAGCGCGTAGATCACGGCCAGCTTGATGGCCATGAAGCCGACCACCAGCATCGCCATCAGCCCGGGGCTCGCAATCAGCACGCCGAAGTTGATCGACATGCCCACGGCGATGAAGAACAGGCCGAGCAGCAGGCCCTTGAAGGGCTCGATGTCGGTTTCGAGCTCGCGCCGGTATTCGCTTTCGGCCAGCAGCACGCCGGCAAGGAAGGCGCCGAGCGCCATCGACAGGCCCACGAACTGCATCAGCGCCGCGATGGCCACCACCAGCAGCAGCGCCGCGGCGGTGAAGATCTCGGGCGTGTCGCTGCGCGCGATCCAGCGCAGCAGCGGGCGCAGGGCCAGCCGGCCGCCGAGGATGATGCCGGCCACCACGCCGACGATCTTCAGCGCTTCCAGCGCGCGGTCCAGCCCGCCGAGCGACTGTTCGGCCGCCGTGGCGCCCGCCAGCAGCGGCAGCAGTGCCAGGATCGGGATGGCCGCCACGTCCTGGAACAGCAGGATCGAAAAGCCCGCCTGGCCGCTCGGCGTCCTGAGCAGGTTGCGTTCGCCGAACACCTGCAGCGCAATGGCCGTGGACGAAAGCGCCAGGCCGAGCGAGGCCACCAGCGCCACGCGCCATTCGGCGCCCACGGCCCAGCCGACGGCGAACAGCACCGCGGCGCAGCTCAGCACCTGTGCCGCGCCCCAGCCGAAGATGGGCCGGCGCAGGTTCCACAGGCGCTTGGGTTCGAGTTCGAGCCCGACGAGGAACAGCATCAGCACCACGCCGAACTCGGCGAAATGCAGCACGTCCTCCACGCTGGACACGAGGCCCAGCCCCCAGGGTCCGATGGCGATGCCGGCGACGAGGTAGCCGATGATCGAGCCCAGGCCCAGGGCCCTGGAAAGCGGCACCACCAGCACGGCGGCGCCCAGGTAGATCAGGCTGCTGGTCAGCCAGGCGGGTGCGTGTTCCATGCTCAGGCCATGCCTTCTTCGTTGTTCTTTTCTTCGTTGGCGGCGGACATGGAGGCAAGGCCCCGGGCCGTCGCGGAGTGGAAGGCGCCGGACACCACCTTGTCCATGTCGTCGTGCTCGGCCGGGCGGTCGGTTTCGGGGACGGGGCAGGCCACGCAGGCATCGAGTTCCTCGAGCTCGGGCCATTGGGGGTAGCTGCCGAGCCGCTGGGTGAACACGTCGACGTGCGCCGCCACCTCGGCCTCGGCGGCGCTGCGTGCGCCGTGGAAGACCAGCGGCGGCAGGAAGCGCATGCCGCAGAGCGCGGCGGTCTGCTCGTAGGGCGGCAGGAAGGCGTCGAAGAAATAGCGGTGGTAGCTCTGGGGGTGGTAGCTCGGCTCGGGGCTGCCCGTGGTGGCGACCAGCCAGCAGTCCTTGCCCTGCAAGGCGGTGCCGCCGGGCCCGTAGGCCCATCCGTAGCCGAGTACGTCGTCGAGCCAGAGTTTTTGCAGCGCCGGCATCGAGTACCACTGGATCGGGTGCAGCAGCACCACCAGGCTGGCCTGCGCGAGCCGGGCCTGTTCGGCCTCGACGTCGATGGCGAAGTCGGGGTAGCTGCCGTACAGGTCGTTCACCTCGACACCCGGCACCGAGCGGGCGGCGGCCAGCAGCCGGCGGTTGATGCGAGAGTCTCGCCAGTGCGGATGGGCCGCAAGCACATAGATGCCGCCGGTGCCGGCGGCGGCGGGAGTCGTTGTCGTCATGCCGCGAACATATCGCAAGACCAAGGGTGGCGCGGGCAAATCGACGAGATCGCGTTCCCTGAGGCTGCTTGTCGCAAGCCCGACAGCCGCACCGCCGGCCTTGGCGCCAGAATGCCCCGCATGACCAAAAAGACATTCCAGACGCTTCAGGATCTTGCGGCCTGCGTCGGCCAGGAAGTTGCCGTGAGCGACTGGATCACCATCACGCAAGAGCAGGTGAACCAGTTCGCCGAGGCCACGGGCGACCACCAGTGGATCCATGTCGACATCGAGCGCGCCAAGGCCGGGCCCTTCGGCGGCCCGATTGCCCATGGTTTTCTGACGCTGTCGCTGCTGCCGCGTTTCTATGAGACGGCGCTCGATGTGGTCGAGTCGCGCATGGGCGTGAACTACGGGCTGAACCGGGTGCGCTTCATGTCGCCCGTGCCGGTGGGCAAGCAGCTGCGGGCGCGCATGAAGCTGCTCACGGCGGAGCCGATCGCCGACGACGGCATCCAGATGACCTGGGAAACCACGATCGAGCTCGAAGGCGTGGCCAAGCCGGCCTGCGTGGCGGAATCCGTGGTGCGCCGCTACCGCTGAAATCGGCTCAGCCGAACCCGTTCTGCCGCCAGGCCTCGAAAACGGTCACCGCCACCGCGTTCGAGAGATTCAGGCTGCGCTGCCCTTCGCGCATCGGCAGCCGAAGGCGCTGGGGCTCGGCAAAGCCATCGCGCACCGCGGGCGGCAGCCCGCTGGTTTCCGAACCGAACACCAGCCAGTCGCCCGGCTGGAAGCGCACGTCGTGCACGGCGCGCGTGCCGCGCGTGGTGAGGGCGAACATGCGCTCGGCGGCCGGCCGTTCCGCATCGAGCAGCGCCTGCCAGCCGGCGTGGCGCCTGACCTCGGCATATTCGTGATAGTCGAGCCCGGCGCGGCGCAGCAGGCGGTCGTCCATCGAGAAACCCAGCGGCTCGACCAGGTGGAGCGTGCAGCCGGTGTTGGCCGCGAGACGGATCACGTTGCCCGTGTTCGGCGGGATTTCGGGCTGGACCAGGACGATATGGAACATGCGCCGATTGTCGCGGTGCTCGTCAATGCGGCGGATCGGTGCGCGCGAACACGATGGCCGTGACATGCACCGCGCCGGCCAGCCGCAGGGCTGCCGCGGCTGAGAACAGCGAGGCGCCGCTGGTCATCACATCGTCGACCAGCATCACGCGCCGGCCTTGCAGCTGGTGGGCACGCAAGGGCTCGACCGCGAAGGCGCCGCGCAGGTTGTGAAGGCGCTCGGCGCGCGCGAGGCCGCTCTGCGCCGGTGTTTCGCGGGTACGCAGGAGCAGCGTGGCGTCGGTCTTGGCGGGGGCCAGCCGGCGCGCCAGTTCGAGCGCCTGGTTGAAGCCGCGCTCGCGCAGCCGGGCGGGCGCCATCGGCATCGGCAGCACCCGGTCGCACTGCTCCAGCGCCGGTTCCACCCACGGCACGCTGCGCATCAGCGTCGCGAAAGGCCCGGCCCAGCCGGCCTCGCCACGAAACTTGAATTGAGCGATGCAATCGGGCCAGGGCCACGCATAGGTGCAGGCTGCGAAGCAGGCATCGAGCGGCGGTGGATCGCGCATGCATTCGCTGCACCGGGCGATACCCTCGGGCACGGGCAGGGCGCAGCTGCCGCAGCGCGCGGCCGGCGGCGCGAAGCGCGCCACGCAGGCATCGCAGATGCGGCGGGAAGGCCACGCGCGGCACACCTCGCACTGGCTGGGCAGCCGTGCGAGCAGGGAGGTCAAAGGCCGATCGGCCCAACGGCTGAACATGAGCTCAATATACTCACGGCCCCATGGCCACCGACCCCGCAAGAAGACCGCCGACCATCGATCCCAAGGCGGCCGCGCGCTGGAGCCGGCTCGCGCCGGCCGCCGGCTCGCCCTGGCTGCACGAGGAGATCGGCCGCCGCATGGAAGACCGGCTGCAATGGATCAAGGCGCAGCCGCGCACCTGGGCCGACTGGGCGCCCCTGCGCGGCGGCCTCGAGGCGCATGAACTCGTGGCCCGGCGCTATCGCGAGGCCGCCTGCTTCGTGATCGAACCCGAATCCAGTCTTGCCGCTGCGGCCGGCGAGGCATTGGCGGCGCCCTGGTGGAGCGCGCGCCGCTGGCAGGGCGGCAAGGCGCGCTTCGATGCGCCGCCGGAAGACGGCGTGGACCTGCTGTGGGCCAACATGTCGCTGCACATGGCGGCCGATCCCGAGGCGCTCATCGCGCGCTGGCACCGGCTGGTGGCGACCGACGGCTTCCTGATGTTCTCGTGCCTCGGCCCCGACACGGTGCGCGAGCTGCGGGCGCTGCATGCCCGGCTCGGCTGGCCGGCCGCGGGCCATGAATACACCGACATGCACGACTGGGGCGACATGCTGGTGCATGCCGGCTTCGCCGAGCCGGTGATGGACATGGAACGCATCGTGCTTACCTGGGCCACGCCCGAGGCGGCCCTTGCCGAGCTGCGCACCCTGGGGCGCAACCTGCATCCGGCGCGCTTCCCGGCGCTGCGAGGCAAGGCATGGCACCGGGCGCTGAAGCATGCACTGCCCGAGCTGGCGCCGGCGCAGGAGGGCGGCGGGCGCATCGCGCTGACCTTCGAGGTCATCTACGGGCATGCCTTCAAGCCCGCGCCGCGCGTGGCGTTGTCGGCCGAGAGCGCGGTGTCGCTGCGCGAGATGCGCTCGATGCTGCAGCGCGGGCGGCCCGGCGCCTGAAGACGGCGCGGTCCGCAAGCTGCGCATCCGCGACCGGGCGCCTGTGGCTACCCGCTACAATCCGCCGTTGCGTGAAACTCGCGGGTATTGTTCCGCGAACGAGGTCTGTCCGATCCTGTGGAGACAAGGGGTCGGGCAGCCGTCGACGCACCGATTTGCTGAACTCGCCCGTGTCGAATTCCGTGTTTCGTTTTGCCACCGTTTCAGGCCAGAACATCCACTGGTTCCTGAAGCGCAACTGCTCGGTGACGCCGAGCCAGCTGGGCTGGCTCTACGCCTCGCTGTGCGTGGTATCGCTCGGCATCGGCGCGGTCTTCTGGATGCTCGGTGCGCCGCTGGTTCTGCCTTTTGCCTGGCTCGAACTGGCCGCGGTGGGTTTCGCGTTCATGCTGTACGCACGGCACGCAACCGATGGAGAACGGATTGCGCTGCAGGGCGGCCGGCTGGTGGTGGAGCTCGAGAACGGTGGAGACTACGAGCGCACGGAATTTCTGCCGCACCAGGTGCGGATCGAACCGCAGGCCGGCGATCGTTCGCTGATCGAGGTCTCGGGTCAGGGTCGATCAGTCAGGGTGGGGCGCTATGTACGCCCGGAGTTGCGAGCCGCATTGGCGCGCGAGATTCGCATGGCGTTGCGTGGCGCCTGAGGGGCTCGCGCGGCGCTGCACGGTTGGGTTTGTTGAAAAAATTGAAGAAACGTGAACACGATGAAGAGCATTTGGCGCAACAAGTACAGGCCGGCGAATCTGTTGCTGGCGGCCGGCGCGGCTTTCAGCGGCGCGGCGCATGCAGTCAACGATCTGCCCGGCGGCCCCTCCGTGCGCCAGCTGAATCTTCCGCTGGGCGTCACCAAGATTGCGCAGGAACAGCACTTCCTGCACACGGTGATGATGATCCTGTGCACGGTCATCTTCGTTGCCGTGTTCGCGGTCATGTTCTATTCGATCTGGAAGCACCGCAAGTCGGTCGGCCACAAGGCGGCCAACTTCCATGAATCGGTGGTGGTCGAGGTCATCTGGACCATCGTGCCCTTCCTCATCGTGATCGTGATGGCGCTGCCCGCCACCAAGGTGCTGGTGGCCCAGAAGGACACCACCAACGCCGACCTCACCATCAAGACCACCGGCTACCAGTGGAAGTGGGGCTACGACTACCTGGCCGGCGAAGGCGAGGGCCTGGCCTTCATCTCCACGCTCGACAGCTCGCAGCGCGCCATGTCCGACGCCGGCGCCAAGGGCGCCATGCCCGACGACTATCTCTTCAAGGTCGACCACCCGATGGTGGTGCCGGTCCACAAGAAGGTCCGCATCATCACCACCGCCAACGACGTGATCCACGCCTTTGCCGTGCCCCAGCTCGGCATCAAGCAGGATGCGGTTCCCGGCTTCGTGCGCGACACCTGGTTCCGCGCCGAAACCGTGGGCGACTACTACGGCCAGTGCCAGGAGCTCTGCGGCAAGGAACACGCCTACATGCCGATCCACGTGAAGGTGGTCTCGGCCGCCGACTACACGGCGTGGGTCGATGGCAAGCGCAAGGAAGCCGCGGCCAAGCTCGACGATCCGGGCAAGGTCTGGGCCCTGCCCGAGATGCTGACGCGCGGCGAGAAGGTCTATGCCGCCAATTGCGCGGCCTGCCACCAGGCCAACGGCAAGGGCGCGGGCCCGATCAAGCCTCTGGACGCCAGCCCCAAGGTGGTCGACGCGGACCACAAGGTGCAGCTGATGGTGCTGCTCAACGGCCAGAACAATGGCGCGATGCCTTCATGGAAGCAGCTGAGCGACACCGACCTCGCGGCGGTCGCCACCTACACCAAGAACAGCTGGTCGAACAAGACGGGCCAGCTGGTGCAGCCGGCCGAAGTTCTGGCCCTGCGCGGCAAGTGATCGTGAAGATCGAGCAAAAGCGCCCCGCGACGAAGAAATTGCAAGGAACAACGAAATGAGTGCAGTCCTCGACCCCCACGGTCACGCCCACGACGGCCACGCACCCGACGAGCACCACGCAGCGCCCACCGGCTGGCGCCGCTGGGTGTTCGCCACCAACCACAAGGACATCGGCACGCTCTATCTGCTGTTCAGCTTCACCATGCTGATGGTGGGCGGCGTGCTCGCGCTGATGATCCGCGCCGAGCTGTTCCAGCCCGGCCTGCAGCTGGTCAACCCCGAGCTGTTCAACCAGTTCACCACCATGCACGGCCTGATCATGGTGTTCGGCGCCATCATGCCGGCCTTCGTGGGCTTCGCGAACTGGATGATCCCGCTGCAGGTGGGCGCCTCCGACATGGCGTTCGCGCGCATGAACAACTTCAGCTTCTGGCTGCTGATCCCCGCGGCGCTGATGCTCGTGGGCTCGTTCTTCATGCCCGGCGGCGCACCCGCCGCGGGCTGGACGCTCTACGCGCCGCTCACGCTGCAGATGGGCCCCTCGATGGATGCCGGCATCTTCGCGATGCACATCATGGGCGCCTCGTCGATCATGGGCTCGATCAACATCATCGTCACCATCCTGAACATGCGCGCCCCCGGCATGACGCTGATGAAGATGCCGATGTTCTGCTGGACCTGGCTCATCACCGCCTACCTGCTGATCGCCGTGATGCCCGTGCTCGCGGGCGCCATCACCATGACGCTGACCGACCGCCACTTCGGCACCAGCTTCTTCAACCCCGCCGGCGGCGGCGACCCGGTGATGTACCAGCACATCTTCTGGTTCTTCGGCCACCCCGAGGTCTACATCATGATCTTGCCGGCCTTCGGCATCATCAGCCAGATCGTGCCGGCGTTCTCGCGCAAGCGGCTGTTCGGCTACGCCTCCATGGTGTACGCCACCTCGTCGATCGCGATTCTTTCGTTCATCGTCTGGGCGCACCACATGTTCACGACCGGCATGCCGGTCACGGGCCAACTCTTCTTCATGTACGCGACCATGCTGATCGCGGTGCCCACGGCCGTGAAGATCTTCAACTGGATCGCCACCATGTGGCAGGGCTCGATGACCTTCGAGACCCCGATGCTGTTCGCGGTGGGCTTCATCTTCGTGTTCACGATGGGCGGCTTCACCGGCCTCATCCTGGCCATCGCGCCCATCGACATCCAGCTGCAGGACACCTACTACGTCGTGGCCCACTTCCACTACGTGCTGGTGGCCGGTTCGCTCTATGCCATGTTCGCGGGCTACTACTATTGGGCGCCCAAGTGGACCGGCGTGATGTACAACGAAGCGCGCGGCAAGATCCACTTCTGGTGGTCGCTGATCTCGTTCAACGTCACCTTCTTCCCGATGCACTTCCTGGGCCTGGCCGGCATGCCGCGCCGCTATGCCGACTACCCGATGCAGTTCGCCGACTTCAACGCGCTGGCATCGGTCGGCGCCTTCGCCTTCGGTCTCGCCCAGGTCTATTTCTTCTTCTTCATCGTGCTGCCGAACATGCTCGGCAAGGGCGAGAAGGCGCCGCAAAAGCCCTGGGAAGGCGCTGAAGGCCTCGAGTGGGAAGTGCCGTCCCCGGCGCCCTTCCACACCTTCGAGAACCCGCCCAGGCTCGATCCGACCGCCACCAAGGTGATCGGCTGAACGGCTCTCGGCCCGCATGCCCGCCATGACCACGCCCGAACAAAAAAGGAACAACCGACGCATGGGGCTCACGCTGGCCTCCATCGCCGTGCTGTTCTTCCTCGGATTCCTGGTCCGCATGATCTGGTTCAGCGGACGCTGAAGCAGCGAACGGAGCCGCCCGCATGAGCCTCGGTCAACGCATCAAGCGCGCCAATGTCCGCATGGTCGGCAAGCTGGCCGTCGTGGCCTGCGGCATGTTCGCGTTCGGCTATGCCCTGGTGCCGCTCTATCGCGCCATCTGCGAAATGACCGGCATCAACATCCTTGCGCTCAGCGAGCTCGAGGTGCCGGGCGGCGCGAGCGGCGGCAAGAACGTGCGCGTGCCCGACAACACGCAGATCGACACCACGCGCACGATCACGGTCGAGTTCGACTCCAACGTGCGCGGCGGCCTCTGGGACTTCAAGCCCGCCGAGCGGACCATGCAGGTGCATCCCGGCCAGCTCAACACCGTGCTGTACGAGTTCCAGAACGTGCAGAACCGCCGCATGGCCGCGCAGGCCATTCCCAGCTACGCGCCGCAGCAGGCCGCGCCATACTTCAACAAGCTCGAATGCTTCTGCTTCAACCAGTACACGCTCGACCCGGGTGAGAAGAAGCAGTGGCCCGTTGCCTTCGTGATCGACCCCAAGATCTCCAAGGACGTGAAGACCATCACGCTGTCCTACACCTTCTTCGAGGTCGGGGGCAAGACGCCCGCGGCCCCGGTGGCTGCCGTTTCGAATGCTGCCCATGAGCCCCGCTCGTGACCGCTCCGAACACGCCGCCCAAGGCCACGCTGTGGGACACGGTGAAGGCCGTCTGCTGGTCGTTCTTCGGCGTGCGCAAGAAGAGCGCCTACCAGGACGACCTGGCCAGGCTGAATCCGCTGCACATCATCGCGGTGGCCTTTGCCGCGGTCATCGTTTTCATCGTCGGGCTGGTGCTGCTGGTGCGCTATGTGGTCGCGCCCTGACTACGGTGCACCGCCTCCAGAATCCATCGAATCGAGAGAAGAAAGAAAGCCAGGAGCTGATATGAGTTCAACCACCCACGGCACCACGCCCTACTACTTTGTGCCCGGGCCATCGGCCTACCCGGTCATGGCCGCGACGGGCCTCTTCTTCGTGATCCTTGGCGCGGCCCAATGGATCAACGGCCACCAGTGGGGCGCATGGTCGCTGCTGCTCGGCATGGTCGGGTGGCTTGCCACGCTGTTCGTGTGGTTCCGCACCGCCATCGGCGAGAGCGAAGGCGGCCGGTACGGCCACAAGGTCGACCTCTCGTTCCGCTGGAGCATGAGCTGGTTCATCTTCTCCGAGGTGATGTTCTTCGGCGCCTTCTTCACCGCGCTGTGGTGGGCCCGCACCCATTCGCTGCCGGCGCTCGGCAGCCTCGACAACGCGCTGCTCTGGCCCGACTTCAAGGCCGTCTGGCCCACCCTTGCTGCTGGCACCACCGGCTCGCCGGGCGACATCGTCGAACCGTTCCAGACCGTCGGCCCGTTCTGGCTGCCCACGATCAACACCGCGCTGCTGCTGAGCTCGGGCGTCACGCTCACCATTGCCCACCACGCGCTGCGTGCCGGCCATCGGGCCCAGACCATCCGCTTCATGTGGCTCACCGTGCTGCTCGGCGTGCTGTTCCTGGGCGTGCAGGGCTACGAATACCACCACCTGTACACCGAGCTGAACCTCAAGCTCAGCTCCGGCGCCTACGGTTCGACCTTCTTCATGCTGACCGGCTTCCACGGCCTGCACGTGTTCATCGGCATGCTGATGCTGCTGTTCATCACCCTGCGCCTGCAGAAGGGCCACTTCACGCCGGAGCGCCACTTCGGCTTCGAAGGCGCGGCCTGGTACTGGCACTTCGTGGACGTGGTCTGGCTCGGCCTTTACACGCTGGTCTATTGGCTTTGAGCGAACCCCGCGGCATGCAAACAAAAAGGCGCCGAAAGGCGCCTTTTTCATGGTTCTCGTGGAACGAGCACCATCTACTTGCCGACCGGGAGCCCGGTGGGCTGGATGTAGCCGAGTTTCCAGGCCAGCAGCATGCAGAGGAACAAAAACACGGAGATGCCGATCCGAAAGGTGAGCGCGCGCGCCATGCCGCCGCTTTTGGCGCGTCCATTGCGCCCGTCTTTCAGCATGTAGAAGAGCGCGAAGGCAAGGCTCGCGAAGATGCCCACGAAAGCCAGGGCGACGAAATATTTCATGACTCCGATTATCGGCCGCACGCCTCATCCGCTCCAGTGATGCTGGAACCCGTTCATCCCGCCAGGGCGAGGCCGAGGCGGAGCCGTTTCCTGCTGGTCACGCTGGCCGCCGTGCTGACCCTGGCCGCCACGGTGTCGCTGGGCCGCTGGCAGCTTTCGCGCGCGGCGCAGAAGGAGGCGCTGCAGGCCGAGATCCAGGCCCAGAAGCAGAAGCCGCCGCTGGCCCAGGCCGACTTTCTGGCGCTCGAAGCGCCGGCCGGCGAGCTGCACCGGCCCGTGCGGCTGCGCGGACTCTGGCTGACGCCGCAAACGGTTTACCTGGACAACCGGCAGATGCACGGCGTGCCGGGCTTCTATGTGCTGACGCCGTTCGCGCTGGAAGGCAGCGACCAGGCCGTGATGGTGCAGCGCGGCTGGGTGCAGCGCAATTTCAATGACCGCACGCAACTGGGCACGGTCGAGACGCCGGCCGGCATCGTCGAGGTCACGGGCCTGATCGAGCCGCCGCCCGGCCATTTGTTCGAACTCGGCAAGCCGGCCGCGGCTGCCTCGGCACCGGAATCCGCGGGGTCTTCGCCCATCCGGCAGAATCTCGACCTGGAAGCGTTCCGCGCCGAAACCAAGCTGCCGCTGCGAACCGATGTGTCGCTGCAGCAGATCGGCCCCACTTCCGAGGGGTTGCAGCGCGACTGGCCGGCCCCCGCTCTGGGTCTGGAGAAGCACTACGGCTATGCATTCCAGTGGTTCGGGCTTTCGGCCCTCGTGGTCATCCTCTATGTCTGGTTCCAAATCATTTCCCCCTACCGCCGCTCGAGGCGCCGCGCACGCGATGCAAGCAGCCTCTGACGAACCGCTGGGCCTGACGGTGCACTCCATGCCGTCGCCCAACCAGGCGCTCGATGGCGCCGAGGGCCGTCGCACGGTGGTCGGACGCTGGAAGATGATCGCCGTGATGCTGATGTGCGCCGCGCCCGTCGTCGCGTCCTACTTCACCTACTACGTGATCCGGCCCGAGGGGCGCAGCGCCTACGGCGAGCTGATTGATCCGCAACGCACGCTGCCGGTACTCACCGCCACGGACCGCAACGGCGCGCCGGTCGACTTTTCCACGCTCAAGGGCCAGTGGCTGCTGGTGGCGGTGGCCGATGCGGCCTGCGACGCGCTCTGCGAGCAGCAGCTCTATCTGCAGCGCCAACTGCGCGAAAGCCTCGGCCGCGAGAAAGACCGCCTCGACCGCGTCTGGCTCGTGAGCGATGCGGCGCCCGTTCCGGCGCGGTTGGACAACGGCCTGCGCGGCGCCACCGTGCTGCGCGTGCCGGCCGAGCAGCTCGCCAAGTGGCTCGCGCCGGTCGCAGGCCATGGGCTGGCCGAACACCTGTACGTGGTCGATCCCATGGGCAACTGGATGATGCGTTTCCCGGCCCGCATGGACGCCGCGGGCGCCAGCCGCGCCAAGCGCGACCTCGACCGCCTGATGCGCGCCTCCGCATCCTGGGACGAACCCGGCCGCTAGCACGCATGATGGACACCGGCTCGCTCTACGACCTCACGCCCATCGCCTGGCTGATGGCGGCCGGCGTGCTGATCGCGCTCGGCCCGCTGGTGTGGGTGTGGCGCCGCAACACGGGTGCGGGGCCGGCGCGCCGGCTGCACGCGCTCACCGTGCTGACGCTGTTCCTCACCTTCGACCTCACTCTGTTCGGCGCCTTCACCCGGCTCACCGATTCGGGCCTGGGCTGCCCCGACTGGCCGGGCTGCTACGGCAACGCGAGCCCGGTCGGCGCGCGGCACGAGATCGCCATGGCGCAGTCGGCCCAACCGACCGGCCCGGTCACGCACGGCAAGGCCTGGGTCGAGATGGTTCACCGCTACCTGGCCACCGGCGTCGGCGTGCTCATTCTCGTGCTCGCGGGCGCCACCTGGATCGTGCGGCGGCGCCTGCGCCGTGTTCCCGCACCCCCTGTGCCAGCGGACGGCGAGCACGCCACGCTCAGCGCGTGGTGGCCCGCGGCGACGCTGGCATGGGTCTGTCTGCAGGGCGCATTCGGTGCCCTCACGGTGACCTGGAAGCTCTTTCCCGCCATCGTGACGCTGCACCTGCTGGGCGCCGTGGTGCTGCTGGTGCTGCTGTGCATCCAGGCGGTGCGCTACCGGCAGGCCGCCGCGGACCGCCTGCCCACGGCCGTGCCACCCGCGTTGCGCAACGGGCTGATCGCCACCTCGGCATTGCTGCTGCTGCAGATTGCGCTCGGCGGCTGGGTCAGCACCAACTATGCCGTGCTGGCCTGCACCCAGTTCCCGACCTGCCAGGGCAGCTGGTGGCCGCCGATGAATTTTGCGCAAGGCTTCGAGATCTGGCGCCATCTGGGCGTGACCGGCAACGGCGCGGCGCTCGATTTTCCGGCGCTCACCGCCATTCACTACGCGCATCGGCTGATGGCCTACGCCGTGTTCGCCGCCCTGGGCGTGCTCGCGTGGCAGCTGCGCCGCGTCCCGCCGCTGCGGCCGCAGGCGCGCTGGCTTGCAGGGCTGGCCCTGCTCCAGCTGGCCACCGGGCTTGGCAACGTGCTGCTCGGCTGGCCGCTGGCTGCCGCGGTATTGCACACCGGGGGCGCCGCGGCGCTGGCCGTGGTGCTGACCTGGGCGCTGTGCGAGAGCCGCCGCGGGGCTGCGGCTGCAGTCGCGCACGACAGAGACAAGGCGCCCGGCGCCGCGCACAACAACCAGAGGGAGGCCGCCGCGTGAGCACGCCGATTTCCGTGCAGCAGACAAGCACCGCCAATGTGCTGCGCCAGTTCTATGCGCTGACCAAGCCGCGCGTGGTGCAGCTGATCGTTTTCTGCGCCTTCATCGGCATGGTGCTGGCCGTGCCCGGGCTGCCTTCGTGGGCCGACGTGCAGCGCGCCGCGCTGGCCTGCATCGGCATCTGGCTGGTGGCGGGTGCGGCGGCGGCGTTCAACTGCCTGGTCGAGAAGGGCATCGACGCCAAGATGAAGCGCACCGCCTGGCGCCCCACGGCACGCGGGCAGCTCAGCGACCTGCAGGCGCTGCTGTTCTCGGCGCTGCTGTGCGCGGCCGGTTCGGCGCTGCTGTGGTTCAAGGTCAACCCGCTCACCATGTGGCTGACCTTTGCCACCTTCGTCGGCTATGCGGTGATCTACACCGTGATCCTCAAGCCGCTGACGCCGCAGAACATCGTGATTGGCGGCGCCTCAGGCGCGATGCCGCCGGTGCTGGGCTGGGCCGCGATGACCGGCGACGTGGGCCCCGAGGCGCTGATCCTGTTCCTCATCATCTTCCTGTGGACGCCGCCGCATTTCTGGGCGCTGGCGCTCTACCGCGTCGAGGACTACCGCAAGGCCGGGCTGCCGATGCTGCCCGTCACGCACGGCAACGAGTTCACGCGGTTGCAGGTGCTGCTCTACACCTTCATCTTGTTCGCAGCCTGCCTGATGCCTTTCATCTACGGCATGAGTGGCTGGCTCTACCTGGCGGTGGCGGTGGGCGTGAGCATCGGCTTCACGGGCTACGCGTTCGCGCTCTGGCGCAACTACTCCGACGCGCTGGCGCGCAAGACCTTCCGGTTCTCGCTGATTCACCTGAGCGTGCTGTTCGCGGCATTGCTCGTCGACCACTATCTCCGCTGATTGATTGATTGATCGAATGCCCGTGCCCATGAACAAGCGAAATGCCCTGAAACTGATTGCCGGCGGTGCGGGATGGGCCGGCATGGCCGCCACCCTGGGGCTGGGGCTCTCGGCCTGCAGCGAACCCAGGCCCAGCTTCAATGCGGTCGACATCACGGGCGCCGACTATGCGCGCGACTTCTCGCTGAAAGACGCCGACGGCAAGGTCCGCACCCTGGCGGACTTCAAGGGCAAGGTGGTGGTGCTGTTCTTCGGCTATGCGCAGTGTCCCGACGTCTGCCCCACCACCATGACCGAGATGGCGCAGGTCAAGCAGCAGCTCGGCAGCGACGGCGACAAGCTGCAGGTGCTGTTCGTCACGGTCGATCCCGCGCGCGACACGCCCGAGGTGCTCAAGGCCTATATGGGCGCGTTCGATCCGGGCTTCGTCGCACTGATTCCCACGGCCGACCAGCTCGTGGCAACCGCCAAGGACTTCAAGGTCTATTACAAGAAGGTCGAGGGCAAGACGCCCACCAGCTATTCGATGGACCACTCGGCCGCGAGCTTCGTGTACGACTCCCAAGGCCGGCTGCGGCTTTACGCGCGCTACGGCGCCGGCGTGGCGCCCATGGTGTCGGACGTGAAGGCGCTGCTCAAGTCCTGAGCGCGCCGTGACCCGCTCGCCGCCGCCCATGGACGCTGTCGCTGCGCTGGCTTCCGTCGATCACCTGAAGGCGCGCAGGGGCGCCTTCCGCATCGCGCTGATTCCGCCCGAGGTGCTGCGCGCGCTCAACGACGGACTGCTCGAAACCGTCAACCTCAACGAGTTCATGGCGCTCGAGCTGCCGCGGCTCGCGCGCAGCGTGGCGGCCCACATCGGCCTCGATCCGGCGAGCGAGCGGCTGGCCGACACCGTCGCCATGCTCGGCGCGTTCAAGCCGATGCAGCGGCATGGTCACATTGCGCGGGCGCTCTACGACCTGGCGGCGCTGCATGCCGAACGCGATGCCGTCGCCCACCGACTGGCCACGCATGCCAGCGACGTTGCGCGCTGCTGGGCCGCGCAGTGGGTCACGCTCTCGGGCTTGCCGCTGGCGGCGCAACTGGAGGCGGTGCGGCGCTTTGCCGCCGATCCGCACTTCGGCGTGCGGGAGATCGCCTGGATGGCGGTGCGCGACGGGGTCATCGCCTCGCTCGACGAGTCGCTGGCGCTGCTGCAGCCGTGGACGGCCGATGCCGATCCGAACATCCGCCGCTTTGCCAGCGAACTCACGCGCCCGCGCGGCGTCTGGTGCGCGCAGATCGATGCGCTCAAGGCCGAGCCCTGGCGCGCGCTGCCGCTGATCGAGCCGCTGCTGGCCGACACCAGCCGCTACGTGCAGAACTCGGTGGCGAACTGGCTCAACGACGCGAGCAAGACCCAGCCCGAGTGGGTCGACCGGCTCTGTGCGCGCTGGGTGGCCGAATCGGACACGCCGGCCACCCGGTACATTGCCAGGCGGGCCCTGCGAACGCTGGCCAAACAGGCATGAAAAAGCCCGGCACGGGCCGGGCTCTTGGGGGGCCGAAGAGCAAACCGGGGCTCAGGCGTAATCGGCCAGCGCCTTCTTCATCTTCTTCATGGCCGCGACTTCGATCTGGCGAATGCGCTCGGCGCTCACGCCGTACACCGCCGCCAGGTCGTGCAGCGTCATGCCGCCCGAACCGTCGTCGTTGACCTTGAGCCAGCGCTCTTCCACGATGCGGCGGCTGCGGTCGTCCAGCGCTTCGAGCGCGGTGGCGATGCCGTCGCTCGAGAGCCGGTCGCGCTGCTGCGATTCGAGCAGCGCAGTGGGTTCCTGCGTGGCGTCGGCCAGGTAGGCGATCGGGCCGAAGGCTTCATCGCCGTCGTCCGACGGACCCGGGTCGAGCAGTACGTCGCCGCCCGACAGGCGGGTTTCCATCTCCAGCACTTCTTCGGGCTTGACGTTGAGCCGGGTCGCCATTTGCGACACCTCGTCGGGGCTCAGCGTCTCGCGGTGCGTGCCGTTGTCGGCCGCGGCCGAATCGGCCTTGAAGCCCTGCTTCATCGAACGCAGGTTGAAGAACAGCTTGCGCTGGGCCTTGGTCGTCGCGACCTTGACCATGCGCCAGTTCTTCAGGATGTACTCGTGGATCTCGGCCTTGATCCAGTGCATGGCGTAGCTTACGAGCCGCACGCCCTGGTCGGGGTCGAAGCGCTTCACGGCCTTCATGAGGCCGACGTTGCCCTCCTGGATCAGGTCGCCGTGAGGCAGGCCGTAACCCAGATATTGGCGCGAAATGGAGACCACGAGGCGCAGGTGCGAGAGGATCAGCGCACCAGCCGCTTCGAGGTCGTTGTGGTCGCGCAAACGGCGTGCGAAGCCCTGCTCTTCTTCGAGCGTGAGCAGCGGCAGGCGGTTGGCGGCCGAAATATAAGCATCCAGGTTGCCCAGCGGCGGCACCATCGACCATGGATTGGCGACGGCGAGCTGGTTGGCAGAGGCTCCAGACAGCGTGGTCATCAGGGGAAACTCCTTTGTAGAGGGCATGGTAGCACTCGATTAGAGGGAGTGCTAAACCAAGGGTTCCCCCTAAGTTTCTATCGCACCGATAGCCAAAGCTGTCAGCCGGGCGGCGATCCGGCCTGCGGCGGCGTCCGACCCGCGGTCTACCAGCGGATACCGAGACGCGAAAACAGCTTGGAGAGTACGAACAGAGGCCCCCACCCAAGGATATTGGATGTCTTCGAAGAACGAAGGTTTCCTGCCTTCGATCTTGTGGCCGATGAACTGAAAAATCCATGCCACCCCGAAGATGGCGGCGGAAACCGGCAGTGCAAGGCTCCTCATGGTCTGCTCCAGGTGCTCCCGCCCGAAGGAAGACGGCAAGTGCTATGAAGATGCTAGCAAATGCTTCCCGGAAGCGGTGGCTGTGCCATGACTTAGGGCACTGTTGCGCGGATCGGGCATCGCTAAGATCGACCGCGTGGCCTCGCTCGAATCTTCATCCAACCCGCCGCCGTCGGTCCTGGAGGGCGGCATCCCCGCGCAACCGCCGGGCGCGATCCTGGTGGTGGACGACCACGATCTGCTGCGACTCGGCGTGCGCGCGCTGGTGCAGGCACAAACCGCTTCTTCCGGCAGGAGCATCGAGGTCTTCGAGGCCGGCAGCGTGGCCGATGCGCTGGCACTCTACGAAAAGCACCGGGATTCCATCCGACTGGTGCTGCTGGACCTGGCATTGCCCGACACCCACGGCTTGAGCGGCCTGTCGGAATTTCGCCTGCGCCACCCGTTGGCCCGCATCGTGGTGCTGTCGGGCACCGGCAATACGTCGCTGGCGCAAGGGGCAGTGGCGCTGGGCGCGAGCGCTTTTCTTCCCAAGTCGGCGGACCTGAAGGAAGTGGTGGGATTCATCCGCGCCTGCGGCCTGCTCGAGCCCGACGGATCCGAAATTGCTCCTCCCGCCCTGGTGCCGAAGGCGCTTGGCGGCTATGCCGAATTCGCCCAGGCCAGTGCCTGGCAGCAACTCACGCCGCGCCAGATGCAGGTGCTGCAGTGGGTGCTCGAAGGCAAGGCGAACAAGGAAATCGCCCAGTTCGCGAACTTGAGCGAGGGCACGGTGAAAAATCATGTATCGACCATCCTGCTGCTGTTCGGCGTGCGTTCGCGTGCGCAACTGATCAGCAGCCTGCGTTGAGCCCGCCACCCATGGCCGACACGCCGCTGAACCAGCGGGTGCTGCGCGAGCACGTGGCTTCGGTCTATTTCAACTACAACGCGACCTTCCTGGCCCGCGTCGTCTTTGTCCTGGTGTTCGGCGCGTTCATGTACCTGCAGCTGGGCGACCCGATGGTGCTGCCGTTCGTCGTGCTGCATCTGACGCTGTATCTGGGCATGTACTTCACGCCGCGCTGGAGCCCGTCGGTGCCGGCGACGGACAGCGCCTGGTGGGCGCGCAGGATCACCCGCATCGTGATCCTGCTCGGGTTTGCCGACGCGCTGGCGCCGTGGATCTTCGTGCCCGCGGGCAATCTGCCGGTCACCGCCGCGCTGATGGTGGTGATGATGGGCAACTGTGCCCGGGCCGTTCAGTCGCTGCGGCCGCTGAAGGCGGCGCTGTTCGGACACACGCTGCCCATGATGGGTGGGTTGATCATTGCCCTGGCGTGGCAGCGCGATTCCATCCATCTCTTCCTCGCGGCCTTTGCCACGATCTACCTCTTTCTCATGCTGCGCGTCGGCGTGCAGGAGCACAGGCTGCTGGCCGATTCGCTGATCCTGCGCTTCGAGAAGGAAGCCCTGGCCGTGCGGCTGGCGGAACAGATTGCCGCCACCGAGCGGGCCAGCCGGGAAAAGACCCGCTTCCTGGCCAGCGCCAGCCATGACCTGCGGCAGCCGCTGCACGCCATTGCGCTGTTCGGCGCCGCGCTCGAGAACGAGCTGCGCGGCCGTCCGGAAGGAGTCAATGCGGGGCGCCTGATGCGCGCCGTCAATGCCCTGGGGGCGTCGCTCGACATCATGCTCGACATCTCCCGGCTGGACGCCGGCGTGGTCACACCCGTGCTTCAGGCCGTTCAGCTCGATGCACTGTTCCTGCCGCTCAATCACACCTTCTCGGCCCAGGCCGAGCAGAAGCAGTTGCAGCTGCGCGTGCGCGCCAGCGGATTGTGGGTGCGCAGCGACCCCCAGCTGCTGCATCGGATGCTGTCCAACCTGATGGACAACGCCCTCAAGTACACCGCGCATGGCGGAGTGACGGTGAGGGCCCGCGAACGCGGGGAGTTCGTGTGGATCGAGGTGCGGGACACCGGCATCGGCATTGCGCCCGAGCAGTCGAACCGGATCTTCGAGGAGTTCTATCAGGTCGACAATCCGGGCCGCGATCGATCACGGGGGCTTGGCATCGGCCTGTCGATCGTGCAGCGGCTCTCGCGCCTGCTGGGCCATCCGGTGCAAATGCATTCGCGGCTGGGGCGCGGCAGCCATTTCCGCGTTGTGCTGCCGGCTCTTGTGCCGCAGGCCAGCGCGCTTGCCGGGCTTTTTCCGCCCGACGCTGCGGCGCAGCGGCCGCAGCAGGAACACCGGCCCGGGCGAGCGGCGCCGGCACTGCCCGCGCGGGTGCTGCTGCTCGACGACGAGTCGGAAATCCGGGAAGCCATGACGGGCCTGTTGCGCTCGCATTCGATCGACGCCCTTGCCGTCGCGGACGAAGCCGCCGCCGCCGCCGCCTTGGAGCAGGCGAGCAGCGACGAGCGGCCCTTCGACCTGCTGATGTGCGACTACCGCCTGGCCGATGGTGTCGATGGGCTGGACGTGGGCCTGCGCCTGAGCGGCCGACGGCAAGGCGGGCCCAGGATTCCGTTGCTGCTGATTACCGGCGAGACCTCTCCCGACAGGCTGCAGCGTGTTCGGGAATCCGGGGTTCCCGTGCTGTTCAAGCCGGTGGCGACCGATTCGCTGTTCCGGATGATGGCCAGAGCGGCAAGCGCAGAGCGGCCCGGAACTTAGTACTTTCGAATGTGTTGCCGGCAATTGCCGGGCGTTTGCCGGCGATGTCATGACTTTTGGCACTGGTGGCCATCAGACCCCCGGACGTACCTTCCATGGGTCGCACACATCGATCAGGGAGGATTCCAAATGAGTTTCAAGCTTGCAGCGGTAGCGGCCGCAGTGGCCGCCACACTGGCCCTGGCGGCCTGCGGCGGCGGGGGAGGGGGAGGAGGCGCGTTGCCGATCGGCTGGGGCAATGGGGTTCCGCCGCCACCTGCACCGGCACCTGCGCCTCCGCCGGCTCCATCTCCGGCACCCGCTCCGGCCCCCACACCGGCTCCCGCGCCGGCCCCGGCCACTCGCACCTTCATGTACGAGGCGTTGCCGCCTGCCGCCGACGCTGCGGCACTTCTCGATCGGCTCAATGCGCAGGGCGCAAGATCCTTCCGCTTCTTCAGCGGCCTGGCCTTCACCGCGAGCCCCACGAGCGTGGAGGTGGTCGAGGCCTACGTGAAGGATGCCGGGACCACCTATGCCTTCGAGCTGCTGCCGAATGCCGGTTCCGTGGCTGAGTTCCAGGACCAGCTCAACGCTCAGGGCGCCAGGGGCTTCAAGTGGGGCGGGCCGTACGTGGTGGGCGGCCAGATTCGCACGTTCTATCGCAAGGACAACGGCTCCGCTTCGACCTACACCTATGCCGTGCTGACCGCGCCCGCCGACAGCGCCGGATATCTGTCGCAGGTCAACGCGCAGGGCGGCAACGGCTACTACAGCGTCGGCGGCGCCTATATGGTTGGCGGGACCACGGTGCTGGTCTATCAAAAGGACGCGCAAGGCAGCGCCACTTATGGCTATGAAGCGCTGGGCCAGCCCGGCAACGACGCCGATTTCCTGGCCCAGTTCGAGGCCCAGGGCGCTCGGGGCTTCCGGTTCAAGACCGGCTACGTCTTCTCGGACGGCACGAAGCTGCTCTACGAGAAAGACCTGTCGCAAGCGGCCACGTTCACCTATCAGAACCTGCAGCCCGCGGCCAACAGCGCGGACTACATCGCGCAGGCGAATGCCGAGGGCGCCAAGGGCAACGCCCTGGTGGGCGACTACATGCTGCCGAGCGGCCAGATCAGGACGCTCTACATCCGGCCTGCCAACTGCAGCGGCTTTCTCTGCGATACCCGCTCGCTCTTCGGCTTTTGAGCAGCGGCGGGTGCTGCTGCCGGCGCGTCAGCCCAGCAGCGCCAGCGCGAATTCGCGTGCGTTGAAGGTTTCGAGGTCTTCCAGCTTCTCGCCCACGCCGATGAAGTAGACCGGGACCGGCCGCTCGCGCGCAATGGCGCAGAGCACGCCGCCCTTGGCCGTGCCATCGAGCTTGGTCACCACCAGGCCGGTGAGGCCCAGCGTCTCGTCGAAGGCCCTGACCTGCGCCAGGGCGTTCTGCCCGGTGTTGCCGTCGATCACCAGCAGCACCTCGTGCGGCGCGGTGGCGTCGGCCTTGGTGACGACGCGCTTGATCTTCCTGAGCTCGTCCATCAGGTGCAGCTGCGTCGGCAGCCGGCCGGCGGTGTCGACCAGCACCACGTCCTTGCCGCGCGCCTTGCCGGCGGTCACCGCGTCGAAGCTCACGGCCGACGGGTCGCCGCCTTCCTGGCTCACGATCTCGACCGTGTTGCGGTCGGCCCAGACCAGCAGCTGCTCGCGCGCCGCCGCCCGGAAGGTGTCGGCCGCGGCCAGCAGCACCGAGGCGCCCTCGTTGGCCAGGTGCTTGGTGAGCTTGCCGATGGAGGTGGTCTTGCCGGCGCCGTTGACGCCGGCCACCATGATCACCGTGGGCGTGAACTGACCGATCACCAGCGGCTTCTCGAGCGGCTGGAGCAGGTCGGTGATGGCGTCGGCCAGCAGCCGCTTCACTTGCGCCGCATCGGTCGCCATCTGGCGCTTGACGCGGCCGCGCAGGTCGTCGAGCAGGTATTCGGTGGCCTTGACGCCGGCATCGGCCATCAGCAGGGCCGATTCGAGTTCCTCGTACAGCGCGTCGTCGATCTGGGCATTGACGAACACCGCCTGGATGCCGGTGCCGGTCTTGCGCAGGCCGGTCTTGAGCTTGTCGAACCAGCCCTTGCGCTCGGCCGCCATCGCCGCATCGGTGATGAGGGCGGGCAGGGGCGCGGCCAGATCGGCGGGTGCTGGCGCTGGCATCGGTGCGACGTCCGGCGCAGCGGGGGCGGTCGCTGGCGCGGCCGCGGGAAGCGGCGCAGGAGTAGGAGGAGGAGGCGCTACTACCGTGGGCGGTGTGACTGGCGCTGCAGGCGGGAGCGTCGCTTCTTCCGCGGCAGGCTTCGAACCGAACCAGCTCGACGGAGAGAACACCGAGCGCGCGGGGGCAGGCTCGGGAGGCGGTGCCGGCTCGGCGGCCGGGGAGGGCGCCGGCGCGGCCGGTGATTCGGCAGGCGGTTTTTTCTTGAAGAAACTGAACATCGGGAGCTTTTTACAATCGGACCCATTCTATGAAACACCCCTCGCCACGCCGTGCTGCGCTCGGTGCGGTGCTGGCAATGGCGCTTTCGGCGCTGTGGGTCATGCCTGCGCAGGCCCAGTCCACACCGGTTTCCGCCGCTCCCCCTGCCGCCGTTGCATCCACCGCTGCCGCCGCGGCATCCGCTGCCCAGCAGTTCACCCTGGCCAACGGCATGACGCTGCTGGTGCAACCCGACAGGCGCGCGCCCACCGCGGTGCAGATGCTCTGGGTTCGCGTGGGCTCGGTCGACGAGGCCGACGGCACCTCGGGCGTGGCCCACGTGCTCGAGCACATGATGTTCAAGGGCACCAAGGACATCAAGCCCGGCGAGTTCTCGCGTCGCGTCGCGGCGCTGGGTGGCCAGGAGAACGCCTTCACCACCCGCGACTACACGGGCTACTACCAGCAGATTCCCGTGGCCAGCCTGGAGCAGGTCATGAAGCTCGAATCGGACCGCTTCGCCAACAACCAGTGGCCCGACGACGAGTTCAAGCGCGAGATCGAAGTGGTCAAGGAAGAACGTCGCATGCGCACCGACGACCAGCCGCGCGCCTTGCTCGGCGAGCAGCAGAACGCGACCGTCTTCACGGCCTCGCCCTACCACCGCCCCGTGGTCGGTTGGATGAGCGATCTCGACGCGATGACGCCCGACGACGCGCGCGCCTTCTTCCGGCGCTGGTACGTGCCCGCCAATGCCGCCGTGGTGGTGGCCGGCGATGTCGACGTGGCCAAGGTGCGCGCGCTGGCAGAGAAGTATTACGGCAGCATTCCAACGCGTGCCGTGCCGGCGCGCAAGCCGCGCACCGAACCCGCGCAGCGCGGCATTCGCCGCATCGAGTTCAAGGCGCCGGCCGAGCAGGCCTACGTGTCGCTCGCGTTCCGCATTCCGCAGCTGGAGGACATCGATGCCGCGGACAGCGACGTGTGGGCGCTCGAAGTGCTGTCGGCCGTGCTCGACGGCTACACGGGCGCACGGCTCGACCGCGCCCTGACCCAGGGCCCCGACCGCGTCGCCGATTCGGCCGGTGCCTACTCCGGCCTGGCCGGCCGCGGGCCGCAGCTGTTCATGCTGGTGGGCGTGCCGGCACACGGCAAGAGCGCCGAAGCGGTCGAGGCCGCGCTGCGCACCCAGGTGGCGCGCGTTGCGAAGGAGGGCGTGAGCGAAGCCGAACTCGCGCGGGTCAAGACGCAATGGGTGGCCAGCCAGACCTACAAGCGCGATTCCGTGATGGCGCAGGCCCGCGAGCTTGGCAGCAACTGGGTGCAGGGGCTGCCGCTGGACACCAGCGCGCGGATCATCGCAAAGCTCCAGGCCGTCACGCCGGCCCAGGTGCAGGCCGTGGCCGCCAAGTATTTCGGCGACGACCAGCTCACCGTGGCCACCTTGCGCCCGTTGCCGCTCGAAGCCAGGCCCCGCGGCCGCGGTTTTGCCGCGCCACAGGGCGAACTGCGCTGAAAGGCCCGGACTTCCATGATCCCGATGAAAAAAATTCTGCGTTCCGCGCTGTTTGCCGCCCTCGCTGCCCTGGCCGTTTCGAACGCCGCACAGGCGGCACTGCCGATCGAGCACTGGACGCTCGCGAGCGGCGCAAAAATCTACCTGGTGTCGACCCAGGCGCTGCCCATCGTCGATGTGCAGATCGATTTCGACGCCGGCAGCCGGCGCGACCCGGCAGACCAGGCCGGCCTTGCCAGCGCGGCCGCGACCATGGTCGAGAAGGGCGTGCGCGCTGGCAAAAACGGCGAGCCGGCGCTCGACGAGAACGCGCTCGGCGAAGCCTGGGCCGACCTGGGCGCCGAGTTCAACGCCAGCGCCGGCACCGACCGCGCCAGCTACTCGCTGCGTACCCTGTCCGACCCGGCGCTGCTGGCCAAGGTGGTGGCGCTGGCCGCGCGCGAGATCGGCGAGCCGGCCTTTCCCGACGACATCTGGCAGCGCGAACGCGAACGCATCAATGCGTCGCTGAAGGAGGCCAACACCAAGCCGGCGACCATCGCGGGCCGCGCCTTCGCACAGAGCGTGTACGGCAGCCATCCCTATGGCCAGGAAGTCACCGAGGCCACGCTGGCGCGGATCGACACCGCCGCCATGCGGCAGCGCTACCAGCAGCTGATCGTGCCGTGCCGCGCCAAGCTCAGCATCGTGGGCGCCGTGACCCGCGCCGAGGCCGAGGCCATGGCCACCGCGCTGCTTTCTCGGCTGCCCGGGCCCGAGGCGTGCACGCCGCTGCCGGCGATCGCCCCGGTGGCCGCGCTCAGCGCGCCAAAGGACGAGCGCATTCCGTTCGCTTCGGCCCAGGCCCACATCCTGATCGGCCAGCCCGGCTATCCGCGCAAGGACCCCGATCATTTCGCGCTCACGCTCGGCAACTACGTGCTGGGCGGCGGCGGCTTCGTCTCGCGGCTGACCAACGAAGTGCGCGAGAAGCGCGGCCTGGCCTACAGCGTCTACAGCGGCTTTGCGCCGGGCCTGGATGCCGGTGCGTTTCGCGTCGGCTTCCAGACGCGTCCCGACCAGGCTGAAGAAGCGGTGAAGGTCTCGCGCGACGTGCTCGCGAAGTTCGTGGCCGAAGGCCCGACCGCCAGCGAGCTCAAGGCCGCCAAGGACAACCTGATCGGCGGCTTCCCGCTCTTGCTGGACAGCAACCGCAAGCTCATCGGCAACGTGGCCAACATCGCCTGGCACGACCTGCCGCTCGACTATCTCGACACCTGGACCGCGCGCATGAACGCGGTCACCGCGGCCGACATCCGGGCCGCCTATGCGCGCAAGCTGCAGCCCGATCGCATGGTGACTGTGGTGGTGGGCGGCAAACAATAAGAAGCGTTTTCAGCGCAGGGCGTGCGCTCCGCTTCCGGCGGCTGCGCGCACCGCTGCCTTGAGGCGTTTGAGCAGTTGCGGCGCCGCGCGCGCCTGCTGCCAGTAGAGCGGCACCTGCAGCATCGAGCCGGGCACCAGTTCCACCAAGGCGCCCGTGCGCATCGCGTCGGCCGCCATGCTGGCCGGGAGCATGCCCCATCCCATGCCGGCGCGCGCCGCTTCGATGAAACCCTGGGCCGAGGGCAGCCAGTGCCGCGGCGTCTCGACGCTGCGATGGCAGATTCGCCGCACCCAGCGCGCCTGCAGCCGGTCCTTGCGGTCGAATACCAGGCTCGGGGCATGGGCCAGCGTGCGCGCACCCACACCCCTGGCGAAATACCGCTGAATGAACTCCGGGCTCGCGGCGGCCACGTAGTGCATGCTGCCCAGTGCCTCGCTGTTGCAGCCGGCCACCGGTTGCGCCAGGGCGGTGACGGCCGCCAGCACCGCGCCGCTTCGCAGGCGTTCGGCGGTGTGGTCCTGGTCGTCCACGGTCAGGTCGAACAGGGCGGATTCTTCCTGCCTCGCAAAGGCCGCAGCGGCCGCCATGAACCAGCTGGCCAAGCTGTCGGCGTTCACCGCCACCCGCACCGTGACCCGCTCAGCCACGTCGCCACTCCTGCCGCCCATGCCGAGTGCGGGCAGCGCATCGCGCAACTCGTGCTCCAGCATGCCCACGCGCTCGATGTGCCGACAGAGCTGCTGTCCGGCTTCGGTGGCCACGCAGGGCTGGCCGCGCACCAGCAGCGCACAGCCCGTGCGCTCTTCGAGCAGCTTCACGCGCTGGGAGACGGCCGACGGAGTGACGTTCAGTGCGCGGGCTGCGCGCTCGAAGCTGCCTTCGCGCGCCACGGCGGCCAATGCGTTCAGGGCGGCATAGTCGAGCATGGATTGATCGAATTAGTAAAACTGAATACGGCTTAGGAAGTTTAGTTTGAGTTAATCCGGTCGAGGCGGCAAGCTGGCGCAATGGTCAACGAGCAAATCACCGCCGCATTCGTCAACGGGCTTTTCATGAGCCTGGTGCTCATCGTCGCCATTGGCGCGCAGAACGCCTATGTGCTGCGCCAGGGGCTGCGGCGCGAGCATGTGAGCGCTGTGGTGCTGTTCTGTGCGGCGAGCGATGCAATCCTGATCACCGCCGGCGTGGCTGGCATGGCGCAGGCACTGAAAGGGCGGCCCGCATTCGCCACCGCACTCGCCGGCCTCGGTGCGCTGTTCCTGGGTGCCTACGGGCTGCGCGCGCTGTGGCGTGCCCGGCAGCCCGGCGCGTTGCAGACAAAGGCCCAGGGCGCGTCGCTCTCGCGCACTGCCGTGCTGGCGCAGGCGGCGGGCTTCACCTTGCTGAATCCGCATGTCTATCTCGACACCGTGCTGCTCGTGGGTAGCACCGGCGCCCAGTACGGCGGGCCGCTCAAGGCCTGGTTTGTCGCGGGCTCGTCGCTTGCGAGCGCACTGTGGTTCTCGGCGCTTGGCTTCGGCGCGCGCTGGCTGGCACCAGTGTTTGCGCGCCCGCGCGCCTGGCAGATGCTCGACGCGCTGATCGGCGGCACGATGCTGGTGCTTGCCGTGCTGCTGGCACGGCGGGCTTTCCTCGGCGCCTGAGCTCGCATGCCGGGGCGTTAAGCTTGCCGCATGCCCCAGAAGAAAGAAGCCGCAGCCGCCAGGCGTTCCCCTCCGACGCCATCGCCGTCGCCCTCACGATCGAAATCGCTGCCGCACGAGGTGCGCATCATCGGCGGCCAGTGGAAGCGCAGCCGCCTTTCCGTGCCAGACAGGCCGGGCCTGCGCCCCACGCCCGACCGCGTGCGGGAAACGCTGTTCAACTGGCTCGCGAGCATCGCGGGCGCCGGTGGCGGCGAGTTGCCGGGCTGGCATTGCGTCGATGCATTCGCGGGCACCGGCGCGCTTGGCCTGGAGGCCGCGTCGCGCGGTGCCGCGAGCGTGCTGCTGTGCGAGCAGGACGCCGCGCTGGTGGCCCAGCTGCAAGCCGCCAAGACGAAGCTTTCGGCCGAAGCCGTCCGCATCGAGCGCGGCAGCGGGCTCACCGCGCTCGAACGCGCCGCCGCGGGCAGCCTGGATGCGGTTTTTCTCGATCCGCCTTTCGAAAGCACCGCCCTCTACGAACCCGCGCTGCGGGCCGCCGCGCGCGCGGTGAAAGCCGGGGGCGCCATCTACCTGGAAGCACCGCGCCGCTGGAGCGACGAAGAGCTTTCCGCCATCGGCCTTGTTGGTTTTCGTTACTTGAAGGCAGGGGCCGTGCATGCGCACCTGCTGCGGCAGGCCGCAAACGGGGCTGCATAATCCGCCGAACAAGCCGCACCGGCTGCATGAGGAGAAGCAACCATGGCCAGCAACGTGATCGCGGTTTATCCCGGCACTTTCGATCCCATCACTCTCGGCCACGAGGACGTGGTGCGGCGTGCAACCCAGCTTTTCTCGAAGGTCATCGTCGCGGTTGCGGCGGGCCATCACAAGAAGGCGCTGTTCAGCCTGCAGGAGCGCATCGAGATGGCGCGCGAATCCGTGAAGCCGTACAGCGACCAAGTCACGGTCGAGAGCTTTGCGGGCTTGCTGCGCGACTTCGTGGTGGCGCGCGGCGGCAAGGCGATGGTGCGCGGCCTGCGCGCCGTGACCGACTTCGACTACGAGTTTCAGCTCGCGGGCATGAACCGCTCGCTGATGCCCGACGTCGAAACCGTGTTCCTGACGCCCAGCGACAAGTATCAGTTCATCTCGAGCACCTTCGTGCGCGAGATCGCCATGCTCGGCGGCGAGGTCCACAAGTTCGTTTCGCCCGATGTGGAGAAGCAGCTCGCAGCCAAGGTGCGCAGCCTAGGCCGTGAGTAGCGGCTTTCCTTTGCCTCGCCTGCATCCATTGGGCGATGCGGCGTTGCTTTGCGAGCTGCCGCCGCCCGCCACGCTCGCGCAGCAGCAGCGGATCTGGGCGCTGGGCGCCGAGGTGCAGCGGTGGGCCGGTGTGGGCGAGGTGTTGCCGGGCATGAACAATCTCACGCTGACTTTCGATCCGACCGCCGTCGGCATCGATGCGCTGATGGCACGGGTGAACGAGGCCTGGCCGCGGCTGTCGGCCACGGCGATCGAGGGCCGCAGGGTGGAGATTCCGGTGGCGTATGGCGGCGAGCACGGTCCCGACCTTGCCGATGTCGCGGCCCACACCGGGCTCACGCCGGCCGAAGTGGTGCGGCGCCACAGCGCGGCCGAGTACGTGGTCTACCTGCTCGGCTTCCTGCCCGGCTTCGCCTTCATGGGCGGGCTGCCGCCCGAGCTCGCCACGCCGCGCCGCGCCGAGCCCCGCACGGCGGTGCCCGCGCGATCGGTCGGCATCGGCGGCGAGCAGACCGGCATCTATCCGCTGGTGTCGCCGGGCGGCTGGCAGCTGATCGGCCGCACCTCGCTCGAACTCTTCGATCCGGCGGCCGAGCCGCCCACCCTGCTGCGCCCGGGCGACCGCGTGCGCTTCATCGTCGAAAGCGTGCAGACATGATGCTCGTGCAGAAGCCCGGCATGCTGACCTCGGTGCAGGACCTGGGACGGCACGGCCATCGCCAGTTCGGCATCTGCCCCGGCGGCGCGCTGGACGTGCTGGCGCTCACGCTGGCGAACCGGCTGGTCGGCAATGCCGATGGCGCGGCCGGTCTCGAGCTCACCATGGGCGGTTGCGAGATCCGCTTCGAAACCGCCACGCGCATTGCGCTGGTGGGAGACGGCTTCGGCGCCCGGCTCGACGGCGCGCCCATTTGGCCCTGCTGGAGCGTGCCGGTGGCAGCGGGCCAGACACTCAAGCTCGCGGGCGCCAACGCCGTCGGCGTGAAGAAGGCCGGGTTGCGCAGCTGGCTCGCGGTGGCGGGCGGCATCGATGTGCCGCCGGTGCTTGGCTCGCGCAGCACCGACCTGAAGGCCGGCTTCGGCGGCCACCAGGGGCGCGCGCTGCGCAAGGGCGACCGGCTCGCGCTGGGTGCCACGACGCTCGATGCCGCCCGGCTCGCGCGGCGCCCGTTCGGCCTGCGCGGTCCGGACTGGGGCCCCGAGGAAAGCGATTCGGCCATCGCCCTGCGCGTCTTGCCCGGTCCCGAATTCGACCAGTTCACCATGGCTTCGCATGCGCTGCTCTGGAGCGAGCGCTGGCGCATCACCGCGCAGAGCAACCGCATGGGAAGCCGGCTCGCAGGCGCCGAACTCAAGCGCAGGCGCAGTGCCGACATGCTCTCGTCGGGCGTCATTCCCGGCACGATCCAAGTGCCGCCCTCGGGCCAGCCGATCATCCTGATGGGCGACGCGCAGACCACCGGCGGCTATCCGCGCATCGGCGTGGTGATTCGCGCCGACCTGTGGAAGCTCGCGCAGGCGCCACTCGACGGCCGGTTGCGGCTGGTGCAGGTGGACATGGCCGCGGCGCTCCGGGCGTGGGCCGAGCAGCAGCGCTATCTCGCACAAGTGGCGCAGGGGCTTGCGGCAGCAGGCTGGAACGGACCGGCATAGACTGTGCGAGCAGCCATGCGCGCGGGCCTGCCTCCGATGTACTGGGCCGTCTTGAAGAAGGAACCCACCCCATGCAAATCGACCTGAATGCCGACCTCGGCGAAGGTGCCGGCAGCGACGAAGCGCTGCTCGGCCTCGTGAGTTCGGCCAACATCGCGTGCGGCTGGCATGCGGGCGACCCCAAGACCATGCGGCAATGCGTGCGCTGGGCCATCGAACACGGCGTGGCCATCGGCGCGCATCCGAGCTTTCCCGACCGCGAGAACTTCGGCCGCAGCACCATGCACCTGCCGCCCGACGAGATCGTGGCCAATGTGCTCTACCAGGTCGGCGCGCTGGCCGCGATCGCCAAGGCCGAAGGCGGCAAGCTCTCGCACGTCAAGGCGCACGGCCAGCTCTACAACCAGGCGGTGAAGGAGCCCGAACTCGCCGACGCGCTCTGCGAAGCAGTGCGGCGCTTCGACCCCTCGCTCCGGTTCTTCGGCCTCGCGGGCAGCGGCATGATCGACGCCGCGCGCCGCGCCGGCCTCACGCCCGTCGAAGAGGTTTTTGCCGACCGCGGCTACATGCCCGACGGCAGCCTGGTGCCGCGCAGCCAGCCCGGCGCGCTGATCGAGGACGAAGAACAGTCGCTGGCCCAGACGCTTTCGCTGGTGCGCGACCGCCAGGTGACGGCCATCGACGGCAGCATCGTGCCGGTCAATGCCCAGACCGTGTGCCTGCACGGCGACGGCGCCCACGCGCTGGCTTTTGCGCGCCGCATTCGCGACCGGCTGCAGCAAGAGGGCATCGTGGTTCGCGCGACGGCGGCCTGAGCACCCTCTCTCAGTTCAAGCTGTGGCGCAGCGAACGAATGTCCTGCTGACCGGGTTCGATCCTTTCGACCGCGAAGCCCTCAATCCCTCCTGGGAAGCCGTGCGTGCACTCGACGGCTGGAAGTGCGGCCGCGCCGTCGTGCGTGCGCGCCAGATGCCCTGCGTCTTCGGCCAGGCCATCGAGGCGCTTGCGAGTGCGATGGACGAGCTGCAGCCCCGGTTGGTGCTGTGCATCGGACAGGCCGGTGGCCGCGCCGAGATCACGCCCGAGCGCGTGGCCATCAACATCGACGATGGCCGCATTGCCGACAACGCGGGCCGGCAGCCCATCGACCTGCCCGTGGTGCCCGGTGCGCCCGCAGCGTATTTCTCGACGCTGCCGATCAAGGCCATGGTGCGAGATCTGCGTGCGGCCGGTGTGCCGGCGTCCGTATCGAACACGGCGGGCACCTTTGTCTGCAACCATCTCTTCTACGGCCTGATGCACCGCATCGCCACGCATCCGGTGCCGGGACTGCGCGGCGGCTTCATCCACATTCCGTACCTGCCCGAACAGGCCGCGCGCTTTCCCGGCGCGCCGAGCATGTCGCTGGCCACCATGGTCGAGGCGCTGCGCATCGCGGTTGCAACCGCGCTGGCCGTTGAGAAAGACGTGGCCGAAACCGGCGGTCAGCTCCACTGAGCGAGCCAGGCGAGCAGCGCCGCATTGACGAAAGCGGGCTTCTCCATGGTCAGCATGTGGCCGCATTGCGCCACCCACACCACTTCGGCATGCGGCACCAGCGCCGCAATCTCGCGCGTGCAGTCGGGCGGGGTCAGCCGGTCGGTGTCGCCGCAGACCAGCAGCACTGGCGCGCGCAGAGAGGGCAGGTGGGTGCGCGCATCGGGGCGCCGCATCACCGCACGGTTCTGGACGATGAGCTGCTGCGTGCCGGCATCCAGCACGATGTCGACGTAGCGCTGCACCAGCGCCTCGTCGGCAGCCTGTGCCGGGTGAAAGGCGAACACCACGTTGGGCTCGATCACGTCGCGCAGTTCGCCGCGCTCGAACAATTCGATCGCGCTTTCACGCAGTTCGTACATCTCGGGCGCCTCGGGCCGTGCGTTGGTGCCCAGCAGCGCGAGCCCGGCGATGCGCTCGGGCGCCTGCCGGGCGGCTTCCATAGCGACCATGCCGCCCATGGACGCGCCGCAGAGCACGAGCGGGCCCGGGTTCTCGCGCAGCACGGCCGCGGCCATGGCTTCGATGGTGCCGTGCCGCATATGGGCATCGCTCACGCGCGTTTCGAGCAGGGGCGCAAGTGCGGGAAGCTGGGCCTCCCAGATGCGCTCGTCGCAGGCAAGGCCGGGCAGCAGGACAAGGTGGGGCATGACCGGATTTTGCGCCATGGCGCCACCCGGCATAGCGGCATAGGCTTCCTGGCCAGAAGTTTTTTCGCGCTGGAGTCGACATACTTTTGTCGCCGCGCGAACTGGCGGCCCGCGCCTTTGCGCTCCACATCGAGGACAAGAAAATGAAACTGGTTCAACGCGTGCAGGACATCCTGCTCAAGCCCAAGGCCACCTGGCCAACCATCGACGCAGAGCCCGCGGACGCCGCGTCGCTCTACAAGAGCTACGTGATGATCCTTGCGCTGATTCCGGCGGTGGCGGGCTTCATCGGCCTGTCGGTCATCGGCATCGGCGCCTTCGGCGTGAACTTTCGCGTGCCCGTTGTCTCGGGGCTCGTGAACATGGTGGTCGGCTACGTGCTTTCGCTCGTCATGGTGTTCGTGCTGGCGCTGATCATCGACGCGCTGGCGCCGACCTTCCAGGGCACCAAGAGCCAGATCGGCGCGCTCAAGCTCTCGGCGTATGCCAGCACGGCAAGCTTTCTGGGCGGGGTCTTCAGCCTGATTCCCTCGCTGGCCATCATCGGTGCGCTGGCGGCGCTCTACGGCATCTACCTGATCTACGTCGGCTTGCCGGTGCTCATGAAATGCCCGCCCGACAAGGCGCTGGCCTACACGGCCGTGGTGGTGGTGTGCGCCATCGTCGGCGGGGTGGTGATCGCCTGGGTGCTCTCGCTGCTCACGCCTTCGCCGGCGCGCGTGGGGGCGCTGCCTTTCGAGGTGCAGGTGGCGGCCGTGCAACAGATGCTGCCATCGAGGTCCTGAGCGTCACGCACGCAGTGGAGAATGGGCGTTCCATGCCCATGCCTCCACCTGACTCCACCACCGAGCTCATCCTGATCCGCCACGGCGAAACCGCCTGGAACCGCGAACTGCGATTCCAGGGGCATGCCGATGTGCCGCTCAACGACATCGGCCACGAGCAGGCGCGCCGCCTCGGCCTGCGGCTGGCGAGCGAAACCGCGCAGCACATCATCAGCAGCGATCTCATGCGCGCGCAGCAGACCGCCGCGCCCGCGTCGCTGCAGCTGTCGCTGCCGGTGGTCACGTCGGCGGGCTTGCGCGAGCAGTATTTCGGCATTGTCGAAGGCATGCGCGCCGACGAGATCCAGGCGCTGCATCCGCGCGCCTGGGAGCAATGGCTGGAGTTTCGCGAGGACCACGCCATGCCCGAAGGCGAGTCGGCGCGCGAATTCCACACGCGCATCGTCGCGGCCATCGGCGCCCTGGCCGCTGCGCACCGGGGACAGCGCCTGGTGGTCGTCACGCATGGCGGCGTGCTCGACATGGTGTGGCGCACCGCGCGCGGGCTCAGCCTCAGCGGGCCGCGCCAGAGCGACATTCCCAACGCGGGCTTCAACCGCATCCGCATCGCCGACCCCGCCATGCCCGACGGCATCGAGATCGTCGACTGGGCCGACACGCGGCATCTTGCCGACCTGCCGCCGCAGCCGATCTACGACCAGCGGCGGCATCTGAAGAAGAGCTGAGCCGCCTCAGGTGCAGCTGCCGGCCTTCGGTGTGCGCAGCAACGGCTGGCCTGCGCCAACGCCCGTGGGCTTGCCGGCATCCACCGCCAGGCGGCCGTTCACCAGCACCGTGACCACGCCTTCCGACAGCAGCGCCGGCTGCGTGTACGTGGCCTTGGCGGCATAGCGCGCGGGGTCGAACACGACCACGTCGGCGTAGTAGCCCGGCCGCAGGTGCCCGCGCTGTTTCAGCCCCAGCGTGTCGGCGGCCAGCGAGGAGCTGCTGCGGATGAACTGCCCCAGCGAGATCGCGTGTTCCTTCACCACGTATTGGTCGTACTTGCGTGCGAAGGTGCCGTAGGCGCGCGGATGGCCCAGCGAGGAGTCGGACGAGGTCATGACCCACGGCTGCTTCATGAACGCGCGCACGTCGTCATCGCTCTGGTTGAACGAGGCGATCATCAGGTCGCCGTCGCGCAGCACGGCGATGGCGGCATCCACCGGATCGGCATTCGAGGCCTTGGCCACGTCGGCCAGCGTCTTGCCCACGTACTTGGTGCTGCCGGCCGAGAACAGGATGGTCTCCGGACCGCCGCGCAGGCGCAGGTTCTCGCGCATGCCGGTGCGCAGGCGCTCCTGGACGGCCGGGTCGTCGAAGCGCTCGAGCATCGCCGCGCGCCCGCCATCGACCGCCCAGGGCGGCACGAGCGCGGCGGAGAAACGCGTGCTCGATGCCGTCCATGGATAGTGGTCGGCCGTGATGTCGAGGCCGGCGGCGCGCTCCTTCTCGATACGGCGGATGATGTCGCTGCTCTGGCCCTGCACGTCCACGCCCAGTGCCTTGATGTGCGCCACGTGCACCGGCAGGCGGGTTTCGCGACCAATGCGAATCACTTCCTCGATGGACCCCTTGAGCCCGATGTTGTACATCGATTCGTCGCGGATGTGGCTGTCGTACAGCCCGCCGTGATGGGCCGCGACCTTCGCGAGCTCGATCACTTCCTCGGTCTTGGAGAAATTCTGCGGCGGATAGAAAAGGCCCGTTGAGAGCCCCAGCGCGCCGTCACACATGGCGCGGCTCACGTGCCGGCGCATGGCGTCGAGCTGCTCCGGCGTCGGCGCGCGATTGGCTTCGCCGAGCTGGTCGATGCGCACGGGGCCGAAGCCCACGTACATGGCGACGTTGGTTCCAACGGGCGCCGATCGCAGGCGCTGCGTCTGCGCGGCGATGTCGAAGCCGCCGAAGCCGTCGTTGCCGATGACCGCGGAGGTCACGCCCTGGGTAAGGAAGGGAATGTTCAGGCGCTTGCGAGGATCGGTGGAATGCAGGTCGGCGTCGGCGTGGGTGTGCGCGTCGATGAAGCCCGGCGCAACGACCATGCCGGCCGCGTCGATGGTTCGCCGTGCGCTGAACTGTGGCGGCGCCTTCCGGCCCGCGAAGACGATGCGGTCGCCCACGATGCCGACATCGCCCACCACGGGTTCGTTCGAATCGCCTGTGTAGACGGTGCCTCCGCGCAGCAGCAGGTCGAGCTCGACGAGGGCATCGGCCGCGCCGGGGGCTGCGGATGAGAGGCCTGCCAAAGCCGCGGAGATGGCGAGCACGACGACTGATTTCTGCATGGGAGGGAGCCCGGAGCGATGTGGAGCGGGCAGTTTAGAAGTCGCCCACGCGCGTCCGTTAATTCCTTTTGCGCCACCTCCCATGACCGGAATGCATGGCCTTCGCCCGCGCCTCAAGGACGGGGAGCGAGCTGCTCGAGGCCGAGCCGCGCATAGACCTCGCCGGCTTGGCGCCGCAGGCGCAGCGATTCGGGCTGGCCGTTGAGTTGCTGCTGCAGGATGCCTTGCGCACCCGTGAGCGTGGCCTGGCTCCCGGCGCGCACGAGCGCATCGAGGTACACCTGCTCGAACAGGTCGCGCTGCGCGTGGCTGCCGCCAATCTCGAGCAGCCGCGGCAATGCCATGCCCAGCCCTTCGATGGCCGAAGCGAAATCGCCGCGCGCATGGGCAACCAGCCCGCGCGCGGCCGGCACGCACACATGCTCCCAGGCAGCGCGTGCGGAGAGCGGCGCGCGCGGCGCATGGGCCTCGATGTTGCGCAGCAGCGCATCTGCTTCGGGCCGGCCCGCGCGCGCCAGGCCGTACAGGTACTGCAGGTCGAGAAAGGGCAGCACATGGTCGGCCGTGCGCTGCAGCAGATGGCCGCTCACGTCGTCCCAGCGCGCGCCGACGTCGATGCCCGCGAGTTCGAAGCGCGCGAGCAGCGAGACGGCGCCGATCTGGTCCTGCGAGTAGTCCTTCACCACGCCCCACACCTCGTGGTCGTACATCGCGAGCGCTTCGGTGTCGCGGCCGAGTTCGATGAGGAACAGCGCCACGTGCCACCAGTTGTGCGTGACCATGAACGAATTGAGCCCGCTCCAGGTGTCGCTCACGCCCTGCATGAACGCCAGGCCCTCGGAGAGCCGGCCTTCGGTGAGCATCACATGCGCCAACGCGTGGTGTGCCCACGGCTCCTTGCGGCACATGCCGATGGCGTGGCGGGCGCTGGCCTCGGCATCGCGCAACACATGGCATTGCTCGTAGCCGAAGGCGGCCATGCCGTGCACGTAGGGCACATCGGACGCGGCCGGCAGCGCAGCGAGCGCGAGCCGGAGCATGCCGGGGCAGTCGCCGGCATTGAAGCAGTGGTATTGCCCCAGCTTCACCGACACCAGGTCGCGCGGGTGCTCCCGCGCCTGCTCCGCGTGCAGGGCGATGGCTTGGGTAATGTCGCCCTCGGCCCAGGCCCCGATGGCTGCGATGTAGCGTTGCTCGCGCGGCGTGGCGCGCCCGGATGCCGCGCGAGCCCTTGCGAGGAAGGGCCGTGCGTTGGCCGCGGCATCGCGCGATTCCGCGAAGAGGTGCAGCGTTGCGCAATAGGCTTGCACCATCGGGCTGGCGTCGCTGTCGGCCAAGGCGAGCAGGTTGACCGCGCGCGCCTCGGTCGACACGAAGCCCATGACGAAGTCGTCGACGAGCGGCAGGCTGGCGGCATCGTCGAGCGTGAGCGGATTGCCGAAGCTGTCGGCATGCAGAGTTGCTGGGGGCATGGCCGGATGGTGCCATGCCCCGCCGCAGGCTTCAAACGCCCGCTTGCTGGTGGCGGTACTCCTGCGTCCTGCCGCCATAGCCGTAGGCCGCGCCGCGGGCGTCGATCACGTGGATGTACGACACCTCGTGCAGATCGGGCCGCAGCCGCGCCATGGCGGCATGCACCTCGCGCAGGTAGCGCGCCTTTTCCGCCTTGGTGTTGGTTTCGTCCGTCACGCTGATGTCGAGGTGGAAGGCCGACTTGCCGAGCGAGGCCAGCGACTGGCCGCCGATGAACCAGGTGTCGGCGGCGATGTACTGCACCGTGATGGCGATCACCGGCAGCTGCTTGCCGAGCACGCTCTGGGTCAGTTCGGCGACCACGTCGACGGTCTTGCGGGTGAGGGCGGCATCGGGTTGGCCGGAGAGGTGGACGACGATGTGTGGCATGGAGGGCTCCTTGGGAATGAGTGAACGATGGGGCTATTGTGGGATTTCGTTATTCATCGGAAAAGCGGGAAGATATGATGGTATCCATCGGACAACCGGATGGATACACCATGCAGACCTTCGACCTGGAACAGCTTCGCACCCTGGCCGCGGTGATCGACGCCGGCAGCCTCACGGCCGCCGCGCCGCGCGTGTTCCTGTCGCAGTCGTCGGTCAGCGAGCAGATGCGCAAGCTCGAGGAGCGTGCGGGGCAGTCCTTGCTCACGCGCAGCAAGGCCGGCGTGGCACCGACGGTGGCCGGCACGCGGCTGCTGGCCTATGCGCGCCGCATCCTCGCGCTCAGCGACGAGGCGTTTCGCGATCTGCATGGCGAAACGCTGCAGGGCGAATTGCGGCTCGCCGTGACCGACTACTTTCGTCCCGGCGATCTCACCCGGCTGCTCGGGCGCCTCGGCGAGAGCTATCCGAAGGTGCGGCTGAACGTGAGCATCATGAAGAGCGACGCGCTGCGGGCCGCCTATGCGCACGGCGATTTCGACGTGGGGCTGGCGATGAATATCGCCGGAGCATCTTCAGCGCCTGCGCAGGGCGCGAAGGCCTCGGTGATCCGGCGCGAATCGCTGGTGTGGCTCGGCGCGGCCGGCATGCGGCTGGCGCGGGGCGAGCCGGTTCGTTTGCTCGCCTTGCCGGACACCTGTTCATTGCATCAGTACACCGTGGCGCTGTTGCGGCGGCGCCGGGTGCCGTATGTGCTGGCGCACGTGGCATCGGGTGTGGCGGGATTGCAGTCAGCGCTGGCCGCGGGGCTCGGGGTTGCCTGCCTGAACGAGTCCGCGGCGTGCGACGGAGTGGCGCGGCTGGCGCCGCCGCATGGGCTGCCGGCCCTGCCTCGGGTCGCGTTCCAGTTTCTGCCCGGACGCCGGGGAGAGACGGAAGTCGTGACGCGGGCCCGAGAGATGCTGGCAACCCATCTGGTGTGACGCACCTGCGGGGTGGCGCGGGATTTGCGTCAGGCCCGCCATGGATGCGCCACAACCCACCACGCGGCCGGAACTGCTGCGCCATTCCCGTTTCGATGATGCGCAGGCCATCTTTTCGGGCACCTTGTTCGTCGCCATCGCCATGATGCTGTTCGGCCAGGCGGGCCTGCTCACAGGCGGCACGGCCGGTGTCGCATTCATCCTGCACTACGCCACCGGCGTGAGCTTCGGCAAGGTGTTCTTCCTGGTGAACCTGCCGTTCTACTGGTTCGCATGGCGCCACATGGGCCGGGCCTTCACGGTCAAGACCTTTTCGGCCATCGCGTTGCTGTCTGTGATGACCGATTGGGCCCCGCGCTACATCTCGATCGATTCCCTGCACCCGGCTTTCGCAGCCGTGCTCGGCGGCCTGCTGCTGGGGACCGGCTGCCTGTTCCTCGCGCGCCATCGCGCGAGCCTGGGCGGCGCGACCGTATTGACGCTGTACCTGCAGGAAAAGCGCGGCTGGCCCGCCGGCAAGGTGCAGATCGGCATCGACTGCACGGTGGTGCTGCTTGCGTTGTTCGTGGTTCCTCCGCAGCGCGTGGGGTGGTCGGTGCTGGCTGCCGTGGTGATGGGGCTTTTTCTGTGGATCAACCACAAGCCGGGGCGCTACGCTGCGACTTGAGGATCGCGCCCCGAACAGCGGCGCCCCGAAGCAAACCCGTTCTAGCGTTCAGGCGCCACAGGCCAAGGCCGCTGCGGCTCCCGGATCTGCTCGAACGCGCGCGACACGCGCAGCACGCCGAGATCGTCGAACCGGTGGCCGGCAATCTGCAGCCCGATCGGCAGTCCGCTCGCCGAGTAGCCGCAGTTCACCGAGGAAGCCGGCTGCTCCGACATGTTGAACGGCACCGTGAACCCGATGTGCTCCAGCGGCCGCAGTGGGTCGTTGGTCGGCGAAGGCGCCTCCGCAGCCGCGGGCATGTTGGGCGACACCGGCGAAATCACGTAGTCGAAGCGCGCGCATGCCTGCACCGCCGCCACGCGTGTCGCGTGGAACTGGCTGAAGCCGCGGAACACGTGCTCGCCGCTGAATTCGGCCGCGCTCTCGGCCCACTCGCGGATGTAGGGCAGCACCTTGGCGCGCTGGTCGGCGCGCAGCGCCTTCATGTCCACCAGCGACCGCATGCGCCACAAATGATCCATGCCGTCGAGCATGGCTTGCGACATGAACGGCTGCATGGGTTCGACGATTGCGCCGGCCTTCTCGAACAGGCGCGCCGCATGCTCGACCGCCGCCTGGATCTCGGGCTCGACCGCCAGGCCGCAGCCCGCGTCCAGCAGCAGGCCGATGCGCAAGCCGCGCAGATGGTCCGGCGATACGTCGAAGCCCGGCCAGGCGATGTCTTGCGCCGGCAGGCTCATGCTGTCGCGCGCATCGGGCCTGGCGAGCACCTGCATCATCAGCGCGGCATCGCCGACGCTGCGGGTCATGGGGCCGGCCGCGCGGCCCATGTACGGTGGATCGATCGGGATGCGGCCCAGGCTCGGCTTGAGCGTGAAGATGCCGCACCAGCTCGCGGGCAGACGCAGCGAGCCGCCGATGTCGGTGCCGATATGCAGCGGGCCGTAGCCCGCGGCGGCCGCCGCGCCCGCACCGGCGCTCGAACCGCCGGGCGTCTTGCTCAGGTCCCAGGGGTTGCGCGCCAACGTGTGAAAGCTCGAGAGCCCCGAAGACAGCATGCCGTAGTCCGGCATGGTGGTCTTGCTCACGATCACCGCGCCGGCCTCTTTCAGGCGGGCGGCGGGTGGCGCATCGGCGGCCGCGGGCTTCAGGTCGACGGCGGCCGTGCCGGCCGGCATCGGGTCGCCGCGGGTGGCGATGTTCTCCTTGATGGTGGCGGGCACGCCGTCGAGCGGGCCGAGTGCTTCGCCGCGCTGCCAGCGTGCTTCCGAAGCACGCGCCTGTTCGAGCGCGGCTTCGGGCCTGAAGAGCCAGGTGGCCTGCAGGTGCGATTCCCAGCGCTCGATCTGCGCGATGACGGCCTGCGTGACCTCGACGGGCGACAGTCGCCTGTCGCGGTAGGCCGCGGAGAGTTCCTGGGCGGACAGGTCGCTCAATGAGGAGGATGACACTTCGGCGCTCATCCCCACGACAGTGCCGACAGGTCGTTCACGAAGATCGGGTTCTCCTTCCAGAGGCCCTTCACGTTCTTCTTCGCGATGGTGGGGAACTGCGGCTGGTAGAGGAAGCCGTTGGCCGCATCGGTGGCCAGCATCTTCTGCGCCTCGCCGAGCAGCTTGTTGCGCTCAGTGGCGTTGGCCGTTGCCTTGATCTTGTCGAACAGCGTGTTGAAGGCCTTCGACTGGTAGCCCCAGTAGTAGTCGGCTTTGGCGTAGTTGCCGAGGTCGAAGGGCTCGACGTGCGAGACGATCGACAGGTCGTAGTCCTTGTTGCCGTAGGTGCCGCTGAGCCACTGCGCCCATTCGACGTTCTGCACCTTCACGGTGATGCCGATCTTGGCCAGCTGCGCCACGATCACCTCGCCGCCCTGGCGCGCGTAGGGCGGCGGCGGCAGCGTCATGGTGAGTTCGAGCGGCGTCTTCACGCCGGCCTCGGCCATCAGCTTCTTGGCCTTTTCGATGTCGAAGGGGTTGACGCCCGTGGTGTCGACGTACCCGGCGGCGCCCGGCACGTAGTGGCTGCCGATCGGCACGCCGAAGCCGTCGGCCGCGCCTTCGATCACGGCCTTGCGGTCGATGGCCGCAAGGATGGCGCGGCGCACGCGCACGTCGTCGAGCGGCTTCTTCTTGTTGTTGATCGAGAGGATGGTCTTGGCGCGCGAGCCGGCGAGGATGACCTGGAACTGCGGGTTCATCTTGAACTGCGGCACCACGCGCGTGCCGATGCGCGTGAACACGTCGACGTCGCCCGCCATCAGGGCGGCGGCCTGCGCGGCCGTGTCGGAAATGAAGCGGAACGTGACCTTGTTGATCTTGGCCGTGGCCGGGCTGCGAAAGCCCTCCCACTTGCTCAGCGTGAGCGACGAGCCCTTGGCCCAGCTGTCGAGCTTGTAGGGGCCGGTGCCGACCGGCTTGGTGGCATTGCCGTCGGCACTCTTGGGCTCGACGATCACGGCCGTGGCCTGGCCCAGCACGAAGGGCAGGTCGGGGTCGATCTCCTTGTTGATGATCACCACGGTGTAGTCGTCGACCACCTGGGTGCTCAGGTTCGCGAAGGTGCGCTTGTCCTTGTTGGTGCTCTTCTCGCTGCCGGCGCGGTCGAAGGCGAACTTCACGGTGCTGGCGTTGAAGGGCTCGCCGTTCTGGTACTTGACGCCGCGCCGGAGCTTGAAGGTGTAGGTCTTGAGGTCGGGCGAGACTTCCCAGCTCTCGGCCAGCAGCGGCGTGACGCTGCCGTCGGCGTTGATCTTGGTGAGCGTCTCGAGGATGTTGTACTGCACCACCTCCGCGATGGCGGCCGCGGCGCCGGCGGTCGGGTCGAGCCCCGGCGGCTCCAGCGCCATGCCGATCACGATGGCGTCCTTCCGTCCCTGTGCCATGCCGGCGATGGGAGAGGCCAGTGCCACAGTGGCGCCGGCGGTGGCAAGGAGGGTGCGACGGTTCAACATACGTTGTGATCTCCGGAAAAACGACAGGTGCGAATGGCTGCTTGCAATGTGCGCCGCGCCCCGAATGGAGGCGCGGCGGCGCGAAGGAAGGACACGCAGCAGGAAAGATGCCACGCGCGCAGCGAGTCATTCTCTCGCAGCGCAGGCATTGCCGCCTGGCCGCGGAGGCGGATTTTCCTCGGGACGTTCCCGGATGCGGCCTCAGCTCCAGGAGGGGCTGCGAACGACGGCTCAGGCCGCCAGCAGCGTGCCGCCGGTGGGCGTGCGCGGCACCGCGTCGAGCAGCGTGCGCGTGTAGGGATGCTGCGCATTGCGAAAGAGCTCACCGGGCGGGCCCTGCTCGACGATCTTGCCTTTCCACACCACGCAGACCTCGTCGCACAGATGGTTCACCACCGCGAGGTCGTGGCTGATGAGCAGGTAGCTCACGCCGAACTGCTGCTGCAGGTCCTGCATGAGGTTGAGCACCTGGGCCTGCACGGACACGTCGAGCGCGCTCACGGGCTCGTCGGCCACGATGAGCTTGGGCCGCGTGATGAGCGCGCGCGCAATCGCGATGCGCTGGCGCTGCCCGCCCGAGAATTCGTGCGGGTACTTGTCCATGTCGCTGCTGCGCAGGCCCACGGCGGACAAGGCCTCGGAGGCACGCTCGCGCTGTACGGCGCGGCTGGTTTCGGCCAGCGCTTCGAGCGGTTCGGCCACGATCCGCGCCACGGTCTGGCGCGGATCGAGCGAGCCGTAAGGGTCCTGGAACACCATCTGGAAATCGCGCCGCGCCGCGCGGAGTTCGCGCCTGGGCAGCCGGTGAAGGTCGCGGCCCAGCATGCGCACGCTGCCCGAGGTGGGCGTGTCGAGCGCCATCACCAGGCGTGCGATGGTCGACTTGCCCGAGCCCGATTCGCCCACGATGCCCAGGCTGCGGCCGGCCGCGACCTTGAAGCTGACGCCGTTGAGCGCCTTCACGAGCGGCGGCGGCCCGAAGAGCTTTTCGCGCGGCAGGGCGTAGTGGCGTACGAGGTCGGTCACCTCGAGCAGTGGCTGCGTAGTGATGGGGTGATTCATGCTGCGAGTGCGCCTTCCGCCGCAATTTCCTCGAGCCGGATGCAGCGCACCGCGTGCTCGTGCCGCAGTATCGTGGGCGGCGGCCGGATCGCGTGGCAGGCATCGACCGTGTATTTGCAGCGCCCCGCGAAAGGGCAACCCGGCGGCAGGTCGACCAGTTCGGGCACGCTGCCCCGGATGGTGGCCAGGCGAATGCCGCGCGGCGCGCCGAGCGCCGGCCGCGCCGCGAACAGGCCCTGGGTGTACGGATGCGCGCGCTCGGCAAACACGGTTTCTGTCGGGCCGCTCTCGACCACGCTGCCGCCGTACATCACCAGCATCTTCGAGACGCTCTGCGCGATCACGCCCAGGTCGTGCGAGATCAGGATCAGTGCCATGCCGCGCTCCGCGACCAGGCCCTGGATGAGTTCGAGGATCTGCTTCTGGATGGTGACGTCGAGCGCGGTGGTGGGCTCGTCTGCAATCAGCAGGTCGGGGCCGCAGGCCAGCGCCATCGCGATGCCGATGCGCTGGCGCTGCCCACCCGAAAACTGGTGCGGATAGGCATCGAGGCGCGAAGCCGCATCGGGAATGCCCACGCGATCGAGCAGCGCCAGCACTTCCTTGCGCGCTTGGGCGCCCGAGAGCCCGCGGTGCAGCCGCAGCGGCTCGCCGACCTGGCGCGCAATGGTGTGCACCGGGTTCAGCGCCGTCATCGGCTCCTGGAAGATCATGCCGATGCGGTTGCCGCGGATCTGGCACATGGCTTTTTCGTCGCGGCCCACGAGCTCGGTGCCGTCGAAGCGGATGCTGCCGCTGACCTTGGCGGTCGAAGGCAGCAGGCCCATCAGCGACTGCACCGTGATCGATTTGCCGCAACCCGACTCGCCGACGATGCCCAGCGTTTCACCGCGTTCGAGCGTGAAGCCGATGCCGCGCACGGCCTCGGCGGGGCCGCGCTGCGTTTGCAGCGTGACGTGCAGGTCCTGGACTTCGAGAAGAGGCATATCGCTTACCGGGCGCGGGCAAGGCGGGGATCGAGCAGGTCGCGCAATCCGTCGCCCAGAAGGTTCAGGCCGAGCACGGCCATGGCAATGGCCATGCCCGGGAACACCGCGAGCAGCGGCGACTGGAACATCATGGTCTGCGCCTCGCTGAGCATGCGGCCCCACGAGGGCTGCGGCGGCTGCGTGCCCAGGCCAAGGTAGGAAAGCGCGGCTTCGGCCAGGATGGCAATCGCGAAGCGGATCGTGATCTGCACGATCAGCACGGCCGAGATGTTGGGCAGCACGTGCTGCATCGTGATGGCGAACGAACCCTTGCCGCAGGCGCGCGCGGCGGCCACGTATTCGCGCGACCAGATGGCGTTGGCCGACGCGCGCGTGATGCGTGCAAACGTCGGTATGTTGTAGATGCCGATCGCGATGATCGCGTTGACGATGCCGGCGCCGAACACCGCCGTCATCATGATGGCCGACAGGATGGCCGGGAAGGCGAGCGAGAAATCGGTGAGCCGCATGATCGCTTCCTCGACCCAGCCGCGCCGCGCCGCGGCCAGCAGGCCCAGCGCCGTGCCCACGACAAGGCCGATGCCCACCGCGATCACACCCACGAGGATGGACGCCCGCGCGCCCACGAGCAGCAGCGAGGCCACGTCGCGCCCGAAGGTGTCGGTGCCCAGCCAGTGCGCGCCGGAAGGCGGCTTCAGCTTGCTGGCCATGTCCATCTCGTAGGGGGACCAGGGCGTCCAGACCAGCGAGACGGCGGCGGCCAGCAGCAGGAGCAGCGTCAGCACGCCGCCGAGCACGAAGCTGCGGTGCTGCAGCGCGCGGCGCCAGAATCCAGGCACCTTGAGCGCGGCCGCGCTCGGAACCGCAACGCTGCTCATATGTCGCTCGCCTTGATGCGCGGGTCGATCACGGCATACAGCACGTCGACCACGAAATTCACGATGACCACCAGCGCCGCGAGCAGCATCACGCAGTTGCGCACCACGATCAGGTCGCGGTTGCTGATGGCCTGGAAGATCAGCCGGCCCAGCCCCGGCAGGTAGAACACGTTTTCCACCACGATGGTGCCGGCCAGCAGCTCGGAGAACTGCATGCCCATGACGGTGACCACCGGGATCATCGCGTTGCGCAGCACGTGGGTCCAGAGCACCGCGCGCTGCGAAACGCCCTTGGCGCGCGCGGTGCGCACGAAGTCTTCGCGCATCACCTCGAGCACCGCCGAACGCGTGATGCGCGCGAGGATCGCGGCTTGCACCACCGCCAGCGAGAGCGCCGGCAGCAGCAGCGACTTGATGCCCGCGAAGATGCCCTCGCCCCAGCCCTCGAAGCCGCCGGCCGAGAACCACTGCAGCTGAACCGAGAACACCAGGATCAGCAGGATCGCGAACCAGAAATTGGGAATCGCGATGCCCACCTGCGTGAGGCCCATCAGGCCCACGTCGCCGAGCTTGTTGTGGCGCGCGGCGGCGGTCACGCCCACTAACAGCGCCAGCACCGTGGTGAAGGCCATCGCGAGCAGCGCGAGCGGCACGGTCAGCGCGAGCCGTTCAAGGATGAGGTCGAGCACCGGCGAGCTGTAGGCGTAGCTGTCGCCCAGGTTGCCGGTCAGCAGGCCCGCAATCCAGTGCCAGTAGCGCGTCCAGGCCGGCTGGTCGAGGCCGAGCTTGGCAGCCAGGGCGGCGACCGCCTCGGGCGCGGCGTCGGGGCCCATGAGCATCTGCGCGGCATTGCCGGGCAGGATCTCCAGGACGAGGAAGACGATGACCGAGGCGCCGATCAGCGTACCGATCAGCGTGGCGAGGCGCTTGAGAATGAACAGGCTCATGGGGCGGGGCGCAGCATAACCCGACTCGTGCAACAACCGTGCCTTGTTCGCGATAATCGGGTATGGCCCTCATGATCACCGACGAATGCATCAACTGCGATGTCTGCGAGCCCGAGTGCCCGAACGATGCGATCTACATGGGCGCGGAGTTCTACGAGATCGACCCGCACAAGTGCACCGAATGCGTCGGCCACTTCGACGAGCCGCAGTGCGTGCAGGTGTGTCCGGTGGCGTGCATACCGATCCATCCGGAACACGTGGAAAGCCGCGAAACCCTGTGGCAGAAGTTCGAGCGGCTTGCCGCGGCCAAGGCGAAGGCCCTGGCAGCACAGCCGCAGGCGCCTTCAGCCGGCGCTTGAGGAAGGCTTTCGCCTTTTCTTGCTGCCTCCCGGCGCGGGGGCGGGGTTCTCCTTGGCCGCACCGCTGAAACGCGGACTCGACTTGTGGGGCTCGGCGTCGAGTTTCCGGGCGCGGGCCTGCGCCAGTCGTTCCGAGGACGCGAGCCGGCGTTCGGCGATGGCGGCCTGCCGGGCGTCGTGCGCCGACCGGCGGCTGCGCTCGTACGCCTCCTTTTCCTGCGACAGGCGAATGCGCTCGAGCTGGTCGGCGCGTGCCTCGGCCCTGCGGGTGGCGGTGTCCGCCGCACGGCGGTCCGCTTCGGTGCGTGCGTCGTCGATTGCCAGCTGCCTTCCGCCTTCGCACGGGCGGTCGGTGTAGGTGTTGCCGCAGCGGTAGGTCTCGGACCCTGCTTGCGCCACGGCGGGCATCCAGAAAGTGCCGTAAGCGATCAGGATCAGGGCGGCGCCTGTTTTGCTGACCCTGGTTTTCCTTTTCATTTCTTTTTCTCTCCCTTTTCTTTTCTCTCCCGCGCTCTCGTTGCCGGCTGACTAGGCGGCGGCGGGCGTGCCTCCGTCGCCGGGCTCCCGCCGCGGCGGTTTGGGCCGGGGCGGTTTGCTCGTGTGGATGATCAAGGTGGCCTTTTCCATCTCGCCCGCCACCAGCGCGGGCGCCGCGTGCAGCGTGCGTGCGATGGCGTCCTCGATGGCTTCGCGCTGTTCCTTCAGCGGCTTCTTGAGCACCCAGTTGATGACCTCCGACTTCACGCCGGGGTGGCCGATGCCCAGGCGCAGGCGCCAGTAGTCACCGGTGCCCAGCTGCGCATGGATGTCGCGCAGGCCGTTGTGGCCGGCGTGGCTGCCGCCGAACTTGAGCTTGGCCTGGCCGGGCACCACGTCGAGCTCGTCGTGCACCACGAGGATTTCCTCGGGCGCGATCTTGAAGAAGCGGGCCAGCGCGCCCACCGACTTGCCCGACAGGTTCATGAAGGTCTGCGGCTCCAGCAGCCAGACGCTTTGCCCGTTGATGTTCGCGCGCGCCGCAAGGCCGTGGTAGCTGCGCTCGGGCGCGAGGTTGAGCTTCCAGTCGCGCGCCAGGGCCTCGACCCACCAGAAGCCGGCGTTGTGCCGGGTGGCTTCGTATTCAGGGCCCGGATTACCGAGGCCGACAAACAGCTTGATCATGAGGGGAATTATCTCGCCGCCCAAAAAGCAAAAGGCCCGCACGAGGCGGGCCTTTTGCAGGGACGCGAAGGAGTTACTTCTTCGCGGCGGGCTTTGCCGTCTTGGCGGCAGGCTTGCCGTTGGCAGCCGGTGCGGCGCCCTCGGGTGCTGCGGCGCCTTCAGCGGCGGGTGCCGGCTCTTCGGAAACCAGCGGCGGCACGGCCGACACGATGACCGGGTTCAGCTTGCCGTGGCTCACGAACTTCACGCCCTTGGGCAGCTTGATGTCGCTCACGTGCAGCGTGGCGTTCTTCTTGAGGCCCGAGAGGTCCACTTCGATGAACTCGGGGAGGTCGGCCGGCAGGCAGCTGACTTCGAGTTCGGTCATGACGTGGGTAACGAGGTTGTGGTCGAGCTTGACGGCATCGGACTCTTCTTCACCCTTGTAGTGAAGCGGCACCTTCATGTGCATGCGGGTCTTGGCATCGACGCGCTGGAAGTCGATGTGCTGCACCAGCTGGCGGAACGGGTGGTACTGCACGTCGCGCAGCAGCACCTTGCTGGTGGCGCCGCCGAGTTCCATTTCGAGGATCGACGAGTGGAAGGCTTCCTTCTTGAGGGCGTGCCACAGCGCGTTGTGATCGAGCTCGATCAGCTGGGGCTGGCCTTCACCACCGTAGACGATACCGGGCGTCTTGCCCGAGATGCGGAGACGGCGGCTCGCACCCGTGCCCTGCTTGGCGCGCTCAAAAGCGACGAATTTCATAGCAACTCCTGTGGGAGTCCACCGCGACCAGTGCGACTCCGGTTCAACAAGGGCGCCATTCCAAAAAAGGAAGGTGGCGCCCGCTTTTTGCCCAGATCAGAACAGGTTGTCCTGGTCCGAGAACAAACTCATCACCGACTCGCCCTTGGCAATGCGCTGGATCGTCTCGGCGATCAGCGGTGCTACGGAAAGTTGGCGAACCTTTCCGCACGCCAGGGCGCCGTCGGAAAGGGGAATGGTGTTGGTCACGACCACTTCGTCGAGCGCGGAGTGGGTGATGCGTTCGATGGCCGGGCCCGAGAAGATCGGGTGCGTGCAATAGGCGTAGACGCTTTTCGCGCCGCGCTCCTTGAGCACCTCGGCCGCCTTCACCAGCGTGCCGGCGGTGTCGATCATGTCGTCCATGATCACGCAGTTGCGGCCGTCGATTTCGCCGATCACGTTCATGACCTCGCTCACGTTGGCCTTCGGGCGGCGCTTGTCGATGATGGCGAGGTCGCAGTTCAGCTGCTTGGCCAGCGCGCGGGCGCGCACCACGCCGCCGACGTCGGGCGAGACCACGATCAGGTCTTCGTAGTTCTTCTGGCGCAGGTCGCCCAGCAACACCGGCGATGCATAGATGTTGTCGACCGGGATGTCGAAGAAGCCCTGGATCTGGTCGGCGTGAAGGTCCATCGTGAGCACGCGCTCGACACCCACGGTCTCCAGCAGGTTGGCCACCACCTTGGCCGAGATCGGCACGCGGCTCGAACGCGGGCGGCGGTCCTGGCGGGCATAGCCGTAGTAGGGAATCACCGCGCTGATCCGCCCGGCCGAAGCGCGCTTGAGCGCGTCGACCATGATGAGCAGTTCCATCAGGTTTTCGTTGGTGGGTGCGCAGGTCGACTGCACCACGAACACATCGCGCGCCCGGACGTTCTGGTTGATCTCGACGGTGACTTCACCGTCGGAGAAGCGTCCAACGCGCGCGGCACCCAGCGAGGTACCGAGGTTCTGCGCGATTTCTGCGGCCAGGCCAGGATTGGCGTTGCCGGTGAAAACCATGAAATCAGGGTGATTAGCCTGCATGAGCGCGTCCCGGCAGTGCGAATTGGCTTTTAGGAAGCCGCCAAAGAATTCGAGTCGTGGCGGCCGGTGGGCCCCAGTTTGAAGTGCTGCGGCGGTTAGACCGCAGCTCAGAAGATTTGGCAGGGGAGAAAGGATTCGAACCTTTGCATGCTGGAATCAAAATCCAGTGCCTTAACCAGCTTGGCGACTCCCCTACACGGGTCGATGGTTTTCACCACAAACCGATATGTCGCATCGGACCCATGACGATCCGATTATCTTCAGGTCGCCCATCCCCAAAGTGGATGAACGGCCAGGTTGCTGCATTGGCGAACCTGCCAGCCCGTGGGGGCTTCGGCCAGTTCCGCTTCTTGCGGCCCTTGCGGCATTTTTGCGAATACTGAACTTCCGGAGCCGGTCATCCGGGCTTTCAATCCTTGGGCGCCGAGCCATTCGATGGCCTCGGTGACCGCGGGGCAAAGCCGCTGGGCAACCGGCTGCAGGTCGTTGTGGCCGAAGTCCAAAACCTTGAAAGCGCTGCTTTCGGGGTTTGGAGCTTCAAGCTGTTCGCTATCTGCAGCAAAGCCCGAGATTATAGCAACAGGAGTTGCGCGTTGAAGGTCGGGTGCAGAAAAAATTAGCCGGGTATCGAGTCCCTGGGGTGGCTTGACCACCACGAACCGTGCCGAGGGGATGTTCACGGGGCTGATCTTTTCGCCGATTCCTTCGACCCAGGCATTGCGCCCGCCAAGGAAAAACGGCACGTCGGCGCCGAGTTTCACGCCGATCTCGGCCAGGCGCGACAGCGGCAGGTTCAGGTTCCACAGGCGGTTCAGGGCCAGCAGGCACGTGGCGGCATCCGAAGAGCCTCCGCCCATGCCGGCCTGCGCCGGCACCTGCTTGGCAATGCCGATGTGGGCGCCCTGGCCGGGCGCCGCATGCGCCTGGAGCGCGCGCGCCGCGCGCAGCACGAGATCGTCGGGCGGCAGTTCGGTCGTCAGGTCTTCGCGGCTGAGCTGGCCATCGCTGCGCAGCTCGACGTGGAGCGTGTCGCACCAGTCGATCAGCATGAAGACGGACTGCAGCAGGTGGTAGCCGTCTTCGCGCCGGCCGGTGATGTGCAGGAAGAGGTTGAGCTTGGCCGGTGCGGGAAGGTCGTAGATCGCCTTCATGACCGCTCGAAGACGATGCGCAGGTCCGCCGTGGGGCTGGGCGCTTCGCGCGTGGCCTGCAGGCGTCCGTTGGCGACCTGGGCCAGATCAGGGCGCCAGCCGGGCACGCGTTCGTCACGGCCCGCAAGCCAGCCGAAGAGCGCGCCGACGGGTATCGCGGCACCAGTGGCGGCTTCGATCAAGGCTTCGACCGAGTCGAAGCGCCGGGTCTCGCTGCCATTCTTGAGCAGGGCTTCGCCGGGTGCCCAGTGCAACTGCGCCAGGGTGCTGCCGATCGGGCTCGTGAGCGAGAGTTCGCCCTGCTCGGGGGAGCCACGCAGCTCGAACAATGCCGAGAAGGTCTGCACCGGCTGGCTGTCGATGCGCAGCGACATGCGGCCGCTCCAGCTGTCCGAAGGCCTTGGCGCGGAGGAGGAGCCGCCCGTCAATTGGGCGCAGCCCGCCATCGAGAGAAGAGCAACCCCGCCCGCAATCAGCAGAGCGCGGCGGCCGCTGCGGGAAACCTCGGGGGCGGGCATGTTCACGGCTTGACCCGCAGGCGCTTGAGCGTTTCCTGCAGGGTTTCGTTTTCGCCGTCGCTCAGCAGGGCTTCCTTCCAGATCGTGACGGCGCGGTCCTTCTGGCCCGCCGACCAGAGCACTTCGCCAAAATGCGCGCCGATTTCCGGATCGGGACGGGTCTTGTAGGCGGCTTCCAGGATGCGGATGGCCTCCGTCGTGTTGCCCAGCCGGAATTCCACCCAGCCCAGGCTGTCCGCAATGAAGGGATCTTCGGGGGCCAGCTGCACGGCTTTCTGGATCAGCGTGCGCGCCTCGTCGAGCCGGATCTTGCGATCGGCGAAGGAATAGCCCAGCGCGTTGTACGCGTTCTGGTTTTCGGGCTTGAGCTCGATCAGCCTGCGCAGGAGCCGTTCCATTTCGTCGAGGCGGTTGAGCTTTTCGGCCACCATGGCCTGGTCGTAGACCAGGTCGCTGTCGCTCGGGGCGGCGGCGGAAGCCTGGGCCAGCATGTCGTAGGCCGCCTGGTATTGCCTGGCGTCGCGCAGCAGCTGCACTTCGGCGAGGAATTTCTGCTTCTTGTCCTCGGGCGTGCGCTCGGGCAGGCCGCGCAGGAGTTCGCGCGCCTGGGGCAGCTTGCCCTGGCGCGCCAGCAGGCCGGCGCGGCGCGTTTGCGCAACGACCAGGTCGTCGGTGCTGTCGACGCGTGCGAGCCAGCGCTCCGCGGCTGTGAAGTCCTTGCGGCGCTCCGCCAGTTGCGAGAGAACGAGGTAGGCCTGGGTGGTGCCGCGCTGGCGGTCGTCCGGATCCTTCTGGTTGGCCGCCAGGTCGATGTAGCGCTTGAGCGATGTTTCGGCTGCCGCGTCCTGCCGGGCCTGCGCCTGCAGGCTGCCGAGCAGCAGCCATGGCTCGGCCAGTTGGGGCCGCGCCGCGGTGAGCGCCTGCAGCTGCGCGGCGGAATCCGTGTAGCGGCGGTTTTCGACCAGCACGCGCGCGTAGGCGATGCGCAGGTCGGGCGGCGCCTTGGGGTTGTTGGCCAGGTAGCGCGTGACGATCGGTTCTGCGAGTGGCTGGCCGGGGTCGATCATCTCGAGCGCCAGGGCGGCCGGGGCGTCGGAGGCGGGGTCGATCTGCTGGCCCTTGAACGCGGCGTCCAGGGCGCCGGAGGTGTCGCCGGCATTCAGGCGCAGGCGGCCGACCGTGGCCCAGGCCAGCCCGCCGGTGGTCGGGCTCTTGAGCTCGTCGACCAGTGCCTGCTCGACCACCGAAGCGGCCTGCTTCTTGTCGGAGGCGCGCGAGTAGTTGCGCGCGATCACCGCCATCAGCATCGGTTTTTCGATCTGCGGCGTGGCCGCGACTTCGGCCCGCAGCGGCTCGACCGTTTCGCCGATGCGGTTGAGCGCGATCAGTATCTGGAGTTCGATGCGCCGCGCATCGCGCGAGTTGGGCAGCGTCTCCTGCCATGCGCGCGACGCCGCGAGCGCCGCATCGCCGGAGCGCGATTGCAGGGCGATTTCGACCGCGCGCTGGAACAGCTTGCCGTCGCGCAGCCGCCGGGCCGCGTCGAGCACCAGTGCGTAGCCCGATCCGGGGTCGCCGGAGCGCGCGGTCATCTCGCCCATCAGGATTTCGTAGAACAGTTCGGCGGTCAGCGCCGAGGGCTGCGCGGCGGGTTCGCTGGCCGGCTTCGCGGCGGCCGGCGCAGTTGGCGGCTTTGTCCCCGGCCGGGACGGTGCCGGCCGTTCGATGATGGGCGCCGGGCTGTTGGGTGCGGCGGGGTCGGAAGTTTGCGCGTGAGCGGCGCAAGCCAGCAACACGACGAGAGACGCGGCCGCCGCAAGGCGGTGTCGGCGGAGCGATGGAATCATCGAACCATAATAATCCAAGCTTTTGAGCGAGCACCGCGTGGGGCTTCGTCGCAGCCCGGAGTTTCAATTTCATGCCTGAGCTTCCCGAAGTCGAAGTGACGCGGCGCGGTTTTGCCGAACGCATTGCCGGCGCACGCATCGCTGCGGTTCGCATCGGCAAACCCTTGCGCTGGGCGCTGATGGTCGCGCCCGAGGCGCTGGTCGGGCGCCATGTGCTGCAAGTGCGGCGGCGCGGAAAGTATCTGTTGATCGACCTGGATCGCGGGCTGCTGCTGCTGCACCTGGGCATGTCGGGCAGCCTGCGCTTCGACGCGGCGCTTCCCCCGCCCGGCGTTCACGATCACTTCGATCTCGTGACGGAACTCGGCACGCTGCGGCTGAACGATCCGCGCCGCTTCGGCGCCGTGGTCTACGTGGAGGACGAGGCCGCGCCGTGGGCCATCAAGCTGCTTGGCGGCCTGGGCGTGGAGCCGCTCGGCGATGCCTTCGATCTGGACGCGTTCCACGCCGGCCTTCGCAAGCGCCGCACCGCGGTGAAGCAGGTGCTGCTCGCGGGCGACGTGGTGGTGGGGGTTGGAAACATCTATGCGTCGGAAGCGCTGTTCCGGGCGGGCATCCGGCCCACGCTTTCGGCCGCGCGCATCAGCCGGCCAAGGGCGGCCAGGCTTCATGCGGCGGTGCGCGACATCCTGGCAAGGGCGGTCGAGAAGGGCGGCAGCACGCTGCGCGACTTTTCCAACGTGGACGGACAGAACGGCTATTTCCAGCTCGAAGCCGCGGTCTACGGCCGGGCCGGCGAGCCCTGTCGGGTCTGCGCAACGCCGATCCGGCAACTGCGCCAGGGCCAGCGTTCCACTTACTATTGCCCGAACTGTCAAAAATAGTGTCCCAGTTCCCGCGTTCGAATATCCTGCGATCGGTTGCTCCCCAGTTTGCAATGTTATATTTGTAAGTTATTTCTTACATATCTCCCTTGAGCCGCTCTTTCAATCAACAACTCGATCAGCACGGTGCCTGGCGAAGCAATTTCGCGCGCCGCCTGCAGTGGCTGTCGCGCTGGCTGACCGAGAACGAGCTGCTCGACCAGGCGGTGGCCGAGCGCCTGCGCGGGCTTGAGCTGCAGATTCGCACCAGCAAGGTCATGGTGGCCTTCGTGGCCGAGTTTTCGCGCGGCAAGTCGGAGCTCATCAACGCGATCTTCTTCGCAAGCTATGGGCGGCGCATCATGCCGGCCAGCGCGGGGCGCACGACGATGTGCCCGACCGAACTGGGCTACGACGCCGCGGTGTCGCCGAAGCTGCGGCTGCTGCCGATCGAAACCCGCCTGGAGCCCCATTCGCTCACGCATTGGCGCGAAAAGCCCACGCGCTGGACCGAAATCGCGATCGATGTGGGCAATGCCGACCAGCTGGCCCAGGCCATGAGCAAGGTGGCCGAAGTGCGCTGGGTCAGCAAGGACGAGGCGCACGCGCTGGGCTTCTGGAACGAAGAGACGCCGGACGACAACCCCGTGCAGGACGCCGAAGGCCGGGTCGAGATTCCGCGCTGGCGCCATGCCATCCTGAACATGCCGCATCCGCTGCTGGAGCAGGGGCTGGTGATTCTCGATACCCCGGGCCTGAACGCCATCGGCGCCGAGCCCGAGCTCACGGTGAGCCTGATCCCGCAGGCGCATGCCGTCGTCTTCATCCTGGGCGCCGAAACCGGCGTGACGCGTTCCGACCTGTCCATCTGGCGCGAGCACCTGGTCACCGAAAACGAAGGCAGCGACACGCGCTTCGTGGTGCTCAACAAGATCGACACCATGTGGGACTCGCTCAGCACGCCGGCCCAGATCGAGCTTCAGATCGAACGCCAGCGCGAGGTCGCGGCCAGGTTCCTCGAGGTTCCGCTGGTGCAGGTGCTGCCGGTTTCGGCGCAGAAGGGCCTGCAGGCAAAGATTCAGCGCGATGCGCGGCTGCTCGAAGCCAGCCGCCTGCCGGCTTTCGAAGCGCTGCTCGCGCAAGGCGTGCTCGGCAAGCGCGAAACCATGCTGCGGCTCGCGGTGGATGCCGGCATGGTCGCATTGCGGACCGAGGCCGAGCGCATCTTGAAAGTCCGCCAGCGCGATCTGTCGGAGCAGGCGCTCGAGCTGCAGGGATTGCGTGGCAAGAACGTGTCGGTCATTCGCCACATGCGCGCGCGCATCGACCAGGAGCAGACCGAGTTCGAGGGCAGCAACACGCGCATCCTCGCGCTGCGTTCCGTGCAGGGCAAGCTGCTGCGCGAGGTGTATGCCGTGCTCGGCCGCACCGCGCTCAAGGAAGACATGGTTCGGCTTTCGGCTGCGCTCAAGCGCCCGGGCATCAAGTTCAACGTGCGCAAGTTGTACGGCGAAACCTTCGACTCGCTGCGCAACAACCTGCGCGAAGTGCAGGCGACGACGGCCGAGATCCAGTCGATGCTGCACGCCACTTTCCGCCAGCTCAATGCGGAACAGGGCTTCACCCTGCAGGCACCCGCCGAGCCCGACCTGACGAGCTTCGAGCAGGAGCTCAGCCAGATCGAACGCAGCCACATCCGCTACCTGGGCGTCGGCAATCTGCTGAAGCTGGCGCAAGCGGACTTCTGCGACAAGCTGGTGCGGGCGCTCGCGAGCCGCCTGCGGCTGGTCAACGAAGCGGCAATGACCGAAGTCGAGCGCTGGAGCAAGGGCGCGAGCGCCCAGATCGATGCACAGCTGAAGGAGCGCCGCCGCAATTTCAGCAAGCGCATCGAGGCGATCGAGCGCATCCAGAACGCGGCAGGCAACCTCGACGAACGCCTGCTCGAACTTGCCCAGCAGGAGAGCAGCCTGGCCGAGCTGCATCTTCGGCTCCATGAATTCACGTCGGCCATCGCGCAACAGGGGAGGCCGGCAGCCGCTGCCGCCGTCGGCGAACTGCGTGCGGCGGCCTGATCGTCTGGCGCCGGCCGATTTTGCCGCGCGCATCGTGGCCTGGCAGCGCAGCCACGGGCGCAGCGAGCTGCCGTGGCAGAACACGCGCGATCCCTACCGCGTGTGGCTGTCGGAGGTCATGCTGCAGCAAACCCAGGTTTCGACGGTGCTCGGATACTTCGCGCGCTTTCTCGAACGCTTCCCGACCGTGCGGGCCCTGGCCGACGGCACCGAGGACGAGGTCTTCGGACTCTGGAGCGGCCTGGGCTACTACAGCCGCGCCCGCAACATGCACCGTTGTGCGCAGGAAGTGGTGGTGCGCTTCGGCGGCGAGTTTCCGCGCACGGCGGCCGAGCTCGAGACCTTGCCCGGCATCGGCCGTTCCACCTCCGCAGCGATCGCGGCCTTCTGTTTCGGAGAGCGGGTCGCGATTCTCGATGGCAACGTCAAACGGGTGCTGACGCGCGTCCTCGGCTTCGGCGGCGACATGTCCTCTTCGGCGCAGGAACGTGCGCTGTGGGACCAGGCCACGCAGATGCTTCCGCCGGCCGAGCAGAAAGAAGCGATCGCGAGCTACACGCAAGGGGTGATGGACCTGGGCGCCACGGTCTGCCTGCCGCGCAAGCCGAGCTGCATGATCTGTCCCGTGGACCAGACCTGCGTCGGGCTGCGGGAGGGGCAGCCGGAACGCTATCCCGTCAAGACCCGCAAGTTGAAGCGCAGCGCCCAGTCGCTCTGGGCGCTGCTGGCGCGCGACGCGCAGGGCCGTGTCTGGCTGGAGAAGCGGCCGGCCAAGGGCATCTGGGCCGGACTCTACTGCCCGCCCGTGTTCGAGAGCCGCGAAGAACTGCTTGCCGCGCTGCCGTCGGCAGCGCACCCCGACACCCAGGACCTGCCGCCCTTCGTGCACGTGCTGACGCACAAGGACCTGCACCTTCACCCGGTGCTGCTCCAAGGCAGCCAGCCGCAAGGCGCTGCCGCGCGCTGGGTGGATTCTGAAGAGTGGGGCCGCCTGGGATTGCCGGCGCCGATGCGCAAGCTGCTGGAGAGCGGCGCGGGCTGACGGCTTGGCGCTGGGCGCGAGCTCAGGCCGCGTCGAGTTCGCGGTGGCGCTTGAGGGCGACCCAGCGGGTTCCGAAAGCGCGCGCGAGCTGTTCGACCAGGAACACCGAGCGGTGCTGGCCGCCCGTGCAGCCGATGGCCACGGTCACATAGCTGCGATGGTCCCGCGCCAGGGCATCGAGCCAGCGGGAAAGGAATTGCTCGATGTCGTCGTACATGCGCGCGACGTCGTCGTGCTCGCGCAGCCATTCGACCACCGGTGCATCGCGGCCCGTGAGCGGCCGCAGGGCGGGCACGTAGTGCGGGTTGGGCAACATGCGCACGTCGAACACATAGTCGGCGTCCAGCGGCACGCCGCGCTTGAAGGCGAACGATTCGAACACCAGCGTCAATGCGCTCTGCGGCGCCGAGATCAGCGCCTTGATGTAGCTCTGCAGCTGGGCCGGGCGTATGAGGCTGGTGTCGATCACGTCGGCGCCGTCGCGCAGATCGGCCAGCAGCTCGCGCTCAAGTTCGATGGCCTGCACCAGCACGCGCTCCTGCTCGGGCGCGTCGGTGCGCCCCTCCTGGCGCGAAAGCGGATGGCGCCGGCGGGTTTCCGAATAGCGCCGCAGCAGTGCGTCGGTGGTTGCGTCGAGGAAAAGCGAACGCAGCGAAACGCCGTCCTGCCGCAAGGCTTCGAGCTGCTGCGGAACGATCGGCAGCGACACGCCGCTGCGCACGTCCATGGCAATGGCGACGCGCGTGGCCTGCTGTTCGTGCTGCAGCGCGATGAAAGCCGTCAGCAGTTCGGGCGGCAGGTTGTCGACGCAGTAGTAGCCGGCGTCTTCCAGCGCATGCAGCGCCACCGACTTGCCCGAACCCGACATGCCGGTGATGAGCACCAGGTCGAGGTCCATCACAATGCCGCCGAAGTCTTGTGGCCGAGCATTTCGCGGGCATGCGCGAGCGAGGTCTGCGAAAGCTTCTCGCCGCCGAGCATGCGGGCGATTTCGCGCGCACGGTTGTCGCTGTCGAGCCGCGAGACGCCGCTTTCGGTGCGCGGGCCGTCCTGGCCGGCCGCGGTCGTCTGGCGCTTGGCCACCACCAGATGGTGATCGGCGCAGGCGGCAACCTGCGGCAGGTGGGTGACCGCCAGCACCTGGCGATCGCGCCCGAGCTGCTTCATGAGGCGTCCCACGGTCTCGGCAACGGCCCCGCCGACGCCGGCATCGACCTCGTCGAAGATCAGCGTCTGCGCGGCACCGAGCTGGCTGGTCGTGACCGCAATGGCCAGCGCGATGCGCGAGAGTTCGCCGCCCGACGCCACCTTGCCGATGGGGCGCGGCGTGCTTCCGGGATGGCCGCTCACGAGAAAGGCGACGTCTTCGAGCCCGGCGCGGCCCGGCTGCGCCAGCGGCTGCAGCTCGACCTCGAAGCGCCCGCCCTGCATGCCAAGCCCCTGCATCGCCTGTGTGACTGCCTGGGCCAGGCGCGGGGCAGCCAGCTTGCGCGCCTTGGCGAGCGCCTTGGCTTCCTTCATGTAGGCCTGTTGCGCGCCTTGCTCGTTGCGCTCGAGGCCTGCGAGATCGCTTTGTGCATCGAGCGCCTTCAGCTCGGCCTGCCAGCCGGCCAGCAGTGCCGGCAGATCGTTCGGCGTGCGCCTGTAGCGCCGCGCGAGCGACATCCAGAGGCCCATGCGCTCGTCCAGCTCGGCCAGGCGCTGCGGATCGGCTTCGGCGTCACGCAGGTAGCCGTGCAGCGTATGGGCGGCATCGGAAGCCTGCGCGACGCTGGAGGCCAGCACTTCGCCAAGCGTGCGGAACTCGGGCTCGATGTGCTCGCAGTTCTGCAAGAGGGTGAGGGCGCGCGACAGTGCCGCGAGCGCGCCGCTGTCGTCGTCTTCGAGCGCCTGGCTTGCGCCCTGCGCCGCATCGATGAGCGCCTGCGCATTGGAGACGCGGGCGTGGTGGGTCGAAAGCTCTTCCCATTCGCCTTCGCCCGGCGCCAGCTTCATGACTTCGGCGATCTGCCATTGCAGCCGCTCGCGTTCGCGCAGCAGGGAGTCCTGTGCCGAGCGCGCATGGTCGAGCGCGGAAAGCGCCTGGCGCCAGCTCTGCCAGGCTGCGTCCAGCGCATCGGTGCGCACGCCGGCATAGGCGTCGAGCAGGCCCCGTACGGCCTCGGGGCGCGTCAGGCTTTGCCAGGCATGCTGGCCGTGGATGTCGAGCAGGCGGTCGCCGAGTTCGCGCAGCTGGGTGGCGGTGGCCGGGCTGCCATTGATCCAGCCGCGGCTGCGGCCTTGCAGGTCGACGGTGCGGCGCAGCAGCAGGGCGTCGCCGTTTTCGAATCCGCCCTCGTCGAGCCAGGCTGCGAGCGCCGGGTCGGCATCGAACTCGGCGCTGACGTCGAGCCGTTCGGCGCCTTCGCGCACCGCGCCCGCGTCGGCCCGGTTGCCGAGCGCCAGTTGAAGCGCATCGATCAATATCGATTTGCCCGCGCCGGTCTCGCCGGTCAATACCGTGAAGCCTGCCGACAGGTCGAGTTCGAGTGATCGCACGATCACGAAGTCGCGCAATGCGATGCGTCGCAGCGCCATTTCAGGAGCCCCCTTCGTTCCAATGGAGTTTCTTGCGCAGCGTGTCGAAGTAGCTCCATCCGCGCGGATGCAGAAAGCGCACCCGGAAGTCGGAGCGGCGCACCACCACGCGATCGCCGATCGCGAGCGATGCCAATGACTGCATGTCGAAATTGGCGCTGGCGTCGCGCCCGGCCACCAGTTCGATCACGATCTCGTCGGCGTCGGGCAGCAGCACGGGGCGGTTCGAAAGCGTGTGCGGCGCAATGGGCACCAGCACCCAGCCCGGCACCGCGGGATGCAGCAGTGGCCCGCCGGCCGACAGCGCGTAGGCCGTGGAACCGGTAGGCGAAGCGATGATCAGGCCGTCGGCGCGCTGGTTGGCCACGAAATGCCGGCCGACCGAAACGCGCAGCTCGACCATGCCCGAGGTGGCGCCGCGGTTGACCACCACGTCGTTCATCGCCAGCGCATCGAAGACCGATGCGCCGTCGCGCATGACCTGCGCATGCATGAGGCTGCGATGGTCTTCCTCGTATTCGCCGGCCAGCATCGGGATCAGCGTGGCCTGGTAGTTGTCGAGCGGGATGTCGGTGATGAATCCGAGCCGGCCGCGGTTGATGCCGATCAGCGGAATGCCGTAGCACGCAAGCTGCCGGCCGATGCCCAGCATGGTTCCGTCGCCTCCCACCACCAGGCCAAGATCGCAGCGCTGGCCGATCTCCTCCACGCTCAGCGGCTCATAGCGCCCGCCGACGCTGGCGTCCGCATCGGCTTCCTCGGCCGCCGATCTTTCGACGAACACCTGGCAGCCTTGCGATTCCAGGAAGGCGCCGATATCTTCCATCACGCCGTCGCGGGCGTCGGCCTGCGCCCGGGCGCCTGAAGCCTGGTATTTGCCGATCAGCGCGACGTGACGAAAGCGGGAGGTCATCTACAAATTACAACACTAAAATCTTGCAATGCTCGACGACCGTGCCAAGTTGCTCCTCAAGACGCTGGTCGAGCGGTATATCGCCGAAGGCCAGCCGGTCGGGTCGCGGACTTTGTCGCGCGCCCCGGGGTTGGACCTGTCTCCCGCGACCATCCGGAACGTCATGTCGGACCTCGAGGGGCTGGGGCTGATCGCCAGTCCGCACACCTCGGCCGGACGCATTCCCACCGCTCGCGGCTACCGGCTGTTCGTCGACACCATGCTCACGGCGCAGCGCGAGCAGATGAGCACACCGAGCCTTGCGCCCGACCAGCCGCAGAAGGTGATTGCCAACGCGGCCAACCTGCTGTCCAACCTGTCGCAGTTCGTCGGCGTCGTCATGGCGCCGCGGCGGGCTTCGGTCTTCAAGCAGATCGAGTTCCTGAAGCTTTCGGACCGGCGGCTGCTGGTGATCATCGTCTCGCCCGATGGCGACGTGCAGAACCGGGTGATCTTTCCCGAGGCCGACTATTCGCAATCGCAGTTGGTGGAGGCATCGAACTACATCAATGCCCACTATGCGGGCCTGACCATCGAGCAGGTGCGCGACCGTCTCCAGTCCGAAGTCGAAAAACTGCGCGGCGAAATTGCCGCGCTGATGCAGGCGGCGGTCAAGGTCAGTTCCGAGGTGCTCACCGAGGCGCAGGAAGACGACGTCGTGATTTCCGGCGAGCGCAACCTGCTTTCCGTCACCGATTTTTCGAGCGACATGGGCCAGCTGCGCCGTGCCTTCGAGCTGTTCGAGCAGAAGGCACAGCTGATGCGGCTGCTCGACGTGTCGAGCAAGGCCGAGGGCGTGCGCATCTTCATCGGCGGCGAAAGCCAGGTGGTGCCGTTCGAGGAGCTCTCCATCGTCAGCGCCAACTACGAAGTGGATGGGCAGGTGGTGGGCACGCTCGGCGTCATCGGGCCCACCCGGATGCCCTACGAACGCATGATCCAGATCGTGGACATCACCTCGCGGCTGGTCAGCAACGCGCTGAGCCACCGCAAGTAGGCAACGCCGCGAATAGAATCGTGGTCTCTCGTGGGCCGTTAGCTCAGCTGGTTAGAGCAGCGGACTCATAATCCGTTGGTCGATGGTTCAAGCCCATCACGGCCTACCACTTGGCATTCATTTCCAACCCGATCTTCGGGGCCCAAAAATGGATGCTATAATCGCTAGCTGTGCGGCTGTAGCTCAGTTGGATAGAGTACTTGGCTACGAACCAAGGGGTCGTGGGTTCAATTCCTGCCAGCCGCACCACTCTTTGAAGGGTTAGGACATTACGTGTCCTAACCCTTTTTCTTTTGCGCGGCTCTCTGCGGAATTTTTTCCGTTCAACGAGATCACAAGCAATACCCGATTCGATGCGATCGATCTCCTTGCATCACGTGCGCTCGACCTTCGAGCGTCATCGAGGCATTCTTGCCATTGACTGTGGGGAGGCTCGAAGAAAGCGGGTCGCGTGAGAACCTTCGTCTTCTTTCACACTGGGCGAGCAGGCTCCTGGGAAGCCGCGCCCGGACAGATCTGTTTTTCAATGCTTGACCAGAATTCAGAGCGCCACCCCTCGTCAGTACCATCGCGGCCGCCTCCCGTCGTTTGGCTCACCGGGTTGTCCGGCGCGGGAAAGTCCACCATTGCAGCCGCCTTGCAGCCTTTGATGCGGGCGAGAGGCCTCGGCTCCGTGAGGCTGGATGGAGATGAGGTTCGCAAGGGACTGAACCGAGAGCTCGGCTTCAGCCCGGAAGACCGCCACGAAAACATTCGTCGCATCGCGCATATTGCGCGGCTGTTGAGCGAGCAAGGAATCGTGGCGATCGTTGCGGTCGTTTCTCCGCTGCAAGCGCTCAGGGACCTCGCGCGCTCGATCGTTGGCCCGTCGTATCACGAGGTCTTCGTGCATGCGCCCTTGGCAGTCTGCGAGCAGCGCGATCCCAAGAGGATGTATGCGCGAGCGCGGCAGGGCGAGATTGCGCGCTTTACGGGGGTGTCCGACATCTTCGAAGCCCCGGCAAACCCCGCTCTCACGGTCGACACTTCCAAGTGCGATGTCTCGGCCGTGGTCGGGCAGATCATGGCTTCGCTGGAAGGATCGGCGACAACCCGCATGCTGCACGAATGACATCCGCAAGAAAAAACCACCTGATGATTGCCGGGACGGGGCGCGCCGGCACGACTTTCCTGGTTCAGTACCTGGCGGCTTGCGGGCTGGACACGCACCTTGCCAGGCACCCGGCAGCGAATACCTACAACGAGGACGCCAACGCGGGCCTCGAGGACCTGCCGTTCGACAACCCCGACCTGCCGTATGTCGTGAAGTCGCCCTGGCTGTACGCGTATGCCACGCGCCTGCTCGCGGATCCGTCCATCGTGCTCGACGCGGTGATCTTTCCGATGCGCAGCATCGTGGAGGCTTCCACTAGCCGTGTGGTCAACGAGTTGCGCGCGCGGTATGCAGTGGAAGGACTCCCGGATGACTGCCGGCTTTGGGAGTCCTGGGGGACGACACCGGGCGGCATCGTCTATTCGCTCAATCCGATCGACGAAGCGCGTCTTCTTGCACTGGGCTTTCATGAATTGATGCACACGCTGGTCAAATACGACGTGCCGCTGGTGATGCTCGACTTCCCGCGCCTGGTCGAGGACCCCGACTACCTCTACGACAAGTTGCATCCGGTCATCGGTGCGAAAGTCGACAGGGAGCGAGCACTGTCGGCCCACCGCGAGACGGCGGTGCCGGCGAAAGTTCGCGTGGGCAGGGAACTTGCCGCGCACACTGCGGGCCCGCGCCCGCAAGAGCCCCGCACGCAGGCCCCCGGCATCGAATTTCCCTCCCAGGCCACATTGGACCGCGTGGCGATCAAGCGTGAACTGGACAAGGCAGTGTCCGAGCGCGCGGTTCTCCAGCGAAAACTGGACGAGGCCATTGCCGGCCGCGCTGAACGCCAGCGGGAATTGGACGAGGCGATCGCCAATGGCGAGGCTTGCAGACGTGAACTGGACGAATCCCTGCGCAGCCAGGCCGCTCTCACGCAGAATCTGGAGCGCCTGGGATTGAGGGCCTCGCACCTGGAAGCGCAATGCATTGCCGTGCGGGCGTCGAATTCGTGGCGCGCGACGGCGCCCCTGCGGGCTCTGTCGCGAATGCTGAAGATACGATGAGAAGGCAATGACCAGAGGTTCTACGTTGAGCAAAGCATTCACCAAGGAAACCGACACCGACGGCGACGACGACAGCGGCGAAAGCGCTGTCCCCGCGTTGCCCAGCGGCAGCAAGAACTACATCACGCCCGCCGGCTATGCCCGGCTGCGCGACGAATTGCTTCATCTCATGGACGAAGAGCGCCCGAAGGTCGTCGAAGCCGTGCACTGGGCCGCCAAGAACGGCGACCGTTCCGAGAATGGCGACTATCTCTACGGCAAGAAGCGCCTGCGGGAAATCGATCGGCGCATCCGTTTTCTCACCAAGCGGCTCGAAATCGCCGAAGTGACCGACCCCTCGGTCCATCATGGCAGCGATCAGGTTTTCTTTGGCGCGACGGTGCGCTATGTCGACGAGACCGGCGACGAACGCAGCGTGACGATCCTGGGCATCGATGAGGCCGACAGCGCCCAATCACAGGTCAGCTGGATTTCTCCGATTGCCCGCGCGCTGCTCAAGTCGCGCGAGGGTGACGTGGTGAAGCTCGTGACGCCGGGCGGTGCGCATGAGATCGAACTGCTGTCCGTCAGCTACCCGGCGCCCGGTTCGGGTCCGGCACTGTAGTTTTCCCGCCTTCAGGTCAGGGCGCGGGAACCGTTCTCGCGGCAGTCAGCACCGAGGCCGTGCGCCGGGCGGAGCGCAGCACGCTGTCGAGGTGGCTTCGGTCGCGCACGGCAATCACGAAGCGCAGGTCGGTCGAATCCTGCGGCGTTTCATCGGCCATTTCGACATGCGTGATGTCGGCTTCGGCGTCCGCCAGGGTCGCGGCCACACGCGCCAGCACGCCCTTGTCGTTTCGCACGGTAATGACCACGCCGGTTTCGAAGGTGCGGGTCGGTTCGTCCGCCCATTCGACCGCGAAAAAGCGCTCGCTGTCCTTGTGGCGCAGGCGCTGGCCGACACCGCAGGACTCGGTATGCACGACCAGGCCTTCGCCATGCCCGAGGTAGCCGACGATCTCGTCGCCCGGAATCGGCCGGCAGCACAGTGCAAAGCGGACCGACGAGTTCTCGCTGCCATCAAGCGTGACGGCGCCCTGGGAAATGGTTTCATGCGAGATGAAGCGCTCGCGGCTCAGCAGCAGCGCATCGGGCCGCTCACCGAGTTCGGACAGCATGGCCACGAGCCGCTTTGCCACGATGCTGGCAATCCGCTTGCCGAGGCCGATGTCGGTCAGCAGTTCGGCGCGGGCCCGGTTGCCCGTGAAGCGCAGCAGTTTTTCCCACAGCGCCTGGTGTTCTGCATCGTCGGCCGGCAGCTTGCTGAGACCTTCGGCGCGCAGCGCCTGGGCCAGCAGCTTTTCGCCCAGGCCTTCGGATTCGGCATGGGCCAGCGTCTTCAGGTAGTGGCGGATCTTGGAGCGTGCACGCCCGGTTCGCACAAAGCCGAGCCATGCGGGATTGGGCGTCGACACGGGCGCGGTGATGACCTCGACCACGTCTCCGTTCTTGAGCTCCGTGCGCAACGGCACCTGGTCGCCGTTGATGCGTGCTGCGGATGTGTGGTCGCCGATGTTGCTGTGGATGGCGTAGGCAAAGTCAACCACCGTGGCGCCGCGCGGCAGCGCCAGGATCTGGCTCTTGGGCGTGAAGACGTAAACCGCGTCCGGAAACAGGTCGACCTTGACGTGGTCCCAGAATTCGGCGGCGTCGCGGGTTTCGTCCTGGATGTCGAGCAGCGACTGCAGCCACTTGGTGCCGAGCCTGTCGTTGCTGGCCGCATTCGGTTCGGCGGCCTTGTAGAGCCAGTGCGCCGCCACGCCGGATTCGGCCACCACGTGCATGGCTTCGGTGCGCAGCTGGAACTCCACATTCACGCCCGCCGGGCCCACCAGCGTGGTGTGCAGCGACTGGTAGCCGTTGAGCTTGGCGATGGCGATGTGGTCCTTGAACTTGCCCGGCAGCGGCTTGTACATCTGGTGCAGGATGCCCAGGCCGGTGTAGCAGGCAATCACGTTCGGCACGATCAGGCGAAAGCCGTAGATGTCGGTCACCTGGGCGAAGCTCAGATGCTTTTCTTCCATCTTGCGGTAGATCGAATAGAGCGTTTTTTCGCGTCCTGCAATGCGCAGCGTCATGTTGGCGCCCGCAAAGGCGGCCTCGACTTCGCGCTGCACCTTCTGGATCAGGTCGCGGCGGCGTCCCCGCGCCTTGGCCACGGCCTTGGACAAGGTAGCGTAGCGCCAGGGCTTCAGATGGCGGAACGAGAGTTCCTGCAGTTCGCGATACGTCTGGTTCAACCCCAGCCGATGCGCGATGGGTGCATAGATCTCGAGCGTTTCGCGCGAAATGCGGGCCCATTTTTCACGCGGCGCATCATCGAGCGTGCGCATGTTGTGCGTGCGGTCGGCCAGCTTGACCAGAATGACACGCACGTCGCGCGCCATGGCCAGCAGCATCTTGCGGAACGATTCGGCCTGGTTTTCCTCGCGGGTATTGAACTGCAGCTTGTCCAGCTTGGTGAGCCCGTCGACCAGCTCCGCAACCGGCGCGCCGAAGCGCTCGATCAGCTCGGGCTTGGTGACCCCGCAGTCTTCGATGGCATCATGCAGCAGCGCGGCCATGAGCGCCTGCGCGTCGAGCTTCCATTCGGCGCATTGCGCCGCCACGGCAATGGGGTGGGTGATGTACGGCTCGCCGCTGTTGCGCAACTGGCCCAGGTGGGCTTCGTCGGCAAAGCGGTAGGCGCGGCGGACCAGTTCGGTGTCTTCGGGGCTCAGGTAGTCGAGCCTCGCAGTCAGCGCAGCAAAGCTTGCGGCAGCCGCGTTCAGCGCCGCCGGACTCGGCTTGGGCGTGCCCCTGGGGGCATGGGACTGATGTTTGGCAACCGCGCTCATGGCTACCACTTTAGCGTGACCACTGTATGGACGCGTCCAGACGTAAAAAAAGCACCGCTTTGCGGTGCCTTTTCGTTGCAGGGCTGCGTCAGAGCAAAGATCAGCCCGGCACCTTCTTGAGCATTTCAATGCCGATCTTGCCTTCGGCGATCTCGCGCAGGGCCGTCACGGCGGGCTTGTTCTTGCTTTCGATCTTGGGTGCGTGGCCTTGGCTCAGCATGCGCGCACGGTAGGTGGCGGCCAGGACCAGTTGGAAGCGGTTGGGGATCTGAAGCAGACAATCTTCGACGGTGATGCGGGCCATGATGAGAATCTTTCGGTTCGGTCAGTGAGCAGGAAATCAGGGGATGTTCAGTGCGGCGAATGTGTCGGCACGTGCGCGGCGCTGTGCAGAATACCGAAGCCGCTGAGCGTGGACGATCGCCTTGAGATCGAAAAGTGCGCGCTCAAATAACTCGTTGATTATAACGAAGTCGAATTCCCCCGCCCGGGCCATTTCTTCGGCGGCATTCTTGAGGCGCAGCTCGATGACAGCGGCGCTGTCTTCGCCGCGCCGCTCCAGCCGGGAGCGCAGTTCTTCCCAGCTGGGCGGCAGGATGAAGATCATGACCGCGTTGGCGAAGGTCTTGCGGATCTGGAGGGCGCCCTGGAAATCGATTTCCAGAATGACGTCCGCGCCCTGGGCAATCCGGTCCTCGATGGCCTTCTTGGAGGTGCCGTACCGGTGGCCGTGCACATGGGCCCATTCCACGAAGCCGTCCGCCGCGATCATGGCGTCGAATTCGGAAGGCGAGGCGAAGAAATACTCCCGCCCGTGCTTTTCCTGCCCGCGCGGTGAGCGGGTGGTGTGGGAAACCGAGGGCTGGACGGCCGAATCCAGCTCCATGAGGGCCTTGACCAGGCTCGATTTGCCGGCACCGCTGGGTGCCGCCACGACAAAGATGTTGCCCGGATAGTCCATTCGCTCGCTCATTCGATGTTCTGTACCTGTTCGCGCATCTGCTCGATCAGCACCTTCATGTCCACGCCGATGCGGGTAAGGTCCAGCGCCGCCGACTTGGAGCCCAGTGTATTGGCCTCGCGATGCAACTCCTGGATCAGGAAATCCAGGCGCTTGCCGATTTCGCCGCCCTTCTTGAGCAGCCGCTCGATTTCGTCGAGGTGCGAATTGAGGCGCGTGAGCTCTTCCGCCACGTCGATGCGGATCGCGAAAGCGGTCGCCTCGGTCAGCGCCCGGTCCTGGGCGGCCTCGGGCAGGGTGCCGCCGGTCAGGCCCATGGCTTCCTGCCAGCGCTCCAGGAAACGCGCGCGCTGCTGCTCGACCAGTTGCGGAATCAGCGGGCCGGCCTGTTCGACCAGGGTGCGCAACTGGGCCAGATGGGCCTCCAGCATCTTGGCCAGCCGTGCGCCTTCGCGCTGGCGGGCGGACATCAGCGCATCCAGGGCCTTGCCGGCCACTTCGAGCAGGTCGCTGCCCCAGTCGCCGCGCATGGCGCTGTCGCCGCCGGCAAGGCGCAGTACGTCGGCCACGCTCAGTTCGCGGGCGCCGGGCAGCCAGGCCTTGATGCCGTCCTGCACGCCATTGAGCCGCTGCAGCAGCTTGACGGAGGGCTCGACGACTCCCGCCTGGGCGGTGTTCTCGATGGCGGCCCGCACCTCGACCTTGCCGCGCTTGAGCTTGCCCGTGAGAAGTTCGCGCAGCGCGGTTTCATGCTGGCGCAGTTCCTCCGGCAATTTGAAGGTGAGGTCGAGGAAGCGGCTGTTGACCGAGCGTATTTCGACCCCGAGTCGTCCTGCGGCGGCAGGCCGTGCTTCGGCTTCGGAGTGGCTGCCGACGGGGCCGTTCTGGCCACTGGCATAGCCGGTCATGCTGTAAACTGGCATTGCGCCTCACTGTGGTTTTGCTTGCATGCACCGAGGCGTCGGCATGGCGTTCGCTTGCCGCACCATCGCCTTCGGGCGAAACTCCCGGATTATGTCAAAGGTCAAGCCTTCGCCCCTGCTGCCTGATACGGTCATCGGCGGCTACCGCATCGTTCGCCGGCTTTCCGCAGGCGGTTTTGGCGTTGTCTATCTCGCCATAGACCCCAGCGGACAGCAGGTTGCCGTCAAGGAATACCTGCCATCTTCGCTCGCAACGCGCGGGCCGGGCGAACTGACGCCCGAGGTGGCGCCCGAAAAACTCTCCCTCTACCGGCTCGGCCTGAAGAGCTTTTTCGAGGAAGGGCGCTCGCTCGCGCAGATTTCGCATGCCTCCGTGGTCAGCGTACTCAACTTCTTCCGCGAGAACGAAACCGTCTACATGGTCATGAACTACCTGGAGGGCGCCACCCTGCAGGATTTCGTGGTGACCGCACGCGACCTGAAAAGGCCGAAAGTCTTCCGGGAATCGACCATCCGGTCGCTTTTCGATGAAATCCTGCGCGGCCTGCGCATCGTGCACCAGTACAAGATGCTGCATCTGGACATCAAGCCCGCCAACATCTTCGTCACCGACGACGACCGGGCGGTGCTGATCGATTTTGGCGCCGCGCGCGAGGTGCTCAGCAAGGAGGGCATCTTCATCCGCCCCATGTACACCCCCGGCTTTGCCGCGCCCGAGATGTACCGGCGCGATTCGTCGATGGGCCCCTGGACCGACATCTACGCCATCGGCGCCTGCATCTACGCCTGCATGCAGGGCTATCCGCCCAACGACGCCCCGCGCCGCATCGAGAAAGACCGGCTCAGCCTCTCGCTGTCGCGCCTGCGCGGCGTGTACTCCGACAACCTCATCGAAGTGGTCGAATGGTGCATGTCGCTCGACCCGCTCTCGCGCCCGCAGTCGGTCTTTGCGCTGCAAAAAGAATTGAGCCGCGAAGGCGAGCGGCGCTACACCAAGCTCACCGTCGGCGAAAAGGTGAGGCTTTCCTTCGACAACATCCGCTCCTTCGACAAGAAGGCCCTGCCCAGGGCGGCGGCACCTACCACGCGGCCCGCATGAAATTCTCGGTATTCCAGGTCAGCCGCAAGGGCGGACGTCTCAAGAACGAAGACCGCATGGGCTACTGCTACACGCGGGAGTCGGGCCTTTTCGTGCTGGCCGACGGCATGGGCGGCCATCCCGAGGGCGAGGTTGCGGCCCAGCTGGCATTGCAGACCATCGCGGCCCTCTACCAGCGCGAAGCCCGCCCCACCGTCAAGGACGCCAAGGCTTTCCTGGCCGAATCGGCCATGGCGGCGCACCAGCAGATCATGCGCTACGCAAGCCACAAGGCCATGCTCGACACGCCGCGCACCACCGTCGTCGCGGCACTGCTCCAGGGCACCACGGCCACCTGGATGCATTGCGGCGACTCGCGCCTCTACGTGGTGCGCGATGGCCGCCTGCTGACCCGCACGCGCGACCATTCGCATGCCGAGCGCCCGCGTCCGCACGGCGCGGACATGCCGGTCAACCGCAACCTGCTGCTCACCTGCCTGGGCTCGCCGACCACGCCGCTGTTCGATATTTCCGCCCCGCTGCAGCTGCAGCGCGGCGACCGCATCATGCTGTGTTCGGATGGCGTATGGGGCGTGCTCGACGACGCCGTGATCGTGCACACGCTGTCTTCCGACAAGCCGGTGTCCGATGCCGCTCCGGACCTGGCCGAAATGGCGCTTCGCAAGGGCGGCGCGCACAGCGACAACGTGACGCTCATCGCCCTCGAATGGGAAATGCCCGACGCGGCGGGCGAAGACCGCGGCGTTTCCACCGAAACCATCGACGACGGCGTCTTTGCTTCCACCATCCAGGCCGGCATGCCTTCGGACGGCGAGCTCGACGCCCTCGACGAGCTCGACGAAGACGCCATCGAGCGCTCGATTGCCGAAATCAACGAAGCCATTCGCCGCTCTGCGGCAAAGAAAATCTGAGACCCGGGCCGCTTCGCCTTGCGCGGGGCTGCCCGCTTTTGTTCCACATACCCCTCCCAAGAAAATGACTGCTTTCACACGAAGCGGCGGCCGTGCCGCCGACCAGCTGCGCCCGGTGCGCATCACCCGCGGTTTCACCATTCACGCGGAGGGTTCGGTGCTCATCGAATTCGGCCAGACCCGCGTGCTGTGCACCGCCTCCGTCGAAGAGCGCGTGCCGCCGCACAAGCGCGGCAGCGGCGAAGGCTGGGTCACGGCCGAATACGGCATGCTGCCGCGCGCCACCCACACGCGCAGCGACCGCGAAGCCGCGCGCGGCAAGCAAAGCGGCCGCACGCAGGAAATCCAGCGCCTTATCGGCCGCTCGATGCGTGCCGTGTTCGACCTGGCCGCGCTGGGCGAGCGCACCATCCACCTCGACTGCGACGTGCTGCAGGCCGATGGCGGCACCCGCACCGCCGCCATCACCGGCGCATTCGTCGCCGCGCAAGACGCCGTCAACAAGCTGCTCGTCGCCGGCACGCTGGCCGCGACGCCCATCAAGGGCCACGTGGCAGCCATTTCGGTGGGCATCGTCGGCGGCACCCCGCTGCTCGATCTCGAATACACCGAAGATTCGGCCTGCGACACCGACATGAACGTCGTCATGACCGGTGCCGGCCATTTTGTCGAAGTGCAGGGCACCGCCGAGGGCGCGGCGTTCTCGCGCGACGAGATGAACCTCCTGCTCGGCCTGGCCGAGAAAGGCATTGGCGAACTCATCGTGCTGCAGCAACAGTCCCTCCTTTCGAAGTAATCGATCGATGGCGATGAAACTGGTTCTGGCCTCCAACAACGCCGGCAAGCTTGCCGAACTCCAGCAATTGTTTGCGGAGCTGGCCGTGACGCTCGTGCCCCAATCGGCGTTGGGCGTGGGCGAGGCCGAAGAGCCGTTTCGCACCTTCGTCGAAAACGCGTTGGCCAAGGCGCGCCATGCCAGTGCCGCCACCGGCCTGCCGGCCATTGCCGATGACGCAGGGCTTTGCGTCGACGCCTTTGGCGGCCTGCCGGGCGTCGACACCGCGTTCTATGCCACGCAGTTCGGCTATGCCAAGGGCGATGCCAACAACGTCAAGGCCCTGCTCGAGCAGCTCGACGGCGTGGTCAACCGGCGGGCGGCGCTCGTCAGCACGCTGGTCGCGCTGCGCGGCCACGACGACCCTGAGCCCCTCATCGCGGTGGGCCGCGTGGTGGGAGAAATCACGCGGGCGCCCATCGGCGACAACGGCTTCGGCTTCGATCCCGTCATGTACCTCCCCAGCTTCGGCAAGACCTTTGCCCAGCTGCCGCCCGAGATGAAAAATGCCAACAGCCACAGGGGCCGGGCGGCCAAGGCCATGCTGGCCCTGATGCGCGAACGCTGGTTCTGATCGATGGCCCCTGTCTTTCCCATCCAGCCCGCGCAGCCCACCGGCGCGCCGCAGGCCAACGACGTGCTGCACTGGATGCGGCCCGGCCCGCTGCAACTGGCGGCGCTGCCGCCGCTGTCCCTCTACATCCATCTGCCCTGGTGCCTGCGCAAGTGCCCTTACTGCGACTTCAACTCGCACGAGTGGCGCGCCACCAGCGAGGCCGAGGCCGAAGGCATTCCCGAGGCGGCCTACCTCGACGCGCTCATTGCCGACCTGGACGCCGCGCTGCCGCTCATCTGGGGCCGCACCGTTCACACCATCTTCATCGGCGGCGGAACGCCGAGCCTCTTTTCGCCGCAGGCCATCGATCGCCTGCTGGGCGATGTGCGCGCCCGCCTCAAGCTGGCGCCCGAATGCGAGATCACGCTCGAAGCCAACCCCGGCACCTTCGAGCGCAATCGTTTTCGTGCCTACCGCAGCGCGGGCGTCACCCGCCTTTCGGTGGGTGTGCAGAGCTTCAACGACGAGCACCTGAAGGCGCTGGGCCGCGTGCACGACCGCGCCCAGGCCATTGCCGCCATGGAAGAAGCCGCGAGCGCATTCGACACCTTCAACCTCGACCTGATGTACGCGCTGCCCGGCCAGACGCTCGAGGGGCTGGACGCCGACCTGTCGCAGGCGCTGGCGCTCGCGCCGCCGCACATTTCGGTGTACCACCTCACCATCGAGCCCAACACCTGGTTCGCCAAGTTTCCGCCGGCCTTGCCCGAAGACGACCTGGCCTACGCCATGCTCGACCGCATCACCGAGCGAACCGCTGCCAGCGGCATGTCGCGCTACGAGGTTTCGGCCTATGCGCGCAGCGGCCATGCCTGCGCGCACAACCTCAACTACTGGCAGTTCGGCGACTACCTGGGCATTGGCGCCGGAGCGCACAGCAAGCTGAGCTTCGCGCACCGCATCGTGCGCCAGGTGCGCTTCCGCGAACCCCGCCTGTACATGGAGAACGCCCGCGCTGGCGCCGCGGTGTCGCAAAGCGACGAAGTGGCACTGGCCGACCTGCCGTTCGAGTTCATGCTCAATGCACTGCGCTTGAAGGAGGGCTTCACGCTGCCCCAGTTCAGCGAGCGCACCGGGCTGGCCATGACCAGCATTCAAAAAGGGCTGGAGGAGGCCGAGCGTAAAGGCCTCGTCGCGCGCGACCTGCATCGCGTGTGGCCCACCGAACGCGGGCTGGATTTTCTGAGCGACCTGCAGTCGCTCTTCCTGCCCGGGGAGTGAGGGGCCGGCGTCGGCATAAAATCGACGGTTCCGGAGAGTTGGGTGAGTGGTTTAAACCAGCAGTCTTGAAAACTGCCGACGGGCAACCGTCCGTGAGTTCGAATCTCACACTCTCCGCCAGAATCAATCTGAGCAAGTTTCAAGAAGTCCCGCGCAGTTCATGCGACGGGACTTTTTCATTGGGGGAGGCATCCGTTTTAGTCTAACGTAGTCTGTCGCAGACTGCCCCTAGCCAAGCTTCAAATATGGCATCAGTCATGGTATTTTCTAGCCGATACCATGACCCTCACCGTTAAAGCTGTTGACGCAGCCAAACCGCGCGCAAAGGCCTACAAGCTGGCCGATGCGCATGGCCTCTATCTGTTCGTTTCGCCCACCGGCGCAAAGAGTTGGCGAGCCAACTACACCGCCGGCGGAAAGCAGAAGACCAAGACCTATGGCCTCTACCCTGGGGTGAGCCTGGCTGAAGCGCGGAAGGAGCACGCAGCGGCTCGTGAGGGGCTGCCGGCCGCGGTGGTGGCGCCGACCTTTGAGACGGTGGCTCGCGACTGGCTCAAGGCGAAGCTGCCGACCCTCTCCAACGGCAAGCATCAAATTCAGGTGCAGAACACGCTAGAGCGGTACGCGTTTCCGCTGCTCGGCTCGCGGCCTATTGATGCCATTCCGCGGTCAGAGTTGGTCGCGGTGGTGCGGGCTGCGCAGACCGGTGGAAAGATTGAGACTGGGCATCGCGTTGCAAGCCGAATCTCGGCTGTCTTCGACTTCGCACAGGACACAGGTCAGCTGCAGCAGCACGGTGCGGCCGGGTTGACCCGTGTGCTCATCGCTCGCAAGACTAAGAAGCCCATGGCGAGCATTCCACCGGAAGAGGCAGGCGAGCTGATGCGCGCCATTGATGGCTACGAGGATTCCGTGACGCGACTCGGCCTGCAACTAATGGCGCACACGTTCGTACGCGTTGGTGAGCTACGCGGCATGCGATGGAGCGAGTTGAAGGAGAAGGGCGAGGTGTGGGTCGTGCCCGAGGAGCGCATGAAGATGCGCATTCCACATGTTGTGCCACTATCGCGGCAAGCGCAGGCGATCCTGGCAACCCTGCGCAAGATGAGCGGTGACGGGGTGCTCGTGCTCGATTCGCCAATCCATCCGGGGCACCCGCTGTCGGAGAACACGTTTCTTTTTGCCTTGTATCGCCTGGGCTACCGTGGCCGCATGACAGCGCACGGTTTCCGGGCTCTTGCATCGACAGTCCTAAACGAACGCTCTGGCTGTCCGCATGACGTGATCGAGCGGCAGCTCGCGCACAAGGAGACCGACGCCGTGCGTGCGGCATACAACCGTGCGGAATACCTGACGCAGCGCCGCGATCTGATGCAGTGGTGGTCCGATTGGCTGGAGGCGGCAAAACTGTCGAGTTCCACCAGCCCCTAAGTTTCAATCGTCGTAGTCGCCCGGAAGCGGTCGTGCAGGGGAATTGCCAGCTTCCGCTGAAATTCTGTACACGGTAGACTGCGCCACGACACTAGCGGCTGTCCGACATACTTTTGCAGCACACGCTAAGTGGTCTCTGGAGAAGGTTGATTCGGCGGACCTTCGGATGCCGGGATAGGTTCGGCACTTACATTGTTCGTGGCAGGCTTTAAGCCGGCGGTTGCTATAAGCCCATCTAATGTCGGAGCTTGAAGCTTCGCATTTCGAACGTTTGCCAAAGTGCCATAGTCGGAAGTCGCAAAGCCCCGCCAAGACTCGAATTTGTTAAATGCGACCGCATACAACATGCAACCAAAAGTCGTGGCTACACAGGACGAATACGGGAGTATTTTTTCTCCCTCAAGCGACACCGAATTTGTCTGAAATTCCGCTAGAAGGCCAACTCTATGAAGGACTGTAAGGTCGTTTTCTGGCTTGAGCCCTATCGACTGCAGCTCTCTCAGAGCCAAGAAAACATGCACAGCTCCCAGTTCAGCCTGCTGGCCAACGTTGAGGGGGTTCCCGGCCTCGCGCAACTGCCTTTGGATAGCGAAATAGATGCAGTAGTGCAGATGGAGCTGCTTTGATGACAGGGACTTAATGACGTCGAGGTAATGCATCGCGCCATCATCAGTGCCGTCATCGGTTCGAGAAGCAGCCAGAATGCCGCCGAAATACTCAGCGCATACTTCGTCGTCGGTTATCGCTCCATTCCAGAGGACATCCCTCGCCACTCGCAAGTTCGGCTTCTTCCCGTCGTCGGGATCGGCGACCTTGGCTGCGGCCTTATCAAGAATTTTGTCCCTCCCCTTCTGATAGGCCTTATTGAGGTCACTGCCAATCGTGTCCAGCGTGCTGCCTGACCTTGCCCCTGGAATCCGT
>NZ_JAGGNW010000025.1 GCF_018614875.1 Variovorax paradoxus | reverse complement strand
AGGTTCTGCAGCGTGGCGCCGCGGAGGCGTTGCAGCGTCTCCTTCTGCGTCTCGGCCGGCATTGCCTCGCCACCGCAGATGATGTGCCTGAGGCGCGTGCTGGCCTCGATGCCTTCGTGCGCGAGGAAGGCCTGCAGCATCGACGGCACGAAGTTGAGCGTGGTGACCTGGTGGCGCTGGATCAGCTCGACCAGCCGCGCCGGGTCGCGCTGATCGCCGGGGTTGGCAACCACCAGCCGGGCGCCCGAGGTCATGGGCCAGAACAGCTCCCACACCGACACGTCGAAGCCGAACGGCGCCTTGTGCAGCACGGTGTCGTCGCGGGTGAGCCCATAGGTCCGCTGCATCCAGGCCATGCAGCTGTGCAGTGCATCGTGCCGGATGGCCGCGCCCTTGGGCTTGCCGGTGGAGCCCGAGGTGTAGATCACGTAGGCGAGGTTCTCGCCGTGCAATGCAACTTGCGGATCGCTGTCGGGTTCGCCGCCGAGATCCGTTGCATCGACTTCCAGTACGGTCAGTGCGCGGCAGTCGGGCACGCAATCGACGAGGCTGCGCTGCGTGAGCAGCAGTTCGATGCCGCTGTCCTGCACCATGTAGGCGAGGCGCTCGGCCGGGTATTCCGGGTCCATCGGCACGTACGCACCACCGGCCTTGAGCACGCCGAGGATTGCCATCACCATCTCGACGGAACGCTCCATCGCGATGCCCACCAGCACCTCGGGACCGACGCCCAGCGCGATCAGCCGATGCGCCAGGCGGTTGGCCCGGCGGTTCAGTTCAGCGAAGCTCAGCGATTCGTCGGCGAAGAGCAGCGCGGTGGCGTCGGGCTGCTTGCGGGCCCGCTGTTCGATCATGCGGTGCACCGGCTCGGGCTGCGGCTCGCGGTGCGTGTTCACGCCCCATTGCGCAAGCCTCGCCTGCTCTGGCGCTCCGAGCGGATCGATGTCGCCCACCGGCTGCTCGGGGCGATCGGCCAGCGCCTGCAGGATCGCGATGTAGTGGCCAGCCATGCGCTCGATGGTGCCGGGCTCGAACAGCTCGGCCGCATAAATCACCGCGAGCGACAGATGGCCATCTGGCCTTTCACGCGCTTCTAGCGTGAGTTCGAACTGCGCCGCGAGATCGGGCAGCGCGTGGTCTTTCGCCGCCATGCCGGGCAGCTGCGCGAATGCGCGGTAGTCCTCGAACAGGTGGTTGAACATCACCTGGAACAAGGGCGTGTGGCTCAGGCTGCGCTCGGGCTGCAGCATCTGCACCAGCTGCTCGAAGGGCAGGTCCTGGTTGGCCTGCGCACCCAGCACGGCGTCGCGGGCCTGCGCCAGCACGCGCGACGCGCTCAGGCGGCCATGAATCGGATTTCGCAGCACCAGGGTGTTGACGAACATGCCGACCACACCCTCGACCTCCATGCGGTTGCGGTTGGCAATGGGCGCACCGACGCGGATGTCTTCCTGCCCCGTGTAGCGGTGCAGCAGCGCCTGGAAGCCCGCGAGCAGCACCATGAAAAGCGTCGCACCGTGGGTGTCCGCCACGCCGCGCAGTTTGCCGAGCAGGCTGTCCGGCACTTCGAAGGTATGCCGCGCGGCGCTGTAGCCGGCTTGCGCCTGGCGTGGATGGTCGGTTCGCAGGTCCAGCACCGTATGCGTGTCGCCAAGATGTTCGCGCCACCAGGCCAGCTGCCGCTCGCCCTCGCCGGCCGCGAGCCACTCGCGCTGCCAGAGCGCGTAGTCGGCGTACTGGATGCGCGGCGCGGGCGACCGTTGAGCTTCTCCACTCAGATGCGCGGCGTAGCCCGCGGCCAGCTCGTCGATCAGCAACTGCATCGAGGCGCCGTCGGAAATGATGTGGTGCATCACCACGGCAAGCACATGGGCCTCGTCGGCTAAGCGGATCAGCGCGGCACGGAGCAATGGGCCCTGGGTCAGATCGAAGGGCTCGGCCTTGAGGCGCCGGGTTTCTTCCGCCAGTTGCGCGTCGCGTTCCCCGTCGCCGAGGCTGCGCAAGTCGATCCCTGCAAGCGGCAGCGTGCCGGGGGGCTGGATCCACTGCTCCGCATTGCCATTGGCGGCGGCGCTGAACACGATGCGCAGCGATTCGTGCCGCATGACGAGGTCATCGAGCGCGGCGCGCAGCGCATCGGTGTTCAACGTCCCGGTGAGGCGAAGCGCGCCGCTCATGTGATAGGCCGCGCTTCGTGGATCGACCCGCCAGAGGAACCACTGGCGCTCCTGCGCGTGCGAAAGCGGCATGGGCAACAGCCGGCGCTCTGCGGAGAGCACGGGAATCGGCGCGAGCTGCGAGTGCGACCCTATTGCCTGCAGCTCCCGGATGGCCGCTGCACACGCCTGCAGCCGCGGCTGCTCGAACAGCATTCGCGCCGGAAAGTCGATCTGCCAATGCGCCGAGATGCGCGCCGCTGCCTGCGTGGCTGTGAGTGAGCTGCCGCCACGATTGAAGAAATGCGCGTCGCGTGTCAGCGGACGGTCATCGCCCTGCTTCCAGACCTCGCGCCAGATGTCGGCGAGGGCCTGCTCGACCTCGTCCAGCGGCGTTTCGGAAGCCGCTTCACCGGGGCCGCCCCGTACGAAAGTGCCGTACTGGTAGATCGCATACGCATCGGCGGTGCCGTCGGTCCAGCCCGCGCGGCAGGCGCTGCGCTGCAGCTTGCCGCTCGTGGTCTTGGGCAAGCCACCGGGGTTGAGAAGGAGCACGACCGACGGCGACTCGCCGAACACTTCGCTGACGGCGGCGCCGAGCGCATCGACCAGCACCTGCGGCGGCACCAGCTTCTGCATGCTGCGCGACACTTCGGCCGCAACGCCGATGCCTTCGCCGCCCGCGCCCTGCACGGCGAAGACCGCGACACGGCTCTTGCGCACCGCGTCGACTTCGGTCTCGATGAGCCGCTCGATGTCCTGCGGATAGATGTTGTGGCCGCGGACAATGATCAGGTCCTTGATCCGCCCCGTGACGTAGAGCTGGCCTTCGTGCATGAAGCCGAGGTCGCCGGTTCGTAGCCAGCCCTGGCCGTCGCGCTCCACGAAGGTTTCGCGGGTCTCGCGTTCCTTGCCCCAATAGCCGAGGCAGATGCTCGGGCCGCTGGTCCAGATCTCGCCGATCTTCCCTGGTGCTGCCACCATCAGCGACTCGACATCGACGATCTCGACGCGATGGCCCGGTGCCGCGACGCCGCAGCCGACCAGCACCGTGCCCTCGTCGGCCGGCGTGCCGGTGCCGCGGGCCAGGTCGTCGGTGGAGAAGGTATGCACCACCAAGCCGTCGCCGCGCATGCCGCCGGTGACGAACAGGGTGCCCTCGGCCAGGCCGTAGCAGGGGCAGGCTGCGTTCGGGTCGAAGCCCGCGGGCGCAAAGCGCTCGATGAATTCGATTTCGGTGTCCGCGCGCACCGGCTCCGCACCGGTGTAGGCCACGCGCCAGCTCGACAGGTCGAGCTGTGCCAGCCGCGCATCGTTCACACGCTCCAGGCAGAGGCGGAAGGAGAAGTCGGGCCCGCCGCTGTGGGTGGCGCGATGGCGTGAGATCAGCTCGAGCCAGCGCACCGGGCGTTCGAGAAAATAACCCGGGGACGTAAGCACCAGCGGAATGCCGTTGTAGAGCGGCAGCAGCAACCCGCCGATCAGGCCCATGTCGTGATAGAGCGGCGCCCAGCAAACGAACTTGTCTTCCGGCGTGACACCCATGCCATGCGTCATGGCCGCTTCGTTGGCGATGAGGTTGCCGTGCGTCACCATCACGCCCTTGGGCGCCGAGGTCGAGCCGGAGGTGTATTGAAGGAAGGCGATGTCGCCATCGGCGGGATCGAAGGGGGTCCACGCATCGGCAAGTGCCTCGTCCACCGCATCGACGGCAATGATTTCCGCGCCGCCGAACTGGCCGGCGCTCGCACTCATTGCGCGCGAAATGGCGGTAGAGGTCAGTACGCAGCGCGCCTGCGAATCAGCAGCAATGCCGGTGAGCCGCGCCAGGTGCTGGGGCCGCATGGACTCGGGCGGAAACACTGGTACTGCGATCACGCCGCAGTAGAAGCAGGCCAGCATGCACACCGCATAGTGGTCGCCGTTGTCGAGCATGATGAGCGCCCGCTCGCCCTTGCCGAACTGCTGCTGCAGCCGGGCCGCGAGGGCGCGCACGCGTTGCTCGAAGACGCCGTAGCCTATCGGGTCTTCGTGGTATTCGCCATTCACCGTGCCGGCCACGGTCAGCCAGACGTCATCGGGCCGCGTGCGTGCCAGTGCGCGCAGATGGGCCACGAAATTCTTCGGCTGCGGATTTGCCTTTTGCGGCGTTTTACTCATGTCGATTCCTTTGCGCACCACGCAAGGGCGGCGGCATAGCCGGCTGGCGCCCTGAGCGCCACGGCTTGAAAATTTGTCCATTCGGGAACGATGCATTCGAGGGAGAACTGCCCGTTCGCGCCGGGATGGATGACGATCGATTTCAGATGCTCGGCCACGCCGACGCCGATGGCCTTCAGCGCCGCTTCCTTGACGACCCAGCGGCTGTAGAGCGCATGCAGCCGATTGCCTGCATCGCGTACTTCGCGGCATTCGCGCTCGGTGAAAGTCAACGAGGAAACGGCCTCGATGTCGACATTGGCCCTGCACTCTTCGATGTCGATGCCGACCTCGCGCGCCACCCGTGCATCGCCCAGCGCTATGAGCGCATGAGCGCCCGAGTGCGAGAGATTGAACGGCAGTGCGGCGCCCGCATGGTCGAGAAACGGCTTGCCATACGGGCTCGCTGCGAGCGGCACTTCGGCGGGTTCGCAGCCCAGGCGCTGCGCGAGCAGGCTGCGGAGGGCGGCGCGCGTTTCCGTGAACCGCACGCGGTCGGCGGTTCTTGCGAACCTGTCGGCCTTTGCGCGCTCGGCAGGCGTCAGCGTCTGCCGCGCGGCCGAGGCCTCGGCGTCCAGATCGAAGTCGAGGCGATAAACCTCGATGCCCGCGGGCAGCGGATCAGGCCAGGGCGTGAGATGCATGGCGATCTCCTGCGACGGCATGGCCGAGACGCTGCGCAAGCGTCGCCAGGAATACCGTTTCCTGCTGGCGGATGAAGAAGTGCCCACCGTCGAACCAGTCGAGCGAATAGACACCACCCGCCTCGGCCGACCACGCGTGAATGCGCACCGGTTCGATGTCGTCCTCGCGCCCCGCGAAGACATGCACCGGCATCGGAAGCGGCGCTTCGCCGGGGTATAGAAAGGCTTCGCAAACCCGGTAGTCGGCGCCGAGCACGTCGAGGGTGATGCGCATCAACTCTGCACTGGCAAACACTTCTTCCGGCGTTCCACCCTGCGTGCGCAGATCAGCGATCAGCGAGGCGTCGTCGATCTTGTCCGCGAAGCGATCAGGATCACGCCGTGAGGGCGCCGAACTGCCAGAAGCAAGCAACGCAACAGGCAAGGCGCGCCCAATCGAACGCAACCGGCGGGCCACCCCATAGGCCAGCAACGCGCCCATGCTGTGGCCGAAGATCGCGAAGTTGCCGTGCATGGCCTCCGCCTGCTCCGCGCAGATCTGCGCGACGAGGCCATCGAAATCCCGCACCAGGCTTTCGGCCGACCGGCTCCCGCGACCGGGCAATTCCACGGGCACGATGCGGATCCAGCGCGGCAGCAGGCTGCGCCAGCGCAGGTACATCGTGGCGCTGGCGCCCGCGCACGGCAGGCACAGCAGTGAGACGCTGGTCTCCACGCGCGTCAACCGGCCGAGGTTTCAGTCGTCGTCGGGTGTTGTTCCTGCTGCGCCATCCATTCGCGCAGGGAGCGGGGCCGCATGTCGGTCCACGCCTCTTCGACGTAGGCAAGCGCGGTCTTCTTGTCGCCCTTGACGCCGCCGACCGCGGCCCACCCCTTGGGCACGGCCTTCCAGTGAGGCCAGATGGAATACTGGTCTTCGTGGTTGACCAGAACAATGAAGGTCTCGTCTTCGCGATCGAAGCAGCTCGTCGACATGGATACGTCCTTATGCGGTTGAACAGAACAGCGCGGCTCGACGACCCGGCGGGTCATCTTCGCTCCTGTTCAACAAGACGTTTCAGGACGGGATCTGTTCATTCACTCCTGCGAAGCAGGCGGCACCAAGCCGGCCAGCAGCCACAGCCGAGCTGCCTTGTCGTAGGCCTTGCGATGCGAAGGATCGGCCAGAAGCCAGGCCGTCATCTCGGCACGCGCGGCCGCGTCGAAGCTGCCCAGGTCGTACTCGCGCTGCACCCATTGCCATGCGGCGCTCCAGACGGGATCGACCTGCTCTTGTGTCATGTGCGTGAAGGATGTGTTGCATTGCGCGGCAGCACAATGCGTAGGCGCTAAGGCTTTTACCTTACACCAATCCCGCACGCGTTCAGCGGACTCAATCGTCCTCGAGCAGCCGGCCGCATTCCTTGATCGCCTGCGCCGCTTCGGCGATCAGTCCGTTCACCAATCCGAGCGCGCATCCCAGGCGCAGCGCAATCTCGCGCTGCGTGAGGCCTTCGAGCCGATAGAGCTCGAACACCAGGCGCGTTCGCGCCGGCAGCCTCGCCAGCACCTTGTCGATCGCGCGGATCGCCTGGCGCTCGCGCATCAGCCGGTCGGGCGAAGGAGGGCCGGCGACATCGAGTGCTTCAACATCGACGTCGAAAGTGCGGTAGTTGGCTTCGACGGTATGGCGCCGGCAGCAATCGAGCGCCACATTGCGCACGACCTGGCAGCAATAGCCGATCGGCCGGATGGCCTTGCGCACGCAAGGGCCGTCGGCAATCTTCAGATAGGCGTCTTGCATCACGTCGTCGGCGAGTTCCGCGGTGCGCACGATTCTTCGCGCCACGCGCAACAGCTGCGGACGGTTCGCAATGAAAACCTCGGCGAGCGTGGGCTCGGAAAGAGGCAACGCCATGTCGACGGGCTCTCTCATCATGCGAGGCGCGGCGCAAATCGCCCGAAAGAACGTCGACGAAGGTGCAGACTCATGAACATGAGGGAGGTACTCCTGAAGTGTTCAATACAAATGAGAATTATTACTACTTGTGGATGCAAAAAAGCCGCATTTCCCAACCCTTCATGCTCCATACCCCTTAGACGTTCGAGCACACCAAAGCGAGACAGCCCGCCGCCGGATTTCAGGCAACCAAACGTTCGCCGATGGTGGTCCGCTTGCATGACGGCCAGATGATCGCGCCCGCCTCGCATCTAAAATCCCGCCCCTTTCCCTGCTCCCTCCCCCATGAACATCGTCGTCAACGAAGAACTCAAAGCCTATATCGATCCATTGACTCCGGAGGAACACGAAGCGCTCGAACGCAGCATCCTCACCGAAGGCTGCCGCGACGCGCTGGTGCTGTGGGGCGACGTGCTGGTGGACGGCCACAACCGCTACGGTATCTGCCAGAAGCACGGGCTGTCGTTCCAGACGGTGCAGAACACGCGCTTCAAGACGATCGAGGACGTGCATCTCTGGATGATCGACCAGCACCTCGGCCGGCGCAGCATTTCCGACTTTCTGCGCGGCGTGCTGGCGCTGCGAAAGAAGGACATCGTCGACGAGCGACGTTCGCGTGCACTGGCCGAGACGGTTGCGCCGGACGACGATGCACCTTTCGACGTCGACACTCCGGCTTCCGGGTCATCGACCGGCAGCACTGCGTCCCTGCCCCCGCCCGCGCCGTTGAGCAGCCGCGAGGCCATTGCCCGCGCCGCGCGCCTGAGCAGCAACCAGGTCGTGATGATCGAGAAGATCCAGAAGCAAGCTGCGCCCGAACTGGTGGCGGCCGTGAAGTCGGGCGTGATTTCCATCAACACCGCAGCGGCGGTGGCCAGCCTGCCCGCCGAAGAGCAGGTTTCCGCAGCGAACGCGGGCAAGGATGAACTCAAGCAGGCCGCGAAGCGGGTTCGCGAGGCCAAGCGCAAGCCGCGCGAGGAATCGGCCGAATCCGCCGATGCGAATCCGGCCGAGCCCGATGCCCTTCACCTGCTGGAGCAGCGCGTGGCCGAACTCACGGCCGAGAACGACGCCTTGCGCAGGCAAGTCGCCGAGCTGCAGGCGCAGCTGGCGAACTGACCGCGCGGCGCATGACGCCGCAGGCCCGGTGGCTTACAGCCGGATCTCGGTGATCTTGGCTCCCGACAGCGAGACGCCCGCTTCAAGGCCCACATTGGTCAGCACGAAGCTGACCACGGGTTGCCGCAGCGTGTTGGTGTCGATGCTGCCATTGGCGCCGAGGGTTGCGGCGGCCACCGTGGCATCGGCGCCTGCCGTCCATCCCTTGCTGTTGCGGAACTTGTCGAGCGCGGCCTGCGTGGTGAACACGTAGATCACGGCCTTCGACTGCGCGCCGGCCTGGAAGCCGATCGAGCCCGCGGTAGTGCTGTAGTAGGCCTGCGTGCGCCCGTTCACGCGCAGCGCGCCCCGGCCGTATTCGGCGCCGACGCCCATGCTGGCGCCGATCACCGCGGGAAACACCAGCACGCCGCCGGACGAGGTGACGACCTCGCGCGAACCTTTGACGGAGTCATACAACTTGGACAGCGCGGCGTCGACCTGGGCATCGATCGATGCGCGCGATGAAGCGCTGCTGGCCTGGTCCTGGGGCCGCGTGGTGGTGCAGCCCACCATTGCGGCGCCGCCGATTGCAACGGCACACGCAAGCGCAAGGCTGCGGAACTGATGGGATCGCATGACGCTCTCCTTTGCTAGCTGGAACAATGGAAACGCTGCCCTCGGCAGCCTGTTCGAACGACCATGCTAAATCCGCAAAGTGCAGCCAACACCGACTTGGGAAAACCGCCTACGCGAAGTCGAGCCATCGAAGAACGAAAGCCCGGCACGGGACCCCCCCCAACACCTTAGCTCCGCTGCGCCGGCAGCTTGCCCAGAGATTCCTCGAAAAACCGCAGAAGCGCCTGCACGCGGGCCGTGCGGCCCTGCCGCGTGGGCACCAGCGCGGTCACCGGCGCGCTGTCGAATGCCCAGTCGGCCAGCACCCGCACCAGGGCGCCGCGGGCAATGGCCTCGGCGGCATCCCACTCGGAGCGAAGAACGAGGCCGAGACCCTGCTCCGCCCACTCGCGCGCCACGGTTCCGTCGTTGGAGGTATAGGCCGGCGCGATGCGCACCGTCTCGCGCATCTTCTGCCGCCGCGCCGCATCTTCGGTGTTCGTTGCTGCATCCGCTGCTGGCCGATGGAGATGCCAGAGCGTCACGTCTTCCTCGTTCTCGCGGATGCTGATGCAGGAATGCTTCAGCAGGTCGCGCGGCTCCTGTGGTGTGCCATGCACGCGCAAATAGCCCGGGCTCGCGCACAGCCAGCGCTCGTTGAATGCGAGCGTGCGTGCAACCCACGACGAATCGCGCACGGTGCCGATGTGGCTCACCACATCCGAGTCGTGCCGGTCGGGCCAGGGTGTTTCCCTCAGGTCCAGCCGGAGCCCGAGTGCCGGGTGCAGCCGCGCAAAGCGCGCCAGCATGGGCGCGATGCGCTGCCTTCCGTAGCCGAACGGCGCCGCGATGCGCAGCGTTCCGGTCAGCTTGCGATCGTTGCGCTGGAACGACTGCGGCAGAGCCTCGAGCCCGGCCAGCAAGGCCGCGGCCTCGCGCGCGAAGCGCTCGCCCTCCGGCGTGAGGCTCAGGCGCCTTGCCGTGCGAACCGCCAGCGCCACGTCGAGCGTGGACTCCAGCTTGCGCAGCCTCATCGACAACGCGGGCGGCGTGACGTTCAGCGCACGCGCGGCCGCACTCAGCGAGGGCGCCTGCGCCAGCGCCACGGCAAGCTGGAGATCTTCGATGCGGAGCATTCAGCCAAACTTAACGATTGAGTCAATTTCATTAAACCACGCAGCCCCCCATATTTCCTACAGTACGGCTCATGCCCACACCGCTCCAAGCCTCCCTCGCTACGCTCGACACGCCTGCCGCCCTGGTCGACCTGCCGCGCATGCAGCACAACATCGAGCGCATGCAGGCGCGCATGAATTCGCTCTCCAAGCGTTTTCGCCCGCACGTAAAGACCACCAAATGCACACCCATCGTTCGCGCGCAGCTCGCAGCGGGAGCACAGGGAATCACCGTTTCCACGCTCAAGGAGGCCGAGCAGTTCTTTGCCGATGGCGTGACGGACATCCTCTATGCCGTCGGCATGGCGCAGCACCGGCTGCCGCAGGCGCTTGCGCTGCGGCGCAAGGGCTGCGAGCTGAAGATCATCACCGACAGCGTGGCCTCGGCCGGCGTCATCGCCGAGTTCGGCCGCATGCATGAAGAGGCGTTCGAAGTCTGGATCGAGATCGACACCGACGGCCACCGCTCGGGCATCAAGCCCGAGGAGGCCGCGCTGCTCGAAGTGGGGCACGCCCTTCTCGCGGGCGGCATGCGGCTTGGCGGCGTGCTCACGCATGCAGGCTCCAGCTATGAGCTCGACACGCCCGAGGCGCTGGCCGCCATGGCGGAACAGGAACGCGCGGGCTGCGTGCGCGCGGCCGAGCGGCTGCGCGCGGCCGGCCTGCCCTGCCCGGTGGTGAGCGTGGGATCGACGCCCACCGCACTGTCCGCGCAACAGCTCGACGGCGTGACCGAAGTGCGCGCCGGCGTCTACGTGCTGTTCGACCTGGTGATGAAGAACATCGGCGTCTGCGCCGCGCCGGAGATTGCGCTCAGCGTGCTGACCACGGTGATCGGCCACCAGGCCGACAAGGGATGGGCCATCGTCGATGCGGGCTGGATGGCGATGAGCCGCGACCGCGGCACGCAGAAGCAGAAGCGCGACTACGGCTACGGGCAGGCCTGCAGCGTCGACGGCCAGGTGCTGGAGGGCTATGTTCTGAGCGGCGCCAACCAGGAGCACGGCATCCTGTCGCGCGAAGGCACACCCGACACCGACATTGCCGCGCGCTTGCCCGTGGGAACGCAGCTCCGCATCCTGCCCAACCACGCCTGCGCCACGGGCGCCCAGTTCCCCGAATACCACGCGCTGTCGCATGACGGAACGCTGACAACCTGGCGCCGGCTCCACGGCTGGTAAGAACATGACCCACACCCTTCAACGGATCGCTCCGGCGAGCCTGGCCGCACCGGGCGGGCACTACAGCCATGCCACGGTGGCCAATGGCTTGGTCTTCGTCTCCGGGCAATTGCCCATCGCGCCGGACGGCACCAGGCTGGCGCAAGCCAGCTTCGACCAGCAGGCCCGCCAGGTGCTGGAGAACGTGGCGGCGGCTCTCGTGGCGGCCGGGAGCGGCATCGATCGGCTGGTGCAGGTGCGCGTCTATCTCGACGCCATCGAGAACTGGCCGGCCTTCGATGCCATCTATGCAGAATGGGCCGGCACCGCACGTCCGTCCCGCGCCATCGTGCCGACGGGGCCGCTGCACTTCGGCTTCCAGGTCGAGGTCGAGGCCGTCGCCCTGGGCTCCTAGGACCCGGCGCGATCACTGCCGATGGCATACTCCGGCGGATTCGGCACGCCGGTCGCAAGAGCGGAAGGGCGCGGCCGGCCTGAAGAATAATCAAGAGGAGAGCACCTTGGAGCACTCGAGCGATGTCATGTTTGCGCGCTTGGTCGACTTCCGGATCGACATCGAAGCGCTTCAGGTCCACTTTCTGGAGCAGGTCAAGAAGTTGCCCTCGACACCGTACCGGGACAATCGCGTGGACTACATCGGCTGGTCCGTGACGAGTCGCGACGGAACCTTGGAGGATGGCATCCGGCGGGTCGCCTCGGCTTCGCCGAAAGTCCGAGGCGTGACGCCGACCAATGCCTGCAGCGGCTACCTGGCCGAAGTCATGGATGAATTGCGCAGCCATGGACTCAAGCCGTATCGCGCCCGCATCATGCAGCTCGAAAGCGAAGGCGTCGAGATGCCTTTGCACACCGACTCCAGCAAGGAAACCTGGCGTCTGCATATTCCCATCATCACCAACGCCAACTGCTTCTTCGAGTGGCAACGCGAGGATGGAAGCATCGAAAGTGTCCACATGCCCGCCGATGGCTCGGCCTGGCTGGTGCGGGTGGATGTGAATCATCGAGCCGTCAACCGCAGCCGCGAAGCATCGAACCGGGTGCATCTTCTGATGGGCCTGGACACCAATCCCGCCTTCGGCATGTTGACCGAGCCGTGGCTTCCTGTCGTCAAGGAAAACAGCTTGCCCGAAGGCAATGCTGTTCCCTGAACCCCGATCCTTCCGGCAGCAACATATGAACGACAGCGCTTCAACCACGGCATCGGTCAGCGCGAAGGATCACTCCTTCCATCCACCGCGAATCTGGCAACGCCTTTCTCGATGCACGCCGGAGAAATGGGCTGCGCTCTTCTTCATTGGCTGGATGCTTGTCGACCCGTTTGCCGCTGCGGCACAGGAAACCGCCCCCGGCAGCTGCCGGACGGCACGCAACGCAACCCTCTCGGGTCTGGACCGCAGCTACGTGCGCGACGAGTTCCGCATTCTCTACACGCTGGAAGGAGAGCATGCATTGCCGGATGCGCGCGATCTCAATCGCAACGGCGTGCCCGACAAGGTCGAGGACGTGGCCACGCAACTGGTGGTGGGGCGCCGCATCTTCTCCGAGGTCATGGGACTGACGCATCCGATGCGGCAGGCACGCAATGCGCGCACCGCTTCCATCGACGTCTTTCTGTTCAAGATGGAAAAAGGCAACGGCCGTTCCTATGACGAGGCGACGAACTACCGCCTCGGAATCGATGCGCCCAACGGGCACTGCGCATTGCGCATCGACCTGCTCAACAGCCATTCGAACCAGAACGTGACGCCGGCCCACGAGCTCTTTCATCAATACCAATACGGCTACACCATGTTCAAGGCGCGCTGGTTCCTGGAGGGCACCGCGCGCTGGGCCGAGTACGCGCTGCGCATGGGCGTGGGAGCGGAACGGCCGCTGCCCGCCACATTGCCGGCCCTGCAGGAACAAGTTCTCTCCGAGACCTATGCGGCCAGCACCATGTGGAACCGGCTGGCCACGCTGCTGGACCCCGAGGGCCGGCTCAAGCTGCCCGCCGACCTGGCGCGAACCACCTACGTCGATGGCAGCCCGGTCATTCACGACGACCTGCTGCGCGGCGCGGCCTTCATGAAAGCCCTGTTCGAAGCGCTCGGCCCGCTCGACCGCCAGGTTTCCGCGCGCAATGGCTGGCCCACCTTCGGCTGGAAGGAAGAAGACCAGCGCTCCGCGGCGCATGATGCCGAGATCTTCCGGGAAGTGCTGCAGGTGGTGCGTGCGCAGGCAAGGCGCGCGGGAACTTCCTCCAGCACAGCGGAGATGGAAGCCTTTCTGGCCCTGCAGGCGGCCTTGCACTGATGCGCCTCGCGCGCGAGGCGCATGACCGGCCTCTCGGGGTGTACCCCGCCATGCTGCGCGCCGTGCGCGCCTGCCTGCCGGTCTATCGCATCCTGCTGACGCACACGCCGGGCCATGCGGTGCTGGTGGTGGGAGCGGTTCTGGCATCGCAGCTGGGCCTGCTGTTGACGCTGTGGCTGCCATGGAAACTCGTCCTCATGCTGACCGGGGCTGCTGCCGTGCCCACCTTGCTGCCGCGAACCCTTTCGGCAATGCCGCAGAAGACCCAGGTTCTGGCCATCGGCGGCGCCATCGTGCTGGCCTACGTGCTGCATCTGGCGGCCGAGAAGTTCATCGACTGGCTGTGCGAGCGCGGCGCGCGGCGGCAATGGCAGGCCAGCGAAAAAACGGGCCTCTTCAACAACCAGTCGAAGACTGCGCGGCAGGCCTATCAACGCTTGCTGCGCAGCGCCGCCGCCCTGGTGTTCGCCGCCCTGGCCATGGTGGCGCTGGCTCTTCTGTACCCCGCGCTGCTGCTGGTCGCTCTGCTGTGGTGCGGCCTGGTGCCGCTGGCGCTGCACGGCGCCATCGCATGGTGGCCGAGCCTGGCGCATGGCATGCGCACCGCGCTGAACCGCCTGATGGGCGGGTTCGTGCAAGGCGGATTCTTCTGCGCGCTGGCATTCGTGGTCTGGCAATACTGGCGCGATGCGCTGCCGCCGCTGCTCGTGGTGCTGGTGGCATTGATTCTTCTGCGGCAGGCGTTGCAGCAGGTCGCCTTCGTCGTGCTTCATGTCTCCGCGCTGGACAGGCAGCGCAGCCAGGTTCGCGCCCTGTTCCTGCCCGACGTGCGGTGGCAGGCGCCTGTGGCGGTTCGCAGCCCATTCGACGATCTGCTGGAACCGGCACGGCGCGAGCAATGGATGCGCGAGGTCCTCCGTTCGCAGTTCGACCTGCCGCTCGATGGCATACGGCTGGACGTGCAGACCCGGACCCTGGGCGCCGGCAACATCAAGGCATTGTTCGTGAGGCCGCTCGATGGCGAGGATGCTGCGAGCCATGGCTTTCTCTTCAAGCTCTTCGATCACGCGCGCGACGCGGCGGCTCAACAGGAGGCCGATCTCCTCGATCTTGGCGCGGCCGGCTTGCCGACCTTCGAATGGCTGGGCAAAACGCGCGTGAGCGGCTTTGCCTGCCATGTGATGCGCTGGAACACGCAATCCCGGCGCACCAATGCAGCGGAATATGCGCAGGGCGTCTCGGCATTGCGTATCCAGCTGATGGCGTTCGAGCCACCGCCCGGCCTGGTGGAGCGCTACCGCCGCTCGCGCACCCTTCTGCCGGAGCGGCTTGCGCACCTCCGCTTCGACGCGCTGCTGGAAGCCGCCGCCCACAAGGCGCAGGCGGACGACGTCGAGTCGCTGCGGCTCGCCTGGCCTTCCTTGGTGCAGATGATGCAGGCCATGCCGCTGCAATTGGTGCTGCCCCATCTCTCCAGCAACGCCGTCTTCCGCGAAGAGGATGGCAGCTTTCGCATCCATGACTGGGCCGATTGGCGACTGGAGCCTCTAGGCGCCGGCTGGCCGCTTTCGCCGCACATCGGCCAGGATCTGGCACATGCGCTGGCGCAGGCATCGGCCGTGCGCGCCCTTCCGGCGGGCGTGACGGCGCGGCAGGCCGAACTCGCCGCGCGGCTGCACGAATTCGAGCGCCGCCATGCGCACGAGAACCATCGAGGCGCGGCCAACATGGTGGCCGGCCTCCTGCGTTTGACGCGTTGACCGGCCCGGCACCATGCTCAACGCGGCAAACCAGCTCAGGCTTCCCGGCTATGCCATCGCCAACATCGGCGCAAGCTATGCCACGCGCATCAACGGGCATGACACGACCTTCCGCGTGGCGGTGAACAACCTGGCGAACAGGCGCTACTGGGAGTACCAGTACGACAACTACATCAAGCCCGGCGATCCGCGCACCTTCAGCCTGAGCGCCAAGCTCGACTTCTAGGGGCATTGCCGCGGTCGCGCCTGCGCGGCGTGGAAGAATGAACCTCCTTCTTCCCGCATCGCCGAAGCAGGCGGCCCCGACTCCATGCCCAAGCTCACCGAAGACCGGACCAGCGAAGCCGCCATCGTGGAGGCCGCCCATGCGCTGCGCGTGCGGGCCGTTCGAATGCTCGAGGAGCTGGTGGCGCATCCTTCGCTGCTGGGGCAGGAGCAAGGCGCGCAAGCCTTCATGGCAAAGAGCTTTGCCGGCCTGGGCCTGCGCGTCCACCAGTTCGGGATCGACGAGGAAAAGATTCGGCAGCATGCGGGCTACTCGCCCTCCATCGTCTCGTACCAGGGACGCACCAATGTGGTCGGCATTCATCAGCCCCGCGGGCCGCAGAAGGGCCGTTCGCTGATCTTCAACGGCCACATCGACGTGGTGCCGACCGGCGCCGAGGTGCTCTGGAAGCACCCGCCTTTCAAGCCGGTGATCGAGGGAGACCGGCTCTACGGCCGTGGCTCGGCCGACATGAAGGCGGGCATTGCCGCGTACACGATGGCGTATGCAGCGCTGCAGTCGCTGGGGCTGGAGCCGGCATCGCTGGTGTATTTCCAGTCGGTGGTGGAAGAGGAGTGCACGGGCAACGGCGCGCTGGCCTGCCTGGTCGAGGGCTATCGCGCCGACGCGGCCATCATCCCGGAGCCGCTCGGCGGCGTGATGACCTGCCAGATGGGCGTGCTGTGGTTCGCGCTCGAGGTGCTGGGCAAGCCGGTGCATGCTTCGGTGGCCCAGACAGGGGTCGGCGCCATCGACTTCTCTCTGTACCTTTTCTCGGAACTCAAGAAGCTGGAGCAGCGCTGGAACGAGCCTGCCAACCGCTATCGCAGCTACGCGCACCATCCGCATCCCATCAACTTCAACCTTGGAAAGATCCAGGGCGGCGAATGGGCCTCGTCGGTGCCCTCGGCCTGCCGCAGCGACATTCGCATCGGCTTCTATCCCGACATGAACGTGGCCCGGGCCAAGGCCGAAGTCGAGGCTGTGCTGGCTCGCGCCTACGACGCGCATCCGGCCCGCGAGAGCCTGCGCTACCAGCTGGTCTACGAAGGCTTCCAGGCCGATGGTTTCGACCTCGACCTGGATTCGCCGATCGTCACCGAGCTCTCGAAATGCCACCAGGACATCGTCGGGCAGGCACTCGAACCCGGCGCCTTCACGGGCACGACGGACGCGAAGTTCTTCAACATCTACGGGCAGACGCCTGCGGTCTGCTATGGCCCCACGGGCTCCAGCATCCACGGCATCGACGAGTGGGTTTCCATCGACAGCCTGATGCAGGTGACCGCCGTGCTGGCGGTGTTCATGGCGCGCTGGTGCGGGGTCAACCGCATCGATTGACCGGATGCATCCACTGAACCTCGCCCTCTTCGATGCGCTCGCGGCGGGATTCTCTCCCTCTCCCGCGATGCTTCGTTTCGCGTCGGCGATCGCGCTGAGCTCGTCGTGGGCATGCGCGGCGGTTCTCGCCTGGGCAGCGTGGCGCCGCATTGCGCAGCGGCCGTTCGTGCTGGCGGTGCTGGCCGCCGCAGGGGTGGCTTCCCTGATCTCGCAGGAGATCGCCGCCTCCGTCGGCGTGCCGCGTCCCTTCATGGTGGGGCTGAGCCCTGCGCACGTTCCACACGGCCTGCGCGCGGGGCTGCCCAGTACCCACGCCTCGGTGATGTTCACTGTGGCCTTCATGCTCCTGCTGCGGCGGCCGATGCGCGACGTAGGGCTGCTCATTCTTGCCGCAGCCATGGCCACGGGCTGGGCGCGCATTTACGTCGGCATTCACTTTCCGTTCGACGTCGCCGCAGGTGCGCTGTTGGGTGCGGGCATTGCCGCGGTGTTGTTTGCGGTGCGGGCGGCGGCGCCAAGGCTCGCGCCCCAGCCTGCAGCAGCCCTGGCACGGCCGTTGTTGCGCGCCTTGGCCGACGGCCGGACCGGGCCTTGCCTGGTGCTGGTGTTCGCTTTCGCCGCTGCATGGGTCGGGTCGAACACGCCCGGCATGATCGGACCGGCGATGCTGCAGGAAGACGGGCCGGTCGAGAATGGCACGGTTCTTCTGTATCTGGCCGCGGTGTTCTGCGTTCTGATGGTTCGCGTGGCGCCCCTCTCGCGGCTGGACCGGACGGCCATCTGCATCCTGCTTCTTGCCTTTGCAGCGCGGGAAGCGGATTGGCATCTGGCGCACTTCGGCACCAGCTTGCTGGAAGCGCCGGGCTCGCGGATGCTTGCTGCGGCCATCCTCGTGCCCATCGCCATCGCAGCCGGGTGGCTGGCAAAACGCGCCTGGTCCGCAAGCTGCGCGATGCGCTCATGGCGGCAATGGCGCCCCGAAGCCACCACTTCGCTGACCTTCATTGCAGTCATCGGGACCGCGGTCATCCTCGACCAGCTACCCGCGCAGCCGGGCTGGTTCGCCGCTGGTTCTTCTCCCGTGTTTCAGGGCTACCTGATGCTCAGCTTCGAGGAAATCCTGGAGCTGGCCCTGCCGGTGCTGGCGCTGCTGGCCATCCTGCAGGCGAGGCTGGGAACGCAGCGGGATTCGGCTTCTGCCGCCATCGAGCGCCGCAGCAGCAGCCTTATTTCTGGATATCGCCCAGGCAGAGATACTTGATCTCGACGTAGTCGTCCATGCCGTGGTGCGAGCCCTCGCGCCCCAGGCCCGACTGCTTCACGCCGCCGAACGGCACATGCTCGGTGGCGATCACGCCGGCATTGATGCCGACCATGCCGTATTCGAGCGCTTCCGCCACACGGAAGATCCGGCCCACGTCCCGGGTGTAGAAGTAGCTCGCCAGGCCGAACTCGGTGTTGTTCGCGGCATCGATGCCGTCCTGTTCGGACTTGAAACGGAACACGGGTGCGAAGGGGCCGAAGGTTTCTTCCCTGGCGCACAGCATGTCGGAGGTGGCTTCGGCAACAACGGTCGGCTCGAAGAACTGGCCCTGCATCCTGCGGCCGCCCGCCAGCACCTTGCCGCCCTTGGCAACGGCGTCGTCGACATGGCGCTGTACCTTGTCGAGGGCTGCATCCTCGATCAGCGGACCCTGCATGACGCCCTCCTCGAAGCCGTTGCCGACCTTGAGCGCCTTGACCTTGGCCGCGAACTTCTCGACGAAGGCGTCATAGATGCCGTCCTGCACATACAACCGGTTCGCGCACACGCAGGTCTGGCCAGCGTTGCGGTACTTGCTGGCCATGGCGCCTTCGACCGCCGAATCCACATCCGCATCGTCGAACACCAGGAAGGGTGCGTTGCCGCCAAGCTCCAGCGACAGTTTCTTGACCGTCGGCGCGCACTGGCTCATCAGGATGCGGCCCACTTCGGTGGAGCCCGTGAAGCTCAGGTGGCGCACCACATCGCTCTCGCACAGTTCCTTGCCGATCGCGATGCTGTTCTGGCTGTCGGCCGTGAGGACGTTGAGCACGCCCGCCGGAATGCCGGCCCGCACCGCCAGTTCCGCGGCGGCCAGCGCGGTCAGCGGCGTGAGCTCGGCCGGCTTGATGACCACCGTGCAGCCCGCGGCCAGCGCCGGCGCCACCTTGCGCGTGATCATCGCCAACGGAAAATTCCACGGCGTGATTGCCGCGCACACGCCGATGGCCTGCTTCATCACCAGCAGGCGGCGGTTGTTGTCGAATTGCGGCAGCACCTCGCCGTTCACGCGCTTGGCCTCTTCGGCAAACCATTCGACGAAGCTCGCGCCGTAGACGACCTCGCCCTTGGCCTCGGCAAAAGGCTTGCCCTGCTCGGCGGTCATCAGGCGGCCGAGGTCTTCGGTGTTGGCGATCAGCAGGTCGAACCATTTGCGCAACACGATGCTGCGCTCCTTGCCGGTCTTGCCGCGCCAGGCAGCGAGCGCCTTGTTGGCGGCGGCAATGGCGAGCGCGGCGTCCGCGCGCGTGAGGTTGGCCACATCGACCAGCTTCCGGCCGGTGGCCGGGTCGTTCACGTCGAAGCGGGCGGCGCCTGTTGTCCATTCGCCCGCGATCAGCGCATCGGTCTTGAGCAGGGTCGGGTCGTTCAGCAGCGAGAGAGGGGAAGTCTTCGTGTCCATGGTGCGGTGTTGTCTCGAAAGAATGAGTTGCCGGTGTGGGCAGCCGGTGTCAGCGGAAAGGTACACCGGGGAGTACGCAGAGCATTTCGTAAAGCAGATTGGCCCCGAGCAGCGCAGTGTTTCCGCTCGTGTCATAGGGCGGGCTGACCTCCACCAGGTCGGCGCCGACCACGTTCAGGCCGCGGCACCCGCGCACGATTTCCAATGCCTGCGGCACGGTGAGCCCGCCGATCTCCGGCGTGCCGGTGCCGCCGGCAAACGAAGGATCGATGCCGTCGATGTCGAAGCTGATGTAGACCGGGTGCGCCGGTCCGATGCGCCCGCGCACCTGGGCCATCAGCGGCGCCAGCGACTGGTACCAGACCTCGTGCGCCTGCACCACGGTAAAGCCCTGTTCGCGCGGCCAGTCGAAATCGTCCGCCGCATAGCCGGTGCCGCGCAGGCCGATCTGCCAGACCTTGTCGCAGGCCAGCAGGCCCTCCTCCACGGCGCGCCGGAACGGCGTGCCGTGCGCAATGCGCTCGCCGAACATGTCGTCGTTCACGTCCGCATGCGCATCGACGTGCACCAGCGCAACCGGGCCGTGCTTGCGCGCCACCGCGCGCAGGATCGGCAGCGCGATGGTGTGGTCGCCGCCGAGCGTCAGCGGCGCGCAACCGGCAGCCAGCACCGTGTCGTAGAAGGCCGAGATGATGGCTAGCGACTTCTCGAGCGAATAGGTGTTGATCGGCACGTCACCCAGATCGGCCACGTTCAGCTTGTCGAAAGGCGCTGCGCCGGTGGCCATGTTGTAGGGCCGCAGCAGCGCCGATTCGGCGCGGATCTGGCGCGGCCCGAAGCGCGCACCCGGGCGGTTGGAAGTACCGATGTCCAACGGCACGCCGATGAATGCCGCGTCCAGCCCCTCCGGGGACGTTGCAGCAGGCAGCCGCATCATCGTGCCGGGGCCGGCGAAGCGCGGCATCGCGTTGCCGCCGAGCGGCTGGTTCACAGGGGTGGTGGGCATCGCGTGGAGCTTCAGCGCCGCCGGCCGCGCAGCCATTCGAGCGCGAGCAGCAGCGTGGTGGTGAAGATGATCAGCAGCGTCGCCACGGCGGCGATGGTGGGCGAGATGTTCTCGCGGATGCCCGTGAACATCTGGCGCGGCAGCGTGACCTGGTCCGGTCCCGCGAGGAACAGCGTGACCACCACCTCGTCGAACGAGGTGGCGAAGGCGAACAGCGCGCCCGAGATCACGCCCGGCGCAATCACCGGCAGCGTGACGCGCATGAAGGTCCTGAAGGGTGTCTCGCCCAGGCTCAGCGATGCGCGCACCAGGTTCTGGTTGAAGCCGGCCAGCGTGGCGAGCACGGTGGTCAGCACGAAGGGCGCACCCAGCGCCGCATGCACGACGATCAGCCCGAAGTAGGTGTCGGCCAGCCCGATGGGCGCGAAGTAGAGGTACGTGGCGACACCCACCACCACGATCGGCACCACCATCGGCGAAATCAGCACGCTCATGAGCAGGCCCTTGAAGGCAAAGCTCGTGCGCGACAGGCCCACCGCCGCCAGCGTGCCCAGCACGGTGGCCAATACCGTGGCGGCCGGTGCGACGATGAAGCTGTTGCGCGCCGCGCGCGCCCACTCGGGCGACTCGAACAGGTTGCGATACCACCGCAGCGACCAGCCCGGAATCGGGTAGGCCAGGAACGAGCTGTCGGAGAACGACAGCGGAATCACCACCAGGATCGGCGCCAGCAGGAAGGCCAGCACCGCGACACAGCCGGCGCGTACCAGCCACCAGCCGAGCTTGTCGGCGAAGGTGGCATAGGCCGGGAATTGGGGAAGCTTGAACATGCTTTGTCTTTCGTGCCGCTCAGCCGAGGCTGAGCTCGGCCTTGCCGATGCGCCGGTAGACGGCATACAGCAGCAGCGTGGCGACCAGCAGCACGGCACCCAGCGCGCAGGCCATGCCCCAGTTGATTTCCACGTTGGTGTAGCGGGCGATGTAGTAGCTCAGCATCTGGTCGTCCGCGCCGCCGAGCAGCGCCGGCGTCACGTAGTAGCCGATCGCCAGGATGAAGACCAGCAGCGCGCCCGCGCCGATGCCCGGATAGGTCTGCGGCACGTACACGCGAAAGAAGGCCGCCAGCGGAGAACTGCCCAGCGAGACGGCCGCGCGCAGGTAGGTGGACGGCACGCTCTTCATCACGCTGTAGAGCGGCAGGATCATGAAGGGCAGCAGGATGTGCACCATCGCGATGATCACGCCGGTGCGGTTGAACAGCAGCGCCAGCGGATGGTCGATCAGGCCGATGCCCATCAGGCCGCGGTTGACCAGCCCCTCGGATTGCAGCAAGACGATCCATGCCGCCACGCGCACCAGGATGGAAGTCCAGAACGGCACCAGCACCAGGATCATCAGCACGTTGGCCTTGCGCGCGGGCAGCGTCGACAGCCACCAGGCCAGCGGATAGGCCAGCAGCAGGCAGAAGAAGGTGACCACGGCGCTGATCTGGAAGGTGCGCAGCAGGATGCCCGCAAAGGCGCGCTGGTCGGCCGGCATGCGCTCCACGTCGCCGGCCACGTCGCGCCGCAGGTCGACCGAGGCGAGCAGGTAGTCGGGCGTCCAGCGCGAACCGTTCTTGGCGATGGCCTGCCAGTACGGCGGCTCGCCCCAGCGTGGATCGAGCTCCAGCATGCGCGCCTTGATTTCTTCCGGTGTGCCGACAATCGGCAGCGCCCGAAAGGTGCCCATCACCAGCGAGCGGGCGCCCGCGATTTCAGTGTTGAGGCGGCGCGCCAGGGCGCCCGCGTCGGAACTGTCGGGCAACTGGCCGAGATCGGCCACGATGGCAGCATAGGCCGCGGGCGCGGGCGCCTCCTTGCGGTTCCAGCCGTCGAGCGCGCGCACGGTGCGCGGCAGCGCGTTGGCCACCTCGGGGTTTTCGACCGCGCGCTGCAGCAGCGCCACGATGGGCACCAGCAAGGTCAGCAGCAGAAACACCAGCAGCGGCACCGTGAGCGCAAAGGCGCGCCACTTGCGGCGGGCCTCGGCGCGCGCCAGCGCACGCCGAAGCTCGCCGGGCGGGGCCGGCGTTGAAAGCTGGGGGACAGACGTTGCCGCGTGCATGGCCTTTTTCGCGCCGCTCGTTTACTGCGTGGCCCAGGACGCGAAGCGCTTCTCGAGCGCCTCGCCCTGGTCGGCCCAGAAGGCGACGTTGAACTGCAGCGCATCCTTGGCGTTGCTGGACGAAGTCGGCAGATCGGCCAGCACCTTGGGGCTGAGCGAAGCCAGCGCCTTGGTGTTGGTCGGGCCGTAGGCGATGCTCTGGGCATAGACCGCCTGGTTGGCCGGCTGCATTGCGAACTGGATGTACTTCAGCGAGGCTTCCTTGTTCGGTGCGCCCTTCGGAATCACCAGGTAGTCGAGGTCGTAGATGCCGCCCGGCCAGTAGATCTTGAGGTCGCGGCCTTCGCGGTTGGCCGCGTCGATGCGGCCGTTGTACACGGTGGTCAGCACCACGTCGCCGGCCACCAGGAACTGCGGCGGCTGGGCGCCGGCCTCCCACCACTGGATGTTCGGCTTGAGTTCGGTGAGTTTCTTGAACGCGCGGTCGGCGCCTTCCTTGGTGGCGAGCACCTTGTAGACGTCGGCCGGCTTCACGCCGTCGGCCATGAGCGCGAACTCGAGGTTGTAGCGCGCGCCCTTGCGCATGCCGCGCTTGCCGGGGATCTTCTTCACGTCCCAGAAATCGGCCCAGCTGGTGGGCGCGGTCTTGAGCTTTTCGCCGTTATAGGCCATCACGGTCGACCACACGAACAGGCCCACGCCGCAGTCGGTGACGGCGGCCGGCAGGAAGTCGGCCTTGCTGCCGATCTTCGAATAGTCGAGCTTCTCGAACAGGCCCTCGTCGCAGCCGCGCGCCGCGTCGGGCGATTCGACCTCGACCACGTCCCAGGTGACCTTCTTCGTTTCGACCATGGCCTTGATCTTGGCCTGCTCGCCGTTGTATTCGACCGGGATGATCTTGGTGCCGGTCTTCTCGTAGGGCTCGTAGTAGGCCTTCTTCTGGGCATTGGCGTTGGCGCCGCCGAAGTTGACCACGGTGAGCTGCTGCTGGGCGAGGGCCGGCAACGCGAAGCTGGCGGCGACGGTGCAGGCGAGGAGTGTCTTTTTCATGGTGGGAATCTTCCTGGGTGATGAAAGGAAACGAGGGAACGACGGACCGGATTCAGGAGGCATAGATGCGCGCATGCGCCATCGGAAATTCGAGCACCACCGCTTCGCCGGCCTGCGGCGCGGCGGCACCGCCGAGGCCGTTCAGCGGCAGCTTCACGGTGGCTTCGGCCTGGCCGCCGCCGACGCTGCACAAGAGCCGCAGGTGGTCGCCGAAGTAAATGACGCGCGCCACCTCGGCGGCGAGCATGTTGGCGCCCTGCGCGGGCGGCTGGCGATGCAGCACCACGCGCTCGGGGCGGATGCAGGCCTCGACGGTCGCGCCCGCGGCTGCGCCGCTCACATCGATGCCGTGCAGCACCCGGCCATCGGACAGCTTCATCTCGGCGTGTTCGCCGCCGCGGCCCAGCTGGCCCTTCAGCACGGTGTTGTCGCCGACGAAGCCGGCCACGAAGCGGTTGGAAGGCTTCTCGTAGAGCCGGTCGACGGTGTCCAGCTGCTGGATCACGCCTTCGTTGAACACCGCCACGCGGTCGCTCATGGTGAGCGCCTCGCCCTGGTCGTGCGTCACGTAGACGAAGGTCACGCCCAGCTGGCGGTGCAGGTCCTTGAGCTCGAGTTGCATGTGCTCGCGCAGCTGCTTGTCGAGCGCGCCGAGCGGCTCGTCCATCAGCACCAGCTGGGGCTCGAACACGAGCGCGCGCGCCAGCGCCACGCGCTGCTGCTGGCCTCCTGAGAGCTGGCCGGGCAGGCGGTCAGTCATGCCGCGCAGCTGCACCATGTCGAGCGCGCGCTGCACGCGGCGCTGCTGCTCGTCCTTCGACACCTTGCGCACGGTGAGCGGATAGGCCACGTTCTGGCCCACGCTCAGGTGCGGAAACAGCGCGTAGTTCTGGAAGACCATGCCGAAGTTCCGCTTGTGCGGCGGCGTGCGGGTGATCGGCTTGCCTTCGAGCAGGATCTCGCCCGATGTCGGCGACTCGAAGCCCGCCAGCATCATCAGCGTGGTGGTCTTGCCCGACCCGGAAGGCCCGAGCAGGCTCAGGAACTCGCCGCGGTGAATGTCCAGGTCGAGCTGGCGCACCACCAGGTGTTCGCCGTCGTAGGTTTTCTGGACACGCTGGAAGCGCACCAAGGGTTCTGCTGTCATGGAGGATTTCAGAAAAGGGTCGATCAGCGCAGCGCGGCGAAGCTGTCCGCGAGAAGCGCCAGGCCTTCGTCCACAAGCAAGTCGGATGCCGTCAGCGGCACCAGCACGCGAATTACATTGCCGTAAGTGCCGCATGACAGCAGGATTAACCCGCGCCGCGCCGCCTCCGCGACCACCTGGCGAGTCAGCGCCGCGTCAGGTCGCGCGGTGTCGCCCTCTTCGAACAGCTCGATGGCCACCATGGCGCCAAGCCCCCGCACGTCGCCGATGGCCGGCACATCGGCGGCGATGCGGCGCAGGCCGGCCGTGAGCCGCTCGCCCAGTGCGCGGCTGCGCGCCAGCAATTGCTCGTCGTCGAACACCTTGAGCACCGCGAGCGCAGCGGCGCAGCCGATGGGGCTGCCGGCGTAGGTGCCGCCCAGGCCGCCGGGCGCGGGAGCATCCATCACCTCGGCGCGGCCCACCACGCCGGAGATCGGGAAGCCGCCCGCCATCGACTTGGCGGTGGTGATCAGGTCCGGCGCCACGGGCCACTGCTCGCTGGCAAACCAGGTGCCGGTGCGGCCCGCGCCGGTCTGCACCTCGTCGGCAATGATCAGGATGCCGTGGCGGTCCGCCAGCGCGCGCAAGCCTTCGACGAAATCGCTGGGCGCCACGTAGAAGCCGCCCTCGCCCTGCACCGGCTCCAGGATGAAGGCCGCCACGCGTTCGGGCTCCATGTCGTTCTTGAACAGCAGCTCGACCGAATGCAGGGCATCGTCCACGCTCACGCCGTGCAGCGCGTTCGGGTAGAGCGCATGGAACACCTCGCCCGGAAACGGGCCGAAGCCGATCTTGTAAGGCGCCACCTTGCCGGTCAGGCCGAGCGTCAGCATCGTGCGGCCGTGATAGCCGCCGTTAAAGGCGATGACGCCCGGGCGCCGGGTGTAGGCGCGGGCGATCTTCACCGCGTTCTCGACCGCCTCGGCGCCGGTGCTCAGGAAGATCGACTTCTTCGCGAACGCGCCCGGCGCCAGCGCGTTCAGGCGCTCGGCCAGCTCCACATAGGGCTCGTAGGCCAGCACCTGGAAGCAGGTGTGCGAATAGAGATCGACCTGCGCCTTCACGGCGGCACTGATCTTCGGGTGGCAGTGGCCGGTGTTGAGCACCGCGATGCCGCCGGCGAAGTCGATGTAGCGTCGCCCCTCGACGTCCCACAGTTCGGCGTTGGCAGCCCGGCTGACGAAGATTTCATGGGCCTGGCCGACACCGCGGGCCACAGCCGCGCTGCGGCGGGCCATGAGGGCGGCGTTGCTGAGGTGGGGTTCGCGTTGCATGGATACGACCTGTGCCTGAAAGAAGAAGCAGGCACTTTAGGTTTCAGGTACGGGGCCGACCATGTACAAGGGAAGCGATGGTTTTACTGACTGTGCTGGTCTTGTATCCTGTACATACTTTCCTCAATATGGTGCAGATCGGTCAGCCGGGATGCTCTCGATGCTCATTCTTCACCCTGAACAGCCGACTCCGCTCGTGAGTCAGATCGTGGAAGGGTTGCGCGGGCTGATCGGCGCCCAGAAACTCAAGGCCGACAGCAAGCTGCCTTCGATCCGGGCCTTTGCCGCGGCCCACGGCGTCAGCGTCTTCACGGTGGTGGAGGCCTACGACAGGCTGGTGGCGCAGGGCCTCCTGGTGTCGCGGGCCAACGCGGGCTTCTTCGTCAAGCGCCGCAGCGACGACACCGCCGGCAGCGCGCCCACGGTGCCGCAACCCGACCCGCGCTTCGACGCACGCTGGTATCTGCGCCAGATCTTCGAGAACCGCAACCTGCCGCTCAAGCCGGGCTGCGGATGGCTGCCGCACGACTGGCTGTTCGAGGACGGCATGCGCCGCAGCCTGCGCAGCCTCGCGGCCGGCGGCACCGACATCGGCGGCTATGGCATGCCGTTCGGGCACATGGCACTGCGCATGGCGGTTGCCGATTCGCTTTGCGAGCGGCAGATCGCGGTCGAGGCGCACCAGGTGCTGCTCACACAGGGCTCGAGCCAGGCGCTCGATCTCGTGGCGCGCCAGTTGCTGAAACCGGGCGACGAGGTGCTGGTCGACGATCCCGGCTATCCCAACCTGATGTTCATGCTGCGCTTTCTGGGCGTGCACATCATCGGTGTGCCGCGCACGCCCACCGGCTACGACCTGCCCGCGCTGGAGGCGCTCCTGGCGGTTCACCACCCCAAGGCCTTCTTCACGCAGCCGCGGCTGCAAAGCCCGACCTGCTCGCTGGCGTCGATGCCGCAGCTCGTACGCCTGCTTCAGCTCGCGCAGGAGCATCAGTTCGTGCTGGTCGAGAACGACATCTATGCCGACATGGACGCGTCGTCGCGGCCCTCGCTGGCGAGCCTCAGCCAGGTGCGCCAGGTGGTCTACGTCGGCAGCTTCTCCAAGACGATTTCCCCGAACCTCCGGGTCGGCTATGTGGTCGCGCAGACTGAATTGATGGAAGACCTGGCCCAGCTGAAGATGGTCTCGGGGCTCACCTCTTCGGACATCACCGAGCGGCTGGTCTTTGGCGCCGTGACCGACGGGCGCTGGCGCAAGCACCTGAAGTCGCTGCGCGACCGGCTGGCGCAAGCGCATTCGAATGTGGCAAGGCGATTGGAGGCCCAGGGGTTCGAGCTTTTTCACGAACCCGCGGCGGGCCTGTACCTGTGGGCACGGCATCCGGACATCACCGATGCCGCAGACCTCTCGCGGCTCGCGGCCACAGAGGGAATCATGCTCGGCCCCGGGCAGTTGTTTCTGGTGAATCCACGCCCCACGGGATGGCTGCGCTTCAACGTGGCCTTCAGCGAGGACGAGCGGCTTTGGCAGTTCCTGGCGCGCAGCATCGACGAGCGCAAAGGGGACTGACGGAGGCCTGGAGCGCCTTCCGAAAAGACAAAAGGGCTAGCAGACATTCATCTGCTAACCCTTGTCGGAACTGGCGGAGTGGACGGGACTCGA
>NZ_JAGGNW010000024.1 GCF_018614875.1 Variovorax paradoxus | reverse complement strand
TCCTGCAGCTGTACCGCGAGGAAGGCTGGTACCTGGAGCGCACGGTGCACTACATCGGGCGGGTCGGGCTGGATTACGTGAAGAAGAAGATCCTGGAGGATGCGACGGGCCGCAAGGCGTTGTGGGAGCGGCTGCAGTTCGCGCTCGATGGGGAGCCCGATCCGTGGTTCGCATCGAGCCAGGCACAGGTGGATGTGCGGCAGTTCACGCCGGTGGCTGTCGTCGACAGCGCCACGCAGACGGCCTGAACAAAAAAAGGAGAAACATCCCATGAACGACAACAACGAATGGCAGGTGATCTGCCGCGTCGAGGACATCCCGGTGCTCGGCGCTCGCCGCGTGGCGCGCCCCACGGGCGTGGACGTCGCCGTGTTCCGCAATTCCGAGGACCAGGTCTTCGCGCTGCTGGACCGCTGCCCGCACAAGGGCGGTCCGCTCTCCCAGGGCATCGTGTTCGGCACCAGCGTGGCGTGTCCGCTGCACAACTGGGCCATCGGGCTGGACGACGGCTGCGCCAAATCACCCGACGAGGGGTGCGTGCCGAAGTTTGCGGTGAAGGTGGCCGAAGGCGTGGTGCATCTGGACGCGGACGAGCTCGCGACGCATGCGCTCGAACTGGCGCGCCCCGTCGCAGGTCCGGCGAACCGCGCCTGCCTGCCCGAAGACACCACCGCCTGAGCAGCCGAGCCCCCATGAGCCTCACTCTGACTTCCTCGACCCCTGCGATGCATGCCGCAGCGGCTGCCGATCGCGGACCCGGCGCGCACCCTGTGCTGCTGGGCCGCTGCACCCTCGTCGGTGCCGGCCCCGGCGATCCTGAACTGCTCACGCTGAAGGCGCTCAGGGCGATCCAGTCGGCCACCGTGCTGCTCGTCGACGACCTGGTCAGCGACGACATCGTCGCCATGGCAGCGCCCGGCGCACGCGTGATCCATGTCGGCAAGCGCGGCGGCTGCAAGAGCACGCCGCAGAGCTTCATCGAACGGCTGATGATCATGGCGGTTCGCGAAGGCGAGCACGTGGTCCGCCTCAAGGGCGGCGACCCCTTCATCTTCGGCCGCGGCGGCGAAGAGGTCGAGCACCTGGCGCAGGCCGGCATTCATGTGGAAGTGGTGAACGGCATCACGGCCGGGCTGGCCGGGCTGACTTCGCTCGGCGTGCCGCTGACGCATCGCGCGCATGCGCAGGGCGTGGTGTTCATCACCGGGCATGCCAAGCCCGGCGCTCCCGGCCCCGACTGGCGCACGCTGGCCGCCACGGCCCATTCGGCGCGCCTGACGCTGGTCATCTACATGGGCGTGTCGAGCGCCGGCTCGATCCAGGACGAACTGCTGAGCGGACTGCCGCCGGCGACCCCCGTCGTGGTGGTCCAGAACGCCAGCCTGCCGCTGCAACGGCACGCCGTCGGCACGCTGGCGACGCTGCAGCGCACGATTGCCGACCACGGCCTGTGCAGCCCCTCGATCATCGTGGTCGGCGATGTGCTGCAAGGACTCGCGGCCGCCACTTCCTCCGCGCAGCCCGCGCTGGAGAAGGCCGCCTGAGCGCCGGCCCCTCCCCTTTCCGTTCAGCTTCTCTCTCCAACTCAAAAAAGTAAACGCCATGGCCTACCTGCAGCCCTCCGAATTCGTCACCAAGATGGTGGACGCCGGTGAATCCAAGATCTTCATGTCCACGCGGGACACGCTCATCCGCGCCTTCATGGCGGGCGCGATCCTCGCGCTGGCGGCTGTGTTCGCCGTCACCATCAACGTGCAGACCGGCTATTCGATCATCGGGGCGATCCTGTTTCCCGTCGGCTTCTGCATGCTCTACCTGCTCGGCTTCGACCTCTTGACCGGCGTGTTCGTGCTGACGCCGCTCGCGTTGATCGACAAGCGCCCGGGCGTGACCCTCGGCGGTGTGCTGCGCAACTGGGGGCTGGTCTTCGTCGGCAATTTCCTCGGTGCCTTTCTCGTGGCCGTGCTGATGGCGATCGTCTTCACCTTCGGCTTCACGAGCCCGCCCGACAAGGTCGGCCAGGTGATCGCCACGATCGGCGAGGCGCGCACCCTGGGCTACTCCAGCCACGGCGCGGCGGGCATGCTGACGCTCTTCGTGCGCGGCATGCTGTGCAACTGGATGGTGTCCACCGGCGTGGTCGGTGCGATGATCTCCACCTCGGTGACCGGCAAGGTGCTGGCCATGTGGATGCCGATCATGGTGTTCTTCTTCATGGTGTTCGAGCACTCGGTGGTCAACATGTTCCTGTTTCCGTCGGCGATGCTCATGGGAGGCAATTTTTCGATCATGGACTACATCGTCTGGAACGAGATCCCGACCGTGCTGGGCAACCTCGTCGGCGGCCTGTCATTCACCGGCCTGACGCTGTACGCCACCCACGTGCGCACGGCGCCCAAGCGCGTCGTCCGCTGAACCTGCGCGCCATCGCACGACGATGCGCTCCGGGCTCGCGGTTTCCATCGGCCAGCACTCCGACAAGGGACGCAAGGATTCCAACCAGGACTTCCACGGCGCCGCCCTGCCGCAGGCGCCGAGTCGCAGCGCGAAGGGCGTGGCCGTTGCAATTGCGGACGGCATCAGCAGCAGCGACGTCAGCCACGTGGCCAGCGAGTCGGCGGTCCGCAGCTTCCTGACCGACTACTACTGCACCTCGGACGCGTGGAGCGTGAGCCGCTCGGCGCAACGCGTGCTCACGGCCACCAACGCGTGGCTGCACGCGCAGACCCAGAACGGCGGCGGCCGCTTCGACAAGGACCGCGGCTACGTCTGCACGTTCAGCGCCGTGATCTTCAAGTCGACCACGGCGCACGTCTTCCACGTGGGCGACACGCGCGTCTACCGCTGGCTTGCGCAATCGCTCGAGCAGCTGACCGAAGACCATCGCGTCCTGGTGGCGGACGGGCACAGCTATCTGAGCCGGGCGCTGGGCGTGGGCCCGCATGTGGAGATCGACTACCAGGCCGTCGCCATCGAAAAAGGCAATGTCTTCCTGCTGACCTCCGACGGCGTCCACGAACATGTGGACGCGGCGGTCATCAGGGCCGCGCTGGATGCCCACCCCGGCGACCTGGATGCCGCGGCAAGAAGCATCGTCGAGGAAGCGTACCGGCGCGGCAGCCCCGACAACCTGACGGTGCAGATCGTGCGGGTCGACGAACTGCCCGATGGCGAGCTCAACGAGCTCCAGGCGCAACGCGCGGCGCTGCAACTGCCGCCCGTGCTCGAGGCGCGCATGCGCTTCGACGGCTACACCATCGTGCGCGACCTGCATCACAGCCATCGCAGCCACATCTACCTGGCGGTGGACGACGATACGGGCCAAAGCGTCGTGCTCAAGACGCCGTCCGTCGATCTGCAGAACGACGAGGCCCACCTCGACCGCTTCCTGCTCGAAGAGTGGGTGGCGCGGCGCATCGACAGCGCGCACGTGCTCAAGCCGCACGTTCCGGACCGCAAGCGCAGCTACCTCTACGTGGCCACGGAGTTCGTCGACGGGCAGACGCTGGCGCAATGGATGGTCGACAACCCGCGCCCGAGCCTGGAGTCGGTGCGCGGCATCGTGGAACAGCTTGCCAAGGGCCTGCAGGCCTTCCATCGCATGGAGATGCTGCACCAGGACCTGCGGCCCGAGAACATCATGATCGACCGCACGGGCACGGTGCGCATCATCGACTTCGGCTCGGCCTGGGTGGCGGGCCTGGGCGACAGCAAGCTGGCCGACCCGGCCCAGGTGCTGGGCACGGTGCAATACACCGCACCCGAATACTTCGTTGGCGAAGGCGGCTCGACGCAGTCCGACCTGTTCTCGCTGGCCGTGATCGTCTACCAGATGCTGACCGGCCGATTGCCGTATGGCGCACAGGTCGCACGCATCCGTACGCGCGCGGATCAGCGGAACCTGCAGTACCGCTCCGCGCTGGATGCGCAGCGCGCCACCCCGGCATGGATCGACGAAGTGCTCCGCAAGGCGCTGCACCCCAACCCCCTCAAGCGCCATGAAGCGCTGTCGGAGTTCGTGCAGGACCTGCGGCAGCCCCACCCGGATTTTCTGAACCGGCGCGGCACGCCGCTACTCGACAAGAACCCGGTGGTGTTCTGGAAATGCGCCACCTTGCTGCTGGGCATTGCGCTCGTCGTGCTGCTCGGCGTGATCAGCCTCAGGGGCTGAGCGGCGCTATTCGGAGCGGCCCAGGAATTCGAAGCGTTGGTGCGCTTTCATGGTCTCCGGAAGCACGTAGACCACGCCCCGGCGCGTGCCCAGAACGGGCTGGATGTAGGTGTCGTAAAAGGCCGCAGGCACGTTGATGCAGCCATAGGAGATGCGGTTGTCGGCCACGGTTGGCGACGCGAGCCGCTCGAGGCGGCGCTCCGCCTTGACGTTGGCCCGCACCCGGTGCATGGAGACGGCCGCGTCGTAATCGATCCACACGATGTCTTCGCCCTTGGTGTTGCGGCCCGGCTCCGTCTCGAAGCGCCCTGCCGGCGTCGTACGCTCTTCGGGCCGTATCCCGGCCATTTCGCGCTCGCCGATGCCCGGCACGGAATCATCCCCGCGCGCGAGTCCCAGCAGCACGGGAGACGAACCCCGAAGCCGGCCAGTTGCATCGAAGACGAACACACGCGCGTTCTTCTTGTCGATGACCGCGAACGGCGCGGCCCGGTTGTCCGCTGCGGCAACGGCCGCCCGTGCGAGCCACCGCGCATCTTCCGCAGCGGCCGCCGATGCGGTCGGGGCCAGCACGAGGAAGAGCGGAACGAGCACGGCGAGCGCCCCGCTCGCTGCGCTCGATCCGGATTTCACGGCATTCATGAATGGGCCGTGCGGCAAGAGGCTGGGATGGCCCGCGTTCAGTTGCGGTCGGCGCGTGCACGCCGCACGGCCGGCGTATCGCCCGAGGCGGCCATGGTGGTGCCGGTGCTCCTGCTGGTGTCGGTGGGTGCCTGCGCCGCGGGCGCGGTAGTTCCAGAAGCGCCGCCGCTCTGCGGGGTCACGCCCGTGGTACCCATGGGACCGCCCGATGGACTCTGCTGGCCTGCCGCCGTGGCCGGATTGGCGGGCGCCGTGGTGGGTGGGTTGCCTTGCGCGAAGGCTGCGCCTGCGGCACCGAGGGCAAGTGCGGCAATGATTCTGGAAGTGCTGCTCATGGTCGTGTCTCCTGAAGAAAGCCGGCAATCCCCGGCGGATAGAGGCCGTGCCGGACTGGATGCCCGGCCTCAGGAAAGCTAGGTCCTTGCCAGCCGCGCCGGGTCGGTTCGCAGCGCGGCTCGTTGTAGGAGAACGGGATGATGCCGCTGAAGGCTGGCTACCTCTTGGCGTCCGCGTCGCGGGCCTCCTGCGCCTTGTCTTGCGGCGCCTTGGGCAGCTTGACCTTCGTCACCGTGACGGACACCGGGTCGCTGGCGGGAAATGATTCTTCGACCCCGCTGTCCAGCGCCTCCTCGCTCGGGGCCTGCTCGGTCGGCTTGGCGGGCTCGGCGGACGGCTTGCCATGGCTCTTGGAGGTGGGAAAGGGAAAGGCTTTTTCCGAAGTCATCGTGGGCCTCCTGCTCGTACAAGGAACATCAGTTGGAACAAACCGATTCTGGGAGCAGCCCCGGGGCCGGGCGTAGGACGACATCGGCGTCCCCTAGTCGGAAGCTTCCTCGCCCCGGCGCCCTTGTCTGCCGGGTCACGCGGACCGATGCAGGCAGCTGCGCCGCATGAAAGAGGTCTTTTTTGTGCGATCCTCGGCGACGCGGACAATAGTGCACTGATGTACGGCCCCCGGGGCCCAGCCAGTTCAGGCCGCCGCACCGCATCCGCATCAGAAAAAACGCCTCATTTCATGGAACACCAGCTCGACTGGGCACTTGCCGCCTGCGCCCGCATCCTGCGGCCGGTGGTCAGGCTCGCCCTGTCGATGGGGGTCAAGCATCCGCACCTGGAGGTCCTGCTGCGCGACCTGCTGCTGGAGGAGGCCACCCGCTCCTGGCGCCAGCAGGGGGTGGCAAAACCCAATATCAGCCAGCTGTCCGTCACCACCGGGCTGAACCGCAAGGCGGTGACCGCCAAGGTCCGCGACACCGTGGACGCCCTGCCCCACACCGAAATATCGGCTGCGGCCAAGACTTTCACGCTGTGGCTGCAGATGGTGTCGGAAAACCAGGCTTTCCAGCGCCTGCCGATCACCGCGGACGGCGACGACGCGCCCTCCTTCGAAACCGTGGCCAGGCTCGGCAGCCGCGGCAATGTGCACCATCGAACCATCCTCGACGAGCTGGTGCGCCTGAACATGGCGGCCGAACAGGACGGCTGCGCCGAACTCAAGGTGAGCGGCTTCGTGCCGGTGGACGATCTGCAGTCGATGCTTGCGTTCCTTGGAGACAACGGCCGCGACCACCTGCTGGCGGCGGTGTCCAACACCCTCGGCGAACAGCCGCGCATGCTCGAGCGCGCGGTGTATGCGCGCGGCCTCAGCCTGGAGGACTGCGAGAATATCCATCGACTGGTGCGCGAACGCTGGACGGCCCTGCACCTCGAGCTGGCGGGCGAAATGAATCGCGCAGTCGACCGCGCGCCCGAGGGCGCCAAGGGGCGCATCCGCGTCGGGATCTACACCTACTATGAAGACGAGGCGGCGCCGGGCGCGCCTCCCGTCGCCGCGCAGCGGGAAAAAGGAACACGATGAAGAACCACCACCGATGGATGCGCGGCATCCTCGTTGCCGGGACGATGGCCTTGCTGCTGTCGTGCGGCGGGGGCGGCGGCGGTAGCTCGGCAGGCAGCAGCAGCCTGGGCGGCACCGCCGCGAGCGCCTCGACGGGCTCGGGAAGCGACGCCTCGGGCGGAACGGGCACGGGAAGCACCGGCGCAACGGATGGCACGAGCGGCACCGGCACCGGTACCGCAGGCAGCACGGACGGTACGAGCACCGCCGGCAATGGCAGCGGCGATGGCTCGGGCGTGGGCTCGGGCGGCACCGGCGTGAGCACCGCCGACGCCACCGGCATCGGCTCGGTCGGCGGTATCGGCAGCGTCATTCTCAACGGCGTGCGCTACAACACCGACGCCGCGAGCTTCAGCCTCGAAGACACCACCGAGCTGCAGATCGGCATGAGCGTGCGCATTGCCGGCAAGATCGACAGCGAGTTCACCGCGGCCACGGCGCAGCAGGTCGAATCGGCCGCCGAACTGCGCGGCGCCGTGTCGACCATCGACGTTGCGAAGGGCAGTTTCGTCGTCATGGGCACCATGGTCACCATCGACAACGCCACGGTCTGGGGCGACGCGACCGGCCTCGCGCAAGCCGTGGACGGCAACGTCGTGCAGGTCTGGGGCCTGCCTTCCGCACCGGGCACGCTGCGCGCCACGCGCGTCGACCTGCGGCCGGCCTCGGTCGAGCCGCTGGTCACGGGCGCCGTGAAGAGCCTCGACCGGATCGCCGGGACCTTCATGATCGGCCAACTCACGGTGCGGTACGCAACGGCCTCGTTCTCTGGCGGCATCGACGAGGCCACGCTGATGGATGGCCGCATCGTGCGCGTGCGCGGCAGCACGGCGCCGGCGCTCGGCATCTTCAATGCCGCCAAGGTGCAGGGCTGGTACGCAGTACCCACGCTGAATGCCGCGGCGGTTCAACTTGCGGGCGTCGTCACCGACTACGGCGGGCTCGGCAGTTTCAAGGTGCTCGGAACGAGCATCGACGCCTCGAATGCCCTCGTCACGGGCGGCCTGCCGAGTTCCGTCGGCAACGGCGTCAAGGTCGAAATCGACGGGTTCGTGTCGAGCAACGGCGTGCTGGTGGCGAAGAAGCTGCGCATCCGCAACATCCCGGGCGTGGGCGGCCCGGTCGATTTCACACTGATCGGAGCCATCGGCGGCTACCAGTCGCCTTCGGACTTCAAGGTGCAGGGCCGGTCGGTGAATGCGGGCAGCCCCGGGACGGCGTTCGAGAACGGCACCGTCGCCGACCTGGCCAACGGCCGCCGCGTCACCGTCGTCGGCAACTCGGTCGTCAACGGCGTGCTCATCGCCCAGCGCGTCGTCTTCCTCCAGCCCTGACAAGGCCGGCCGGCCCATCCCAGGGTCGGTCTTCGCCTGCCCGATCCCGTCGCCAGCGACCCGCCGCCGTAGCGCATGGCGGTGCGGCTCGAAGTCAACGGCCAGGCGCACACGTTCGAAGTCGACACCCGCACCACCCCCACTCGACGCCTGCGCGACCATCCGTTGACGCTCGACAAGGTCATTGCGCAGCAAGACCGGCGGGGCTGAACCGGGTTCGGCGCAGCGCGAATTCCGCCGCCAGCGGGCCACGAGACGCGGTCTGCCCGGTACCGACCCGGGGAACTCGCGCTGTTTGCGACGCACGAACAAGACAGGGCCTGTGCAATTCGCCGGCCCTCGCAGGTATGAAAGACATGGGAGCAGAAACGAACACAGGCGCGGCCGTTGCCGGCGCCCTGCGTCGCATCATCCGGGCGTGCGTGTTGGCCGCGCTCGCCGGGGCGCTGGCCACCTCCTGGGCCGATCCGGCGCGACTGCGCCAGGCTTTCATGGAGCAGGTGGATCGCCGGCTCGAGCCGCCGCCGGAAGAAGCGCAGCGATACGGCAGTCTCGCGCTCGATGAACTCAAGCGCGCGGGCATCGCTGTCGAGCAATCCCGGTACGTCGTGCTGGTGGACCGCAGCGCCTCGGTCCAGGCGATCTTCATCTTCTGGCTTGCGGCTGGCGCTGCGCCCGTGCTGGTGGGTGCTTCGCCCGTATCGACCGGGCGCCCCGGCGGGTTCGAGTACTTCGAGACGCCGCTCGGCGTTTTCGAACATTCGGTTGCGAATCCCGATTTCCGCGCGGAGGGTTCGCGCAACGAGTTCGGCATTCGCGGCTATGGCCTAAGGGGAATGCGCGTCTTCGATCTCGGGTGGCAGCAGGCACGGCGCCTGTGGGGCCGGGGCGGCACGAGCACGATGCGGCTGCAGATGCACGCCACCGATCCCGACCGGCTGGAAGAACGGCTGGGCAGCGTGCAATCGAAGGGTTGCATCCGCATTCCGGCCAGCCTGAACCGGCTGCTCGACCGCCTGGGTGTGCTGGATGCGGGCTACCTCGACGCCAAGGCCGAAGGCGCCGCGCCGTGGGTGCTGCCGGCGGACCAGACACCCATCGAAGGCGCCGGGCGCTACCTCATCGTCGTCGACAGCGGCCGGATCAAACGGCCCGCCTGGTCGCCCGCGCCGGCCGTCAAGGCAGGGATCAAGGCGAGCCCAGCGCCGGTGTCCTAGTCGGCGAGGCCCAGCCCGATCGGCGCGGGCACCATATTCACGATGCGCGTGAAGAGCGCCTCGTATTCGCGCTCCGGCCGGTACCCGGTGAGCGGGTCCCGGTTCCTGCGGAACGCGTCGTCGAGTTCGCGCCAGTCTTCGGGGGTCAGCACGCGCTCGGCGAGCGGAAGAATCTCCTTCTCCTCCATCGCCATGTGGTTCAGATAGAACTCGACGTACTGCGCCATGGCGCTCTCGAAGGCCGCCCGCCGCGAGTCGCCCAGCATCTCGAAAGCCAGCAGCGCATGCTCGACGTTGCGGATCTTTCGCTCGCCCCAGGCATGGTCGTTGTCAAGCCGGTCCATCAGCTCGCGCGAGATCGGCGTTTTGGCGCGCAGCTTGGGAAACAGCAGCTCGCTCTCCTTGCGGTGATGCCTTTTTTCCGGAAATTCGTCGACGTAGAACAGCATCGCCCGCAAGGCCGCGAAGTCGGGCGAGGTCCCCTTGCGGCGGTGCTGTTCGAGCAGCATGATGATGGAGCGCAGCATGGCGGCGAGTGCCGCATGCTCCTGACGAATGATGCGAAGGGTGGCGTGGGTCATTGAATGGCTCCTGTGCGTACCCGAAGCTTCCGGGTTCGCGCGTGCACAGGGTTGCTGCAGATCAAACGCCGTGCATCCCGTTCGATCATTTCGCCTGCGACGACGCTTTCGCTTGATCCGCATCAAGCCGCGTCTCGCACCGGCCCGGACACTGGCCGCATACCCACTTCAAACCAAAGCGAGGACACCATGTACCAGCGAATACTTGTTCCTGTCGATGGAAGTTCGACATCCGACCATGGCCTGGGCGAGGCCATTCGCCTTGCCAAGGTCACCGGGGGACGCCTGCGCCTGTTTCACGTCGTCGACGAGCTCTCCTTCGCCCTGGCAATGGATGCCTATTCGGGCCATGTGGGCGACTGGCTCAAGGAAATGCGTGCCACTGCCGCCAGGCTGCTCGAGGAAGGCAAGGCAAAGGCGGCCGCCGAAGGCGTCGAGGCCGATTCGGTGCTGTGCGACAACTTCAGGGGGGCTGTCCCCGATCGGGTCGCGGCCGAGGCGGCTTCATGGTCCGCGGACCTGATCGTGCTGGGAACGCACGGACGCCGCGGCCTGGGCCGCATGGTGATGGGCAGCAGCGCCGAGCAGATCCTGCGGACCGCGAGCATTCCGGTGCTGCTGGTGCGCGCGCCCGAATCGCATGCCAAGGCGGATGCGGCGCGCTTCACGATCCCGAGCGGCGTTCTGGCGAGCGAATAGGCCAGGCCAGCCGGTGGCGGCGGGCTCAGCCGTCCAGCGGCACGCCGCCGCCGAAATGGCTGGTCCACTGGTCCCACAGCTCCTGCTGGACGGCCTTGGCCGACTGTTGCCAGGCAGCCAGCATCTCCCATTGCATCTGCTGCGCCTGCAGCACGCTGGTGCTGCAAGCCGCCTGCCAATCGAGCATGGAACGAAAGTAGGCATCGGTCCATGCCGGTGACACGGGAACGTAGCTGTTCATGGTGTTTTCCTTTGTCCGGAAGTGAAATCGTGCAGTACATCGTATCCAGCGCCTGCGATCCGCGCCAGTCGCGGCCGATGCAAAAAGACCCGCACGACGCACTGGAATTGCAGGGCGAAGGCCAGGTGCGAACCGTGTGCGCCGAAGATGGCACCAACCAGTGCCGCATCACGCGAACACGATGCGGATGGCAGATGCCGAGCAAGAAGCCCCCTCTTCTTCGAAAGGTTTGACATGAACCCCGATATTCAACTCAGGCACGAGGTCTTCGCCCAGCTGAACTGGGACCCGGCGGTGGTCGGATGCGATGTCGACGTGTGCGTGGAGGACGGCGTGGTCATCCTGCAGGGCAAGCTGGCCAGCGAGAGCCTGAAAGCCGCGGTCGAGCGCGCCGTGCGCCGCGCGGAAGGCATCACCACCATCGTGAATCGGCTGACCACGCCGGAATTGTCGAACGATGACTGAGCGCGACTTCGCGCTGCTGGACGCCTGGTGGCGCGCAGCCAACTACCTGTCCGTGGGCCAGATCTACCTGATGGACAACCCCCTGCTGCGAGAGAAGCTGAACCTTTCGCACATCAAGCCGCGCCTGCTGGGCCACTGGGGCACGACGCCGGGCCTCAACTTCGTCTATGCGCACATGAACCGCGCCATCGCGGCCCGCGAGCTCGACGCCATATTCATCGCCGGCCCGGGCCATGGCGGGCCGGGCGTGGTCGCCAACACCTATCTCGAGGGCACCTACAGCGAGGTATACCCCGCCATCGGTCAGAACGCCGATGGCATGCAGCGGCTCTTCACGCAGTTCTCGTTTCCGGGCGGCATTCCGAGCCACGTGGCGCCGGAAACCCCGGGCTCGATCCATGAAGGCGGCGAGCTCGGGTATTCGCTGCTGCACGCCTACGGCGCGGTGTTCGACAACCCCGGCCTGCTCGCCTGCTGCGTGATCGGCGACGGCGAGGCCGAAACCGGCGCGCTCGCGGCCAGCTGGCATTCCAACAAGTTCCTGAACCCCGAGACGGACGGCGCGGTGCTGCCGGTGCTGCACCTGAACGGCTACAAGATCGCCGGTCCCACGGTGCTCGCGCGCATCGGGGACGAAGAGCTGACGCAACTGCTGCGAGGCTATGGACACGAGCCCTGCTTCGTCGCCGGCCACGAGCCCGCGCAGATGCACCGCCTGATGGCGGCCGCGCTCGACAAGGCGCTCGACCGGATCCATGCCATCCAGGCGAGTGCCCGACAGAACGGGTTTCGCGAACGACCGCGCTGGCCGGTGATCGTGCTGCGTTCGCCCAAGGGATGGACCGGGCCGCGGCAGGTGGACGGCCTGCCGATCGAAGGCACGTTCCGCGCGCACCAGGTACCGCTGACCGGCTTTTCCACCAAGCCGGAGCATGTGGGCCTGCTGGAAGACTGGATGCGCAGCTACCGGCCCGAGGAACTGTTCGACGCGAGCGGCGCGCTACGGCCGGAGATCGCGGCGCTGGCACCGAAGGGGCCGAAGCGCATGAGCGCCAATCCGCATGCCAACGGCGGCCTGCTGCTCCGGGACCTGGCCATGCCGCCCTTCCGCGAGCATGCCGTGACGGTCGCGGCGCCGGGCGCGGCGGATTCCGAGGCCACCCGTGTCGCGGGCCAGTTCCTGCGCGACGTGATGCGGCGCAACCAGGCGGCGCGCAACTTCCGCGTCATGGGTCCGGACGAGACCACGTCGAACCGGCTGGGCGCCCTGTTCGACGTCACCGCGCGAACTTCCACCGCCGAGATATCGGCCGGCGACGACCACGTGTCGCCGGACGGCCGGGTGATGGAAGTGCTCAGCGAGCACCTCTGCCAAGGCTGGCTCGAAGGCTACCTGCTCACCGGGCGTCATGGCTTCTTCTCGTGCTACGAGGCCTTCATCCACATCGTCGATTCGATGTTCAACCAGCACGCCAAGTGGCTCAAGGTGGCGCGCTGTATCGGCTGGCGCCGCCCGATCGCCTCGCTGAACTACCTGCTCACCAGCCATGTCTGGCGGCAGGACCACAACGGCTTCAGCCACCAGGACCCGGGCTTCCTCGACCATGTGGTGAACAAGAAGGCCGAGGTGGTGCGCGTGTACCTGCCGCCCGACGCCAACACGCTGCTGTCGGTGGTCGACCATTGCCTGAAGAGCCGCAACTACGTGAACGTGATCGTGGCGGGCAAGCAGCCGGGGCCGCAGTGGCTGGACATCGAATCCGCCGTGCGCCACTGCACCGTGGGCCTCGGCATCTGGAGCTGGGCCAGCAACGACGAAGACGCCGCCCCGGACGTGGTGATGGCCTGTGCCGGCGACGTGCCCACGCTCGAAACGCTGGCGGCCGTCGACCTGCTGCGCAAGATGCTCCCGGAGCTGAAGGTGCGCGTGGTGAATGTGGTCGACCTGATGGCGCTGCAGTCGCCGAATGCCCATCCGCACGGGCGGCCGGACGCGGACTTCGACGCCATCTTCACCGCCGACCGGCCGGTGATCTTCGCGTTCCACGGCTATCCCTCGCTGATCCACCGGCTCACCTACAAGCGGACCAACCACGACAACTTCCATGTCCACGGCTACCTCGAGGAAGGCACCACCACCACCCCGTTCGACATGACCGTGCTCAACCGGCTCGACCGCTTCCACCTGGCCAGCGATGCCATCGCAAGGGTGGAGCGCTTTCGCAACAGCGCAGGCCATGTGCAGCAGCATCTGCGCGACAAGCTGCTGGAGCACCGCGCCTACATCACCGTTCACGGCAAGGACATGCCGGAGATCGAGGACTGGCGCTGGGCGAACTGACCACGCGCCGGCAGGGCTCAGCGCACGCCGCTCAGCGGCACCAGTCCGCGATCCGATGGCCGAGGTCCGCCCAGAGCGCCTGCAGCGCCACGGCCGCCAGCAATATGCCGGCAAGGCGCGCCCCCCAGGCCTGGGGCCGCGCGGCGCCGCTCCACCGCAATTTCTGCCACAGCCGCGGCGCCAGCACCAGGGAGATGCCGCTGCCCATGGCGAACAGCACCATCGCCAGGCCGCCCTGCAGCGGACCATTGCCCAGGCTGGCCAGCAACAGCGCCGAATAGAGCAACCCGCAAGGCATGGCGACCCAGAGCGCGCCCGCTGCCAGCACGCCCGATGGCGTGCCTGCGGCAAGCGGCCGAAGGCGCGCTTCGAGCGTGCGGCCGATGCGCTGCGCCCACAGTGGCTGCCGGCCCGCGACGGCCAGCATGGCGCCCCATGCAAACACGAACACGTGCAGCAGCATCCAGAGCGGCCTGAGCGCAGCGATCTGTGTGCTGGCCTGGGCCAGGCTGTCCGCGCTTGCGGCTGCCATGGCGCCGGCCGCGGCATAGCTCGCGATGCGGCCCAGATGAAAGGCCACCGGAGCCGCGAACGCAGCGCCGCCGCCGGTGCGGGCGCCCGCCGGCGTCGCCACCGGCACGATGCGGATCACTGCCGCCGAGGCCGCGCCGCACATGGCCACGCAGTGCGGGCCGCCGGCAAGGCCCATCAGCAACGCGGCGCCGGCCCATGCGGTCTGCATGCTCATCAGACCACGCGCGAAAAGCGGGTGCAGTTCTCGCAGCAATAGCGATCGAACACCATGGCGAGGGCGGAGGCAGCGGATGGCAGCGTCATTGCGGATGCCCGGGAACATCGCGGGGTGGCGGCACGGCCCCGGCCGGCGTCGCCGCATGGTTGCGGCCCGCCACCGCGGGCATCAGCTTCTTGTCAGCCAGGGTCTTGTTGATTTCGACGCCGCGGCGGTAATAGTCTTCCGACACCAGCGAGTCGGGGCTGTCCCATGCAACCCAGAAGGTCACGAAGCTCGCGACCACCACCAGCGCCGGCCCCGCAATCACCATCCAGAGCAGCGGATGCCGCCACCATGCATCGTCCCGTGCCGGCAGTTCGTTCGTCGTCGTCGTGTTCATTTCAATTCCTTCAGCGCGGCACCAGGAAGACCGCTTTCTCCGACACCTGAATACCGCCGCGCTCGTCCCGGACGTCGAAATGCACCGTGTGCGAACCGGCGGGAACCACGCCATAGGGCACCTGCAGCCGCACCGCGACCCACCGCGACTGGGCCGGACCGATGGCGATCCGCTCGTCGGGCGAGACGCCGATCCCCTCGATGCCATGCGCGGCGATGCGGTAGTCGCGCGCCTCCTCGGTGGCGTTCATGATCTGGAGCCGGTAGACGTTCTCGAGCCGGCCGCCCTCGACGATGCGGGCCAGCGACGCACGGTCGCGCACCACGTCCACCTTCAGCGGCGTGCGCGTGACGAGGCTGGCGAGCAGCCCTGCGACCAGCAATGCCAGGATGGCGGCGTAGACCAGCACGCGCGGACGCAGCACGCGGCGCAGCAGCTGGCGGCGCGTCCATCCGGCCTCCATGCCGTTCTGCGTGTCGTAGCGGATCAACCCCGGCGCATAGGCCATCTTCTGCATCACCGTGCCGCAGGCGTCCACGCACAGGCCGCAGCCGATGCATTCGTATTGCAGCCCCTGGCGGATGTCGATGCCGGTCGGGCACACCTGCACGCAGAGGCCGCAGTCGATGCAGTCGCCCAGCGCCATGCTGCGCGGGTCGATGCCCTTGCGCCTCGGCGCGTGCGGCTCGCCGCGCCCGGGGTCGTAGGTGACGATGAGCGTGTCGCGGTCGAACATGGCGCTCTGGAAGCGCGCATAGGGGCACATGTACTTGCAGACCTGCTCGCGCATGAAGCCGGCGTTGCCATAGGTCGCAAAGCCGTAGAAGAAGACCCAGAACACTTCCCACGAGCCCAGCCGGGTCTGGAGGAACGCCATGCCCAGGTCCCGGATGGGCGTGAAGTAGCCCACGAAGCTGAAGCCGGTCCACATGGCGATGCCGATCCAGACCAGGTGCTTGAACCACTTCTTCACCAGCTTCTCGAGCGACATCGATTCGGCATCGAGCCGCATGCGCGCGGTGCGGTTGCCCTCGATCCGGTGCTCCACCCACATGAAGATCTCGGTATAGACGGTCTGCGGGCACGCGAAGCCGCACCACAGCCGCCCGGCCACGGCAGTGAAGAGAAAGAGCGCCAGCGCGCTGACCACCAGCAGCCCCGAGAGATAGATCAGGTCCTGCGGATACAGCACCAGGCCGAAGACGTAGAAGCGGCGCGCGGCCAGGTCGAACAGCACCAGCTGCCGCTCGCCCCACTGTGCCCACGGCAGGCCGTAGAACACCAGCTGGGTCAGGAAGACCATCGCCCAGCGCCAGCGCGCGAACATGCCGCGAACGGCGCGCGGATAGATCTTCTTCGAGGCCTCGTACAGGCCCACCAATTCGCTCTCGGCTGCAACGATGGGAATGATCTTGCGCGCACCGGGGCCGGCAGGGGCCGATGCGGAAACGGGGCCGGATGAATCCATGATGAGCTGGTGACGTCAGGGCCCCGTGGCAGGGTTGGAAAATCCCCAGACATAGGAAGCCAGCAGCTTGATCTGCGCCTCCGTCAGCCGGCCTTCCTGCGCGGGCATCTCGCTGTGCTTGCCGGCGTTGACGATCTGCACGATGGCGGCCTCGCCGTAGCCGTGCAGCCAGATCTTGTCGCTGAGATTGGGCGCGCCCACGGCCTGGTTACCCACTCCGCCGATGCCGTGGCAGGCGGCGCAAACCGTGAACTTCGACTTGCCGAGGCCGGCGCGCACGGAATCGTGCGGCGCGCCCGAGAGGCTCAGCACATAGTTCGCCAGGTTCTTCACGTCGTCCTGCGAGCCCACCACCGCCGCCATCGGCGGCATCACGCCGACGCGGCCCTGGGTGATGGTCTCGGCGATCTTCTCGGGCGTGCCGCCGTGCAGCCAGTCCTTGTCGGTCAGGTTGGGAAAGCCCTTGCTGCCGCGCGCATCGGAACCGTGGCACTGCGAGCAGTTGTTCATGAACAGGCGCTCGCCGATGGCCATGGCCTTGGGCTCGCGCGCGATGTCTTCCATCGACATGCCGGCGTAGCCCGCATAGACGGGCGCCAGCGCCCTCGTGGCCTTGGCGACGTCCTCGTCGTACTCGGTTCTTGTGCTCCAGTTCGCCTGGCCGCTGAAGCTGCCCAGGCCGGGAAAGACCACCAGGTAGCCGACCGCGAAGAAGATGGTCAGCACGAAAAGGCCGATCCACCACATGGGCAGCGGATTGTTGGACTCGCGCAGGTCCTCGTCCCAGACGTGGCCGGTGGTGTTGTCGGCATCGGACGGCACGCGCTTTCGGGCCGTGAGCCACAGCAGCAGCATGCATCCGAGGATGCTCAGCACCGTGCCGGCGGCAATGTAGTTCGACCAGAAGTTGTTGACGAAATCGCTCATCGTGGACCTCTTTTTGTTCTTCAGTCCTGCTCGAGCGGCAGGCGGGCGGCTTCCTCGAAGCGCGCCGCATTGCGGCGGGCAAAGGCCCAGGCCACGATGCCGAGGAAAAGCACAAAGCAGGAAACGGTTGCGGCAACGCGCAGCGTGGTGATGTCGATCATGGTTCGGTGCTCCTACTTGAGCGCGAGGCCCAGCGATTGCAGATACGCCACCGTGGCGTCCAGCTCGGTCTTGCCGCGAACGTCTTCGGAGGCGCGGGCGATGTCCTCGTCCGAGTAAGGCACGCCGACCTGGCGCAGCGCGCGCATGTGGCGCGCAATGGCGTCGGCATCGACCAGGTTCTTGTCGAGCCAGGCATAGGCCGGCATGTTCGACTCGGGCACCAGGTCGCGCGGGTTGTTCAGGTGGATGCGCTGCCACTCGTCGCTGTACTTGCCGCCCACGCGATGCAGGTCGGGTCCGGTGCGCTTGCTGCCCCACTGGAACGGATGGTCGTAGACGAACTCGCCCGCCACCGAGTAGTGGCCGTAGCGCAGCGTCTCCGATCGGAACGGCCGGATCATCTGCGAGTGGCAGTTGTAGCAACCCTCGCGCAGGTAGACGTCGCGGCCGGCCAGTTGCAGCGCCGTGTGCGGCTTCAGGCCCTGGATGGGCTCGGTGGTCGACTTCTGAAAGAACAGCGGCACGATCTCGACCAGGCCGCCGATGGCGATGACCACGAGAATCAGCACGATCATCAGCAGGTTGTTGGTCTCCACCTTCTCGTGGGTGAAGCCGCTGCGGGAGGGGGTCTTCTTCGTCATGGCGCTTCCTCAGGCGTGGGCAATGGCGGCGGCCGGGATGGACGCCCGCGCGGAGCGGCCCGAGATGACGGTCATCCACACGTTCCACGCCATCACCAGCATGCCGGCGAGATACAGCAGCCCGCCGGCGAGCCGCACCACGTAGAACGGGAAGGTGGCCTTCACGCTCTCGACGAAGGTGTAGGTGAGCGTGCCGTCCGGGTTGATGGCGCGCCACATCAGGCCCTGCATCACGCCGGCGATCCACATGGCCGCGATGTAGAGCACGATGCCGATGGTGGCCATCCAGAAGTGCGCATCGATGGCCTTCACGCTGTACATCTCCGTGCGGCCGTACATGCGCGGGATCAGGTAGTAGAGCGAGCCCATCGTGATGAAGCCCACCCAGCCGAGCGCGCCGGCATGCACGTGGCCGATGGTCCAGTCGGTGTAGTGGCTCAGGGCGTTGACGGTCTTGATCGACATCAGCGGGCCCTCGAAGGTCGCCATGCCGTAGAACGACAGCGCCACGATGAGGAAGCGCAGGATCGGGTCGGTGCGCAGCTTGTGCCAGGCGCCCGAGAGCGTCATCACGCCGTTGATCATTCCGCCCCAGCTCGGCGCGAGCAGGATCAGCGAGAACACCATGCCCAGCGATTGTGTCCAGTCCGGCAGCGCCGTGTAGTGCAGGTGGTGCGGGCCGGCCCACATGTAGGTGAAGATCAGCGCCCAGAAGTGGACGATGGAGAGCCGGTACGAATACACCGGCCGGCCGGCCTGCTTGGGGATGTAGTAGTACATCATCCCGAGGAAGCCCGCGGTGAGGAAGAAGCCCACCGCGTTGTGGCCGTACCACCACTGCACCATGGCGTCCTGCACGCCGGCATAGGCCGAGTAGCTCTTCATCCAGCCCGCCGGAATCTCGGCGCTGTTGACGATGTGCAGCAGCGCCACCGCGATGATGAACGCACCGAAGAACCAGTTGGCCACGTAGATGTGGCGCACGCGGCGCATGCCGATGGTGCCGAAGAACACCACCGCATAGGCCACCCACACCACCGCGATCAGGATGTCGATGGGCCATTCGAGCTCGGCGTATTCCTTGCCCGTGGTGTAGCCCAGCGGCAGGCTGATGGCCGCGGCCACGATCACGGCCTGCCAGCCCCAGAACACGAACGATGCGAGGGCCGGCGCGAACAGCCGGACCTGGCAGGTGCGCTGCACCACGTGGAAGCTGGTGGCCATGAGCGCGCAGCCGCCGAACGCGAAGATCACCGCGTTGGTGTGCAGCGGGCGCAGGCGGCCGTAGCTGAGCCATGGAATGCCGAGGCTGAATTCGGGCCAGGCGAGCTCGGTGGCGATGATCACGCCGACGAGCATGCCGACCACGCCCCAGACCACGGACATGAGGGCGAGTTGCCGCACGGCGGTGTCGTCGTAGACCGCTGCGGGAGGATTGGGTTCTTGCATCGTGGTGCCTCTTGATGGACTGCGGGCAGTGTCCCTGCGCATCCGGCCCGGGGGTTTGATGCAGATCAATCGCCGTACAGGATGCGGTCGCCTTCGATCTCGATGTCTTCGAACTGGCCGCGCTCGATGGCCCACCACAGCCCGCCGAGGATGGCGAGCACCAGCACGACCGACAGCGGGATCAGCAGGAAGAGGATGTCCATCAGTGGCCCGCCCTGCCCTGCCCTGCGAGCCGCGCCGCGTTGAGCACCACCACGAGCGAACTCGCCGCCATGCCGAGCCCGGCCAGCCATGCAGGCAGCCAGCCCACCACCGCCAGCGGCACGCACAGTGCGTTGTAGCCGGCGGCCCATGCGAGGTTCTGCCGCACCACGCGCAGCGTTCGCCGCGCTTGCGCAATGGTGCGCGGAATGGCCGCGAGCGCATCGCCCGGCACCACGAAGTCGGCCCGTGCGCGAGAGAGCGGCACCGCGCGGCCGAAAGCAAAGGAGGCGTTGGCGCGCGCCAGCGAAGGGCCGTCGTTCAGGCCGTCGCCCACCATCGCCACCTGCCGGCCCTCCGCCTGCAGCCGCCACAGGACCTCGAGCTTTTCTTCGGGCGTGCAGTCGCCCTGGGCGAATTCGATGCCGGCCCGCGCGGCGATCTCCCGTGCGGCGCCGTCGCGGTCGCCCGAAAGAAGGCGCACCGTGATCCCCTCTGCCTGCAACGCCGCCACGGCGGCGGCGGCGTCCGCGCGCAGCTCCTCTGCCAGCACGAAGCTCGCGATCCAGCCCTGCTCGTCGCAGAGGTGAACCTGCGACGCCTCGACCTGCAGCGGCGCCACCTTGCAGTAGCTCGCCGAGCCCAGCCGCACGCGCAGCGCCGGCCCGTCGGCAGCGTTCGTGCTTCGGCGCAACAGGCCTTCGAGGCCGAGGCCGGCCAGCTCGGCCGGCTGCGTCACGCGCCAGGCGGGCGGCGAGCGGAATTGCTCGTTCCATGCATTCACCAGCGCACGCGCACCGGGATGCAGCGAGTGCACGCCGAGCGCGGCGCCTATCTCCAGTGCATCGCCGGGGCGCAAACCCTGGCGGCAGTACACGCGTTCGAGGCGCGGCGTGTCGCCAGTCAGCGTGCCCGTCTTGTCGAAGACCACCGTATCGACCGAGGCCAGCGCTTCGAGCGCCTGCAGATTGGACGTCAGCACGCCGCCGCGCGCCAGTGCGCCCGCGCTCGCAAGCATGGCGGCCGGCGTTGCAAGGGACAACGCGCACGGGCAGGTCACGATCAGCACCGCCACCGCCACCATCAGCGCCTTGCCCGAATCAGCGTGCCACCAGAAGGCAGCGGCGCCGGCCGCCGACATCAGCACCAGGATGAGGAATGGCCTGGCGATGCGGTCGGCCAGCTGGGCCAGGCGCGGCTTGCTCATCGCGGCGCTTTCCATCAGCCGCACGATCTGTGCGAAGCGCGTGCCCTCGCCCACCGATTCGATGCGCACCTGCACGGTGGCCGAGAGGTTGTGGCTGCCCGCCAGCACGCGCTCTCCGCGCGACCGGGGCACGGGCCGGGATTCGCCGGTGAGCAGCGCTTCGTCGGTGCTGGTGCCCCCGTCGATCAGCACGCCATCGGCCGGAAAGGCTTCGCCGGGGCGCACCCGCACCACGTCGCCCGCGGCCAGGCGCCGGACAGCCACGCGCTGCCAGCCGCCATCGGCGCCGAGGCGCTCGATGCTGTCGGGCAGGCGGTTCATCACGGCCTCGAGCGAGCCGGCCGTGCGGTCGCGCAGCCGCGCCTCGAGCCAGCGGCCCGTGAGCAGGAAGAACACGAACATGGTCAGCGAGTCGAAATACACCTCGTGGCCCGGCACGCCCGCGTTGTCGAAGGTGGCCGCGGTGCTGACTGCGAAGGCAATGGCAATGCCGAAGGCCACCGGCAGGTCCATGCCGATGCGCGCATGGCGAAGGTCGCGCCACGCGCTGCGAAAGAACGGACCGCAGGAGAAGAAGAGCACAGGCAGCGTGAGCACCCACGAGGCCCAGCGCAGCAGCTGCGCGGCATCCGGCGTCATTTCTCCGGGCTGCGCGATGTAGGCCGGGTAGGCATACATCATCACCTGCATCATGCAGAAGCCCGACACCAGCCAGCGCCACAAGGCGAGCCGCAGTTCCCGCGAACGGCGCTCGCGCGCGGAGCTGTCCGCGGCCGGCACCAGCCGATAGCCCGCGGCCTCGCAGGCCTCGAACCAGCGCGAGGGCCGCGTCAGCGCAGCGGACCACACCACGCGCGCGCGCTGGCTCGCGGCGTTCACCTGCACTTCCAGCACGCCCGCCACACGCAGCAGCGCCGATTCCACCGCAAGGCCGCAGCCCGCGCAGTGCATGCCCTCCACCGCCACCTGCGATTCCCATTGCGCGGTGCCGGTATCGCCGCCATCGAGGGCGCGGCCGAACGCGGGCCATTCGGAGGGATCGTCTAGCGCCTGCCACTCTTCACGGGATGCCCGTGGGAGCGCGGCGGCCGGGGAGAAAGAGGCGAGCGCGGCTTGCATCGGGCAAGGCTAACGGCCGAGGCCCCGCGCCCGTTTGATCTGCATCAAGGGGGCGAACGGCCGGCTGCCACGCCGCCGGTGCTCGTGCTGCGCTGACCCGCAGCGGGCCTTCCTTCAGGCAGCCTGCATCGGCGACGCGCCGAGCGCGTCGTTCTCTGCTTCGCTGAGCCAGCGCCGCTTGTCGCGCAGCGGCGGCGCACCGAACATGCGGCTGTACTCGCGCGCGAACTGCGACGGGCTTTCATAGCCCACGCTGTGCGCCGCGCTCGCCACGTCGACGCCGGCCATCAGCATCTGGCGGCGCGCTTCCTGCAGGCGCAGCTGCTTCTGGTACTGCAGCGGGCTCATGGCCGTCAGGGCCTTGAAGTGATGGTGGAACGAGGACACGCTCATGTGCACCGCGCGCGCCATGTCCTCGATGCGAAGCGACTGCGCATAGTTGACGCGCAGCGCGCTGATGGCCTTGGCAATGCGCTGGGTGTGGCTGTCCTGCAGCGCGATCTGCCGCAGCCGCGCGCCCTCGCCGTTCACCAGCAGGCGATACATGATCTCGCGCTTGATGAGCGGCGCCATGATCGGCACGTCCTCGGGCGTTTCGGCCAGCCGCAGCAGCCGCAGCACCGGCTCCAGCACCGGCATGGCGATGCGGTTGACATACATGCCGCGCGAGGCGGGCGCATTGGCCTTGGCGGGCAGCTTCTCGTCGCCGATGAGCTTGCCGATCTCGTCGATCGCCAGCTCCAGCCGCACGCCCAAGTAGGGTTCGTTCTCGCTCGTCAGGCGCACCTGGCCGCACACCGGCAGGTCGACCGAGGTCACCAGGTAGTGCATCGGGTCGTACACATAGATGTCGTCGCCCACGATGATCCGCTTGGAGCCCTGCGCGATCAGCCCGAGCGCCGGGGTTGCGAAGGCGTGCTTGGGGCCGTCGGGCTTGCTGATGCAATGCACGGACAGGCCGGGCACCGCCGTTTCGATGCTGCCGTCCTGCCCGCGCGTGATGCGGTTGATCAGGTCGACCAGTTCCTTCCTGGCCTCGTCGAGTTCGGGTTCCAGTGGCATCGGCGCGGCGATGGCGGTGGTTTCGGATGTTTTGTCGGACATGTTCCAGCCTTGTCACGGAGGGAGCCACGGTGGCAGGCACCGCGGAGGATCGGGTGCCCGAAGCTTAGCGCCGCACCGTCCACTCTGCACCGGCCGCGCCAGAGGTCTGGAGAATCAGGCAGATACTTTGCAGGAACGCACGCGCCGCGCCGCCTGCCGCGGCCGGATACTTTTCCGGACACCAACGCAAAGGACACCTCTCATGCAGTACCGCAAATTCGGCCGCACCGGCCTGTTCGTTTCCGAACTCTGCCTCGGCACCATGACCTTCGGCGGCTCCAGCGGCATCTGGGGCCAGATCGGCAACCTCCAGCAGTCGGAGGCGGAAAGCCTGGTGGGCCGCGCGCTCGACGCCGGCATCAACTTCATCGACACCGCCGACGTGTACTCCGAGGGCCTGTCGGAAACCATCACCGGCCAGGCGCTGAAGAACCTCAAGGTGCCGCGCGAGAACGTCGTGGTCGCCACCAAGGTCTTCGGTGAAACCGGCAAGAGCGCCAATGCGGCCGGCGCCTCGCGCTACCACATCATGGACGGCGTGAAGGCCAGCCTGAAGCGCCTGCAGCTGGACCACATCGACCTGTATCAGATCCACGGCTTCGACCCCGTCACGCCCATCGAGGAAACCGTGCGCGCGCTGGACAACCTGGTGCAGCAAGGCCATGTGCGCTACGTGGGCGTTTCGAACTGGGCGGCGTGGCAGATCATGAAGGCGCTGGGCATCGCCGAACGGCAGGGGCTCGCGCGCTTCGAATCGCTGCAGGCCTACTACACCATCGCTGGCCGCGACCTGGAACGCGAACTGGCGCCCATGCTGCAGAGCGAAAGCCTCGGGCTGATGGTCTGGAGCCCGCTGGCGGGTGGCCTGCTGAGCGGCAAATACGGCCGTGGCACCGAAGCCGAACAAGGCAGCCGTCGCACCAGCTTCGACTTTCCGCCGGTGAACGTCGAGCGCGCCTACGACTGCATCGACGCGATGCGCCAGCTGGCCGAAGCGCGCCAGGTGTCCGTGGCGCAGATCGCGCTTGCGTGGCTGCTGCACCAGCAGGTGGTGACCAGCGTGATCGTCGGCGCCAAGCGCGTCGGGCAGCTGGACGACAACATCGCCGCCACGGCCATCCGGCTCGATGCCGAGGAACTGGCCGCGCTCGGCAAGGTCAGCGCGCTGCCGTCCGAGTACCCGGGCTGGATGCTGGAACGCCAGGGCGGCAACCGCGCCCGGCGGCTGGCCGAATCGTCGGTGCGCGGTTGAATCGGTCGTTGGCCGGCTTGGACGACGCTCGTCGTGGGCCTATTCCCACACCGGCGGGTGTGCGCTGCGCGGACAAATAAATGTCCATCCATTCTTTCGAAGGAGCAGCCCATGTCCAAGACGAACCCCAACACGCCCGACGATCGCGGTTCGTTGCCTCCCCAGCACAACAAGGCGGGCCACCAGAGCCCGACACCCCGCAACGAGCCACGCCGGACCGTCGAGAGCCGCCATGACCGGGAAGGCCACGTCGGCGGCAGCAACCAGAGCCAGTCCCGGCGGGGCGGCGCCGGCTCCTCGCATTGACGGTGGCCGCCCGGCCCACGGGATTCGACGTGTCCCATCGCAACGAGGCCACTGCCGCCCTGAAGGCGCTCAGCGTGGCGACCGACGCCTGCCGCGAATGCCCGCTGGGGGCGCATGCCACCCAGTCCGCGTTCGGCGAAGGCCCGGTCGGCGCGGTGCTGATGGTGGTGGGCGAGCAGCCGGGCGACAAGGAAGACCTGGAGGGCCGCCCTTTCGTCGGCCCGGCCGGGAAGCTGCTCGACCGCGCCGTGGCCGAACTCGGCTGGTCACGCGAGAAGCTCTACGTGACCAACGCGGTGAAGCATTTCAAGTACGAACTGCGCGGCAAGCGCCGCATCCACAAGACGCCGGGCCAGCGCGAGGCCGAAGCCTGCCACCACTGGCTCGAAAGCGAGATGGAACTGGTGCAGCCGCGCGCCTACGTTGCGCTCGGTGCCACGGCCGCGCGCGCCCTGCTCGGCCGCCCCGTCGCGGTGATGAAGGAGCGCGGCCGGTGGCTCGAAGAGGCCGCGACCGGCCGCCGCGTGCTGGTCACGCTGCATCCCTCGGCCCTGCTGCGCGGCGATCCGTTGCAGCGCGAAGCCGCCTGGGAAGCCTGGCTCAAGGACCTGGCCGTGGCTTCGGACCTGATGAAAAACGCGGCGGCCAAACGCCCTGCCGAGAAACGCCCTGCCACGAAAAAGCCCGTGCTGCGGCCCGCCGCAATTCATGCGCGCCGCCGCGTGCGCATGGTGATGGAGTAGCGCAGCGCCTCGGTCGGCGCAATGCTGTGCTGCCACGCCCAGCGCGCTTCGCCGCGCAGCATGTAGATGGAGCGCGGCTCGATCAGCAGCTGCAGGCTGGCGGGTGCGGTGGCACTGGCCGGCGGATACGGCCGCAGCTGCAGCACCGCGTCGCCGCGCAGCGAAACGCCCACGATGTCCTCGAAGTCCGGCACGTCGCGGTGCCAGCCGAGCGGCGTGCCGGGCCTGTATTCGGACAGCAGCACGTGGACGAAGTCTTCGGGCGCCACGCCCATCCATGCGGCCACCCTCGCGCGCAGCGGATGCAGCGCCTGCGGCACCGGCGCACCCGGCCGCAGCCGATGGTTGTCGAAGTCGTAGCTGCTGCCAAAGCTGATGCCGCGGCGGCGCGCGGTGTATTCCTTGTAGCGCATCTCCCGCAGCTCGAAGCCCTGCACGAGGCGCAGCAGCTCGTCTTCCTCGGTGCGCGTGAGAAATTCGCGCTCGTAGCGCAGGCCCTCGATGGCGGCCGCGGGCGCCTCGCCGAACAGGTCGGGTTCGTCGGCAAGCTGGACGCGGCTAGCGGACCGCATCGAGGCCCTCGCCTTCACCGGCATGCGCGGGGCCGCCCAGGCGCAGTTCCCACCACGGCGGCAGCAGCTGCCGGATCTCGGCGCGCGCGAAGCGGTCGTCCAGCAGGTGCAGCACGCCGCTGTCCCGCTCGGTGCGAATGACGCGGCCGGCCGCCTGCACCACCTTTTGCAGGCCCGGATAGAGGTAGGTGTATTCGTAGCCCTTGCCGAAGCGCGCCTGCATGCGCTCGCGCGTGATCTCGTTCAGCGCGTTGTGCTGCGGCAGGCCGAGGCTCGCAACGAAGGCGCCGATCAACCGGCTGCCCGGCAGGTCGATGCCTTCGCCGAATGCGCCGCCGAGCACGGCAAAGCCGATGCCGCGGCCGCCCTCCTCGAAGCGCGCCAGAAAGCCATTGCGTTCGGCCTCGGCCATGCCGCGCGTCTGGGCCCACACCGGCACGCCGGGGTGCCTGGCCAGGAAGGCCGCGCAGGCCTTTTCGAGGTAGTCGAAGCTGCTGAAGAACGCGAGGTAATTGCCCGGCATGCGCTCGAACTGGGCCCCGATGATCTCGGCCACGCGTAAGAGCGATCCCGCGCGGTCGCGGAACCGGGTCGACACGTTCATGGCCACTTCCACGCGCAGCTGCTGGCTGCGAAACGGCGAAGCCACGTCGAGCAGCATCGTCTCCGGCGGCAGCCCGAGCGCGTCGCGGTAGAACTCGAAGGGCGACAAGGTGCCGGAAAAACAGGTCGCCGATGCGGCGTCCGCGAAGCGGGGTTCGAGAAACGGAGCCGGCACCAGGTTGCGGATGGCGAGGCTGCGCTGCTGCTGGTGTTGCGACGGCCCCAGCGTGCGCTCGAACACGGAATGGTCGTCGAAGCAATCGGCCAGCCGGGCAAACTGCAGCGCATCGAAGAAGAAGCGCTGCAGCGGGCCCTGCGCCGCGTCCGGCGTGGCCGCGAAGTATTCGCCCATGGCCGTGTTGGCGGCCTGCAGGGTGCGCGCGAAGCGTTCGGGAACCTCGTCGCCGGTGTCGTAGGGCTCGGCTTGCGATTGCTGCACGGTGTCCCATTCGCGGTACAGCCGCCCGAGCGCGCCGCGCACCGAGGCAGGCGCCGCGCGGTGGGCTTCTTCGAGCGCGAGCCCGTCGAGCCGCGCCGTGTACATGCCGCGGGCGCGTTCCAGCAGGTTGTGCGCCTCGTCGACCAGCACCGCCGCGCGCCATTCGGCGTCCTTCATGGTGGCGTAGAGAAAGGCGCTGCCGTCGAAATAGTAGTTGTAGTCGCCCACGATCACGTCGCACCAGTGCGCCATTTCCTGCGCGAGGAAATAGGGGCACACCGCGTGCGCCAGCGCAATCTCGCGCAGCGCGTGCCGGTCGAGCCTGGCGGCTTGCGCGGCCTCCTCGCGCGCGGCGGGCAGGCGGTCGTAGAAGCCCTTGGCGAGCGGGCAGGCATCGCCGTTGCAGGCCCGGTCGGGATACTCGCAGACCTTCTCGCGCGCAGTGAGCTCGAGCACCCGCACCTGCGCGCATCCCTCGCCCAGCACGCGAAAGGCGTCCAGCGCCACGGCGCGGCCGGAGGTCTTGGCGGTGAGAAAGAAGATCTTGTCGATCCTTTGCGCGGCCCGGGCCTTCAGCAGCGGAAAGATGGTGGCCAGCGTCTTGCCGATTCCGGTGGGCGCTTGCGTCATCAGGCAGCGTCCGTTCACGGCGACGCGGTAGACGGCCTCGGCCAGTTCCCGCTGGCCGGCCCGGAACGAGCCGTGCGGAAATTCGAGCCGGCCGAGCGCATGGCCGAGCGCGGCGTGGTGCGCGGCTTCGCTTTGCGCCCAGGCGCTGTAGCGCGCGCACAAAAGCTCGAAATGCGCCTGCAGCGCGGCCCGGGTGTGCGGCTCTTCCAGCACGGTTTCCTCGCCGCTGCCGAGATCGAGGTACACCAGCGCCACCGTGATCTGCTCGTAGCCGTGCATCTCGCACAGCATCCAGCCGTAGCAGCGTGCCTGCGCCCAGTGCAGCGCCCGGTGGTTGCCGCGGATGGCATCGAAGTCGCCGCGGAAGGTCTTGATCTCCTCCACGCGGGGTTCGCGCGGGTCGTGCCCGTCGGCACGGCCGCGCACCTGGAGCGCGCCGCATTGCGAGACCAGCGGCACCTCGCTCTGGTAGCTGTCGCCGCGGCGGCCTTGCACGAGCGCGTGGCCGGCCATGCCTTCGAGCGCGCTGGGCGCGGGCACGAAGCGCAGGTCGAGGTCGCCGGCCTTGGCACCGAAGGCGCACAAGGCCTTGACCGAGACGGTGCGCGCATCAGGCGCCCGTTCCGGCGGCGTGGTGGAAAGATCCGTGGTCACGGTTGATGCTGTATAAAACACCAGTATACCGAGGCCATCCCTGCCGCGCGAAACGATGCGGCAGCCCGCCCGAGGCAGGCAAAACCCGGTATCGGGGCCTTCTCCGACACCCGGCGCCGCTGAATTCGGCAAAACTTCAAAAGTTTTGCTTACAAATCCTGTTCGAATGAAAACTCCGACCGCGATCGACCCCGGCGACTTCGACCGCCTGCTGAGCCGCAACCTCAAGTGGCCGCTGCTTGGCGGCCTGATCGGCGCGCTGGTGTTCGTCGGCCTGATCGGGTTTCTGCTGCTGACCATCAGCCGGGTCGAGCACACCGACCGCGTGACGCGCAGCGCCGGCGAGCTGCAGGGCCGCAGCATCGACATGGAAACCGGCCTGCGCGGCTTCCTGATCACCGGCGACGAAAGCTTTCTCGAGCCCTACCAGAACGCGCTGCCGAGAATCAGGAGCGACATCGCCGCGCTTCGGCAGATGGTCCCGGACAACAGGCAGCAGGCGGAACGGGTCGAGCGCATCGCGGCGCTGCAGGAGGCCTGGAACGCGTTCGCGCAGGAGCTGATCGCCGTGCGCCGCGCCGGGGGCAACTACCAGCAGGCGGTGCGGCAGGGCCGCGGCAAGCAGCTGCGCGACAGCATGCGCGCCGAGTTCGCGGCCTTCATGGACACCGAGCAGGGCCTGCGCTTCCAGCGCAACGAAGAGGCCAACCGCACGAGCTGGCTGGTGGTGGGCGTGTTCCTGCTGTTCACGCTGGTGTTCACCGGCATGGTGGCCTACTTCGGCCGCCGGCAGCTCATGCGGCTGTCGAACAGCTACGACGCGGTGCTGCGGGACCAGGCCGCGCATGCCGAGCAGCTGGCGCAGCAGGCCTGGCTGCGCAGCGCGCAGACCGAACTGGTGGGCGAACTGGTGGGCGAACTGAACGCCAACGACCTGGGCCGCAAGGTTCTGGCCTTCTTCTCGCGCCGGCTGGGCAGCGCGGTCGGCGCGCTGTACGTGCGCGAGCGGCACGGCACGCTGCGCCGCGCCGCGAGCTACGGCTTTTCGATGGAAGCCGAGGCGTCGCCGCAGGTGTTCTCGCCGACCCAGAGCCTGGTCGGCCAGGCGGCCGCCGAACGGCGCCGCATGCTCGTCGAGCCGATCCAGGCCAACTACCTGAAGGTCAACTCGGGCCTCGGCGAAATGGCGCCCGCGGCCGTGCTGCTGGTGCCCGTGTCGAGCGACGGCATCGTGAACGGCGTGCTCGAACTCGGCCTGCCGAGCGTGCCCGATGCGCGGACCAACGAATTGCTCGACCTGGTGGCCGAGGACATCGGCGATTCCCTTGCGGCGGCGCGCTACCGCGAGCAGCTGCAGGACGCGTTGGCCGAAACGCAGCAGCTGAACGAGGAACTGCAGGTGCAGCAGGAAGAGCTGCGCACCGCCAACGAGGAGCTCGAGGAGCAGTCGCGCGCGCTGCGGGCTTCGCAGGCCATGCTGGAGAACCAGCAGGCCGAGCTGGAACAGACCAACAGCCAGCTTTCCGAGCGCACCGAGGCGCTGGACCAGCGCAATGCGGCCCTGCGCCGCGTGCAGCGCGACCTGGAAGACCGCGCCGACGAGCTGCAGCGCGCCAGCCGCTACAAGTCGGAGTTCCTGGCCAACATGTCGCACGAGCTGCGCACGCCGCTCAACAGCGCGCTCATCCTGGCCAAGCTGCTCGGCGACAACCCCAAGGGCAATCTGAGCCCCGAGCAGGTGAAGTTCGCGGAATCGATCTACGCGTCGGGCAACGACCTGCTGCTGCTGATCAACGACATCCTCGACATCTCCAAGGTCGAGGCGGGCAAGCTCGACGTGGTGGTCGAGGAGGTGGCGCTCGACAAGCTCGCGCAGAGCCTGGAGAGCAGCTTCAAGCCGCTGGCCGCCGAGAAGCGGCTGGCCTTTCGCATGGAGATACAGCCCGGCGTGCCTGCCACGCTGCTCACCGACCGCCACCGGGTCGAGCAGATCCTGAAGAACCTGCTCTCCAACGCACTCAAGTTCACCGACAGCGGCGAGGTGGCGCTTGTCGTCTCCGCGGCGGCGAATGGCGGCGCGGTCTTCGCGGTGAGCGATTCGGGGATCGGCATTTCGCCAGAGCAGAAGGAGCTGATCTTCGAAGCCTTCCACCAGGCCGATGGCACCACCAGCCGCCGCTATGGCGGCACCGGCCTGGGGCTTTCCATTTCGCGCGATCTCACGCGCCTGCTGGGTGGCACGCTCGCGGTGCAAAGCCAACCTGGCCAGGGCAGCACCTTCACCCTGCAGTTGCCGGCCGTTGCGCCGCGCGCCGCGCAACAGGCTGCTCAGGCACCTGCTGCTGCGCCCGCAAAGTCCGCCGCGGCGCGCACGCCCTTGGCTGCCACGCCTGCCGCTCCCGCGGCGCCGGTGCCGCCCGTTGCCGTGCCGGCGCCGCTCTTCGCCGACGACCGCACGCTGCCGCCCGACCAGGTGCGCCGGGTGCTGGTGATCGAAGACGAGCCGCAGTTCGCGCACATCCTCTACGACCTGGCGCACGAGCTCGGCTACCGCTGCCTGGTCGCCCATGGTGCGGCCGACGGCTTCGAGCTGGCGCACCAGTTCCTGCCCGACGCCATCCTGCTGGACATGCGTCTTCCCGACAGCACCGGGCTCGGCCTGCTGCAGCGCCTGAAGGACTCGCCGCAGACGCGCCACATTCCGATCCACGTGGTTTCCGCCGCCGACAACGCGCAGGCCGCCGCGCTGCACATGGGCGCCATCGGCTATGCGCAGAAGCCGGCCACGCGCGCCGAGCTGACGCAGGTGTTCGCCCGGCTCGAGGAAAAGCTCACGCAGAAGGTCAAGACCGTGCTGCTGGTGGAGGACGATGCGCTGCAGCGCGAAAGCGTGATCCGGCTGATCGGCGACGACGACATCGAGATCGCCGCCGTCGGCTCAGGCCAAGAGGCGCTCGAACTGCTGCGCAAGCGCGTCTTCGACTGCATGATCACCGACCTGCACCTGCCCGACATGCAGGGCAGCGAACTGCTCAAGCGCATGGCGTCGGAAGAAATCGTCTCGTTCCCGCCCGTGATCGTCTATACCGGGCGCAACCTCACGCGCGACGAGGAAGCCGAGCTGCAGCGCTATTCGCGCTCCATCATCATCAAGGGCGCGCGCTCGCCGGAACGCCTGCTCGACGAGGTCACGCTGTTCCTGCACAAGGTCGAGGCCGAGCTTTCCAGCGAGCGCCAGGGCATGCTGAAGGCGGCGCGCGGGCGCGACCGCATCTTCGAGGGCCGCACCATCCTGCTGGTGGACGACGACGTGCGCAACCTCTTCGCCCTCACCAGCGCGCTGGAGCAGCGCGGCGCCGCGGTCGAGATCGGCCGCAACGGCCGCGAAGCGCTCGAAAAGCTCGACGCGGTGCGCGAGATCGACCTGGTGCTGATGGACGTGATGATGCCGGAGATGGACGGCCTGGAGGCCACGCGCCGGCTGCGCACGGACCCGCGCTTCGAGAAGCTGCCCGTGATTGCCATCACCGCCAAGGCCATGAAGGACGACCGCGAACAGTGCCTGGCCGCCGGCGCCAGCGACTACCTGGCCAAGCCTGTGGATTTGGAGCGCCTGTTCTCGCTTCTGCGCGTGTGGATGCCGAAAATGGAGCGGCTGTGAACCGCAATGCCGCCCCCCTGCCCCTGACATCTCCGTTGAGCAACACGGAGATCGAGCTGCGGCTGTTGATGGAAGCGATCTACCTCAGGTACAGCTACGACTTCCGCGACTACACGCTGGCCTCGCAGAAGCGCCGCGTGCTGCACGCGCTGGCGCAGCTCGGCCTCCCGAGCATTTCGGCATTGCAGGAGAAGGTGCTGCGCGACCCGCTGCTGTTCGGCCGGCTGCTCGAATACCTGACGATTCCCGTGAGCGAGATGTTCCGCGACCCGGCTTACTTTCTGGCGCTGCGCCGCCACGTGGTGCCGATCCTGCACACCTATGCGTCCATCAAGGTGTGGGTGGCCGGCTGCAGCACCGGCGAGGAAGTTTTTTCGCTCGCCATCCTGCTGCGCGAAGAGGGCCTGCTCGCCCGCACGCAGATCTACGCCACCGACATCAACCCGGCCTCGCTCGAGAAGGCGCGGCAAGGCATCTTCCCGATCGAATCGATCCGCGGCTACACGGCCAACTACCAGCGCGCCGGCGGCCGGAGTTCCTTTTCCGACTACTACACCGCAGCCTACGACGCGGCGCGCTTCGACCCCGCGCTGTGCGCCGACGTCATCTTTGCCGACCACAGCCTGGCCACCGACAGCGTGTTTGCCGAAACGCAGCTCGTGTCGTGCCGCAACGTGCTCATCTATTTCAACCGCGAGCTGCAGGACCGGGCACTCGGCCTGTTCCACGAGTCGCTTTGCCACCGCGGCTTTCTGGGGCTGGGCGCAAAGGAGAGCATCGATTTTTCGAGCTACTCCGAGCGCTTCGATGCCCACTCGCAGCCAGAACGCATCTACCGCAAAGCCACATGAAACCGGATGCTCGCCAATCCCCGGGCAGGCGCGTCGAAGCCATTGTGGTGGGCGCGTCGGCGGGCGGCATCGAAGCGCTGCTGGTGCTGCTGCAAGGCATTGCGCCGCCGTGGCACCTGCCCGTGGTGGTGGTGCTGCACCTGCCGGAAACGCACGAAAGCCACCTGGCCGAGATCTTTGCCGAGCGGCTGCGCATTCCGGTGCGCGAGGCCGCCGACAAGATGCCGCTCGCGCCCGACAGCCTGTATTTCGCGCCGCCCGGCTATCACCTGTCGATCGAGCGCGATCGGCGTTTTTCCCTCAGCTGCGAGCCGCCCGTGCACTTTTCGCGGCCGTCGATCGATGTGCTGATGGCCTCCGCCGCCGATGCCTACGGCCCTGCACTGGCCGGGTTCCTGCTCACGGGCGCGAACGACGACGGCGCCGAAGGCCTCTGCCACATTCACCTGGCCGGCGGCATCACCGCCGTTCAGGACCCGAACGAAGCCTATATTTCCACCATGCCCCGAGCCGCCATCGCGCGCCATTCCCCCGATCACGTGCTTCCCTTGCGCGAGCTTCGCGCATTGCTCTTGCAACTGGAGTCCGCCCATGCCCATTGACGTCGAAAGCAATCTGCTGATCGTCGATGACCTGCCCGAAAACCTGCTTGCGCTCGAAGCCCTGATTCGCGGCCCGGGGCGCGCGGTGTACCGCGCGACCTCGGCCGAAGAGGCGCTTGCGCTGCTGCTCGACCACGAGTTCGCGCTGGCCATCCTCGATGTGCAGATGCCCGGCATGAACGGCTTCGAGCTGGCCGAGCTGATGCGCGGCACGGAACGCACGCGGCACATCCCGATCATCTTCGTGACGGCGGCGGGCCGCGAATCGAACTACGCCTTCCAGGGCTACGAAAGCGGTGCGGTCGACTTCCTCTACAAGCCGCTCGATCCGCATGCCGTGACGAGCAAGGTGAACGTGTTCGTCGACCTGCACTGCCACCGCAAGGCGCTGCGGCACGAAATGGAAGCGCTCGCGGTTGCGAACCGCAAGCAGGAAGAACTGGTTCAGCAGTTGCGCCACACCCAGCGCGAACTCGAGCGCGCGGTGCGCATGCGCGATGACTTCATGTCCATGGTCTCGCACGAGCTGCGCACGCCGCTCAACACCCTGTATCTCGAAACGCAGCTGCGCCAGCTCCACGTATCGAAGGGCAACCTGGAGTCCTTTGCCGCGGATCGCTTGCCCGCCATGATCCAGCGCGACCAGCGGCAGATCCGCAACATGGTGCGACTGATCGACGACATGCTCGATGTCACGCGCATGCGAAGGGACGCGCTGTCGATCCAGCCCAAGCCGGTCGATCTGGCCGCCCTTGCCCGCACCGTGGTGGAAGGCCTGCGGCAGCAGGCCGAGGCCGCGGGCTCGGCCATTGCGCTGGAAGCGCCGCGCGAGCTGCATGGCGTGTGGGACGAGTTCCGCATCGAACAGGTGCTGACCAACCTGCTGACGAACGCGCTGCGCTACGGCGGCGGCAAGCCCGTGGAGATGGTGCTGCACGAACTCGATGGCATTGCGCACATCACCGTGCGCGACCAGGGCATCGGCATTGCGCCTGAAGACCAGGAGCGCATCTTCGAGCAGTTCGAACGCACCGACGACAGCCGCAAGCACGCGCCCGGCCTGGGTCTCGGGCTCTACATCACGCGCAAGATCGTGTGCCTGCACGACGGGCGCATCGAGGTGGAGAGCACGCCCGGCGAAGGCTCGCTGTTCCGTGTCGAACTGCCGCTGCAGGCCGCCCCGAAGACTGCAACGCAAATGCGGACGTAGGCGCCCTCCTACTGCACGAAAGGCGATTGGCCGGGATACTGGCTGGGTTTGCCTCAATTGAAAGCTTGGCCCCAGTGAATGTGCTGATCGTCGATGACAACGAAGCCGCGGCAGACCTGCTGCAGGAACTCCTGACACTGCAGGACCATACCGCCCGCTGCACCTACACGGCGCAACAGGCGATGGATGCCGCCGCCGAGGAGCGCTTCGATGCGGTGCTCATCGATCTCACGCTGCCCGACTTTCCCGGTACCGAGGTGGCGCGGCGGCTGCGTTCAGCCGCCGTGGGCAGCGGCCCGCGGCTGCTCGTTGCCATTTCGGGCTTTTCGGTTGAAGAGGCCGCCGGCGCCGCAGCGCGGACCCTGTTCGACCACCATCTTCAGAAGCCCATCGACATGGGCGAACTGTCCGCCATCCTGTCCGCGCCGCACTGAGCGCATTCCGCCGCGCCGGGCGCGTGCGGCACTCAGCTCGTTTTCTCGCGGTGCGAAAGCAGCACTTCGGCGCCGGTAGTCTTGAAGGCGATGGTCGGCGCGGTGAAATCGCTCAGCGGCGCACCAAGGCCGATCTCGCCGCACCCATGCAGCACGCACTCCTCGCGCCGGAGCGCGACTTCGTGGCTTGGCCCGCTGTCGCCGTGAAACCGGACCCAGGTGCCGTAGGTGCTGAGATCGGTCAGCACGCAACTCCCCTGGCGCAGCTCGATGCGCGCATGCAGCCTCGAGACGCGCGGATCGGCGACGACGAACTGTGCATCGTGCACGCGCCCAAGGTGGATCGGCAGCTCCTCGGTGCTGAACATGGAGCGGACGTCGAGCCATGCCAGTTCGATCTGTCCCAGCGACGAATCGGGCGGCCGCAGTGGCGTCAGCGCGGCCGGCAGCGTGAGGAATGAGGTCATTTCCTCCTGCCAGTCGATGCGGTGGACGGCCGACATTTCGCTGCGCCCGCGAATGGTGATGAGCCCCAGGTCGCGATGCCGCACGCCGGTCTCGCCCAACTGCGCAATGGCCGCATCGGCGGCCCAGATCTGGCCCGGCCCCGCCAGATCGCTCAGGCGCGACGCCAGGTTGACCGCATCGCCGAAGCAGTCGCCTTCGACCTCGACCACCTCCCCGCTTGCAATGCCGATCTGCAGTGCCATGCGCAGCGGCGCCGGCCAGGTCATCAGGCGCTTCTGGTGATGGTGCTGGAGTTCGATCACCGCCTGCACGGCCGTGGCGGCATTCGAGAAAATCGCCAACACGCCATCGCCGAGCGACTTCACCACCCTGCCGCCGTGCGCCTGGCAGACGCTGCCGATCCATTGGGTGAGCCGCGTCACCGTGTCCGTGGCGCGCGCGTTTCCCATGGCCTCGAAAACCCTGGAGCTTCCGGTCAGGTCTGCGAAGACGACGGTGGAGTTGATGTCCATGCTGTGACAGCAGTTTGTTTGTATTACTTTTGTACTCAAAACTCAACGACCACTTTAAGTACAACGTAAAGTGTGTTGTTTACAAACAAGAAACAGTGTTCCAGAACTTGTTAATCGATGGCATGAGGCTTAAGGTAGCAACCGTCTTGGTTTCCGGCAATACGCTTTTAGTCCTCATGCTGCCCTTTCGTAGCTTTTTTCGCTTCCTCGGAATTCCCGGTCTCGGGTCCCCCCGGGTGGGAGAGAACCAGTTGGGACGCATCCGGGCCGCCATGCTGTCGGTGCTGCAGGTTCACGGCGGTCATTCGGTCCAGCGCGTGGCCCAGCGCGTACGGTTTGCAACCGACATGGAAGCGCTCTGGTATTTGCGCCAGGACGTGATGGTTGCCTTGAGCGCCATCGACGGCGAAGCTGCCGCCCGCCGCCAGATGAAAGCCATCAACAGCATGTTCAAGGGCGGCCTGCCCGGCTCGATGGGCCCGCGCGCTCACCAGCGCTTCACGCACTGAGTGTGCGCCGGCGCTCGTCAATGCGCATGGTCGTGGTGGCCATGCTGATGGCCCCACACCATGAAGACGTCGCGCCCTTCGGCTGCCAGCTCGACCTTCGCGCCCACGGGTAGCAGCACCTTGGTCGGCACGTGGCCGAAAGGCAGCCCGGCGAGCACCGGCACCTTGAGCGTGGCGCGCAGCCGGTCAATCACCGTATCGAAGCCGAAACCGCGGTCGTAGCCCGGCACCTTGCGCATGCCCGTGAACTGGCCGAAGACGATGGCGCGCTGTTTGGCCAGCACGCCGGCCATGCGCAGCTGATCGAGCATGCGCTCGATGCGGTACGGATGCTCGTTGGTGTCTTCGATGAAAAGCACGCCCTTCTCCACCGCCGGGAAATAGGGTGTTCCAAGCAGGCTCGTGAGCACGCAGAGATTGCCGCCCCACAAGGTGGCGTCGTGCACGGGCTTCAGCTTCAGGCCGGCATCGCGCACCGGCATGCGCCAGCCGGTGCCTTCGCCCTGGCCACTCACCAGATCGTCGAAGCAGGCTTCCATGATGTCGTCCGCACCGCCGTCGGCACCGAAGTCTTCGCCGACCGCCGGGCCGGCCCAGGTCACGGCGCCGGTCTTGACGAGCAATGCGCTCTGCAACGCGGTGAAGTCGCTGAGGCCGACGAATTCAGTGCCGCGCTGGATCGCCTTGGCCACGGTCTTGTATGGGATGGCGTCGAGGATGCGCGTGAGCCCGTAGCCGCCGCGTGCGATCAAGGCAATGTCGGCGCCGCTGGCGGCAGCACGGGTGATTGCGGCGAGCCGCGTCGCGTCGTCACCCGCAAAGCGCTGGTGCACGGCCAGCGCCGCTTCGTCGAGTTCGACTTCATAGCCCAGGGCCTTGAGTCTTGCCACGCCGCGCCGGAAGGCGGCCTTGTCGCGAATCGCGCTGGAAGGGGAATAGATGTAGATGTGTTTGGTCACGGCGTCGAGTATCCCATTGCGTTGCGCACCTCCAGTGCGAGCAGCGCAGCCTGCTGAGCGCTCGGGCCGGAGGACGACGCCATGGGGCCGAGCGCGCGCAGCGCGGCCTGGTAGCCGCGGTCCGGGAACGGTGCGCGCCATGCATCGCCCACCGGCTCGCCGCCATCGGGGGCAAGGAGCACGTCCGCAAACAGGCCGGGCCTTGCGGCCTGCAGCCGCGTGGCAAGCCCGGTGGCGGCGGCGCTGTGCACCAGCACCATCGGCGCCGGCTGCAGGCGGTCGAGCCATTCGTTCAGGACCTGGCAGTGCCATTCGAGCCGGTGCACCGCTTCGCGCTTGGGCTTGTCGCTCTTGCCGAAGCCGATGAGGTCGGGCACGAGCGTGCGCAACCCCGGCGTACCGACGAGGTGGCGAAAGAAGTAGCCCCATTCGCCGGGACCATGAAGGCAAAGGCACAAGGCGGCAGGGCCGTCCTGGGGGCCCTCGTCGAGATAGTGCATGCGCCAGCCTTGCAGGCTGGGCAGATCCTGAACGTAGCGCGGTTCAAAGGCGTAGCCGGCCAGCGCATCGAAGCGCTCGGCCGGCGTGCGCAGCGCATCGTCGCGCAAGGGCTCGGCCTGCACCCGCGCCGCATCGCGGCGCTGCTGGAAGAAAGCTTGCAGCACCGCTGCGCACTCCGCCGCCAGCACGCCGCCCTGCACTTGCGTGCGGTGGTTCAGCCGCGGTTCGGCAAAGAGATCGAGCACCGAGCCGGCCGCGCCGGTCTTGGGGTCGGCCGCGCCGAACACCACGCGTGCCAGGCGCGCGTGCAGCATGGCGCCCGCGCACATCGCGCAAGGCTCGAGCGTGACGAACAGTTCGCAGCCGTCGAGCCGGTAGTTGCCGAGTGCGGCGGCGCCGGCGCGCAGCGCGTTGATCTCGGCATGGGCGCTCGGGTCGTGCTGCGCGACGGGTGTGTTGCGTCCACTGGCGACGAGCTGCCCGTTCCTGACCAGCACCGCGCCGACCGGCACCTCGCCCGCCTCGGCCGCAAGGCGCGCCTCGGCCAGCGCGAGCGCCATCCAGTGCGCGTCGTCCGTAGGCCTGGAGGCGGGATCAGTTGTCATCCGGCATCTTGCGCGCCTGCGCCGCGGCGTCGAGGGCTTCCTTGACCTGCTGCTGCACCTGCCGGGCCTGCGTGCGCGCATTGGCGGGCGCCTCGCCGGATGCGGGCGCTGCGACGCCGGGCACGGTCGGCAATGCAGGCGCCGCGGCGCTCGTCATCTGCTTCTTGGCGATCAGCCCGACGATCACGAGCGCCAGCATCAGGCCGAGCAATCCGAACATGCGCATCTCAGCTTCCTTCCGCCACCGGCGCTTCGGCCGTCATGCCGAGGCGTTCCATCCACCCGGCCAGCGCCTTCTCGTCCGGCGTGCCTGCGCTGTAGACGGCATGCATGGCGGCATGCGATTCGCGCCGATGCTGGTTCAGCTTGACCTTGCATTGCAGTGAACGCACGTGCAGCTCGAACCCCACGATGCCGGCCAGCATCTTGAGCTGGAACTCTTCGCCCAGGTCGCGCCATTGCTGCGCGTAGCCGGGCTCGTGGTCGCCGATGAGCTTCTTGAGCAAGGCATCCTTGTCCGCGGGCTCTTCGATCAGCCGGGCCTCCACGGTGCAATGCACCACCAGATAGTTCCAGGTCGGCACCCGCGCGAGGTCGGGGTAGACCGAGGGCGACATATAGGCATGCGGGCCGAGAAAGGTGACGACGGCCTGCGGCCGCGCCTGCAGGTGGCGCCAGTGCGGATTGGGCTTGGCGCAATGGCCCAGCAGCACCAGCTCGCCGTCCTGGCGCGGCTCGGCCACCAGCGGCAGGTGCGTGACGTAGGGCAACCCTTCTTCGTCGTTCGAAATCAGGCTGGCGAACGGGTGTGCGCGCATCAGCTCCAGCGCGATGGCCGGGTCCTTGGCGTTGAATTGCGGCGGCATGTACATGGGGCGGTTTCCTCGTGGGGAGCTCCGATTGTCCCCGAGCCGCCCTATCTTGCGCGCGGCGCTTCCAGCAGCTTCACCATGGCCGTGTAGCCGCGGGCCCTGGCCAGCTGGAGCGGCGTGTTGCCCTGGCGGTCGGTCAGCGCCAGGTTGGCGCCGGCATCGATCAGCGCCGCGAGCGTGCGCTGGTGGTGCGGGCCGCCGTCGCCGAGGACGATGGATTCGATCACCGCGGTCCAGTGCAGGTTGTTGACGTGGTCGAGCGGCGCGCCGGCCGCGATCAGCTGGCGCACCACTTCGTCATGGCCCAGGTGCGCGGCGGCGATCAGCGCGGTGCCGTCGTAGCGGCTGGTCACCTGCCCCGCCTTTGCTCCCAGGAAAAGCAACAGTGCGAGGGTGGCGGCATCGCCGGCCACCGATGCAATGGTGACGGCGTCGTAGCGGTCGTCTTCGAGCAGGTCGAGGTTTGCACCGGCCTTGGCGAGCAGCTTCACCGCCTCGCGCTGCCGTGCATGGGTGGCGACGTGCAAGGGCGTACGGCCCCGCGCATCGCGTGCATCGAGATTGGCACCGGATGCGACCAGGCTCTTCAGCTTCGGCAGCTCGCCATGCCAGGCAGCCCGGTGCAGCCCTTCATAGGCCAGCACCTCGGCCGCCTGGGGCGGCACCTGCGCCCGGGTATCCACGGTCAGGCCGAGGCCGAGCATCGCCGCCACGGCGCCAGCCACCGCCGCGGCGCGAATGCTGCGAAGCCTGGGCGCGGCCATCACCCCAGCTGGCCCTTGACCTTTTCGAGCGCGGCGTTGGCGCACTGGTCGTCCAGGTGGCCGCCCGGCGCACCGCCGACGCCCACGGCACCGATCACCTCGTTGCCCGACTTCACCGGCACGCCGCCGCCCAGCAGCAGGACGCCCGGCAGGTACACCAGGTTGGCGGCGCCGGGGTTCTTCTGCGCGCCTTCCATCATGGCCTGCGTCGGGCTCTTGGCCGATGCCGAGGTCCATGCCTTGCGCTCGCTCGATGCCAGCGTGTGCGGGCCGGCGTTGTCGGCGCGCTGCACGGCGCGCACGGTGCCGGCACGGTCGACCACGGTGGCGGCCACGTTGTAGCCGTTGGCGGCACAGGCAGCCACGGCTTCCGCCGCGATCTGGTTGGCCAGCGCAAGCGAGATGTTCTTCTCGGTCCGCACCGCGGGTGCCGGCGTCTGGGCCTGGACCGCGGATGCGGCAAGCAGGATGGCGAGGCCGCCGAAACGAAGGGTGGAACGCATTTTTCGATTTCTCCAGTGGATGCAGGTAGTTGCGCCGGCAGGTTGCCGGCGGCTGCGCCACTGTAGAAAACACCGTCCGCCCAGGCCATTCGTACGGCTACGCCCGGCGCTGCGTAGTTCTACGGAGCGCGGCTCTCAGTCCTCACCGCTCACCAGCACGGCATAGCGGCGGATCAGCTGCGCGAGCGAATCGCAGTCGAGCTTCGCGAACAGGTTGGCACGGTGCGTCTCGACCGTGCGCGGCGACAGCGCGAGCATGCGCGCGATCTCCTTGTTGGTCAGGCCCTGCACGATGAAGGCGAGCACCTCGCGCTCGCGCTCCGACAGCTGCGCCGCGCGCTCGCGCGCTGCGTTGTCGGCCTGCGAGCGTTCGCGCGAACGCACATGCTGGCGCACCGCCTGCTGCAGCGCTTCGAGCAATTGCTCGTCGTCCACCGGTTTCTCGAGGAACTCGGCCGCGCCGGCCTTGAAGGCGCGGCGGCACATCTCGACCGTGCCGTGACCGGTCAGCATGATCACCGGCTGGTCGACGCCCTGCGCCATGAGCCGGTCGAGCACCGTGAGGCCGCTGATGCCGGGCATGCGCACGTCGAGCACGATGGCGCCGACGCTCGCGCGGTCGAAGCCGTCGATGAAAGCCTGCGGATCGGCCCAGCCCTGCACCCGCAGGCCGACCGTGCCGATCAGCAGCGACAGGCTGTCGCGCACCGCCTGGTCGTCGTCGATGAGATGAATCAGCGGCGATTGCGGCGGGTGCGAGGCCGGCGTGGTCAAGCAGTGCCTCCCCTGGACGCCGCCACCAGCGGCAGCAGCAGCGTGAAGCGGGCGCCGCGCGGCGCGGCATGGGCCGCGCTCAGGCTGCCGCCCATGCCGCTCGCCAGCGTTTCGCTGAGGCTCAGGCCAAGGCCCAGGCCGCCTTCGCGTGTGCTGAAGAAAGGCTCGAAGAGGCGCGGCATGGCCTCGGGCGCGATGCCGCGTCCGTTGTCGGTCACGGTCAGCACGCCCTCCTGGCCATTGCGTCCCACCGACACCGCGAGGCGGCGCTCGGACGCGGGCACCAGGTCGAGCGCCTGCAGCGCGTTCATCAGCAGGTTGTGCACGATCTGCTCCAGGGCCACCGCCTCGGCCTGCACGCGCACCGGCGCCTGGGCCGCGGCATCGAACTGCGCGGCAACGCCACGCTGCGCGAACTCGGGCGCCAGCAGATGCATGGCGCTGCGCACCACCTCCTGCAGCACCAGCGGCTTCGCATCGCCGCCGGCTTCGGGGCGCTCGATCACGCGGCGCAGGCGGCCGACCACGCCGGCCGCGCGGCGCGCCTGCTCCACCGCCTGCCCCATCGCATCGCGCGCGGTGGCCAGGTCGGGCGGATCGTCGTCGAGCAGCCGGCGCGCGGCCTGCGCATTGGCCAGCACGGCTGTCAGCGGCTGGTTCAGTTCGTGCGCCAGCCCCGCCGAGAGCTCGCCCAATGCATTGAGCCGCGCGACCTGGCCGAGCCGCAGCAGCTCTTCGGCCCGGCGGCGCGCGATGCGCTGGCGCTGCGCGGTCCACAAGCCGGCGAGCAGCAGCGCCGTTGCCACGGCCCAGCCGGCGATGCTGCGCCATGGCAGCTCGCCCCAGCCCACATGGCGTTCGGCCACGAGGTCGAAAGGCTGGCTCGGCGAAGCCAGGGCCTTGGTGAGGCCGAAGCGCCAGCCGCTCGTGGCCGCTTGCGCCGCCCTCCCCGGTTGCAGAACGAACTGCTGCGCGCCCCGCTGCAGGCTCACGCGCACCGGGCTCTGCTTCGGGTCCATCGGCCAATCGCGCCACGGCACCGAGCCGGCCAGGTCGATTTCGAGCGCGTAGCTGACGGGCGTGGCGCCCATCACGAGCTGGTAGCGGCCCTGCGCGAGGTCCAGCGCCGCCAGTTCGGCGCGGCGCTGGCTGCGCGAACGCGCCTCCGCAGCGGCCAATGCGTCCGCCTGTTTCCCCTCGGGCCAGGGCCCGTCGCCTTCGCGCCGCTGCACGCGCAGGATCGATGGATAGACCGACGGCAGGCGCTGCTCCGGATGGTCTGCGCCGGTGTTGCCAGGCTCGAGCAGTGCGAGCGTGGCCAGCACTGCGTCGTACTGCACCACCTGCTGGCTCATGAGCCGGTGCGCAATGCGCGCGTCGGTCTCGAAATCCTGCTGCAGCTGCGCCAGTTCGGTGCGCGCCAGCCACACCGCGCCCGCGGCCGTGAGGGCCAGCCATGCCAGCCACCAACCACCCTGCGTGCGCAACCACTGTTTCATGCGCGGATTGTGCCCGGCGCGGCGAGGCCGCCCGATGTTGGCCGAGAATGCGGCCCCAGACATGGCTGAAGTGCAGGACTCCCTTTTCCCCGATCTTCCGCGCCCGCCCGAGGCGCCCCCCACCGTGCCGCTCGAGGCATCGCATGCCGTGCCGCAGGACGCCGAGCCCGAGCCGCCCGCGAAGAAGAAATCGCGCGGCGGCACCGTGGCACCGGCGCCCACCGATCCGGCACTGGTCGAGCTGGCCGCGGCGCTTCCGGCCGACCTGCGGCTCGGCACCTCTTCATGGAGCTACCCTGGCTGGGCCGATCTCGTCTGGGATGGCGAATACGCCGAGACAGTGCTGTCGAAGAACGGACTCGCCGCATTGGCGCAACATCCGCTCTTTCGCACGGTGAGCCTGGACCGCAACTTCTACCGCGCGCTCACCGCGAGCCAGTACGCGCGCTACGCGGCCATGGTGCCCGACGACTTCCGCTTCGTGGTGAAGGCACCGAGCCTCGTGACCGACGCCACCGTGCGCGACGAAAGCGGCCGCGGCACGCAGGTCAATCCGGTGTTCCTGAACAGCGAGATCGCGATCCAGGAATTCGTGCAACCCGCGCTCGAAGGGCTGGGCCACCGCATCGGCGCGCTGGTGTTCCAGCTGAGCCCGATTCCCGCGCAACTGCTGGCCGACCAGCCCGCGCTGCTCGCACGCATCGGCGAGATGCTGGAAGCATTGCCCGGCCTGAAGCCGACAGCGCCCGATGCCGTGATTGCGGTCGAAGTGCGCGATCCGCAACTGCTCTGCCCCGCCTTCGCCGACATGCTGCGCAGCGTGGGCGCCACCTTCTGCATGGGTCTTCACGCCAAGATGCCGCCGATCGAAGACCAACTGCCGATGCTGCGCGCGCTCTGGCCCGGGCCGCTGGTGTGCCGCTGGAACCTGCATCGCCGGCACGGCCGCTTCGGCTATGAAGATGCGGAAAAGCTCTATGGCCCATTCGACAGGATCGTCGACCCCGATCCGGAGACCCGCGAGGCCCTGGCCAGGGTGATTGCCGGCACCACGCGCGCGGGTCAGCTGGCCTACGTCACCGTGAGCAACAACGCCGAAGGCTGCGCACCGCTGACCATTGCCTCACTTGCGCGGGACATTATCGACCTGCAGAAGCGTTAGCTGTCTCGGCCTGCGTTGTCCTTGGCCACCACCGTCATCTCCAGCTCGACGCTCGCATTCTTCGGCAACTGGTAGACACCTACCGCCGTGCGCACATGCGCGCCGGCCTCGCCGAACACGCGGTGCAGCAGGTCGGACGCCGCATCGGCCACTTCGCTCTGCTGCGTGAAATCGGCGCTGCACTGCACGAAGACGCCGACGCGCAGCACCTTCTCGATGCCGTCGAGCGAGCCGAGTTCGCGCCGCAGCAGCGTGAGGCATCGCAGGGTGCAGATCTGAGCGGCCTCGCGGGCCTTGTCCAGCGGCACTTGATCGCCCACGCGGCCTGTCACGACCACCGTGGTGCCCACGCGCGGCACCTGGCCGCTGGTGTAGAGCGTGCGGCCGTCGCGCACGACGGGTATGTAGTTGCCGCCGGCAACAAGTTCACCCTCGAAGCTGTGGCCCAGCTCGGCGGCAATTCGGTGGGCAATCTGGTCTCGGCTTTTCACGGTCATAGGGCTTCCATGGAACGGAGCGCCATTGTCGCCACCCGCCTGCGGAAGAACAGATACAGACCGGCCGATTCGATGCGCAACAGATGGACCTAAGCCTCGAACGCCAGGTAGACCCGCCCGCCCTCGATCTTCACCGGATAACTGCGCAGGTCTTCAGTGAGTGGCGCGCACATCGCCTTGCCCGTGCGCACGTCGAAGCGCCCCTGGTGCAGCGGGCATTCGATCTCGTGGCCTTCGAGAAAGCCGTCGCACAGGCGCGCGTGGCCGTGGGTGCAGATGTTGTCGGTGGCGTGGATGCCGTCTTCGGTGCCAAAGAAGGCAATGTCCCTGCCCTGCACCTCGATGCCTACCACGTCATCGGAGGGAATGTCGTCGACCGCCGCGGCGTCGACCCATGTCATCGTGTTCATGGATGCCTTTGAATCGGTTTCCTGCATGGCTCAGATCGGATAGATGATGGAGTTCGGGATCATTTCGCTGTCGAACACGCACAGGCGCGACGCGAACTTCAGGCCCTCGGGCGTCGGCACGACCTTGTCGATGTAGCGGCCGACGTTGAACACCGTCGAAGGCCCGTCGAGCTTGGTGCGGAACACCGCGTAGTTGGCCTCGCTGTGGATCGCGCCGTCATCGTCCACCGAATGCACCACCGGAAGGCCAACCACATGGCGCTGGTAGTACGGGTCGTGGAACAGCGTCTCCTTGATGCCGTAGACGCGGTCTTCGAGCATGCCGCGGCTCTCGAACGACAGCGTGGCAAGCGGCAGGCCGCGCTCGTGGTTCTCGCGCGGCTGCAGCCGGTAGCTGCATTGCTCGACGAAGAATGCGGGCCACAGCTCCCATTGGCCAGAATCGACCGCGTGGGCGTAGGCCGCATAGAGGCCGGCCAGTTCGAGGTAGGCGTCGGCGTCGAGCTTCATGCGGCCTCCATCACTTCGCGCCAGTAGCGGTACATGCCGCGGATCAGCGTCTCGGTCACCATGTGGTCGGTGTTCTCGACCTCGCGTCCGCCCAGTTCGGCGAGCGTACGGTGATACGGCTTCTGCTCGAAGCCTTCCTGCGAGAACTCGATCACCTCGCCGTCGTCGGCCGACACAAAGCCCGCAGGCCCGAACAGGTTGGCCTGGCGCAGGCGCCGCTGCGTCATCTCTTCGGTGTCGTCCTCGAAGCCGAAATGCGTCCAGACGAAATCGAAAGCATCGTGGCCCACCGGCTGGATGTGCCGCGTCGACACGCTGTTGACCTGCTGCTGCAGGATCAGGCTCGGGAACAGCGTCATCATCACCGCGGTGGGTCCGCCCCACCAGGGCTCGGGCACGATGTCGAGGAAGCGCGGGTCCTTGAGCTGCATGCTTTCCTTGAAGCTCGAAACCTGCGTCACCTGCGCGGCCTTGCCGGCGCTGCCGCGCGTGGAAATCATCGCGGCGTGGCGGCCGCGCGCGTCCATCTTGAGCTCCGACTTGTTGTCGGCGCGCCAGAGCCCGAAGGTGACGAACCAGGTGTGCAGCAGTCCCGGGTGGTACGGGTCCTTGATGTTCTCCTGCATCAGCTTCCAGTTGCCCGGAATGCGCTGGCGGCTGTAGCCGAGGATCGTGAGCTTGCGGCCGTCGAACAGGCGGTCGAAGTAGTGAAGGATGTCGGGGCCGAGGAAGTCTTCGAACGATTCGACGTCGTGGTCGAACGACGCGAACACCACGCCGCCGCGCGAGGCCACCTTGAGCTTGTTGAGGCCGTTGTCCTCGGACTTGAAGTCGGCGGGCATGCCGCCGTTCACCTTGCCGTCCTGCTTCACGCCGCGGCGGAACGGCACGCCCTGCAGGTCGCCCTTGAGCGTGTAGTTCCACTGGTGGTAGGGGCAGACGAACTCTTTCCTGTTGCCGTGGCGCTCGCGGCAGAACTGCATGCCACGATGCGCGCAGACGTTCTCGAACACATGGATGGCGCCCTCCTCGTCGCGCGCCATGATCACCGAGCGTTCGCCGATGGCTGTGCGCTTGAAATCGCCCGGGTTCGGAATCTCGGCTTCGAGGCCAACGTAGCACCAGTGCTTTTCATAGAAGAAGCGCTGCAGCTCCTTCTTGTGCAGCGCCTCGTCGGTGTAGGCCATGAACGGGATGCGGCTGGTCTTTTCGCTCTCCCATTTCAGTTCGATGGGGAACACGGCTTGCGTGGTCATGGGGGTCTCCTTTTCTTGTCTGTCGCTGTGCTTCAGGTGCCTTGCAGGTAGAAGGCATCGGCATGGGTTTGCTCGGGCGCAAGGCCGCGGGCGCGCACCAGCTGCGTCACGGCCTCGACCATTGGCGGCGAGCCGCAGAGGTAGGCGCGCCAACCATCGAGGCTGGCGGACCCGTCGGCCCGGATGGCGTCCGTGATGAGGCCCTGGCGCTGGTTGTCGCGTGCGGGGCCGGTGACGACCACCACGTGCACCTTCAGGCCCGCATGCTGCGCCTGCAGCTCGCGCAACTCCTGCAGGCCGTAGACGTCGGCATCGGAGCGCACGCCCAGGTAGAGGTGGATCGGCTGCATCAGGTCCGCTGCGATGGCGCCGCGCACGATGGAAAGAATGGGCGCCAGCCCCGTGCCGCCGGCCGCGCAAAGCATCGGGCCGCGGTGCTTCGTGCGCAGGTAGGCTGTGCCGAGCGGGCCGCTCACGCGCACCGCATCGCCGACGCGCAGCTGCTCGAAGATGTGCGCCGTGACGCGCCCGCCCGGCACCTTGCGCACATGGAATTCGAGTTCCGCATCGCGGCTGAGCCCCGCCATCGAATAGGGCCGCGCCAGATCGGGCGCGAACTGCAGCTGCGCATATTGGCCCGGCGAAAACTCCAGGGGCTTGTTGGGCTTGAGCCGCAGGCGGCGGATGTCGTGCGTGAGCACGTCGATGCCAGTGACGGTGGCCTTGAGGATGCGCGCCGGATGCACCACCACCTCGTCGGGCTCCGGAATCTCGATGGTGCAGCTTTCGGTCAGCGTGCTCTGGCAGGCCAGCACGTAGCGCTCGCCCTGCCCGTCGGGCCGGATCGCGTCCTGCCCGCCGTCGAGCACCTGGCCCGACACCACCTTGCAGCGGCAGGTGCCGCAGCGCCCGGACATGCAGCTGTACGACACCGGCACATGGTGTTCGCGCAGCACTTCGAGCAGGTTCGCGCCGGGGCGGACCTCGAGGGTCCGGGCAAGGGGGTGAATGTGCAGGTCCATCGTGGGCTCTCTTTGCGCCGGCCTTGGGGCCGGCTTGTCTCTGGGGCGGATGATGCGCGGCCTGCGGGAATTGACCAATAGAATCCGATGAATCGACTACATCACGGATGTGAATAAAGGTCTGGCATGCAGCTCAAGGACATCGACCTCAACCTGTTGCTGGTGTTCGACCGCATGCTGGCCGAAAAGCGGGTGTCGGCAGTGGCCGAATCGCTCGGGCTGTCCCAGCCCGCGATCAGCAATGCGCTCGCGCGGCTGCGCAAGCTGCTGGGCGACGAGCTGTTCCTGCGCACCGCGCGCGGCATGGAGCCCACGCCGTTCGCGCTGCAACTCGCCGAGCCGGTGGCCTATGCGATGGGCGCGCTGCACACCGCCCTCAACCAGCAGGTGGTGTTCGACCCCGCCACGAGCACGCGCAGCTTCACGCTGGCAATGACCGACATCGGCGAGATCTACTTCACGCCGAAGCTGATGGAGGCGCTGTCAGCCGTGGCGCCCGGTGTGACGATCAGCACGGTGCGCAACACCGCCGCAACCAGCCTGCGCGACGAGCTCGAAGCCGGCCACGTCGACATTGCCATCGGCCTGCTGCCGCAGCTGAAGGCGGGCGTGTTCCAGCGCCGCCTGTTCCTGCAGCGCTATGTGTGCCTGTTTTCCGCCGAGCATCCGTTGGCGCGCAAGCGCAGCGTGTCGCTCAAGGATTTCGGCGCGGCCGACCATGTGCTGGTGCAGGCCGCCGGCACGGGCCACGGCAAGGCCGACGACGTGATGGCCGCGCAGGGCATCCAGCGGCGCATCCGGCTCAAGGTGCCGCACTTCGTGGCCATTGGCCACATCCTGCGCTCGAGCCAGATGATCGCCACCGTGCCGGAGCGCCTGGCACAGAGCATTGCCGAGCCCTTCGGACTGGTGTGGCGCCCTCACCCGGTGCCGCTGCCGCAGATTGCGATCAACCTGTTCTGGCACGCCAAGGTGCATCGCGATCCGGGCAACCAGTGGCTGCGCGGATTGCTGTTCGACAACTTTGCGGACAGCGACTAGGGCCATTGCCCCAGCACCTCGTGGATGCTTTCACCCACGTGGCTTTCGATCAGCGAGAACGAATCGGCCGTCCACCGGACCGGCTCGATGGGATGCCGCTCGATTTCCCGCGGCGTGTAGGCCAGGGTCATGTGAGGCGTGAAACCGCGCTCAGGGCTGAAGCCGGCATCCGCCAGCGCTTCGCCAAGACGCTGCCGGAACGCCGCAAGCGGCGACGTGCCGCTGCCGCTGCCGCACAGCACGAACGCCTTGCTCTTCTCGAACCGCATGGCCTCGTCAAACATCACGTCGAAAGACGGCGGCGTCACGATGGCTGCCGCCTCCAGCGCGGCTTGCACAATTTCGCGCGGCACCGCCGGATAGCTGCCGAGATGATGCAGCGTGACGTGCAGGCGATGCGCTTCGGTCAGCTTGCCCTTCAGCGCATGCTGGTCCTGGAGCCGCGCAGCCAGCGCAGCAATCGACGCGGCATCTTCAGAATGCGGAAAGATCGCGAAGAACAGTGAGCGCGACAGGCGCTCCTTGGGCGGCGCGGTCCCCCGCGGACGGCGCAGAGGCGGCGGCGCAGGGTCGATGCCTGGGAGGAGAAGCTGTTCTTGCATTGGGGTTGTCGGGTTCGACCGATGCCATTCAAACACGTCCTGCGGAACTCGGACATCCGGCACGGCTCTGACGGACCATGAACGCCACACCAGAACCCGGCCTTCCCCGGCGCACCGTCGCCGCAGCGCTCGTTGCCGCGCCCGCGCTCTGGCTGGGCGCCCGCGCGCAGCCGGCGGTGGCCCGGGTCGCAACGCCTTCGCAGACCGAAGGGCCGTTCTATCCCCTTCGCCTGCCGCAGGATTCCGACAACGATCTGCTGCACAACGGCACGCTGAACTACCGCGGTGGCCAGCCCGCCTGGGTCGACGGCACCGTGACCGATCTGGCCGGCAAGCCGCTGCGCGGCGCGCAGGTCGAGATTTGGCAATGCGATGAAAACGGCCACTACCACCATCCGGGCGACGGCGACCGCGCCGACGCCGCCTTCCAGGGCTTCGGCCGCGTCGCGGTGGGCGAGGACGGCAGCTACCGTTTCCGCACCATCCGCCCCGTGCCCTACAGCGGCCGCACGCCGCACATCCACGTCAAGGTGAAGCTCGGCGCGCGCGAGCTGCTGACCACACAGCTTTACGTGTCCGGCGACCCCGGCAACGCGCGCGACTTCATCTGGCGCAACCTTCCCCAGGCCGCGAGAGAGGCCGTCACCGTGCCTTTCGAGCGCGGGGCGGACGGGCTGCAGGCGCGCTTCCCGATCGTCGTCGCGGCCTGAGCACTGCCGGCCGCTGGGGGCGCATGCCTTCGGCGCGAGGGGACAAGGGTCCGCCAGGCGATGACGCATGAAGTGACGCACAGCCCGATCCCCAACAGCGAGAAGCCCAGAACCAGCGCATGCCGCAACCACGGGCGCGCGAGAAGCGGCGCAAAGTCGAGGCTGTGCAGGCCATGGTAGAGCACGCGCTGCCAGCGGCCCGACGCGTCGCTGCGCAACAGAATGCGCGCCGACGCAGGGTCTGCAAACGCCGCCACGCCATCGGCCCAGTCGGCGCGCCACACGGGCAGCGGACGGGTATGGCGGGTGTTCGCGTCCGCAGCCTCGCGCGCGTAGTACAGCTCGTCGTAGGAGTCGATGCGGTGCACCGTGGGAACGCCCGCCTCCGGCCGCAGCGCGGCCAGGGAAGCCCGGATGGTGGCCTCGGGCAGCGAAGGGATCGCCTGTACCGACATCGAGGGATCGTGCGCGTCCGCGCGCACGAGCAGTTGGCCTTCGGCTGATTGCAACCGGTACCAAGCCTGCCCCGCAACCTGCAACAGTTCCAGTTCACGCGCTGCGAGGCCACGCCGGTTGGCCTGCATCAACGCCTCGGCAGGATCGAGCCGGGCCTCCACCGGCGCGCCGGCCCAGCGCGCACGCTCGTGCGCCGTCGCCCCACGCGCGGAAAACACGCCGAACGGGTTCATCGACAAGAGGCCCGAGAAGATCCATGTGAGCGTGAAGATGCCTGCCGCCAGCCCGGCGATGTGATGCCAGCGCAGCCAGAACTTGCGGTATGGAATCCAGCGCGAACGGTTCAGGAAAAGTTGCCAGAGGCCAAGTACCACGCCACTCACGGCCAGCAGCGTCGCGGGAAGGGAGAGCCACACGACGACGTGGTGCCAGGCGGCGGGGAACTGCCGCAGCACGGTCGGATAGATCCAGTGCGGCACGGCACCCAGCCAGTTCCAGAAGCGCTCGGCGCGGCGCGTGTCGCGCACGACCTCTGCGGCTCCTGGCGAAACGTAGAGCTCCAACCCATCCTCGCCAGCCAGCGTGACTTTCACCAGCGGCCGATAGGGATCGAGACCTTGCGGCACGGTCCATTGGTCGCGCTCCAGTCGCTCGGCATGCTGCGCGCGGCGCCCACTGAAAGCTTCGGCCGCTGCGGCAGCCTGTGCCTCCGCGAGCGGCGGCCGCAAGGCCCCGCTGCGCGCGTCGAGCGTTCGCCAATGGGACGGCGCGGCGCCCTGCTGTTCGTGCGCCAGCAGCCGCCAGACCGGATCCGCACCTGCCATGCCCAGTCGCGCTTCGCTGAAGCGAACACCGGCACGCCGGGCGGCCTCCTCGGCGGTCAGGCAACACCCAGCCGGCAATCGCAGCGCCGGCAGGGCGCGCAGGCGTTCGACGGGAGTGAGGCTCGGGAACGGCACGAAGTACAGGACGACGCCGCTCACGAACCACATGAGGAAAAACAGCGCAAGCACGACGCCCAGCCACTTGTGCAGAAAGATGACGGCCTTCTTCACTGGGCGATTGCCGGCCGCGTGGAGTCAGTCAGAAGCGCGCACGTGCGGTGAGCTGCACCGTGCGCGGCGCCCCGAGCAGCCAGCGCACGTTGCCGGTGCCCGAGACCGCGTAGTCGCGGTCCGTCAGGTTCTTGACGGCGAGGCTGAAGTCCAGGCTGCGCGAATACTCGTAGGCCAGCGACACATCGAACACCGTGTAGGCCGGCAGGCGCGCCGTGTTGGCCGCATTGGACTGCCGCGCGCCGACGTAGCGTGCACCGACGCCCACTTGCCATTGGGGCAGGAAGCGGTAGGCCGTCCACAGGTTGGCCGTGCGTTCAGGCACGCCGACGGGGACGTTGCCTGCGCGCGAGACGGCACGGCCGGCGACAATCTCGTTGAAGTCGTCGTAGCGCGCACGCAGAAACGCCGCATTGGCGTCGACCGTCCAGCCGGGATGCGGCTCTGCCGCCAGGGCCAGTTCGATGCCGGTAGACGATTGGCGTCCGACCTGTTGAGTGATTTTGGGATCGTTGGCATCGCGGGACAGCAGGTTGTGTTTTTCGATTCGGTAGAAGGCAAGCGTCCATTCACCCTTGATGGCCGGCAGGCCGCCCTTGGCGCCCACTTCGACTTGCCGGCCCTTGGTCAGGTCGAAGGCGTTGCCGCCGTTCGGAAGCGACAGCGCACCGCTCAACGGGTCGGTTCCCGTTCCGTATTGGCCATAGAAGGAAACCGCGTCGCTCGGAGCCCACACCGCGCCGATGCGGCCCGTGACCGGACTGTATTTCTTCGACAGACGGGCGCCCGTGCGCAGATCGCTGTTGTCAAAGCTCATGCGGTCGCTGCGCAGGCCGGCCACGAGCGTCCATCCGGGTGTGAGTTCCAGCGCGTCCTCCGCGAAGAGCGCCGTCGTCTCCAGTGTCGAACGGCGTCCCGGGCTCGTTGGCACCGGGCTGATGAAGTTGCCGGGCGCGAAGAAGAACGGGTCGACCGTGCTCGCGCCGCCGTAGGGTGAATTGTTGGTGTGCAACAGGGTGGTCCGATACCAGTCCAGGCCAGCAACGAAGCGGTTCCTCAGGCCGCCGAGCGTGCCGTCGAACGTGGCGTCGAACCGGTTGCCCGTCTGTTCCTGGTCGTGCAGGATCTCGACGTAGTCCCCGCGGTCGACCCGCGTGCCTGCCCTGTTGAACGCGTAGGCCTCGGTGTTGCGCCAATGGCGCGCCGCCGTCAGGTGGTAGAGCTCGTTGCGAAGCCGGACGCCGTCGCCGAGCTGGTATTCGGCCTTGGCGCGCCACATGCGGTCGTCGTATTTCACGACGGAATCGTCCACGTTGAAATTGGTGCGCCGCAGGCGACTGTCGAGCACGCCGCCGAGCAGCGGCGTGCCGAAGTAGCGAGCGTCGTCGTTGCGGCCGCCATCGAGCGACAGCGTGAACTTGAGCGCGCTGCTCGGGCGCGCCTCGAGAGCGAGCGCATAGTTCTGCCGGTCGTAGTTCTCGAGGCGGCGAAAGCCATCGCTCCTGCCCGCGTCGGCGTAGACGGAATAGGCCAAGGTGTCGCTGATCGGCCCGCGCAAGCCGATGCCGCCTTGCCGGGCGCCGAAGGAGCCGAGGCTGAAAAAGGCTTCGCGCTCCGTGCGGTCGAACCGGGGCTTCTTGGTGATGTAGTTGACTGCCGCGCCGATCGCACCATCGCCAAAGAGCACCGAGGCCGGCCCCCTGAGCACCTCGACCGACTCGAAGGGCCAGGTGGAGAAGGGATAGGTCACGGTGCCGGACGCGACCACCAGCCGGGTGCCATCGACCAGTTGCGCCACCGAGTTGTGCCCGGCGAAGCCCCGCGCGACCAGGGCGGTGCCGCCGTTGCCGGGCGACGGCGATTCGGTGACGCCGGGAAAACGGATGGCGACATCCTGCGCACGGGCCAGGTTGCGTTCAGCGATGTCGGCGCTGCCGAAGCTGCTGACACTGGCCGGCGTTTCGCGCGGCGCAAGGCCCAGGCGCGAGCCGGTCGCGCTTGGCACATCGAGGCCCAGGCTGCTGCCGGGGGCAGCTTCGGTGGCCGACACCTCGACAGCCGGCAAGGCGGCCTGGGCGCGCGATGCGACAGGGTGAATCGCCAGGCCGGCGATGCATGCCATGGCTCGCATGGCCCTGTGGCGGCGGATCGATGGGCACTTTGCGGATGGCTTCATGCTGCGCCCAGGCATTGTTCGAGTCCCTGCACCAGCACATCCTTGGGCAATTGCTTGCCGATGAAGACGATGCGGCTGTGGCGCGGTTCGTCCTGCTTCCAGTTCGCCCCGGCCTCGGTGCCCATCAGCATGTGAACGCCCTGGAGCACGACACGCGTGTCCAGGCCGGTCACCGCGATCACGCCCTTGTAGCGCATCAGTTGGGTGCCGTAGATCCGGAGGATGGCGCCGAAGAAGTCCTCCAGCCGCGCCGCATCGAAAGGCCGTTCGGCGCGAAACACGAAGCTGGAGACATTGTCGTCATGCGCGTGGTCCACGTCGGTCAGGAAGTCGGGTTCGATCTCCAGGATGGCGTTCAGGTTGAACCCGCGGATATCGAGCAACTGGTCGATCGGCGCCTGGCCGAAATGCGCCGCGGTGATCGGCGCGCGCGCATTCATGCGCACGAGGCGCTGCTCGAGCGCCCTCACCTCCTCGACCGACACCAGATCGGTCTTGGACAACAGGATGCGGTCCGCGAATCCCACCTGCTCCTGGGCTTCATGGTGCTCGTCGAGCTGCGCCATCGCGTGCCTGGCGTCGACCAGCGTGACGATCGCATCGAGCAGATAGCTCTGGCTGATCTCTTCATCGACGAAGAAGGTCTGCGCCACCGGCGCCGGGTCGGCCAGCCCGGTGGTTTCGATGATCACGCGCTCGAAGCTCGCGCTGCCGTTCTTGCGGCGCGCCGCCAGTTCGCCGAGGATGCGCACCAGATCGCCGCGCACGGTCAGCAGATGCAGCCGTTGTTCATCTCGATGATCTGCTCGCCCTCGTCCTGCACCAGCAGTTCGTTGTCGATGCCGGCTTCGCCGAACTCGTTCTCTATCACGGCGATCTTGTGGCCGTGCTGCTCCTTCAGGATGCGGTTGAGCAGCGTGGTCTTGCCGCTGCCGAGGAAGCCGGTGAGGATGGTGACGGGGATGAGGCTCATGGATGACTGTGCGTGAAGGTGGATCGGGCGCTGAAAGAATCTCAGCGCTTGGCCGAAAGGGCCGCGGCAATGGTTGTGGCGTTGTGCGTGAACAGCTTCAGGTAGGTGTCTGCCTCGGTGCCCGGCGCCGACAGCGCATCGGAATAGAGCCGGCCCCCGACGATGACCCCGCCTTCGCGTGCAATCCGCTGGACCAGGCGCGGGTCGGAGATGTTCTCGACGAACACCGCGCGCACATCCTCGCGCCGGATCTGGTCGATCAGCCGCGCGACCGAGGCGGCGGAGGCTTCGCTGTCAGTGTTCATGCCCTGCGGCGCAAGAAACTCGACGCCGTAAGCGGCGCCGAAATAGCCGAACGCATCGTGCGAACTGATCACGCGGCGATGCTGGCGCGGCACAGCGTCGAAACGAGCACGCACGTCGCGGTCGAGCGCCTGGAGCCGCTCGATGTAGCTTGCGCAGCGCTGGCCGAACTCGGCCGCGAATGCCGGCCGCGCCCGCGCCATCGCATCGCGCAGGTTCGCGGCGTAGCGCTGCGCGTTCGCGAGGTCCTGCCATGCGTGCGGATCGGGCTCGCGGCCCATGCGGCGCACCGCCACGCCCTCGCTGGCCACCAGCACGGGACCCCGATAGCCGGATGAACGCACCAGCCGGTCCATCCATCCTTCGAACCCCAGTCCGTTGACGACGACCAGTTCGGCATTGGCGAGGCGCCGTGCGTCGGCCGGACTCGGCTGGAAAACGTGCGCGTCGGAATCCGGGCCGACCAGGGCCGCGACTTCGACCGCGCTGCCGCCGATCTCGCGCGCCATGTCCGCAAGGATCGAAAAGCTCGCGACGACGCGCAGCGGCCGCGGCGCGGTGGATTGGGCAAGCACCGGCAATGGCAGTGCGAACAGCGACGCGGTGAACCGGCGTCGCGCAGGATTCGTTGGAAGGTTGGTGTTATGCATTTCGATGAGCGCGTGAGCGCAGGAGCCGTGCGAGCAGTCCGCCATTCGGACCGAACGCCAGCGACAGCAGATAGGCCGCGCCCGCCACCAGAACGATCGCGGGACCCGAGGGCCACTGCGCGTGGAACGACAGCAGCAGCCCGGCAAAGCCCGACAGCACGGCCATGCAGGCTGCAACCAGTGCAAGGCTCCAGACTTCGGCGGCCCAGAAGCGCGCCGCGGTGGCCGGCAGCATCATCAAGCCGACCGCCATCAGCGTGCCCAGCGCCTGAAAGCCCGCCACCAGATTGGCGACGGCAAGAACCAGAAAGACGCCGTGCACCAGCGAGCCAGGCCCGCCCACATTGCGCAGAAAGCCCGGGTCGAGGCATTCCACGATCAGCGGCCGGTAGATCACCGCCAGCGCGACCAGCGTCAGGCTCGCGACGCCGGCCATCAGCTGCAGCGCCGCGTCGTCCACGGCAAGAATGGTGCCGAAAAGCATGTGCATCAGGTCGACACTGCTGCCGTGGGTCGACACCAGCAGCACGCCCAGAGCCAGCGCAATCAGGTAGAAGGCCGCGAAGCTCGCGTCCTCGCGCTGCGACGTCACGCGGGTGACGAAACCCGCCGCCAGCGCCACCCCGAGCGCAGCGAAAAATCCGCCCGCGCTCATCGCCGCCAGCGAGAAGCCGGCAAACAGAAAGCCGAGCGCCGCGCCCGGGAGCAGCGCGTGGCCCATCGCGTCGCCCACCAGGCTCATGCGGCGCAACACCAGCAAGGTGCCGATCGGCGCACTGCCCAGGCCCAGCGCCAGCGTGGCCACCAGCGCGCGGCGCATGAAGCCGTACTCCACGAAGGGCTGGACCAGCAAGGCCCCTGCGTTCATGCCGCCTCCTGGCACAACGGCGCATCCTCGTCCCATGCCTCGGCCATCTGGCGCGCGCGGAACAGGTTCTCGGCATGCAGCACTTCGGCCGTCGGCCCCCAGGCCACGCAGCGCCGCGCCAAGAGCAGCGTGCCATCGAAATGCAGGCGCACCTGCTCCAGGTCGTGCAGCACGGCGATCACGGTGCGCGCCTCCGCATGCCAGCGTGCGACCACGGCCAGCAGATCGGCGGTGGTGCGTGCGTCGATCGCATTGAACGGTTCGTCGAGCAGGATCACCGGTGCGTCCTGCAGCAGCACGCGAGCAAAGAGCACGCGCTGGAACTGCCCTGCCGACAGTTCGGCGATGCTGCGGCGCTGGAAGCCGCCGAGGCCGACAGCCTCGAGCGCGTCTCCAACGGCATGACGTTGCCGAGCTGCGATGCCCTTGAAGCTGCCGAGCCGCCCCCAATGCCCGAGCGCCACCAGGTCGAACACCCGGATCGGGAAGCTCCGGTCGATCTCTGCCTGCTGTGGCAGCCACGCGATGTGGCCGCGCGAGGCGCCATCGAGCGAAATGCGCCCCTCGACCGGCCGGATGCGCCCCATGATCGCGGCCAGCAGGCTGGTCTTGCCAGCGCCGTTCGGTCCGACGATGGCAGTGAGCGAGCCCGGAGCGAACTCTCCCGACAGGTGATGCACGGCCGGGTGCCCGCGATAGGCCACCGTGAGGTTGCTCAACTGAATGGCGGGAGGAAGCGGCAGCGCCCCGCTCATCTCAGCGCCCAGCCAACAGCCAGCCACAGCGCCGCGGCCAGCATCAGCGCGCCTGCCACTCGCACCCACGCACCGGCCATCAGCAGGCTCTGCGGTTTTTCCGGCAAGGCATCGAGCACTGCTTCACTTTGGCGGGTCTGGCGGTTCATGCCTCGACTATATTGCAAATGCGAATGCGTTCTCAATAACTAGAGAAACCTATTGCACCCTTGCCATGTGTGCCGCCGGCATGCCGATCGGGGATGGTTTCCCCGTCGGCCTGGCGGGCTGTCATTGCTTCAGGGGCGACAAAAAATTGTTCTGGCGTAGCAACCGCCTTGACGCAAAAGTCACGAATCCCGGGCGTCACATCCAACGGCGGACACAAACTGTCACATCGCACGAATGCGCGCACGCCGTCCACTTGCAGCGGTGCCGCGCGCCTGTCGTGGCATGTTGCTTGCACCTTCGCAGCTCTTTTCAACCTTTCGATGCGACACCGGCATCGGGCACACCGCCAACCCACGATGACAACAAGTACCCGCCATTTGAGCTCGCTGTTCCTGTTCGCCACGCTTTCAAGCGTGCTCGCCGCTTGCGGAGGCGGCTCAGGCGGCGGCGGGGGCAATCTCGCGGCGAGCAGCGTCGCTGCTTCTGCTTCTGCTTCTGCTTCTGCTTCTGCTTCTGCTTCTGCTTCTGCTTCTGCTTCTGCTTCTGCTTCCGCTACGCCCGCGTCATCGGCTTCGACCTCAACTTCAACCTCACCCTCGACTTCTCCTTCTCCTTCTCCTTCTCCCTCGCCTGCCATCGCCTCAGCTTCGTCGACAAGCGTGAAAACACAGTGGGCGACGGTCAGCGAACCGAGCCTGCCGATCGCGCTCTGCGCGACGCTGAAGGCCACGCTATCCCCGGTGGGCGGCTCGCTCGATGCCGCCGACACGAACCCGTCGAACTCGCAGCCCGACGCACAGCGCATCCAGTCGGCTATCGATGCATGCCCCGCCGGCCAGGCCGTGAAGCTCGCCATGGGCGCGTCTGGCGAGGCGGGCTTTCTCAGCGGCCCGCTGACCTTGAAGTCCGGCGTGACGCTGTGGATCGACAGTGGCGTGACGCTCTTCGGTTCGCGCAACCCGGCCGACTACGACAATGGCCCCGGCACCTGCGGCACGGCGACTTCGTCGGATCCGAAAGCGTGCAATGCGCTCATCACCGTGAGCAGCGCCACCAACAGCGGCATCGTCGGCGACGGCACGATCGACGGCCGCGGCGGCAGCCTGCTCACGAGCGGCCCGAACGCCGGATTGCGCACCTGGTGGGACGTGGCCTATCAGAACAAGACCTCAGGCCTGAACCAGCAGAACCCGCGCTTGCTGCAGGTGAAGAACGGCAGCGCGTTCACGCTGTACCGCATCACGGTGCAGAACGCGGCGAACTTCCACATCGTCGCGAGCGGCGTGAGCGGCGTCACGGCATGGGGCATCAAGATCCTGTCGCCGAGCCTGGTCTACACCAAGGCAGGCTATGCCTGTCCGCCGGGAAGCACGCCGGATGCCGTGACGCCGGCCACCTGCTTCACGCCCGACACGGTGAAGAACACCGACGGCTTCGACCCGGGCCAGTCGAGCAAGGTGCTGCTCGCGTATTCGTATATCAGCGTCGGCGACGACCATGTGGCGGTGAAGGCGCACAGCAGCCCGAGTTCGAGCAACCTGTACTTTGCGCACAACCACTTCTACTACGGCCACGGCATGTCGATCGGCAGCGAGACCGACGCGGGCCTGAGCAACCTCGTCGTGGACGACCTGTCGATCGACGGCTACGACAGCCCCAACGGCGGCGGGCTGCGCATCAAGTCCGACTCGTCGCGCGGCGGCTCGGTCGACACGGTGAGCTACAGCCAGGTGTGCATGCGCAACGTGCGCCGTCCGCTGGTCTTCGATCCGTTCTACAGCAGTGCGACCGGCAGCCTCTATCCGTCCTTCACGCACATCACCGTCAGTGGCTTCCACGACCTGGGCAGCACCAAATACGACGGCGGCACGCTGACCTTTGCGGGCTATGAACTCAACGGGCAGACCAACCCGCTGACGATCACGCTGGACAACGTGGTGTTCGATGGCACGCAGCCGACTTTCGAGTCCGGCCACAACGGCGGGCCGAGCACGCAGCCGGCCGCCGCGCATTTCACCTTCGGGCCGGGAGCGGTGAGCTTCGCGTCGTCGATCACGGCGTCGGCGTCGAAGGACCTGACGATCAGCGGCTCGCCGGGGATCTCGACGCCCGTCGATTGCAGTTCGGCCTTCGTGCCCTTGAGTTCGGTGCTCGCCGCTTCGCCGATTTGATCGGCGCTGGCTCTAGACCTCCCAAGGATTGATGACAGTCACACCGGACGCTTCATGGGGCTGTGTCAAAGAGCAGCTCACGGGTCCGCTTCAGCGTGGAAACCAGCGCACTCTTGTAGCCCTTGTCGCTGTCCATGAAAGCCTGCTCCGCCTGCTCTTCCGGGCCGCCGGGGGTTTTGCCGCGAAGCCCGAGGTAGCCGTAGAAGCGGAGCTGAAGCTGGCCGAGGCTGTGTGGAAACG
>NZ_JAGGNW010000023.1:444-27783 GCF_018614875.1 Variovorax paradoxus | reverse complement strand
TCTGCCGCGCAGGTCCCTAGCCCTCGGAGTGGATGCCCTTCATGATGATCACGCCGCCCAGGCGGGCGGTGTCGGCGCGCATGCGCTTGGCCAGCGCCTCGGGCGCGCCCGGCTGCGCCTGCCAGCCGGTCTTCAGCAACGCCTGGCTCACTTCGGGCGAGCTGATCACCTCGACCAGCGCGGCATTCAGCCTGGCGATGGCGGCCGGCTTCATGCCCGCGGGCGCGGCCAGCGCGGTCCAGATCTCCAGGTCTGCGCCGCGCACGTCGGCGTCGCGGATCGTGGGCAGCTCGTTGGCCAGCGGGCTGCGCTCGGGCGAGGTCACGCCAATGGCCTTGACCTTGCCCGACTTCAGATGCGGCATGGCCAGGCCGGGCGGCAGCAGCGCCAGCTGAATCTCGCCCGCCAGCAGGCCGGCAATGACCTGCGGATTGCCGGTGTAGGGCTTGTGCTGTGCGGTGATGGCGGCGCGGCTCTTGAGCAGTTCCATGCCCAGGTGGCCCACGGTGCCCACGCCCGGCGTGCCGTACTTGCCGGCGCTGCCGAGGTTGCGCGTCCACAGCAGCAGATCGGCCGCGGTCTTGCCGGTGGCGTTGCCGGACACCACCAGCACGAGCGGCGCGGTGCCGATCATGCCGACCGGCGCAAAGTCTTTCTCGGGGTCGAAACTGAGCTTGGGATTGAGCAGCTTGGCAATGGTGAGGTTGCCGTTGATCAACGCGCCGATGGTGTGGTCGTCGCTGGCCTTGGCCACCTGGTCGGCCACGAGGTTGCCGCTGGCACCGGGCTTGTTCTCGACCGTGACCGGCTGGCGCAGGATCTTCGACAGCGGCTCCGCAATGGCGCGGGCCGCGAGATCGGGCGATGCACCGGCGGGAAATCCCACCAGGATGCGAACCGGCTTGGTGGGCCATGCGGAGTCGCCGCCGGCAGCGACCGTGCCGGCGCGCTGCGCCCACGAAGCGGGTGCAAGGAGCGAGGCGGCAACTGCTGCTGCGCCGCTTTCGAGCAAGCGGCGTTTGGTGATCTTCAAGATGGCTCCAGTAAGTGGGAGAGAGGCCAGGGCGGCTGCTTACGCTGTACTTACACAACGTTACAGGATCATGCTGCATTGCGCAAGCCGATGACCTTTTAAGTGCCACTCCATCGCGCAGGTTTGAAGCGGCCATTCAAGTATCCGCACTGTGTCCGAAGGTTACGCACCCACTTACAATCCCAGCCGCATCTTCCTTCCCCCCACACGAGGTCTTGTCCGCAATGCCCAAGAGCCGCCTGCCGCACGCCAGCTTCAGTTTTTCTCCCTCCGTGCGTGCCCTGCTCCTGGCCGCCGCCTGTGGCATGGCGCTGCCCGCGCTTGCCGCGGTGGATCACGACGAGGTCGACCGGCTCATGCAAGCCGGCAAGCTCGACGAGGCCATGACCCGCGCCGATGCGTTCCTGAAGGACAAGCCCAAGGATCCGCAGATGCGTTTCCTGAAGGGCGTGATCCAGTTCGACACCGGCAAGCGCGCCGAAGCCATTGCCGCCTTCATCCAACTCACGCAAGACGCACCCGAACTGCCCGAGCCGTACAACAACCTCGCCGTCATCTACGCGAGCCAGAACCAGTTCGACAAGGCCCGCAGCGCGCTCGAAAGCGCCATTCGCACCAACCCGAGCTATGCCACGGCGCAAGAGAACCTCGGCGACGTGTATGCGCGGCTGGCCAGCCAGGCCTACAGCAAGGCGCTGCAACTCGACCAGAACAACACCGCGGTGCAACCCAAGCTGGCGGTGATCCGCACGCTGTTCACCCCGACGCCGGCTGGCGCCAGGTCGTCCGCCCTCGTGGCGGCGGCTGCGCCCGAGGCCACCGTCCGTCCGGCGCCAGCCGCGAAGGCCGCGGCGCCGGCCGCAGCACCCGCGCCTGTTGCAAAGGCACCTGCCGCTGCTGCAGCGCCCGCACCCACGCCTGCACCTGCACCGGCTCCCGTCAAGGCAGCGGCGCCCGCCGCAGCGCCCACGCCTGCCGCACCGCCGCCCGCCGTGGTGGCCAAGGCGCCCGAGGCATCGGCGCCATCGGCGCCTGCGCCCGCATCGGCCGCCGCGCCCTCCTCCACCTCGACGGCCGAAGTCGAATCGTCCGTGCGCGGATGGGCTGCCGCGTGGGCCGGCCAGGACATGGACCGCTACCTTGCTGCCTACGGCCCGGACTTCAATCCCGGCGGCGGACAAAGCCGCAAGGGCTGGGAAGAAGAACGCCGCGCGCGCATCGTTGGCAAGTCGAGCATCAGCGTGAACATCGAGAACCTGGTGATCAGCGTCAACGGGCAGGCCGCAACCGCCAAGTTCCGCCAGATCTATCGCGCCGACAACCTCAACATCTCTAGCCGGAAAACGCTGGAGCTGCAGCGCGCAGGCAACCAGTGGCACATTCGCAAGGAAAGCGTCGGCGGGTAGTGGCAGACATCGTCCGGCGGAGCCGGCTTCGGAACCCTGCGCCGCGGCGCGGCGCAAAAAAAATGCTTGCCGCGCTCATGACGGCATCGGCCCTGCTGCTGGGAACACCCGGCGCGGCCACAGCGTCGACCAAGCCCGCCAGCACGAAAGCCAGCGCCACCAAGGCAACGGCCAGTCACAGCCGCTCGGCCGCCAGGGAAGCGAAACCCAGGACGAAAAAGGCTTCCGCAGCGGACACCAGAACCGCAGCAGCCAAGGGCACGCCCCGCAAAGCGGCGGCCGCATCTTCCCCCGCGGCCATTCAACAGGCCACCGGTGCCGAAGCCCGCCTCATCGCCGTCTACGAACTGTTCGGACGCGGCCAGGCGCGGCCCGCGCTGGCCAAGGCCGGCGAGCTGGTGCGGGACTACCCCAACTTTCAGCTCGCGCAGCTCGTCTATGCGGACTTGCTCGCAACGCAGGTGCCGCCCGCGCACGCTTTTTCCGACGCCACCGGCATCGCGCGGCTGCGCGGCGATCCGGCCATGGCCGACCTGCGCGAGGAATCCCGCCGGCGCCTGCAGGCCCTGCGCGAAAGGCCGCCGGCCGGCACCGTGCCTTCGCAGTTCCTGGCGCTGTCCACGCGCAGCCGCTATGCCATTGCGGTCGACGCCTCGCGCTCGCGGCTCTACCTGCTCGAGAACTCCGACAAGGGGCTGCAGCTGGTGGCCGACTACTACGTTTCGGTCGGCAAGTCGGGCATCGGCAAGGCCACCGAGGGCGACGCGCGCACGCCGCTGGGGGTTTACTACGTCACCAGCAGCCTCGATCCGAAGTCGCTGCGCGACTTCTATGGCGCCGGCGCGCTGCCCATCAACTACCCCAACCCCTACGACGTGCGGCGCGGCAAGACCGGCAGCGGCATCTGGCTGCACGGCACCCCGGCCCAGCAGTTTGCCCGCGCGCCGCTGGCAAGCGACGGCTGCGTCGTCATGGCCAACCCCGACCTGAAGCAGCTCCTGCGCAAGGTGCAGATCGGCGCCACCCCCGTGGTCACGGCGCCCAGCTTGCAATGGATCCCGCGCCCGCAGGCCGAAAAGGAAGCCCAGACCTTCACCAGCGCAATTTCGGCCTGGAAAGATGCAAGAGCCGCTGGCAATGAAGCGCAATTGAAGAAATTCTATTTGCCCGATTTCCAGCGCAACAGCAAGAAAAGCGCAGACGGCTTTTCGGTGCTCCACGACGAAGTGGAATACGCCCAAGGCAAGCGCGTGCAATTCAAGGACATGTCCTTCCTGCATTGGCGCGACGGCGACGACACCATGGTCGCCACCTTCGGCGAGGTCTTCGAAGGTGAAAAAAGCGGGCGCACCCGGCGCCAATACTGGCTGCGCCAAGGCAGCGAGTGGAAGCTTTTCCACGAAGAAATCCTGAGCTGAGGCCTACTCGGCACGGGGTAGGTACCCCAAGGATGTGACTTTTCGCACAGACGCGGCGCCTATTTTGAGCGTTACACCTCGCGTTACAACCCCCTTTGCTACGTAACACGTAACGGCTTTGTTCCCGTAACAAACGCCGTTCGTGCGTTCCACAAGCGCCGTAACGTCGTCCCCCATTCATGGGATGCGCATGCAACGTGGCAGAGGGAAAAATGTGTCTCGACATTGTTACCTGCCCTCTCAAGCAGGGATGCTCCCGGGGACGGCGAAGGGCTGGCCACCATCGTGCTTGGCTCTTCGGCCTAGCACAGGAAGGCCTCCGTCCCGGAGGGTCACGGTTGTTGATACACGGAGTTACGCTGTATAACATCCACTTGGCCAGCCTCTCTTTGTTAACACTTTTTAAGGGGAAATCATGCTTGGTTCTATTACTCGTTTTCTGCGCGATGAAGAAGGTGCTACTGCAATCGAATATGGAATTATTGCGGGGTTGATTTCGGTTGTGATGATTACAGCCATCACTGGCACAGGCGGGATAGGCGCGAGCCTGGAGACCATTTGGAACAGCATCAGAACCTCCCTCACAACCGCCGCTGCATAAGGTGCCAGTGCAAGCAATGACATCAGCGTATTTGATGTGGTTGCTTTTCATTGCCACCTATGACTTCAGGCAGCGCCGCGTCCCCAATTGGCTTGTGCTCGCAGGTGCCCTTCTGGCTCTCGCGGGGTTGGCATTGGGGACGGGGCCCATCGAGCACAACTGGACTATCGCCCTGCTCGGCGCAGGAATGAGTTTCGGCTTTTTGCTGCTTTTCTACGTCCTCGGAGTCATGGGGGCAGGCGACGTGAAGTTCGCCGGCGCGCTTGGCTTGTGGGTGGGCATGTGGGCGTTGCTCCCGATCTGGGTCATCGGCAGCCTCTTGGCCGGGCTGCATGCCGTGCTCTGGCTGATTCTTCAGCGTTGGCCTGTTTTCCCCCGGCTTTCGCTGGTGCTTTTCGGCCCACCGTCGTCGGCAGATGGCACCCCATCGCCGACCCGGGTGCGCTTTATTCCTTATGCGGCCTATCTCGCGCTGGCCGCCGCGGTGTGGATGGTTTGGGGTCGACAGAGCGGCTAATCGCTCCGCCACCACGGGCTGTTCATCGATAGCTCTCGAATTGCTCCTCCCTTGTCACGCCGCCCATGATCAATCTCACCAAAATCATCGCCGCCATCCTCGTGCTACTGGCCCTCGCGCTCGGCGGCTATGCATGGATGCTCGGCCGCCAGCCCCCACCACCCGTCGCGGTCGCCCCTTCAGCCGCCGGTCCCGGCAAGGCCGCCCAGGCGCAGACCTTCCCCGTGGTCGTGGCGGCCAAGCCACTGCCTGCGGGCCAAGCGATTCCAGTCGACGCGCTTCGCATCGAACGCCTGACGATCAACCCGGTGGGCGCCTTCCAGGACACCGCGCCGCTCGCGGGGCGTGTTCCCGTGATCGATCTGGGCGAAGGCTCACCGCTTGTCGAAGGCCAGCTCGTTTCCGGTCTGGCCCTGCGTATCACCGAGGGCGAACGTGCGGTCGCGATCAAGGCCGACGAGATCATGGGTGTGGGCAACAAGGTTCAGCCGGGCGACTTCGTCGACGTGTTCCTGATGCTCAAGTCCGACGGCAAGGACATCGACCGCAGCCAGGCGCGCCTGTTGCTGTCGCGCAAGCGCGTGCTGGCCTACGGCAGCGCCTCTGTCGACAGCCTGCCTTCCAAGATGGACAAGAACGGTGCCGCACAGCAGGCCCAGCGCGCCGAACCGGCCCGGACCGCCGTGCTCGCAGTGCCGGTGGACGACATCAACCGGCTGACGCTCGCCGAGAACAGCGGCCGCTTGCTGCTGGCGCTGCGCAACCCCACCGACATGTCGGAACCCGATCCGAAGCTCTTTGCCGAGTTGCCCACCGCCCTGCAACCGCCTCCGCCGAAGGCCAGCGAACCGCGCCGCCCGCAACTCGAAGGTCTGGACCGCGCGCAAGCCGGTGTCACCACGGCGGATTTCGTGACCGGCGGCAAGCCGGGCAGCGCCTCACGCGCGCCGGCCATCGCTGCTGTGCGGGCTCCAACGGCTCGCACCGGCGACCCCCGCGGCGGACTCAAGGTCGAAGTCATCCGCGGCGACCGCAGCGAAACCATCAATTACTGATCAGCAACAAGTGGCGAGCCCATGCACGCCACGCAGGAAACGAACACCATGACGATCGCCCCTCGTGCGAAAACAGCCGGTCCGGCACGTCCTCTGCGCCCAACACTGGCTGTGCTGTGCCTGCTGGCACCGGGGGTGTGGCCTGTGGCGTCCGCAGCGGCCGATGCAGCAGAGGCGACGTCCCCACGCTCCGCGCTTCAACTGCGGATCGACGCAGGCACGCAAAAGGAATTGCTGATCGGCAAGGGCATCGAGCGCATGGCCATCGCCGACGAGACGGTGGCTGGCGTCGCGCTCACTCGCCAATCGCCAAACTCGCCGGCCGCGCGCCTCATCGTCACCGGCAAGGCTGCGGGCCGGACCACGCTCATGGTCTGGGAAAAAGGCCAATCGACCGCGACGGTCTATGCGCTCGAAGTGCGGCGCCGCGCCTCCACGCTCAACGGATCGCTCAACAGCATGGACGCGCATCAGGAGGCACGCGATGCAGCCATGTCGGCCGGCGGGGAAAAAACGGCGCTGATCGACCGCTCTGTCGTCAATGTGCGAAGCAACACCGTGCAGGTCGAGGTCAAGATCGTCGAGTTCAACCGCAGTGTGCTCAAGCAGGCCGGCCTCAACATCTTCAGTACGCGCGCCAATTCCAACGGCTTCAGCTTCGGCGTGTTCACGCCCTCGTCACTGCGTTCCGCAACGTTCGCAAGCGATGGCTCGATCAGCGGTGAATACAACAACCCGCTCGCCCAAGCCTTCAGCCTCTTATTCAACTTCGGCAAGGCCGGGCTCGGCCTGAACGTCGGCTTCCTCGAAGGCAACGGCATGGCCCGCGTGCTCGCCGAACCCACGCTGGTGGCGCTGTCGGGCCAGAGCGCGAGCTTCCTGGCCGGCGGCGAACTGCCAGTGCCTGCCCCGCAGGGCCTGGGCACCACGAGCATCGAATACAAGCCTTTCGGCATCGGCCTCACGCTCACGCCGACCGTGCTCTCGAACGAGCGCATCGTGCTCAAGGTGGCGCCCGAGGCCAGCGACCTGGACTACACCAACTCGCTCAGCATCGGCGGTGTCGCGGTGCCCGCCATCAGCACGCGACGCGCCGACACCACGGTGGAACTCGGCGACGGCGAGAGCTTCATCATCGGCGGCCTCGTGAGCCGCACAACGACCTCCAACGCCGACAAGGTTCCGCTGCTCGGCGACATCCCGGTGCTCGGAACCTTCTTCAAGCAGAACAAATACCAGATGAGCGAGAAGGAACTGGTGATCCTCGTCACGCCGCATTTGGTGAAGCCCATCGCGCGTGGCACCGATCTCGGTCCGTACCTGCCGGGCGGTGCCGAGCAGCGCGACGGCCCCGTGTGGCGTGCGCATCTGCTGGGGCCGGCTTCAGGCACGACTGTTCCGGGTTTCTCGCGTTGACGGAAACAAACTACGCAAGGCCGGTGGCCGATGCCATGAACGCTTCACGCGACAACCTCCCTGAGACCGGTTCGGAGACTTATCTCTTCGCATCGCCGAACAGCAGCCACATCACGTGGCTGACCGACGCGCTCGGCCCGCTGGGCACGGTGGTGATCCTTCCGGCCGAGGCCAAGTCGATCGACGAGCGCATCGCGCTACTCGGTCCTGCGGCGGTTTTTCTTGATTTCTCGGGCGACCACGCCACTGCGGCAAGCGAACTTCACCAGCGCCTCAAGCGCGAATGGCCGACGCTGCCGATGCTGGCGACGGGGGTGTCGGCCGAGCCTGCTTCCATGCTCGCCGCGCTGCGGGCCGGCGTGGACGATTTCGTGGACATGGGCGCACCGCCAACGGATGCGATCAGCACGCTGCGCAAACTGATCGATCGCCACAGCAGCCTGCAAAGTCGCGCGCGCGGATGCACGCTCGCGCTGCTCGGCGCCCGCCCCGGCATCGGCGTGACCACCCTCGCGACCAGCCTGTCGCTGATGCTCAACGACCAGCCGTCTCCGGCGGCCACGCTTCCTCATGGCCGCAACACGCGCCGCGGCGTTGCATTGCTCGATCTCGGGTTGCCGGCCCGCGACGGTCTTCTCTATCTCGACACGCAAAGCGGCTTCAGCTTTGTCGACGGTGTGCGCAACCTGCGCCGCCTCGACCAGACGCTGCTGCACACCGCGTTGGCCCACCACACGAGCGGCGTGACCGTGCTGCCGCTGCCTGCGAGCCTCGCGCAGGTGCGCGAGATCTCGCATGCGGATTCGGTGGCGCTGATCAAGCGGCTCGGTGATTTCTTCGATTTCCAGATTGCCGACCTTGGCGGTTTTTCGACCCTTGATTTCGTGGCCCAGACCGTGAAGGCAGCCCAGTGCAGCTGGGTTGTGTGCGACCAGAGCATCGGCGCGATCGTCTCCACGGCGAACATGCTCAAGGAACTGCGCACACGCGGCATCGATACCGATCGGTTGTCGCTCGTGGTCAACAAGTTCGACAGCCACGTCGGGCTGCCGGCGAAGGACATTGCCGAGCGGCTCGAGCTGCCGCTGCATCATGTTCTGCCGGCGCGCGGCACGCAACTTCTGGCGGCGGCGAGCCGCGGCGAAATGCTGGTGCGCACCGCGCGCAACGACGCGTATTCGCAAGCCATCGCCGGCCTCGCACGCGGACTGAACCAGGAATACATGGCCGAAGCAGGCCAGCCGCCAGCCGAGGAATCCCGCTGGGCGGCGCGAATGTCGCAAATTGCCGGCTTCTGGAAAAGCTCTAGCCAAGGTTGAACCGCCCCCATATGTCCAACGATCTCGAATTCGCCGACGACGACCAGGCGTTCATCAATTCCCAACAGTTCCAGGACATCAAGAGCTGGACGCACGACCACCTGCTGAGCCGCATCGAGGAGCTGGGCGCGGAGTTCGGCCGCTGGTCGCGCGCCTCGATCCAGCAGTTCGTCGAACTGGAGGTCGACAGCTTCGTCCGGCTGCGCCGCGTGCCAATCAACGATCGCGAGATGCAACTCATCTCCGACGCGCTGACGAAGGAGCTCGCGGGCTTCGGGCCGCTGGAAGACCTGCTCAACGATTCGGCCGTCGAGGACATCCTGATCAACGGCTACCAGAACGTGTACGTGTCGCGCCACGGCATGCTGGAGCGCGAGACCGTGCGCTTTGCCGATGCAGAGCATGTGATGCGCATCGTGCGCCGCATTCTCGCGCCGCTCGGCCGCCGGCTGGACGAATCCAACCCGATGGTCGATGCACGCCTGCCGGATGGCGGCCGCATCAACGTGATCATCGAGCCGCTGGCCATCGATGGGCTCTCGGTGTCGATCCGCAAGTTCCGCAAGGAGCCGCTCACGCCGGCCGACATGGTGAAGCTCGGGACCTTCGATGCCGGCATGGCGCAGTTGCTTGAAATTGCGGTGCGCGCCCGCTGCAACATCCTCGTGAGCGGCGGCACCAGTTCGGGCAAGACCTCGCTGCTCAATGCGCTCGCAACCTTCATCCCTGCGCGCGAGCGCGTGATCACCATCGAAGACACGGCGGAGCTGTCGCTCGGCACCAGCCACGTCGTCCGGCTCGAAAGCCGTCCCGGTGGGTTCGACGGCACAGGTGTGGTGTCGATCCGCGACCTGCTGCGCAACAGCCTGCGCATGCGGCCCGACCGCATCATCGTGGGTGAAGTGCGCGGCGCCGAGGTGATCGAGATGATGCAGGCGATGAACACCGGGCATGAAGGTTCGATGGGCACCATCCACGCCAGCTCGCCGCGCGAATGCCTTTACCGGCTTGAAATGCTCGCGGGCTTTGCCGGCTACCAGGGCAGCGAAGTGAGCCTGCGCCGGCAGATCGCCAATGCCATCGATTTCATCGTGCAGATCGGGCGCCTTTCGAGCGGCCAGCGGCGCATTCTCTCGCTGAGCGAAGTCACCGGCGTCAACGACAACGTGGTGGCGATGCAGGAGCTCTACCGCTACGAACCGATTGCCTCACCCGATGGCGAGGAGCGCGACCGCTGGGTGTCGCTCGGCATCGCACCGCATTCGCCCAAGATCACGCGATTCCGCCAGTCGCTGACACGCGCACAGCAGGGAGACGGCCGTGGCTAAAGTCTTGCTGACGGTGGCCTGCATCGCGCTGCTGCTGGCAGCGGCGGGGCTGCTGCTGTGGCAATGGGCCAGGAGCCGTCAGGCACGGGAGGCGGCTGCGCGGCATCTGAACCAGCAGATTCTGGCCAGCACAGCCGCTTCGGCGCCGATGCCAATACCTTTGCGGGATCTGCCCAGCGACGGTCTTGTGACTGGCGTGACCACGGACCCCTGGCTCGACACCGACGCAAGCGCCGCAGCTGCCGCCGCACCCACCGGATTCTTTGAGAAAGCTCTGCCCGATTGGCTGGTGGGCGTGATCGAGCCGCGCATGGCAGCACTGGGCTTGGTCGCGATCGTGGTACTGGCCACGCTTGCCGGCTTGTTTGGCGGCTGGATCGCCGCACTGAGCTTGCTCGCCCTGTTGATGGTCCTCGCGGTCTTCGCGGTCTGGCTGCGACTGCAGAAATTCCGCCGCAAGCTGGTCAGCCAGTTGCCCGCCTACATCGACGCGATGGTGCGGCTGATCACCATCGGCAACTCCACGCAGGCGGCGTTCCAGCTGGCGATTGCCACCACGGAGGCGCCGTTGCGCGGCCAACTGGAACGCTCGGCATCGCTGGTACGCGCGGGCATGGACCTGGACCGCGCCCTGCACCAGACAGCCAGCAATGTCCGCATCGAGGAGATGTTCCTGCTGGCCTCCATCCTCGGCCTGGGTGTGCGCTACGGCGGACGCTCCGACCTGCTGTTGGAACGCGTAGGCAACTTCATGCGCGATCGCGAGCAAGCGGAGCATGAGTTGCTTGCCATGTCGTCGGAAACCCGGCTCTCTGCCTGGATCCTCGGGTTGATGCCCGTGAGCGTGGGCGCCTTCTTCATCCTGACCAATCCAGCCTATTTCACGGGCATGTGGAACGACGGGACCGGCCGCGTGATGGTTCTCTCCGCAGCAGGCTTTCAACTGTTCGGTGCGGCACTTCTCTACCGGTTGGCGAAACTGACATGACCGTCACCTCCGATCAACTGGCGATCCTCAGTCTGGCGTTGTTGGCTCTGGGTCTGATGGCCGGTGCCGGTGCGCTGATCGCAGTCGAGTTGCGGCGCGCACGCAGCGGAAATGTCATCGACCGTGCCATCCAGCAGGTCATGATGGCTCCGCGCGAATCGAAGGCTTCTGTCGATTCGACCGAAGAGCTGAACGCCTCGGCAAAGCCGGACATCGAATTGCCGTTCCATTGGCTCGATTCGCGAATCGGACGCGCACTCGTGGCAAACGAAGACCGCAACCTCATCGACCAGTGCGGCCTTTCCTCAAAGCGGGCTCAACTGGTCTTTCTGGTGGCCCGTGTCGTTCTCGCATTCCTTCTTCCCTTTCTCGCCTATGTGCTGTGGAGCGCGGGCCATCCGCAGCGCACCGTAACCATCGTGCTGGCGGCCGCATTCGTCATTGGCTTCATGGCGCCGAAATGGACGCTCGGCCGCTTTGCTGCCACACGTCGCGAGCGGGTGAACCAGGAGCTTCCGTTGTTCATCGACCTGCTGCGCCTTCTCCAAGGCGTTGGGCTGAGCCTGGACCAGAGCCTGCAGATCATGGCCAACGACTTCTCGCATGTGCTGCGCGTGCTCGGCTACGAACTGACCTTTGCCAACAACCAGTACAGCCGTGGCCGCAGCCGCGAGCATTCGTTGCAGCGTCTTGCGACCCTGCACAAGAACGAGAACCTGCGTGGGCTCGTGTCCTTGCTGGTGCAGGTCGACAAGCACGGCGGCGCCGTGCAGGAACCGTTGCGCATCTTCAGTGACCGGCTGCGCGAACACCGGCGTTCCGAAATGAAGGAAAAAATCGGAAAGATCACGGTGAAGATGACCGCCGTCATGGTGACCACGCTGCTGCCGGCGCTGGTCATCGTCACGGCAGGGCCAGCCTTCCTTGCGATCTTCCGTTCACTGGGAGTTGCCGCCAAATGAAACCGCTCGACCTTTGCATGCGCTCGCGCGCTGCGCGCCGCCCGCTGGCTTGCGCCTTCGCCGCCGCAGCGGTCCTCGCCTTCACCGGCTGTGCCGGCCTCAAGGATCAGTACGCCGCCAGTGCCGACGCGCAACAGCGCATGGCCGCCGAAGCTGCCGCGGACACGAAGGCGGGGGCGAGTGTAGACACCCAGGCGACCTACCTCAAGCTGGTCGAGCAGATGCAGAAAGAGGAGCTGTGGTTTGCATCGCTCGCGCACATCGACGCGCTCGAGCAGCGGTGGGGCGTATCGCCCGAGTCCACACGCGTGCGTGCCGACGCGCTGCGCCAGACAGGGCAAGCCGCGCCCGCCGAGGCCGCCTACAAGCGCCTGCTGGGCACACCGCTGGCGAGTGCTGGCTACCGCGGACTGGGACTGTTGGCAGGTATGCGCGGCAGCTACGCCGAGGCGGTGCAATTGCTCATGCAGGCGCAGCACCGGACACCAACCGATGCGCTGCTGCTGAGCGACCTGGGCTATGCGCACTTGCGCGCCGGCCAAATCGAGGAGGCACGCCTGCCACTCATGCAGGCATTGCAACTGCGCCCCGACAGCACCCAGGCACAAGCCAATCTCGCGCTCTATCTGGAAGTGACCAACCAGCGGGATCAGGCAACAGCGCTGATGGATGCAAACCGGATGTCCGAAACAACACGCCGGGCCGTGCGCGAAGCGGCACTGCAGATGCGTGCACCAGGCGGACTGGCCGCACCCGTCGCTGCGGCGACCTCAGCATCGACTCGCGGTGAGCCCATTGTTGCGCCCCTGGCGCTCAAGCCGTCGCGCTGGTCAAGCGTGGGCGGCATGCGGACTGTGAGCCAGACGACTCCGCCGGCATCAACCGCTGAAGCGCCCTTCTCACCGAACTCGAACCCACGAGGTACACCATGAACTACGAATCCACCGAACGGATTGCCACACGGCCCGTTCGTGCAGCCTTGGCCGCCGCACTTCTCTTCATGGCAACGAGCGCTTTCCCGCAAGCGAATGCGGCCAAATCAGATGAAGCGAGGACCATTGCGACGCCAGTGGCCGCGCCCATAGGCAAGGCCGCAACAGCAGCCGCACCCGCCGATCAGCCGATACAGAATCAGCCCGGGCCACAGTCGCAGGAAGCGCAGATGGCCGAGTCCCAGGAATTCGACTCACCACGACTGCTGCTCGGTGATGCGACACAAAACCTGCTTGCCTGGCAACGCAGCGGAGAGATTGCATCGCCCACGCCCCGCCCCATCGCCGGAAGCGTTGCCGGCCGGAGCTATGAGCGCTACATCAAGAGCTTCGAACATCCGATTCCCGAGCACCTGAGTTCGACGGTGACGAAGTCCAATGGTGGTGGCGGTTCTTCTTCCGGGTCTCGGTAAGCGACGAGCCAGTCCTCGCCGCGCAAAGAGAAGCACGATGGAAACACGCAGCCACGCGAAGCCCGGACGCGCCCAACGCGGCGTGTATGCGATCGAGTTCGCGTTCGTGTTCCTGATCATCTTTGCGCTGCTTTATGCCGTGATCTGCTACGGCTTCTTGTTGACGATGCGTTTGAGCCTGCAGAACGCCGCGGAAGACGGTGCACGAGCCGGGCTGCGATATCAGAGCAATCTGAATGCCAGAAAAACGGAAGCAAATACCGTTGCGGTACAGCGCACCGACTGGCTGCCTGCTGGTCTGAAAGCGAACCGGGATGTCGAGGCGACCATCTGCCTCGCTGGAGAGGACACGTGCTCGCAAGCGGCACCGCCCTGCGGGCCGGAATGGAACAACCGTTGCCAGATGGTTGTGACCGTTGCTATCAGTGGAATAGAAACGCTATTTCCTGCATTTCCCAGTTTTGCGATGCCTGACCGAATCGCAGGCAAGGCCAGCATGTTGCTTGACGGAAGGTCGTTGTGAAGTCCGCCCACTTGAGACTCGAACAGGCCGTTTCTCAACAGCAGCGAGGCGTCGCTGCCATCGAGTTTGCGCTCGTCTTCAGTGTTCTGTTCCTGGGCATCTATGGCCTCGTGACGTTCGGCGGCGTGCTCTACGTCCAGCAAGTAGTCTCACGAGCAGCGGAAGATGGTGCGAGAGCCGCTCAACTTTCTCGCAGCGACGAGATAGAAGCGAATGCTCGAACAGCGATCTATCGGTCGCTGGCACTTTCAATGATTACCCCTGCTTCCGCAGGCACGACCCCCTCCTTGAGAGAGATCTGGCTTCGGGCACACATGGCATCTCCTGACGTGCTTCTTCCACCCGGAGAAGTCGAAGTGAAGGTGACAGTGACATATCCATACCGGGCGAATCCGCTGTTGCCCCCCCTCCCTTTCACTTGGAGTTGGATGCCTAATTCCCTGCTTGGTAAGGCCACGGCTACCAGATCCTCCTCCTAGCGGCAAACAATGTATTCATCTCATCGAAGAACATCGCGAACACAAGCCGGGTCGGTGCTTATCAATGCAACGCTCGCTCTGAGCGTTCTTATCATCACGCTGGTAGGTACCGAGCTCGGCTATCTGTTCTTCATGAAGCGAGAGTTTCAAAAATCAGCAGATCTCGCTGCACTGGCAGGAGCGCAATCGTTAGTTCCGACAAGCTGCGTCGAAGCAAAGAACGCCTCAATTTCCAACGCATCGCAGAATCTTCCAAGCGGGTTTCAGCTGACCACGGCAGATATCACATGTGGACGTTGGGATCCCGATCCGCTGAAGCCTCCAATACCCCGGCATTTCTCTGCCGACCTCCAGCCATTCAACGCTGTCCTGGTGTCCATACAAAAAACCCCGGCTCTTCTACTACCCAACCTCCCCGGCAATGAGCCCAGACAGCTCGCCGTAGAAGCCTTGGCAGCGAAAGCCGATGCTTCAGCAGGATTTTCCGTTGGATCAAGACTATTGCGTCTCAGTGGTGACTCGACGTTAGGTGCACTATTGAAAACAATCGGACTCAACGTCGATAACACCATCCTTCTCAGTTACGAAGGTTTGGCCGGCGTCAAGGTGACGCTTGGCGAGTTGCTATGCGAACTCGGCACCTGCGCATCTGCAGATGTCACTGTCGCGGGTCTCAATTCACTGCTCGATGCCAATCTGACCCTCGGTCAACTCCTGGATGCCATCGTAAGAGCTGGCAACCGCGACGATCTGGTAGATGCTAATCTTCCATTGATATCGGCCATCAAAGCCAAGCTCGATGTCCAGCAACTCAACGACGTCAAGCTGGGATCTCTGACCGAGGCGCCAAGCCTCTTTGCGAGCATCACGACCCCGGGTGCAAACTCGGCGCTCGAGGCTCAGATCAACGCACTGGATCTAGTTCAAGCTGCCGTGGGCATCGCCACCGGCGGTCACGCCATCGATATCCCGAATCTGAATGTTTCGCTTCTCGGATTGGTCAAGGTGACAGCCAAAGCCGGTTTGGTGGAGCCCCCTTCTTTCGCAATTGGAGTCAAAGGAATCACTGCTTACACCGCGCAGGTTCGCACCTTCATCCATGTGCGAAGTGACGGGGCGCTAAGTTCCTTATTGAAAATAAATCTGCCCATCGCACTTGATCTTGTCTCAGCCAAGGGGACGCTGATCGATCTGTGTACGCCGGATCTGATTTCCTCTTCTGGCAAGCAGCGTGCAGAGATTGCAGTTGACGGTGCCATTCTTAAGGGATGCATCGGGAAGATATCAAACAGCACCGGTTCGCAAGATTGCTCTCTCCCCTCCAATGACTCAAGATACCAAGCATGCTTCGATCAACTACTCTTTTCGAAGAAGGATGCATGCGAACAAAATCTCTCTAACCTTGAGCTGGTCAATGTTCTGAGTCTGTTAAAGACAACTAACAGCGCGCCGATCAACGCTTTGGTGATCCAGCAACCGACCACGGTGAAGCTTGAAGAGGGGCAAACAGAAACTGTTGGAAACAGCTTGGACATTGGAAGCACAGTGTCAGGTGTGGTTTCGGTATTGACGAATCTACTGCTTGGCAACACGCCTCAAAACGGTTCACCAAGTTCAACTGATATCTCGTCTTTAGCCACTCAGATCTGGAACGACAGCGGGAAGCCAATTGCAGATGGAGGCGCAGGATGTACGGGTAACACGACCGCCTGCCGAGCTAGTCGTCTAGAGAATGCCCGGCAGCAGATCGCCAACAGGGCAGCACAAAGTGGTCTTCTCAGTGGTTTGCTGAACGGCATCGAAGATCTAATCGGTGCTATCGGTGGAATTGTGGGAGGCGACGGTTGCAGCTATACCGGGCTTCTAGGCTCGACATCCAATCCAGGCTGTGTAGACCTCCTAAAGAGTGCTCTTAACAAGAACAGCAGTTCCAGCTCTGGCGGTATGGTCTCGAACGCATTGGCCGTGGTGACTGGTCTGCTCCAGCCAGTACTCGATGCCTTGGGTAATGCCGTTCTGACTCCTTTGTTGCGGGACCTGCTCGGCATCCACTTGGGCGAGGTTGACGTCAAGCTGCACTCACTCCAGTGCAACAACGCCCAGTTAGTTTATTGAGCAATCAATGACGATTTTGGACTTCATACCGCATCCGACTCCGTTGGGTCGCACCAAGCCGGCTCGCGTTCACTCTGGCATTGCGACATGCTTCGTTAGAAGGGTTTTGGCTTCGACATGAGCTCCCCCCCCAACTTCGACGAACTCGACCTCTTTGTCTGGGAAGGCAAAGCCGACATCCTCGACCGCATTGCGCGGTGCATGGCGAGCTTCGACGTGGAGGTGATCCGGGCCGACGGCTTGCCGCCGCCGCAGCAGGAACGCGGCACTGCGCCTCGGCCTTCGGTCGCCATCATCAGCGTCACGGTCATCGATGGCGGCGGGCTCGCGCATGCCACCGAGGTGCTGCAGGGCATGCCCGTGATCTGGGTTGCCGCGGGGTCGCGCGAGCGCGACTCGCGCACCTATCCGCCCGAGTATCTGCACGTGCTGCCCTACGACTTCACCTGCGCCGAGCTGCGCACGATGGTGGCCAAGCTGGTGCGGCAGCTGCGTGCGCGCGACGTGGCGCCGCAGGCGCCCGATGTGCTGGTGGCGCATTCGGAAGCAATGAAATCGCTGCTGGCCGAAGTGGGCGCCTTTGCCGACTGCAACCACAGCGTGCTGGTGCGCGGCGAAACGGGCGTGGGCAAGGAGCGCATTGCGCAGCAGCTGCATCTCGGCCACCAGCACTACAGCAAGGGCGCGTTCGTGGCGGTGAACTGCGGCGCGATTCCCGATGGTCTTTTCGAGTCGCTGTTCTTCGGCCATACCAAGGGCTCGTTCACGGGCGCCGTGCATGCGCACCGCGGCTATTTCGAGCAGGCCACGGGCGGCACGCTGTTTCTGGACGAGATCGGCGATCTGCCGAAGTACCAGCAGGTGAAGCTGCTGCGCGTGCTCGAAGACAACGCGGTGACGCGGCTGGGCGCCACGGCGCCGATCCGGGTCGACTTCCGCCTGGTGGCAGCCACCAACCGCAACCTGCGCGAGATGGTGACTAGCGGCGACTTTCGCGCCGACCTGTTCTACCGGCTCGCGGTGATCGAGCTGCATGTGCCCAGCCTGGAGGAACGCGGTGAGATCGACAAGATCGCGATCTTCAAGGCGCTGCTCGCCAATGTGGTGGGCGACGAGCTCGAAACGCTCGGGGAAACGCCGCACTGGCTCTGCGATGCGGTGGCCGAGACCTACTTTCCCGGCAATGTGCGGCAGTTGCGCAACCTGGCCGAGCGGGTGGGCGTGATCGCGCGGCAACTGCGCGGATGGGACCAGAACCTGATCCAGCGCGCCATTGCGCTCACGCGCGGCACGCCGACGGCGGCAAGCACGGCGGAGCGCAACGGCCATGGCGGCGGCGCCATCAACGGTGTCGCGTTCGACGGCAATGGCGAGCGCAAGGGATGGAACAGCAGCGAGCGCAACCGCATCATCGCGGCGCTGGAGATCAATGACTGGAAGCGCCAGGACACCGCCCAGCACCTGGGCATCAGCCGCAAGGTGCTGTGGGAAAAGATGCGCAAGTATCAGATCCTCGACGGCGAACCCGGCATCCCCGAAGACGCCTGAACTCGCTCTGACTTGACTAGCGGCCCGCCAGCCGGTCGGCGCGGCGCAGCGGAGGGTTCGCTGCGGTTGCGGTGGCGCCGCGATCGGCGACGGGCTCGCTGGCGCAGCTTGCGTTGCTCGAGATGCACAGCGCGGTGAGCAAGCCGTCATCGCTCAAGGCGGGGCGGCTCGGCGGGCCGAAGATGCGGTCGATCCAGGCGTTGCTCGCTTCAGGGTCGATCCGCAGTTCGCCGGTGGTGCGCGCAAGCCGCAGCTCGGTGATGCGCAGGTCGAACACGGCGTCGACGTAGTCGAACAGCAGGTTGTAGTAGTCGAGCTGCGCGTCGAGCACGGCGGGCAGGGTTTCGCGGCCGAACTCCATCAGGCGGCGGCGGCCGCGGAAGGCCTGGCCCGAGGTGCTGACGGCTTCCATCAGCTGCCGCTCGCGCTCGCGCCCGGACACCGTGCGCGCCCATGAAGCGGACGTGAGCTCCAGCAGGTTGAGCTTCACGCCTTCGAGCTTGGCTTCCTGGTTGGCGACTTCGGCCAATGCGGACTTCAGGCGCAGCTGGCGGTCGAAGCCGTTGCCGAAGTTCCAGTTGAGTTCGAAGGCTGCACGCGTCGGGTCTTGCGGCGACACGCCGCGCGGGTCCTTGCTCTTGACGACCACCGCATCCACCGTTGGATAGATGCTGGCCTCCTGCTGATCGACCAGGGCCTGGGCGCGTGCCACGCGGCCCTTGGCTTCGGCGATTTCGGTGCTGCGCTCTTCGGCGCGGCGCAAGGCCTCTTCCTGCGAAGCGATGCGCCAGAACGCGGGTGCCGCGAGTACGGGCAACGAATCGGTGTTGGGCGTGAACTTGAAATACGTATTGAACTTGGCCAGCGCCTCGTCGCGCTGCGCCTGGAAGTCGGACTCGCGCGCAGCCACGCTGGCGCGGCGCGCGGCCGCCATGTTCAGATCGTTCTCGCCGGCGGCGCCGAGCGCAACGCGGCGGGCCTCGGCCTTCGAAAGCTCGGCCACCACCTCGGTGGACTTGCGCGCGATCTGCTTCTTGAGATCGAAGCGCTGCACTTGCAGATAGGCGGTCAGCGCATCGAGCACCACCTTCTGCGAAGTGGACGAGACGGCCTCGTCGTCGGCCTGGTTTCCGGCCTCGGCGGCGCGCACCGCGGCGCTCATGGCGCCGCCGTCGATCAGGCTCACGCGCGCTTCGGCGGTCAGCACGGTGTAGCTCTCGGTCTTGGCGTTGGCCGCGCCGCTGTTGTAGCTGCCGGAGGCGGTGCCCATCTTGAACCGCGGATAGCGGGCCTTCTTGGCGGCGTCCACGCCAAAGCTGCTGGTGTTGGCGGCAGCTTGCGCGGTCTGCACTTCAGGGTAGTCCTGCGACAGCACAACAAGCGCCTGCTTCACGCGCTGCGCATAGCTCGCGGCGCCGATCGATGGCGCGGAAAGGCGGCGCGCCGCCACGAGCTGCGCCCCCGCCTCCTGCGCCATGGCGCCCGGAGGAAGCGCGAAGCTCGCGCACAGCACCGCGCAAAGAACACCGGGGCCCGTTCGGCGCCGGCCAGCCGAGTTGCCGCTCCTCATGGTTCGCGGAAGGCTTCGCGCCGCAGCTTGAGCACAGGACGAAGGATGTACCAGATGAACGGATCGGTGCCCACCTTCAGGTCGACTTCGGATTCCATGCCGGCGGTGACGCGATTTTCCTCGCGTCCCACGTAGGCTTGATCGGTGCTGATGAGGATGCGGTAGTACGGCGCCGCGTTGGCAATGGCCGGATCGCGGTCGGCGTCGGCGGCCACCAGGGTGACCTTGCCTTCGACCGCACCGTAGCGCAGGTAGTCGTAGGCCGTGACCTTCACGCGCGCCGCCTGGCCGACTTCGACGAAGCCGCGGTCGTTCGGATTCAGGCGCGCCTCGATCATGACTTCGTCCTTGTCGGGCACCACTTCCATGATGGCCTCGCCGGGCTTGATGACCCAGCCCGGGCTGGCGCTGCGCAGCCCCTTGACGATGCCGTCGGCGGGCGCCTTCACGATGGTGCGGGAGCGCTGGGTGCGCGCGCGCGCCAGGTCTTCGCTCAAGCTCGCGAACTGGCGCTCCACGGTGGCCAGTTCGTCGGACGCGCGGCGCCGGAAGCGGCCTTCGGCCTCGGCCATCTTGGCCTGTGCCTCGGTGATGGCGGCACTCGCGGAGATGGCGCCCTGGCGTGCCACGGCCAGCTCGCTTCGCACGCCTTCGACCTGCCTGCGCTTCTCGAGCACCTCGACCTGCCCGACCAGCTTTTCGTTGAGCAGCTGTTCCGAGATTTCCATTTCCTTCTGCATCAATGCGAGACGGTCGTTGAGGCCCTTGACCTTGGCCTGCTGTTCGAGCTGCTTGCTGCGCGCCTGCTCCAGGCCCGACACCGCGCCGGCCATCACGCCGCGCTGCTCGAGCGTGCGCGCCTCGTAGGCGCCGGTCTCGCCGTCGAGCACGCTCTCGTCGATGTCGGCGGCGAAGTTCTGGCGCTTGAGCGGCTGGCCGCGGCTCTCGGCGATGAGCCGGATGCGGGTGGCCTGGGTGGCGGCATAGCGCGCGGTGAGCTCCTCGAAATTGAGCCCGCTGCCGCCCAGGTCGATCTCCACCAGCGACTGGCCCTGCTTGACCCGGTCGCCTTCCTTGACCAACACGCCGCTGACGATGCCGCCTTCCAGATGCTGGATCGACTTGACGCGGTCCGACGGAATCACACGGCCGGGCGCGACCACCACGGTTTCCATCGGAAAGCCCAGCCCGACGGCAGCCAGCACCGCGACCACGCCGCCAATCACCCACTGGCGGCGCCGGCCCTCGGGCGATGTGTGCGCCGCGCGCTTCTGCTCCTCGTCCTGCAGTATCTGCGGCAGATCTGATTTCAAGTCACGGTCCCCAATTGCTCGTCATTCGATGGGCTCATGCCATGGAGCGGTTCGCGGCGGTGGCCGGCGAATGCGCCTCGGCATCGTCGTCGCCCGCGGTGGCGTCGGTCAGGGCCACCAGGGCTTTCTTGACCCCGAAAAGCTTCGGCACCATGACGGCGGCCGTTCCCTGTTCGACGTTGCCCTGCCCCGTCACGTGATAGACCACGCTGGCCGCCGACACGATGCGCAGCGAATGCGTGACCACCACCACCGTGCGCACCTTGGCCACCGCAAGCAGCGTGGCAAGCAGCGTGCGCTCGCTCTGGAAGTCGAGGTCGTTGCTCGGCTCGTCGAGCACCAGCACCGAGGGCTTGCGCAGGAAGCTCATGGCCAGCGCGAGCTTGCGCCGCTCGCCCACCGAAAGGCCGGTGCCGCCCTCGCCCACCACGCTGCGGTAGCCGTCGGGCAGCCGCGAGATGAAGTCGTGCGCGCCCGAGAGCTTGCAGGCCGCCACCACCTGCTCGTCGCTCTGGCCCGGGGCCGTGCGGCGCATGGTGTCGATCAGCGGGCCGCCGAACCAGTAGACCTCCTGCGAGAGATAGCTGATCCAGCGCGAGAGCTCTTCGCGGCCGAACTGCGAGAGGTCGTATTCGCCGATGCTGATGACGCCGCGCGTGGGCGTGTACAGCCCCGAGAGCAGCTTGACCAGCGTCGACTTGCCGGCGCCGTTGCGCCCGACGATCACGTGCAGGCCGCCCGGCCCGATGTCGAGATCGACGTTCTCGAGCACCGGCTTCTGCGCGTCTTCCGTGAAGCTGAAGCTCACGTCCTTGAGCGTGACGCGGCCCAGCGGCTGCGGCAGCGTCATGCCCGAAGGCGGTTTTTCGACCGGCTCGGACAGCACCTTCTCGAGCCGCTTGGCCGCTTCCTTGGCGGCGGCCAGCGAGCGCCAGCTCGAGACCAGGCCCGCCACCGGCTGCAGCGCCTTGAGAGCCAGCATGTTGGAGGCGACCAGGCCGCCCACCGTCATCCATTGCTCCATCACCGAAATGGCGCCCACGGTGACCACGATGACCGAGAACACCGTCAGCAGCACGGTGGTGCCGTCGCGCGCGGTTTCGATCTGCCCGTTCTTGCTGAAGCTTTCGCCGAGCCAGGCGTTGTAGGTCTGGCGCCACATCTCGATGGTGGGCCCGTCGTTCGACTGCGTCTTGAGCGTTTCGCGCGCGTTGCAGATTTCCGAGGTCATGCGGTCGAGGCCGCGGCCGCGCTGTACTTCCTCGACCCGCCCGCTGCGCACCTCGTCCGCCCACCACCAGGCCAGGAAGGCCATGATGCCAAGGAACAGCGCCACCACCGGCAGGACCGGCAAGGCCACGACGCCGAGCACGGCCAGTGCGAAGACCGCCATCGGCAGATCGAAGATCGATTGCGCCAGGCCGCCCGTGACGGTGCCGCGCACCGAGGCCACGTCGCGGAAGAACTGGTGCCAGATCGAGGCCGGGCGCGCTTCGAGCGCACGCAGCGGGCGGTTCAGCATCGAGTGCAGCAGCGCGCCCGACACGCCGTGGTCGATGATGGCGCCCGCATTGCGCAAGAGGCGCGAGCGCCGCGAGCGCAGCCAGAACTCGATGCACAGGAAGAACAGGATGCCGCTCACCAGTGCGGCCAGCGTGGAGATGCCGCTGCGCGACAGCACGCGGTCGTAGACCTGGAGCAGGAAGATCGATGGCAGCAAGCCGAACAGGCTGATGGGCAGCGAACGCCAGGCCGCGCTCTTGACCAGGGGATAGGCAGCCCGGAATGCCGTGTTCAGCGCACCTGCGTAGGGACTGGCACCGGGTTCTTCGGGTACCTCGGCCACCAGCTGGCTGGGCAAGAGAAACTTGATCATGGGAAAGGGCCGATCCGTTCGGCAATGACGCCTGGGTCATTATCGACTGTTACCCTCTGGTTACAAAGCAATATCAAAGCTTACCAACCAGCACCAGCGCGACGTTGGCGCACAGCAGCATGCAAAGCAGCCATGCGCAAAGCAGTTGCAGCCAGCCAAGCCACCACCGGCGCTGCGGCGCTGCCTCGCGTTGAAAAGGCAGCGACGGATGGGCGTTCAGTTTCATGGCAATGCTTTCAAGACCCGGGCCAGCCGGGACAGGCCGACGCCGGCAGAACTTTTGGCGAGCACCCAGTCGCCCGGCTGCAGCAGGTCGCCCAGCGCGGTCGATAGATCGGACACGTCGACGAACCAGTGCGACCTGACCTTGGTGCGGATGCGCGCATGCAGCGCCCGCATCAGCGGGCCGCACAGCAGCACGCGGTCGGGCTGCGATGCCAGCAGCTCCGGTTCGAGGTCGAGGTGGTGCCGCTGCGCGGTGGGGCCGAGCTCCTGCATGTCGCCGAGGATCGCCACGCGCCGCGCCGGCTCGCAGGGCGCCTGCGACAGCAGCTCGAGCGCGGCGCGCATCGAGCTCGGGTTGGCGTCGTAGGTCTCGTCGATCAGCTTGAAGCTGCCTCCGCCGATGTGGATGGTGTGCAGCGCACCGCGTCCACCCGTCGGCTCGAAGTGCGCGAAGGGCTCCACCGCGGCGGCCAGCTTCAGGCGCATGGCCTGCAAGGCCGCCAGCGCGGCCACGGCGCTGGCACCCATGTGGCGCCCCGGCGCATTGAGCCGAAGCTGGAACGGTTCGCCCAGCACCAGCGCCTGCACCTCGCCATGGTCGAACGCGAGTAGCCGCACATCGGCGTCCTTGTGCTCGCCATAGGTCACGATCTGGAGCTGCTGCGCCATGGCGGCTTCGGCGAAGATCGCGAACTCGGGCAGGTCGCGGTTCAGAACCGTGCTGTCGCCGGGCGCCATGCCATCGAAGATGCGGCTGTCCATGCGCGCGGCGGCCTCCGAAGGCCCGCGGTGTTTCTGCGAAGCGGCCGACAGCCCCGTCACCACGGCCAGCATCGGCCGCACCAGCTGCGTCGAAGCCAGCATGTGCGGCGAGGCGCCCATCTCCAACACCCAGTAGGCCGCGTGCCGCGGCATGCAGGTCAGGTTCCAGGCCAGGCCCGAGGGCAGGCTGACGTTGCCTTCGGGCCGGCCGACTTCGCCCCACACGGCCAGGGCTTCGGCCAGCATCGCAGCCACGGTGCTGCCGGCCGTGCCGCTGCCCAGCACGCCGCAGACACGCCCGACGAACTCGGTTCGCGCATGCGCGCCCAGCGCGAGCACGGCCTGCGGCACGTCGGGCACCCGGAGCACGGGAACCCGCTTGTCGAGGTGGGGCGCGGGATCGGTGCACAGCACGGCGGCCGCCGGCTGCAGCACGCCCTTGAGCGCAACCGCGGCCAGTGGCGTCTTCGAGAGCCGCGCATGGTGATGCTCGAACACCACGCGTCCCTTGCGCAGGAAAGAGCGCTGCGTCACGCCGCTGGCGCGCCAGCCGTCTTCCGGGCGGACCACCCATTCGCCGCCGGTCACCCGCGCCATTTCGGTCGCCGTCCAGGCACCGCCTTCGTCTCTGGCGCTGCCGCCCCCGGGCAGGGCCGGACGCTCCAGCAGGTAGCGGCGATAGGCCGCGAAGCCACAAACATACTGCGCCACGTCGTCGATGCGCACGCGAAACGCGTGATGCCGGATGAAGAAAGAGCCGACGACGGCGCAGGGGCGCCGGAAGTACATCGCCATCTCGGGCCAGAAGAAGCCGTTCTGCAGGTAGTGGGCGCGGTACTCCAGCGCGCGGTAGAACTTCTCGGTGTCGAGCTCGTCGAGCAGGTGCCGCATGGCGGGCGTGCCCTCGAGCCGCTGCAGCATCTGCTGCGCCGCGAGCATGAGCTCGAGCAGCGTCGGAAAGGTGGTCTTGCGGTCGAGCACGAAGTCCAGGTACCCGGCCACGTTCTGCAGCCCGAAGCGAAAGTACTTTTCCTGCGGACTCCAGCGCGTGAGCTCGTTGACGCAGCCGCTGAGCCAATGGTCGTGCGCCTGCCAGTGCTGGCTTGCAATGAAATGGTCGAAGGCCTTCTCGACCGCGGCAAGCCAGCGCGCGTCGCGCGTGAGGCCATAGAGGCGCATGAGGCCGTAGGCGGCCTCGCCGTCGTAGTAGATGACACGCGAGGCCTGCTTCACGCGCAGGTCGCCGGCATGGAGCACATGGTTGAAGCGGCCCGTGGCGGCATCCTGCAGCGACACGATGCCCAATGCCAGCTTCTCCAGCAGCGGCAGCCACTCGCGCGTGTCCATGGCCTCGCAGTACTTCACCAGGGCAAGCACGCAGGCCGCATTGCCGCCCAGCCTGATTTCTTCACCAGTGTCGACGAGGAAGGCGAGCTCGGTGCCGTCGGCGAGCGTGTAGCTGCGGATGAGCGAATTCGCCAGACGGTCGAGCGCGCGGTCGATGGCCAGGCGCAGCTTGTCGTCGCGCACGAGCTCCCACGCCTCGATCATGGCGCACAGCGCCCTTGCGTGGCGCATTGCGTCGTAGGTCGGAATGCGGCGGTCGAAGCACGGGAAGTAGCCGTAGATGAAGAGGCCGTCGTCCTGCACCTGGCGCGCAAGGTACGACGCGCCGCTGCGCACCAGATCCAGCGCCGACTGCGGATTGAGCGCCGGCGCCTGGCGCCGCCCGGCATCGAGCCCCGTGCCCACGAGCTTGTGCACGACGCCATCGGCCTGGCAGAAGACGCCTACCGTCGCGAGCAGGTAGACCCGCTGGTCGGCCGGCAGGTCGAGCGCGGGCGCGCGGACGAAGCGCGCCTGGCCGTAGACCTCGAAGTTGCGCACATTCACCACCGCATGCGCAATGGTCGAGTCGCCGCACAGCATGGCGTTGGCGTTGAGCTCCTGCTCGGTGAACGCGGTCTCGAAGTCCTGGTCGAAGGCCAGGCCGAGGCGGAAGTAGTTGCGCTTGACGCCGGCGAGCTGGGCCTTGAACTGCGCCCAGTCGATGGGGCTCGCGCCCTCGACCCAGTCGATGCGCAGCCATGGCGAGACGATGCCGCAGTCGCGCACCCAGCGCTCCACGGCCCCGGCGCCTTCGCGCCATGCAGTCTCGAACTCGGCCGCGCGCGCGTGCACCACGTGCGCGCGCTGCGAACCGTCGCTGACCGAGAAGAAAAGCGTGAAGGCCGGGTAAGGCGCCGGCAGCGCCGCGCACACCGAAACCAGGCGCTCGTGGCAGGCATGGAGCTGGTCGGAGAAGGACATCATTCGGCCCCGGTCGAACGCGGGAGGCCGGTCGCGCCCGTCATCTGCTCTCGCTTCGACGTTGCGGACCGGGAACTCCCATCGACGGCATCGCAGTGCTCCGGATTTCAGCGGTAGCTGAATTCGGCTCTGCGATTGAGCTGATAGCCTTCCTCGGTGGTTTGAATCGATGCGGGTTTTTCGATGCCCCAGCTGACGGCCTCGATGCGCTCGCCCGGCACGCCGAGCTGCGTGAGCGCGCGCTGCACGGATTCGGCCCGGCGCTGCCCCAGCGCGAGGTTGTATTCGCGGCCGCCGCGCGAGTCGGTGTGGCCCTCGACCACCACCTTGCTGGCGCTACGGTTCCTGAGAAAGTTCGCGTGGGCTTCCACGACGTTGCGGTATTGCGGCTTGACGTCGTATTTGTCGAAGTCGAAATACACGATCTTCAACGCCTCGGCGGGGCCGTTCTGCACCGGTGCGGGCGGGGGCGGTTCCACCTTCGCCACCGCGCCCTTGTTCGAGTAGTAGTACGTCGCGTCTTCGCGTCCGCTCTTGGACCCCGCTGCGCAAGCGGCAAGGCTTGCCGCGAGCGCGACGATGGTCAATATCCGATAGCTGCTGTTCTTCATGCCAATTCCTTTCGCGGGCCAGGCCGGTGGCGGCCTGGCCCTGGTGCGGTCGTTTTTCTTCTCCTCTTGTTGTTCTTGTCCGTTAACCGAGCAGGCCGTGCAGGATGTTCGTCACCGGGGTCAGGACGCTGCCGGTGCCGGCGGCTTGATCGACCAGGCTGGTGATCGGGGTCGCCACGTCGGCCACGATCGGCGCGGCGTGCTCCACGTTGTGCACCGCGCTGCCGACGGTCTCGACCACCGGAGCGAGCGTCGGGGTTGCGCCGGCCAGGATGTCGGTCACGGGCGCTGCCACCTCGGACGCAGCGGCGACCACGGGCTCGAGTGCCTCGCCGACGGTACTTGCCGTGTCGAGCACAGGGTCCAGGATGTTGGCCACCGGGCTGTTGCCGTCGCCCAGCGCGCCGCCGAGCAGGCCGCCGCTGCCGAGCAGGCTGCCGACCAGGCCGTCGTCACCGAGCAGATCGCCACCGAGCAGGCTGCCGACGATACCGTCTTCACCCAGCACGCCACCCAGCAGGTCACCGCCGAGCAGATCACCACCCAGGAGATCGCCACC
>NZ_JAGGNW010000023.1:0-304 GCF_018614875.1 Variovorax paradoxus | reverse complement strand
CGCCACCAAGCAGGTTGCCGACAAGGCCGTCTTCGCCCAGCACGCCACCCAGCAGGTCACCGCCGAGCAGATCGCCACCCAGGAGGTCGCCGCCGAGCAGGCTGCCGACGATGCCGTCTTCGCCCAGCACGCCACCCAGCAAATCACCGCCGAGCAGATCGCCACCCAGGAGATCGCCACCGAGCAAGCTGCCGACGATGCCGTCTTCGCCCAGCACGCCACCCAGCAAATCACCGCCGAGCAGATCGCCACCCAGGAGATCACCACCGAGCCGGCTGCCGCCGAGGCCGTCTTCACCCCAGCC
>NZ_JAGGNW010000022.1 GCF_018614875.1 Variovorax paradoxus | reverse complement strand
TGGCCGGCTTCGAGCACGCGGCGGATGGCGCTGCAGTGGTCCTTCACGTAGAGCCAGTCGCGCACCTGCATGCCGTCGCCATACACGGGCAGCGGCTTGCCGGCCAGGGCGTTGACGATCATCAGCGGGATGAGCTTCTCGGGGAAGTGGAAGGGGCCGTAGTTGTTGGAGCAGTTGGTGGTGACCACCGGCAGGCCGTAGGTGTGGTGCCAGGCGCGCACGAGGTGGTCGCTGGCGGCCTTGCTGGCCGAGTAGGGGCTGTTGGGCTCGTACTTGTTGTCTTCGGTGAAGGCGGGGTCGGTCTTGGAGAGCGAACCGTAGACCTCGTCGGTGGAGACGTGCAGGAAGCGGAAGGCGGCCTTCTGCTCGGCCGGCAGCGCGCTCCAGTGGCCGCGCACGGACTCGAGCAAACGGAAGGTGCCGAGCACGTTGGTCTGCACGAAGTCTTCGGGGCCGTGGATGGAGCGGTCGACGTGCGATTCCGCGGCAAAGTTGACGATGGCGCGCGGTTTGTGCTCGGCCAGCAGGCGGTCGACCAGGGCGCTGTCGCCGATGTCGCCCTGCACGAAGATGTGCCGCGGGTCGCCTTGGAGAGACGCGAGCGTCTCGAGGTTGCCGGCGTAGGTCAGTTTGTCGAGATTCACGACAGGCTCGTCGCTCTGCGCCAGCCAGTCGAGTACGAAGTTGGCGCCGATGAAGCCCGCGCCGCCGGTTACCAGGATCATGGCACGTTGAACTCACTTGTTGATTCAGATGTGTGCACACCTACAAAAAGCATGCCAAGACCGGCTTGTGCGACGGCGTGAATCGACGCGTTGAAAAGTAGTGTCAACATCGAAGTTGCAGCGAGCGAATGCGCAGTCAGGCGGCGCACATTCATGCATGGTTCTACTTCCTCGAGAAAAACATTCGACATCTCGCGCAAGACAAGGCAGCCTCGTCGCGATGCTGCTCAACGCAGACCGATCGACCTGACAAGAGCACTCAAAAGGTGCCCTCCCGCTGCATTCCGCCGGATGCGAGTGCACAACCGACAGTGCATGCGCGCCCTCCGATCGCGATCCGTCATCCCTCGCAAAAAAGTAATGCCATTCAGCGAGCCGTTTCGCGTGGCGGGCCTCCTCCTGCACGCGATTTCCAGAGGCAGTGGCACTACTTCCAGCACGGCGAATTTGGCATGGTTTTTGTGTGCAAGTGAATAAGCAAGTGAATTCACTTTGCACATCCCATCCAAGAATCGATCCGCAAATGCCAATACAAAGACTCCAGACCAACGCACGCATGAGCCAGGCCGTGATTGCCAACGGCTTCGTCTTTCTCGCAGGCCAGGTGGCGAGCGACACCACCGCCGACGTCGCAGGCCAGACCGCACAGATCGTCGCCAAGATCGATGCCTTGCTGAAAGAAGCAGGCAGCGACAAGACGCGCATCGTGCAAGCCACGATCTGGCTGGCCGACCACAAGACCTTCGCCGAAATGAACACGGTGTGGGATGCATGGGTTCCTGAAGGCCACGCCCCTGCGCGTGCCTGCGTCGAATCGGCACTGGCCTTTCCGCCCTACACGGTCGAGATCGGCGTCATCGCAGCCGTCTGACGGAGCACCTGCAATGCATACCGTGGTCCTCGGCGCTGGCGTGGCGGGTGTTGCCACCGCCTGGTATCTTGCCGCGCAGGGGCGGCAGGTGACGGTGATCGACCGCCAACCGCTGCCTGCCGCGGAAACCAGCTATGCGAATGCAGGCATGGTGGCACCGGGGCACTCCTACACGTGGGCGTCGCCGCGGGCACCGGGCATTCTCTGGCGCTCGCTGCGCGACGACAGCCAGGCGCTTCGCCTGAAGCTGAACCCCGATCCGCGCATGTGGACATGGTTGTGGAAGTTCATGCAGAATTGCACAGTCGAACGCTCGCGCCTCAACACCAGCCGCAAGCTGGTGCTGTGCCGCTACTCGCAGAGTCTGCTGCAGCAGCTGACGACCGCGCAGGACCTGGCGTACGAACGCATCAGCCGCGGCGCGCTGTACCTGTACCGCGACGAAGCCTCGTTCGCGCGCGGCAAGGCGAACATGCAGATCCTGGCCGACGGCGGCATGCGGCTGGAGCTGCTGGACGGCGACGGCGTGGTGGCGCAGGAACCCGCGCTCGCCGATGCGCGCCCGCACATCGCCGGCGCCATCTATTGCCCGAGCGACGAGAGCGGCGATGCGCGCATGTTCACGCGGGCTCTCACCGAACGCTGCCGCGCTGCGGGCGTGACCTTCATGATGGATGCGAACATCCAGCGCATCGAGGCCGATGCCAGCCACATCCGCGCCGTGCACACCAACCAGGGCGCCATTGCCGCCGACGACTACGTGCTGGCCATGGGCAGCTATTCGCCCATTGCCGCGCGCCCGCTCGGCTACCGGCTGCCGATCTATCCGGTCAAGGGCTACTCGGTCACCTTTCCGACCGACACGCGGCACCGCCCTCCTTCGCTGGCCGGCGTCGATGAGAACAACCTCGTGGCCTGGGCCCGTTTCGGCGATCGCCTGCGCTTCACCGCCACGGCGGAATTCAGCGGCTACGACACGCGGCATGCGCCGGCGGACTTCGGCCCGATGCTGCGCGTGGCCCGGCAGCTGTTCCCCGATGGCGCGGACTACGAAAGGCCCGACTTCTGGGCCGGACTGCGTCCGATGACTCCCGAGGGCACGCCCATCCTGGGCAAGAGCCGGCACGACAACCTGTACCTCAACACCGGCCACGGCCACATGGGCTGGACCATGGCCTGCGGCACGGCACAGATCGTGACCGACATCATGAACGGCCGCACGCCGGCCATTGACATCACGGGAATGACCTTGCGATGAATCACACAGCGACGCTGGGCGAGAACTACACGATCCTGCCGTTCGAAATGGACGAGGGCGTGATGGCGCGAGCCGCCATCGGCCTGGTGGTGCTGGAGACCGACCAGACCATCGAGCACGAGTGGCGCCAGATCATGACGCTGCCCGGTGTGGCGTACTTCGAGGCGCGCCTGCCGAGCCCGGCCGATATCGGCCTCGCCTCGCTCGCGCGGATGGAGGCGCACATCACGCCGGCCACGCGGCTCATCGTGCCCGACGTGGAGCTCGACGTGGTCGCCTTCGGCTGCACCTCGGGCTCGATCGTGATCGGCGAGGACAAGGTGTTCGCACAGATCCGCGACGCGCGCCCGGGGGTGGCCTGTACCACGCCGATCACGGCCGCGATGGCCGGTCTTCGTGCGCTGGGCGTGCGCAGGACCGCCCTGATCACGCCCTACGTGCATTCGATCAACGAGGTGTTCAAGCAGCACATCGAGGCCGGTGGCATCGATGTGCCGCGCATCGCGACCTTCAACCATGCCAACGACAGCGAGGTGGCGCGCATCGATCGCGCATCGCTGCGCGCGGCGATTCTTGCGGCCGGTTCCGAGTCCGACGTGGATGCGGTGTTCGTCGCCTGCACGAGCCTGCGCATGGCCAACCTGACACGCGAGGTCGAGGAAGAGCTCGGCAAACCCGTGGTCTCGAGCAATTGCGCCATGGCATGGCACGCGTTGCGCCTGGCCGGAGTGCGCGATTCCCTTTCCCGCTTCGGACGCCTGTTCGAGGTCTGACTTCTCATTTTTAAGTGCCATGAATCGCAGATCCGAAGCAGTCCTGAGCGCCTTGCCGCGCACCTTGCGCCGCGCCGGCATGACCGTCAACGACGTTCACAAGCGCCTGAAGGAGATGGTCATCGTCTACCGGATCAAGCCCGGCGAACGCGTGAACGAAGGCGAGTTGGCGGAGGAACTGGACGTGAGCCGCACGCCCCTGCGCGAGGCGCTGCACCGCCTGGTGGCCGAGAACATGCTCACGCTGGTTCCCAACCGAGGCTTCTACGGACGGCAACTCGAACGGCAGGAGGTCTTCGATCTCTATGAGCTGCGCGGGGCCATCGAGCTGGCATCGGTCAATCTGGCGCTGCAGCGCGCGCCGCACGACGACATCGTTCAGGCGCGCGACGCATGGATCGACGTGATGCAGCACACGGCCGCGATGTCCACCTACCAGCTGCTGGAAGCGGACGAGCAGTTTCACCTGTCGATCGCCCGGCTCTCCGGCAACCAGGAGATCGCGAAGTCGCTGCAGGCCGTCAACGCCCGCATCCACTACTTTCGCTGGAGCGATCTCGAAGGCAAGAGCAAGGCCATGGAGGAAGAACACCTGGCGCTGCTCGATGCCCTGCTTCGCCGCGACGCGCCGCTGTGCCGCGACGTCATCAGCGGCCACGTGGCGCACCGCATGGAAGACATCGTCCAGTTCATCCAGCGCAGCGTGGTCCGGCTCTATGCGGGGCACGTGTAGGTGGCCCTTGTCATCGCGCCTTTTTCCGATTTTTTCAAAACCTGGAGTACGCCGTGATCAAACAGTTTTCGTTCAGTGTTCTCGCCGCGCTGCTGCTTGGGGCCGGCTCTTCCGGCGCTCTGGCCCAGGGCACCGTCAATGTCGGCGCGGTGCTGTCCCTCACGGGTGCGAGCGCCACCATCGGCGAGGACGTGCGCCGCGGCATCATGCTGGGGGTCGACCAGGTGAATGCCAAGGGCGGCGTGCTCGGCAAGAAGTTCAACGTGCTCGTCGAGGACTCGGGCGGCAACGCGACGACGGCGCTCAACGCGGCGCGCAAGCTGGTCGGCGTGGACAAGGTGCCGGTGGTGATGGGCGAATACTCCTCGAGCATCACGCTGCCGGTGGGGCAGTACCTGGTCAAGGAAGGCGTCACACACCTCAACATCAACAGCAGCAGCATCAAGCTGAAGGACCTCGGTGCCACCTCCTTCGGCCTGCTTGGGCTGGAGAACTATGCCAACAGCTTCTCCGCCTCCGACACCTATGCGCTGGGCTACCGCAAGGTCGCGGTGATTGCGCCCAACAACGCCTACGGCCAGGGCGTGCTGCAGGGCTACAAGGAGGCCTTCGAAAAGCTGGGCGGCAAGGTCGTCACCGAGGTTCTCTATGCCGCGGGGCAGTCCACCTATCGCCGGGAGCTCGAACAGATGTCGCGCAGCAGCCCGGACGCCTTCGTCTACACCGCCTACGGCCAGGAGGCCGCGGTGATCAACCGCGAAGCGCACGACCTGGGCCTGCGCAAGACGCCCTGGTACGCCATCCTCCTGAGCATGTGCGTGTCGGACACGCCACCCGAGATCGCGAACGGCCAGCTCGGCATGGAACTCGGCGCAGTGCAGGGCCCGGCGGGCAAGGCCTATGCCGAGGCCTTCGCGGCGAAATACAAGGAAGGCTTCAAGACCGCCTACACCGGCTACGGCTACGACGCCGTGCTGATGACCGCGGCTGCGATGGAGAAGGCGAAGTCGGTCGATGCGGCCGCCATCCAGACCGCCCTCAAGGAGATCGGGCAATCGTACTCCGGCGTCACCGGTGTCATCAGCTTCGATGCCAACCGGCAGCGGCTCAACCCGCCCTACGACCGGCTCAAATACGAAAACGGAAAGATCGCGCAGCGCTGATCGAGCCACCTACCGCACAGGATCGCTGACATGTTCCAGTTCCTGATCGACGCCCTCCTGCGCACAGCGGACCTCGCGCTGGTCACGCTCGGACTGAGCATGCTCTACGGGCTGGTCAAGTTCCCGAACATCGCCCATGTGCAGTACGCGATGTTCGGGGCCTACGCGAGCTATGCGCTCCATGCCGCGGGCGCGCCGCTGATCGGGTCGCTGCTGATCGCCAGCGTCGTCACGGGCATCCTGGCGCTGGGCCTGCACGTGCTGGTCTTCCGCCGGCTGCTGCGGGCGGGACCGTCCATCTCCATGGTCGGCTCGCTGGCGGTTTCCATGCTCGCCATCGCGTTGATGCAGGGCCTGGCGGGTTCTTTTCCGCGCATGTTCAGGCTCGGCCATACGGCGCCGCTGACCATCGCCGGCGCCCACATCTCGTACACGCAGTTCTACTTCGTCTGCACGACGGTGGTGCTGCTGGTGCTGGTGACGCTGCTGCTGTTCTACACCCGGCTGGGACGCGCCATGCGCGCGCTCACCAACAACGCCGCGCTGGCCAATGCATCGGGGCTGAACGCGGAGCGCATCACCTTTCTCGTGAGCTTCACGAGCGGCATGGTGGCGGGACTGGGGGGCAGCATGCTGTCGCTGTCGACGGGGGCTCACATCAACCTGGGCAACGACCTGCTGCTGCCGGTTTTCGCCGCGGCCATCCTTGGCGGCCTGGGCAACCCGATGGGCGCCATCGCAGGCGCGCTGCTCATTGCGGTGACCGAGACCGCCGTCACCAATCTCAACTTCGGCTTCCTCTTCGGCGTGGACATGAAGTTCCTGCCCGTGACCTACATCAACGCCGCCTCCTTCCTGATCCTGCTGCTGGCGCTGCTGTTCAAGCCCTACGGGCTGTTCGACCGCGAGGTGCGCCGTGTTTGACTTCCTCGTCTTCTCCCTGACCGTCGCGGGTATCTATGCGCTCATGGCGCTGGGCCTGAACCTGCAGGCGGGCTATGCAGGTCTCATGAACTTCGGCCAGATCGCTTTCGCGGGACTGGGCGCTTACGCAACAGGCATCGCCTTCGCGCTCGGATGGCCGCCACTGGCGGGGGCCGCCTTCGGCGTGCTCGCGGCGATGGCGCTGGGCTGGTGCATCGCACGCATCGGCAACAAGCTGGCCAGCGACTACTGGGGCATCGCCACGCTGGCGATCGCCGAGATCCTGCGCACCATGGCGACCAACGAGGACTGGCTCACGGGCGGCGCCAATGGCATCAGCGCCATTCCCTCGCTCTTCGACAGCCTGGGCAGGCCATGGAGCGGACTGGCCTTCCTCGGACTGGTCGCGGCCGTCGTCGCTGTATCCGCCCTCTTGTGCCGCCGGCTGGGCAATGGGCGATTCGGCCGTGCATTGCGGCTCATGCGCGAGGAGCCGCAACTCGCGGCCTGCATGGGCTACGACCTGCGCTCGCTCAAGTCGCGCACCCTCATGGCTGGCGCTGCCGTCACGGCGCTCGGCGGCTCGCTCTATGCCCACTACATGAGCTTCGTGAGTCCCGACTACATGCTCCCGGCGGAGACCTTCCTGCTGTGGACCATGCTGATGATCGGCGGCGTGGGCAGTACGGCCGGAGTGCTCATCGGCGTGCTGCTGGTTCAGGCCGCGAACGTGTTGGCGCCTTTCGCCAGGCAGGTGCTGGGCTTCGGCTCGGACCAGGCCGGCGCGCTGCGCCTGGGCCTCATCGGACTCATCCTGCTGGCCTGCCTGATGTGGCGCAGCGAAGGACTGGTGCCGGAGAAGATCCGGAAGATGCCATGAGCCGCCGGGCCGCTCCCAAGGCGAAGACCGCAGCCGAAGGCGGAGGCTATCCAATGACCGCAACGGCGTCCGCCCTGCTGGAAGTGAAGGCCGTCGCCAAGGCCTTCAGCGGCAATCACGTGCTGCAGGACGTGAGCTTCAACGTCGCATCCGGCGAAATCGTCGGCCTGCTCGGACCCAATGGATCGGGCAAGAGCACGCTGCTCAACACCATCAACGGCTTCGAGGCGATCGACCGGGGTGCGATCCGCCTGGCCGGTGATCGCATCGACGGGCTGCCGGTTCACCGCGTGGTCGCGGCGGGCATCGGGCGCACCTTTCAGTTGCCATCGATGCCACGCAAGATGTCGGTGCTCGAAGTGGCCGTTGCGGCCGCCACCGCGCACCACGGGATCTGGGCCACGCTCACGCGCAGCACAGCAGCGCGCCGCACCGAGCAGGCCGCGCTGAAGAAAGCCGGACAGTTGCTCGACCAGCTGCTGCTGGCCTCCGTGCGCGACCTGCCGGCGGCCGCATTGTCAGGTGGACAGAAGAAGCTGCTGGGCATCGTGTGCGCGCTGATGGCGCAGCCCCGGCTGCTGATCCTCGACGAACCGACGGCGGGTGTGCATCCCAACCTGCGGCGCGACATCGTGCTCGCCTTGCAGGCCCTCAATGCGGGGGGCATGACGATGCTCATCGTCGAGCACGACATGCAGTTCATCCGCGAGGTCTGTACGCGCTGCATCGTGCTGGACCGGGGGCGCATCGTCGCCGACTGCCGCCCCGACGAACTCGTGCGCAACGAGGAAGTGGTGCGCGCCTACCTCGGGCGCGTCGAGGAGCCCGAGCCCGAGGAGGAGCTCCCATGATCGAGGTCAAGCAGGTCGTCGCAGGCTACACGGCCGAGGTCGACATCCTCAAGGGCATCACGCTGCACGCCGCAAGGGCGGAGATCGTGACGCTGCTCGGGCCGAACGGCTGCGGCAAGTCCACGCTGCTCAAGAGCATCGCCGGCTTCGTGCCGCCGCGCAGCGGCGCGGTGCTGCTCGAGGGCCAGGACGTTTCGAAGATGCCGGCGCACGACAAGATCCGCCGCTGCGGCCTTGGCTTCGTGCCGCAGACCGAGAACGTCTTCAGCGCGCTGACGGTGCGCGAAAACATGCTGGTCGGCGGCCACTACCTGGGCAACACGCAATGCGAACAGCGCATGCGTGAGCTTTGCGCGCTCTACCCGATGCTCGGTCGCAAGTTCGGCGCGCGTGCAGCTTCGCTTTCGGGCGGCGAGCGGCAGATCCTGGCGCTGGCGCGCGCTCTCATGCCCCGGCCCCACATCCTGCTGCTCGACGAACCCTCGGCCGGGCTCTCGCCCAAGATGCTGCAGGAGGTCTTCGAGGCCATCGCGGAGATCCGCCGCAAGGAGGCCGTCACGATCCTGATGGTCGAGCAGAACGCCATGGAAGCCCTGCGCATCTCGGACCGCGCCTACATCCTGTCGATGGGCACTGTCGCGCTCTCAGGTGCGGCCCGCTCGCTCATGCACGACCCGCAAGTGCGGGAACTCTATCTGGGCAGGCCGTCGCCGTGAAAAAGCGCACGCCAGGCATGCCAGACACCAGCCCGGCGGTCGCGATCCGGCCCCGAGCTCTCCCGACTCTTTACCGAGGAGGAACGGCCATGAACCCGGCAACAGCACAGCAGACGCGGTCCTACGAGAACTTCGTCATCGTCATCGCGCCGCTGCTGAACAGCGTCAGCGGCATCGCGATCGACCTCTACGCGCCCAGCATGCCCTCCATCGGGCGCGAATTCGGCGTCAGTGCGATCGTGATGCAGGGAAGCATCTCGATCACGCTGATCGCCTACGCGCTGGGCCAGCTGTTCTTCGGCCTGATCGCCGACGGGCGCGGCAGGCTGCCGGCCATCCTGCCCGGCCTGGCACTCTTCATCGCGGGGAGCCTTGTCGCGATGCTGGCCGGCGACATCACCCAACTGCTCGTCGGCCGGGCGATGCAGGGCTTTGCCATCGGTGCCTGCCAGGTGGTGGCACGTGCGCTGCTGGTGGACAACATCCATGGCGAGCGCTTCTATGTGGCAGTGGTCTACCTCAGCCTTGCCTGGGGCCTGGGGCCGGTGCTCGCGCCTTTCATCGGCGGCCTGATCGAGCAGTACGCGGGTTGGCGCTGGAACTTCGCGCTGTATGCGGGCTACAGCGCGCTGCTGCTGGCGCTCAGCTTCAGGCTGCAGGAGTCGCTCGCGCCGAGCCGGCGCAGGAGCCTGCGCCAGTCGCTCGGCGGCTATGTGCTGATCCTGGGCAATCCGCGGTTCCTTTCGGCGACGCTGGCGCTCGGATGCAGCCTGTCGGTATTCCTGATCTGGAACATCATCGGTCCCTTCGTCATCCAGGACCGGCTGAAGCAAAGCCCCTCCTACTTCGGCACCACCGCACTGCTCGCGGGCATCTGCTACCTGGCCGGCACGCTGCTCAACCGCACGCTCATCCGCACCGTGAGCGGCCGCACCCTGATGCTGGCCGGGCTCGCCGCGTGCGTGCTCGGCATCTTCGCGATGCTGTGCACGCCGGGCTCGCTGGTGCTGCCGACCCTGCTGGCCGGCGTGATGCTGACGAACTTCGGCCAGGGCCTGCTGTTCTCCAACGTCGTGGCGCTGACCATGACGCTGTACCCCGACAGGGCCGGCGCGACCGCGAGCCTGCTGGGCTGCGGGATGATGGTCTGCGCCGGTGCCAGTTCTGCGCTGGTCGGGCATCTTCCAGTCGGCACCAACCTGTCGGTCTCGCTCCCGTTCGCCGCACTGCTCGTGCTGCAGGGCCTGGGTATATGGGGCGCGCTCCGATCCACCGCCTCGCGCCAGGCTGTCGATCATGAATGCCAAGTTTGACGCCCGCAGCCTGGACCACCGACTGCTGCAGACCCTGCGGCAACGGGCGGTTGCTGCCGTGAACGAGGGGTGCAGCGTGGCCCAGGTCGCGCTGGTCTACGGCCTGAACCGCCGAACGGTATTTCGCTGGGTCGCGGACTACCGGCGCGACGGGCCGCAAGCCCTGCTGGCCAAGCCCATTCCCGGACGGCCCAAGCGGCGCGATGCGAATGCCGCGTCGGAGCCGATGCTGCCGGCGCGCGGCGAATGAGCACCGCCGCACACCCGGGCGCCTGCTTTTCCCGGTGCAGTGCGGCCCCGCAATACAGCTTCGAGTCGCGTTTTGGTGCAGGAAAAGAGAGCGCCCGGCGCTCGCGAAGCCTGCGCTCGCAGCACGCCCGAACGCCGCCTCGTCTGGATGAAACCACGTTGTCCCGACCACCGGAAAAGTAGAGCCACCCGGCCGCTATTCGGTCCACAGAATGAAATGCGAAAGATCGATGTGACATAACTTTTCAGCCCGAAGTGGCAATTGATTTGCATCACCCAAGGCGCTATTCATTTCCTCTGCTGCAGTGCAGCACATGGCATATATGTTGCTAAATAATGTTGCGATTTATTTGCAGCCGACCCGATTCTTTAAGCCTATTTCATTACGAAAAATAATTCCATTACCTCCATTCGAGGGCAGGGCTACCGCAGAGGAGACCTTCTTTAACCCTACGTCACAGGATGAACGAAAATGTCTTGGAATGAAGCACTGATAGATGAGGAAATTTCCATCTTGCAAAGAATTCGCTCCGACGTAGGAGCGAGGGTATTGCCGCAGCGGCTTTACGAGGAATTCGTAAAGACCTACAAGAAGATATCCACCGAGCTGGTGATCTTCGATGAAGACGGCAATGTCTGGCTGACCCAGCGGCCGAGCAAGGAAAGGCAGCCTGACGAGCCCTTCGCAGGGCAATGGCACAACCCCGGTGTCATGCACAATTTCAATGAATCCATCGACAACGCATGGGAACGGCTGTGCAAGGATGAATTGGGGACGGACGTGGTGGCCGACGGGCCCCAATTCATCAAGATCCTTGAATTCAGCGAAGCCAAGCGGGGGCATTACCTGTCGCTGCTCTATATCACGCGCTACCGCAGCGGAAAATTGACGAGCAGCACGCCTTCGGGATTTTACAAGCCGAACGATCTGCCGAAACCGATCTTCGAGCCGCACGAGAAATTGATCATTCCCGAGGCGGTCAAGGCGGCAGCGTCCCTGGGGTGGCTGCAATGACGCGCTCCGGACAGCGCAAGGCGCGGTATACCGGCGCATTTTCGGTCGCCCCGACGATTTTCGACGAGCGGGGCGAGCTCGACCTCGACGGCCAGAAGCGCTGCATCGATTTCATCATCGAAGCGGGCGCCGACGGGCTGTGCATATTGGCCAATTATTCGGAGCAATTCGCCCTGTCGGACCGCGAGCGGGAAATTCTCACCGCCACGATCTTCGAGCATGTGGCAGGGCGCGTGCCGGTCATCGCGACCACCAGCCACTTCAGCTCCCAGATCTGCGCCGAGCGCAGCAAGCGGGCCGCGCGGGCGGGAGCGGCCATGGTCATGATCATGCCGCCGTACCACGGCGCCACCATCCGGGCCAACGAGTCCGGGGTGGGGGAGTTCTACCGGCGCGTGGCCGACGGCCTCGACATACCGATCATGTTGCAGGACGCCCCGATGAGCGGCACACCGCTGTCCGCAGCCTTCCTGGCGCAGCTCGCGCGCGACGTGCCGGCGGTCTGCTATTTCAAGATCGAGGTGGCGCAATCGGCCGGCAAGCTGCGCGAGCTGATCCGCCTGGGCGGCGATGCCATCGAGGGACCGTGGGACGGCGAGGAGGCCATCACGCTGTTCGCCGACCTGGAAGCCGGCGCGACCGGCGGCATCCTCGGCGCCGGCTATCCCGACGGCCTGCAACCGATCATTCGCGACTACCTCGCGGGGAACCGCGAACAGGCGATGCGCGGCTACGAGCGATGGCTGCCTCTCATCAACTACGAAAACCGGCAGTGCGGCCTGCTGGCCAGCAAGGCACTGATGAAGGCCGGTGGAATCATCCGATGCGACATGGCGCGGCATCCGATCCCCGCGCTGCATCCCGCGACCGAAGCCGGGCTGATCGAAATTGCCCGGAACCTCGACGCGATGGTTCTGCGCTGGGCGCGTTGACCCCGCAAGAAAGGTGCTGCCCATGACTTCTCAGACCATCAAACAGGTTCGTGCCTACACCTTGCGCGGTGGCGGAGCCGACTACCACGACCAGTCCGACGGGCACTGGATCGACGACCACATCTCCACGCCGATGAGCAAATACCCCGAATACCGCCAGAGCCGCCGCAGCTTCGGCATCAACGTGCTCGGCACGCTGGTGGTGGAAGTCGAGGCGAGCGACGGCACCGTGGGCTTCGCGGTCACGACCGGCGGCGAGCCGGGGGCCTTCATCGTGGAGAAGCACCTGGCGCGTTTCATCGAAGGCGCCCGGGTCACCGACGTCGAGAAGATCTGGGACCAGATGTACCAGTCGACCCTCTACTACGGCCGCAAGGGCATCGTGCTGAACACGCTCTCCGCGGTGGACCTGGCGCTCTGGGACCTGATGGGCAAACTGCGCCAGGAGCCGGTGCACCAGTTGCTCGGCGGCGCCGTGCGCAACGAACTGCAGTTCTATGCCACCGGCGCGCGCCCGGACCTCGCGAAGCAGATGGGCTTCATCGGCGGCAAGCTGCCGCTGCAGCACGGCCCCGCCGAAGGCGAGGAAGGCCTGCGGCGCAACCTCGAGAAGCTGGCCCACATGCGCGAGCAGGTCGGCCCCGACTTCTGGCTGATGTACGACTGCTGGATGAGCCTGGACCTCAACTACGCCACGCGGCTGGCGCACGCTGCCGCCGATCTCAAGCTCAAGTGGATCGAAGAGGCGCTGCCGCCGGACGACTACTGGGGCTATGCGGCGCTGCGCAAGAACATGCCCGCCGGCATGATGGTCTCGACCGGCGAGCACGAGGCAACGCGCTGGGGCTTCCGCCTGCTCCTCGAGATGGGATGCTGCGACATCATCCAGCCCGACGTGAACTGGTGCGGCGGCCTTACGGAGCTGGTCAAGATCTCCGCGCTGGCCGACGCGCACGGTGCGCTGGTGGTGCCGCACGGCTCGTCGGTCTACAGCTATCACTTCGTCATCACGCGGCACAACAGCCCGTTTGCCGAGTTCCTGATGATGGCGCCCAAGGCCGATGAGGTGGTGCCGATGTTCAACCCGTTGCTGCTCGACGAACCGATTCCACAGCAGGGGCGAATGTCGGTGAGCCAGCTCGACAAGCCGGGCTTCGGGGTACGCCTGAACCCGGAATGCATGCTCGAGCGGCCGTACAGCCATTGAGGATGCGCGAGCGATGCCCGTGCGATCTTTCAGGCTCCAGCTGAACCCGGGCCAGGCAGCGGAATACCGCCGCCGGCACGATGCCCTGTGGCCCGAACTGGCGGCACTGCTGCAGGAGTCCGGCATCGAGGACTACCGAATCTTTCTCGACGAGAAGGACGGCGCGCTCTATGGTGTCATGCACTACCGGCGCGACGATCTGCTCGAAGCCCTGCCCCGTTCGCCCGTGATGCAGCGCTGGTGGGCCTACATGGCGGACATCATGCAGACCCACCCCGATCATTCCCCCGTCAGCGTCGAGCTGCTGCCGGTCTTTGCCTTCCCGCCCGAATCACCCACCTGAAGGAGCGCTGCACATGCTGCTTGTCGACAAGACCGTGATCGTGACCGGCGCCTCGCGCGGCATCGGCCGCGCCGTCGCGATGGAATGCGCGCGCCAGGGGGCGCGCGTCGTCATCGGGCACAGCGGCAGCGCCCAGGGCCGGACGGCCGCTTTCTCGCTGATGGAGGAAATCTCCGGCTTCGGCGGCCATGGCATCGAGGTGGGCAGCGATGCCGCCGATCCGGACACCGGCGGCAGGCTGGTCGCGGCGGCGCTCGACGCTTTCGGGGGCGTGGACGTGTTCGTCAACAACGCCGGCATCTGCCCCTTCCATTCCTTTCTCGACATGCCCCGCGAAACCTACTTGCGCACGGTCGACACCAACCTGAACGGCGCCTACTTCGCGGTCCAGGCCGCCGCCAACCAGATGAAGAAACAAGGCAACGGCGGCGCCATCATCGCCGTCAGCTCCATCAGTGCGCTGGTCGGGGGCGGCATGCAGACGCACTACACACCGACCAAGGCAGGGCTGCACTCGCTGATGCAGTCCTGCGCCATCGCGCTCGGACCGTACGGCATCCGCTGCAACACCGTGCTGCCCGGCACCATCGCCACCGACATCAACCAGGAAGACCTGGCCGACGAGGAAAAGCGCGCCTACATGATCCGGCGCACCACGCTGGGCCGGCTGGGCGCGCCCGAGGACATCGCCGGCCCGGTCGTCTTTCTGGCGTCGGACATGGCCCGCTATGTCACGGGCGCCGCGCTGCTGGTGGATGGCGGCATGTTCGTCAATCTGCAATGACCCCCGAACTCTGGCTGGAAACGCCCGGCGCGGGGTCGGACATCTACACCGGATCGATCGTCGATTCGCACATTCACCTGTTCGACCCTCGCCGCCCACAAGGCATTCCGTGGCCTCCGAAATGCGATGCGATCCATCGGCCCATGCTCCCTTCGGACTATTTCGCCGCGTCGAGGAAGCACGGCGTCACCGGTGCCATCGCCGTCGAAGCCAGTCCCTGGCACGACGACAATTTCTGGCTGCTGGAAACGCTGCGCGACGACCCCCGGATGCTCGGCTTCGTCGGCAATCTGGTGCCCGGCACCGCCGACTTTCGCCCCACGCTGGAACGGCTGGCGGCCGAGCCCCTGTTCCTCGGGATCCGATGCGGCAACCTCTGGGATCGCGACCTGCGCGAAGATGTTCGAAACCCGGCGTTCATTGACGGCCTGCGCGCGCTGGCCGAGAGCGGCCGCAGCCTCGACAGCGCCAACCCCGATGCACGATTGATCGAGGCCCTGCTGGAGATCGCCCACCAGGTGCCGGCACTGAGGATCGTGGTCGACCACCTGCCCGGCGCCGTCATTCCGGGCCATCAGGAACAGACCTTCCTGCACAACCTGCGGGCGCTGGCGGCGCATCCCGGGGTGTTCGCGAAGATCTCCCAGATTCCCGTGAACGCGAGCAATTCGGCACAGGCCCGAGACCGCCTGGACACCCTGTGGGAACTGTTCGGCGAGGACCGGTGCCTGTTTGGCAGCGACTGGCCCAACAGCCTGCGCGAGGCCCCGTTTCGCGACATCCTGGGCTCGGCCCTGTGGTTCATGCGGGACAAGTCCGAGCTGGCAAAGACAAAGTTCTTTTCGACGAACTCGGCTCGCGCGTACCGCTGAAACAGCATCCGGGGTCGGCGCCACCTGCCCGCGGCCAAGGCCAGGGCCGCCATTGGCGCTCCTCCTAAAATCGGGCCATTCCCCTCGGATGCTGGGCTTCTGGTGTTCCTGCTTACGCGGTTTGCGCTCCCTGCGCCTTCAAAAGATCACCGACAGCACGAGCTTTGCGACAGCTTGATGGATATTGCTGCTGGAAGCTCTTCTCGAGTGCACACGAGCCCTTCCAAGTTGCTGGTTTTCTTTGGGTTTCCGATTTATCCATCACTTCCGCGCGAGGCGCGCGGACCCCACTGCCCTCGCCGGCCCGACCTGATGCACGACACGCAAGGCATGCAAGCCTTCCCCGACGCCAGCGCCCTGCGCGCGCCCCGCTCCCTGGACGAGCTGCTCCTGTACCGGCTGTCGCGCGCGATGCGTACCGCCAGCGGCATGGCCACGCGCCTGGTCGAGGGCGGCTTCGGCATCACGCGGCGCGAGTGGGGAATGATCGCCGCGCTCGCGCAGCACGGCGAGATGACCTCCTCGGCGCTGGCCGCGCACCTGCAGCTGGACCGCGTGCGCACCTCGCGCGGCCTGCGCAGCCTGGTCGAGAAGAAGCTGGTGTCGCGCCGGCAGGACGACGAAGACCGGCGCGGCGTGCATGTGCGGCTGAGCCCCTCGGGGCGGCAGCTCTTCGAGCGGGTGTTTCCGCGTATCGCGGCACTCAACACCGATCTGCTCGAGGGCATCGCGCCCGCGCAGCTCGACGTCTTCCTGCAGTGCCTGCAGCACCTCGAACAGCGCGCGGCCGAACTGAGCGCACAGGGCGTGGTGGCGGAAAAGGCCGACCGGCGTTCGGGTGGCACGCGGCACCGGTGGCCGGAGGCGGGCTGAGTTGCTGGATGCGGCCGGAGAACCGGCCGTGCGCTGGCACGCATCGTGCAGAACAGTGGCAATGTCCTTTTTCTTCTTCTCCCTCGATGTTTTCCGCCAGCGGCTTCGCCGGATGGCAGGCCGCGCCCAGCCGCTGCGGGTGCTGCTCACGCTCGGCAGCCTGATGGCCATCGGCAGCCTGAGCGGGCATGCCGAAGCCATGACGCCGCTTTTCCTGGGCGCTATTGCAAGCGCCCTGGCCGAAACCGACGACAGCGGCCGGGGCCGGCTGCGCGCGCAGGCCGTCACGCTGGTGTGCTTCGCGGCGGCGGCCTTCGCGGTCGTGTCCTGGATCGACACCCCCGCCCTCTTCATCCCGGGGCTGGCGCTGTCCGCGTTCTCGCTGACGATGCTGGGCGCCATCGAGCCGCGCTACAAGGCCGTCGGCTTCGCCACCCTCGCTCTTGCGATCTACGCCATGCTGGGCATCGACGGCAGCGCGGCCGCCTCGAGCGACGCCGGCAGGCGCGAAGAGGCTCTGCTGCTGCTGGCGGGCGCAGCCTGGTACGGCGTGTTCTCGGTGGCGTGGTGCACGCTGTTCCCGGCCCAGCCGGTGCAGGCGCAGCTGGCCGGACTCTTCCGCGTGCTCGGCGATTACGTGTGTTTCAAGGCCTCGCTCTTCGAGCCGCTGCGCGGCATCGACGTGGAGCGCAAGCGGCTGTCGCTCGCGCAGCTCAACGCGCGGGTGGTGGCCGAGCTCAACGCCGCCAAGGAAGGCATCTTCCGGCGCATCGGCACCACGCGCGCGCCCACCGGCCGCATCGCGCGCTATCGCGGCCTCTACCTGATTGCGCAGGACGTGCACGAGCGTGCCACCTCGTCGCACGACGACTACAACGCGCTGGCCGATGCCTTCTTCCACAGCGACCTGCTGTACCGCTGCCAGCGCGTGCTGAGCCTGCAGGGCGAGGCCTGCCGGCGCCTTGCCCGATCCATCGAGCGGCGCGAGCCCTTTGCCGCCGATCCCGCCACCGGCCACGCGCTGGTGGAGCTGCAAAGCGCCATCGACCATGAGCGCGCGCAGCTGCGCGAACCGCGCCGGATGGCGCTGCTCGCGTCCGTCGAGGCCATGGCGTGGAACTTCGCGCAGCTCGAACGGCAGCTCGCCGGCGCCACCGAGCCATCGGCCCGGGCCGGGCGCGCCGACATGGGGCTGTTCGACCGCTCGCCGCAGTCCGGGCGCGAGATGGTGGAACGCGTGCGGCGCCAGTTCACGCCGCGTTCGGCACTCTTCCGCCATGCGCTGCGGCTGGCGGTCGCGCTGGTGGCCGGCTATGGCGTGATGCTGCTGATCCATCCGGTGCGCGGCTACTGGATCTTGCTGACCACGCTGTTCGTCTGCCAGCAGGCCTGGGGCGACACGGTGTCGCGCGTCGGCCAGCGCATCGCGGGGACGGCGATCGGCGTCGTGGCCGGCTGGGCCCTGCTGGTGCTTTTCCCGCAGCCCTGGGCCCAGTCGCTGCTGGCGGTGGCCGCGGGCGTGTTCTTCTTTGCCACGCGCGCGACCCGCTATCTGGTTGCGACGGCGGCCGTCACAGTGCTGGTGCTGATGTGCTTCAACCAGGTAGGCGACAGCGACGTGCTGATGCTGCCCCGGCTGATCGACACTGCCATCGGCAGCATGATCGCCGCGCTGGCGATGGTGCTGGTGCTGCCGCACTGGCAGGCGCGGCGCTTCAGCGACCTTGCGGCAACAACGCTGCGCAACCACGCGCACTACCTGCGGCAGATCGCGGGCCAATACCGCTCGGGTGCGCGCGACGACCTGGCCTACCGGCTTGCCAGGCGCAATGCCCACAACGCCGATGCGACGCTGTCCACCGCCGTGTTCGAGATGTTCCGCGAACCCGGTTTCGTAAGGCCGCGCGCGGGCACGGCGCTGCGCTTCCTGATCCAGTCGCACACGCTGCTGAGCTACCTCTCTGCCCTCGGCGCGCATCGCGTGGCGCTGCATGCACCGCAGCAACTGGACGCCCTGCGCGTGGAGGCCGAGGGCGCCGCGGCGGCATTGGACGCGCTGGCCGCGTACATGGAAGGCGGCTCGCCGGATGCGGGCCCGGCGGGTGCCGAGCCGATCGATCCCGCGCCCGGCGGCGACGAGGCCGGCGATCACGCCGCCCGGCTTTTCCGGACCGAGCTTGCGCTGGTCCGCCAGCAGATCGGGTCGCTGCGCGAACAAGCCGGCCGATGGTTGCAGCCGCAGCCCGACGGCGCACCCGGTTCGCCGTAAAGCCGCGGGCGGCGCCAAGCGGCCGTGGTGCCGCGCTGCAGCGGCGCCTGAGCGAACTCGCTCAGCGCGGCAAGTCGAACATTGCGGCCGCGTTGCCCCAGGCAATGCGGCGCGCCACGTCGGGGGGCAGGTCGCCGAGCCAGGTGCGGTAGCCGCGCATGATCTCGTCGTAGGCGCTCCAGCGCTGGTTCACCCAGGTGTCGGAGCCGATCATGAAGCGCTCCGGGTACTTGAGGATCAACGCACGCCACTCGGGGCACAGCCTCCCGCCCTCGCAGGTCAGCCCCGGCCGGTACGAGAGTTCGCCCATCAGCAGCGGATAGCGCTCCAGCAGGGCCTGCACCCGTTCGATGGGCGCGCCGCCGATGCCGGTGTGGGCCCAGATCAGGCGGAGGGTCTGGCCCTTCGACGGCGCGTTGGCCATCAGCAGGTCGATCGCCACGTCGTCGACGTGCGCGAGCACCGCGAGCTTGCGCTGCTCCGCCAGCGCGATCAGCTTCCTGGCCACCGGGCCGTTGGCATTGGCGCTGTCGTACAGGTGGAACTCGCCGAGTCCGCGATAGGGCCCGCTCGCGGTGCCACGCGCCAGCTCGGCCAGCACCATCTCGTGGATGCTCTCGTCGCGAAACCAGTTGTCGTAGTCGTCGCGGTTGCGGTACAGGCGCACGAAAGGCACCACGGTCACGCCCGCGGCGCGGGTTTCGCGCGCCGCCGCCAGGGTTTGCGTGCCGGCGTTGGGCCGCGAATTGGCAATGATGGCCGTGACGTTGTTGCGCTGCATGCGCGCGATCGCCTCGGCGGGCGGATAAGGGCCGGTGTTGCCGTCCCAGGCTTCCTGGTTGTAGTGCAGGTGCGTGTCGAACAGCGGGCCGGCGTAGGGCTGCGGGCTCTGAGCGGACTGGCCGTGGGCATGAGGCACCACGGCGAAGCAGGTGGCCAGGAAAAGGGCCGTGAGGGAGGCGATGGCTCTCATGTGTTTCGTGAGGAGGCTGGCCCATTTTGAACCCCGTGCACCAGGGGTTTGATGCAGATGTGATCGAGGGCACATCAGCGGACTTTCCTGGCGCGCTGCCGCCCCGAAGGTAACCGCCGCCCGCTAATCCAGCGGCTCGAACCCCGGCGCCTGCTCCATCTCGGAAGGCTTGTAGATCTTGTGCTGCGCCGCCGGACCGATCACGTCAGCGACCACCAGCAGGCGCCAGAGCGGCTCGCGTGCCGAGCATTCGCGTTCTTCGCCGGTGAGCCGAAAACTGGGCACCCCCGTTGACGTGCCCTTCACCGCCACCTTGAGAAGCGCGGCCCCCTTCGCATTCGACACGTCGATGTCGTAGCCGAGGTTCTGGCTGGTCACGTCTTCGGCGTTGTAGCCGTAGCCCTTGAAGTGGCGCAGCACGTAGTCCATGGCGGCGGCCTGGACCTCTTCCCGCGAGGCCGACCGCTCGGCAGCCGCCACGCCCGGATCGCCAGCAGCGTCCGGCACGCTGCCTCGCGCCTTGGCCGCCTGTATTTCCGCCTCGCCGGGCACCCAGCCGCGCGGGCCGCGGACCAGGACCGCGAGCTGTTGGTCGGACTCCCAGCTTGCGACGTGCCATTCGGCGTCGTCGCGCACCCGCGTGGAGACCTTCGCACCCTTGTTGCTTTCCAGTTCTGCGATGGCGACCCGGTTGGTCTGCAGCACGGCACGGAAGCCCTGACCTGCGTCGAAGGTCCGCTTGAGCAATGCACGGCGGTCCTTGGCGCGCTGGATCTGCTGGGGGCTTCGCACGCCGCCGCCGGGCCGGTGCTGCGTGTCCAGCGACTCGAGGCAGAACCAGCGCCCACCGGCGCCGACATTCACGAATTCGGCCCAGATGGTGGCAATGACGTTGTCGCCCGTCGCCAGCCAGGCGTGATCGAACGGCTTTTCCCGCGCGTCGAAGACACCCATCTTCGCGACGATCTCGACCGGCGTGAGACGTGGTCCTGACAGCCGCATCTCATCGATGACGGCGAGCACTTTGGGGTCGACTTCCTTGTCCATTCAGCGGGTCTCTGGCGAGTTGGGGGTGGGAGTATGCCGCATCGGATGCGGGCCCAGTGCCGCGCCAGCGAGCCCAGTCACCGGCAGTTGCAAATCTTCGGAGCGTTGGATGGAAATCCGGCGCTAGCTTCATGCCGGCTTCGTCTTCGCGCCTTTGCGAACTGAACGTTGCCGCAGGCCCGAGCCTCGCAACGGCCGGGCCGGGGCCACGTCGTGCTGGCTTGCACGCAACTTGAAATCGCAGGTCTTGACGGCCAGCTCGACGATGCGCGCCAGTGCGGGACTGGAATTGTCGCTTCGATAGACCGCGCTGTAGACCAGCGGCGGCGGCATCGGATCGCTCTTCACGACCCGCAGCACGCCGTTCTTGATGTCCGGGCGAACATAGTCGAGGGCAAGCTGGCTGATGCCGAATCCGCTGATCGTCAACTCGCGCAAGACCGTCGTGCTGTTGGTGAGCAGAACCTTGCCGAAGCGAAAGCCGTGCTCCGCGCGCCAGGCCTCGTAGAACTTGTTTTTCGAGGCGCCGGCGGGCTGCTCGATGACCGGATAGTCGGCAAACTCGTGCGGCGCGAGGGCCCGTTGCGGAATGCCGAGCCGCGGACTCGCGATCCAGGCCTGGTCGACCTGCCCGACCTTGATCGATTCGAAAGCCTGGCCCCAGAAGGTTCCCGGCATGATGGACAGGTCGAGCTTGTTGGCTTCGAGGCGCTCGAAGAGCGTCAGCCCCGCATCCACCACCGGCTCCAGCGTCAGCTGGGGATGCAGCTTCTGAAGAAGCTGGATCAGGCGCGTCAGCCAGGTCATCGCAATCAGCTCCGTCACGCCCACGCGGAAAGTGCCGCGCAGCGTCTTGTCCACGCTGATGTCATGCTGGATGCGCTGCCACAGGCGATGGGCTTCCTCGGCCAGCGGCAGCAGCTCGCGGCCGGCCTGGGCCAGCTCCAGCCCATGGGAGGTGCGGTGCAGCAAGGTCCCGCCAAGCGACTCCTCGAGTTCGGCCAGACGCTTGGAGATGGCCGACTGCGTGGTGTGCAGCTTCACCGCCGCCGCGCTGAAGCTCTGGAGTTTGGCGCTGAAGAGAAAGGCCTCCAGCTGCTTGAAGGTGAAGTTCATTCCAATGGAATGTAAGCGCGATGCCGCGCAGGAAAAAAAGGAATACCCAGATCCGCCGATTTCTCGTTTGTCCCGCGGCGCATGGCCTTTGATACTGCGCCCATGCTCCATATCGCTCCACGGCTCCGTCGCATCAAACCCTCTCCCAGCTCCATGGCCGGCCAACGCGCGCGCGAACTGCGCGCCATGGGCCGGGACATCCTGAGTCTGACCGCCGGTGAGCCCGACTTCGAGACGCCCGAGCACATCAAGGAGGCGGCAACCCGCGCCATGGCTGCCGGCCAGACCCGCTACACAGATGTCGCCGGCACCCCGGCACTGAAGGAGGCCATTGCCGCCAAGCTCCGGAACGAAAACGGCCTGGACTACGCGCCGGGCGAGATCATTGTCGGCACCGGCGCCAAGCAGGTGATCTTCAACGCCCTCATGTGCACGGTGGCGGCGGGCGACGAGGTCATCGTGCCGGCCCCCTATTGGGTGTCGTACCCGGACATCGCCCTGTTGGCCGGCGGCGTGCCGGTGTTCGTCGACTGCCCGGCCGCGAACCGGTTCAAGCTCCGGCCCGCGGATCTCGAGCGCGCGATCACCAGCAAGACACGATGGCTGATGCTCAACTCGCCGAACAATCCGAGCGGCGCAACCTACACGCGCGCCGAGCTCCAGGCGCTGGCCGAGGTGCTGAGGCGCCACCCCCACGTCTGGATACTGACCGACGACATCTACGAGCATCTGATCTACGGCGACGTCGAGTTCGCCACCATGGCCCAGGCGGCGCCCGACCTCAAGGATCGCACCCTCACGGTGAACGGCGTCTCCAAGGCCTATGCGATGACGGGCTGGCGCATCGGCTACGGCGCGGGTCCGTCAGAGCTGATCAAGGCGATGGTCAAGCTCCAGTCGCAAAGCACGTCCGGCCCCAATTCGATCGCCCAGGCCGCGGCCGTCGCAGCGCTCGCGGGCCCGCAGGACATCGTTGCCGCGAACCGGCGCGACTATCAGCAGCGCCGCGACACGGTGGTTGCGGCGCTCAACGCCATCGACGGCATCCATTGCCAGGTGCCCGACGGGGCCTTCTACATCTTTGCCTCATGCAGCGAGCTGTTCGGCCTTTGCACGCGCAAGGGGGCGAAGATCGGCAGCAGCGACGACTGGGTCATGCACCTGCTCGATGCGCAGGATCTGGCCGCGCTGCAAGGCAGTGCCTACGGCGTGCCGACGCACTTCCGGCTCTCTTTTGCCGCCAGCACCGAACAGCTGCTGGAGGGTTGCCGCCGCATTGCGCAGGCGCGCAACGAACTTGTCGTCTGAATGAACCAGGAACAGCCATGAACATCCGATCGCTTCCCAAACTTCTGCCGTGGCTCGTCGCCGGCGCCACCTGGCTGTGCGCCACCCATGCGTTCGCGGCCGATCCCTTTCCGTCGAAGCCGGTGAAGATCCTGGTGGGCTTTTCGCCCGGTGGCTCCAACGACGTGGTGGCGCGTCTGATCGCACCGAAGCTGGCGGAGGGACTCGGCGCGCAAGTCCTGGTCGACAACAGGCCCGGCGCGGGCGGCAACATCGCGGTCTCGGCCATGCTCACCGCGCCCGCGGACGGGCACACGCTGCTGATGTGCACCACCGGAACCCTGTCGATCCAGCCGCACGTCCTGAAAAGCATGCCCTTCGATCCCGAGAAGGACATCGTGCCCGTCACGCAGGTCACCAACGCGCCCTACATGCTGATGGTCAACTCGGCGCTGCCGGTGACCAGCGTCAAGGAGCTCGTCGCCTACGCCAGGCAGAAGCCGGGCGAAATCAACTTCGCTTCTTCCGGAACCGCGACGGGCGGCCACTTGGCGGGCGAGATGCTGAAGACGCGCGCAGGCATCGACATCGTTCACGTGGCCTACAAGGGAACCGGCCAGGCAATGACGGATCTGCTGGCGGGCCAGGTCTCGATGATCTTCGACCAACCCGTGAGCTCGATGCAGTACGCGCGCTCGGGCAAGCTCCGCGCGCTGGCGGTGGCCAGTTCGCGCCGGCTGGCGGCGTTCCCCGACATTCCGACCGTGACGGAAGCCGGCATTCCCGACTTCGAACCCGTGACCTGGGCGGGCATCTGCGCGGCCAAAAATACGCCGCCGACCGTCGTCGAGCGCATCCAGCGCGAAGTTGCCAAGGTGCTCGCCATGCCCGAAATCGCCAAGCGGCTCACCGCCGATGGCCTGGAGCCCGTGGGAAGCACGCCCGAGCAGTTCCGTGCGTTCCTGGCCGCCGACAAGCGCAAGTGGGGCCGTGTGGTGAAAGACGCCGACGTCAAGGCCGAGTGAGGACAACGACATGACGAACCCGTCCCTCGATATCGTGCGCGACTTCCCGCGCATTTCCCCTGATCTGGTCGCACGGGCTTCGGCGTTCCAGCCCGCGATCCTGGCCGACGTCGCGGGCCGCCGGGGCGCGCTGCACGGCCGCGTCGCGGCCCTGCGTCACCGCATGAAACTGGCCGGCAGCGCGCTCACCGTGGAAGTGCGGCCGGGCGACAACCTGATGATCCACGCCGCCATCGCGCTGGCCAAGCCGGGCGACGTGCTGGTGATCGACGGCAAGGGCGACCAGAATGCCGCCCTGATGGGCACCCTCATGATGAACGCCTGCAGGCAGGTCGGCATCGCCGGCGTGGTGGTCGACGGTGCGGTGCGCGACAGCGTCGAGATCGACGAGATGGACTTTCCCGTCTTCTCGGTCGGAACCAATCCCAACGGCCCGACCAAGCTGGCCTCGGGGCGGATCGGACACCCCGTGTCCGTCGGCGGCGTGACCGTTCGTGCCGGCGACCTTGTGGTTGGCGATGCCGACGGCGTGGTCGTCATCGAGCGCGAAAGAGTGCAAGTGCTTCTCCAGGCCGCAGGCAAGAAGGTCGAAGATGAAGCCGCGCGGATCGACGCGATCAAGAAAGGCAACACCGCCGCCAAGTGGCTGGACGCCGCGCTGCGCAGCGCGGGAGTGCTCAAGGAAAACGAGACGCTTTAGCGAGTCAGCGCACGGCGCAGCCAACGAAGCGCCAGACCTTGTCCTCGTCCTGCCGCAGCGAGATGAGCCCCGCTGCGTCCGGCACCGATGGAGCGATGACCCGTGGACGGCGCACTTCGCATGCAGCCGCGCCAAGGCGCTGAATCATTGGACGCCAAGCTTCGTCATCGGTTCTTGCAGAACAGCTGCACCTGCACGATGCAGCCGGATGCGCTGAGCATCTGAATCTCTGCTTCTTCCGGCCGGGCCTCGCAGATCAGGCCCTGTTCCGCGTCGAGCCGTTGTTCGCCGGAGGGAGTGAGAACCCGAAAGCTGCCCTTCAGCACCAGCAGGCACACCTGCGACGCAATCGGCGTCGCCATTCGAAACCCCTGGCGGTGCACGACGGCTTCGGCCCTGGCGTTGGCGCGCCGCGTCATCACATTGAAGAAGCGTGCGGGGCCGGCCGGAAGCCGGGCCATGAACTGCGCTTCGCCCGCGAAGGCATGTGCATCGCCCGGCATGCGCCACGACAGCGTGGCCGTCGCGGACGACAGTGTCACGGCGCCGTCCACCAGCACCGCGATGCGATCGACGCCGGGAAAGGTCGAGAACGCGCCGTCCGTGGCGATGGACGCAACGCTGAGGCGCCAGTCCCACTTCAGGTCGGCACGCGCCTCGCCAACGGAGAGGTTGAAAGCGCCGGCGCCGATCTCCCGTGTCCAGCCGCCGCCGTTGCGCCATGGCGTGGCAGGCAGCTGTGCAAGGTCGAAGCGCGTCACGCCTCAGGACACCGCGCCGAGCCCGTACTTTCCCGTGAGCAGCCCGCCGGTGCGGAAGCGCTCGAGGGCGTAGGGCTCGATGTCGACATCGGTCTTCAACCCCAGCGCCGATTGCGCAAGGACCAGGCCGACCGCTGGCGACAGCTTGAAGCCATGGCCGGAGAACCCGTAGCCGACCAGCAGGCCCGGCATGTCCGGCAATCGCCCGAGCACCGGATTCCAGTCGGGCGTGACGTCGTACACGCCCGTCCATGACGAAGCGACGCCCGCGGTCTCGAAGCTCGGGAAGCGGTCGGCCACCTGCTCTCCGACCTCGATCATGTAGTCCATGCTGATGTCGCCCTGTTCGTTGTCGGGGCTGTCCAGCGTTTCGCCGACGATGCCTTCGCTCACGAGCATCTGGTTGCCGCCGTAGCTGCGGCAATACAGCATGCCCGGCGAACCCAGGTCCTTGTAGACCGGCATCTTGAAGGTGTAGGCTTCGGGCCCCTCGAGGGCGAGCACGGCATGGCGCTCTGCCTTGACCGGGCTCCGGATTCCCGTCCAGCGCTCGATGTCGGTGGACCAGATGTTCTGCACGCTCACCACCGTGGGCGCATTGAATCGGCCCTGCGAAGTCTCCACGCCGGCGACGCGGCCGTTCTCGACGACCAGGCTTTGCACCTCCACGCCTTCCATGATCTTGACGCCCAGGCGGCGGGCCGTGCGGGCGAAGCTCGTCGCCACCAGGTAGGCGTCGGCAAAGCCGGCTTCCGGCTCGTAGCCGATCAGCGCGGCATCGTCGAAGCGGGCGATCGGCAGCAGGCTCGAAGCCTGCTGCGCATCCAGCAGGTCGACCTGGACGCCCTGTGTGCGCTGTGCTTGCAGCGCGGCGCGCAACGCGCCCAGCTTCGGGCCTTCGGGCGCGGCGATCAGGTAGCCCGACTTCACCAGGCCCGCCGATGCCTCATCGTCTCCCAGATAGTTGGAGAAGTCGTTGAAGATGCGCCAGGACGCCTGTGCAAGACGGACGTTCTCGACCACGGAATAGTGCGTGCGCAGGATGCCGCTCGATTGCGAGGTGGTGCCGGCGCCGATCTGGGTGCGGTCCAGCACCAGAACGTTGGTGCAGCCAAGGCGGGCGAGATGATAGGCGACCGAGGTGCCGATCACACCGGCGCCGATCACGATCGCGTCATAGGTTTTCATTCGACAGTCCTGACAAGATAAACGGATGGACTGAAGCGTAAAAGCCGGCCCCGGTTTCTCGCCGGGCATTGGGGGAACTGATTTTCAGCATCAGCCGCGGTTGAGTTGTCGCCCGGCTCGCCGGGACGATCCACGATGTGCCACCGCCGCTCGCACCCCTTCTTCCTTCCCATGACGTCGAACGTATTCCATCTCGTGCAGGGCCGCGCGCCGCTGCTGATTTCAATTCCGCACCTGGGCACCGCCCTGCCGGCCGAGGTGCGACCCGACCTGACGCCCGAGGCGCTCAGCGTGCGGGACACCGATTGGCACCTCGACACGCTGTACGGCTTTGCCAGGGACATGGGCGCTTCGATGATCGGCGCGCGCATCTCCCGGTACGTCATCGACCTCAATCGGCCGCCGGGCGGCGAGAGCCTGTACCCCGGCCAGACCACGACCGGCCTGTGCCCGACCGAGAGCTTTCGCGGCGAGCCGCTCTACCTCCCCGGCCGCGCGCCCAGCGATGCCGAGATCCAGCGGCGCCGTTCGATGTACTGGCAGCCTTACCACGACGCCCTCCAGGCCGAGCTGGAGCGGCTTCGCGGCCTGCATGGGCAGGTGCTTCTGTGGGAGGCGCATTCCATTGCCAGCGTGCTTCCCCGGCTGTTCGACGGCAAGCTGCCCGACCTGAATGTCGGCACCAACGACGGCGCTTCCTGCGCCGCCGATGTGCTCGAGGCGGCGCTGCGGCCGACGGCCGGCAAGGACTCGCCATTCACTCGCGTGGTGAACGGCCGCTTCAAGGGCGGCTACATCACCCGTTCCTACGGGCGGCCCGCATCGGGCGTCCAGGCCATCCAGCTGGAGATGTGCCAGAGCCTGTACATGAACGAGGACGCGCCGTTCGAATACCGCGCCGACATCGCGGCAAGGATTCAGCCGCTGCTGGCCCGGATGCTGGAAGCGGCCGTGGGCCAGGTGAAGGCCAAGGGCAACGCCCGAGCGGGCCGCTGATTTCGCCGGCCCAACGCGCCAAGGGGGTGTGCTGTAATGAGAAAGACAGCTTCTTTCGACGACCGAATGCAAGCGTTCGATTCTTCGTCCTTGCCGGCACCCTCTATGAATTCCAACAGCGAGAAAGGTCTGCCCGACTGGGATCTGCTTGTCAGTTGGATCGCGGTCATGGAGTCGGGCAGCGTGTCCGACGCGGCGCAGCTTCTCAAGATATCGCAGGCGGCCGTATCCCAGCGCGTCAAGCAGCTGGAGACCTTCTTCGATACCGCCCTGCTGGACCGCACGACGCGCCCCGCCCAGCCCACGGCCGCGGGGCAACGGCTGTTCGAACACGCGAAGCAGCTGCTGACACAGGCCGATCAGTTGGTCGAGAGCGTGCGCAGCGTCAGCCGCGCGAAGCGCATGACCGTGCGCATCGGATGCGTCGACTCGTTTGCGGCAACGGTCGGTCCCTTGCTCATCAAGGGGTTGTCCGGTTCATCGCACCAGATTCGCCTGTGGTCCGGCATCACGCCCACGCTCGATGCATCCATCGAGAGCAGGCAACTGGACCTGGCGGTCACCACGAGCCTGCATGGGTCTGCGGGCATTGCGCGCACGCCGCTGTTTTCGGAAAAGTTCTATGCCGTCCTTCCCGCGGGATTCGATGTCGGGCCGCTGGGATCGCTGACGGAACTCGAGCGGCAACTCAAGTTCATTCGCTACAGCGCAAGGTCCGTGATCGGCCAGCAGGTGGACGACTACCTGCAACGGTGCGGTGACATGCTGGAGCGGACCTATGAGTTCGACACGACCGATCCGCTGCTGAGCCTGGTCGCCAATGGCATGGGATTTGCGCTGACAACCCCCTTGTGCATCTGGCAGTCGCGGCAGTTCCTGCCCAACATTCGCGTGCTGCCGATGTCCTCTTTTCTGCGGCGCGGCCGGCCTTATGTCGATGTGAGCCGAACCTTCTACCTGGCCTACCGCCAGGGCGAACTGGGCACCTTGTCCACGGAAGTCCGGGATCTGATCCGGATCGCCATTCGGCGCCAGATGTCCAAGGAAATCACCGACGCACTCCAGCTGAACGAGGACGCGCTGGTCGCGTCCGAAAGCGGCGACTGAATCGGTTCTTAAGCATTGCATCGGCGAGACTTATTCTTCGCCCGATCGCTTGCCGATTGGCAACACTGCAGTCAGGGCGCAGCCGAATCAAGCGTCAATCTGTTGTCTTTCAAATCAATTCTGGAGTTCGCTCGAATATGAAGATCCTTGTGCCCGTGAAACGGGTCGTCGATTACAACGTCAAGGTGCGCGTGAAGAGCGACGGCACCGGAGTGGACATTGCCAACGTCAAGATGAGCATGAACCCCTTCGACGAGATCGCGGTGGAAGAAGCGGTGCGCCTGAAGGAAAAGGGCGTGGTCACCGAAGTCATCGCCGTCTCCTGCGGCGACGCCAAGTGCCAGGAAACCCTGCGCACCGCCATGGCCA
>NZ_JAGGNW010000021.1 GCF_018614875.1 Variovorax paradoxus | reverse complement strand
CTTCCGATCCGCCCATCAACACCCAAACCCAATTCAAGTGTTCCCATAGATGTTCCCATGGCGCGGACAAAGAAAAACGGGTTGCGGCATTTCTGCTGCAACCCGTTGATTTTATTGGCGGAGTGGACGGGACTCGAACCCGCGACCCCCGGCGTGACAGGCCGGTATTCTAACCAACTGAACTACCACTCCTGGTAGACAACGTTCACTCCTTGCGGAGCCAAGTGCTGACGACTTGTGCCTGCTTCACTTGCATGAAACTGGCGACCCTACGGGGATTCGAACCCCGGTAGCCACCGTGAAAGGGTGGTGTCCTAGGCCTCTAGACGATAGGGTCAAAACCTTAGGAACCGTGCTGCGATCAGCACTTATCTTCTTCTCGACACTTTGATGGTGGAGGTAAACGGGATCGAACCGATGACCTCTTGCATGCCATGCAAGCGCTCTCCCAGCTGAGCTATACCCCCGTGTGGGTGTCGAGCCTCGAATTATAGACCGAAAAATCAGGCCCTTTTCAAACGCTCTATAACTTTTTCGCGAGAAAAAAGTGCGAGCACCGAATCGAGGGATGGCGTCTGCGGCGTTCCCATCACGAGGACGCGAACCGGCATGGCCAACACGGGCATTTTCACAGAATGCGCAGCCAGGACTTCCTTGATGCCTGCAGCGATCGAAGGCTTGTCCCAGCTCACGCTCTCGAGCTTCTCCGCCAGCGTTGCGATCACGGGCTTCACCGCATCGGTGACGTGCTGCGCACGATCGGCGTCGCTCGCCGTCACGTCCTCGTAGAACGCTGCGGCCCAGCCGGCCAGCGCCACGGTGGTTTCGCAACGGTCCTTGAACAACGCGCAGATCGAGGGCAGCCGGTCGTCAGCGTCGATGCCGCGCCTCTTCAGCTGCGCGGCCACCAGCGGCGCGAGCGCGTCGTCGGGCTTGGCCTTGATGTATTGCGCGTTCACCCACGCGAGCTTCGCGGCGTCCCACTGCGCGGGGCTCTTCGACAGGTGGGAACCGTCGAACCAGCTCACCATCTGCTCGCGCGTAAAGAGCTCGTCGTCGCCATGGCTCCAGCCAAGGCGCGCGAGGTAGTTGAGCATGGCTTCGGGCAGGTAGCCGTTCTCTTCATAGGCGGTGACGCTCACGGCGCCGCGGCGCTTCGAGAGCTTCTGCCCGTCGTCGCCGAGGATGACCGGCACATGGCCGAACTGCGGCAGCGGTGCGCCGAGCGCGCGGAAGATGTTGATCTGCCACGGCGTGTTGTTGATGTGCTCGTCGCCGCGGAACACGTGGGTGATGGCCATGTCCAGGTCGTCGACCACCACCGCGAAGTTGTAGGTGGGCACACCGTCGGGCCGCAGGATGATGAGGTCGTCGATCTCGCGGTTGTTGATGGTGATCTCGCCCTTGACGAGGTCGTTCCACGTCACATCGCCTTCGGGCGGGTTGCAGAAGCGCACCACCGGCGGCACGCCTTCGGGCACGGGCGGCAGCGCCTTGCCCGGCTCGGGGCGCCAGCGGCGGTCGTACAGCGTCTTCTCGCCGCGCGCACGCTGCGCCTCGCGCATTTCATCGAGCTCGGCCGGCGTGCAGTAGCAGTGATAGGCCGTGCCGGCCGCGAGCATCTGCGCGATCACTTCGCGGTAGCGCTCGAGGCGCTGCATCTGGTAGATCGGGCCTTCGTCATAGTCCAGGCCGAGCCAGTGCATCGAGGCGAGGATCTGGTCGGTCGAATCCTGCGTGGAACGGGCCACGTCGGTGTCCTCGATGCGCAGCACGAACTCGCCGCCGTGATGGCGCGCGTAGGCCCACGAATAGAGCGCGGTGCGGGCCGTGCCCAGGTGAAGAAAGCCGGTGGGAGACGGAGCGATGCGGGTGCGAACTTTGCCGGTCATGGATCAATCAGGATTTCAGTGTGCCGAGGCCACTGAGACCTCGTAAGAGGTCGGCCTTGATGTCGTCGATGTACTCGAGGCCGACCGCGAGGCGTATGAGCCCCTGGCTGATTCCGGCGGCCTGGCGCTGCGCTTCGGTCAGGCGGCCGTGCGAGGTGGTGCCGGGGTGCGTGATGATGGTCTTGGTATCGCCGAGGTTGGTGGCGATGCTCACCACGCGCGTGCTGTTGATCACGTGGAAGGCATTGGCGCGCGCCGCCTCCGGGTCGTTGCCGACCACGTCGAAGGACACCACCGCGCCGCCCTGCCCCGACTGCTGGCGCATGGCCAGTTCGTGCTGGGCGTGCGAGGCCAGGCCGGGGTAGTAGACGCGCGCAATGCCGGGCTGCGTTTCGAGCCACTGCGCCACGGCCAGCGCGTTCGCGCATTGCGCCTGCATGCGGATGCCCAGCGTCTCCATGCCCTTGAGCACGACCCACGCATTGAACGGCGACAGCGCCATGCCGGCGGTGCGCACCACCGGACCGAACACGTCGACGATGAGCTTCGACGGGCCGCAGATCGCACCGGCCATCACGCGTCCCTGGCCGTCGAGGTACTTCGTGCCCGAATGGATGATGAGATCGGCGCCCAGTTCGGTAGGACGCTGCAGCGCCGGCGTGCAGAAGCAGTTGTCGACCGCCAGCAGCGCGCCCGCGCCATGCGCCAGATCGGCCAGCGCCCGGATGTCGCACACCTCGGTCAGCGGATTGGTCGGCGTTTCGGCGAACAGCAGCCTGGTGTTCGGCTTCATAGCCGCGCGCCATTCGGTCACATCGGTCTGCGAGACGAAGGTGGTCTCGACGCCGAACTTGGCGAACTCCTTGCCGAACAGATTGAGCGTGGAGCCGAACACCGAGCGCGAGCAGATCACATGGTCGCCGGCCTTGAGCAGGCCCATGCACATCATGAGGATCGCGCCCATGCCGGTGGAAGCGCCGATGGCGGCTTCCGTGCCCTCGAGCGCGGCCAGGCGCTGCTCGAAGCTGGCCACCGTGGGATTGGAGGTGCGCGAGTAGGTAAAGCCCGCTTCGGTGCCGGCGAAGCGGCGCGCCGAGGTCTCGGCATCGGGCTGCACGAAGCCGCTGGTCAGGAACAGCGCTTCGGAGTGCTCGCCGTGCTGGCTCGGTGCCAGGCCGGTGCGCAGCGCGAGCGTGTCGCGGTGCAGTCCGGGCGGCAGGGTTCGTTCATCGGTCACTTCTTCGGCTCTCACTCGCTGTGGTTGGGAAGCGCGAGACGCGAAGAATCTTCTTCGGTTTCTTCGACGCGGGGACGGTTGCCGTTCATGCGCGAGATGGCTTCGGTGTCGATGTCGCCGGTCACGTACACGCCGTCGAAGCAGGAGGCATCGAAGCCGTCGAGCTTGGGATTGAGCGAGCCGATGGCGCGCTTCATCGCATCGACGTCCTGGTAGATCAGCGCGTCGCAGCCGATCAGCTCGCGGATCTGCTCGACCGTGCGGTCGTGCGCGACGAGTTCATCCTTGGTGGGCATGTCGATGCCGTAGACGTTGGGGTAGCGCACCGGCGGCGCGGCGCTGGCCAGGTAGACCTTGCGCGCGCCGGCGTCGCGCGCCATCTGCACGATTTCGCGGCTGGTGGTGCCGCGCACGATCGAGTCGTCGACCAGCAGCACGTTGCGGCCCTTGAACTCGCTGGCAATCACGTTGAGCTTCTGGCGCACCGACTTCTTGCGCACGCCCTGCCCCGGCATGATGAAGGTGCGGCCGACGTAGCGGTTCTTCACGAAGCCTTCGCGGTACGGCACGCCCAGCAGGTGCGCGAGCTGCGTGGCGCTTGGACGGCTCGATTCAGGGATGGGAATGATCACGTCGATCTGGTTCGGCGGCACGGTGGACACCACGCGCTTGGCCAGCGTCTCGCCCAGATTGAGCCGCGCCTGGTAGACCGAGATGCCGTCGAGCACCGAGTCGGGCCGCGCCAGGTAGACGAATTCGAAGATGCAGGGGTTCAGCGTGGGCGACTCGGCGCACTGCATCGAGTGCACATTGCCCTGCAGGTCGATGAACACCGCTTCGCCCGGATTGATGTCGCGTTCGAACACGTGGCCCGAGCCTTCGAGCGCGACCGACTCGCTCGCCACCATCACGGTGCCGTCGGCGGCATTGCGGCCCATGCTGAGCGGCCGGATGCCGTACGGATCGCGGAAGGCCAGCAGCCCGTGGCCGGCGATCAGCGAAACCACGGCGTACGAGCCGCGCAGGCGCTTGTGCATGCTCTTGACCGCGGCAAACACCTCGGCCGGGTTCAGCGGCACGCCACGCGAAGCGCGCTCGAGCTCGTGCGCCAGCACGTTGAGCAGCACTTCCGAGTCGCTCTCGGTGTTGGTGTGGCGGTGGTCGGTGGAGAACAGCTCCGAGCGCAGCGCATGCGCGTTGGTCAGGTTGCCGTTGTGCACCAGCACGATGCCGAAGGGCGCGTTCACGTAGAACGGCTGTGCCTCTTCCTCGCTGTAGGCGTTGCCCGCGGTCGGGTAGCGCACCTGGCCGAGGCCCACGTTGCCCGGCAACCCGCGCATGTTGCGCGTGCGAAACACGTCGCGCACCATGCCCTTGGCCTTGTGCATGAAGAACTTGCGTTCCAGCAGGGTGACGATGCCGGCCGCATCCTGGCCGCGATGCTGCAGCAGCAGCAAGGCGTCATAGAGCAGTTGATTGACGGGTGCGTTGCTGACAACGCCGACGATTCCACACATGAACGATTCCTCTCAGGGCAGGTAGCTTGCCAACTTTTCAGGCAGCGCGGGTTTCAGGCCCTGCAATGCCGCATCGAGAACATTGGCGCTGCGCGACTCATGCCACCAGGCACTGTCGCTCAACGCCAGCAAATGAACAATGACCGCCAGCACGAGCAGGGCTGTCGCACCCCGCGCCGCACCGAATGCCCCACCCAATATCCGGTCCACCGGCCTGAGGCCGACAGCCGCAATCAACTTTCGCGTCAGCGCCGCCACCAGGCCCACGCCGAACACCACCGCCACGAACACCAGCACGAAGGCCAGCGGATAGCGCCAGGTGGCCTGCGGGGCGCCGAACGGCAGCCAGGCCGCCACACCCGACGCCAGCCACTGGGCGGCGATGAATGCAGCCACCCAGCCCGCCAGCGAAATCACCTCGAACACCAGGCCCCGCATGAGGCCGAACAGCATCGACACGACGATGAGCGTGACGGCGATCCAGTCGAGCAGGGCCACGGCAGCAGGCGATGGCAACTACAACGTGAGGATCGCGGCCGACAAAGACAAGCCCTTGACCTTTTCCGCCGCGCGGTCGGCCTCGGCGCGCGAGCTGAACGGGCCGACACGCACACGCGTGCGCTCGCCATCGGCCGTCTTGGCCACGTTCACATAGGTCTTCAGGCCTGCCTTCTCGAGCTTCTGCCGCACTTCGCGCGCCTTGTCGGCATCGGCAAAGGCACCGACCTGCACCACGAAGCGGCCGCCGTCTTCGGCTGCGGCGGGCTTGGTGCTGGTGTTGGACGGCTTGCCTTCGAGCAAGGCGCGCGCGCGGTTGGCCTCGTCGGCCGAGGCCGGCTTGGGAGCCGCGGGCTTGGCTTCGGGTTTGGGCTCGGGCTTCGGCTTGGGCTCGGGTTTGGGTTCCGGCTTGGGCTCGGGCTTTGGTTCGGGTTTGCGCTCCGGCCTGGCTTCGGGTGCGGGCCGGGTCTCGGCTGGAGGCGTGCTTGCCGCCGGCTTGCCGGGATCGATTTCGGTGCCGTCGGCGCTCTCGGTGATCATGCCGCCGCCGGACGGTGCCGCGGCCACGCGGGCAGTGTTGTCGGCAGCGCCGGTCGCCGGTGCGGCGGGTGCCGGCGTGGCGGGCACGGGCAATGGCTTGACCTTGTTGCGGTCGGGAATCTCGATCGGAATATCGACCGAGACCGGACGCGGCTGGGTGTCGAACAGCAGCGGAAATCCGATGACGCCAAGCAGTACCAGAACCGCCGCGCCCACCAGCCGGTGGCGCGCTCGGCGACGCATGGCTTCGACACTTTCCGCGGGGACGGCTGCCGGTGCGTTGCGTCCTTCGTTGCCTTGCGGGCCGCGCGTGCGGAACTTGAAAAACGCCATGAAGTTCGATCCCTGAAGGAGTGCAGCGAGGTGGTGGCAGATGGTGCGGACGTCCGGCGATCAGCCGCCGGGCAGCAGGTGTTTGGCTTGCAGCCGCGGAGTGCCGTGCTCCAGCACGCCACCCACGGTGAAGAACGATCCGAAGACCACGATTCTATCAGCGGGGTCCGCGTGCTCGATGGCTGCGCGCAGCGCTTCCATCGGGCTCGCGTGCACGCTGGCGGAGACGTCGGCGCGCGTGTTTTGCGCCTGCCAGCTCGCGAGCAGATCGCCGGCCTTGGCGGCGCGCGGCGTCGGCAGATCGGTGAAGTACCAGCGGTCGATCATCGGGCCGATGCGCGCGAGGATGGGGGCCAGGTCCTTGTCGGCCATGACGCCGAACACGCCGTGCGTGGTGGGATAGAAGCCCATCGCATCGAGGTTCTCGGCCAGCGCCGCGACCGCGTGGGCGTTGTGCGCCACGTCGAGCACCAGCGTGGGCTCGCCCGGAACGATCTGGAAGCGGCCCGGCAGCTCGACCATGGCGAGCCCCGTGCGCACCGCCTGCGCGGTGATCGGCAATCTGGGCCGCAGCGCCTCGAGCGCCGCAAGCACGCCCGCGGCATTGAGCAGCTGATTGGCACCGCGCAGCGCTGGATAGGCCAGCCCGCTGTAGCGCCTGCCACGGCCCGACCAGCCCCACTGCTGCTTGTCGCCCGAGACGTTGAAATCGTGCCCGAAGCGCCAGAGGTCGGCCCCGATGGCCGCCGCGTGGTCGATCGCGCTTTGCGGCGGCATCGGGTCGCTCACGATGGCCGGCTTGCCCGCGCGCATGACGCCGGCCTTCTCGAAGCCGATGCTTTCGCGGTCGGGCCCGAGGTAGTCCATGTGGTCGAGGTCGATGCTGGTGATGACCGCGCAGTCGGTGTCGATGATGTTGACCGCATCGAGCCGCCCGCCGAGCCCGACTTCGAGAATGGCCACGTCCGGCTTCTCTTCGATCATGCAGCGCAGGATGCCCAGGGTGGTGAATTCGAAGTACGTCAGGGGCATGTCGCCCCGGGCCACCTCCACCGCCTCGAAGTTTGCTATCAGTTTGGAAGCATCGACCGCTTCGCCCGCCAGCCGCAGCCGCTCCTCGAAGCGCACCAGGTGCGGCGACGTGAAAACCGCCGTGCGGTAGCCCGCGTGCCTGAGGATCGATTCGAGCATGGCGCAGGTCGAGCCCTTGCCATTGGTGCCGGCCACGGTGATGACCGGGCAGTCGAAGCGCAGGCCCATCCGGGCGGCCATCTCTTTGGCGCGTTCGAGGCCGAGCTCGATGTTCTTCGGATGGAGGTGCTCGGCGCGTGCGAGCCAGTCGTTAAGGGTTTCCATGGAGCCGGGCATTGTCGCCGACCCGGAAAGCGCCGGGCGCTCGACGTTTTATCGGCATCATTGGCATCCATGACAACCCTCTACGGCATACCGAACTGCGACACCGTCAAGCGTGCCCGCGCCTGGCTCGACGAGCATGGCGTCGACTACACCTTCCATGATTTCAAGAAACAGGGCGTACCGGAGGCCGAACTCGACCAATGGCTGAAGAAGCCCGGCTGGGAGGCGCTGGTCAACCGCCGGGGCACCACCTGGCGCAAGCTCGACGAAGCCACCCGCAACGCGGTGGTCGACGCGGCTTCCGCCCGCGCCGCGCTGCTGGCCAACCCCAGCCTGATCAAGCGGCCGGTGGTCAACTGGGGCCCGAAAAAAGGCGTTACGACAGGGTTCGATGCGCCAGCCTGGGCTGTGAACGCCGTGTAAACCCCGGAACCCGTCTCGCTGGCCGGCCTCCAACCCCGATCTGCAGGAGAGAACACCATGAACAGACACGTTTTTCGCACCCTCGCGGGTCTTTCCGTGGCCGGCATGCTGGCGGCTGGCGCCGGTGTCGCGCAGGCCCAGCAAGTGGTCCAGGCCCGGGTGATTTCCGCGACCCCGATCCGCGAAACGACCGGCAGCGACGTCAGCTACAACGTCACCTACGAGTACAACGGCCGCCAGTACACGACCCGCACCAACAGCCGGCCGGGCGCCACCATCCCGATCCAGGCCAGCACCTACGGCGTAACGACGGCACCGGTCGCGCCCCAGGCGCAGTTGCAGCCCTACCCGGCCGAAGCGGACAACGGCCAGCAGTACCAGTACCAGCAGTCTCAGCAATACCAGCAGCCCTCGCAATACGCGCAGCCAGGCGGCTCGCCCTGGGACAACGTCGCGCCCGAACCAGGCGTGGTGGTTTCCAACGCGCCGGCACCGGTTTACGTGCAGCCGGCGCCGGTCTATGCGCCGCCTGTGTACGTGCAGCCCGCCTACACCTACCCCTATGCGTATCCCTACGCATACCCGCCGGTCGGCATCTCGCTGAACCTGGGGTACTCGAGGGGCTGGGGCGGCTATCGCGGATACGGCTACCGCCACTGGCGCTGAAGCGCCCGATGCGGCAGCCGGGCTCGCCGTGTCGGCCAAGCCCTAAAATCGAGGACTTTTCCAACCCCCAAGGGGTGCGCCGCCCTGGTGGCGCGTCCTCGACAAGCCGACCGCGCATGCGCCGGCGCCATCCAATGACGACGACTACCGACACTCTCAACAGCGCCGCAGTGGCGACCAAGGCCAATGTGTATTTCGACGGCAAGTGCGTGAGCCACAGCCTCACGCTCGCCGACGGCACGAAAAAGTCGGTCGGCGTGATCCTGCCGTCCACCCTGACCTTCAACACCGGCGCGCCCGAGATCATGGAAGGCACGGCCGGCAGCTGCGAATACCAGCTGGCGGGAACCACCGAATGGACCCCCTCGGGCGCAGGACAGAAGTTCAGCGTGCCGGGCAACTCGAGCTTCCAGATCCGGGTGACCGGCGAGCCCTACAGCTACATCTGCCACTTCGGCTGAACCGCGAACCGGATACCCACATGTCGACCATTCTCCAAAACGTTCCCGCCGGCCAGAAGGTCGGCATTGCCTTTTCGGGCGGCCTGGACACCAGCGCGGCGCTGCACTGGATGCGCAACAAGGGCGCCATTCCCTACGCCTACACCGCCAACCTCGGCCAGCCCGACGAGCCCGACTACGACGAGATTCCGCGCAAGGCGATGCAATACGGCGCCGAACTGGCCCGGCTGATCGACTGCCGCAGCCAGCTGGCCGCCGAAGGCATCGCCGCCCTGCAGGCCGGCGCCTTCCACGTCACCACCGCGGGCGTCACCTACTTCAACACCACGCCACTGGGCCGCGCCGTCACCGGCACGATGCTGGTCAGTGCGATGAAGGAAGACGACGTCCACATCTGGGGCGATGGCAGCACCTACAAGGGCAACGACATCGAGCGCTTCTACCGCTATGGCCTGCTCACCAACCCGGCGCTGAAGATCTACAAGCCCTGGCTCGATCAGCTCTTCATCGACGAACTGGGCGGCCGCGCCGAGATGTCGGCCTTCATGACAGCCGCCGGTTTCGGCTACAAGATGTCGGCCGAGAAGGCCTACTCGACCGACTCCAACATGCTGGGCGCCACCCACGAGGCAAAAGACCTGGAGCACCTGAACAGCGGCATCAAGATCGTCAACCCGATCATGGGCGTCGCCTTCTGGAAGGACGAGGTCGAAGTCAAGCGCGAAGAGGTCCGTGTTCGCTTCGAGGAAGGCCGCCCGGTCGCCCTCAACGGCAAGGAATACCCCGACCTGGTCGAGCTCATCCTGGAAGCCAACCGCATCGGCGGGCGCCACGGCCTGGGCATGAGCGACCAGATCGAGAACCGCATCATCGAAGCCAAGAGCCGCGGCATCTACGAGGCGCCCGGTCTGGCGCTGCTGTTCATCGCCTACGAGCGGCTGGTGACCGGCATCCACAACGAAGACACCATCGAGCAGTACCGCGACAACGGCCGCAAGCTCGGCCGGCTGCTCTACCAGGGCCGCTGGTTCGACCCGCAAGCGATCATGCTGCGCGAGACCGCCCAACGATGGGTGGCACGCGCCATCACCGGTGAAGTGACAGTCGAACTGCGCCGCGGCAACGACTACTCGCTGCTCAACACCGAGTCGGCCAACCTGACCTACAAGCCCGAGCGCCTGAGCATGGAAAAGGTCGAAGGCGCCTTCACGCCGCTCGACCGCATCGGCCAGCTGACCATGCGCAACCTCGACATCATCGACACCCGCGAAAAGCTCGCGATCTACAGCAAGACCGGGCTGCTGTCGACAAGCCAGGGCGCCTCGCTGCCCAAGCTCTCGAACGACGACGACCGCAAATAAGCGAACGCGCTTCCAATGACGAACGGGCCCCGAGGGGCCCGTTTGCATTTGTGCGTTGTGCGCGTCGTCGATCAGTCGCCGCCGCCGCCTCCGCACCCGCCACCGCAGCCGCCGCCGCCATCGCCGCCCGAGGAGTCCCCTCCCCCGCCGCCATCGCCGCCGCCGCTCGATTCGCTGCCGCCGAAGCCGTTGGCATCGCCCGCGCTGCCGCCGTCCGACGACGACGACTCGCCAAAGCCGGTGCCGCAATGGGCGCCGGAGCCGCTGTGCCGGTCGACGGCCTTGCAGTCGGGCACGTATTCGAAACCACCCGGAACGCCGAACTTCACGTCGAGCGCAAACAGCAGCGGCAGGCGTGCCGGCTTGCGCGGATCGATGCTTTCTTCCTTGCAGGCCCAGTACCAGCTGCGGCGCAGGCCGTCGTTGCGCTTCGGGTCCTTGCCCAGCACCTCGGCCGGGCTGTGATGCAGCATGCCGCCAAAGGCCGCCTTGCACCAGTTCTGGTAGCCCTGCGTGTGCAGGATGAACTCGTGCCAGGCCGTGTCGACCACCTTGGACGGCATGGCCACGAACTTGCGGCCGCTGCGCAGATGGGCCATGAAGAACTGGCGCAGCCCGCGCAGCACCAGTTCGGCATCGCGCCGGCTGAGCCCGGGGTGCGCTGCGCGCAGCTTGCCGACCAGAAAGGGCGGTATCCGGGCCTCGCGGATGAACTGCCGGCGCAGGCTGGTCTCCATGAAGCCCAGCGCGGCCGCCAGGGCCCACGCGCCAAGAATCAACGGCGCCAGCACCAGCCAGCCCTGGCGGAAGGCGAAGAACACCGACACGAACGCTCCCCCCACCACCGCGCGGCGGACCCAGATCAGTGCGGCAATGCGCCGCCGGAAGTTCAGGTGCAGGAAGTCGAGATCCATCAGACGACCACCGGCTCCGGCTCCAGCCGGATGCCGAAGCGCTCGTACACGCTGGTCTGGATGGCCTTGGCCAGGGTCATGACCTCGCCGCCCGTGACCGGGTTTTCGAGGCCGCCGCGGTTCACCAGCACCAGCGCCTGCCGCTCGTAGACGCCGGCATTGCCGACCGACTTGCCCTTCCAGCCGCAGGCGTCGATGAGCCAGCCGGCCGCGAGCTTGATGCTGCCGTCGTCCATCGGGTAGTGCACGATCTTCGGGTCGCGCGCGATGATGTCGGCGCACTGCTCAGGCGTGACCGTGGGGTTCTTGAAGAAACTGCCGGCATTGCCGAGCACGCGCCAGTCGGGCAGCTTGGCGCGGCGAATGGCGCAGACCCAGTCGAACACGTCGGTGGCGCTGGGCGTGAAGTTGCCGGCCTCCTCCATCTTGCGCTCCAGGTCGAGATACCCCACCACCGCCTTCCAGGGCTTGGGCAGGCGGAAGCGCACGCGGGTGATCAGCGCCCGGCCCGAAAGCCCGAAATCGTTCGGCCCGCTGCGCACGTGCTTGAACACCGAGTCGCGGTAGCCGAAGGCGCATTGCGCGGCGTCCAGCGTGAAGCCGCGCCCGGTGTCCAGGTCGATGGCATCGAGCGAATCGAAACGGTCTTGCAGCTCGACGCCGTAGGCGCCGATGTTCTGCACCGGCGCGCCGCCCACCGTGCCCGGAATGAGCGCCAGGTTTTCGAGCCCCGGATAGCCGCGCTCGAGCATCCATTGCACCGCGTCGTGCCAGATTTCGCCCGCACCGGCCTCCACGATCCAGGCGCGCGGGGTTTCCTCGACCAGCCGCAGCCCCTTGATCTCGACCTTCAGCACCAGTTGCTTGACGTCGCCGGTGAGCACGATGTTGCTGCCGCCGCCCAGCACGAAGCGGGGCGCGTCGCGCCAGCGGGGGTCCGCCCGCAGCTCGGCCACGTCCGCCTCGCTGGCGATGCGCACCAGGTTCTGCGCGCGCGCGACGATGCCGAAGCTGTTGTATGGCTGCAGCGGGACGTTGTTCTCCACGATCATGGGAGAATTGTCGCATCCAGCACCCGTGAATTCAGGAGAGCCCATGCCGTCTTTCGATACCGTCTGCGAGCCCAATCTGCCCGAAGTGAAGAATGCGGTCGAAAACACCGCCAAGGAAATCGCAACGCGCTTCGATTTCAAGGGCACGGCCGCCGCCGTCGAGCTCAAGGACAAGGAAATCACCATGATCGGCGACGCCGAGTTCCAGCTGGTGCAGGTCGAGGACATCCTTCGCGCCAAGCTCACCAAGCGCAGCGTCGACGTGCGCTTTCTCGACAAGGGCGACGTGCAGAAGATCGGCGGCGACAAGGTCAAGCAGGTCATCAAGATCAAGAACGGCATCGAGAGCGAGCAGGCCAAGAAGATCACCCGCATCGTCAAGGACAGCAAGCTCAAGGTGCAGGCGGCCATCCAAGGCGACGCGGTGCGCATCACCGGCGCCAAGCGCGACGACCTGCAGGCCGCCATGGCACTGATCAAGAAAGACGTGCCCGACATGCCGCTGTCGTTCAACAACTTCCGCGACTGACCCCCGAATGAAATCCCTCGTGGTCGCGGCGCAGCTGCTGGCTGCCGCTTTCGGGGCGCATGCGGCCAGCTCCGTGATGCTGACCGGCACCATCGGCAGCCGCGCGATCCTGATCGTGAACGGCGCTGCACCCAAGACCGTGGCGGTCGGCGAGAGCTTCCAGGGCGTGAAGCTGGTGTCGCTGCAGGCCGAGCAGGCCGTGGTCGAGCTCGAGGGCAAGCGCGTCAACCTGCGCATGGACACGCCGGTCAGCATTGGCGGCGGGGGCGGTTCGGGCGCCGGCGGCAGCCGCATCGTGCTGCCGGCCGACAGCCGCGGCCACTTCATGACGCAGGGCGCCATCAACGGCCGCCCCGTCACATTCATGCTCGACACGGGTGCCACGTCGATCGCATTGTCGGCCGACGACGCCCAACGCATCGGCCTGGACTACAGCAAGGGACAGCGCGTCCAGATGAACACCGCCAACGGCGTGTCCGCGGGCTACAAGCTGCGGCTGCAATCGGTGCGCGTGGGCGATGTCGAGGTGTACGACATCGACGCCATCGTCTCGCCGCAGCCCATGCCCTTTGTTCTGCTGGGCAACAGCTTCATCAACCGCTTCTCGATGCGCCGCGACGCGGACCAGATGGTCCTCGAAAAACGGTATTAGGACGCCCCCCCGATGCGCCTTCGGCGCCTCCCCCCACTGGGGGGCGCACCCGGTGGCCCGGCAAAGCCGGTTCCACGGGTGCACTGGCATGGCCTGCTCCGCGGCCTCTTGACTCAGGCCGCGGCTGCGGTCACCACGATCTCGATCTTGTAGGCCGCATTGGCCATCTTGGCCTGCACCGTCGCGCGCGGCGGCGTGTTGCCGGCGGGAATCCATGCGTCCCACACCTCGTTCATGGCCGTGATGTCGGTGATGTCGGCCAGGAAGATCTGCGTCATGAGGATGCGCGACTTGTCGCTGCCGGCCTCGGCCAGCAGGCGGTCGACCATGTCCAGCACCTGGGTGGTCTGGCCGCGGATGTCCTGCGTGGTGTCGTCGGGCACCTGGCCCGCGAGGTAGATGGTGCCGTTGTGCACGGCGGTCTCGGACAGGCGCGGGCCGACGTGGAAGCGGGTAATCGAAGCCATGGTGTTCTTTCCTTCAAGCCTTTTTCTTGGAGCCGAGTTTCGACTCCGTGCCGGCCGCGAGCCGGCGGATGTTTTCGCGGTGCCGCCAGACCAGCAGCAGACTCATGATGATGACCGCAATCAGCACCGTGCGGTCGAGCGGCCACGCAATGTTGCCGCCCAGGAGGTAATACGCCGGCGCAAAGAAGGCCGCCACCAGCGACGACAGCGACGAATAGCGGAAGAAGATCGCGATGATCAGCCAGGTGGCGCCGGTGGCCAGCCCCAGCCAGGGCGCGATGCCCACCAGCACGCCCGCCGCCGTGGCCACGCCCTTGCCGCCCTGGAAGCCGAAGAACACCGGGAAGAGATGGCCCAGGAAGGCCGCAAGGCCCGCCAGCGCGGCCACGCCCTCGCCAAGGCCCCACTGCGCGCCGAAATGGCGGATCAGGAACACCGGCAGCCAGCCCTTGAGCGCATCGAGCAGCAGCGTGGCCAGCGCCGCGCCCTTGTTGCCGGAGCGCAGCACGTTGGTGGCGCCGGGGTTGCCGCTGCCGTAGCTGCGCGGATCGGCCATGCCGAGCGTCTTGCTCACGATGACCGCGAAGGACAGCGAGCCGATCAGGTACGAGGCGACGATGGCAAGAAGGGAAGGCAGATGAAAGCTCAAGGCGGCGCTCCACGAAGCGATGGATGTTCTTATTGCCGGTCTGGTGCCGGCGGGCGGGCTATTCTGCCAGCGCGCACTGCACCGGCTTCGCGCCGAGCAGTCTCACGCAGACCTGCGGATCGATCCCGATCAGGTAGCCGCGCCGCCCGCCGTTGAGCACGATGCGCGGCAGCGCGAGGATCGTCGACTCGATGTAGACCGGCATCTCGCGCCGGGTGCCGAAGGGCGAGGTGCCGCCCACCATGTAGCCGCTGTGGCGCTGTGCGACCTCGGGCTTGCAGGGCTCGACCGACTTGGCGCCGATCTGCCGCGCCAGGTTCTTGGTCGACACGGTGCGGTTGCCGTGCATCAGCACGATCAGCGGCCTGGCGTCCTGGTCCTGCATCACCAGCGTCTTCACCACCGTGAAGGGGTCGAAGCCCAGCACGGCGGCGCTGTGCTGGGCGCCGCCGTGCGCCAGGTACTCGTACGGGTGCTCGGTGAAGGCGATCTTGTTCGCGCGCAGCAGCTGCGTCGCTGGGGTTTCGGAAACGTGGGCCTTTTTGCTCACGCCGCCGGGTCCCGGATCTCCCACCGGATTTTGTCGATCTCGGCCAGCACCTCGGGCGACAGCGTGGTGCCGTAGGCATCGATGTCTTCGTCCAGCTGCGCCAATGTCGTCACGCCGATGATCGTGCTCGCCACCTGCCACTTGGTGTAGCAGAACGCCAGCGCGAGTTGCACCGGCGTGAGGCCGTGGTCGCGCGCGAGCTGGTTGTACAGGCGCGCGGCCTTCAGCGCATCGGGGCGGCCCCAGCGCAGCTTGCGCACCGACTCGTAGCGCGTGATGCGCGCGGCCTCGGGCGCGTCCGGCCCGGTGATGCCGCTCTTGTCGTACTTGCCGGTGAGCAGGCCGTAGGCCAGCGGCGAATAAGCCAGCAGCGACACACCCAGCCGGTGCATCGTCTCGTCCAGGCCGTTCTCGACGCCGCGGCTCGCGAGGTTGTAGACGTTCTGCACCGTGGCCACGCGCGGCAGCCCGTGCTGCTCGGCCAGCCGCACGAACTCGTGCACGCCGTAAGGCGTTTCGTTCGACAGGCCGATCGCGCGGACCTTGCCGGCCTTCACCAGCCCGGCAAAGGTTTCGAGCTGCTCGAGGATCGGGGTCTGCGAGACCTCCTTGGCCGGGTCGTAGTAGATATTGCCGAAGGCCGGCACGTGGCGTTCGGGCCAGTGGATCTGGTAGAGGTCGATGACGTCGGTCTTCAGCCGCTTCAGGCTGGCGTTGCACGAGGCCACGATGTCGGCCGCCGTCATGCCCACGCCTTCGCGCACCCACGGCGTGTTGCGCAGCGGGCCGGCCACCTTGGTGGCGAGCGTGATCTTCTGCCGCGCACCGGGGTTGGCGGCGAACCAGTTGCCGATGATGGTTTCGGTGACGCTGTAGGTTTCCTGGCGCGTGGGCACCGAATACATTTCGGCCGTGTCGATGAAGTCGACGCCGCGCTCGAGCGAGCGGCTCAGGATGGCATGGGACGTGGGCTCGTCCACCTGTTCGCCGAAGGTCATGGTGCCCAGGCAGATCGGGGTGACGTGCAGGTCGCTCTGGCCGAGTTGGATTTTTTTCATGCGCGGGATGCTACCGCCCTCCTCCACGACGCGCTCGCCGTGCGGCCAAAACCCGAGCGGGCGCTGTCCTGTGCCGGGCTGCGCCCCGGCGCCGGGCTCCTTATCATCGACACCCATGTACCAAGCCCTCCGTCCCTCGCGCAGCGAATTCGTGCCCGTGCGCAACCTCCGCTACCACGTGCGCCTCTGGGGCGAGCCTTCGGCCGCACGGCCGCCCCTGGTGCTGCTGCACGGCTGGATGGACGTGGCCGCCTCCTGGCAGTTCGTGGTCGACGCATTGGCCGAAGAGCGCTTCATCATCGCGCCCGACTGGCGCGGATTCGGCCTCACCGACGGCGGCGGCGTCGACAACTACTGGCTTCCCGACTACCTTGCCGATCTCGAATGGCTGCTCGACCACTACGCGGGCGAAGGCGATGCCGCGCGGCCGGTCGACCTGGTCGGCCACAGCATGGGCGGCAACGTCGCCATGCACTACGCGGGCATCAGGCCCGAGCGCATCCGCCGCCTCGTCAACCTCGAAGGCTTCGGCATGCCGGCGCGCAAGCCCGAGGAAGCGCCCGCGCGCTACGGACAATGGATCGACGAACTCAAGCGACTGCACCGCGGTGAGATGGCGCTCGCGGGCTACTCGGCCGTGGATGGCGTGGCGCGGCGGCTCATGAAGACCAATCCGCGCCTGTCTCAAGACAAGGCCGACTGGCTCGCCAGCCATTGGTCCGCGCTGCAGGCGCAGGCCGATGGCAGCGAACGCTGGCAGATCCTCGGCGACGCTGCGCACAAGATCATCAACGCGAACCTCTTCCGGGTCGATGAAGCGCTCGCGCTCTATGCGCGCATCTCGGCCCCCACGCTGATGGTCGAGGCCGCGGACGACAGCCTGCAGGGCTGGTGGAAGAACCGCTACACGCTCGCCGAATTCCACGAGCGCCTGGAGTCCGTGCCTTCGGTGCGCATCGAACGGGTGGGCGATGCCGGCCACATGCTGCACCACGACCAGCCGCAGCGCGTGGCTGAACTGATCGAGCAGTTCCTGGCCGGCTGAATCGGCAAACGGTTCAGGCCACGGCGCGCCGCAGCGCCGCACGCGCCAGCAGCCGTGTGGAGTCGAGCGTGGGCAGCGGCGAATTCACGTCGTTCATGATCAGCGGAATCTCGGTGCAGCCGAGCACGACCGCATCGCAGCCCTCATCGTCCTTCATGCGCTGGATGACGCGCCGGAACGCGGACACCGCATCGGGCGTGAAGACGCCGCAGACCAGCTCGTCCATGATGATGCGGTTGATCTCTTCGCGTTCCTCGACCGTGGGCCTGGCGTATTCGAGCCCCCTGGCCGAAAGCTTCTCGGGATAGACCTCGCTGTCGACCAGCCAGCGCGTGCCGGTGATGGCGAGGCGCCGGAAACCGCGCTGCGCGGCCTCGTCGGCCACGCACTCCGCGATATGCAGCCACGGCAGCGGCGAGCGCGCCTCGATGAATGGCAGCGCCTGGTGAATGGTGTTGTCGGGGCAGACGAGAAAGTCGGCGCCGATCTTCGCGAGCTTGCTCGCCGAAGCAAGCATCACCTCGCCCACGGCCCGCCAGTCGTTGCGGTAGATATGCGCCATGTAGTCCGCAAGCGATGGCGTGTGCATGGCCACTTCAGGATGCGCGTGCGGGCCGAGCAGTCCGGCCCCCTCCACGCAGATGGTCTGATAGCAGAGCGCCGCGCCTTCGGCGGAACATCCGACGATTCCGATGTGCTGGGTCATCCGCACATGCTACAAGGCTGACGCCGGAGCACACCGGGTCCGGCCTGGAAACTCAGTTTTCCTCGGCCGCGTCGTTGCCCGTGAGCGTCAGCACTTCCTCGACGAAGGCGTTGAAATGCGGCAGCGCGTTGGGCAATGGCCGTGCGGGCGCGGCCTCTCCGTCATCGAAGAAGTGGTCCGCGCCGGGCGGCAGACTCACCCATTCGCCCGGCTCGAACAGCAGGCCCAGGTAGCCGCCTTCCGCACGCACATAGAACAGGGCCGCGCGGTCCAGAACCCGCTGGCCCTCCGGCGCGTCGTCTTCGCGGCCCCATGCAACGCCCTGTCGCGACAGGCGCTCGGTGATCCGTCCGTCGCACACATGCGTGTCGCGCCAGCTTCCTTCGGTATCGAAAACAGCGAGCACGGGCATGGGCGTCCTTGGCTTGAGAAGAAGGATTACTGCAGGAAGCTGGGCTTGGCGTAGCCCTGGAACTTGCTGTCGACCACAGCCTTGAATTCCTTCGAGCGGTAGGCTTCGGCAATGTCCCTGGCCCAGGGCGCGTTCCTGTCCACGCTCTTCACGGCCACCACGTTCAGGTAGTAGTCGGGCGTCTTCTCGAGCACCACGGCTTCGTTGAGCTTCAGGCCCGACGAGATCGCGAAGTTGCCGTTGACGATGGCGTATTCGGTGTCGCCCACCGAGCGCGGCAGTTGCGCGGCTTCGAGCGGAATGAACTTGAGCTTCTTCGGGTTCTCCGCCACGTCCTTTTCGGACGCGCGCAGCGGATCGATGCCGGGCTTGATGGCGATGAGCTTGTTCTGCTCCAGCAGCACCAATGCGCGGGCCAGGTTGCTCGGGTCGTTCGGCAGCGTGAAGCGGTCGCCCTCTTTCACTTCAGCCAGCGTCTTGCGCTTGGTGGAATACACGCCCAGCGGCGCGATCGGGCCCTGCACCAGCTCGGCGAGGTCGAGCTTCTGGTCGGCCGAGAATTTCTTCAGGTAGACCTGATGCTGGAAGAAGTTGGCGTCGAGCGAACCCTGCGCGAGTGCGAGGTTGGGCTGCACGTAATCGTTGAACTCGACGAGCTTCACCTTGTAGCCCTTCTTCTCGAGGATGGGCACGATGCCGGCCTTGAGCTGGTCGATGTTGGAGCCGGCGGTGCCGCCGATCACGAGGTTCTTCTTGGCTTCCTGGGCTTGCGCCAGCGAAAGGCCGCCCAACGACAGGGCAAACAGGGACAGGGCAAGGACGGAGCAGCGCAGCAGTGCGGTTTTCATGAGATCAGAAAAATGAAGGAACGAGAAAAAATTCAACGCTTGTCCAGCCTGCGCGCCGTGGTGTTGCCCACGAACTGCAGGATCTGTACCAGCACCACGAGCAGCGCCACGGTGAGCACCATCACGTCGGTCTGGAAGCGGTAGTAGCCGTAGCGGATCGCCAGGTCGCCGATGCCGCCGCCGCCCACCACGCCGGCAATTGCCGAGTAGGAGAGAAAGCTCACCGCCAGCACCGTGAGCGCCAGCACCAGGCCCGAGCGCGCCTCGACCACCAGCACGCGCCAGACGATCTGCAGCTCCGAGGCGCCCATGGCATGCGCCGCCTCGATCACGCCGCGCGGCACTTCGCGCAAGCACTGGTCGACCAGCCGCGCAAAGTACGGAATGGCCGCGAACGACAGCGGCACCGCAGCCGCCAGTGGCCCGATGGAAGTGCCCGCGATCACCCGCGTGAACGGCACCAGCGCCACCAGCAGGATGATGAAAGGAAAGGAGCGCACGGTGTTCACGATCCAGTTGAGCACGAGGAACGCCGGCTTGTTCTCCAGCGACTGGCCCGGGCCCAGCAGAAACAGCAAAATGCCCAGCGGCCCGCCGACGAGCACCGCGGCCGAGAGGCCGATGGCCAGCATCATGAAGGTCTGGCCCGTGGCCACCCACAGCTCGGGGAGGATGGGTGCGATGTTCTCAAACATAGGCCACCTCCTGCGGGTTGCGCTGCAGCGGCCAGGGACGCGGCTCGACCGGTTCGCGCGCCTCGCGTTCGCGCCGGCGCACCAGCGCGTCGATCTCGCGGCCCAGCGCGGTCTGGCGCTCTGCGCTCGGCGCGTCCTCCACCGCGAACTGCTCGACCAGCCGGCCCTGCTCCAGGATGGCCACGTGGCGGCACAGCACCTCGACCACCGAAAGCTCGTGCGTGACGATCACGATCGTCACGCCGATCTTCTGGTTGATGTCGCGCAGCGTTTCGAGCAGCGCGCGCGTGGTTTCGGTGTCGAGCGCCGAGGTGGGCTCGTCGCACAGCAGCACCTGGGGCCGCGGCGCCAGCGCGCGCGCAATGGCCACGCGCTGCTTCTGCCCGCCCGAGAGCTGCGCCGGGTAGGTGTCGATCTTCTCGGCCAGGCCCACCAGGTCCAGGCATTCGCGCACCCGCGCATCGATCTCGGCGCGCGAATGGCGGCCGTGGATCTTCAGCGGGAAGGCCACGTTGTCGAACACCGTGGCGTTCTGCAGCAGGTTGAACTGCTGGAAGATCATGCCGATGTTCTGGCGCGTGTCGCGCAACTCGCGGCGCGACAGCGTGGTGAGGTCGCGCCCACCGACGAAGACCCGGCCTGCATCGGGCCGCTCCAGCAGGTTGATGAGGCGCAGCAGGGTCGACTTGCCCGCCCCGCTCTTGCCGATCAGGCCGAACACGTCGCCCTGGTGGATGTCGAGCGAAAGCGACTGCACGGCGTCGAACACCTCGCCGCTCGGCAGTGCGAATGACTTCTGCACGGATTGAAGACGTATGACGGGCTGCGCGTTGCCGCGGCCGGCATCGGACGGAGGGTTGCTCATAAAAAGGCAGCGGCGGGCGCGGAGCCGGCCGCAAAGGTTCGCAAAAAGGGGGCCGAGTATGAAAACAAAGGCGCCAAAAGGGAACGAACAAATCGTCTCATGCATATGCATGAAAGCGCATAAGGCCTTTGAATTGTCTGCCGCGAACGCCATATCGATATGCGCATTGGTTCGTTTCCGAATGTGCCGGGCAATGCCACATTCGCGCCTTCCTTTTTTTGATTTCGCGCAACAACATGCACACCACTTTCCGCCGCCGCACCCTCGCCTTTGCAACGCTGGCCATCGCCCTTCTCGCCGGCAACGCCGCGCTCGCGCAAGACAAGAACACCCTCAAGGTCGGCGTCTCCGTCGGCAGTGCCGAGCAGGTCTTCGAAGTGGTCAAGAGGGTCGCCGCCAAGGACGGCCTGAACATCCAGGTCGTGGTGTTCAACGACTACCAGCTGCCCAACGCGGCGCTGGCCTCGGGCGACCTGGACGCCAACGCCTTCCAGCACCAGCCCTTCCTGGACAACCAGAACAAGGCGCGCGGCTTCGACATCGTGCCGGTGGGCCTCACCATCACCGCGCCGCTGGGCTTCTATTCGCGCAAGATCAAGTCGATCGACCAACTGCCTGATGGCGCCTCGGTCGGCATCCAGAACGATCCGTCGAACGGCAACCGCGCCCTGCTGCTGCTGCAGACGGCCGGCCTCATCACGCTGAAGCCCGAGGCGGTGAAGAACAACACGGCCACGCCGCTGGACGTGGTGAGCAACCCCAAGAAGCTCAAGCTCGTGGCGCTCGACGCCGCCCAGCTGCCGCGCTCGCTCGACGACCTGGCCATTGCCGCCATCAACAACGACTACGCCGAGAAGGCCGGCCTGTCGCTGAACAAGGACGCCGTGATCAAGGAGGCCGCGAAGAGCCCGTATGCCAACCTGATCGCCGTGCGCCGCGCGGACAAGGACAAGCCCTGGGCCAAGCGACTGGTCGCGGCCTACCAGTCGCCGGAGGTGAAGAGCTTCATCGAGACGCAGTTCAAGGGGTCGCTGGTTCCGGCGTTCTGATTTCGGCTGTTTCTCCCTCCCCTCCCGGGGGAGGGCCAGGGCGGGGGCACGACGGCCTCGAACCATGCTTCGCGCCCAATCGGGCGCAGCCCCCATCCCAACCTTGCCCCAGAGGGGGAAGGAGCAATACGGGGCCACCGCCGAGCGGGTTTCCGGACCGTGAGAAAATCATCGGTTTCCCCGAACACAGTCAGGACACCCCATGGACGCAGAACAGATCAACCAAATCGGCGCAATGCTCGCGGACCTGAGCGTCCGTACGGTCGATTTACGGAGGTATCTTTGACTACGATGCCAAAGCTGAACGACTGAGGACAGTCAACGCATCGCTCGAAGATCCCAACGTCTGGAACGACCCGAAGAAGGCCCAGGAACTGGGCCGCGAGAAAAAGTCGCTCGACGACGTCGTCGTCACCCTCGACCGGCTCACAAACGGCCTGTCGGACAACACCGAGCTCTTCGAAATGTCGAAGGAAGACGGCGACATGGACGGCTTGCAGTCCATTGCCGATGACGCCGCCACGCTCGAAGCCGACATCAAGCAGCTTGAATTCCGCCGGATGTTCAACAACCCGGCCGACCCGCTCAACGCCTTCGTCGACATCCAGGCCGGCGCCGGCGGCACCGAGGCCTGCGACTGGGCCAGCATGCTGCTGCGCCAGTACCTGAAGTACGCCGAGCGCAAGGGCTTCAAGACGCAGATCGAAGACGAAACTCCCGGCGACACCGCCGGCATCAAGGGCGCGACCATCAAGGTCGAGGGCGACTACGCCTTCGGCCTGCTGCGCACCGAGACCGGCGTGCACCGCCTGGTGCGCAAGTCGCCGTTCGACTCGTCGGGCGGGCGCCACACCAGCTTTGCCAGCATCTTCGTGTACCCGGAAATCGACGACTCCATCGAGATCGACATCAACCCTTCCGACGTGCGCACCGACACCTTCCGCGCCAGCGGCGCGGGCGGCCAGCACATCAACAAGACCGACTCGGCCGTGCGCCTGACGCACATCCCGACCGGCATCGTGGTGCAGTGCCAGGACGGCCGCAGCCAGCACAGCAACCGCGACGTGGCGTGGAAGCGCCTGCGCTCGCGCCTGTACGACCACGAGATGCGCAAGCGCCAGGAAGAACAGCAGAAGCTCGAAGACAGCAAGACCGACGTGGGCTGGGGCCACCAGATCCGCAGCTACGTGCTGGACAACAGCCGCATCAAGGACCTGCGCACCAACGTCGAAGTCTCGGCCACGCAGAAGGTGCTCGACGGCGACCTCGACGTGTTCATCGAAGCCTCTCTGAAGCAAGGCGTCTGATGAAGGTCGAAGCGCTGATCTTCGACATGGACGGCACCATGATCGACTCCATGCCCTGGCATGCGCGCTCGTGGGTGGAGTTCGTGGGGCGCCACGGCCTGGTGCTCGACGTGAGCGACATCCTCGCGCGCACCACCGGCCGCACCGGCACCGAGTGCATGCGCGAGCTGTTCGAGCGCGAGTTGTCCGACGCCGAGTGCTTGGGCCTGGTGCACGAGAAGGAAGAAATCTACCGCGAGCTCTTCCACGACAACTTCACCGAAGTGGCCGGCTTCACTGCCTTTGCCAAGGCCGCGGTGGCACGCGGCCTGAAGGTGGCCGTGGGCACGGCCGGCGACCGGCACAACATCGAGTTTGCGATGTCGCGCCTGAAGATGGACCCATTGCCGCTGGCCATCGTGGGCGGCGACGAAGGCTTTGCCGGCAAGCCCACGCCCGAGATCTTTCTGGAAGCTGCGCGCCGCATCGGCGTGGCGCCCGAGCGCTGCATCGTCTTTGAAGATGCCCCCTTCGGCATCGAGGCCGCGCGCCGCGGCGGCATGCGTGCCGTGGCCGTGTGCAGCACCCATTCCGCCGCCGAGCTTGCCGGCCCCCATGTGATTGCCGCCGTTCGCGACTACGACGAACTCGCCCATTCGAATTTTCTGGAGACACTCGATGCTGCTGCAGCGTGACGCCCAAGGGCAACCGATTGCCATTCGCCGCGAAGACTATGCCGCTCCGGCATTCTGGATCGACACCGTCGACCTCACCTTCGACCTGGACCCCGCCAAGACCCGCGTGCTCAACCGCATGCAGCTGCGCCGCAACCCCGACGCGCCGGCCCAGCCGCTGCGCCTGGACGGCGACGAGCTGAACCTCGCGCGCGTGCTGGTCAACGGCCAGGGCGCCTCTTTCCGCATGGAGGGTGACCAGCTCGTGATCGACGGTTTGCCCGATGCCTTCGAGCTCGAGATCTTCACCACCTGCTGCCCCATCAAGAACACCAAGCTGATGGGCCTGTTCGTGAGCGAAGACACCTTCTTCACGCAGTGCGAGGCCGAAGGCTTCCGCCGCATCACCTACTTTCTCGACCGTCCGGATGTGATGGCGAGCTACACCGTGACGCTGCGCGCCGCCAAGGCCGCCTACCCGGTGCTGCTGTCGAACGGCAATCTCGTCGAGCAGGGCGAGTTGCCCGAAGGCCGCCACTTTGCCAAATGGGTCGACCCGTTCAGGAAGCCCTGCTACCTGTTCGCGCTGGTGGCCGGCAAGCTGGTGGCGCGCGAGCAGCGCATCAAGGCGCGCAACGGCAAGGAGCACTTGCTGCAGGTGTACGTGCGCGCCGGCGATCTCGACAAGACCGAGCATGCGATGAACTCGCTGGTCAACTCCGTGCTGTGGGACGAAGCCCGCTTCGGCCTGCCGCTGGACCTGGACCGTTTCATGATCGTGGCCACCAGCGACTTCAACATGGGCGCCATGGAAAACAAGGGCCTGAACATCTTCAACACGAAGTACGTTCTCGCCAACCAGGCCACCGCCACCGACGCCGACTACAGCAACATCGAAAGCGTGGTCGGCCACGAGTACTTCCACAACTGGAGCGGCGACCGCGTGACCTGCCGCGACTGGTTCCAGCTCTCGCTGAAAGAAGGCCTCACCGTCTTCCGCGACCAGGAGTTCAGCCAGGACCTGTGCGCCGACGCCTCGGCCCGCGCCGTCAAGCGCATCGAGGACGTGCGCGTGCTGCGCACCGCCCAGTTCCCCGAAGACGCCGGCCCCATGGCCCACCCGGTGCGGCCCGACAGCTACATCGAGATCAGCAACTTCTACACCGTCACCATCTATGAAAAGGGTGCCGAGGTGGTCCGCATGATGCAGACGCTGGTCGGCCGCAAGGGCTTCGAGAAGGGCATCACCCTCTACTTCGAACGCCACGACGGCCAGGCCGTGACCTGCGACGACTTCGCCCAGGCCATTGCCGACGCCAACCCCGAATCCGAACTGGCCCGCCTGCTGCCCCAGTTCAAGCGCTGGTACAGCCAGGCCGGCACGCCGCGCCTTGCCGCCCACGGCGTGTACGACGCGCAGAACCGCAGCTACACCCTGAGCGTGGTGCAAAGCTGCTCGCCCACACCGGGCCAGCCGGGCAAGGAACCCTTCGTCATTCCGCTGAACATCGGCCTGCTCGATGCCGGCGGGCGCGAACTGCCGATGCAGCTCGAAGGCGAAGACCAGATCACGCATGGCACCCGCACGCTGGTGCTCTCGCGCGCCGGCGAGCAGATCACCTTCGTGGGCCTTGACGCCGAGCCCGTGCCTTCGATATTGCGCGGCTTCAGCGCGCCCGTGATCCTCGACTTCGAGTACACCGACGCCCAGCTGCTCACCCTGCTGGCCAACGACCCCGACCCCTTCAACCGCTGGGAAGCCGGCCAGCGCCTGGGCCTGCGCGCCGCGCTGCAGGCCATTGCGGCGCTTGCAACCGACACCGCCCCGGTGCTGAACGACGCCTACCTCGACGCCATGCGCAGCGTGCTGCGTAACCCCAGGCTCGATGCCGCGTTCAAGGAACTGGTGCTCACGCTGCCTTCGGAAACCTACATTGCCGAGCAGCTCGACGTGGTCGACCCGCAGCGCGTGCACCTGGTGCGCGAAGCCATGCGCGCCCAGCTGGCCACCGCCCTTTTTTCCGACTGGCAGCAGGCCTACGAAGAGAACCACGACACCGGCGCCTACACGCCCGACCCGACCTCGTCGGGCCGCCGCGCGCTGGCCGGCATGGCGCTCAACTTCCTGTGCCTGGCGGCGCGCTCTTCGGGCGACACCGTGTGGCCCGGCAAGACGCTGCAGCGCTTCAAGGACGCCGGCAACATGACCGACCGCTTCAACGCGCTCAACGCACTGGTGTCGTCGGGCCACACGCTGGCCGCGCAGGCGCTCGCGCGCTTCCACGCCATCTTCAAGGACGAGGCCCTGGTCATCGACAAGTGGTTCTCGCTGCAGGCCGGCGCGCCCGACCGCGGCGGCGACGTCCTGCCGCTGGTCAGGCAGCTGATGAAGCACCCGGACTTCTCCATCAAGAACCCCAACCGCGCCCGCAGCGTGATCTTCAGCTATTGCAGCGCCAACCCCGGCGCGTTCCACCGCCCCGACGCGGCCGGCTACGTGTACTGGAGCGAGCGCGTCATAGAGCTGGACGCCATCAACCCCCAGGTGGCCGCCCGCCTCGCCCGCGCGCTCGACCGCTGGAGCAAGCTGGCCGAACCGTACCGCAGCGCCGCGCGCGAAGCGATCGCCCGCGTGGCTGCCAAGCCGGACCTGAGCAAGGACACCCACGAAGTGGTGACCCGCGCCCTGGCCGGTAACTGAGCTCACCCCCCCGGGCTTCGCGCACTTCGTGTCGCTTCTCCTTCCCCCTCACCGGGGGCAACACCAGCGGCCCGGCAAAGCCGGTTCCGCGGTGTTTCGCGAACAGACCCTCCCATTTGCATAGGACGCACCCATGGTTCAAAAGATCTCCCTCACCCGCTACCTCGTCGAAAAGCAGCGCGCCGACGGCCTCATTCCCGGCCAGCTGCGCCTGCTGCTCGAAGTGGTCGCCCGCGCCTGCAAGGGCATCAGCCAGGCCGTAAACAAGGGCGCGCTGGGCGGCGTGCTCGGCACGGCCGAGAGCGAGAACGTGCAGGGCGAGATCCAGAAGAAGCTGGACATCATCGCCAACGAAGTGCTGATCGAGGCCAACGAATGGGGCGGCCACCTCGCGGCCATGGCCAGCGAAGAAATGGACAGCATCTACGTGGTGCCCAACCGCTACCCCCAGGGCGAATACCTGCTCATGTTCGACCCGCTCGACGGCAGCAGCAACATCGACGTGAACGTCAGCATCGGCACCATCTTCAGCGTGCTGAAGAAGCCCGACGGCTCCCCCGGCGTGCAGGAGGCCGACTTCCTGCAGGCCGGCACCCAGCAGGTGGCCGCCGGCTACTGCATCTACGGCCCGCAGACCACGCTGGTGCTGACCGTGGGCAATGGCGTGGACATGTTCACGCTCGACCGCGAGCAAGGCAGCTTCGTGCTGACGCAGGAAGACATCCAGATTCCGGCCGACACCAAGGAATTTGCGGTCAACATGAGCAACATGCGCCACTGGGACGAGCCCGTGAAGCGCTACATCGACGAATGCCTGGCCGGCAAGGACGGCCCGCGCGGCAAGGACTTCAACATGCGCTGGATCGCCAGCATGGTGGCCGACGTGCACCGCATCCTGATGCGCGGCGGCGTGTTCATGTATCCGTGGGACAAGCGCGAGCCCGAGAAGGCCGGCAAGCTGCGGCTGATGTACGAGGCCAACCCGATGAGCTGGCTGGTCGAGCAGGCCGGCGGCGCGGCCACCAACGGCAAGCAGCGCATCCTGGACCTGCAGCCCACCAAGCTGCATGAGCGGGTGAGCGTGATGTTGGGTTCCAGGAACGAAGTCGAGCGTCTGGCGCAGTACCACGCCGAAAAGGCCTGACGGTGTTGCTATAATCCGAGGCTTCGCCGGTGTAGCTCAGTCGGTAGAGCAGCTCATTCGTAATGAGAAGGTCGGGTGTTCGATTCATCTCTCCGGCACCAATTTAAAAGCCCGCTATCCAAAAGATAGCGGGCTTTTTATTTTGGTGCGTTATGTTCGTCGTTAGTGGGCGCTCAGGAAGAGATCGCATGCTCGCGCGGACGGACCTCTTTCTCGATCTGCTTCGCGGCCTCACGTTCTCAGGGCCATCGCCGGTCCACTGCCAAGCGAGTCGCCACTGGTCGTTGATCCTGATGTGCCAGAAGTCATCGTAAAACTTCAGGTCGTTGCCGGGGGGCGAGCCCATGTCGTCGTTGGTGACAGCCGCGTCCAGTTGCGTCAGCTTGCGACTTGCGACTTGCGACTCTCACAATGGCTGCAAACCTCTTGTTCTTCCCATTGCGGAAGAGTTCCCCATCGTCACTGCCCCCAACAGCCACACCGCAGCCGATGCCGCGGTGGCCATGGCCTTGCGCGGCGAGGTCGATGCGCTGATGAAGGGCAGCCTGCACACCGACGAGTTGATGTGCGCGCTGGCCTCGATGCTGGCCAAGGCCGGGCGCGAACGCCTCATCAAGGCGGTGGGCTGACTGACAGCCGCGCCGGGCTGCACAGGCCGCACATCCCGCCGAGTCCAGGCAGTTTTTTTCACATTGAAGACCGCCATGCGTAAGCCAAATGGCTACAGAAAGCGCATCATTGCCACTGACGAACCCACTGTGCAAACTGTGAGCGAGGCAGAGCATGACCTGGTTCAAGAAGGCTTTCTGGATCGGCACCGGGCTCGGTGCGGTGGGCGGGCTTGCCATGTTCGCGGTGGACGAACTGAAGACTTCGCGGCTGCAATCGGCCCTGTGGCGCGACCTGGCCAGCGGTGCCGGCTTCAGCGTCGACGCGGGTGCCAGCGATGCCATCCGCTTCCCACACACCGGGCCGTATGACGAGCGGCTGGGCTACCACGATCTTCCCGATTTCATCCAGCGCCTGGAGCCCCAGGGCTACGCCATCACCCGCCAGGCCCGCCTGTCGCCGAGGCTGATCGAACTGCAGGAGCGCGGGCTTTTCATGCCCTACCGCGAGAAGAACCAGGCCGGCCTGACCGTGCGCGACTGCCGCAGCGCGGCGCTGCTGCACACACGCGTGCCCAAGCGCGCCTACGAGCGCTTCGAGGATGTGCCGCCGCTGCTGGTGAGCGCCCTGCTGTTCGTCGAAGACCGCCACCTGCTGGACGCGGAACCGGCGCAGCGCAACCCCGCAATCGATCCGGAACGCTTCGCCAAGGCCGCGGTCGAGCAGGGGCTGCGCGTATTCAGCCCGGGCCGTACGGCGACGGGCGGCAGCACGCTGGCCACCCAGATCGAAAAGTACCGCCATTCGCCGCAGGGCCGCACCGGGTCGGTGCGCGAAAAGCTGCGCCAGATGGTCTCGGCCTCGCTGCGTGCCTACCAGGACGGCGACGACACGCTGGCGCGGCGCCGCCAGATCGTCGTCGACTACCTCGACACCGTGCCCCTGGCCGCACGCCCCGGCATGGGCGAGGTGCATGGCCTGGGCGACGGCCTGTGGGCCTGGTACGGACGCGACTTCGGCGAGGTCAACCGCCTGCTCGCCGACAACGCGGAGGGGGCGGCGCCTACGCCCGAAGCGCTCCGGCGCCAGGCCGAGGCCTTCAAGCAGGCGCTGTCGCTGATGATCGCGCAGCGCCGCCCGTCGCAGCATCTGCTCGGCGACGGCGCAGGCCTGGCCCGGCTGACCGACAGCTACCTGCGGCTGATGGCCGAGGCAGGCCTGATTGCGCCCTCGCTGCGCGATGCGGCGCTGCCGCTGTCCTTGCACCTGCAGCCCCAGCTGCCAGCAGCGCCGCGGCCGGATTTTGTGCAGCGCAAGGCCGCGACCGCGCTGCGCACCCACATCTCCACGCTGCTCGACGTGCCGCGTGCCTACGACCTGGAGCGGCTCGACCTCGAGGCCGAAACCAGCCTGGACGGCGAAGCGCAAGCCCTGGCGGCACGGGTGCTGGCCGGCCTGCGGACGCCCGCCGCGGCCAAGGCAGCGGGATTGTTCGGCTCCCACATGCTCGACCCGGGTGCGGACCCGAGCCCGCTGATCTACAGCTTCACGCTGTTCGAGCGCGGCGCCCAGGCCAACCTGCTGCGCGTGCAGGCCGACAACATCGACCAGCCTTTCGACGTGAACCAGGGCGCGCGGCTGGACCTTGGCTCGACCGCCAAGCTGCGCACCCTGGTGAGCTACCTCGAACTGGTGGCCGAGATGCACGCGGACTGGGGCAACCTGAGCCCCGCCCAGCTGTCGGCACTGGCGCCCAACCCGCGCGATCCGCTGGGTACGTGGGCGCGGCAGTACCTTTTGCGCACCAAGGATCGCCGTCTCTCGCCGATGCTCGAGGCGGCCATGGAACGGAAATACCCGGCGGACCCGGGCGAGGCCTTCTTCACTGGTGGCGGCTTGCACCAGTTCGAGAACTTCGAACGCTCGCGCAACAGCGAATCGATGACAGTGCGCGAAGGCTTCAAGCATTCGGTCAACCTGGTGTTCATCCGCCTGATGCGCGACTTGGTGCGCCACCACATGTTCGGCGGCGCGTCGGACGCCGAGCGCCTGCTGAAGGACCCTGCCGACCCGGCCCGGCACGAGATGCTCGCGCGCTTTGCCGACCGCGAAGGCTCGGCCTTCCTCATCCGCTTCTATCGCAAGTACCAGCGACTGTCGGCCGCGGAGGCCGAAGAATTGCTGTTGCAGGGCCTCAAGCCATCGGCGCCACGCCTGGCAAGCGTGCTGTTCACGATCGAGCCCGAGGCCAGCGAGGCACGGCTCGACGAACTGCTCACCCAGCGGCTGGGCCGCGGCGCCGGCTCGCCGCGCGCACTGCGGGCGCTGCGCACCACTTATGCCGGCCTGTCGCTCGCCGACCGCGGCTACGTCGCGCGCGTGCATCCGCTGGAGCTCTGGCTGGTGGGGTTCCTGCGCCGCCACCCCGGCGCGACACTGACCGAGGCGCTGGACGCCAGCGAGCATGAACGCCAGGAGGTCTACGCCTGGCTCTTCAAGACGCGCCACAAGAGCGCGCAGGACAAGCGCCTGCGCGAGTTGGTCGAGCTCGACGCCTTCGCGCAGATTCATCGCTCGTGGCAGCGCCTGGGTTACCCGTTCGCATCGCTGACGCCGTCCTATGCGAGCGCCATCGGCGCCTCGGGCGACCGGCCGGCCGCCCTGGCGGAACTGATGGGCATCATCGCCAACGGCGGCGTACGGCGGCCGACGCAACGGGTCGGCGCACTGCACTTCGCGCGCGACACGCCCTACGAGACGCGGCTCGAGCCGCGCAACGCGGGCGTCGAACAGGTGCTGCCCGCCGAGGTGGCCGCGACGGTGCGCCGCGCGCTGGTCCAGGTGGTGCAGGACGGCACGGCGCGGCGCCTGAAGGACTCGCTCGTGGACGCGAATGGCCGCGTCATCGAGATCGGCGGCAAGACCGGCACCGGCGACCATCGCTACGGGCACACCGGCCTCGGCGGACGGGTGATCTCGGAGCGCAAGATCAGCCGCTCGGCCACCTTCGTGTTCATGATCGGCGACCGCTACTTCGGCACCATCATGGTCTACGCGAACGAACCCTATGCGGCCCGCTATCGGTTCACAAGCTCGCTGCCAACGCAGTTGCTGAAGTCGCTGGGACCGCAACTGCTGCCTGTGCTCGATCGCAGCGGGTGCGGCGTGGGTTGACGCGCACCCCGCAGGTATAAAAAAAACCGATGCCTGCAACAAGTTGTCGATAGCTAAGCTGAGGAATCGACGCCTCGAAAAAAAGCGCGCGCCCCCGAGCGAAACGAGGTCCCTTCATCGATCGACCCCCAGTTGCCACACACGATGACATCCCTCCTTTCCGATGAACGGCAGGCCGATGATTTGCCTGCTGACGACGACAACCCTCTTCTCCCCCCACCCACAGGCCAGCTGACCCGCCGCGCCTTCCTTGCGGAAAGCGGAACGACGGGCATCGCCGGCATCCTGGCGTCCGCGCCCATGGCGGCGTCGGTAGCGTCGGCCGCACCGCCGGACGCCAATGCGGCGACGCCTGCTTCTTCCATGCCACTTGCCCTGCGCGTCAACGGCAAGCCGCATGCGCTGCAAGTCGATCCGCGCACGACACTGCTCGACCTGCTGCGCGAGCAGATGGCGCTGCCGGGTACGAAGAAAGGCTGCGATCACGGCCAATGCGGCGCGTGCACGGTGCTCATCGATGGCCGGCGCATCAACTCGTGCCTGGCACTCGCGCTCTCGCACGACGGGGCAGAGATCACCACCATCGAGGGGCTGGCGCGCGGCGACACGCTGCATCCGATGCAGGCGGCCTTCATCAAGCACGACGGCTTCCAATGCGGCTATTGCACCTCGGGCCAGATCTGCTCGGCCGTGGGCATGCTGCGCGAGGCCGCGCAAGGCGCGCCGAGCCATGTCACGCCCGATGTGCGGCGCGCCGGGCCAGTGGCGCAGCTGAGCGACGCCGAGATCCGCGAGCGCATGTCGGGCAACATCTGCCGCTGCGGCGCCTACCCCGGCATTGTGGCCGCGGTGCGCGAAGTGAGCTTGATGCCCCGCGCGGGCAACAGCCGAAGGAGCCGCGCATGAAGCCCTTCGCATTCACCCGCGCCGCGGACGTGGACACGGCCGTTCAGGCGGCCAGCCAGCCGGGAGCCCGTTTCCTGGCGGGCGGCACGAACATCGTCGACCTGATGAAGGAAGGCGTGGAAGCACCGGACCAGCTGGTGGACATCAACCGCCTGCCGCTGGCGGCCATCGAGGCGCAGCCCGCGGGCGGCCTTCGGCTGGGCGCGCTGGCGCGCAACAGCGACACGGCCAGCCACCCATTGCTGCGCACACGCTATCCGCTGGTGGCGCAAGCCATCGTGGCGGGCGCCTCGGGCCAGTTGCGCAACGCCGCCACCAACGGCGGCAATCTGCGCCAGCGTACGCGCTGCCCTTACTTCTACGACGTGACACAGCCCTGCAACAAGCGCGAGCCAGGCACGGGCTGCAGCGCATTGGAGGGCTTCAACCGCAACCATGCGGTGCTGGGCACCAGCGCGAAGTGCATCGCGAGCTATCCGGGCGACATGGCGCAGGCGCTGCACGCGCTCGATGCGGTGGTGCAGTTGCAGGGGCCGGCGGGCCGCAGGGCCATTCCGATTGCGCAGTTCCACCGCCTGCCGGGCGAGACGCCCGAGCTCGATGCCAACCTTGCGCCGGGCGAGCTGATCACCGCCATCGACCTGCCGGCCGAGAGCGCCCGCTTCGCGCAGCGCTCGCACTATCTGAAAGTGCGCGACCGGGCCAGCTATGCCTTCGCACTGGTGTCGGTGGCGGCCGCGCTCGACATGGAGGGCAGCCGCATCCGGCAGGCGCGCATCTGCCTTGGCGGCGTGGCCCACATGCCTTGGCGCGCGCGCGAGGCCGAGGCCCTGCTGCAAGGCGCCGAACCCGGCATGCCGCTGTTCCGGCAGGCGGCGGAAGCCGCGCTGGCCGGTGCCACGGGCTTCGAACACAACCGCTTCAAGATCGAACTGGCCAGGCGCAGCATTGTGCGCGCGCTGGAAACCACGGCGAGGAACACGGCATGAACAGGCAAGTTCTCCCTCTCATCGGCCAGCCGGTCGACCGCGTGGACGGCCGCCTCAAGGTGACCGGCCAGGCGCGCTATGCGGCCGAGTTTTCGTACCCCGGACTGGTGTACGGCGTTGCGCTGGGCAGCACCGTTGCGGCCGGGCGTGTGCGCGACATCGACACGGCGGCGGCGGAAAAATCTCCCGGCGTGCTGCTGGTGCTCACGCACAAGAACGTGCCCAAGATGGCGCCGCCCGCACCCGAGACGCCGCAGAACCGCTTCACGCGCGCCACGCCGCTGCTGCAGGACACGGCCATTCGCCACCATGGGCAGCTGATCGGCTTCGTGGTGGCCGAGACGCTAGAGCAGGCGCGCCATGCGGCCACGCTGGTGAAGGTGAGCTACGACGCGGCACCGCCCCGCATCGGCTTCGACGCCAACGTCAGAAACGCCTATGCGCCAGCCACCGTCAACGCTGGCTACAAGACCGACACGCGGCGCGGCGACCTCGACCAGGGCCTGCGCGCCGCGGCCGGCACCGTCGATGCGATCTACAACACGCCCATCGAACACCACCACCCGATGGAGATGCACGCCACCGTGGCCGCATGGCAGGGCAACGACAAGGTCACGGTGCACCATTCACTGCAGATGGTGAGCGATGCCGCCCCCGCGATTGCGGCCACCTTCGACATTCCGCGCGAGAACGTGCGGGTGGTGTGCCCGTTCGTGGGCGGCGGCTTCGGCAGCAAGATCCTCACGCGCGACAACGCCATGCTGGCCGTGCTGGCCGCGCGCCTCGTGAAGCGGCCGGTCAAGCATGTGCTCACGCGGCAGCAGATGTTCATGGTGGTCGGCCTGCGCCAGCACAACCGCCAGCACATGCGGCTCGGCGCCGACGCCGGCGGCCGCCTCACGGCGCTGGGCCACGACACCGTCACCCACACTTCGGTGCACGAGGAGTTCGTGGAGCAGACCGGCGTCATCTCTCGAATGATGTACGAGGTGCCCAACTCGCAGGTCACCCACCGCGCCTTTCGCCTCAACGTGCAAACGCCGAAGTGGACGCGCGCACCGGGCGAGGCGCCCGGCAGCTTTGCGCTCGAATCGGCCATGGACGAACTCGCCGAGCAACTGAAGCTCGACCCGCTGGAGCTGCGTGCGAGGAACGACGCCAGAACCGACCTGGACACGGGCAAGCCCTTCGGCAGCCGCTCGCTCGTCGAATGCATGCGCATCGGCGCCGAGAAATTCGGCTGGAGCAAGCGCAGCGCGATGCCGCGCAGCCGCAGAGAGGGCCACTGGCTGGTGGGCTACGGCATGAGCGCGGCATCGCGCGGCGCACCGCACCGCGGCGCCTCGGCCAACCTGCTGCTCACGCGCAGCGGCCGCGACGTGCGGGCGGTGGTGGAGATGTGCGCGACCGATCTCGGCACCGGCAGCTACACCGTCATTGCGCAGACCGCCGCCGAGACGCTGGGGCTGCCGCTCGACAAGGTCGAGGTGCGGCTCGGCGACTCTGCGCTTCCGCCGACGCCCGGCTCGGGCGGCTCCTGGGGCGCCAACACCTTCTGCACCGCGGCGCTCGCGGTCTGCGAAGTGGCCAGGCAGCAGCTGCGCGAGAAGGTGAGCCTGCGCTTCGTGCGCGAACCCAGCGTGGCGGAGCTGCTGCAGGCGGCCCAGCTGAACGAATGGCGGGCCAGCCACACGGCCACGCCGGGCGCGGACATCGCCGCCTGGTCGCACTATGCCTTCGGTGCCAACTTTGCCGAAGTGTGGGTCGACGAAGACCTGGGGCTGGTTCGCGTGCCGCGCTACCTGGCGGTGATTGCGGCCGGGCGCATCCTCAACCCCAAGACCGCCGCGTCGCAGATCATCGGCGGCATCGTCTGGGGCATCGGCAATGCGCTGATGGAAGAGTCGGTGCTCGACCAGCGCAGTGGCCACTTCGTCACGCGCACGCTGGCCGACTACCACCTGCCCGTGAACGCCGACGTCGGCGACGTGCAGGTGCTCTTCGCGCCCGAAACCGACACCCGCGTCAACCGCATGGGCGTGAAGGGCGTGGGCGAAATCGGCATCACCAGCGTGGCCGCCGCCATCGCCAATGCGGTCTACAACGCCACCGGGCGCCGCGTGCGCGACCTGCCCATCACGCCCGACAAGCTGCTGACGCCGATCCAGGCATGAGGTGACGAAGCAGGCTAGAAGCAGCAAACTCGGAGCCCCTGCAAAGAAGAAAAGGGGCCTCCGATGCAAATCCGCGAACTCGCCACCGGCCTGCAGTTTCCTGAAGGGCCCGTTGCCATGGACGACGGCTCCGTGCTGCTGGTCGAAATTGCGCGCGGCACGCTCACGCGTGTGCGGCACGACGGGCTGGTGCAGGTGGTGGCCGACCTGGGCGGCGGGCCGAACGGCGCAGCCGTGGGGCCCGACGGCGCGGTGTACGTGTGCAACAGCGGCGGCTTTCGGTGGCACACCGAGGCCGACGGCTGCCACCGCCCGGTGGGCCAGGCCGATGACTATTCAGGCGGACGCATCGAGCGCGTGAACCTGGCCACCGGCCGGGCCGAACGGCTCTACGACACCGCCGACGGCGGCGCGCTGTGCGGGCCGAACGACATCGTGTTCGACGCGCAGGGCGGCTTCTACTTCACCGACCTGGGCAAGACGCGCGAGCGCGACATGGACCGCGGCGGCGTGTTCTACGGCCACAGCGACGGCAGCGGCGCACATGCGGTCGCACGGCCGGTGATGACGCCCAACGGCATCGCGCTTTCGCCCGACGGCCGCACGCTCTACTACGCCGAGACCGAAGGCGCGCGGCTCTGGGCCTTCGACATCACAGCGCCGGGGCGCGTGCGCAAGGACGGCTGGCCGTCGCCGCACGGCGGCCGCATGCTGTGCGCATCGCCGGGCGGGCACTACCAGCGCTTCGACTCGATAGCAGCGGATGCGCTGGGCAACCTGTGCGTGGCCACGCTGCTGCACGGCGGCATCACCATCGTCGCGCCCGACGGCAGCAGCTGCGAGCACGTGCCGCTGCCCGACCGCTACACCACCAACATCTGCTTTGGTGGGCGCGACATGCGCACGGCCTACATCACGCTGTCTGGCAGCGGACGGCTGGTGGCCATCGACAACTGGCCGACGCCGGGGCTGAAGCTGAACTTCCAGGCCTGAAGGAAGCCGCGACGCGGATTCGGTCTTCAGGACACCACCTGGTAATACAGGTTCTGCGGATGCCTGGCCTGTGCAAAGAAGAACCAGCGCTCCGCCAACAGGCCCGGCGCCTGCACCAGCACCGCCAGCAGCCACGGCCACACGGCCCCGCTGGCAACGCCCCACAGCAGCAACAGCGAAGGCAGCACAAAGGCCAGCAGCAGGAAGCCGAGCTTCATGTTCCTGAGCGCGGCCAGCGTGGCGCCATGAAAGAACTCGCGCGTGTTGAACGAGCCGGCCGACATGCCCATCGACTTCTGAACCAGCTTCTCGGCGCGGATGCCGGTGGCCGATTGCAGGGTGGACTTGTGGCGAAGGCCGGCGTTGCGGCGCAGCGCCTGGCCGCGCGCGGCCCAGGCCGCGAGCGTCGCGGCCAGCGCACACGGCCCGAACAGCTGCACGAAGCGCGACTCGCCCGCCAATGCGGCCAGGGCACAGGCCAACACCAGCCCCGACGACAGGCCGATGAGCGTGAAGTTGACGACCGTCAGCGGATGCGCCCATTCCTCGATGAAGCGCAGGCAGGCGTAGATCATGGCGGTGCAGTACCAGAGCGCGACCGCGCCGCACAGCACCAGCACCGGCAGCAGCCACGGCCATGGCGCGCCGGCGCCCAAGCGCAGCGACAACCACCACAGCGCCACCAGCGCGATGAAGCCCGGCAGCACGATGACTTCGCGCGACATCCACGAGGTGCGCCACATCAGCACGGCACGCCATGCGCGGCTCTTGCGGCCCAGGTGCATGAACGAGGCGGCGAGCCCGGCCGCGAGCAGCACCTCGGCCACGCCCAGCGCCAGCGAGAGAAAGCCGGGTGCGAGCGAGAGGCCGAACAGCACCGCGAGCGCGAGCGCGACGACCAGCCCCTGCGCCGCGCCGGCCAGCGTGGTGAAAAAGAGAATGGAGAACGCGGGATGCATGCCCTTATTCCTCCTGCCCTGCGGCCTGCTGCGTGACGTGGCGCGGCAGGTACTGGTTGGCCGGGCGGGTCTCCCACTCGGGCATCAACGGGTAGCCGCCGCGTTCGCGGATGGCTTTCGACACTTCCGAGTCCGGGTCCTTTACATCGCCGAACAGTCGCGCACCAGTGGGGCAGGCCTTGACGCAGGCAGGCTTGCGGTCTTCCTTGGGCAGATGCTCGTCATAGATGCGGTCGACGCAGAGCGTGCACTTGGTCATGACCTGGCGCTCTTCGTCGAGCTCGCGCGCGCCGTAGGGGCAGGCCCACGCGCAGTACTTGCAGCCGATGCACTTGTCGTAGTCGACCAGCACGATGCCGTCTTCCTTGCGCTTGTAGCTGGCACCCGTGGGGCACACGGGCACGCAGGGCGGGTCTTCGCAGTGCAGGCAGCTCTTGGGGAAGTGCACCGTCTGCGTGGCCGGGAAGGTGCCGGCCTCGTAGGTCTGCACGCGGTTGAAGAAGGTGCCGGTCGGGTTGGCGGCGTAGGGCCTGGCATCCGCCAGCGGGCCTGCGCTGCCGGAGGTGTTCCATTGCTTGCACGAAGTGACGCATGCGTGGCAGCCGACGCAGACGTTGAGGTCGATGACAAGGGCGAGCTGCCTGGCGAGGGTTTCACCCGGTTCGGCGCGGATACTGCCCCCTCTCCCGCGCGCGGGAGAGGGTTGGGGTGAGGGTGCAGCGGCCCGCATCACGGCACTGCTTCCAGTTCCAACGCCGCCACCCTCACCCCAGCCCTCTCCCGGAGGGAGAGGGGGCAACGCCGAAACCGGGGACATCAGGTCCTTGAGCCACTGCATCATTTCTTCCCCCGCCCCGCAAAGTACGTCAACACACTCGCCGCCTTCCCCAGCACGCCGGGTGCACTCGGCATGCTCGCCATCTGCGGAAAGCTCTCTTCCGGCTCGCCCGGCTCCGCGGGCCGTATGCGCACGCGCACGTCGTACCAGCCTGCCTGCCCCGTGACCGGATCCGAATTGCTGATGCGCCCGCTCGCGGTGCCCGCGCAAGGCAGCTCCTCGCTGATCAGGTGGTTGAGCAAAAAGCCCTTGCGCGCCTCGTCCGCGCCCGGCGCCAGCTGCCAGGCGCCATCGGCCTTGCCGATCGCATTCCAGGTCCACACGGTACCGGGCTCCACGGCCTCGCTGTAGCGCAGCATGCAGCGCACCTGGCCCCACTGGCTCTCCACCCAGCACCAACCACCATCGGCAATGCCCGCGGCCTGCGCGGTGAGCGGGTTCACGTGCAGGTAGTTGTGGCTGTGGATCTGCCTGAGCCACGCGTTCTGCGAATCCCACGAGTGGTACATCGCCATCGGCCGCTGGGTGATGGCGTTGAGCGGATACGCATCGAGATCGGTCGAGGCTTCTTCGAGCGGCGGATACCAGAACGGCAGCGGATCGAAATAGGTGTCGATGCGCTCGCGCAGCGCATCGGGCGGCTGCCGCCCTACGCTCTTGCCCTGCGCGGCCAAGCGGAAGCTCTGCAGCGTGTCGGAGTAGAGCGCCAGCTGCACCGGATCGTTGCGCTGGCGCCAGCCCTTGTCCTTCGCGAAGTCGAGGTACTCGCGGTTCCAGTTGCGCATGTAGTGCATGGTCTCCGGCATGTGGTACTGGAACACGCAGTTGTTCTGAGCGTAGGCCTCCCACTGCTTCGGGTTGGGCTCGCCGCGCAGGTGCTCGGTGCCGTCCTTGCCGCGCCAGCCCATCAGAAAGCCGATGCCCGGCTGCGGCTGGAAGTTGACGACGAAGTCCGGATAGCCCGTGAACCTGCGCCCGCCCTCGGGCGTGGTGAAGGCCGGAAACTTCAGGCGCGAGGCCAACTCGATCAGCACCTCCTGAAAGGGCTTGCACTGGCCGGTGCGCGGCACCACCGGCACGCGCACCGAATCGACCGGCCCGTCGAACTCCGAAATCGGTCGGTCGAGCATGCTCATCACGTCGTGGCGCTCGAGGTAGGTGGTGTCGGGCAGCACCAGGTCGGCAAAGGCCACGGTCTCGCTCTGGAAGGCGTCGCACACCACCAGGAACGGGATCATGTGCTCGCCCTTCTCGTCCTTGCGGTTGAGCATCTCGCGCACGGCCATGGTGTTCATGCTGGAGTTCCAGGCCATGTTGGCCATGAAGATCAGCAGCGTGTCGATGCGGTAGGGGTCGCCCTTCACCGCGTTGGTGATCACGTTGTGCATGAGCCCGTGCGCCGACAGCGGGTGCTCCCACGAGAACGCATGGTCGATGCGAATGGGCGAGCCGTCGGGGTTGATGGCCAGCTCTTCCGGGTTGGCCGGAAAGCCCAGCGGCGCGGCATTGAGCGGCGTGTTCGGCTGGATCATGCCGGGGTCGTTGAAGGCGCGGTAGTTGGGCACGATGTGGCGCGGGTACGGCGCCTTGTGGCGAAAGCCGCCGGGCGCGTCGATGGTGCCGAGCACGCTCATCAGCACCGCGAGCGCGCGCACCGTCTGGAAGCCGTTCGAATGCGCCGCGAGCCCGCGCATGGCATGGAACGCCACGGGCCGCGCCTGCGTGGCTGGATGCTGCTTGCCCCAGGCATCGGTCCACGGAATGGGCAGCTCGAAGGCCTGCCTGAGCGCCGTCTCGCCCATCTCGCGCGCGAGCTTGCGGATGCGCTCTGCATCGATGCCGGTGATGGCCTCGGCCCACTCGGGCGTGCAACTGGTCACGCGATCGCGCAGCAGCTGGAACGACGGGGCAACCCGCGTGCCGTCGGCCAGCGTGTAGCGCCCTTCGAGCGCGGGGTCGCAGCCGTCGGCAATGCCCTCGGGGTACGCGGGCTTCACGCTGCCGCTGCGCTTGTCCCACACCAGCTTGTTGTGCGGATGGCGTCCGTCGCCCGGCGGGCCGCGCTCCGGGTCGAAGGCGAACAGCCCTTCGCGCTCGCAGTCGTCGAGCACCACGAGTTGCGGCGCGTTGGTGAAGCGCTTCAGAAAGGCATGGTCGACCAGATCGCCGGCAATGAGCTCGTGCAGCAGCGCCATGAACAATGCGCCGTCGGTGCCGGGCTTGATGGGAATCCATTCATCGGCAATGGCCGAGTAGCCCGTGCGCACCGGGTTGATGGAAATGAAGCGGCCGCCCGCGCGCTTGAACTTGCCGATGGCGATTTTCATCGGGTTGCTGTGATGGTCTTCTGCCGTGCCGATCATCACGAACAGCTTGGCGCGCTCCAGGTCGGGCCCGCCGAACTCCCAGAAGCTGCCGCCGATGGTGTAGATCATTCCCGCGGCCATGTTGACCGAGCAGAAGCCGCCGTGCGCCGCATAGTTGGGCGTGCCGAACTGGCGCGCGAACAAACCCGTGAGCGCCTGCATCTGGTCGCGCCCCGTGAAGAGCGCGAACTTCTTCGGATCGGTCGCGCGGATCTTGCCGAGCCGCTCGGTGAGCATGTCGAAGGCGCGCTCCCAGCTGATGGGCTCGAACTCTCCGGCCCCGCGCTCGCTGCCGGCCTTGCGCAGCAGCGGCTGCGTCAGGCGCGCGGGCGACACCTGCTTCATGATGCCCGACGAGCCCTTGGCGCAGATCACGCCCTGGTTCAGCGGATGGTCGGGGTTGCCGTCGATGTAGCGCACCTCGGGGCCGTGCTCGCCTTCGCGCAGGTGCACGCGAATGCCGCAGCGGCAGGCGCACATGTAGCAGGTGGTGGTCTTGACCTGCGTGTCCGCCGTGGGCGTGGGGGCGATGAGCGGATCGTGGACGGGCTCTCGGGACAGGAAACTGAACACGGGCGGTCCTTTGTTTTCATGCGGGGCTGCGCCGATGTTAGGGACCATCCATCAAACGAAAAAGCAGAGAATATCGCTCACGATGACCGGAAAAACAGATCAGCAACATGCCGCGCAGCGGCTTCGGCTCAACCTGCGCCAGCTCGAGGTGTTCGTGGCCACGGCCCGTGGCGGCAGCACGCGCGCCGCGGCCGACCGCGTCGCGCGCTCGCAGTCGGCCGCGAGCAGCGCGCTGGCCGACCTGGAGTCTTCCGTCGGCGCCCTGCTCTTCGACCGGCTCGGCCGCCGCCTGGTGCTCAACGAGAACGGCCGCGCGCTGCTGCCCAAGGCCCAGGCGCTGCTCGACCAGGCCGGCGAGGTGGAGGCGCTGTTCAGCGGCGAGCATGCGGCGCCGCTGCGCGTGGCGGCCAGCTTCACCATCGGCGAATACCTGCTGCCCGAGCGCGTGTCGCAATGGACGGCGCTGCATCCGCAGAGCCAGGTGCACCTGCACATCGCCAACACGCGCGACGTGATCGAGGCGGTGGCGGGGTTCGACGTCGATGTCGGCTTCATCGAGGGGCCGCAAACCCATCCTGACCTGGTGGTGCGCGCATGGCGCGAGGACGAGCTGGTGATCGTGGCCGCGCCGGGGCATCCGCTCGCGAAGCGCATTGCCACCCACCACCAGCTCTCGCAGGCCACCTGGGTGCTGCGCGAGCACGGTTCGGGCACGCGGCAGGTTACCGATGCGTGGCTGATCCAGAACCTGGAGCAGGTGCGCGTGGGCTTCGAGCTCGGCAGCACCGAAGCCATCAAGCGCGTGGTGGCCTCGGGCACCGGGCTGGCCTGCCTGTCGCGCTACACGGTGGCGCAAGCGCTGGAAGACGGCCACCTGATCGAGCTGCGCACGCGGCTGCCGGCCGGCATGCGGCGGCTGGCCACGGTGATGCACCGCGACAAGCTGCTGGGCCGCGCCACCGCCGACTTCCTGCGCCATTGCGGGGCCACGGTGCCGCGTGCAGGCCACCGCGCGTTCTAGCTGCCTCTGCCGAAGCGGCACTGGCGCTGGCGCGGCGCCGCTTCACGTCACGCCTCTTTTCGCACCCCCGGTCAACGATGCGACCGAGGGCGCGATCCAGCGCCGGTCGTTGAGCAGCTTCCGGATGCACTCGCGCAGCCACTGATGCGCCGGGTCGACGCGATGGCGCGGGTGCCACGCCATGCGCAGGGGTTCGGATTGCACCGCAACCGGCAGCTCGAAAACCACCAGGCCGAGCGAAGCAGCCATGCCGCGTGCGGTGCGCTCGGGAACACTGGCCACGAGTTCGGTACGCGAGGCGGCAATCAGCGCCGAGAAGGTGCTCGGCATGAGCAACGCCAGTTGCCGCTGCAAGCCCAATTCGGCCAGGGCCGTGTCCACCGGCGAGGGCTCGCCCTGGCGGGGTGTCACGCCGACGTGGCGCGCAGCTGCATACCGCTCTGCTGTCATGGGCGTTTTCTTCAAGCCCTTCAGCAGCGGATGCCCGGCGCGCACTGCGCCCACCAGTGTCTGCTCCGACAGCACCTGAGTCTCGGTTTCGGGATCGGTGCCTCGAAAGCTTCCCACATCCAGGTCGATGCGCCCTTCGCGCAACGCGCCCGGGTCCGCGTGGGTTTCAGGAAGAAACTGGAGTGCGGCCAGCGGCATCTCGATCTCCATCGCAAGCGACAGGCTTGCCCCGAACACCACCGCTATGCCCTCCGGTGCGCGTACGACAAAACGCCGTCTCACGCCAGCCAGGCCTTCCGCGTCCGCAGGCGCGCGCAACGCCTGTGCCTGCGCGAGCAAGGCGTGCACCGGCTCTGCCAGCGCCAGGGCGCGCGGCGTCGGCACGAGCTTGCGACCGGCGCGCACGAGGATCGGGTCGCCGAAAGACTCGCGGATGCGTGCCAGGGTGTGACTCATGGCCGGCGTGCTCAGATGCATTCGTTCGGCGGCGGCGGTCACGCTGCCGGTGGACAGCAGCGCATCGAGCGCGATCAGCAGGTTGAGGTCGTATGTGTTCGCCATACGAAATCATATGTTCAATACATTGCACTGTACAAAACCATTGCCGCTTCCGACACTGGCGCCCCTTGCCCTGATCGAAACAGTTCCATGAAAGCCTTCCGCACCTCTTCGCCGCTGCTGCCATTCGCCATGCTCGTGCTGACGCTCATCCTCGCGGCGCTCGACCAGACCATCCTGTCCACCGCGCTGCCCGCCATTGCGCGCGAACTCACGGGAGGCTGGCCGCTCGCGTGGGTGTTCTCGGCCTATCTGCTGGCCGCTACGGTGGTCATTGCGTTGTACGGGCGCCTGGCGGATGTTCTGGGCAAGAAGCCGATGCTGCTGTTGGCCATCGGCTTGTTCCTGGCGGGTTCGCTGGCCTGCGGGGCGAGCCAGAACGTGCAGCAACTGGTGCTTGCACGAGCGCTGCAAGGCGCGGGCGGCGGCGGCCTGATGACGCTGGCCATGTTGACCGCTCCCGACCTGTTCGCGCCCGACCAGCGCGGCCGCTACCAGGCGCTGCTCGGCGCGGCATATGGCGTGTCGACCATGTTCGGTCCATTGCTGGGTGGCGCACTGGTGGAGCACCTGTCGTGGCACTGGGCATTCTGGATGAACGTTCCGCCCGCGGCGTTGGCCTGGAGCGTGCTGGCATCAACCCTGCCATCGAAGCCGGCTCCGGCGGAAGCATCGGCTTCGGAGGAACGGCAGCGCATGCGGCGCATTGACTGGCTCGGCGCGGCGCTCCTCACGGCCGCTCTTGTCTTCCTGTTGCTGGCGACTCAGCATGGCCGTCTCGATCTGCCCGAGCGTGTTTCGCTGTGGCTTCTGCTGGCCCTGGGGGCCACGTTCGCGCTGGCTTTCGTCTGGCGGCAGAAGCGCGCCGCACATCCCCTGGTGCCGCTGTCGCTGTTCGCCCGCCCGGCCTATGCGGCGGTCAGCTTCATCGGGCTTGCCACCGGCATTGCACTCTACGCCGCCGTGGTGTTCCTGCCGCAGTATCTGCAGATCGGCCTGCACCTGTCGCCGACGGGTTCCGCCTGGCATTTGCTGCCCTTGATGGCAGGCATCACCGTGGCAGCCGTGACCAGCGGCAGATTGCTCCGCGCACAAAAGCCCGCCGTCTCGATGGCGCGGACGGCCTGTGCGCTGATGCTGTTGTCCTTCGGCCTGATCGTGGGCGTGCTGCGCTGGCTTCCCGGTGAACCCCTGGCGTTGTCGGCCGCCCTGCTGCCACTGGGGTTCGGGCTTGGACTGCTCTTTCCCATCGTCACGGTGGTGGCGCAGCGCGTGTCGCCTGCCCAGCACATGGGCATCGCCACGGCGGCGCCCATCATGCTGCGCAGCCTTGGCGGCGCGGCGGGTGTGGCCCTGCTGGCTGCGCTGCTCGCGCATCTGGTCAATCGGGAACTGGCCATGGCGGGTACCGCCACGCCATTGGCGGCGGATGCCGCCACGGCGGCGCTGGGCCACGGGCTGCAACCCGTGTTCGGCTGCGCCGCGGTGGCCGCGCTTCTTGCGCTGATGGCCTCGGGCTGGCTGGTGCAGACACGGCCGCACGAGGGGCCTGCGAAGGACGTCCTTCTGGAACCCACGTCGTGACGCGAGCCTGGTTCGCGCACCGGGCAGCGCCACGGCCGCGTCGAAGTGCCCGCAACGCGAAGCCGGTCAGGCCGGCCGCGACAGCAGGTGCACGTACTCGTACTGCGCCGTGTCGATGGTCGACACGCGGTACTCCACCGGCTTGTCGCCGAAGGTGAGCGCGGTGCGCCGCACCTCCATCACCGGGGCGCCCGGCGCCACGCCCAGGATGCGCACCACGCTGCGGTCGGCCGCCATTGCGCGTGCGCGTTCGCGCGCCAGCGTCACCGTGATGCCGAACTCGGTCTGGTAGAGGTGATAGATGGTGCTCGGCCGCTCGCGAAAGCGCTTCTCGGTCAGGCCCTTGAACAGCATGGCCGGCAGCGTGAGCCGGTCATGGATCACCGCCCGGCCCTGCAGCAGCAGCCGGTTGTCGATCTGGATGGCCGGCTCGCCCGTTCGCAGGCCCAGCGCCTGCGCGGGCTCCTCGTCCATGCGCACCCGTTCGAAGGCGACGAACTCCACCTGCGGTGCCTGCCGCAGCCCGTCGCTGCGCTCCACGTGGAAGAACTGGAACATGAAGCGGTCGGCGTTGTGCACGGCAACGAAGGTGCCGCGCCCCTGCCGCCGCACGAGGATGTGCTCGGCCACGAGATCGTCGGTGGCGTGGCGCAGCGTGCCGATCGACACGCCGAGCGCAGCCGCCAGCTCACTCTCGCTCGGCAGCACGCTGCCGGCCGCGCAGCGCCCCGACTCGATGGCGCGCAGCAGCGAGCGCTTCGCGAGCCGATAGAGCGGCGCGCCCGCCGAATCGGCGGGAATCGGTTCGAACGCGGACAAGTCTGTCGAGCGAGGCATGGCGCATTGTGAGGGCCGCATCGCGATTCATTCAAGTCATCCATATGACCTGTTTGACACGCGGAGACGCGCACTCCGACACTGGCCCGGCTGCAAATTCTCAGCGAGTCACAACAGGAGACAACGATGATTCATTTCGTTCTGCACGACGCGAAGGACACGGTCGCGGTCGTGGTGGTGGAAGGCGTCAGGGCCGGCATGTCGCTCAGCGGCTGGATCATGGACGAGGACCGGATGACCAGCGTCGATGCGCGCCAGGACATCCCGATCGGCCACAAGGTCGCGCTCAGGGACATGGCGCCCGGCGACACGGTGTGGAAGTACGGCATCGACATGGGCAAGGTGGTGGCGCCGATCAAGGCCGGCGAACACGCGCACGTGCAGAACATCAAGACCAAGCGCTGGTAAGAGCCCGCCCCGCTTCGCCAGACCCCATCACCCACGAATCCGAAAGCACAGCATGTCCATCATTTCCAAAGACACCACCTTCCTCGGCTACCGCCGCGAAAACGGCCGTGTCGGCGTGCGCAACCACGTCATCATCCTGCCGCTGGACGATCTCTCCAACGCAGCCGCCGAAGCCGTGGCCCACAACATCAAGGGCGCGCTCGCCATTCCGCATCCCTACGGCCGCCTGCAGTTCGGCGCCGACCTGGAGCTGCACTTCCGCACGCTGATCGGCGCGGGCTGCAATCCGAACGTGGCGGCGGTCGTCGTCATCGGCATCGAGGACAGCTGGACGCAGAAGGTGGTCGACGGCATCGCCGCCACGGGCAAGCCGGTGGCCGGCTTCGGCATCGAGGGCCATGGCGACCACGACACCATCCTGCGCGCGAGCAAGGTGGCGCGCGAGTTCGTGCAGGCGGCCAGCGAGAAGCAGCGCGAGCCCTGCGGCATCCACGAGCTCTGGGTCTCGACCAAGTGCGGCGAGAGCGACACCACCTCGGGCTGCGGCTCCAATCCCACCGTGGGCAACGCCTTCGACAAGCTCTACGAGACCGGCAACACGCTGGTGTTCGGCGAGACCTCGGAGATCACCGGCGGCGAGCGCATCGTGGCCGACCGCTGCCGCACGCCCGACGTGAAGGAGCGCTTCATGTTCATGTTCAATCGCTACCAGGACATGATCAACCGCCACAAGACCAGCGACCTGTCCGACTCGCAGCCCACCAAGGGCAACATCGCGGGCGGCCTGACCACCATCGAGGAAAAGGCGCTCGGCAACATCCAGAAGATCGGCAAGAAGTGCATGGTCGATGGCGTGCTCGACAAGGCCGAGGTGCCGACCGGCCCGGGCCTGTGGTTCATGGATTCGTCCAGTGCGGCGGCCGAGATGGTGACGCTGTGCGCCGCCTCGGGCTATGCGGTGCACTTCTTCCCCACCGGCCAGGGCAACGTGATCGGCAACCCGATCCTGCCGGTCATCAAGATTTGCGCCAATCCGCGCACCGTGCGGCTGATGAGCGAGCACGTCGACGTCGACACCTCGGGCCTGCTGCAGCGCGAGATGACGCTCGACCAGGCCGGCGACCAGCTGCTCGAATGCATGCTGCGCACCGCCAATGGCCGGCTCACCGCGGCCGAGGCGCTTGGCCACCGCGAGTTCGTGCTGACGCGGCTGTACGAGTCGGCCTGACCGCACCGCGTGATGGCAAGCACCATGAAGCGAATAGTGATTGCGGAGTTCATGGACGCCGCCGCCGTCGCGCAGTTGCGCACGCGGCACGACGTTCTCTACGACGTGGCGCTGGTGGACGACGGCGCACGGCTCTACCAGGAAGCGAAATGGGCCCACGCGCTCATCGTGCGCAACCGCACGCAGGTGCGCGGCGAGCTGCTGGACGCGCTCACCCATTGCACGGTGCTGGGCCGCCTGGGCGTGGGCCTCGACAACATCGACGTGGCGGGCTGCGAATCGCGCGGCATCCGGGTGATTCCGGCCACGGGCGCCAATGCGCTGAGCGTGGCCGAGTACGTGATTGCGAGCGCCATGATGCTGCTGCGCGGCGCATACGGCTCGACGGCCGAAGTCGCTGCGGGCCGCTGGCCGCGCAACGCGCTGTCGAACGGGCGTGAGCTGGCGGGCAAGACGCTCGGGCTGGTCGGCTTCGGCGCCATCGGACAACTGACGGCGCGGCTCGCGCAGGCGCTGGGCATGCGCACGGTGGCCTTCGACGCCATGATGGACGGCAGCCACCCGGCGTTCGGCGCAACCGGCACGCAGCCGCTGGGCCTCGACGCGCTGGTGGCGCAGGCCGACGTGGTGAGCCTGCATGTGCCGCTGGTGGACGGCACGCGCAACCTCTTCCATGCGCCGCGCATCGCGGCCATGAAGGGCGGCGCGGTGCTCGTCAACACCTCGCGCGGTGGCATCGTCGACGAAGCCGCCGTTGCGCTCGCACTGCGCGAAGGCCGGCTCGGCGGTGCGGCGCTCGATGTGTTCGACGCCGAACCGCTCGCGGCCAGCCCGCATTTCGAGGACTGCCCCAACCTGCTGCTGACACCACACATCGCAGGCCTGACGGCCGAATCGAACGAGCGCGTGAGCAGCCTGATCGCACAGAAGGTGCTGGAGGCGCTGGAACCATGACGATGCTGAATCTCCACGAAGCGCGGGACGCCGTGACCGCGGCCTTGCGCGCGGCCGGCGCCAACGAGACGATGGCGGTGGCCACTGCACGCGCGCTGGTGCTGGCCGAGGCGCAGGGCCTGGGCTCGCACGGCCTCGCCCGCGTGGCCCAGTACGCCACGCACCTGCGCAACGGCCGGGTGAACGGCGACGCGGTGCCGGCGCTGCGCCGCCAGAAAGGCGCGGCGGCGCTGATCGATGCGCACGAAGGCCTGGCCTTCGCCGCCTGCGAGATGGCGGTTGCCGAGGCCATCGGCCGCGCGCGCGACTTCGGCATCGCCATTGCGGGCGTCACGGGCAGCCATCACTGCGGCGTGGTGGTCGATCACCTGCGCCCGGTGGCCGAGGCCGGCATGGTGGGGCTCGGCTTTGCCAACTCGCCGGCCGCGGTGCCCGCGGCCGGCGGGCGCCACCCCGTCTTCGGGACCAACCCGGTGGCGGCGATTTTCCCGCGCCGCGATGCGCTGCCGCTCGCCATCGACCTGAGCCTCTCGGAAGTGGCGCGCGGCAAGGTCATGGTGGCCGCGAAGCAGGGCAAGGCGATACCGCTCGGCTGGGCCATCGACCGCAACGGCCAGCCGACCACCGACGCGCAGGCCGCGCTCGAGGGCTCGATGCTGCCCATCGGCGCGGCCACCAGCCCCAAGGGCGCGATGCTGGCGCTGGTGGTCGAGCTGCTGGTCACGGCGCTGATCGGCGCGCAGTTCGGCTTCGAAGCGTCGAGCTTCTTCGAGGATGCCGGCAACCGGCCGCGCATCGGCCAGGCCTTCATCGTCATCGACCCTGGCGCGCTCGCGGGCTCTGCGAGCTATCTCGATCGCGTCGAGGTACTGGTGGCCGAGATGCTGCGCGACGACGGCGTGCGCCTGCCCGGCGCGCGGCGCGAGGAGCTGCGGCTGCGCGCCGAGGCGCAGGGTATCGAGGTGCCCGAGGCGCTGCTCGCGCAGTGGCGAAGGTAAACGCCACCAGGCGCCACGACCCCACACAACAACAGGAGACAACACGATGAAGCGACGCGAATGGATGCAAGGGACCGCGGCCCTGGCTGCGACGGGATCGCTGGCTGCGCTCATGCCGGCGCTGGCGAGGGCACAGGCCGGCGACTACCCCAGGCCGGACGCCACGCTGCGCTACGTGGTGCCCTTTCCGTCGGGCGGCCTGACGGACGTGATGGCGCGGCAGATCGGCCAGCAGCTGGGCGAGCGCTGGAAGGTCAACGTACTGGTGGACAACCGGCCCGGCGGCAACGGGCAGATCGGCGCCGACCTGGTGGCCAAGGCGCCGCCCGACGGCAACACGCTGCTCGCAGTCACGCTCACGCACGCGGCCAACGTGACGCTGTTTCCGAAGTCGCCGTTCAGCTTCCAGAAGGACCTGCGGCCGGTGGCGCTGCTGGCCGGCAGTCCGATGCTGATCGTGGTGCCCGTGGCCAGCCCCATCCAGGACATGAAGGGCCTGGCCGCGGCGGCGAAGGAGCGCAAGCTCAACGCCGGCTCCAGCGGCAACGGCACGCCGCCCCACCTGACGCTCGCGCTCTTCAACGACCTCAACAAGTCGACCATCCAGCACGTGCCCTACAAGGGCGGCGCACCGTGCATCACCGATCTCATCGGCGGCCAGCTCGACGTGGTGTTCTCGAACATCCCGGAGTCGATCGCGCACGTGAAGGGCGGGAAACTGCGCGCGCTCGCCATCGCGAGCAAGGCCCGCTACCCCTTGCTGCCCGACGTTCCGACGACCGCCGAAGCCGGCATGCCCGAGCTGCAGGTCGAGAACTGGACCGGCATGATGGCGCCGGCCGGCATGCCGGACGCCGCGGTGCAGAAGCTGGGCGCGGAGGTGGTCAAGATCCTCGCGCAGCCCGGCCTCGACGAGCGCATGCGCCAGCAGGGGTTCGTGATCGATGCGCGCGGGCCGGACCGCTTCGCGTCATTCCTGGCCGAGGAGATCGCGCGCTGGGCGCACGTCATCAAGGCGGCAGCTATCCAGCCTGGCTGAGCAGCAGAAGCCGCGCGGTGTGCCGCGCGATCACGGCCTCTTCGTCGGTCTTGAACACCCAGGCGCTGATGGGGCTTTCGGGCGTCGTGAGCCGTGCATGGCCTGCGCGGTTCGTCGCCGCGTCGACATGGACGCCGAGCCAGCCGCATTCCTCGAGGATGCGCCCGCGCAGCGCGGCGGCGTTCTCGCCGATGCCGCCGGTGAACACGATGGCATCCACCCCGCGCAGCGCCGCGGCAAGGCTGCCCATGTGCTGCACCACCTGCTCGGTGAAATGCGCAATGGCTTCGGCGGCGGCGGGCGCGGCCGAAGCCTCCAGCTCGCGCATGTCGCTGGAAATTCCCGACAGCCCCAGCAGCCCCGACTCGCGGAACAGCAGCTTCTCGACATCGTCCGCCGACATTCCACGCGAGCGCATCAGGTACAGCACCACGGCCGCATCGAGGTGCCCGCAGCGCGTGCCCATGGTGAGGCCGTCCAGCGGCGAGAAGCTCATCGTCGTCGCCACCGACCGGCCCTCGGCCATGCCGCACATCGACGCGCCGTTGCCGAGGTGCGCGACGATCACGCGCTGCTGCGCGAGCTGCGGCGCAAGTTGCGCGAACTGCGCAACGATCGATTCGTAGGAGAGCCCGTGGAACCCGTAGCGCCGCACGCCCGCATCGTGCAGCGCGCGCGGCAGCGCGAATCGGCGGTTCACATCGGGCTGGGTCGCGTGAAAGGCGGTGTCGAAGCATGCCACCTGCGGCACGCCATCGAAAGCCTTCATGGCCGCACGAACACCCGCCAGGTTGTGCGGCTGGTGCAGTGGCGCGAGCGGTTCGAGCGCGGCCAACGCGGAAAGCACGCCGTCGTCGATGCGCGCCGGCGCCATGAAGTTGGCACCGCCATGCACGATGCGATGGCCGACCGCCGCGATGCGGCCGCTCTCGCCCTGCTGCGCATGCCATTCGAGCAGCGCGGCCAGCGCGCCCTGGTGCGTGCGGCTGTCGCCCTGCAGCGCCGCGTCGTGCAGCGTGCGGCCCTCGGCATCGCGCACGCGCAGCCGCGCCTTCAGCCCCGCGCCCAGGCCGTCGGCCTGGCCCGACCAGCGAGCGGCGGGCAGCGCACCGTCGGCGGCGGCCGCCTCGAACAGCGCCATCTTGATCGACGACGAACCCGCGTTCATCGTGAGGAGCTGGTCGGTCATGGAGCGTCTCAGACGTAGTCCTTGTACTTGTCGAGGAAGCGCACCGGCTTGGCGAGCGCATCGCGACGGAACGGGTCGCCGAGCTCGCGGGTGCACATGATCTCGATCACGCAGGTCTTCTTCTGGTTCATCTGCATGTCGATGGCCCTCCTGAGCGCGGGGCCCACGTCCTCGAGCCTGTCGACCACGATGCCTTCGGCGCCCATCGCCTTGGCGATGCCCGCGAAGCTCTCGCTCTCGAGTTCGCCCGCGACGAAGCGGCGGTTGTAGAAGTCGACCTGGTTCTTCTTCTCGGCGCCCCACTGGCGGTTGTGGAAGACCACGGCCGTCACCGGAATGTCGTGCCGCACGGCGGTCATGATCTCGACCATGCTCATGCCCCAGGCCCCGTCGCCGGCATAGGCCACGGCCGGGCGGTCGGGCGCGGCGCACTTGGCGCCGATCATGGTCGGCAGCGAGTAGCCGCAGTTGCCGAAGCTCATCGGCGCGAAAAAGCTGCGCGGCTCCTCGAAGCGCAGGTAGCTGTTGGCGATGGCGTTGATGTTGCCGATGTCGGTCGAGACCATCACGCGCGGCGGCATCGCCTTCTCGAGTTCGCGCAGCACCTGGCGCGGGTGCAGGTAGCTGCCGCCGGTGGGCGTCTTCTCGCCCTTGGCTTCCTCGATGGCGTCGAGGCTGAAGGGATCGCGCTCGTGGGTCCACTCGTCGAGTTCTTTTTCCCACGCGGCCTTTTCGGCCTTGATCTTCTGGGCGCGCTCAGCCTTGGTGGCGTCGCAGGCCAGCGTCTTGCCCTGCAGGCGCCTGAGCAGTTCCCGGGCCGTGGCCTTGGCGTCGCCGTGGATGCCGACGGTGATCTTCTTCACCAGCCCCAGGTTGGTGTGGTCGGCCTCGACCTGGATGATCTTCGCGTCCTTCGGCCAGTAATCCATGCCGTGTTGCGGCAGCGTACCGAAAGGCCCCATGCGCGAGCCGAGCGCGAGCACCACGTCGGCCTGCGCGATCAGTTTCATCGCGGCCTTGGAGCCCTGGTAGCCCAGCGGGCCGGCCGCGAGCGGATGGCTCGCGGGGAACGAATCGTTGCGGAGATAGCCGTTGGCCACCGGTGCGCCCAGGCGCTCGGCCAAGGCCTTGCACTCTTCGACCGCATCGCCCATCACGACGCCGCCACCCGAGAGGATGACCGGAAACTTCGCCGAGGCCAGCAACTCGACGGCCGCGTTCAGGCTGTTCTCGCCGCCCGCGCCGCGCTCCACGCGCATGGGCTTGGGGATCTCGCACTGGATCTCGCCATAGAAATAGTCGCGCGGAATGTTGAGCTGCGTCGGGCCCATTTCGGAGATGGCGCGGTCGAAGCAGCGCGCCGTGTACTCGGCCATGCGCTTGGGGTTGTTCACGTGGCCCTGGTACCTGGTGAACTCCTGGAACATCGGCAGCTGGTTGGCTTCCTGGAAGCCGCCCAAGCCCATGCCCATGGTGCCGGTTTCGGGCGTGATCATCACGACCGGGCTGTGCGCCCAGTAAGCGGCCGCGATGGCCGTCACGCAGTTGCTGATGCCGGGGCCGTTCTGGCCGATCACCACGCCGTGGCGGCCCGACACGCGCGCATAGCCGTCGGCCATGTGGGCGCCGCCCTGCTCGTGCACCACCGGAATCAGGCGGATGCCGGCGGGCGCGAAGATGTCCATCGCGTCCATGAAGGCCGAGCCCATGATGCCGAACATGTCGGTCACGCCGTTGGCGACCATGGTTTCGACAAAGGCCTCGGAGGGTGTCATCTTCTGCACGCCGGCGACGGCTTCGCGGGTGGGTGCGTCGGGTTGCTTCTGGCTCATGGAAGGCGTCTCCTGAAGGAATGGGGCGGTCGGCGGGTTTCAAAAAATCGGAACCGCTTGTCCCGAATTTCTTTTCGACGAAATATAGGACGGCAAAGCCGTGGCGTCAAACAATTTACAAAAATCGGTACGTCTTGTCTTGTTTTTTTGTAAAACGACTATGATCCGCGCCATGAAGATCGTCAAAGGGCTCGCGCCCGAAAACCCTGAACCAGCGTCGGGCGACACGCCCACCATGCGCCTGTTCGGGCTGCTCGAAGTCATGGCCGCCAAGGACCAGCGGTACTCGCTGCAGGGCCTGGTGGAACAGACCGGCATGCCCAAGCCCACCTTGCACCGCATGCTCCAGCAGCTCGAAGGCGCGGGCCTGCTGCAGCGCGAGAGCGACGGCCGCCACTACGGCATCGGCACGCGGCTGCGGCGCCTCGCCGAGAACCTGCTGCTCAACGACAGCCTCCACGGTGCGCGCCATACGGTGCTGCGTCAACTGGTGGAAGAAATCGGCGAGAGCTGCAACCTCACCGCGCTCTCGGGCAGCGAGGTGGTGTACCTCGACCGCGTGGAAACCGCCGCACCGCTGCGCTTCTACCTGCACTCCGGCTCGCGCGTGCCGGTGCACTGCTCGGCCAGCGGCAAGATCTTTCTCGCGCAGATGAGCGCGGCGCAGCGCCGTCGCCTGCTCTCCAACGCGCCGCTGGAGCCCTACACGTCCAAGACGCTCACCGACCCCGCCGCACTGGAAAAGGAAGTGCAGCGCGTGCGCAAGAACGGCTATGCCATCGACAACGAAGAGTTCCTGCCCGGCCTGCTGTGCATTGCCGCGCTGGTGCCTTCGGGTGACGACGGCCCCTCGAACCTGTGCATCGCGGTGCAGGCGCCGGTCATGCGGCTCGATGCCGCCAAGGCGAAGGCGCTGCTGCCTGCCCTGCAGCGCGCCGCGCGGGCGCTGAGCCGCATCGACGCCGACGCGGGCACCGACCGCGCGCAGGCCTGAGCCACACCATTCTCGAAAGCCCACCGTGACGACCGATATCGCAGAGCTGCGCCCCGACCGGATGCTGAGCGTGCGCGAGGTGTTCGGCATCGACACCGACCTTCAGGTGCCGGCCTTCAGCGAACGCGATGACCACGTGCCCGAGGTCGATGCGGTCTACCGCTTCAACCCCGAGGTGACGCTCGCCATCCTCGCGGGCTTCATGCGCGACCGGCGCGTGATGGTGCAGGGCTTGCACGGCACCGGAAAATCGACGCACATCGAGCAGGTGGCGGCGCGGCTGAACTGGCCCTGCGTGCGCCTGAACCTCGACGGCCACATCAGCCGGCTCGACCTCGTGGGCAAGGACGCGGTGGTGCTGCGCGAGGGCCAGCAGGTCACCGAGTTCCAGCAAGGCATCGTGCCGTGGTCGCTGCAGCGCCCCGTGGCGCTGGTATTCGACGAGTACGACGCGGGCCGGCCCGACGTGATGTTCGTCATTCAACGCATCCTGGAGCAGGGCGGCAAGTTCACGCTGATGGACCAGAACAAGGTGCTGCGGCCGCACCCCTTCTTCCGGCTGTTCGCCACGGCCAACACCGTCGGCCTGGGCAATCTCAACGGCCTGTACCACGGCGCGCAGCGGCTCAACCATGCGCAGATCGACCGCTGGAACATCGTGGCCTCGCTCAACTACCTGCCGGCCGGCGAAGAGATCGCGATCGTGCAGGCGCGCGTGCCGTCGCTGGCCAACGAAGCCGGGCGCAAGCTCGCCGCATCGATGGTGGCCGTGGCCGATCTCACGCGCAAGGGCTTCGCGGCCGGCGACCTGTCGACGCTGATGTCGCCGCGCACCGTGATCACCTGGGCCGAGAACGTTGAGATCTTCAAAGACCCGGCGCTGGCGTTTCGCCTGTCCTTCGTCAACAAATGCGACGACGCGGAGCGGCCTCTCGTGGCCGAATACTTCCAGCGCTGCTTCGATCAGGAGCTGAAGGAGTCGCACCAGCTCTCGCCGGACTCGCGCGAATGACCGGCACGCCTGCATCGGCCAGCGCCATGCAGCGCCGCGTACGGCAGGAGGAGCAGGTCGCCGAACTCTGCGCGGGCGTGGTGCGCGCCTTCAGCGGCGAGCGCGACTTGCACTTTCGCGGACGGCGCCTGCATCGTGGCCGCGTGGCGCTGCCGTGGTTCGCGCCGCACCTGCATCCCTCGCCCGAGACCGACGACTTCGCCTCCTTCCGCGGCGTGGCCGACGGGTTGGCGCTTCGGCTCACGGCCTCCGATGCCGCGCTGCACAAAAGCCTGCGGCCCGAGGATCCGGTCGAGCGCATGCTGTTCGAAATGCTCGAGCAGTTCCGCGCCGAAGCCATGGCGCCCGACGTCATGGCGGGCATGCGCCGCAACCTGCGGCACCGCCACGAACAGTGGTCGCTGGCCTTCCACCATTCGGGGCTGACCGACACCGCGCGCGGCCTGCTGCTCTATGCCGTGGCGCAGATCTGCCGCGCCCGCGTGAGCGGCCAGCAGGTGGTGCAAGAAACCGAGGACATGCTCGAAGCCACGCGCTTCGCGCTCGCGCCGCTGATCGGCCACGCGCTCGCGGGCCTGCGACGCGACCGCACCGACCAGGCTGCCTATGCCGTGCATGCGCTGTCGATCGCGCGCACCGTGGCCGCCATGCTGCACGAGGCCGCAGGCGAAGGCGAGGCCGCGCGCGATCCGCATGTGGACGACAAGCGCAGCGTCTTCAGCCTTGTCGCCGACATGGATCAGGAGATTGTCGAGCGCTTCGCCACCGCCGCCGAGTCGGGCCGCAGCACGCTGCTCGACGAGGCAGGCGGCGCCTATCGCGTCTTCACCACCGCCTACGACCGTGAGCACGACGCCGCCGCGCTCGCGCGCAAGGAAGTGCTCGCCGGCCATCGCGAAAAGCTGGACCGCCGCATTGCAGCGCAGGGCGTGAACATCGCCCGCCTTGCGCGCGAGCTGCGTGCGCTGCTGGCCGACCCCACGCGCGAGGGCTGGGACGGCGGCCAGGAGGAAGGCCTGATCGACGGCCGCCGGCTCGCGCAGCTGGTGGCTTCGCCCACCGAGCGGAGGCTGTTCCGGACCGAACGCATGGAGCCGGTGGCCGACTGCATGGTGAGCTTCCTGATCGACTGCTCGGGTTCGATGAAGGAGCATGCCGAATCGGTCGCGATGATGGTCGACGTGTTCGCGCGCGCGCTCGAACAGGCCGGCGCGGCCAGCGAGGTGCTGGGCTTCACCACCGGCGCCTGGAACGGCGGCCGGGCGCAGCGCGAGTGGGCCCGTGCCGGCAGGCCCCCTCACCCCGGTCGCCTCAACGAGCGCTGCCACATCGTCTTCAAGGCCGCCGCCACGCCCTGGCGCCGCGCACGCCCCGCGATGGCGGCGCTGCTGAAGGCCGATCTGTTCCGCGAAGGCATCGATGGCGAGGCCGTCGACTGGGCCTGCGCGCGCCTGCGCCAGCGGCCCGAAGCGCGCAAGCTGCTGCTGGTGATGTCCGACGGCTCGCCGATGGACAGCGCCACGCACCTGGCCAACGATGCGCACTACCTCGACCACCACCTGCGCGACGTGGTGGCGCGGCAGGAGCAACGCGGCGACGTCGAGATCGCGGGCATCGGCGTCGGGCTCGACCTGAGCCCGTACTACAGCCGCAGCCATGTGCTGGACCTTGCAACGTCTGCCGGCAATACGATCTTCCGCGAGGTGATCGATTTGATGGCGGGGCGGCACCGGCGCTGATTGACTGTCTGTGGTCTATCGGGGCGCTGCTGTTCAGGGTGCGATCACGCCGACGGGGTACCTTGCTCCGCGAATGTCCTCCGGCCTGCGGCCTCCCCCTTGATTTCGCTGCGCAGGGCACCCCATCGGCGTGATCGTTGTACAGAGCGGTCGTTGATCGCAAATCAATAGCAGCGTGCCCAGGTGCACAGGGCATCGGGTGCTCCCCGCAGCGAAATTAAGGAGGAGCCGAAGGCGGGGGACATTCGTGGAGGGGAGTACCCGGTGGCCTGTGCACGCACCCCGAACCACCCGCGCAACTCACTCCAACGGGCATCCGCACGACCTTGAACAGACCGCAAACAAGACCTGAGACGTTTCGAACTACATCCAAGTCCCCAATTGACAAAGCGCACCATCGGTCCGTACATTGCGTTTCACTTCCAGGAACGACGTTCCAATATTTGGAACTCTCACAAGTCTCATGGATTCCACGCTCGCCAAGGGTCTCGCCGCCATCGAATGGATGACACGGCAACAGCGCGCCTGCCGCGTCACCGACCTGGCGCAGGCCTTCGGCATGGCGCGCAGCAATGCGCACCGCACGCTGCAGACGCTGGTGGGGTGCGGGTGGGCCGTGCAAGACCCCGAGACCAGCGCCTACCGGCCGAGCCTGCGCCTGTTCGAACTGGGCGCGCTGGTGTCCGAGGCCACCGACGTGGGTTCGCTGCTGCGGCCGCACCTCGCCGCGCTGGCGCAGCAGACGGGCGAAACCATCCACCTGGCCGTGCTCGACGGCGCCGAGATCGTCTACCTCGACAAGTTCGACAGCCCCCTGCCCGTGGCCGCCTACTCGCGCATCGGCGGCCGGGCGGCGGCGTACTGCGTGGCCTCGGGCAAGGCCCTGCTCGCCGCGGCCGCGCCGGACCTGCACGCGCTGCACGAGCGGCTCGGCACACTCGCTGCGCACACGAAGAACAGCATCACCAGCTTCGATGCGCTTGTCTCGGAACTCGAACGCACACGCGTTCGCGGCTATGCGGAAAACCGCGAGGAATGGCGCCTCGGCGTCTGCGGTCTCGGCGTGCCGGTGTTCAACGCGCGCGGCGAAGTCGTCGCGGCCGTCGGCATGAGCGTGCCCTCGATCCGCTTCGCGCGGACGCAGGCGCGCGGATTGGCCGACCGCCTCATGGCCTGCGCGCGCGACGCGAGCGTCACGCTGGGCTATCGGGTGAGCCCGATGCCGGCAACGCCGCTGCCGGCATCCACCACAAGGAGAAGGAGACTCGAATGAAGCTGTTGTTCCGCGCCCCCTGGCTGCGCACCGCGCTGCTGGCCACCGCCACCCTGTCAGCGCCTTTTGCCGCGCAGGCGCAAAACGGCGGCGACTATCCCAACAAGCCCATCAGGCTCATCGTTCCGTACCCGCCCGGCGGCGGCACCGACGTGATCGCGCGCATCGTGCAGGAGCGCTTCCAGGCGCTGCTCGGCCAGCCGGTGCTCATCGACAACCGCGGCGGCGCGGCCGGCTCCATCGGCACCGAGATCGTGGCCAAGGCCGCACCCGACGGCTACACGGTGCTGTTCACGCTGTCTTCGCACACCATCAACCCGGCGATCTACACCAGGCTTTCGTTCGACACCGCGAAAGACTTCGCGCCCGTGGGCCTGGTTGCCTCGCTGCCGCAGATCCTGGTGGCCAACACGCAGTTCGCGCCGAGCACGGTGGCCGAACTGGTGGCGCTCGCCAAGGCCAAGCCGGGCTCGCTTTCCTTTGCTTCGGTGGGCAATGGCTCGCCCGGACACCTGGCGGGCGAGTTGCTGAAGCTGCGCACCGGCACCGAGATGACGCACATCCCCTACCGCGGCGGCGGCCCGGCCGTCACCGACGTGATGGGCGGGCAGGTGCCTTTGCTGTGGGTGTCGATTCCCGCGGCCGCGCAGTTCGTGAAGGCCGGCAAGCTCAAGGCACTGGCGGTGTCGACCACCCGGCGCAGCGCGGCCTTCCCCGACGTGCCCACGATGCAGGAAGCGGGCATTGCCGATTTCGACGTCGACTCCTGGTACGCGGTGTTCGTGCCCGCGAAGACGCCGCAGCCCGCCATCGACAAGCTCAACCGCGTGATCAACGCGGTGGTCAAGGAACCGGAGATCCGCGACAAGCTGCTGGCGCAGGGCAGCGAGGGCGTCGGCGGCACGCCGGCGCAGCTGGGCCAGGTGGTGACCGCGGAACTCGTGCGCTGGCAAAAGCTGGCGAAAGAGGCCAGCATCAAAGTGGATTGACTGCAGCAGACAGGCACGCACATGGAAAATTCTTCAGCCCCCTCTTCCCCCATCGCCGAACTCGTGGCGCGCGCCCGCGCCGCGCAGCGCATCTATGAAACCTGGTCGCAGGCGCAGGTCGACACCGCCGTGGTCGCGGCGGGCTGGGCCATCATCGAGCCGGCGCGCAACCGCGAGCTGGCCGAACTGGCGGTGGCCGACACCGGCGTGGGCAACGTCGAGGACAAGGTGCGCAAGAACCAGCGCAAGACCTTCGGCCTGCTGCGCGACCTGCGCGGCGCGCGCTCGGTGGGCGTCATCTCCGAAGACCCGGCGCGCGGCATCGTCGAGATTGCGCGGCCCGTGGGCGTGGTGTGCGCGGTCACGCCATCCACCAACCCCGGCGCCACGCCGGCCAACAAGATCATCAACGCGCTCAAGGGACGCAACGCGGTCATCGTGGCACCGTCGCCCAAGGGCTGGTCGACCGCGGCACGGCTGATCGAATTCATCCACGCGCAGTTCGACCGCATCGGCGCGCCGCGCGACCTGGTGCAGCTGCTGCCCTCGCCGGTCAACAAGCAGTCGACGGCCGAGCTGATGCGCCTGTGCGACCTGGTGGTGGCCACCGGTTCGCAGGCCAACGTGCGCGCGGCCTACGCCAGCGGCACGCCGGCCTTCGGCGTGGGCGCAGGCAACGTGGCGGGCATCGTCGACGAAACGGCCGACGTGAACGCGGCAGCCGATCGCATCCTGCTTTCCAAGACCTTCGACAACGCGACCAGCTGCTCGTCGGAGAACAGCCTGGTGATCGTCGATGCGGTGCGCGCCAAGATGCTTTCGGCGCTGAAGGACCGCGGCGCGCTCATGCTCGCGGCTGCGCAGAAGGCCACGCTGCAGTCGCTGATGTGGCCCGAAGGCAAGCTCTCTGCCGCCGTCATCGGCCAGTCGGCGCGCGTGATCGCCGAGCGCGCGGCGGCCCTCGACGGCGCCAACCGCGAGGGCTGGCTGGCCATTGCCGCCGCCGATCCGCGCATCCTCATGGTGGCCGAGGACGGCGTGGGCCACGCGCATCCGTTCTCGGGCGAGAAGCTGAGCCCGGTGCTGGCGATCTACTCCGCACGCGACTTCGACGCAGCCGCCGCCACGGTCGAGCGCATCTACGCCTACGAAGGCGCGGGCCATTCTGTCGGCCTGCACAGCACGGTGCCCGAGCGCGCATTGAAGCTCGGCCTCACGCTGCCGGTGTCGCGCGTGATCGTCGACCAGGCGCACTGCATTGCGACCGGCGGCAGCTTCGACAACGGGCTGCCGTTCTCGCTCTCGATGGGCTGCGGCACCTGGGGCAGGAACAACTTCTCGGACAACATGAACTACCGGCACTACCTGAACATCACGCGCGTGTCGCGGCCGATTCCGGAGCGGGTGCCCAGCGAGGACGACATCTTCGGCGCCTTCTTCGCCGAGCACGGTGCAAGCTGAACGTGACGGCCTCCACCGTTCATGAACTGATCGAGCTGCGGGCGGCAGCGCAGCCGCAGGCGGTGTATGCGCTTTCCACCGAAAGCGAGCACAGCATCGGCTTTGGCGAGCTCGCGCGCGGCTGCCGCACGGTGGCGGCGGTGCTGCAAGCGCATGGGGCGCAGCGGGGCGACACGGTGTCGGTGGTCATGCCCAATGGTCTGCAGACGCTGCGCGTGCTGCTCGGCGCCATGCACGGCGGCCTGTGCGTGAACCCGGTCAACCTTCTGTCGCAGCCCGAGCAGATGCGCTACGTGCTTGCGCATTCGGATTGCCGCGTGGTGTGCGTGGCGCCCGAGTGGCAAGAACGGGTGCGCGCGATGATGGTGGACGTCGGCCGGCCGGTGGACCTGCTGGTGGCCGACCCGGACGCGCGCGCGCTGCCGGGCGAGCGCGATGCGGGCGACCCGGACGACACGGCCTTCGAGCCGCCCTCGCCCGATGACGTCGCGCTGCTGATGTACACCTCCGGCACCACCGGCATGCCCAAGGGCGTGATGCTCACGCAAGGCAACCTTGCGGCCAACGCGCATGCGATCAGCGCCGAGCATCGGCTGTCGCCCGCCGACCGCGTGCTGGCCGTGCTGCCGCTCTATCACATCAACGCCTTCTGCGTGACCATGCTCGCGCCGCTCGCGCACGGCGGCAGCCTGGCGATGCCGCCGAAGTTCTCGGCCGGGCGTTTCTGGGCGCAGGCGTCGGCCACGCAGTGCAGCTGGATCAACGTGGTGCCCACCATGATCTCGTACCTGCTCGAAGGCGAACAGCCGCCGCCTGCACAGACGGCTTCCATCCGCTTCTGCCGCTCGGCATCGGCCGCGCTGCCGCCGGAGCACCACCGCGCCTTCGAGCAGATGTTCGGCATCGGCATCGTCGAGACCATGGGGCTCACCGAAACCGCGGCGCCGTCTTTCTCGAACCCGCTCGACCCCACGCTGCGCAAGCTGGGCTCGGTGGGACGCGCCTCGGGCTGCGAAGCCCGGGTGATCGATGCCGCGCTGGCCGAACTGCCCGACGGCAGCACCGGCGAGCTGGCCATTCGCGGCCCGAACGTGATGCGCGGCTACTACAAGAACGACGAAGCCACGCGCGCTGCCTTCACGCCCGGCGGATGGCTGCGCACCGGCGACCTCGGCCACCGCGATGCCGACGGCTTCTTCTTCGTGACTGGACGCATCAAGGAACTGATCATCAAGGGCGGCGAGAACATCGCGCCGCGCGAGATCGACGAGGCGCTGTTGCGGCATCCCGCGGTGCTCGAGGCCGCGGCGGTGGGCGTGCCCGATCGCCACTACGGCCAGGAGATCGGCGTGTGCATCGTGCTGCGCAGCGGCTGCGCCTGCACCGAAGAAGAGCTGCGCGCCTTCTGCGCCGACGCGCTCGGCCGCTACAAGGCGCCGGGCCACTACCGCTTTGTCACGGACCTGCCGCGCGGGCCTTCCGGAAAGGTGCAGCGCCTGAAGCTGCTGCCGCTCTTCGAGGCGTGACGACGGCTGCCGGACTGCTGGCGCCGCGTCGGACGGCGGCGAGCCATGGCAGCTTTATTCCTTATGCGGCCTGCCCATGGCGAGCGCGCGTACCACGGCCGCCGTGCGCGTCTCGACGCCCAGCTTCACGTAGACATGCTCCAGGTGCTTGTGGACGGTGCGCGGGCTGATCTCCAGCAAGGCGGCGATCTCGGCGTCGGTCTTGCCGCGCGAGAGCCAGTGCATGACATCGCCCTCGCGGGGCGTGAGGCCGGCAAGCGGCGCATCGGGCAAGGGCGCCTCGGCGCGGCAGGCCAGCCGATACAGGAAGGCCACCGCCACCGCATGCTCCAACCCCAGGCGCCGGTAGTAATCGGCCTGCAGTGCGGCGCGTCGGAATTCGCGCCGGCCCGGCGCCTTTGCGATGCGGTGGGTTGCGCGCAAGCCATTGCTGCCGGCGCCGTGGCGCCGCATGGGCGATTGCCCGGACTCCAGTTGCTCCAGCAGGCGAAGCCCGCTCGCACAATCGGTGCGCGTCAGATGCGTCATGGCTGCCCCTTTCACGGTGCATACGCATTGCTGCGTATGGCGCCTGCATACATCGAGAAGCAGGATGCTCGCAGGCCTTTGCGGCGCATCCAGTATAGGCACGCAAGGGGTGCGCAGGCGGCTTGCGGGCGAAGGGGATACACATGGCCATCGACGAAACAAGGCTTAACGCGCTCATGGGTAACCTCGTCCACAACCTCGGCCCCGCCGTGGAGTACACCCCCTTTCGACCTGATGTTTGAAGCACGTCCGCGAGGACATTCCAGGAGCCACCATGACACGCCAATACATCGACTGCCGCGAGTTTCCGAGCACGACGAACTGCAGTGTCGCGCTCTCCGCCGACACCGAGAGCGAACTGCTCGAAGCCGCCGTCCAGCATTCCGTGGCCGTCCACGGCCATACCGACACGCCGGAATTGCGCAAACAACTGGCAGGCCTGTTCAAGACCGGCACGCCGCCACTGCAGGCACCGCCCGCGCAGAAGATGCCCGCCTGACGCTGCCTGGCCCCCATCACCGCCGCGGCGCACGGCGATGAATACCTTCGGGCGCTTTCGATGAGCGCCCGTCGATGAACAAAGCCGCACACCCGCGGGGTGGCCGCGGGCGGGGCATGGCCATGTACATGCCCCTACGGCCTGCAGCCTCACCCCAGATGCTGGAACAATGCGGCCACCATGGACGGCCTCGATCTCATCAAAACATTCCGTGAAGTCGCGTTCCGTCGCAGCTTCTCCCGCGCAGCGATTTCGCTGGGCATGTCGAAAGCCACGGTCAGCCGCTACGTGGCGGAGCTCGAAACCCGCAGCGGCGTGCGCCTGCTGAACCGCTCCACGCGCTCCCTGAGCCTGACCGACGCCGGCCAGGTGCTGCTCGACCGCAGCACCGAGCTGGTGGCCATGGCCGAGAACACCCTGAACGACCTGCAGGCCCACGGCTCGCATCCCCAGGGGCGGCTGCGCATGAGCGCACCGCACGGGCTGATCGCGGGCTGGCTGTCCGACGTGATCGCCGAGTTCATCCAGCTCTACCCGGACGTGTACGTGAGCCTGGTATTCACCAACAGCGAGATCGACCTGATCGAGGAAGGCATCGACATCCACCTGACGGGTGGGCGCATCGACGACATGAACCTGATCGTGCGCCGGCTGGTGCCGTTCGACATGGTGGTCTGCGCCAGCCCCGCCTACTGGGCGCGGCGCGGCATTCCCAAGGTGCCCGAAGACCTGGGCCGCCACGACGTGCTGACCTACTCGGCAAAGCCGACCACCCACCTGCCCTTCGAGACCGGCGGCAAGCCCGTCGACGTGCCGGTGCGCAGCCGCATGGAGGCCAACGACGCCGTCGCGCTCATCGAACTGGCGCTGCGCGGCGCTGGCGTGGCCTACGTGCCCGAGCCGCTGGCGCAGTCGCACCTGGAACGCGGCGCGCTGGTGCCGGTGCTGCGCGAGCACATGCCGCGCGACCACTGGCTGTATGCCGCCTACTCGCAGCGCCGCCACAACAGCGCCGCGATGCGCACCATGCTCGACTTTCTCGAGCAGTCGATGACCCGGCACGGCAATCCGCCCGCGATGCCGCCGCTGCCGCCCGCATTGCAGGTACAGCCTTCTGCTACATGCGCCCTTTCCAGGGCACCAGACGCCGCTCGAGCCACCGCATCAGCAGATCGAACAGATAGGCCACCACGCCGATGACGATGATGCCCATGATGACGATGTCGGTGCGCAGGAAATTCGACGCGTTGAGCACCATCTGCCCCAGGCCCATGTTGGCCGCCACCATCTCGGCGGCCACCAGCGTGGTCCAGCCGAAGCCGATGGCAATGCGCATGCCCACCAGGATGTCGGGCAGTGCCGACGGCAATATGACGTGCCGGATCACCTGCATGTAGCTGGCACCCATCGAATACGCAGCGTTGATCTGCTCCTGCGACGCGCTGCGCATGCCCGAGCGTGCGGCCAGCGCCAGCGGCGCGAAGCAGCTCAAAAAGATCAGCAGCACCTTGGGCAGCTCGTCGATGCCGAACCAGATGATGATCAGCGGCAGGTAGGCCAGCGGCGGCAGCGGCCGGTAGAACTCCAGCGGCGGATCGAAGATGCCGCGCCAGAAGCGGCTCATGCCCATGGCAATGCCCACCGGGATGGCCGTGGCGCAGGCCAGCAGGAAGGCCGAGAACACGCGGAACATGCTCGCGAGAAAGTGCTGCCACAGCGGCTTGTCGTTGGCCTGGCCCGTGAGGTATTCGTAGAACTGCTGGAACACCGCCTGCGGCCTCGGCAGGAACAGCGGCTTGACCCAGCCCATGTTGGTCACGAGGAACCACAGCGCGATAAGCGCCACCACCGTGACCACGCTGATGGTCACGCTCGAGCCCTCGCCCGGCACCTTGAAGGCGCTGGTCTTGAGCTTGGTGCCGGCCGGCGGAGGCGGTGCGGCGGGCTTGGAGGGCGGTGTCATGGCGACGGGCGTTGCGATGGTGGCCTCAGGCATGTGCAGCCTCGCGATGATGAATGATCGAAAGAACCTCTTCGCGCATGCGGATGAATTCCGGCTCCGACTTCACCTTGCGCGAATCGCCGTGCGACAGGAACTGGCGCGAGAACGGAACCTCGTCGTACACATGCGAGATGCGCCCCGGGCTCGGGCTCATCACGATCAGCCGCGTGGCCAGGAACAGCGCCTCTTCGACCGAATGCGTGATGAAGAACACCATCTTGTTCGACCTGGACCAGGCCTTGAGCAGGATCTCCTGCACCTGTTCGCGCGTGAACGCGTCGAGCGCGCCCATGGGCTCGTCCATGAGCAGCACGGCCGGGTCGCTGGCCAGCGCGCGTGCAATGCCCACGCGCTGCTGCATGCCGCCCGAGAGTTCGTACACCGCACGGTCCGCGTACTGCTGCAGGCCGACGAGCGCGAGTTTTTCTTCCGCGATGCGGTCGCGCTCGGCCTTGCCGGCGCCGGCCAGGCGCAAGCCCAGTGCCACGTTGTCGCGCACGTCGAGCCAGGGCATCAGCGCATGCTTCTGGAACACCACGCCGCGGTCGGCGCCAGGGCCGATGACGGGTTTTCCGTCGAGCAGGATCTGGCCGGTGGAAGGCGGCAGGAAGCCGGCGATGCTGTTGAGCAGCGTGGTCTTGCCGCAACCCGAGGCGCCGAGCGCGACGACGAAGTCGCCGTCGCGCATCGTGAGGTTGACCGGGGCCAGCGCCTGCAGCGTGCCGCCCTTGACGGCGTAGTTGACCGTGAGGTCGCGAATGTCGAGTGTGGGCATCGGGCCTACTTTCCCATGGCTTTCTCGACGTAGGCCGTGGTCACGAAGGCGCTGTAGTCGGGCTTGACCTCCTGCACCCGGCCCTGCTCCTTCAGGAACGCCGCCGTGCCCGCCATCGCCTTGGCCGCGCCACCGCCCAGCCACGTGGGCGAGACCTGCTCGGCCATGGTCGGGAAGGTGTAGAGCGCCATCGCGGCCGACACGTCCTTCGGATCGGCCTTGGTCCACTTGGCCATCGCCTTGGTCTGCGGCGAGTCGGGCGTCCAGCTCTTTCCGGTGGCCTTGTATTCCTCGTTGGCGCGGTTGAGCGCCTTCACGAAAGCGATCATGAACGGCTCGTTGGCCGCGGCCCACTTGGCGTTCACCACGATGCCCTCGAACGTGGGCGCGCCGCGCTTGCCGATGCTGCCCGAGGTTGCGATGGTCTTGCCCGTGCCCCTGATCTTCGAAAGCACCGGGTCCCAGATGAAAGTGGCGTCGATGTCGCCGCGCTCCCAGGCTGCCGCGATCTCGGGCGGGCGCATGTTCATCACGTTGACGCTCCTGGGATCGACGCCGTCCATCTTCATGCCGGCCATGAGCTGATAGTGGGCGGTCGAGACGAACGGCGTGGCCACCTTCTTGCCGGCCAGGTCCTTCATGCTGTTGATGCCCGACGCGTTGCGCGCGACGAGCGCCTCGGCGTTGGCGATGTCGGCCGAGATCCAGAACAGCTTGATGTCCTGGCCCTGGCTGGCTGCCGCGGTGAGCGGACTGGAGCCGGTTTCGCCCATCTGCACGTCGCCCGACGCCATGGCCCGGATCACATCGCCGCCGCCCGAGAACATGCGCCAGTTGATCTTGTAGCCCGTGGCCTTCTCGACTTCGCCGGACTCCATGACGAGGCGCAGGGGAACCAGCATGTCCTGGTGGGCGAAGGTGAGCTCCTTGGCCTGCTGCGCGAACGCGGCACCGCCGCCGCCACACAGCAGCATCGCAGCTGCAAGCGCTGCGCATTTCAGGGAAAGACGTCGGGGCATGGTCATTCTGGTTTCTCCTGTGGGTGAACCTGGGCGGACTTTGCACCCGTTGCCCGCAGCCAGGAAGTACCAGCGCTGATGCGGGTATGGAGCCAGCTTGTCCGTGAATACCCTTGTTCTGGTGCGAGTGCACGGGGGCGGTGCGTTTTTTTGGTTTCCGGGGCCGGGTCTCGCCCCGGCGGGCGAGCTACTTTCTTTTGCTTCGTGTTCAGACTGGGGACAAGGGAAACAGGTGTTCGGGGACATGGGAAACACTTTTCCTGCGCGCCAAGCGCAAGGAGAAGCCGATGCCATGGCAACCGAGAGACCTGATGGACACCAAGCGAGAGTTCATAGAACTGGCTTTGCAGGAGGGCGCC
>NZ_JAGGNW010000020.1 GCF_018614875.1 Variovorax paradoxus | reverse complement strand
ACGTTTTTCGAGGGCAAGGTCATAGAAGCGAACGTCCCCTGCTTTAACCCGCGAGAGGTTTGGGCGAGGTGGGCTCGCGCGAAGATGGACTACCCCTACTTCACATGATCTGCATGATGGACCACGCTGTAAATCGAACGAACGAGAAGATCGACCTCAACGCGCAGGCAGACTTAGACCTGATGACTCACCTCCTGCACGCGGATGTGTTGGTCTCAAACGAGACCGGCTTTCTGAAACACGCTTTCGGTCAGATCTGGCTGCCCCAAGGCAAAGTCCTCTTCACCTCTGAGCAGTTCGCTGCTCACATCAGCAAGATGGTTTGAGTGAGGACGTGACGGTGTCGGGTGCTGCTCATGACGTCCTCGTGTCCGTCGATCAGGCATGAAAAAGCCCGCTCAAGGCCAGGGCCAGCATCGGTTTGTGAGTTGTCGCGCTGTTGATCTCGCTGACAATGGGTGAATGGCCAAACTAAGAACCGCGGGGATCGGTATCCTTGATTTAAAGGACTACCTCTCAACTGCTTCCGATTTCAGCTTCGAGATGCGAGTTCTCAAGGCCCTTAGGCAGAAGCGTTTAAGTTGCGAACACGGAGGGCACTATGAAGACCCGGTCACTGGGAAGTCGAGAGAGTTCGATATTCGCGCCCGCTTTCATTCTGGGTCGGGCTATGTCCGCTTGGCGGTGGAGTGCAAAAACGTGCGCGAGCATTTCCCGCTTCTCGTGTCCAGTGTTCGGCGTATTCCGGCTGAAGCGTTTCACGACTTCATTCTGCTCAAGGAGCCGAAGATTGGGGTCGGAGGTCAGGTGTTGCACCCCCGCGCGCAACGTCTTCGAGCTCTGAACTCTGATCTATACCCGAGGGGGGTGGGCGTCGTAAAAAGCACCGTGCAGGTGGGGCGTTCGACGGAGGGCAAGGAGCCCTCGCTAATCACCAATGATGCGGAAATCTATGACAAGTGGGGGCAGGCGCTAGCATCTGCTCAGGACCTCGTGATTGCTGCTGCCTTGGAGGGTACAGAGGACCAGAGCGGGCTGCCGAGCTTTGCAGCCGTGGTCCCAATGGTTGTTGTTCCCAACGGGCGCCTTTGGGAAGTCACCTACGACGATGACGGCGAGCAACTCGGCGATCCTGTACAGGTCGAGCGTGCCTCGTGCTACGTGGCAAAAGATTACCGTTTGAGCAGCGCCTCGACGGAGATTTTAAGCATTTCGCACTTGGAGATCGTCACCTTCGACGGGTTGCTCCGGTTCGTCGATCAGTTTGTCCTTGACTTTGAGGGCGGACTCTTTGACGACCACGCTATTTCTAAGGCTCGCCGCACGGGGGTAATTTGACGATCGCCGTGTGCTCCGCGAGTGCCGGCTTCGGCCGCTGCCGGGCACGTCCCGGCTCAGCGACATGATCGACGGCGGCGGTGCCTCGCCGAAGTGCAGGTCGCCGTACGGGTCGTCTTCCACCACCAGCGTCTGGTACTTCACCGCGAGTTCGAGCACCTTCTTGCGACGTTCCAGGCTCAGCGTCGCGCCGCTCGGGTGACGCCTTCGCCCCCCATGGGGCTGCGCACTGTGTTTGCCCTCCAGGGGCTCGGCGATGCAGCCCGTCCCCGCCGCACTGCGTTTGCAGCCCAGCCGAACAGGCTGCGCCTGATCGGTCGACAGGCATCCAGCTAGGCGTGCCGTCGGCACGCAGGGGCGCTCGCCGCGCGGCGTCGGTTTCAGCGCATCCCCTGGCCCTTCGACCGCTGATCGTCTTTCCCCAAGTTCATCGCTTTCTCCCGCGACCGTAGCCCGCAGTGCCTGGCGGTCAAGGCGCGCAGGGCCGTGTCCTCGCCTGCGGCTGCGGGCCGCACCCACCCTGCGCTTCTTCCTTGACGGCCAGTCCCCGCTGGCCCGGATCTTCGCGGGCGATGAACTCAGGAAAGACGGCGGCAAACAGGGACCGGCCCAGGTCTGTGCGCCGAACCCACCGAAGCCACAACGGGCTCCGAATCTTGGAATCCGGTCAGCTTTGAAACCACAGCAGCAACCTTGGAGAAAGACCATGCAACTCGCATCACGTTTCGCTTCCCACACCCCTGTATTGCGCAGCGACCACCCGCTGTCCGATGACCAGATCAGCACCGTGGCTCCGTCCATCTTTGCGGACGCTCCCCACGAAAGCCGTTCGCAGCGGTACGCCTACATCCCGACCGCCGCTGTCCTGACGGAGCTGCGTCAGGAAGGTTTCCAGCCCTTCATGGTGGCGCAGACCCGCGTGCGCCATGACGACCGCCGCGACTTCACCAAGCACATGATCCGGCTGCGCCATGCCAACCAGATCAACGCCCGCGAAGCCAACGAAATCATCCTGCTGAATTCGCACGACGGCACCAGCAGCTATCAATTGTTGGCGGGCATGTTCCGCTTCGTTTGCCAGAACGGGCTGGTCTGTGGCGACCCCGTGGCCGATGTGCGCGTGCCCCACAAGGGCGATGTGGCCGGCCATGTCATCGAAGGCGCCTACGAAGTCTTGAGCGGGTTTGACCGGGCGCAGCAGTCGCGCGAGTCCATGCAGGCGGTCACGCTGGACGCAGGGGAGTCGGAAGTGTTCGCTCGCGCCGCGCTGTCCCTCAAGTACGACGACCCGGACAAGCCCGCGCCCATCACGGAAGCGCAAATCCTGATGCCGCGCCGCACGGACGATGACCGCCGCGACCTGTGGAGCGTGTTCAACCGTACGCAGGAAAACCTCATCAAGGGCGGCCTGCGTGCCCGCGCCGCCAACGGGCGCCGCCAGAGCACGCGGCCCGTGCAGGGCATCGACCAGAACGTGCGGCTGAACCGCGCCCTGTGGTTGCTGGCCGATGGCATGCGCCAGCTCAAGGCCTGACCCCTGTCGGAGGGGCTTAGCCCCTCCATCCATTTCCCGCTTTCTTCACCTTGTCCCGATAGGAGCTACACCATGAACACCGCTACCTTTCAAAAAACCACTGCCGTCGACGCAGCCGCATCCATCGCTACGGGCGGCGCTGCTGTCGTCGCGGCCTCGCAGCAACTGCTGCTGATCCCGCTGTCTAAGCTGCGGCCTTCGAGCCGCAACGTGCGCAAGAGCGGCGGCACGTCGATTCCCGAACTGGCATCGAGCATCGCCCGCGTGGGCCTGCTGCAGAACCTCACCGTGGTGGCCGCGCCCGATGGGGAGCACTACGAGGTGGTGGCCGGGCGGCGGCGCCTTGCCGCGCTCAAGCTGCTTGTCAAGCGCCGCAAGCTCGCGAAGGACCATGAGGTGCATTGCTTGCTGGTGCTCGACGATGCAGCGCGCACCGTGAGCCTGACCGAGAACGTGCAGCGAGAGGCCATGTCGCCGATCGAGGAACTGTTCGCGTGGAAAGACCTTGTGGCCGAGGGGCGGCCGGTCGAGGACATTGCCGCCGACTTCGGCGTGACGCCTTTGGTGGTGCAGCGGCGCCTGAAGCTTGCTAACGTCTCGCCCCGGCTGCTGGCGGATTTCGGGACGCAGACCGTGACGCTGGAACAGTTGATGGCGCTGGCCATCACCGACGACCATGCAGCGCAAGAAGCCGCGTTCTACGAATCGCCGCAATGGCAGCGCAGCCCGGAGGCGCTCCGCGATCACCTGACGAGCGAGGAGATCGACGCCAGCCGCGATGCGGTGGCGCGCTTCGTGGGGCTGGAGGCCTACGAGCAGGCCGGCGGCGGGGTGCGCCGTGATCTGTTCGCGGACGAGCAGAACGGCATCTTCCTGACCGATGGCGCGCTGCTGGATGCGCTGGCGCGTGACAGGCTCGCGCCAGTGGTCGAACAGGTACGGGCCGAGGGCTGGGCGTGGGTGGATGCCGCGCCGCGCGCCACGTCCTCCGACCTGTACCAGTTCCAGCGGGCCCGCAGCACGCGCCGAGAACCCAACAAGACGGAGGCCAAGCGCATCGCCAAGCTGGAAGACCAGCAGGCGAAGCTGCAGGACCAGTTGGACGACGCGGACGAGGACATGACCGACGAGCAGGTGCAGATGCTGCACAACGAAATGGACGAACTCGGCAACGAGCTGGAAGCCATCGAAAGCAAGCTGGTCGAGTATCCGCCCGCCGTGGTGGCGCTGGCGGGGGCCGTGGTGTCGGTCGATCCCATGGGCGGCGTGGTCGTGCATCGCGGCTTGCTGCGCGAAGAACAGGCCAAGGCGTTGCGGGAGCAGGCGCGGCAGGAGGAGGACGGGGCGGGCAGCAGCCCGGGCGCCAACAGTGATGAGCTCCCCAAGCCCGGTATCTCGGAAAAGCTGGCGAAGCGCCTGAGCGCGCACCGCACGGCGGCCTTGCAGGCCGAGGTGGCGCGGCACCCGCAGATCGCGCTGGTGGCCTTGGTGCACCGCCTTGCTCTGCGCGTGATCGTGGACAGCTATGGTTCGGGTGGCTCCCCCCCCGTCGACATCAACGCCACGCCACAGGATGGGCTTGGGCTGCATGCGCCGGACATGGGCGAAGCGCCTGCGGCAATGGGCATGCGCAAAGTGCGGCAGGCGTGGGCGGATCGCCTGCCCGAAGACCCGAATGCGCTGTTCGCCGAACTGCTGGCCTTCCCGCAGCAGGAATTGCTGTCGCTGCTGGCAGTGTGCGTGGCCTGCACGGTCAACGTACTGGCCTCACATGAAGAGGAAGTCCCCGCCGCTGCACTGGCGCGGGCGGTGAACCTCGACATGCATGACTGGTGGACGCCCACCGCTGCGGGCTACTTCGAGCATGTCTCGAAAGCCAAGGCGCTGGAAGCGGTGCAGTCGTTCGCGCCCGATCAGGTGAACCGGCTGGGCAAGCTCAAGAAGGCCGAGATTGCCAGCGAGGCCGAGCGGCTGGCAGTGGGGACGGGGTGGCTGCCTGTGATGTTCCGGGGGCAGGAAGCTGCTGTCGCAGCTGACGCCGAAGCGCAGGCTGCGCCGGAGAGCGAGGTCTGTGCCGATGCAGAGGGCAAGGGCGCTGTCGAGGCGGAAGTCTACGAGGGCGAGCACGCGACCGCATGAGCATGAAGCCCCGGCCTTGAGGTCGGGGCTTTTGAATCGGCGCGACGCGCGCGGCAGGTGTGCCGCGCGCGTTTTGACATCCAGCGGCTGCGCCGCTGACATCTTTGGAGAATGCGCCCCGCCGAAGGGCGAGGCGAGACCACGACAGGCTTGGCTGCGCTGGGTTCCGGAAGGCGGCGCCGTCCCCGACGCTGGCGGGCAGGCCACCGTGAACGACGGAGGCTTTCTTCGACAGGCGTCCGCCATGCCCTCCGATTTCCACGCCGTAGATGCCGACCTTGCATGCCGCCGCGATGAGGTGGGGCGTTCTCTCTGGTCTTCGCGGGGCGACTGTCCTGGCATTCGGGTGCGACGGGATCAATGTCGGAAGACCGTTGCCTCGGGCGGTGCCAGGCTCATGCGTCCTATGCGGGAACAGGTCCACCCCCACGGCCTTGTATTTGCCGTGAATCCTGGCGTGGGCACGGCGGCGCTGCTCTTCGATTCGCTTCGCCTCGGGCTTCATCGCCGCAACCTTGCGGCCCGACAAATTTCCCCTCTGCTGCGCAGATTCCTCGCGAGGCAAATTTCTCGTGCCTTCCGGTCCTTCGCCGCGCTGCGGCCCCTGCTTCGCCTGGGGTGCGGCGCGCCCGGCACCACGCCGTTCGGATCACGCCAAGGCCGCGATGGGCGCGGACCTGGGTTCAACCTCGAAAGGACTTCATCATGAGCACCATTGGCAACTTCACCGCTTCGGGCAACGGCTACGCCGGCACGGTTCGCACCTTGACCCTGAACGTCAAGGTCAAGATCGCCGCCAGCGAGAAGACGAGCGAGAACGCTCCAGACTTTCGCGTCATCGCCGGCAACGGCCTGGAGATCGGCGCGGCGTGGAAGAAGATCAGCAAGGCGGAACGGCCCTACCTGTCGGTGACGCTGGATGACCCGTCGTTCCCGGCGACCATCTATGCCCGCCTGGTCGAGGGCGAGGACGGCGCGCACAACCTGATCTGGTCGCGCAGCAAGGGCGACTGAACGCCGCCCGGCGCCCCGCTTCGGCGGGGCGCTTTCTTCACCGAGTGCACCGACGGCCCGCGAAGGTTCGCGGGCCTCTTCGTGCGGATGTGCGTGTTCGCGTGTTGTCTTCTTTGCGCATGTGCGGATGCACCCAAAAGCGCAGTTCCGCATCTGCGCTTTGTCGTAGAGCCGATTCCGTGCCTGTGCTGGTCTGCGGTTCTACGTCGATGTGTGGAGTCGGAATGACGCTTCCACGGATTTCCGCAGATGCGCTTCTATGGTTTCACGATTCCGTGCGTCTCCGGCTATGCCGGACCGCGCTCTCGTGCTGCGCATCGAGCCACCCAAGGCGTCTCGCCCCTTTCGGGCTTCCATCCCTGACGCCTTCGCACCTGCGGTGCTGCGCGCTGCGCTTGCGATGCGGGTGTGCGCTGTGGTGGGGGCTGGCTTGCTGTTCCCTTCATCGTTGCACGTCGTTCTCGCCGTCAAGGTCGGCGCGTGCCTTGCACGCTGGCGTCCTGGCGGCCGTCTTCGAACCCTGACGGCTGCGCTGCGCCGTGCTGCGTCCGGTCTCGGGCAATTCCGCCCGGAATCCTTTCAAGGACAAAGACCATGACGACGCTCATCACCGACGAACAACGCGCGCAACTGCTGGCCAACGGCTTACGATCCATCGAGAACGACAAATTCGACCCGCACCCGGTGGTCAAGCTGTTCACGCCCAATGCGGGTGCGACCTGGCTGCTGACCGAAATCGATCCGGACGACCAGGACCGCGCCTTCGGCCTGTGCGACCTGGGACAAGGATTTCCCGAGTTGGGCTACGTGAGCCTGCAGGAATTGGAGAGCTTGCGCGGCCGGTGGGGGCTGCCCATCGAGCGGGATCTGTACTTCCGTGGTGCCAAGGCCATCAGCGCCTATGCGCGCGAGGCCCGGTTGGCCGGGCGCATCGTGGCGTAGGCGCCGCAGGGATCAGTCGCCGGCTTGTCCGGCCGGCGGCTGGTGCCATTCCTTCGGAAGCCTGGCTTCCGTCTCCAGCAGCAGCTCGCCCGCGCTTCGGTTGAGCGCGCGTGCGATCTTGAGCACCAGGACCAGCGTGGGCATGTGCTCGCCGCGCTCGATCTTGCCCATGTGCGAACGCTCGATGCCGGCCAGGTGCGCCAGCGTTTCCTGAGCAACGCCATCCTCGGTGCGCAACGCGCGCACCACGGCACCGAACGCCAGCGCGGGCGCGACCTCGAAGGTCGTCGCGCCGGCCGGCCGTCCACGCTGGATGGTTCGCTTCTGCATGGACAGAAGCGTCTCGGTTCAGCACAATTTAAACCACGTTATCTTTAACTCATAGTTTGATTGCTGATAGCAGGATGCGGACCGAAACCATCTTCCGCGCCTACCCCGCAAGGACTAGCATGACGTCAGTCCTAAAACAACATTACTCACCGGAGGCGTATGACCTTCATCACCGGCCAGCAACGCACGCAGATGCTCGCTCACGGCGCCGCCCGCGCACGTGGCGATGCCATCGATCCCTACCCGGTCGTCAAGCTGTGCACGCTGGACGCGCCTGCTTGCTGGCTGCTCACCGAGCTCGATGCCGATGGGGACCGCGCCTATGGGCTCGCCGATGCCGGCACCGGCTTCCCCGAGTTGGGCCACGTGAGTCTGTCGGCGCTCGAGGGCGTGCGCGGCCCCCAGGGCCTGCGCATCGTGGCCGATCCGCACTTCAAGGCGCGCCAGCCGCTGTCGGCCTATGCGGCCGACGCACAGCGCGACGGGTCGATCAACGACTGAGCTTCATGGCGGTTGTGCCGCGGCAGCGTCGCTGCGCGCGCGACAGCGCATCGCCGCAAAAGCCAGCCACGCCAGCCATACCTGTGGCAGGGTACTCCCAGGCAAGAAAAAGGGAGTTCCGCCATGACCGACCGCAACATCGAGGATCTGCCGAGCGCGCCCTGGGGCGTCTCGGCCGCCTACCTGTACACGCTGAGCCTCGATGGCCCCTCGCTCGCTTGGGAGTACCTGCGCCGCCATTCGCAATATCAGAAGGACTGGGCACGGCGCGGTGCATCGTTCGAGCGATGGGGGTTGCGACAGCGCTGAAGATCCAACTCTCGATGCGCGTGAAGCGCATCCGCTCTGGATCACGGCGACTGACGACTTGCTGCATGTGCGTGCGTCGACTGCGCGCAGTGCGTCTGGCCAGCAATCCTTCGACCTGTGGCGTGTACCGGGACGCAAGCGCCTGGCGCTTGGCGATGCAGGCCTGACGCTGCTGGCCGAGGTATCCGCGCAGCGTCTGCATGTGTCACTGGCGGCCGACCTCGCCGACGGGACGGCCTATGCCGTCACCGCCCCGCTCGGCCCTGGGCTGCGCGGCCAGCTCGCGTCATTCACCGCGCAGGCACAGGCCCTTGAGGGCCATGCGCCGGCTGAGCCGTCTGCGCGTGCCGTCACCCGTGCGGCACTGCTGCATCTTCGCGCCCTGCAGGCGCTCGATGGCTTGCAAGCGGGTGCCTCGCATCGCGACATCGCCCAGGCCCTGTTCGGCCTTGAGGCCGTGGCGTTGCGCTGGCAGGCCGATGGCGAACTGCGGGCCCAGGTCCGGCATCTGCTGCGGCGTGCCGAGGCGTACATGAGGGGCGGCTATCTGGTCCTCGCGGGTGGCTTGCCCAGCGCCACTCAGTCCCCCGGAGACGAACCGATGCGCTGAATCTCTCCCTGCGCAAGAAGGCGCTTGCTCCCGAGACTGCCTCCATCGGGCTGCAAATGGTTTGCGGCCCACCGACAGCGATGGAGGCCGTCATGGCGAGTGCCAGTTCCCTGTATCCCACCCGCGCTCCTGCGCCATCGCCAAAGGCGCAAGCGGTACCCGCCGCGCCAGCCAACCCCGAGTTCCTGACCACCGACGAGGCTGGTGCGTTCCTGCGCCTGTCACCGCGCACGCTGGAGAAACAGCGCGTGCTGGGCGGTGGCCCGCGGTTCCGCAAGTTCGGCGCGCGCGTCGTCTACGCGGTCGAGGACCTGCGCGCCTGGGCCAACAGCCGCGCCTACGGCATGACCTCCGATCCCGGCTACGTGCAGCGCGACTCCGTCCGCTGATCGACTCACAGGGCAGAGGACCGTCTCCGATGTCAAAGCGCCCGAGCGAACGCGAACAGCTGTCGCTGTTCCGCGCGCTGCCGGGCGACATGGCGCTGCGCGACGCGCAGGACCTCATGGCCTACCCGTTCTTCTCTCTGGCCAAGTCGCCACGCACCGTGCCGATCCGCTTCGAGGCCGGTGGCGTATCGCTCACCGTCGAGGGTGTGCCCGAGCACGGCATCGCCACCATCTGGGACGCTGATGTGCTGATCTGGGCCGCGAGCCAGATCGTCCAGGCCAAGAAGGAGGGCATCGCACCTTCGCGCCTGATGGTGGCCACGCCCTACGAGATCCTGCGCTTTGCGCAGCGCGGCACCGGCCGCAGCGACTACCTGGCGCTGCGCGCCGCGCTGGACCGCCTGCAGTCCACCACCGTCGCCACGACCTTGCGCCAGCGCGAGCGCCCGAACGGCGCCAAGCGTACGCACCGCTTCTCCTGGATCAACGAGTGGAAGGAGTACATCCGACCCGATGGCCGCTCCGACGGCATCGAGTTGATCCTGGCCGACTGGTTCTTCTCGGGCGTGTTGGACGAGGCCCTGGTGCTCACGCTCGACCCGACGTACTTCCGGCTTTCCGGGGGGATCGAGCGCTGGCTGTACCGGCTCGTGCGCAAGCACGGCGGCCGGCAGCCGGGTGGCTGGCGCTTCGACATGCGCCATCTGTATCTGAAGTCCGGCAGCCTGCAGCGTCCCTCCGACTTCGCAATCCAAGTGCGCCAACTCGCGCGGCGGCAGGCGCTGCCTGGCTACCGGTTGTCCATGGAGCGCAGCGGCGGCGTCGAATGGCTGGCCTTCCGGCCCGCCCCGGCGGAGCCATCCCAACCCGACTTATCCACAGCTTCTGTTGAAGAAGCTGTGGATGGCGTGTGGACGGACTCGGTGGATCACCCGCACGACCCTCGGTGGAACACCCGCAGAACTATCGGTGGATCGCCCGCACCGATCGGCCGGGAACCCGCGCCCAGCAACGGTTTCGGGGCTCCCTAAACATCTAAAGGGATACATAAATGGAAGTCACGCGCGCGCGAGCAGATGCTGCTCAAAAAATAGGCGGTGGTTCTGCGACTGCAAATCAGGCAGGCCCAATACCCCAAAACCCTTCACCAGAAGAACATGAAAGTCGCCCCGGCAAGGTGATCGCGCTGCTCAACCAGAAGGGCGGTGCAGGCAAGACCACGCTCGCCACGCACCTGGCTGGCGAGCTGGCCTTGCAGGGAAGCCGTGTCACGCTGCTCGATGCCGACCCGCAGGGGTCGGCCCTCGACTGGGCGCAACGGCGGCTCCAGAACAGTCAGGAGCGGCTCTACGGGGTCTTCGGGCTGGCGAGGGACTCGCTGCACCAGGAAGCGCCGCAGATTGCCTTGGAGGCGGACTTCGTGGTGATCGACGGGCCACCGCGTGTCGCGGCCCTCGCGCGCTCCGCGCTGCTGGCCGCCGACCTGGTGCTGATCCCGGTGCAGCCTAGCGCCTATGACGTGTGGGCCAGTCATGAGATGGTGCAGCTCATTGCCGAGGCGAGGGTGTTCCGGCCGCAGCTGCGCGCGGCCTTCGTGATCAACCGGCGCGTGGTCGGCACGGTGATCGGGCGCGAAGCGCGCGCCGCGCTCGCCGATCAGCCGTTCGCCGCGCTGGCGACTGAGGTCTCGCAGCGCATCGTGTTCGCCGACAGCGTCGCCGCGGGGCGGCTGGCCTGCGAAGTGGCACCGCAGTGCGCGGCCGCGCGCGAGATCGCGGCGCTCGCGAATGCGGTGCGGGAGATGCTGCAATGACCAAACCCCAGCCCTTGGCGAAACCGCGCCGGGCACCGATCGGCCGCAGGCCCGGCGCCGATCCGGCGTCGACCTGGGTGCGGCAGGCGGACACGCCCGAGGCGCCGGCCAAGGCATCCATCTACACCGCGCGGCTTACGATTGACGTGACGCCAGCGCTGCGCGGGCGCATCAAGGTCGTGGCGTTCCGGCGCGGCCTCACGGCGGCGGACATGCTGCGCGAGTTGCTGGAGCGCGAGTATCCTGAGGGTGCGGCATGACGGCGCCGACTTCGTATCCGGCTCCCGCCGTCCCGCAGGCTCCGTTGCAGGCGATGGCGCCGCACCGGCCCTCTGGCATGCGGGTTTCGCTCGCTTTCGTCGAGCATCGGGTGAACGTCTGGCTGCGGTTTGGTCAGCCGTCCGTGGAGATCGTGCTGGATCGCTGGCGGCGTGTTGCGATGTTCACGCCACGCAAGGTCTGCTGCCGTGTGAAGTGGATCGGCAATGACTACGGCACGGCGCTCTGGCAGCTCATGGTGTTGCAGGCGCCGACACCTTTCGAAGCCGCGCAGCGCGTCGCGGGCGTGCTGCCGGGCGCGCGCATCCTGCTGCGAGCCGATGGCGAGGCGCGGGTCAAGGCGGTGCTTGCGGCGATCGACGCGATCGAGGTGCTGGGCATCGACCCGTGCGCGGTTGCCGCCACATACTGGCGCACGGTCGGCAACCGGCTGGCCGCACGACAGCCGCTGCCGATCTACACAACCGAGCGGCATGCGGCGTATCTCGCGCGCGAGGCGCTGCAGTGACGCGCCACATGCTCTTCGCCTGCATGGGAATCAGCTTGGCGGCGCTGTGCGCGCCTGCTATCGTGAAGTTTCCGGCGCGCGTGGTCTACAACCCGAGCGACAGCGTCGCGCGTGGCTGGTATCGCATCGATCCCGTGGCCAGTCCCCGCTCGCTGCACGTCGGCAGCATCGTGCTGGCCCGGCTCCCCGCTGGCGTGGCCGCGTTCGCGGCGCAGCGCGGCTACCTGCCCAGGGGGGTGCCGATCCTCAAGCGCGTCGGTGCCGTGGCGCCGCAGTCGGTGTGCGTTCGGGAACAGGCCGTGCGCATCGACGGCGCCGCCGTGGCGACCACGCTCGCGCACGATGGACAACACCGGCCATTGCGGCCGTGGGCGCAATGCCGCGTGCTGACGGAAGCTGAGCTGTTCCTGCTCAGCGACGCGCATCCGGCCTCGTTCGACAGCCGTTACTTTGGCCCCATCGATGCCTCTGCCGTGCTTGGCACCGCGCGGCCGATATGGACAGGGAGCGCGCAATGAGCAGGAGTCCTTTCTTGCGCCCTGACGTGCACGGCTGCTGCGCCGCGCCGGCGTCCAGGTTGTCACTGGCCTTGCGCCCGCGCATGCGCCGGGCCTGCACCGTCCGTGTGGCGATGTCGTGTCCAACCGTGCGCGATCCATGCTGCCAACCTGCGGCCAAAGCCTTGCTTCGGCCGCAGTCCGACGTGCAGGCATCCTGTCGCCAGCGTGCAGCGCTTGCTGCACCGCCGCTGCCCCTCGGGCAGCATTGCGCACCCCGTGCGCGGCTGGCGGTGGGGCGGAGCCGGGAGCGGATGCGGGAGGCGGAGACGGAGGGCAAGATAAAAGGGCTGGCACGCCTTGGTCTGCCAAGCCAGTCTGCACGTGGGTTGAGGACGGCACCGCACCTGCGGCCCTCAGTGCCTCGCAAGCACGCAATGCCATACGGCGCCAGGGTCTTGCGCGTGCCGCTTCCGATCCACCGCGCCATGCTGCGCTGGAGCTTGTGCCATGGCTTCGCGTAAGGGTTCGCAAGACGGCGATCGCTTTCGCGTCCGGCCGGCGGCTCCCAAGTCCCGTGCCGGCCCGGGTTCGCAGCGCTTTGTCTCGCAGGTGCTGAAGACCCTTTCCAAGGCGGGCGCGAAGGCTTCAGGTGTGAAGGGCGCGCGTCCTGCGTCCACCTTCGGCCGGGGCCGCGTGGCGCCGGCATGGCCGGCGGCCGACTGGGCGCGAACTCCCGGCGTGTCGTCATCAAGTCCCGGTTCGTAGTGCTCAAGAAGGCTGGAGCGCGATCGGTGGCGACCCACCTGCGCTACATCGAGCGTGACGGCACGACGCGCGACGGGCAGCGCGGCCAAGCTTATGGCGCTGGCACCGATGCCGCCGACCTCCAGGCGTTCGAAGAGCGTGGCCGGGGCGACCGGCATCAGTTCCGATTCATCGTCTCGGTAGAGGATGCATCGGAGCTCGAGGACCTGCGTGGCTACACGCGCGAACTGATGGCGCGCATGGAGGTGGACCTGGAAACCCGCCTGGACTGGGTGGCCGTCGACCACTGGGACACCGACAACCCCCACACCCACGTCGTGCTGCGGGGGAAGGTGGGGCAGGGCAGGGACGAGAGGGACCTAGTGATTGCCCCGGACTACATGGCCCATGGCATGCGCATGCGCGCGAGCGAGCTGGCAACCGAATGGCTGGGGCCGCGCACTGAGCTGGAGATGCAGCAGAGCCTGCTGCGTGAAGTCGATCAAGAACGGTTCACCAGCCTGGACCGGGCGCTGCTGCGGCAGACGGCGGTCGATTTGGTGGATCTGGCTGCGGTGCCAGGAACTGCGATGGCCAAAGGGCCGCGCCAGGTGATGCTGCGCGCGCGGTTGCAGCGGCTGGAGGCCATGGCCTTGGCCGAGCGGCTCGACACCAACCGGTGGCGGCTGGCACCGCGCATACAGCAAACCCTGAACGCCTTGGGCGAGCGTGGAGACATCCTGCGGGCCATGCACAAGGCGATGAAAGGCGAGCAGCGCGAGTTCGCGCTGGCGACAGGACTCACGGGCTCGGTCGTGGGCCGCATCGCAGCTAAGGGATTGGCCGACGAACTGAACGACCAGGGTTACCTGGTGGTCGACGGCGTCGATGGGCGAGCGCACTACGTGAAGCTGCCCAAGGGGAACGGCCTGGCGGAGCTGCAGGACTTGCCCGTTGGCGGCATCGTGGAAGTGAAGGCCTGGGGTCAACCGAGGGCGGTAGACAGGACAGTGGCCGCGCTGTCTCAGGATCGCGTGTACCGCGCAGCGGACCATCTGGCACACCTGCGGATCATCCAGGTCGGTGATCCGCAATCCACGGTCGATGTGCATGTGCGCCGGCTGGAGGCACTGCGCCGCGCAGGCATCGTTGACCGACAGGGGGACGGAGTCTGGCGCGTCCCGCACGACCTGGTGGAGCGGGCCCGGCAGCATGACCGGCAGCGTGCCAGTCCAGCGCTCACGCTGCGCTCGCATCTGTCCGTCGACCAGCAGGCTCGTGTCCTGGGCGCGACCTGGCTGGACGAGCAACTCATAAATCACGGACAGGGGCTGGCGGGCGAGGGCTTCGGCCTGGGTGCACGCGAAGCCATGCGGCAGCGTACGGGATTTCTTGTAGAACAAGGATTGGCTGAGCATCGGGGTGGCGCCGTAATCCTGAAACGCAATCTGCTGCAAACCCTTCGCGGCAGGGAGGTGGCTTTGGCGGGTAGGGCGCTGGAGAGCGAAGTCGAAAAGGCTTTTCGCGCATTGCAGGACGGTGACCGGGCGATTGGTGTTTATCGTCGCGCCGTTCAGCTCAATAGCGGGCGTTATGCACTGCTCGATGGGGACAGGGGCTTCTATCTTGTCCCATGGCGCCCAGCAATCGAAAGCCGGCTGGGGATGCAACTATCGGCCTCTGTCCGGGGCTCTACCGTGGGCTGGGATCTGACTCAGAACCGCGGTGTTTCGCGCTAGGGGTGAGAGAGCCGCTATCTTTGATTTCCACAGCAAGGTTCGGCCAACACGGTATGACGCCTCAGCTTTGGCGACAGTGCAGCGCTTCGATCACCGCAGCGCAGTGCCGCCGGCGTGCTGGGCGACTTGGCGAACGAAGTGCTTGCTCGTGGACTCAGGATCCGACCGCTGGTTAAACCCCAGTTCGGTCGTGCCTCCGTATACCTCTACAAATCCGCGTAGAAAATTCCGGAGGAGGGCGGAGTCTGGCGCTCGCCGCACATGGTGGACATCCCGTTCGCATTTGGTGACGTGGCGCGTGCTCGCACGATGACGGGATTCAGTCGCGCGCCCTGCGAGGGAGCTGCCAACATCGTGTCCGCCCTTGTTGCCTTCGCACGTACGGGCGACTCGAACAATGCGCGGATGCCCGAACGGAATCCCTACGACACGAACCGCCGCGCAACGATGGTCATCGACGAACATTGCCGGGTGGTGAATGACCTTCATGGCGCGGATCGCGTGGCCGGCGCACCGGCGACGGGCGTCGTTCCTACGACCTTGCTGCGTGGCTCGCTGTTCCGTGGCACTCACGACGGACAAACCAGCGGGGATCCGGCCCCGCCACACCTCTCTGACGGCTCCGAAGCTATCCGGCCTGGAGTCGATTTTGTGCCCGCGTCAGCCGCAGTCTCAAAGCTGCGCAAGCGGGAAGGGGGTGAACCGACTGTCCTCCGATATTGAGGTAGCCAGGAAGGGCGATCCGCGCCGTACGAACTACGTTTCGTGCAGCTCACTTTCCTTTGAATATCGGTACACGCTTCTCCTTGAATGCGCGGCGGCCTTCGACATGGTCTTCGCTCTCCAGACAAGCGCGCGCCGTTGCGTCGCATGTGGCGATGTCGCGCCCCGGCGCTTCAGTCATGGCCGTGCTGACCGCGTGTTTGGCGGCGGCGATGGTGATCGGTGCATTGCCAGCGATGCGGGCTGCCATCGCCATCACGAAGGCAAGCAAGTCTGCTTGCGGCAGGACTTCGTCGGCCAATCCGTCCTGCAATGCACGTTGAGCCCGCACACGGTCGGCAGTGAAGATCATCTGCTTGGCCCGCGCAGGCCCGACGAGATCGGTCAGTGCCTTGATTTCACTGTAGTAGTAGGGGAGGCCCAATTTCGCAGCAGGGATACCGAATGATGCATTCTCTGCAGCCAGTCGCATGTCGCACGACAGCGCGATGGCTAATCCGGCCCCGAGACAATAGCCTGAGACCATCGCGAGCACGGGTTTGGGATACGCCCGTATGGCGCGGAGACCCTGCAGCCCTATTTGCGCGTCCTCCACGGCTTGCATGCTGTCGACCCCTGGTTTTGCACAATGTCGGCGCCGGCGCAAAAAGCTTGATCGCCCTCTCCGCGGATCACGACGCAGCGTACGTCAGAGTCGGTCTCGAAGCTCGCAAGCGCCTCAGTCAACGAGCGCCACATTTCCAGAGAGATCGCGTTGTGCTTGCGCACGTTGTCGAGCACTATCCATGCAATGGCGCCTGATCGGGAGACTTTCACGCGACCTGATGCTTCAAGTTGGGACGAGGCGATATTTGTGTGGTCGGTCATGGTTCTCAAGGAAGGTGGTGCTGTGCCATCAAGCGAGTGACTCTCGCTCAAGGCCTGCCGTGCAGTCCCGACAGGAGGCTTTGAATTTGCGCAGCCGCGGATCGCAGGGGCCCGGCCAGGCGTTTGTGTTCCAGTTCAAGATCCGGCTCTCTGCTGCTCGTCTTACCGCAGCTCACGACGCCACAGAACCGCCCCAGTCCAAGCTTCACTGGAGTCGCGACAGCGTACAGGCCGGGGCTGAAGCCGCCACGCACGATGCATGTGCCGCCCCGCTCCAATTGCTGGAAGCTTTCGTGGATCTCCGATTCCACAAATGCCCACTTGTCTGGCGAGGCAGTCAATCTCAACGTCGCTAGCGCTGTGTCGCGCTCCGCGGCAGGCAGGTCCCAGAGATAAGCTCGGCCGGCGGCCGTGGCTGCCATCGGAACAACGCAACCGCGCCCAAACCGGATCGTTTTTATCCGAACGCTTGCGCGGGAGGCTACGCAGAGCATTTCCTTGTCGTCCGGGACGGTAAGGCAGGCTGCGCCTCCAATTTCGTCGGCAAGCGCCTGGAGCAAAGGGTTGATGGTTTCCAGCAACTCGCTGGTGCTCGCGAAGGCAAATCCCACCATCAGTGCGCGCGAGGCAAGCTCGAACTCGCGTCCGTCAGCACCGCGCCGCAAGTACCCGATGTTGAGGAGCGTAGTGGTCAGCCGCGATACGGTTGCCTTGGAGAGCCCGGTTCGTTGCACCAGGCGTGCATTCGTGAGCGGTATAGGCGCCGAATGGAAGGCGCGAAGTACCTGCAGGCCGCGGTCTACCGTCAGGATCGAACAGGTGTCAGCAGAGGCCGGCATCTATTGCAACTCGTTCGAGGATGCCTGCAGGATTCCACCCGACATCGCCAACAGCCTGGGAGCAAGTTCGCGTTCGACCCGTGCGCGCGTCACCCGCGAGCTCAATCCCACACTGGCTAGCACCATGGGAGTTCCATCAGGCAGCGGGAGCGGTGCCGCTATCATGATCTCGTTGCCGGATTCCATGGGCGACGCGCACCACCCATACTGCTGCACCTGCGCAATGCCTTCGTAGGACCTTCTCCGCATCCTGCTCCATTCTCTAGGCTGCACGCTTGCGACGTGCTCGATCAGGTTCACGCGATCCCGCTCCGGCAACGCCGCAAGGAACGCCCACCCGGCAGGCGTGGACGCCAGTTCCATGGACCCGCCCAAGAGCATCGTTGAAGTCTGCGGCGCCGCGAGCGTGCTGCAGTTCTCAAGCTGCCGCAACGTGAGGTCCTGGCGCGCCGCGAGCATCACGTGCAAGCTGCATTCGTCGGCGTATGTCTGCATGTACGTGCGTGCTACTTTTCGCACGGCGGCGGTGGAGTAGGTGGCATACCCGAGACCAAGCACAGCCGCCGTCAGGCGGTATTTGGGTCCCGTGGCGCCAAGGCACAGGTAGCCCAATTGCAGAAGTGCCTGGCAAAGACGTATGACGGAGGTGCGCGGGAATCCGGTGCGCGCCGTCAGTTCGGCAGTTCCCAGCCAACGGTCCTGCGGGGTCCAAGCCTCCAGAATCGCAAGCGCCCGTACGAATGGCATGACGAGGCCCGCTGGGAGGCGGTGCTCGTCATGTCGCGATCGAGGCATGTCCCGGGATCGATCACTTTCGTGCACCGTAGCGGCTTGCACGATCGTGCCGCGATAGGCGAATTGCAATGACTCCATGCGTGTCTCCTGAAATTCGTACCTTGCGCACTCCGCTGCGACGGCGGTGCTCCCCTCAATTGGGCGAATGCGTAGTCGAGAATTCTAGGAACGACGACCACCTTGAGATTGCAGGCGTGTGGCAAGCACCATTGCATGTAGTGCAAAAGCACGAAGCACTCGGGCGCAGATGCGGAAGGCTGCTTTGCGATGAATGCAAAAGACCTTGGCGTCGAGGGAGGCGCGTACGCCGGCCAGCACTCCTAAAGTACGGTCTACGCCCGGCCGTGGCGCGCAGCCGATCGCGCACGCAGGTTCCCGGGGATAAAGGAGACAAGCTTGAGTCGACCAGTCATCATCTCTTGCGCCCTGACGGGCGGAGGCGACACCACTTCCGCCAGCCCGCACGTGCCCGTCACGCCTGAACAGATCGCCAACGAGGCGTTAGCTGCAAGGGCCGCCGGTGCAGCCATCGTGCACATCCATGTGCGCGACCCTAAAACCGGGAAACCGAGCCGAGACCTGCACCTGTACCGGGAAGTGGTGCGCCGCATCCGTGACAGTGGAAGCGACGTGCTGATCAACCTCACGACGGGCGCTGGTGGCCGCTTCAACCCAGACTCTGAGGATCCGAACCGCAACTCAGTGCCGGGCGGAATGGCAACCCCCGCTTCTCGTATCGAGCACATTCTGGAGTTGCGGCCCGACATCTGCAGCCTGGACTTGGGCACGATGAACATGACGAACTTCACGTTCATCAACCATCCGGAACATGTGGAGCGCATGGCGAGGGACATCCGCGCGGCCGGAGTGAAGCCTGAGCTGGAAGTCTTTGACCTCGGACACGCCGCCTACGCGCGCCATCTTTGTGAAAAAGGCGTTTTCGCAGACCCGCCCTGGCTGCAACTGTGCCTCGGTATTCCATGGGGTGCGCCCGCCACCGTGGAGTCGCTGCAAGCTATGCGTCATATGGTCCCCGCGGGTGCACTCTGGAGCGCGTTTGGCATCGCGCGACAACAGTTCCCGATGGTTGCACAAGCCATCCTTCTCGGTGGCCACGTCCGCATCGGTCTCGAAGACAACCTCTACCTCACGCGCGGCCAGCTCTCACCCGGGAACGGCCCCTTGGTTGAACGTGCGGCGCGCATGGTACGCGAACTCGATGCGGAAGTCGCATCGCCGGCGCAGACGCGAGAACTCCTCCGGATTGGCTAAACAGCAATACCTCGTACGCTTTAACGGCTCCACGCTGACGGCGCGTCACAAGGCGCGCGGACCGGGACGGTACGCCAAGAACATCGACCTGCACATGGCCCTTGGCTGCCGCATGGAGCCGAGCGAAGTTGCCGAGGGTATCGAGTTCCTGGCCTCCGATCGCGCGTCCGCCATCACCGGCACAGACCTCTTGATCGCCACTGGCTGGCTCGCGGCGAGCAGTTGGGGCTTCTACGGCGGCGTGCCGGCCACCCGAAGCGCAGTCTGAATGTGATCCGTCTAGGTAAGGCGCGGCAAACTTCAAACGCTAGGCGCCGAACATCGCTTCGGCGCCCAGGATAAAGCCCTCCAGCCCGGTAAGAGATGCGAGGTGGAACACCTCCAGAATCTCCTCGCGGCCCGCGCCGTTCTTGATGGCATTGCGGATGTGGATCACCAACCCCGGTTCGTACATGTGGGTGACGGAGCAGTCGATGGCGATGCAAAGCAGTTCGCGTTCCTTCGGCGTCAGCGGCCCGTTCGTCCATGACTCTGTCGACACTTGGGAGAGCGCACCGAAGTATTCCGGCATCATGCGAACGATCGCGTCGCGCTGTTCGTTCCAGAAACCGCGTGTGCGGACGAATTCGTCTTTGATCGCCTGCGCCCGCGGTGTCACGGGCGGCACTTCGGCTTGCGGATGGCCAGCCGCTTTCAGTTCCCTCATTAGGACCGGCACGGCAAAGTACAGCGCGTGGTTGGCGGCACCGACAATGGTTATGAGGACATCCAACACGTCATGCCGGCTGGCGCCTGCGGCCAGGGCGCGTTCCACGTGCCGACGCACACCTTCGGAGTCGAGGGCCGTCACCGTCCCATGCAATGCCACCAGTACGAGTTCCTTCATACGCAAGGACAGGGCTGTCCCCGTGAAAGCGGATTGCCAGAACCGTTCGGCCGCCGCGTACGCCGTCGGGGAGGCCGAGCGCAAACCTGTCGCCACTTCAGGGGCGGTGAATACGCTGGCCAGTTCGCCAAAGGCGTGTGCGTTGTGCTGGTTGGGACGCGACATCGTATTTCCTCTGACCGATTCGAAGAGCCACATCGAATTTACTAGTGTCCGACCGCACCAGCGAGCTTCTTTCATGCGGCATGCGCAAAGGTCCTTCGCGCAGCCATTGACAGTCCGCACTGCTGCATGATCTGAACGAACTTTCGACGGTCGTGAGGAGCGAGGCCGACGGCAATCGCAAGTTGATCAAGGAACGTGAAGCTGCTGTTCGACAACTGAGCGATTTCTTGCAAGTTCGGCAGGCGCCGCACCTTTGCGGTCGCGGCAATGATCCTTCACGCTCAGTCTGCTATGCGCGAACGGTTGCCGTTCTTAAAATTTTGTAATGAACTTCCAACTTACGCCCGAGCAAGAACAAATTCGCGACGCCATCGAGAAGGTCTGCACACCTTTTGATGCGGATTACTGGGCGCACAAAGACCGCGAGGGCGGCTTCCCCTTCGACTTTCACGAGGCACTCGCCGATGCCGGATGGCTCGGCATCGCGATGCCGGAAGAATTCGGCGGCGCCGGTCTGGGCATCAGCGAAGCCGCGGTGATGATGCACACCATTTCTGCAACGGGTGCCGGTCTGTCCGGTGCATCCGCGGTACACCTGAACATCTTCGGCCTCCACCCGGTGGTGGTGTTCGGCACCCCGGAGCAGAAGCGGCGCTGGCTGCCGCCTCTCATTCAAGGCAAGGACCGCGCCTGCTTTGGCGTGACAGAGCCCAACTCGGGCTTGAATACACTCAAGCTCAAGACGCGTGCCGTTCGCCAGGGCGACCATTACGTCGTGCACGGCCAGAAGGTTTGGATCAGCACGGCGCAGGTAGCGAACAAGATCCTTCTGCTGGCGCGGACTAAGGACGCCGAAGAGTGCAAGGGGACGGAAGGCCTCAGTCTCTTCTACACGGACCTGGATCGTTCAACCGTCGAAGTGAGGGAAATTGAAAAGCTCGGTCGCAAGTGCGTGGACTCAAACCAGGTGTTCATTGACGGTCTGCGCATTCCGGTGGAAGACCGTGTTGGCGAGGAAGGCAAAGGCTTCAGCTACATCCTCCATGGCCTGAACCCCGAGCGCATCCTGATTGCGGCTGAAGCAATCGGTCTGGGGCGCGCGGCGCTACGTCGCGCAGCCGGTTACGCCATTGAGCGCGAGGTCTTCGGCCGTCCAATTGGCCAGAACCAAGCAATCCAGCACCCGCTAGCGCGCTCCTGGATGGAACTGGAAGCAGCCCACCTGATGGTGCAGAAGGCGGCATGGCTCTACGACCAAGGTCTTCAATGCGGCGCGGAGGCCAACAGCGCCAAGTTCCTCGCCGCCGAAGCGGGCTACCACGCATGCGAGAACGCAATCCTTACACACGGCGGCATGGGCTACGCCAAGGAATATCACGTGGAGCGCTACTTGCGCGAATCCTGGATTCCGCGTCTCGCACCTGTGAGCCCGCAGTTGATCCTGTGCTTCATCGCCGAGAAGGTGCTGGGTCTGCCCAAGTCATATTGAGCCATGAAGCCGATTCGTTCCTTTCTGTTCGTTCCTGGAAACAAAGCCGACTGGATCGACAAGGCGGTCCAGAGCAGGGCCGACGCGCTCATCCTCGATTTGGAGGACAGCGTTCCGCGCGCGCAGAAGGTGGAGGCCCGCGAGATCGTGCGCTCGAAGCTGCGGCCGCTTGCCGAGCAGACGCAGCGCACGTGGGTGCGTATCAACCGCAGCCCGTATTTGTACGACTTCGATGACATTCTGGCCGTCGTGGGACCGCATCTGGAAGGCGTCGTCGCTTCCAAACCCAACGGGCCCGAGGACATCGACACGCTGTCGGCCATGCTTGCAGAGGCTGAATACCGTAAAGGTATCGAGGTGGGTTCTGTCAAGTTGATTCCAGTCCTGGAAACAGCGCGCTCGATGCAATTCGCCCAGGAAATTGCCCTGCGAGAGCGCGTCACGGGGCTGACCGGTCTATCGGCCAAGAATGGCGACGTGGCGCGCGCGCTCGGCACGGGCTGGACGGCCGAAGGCCGCGAGTCCCTGTTCCTCAAGTCGCGTGTAGTCATGGCGGCGCGTGCTGCCGGCAAGCAGCCGATCGGAGGGCTGTGGCAGCAGGTGCACGATCTCGACGGCCTTCAACGGGCAGTGGAGGGCGATCGACGCCTAGGCATGAGCGGCCAGTTGCTGCTGCATCCCTCGAATGTCGCGGTGGTCAACCGGACCTACAGTCCCTCTCCGGAAGAGGTGGCCTATTACCAGCGCATGGTGCAGGCGTTCGAGGAAGCGCAGGCTGCCGGTCGGGCGTCCACCATTTACGACGGCGAGCACATTGATACCGCTCATGTGAAAACCGCACGCGAAATCATCGCGCTCGCACGAACATTGGAAGAGTGAAATGGCAGGACTGTATTTTGAGGAGCTTCGTGAAGGTCTGGTGATCGAGCATGCGATCCGCAGAACGGTGACGGAGATGGACAACACACTGTTTTCCGCCCTGACCCACAACCCCGCGGCGATCCATCTCGACGCCGAGTACTGCAAGGGCACAATTTACGGGCAGCGCCTGTTCAACAGCCTCTTTCTGCTGGGACTCGTCGTCGGAATTAGCGTGATCGACACCACGCTCGGAACCACGATCGCCAACCTTGGCTTCGATGAAGTGCGGTTTCCCAAGCCCGTGTTCCTTGGCGACACGATTCACGTCCGGACAGAGGTGGTCGCCGCGAGGTCATCGAAGAGCCGCACCGACTCGGGCATCATCACCTTTAGGCATTTTGCTCTGAACCAACGAGATGAGGTGGTCTGCGTTGCCGATCGCAACGCCCTCATGCTGCTGCGACCGAAAGAGCCGGCTCGAGAGACCGCCGCATGAAGATTCTCGCCCGTGTAAAGCGAGTGGTGACTGTGGCGTGATGCGGCGGCGCCTGTCGAGGCCACGCCCACACCGGGCACGCATGCCCGTGACCGCTCCGATTTTAGGAACGCCCACGGCCACGCCCAGCGGCCACCGTGCCAAGGTCTGTTGCCTGTAGCGCAAAGACCGGGGTGCGCGCTGCCCCAGTCGTAAATCCGTGAATGAACACGAGTGCGGGGTCGCGCTGACCGCGATCGACCGCGTGGAGGGCAATCTTCCTTTGCCTGTTGGATTCTCTCGATGAAGGTTGCGCAGCGAGTAGATTGCCTGCCGTGCACACTGACAAGGATCTCGTCTGGCAACCTGTTTGCCGCTTGGCGGCAGAGACCTTGCCGAAATCTGGGCTAGATCCGGCGGCATGCTTCCTCCTAGACTCCACCGCCACTACAAAAGGATATGCACATGAAGCACCGGAGACACGTGTTGTTGTGGGCGATCGCCGCTTTGGCTGCCGCTGCGAGCGGAACGGCTCTCGCGCAGCAGTTCCCTTCCAAGCCGATCAAGATCATCACCGCGGGTTCTCCCGGTACGTCGGCCGATACGCTTTCGCGCTTTTTCGCCGAGCAACTCACAGCCCGCCTGAACGTGCCGGTGCTGGTCGAGAACCGCTCGGGTGCCGGCGGGCTCTTGGCCTACCAGCTCCTCATGAAGGCACCTGCCGACGGATATACCCTGCTGACGTCTGGCGCCCAGTTGTTTCTGCTGCCGCTATCCAGCGAAGACACAACGAAGTTCGACCCAGTCAAGGACTTCGTCCCGGTTGCGCGGGTGGGCCGGTTTCCGACGGCCATAGTCGTCTCCGCCGATTCTCCTTATCGCACTTTGGCTTCCCTTTTGGATGCGATGAAGGCGAAGCCCAACGATGTCACTTACTCCTCGATGGGGGTCGGAAGCGGATCGCACCTGTGCAGCGCGCTCCTGGCCGGGGTGACCAAAAGCAGCGCGAGGCATGTTCCTTATAGAGAAACCGGCCACGTCGTCACCGACGTCATCAGCAAACAGATCACGTTCAGTTGCCAGGGGTCGGCCAACATCATTCCCCTGGTCAAGAGTGGCAGGCTGCGGGCCCTCGCCGTGACCTCCACCCAAAGGTGGGAATCTCTGCCGGATGTGCCGACAGCCGCGGAAGCGGGCGTACCGGGCTTCGAAATGGCGCCCGGCGTCGAATTCATCGCACCGGCTGGCACGCCTGGCCCGGCCATTCAGGTCCTGTCTGATGCCCTCACGCAAATTGCGCAAACGCCACGCTACAAGGAGTTCCTGACTCGCAACGCCATCCTGCCCGAGGTCGTGGATGCGAACGCCATGCGTGCGGTGGTCCCCAAGGAAGTGGAGTACTGGAGGCGTGCCAATGCGCTTGCGCGCGACTAGCGTGTTCTGTCCCATCGATACGCTCGGGAAGAGCAAGGCGGAGAGGGCAGGGCTGCGACGCACGTTCTGAGCACGCACGTTCACGTCTCAAAGAGTACAAGCGAATGGATTGATCAAGGAGCATCAATGACTGGTTCGTCAAAGGCAAGTACGACCGAATCTGGACGATTGGGAAATCCGGAATCCTTCACCGAGTACTTCGAGGTCGATTCGTTGCATGTCGGAGATCGGTTCGGCATCAGCGTGTCCCTGCCGCGCTTATACGGCACCACGCCTGATGCCGGGTATCCTGCTCTGTACGCGACCGATGGCAATGTCTACGGTCCCATTGCCGAAGCCGTGATGTTCGATTTCGACGTGTTCGACGCGGTGGTACCGATTGAGCCCTTCATGCAGGTGAGCATCGGCTTTACTGCGAAGCAGACGCCGCAAGCGAACACACTCCGGATGCGCAACTTCGTCGCGCCGGGAGCAAGCATCCCCGAGTACATGCAAGCGCACGTCAGTGCTCGTCTTGGCCCTGCCGCCGTTGCGGCCTTCTGTGAGAACTTCGCCGCAGGACGGGCCGACCGTTTCCTCGCCTTCATCGAGGAGGAGCTTCACCCCGAAATCTGCCGCCGTTATCGCGTGCAGGCCGATGCCGCAGGTCTGTTCGGATACTCTGGCGGAGGCTTGTTCTCTCTTTACGCCATGACTTCGGGCAGCCGGATCTTCAGCCGCTACGGGGCCGGCGCCGCTGGCGTTTTCCCCGATGCTCCGCTGTTCAAGATGTATGAACAGCTGCTGCAGCAACGCGGGAACACGGCAGTTCCGGCCCATCTCCATCTCGTGACCAACGCGAAGGAGCTGTTCGGCTCCGCGCGCTTGTATCGCTTAAACGTGATCAATCTGCTTCGCTTCTACGATACCTTGATCGAACGCCCGTTGCACGGGCTGCAAGTCACGACGGAAGTGCTCACCGGCGAGAGCCATAGCAGCGGATGGTTGGGCGCGTATCGCAGCTTTGTGCGGGCGTGCTACCGCAAGGACCGCGTGTCGTGAGCGCAACCCGAGCGTGCCTCGCCTCCACGCGGCCCAATGCATTCCTTTTTGGGGCGTTGGAGCTCGCGCGAATTCCCCGACTTTGATCTTGTCCATTCCAAGCTGAAGAGTGATCCGCATCGAGTCGACCCGGCTGGCCGTGGAGCCGCGGGGCATGCGCGTCGGCACCGACGTGAGTGAGTGATCCGACGGCCTTCTGATCCGTCGCTTGGTCTCGCCAAGCGGACGAATAGCGGTTCGACAGAAATCCCGAGGTCGCCGGTCCGGAGCCTCGGGCGGGCGTTACGGCTTCGGCCCGACTGAATCCCAGAAATCGCAATGATGGCGAGCGGAGTACTCGGCATCTGCGATGCTCGACCCTCTGGGCAGATCTTGGATCATCCACGCAGACGCCCCGGCATCGCTCGTAAAGCGCGGCCACGGACTATTGCCCGTCCCATTGGGATTTCCAGTCCTCGCAAAGTTCGCCCACGCTGAAACCATCTGATCGGATAACTTCACCTGTTGTTGATTCAGTGGCTTCTCGATCCCCAAAGGACCTCCATGCCAAAGGGGGAACAGATATTGGAGATCGGCCGTATGAAATGCCCCCAATTCCATGCCAGGCATGTCAGGAAAGTAGGAAGGTGCTGTCGCGTCGGCGAACTCGTAGGCGTACACCGGAACTTGTGCGGCGAAAACCTTGGCTCCCAGCCGCAAATTGCAGAGCCGTTGCGCATCAGAGGCAACGCGGTTCAACGCCTGTTGTGGGCTCTTGAAAGAGCTGAGAGGGTACAGCTGCATCACTTTTGGTGCCGTTTGCTCGGCGTACACGGGAGGCACAAAGGTGTTTTCTACGTAGTTGACATACTGATCCGCAGTTGGGGCAGTGCGCAACGCATTGTTCGTGTTGCTGAAGTACGCCTGGATTGCCAAGGCGAAGTTCCACTCGTCGGTCGTGCCACCACTCATCAAGGGAACATGGTGAAATTGTCCTTTCTGGACTAGCGTGATCGGCTGGTCCGGAACGACTTGCCCATCTACCATGAAGCCCGTGACGTACTGGGTGAAAGTGCTTTCAGTCCCGGCCAGCTCCAGCACTTTCGCCGCCGGAATGTGGCGCAGGCATTGGGCAACACCAGGGCCGGCGCCGGAGCCGCAGCCTGCTGCGACCGCGAAGGCCACCGCTTTCGACTCTGCGACCTCTCTCGAGATCAAAGGGAAATTCGCCAAGCACGAACTCTGGCAAATTGCCCGATGGAAGAGGCCCGCCGCCGGTGGCGATACCAAATGCATCATCGTGTTGATTGCGCCAGCTGATTGCCCCGCGAGGGTGACGTTGTTTCGGTCGCCGCCAAATGCAGCGATATTCCGTTGAACCCATTTGAGCGCTGCCTGCTGATCGAGTAGGCCGTAATTTCCGGACCGGTGCCCTTCGCTATTCAGCGCGGGATGGGCCAGAAACCCCATGAGGTTCAGCCGGTATGCGACCGTTACGACAATTACCTTGCCATGTACCGCGAGCTTGCTGCCGTCGTAGCCAGGCGTTTCCCCATCGTAGTTACCGCCCCCATGTATAAACACGATCACAGGGAGGCGCTGCGACGGCTTAACGTCGGGAGTGAAGACGTTCAGGTAAAGGCAGTCTTCGTTGTCGTTTCGCGGTCCCGAGAACACGCCGAGAGTCGTCGTGAGCGCGCAGATGGGTGCGAAATTCTTGGCTTGAAGCACGTTGTTCCAGGCCGCGGGCGTCTGCGGTGGCTGCCAGCGCAGTTTGCCGACCGGGGGTTGAGCGTAGGGCAAGCCCAGGAACTTGGACACTCCGTTCGAGTTGAGGCCTTGGACCCGCCCTTCGATCGTTTGCACGATAGGATCTGCTGCACGCTCGTCTGCTGACCATGCTAAGCAATGAGCTCCGAGCGCGGCAACGATAGCCGCAGTGGCGATTGACTTGAGTGCGCCACCCTCGCGAATGGGAGTGTGGGCATCGCATTTCGTCCGCCATCCTCTTCGGACGTTGAGAAGATTACGTAGGCCTGTCCGCAATTGCGCTAGTTGGAACATGATTGACCCATGTTTGTGAGGTTGTTGGTCGGCGGCTCGAAGCCGTCGGGATGGGGAACGCCTCGACTCTGACTCGCGCAGGGCCGTGCAAGTGCGTGGGCGATTGCAGCGATCTGTCAGCCGCACTCGACATCGGCCCCTGCACGCGCCAAGTGTTGACCCGTCTTCATTGCGGCTTGTAGCCGATTGCCGCCAGCTGCTCACGCCATAGCTTGGTTTCCGTGGCAATCTGCTGCGCAAACAGTTGCGGGTTGGATTTCGGAATCACGGCGGAAAAGCTGGACTCGATCCGCTCCTTCATGTCCGGCGCCGAAGTCACTTCGTAGATGTCCGAAGCAATGCGGTCCAGCACGGACCGAGGCGTGTTCTTAGGCGCAAAGACGCCGGCCCAGAGTTGGGGCAAGAAGCCCTTGAAACTGGCTTCGCGCACAGTCTGCACATTGGGAAAGTCGTCGAACCGTTGCTCGCTGAAGGCGGCCAGCACGTGGATGCTTCCGTCGTCGATACGGGCCTTCACCGATGCCGGCCAGTTGAGGTAGAGCTGCACGTCGTTGCGCAGCAATGCCAAGAGGATCGGATTCACGCCGTTGTAATTGACTTCCGAGTAGTTCACGCCCATCCCGCGCAGCACGAACCCGGCATTCATGTTCAACGCAGTGCCCGCGCCTGTGCCACCAAGGAACACGCCACCTGGGGTGGACTTGCTGAAGGCGAGCAGCTCGTTGAGGTTCTTCGCCTTGGCATACGTCGCCGAATTCGTCACTAAGATCATCTTGATGTCGACGTACTTGATGACGGGCACCAGCACTTCCTGCGGGTCGAACTGAAAGCTTGGGTTGGTCAACTTCGCCATCGCTGTGGTGAGGCTTCCCATCAGCAGTGTGTGTCCATCAGGATTCGCTCGAGCAACGTTGGATACACCGATCATGGTGCCCCCGCCTGGCTTGTTTTCCACGATGACAGGCTGCTTCCAAAGTACGGACAAACGCGTCCCTACCAGCCGGGCCCATTGATCCGCAGTGTTGCCGGGGGCATACGGAACCACGAAGGTCACGGGTCTTGAGGGAAACGTGTCTGTCGCGGCACGTGAAGCAGAACTCCCGGCCAGCATGCCCGCCACCGCCAGGCATGCGTCACGTCGGTTCATCGCGGGAATCGTCATGGTTTGTCTCCGAGTTTTGTAGAAGGTCGGCAGCGCCGTGAAGAATGCGGTCGCGAGCGAAAGTCAGCATAGTGGACGAGCCCGCGCTGATTTCTGCAGATGTTGGCAAGGCGCTACCCGCTTACCGCAAAGGTGCCGCTGATCCGCGTATCAAGCGGTTGTGCGCATGTCGTCTCAGTCATTGGTCACCGAGAGTTCGACCATGACTTCGGGCCCTGTTGCTGCCGTGCTCGCGGACACCGGCCTCATCGCTGACCGTGCGTTGCGTCTGGCGGCAAGCACCTTGCCGGCTCACCGAGTAGATGGGACTTGGCTTTCCCGATACGGTGAGGTCTGACTGGCCATGTTCATCGGCCACGCCCCGCATCGTTCCAAAACGGCTGGAGACAAACCATGACGCTTTCACCATTGACCCGGCGAGACGCCTGCCTGGCGGTGGCGGGCATGCTGTCCGCCAGCCTTTCCTCAGCGGCGGCCGCCGCCGAGGGCTTCCCGTCGCGCCCTGTAACCTTCGTGGTGCCGTACGCGCCAGGAAATACCGCCGACCTGTGGGTCCGGATGATCAGCCCGAAGCTGTCGGCCTTGTGGAAGCAGCCGATCGTGGTGGACAACAAGCCGGGCGCCGGGACGGCGATCGGCGTCGGCTATGCCGCTCGCGCCAAGCCAGACGGCCACACCCTGCTCATGGGCAGCCTCACGACGGCGATGGCCAGGCTGACCAATGCCAGCTTTCAGTTCGACCCGCAGGAAGTGCTGGTGCCCGTCATCAAGTACGTCGACATCAAGATGGTGCTCGCCACCAACGCCGCGACCTATGCCAAGGCAAAGACCCTGCAGGAGGTGGCCGCCCTGAGCAAGGCCGCGCCCGGGGGTCTCTTCTTCGGTGGCAGTGGTCCCGGCACCGCCTTCAACATGAACGCCGGGTTCGTGCTGCGCGGGATGGGGGTGAACTACTCGGAGATCAACTACAACGGCGTGAGCCCCATCGTCGTCGCGCTGCTGCGCAACGACGTGCAGCTCTATCTCAACTCGCCTGCGTCCATCAAGTCACAGCTCGACGACGGTAGCCTGCACGCGCTGGCGGCCATCGGCGAGAGCCGGTTCAGCGAACTGCCGAACGTGCCCACCGTGCGCGAGGCGGGCTACAAGGGGTTCTTCCCGCAGTTGTGGGGCGGCGTGTTCGCGCCGAAAAATACGCCGCGCCCTTTGCTTGACCGGATCGCCGCGGACATCTATGCGGTCACCACCGTCCCCGACCTGAAAGACCGGATCGAATCGAGCTTCTCCAGCTTGATTCCGAAGTCGACGCCGGAGCTGTTCGCGCAGGAGATTGCCAACGAAACGATGCAATGGCGCGAGTTCCTCACCAGGATCGGCTTCAAGCCGCAGTCCTGACCCGCGCTGCCGCGTGCCTGCGGCGGCACGCACTGACCACAACTGGAGAAATCATGAAAGTTGGATTTATCGGCCTGGGCCGCATGGGCGCGCCGATGGCGCGTCGGATCGTCAAAGCAGGCGTGCCGCTGCTCGTCTACGACATCGCTCCCGCCGCCATGCAGGCGTTGGTGGAGACTGGAGCGCAGGCTGCCGGCAGCGTGGCGGAGGTCGCTGGCGATGTCGATGTATTGTTCACCTCCTTGCCGGCTCCGTCTCATGTGGAGGAAGTGGTGCTCGGGGCGCAGGGCGTGTTGGCGCACATGAAGCCTGGGCTGGTGCTGTTCGAGATGTCTACCAGTTCGATGGCACTCAATCGCCGGATGGAGGCGGAGTTCAGGCGCAAGGGTGGCGCGCTGCTGGACGCGCCGGTCGCCGGCGGCCCCGCCGGAGCCGCCTCGGGGGACCTGGCGATCTGGGTCGGCGGCGAGAAGGAGGTGTACGAACGCCACCTCAACCTGCTGCGCGCAATCGGTGACAAGCCCCGCCACGTGGGCCCCATCGGCGCCGGGACGATCGCCAAGCTGTCCAACAACATGGCGGCATACATGATCCTGCTGACGATGGCGGAGATTTTCTCGGTCGGTGTCAAAGGGGGCGTAGACCCGCTGGAGCTATGGCAAGCGCTCTGCCTCGGCACGGTGGGAAAGCAGTCCCCCATGTTCCTGCTGACCAACCAGTTCCTGCCAGGCAAGTTCGACGACCCGACTTTCCTGCTCAAGCTGGCTCACAAGGACATGAGCCTGGGCGCAGCGCTGGCCAAGGAGCTGGGCGTGCCGATGCGCCTGGGCAACATGACGCTCGAAGAGATGACCGAGGGCCTGACGCGCGGGTGGGGCGAGCTGGACTCGCGCGCCTATCTCAAGCTGCAACTCGAACGCGCCGGCGTGAACATCGCCGTCGAGCCCGAGCGCGTGCAGGCGGCGGTGCAGGCCATGCGCGCGTGATTCGACCGACCGCCCCTGGATCCCAACTTAAAAGGAACACGATGAAAATGAAACATCCTGACGTGGAGCGCCTGACGGCCGAAGGTTTTCGCGTCTACGAAGCCGCGCCGCAGCTTGGCCGAATCCGTAACGACGTAGTCATGGGCGACGTATGGAAGCAACCGGAGCTGGCTTTGCGCGATCGAAGCCTGGTTACGGTGTCCATCCTGGCCGCGCAAGGCAACTTCGACGAGATGAAGGTGCACATGAGCAGGGCAGTCGACAACGGGGTGACGTTGGACGAACTGCGCGGCTTGATCGTGCAGGTTGCGGTGTATGCGGGCTGGCCTGCCGGGGTCATGGCGGGCAAGGCGGCATTGCCCTTGCTCGAAGCCGGAGAAGCGAAGCCATGATGGTCCCACCCTTTGTTGGCGGCTCCAAGAAGCTTTTCATCGGAGGAAAATGGGTGGAGCCCGTCTCCGGGAAGGCGTTCGATGCTATCAATCCTGCTGATGGCCAGGTGCTGGCGCGGATCGCGCAAGGCGAGGCGGCCGACATCGACAAGGCTGCCGCTACGGCGCGTACAGCCTTTGAGGGCCCTTGGAGCCGCTGGACGCCCGTGGAGCGGCAGCGGTTGCTTTTGCGCGTACTCGCCCTTGTCGAAGCGCACGCTGACGAACTGGCACTGATCGAGACTCTCGACATGGGCGCGCCGCTGGCGCGCTCGAAGGGCTTGGCGAACTTCGCCGCGCAGACGATCCTGTTCTATTCGACCCAAACCGCAGCGGCGTCGGTAACCACGCACCAGAATTCGTTGCCTGGACACATGATGACGCTGTCGCACAAGGCGCCGCTGGGCGTGGTCGGCGGAATCATCCCTTGGAACGGGCCGCTGATGAGTGTGTGGTGGGTGGTCGGGCCGACGCTTGCGACTGGATGCACCGCGGTCATCAAGCCCGCCGAGGATGCGTGCCTTTCCACGCTGCGGGTCGCCGAATTGCTGCAGGAAGCCGGCGTGCCCGATGGGGTGATCAACGTTGTCACGGGATACGGAGCGGACGCAGGTGCGGCCTTAGCTGCCCACCCAGGCGTCGACCGCGTCGCCTTCACCGGATCGGTGGAGACGGCACGCCGGATCATTGGCGCGTCCGCAGGCAACATCAAGCGGCTGCAACTGGAACTGGGCGGAAAGTCCCCCGACATCGTGTTTGCCGACGCTGATCTGAACTTGGCCGTTCCCGGCGCCGCCATGGGCGTTTATGGCAACAGCGGCCAGGTGTGTCTGGCGGGAACGCGGTTATTCGTCCAGCGCGGCATCCACGAGGAGTTCGTCACCCGTCTGCAGCAGTTCACCGCGACATTGAAAGTCGGCAGCGGGCTGGAGCCGGGCGTCAACCTCGGGCCCCTGATTTCGAGCAGGCAACTTGATCGAGTGCTGGGCTACGTCGATATCGGTACCCGGGAAGGTGCCACCCTTGCCAGCGGCGGCAAGCGGTTGGGCGGCACCCTCGCCAATGGCTACTTCGTCGAACCGACCGTCTTTGCCGGGGTGCACAACCAGATGAAGATCGCGCAGGAGGAAATCTTTGGGCCTGTGATCTCCGTCATCCCGTTCGACGACACCGACGATGCCCTGCGGCTGGCGAACGACACGCCGTTTGGCCTCGGCGGCGGCGTCTGGACCCGGGATCTGTCAACTGCTCACAAGGTGTCCCAGGGGATCAAATCGGGCACGGTTTGGATCAACTGCTACGGCGCGCTCGATCCCAACGTCGGCTTCGGCGGCTACAAGATGAGCGGCTACGGCTGGAAGGGAAGCGCTGAGCATGTGGACTCGTTCCTGTACCGTAAGGCCGTGTACATGAACGTCGCCTGACCGCAAGAAATGGCTGCCGCCGGCAGCCATCTTCCTTCTTAGCCGGCGAAACGTCGGGCGAAGTCCCGGATCAGCTCGCTGATTTGCTCGGGTGCCTCGAGGGGGCTGAAATGCCCCACGCCCAGGACAGTTTCGAGGCGCGCATCCGGGACGTTTCGCGCTATTTCGTCCATCCAGAAGGTCCGCTCCCCGGCACGCAGCGACGTACGTTGCAGTTGGGCGCTCAACACCGTCGACTGCAGCACCATCACTGGCACGCGCAGGTCGGCCAGGTTCCGGACGGGGCGCGTCGCCCACCGAATGTAGTCCAGGAACAAGGTGCGGCCGTAATTCGGGTCGATGCGGTCTTGCCGGGCGAGGGCAAAATCGCGCACCCACTGGGGAGTCCCCGGGACGAAGAAATGCTGATAGAGGTTGGCAACGAAGCGTTGCATGCCGCCCGCCTTGTCGATCGCCTGCTGAACGTTCTGCATTGACGCGTCGGGATCGGCGACTGGCTGGACGCTGCCATCGACGTAGACAATTCCGCGAATCCTATCGGGCCGTTGCAGGCACGTTTCGGTGGCCATGTGGCAGCCCATGCTATGGCCCACGAGAACGGCGCTGGTCAACTGCAATCTGTCGAGTGTGGCGTTGATGGTCTTGGCAAAAGCTTCGACGCTGGGGACTGGTGCCGCCGCGGCCGGCGAGTCCCCGTGGCCGGGCAGATCCAGCGCCACGCACCGGAATTCCCCGGCCAAAGTTTCGACCTGCGCATTCCAGTCGGTCAGGTCAGTCGTAAATCCATGGATAAACACGAGTGCCGGGTCGCGCTGGCCGCGATCGACCACGTGGAGCGCGATCTCATTTTGCATATTGAATTCTCTCGATGTAGGTAGGCAAGGAGTAGCGCAAGGAGTTGGTCATACCTCCGTGCACACTGACAGGATGCCGCCTGGTAACCCGTAGTGGCGCTCTGGCGAGTCTAGGAGGAAGGATGTCGACGGATCTAGTCCAGATTTCGGCAAGGTCTCTGCCGCCAGGTGGCAAGCAGGCGCTGCAGGTGCTGGTGGTGCGGCCATGCTCATCGAGCTGAGAAGGCCTTCGCGAGATTTTGATGGGCAACCCACAAGCCGACCGCCCCAGCGAGTGAAAGCCTTTGCGCTGCAGCGAAGGATCCTTGCCGCGCAAGCGCCTAGATCAAGCGCATATCGGGATCTAATATTGTTCCGGAAGCCGACATCGTTACCTCGCTAAGCCAAGATCATGTGCGTTCTACGTCAAGCCCGTCCGCGTTAAAAGGCGTGGGCGTCGGCATCGTGGTCCTTGGTCTTTACACGTTTCCCCGCTCGCCTGATGAAGGACACGAACCATTTCCCGAGTGGCGCTTGATGTAGCGCAAGTTATGATGGTGACGGAGACTAAAACATGGATGAAATTGCTGCGTACAGGGTCTTTGTCAGGGTGGCCCAGACTGGCAGCTTCTCTAAAGTGGGGCGGCTGTTGGGCACCTCGACGAGCTCGATCGCGAGGATGGTTAACAGCCTTGAGGAAGACTTGGGTGTGCGGCTTTTGAACCGCACCACCCGGCAACTGGTGATGACAGAAGCAGGCCAGCGGTTCTACGCGGATGCGGCCCGCATCATTCAATCGATTGAGGAGGCAAAGCGGGGCGCCGCCGCGTACCAGCAGGGCGTTCGCGGGGTGATCCGTGTGCATGCCGGAACCTCTGTGGGTTCAGGAGTAATTCTTCCCGCGTTGCCGGACTTCCTGCACATGCACCCCGAGATCGTTGTGGATATTTCGCTAACCGACGAGCGCGTCGACGTCGTTTCGGAAAAGGTGGATGTCGCCGTATGGCGGGGCCGCTTGGAAGATTCGGGACTCATTGCGCGGCCGCTCGGATCTTCGCGGCGAGTTCTTTGCGGCAGTCCTGCGTACTTCGCTCGTCATGGCAAGCCCTCTGTGCCTTCAGACCTCAGCCGGCACAACTGTCTCGTGTATTCCGCTCTGCATTATTCGAATGAGTGGACGTTCCAGCGGGGTGGCGAGACGAGCAACATCGCTGTTTCGGGGAACCTGCGGGCAGACACCGGGGGCGTGCTTCTTACCAGCACCTTGAGAGGCCTCGGTTTGGCTGTTCTACCGGAGTGGCTCGTCCGTGAGGCATGCGACCAAGGTCAGTTGCAGACGGCATTGGCCGATTACGAGGTTGGGCTCTCTGGTAACGATCCCTCACTCTTCCTCGTTTACCCTCATCGCTCGCCGCCTCCCAAGGTCGCTGCATTCATCCACTTCCTGCTTCGGTTGTTCGAGCGCAACGATGAAGTGCGACCGTCGTATGACAGCGGGGCCCCGGCCGCGGCATCGAGTCCGGCCGCGCCTCCGTTCGAGTCAACACAGTAGGCGGCGCCCGGGCTGCCATGCGGTGGCAGCCCGGCGCAGGTGGCGTCGCCCCGGCATTTGCGATGAGAGCAGCAGTCCTGCTCATTGGGGCGTCAAGTTGATTTTCTTCGCCAGCGCACTGTACCTGGCGACATCATGTCGGATCACTTCCGAGGCTTCGGCAGGCGTAGTGACGTTCACGATGTTGCCCTGGTTCTCCAGCGCGCGCTTGCTGGCGGGGTTGTCCATGGCCGTGACCAGCGCATCATGCAGCTTCCTGACGGTTGCCGCTCCCATGCCTTTAGGGCCTAGCACTGCCACCCACACATCCATGTTGAAGTTTGGAAAGCCTTGCTCGACGAACGTTGGAATCTCCGGTGCGATGGAGACACGCCGGTTTGTAAGCACTCCGATGGCGCGCAGGGCCCCCGTTTTGAGGTGAGGCTGTACGGGCGGGAGGGCCGTCACTGCAAAGTCGATCTGCCCGCTCAGAAGATCGGCAACCATCGGCGCGACGCCCTTATGGGCAAATGATTGAGTTTGACCCCGACCTGGTCAGCGATGTTTTCGACCGCCAGGTGCAGTGTTGTTCCCGGACCGCTGGAGCCATAGTTCAGTTTCTTTGCCTCGCGTTTGAGCAGCGCGACGAAATCCTTCGCATCAGTGGCCCGGATCTTCGAGGCGTTGGTAACCAACGCGAGCGGGATGGAGCCGACCGTTGCGATAGCAGTAAAGTCCTTCGTCGAATCGTAGGGTGCCGTCCGGATCAGCAGCGGAGCGGTCACCATGTTGTTGGTCTGCAGTGCGATGACAGAGCCGTCCGGCACCGACCGCGCCAGGGTTTGCATTGCGATGATGCTGCCAGCGCCTGCGATGTTCTCGACGACGATGTTCGCTCCGAGCGCGCTGGTTAGCGCGGGCTGCAGTGTCCTGCCGATGACATCGATGGTTGAACCAGCGGAGGACGCCACGATCAAGCGGATAGGACGCTCGGTTTGCGCCAGCACTGCTGTCGGCACAGAAGTAGATGTGACGAGGGCGACAAGCGCGCGTCGACGGGTCAGTGTGAGGGGATGCGCAAATGTCATTGTGTCAATCGCCACGTCAAAGTCGGCCCCACGTTTACTTTAGAGATGCTTTGCCATTTCAATCCAGGCCGCCGCCAGCCTGCCTCGATGGTCTGGGTGGGCGATGGCGATCATTGCTTCCGCCCGTTCGAAAAGCGACAGGCCGCGCAACTCAGCGATGCCGTGCTCGGTGACTACCGCGTCGGCGAGGTAGCGAGGAACTGTGCACAGCCCCTTCGAGTTCAGCGCAGGCACGATCCTCGAGACTTGTCCTTGCCGCGCCGTCGAGGACAGGCAGATTAGGAGCCGGCCGTCCGGTGCAACCTGGGCTCCTTGGGCGAACGCAGGAAGCCCGCCCGCGCCGGCTTGGATGATTCCATCGCTGCGCTCCGAGTTGACCTGGCCAAAGAGATCCACTTCGAGGGCGCTGTTGATGGCGATGAAACGCGGAATCGTTGCGAGCACGTCCGCGGCGTGCGTTTTTCGCACGTCGTCGAGAAACACGCGGCCTAGCCTGCCCACGTAGTCGTAGAACGAAAGGTCCCCGAATACAACACCAGTCACGATGTCGGCGTCGCGATCGAGTGCGCCGCTCTCCCACAGCGTATATAGAAGGGGGGAAACCATTCCCGAGTGGATTCGCAATCGCCGGTGTGACACAAGCGCACGGGCGATGGCCGGAAGAACCGATCCGATGCCAAACTGAAGAGTGTCTCCATCCCGAATCAGCCGCGCCGCTTGCTGCCCGATCTGCTCCGTCAGCTTGTTGGGCGTTGACTCGGCCAAAGCGAGCGGAGGGCCCGGTGCCTCGACGACTGCGTCGAATTCGGAGATGTGCACTTTAAAGCTGCTATCGATGCGTGGGAGCTCCGGGTTCAGATGCCCGACCCGGCGGAGCGCCCGCGTCCAGACCAAAGGTGTGAAGTCACTTGAGAGGCCTGGACTGCACCAGCCCTGCGTGTCCGGCGGCGTGAACTGACCGATAGCGCAATCGAATGGCGCGACGTCGAGCAGGTGGCGGGCGATGCCGGTGTAGTCCAGGGAATGCAAAACGGTGCGCCGCTGGGCGAGCCCCTGTCGCAAGCTTGGCGTCATGAAAAAGGCAACCGACTTTGCTTCGCGGTGCATCGCCAAGTAGTCGGTGTGGTCAATCCCGGGCAACTGAATGCTCGTGAATTCGACGTTCATCGCCCGCTCAGGGAAGTGACGCAATTCGTCCCGCAGAAGAGCAGATTCCCCAGTCAGGCCGGCGGCGAAGACCCGGTGCCCCGGACGGAAATGCTCGGTCAGCGAATCGGAAGACATGGGGGTAGACATCATGCTGTGCGGATGGATGGCTTTTGCGCCATTCTTTACCGAAGCCTGTCGTTCCTCTTTGCACTTTCAAGCAAGGTCCTTCACGCGCCACGCAGCGCCGCTGACCTTTGCGTTGGCGGCTATGGTCCTTGCCGCAGAGGCGTGCGCATTTCGAGGGCGTCATTCCTAGAATTTCGGCATCGTTCTGACAAGCAGATCACCCCGACAGGAGCACCCCCGATGGACAATGTTGTCGCTCAAATTGAACGCGCCGGACTCACCAGTGAAGTGGAGATCGTCCAGGATTGGCTCTCCAGATTCGACCGCGGGCTTCAGGAGCAAAGCGCACAAGCCATTTCCGACCTCCTTGCTGATGAATGTCACTGGCGCGACATGTTGGCCTTCACGTGGGATATCACCCCGAGAGAAGGCAAGGTCGCCATCGTGCATGAACTGCTGCAGCGCCAGAACCATGCAAAGGCGGGCTCGTTCACCATTGCGAAAGACAGCACCCCTCCGCGACGCGTGAAGCGCATCGGTGTCGATGTGATCGAGGCGATCTTTTCCTTTGAGACGGCCACCGGCCGTGGCAAGGGGGTGGTTCGCTTGCTCATAGGGGAACCCAAGGCGTGGATCCTCATGACGGCACTGCGCGAGCTGAAGGGTTACGAGGAGAAGATCTTCCAGAATCGACCTGACGGCGCCAATTGGCGGGAGTTCGGTGGCATGAACTGGTCGGACCGACGCGCCAAAGAGCAGGCGTTTGAGGACCGTGACCCCGTGGTCCTCATCGTGGGGGCGGGTCAAAGCGGCCTGAGCATGGCCGCGCGGCTTCGCGTGCTGGGGGTAGATGCCCTGTGTGTCGACAAGCACGAACGGGTCGGCGACAGTTGGCGCAAACGTTACCACTCACTGGCGCTGCACAACCAGGTCAATTTGAACCAGATGGCGTACCTGCCGTTTCCGGCGACGTGGCCGAAGTACCTGTCCAAGGATATGGTGGCGAACTGGCTGGAGCACTACGCGTGGGCGCTGGAGTGCAACGTGTGGATGGGTACCGGACTCGTCGAAGCTCGCTATCAGGAGAATGAAGGCCATTGGGTTGCCAAGGTGCGCCGAGGGGATGGCACAGAGCGCGTCATGAAGCCACGCCACATCGTGTTTGCGAACGGCATCGTAGGCGCGCCGAAGATTCCCCGACTCCCCGGGCTCGAGGAGTTCAAGGGAAAGGTTCTTCACACGCACGACTACAAGACCGGTGCGGACTGGAAGGGCAGGAACGCCTTGGTGCTGGGTACCGGAACCAGCGGCCATGACATCGCGCAGGACCTCTACGGCCACGGCGCTCATGTCAAAGTCATCCAGCGCGGCGCGACGGCGATCGCCAGCGTGAATGCAGTGGGAGCAGCGTACACCTCTTACTACAAGGAGAACCTGCCTACGGATGACTGCGACCTGCTCGCCCAGAGCGCGACCTATCCCATCGCCGTGCGTAACGCGCAAGCGGTGACGAAGGTGCAGAACGAAATGGACAAGGAGTTGCTAGACGGTCTGCGGGCAAGAGGGTTCAAGGTGGATCCTGGCGAAGATGGCACGGGCTATCTCATGAAGATCCGCCGCACGCACGCTGGTTACTACTTCAACTGCGGCTGCTCGGACCTGATAGTCGACGGCAAGGTGGGTCTGTTGCAATATGACCAGATTGAAAGATTTGTTGCCGACGGCGCTCTGATGAAGGATGGTCGCGTGGAAAAAGCTGACCTCCTCGTCGCGGCCACCGGATACCAGCCGCAGCAGGAAGTCGTGCGAGAACTCCTGGGCGACGAGATCGCCAACAATGTTGGCCAAATCTGGGGCCTCGACGACGTGGGGGAGCTGCGCAACATGTACAAGCCTACCCCGCAGAAGGGGCTGTGGTTCTTGGGCAGCGGTCTCTCGCAGGCGCGGATGTACACGCTGTATGTCGCGTTGCAGATCAAGGCCCGAGCAGTCGGCTTGGTGGACTGAGCGAGAAAGGTAGAGCAGATGCTGGATTTCACGGGAAAAGTTGCCTTCGTGGCGGGCGCCGGCTCGGTGGCGGAGGGCTGGGGCAATGGCAGGGCGACCGCCGTGCTGCTGGCGCGACGCGGCGCCAAAGTGTTCGGCACTGACTTCGGCGCCGAGGCACTCGCGGGAACGTCGGCAATCATGGAGCAGGAAGGGCACAAGTACTGGGCCGGTCGGAAGGCAGACATGACTTCGACCGAACAGGTCAAGCAAGCCGTGGACGAATGTTTGGAGCGCTTCGGAAGAATCGACATCCTGGTCAACAACGTCGGCGGCAGCGCCCCTGGCGATCCGGTCTCGATGTCAGTGGAAGATTGGGACGGGCAGATGGACAGGAATCTCAAGACCGCCTTCCTCGGCTGCAAGCATGTATTACCAGTGATGGAGCGCCAGTTCCGTGTGGACGGCAAGGGCGGCGCAGTTGTCAACGTCTCCAGCATCGGAAGCATGACCTTTCAGGTGGGTGGCCGCGTGCACGTGGGCTACGCTGCTTCCAAGGCGGGACTGGAGGCGTTCAGCCGCGCGACGGCTATCGCGTATGTCCAGAAAGGTGTCCGTGTGAACACTGTCGTCGTCGGCATGATGCATACGCCGCTGGTGTCCCATCGGCTGACCAAGCAGCTCGGCTCGGGCGCAGATGACCTGGTGGCGAAACGCAACGCCATGATTCCGATGGGGCGCATGGGTACCGCGTGGGATGTTGCCAATGCCGTCGTCTTCCTGGCGAGCGACGAGGCGGGGTACATCACCGCAACCCAACTGGTGGTGGACGGCGGCGTCACGGCGGCGCGCCCGGGTGCCATAGAAGCACCTTCCGTCTGAGTCGCAGGAAAAAGACGATGGCGCGTATCGAGATGCCTCGACCCGAGGCAATGTCCCCCCAGCAGGCTGCGGCCTGTGCAGAAGTGATCCAAGGTCCGCGCGGCAAGGTGCCCATACCCATGATTGGCTGGCTGAGCAATCCTGAACTTGCCCGCCGCCTGCAGAAACTGGGCGAGCTGCTGAGATTCGAGACATCCCTCAGTCCCGTCGAAACTGAGCTGGTCATCCTGGTGTGCGCGCGCCATTGGACTTCGCACGTCGAATGGAAGGCACACAAGGCCTTGGCGCTGAAGGCAGGCATGGATCCCAAACTCCCTGCTGCGATCGCCGCGCGGAACGAACCGGAGATCGAGGATGAACGCGCGCGCATCATCTACGCGCTTTGTTCGGCGCTGCTGAAAACCGGCCGTGCGGCACAGCCCCTGTATGGCAGTGCGATCGAGCAACTCGGAGAGCAAGGGGTTACCGAGGTGCTCGGGATCCTCGGCTATTACAGCTTGGTGTCCTTCACCCTCAACACTTATGAGTTGGGGCTTCCGGAGATGGCGGCGCCTGAACTCGAGGATCCGGAGTTCCCCGGCGTAACGGTATGACTTCGGTCGGTAGCTCGCCGACGCGCGCCGATGTTCGCCCCGAATGGCTTGCCGCCACCCGCGAAGAACCGCTCGAGCCGGATATTCCCGTGGTTGATTCGCACCATCACCTGTACGACCGGCCTGGCTCCAGATACCTCCTTGATGACTTCCTTGCGGACACATCCGGCGGTCACCACGTCCGTGCGTCGGTGATCGTACAGGCCCGTGCGATGTTGCGGGCAGATGCACCGCCTGCTTTGCAGCCTCTCGGTGAAACCGAGTTCGCCAACGGCGTGGCGGCCATGAGCGCCAGTGGGATCTACGGCCAGGCACGAATCGGTGCGGCCATCGTGGGCCAGGCAGACTTGCTCCTGGGGGATGAGGTTCGGCCCATCCTGGAGCGGCATGTTCTGCTCGCCGGCGGCAGCATCGCCGAGGGAGGGCGATTTCGCGGCATTCGCCATATTGTTGCTTGGGACCGCGACAGCTCCTTCGTGAACCCGGTTTATCCGGCGACTGAAAGCACCATGGACTCGACGGCGTTCCGTGAGGGATTCGCGCACTTGGGGCGGCTGGGGCTGAGCTTTGATGCCTGGCTGTTCTTCCACCAGATTCCGCGGCTCACAGTCCTGGCGCGTGCATTCCCAGAGACGCGGATTGTGCTCAATCATTGCGGCGGCATTCTGCGGATCGGGACTTACGCGGGACGCTCGGACGGCGTCTTCGCACTCTGGAGCTCGGCGCTCAGGGAACTGGCGGAATGTGCAAACGTGATGGTCAAGCTCAGTGGCCTGGGGATGCGCTTGAGCGGCTTTGGGTTTGAGGCGGGCCGGCAAGCGCCGGCGTCTTCTGAGCTCGCCGCCGCGTGGCGACCCTGGATGGAGACGTGCATTGACGCGTTCGGTCCTGCACGCTGCATGTGGGGCAGCAACTTCCCGGTCGACAAGGGAAGCTATGGATATACCGTTGGCCTCAATGCCATCAAGCGAGTTCTGGCAGGTGCAAGCGAAGGTGAAAAAGAGGACATCTTGTGGAGGTCCGCCCAGCGCTTCTACCGGATAAGGGCGCAAGGCCTCGCGATCTGACACCTTGATCTCCAAAGGAATACAGACGTGGAAACGGCCGATGGCCCGAAGCAGGAACAGGCGTTCTGCGGGGCCTCAGTGATCAACCCGAAGCGCGAGGTTGCGCCATGATGCGTGACCGGGTCATTGCTTCGGCAGTTTGAGCTCTTGTGCCAGCTTGCCCATCTCGGCCTGCTCCTTCACCAAATAGCCGCTGAATTCGGCCGGCGAGAGCCAGAAGGGCTCGTTTCCATCGCCGCGGAAGCGCTGGCTGACCTCGTCGCTGGTCACTGCGTACTGCAACGCGTCCGACAGCTTCGCGAGCACGTCCTTCGGCAGGCCCGGAGGTGCCAGCAGACCGAGCCAGAAGTAATAGCTGAAGCCGGGCAGGCCCTGTTCGGCCAGGGTTGGAACATCCGGGACCGTTGGCAGCCTGGCGGAAGAAGCGATGCCCAGCGCCCGAAGCCTTCCCTCCTTGACCATGCCAATGGAAGTGGCGTAAGCGTCGAAAACCAGATCGGTTCGGCCGGCCACGACGTCGGGAATGGCGGCAGCATTGCCCTTGTAGGCAATGCCCGCCATGTCCAGCCCGGCGCGCTGCAGGAACATCTCCGAGACGATGTGCCCGGGCGTGCCGGTACCCCCGTGCCCGTAGGACAGCTTACCGGGTTTGGCCTTTGCCCGCGCGACGAGGTCCGCCAGGCTCTTGTCCGAATGGCTTCCCCCGACCAAAAGCATCATGGTTGAACGCGAGAAGGGGCCGACCGGTGTGAAGTCTTTGGACGTCTGGTGGTAACCAGCGTTCTCCTTGATGTACGGGAAGATGCTGATCCCGCTAGCCTGATACAGGAGCGTGTAGCCATCCGCCGGCGCTTCCTTTACCAAGCGGGTACCGAGCAGGGTGTCGGCGCCGGGGCGATTGTCGATCACCACCTGCTGGCCAAGCCGCTCGGACATCTTTTTCGCCACGAGGCGGGTATATACATCACCCTGCCCCCCGGGCACGGTGGGCACCACGATCCGGATTGGCTTGGAGGGGAAGGGGTCTGCGGCGAGTGCCGGGCTCGTGGTCAAGATTGCCAGTGCCGCGGCGGCGATCGCCTTGCTGAAAACCCTTCTTTCGATGTCACGTTTCATTGCGTTGTCTCCTATCGTTATTAAATAGTTAGGGAAGCAGTAACTAGCGACGCGGAGCCATTCTGTAAACTATGCGGCAGCAGGTCCAATCGGAAAAATTCCTCGACCGATCGATTCAACTCATGGAGGTGCGGCCGCGCTCGCCGCTATGGAACTTCGACAGCTAAGGCACTTTGTCGCCCTCGCCGAGGAGATGCATTTCGGGCGCGCGGCGCAGCGCGTGTGCATCACGCAGTCAGCCCTGAGCGCGAGCATCGCGCGGCTCGAGGAATTCTTTGGCCTCCGTCTTTTCGAGCGGGACAGCAAGACGGTCCGCATCACGACCTCGGGCCAGTTGATGTTGCGCTCTGCGCGCGAAATGATCAGCCAGGCGATCCGCACCGAGGACATGTCGCGCGCGCTGGCGATCGGCAAGGTCGGCCGGATCGAGGTTGGGTTTTCTGGTCCGGTGATGTATCGGGGGCTCGGCCACGTGATCCTCGGGTGCCGAAGAGATTTCCCGGAGATCGAGATCGCCATGTGCGAAATCTTCTCTCGCAAGCAGGTCGAGCTCATTCGTTCTGGAAAGCTGGATGCGGGCCTCGTGACTTTCCATCAGCCTCCGGCCGGGCTTGCCCACATCGAGTTGTACAACGACCGTTTCGTGCTTTGTCTTCCGAGCGATCACCAGTTGGCCCGTCGCCACACGATTGATATTGCCTTATTGCGCGAGGAAGCATTCGTTCTGCCGGGGCAACTTCGCAACCCGAATATTCACGACCAGTTGGTTGGGTTGTGCGCTACGGCGGGCTTCTATCCCCGGGTCTCGTTCCAGACGGACAGTTCGGTCACGACCCTGCATCTGGTCGCACAGGGGCTGGGAATCAGCTTCGTTCTCGAGTCCCTGGCGCAGCTGCACATTCCTGGCTTGAAGTTCGTACCTCTTGATCCGACCCTTCCGGGCCGATCCGCCTATTTCATCTGGGATGGCGAACGCGTCGCGCCGGGGCTGGATACGGTAATTGAAGCAGTGCGGCGATTCGCCGTTGCTGACGGTGACCGGAAAGGCGCGCAAAGAGAACTGAAAGGCTGCGTCGAGGCACTGGCAGCGCGCAAGTGCTGATCCGCAGCTCCGTAGCCGCACCGGGATGATCGGTTGACTACGTCCTGATGAACGCCGCTCTCGTTCCGCCATCGACGGGCAATACCGTGCCGTTGACGTACCGAGCTGCGTCGCTCAAGAAGAACATGATGACGTCGACAACGTCCTCTGGGGCGGCGATCCGGCCTAGCGGCGATTCACCGGAAACCTTGTATCCGACGCCGGCCCTCGTCATCTCCTCGACCATTGGCGTCGCGACTGTGCCGGGAGCCACTACATTGACCAGGACACCACTCGCAGCAAGTTCGACGGCGAGGACACCTGCGATCACGTGGAGCGCCGCCTTTGACGCGGCATAGAAGCCCCCACCCACCTTCGGTCGGATGCCCGCGATCGATCCCAGGAAAACGACGCGCGACGGATGATCCACGTCTGACCGGTTTCTCAACAGCGGCAGAGCTTCCTTCGCCGTCAGCCATGGTCCCTTCAGGTTCACCGCAAGCATGCGGTCTACGTCATCGACGGATTGCGCTTCAAGGGATCCAGGACGCACAACGCCCGCCGAACAGACCAAAGCGTCGATCTTGTCGGTACGGCGGCTGATCGCCGTAAAAGCTACTCCGATACTGTCGTGACTCGATACGTCGCACTTGTGATGCCAATATCGCTCGCCGACCTTGAGATCCGCCGCCTGGGAGGCGAGCGCATCCTCCGAGATGTCCAGCGCACAAACGGACCAGCCCTGCGCCAGGAGACGTTCCACCGTGCACTTGCCGATGCCGGACGCTGCGCCGGTGACAACCGCGACGTGTTTCGAATGTTCCAATGTAGTCCTATACGATAGAAGCGCGTCTCAAGCGTAGCCGCTCACACTCACCGTACAAGCCAACTGCAGCATGGGCGCTCAGCGGAGGCGAGGCATTTTTTTTGCGGGCGGTGCGCGATAGGCGCCTTCAGTGATAACTACTATCTTCGGGGTTGCCTCTCAAGGATCTGGCCGGGCGCCGGCTCTTCTGCGCCTTTAGCGCCGGGAACCCCCCCATAGAAGCCCCAGGTGCTCGCAGCCAGCCAGCCCGCATCGATCAGCAGGTCCGTTCCCGTGATGGCGGATGCCCGGTCGGAAGCAAGGAACTCGATGCCCTCGGCAACTTCGTTCGGTTGCATCCGGCGACCGAGCGCCATTTGCGAATCGATGTTCTTCGCGTAGCGGCCCGGATCGCGCGCCAGATGGCGGGCGGTCAACGTTGAACCAGGCGACACCGAATTGACGCGGACGCCCGAATGACCCCATTCGCTCGCCAAGCTCTGTGTGAGGTTCAGTACAGCCGCTTTGCTGGGGCCGTAAGCAAGTTGCGGCGATGAGCCGTGGCCGACGACCGACGCCGTGTTTACGATGCTGCCGCCTCCGCGGCGCGCCATCCTCGTGCCGAAAACGCGGTTTGCATTGAAAGTCCCTTCGAGATTGACCTGCATAACGGCGCGCCACTGGTCCATGGGGAAGGCGTGGGGCGCGTGGCGTTCTTGGAACGCCGCTGCCGTGACCACGAGCGAATGCACAGGGCCGCTATCTCGCTCGATGCAATCGGCCAATGCCTCCATCGCCTCCAGATTGCGGATGTCAACCTCATAGCCGCGGCCACTGATCTCCTTGGCGATCCGCTCTGCGGCGGCGAGATCGAGATCTACTACCGCAATTCGCCAACCGCGCTCGGCCATTACACGGCAGCACGCTTCGCCGATGCCATTGCCGCCGCCGATCACTACCGCCAGTTTTGCCTCTCTCGGACCCATTTTCCGTCTCCTGTTCAGTGATGCGTTGCAGTACGTGCTCCTCGTACGCAGACAGCTTCGTCGGCTCGGTGGTGCCCGCGCTGGCGGACCGCACCCCATGACGGGGTGGGGCAGCGCATAAGTCGGCTACGTCCAAGTTCATGAAGGCTTTCGGTAGCAGGCCCTTACGAAGCTTCGATACGCATCGAGCCAGCCGCTGCTATGACTCTCGTTGGGGAGGATCTCGGTCGTGATCTGCAGCCCGGGCATGGGGCGCTCGACCATGGCATCATGAAAGCGCAGCAGGTTGATCATGTTCATCCGGTACAAGCGAACCGGGCCAAACAGCTCTTTCGCGTTGATCGAGAGATGAAGATGGGTCTTGCGCTCAGTGCCCGCAGTGCGCTGCAGTAGCTGCTCATAAAGGCCGAACACCTGGGAATCTTCGGCAAAGGCACCCGCAGAGGCGGCTCCGTAACGCGTGAAAACCTGACTACCGGAAGTCATTGCATAAAGCGAGAACAAGCCGCCGGCGGAGTATCCGAACAGGCCCACCGCGTCAGCCTGGACTCGATAGCGGCGGCAGATTTCCGGGTGAAGCTCCTTCTCGATGAAGGCCAGAAAGTGGTCCGCCTTGCTGGTCGTGTACAGCTCGCGGAAGGTCGCCACGGCTTCGGCGCCCAGGCGCTTGCGCACGTGGGCGTCCATGAAGTCGGGAATGGTCGAGCCGGGGAGCACGAGGTTGGTCTGGCGCAGCGTGTTCGTCTGCGGCGTCTGCTCCTCGGTAAACCCGATGTTGATCTGCAGAAATGGCTCAATGGGCACAACCGCGTCGAACACTTCGAATTCGCCCTTCACTGCTTCCGCGATAGGCCCGAAGACATTCCCGTCCGTCGCGTACAAGGCAGGGTATTTCACGTCGGTCGTTCGGTACGCCGCCGGCAAAGAAACGCCAATGGCAAACCGGGCGCCCATATGGGCCGAATCGATCTCGAAGTACTCCGTGTGCAACTCGGGATTCCTCAACCGACCGGTCGCTGGCACGCGCTCGTTTGTAGAAGGCTTCATGGGGCAGTTCCAATCTGTGTGGAGTTGTGGTTGAGGGGTTTCACAGGGTGCTTTGCAGCCCGTCCGAACTGACTGACTGACTGACTGACTTGCGCTAACTTTGAATTCAGCGAGCGGGATACATGCGGTCGACGATGTCTTCCATCCAGCAACGATGCGGCCTATCCGTCGCGGATGCCCAACGAAGAGTCTAGACGGCTGTGAGCGGCGCAGATCGGAATTCGATGCCAAACACCTTTGCGTACTGCGCAACAGCAGAAATCCACGGCGATCGATGCGGATACCGTTTTGCCTGAGAGCCAATCCCGCACCACCTGGTCCAGATTCACATCGAACGGCCGACAAACGCAATCGATCGGTCGAGGAAAATTTCCGATTGGACCCAAGTTCATACGGTTCAGAGAATTGCTTCGCGTCTGCAATGAGTTGCGGCCTGCGTGCTTCGACGCAGCGGCTGCGAAAGTGCGGACGATCTCCGGATGCGTCGGACAGACCGCTGCGCGCACTGTGCAGGAAAGCCGATGTCGGCTATGCCGCCAGCGCCTTGCCGAGAGCTATCCGTTATTTGAAAAGAAGGAGCATATCTTGAGCAACGAGCGAACCGAAAACTTCGAAAAAGGCCTGACCCTGCGTCGGCAACTGAGTGGCGACAAAGTCGTCGACGAGGCCTTTCGGGATCCGGAAGATTTCGCCTACCCCATGGAGGTGATGGTGACCGAAGTCGCATGGGGCGCCGCTTGGGGTCGGCCCGGCCTCGATCGGCGCAGCCGCAGCATCCTCAATCTCGGTATCCTCGCAGCGCTGAACCGCCCGGAGCAACTCGCAGGCCATATCGGCATCGCGCTGAAGAACGGCGTGACGAAGACGGAAATCCAGGAGGTCTTGCTGCAGGTAGCGGCCTATGCGGGTATGCCGGCGGGCATGGTGAGCTTCAAAATTGCCAAAGAGGTTTTCGCAAAGCTCGAAGCATGATGGAGAACACTGCCATGAAAATCGGATTCGTCGGCCTCGGTCGCATGGGGCAGGGCATGGCCGCAAACCTGGTGAAGGGGGGCGCGTCACTCCTGGTGTTCGACACCAACCCGCAGGCCATCGATACGATGGCGCAGTTGGGCGCGGAGCCGGCCGGCAGCGTCGCGGAAGCCGCGCGCCAGGTGGACGTGATGTTCACCTCGCTGCCAGGCCCGGCGCAAGTCGAAGAAGTCGTGCTCGGCGCGCGGGGCGTCCTTGCCAACATGAAGCCGGGTCTCGTGCTTTTCGAAATGTCCACCAGTTCCGTGGCATTGAATCGGCGCATGTACGACGCCTTCAAGTCCAAAGGCGGCTCGATGCTCGATGCCCCGGTCAGCGGGCAACCAGCTGGCGCTGCGTCTGGCGAACTGGCGGTATGGGTTGGCGGGGACGAGGAAGTGTTCGAGCGGCACCTGGACCTGCTGCGAAGGTTCTCCAAGAACCCGTTCCGAGTCGGCGACATCGGTGCAGGCACCGTTGCCAAGCTGGTGCACAACATGACGGCGTTCACGGTCTTGTTGACGATGGCGGAGGCCTTCACCGTGGGAACCAAGGCAGGGGTGGAGCCGCTGCGGCTGTGGGAAGCGCTGCGTATGGGCGTGATCGGCAAGCAGGGACCGCTCAACATGCTGACGAATCAATTCCTGCCCGGCAAGTACGATCCCCCGGGGTTTCTACAGAAGCTTGCACACAAGGACATGAGGCTGGCCACCGACCTCGCCAAGGAAGTGGGCGTGCCCGTGCGCCTCGCCAGCATGACCCTCGAGGAAATGACGGAGGCGCTGTCTCGCGGCTGGGGCGAGGGCGACTCGCGTTCGTATCTAAAGCTCCAGCTCGAACGCGCGGGCGTGGAGATGGCCGTGGACCCGCGACGAATCCAGGAAGCGCTTCAGCGCCAGATGCCCTGACCTTGAGTTGCGAGCCCGCGGCGCGCCAACTTGTGTGAATCACCTTGCATGGCGCTACGTTGACGCTGCCGGCACCGCCAGTGCGTGCAAAACGCTCAGTGGATGGATCCTAGGAAGCGGTGGCGGCGTTGCTCGCCTCGCTCCTGCAAACACCTTTGTGCTGACGGCGAGGAATGGGAAAGAGCGCCGATTGGCGGCCGGTTGTTGCGCGTCGCGCAAAGGTGCTTGGCACCAGGCCTTCATGCCGGCCAACCCCCGGCCCTAGACTCCGAACCAGACAGTGCGAGGTGGCTCGCCCTGATGAATTTGCCAAGGAGAAATACCGTGCGCCTTCTTGTCATCCTCGTTGCGATGGTGCTGTCGCACTTCAGAAGTTGGGCATGGCAAGCTGCCGGACCGCAGAGATTCGCGACCGGCTTTCCCGCCGGCGGCGGAGCGGACGCTGCCGGACGACTGCTGGCCGACCACCTGAACCAACCGTAGGTAATTTGAGACGCCTTTCCATTTTCATCAGCCGAGCCGCCTATGACCCCCTTTCCTTCTATTCAATTCCTGAGCGATCCGCACAAGCAGCATTTCATCGACGGTGCTTGGTTCACCGGCAGCTCAGGGGAGCGCATCGACACGTTCAATCCGGCCACCGGCGAGCATCTGGCAACGCTTGCCCGTGGAAATCAATCTGACGTAGATAAGGCTGTGACGGCAGCGCGGCGGGCCTTCGAGGGGCCGTGGAGCCGCTTCACCCCGGCGCAGCGCCAGCAACTGATCATCCGGTTTGCCGAGTTGTTCGACCGACATTTCGAGGAGCTCGCCTGGCTGGAGTCGCTGGACATGGGTGCTCCACTGCACACCAGGTTGCTGCCGTCGAGGCAGGGCGCAGTGCAGAACATCCTGTATTTCTCCAGTCAGGCGCGCAGCATCAGCGGGGAGACGATTCCGAATTCGCTGCCGGGGCAGGTCACCACCATGCTGTTGAAGGCGCCCGTGGGAGTGGTGGGCGGCGTGCTGGCCTGGAACGGGCCGATGTTCGCGCAGCTCAATGTCATCGGGCCGGCGCTGGCCACCGGCTGCACGGTCGTCCTGAAGCCGTCCGAAGACGCGTCCCTGAGCGTTCTGCGAACGGCGGAATTGCTGATGGAAGCTGGCGTGCCGCCGGGCGTGGTGAACGTGGTCACCGGACTTGGCTCGGAAGCCGGCGCCGCGCTTGCCAGTCATCCGGGGGTCAATCGCATCTCGTTCACGGGATCGACGCAGACTGGCCGGGCGATCATCAGCGCCTCGGCCGGCAACATGAAGAGGCTGCAGCTGGAACTCGGTGGCAAGTCACCCGACATCGTGTTTGCCGATGCCGACCTGGAGGCGGCGGTGCCCGGAGTGTCGATGGGTGTGTTCAACAATTCAGGCCAGATCTGCTTTGCAGGGACACGAGTCTTCGTTCAGCGCGGCGTTCACGACGAGTTTGTGGAGCGCATGGCGGCGTACGGCCGCACGCTAAAGGTCGGTGATCCGTTGGCGCAAGACACGCGATTGGGCCCCTTGATCTCGCAGCGCCAGCTCGAACGGGTGCTGGGCTACATCGAGCTTGGTGGACGCGAAGGCGCCAGACTCGTGGGCGGCGGCCAGCGCCTGGGCGGTGAGCTCACACGGGGCTACTACCTCGCGCCTACCGTGTTCGCCGGCGTGAACAATGACATGACGATCGCGAAGGAGGAAATCTTCGGACCTGTCGCCAGCGTGATTCCTTTCGACACGGTGGACGAGGTGCTCACGCTGGCGAACGCAACCGAGTTCGGCCTGGGCAGCGGAGTCTGGACGCGGAACCTGGCCACCGCAACGCGCATGATGCACGCCCTCGAGGCGGGGACAGTTTGGGTCAATTGTTACGGTTTGGTCGACGCCGCCGTGGGCTTCGGCGGCTTCAAGCAAAGCGGCTATGGCTGGAAGGGTGGTCCCTCGCAGACCGAGGGAATGCTCTATCAAAAGGCCGTGTACCTCAGTGGCGGTGGCAGCTGAGACGCCCGGTGCAGCTCGCCTGCATTCGAAGCACTTCCGCGTCACTGCGGTCGCAAGCCGTTCCGATTTTCTTGAGGACGCCCGAGAACCTGCTGCAGGGCAGGCGGTCGGCCCGCGTGGGCAACGGCTCGGCGACCGGTCGCCGAGCGCCGCTGGCTCGGTTTTCATGCGGGGTGCTGATGCATTTCAACGTTATCCGGAAATAGTTCGAACCCGCTGGTCGAACAAACACTCACCGCAAACGCTTTCGTCCAACGCGTATGCGCTTTCGGCACGTGCTCGAAGCGCACGAGCTGCCCATCAAATCTGGGCACCGTCAACCCTACCTGGCGTCCAAAGGTCTGATGCTTAAAAGTGGCGCCGTGATCGATGCACCTTGATTGCCGCTCCCCGTTCGAGTGATAACGGCACTGGCAAGCACGACCCCGAGATGCATTGGTCGCGCAAGTGAAAGCAGGGTATCTCGGGATGAGCGCCCACCTGGGCGTGGATGCTCACTTGAATTTTGTGCATGCGGTGGTGGGCGCAGCTACCGAGCTCAGCGACATCACTCAGGCCAGCCAACTGGTGCAGGGCGAAGAGACCGATGTCTTCGCTGACGAGCGCTACCAGGGAGTGGTCAAGCGCAAGGATCACCGAGGCACCAAGGCGCCGCTGGCATGCAAAAATTTGCCGCTACTTCATTCGCCAGTAACCAGACCGTCGGGGCAGCACTCTCAACGGCGTTCTTGGACGCCATGCCTAAAAACCTGCCGACGGTGCCCCGGTCCGTCATTCAAGATGCCGTGGCTGCACCGGCACGCACACTGTCATTTCATGATTGTTGCGTGGATGGATCTCGTGTCGCACGGATCAACGTGGCGATGAGATCCAAGTGCTCCAGGAGAGCGCGTCCGTGATTTACGAGTTGTTGGCCGCTGCGGGTAACACGCAAGCCATGACCCACGCGGATGAAAAACTCGGTGCCAAAACTCTGTTCGAGAGCCTTCAGCCTGAAGCTCGCGGTCGAAGGGGAGCAGCTCATGGAACGAGCGGCCGCCGTCAGCGATCCGAGCTCCGCGCAGGCCACGGCAATTCGTAGGGAAAGCAGGTCCACGCGCGCCAGATTCACGGTGGCCCGCGCTTCGATGCCTGCGGCACTCGCCCCATTAGATTGAGCGGCTTGACGGCTGTCGATCATGAGGCGCTCCCCTGAGTTTCAAGAAGATCGCGATCTTCGTACTGCGCATCTGTCTTGGTCACTCGTGCCGGGATGATTGTTCCGTACCTCGGACAAAAGCAATCTTCAACGAACTGCCGGCTTTCTATTTATCCGAACACAAGTTGTGAAAGTGCGAATGCCAGTAGTTGTCCGGTACCGATGCACTCACCAAGAATCGACAGTCTGCTCGCCGTTGCGTGCTTCATTTGATGCGCAAGGCGACGTTCTTGTCGGGTGCGCCCTACCGAGCTCTAGCACCTTCTTAAATATTGGAGACACTATGAAAAGAATCACATTTGCGGCTGCAATGATGGTCGTTACCAGTGCGGCGACAGCTCAGTCGAGCGTCACGATGTTCGGTGTCGTAGACGTACTTGTGCAGTACGGGCGTGCGAGCGGCCCTGGCGGCTCAAGCAAAACGTCCCTGACGAGCGGCGGATACAACTCGTCGCGCCTCGGGTTCCGCGGCACGGAGGACCTCGGGGGCGGAATGTCTGCCTCCTTTTGGCTCGAAGGTTTCATCTCTGCCGACGACGGGCGAGCAGGGCAAGCGGTTCCAGCCGGCAATCAAGGCCTCACAACCGCGGACGGCAGCGGCTTCAACTTCAATCGTCGCGCCACTGTCAGCCTGGCCGGGAGCTGGGGCGAATTGCGTCTGGGCCGCGACTACACGCCGAGCTTGTGGAACCTCAGTGTGTTCGATCCATTCGGCAACGGCGGGGTTGGAACCACTCTCACCCTGCTGGGGCCGGCTGGAGGCCTGGGCACCGGCACCACGCTGGTTCCCGCCGGGACCAGCACTCGTGGCGTGGTGGGTCGCGCTTCCAACAGCATCAACTACTTCCTGCCGGCGAATTTGGGTGGGCTATATGGACAGGCGGGGTACTGGATGGGTGAGAACCTGAGAAATGGTGCTGCAACGGAGCGGGATGGCACCGGCTGGGGCGCGCGGCTCGGGTACGCATCTGGGCCCTTGGACGTGGCAGCAGGGTACTCGAACACGAGCTACGCTTCTACCGCGAACAGCGGCTCTTTCCGCGAGGCAAACATCGGCGGATCCTGGGATTTTGGCTCGTTCAAGGTACTCGGGCACTACAGCAGTGACCGCAAGGACAGCACGAAGCCTGTGAGAGGCCAAGGCTATGCCGTCGGAGGATCGATTCCTATCGGGGCAGGTTTGATCCGTGTCAGCCTCACGCGTTACAAGATGGACCTGGGAACAGTCAGCCGTCCCCGCACCGACTTAGTGGCTGTGGGCTATATACACAACCTGTCCAAACGCACAGCGCTCTACACGACATACGCATACGCGCGCAACCGCGATGGCGCCGCGTTTACTTTAGGTGGCTCCGTGTTTGTCGCAGGGGTAACGGGCAAGTCCACGAGCGGGTTGGATTTGGGGATTAGACACGCCTTCTGAAAATTGCGCGATAAGAAAGTGGAAAGATGGCCGCCGCTTCACGAACGGCGTCAAGATGGAATCAAGTCGCCTTCGGGCGGCTCCATATTTTTGTGGCGTTCCGGTGTTGTCTAGGCGCTGCGATGCTGCTTCACAGCGTTTCCTTTGGTGTCCAAAGAGTTTTCAACTGGACTGCCGCTGCGCGAAATGCCAGCATTCGTACTTGACCGGCCTAAACAAGGAATTTCCGTGTACCACATCTGCGTGAGTTGGCTGAGCGATCTTGAAGTGTCGTCATGAAGCCCGACCCAGCCCGATTTGATCTGGTCTCAATACGACTGGCGCTGTTGTGCGCGGAACTTGGGTCGATCTCTGCAGCGGCACGGCGCGTGCATTGCTCTATCTCAACAGCGAGCTATCGACTCACGGCCTTGGAGCGAGGCTTAGGAGCGCAGTTGTTCACGCGTGATCGACGCGGCCTGCGCACCACGCGCGCTGGCGAACTGTTCGCGAAACATGCAATTGCCGTGCTCGAACGAGTTCATTTGATGAACCGCCTCGTGTGTGCGGCTGAGAGCGAGACAGCGTACCAGTCAGTCGTTGCCTGGGAGGCTGCTTCCGCTTCCGCGGAGTTATGTGCTAATGAACCAGACACACATCGTCGAGACGTCCAGCGGCAAGTTGAGGGGATCGCTGCAGCAGGGTGTTTATAGTTTCAAGGGCATTCCCTACGGGGCCGACACGGGCGGAGCCAACCGGTTCAAATCCGCGAAACCCTTCGTCTGGACCGGCGTGCGTGACGCCCTCGCGTTCGGCCCTCGCGCTCCGCAATTTGAACCACCTTCCTGCTCGCCTCTTCACACATGGGTGCGCGATCCGGCGCCCACCGCAGAGAACTGCCTGGTCCTCAACGTCTTCACCTCCACTCTGGAGCAAAGCGCACGTCGGCCGGTACTGATCTACCTACACGGTGGCGGCTTTGTCGTGGGTGCCGGCGGAGCGCCCGGGCTCGATGGCAGAAATATGGCCCGGCGCGATGTCGTGGTGCTTACGCTCAATCACCGCCTGAACCTATTCGGCTTCCTCCAACTCGGCGATATAGACGGCGGCCGCTACGCTGAAGCGAGCAACGCCGGAATGCTCGACTTGGTCGCTGCATTGGAATGGGTACGGGTCAACATTGACCGATTCGGGGGCGATCCTGCAAACGTGACGATCTTCGGTCAGTCGGGGGGCGGCTCCAAGGTTGCCGTGCTGATGGCGATGCCACGCGCGCGTGGCCTGTTCCACAAAGCAATCATTCAGAGTGCATCGTCGCTCTTACGGTTGGCCACTTTGGAAGAGGCGGAGCGCAACACCGACTTCTTTCTGCGCACTTTAGGGCTGAAGCACAGCCAAGTGCGGCATCTTCTGAATTTTCCGGCCGAGATCTTGCTGAAGGCCCAGGCTGCCGCAGTCCAGGCCGCGGGACAGGTGGATAACTGCCGTCCGGTGGTGGACGGTCATGTAGTGCCATCCCAGCCGTTCGACGCGGCGGCAGTTCGGCTTTCTGCCCATGTGCCGCTGATTGCGGGCTGGTGCGAGAACGAGCAGCGACTGGAGTTCGCGGCCAACCCCGGCGTCTTTCAGTGCAGTGCCCAGGAAGCGGTGGCTGCAACCGCACACGCGCTGGATATCAGTGATCCGGAGGCAAAGGTCCTGCTTGCCGAGTACGCCATCGGACGCCCCCGAGACAAGCCTGGAGACCTCTACGCCCAAGCGTTCGGCGATCACCGCTTCCGCCGTAGCGTGACGGGCGCCGCTGAGCGACAGATCGCGTGGGGTGGCGCGCCGGTGTATGTGTACCTGCTGTCCTGGAAGACGCCGGTGCAGAACGGCTTACTGCGAGCACCGCATACCTTGTGTATTCCGTTCGCTTTTGGCAACGTGGATCTCGCCACCGGCATCACGGGGAGTGGTGGCGACCGGTACCGGCTACAGGACGAAGTATCCGGTGCATGGTTGGCCTTTGCACGCACCGGCGATCCGAATCACGCGAAGTTGCCGCACTGGCCGCGCTACGACATCGTGGAGCGACCGACGCTGGTGTTCGATGTCCAGACGCGTTTGGTGCCAGACCCGTGGCGGGCGGAGCGCATCGCGCTGGAGCCATTCGCGCGCTACGAACCGGCCGTTCACGAAGGACGCCTCCTGGCGAGCCGCATGCGCTGAGGTATGCCGGCTCCCTGGGCGGACTTGTGGCAGCAGGGCGCCTCGCCGACGATCCTGCACGGCTCGCTTTGGGAGGAGATCGCGAGTCCGCGCTTCAGCGGACTTCGGTTCCTTCATTCCGCTCGGAGGCTGTTGACCAGTCTGGCGTTCGAGTTGTTGGAGATGCCAACAGCCATCCCCCTTGGGGAAACTGCAGTCTGGTCCACCTTCGCAAGAACCTTGAATGCGGCCAGTTCATCCATGGAGGTTTTGCTTCCTCGATCGAGGATTCGACGCACATGCGCCGCATCGCTGCCGGACAAAACCAACATGCAACCGGTGCGACGGGAAATCAGCCATGCGCTGGTTGCGCGTTCACGCTCCGCTGCGACTGCTGACCGCCGTATAGACTTCGTCGGCCACCTCGATCCAGCCGCGCGCATGGCCTTCCGCGATGCGGCCGTCGGTGGTACTTCCTGGCGCGCGCACGGTGCTGAAGTCGTGAGCGGGACGGGATTGCTCGATGCTGTCGCGCATGCTGGAGATCCGCCGCTTGAACTCTGCCGTTGGAAACAGGAGTGCCGGGTCGATTGCGACGAACAAGTAGCCCCATTTTCCTGCTTCGCTCACGATCGGGTCGCTGCCGCCGAGGATGCCCAATGCCTGCACCACAACTGCAAGGCTGGAACCACGGGCGCCCCCCCAGGGGAGAAACGCGCCAGCGAGCGCTGCCAGTGGATCGGTCGTGCCATGGCCCTGTGCGTCCACGGCGCGATTCTCCGGAATATGCCTCCCGGTCTGCTGGTGATAGATGACGTCGCCCCACGACATGGAGGCAGTGGCGAAGTCGATGATGAGTGGTCGGTCGTCTGCTGGAAAGGCAAAGGAAATGGGGTTGGTGCCCAGCAGGCGGTCCATGCCACCATGGGGCGCCACGCGCGCCGTGGAGTTCGCCGCGTGCATCGCCACCAGATCCGCCTTTGCCGCCCGTTCCACGTAGTACCGCAGCATGCCGGAGAACCAGCTGTTGTTTACTCCGACGATCCCGACACCACTCTTCTTCGCAAGCGCAATGGCTTTGTCCATACCGATGAGCGAGGTCACATACCCGATGACGTCGGCGCCATCGATGAGTGCCGATTTATCTGTCTCGCGCAGTGTTGTCACGGTGCCACCCGGACCTCGCTGACGCAGGTTGTCGGCGATGGGGAGAAGCCGCGAAAACCCTGCAAAGTCGTGACCGGCAACGCTGGCATAAACCAGATGGTCGGCCACGATTTTGGCGTGCTCGCCGGGCATTCCATGCCGCACCAGGAATTCGGTGGCCAGTGCGGTCGCGTCGTGCAGAGAAAGTCTCAAGATTCAGTTCCTCGGATAAGCGCGGCCTGAAGGCGGCCGCGGATGTTTCGAGAGTATTACGGTTCATCGCCGGCGCCAATACGCAGTAATGGCAAGCACCTTCGCGAAAGCCGCAACAAAGAGCTGCGAGACATGACGCCATCTTCTTGCCGGGCGCGGCAAAGGTCCTTCGCCAGTTGCGCAATGACTTTCCGCGTATACCCCATGGGGGTGCTATCGCTCAGTCCACCAGACTTACTTAGTGCTACGACACGCTGCTTAGCCGAGGCATCAGTCGCCCGATTTTCTGCCAAGTTATGAGGCTTTTCCATGCTAATCCGCTCCCTCCTCGCCATCACGATTTGGGCCGTTTCGACCTTGACGTGCGCGCAATCGTTTCCTGAAAAGTCGAGACCGATCCGGATCGTCGTCCCCGCCGGCGCTGGAAGCGGCACGGATGTGGTCGCGCGGGCGTACGCACGGGCCCTGGGAGATGCCGGCCTTATCGCGATCGTCGAGAACAAGGCTGGCGCTGAAGGCGTGATCGGACTCGAGTTCGCGAAAAATGCGGCGCCCGACGGTTACACGGTCGTGTTCAGCAACCTCAGCACACACGTGCTGAACATGTATCAGCAGGAGAAGCTGCCATACGATCCGGTGGCGGATTTCACGCCGCTGGTGGTCCTGGAAAGCGTCGCCCTGGTCTTGAACGCGGGGCCGTCGAGAAAACTCACTTCTCTCGCGGACGCGTTGACGGCCGCGCGTGCCAATCCCGGGAAGGTGACATACGGGAGCAGTACCTCTGCCACACGCCTCGCGGTGGAGATGCTCGAACGGCAGGCCGACGTGAAGTTGTTCGCCGTCCCGTACAAGACTCAAGCACAGGCGACCTCCGCGCTGGTCGCGGGCGAGATCGACTTGCTGATGACGGATGCGATCACTGCGCTGCCGTTTTACAAGGATGGAAAGGTTCGCCCGCTCGCCGTAACCAGCCGCAGTCGGATGCCCGTGATGCCCGACACCCCCACGCTGCGCGAGCAGGGCCTCAAGGACTACGAGTTCGCCGCATGGAACGCGGCGTTCGCTCCGGTGAGAACGCCGCCCGACGTGGTCGAAAAGCTCCGCGCGATCTTCCGCGAAGCAGGCCACTCCAAGTACGTAGTGGACGTACTGAAGTCGAAGGCCAGCCAGACCGATCCGTTGAGTCCGTCGGAACTGAGCGCACTCATCCGGGCGGATGTCGAGCGCTGGGGCAAGCTCTTGCGCGAAATGAAGAAGAGCGCGCGTTAGACCCTGCCCCCCCACACACATCTACCTCGAGGACCACATGGACGCAATTTTCGACATCAGCAAAACCTTGGCAAATATCCGGTACGAACAGATCTCGGCCGAAGCAATCCAGATGACCAAGAGCAGCATCCTGGATACGCTCGGCGTCACGCTCGCCGGCAGCACCATCGGAGCCGGCTGCAAGGATCTGGTGGACTTGGTCAAGGAGAGCGGCGGCAAGCCGGAGAGCTCGATCCTCGGGCTGAAGGGCCTCGTGCCGGCCGCAATGGCGGCTTTCGCCAACGGCGCCATGAGCCACGCGTTGGACTTTGACGATATCGACGACGCCTCCGCCGTGCATCCCGGAGTAGCCACGGTCCCCGCAGGTCTTGCCATGGCGGAACGCATAGGCAAGGTGCAGGGCAAGGAATTCCTGACTGCCATCTGCATGGGCGCGGACCTCTTGCTCAGGCTGGGCTACGCGGGCCGTAAGGGGCAGGGCTCCTTCAGGTGGCTGCCGGGCCAGATCTACGGCGGCTTCGCGGCCACTGCGGTGTGCGGCAAGCTTCTGCGGTTGAACGAGGAGCAGCTCATCGATGCATTTGGCATCGCGCTGATGCAGGCATCCGGCAGCTACGAACCGATCAAGGGGACGGGTTCCGTGATTCGCGGCATCTGGCCGGCCTTCACGTCGCAGGCCGGCGTCCTTTCAGCGCTGATGGCGCAGCGTGGGATCAGCGGCAGCAAGAACAGTCTGGAAGGCAAGGCGGCACTCTTCCAGTCGTACCTCGGCGGCGAGTATGACCGCCACTACCTCGTAGACGACTTGGGGAAGCGATTCTTCATCGCCGACTCGGGCTTCAAGCCTTGGCCCTGCTCCGGCATCAACAAGCCTTACATCGAAGCCACTTTGAACCTGGTTCGCGAGCACCGGATCCAGCCGGGCGAGATCGACGAAATCGTGGTCACCGTCGCTGACATGGGGCAACTTCTGTGCGAGCCACTGGCGGAGCGCCAGAACCCGCAAACCCCGATGGACGCCAAGTGGAGCATCCCTTTCAGCGTGGCAGTCGCCGCCCTGCGAGGAAAAGTGAAGATCGGCGACTTCACGCCGACGGGGATCCAGGACGCCGATGTCCTGCGCCTAGCGCGCAAGGTCAGGCCCCAGTTCGATGCCAGCCTGTCTCCGGCAGGCCGCGGCTGGACGGGAGTACCTCCGGGGGTGGTCGAAATCAGGACGACGCAGGGGCAGCGCTTCATCGGCCGCGTGGATGTTGCCCTCGGCTACGGATCCAATCCCATGACCAGGGAACATCACATCGAAAAATTCAGGGACTGCGCTGCGTATTCGGCGAAGCCACTTTCCGAGGGCGACATCGACGCCGTGATCCACATGGTCGACCATCTGGAAGAGTTGGAAGACGTTGGAGAAATCGCGCGAATCCTGTCGTAACCGGCGTCCGGTGGTTACACGAAGTGCCTGAGTCGAGTCGGCCGTTGTTCCACTGCACGGAAGGATATCCCGGCGGCCGTCTACGCATCGCGCCGGCCATAAATACTCAGCCCCGTTCTACCGAACACCTGCGCATTCGCGCAGTGCGCAGCGTTGCAACAATATCGAATTGAGAGGTTTGCATGACGATCACCCTAACCCTGACTGGGCAATCCATGATCCGCGGCGACACGCGAGTGGATGCCGCCGAGGCAGTGCCCACCATCCAGTCGTTGATCAAGGGCGAAGTCGCCTTCACGAACTACGAAGCCGCCGTCTTCGACCCTCGCAAAGGCAAGACTATTCGCGATGGCCGGTTCGCCGCGCCATCAAGCTCGCTCGAGGCCCTCCAGGCATTCGGATTCAACTTCCTGTCGCTTGCCAACAATCATTCATTTGATATTGGCGTTGATGGCATCGTCTCAACGCTGGAAGCTGCCGAGCGGCTCGGCATTGCCCATGGGGGAACGGGCCGCAACATCAATGCCGCCAGCAAGACCACTGTGGTCGAGATGGCAAAGGGATCAGTCGCGATGGTCGCATTCGCCTCCGGTTTGATCCACGATGGTCGCGCCACAGACGCGCAGCCAGGAGTGAACGAGCTGAAGGTCGTCGGAGCAACGCCTGACCCTGCAGACAGCGAACGGATACTGGAAAGCGTTCGCCAAGCCAGGAAGGCGGCAGACATCGTCATCGTCACTCAACACAATCATCACTATCCGGGGGTTGAGCTGCCCAATGACTTTAAGCAGCTCCTCTTATCGGAGCTGCCGGCGCGCCTCTCGCCAGCACCTTGGCTGGAACCGTGGGCCCGCCAGCTTGTCGATGCTGGTGCGGATGTCGTGACCATGCACGGGCCGCCCATCTTGCAAGCCGTGGAGGTCTACAAGAACAAGCCCATCTTCTACAGTCTTGGCAACTTTATCTTCCAGGTACCCCCGGAGTCGATCCACTTGGAGGAGCCGATCCTGTGGGAAAGCGTCGTCGCCTACGTTGATTTCGAGGGCTCCAAGCTCAAAGCTGTTCGCTTCCAGCCTATCGCGATGAACAAGGTTGGCAAAGGCCTGCCCAATCCCCACGACCAGTTTGACGTGAACGAATATCACCGCACGCGCGGCCTTCCCAAGCCGGCGACCGGGAAGCAGGCGCAGTATCTCCTGGAACGTTTCGCCCAACTTTCCGCCAAATACGGCACACAGCTTTCCATCTCCGGCGATTCGGCCGAGTTGAGACTGGACAACCGATAGGCAGTATCTGACGGTGGTCGGATGAGGCAGATGCCTGGATAGCACTTGCTTCTCGGCAGGTTATGGGGCTTCCGGCGCCTCCAACTGAGTGCGGCGAATGGAGCTCGCCGCTCTTCCCCAGTCCCGGGCCTTCACGTTGAATAACACATGGGCAAGCAAATGATTTCTTTCTGGATTCGCAAACACGAAGCCGACACGGTCCTCGAGCGTCGGGAAGAGCCCATGCCGAACATCGAAGGCAACAAGATGCTGGTGCGCATGCGCGCTGCGTCATTGAACCGCGGAGACATCATGGCGCGCATCGCGCGGCATAGCGCAGACCAACCGCGGCCGGCTGGTGCGGACGGCGCAGGTGAAGTGATCGATCCAGGAAGGTCTGGCTTTGCAGCCGGCGATCGCGTGCTGTTCCGGGCGCATGGCTGCTTCGCGGAATTTGCCGCGGTGGACCCAGCGCTGGCTGCGCTCATGCCCGAAGGCATGGGTTTCGAGCAAGGCGCAGCCATTCCTGGAGCTTTCGTCACTGCGTGGGAAGGGCTTATTCAGTACGGAGAGGCCTCGCCTGGCGACTGGGTGCTGCTGTGCGGCGCGTCATCCGGCGTGGGCGTAGCTGCCTTGCAGCTCGCCAAGCACATGGGCGCGCGGGTGATCGCCACCTCGACATCTGCCCGCAAATTGTCTGTGCTCTCGGTCTTGGGCGCCGACGAGGTCATCGAAGCGCGTGGCAGCGCCTTTTCAGAAGATGTGCTGCGAATCACGCAGGGCAGGGGCGTGAATGTGGCACTGAATTTGGTAGGGGGTACGGCATTCCCCGGTTGTGTGCGAGTCGCCGCGGATTTCGGCCGGGTGGTGATGATCGGCTACGTTGATGGCGAACTCCGTGCGGAATGCGACCTCGAAGCGGTGCACGGTCGCCGGCTACGGATCACCGGCATTTCCAACGCGCCGCTGAAGCCCGAGCAACGCGCGATGGCACACGTGGGCTTTATGCGCGATGCGTTCCCCGCATTGGCGTCCGGCGCAATTCAACCCGTGATCGATAAGGTGTTCTCGTTCGAGGACCTGGTGCGCGCCAAGGAATACGTTGAAAGCAATCAGCAGCTAGGAAAAGTCATCGTGCGCATTCCGTGAGCTACGAACCGCTGACGCTCACCAACTCCCCAATCCACACGACCCGGAGTCTCTCATGCGCTCTGTCCGCTTGCTAGCGATATGCCTGGCTTTCGTTACGGTGACAGTGTCGGCGCAGTCACCAAACACCTATCCCGACTTGACCCGACCAATACGAATCATCGCGTCAAGCGGTCCTGGGAGCAGTGGAGATATGCTGGCCCGCAGCGTAGGAAAGGCCATGACCGCCGTTGCCGGGGTCAAAGTGATCGTCGAAAACAAGTTGGGCGCAGAAGGTGCTATTGCGATGGCGGCAGTGAAAGCCGCTCCACCCGATGGTTACACCATGGTAGTAACGAGCAGCTCCCAGTGGATCATCAATCCGGTACTGATCAGCAGTCTTGCTTACGACCCCATCGCAGACTTCATCCCTCTTTCGAGCATTTCCAGAGTATCTGTGCACCTCTTTGCAGGTCCTAGCGTTCCTTTCAAGACGGTAAAAGAGTTTATTGCGGCAGCACGAGCCAACCCAGGCAAGTACACGTTCGCCACGGGCACGAGCGCTACGCGCTTGGGGGCTGAAATGTTCGCGGCGGCGAGCAGTATCAAAGTGCTCAATGTGCCCTACAAGGCTAATCCCAATGCTGCGCTCGCCTTGGCGGGAGGCGAGGTCGACATGATGGTTGCAGATGCGGCCGGAATGGGTACGTTCTACAAGTCGGGGCGTGTCCGGCCCTTGCTGTGGGGGAGCAGCAAGCGCAGCGCGGATTTCCCGAACGTGCCGACTTTCCAGGAGGAAGGTCTGGTTGATGCGGAAGTTGCCGGCTGGTATGCAGCTGCGTTCCCCGCCGGCACGCCGCCCGTGATTGTGGAGACGATGCGGGACATCCTGCGCAGGGCAACGCGCTCGAAGGCGTTGCTGGACACGCTCCATGGCTTGTACATGGAACCGCTGCATCTGGCGGGGGATGAGGTCAATGGCTTGATTCGTTCGGACATGGACAAGATGACAAAGGCCGTGCGCGCGGCCGGACTGCGGCCTCAGTAGTCGCACGCCAGACGCTTGGCATGCGGCGTGGCTCGTGCTTCTACAACTGGTGTTCCATTGCACGGAACGTCTGGATTGGCGGGGCTTGTGCGAGTCCAACTCGCGCCTAGCATCGCAACATGAAATTCATCATGACTTCAACCCAATGCACTCTGGCTCGTGGATGCCTATGCATGTTGCGCGCGCTGTTCGTGACCACGCTTTTCTTTGTCGACGCGGCGCATACGCAGGGCTTCCCGGACAAGGCGCGACCGATGCGAATCGTCGTACCGGCCGGTGCAGGCAGCAGCGGGGACCTGCTGGGGAGGGCACTGGCCAAGGCTATGAGCGACGTTTCCGGGCTCAACGTCATCGTGGAAAACAAGCCGGGCGCGGAAATGGTCATCGGCATCCAGTCCTTCCTGGCGGCGCCAGCGGACGGCTACACTTTGCTTCTGACAAGCAGTTCGTCACAGACCCTGAACGTCGTAATGATTCCCAACTTGCCTTACGACCCGCTGAAGGACATGGTGCCGTTGAACGCCATTGGCAAGAGCGGCCTCGTGATGAATCTCGGCGTGAGTACCCAATTCCGCACCGGCCGGGAGTTCGTTGCCGCAGCGCGAGCGAGTCCCGGAAAGTACACCTGTGCCAGTTCGTCAACCACGACGCGAATGGCCTGCGATCTGCTGCAGGCCACTGCCGCCGTCAAGATGTTGAACGTGCCGTACAAGACTGCTGCTGCCGCGCTTATGGGGGTCGCCGGTGGTGAGGCAGATGTTGTATTCTTGCCTGATGATCAAGCGCGTGCGCAGTGGCAAGCCGGGCGCATGCGCGGCGTGGCGGTCACGCAAACGAGCCGCATGGCAACGTTGCCCAATCTGCCCACGCTGCGCGAAGAGGGATTGCCAGAGTACGACCTCACTGTTTGGTACGCCATGTACGTAGGGAAGAACACACCGCCGGAGGCAGTCTCTGCGCTACGTGACATCGTGGGGAGGGCTAACCGCACCAAGCCGATGCTCGACACATTAGCAGGCTTCTCCCTGGAACCGCTGGACCTCGTGGGAGCCGACGTCACGGCGCACAATCGCCGCGAAATAGAGACCTGGACAAAGTTGGTGAAGTCCCAGGCCCTCAAGCTTGCCAACTGACGCGTGCAAGTTTTCACGATCGTGCTCTCCAAGGTCCGTGCCGTGTCGGGCAACCTTCGAGCGGATAGAGGCGGCGTGCTTCTCACCAGCACCCTGGCGGGCCTGGGTTTGGCCGTATTGCCCCACTGACCGGTCATCGGGCTTGCGGATGCGGCGACCTCCGCATCGTGCCGAGAGCGAGGTTCGGCTTTCCGACAACGTACCTCTCTGTTCATGGTGTATCCGCGCCGGTCGCCCCTCCGAAGGCAGCCTTCATCCAGCCTTTCGAGCGCAAGGATGGAGCGCGGGCGGCCTGAGCGCATAGGGCGCCCGCTGACGACCTTTGCGTTTGGCGCCATGGACCTTGCCGCCTGACGGTACGCGCGCCTGCTCGCGATTCCTAGAATTTCGGCAGGCCGGTTCTGACCATCCGCATCTGCATCTGCATCTGCATCTGCGAGACTGCGCTGTGACGACCAAGTCCTCCTGTCAGTTGCGGGAGTGCGAGGACTGCACCCCATGAAGGAAAGTCAAATGGAAAACAACCAAAACCTAAAGATAAACCGGCGAGATCTCTTCGTCTATGGCGCGGGAATAGCCGTCGTTCCCCATACGGAAGCCGCCCTAGAGAAGGCTGGTCCTGTGAGCCCCAAAATTGAGCATTCGTACGGCGTGAGCTTGCGGGTGAACGGCAAGGCACGGCGTCTCGAACTGGACCCGCGCACGACGTTACTCGATGCGCTTCGGGAGCATCTTCACCTCACCGGTACAAAAAAGGGGTGCGACCACGGACAGTGCGGTGCCTGCACCGTGATCGTCGACGGGCGCAGGCTCAATTCGTGTCTGACGCTGGCCGTGATGCACGAGGGTTCGACGGTGACCACCGTGGAGGGTCTCGGTACACCCGACGCGATGCATCCCATGCAAACGTCCTTCGTGAAGCACGATGGTTTTCAATGTGGCTACTGCACGCCGGGACAAATCTGCTCGGCAGTTGCGGTGCTTGACGAGCTCAAACAAGGCATCCCCAGTCATGTGACCGGCGATCTGACCGCCAAGCCGATGTTCAGTGCGGAGGAACTCCGCGAGCGGATGAGCGGCAACATTTGCCGCTGCGGTGCGTACGCCAACATCGTGGCGGCCGTTTCGGAAGTTGCTGGAGTGGCCGTATGAAGCCGTTCAGCTACGAACGCGCGAGAAGCCCAGCCGAAGCTGCGGCGCTTGCCGCCAAAGCACCCGCGACCAGTCGATTCATTGCCGGTGGAACCAACCTGCTGGATCTGATGAAGCTGCAGATCGAAACCCCGGCGCATCTGATCGATGTCAACGGTTTGTCGCTGGACAAGATCGAACCCACTGCTGCAGGGGGCCTTCGTATCGGTGCCCTGGTTCGAAACACCGACCTCGCGGCCGATGAACGCGTGCGCCGCGACTATGGCGTGCTCTCTCGTGCGCTGCTCGCCGGGGCCTCGGGTCAACTGCGCAACCGTGCGACGACTGCTGGCAACCTGCTCCAGCGCACCCGCTGCGCCTATTTCTACGACGTGAATCTTCCGTGCAACAAGCGCACGCCTGGCAGCGGATGTTCGGCCATCAAAGGATTCAGTCGCTCGCTTGCCGTGCTGGGTGGAAGCGATATGTGCATCGCCACCCATCCCAGTGACATGGCGGTGGCCATGCGCGTACTGGATGCTGAGATTGAAACGGTGCGACCTGATGGCCGGACGCGCACGATTCCAATCGCGGACTTCTACCGTCTCCCGGGGAACACGCCACATGTTGAAACGGCGCTCACGCCCGCCGAATTCATTACCGCGGTGACAGTCCCTCGCCCCCTTGGCGGCACCCACATCTACAAAAAGATAAGAGACCGTGCGTCTTATGCGTTCGCATTGGTTTCAGTCGCTGTCGTGCTGCAGCGTGACGGAACGGGAAGGCTGGCGGCAGGAGGTTTAGCGCACAAGCCTTGGCGCGTGGCTGCGGCAGATGCCGCGTTGGGTAGCGGCACCAAGACTGCGGCCGAGGCACTGCTGGCCGGCGCGAAGCCGACAACCGAGAACGCTTTCAAGCTCGTGCTGACCGAGCGCGCCATCGGTGCGGTGTTGGCTCAAGCAAAGGGATGAAATCATGAAATTCGACACTCCCGCTGGCACCAATCCGATCGACCAAGAGATGGTTATCGGAAAGCCGCACCCCCGAATCGAGGGAAGGCTGAAGACAACCGGTACCGCGGTGTATTCCTACGAGAACCATGCTGTCGCGCCGAATGCTGCTTATGGCTATGTCGTGGGTGCCGGCATCTCGAAGGGCCGCGTTGTGACGATCGACATCAGCGAAGCAAAAGCGTCTACTGGCGTCCTCGCCATCGTCACTGCCGACAATGCGGGGCCAACCAAGGCTTCCGGTTTCTACGCGGCGAAGCCTCTGGGTGGCCCTGAGATCGATCACTATCATCAAGCAATAGCACTCGTCGTGGCGGAAACCTTCGAGCAGGCACGAGCGGCTGCCAGCTTGATCCGGGTTAAGTATGAGCGCGCGAACGGGGCTTTCGTCCTTGCTGCTGCGCGTGCGGAAGCCAAACCGCACAAGCAACAACCTGACGTAAGGATCGGCGACTTCGAAAACGCCTTTGCCGCTGCCGCAGTCAAGGTCGATCAGACCTACACAACGCCAGACCAGAGCCACATGATGATGGAGCCGCACGCAACCATCGCGCGCTGGGACGGCGACATGCTCACTATCTGGTCGGCGCAGCAGATCCTCAGCTACGCCCGGCGCGACCTTTCGGCCAAGATCGGCGTGCCGGCAGACAAGATCCGCATTGTGGCGACTTACGTCGGCGGCGGCTTCGGTGGAAAAGGCAGCGCCGGCTCGGATGCCGTACTCGCTGCCTTGGGTGCACGGGCGGCCGGCCGCCCAGTAAAGGTTGCGCTGCCACGCCCACTGATGCCGAATAACACGTCGCATCGGCCGGCAACTATCCAGCGTATCCGCCTAGGTGCCGGAAGCGATGGACGCTTAGTCGCGATCGGACACGAGAGCCTGTCGGGCAATCTGTCTGGCGGTAGACCCGAAATCGCGGCAGCACAAAGCCAACTTCTCTATGCCGGAGCCAACCGGCTCAATTTGACGCGGCTCGCGACGCTCGACCTGCCCGAGGGTAGCGCCATGCGCGCGCCGGGCGAGGCGCCCGGAATGATGGCGCTCGAGATCGCAATGGACGAGCTGGCGGAGAAGCTCGCCATGGATCCGGTCGAGTTGCGCATCCTCAACGACACGCAGGTGGTGCCTTCCTATTCGGGACGCGAGTCATCGACAGATCCGCAGTCAGCTACTGGTAGCCATGGACCGCAAAAAACCGCCGTTCGGCCGTTCTCAACTCGGCAACTGGTGCAGTGCCTGCGGCTAGGTGCCGAGAAGTTCGGCTGGAAAGAACGCGACTCAAGGCCCGGTGCCCGTCGGGACGGCAACTGGCTGATCGGTATGGGCGTGGCGTCCGCCATCCGCGGAGCCCCCATCTTGCCGGCCGGTGCACGCGTGACGCTCGACGGCAAGGGCATGGTCACGGTCGAGACCAACATGACGGACATGGGGACCGGCAGCTATACGATCATCGGGCAGACCGCGGCCGAGATGATGGGCTTGCCACTCGATCGGATCGTGGTAAAGCTTGGAGATTCGCGCTTTCCGGACGCCTTCGGAGGCGGTGGTCAGGCCGGCGCCGCCACCGCTACTGCGGGCGTCTACGCTGCCTGCGTCAAACTGCGCGAGGCAGTGGCGACCCGGCTCGGCTTCAATTCGGTTGATGCCGAGTTCGTCGGCGGGGAAGTTCGATTTGGCAATCGCCGCGTTGCACTCGCGCGAGCCGCTGACGCCGGTTCTCTCACGGCGGAGGACAAGATCGAATACGGCGACCTATCCAAACAGTACGAGCAACAGACGTTCGGTGCTCACTTCTGTGAGGTCGGCGTGGATGCGTGGACCGGCGAAATCCGTCTCAGGCGCATGCTGGCCGTGTGCGCAGCAGGGCGCATCCTGAACCCCCTGACGGCGCGCAGCCAGGTGATCGGCGGCATGACGATGGGGGCCGGTGCCGCATTGATGGAGGAGCTGGTAGTTGACAAAACCTTCGGTCTCTTCGTCAATCACGACATGGCGAGCTATGAGGTGCCGGTTCACGCCGACATTCCGGACCAGGAGGTGATCTTCCTGAATGAGCTCGACCCTACCATGTCTCCGCTCAAAGCGAAGGGCGTCGGCGAGTTGGGCATTTCTGGCGTGGCGCCAGCGATCGCAAACGCCATCTACAACGCCACCGGCATTCGCATCCGCGATTACCCGATCACGCTCGACAAGTGTTTAGACAAACTACAGCCGATGGCTTGATGCAGGTCCTGGATCAGCTGGATTGCTGAAGTGGGTAGAAGGATTCGGCGGCTCGGAAGCTTCGCTGCGTCCTCCGCCCGCCCCAGCGTTCTCAACCTGACATGGGATGAAACTAGTTTCATAGCGAAGTCTCCGTGCCGCCATTCAGCTGGGTGTTTTCAGAGATGGACGTCGCCCAACATTCGGTGAGTAGCTTGTCCGCCTCAAGCTCGAACTTTCGACAGAAACGTCCTTCTTCTCGCCGAACGATCCGCGTTTCATCTTCCAGCTCAACAAGATATCTTCGAAGCCGGCAAAACTCCAGTTCACCGTTGAATACGCCGGCCGTCGGCTAGCAATGCCAGTCAGACGCCTTCCGCCCGAAGGGATGAGACACGCATGGTCTTTAGCTTCCACTCGTTACTGGTTTTCTCGTACATCTCGTGGTAGTAGCCGTACCCGGTCAGCAACGTGCATTGGCCGCCTGGGGGCATGAACAATCGGGCGGTCATAGACCACACCACATCCGCAGTCGTGTCGCTAGCGAAGGTAATCTCGCTCGCATAGAGATGATGGACACTAGTATGCTGGCTGACCACGCCCAAGCTGGCGAAACCTTCGGCCGACCACGATGCTGCCCCTCTCATGACTATGTTCATCTGCGGAAGCAAATCATTGCCGGTCGCGGGATCGGTCCAGCAGCGCCTGAAATCCAGCACGCAATCGTCTGCGAGCATCGCACGAACCAGTTCAGGATTCCCGGTATCCAAGCCACGTACATAACGTGCCTTGGCCTGTCTGATCTCTTCCATGGCATGCAGCCGATCAACTTCGTTCATTTCTGATTTCCTTGTAAAAATCTAAGGTATCGACGTATTGTCTTAGAGCAATATATTGTGTCCTAACGCGCCTTCAGCGCCAGGCTTGTTGTGCACGATGGCTCTCAGGCCACCCAAGTCGCCTATTGCGCGCGCCGAAGGGCACGACTATTCGGATCGGCTTCGAAACGCCTGGGGCAGGTCAGGGTGGAAACGGCCCACACCGCGATGGCGAGGAGGGCGCGGATCATAGAGGAGGCGCCCCATAAATCGGTGGCAATTCGGGCGCCTGATGTCTCGGTGGGCAGTGTGTCGAAGCACCATCGAGTCTGGTGCAATGGACGATCGCGCGCCTATGGGAAAAACGCGCAAAGTCATTGCGCGAGTGGCGAAGGACCTTTGCTGCGCTCGCAAGGAGACTGTCTCGTGCATTTCTCGGACGCCTTCGTTGTGGATCTGGCGAAGGTGCTTGCCTGCGGAACCCGCCAGCATCACCGAAATCTGACGATCTTTTCCGAGCACTGGCTAGGTGCGAACGGGGGTCGGGATGTGCAATAGAAATTTTCAGCGCGAGCGACTTTAGTCCGGTCTGAGGAGACCCGGTGAATCTTTTCAGAGGCGACCAGGAGTGCCTTTGTCTTTGTATTTCGAAGCAAGGTCTTCCCGCGTCACGCAGCAGATCGACCTTTGCGCTGATGGCCAGCAAGGCGCGCGCCGGCTAGCCGCGCGTCGTGCCGACCCGGCGAGCTTGCCGTCCGGCGCAAAGCAGCTTTCCGCCTTGACGGGTGTACGAGCATGCCGCGACTCCTAAGATTGACGCAACGCACGGGCCGTCGAACTGGCGATGCTCCCGTCCCACACGACCGATAGGAGGCCCCATGACGAAGCGCTTTGAAGGCAAGACCATTCTGGTGACAGGTGCCGGCAGCGGCATCGGCGCGGCCTGCGTCCAACGTCTCTTCGCGGAGGGTGCCTCGATCGTCGCTGCAGATGTTCGCAAGGCAGACGTCGAAAAGGTCGTGTCCGAGCTCGGTGCGAGTGACAAGGTTTACGGCGCGGGTGTTGACGTGGCGAACCGCGATCAGGTCATCGCATGGGTGAGCGGTGCCGTGGAGCGTTTCGGCAAGCTTCATGGGCTGGTCAACTGCGCCGGTGTTCGCGGCCTCGGCAACGTCTTCGACACTGAGCCAGAGAACTGGCGCCGTGTGTTGTCGATCAACCTCGATGGCACCTTCAACGCCTGCCAGGCCTTTGTCCGCGCCGTGAAGGAAGCGAAGACGCCTGCGGTGATTGTGAACATCTCTTCGCAGGCGGGCGTTGTGGGCGTTGCCAATCGACTCGGTTATGTCGCATCCAAGTTCGGCGTCTCCGGCATCACCCAGTCGATGGCCCTTGACCTCGCGCCATTCGGCATCCGTGCAAACGCCGTCGCGCCGGGGATGATTCGCACGCCGATGACCTCGCCCATGTTCGAGGATCCGGAGAACATCCAGCGCATTCGCGCTGCCCATCCGATCGGGCGCGAGGGGGAGCCGGAGGAGGTCGCTGCGGCCATCGCCTTTCTTCTCTCCGACGATGCGAGCTTCATCACCGGTGTCGTTCTGCCCGTCGATGGCGGGCTGACCGCGGGAACCCCATCGCACTGAGACGGCGTGACCGCCGAGCATATCGTTGTAGACCGGAGCGCTGCTGGCGTAGGGGGCCTGGATCCCGTGATGCGACGTCCAGCGACAGCCGCAGACCAGAATCGCGAGTGCGGTGAGGCGCGGCTCCAGCGTCGTCTGATAGCGCAGCTGTTCCCCAAGCACTTGTCCGCGCCGCGCGAACTCCGGGTTGCCGCATGTGTGAACTTCCTTGCATGACGTCATTGTCGGATTCGCTGTTCCCTGGAACATGCAGCCTGCACGGCGAGGTGCTTTACTTGGCTCGACAAGCTCGATGACACCAACCGCCGGGCAGACGCCGGACCTTTGCATCGTCAGCAACGGTGCTTGTCGTTACGTCACGGTGCACGCGAACCCCGAATTTCTAAAATCGACCGCATCGAATGCCAGGTACTGGTGCAGGCGTTCAGCAACCGAAGGGAGTAACGATGGAAGAATCGACTGCAAGCCGAATGCGTCCCGACAGCGTTGCCGATGCCGAAGGAAGCCGTCGACGACTTCCTCGCGACCTTCGGTCGCATCGACATCCTCGTGAACGCGACATCGCGGGAGGCCACAAAGTGGCGCACGCGCTGAAGTCCGGGCCGGTCCGGATCAACTCGGACGGCGAGGCGGATCCCACAATGCCCTTCGGCGGCTACAAGCAGTCGGGGCTTGGTCGCGATACGGCGATGAACCGATCGACGCGTACACGCAGACCAAAGCGGTCCTCGTGCGCGTGTGAGCCCCAGAGGACCATGCGATGACAGGCAAGCGACTCGAAGGGCGCGACGAGACGATCATCGATCCGGACCTCCCGATCATCGATGCTCACCACCATCTGTTCGATCGACCGGCGCTGCGCTACATGCTGGATGACTACCTGGCGGATGCCGGCGCGGGCCATCGAATCGTGGCGTCGACGTATGTCGAGACCCAGGCGTTCGTCCGCCCCGACCTGCCCGAGTTGCTTCGGCCCGTCGGCGAGGTCGAATTCGCCAACGGCGTCGCAGCGATGAGTGCCAGTGGCGTGTACGGCACGACTCGGGTCTGCGCAGCCATCGTGGGCTATGCCGACCTGAGGTTTGGCGACGCGGTGGCCGAACTGCTCGATAGATCGCTCGAGGCTGCGCCCGAACGCTTTCGCGGCGTTCGCCAAGTCACGATCGAGGACCCGAGCGAAGTGTCCTATCGCTTCATGATGCAGCGGCCGCCGGTCGGCATCATGAAGAGCGCCGGCTTTCGCCCGGCGTTCCGTCACCTCGCGCCGCGCGGCCTGTCCTTCGATACGGCGATTTTTCACCACCAGCTTCCCGAGATCGCAGACCTCGCGGACGCGTTTCCCGACACCACCATCATCCTCAACCACATGGGCATGGCGATGGCGATGGACATGGACGAACAGGGGCGAGCCGAGGTGCTCCACGCCTGGCGCGCTGCACTGTTCGAGATTGCTCGCCGGCCGAACGTCGTCTGCAAGGTCGGCGGCCTCGGCATGCCGTTCTGGGGATTCGGCTTCGATGCACGTTCGGAGCCCGTCGGGTACCTTGAGCTGGCCACAGCGTGGAAGCCGTATGTGGAGACGGCCATCGAAGCCTTCGGTGTGGACCGCTGCATGATGGAGAGCAACTTCCCGCCGGATGGCCGGTCTTGTGGCTTCGTCCCGTTGTGGAATGCGTTGAAGCACATCGTCAGGGCGAGCTCGCCCGATGAGAAGGCTGCTCTGTTCCACCGCACCGCGGCGCGCGTGTACCGCCTGGCGCCCTATCTTCAAGAGAACCTCTCATGACGACACAGTTCAATGCAGACGACGGCCAACCACTGCGCATCTCGCGCGCGGGCTCTCGGCCGAGCAAGCCCGGGTCACTTGACAACGTCACTGGCGCGACGCGGAGCGAGGTGCTATTCGGTGCCGAAGAGCCCGCACGCTCATCGGCCGCATGGGTCTCGTTCCAGCGGGGCGCACGAACGGGCTGGCATTCGCATCCCCTCGGACAGGTGCTGATCGTCACCGTCGGAGTGGGGCGGGTGCAGCGTTGGGGTGGTCCAGTCGAAGAAATCAGGGTCGGCGATGTGATTCGCATTCCGCCTGGCGTGAAGCACTGGCACGGCGCTATGTCTGACAGCGAGATGGTGCACCTGGCTATTCAGGAGCAGCAAGACGGTCGGGTGGTGGACTGGCTTGAGAAGGTCAGTGACGAGCAGTATCTGCAGCCCGTCAATGTGGTCGTTTGAATCGGCGCGGCAATGCTGCAGTCGGGGCGGTCACATGACTGAGCCGGATGAAGTCGCGCAATGGCTCGACAACTAAGTCTGATCGTAACGCTCGCACTGTCAGCTCTGACCGCGTGCGATTCCCCAGCGATCGGAAGAGACCGTGCGCGCGATGGAGACCCTTGGCGTAGAGCACCTTGGCGCTGGATGTCACCTGCCGACGAATATGCTTGGACTGTCTTGCAAGTGCTCGCCGCCTGCGGGATCCGCCGTTGGCAGAAAGCGAAATGTCGATGGTGACGCCCCGATCGGTGGCGTGGTTACGGAACGCGTTCGACGCATCGCCGTTGCGCAAATCTACGTTCCGGCTGTTCTATTTCGGATCGGTGGGAACGGCGCTTGGCTACACCATGCAGGCGACGGTGGCGTCGTGGCTCATGGCAACTCTTACGCCGTCAGCGTTTATGGTGGCACTGGTTCAGACCGCGAGCACGCTGCCTACGCTGCTATTTGGCTTGATTGCAGGATCCTTGGCAGACCTCGTCGAGCGTAGGAAGGTGATTCTGGTCACGCAGTTTGCGATGCTGGGCACAGTTGTGCTGCTGGGCGCATCGGTTCTCGCCGGCCTGATCGGTCCTGTCGTGCTGCTCGTTCTCACTTTTCTGATCGGTTGCGGCTTCACCTTCTACCTTCCGGCGCAGCAAGCCAGCGTCAATGAGCTGGTGTCGCGCGAGGAGTTGCCGGAGGGGGTAGCCCTCACCGCTGTAGCATTCAACTCGGCGCGCGCGGCCGGCCCCGCGCTTGCCGGAGCGCTCGCCGCCTGGTGGGGCTTGGGCAGCACCCTCTTGGCTGCGGCGCTCTTCTTCTCGCTGATGATCATCGTCGTCAAGCGTTGGAAACATCGCGAACCCGAACTGCCGGGCGTGCCCGAGCGGTTGCTAACTGGCGCTCGCAGCGGTGTGCGCTTTGCCTGGCACTCGTCGGCCATGCGGGCACTGATTGCCCGCAGCCTGAGTTTCGTCATCTTCGCAAGCGCGTTCTGGGCGCTGTTGCCGGTGATCGCTCGCGACCTGTTGGCGCTTGGGGCGCAGGGTTTCGGCTTGCTGTCGGCAGGCTTTGGTGGCGGAGCCATCTTCGGTGCATGGTCAGTGCCGAGGCAATTGAAGCGGATGAGCCTCAACACCGTTGTTCTGGTCGGCAACGTTTCATGGGCGGTGTCGATTGCGTTGCTTGTGGCAACGAATGTCGTCGTGGTTGCAGTTGCCGGCGCTTTCATCGCGGGCGTCGCTTGGGTTTGCGTGTTGGCCAGCATTTCAGCGGGCGTGCAGAGCTCTGCGCCCGCTTGGGTGCGTGCTCGCGCGGTTGCGATGAACTTGGTTGCGACTCAGGCGAGTATGGCCGTGGGCAGCGCTTTGTGGGGATTGCTCGCCACACAGGCAGGGATCCGGGTCTCGCTGATTGCATCAGCCGTGGGTTTACTCGTGACCTACGCCTTGACCCGACGGCTCCGCGCCGAGTTTGGAACGGAGGCAGATGTCATGCCACATGTTCTCGCACCGGATCTCGTCATCGCCAACGAGCCGCAGCCGGACGACGGACCGGTACTGATCCAGATTGAGTACAGAGTCGATCGGCAGCATTGGATGGCATTCTTTCGTGCCCTCGAATTCGTGGCGCCGACGCGCCGACGCAACGGTGCGACAAGTTGGCGCGTCTTTCGCGATCTCGAGGATCACGACCGGATCGTCGAACGCTATGTCGTGGCGTCGTGGGCCGACTATCTTCGCCACCGAGCGCGGATGACGATGGCGGACAGCGAATTGCAGGAAAGTGCGAGGCGGTTCCAGCGCGAAGGTGTTCCGATCAGGGTATCCCGCCTGCTAGGTCTCGACGCAGCCGCGGTTTCTGGGGACGCCGCGCAGCCTTCAGCACTTTGAGTTGCTGCTTGTGGTCCTGAGCAGCCTGCAAGCCATCCACAAGCCGAGTCGGCAGACTGAGATGGCTACGTTGGCATTGACGATGCAACCCGGGCACGCATCCGCTGCGTCGCAAAGACGATGCATGCGGCATCGCAGCGGTCGACAGGATCAGCGTTGCTCTACCCTTTGCGCGGGGGGCAAAAGTGCTTCACAGCGTCGACTGTGCACACCTCACGGATCCGGCGCACAGTACTTGCGCGAGACGGGAGCTTGGCGGCGAACGTCTGATTGGCTCGTTGACGTCCTTCAGGACCGCGCAGCGGCCTTGCGTGCCTGCTCACACTGCGGCTGACTGGGGAGACAACCATGGTTCTTTCGCGCGTTCTTCGAGTTTTTCTCTTCGTCATGGCCAGCATGATCGCAGCCGTCGGTCAGGCGCAGCCCTTCCCGTCCAAGCCAATCAAGATCGTGGTGGGCTTCTCACCGGGCGGCGGTGCCGACATCGTCGCGCGAGGCTACGCTGCGCAGTTGCAGGAGGTGTTGAACACCCCGGTCATCGTCGACAACCGTCCTGGCGCCAGCGAACTGATTGCTGCGCAGGCCGTGATGGCAGCGCCGCCGGACGGGTACACCCTGTGGGTACAGGTGAATGCGCTGACGCTGGCGCCGGCGGTCAGGAACGACCTGCCGTACGACCCGTTGAAGAGCTTCACCTACATTTCACGCTTGGCGGGCGTCGATGCTCTCCTCTCCGTGAGGAAGGGCCTGCCGGTGAGCTCCATCGAGGAGCTGATCAGCTATGCGAAGGCGAACCCGGGAAAGCTGAGTTACGGCTCCGGTGGCGTCGGGATTGCGAATCACGTGGTGGTCGAGTACATAGCGCAGCTCACCGGCATCCAGATGACGCACGTCCCGTACAAAGGGGAGGTTGACATGGTTCGCGACCTGATCGGCGGGGGCATCGATTTCGGCTTGGTCGTGGGGGCGGTCGCCCTGCCGTTCGCCGCCGACGGAAGGATCAAGCCAATTGCGATCACCGGGTCCGAGCGCCTCTCGTCCTTGCCATCCGTTGCTCCGCTTGGTGAGAGCAGCGTCAAGGAGCTCAAGGCCCTGGGAGACTACGCGACTTTCGGACTGGTCGGCCCAGCCGGCATGCCGCCGGCTGTCGTCCAGAAGATCAATGAGGCGGTGAACAAGGTGGCGCGCATGCCCGATGTGGCGCAACGCTTCGAGAAACTGCAGATCAAGCCGAAGGCCGGCTCGGCTGCCGAGTTCCGTCAGCAGTCGGAAGCCGAACTGATGCGGTGGCGCTCGGTCACCAAAAACCTGAAACTCTGAAATGCCCCAGGGTCTGTCAGGATCGAGAGCGCGCTTCTCGGGCGCACCCTCTGTCATGGGCGCGTGCTGCGCCCGGACTGCGCCCGCTCGCGATCCACCTGCTGCTGCCGGTCCATTCCAACCCTTGATGGCCGCGTGCCGTTGTCGACGATGAAACTGGATGCTCGTTTTCCCACGCAAGATGACCTTCCCATCCTTAGCATGCGCACTGGCACTGTCGAATGACGTCGGTGACCACTTTGCCGGTGAGCTGCAGTCGCTGCGGCTGGAAGAGGCGCGCATCGCGCTGGAGGTCGAGAAGTCGGTCGAGAGCGAGATTTCCTCGGCAGCGGCACGACCGCTCGACCGCCGATGTGGTCTGGCCCATGACCGCGCGGTTGTTCATGCCGCCCGGCGGGCGCTACGCGCTGCTGGTGCCCAGGTTCGTCGATATCGGTTCTCACACGGGCGGTCTGCCCTAAGCTTGCGCATGTGCGAGAGTCGAGTCAGCGCTCCACGGCGCCCACCTTTGCTGGATAGCGCTCACCCACTGCTTTGATGGACGCCAGGCCTTCACTGATCTGCTGGCGTTCACTGGCCCCGAGCGTGAGTGCTGCACCGCCTAGGTTGTCCTCCAAACGATCAAGCTTCGTGGTGCCGGGGATCGGCACGATCCAGGACTTCTGTGCCAAAAGCCAGGCGAGCGCCACCTGTGCTGGCGTCGCGCCACAGGCGGCTGCGACGCGCGTCAGCAAGTCCACGAATGCCTGGTTTGCCTGCAGCGCCTCGGCCGAGAACCGCGGCGCGACATTACGAACGTCGCCTTTTGGGAACGAGGTGTCCGTGCTGATCTTCCCGGTCAGGAAGCCCTTTCCCAGTGGCGAGAACGGAACGAAGCCGATGCCCAGTTCCTCCAGCGTTGGCAGGATTTCGCGCTCGGGCTCGCGCCACCACATCGAATACTCGCTTTGCAGTGCCGCTACCGGCTGTACAGCGTGCGCGCGGCGGATCGAGTTCACGCCAGCTTCGGACAGGCCGAAATGCAGGACTTTGCCCTCGACAATCAAGTCCTTCACTGTGCCGGCCACGTCTTCCATAGGCACTGCCGTATCCACGCGATGCTGGTAGAAAAGGTCGATTCGATCGGTCCGCAGCCGCTTCAGCGACGCTTCGCACACGGCGCGGATACGCTCTGGCCGACTGTCGGTGCCTTTCGCTAGCTCGCCTTCCTTGAACCCGAATTTGGTGGCAAGGACCACTTGGTCACGCACAGGCTCCAGCGCCTCGCCAACAAGCTCCTCGTTGGTAAACGGGCCATAGACTTCCGCAGTGTCGAAGAACGTCACGCCATGGTCGAATGCCGCCCGGATCACCGCGATCGCCGCTGGCTTTTCCAGCTGCGTCCCGTAGCCGTAGTTCAGGCCCATGCAGCCGAAACCAAGGGCGGACACCACGGGGCCGTTGGCGCCTAGTTGTCGTGTGGGGAGTGGATTCATGGTGTTCTCCTGGTGTAGATGATTCATTCTCGGATGCCGATCTCAGAAATGAGCAGTGGCGGCACCTGCCGTGCGTCAGCTTCCTCCCCGGGCTCTGGACCGGGCGCATCGCTGCCAGAGGGTGCCGCCACGCGCCGCGCCTGTGCGCGCCCGAGCCAGAGGGCAAGCGCGGCCCAGGCCAGCGCTAGCGGGACGACCACGCTGACCAGCCCGCCCAAGGCCAGCCCCAGTCGCCCGAGCACGCCCTCGGTCTGCGCACCGACGACATCGCCGGCGCGGTATACGAAGGTGTCGACGAAGGCCTTGGCCTTGTATTTGTCCTCGCGGCTGACCACGGTGAACAGCGCTTCACGCGCCGGCCGAGTGATGCCACGCTGGACAGCACGGTTGGTCGCTTCCAGCAGCACCAGCACCACAAACGAGCTGTAGACCGCCAGCCCGATGAAGCCGACTGCGGTAGCCACCGGCAAGATGGCCAGCGCCACACCTAGGCCGAAGCGCTGAATGATCTTCCCGGTCAGGGTGAGCTGCAGGAGCAGTACCGCGACCTGCGTCCACATGTCGATGTTGCCCAGGATCGCTGCGCGCGCGTCCAATTTGTCGGACACCGCCGCCACCATTTGCAGGCGCGTGAAGTAGATGAGTGTCGCGAGCACGGTCATGAGCAGGATGTAGCAAGCGATGCCAGTCAGATAGTGCGAACGGAACACCGCGCGCAGGCCCGCCCAGGCGCTGCCGCCGATGCGCTCGCCCTCGCTGGGGAATCCTGTCTCGGCGGCAGCGGACGCATCGAGGCCGGCCCGGTCGGGGACCACGCGCACCAGCAGCCAAGCCGCGGCCACCGCGAGCAGCAGGAATCCGCCCGCGACCAGCAGCAGGTTCGGCGTGCCCAGCGGCCTTGCCAGCTGCGAGGTGAGCCAAGGGCCGAAGATCGCGCCGAGCGTCCCGCCCACGGAGATCAGGGCGAAGAAACGCTTGCCCTGGTCACTGGTGAAGCGGTCTGCCAGCAGCGCCCAGAACACCATGGTCACGAACAGATTGAATACGCTGAACCAGACGTAGAACACCTGGCCGCTGGCCTGCCCGACAGCAGCGGGCGCGAACATCAACAGCGCCCAGAAGCCCACCAGGCTCAGCACGAAGAACCCGTAGGTGACGCCGATGATCTGCAAGCGCTTGAGGCGGCTGACCAGCCAGCCGAACAGCGGGTTCACTGCCAGCGTCACCACCGCAGTGCCGATGAACAGCCAGCGGATGCTCTCGATGCCGCGCTGCATGCCCAGCGCGTCGCGCGCGGGCCGCAGCAGCATCAGTGCGGTGAGCAAGCAGAAGAAGAACAGCGCCGCGATCAGGACCGGCCCAACTTCCTCGCTGCGTAGGTTGAACAGGGCCTGCAGCAGACGTGGATGACGCGGTGTTGGTGAGGTGGTGGAACTCATGGATAGGGCCTCGGTTCGGATTGCGCCGCGCATGTGGTTGCCGGCACTCAGTTGCTTGCGCAGGGATGTTCCTGTGCATGTTTACTTCCGGTTTGGAACGGGCGAGACGTCATGCCCGCCCTTTGAACTGGTTCCCGGCTTCACGCCGACATCACTTCGGCACGCAGGGCTTGCTTCGCGCGGGAACAGTGGCGTCTGTGCCTCACGACGCATGTGAGTCCACCCCAACCAGAAGCTCAAGACGAGCCACACTGCGGACAGCGGTACCGCGATCATCGGAATCTGTGCGAGGCTCAGTCCGAGGCAAATCAGGCCGGCGGAGGCCCAACTGGCCACTTGGTCGCCACCCCGGTAAACCACGGTGTCAATGAAGTTCTTGGCCTTGTAGCGGTGCTCGCGCGTGCTGGAGGTGAACAGGATTTCCCGAGCGGGCCGCGCCAGTGCGAAGTTCGCCACACGGCGCGCCACCTGCGCGGTCACGATGATGGCGACGCTGGGGCTGGCCGCCAGCGCCGCGAAGGCAGCCAGGCTGACCAGGGGCAGAACACATAGGATCGCCACGATGCCCACGGTGGCAATCACCCGGCCCGTGACGAGGAACTGGAACACCAGCGTGATCGCATTGGCAAGCAGGTCGACGTTGGCAAAGAACGCTGTGCGTGCCGCGCGGTCGGAAAACGCGTCCTGGGCGATGCTGGCCTGTTGAAAGTACAGGAAGGTCGAGGTGACCGAGTACAGCAGGATGAACAGCGCCAACCCAGCTAGGTAGGGCGAGCGCAGCGTGTGGGCCATGCCCGCGAAAATACCGCCACCCAGCGGCTCGTCTGGGTCGTCGCGACGCGCGGGATGCTGCAACGCTGGCGCGATGAGGGATAGCCTGCTCGATGCCCGCACTGCCACTTCAAGGAACACCATGGCAATGGCCATCAGCCACGAACGGTCGAGGTGTGCGATCAAGCTGGACGTGATGGCTGACCCCAGGAGACCACCCGCTGTCGCACCGGCCGCGAGCAGCCCGAACAGCCGTTTGCCTTGCTCGCTGTCGAAGATGTCCACCATAAAGGACCAGAACACCGAGACAACGAACAAATTGAAGACCGACACCCAGATAAAGAAGGCTCGGCCCAGCCATGCCTGCCACTGCGGAGCGGCAAAATGCAGCAGCAGCGCGAGCAGCATCAGGTTTGCTGCGAAGAAGCGGTAGGTCAGGGCGATGAATTGCCTACGCGGCAGCTTGCGTACCGCCAACCCGAACAAGGGGCTGGCCACCAGCGTTGCCAGCAGCGTGCCGGTGAACAGCCAAGGGAGGTTCTGGATGCCGCCGGCCAAGCCCAGCTCGTCACGGATTGGGCGCAGCACGTAGTACGGCAGAAACAGCGCGACGACGTACAGCATCGACCACAGAACTGCGGGCGCTTCTTCGGGCCGTACTCCTGCCAGACGCTGCCACACGGAAGGTGTGGTCGATTGCATTCAGTGCTCCTTGGCCTCGGCTGCAAGCCTGGAACGCGTGCTCATCGTTTCGTCCTCCCACCATGTGGCAAACGACTGCGAGCGGCCGTCCAGATGGAACGGTTGGCCGATCTCTGGCGTCCACAAGGCATAGGTCGTCGCTGATCAGCAGCGCGTCGACCTCGGGTATTTCTTCGGCCGTGTAGAGGTTGATTCCCTCGAAAGCCTTGCTTTGCCGCCGCCATCGGTGCGGCATTGGCGCTGAAGACCGGATCGATCAGAACGCGCTGTCCACCTCGTTGCACGAAGTAGGAGGAGCGGCCCAGCCAGACTCTCTTTTCATCGAGAGATGCCATCAAGCCAGCTTCGTGCCGGTAGAGCGGGCGAGCGCGGCCAGCAACTTATCCTGGAACTGGATGTCGTTGACAGCGGCGTGCGGCTGTAGGCGTCGCTGGTGGTGCCAGTGCCCGCCGCTCGTCAGCGCCTCGGGTTCATCGCTGACGGCGAGCCATGCCTGAGTCACTTGCCCCAGGTGCAGGTCGTCGGGCGCCCCGGGACCTCCCATTTGGGTTGGTACCCAGCCTGGGTCCACGGAGTTGCTGTAAACGTCCGGCCACAGGCGCGCAACGGCTGCGGCCAGTGCGGTGACGAACAGCTTGCTGTCCGAGTAGCTGCCCGTGGAGGTACGACCAGACCAGTCCATGCCGGCGAGCTCCGTGCGTCCCCCCTTGTGCATGCTGCTGCTCAGGTAGATCAGGCGCTGAGGGCGCTGGATCAAGGCTGTGAGCAGATAGGGGGCGACCGTGTTGACCACGAGTAGCTGTGAGCCTGAAGCGACGCCGGCGTTGTGGACGACGGCGTCCATACGACCAATCGCATTGACCTGGCGGGCCAGATCGCGGATCTGCGCGAGATCCGAGAGATCTCCGGTTGTGGCGATGGCGCCTTGGTCCAGGAGTTCCTTCACAGCCGGCATCCGAGCCTGGGAGCGGACATGCACGACAACTTCGTGCCCCTGGCCCAGCAGCGTCTTGGCCGCGGCTTGGCCCAGCCCGTCGGACGATCCGGTGATGAACACGCGGGATTTGCGTCCCGTGCCTTGGCGTGATTGGCTCATAGATGAATCCTTTGGATTTGGAAACGGCTGCGCCAAGACAGGCACTGCGGCCAGTCCCAAACCCAGCGTGGCACTCGTGGAGAGGAAATTGCGACGGTCCATGGGTATGTTCTCCGGCGACTTTATCGCCGCCATCATCTATTGCTGAATGCCAAGTTTCTGGCTGCTCTTCCGCAAAGAGGCATTGCCGCCGCCAGCAGAAATGGCGATGTCGGTAGATGCGCATCGACCTTCTGCCATTGCACAAATATTAGGCGTGAGAATGCATTCCCAAGTGCCAGGATTGCGCATAGTCTTATGAATGAGGTCGATCAATTGGGCACCACGTCCGATGCCCGGTCTCGAGGCAAAGCACACCCGCCGCGGGGGGCGGTGCTGTCTCTTCTTGTGCTGCAGAGCTTTCATGACCACGGGCATCGCCCGTGACGTTTCGCGCTAACTGGAATAGAACAGGTGAGACCCGGGAGCGGGGGGTAGCCTAGTGACGTGCGGCTAGCGTCGCGGATCTGTTCCTACTCGGGCGTGAGGTTGAAATTCAGGGTAGGAATTCTAGGAGGAGCATGCTGGCGGAGCTAGCCGCCTGCGCGTGAAGGATCATTGCCCCGGTTGCAAAGGTTGGCCGCTGCCTCAGTTTTCGAACTGCAGCTTCGCTTCCTTGATCAACTTGCGGTTGCGCTCGGTTTCGCTTTTTAGGAATGCCGCGAATTCCGCCGACCCGGACGGTGCGGGGATCATGCCGAGCTTGACGACGCGTTCGCGCACGTCCGGCATCGCCAAGATGCGAGTGGTCTCGCTCTGCAGGCGCTCAATGATCGCCGGCGGCGTCTGCGCCGGTGCCGCCACGCCGATAAAAGCCTGCGACACGAACCCGCGCACGCCAGCCTCCTGCATCGTGGGGACGTCAGGCGCCAGTGGCACGCGCGTTGCCGTGGTCACGGCGAGAGCTCGCGACTTGCCCGCCTGGACGTGCGGCCAGGCCGATGCAAAGGTGTCGAACATGAGGTCGATGCGGCTCGCCAGCAGCTCCGACATCGCCGGCGCGCTGCCCTTGAACGGTATGTGGACGATGTAGGTGCTGGTCAGGCTCTTGAAAAGCTCGGCGGACATGTGCGCGCTGGAGCCGTTCCCGAAAGAGCCGTAGTTCAGCCGGCCGGGCTTCGCGCGCGCCGCCTTTAACAGGTCCGCGACGGTGCTTATCGGACTGTCCGCCGGAACCACCAGGACGCTCGGCAAGATGATCAGGCGGCTGATGGGCGCGAAGTCCTTCTGCACGGAGTAGGGCAGAGTGGGCATGGTCAAGGGACCGATGGTGCTGTCCGGCCCCGTGTTGAGCAGCAGCGTGTACCCGTCCCCTGGCGCCTTGGCGACGGCCGCCGCCGCCAGCGTCGCGCTAGCGCCGGGCCGGTTCTCGACGACCACAGGCTGGCCGAGGGCTTCGCCGTACTTCTGCGCCATGAGCCGCCCGAGCGCATCGGCCGCGCCGCCTGGCGTGTAGCCGATCAGCAGCTTGAGTGGGCGGTTTGGGTAGACCTGCGCACGTGCCATGTGGGGGGCGAGCAGCATGGCCGCGCAGCCGAGGACTGCGTTCCGCCGGGAGATCGTGGTCTGATCGGCTGCCGCTTCGGCACGCCGAGTGGGTTGAAGATTCATGACTTTCCCTGGGAGAGCAGCGCGAGGCGCTTGAAGGTTGCGGCGTAGGTCGGGACTTGTGCGGCGAACTTCCTGTGGTCGAACACGTCCACCGTCAACTGCTGGGCCTCGCACAGCGCCTTGAACTCCGGCTGTTGGCCCGCGCGCACAAATTCGTCGGAAAGTCGCTGAACGATCGCCGGGGTTGTGCCGGCGCGCGCCAGTACCCCGACCCACCCATTCAGCTCCACGCCTGCGAAGCCTGCTTCAACGGCTGTCGGCACATCCGGCATGAGATCCCAGCGCTGGCCAGTGACCGCCAGCAGCCGGAGCTTTCCGGAGCGGATATACGGGAGGATCGCCCCCGAACCCTGGCAGCTGAAATCCACGAATCCGCTCGCGACGTCCATCACGCCGTTCGTGCTGTTCTTGTACGAGACGTGCTTTGCGGTCGTCTGCGTCCTGCTGTTCAGGAGCGACATGCAAAGGTGCGCCGCGGTGACATTCCCGCCGGATGCGAAGGTCACCTCCCCGGGCTGGGCCTTCATTGCACGCACCAGGTCCGCGAGCGTGCGGTGCGGCGATTGCGCCCCGACCACGATGCCCATGGATGTCTTCGCCAGCATGGCGATAGGCGTGAAGTCCTTGACCGGATCGTAGTTCGCCGAGAAATCGGCCACGTAGGGCGTCACGTAGTGCGGCATGCTTCCGAACAGCACGGAGTAGCCGTCGACAGGCGCCTTCGCCACGTAGTCGGTTCCGATGCTGACCCCCGCGCCCGGCCGGTTCTCGACGATCACGGGCACGCCCATTCTTCGCCCGAGCGACTCCGAAAAATAGCGGGCGACGATGTCGAGTGTCTGTCCCGGCGCCGTCGGGACGACCAGTCGGATGGCCCTTGCGGGGTATTGCTGCGCGTGCAGCGCACAGGTCGCAGGGGCGCTCGCCAGCGCCGCTGCCTGCGCGAATGTTCGTCTCGTGATCATGGGGTCTCCTGCACCGCGATCTGTCTTGCGGATTGGGGATGATCTCCGAGAACCCGGCGCTCGGAAGGAGAAGGACCTTTGCACGCTGCGCATCAGCGCTTTGCAGAGCCCTCGACCTGCTCGATTGCGTTGCGCAGGCGCCGTGCCGCCTCGGGTTGGTCGCGTTCCGTCAGCACCACGGCCACGCTGCGCAACTGATCAGCCGTCAGGCCCACATTCATGCTGATCCGAATGTGCGACTGCAGTTGCGCCTCGACTCCTGCCAAGGCAGATAGGACACCAACCGTGGCGAGTTCGCGGTTTTGCCAGTCAAGGTTGTCGCGCGCGAAGATGTCGCCGAAGAGGTGCGTCTTGAGGTATTCGTCGATCGTGGGAGCGAATTCGAACAGCGCCCCCTGCACGGGTGCACCGGCCAGCTTCGTCTGGTTCGCGGTGCCCACCGCGAGCAAGTCATTGCCGAGGGGAATGGGCGCGTTAGGCCCGCGACCGGGTGCGTCCTGGACGCCGCGCTTCTTTCGTGCGTCGACGACCTTCATCAACTCGCCAAGTGCGTTCAAGCTCCGAGGAAAGCCCGCGTATGCATAGAGCTGCACCAGGATCTCCTTCATGTCGCTCACGGTGAGGCCGGCATCGAGCCCCTGGTTCAACGCGGCACTCAGTTGAGCCATGTCGCCGCATGCAGCCGCGACCGTGATAGGTGCGATTGCCTGCTGCGTGCGGGAAAGCGTCTGCTGGGATGTCATTGTGGTCTGCCCCTGGTTGCTGAAAATTTGCGCGAAGGCCTGAGCGCGCTCAGGATCTTTGCTGCTACGCTCATTGCAACGGCTTGCCTCAGCCGTTTGCCGTGCGTTGTACAGTTCATGCGTGACTTTCTCCATTTAAGTTGCGTTGAAGCCATTCGGCGGGTTCGACGGCCGACGCTTGACTGCCCACCGGAGAAATCGCGACCTGGCAGATGCGTTCCCCTGCGGGGCGGAGGCACCATTGCGGTGGCGTGTACCGGTGCGCGCATTGCGAGGGCCGACGGCGATTGGGTGAATTAGTTAGCGGCGCCTGGATCGGTCACTTCGTGCACGATGCAAGATGGACGTTCATGTTAGGCACATGGCGCGAGGCGAGTAAGGCCCGCAAACCGGATGCACTTATCTGTGAGCGCGATAAATGCCTGCAGCAATGTTCCATCCGGCGTTGCGCCTGCGCGGGCTGGAGCGGCGATCGACGGCGTGGTGCCAGCGGCGGCAGTCCGGACGCGTCCATGTTCGGCAGCACCGCACGCTGTTGTGAGGCAGGGCCATCAATGCGAAAGCTGCTGTCAGCGCCGGGTCAATCCCGGTAACGCAGCGCTTCGATGATCACCTGGAGCGTGCGGGATGACTGCCTGCGGCTCGGGTAGAACGCATGTTGCGCAGGCAACGTGCCAAACCAGTCTTCCATGATCCAGCGAAGCCGACCCGCGTCCACATGGGGCTGTGCGAGGTCTTCAGGCATTGAGGCGATGCCCATTCCGATAAGTGCTGCCTCGAGCTTCTGGTACACGTTCGTAGTCGTCACCTGGCCTTCCACGCGCACCTGCAGTGCCTCGCCTTTGTACTGCAGTTCCCAGGGAAGGAGGCCGCCGTAAGTCGGCAGGCGGAGGTTAATGCAACTGTGCTCCATCAATTGCTGGGGGGTCGTCGGCGCGGGATGACACTCCAGGTACTGCGGCGAAGCCACGATTGCCATCCGCCGTGGTGGCCCGATGCGCACCGCGATCATGTCTTTGGCAACTTGGTCGCCGGATCGTACGCCGATGTCGAAACGGTCCGCGACGATGTCCCGCAAGGCGTAATCGATTGAGATTTCGACGCGAAGCTCCGGATAGTTCGGAAGCACCTTGGAAAGACGCGGCCAGAGAATGGTGTTGGCGGCGTAGTCCGTGGTCGTGATACGGATGGTGCCTGCCGGCTTGTCGCGCATCTCAGCAACAGCAGCAAGCTCTGACTCTATCTCCTCGAAACGAGGAGCCAGCGTTTGGATCAGGCGCTCGCCGGCATCGGTGGGGGAAACGCTGCGCGTCGTGCGGGTCAGCAGGCGGATGCCGAGGCTTTCCTCCAACGTCTTGATGGTGTGGCTAAGCGATGACTGCGAGACACCCAGCTGCGCCGCCGCACGTGTGAAACTGCGCTCGCGGGCAACGGCGAGGAAGGCGACGAGGTCTTGTAGGTTTTCGCGCGGCATGGGCAGATGGGGAGTTCGTTAGCGTACCCGATTCAAGCTGCTCGTCGTGGCGCCCACGGCGAGCGAGCGGGAAGGTTTGTGCGCCCACGCTCACAGTGCGCAAAGCGTCGCGCCTGGGCTCGTGAAGCGAGGCGAAAGTTTATGAGGCTTCCTATCATGCCCCTCGTATAACCCCGGGGTCGGCAATGCGACATGGGCATGCGGTGGTTGAGCGGTCTGCCGCTGGTCTTTGCGGCAATGCTGGGGGCGAGCGCCCATCTCCCTCCTCTTCCTCTTCATCCGCCGCAAAGCTCCTTCCTGGCGAGCGCAATAAAAGAGAGGGTTTGCCCGCGCAAAATCAGGGCCCCCTGTCAAGAATGCCAGGGCGCGTTTCGCTACCGATCTGAGCGTCAGATCCCCCAATTGCGAACCACCGGAGATACGAGATGAACCTTAGTCGACGTGATCTGCTCCTCTCGGCAGGAGCCCTTACCATGGCGTCGCAGATGAGAGATGCGTCCGGCCAAGAGCTATTCCCATCTAAGCCGTTGAAGCTTGTCGTGCCTTTCGCACCTGGAGGAGGCGGTGACGTGCTCGCCCGATTGATCAACGCAAAGCTCGGGAGCGTGCTTGGGCAGCCAGTCATCGTCGACAACCGAGCGGGTGCAGGTGGCGCAGTCGGAACCCAAGTGGTGGCGCGCTCCGACCCGGATGGATACACGGCGCTCATTAACACCGGCAGCACGCTGGTGATCAATCCTTTGCTGTCTAAGGCGGTGGGCTACGACTTCAGGACCGACTTTGCACCCGTCTCCACAGTGGCGCAGTTTCCGCTCGTCCTCATTGTGCATCCCTCTTTACCTGTGAAAACCGTTCCCGAATTCCTGGCCTATGCACGCGCGAAAGGCCCCGATCTCTTCTACGGATCTGCGGGGAACGGATCGACCCAAAACCTCGTCGGGGAGCTATTCAACAGTATGGCCGGAACGAAGATGACACACGTTCCTTTCAGGGGAAATGGTCCTGCAGCCGCATCGCTCCTTGCAGGAGACATCCAGGTGCTGTTCGACATCGTGCCGTCAGCACTGAGCTACCGCCAGTCTGGCAAGGTCCGTCCGCTTGCGGTCACTGGAAGCACCCGCAGTCGCGTTCTTGCGGACCTTCCCACTCTCTACGAGAGCGGCGTGCCGAAGTTCGATTTCAGCCTTTGGTATGCCGTCTTCCTGCCGAAAGGTGCGTCTTCGAACGTGGTGCAGCAATGGCATCGCGCAATAGAGAGCCTCCAGGCGGACAAAGAACTCGAGGGCCGCCTTGCCGCCCAAGGGTTCCAGTTATTGCGCTCGTCACCCGCGGAAGTCTCTGGGCTGATGGAGCGCGACTGGGCGATGTGGGGGAAGGTGATCGCGGACGCACACATCAAGGCCGAATAGGAGGAGCGCGTTGCCAAACTGTTGCGCCCACTGCAAAGGACATTGGCGCATATAGGCGATAAAGGTGGCAAAGCTGATTTCTAGAATCCACTATGGCTCTGCACAATCGGCAAGAAGCAGGAGACAACGAGATGAACGCAACTCGACGGTTCAATGTCGAATCCGGGGGGCGCTTCGCCGCTTCGCCGCTTCGCCGCTGCGCTGCCAACTGCTGTACATGTCTTCGCGACCCCGGGATGGTGATACCGCAGTGCTGCAGACCCAAGGCCCTCACAAGGCAGTGATCGAGGTGGCTGAGAAGCCCCGAGGACCTGTTCACTGCGGCCGTTGCCATGCAGCGGAACCCAATCTCAGAAAGGAATTCTCCATGGACCTCAAACGCGCCGGCTCCCAACCTTCTGGCAAAGGCCCTGCCGAGTACTTCACCGGCACGGTGCGCATCGACCCGCTGAATAACCCGCCGGCGCCTGCCCGCGCCTCGTGCGCGAGCGTGACCTTCGAGCCGGGCGCACGCTCTGCCTGGCACACTCATCCGCTGGGCCAAACCTTGATCGTTACTGCCGGCTGTGGCTGGACACAGTGCGAAGGCGAATCCATTTTCGAAATCCGCGCGGGCGACGTCATCTGGTGCCCGCCGGGTCACAAGCACTGGCACGGCGCGACGCCCACCACGGCGATGACCCACATCGCGATCCAGGAAGCGCTGGACGGCAAGAACGTCGAGTGGCAGGCGCACGTCACCGACGAGCAATACCTCGCCGGGCCAGCGCGCAGGGCCGACCACCACGGCTGAGTCGTTCGCGCCGCACTTCACTTTCACAGAGTAAGGACCTCCATGAGCTCGCTTGTGAAAACGGCGCTATGCGCCGCGGCCCTGCAGGCCGCGCTGGCCCTGGCCGCCGAGCCACAGACGAGCACGGCGGCAGCCGCCCAGCAGATCACGCGCGCCGGCAGCCAGCCCTCGGCCGCCGGCCCGGCGGACTATTTCACCGGACAGGCGCGGGTCGATCCGGTCTGGCCGGCCGACAAGAACATCAATGCCTCCGGAGGCTTGGTGACCTTCGAGCCCGGCGCGCGCTCGGCCTGGCATACGCATCCCGCCGGACAGCGTCTGGTGGTGGTTTCGGGTGTGGGACTCACCCAGGAATGGGGCAAGCCCATTCAGGAAATCCGCCCCGGCGATGTGGTGTGGTGCCCCCCGGGCGTCAAACATTGGCATGGCGCCGCGTCCACTACGGCCATGACCCACCTGGCCGTCACTGGCACGGTGGATGGCAAGAACGTCACCTGGATGGAGAAAGTCGCCGATGAGCAATACAACGCCCGCTAAGCAGCCCATGAAACGCCGCGGAGCCGGTGTACTCGCTGTTGCCCTGAGCCTGGGTTCAGCCATCGCACCGAGCCACGCAGCCCCGAACGCGCAGGAGCCTCAAGCCATGACCCTCACACCAACCACCATCGCGCCCGGCGCGTCCGAAATCCTCACCGCCCGCCAGCAGGCCATCGGGCCGATCGCGGCCCTCGCCGCAGCGGGCGACACACCCAAGCTGAACGCTGCCTTGAATCAGGGGCTGGACGCGGGGTTGACGGTGAGCGACGCCAAGGAAGTCCTAGTGCAGCTCTACGCCTACGCCGGCTTTCCGCGCAGCCTCAATGCCCTGGGCGAACTGATGAAGGTGCTGGAGGCGCGCAAGCAGCGCGGCATCCAGGATGCGCCGGGCTCTGCGCCCAGCCGTGCCATCCCCAAGGGTGATGCGCTGCTGGCCGCAGGGACGGCCAACCAGACCAAGCTGTCGAGCGGACCGGTCAAGGGGCCGCTGTTCGACTTCGCGCCGGCCATCGACGAATACCTGAAGGCCCATCTGTTCGGCGACATCTTCGAGCGCGACAACCTCGACTGGCAAAGCCGCGAGCTGGCCACGGTCGGCATGCTGTCGGCGCTGCCGGGGGCCGAGTCGCAACTGCAATCACGCATGCGCATCAGCATGAACGTGGGCCTCACGGCAGGCCAGTTGCGTCAGCTCACCCAGGTGCTGGCTGATCGCGTCGACGCCGAGCATGCCCGGCGCGCGCGCGAGGCCCTCGAGCGGCACCTGGCCACGGCGTCCGGGGCCAAGTGAACATGCAGGCAACCATGCTCCACGGAGCGGGCGACATCCGCTTCGAGGATCGCCCCGACCCACGAATCCTCAAACCCACCGATGCCGTCGTGCGCGTCGCCGCCAGTTGCGTGTGCGGTTCGGACCTGTGGCCGTATCGTGGTATCCAGCCCATCGCCGAGCCGATGCCCATGGGGCACGAATACTGTGGCGTGGTCGGAGGTCGGAAGCGAAGTGCGCCACGTCAAACCCGGCCAGTTTGTCATCGGCTCCTTCTTCGCCTCAGACAACACCTGCGCTGTCTGCAACCATGGCTGGTACGCGACCAGCAGCAAGGATCTGGAGGAGCTGAGACTCGCGCGGGAGTGAGTGCCTTTTTCCCGAAGCGGACAAAGCATGTATATATCTCGATTGCAAACAATCCTGCGTTGAACGCGCTGCGAGTTGTATGAGGTGCCAATGATCGAATTGCGCCACCTTCGGTATTTCATCGCCGCTGCCGAAGAACTTAACTTCCGCCGCGCGGCTGAGCGAGTGCACATCGACCAGACGCCGCTGTCGCGTACCGTTCGAAATTTAGAAGACCGTTGGGGCGTAAAGCTCTTTATCCGGACACCGCGCAGGCTGCAACTGACACCGGCCGGCGCCAAACTGCTCGGTCACGCGCGCCAAATCCTTGTCCGAGTGGAGCGCGTCAAGCGCGCAGTGCAGGCCACCGATGCTCGCCATCGAGAGCCTCTGCGCATCGGCGTCGATGAAGCCACGGTGCAGCCCATGCTGGCCGATTGCCTGGCCCGCTGGAGGTTGATCGCTCCCGATATCCCCATCGAACTTACGGAGATGCACGCGGCGGATCTGCTCGCAGCCCTGCGCGGGGAGGAGATCGATGCGGGTTTCTCCTTCGGCCTGCCGGATAACGACGCCTTAGTGCAGCAACCAGCATGGGGCAGCCCTTTGGTTGCGATCCTCTCGCCGGAGCATGAGCTTGCAGCCCGCGAGGCGGTGTCGTTGTCCGAACTGGTCTCTTTTCCCGCGATTGCCTGTAGGGAGACCCACCACCCGGGGCTATGCCAGCAGGTGACGGCAATCCTCAAACAGCTGGAGTTGTCTCCGACGATTGCTGGTGAGGCACGGTCATTGAGCGGCTACCTGACCCGAGTGGCGGTGGGGCAGGGCGTCGGCTTGGCCGATGTGGATCACATGCGGGCACTACAGCGAAAGGACATAGTGGTCGTGCCGCTCGCCGAACAGATTCAAATCACCACCTACGTGCTGCACAAGCACCAGCGCAACGGCTTGCCAGAAGCGCTGCAACGATTTCTCACGCACGCCACAACTTTTCATTGATCGTTACGGTGTATGGCCAGAGACGCAGGGTGCGCCGCGTCAAAGGCTTTGGACGTCGCCGCCCTCTGCTGCAAGACTCCCCGCGTGACAGCTCGAAGGCCCACACCTTCAGCTCCCAAGCCTCAGCCAGCTATTCCCGCCAGCGTACGCCGCAGCACGCCCGAACGGGTGTGCCACGCGGCGGCTTGATTTCAGACTCACGCCTGCGTGCCGCAATGGCGCGCATGCAGCGGATCAACGTACACGCAGAGGAGGCGGTTTATGCCGGCGTCAGCCACTGGCATCCTGTTCGGACAGATCACCGTGGTGTGCGGCGTCGCACTGGGTGGCGTGTGGGCGGCCACGCAGTGGACGGCCCACGCACTGGGCTACCAGTCGCGGCTCGGCCTCGCCTGGTTCGACGTCTCTGGCGTGTCGGTCTATGAGCCCTGGAAGCTGTTCGAATGGTGGTACTTCTACGATGCCTATGCGCCCAAGGTGTTTGAGCGCGGCGGGATTATTGCCGCCTCCAGCGGAATGCTCGCCACAGGCGCAGCGATCACGATGGCGGTCTGGCGCGCACGGCTGGCCAAGCAGATCACGACCTATGGCTCCGCCCGCTGGGCCGGCCACGACGAGATCGCCAAGGCCGGCCTGACGAACCCGGCCGGCGTCTTCCTCGGCAAGACCATCGATAAGGAGGGCGCCTACCTTCGTCACGAAGGCCCAGAGCACGTGATGGCCTTCGCGCCGACGCGCTCAGGCAAAGGCGTGGGCCTCGTGGTGCCCACGCTGCTGTCCTGGCCGGGCTCGGCCGTGATCCACGACATCAAGGGCGAGAACTGGTCGCTCACTGCTGGCTGGCGCACGCGCTTCTCGCACTGCCTGCTGTTCAACCCGACCGATGCGAAGTCGGCCGCGTACAACCCGCTGCTCGAAGTGCGGCGCGGCGCCCATGAGGTGCGCGACGTGCAGAACATCGCCGACATCCTGGTCGACCCTGAAGGCGCGCTGGAGCGGCGCAACCATTGGGAGAAAACGTCGCACGCGCTCTTGGTCGGCGCGATCCTGCATGTGCTCTATGCGGGCGAGGACAAGACGCTGCGGGGCGTCGCCAACTTCCTCTCGGATCCCGCGTGCCCCTTTGAGGTCACGCTGCACCGCATGATGACGACGCGGCATCTGGCGGATGACGTGCATCCGGTGGTGGCCTCGGCTGCGCGCGAGGTGCTCAACAAGAGCGAGAACGAGCGCTCCGGTGTGCTGTCCACGGCCATGAGCTTCCTCGGCCTATACCGCGACCCCACGGTCGCCGAAGTGACGTCGCGCTGCGACTGGCGCATCGCGGATCTGATCTCGGCGGAACATCCGGTGTCGCTGTACCTGGTCGTGCCGCCTTCCGACATCAGCCGCACGAAGCCGCTGATCCGGCTGATCCTCAACCAGATTGGCCGCCGCCTCACCGAATCGCTCGACGGTTCGGATGGAATCGCGCGCCGCCACAAGTTGCTGCTGATGCTCGACGAGTTCCCGGCCCTGGGGCGGCTGGACTTCTTCGAGTCGGCCCTGGCCTTCATGGCGGGCTATGGCCTGCGCGCCTTCCTGATCGCCCAGTCACTCAACCAGATCGACAAGGCCTATGGGCCCAACCATTCCATCCTCGACAACTGCCACGTCCGCATTGCGTTCGCGACCAACGACGAGCGCACGGCCAAGCGGATCTCGGAGGCATTGGGAACTGCTACCGAACTGCGTGCGCAGCGCAACTACGCAGGCCACAGGCTCGCGCCCTGGCTCGGCCACCTGATGGTGTCGCGCCAGGAGACCGCGCGGCCGCTGCTCACGCCCGGCGAAGTCATGCAGCTGCCGCCGGAGGACGAAGTGGTGATGGTCTCGGGCCATCCGCCGATCAAGGCGAAGAAGCTGCGCTACTACCTGGACCGGAATTTCACGCGGCGCGTGCTGAAGGCGCCGGTGCTGGTGGCCGGTGCGTATGCGGATCGCCCGGCGACGCGGCTGGACGATTGGAGCGGGCTGGCTCCGCTGGCCGCGCCGGTCGCATCGTCGGATGGTGAGGCGGGCGGCTTCGCCGACGAAGGCGGACACCAGCTCAAGCCCGAGCTGGACATTGCTGAGGTCGAGGTCGATGAACCCGACGCCGGCGACCTGCTGGTGCTCGACGATGAGGACGATGTGCCGCTGCGGCCAAAGCACGTGGACCGCCAGCTCATGCGCACCGCGCGGCTGGCCGCGATGGACCCTGACGACGGGATTGCGCTATGAGCCGCGCCCGTCTCAATATCTTCATCGAGCCGGAGCACGCGAAGCGGCTCGACGATCTGGCCGCGCACCGTGGGGTGTCGAAGTCGTCGGTCATCGCCGCGGCACTCGCTTCGTTTCTCTCGCCCGATGGAGGCGACCAGCGCGAAGCCGCGATGGCCAAGCGCCTGGACCGGCTCTCGCGCCAGTTCGACCGGCTCGAACGCGACCAGGCCATCCTGATCGAGACGCTGGCGCTCTACGTGCGCTACTTCCTCACCGTGTCGCTGCCCGTGCCCGAGGGCCAGCAGGACGCCGCGCGCGCCCAGGGCCGCGCCCGCTACGCGCAGTTCATCGAACAACTGGCCCGCCACATCCAGCGCGGCCGCAGTTTGGTGCGGGAAATCCACGAGGAGATCGAGCCGGAATCCACCGGGCCGTCAGTCGCGCCTGGCCAACCTTCGCAAGCCGTTCATACCGAGCAAGAACCAGGGAGCACCCATGACGCGCGGGCATGACAAGGACCTGAACGACGATGGCGCCAGCAACGCGGCCGTCTCGCTGGCGCGGCGCATACGCATGCTGCGCACCGCCCTGGGTCCTGAGATCGCCGCCGCGCTCGAAGACCCGGAAGTCGTCGAAGTGATGCTGAATCCGGATGGCTCGCTGTGGGTGGACAGGCTGGGGTCGGGGCGCGAACCCACGGGCACCGCACTGCCAGCGCCGGTGGCCGAACGCATCATCCGCTTGGTGGCCGCGCACGTGCGCGCCGAGGTGCACGCGGGCCTGCCCATCCTGTCGGCCGAGTTGCCCGAAACAGGAGAGCGCTTTCTGGGCGTGCTGCCGCCTGTGGTGCGTGCGCCGTCATTCGCGATCCGCAAGCGGGCGCTGCGCATCCTGACCCTGGCCGATTATGTGGCCGATGGCGTGATGTCCGAGGCGCAGGCGGCCTTCCTGCGTTCCGCCGTGCGCGAGCGCCTGAACATCGTGGTGGCCGGCGGCACCAGCACCGGCAAGACGACGCTCGCCAATGCGCTGCTCGACGAGATCGCGCAGACCCGGGACCGGGTGCTGATCCTGGAAGACACGGTGGAGCTGCAGTGCCGCTCGGACGATCACGTCGGCATGCGCAGCGAGCCGGGTGTGACCACCATGGCCGATCTGGTGCGCGCCACCCTGCGACTGCGGCCCGACCGCATCGTCGTCGGCGAGGTGCGCGGCGCCGAGGCACTGGACCTGCTCAAGGCATGGGGGACCGGGCACCCGGGCGGCATCGCCACCGTGCATGCGGGCTCTGCACTGGGAGCACTCACGCGGCTCGAGCAATTGGTGCAGGAAGTGTCCGTCACCGTGCCGCGCGCTCTGATCGTCGAGGCGGTGAACGTCATCGTCTTCATCGCCGGACGAGGCCGCGCGCGCCGCGTGCGCGAGATCGCCCGCATCAGCGGGCACGACAGCCAGGGCTACCAGCTCGATGCTTCGCTGGGGCCTGCTTTCCCTTCAATTTCCTCGTCGCCTTCACCTTCCTCAGCCTCTGGAGAACCGTCGTGATGCATCCACGTCTTTCCGTCAAACCGTACTTGCACGCAGCCGCCTCGGCGGCATTGCTGCTCGCCATCGCCTTGCCCGCGCAGGCCGCCGGCTCCAACATGCCGTGGGAAGCGCCACTGCAGTCCATCCTCGAATCGATCCAGGGACCGGTGGCGCGCATCGTGGCGGTGATCATCATCATCGCCACGGGGCTCACGCTCGCCTTCGGCGACACCTCGGGCGGTTTTCGCAAGCTGGTGCAGATCGTCTTCGGCCTGTCCATCGCGTTCGCGGCGTCGAGCTTTTTCCTGTCGTTCTTCTCGTTCACCGGCGGGGCGGTGCTGGCATGAGCGGCGGCTTCATCACCGGTTCCGTCAGCGGCTTTGAGGTGCCGCTGCATCGGTCCCTGACCGAGCCCATCCTGATGGGCGGCGCGCCGCGCACCGTGGCGATCGCCAATGGCACGCTGGCGGCGGCCGTGGGCCTGGGCCTGCAGCTCTGGATTCCGGGCCTCGTGATCTGGATCGCCGGGCACTCGCTCGCGGTCTGGGGTGCGCGCATGGACGCGCAGTTCATGGCGGTGTTCGCGCGGCACATCAAGCACCGCGTGCTGCTGGACGTGTGAGGCCAGTGATGGAGAACACCCCATGCTGAACCTCGCCGAATACCGCAAGCGGCCCGCGCTGTTGTCCGACTGGTTGCCCTGGGCCGGGCTGGTCGCATCCGGCGTCGTACTCAACAAGGACGGCGCGTTCCAGCGCTCGGCGCGCTTTCGTGGCCCGGACCTGGACAGCGCGACGCAAGGCGAGCTGATCGCCACCTCGGCACGGCTGAACAATGCGTTGCGGCGCCTGGGCTCGGGCTGGGCGCTGTTCGTCGAAGCCGAGCGCCGCGAGGCCGCCGACTATCCCTTGTCGTTGTTTCCCGAGCCGCTGTCGTGGCTGGTCGACGAGGAACGCCGCGCGGCCTTCGAGGAGGACGCGAGCCACTTCGAGAGCCACTACCACCTCACGCTGGTCTACCTGCCGCCCGAGGAGGGCCGGGCACGCGCCGCGAAGCTGCTCTACGAGAACGGCAAGACCGAAGGCGTGGACTGGCGCGAGAGGCTCGATGCCTTCGTGTCCGAGTCGGTGCGCTTCCTGGACCTGCTCGAAGGTGTGATGCCGGAGATCGGCTGGCTCGACGATGCGCAGACCCTGACCTATCTGCACGACTGCGTGTCCACGCGCCGGCATCTGGTGGCGGTGCCCGAGGTGCCGATGCACCTCGATGCGCTGCTGGCGGATGAGCCGCTGACGGGTGGACTGGCGCCGATGCTTGGAAACCAGCATCTGCGCGTGCTGTCGGTGCGGGGTTTTCCGACCTCGACCTGGCCGGGCGTGCTCGATGACCTGAACCGCCTCGGTTTCGCCTACCGGTGGAGCACGCGCTTTCTCTGCCTGGACAAGGCGGAAGCCGAGAAGGAACTCACGCGCCTGCGCCGCCAGTGGTTCGCCAAGCGCAAGAACATCGTGGCGCTGCTGCGCGAGGCGATCTTCCAGCAGGAGAGCCCGCTGGTGGATTCGGACGCGTCGAACAAGGCGGCCGATGCCGATGCCGCCCTGCAGGACCTGGGCAGCGACCAGGTGGCTTTCGGCTACGTGACCGCGACGGTGACCGTTCTCGATGCCGATGCGACGGCCGCCGACGAGAAGTTGCGCGCGGTGGAGCGGACGATCCAGGGCCGCGGTTTCGTAACGATCCCGGAAACCCTGAACGCCGTCGATGCCTGGCTGTCGTCGATCCCAGGCCACGCCTACGCCAATGTGCGCCAACCGATCGTCTCGACCTTGAACCTAGCGCACATGATGCCGGTGTCGGCGGTCTGGGCCGGCCAGGAGCGCAATCGGCACCTCGACGGCCCACCGCTGATCGTCACGCGCACTGACGGCGCGACGCCGTTCCGGCTGGTCACGCACATCGGTGACGTGGGCCACACGCTGGTGGTCGGCCCCACGGGCATGGGCAAGTCGGTGCTGCTGGCGACCTTGGCATTGCAGTTCCGGCGCTACGCCGGCTCGCGCATCCTGGCCTTCGACATGGGGCGCTCGATGCGCGCCACCATCCTCGGGCTGGGCGGCGAGCACTATGACCTGGGGCTGGATGGTGCGATTGCGTTTCAGCCGCTGGCGCGCATCGACCAGGACGGCTACCGCGCCTGGGCCTCGGAATGGGTGGAAGGCCGGCTGCTGCAGGAGGGCGTGGCCGTCGGCCCAACCGAGAAGGATGCGGTGTGGTCCGCGCTGAACAGCTTGGCCAGCGCACCCGTGGAGCAGCGGACCCTGACGGGCCTGTCCGTGCTGCTGCAGTCGAATGCGCTGCGACAGGCCTTGCAGCCCTATGTGCTGGGTGGCGCGCACGGCAAGCTGCTCGATGCGGATGCGGATCGCCTGGGGTCTTCCTCTGTCCAGTGTTTCGAGATGGAGGAACTGATGCACAGCAAGGCCGCGACGATGGCCGTGCTGTCCTACCTCTTCGCACGCTTCGATGAACGCTTCGACGGCGCGCCCACGCTGCTGATCCTCGATGAGGCCTGGCTGTTCCTGGACGACCCCGTATTCGCCACACGCATCCGCCAGTGGCTCAAGACGCTGCGCAAGAAGAACGTCTCGGTGATTTTCGCGACGCAGTCGCTGGCCGACATTCAGGACTCGAGCATCGCCCCGGCCATCGTCGAGAGTTGCGCGAGCCGCATCTTCCTGCCGAACCCGCAGGCGACCGAGCCCCAGATCCGTGTGATCTACGAGGGCTTCGGGCTCAACGGCCGGCAGATCGAGATCGTCGCGCAGGCGCAGCCCAAGCGCGACTACTACTACCAATCGCGGCTGGGCAACCGGGTCTTCGACCTGGGGCTCGGGCCCGTCGCGCTGGCATTCGCCGGTGCCTCATCGCCGGAGCACCAGCGCGACATCGATGCGATCTCGGTCTCCGTCCCGCCGGCCGACTTCGCGGCCGTTTGGCTGCGCCATGGCGGCATCGACTGGGCCGCCGACCTGATCCCCTCGTTTCCCTCGTTCCCTTGATTCCCATCCACCCAAAGGAGAAATCCATGAAATCCATGTCTACGTTCAAACCCCGCATTGCGGCGCTGGTCGCCGCCAGTGCCCTGGCCTTTGGCATTGCCCCGCCGGCCCATGCCCTGTTCGGCGTCGGCGACACCGTGTTCGATGCGTCCAACTTCATCCAGAACATGCTGACGGCGGCCCGCGCGCTGGAGCAGATCAACAACCAGGTCGAGCAGCTGCAGAACGAGGCGCAGATGCTGCAGAACCAGGCAAGGAACCTGACCAGTCTGGATTTCAGCGCACTGTCGGAACTGAAGGCGTCGCTGTCGGCGACGAACCAGCTGATCCAGCAGGCCCAAGGGCTGGCCTTCAACGTGCAGCAGATGGAGGGCGAGTTCAAGCGCCTCTATCCCGAGTCGTACTCCGCCACGATCTCGGGCACGCAGATGGCGACCGACGCCCGTGCGCGCTGGAAACAATCGCTGGAAGCGCTGCGCACGGCGACGCAGGTGCAGTCGCAGGCGGTGCAGAACTTCGCGGCCGACGAGCGCGCGGTGACGGACCTCGTGAACCGCAGCCAGTCGGCCGCGGGTGCGCTGCAGGCCATGCAGGCCACCAATCAACTGCTGGCGCTGCAGTCTCGCCAAGCGATGCAGGCGCAGCAGCTGCAGATCACCCAGGACCGGGCCGCCGCGCTGGAGCAGGCGCGCCAGGTGGCGGTGCAGGAGCGCGCGCGCGAGGTGCGCCGTCGCTTCCAGGGCAGTGGGACGCCGTACACCGCGACCACGGTGAATTTCTATGGCCAGTGAAGGAGCGGTTATGAAGTACCTCCTGCCCGTTGCTGTCGCGTTGCTGGTGTCCGCCTGCGGTAAGCCCGCCCCGATCGAAACCGCCGGAACGCTGGTTGCCAATCCCGAGCGGTTGAAGGAACTGCGCGCACAGTGCAAGGCTGACCATGCGAAGGTCGGCGATGCGCAGTGCAACGCGGTGGCCGAGGCCACGCGCCGGCGCTTCATGGGCGGCGGGACACCGTACACACCGCCTGCGTCTTCGCCCGCTGAGCTCTCCGCACCTGCGCCCGTGATACCGGCATCGCCACCCGGCGACACGGCCGAGGACTGACCGCCATGGATGACGTGGCGGTCATCGACCGCTTCCTCGATGTGTTCTCGCGCTACATCGATTCGGGCTTCGGCCTGCTCGGTGGCGAGGTGCGGTTCCTGAGCGCCACGCTGATCGTCATCGACGTGACGTTGGCCGGGCTGTTCTGGGCCATGGGCCATGCCTCGGGGCAGGGCGACGACGTGATCGCCCGGCTGATCAAGAAGGTGCTCTATGTGGGAGCCTTTGCTTTCATCATTGGCAACTTCAACCGGCTGGCTGGGATCGTGTTCCAGTCATTTGCCGGGCTGGGGCTGACCGCTTCAGGTTCCGGAATGAGCCAGGCGCAGTTCCTTCGGCCGGGCCAGTTGGCCAAGGTGGGCATCGACGCGGGCCGGCCGATCATGGTCCAGATCAGCGAGCTGACGGGTTTCCCGGAGGTGTTCGCGAACTTCGACGTGATCAGCGTGCTGTTCCTGGCGTGGCTGGTGCTGGTTGTGAGCTTCTTCGTGCTGGCGGTGCAGCTCTTCGTCACGCTGATCGAGTTCAAGCTGACCACGCTCGCGGGCTTTGTGCTGGTGCCGTTCGCGCTGTGGAACAAGACGGCCTTCCTGGCCGAGAAGGTGCTGGGCAACGTCATCTCGTCGGGCATCAAGGTGCTGGTGCTGGCCGTGATCGTGGGCATTGGCTCAGGCTTGTTCTCCGAATTCCAGACGCCGGCTGGCGCCGAGCCTTCCGTTGACCATGCGCTGGTCATCATGCTGGCGGCGCTGGCGATGCTGGGGCTGGGCATCTTCGGGCCGGGCATCGCGACGGGGCTGGTGTCGGGGGCGCCGCAGTTGGGCGCCGGGGCCGCGGTGGGCACGGCCATCGGTGCCACTGGCCTGGCCGTGGCCGGTGGCGCCGCCGTGGCGAGCGCGGGCTCGGCGGTGGCCGCCGGTGCGCGCATGGCGCCCGGCGCGGCGAAGGCGGCCATCGGTGGCGGCGCTTCTGCTGCACGGTCGGCCAGCGCCTTGGCCAGCGAGGCGAAGTCGGCGTATCAGGCGGGAGCTGCAGCATTGGGCGGCAGTGGTGTGCGTGCGGCCGGCGCGGGCCTTGGCAATGTCGCGAAGACCGGTGCCCACGCCGTGGGCCAACGCGTCGCGTCCAGCGCCAAGGCGGTCAAGGACCGCGTGGCGAACTTCGTCGGCGAGGCCGCAGGACCTGCTGCTTCCGCAGGCGGCATCGCTGCCGATGCCGGCGCATCTGCTGCGCCCACATCCGAACCTGCATGGGCCCAGCGCATGCGGCGCAGGCAGCAGGCCACGCATGCGGCCACCACGGCCGCGCACGCGCTGCGCTCGGGCGACCACGGCGGCAGTGGTGCCAGTCCGAGCCTGCATGACAACTCGAATCCTTGACCCGAATTCTTGAGGAGAACATCCATGCAATTCAAACGACCCCGGGTGCGGTATTCGGAGACACCCGAGCCCATCACCCCCTACCAGGCTGCAGGGCAGGTCTGGGACCAGCGCATCGGCAGCGCGCGCGTGCAGGCGAAAAACTGGCGACTGATGGCCTTCGGCTCTCTGTCGCTGGCCCTGTTGATGGCCGGTGGCCTCGTGTGGCGCTCGGCGCAGTCCATCGTGACGCCCTATGTGATCGAGGTGGACCAGGCCGGACAGGTGCGCGCCGTGGGCGAAGCGGCCACGCCCTACAAGCCCGCGGACGCGCAGATTGCCTTCCACCTCGCGCGCTTCATCACCGACGTGCGCTCGCTGTCGATCGACCCGATCGTCGTGCGGCAGAACTGGCTGGAGGCCTACGACTACACCACCGACAAGGGCGCGGCGGTCCTGAACGACTACGCGCGCACGAGCGATCCGTTCTCGCGCATCGGCCAGCAGTCGGTGGCCGTGCAGGTCAACAGCGTCGTGCGGGCCAGCGATGCCTCGTTCCAGGTGCGCTGGACCGAGCGGCGCTACGTCAACGGCGAGGCGGCTGGGCTGGACCGCTGGACGGCCGTGCTTTCCATCGTGCTGCAGGCGCCGCGCACCGAGGAGCGGCTCCGCGAGAACCCCCTGGGCATCTACGTCAATGGGCTGTCGTGGACCCGTGAACTCGAAACCTCCGAAGGAGTGAAGAAACCATGAATGCACAAAGCCATATGTACGCAGTGCCGATGATCCTGCTGGCCGTCCTGTTCTCGGGCTGCGCTTCGCAGGGGAGGTCGCCGCCGGTGATTTCGCTCGATGAGCCGAAGCAGGGGAGGGCGGCACAGTTGCTGCCCGAAGCGCCGAAGCCCGTGGAGGCTGTGGCCGTGCCGCAGCCGCTGGCCTTGCCCGGACAGTTGAAGCCGTTGGGGCGGGAGATCGATGCGAAGCCCGTGCCCGAACCTGTCGACGAGAAGGTGCGCGTGTCGCGCGCCAACGAGGAGGCGCGCATCGCGCCGACGCGGGAGGGTTATGTCAATGCGATCCAGGTCTGGCCCTATGCCGACGGTGCGCTGTATCAGGTCTATACGAGCCCGGGCCGCGTCACGGTCATCGCGCTGCAGCCCGGCGAGGAACTGGTGACGGTCTCGGCCGGGGACACGATGCGGTGGATCGTGGGTGACACGGCCAGCGGCTCGGGCGCGGACCTGCGCGTGAACGTGCTGGTAAAGCCTACGCGGGTGGGGCTGAAGACCAATCTCGTCATCACCACGAACCGCCGGACCTACTTGCTCGAGCTGTCCTCGACACCGCAGGCCTGGATGGCTTCGGTGTCCTGGGACTATCCGAAGGACCGGATGCTGGCGCTGCAGAAGCAGGCCCGGGAGGCGCAGGCCAGCGCGCCGGCGGAAACGGGCATGACACTGGAGCAGATCCGCTTCCGCTACGCGGTCAGTGGAGACTCACCGCCCTGGAAGCCGCTGCGCGCCTTCGACGATGGGGAGAAGGTCTACATCCAGTTTCCAGGCGGAATTGCGCAGGGCGAACTGCCGCCGCTTTTTGTGATCGGACCGCAGGGCGATGGGCAGCTTGTGAACTACCGGTTCCGCGCGCCGTATTACGTGGTGGATCGCCTCTTCGGCGCGGCCGAGCTGCGGTTGGGTGGGGACAAGGCGCAGGTGGTGCGTATCGAACGCACGGACGGTGTGAGTTCTGTTCGGAGGAACTGAGCATGGGCACGACCGAGATGCCGGAAGGCGCGTCCCCTGCTGCGCCGAAGGCCGATCCGGAGGCCATGGCGCTGCGCGCTTCGCCGCGGCCCGTGACGCGGCTCAACCGCCGCATGCTGGCGGTGTTCGTGGGTGGGCTCAGCGCCGCGGTGCTGGGGGCCACGTTGTGGTCTTTGAGCCCGAGTCGGCGGGACCGCAACACCGGTACCGAGCTGTTCAACGTGGACCGCATCGCGCGCGCCGAGGATCTGGAGCGGCTGCCGAAGGACTATGCGGGGCTTGCGTCGGCGCCGAAGGCGGCCCCGCCGGTGCTGGGCGAGCCGCTGCCCGGCGACTTGGGACCGGCCATCGTGAAGTCGCAGCAGCCGATGGAGATGCGTGCGCCGGGCGGTGGCGTCGACCCGGAGCAGGCCGAGCGGCTGGCGGCCGAGGAGGCGGCGCGGTCGTCGGTGTTCTTCAGGAGCAGCGGCAACAGCGGTGGGGGTAGGTCGGCGGTGGCAGCGAAGGCGTCGGTTGAAGCGCCGGCGCTGGCTTCGGGGAACCAGGCCTTCAACCCGATGGCCGGGACATCGCAGCAGGCCATACCAACCGACCCGACGGAGATCCAGAACCGCCAAGATGCGAAGGAGGCGTTTCTGGCGAAGGCGGGCGATGGCACGACGCGCAATCCTGGGAGCCTGCAGTTGCCCGCTTCACCGTACCAGGTGATGGCCGGGACGATCATTCCGGCGGCACTGGTAACGGGGATCAATTCGGATCTGCCGGGGCAGGTGATCGCGAACGTCACCGAGGCGGTCTACGACACGGCCACGGGCAAATACCTGCTGATCCCGCAGGGCTCGCGGCTGATCGGGCGCTATGACAGCCAGGTGGCCTTCGGGCAGCGGCGGGTGCTGCTGGTGTGGACGCGGCTGATCCTGCCGGACACTTCGTCGGTGGCGCTGGACCGGCTGCCTGGGATCGATCCGGCCGGGTATGCGGGACTGGAAGATGGTGTGGATTGGCATTGGGACCGCATTTTGGCCGGGGCGGCACTGTCGACGCTGCTGGGCGTGGGCGCCGAGTTGGCCGCGCCCGAAAGCCGCACCGATGGCAATCGCATCGTGATCGCGACCCGCGAAGGGGCGCAGGATGCGGTGAACCAGGTCGGGCAGGAGATCACCAAGCGCAACATGAGCGTTCAGCCGACGCTGACGATCCGGCCGGGGTTTCCGATGCGGGTGATGGTGAACAAGGACCTGGTGCTGCGGCCGTACCAGCCACTGTTTTTCAAGCGGGGAGTGCCGCAATGAGCAAGGGGGTGAACCGACTCAGCTTGGGTGCGCTTCCGCGGTCTGAAGCGGTAAAGCTGACGGTCACGCTATCGGCTGAGCTGAAGGCGCAACTGGATTCCTATGCAGAGGTGCATGGGCGGGTTCATCAAGCGCCAGTAGATGCTGCCGCGCTGATTCCTCACATGCTTGCGACTTTCATTGCACGGGATCGAGGATTCAAGACCCTGAGCACTAAGGGTGCAGGTTTCCTGCACAAATGCCAATCATTCATCGACACTACATCCAGTGCTTCGAGTAGTTAAGGTTCGAGATTGCCTCGACGATTCGTTAAAAGGTTCGGGTCGAACGCATCTCTGTGTCCCTGCCTGTGGTCGGCGCGATCCCGTCGGCGGATCGTGTTCAGCAGCCTCCACCGCCTTAATCGGCAGCGTCCTGAAGCGGAGCTTGTACGGGACTCGCATCGCTATTTTTACCCTGATGGCAGTGAGTGCCCTTTGTCTGATTCCCTTCGCAGGTTGAGCGCCAGCGGTGGCCGCGCTTTTGGGTGTGTGGGTGATGGCCGCCGCTGTGCCGGTGGGTTGGTGGAGCCGGGTTGCTCGGGCACCGCCGAGAACGCTGAAGCTGGCGGAGGCCGGTGGCAGCGGTCCAGCTCTCCATTGCAATTGGCTCTACTGTCGGCGGATTGTTGTTCGACGCGAGCGGCTACCAACGCACTTTCATAGCGAGCGCCCCCGTGCTGCTGCTAGCAACGCTATTGGCGTTCCTGACCTCACGCGCGCAGGCGCCGCAGGCAGATTGGACCACGTCGGCCCATAGATTTGTGTTCGCAATTCTCTTGATCATGCTGGGCTTGTCGCAGTTCCTTTCCGGCGTAAAGCGCATCACTCGCCAAACTGGCTTGCCACGGCGGCGTAATACGCTCAGGAAAGAACAGTAAGGTGTTCATCCTCATTGTTCCGCAAGCGGAAAGGAGGAGGGACGCCGTGGCTGAGAAGCGGCGGATTAGGGGCTCAGTGACGTCAAGCCGATGGAACTTGAAACGCGTTCAGTGTGAGAGGATTTTGTTGAAGAAGTCCTTGGTGCGCGGCTGACGGTTTTCAGGGTGATTGAAGAACTCGTCCTTCGGGCAGTCTTCGAGGATCTTGCCGCCCACGTCGATGAAGATCGCGCGGCTCGCCACCTTGCGGGCAAAGGCCATTTCGTGCGTGACCACCATCATGATCAGCCTTCCTTGGCCAGAGCCACCATCACGTCGAGCACTTCGCCCACCATTTCGGGGTCGAGCGCCGAGGTGGGTTCGTCGAACAGCATCACGATCGGGTCCATCGGCAGCGCACGGGCAATGGCCACGCGCTGCTGCTGGCCGCCCGACAGCTGGCCCGGGAACTTGTCCTTGTGCGCCATCAGGCCCACGCGGTCGAGCATCTTCAGACCGCGGGTCTTGGCTTCGTCGGGCGAGCGGCCCAGCACCTCAATCGGCGCGATCGTGAGGTTCTCGGTCACCGACAAATACGGGAGCAGCTCGAAGTGCTAGAACACCATGCCGACCTTGGAGCGCAGCTTGGGCAGGTTGGTCTTGGGGTCGTGCAGCGGAATGCCGTTGACGGTGATCTCGCCTTCTGGAAGGGCTCGAGCGCGTTCACGGTCTTGATGGGCGTGGACTTGCCGGAACCCGACGGGCCGCACACCACCACATCGCCCTTGGAGATGCTCACGTTGCAGTCGTTGAGCACCTGCCCGGGCCGTACCACTTGGATACGTTCTTGATTTCGATCACGCACTTCCTTCGAATATTGCTGGCACCTCTGGTTCGACAGCACCTGAATGCATCGAGATGGATCTTGTAAATTAAATTATTAAATTAACTAATATCTTCTTTTAATGAATTGAATGATCGGTTGGTGCTAGGTTCGCTTGTCACGGCCTCTGCTCGCTTAGGAGGAAAACCGTGCGTTCAATTTTGGGGTCCCATACGCATGAATCTTCAGCAACTTCGCGATCTGAACGCCGTGGTCACGCATGGTGGCTTCCGCGCTGCGGCGCGTGCACTCGAAGTATCGCAAGCAGGACTGACCAAGAGCGTTGCGCGGCTCGAGAATGAGCACGGCCTCTCCCTTATTGAACGCGCGGCCAAGGGCGTCGTGTTGACAGCAGATGGACGGGCGTTCTTGCCCTACGCGCAAGCCGCGATCCTGGAAGCCGATCGGGCGGAGGGGTGGCTGCGCAGCACGCAAGCGCGCCGTACCACCCGCGTGGCGCTGGGGGTATCGGTCGAACCATCGCTGCGGCTGGTGCCGGCAGTGTTGCAGGACTTCATTCGCGTGCTGCCCGACGTCGCCATTCACCTGACACAAAGCGCTGCGTCGGAACTGCTTGCGGCGCTGCGCGACGGTCGCATTGAACTGGCCGTGATGCGGTTGCCCGAAAGGCTCGACGCCGCTGATCTGCGCGTGGACGTACTCTACGAATCTGAGGCCGCGATTGTGGCGCGAAAGGGCCATCCGAATGCCGCCGCGCGCTCCATCAGCGAGCTCGCCGATCTGCAGTGGGTGATAGTAGGTGATCCCGGGCGTCCGGGGCAGGAGGACGAAAGCATCCAAGAACTGTTCATCCAGCAGCAACTTGGTCGGCCGCGGATGGCAGCGGTCTCTGACTCATTGTTCGGCGCGGTGTCGATGCTGATGGATTCCGACTGCGTTGCTCGCCTGCCGCGCAGCATCCTCGACCATCCGCTGACGGCACGCGTCATGGTCGAGATCAAGGTAGAGCAGCCCTCGCGACGTTACGAAGTAGCCATAGTGTCTCGGGCAAGCCGGCGCTTGAGCCCGGAGGCGAAAACGCTGCTCGCGATGCTGCGCTCATTCGCGCGGATGACCCGAGGGACCGTGCGCCCCACGTCCTGGACCCCTAGCTCCTCTAGCTAGTCGGGGACGGCCGCCGTTCTGGCGACGGCACGTTCGTAGCCAGCATAAAGGCGTTTGAAGACTCCGCCTGGCTGGCCAGTGCCGATGCGCTGGCGATCCAGCTGCACGACGGGCAAGAGTTCCTTCACCGCCGAAGAGAGGATCACTTCGTCAGCATCGAACACTTCGGCGCGCGTTACTTCACGAAGGACGAAGGGCAATCCTTCGTCCTGGCATATAGTCTCTAGCAGGCTGTAGCGTATGCCTTCGAGCGCAAGGTGGCTTTTCGGCACGCCGATCACGCGACCGCTCTTCACGATCCAGACGTTGCTGGCCGATGCCTCGCTGAGCAGGTTGTCGCGGAACATGATCGTGTCCGCCACGCCCGCGTCGACGCTCAGTTGCTTGGAGAAGACCGCACCGAGCAGGCTCGTGCTCTTGAGATGTGCCATGCGCCAGCGAAAGTCCTCTGCAGAGATGCATTCGACACCTTGGCGCCGCTGTTCGGGTGAGGGCACTGGCATGCGGTTGGCCATGCCGAAAACCGTAGGCGCCAGGTCGCTCGGCATCGCATGCTCGCGCATGGCCGCACCGCGACTCACCTGGAAGTAGACCAGTTGACGCCGCACGCCGCCGTCATGCGGATCCGCCACCGCATGCTGCGCGAGCAGTTCCTCTGCCAGCTCGCGCCAGGCGGCACGCGTCAAGGGATTCGAGATCCGCATTTCGACCAAACCGCGCTCCAAGCGCGCCATGTGCTGGTCGAACAGGAAGAGCCGTCCGTCATAGGCGGGCACGACGTCATAGATTGCATCGCCGAACAGGAAGGCACGATCCAGAACGGAGACGCGCGCCTCCCGCAGATTGCTAAATTCGCCGTTCAGATAACACGGCCAGGCCGGGATAGCGGGCGTGATGCGAGAAAGTGGTGTGTTCATCATGGTTGGAGTTCCTCAAGAGCACCCATGGTCGATTGGATGCGCGCAGATCGTCTACCGGTCTGGAGTCATCGAGATAGCGAACTCACATCACGCAGCGCCATCACCCGGACACCGCTGTCTTGACGAGGAAGAGGCATGGTGATAACCAAAACGCATCGTGATGCTCGCCGTGCAATGGACGGCTCTTACGCAAGTCATGCACATTTGAATGACGAAGATGCATCGAAGGATGCATCGACATTCAGTACCAAAAAAAGAGCGAATATGTGTTTTCGGCAAATGGAATCGCCCTCGATGACCACCAAACGCCGCTTTCTCGAAGGCGCTACGGCAGCCGTTGCCGCCTCGCTCCTCGCGAAGTCTTCGTGGGCACAACGCACCGCTCCTGTCAGCGAGGTCACCTGGCCCACCAAGCCTGTGCGCATCCTGGTGGGCTTTCCCGCCGGCGCGTCGCCCGACCTCGCGGCGCGTGCGATTGCCGAGCCGCTGTCGAAGATCCTGCATCAGCCGGTGCTGGTCGAGAACAAGCCCGGCGCCAGCGGCAACATCGCGGCTGCCTTGGTGGCCACCGCGACTGACGAACACACCATCGGCGCACTGATCAATGGCAACCTCACCATCGCGAAGCTGCTCAACCCATCGCTGCCTTTCGACCCCGAGAAGGACTTCGCGCCGATCGGACTCATCGGTAGCACGCCGCTGGTGCTCGTGGTGTCGGGCAGCGCCGCGGGCAGAACCGCGGCCGAACAATTGCTGTGGGTGCGCAACCTCGGCACCGGCGCCAGGTATGGCACGCCAGGCGTGGGCACGGTGGGCCACCTGGGCATGGAGCTGCTCAAGAGCCGCGCCGCCATCACCCCCCAGCACAAGCCCTATCCCGGCAACCCGCAGGTAATGGCAGGGCTCCTTGCCAGCGAAATCCAGCTGGCGTTGTTACCACCTGGGCTTGTGATGCCTCACATCAATTCGGGCAAACTCAACGCCATCGGTGTGACCTCGCCTGAGCGCAGTCAGTTGGCCGGGGAACTGCCTTCCATCCGCGACGCCGATGTGCGTGGCGCCGACCTCGAAATCTGGACCGCGCTTGCCGCGCCCGCGAGCATGAACAAAGCCGCGATAGCCCGGCTCAATGCGGCGCTGACCGAAGTGATCAGCACGCGCGACGTGAGCGCTGCGCTGTTGAAGAACGGTTGGCAAGCGCAGCCTGGTCCGCCTGAAGCGCTGGCCCGCCGCATGCGTGCCGACACTGCCCGCCTGGGCGGCGTGATCATCATGAAAAACATCCACTCGGAGAGCTAAGCTTTCGGGCGGCCTCTGCTGCTGGCGACAGCAGTCATGCATGTGCACGCCCGAGCGAGCGCTGAAAGCCCCCCGACAGCAGTACGGCGCGTGGTCCATGAAGCGGCAATTCATCGGGTGCATCACCAAGCCTGTTGGAGGCATGCCGCCGTCGCTGATTTGCGGCGGAACCGCTTCTTGCACTAGGCACTGAAAGTAAGCAGGCCCGCTTGTCGTAGATGAAACGGTGCACGCAGGTCGGGCCGTGGTTTGGATCACCCTAAGGAGCCGATCGCTGTAACGCTGGCGGCTTTCTTCCGATCGTAGAGCTGGGCACCTACTTGCGCTTCGAAGGCTTTAGGCATCAGGCTTAGATCATGAAGCTCTCTTCAGACGCTCTGGGTGGAACTGCGTCTAGCCACAACGGGCGAGTCCTAGAGCTTCCCTGCACTTAAATTCATTAGCAACGCCTATCAATTGATTTGATAGTTTAACTTCACAGGTCTCCTTTCCTGCGATGCAATTGCTGCGTGGCCGATCTGTCCGAAACAGTGAGAGATATGAAGGGCGACGAAATCTCTCAAGTCATCCGGCTGATCTGTGAGCAGGCCAGCCCCGGTCCAGCTCCCCATGAAAGCGACATCAGCGTGGATTGAGGAGGCCAACTCAAGCCAATACGCGCTCGACCAACCTTTCATGCAAGCAATTTCACTTCCCAAAGAGCCAGCCAAGAATCCTCCCCCCAAGCGCCCGACCTGGCTGAAGTGGCTGCTGCGCTTTTTTTTCTGGGGCTTCGGCATCGCCCTGGCCGGGATGCTGGCCGTGCTGATCGGCGAGTTCGGCGAGGAGCGCCGCAATCTCACCCCGATCTCGGCCATTCCGAAGGTCGTGAAAGACGCCGTGCTGGCTGCCGAAGACTCCCGCTTCTACGATCACGGCGGCGTCGACTACAAGGGCATGGTTCGCGCCGGGCTGGCCAACCTGAACCGCGTGAAGAGCCAGGGCGCCTCGACCATCACCATGCAGGTGGCGCGCAACGTCTACCTGAGTTCCGAGAAGACGCTGACCCGCAAGGTTGCTTTTAGCTCGGTAAAGCTGGTGAGATTTGCCAACACCAGAGGGTGTCCATCTGGTGAGCTTGAACCCATGTGGTGATAGCCAAGCCGCATCGCGATGTTCGCAGTGCGATGGACAGCGAACCCGTGAGCCATGACATTTGAACGCCGAAGAGGCATCGAACGAACCCCCTGCCATCTGTTTCACATTCATCATCGAAGGACCGAACATGCGTTTCAGCATTTGCAAATGGTACGTCAGCGCGGTCATTGCGCTTGGCATCGCGCATGCAGGCGCAGCGCCTCTCACGGGTACGTTGAAAAAGATCGCCGAAACCGGCACGCTGGCGATCGGAGTGCGCGAGAACCAGGTGCCGTTCGCTTATGTCGATGACAACCAGAATGTGATTGGCTTCACGGTCGACATGTGCAAGGCTCTGGCCGACAGCCTCAAGACCGATGCCGGCATCAAGACACTGAAGGTCGAGTACAAGCCCGTGACGGCCCAAACCCGGCTGGCGCTACTCGGAAACGGCACCATCGACATGGACTGCGCCAGCGTGACCAACAATGCTGCGCGCCAGAAACAGGTGACTTTCAGTAGCACTTTCTTTCTCACGGCCACAGCCTTCGTCGCGAAGAAGGAAAGCATGCTGAGGACAGTGGCCGACCTCAGGGGGAAGACGGTTGTGGCCGTGCCGGGCTCGAACCACATGGTGATTCTCAACGAGATCAACGTGAAGCAGAACCTGAACATGCGCATCGTCAGCGCCAAGGACCAGCCCGAAGCCTTCCTGATGCTCTCGACCGACCGCGCCGCAGCGCTGGTGAGCGACGACGTGCTGCTTGCCAGCTCCATCGCGAGCGCCAAGAATCCGTCCGACTACGTTATTTCTCCAGACAGGCTCGCGCCGGCGGAGCCCTACGGGCTGGTCATGCGGCGCGATGACCCCGATTTCAAGGCCGCCGTCGACAAGGCCCTGAATGCCTTCCTGAAGTCACCCGCGGCCAAGGCGAACTACGACAAATGGTTCGTGCAGCCCATTCCGCCGCGCGGCCTGCGAATGAACTTCCCGATGAGCCCTGCGCTTGAGAAGGCGTACGCCAACCCGACAGATTCGATCGATCCTTTGGTCTACTGAGCGACGGACGCGACGTGAACTACCACTGGAACTGGCCGGTGTTTCTGGAGCAGTCGCCGACAGGCGCGGGTTCGTATCTCTACCTTCTCGGAGTCGGATTGATGTGGACCGTGGCCGCCACCCTGCTGATCATTGCTGTGGCCGTCACGCTTGGAACTGCGGTCGGGGTCATGCGCACCCATCCCTCGCCCAGGGTACGTGCGATCAGCCGGATCTACGTCGAGGTTTTCCGCAACATTCCGTTGATCGTGCAGCTTTTTCTCTGGTACTTCGTGCTGCCTGAGTCGTTGCCGCAGATGGCGGGCACCTGGATCAAGCAATGGGAGAACGGACCGTTCTTCACAGTGGTGGCTGCCATCGGCTGCTATATGTCGGCCCGCGTCGCCGAGCAGATTCGCAGTGGCATTGACGCGTTGCCGCGAGGGCAGCAGATGGCCGCCGCAGCTCTCGGTCTCACGGTCGTTCAGATGTACCGCTACGTGTTGCTCCCGCGAGCCTTTCGAATCGTTTGGCCAACGCTCACGACCGACGCAATGAACACCGTCAAGGCGACGTCCATCGGGCTCACCGTAGGCCTGGTCGAATTGACGGCGCAGGCTCATGCCATGCAGGAGTTCTCGTTCCAGGTGTTCGAGGCATTTCTGGCTGCGCTTTGCATCTACGTCATTCTTAACTTCGCGATCGTGACCGCTATGCGGCGCATCGAAAAGCGACTTGAACTGCCAGGCTTCGGCGAGAGGTGACGCCATGTTTTCTCATTTCGATTTCGAATCGGTCTGGCATGCATTGCCGTACATGCTCACGACGGGGCTTGCGTTCACGCTCGAGCTTACCTTGGTTTCGGGCTTTGCCGGTCTGATCATCGGCAGTGGCATCGCTCTGGCGCGGCTCAGTAAGAACCGCGTGCTTCGCCACGTCGGGGAAGCCTACGTCAATCTGTTTCGCGCCATTCCACTGGTGCTCGGGCTTTTCGCCTTCTACGTACTAATGCCGTATGCAGCGGCCTGGGTTGTGGGCTCCCCCACGCCGGTGCAGTTCGGCTCCAAGGCATCCGCCTACCTGACCTTCACGCTCTTCGAATCCGCATACTTTTCGGAAATCATCCGCTCAGGAATTCGTTCGATCCCGAACGGTCAGGCAGCCGCGGCGCAAGCGCTCGGCATGACCCAGGGGCGCGCCATGCTGTACATCGTCCTGCCCCAGGCGATCCGCAAGATGCTGCCTGTATTGCTGACCCAGTTCATCGTGCTGTTTCAGGACACCTCACTGGTCTACGTCCTCTCGCTGGATGACCTGTTCGGCACTGCGTCGAAGGTCGCGCAGCGCGACAGTCGACTGGTCGAGATGTACCTGTTCATCGCGCTTTTCTATTTCACTACCTCTTTTGCCCTGTCCAGTTACGTGAGATCCCTTCAGGCCCGCCTCGCTAGCTGAGTCGGCCAGTCCTCCCACCACTTTCGTTAAAGCCATCCCATGCGACAAGCTCCCATTTATCCACCGCACATCGAGCGGCTGAATTCCTACTCGCCGGGCCTGCCCATCGAGGATCTGGCGCGTCGCCTGGACATGCCTCTGTCGCGCATCGTCAAGTTGGCATCCAACGAGAATCCGTTGGGGGCAAGCCCGCGCGCACTGGCGGCGCTGGCGGAGGCGACCATCGACCTGTCGCGCTATCCGGACAACGACTGCACCGACCTCGTGAATGCGCTGGCGCAGCAACTCGGTATGCCGCCCGACTGGATCGTGATCGGCGCTGGCTCGGAAAGCGTGCTCGGCATGGCGACCGGCGCATTGCTGACCGTGGGCCGTAGCACTCTGTACGCCCAATACTCGTTCCAGGCCTATGTGAACGCGGCGCAGCGTGCCGGTGCGACGGCTCACGTGGTGCCTTCGCCGGATTTCATGATCGATCTCGGCGCAATGCGTCAGGCAAGTGTGAAGGAGAGCATCGCACTGGTGTACATCGCAAATCCCGGGAACCCGACCGGTACTTGCGTTGATCCCGATGAACTTGAGGCTTTCATCGCGGGGCAGCCAGACGGCACCGTGGTGGTACTCGATGAGGCCTACCTCGAATACATGCCCAGTGCCATCCGCGGCGATGCGGTCGAATGGGTACGCCGCCATCCGCACTTGCTGGTGACGCGAACGTTCTCCAAGGCATACGGGCTGGCCGGTTTGCGCGTGGGCTATGGCATTGCACAGCCAGCGCTGGCCGGCATGCTGCGCCGCGTTCGCTCGCCCTTCCAGGTGTCGCAGCCCGCGCAGACCGCAGCAATGGCTGCCCTGGCCGACAGCGACTTCCTGGACCGTACGGTAGCGATGAATGGCGAGGGCCATGCGCAGCTTTGCGCGGCATTCCGCGAGTTGGGGTTACGCCACTTGCCTTCGTCGACCAATTTCGTGGCGGTAGAAACCGGTGACAGCGCAGCGCTTGCGGGGCGGCTGGAGCAGCACGGATTGATCGCACGACCACTGGGTTCGTACGGCCTGAAGACTTGGCTGCGGGTGAGCATCGGCAGCGCCGCCGAGAACGTTCGCTTCCTCGAAGCGCTGGGCCGCGAGGTCGAAACCGTCCAATGACCGGCCTGCGCGCATGGAGTTGATCGATGCCATCGTCGCGCGCGCGGATGCTCACGTTGCGCTTCGGCGCAATCTGCACGCCCATCCCGAAACCCGTTACCAGGAATTCCGCACCGCCGACCTGATCGCCGCTGAACTGGCGCAATGCGGGCTCGAGATCCATCGCGGGTTGGCACGCACCGGCGTGGTCGGAAGCCTCCGCCATGGTACGAGCGACAAGACCATCGGCCTGCGGGCCGACATGGACGCGCTGCGCGTGACCGAGCTCAACACCTTCGAGCACGCGAGCAAGCACCCGGGGAAGATGCATGCCTGCGGTCATGATGGCCACGTCGCGATGCTGCTTGCGGCCGCGCGTCAGCTTGCAGCAGACCGCCGCTTAGACGGCGCCGTGCATTTCATCTTCCAGCCGGCGAGGAAGGTGGCGCGGGTGCACGCGCCATGATCGACGAAGGCCTGTTCGAGCGTTTCTCGGTCGATGCGGTATTTGCCATGCACAACTGGCCCGGCATGGCGGCCGGCAAGTTCGCCGTGAGCCCAGGGCCGGTGATGGCATCGAGCACGGAATTCGCCGTGGTCATCCATGGCCGAGGCGGACACGCGGCGCTGCCGCACACGACCGTTGACCCGGTGCCGGTGGCCTGCGAAGTGGTGCAGGCTTTCCAGGCGATCCTGACGCGGAACAAGAAGCCCGGCGAACCCGCAGTGATCTCCGTGACGGCAATCCACGCTGGCCAGTCGAACAATGTCATCGCGGATGCCTGTGAGCTCAGGGGAACCATTCGCACTTTTTCGCTGGAGACGCTCGACCTGATCGAGGCGCGCATGACACAGATCGCAAGTCACGTAAGCAGTGCGCACGATGCGCAATGCGAACTGCGCTTCAATCGAAGCTACCCACCTACCATCAATTCGGCCGCTGAAGCGGAACTGGGGAGACAGGTCATGGCCAGCATCGTAGGTGCCGATAACGTGTTCGTGCAAAGGCCCGCGATGACGGCCGAAGATTTTGCTTTCATGCTGCAGGCGCGGCCCGGTGCCTATGCTTTCATCGGCAATGGGGACGGCGCTCATCGCACGCTGCCTCACGGTGCAGGCCCCTGCACTCTGCACAACGCCAGCTACGACTTCAATGATGCGCTGATTCCGCTTGGGGCGACTTATTGGGTCAAGCTTGTTCAACGCTTCCTCGCCTGAGAGCCCCGATTCATGACTGTAGAGGTTTTGGGGAGGGTGGCTGCCTTTCGCTGTCGACTGGAAGTGCGTCGCGAGCAGCTGGCGGCTGACTGGTCATCGCATATGACATCCGTGGAATGCTCGCTGTGTGATTCCTTGATTGGACGGCTCTCTCGCGTTCGGATTGTTGCCGAACATCCCGGCAAGGAGGTGTCGCAGAGACAGTTGAAAGTACCTGCGAGCCTGCTCAGCCGCCAAGCAAACGCAGATTCAGCGGATGTTCATGTGTACGTCACCTCGAATTCACGGTGCACAACGGATGGCGTTCATCGATCGACTGAAGAATGAAGTCCTGTATTGCACAACACGATGCGACACGGGAAGTGCCGGTGCCAACAGGAAGAATGTTTTGTACTCGATCTGAATGAAGTGGCGATGTTTGTGCAGGTGGCTCACAGCGGCAGTTTTATCGAAGCAGCGCGGCAGCTGTGTGTGCCGTCGGCCACGTTGAGCAGGCGCATCCAGCAGCTCGAGGCGAGGCTGGGCACGCGGTTGATGCAGCGTTCGACCCGCAAGCTTGCGTTGACGAGCGCAGGTGAAGCCTTCCGAGAGAGGTGCGCTTCTGCGGTCGCGGAGCTATTGGAAGCCGGTCAACTGCATGTTGCGGACAACGGGCAGCCGAGCGGCACGGTGAGGGTGACTGCACCCACCGGCTTCTTCGATTTCTTCCAGATGGAATGGATAGAGATATTTCTGACCGAGCATCCGCTGGTGCGGCTCGATTTCGTACTCAGCGATCTCGTGGTCGATCTGATTGCCGATCGCATCGACGTCGCATTTCGCGGAGGGCCGTTGCAAGACTCCAGCTACGTGGCCCGACGGATCTTCGCGAGCTATGGTGAGTTGAGCGCCAGCCCCTCCTACCTAGCAGCGCATGGCACGCCAATCAACCTGGACGAGCTGAGCGCGCACGAGTGCGTGGTTCAGCCTGATTCCAGCGGCGGCGCCACGTGGCACTTGCAGGATCTGGATGGCACGCAAAAGGAGGTGCGCGTGAGAGGGCGCTTCAAAAGCAACGCTCAAGAGGTGCTGCGCAAGGCTGCATGCGCCGGCCTCGGCATCGCTGCGTTGCCGTCGGTCCTGACGACATCCGATATCGCAGCCGGCAGGCTGGTGCGCGTGCTACCGCACTACACGCGGGCCGGTCGCGGCCTGAGCATGGTGTACCCCAGTCGCCAGCAGCGTCCGACGGCAGTATCGGCGTTCGCTGACATGGCCGTGGAGAAGTTGAGTCGGCAGGATTGGGGGCCTGAATCGGGGGGGTGAGCGCCCAATTCCCCAGAAAACACGCGCCAATTTTCGATGGATCAACCCTCTCCACAAAAACACTTGAGAGATCCCACACATTCGTTTCGCACATCCGCAATCAGTCCACTCAACACATCCGATGCGAGCGCAAGATGCCGCTCCACCGAGCGGACAGTCGCGCTGCTGCGCGGTGCTGCCTGCCTGGTCTTCACGGTGCCCATGAATGAGATGCTTCGTTCACAGTTGCTGTCGGCTTCTGAATATCTGCCCGCGCCGTTCTAAAGCCGAGCGTTGCTGTAAGCCGAGCTCCGCCGGGCTAGGTATGGATAAGTTGCTGGCAGCCAAAACCGACTGCTCAGATCTCGAGGAAAAGTTCCGCAACTGTGGAGCGGAGCCAGCGACTGGCCGGATCCTGTTGATAGCGCTCGTGCCAGTGCTGTTTGATGGAGAAGTCGGGGATCCTGTACGGCGGGGCCAGCGCCTTGACGCGGGCAATTTTTACCAATGTCTGGGCCACCCGCTCCGGAACTGTGGCGATGAGATCGGTATTGGCAAGCAGGTTGCCAACGCCGGGAAGCGTGGGCAATGAGAGCGCGACCTTGCGTCGCGTTCCGCGGCGCTTGAGTTCCTGCTCTACGATCTCGTTTCCAGTTCCGGACGCCGTGAGAACCACGTGCCTTTCTTTCCTGAACCCGCTTTCCGTGAGCCTTTCGCCGATACGAGGATGCTGTCGCCGCACCACGCAGGCAAACCCGTCTTCGAACAGCTTCTGTTGATAGAAGCCGGCTTCGAGCTCTGGCATGTAGCCGATCGCGAGGTCGGAGTCTCCCGCCTCCAGGAGTTTCGCGGTCTCGGACGTGATGCGCAGCACTTCGATGCGGACATCCGGCGCCGCCTTCGCCATCTTGTTCACCAAGGCCGGCAGAAACTCGAGGTGGCTGATATCCGTCATGGCGATCCTGAACGTCCTCGATGAGGAAGCCGGATCAAACTCCACCTGTTGCTGGGTGGCCGATTGCAGCAGCTCCAAAGCTTGGCGCAGCTGCGGGACGAGCATGGCCGCTCGCGGGGTCGGGACCATGCCTTCGCCGGTGCGCACGAACAGCTGATCATTGAAGCGACGTCGCAGGCGCCCGAGCGCCAAACTGACCGAGGTCTGCGGAAAGCCGAGGTTCTCGCCCGCGCGACTGACGCTGCGCGTCTTGTAGATCTCGTCGAAAACGGCCAGAAGCTTCATATCCATTATTCGATTTCCCGCTGAGGTGTATTGGCCATCGTCGATAGACGTAATGATCCTGCGTTCCTAAAGTGCGTGCAAGACCAGACCGGCCTGTCTGGAATTTTTGTTCAGGTCGTGGAGACGCCAACCGTGAAATCGCACTTGCTTCGCATCCTTGTTCTCGCCTGCCTTTTCTTCGCTGGGATCCAAGCCTTCTCGCAGGACTGGCCGAAGGGCCCCGTCAAGGTCATCGTTCCTTTCGACGCCGGATCCACGCCCGATCTTGCCGCCCGCGTGATCGGCGAGCGCTTGGCCGCCAGGCTGCACCAGCCCTTTGTCGTTGACAACAAGAGCGGCGCGGCAGGAAACATCGGCACTGATGCCGTCGCCAAGGCTGACGTGGAGGGGCGGACCATCGGTGTCAGCATCGCCGGTCCGCTCGGCGTCAATTCCCTGTTGTTCAAGAAGATGCCGTATGACGTGGCCAAAGACATCGAACTGGTGACCATCGCCGTATCCCAGCCATCGGTTCTCGTCGTGGGATCCAAGTCCGCGACCACGAACGCGATGCAATTGGCAACCTTGCTGAAGGAGAAAACCAAGCTCAGCTTTGCGTCGATCGGTGCAGGCTCGATCTCGCACCTTGCGATGGCCGCACTGGTCGCACAGACCGGCGGGGATGCTATCCATGTGCCATATCGCGGATCGGGCGCGGCTGTCACTGCGGTTCTCTCGGGCGAGGTGGACATGGCCTTCTTGCCAGCCGCCGCTGTCATGCCGCATGTGAAGGCCGGCAAACTCCGGGCCTTGGCCGTGGCGTCTCCCACCAGATCCCCTTCGCTTCCGGAATTGCCCACATTGGCTGAGAGCGGCCTTCCGAACATCAAGGGCGACGCCTGGATCGGCTTCATCGCTCCGGCGAAAACTCCGGCATCCGTCGTCAAGAGCCTTCGCGATCAGATTGCACAGGTGCTTGCCGAACCGGGCGTCAAGGACAAGCTCCACTCCCAGTACATGGATCCGGTCGGCAACTCACCCGATGAATTCCGCAAGCTGCTGGCGGCCGACGTTGCACGGTGGAAGCCTGTAGTCGAAAAGAACAAGATCACCCTCGAGTGATGCTTTGAGAGCGCAAATGCACACGACGTCCCCTGAGAAGACTCTTCTGGAACCGGCCCGCCACCTGCCTGTCCAGGGCGAATACGATGTGGTGGTTGTCGGCGGAGGCCCCGCCGGGCTCGCTGCTGCGGTGAGCGCCGCGCGCCGCGGCGCCCAGACGCTGCTCGTAGAGTCCTATGGTTTCCTCGGAGGAATGGGGACCGCAGGCGGTGTGACCAATTTTGCTGGCCTCTACGGACGCCACCAAGGCGAGATGAAGCAGTTGGTGCACGGCGTCGTAGATGACCTTCTCCAGCGGATGGAGGTGCTCGGTGGTCTGAACAAACCGCAGGACGGCATGCAGGGGCGCATAAGGGTCCGTTCTTACGACACCTCCGTCTACAAGTGCGCTGCCGATCAATGGCTGCTGGCGGCCGGCGTGAACTTGCTGTTTCATGCGCGGGCTTGTGCGGTTCTGATGGATGGGGCGCGGATCGCTGCGCTAGTGGTCGAGAACAAGTCAGGCCGCCAGGCGATCCGAGCGAATGTCTTCATTGATTGCTCGGGCGATGCCGACGTGGCGGCATTCGCCGGTGTTCCCCATGAAGTCGGCGACGGGCATGGCAGCGGTCTGTTTCCGTCCACCATGTTCCGCATCGGCCATGTAGACGCCTCCGCGGCTCTTCCCGCGGTGGGCGATTTCAAAGCCATCAACGACTTCATGGAGCGCGCTCAACGCGAACATCCCGGCCGCTACCGGTTTCCGCGCGATGGCGCGATTCTGCGGCCGCAGATCCACTCGTCCGAATGGCGCGCCAACGTCACACAGATCGCGAACGCCGACGGCAGGGCCATGAACGCGGTGGACGGGGCAGAACTGAGCGCCGGGGAGGTGGAGGGCAGGCGCCAGATCCTCGAATATTTCCGCTTCCTGCGCGAGCAGGTGCCGGGGTTCATGGATTCGCGCATCGTCGAGATCGCACCCCAGGTCGGCATCCGCGAGACGCGCCGCATCGAGGGGCTCTATGCGTTGACGGGCGATGACATCCTGAATTCGGTGCGCTTCAAGGACACCATCGGTATCAATGCCTGGCCGATGGAACTGCATAGATCAGGGGGGATTACGTGGGGATTCCCGTCCGATCCGGACCGTGCCTACAACGATCTGCCGTGGCGGATGCTCGTTCCTAAAGAGATTGAAAATCTGCTTGTGGCCGGGCGCTGCGCTTCTATGACCCACGAGGGACAGTCCGCTGCGCGGGCGAGCGGAGGCTGCTTCGTGATGGGGCAGGCCGCGGGAACCGCCGCGGCGCTGGCCGGCAGCGTATCCATGCAGGCGCTTGAACCGGTTCGTCTGCAGCGATCTCTGGTAGAGGACGGAAGCCTGCTGGAGCCATGATGAGCGGTCGGCCGTGAGTTGCCGAGCTAGGTCTAGTTGACCTGGTGGCGGATCAGGCGCAGACGCGCAGGGCGAGATCGACCAAGTGCTTTCGACACTGGAGGGGACGATGAGGTTGAATTCAGTCAAGGATTACCAACCTTAGGGTTGCCCTCAAGCCATCGCGATAGGCTTGCAATCAAGTAGCCGTATGACCCTCGCCGTTCAGCAACAAGCCAACACGACGATGTCACTCACATCGGCGGATGATCAGGCGGTCTTCATCTACACGAATAATCGGTCAATCTTGTTGATGCCACTTCGCCAACATCTGCCGTTTGGGGAAGACGAAGTCGGACCAGTCCTCAAGGCCTCAATGAGCTTTCGCTCGAGTTCGCAGCATCACATTTTCAATGATCCGATGCTTTCGGAGGAGACTTGTCGAATCAAGCGCGTTGCGCTTGCTCGGACAGCGGGTCCAATCCGCACACGCGCCTTCGGCGCCCTGCGGCCCAGAGGGATCAGCGTGTCGCCGTCGGCACCGACGAAGGTCGAGACGTTGCAGGCGGCTTTGCATCGCTGCTGACAAACAGAAATATCGGCCGCGGCAGGTCGGAGCACACTTAGGCCGATCAAGTCGGAAATGGGCAAGGTCATTGAAATGCTTTGAATCTCAAGGCAGTCAATGCGGCTGCTCTGACGGGATGCGCAAGTGCCAGCATGTGCACTTTGACGCATGCGAATTTGCGATCCGGTCGTCCTATCTTTTCTGCACCGCATGTTGTCTCAAGCACCGTGCCTCGGCCATCGGTGGCGCGTCCCGCCCGACCGGCGGTCGGCTTTCTCCGCCACGACACCTTGTGCCTTCAGTTCGCTTCCACGCAATTCAAGCCGTCGAAGGCACTCAAGAAAGACATCCATGTGCGCAGCATCGATCGCGGCAAGCAGATCGACGTTGAAGCTCGCGATGCGTGGAAAGAGCGCACCGCAAAGTTCCTGGCCCGATTGGCTCAAGCGCACGCGTACCTCACGGCCATCTTCGGCATCCTGCCGCCGCTCCAGCAGCTTCTTATCGCCTAGGCTGCGTAAGCCGCGCGAGGTGCTCACACGGTCCAGCAACAGGCGCTTGGCGAGCTCAGAGGAGGTGACTTCCCCCAGCTGCGTGAGCGCACCGATCATTCCCCACTCGCGGTGCGTGATGCCGAATCCGCCTTCCACCATGCGAGTGACCATACCGTTGCTCTCGCGTACGGCGCGCCACATTCGATACATGAGCAGGTCGTCCAGGGAACGAGGGGCGAGCAGCGCACTCGCATCGGGGAAGGATTGCATACCCGTTCAGACCAAGGGCAACGATGCGCTCATTTCGCTTAACAAGGAATTCTCAGTCCACGGTGATGTTGCGTTCCTTGATCAGCCGCGACCAAGTGCGGCCTTCGTCTCGGATCATGCGGGCGAGCTCGTCCGGCGTACTCGAAGTGGCTTCGAAGCCGCGTTCGCGCAGCATGTTGACGATGTCTTCGCTCTTGAGCACCTTCTCGGTTTCGACACGCAGTCGCTTGACAATGTCGGCGGACGTGCCGGCGGGTGCGACGAATGCGGACCAACTCTCGAGCGTCAGCTTGGGCATGCCCTGCTCAGCGACCGTACGCACTTCGGGTAGAGAAGGCATGCGCGCCTTGCTGGTCACGGCCAGTGGCCGCAGCTTGCCTGCGTGAATCTGGGGCAGGAGAGTTGCCGGCGCCTCGAAAAAGAGATCGACCTGGCCGCCGAGCAGGTCGTTGAGCGCTGGGCCACCTCCCTTGTAGGGCACGTGTGTGAGGGTGATGTTGGCCTCGCGCATCAGAGTTTCGCCCACGAGGTGCGGCGTGGTGCCATACCCAGGCGAAGCAAAGCTCACCTTGTCCGGTTTGGCCTTTGCTCCCGCGATCACATCGGCCAGCGACTTGTAGGGCGAGTTGCTGTTGACCACCAGGACCAATGGAAACTGACTGACCGTGGTAATCGGCGTGAAGGTCGCGGGATCGATGGTCGTGCGTTTTTGCAGGTAGGGCGCGATGGTCAGTGTGCTGGCGTTGGCCAGGAAGAGCGTGTAGCCGTCCGGAGCGGCGCGCGCCACGTTGGCCGCGGCGATCATGCCGCCGGCACCGGGTACGTTCTCGACAACCAACGGCTGCCCGAGCCCGACCGCCATGCGCTGGGCAATCAGCCGGGCCACCACGTCAGACTGCCCGCCGGTGGCGAAGGGCAGGATCACCTTGATCGGCCGTGAAGGATAGGTTTCGGCGGCGAGGGCGGTTGAGCATGCGGAGGTCAGCGCCGCCGCGATTGCCAAGCCTCCGAGAAGTTTTTGCATTGTCATGTTTGTCTCCTGTAGGAATTGAAATCGAAAGCAACCGCAACGATGCGTCAGTAGCCAAGGCGCCTGTCGACCTCGTGAAGCAACGGCTGTCCTTCGGCAAGGCGCTTCAGGTTCTCGAGGAACTGTTCGACCACCGGGCCAACCGACGGCTGTGCCGCCATATGAGGAGTGACCAGAATCTTGTCGTGGTTCCAGAAGGCGCTGGCTGGTGGCAGGGGTTCGGTGGCGAACACGTCCAGAGCGGCACCGCTCAGATGGCCCTCGTTGACCAGGGCCAGCAGGTCGTCCTCGATCACGATGCCGCCGCGTGCCACGTTGATCACGAAGCCGCCCTTGGGAAGCCTGGCAAGACGCGATCGCCCCAACAAGCCGGCGGTCTGTGCGGTCGCTGGCAGCAGGCACACCAGGAAATCGGACTGCCCGAGGAACGCGTCCATGCCTGCCTCCCCGACGAACACGGGCACGCGTGATGCGCGTGCATCCGAGCGCGTCCAGCCAATCACGTTGAAGCCCAGCGCGGCGACCACGTCGGCCACGACGGCGCCGATCGAGCCGAGCCCCATGATGCCGACCGTGACTTGGCGCGCATCGGGCACCGGCAAGCGCTTCCATTCGCCGGCCGCATGCTGTTGTTCCATCTTCGGCAATGCGCGGAATTGCCGCAGGATCTGGAGGGAGACGAACTGCGCCATGCTCAGACCGAGCCCGGGCTCGACCGCACGGGTCACCTTGATGTGATCTGGAAGGTCGGGCGCGGAGATGATTCCGTCGGCGCCGGCACCGACAGAGGCGGCGAGCTGCAGGTTGGGCAGGCGCGGCGCGATCCCGGCGGGAAGCTTGAAGGCGAACAGCGCGGTGACGTCGGGGTCCGCATCCGCGCCGAGCTCGGTCACGATCTCGAGATCGGGTGCACGGGCACGCAGCGCCTCATAGCGGGCGGTAACGAAGTCCGACGTCAGGAGCATCAGGACTTTCGGGGGGCGGGCGGTGAGCTTGCTCATCCTTGGGTTCTTTCGTGAGTGAATCTGGGGTTGTGGCGGCGCGCCTGGCGCACGAGGAGCTGCCAGCGCAGATCGACCACGTCGGGCCGCTGCAGGAAGGCCTTGGTCTGGCGAGCCTCGGCCGCAGGCAGGACCTTCGGTGTGCCCACGGCCATGGCCTGCAATTGCACGCGCGCGGCGAACTCGAGCACGGTGGCCGCGATCGTCGTTTCCGCGATCGATGTGCCGACGACCACCGAGCCATGGTTGCGAAGCAGGATGGCGCGGTTCGAGCCAAGCCACGAAGCGATGCTGGCGCCTTCCTTCTTGTCGAGCACGATCCCGTCGAACTCGTCGAACAGCACGATGTCCTCGTAGAACAGCGCGCCGCTCTGCGTCACGGGCTCCAAATTGCTGCCGACGACCCCGAGCGTCAGAGACGCCTCGGAGTGCGTGTGCAGGATGCAGCAGACCTCGGGACGGGCCTCGTAAATCTCGGTATGGATGTTGAGCGTCGGGTTGCACGGGAGCGTGCCTGTGACCGTGCGCAATTCGAAGTCGGATTCGATCAGCTCGTCCGCGGTTGCTTCCTCGAAGCCATACCCATAGGGAATGCTCCAGAAGGTTCGGGCACCCGGCAGGCGGGCAGTCAAGTGGCCTGAAATGCCACTGCCCTGGCCGTCCATGGCAAGGACCTGGAAGGCATGCACGAGGTCATGCACGAGGGTGCGCAAGGCGTCGGTCTGGTTCGTCATCTGTTCTGTACTCCTGATGTTCAAGCTCAAGCTGTCGTTCGTTCAGGCTGGCCAGACTGGCTGTCGCCCACATCGACGGCGGTGGCGTCGTAGCTGAACAGCCATTCGTAGCGTTCCCGCACGCGTTCCTCGTTCCATTCGCGATCGACGTAGCGGCTGGCCTCCGTCGCGTCGGCCAGGAGAGGGTTATGAAACCGCGCCGCATTCGCCGCAGAGCCGAGCACGATGCGCGACGTGCGCTCCAGCCGCAGCGCTTGATAGCGTGCAAGCCCTGCCACCGGGTCTTCGGTGTGAGCCGCCAGGCAACGCGCCAGGACGATGCCGTCTTCCAGGGCCATGACGGCGCCTTGCGCCAGAAACGGCAGCGTCGAGTGGCAGGCATCGCCGAGCAACGTGACTCGGCCTGCGGTCCAGGATTCCATTGGCTGGCGGCTGAGCAGCGCCCACTTGTAAGGCTGCTGGATTCCTTGGATCAGGCGCTGCACATCCTCGTGCCAATGCCTGAAATCGCCCAGGCATTCCTCGACGCTGCCGCGCTCGGTCCACGATTCGACCTGCCAGTCGCTGCGCTCGACAATGCCCACGAAGTTGACGAGTTCACCGTTGCGCAGCGGATAGTGGATGACATGCGCGCCGGGCCCGATCCAGTTGGTGCCGACGTTCGCGTGCAGATGTGCCGGCAGCTTGTCGCGCGGCACCAGCCCTCGCCATGCGACGCAGCCTGTGAACTGCGCATCGCTCTGGCCGAACATGGCGCGCCGAATGCGTGAATGCACGCCGTCGGCGCCAATCAAGATGTCGCCTCGGAAGCGCTCGCCGTTCTCCAGTTCCACCTCGACGCCTTCGACGTCCTGCGTGAAGCCGACCGCACGGGCGCCGAGCCGGATCGCATCGGGTTGGCGCTGCCGCACATGCCGTTCCAGCAGCGCGTGCAGGTCGGCGCGGTAGATCAGGTAGTAAGGAAAGCCGTACTTCTGCACCGATTCCGCGCCCAGGTCGAACAGCTTCCAGGTCTGTCCGGTGCTCCAAAGCCGAACCTGCTTGCCGGCGGCGGCTGTCGCAATCTGCGGCAATTCGTCCCCGAGGCCCAGATCTGCCAGGCAGCGCGAGCCATTGGCGCTGACCTGGAAACCCGCGCCGACCTCGCCGAGTTGAGCCGCCTGTTCCAGAACGGTGACATGGAAGCCTCGCCGCATCAGGGCGAGGGCGCAGCAAAGTCCTCCAATGCCGGCGCCGGCAATGAGGATCCTGGAAGGGGTAGCAGGCATATGTTGTCTCTTTCGCTCAATCTGGGCCCTGATTGGCCACGAAGCGATTGCAACGCAGTCAGAGAAATTTGAGAAGTTAAACTATCAAATCATTTAATAGCTCTGGCTAATGAATATAAGCACCCGACAACTGCTGGCCTTCCTTGCCGTTGCCCGGCTTGGAAGCTTCACGCGCGCGGCCGAGGAGATCTTCGTGACGCAAGCTGGCTTGAGCCTCATGCTCAAGGACCTGGAAACGCAGGTCGGGGCGCGCCTTTTCGACCGCACCACGCGGTCCGTTCGCCTCACGCCAGCGGGTGAGTCGCTGCTTCCCACGGTGCGCAGCATGCTGACGGACTGGGAGCGCGCCACGTCCAACATCGGCCGACTCTCCGCGGAGGCCGAGCAGCAGGTGACGCTGGCGGCCACGCCGCTTATCGCCTCCAGCGTGCTGCCGCAATGGCTCCAGGATTTCCGCAAATTTCAGCCGAGCATCCGGGTGCGGGTCGCCGACCTCGACCGCCGGCAGATCCTGCTTGGCATCGAAGCCGGTGAGATCGACCTTGGCCTTGGGGCCTTCTTCAAGCCGGCGGCCGGCATCGAGCGTCAATTGCTGGCGACCTTCCCGATGGTCCGCGTGAGCGCTCAACCCGCCGGTTTGAACGCCCGCAAATCCGGCGCCGGATCGCGCGTGCACTGGTCGACGTTGGCGGACGACCACTTGCTGACCCTGCCCAACGACAACCCCATTCAGAAGCTCGTGGATGCGCAACTGCGCAGCCTGGACGTTGCGCCTACCCGCAATGGCGCGTTACAAAACATACAGGCCATAATCGCGATGGTGGAAGCTGGCCATGGTGTGGCAGCGCTGCCGGCGTTCGTGGTGCCGGCCTGTGCTCGTTACGAAGTGTCGATTCAAACGCTCGTCGACCCGTTGGTTCCGATCGATTTTTTTGTCGTCAGCAAGAAGGGACGCCAGAAGACTGAGCTCGCGGCGAGACTGATCGATGCGCTTGGTAAGCATTTCCGAATGATCGCCAAGTCGGCAGGCTCCTGAAGCAATCCAGATGGAAGAGGTGTTTGCTCCAGTCCATCAATTCTCTGCTTCGAGGGCGAAGAAGAGCGATCGAAAGCGTACTTACGCTGCGGCATGCCCGGATGGGTCGTTCTTCGCTGCGTTGCAGTGCAATCTGTTGACCTGATGTTCTCAGGAGCGTGCAGCTTGTCTACAAACGAATCCGATGATCGCCGGAGGTCCGATGTTGGTATTCCCCACTTGATGACTGCTGCACCCGCGTTCTTCAGAATCGCCGACGTGATGCGCATCACCGCCTTAAGCCGCGCCACTGTGTATCGGAGGATCGCCGAAGGGATCTTTCCGCCACCGGTGCACCTGGGTGGACGGGCTTGTGGTTGGACACCGGCAGCGTTGCAAGCCTGGATCGATGATCCCGGGGGCTACCGTGCATCCTCCACGCCAAAGATGATGCCGAAGTGATGCCAGCGCCGGCAGGAAGAGGAGGGCGGCAACCGACACCCTGAAGCAAAGCGGGAGTCACCCGCCGAACAGAGCTGCGTCGAGCCGCTCGCCGAGCTTGCGCCAGGCTTCGCGTTTCTCGTCGGCATAGTCGTGGTGAAGGTAGTGCCGGCGCACCTTGCTGCCTGGTATGACGTGGTTCTGGCAACGGTCGATGACATCCAGGCTGACGCCTAGCGCCTGCATCATCGTGGCTGCGGTGCGGCGCAAATCATGCGGAGTCCATTCCCCGTTTTCACCTTTGGACAGCACGAGCGTGTCGTCGTTTCGACGATTTTTGAGCGGCTTGCGGTTCTTGAAGCGCATCTGTCTGTCGCCGACCTGCTTGGAAACAGTCTTGACGTCGATGTGTCCCCCTTGCTGGCGAGCAGGGAAGCACCACTCGCTCTTGCTTTCACCTTCACCGGTGAGCCCATGCAGTTCCTTAAAGTGGCCCAGCGCGAAGTCCGATAGGTAGACCTGCCAGTCTATGCGCGTCTTGGTGTTCTCGCGCGGAACGAACCAGGTCCCAGCCTCGAGATCAATGTGCTCCCATCGGGCCATCAGCAGCTCACCGATGCGGCATGCGGTACCGAGGCAGAGCCACAAAGCCAGTTGTGTCTCTCGCTGCAGAGGACGATCGGCGCTGCGCCGGTTCTCGGCCAATTCGTATTGCGCTGTCGTCGTGGAGAAGATGTCGCGCAACTCGCGAATCTCGGCAGGCTTGAGGACGCGCTCGCGGATGACGGGCTCGTAGCCGCTGGGCACCACCTGCTTGGTCTCGACTAACTCGGCCGGGTTGCCCTCGCTGAGCAATGCTTTCCAAGGCTGTCGCTTGATCGCCCAGCGGTACATTTGCCTGATCTCGGACAGCATGCGTTCTGCTGTGCGTCCGCGGCCACGGCTGCGACCGACCTTGCGCAGCGCGTCGCGCAGTTCGACGTCGGTGATGCCGCGCACCGGCTTGTTGCCGAGGCGGGACAGGATGTCTTTATCGAATGTGCGGCGAAGTTCGGCGTTGCCGTCGGAGCGTTGCACGCCGTTCTCGAGCCACGCATCAAACAAGTCGCTCAGGGTGGATGCCTCGCGTTTGCGCTGGGTCTCCTCGGCGATGAGGGCCTCGCGCTGAGCTGCCTGTTCGGCCTCGCGCGTCATCCTCGCCACACGTGGATCCGTACCGGAAGCGATGCGGGTGCGCTCCTCGGAGGCTGCTTCGCGGGCCTTGGCGAGCGACACGTCGGCAGCGTTGCCCAATGCCAGCTTCTGACGCTTGCCATTGAAGCCGTAGACCAGCATCCACGACTTGTAGCCAGTTGGCAGGATACGGAGGAACAACCCGCCGCCGTCGGCCATCAGGCGTTCTTTGTCTGTTGCTTTGGCGCTCTTGACCGCCCGATCTGTCAGTTGAAAGTGAGCCATCCTGTCGTTCCTGTTGAATGAATCGCGAGAGGTGGCCGAGCATTTGTTCCCAGCTCCGGCGTCGATCTGCGACCTCCGGCAATATGGGAACAGAATAGCTCGAAATTAGGCTCCGTGGGAACACCATGGGAACAATTTGCACGCGCTTGAAAGATTCGGCTTGATATCGATTGGCGCCAGGCGAGACGATAAATGCTTTTATAAACAATGACTTGTAGATTCTTTGCTGTTGTCATAGCGTCTCAAGCAATCGTACTGCGTTGGTGCGTTTCTTGTAATTTACGGCCTGTCACGCCGGGGGTCGCGGGTTCGAGTCCCGTCCACTCCGCCA
>NZ_JAGGNW010000019.1 GCF_018614875.1 Variovorax paradoxus | reverse complement strand
GAGGGTCGGCCGGGATTCCTTCAAATTTCGCAGAAACGCACCTAACTCGTTGATGCGCCAAGAGAATTTAAACTTGAGCTGACGGATTCAGAGATCCGTCGCCAGCACTTCCCTTCTCCCCGCACTTACTCTCGGACCGCGGGCCCAGCCTGCGTGAAGTCACGCGGGAATCTGTTGATAAAAGGTGGCCTCGATTGCACCGCTTTTCTCGCAAAACGCGCGCATCTCGCTCTCCGTTTCGAAGCAAAACACCAGCGCGCCTCCGTAAAACTCAACTGGTTGGTCTTGCTCTTTCACGGGAACGAATACCTGGCCAAGCCAACTTTCCGGCATCGGACTTGCCTTCAAGTAGACGGAATCGGCCCTGGCAAGATCGCCACGTTGGATGCAGACGTGGTGCTTTTTTAGGTCTTGAACATGCTGACTCGATGTGACCAGCACATGCACGGTCGGCATGCGCAAATCGTTAGTCCGGTAAAAGTGCTTGTAGTCCATGTAGAAATTACTCCGTCTGTAGTAGCCAACTCTCGCCCGCTTACGGGGCAGAATTCGAGTCGTCACAACTTGAATCCGAGGGGCGGAAGAATGGATATCTCAACTGCTGCTGTCCAGTGTCAGCGGCGCGGTCGATCTTGGGAAGCTCCTCGTCAATGAGCGTGATCGCCAAAAAGCGGCGGCTATCCAGACTGAGCTCACGGAAAAACTCATCCAGGCGCAGTCCCAGATCAGCCAGATATTGGTGGCCATCATCGAAAAAGATGGGACGATCAAGACGCTGAGCGAACGCGTGCGCGAGTTGGAGACCGAGCAAGACGAGCGGGTTCGCTACCAGCTTGCAAAACTGGGCACCGTTGGGGATTTCTTTGCCTACGGCCTTCGCTCTGGCGCCGAACTTCGTGAGAGAACTGATGAGCCCGCACATTTCCTGTGCCAACCTTGCTTTGATGGAGATAGCAAGAAAATCGTGCTCACGAGCAACGGCGAGGGCTACTGGCACTGCCCCATCTGCAAGCACGGTGCTCAGACCACGCCGCAAGACTTGAGCATGTTCTACCGAGCGGACGACGGCCGTTGGGATTGAGAAAGAGACCGCTGTCACGTTTCGGGGTAATTTAGGTTTTGGTGCAAATCGCAGCGGCTTGAGACAGAGGAACACTCACCGCGCCGTCGACGCTTTGACTTCGAGCAGAGGACAATGTCACTGCACCCGCTGGGCCCGCACGAGGTCAAGTAACCGCAGGAAGTTGCTCTCGTCGTCATCGCTCTTCCAGCGGTTGATGAAACGCGCGACCACCTGCAAGTTTCCGGGCTCGTAATGCTTGCTGGAGTCGATCCGGTCGAGCGAGGGCGTCAAGTCCGGATCATTCCTGCTCATCTCCATCTTCAGGCCCGAGAGGGCGCAGTGGTCCGAATTCCAAAGTGTCGCCAGGTGCGCCTGCAGCTCCGCCGCCGAGTCGAAGCGCACCTGCTTGTCCTTGGCAATACTGCTGCGCTCCTGGCCGGATTGGTCGCGAGCTCCCAACGCCATCGCCACCATGTGTGCGATGGCGTTGGCGCGTTCTTCGCCCGAATGGCTGGGCGGCGTGGCGGCTTGCGCTGTCTGTCCGGCTTGGGGTCCAGAAATATTCCAAGGCGCTTTCGAAGGCGGCTTCAGCACTTCTGACATGACAAGCTCGAGAAACGCTCGCGCTTCCCCCTGTTTCAGGCCGATGCGGAAGACGGGCCCTTTGTAGCGCCCGCGATGCGGCTTGTGTTCGACATGCTGGAATTGGCTGCGAATCGCCTCGAGCCACACCATCGCCGCGCCCGCTTGGCCGACGTCATCAACGATACGAGCCGGCGCCATCGCGATCTCCACATCGTTGGCCTCGTTGTTCACATTCCGAAAGAGCGAGATCGCCCAATCGTTGCGGGCGTTGAGGAGTTCGATGCCCCTGACCAAGCGTGGGCCGGAGGGGGTTCCGTAGTTCCTGTGAAACTTTGCGTGCCCGATCCGCTGCATCGCCTCCGCGACGTGCTCGAGCTGATCCTCGGTGATTTCCATAGTTTGGCCCCTATGTGGCGATCTGACTACACGGGCACCGTCCTTCCGGCCCCACCTGAGGTCAAGCCGGGATACGGCCAGTTCTAGCTCATAAGCGTTTAGGTCATTAAGAAAGACTGGCTTATGCAGGCGCGTGGCGCGCGGAATCGGCCCCCCTCCCGATAGTTTGCGTGATTCGCCCCTATGTCTTGGAAAAACCGGGCGGCTCTGATTCACCACGACCGTGAGCCCTTGCCGCGCTGGCACGTATGGCCTGGTCATACGTCATCGTGCCTTCGACCACTGCCGCGACGTCTGCCAGAAATCGTTGTGTGGGTTCATGGCCAGCAATCCGCGTGCTCGCAAGGGCTTGGGCCATTGCATCCCGGCGCTCCTCCGTGGTCATGGCAATACCTCAAGCCCAAGAGGACCCCAAGCCATCACCTCTCCACCGTGCAGCTTTGGATCGAACCGTTTAAGCAGGTTCTCCAGCACCTGCCCCTCGATCCGCGGCCGGGATGAAATGCCCAGCGGCCGCGAAGCGGGGCGACGTACCTTCTTCCGAATTGCTTTCTTGGTCATGCACATGATTCTCCTCCTGGAACTCCGTGCGATGCCAAGCGACCTGTCACCTCGTCGCTTGATAGGCCGCGGTGGGGCCTGGGAGCGGAATGCCGTGGTCAGAGAAGACCTTCCCAGGGAACTGAACCATCAGGATTGATCCCAAGCATCGATGGTCAATACCTGATCAAGCGGACAGGTTGCGATCTTGTCCTGGTGGAAGATCAAGTTGCCCTTCCAGTTCGCCGGCATGACGTAGTCGTCTCCGATGATCGCGGGACCTCGGTGTGCCGGCGGACCGTCGGCCAGCAGCGGCAGGACATCGCCCGCCTGCGCCGTGAAGCGGTTCGGGTAACCGCTGAAGGACAGCTGGCTGGCTTTGCCTGCCTTGACGAGTTGGTGCAGCCAATCGATTCCGCCTGGTCCAACCTCCCAATTCGCCAGCACTGCTGGCTTGGTATCGATTGCCTGGTCGCGTTCCTCGGGCGATTGAGCCGCCACAACTATCCACCAGCCGATCATCGTGTCGATATTCCCTTGTCGATTGATCCAGTGATCATGGCTTTGTCGGCCTCGCCATCGTCGAAGCCGAGTTTCATCGCCGTGGACATGACGGCATTTCGGTCGCGGCACGCCGCCTGCAATGGCAACTGTCCGAATTGGACTTGCCGGACATCGTTGCTGTGTTGGATGATCTCAGCCTTGTTTCAACTCACCAAGGAGAATTTCTCTTCACCATTCAAAAGCCGTTACCACCGCCCCCTGGGTACGCCAGTTGGCTCGACTACGCAGTCGAAGGGTTCAGCACCCGGCAGGCCTGGCTCGAAAGCCTCTGGGAAACCTGGGTCGACGACACCGCAGTCGAACTGGACCGGGAAGAAATCCGCGAGTCAGCGCGCCTAGAACTACGCGCCCTGCGCAAGGCTGCGGGATCTCCTCGCTCTTGATTTACTTCTTGCTGGGTGGGTACGTCACTTTGTCGTCGTCGATCTGGACGATGCCACCTTTCGTCAGATACGCAACGGCTTGCCCGAGTGTTGCTGCGGACGCACCACTCCCCAGCATGGCCTCAAGGTGGCGAAGAAACGAGGCCTTCTTCTGAGGCCGCTCCGCCCCCATTTTCCCGAAGGCGTTGGCAATCCGTCGCAACTTTGGCGACGCGCTGCCGTCCTTCGATGGAACAGACTTCTTTGATGGTGCAACGATCGAGGCCGCCGCGGGCTTCTTTTTGGGTGTCGCGGCCTTCTTTGCGACGGACTTCTTCGTCGGCGCTGCCGCCTTCTTCACAGCCGCCTTTTTGGTCGCTACAGCCTTCTTGAGCGCGGCTTTTTTCGTGGCGTCATAGCCTTCGCGACGGACCTCAAAACCAAGCGACACCGCGTGCTCGATCATCGGCTCGTAGCCCTTGTCATTTGCGACCACGACAAGCCGAGCGTCGGGGTGCTTGGCCGCTACATATCCGAGATAGAACGACAAGTGAAAGTCGAGCGCGTTGTTGCCCGTTCGGGTGATGGGCACGAGCGTGGCTCGATCCCCGATCATCGTCTTGAAGGTCTGACTCAGCTTCTGTTGATGGGGACCATGGAAGATCCAGGCGTCCGCGAAACCGGGTGCCAGCTCATCCAGAAGTGCTGCTGGCGGCTGCACATTTTCGAGGTCAACCAGCACATGGACTTGGCTCACCATCGCGCTGCTGCCGGTCATTCGTCGTAGGTGATTTCTTTGCCTTCAATCATGCCGTGGGATGACAGCGTGATGTTGAAGCGCTTGAACAAGCCAAAGAAGACAGCGGGAGGCATCTCGAGCTTGACGCGACGCACTGGCAAAGGTTTGCCGGTGTCGACCGCGGCTTGGACGCTGTCGTGGTCGCCAGGCTTGGCCAAAAGCGCGGTGACCTGGAAGGCCTTGTCGCTGAGTTGCTTGGTGACCTCACCAGACCAAGCTTCGATTCCCACGAGAAACTCACCGTCTTTGATCAACCCCAGTTGGGTGAGGTGCACTCGAAAATCTACTCGATCGTGGCCGTCGGCCTGCGCCGTGCCTTTGAAATCGCCATACTGAACACTTGCATGGAAGTTTTCCGTTGTCATGTCCGCTCCTCATTTATTGGAGGGGCAAGCATATGACGGAAGGGCTTGGCGAGCTCAAGAAATCGCGCTCCCAGTCTTGAATCTCTGCACCGTCACTTGGTCGAGAACAAGATGCGACCTGCAGCATGCGTGTGATGGTGTGAGATCTACTCGCGCCACCGCGAGGGAGGCACTGAATCTAACGCGTAGGGCTCGAAAATCACCCTAGCTGCCTCACCCGGCTCCACAACGTCTTATTGCGGAAGTCGAGGTTCGACGCCAGGAAACCGAATTCTGCAGCTGCAGCCACGAACTCTGGCCGGAACTTTGCGCGCGCTCCGTCCTCGAGCAATGGTGCACCGTCAAACATTTCCAACACCCGAATTTCATACTCGTGCAGATCCCACTCAGGCAAACGGGCCGCGTACACACCGGGATATGCCGCTGCTTCTTGTGCCCTCATTGCGAAGTTCAATTGCTCCGGCGCTGACAGGTTTACTTTTTCTGAATCCAGCGCTGACACCCGTGCACTGATAAGTTCGTGCAGTCGCTGATGCTGCGCCTGGAAAAGATCCATGGCGGCGGCTTTGGCCCAAGGCAACAGCGCCGCACGAATGACCTCCTGCGAACTTCCCAAGCCTTGAAGAATTCGAAGCACCTGTCGCGACAGTTTGTGAGCCTCGGCTACGCTGGGTGCTGCATCCCACCGCCCCACAGCGCTGGTCAATGACAGCAAGGTTCCACCGGTGACCTCGGCGAGATCTTTCAGTTGATCGATTGCAACCTGTGCTTGGTTGATTGTCTCCTTCAGCGTTCGAGTTTTGGCCTCCATTCCCAAGCCCTTCAAGGATTCGAAGCGGTCAATGGTGGCGGCCAACAGTAGAACCAGACCGGCTCCAAGCGCTGTGATTGCAAGGGGAAGTTCCTTGAGGGCCATGAAATACAGGCCAAAGCCCAGCGACGCGAGCCCGGCCAGGGAGAACGTGGCATCAACGAGGGCCATCTGCAAATTGCGGATTTTCATAGAGTCTCTGATGGTTAGAAATTCCCGACGCGGACCTTCTCGATCATTCGCGGATTCGAAAGGCCGTACTCGCGCTTGCCCATGTAGTGGTTTCGGTAGAAGTACATTCCGCCGCTGAACGCCATCTTCCACCCCTTCCAGTCTTCACGCGGCCCCTTGACCTCCAGCGTCCCAACGTTGGCGTGATTCGCGAGCTGCAGCAGGCCATTCCAAAGCGCACGATCATTCTCGAGCTCCATGCCCAGGCGATTGAGCAACTGGTGTTCGCTTTCAAATGAGATGTTGCTGAACAACAGCGCAAACTTTGGGCGGATGGTGACGCCGTCCAGAAAGAACTCGGAGTCTGTGTAGCTCACGGTCTGCCAAAGACCCCGCGCCGCCTTATGCGAAAAGCCATCGGCCTGGCCGAGGTACTTCACTTCGATGCCGAAGTGCGCGGGCGCAAAGCCGTTCTCCAGCAGGTGCTGCTTCGGATATGCGAGGTAGTCGATGATCACGCGTACCCCCTCGGCCACATGGCGTCCGGCCACCTCTGGGGAGAGGTCGAAGTCTTCGCTCAGGTGGGCCGCCAGCCACACCTTGAGTTCGGCCTCCGAGGTGAATCTTGGCGTTGCGTCGAAAAGCGCATCGCGGAGTTTTCTGCGCAGCGCGATGGCCTGTGCGGCCAGAACATCGGCGGTTTTTTGTTCGCCAATTTCGGCGGCCACGTCGGCAGCGCATTGCGCAACGAGGGCTCGAACGCGCTCCAATTTTGCGCGTTCCTCCGCTCGGTCGGCAGCGATGAGGGCGGCCCATCCTCCTCGACGCTCGGTCACCAAGGTCTGCAATTCCTTGAATTCCGTCACGATCACCCTTCGGTACTCCGCGTAGGTCTGCGCGATCACTGGGTCGAATTCTTGCGCGGTCATTCCTTCGAGGCGGGCCTCGGCGTCCTTGGCGCGAAGTGGACTGCCGCGCTGCTCGCCGCAATGCCGACACTGCAACACGTGATGGTGCGAGCCATTCGCAAAGGTGCGGCGACGCACGGCCTGCTGCGTCGCAGGGCAACGGCAGTCACTGTCACTGAGTTGCTGGCTCACTTGAGCGAACCGTCTCTCCAACTCCTCAAGCTCATCGATGTCGCCGGGCCCGGCTGAGGACAATGGATCGTGATTTTCGAAAGTCATCACTTCACCACGTAGGGTTTGTTGATCAAAGTCGCCAGATCGGGCCCCTTGTAAAAGGGGGTGATCCAGATCAGCTTTCGCTCCTGCATGGCGAGACCGTGCGCCTGCCGACGCCAGTGGCCGCGGACCATGAACCGCACCAGAGGGCTGCTGCCTTCAGCACGGCCTTCCGGAACAGCCTTTTCAAGGCCACGTTGCACCACGATGCGCCCCACGGATCGGCCCACCTCTTCGTAGTCGAGCTCCGAAACCCGAAGCGCTGCTTGGCGAGTTTTGCGCCACTTCTTGTCGGAGCGGATGTCGTCGATGACGTTGTGCGCCGGTCTGGCGCTGAGCCGAGGAGTCAGCTCGGCCTGACTGGAGGACAGATAGAGTACTGCGTTCAGCAGGATCCGGTAGAACGACAGTCCGTCGGTGTAGAAGGTTTCGTCGCCCTGGTGCGAGACAACGCCGTCAATCGTATCGATGTTCAGTCCTGCGGTCGCGGTCTGCGGACTCAGCGTCTCCCATTCGGTGCGAAGGGCCTGCTCGAGCGTCCAGTCGTCGCCAAGGTAGAGCTCGCGCTTGAGCATGAAATAGACGTTGCCCGGAACGCGTGCATGCCAGGCCGAAATGACCAACTTGCGCCCAGGCAAACCGGCATCCGCGGGATGCATTGTCAGAAATGCCGAGATCGGCGCTGAGTAGTCCACGCCAGCGACATTTCGGTTTGGATCCGCGCCGCCGCTGGAGCCGAGCCGGGTGTCGTGCATGGCATTGATCACTGCGCGCGAGGTGAAGGTGAACAGGCAACTGGTGAAAGGCAGATCGACCATCCCTGCCTTCAGGTTGATCTCGGTGTGCGCCAGGTGCTCTGCCAGGTTGTCGCTGAAATGGAAGGTCTTCCTGCCCGCCAGCATGAAATTCACCACGCAGTGGTACTCCTGCATCACCGTGGCGTAGAGGCCCGTGAGCGAGGCGCGCGCCTGCTCGTCAGGCAAGTGCCGCTTGAGGTATTCGATGCTCCTGCCTGTCTGCAGCGCCACCGGTCCCAACGTCTGCTCTTCGAGCGCTTCAATGCACTGGCTGAATTGGCTCTCGTAGTCGTCGACGCTGTGGATGGCCGCGGGTGGGTCGTCTTCCTCCAGCAGATCCAGGGCATCCTGCTCGGCGAAGTCGACCACGTAGGGGCGCAGATGGCACACCAGGTCGTAGTAGGTCGAGGGCAATGACATCTCGAAGATCCTTGCTTGCTTCTGTGCTGTTCGGATTGATTTGGAGGCAACCGCAGGGATGCCCCGCCTATCGTGCCTTGCGTGCGCCCGCCTTTGGGGCCTTCGATACGGGAGCTTCCTGTTGTGGTGCCTGTTCCGGTGGCGACAGTCGATCCAGCAGCGCGCGCAGCGTCTGTGCTTCGGCGCGATATTGCAGCGCTTCCTGCTGGCTCGCCGCGTGCTGTTCCCGCATGGCCTGAATCTCAGTGGCAAGGCTTCGGTTGCTGGCGGTGAGTTCACGCTGCGAAGTTTCCGCGGCGTCGGCTTTGATCTGCAGGCGCGTGACGGCATCTGCCTGAGACAGCAGGCTTTCGCGATGCCGGGTTTCGGCCTGTGCCGATTGCGCGCGCAGCGCCTCGAGCTGCTTGTCGGCCTTGGCGCGTGCCTGGCGCTCCTGGTCGATGTCCAGCAGCGCGCGCCGCTCAGCCGCATCGGCGCGCGCGTTGGCGACGTCGACCGCGTCCCGTGCTCTGGTCAGTTCGGCGCTGAAATCCGCCCGAACCCGTTCCTGCTGACTGCGTGCCTCCTCGAGATGGCGCTGCAATTCCTGCAGCCGTGCCACAGCGCCGGCATGGGCGCGTCGCTCGACCTCCAAATCGGTTTGCAACTGCTGGGCCGATTCGCGCACGGCAGCCAACTGCTGGCGCACGACTTCGGCGCTGGTCGACGCTTCCTCGGCGGAGTGCTGCGCGCGATCTCGCTCATCCCGGGCCTGCTCGATCGCCGCCTGGTCCTCGACACGCAACGCGGCAAGCTCATGGCGTGCTGCGGCGGTAGCCTGCCGCCAGAGCTCGGCAATGGCCTCGGCCGCGGTCGTTTTGAGTTCCGCCGGCAAGTCGGGATGATCGATCTCGACCCGCGCCTTGCTGCGCAGGTCCTCCCAGAATTTCGCCAGCGCCTCGGCCGGCGCGTTCATCGAGCCCTTACGCACGAACTGGTAGAGCTTGCTGGCCGTCGGCGTGATGCCGTAGCGGAAGAACAGCAACGCGCAAACCTCGCGATAGAGGTCTTTTGTTTCCGAAAACCGCCCCCGAAGGGCCTCGATGTCGCTTTGGATATCGATTTCAGTGCTCATGAATAAATAATACAACGTAATACATTGAACTTATTGAATTCTTTTCCAGTCTATGGACATAATCAATCTAATGTCCATAGACTGACCGCCATCTCGATTTCACGTGTAGCTCCAATGAATGCGCTTGTCAGCCTGGACCAGATGATGGTGCCGGACCACCTGGATGGCAGCTGCGGCCGTAATCGCGCCAGTTCGCGATCGCAGTTGGCCGCGGTCGATGACCGCTCGGCTGTTCTGGCTTGGCTGGCCCGCTATGCCGATTCACCCGCCACGCTCGCCAGCTACCGAAAGGAAGCCGAACGCCTCATGCTGTGGTGCGTCCTGCAGCGGGGGGCGGCGCTATCGGATCTCACGCACGAGGATTTGCTGCTGTACCAGCGCTTCCTTGGTGATCCGCAGCCGGTTGAGCGCTGGGTCATGGCGCCAGGGCAGAAGCCGGGACGCAATTCGTCGCGCTGGCGACCTTTTGCCGGCCCACTGGGCCCCTCGAGCCTGCGCCAGGCGCTGTCGATCCTCAATGCCATGTTCTCGTGGCTTGTCGAAGCTGGGTACTTGGCCGGAAATCCGCTGGCACTGAGTCGGCGCAAGCGTCGGCAGGTTGTGCCTCGTGTGAGCCGCTTTCTGCCCACAGAGCACTGGGATGTGGTGAAAGCGGCGATCGAAGCGATGCCGGTGTCCAGCGAGCGTGAAAGGCTGCACGCATCGCGCTGTCGGTGGCTGTTTTCACTGCTCTATATCGGTGGGCTGCGCGTGTCCGAGATCTGCGGTGCCAGCATGGGCGGATTCTTCAGCCGGCGCGGTACCGACGGGCGCGAGCGATGGTGGCTCGAAATCACCGGCAAAGGCAGCAAGACCCGCCTGGTGCCGGCCACAGGCGAGTTGATGGCCGAGTTGATGCGCTATCGCAAGGCCCATGCGTTGAACGCGCTGCCATCCGAGGGCGAAGACACGCCGTTGTTGATGACGCTTATCGCCCCCATCAAGCCAATGGCGCGAAGCGCGATCCACGAAGTGGTCAAAGGCGTGATGCACGCCGCGGCGGCTGCGTTGCGCGGACGCGGCCCCAGCTTCGAAGCGGCAGCAACCCATCTCGAGCAGGCGTCGACACACTGGATTCGACACACCGCTGGAAGCCACCTGAGCGAGAAGGTCGATCTGAAAGTGGTCCGTGACAACCTCGGTCACGCCAATATCAGCACGACCAGCATCTATTTGCATACCGAGGACGATGCGAGGCACGACGCCACTGCGGCGGGGCATCGGGTCGGCTGGCGTACGCCATAACCCAGAATTCGGCGCCACTACCCTTGCAGTGGCTGGCACCGGTCTCGAAATCTGCTTAGCAATACTCCACACGACCGCGACATAGCAACGACCTATGCTTCGTCACTGTCGAAACTGAGCCTTTCGACTTTCGCGAATGCGCTCTGGCAACAACCGCTATGCGCCCATGCAAACATTCGACATTCTCCAAAGCAGACGCAAACAACACCTTCAGAGTCTTCGCGCCTTTTTGCACTTGGAGCATCCTTGAACTAGCTCTTCCGTCATTTGATAGTAATAGGGGATGAATATATTTAATCCACAACTTGTTATGCTATCGAACGAAAGCGCTTTGGCGGAAACTTCTTTTCCGTCGTGTATTATTTTTTTATCGGCAACCAAAATTTCGCTTAACGGCAAACCCTTGGGATTGTAGATTCGAACGTCGCCCGGCTGCCTCTCATACGCCTTAATACCTCAAAAATATAGTTTCAAATCGGTGCGCTACTCGGGTCACGCCAACATCAGCACGACCAGCATCTATTCGCACACTGAGAACGATGCCCGTCACGATGCGATGACTCGGGGCGACTGCCCAACCCGAAGCAACGACCGCCGCGACTACGCTGAAACGGGCGCGCGCAATAAGACCGTGCACTTCATGAAAAGAGGGATATTTCTACGGCCCCTAGAAGTCAATCTAGACGTCACTCACAATTTCTGTATACCAGCGCGAAGGGCAGCTACGGATAAATGATTGCTGCAATGAGTCTGCTTTGTTGCTATCGCCGGTGTCGCGCAAACTGTAAATTTCGTTGATAACCTTCATCGCCCGATGATTCCATCGAGTGTCCTCCTCGCCCACGCAATACCAGCTGGTAAAGATCATCATCCAAGCTGTGTTCATTTGGCAGCAAATCGTCGCGCAGCAACTTTAGCAACCTGCTCTCGTGCTCAGTGATGTCAGCACCGGCTTGAAATTTCTATTCTTTGAACGCGCTGACAAGCTCAAATGCAGCCCGCAAATCCGCTTCAAGGTTCATGCCCGACATTTTTCTGTTCTTGTGCTGGCAATCAACCGCGCCATATGATTTTTACGCACCAGACCGACCCGGGCCGCCTCAATCGATTTTATTGGCCGCACTCTGTCGCAAGAATTGCCAAGGGCACGTCTCCGAAAATTTACGAAGCTGATCGGTCGCTTCTTCTTTTTCGGAGGAATTTTGGCTATCCACCAAGTCCAAGACAAGGTTGCCCAGCCGTTGTGACCAAGCGCGCTTATTGTCGGCGAGCGCCTTGATCGCCTCTGCAAAATTTTCAGGGGTATCGATGGCAGGAAGTTCGATACCAACAAGTTGATCCCGGACAAATTCCCTCAGCCATGCCATCAACTCTTCGCCGTGGCAGCTCTTCAAGTCCCCAAGGTTCAACGCGACCATCGAACGGAATTCTTCCATTTCCGTTTTCATGACAAGAATTAATTGCTTTGGGTTTTTGCAATCAACTCAATGCACTCGAGAGGAACTCCAAATGAATGTCCGGAGTATCGGGCGTCATCGCTGTCCTCCGAAGTGGTTCCAAAGCCGATCCATATATATCCATGGCTATCGATCTCCCGAACTATTGCAATTTGACCGATGAAGGTCCGCATCTCTACCTGTTCGTCTATCGGCAAATCGTGTGTCAACCACTCTGGCAAACTGATCAACCGAACATGATTCCCGATCAAAATATCGTCGCTCATTTCAACATCCTCCCGAATATTGCTCGCCCTTGGGGCCAGTGCATTTGCATGACACGTGCTTGGGCTGACATTGAAGGTTTTTTGTGGCATTCCCTTTGGCGGAATTTCTTGCCGTGCCCAAATCGTTGGCTTCACCACCTCCGAATGCAAAGCGTTTTGCTGGATCAGTGGGGCAGTTGCCAGGGATGTTATCGTTGCAGTCTGCGCGTGCCTTGCATGACCACTGGCCCGCTGTCCTATCCGGCCACCAAATGTCCCTAGGAATAGGTGTTGGAGTGGGTGAGTTCAGCGCAGCACCAGCGCCAGCAATTCCGATCCCCGCGGCGGCGCAAACAGCCGCATTTGCAGGATTCGCGCATGCCGCAATTGATTGCAAGCCCTCGGGGTCCACATAGCTCAGCGGATTGCCATCGACATACCCGAACCGGTTCCATCCCCCATTGAGACCAATGGGGTCCGCCTGCAAATATCGGGCAGACGTGCTACCGACAGCACCGATCAACAACGCCATGACGACACAAGCCCGAAACCAACGACTGAACATCTCCCAATCCCCTCACTGTTGTGATGCACGCGCCTTTTTGACGATTTCTTGATAGCGGTTTTCCTGCGCCTGATCCGGCTCTCGCCACCCCAGCGCCTCCGCCTTGCTCCGCCAAAACGCTTGCTTTTCTTGCAGATCGCGAAAGTATGGCCGAAGCTCGCGCGGGATGGTGTTGGGATTCGGGTACTTGGCCTGAAAGTTCTTTTGCTCTAGCCGCCAATAGCCGTGGCTCTTGCTGACCATGGTTTGTGCGTCGTTCGGCGAGTATTCGAGCATGACGGATGCAACGGCGATGGCGCGGGGTACTTGGTCCCGCTCAAAGAAATGTTGTCGCAGCGTTTCCGCCATGGCCGCCGCTGCTTCCCGCTTGCTCAGTGGTCGCATGTAGACGCCATTGGCCAGCGCTTCCGGCGTCATTGGCGTGTCGCGTTGATAGCTCGCGTCCTGCCGGGGGAAGCCCCCGGAAGCTGTCTCCAGATTGAAAACCCGCCCTTGGTCGTCGCGGTACTTCACGAAGAGGTGCTGCGGCGCCAGCGCAAGCGTTACATCAATTCCAAGCTTCTGCCCGAGGATGACGAACAGAACGGGCATGGACACGCAGTTGCCCTTCTTGGTTCGCAGGTAGGTCGTCAGCAGCTTGTTTGTGACCTTCGCTCCCAGGGGATCGTCTAGGTCGTATTGGAACGGGCGCGGGTGCTGTGGGTCTGGTCCATGCAGATAGGCGCGCAGCGTCTCGACAGCCACCTGTTTGCTGGCATTCGCCGGATAGAGCCTTCGGATCTCGTTCGCCATCGCATCGAGGCGGTTCAAGGTACCGTCGACATCGATGCCGGGATCGATCATGTGATCGATGGTCAACTTCACGAGGGCCAGATCGATCTTGGCCTCTGGCTGCGCCAGGATTGCCCTGAGCGCGTTGAGTTGCGCGTCGGATTCCAGACCTTGATAGCTGCCCGCATCGCGAACCGCCACGGCCCGCTCTTGCGCCGCGACAGGCAGGCACAGTAGCGCAGGGATCAATGCGAGGATTAACGTCAGTCGAGGCATGCACAAATAGTAGCAAGCCATGACGACGGCGAGTCCATGACGCAGTGCGCGATAGTATGGCGTTCATTTCGCCCGCGCCCGACCGGCTCGCTCCACACATGAGTGGCACCAATGACACCGCATATCCTCAACTCAAGGCTGAGTTCAGCGAGCAAGAGCTGACTTCGGCGTTTACGCCGAATCCGGCAGAGCAGCTGGTCATTGCGGGCATGTCCCGGCGAGCCACCACTCAGGCGCTGATCGCGGTCCAGCTCAAACTGCTTCAGCGAGTGGGCCACTTCGTCCCTCTGGACAAGATGCCCGGCGTGATCGTCAAGCACGTCTGCGGGAGCTACAAAATCCCGTTGTTCACCGCCACGGCCCTGCAGCAATACGACAAATCTGGAAGCAAGTCGCTACACCAGCGGCGCTTGCGCGAGTTCGTCGGCCTGCGGTTGATGGATGCCTCCGCTCTGGAATGGCTCGAAGACGAAGCGGTGAAGGCGGCGCAGACCAAGCAGGAACTGCCCGACATCGTCAATATCCTGCTGGAAGAACTGGTGCATCACCGCTACTTGCTGCCGGGGTTCGATGCGCTGTCGCGCATCGCGCGGCGCGCCCGCGTGAAGGTCAACGACCAGATTTATAAGCTGGTTTCCAGCAGCCTGTCAGACGATCAGCAGAATGTGATCGACCGCATGTTTTCGACGCGACAAGGCCGCAGCCAGTGGGACCAGCTCAAGCGTGAGCCAAAGCAGCCCAGTGTGCGCGAAGTCGCCAGCTTCCTGACCCACATCCAGGCGCTTCGCAAGCTGGCCGACGGCCTGCCGGTCATCGAGGGCGTTGCCGTCCCGAAGCGAACTCAGCTTGTTCTTGAAGCCCGTGCGCTGAACGTGCGCGACATGCAAGACCTCAAGCCTGTCAAACGCTACACGCTCGCGGTCTTGCTGATCCAGGCGCAACTGCAGAAGGCCGTCGACGACATCGCCGACATCTTCATTCGCTCGGTGCGCAACATGCACAACGTGGCGCGCGAACGCCTGAAGCAGTACCAGTTGGAGCATGTCGCGCAAGGTGAAGCGCTGATCGCGCAGTTCCGTGAGGTCCTCACGGCCTTCGAGGACGACAGCACCGATCCGCAGCGTGTGGGCCGGATGCGCAAGCTGCTCGATGATGACCCGGTCGCATGGATCGAACGCTGCAACGAGCACATGGCATACGCGGGCAACAACTACTACCCGTTCATGCTGCAGCCCTATCGCGCCAAGCGCTCGTTGTTGTTCCAGTGCCTGGACGCGCTGTCGCTGAAGTCGTCGTCGCCGGATGACGCTCTGTTGCGCGTAGTCGCTTGGATTGCACAGTTTCGCTCCAGCCACAGGGAATACATTCATGCCGACAGTGGAGCGTTCCCACTGGAGCTGGCATGGCTGAGCGATCGGAAGTGGTATGCCCTGATCAAAGCTCGAGAGGACGACGATGGTCCCGAACTCATCCATCGAAAGCACCTTGAGCTCTGCGTCTTCACGCATGTGATGGATGAGCTGAAATCGGGCGATCTCTATGTGCAGAACAGCGATCAGTACGATGACTATCGCGATCACTTGGTGGGCTGGGAAGAGTTCGATGCCGAAGTAGGCCAATACAGCGAGATGGTCGGCCTGCCGGCCGACGCCGACGATTTCGTCGCACAACACAAGCAGCAGCTCGCCAACCTGGCGCGCGAGGTCGATGCCCGTTTTCCCGACAACGAGCATGTCGCGATGACGGAGGCCGGACTGGTGCTGCGGCGTAGCGAGAGGGCCCCGCCGCCCGAAGGGCTGCCAGAGGTCGATCAAGGCATCACCGCTTCGATGGCGACTGCCAGCATTTTGGACGTGCTGACCGAAACCGAGCGCTGGCTGGATCTGCACAAGCTGTTCGGGCCGCTGTCGGGCTTCGAGACCAAGGTGGACGACCCACGCAAACGCTTTCTGACGACGCTGTTCTGCTACGGGTGCAATCTCGGGCCCACCCAGACCGCGCTGTCCGTCAAAGGCCTGTCGCGCAAGCAAGTGGCTTGGCTCAATCTCCACCACGTCACGGAAGAGCGCCTGGACAAGGCGATTTTCAAGGTGGTCAACGCCTACAACCGATTCGCGCTTCCTCAATATTGGGGAACCGGCAAGAGCGCGTCGGCCGACGGCACCAAGTGGAATATGTACGAGCAGAACCTGCTGTCCGAGTACCACCTGCGCTATGGCGGCTACGGCGGCATCGGGTATTACCACGTGTCGGACATGTACATCGCGCTGTTCAGCCACTTCATCCCGTGTGGGGTCTACGAGGCGGTGTACATCCTTGACGGTCTGGTCAAGAACGAGTCCGACATCCAGCCCGACACACTGCACGGCGACACCCAGGCGCAGAGCGCGCCTGTCTTCGGTCTGTCGCATCTGTTGGGGATCAAGCTGATGCCGCGCATGCGCAACATCAAGGACCTGGTGTTTTTCAAGGCAGAGCCCGGTGCCCACTACGAGCACATCCAGAGCTTGTTCCGCGGCTCCGTCGATTGGGATCTGATCAAGCTGCACTATCGCGACATGCTGCGCGTGGCAGTGTCGATCAAGCTCGGCAAGATCACACCGTCAATGATCCTGCGGCGGCTTGGGACCTTCAGTCACAAGAACAAGTTGTACTTCGCGTTCCGGGAACTGGGTCGGGTGATCCGAACGCTGTTCCTGCTTGACTACATCAGCGATATTGAACTGCGCAAGACGATTCATGCCGCCACAAACAAAAGCGAAGAATTCAACAACTTCGTCAAATGGCTGTTCTTCGGTGGGGAAGGGGTGATCGCGGAGAACCTGCGTCACGAGCAGCGCAAGGTCATCAAGTACAGCCAGCTCGTGGCCAACATGGTGATCCTGCACAACGTGCAGTGGATGTCGCGCAAACTCAAGGAACTGCAAGCGCAGGGGTATCCGGTGGGCGAGCCGGTTTTGAAGGCGCTGTCGCCGTACCGAACCAGTCATATCAACCGCTTTGGCGACTACACGCTGGACTTGGGTCGCGCCGTCGAACCCATAGACTACAAGATTAAATTCTCTTGACGCATCAATGAGTTAGGTGCGTTTCTGCGAAATTTGAAGGAATCCCGGCCGACCCTCTTGAAGACCCGATGTGCTACAAGTGTGCTACAGTGTGCGCCACCGCCAACGTCATGAGGTCCATCAACATGTCGACAACGACCATCCGCCTTGAAGATGAGCTCAAGGCCCGCATCGCGGCTGCGGCTGCGAGGTCGGGCAGGTCTTCGCATGCGTTCATCCTGGACGCGCTGTCCGACATGGTCGAGCGCAGCGAATTGGACGAGGAACTGCATCGAATCGCAGACAAGCGATGGGCTGCGTTGCAGCGCACCGGCGAATCGGTCGCCTGGGAGGACGCTGCGGCCTACTTGAAGGCACGCGCGGCCGGCCAGAAACCTCGCCAGCCTCCGGCGCGCAGACCGGGACTCTGACCGGCCCATGGTCCGCATCGAGCTGGCACCGGGGGTCCTGGACGACATCGACCGCTTCATCGACCATCTGGACCAGCATCAGGTCGCCGATGTGGCGAACCGGGTCGGGGAGATTCTCGAGGCCATTCAGATCCTTTCGCGCAGCCCGCTGATCGGCCGCCCCGTCGCAGGCGGAAAGCGCGAGCTGGTCATCGGCAAGGGCAACCGCGGCTATGTGGCGCTGTACCGTTACCTGGCCGGGATCGAGACCGTCTTCATCCTGGCACTGCGAGCCCAGCGCGAGTCCGGGTTCAAGCACTGAAGGGCCGCCCGCCCGCGCCTTCGACCTCGCGCTTCGAACGCCGCACACCCTCCCCTCCCGTTCTCGCCCCGACCCAGGCGGCACAGGACCGAGTCAAGCAATTCCACACACGGCGCGCGTGCCTCCACGGGATACTCAATATCTTCGAGGGTAGGAGCCGAGAAGCCGGAACTCTGCACGGTCCGCCAGCAGCCTGGTGATTTCCGGCTGCGAGGCATGGCCCACGACGTCGATGACATAGCGGTGCCCATCCAACGATTGCTTGCCCGGGCGTTCGTAGACCGCCAGGACCCGGGCCGATTGCGCGAGCGCCTGCAGCGATCGCTGAAAGCCTTCTTCGTCGACGGTCAGCAGCAGCGTCGTCTTGTCATGGCCGCTGGATGCCGGGATCGCATGCCCCAGCACCCACCAGCGCGTCGTGTTGTGGGGCCCCTCCTCGATGCCGCTGACGATCGACGTGAGGCCGTAGAGGCGGGCCGCGCCGGGCGGCCCCATGGCGGCCATGCCCGACGCTGCCCCTTCCGCCACCGACTTCGCCGCGGCGCCGCCGCTGTCCGCCGGCTGGCGTTCGACGTCGGGCATCTCCAGATCGAGCCAGGGCTTGACCTCCTCCAGCGCCACGGGGTGCGCAAGCACCGTGCGGATGTCCTCCTTGCGGGTGCCGGGCTTGGCCAGCAGGCTGTAGCCCAGTGCCTTCGGGTACTCGCCCACCACATGTACGGTCTCGAGCGCCAGCACGTCGTCCAGATAGGGCGTGGCCCCGACCACCGACGTCGTGGCGGGCACGCAGGCCTTGGCGACGGTTTTCGCGCGCAGGGCCTTGAAGAGCGCCTGCCTGTCGAGCGCGACCAGATTCGTGTCGCCGAACAGGTCCATGCAGGCCTGGTGGGTCCAACTGCCTGCCGGTCCCAGGTAGGCGATCTGGGCGCTGGTGATCGAGGAGACGCCCATGGCGAGCGTGGCCATCGTGACAGCGCAAAGGGAGAAGGTTTTCATGAGTTTGAACGGCACGGGCAACAACGGTGGAGAGAAGCGCACGGGTCTCCAGCGCACGCCGCATCGAGATCCCGGCGTTGGAGGCCCGCACGTCTTCACGACGGAAGCAGCGATGATCCGGACGGCGGGCGTGCTCCGCAACGCATGCGCGGCATGCACTTTCGCGAAGGCCGCCATGCCCGAAATCCAGGTGCTGGCAGCCATCGCGTTGCATGACGCGAAACAAACCTGCGCCACGCCCGAATGCGCGCCGGCAGGTCCTGAGGCCGTCGACGACCTTCATGCGTCCTCCGCACTCGCTGCGGACTCCCCAAGTGCAGGCATCTCCCGCGCCGCGATGAACGCGAAGGCCTCCTCCGCGAGACGCGCCGCCGTGAAGATCGCCGTGCGGTCGCCGCGCAGCACCTGCAGCCAGGCGTCGATGTACGCCGCATGCCCCTCGACCGTGGCATCGACCAGCCCGCAGTGCCCCATCACGAACGCACTGCCCAGTTCGGCCACCAGTTCCTCGAAGGCATAGGCCGCGTCGCCGAATCGTTGCCCGAAGCGCCGGTTTAATCGATCTGGATGCCCGGTCCAATGCACCAGCTCGTGCAGCGCCGTCGCGCACTGCGCCTCGGGGCTCGTGAACTGCCGCGGCCACGGCAGCCGGATCTCGTCGAGCGCCGGCAGGTACGCCGCCCGGTCGAAGCCGTGGCGGATCGTCGCATTGCAGCCCCCCAGCAGCCGCATCGCCCGCTCCACCGGCCGCCGCACGCTCGCCGCTGGCGCAACCACACCGAGGTCCACCACTTCGACCGGCAGCCCGTCGATCTGCGCCACGTTGAACAGCCAGAACGGCAGGCACAGCAGCACGCCGGCACGGGCACCGGCGTCCGCAGCCATCGCCTCCTCGTCCGTCCCGCCTTGCGAGAGGACGTCATCGGCATCGCCGCGACGCTCGCGCGCCCTGCGCTCGAAGTGCGCGCACAGCACGCCGCGCTCGCCCTTGCGCACCTGGGCACCGAGGCTCTGCGCCTGCCGATAGGTCAGCCAGACATTGGACGCATAGCCCGCCTCGATCGCCGCCTCCCAGAGCAGCAGCACGTTCGCACCGCGGTACGGCGCGCCGGTCTTGCCGTTGCGAGGCACCCCGCGCGCCGCCGCCCGCGTCCAGCGTTCGCGGAACACAGGCCCGCCCTTCTCCAGCATCGCCACGATCCGGTCCGTCACGACCTGCCGCACATCCATGCGCTCCCGCGCAGCGTTGCCTGCGGATTCGCCCAGGCCTCCACCTGCTTTGGGTGAGTCCTCGGGGGGTACGGGGGGAACGCCCGTGGCTGTCGGGTTGCCAGGGTTGTGCGGGCTGCCCGCACCGCGCGGGCTGGAAGTCGAATTGGCGTGCATGGCTGGGCCTTTCTGCGGCATGTGCCGCGGTGGTTGAACATCTGCTTTCGGAGCCGCCTCGACGCATGGACAGCGCGCGACAAGGGCCGATGTCCAGGGACCGCCCGCAAGCCGCAGCCGAGCACCGCGAGGACCGGGTGAGGACGGTGGCAAGGCCCGCAGCCCTGGACAGCGGCCCGTGCGCGCTATGCGTCGGTCAAGAGGCGGCTTCGAATGCAGAGGCAACGCGGACGGGCCGCGGGCGCCTGCACGGATCGCCCGCGCCGCGCCGCCGGAGGCGGCACGCCATCGAGGGCCTGCGAAGCACGCGACTCCATCGCAGCGCCACGATTCGCCGAACGCCCAGGCGGACGGCCTGACCGGTGACCGCCGTGCATGCACGGCCACGAGATGCACCCGTCGCTTCCCGTGGCCAGCGGTCAGCGGTCCTTCACCGACCGCCGAGCGCAACACGATCCAGGCACACGGGGTTCGCGCCGCACGCGCCTCAGATAAACGCAAGACGCTCGAAGCGACGCAACGGTCGCCCCCATGGGGGCTGGCGCGAGTCGGCCGCCGACACCACTCTTCGAAATCAGAGTCGACAGCAGCCTCGAAGCTCGCCCTGCGTGTGCGCACGGCCCGACCGACGCAAAGCGGACACAGCAGCAAGACAGAGACAGAGAGGAATGAATGGGGAGGGACGGCGACAGGACGAAACAGAAAGAAGGCCGCCGGCCAAGCCGGCGGCCGTGACTGTCGGGCTTTTCGCCGGCATGGACGTCGAAACTGTCGCGAAAGCGACGATCAATGGCGCCGGCAAGACGCTGGGAGCGGTGGGCATCATCATCGCGCTGGGTGCCATGCTCGGAAAAATTCTGGCAGACAGCGGCGTCACGGAAGCAATCGCCAATGCGATCCTTAGTCGTGCCCCGGATCGTGCATTGCCTTGGGCAATGTCGCTCGTGGCCTTCGTCGTGGGCATCCCGATGTTCTTCGAAGTGGGCCTTGTGGTCGTGCTGCCGATCATCTTCAGCATTGCACGCAAGCTCGAAGAGCGGGCGGGCTTCGCCGGCTCAGCCTATGTGTATGTCGGTGTTCCCGTGATCGCGGCGCTTGCCGCTATGCATGGAATGGTGCCTCCTCACCCGGGCCCCTTGACTGCGATAGCGACGCTGAAAACCAGCGTCGGACCCACGATGGTTTACGGTTTCATTGCCGCGATACCCGCCATCATCCTGGCAGGACCGGTCTACGCGCTGTTCATTGCGCCGCGCATGACGGTTCGCCCGGATGCGGCCTTGCTCGACCAACTCACGACCGCGCATGGCATGGATCGCAAGGCCGACGCCGAGACGCATTCCGTGCAGCCTCCAAGCTTGACCATAGGCATTTTTGCTGTATTGCTTCCCGCCTTGCTCATGCTCGCGCACACCTTGGGAGAGACGCTCCTTCCCAAGGGGGCACCGACGCTCAAACTCACCGCGTTTCTCGGTCACCCCTTGATTGCCATGCTATTGGGGGTGTTGTTTGCTTCCGTGGCCCTGGTCTATCTCCGCGGAGGCGACTCCGAGCGCCTGCGTGAGTCGCTCGGTGCCAGTCTCAAGCCCATTGCCGGAATTTTGCTGATCATTGCGGGTGGAGGAGCTTTTCAGGAGGTGTTGACCACTGCCAAAGTCGGCGACGCAATCACGCATCTCGCGCATCACTTTTCCTTGCCGCCACTCGTACTGGGCTGGGTGATCGCGATGCTCCTGTCAGTTTCAACGGGTTCGGCCACCGTCGGCATCGTGGGAGCGGCGGGCCTGTTGGCCCCAATGGCGGGTGCCGATGCCACGTTGAACCTGCCGTTGTTGGCCCTCGCTATCGGTTCAGGTTCGCTGTTCTTCAACTACGCGAACCATGCGGGATTCTGGCTGGTGAAGGAAGCGTTCGGAATGACGATGGGCGAAGCAACCAAAACGATCTCCGTAGTGCAGTCCTTGGTGGCCCTCGTAGGACTGGCCATGGTGCTCATCATGAATCTATTTCCGCCCTTGGGGTAAGCGGTTAGTCGTGCTGATCAAGCCGCAAAAAGTGGCGAGTCTCTTGTCGCTGCTCCTGACACGGCTGCTGAATAGAAATTCGCGCATACGCGTGGCGATTGCAGCGCGGTATGTTCCTCAGGTCGCCGTCCGCAGCAGGTTCGAGCCGATCTTCGCGATCTCCTCGCCGTAGGCGTGCTGCAACCCACCATCGCCGTAATAGCGAGAGGTTTAAATGAGCCCTATCTTGTTTACCGTAAACCAAACCGTCGCTCGCGCAGATTGCTTTTTCTATTTGACTCGACGGTCCGCGTATCCGTGATCTCATTTATGACACAGTAAGACTAGGGGACTGTGAAACGCCCCACGGCAACATTGCCTTCTGAAAAAATGAGCTGGCCCCCTGAATGACAGGACACGGTCTATCGCTTATCTTTAAAGATAGGAGTAGGACTGTGAGTACGACTAGGAATACGGATACCGTTGAAGTGATCATGAGGGACCAGCGCCGCAGGCGCTGGTCCCTTGCAGAGAAGGCCGCGCTGGTTCGTCGAAGCTATGAACCGGGCATGAGCGTGTCGCTCGTTGCGCGCCAAGAAGGCGTTGCTGCCAGCTTGCTCTTCCAGTGGCGCAAGCTCGACCGTCAAGGGGCCCTGACTGCGGTCTCCGCAGGCGAGGCGGTGGTGCCGGCCGCTGAGCTCGCCGCTGCTCGCGCGGAGATCGCCAAGCTTCAGCGCGTGCTCGGCAAGAAGACGCTGGAGAACGAAATCCTCAAGGAAGCCGTGGAGTACGCCGCCGAAAAAAAGTGGATTGCGCGCTCGCCCTTGCTGGACGGGGACGGCCAGTGAAGGCCGTCTGCCAGGCCCTGGGGTTGGCGCGCTCGAACATTCATCGCCTGCAGGCTCGCTCCGAGTGCTGGGTCGACGCCCGGACACGACGCACGGCGCCCGCAAGCGACGCGACCTTGCTCGACGAGATCAAAGCGCAGATCACCGAGTTGCCGACCTATGGCTACCGGCGTGCCTGTGCATTGGTGAACCGACAGCGGGCTGAAGCTGGTGCGCCGCGAGTGAATGCCAAGCGCGTCTATCGCGTGATGGCGGTCCATGCATTGCTGCTGCCGAAGGCGCCGAGACGGCGCCAGTCCAGCCGGCGTCATGAGGGCAAGGTGGCGGTCGCGCACAGCGACATGCGTTGGTGCTCGGACGGCTTCGAGATCAAGTGCGACTCGGGACAGACCGTGACGGCGACCTTCACGAAAGACTGCTGTGATCGCGAGATCCTGGCCTACCGGGCATGGGAGGGCAAAGGGCTGCCTGGCGAGCCGGTGCGCGAGATGCTCATCGAGGCCGTGGAGAAGCGCTTCGGCGAAGTCGAGGGTGTCCCTGGTACCCACGCCTTGGAGTTCCTCTCCGATAACGGGGGCGCGTACATCGCCGCCGAGACCCGGCAGGTTGCGCGGCAGTTGGGTCTGAAGCCGGTCAATACGCCGGTGTGCAGTCCGCAGAGCAAGGCGTGGACTTCATACTGC
>NZ_JAGGNW010000001.1 GCF_018614875.1 Variovorax paradoxus | reverse complement strand
TCTGCCGCGCAGATTCCTAGGGTGGGAGCTCGTTTTTCAGGGCGCGCTCCCGCCGACGGGGTACCTTGCTCCGCGAATGTCCCCCGCCCTTCGGGCTCCTCCTTTATTTCGCTGCGCAAGGCACCCCATCGACGGGAGCGTTGGACAGAGCAGTCGTTGATCGCCGGTACACCCAGAGCGTGCCCAGGTGCACAGGGCATCGGGTGCTCCCCGCAGCGAAATCAAGGAGGAGCCGAAGGCGGGGGACATTCGCGGAGGGGAGTACCCGGTGGCCTGTGCACACGCCCTGAACAACGGCGCCCCGAACAAAAGCACCCGGAACGTGCCACATCATGAACACCACCTTTCTCTACAAGTCCGACCCCGCACGCGGCCGCCAGTGGGCCGAGGTGTTCAACCGCCACCGCCCCGACATCGACTTCCGCATCTGGCCCGACATCGGTGACCCGGCGCAGGTGCGCTTTCTCGCGGCCTGGGTGCCACCGAAAGACATTGCCGAGCGCTTTCCCAATCTCGAGGTGCTGTTCTCTTCAGGCGCGGGTGTCGACCAGTTCGACCTCGCGGCGCTGCCGGCCGCATTGCCGGTGGTGCGCATGGTCGAGCCCGGCATCGTGCGTGGCATGGTCGAGTACGTGACTCATGCGGTGCTCGGCCTGCATCGCGACATGCCGCAGTACCGGCGCCAGCAGCAGGAAGGCCAGTGGCAGCCGCTGCCAGTGCGGCCCGCGGCCGAGCGGCGCGTGGGTGTTCTGGGCCTGGGATCGCTCGGCCAGGCCGTGCTGGCGCAGCTCGTGGCGCTGGGCTTCGACTGCGCGGGCTGGAGCCGCTCGCGGCATGCGGTCGATGGCGTGCAGTGCCATGCAGGTGCTGAAGAGCTGCCCGCCTTTCTTGCACGCACCGACATCCTCGTGTGCCTGCTGCCGCTCACCGATTCGACGCGCGGCTTTCTCGATGCGAAGCTGTTTTCGATGTTGCCGATGGGCGCGGGCCTGGTGCATGTGGGCCGCGGGCCGCACCTGGTCGAAGCCGATCTTCTGGATGCGCTCGCCAGCGGACAGATCGGCGATGCGGTGCTCGACGTGGCCGACCCCGAGCCGCTGCCGCCCGCGCATGCCTTCTGGCGCCACCCGCGCATCCAGCTCACGCCGCACATCGCAAGCATGACGCAGCCGCTGAGCGCAGCCGAGGCCGTGCTCGACAACCTGCGCCGGTTCGAAGCCGGCGAGCCGATGGTCGGCCGCGTGGACCGCATCAAGGGCTACTGAAAAGCCCGACCGCAAAGCCCGACCGCATGATGTGCTGTGGCGGGGCGCATAACCGCAGCGTGCTTCGCGCAGCACCCCCAAAGCAGCACCACGCCATGCGGCACGCGGCCTAAGCTGAGGGCATCGAAAGCTTCCTTCGCTCTCGCTCCATCCCACACCGCCATGACGCATTCCTCCGCATTGCCGCACCACGCCACGCTCGACGCCATCGACCGTGCCCACCTCATTCACCCCGTCTCGCCCTGGCGCACGCACGAGCAGCGCGGCCCCACCGTGCTGGCCTCGGCGCAGGGCGCGTGGCTGACGGATGCGAACGGGCATGAGCTGCTCGACGCCTTTGCCGGCCTCTGGTGCGTGAACGTGGGCTACGGCCAGGAGAGCGTGGTGCAGGCCGCAGCCGAGCAGATGCGGCGGCTGCCCTACGCCACCGGCTACTTCCATTTCAGCAGCGAGCCGGCGATCCGCCTCGCGGAAAAGCTGGTGCAGATCACGCCCGCATCGCTGACGCGCGTGTACTTCACGCTCGGCGGCTCGGACGCGGTCGATGCCGCCGTGCGCTTCATCGTGCAGTACTACAACGCCATCGGCAAACCGTCGAAGAAGCAGTTCATTGCGCTGGAGCGCGGCTACCACGGCTCCTCGTCGACCGGCGCGGGCCTCACAGCCTTGCCCGTCTTCCATCGCGGCTTCGACCTGCCGCTGCCCACGCAGCACTACATCCCGTCGCCCAACCCGTACCGCCATGCGGACGGCGCCGATCCGCAGGCCTTGATCGCCGCGTCGGTGGCCTCGCTGCGCGCCAAGGTGGCCGAGCTCGGCGCGGACAACGTGGCGGCTTTCTTCTGCGAGCCGATCCAGGGTTCGGGCGGCGTCATCGTGCCGCCCAAGGGCTGGTTGAAAGCCATGCGCGATGCCGCGCGCGAGCTCGACATCCTCTTCGTCGTCGACGAGGTCATCACCGGCTTCGGCCGCACCGGCCCCATGTTCGCCTGCGAGGCCGAAGGCGTGGAGCCCGACCTCATGACCATGGCCAAGGGCCTGACCTCGGGCTATGTGCCGATGGGCGCGACGATGATGTCGGAGAAGGTCTATGCGGGCATTGCCGATGGCGCGCCGGCGGGCGCGCCGGTCGGCCACGGCGCGACCTATTCGGCGCATCCGGTGAGCGCCGCGGTCGCGCTCGAGGTGCTGCGCCTGTACGAAGAGGGCGGCGTGCTCGCCAACGGGCAGCGCGGCGCGGCCCATTTTGCGGCCGGGCTCGACGCATTGCGCACGCATCCGCTGGTGGGCGAGGCGCGCCACCGCGGCCTGCTGGGCGCGCTGGAACTGGTGAGCGACAAGCAAGGCAAGCGCGGCTTCGATGCCGCGCTCGGCCTGTCCGACCGCATCTTTGCCGCCGGCTACCGCAACGGCCTGGTGTTCCGCTCCTTCGGCGACCACATCCTCGGCTTTGCGCCGGCGCTCACCTTCACCGAGGACGAGTTCGCCCAGATGTTCGCGCGCCTTAAGAAAACGCTCGACGAAGTACTGGACGCCGCCGACGTGCGCGCGGCGCTGGCGGTCTGAGCGGGAAAGCACTGCCCCGTCACCGCGCCGGCAAAGCAGAATCGGACCCTCTTTCGTTTTTTCAGGACTGCCATGTCTGAAGCTTTCAAGATCGACCGACTCGACCTGCGCATCCTGGCCCAGCTGCAGCAGAACGGGCGCATGACCAACGTCGACCTCGCGGATGCGGTCGGCCTGTCGCCCAGCCCCTGCCTGATCCGCGTGAAGCGGCTGGAGCAGGCCGGCTACATCGCCGGCTACGGCGCGCACCTGCGGCTCGAAAAGCTCGGCGACACACTCACCGTGTTCACCGAGGTCACGCTGCAGGACCACCACCGCGAAGACTTCGTGCGCTTCGAGGCCGCGATCCGCGAGGTGGACGAGGTGCTCGAATGCCATCTGGTCAGCGGCGGCTACGACTACCTGTTGCGCTTCCTGACGCGCGGCGTGAACCACTACCAGGAAGTGATCGAGGAACTGCTCGAACGCAACATCGGCATCTCGAAGTACTTCAGCTACATCGTCATCAAGTCGCCGTTCATCAAGACGCATTGCCCGATCGAACGGCTGTTTCCCCACCCGCGCTGACCGGCGCTTTCGACTGTCCATGCCCGAACCCACGCCGAGTTCCTCCCGTCCGCCCGCGCGCTTCATGCGGCTTGCGGAAACCGACCGGCCCGCGCTGGCCTTCCAGATCGACGGCCAACCGGCCACCGCGCTGGCCGGCGACACGCTGCTGGTGGCGCTGCTGAGCCAGGGCCGCCGGGTGCGCGACAGCGAGTTCGGCGACGGCGCGCGCGCCGGCTTCTGCTTGATGGGTGCCTGCCAGGACTGCTGGGTGTGGGCCGCTTCCGGCGAGCGGCTGCGTGCCTGCTCGACGACGGTGGAGGCCGGCATGTCGGTGCTCACGCGGCCGCCGGTGGGCCAGTGGCCGGTGACACCCGATCTGAAGCAACTGCTGGCACGCCGGGCCACGGAGACCGGCACATGAGCGGTGCATCCCCTGGCGCGCCGCGCGTGGTCGTGGTGGGTGCCGGCCCTGCGGGCGTGCGAGCCGCGCAGGCGCTGGTGCAGGCCGGGCTGCGGCCCATCGTGGTCGACGAGGGCCGGCGCGACGGCGGCCAGATCTACCGCCGCCAGCCCGAAGGCTTCAAGCGTCCCTACACCAAGCTCTACGGCACCGAGGCCGACAAGGCGCAGGCGCTGCACCGCGACTTCGATGCGCTGCGCGACCAGGTCGACTACCGCGGCGACACGCTGGCCTGGAACCTGAGCGAAGGCGCGCTGCACGTCGTGCGCGCCGGCGAGCCGCAGGTGCTGCCCTTCGATGCACTGATCGTGTGCTCGGGCGCCACCGACCGGCTGATGCCCGTGCCGGGTTGGCACCGCGCCGGCTGCTACAGCCTGGGCGCCTCGCAGATCGCGCTGAAGGCGCAGGCCTGCGCCATTGGCGCGCGCACGGTCTTTCTCGGCAGCGGGCCGCTGCTGTACTTGGTCGCCTCGCAGTATGTGCAGGCCGGCGCGCAGGTGGCGGCGGTGCTCGACACGGCCCCTTCGGCCAAGCCATGGCGCGCGATGGCCGGGCTGCTGGCGCGGCCTCGGCTGGCGCTGCGCGGGCTGGCGCTGATCCGCGGCTTGCGCCGTGCCGGCGTGAAGGTGCTGCAGGGCGTGACGCCGCTGCGCATCGACGGCGACGACAGTGCGGGTGTGCAGGCCGCGGTTGTGCGCGATGCCCAAGGGAACGAGCATCGCTTCGCATGCGATGCGGTCGGCCTTGGCTGGCATCTGCGCGCCGAGACGCAACTGGCCGACCTCGCGCGCTGCGAGTTCGACTTCGAGCCGGTGAGCCGCCAATGGCTGCCGCGCATCGATGCCGACGGGCGCAGCAGCACGCGCGGCATTTACCTGGCGGGCGATGGCGCCCGCATCCTTGGCGCCGATGGTGCGGAGGCCGCCGGCCGGCTGGCGGCGCTCGCGGCACTGGCCGACCTGGGCCACGCGAAGGGCCGGGTGTTCCACGACGCGGAAGCCAACGCATTGCGCCGCACGCTGGCGCAGATGAACCGTTTTCGCGAAGGCCTGGCGCGCGCCTTTCCATGGCCGCATGCGCAGGCTGCCGCGCTGCCCGACGACGCCGTGGTGTGCCGCTGCGAAAGCGTCACCGCCGGCGAGCTGCGCCGTTGCGTCAACGAGATGGACAGCCGCGAAGTCAACCGCGCCAAGGCCTTCAGCCGTGTCGGCATGGGCCGCTGCCAGGGCCGCTTCTGCGGCCATGCCGCCGCCGAGATCGTGGCGCACGCCAGCGGCGTGCCGATCGAGCGGGTGGGCCGGCTGCGCTCGCAGGCACCGGTCAAGCCATTGGCGATAAGCACGCGCGAGGTCGAGGCATGAGCGAAATCACGGATACCGACGTGCTGATCCTCGGCGGCGGCCTCATGGGCACCACCGCCGCCTTCTTCCTGCGCCAGCAGCATGGCCTGTCGGTCACGCTGCTCGAGCGCGAGCTGGTGGGCCGCCAGGCCAGCGGCACCAACTTCGGCAATGTGCGTCGGCAGGGCAGGGCGCTGGAACAGATGCCGCTCGCCAACCGCGCGCGCGCCGTGTGGGGCCGCGTGAAGGAACTGCTGGGCGAAGACCTGGAGTTCGTGCCCTACGGCCACCTGCGCGTCTGCTACACCGAGAAGCAGGCCGCCACGCTCGAGCAGCATGCGAAGGACGTGAAGCCGCTGGGCCTCGACCTCGAACTCTTCAACGCCGAACAACTGCGCAAGCGCTGGGGCATCTTCGCGCCCGAGGTGGTGAGCGGCTCGCTCTCGCCGAACGACGGCCATGCCAATCCGCGCCTGGCCGGCCCGGCCTTCGCAAGGGCGGCCCGGCGCGCCGGCGCGAACATCGTCGAGCAGGCCGAGGTGATGCAGGTCGCGCACGACGGCGCGGGCTTCACGGCCCACACCGCCGACGGCCGGCGCTTTCGCGCGGCGCAGCTGCTGGTGGCCTGCGGCGCGTGGTCGAACCGCATGGCCGAACAGTTCGGCGAGCCCGTGCCGATGGAAGCGCGCGGACCGCAGATGGGCGTGACCGAGCCGCTGCCCTATGCCATCGGCCCGTCGATCGGCTTGTCTTCGCCGATCGAGCATGAAGGCCTGTACTTTCGCCAGATCGCGCGCGGCAACATCGTCTTCGGCGGCGGGCTCAAGGGGCCGGCGCATGCGGACCGCGTGCGCGCCTACGTCAAGCCCGACAACGTGCTGCGGCAACTGCGCGAGCTGCGCCGCTTCGTGCCGGCGTTCGAGCATGTGCAGCTGATCCGCGTGTGGAGCGGCATCGAGGGCTATACCGCCGACTGGCAGCCCGTGATGGGCCCCAGCGCGCGCGTGCCGGGGCTGCACTACGCCTTCGGCTTCAACGGCGAGGGCTTTGCGATCAGCCCCGGCGTGGGCGAGACGATGGCCGAGGTGATCGCCACCGGGCGGACTTCGACGCCGATCGAGAGCTTCTCGATCGGGCGCTTCGCCTCCGAGCTGGCGAAGCAGGCCGCCTGACGCGTGCAGGGTCTCACAGCCCGCAGATCAACAGTACTCGCTGCCTTTCAGCAGGCGTCGAGGCGCCTGGCCGGTCACGGAACGGAACTCGCGAATAAAGTGCGACTGGTCGGCATAGCCGGCCTGCATGGACAGCTGTGTGAGGTTGGACGCCTCGCCGTACAGCGACAACGCATGGCGCATGCGGATGATGGTGGCGAGCTGCTTTGGTGTCGCACCAACCGTACGGCGGAATCGCTTGGCCAGCCAGTCCACGCTGACACCCAGATCTGACGCAAGCGCTGCGATGCGGATCGCTCCGTCGCTGCTCTCGATGGCTCGCAGGGCCTCGCTCACCAACGTGTCGGCGGGCCGCCTTCGTCGGGCGAGAAGAAAGCGCTCCAGGCCGTTCACGCGCTGCAGATCGTCCCGGGCCGCCGTGATGGCCGCGCAAAGACCTGCCAGGTCGGCGTCCGCCACCAGAGAGGCAAGATCGAGCGTGGTGCCGAACAGGCCTGCTGCGGGCAGGTCGAAGAACTGCGCAGCGCCCGCAGGGCGGAAAGCGGCGAGCACGATGCTGCCGCCGGCCGAGGTGTGCATCGACCGTGCCGTGTCGCGCAATCCCGTCAGTGTGGCTCGGGGCAGGCGGCGTGCCTTCGGTCCATCCAGTTGCTCGGCATGGCCGCTGTAGCGAATGCCGAGCAGGATGCTTGGCTCCGGCATGAGCAGGCGAGTGGCCGCCTCCGCGGTTTCGACGATCACGAAATGCCGCACCTGGTCTGCGAGGGCGGGGGTGGTTGGCAGCAGGCGCATGCGCATTGGCCGATGGTAACGGGACGCCTTTTTTTGCGCGACCCGCTGATTTTGTTCAATTGCCGGACGCGCATGCTGCCTAGCATGGAGCTCCACTCATTCAGGAGAAATCATGCAAGACGATGTGAAGGCCCGAAATGGCAAGCTGATCCGGGCGCTCTACGAAGACTGGTTGTCGCACGGACGCTTCGAAGAGCTGCAGGACTCGGTCGCGGACGAGTACGTGGGGCCCAACGGCGAGAAAGGCGCAGCGGGCTTCACGGCCACCATGAATGGCTTGCGCAGCGCCTTTCCGGACATCCGCTTCCAGGTCGAGGACGTGATCGCCGAGCCGGACAAGGTCGCTGTGCGCTGGCGCTGGCAGGCCACTCACGCAGGCGAGTTCCGCGGCCTGGAGGCCACGCACCGCCGCGTGGAGAACACAGGCATTGCCATCTATCATTTGCGCCACGGCAAGATCGTGCGTTCCTGGCTGGAAACCGACCGGTTGGGTGCGTTGCAGCAGATGGGCGCACTGCCGGCCGGCGTGGGTGCTTCGTCCCTGCGCAGCAACTAGGCCCGGCCGCGAGGTCCGCGGAAATGTCGATGCAATCCTGTCGCCGTGCCCTTCACCCTGGTTGCAGCCGCCCGGCTTGACGCCAGGCATTCGCGGCGATCAGGGCCGCGCCGGCAAGGCAAAGAACCGCCAGCAAGACCAGCGCAGAACTGGCCCCTCGGGTAAAGGCAGCCACATCCGGATTCGAAAGCCCCGGGCCGCCATTTCCCAGAATCATGCGCTGCGAGCCGGAAGGAAGCTGTGCCAGCGCCACGCTCAGCGTCAGCGCCGTTCCCACCATGATGCCCGTGTTCTGCAGCGTCGACCGGACGCCGTTGGCGATGCCCCGGCGCTGGGGGACCACGCTTTGGAGGATCGATGCGTTGTTCGGCGTCACGAAGCTCCCGATGCCCAGGCCGAGCATCCAGAGGCACAGCGACAGCTGCACGGCGCCGATCATCGGTTGCAGTAGCGCCGCCAGCAGTGCCAAGGCGCAGGCTGCGAGCAGCATGCCGCCCACGCAGATGGATTCGGCCGCGAAGCGGCGAAGCAGGATGCCCGCCACCGGCGCAGCGATCAACATGCCGAATGCCACCGGTGCGATGCGCAGGCCCGCTTCCGAGGGCGCCAGGCCCGCGCAAGCCTGCAGATACAGAGCCACCAGCAGCAGGGGAGCCGTCTGCGTCATCGACAGCAGCAGGATGGCCGCGTAGGCGGTGCGGCGTCCCGGGTCGCCGAACAGCGAGGGGTCGACCAACGGGCTGGCCACACGCCTCTGAACGCCGGAGAAAAGGACGATGGCGCAAAGCCCTGCGAGCATGAATGCCCACACCGGCGTGCTGGTCCATCCGTGGGTCCCCGCCATCGAGAGCGCATAGGTCACGCATCCGATCCCGACGAGGGACAGCGCGGCGCCGGCCAGATCGAAGCGCTCGGCCTGGACGAACGCGCTTCTTGGCAGGATCTTCCAGGACCACGCCAGCACGCCGAGCCCGATCGGCACATTGAGCATGAAAAGAATGCGCCATCCCCACCACGACACGACAAAACCGCCCGCCAGCGGGCCCACGACCTGGGCCAGGGCCGCAACCATGGCGAGTACGCCGAGTGCCAGCCCCATCCTGCGGCGGCCGAAGGCATCGCCCACCAGCGCGCTGGCGTTGGCCATGACGCCGGCCGCACCGACGGCCTGGCAGATACGGCTCGCCAACATCAGTTCGGCGGTGGGTGCGAAGGCGCATGCCGCACACGCCGCCACGAAAAGCCCCAGTCCTGCGAGGAAGAGCCGGCGCCGTCCCCAGAGATCGGCCAGCCGTCCGAAGCTGAGAATGCAGACGGTGCTGACCAGCATGTAGGACAGCAGGATCCAGCTCGCCTGCGCCGGCGAGGCGTGCAGGCTCCGCGCCACGGCAGGCAACGCGACATTGAGCGCACTGAGATTCAGGAAGCACAGCAGCGCGCCCGAACTGGCGGCCACGAACACCGCCCAGCCCGCCCGGTCGGCGTCGTCGTCGGCCATCATCGATTCAGTCTTCGCTCCTGAACCCCGAGGCCTTGACGATGGGGCGCCAGTACGCCCGGTCCTCCCTCATGATGCGCGTCACTTCGGCGCCGGGAAGCCCCGTAGCCTCGAGGCCCATGCGGTCGACCTGCGCGCGGACCTGCGGATTGCGCATGGCGGCGAGAAGGGCCGCTTCCAGTTTCGCGGCCACATCCTTCGGCGTGCCCGCCGGCACGAAGGCGGCATAGGCGGCGTTGGCGCGGTCGAAGGCGTCGTAGCCCGATTCCTTGATGGTCGGAACGTCGGGCAGCCAGCTCAATCGCCGGGTCCCTGCCACGCCCAGGATCCGCAGCTTGCCCGCGCGGTGGAGCTCGAGCTGGCTGGCCAGCGCGTCGGCAGCGAACGGCACATGGCCTCCGATGAGGTCGGTCGCGAGCGGCGCACCGCCCTTGTAGGTGACCGGCGCGAGCGGCACGCCGATGGCCTTGGACAGCTGCAGCACGCTGAAGTGCAGTGCGCCGCCGAGGTTGGTCAACCCCACGCTCGCACCCGTGGGGTTCTTCCTGACCCAGGCGACATATTCGGGGAGTGTCTTGAACGGTTGGCCTGCGCCGGCCGAAAGGACGCTGGGCACGTTCGCCAGGTGCGCGATGGGGATGAAGTCCTTGTCGACGTCGTAGTTCAGCCGCGCATAGGTCATCGGAAAGAGGACGAAGGGCGGCGTCGCGCCCAGCAGGATGGTGCGGCCGTCGGGCCGGGCGGCCTTGACGGCCTCGATGGAAATCCGGGTCGAGGCGCCCGGCCGGTTCTCCACCAGCACGGGTTCCTTGAGCGTGGTGCGCAAGTCCTCGGCCAGCGAACGCGCCAGGTTGTCGAGCGCGCCGCCCGGCGGAAAGCCGATGACCAGCCGGATGGGTGCATTGCTGTCGGCATGTGCGGCGGCGCCGATCAGTGTGATCGACGCACCGAGGAAAAGTGTCCTGAGAAACGAGGCCATGGCGGGAGTACCTCCAAAGTTGTGGAATGGGAGCGGGAGAGGGGATCTAGAAGGCCAGGGCGGGCAGCGCGTTCGCCGGCCGGTGCGCGGCTTCGAAGGACGCCGCGGCCTGCAGCAGCTGCAGGTCCTCGCGGAACCGGCCGACGAGCTGCATGCCGATGGGCAGGCCATCGCGGCCCGCGCCGCACGGCAGGCTGATGGCGGGATGGCCCGTGAGGTTGAAGGGCATGGTCCACGGAAACCAGTTCGGTCGCACCTCGGCATACGCTTGCCCATCGATCTCGATGCGGCCGAACAGGTCCTGGTCGATCGGCAAGGCCGTGCGCGAGAGGGTCGGCGTGAAGATGAAGTCGTGGCTCTCCAGCTGGGCCTGAACCCTGCGAAAGAGCGCGGTCCTGGCAAACATGGCCTGCTGGAAGGCGACCCCGTCGACGTGCTGCGCGAGTTCGAGTTGTTGCAGCAACGACGGGCTCAACTTGTCGGCATGGGCTGCAGCCAGCGGGGCGAAGCGACCGCGCCAGCTGGTGTGGTTGATCACCCGCCACACCGGCTCGACGTCATATCCGTCGCTCGACATCTCCTCGAGGTCTGCGCCCATCGAACGCAATGTGGCAAGGGCGGTTTCGAAGGCGGCGGCGACGTCGGCGGAGACCGGACGCCCCGCCAGCGTCGCGCAGTAGAGGATCCGTTTTCCGCGAAGATCGCTGCCGGGCTGCAGCGCATCGAAGTAGCGCTGCGCCGGCACACCCAATGACCATGGGTCCGACCCATGGGCGCCGGTCATGGCCTGCAGCATGAGCGCCGTGTCGGCCACGTTGCGCGTGGTGGGCGTCACGTAGGTGTAGTTGCCGAATGCGTCCTGCACCTGGCTGTGGGGAACCACGCCCAGGCTCTGTTTCAAACCGACCACGCCGTTGCAGGCGGCGGGAATGCGGGTCGAGCCTCCGCCGTCGGTTGCAATGGCCAGCGGCGCGATACCTGCCGCGATGGATGCGGCCGCGCCTCCACTCGAGCCGCCACTGGTGCGCGCTGCATCCCATGCGTTGCTGGTGCTCCCGAAAAGAGGGGCGTCGGTCAAGCACTTGGCGCCGAACTCGGAGGTGGTCGTCTTGCCGATGAGAATGCTGCCCGCCTCGCGCATGCGCGCCACGGCAACCGCGTCTTGCGTGGGAACGTGGTCGCGATGCAGCACGGAACCGTAGGTCGTCCTGACGTTTTCGGTGTCGACGATGTCCTTCACCGTAAAGGGCAAACCGTGAAGCAGGCCTAATGCCTCGCCTCTCATCACGGCACTTTCTGCGTCCCTGGCTTGCGCCATCGCTTGTTCATGGCAGAGGGTGATGAAGCAGTTCAGGTGCGGCTGGACCGCGTCCGCGCGGCGCAATACTTCTTCGACGATCTCCACCGGTGAGAGCTTTCGCTGCGCAACGAGCGTGCGCAGCGCCGTGGCGGGCATCTCGCAGATCTCGGACTTCGGGAGACGAGGAAACTTTTTCATGCGCAAAATGATTGACGCGCCGCACCGTCGGGTCCAATACTGTTTTCCTGAAAAGGCATATGACCAGCGTATGGCAGCACCAGACTTCAGAACGCTCCGCTACTTCGTGGCGGTTGCCGAGGAACGCAGCGTCGGAAAGGCGGCACGGCGGCTCAACATGGCCCAACCGCCCTTGTCGGTTCACATCAAGAACTTGGAGGCCGCGGTGGGCACGCCGCTGTTTCGCCGGGCGGCGCGCGGCATGGAAATCACCGACGCCGGCGACGCGCTCTTCCAGCGCGCGAAGGAAGCACTGCTGCTTGCCAATGAAGGATTCGACGCTGCGCGGGCGATCGGGTCGGGCCGCAGAGGCCGGCTCACGGTCGGAACCATGGTCGTCCTGTCCTATCTGGTGCTCCCCCGCCTGGAAAACATGCTTCGGGCGAAGCTGCCGGACGTGGAGATCCAGTATGTGGAGCTGAATGCCGTCAACAACGTCTCGGCCATCACCGATTCGGAGGTGTCCGTGGCGATCTGCATTCCGCCCATCGCCCAGGCAGGCATCGCCGTCGAACGCATCGGTACTCAGCCTCTGATGCTGGTCGTGCGTGCGGATTCGCCCCTGGCCCGGATGTCCAGCATTCCACTGGAGCGGCTTTCAGGCATGCCCCTCATCGGGCTCCCTGTGCCCGAAGGGGATGTCGACAAATCCGTCGTCGCCTCGATGCTTCGGCGGCACGATGTCAGCATGCCGATCGCGCAGCGGGTCGAGACCATGGTGTCGGCGCTGGCGCTCGTGCTGGCGGGCAAGGGCGTGGCCATCCTGCCCGCATGCGCCCGGATCGGCCGACCTCCGGGCGTGGTGTTCAGGCCCTTGCGAAACGTCGATGCAAGGATGGACATCGCTGCCTGCTGGCGCAGCGATTGGGAGAGCCCTCTCATCGAGCCGTTCCTGGCCTGCGCGCGCGCGTCCCTGCGGCAAGCCGCTTAGCCGAAGGCCGACAGGACGAGGCAGGACGGAGAGCTACCTCGCCACCGCGACGAAGACCTGGCGCAAGCTCAGCGCCCGGCCTCCACCGCATCCGCCAGTTCGGCCAGCGAGTGGAAGTGATAGTCGGGCACGGTGTGCTTCGACTCGATGGTGCCTCCGGACCCCTTCTGCGCATGGCGGCGCTCGATCCAGCAGGTGGTGATGCCCAGCTGCTTGGAGATGCCGATGTCGTGGTACTGGCTTTGCGCCACGTGCAGATTGTCGGCCCGCTTATAGCCCCATGCGCCTTCGAAGCGGCCGCGTGCGTAGGCGAAATAGCGCGCATCGGGCTTCTCGCAAAGCGCATCGTCGCAGCTCAGCAGCATGTCGAAGGGCGAGCCCAGCGTCTTGTCGAAGTGGGCCAGCGCCCATTGCTGCGCGTTGGTCATCGTGACCAGCTTGAAGCGCTTGTGCAGCCGCTTCAGCGCCTCCACCGAGTCCGGGAAGGCCGGCCATTGCGCCACCGAATCGCGCAGGCCGCGGGCCAGCGCATCGCTGTCGGGAAGGCCCAGCGCGGGTGCGATGGCATGCCAGCAGCGCTCCAGGTCGTCGGGGTACCAGCCGGCCTTGCCGTCGGCGCGTGCCTGGCGGTAGGCGACCAGGAACTCGTCGTCGCTCGCGCGTGCATCGGGCACCGCCGAGCGGAGGTAGGCGAGCATGCCGCCCTCGAAATCGATCAACGTGCCGACGACGTCGAAGGTGAGAACCTTGAAATCCTGCAAGGACATGGGAGCAACTCCAATCGAGACGGAAAGGGCGCCGCAGCGGCGGCGAAGAGACGACGACAGATGTCGTGCACTGCGAGCATAGGAGCCTCGCTGTTCCTCTTCAGATCGAAGTGGGCGCGCGAATCAGCATGGGATTTCGCAATCGGCGCTGTGTCGGCATCTTCTTTCGCGATGGCCGGTGCTCGCGTTCGCTCCATCGGCAAGATGGACTGTACAAATCGAAGGCCGGGCGTCAATGAATCAGATCGCGCCAGGCTTTCAGGATCAGCGTCTCGATATCGTGCACTTCGCGCCCGGTGGCCGCGGCCACGGCCTCCCTGTACGGAGGCATGTTCGTGCATTCGAGCACGATGTTCTCGATGGCGGGAGCGGCCTCCACCAAGCGCAGGGCGGCGTCGATGACGTTGCGCTGCGCCTCGGCGAGGTCGAGCACCGTGTCGTTGTCCAGGATGCGGCGATGAAATTCGCAGCCCGGGCGCACGCCGGCAATGGGCGTTCCCGCGGGCACGCCTGCAGCCTGCAGGATCTGCGGCGTCAGCGATTGCGCGTCGAAGGTGACGATGCCCGGCTGGGCGCAGTGCCGCACCTGCAGCAGGCTCGAGGTCAGCACCGGCACCGGCACCGCCTGCGAGAGCACGTCCTGATAGGCGGCCAGGAAGCCGCAGCTGGTGGTGATCATCGATGCACCTTCCGCGACCAGCCGCATGGCGGCGTCGACGAAGGGCTGGACCAGGCGCGGATCGGCTTCTTCGACGATGCGCCTGGGCGAAGCACCCTCCACGGTGAGAAAGCGCACCGGAATGCCGGCCCGTGCATAGGTCTGCGGATTGCCGACATCGCCCGGCGGCCGCGGAAAACGCGTGTCGAGCATCAACACACCGAGAAAACCAGGCGCAGCGGCATTCATGCGGAAAAAAGAAAGTGGCTCAGGAGACGGAGGGGAGCGCGCTGCGGCGATCGATCTTCCGGCTCAGGACGATGGAGGTCTGCGTCTGGTTGATGCCGTCGAGCTGGCCGAGCTGGTCCAGCAGGACGTCCAGCTTTTCCGGGGTGTCGCAGCGCAGGAAGACCATGTAGTCGAACTGGCCGCTCACGGCCGAAAGCTCCTCGACTTCCGGCACGCGTTCGAGCGCCCGGATCACTGCGGGCGCATTCTTCGCATTGACGCAGAGCCCGCAGATCGCGCGAACGGCCGCATGCTCGAGCTTCTGGCCAAGGCGCACGCCGTAGCCCGCCACGATGCCTTCGCGCTCGAGCCGGGCAATGCGCGCGACCACGGTGGTGCGCGCGATCTTGAGCTTTCGCGCCAGGTTCGCGGCGGGCTCCCTGGCGTTGGCCTGGAGCAGGCTCAGCAGGTGGCGGTCGAGGTCGTCGAGTCTTCCATCCATCGCGTTGTCTCATGAAGTCGGGAGTTGGACCGGCATGCTACGGCAGTGCGCGCGCGCCGTGTCGGCCACTAGGCGATGGCGGGCTCGGGCGTGCCTGCGGATGCCTTGAAGCGGCCCAGGAACGCGCGCGTCGATTCCTGCTGCGGGTTGTCGATGACGATGCCGGGCGGACCGCATTCCGCGACGACGCCGTCGCGCATGAAGATCACCTGGTCCGCCACCTCGCGCGCAAATCCGATTTCATGGGTGACGAGGATCATGGTCATGCCTTCCTTCGCCAGGCCCTTGATCACGGTCAGCACTTCCCCGACGAGTTCGGGGTCCAGTGCCGAGGTTGCCTCGTCGAAAAGCATGACGTTCGGCTTCATCGCCAGCGCACGCGCGATGGCCACGCGCTGCTTCTGCCCGCCCGACAGCTTGTCGGGGTAGTAGTCGGCGCGCTCGAGCAGCCCCACCTTCTGCAGCAGCGCCCGGCCTTCGGCCATGGCCTGTGCCTTGGGGGTCTTGAGCACGGTGACCGGGCCTTCCATGACGTTCTGCAGCGCGGTCATGTGAGGGAACAGGTTGAAGTGCTGGAACACCATCCCGGTGGAGGCGCGAAATTTCGCGAGCTTGCGCTCGCTCGGCAGCGCGGTGTTTTGGCCGCTGAACGTGATCATCTGGTCGCCGACGGCGATGCGCCCGCCGTCCGGAACCGTCAGGAGGTTGATGCAACGCAGCAGGGTGGATTTGCCGGAACCCGAAGGCCCGATCATCGCAACCACCTGGCCGCGTTCGATCTTCAGCGAGATGTCCTTGAGGACCACGTGGGCGCCGAAAGACTTTCGGAGGCCGGCGATTTCGATCACGGCTTGGGTCATGTCAGGCTTCTTTGGCAACGCCGTATTCCATGCGCTTGGCCCAGACCGTGATGGGCAGGAGCACGGCGAAATAGGCAATCGCAATGAACGTGTAGAGCTCGAGGGGACGGTAGGTGTCATGCGCGATCACCTGGCCCTGGTAGAGCAGGTCCGGCACGGCCAGCACCGAAAGCAGCGAGGTGTTCTTCAGCTGCATGATGGATTGGTTCATCAGGGGCGGCACCATCTTCTTGAACGCCTGCGGAAGCACGATGCGGCGAAGCAGCTGCAGGCGCGTCATGCCCAGCGCCTTGCCTGCTTCGGTCTGGCCCGATTCGATGGAGATGATCCCGCCGCGCACGATCTCGGAATAGAACGCGCCGCCATAGAGCGTCAGGCACAGGGTGGCGGCGGCCGTTGCCGAGAGTTCGAGGCCGGTGAGCACGGGCAGCGCGTAGTAGAACCACACGAGCTGCACCAGCACCGGTGTGCATCGGAACACTTCGATGTAGGCGCGCAGCGGCGCGGTGAGGTACGGGTTGGTGGACAGGCGCCCCAGCCCCGTGAGCAGGCCCACCAGCAGCCCGAGCACCACGCAGACCACAGTGAAGAGCAGCGTGTAGAGCAATCCGCTGATGAGCAGCGACCGGTACTTCCACAGCACCCCGAAGTCCCAATCGTAGCCGGCGGATGCAGCGCTTGCGCCTGCGAAGTGCTTGACCAGGGCCCAGACGCCGGCGAGCGCGAGGACCACCATCAGGGCAATGCCCAGGCGAGAGCGCGAACGATCGGGCGTTCCCTGCGATTCGGCGTAATCCATGGCGCCTGGCTTCAGAACTTGATTTCGGACGGGAAGGCGCTGGCGGGAACGCCGGCGAGTTTTTCCATGTTCTTCAGGATCACGCTGCGGACTTCACCCTTGGTACGGACCTCGCCCAGCCAGGCGTTGACTGCCGTCTGCATTGCCGGGTCGGCTTCCTTGCGCAGGCCGATGCTCACGGGCGCGGTGTAGACCGGTGTCGGGATCTGCATCACGCCGACGTTGGCGCGCTTGGCCAGCAATGGCTGCGCCAGCAGAATCACCAGGATCTGGCAGTCGGCGCGGCCGGCCTGGAGTGCGAGCGTGGCGGAGCCCGAGTTCTCCAGCCGCTGGACGTCGGCCTTCGGCAGGATGCGCGTGGCCAGCTGGTCATGGCTGGAGCCCACGTCGACCACGATCTTGTTCTCGGGCGCGTTCAGCTGCTCCCAGGTCTTGGTCGGGAACCCCTTCTTGCACACGGCGGTGTAGGTGTTGTCGAACAGGGTGTCGGAGAAGTTCACGACCTCCTTGCGCGCCGGCGTGGGTGCCATGCCGAACATCGCGTCAATCTTGTTCGACTGCAGGTCGAGCACCGCGTTGCCCCAGGTCGTTTCCACGTACTCGACCTTGGCGCCGAACTTCCTGGCCAGGCTCTCGGAAAAGTCGGGACCGAAGCCTTCCCACTTGCCCGAAACGAGATCCTTGCTGAAGTAGGGAATGGCCCCGGCGATGGCGCCGACCCGCAGGACCTTGGTCCGTTGAACGCGGGCCATCGAGCTTTCCGGCTCCTGGGCGGAGCTGAGGGTCAGGGTGCATGCGCTCGTCAGAGCGAGGAGGGTGCGAATGAACGCTTGTCTTGTAACCACGATATCTCCAAGCAAAAAGCTCGCCATGAACAAAATTGGAAAGGACGTTTCCAGACCGGAATTGAAGTCTAGGAGCCGTGATAGTCACAAGCAATGTGACAGTTCGTCAGTATGGCCGAAAGTTCTCGTCGTATCGTCACTCGGGCAGGCGAAACGACCAGTTCCGCTCGCCAGCAGGCGCAGGCCGGTTTTCAGCCGAGGAAGCGCGAAGGCCGGAACGGCGCGGGATCGAAGGCGCAGGTTTCGCCGGCCATCATCGATCCCAGCAGCGCGGCCGTGCCCGGACCGGTGTTGAAGCCGATGTGCTGATGGCCGAAGGCGAGCCAAAGGCCTGCGCGGCCGGGGCATTCGCCGATGATGGGCCGGCTGTCCGGCAACGTGGGGCGGCTTCCGAGCCAGGCCTCGCTGTCTAGGCGCGCATCGAGTGGAAACGCTTCGCGCGCAGCCTGTTCGGCCAGGTCCAGCTGCGCAAGGTTCCTGGGTGCCGCGCGATCGGTCAGCTGCACGCCCGTGGACAAGCGCAGGCCTTGCTCCATCGGCGACAGCACGTAGCCGCCGCCGGTGTCGTACACCGGGCGTCCGAGAGAGGCGCCCCCGGCCGCCCGATAGTGCATGTGGTAGCCGCGCTCGAAGGCCATCGGCACCGAGAGGCCCAAGGCCTTCTTCGCAAACTCCCTGGTCCAGGGGCCCAGTGCAAGCACGACGCGCGATGCCTCCCGGACGGTGCCGGCATCGTCGGTCACTTGCCAGGCATCGCCTGTGTTCGAACGGCGAAGTCCGTGGATCGAAGCCTGCTGGACACGGCCTCCGCGCGCGGTGAAGAGCCGTGCGTATGCCTCGACCACCTGGCCCGGACTGTCCACTGACGAGGTGTCCTGGATCCAGAGCGCGCGAGTAAACAGCGGCTTCAGATGTGGCTCGAGTTGCGCCAGCTCTCGCGCGTCGAGCGCCTGCGTCGCGATGCCGAATTTCCCGAACGTATCCCGCGAGAGCTGGCTGCCGAGAAAGCCTTCTTCGCTGCGGTAGAGAAAGAGCCACCCGGTCGTGCGCAGGCGATGCGCCGCGCCCGCTTCGCTCAGCAGCCGTCGATGCTCCGTGGCCGAAAGCCGGATCAGCGCGTCGAGCGCCGCGGTCGTCTCGTGGAAGACCGCCGCGCGCGTGCTCGCCAGGAACTTCAGCGCCCAGGGCAGGTTCTTCGCGACGAAAAGCGGGTTGTAGCGAAAGCTCGCGGAGTTGTTCTTCAGGAGCTTGGAAAGCGAGGACCACAACCCGGGATGGTTGAACGGCATCAGCGAGCTGCGGGCCATCACGCCGGCGTTGCCATAGGAGGTCTCGCGGCCCGGCCCGGTCCTGTCGAAGATCGTCACGTCGAACCCCCGTCGCTGGAGTTCGAGGGCACACGAGACGCCGACGATTCCCGCGCCCAGCACGGCAACAGTGTTCTTCATTCAGGCCGATCGGTTCATTCACCCAAAAGTCTATCGTGAACCGTTGGCATCGCGATCTACAGATAGGCCACGTCTTCCGGCGCCAGCGCCAAAGGATCGAGGCGCTTCCTGGCCAGCCATGAATAGACGGGCGGCACGCGGTCCGCCAGCGATTCGATGTGAATGTCCATGAGGCAGGGGCCGTCGTAGTCGAACGCTTCGTCCAGGGCCTCGATCAGTTCATCGGGCGTGGTGACCGTCCAGGCCTTGATGTCGAAGGCCTCGGCAATGGCCTGGCCGCGCGGCGGCAGGAAGTCCACGCCGAAGCACTCGTCGTGGCCCTTGAGCCGGTGCAGCCCCTTGATCCAGCCGAAGCAGCCGTTGTTGAAGAGCATCAGCAGCGCCGGCACCTTCTTGCGGACCAGCGTCTCGAGCTCGCCGACAGCCATGTTGAAAGAGCCGTCGCCGAACATGCCGATCGGCCGGCGCGTCTTGTCGGCATACCAGGCGCCGACCACCGCGGGAATCGCGGAGCCCAGGCCGCCGAAAGCGCGCGGAATCACGAAGCGCGTGCGGCGGTCGCCGATGCGCAGGAAGCGCGTCATGTACGGCGTGGGCGTGCCGGCGTCCGAAAGAATGTGCACGGCCTTGCCGTATTTTTCGAGCCGGCGGCTGAACTCGCGCACCACGCGCTCGGGCCGCAGCGGCACGTCGTCGAGCGAGAGCACGCTCTCGGCATGGTCCCAGAAGTTCGCGCGGTAGGCGTTGAGATGGTCGATCCAGGGCGTGTGCTTGGAGGCATCGAAATCCGCGGGTGTCTCCTTCAGGATCTGCTTCAGGATCAGCTGCGCATCCGCGGCGATCGACAGCAGGTTCTCGTAGTTGTTCGCAAGGCGCTCCGGGTTGATGTCGATCTGGACCACGCGCTTGTTGAGCGTCGACTTGGGGAAGGTCCACCCGACCGTGACGACCGAGCCCATGCGCGAGCCGACGAAGATCACCAGGTCCGATTCCTCGAGGGCGCGGTTGGCATGGGGGTGAAAGCCGTTGTCGCCGATGACGCCGATGGCCAGGCGATGTTCGTCGGGAAGCGCGCCCTGGCCGGTGATGGTATTGACCACCGGCACATTGAGCTTCGCGGCCACGTCGGTGAGTGCGCTGCCGGCACAGGAGCGGTTCACGCCGCCGCCGGCGACAAACAGCGGCTTCGAGGCGTTCCCGAGCAGGGCAAAGAGCTCGCTCATCTTGCCCGGCGCGGGCGCCATGGGGTAGGCCGGGAAGGTCCTGCATTCAGGCTCGGCGTGCAGCGAGATCGTGTCGGGGTCGATCTCTGCCAGTAGCATGTCTTCCGGGATCTGCAGGTGCACGGCGCCGGGCGTTCCGGAGCAGGCCACGCGGAACGCGCGGCGAATGATCTCGGGCAGCTTCTCCGGCGACTTGACTTGCACCGACATCTTCGTGACCGGTTCGAAGAGTCTGGCGCAGTCGAGCTCGGTGATCATGCCGCGGCCCTCGCCGGGCAAAGGGAGGTCGATGGTCAGCAGGATGACCGGCACAGAAGAAGCATTCGATTCCGCCAGCGGCGGCAGCGAGTACATCGCGCCCGCGCCGGAGGGGCTTCGAAGATGCCGGGCTTGTCGGTCAGCCGCGCATAGGCATCGGCCATGTAGCCGGCGGAGCGCTCGTCGCGGGCCATGACATGTTCGATGTCGCGCTGGCGGCGCTGAAGCGCTTCGTAGAAGGGCACGTTGGTGTCGCCGGGAACACCGAAAAGCACGTCGACGCCGTAGTTGATCAACATCTGCACGAGCACGTCTGCACCACGCATGGCAAAACTCCTGTCCGGGGAAAAAAAGAAAAGGGTGGCTCCCGGGGAGAGGGTGCTCCCCGATGGCCGGTTGCGCGAAGCGCTCAGGCTTCGGCGGGTTCCTGGTGCGAGGGGCTGGATGCGGTCACGCCGAGCCCCTGGTAGTAGTGGCCCACGCGCGTCGAGAGAAACGCCTCGAGCGGTACCTGCTCCTGCCCGACGAAGCCAGACCGGGGCAGCTGGCCCTGCAGCAGCAGCTCGAACACGCCGACGACCCCGGCCGCCGTGGTGAGCTCGATCGCGGTGCGGTCCTTGCCGCGAAGCCTGGAGCCGAACACGCGGCCCACGCGGGTTTCCTGTTCGAACCGCCCGTCGCGCAGGCCCGAGGCCGAAGCGAACACGATCACCACGTCTTCCCGGCTGTGCGGCACGGCATGCTCGAGCACCTGGCGCAGCAGGTCGCGGCGCTCGATCAGTCGCAGGTCGTGCAGCAGGAAGTTCATCGCATCGCGATGGCCCGGATAGCGGATGGTCTTGTAGTCGAGGTTGCGCACCTTGCCGCGCAGCGTCTCGCAGAGCGTGCCCAGTCCGCCCGAGGTATTGAAGGCTTCGAAGGCTTCCGCGTCGAGCGTGAAGGTTTCATGGCCCTCGAGGGCCTGGACCGAAACGATCTGGCCGTTCACGATCGCATCGCAGGGGTTGCAGTATTCGTTGATGACGCCGTCGATGCTCCAGGTGAAGTTGTAGCGAAGGCTGTTGGTGGCATTGCGCGTCAGCGCGCCGACGCGCAGGCGCAGGTCGTAGAGCTCGTCGAAGTGCCCCGCCAGATGGCCGCCGAGCATGCCGATCACGCCGGGCGCGAGCCCGCTTTGCGGCATCAGCACCGAGGTGGCCTCGCTGGACAGCTGGCGGATGGCATGGGTGGCCGCCACGTCTTCCGTGAGGTCGAAATAGTGCACGCCCAACCGGGCCGCCTGCGTGGCGACACGCGCCGCCAGGAAGAACGGCAACGCATTGATGACCACGGTGTGCGACGCCAGTTCGCTGGCAAGCGCCGCGTCGTCTTCCACATTCAGCGTGATCTGCCGCACCAGCGGATCGTCCGCTGGCTTGCCGGCGCGCTGATCGGCCAGCGTCACGGGAATGCGGTGGTATTCGGCGATCATGTCCGCCACCGTGCTGCCCACCTTGCCCGCACCCAAAACCAGAACATTCTTGACTTGCAGCTTCGACATTTTGTTTCTCCAAGGAGCTGTGGCTCCGTCAGGAAAATGTAGAAGCGAAGGCTGGCAGGCGGTAGAGAGCAGAACGTCGAAGCCATCAGCCTTTTCGCCGTTTCGACGAAAGCGCGTGACGCTTCGCGCGGTCATTCGCCGCACGTTGCCACACGCTCAGCTCGCGGCCGGCTGGCGCGCGAGCATCTGCAACACGTTGTTCGCCGCGGCGACACCCATGTTCAGATAGGCATCGCCGGTCACGCCGCCGATGTGCGGGCTCAGCGCGAGCCGATGATGCTCGTGCCTCAGAAATTGGAACTCACCACACAGCAGGCTGCTGCGTCCTTGAACGTTTCGCGCCCATTTGTGATCAAGGAAATCGAAACCGGAAGGCTGAAGTGTCGCCTCGTGAATCGGCACCGGCGCATCGAATTCGAAGAACTAACCCGCTATCAAGAGGAGCAAAAGCAGCGTCCCGAAGCGGCGCTAAAGCGACTCAGCGACCTCTCCCAGGAAATGGGCGAGGAGTTGTGAGTGGCTGGCAGCGCACGTTACACAGCATTGCTCGATGCCAACGTTCTCTACCCGGCCCTGCTGCGTGACCTTCTGCTGAGTCTGGCACATGCGGACCTCTCACAGTGCAAAATGGTCCGCCCACATTCGGGCCGAATGGTCGCGCAGCCTCCTACGGGACAGGCCAAACATGGAGGCGCAGATCGCGTCCGCAGCACAGGCCATGCACGCTGGCCTACGGGCTGGTCGATTCGCCCGCGGCCTTGCCGGCCTGGAATGCCGAGCTGTTCTTCGGCTTCGAAGGCGAACGGGTCGCCGAAGTCGACCGGGATCGTTTCCTGACGCACGTGTCGCTCTACTGGTTCACCGCCACCGGTGGCCAGGCGGCTGAGATCTACCTGGCCAACGCCGCCAGCGGCGCAGGCTACCGTGAGCTGCCCAACCACACGCCCACGGCGGTGGCAGTGTTCCCGGACGACTTCCGCTCGGTGCGCCGCTTCGCAGCCCGCTCGCACACCCGGCTGGTACAGTGGACCGAGATGCCACATGGCGGGCATTTCGCCAACGAAACGCAGCCGCAGCTCGTCGTCGACGACCTGCGCCGCTTCTTCGGCGCACTGCAGACGGAAGATGCCTTTCGCAGAAAGACCGATCATTGAGGAAGAGCGTGCAGCGGACTCGCCTTTGGTGGCCAAGGTCCGTCGCGCTACACCGCGAACGCGTCTGAGACGGCGTTGCGTCTATAGTGTTGGCCGAGCCTCCGAAGCACGAGCTGCTGGCCTGCCCCGCCGCTTCGTGTCCCGACCCAGGAGGTCTTCATGCACCGTTTCCTTTCCAACAACCGCGACGAACTGGTTGCAAGGTGCAAAGCGAAGGTTGCGCAACGCCCCCTGCGCGCGGCGACCGAAAAGCAACTGGCCCATGGAGTGCCCATGTTCCTGGACCAACTCACGAGAACGCTCGCTGCGGAAGAAGACGATGAGATGGATGTGAGCATCGCCATCTCGGGGCCCTCAGGGGGCGATTCTCTGGCCCTGTCGGAAATAGGCGTGAGCGCTACTGCGCATGGCAAGGAACTGCTCGATCTGGGCTACACCGTGGACCAGGTCGTTCATGACTATGGCGATCTCTGCCAAGCCATCACAGACCTCGCATTCGAGAGGGATGCGCCATTTGCCGTGGGCGAGTTCCGCACGCTGAACCGTTGTCTGGACAACGCCATTGCGGACGCCGTCACGGAATTCAGCTCCCAACGCGATGCGCAGATCTCGGTGCAGCAGATCGCTGGCGAAAAGCAGCGGCTCGGATTCCTGGTTCACGAACTGCGCAATTCGCTCGGAACGGCCACGCTCGCCGTGCGGGCGCTCGAATTAGGCAATATGACCGTCAGCGGCGCCACGGGCGCGGTCCTGAAGCGGAGCCTTTCAACACTCGGACTGTTGATCAGCCGCGCCACGGCCGAAGTGAGGGGAGAAGGGGCAGATCAGCGCCAGACTTTCTCGGTCGCATCTTTCATTGCAGATGTCGATCTCGTGGCCCGGCTCGATGTGGCGCGCAAAGGCGCCGTCTTCGAGGTGCGAACCGTGCCCCCCTCGCTGGCGATCCTGGCCAACCGCGATCTGCTTCATGCGGCGCTGGCCAACGTGCTGCAGAACGCCTTCAAGTACACCCAGGAGAATTCCATGGTGACCCTGAGCGCCTACGCCTCGGGCGACCGCGTCCTCATCGATGTCGAGGACCATTGCGGGGGATTGCCGCCAGGTGGCGCCGCAAAGATGTTCATTCCCTTCACCCCCAACAACGACCGCAGGGCGGGCCTGGGACTCGGGCTCTCGATCGCTCGTCAAACCATTGAAGCGGACTATGGAACGTTGACGGTGCGCGACGTGCCGGGCTCGGGCTGCGTGTTCACCATCAGCCTTCCGCTGCACTCGGTCCATTAGGCAGTGGCGCGGTTGGCGCGTTCCCGCGCTCCCCGATGGCCCTGCAGCGCTTCAATCAGTGGCGCCGCTGACCTCGACGACGACTCGGCGATCAGGCTGAAGGCAGGCGATCAACGTCGGCGTCGGGGCGCTCCCTTTGCAGTCTCCAGGGAGAGTCACCGGCGCGTTCTCGCCCTTTCCCGTCGCCACGAGTTTCGCCGGCTCGAAGCGTCCCTGTGCAATGAAGTACTGCCTGACCGTCTGCGCGCGCCGCATCGAGAGTCTCTGGTTATATGCAGCGGAACCCAGCCGATCTGTGTGACCTTCGATATGGACCGCATCGAAGCGCAGGCCGCCGAGGTCCTTCATGAACCTGTCGAGTGCGTCACGGCCTTCCGGGCGCAGCGTCGCGGCGTCGAACGCAAAGAGCGAGTCCGCGGAAAAGCTCACACGCTTGCGTGCCGGTGCCGGCACAACCTGCACCGGCGGCGGGGGCGGCTCGGTGGTCGGCGGGGGCGCTACATAAGAGGACGTGACCACCGGATGCGATGCGGGAGCGACCGCGCGGCCGAACGGGAACATCAGCGTCACCGAAAAAGTGTTCACGTCGCCCCGGTTGCCGATCGCATCGTTGATCCGATACCGTTCGGCTTCGCCACGGATCAGAAACGACGGTGTGACCTCGTACTGAATGCCCAGACCGACCTTGTAGTTCGTGTCGCGTTTGCTCGGGTTGGGCGTGAGGACCTGGACAGCACCGGTCCCGCTGAAGCGGTCGCTTGCCTTGGCGACCTGTGCGCCAACCCTGCCGATGACGGAGAACCGTTCCGTAATTGGCAACGTCCCGACCAGATCGAGGTTGAAGCCGCGCAATTTGATCTGGCCGTCGAGGGTGCCCGTGGGCCACGTGGTGGCAGCGTAGCCGAATTTTCCGAGATCGAAGTAGCCGCCTTCCAGCGCGAAGTAGCGGTTGAACTGGTAGCCGCCGAAGAGCTTGAAGGCCGTGCCGCGTTCGTTCAATGACAGCGACGTCGTTCCCAGTCCGGCGCCAAGGAGACCCGCTGCAATGCGTTCATCGTCGATCTTCGCTCGCGACTGGCCGACGGAAAGTCCCCCGTAGTAGTACCCGTTGTCCTGTGCCAAGGCACCGGCGCCGGCTAGAGAACTGATCGCGGCAGCACTGAGGAGAGGCAGCATGCGCTTGGTATTCATCGAGGTCTTTCTAGGGGGTGCCGACGAACGGGGCTGAGCATCGGGCGTGTCATGGCGCGACGATCGTTGTGTTGACCATGGTGACCGAGGCAGTCAGGCCGATGGCTCGGCCCGTCAAGGTCGTCTGCACCGTCTGGCCGGCGGTGGAAATCGTGACGCCGGCTGGTGCGATGATGGTGCCGACCATCGAGCTGCCATCTTCGATCCGTCCGCCGGAGCCGACCTGCCAGAACACGTTGCCCGCCTTGGCGCCGTTGATGAGGAGCACGCGGCGCGCGATGCCAGGCAGGCCGATCGTCATGGAGGCGGAACTCTGGAATACCCATGTCGCGTTGGCATCGCCCTGTGCATCGAGCGTCAAGTCTCCGGAGGTGATCGAGAATGTGCCTCCCGCGGCGGTGTAGACGGCGGGCGGCAGAATCAGTCCACCCAGTTGACCCGCTCCGGGGTCGCTGCCGGCGGGCAGCGCGGCAAGCTGGTTGTAGCTCGCCTGAGCGTCTGCGCGGGCCTGGGTTGCGAAGTCGAATTTCGCCACCGTGCCCGGTGCGGGCGGTGCGCAGTAGATCGTGCCGCCGACCGCGCCGATATTCAGCGGCGTCTCCGTATAGACGTCGAACGGATCGTGCAGGCCAGTCACGAGCGTGCATGCTGCGGTCGTGCCAAGATTGCCGCCAACCACGGTGTTGATGCCCTGGTTGGTTATCCCGGCGCCGCCGCCGAAAGCACCGAAGCTCGCAATTGATCGCAGATCGACCGATGGGACACAAGGCTGGGCACTGGTCGAGAAGCTCCATACGACATCAAGCGCGAGCGGGTTGCCCGCCAAGTCCCGCACGCCGGCTGCGCCAGAGACGATGGTGGCGGAGAGCGTCGCGTTGGCGGCGAAGCCTGCCGGCGCGCTGGGAACGAAACTGGCGATCCGATTCACGGGGTCATAACTCACTGCCCCGGGGACGGCCACGCCGTTGTCGGCAATCCGGAACGTCGTCTCGTCGAACGAAGACGGATCCATGGGCTCGCTGAAGGTCGCATTGACCGACTTGTTGCGGCATACGCCGGCAGCGCCCGCGATCGGATTGACGCCGAGCACCGTCGGAGGGACGGCGTCCGCCGTCGACCCCGTCGTGAAGGTCCAGACATGGTTGCCCCCGTTGGGCGCGACGGCCGTATTGCCGGCGAGTGCATTGCCCGACGCGTCAGTTGCGGCGGTTGTGATCGTCGCGGTGAACAAGGTGTTCACAGGCAGCGTGGAAGCAGTCGGTGTGAACGTCGCTGTGCGGCTGGAAGCCGCGTAGGTCACCGTACCGCTGACGGCAATGGCGGGACTGCCGCTCGTGATCGCAAAGCTGGCGCTCGAGATCGTGACCGGATTCATCGCTTCGCTGAAGGTCGCCGTGATGCGCGTGTTGGTTGCCACGCCTGTGGACGCCGCAGCCGGCACCGTCAGGATGACCGTGGGGCGGGTGGCATCGGGCAGGGCCGCAGTGCGGAAGCGCCAACTGAAGTTACTGGCCAGTGCGAGCCCGGTGGTGTCGCGCGCCGACGTGGTTATCGTCGCAACGCACAGCGTGCCGGGCGGCAGCGCCGCGGCGGGCGTCAATGTGGCCGTCGACGTGGCCGCATCGTAGGTCACCGATGCGCTGACGGGCGAACCCGCCGGGCAGGCGAGCGTGAAGCTGGCGGGCGAGAGGCTGCCAGCGGCCATCGGCTTGCTGAATGTCGCCCGCACGCTGCTGCTGGTAGCGACGCCGGTGACCGGCGGCTCCTTGGCGGCCGGCGCAGTGGATGTCACGGTGGGCGCGACGCCAAGCGCTGGCGGACCCAAGATCGGACCCAGACCGCCGCCGCCTCCGCCACCGCCGCAGCCAGCGATCAGAGAGCTCAGGAGCAACGAAGCTCCAAACACCCGAGATCTTAAAAGAGAGCTGATTGAGAATTTCATGAGGCCGTACCTGGTTGCTGAGTGGCAGATATCCCTCTGCAGGCTAGCCAGATGCGGACGGTGAATTCGCGAGTGTCGATTTCAAAGAATGCCACTCAGAATGGCACGAATGATGGCATGCGCCCGAAGAAAAAAGGAATTTGTATTTGCGAATTTGACGCGTCCAAAGAGCATTTTGCGGTGCCGGCTGCTTGCTTTATGACTTATGTTTCGGTTTATTTCAGAACCAATCAGTGCAAATCGCCATAAACACTTTCATTGTCCAGGGCGACTCCTCTGGGGACAAGGGTTTATGCCATTGTCACGCGACGCATAGTCTTGCCAGTCTCAAGGCGTTGGCATCCGCTCTCAGGCAATTGCCTGGTTTCGGCCGTAATGCCATAAATTGGTATGCGGCTCGCATCGACCGCCCGCTTGGTGCCCGTCATGGGCCACGGCCACGGGTCGTTGAGAATAGCCGCACTTGTGCATACGTTCATCTCCCAAAAAATGACGGGCATTTCTGAGCAAATCGGCAATCAAGAAATGAAATTCCGCTTTAGCTCTTGAGCGGGCTGTCATATGCCGCTTCCGGTTCGTGTCGCTTGCGCGGCGGAAATTCCGGCGTACCTCGCTGCTTTTGAAACTGGTCTGATTAGGGCCGATATAATCCGGGCGGCCAGTCGCTCGAAGCCGAATGTCACCATTTGGATCGAAGTGACTCAGCCAGAAATGCCGCTGTTTGTCGCAGAGGCATTCGACAAGCTTGCGGGGTACGGTGCGGCTATCTTGGTGACGCAGCGCCACGCCAAAGGGCATGCTTTTGCTCTCACCCGCCCGGCGAGCAACTGCCGCTGCAATTTCTCGAGCGAGACTCGTCAAGGCAAGCGGTCCTGGCGCGGTGTGGCACCCGATCGCGCATGCGCCAGTGCGGGGCATCGGCGTCTGAGCCGCCTTCTCTGGCGCGGCGTCGCGGAGCTCGAAGGCGCCGCCGAGCTTCCGCCAGCCGCGTTCTGGCTTCCTGCACTGAACAAGCACGAGTCGCACATCGACACGCCGTTTCAGACTACAGCATGGTAGTGCCAGCCCCCTTAGCGTCCTGCTTTCACTCGGATCGCAGCATGCCGATACGCCTACAAAGCCATGGTACGAGCTCATCCCGCCGTGCATTCCTGACTACATCGATGGCAGCGTGCGCGGTCGCGGTGCCTTGGTCCGCCTGGGCAGCCGGATCTTCATCGAGGAAAGGGCCGCGTGAGCAGCAGGCGGCCGGCGATCTCGACCAACTGAACGCCGCCAGCGGTACACCGATGCTGGTGCAGGGCTCCCGGGGTCCCGCAGTCGTACGCGCCCAGATCCTTCTGGACCGCGCATGGTTCTCGCCCGGCGAGATCGATGGCGGCTTTGGCGCCAACATGCGCCGTGTGGTGTCCGCCTATCAGGAGGCCAAAGGCATCTCGACCACCGGAAAGGTCGACGCCGCGACTTGGCAGGCGCTAACCAAAGATAGAACGCCACTGTTTGCGAGCTACACGATCACGGACAAGGACGCGGCAGGCCCTTACACGCGGACCCCATCCGACATGACGGAGCGCGCAAAACTCAAGTCGCTCGACTACGAGAACCTGCGCGAAGCATTGTCGGAATGGAATCACATGGCGCCACGGCTCCTGGCGGCCCTGAACAAGGGTTCGAGCTTCAAGGCCGGGGATTCGATCATCGTGATCAATGCGACAACCGATGCCGACGCAGGCGTGGTCGCTTCAGCCAAGTCGATCAGGATTGCCAAGGTGGAACACATGTTGTTCGTCCTTGACGCCAGCGGAACGCCGCTCGCGGGATTTCCGATCAGCATCGGTGGGCCGCTCGATCCTTTGCCGGTGGGAAAGATGAAGATCACGAACGAGGTGAAGAACCCAACGTTCACATACAACCCGGCCCTCTTGAAGAAGGGCGTGCGGGCCAACGCGCAGAAAGTCGACGTCGCCGCGGGGCCCAACAATCCGGTGGGAAACATCTGGCTGGGTCTTTCGAAACCCCACTGGGGAATTCACGGCACGCCGGCGCCGGCGCGCGTCGGTCACGACGAGACGAACGGCTGCATCCACCTGACCAACTGGAACGCGGCACGGCTTTCGCGGCTGGCCAAGCCTGGGTTCGCAGTCGAGGTTGAAGCCTAGGAAAGAGCGTGAAGAAATTGGGCACGAGCGCCCTCGCGGCGTGGGCATCGGGCCTCGTTTGCGCCGCAACTCTGGCTGTTGCGTCGGCCGAGATTACTGTTAATGCTGCCGATGGCGCTGCCTTGCTCGCAGCTCGCTCGATTGCGATGCCGGTTCAAGGCGTGCGGGGACATGCGCTGCAAGACACCTTCACCGACGGACGCACGAGCGGGACACACGAGGCGCTCGACATCCATGCGCCGCGAGGGACACCCGTCCGTGCCGTCGACGATGGCAGGCTGGTCAAGCTCTTCACCAGCGTGCCGGGCGGGCTCACCATCTATCAGTTTGATCCGGCCAGCCAACTGGCTTACTACTACGCCCACCTGGACCGGTACGCAGAAGATCTGCGCGAAGGCATGGCGTTGCGAAGGGGCGATGTCATCGGCTACGTCGGAACCACGGGGAATGCACCACCCGACGCACCGCATCTGCACTTCGCCGTTTTCTTGCTCGACGCAGACAAGCGCTGGTGGAAAGGCACGGCGATCAATCCTTTCCCAGCATTGCGTCAGGTGCCCTAGCCCTGGACCTTTTCACCCAAGCTCTTGAACCCTCAGGCCGATGAATCGCCCCTGAACTGTTCGACGGTACGCAAGTACTGTTCGCAGATGAAGGAGTTTGGGCAGTCACTACCGGGCGCTCCGTTGACCTCACACGCCGCTGATCACGGCGTCCAAGGCTCCGACGAGTTCACTTGCCTGCGACCGCAGGTTGCCTCGCGCGGTGCCGAGATCCTTGACACGAAACGCCGCGGCCATATGCGGCATAGCGACCAAGGCGTGGCCTTCCCACTGCACTGATGGACATAGCGCACGAGGTAAGGCGGCCGGCATATGCTTGCGGGACGCAAGCGGAACCATCAAGCGTGTGGGCAATGCCGAGAGAAGATCGCTTTGGATGTCGACCATCCAAGGAATGTCTGGACGTTGCAGCTTTGAGGGATTAGGGTAGACGTCGAACTGGGCCACTACTGAGCGCCGCTTTCACCAGGGCCTGAACTCTTCGCCAAAAACGCCGACCCGCTCGACCAGATCGTTTTGCTCGGCGATCCATTCTTTGTACGTCTCGTTGAACTCCCGCTTGCGCTGAGCCATCGATTTTTTCTGCTCCAGTGCTTCCAGTTCGGCAAAACGCGCTGCCGAGACGATCACGCCTGCCACGCGATCATTCTTCATGACGTGAACAGGCTCGCGTTCGGCTTGGCCGAGGTAGTAGCCGAATCGATTCTTGGCTTCCGTGGCGCTGATCTGCATGGGGAATTCTCAGAGAGTCCTCGATATGATTAGCCATTTTAGCTACTTACTCCGTGTGCTTCAACCATGGAAGGGCGTAGTTGTCCCGCGTGCAAACGGGTTGCGCAATGTTGCGCGGCAATACGCCGTTGCAGATTCGCCAGAAGCCGCCTGTATCGAGATATGCGCGCGTTCTTCCTTGATGCGGTTGGCGCCGTCCACGAACATCAGTTTGGTCTTGCGGCGCCAGCCCGAAGGCCGCGATGATGATCAGGTCGCCCACCGATGCCCGGCGCGCGGCCGAGCCGTTGACCGAGAGGATGCCGGTGCTCCCCGCTCGCTGCGGATCGCGTCTTCAGTGATGCGGAGCACGGACGCTTGGGGGCCTCCTACTCAGGGCGGGCCGCGACCAAGGCCTCTCGGAGCAGCGCATGAAGCCGCTCCGAGCGGGCATCAGGCCAGCACGTACTTTGCGAAGTGCGGGCGCGACCCCCGTTTCAGAGGCGGCTTGGTGGCAGTCTGTCTACGGTGCTCCGTCAGTTGCGGCGCCAAGGCTTCCACCACTGCCGAGAAGGCTGCCAAGGTGCAAGCGGCCGGGTGTCCAGCTCCTGGCTGATCGGCGGGGCGGCGCCGCCAAGCTTGCGCACCTTCACTTCCAGGGCGTGGGCAATGCCGCGTGCCGTTCGGTCTCCGCGGAGCGCACGTCTGCGCCACTCCGCCGCCTGAGCGGCCAAGGCATGCTGATCTGAGTCGTCCAGTTGCACCATGCCCGCATTGTTTGTCTTTGCCGGTCGCCCGCTGTAGGCGGATGGAGTGCCCACTTGTACGAAAAGATACAGCTGTCACCCTGTGTAAACCAACGCGCTCAGCGCCCTGCGTGCGCCGGGAGCCACGTGGGCCCGAGCAGGCCTGGCGCGATGTCCTGTGCGTCGTGCAGTTGGCCGTGAAGAACCTGCCGGAACTCCTTCGCGTGAAAGCGCGCGCCTTCTCGGACGCCACGCCGCCAAGCGCAGCGGACGCCGAAGAATCGCTGCTCGAAGCACTGGCAGCCAGCAGGCAGCAGGGCGCACGTTCCTGGGAGCTGCGCGTGGCGATGGATCTGACGCGCCTCTGGGAAACGGCCGGGCGCGGGCAGGAGGGCAAAGACTTGCTGGCCGGCGTGCTCGTCCACTACTGCGAGGGCTTCGAGACGACAGACCTGCAGGAAGCCGCACGGCTGCTGGAAGAACCGGCGGCGTAGGGCGCGACACCTGGCGATGGCATTCAATCAAGCCGCCTGAGCGACCTGCGCGGGACTGTCTGCGATGGCGATGGATTTCGGCTCCAGGAACGCTTCCATGCCGAAGACGCCGAACTCCCTGCCGATGCCCGACTGCTTGACGCCGCCGAAGGGCGCGATCAACTCGGGCCCGATGCGGTTCACCAGCACCGAGCCGACGCGCAGCCGCGAGGCCACACGCAGGGCGCGCTGCGGCTGCGAGGAGAAGACGTAGGCCTGCAGGCCATATGGCGAATCGTTCGCGATGTCCACCGCCTCGTCCTCGTCGCCATAGCCGATCACCGAAAGCACCGGCCCGAAGATCTCCTCGCGCGCGATGTCCATGTCGTTGCGCACGTCGGCGAACACCGTGGGCCGCACGAACCAACCCTTGACGAAGCCCTCCGGGCGGCCTTCGCCGCCGGCCACGAGCGTCGCGCCCTGTGCCAGGCCGAGGCGGATGAAATGCTGCACGCGCTCGAACTGCGCCTGACTCGCGAGCGGCCCGACCGCGGTGGCGGCGTCGCGCGGATCGCCCACGCGCATGGCGGCCACCGCCGCCCGCAGGTGTTCGATGGCCTGCGCCATGCGCACGTTCGGGATCAGCAGGCGCGTGCCGGCCACGCAGGCCTGGCCGTTGTTCATGAAGGCGGCGTTCAGCGCCAGGGGCAGCACGCTGGCCAGGTCGGCATCGTCCAGCACCACGGTGGCCGACTTGCCCGAAAGCGCGAGGCTCACGCGCTTCATGGTGTCCAGGCCCGCGCGCGCAATGCGCTTTCCGGTCCGCGTGGAACCGGTGAACGAGATCTTGGCGATTCCCGGATTGGTGGCGATCTCGTCGCCCACATCGCCGCCGCGCCCGAGCAGCACGTTGACGACGCCGTCCGGAAGGCCCGCCTCATGCAGCGCTTCGGTCACGACCTGCGCCTGCAGCGGGCCCAGCTCGCTGGGCTTGACCACCGAGGCGCAGCCTGCGGCAATGGCCGAGGCCAGCTTGCTGCAGATGCTGCCAGCAGTGCTGTTCCAGGGCGCGATGAGGCCGGCGACGCCGATCGGCTCCATCACCACGGTGGCATCGCCCAGGCGGCGTTCGAAGGCGTAGTCCTGCAGCATCTGCGCGGTGCTGGCGAAGCATTGCGAGGCGTAGTTGCTGACCCATTGTGAGCGGGCCAGCGGACCGCCGTACTCCTCGATCGTGGCTTCGCGGATCTGGTCGGTGTGCGCCAGCACGGCGGCTTCGAGGCGCCTGAGCATCTCGATGCGCTGTGCCCTGGTGCTGCCCGCCATGCCCGGCTGGGCCCGGTTCGCGGCGGCGATCGCCCGCTTCGCGTCGTCGCGGTTCGCGAGCGTCACCGTGCCGATGACTCGCTCGGTCGCGGGGTTGGCGATATCGATCCGCTCGCTGCCCTGCACGGGCACGAAGGCGCCGTCGATGTATGACTGGTGGATGCTCCACATGGCCGTTGTTCCTGCGGTTCGCGCTTACAGCGTTCCTTCGGTCACACCGTGCGCCGCCGTGGCGCGCGCCTGGGCACGCACGGACGAGCGATCAAGGGTGCTGGTGAATGCATGCGGTACGTCGGCATTGGCGCCGTCCGCATAGAGGTTGCCGGCGCGGGCCGCGGCGACGCCTTCGGCGCGTGCGTCCGCACGCGCAACCTCGTTCGGCAGTGCCGCGGCGACGTCTGCCGGTGCGCCCTCGCGGTACGGGTCGGCGCTGTGCGATGCAACGACCGCCTCCGCCTTGACGCTGGCGCGGCTTGCGCTTGAATGCAACTGCAGCACGCCCTGGTATTGCTCGGCGCTCGCGCTCAAGGCGAACAGCGAGGAGAGGGCGGCGGTGGCGAGGAGGATGGAAGCTGTCATGATGATTCCTTTCGGGTGTTGATGGCAATCGGGAAGAGTGGTTGTCGGCCGGATCGCATGGGTGTTTCCGACCGACGAAGCAATTGTTCGGTGCGCAGGCGGCCTGTCGATCGAATTGCGTATGCCTCTGTATCCCGGCCGGCTTCGTCCACACTACATTTCAATTGCCGATCAGCGCGCGAGCCGCGTGAACACGTAGTCGTGGTTCTTCACCAGCGCCTGGTGGCAGGCAAAACAGGTCTGGTGCTGCGCCAGGTCGGCGGGCTTGCCATCGACGAAGCGGCCGAAACCCCAGCCGCCGGTGGCGGCGTATTTCTTCGAGTCCTTCACCATCACCTGCACCGTGGTGGCCGCGCCCGGAATGGATGCAGACGCGAACTCCGGCGACTGCACGTGCTTCCACGCCAGCTTGGCGAGCACGGTGCCGTCGGGGAACGGCAGCGTGCCGTTGTCGTAGGCCTGGATCGCCTTGGCGTTGCCGAGCACGGCGCGCAATTCGTTCAGCGGTTCCGCCTCTATCGCGGGCGCAATCAGTTGCCACTGCCGGTAGCCCTTGGGGAGGGTGACGCCGTAGATCGGCGAAACGTCCGAGGTCGCTGCGGTACTGCGTGTCTCCTTGGCCGTGCTGGGGTCCATCGCGAAGATGGCGGCGGCCGCGAACGCGAGAAGGCCGAGGCCGGCGAGTTGCGCCAGCGTCGCCTTGCGGGAAGAGGGTTCCTTGGTGGCGTCCGCGCTGAAAGCCTGGTGCGTGTGGGATGGGTTCATGAGTGAGCGGTGTTGACTGGAGAACGAAATGCCAACGGGGCGCAAAGCCTCCGGGCGCATGTGCGCACCGATGTTCTGCAGCTTTTTTCCTTTTCCCGGCGCGTTGCGTATGCGCCTGTATCCCGAACGCAGGTCAACACACTACGTTTCATGGATGCATCTTCGTACCGGACGCTCTTCCCGCAGCCGGCGTGCTCCCGGCGCGCAGCACGCGGTCCGTCAGCCCGGCAACTCGATCGCCGCCTGAACAATGGGCCGCGCCCAGGCCGGCGTTGCCGCCAGCGCGGCCGGGTCATCGGCCGGCGGAAAAACGAGCTCGCCCGCGCTCAATTCGAGCACCAGCACCGGGTCTGCAATGTCGCCACCGGGCAGCGCTTCCGCGCTGTTGTCGAAGACCTGCAGCCGCGTGAGCTTCGGCAGCAGCTCGATGAGGTTGGCGCGCGATGCGATCCAGCGCTCGCGGATCTTGGCCTCGGGAATGTCGTGGCCGCCGCGCGCCACCCGCGCTCGTACACGAGCGATGTGCTGCTCGGGCGAAGAAAGTCCGCAGAAGATCATGACCACATCGTGGCTCGACGCGGCACCGGCGAGCAGCGCGGGAATGGTGTTCGCGCCCAGCGTGGTTTCGAAGGCATAGCTGGAACCTTGCGCGATCGCCGCCTCCAGCCGCTCGCGGCCGAGGTTCCATGCGCGGGCATTCGCCTCTTCGGGCGTCAGCCCGAGCTGCGCGACGAGCTCCCGCGCGCAGGTGTCCGGGTTGAACCAGGTCAAGCCGTGCTCGGCGAGCAAGGCGCCGCCGACCGAGCTCTTGCCCGCTCCGTTGACGCCGGCCAGCACCAGGATGAACGGGCGCGCGGCCGCCGCCATCAGAAGGTGTCGCCTGCCTTGGGACGACGCCCCAGCTTGCCCTTGGCAGCGAACAGCTTGCCCACCTGCGCCGCCGCGGCTGGCTGCTGCAGCACGCCGAGGCGCACGTCGAAGCGGCGCCCGAGTTCGTCGAGCACCGACTGCTCGCGCGCCTTCCGCGCCTGCTCTTCTTCCACCAGCTGGTTGTAGGTGGCCGCGGTCAGGAGCACCATCTCCACCGTCGAGTGGTTGGTCACGGCCACGCTGCCCGACTGCTGGACTTGGCGAACCACGTCGCCCCAGCGGTTCTTGACGTGGGATGCGTTCTGACGCGGCAAGTCGTTAAGGCTGGGCAGGACGGCGGCCATGGTGTGCTCCTTTGCGGCCATTATGGCAAAAATAGCAAAAATGGATGAAACAGGGGGCAAAGCCCCATCTTTCTGCCTGGTCAGGCGAACTTTCTCTTTCTGACTTGACTTGTGTCGTGCGCCACGAAAGCCTAGTATATTGGGCATTAAAGATGGGAATGCCTAGTTTCATGAGCAAATTCGTGATGCCTTCGCAAGCCGCCGAGCGGGTTGCCCAACTGGGTCAGCGCATCCGCGTCGCGCGGATTCGCCGCGGCTGGTCGGTCGCCGAGCTCGCCAGCAAGGCGGGCATCAACCGCAACACCCTCACCGCGCTGGAGCTCGGGAAGCCAGGTACGGCGGTCGGCGTGTGCGTCACGGTGCTGTGGGCCCTTGGCCTCGACAAGTCCCTGGAGGCCATCGCCGATCCCGACACCGATCTGCACGGCAAGGCGCTCGAAGCGTCGCGCCGTCCCACGCGCGCAGGCAAGTCCCGCAAGGCGAGCGACGACTATGACTTCTGAGCGCGAAGCCTATGTCTACATCCAGCTCCCCGGCACCTTGGAGACGGTGCCAGCGGCGTTGCTCAGGGTGCAGACGCTGCCCGATGGCACGCAGATCGGGCGTTTCCGCTACGGCGACCGTTACCTTCAGCGGCAAGAAGCGGTCGCGCTCGATCCGTTCCGGTTGCCGCTCGCGAAAAAGGTCTTCGAATTCACCCAGCTCAAGGGGATTCCAGGCGCGGTGCGGGATGCCGGTCCCGATGCCTGGGGGCGGCGCGTGATCGAGCACAAGCTCGAGCGAAGCGCTGCCGATCTTCAGGAGGTCGACTACCTGCTGCATGGACCGCAGGACGGGGCAGGCTACTTGAGCTTCGGGCTGAAGGCAGAGCCGCCCGCGCCCAGGCGCCAATACAACCGCACGCATCAACTGGCAGAGCTGATCGACGCCACCCAGGCGATCGAAGAGGGGCGACCAGTGGCCGCACATCTGCTCGAACAGCTCGATCCTGGCACCAGCATGGGGGGCGCTCGGCCGAAGGCCACGATCGAGGACGCGCAGAGTCTCTGGCTCGGCAAGTTTCCGGCCAGGGCTGATCGATTCAATCTGCAGCGGGTCGAGTTCGCGACGCTCGATCTTGCGCGCCGTTGCGGATTGAACGTCACGCAAGCTCGGCTGGAGAGGGTCGGCGAGAGCGACGTACTGATGCTGCAGCGCTTCGATCGCGATCACACCAACCAGGGTTACCTGCGTTTTGGTCTCGTCAGCGGCTTGACCGTGCTCGACTGCGGAGACAGCCATCTGGACCGCGAGCGTTGGTCCTATCCGTTGATGGCCGACAACTTGCGCCGTTGGTCCGACAAACCGGAAGCCGACTGTGCCGAGCTATACCGGCGCATGGTCTTCAATGCCGCTGTGACCAACAACGACGATCATCCGCGCAACCATGCCCTGCTGCGCAGGCAAAAGGGATGGCGGTTGTCCCCGACCTACGACCTCGTGCCCGCACCGGTGGTCAGTCTGGAGAGGCGCGACCTGGCCTTGACCGTCGGCGACTACGGCCGCACGGCCAGCATCTACAACCTCCTGTCGCAGGCGGGGCGGTTCGGTTTGTCTGTGGAGGATGCGCGCGGAGAGATCGAACGACTCGTCAATGTCGTCCGGCAATGGCGGGACAGCTTTTTCGCCTGTGGCGTGTCGGGCAAGGACATCGACTACATCGGCCCGGCCATCCTGCCTGAGTGCTTCTTTTTCGAAAGGCGTCCCGATGCGTGAGGCGCCATGTCGGGTTGCAGCTTTGGCCAAGCTGGTCCGCTGTCCGAGCCTCCTCTAAGAGCGCACGGCCAGCACCTTGGCCATTGCGCGCGCGAGGTCGGCGCGCGTGTAGGGCTTGCGCAGCAGCTCCCAGCTTTGCGGCACGTCCCGGTCGGCGTCGAGCAGCTCCGACGAAAAGCCGGACATGAGGAGGATCGCGAGTCGGGGAAAACGCTGCTGCGCCTCGGCGGCAAGCCGGGTTCCGCGCATGCCAGGTCCCAGCGCGATGTCGCTCAGTAGCAGGTCGAAGGCACCTGCCTCCGATTCCATGCCCGACAGCGCCTGCTCGGCATTGCCCGCCGTCGCCACCTTGCAGCCAAGCGTGACAAGAAATGTGTGAACGACCCTGCGCACTTCCGGATCGTCCTCCACCAGCATGACCCTCAGGCCGGCTGGAAGCGCTTGCTCGCCGCCTTCCTCCTCCGCGGCCGAAGGGACGAGGTCGTCCAGCTGGGGAAGGTAGAGCGTCACGGTCGTTCCCGCGCCCGGCTGCGTTGCGATGGCCACGGCGCCTTTGGACTGCTTCACGAAGCCATACACCGTGCTCAGGCCCAACCCCGTGCCCCGGCCGGCTTCCTTGGTCGTGAAGAAGGGCTCGAACGCGCGTTCCTTCACTTCTTCGGTCATGCCCGTGCCGCTGTCGGCAATCGAGATGGCAACGAAACTGCCGTCTGCATCGTGGTCGCTGAGCTCGTTGTGCACTTCCGGCGGCAGCGCGCCGCAGGCTTGGGCGCGGAAATGCAGCATGCCGCCCTCGGGCATGGCGTCGCGTGCGTTGATGGCGATGTTCAGCAGTGCCGATTCGAGCTGCCCGGGATCGGCGAGCACCGGCGGGCAACCCGGCGCGGCGTCGATCGCGATGCCGATGCGCTGGTCGAGCGTGCGCCGCAGCATGTCGGCCAGGGAATGCAGCATCGCCTGCGTGTCGACCGCATTGGGCTGCAGCATCTGCCGGCGCGAAAAGGCCAGCAGCTTGCCCGTGAGTTCGGCGCCGCGCCGCGAGGCCCGCGCCGCTGCGCCTACCAGCTGCTGGGCATAGCCGTCCTGCGCGATGGCGGGCAGCTCTTCCAGCACCTGCAGGTTGCCCTGGATGACGGTGAGCAGGTTGTTGAAGTCATGCGCGATGCCGCCCGTGAGCTGGCCGACGCTTTCGAGCCGCTGGGCATGGCTGAGCGCTTCTTCGGTCTGCACCCGCTGGAGGCTGGTGGCCAGCAGGTTGGAGAGCGATTCGAGGAACCGCAGCTCTTCATCGCCGAAGCGCTTGGCTTCGCGCGAGCGCACGGCCAGCACGCCGATGAAGCGGCCCCGGTCGTAGAAGGGCACCGCCAGCGCGCTGACCAGCCCGGCATCGAGGTAAGCCTGCGGCACGGCGAAGCGGCGCTCCTCGCCGTAGTCGGGCACCACCACCGGTCGCCCCTCGGCAAACACGAAGCCGGGCGGCGTGTTGGCATGGCTGGGAATGCGCGCGCCGATCTCTTCTCCGGGCACCAGGCCCACGCCGCTGGCCACGCGGAATTCCAGGCGGCTGTTTTCCAGCAGCAGCACCATGGCCACCTCGACCTCCAGCGCTTCCGCGGCAATGGCGGGCACGTGGTCGAGCACCACCTGCAGATCGCGGGTGTCCACGGCCAGGCGGCCCAGCTGCGCGAGGTAGTCGCTGTAGCGCGCCCGCTGCAGCGCCTGCTTCACGCGCGGATAGGCGCCGATGTCGCGGATGGCGGCAACGACGAACGGCAGGCCCTGGCTCTGCAGCGGGCTGAGCGCGATCTCGACCATCACCTCGCTGCCGTCCTTGCGCTTGGCGACCAGCTCCATCTGCGTGCCCATGGGCCTTGGGCGTGGCGCCTGGCCGTAGGCCGCGCGGTAGGAGGCGTGGCGCGGGCGGATGCTGTCGGGCACCAGGACGTCGACGTTCAGGCCCACCAGTTCGTCCACTGCATAGCCCAGAAGCTTGGCCGCCGAAGGGTTGGCCAGCACGATGTGGCCCGCCTGGTCGACCAGCAGCAGCGCGTCGGGATAGGCAATGAAAAGCGAACGGTAGACGCTGCTCTCCTCGATCCCCGAGGGCAGGCCCGGCAAGGTGGCGGCGATCGGGGGCGAGGGCGGGTTCATGAAGTCAGCCCTGGGTGACGGGCGGAACCAGGATGTAGCCTGCGCCTCGCACCGACTTGACGATCTGCGGGTCGTCCGGGTCGGCTTCGATCTTCTTGCGCAGCCGGCCGACCTGCACGTCGATCGTGCGGTCGAAGGGCGCGGCTTCGCGTCCGCGCGTCTGCCCGAGCAGGAAGTCGCGCGAGAGCACGCGCCCCGGGTGCCGCGCGAACGCGCACAGCAGGTCGAACTCGCCGCCGGTGAGCGCCACGTTCAGCCCTTGCGGACTCGTCAGGCTGCGCGCCGCGAGGTCGAGCTGCCATCCGGCGAAGCGCAGCCTGTCGGAAGAGGGCGAGGCTGCCGGTGCCGGTGCCGGTGCCGGTGCGGGCAGCGACGCGTCCGTGGCATCGCTGGGTGCCAGGCGCCTGAGCACCGCCTTGACCCGCGCCACCAGCTCGCGCAGGTCGAATGGCTTGGTCACGTAGTCGTCCGCGCCCACCTCCAGGCCGACGATCTTGTCCACCGCGTCGCCGCGGCCGGTGACGATGACCAGGCCGCAGCGCCAGTTGTCGCGCATGCGGCGGGCAATGGAGAAACCGTCTTCGCCGGGCAGGCCCAGGTCGAGCAGCACGAGGTCCGCCGGGTCGCTGCCCATCAGCGTCATCAGGGACTGGCCGTTGTGCAGCTGGGTCACGCGAAAACCGTGGCTTTGAAGGTAGTTGGCCAGCAGCAGCGTGATGTCGACTTCGTCGTCGAGGACCGCGATGTGAAAGGCGGATTTCATTCGGGAGAAAGCGTGGGTTCGAGGCCGGACGTAACAGCATGCTTAAAAGCTGTACAAGCGTAGCACCGATGTCGGCGTCGGTGCGCTGGATCGAGGGGGGCGCGCACGGGATCGATGCACCCCGCGATTCAGGCGATGGCTTCCAGCAGCAAGGCCTGAAGCACGAAGCGCTGGTTGTCGGCCAGCGGGGTCTTGTCGCCGAGCAGTTCGGCAAGCTGGCCGGTCGGATGGCCTCTCACAGCGGCTCCTTCGAAGACAGGAATCCCCGCGTGCTGGCCGATGCGTTGCACGAGCACGGGATCCAGCCCTTGGCATTCCACGGCCTCGTAGAGACGGCCGAGCGTGCGGGCGGTGTGCTGCAGCTCCTGCGGCGCACTCGCGAGCGACAGGCTCGAGCGTATGACGGCCACATGCGCGCCCAACTCTTCGGCGGCACGGCGGAACAGTGCCTGCGCTTCGTCGGGCTGCGCTTCGCACAGGAGCCCCAGGTTCTTGCCGCGCAGCGGCTTGGGGGTGGTCCGATCCAGCGCGGCGCGCTGCAGGATGCGCGCGCGGCACAGCAGGCTCGCAACGTCCAGCGGCGAGAGCTGTGCCGCGTCCTCGGGAGCGCAGTTTTTTTGGGGAAGGGGCATGGCAATGGTCGATGCGTGACCTGCCGAGGCTAGCCGCGCCGGTCGACTCCGACTTGACGCAGGTCAAAGCGAGGGCCTCCGATACATCGGCGTGCGGCAGGCCGCGCGACCTTGATCCCGCGCAAGGCATTTTTCGATGGATCTGCCTAAAATAGAGGCATGAGTGCCCTGCGGCGCCATGCCATGGACCCTCGTGTGCACCCGGTTCACTTCATGGGGAGTATGCGATGTTTGAAACCCTTTACCGGCTGTCCCGCGCGAAGCTTCCCGTCACCGTGGCCGGCCAGCGCCAGATCGAAATCGTCAGAAGGCTCGATGCCGCCGGGTATGTCCGCGCCTTCATCCCGGCTTCGCACTTCGATTGCGACAACTGCCTTCGGCAGGATCCCGCGACGGTCCTCGACATCACCCCGCTGGGGCGGTCGATCCTGAGCCGGGGGTCGGAGGCCCAGGGCATTTCGACGATGCACCGCATCTCCGTTTTCGTTCATCATCGCGATCGGTCCTCGGGCCCCGCGCGCTGAGCATGGTGGGCGCGCGCCGCAGCGATTGCCCGCCCAAGGTCGGCGCGCTCGGCGCCCCACCAACAGCCCGTGAAGCAGGCCGGAGCAAGGCAACCGCTAGAATTTTCGCCACCTCGGACGCACGAAGCTTCAACCGGCATTCACACGCAAATGATCCCGGCGCTTTGGCTGAGCGGCATTGCCCTATCGAATCACGAACCATGACGGATTTTTCACGCACCTGGCGTATCGTCTGAATGCAGGGCCAGATGACGCTGGGCCGCCGTCGATCCCCTGGCGCAGCGAGGCTCGGCATCGGGTTATGAGCAGGCCGTACGAGCGATGACGGATCTGGCCGAAGGCTACACGCTCATGTCCAGCCCCAAGGCGCTCGATCGTGCCTTGCGGAACTTGCTGGTACGCCATGCGACTCGCGCGCGTTGTTGCGCCGCCTGACCGAGGCAGGTCTGTGGTCCGGGTGAAGCGGCGCAATTGCAAGCCTTCGCGCGCAGCCGCGCCTTCCTGGGCATCGGCCTTTCGGGGCGCTGGACGTTCGACGAACTACATCCGAAGCATCTTCCCCGGGTTCATGATGCCCAGAGGGTCCAGCGCACGCTTGATGTCGCGCATGAGATCGATCGCCTCGCCATGTTCGATCTCGATCTGGCCGATGCGATGCAGGCCGACGCCGTGCTCGCCGGTGCAGGTGCCGCCGAGCCGGATCGCGCGCAGGGCCACGTCCTCGGCCAGCGCCTCCGCCTTTCGGCGCGCAACCGGGTCCGCGTTGTCGTAGATGATGCCCAGGTGAAAGTTGCCGTCGCCCACGTGGCCGACGATCGGCGCGTAGAGGCCGCTCTCGCGGATTGCCGCCTCGGTTTCGGTGATGCATTGCACGAGTGCCGAGATCGGCACACAGGCATCGGTGCCCATGGAACTCCAGCCGGGCCGCATCGCGAGATTCGCGTGGTAGCAGGAGTGGCGCGCCTTCCACAGGCGCGAGCGGTCCTCGGGCCGGTGCGCGTAGCGGAAGCCGCTGCCTGCGTTGTCGAGGGCCAGCGATTCCACCGTCGAGACCTGTTCGGCCACGCCGGTCTCGCTCCCATGAAACTCGATGAAGAGGGTGGGGCGCGCCTCGAATTCGTCCAGCCTGGAGTAGTGGATGCACGCGTCCATCTGCACGTCGTTGAGCAGCTCGATCCGCGCGACCGGTACACCGAGCTGCAGCGTCGCGATGACGGTGTCCATCGCAGCTCGCAGGCTGTCGAACTGGCACACGGCCGCCACCACGTGCTCGGGAAGGCCGAAGAGGCGCAGTTGCACCTCGGTGATGATGCCCAGCAAGCCCTCGCTGCCCACATAGAGCCGGGTGAGGTCGAAGCCCGAGGCCGACTTGCGCGCGCGCGTGCCGGTGCGCACGGTCCGGCCGTCGGGCGTGACGACGGTCAGGCCCATCACGGTTTCGCGCATGGTCCCGTAGCGCACGGCCGCGGTGCCGGAGGCGCGCGTCGACGCCATGCCGCCGAGCGACGCGTTCGCGCCAGGGTCCACGGCAAAGAAGAGGCCGCTGGCGCGCAGGTGCTCGTTGAGCTGTTCGCGCGTCACGCCGGCTTGCGCGCGGCAGTCCATCGAGTCGGTCGAGACCTCGAGCACGCGGTCCATGCGCGAGAGGTCGATGCACACGCCGCCGTGGATCGCGGCGACGTGCCCCTCCATCGACGTGCCGCTTCCGAATGCAATGATCGGCACCGCGGCGCGATGGCACAGCCGTGCCGCGGCGGCCACCTCTTCGTTGGTCAAGGGAAACAGGACCACGTCGGGCTGGCCCGGGTCGGGCAGGCCTTCGCCGTGGCTGTGGTGCGCGCGCACCGCGGCCGAGGTGACGGCGCGATCGCCGAAGATCGCCCGGAATTCGGGCAGCAGCAGCTCGACCGCGGCCGCGGTCTGCTCAAGGGTCTGGTGGAAGGCCATGGCGGAAGCGTGCGTTGTCGAATCAGGCGCCGAGGTAGGCATCGCGCACGTGGTCGTTGTGCAGCAACCGGGCGGCGGAGCCTTCGAGTGCGATGCGGCCGCCCTCCAGCACGTAGCCGTGGTCGGCGACGCTGAGCGCGGCAAAGGCGTTCTGCTCGACGATGACCACCGTGCGGCCGCCGCGCGCGATGCGCCGGATGTCCACGAACATTTCCGTGGTCAGCTTGGGCGACAGGCCCATCGATGGTTCGTCGAGCAGCAGGATGCGCGGACCGGCCATCAGGCCGCGCGCAATCGCGAGCATCTGCTGCTCGCCACCGGACAGCACACCGCCCATCTCGCCGGTCTTGCGCTTGAGCACCGGGAACAGCTCGTAGACCTCGTCCAGCGTGGCGCTGACCGCGGCCTTGTCGTGCCGGCGCACATACGCGCCGACCTCCAGGTTCTCCTTGACGCTCAGGGTCGAGAAGATGCGGCGGCGCTGCGGTACGCAGACGATGCCCGAGGCGACGATTTGCTCGATGGAGCGCTCGCCGATGCTCTCGCCGCGGAAATCGACGCGGCCGGCGCTCGGTTTCAGGCGTCCGACGATCAGGTTCAGCGCGGTCGACTTGCCGGCGCCGTTGGCACCGATCACCGCGACGATCTGGCCCGGGTAGGCGCGGATCGAGAGGTCGAACAGGATCTGCACCTTGCCGTAGAACACGTCGACGTGCGAGAGCTCCAGCTCGGGCTGCTCGGCGATCACCGAGGAGGGCAGGTCCGCTTGCATCGTATGTATCCTCGCTCGCGCCGCGGCGTCAGAACTTCACCGCCGAGCGCACGACGGGCTGGCCGGCCTTGATCTCGACGATGTTGACCTGCCTGTTGCAGTCGCCGGCCTTGTCGCACTTGTAGTCGGCCAGCAGGCCGTTGTAGCTCACTGTGGAGAATGCCGCACGGACCTTCTCCACATCGGCCGACTTGGCCTCGTTGATGGCCCGGGCCGCCAGGATCGTGGCGTCGTAGTAGGTGGCCGACCAGACGTCCGGCGCCATCTTGAATTTTGTCTCGTACTTCTTCACGAAGGCCTGAACCGCCGGATTCGGGTCCGTCGGCACGAAGTACGAAGCGCTCATCGAGCCCTCGGCGGCCTGGCCGGCTAGCTTGAGGAACGCCTCTTCAGACAGCACGGCGCCGGCGAACTTGAAAGGCAGGCCGAACTGCTTGGCCTGGCGCAGGATCAGCGCGGCATCGGTGTCGTGGGCCCACAGGATGACCAGTTCGGCGCCGGACTTCTGCAGCTTCGCGAGTTGGGCCGAATAGTCCTTGTCGCTCGGGTTGTGGCTTTCCACCGCCACCGGTTTCAGGCCCAGCGTGGCCATTTGCGCCACCACGCGTGCCTGGCCGGACTTCCCGAAATCGTCATTGGCGTAGAAGATGGCCGTCTTCTCGCCGGCCTTGAGTTCCTTCTGCGCATAGGCAATCAGCGCCTTGGCCTGCACATCGTCGTCGGAACGCGTGCGGATCACGTAGTTGCAGCCGCTGCGGGTGATGGCCACGGAGGTGCCGCCGGTGATCGACACCACCTTGCCGTTGCAGTAGGTCTTCTGCGTGGCCATTTGCGTGACCGAGTAGTGCGGCCCGATCATCACCGGCACCTTGCTGACCTGCATCAGCTTGTTGACGGCATTGATGGCGCCGTTGGGGTTGTCGCCCTGGTCGTCCTCGAACACCACCTCGAGCGGCTTGCCCAGCACGCCGCCCGCCGTATTGATCTCGCTCACGGCGAGCTCGACGCCTTGCTTGAAGTTGCGCCCGACCAGCGCCTTCGGGCCGGTCTGCGGCAGCGACACGCCGATCAGCGCGTCGGCCATCGCCGGCATGGACAGTGCCAGCGCGGCGGCGGCCAGCCAGCCGGAACGGGCGCAGGGGGTGGCGATCTTCTTCATGGTGTTGTCTCCGGGTGAGTGCGCAGAGCGCTTGTTGTCGAACGAATGGAAAAATGCGCGAGGCGTTTCGGCGTCAGGTGGTGGCGGGGTGGTTGGCCAGCTGCGGCGCCGCCTCCTCGGGAACGCGTTCGCCCAGGTAGGCTTCGATGACCGCGGGCAGGTTCATGACCTCGGCGGGCGTGCCGTCTGCGATCTTGTCGCCCAGGTTGAGCACGACCACGCGGTCGCACATGTTCATGACCAGCTTGATGCGGTGCTCGACGACGAGGATCGACATGCCCTGCGCACGCAGGTGCTGCAGGATCTGCGCGAGCTCCAGGATGAGGCCGCCGCGCAGGCCGGCGGCCGGCTCGTCGAGCAGCAGCAGGCGCGGCTTGTTGACGATGGCGCGCGCCATCTCGACCAGCCGGCTCTGGCCGAAGGACAGGTCGCCGCCGCGGCGGTACGCGAGGTGCGCCACGCCCATGCTCGTCAGCGCCTCGAGCGCCGCCGCGCGGCTCAGCGCTTCACGGGCGCCGATCTGCCCGAGCGGTGCACGCCAGGCCACCATCACGTTCTCGAGCACGGTCATCGATTCCCAGAGCCGCACGTTCTGGAAGATGCGGGCCACGCCTTGGCCATGGATCGTCCACGGCGCCTGGTTGTCGATCCGGTCGCTGCCCAGCTCGATGCGGCCCTTGACCCCCACGGTGCCCGAGCAGGCGTTGATCATGGTCGACTTGCCTGAGCCGTTCGGGCCGATGAGTCCGAGGATCTCGCCGCGCCGCACCTCGAAGCTGACGTCATTCAATGCCGTGACCCCGCCGAAGCTGCGCGTGACGCCGCGCACCTTGAGCAGGGCTTCGCCGGTCGCTGCCGGAGGCACACGGCCGGCCAGGGCCGATGCCGCGGCTGTCGCAGCTGCCGTCAGGTTCAGCGGCGCGGTGGGCGCATCGCCCAGGGGTTCGCGCTTGCCCGCCAGGAACGCGCCGAGCAGCCAGTCGCCCACCACGCCGAGGCCGCGCGGCGCCAGCAGCAGGATGGCGACCACGCCGACGCCGAAGGCAGCCAGGTAGTAGGTCTGCAAGCCGCGCAGGGCCTCAGGCAGCACCGTGATCACCAGCGCGCCGAGGAAGGTGCCGGCAATCGAGCCGAGACCGCCGAGCACCACCATCAGCATCATCTTGATGCTCTCGAAGACGGTGAAGTTGCTCGGCGCGGCGAATCCGACCAGCAGCACGTAGAGGCCGCCGGCCAGCGCGGCCCACATGCTGCACACCACGAAGGCGATGGTCTTTACCCGGCGCGAATCCACCCCCATGGCCTCCGCGGCGATCTCGTCGTCGCGCACCGAGCGCATGTTCCGGCCGATGCGCGTGCGGTAGAAGAAGGTGGTGATGCCGTAGGCCAGCAGGCACACCGCCAGCAGCGGGAAGTACATCTGCTTGTCGATATGGTCGCCCAGCGCGGGGATGTTCAGCGTCGGAATGTCGCGCATGCCCATCGGCCCGCCGGTGAGGGACTCCTCGTTGAGCGCCACCATTCGGAAGATCTCGTTGAGAGCGAGCGTGACGATGGCCAGGTAGTGGCCCTTGATGCGCGTGCTCACCGCGCCCAGCAGCACGCCCACCGCCCCCGTCAGCAGCATCGCGGCCGGCAGCGCCGCGAACCACGGCAGCGCCAGGCGCATCATGAACAGCGCGGTCGCATACGCGCCGAAGCCCACTAGCGCGGCTTGCCCGAGCACGATCTGACCGGTGATGCCGGTCGCGACCTGCAGGCCCAGTGCCGCGATCGCGAAGATCCACGCCAGGTTGAGCACGTGCAGGTAGTAGATGTTGAGGTCCAGCGCGATCGGCAGCGCAAGGGCGGCCAGCACGGCGATCCACGCCAGGGGGCGCATCCAGGTCTTGGTCATGGTGCGTGGCTCCTCAGGCGCGGTCCGCGTTGCGTTCGGGCAGCAGCCCCTGCGGACGCACCAGCAGGAAGATCAGCAGCACGCCGAAGGCGATGGCGTCCTTGTAGGTCGAGGAGATCGTGAAGGCGCCCACGTTCTCGATCACGCCCAGCAGCACGCCCCCGAGGATGGCGCCCGGCACGCTGCCGAAGCCGCCGATGATCATCGCGACGAAACCCTTCAGGCCCACGAGCGTGCCCATCTCCGTCGTCACGTAGAACAGCGGCGCCAGCAGGATGCCGGCCAGCGCGGCCAGCACCGACGAGAACGCAAAGGTGCCCGCCAGCACGCGGTTGACCGGGATGCCCATGAGCTGGGCGGTCTCGCGGTCCAGCGCCGTGGCGCGCATCACCTTGCCGATGGTGCTGTAGCGCAGTGCCAGGTACTGCAGCACCATCACCAGCACCACGATGACCATAATCACCAGCTGCTGCACCGGAATGCGCAGGCCGCCCACGTCGACCACGCCGTCGCCGAACGGGCTGGCGTAGAGCAGCGGCTCGGGGCCATAGATGATGCGGGCCGTCTCCTTGAGGAAGATGCCGAAGCCCACGGTGGCGATGATCGCGACCAGTGCCTTCTGCCGCTGCAGGCGCGCGAACACCAGCCGCGAGAACACTGCGCCAAGCAGGGCCATCACCGCCGCGGTCAACACGGCGGCCAGCCAGAAGGGCAGGTGCATGCTGGTCGTGAAGGTGGCAACGAAGACGAAGGCCGAGAAGGTCAGGAACTCGCCAGCGGCGAAATTGACGATCGCCATCGTGTTCCACACATAGGCGTAGCCGAGGGCGATCAGGGCATAGATGCAGCCCATGGCGAGGCCGCTGACGATCACTTGTCCGAGCATGTGGTTGTCTCCGTGGAAATGGACAGGGCGGCGCGGGCCGGCGTCAGAATGCGTCGACCATGCGTTGCAGGGCCACCATGCCGGGGTCGTCCATGCCGATGGTCTTGTCGGCGAACATGCGGGCGCGGCCGATGCGGTTGGGCTTGTCGCGGAAGGCGTCCAGCGCGTCGCGCACGGCCTGGCGAGCGATCTGGCGCGTATCGGCGCTCTCGGACGCCGACGCCAGCGCGAGATGGATCGCGTGCAGGCTGTCGAGCACGGTCTTGTCGCCGAGGTTCGCGCCGCCTCGCGCCGACAGCACGCCGACCACCTCCGACAGCAGCGCGGCCAGTTCCACGCGGCCCAGCGAGTGCACGCCGGCGCTGCGCTTCGCGGCAGTCATGAGTGCGACGGTCAGCAGCGTACCGAAGCTCGAGCCGGAGGCCTTGGCCGACGCCTGCGCGCAGCGCTTGAAGATGCCTTCGAGCGTGTCGGGGAGTTCTGGGACGGTCTGCTCCATCGACGTGGCGCATTTGTCGAGCGTGGCGCCTAGGTCGGCATCGCCCAGGCGGCCATCGAGCGCGTTGAGTTCGGGCGCCGCGGCGTGCATGGCGGCACACCAGCGCGGGACGGCAGAGGCGAGGGTGGCGGCGTCGAGCATCAGCGCACGCTCCAGAATGGGCAATCGGCCGGTGCGGCCAGCAGTGCCTCGAGTTCGGCGTCGAGCTTCATCACGCTCAGCGAGGCGCCGGCCATTTCCATCGACGTGGCATAACGCCCCACGAGCGGGCGCACGATCGCGATGCCGCGTTCCGAGAGAACCTCCGCGATGCGGCGGTAGAGGATGTAGAGCTCCTCGGCCGGTGTGGCGCCGAGGCTGTTGACGAGCACCCCCGCGCGGTCGCCGCGTGCCAGGGCGAGTTCCGGCAGCACGTGCGCAAGCATCTCGTCGGCCAGCGCGTCTGCCGTCTTGAGCGGGCCGCGCCAGATGCCCGGCTCGCCGTGGATGCCCATGCCGAACTCCACTTCGTTCTCGTCGATCGTGAACGACGCGTGGCCGGACTCCGGCACCACGCACGGCGTGAGTGCCACGCCGATCGATCGGCAGGCGTCGTTCGCCTTGCGCGCCAGTGCGGCGACTTCGTCGAGCGTCGCCCCCTCGGCGGCCTTGGCGCCTGCCGCCTTGTAGACGAGCACCAGGCCAGCCACACCGCGGCGCTTGTCGCGCTGTTCGGCTGGCGCGCTCGCCACGTCGTCCGCGACCCGCACCGAAGCCGTCTTCATGCCCTCGAGCTCCAGCATCTCTGCCGCCATCTCGAAGTTCATGCGGTCGCCGCCGTAGTTGCCGTACAGCTGCAACACGCCGGCGCCGCCGTCGGCCGCGCGCATGGCCTCGATGCAGTCGTCCATGCGCGGACCGGCGAACACGTTGCCCACGGCGCAGCTGTCGAGCAGGCCTTCGCCGACATAGCCGAGGAACACGGGCAGGTGACCCGAACCGCCGCCGGTCGCGATGCCGACCTTGCCCGGCACGGCTCCGCCGCTGCGAACGATGACGCGTCCACCGTCACCGCGGCGCTGCAGTTCGGGATGCGCCAGGCAAAGTCCGTCCAGCATCTGGTCGACGTAGGCATGGGGGTCGTTGAGAATCTTCTTCACGGTGGTTTCTGCTTGCTGAATGAAAACGGAATGCGCGCGGCCACACGGCGCCGTCGATGGCGGCGCCACGGTGCCTTGCGATGACTCGATGGGCCTTTGCGGGGCCGCCCGGAAAGGGGCCTCAGTCGGCCTTGAGCCGGCCGTCCCTGGTGGCCTGAGTGGCCAGCGCGTACTCGGCGTCGAGGATGCGTGCGAACTCCTGCGGCGTGCTGGACAGCGCGACGCTGCCGAGTTCGCGAGCGCTGTTGACCGTCTGCGGATCCTTCACGGCCTGGGCGAGGGCGGCGGCGAGCTTGTCCTGCACCTCCTTGGGCGTGCCGCTGGGCGCGAGCACGCCGACATAGGTGGTGCCGTCGATTTCGCCGAAGCCCAGTTCCGCGACCGTCTGCACGCCGGGCAGCGACGGGTCTTGCGCTGGCCCCAGCACGGCCAGCGCCTGCAGCGCCCCGCCCTTGATGTGCTGCTGCGAACTGGTGACCTGGTCGAAATGCACGTCGACCTGGCCGCCGATGAGATCGACCAGCGCCGGGCCGGAGCCCTTGTAGCTGACGGTCGTGAACTTGGTCTTGAGCAGGCTCTCGAGCTGCAGCAGCGCCAGGTGGTTGGGCGTGCCCGGCCCGGAATGCGCCGCGATCAGCTTGCCTTCGCCGGAGCGTGCGTAGGCGGCCAGCTCCTTGAAGTTCTTGAACCGCGTTTCGTTCTTGCGCGCGAGCAGCACCATCGAACTCTTGTTCACCAACCCGAGGGGCGCGAAGCTCGCGCGGCTGTAGCTGGTCTTGACCATCTCCGGGACCGTGACCACGACACCGGCGCCGCACAGCAGCAGGGTGTAGCCGTCGGCCGCGGCACGCGCGACCTGCATTGCGCCGATCGACCCGCCGGCACCGGCGCGGTTGTCCACGATCACCGATTGGCCCAAGGTCTTGCCCAGCGCCACAGCGACGGTGCGGGCCACGATGTCGGTGTTGCCGCCGGGGGCGAAGGGCACCACGAGGGTGAGTGGCTTGTTCGGAAAGCCTTGGGCCCAGGCCTGGCGGGCGAAGGTGGTGCTCAGGGCCGCGGCCGCGCCCATGCCGAGGATCTGTCGACGCTGGATTTTCATTGTGATGTCTCCTGTCTTTGGAATGGGGCGCAGCTCAGGCGTCGAAACGCAGGACGTCTTCCATGGCCGCCTCGATCTTCTTGCGCTGCGCCGCGGTGGTGGCTGGCATGGGTGCGCGCGGCAGGCCGGCGTCGCAGCCCTGCAGTGCGATCGAGGTCTTGATGTTGGCCGGCAGGTTGTCGCCGACCAGCGCATTCCAGAAGGCGAGCATCGATTTGTGCATCTCGAGGGCCTTCACATGATTGCCGGCCTGCACCGTGTTCCAGAGGTTGACGCACACGCCGGGCAAGGCGGCCGGCGTCGCCGCGATCGTGCCGTGCGCGCCGAGCGCGAACGACGAGTACAGCAGCGCATCGACGGCGGAGAACACCTTGCAGCCTTCGGGCACGCCCAGCAGCAGATCGGCCATGAGCTTCAGGTCGCCCTGGCTCTGCTTGATGCCCTGCACGCCGGGGAGGTCCTTCATCAGACGGATCATCTGGCTCGGGTTCAGGTAGTTCCACGGCACCACGTTGTAGATCACGACGGGAATGGCCACCGCCTCGGTCAGCGCCTTGAAGTGGTTGTGGGTGGCTTCCTCGTCCGGTTTGAAGAGATAGTGCACCGGCGTCACCTGGAGCGCCGCAATGGGCAGGTGCGAGACGGCCTTGGCGCGGTTGATCGCGTCACGGGTGCTGTTCGAGATGATGCCCGCGACGATCGGCACCTGGCCGGCCACTTCGGCGGCCGTGATCTCCATCACCCGCTTGAACTCCTCGACGGTGAAGGTATGGCCTTCGCCGGTGCTGCCACCGGGGCACACGCCGTGCACCTTCTTGTCCAGGTTGAACCGGATGACCTTGCGGAAAGCCGCTTCATCGATGCTGCCATCGGCGGTGAAAGGCGTGACGAGAGGCGGGATGACGCCGGTGAGATCGAGACCCATGAGAACTGCTCCGTTGAACGATGAGTGAAGGACTGGTACACGACGGGCGTCGCGCTAAGGTTGAACTATACGCCGACTAACATGTCAGATGAATGTTAGTATTAACCCTAGATCGGGGACAATACCTTTCAGGGCCTTGCGCCACTACCCACGATTGCCATGAATTTCGCTGCCACCACGTCGACCGAGTCACCCAAGCCTTCCGCGGCCCAAGCGCCGGAAGGGGAGCCGGTGAACCAGCGAGGCCGCGCCTACCAGGGCTTTCGGCAGCAAATCATCGATGCCAGGATCCGGCCCGGGCAGTTCGTTTCGCAGCGCGAACTGATGGAACTGCTGCAGATGCCGCTGGCCGCGGTTCGGGAACTGGTGCCACGGCTCGAGGCGGCTGGCCTGATCAAGACCGTGCCCAAACGGGGCCTTCAGATCGCCTCGGTCGACATGAAGCTGATCCGCAATGCCTGGCAAGTGCGCGCGATGGTCGAGCGGGAAGCCGTTGTGAACTTCGCGCGCGTGGCCAGTGCCGAAACCATCGAGCGACTCATTGAGAGCCATGAGGCCATCCTGGAGCGGGCGCTCAAGCCTCGGCCCGATGACGCGCTGGAGCGCGACGCGCAAGCGGTCGACTGGGGCCTGCACGACCAGATGGTGGACGCCATCGGCAATGAGATCCTGTCAGAAATCTACCGTGTCAACAGCCTGCACGTGCGCCTGATCCGCTACGACGCCGATTCCATGCGCCCGGTGCAAGTGGTGCCGGCGATGCGCGAGCACCTGGAGTTTCTCCACGCGCTTGCAGCGCGAGACGCCGATGCGGCGCTCGCGCACATGATGTCGCACATCGAGCAGTCCAAGCATCGCGTGCTGGCCGGCATGCTGCGCGTCGGGCAGGACGCGCCACATTTCTGAGCCGCGACCGAATGGCATGCGCGAGGTCGTCACGCGGCCAGTCTCACGGCCCGGCTGGCCTCTCTCGCAGTCTCCAAGGGCTCTCGCGTGACATCTTGGAACGTTCTTCACCGTAGCGATGTGCGCGGTCTTCGGCAGCCGGACGTTGGATACGCATCGGGACTGTTCCCAGATCTCAGGAGACGAGATGATTTTTACTCCAACTGGACGCAAGCTGGCCCTTTCGGGCGCTATTGCCGCCGCCGCTCTTTTCGCAGTGGCCTCCGCAACCGCGGGCACGAGCTGGTCCATCGGTGTGTCCGTGCCGGGCGTGGTGGTGAGCGAACCGGCGCCGGTCTACTACGAACCCGCACCTGTGTATTCGCAGCCGGCCCCTACCTACTACCAGCCAGCGCCGCCGGTGCGCTACCAAGCGCCTGCGTACGTTGCGCCGGCGCCTGTCTATTACGAGCCGGGGCCGAGTTGGGAAGAACGTCGCGCGGAGCGTCGTGAATGGCGCCGTCGGGAATGGGAACGCCGTGAGCACTACCGCCACTATCGCGAAGATCGAGACTGACGCCGAGATGGTGCCAAGGTCCTTTCTGTAGATTCAGGAGGTCGCGGCCGGGTTTTGGCCCTACACCTCCTTTCTCTCTGCCGACTTTGCCTGCGGACCCTCTGCTGGTCTCTTTGGCCGACTTCAGGTCTCCGCAATGCTCCGTGCGCTTGCCGCCAGGCTTTCCGGTAGAGGAGGGTATCAGGTCGAGGCGGGCGCAAGCCCCGGCGGCTTGCGACGGGCATAGGCGCTCGCAGCCAGGAAATGCAGCAGCGCAGCGCGATCCGAGGCAGCCGGAGTTCTGGCGCAGGGTTCGCGCACGGTGCGGCCGCAGCGGTGACCGTTGATGCGTCTATGGCGCCGATGTCAGCCGCCGAAACGCGCTGAAATGCCGTATGGCCAACTGCTGCTTGCCGGCATCGGCATAGAGCAGCGCCGCGTTCCGATGCGCATCGACAAGATCCGGTTGCAGCCGCAGCGCCTCCTCATAGCTGGCCAGCGCTCCGTCAGCGTCGCCCGTGCCTTCCAAGGCCACCGCACGATTGAAATGCATCAGAGGGTCGTCGGGGCAGAAGCGCAAACCGTCTTGGTACAGCGCCGCAGCGGCTTCGTGGCGGCCGGACTCGCACAGCATGAACCCGAGGTTCAGATAGGCATGGGCGTAGGAAGGGTCGTCTGCCAGGATTCGGCGATACAGCGCCTCGGCGGTCTGCGGCTTCGTTTCTTCCAGAGACTCGGCGCGGGCAAAAAGCGCGTCGAGATCCGAGGAGTCTGGTGTCGCTTCGAGTCGCGGGGGGAACAGGGTCACCGAGTCTGCGCCCGATGCAATCTGGAGGTCGAGAACGAACTGGCCGGTGAGCGGTTCCCAATGCGCATCCCCATAGCGAACCGTCACGCGATCACCTCCAGCCGTGATCCGCATGCCAAGCAGCGGCCGTTCTTCGGGCAGGGATGCCTTGAGCTGGCACAACGCCTTGAGGATCTGCCGGGTGGGAATGCGCGCCGCGCGCAACTCGTACGCGGAGCGCAGGAGGACCACGTCCTGAAACGAGAACTTCCACGCCTTGCCTTCCTCCTTCACCGGCTCCACGAACCCCAATTCGATGAGCTTGAGGACCGCGTGGCGGGACAGACCCAGCATTTGCAGCACGCTTCGCAGCGACCGCGGGGAATTGCCCTGCATGTTCACTTCTTCACTCGCGCGCGCGGCGCTGGGGCGGCAGGTTCGGCAACGGGCTTCGGGGCGCGCTTGGCCTTGGCGGCCGGTGTGCGAATCGGCGTGACAACCGGGCCGGGCTTCGCCAGCGCCGTGCGTGGCTTCTGTGTGCCAGTGGATCGCTTTTGCAAGCTGGCCATGAGCATCTGGGTCAGGTCGATGACTTCGCCGGAGGAGCTGCTGTCCTCGGGATGCTGCGCCGCCACGATTTCCTCGCCTGCGATCTTCGCGTCGATCGCGGCCAGGATGCGCTTCTTCTCCTCGTCCTCGAACATCGTCGGGTCGTAGCTGTCCTGGGAAATCTGCTCGATCAGCTGCAGCGCCAGTTTCAATTCCGCGGCCGAGGGCTCCAGCTTTTCGATCTCGAGATCCCTGATGGAGCGGACCTCTTCCGCGTACAGCAACTGTTGCAGGATCAGTCCATCCTCCTGGGCGCGCACCTGAACCACGTATTGCTTCGACTTCCAGGCCCACTTCGCCAAGGCGCAGCGGCCACTCGCAAGCATGGCCTTCTTGAGCAGGTTGTATGGTTTCCCGCCGCGTTTGTCCGGCGCCAGGAAGTAGGGCTTGTCGTAGTAGATCGGGTCGACCGCGTCGGCCGGGATGAAAGCGACGATGTCGATCAGATGGCTCGCGCCCTCCTCGAGTGCCTTGAGCTCTTCCGGCTGGAAGATCACGAACTGGTCCTTCTCGAACTCGTAGCCTTTGACCATCTCCGTGCGCGGGATGATCTGCTTCGGGTCCAGCGCGGAGACGTATTGCTGCTTGACCCGTTCCCCGTCCTTGGACAGCAGGTTGAAGTGGACCGAGGCCGAGCTTTCGGTCGCTGAGTAAAGACGCACGGGGATCGACACCAAGCCAAAACCCAGCGAGAGGGAGGCGATCGAACGAGCGGTGGCCATGACTGCTCCTACCTATTCCGACAGAAGAGCAACATGCCATTTTTTTTGCCTGCTGGAAAGAGGGCGAGGCGCCAAAAGGGGTGCGGCTTCGCGATCGCGACGAGTGAAGACGTGAAGAAGTGCGACAGCCATGCCGATGGACCGACCCACGAATCCGGAGCACTCCCTCACTCCCGTCTTTGGTAGCCCAGGCGCTTCATCGGTTCGGCCAGTGCCTGACGTCTTTTCCAGTAGCCAGCCCACGGATCCGTGGTCTGGAAAGACAGGTGTTCGCGCGCTGTCCGGAGGTTCCATTGTGATCCGCTCTTGAGCGCGCCGAGGTCGTCCCAGGCGATCGGGATCGAAACGCCCATTCCCGGTCTCGCACGCGCAGAGAAGGCGGCGGCGGTCGTCGCACCTTGGCCGTTGCGCAAATAGTCCACGAACAATTTACCGACCCGGTTGCTTGGGCCGCTCTTGGCCACGAAGTGCGAAGGGATCTTCTTGGCCAGGTGCTGGACGATGGCCCGTGAAAACCCCTTGACCTTCGGCCGGCTCCGCCGTCACGGCAAAGTTCCGTTTGGACATGTAGGTCGACAGGGCACCTGCTTTGGCCATCGGGTTCTCGCTCCTCCAAACGCCGCAGCGGCCAGGGGTGGCCTGGCCTTCTACGCAGCCTTCCTGGACTTGGCGCTCGCCTTCTTCGCAGCGGCCTTGCGCGCAGCGCCGGACTTGGCCGCGGTTTTGGCGCTGCGCTTCTTGCCGGCTGCGGCGCTGGCCGTGGTCTTGCCGCCTTTCAGGCTGCGCTGGAGCAGTTCGGTCAGGTCGATCACATTCGAGCTTTCCTCCGGGGCTTCTTCCTCCGGCTGGATGACCGTTTCCGTGTCGCCCGCCTTCACCTTCTGCTGAACGATCTTCATGACCGCGTGCTTGAACTCGTCCTTGAAGTCTTCGGGATCCCATTTGCCGGACATGTCGCCGACGAGCTGTTCGGCCATCTTCATCTCGGCGGCGCTCACGTTGGCACCCTTGACGCCGGCTGGGGGCAGGTCCAGGCCTTCGAGTGTCTTGACCTCGTCGCCCCACCGCAGGAGGTTGAGGACCAGCGCCTTGCCCGACGGGACCAGCACCGCAAGGTGCTGCTTGGTGGCAATCACCACCTTTGCGAGTCCGACTTTGCCGGTCTTGATCAGGACTTCACGCAGCAGCGCGTAGACCTTCTGCCCCTTGTTGATCGGCGCCACGTAGTACGGGCGCTCCAAGTACACGAAAGGAATTTCGTTGGCGTCGATGAAGCGCTGGATCTCGATGGTCTGCGTGGTGCGGGGGTACACGGCTTCGATCTCGTCCGGCGAGATCACGACGTACTTGCCGTCCTCGTATTCGACGCCCTTGACGATGTTGTCCTTGTCGATCTCCTTGCCCGTCTTCTTGTTGATGCGCCGGTAGCCGACCGGGTCCATGCTGCGCTTGTCGAGCCAGTCGAAGTCGACGCCTTGCTCGATGCTCGCCGTGTGCAGGCCGACGGGAATGTGAACCAGCCCGAACGTGATCGCGCCTTTCCAGAGGGTTCTGCTGCTTGTGGCCATGGGAAGTCCTTTGATCGCTGGACCGAAGAGCTCGAGGCCAGCGCGCGCTGGCGCATGCCAGCGTCCATTCGACCGTCACGCGGCGTTGTGGGACACGGCCGGCGCCGCCGGGAGGACACGCCGTACATCCCGGGTGGCGGGATCCCAACGTGCGAGGGCCACGGCGCTCTATTCCAGGACGCCAAACCCGAACGCCGTACGTCCGGTGGCCTTCGCAGGCGCCTCCTCAGCCGGGGCGGGCGCCGCCGATCGGGCAGCGCGCTTGTGGGCCTGTCGAGGTGGCGGCTCGGGTTCGAGAGCCGCCGGCGCCCGCGGCCCGGTGTCGAGATTTTCGATCAGCGATTGAAGCGCGACCAAGCCATCGGCCACCGATGCCTGGTACGTCGCAACTGCCTTGCGAGCGCGCTTCAGGACTTTCCATTGATCGGCGCCGTGGGAATCGGCTTCGCTGAGCACCCATTCAAACGACCCGGAGCGCGGCTCCTCGACGTGGATCGCGATGCGGCGCAGGACATCTTGATTCTTCGCGCTCACCGGAATTTCTCCTTGGGTCTGGGGGCAATGACCCCTTCAGTTCGGTGCGCCACGTCGCACAGCACGTGTAGGTTGGCACCGTCGTGCCACGCGGTCGGCATCCTGCACTCTGACGCGGCCATCGGCGCTGGCTTCTGGTTGCGGCGAGTAGAACCTTGGTTCTCCATTATCAAACCAAGGAGACTTTGATGACTGAACGGAACGTAGACAAGACGAAGGCCACGGGGGTTGGCGCCGTGGTGGGCGGCACCGCAGGTGGTGTGGCAGGAGGCGCTGCCGCCGGCGCGGCTGCCGGCGGCATGACCGGCCCCGTGGGCGCTGCCGTTGGGGCGGCGGTGGGAGCGGTGGCTGGGGCGATCGCCGGCCGCATGGCCAAGGCAGATCCCGCCGTGGAGGATGCCTATTGGCGAGACAACTACACCGGGCGACCCTACATCCAGAGCGGGTCGAGCTACGACGAGTATGCACCCGCGTACCGCTACGGGGTCGATGCGTATTCGCGCTACCCCAATCGCAGCTTCGACGATGTCGAGCCTGAGCTGGGCCGCGGCTGGGGCGCATCGCGCGGGCGTTCTTCGCTGGAATGGGAGCGCGCCAAGCACGCGACCCGCGATGCCTGGCAGCGCCTGAGCGACAACGTGGAACGCGCCATTCCGGGCGACTCCGATCGCGACGGCCGCTGATCGGCGGCATGTGAAACGGCGGCGCACTTGGGATGGTGCGCCTTTCACGTGAGCGGATTCGCCCTCCGCCGGCGACCGGGAGCGCCCCGACCGGCCGCTATGGGCCCATGGACTTTCGGCTAAAAGCGGTCATCCGTTCCCGCCAATCAAAGCTCGCGCTCGGGTATACGAAATGTCCTTCGATCTTCATCACACGTGAACCCGCGGCGCTGCCGCTGACGACCGGCCGTCAGTTGGCCAAGCTGGCAGAGACCAGCACCATGGACCTCTCAGAGGCGGCGTTCGAGATGGGGCGGGAGGCCGAGCAGGTTTTTGCGGAACAACTGCTTTCGGGAATACCGAGATTGCGCGGAGATGTACAGCGATTCCGGCAAATTCGAGGTCTACGATGCCCTGCAGGCGCACATCGATGATCTGCTCCGGCTCCAGGTGTCGTTGTGCCATGCAGAGCGCAAAATGCAACTCAAGTTCGGCGGTGATGCGGAGGCCAAGCCGATGCCAGCCACGATTCTGTACGTGGTCGGGTTTCCGCTCGGCCAGGAACCAGCTGAGTTCGCGACACCACGCACAGGCGGGCTCAAGCTTTGATGCGCCGGGCGGCCGATGCGCTCGTAGTACGCGTACTGCCGTCACAAAATTCTGGACGCGCAGGCGTATGCCAAGCCCCAGCAGGTACATCGGTTCCTGGGGTGGCTCCCAGCCCGGCGATGCGGTGTAGGCGCCCGCAACCCAAGGCAAGCCGAATAGTCTCCCCCCAAGAGGCAGAGGCAGGCGCTCGGGCGGCGCCCGCCAAGACGTTACGCGGCCTATTCGCTGCGCAGTAAATGTTGCCGAAGTATGAGTTGATCGAAGATCTCCTCATGGCGGTTGCCCGCTTGGGCTGATGCAGTTGTACGGGCCGGGTTTCAAAGACGACAATGTCTTTCTGGCCCATGTGAGCCTGTCAATGCGTGCGTTCGTGAACGACAGCGTGCAGCAGCTTTATCACCGGATCACCGGCTGACGCAGCCCGGTAAACAAGCGCGACCGGCACTCGGGAGGGCATCATCTCGACGCGAAGAACCGCGATCCGCCCCAAGCGCTGTTCTGCCGTGGCCATGGCCCGCGGCACCGCGGCCAGCCCCGCCCCGGCTGCCACCAGTTGCACGTTGGTGGCTGGGTTGTTCGAAACGATGCACGGTGCTGGTACTGCGACACCCGCCCGCAGGAACTGGCTCTCAAGGGCCTGGCGGCTCAGCAGCGCCGACTCCGGCATGATCCATTGGCCATCCACAAGCGCATCCCATCCGACGCGTCTTCTTCTTGCCAAGGGATGCGTGGGCGGGGCGATCACCACATACTCGTGCTCTGCACAACGTTTGTAGACCAAGCGCGTGGCTCGCTTGGCGGCAAACGCTGCTTGATTGAACGAGGTCAGCAAGGCGTCGAGTTCTCCCTGCAACAGGGCCTCAAACAGCTGCGGTACCGCCTGCTCGCGCAGCCGAACGACGACGCGCTCGCTGCGAGCCTGCAGCAATGCCAGCACAGCGGGCAGTGCGCCGCCGGCCGCCACGGCGGGTGGTGCGCCGAGATGCAGCACCGCAACGGGTTCTTCGCTCGAGGCGTGTGCCGCCTCGCTCAGATGCCCGAGCGCCGCCAGCAGCGTTGCCGCGCCCTGCACGATCACCTCGCCGCGTGTCGTGGGTGCCAAGCCGCGTGCGCCGCGCCGGAACAACGGAAACCCGAAGGCGTCTTCGACCTCCTTAAGCGTCTTGCTCAACGCGGGCTGAGACAGATGCAGCGTGGCGGCGGCCTTGCTCAGGGTGCCGCAGCGATGCAGCTCCACCAGCAGCCGCAGATGCCGGAAGCGCAGGCGCGACACCAGGCTGTCGAGCTCGTCTGACATTGGTGAGCCATTCCATTAGGTTATGACTAATTGAAAATATATCACTGTTCTGGTAAGTGCCATGCGACCTATGCTGTGTCAACGGCGCTCCCGCGCCAACAATGGAGACAGGTCTGATGAGACGATGTTTTGCCGCGCTGCTTGCCACCTTCTTGGCGCTGCCAGCGATGAGTGCAACCGCAGCCGATTTCCCGACGGGCGGCAAAGCAATCCGTCTCGTCGTCGGTCTTGCCCCAGGTGGGCCGACGGACCAGCAGGCGCGCTTCCTGGCTGAGCAGCTGCGCAAGGAACTGGGTACCACGGTGGTCGTTGAAAACCGCCCTGGCGCGAGCATGAACATGGCCACCGCAGAAGTCGCCCGCGCCGCGGCGGACGGCTACACGCTGCTCTACAGCCCCTTGAGTCCCTTCGCCCAGAATCCGCACTCGTTCGCCAAGCTGCCATTCGACCCCTTCAAGGACTTCACGCCGCTGTCGCTTGCCAGCGTCGGTCCACTCGTGCTCGTCGTCCACAAGTCAGTGCCGGCGGAGAATCTGAAGGAACTCGTGGCCTATGCCCAGGCCAACCCCGGCAAACTGAACTACGCCTCATTCGGCAGAGGAAGTTCCTCGCACCTCTTCGGCCAGTGGATGGCCAGGCATTACGGCCTCGACATGATGCACATTCCCTACAAGGGAGCCGGTGACGTGCAGAAGGATTTGGTCGGCGGGCGGGTGCAGATCATGTTCGCCGCGGCGGGCGGTGCCTTGCAGTTCGTACGCACCGGCAATGTCAGGATGATCGGCGTTGCAGCGCCGCAGCGCTCGCGACTGCTGCCTGGTGTACCGACACTTGTGGAGCAAGGCGGCACCGGACTGGACATCGATGGCTGGATCGGCGTCTTCGCGCCAGCGAACCTGCCGCCACTCATCACCGCGCGCTTGAACGCGGCGCTCGTGAAAGTGCTTGCGACACCCGAGCTGAAGCATGAATTCGAGAAAGGCGGGTACGAGGCAGTTTCCTCGACGCCCTCGGAATTCGCAGCGATGGTCCGCGATGCGTACGAGCGCTGGGGGAAGATCGCTGCATCCTTGGGCGTGCAGAAGGAGTGACTTGCATGAGCGACGAAATGGATGCGCTAACCAGCCGCCTTGCGGCTGACATGGCTCGACATGCCGCTTTGGGAGACAAGATCTCGGGGGGGGCCGGTGATGCGGCGACCGCGCAGTGGATCGCGGGCCGCCTCGCCGAGTTGGGCTATGGCGTTGAGCATCAGGACATCGATGTGCCTTTCTTCGATCCGATCGACTGCCGCCTCGTCGCTGGCGAGGCCGCGGCGCCGGTGTACTGGCAATCGCCCGTCACTGCGACCGGGATACAAGGCCTGCGCGCACCGTTGGCGGTGGTGCGCGCGCCGTATGAGGCGATGGATGCGGCCGGCCGCATTGCGCTGCTGGTCTTGCCACACGCGCGCCATGCCTCGGTCGATTCACCTCTCGTTGCGCCCCTGATTGCGGCTGCGTCGGCAGCGGGTGCCGTCGCTCTGATCATCGTGCCGGTTGGCCCAACCGGCGAGGTGGTGGCATTGAACGCCGGTATCGGGGCACCCGCCGCGCCAGTGCCGATCGCGGTTCTCGCGCCGGCGCTCGCCGAACCATTCCTGCGCGCAGCGCGCAGCGGGTTGCCCGCCACGCTGTTTCTGCATGGCCAGACGAGGGTGCGGCAAACCTCGAATCTGCAAGCCACGCTGCGGCGCGGCCCGCGATGGCTGTGCCTGTCCACGCCACGCACCGGTTGGTTCGGCTGCGTTGCCGAGCGCGGCACGGGAACGGCGGCATTTCTGGCGATGGCGGCGTGGGGCGTCGAGCGCTTTCCGGACCTCTCCCTGTTCTTGCTGAATACAGGGGCGCACGAGTACCGGTTTGCCGGCGCGCACCGCGCGCTGGCACAAGCCCCCGCGCCTGCCGACACCTTGGCATGGATTCATCTGGGCGCCGCGCTCGCGGTGCGCGACCGGCTGGAATTCCGCGGCGAACTCTTCGACCTCCCTTCGGCCGACGCGAATCGCATGACGATGGCGACCGAATCGCTGCAGGAGGCCGCACGGGCTGCCTTTCGTGGTTTACCTGGGCTGGAGCGAGTTACGGCACCTGTGACTGGCGTCAGCGAAATTGGTGCAATCGTGGAGCGCGGCTACAGCCGAGCGCTGGCGGTACTTGGTATCCCGCGAGCCTTTCACACGCGCGCAGATGATCTTGCGGAGGTCGATGCCCGTCTGCTGGCACCCGTCGTCCGCGCGCACATGGCGGTGGTGGAAACCGTCCATCGCCAGAACAGTTCGACTTCGGGAGGCGTCGCTTGATGCGCGCACAGCGCTGCCTGTCGCAGCCACTGATACATGCGGGACTCGATGCTTCGCTAGGCAACAACATCAATGGCCCGTCGCTGATTCGGGTGCCCGATTGGCTGCTCAACCCGCTCGGGCGCTACTACCTGTATTTCGCGCACCATCAGGGCCGACACATCCGACTCGCCTATGCCAATGATTTGCTGGGCCCATGGACCGTCCATGCACCGGGCGTATTGCCGGTTGCAGATTCGCGTTGCTCCGATCACGTGGCCTCGCCCGACGTGCACGTGGATCACGCTGCGCGAAAGATCCGCATGTACTTCCACGGCGTGGCGTTCCCTGCAGGCCAGACGGATGGTCACGAAAGGCAGTTCGGTGAAGCAGCGCGCTGGATCGGCAACCAACGCAGCAAGCTGGCCATTTCAGATGACGGCCTGCACTTCGCGGCACAACCACAGGTGCTGGGAGCTTCCTATTTCCGAGTGTTCGAGTGGCAAGGGCGCCAGCATGCGCTGGCAATGCCCGGGGCGTTCTATCGCATGGACGAAAACGGCGGCTTCGAGCTTGGTCCGGTGCCATTCGAGCCCAGTTTTCGGCATTGCGCGGTACATGTGGTTGGTCCGCTGCTGCATGTCTATTTCACGCGCGTGGGCGATGCCCCGGAACGCATCCTTCACACCACCATCGATCTCAGACCCGACTGGACCGCCTGGAGGCACGGGTATGTCACCACGATGTTGCGGCCTGAACTGGCCTGGGAGGGAGCAGCGATGCCTGAGGTGCCATCACGCCGAGGTCCTGTCTTTGAGCTGGTGCAGCAGTTGCGCGATCCTGCGGTGTTCGTCGATGACGGCAAGGAGTATTTGTTGTATGCCGCGGGCGGCGAGCTGGCTATAGGTTTGGCTCGGTTGCTTCACCCGGGGCATGCGACGAAAGCCACTTGATCCGATGCTCCGTACTCAGCCTCTCCGAATCTCCAACGCGGCGACGGTGTTTCCCCATGGCCAGCGCGAACGGCATCAGCGCATAGGCCGCGACGCCCGCGAGGAGGACGAGGCCGTGCCGAATGGATGATCCGATCAGTCGATGGCCTGGATTCTCTCTGCACGTTCACGCTCGCCTTGTTCTCGTATGTCTGCTTGCGAGCGGATTGAGCGGCGCCCTCGAACGTCCAGTCTTGTGTGAAGCGTGAGTAGGGCTCGCTGAGCGACGGCAGCGACAGTCCGCTCCTGGCCGGCCGACTGCAGCCGGTCGCCGCCTCGGGCCTTTGGGCCCAAGCCGGAAGTAGCCGCGACTCGATGAAATGCCGGCAAGCTGAGGTTCGCTCGGAGCGAGGCCGGTGACGACGAACCCTACGCTATCCTCTCGCTCCCAACCGAGGAGCTACTGACATGGGTGCCAAAAAGATCCGCTTTAACGATGTTTGCTATCGACAGGGATTCTTGGAGGTCACCGCGAACATTCACCCTGGTCACATCAATCTCGAGACCTGGGAAATTCATCCTGATCTCGACATCTCCGAAAAGGAGTTCGACTGACGAGGCGATCACCGACGATTGTGTACAGGCGAACACAGAAATCGAGTTGAACGTCGAGCAGGCAAAGGCGTTGGTTGCAAGCCTTGAAGCCGCTAACGCGCATGTCTCAGGTGGTGGACGCCCCGAAAGCGGAATAGTGGCCGCATCCGCCATTAGCGAGCGGGTAGGGTCGACGCATGAGGTTTGCCGGTCAACTGTTCAATCTTTGAATTCGCCTGCCTTTCGATCTCTGCACTTTCCTTCGCCGACAACTGGACTGATCGAGGCGGGAGTTCGGCAGGCGTCCTCGAACCTTGGGCGTTGATCGCGATCACCGCGCCAATTGCAAGGCCACCGACACCGGTCGCGATCCATCCAGGGATACGGTGAGCACCGTGCCAGTTTTCAGGATTGGCTTTTGCAAGATCCTGCGCCCATACCCACGCACTGCCGGAAATCAGGAGGCTCAGAAAACACAGAGGAACCCCCAACCAGATGATGCCGGCGGCCGCCCACGGGGTCAGTGCCCCACTGATCGCGAAAAGTCCTAGCCACAACACGGTCGGGACCAAACCCAGAAGAATGAATATGTTGGCAACGTTGCGTTTGCTATCGGAACTCATTTGATAACCGTAGTCGCAGGGCTTGAACGTCCGCTATCCGGGTGATTTTCACTTGCGGTACCAACACCCGGTTCCTGGCCGGACTCAGTCGTCGCCCCGGGCCTTGGCCTGCTTGCGTATCGAGAAGGTCACCGTGAAGTCCGGATTGACGACCGCTTCGCCCGTGGACCGAAGCCGATACTCGCCAAGCCCCGCCTCTTGGAAAGAACGTGTATCGGGAGGCAGGTTGAATTGCTCGCCAGTTCTTTGGCCTTCCAAGGATAAAAGTATCCCCTTCCGCCGGTCCGCAGAGATGACCCGACCGAACAGTTGTTGCTGCTCGAATGGCTCCTCGGCATCCGACCCAAAGTAGGCAAGTCCGACGAGAACCATTTTGCCGGGGAGCGTCTTCGCAAGTGCGGCGTCCCACGGATGGTCCTCCTCAGTGTGGTTGTTCATGAGTTAGGTCGATCTGGTCCTGCCACATTCTCCTCCTGTTCAAAGGTCCGCTCTTGGCTGATCGCCACCGAAGGGCGTTCCGAGCGAGTCGGCGTCGTCGAGCACCCACCCAGACTCGCGTGCGGCTGACGCGTCAAAGTCGCCTACGAAAAAGGGGCGCCCCTTGCGGAGCGCCCCTTCGTTCAGTTCAGCCTTGAGCCCTTTGGCAGCCGGCTCGTCAGCCACTCGTGCACGTCGGCCCGAACGTTGCGGCCTTCTAGCAGGAAGTCCTCCCACCGACTCGGCACGTAGGGCAGGTAGACCAGCTTCATGCCGGCTTCCTCGGGCGTGCGCGCGGCCTTTAGCGAGTTGCAGGCCCTGCAGGCGCTGACGCAATTCATGAAATCCCAGGCGCCTCCCCGGCTCTCCGGCAGGATGTGCTCGACGGTCAAGTCCGCTTCCCTGAAGCGCTGCGCGCAGTAGGCGCAGGTGTGGCGGTCCCGCACGAAGAGCTTGCGCCGGCTGAAGGCCGGCGCGTGATCGAACAGGTTCACCTTCGCGCAGCCCTTCAGTGCAATGATCGGCGAGATGTCGAAGCGAGACTGAACGCCCCGTGCCACGTTGAAGCCCCCGCGCATCGTGGCCAGCGGGCCTTCACCGTCTTCCCAGACGACGGAACCAGTGGCGTAGTGCGACGCAGCTTGCTCGAGCGAGATCCAGGCCTGCGGCGTTCCCTGGATGTCGAGCTGAAGAACTTGCGGTTTCATGGTGACGGCCTCCTTTCATGGCCGAGGGTTTCGGGGAATCTCCTATGTGTTGGACCAGCCGGCCGGATCCGCCCCAGCGACCTCGCGCTTCGGAGGGGCGCGCGCTGTCTGACTGCGTTACGGCTGGGGAGAGGTGCTTGGTACCCGACCCGGCCTCGAACCCCGGACCCTCGCCATGTAAAAGCGTCGCTCTGCCAACTGAGCTAGAGGTCCATTGGATGAAGTGGTGCGGGCAGAGAATTCCGAGATCTCGACCTACCGGTTAAAAGCCGGTTGCTCTGCCTCTGAGCTATGCCCGCGTTGTCTTTTTTTTGTGGTGCAGGGTGGGAACGATCCACCGACCACTTCCTCATGAGGGAAGCGCTCTACCACTGAGCTACTGCACCGATTGGATGGGGTCCCCGAGGTCCGACTCGAAGGGACACGCCCTTGCGGGCAGCTGCTTTTGAGGCAGCCGCGTCTACCGGTTCCGCCACACGGGGATGATGTTCCTTGAGATGGGGTGCACGAACGGAATCGAACCGTCGTCAGCTGGACCACAACCAGCGGCTCTACCATTGAGCTACGCGCACCGTTGAACTGGTAGCTCTTGACGATGTTGAAACGTCGACCTATCGGTTATCGACCGATTGCTCTGCCTCTGAGCTAAAGAGCTGGGGGTTTGGCTCTTCGACGTGGGGTCGAACCAGGGACACACGATCGTGCTCATCAGCGCTCGATGGGACTAGGGGCCTTGAGGTCGTGCTCACCAAAGCGTCGCGCTTGGCGAAGATGCTTGCCATTTCCACCGAGTTCTCGGTTCCCCAGGTGCACAGCGGACGATCGCGTCGGCCAGGCTGCGACCGAGCGGGGTCAGCGCGTAGTCCACGCGCGGCGGCACCTCCTTGTAGTCGGTCCGCGCCAACACGCGATCGGCCTCCAGATCCTTCAGGCTAGGCGCCGCTTGCGTTACCTGGGTTCCGCTGGTCAGGCGTAAGGCCGTCAAGGTGAATTCGAAATCGCGCGTGATGTGTGCATTAGTTAATGAAAGTTAACTCGAGTTAACAGCGCACCCTCTCGCAGTCGAACGCTTACTACATAAGCTCGCACCCTCACGCTCGGCGCTTCGGTACAGAGGGCTTGTTCGGCAGAGGCCGTTCTTCCTGATGTTGGCTTGGATGCGCCCTACACCGCGGCGGCGGAACCAATCAGGAACATCATGAATACAGTTTTTCGCATCGTGTGGAACGATGCTCTCGCAGCATGGACAGTCGCGTCGGAACTGAGCCGCGGTCATTCGAAGGCGCGCGTCGCCGCCAGCGCGGCAGGGGCAGCGGTGGCTTTTGTTCTGGCCGCCGTCTCAATGCCAGCCGCGGCGAATTGTGTGGCCGCGGGTGCGGCCATCACCTGCGGCACGACGGGGGGAACGCAAGTCACGACCGTCGGGACGGGGCCGACCACGGCCGACAACACCTCGGTGGATGTCCAGTCACGTGCGTTGGTCAGCACGGGTAACAACTCCGCGATCAGCCTTGGCAGCAACGCCGTCATCACGGTTCGCGGCGGCGCCACGGTCCAGAACAGCTCCACCAACGGAAACAGTCTGTACCCCGGCGGCATCGGTGCCAATACGATCGAGTTCAACAGCAACAGCACCCTCCTCATCGAGCAGGGCGCCAGCGTCTTCGCCGACGGAACTGCCGGCAATTCGGAAGCCGTCAATCCCGTCGGCAGCGGCAATACGATCATCAACCACGGAACTGTGCGGTCGACCCATGCTGCGATCTGGTTCCAGGCGAACTCCGGCAACAACACCATTGTGAACACCGGCACGATGGAAGCGGGCTATGCGGCGGGCAGCAGCAATCCCGGCACGGCCACGGTGTTTGGTGCCAACGGCACCTCAGCCGTCGATTTCACCAACAAGGGCAGCGTCATCGGGTCGCTCAACTTCGCGAACGGGAACGATGCGCTGCATGCCTACACGGGATCCTCGATCACCGGCAACATCAATGGCGGAGGCGGAGCCAACCTGCTCACGCTCGAAAGCGTAGACGGCGCCGCATCGACGTTTGCGCCGCTTTCTCTGGGGGGATTCCAGACACTGCAGAGCAACGCCGGGGTCTGGACTTTCAACGTGGCGCTGCCGTCTTCGGGCATTGCCAGCGCGACCGTCAATGGCGGCACCCTGATCCTGGGCGCCGATGCCAGCACCTATGCGGGCACCATGACTGTCGCAGCACAGGGCACTCTGCAAAGCACGGCGGGGTTCGCACCCCAGGCGATCAGCAACGCCGGGCTCGTGCGCTTCGCCCAACCGACCGACGCAACTTACGCCGGGTTGGTCAGCGGCTCCGGTGGTATCGAAAAGACGGGGGCGGGCGTGCTTGCGTTGACCGCGGACCAAAGCTTCACCGGCCTCACCACCGTGACCGCGGGAACGCTGCAGCTTGGCAACGGCGGCACCACCGGCTCGGTGCAAGGCGACATCGTCGACAACGCAACGCTGACCGTCCAGCGCTCGAACGCGCTGACCTTGTCGGGCACCATCAGCGGCACCGGCGCCCTGGTGCAGGCCGGCACGGGCACCACGATCCTCACCGCCGACAACAGCTACGCAGGCGGCACCACCATCAGTGCAGGCACGCTGCAGCTCGGCAACGGCGGCACTGCAGGCAGCATCGTGGGCGATGTCCTGAACAACGGGACGCTGGCCATCAACCGCTCCAACGCACTCACGCTGTCGGGCACCCTCAGCGGCACCGGCTCGCTCGTGAAAGAAGGCGCCGGCACCACCACGCTGACCGCAGCCAACAGCTACAGCGGCGGCACCGCGCTCAAGCAGGGACGGCTGAATGTCGGCCACAGCCTGGCGCTGGGCACCGGCACATTGGCGATGGACGACGGCACCACGCTCGGCTTCGTGGCCGACGGCCTGAATCTCGCCAATGCCGTCGTGCTGACCGGCAGCAACGACCCGGTCATCGACACCGGCAGTTTCAACGCAGCGCTCAGCGGCAACATCAGCGGCGGCGGCTTCATCACCAAGGTGGGCAGCGGCACCCTCACGCTCTCGGGTGCCAACAGCTACACCGGCGCGACCGATGTGGCCGAAGGCACCCTCAAGGCCGGCGCCACCGGCACCTTCAGCGCGGCCTCGGCGCACACCGTGCAAAGCGGCGCCACGCTCGACCTCGCGGGCTTCAGCCAGACGGTCGCTTCGCTTGCCAACAGCGGCACCGTCTCGCTGGTGGGCACCGCACCGGGCACCACGCTCACCGTCACCGGCGCCTATGTCGGCAACAACGGCGTGCTGCGGCTCGGCACGTTCCTGGGCGACAGCACCAGCGTGAGCGACCGGCTGGTGCTCGACGGCGCGAGCGCCTCGGCCAGCGGCCGGACCAGCGTGCAGATCACCCAACTCGGCGGTCTGGGTGCGCTGACGACCGGCAACGGCATCGAAGTGGTCTCGGCGCTCAATGGCGCCACCACCACGGCCCAAAGCACCAGGGATGCGTTCACGCTCGCGGGCGGCCACGTCGACGCGGGCGCCTACGAATACCGCCTGTATGCCGCCGACGCCAGTGGTGCCGGGCAGAACTGGTACCTGCGCTCGACCACCACGGCGACGGCACCGGCAACGCCACCGGCAGGCACGGGCGGCTCGACAGGCGGTACGGGCAGCACAGGCGGCACGGGCACGACCACCGTGCAGGTTCCCGCCTACCGCGCCGAAGTCCCATTGCTCGCCGCATTGCCCAGCCAGGTGCGCCAGATGGACCTGGCCATGATCGGCAACCTGCACCAGCGCATCGGCGACGACGACGTCAAGGCCAGCGGTTCCGCATCGACGGGCACGGAGCGCCGTGCCTGGGGCCGTGTGATCGCCACCGACATCGACATCCGCCAGCAAGGCACCGTCAGCCCGCACAGCAATGGCAACGTCAAGGGCTTCCAGGCCGGCACAGACCTGTTCGCCACCTCGAACTGGCGTGCCGGCGTGTACGTCGGCCAGCTCGACGGCAGTGTCAAGGTCAGCGGCTTCGCGAGCGGCATCGCCAACCTGGCCGTCGGCTCCAACGACCTGCGCAGCCAGTACTTTGGCGCCTACGGCACCTGGACTGCCGATTCGGGCTTCTATGCCGATGCCGTGCTGCAGGCCGGGCGGCACCGTTACACCGTCGAGCCACTGTCGACCCAGCGCAGCGCGGGCAAGGGCGACAGCCTGATGGCGTCCATCGAGGTGGGCCAGGCCTTCGCGCTCGGCGAGAGCGGCTGGAAGATCGAGCCGCAGTTGCAGCTGATCCACCAGCACCTTGGCCTGGACAACATCGCAATCTCCGGTGCGAGCGTGCGGCAGGACAGCGACGACGGCTGGATCGCGCGCATCGGCGTGCGCCTGAAGGGCGAGATCGCGACAAGCCTCGGCATGCTGCAGCCTTACGGCCGCTTCAATGTCTACAAGGCGAGCGGCGGTGCCGACGTGGCCCGCTTCATCGGACCCGCCGCCACCACCGACATCACGAGCCGCACGGGCTCCACCGTCAGCGAACTGGCCGGTGGCCTCACCTTGGCGCTGAACCAGACGACCAGCGTCTACGGCGAAGTCGGCAAGCTGTGGGCCTCGGGCGGCGCGACGGATGTGAAGACTTCCCTGCAGGGCTCGCTCGGGTTGCGCATGAAGTGGTGAGACAACTGCCGGGCACGTTGCTGTGAGCCAGGAGTTTTTGACCGGATGCTTGTTGCCGGTCCGGCAGGCAGCACGGGGATCGACACCAAACGCGGCTACACGTCGGCCGAGATCGCGGCCGGCGGCACCTTGGCGCTGAGCCGGCAGGTCAATGTCTATGGTGAGCTGGGATGCTCGTCAGCCGTGGGGGTGACGAGCGCGTGTCCCTCTGGCCTTCGGTTCGGTGGGCATGCGGGTGAGTTGGTGACCTGACTCGCAGCGGGACTTGGGCGGACCGAAGGTCCGCCCTCCAGCGCAAGCAAGACCGCTTCGGAGAAGGTCGAGCGCGTCAGGCAAGGACGGCCTCCGTCGGGCTATTACTGCCGTCTTGTTGCGGGCCACTCTTCGATTGAGCTAGGCATACGCCTGCGTGCCGTGGAACGTGCTTGACGCACGGCGCCTCGGCCAACCGACGGTAATGGGGTGTTTACGTGACCTCCGTTATCGTGGGTTGGCATGCCGACGAAAGAGCTTTGCAAACCGCAGGAGAAACGAACTAACGAGCCGCCGCCTGCGCAGACAGCAACTGGACATAGTCAGGCGAAAATCTGCCATACCAAAGTCCGCCTTCCTGCTGTATCCGATTCTCTAAGCTCTCGTGACACCCACCGAACTCCAGGGCTTCATCCTCACTCGCCACTGGCGGAGCCGTCTCCCAAGGGCTTCATGTCGGCTCCGACCGTCGGATAGAAGCGCCCGAGGACCACGCCAAGAGCGATGCAGATGATGACCTGGACGTACAGACACCGCAGCAGTGGCCCTTTCTTGGACAATGTCGAACTGCTCATTTGATTTCCATTTGTAGCGGCGTCGCCACGACGCGGCCTGTGAGCCGAAGCAGAGGGGCAGTCGATGACGCTATGTAAGAGCGCAGGTCCTCGCCACCGCGGCCGGCCTCGGGGCGGTCAACGGCAGACGACGACATCTGCTCTGGTGGAAGGCGCAGTTGGCGCCTTCTGCGTTCAGTCGGCGTATTCGCCCGCGTCTTTGATCACCTTCGCCCAACGGTTTTTCTCCGCTTCGACGAATTTCCGGTGATTTGCAGGATCGAGCCGCTCATCGGTCACGACGGTCAGGCCTAGTGCCTCTTCACGCTTGATAAGCTCGGGATCCTTCAAGGCAGCGCGTAACGCGCTGTTCAGCTTGGCCAGTACCGGCGCGGGGGTTCCCTTCGGAGCGTACAGTCCATGCCATACCTGAACATTGAAGTCTTTGAGGCCGGACTCGGCAAGGGTGGGTGTGTCCTTGAGCGCAGGCAGCGGCAAGCGCTGCACGCTCGTGACTCCATACGTCTTGACCTTCTTGCCTTCGATCTGCGGCACCGCGTTGACGGCCTGCTCGCACATCAGGTCCACTTGCCCGCCAATAAGGTCCGTCATTGCGGGCGCGGTTCCTTTGTACGGGACCGTCGTCATGGTCGTCTTGAGAGCGTTTTGGAACATCAGGCCGCAAAGGTGGGAAGCTGACCCCAGCCCTGCATTCGCGATGTTTACCTTGTTTCCGTTGGCGGCGATCCACTGGCGCAGTTCTGTAAAGCTATTCGCCGCGAGCGAAGGTTTGCCGATCACGACCGAGGGTGCTTCGTTGATGAGACCCAGAGTCTCGAAGTCCTCAGGCACCTTGTAGCTCAGCTTCCTGTAGAGCGCGGGCGCCGTGGCCATGCCGATGTGATTGACGAGCAGGGTGTAGCCGTCTGGCGTCGCTCGCGCAACCTTCGCCGATCCAATCGTGCCGCCAGCACCGATGGTGTTGTCGACGATGATGGTCTGTCCCAGCGGCTTGCGAAGAGCCTCCGCAAGATCGCGAGCGATCTTGTCTGTAGGCCCGCCTGCAGCGAAAGGCACCACAAGCGTGATTGGCTTGTCCGGGAATTCGGCCAGTGCCCCTGAAGCGACGCTGGCCAGGACCAGGCTAGCGACGCAGCGCAATGTGTTTGTCATGTCTTGTCTCCTGTTCTTCTGTTGAATCGTTAGGCCGAAAGCGCCTGCATCTCGCGATACAGGTCGGCCTTGCCTTCGAAGCCGATGCCGGGCAGGTCGGGCAGCGTGACGAAGCTGTTCTCGACCTTCACGCCATCCGGGAAGCCGCCGAAGGGCTGGAACAGGTCCGGATAGGATTCGTTGCCGCCGAGGCCCAGGCCGGCCGCGATGTTCAGCGACATCTGGTGGCCGCCGTGCGGGATGCAGCGGCTCGCCGACCATCCATGTTCCTTGAGCATGTCCAGGGTGCGCAGGTACTCGACCAGGCCGTAGCTGAGCGCACAGTCGAACTGCAGCCAGTCACGGTCGGGGCGCATGCCGCCATAGCGGATGAGGTTGCGCGCATCCTGCATCGAGAACAGGTCTTCGCCCGTGGCCATCGGGTTCTTGTAGAAATTGCGCAGCGCAGCCTGGAGTTCGTAGTCCAGCGGGTCGCCCGGCTCCTCGTACCAGAACAGGTCGTATTGTGAGAGCGCCTTGGCATAGGCGATGGCCGTCTCCAGGTCGAAGCGGCCGTTGGCATCGACGCAGAGCTTCTGGCCGTCCTGCAGCACTTCCATGATCGAATCGATGCGGCGCAGGTCTTCGTCGAGCGAGGCGCCGCCGATCTTCTTCTTCACGACCGTGTAGCCGCGGTCGATGTAGCTGCGCATCTCGTCCTTGAGCTTGTTGTGGTCCTGCCCGGGGTAGTAGTAGCCGCCAGCCGCGTAGACGAAGATCTTGCGGTTGGGCTTTCCGTCCCCGTAGCGATCGGCCAGCAGTTGGAACAGGGGCTTGCCTTCGATCTTGGCCACGGCATCCCAGACCGCCATGTCGATGGTGCCGATCGCCACCGAACGCTCGCCATGGCCGCCCGGCTTTTCGTTGGTGAACATCGTGTTCCAGATCTTGTGCGGATCGAGGTTGTCGCCGGTGTCGTCGACCAGCGAGGCTGGATCGGCTTCCAGGATGCGCGGGATGAAACGCTCGCGCATCAGCTTGCCCTGGCCATAGCGGCCGTTCGAATTGAAACCATAGCCGACCACCGGCTTGCCGTCGCGAATCACGTCCGTGATCACGGCCACCAGGCTCAAGGTCATCTTGCTAAAGTCGATGTAGGCGTTGCGGATGGGCGAGCTGATGGGGATGGTCTTCTCGCGGATTTCGACGATCTTCATGGATAGGCCTGTTGAGGTATTTCGGTGGGGCTATCCTCCGATGTTCCAGCCCTGGCGACCAATGCTGTTTTTCTTGCTATCCATGCTTTGAGAGTACCGGTATGAACTTTCTGTGGCTCGATGACTTCAAGGCACTTGCCGCATCAGGGAGCTTCTCCCGTGCCGCCGATGAGCGAAACGTGACCCAACCCGCCTTCAGCCGACGGGTGCGAGCGCTGGAGGCTTGGCTAGGGGTCGACTTGTTCGACCGGCGATCTCAGCCCGCGACGCTGACGGTGGCCGGGGAATGGTTCAGCGACATTGCGGATGAGCTTCTGGAGCGAGTTGCAGCTCTTCCTGGCGAAGCGCAGGCTGTCTCGGAAGCGCATTCGGCCACGCTGCGCATTGCCTCCACCCACGTACTGTCGTTCACTTTCCTCCCCCGCTGGCTGCGAACTCTCGAGACGCGCACCACAGTCGGCCCTATGCAACTGATGTCCGATGTACTTCAACGTTGCGAGGCTTTGATACAGCAAGGGAAAGTTCAGTTCGTGCTGAGTCACGCACACCCGATGAGCAAGGGCGGGCTGCAGTCGGAAGCGTACGTGTCTGCCCCTGTAGGGAAAGATGTTCTGGTTCCTGTTTGTTCCGCCAACAACACCGGCGGCCCCCTGTTTACCCTGGAAAACAAGACGGGCATAGCGGTACCGGTGCTCCAGTACAGCACCGATTCAGGAATCGGCCGCATCACTCGCGCGGTACTGGGGCAACAGCTTGCGCATCTGGAGATGCAGGTTGTAGTGACCGCTCACCTTGCGTCGGTGCTCAGGACGATGTCGCTCGATGGCCGAGGGGTAGCGTGGCTTCCCTTCACGTTGATCGAGGAGGACTTGGCGTCGGGGCGGCTCGTTAGAGCATCGCCCGACGACAGGTTTGACGTGCCTACAGAGATTCGGCTTTACCGCTCGACTGCGCCGGCCGGAAAGACTGGCGAAGCTTTCTGGGACGCAGCGCTCGCGGCCGGTCCGATGTAGATTCATCCATTCATCGGCCGCCGGTGCTTTCAAGGCATCAACTTCGAAAAAAACAGCATTGGCGTGCGATGCGGCGCGTGAACATCATCTCTGCGGTTAGTTCAACCACGGAGACAGACAATGAGAAAGACCCAACTGGCCGTCATCGGCTTCGCGTCTGCGGTTCTTTGGGGATGCGGGGGAGGTGGCGGACACCCCAATATTGCGGCAATCCCGATCCAACCTCCGCCTTCTGAAGGCCCCCCCGAGGCAACCGCACCTGCGCCGATAACCTGTCAAGCCTCGAGCGCATCGCTCAGCAAGGGAACGATCACCGTCAACGGAGCGACCCGCGAGTATTTTGAGAGTGCACCAGCGTCGATCCTCGCGTTGCGAGAAAAGGATGCGCGGGGGATTGCCGTCGTCGTGAACTTTCACGACGTCAACCAGACGGGTCAGTCCGGTGCGGCCAGCACATGTTGGAACGAGGTGGGTGAAGCGAAGGGATTTGTGACCGTTTTCCCTTCGGCGCTCGCAGGAGCATGGAACGCGAAGGGCGACGCGTCGGCCGCGGACGAAGTCGCGTTCCTCAAGGCACTCCTGCCCGTAATCAAGTCGAAGTACGCGTTGGCCAGCAACGCGATCGTCTACTACACAGGCGTGGGGCAGGGCGGGCGAATGGCGCAGTCGATGGCGATGCAGGCACCTCAGTTTTTGGCGGCTGTCGCAAGCGTCGATGGAACCGCCGAGCCCGAGGTATTTGGCCTGGCGTCGACCAAGCTTCCACCCACGACGATGTCATCGTGGATCATCAAGACGAAGAAGCAGGCCGACGAAACGGAGGCCTCTCAGATCGCCTACTGGAACAAGCAGAACTCCGCGTATTCCGCGCCGGCCACGGTCGACGATCCAATCTTCACCTCGCGGGTGTATGCATCGGATGAACGCCCGCTGCACCAGGTCAAGATTTCCACATCGAAGCTTTCAGGGTATGGCGGAAAGGCGTTGACGGAAAACATCTGGGACTCGTTGTTCGCCAAGACGGTCCGCTTCTTCGATGACAACCGAACCAACGGAACGCTGCATGCAAACCAGACCATCGAAGAATCGAAGTTGCTCGAGACGACGAAGGAGTTCATTCCAGGCTCGTCTCGTCGTTGGCTCACCTATCTGCCGTCCAACTATGCAGCGCTGACGGCTGGTGGCCAGAAAATCCCGCTGGTCATCAGCCACCACGGGCGCAACGGCTCCGGACGCTGGCAAGCCATCACCTCAAAGTGGCACGAAGTGGGCGAGAAGTACGGTTTCATCGTGGTGTATCCCCAAGGCAACGGTGCAACTTGGAACACAAGCATCAGCCCGACCAACGTCGATGTGGCCTTCGAACTCGCGCTCATCGACGAGTTGAAGACCAAGTACGCCGTTGACCCAACGCGGGTCTACATGAACGGCGCGTCCATGGGCTCTGCATTCACGAACCGCATGGCGGTTCAGTATCCGGTCCTGTTTGCGGCCATCGCACCGTGCTACTCGGGCCACCTGAGCCCCGCCATCTATACCGATGCAATCGTTCGAACGGACGTTCCGATGCCAACATGGCAATGCCGTGGCCAAGATGAAGTGCCTTCAGACTTCCCTGGGGGCGCGGCGGGTGAAGCCGCTGCACAAGTGTTCTGGCGCGAGACGGTCAACAAAAATAGCGGCGTCCCTACTCTGCAAGTCGATGGACGACGCGTCACCGAAATCTGGAACAACGGTGTTGCCGAATACAGATGGCAGCTGACTCAATACCAGCCGCACTTCTGGAACGAAGGCCAAGCGGAAAAGATCTGGACTGAGATGTTCTCGAAATATCAGCGTACTGCCGCGGGACAGCTCGTTCGGCTGCCATAGGGGGTGTTCTCGTGGCTTTCGCAAGTTGAGATGTGACACTGAACCAACCCCCGATAACCAGGCGTTTACGTGCCTGTCGTTATCGTTGGTTGGTGCTAGCGGCCACCGCACAAAACCTTAGCATCAAGAACTCGTCTCGCGCACCGCAGCTGAGCCCGCGAAGTCGGAGCCGATCCAGTTTCATGATGCGCTTGAGATACGCGAACAGCATCTCCACCTTCTTGCGATTCCTACGCGACTGTGTGTAGCGGTGTCTGCGCGATGGAACGTGCAACGTCACGCGCACCCTCGTGAATGCTACGGGCAATCTTGCGGTACGGCGTGTTCGGGCGCCTATCTGGTCGCGCCGCAGCTGCTTCTTCAACACCGCCTTGCCGTGCTCGTCGATGCCGTGAACTTGGAACACGTTCTTGGCAAGGTCGATGCCAACAGTCGTAATCTTCATGGTGGACGCCCCTTTCGGTTCAAGTGGTTGGTGACACTTCCACTGTGGCACGCGAATGCCGCTACGGGTGGGGCGTCCATCTCATTGCTTACGGCCTATCGACCACCGAACGAGTTCGAAAACCAACTGGTCCAGCAAGTGGCAAGTTTTCTGAGCCCTGATGGTCCAGGCACAGGGGTTCACTCCATAGGCCCGGCCAGGTCAACTGCGCGTGCACGGTGTCGGGCTTCCAGCGTGGGGCTCCTGCGTATTCCGGCGAACGTGACCGACGATTCCGCTCTATCGTGACCGGTCGTCATGCGTGCTGAGTTGCGCGTTCAGATTGTAGAAGTGGCGGTCACGATGGGTCTTTGTTCTTCTCCTTTTGGGGCGTCTTCGCGGTCTGGCGCAATGACTCACCCGTGAGGGTGAGTCGGTGGTTCTGCTGCATCAGGCGATCGAGGATCGCGTCGGCGATGGTGGCGTCACCGACCCAGGCATGCCAGTGCTCGATCGGCAGTTGGCTGGTGATGATGGTGGCCTTGCTGGCCGCCCGGTCGTCGATGATCTCCAGCAAGTCGGCCCTGGCCTGAACATCCAGCGCCGCCATGCCCCAGTCGTCGAGCAGCAGCACGTCGGTCTTGGCCAACTGGATCAGCCATTTGCCGAAGGTCCCGTTGCCATGGCGGATGCGCAGCTCCTCGCCGAGCCTGGGCATGCGCTGGTAGTAGGCGGAGCGACCGCGCCGGCAGGCGTACTGCGCCAGCGCACAGGCCAGCCACGACTTGCCCGCACCCGTCGGTCCCGTGATCAGCACGCTGTGGCCGGAATCGATCCAATCGCCCAGCACCAGGCTCATCACGGCCTTGCGATCGACGCCGCGACCGGCGCGAGCGTCCATGTCTTCGATGGCCGCCTGCGGGTACTTCAGCCGTGCCTCCTTCAAGAGCCGTTCACGCCGCTTGTCACCGCGCCAGTGCACTTCGCGCTCCACCAGCAAGGCCGTGCGCTCCTCGAAGCTCATGGCCGTCATGCCGGCGCTGGTGAGCTGGTCTTGCAGTCCCGCTGCCATGCCCAGCAACTTCAGGCTGCGCAGTTGATCGAGGGTCGTGTTCATCATCATTGGAATTCCTTCTTGTTCAAGTGCCGGATGCAGTCCGGGGGTCACTGGTAATACGCCGGGCCACGCACATGCTCGTGAGGCGGGCTGGTCCAGCTCGGTGCCGTGCTCGCGGTCGCCTTGTCGCGCTCGTTGACCAGGATGGCCTTCACATGCACGTACTTCGCCGTGCCCAGCTCCAGGGCGATCAGGCTGGCCGCCTCCAGCCGCTCCTTGCCGTAGCGGCGTGCCAGCGACAGCAGCCCGAGGCATGCCCGGTAGCCGTGCTCGGGGTGACGCCGCTCTTCGATCAGACGCGCCACCAGGCGGCCCGTGGCCACGCCGATGCTCTGCCCCCAATGGACCAGACGCTCGGGCGTCCACTCGAGATGCGCGCGGTGCGCCGCCGGCAGATGCGCGACGACGGTCGTGAAGCCGCCCTTGTGGGCGCTGCGCTGATGCGCGGCCACACGCTGGCCGCGGTGCAGCAGTTCGACCGCGTGGGCTGTGATGCGCGCCTCCAGCAACAGGCCCACGAGGTTCTGGGGCACGCTGTAGCGATGGCCCTCGATCTCCACGTGATGGTCGATGTGCACCCGCACGCTCTTGAAGGCCGCCCACTCCCAAGGCTGCAGAGGAAGTGCCTGCAGCGCGGGAGCATCCAGATCGGCGAAGGCGCTCGCGCGGCTGCCGGGCAGCTTCTGGAACGACTTGCTGTTCAAGCGCTGCAGCAACGGCTCGATCGCTTCATTGACATCGTCGACGCCGGCGAAGCGTTGGTGGCGCAGGCGCATCAAGATCCAGCGCTCCACGACCTGCACGGCCGACTCGACCTTGGCCTTCTCGTAGGTCCAGAACTG
>NZ_JAGGNW010000018.1 GCF_018614875.1 Variovorax paradoxus | reverse complement strand
TTCGCTCGGCCACCAAGCCACCGCAGGCGCGCAGCGCCTGCGGTGGTTGGTACTGGCTGTTTTGTATTGGCTGTTGGTCTTAGGGCCGAGCGAAGCGAAGGCTGCCCGCTCCCACCCCTTCTGTATGCGCCGAGGAGCGCAGATGGAGGCGGGATCAGGGCCGCAGCTGTTTGAGCGAAGCGAGTTCTGCGGACCCCCGCCGGAGTCGAGCACCGCAGGTTGCCCGTAGCGAAGCGGAGGGACGCAGACAGTAGGGTCGCCTTTTCTTTGCTTACTTTCTTTTGGCGAAGCAAAAGAAAGTGAGTCCGCCGCCGGGCGGATATCCCGGCCTCGGGAAAAAAAACGAAGAAGGACGTTCATCTCACCCCTCCCTCGCAAAGCCAAGAAACAGCGCATCAAACTCCGCCCCCTGAGGCAGCCCAGCCACCAGCCTCCCGCCTCCAACGCCAGGATCGTCCATCCACAACGACTCCCCTGCCCCCGGCAGCGCCAGCTCCAGCGAGTCCACGCCCCCAACAACCACGTCGCCGGCAGCAGCCAAGAACACCCGCTCCAGCACCGCATCGAACCGCAGCGCATCCAGATCCCCATCGAGCCCTTCGAGCGCCGCCTGCGTCGCCAGCGCCCACCACTGCAGCACGGCAGTCAGCGCCTCGCCCCGCAGCATCCCGTCGCCCGCGGACGCATCGAGCTCCACCGCCAGCGTGAACGGAAAGTACCGCCCCACCCCATCGACCGACGGCATCAGCACGCCGATCCATGCGCCTTCCCCGGCCACCTGCGGCCCCAGCGCAAAACACCAGATCGGCGCTTCGAGGTAGTGCGAAGTCCAGTCCGCATGCCGATCGCGCAGCCGCGCCAATCCGCGCTGCAGCCACGGGTCCCACACGGAACGAAACGACTCGGGCAGGCGCCGGTGCGCGAAGTCGCCCATGCCCGGCAGCTTGCCGAACCATCCAGGCAAGGCAGCAGAAGAAGACAAAAGAAGGGCCGCGTCGCTCACAAGCCCTCCGGACAAGAGAACTCGCGCAGTTCCTTCAAACGGATCGGATGCTGCACGCTGTTCGTCGTCACCTCGAAGCGCGTCTTGCGCGCGCCGACCTGGAAGGTGATGAAGAACTTCTCGGGCGCATCGCCGGATTCGAGCTGGCCGTCGTCGAGCGCGCGGAACAGCGCCCATGGCCCGTCGACCGCGGCGCCCGAGCTGCCGGTGGTCGAAGGCGGGCTGACCTGGATGCGCACCTGGTTGCTGCCCTTCGGCCCCGGCCACTGCACGGCCATGGGCACCACCGGGCCGTGCGCGTACTTCACGAGCTGGCCGTCCACGTCGAGGATGAACTGCGTGATGCCCGCGTCCATTTCCACCGGCTTGAAGTCCAGCCGCATCGACGGGCCGCGGCCGCCGCCGCGGAAGAAGATGTCCTTGATGCGCGCGGCGCGCTCGAACTGCGCCAGCGCCTGCGTGGTGACGGCGCCGCGCTCGGCCACGGGCTTGTAGCGCCACGGCTTGGTGCTGGTGTCGACCAGCGCGGCCAGCCGCTTCTGGAAGAACTCGTCCATCAGGCCGCCGGCGCCGAACATCTGGCCGAAGTCCTCGGGCAGCACGTCGCGCTTGCTGCTGCCCACGAAGGGATAGCGGCCCGCGATGGCGCGGTTGCAGAAATCGGTCACGGGACGCAGGTCCTGGCTCAGGTTGCCGCGCTCGGCCACCTGGGCCTGCGCCGCGCCCGACTGGCTCAGGTTCTCGACCATCGTGCGCACCGGCTCGGGCAGGCGGCCCGCGTCGGACTTGAGCTTGCCGGCCACGTCGCCGGGCGGCGGCGAGGTGCGGCCCTTCACGGCCGTGTCGACCGCCGTGAGATACACGTACACCTCGTTGAAGAGCTTGAGCGCATCGTCGATGGGCGCGGGCTGGTTCGGCCCGGCGGCAGTGACAAGGCGGCGCAGCGGCTCGAAGCGGTCGTCCACGATGCTCTCTATGCGCTTGCCGCTGGCCACCGGCTTGTTCGGGTCGCCGCCGAACAGGTCTTCCAGGCCCTTGCGGGTGCTGGCGACGGTGGCTGTCGCCTTGCTCACCACGTCCTTGGGTTGGTCGGCCGGAATGAGCGTGGTTTCCTTCACCACCGCGCGCAGGAAGTTCGCAAGCGGCGAGCCCACGCCCGAGAGAATGCGCGCGGCCTCGATGTTCTTCTCGAGCCCGCTGGCGCGAATCAGCCGCACGTCGGCCAGCAGCGCCTCCCAGACTTTGACGTATTCCGCCAGGTAGAGCCGGCGCACGCGATCTGTCAGCGCGCCGAGCGCCGCCACGTCGCGCATGCGGTCGGCGGCGCCGCGGTCCTGCCCGAGCACCCACGGGTCTTCTTGCGCGAGCAGGCCGGTGAGCACCGTGACCTCGTTCTGGAAGCGCTTGTGATAGCCGTCGTAGGTGAACATGCCCGGCACGCCTTCGGTCAGCGGCTTGCCGCTGATGCGTTCGAACACCAGCGGCGCCGAGGGGCCCGCGGCCGTGGCAATGCTGAAGCCCGGAATGTCCTTGGTGGCGCGCTGGCGCTTGAGGCGGCTGAACACGCGCTGCTCCAGCGGGTAGCTCGCGAGCACGGCGCGCACGCTGCGCACCAGGTTCTCGTCGATCTTGAGCGGCGAGCGCGGCGGGCCCTGCGCGATGAGCACGTCGAGCTGGTCCTCGAGCGCCTGGCGCTGGTCTTCGGGAATGCCGCGGTCGAGACTCCGCGCCCAGTCGAGCGTGATCCAGGCCTTCAGCGCCTCGGCATCGAAGTGCTCGGGCTGGTAGAGCATCAGGTAGCTCTTGAGCGCCTCGTAGGTGTATTCGAGGTTGTCCTTCTGCGCGGTGCGCAGCTGGTCCTCGATGCGCTTGGCGATCTGCGGCAGGAAGGCGTCGTTGAGCGCGCGCTGGTGCGTGAGCATGGCGGCCGCGTCGAGCTTGTCGCCCTGGTAGAGGCCGAGCGTCATCGACAGCGGCTCGTCGCCCTGCCGGTTGTCGGGCGTCTTCCAGATGTCGCGCAGGCCTTGCAGCACGGGCGCCACCTCGACCAGGTTCTGCACCCGCGACGGCAGGGCCGCCAAAGTCTGCCGGGCGGGCTCGACGCGCGCCTCGACCGACTTCAGGTAGTTGACGTTCTGCAGCGTGCTGTAGCCCCAGCCCGCGAGCAGCGCGAGGGTGACCAGCGTCATGGCGCTCACGCCCGCCACGCGCAGCGCATGGCGCCGGCGCTCGAGCTTCACGTTGGCGCCGGCCAGGCGCTGCTCGGGGAACACCACTTCGCGCAGCAGCGCAGTGAGAAAGTAGCTGCGGCCGCTCGACTTCTGCGGCGCGAGCATGGCGCGCTCGATGCCGAAGCTGCGCGCGAGGCTGCCCATCACGCGGTCGATCGGGCTGCCTTCCTGCGTGCCGCTGGTGAAGTACACGCCGCGCACCCATGGCGGCTGCGCGAAGCGCGAGCCGGTGAACACCTGGTCGAGCAGATCGGACAGCATCGATCCGATGGAGCCGAACTGCGCCGGAAAGCCGAAGATCGCCGCGCGCCGCGTGCCGTCGGTCTCGCGCTGCATGCGCGCGATGAGTCCGTCGTTGACCCGGTTGTGCAGCAGCGCAAACTCGCGGTGGAAGGCGGTGGAAAGCCCCTTCTCGTCGGCCTGCACGTTCTCGTCTGCCGCCAGCGTGAAGCCGAAGACCTGCGCGCGCTGCTCCTTGCCCAGGTCGTCGAAGTAGTCGGTGAAGCCATAGAGCAGATCGCTCTTGGTGACCAGCACGTACACCGGCAGCCGCGTGGTGAGCTTGGCATCGAGTTCGAGCAAACGCGCGCGGATGGATGCGGCCAGCTGCGTGCGCTGCTCGGGGCCGTGGCTCAGCAGGTCCGCCACGCTCACGGTCAGGAACACACCGTTGAGCGGCCGGCGCGGGCGCGCCTTCTTGAGCAGGCCCAGGAAGCCTTCCCACGCGCTCTTGTCTTCCGACTGGTGGCTGTCCTGCGTGGTGTAGCGGCCGGCGGTGTCGATCAGCACGGCCTCGTCTGTGAACCACCAGTCGCAGTTGCGCGTGCCGCCCACGCCGCGGATCGCGCCGGGGCCGAACTTCTCCGCGAGCGGGAACGAGAGGCCGGAGTTGACCAGCGCCGTGGTCTTGCCCGCGCCCGGCGCGCCGATGAACACGTACCACGGCAGGTCGTACAGGTAGCTGCCGCCCGAGATCGACATCCAGTCGCGCCAGCCGGGCTTCTTGCCGGCCGCGTGCAGGCGCATCTGCTTGAGCGTGGCCACGGCTTCGCTGAAGCGCGTGTCGAGGATCTTCTGTTCGCCGTTGACCGGCGCGTCCGCCTTGGCGGCGGGCGCCTTCATGAGGCCGTCGGTCAGGTGCTGGCTCGCACGGCGCGCGCGCCACCGCCGGTAGAGCACGCGCAGCACCACCACGAGCACGATGGCGCCGATCAGCAGCGCGCGCGCGAGCTCGGTTTCGAGCGGTGCCCACGCGCCGATCTTCACCAGCGGGCCGATCCACCAGACCAGCAGCGCGACGATGACCAGCGCCAGGATCGTCAGCAGCAGCGGGCTGAACAGGAAGCCGAAGAATTTCTTGATCATTTCGTCACTCCCGCGGCAGCGACCCGGTCCGGCTCGGACAACAGCACGATGTCGACGCGCCGGTTGCGCGCGCGGTTGGCCGGCGTGTCGTTGGCGGCCACGGGCTCGGCGTCGGCCTTGCCGTCGGAGCGCATGCGCGCCGGATCGACAAGCGTGGTGAGCGCGCCCTTCACCGCATCGGCACGCGCGGCCGAGAGGTGCCAGTTGGAGGGATAGCGCAGCGAGCGGATCGGCTGGTTGTCGGAGTGGCCGGTGATCAGCACCTCGCCCTTCACCTCGGCCAGCGCCTGGCCGATGCGGCGCAGCACCGGCAGCGAGGCGGCCATGGGCTCGGCGCTGCCGGAGCCGAAGAAGGAATCGCCGCGCAGCCGCACCACGCTGCGGTCGGCCTCGTCGGTCACGGTGACGAGGCCCTGCTTGATCTCGGGCTCGAGAAAGCGCGCGAGCCGCGGTGACTTGGCCGGCACGGCCGGCGGCGCGATCTGGATGTTGGGCACGCGCAGGCCCGACACGGCGGCATAGGTGGTGTCGGAGCGGTAGTTGAGCGTGAGCCGCAGGCCGAACCAGGCCAGCGCGAGCAGCAGCGCGAAGCCGGCCGCGAACACCCACAGCGGCAGCGATTCGCGCAGCCGCACGGTGCCCGCGCCCTGGCCGCGCCAGTGCGGCGACAGCTCGGCCTCCAGCGGCGGGCGGTCCTTGGCGATCAGGTCGGCCAGGCGCTGGCGCACCGAGTCGAGCTGCGCGCGGCCGTTGTCGACCACGCGGTAGCGGCCTTCGAAGCCGAGCGCGAGCACGCTGTAGATCAGCTCCAGCAGCTGGCGGTGCGTGGGCACGTCCTGCGCGAGCTTGGCGAGCAGCTGGAACACCTTCTCGCCGCCCCATGTCTCGTTGTGGAACTGCACCAGCAGGCTCTGCTTGTTCCAGCCGGCCTGTACGCCCCAGGGCGTGTTGGCCACGGCTTCGTCCAGAGAAGTGCAGAGCACGTAGCGCGCGGCCAGCACCGATTCGTTGGGGATGCCGGCGCGGCGCGCGGCGGCGTCGAACTGGTTGACGGCATCGGCAGTGGAGGCGCGCAGGGCCGGCACGTTGGGCGGCTGCGCGAGGTTGCGCAGTTTGCCGATCAGCACCAGCAGCTTGCCCGCGGCCGAGACCAGCGGATTGAGCAGGCCGATCTCGCCGACTTCGACGGCGGGCGTCGGATCGGCGCCGCCGAAGAAGGGCGCGGGCGCCGCGGCCGGCGGCGTGCCGGCCGGCGTGCGCGGCTTGGGCTTGATGACCGTGCGCTCCGACTCGAAGGCGGCAAAGGGATCGGGAGGTGTGCTCATGGTGGTGTTCCGTTTCCGTCAGCCGGTCGGCTAGGAACGTATGGCCCAGAACGCGAGGTCGAGGCCAGGGAAGTCGCCCGCGATGTGCATCGCGATGCCGCCCGATTGCTCCAGCTGGCGCCACAGGTCGCTGTTGCGCGTTTCGAGCTCGAAGTAGTTGGCGCCGGTGTGGAACGGAATCTGGCGCGGCGCCACCGGCATGGGCGTGAGCGTGACACCGGGCAGCGCAAGGTTGACGAGATCGCGGATGCGCTCGACCGGGCCGATCTTGACCTGCGTCGGAAAGCGCGCGCGCAGCGCCTCGCTCGGCATGCTCGCGTTCACCGCCAGCACGAAGGTCGCCTTGCGCTGCAGTTCCACGTCCGTCACCATCGCCACGCGCACGCCGTGCTTGCGGTCGTGCAGTTCGATGCGGATGGCCGACTGCTCCAGCACCATCGAGAGGCTGCGGCGCAGGTCGTCCATCACCGGGCGGAAGCTCAGCGCGAGGTCGTCGTGGATGTAGGGACCGAAGCGCGCCACGCGGCGCGAGTCGCGAAAGCTCGAGAGGTCGCCGGCCAGCCCGAGCGCATGCTCGAAGAAGTGCTGCGGATGCAGCATCGCGCTCTTCGCCAGGTGCGCAAAGACCGCTTCGTTGCGGTTCACCGCCTGCAGCAGCATGAAGTCGGCGATCTCGGCCACGCCGCCGGTGCCGCCCTGGGTCATGCGGCCGGCCAGCGCCTCGCCGCGCTGGCGCAAGAGGCCCAGCAGCTCGTCGAGCCAGGAGCGGATCACGGCGTGGCCCGCCACGTCGAGCAACGGCGGCAGCATCGCGCGGTCTAACTGCACCTGGTTGTCGACGCGGCGTTCGACCACCCGGGCCACGCCCAGCGTGGTCCAGGCGTCGGTCGCTTCGCTGGCGCGCATCAGGCGCGTGTGGAGCTGGCCCAGCTGCAGCACGGCGGTGCGCTCGCCGGCGGTGTTGGAGTCCGGCACTTCGGACTCGAGCACGCGGTGGCGCACCAGCTCTTCGTATTCTTCGGCGTCGGCCTCGCGGGCACCGGCGCGGCGCAGCGGCAGCGCCAGCATCACGGCCTCGTCGCGCATGGTGGGCGGAATGTCGATGGGTTCGGGCAGCGGATCGACCGCCGGCATGTCGAACACCGTGCCGTCGCCGAAGATGCCCACCGCGCGCACCAGCGCCAGCTTGCCCAGCGTGAGCGCGGCCTGATCGATCTCGATCTCCGCGAACCCCCAGGCATAGGGCGTGGTGGAACGCAACAGCACATGCCCCGCATGGTCGGCATGACGCTCGCTTTGCTGCAGGTGCTGGGGCTGCAGCAGCATCCCCTCGCTCCAGACCACTTTTGTTCGCCAACTCATCCGCACTCCGTCAACGGCAAGGGCTGCCTGAAAGAAACACGAAGTTTCCGGCGCGGCGCACGGCGGGCAAATCCGCCTAACGGCCTAGACGCGGGGTTTTGGAGCTACGGCGAAGGGAGTAGACGCACCCTGCCGGCGCCCGCCCGCTCAGCGTGCAATAGCGCTGGCGGCGGGGCGCAGGGCCTCGACCTGTTCCCGGTAGTTCTTCTCCAGGCGCTGCAGGCGCTTCTCGCGCGCCGCGCCGTTGACCCAGGCGGCGGCCATGGCGCTCTGCTTGCCGAGCTGGTATTCGAGCAGCGCCTCGGACAGCAGCGCGCTGTCGTCGGCGGCGGCATAGCCGTAGGCCGCGCGCAGGGTCTTCAGCACCTCGCGCTCGGTATCGGCATGCGCGCCCTTGCCCTGTCCGTAGCCCACCAGGAAGGCCTGCAGCCGGGCCTGGAACTCGGGCGGATAGCTGCGCCGGACCACCATCTGCGCGCCGGGCGGCGGCTCGGACTGCCAGACGATGTGAAGCCGCGCGGCCTCCACGGGAAACTGCTCGGTGAAGCGCTCGAAGTCGGTGGTGTTGTTGGTGGCCACGTCGGCATCGCCGTTGGCCACGGCGAGCGCGGTGGCCTGGTGGGTGCCGACGATCTCGCCGCGAAAGCGCGTTTCCATCGCGATGCTGCGCGGCAGGAAAAGCTGGCTCTGCGGAACAAGGAAGCCTGTCACCGAACGGCTGTCGCCGCGCGCCAGCCGCCAGCGCTCGGGCTCGGCGAGCACGGCTTCCAGCGTGCTGGGCACGCCGGACTTGCGCGTCAGCAGCACGGCACGGTGCGTCGGCATGCCGGGGCGGCGCGCGATCTGCGCCACCACCTTCATGCGCCGCTGCATCACGGCATCGAGCGCCATCTTGGCCGACAGAAAGGCCATGTCGATCTCGTCGCGCTGGATGGCACGATCGAGCTCTTCGTACGAGGCCACCGAGTAGGCACTCACGGGCACGCCCATGGCCTGGCTCATGTCGACCAGCAGCGGCGTCCACAGGGCGCGCGATTCGACGGCGCCGCCCAGCGGCAGCACGCCGAAGCGGATCGCCTTGACCGGCGGCGAGGCGGCCTTGTCGGCCGTGCCGGCACTGCCCTGCGCGAGGCAGCCCGCGGCCACGGCCGCAAGCGCAAGCACCAGGGCCAGCGAACGCAGGAGACGCGACATGGCCGGAACCCGCGTCAGGGAGACATGTCGCGCAACGCGGTGACCTGTTCCGCGTACCCACTCTCGATGCGCGAGAGCCGCGCCTCCCGCGCCGCATCGTTGACCCACTGCGCGCTCATGGCGTTCTGCCTGGCCAGCTGATAGGCCAGCCTGGCGGCGGGCTGCAGCGAGCTGTTGTCCGCCACCACGAACCCGGCCAGGTCGTGCAGCGACTTGAGCACCACGCGCTCGGCGTCGCCCCGGGGCCCTTTCGCACGCCCGTAGCCGACCAGGAAGGCCTGCACGCGGCTGCGCAGCTCGGGCGAATATTCGCGCCGCACCACGATCTGCGCATGCGGAATGAGCTCCGACTCCCACAGCACCTGCAGCCGCTGGGCCTCGGCCGGGAAACGCTGCTTGAAGCGTTCGAAGTCGGCCGTGTTGTTGGTGGCCACGTCGGCTTCGTTGTTGGCCACGGCCAGCGCGGTGGTCTGGTGGGTGCCGACGATCTCGCTCAGGAAGCGCGTCTCCATCACGATGTGGTTGGGCAGGAACAGCTGCAGCTGCGGCACGATGAAGCCCGACACCGACTGCCGCTCGCCGCGCGCCAGGCGCCAGCGTTCCGGCTCCGAGAGCAGGCTCTTCATCGTGTTGAACGGCGGCGTCTTGCGGGCCAGCAGCAGGGCCCGGTAGCCGGGCAGGCCGTCGTGGCGCACCACCTGGGCCACGACCTTCATGCGCCGCTGGGTCACGGCGTCGAGCGCCATCTTCCCGGACAGGAACGCCATGTCGACCTCGTCGCGCCGGATGGCCTGCTCGAGCGCTTCGTACGAGTTGACCGACAGCACGCTCACCGGCCTGGCGATGGCGCGGCTCAGTTCGGCCAGCAAGGGGTCCCAGTCGCTGCGCGACTCGAAGGCGCCGCCCAGCGGCAGGATGCCGAAGCGCACCGGCGCATCGGGCGGCGGCGCGGGCTGGCCGGCAGCCACGAGCGGCAGGCCGGCAAGCAGCGCCAGGAGGGCGGCGGCGCCGCCGCGGCGCACCATGCGCACCACGGCGGCAGCGCGACCGAAGCCCCGGCAGCCGGAGGCGCTAAAGGCATCGGAAGCGCCGGAAGCCTTCCGGACGCGGCGTGGGCAGGCCTGCATTTTTGGAACACGAAGACATGGGGCCGCTGCGGACCAGCGGGTCTAACATGGACAACGCGACGCAATTAGATACTAAATACAAGTTATTTTCGTGATGTTTTTCCCATCTTTCGCTCGCACGGCCGCCTCCCTAAGCTCGACCTTCATGCGCCCAATGCCCCCATGAACTGGAACTTCCGCGTCCTCCGGGGGCTTGCGCGCCTCACCTTCGCCCAGCAGTTGATCCTGCTTGCGCTGGTGCCGGCCACCGCGGCCACGCTGGCCGCCATTGCCGTGCTGACGCGCCAGCACCTGGACAACCTGACCGAACTGATGCGCGCCAATGCGCAGACGGTGGCGCTGCAGGTGGCCACGGCGGCGCAGGCACCGTTGGTGCGCATGGACCGCCGCATGCTGCAGCGCACCGCCCAGTCGGGCACCTTCCAGCCGCACGTGCAGCAGGTGCAGATCTGGTCGGAGGACGGCGAGATCGTGGCCAACTCCGACACCGTCGATCGCGCGCGCGGCGCGGGCCTGCAGGTGGTGGTGCCGATCGTCAGCGACGATGGCAGGCACAACGGCAAGGTGATGGTGGAGATGAGCCTGGGCGCGGTACAGGACGCGCGGCGTTCGGTGTGGCTCAACGTGGTGCTGGTGCTGGCGATCAGCCTGGTGGGCGTGGGGCTCGCGGGCTGGTGGGCGGCGCGGCGCATCAGCGAGCCGATTCGCGCGCTCGGCAGGGCCGTGGACCGGCTGGGCGCGGGCGAGGCCGCCAGCGTCTCCATCGAAGGCACCTCCGAGATCCGGCACCTGCAGCACGGCTTCAACCAGGCGGCGCGGGCACTGGCCGAGAGCCACCGCCTGCTGCAGAGCCGCATCAGCGCGGCCACCGCAGAACTCGCGCGCAAGAACCAGCAGCTCGAAGTCGCGAGCCAGGCCAAGACCCGCCTCCTGGCCGCGGCCAGCCACGACCTGCGCCAGCCGCTGCATGCGCTCACGCTGTTTTCCGACGGCCTGGCCAACGGCGAGACCGACCCGCTGCGCCTGCAGCGCATCGGCCACATCCGCGAGTGCGTCGACTCGCTCGACCGGCTGTTCTCGGAGCTGCTCAATCTGTCGCAGCTCGACGCCGGCGTGCTGCAGCCGCAGTGGGTCGACTTTCCGCTCGACCAGCTGTTCGACGAGATCAGCCGCAACTTCCGGCCGGTGGCCGAGCAACAGGGCCTGCGCCTGGTCGCGCGCAAGACCGAGCTCTGGGTGCGCTGCGACTACGTGATGCTTTCGCGCATCCTCAACAACCTGGTGTCGAACTCGCTGCGCCACACCATCGAGGGCGGCGTGCTGATCGGCGCCCGGCGGCGCGGCAAGGGCGTTCGCATCGACGTGGTCGACACCGGCGTGGGCATTGCGGCGCAGCACCAGATGCGCGTGTTCGAGGAGTTCTACCAGGTCGAGTCGACCAGCCGCCAGGCGCCGCGCGGCGCACGCGGCATGGGACTGGGGCTCGCCACGGTGCAGCGCCTGGCGGAACTGCTCAACACGCGCGTCGAACTCACGTCGAAGCCGCACAAGGGCACCTGCGTGCGCGTGCTCGTGCGCTCGGCGCCGGCCGCGCTGCCGGCGCCGGCCGCCGCGCCGGCCGCTGGCGGTGCCGAGGACGAGCCCAACCTGGAGAAGCTGCGCATCCTGGTGATCGACGACGAGCGCACCATCCTCGAAGGCCTGTCGGTGGTGCTCGGCAACTGGGGCGCCGAAGTCATGGCCGCGCAGACGCGCGCCGAAGCGCTGGCGCTGGCCGACGCCTGGGAGCAGCCGCCGGACGTGGTGGTGAGCGACCTGCTCCTGCAGGGCGGCGACAACGGGCTCGACGTGATCGCCGCGCTCGAACGCCATCCGCGCGGCATCGGGCCGGGCACGGCGCGCCTGCTGGTCACGGGCGAGACCAAGCCGGACCGCCTGCGCGAAGTGGCGAGCGCCGGCATCGCGGTGCTCTACAAGCCCGTGTCGCCACGCGTGCTGCGCCAGGCCATCCACGCGCAGCGCGCCGCGGCGCTGTCGAACGCCGACGCCTAGTCCGTCGGACATAGGCCAAGCAGCTGCTGCGCTGTGATCTTCATCACAGCGGCGCGGCGCTGCGGACAGCGACATAAGCCCTCTGCCTTATCGCGCGAAGCAGGAGGCTTCCGTACATTGGGTTCTGCACTTGCTGCGGAAGCAGCCCATGTTTGTTGCCGTGAACCCTCTCATCCCGCTCCTCCTGAAACGGCAGCGCCAAGGCGCCTGTGCCGCGTTGGCGCTTTGCATGGCGCAGCTCGCCACCAGCGCGTCGGCGGCCGAGCTCACGGTGCTGATGGGCGACGAACTCTCGGCGCACGCCGAGTTCGTGCAGCATCTTCGCGCCAGCCAGGAGCCCGGCAGCCGCTTCGAGGTGGTGCGGCTGGCGCCGGGCGGCGCGGAAGGTGCCCAGCCAGTGGAAGCGGCCGCCATCGAGCCCGAACGCAGCGCCAATGCCGGCGTGCGCACGCGCAGCCTGCGCAGCTCGCCCGCGGACACCGCGCTGACCATCGCGGTTGGCGCGCCTGCCGCACGCGCCGCGCTCGAGCGCCCGGGCCAGCAGCCGCTGGTGCTCGCGATGCTGAGCCGGCTCGACTACGAGAGCCTTCGTGCCGGCAGCCCGGCGCTGCGGCGCGGCGACCGGCGCGTGGGCGTGCTGCTGCGCGACCCGGCCATGGCGGACCAGCTCGCGCTCATCGGTGCGGTGCTGCCACAGAAGCAGCGCATCGGCGTGGTCGCCACGCTCGAATCCGAGCCCCTGGTGCGCGATCTGCAGCGCGCGGCGCAGAGCGGAAATCCGCCCTGGGAGATCCAGCTGGAATACGCGCCCGATGCCAAATCGCTGGCCGGCGCGCTGCGCTCGGTGGTGCCGCGCAGCGATGCACTGCTGGTGCTGCCCGACCTGATCGGCGACAGCCAGGCCGCCACGCTCTCGGTGCTGCACGCGGGTGCGGGCGCGGGCCTGCCGGTGTTCGGCGCCAGCGAAGGGCTGGTGCGCTCCGGCGGCCTGGCCGCGGCCGTCTCCACGCCGGCGCAGCTGGCCCGGCAGGCACGCCTGCTCGGCCAGAAGCTCGCGAGCGGCGCCGGCAGCACCCAGCCGCTCGTGGAATCGGCCGCACCCGCCACCGTGCGGGTCAACGTCACCGTGGCACGCGGACTCGGCCTGCGCCTGCCCGAGGAGCGCGAACTGACCGAGCGGCTCGCGATCATCCGATGAGCGCAGCGCCGGGCCGCCCCAAGCAAGCTCGCTCCCGCTTGGCGGGACGGCGCGCAGCGCCAAGGCTGCACCAATGAACGCGAAGCTGCCGTCCGAAGGCGGGCGCGCCGATGCATCGCCGCCGCCTCAGCCCACTGCGCCTGCGCCCGCACCGGCTCCCACGCCCACGCTGCTGGTCCGCGGCAATCTGCAGCGCGACCTGTTCCGGCTCGGCGTGGTGCCGTGCGCCGCGGTGGCGCTCGCGCTCACCGGCTGGTTCACCCACAGCCGGCTGCAGACGCTCGAGGCGGCCTTCGACGCCGAAGGCCAGGCCGTGGCGCGCCAGGTGGCGGCCATGTCCGACCTGAGCCTCTATGCCGGCGACCTGCCGGCGCTGCAGAACGTGGCCAATGCCGCGCTGCGCGGCGGCCAGGTGATGCGCGTGGAGATCAGCAACAGCGCGGGCGTCTACGTGACGGCCGGCCCCAGGGCGTCGTCGCTCGCGCAGCTGCGCATGTTCACCTCGCCGGTCACGCTGCGCGAGGCGTCGCGCGCCAGCGCCTTCGCGCCGGCGGGCTCCACCGCCGCCGGCGACACGCCGATCGGCCTGGTGCAGACCTTTCGCGACACCACGGCCTATGCGCGCGAGCGCAGCCGGTCGCTGATCGCAAGCATCGGCATCGCGCTGGTGGCGCTGCTCGCGGCATGGGCCTCGGTGCGCCACATGGCGCGCACGGTGGCGCGGCCGCTGCGGCGCGTGTCGCGCACCGTGGCCGCGCTGGAGGCCGGGCACTTCGAAGCCCGCTGCGAGGTGGCCGAAGGCGACCCCCGTGCGTCGACCGGAGGCACCGGCCGGAGCCGCGCGCACGAACTCACGGTGCTCGCGCACGACATCGATCGCCTGGCCGAGCGCCTGCAGCGCAACCGGCAGGTCAGCGAGGAGCGCGTGCGCGAGGCCACCGCGGTGGCCCTGCAGCGCATGGCCGAAGCCGAGCAGGCGGCGCTCTCGCGCGCCCGGTTCCTGGCCGCGGCCAGCCACGACCTGCGCCAGCCGCTGCATGCCATGGGCCTGTTCATCGACGGCCTGCTGCCGGGCGCCAGCGCCGTGCAGCGCCCGGCCATGCTGCGCCTGCAGGAGAGCACCGAGTTCATGGGCGTGCTGCTCGACGACCTGCTGGAAATCTCGCGCCTCGATGCCCAGGTGCTGACGCCGGCGATCACCAAGGTGCCGCTGTCCGCGCTGTTCGACCAGCTCGACGCACAACATGCCGCCACCGCCGCCGAAACCCGCGTGCGCCTGCGCTGGAGCGACCGCGGGCTGGCGGTGCGCAGCGATGCGGCGCTGCTGCAGCGCATCGTCGGCAACCTGGTGGCCAATGCGCTGCGCCACGCACCCGCCGGCGGCACCGTGCTGGTGGCCGCGCGCCGCAGCCGGGGCACAAGCGGCGACAGCGTGCGCATCGAGGTGCGCGACAACGGCATCGGCATCGCGCCCATCCACCAGGGCCGGATCTTCGAGGAGTTCTACCAGGTGGCCAACACCGAGCGCGACCGCCGCCGCGGCTTCGGGCTGGGCCTGGCGATCTGCGCTCGCATCGCGGCGCTGCTCGGCACCCGCATCACCGTCCGCTCGGCGCTGCAGGCGGGCAGCACTTTTGCGCTCACCCTGCCCGCGGCCCATGCAGTAGAGCCCTTGGCGCCCGAGCCCGTCCCGATGGCGCCGGCGCCGCTGGCCGGCCTGCACTGCATGGTGGTCGACGACGACCCCGCCATCCTCGACGGCAGCCGCGCGCTGCTGGAGCAATGGGGCTGCCAGGTCGAATGCGTGGCCACCGGCGCCGAGGCCATCGCGCGGCTGGGCACGGGCGACGTGCATTTCGACGCGGTGCTGTGCGACCTGCAGCTGGCCGGCGACGGCGACGGCATGGACGTGATCGACGCCGCCAGGCGCCTGCAGCCCGACGCGCTCGCGGTGCTCGTGTCCGGCGCCACCGGCCCCGAGGTGCTGCAGCGGCTGCGCCACGGCGGCGTGATGCTGTTGACCAAGCCGGTCGCGCCGGCCAAGCTGCGCGCACTGCTCACCACGCGGCGCCATGCGCACGCGGCCTGAACGGCACGCCCTTTTCCATCACCTTCGACCACGCCATGCTCGACACCGCCGCCCTGAAGGACATCCGCCCCTTCGTCGCCACGCCCAGCTACAGCGGCGCCATGGCCAGCCTCTACGTGCGCAGCCTGCTGGGCCTGGTCAATGCGGCGTGGACGCACGGTTTCGCCATGCAGACGCGCTTCCTCGACGGCGACAGCCTGCTCACGCGCGCGCGCAACCGGCTGGTGGCCGAGTTCATGGCCGATGCGCAATGGACGCACCTGTTCTGGATCGACGCCGACGTCGGCTTCACGCCCGATGCGGCGCTGCGCCTGCTGCTGTCCGGGCATGACGTGGTGGCCGGCGTCTACCCGCACAAGCACGACGGCTGGCCGGCCCAGGGCCTGGCCCGGCCGCTGCCGGCAGGTGCCACGCAGGCCGACTTCGATGCGCTGCATGCGCGCTATCCGCTGAACCTGCGCCACTCGCCGACGCAGGCCGACGCGGACGGCTTCGTCGAGGTGCTGGACGCGCCCACCGGCTTCATGCTCATTGCCCGCGGCGTGTTCGAACGCATGGCCGCGGCGATGCCCGAGCTGCGCTACACCCCCGATGCCAGCGAACACGCCAATGCGCACTTGCCGCACTGGCGCTTCTTCGACACCCAGTTCGAGCCCGCCACCGGCCGCTACCTGAGCGAAGACTTCGCCTTCTGCCGGCGCTGGCAGCAACTGGGCGGCCAGGTGTTCGTCGATCTGCAGTCGCGCCTGTCGCACCAGGGCCTGAAGACCTGGCACGGCGACCTGCCGCGCGCCTTGGACGCCGCAGGCGGCCACGGCATTCGGCGATGAGCCGGCCCGCGCCGGGTGGCCAGATCCGTCATGCCGGCCGGGCCGGCGGGTCGAATGTCCACTGCACCCTGAGCAGGCCCCAGAGCTCCTCCGGCGTCAGGCCCGCAGCGGCCGAGCGCAGCAACTCGTCGTGCAGTCCCTCCGGCGGCTGCAGGCCGGCCTGGAGATAGGTAGCCAGCCAGCGGGATTCGTACAGCACGGTGAACTGCTGCGTCCATCGGACCCGCAGCCGGTGGTGTTGCATGAGCCAGCACATCGCCCGGTCGCACACGGGCGTCAGCGAACGCGGCAGTTGCGACCAGGCGCCCCAGAGGAAGCCGGCCGAGCGCGCCAGGCTGATGCAGTTGGTGTCCACGAATTCCGCCCCCGGCGCCTCGTCCAGCGGAACGATCCGCAGGTGCTCGTGGCCCGGCAGGAACATGTACCGCGAGGAGAACACTGCATCGACCGGACGGCCCCGCGCCCGCGCCTCGGCGTAGGCCTGCACCACCGAGGCGACGTGGCCGGGCAGGAACAGATTGTCCGCGTCCAGGAAGCACACCACGTCGGCGCCGTCGGCCAGGGCGCAGAGCGCGCCGATGCCGCGCGGCGTGCAGCCGAAGTTGGCGTTGCCGTGCGGCAGCGGGATGTGCCGCACCTGCGGCCACTCGGCCAGCAGTTCGGGCTGCGGCAGGCCGTCCGCCACCATGTAGTGCACCACGTGCGGATGGCCTTGCGTGCGCACGCTCTGCATGCAGCGGCGCAGCACGGCGGGCAGCTCGCGGTGATAAGGGGTGACCACGGCCACCCTGAGCGCCGCGCCGTGCATCTCAGCTCCCGCGGTCCGCCAGTACGGGGATGGTGCGGGCCGCGGGCAGCGACGCGGGAAAGAGCGCGACCGGGCGGCGCGAGGCGCAGGTGCTGGTCTCCCTGCGCACGCTGTGGCTGATGCCGCAGAACTGGTTGCACCCGCGCATCGCCGCGCGGATGAACTCCGCCTCGCGCCAGAACAGGCGCAGGTCGCCGGGCTTGTCCAGCCGCATGCCCGGAAAGCTGCCCGAGAAGCACAGGCGCGCCACGCCGTAGTGGTCCACCATGATGTTGCGCTCGTAGGTGCTGCAGATGTGTTCCGGCGTGCGCGTGTGCGAGCCCCAGCCGCGCGCCGCATCCGGGCAGGTGCGCAGCGTCGAGAAGTACATGTGGACCTGGTGCAGCCAGACCGGGTTCAACCCGAGGCCGAAGCGCTGGTCGCAGCGGCGGATCACCTCGACCAGCCGGTCCGGATCGACGTCGCGATGGGCCGCGAAGAAGGGGTCGACCAGCTCCATCTGGCCGAAGCTGGGCTGCAGGAAGTTCAGCTTGAGCTTGTCGGCGCCCAGCTCGTCCAGCACGAAGGCATAGAAGTCCTCCAGCTCGAGGTAGTTCTCGTCGAAGACCAGTCCCATCACGTTGATCTTCGTGTCGCTGCCCGGCGCGCGCGCCCGGGCCGCCAGCAGCAGGCGCAGCGCACCGACCGCCTTGCCGAAGGCCCCCGGGACGCCGCGCGTGCGGTCGTGCAGGGCCGCTCGATGGCTGTTGAGCGACACCGAGATGCCGCGCGGGCCCTCTCGGATCATGCGCTCGGCCATGGCCTCGTCGCGCACGCGCGTGCCGTTGATGACCGACAGGCAGTCCAGGCCCAGTTCTCGGCAGGTGCGCGAGATGTGGAAGTAGTCTTCCAGGTCGAGCATGCTCTCGCCGCCGCAGATCACCACGCTACCCTGGGAATTCATCCCGGCGAACTCCGCCAGCAGCTCGCGCCGTCGCGCGGGGCCGAGGTAGCGCGCACGGTCGGCGTCGTCGAGCTTCCAGAAGTCGCAGTGCTCGCAACGCAGGTTGCAGCGCTTGTTGGTCTGGATGAACAGGAACAGGGGCGGCGGCAGTTCCACGGTCAGGTTCACTCCGAGCGGCCAGGGGCGGCCATGGCGGTGTGCATGCGGCGCCCTCTCAGAAATCCGCGCAGCCGTTCTTGCGATCGGTGGCCACGCAGCTGGTGAGGTTGGGGCGCGAACGCACGCGCGACCATTCGCGCGCCAGCAGGTCGTCGCCCTGCTGCGAACGTTCACCCTCCAGCGGTCCGGTGGCAAAGCAGATCGGCGGCGCACCAAGGTTGCGGTCGAAGGTGTAGGTGTTGGTGTTGGGCAGCTCGCGCACCAGGTCCGCGCTCGGGAAGTCCGGGCGGCGCAGGTTCGCCGTCACGGTCAGCGTCCCGGGCACCACATCCACCGCGTAGCCGGCCGCCGAGGTGAAGCTGCCGGTGATCGGATAGCGCCCCGCGGGGCTGAAGACGCCGGCCAGGCTCGTGGGCATGCCCAGGAAGCCGGCCGTGCCGTCGCCCAGGATCAGCCCGCCGATGGTGAAGCCGAAGGGCGGGTTGGCCATGCCGAAGGGCCGGCTGGCGTCGCCGATGACCACCGTGGCCCGCGGCTGCTGGGCGTAGATGAAGTGGTTGTCGCCCGGCGTGATGCTCACGCTGCACAGGCCCAGGTAGGCGCAGTGGAACAGGTTGGGCGTGGCGCCCGAGCCGGCGATGCCGCCGCGCGACTCGCCCACCCAGGTGTCGGCCCAGATGCGCCAGGGCGCGCCGCCGATGCTGCCGCCGCCCGCATTCTGGAAGCGCGAGGCGGCCACCAGGTCGGTGCCCGAGGTGCTGGTGACGGCGGTGTCCAGCGTGAGGTCGCCCGAGAGCGTGCGCACGAACACCGTGTCGGCCGCCATCGAGGTGGCCGACACCACCTGCGGCCGGTTGGTGCCGGCGTCGAAGCCGGTGACCGACAGTGCGCCGATGCGCACGCCGTCAACGTCCTGGTAGCGGAAGGCGCCGGCGGCGCCGCCGCCCAGCGTGTTCTCGCTCACGTTGTTGGCCGCCTGGTCCAGCAGCACGCTGCCGCGGCTGGAGCGCGCCAGCAGGTGCTGGGCGGTGATCGGCGCTTTCGCCGTCTGCGTGATGTTGCCGGCCGAGAGCAGGCCCAGGCGGTCCGCCGTGATGGCCGCGTTCAGCACGATGCCGCCGGCGCCAACGCCCTGGCCTTCGTTCTGCAGCGTGAGGGCGCCGCCGGTTGTCAGCGGGCCGGCCACGGTGATGGTGCCTGCGTGCGTGTTGCTGCCCACCACCACGCTCGGCGCATTCAAGCGCGACATCAGCGCATCGGACAGCGTGAACCCCGGCCCCGCCGCACCGCCCACGGTGATGCCGGCGGCCGTGGCGTCGAAGGCATTGAGCGCCGCGTCCATGCCGCCGGGCCGCAGGTTGATGGTGCCGGCGGCGCTCACCGGCGCGTCGATCACCAGGGCGGGCACGGTGCCGTCACTGGCCGCACGCAGCACCAGATTGCCGCTGCTTTGCACCTGGGGCGCCGCACCGGGACCGCCGGCCGGCGTCGTGCCGGCCTGGATCGACACGCCGGGACTGGCACGGCTGGAAGCGCCGGTGAGCTCGATGCTGCCGCCGCCCGTGGTGGCCAGGCGGGCGCCATCTTCCAGCCGCACGCCACTGTCGGTGCCGTCGAACACGTTTCCGTCGAAGCTGCCGCGCAAGGCGATGATGCCGCTGCCAGCGGTGATGCTGCTGCCGCCGCGCACCAGCACGCCGTGTGTGGCCGCGAAGGCCGAGGACGGATTGGCTCGCGCCACCCCCTGCACCAGTACGTCGCCGCTGGTGGTGGAGATGCTGCTGGCGACGTTGTTTCTGCTGCGGTCGATCACGACGCCGGTTCCGGCGGAAAACGACAGATTGCCCACGCCCGTGATGCCGATGTTGCCCGTGGAAGCGGCGATCTCCGAGCCGGTGATGCGGACGCTGCCGCTGACGATGCCGACATCGCCTCCGGCGCCGGCATCGGATTGGCCCACCCGCGTGTCGATCACTGTTTCGTCCAGGCTGACCAGGCCCACGGGCGCACCGGGCTGACCGGTGGTGATGGACACGGCGCCGCCGCCGGTGTCGATGCGGGCGTTGCCCAGGTTCACCGCGCTGTTGGAATGCATCGTGACGCTGCCACCCTGCGTGGAGATGGTGGCCACATCGGCGGCCGAGCTGCCCTGGAAGAAGATGCTCCCGAAAGTACCGCCGGCCGTGCCCGCGTTGAAGATCACGTCCATCGGCCCGCTGGTCGAGCGGATGGTGGGTGCCAGCCACGAGGAGGAGAAGGTGCGGCCGATGCTGCTGGCCGCGTCCAGCTGGAAGAACACCGGCGCTGCGCCGGTGTTGCGCTCGATCGCCACGCCGCTGTCGAAGTTGATGTTGCCCGCGTCGGTGCCGCCGGTGCCGGTCGTGATGGCCACGCTGGTGCCACCGTTGAGGGCATTGTTGATGTCGCCGTCCTGGATGGCGGAGGTGGCCACCGGGTCGAAGGGATTGGTGGGCAGCGAGCCGCTGGCCGTCCCGTGCCCGATGGTCACGTCATAGGGGTCGACGATCCACCGCCCCGCCAGGCCGGCCGGGGCCGAGGCGTCGACGCGGATGCCGCGCACATCGAACGAGCCGCCCGATGTCTCGATCGTGCCGCCGTTGCCGCCCGCGCTGCCGCCCCTGGCCTGCAAGTCGCCGAAGACGCGCACCGAACGCTCGCCGACGACGCTGATGCGGCCGCCATTGCCGCTGCCCAGAGCGTTGGCCAGCAGCGTGAGGTTCGGGCCGATGGAGACCACGCCAGTGTTCTCGTTGCCGGCGCCGGCCGCCGTGGTGCCGCGGATCTCGATGCTGCCGCCGCCGCCCGCGCCGCTGGCGTCCGCCAGGCCGCTCGCGTCCGCCGTGGATTGCGCGAGGATGTTGCGTCCCGTCACGCCGATGCTGCCGCCCGTGCCGGTGGCGCTGGCGGCATCGAGCAGCGTGCCCTCGAAGGCGCCGGCCACCAGGCCCACATCGCCCGCGCCGGCCGCGACCCGGATGCTGCCGCCCGCGGCATGCAGCCCATCGGTCTGCTGGGACGACGAAAGCTGCACGCCAAAGGGCGTCACTGCCGCGTCCATGGGCGCGAAGCCCAGCGCCGCGCCGTTGGCGTCGAAGCCGAAGCCCGCGCTGCCGGCCGTGCCGGTGATCGCGATGCTGCGGCCTGCGCCGGCCTCGACCCGCGAGCCGTCGATCACCACGCCATTCGAGGCGCCCACCGTGTAGCTGGAGCCGAACTGGGTGGCGAGCGTGCGCAGATCGGCGGCCATGCCGGACAGGTCGCCGCCCTGGCCCGTGATGCGCACATCGCCGCCGGCGATCAATTTCGAGCCGGTGATCTGCACACCGGCACCGCCCGGGGGCTGGCCGACCGGGCTGTCGCTGGTCCAATCGCGCACCGTGCCGGCCACGGCGATGTCGCCGCTCACGGAAGACAGGGCAATCGAATAGTCGTCGCCGTCCAGCCGCACGCCCGAGCCTCCCGCGGCGCCGCGGCCGGCCAGCGCGATGCCACCCGCTTGCGTGCTCAGCGTGCTGTCGCCGGCAATGCGCACACCATCGGTGGCGCTCAGGAAGCCGCTGCCCACCGTGTTGATGCCGCCCTCGCCCCGCAGGGAAATGCTTCCGGCGCCGCGGGTGCTCAGCGTGCTGCTGCCCAGCCAGACGCCGCTGCGAACCTCGCCGGCGGCATCGGCGCCCAGGCCCTTGACCTGCCCGCCGATCGCTCGTCCGTTGCCGCTGTCGCCCTGTCCGAAGAAGCGGATGTTCCCGCCGTTGGCATCGATTGCCGCGCGGTCCAGCCGGATGGCCGCCGCAGCACCGTTGGCCTGCCCGGCTTGCGCGGCGGCCAGGCCCTGCGCGTCGGCATTGAACTCGACATTCAGCGCGCCGCTCGTGGAAGCGATCGTTGTGCCTCCACCCTCGACATCCCAGCGCATGTCGATGTTGCCCACCGAATTCACGCGCAGCGTGGCCGTGCCGCCGCCGTCCTTGATCACCGCGGCGCCGGCCTCGAAGGCGACGGCGTCGTTGATCTGCGCCGCCGTGCCGGACGAACGCGTGGTCAGCGTCACGTCGGTGCCCTGGCTCAGCGCCTTGCCGATGACGCTGGCCGCGATGTTGCCGGAGGCGCCGTCGGCCACGATCGAGAGATTGCGGCCCGCCTCGGCGGTCCAGCTGCCGTTGGCACCGCCGCCATTGCCGCCGGCACCGATCTGCGCGCCCGCCAGCACGTTCAGGTTGCCGGCCGTGGTGCGGATGCTGCCGCCGGCCACGCCGGCCGCATTGCCGCGCGCATCCAGCGTGCCGCTCACCTCGAGGCCCACGCCACTGTCGACCTTGGCGCCGATGGCCTCCAGCACGATCTCGCCGCCGCGCTCGACCAGCGAACGGGCCCGCACGGTGCCGCTCTGGTTGACCACCTGCTGCACCAGCCCGGAGGCGCCCACCAGCACCACGCGCCCGCCATCGGCCGTGATGGAGCCCGTGTTCATCACGAGCGCCGTGGTGGTGGGATCCGTGGCCTGCGCACCGGCCACCGAGGTGTTCATGAGTCCGCCCTCGACCGGCACGGTGAACTTCGTCAGCCCGTCGCCCTCGAAGTCCAGAGTCACCCGGGCGCCCGAAACCAGGCCCACCGAGCCGCGCGCCACGTTGATCTCGCCCTCGTTGCGCACCAGCGCGCCGATCAGCCCGACCGTGCCGCCTTCGCCCACGCGGATGACCGCACCGGGCTGGACCGTCACGCGGGCGGTGCTGCCGGCATCGTTGATGGCGCCACCGAACACCAGCTGGCTGCCCTTCCCCACCACGCTGCCGTCCTTGGAGATCTGGTTGTCATTGATGTCCAGCGTGGATGCCACCAGTCCGCCCACGTTCACCTGGGCGCCGGCGCCGAAGAGAATGCCCGAGGGGTTCACCACGAACACATGCCCGTTGGCCGACAGCGTGCCGTTGATGACCGACTGCTCGATCACTCCGCCGGTGCCCACCACCCGGTTGAGCATCACGCTCGCGGAGCCCATCTGCTGATTGATGTTGAGCGTGTTGCCGCCGGCCAGCGAAAACGCACGCCAGTTGACGATGGCGTTCATCGTGCTCTGGTTGAGCGTCTGCCTGGTCGGCGTGCCATTGGGGCCGGCGCTCACATTGCCGAACACCACGGCGCCGCTCTGGGGAAAGCCCGCCGGCAGGCTGATCTGCGCCCAGGCCGGCACCATGCCCATGCAGGCCAGCGACAGCGCCAGCGGCCGAAGGCGCCAGTGCCGCGGCAGGGCCTTCGCGGAAAGATCATGGTTTCTCATGGTGCCCTCAGAAGGTCTTTTGCGCCTGCACGTACAGCCGCGGGTTGTGCCCGCCGCCGTCGGTGCGCGCGGGGTCGGTGCCGGCGCGCCAGGCCAGCGTGGCGTTGATGGTGAAGTTGCCGGGCCGGGTCCAGCTCAAGCCGATGCCCGCGCCGCGCACGCTGCGCGAATTGGGGCTGGCGTCGAAGATCGTCGGACTCTTGATCTGGCGCCCGTGCGCCGCGTCGTAGAACACGAAGGGCGTGAACTCGGCGTCGAGCGACCAGCGCCATTCCACGGTGCCGATCAGGCCCTGGTCCACCAGCAATTCGCCCGAGGGGTAGGCGCGCACGGCACGCGCGCCGCCCAGCGAGAGCTTTTCCGAGGCATCGAGGTTCTTGCTGGCCCACTGGCCGCCCAGCGCCAGGTACAGCGAGTGCTGGGGCAGCACCGACTGCAGGCGCGAGAACTGGAAGGTGGCCTTGGTGAAGCCGCCCTCGGTGCGGTGGCCGCCCAGGCCCTGGTCGGTCTGCAGGCTGTCGGCGTCGCGGATCGAGAGCCTGCCGTGATAAAGCGCGCCGGTGCTGGCCCAGTAGCCGCCGCCCAGCAAGTCGTCGCGGCGCTCCCAGGTCCAGCCCAGGCCGAAGCCGCGCACCCGCTTGCGTGCCGAGAAGTCGACCGCCGTGTACTCGTCGGTGAGCTTCTTGCTGTCGGCCGACAGGCGCAGGAAGAGGTTGTGCTGGCGCTGACGGATGACCGGGTAGCTCAGCGAGACGTCGAACACGTCGGCCTTGCCCTGCGCGCCCAGCTCCGCGAACGCGCCGCCCAGTTCGTAGTTGACGCGCGCCAGCCCCACGCCGGCGCGCAGCCCGCTGCTGCCGATGGGCGCTTCGTAGGCGATGCGGCCGAACTGCAGCGCGTTGCCGTTGGAAACCATGGCGCGCGCATCCAGGTTGTCGCCGATGCCGAAGGGGCTTGCCCAGCGCAGCGTGCCGCCGAGGCGGTAGCGGCCGGATTCCTTGGTGCCGTGGTTGTCGGCCTCGGCCGCGAAGGCCCAGCGCGGCGCGGCTGCCACTTCCACCGACAGGTCGGTGGTGCCCGGTTGGGTGCCTTCCTGCAACGCGGACGAGACCTTGATGCCGGGCTGGTCCGACAGCAGCAGCATCGAGCGTTCGTAGGCCGGTGCGTTCACGGCTTCGCCGGGCTGCAATGGTGCAAGGAAGCCGCGCACCCGCGCCTCGCTGATGGACGCATCCGGTGCAACGATCACCTCGACCTTGCCGAGCCGGCCTTCGATGACGCTGATCTCGACGATGCCGTCGCGCACGGTCTGCACCGGCACCACGGCCTGCGCGAGGAAGTAGCCGCGCTCCTTGTAGCGCGCGGTGATGGCCTGCGCCAGGCTTTCAAGATCGCCGAGCGTGACGTCGCGGCCGATGTAGGGCGCGGTGAGGCCCTGCAGTTCCTCGTTGCTCAGTGCCTTGACGCCGTTGAGCCGCAGGTCGTTGAGCCTGAAGGTAGCCGCGGGTGGCTGCGGCGGGGCGGGCAGGCTTTGCGGCGCGACGGTGCCGGTGGCCTGGGCGAGCGGGCGGTCGCAGGTGCCGCAAGGATCTTTTGTTGGCAGTAGCGCATTGGCCTCGGGTTCTGCTGCATGCGTGCGGTGGGCGGCAACAAGCAGCGTGGCGCTCACCAGGGCGGTGGCGGCAAGGGCGATCGGCGTGGAGCGTTGGATGGCGCGCATCCCGGTTGTTCTTTTCATGTCAACTCCCTACCGTGAGGCGCCAGTTGCCGATCAGGTTGAACGGCGCCCAGAAGAAGGGATGGGACATCTTGGGGTCCTTCAGCACCGCGAGTTGTCCGGCCTGCATGGCCTTCTGGATGTCGCGGCCCTTCGACAGCTCGCCATAGAGCGTGCCCATGAGCACGGCCGTGGCGTCGTCCGACACGGGCCATAACGAGGCGATCAGGCTGGAGCTGCCGGCAGAAAGAAAGGAGCGCGTGAAGCCCAGCACTTCGTCGCCCTGCGCAATGCGCCCGAGCCCCGACTCGCAGGCCGAGAGCGTGACCAGCGCGGTGCCGTCCATCGGCAGGCCGAGGATCTCGTGCGCTTCCAGGAAGTTCTGTTTGCCGCCCTCGTTGGCCAGCAGGATGCGCGAGTACAGCGGATCGACCGCATCGGCCTCGGCATGCGCCGCCACGTGCATCAGCGGCGAACGCGCGGCCACGTCGCGGAACTGCGTCTTGGTGGCGGCCGGGCCCATGTAGACCGTGTTGCGCGGGAACAGCTGCGCCAGCTGCTTCACCTCGACCTCGGCGCCCGGCAGGTCGTACTTGTCCTCGATGCGCGGATTGCCGAAGGCGGTGAGCGATGCGCTCACGCGCGGCGTGCGCTGCGCAAGCTGCACGGCAATGCTGATGGAAGGTGCCACCGCCACCGGATGCGACTCGATCACGTAGCGCCCGTTCAAGCGCAGCGCCTGGAACGGCAGGTAGTGCAGCGGCCCGTGGGGCACCACGATCAGCCGCTGTCCCGCTGCCAGCCCCAGCGGACCAAGCAGCGCCGCACCCAGCTTGTCGGCATTGGTGATGGCCGTGCGGCGGCCGCGCACGATGGAATTGCGGAACACCTCGACCAGCTCGGTGAGCTCTTCGCGGCGCACCGCCACGGTTCTGGCCTCGATGCCGGCGGGGCTGACGACCCACACCAGCAGCCGGTCGGGCAGGGAGTGGAACTGCACCACGCGCTCGTCGGGCGCCAGTGCGCCTTGCAGCGTGGCCAGGTCGACGGTGTTCGCGGCCCGGTCGCTGATCTTCGCGCGGCCGCGCACCGCGTCGAGCAACGCGCGCGAGCGGCTGCGCTCGCTCACTTCGAAGGCCTGGCGCGCATCGCCCGCATCGCTGTAGATCGAGACGCCGCGCTCGAACACCGACTGCAGGTCGGAGAACAGGCCCATCTTGAATTCTTCGCTGCGGAACCTGGCGCGCACCTGGTCGATGCCGCCCAGCGCACGGGCCATGGCTTCGGCCGCGGCCTGCTTCTGGCCGAGCGCGAGTTCGCTGCGCGCCACGCCGTCCCAGGCCCAGAGGCGGTAGTACTCGGTGTCGGTGCCGACCTGCCGCGCGGTGAGCGCGCGGTACAGGTCGCGGGCCTCCGCGGGCTTGTTCTCGGCCAGCAGCAGCCGTGCACGGGTACGGTCGAGCTGCGCGGTCAGCGGCGCGTCCTTGGGCGGCGCCATGCCCCCCAGCGTTTCGCGCGCCCTTGCGGCATCGCCCGATTCGATGAGCGCATTGACGAGCGAGGCCTGCACCAGCGGCGCGTAGCGCGGCGAGCTGTTGGCCAGCGCCTCGTCATAGCTGAGCACGGCGCCCGCGTAGTCGCCGCGGCGCGTGCGCACGTCGCCGATCACCTTCTGCACCGGGCCGACCACCAGCCTGGGATCGCGCGCCTCATGCTTGAGCGCCTCGCGCGCAAACTCCTCGGCCTTCTCGAGCTGGCCCGAATAGCTGTAGACGATGGCCAGGTCGCGATTGGCCATGGCCAGCAGGTTCGGGTCGCGCGTGGCATTGGCCAGGTGCAGCGCCTTGCTGGCGGCACGCACGCTCTGGCGGAATTCGCCGGCCTCGGCCAGCGCCACCGCCTGGCTGCAGTACTGGTAGCCGGAAAGCTTGACCGCGTCCTGCCCGTAGAGCACCGCACCCTCGCTGGTCAATGCCAGCAAGGTGTCGGTGTCGGCAAGCCGGGCCTGTTCCATCTTGCCGGCGGCGGCCTCGGCATTCGGCGCCTGCTGCTGCTGCGCCGATGCCAGGGGGCCGTGGCCCAGCAGCAGAAGAAGAAAAAGAACGCCCGCCAGACCCGGCGCACCCGCGACCCCTGCACGACGTGCCGAGCGCTCCCACCCCGTTCCCGAAAACCACGTCATTGGACCCCCTGCGCTCGGCCCGTGCCCGCGGTTGCGGGGGTCGACGCCGCGGAAGTGCGCGCCGTTCAGGCCTCGTGAGGAAAGTCTAGGATCGGGCCCGCGCCCCGCCTATTCGCAAGAAGGTCTAGCGCGAACGGACTAGAAGGGCCCTGCGTCAGGCCGGGATGGCATCGATGTTGACCCGGTCCCAGTGGCGGTGCTTTGCAATCGCGGCAATGAAGTCCTGCGCGATGCGCGTCGCCTCGCTCGTGTCGCCGAGGTTGGTGACCGGCGTGGCCGCGACGATGACACCGGCGGGTGCATCCCCGCGCTGCGCGTTGGCGCTGATGCCGAGCGTGGAGAGCAGTTGCACGCCCTCGCCCACGCTGCAGATGGCCTTGCAGTGCTTGTAGGCCTCGAGCACGAAGTGCACCGCATCGCCCGTGCCCGCAAGCGCCGCAATGCCCTGGGCGCCACCGGGAATCAGCACGGCATCGAACACGACCGACGGCCCGTTGGCAAAGGTCATGTCGATGTCGATCTGCCGCTTCGATGCGCTGGCGATGGTGCCCAGGCGGGCGCCGACCACCTTGCATTTGCCGCCGGCCTGCTCGAGCGCGTCGCGGATCGGCTTGAGCGAGGCGGAGTCGATGCCATCGGCCGCGAGGATCGCGATCCTGCGCGTGCGGATCGAGCCGTCGCCGGTATCGGCCATGCTGAGCGCGGGCGACTCCTCGATGGGCAGCGTCATGCGGTGCTCGCGGAATCCCGCGCGGCCCGCGGCCGCCTTGGCATCCGGCGCGCCGATGCCCAGCGGCTCCGCCACCCGGCGCGCGAGCTTCTCGTCGACGTGCGCCAGGTTGTCGACCATGCGCTGGCGAATGGCCGGCAGCTCGACCTTCGAGAGTTCGAAGCGGAAGGCCGCGACGATGTGCTCCTTCTCGGCCGCGCTCTGGCTGTTGAAGAACAGCCGCGCCTGCGTGAAGTGATCGTCGAACGAAGGACTGCGCCGGCGCCCCTTGGGCGACTCGAGCTCGTCGGGAAACGACTGGAAGCCGACGCTGCCGCCGTCGACCCTGAACTCCTTGCCGTCGCCCAGCGAGTTGGGCTCATAGGCCACCTGGCCGCGCGCGATGGCCTGGCGGTGCATGCCGTCGCGCTGGAAGTTGTGGAACGGGCACACGCTCTTGTTGATGGGCAGCTCGTGGAAGTTCGCGCCGCCGAGCCGCGAGATCTGCGTGTCGGTGTAGGAGAACAGGCGCCCCTGGAGCAGCGGGTCGTTGCTGAAGTCGATGCCGGGCACCACGTGCCCCGGATGGAACGCCACCTGCTCGGTTTCCGCAAAGAAGTTCTCGGGGTTGCGGTTGAGCACCAGCCGGCCGATGCGCTGCACGGGCACCATTTCCTCGGGGATCAGCTTGGTGGGGTCGAGCAGGTCGAAGCCGAGCGAACCCGCCTTGTCCGCCGGCACCAGCTGCACGCCGAGCTCCCACTCGGGAAAGTCGCCCTGCTCGATGGCCTCCCACAAGTCGCGGCGATGGAAGTCGGGGTCCTTGCCCGCGACCTTCTGCGCCTCGTCCCATGCCAGGGCATGGATGCCGAGCTTGGGTTTCCAGTGGAACTTCACGAAGTGGCTCTCGCCGCGCATGTTCACGAAGCGGAAGGTGTGCACGCCGAAACCTTCCATCATGCGCAGGCTGCGCGGGATGGCGCGGTCCGACATGGTCCACATCAGCATGTGGGTGCTCTCGGGCATGAGCGAGACGAAATCCCAGAAGGTGTCGTGCGCGCTGGCGGCCTGCGGCATCTCGTGGTGCGGCTCGGGCTTCACGGCATGGATGAGGTCGGGGAACTTCATCGCGTCCTGGATGAAGAACACCGGAATGTTGTTGCCCACGAGGTCGTAGTTGCCCTCGCGGGTGTAGAACTTGACGGCAAAGCCGCGCACGTCGCGCACCGTGTCGGCCGAGCCGCGCGAGCCGGCCACGGTGGAGAAGCGCACGAAAACGGGCGTCTTCGCGTCTGGGTCCTGCAGGAAGTCGGCGCAGGTGAACTGCGACATCGACTTGTAGACCTGGAAATAGCCATGCGCCGCCGAACCGCGGGCGTGCACCGCACGCTCGGGAATGCGCTCGTGGTCGAAGTGCGTGATCTTCTCGCGCAGGATGAAATCTTCGAGCAGCGTGGGCCCGCGCACGCCGGCCTTGAGCGAATTGTGGTTGTCGGGGATCTGAAGACCCTGGTTGGTCGTCAGATTGGGCGCATGATCGGTTGCGAAGCCATCGAGTTGCTGCTGCTTGGCGTTGCTGCCATCCGTGACCTTCGAGCGGCGTCCGGCGGCGGCCTTGTTCTGAGGCGTCATCGAGGGTCTTTCATGGGAGGTTCAGCTTCGTTGTCGATAAAAAGGTCCAGCACGTTCACCAGCGCAATCAGGCAGATGAAGCCCGCCACGGCGGCCACCACCCAGAACAGGATTTCATCCCCCCAGGCACCGGTGAGTGAATCGAACAGCGACGACAGATCCATGAATCGCTCCAGCAGGTCGGATTGAACAACTCGGTGCTTGCGCTGCGGCCTCCGCCACGCCACCGGAAGTGGGTTCGCGGGGCAGTTGCGAGCGACTCCAAAGGTTATGGTTTTCTCAGACTGTTACCCGTAGTGGCCGCTCGCCCACGCTTGTGGGAGAGGCGGTTCCCGGGGGGTAGGAGCGCACCGACAGCCCCTGGCTGCCGCCTACGTGGCCTGGCGTCTCTGCCCGCATCCCCGCCGCGCGCGCGGCCGTAGCATCGAAAGCAGGCGGCACGAAGCCTGCTTGTGCAGCCTGACACAACCCATTTCGCACATAGGGAAGAAAGAAAGAAAAATGCAGATCAAGATCGGTTTCGACATCGAACTCGCCGTCACGGCTCCCACGGCATTGGTCTACATGCTGCACGTCCACCCCTCGCGCGCGGCGGATCTGCAGGACGGCGAGCACGTCACCATCACTCCACCGCTGCACACCGACTACTACGTGGACACCTTCAACAACCATTGCGCCCGGGTGCGGATTCCCGCGGGCGTGGCGAGCGTGCGGCTGCGCAACCATGCGGTGGTGTTCGATCCGGGCTGGGCCGATCCAGTGGACTACGGCGCCGTGGAACACGCGGCGGCAGACCTGCCGGTGGCCACGCTGCCCTTCGTGCTGCCGAGCCGCTACTGCGAGGTCGACAGCGAACTGCTGCAGTTCGCCTGGAGCAATTTCGCCAGCGCGGCATCGGGCTGGCACCGCGTGCAGGCCATCTGCGATTTCGTGCATGGGCACCTGCGCTTCGACTACCAGAACGCCCGCCCCACGCGCACCGCGCTCGAGGGCTTTCGTGAGCGCACGGGCGTCTGCCGGGACTTCGCCCACCTGGCCATCACGCTGTGCCGCTGCATGAACATTCCCGCGCGCTATGCCACCGGCTATCTCGGCGACATCGGCATTCCGCCGGTGCCCTATCCGATGGACTTCAGCGCCTGGTTCGAGGTGTACCTGGGAGACCGCTGGTACACCTTCGATGCGCGCCACAACGTTCCGCGCATCGGCCGCATCGTGATTGCACGCGGGCGCGACGCGGCCGACGTGCCGATCACCATGGTGTTCGGCGCCAACGCGCTGCAGCGCTTCGAAGTGACGACCGACGAAATTCCGCAGTAGGGCAACGGCTTCACGAGGGCAGGAAGCCGAGCACCGCCATCGCGGCGCCGAGGCCCGTGCGGCTGCCCTCCATCGCATCCCACGGCGTGTTGCCGACGGCAAGGCGCCCGGCGATGTGCGCCACCGTCCAGTGGGCGGCGCTGTCCAGGTCCGGCAGCTCTTCCCACTCCAGCGGCACTGACACGCCCAGCCCCGGGCGGGCGCGCGCCGACCACGCGCTGACCGTGGTGGCGCCGAAGCCGTTGCGAAGATAGTCCGCGAAGATCTTGCCCACGCGGTTGCGCGGGCCGCTCTTGGCCACGAAGCGCTCCGGAACGGTACGCGCCAGATGCTCCACGATGGCACGCGAGAAGCCGCGCACTTCGTCCCAGCCGAACTGGCGCCGAAGCGGCACCACCACGTGCAGGCCCTTGCCGCCGCTGGTCTTCAGGAACGACGGCAGGCCGAGCTCGTCGAGCAGCACGCGCACCAGCAGCGCCGCCTCCTGCATCTGCTGCCAGGCGACGCCTTCGCCCGGGTCGAGGTCGAAGCTCATGCGATCGGGCTTGCCGATGGCGCGAGAGGTGGCGTTCCAGGTGTGCAGCTCGATGGTGTTGTACTGCGCCGCGCCGACGAGCGCCTCGGCGGTGTCGATCTGCAGCAGCGGATCGTGCCCCGGGTCGAGCGCGGGATCGAGCAGCCTGATGCCCGCGATGTCGCTGTGCTGCGCGTGCTTCTGGAAGAACAGCTCGCCGCCCACGCCCTCGGGCGCGCGCACCAGCGCCACGGGCCGCCCCTTGAGATGCGGCAGCATCAGCGGCGCAACGGAAGCGTAATAGGCCGCGAGTTCTCCCTTGGTGATGCCGCTGGCGGCGTCGACCACGCGCTCTGGGTGGGTGATGCGCGGTGCCCTGGTACCCATTCGGTCGTTCATTCGATCGCTCATGCCGCGCGGCGCCGGGCCGTGGCGGTCTTGGCCGCGGTGCGCTTGCGCGCGGTGCCGCTGCCGCTGCTGCTTTTTGCGGCGGTCTTGCCATGCGCCCGGGGCTTTGACTTGGCTTTGGCCCTGGTTGCCGCGGGCGCTGCCTGGTCCTCTTCATCGTCGGCAGACTGGCTGGCCGCAGCCGCCTTGGCGCCGCCGCCCTTGCGCAGGCTGCGCTGCAGCAGCTCGGTGAGGTCGATGATCTTCGCGCCGCGGCTCTCGACGGACTGGCCTTCCTCGGGCTCGGGCTGGGTCACGGTCTCGGTCTGGCCTGCGGCCACCTTGCGGTCGACCAGACGCAGGATCTCGTCCTTGAACTCGTCCTTGTATTCGTCCGGGTTCCACTCGGCGCTCATGTCCTCGACCAGCTGTTCGGCCATCTTGATCTCCCGTTCGTGCAGCCCCGCCTTCTTCGCATCCTCGGAAGGCAGCGGCAGCTCGGTCCAGGGCCGGATGTCGGCGCCCCAGCGCAGCAGGTTCAGCACCAGCCCCGGGCCCACGGCCACGAGCGCGGCGAGATGCTGCTTGGTCTGGATCACCACGCGCGCCACGCCGATGCGTTGGCTGCGCTGCAATGTCTCGCGCAACAGCGCATACACCTTGGCGCCGCGGTTGATGGGCGCCACGTAGTAGGGGCGCTCGAGATAGACGAACGGAATGCCGTTGGCGGGCACGAAGCTCTCGATCTCGATGGTCTGCGTGGTCTTGGGGTACGCGTCGGCAATTTCCTTGTCGCTCAGCACCACGTATTCGCCGTCTTCGTACTCGATGCCCTTGACGATGTTCTCGCGCGCGATCTCCTTGCCGGTCTTCTTGTTGATGCGCTTGTAGCCGACCGGGTCCATGGTGCGCTTGTCGAGCCAGTCGAAGTCGATGCCGTGGTCAGTGGTGGCCGAGTAGAGCGCCACCGGGATGTGGACCAGGCCGAAGCTGATCGCGCCTTTCCACAGGACGCGCGGCGCGGGCGCTTTTTTCGAGACTGCCATGGACACACTCCTTCAGCCTCGAAACTCTGCGCCCCGGGCCGGCGTGCGATGTAGGAGCGCGGCGGCGCCTTCCGTAGGTTCAGGCGGCGCTGGCTGGGGCGGTGGCCGCGGGCCCGAGCACGCGCTCGCTCGGATGCGCAAAGTAGAACCACTCGGCGCCGGGCAGCGCCAGCGCGTTGGGGAAGACGATGAACCCGTCGTCCGGCGCGCTCACCAGCGTGCCGTCGTGGCGCATGCCGATCGGCTCGCCGCGCTGCACCGGATCGAAGGTGGCCCAGTCGCGCACGAAGCTGTCTTCCTCGTGCAGCCGGTCCGTCACGCTCGCCAGGCGCAGCAGTTGGGGCGGCTTGGGCGGCTCCGCCACCAACCCCTGGGGCAGCGCCGCCATGCCCAGCAGCGCGAGCGCGCGGCGGATGGCGCGCCACGCCACCTCGGGCGCCTGCGGGTCTTGGTGCTGGCCGCATTCGAGCGTGACGCCGTAGCCGCCGCAATTGCGGATGTATTCGTTGGTGCCGCGGCCGAAGTCGAGCGCGCCCGCGCCAACCTCGGCGCCTGAGGCACGCCGCGCCAGCCCGGCGGCATAGATGTCGAGCCAGCCCTCCACCACGATGGGCGTGCCCAGGTGCAGCGCGAGCAGCCCTTCCTCGCTGGCGCGCGCGAAGGGCTCCAGCGAGCCGCTGTTGTCTCGCGGGCCGATCATCGCGAAGGCCTCGCCCTCGCTCTGGAAGGAATGCAGGTCGAGCAGCACGTCGTGCCGCTCGATGAGCGGGCACAGCACGTTGGTCACCTTGCCCTCGTAATCCGCGGGCTCCGCGCCGGGCTTGAACAGGCGGTTGAGGTTGCGCTCGCCTTCGCGCTGCAGGCGCCGCCGCGCGAGCGGGTTGGCGACGGGCACCAGGGTCAGCTGGCCTCGCAGCAGCTGGAACGCGCCGCCGTCGAGTTCGGCCAGCAAGCGCTCGATCCCGGCCGTGCCGCAGGTTTCGTCGCCGTGCACGCCGCCCAGCACGAGCAGCCGGGGGCCCGGATTCAGCGAGGCAAACGTGTGGGTGCGCAGGCTGTCGGTTGCGGCGCGGGCAAAAGGATCGGAGGACATGCGGGAGATTATTGCGGAGGCGTTCCCCTGTATGCAAAGACGCTACTCGTTTCATAGCGGCACATCGAGCGCGGAAAGGAAGTTGCGGTCCTCGCGGCGGCCCGGCGCGCAGTGCCTACAGGGCATGCCTCGCCTGTCCTACCGGATGCGCCGCCCGCGCCATGCAGGCTCCAGGCTCACTCACAGAAAGCTCCGCGAAGGAACAGTGCCATGAGCAGCAGCAGCAAGCGCCGTACGAAGGCCCCGGTCGATCCGAACGATCCGCTGCGGGACGCTGGCGGCGGCAACACCAAGATCGAACAGGGCGGCGATTCGGCGCCGCGCCTGCCGCACGAGCACGACCAGTCTTCCGACAGCCAGGAAGCACAGGACGGACAGCCGCCCGAGGTGGGCCGCAAGGGCCACGAGGACATCGAGCGCGGCAGCGTGGACACCGACCGCGGGCCGGTGACGGACCGCGTCTACAACGACAAGGTCAAGCGCTGACCTCGGATTTTCATTTGCCGCCCACGCCCGCGAGCTGGTCGCGCATGGACGAGATCACCGCCGCGTAGTCCTTGGCGTTGAAGATTGCGCTGCCCGCCACGAAAGTGTCGGCACCGGCCGAAGCCACGCGCGCGATGTTGTCGGCCTTGATGCCGCCATCCACTTCCAGGCGGATGTCGCGGCCGCTCTGCTCGATGCGCTTGCGCGCGAGTTCGATCTTGCGCAGCGCCGAATCGATGAAGCTCTGCCCGCCGAAGCCGGGGTTCACGGACATGATGAGAATCAGGTCGATGTCGTCGATGGCCCAGTCGAGCGTTTCCAGGCCCAGCCCCGGATTGAACACCAGCCCCGCCTTGCAGCCCGCGCCCTTGATGGCCTGGATGCTGCGGTTCACGTGCGGCGAGGCGTCGGGGTGGAAGCTGATGTAGTCGGCGCCCGCTTCCGCGAAAGACGCGGCCAGCGCGTCGACCGGCTGGATCATCAGGTGCACGTCGATCGGCACCGGCTCGCCGTCGGCCGTCTTGGCGTAGGGCTTGAGGGCCTTGCAGATCATCGGGCCGAAGCTCAGGTTCGGCACGTAGTGGTTGTCCATCACGTCGAAATGGATCCAGTCGGCGCCGGCGGCGATGACCTTGGCCAGTTCGTCGCCCAGATGGGCGAAATCGGCGGAAAGAATGGAGGGGGCGATGCGGAACGGCGTGCTCATGCGCCGATTGTCGCAGCCGGCGCAAAACCCGGAAAGCAGTGCAAGAGAAGGCTCCAGTTACCATCGCGCGCATGTCACAGAGCCCCATCCGCGTCCAGGTCGAACCGCGCTATCTCGCGGACCAGTCCTCGCCCAAGGACAAGATCTACACCTTCGCCTATACCGTCACCGTGACCAACGCGGGCGAAAAAAGCGCCCAGCTGATCGCCCGCCACTGGCTCATCAACGACGCCTCCGGCCATGCGCAGGAGGTCAAGGGGCTGGGCGTGATCGGCCAGCAGCCGCTGCTGGCGCCGGGTGAATCGTTCCGCTACACCAGCGGCTGCCGCCTGCAGGCGCCGAGCGGCACCATGCATGGCAGCTATTTCATGGTGACCGAGGACGGCGAGCGCTTCGATGTGCCGATTCCGATGTTCGTGCTGGAGGCGGACATTGGCGGGGCGCCCGTCTCGCGGGTACTTCATTAGCTCGCCCCCAGTCTTCGCGCACTTCGTGTCGCTTCGCCAACCCCCTACCGGGGGCAACACCAGCGGCCCGGCAAAGCCGGTTCCGCGGTGTTTCTGACCCACCCCCGATGCGGCTCACTTCGTGTAGCCGCCTCCCCCTCAAGGGAGCAACACCAGCGGCCCGGCAAAGCCGGTTCCGCGGTGTTTCTGGTCTGATTCCTTTCTTTGTTCTTTTTGTTTCTTTGTTCTTTTATTAAATGGCAGCTGCATCGCTTGACCTGCAGGGGCTGCTGGCCCGGCTCGATCCGACGGCGGACGTGGCGCAGCGCCACATCTGGCTGATCGACCTCTTCGACTGGCTGCGCGGCGACCGTGCGTCGCCGCAGGCTGCCGTGGGGCGCGTGTCGCTGCTGCTCGACGCGATCGAGGCGCGGCCCGAGCTGCAGGCACGCCTGCGCGCATGGTGGCGCGCCTTCACGCAGGCGGTCGACCTGACCGCGCTGCTGGCGGACTACGGCTTTGCGCCGCGCACCGCTTTCGTGAGCGAGCTCACCGAACGGCTGCGCCGGAAGATCCTGCCCGGCACGCCCGAGACCACCGACGCTTCGGATCTCTTTCGCATGGTGCTGCCCGGCGTTTTCGACGCGGGCTGGATCGCGCTGCTCGACGAAGCACAGCTCGCGCGCATCGGCGCGCTGCTGGCCGATGCGGCTGTGGACGACGACGGCGCCCCGCGCTGGCGCCACACCGTGATGGACGCTGTCACCTACTGCAGCAGCCAGGTGGTGGCGGCCGGCTTCTCGCCCGAATTGCGGCTCAGGATGAGCGCTGCGAGCGAAAGCCGCGCCTTCCATGCGCTGATGTCCGACCTCGATGCGCTGCGCGAGCAGATGTTCCGCTCTCCCCGCGACGAACAGGCGCTGCAGGCCGCGTTCGTGGCATTCCGCGACCGGCTCGACGCCTGCCGCGCCAGCGCCTCCTCGGTCTACGCGCACCTGGAGGACAACGGCATCTCGGTCGGCCTGGTGTTCCGGCTGCGCCAGCTGCGCGAACGGGTGCTGCGCATCCGCGAACTGCTCGACTGCCTGATGTCGGCCACGCCCGCGCCCAGCGTGGCGCGGCTGGTGGGCCGGCTGGTGCTGGCGGGCGGCGAGCGCAACAGCATCCGCGCGCTGATCGCATCCAACTCCTCGATGCTCGCGGCCAAGGTGACAGAGCGCAGCGCCGAGACCGGCGAGCACTACATCACGCGCGACCGCGGCAGCTACCTGCAGATGGTGCGCAAGGCGGCGGGCGGCGGCGCGCTCACCTCGGCGACGGTGCTGCTCAAGTTCGGCATCTATGCGCTCGGCCTGTCGGCCTTCTGGAGCGGGCTCTGGTCGGGCCTGATGTATGCCGCCAGCTTTGTCGCGATCCAGCTGCTGCACCTGACGCTGGCCACCAAGCAGCCGGCGATGACGGCGCCCGCCATGGCGGCGCGGCTGCGCGACATCAAGACCGACGCCGCGGTGGCCGATTTCGTCGACGAGGTGGCCCACCTGGTGCGCTCGCAGGTGGCGGCCGTGCTGGGCAACGTGGGCGTGGTGGTGCCCGCGATGCTGGCGCTGGCCCTGCTGGTGCAGTTCGCACTCGGCCGGCCGCTGCTGGACGCGGCGCACGCCGCGGCCACGCTGCAATCGCTTTCGCTGCTGGGCCCGACCGCGCTCTTCGCGGGCATGACCGGCGTGCTGCTGTTCGCAGCCAGCATCATCGCGGGCTGGACAGAAAACGCCTTTGTCCTGCATCGCCTGGACTCCGCCATGCGTTACAACCCTCGCATCGGCGCTTTTCTGGGCGCCGCACGCGCCCGCCGGTGGGCCACCTTCATGCGCACACACATCTCGGGCATTGCCTCCAACATCTCGCTCGGACTCATGCTCGGGCTGCTGCCGGCATTCGCGGGTTTCTTCGGGCTCGGGCTGGACGTGCGCCACGTGACACTGTCGGCCGGGCAGATCGCGGCTGCCGCGGCCTCCACGGGCCTGGCGGTGCTCCAGCAGCCCGCGCTGTGGTGGGCGGTGGCGGCCATCCCGGTGATCGGCGCGCTCAATGTGAGCGTGAGTTTCTATTTCGCATTCCGGCTGGCGCTGCGCGCGCACAGCGTCGGCCTCGATGACCGCGCACGCATCCGCAGCGCCATCCGGGCGCGCTGGCGCAGCCGGCCCATCAGCTTTTTTCTACCTGCATGAACCTGACGAGCCTCTTCAACGACCTGCTGGGCTTCTGGTCCGAGTGGCTGCGCCCTTCGGCCGGCCTGCCCACCGTGCTGTGGTCGCTTCTGCTGGCCGCGGCGGCGGCCTCGGGCCACCTGGTGCAGCGCTACCTGGGCCTGCCCAAGGTGGTGGGCTATTCGGTGGTTGGCGCCGTGGTCGGCCTGGCCGGCTTCGAGGGCGCGATCTGGCCGCTGCGCGGCATCAGCCTGTTCCTGCTGGAGCTGGGCGCGGCCGTGGTGCTGTTCGAGGCCGGCGGCCGGCTGCCGCTGCGCTGGTTCCGCCACAACCCGATGGTGCTGGTGCAGAGCCTGCTCGAAGCCACGCTCACCTACTTCGGCGTGTTCTGGATGCTGCAGCTGCTGGGGCTGCCCGATCCGGTGGCCAACCCGATCGCGCTGATGGCCATCGTCGCCTCGCCGGCGGTGCTGAGCCGCGTGATCATCGACACCCGCGCCTCGGGGCCGGTGACCGAGCGCGCCATGACGCTGGCCACGCTCAACACCTTCTACGCGCTGGCGCTCGGCTATGCGCAGGCCGGCCTGATCGAGCGGGCGCCGCAGACCTTGCTGCAGAAGCTGTATCCGGTGGCGGTGGTGCTGGGCCTGTCGTTCGTCATCGGCGGCATCCTGGCGCTGGCGCTGCGCACGGCGCTGCGCTTCATGAGCCCGACGAGCGAGAACACCTCGATCCTGCTGCTCGCGCTCATCGCGGCCGCCAGCGCGCTCACGGCCCACGTCGGCGGCTCCGCGCCGCTGGCCGCGTTGATCGGCGGGCTGCTGCTCAAGACGCTGAATCCCAAGCCCTGGGCCTGGCAGCGGCAACTCGGCACGGCCTCTTCGCTGCTCACCATGCTGATGTTCGTGCTGGTGTCCATCGTGGCGGCGCAGGCCGACTGGACCCTGCCCGTGGCCAGCGTGGTGCTGGCGGTGATCGGCATCCGCCTGTTCGCCAAGATCGCCGGCGTGGCCATTGCCAACCCGGGCAGCGGCGCGAGCTGGAACCAAGCCTTCTGGGTCGGCTGCGCGATGTCGCCGCTATCGTCGATCGCGCTGCTCATCGCCTCGAACTTCACCACCGCGTCGCCGCTGCTCGGCACCATGATCACGCAGGTGGCCCTGCCCTCGATTCTCCTGATGGAAGTGATGGGCGCCGTGCTCGCCACCGTGGCCATTCACGCGGTGGGCGAAAGCTCGGTGCCCTGGACGCCCCAGGCCTTCAGCACCACGGAGGACACGCAGCGATGACCGCGGCCATGGCTTTTCCCGACAGCGACGACTTCCGCTCCGCCGCACTGCCCGCGGACCCCGCGAGCCGCGTGGTCAAGCTCGAACCCTTCACCCGCTCGGAAGCGCTGTCGCTCGGCGTGGAGCTCGAACTGCAGCTCGTCAACACGCACGACTACGACCTGGCACCCTATGCGGAAGACATGCTGCGGCTGATGGCGCAGACCCCGCTGCCCGGCAGCGTGGTGCCCGAGATGACCTCGAGCATGATCGAGATCTCGACCGACATCTGCCATTCGGCGCAGGACGTGATCAAGCAGCTTTCGCCGATCCGCGAGGCGCTCATCAAGAACGCCGACAAGCTCAACATCGCGGTGGTGGGCGGCGGCACGCATGCGTTCCAGCAGTGGCACGAGCGGCGCATCTACGACAAGCCGCGCTTTCGCGAACTCTCGGAGCTCTACGGCTACCTGAGCAAGCAGTTCACCATCTTCGGCCAGCACGTGCACATCGGCTGCCCCGATGCCGACGCGGCGCTGTTGATGCTGCACCGCATGTCGCGCTACATCCCGCACTTCATCGCGCTGTCGGCGTCGTCGCCGTTCGTGCAGGGGCAGGACACGCAGTTCGACTCGGCCCGGCTCAATTCGGTATTCGCGTTTCCGCTCTCGGGCCGCGCGCCTTTCACGCTGAGCTGGAAGGAGTTCGAAGCGTATTTCGAGCGCATGACCCGCACCGGCGTCGTGCGCAGCATGAAAGACTTCTACTGGGACATCCGGCCCAAGCCCGAGTTCGGCACCATCGAGATCCGCGTGTTCGACACGCCGCTCACCGTCGAGCGCGCGGCCGCGCTCGCGGGCTACGTGCAGTCGCTGGCCGCCTGGTTCCTGCAGGAGCAGCCTTTCGAGCCGACGGAAGACGACTACCTCGTCTACACCTACAACCGCTTCCAGGCCTGCCGCTTCGGGCTCGACGCGGTGTACGTGGACCCGGCCAGCGGCCAGCACATGCCGCTGCGCGACCACATCCTCATGACCATGACGCAGCTCGAATGGCACAGCGAGGCGCTCAACGCCACGCAGGCGCTCGGCGAACTGCGCACCAGCGTGGAAGCCAACCGCAACGATGCGCGCTGGCTGCGCGAGAAGCAGGGCAAGGAGCGCCTGCTGGCGGAGGTGGTGCGGCAGGCGGCGCTGCGGTTTCGAGCGGGGGCCTGAGCCCCGTCGCCGCGCGGCTCAGAGCGCGGCGGCCTCCTGCGAGAACTGCCTGCGGTACGCCGTGGGCGACACCTTGAACGCCGCCGCGAAGTGCTTTCGCAGCGACACCGCCGATCCGAAACCGGCATCGGTGGCCACGCGCTCGACGGCCCGGTCGGTGGTCTCCAGCAGCCGCTGTGCCAGTGCCAGGCGCTGGTTCTGCAGCCATTGGCCGACGGTGGTGCCTGTCGACTCGCGGAAGCGCCGCGTGAAGGTGCGCCGGCTCATCAGTGCGCGCCGGGCCAGCGCGTCCAGTTCGTGCGAGCTGTGGAGGTGCCGGCCCAGCCACTCCAGCAGCGGCGTGAGGCGGTCGCGCTCGGCGGCGGCCGGCACCGGTTGCTGGATGTACTGCGCCTGCCCGCCCTGCCGGTGCGGCGCGACCACCATGCGCCGCGCGGCGCGGTTCGCCGTCTCGGCGCCGTAGCGCACACGCAGCAGGTGCAGGCAGCAGTCGATGCCTGCGGCCGTGCCGGCGGAGGTGAGCACGCTGCCGTCGTCCACGTACAGCACCTCGGGCTGCAGCTTCACCCGCGGATACAGCTTCGCGAAGGCCGCGGCCAGGAGCCAGTGCGTGGTGGCCGGTCGGTCGTCGAGCAGGCCGGCCTCGGCCAGCACGAAGGCGCCCAGGCACAGCCCGACCACGGTCGCGCCGCGGCGGTGCGCCGCCTGCAGCGCACGGATCAGCGCGGGCGGCGCGGGCCGTCCGTCGTCGCACCAGGAGGGAACCACCACGATCTGCGCCCGGCGGATCGCCTCCAGGCCATGCGGCACACCCAGCGTGAAGCCGGCGTTGGTCTGCAGCGCGCCGGGCTCGGGCGCGCAGACGCGCACGCGAAAGCGGGGCTCGCCCGCCTCCGTGCGGTCTTCGCCGAACACCATGCAGGGCACGGACAGGTGAAAAGGGCTGATGCCGTCGAAGGCAACGACGGCGATGGTTTCTGCGCTGGAACGGGCCATGGCCCGATCTTATCGATGAATGGCTTTCGGGCCACTTTCGGCAGGGCGGCCGAAGGCGAAGAATCGAGCCCATCCAAACACACAGCCGAAGGAACCAGACCATGAGCACCCTCCCCGCACCGCGCCGCGCCCTCGTCGTGATCGACGTGCAGAACGAATACTTCGAAGGCGGCGGCCTGCCGATCGAATACCCACCGGTCGAACAGTCGCTGCCGAAGATCATGCAGGCCATGGACGCCGCCCGCGCGGCCGGCACGCCGGTGGTCGTGGTGCGCCACCACGCCCCCAAGGGCGCGCCGGTGTTCCAGGCCGACGCCCACAACGGGCAGCTGCACCCCGAGATCGCCGGCCGGCCGCACGACCATCTGGTCACCAAGGCGTTCCCCAGCGTCTTCACCGGCACCGACTTCGCCGACTGGATCGCTCGCAACGAGATCGACACGCTGAGCGTGGCCGGCTACATGACCCACAACTGCGATGCATCCACCGCTTTCGAAGCCATGCACCGGGGACTCAACGTGGAATTCCTGTCGGACGCGAGTGGCGCGCTGCCCTATTCGAATGCAGCCGGCCAAGCCAGCGCCGAGGAAATCCACCGCGTCTTCAGCGTCGTGTTCCACAGCAACTTCGCGGCCGTGGCGACCACCGATGCCTGGATCGCGGCGCTGCAGGCCGGACTGCCGATCGAGAAGGACAACGTGGTGATGTCGAACCGCCGCGCGCGGGGCTGAGCGTTCCAGCGCTTATGCTCGCTCCATGGGTGAATTCGACCTGATCACGCGCTACTTCCAGCGCCCCGCCAAGCGCTCGCCGCTGGGTGTGGGCGACGACTGCGCATTGCTCGCGCCGGCGCCCGGCATGCAGCTCGCGGTGTCCTGCGACATGCTGGTCGAGGGCCGGCACTTTCTCTCGACCGTCGATCCGGCGCGGCTCGGCCACAAGGCGCTGGCGGTGAACCTCAGCGACCTGGCGGCCTGCGGCGCGAAGCCGCTGGCCTTCACGCTCGCGCTCGCGCTGCCCGGCGTCGACGAGCCCTGGCTCGAAGGCTTCTCGCGCGGCCTGTTCGCGCTGGCCGACGAACACGGCTGCGAGCTGGTGGGCGGCGACACCACGCGCGGTCCGCTCAACATCTGCATCACGGTGTTCGGCGAAGTGCCGGCCGGCGCGGCGCTGCTGCGCTCGGGCGCGCGCGCCGGCGACGACATCTGGGTCAGCGGCACGCTCGGCGACGCACGGCTGGCGCTCGAAGCATTCCGCGGCACGCTCGCGCTGCCTGCCGACGTGTTCGCGCAGGCGCGGATGCGCATGGAGCAGCCCACGCCGCGCGTGGCACTGGGCCAGGCGCTGCGCGGCACGGCTTCCTCGGCGGTGGACGTGAGCGACGGCCTCGTTGGCGACCTGGGCCACATCCTTGCGTCGAGCCAGATGGGCGCCACCCTCGATGCCGACGCGGCCACGGGCCTGGTCGCCACCGCCGCGGCCTCCGGCCTCGGCAGCGAGATCCTGCGCACCTGCGCGCTCTCGGGCGGCGACGACTACGAGCTGGTCTTCACCGCAGCGCCTTCCGCGCGCGCCGCGGTCGAACAGGCCGGCAAGCAAAGCGCCACACGCGTGACGCGCATCGGCCGCATCGACGCCGAAGCCGGCCTGCGCATCGTGGATGCCGTCGGCGCGCCGGTTGCGCAGCGGTTCGGCTCGTTCGACCATTTCGTCTGATCAGGAACCGCGGACCATCGCCTGCATCTTGCGCTGAGCCGCGTTGATGGCATTCGAATGGCCATTGAGGTCCTGCAGCATTGTGTTGAGCTGCGCCTGCACGGCCGGATCGCTCACTGTCACCGATGCGCCCGAGACCTGGATCTTCGACTTGTTCTGCTCGAGGTAGTCGCCCACCGCGAGCGCGCCGTCGAACACTTTGTCGAGCGCCGGGAACACGTCCTTGAAGGTGGCGGCCGGTGCCGACACGGTTTTTTCGTAAGCCTTGTCGTAGATCTGCTTCAGGTCATCGGGCTGCTTGAGCTTCGCATGCGCGGCATCGGCCTTGGCCAGTTCCTGGTCGAGCGCAGTACGCAGGCCGCCCAGACCGTCCTTGGCGGCCTTGAGGTCGTCGCGCCGCGACGCCAGGTCGGCAACCGACCGCAGCGCGCCCTTGGCCATGACCTGGCCCATCGGCTGGCTGACCGACTTGTTCATGCCCTCGTTGAAGTCGGCAATCACCGCATAGTGCTGCGCATAGTCGCCGAAGGAGGCCTTCTCGTCGGCATTGGGCGTGGGCACGCGCAGACCGGGCTTGTCGAGCACGCGGGTCTGCAGGAAGGCGATGAAGGCCGCGCGTTGTTCCGCTTCCTTGCTGCCACAAGCCGCGAGCAGCAAGCTGAACGCAAGGCACAGCCACAACGCGTCGAAACGGACCAGGGCTCTTTTCATGATGGAGGTGCTTTCGGACGTGATCGGGCCGCCAAGCATACGATGGCCGATACCTCCGACGAATACATCGGACGGCATGCAGGAAGGCCTAGCGCGATGGCTCGAGCACGTCGATGAAACTGCGTGCGGCAACGAAGCGGGCCACCAGCCACGCCGCCAGCGCCGGCGCGAACGCGAAGCTCGCGAACAGCCAGGCCGCGGCGGAGCGCGCGCCCGCCGCGCCGCCCGGCTCGGTGAGGCCGGCCGCGTTGGCCACCAGCCCCGCGAGCGCCGCGCCCACGGCCATGCCATAGAGCTGCACGGTCGTGATCGAGGTGGAGGCCAGGCCTTCCTGCCCGGCGGGCGCCAGCGACATCACGCGCGTGACCAGGTGCGGCCATCCGACGCCCACGCCCAGCCCCACGGCGGCCAGCGCGATGGCGGCCAGCAGCATGTCGAGCCCCGGCGCGAAGCGGCCGGGCGCCGGCAGCAGCAGCGCGAGGGCGGACAGTCCCAGCGTGCAGGCCACCGGGCCGGCGCGCAGCATGCGGTCGGCGCGCGCGCCGCTGCGTCCCGACGAGAGCAGCGAACCCGCGCTCCAGCCGCCGGCCATCGCGGCCGTGAGATAGCCGGCCGACAGCGGCGAATGGCCGTGCAGCAGCTGCAGGAAGTACGGCACGAAGATCTCGGTGGTGGTGCCGATCAGCAGCAGCACCACGCTGGCATAGATGGCGCCCATCGGCGCGCGCACCGTATAGGCGCCGGTGGGCAGCAGCCGCACCGCGGCACGCCGGTCGATCCGCGTGGCGGCCACGCCGAGCGCCAGCCCCAGCGCCACGCCGGCGGCCTGCCAGGCGAGCGCCGGCCAGAACTCGCTGGCCGCGATCACCAGCACCGATGCCGCGAGCAAGCCGATCTGCAGCGCCGGGATGCGCGGCATGCGCGCCGGCCGCTCGTGCCGCACGCCGGCCGCGGGCCGCAGCTGCGCCGCGACCAGCAGCGCCTGCAACACAGCCAGCGGCAACAGCGACCAGAAGGCCCCGCGCCAGTGACCCGCCTGCGCGAACAGGCCGCCGACCGCTGGCCCACAGAGCGTGGCCACGCCCCACATGCCCGACACCAGCGCCACGGCGCGGGGCCACAGCCGCGGCGCGAACACCAGTTGGATCAGCGCATAGCTCAAGGCCGCGAGCAAGCCGCCGCCCAGCCCCTGCACCGTACGCCCCGCCAGTAGCCAGGGCATGGCCGGTGCGAGCGCGCAGGCCATCGAACCCGCGGTGAAGGCTGCCAGCGCTGCCAGGCAGGCGCCGCGCGGCCCCAGCCTGGCAAGCAGCCGCACCGAAAGCGTGGCGCCGAGGATCGAGCCCACCACGAACAGCGTGGTGCTCCAGGCATACCAGTCGAGCCCGCCGATCTCGTTCACCACCGACGGCAGCACGGTCGTCACGATGTGCACGTTGACCGCATGCAGCGCGACGCCCCCCGTGAGCGCCAGCGCGCGCCAGCCGTTGCGTCCGCTGAACAGGTCGCTCCAGGCGGCGGCGGATGGCGCGGGAAGCGATGAGGAAGAAGAGGCAACAGCCGGGGAGTTGGATGAGGCAGCGGGCATTGGGCGCGTCCGTGGCGGACGACGGGTAGCGAAGCAAGGCCCGGATACTAGGCCGGACCCGTGAATTAAACAAGCTATTGCTTTGATAAATGGAAGGTCTTGAACAGGCCCCCGAATGCGCGACACTCTGGCCTGATGCAAGCTGCTCCTTCCTCCGCAGGCACCATGCCGCCAGCCACGCCCCACCGCCCCACCATCGGTTTCCTTTTCTCCCACCCGGCGCATTTCGTCGCCATGGGTTTCGGCTCCGGGCTGCCGCGGGTGGCGCCGGGCACCGTCGGCACGCTGTGGGCATGGGCGGCCTTTGCCGTGATGCAGCTGTGGCTCACGCCCGCCACCATCGGCTGGATCATCCTGGCCTCGCTGCCCGTCGGCTGGTGGGCCTGCAGCATCACGGCGCGCGACATGGGCGTGGCCGACCCGGGCAGCATCGTGTGGGACGAGGTGATCGCGTTCTGGATCGTGCTCTGGCTCGTCACGCCGGCCGGCCTGCTCGCGCAGGTCATCGCGTTCGGGCTGTTCCGCTTCTTCGATGCCGCCAAGCCGGGGCCGGTGGCCTGGGCCGATGCGCTGTTCAAGCAGCGCGACGCCGCCGAGGTGCGCTGGTGGCGCGCGGGCTTTGGCATCATCCTCGACGACCTGGTGGCGGCGTTCTGCACGCTGCTGGTCATTGCGCTCTGGCGCGCATGGTGAACTTCATGGAACCCTCGGCCCCGGCAAACTTTCCTGCGGACCAGGACACGTCCGCGCTGGTCGCGGCCACGGCCGAACTGCTGCTGAAGAAGGGCTGGATGCTGGCCACGGCCGAAAGCTGCACCGGCGGGCTCATTGCCGGCGCGTGCACCGAGCTCGCGGGCTCAAGCGCATGGTTCGAGCGCGGCTTCGTCACGTATTCGAACGCGGCCAAGACCGAACTGCTGGGCGTCGATGCCGCGCTGATCGACGCCCACGGCGCGGTCAGCGAGCCGGTGGCGCGCGCCATGGCAGAAGGCGCCATCGCGCGTTCGGCGGCGCGCGCGGCGGTGGCCGTGACCGGCGTGGCCGGCCCGACCGGCGGCAGCCCCGAAAAGCCGGTCGGCACCGTGTGGTTCGGCTGGTCGGTCGACGGGCAGGTGCGCACCGAGCGCCGCCGCTTCGACGGCGATCGCGCCGCGGTGCGCGCGGCCACGGTGCACTACGCGCTCCAGACACTGGCGGGCCTGCTCGGCCCGCACCCCGGCACCACAAGAGAGGTCCCATGACATGACAGCAGAAGCAGCAGCAACGGCAACAACCAATGCCCAGACCATCGAGCGCTTCTACGCGGCCTTCTCCAGGCTCGACGCCCCCGCCATGGCCGCCTGCTATGCGAGCGATGCGGCGTTCGACGACGAGGTCTTCTCGCTGCGCGGCCGGCGCCATGTGGGCGGCATGTGGCGCATGCTCTGCGACGCCACCCGGGCCAAGGGTGCCGACGTCTGGCGGCTGAGCTGGCGCGACGTGCGCGCCGACGGCGCCAGCGGCCAGGCCCACTGGGACGCGCACTACCGCTTCAGCGCCACCGGCCGGCTGGTCGACAACAGCGTCGACGCGCGCTTCGGCTTCACGCCCGAGGGGCTGATTGCCACCCACCGCGACACCTTTGCGTTCTGGACCTGGTCGCGCCAGGCGCTGGGCGCACCGGGCCTGCTGCTCGGCTGGACGCCGATGCTGCGCAACAAGGTGCGCGCCACCGCGGCCGCCAATCTCGCCACTTATCTCGCACGCCAGCTATGAACAACAGCAACCTAGTCATCACCAACAACGAAGCCGGGCATCGCTATGAAGCCGCGCTCGAGGGCCAGCTCGCGGCCTACGCCGAATACAACCTGCTGACCGACGCCATCATGTTCACCCACACCGAGGTGCTGCCCGCGTACGAGGGCAAGGGCGTGGGCTCGGGCATCGCACGGCATGTGCTCGACGAGGCGCGTGCCAGGGGGCTGCATGTGATCCCGGTGTGCCAGTTCATCGCGGGCTACATCCGCAAGCACCGCGAATACGCCGACCTGGTGCGGCCCGACATCCAGCGCGCCTTCAAGATCTGAGGGCCTGCGCCTTGGGCGCGGGCAGCCACGCGAAGGCCGCGATGCCGAGCACCAGCAGCACCGCGATGGTGGCCAGCACGGCCGTGAGCGGATCGCCGCCATGCGCCGCGGCCACCGAGGCCGCCACGCCGGTGCCCCACTGCATGAGCGCGACGCCGAGGAACATCGCCATGGTGAACACCGCCATCGCGCGGCCCGTGAGCGCGGCCGGATAGGCCACGCGCACATCGGCGTACTGCCAGACGATGAAACCCGAGAGCACGCCGATCAGCACCATGCCGCCGATGTCCAGCCAGGCCGAATGCGTGAAGGCGATGAGCGCGAACAAGGCCGCATAGCCGAGCGCGCACGCCACGATCCAGCGGCGGCGGGCAGCGCCGTCGCGGTCGAAGCGGCCGAACAGCGGCGCACCGAACAGCGAGATCACCGACACCGCGATGGCGACGCTGCCGCTCTGCACCAGCGAATAGCCGTGGCGCTCCATCATGAGCGGGCCGAGCCAGAGTCCGCGCAGCGAAATGAACGCGGCATACGTCACCGCCCCGAGCACGACGATGCCCAGCGTGTGCGGCATCGCGAGCAGCGCGCCGAACTGGCGAATGGCCTCGGGAATCGATTCGTTCGCCCTCGGCACGGCCGACGCGGGCTCGCGCACCCAACGCCAGATGGCGAGCCATGCCAGCGCCGAGGCCACGGCCAGCACCAGGAAGCCCGCGCGCCACGAATACGCCTGCACCAGCCATGCGAGCGGCGTGCCGGTGGCCAGCATGCCGACGCCGCCGATGGCCAGCACCAGGCCCGAAACGGTGGCGAAGCGCGCGGCGGGAAAGTGCCGCGCAATGAACACGGTGCACACCAGGAAGGCCGGCGCGCAGCCGATGCCGATCAGCGCCTGCCCCGCCACCAGCACCGGATAGCTCGGCGACAGCGCCGACAGCAGTGCGCCCGCGATCGCGACCGGAAACGCCACCAGCACCGTGCGCCGCACGCCGTGCAGGTCGATGCCGATGCCCATGAAGAGCTGCATCGCGCCAAAGGCGAAATGAAAGGCGCCCGAGAAAATGCCCAGCGCCTGGGCCGACAGCTTGAAGTCGGCCTGCAGCGGGCTCGCCATGATGGCGCCCACGGTTCGGAAGGCCTGGCTCAGCGCCACCCCGGCGCACAGCGCCAGCACCATGACCCACGCCGTGCGCGGTGTCAGCCGTGCGCTGGCAGGGCCGCTGTCAGGCACCGTGGCACTTCTTGTATTTCTTGCCGCTGCCGCAGGGGCACGGGTCGTTGCGGCCGGGCGTGGCTTCCTTGCGGAGGGTCTCGACCTTCGGGCCCAGGCTCTTCCAGAGCTGGCGCAGGTCGTACACGGCCCAGATGGCGGCGCCGAAATCGTCCAGCCGCTGCTGGCTCACGCTCGGCGGGCCGTCGTCGCTGAACATCGAGAGCGTGGGCTTGGCCTTGTCGTCTTCGGTGAGCGCAACGATGTTGTCGAGCGCGTCGTCGAGCATCTGGGCGGCTTCCTTGTCGCGCGGCGCGGCCCAGTCCTCGGGCCAGTTCTCGACCGCGTACATGAAGCCCAGCGCCCAGACCTGCGCGAACGAGGGAATTTCCTCGCCCGCCACCTCGGCGCGCTCTTCCTCGGGCAGCGAGGCAATGGCGCCGCGGGTGTCGAGCACCTCGGGCTGCCAGCTGCGCTCGTCGTCGAGCGATTGCACGTCGGCGTCCAGGCCTTCCTCGATTTCGAGCCAGCGGCGCTTCCAGTTCCAGACGAACTCCATGTGCTGGGCCGGCACGAAGCCTTCGCCCAGCAGCACGGGCCAGTATTCGGCGGGCTCGATGGGCCGGCGGGTGCAGATCAGCGCGGCCATGAAGCCTTCGCAGAATTCCCACTGGGGAATTTCCTCGTCGTGCTCGCGCATGGCGTCTAGCGCCTGGTCGAGGGCGTCGAAATCGTCGGGGCCGAGGGGGGCGGAAGCGGCCGCTGCGGCCTGGGGGGTGTCGTGGGTGTTCGTCATGGCAAGTTCGGGGCAGCCCTCTATGATGCAGCAGGCTCCGGTCGACACTATTTCTATGCCCACGATTATTCCGTTTCCGACACGCTACAGCGCTTTCGCCCTGTGCGTGGTCGGTCTGGCGGCCTGCATCGCCTTCGTGCTGGCGTCGCCGCACCTGTGGCTGGCCTGGGCAGGGGTGGCCGTTTTCGCGGCACTTTCCGGCACCGGCGTGCACGACCTGCGGCAGACGCGCCACGCCATCCTGCGCAACTACCCGGTGATCGGCCACCTGCGCTTCCTGCTGGAATTCATCCGGCCAGAAATGCGGCAGTACTTCATCGAGAGCGATTCCGAGGCGGCGCCGTTCTCGCGCGCGCAGCGCTCGCTGGTGTACCAGCGCGCCAAGGGCGAGCCCGACAACCGCCCCTTCGGCACGCAGCTCGACGTGACCATCGCAGGCTACGAGTGGATCAACCACTCGATGCAGCCGACCCGGCTCGAGAACCACGATTTCCGCATCGTGATCGGCGGCACGCCGCATCCGGTGGAGACCACTCCGGCGCATGCGGCGCAACCAGCCGCCGACGCGCCGCCCCACCATCCCTGCACCCAGCCCTACAGCGCGAGCGTGTTCAACATCTCGGCCATGAGCTTCGGCGCGCTGTCGGCCAATGCGATCCTCGCGCTCAACCGCGGCGCCAAGCTGGGCGGCTTTGCGCACGACACCGGCGAAGGCTCGATCTCGCAGCACCACCGTGTGCATGGCGGCGACCTGATCTGGGAAATCGGCTCGGGCTACTTCGGCTGCCGCAACGAGGACGGCAGCTTCAACGCCGAGCGCTTCAGCGCCAACGCGCGCGATCCGCAGGTGAAGATGATCGAGATCAAGCTGAGCCAGGGCGCCAAGCCCGGGCACGGCGGCGTGCTGCCCGCCCCCAAGGTCACGCCCGAGATCGCGGCCGCGCGCGGCGTGGCGATCGGCGTCGACTGCGTGTCGCCATCGTCGCACAGCGCCTTCACCACACCCGTCGAGATGATGCATTTCATCGCCAAGCTGCGCGAGCTGTCGGGCGGCAAGCCGACCGGCTTCAAGTTCTGCCTTGGCCATCCCTGGGAGTGGTTCGCGATCGTCAAGGCCATGCAGGCGACGGGCATCACGCCTGACTTCATCGTGGTGGACGGCGCGGAGGGCGGCACGGGCGCCGCGCCGGTCGAGTTCAGCGACCACGTGGGCGCGCCGCTGCAGGAAGGCCTGCTGCTGGTGCACAACACGCTCGTCGGCGTGAACCTGCGCCACCGCATCAAGCTGGGCTGCGCCGGCAAGGTGATCACCGCCTTCGACGTGGCGCGCATGATGGCGCTGGGCGCCGACTGGTGCAACGCGGCGCGCGGCTTCATGATGGCCCTGGGCTGCATCCAGGCCCAAAGCTGCCACACCGGCCACTGCCCCACCGGCGTGACCACGCAAGACCCGCTGCGCCAGCAGGCGCTGGTGGTGCCAACCAAGGCCGAGCGCGTGCGCAACTTCCACCGCAGCACGCTGCATGCGCTGCAGGAACTGGTGCAGGCCGCCGGCCTCGACCACCCGCAGCAGATCACCGCGCACCACATCGTGCGGCGCATCTCCGACACCGAGGTGCGCCTCCTGAGCAACCTGGTGATGCAGGTGCAGCCGGGTGCGCTGCTCGGCCCGCTCGACAAGCAGCACAACGTGTTCCGCACCTACTGGCCGCTGGCCAGCGCCGAGAGCTTCCAGCCCCTGACACAGGGGCCGCACGGCCTGGTGTCGAATCTTCCGCTGGCCGCATGAACCCCTTGCGACGCGGCGCTTCGACACGGCTGCACAGCGCCAAGGGCGCGGCCTCCGCGCCCGCGCCCCTGGATGCGCAGCCCTTCGCGCCGGCGCCCGGCGACTACGCCGAGTTCCTGCGCATCATGCTGCCCAAGCAGCAGAAGAACGTGGCCAGCCACCGCCTGGGCAGCGAGCGCGTGTGGCTCAAGAAGGCCGGTCCGCGCCACGGCAAGTGGGGCTACCGCGTGATGGCGGCGGTCGCGCGCATGGCGCGGCTGGACATCATCAAGCCGGTGCCCAACCCCGGCGGCGAGGCCGCCATTGCCACCGAGGCGCGGCGCCTCAAGCAGCTGGCGGCCGCGGGCCTGCGCGTGCCGGTGGTGCTGGCGCAGCAGCCCGACGGCCTGCTGATTTCCGATCTGGGTGAAAGCGGCCGCGCCACCGTGGTGCTGCAGGAGCGGCTCGACCATGCGGCCGCGGCCGGGCCGGCCGCGCTGCTGGCGGTCTGGCGCGAAGGGCTGGCCGCAATCGCCGCCGTCCACCGGTGCGGCCAGCACCTGAGCCAGGCCTTCGACCGCAACCTGGTGCAGTGCCCCGACGGCGTGATCGGCTACATCGATTTCGAGGACGATCCGTCCGAAGTCATGGCCCTGGCCGAATGCCAGGCGCGCGACTGGCTCAGCTACCTGCACTCCACGGCCATGATGCTGGAGGCCGCCGCGCCGGAAGCCGCCGGCCGGCACTGGCATGCCGCACTGGCCGAAGTGAGCGCGGACGTGCGCGAACGCATCGCCGAGGCGGCGCGGCGCATGAAATGGGCGCAGAAGCTGCCGGCGAGCCGGCGCTGGGGGCGTGATACGCAGCGCGTGCGGGCGGTGGCGCGCTTGCTGGGGCGCTGGCACCTGGCGCCGCCCGCGGCGCTCCAGGACTAGCAGCAGCCGTCATATGCGCTATGGGCGATCAAGTTGCTTCTGTCGCCACTTGCGAAATGCCCAGTCGCCGAGCCAGCCGCCCACGACAGCGAAAATCGTTTGCGCAGCAAGAGCTAGAACGAAAGCATCGGACACATCGTCGAAGCTCTGGGCCTTGTTCATTTCGTACCATTGCCCAATGGGGACAAGTACGACTTTCGTAACGAGAAAACTGAGCACCAGCGCTCCGACCAAAATGCAGAGCAGTCGAATGAGGAATTTCATAGGACGGGCCAAAACCATATGGCTTGCGCATGGCGCATGTCAGTGAGCACCCCTTCCCAAGAGATGCGCCACTGGATGAGGAACCACGACGACAGTTTGGTCAACCGCAATCCATTCCAGAGATCGATGTGGTCGCCTTGCCGCCCCTCACCCCAGTAGTTCTGGATGAATACGATGCCCGTGCGTCCTGCGATTTTTTCGAACCCCTCTTTGCCAGTGTATTTTTCGGTACGCGACATAAGCCCGGAGGTTCCCGAATCCAGCCAGTTCGCCAACTCCTGTGCCCGGATCGGATACTTCGGCTTATCTTTCTGCCAAGAGTAGACGCCTCGAAAATTGCCGAGATTCATGCTCGACCGGACAAAGGCAGCGCCAACGTTGATCGCACATTGGTCCTTGTAAACGTCCTTGTCCAGCAAGGCACCGTCGCCCTTGATATTGGGATGATTCGCCCAGAGCGTCGCGAATGATGGTTGCATGATTCCCAGTCGAAGCAAGAACTGAAGGGTGGCGCAGGGCCGCACAAAGCAAGGGACTGCGATACCCGTTCGCCGCCACCATCCTCGCCTTGCCGGAAAGCTAACACCGCCCCTGGCAGGTGTCGATGAGAAGGAAGTAGTCAATCCGCTGGATTTCGCGCTTCTCGGCGCGCAGCGGCAACTGGCCGAGACTGTGGGTGCAGTCAGGCCCCGAGCGCCGCCTGCACCACCACGCCGCGCAGGGCCAGCCGCTTCTTCATCGACAGCACCGCGCGGTCCTTGCTGAGCAGCAGCGTGCGGTGCGCCACCGCCAGGTCGATGAAGACCTGGTCGTCGGGGTCGCTGCAGACGCAGGGCGCGCGCAATGGAATGCCTTCGACCATGCGCACCCCCGCATCGAAGTCCGCCAGCACGGCGGGCGCTTCCAGGCCGCGCTGCGCCATGCGCCGGGCGATCAGCGGGTAGCCGAGCACGCGCTCGAGTTCGACGCGCATCGCGGCCGTGGCAAGCCAGCGCAGTTGGCCCGCGGCCAGCCGGGCGATCAGGGGCAACCAGGCGGGGTCTTCGAAGACCAGCAGGTCGAGTGCGATGTTGGTGTCGATGACGACGAGGCCGGATTCTTGGACGGTCATGGCGGCGTGAAATCGCGCACCCGCTTCGGGTGCGCGCAGGGCTACTTCCGGGCCGAACCCGCGACCATGTCGAAGCGATACGTCTGGAAGGTCTTTCCTCATTGGAGAGAACAACGAATGGTCCAAGCCGTAGCTATGCATCGGCTATGTGCGGACGAAAGGCCCGGAAAGACCTATTGTCATCGTAAACACTGAGCCGAAAGCAGCGCTCGAAGCCAAGGTGAGCGGCTTTTTACACGCCAGAATCGATTGGTCCGACGACTCAAACGGAAGATCGAAATGAAGAAGGCCCTCTGCGCTCTCGCACTCTGCGTGGTAGCGCCTGTCTACGCATTTGACTACAAGCTGACGTTTGATCAAACGTGTAGCTACAACTCAACCCAACGAAAGTTTCCGTGCGAAAAATCCGATCAGCCCGTCGCCGAAATTAAAGAGATAGGGGGGAAATGGTTCGGCGTGAATCCCGGTAGCACCAACCGCATCGAGCTGGCACTAGTGAAAGATGACCAGTACATCTTGGTTCTTCGGAACCCGGTGTACTACAGCGGCGTCAGCCTCCTCCAATTAATGAAGAAAACAGGGCGCTTTTACTGGTCTGAAGCTGCGTACTCTGAGATTCTCAAGGAAGACGAATCAACGATGAGAGTTGGAACCTTCACGCTCGGATTCAGCCGCTAGAAATAGCAAACTGCTGTTAGCAGTTGCTGTACCTAAGCAGAGCGATTTCGATGGACGCAGAAGAGCACGTCAAACGAAGATCACGTCCTCCACTCAGGAAGAGAACCATGCTCCATTCCAACTTCGACAATCTGGCCCTCGACAGCCAGGTCTATGAACTGCGCATCCGAGGCCTCAAGATAAAGTGGGCCAAGCTCCTGGTAGAACACGCGCGCCTCAGGCTCGAACTGATGCGCTTGAAGAAGGAGTCTCAGCCGTGAGGTGGATCAAATACGGCCTCACTTTCGTTGCCGGCTTTCTGGTAGCGATGGCATTGCATCTTCGGGCGGACCGGGAAAGGTACTTCTACATTGAGTTCTACCCGGACACCAGCATTCCTTATCTAGCAGAAATGGTGGATCGAGAAATGTGCGAGCACGTACTCCAAAGTGCGCTGAGCAGACATGCTGCGAAGTCAGATGCAGTAGGGCCGCAGTGCGTCCCCATGGACGATCAGGCGCAACGCGCCTTGCGAGACGCGGAATCGCGAGGTCGCCGCTTAGCCCCCAAGCCCTAGCAATACAGTGCCGTCCTGAGCCTACGGCCGTCAATCTCGCCGCGCAGGTACATGATCTTGATCCGAAGGGCCACGTCAGGATCGAGCCCCACGTAAAGAAGATGATGAATGAAGGTCGGGCTGACGACATAGGCGAGGTCGTCATCCGCAAGACCCTGCGCCGCGATGGCGAGCATTAGTTCCTGGCAGGCTTCTATCGGCGTGAGCGGTAGGCCCGAGCGCATCGGCTGAAGGTTCGGGCCGGGCGCAGCATCAGCATGTTCCCGCTTCGGCCCCCTAGGCGCGCCGCCCGCCCGCGCCGCTACCTCGCTATCCCCTTCGCCCGCCTGGGCCTCTGGCAAGCCGCTGCCAGGTTGCGCGGGCCTTGGTTCGGACGCCTCTACGCTCAAAATGCGCGGGCTACCCTCCGCGAGCGCGGGCAATATTGGCAGGAACAGCGATGAGTTCACCACTATCCCCTAGTGCTTCGGGGATGCAGCCGCTTCTTCCCGCATGCGCTGCGTCTCCGCGATGATCGCCAAGCACACCTGATCCAGATCGATGCCCCCCGCCGAGGCGCGATGGACCGTCCCAATCTCGCCGATGTCGATGCCGATCGACAGCATGTACTCCAACATGTGAAGCAGCGCCCAGGTCACGGCCGTGTCGAACTGTTCGAAACGGCCGCGCATAGCCGCCTCCATTTGGTTGCCTTCGCTGTCGACAGAGCGGACATGCATCGAGTAGGCGTCGGGGCCGATCTCAGGATGCTCTCGCAGGTGGCCGATATAGAGCGTGTCCCGCACGAGAACCGTGCCGAGGTAAGCCACATGCTGATTAGGTTTGTTCATTGCATTCCCCGGTCGCGCGCGGCAAGCCGCTGGATCAGCTCAGTTGCGACACCGTTATTCGCCGCCTGCTGCGGGCCGGCATTGGCATTGCGCGGCGTGAAAATCTGATTGGCATGGACGGTCACCGGCGTGGCCGGTCGTCCGGTCCGCTGCCTCTCGGCGATCAAACGGCGCGCCTCGTCGGCCATCCACTGTTGCCGCTGATTGTTCTCTTCCGTACTGAGTTCACGCCCCGGTCGGCCGGCAAACGGCACCTGATCTGATTTATGCACCAAGGGGTTCGGCGGGGAAGTGAGCGGAGGCGCGCCCAGCACCGTGCTGCCCTTTTGCCCAGCGAGCCAGCGCATGGTTGGATCGTCATTGCTCGGCATTCGCGGCCTCCTGCGTCGCCAAGGTACGCGCCACCTGCGGCACCAGTTCCCGCAACCGGTCGCTCACCGCGGGCAACTGCGCGGCGAGGTGTTCGAGCGCCGTACGCTGGCCCGCTGGTGGGAGGGCCGCGATCTGTTTGATGATCGTGTCCGGCACAACGCCGCGCAAACCGTTCACGAGCAGCGACATGCCGGGGCCGGAGTACAGCGCCCCCGCGATCCCCGCCGCGCCGATCGCAGGCAAGCCCCCCGCACCGATAGCAGCCCCGGTCATGAGTGCGCGGCTGGCAGTACCGCTGTCGGGCACGCGGGAGGGCAGGACGTTCTGACCCGCACGGTTCAGTTCGCTCGGGCGCTGGTTGTACTGACCGCTGGTCTGCGCAATCTGGCGCGGAGTGAACTCGCCGCGCGATTGCCGGACCGCAGCCTTGAGAACCGGCAACATCCGGCGATATGCGTCATTGGTCGCAGTGAGCATCCGGGTCGCTTCCGGCGTCCTGCCCTCCAGCGCGCCGCGAAGCGAAGATTGGAGCGCATAGAACGCCTCGCCCAAGGGGTGGTCTGAGGGATTGACCGAGCCGGTGAACTTGCGGGCGAAGTGTCCGATTTCCGCATCGATGGCCTTCGCCGTTTCGCCCGAGACTGACGCGCCACGTGAGTGAGCTTCGCGCAACACCGGACTGATCCGGCTGAGGACATATTTGCTGACCGTCGCGGCCTGTGCGTCGTCCAGCAAGGGGACGTCCTTGAACACGCTGGGCTCGGATGCCTTCGCTGCTTTCACCGGATCGATGAACACTTGCGGCAGCACGCGGTCGTACGCGGCGCCGATCTTCTGCGAGGCTTGCTCGACGGCCTCCGCCCCTGCCCCGCTGACCTTTGCCCCCAGCGGGCTCAGTGCGGCGTTGATTTCCGCGTTGCCGTACTCGGCCAGGGAACGGCGACGGCCATAGTTGATGACCTCGCCCACGAGCGGGAAGGAGGTCAGCTTATCTTCGACCGAACGAACCGCGCTGCCGATGGGCCCTTCGCCAAACAACTGGCCCGGTGTCGGACGCACGCCAGATTCGAGAAGCGTTTGGGCGTCCTTGGAGAGGAATGGGCGAGCCAGTCCGCCGAGCGTCCGGGTGAGCAGCCGACCTCCCGCCGCGCCTGCGGCTCCATAGGTGGCTGCGTCCGCCGCCTCGCCGGGGGCAGCGGTCGCAGCAGCGTAGGCGGCGTTTGCTGCGATGTCTCCAGCAGCAGGCGTCAGAGCATGTAAGGCCTTGGGCAGCACTGTGCGCGCCGCCGAAGACAGCCGAGCGCCCGCCCCCGCCACCGGCACGGCCGTCAAGGCGAGTTCAGGGACGACGCGCCCCACCCCGGCTGCAGGCCCTGCCGCGTCATACGCCTTGTTGGCCTCGACCGACTCCGGACTGACATACGCACGGGCCTGCCTTGCGACCGGGTGATCGCTGGGCACAGGCGAGGCCACGCCAGCGACCACCTCTTTGTCCAAGGCGTCCATCATGTCGCGGGCACCCTTGCGAACGCCCACCGCTACATCCCGAGTTACGCCGCCCATCTTCTCGGCGAAGCCGCCCGCGAAAGCATTTTCCAGCGCCTGCCGAACGGATGGAGGTTGAGAGCGGCCCTCGTGGGAGTAGTTCTCGTCGGGGCTGTCCGTGTAGGTCTTCGGCGCGGGCGATGCCGGCGCAGAGGCCCCTTTGGCCGCCTTGTAGGCCGCAGCAAGCGCCCGCGCGTCTTCCTGGTTTCCCGCCGCGTCGGCGGCGCGCAGCGCTGCCTCGATCTGTTCCAAGGTAGCCATAGCGCCTCACTTCAAGTACTTGTTCACGAGGTCATCGACAGAGCCGCCGCGCTTCGCAGGCGGTGGCTCGGTGGCTCCGGTCGGTGGTCCCCGCAAAGCACGCTCATGGAACTTGCGAACCTGCTTGAGCGCCGCCAGCCGCGTCTCAGTGGGTAGATCACGATTGCCAAGCTGGCCCGCCTGCTCTTTGTAGAACCGCAAGTCCGCATCGGAGGTCGCGCCGCCGAGCCGGGGCACATTGCTGGCGAGGTTCCCGGCGATGGTGTCGAGTTGGGCCGCTGCCTTCGCGCCGTCAGTGGAAATGCCAGCCGCAGCAGCAATGGTGTCCCGGAGCGATCCCACCTTGGAGCCCGTAGCCGTCTTGAGCAATCGCTCTGCGTCGTTCAATTGCTCCAGCGCCTTCGCGGAACTGGTCCGCTGCTCCGACTTCTCCAACTGATCCTTCACCAGCGAAGCCTGAGACTTGCCCGCCTTGGTGGGGAGTTCATTGGTCTCACCCGTCAGCTTGTTGACGCGGGTCACAGTGCCATCGTCGCCGGTGATCAGCTGATAGTTGCTGGCCTTGTCCCCGCCCCCGCCTCCGGCAGCGCGCACGGCGTGGGCGAGCGTGCGCCGGAGGTCGTTGGAGTCGCCGGCAAGATCACGGCGCATCTGCTCGTTGGACGTGTCGCGCTCACGCCGGTACTCAATTTCGCGAGCCTGCGCTGCGGCCTTCTCTGCCTGCGACTGCGTTGCCAAATCCTTCTTGGCCTCGCGCTGTGCCTGCCGCTCCGGCGCCGCAACCAATTGATCCTTGGCATAGTCCGTCATCAGCGAGCGTAGCGCGGGAATCTGCTTGCCCTGCTCTGCCCATTGAAGCTTGACCGCTTGCGGCGCGTCGTCAGAAGGCATGGAGGCCATGTGCTTCTTCGCATCAGCCATTTCGATGGCGTCGTACCCCGTCTGGTCCGCCTCAAGCCCCTTCTTCTGAGCCTCCGTGGCGATCTGCGCAGCGAGCGGGGAAAGCTGTTGAGTCCAGTGGGGCGGCACGTAGTGTTGGAATCCTCCGTTGCCGACCATCTGCCCTTGCGGCGTGGTGGCTGTGCGGGCCTCCTTCATGCGCTCCTTCAGTTCAGCCTCGCGGTCGCGGAGTCGGGCCTGTTGCCGGAGCAAGGATTCGTTGCCGTAGCTGGCCGGCAGTACATCGGCATCGCCGTAGTAGTTCATCGACATGGTGTTCTCCAAGTTACTCAGCGGCTGCGCCGTGCGCGTGGACGGCGGCCTCGATCTGGTCGCGCAACGTGACGGGCGGCAGGGGACGATCAGCATCAGTCCCCATGTTGGTCTGCAGCATGTCCGTGATCTGTTCGTCCTCCAGCCGCTGATTGACGTCTCGCAGGTAACCCATGACCTCCGGATCGGCGGCGCGGTCGGGCCGGTGCGTCTCGCGGGCGATGTAGGGCGTCGGATAGCCGTGCTGGTTCGCCGTGGTCGGTTCGCTGAGTTCCGGGCTGTAGAGGTCCGGCCTCGCACGGTCCCCGTCCTCCGCGCGCCGAAACTGCTCCAGTTCACGCTTCAGGTGGGCGAAGTCCTGCGCCGAGAGCTTCCCCTGTATCGCCATGCCCTTGAGTTTGAACAGCACGCCGGGCTGCGCGAGGATCGCCATTTCGGCGTCGGACAGAAAATTGGGGGTGAATGCGGTCATTTCGACTCCTTCCACGGTTGGGGCTGAGTGGCGGCGCGAACGGGCGGGGGCGACGGCGCGGGGGTGGAAGCCGCAGCGTCGTTCGCCCTGTGAACCTCCGTCATCGACACGCGGTATGCCTTCGCCATTTCAGGGCTCATGCCCGCGTAGCCGCCCTGCTGGTACGGCAATAGCTTCTGTTCCTCTGAGGGAGGCACATAGGCGGGATGGTCGGGATGGAAATGCTGCGGGATATCCTGAACTCCGCGTGGCAGTTGCGGCGACGGCTGAGCGCCCTTACGCAGTAGCGCGGCCTCCATGGTGGTGAAACCAGGCTGCAGCGCTGCGTCAGGAACCGAGCGCGGGAGATTGACCTTGGCCAAGTGCGCGAACTGATTGGCGAACCGCGCCGGGTCCAGCGCACGCAGTTCGAGAAGATTGGTTTCGATGTTGCTGGCGAACTGGTCATACGCTGCCAGCATCTGATCGAACCGCTGGGGGCTGACGGCGGCCATCAGTTCACCACCCACCCGAAGCCGTTGGCCGGGATCGCCGATTGCGCGATGGCGGCCCCCGCACCCGCGACGAACGCGCCCGCAGTGATCGTCCCCGTGACGAGCGCGGCACATCCTGCGGCGCAGAGGCACCAGGTCATTGCCTGATTGGTCTTCGACCGGCCGAGCGTGCCCTGCGCGGCCTTCATCCCGGCTACGGCCCCCGGCGCATTGTCGGCAGCGGTCACGGGCAGGTTTTGGTCGGTCCCGATGTGCGGATTCCACGATTCCGCGTTCGCGGCCGTGAGAGTGTTGTGGCCTATCGGCGGCTGTACGGCTACATTGCTGGGGGCACTTAAAACCCCGGCAATCGTTGCGGCGGCGTAATCAGTAGACATTTAATTCGGCCTGATTGAGAATTTCTAATTCTCGCCGAATTGCGCGGGGCGGTAAACGAATATACCGATATGGGGAATTAGGATTAACGCTTAATTGGAGAAGAAAAAATGGAAAGACACGCAAGCCTTAAGAGTGAGCTGGATTCGATCGCCAAAATTCTTGAAAAGCTGCCAGAAGCAGTCAGACCTCAAGCGTTCGATCTTTTGGTAAGATCGTTTCTGGGGCAAGAATTAACTGCGGCGCAACCTTCGATCCCCGAGAAAGTTACTACCCCAAAACCGAAAAAAGCCTCTCGACGTAACGGCGCTAAGAAATTGCTAACTCCTGGGGAGACCGTCGAGGCTGAAAGCGCCATTGCGCTCAAGCCCGCCTCCCGTCCCAAGGTCGGGAAAGAAAGCTACTCGATCGATGGAAAGTTGAATCTTCGCGGCAACGGCGGCAGCATTCCATCTTTCAAAGAATTCCATGGCGAAAAATTACCTCGCAATGCCCAAGAATTCAACACCGTTGCAGTCTACTATCTTGAAAAATTAGCAGGCGTCAACCCGGTAAGCCTAAATCATGTTTACACCTGTTATACGGAGGCACGAAAGAAGCCTCCCTTGGCGTTCCGGCAAAGCTTTACAGATACCAAGAATAAGACTGCATACATTGAGTTCTCCGTCAACGAGGTCAGCATGACTCACAGAGGGCAGATATTTGTAGAACACGACTTGCCCCCTGGTGAGGTCAAGAAGTGAACCTCGCCGCGTTCGCTAGAGCTTCAGAACTGGCCGCCGCGACTGAATTGGAGAAGACGAGAAAGTTCGCCTTCTACTTTCACAAGACAGCCGGCATGACGCAGTTCGGCATGCTTAACGTTAAGAGTTGGTTTTCGACGGCCAACTACCATGCACCAAATCTATCGCGCCTTCAGAAAAATATCGAAAAGTCGCGGTCGTTTGTAAATGGAACCATGAAAGGGATGTGGAAGCTCCATGCCGTTGACTTGGATGCGCTTCAGGCAGAGTACCCGGGCTTGCTTAGTACATCCGAGGAAATCGTTTCGACTGACACAATCCTGCCTCTGCCGGTCTACGACAAATCGCGGGGCTTTATTGAATCTCTCGCAAAACAAATCAACGCCTCCTATGAATACAACATTTTTGACGGATGCGCAGTATTAATGCGCCGGTTGATTGAGGTGTTGCTGATACTATCTTATGAGCATAACGGAATCGAGGCGGAGATTCACGACACGAACGGGCACTATGCGATGCTTGAAAGAATAATCGCGCACGCAAAGAATCAACAAAAACTAAAGTTATCCCGGGACTGCAAATCATTGCTCGACGAAATCCGCCCGATAGGCAACTTTGCAGCTCACAAAATCTATTACAACACCCGGCGGTCTGACCTGCAACGAATTACCGGCAGTTACCGTGCAGCGGTAGAGGAACTGCTGTACAAGAGCGGGATTCGCATCTGAGTCACAAAACTGCTGCCAAGCTAACCGCAGCTGGCATACAGTCATGACCACACCCAGGCCCCGCCGCCTCAGCCCCCATGTGTGAAGCCGCACAGCAGCATGAGCGCTCACAGCAGGCAGATCGATCCGCTGGGCTGGCGTGGTGAGCCATGGGTCAGACTCAGCAGCGCTCAACCTTCAGCGCTGTCTAATCGCCCCTCGCATCAGCCCCCGGCGCATACGGTCTTCCCCCCCGGAACGCCGTCAGCAATGCACCGCAATGACTTAGCTTTGCGTGGCTAGGCGGTGGGCTAGTCGGCCGGAGTGCGGAGCGAATAGAAGCCCGTAGAGGCGCTATCGTTCGCGCGGCTACTCGGGTAGCGACTCGCCGGGATCGCGCGTTCTGCCAACCTCTGGCAAGCGGGAATCACGTTGGATCCTTTCGGCCCTCGTCGGGCTTCGAGAGCGGGAGCGCCTTTTCCTTGATGTCCTCTGCAAGGACTTGAGCCTCTTGGTAGATGAGGCGGCGCGCGCTGATCCAAGGCATTTCGGGAAACCCAACATTGACCGTAGGTGGCGCTGGCTCAGGCACAACTGCCTTCGCCAGAATCTTGTCGAGCAGTTCAGGATTGCGCTTCAAGTATTCGACGCCGCCCAATTCGGCATAGGCCCGGAGAGCGTCATCGCGCAGGCGCTCGCGCAGCGACACATCGGTCAGATCAATGACTGGGGCAGCGGCAGATTCCACCGGCCTCTCATTGCCGATATCTTCTAGATCGCAGGAGCCTCGGTTCATGTCCTCAATAGTCCATTTCATAGCTCAATTCCTCAGTTATGGGGCGAATACACCGGCAGCGCGAAGCTCGGTGTGTAGGGGGGCTCAGGGGGGGTCAGGGGGGGCTCCCTCTTATTGTTTGAACCTCTAGAAATGAAGAGGCTTCAAAATAAAAAAGTCTCGGTAAGCCCCCCTTAGCCCCCCTCGCCCCCCCCTGAACAACGAAAGCATCAGTACTTCCCGGCTGATCGAGTGATGCCAACGAGCGCGCCTTTGCCGTAGTCCACCTTCCCTGTCGTCAGCTTGCCCTTCGCGTACTTAATGAGCCGCTGCGAGAAGATGAAGTCCTTTTCGGGGGTGCCGCCCTGCGTCTGCATCCACTGCCGGTAACTGGCGTAGACATCCGCCGAGCGGGTGCGCGCCTCGGGGTCATAGGTCCAGCCTTCATCGCTCATCCACCGGCCGAATTTGTCTTGCGATGCTTGATAGGCCTGCACGTCCGCAACGATGTGGGCAGGGGCTGATCCGACCAGCTGCCCGGCCGCTTCCCACTCGACACCGCCTTGCACGAGCCACCAGAGAATCCACTCCAGCACCTTCGGGTCTTTCTTCGCCTGGTCGCGTAACCACAGGTCGCCTACCGGCAATTCCGCCTCGTCGGGCGCGTAGCTGGTCCGGTTCGGTCGGCGCCACCGCACGCGGAACTCGAACAGAGACACGCGGTCCCAGAACGCGGTGTCGCCCTGCGCGACGTTGGGCTTGTCGTTGACCAGCAGCACCGGCGTGAACGTCACGTCATACACACCGGCGTCCTTGTACATTCCGCGCGCGTTCATACGGTCGCCGCCCGTGATCTGCTTCACTAACTGCTCATTCAGGAAGGCCGTGTCTTTCGCCTCGGACATGAACACGATGCGCTTGCCGACCGCGAGCATCATGAATGGAGACGCGGCCTCCGGGTCGCGCTCTCGCACCGCGGACAAGATCACCGACGCAGGAATGCTGGTTGCGTAGGTGCCAAGCGCCTTCTCGATCAGGGAAGCGAGCACGCTCTTTCCGTTCGATCCATTGCCATGCCAAATCTCCAGCGCATCGAGCGCGTTCAAGCCGCGCAGCGAGGCTCCCAGCCGACGCTGGAGCCAGCTCAGGGTCGTGGCATCGAGCACGCCGTGAGCCGAACCGGTAATCTGCCGTACGAACATCTTCACGCGATCCACGCCTTCACCCGTCGGTTCGGCACCGGTGTAGGCCGCAGCACAGCGGTTCAGTATGTAGTCGTCGCGGCGCTCTTCACGCAGCAAACCGGTACGCAGATCAAGCACGCCGTTCGCGGCGCCAAGCAGGTCAGGGTTCGCATCAAACGCGGACAGGCGCACGCGGCAATCGTCGCGCTCCTGCACGTCTTCCAGAATCGCCTTGCGCCCGCCGTTGGACGAGCAACGATCCTTCGCCCATTTGTAGGTTTCGGCAGCTTGAGTCTTCAACTTCTTCTGCTTTTCGGGGTCTTCCGTCTTCTCTGCGATCCGGTACAGCTGATCCGCGCGGCGATAGTAGTGGCGACCGACCTCGTTGGCCTCCTCGAAGGGTTCGCCTTCATACAACTGCCAGCGGCCATGGCGCCAAAACGCCCACTGGTCGGCATCGACGATGTACCGCAGGTTCTCTTTTCCGATCAGCTTCGTGAACAGCGTGGCGTTGCCCCGGTCGGAGAAGTCAACGTGCGCCTTGTTGAACCGATCTGATGAACTCAGAGCCAGCGAGCGCGCGGCTTCAAGCTCAGCGACCGGCACCCGTGGCAGCGCGAGTAGCGCTTTGAGCGTTGCCTTCTCGTCAGGCCACTTCGCACGATCCACACCGAAGGTATCGACAAACCAGTCGTCATAGCCGCGCTTCTTGCTGTCCTTGTCGATGCCCAGGTCGGGGAATACCGCGTTGATGCCGAGTTCATCGAGCAGAATCGCATACGTGGCGATGGCTTTACCCACGTCCGATTTGTTCCAGTCGCCATCGAACAACGCGATGTGAATCTTGCCCGGCGTTAGTTGCTCAAGCAGTTCGTTCTTGATCTGCTTGACCTCGTCGTCGCCCGCCGAGATACCGAAGCCCCAACAACTGTCCATGACCGCCGCAGGAATGCCGGTCGTCATGGCGAAAAGCAGCGTCTTCTTGTAGCCTTCTACGGCAGCCACGCTGAACTTGTCCGCGAACACCTCAGCGCCTCCGGCGCGAAGAATTGGCATCGGCACCTTCGCGCCCTTGAGGCCAAGGTATTTGTTCTCGCGTCGGTCTATGCGGTCCTTGTAGTAGTCCGGACTGTAGTGGATGCGATAGCGCGCATGCCCCTCGTCGGTTGGCCGCAGCGCCTTGGGCTCGATGGGGAAGTCGTCGACCTTCAGTCCCGACCGCGTCAGGTCGGCCAGCATGAAGGCTTCAGACGCGTCAACGATGCCAATCACATTTGACGGGTTCGCGCTCATTGGTCACCGCCATATCGCACTTTTCCAAGGTGGCGCAGCACGTCGGGACAGCGCCAGCACGTGAGGTTGTGAAGAAATCCTTCCATGGCCTTACATCCTGAAAGGGCCATCGGGGCGGTTTATGGCTGCAACTTCTGCCGCATCAGCGTCGTACGCTTGCTGTGCTACTTCGCCGATAAGTTTGCTGACGCGGTAGCGCTCCATTTCGGCATCGAGCGCGACCTGATGACGTTGCTCCGCTTCGGCGCGCTTCGCTGCTTCGCGCTCACCACGCTTGCCGCGCCACTCCTGAAGCGCTGCAATCCATCTTTCAACGGTTGCATCCGAGTACAGCTTCGCGCCGCCAGCAATGAGGTCGTGCTCAAGAGGCGGGTACTCTCCTGCGTTCAAGCCGAAAGCCAAACTGCCCGGCGTGAGCGCCACACGGGGGTCAGCGGCAATGTGCTTTCGAGTCCAGAGGCCATAGGGCCGAGGGTCATCCATCTTGTTTCTCCAAGGCATGCGGCAGCGCAACCGGGTTGGTTGCTGCTCTGCGTTAAAGGGGGTGCCCGGTGGCCGTCACAGGTCGGTCCGGGCTGGGTTGGGTGCCGAAAACCTAGCGGCCTCGGTAGCTCGATACTAGAAGCGCGCCGAGCCGAACGCGAGCGAAATACTCGTATGCGGCCCGACTATCGTTATTGAGGCACAGGCTCGATGCAGGCCTCAACCTCGCGGCGCTTGTATCGAAGTTGACGGCCAAAACGATACCGTGGCGGTAAGCCCGGTCTGCGCCGGCAGTACGCTACATACAGAGCATTCGGCGTCGTGCAAAGCAGCGCCGCAGCCTGCCGGTGGGTGAGGTACTCAGGCTGCGCGTTCATCACAGTGCCCCTCGTGTCTGGGGAAAGGAAATTTGCGTCGGCTGATCGGCGCTTTGAGGAACTTTGGTCATGATGACTCCGATGAAGATGGCCATTGCGGCCGGTCCAACCCGAGGGCTGGTCATCAGAGAACATCGGAGGGGCTTGGCCTCTCTGCGCTAAGTTCTCAGTACATTCGCGGCGGCACTGAAGAGGTTTGACCTCTCGTAAACATGCCTCCGGTACATCGCGCTGATTGTTCTGCGGCGGTGCGGAATCTTATCCCGCAATCGTCACCTCGCCAAGCCGATTCCTGCCCATGCTTCCCGCACCGCATCGACGTTCACGTGGGCGTAGTGGCGTGCCGTGGTCGCCGGATTAAGGTGACCGAGCGCTTTCGCGATGATCGGCATGGCGACCTTCGCATTCACGAGCAGCGAGCCGTAGGTGCGGCGGAGGTCGTGAATGGTGATATCGCTCGGCACTTCCGCGACCTTCAACACCTGCTTCCACGTTTCGTGCGGCTCGGTGAGGTGACCGCTGCTGGAGCGCGTCGAAGGAAAGACCCATTCTTTGCTGAGATGCTTGCGGATCGTCATGATTTCGACAGCTTCGGGCAACAGCACGACCTCCATAGCCTCGCCTGATTTCGACTTGCTCGCCGGGATGACCCACAGCCCCGCGTCTAGGTCGATGTCTTCCCATCGCGCTGCCTCAAGGTTCGAACGACGAACGCCTGTGAGCATCAGCAGTCGGAAGTACGGCCGCACCCATTCATTGAATTGCGGTGAGTCGAGCGCCCACAGCACCTTCTTCGTCTCGTCGGCGCTGAGCACCCGCTTGCGGGGCCTCGAATCCACCACGGCCACGGCCTTGGCGACGTTCGCTCCGTTGTAGAGGTCCAGCTTGGCCGCGTAGGCGAAAACGGCGCGCAGCGCCTTCACCGACCTAGCTGCGGCGTGCTTGCCGCGCGACTCCATGATTTTGTCGTGGCGAATCGTCAGGTTCGATTTGGAAATTGCGCTTATCGGCCGAGGAAGCCAATCATGGAAAGACCGCTCCACTACGATCTCCACCCAGTCCCACTGCTTCATGCCTCGGGCTTTTAGGTGCCTTCCATATTCGTCAACTAGATCACTAAGAGTTCCGGCGCGAGGCTTTTCCTCCAGTGTTCCGCCGTCCGCTAATTTCGCGGCGAGCAATCTAGCTTTCTTTCTTGCGTCATCCACGGAAATGGTCGGCCATTTACCCAGAGATTTCCGCACCGGACGCCCTGTGGCAGGAGACCACTTATATAAACCAAAAGTGGTGGCAGTAGGACTGACGTAGAAGCGTAGTGATGGCTCGCTTTCATCCTGATACTCACCAATTGTTCTAGCTGCGGCTAGGCTGCGGCAGCTAGCCTCAGTCAACTTCGTCTTCATATAGCTATTCCCCAGATAGGCTGAAAAGTAAACACCGGAAATACCAAATATTCCGGATTTCACCTATTCTGGGCTGAATTACCTATGAAGACGAAGCCCCTCCGCAGCTAGCGTGAATGACGTAAATCAACGGAAAGAACCTGATTTGAGATCGAAGCGGAACAGCCGGCACTCGATGGGGCCGTTCCACATCGGCACGCGGCGCGACTCCTTCAGCCGCATCTGCCTGGGCAGCTTCAGGTCGGGCGTGAGCACCCAGGCGGTCCAGCCGGCATAGTTCTTCTTCCAATGGGTGGCAAGCTGCGGAAAGAATTCGCCGCCGCCATCGCCGCTTTCGCTGCCGCCGTCGCCCGGGGTCTGCGCGGCCTCGCGGGCGCCGAAGCGCGCCACGCCGCCAACCTCGATCCGCTCGCCGTACGGCGGGTTGAGCATGATCACGCCGCCCTCGGCGGGCGGCATGCGCTGCAGCGCGTCGCCACCGCGGAATTCGATGGCCTGGGCGACCCCGGCACGCTCCGCGTTGCGCTCGGCAAAGTCGACCATGCGGTGCGAGACGTCGGAGCCGAAGATGGCGACATCGCGTGGCACCGCCGACGATTCGGCCGCCTTCTTGATGGCGTCCCAGACGTGCGCCTGGAACGGCAGCAGCTTCTCGAAGCCGAAGCGGCGCAGCGAGCCGGCCGCGATGCCGCGCGCGATCTGCGCCGCCTCGATGGCGATGGTGCCGCTGCCGCAGCAGGGGTCGTACAGCGGCTCGGCGGCCACCTGGCCGGTTTCGGGGTTCCACCAGCCGCTGGCGGCCAGCATGGCGGCGGCCAGGGTTTCCTTCAGCGGCGCGTCGCCCTTGTCCTGGCGCCAGCCGCGCTTGAAGAGCGGCTCGCCGGAGGTGTCGATGTAGAGCGTGCAGTGCTCGGTGGTCAGATGGGCGAACACGCGGCAGTCGGGCCACTGGGTCTCGATGCTCGGGCGCACGCCGCCGGCCTTGGCGCGAAAGCGGTCGGCAATCGCGTCCTTGATGCGCAAGGTGGCGAAGTTCAGGCTCTGCAGCGGGCTGTGCTGCGCCGTGGTCTCGATCTTGAAGGTCTGCTTGGGCGTGAACCAGATTTCCCAGGCCACGCCGCTCGCGATGGCGTACAGGTCGTTCTCGCTGCGGTAGGGCGCGTGGGCCAGTTCGACCAGCACGCGCTGGGCGAGCCGGCTGTGCAGATTGAGCTTGAGCGCGTCGCGCCATTCGGCGCGCACCCGCACGCCGCCGCGCAGCGTGAGCAGGTCCTGCCCGGCGCGGCCGGTGAGCGCATGGACTTCCTGCGCCAGAAGTTCCTCGACGCCGGCGGCGCAAGGCAGAAAGAGAGAAAGATCGTTCACAAGGGGTTCGCCATCATTCGGCCGGCTGGGATGCCATTGTCGCAGTGCGCGTGGCCGGTGACATGGCTTGCGGGTATGCCAAGCGGCCGGAGCCAGGCCGAGGCTACAGCGCCTTGCGCAGATTGGCCGGCGCGATGCGCAGCGCCTCGCGGTACTTGGCCACGGTGCGCCGCGCGCATTCGATGCCCTGCTCCTTGAGCATCTCGGAAATCTGGCTGTCGGACAGCGGCTTCTTGATGCTCTCTGAGCTCACGAACTGCTTGATCAGCGCGCGCACCGCGGTGCTCGACGCGTTGCCGCCGGTCTCGGTGCCGAGCGCCGATCCGAAGAAGTACTTCAGCTCGACCGTGCCGAAAGGCGTGGACATGTACTTGGCCGTGGTCACGCGCGAGATGGTCGATTCGTGCAGGCCCAGCTCGTCGGCGATCTCGCGCAGCACCAGCGGCCGCATCGCGAGCTCGCCGTGCACGAAGAAGCTCTTCTGCCGCTCGACGATGGCGTTGCTCACGCGCAGGATGGTGTCGAAGCGCTGCTGGATGTTCTTGATGAACCAGCGCGCCTCCTGCAGCCGCTGCGACAGCGCCTGGCTGCCCTCGCCCTTGTGCGACTTGAGCGCGCCGGCATAGATGTCGTGCACGCGCAGCCGCGGCATCACCTCGGGGTTGAGCATGACGCGGAACTTGGCGTTGGTGCCGCGGCCGATCTTGGTGACGATCACGTCGGGGATGACGATGTTGCGCTCGACATCGACGAAGCGGCGGCCCGGCTTGGGCTCCAGCCGCGAGATGATCTGCAGCGCCGAGCGCACCAGGTCTTCGTTGGTTCGCGTGAGCGTGGCCAGGCGCTTGAAGTCGCGCCGCGCGAGCAGTTCCATTGGCTGCTTGCAGATCGCGATGGCGGTCTTGCGGACCAGCGCACGTTCCTCGGTTTCGCTTTCGCTGGCGAGTGCGCGCAGCTGGATACAGAGGCATTCGCCCAGGTCGCGCGCGCCGACACCGACGGGTTCCAGGCTCTGCAGAAGGCCGAGCGCCACCTGGAAGTGATGCACCAGTTCGTCGAACTGGTCGTTGTCGTCGCCGGCAAGGCCCGAGGCCAGCGCCGGCAGCGAATCTTCGAGGTAGCCGTCGTCGTTGAGCGATTCGATCAGGAAGCGCAGCGCGGCGCAGTCGTTCTCGTTGAGCCGCAGGCTGAGCGCCTGCCGGTGCAGGAAAGACTGCAGCGACTCCTGGCTGCGCGCGAGTTCGGTGGCGTCGGCGCGCTCGTCGCCGCCCAGGTTGTTCTGGCGCGCGGGGGCATCGCTGCCCCACTCGCTGTCGTCCGGCGCCATGTCGACGGTGCCGTCGCCTTCCCAGTCGGGCTCGCGCTCGGTGGCATCGGCGGCGGGAGCGTCGGTCTCGGCCGTGGCGGCGGTTTCGCTGGACGCGGTGGTCGCGCTGCTGGTGGGGACCGGGGCGAATTCGCTCTCGCCGGTTTCGTCGCGCGGCATCGGCGCATCGATGGCATCGAGTCCGAATTCCTCGCGCGCCGCTTCTTCCGCGGTGCGTTCGAGGAACGGGTTCTCGTCCAGCATCTGCTCCACCTCCTGGCTCAGTTCGAGCGTGGAGAGCTGCAGCAGCCGGATCGACTGCTGCAGCTGGGGCGTGAGCGCCAGGTGCTGCGAGACGCGAAGGGACAGCCCTTGCTTCATGGAGACCGGCTCCTCCCTTACATCCGGAAGTGCTCGCCGAGGTACACCCTGCGTACTTCGGCGTTGTCGACGATCTCCGAGGGTGTGCCTTGTGCCAGCACATGCCCGTCGCTGATGATGAACGCGTGATCGCAGATGCCCAGCGTTTCACGCACGTTGTGGTCGGTGATGAGCACGCCGATGCCGCGCTCCTTCAGGAAGCTGATGATCCGCTGGATCTCGATCACCGCGATGGGGTCGATGCCGGCAAAGGGCTCGTCCAGCAGAATGAAGCGCGGCTGCGTGGCCAGCGCGCGGGCAATCTCGACCCGGCGCCGCTCGCCGCCCGAAAGTGCGAGCGCGGGCGAATCGCGAAGATGGTCCACCCGCAGGTCGGCCAGCAGCCCGGAGAGGCGCTCCTCGATGCGCTGCCTGGTCAAGGGGGCGGGCTTGCCGCCGGCGTCGGGTTCGCGCTGGAGTTCGAGCACGGCGCGCACGTTTTCCTCCACCGTGAGCTTGCGGAAGATGGATGCTTCCTGCGGCAGGTAGCTCAGGCCCATGCGGGCGCGCCGGTGAATCGGCATGTGGGCGATGGGTTCGCCGTCGATGGTGATATCGCCCGCGTCGGCCCGCACCAGGCCCACGATCATGTAGAACGAGGTGGTCTTGCCGGCGCCGTTGGGGCCGAGCAGTCCTACGACTTCGCCCTTTTGCACGTCGAGCGAGACATCCTTGACGACCTTGCGGCTGCCATAGCTTTTTTGCAGGCCGCGCACCACCAGGCGGCTGCCCGGCGTGCCGTCGGTGTTCTGGATTCCAGCGGTTTCGATCACTTGCGTCCTTCCCCTTCGCCGCCGCCCAGGGTGGTGCTCGAGCGCAGGCCCGCACCGGGTGCCGGCTGGGGCGCCGCCGGCGCGGCCCGTCCGCCAGCGGGGGCCGAGGCACCGGGCGCGGGCGCCGTGGCGCTCTTGGGCGTGAGGATGGTCTTCACCCGCCCGCCCGACGGCGCGTTCACCCCGGCATTGGGCGGCACGGTGGAGCCGTTGACGGTGTAGGTGTCGTTGCTCTGGTCGTAGACGATCAGCGCGCCCTGGCTTTCGTCGTTGGGCGTGGCGCCGAGCAGGCGACGCATGACGGCGTTGCGGATGAACTTGACGTTGTCGGCGCGGCTGTCGTACTCGATGACCTCGGATTCGCCCTCGATCCACTCGTCGGGCGCATTGCGCTTCTGCTTGTAATAGGCCCGCTTGCCGGGCGCGGCCGTGACCACGCCGTACTGGTAGCCCTCGGCATCCTGGCGCACGTCGATGCGCGCGCCGCGGATGATGATCGTGCCCTTGGTGACCAGCACGTTCCCCGTGAACACGCTGGTCTGCTTGAGGTCGTCGTAGCGCATCGAGTCGGATTCGATGTTCATCGGCTTGCTGCGGTCGGCGGTCTCGGCCAGGGCGCCCGAGGCGAGGCCAGCCAGCAACAGCGCGCCTAGGCCCAGGCGAGCCAGGCGGCCGATGCGGCGAAGAAGAGGGGTGGTGTTGGAGTAGGAGTGCAATGTCATAGAGGCACGAAACTTGCTCTGCATTGTATGCGTCGGATGGCGCCAGCCCCGCTCGCACCGATGAAAAAGCCCGCCGAAGCGGGCTTGACTTCCTGACTTTCCCTTCCCGAAACACCGCGGAACCGGCTTCGCCGGGCCGCCGGTGTTGCCCCCTGCAAGGGGGTTGGCGCAGCGGACACGAAGTGCCGCGCAGCTTGGGGGTCAGCCTTTCCTTGCTTCGCCGATCAGGTAGGTGGTGACCTGCAGCGCCTTGGTCATGTTGCCGGCCAGTTCGCCATCCACATACCAGCGGCCCGCAATGGCCAGCGCCGGAACGCCGGCCACCTTGTAGGCGTCGGTCATCTGGGCGGCGCGCTTCGCCTTGCTGGCCACGCCGAAGGAGGTGAAGACTTCCTTGAACTTGGCGCCGTCGAGCCCGTTGGCGCCGGCCCAGGCAATGATGTTGGCGTCGCCGTTCACGTTCTGCCGCTGCTTGTGGATCGCGTCGAAGACCTTGGGCTGGAATTCGTCGACCTTGCCCATGGCTTCGAGCGCGTAGTACATGCGCTGCTTGGCTTCGACGTCGTTGCCCACGAAAGGCACCGGGATGCGGCGGAAGGCCACTTCCTTCGGGGCCGTCTTGAGCCAGGCTTCCAGCTGGGGCTCGAAATCGTTGCAGTGCGGGCAGTTGTACGAGAAGAACTCGATCACCTCGATCTTGCCGGCCGGTGCGTCGACCGGCACGCGCTTGTCGAGCACCAGGTACTCGGTGCCGGCCTTGGGCACGCGCGCCTGGGCGTGCGCGCTGTTGCCAGCCAGCGAAAGCAGGCCCAGCGAGGTGGCGGCCAGCGAAAAGTCACGACGTTTCATTGAAAGAGTTCTCCTGTTGGGTACGGCAGACTGAGCCGGCGCGCCGCGCGGAGTTCCCGCATGCGGCATGCCCAGGACGATCCTGGCGGCGGCCCATGCCGCGCGGCGAAGCTTAAAGAATATTCACGACCGCCGCTCGGAAGCCCCGGCCGGCGGTTCCTTCATCTCAACGTTGGACGCGCACGAGCGCCGATTCGAGGCCGCCGCTGTCGAGCCGTTCTTTCAGGCGATCGGCGTCGTCCTTCTTGTTGAACGGGCCCGCGCGCACGCGGTAGACCGTGCGGCCGGCCTGTTCGCGCTCGGTGACCCGGGCTTCGACGCCCATCAGCGACAGCTTGGCGCGCTGGGCCTCGGCATCGTCGGTGGTGCGGAAGGCGCCTGCCTGCACGAAGTACATGAACGGATCGGCACCCGGCGCCGCGCTGCCGCCCGGCGCGGCGGAAGCCGTGGTGGTGTTGCCGCCGGCGCGCGCGCGGGCCAGATCGCCCAGCGGATCGTTCGACGGCGGCAGGGAATTGGCCTCGGCCGGCACCGGGGCCGGGCGCGGGGGTTTTGCCGGCGCCACGACCACCGGCACCGGCGGCGCGGGCGGCGGGGCGG
>NZ_JAGGNW010000017.1 GCF_018614875.1 Variovorax paradoxus | reverse complement strand
GAGGTAGCCCCGCGTGGCTTCGGCCTGTCGCCACCATCAGCGCCCGGACGGTTTCCTTGCTGAGCACGACCTCGTGGCATTCCTGCAGCTTCTCGGCGGCCAGGGTCGGACCGAAGTCAGCGTACCGCTCTCGGATGAGCGCAACGGCACGTTCGGCAATGCCGGGGGCCAACTGGTTATTGCTGGGACGCCCGCGCTTGCGTGAGACCAGACCGGAGGGACCATCGTCCAGATATCGATCCACAAGCCGCTCGATCTGCCGCCGGCTCATGCCAAGCCGCTGCGCGGCCTGGCCGACCCGCAGCATCCGGTCGACCACCGCCTGAATCGTCTTGAGCCGATCCGCTTCGCGCATCGTCATAGTGATCGTCGCTGCAGGTGTCGCCATGGCCATGCCTCTGAGCTCGGGGCGGCCAACTTTGCGACATTTGAACTTTGCTCGAATGCGACATTACAACTTTGCTCCCACATCTGTGAGAGATACAATGTATCTTATGTTAAATCAAAAAAAGCAAAAGCGACCGATGGGACCGCCAGTTGAGTCGGCCGACCCCGCGGGAACAATACTTTGCTGACAGGTTGAGCAATACTTTGCTGCGGCGCGTCGCTTGCGGCTCGAACATGCTCCCTGAGCCACTAGAACAACAGTTGGCGTTGATGCCACTGCGCAGCGCGATCGACCGATACGGACGCGCCTGGCTCCAAGCTCTGTCGCACCAGCTCTTGCTTGAACGCGCGGTCGCGATTCGGGTCAGATACTTCCCGCAGCCTGCGCATCAGGCAAGGGCCGCCTTCGTCGGACTATTACGGAAAGCCGCCGAAATCACGATAAGCAGGCGTTTACGAGGGTTCCGAGCCGCAATGTCAGGCCGCCTGCGGCCTTTGGTCGACGAGGCCACCAGTCGGGTGCTTGGCGCGGCGCGGCGGGGCGGCCGTCTTGATTGCACGCACTGTCGTTTTCGGGGCGCTCAGGGTGGGCACGGCGGGCACCGCGGTGTCGACCGCTACGCCATTGAAGTGGGCGTTGTCGACGCCCGCTTCCAGCTTCTCCAGTCGTGCGATGAACTCGACCAGCGATTCCTCGCGCAGCTTGTGATAGATCCGCATTGACTCAGCCCAGTCGAGATCTTGCTGCGCCCTGAGCTGCCCGATCTGCGCGGCCTTCAGCAGCGTGCGAGCGTCTTCAAGGGCCTTGTTCTTTTTGATGAAGAGATTCATGAGGCTCATGGCAGTGGTCTCCGATTCGTTTCGTGGTCGCCGGTGGAGTTCAGCGGCGGCCCTTCGCACGACGCTTCTCAGCCTGGCTACGGTTAGAGGTGCTGCCACTGGCGGCGCCGACGCATTTGTAGGCCACGTCGCCGGCAACGGCATTGCCAGCAAGCGCTAACACCAGGATCGCAATTGACTTCATGTTGATCACCTTTCAATTTCGCGCTTTGGACTTCTGCGGGAATCCGCGCCGCGATTTTCTTGAACAAGACTAGCGCGAACATTTCGAACGTGCATGGGACAAAAGTCCTAACTTGGCTTGGCCATGCCGCGGATCACACTGCACCTGTCGCCGGCCTTGATGGGCTGGCTCGGCCTCCTTCGCTCCCGCCGGCACACCGCCGGATGTGGTGCAGCGACTCTCGACTGCATTGCACGATGCGCTCGCGGGCACCGAGCCGAACGAGCGGATGCAGTCGAAGCAACGGAGCCGATGGTCATGCCAGCCGCCGAATTCAATTCATTCCTGCGGACTGAAGCCACCCGGATGAACAAGTTCGCCCCCCATCTGGGCTGGACCAAGGAGTAATTGAAGCGAAGCCCCTTCGACGGAAAGACCATTGTGGTGGTCGGTGCCGGTGCCGGCACCGGCATCGGCATCGGCATCGGCATCGGCATCGGCATCGGCATCGGCATCGGCGCAACCTGCGCCCGCCGTGCGGCGGTCAGAGGCCCGTGAGGTAGTGCGCGAGGTTCTCGATGTCCTGCGCGCTCAGCGTGTTGGCCACGCTGGTCATGGTGCCGGCATCGTTGGTGCGCTTCTTCGATTTGAAATCGGTGAGCTGCTTGACGACGTAGTCGTAGTTCTGCCCGGCCACGCGCGGTATCTCGTTCTGACCCGCGAAGCCGCCAAGGTGGCACATGGTGCACAGCGTCTCGTCCGACTTGGCCTTGCCCAGCTTCGCCTTCTCCGCACTGGGCGCGAAGCGCTGTCTCGGCGGCCTCTGGCTGGCGAAATAGTCGGCCAGCGCGCGCATCTCGTCGCGCGTCATTCCAGCGACCAGCGGCGTCATCAGCTCGTTGGTACGGCGCCCTTCCTGGAAGTCGCGCAGTTGCAGGTACAGGTAGCGCGAGGTCTGTCCCGCAATGATCGGATAGACAGGCAGGATCGGCTGGCCGTCGGCGCCATGGCAGGCCGCGCAGGCAGCGGCCTTGGGCGGGACGGCCGCCGCGCCCTGCGCGAGCGCAGCTTCGCCCCCGAGCGCCATCAGCGCCGTGAGCAAGGCGATGATCCATCCGGGCCGGTGTGCCGTGTCGGTGTATTTCACGACCGCTTGCCTCGCTCAGGGCAGTGCGAATACCATCACCGAGTTGCCGCGCTTGAAGTCGATCTGCGTGTTACCGCCCGCCGCGACCGCCACATACTGCTTCCCGCCTACGACATAGGACACCGGTGGCGCGTTCACGCCGGCGCCGCACTGGTATTCCCAGAGTTTCTTGCCGGTCTTGGCATCGAAGGCGCGGAAAAAGCCATTGCCTTCGCCGTTGAAGACCAGGTTGCCGGCGGTGGCCAGCACGCCGCCGATCAGCGGCTCGGCCGTGTCGAACTTCCACGCGACCTTGCCGGTGTCGAGGTTCACGGCCGCCAGCCGGCCCCATTGCTTCTCGGCCGGGATCACCTTGAACGCGCCGCCCAGCCAGAGCTTGCCGCCGGGGTACTTGGCTTCCTCGACGTGATAGGTCATCGGCTGGTGCAGGTTCGCGGCATAGGCCAGGCGCAGCTTCGGGTTGATCGCCATCGGGCTCCACTCGACGCCGCCGTTGGCGCCCGGCAGCATGCGGGCGCCATCCTTGGTCGGCAGCACCCACATGTTCTCCTGCGGCACCATCGCTTCACTGAAGCGGATCAGCTCGCCGGTGGCGCGGTCGTGCACGTAGACGTGGCCGGTCTTGCCTCCGTGGATCGCGACCTTGCGCATCTTTCCGTCCTTGCCCATGGCCTCGGTCAGGATGACCGGCGAGACCGCATCGAGATCCCACACATCGTGCGGCACGTACTGGAAGTGCCACTTGTAGGCACCCGTGTTCAGGTCTACGGCCACGATCGAATCGGTGTAGAGGTTGTCGCCGGGGCGCTCCGCGCCGTAGAGATCGGGGCTCGGGTTGCCGACCACGAAGAATATCGTGTTGCTTTCCTTGTCGACCGCCGGCGCCATCCACACGCCGCCGCCCAGCGTCTTGTAGAAGTCGCCGCCCTTCGCAAGCTGCGCCTTCTCCGCCTCGATGTTGCGGTGCAGGTTGCGCTGTGTTGCATCGTTCACCGCCCACACGCCCTCATGGCCTTTTTCGGGGACGGTGTCGAAGGTCCAGAGCAGCTTGCCATCGTTCGCATCGAATGCCTTCACGAAGCCGCGGATGCCGTATTCGCCGCCGTTGGTGCCGATCAGGATCTTGCCGTTGACCGCCACCGGTGCCATGGTCTCGGAGTAGCCGAGTTCGGGGTCCGCGATTTGCGTCGACCACAGCACCTTGCCGGTCTTCGCGTCCAACGCGAGCAGCTTCGCGTCGAGCGTGCCCATGTACAGCCGGTCGCCCATGATCGCGACGCCGCGGTTGTTCGGTCCGCAGCAGAAGGTGGTGACCGCTCCCATCTTGTGCTTGTAGTGCCAGAACTCCTTGCCCGTGACCGCATCGAGCGCGTACACATGGTTGTAGGAGGTGGTGATGTACATCACGCCGTCGATGACGATCGGCGCGGTCTCCATCGACTCGAGCACCTCGGTCTGGAAGGTGAAGGCCGGTCGCAGCTTCGCGACGTTACCGGTGTTGATCAGGGCCGCCGGATAGAAGCGCGTCTGCGCATAGTTCATGTTCGAATGCAGGAAGTTGGCGCCGTCCTTATCGGCGGCGTCAAGCTGCTTCTGCGAGACCGAGATGGCCTTGGGCACCGGTGCGCCGGTGGCGGCGACCTGCCCTGCGACCTCGGGCTGGCCGAAGGCGGCGGAAGTCAAAAGACCGAGGGCCGGGCCTGCGATGAACGCACGGCTCCAGTGGAAGAGAGTTCTCTTGGTCATCGCGGGTCTCCTGGGGCTTGTCATGCCCTTTTTGTGCCACCGCGGCGAGCCGAAGTCCGGCTTCGCAAGGCACGTTGGAGCGCGACGGTGGACGCGCGCTCTCGGTCTCGATCGCTCTCAGGGTGCGGTTGCGGACCTTTGCCTCGCTTGCAAGCGTAGTCTCTTTGAGTTCCACTGAACAGTGAATTCTTAGGGTGCACTGCAGCATTCACCGATGGGGGATCGAGCCATGACGCGACCGGCCTTGTTGTCTATCCACACACTGCTGGCAGGCGCGCTCGCGGCCGCGCTCGCTACCTTGCCGATCGATGCGGCCGCGCAGGCCGAGACCAATCCGAGCCTCAACGCGCAGCTCCTAGTCGCCGCGCGGCAGGGCAAGGTCGAACGCGCGAAGCAGTTGCTCGCGCAGGGGGCCGTGATCGACTCGCGCAACCGCTTCGGCAAGACCCCCCTCATCGTTGCCTGCGAGAAGGGGGATGCTGAGATGGGCCTCGCGCTGATCGAAGCGAATGCCGGCGTCAACATCGCATCGATCGAGCAGGTCACGCCGCTGATGGCCGCGAGCTACAGCGGCAACGCCAAACTGGTCAAGCGGCTGCTCGCCGCCGGTGCTCGCGCGGATGCGGTGGACCGCATGAACAAGCCGGCGGTTGTCTACGCCGCCGGCCAGGGCAATGCAGCCGCGCTCGACGCGCTGCTGGTATCGGGCATCGACGTCAACGCCACCTACGAGCACAAGCTGACACTGCTCATGTGGGCCGCGGGCCAGGGCCATGCCGATGCGGTGCGCCTGCTGCTGACGCGCGGGGCGCGCCCGGACATGCGCGACGACCGCGGGCTCACCGCCGTCGAGATTGCACGCGACGCCGGCCAAGGCGCAGCGGCACAGGCGGCTGGTCTGCAGTGATGCGGCCGAGTGGGGGTCGCCTTCGGGGCGATCGAGGTCAGGCGTTTGCAGGCTCGTCGAAGCCGATCATCGACTTGACCTCGAGGTACTCCTCGAGGCCGAACACGCCCATCTCGCGCCCGTTTCCGGACTGCTTGTAGCCGCCCATCGGCGCCCGTAGTTGCTGGGCGCGCCATTGAAGAAGATCGGCCGGCGCGCATGCGCACCGATGTCGTGGGCCTTCTGGCGGTCGGATGAGAAGACGTACCCGCCGAGGCCGTAGGGGGTGCCATTGGCAATCTCGACGGCTTGCGCCTCCGTGGTGTAGGGAATCACCGCAAGAACGGGGCCGAAGATCTCCTCCTTGGCGAGGGTCGTTGGAGCAGCTGGACTCGAGCAGATAGGCATCCTTGAAGACGCTGAGCGCCTGTGGATGACTTTGTCTCACCACTGGCGAGACTTTTGCCGGCGTCAGGACCGCGCGCTTGGCTTGGTAGGCCACTGCCTTGGCGACATGACTTTTTCCGGTGCCGGGCTTGCCGATGATCAGTGCGTTACTGCCCTCAGTGATGAACTTCAGCGCGTGCAGCTCGAAGCAGGCCTGGCGTGGCGGCTTGGGGTTGAAGCGCCAGTCGAAGTCGTTGAGCGTCGTGCGCTCGTCCAGCCTGGATTGCTTGAAGCGTCGCTCGGTGAGCCGCGAGTGGCGACGGTCCAACTCGTCCTGCAGGATGGCCGAGAAGGTCTCCAGGAACGGCTGCTGCGTGGCCTGAGCCTTCATGATCCGGGTGTCCAGGGTGGCCCGGATGCCGGACAGCCGCGGCAGCGACGATCAAGGTCACGGCGCCAGCGGCCGCAGCGCAACACCCATGTCCCGCCAGTGCTCGGGGTGGCAGGTAAACAGCAGCACCTGATGCCTTTGCGCGGCATCGAACAGCACGCGTTTCATCTGCACCAGCCGTGGCGCGTCGCTGTGGACCAGCGCGTCGTCGAGGATCAGCAGCGTCGGTCGGCCCGTCTCCTGCAGCAGGTCGGCATAGGCGAAGCGGCTGATGAGCCGCAGTTGCTCGCGCGCGCCGAAGCTCAGCTCTTGCAACTGTCCGCTTTCCGTCGCGCCACCGGCGTTCGGACGCGTCAGCGTGGCGGGCGCAAGCCCCGCGTCCATCTGCACGGTCGCTCCCGGCATCAGCAGAGGCAGGTAGTGCTGCATGCGTGCCTGCAGCGGCGCCTGCAGCCGGGTCAGCGTGGCCTGGCGCTTTTGCTCGAGCTTGTTGCACAACAGCGTGAGCGCGTCCGCGCGGCGCTGCTGGTGGCTGCGCGTGGCCTGTTCGATGCTGCGTTGCAGCCGGTCGATGTCCTGCAGCACGATGTCCGGCCGTGCGGCCTGCACGTCGGCACTGGTCAAGTCGATGCGGGCGGTCAGCGCCTGGGCCTCGGCGCCCATGGTCAACCATTGCTGGCTGGCCTGGGCATGGCGCTGCTGCCGGCTCGGGTCCGCGAGCGTGGCCTGCGCTGCTGCGAGTTCGCGCTGGGCCGTCTCGCTCGCTTCGTGTGCGGCCGATTGCCGGCGCTGCGCTTCGGCCAGCGTCTTCTGGGCCGCCTGCTCGGCCGCCACGGCGGCCTCCTGCGCGGCTTCGGCCTCCTCGATCGACAGGGCGGGCTCGTCGGCCGGTGCCGCGGGAAGGCGCTCCTGTGCGGCCTGCGCCGTCGCGATGCGCGACTGCGCCTGCGCGAGTTCGCCGCGCAGCGCCTCCAAGCCGCGCGGCGCGACGATGCCGAGAGCCTGCTGCGCGAGCTTGATCTGTGCGTCGAGATCGGCCGAGGCATTCAACCGCGATCGGGCCTGTGCGATGTCGTCCACGCCGCAGGCCTGCAGCGCCGCACGCAGTGCATCGCGGGCAACGCCGTGCGCACGTGCAAGCGCCACAAGGTCGTCGCCCCCCGGCGTGATGAACAGCTGGCCGCCGCCAGGCAGGTGCAGCGTGGCGGGTGCGTCGATCAGCCGTTCGCCCTCCCCGCGCAGGTCGTGGGTCTGCTCCCCCGCCTGCAGTTCAAGGGCCTGTCCCTCAGGAAGCACGAACTGCAATCGCGTGGCCACGGCCTGCCGGCGTAGGTCAGCGTCGCGCTCGGCACGCTCGAGCCTGAGCAATTGCTCGACCTCGGCGGACCGGATCTTCGGCGCTTCCGCCGCGGCGGCTTGGAGCGTTGCCAGCCGCGCGTGGGCCTCCTCCGCGCGCGCCAGGCTTTCAGCACTGCGCGCTGCATCGGCCTGCGCCTGCTGCAGCAGCTGTTGGAGATTGCGGCGCTGGGCCTCCTGGCTCGCTACGCGCCAGGCGTCTCGGGCGCGGTCGACGCGGTGCTGTGCGTCCGCGGCGAATTGACGCGCATGGGCTGCGGCAGCGTCGCCGTCCTGCAGCTGCTTTGCCGCCTCCTCGCAGGCACGTTCGCGCGTTTGCGCCGCGGTCTGCTGCTGCGCGAGGCCGGTGAGTTCCTTCGCAAGCAGCTCCCGGGTGTCCTGCAGCTGGCGCAGTCGAGCGCGGTCGTTGCGCAGTTGCTCCTGGCCCGCCTGCAGTGCGTCGTTGCGGTGCTGCGCGTCCAGCAGCTGCTGGCGCAGCGCTTCCCAGGGCCTGGCCATTTCGTCGGCCTGGTGCTGCTGGCGCATCTCCGCCAGCTGGTCCACCTGTTGGCGGTAGCTGAGGACTTGCGTGTCGATGGCCCCGAGCTCCGCCTCCAGCGCGGCCACCTGCGCGATCGCCTCGGCATAGGCGGCGCGCGGCTTGCCGGTCGTCGAAGTCAGGAGTTCGTCGCGCTGCGCACGCAGGCTTTCGAGAATCGCGTCACCTCCGCTCGCAGCCAAGGCCGCCGCCGAATCGCCCGCGGGGTCCCGAAGGGCGTCATGCAGATGGTCGCGCGCATGGCTGACGTCCAGCTCCTGCCCGCGTCCCTGCTCCACCCACAGCAAGCCCGGAATGCCCCAATTCTCTGGTTTGCTCGCGCCCTTGCCGGCGAACGAGAAGCCGAACAGCTGCGCCAGGTGGTCTTCGGCCTCGGTGCCGTCGAACGAACGCGTACCAGCGGCCAGGGTACAACGTTTTTTGCCGAGAAAGCTCTTCACGAGCCGGTGGTTCTGCCCATCGACCAGAAAATCGAGTTCGATCAGCGGTGCCGCACCACTGCCCTCCCCCCAGGGTCGCAGGTCTTCCACAGCCGTGGAGCGGTGCCGTTCGAAGAAGGCCGCGCGGATGGCGCGCACCAGCGTGCTCTTGCCCGCTTCGTTGGGCGCCGCCAGGATGTTGAGCCCGGGCTCGAAGCCGCCGAGTTCCAGCGGTGCGCGAAAGCGCCGCAATTGCTCGACGCGCAGGCGAGTGATCTGCAGCTTCATGGCTTAGGCGCCCTTCGTGGAGGCCGCGGCCGACGGGGCCGGCGCGCGCTGCGCGAGCTCGGCCGCCAGCAGGGCCAACGCATCCTGCGCCGTGCGCGCCTCGGGCGAATCGGGGCTGGCCTGCGCGTCGCGCAGTTCCTGCACCACCTCGCCCAGGTAGCCGTCGGCCTGCAGGCCGGCAATGTCTTCGTCGGTGGGCACGAGCTGCAGCGCCGACAGATCGGCCTGCAGATGGCGGGCCCGCGCCCCCGCGCGCCCGATGGCTGCCTGCAGGCGCTGCAGTCCTGCGACGTCGATCTGGCCCTGCACGCGCAGATCGGCCACGTCGTGCGAACCCAGTTGATCCAGTTGTGCGGCCAATGCATCGGCGTCGCTCGCGACCTGCAGCGCCGCGGCAATCGACTGCCATCGGAAGCGGGCGACTGCGAAAGGGGTGACCTGCGGCTCGGCGCCCGGCGCGGCAATCTCCACCAGCAGCGCCTGGCCCGATCCGTTGTCCTTGAAGCGGTCCGGCTCCGGCGTGCCGGCGTACCAGGTGCGCGCGTCGATGCGCTTGCAGCCGTGCCAGTCGCCCAGTGCAAGGTAGTCGAGCCGCGCGGTAAGTGCACGGTCGGGCGCGATGGGGTTCGTCGAGTCGATGTCTTCCGAGAGCAGGCCCTGCACACTGCCGTGCGCCAGGCCGATGCGCAGCATGCCCGCGGGCGTTTCGGCCGTGTCGAACCAGGCCGTGAGGTCGTTGTAGGTGTGGCGCTGCGCGAGCGGCGCGGGCAGCACGGCAAAGCCCTGCGTCTCGAACACGCGCACTTCGGGCACCAGCAGCAGATGGACGTTCGGCGGCACCACGTCCAGCCGCTGCGCGCGCGTCCACACGCTTTCTGCCAGGGCTGCGTCGTGGTTGCCGGGAATCATGAGCCAGGGACCCGCGTAGCCGGAGAGCGCGTTGAACAGCCGGCGCAGCGTGCGCTCCGAAACGGTCTGCACGTCGAAGACGTCGCCGGCAACGAGCACGGCATCCACTTGGTGCTCGGTGGCCAGCGCCGCGAGGCGCTCGACCACCGTGATGCGGGCCTCGGCCAGGATCGGCGCGTGCTCGGGATCGAAAGTTGCGAACTGGCGGCCGATTTGCCAGTCGGCAGAATGAAGAAAACGGGTCATGGGGCGTATCCGGTGGATTCTCACAACCATTTCTGAGTGACGGTGTAGGGAGTTTCGGCCGACAGGTTGTTGTCACCGCCGAGCCGCTTCAGGTTTGCCCCCGTCAGGTCAGCCAACCGAAGCGCGCCTTCGCTCGGCACCTCGTCGTACGTGACAAGAAAGCGCTTTTCAAATTCTTCCTCCCGGATCGGGAAAGCTCCATTAACTGGGATTTCGTCGTGAAGGATGGTCTCCGCCATGGCTGCGTCCAAAGTTTGGCCGCAGTAGCACGTCCCGTACTTCTTGTCCGGGGAATCAAACCGCGAGGTCCCCCATCTTCCAAAATAGGGCTCGCCGCTGTCATGACGGCCGATGCGCTTGAGTTTCGTTGCCGAGACCTCTTTCACCTTGAGGGCGAGCTTGTCGAAGTTGGCTGGGGGCGGAGAAAGTGCCACGTCGGTCAGCTCCTCGGCACCGGCACTTCCGCGAACGCCGAAGCGAGGTCTTTGACCTTCGCAAAGCGTCCTGCCGCCAAACCCTGCAGCGGCGTCTGTCCATCCAGAGAACGCTTGGGTGTCAGGAAGAACTGGAGCTTGGATCCTCCCGGGAGGTCACCGAGGATCTTGCTCACGGCCTCCAGGTGCGATCGTTCGTAGGCGCTGTCGCCGTAGAACGCCGGGAAGTAGCGCTCGGACTTGTGTGTGAGATAGAAGACGCGATTGCTTTGAACCGCCTTCGAAAGAGCCTGGCGCGTGGACCAACCCATCAGCTCCTGGAAGGCCCGGGAATCGCGTAGCAGCCCGCTGTTGATCATCTCGTCGTTGGAGCCCAGGACTGGTTCAAATCTCGAGGGCGTGGTGGTGAGCGCCTCCTTCGATGTACCGATCGCTTTAGCTGCCGCTTTCCGGGGTACGGGAGCAATCGCCGTCATTTGGAAGCGCTTGCCGATTTTGTTCACCGTCTGGACGATGAAATCCCAGTCCTTTTGCATTTGTGGGCCGGGAGCTAGAGCAACAGGGAGATCGATGACCCGGACGTTCTTTTCGGCCAGATCGACGACCCGACGGATTCCATGCAAAACCGAGGCGCCAGAGCGCGCCTTGACTTCTCGCGCACTCTCCCCACCTGCGACCAGCAATTTAACTGCCTGCTTGAGAGCGGCATTGCTCACGTCGCTCGAATCCGTCGGGCGCTTTGAGTACACGGCCGCCCCCTGCGGGACTTCGGGTCGACGCGCTTGGTGTGTGATTGGCTTGCGGTGGTGGCCATTCGGTACTCCTTCAATGGCCTGGAAGATTATCTAGATTTGACAACCATGTCAACCATGACAACCAAAACAGCCACCTAGTCGCATCCACGCTGCGATCGATGCTTAAGCTGCAGGAGCGGGACTTCACTTGGCGTTCTTTGCCAACAGCGAAGAACGAAGGGGCGCCAGGTCGTAGAAGAAATACGGCCCTGAGTACGTCACGACGCCGTCGTCGGCCTTTTCGGCGCTGCGTGGAACGATCACGACGGCTCTATAGGACTGCTTCGGCACGGAAAAGAGCACACGCCGTCGCATGGTCTGGCCCGCCGCGAGCGGCTCGCCGAATGGTGTCTGGCCTTCCTCCGCCGGGTTGACCAGCCGTGTCAGCGCTTCATGCGGCTCATAGAGTGCACCCGAAGCATCCACCAATCTGAATACGGGCTGAAACCGCGCAAAGAGCGGCTGGTCTACCGTGTTCGTGATGTTCACCTGGAGCAGGACGAAGTTGCCTTTGTATTGCTTCGGCGAATCGCTGCTGTTGTCCACGACCAGATTGGCGTACTTGGCTTCCTGGAATTCGAAGGCGACGTTGTCTCGCGTCACCTGGGTGCCCCACGCGAAGTTTTTCCCATCCCCATCCGCGGCGATCGAGAGGACGGGCGTGAAAACCAGGCCGGCTGCGAACAGCAGTGCAGCTCTCCGGCCACTCGGCCGGCCTGCCAGTCGGTGTTGCAGGTTTGTCATCAGTACCATTCGTAGCGCAAACCCGAGCGCAGACTCCATGTCCGTCGAATGCCTCTGGCGGCCAGGCTGGAAGCCTCGAAGTAGAAGAATCCTCGCCGCGGCAGGAATGCAAAGCGCCCGCCCAGTCCGACCTCGCCACCCGTGCCGTTGCGGCTTTCGCTTTCCACCGGAAGGCTGCCGCTTCCCTTCGCCGCCGTGATCGCCAAGCCATCGCCAAAGTAGTTGATTGCCGAGAGCCTGAGATAGACGTCGCCGCTCAGATCGAGAAATCGCGCGGCCTTGCCCAAGAGCACGCCGGCCCTGACCGAACCTCCGTCGACGTTGTCCTGGCTGATGGTCACGCCATTGCTCGCCATGTGTTTGCTGGCCGCCAGACGGCTCGCAGTCAACGCGAGCTGCGGCTCCACGAAAGCGTCCTGTGGCAGAGAGAAGCGATGCCCGGTCTCGGCACTGATTTCGTATCCCTGCGTCCGATACGTGCCGGTGACCTGCCGCCCGAGCGAGTCGGAAGATGCGTACTTGTTTTCCAGCGACGCGGTGCGCGCGCCAATCTGCAGATAGGTGCCGCTGCCGTTGACCCACAGGCCGTAGCCCGCGAGTTCGATGGCGGAAGCCTTCCCGTTTCCACGTTCATAGGTGGCGCTGGAATCGATGTAGCTGACAGAGCCGCCTGCATGGCTTTTCCAGCCGCCGAAGTCGCCCAGATTCCGATCGACGCCGACAGCAAGGGCACCATAGCTCTGGCGGTATGACCTCGCGTAACTCGTCTTGGCATCGAAGCCGCCACCATCCGCTTCGGCCCAGATTCCAGAGGTTTCGGAGGCTGTATCGCGCCGAAGCGACTCGGTTCTGCGAGCGATGCCGTTGGCGCGCAACGTCCACAGGCTCCGAAGGCTGTCGCCCGCGTCGGCAGCGGTCTTCACTGTCTCCGAGGGAGTGATGCGCGCCGGGATTCCTGATGGACTGCCCGTGCCCGTGCCCGTGCTCGTGCTCGTGCTCGTGCTCGTGCTCGTGCTCGTGCTCGTGGCTGGGCTTGTACCGCTGCTCGCTCCTGCGCCGGTCGCTACGCCGGTGCCGGCGTCTCCGGCTGCGCCCGCAATGGCCAAGCCGGTCAGCAGGACCTTGCTGCCGTCCGCACTGAGCGCCACGCTGGGCGAGTAGGAAAACCGAACGAGGTCGTTCTCGTAGCTCCACTGACTCGTTGTGCCCTGGACGGCCTGCAGGCGTGCAGTGCCACCGCCTGCGGCAGCGGCATCGATCACGACAATGGGTGTGCTCGCCGGTATCACGGTGCCTGTTTTCATCGTCGCGGCATTGACCCAACTGGTGCTGTCGAGCGCAGGGTCGTAAACGACATTGACCAACTGGGTTCCGGTCGCGCTGAAACCTGTCACTCCGCTGCCAAATCGAATCAGGTCGGCCGCACCATTGCGGATATCGCTGAGGATGCGAAAGGTGGCGCCGTCCCCCAGGCTGACCGTTGCCGCATTTGTCGAGCTCTGAATGTCGAGGACGCGCAGCGAGTGGGCCGGAACATTTCCAGGACGGAAGGTCCCCCAGCTTGCGGCAAGGTCGATCGCACCGCCGTTGGCGAGTGCCAGGGTGCCCGAACCGAAGTCGGCCGCCATGGTGCCGGTGCCGGTGGGAATCCACGAGGCCCCCTTGGTGAACGAGAGCTTGGGCGAGCCGGCCGTATACACCGTGGCATCCGACGGGTCGGGGTCCACGAAGGCGCCGACCGATCCGCGCAAATAGGAGTCCGAGGTGCTCAGGTTCACGTTCACCGCGCCGGTGTACTTCGTGCCGGCGGCATTCGTCAGGCTGCCGGTCACCAGGTCGCCCTGCAGTTTCACGGCCTGTGCGCCTGTGGCATTGACCGTGACCGTGGCGTCGCGCCCGTCTGCAGCCACGTTCCAGATCGCGAAGCCCTCGCCCGCACCGCTTGGCGAAGTCGCGATGCTCAACCCGCCGGCGGCGCTCACCGTTCCGCCGTCGTTGCGGATGCCGTAGACATTGCAGCCGCTGCATGTCGACGCGACCTGCAGCGCCACGTTGTCCGTTGCCGAGTTGAAATTCAGCGTGCTGGCGTTGTTGACGGCATAGGCTTCGGCCGCGGCGGCTACGTTGACCGTGACCGCCTTGCCGAAGTTGATGGAAGACGTGCCCGGGTAGCTGTTGCCGATCCCCGTCGGATTGCCGAAGGGGACGTACCCGGTCGTGCTGACAACCGCAATGTCCACGTTGCCCGCGAAACTCATCCGGGCCGTTCGGTGCGTGTTGGCGATGCCGAACGCGGAGCGGCTTCCGCTGGCCGTGATGCTGGCATCCTGCCCGACGCTGAGCTGGCCCTGGTTGCGGATACCGAAGACGGTCGAGCCGTTCGCGATGGCCGTGATCTTCAGATTGCCGGCGACGCGCAACTGGCTGTTCTGGTTGTCGTTGTAGATCCCGTGCGCGTTGTCGCTGGGGTACTCGCCTGTCGTTGCAATGGTCAGGTTGCCGTTGAAATTGACGCTGCTCCTGCCGCCTCCGGAGTTGTAGACCCCGTCGGAGTTCTCCCTCTTCGCACTCACCACGATGGTGGTGTCTCCATTGAAAGTGACGGTACTCTGGTAGACCCACACACCCTGCGAGTACCCCGGCGTGCGGGTGCGCACCGACGTGTCGCCGTTGAAGGTGACCGTGCTCTGGTATGCACGCACGCCGATGGCGGCGCTGTTCGCGCTGTCGGACTGCGCATAGACGGACGCGTTGCCGTTGACCGTGAGGCTGCTGCCCTCGGCATTGATGCCCATCGACAACCCCCAGCCCGGATCCGCCGTGCCTCTTGCCGAGGAGATATTCAGCTTGCCGCCGGCGGAATCGAGTGCCGCGGGAGACGAGCCTGAAGTGGCAGTCAGCAAGACGCCATACACGTCGCCGCTGGCGCCCCGCACGTCGATGCTGTCGTCTGCGCCAAAGGCGTAATGCAGCGTGCCCTGGGAGGGCGTGACGACATAGGCCGGCGAATAGTTGCCGGTTCCGCCTGCCTGGTCGTTGGCCTGCACGCCGGTGATGGTTCCTTCGTAGGTCGTGGCTGCGAGCGCGACGACGGGGCGCGCCATGGCGACCGTGAAGAGGGCCGATGCAAGAATCGGCGCCAGTTGCGAGCTGCGGAATTCACGGAATGCATGCTTGTCGTCGTGGGCAATACGGACCGATACCCCGTTCGCTCGGGATCGATTTGATGGGGGATGAGGCAAGGGTTACTTTCTCAGAGAGCGCTACTTCAAGGCGGCCCCGCCTCGCGCGAGGTACTGACCCGACAGGCGGGCAAATTGGAGTGCTGCAATGGGTCGTTGAGAAAACACGAACATGAGGAAACGATGTGAACTTGAAGGGACCGATCGACGCACGAAGTGCGTGTCCGGGATCGGGGAGATTTGTTGCCAGGGCCGCCGGGGTCTCTCACACGGGGCCTTGCTACGTCGGGGCTGCAACCTCGAGTCGATCTCGACGTACAGCTCGCCCGTGTTGTCCGGCAGGGAGACGGCGAGATGCGCCCGTCGGCGCATCGGCAGGGAAACGTTCGCGTCGGAAGTCGGAATCTTTTGTTCTTACGTAAATAGAAGATTCAGCAATACGCATGCCAAGCGGGGGCTTGCTTGCCTTCTGTGTTCTTTTTTCTTAGCTGACTGATCACATCCCCCGAGCACGTGACAAACACTGCCTCCAACAAGCCAAAAAATATCGCCCTGCGGACAAAAGCGTCACGCCGGAAGTCGATCGCCCTTCTGCATCACCGCGCCGCGCGGCCCGGTCCCTCAGTGTTTGCCCGACAGCCGCTCGCCGCTGTTCATTTGTTGTTCATGCGTCGGCACGGGCGCTGACGCTAAAGTGCCTCATGTTTCGCTTACGACTGTCTCTTGCCTTCGCGCTCCTCGTCGCCCTGGTTTGCGTTCAGGCCGGCTTCGTCTACCTGGGGTCCAACCGGGTCAACGACTACGCCCAGCACAGCCGGCTTGCCAGTGACATCCTCTCGGAGCTGCTGGAGCTGTCGGCCAGCAAGCAAAGGCTGCGCGTCTGGGCGTCCCAGCAGCTGATGGATGCCAACGCATCGCCCGAGGTGCGCGACAGCCAGCTGGCCCGCATGCAGGCGAACGCCGAGACGCTGAGGCAGCTTGCACGGCGCGACCTTTCCCTGTGGAGCGAGATCGCGGCGCGCGACGGTGTTGCGATACCGGCGGAGGTCGGGCAACTCGTCTCGGTCAGCGTGCTGCTCGACGAGAACATCGCCGCGGTGCGCACGCGGCTGTTGCGGCTGGCACCGCTGGAGCCAGGTGCTGAGTTCGCCAGCGTCTGGCAGGAGCTGAACGAAGTGTTCGACGTCGCGCGCGGCCGTGACCTGCGTGAGTTGATCAACGGGGCGATCGCACGACAGCGCAACGTGGTGCCTGTGGCCCGCGCTGCCACCGAGCGCGGCCTGGACCGATTGCGCGAGCAAGCCATCGCACTGGCGGGCGTCTCGCTGGTTGCGGCCATCTTGTTGGCCCTGCACTTGAACCGGCGCCTGCAGCGGCCGCTGGACCGCCTGCTCGAGGGTACGCAGGCACTGCAGGCCGGCGCACTGGACCACCGCATCGCGCTGCGGTCGCACGACGAGTTCGATCGCGTCGCCGAACACTTCAATGCGATGGCGGCCGAGCTGCAGCAGCACCGGCACGACGCCGATGCCGCGCGCCGCCGGCTCGAGGAGGCCGTGCAGGAGCGCACCAGCGAGCTGCGCGCCGCGCACGAGACGCTGCAAAGAATCGACCAGCGGCGGCGCCAGCTTCTCGCCGACATCAGCCATGAGCTTCGCACGCCCGCGACCGCGATCCGCGGCGAGGCGGAAATCGCCCTGCGCGGTGCCGACAAGCCGGTGTCCGAGTACCAGCAGACGCTGATGCGCATCGTCGGCGGCGTGAAGCAGTTCACCGGCGTGATCGACGACCTCCTCCTGGTTGCCAAGGCCGAGGCAGACCAGCTCGTGATGCGTCCCGACGCGGTCGAGCTGTCGGGCTTGCTGAGCGACGCCGCCGAAATGGCCGAAACGCTGGGCGCGCGGCTCGACGTGCGCATTCAACTCGAGTCGCAGGAGGTCGACCTGTCCGGAGTCACGCTGCAGGCCGATGCCGATCGGCTCCGCCAGGCGCTGGTCATCGTGCTCGACAACGCGGTGCGCTACTCGCGCACCGGCGGCACGGTGCGTGTGAGCTGGCACGTGGTCGACGGCTGCGTCCAGGTGGTGGTGGCCGATGACGGCATCGGCATCGATGCAGACGAACTGCCGAAGGTGTTCGAGCGCTTTGTCCGTGGGCGCCGCGCACGCATCCATCGGGCCGACGGAACCGGCATCGGACTCTCGATCGCACAGGCCATCGTGCATGCCCACCACGGCCGCATCGATGTCGCGAGCATTCCGATGCAAGGCACGACCGTGCGGGTCGAGCTGCCCTGCCGGCACAACCATTCCCTTGTCCTGAATCACGAAGCATGAACATCCTGGTTGTCGAAGACGACGCGCGTGTCGCCGACTTTCTGTTGCGTGGGCTGCGCGCCGAGGGCTACCGCGTACAGCTCGCGCGCACCGGTCCCGAAGGCCTCGAACTGGCACGCAACAGCGATCTGTCGCTGCTGCTGCTGGACCTGATGCTGCCCGGCCTGAGCGGCCTGGAGCTGTGCCAGACGCTGCGCGCCGAAGGCCGCCACGTGCCGGTGCTGATGCTCACCGCGCTGAACGAGACCGAAGACAAGGTCAGCGGGCTGCGCCTGGGCGCGGACGACTACCTCACCAAGCCCTTCGCGTTCGAGGAGCTGCTCGCGCGCATCGAGGCCTTGTTGCGCCGGGGCCGGGAGCAGCGCCCGAGGGCGAGCACCCTGCAGGTGGCAGACCTGATCCTCGACCGTGAGCGCATGCAGGTCAACCGTGACGGCAAGCCCATCACGCTGACGGCCAAGGAGCTGGCGTTCCTGGAGCTGCTGATGACTTCGCCCGGGCGCGTCTACAGCCGCGAGCGCATCCTGTCCAACGTCTGGGGCACCAACGAGGACCCCCTGACCAACATTGTCGATGTCTATGTCCGCCGTCTGCGCGCCAAGATCGACGATGGTCATTCCGCTCCCCTACTGCAGACGGTGCGCGGCGTGGGCTATCGGCTGGACGCAGCGCCGGGCTGAACTGTTCATCCGATGTTCATGCGCCCATCACTTCGGATTCATGGCGCATGGCGGGTGGCGTTCATTGCGCGATCGAACAATGAAGTCCTGCATCGAAGACAAGCGGTGCAGCGCCGGAGAACCCGGCGTTCGACCCCCATTGGAATAGGAATCTCGATGAACGTGCTTCGTACAGTCTCTCTCGCGGCAGCGACCTCTGCGGTCCTGGCCGTCTCGGCGCCCGCCTTTGCGCAACAGCCGGCTTCGGCGAGCTGCGCCCCGGCCTCCGAACAGCAGATCGCGGCCTTGTTCGATCGCTGGAACGAGTCGCTGCGTACGCTGGATCCCGACAAGGTCCTTGCCAACTACGCCGGCGACGGCGTGCTGCTGCCGACCGTCTCGAACCAGCCCCGCGCGACTCCGGCGGAGATCCGCGACTACTTCGTCAAGTTCCTGAAGGGCGCGCCTCAGGGCAAGATCGATCACCGCATCATCAGGATCGGCTGCAACGTGGCGCAGGACGTCGGCACCTACACCTTCAAGTTCAAGGACGGCAAGAGCGTGCATGCGCGCTATACATACGTCTACGAGTGGCAGAACGGTCAGTGGTTGATCGCCCATCATCACTCGTCCGCGATGCCCGAAGTGGTTGCGGCCGCGTCGGCACCATAGAAACTCGTATGGCATCCTGCGCTTGCGTGCGCCCGCACTTTGCCGGTCGTGCCTTGCTGAAAGGATTTCAATGCTCGAACTCTTGACGGATCCCCAGGTCTGGATCGCCTTCGCGACCTTGACCGCGCTCGAACTCGTGCTGGGCATCGACAACATCATTTTCATCTCGATCCTGGTCGACAAGCTGCCTGCCGCCAGGCGTGAATTCGCGCGCCGGGTCGGGCTCTTCATGGCCATGTTCATGCGCATCGGGCTGCTGCTGGTGCTCGCCTGGATCGTCGGCCTGGTGGCGCCGCTGTTCTCGGTGCTTGGCGAGGAAGTCTCGGGCCGCGATCTGATCCTGATCCTGGGTGGACTGTTCCTGATCTGGAAGAGCACGAGCGAGGTTCACCAGTCGCTGGAAGGCGACCATGAGCAGAAGCCCAGCGCGGTCAAGGCCACGTTGGCGTCCGTCATCCTGCAGATCATGCTGATCGACCTGGTGTTCTCGCTGGATTCGATCATCACCGCGGTCGGCATGGTGGACGACGTGCGCGTCATGATCGCCGCGGTGGTCGCTTCCGTGCTGCTGATGATGCTGTTCGCCGGGCCGATCGGGCGCTTCGTCTCCAGGCATCCCACCATCAAGATGCTGGCGTTGGCTTTCCTGGTGGTGGTGGGCGTGGTGCTGGTCGCGGAAGGCTTCGGCCATCACGTGCCCAAGGGCTACGTCTACTTCGCCATGGCCTTCTCCGTGGCGGTGGAGATGCTCAACATCCGGATGCGCAGGAAGTCGGCCAGGCCGGTGGAACTGCATCCGCCCCACATGCCCGGGGACTGAAGCGGCTGCGAAGTGGGTTTCAGGCTCCTCAGAAGTCCATCAGCTTGTCCACCTCCTGCGTCTTGCGGCGGGCCAGGGCGAGGTTGGCGCGCTGCTTGTCGAGCACGACATAGAGAAAGACACCCTCCTTGGAAGCCGAGGGGCGGATGATGTGATATTGCTTGCCCAGGGTGATCAGGATGTCTTCGATCACGTCGCTCAGGCCCAGCGCCCGCATGGTCTTGAGTTTGGCGCGCACAACCTCTGTGTTGCCGGCGGCCGCGACTTCCATGTCCACGCCCGATCCCGCGGCGCCGAGCATCATGCCGCTGTCCGCGTCGACGACGGCCGCGCACATGGCGCCGTCGATGGTCAGGATGTCATCGAGCGTCTGCTTGATGGATGCCAAGTTGTTCTCCAGTCGAATCATTGAAAGGGTTGCTGCGTACCGAAAGAAGCCCGTGCGCTACGCAAATGCGCACCGGAAGATCACTGTCATGCCTCGGCGAGGCTCTTGGCGAGTTGGCCGGCCCGGTAGGCCACCAGCGCCGGGACCGCGCCATCGCGGGCCAGCACGTTGATGACGAGATCGCCATCGCGCCGGTGCACGCTGCAGAAAACCGCAAAGCCCGAATCGGTCAGGATCATGACGCTCTCGTTGCGTCCGAGGCGGGCTTCTTCGGCGACGACGCTGCTGATCGCGACGATGGAGCTGGCCATGGCGGCCACGCGGGCAGGGTCCGCATCGCCGGTGGTCGCGGAAGCCAGGTCGAAGCCGTCGACCGTGGCAACCACGGCGGCTGTCACGCCATTCAACTCGTCGACCAGTTTCTGCACCTCGCGCTGCGCGTGCGCGGTGGCCGTCCTGGACAAGCCATGTTGGACACTCACTCCGTCTCTCCCCGCATATCGGCTTCAAGTTGCATCAGCAGCGTGTCGATCAGCAGGATCACGTCGGTCCTGCTGCGCACGTCCACGCCGAGAATCGGAAACACCAGGCCCGTGACCGCGAGTCTTTCGGCGTAGTCGTCAAGCGTCGGCACGGGGTGGGCATCCAACCGCCCCACCCCGATGACGCAAGGCAAGGTCCGCAGGGCCTCGGCAAAGCCTTGCGTGTAGGTGGACAAGTCGCCCAGCGGATCGGGCCGCGAGTTGTCCATCAGGACGATCACGCCGAGCGCGTTCCTGATGAGGATCTTCCAGAGAAAGTCGAAGCGGGCCTGCCCGGGCGTACCGAACAGGCGGACGCGGTCCCCGTTGTCCAGCGTGAGCTGGCCGAAGTCGAGGCCCACGGTGGTGCACTCCTTGTCGATGGACGTGTCGGAGTTCGGCACGTCGGTCATGACCGGCGGGGTTTCGCTCACACGCTCGATCGCGGTCGTCTTTCCGGCACCCACGGTCCCGGTGAGGAGAATCTTGTATTCCTTCATGCCGTTCGCAGGCCCAGTCGGCGGCGGATGCCGTTGATGAGGCTTCGCGCAAAGTCACCGCGCATCGCCCTGTCGTTCCGCGACGCGAGCGACGGCGGCACGGCCGGTGTGACATGCAGTTCCAGCACGCCGGCCGTTCGCAGCGCATGCAGGAACGAAACGCACTGGGAGAACGGAAGGTGGCTGATGCCCGCCAGCTCGTGCGCATTCAATGCACGCCGTGCCAGCAGGCTCGCCATGCGGATGTTGTCGAGGTCGTTGCGCAGCAGCAGGGCCGGCGGCCAGCGCAGAAGCGTGAAACGGACCGAATCGGAGACCTCGATCTCCAGCGCGGTTTCGTCGTCCGGGGCCGGTCCCGCGGGCTGCGCCTCGCGCAGCGCCAGCTCGGTGCTCGTGAGCCATCGCTGCAGCTTGTCGGCACGTATCGGCCGCTCCAGCGTGTTGGCCTGCCCGCCCGAATGCATGCGCGTGAGCCGGAGCACGGCGGCGGCCATGCCGGCCACCTCGGGGCAGTCCTCCGCCACGCTGGAGCCATCGACGAGCAGCGCGTCGTACGGCGGCGAGCTGACCAGTTGCCACGGAAAGGCGGCGTCGCTCGCATACAGCCTGACGATCGTCTGGATGACCACGACTTCGGCAAGCGGCAGCTTGTAGACACCGAGCCTCAGCATGGTCCTGTCCTGCACGCGGCGCTCATGTCAATTCACCGCCGGCACTTCGCGCCAGTTCAGCAGGCGCAGCGAGATGCCGCTCGTCAAGTCGGCGTCGACCTTCTTGGTGTCTCCCTTGGTCGTGCCGGCGACGATGCGGGTCGCGCCGTCCACGCTGACGAAGCGCAGGTCGGTGATGGCGCTGGGGACGCTCACGAAGCCGGTGGCCGCCGGCAGCAGCACCGACCTGCCGGTCCCGTAGTTGATGGCATAGACCCGGCTCTGCCCCGAGGGGCTGCAGGCATCGCCGGTGGTCAGCAGGCTGGAGAAGCCCACGACGCCATTGAAGGCCACCGGGCTGGACACCATGCGCCAGCCGACACCGGAGGCAGCGCCCAGGTCGAGGTACCAGCCCTTCGATGTGCTCGACAGGGTGATGCCCGCGGTCACGTCGGTCACCTGCGTGAGCTGCGCGCGCGTGATCGGCGTGGCGACGGCATTGAACGCACCGGCCGTTCCGTCGAGGATGGCGTAGAACGACTGCGCCGCCGCCGAATTCACGTCGGAGGCGTCGAGCAGCCTGCCGGTACCGAGCAGCACGAAGCGCTTGCGCGTGACGGGGTGGATCTCGATCAGCGGCGCCGTGGTGACGGGCTGTGCGTTTCCGGAAGCGTCGGTGAGCGTGGCCAGGCGGGTCGGTGCCGGATAGGGGCTCGTGCTGCCCTTGTCGGCCGTGAGATCGAAGCGCCAGAGCTGGCCGTCGAGGTCCGCCGCGTACACCGAGTCGGCCGTGTTGTCGGCAAAGTCGCTGACGTAGGCGGACGCCTGCGCCAGTCCATTCGCGGAGGTGGGTGTCGCCATCTTCTCGAGCAGCGCACCCGTCTTCGGATTGACGACGTACAGATAGCCCTTGCCGTCGGCGTTGCCGTAGCCCGAGGTCAGCAGCGCGACCCAGCCGTACTTCTTCGTCTTCACGACCGTGGGGGCGCCGTAGCTGTAGCCCATCGTGCTGTCCGTGAATTCCCACTTCACCTGGCCCGCCACGGCGGCTTCGCTGCTCATGCTGGCGGGGTCGGTCACGTCGATCGCGTAGTAGCCCTTCCCGCCCTTGCCCAGTCCGCCGATCAGCAGCGTGTGCCAATCGGCATTCTTGCCATTGCTGCCGGTGGTGAATGCGCCGCCCGCGCTGTTCAGGTCGATGTCGAAGGCCAGCGGTGTCGCGTCCACGTAGTAGTGGTGGGCATAGCCGGGGTTGCCGAGCTGCGCCAGCCCGTCGACCTGCGGCGTGCCGTTCGGCCCCGCGAACAGGAGGCTCGGCACATAGGCGAACTGCTCGGTACCGGCGGTGGCTCCCTTGAGCGCGCCATTGAAGGCGTGCAGCATGCCGTCGTTGGCGCCGACATAGACCATGGTGGGGCGAGCGGCCCATTGGGTCTTGAAGGCTGCGTAGCCGGGGTTGGCGTTCTCCGAATAGTTCGTGCCGGGCGGCCCGACCGGCGTCAGCTTGGCATTGACGATGTCGCCGAGCAAGAGGGTTCGGCTGCGCAGGGCCTTGGTGCTGCCGGCGACCGTCGAGGTGGCTTCATTCGTGCGATCGCCCCGGAGATAGTTGAGGTAGTCGGTGCCGGTGTTGCTCTTTGCATAGGCGGGCGCCAGCGCGGCCAGTTGCGCCGAGGTCACGCTGCCGGCGCGGAATGCCACGCCCTTGCTGCCGTCCCATGTCGCGATACGACGCGCCGTGTCCCAGCCGCCGTTGGCCCATTGCGCCTCGAGCGTGGTGCTGGTCGTCCAGGCCGATGCGGTGGACGGCGTGCCGTCGCTGGCGAAGCTGATCGTGCTGGCCGTCACCACGCCGGTCCAGCCCTTCGAGTCGTATTGCGATGCGTAGGACGCGCTGCCGGTGGAAGAAACCTGCGCGGTCGAGAGAGAGAACGATGTCGTGAAGGCCTGGATGGCATTGGCGATGTCGGTGAATGCCGCCTTCAGGCCGCTCACCATCTGTCCCGCATTGCCGGCCAGGAAGTAGTTGTCGGGCCGCAGGCGGGCGTTGCCGTTCATGTCGATGCTGTCGCCCGAGGTGTTCCACCAGCTCTGCGTCAGCGGCGTCTTGGTGTTGGCGGGGTCGTAGTTGGCGGGCACGCTGAAGCCGCCGTACTTGGTCGCCAGGTAGTAGGGGTTCAGGTCCTCGGCCCGCTGGAACTCCATGACGTCCATCCAGTAGGTGGAGATGTTCTGCACGCCCGGCAGGTCGGGGCGGATGTCGTTGACGTGCGCGCCATAGGCCAGGCCTGCGATGTAGTAGGTGGCGCCCGAGCCGCCCCTCGCCCACCCCGCCACCGGGGTCTGGAAGCCCTCGAGCATCTGCAGGTTCTTCGTCCAGCTGTCGGCCTGGTTCACCGCGTCGGACGCCACCGTGGCAGGCAATGGCCGGGCCTTCGACTTGATCGCGGTTCCCGCCACGTCGTAGTCGAAGTGGGTGTGGTCGTCGCCGATGCCCAGGATGAAGTTCTTCTGGCACGAGTAGGCGATGGCATCCTTGCCCTTCCAGTCCGCCACGGCGGGAAAGCCGTCGAGCTTCGCATCACGGTCGGCCACGCCGGTCGCGACGGAGTTGGTCCACTCGGGCACGTTGGAGAGGTTCTGGAAGTACCGCAGCGTTGCGTAGTAGAGCTCGCTGACGTTGTCGTTCGTCATGTAGCTCTTGGCCGACTGGCCGAACTTGTTCAGGTAGTTCATCACCCCGCTCTGCGAGACGCCGCTGGCCGTGGCGGAGTCCGCGTCGGGGTTGGTGTTCATGATGCCGGTCGTGGCATTCCATTCGCCGCGGGTGTTGGCGACCACCGCGGTGGACAGCGGCTGCGGATATGTCGGGCCGATGAAGCCCATCGGGGCACGCATCACGCCGCCCTGCTGGGTGTCGCCGTTGGCGTTCAGGAAGGAGAATGTGCCGTAGCGGATCTTGTTGGCGTTCTGCTGCAGCAGCCCTTCCGGCTTGTAGTTGCTGCCGTACTTGACGCAATTGGCTTCCACGCCCCCGGCGGCCGCGGTGGCGTCGCAGACCTTGACGCGAACGTAGACCTGGTAGACGGAGCCCGCTCTCTTGGACGAGTTCGCCTTGTCGAGATCGCTCAGGTCGGCCCCTGTCGCCGTGGGGTCGCCCGTGCCCGTGAACACCATGGTGTTGCCGCGCGACCAGATGCTCGAATTGAAGCTGCTCCACTCGCTGAAGGGCGTGACGGATGAAACCAGCGCCACCGGCAGCCGATGGCCCGACCCCTGATCGGTCCCGCGCAAAGGGAAGTTGATCAGCTTTCCCTGGCTGGAGCCCCAAGCCTTTTCCAGGATGGTCTGCTCCGTGGTGTCGACGCTGCGGTAGCCGCCGGACAGGGCCCACCGGAACGGGTCGATGGTCTGCATCGTGGCCCAGTTCATGAAGTTGCCGCTCCACTGGCCCGAGCAGGTGTGCTTGCTGGTGCCGGTCGCGGCGCCCGCAGGCTGGAAGTAGCTGTCCGACGCCGGGCTGTCCGCTGCGGCCGGCTTGACGTACTTGTAGGTGTAGCACTTGCGGGGATCGAAGTAGCCGAGGTATTCGGTGCCGTCGGCATAGTCGCCGAGATTCGCCACGCTGATCGCCGTGGGGAACTCGACCGACAGCGCCAGCGCGAGGTTGCCCGGGACGTCGGAGGTGGCGAACACCGGCTGGTCGGACAGCTTCAGCGCGGCCAGCGCCATCGTGCATGGCAGGGCCAGCAATGCGAGGGCGGCTGCGGCGGTGCCGGAGACCGCGAGCGGCGAACGACGGAAAACGCGAGTCATGGTGATGCGGTGCTTTCTCAATCTGGCTTGGTGAACGTCGACTGCACGAACACCTGCGTGTCGCGGGGCCCGCTGACCCGCAAGCTCAGGCGGTAGACCGTGGCCGTGGGCGGCGGCGGCGGCGGCACGGGGCCGGCCGTGCCGCCGCTCGGTGCCGCGGAAGACTGCACGCAGCCGGTGCTGGTGGGGTTGCCGCTGTCGGTGCAGAGGCGATCGATCACATAGCGGATGCTCACCTGCGCGGTGGCATCGGTGATGTCGTTGGAATCCTTGCCCACGGCGGCGAAGGCCTTGTCGTCGAGCAGCGCTGTCGGCACCCCCTGCGCGTTGGTGTCGAGCTTGGTCGCCTTGAAGTTCTCGCCCGGCACGTCGGTCGTCGCGCCTGCGAGCGTGCCGCCACTGGCGAACTTGGCCAGCACGGCCGATATGGCCCGTTCGCCCTGGTTCACCAGGTCGCGCCTGAAGGCCAGGTTGCCGGCCGTGGTCAGCGACGTGTTCATGGAGCGCACCACCGCGACACCGCCAGCCAGCAGGATCACGAGGACGATGAGGCAGAAAAGCAGGACGACGCCGTGCTGGCGTGCCGCCCCGCGGGGAATGGAAATCTTCATGGCAGCAGCAGCATGTTGCGCAGCGGGACGGTGAATTCGACGACCCGGTAGCGGTAGTGCTGGTCGTCCGCCGCGCTCAGGGTGACGGGCTGTGCGAGCGATTTCTTCGATGCGTCCACCACGTCGGCGAACAGGGTGAGCGTGGCGGGCGAGACGGTGTCCTTTTCCTTGCTCGCGCTGCGCATGACCAGCGCGACGCGCACCGCCACGATCTGCCGCATGGTGGCGGTGTTCGCCATCACGGTGGCGATGTCGTAGCCCGCGGCCCCCGGGTCCGCCCAGGTGTCGAGGATGCCGTCGCCGTTGGTGTCCAGGCCGTAGAGGGCATGCATCTCGGCCACGCCGTCCGCCAGCGCCTGCGCGGTGCTGGTTCCCGCGCCCTGCAGCAGGTCGTAGCCGAAGAGCGTGCGGTTGTCGCCCACGCCGAAGAGCTGGAACTGGACATTGTTGTTCGCAGGATTGCCCAGCGGCGTGACGTAGGTCGAGGTGCTTGCGGCAAGGGTTTCCAGCGACGTGGTCTTGCCGGCCGTGTAGTAGGTGCCGCCCAGGGTCAGCACCTTGGCCGTGGTGCCGGACACCTGCTCGAGCAGGCAGTCGGCCGTGCCGTTCTGGCTCACCAGCACGAGGTCGCCGGCGGTAACGCCGACCGTGTTGTCCATCGCGAGCGTCGTGGCGCTGCCGGGGTCCGTCAGGCCGCGCGGCACGCCGCCCGCCACGGCGTCGCCGCCCATGACCACCAGCACGTCGGAGCCGGTGTCGGACTGGCTCTTGCCGATGAGCACGGGCGCCACGCGCAGATTGGCCGTGGCGCCGGGCAGGAAGTTCTTCTTGAAGGGCGCGGGGAATGCGGCTGCCGGTAGCAAGGAGGCGGCGTTGAGCTTGCAGCCGAAGACGCCCCGGTCGGTCGGCTGTACCGACTGGGCGAGGCTCGAGCCGGCGCTGCGCAGCGTGCGGTCGAGCACGTAGGCGGCATATGCGCCCGCCTGGTCCATGTCGTTGGTCGAGGTGGTGGCGCGCTTTTGCGTCTCCCCGACCGTGACGATGTTGGTCACGGCCAGCGTCACCACCAGTCCGATGACCATGGCCACGAGCAGTTCGACCAGCGAAAGGCCGCGCTGCAGCGGCGGCGCCGATCGGGAAGCAGCCCTCATGGCAGCGTCACCCGTGTGGTGAGCGTGCTGCTCTGCTCGCTGGTGCCCGTGCGAGACGGGGCCTTCCAGGTGATCTGGATGTCGGCGCCGTTGGCACCCACCGCGGTCACGGCCACGGCGCCATTCGGCAGCCCGCCCTTCGCGGTGTCGCCGACACGCTTCTGCCAGACCGAGCTTGCGCTGGTGTCCACGGAGACCGACTTGCCGAGCCACATCGCGCTGGCAATGTCGCTGGCCAGCAATGCGGCCCGGTTGCGGTCCTCCGCATCCGTCGACAAACCGATGGCGCGCGCCTGCAGACCCACGAGACCGAGGACACCGAACGAGAACAGGAGAAGGGAGACCAGCACCTCGAGCAGGGCGAAGCCTGCCTGCCGGACACCGGAAGCTGGGGAAAGTCTTTTCTTCATGGGCAACCGTCGGGAGAATCCGCCAACTTGCGGGCCGGATCGCACATGCGGATCTGCCCACCCAGGGCGACCAGCACGCGCAGCGGGCGGTCGGCGCCGGACAAGTTGATGTCGTAGGTCTGGACCGCCTTGGTGGTGTCGCAGGTGGCACCGTTCACGTCGGTATCGGTGTCCGCCACCAGGCGCCCCATGGCGTTGAAGCACACCGCCGCGGGCCCCTTGATCTGGACGCCGGACGCGACATCCGTGAGCACGCCGGCCTGCACGAACACGCTGTTCGGGTCCAGGCTCGACTTGGAAACATTGATCGACCAGTTGCTGCCGTTGGCAACGGCCGTCAGGCTCGTTTGCGGTGCGGCGCTGTCGGTCAGCGAGAACACGATGGGCCGGCTGCGGCGCAACGCTTCGGTCTGCGCGAACCGCAGTCCGTTCTGCAGCGAATCGCTCACGGTGCGAACCTTGTTGTTGTTGATCCACGTGGTGAACGATGGCATGGCCAGCATCGTCAGGATGCTCAGCAGCACGATCGTCACCATCAGCTCGATGAGGGTGAATCCCGGCGCATGGCCCGCACGGCCTTTCACTTTCATGTCGGGCACGCCTGGCCTCGCCGGGTCACCCACGCCTTGTCGCAGCCCGTCCATCCCGACACGCCGGTGATCGTGCTGGCCTGGACCCCCAGCTGATCCACCGAGAAAGTGAAGCCGGCCGTCGGGCCGCTGCCGACAGCCAGCAGCTTGTAGGTCGTCGACGTCGCTGCGGGGTCCGCGGCACAGGACAGCTGGAAGTGGCCGACGATGTTGGTCTTGGTCGCTGTCGCGGTGCAGGGAGGAACGAAGGGGTCGACCTTGAGATAGGTGCGGTTGTCCTGGTAGTAGCGCTCCATGTCGGCGCGCATCGCGGCCAGCCCGTTGGTGCCGTCGACGAGCTGGCCGCGCAGCACGTAGTCGCGATAGCTTGGCAACGCAACCGCTGCAAGAATGGCCACGATGGCCACCGTGATCATCACTTCGATCAATGTGAAGCCGGCCGCGCGATGTTTGCGCCGTTTGAATTCCAGCGATTTCGCTGCCGTCATGGCCCGTATTTGCATCCGCCACCTACCCTTGCGACAAAGAAAATCAGTTCGTTCCCACGTTGGAAACGATGAAAATGGATGAATTGACCTGGTGCTGAAAGACTCGTCCAATTCGAAGCAGTCCGCAGGGACGTTCCGTCGGAACGAATCGCGATCACTGAGCGCATGCTTATTGAGAGCAGCGCATGTGACAATTGTTTACGAACTCTGTGGCTTTTTACTAGCGCACAAAGTGGAATTCAGCCACTCAGTTTTTGAGGTAATCAGAACGTCTCTTGGGGGCAATGCACCAAGAAAAGGCCAATTTCCCCAGCATGGATCGCGCCAATTGATGGGGTCGCGCCAATGGGTCGCTCATGCCGGCTCGGCGCTGGGCAACGGCATCCACTCCTGGAGGCTGAGTTTGTCCATTGCCATGTCGACGAAGGCCGAAACGGCCAGCGGGCGCTGCTGGCGGCTCGGATACACCACGCTCATGCCGTGCCCCGCTCGCAGGTACAGCGGCAACACGGGCACCAGCTGGCCCGTTGCCACTTCCGATGCCGTCAGCACCGCCGGCAACGCAACGATGCCGAGCCCGGCGCACGCGGCCCTGCGCAGCGCCACCTGCACGTTGCTGGTGAAACGCCCTCTCACTCGCACATCTTCCTCTGCGCCGTCAGGGCCTTGCAGGCGCCAGGTGGCGTGGCTGCCGGTTTCCGGTGGCTGCGTCAGGCACTCGTGCTCGCTCAGCTCTTGCAGATTGGCGGGTGTACCGTGCGCCGCCAGATAGGCGGGGCTGGCGAGAAGGCCACCGTTGCTCGCGAAAATCCTGCGGGCGACATAGCTCGAGTCGGGCAGCGGGCCAATGCGAAAGGCCACGTCGATGCGGTCGGCTATGAGATCGGCCGGGAGATCGCTGAGAACGAAGTCGAGTTGCACCAGCGGATGTGCGGCAAGAAAATCGGCCACCCATTCCATCCTGAAAAAATCGAAGCAGCTGGCCGGCGCGGCCACCCGTATCAAGCCGCTCGGCGCCTGGCTGCCCGCGACGTGCGATTGCCCGGCTTCGATCAACTCCTCGACCGCCCGGCCGCATCGCTCATGAAAGGCTTGGCCGGCACTGGTCAAGGTCAGCTTGCGGGTCGAGCGCTGCATCAGCCGGGTGCCCAGGCGCGTCTCGAGTTGCTGGATGCGCCGGCTCACCGTTGCCGATGGCACGCGCAACCACCGCGCCGCTTCGGCAAAGCTGCCGAGGCGCGCTACCTGCACAAACATCGCGACTTCGTTCAGGTCGAGCACTGGGAATTCTTTCTGCGAAGAGCGAATTGCATTTCGATGGTGAGGTTCGAGATATTCAATTCCAGCATTGCTATCGACCGATCACCGAATTGCAATCACGCGGCCCCGCCGGAAGCAGGCGCATCGCATGAAATGCTGAACAGAAACTGACTGGCAGGTGCTTGAAGGAATAAAATCGAACAATCATTTTTTACCCTGGCGCTATTTGGCGTCGTCCATGGTTATAGGCAGATGGCCAATAATTGATCTAATCCATCACTCGCGCTGAAGGGTTTGGTATTTCTGTTCTGATTTCTCGTGCCAGCCTCCCTGATGCGGCTGCATTGCGCGCTCCGCGCTCTCCGGACGAGCGCGATCTCAGCGCCTGCATTGCGCAGGCGCGCGCGGCATTTCCCCCGGGCTCATGCAGAAGCTGCACTTGGCGCTGGCTGCACGGAGCGGCCGCATGGGGCGACGAAGCCCCCGCTTCGTCGAAATAGCTCGGCCAGACGCATGGAAGTGCCGACATGGCCGAACAGCGCGACCGCATGATCCTTTTCCAGCAGTTCGGATCTTGCGGCCCTGGACGGCGCCGCCGTCGTTGATCAGGAAGCGGGGGCGCCTGAGCACTGGCCGTTTTGAGGCTGCCCGTGCCGGAGCCGACGGCAGCAGAAACTTGGCTCGGTGCTCAGACCTGCCAAGCCCTTACCATTTGACCCGCACGCCCAGCGAGCCATTGATCGCGCTCTTGACCTTGGCATCTCCGCCCGATGACCACAGCTTGCCAAGCTCTCCGTAGAGACTGGTCGTCTCGCTCAGCGCCAGCGTGAAGCCTCCGGCCAGCTCGGTGCTCGTGCCGCCTGTCTGCGCCCAGATGTCGGTCGTTGCCGCACCGTTCACGAAACGCGCCACATCCGCGCCGCTCGGCGTCTTGTAAACGTTGAAACGGCCATACGGTTGCAGCGTGCCCATGCCGGTCTCGATCCGGCCCTTCACCCGAACGCCTGCACGTGCGACCCAGCCACTGTCGGCCTGGGGCTGAACCACGGCGCCGGCGATGCCCGAGTTGTCGAGGTCCATGTGCTGGTGAATCAGCTGCAGCTGAGGCTCGACAGTCCAGCCGCTGCTGCCCAGCGCAAAGGCCTGCCCCACCTCGATCGAGCCCAGCAGGCTGTTGCCCTTGCCACTGACGCCAGTACTCAGGCTCGGTTCGACCGTGTAGCGATGCCGGCCCGATTGCACCACGGCGTCGGCATAGAAGCCGCTTCCGGTGGTGTAGGTGCCGTACACGCCCACGTACTGGCTGCGCAGATCGTTGCGGCCCACAGCCAGGTTGGCGATCCCGCTGGCGAAGCCGCTGACGCGCGCGTCGCCGTCGAGCTGGCCGACATAGACGCCGGCGCGCCAGTCGGGCGTGGCCAGCAGGTCGGTGCCGGCCTGGAAGCCCGTGAGGCGGCCCTTGCTGGTGGGCGAAACGGTGCCGCCCTGCTGGATGTCCAGGTCGGTGGAGATCACCCGGCCCCAGGCGCGGCGGCTGGACGCGAAGGAAGACTGCGTAGCGGCACCGGTTCTGACATCGTCGTCGCCCACGCGTAGATGAAGGTTGCCCAGCATGGCAAGGCTGCCCTGGCGCAACTGACTCGGGAGCGCTGCGTAGAGCGGCACTTCGGCGCGGTAGGCGGGAACCTGCACGGTGGTCGTGCCCGTGTTGCCTGTGCTGCCCGTACCGCCTGTCGAGCCGCCCGTGCCTGCCGGCGGCGTTGCCGGTGCCGTCGCCGTGGTGGTCGAGCGCAGGTACCAGTTCTGCCCGGCACCACTGGCGTCGGCGGCATACAGGCGGTACTCGTAGGCGCCCGCGTCGACGTGGCCGCCTGCAAGCGTGAACGCATCCCTGGTGGTCTGCGCGGTGGTGGTGGCGCCATTGAGCGCCGAGACCACTTCGATGCCGTTGCCCGTGGTCAGCGCCCCCAGGCCGCCGAGTTGGGTGATCTGCACGCTGGTTCGGCCGCTGGCCGAGGCGCTCGCACCGTCGAGCACCAGCCGGTCGCTCACGCTGGTGCTGTCGCCCAGGAACGTGCCGAGCCGCAGCACGCCGTTGTTGCCGACATAGGCGCCGGTGACGGTGAGCGTGGTGCCCGGTGCGGTGCCCACCAGCGAGACGGTGCCGCTGTTGGCGAGCGAGGCCACGGTCTGGCTGAAGCCCGCGAGGTCGAGCGTGGCACCGCTTTGCACGGTGTGCGCCGAGGCCGCGCTGAAGGTGCCGGTGGCACCGGCCTTGAGGGTGCCTTCGGCCACATCGGTCGCGCCGGTGTAGCTGTTGGGACCCGAGAGCGTGAGCGTGCCGCTGCCCACCTTGGTGATGAAGCCGCCGCCGCTGATGTTGCCGCTGAGCGCTGCGTTGAAACTGCCGGTGTCGATGACCGGGTCGTTGTTGCCGGTCAGCACGATGGCATTGGCGAGATTCAGGCCGTCGGCCACGAAGCCGAGCGTGGTGCCGTCGTCCATCGCCAATGTGCCGGTGCCCAGCGCCAGGCTGTGGCCGACATTCAGCCGTCCCTGCTTGAGCGCGGTGCCGCCGCTGTAGCTGTTGGCTGCGGTCAGCGTGGTGGTGCCGGCGCCTTCTTTCACGAGCGAGCCGGTGCCGCTGATGGTGCCCGACAGCGTGAGTGCATCCGAGCGGTTGATGGCCAGCGTCGCGTTGTCGACGATGTTGCCCGCCACCGAGCCCGTGGTACCGCCGTTGCCGAGCTGCAGCACACCGGCACTGATCGTGGTGGTGCCGGTGAAGGCCTGATCCTGCGTCAGCGTGAGCGTGCCCGCGCCGGTCTTTTCGATGCCGCCCGTACCGCTCAACAGGCCAGTGTAGCTCGCGTTGTCGGGCTGGGCAAAGCTTACAAGTCCGTTGTCGGCGATCACTGCCGGCGCAAACTGTGCGCTGCTTTGCAGCACGCCGCTCGAGCCCACGGTCATGCTGCCCGTGTAGGCGCTGTTGTCGGCGCCCAGGATCAGCGTTCCGCCCAGCACCGTGGTGCTCGTGATGCCCGCCGGTGCCAGCGCGACATTGAAGTTCCAGTTGCCGCCGTTGGCGACCAGCGTCTCGAAGCCCGTGAGGGACAGCGGCGCGAAGGTGCCGCTCGCGCTGTTGTCGCTGTTGAGCGTGAGCAGGTCGGCGCCTGCACCGCCGCTGATGTTGCCGGTGATCGAGGCGCCGGTGTACCAGCGCAACGCGTCGCTGCCGCCCGCGAAGGCGAGCGAGCCGGTGAGGCTGCCCTTGTTGGTGAAATCGACCGCCATCGTGCCGCTGGCGCCGATGACGGTCGTCGTGGTCGAAGCCGTGCCGGCGCCGGCGACGATGGTGCCGGTGTTCAAGACGGTGTTGGAACCGTTGTTCGCCTGGAACCAGATCGCCGTATGGGCGGAGCTGATCGAGCCGTTGTTGGTGATGGTGTTCCCGCTGCCAACGGGATTGATCGCTTCGGAATTGGTGCCTGTGCCGCTGGCGGTGACAGCGCCTCCTGCCTCGATGAGGATCGTGCTGTTGTTGTTGACCTCGATCGTGTTCGCACCGATGCCCCCATAGGGCGATGCGCCGCCGTTGGTGGCGTTGTTCTGGACGATCCCGCCGTTCTGGACGACGATGGCGGCTTGGTTGCCGACACTGATGCCCGAGCTGTTGCCTGTGCCGACCGCCGCGCCCGACGTGACCGTGACCGCGATGCCTGGCGTGGTCGCCGCGCCCGTGCCTACGGTGGTGGTCTGGTCCGAGCCCGTGCAGGTGACGGTATTGGCACTCGTATCAGTTGTACATGCGGCCGAGGCCGAGAAGGAAGCAGCCGCCAGCAAGGCGGCGGCAAGCAGGGGGACGCCCTGCGTGGCCGCGGTTGATCTCGCGTGGCCGCGTCCGAGTTCGGATGCAACGGTCCAAAGGGCGAGCGCGTCGTTCCAGATGACGCGAAAAATCCGATTCATAACCTGTCTGTCCTGGCAATAGCGCATCCGCAAGAACTGCGGGCGCGGGCGCCGGTGTTGCCGGTGCTCGATGCCTCCCTGTGCGAGGCGCGGACTCTAAATGAAAACAATCGTTAACAAAATGACTGGGTATTGAATCCGCATGTGAATGCCAAATTATTCACATCCACTCGTATTGCACGCGACGCAGGTGGTGGGATTGCGTTGAAATCCGAGCGACTGAATTTCATTTGTCGCGTCAATCAAGAGCAGCCGAAATCCGCAGACGATGGATCAACCGCGGCCTGTCGTGAATTCTCAGTGGGGGAGCCGGATGATGTTGCCCTTGCCACTGGGCTCGAACATGTAGCCCACGCCCCAGACCGTCAGGATGTAGGAAAACGGTCCGTCCTCCAGCAGCTTGCGAAGTCGGGAGACTTGCACATCCAGGCTGCGGTCAAAGGCACCAAGTTCGCGGCCACGCGCCGTGTGGGCGAGTTTTTCCCGCGAAAGCGGCTGTCCGGTATGACGAACCAGCACTTTGAGTATCGCGAACTGAACTGTCGTGATGCCCAAGACCCGCCCGTCCTTGCGAAGCGTGCGTGTGCCCATGTCGAATTCGAACATCCCGAATCGGACGATCTCGCTGCTGATCGAAGGACCGCCCGGCTCCTCCCTCGGAGGGCTGCGTCGCAGGATCGCCTGGATGCGGGCGCGCAGCTCCCGGGGATTGAAAGGCTTGCGGACATAGTCGTCGGCGCCCATCGTCAATCCCGCGATCCGATCGGCATCCTGCGCCTTCGCGCTGAGGATGATGATCGGTGTACGCACACCCGCGGCACGCAGCCGCTGGCAGACCGACAGGCCGTCCTCGCCTGGCAGCAGCACGTCGAGCACGATGAGAGCGATGGCGCGGCGATGCAGGATCGACGAAAGCGATGCGCCGTTTTCGGCCTCGAATACTTCGTAGCCCTCTCGTGAAAGATAGCTGCCGAGCAGCTGCCGTACGCGCGGATCGTCATCGACGATCGCGATCACGTCGGCTCGATGGGGCGTCGTCATGGAAGGGTTCATGGAAATGCCCGGCCGATCGCTCAAGATCGATTGCAGCCGAACAAAAAACTGGGCAGCCTTTGGTTTATAGGGCTCAGCCAGTTAATTGATCAAATCCATCAATTGCAGCCGAGGCAGCATGGCGACGTGCAGGGCGCAATTCACGCGCTCGCATTTCCGATCAGGTAGCCCCGCGGGTTCTCCAGCGGTTTCGGCGTTCGCGCTCTGTCAGGGCGAAGTGAAATCGTCCGACAAGACCGCCGACGCCTGCGGCGCAGATTGGGCTTCTTCCGCCCACTCACAAAGGAGTTTCCGATGATCCGAAAACTCGCCTCCGGGGAATATCGCCTTTACTCCCGCAAGACCGACCCCAAGACCGGCAAGCGCCGCAACCTCGGTACATTCAGCTCGCGAGAGCAGGCGCAGCAGCACGAACGCGAAGTTCAATACTTCAAGCGCCACGGCTGAGTCAGTCCTCGAAGCCCGACTGTTGCATTCGCGCGGGGATGTCGCGGTGGCTGTGGAGCACACGCCAGACATCGATGCGGTCTGGTTGCTCGATGTAGAACACCAGATAGGGAAAACGGGTCAAGACCCAAGAGCGCAGGCCGGGCAGATGAAGTTCGTGTGCGTAGCGCGTGGCCCCCGTGCCCGGATGGCGGCCGATGTGGCTGTACGCTCGTTCGAGTTCGCCAATCAAGCCGAGTGCGGCCCGTTCTGCGCCTTCGCTGAGGTAATGGTCGATGGCCTCTTCCACGTCCCGCTTCGCCAGCTCACGTGGGACGACAGGCTTGACCCTCATCCTTTGGTGCGTACCGCTGTCGCTTTGGTGCCCGCCTTGCGGACCCTCTCGCGCAGCTCGTGAAAATAGGCCGGATCGGCCACGGCCGCCGGAGCCGACGTGGCTCCTTCGAGCAGCAGTTCACGCAGCTGGAGCCTGTCCTGATCCTTGCGAATCAACTCCCGCACATATTCGCTGCTGGTGCCGTATCCGCGCTGGACCACCTGATCGTCCACGAAAGATTTCATGGCATCTGGCAAGGAAACATTCATGGTGCCCATGATGCAAGTTTAAAGATTTTGGCAAAATTTGGCAAGAAGCTGCGTTCGAGCTGTTGCGCGCGCTTACTTCGAGCGCCCGTCGAAATGCTGCACCGGCACCGCTTCCAGGTCGATGCCCTCGATGCAGCGGATGTTGATGGCCGCCATCTTGTTGCCCTTGGGATCGGTGCCCTCGCCGAAGGTATGAATGCCACAGACCGTGCAAAACCGGTGCGAGATCAGGTGCTTGTTGAACATGTAGGTTCCCATGTCTTCGGGCGGCGTCTTCAGGCTGAGCCGATCGTGCGGTACGAACCACAGCAACGACCCCCTGCGCTGGCACATTGAGCAGTTGCAGGCCATCGCATCTTTGATAACGCCTTCGACCTCGAAGGCGATCTGGCCGCAGTGGCAGCTACCTTGATAGTTCATCGGTTCTCCAAAAGGAAAAATCGCGCAGCCGTCCGGCGCCCTACCCCAGCGCGTCGTTCAGCTGCTCGCGGAATTCGGTCAGGCTGACCGCCGCGCCGAGCTCGCGCGGCAACGCGTCGCGCACCGAGAACACGCCGAGGATCTTCGTTCCCGCCACCAGCGGCAGATGGCGGAAGCCCCGTTCGAGCATGAGCACCACGGCGTCGGACACCAGCGTTTCGGGCGGCACGCAGATCGGGTTGGGGGTCATGACGTCGCGCACCGCCGTGCGATCGGGATCGAGCCCCCGGGCCAGCACGCGGGTCATCAGGTCGCGCTCGGTCAGGATGCCCAGCAGGATGTCGGGCAGCTCCATCACGAGCACGCTGCCGCAATTCGCGCGCGTCATCACGCACGCGGCGTCGCGCGCGCTGGCCTGCGGTCCCAGGCTGATGACGTGCGTGCGCGAGATGGATTGGAAAACGGTGCGCTCGGCCATGTTGCGCCCTCCGGAAGTAAGGTCAATGGTGCCGCCGACCGTCGCTCAGCGCAAGGAGGCGTTGAGCCGTTCCAGCGCCTGGGCGCCGGGGCACAGCTCGGCCGGGCCCAGCGCGTTGAGCGGCCGGTCGCAGGTGTTGAGCGCCGTGTGCAGGTCGGTGGCCAGCGGATCGACATAGAGCAGGCCGGTGACCACCTCCCCCATCTCCTGGTGCCGCTGCATGTAGGCCATGGCGGCGTAGCGGTCGCCGGGGTTGTAGTCGGGGTGCAGGCCGCGCAGGCGCAGCAGCGTGCCGTCGTGCTGGCGCACGTCCACCACTTCGCCCGGCCCCATGTCGACGGTGATTTCCTCCCGCCCGCTGATGAAGTCGATGCGGCTCACCGCCTCGTTGTGCTCGCGCACGTAGTCGTAGCTCTTGGTGCTGCCGGGATGGTTGTTGAAGGCGACGCAGGGGCTGATCACATCGATGAAGGCGGACCCGCCGTGGCTGATCGCCCCCTTGATCAATGGCACCAGCTGCGCCTTGTTGCCCGAAAAGCCCCGCCCCACGTAGCTGGCGCCCAGCTGCAGCGCCATGGCCACGAGGTCCACCGGGCTGTCGCTGTTGACGACGCCCTTCTTGCTCCTGGAGCCCTGGTCGGCAGTGGCCGAGAACTGGCCCTTGGTCAGGCCGTAGACGCCGTTGTTCTCCACGATGTAGGCCATGCGCACGCCGCGCCGCATGGCGTGGGCGAACTGGCCGAGGCCGATGGAAGCCGAATCCCCGTCGCCCGAGACGCCCAGGTACAGCAGGTCGCGGTTGGCCAGGTTGGCGCCGGTCAGCACGCTGGGCATGCGGCCGTGCACCGTGTTGAAGCCGTGCGACGCGCCCAGAAAATAATCCGGCGTCTTGGAGCTGCAGCCGATGCCCGAGAGCTTGGCCACCCGGTGCGGCTCGATGTCCAGTTCCCAGCAGGCCTCGATGATGGCGGCGGAGATCGAGTCGTGGCCGCAGCCGGCGCACAGCGTGGAAATCTTGCCCTCGTAGTCGCGCCGCGTGTAGCCGACCTTGTTGATGGCCAGCGTCGGATGGTGCAGCCGGGGCTTGGCGAGATAGGTCATGCGGGCTCCTTCATGCCGGTGCTGCCGGATGCGTGCGCCTGCGGCACATGCGCGCTGATCGCCTGGACAATGAAGCGCGCCGTGATCGGCGTGCCGTCGAAATGCAGCACGCGGAGCAGCCGGGCGGGATCGATGTCCAGCTCGTTCACCAGCAGGCTGCGCATCTGGGCGTCGCGGTTCTGCTCGACCACGAACACCTTGTCGTGCCGCGCCAGGAACTGCACCACGCTGTCCGGAAAGGGAAAAGCGCGCAGCCGCAGCGCATCGAGGTGGATGCCGAGCTCTTCCAGCGCCTGCAGCGCCTCGTGCATGGCCGGGCTGGTCGAACCGAAATAGATCACGCCCAGCGCGGTCTTTTCGGCGGCGGGCCGCAGCACCGGCTGCGGCACCAGCGTGGCCGCGGTCGCGAACTTCTTCAGCAGCCGCTCCATGTTGTAGATGTAGTCCGGTCCGCGCTCCGAGTACCGGGCGTAGGCGTCGCGCGTGGTGCCGCGCGTGAAGTAGCTGCCCTTGGTCGGGTGCGTGCCCGGCAGCGTGCGCCAGGGAATGCCGTCGCCGTCCACATCCTTGTAGCGGCCGAAGTCGCGGCCCGCCTCCAGCTCCTCTGCGCTCATGACCTTGCCACGGTCGTAGGCCTTGCTGTCGTCCCAGGCAAAGGGCGTGCACAGGCGCTGGTTCATGCCGATGTCCAGGTCGGTCATCAGGAACACCGGCGTCTGCAGCCGATCGGCCAGGTCCAGCGCGGCCGCCGCATGCTCGAAGCATTCGTGCGGATCCTCGGGAAACAGCAACACGTGCTTGGTGTCGCCGTGCGAGGCATACGCGCAGGACAGGATGTCGGCCTGCTGCGTGCGCGTCGGCATGCCGGTGGAAGGGCCGCCGCGCTGCACGTTGATGAGCGTGACCGGGATCTCGGCAAAGTAGGCCAGCCCGATGAACTCGGCCATCAGCGAAATGCCCGGCCCCGAGGTCGCGGTGAAGGCTCGCGCGCCGTTCCAGCCGGCGCCCACCACCATGCCGATCGAGGCGAGCTCGTCTTCCGCCTGCACGATGGCGAAGCGGTGCTGGCCGGTGGCCGGGTCGACGCGGAATTTGGTGCAGTACTTCTGGAAGGCCTCGGCCACCGAGGACGACGGCGTGATCGGATACCAGGCCGCGACCGTCGCCCCGCCGTACACGCAGCCCAGTGCCGCGGCGCTGTTGCCGTCCACGAAGATGCGGTCGCCCACGCGGTCGGCGCGCCGCACCTGCAGCCCCACGGGTTCGCGCAGGTTCTCCCGCGCGAAGTCGCAGCCCAGGTGCAGCGCCTGCACGTTGGAGGCCAAGAGCTTTTCCTTGCCCTTGTACTGCTCGCCGAACAGCTTCTCGACCACTTCCGGCTCGATGCCGAGCAGGATGGCCAGGGCGCCCACGTAGACGATGTTCTTGAACAGCTGGCGCTGGCGCGGGTCCTGGTAGACGGCGTTGCAGATCTCGGTCAGCGGCATGCCGATCACGCGGATGTCGCTGCGGAATTTCGACGGCGGCAGCGGCCGCGTGCTGTCGTAGAAGAGGTAGCCGCCGGGCTCCAGTTCGGCCAGGTCGGCGTCCCAGGTCTGCGGGTTCATCGCCACCATCATGTCGGTGCCGCCGCGCCGCCCCAGATGGCCCTCTTCGGTCACGCGCACCTCGTACCAGGTCGGCAGGCCCTGGATGTTGCTGGGGAAGATGTTGCGCGGGCTCACCGGCACGCCCATGCGCAGGATCGCCTTGGCGAACAGCTCGTTGGCCGAGGCCGAACCCGAGCCGTTGACGTTGGCGAACTTGATGACGAAGTCATTGACCGCCTCGATCTGCGGGACGGCACTCATCGGGCAACCCCCTGCCCCGCCGGCGTCATCTTCAGCAGGAACTTCTGCATGTCCCACGCCCCGGTGGGGCAGCGCTCGGCGCACAGGCCGCAGTGCAGGCAGACGTCCTCGTCCTTGACCATCACGCGGCCTGTCTTGAGCCCGCCGGACACGTACAGGTCCTGCGCCAGGTTGAGCGCTGGCGCCTTGAGCCGGGCCCGCAGCTCATCTTCCTCGCCATTGGCGGTGAAGCTGATGCAATCCATCGGGCAGATGTCCACGCAGGCATCGCATTCGATGCAGGCGGTCTCGGTGAACACGGTCTGCACGTCGCAGTTCAGGCAGCGCTCGGCCTCCTTGAAGGCGGTGGCGGCGTCGAAGCCCAGCTCCACCTCCACCCGGATGCTGGCCAGCGCCGCCTCGGCCTTGGCCCACGGCACCTTGTAGCGCAGGTCGTTGGAGGTGTCGTTGTCGTAGCTCCACTCGTGGATGCCCATCTTCTGCGACACCAGGTTGGTCATGGGCGCCGGGCGAACATAGACCGGCTCGGCGTGCAGCAGCTTGTCGATCGACACCGCAGCCTCATGGCCGTGGGCCACGGCGGTGATGATGTTCTTGGGACCGAAGGCCGCATCGCCGCCGAAGAACACGTGGGGCAGCGTCGACTGGAAGGTGTCCTTTTCCAGCACCGGCAGGCCCGAGGTGTCGAAGTCGATACCGCAATCGCGCTCGATCCACGGGAAGGCGTTTTCCTGGCCCACCGCCACCAGCACCTCGTCGCACTCGAAGTACGCGTCCGGCTCGCCGGTGGGCACCAGCGTGCGTCGGCCCTGGCCGTCGTATTCGGCACGGACGATCTCGAAGCGCATGCCGAGCAGCTTGCCGTCCTCGTGAACGAAGGCCTTGGGCACATGGAAGTCGATGATCGGAATGCCTTCGTGCTGGGCGTCTTCCTTTTCCCAGGGCGAGGCCTTCATTTCGTCGAAGCCGCTGCGCACGATGACCTTCACGTCGGTGCCGCCCAGGCGACGGGCCGATCGGCAGCAATCCATCGCCGTGTTGCCGCCGCCCAGCACGATCACGCGCTGGCCGATGCTGCTGACGTGGCCGAAGGAAACGGAATTCAGCCAGTCGATGCCAATGTGGATGCTGGCCGCCGCTTCCCGGCGGCCCGGGACGTCCAGGTCGCGCCCGCGCGGCGCGCCGCAGCCGACGAAGATCGCGTCCCATCCCTCGGCCATCAGCGCCTTCATCGAGCCGATGCGCTCGCCGCCGCGGAATTCGACGCCCAAATCCAGGATGTAGCCCGTCTCCTCGTCGATCACCGATTCCGGCAGGCGAAAGCGCGGGATCTGCGTGCGGATGAAGCCGCCGGCCTTGGCCTCGCTGTCGAACACCGTCACTTCGTAGCCCAGCGGCGCGAGGTCGCGCGCCACGGTGAGCGAGGCCGGCCCCGCGCCGACGCAGGCCACACGCTTGCCGTTCTTCGGCGCGAGCTTCGGCATGCGCGCGCGCACGTCGTCCTTCATGTCGGCCGCCACGCGCTTGAGCCGGCAGATTGCCACCGGCTCCGGCGCTTGGGCATTGCTTTCCTCCACCCGCCCGCGCCGGCAGGCCGGCTCGCAAGGCCGGTCGCAGGTGCGCCCCAGGATGCCGGGAAAGACGTTGGAGACCCAGTTGATCATGTAGGCGTCGCTGTAGCGGCCCTGCGCGATCATGCGGATGTATTCGGGGACGGGGGTGTGCGCCGGGCAGGCGTACTGGCAATCGACGACCTTGTGGAAATAGGCCGGGTCGGCAATATTCGTTCGCTGCAAGGCGTGTCTCCTGGCTGCCGCCCGGAACCCCGGAGGGACCGACGAGCGGCGCTGCGACCAGTATGCGCCGCGCGGGCAGGGGCGGGGCCTTGGTGGAATCCCGCAGGTCCCGTCAAGGTGCAGGCCCTGCGCGTTGGCGCCCCACTACCTGCGATACAGATAGGCCTGTCCTTCGACCCCGTGGCCGATGCGCGTCGCAGCCGACGAGACCGGGTCGAGCCTGCAGCACGCCTCCACGGCGTCGGAATGCGATCCTGGCACGACGATCATGACTTCGGACAGTCCCGATTCCAAGGCGTAGTCGACAAGGACATCAGCGATCTGTGTCAGCAACTCGACAGAGGCGTGCTCCTCGCTCAGCGTCACGCAGACATGCCCGATGCCTGCCACGGCATCGGCACGCGGTTCGAGGATCGCGTTGGCGATGCCGATGCGGTTGCCATCGTCGGAGACGATGTCAAAGAAGACAACGGGTGCTCCGGTGGCGACGTAGGTCTTCTGCGAGCGGGCAGCAATCTGGAACCCCTCTCCCACCATCCTGGCCGGAAGATCGATCTGTTCCTCCGGCGCTGGCGTACGGAGCAACGAACGGGCTGGACTGGTCATGCTGGCACCTCCATGGGCGAGCCATTTCCTGCGCGATCCCAAAAGCATACTCCCGCGCGCTGCGCATGTCATTCTGGCAAACTGCCACGCGCACAGCACACCTGCAACCGACCCAGACGCACCCCAGGACCATGAAGGCGCAAGAACGGGAAGAGCTTCTCCAGGCATTGAAGACCCGCTTCGAGAACAACATGCAGCGGCACCCGGCCGTCGCGTGGGCCGACGTACGAGCCAGGCTCGAAGCCCATCCCGGCGCACTGAAATCGCTGCGCGAGATGGAGGCGACCGGCGGAGAACCTGATGTCATCGCTCGGGACGCAAGAACCGGCCGCTGCACGTTCTGCGATTGCTCCGCGGAGACACCCAGTGGCCGCAGAAGCATCTGCTACGACCGGGACGCGCTCGAATCTCGTAAAGAACACAAGCCGCAGGGCAGCGCGGTCGAGATGGCTGCCGCGATGGGCATCGACCTTCTCAGCGAGCAGGAGTACCGCCAGCTACAGAAGCTCGGCGAGTTCGATGCCAAGACTTCCAGCTGGGTCAGAACGCCGCCTGAGGTCAGGGCGCTCGGCGGCGCCCTCTTCTGCGACCGGCGCTACGACCAGGTGTTCGTCTATCACAACGGCGCACAGTCGTACTACGCTGCCAGGGGCTTCCGCGCGGCGCTTCGCGTGTGAGCTGGGCCGCCTACTTGCAAGCGAAGCTGGCAGCCGATTCGAGATCGCCGCTCACATAGGTCGCAACCTTCGGGTACGGGCACAGGGGCCGCGTGCGGGCGGCCGACCAGCCGGCGGGCAACTCCGTGTTGACCACGTTGGCACCTGTGCCGCGCGCGGTGGCGACGACGAGATCGGGTGCCTTGCCTTTCTCCACCCACGCCACCAGCGGCGTCAGCATGTCGAACTGGTCCGTCGCCGCACCGCGCCCGCAATGGTTCATGCCGGGCACGGGGAAGAAGCGCGCAAAGCCGGAGGCATCGCCGCCGTTCGCAGCACGCAGTTCGTCGTACCAGCGCGTCGTGTCGTCCGACGAGAACACGGCGTCGCTGGTGCCGTGGTAGACCATGAGCTTGCTGCCGCGATCGCGCAGCGTCGCGAGGTTGCCCGGGTTGGGCGGCGTCATGAAGGACATGGCCGACTCGGTGTAGAGCGCGGTGGTCGCGAAGATGCTGGGCGCGTCGCTGTCCATGCTGAAGCCCAGCGCGAAGTCGATGCCCGAGGGACGGCCCGTGCCCAGCGGCGGCGAGCTGAACACGAACCCGACCGCGGCGGTGTCCAGGTTCTGGGAGTTCGAGAACTTCCACTGGCGCCAATCGGCGCGGTTGATGCCTGCGTCGTAGGGAAAGCTGCTGTAGAGCGCGGTGCCCGCAGTGTTGCGCGCGCCGGTGAACACGTTGTCGAGCACGGTCTTCTGCGCGGCCGTGAGGCAGGTGCCGTCGCGGGCACCGCTGCACGTGGGCACGTCGGTGGCCAGCTTGAAGACGGCCTTGCACGCCCGCACATCCGCGACCATGCCGTCGGTCGCACCGTCCAGCGCATCGCACTTCGACAGCACCGCATTGGCGACCGTGTCCATCTCCGCCTGCGTGAAGGCCGTCTGCAGATCCGGTTTTCCGGCGGAGGTGTTGGCGGTCGTCACCTGGGCGTATTGCTGGACCCCGTAGAGCTGCGCGACCGCGGCCTTCGGCAGGTTGAAACCCGGGTCGCCCGCCACGATGCCGTCGTACTCGTTGGCGGACCGTGCGGCAGCCACCATCGCATGGCGGCCGCCGTTCGAGCAGCCGCCGAAATAGGAGCGGTCGGCCGCGCGGCCATAGGCCTTCGCGATCAGGTTCTTGGCCATCGGCGTCAGTTGCGCGACGGTGTTGTAGCCGTAGTCCAGCCGTGCCTGCGGATCGATGCCGAAGACCGGGATCTGTGCGCCGGAGTGGCCCGCATCGGAGCTGATCACGGCAAAGCCCATGTGCAGCGCCGTGGTCGTGGGCGACCCTCCTCCGATGCTTCCCGACGCCGGAACCACGCTCCCGTCCAACCCGCCGTTGGCCTGGTAGAAGAAGCGCCCGTTCCAGTCGACCGGCAAGCGCATTTCGAAGCCGATCGCATAGGTGCGGCCGTCGACGCTGCTGGTGCGTTCGTTCATCTTTCCCTGCACCAGGCAGTGCGCCGGCGTGGGCGTGCTCACGCCGGCCACCGTGAACGTACCGGCCGCCACGGAAGTGATGCTGGTGTAGGCCGTGCCGCTGAAGGCTGCCTTGCTCGCGAGGTCGCTGCACGACTGCAGCGTGCCGGGCCGGGCCTCCGAGGAAGGCGTGGGTGGCGGAGCGGCCGGCGCAGGCGCCGGTGTGTCCGGCACGGCCGGAGCGATCGGCAGGAACGAAATGCCGCTTCCGCCTCCGCCTCCACCGCAAGCCGCGAGCAATGCCGCCGCACCCACCACGGCCCATGCCGGCCGCCACGACGATGACACGATGTGATCCATGCTTGTCTCCTCGGCCGGCGGCGTTTCGTCAGCCACAAAGGTTATTTGAGATAACCAATGTAGTTTTAATTGATAACTAAAAAACGAGGAGAAACCCGAATGTCTGGCCAGTGATGCAGGCTCACCTTTCACCAAGCACCGCAAAGCCGAGTTGCTTGTGATGCTTGATCGCCAACAACTGGACGACGCTCGGTTCAGCAGTGCCACCGCCAGTCACAAGGTAAAGGACCAGGTACTCGTCCATCACGTACTCGCGTACTTGAGCATCGGGGCCCAAGGCGGAAAGCCGCCCGCCAATGCGCTCGAGCAGCCGCTTCGCCTCAACGGATTCGACGGCTCGACTCAGGAAACGCCGACCCATGCGAGGGTGTCGCTGCAGGTTCGGAACAACGACATCGGTCAGCGTGTCGAGCAGGCGCTCATAACCTTGCGCGAAATCGTTTTCGGTCCAGAACGCTTCGATGCTCTCGAGGTTCGATGCAAAGTTGCGCGCGAATCGTACGAGCGCAAGCGATGCCCCCTCTTCTTCATTGCTGCCGGCCATTTCAGCCGGCCGTACCGCCGGCCCGGGCCTTGTGCTTCAGTTTCAGCTGCGCGAAGCCTTTCAGTGCATCGACCGTGTGGCCGGTCTGCACGTCTGCCAGTCCTTGGTCGACCTCGTCCAGCAACAACAGGTGGATGCGCGCACGCTCGAGCCGGTGATAGTGATCAAGCCGTTTGGCATCGATCACGGCCACAGCCGGCTCCCCGTTCTTCGTGATGATTTTTTCCGCGCCGTTCTGCACTTCCAACACGAGATCCGAAAGATGCGTGCGTGCAGTTGAAAATGGGACGATGTCTCGAACCGAAATGGACATGGATTCTCCAAGAACCGAGGAATGCTCAATATTCTGCTCATTTTAGAGACACCTCGGCTCCCGGCCCATGCAACTCGACGTTTTTGTCTTCTGAGGCACACGGCACGGCTGCATCTGTCGAATATCGGCCGTCGCGCCGACACCCCGCCCCGCTCCGCCTCACGCCACCGGCGGCAAGCGATCCAGCAGCTTGTCGAGCGTGATCGGGTAGTTGCGCACCCGAGCGCCCGTGGCGTTGTAGACGGCGTTGGCCACCGCGGCCGCGACGCCGCAGATGCCGAGCTCACCGACCCCCTTGGCCTTCATCGGCGATGAGATCGGGTCCGTCTCGTCCAGGAAGATCACCTCCTGATGGGGGATGTCGGCGTGCACCGGCACCTCGTAGCCCGCCAGGTCGTGGTTGACGAAGAAGCCGTGCCGCTTGTCGAGCGCCAGCTCCTCCATCAGCGCCCCGCCGACGCCCATCGTCATGGCACCGATCACCTGGCTGCGGGCGGACTTGGGGTTCAGGATGCGCCCGGCGGCGCACACCGCGAGCATGCGCCGGACGCGTATCTCGCCGGTGGCGGCGTCGACACCAACCTCCACGAAGTGGGCGCCGAAGGTGGACTGCTGGTACTTCTTGTCGAGGTCGCCGTACTCGATGCCGTCCTCGGCCACCAGGCCGCCTGTGCCCGCTGCTTCGGCGAGCGGCACCGCGCGCCCGCCGGCGCGCACCATGCCGTCCGAGAACTCCGCGTCGGCCGCGGCGAAGCCCAGCTTGCTCGCCACGGCCTCGCGCAGCTTCATGCACGCCGCGTAGACACCCGAGGTCGAGTTGTTGCCGCCCCACTGCCCGCCGGAGCCGGCCGACACGGGATAGGCCGAGTCGCCCAGGCGCACGAGCACTTTGTCGAGCGTCACGCCCATCGTCTCGGCGGCGGTCTGCGCGATGATGGTGTACGACCCGGTCCCGATGTCGGTCATGTCGGTTTCCACCGTGACCATGCCCCGGTTGTCCAGGCGCACGCGCGCGGCCGACTTCATCAGAAGGTTGTTGCGGAATGCAGCGGCAACGCCCATTCCCACCAGCCAGCGTCCCTCGCGCTGCTGTCCCGGGGCTGCGTTGCGCTTGCCCCAGCCGAAGCGTTCGGCCCCGGTGCGCAGGCATTCGATCAGCCTGCGCTGCGAAAAGGGGCGCTCCGGTTTCTCCGGATCGACCTGCGTGTCGTTTCGCACGCGGAATTCGATCGGGTCGAGCCCGAGCTTCTCCGCCATCTCGTCCATGGCGATCTCCAGCGCCATCAGGCCCGGCGCCTCGCCCGGCGCGCGCATGGCATTGCCCTCGGGCAGGTCCAGCACGGCCAGCCGCGTGGTCGTCAGCCGGTTGGCGCCGGCGTACAGCAGCCGGCTCTGGTTGACCGCCGTCTCCGGCTGCCCGCCCGGCAGGTCGCCGGACCAGCCTTCGTGGGCGATGGCGGTGATCTTGCCGTCCCTCGCGGCACCGATGCGGATGCGCTGGATGGTGGCCGGCCGGTGCGTGGTGTTGTTCATCATCAAGGGCCGCTGCAAGGCCACCTTCACGGGCCGCTTGGCCGCCCGCGCGCCCAGCGCGGCAAGCATCGCATCCGCCCGCACGAACAGCTTGCCGCCGAAGCCGCCGCCAATGAAGGCGAGACCAGTCGCACATTTTCTTTCGGGATGCCGAGCGTCTTGGCCACATCGCCGACGCTCCAGGCGATCATCTGGTTCGACGTCCAGAGGGTGAGCTTGTCGCCCTTCCACTGCGCGATGGAGGCGTGCGGCTCCATCATGGCGTGCGATTCGTCGGGTGTGGTGTAGGTTGCATCGAGCTGCACGGCGGCCGCCGCGAACGCGCCCGGGAAATCGCCCGTCTTCGTTTGCGGCTCGCCGGAAAACGGAGTGGACTTGGGCATCTGCGCCGCATCCTTTTCGGCGGCCAGGTCGAAGCGGCCGGGCGCACGCGTGTATTCGATCCGCACCAGCTGCGCCGCGGCGCGTGCCTGCTCGAAGGTGTTGGCCACCACGAGCGCGACCGCCTGGTGGTAGTGATCGATCTCGGCGCCGCCCAGGAGCTTGGCCGTATTGAAGTCGCCCTTGCCGAGCTTGCCGGCATTGCGCGCAGTGACGATGGCCAGCACGCCCGGTGCCGCGCGCGCGGCACTCAGGTCCATCGAGGCGATGCGGCCTTTGGCGATGCCGGCGCCCACCACGTAGCCGTAGGCGGCGTTGGGAACCTCCGTGTTGCGTTCATAGGCGTAGCGCGCGGTGCCTGTGGTTTTGACTGGCCCGTCGATGCGGTCCGTCGGCTTGCCGATGATCTTGAGCTGGTCGATGGGATTGGTGGTGGCGGGTGTGTCGAATTTCATGATGCTCAGCTCCTCGCTTGCAGCAGCGCCGCGGCCAGCGCGCGCTCCGCCAGTGGCAACTTGAATGCGTTCTCGTGGGTCGGCTGCGCGCCGGCCAGCAGCTGCGCCGTCACCGCCTTGGCGCCCTGCGGCATGGCGGCCTCCGCGGCCTCGAGGCGCCACGGCTTGTGGGCCACGCCGCCCAGTGCCACCCGGCCGGAGCCATCGCGCTGCACGATCGCCGCGACGGAAACCAGCGCAAAGGCGTAGGAGGCGCGGTCGCGGACCTTGCGGTAGATCTGCGTGCCGCCGATGGGCTTGGGCAGCGTGACGCCGGTGATCAGCTCGTCCCGCTCCAGCGCCGTCTCGATGTGCGGCGTGTCGCCGGGCAGGCGGTGGAAATCGGCAATCGGGATCACGCGGGTGCGCCCGTCCGGGCGAACGGTTTCGACCGATGCGTCCAGCACGCGCATCGCCACGGCCATGTCGCTCGGGTTCGTCGCGATGCAGGCCTTGCTCGTGCCGACCACCGCATGCTGGCGCGTGATGCCGCCAATGGCGCTGCAACCGCTGCCGGGCTGGCGCTTGTTGCACGGCTGGTCCGTGTCGTAGAAGTAAGGGCAGCGCGTGCGCTGCAGCAGGTTGCCCGCCGTCGTTGCCTTGTTGCGCAACTGGCCGGAGGCGCCGGCCAACAGCGCGCGGGACAGCACGCCGTAGTCGCGGCGCACACGCTCGTCGGCGGCCAGGTCGGTGTTGCGCACCAGGGCGCCGATGCGCAAGCCGCCTTCGGACATGGGCTCGATCTTGTCCAGCGCCAGGCCGTTCACGTCGACCAGGTGCGTCGGCGCTTCGATCTGCAGCTTCATCAGGTCCAGCAGATTGGTGCCACCGGCGATGAACTTGGCGCCCGGGCTCCGGGCGACAGCCGCCGCAGCCTGCGCCGGAGACTGTGCGCGCTCGTAGGTGAAGGGCTTCATGTGCTGCTCCCGGCCACTTCCGTGATGGCATCGACGATGTTGGAGTAGGCGCCGCAGCGGCAGATGTTGCCGCTCATGCGCTCGCGCAGCTCTTCGGCCGACAGGATGGGCCTGGCCATGAGATCGGCGCTCACGTGGCTCGGAACACCGCGTTTGACCTCGTCGATGACCGCCACCGCCGAGCAGATCTGGCCGGGCGTGCAGTAGCCGCACTGGTAGCCGTCATGCTTGACGAAGGCGGCCTGCAGCGCGTGCATGTTCTGCGGGGTGCCGAGTCCTTCGATGGTGGTGACCTGAGCGCCCTCGTGCATGACGGCGAGCGTCAGGCAGGAGTTGATCCGCCTTCCATCGAGGATGACCGTGCAGGCGCCGCACTGGCCGTGGTCGCAGCCCTTCTTTGTGCCGGTGAGGTTCAGGTGCTCGCGCAGCGCATCGAGCAAGGTCGTCCGCGTGTCGAGCTCGAGCGAACGAACTTGCCCGTTGACGTTCAGCGACAGCTTCACGCGGGGTACGGCCGCTGCCGCAGGCGCAGCCGGCGCCGCCGCGGCAGGCGCGGAAGAAGAAGACGAAACCGCCGCGGCGGTGGCGGCGCCGGCAATGAGGGCGTCGCGCCGCGAGATCAAGGGGGTCGTGGGACTGTCCATGTCGGCTCCTGTTGTTCGAAGTTCGGGTACGTCGTGCCCGTTCGGTGGGTCCGGTCAGCGCCGTCCACAGAAACGCGACGCCGCATGCCAAGAAGGCATGACGCGCCGGACCGGGCCATCCGGCCCCTCACTTGGAAAAAGCGGGGGCCTGGACCGCCATTTTTCTAGAGCCATGCAGGAATTGATAGAGCATTTCGGCTGCTTTTCTTGCCCAATCCGATGATGTTGCAACGTCATGTGAACGGAAGTCCTACGCCAGGCTTGCCAGCCGTTGCTTGCGCACATCGGCGCCCCTGGCGCCCTCTCGCAACACCTCGATGTCCCGCTTGGGCGGCGCACCGAACAAACGGCTGTATTCGCGGCTGAACTGGGAGGGACTTTCGTAGCCGACCTTGAATGCCGCACTTGCTGCATCGAAGTGTTCGTTCAGCATCAATCGCTTTGCTTCGTTCAACCGCAGCCACTTCTGATACTGCAGCGGGCTCATCGCGGTGAGCTGGCGAAAGTGATGATGGAACGTGGGCGTGCTCATCTGCACACGGGCCGCGAGTTCATCGATGCGAAGCGGCGAGGCATAGTTCAGCTTCAGCCAGTCGATGGCTCTTGCAATGCGGTGGCCTTGCCCGTCCACCGAAGCGATCTGCCGCAGCCTGGACGCTTGATCGCTCATCAGCAGCCGGTAGTGGATTTCTCGATGGATCAGCGGTGCGAGAACAGGAATGGCTTCGGGCTCGTCCAGCAACTCCAGCAGGCGCCCGAACGGCGCCAACAGGGCAGGCGTTGCCGCACCGATGCCCACGCCCACCCCGACCGGGCGATCACGATGCGGCGGCAGGCTGCCCTGCGCGATCAGCTCGGCCAGCACGCGCACGTCGAGCTTCAAGACCAGACCCAGGCAGGGCTGCTGCGGGCTTGCCACCCTCACCTCCGAATTGGCGGGCACGTCCAATGAGGTGATGAGGAATCGCGAGGTGTCATAGGGATAAGCCTCGCCGCCGACCCACATCTGCTTCGCACCCTGGGCGAGGAGGACGATGCTCGGCTCGATCATGCAGACGGCGGGCGGGGCGGGAGATTCGCGCCGAAAGAAGCCGAGACCGGCGATGGGTGTTTCGTAGTCGCCCGCGCCTGGAGTCCGCGCGCCGATGATCTGCGCCATCGCCGCCTGCGGCGGATTGCACTGGGCGGCCGTGTCGTATTGTCTGGATGCCATGCTGCTTGGAGCCTCCGCGGAAGACTCTAACTTGCCAAGCAAATCTCCATCCATGAAAGAGGCCTGACCTCAGAGGATCAGGCAAGAAATCCAGCGAAATGCGCAACAAACCGCTCGTCGGGCGAGTCTGGGCGACAGGCGCGCACGTTTCGGACTTCAGGGCGGGCGACCGGTCGCCATCACGCGCCGCGCACTTCGCGCAGCAACGCATACACGGCGTCGTGCGGCGCGGCGCCGCCGACCGGCTGGCGCGCGCCGAACAGGGCGGCATCGTCCTGCTTCAGCTCGGGCCGCGTGCGCTCCTCGATCCAGTCGTAGATCACCGTGCGCGCGGCCACGCGCCACTCGCCGCCGCGGCGCTCGAAGCGGTCCGCGTAGCGGCCGCACAGGAAGGTTTCGCACTCGGGCCGTGCGGTCGTGGCCTGCAGTGCGAAGAAACTGCTCTCCACCGCAGCGGCATCGCCGTGCAGCTCGATCAGCACGTTGGTGATCTGGTGGACGCGGCGTCCGCCCTGCCGCAGCCGGGGCAGCGCCTGCTCGATGAAGCCGGTGGCGCTGCCGTTCCAGGCGCCATGGCAGTCCGAGGCGTCCTCCCAGTAGGCCGAACGCAGGGCCGCCTCGTCGCAGCGGTCGATGCCGCGGCAATAGCGCAGCAGGCAGTCGCGGATCGCCTCGCGGTCCAGCAAGGCCTGCAGGGCTGCCAGCCCTTGCACGGAGGCACTCATGGCGTCGCGGGCGCGGCGCGCCGGAACAGTTGCACCAGGTTGCCCTCGGGATCGCGCAGCGACAGCACGGCGCCGTGGCTGCCCATGTCGCGCAACCCCAGCACCTGCCCCCCGGCGGCGCTGATGCGCTCCTGTGCACCCTCGAAGTCGTCCACCTCCAGCACCATCACCAGCCCGCTGGTGGCGGGCGCCGCCTCCTCGGGGCAGGCCAGCGCCACGTTGGTGTTGCCCACGTCGTACTGGATCCAGCGGTCGCCATCGCGGAACTTCATCGGCAGGCCCAGCGCGCCTTGGTAGAAGGCATGCAGCCTGGCCGGCTCCTTCGCCACGACGAACACGTTCTGCACGCGCCTGGGCGGTTGAACGGCGCCGCTCACAGTGATGTCTCCGAGGCGCCGCCGTCCAGGCGCAGCACATCCGCGTTGAAGAAGCGCGAGTCGTCGCCGGCCAGGAAGCAGATGGCGTCGGCGATGTCTTCCACCGTGCCCAGCCGGCCCAGCGGCGTGCGGCCGATGCGCCTGGCATCGAGTTCCGCATTGCGATGCTTGGCGGTGCCTTCGGTGGGCACCGCGCCGGGCGCCACCGCGTTCACGCGGATGTTGCGCGAGCCCAGGTCGGCGGCCGATGCGCGGGTGATGCCCAGCACGCCGGCCTTGATGCCGCTGTAGACAACCGAGCGCATCGGCGACTTGAAGGCCGCGATGGAGGCCACGTTGATGATCGAGCCGCCGCGCTGCGGGTCCATGGCTTCGGCCGCGGCCTGGATGCCCCAGATCACCGACTTGAAGCCGATCTCCAGCATGCGGTCCATGACCTCCGGCGTGATCTCGGCCAGCGGCTGGTAGCGCACCCAGGCCGCGTTGTTGACCATGACGTCCAGCCGGCCCGCATCGCGCGCGAACTGCGCAACGGCCTCGCGCATGCCCTCGCGCGTCGACACATCGCAGGGCAGCCCGATGGCCTGGCCCCCGAGGGCGCGGATTTCGGCCACGGCCTCCTCCACGAACTCCGGCTTCAGGTCGTTGATGCCGACGGTGGCGCCCAGGCGGGCCATGGCGCGGGCAGCGGCGCGGCCGATGCCGTGGCCCGCGCCGCTGATGAAGGCCGTACGGCCCGCAAGAGACATGTTCATTGCTTGCCCTTCATGGCTTGTTCCGTGGGCACGATCAGCGCGTCGAGCGCATAGGCGCCGCGCCCCTGGTCCAGCACGATCAAGGGGTTGATATCGATCTCGGAAACGCTCTGGGCATGGCGCACGGCGAATCGCGACAGCGCCACGATGGCCTTCGCCGCGGCCTGCACGTCGGCCTTGGGCCGGCCGCGCGCGCCGTCGAGCAAGGGGAAGGCCTTGAGCGACTGCAGCATGGCGGTGGCCTGCGCCTCGTCCACGGGCGCCGGCTGCAGCGCCACATCCTTGAGGATCTCGGCAAAGATGCCGCCCAGGCCGACCATCACCATCGGGCCGAACACCGGGTCCTTCTTGCTGCCCAGGATCAGCTCGACGCCGCCCTGCACCATCTGCGCGACGAGCACGCCGGCGATGCGGGCCTGGGGCGCCTTCCGGGCCACGCGCGCCAGCAGGTTGTCGTATTCCTCGCGCAGTTGCTCTTCGGAAACCACGCCGACGAACACGCCGCCGACCTCGGTCTTGTGCGCGATGTCCGGCGAGACGATCTTGAGCACCAGCGGAAAGCCCATCTCGCGCGCCGCGGCGAGCGCCTCGTCGCGGCTGGCGGCGATCGCCTCCTGGGGCACGGGCAGGCCCGCCTCGGCCAGCACGGCCTTGGCGCTGGCCTCGGTGGCGAAGGCCTCGGCGGGCAGCGGCGCGCGGTCGATGGCCGGTGCGACAGCCGGTGCCCGGTCGCGCGCGCCGAAGCGCATCAGCGCAGCCAGCGTCGCGCAGGCGGCATCGATGCCTTCGACCATGGGGAAGCCCATCTCGGTGAGCCGGGCACGCACGTCCTGCGGGGCACGCGCGCACAGCAGGATCAGGCGCGAGGGATGGTCCTTGCGCACCTGCGCCAGCGCGCCCAGGAACACGTCGCGCAGCCGGGGCACATGGAACGCGTTGGCCGACTGCAGGATCAGCGCGTCGCAACTGTCGTCCCGCGCCACGGCATCGAGCACCTGGGCCAGAACCTCGGGCCGGCTCGACACCTGCGCCGTCATGTCCACCGGATTGGATGGCGCGGCGAAAGGCACGACCGACAGGATGCGCGCCTGGGTCTGCGCGCCGAGCTTGGGCAGCGCCAGGCCCTGCGCGCTGGCCGCATCGGCCAGCAGCACGCCGAAGCCGCCGGAGGCCGTGAGCACCGCCACGCGGTTGCCGCCGGGCACGCGCGCCGGGCCGACCACGGACAGCGCATGACCGACCTCGAGCAGCAACTCGATGCTGGGCACGCGGATGGCGCCGCCATGGCGCAGCACGGCATCGAACACGGCGTCGGAACAGGCCAGCGCGCCGGTGTGCGAGGCTGCGGCCTCGCTGCCGGCCTCCGAGACGCCGACCTTGAGCACAACCAGCGGCTTGCCGGCCTCGCGCGCCATCGCCATGGCCCGCGTCAGCTTGGCGCCGTCGCGGCAGGTTTCCATGCAGCACAGGATCACGGAGGTGCCGGGGTCGGCCGCGAGCGATGCGATGGCATCGGCGATGTCCACGTCGCATTCGTTGCCCGTGGTCAGCATGCGGCTGATGCCCAGGCCGCGCTCATCGGCCAGCCGCAGGGTGAAGCTGCCCAGGTTGCCGCTCTGCGAGACGATGCCCACGGAGCCTGCCGTGGGAAAGGACGATTCCAGCGCCACCGAGAAGGTGGCAATGCTCTTGTCCGGCACACCGATGGCGCCCAGGCAGTTGGGGCCGACGATGCGCATGCCGGTGGCCCGGGCCACCTCGCCGATGCGGCCCTGCAGGCGGCTGCCCTCCTCGCCCATCTCGGAGAAGCCGGCGGACAAAATGACCGCGGCCTTCACGCCGCGCCGGGCGCAGTCCTGCACCACGTCGAGCACGCCCGCGGGAGGCACGGCCACCACGGCCAGCTCGGGCACCTCGGGCAGATCCGCCACGCTCGCATAGGCCTGCAGGGACTGCACCAGGCCGGCCTTGCGGTTGATCGGGTAGATGCCGCCCGCATAGCCGTACTTCTGCAGGAACTGCAGCGGCCGGCCGCCGATCTTGGTGACGTCGTCCGATGCGCCGAAGATGGCGATCGAGCGCGGCTTGAACAGCGCGTCGAGGCCGTGGCCCACTTCTACTGCCTGCATCTCAGCGCCCCTTGTAGACGGGCTTGCGCTTTTCCAGGAAGGCCTTGCGGGCCTCCTGCGCATCGTCGGTTTTGGCCAGCGCCATGGTGATGTTCTGCTCGAAGCGGTAGCCATCGCGCTGCGGCATCAGGTCCATCATGTTGGCCGCCTGCTTCGCATAGGCGATGGCCAGCGGCGCCTTCGAGGCGATCTCCTGCGCGATCTCCATGGCCAGCGGCATCAGCTGTTCGGCAGGCACCACCTCGTCGATCACGCCGCGGCGATACAGCTCGGCGGCGGGCACCTTCATGCCGGTGAAGAACATGCGGCGCGTGAACGACCGTCCGACCAGGGTCCGCAGCATCGAGACGCCGCCGGCCAGGCCGACGTTGATCTCGGGCATGGCGAAGGTGGCGTCCTCGCTCGCCAGGAAGATGTCGCATGAGGCCATGAGGCCGAAGCCGGCGCCCAGCGCGGGGCCGTTGACGGCCGCGATCACGGGCTTGGCGCATTCGCGGATGGCATTGCCGGTCTCGCGCGTCCAGCGGTTGTGGTCGAGGAAGTCGCCCGCCTTCTGCGCATCGGGCCGGTCCTTGAGGTCCGCGCCGGAGCAGAAGAACTTGCCGGTGCCCGTCAGGATCGCGACGTGCACGTCGGAGCGCTCGGAGACCTCGTCGAAGATCTCGATCAGGCGGCGGCGCGTGGCGCGGTCCAGCGCATTGACCGGCGGCTTGTCCAGCCGCACGACGGCGATGTAGTCGGAAACTTCCAGATCGATGCTCATCGCACACTCCCGGTTGGATTGGAAAGGGAAACTTGTTCGGTGGATTCCGGCTGCGCCAGCAGCCGTGCGACATGCATGAGCCGGTCGCCGTAGCGGAACTCGGAGGCGATGAGACGCTGGGCCGTGCGGGTGGCCAGGACCTCCTCGCTCACGCCCATGCCGCCGTGCATCTGGATGGCCGATTCGGCACAGGCGCGCGCCGACTCGGCCAGCGACACCTTGGCCAGGCGCAGCGTGCGGCGCAGGTCGGCCGCGTTCTGCTCGTAGGCGTGGAAGCAGTGGATCACCAGGCCCTTGGCGCCCAGGTACTTCACGTACATGTCGGCCAAGCGATGGCGCAGCACCTGGAAGGTCGAGAGCGCCACGCCGAACTGGCGCCGCTCCTTCAGATGGGTGACGGTCTGGCGGATCAGGGTGGCCAGCGCCGCCACCGTGTCGGCGGCGGTCAGCAGCAGGGCCGCGTCGGTCGCTTTCGCACGCGCCTCGCGCGCGGCAGCGCCGCGTGCGAGGCAGGCGCCCTCGGGTACCGCGAGCCGCTCGAGCGCGAAGTCGGCACCCCGACGGCCCTCCATCGTCCGGTAGCAGGTCTTCGGCGTGCCGACGCGCTCGGCATCGACCAGGAAGATGGCGTCATCGCCATCCATCTGCGCGGGCACGAGGTAGTGCGTGGCGGGCAGGGTCAGGTCGACGCCCTGCACCACGCCGCTCAGCTCGTAGCCGATGTCCAGGTGCCTGGCCGTCACGGCATCGTGGTCGGGCGTGGCGGACAGCGCCGTCAGGGGCGCAATCTGCGCGCTGCCCTCGGCCACCGCCTCCAGCCAGCGATGGGCCGTCTCGGCACCGGCCGCCTGCAGCAGCAGCGGCACGACGGCGCAGGTCTCGACCACCGGCAGCTGCAGGCCATGCGTGGCCAGTCCCTCGACGATGGATGCGAGGTCGCTCAGGCTGCCGCCGGCGCCGCCGGCCTCCTCGGGCACGAGGGTGGCGGTCCAGCCCAGCTCGCGCACGGGATCGCCCTGGATCTCCTGCGCGATGTGGTCCTCGGCATAGCGGCCCGCTGCGTCCAGCAGCATGCCGGGAAACAGCGATGGGAAAGAAGTGGACATGGCTCAGGCTCCCAGCAATTCGTTGGCGACCACGTTGCGCTGCACCTCGGAAGTGCCGCCGGCGATGGTGCGGGCGCGCGTGAACATGTAGTTCTGGATCCAGGTGGCGTCGGGCACGTCCTCCCCGGCATCGGCGAGGAAGCGGTGGGCCGCATCGGGACCGACCGCATCGAGGGCGATGGTCGTCAGGCGCTGCGCCACGTCGGCGCAGGTCATCTTGATGACGGAGGGCTGCACGCCCAGCGGGCGCTGGTGGATCAGGTCGTCCGTTGCCTCTGCCATCATCACGCGGGCGCCCTTCACGTCGGCCTCGCACAGCAGCAGCTTGTGGTGCAGGCCGCTGAAGTCGCGCCGGCCCGCAGCGGCCCGGGTCGCCTCCTCGACCAGGCGCGTGACCTGCCGGCGCATGAGCTCCAGCCGCGCCACGTTGGCCGGGGGCAGGCGTTCGCGCTCCAGCAGGAACTTGGCGCAGGTCCAGCCCTTGCCGACCTCACCGAGCAGGTTGTCGGCGCGCACGCGCACGTCGTCGAAGAAGACCTCGTTCAGGTGATGCCAGCCGTCGATGGTCTTGATGGGGCGCACCGTGATGCCCCGGGTGTCCATGGGCACCAGCAGCAGCGAGATGCCCTCCTGCTTCTTCGCTTCCTTCGAAGTGCGCACCAGCATGTAGATCATGCTGGCCTCGTGGGCATGCGAGGTCCAGATCTTCTGGCCGTTGATGACCCACTCGCCGCTCTCCAGCCGTGCACTGGTGGACAACGAGGCCAGGTCGGAGCCCGAGCCGGGCTCCGAATAACCCTGGCACCACCAGTCGGAACCGTCGAGGATGCGCGGCAGGAAGCGCGCCTTCTGCTCGGGCGTGCCGAAGCGGATGATCACCGGACCGATGTGGCCCAGGCCATGGTGATAGAGCGGCGGGCAGTCGTTCTCGGCCATCACCTCCTCGAAGATGAGGCGCTGGCGGATATCCCATCCGGTGCCGCCCGCTTCGCGCGGCCAGCTCGGCGCGCCCCAGCCCTGTGCGTTCAGGATCTGCTGCCAGGCCTGGTATTCGCGCTTGGCGATCTTCTGGCCGGCCGCGACGACGGCGCGGATCTCCGGCGGGCAGGCGCTGCGCGCGAACGATTCGAGTTCGCGCCGGAAGCCGGCGTAGTCGATGGACATCTTGTCTCCTGTGGGATATGGAAAGGGCTCAGCCCTTGCGCAGCTGCGTGATCAGTTCGTCCAGCGCGGCGGCGGCGCCCTCGGCGTCACGCTGGCGCAGGTTCTGCGCCACCTTGCCGCGCAGCGGATAGAGGTCGGGGCGCGGGCGCACCGAGAGCACGTGCGTCATGCGCTCGCGCAGCACGCTGGTCATGGTCTGCGCCATCAGTGTCAGCGCTTCGTTGTGGCCGGCGGCCGCGATCGAGGCGAAGAAGGCGCTGGCGGAGGCGATGCGCTCCTTGAGCGGTGCGTCGTCGGGATGCGCCTCGATGGCATCGGCGGCTTCGCGCACGGCGTCCAGCTCGGCCTCGGTGGCGCGTTCGCTCGCCAGGTGCAGCAGCGTGCCGTAGAGCGTGCGGTAGGCCTCGTCGATGTCGGCGTCGCCCAGCCCGCCCTGCACCACCAGCTTGCGCAGCGACTCGGCCAGCATCATGTAGGCGCCCTTGTAGAACACCAGCGCCTGCTCCGGCGCGCCTGCACTCAGGTGCTTGACCTCGCCGATGAAGATGACGTGGTCGCCGGCTTCATGGGTGGCATGCACGCGGCATTCGAAGCTGGCCAGGCAGTCGTCGATCAACGGCATGCCCAGCCGGCCGGCGCGCCAGGCCACGCCGTCGAACTTGTCCTCGATCCTGCTCGAGGCGAAGCGGCCCGACAGCGCGTCCTGCTGCTCGGAGAGGATGTTGATGACGAAGCCGTTCGCAGTCTGGAAGGTCGGCAGCAGGCGGCTGGCCTTGCGCAGGCTGAACAGCACCAGCGGCGGCTCCAGCGACACCGAGCTGAACGAGTTGCAGGTCAGGCCCGCTGGCTGACCCTCCGGCGTGCAGGTGGTGATGACGGCCACGCCGGTCGGGAAGCAACCGAGCAACTGGCGCAGCTGCGCGGGCTCGATGGCGGAGTGGATGGTTGCGGCGGCTTCGGACATGGCGTCTCCTGGCGGCCCAGCCTCAGGCTGCGGCGAGTTCGGACTTGGCCGCGGCCTGGTGCGGCGGATCGTTGGCGATCTCCTGCTGCACCGTCGGGATGATGATCTTGGCCCAGGTTTCCAGCTGGCGCAGCATCGTCGGGTGGTCGAAGTCGCCCATCTGCGTCTGGAAGCAGTAGTGCACGGGCTTGAGGGTGCGGATCTCGTTGACCACGCGCTCGATCACGGTGTCGATGCTGCCCACGGGCAGCAGCGCGCGCATCTCGTCCAGGCTCGGCTCGCCCTCGACGATGCCTTCCTCGACCTGGTAGTCGTCGGCGATCTGCGCGGTGCGGCGCTTCAGGCTGACGGCGATGCGGCGCTGGTAGCGGGCGCACTCGAGGTAGCTTTCCACCTCGTCCCTGTTGTCGCTGGCATAGGCCGCGCGCAGCAGGCCGACCTGCACGCCGGCGGGGTCCTTGCCCTCGGCCGTGGCCACCTTGTCGATCAGGGCGCGGGTGCCGGCCAGCTTCTCCAGCCCGCCGTCGCCGCCGGAGACGAACACATGGTGGCCGGACTTCACGGCGCGCGACAGGAAGGCCGGATCGACGCTGGTGATCCACATCGGCGGCATGGGGCGCTGCACCGCCCGCTGGCTGATGGCGCTCATGGGCTGCCGGTAGTACTCGCCCTCGTGGCTGAACTTGGGCTGCGTCAGGCCGGCCTCGAGCATGTCGAGGATCTCGAAGGTGCGGCCTTTCGCGGATTCCAGCGAGACGCCGAATCGCTCGAACTCGAAGTGCTGGTAGCCCGAGCCGATGCCCAGGTTCAGGCGGCCGTCGGACAGCTGGTCGACCATGGCCGCGTCCGCGATCAGGCGGGCCGGCGTGTACAGCGGCGCCACGACGATGCCGGTCCCCAGGCGGATGTTGCGGGTGACCGCGGCGCAGTGCGCGATCATGGTCAGCGGCGAGGAACACAGGCCGTAGTTGCTGAAGTGGTGCTCGGCGTACCATGCGGCACCGAACCCCAGTTCGTCCGCCAGGCGCGTCTGCTCGACGGCGTCGCGCAGGATCTGGTGCGAGGTTTTGTGCTTGTTCCGCTGCTGCATCAAAATGAAAATTCCGAAGTCCATCGCTGTCACTCCTGGTTGGCTGGTTTCGACCTGGGGCCATCGTAGGAACGAACCTCCTCTCCGGATCACCAGCGAACGCACACCTTCTTTGCGTCTTTCGAAATGAAGGCCCTCGATTCGCTGCGCATCTTCGTGGCCACCCAGAAGAAGGGCAGCCTCTCGGCGGCGGCCCGCAGCCTCAGCCTGTCCCCGGCCACCATCTCGCGGCGCATCAGTGCGCTGGAGGAGGAACTGGGTGTGCAACTGGTGGACCGCACCAGCCGCAACCTCAAGGTGACCGAGGCGGGCCAGGCCTTCCTGGAGCGGGCCGAGGCGGTGCTGGAACTCATGAGCGAGGCCGAGCAGGTCGTGCACAACGCCCGGCAGCGGCCTGAGGGCCGGCTGCGCGTGCATTCGCGCACGCACATCGGCCTGCGGGTGCTGGCGCCGCTGCTGCCGCGCTTCGCGGAGATGTATCCGGACATCCGCGTCGAGCTCGAGCTCTCCGAGCATCCGGTCAACCTGGTGGAACATGACTTCGACGTCGACATCCGCACCGGCGAGTCCAGCGATTCGGGCTTCGTCATCAAGCGGCTGCTGTCGAGCGACGAGGTGCTGGTGGCCAGCCCGGCCTTCGTGAAGACCTATTCGCGCATTCGGCATCCCAGCGACCTGCCCCAGGTCCGCTGCCTCACCTACCGGCGCGAGCGCGAGGTCATCACCTGGAAGTACATCGACGAGGCGGGCGAACAGCAGGAACTGATCATCCAGGGCGTGCTGAGCGCCAACAACGGCGAACTGCTGCGGCTGGCCGCCATTGGCGGCATGGGCGTGGCGCTGCTGTCCGAGGCCACCGTGCGCCACGACCTGCAGGGCGGCACCCTGGTGCGGCTGCTGCCCGACTACCGCTTCGCGGTCCGGGCCTTCTCCAACGGCGTCTTCGCCGTCTTCCGGCAGAGCCGCGTGCTGCCGCTGAAGGTGCGCGCCTTCGTGGACTACGTGGCCGACGCACTAAGAAGTGAGGCGTCCTAGTTCACAACACTGGAAATTTGGTGGCGGGCAGGTGTCGTCATGACGGGCAAGGCCTGCCCGGTTTTTCACCATTGCGTCCAAGGCTTTTCGTGGTGTTCTTTGCCATTAATGTTTGAGACAAGGGCACCCTATGAGGACGCGAGCGCTAGGGTGCTTGTCGGTCTCATGAAATCTGAGGCAACCGCGGGAAGCAGTTTGTCGCGGGCGCAGAGTCCTCGTGAAGCATGGCGGGCCGTAGCAACAAGCACATCCTCGGACATTCTCGAAATTGAGGTCGTGTGCTCCGACGAAGCCGAGCACCGCAGGCGCGTAGAGAGCCGGACAGTCGATATGCCGGATCTCGCCTCGCCGACCCGGGAGTCGGTCCTTCGCCATGAATACGAGGCTTGGACCACAAACCGCCTGGTCATCGACTCGGCGCTCGTCAGCGCAAGCGGTGCGGCCAGCTTGATCTTGGAGAGGTTGCGCAGCCTGGCACAGGCACGTGAGCAAAGGCAGAAATCAGCCACGACCGGACATTGGGACCGTGGCAGGATTCAACCATCGGCACCCTTTAAAGGATGAACCGCGTGACATTAAAAAGTTTGCTCGGCAAAAGGCTGAAGGACGTGGAGGTTCTTCAACTCTTTGAGGACTATCAGGTAGGCGATGTCGTCTATGGCTTCGACCGGCTACGGGAGGGCACAGACGATGAGTACTGGGCTGAGGCTAGGGCATCCGGATTTGCCCTCCGTTTTGACCACGACCAGGTGCTCAAGACGGTCTTCTGCTACGCGTCCTCGATTGAGGGGTTCACGCCCGTCGCAGCGAGCGTCGTTGGTGCACCCTTGATCGGCTCCTTCCAGGACGCCGAGGAGGCAGCAGAGGCGGCGGGCGTTCGGCATTCCGCCGGACACGTTGACGATGCTCTACTTGGCTTGAAGTCATCTTGGGTCAGGCATGAGCACCCCGAAGCCTGGGTGCACTATGAATTCCGCGACGGCAAGCTCGCTCTGGTCACGCTTTCGTGCCCAAGGTCGTAGTTCGGCCGATTCTGTTGAAAAACTCCCTACGTTCCTAGGAACTGGCGCGGTTTGCATGCCCCTCGTCATCGATAGAGGTACGCATCATGATGGGTCAGAGCATCGTTCAGAATCAACTGTTCTATGCATTCAACCTCGAAGATCACATCCCGCGCGATCACCTGCTGCGAGGCGTCGACCGATTCCTCGATCTCGGAGAGCTGCGCCAACATCTGGCGCCGTTCTACAGCCACACCGGTCGGCCACCCTGGGCGAGACTACGCGGGCCGAGGCCCTCCCATCTGCCAAAGTCAGTTCGTGGCGAAACAGTACATCAGCCCAGCGCTGCCGCTCATTTTGAGCTGGTCGACGCTGCAGCCGCGCGTACCGTGCGAGGAGTTCCACGAAGCGTTGGCTACTGGATCGGGATTGGTGCCCTTGTGGTCGTGGTGACCCACGATGGCGGAGCCGCCGTCGCTTTTGGTCCAATTGCCGCACGTGGTGTCCTTACCGGGATCGGGCACGGCCAGGGTACCGTCAGAGCGCGAGCCAGTGAGGATGTCATGGCGGTTGACCGGATCGCCGAAGCCGGAGACAACCTCGCCCTTCTCGGTCAACGAGGTGTCCTTGCCCACCTTGGCTTTGGCGCTGTGCAGGTCGGCCACGCTGGTGGCAACGACGACTCCCTTGGCGTTGGTCCACGGACCGGTGCCGATCCGGTCCCGCGCATTGATAGCCGGCTGCCCGTTCGCGGCAGTGGTGCTTAAGTAAGCACGCCAAGTTTTGTTGCCCGCCCCGGCGCTCGTGGCCAGCGACTGGCAGAAGCGGTCGGCTCCGGCCAGGCCTCCGAGGTCGCCGCCCTTGCCGGGGTTGACGCTGGTGATGAAGAAGCTCATGGAGTTGTCGCCCGATGACCCCATGGCACCGCAACCGATGATCAGGGCGGCGGTTGCGACGGCGGCGCCAGTGGAAAGAATGAAGCGACTGGGCATCGGAGACTCCTGGCAATATTGGAGCCGGGAGGCTACCGCACCATCGTGTCAGCGGCAACCCAAGCCCGCTACCCGTGCGGCGACCGCAATTCAACATCATTGCGGCGGAAGGACGGCTGCTCTTGACGCAAGGGGATCATGGAAAGCGAAAGCAAACGACCCGAGGAAGAGCAAACCTTCGCCATCTTTGCGCTGCCTGAAGACTATGCCTCCACATTGGCCAAGTAGTGAGCATTGGCTCCGACGGCCTGAGGATCGTTCGCAAACAACTTCGCGGCGGCACCAACTGACATGCCACCTCCGCGACGGCAGTCGAGTTCGATGGCGCTCCCGCTCGGGCGACTTGAAGTACAAAGAGCTGGTCGCCGGCCGTGCGGTGGAGCATCTAAGAGAGCTTGGACTGCTGACCCGCCCTGCGGCATAGGAGGCTTTGTTCTGACGCGATCGGCCAATTGCAGTCGTTCCCCGCGAACTCCTCTTTCGGCGGAACTTGGCTCCGTATCACGCTCAACCGTGAATACCCGCGAATATGGATCTGGCGGCTTGATGCGGATCGACCACCAAAGGTGAAGGCCATTGCAACATCCGGCCAGGAATCGCCGCTCACCGCTGCGGCAGAATCGGGGAATAGCGGTGGCTGGCGCCCATGACAAGAGCTCCGAGGGGACGCTCAGTTCGTTTGCGCACCAGTCTCTTTGACGACCCGCGCCCACTTTTCCAGTTCGCCCCGCAAATACTCGTTCGACTGTTCAACGGTCCCACCCAACGAATCGAAACCAGCAGCCGCGAGTTTGGTGAGAAAGTCTGGATCCTTTTGCAGGCGCGCTACTTCAACGTTGATGCGTTCAAGCACTTCACGGGGCGTATGCGCAGGCGCGAAGATGCCCACCCAGGTGACATCCTCGAAACCCGGAAAACCCGATTCGGCAACGGTCGGCACATCGGGCAACGCGGACGATCGCTTGCTCCCAGTCACGACCAGGCCGCGTACGCGTCCCGATTTCACCAACTCCACCGCCGCAGGCAATGCCACACTTGCCAGTTGTGTCTGTGCACCCATGACAGCGTTCAGCGCCGGACCGGCTCCCTGGAACGGTATGTGCGTTACCGGCACCTTCCCCAGCACTTTGAAGAGGTACTCGGCCGTCAGGTGCGGCGTTGTGCCAGCTCCGGCTGTTCCATAGTTGTATGCACCGCCCCGTGCTTCGGCCATGACTTCCTTGAGGGTGCGAGCTTTCACGGATGGTGCAACAACTATCAGGTTCGGACTCGATGCGACAAGCGCTGCAAGCGTCAGGTCCTTCTTGGAATCGAAGCCAAGGTTGCGCTGCATGGACGGATTGACGGCGTAGGAACTGGTATTGACCAGCAGCGTGTATCCGTCGGGTTCCGCGCGAGCCACAACGGCGGAGGCAACGCTGCCTCCCGCCCCGGCGCGGTTCTCCACGATCACGCTTTGTCCGAGGGCGGCAGTGAGTCGCTGGGCCACCAAGCGACCGATGATGTCCGCCGGCCCGGCTGGCGCGAATGCCACGACGAAGCGCACGGGGCGCGCCGGCCAGTCGGGCTTCGCAAGAACGATGGACGGTGCGGCCCCCAGGGCCGCAGCCGCGATCGAGGAAAGGATGTATCGGCGGCGCATGCTTGTCTCCATGTTGTATATAGATATCGGCGGCCCCTTCATGGCTGTGCCGAGGCCCCCTCAGAGCGAGGCGAGTACGTACCGCGCCATTTCCTCGCGCGTGCAGATCCAGACGTCGTCGGCCTTCTTCACCCGCGCCATGATCTCGTCATAGACCCATGCACCGGAGGGCCGTCCCATCACGTGGGTATGCGCGGTCACGTCCAGCATGAGGGGCGCGGCCTCCGCACGCATGGCGGTAAAGGTGTCCTCGAAGGTGTCCAGCATGTGGCGAGGGCCCTGTCCGTAGCGGATGCACGTGGGTAGGTCGTTCACATCCATCGTGAGCGGGATGCCGACGATGCGCTTTCCACCGAAGTCCATCACGTAAGGCCGGTCGTCGTCATTGACGTCCCCGTGGTGCAGGTAGCCTGCTTCGGCGAGCAGACGAGAACTGATCGGACTGCCCGTGCCACGCGGGCTGATCCAGCCGGTGGGTTCGACGCCCGCTGTCGCTTTCAGCAGATCGTGGTTGCGCGCGATGTTGGCCCGCTCTGCCGCTTCGTCGAAATAGACGGGAATGACATCCATGCCCCAGGAGTGATTGACGATCTCGTGCCCCAGTTCGGCTAGCCGTCGCACCGTCGCAGCGTCGCGCTCGCAGATTACGCCGTTGACCATGATGCTGCTTCGGATGCCATGCTTCTCGGCAATGCCGAGCAACCGATGGATTCCTCGCACAAGACCGAACGAAGCCCAGGAATGTGCATTGGTGTCGAAAAAACCCGGCTTGAGCACGTTTCCCATCGGCCCTATACCCGGCGCCTGACCATCGGACCAGGCTTCGTAGGCAATGTTGAAGATGACGGCAAGCCGTTGGCCGCCGGGCCAGCGGAAATCATCCGGCAAGCGTGAGATGAGGGGGTGCATGTCAGGCCTCCTCTGCCATGACGGGGTTGGACAGCAGCCCAACGCCCTCGATTTCGATCTCGATGCGATCGCCCGGCTGCATCCAGACGGGCGGTTTGCGCGCGTAGCCAACGCCTGAGGGGGTGCCCATGGCAATGACGTCACCGGGCTCCAGCGTCAGCACCTCGGAAAGCAGAACCAGCGCTTGCGCTACCGTGACAATCATGTGGCCCGTGTTATCGCTCTGCATGACGACGCCATTCAATCGAGACTCGATCTTCAACCCGCTTGCGCCCGGCGGGAGTGCGGACGTCGGTACCAGCCAGGGGCCAAAGGCACCAGTACCGTCGAAGTTCTTGCCGATGGTCCATTGAGCGGTTCGCCGTTGGTAGTCTCGCAACGTGCCATCGTTGAAGCAGGTGTACCCCGCGACGGCTTCCAATGCGTTGGATGCAGTGAGATGCCGGCCTCGCCGGCCGATCACAACACCCAGTTCAGCCTCGAAATCCAGCTTGTCAGACACCCGCGGCCGGACCAGTGGAGCACCATGGGCAATCAAAGACGTCGCCCCTCGCATGAAGAAGCTCGGATATTCGGGCGCCGCATTGCCGCCTTCGGCGGCATGGGCGGCGTAGTTCAGACCCAAGCAGATCACCTTTCCGGGACGTGCAACCGGAATTTCCCATCGGACAGCGTCAGGGTCGAGCGGCTGAGCGCGCGCGAGCATGGCGGCATCTGGACCCGCACTTGCCAACTCCAACCAGCCAGTGTCATGCACCCCCGCCGGCACTTGGTCGCCCAGTCCCCATAGCTCCCCGTTGTGCCGCACCGCCCATTGGGTAGATGCGCCCGCTGGGGTGACTCGCGCAAATGTGGCCATAATCTCGACAAACCTTTCGATAATGTGTTTTGTCGATATTAAAACCATACCCATGAATTTGTCGATAAAAAATAAGCAAGGGATTACCCCTGCGGGCGATGCCGAAACGGCAAACGCGCCCACCTTGGCGCGTGTGACATACGAACGGCTACGGTCGGACGTGCTCGCAGGACACTGGCGGCCTGGTCGGAAATTGCTCATGCACGAACTGCGTGATCGATACCAGGTTGGCGCGAGCCCGTTGCGCGAGGCACTCAACCGTCTGGCCAGCGAAAACTGGGTCGTTCACAACGATCAGCGCGGCTTCATGGTGGCGCAAGCGACACAGGCCGAACTAGAGGACTTGGTGAACACGCGTATCGCGATCGAATCGCTGGCGATCCAACAGGCGTGCGAGCGGCGCACGTCCGCTTGGGAAGAGCAACTGGTGCTGGCATTCCATCGTCTCTCTCGAACGCCACGATCCGTTGCACACGATGCCTATGAAGAGAATCCGGAATGGGAGAAGCTGCACCGGGACTTTCATCGGGTGCTGCTCGCAGGCTGCGGCTCAGAGTTGCTCCTCGAGTTCTGCGAGCAACTCTACGATCGCGCCTACCGGTTCCGGCAGTTGGCCGCGCGCACGGCACACAAGCGGCGCAATGAACTGGACGAGCATCGCGCGATCTTCGACGCGATCCTGGGCGGACGCGCAGACGAGGCCAAAGACTTGCTCGCAGCACACTATCGGCGAACTGCCAGCATCTTCGGGCAGAGCGCGGATGTTGCGAGCTAGCTTGCTACAGCCCCGAACACCTCGCGCTTGGCCCACGGAGAGGTCCAGTAGCGCGAGACTGCGATTTCCCTCAGGCAGTCCACGTCTGCAGGCTCGCCGGTACATCGGCTCGGGGTAGGGGGCGCTTTGGTCTACAGGTCCGGCGACGCATCGCCGGATCGAGCCGAGACGCGATCGAACGCTTACAGTCAGTCCACAGCCACTCTCGCGAGGTCGGACACCATGTGGATTGGTACACCACGTTTTGTGGAGCAAGGCGAACCCCAAGGAAGTTGAGGCAGCCGCGGGCCAATATGCCTATGCCTGGGGTCCCGTCGTCGGTGGAAAAATCCTTGAGCCCGCGCGGTCGTTCTAGCGAGCTGCGTTCGGTCGCGGATGCACTTCATCGGTTGAAGAAAATCCCTACCGGAGTGATGCTCGCAAGCTGCTCGACCGTCACTCTCACAAATTCGGCACACGGCCAGAACCAGACCCTCGATGAATACTCCTGCAAATCTGAGCGGCTGTAGCGAGGAACCACGCATGACTGCCATCGAGACTCGTCTTATCGAGCGCCTGAAGCAACTGCCGCCCGGCCGCGTGGCCGAAGTGGTGGACTTCGTCGAGTTCCTGGCCGCACGAGAGGAGCGCGCGGCAGCCGCTGCGCGCTTGGGTGAGGCAATGGCCAAGCTCGATGCACTGAACCTGGCGCCGCTGTCGGAGGACGAGATCGAGGAAGAAGTGCAGGCCGCCCGCCAGGCACGCCGCCAAGGCGCCTGAGGCCCGGGCACCGCACGCGAAGCCATGGCGCGTATCGCCAGACAAGTAGTGCATGACCTCGATACCGGTCACGGCTTGCCATGGTTGTCGCGAAGCACCCTCCGCAGGGCTACAGAAGGGCTACATGTAGCTCGGCGCGCTAGCCGCCTCCGTAGCGGTGAGGCAGGCGCCCCGACGCGGCGGGCAGGCCCTCGATCCGGAACAGCCCGCCGTCCTGCGCCCTGTGCCCCTCCAGGCGCGCGCTGCGGGAAATGGTGGTCAGGTACATGTGTTCCAGGCGCGGCCTGCCGAAGCAGATGCTCGTGGGATAGCTCACGGGCAGCTCGATCAGGCGTTCCAGCCTGCCGTCCGGCGCATGGCGCGCGAGCTTGGCTGCGCGGGTCAGCACGGTCCAGAAGAAGCCCTGTGCATCGACCGTCGCCCCATCGGGGCCGGAATCGAATTCGTGCGTCTTCACGAACACGCGCTTGTTGCGCAGCGGGCCGTCCGGGTCGTAGTCGTAGGCCCAGATGGTTCGCTCCAGGCTGTCGGCCAGGTACAGCACGCGTCCATCGGGGCTGAAGCAGGGTCCGTTGGCAAAGCCGATGTCGTCGGCCAGGTGCTCCACGCGGCGATCGGTGCGCAGTCGATAGAGACCACCCATTGCCGCCTCGCCGGGCTGCCGGTCGACGTGCATGGTGCCGGCCAGGAAGTTGCCCGCCGGGTCGCACTTGCCGTCGTTGAAGCGGACCTTCGGATGGTCCGCGGGGATGCGGGCCAGGTGCTCCAGCGTCCGCGTGGCGAAGTCGTAGCGCGCGAAGCTGTTGCGCAGCGCCACCACGACGGCCGCGCTGCGGCAGGGCGCGATCGAGCCCACGGGTGCCGGCAGCTCATGCCGCTCGGGCTGGTCGGTCTCGGGGTGCAGCCGCCACAGCGTGCCGCCTAGCGCGTCGATCCAGTTCAGCGCCTGCGCATCGGCATCCCAGCAGGGGCTCTCGCCCAATTGGTCCTTCGTCGTTCCGACTCTGATGATCTGCACAGTCATCGTGCCAAGTGTGCAGCGCGGGCCGACGCCCTGCCGGCGCATCCCGCAAAGCAGCTTTTCATTCCGTGCCGGTCAGCGCCGATGGCGGCCATCTAGACTGAATGCAGAGCCCGATCCCGGGCCGGAACAGGAGACAGAATGAGCTATCGCAAACTCGCCATCGGGTTGGCGCTGAGTGCCTGCGCACTCGCCCCCGCACTCGCCCAGCAGGTGACCCGCATCGTCGTGCCCTTTGCCGCCGGGGGCGGCACCGACCAGTACTGCCGCATCCTGGCCCAGGAACTCAACAAGCAGGGCCTGAACGTCATCATCGAGAACAAGCCCGGCGCCAGCGGCATCCTCGCCGCCGACTACGTCGCCCGCGCCAAGCCCGACGGACAGACAGTGCTGGTGTCGTCGCTGGGCACGCTCGCGAACAACAGCGTGCTCTACGAGAAGCTGCCCTACGACCCAGTGAAGGACTTTGCCGCCGTCACGCAGATCGCCTACCAGCCCGCCATCGTCGTGGGACGCACCGACCTGCCCTACAAGAACATCAAGGAAATGGTGGCCTACGCCAGGCAGAACCCCGGCAAGATCAACCGGGGCTCGCCGGGCGCGGCCATCCTGACCAACCTGGCGCCCATCGCCTTCGAGAAGCAACAAGGCATCAGCACCCTGCACATCCCCTTCAACGGCGATGCCCCCGCGCTGCAGGCCCTGCTGGGCAACCAGATCGACATCCACGGCACGTCGATCACCGGATCGCTGCCCTACGTGAAGGCCGGCAAGCTGCGCGTGCTGGGCGTGATGGATTCGCAGCGCCTGCCGCAGGTGCCGGACGCACCCACCTTCAAGGAGCAGGGCTTCGACATGGAAGCCACGCTCTGGTATTCCCTCTCGGTGCCCGCCGGTACGCCCAAGCCGGTGATCGACCGCCTGAACAAGGCCGTGAACCGGGTGATCGCCGACCCCGACTTCGTGGCGCGTGCCCGCGCCATCGGCATGGAGCCGCGCGGCGGCACGCCCGAGGAACTGGACAAGTTCATCAAGGCCGAGGCGGACCGCTGGCTTCCCATCCTGCGCAGCCTGAACCTCCCCAAGCAGACGCACTGACCGACGCAGTCCATAGGCAAGGCCCGGACTCATCGCCCTCGGGGCTTTGAGATCCGGGCCTTGTCGTTGGTGCCTTCATTTGATGACGCTTCTGCTGCTCAGGGATTCAAGCTGGCTGTCGCCCATGTCCAGCAGCTCGCGCAGCACCTCGGCCGTGTGCTCCCCCAGGTGCGGCGGGTGGTGGCGCACGCCCGAGCGCGCGCCATCGATGATGTAGGGCGGCGCATGGACGGCCTGCGCCCCCGCCTCCGCGTCCTCGTACGGGTGCCAGACCTGGGTCTGCGCCGTCCGGTCGGACTGCAGCGCCTCGTACAGGCCCAGCACCTCCCCGCAGGGAATGCCGGCCTTGTTCATGCGCGCCATGAGATCGGCGCGCGGGAACTGCCCGATCCTGCCAAGCAGGATGGGCAGCAGCTCATGCCGGTTCTTCGAACGTTCGGTGTTGGTGGCGAACTTCGGATCGACGGCCAGCTCCGGGCAGAGGATCACCTCGTCGCAGAACTTCCTGAACTGGCCGTTGTTGCCAACGGCGATCACCAGCGGGCCGTCCGCGGCCTCGAACACGCCGTAGGGCACGATGGACGGATGCGAGTTGCCGAACTTCGCGGGATCGCCTTTGTTCAGCCATGCGGTCAGCCCATAGTAGGACGTGATCATCATCCCGCTGTCGTAGAGCGACATCTGGATGTGGCGGCCCTCGCCGGTGCGCGTGCGCTCGTACAGCACGGCCAGGATGGCCTGGGCCGAATACATGCCGGTGAACATGTCGACCGCGGCGATGCCGAACTTCAGCGGCCCCTGGCCCTCTTCTCCGTTCATGGCCATGAGGCCGGTCTCGCCCTGGATCACCAGGTCGTAGCCCGGCCGCGCCTTCTCCTGGCTCAGCACCGAGTAGCCCGAGATCGAGCAGTAGATGATCTTCGGGTTGATCCCGCGCAGGTCCTCGTAGCCCAGGCCCATCTTCTGCGCGCCGCCGTACTTGAAATTCTGGATGACCACGTCGCACTGCGCCGCGAGCTTGCGCACCAGCGCCTGGCCATCCGCGTCCTGCAGGTCCACGCAGATGGAGCGCTTGTTGCGGTTGCAGCTGTTGAAGTAGGAGGTGTTGTGGCTGCCGATGCGCACGCCCCAGTCGCGCGTGTCGTCGCCGCGCTCGGGATGCTCGACCTTGATCACGTCGGCGCCCAGGTCGGCCAGTGCCATGCCGCACAGCGGGCCCGCCATCACCCGTGACAGGTCGAGCACGCGCACGCCGGCAAGGGGTTGCATGGGAGAGTGGTTCTTCATTCGATGGTCCTCGGGTCTTTCTTGTCTTCGGTGCGGGCCGCTCAGTCGCTCAGGCGATGGCCGGCTGCCGCGATGGTGCGCTTCGCGATGTTGAGCTGATGGATCTGGCTCGTGCCCTCGTAGAGGCGGAACAGACGAACGTCGCGGTAGAAGCGCTCGATGGGATGGCCCTGGATGAAACCCGTGCCGCCCAGCATCTGTACGCACCGGTCCGCCACGCGGCCGCACATCTCCGAGGCGAAGTACTTGCAGATCGACGCCTGCATGGACACGTCCTCGCCGTCGTCGCGCTGGCGCGCGGTCTGCAGGATCAGCGCCCGTGCGGCCTGGATCTCGGTCTGGCAGTCGGCGATCAGGGCCTGCACCAGCTGGAAGCTCGCCACCGGCTGGCCGAACTGCCGGCGCTGGCAGGTCCACGCCACGGCCTCGTCCAGCATGCGGATGGCCGGGCCGGTGCACAGGGCCGCAAGATGGATGCGCTGCTTGTTCAGCACCTTCATCGCCGTCTTGAAGCCCATGCCCTCCACGCCGCCGATGATGCTGGCGGCCGGCACGCGGCAGTCGGCCAGATGGACTTCGGACACGGGCGATCCGGACTGGCCCATCTTGCGGTAGGGCTCGCCCGTCGAGAGTCCGGGTGTTCCGCGCTCGATCAGGAAGGCCGAGATGCCCCGGGCGGAGCGGTCCGCGGGATCGGTGCGCGCCATCACCGTGAACAGGCCCGCGATGGGCGCGTTGGTGATGAAGCACTTGGTGCCGTTGAGCACGTAGTGGTCGCCGTCGCGCATCGCGCTCGTCTTCAGTGCGGTCGCGTCCGAGCCGGCGTCCGGCTCGGTCAGCGCGAACGCGCCGGTCAGCTCGCCACGGGCCAGCAGCGGCAGGTAGCGGGCCTTCTGCGCGGGCGTGCCGTCGGCGACCAGCGCCTCCGAGCCGATGCCGGTGTTCGTGCCGACCCGCGCCCGGAACGCGACCGAGGCCTGCGACAGCTCCATCGCGGCCAGCACCAGCTCCTCGGTCGTCATGCCCGTGCCGCCCCAGGCCTGGGGAATGGACCAGCCGAAGAAGCCCTGCCTCGCCAGGTCCTCGACGAGGTCGGCCGGCACCTCGTCCAGCCGCTCGACCTCCGCCTCCCGCGGAATCAGCCGCTCGCGCACGTAGCGCCGGAGGGCGCCCAGCGTCTCGTCGAATGCGGAAGGATCTCGGATCATGTGTTCTCCTCGACGGCGAGGCCGAGCAGAAAGCCGCCGAGGCGCTTCCGGGTATGCATGGCGATGTCTCCTGGATGGGTGCGGAATGGCTTCCCAGTCTAGAAGTGCGCACCTCGCGACATGCATCAAGGCATGAAAAGGTGCTTTGTGGTTTCGGGAGGAGAAATCGGCGATCCGCTGGCCTCGGTCGCGAGCCGGGTCCTAGTCCAGCCCGTCGAAGTCCGCATCGTCCGGCCCAATGTGCGCAGGCGAGCGCCAGCCTGCATCGCGCATCGAGCGCGCCACCTGCTTGTCCACGCCCATCAGCACCGCGAAGAGCGCCATGCGCACCGGGATTCCGTTGTCGGTCTGCCTGAAGATCGCCAGCCGCGGATCGTGGTTGAGGTCCACGCTCAGGTCGTTCGCGCCGGGGCGCCCGTCCCGCGGCAGCGGATGCATGAGGATCGTATCGGGCTTGCAGACCGAATCCACCAAGGCCTTGCACACCTGGAACTCGGGCGTGTAGCCCTCCATCGTTTCTCCATTCGCGAACCGTTCCTTCTGAACGCGTGTCGCGTAGACCACGTCGGCGCCACGCAGCCCTTGCTCCAGCGATGAGGTCTGCTCGATGGCATGGCCGTTTCGCGCGACCAGCTCGACCAGATAGGCCGGCATCTCCAGCGACGGTGGCGCAATCAGTGTGAACTTCAGCCCGCGATACAGCGACAGCAGCCGAATCAGCGAATGCACGGTGCGGCCGTACTTGAGGTCGCCGACCATCGCGACGTGCGTGCCGTCGACCAGCTTTCCCGTGCGCGAGAACTCGCGCTGGATGGTGTACAGGTCGAGGATGGCCTGGCTCGGGTGTTCGCCGGGACCGTCGCCGGCATTGATGACCGGAATGTTGGTGGCGCGTGCGAACTCGGCCACCGAGCCCTGCTCGGGATGGCGCACCACCAGCGCGTCGACGTAGCCGCTCATCACGCGGCTGGTGTCGTAGATGGACTCGCCCTTGGCCATCGACGAGAAGGTGAAGCCCGTGGTGTCGCACACCGTGCCGCCGAGCCGGCAGAAGGCGGCACCGAAGCTCACGCGCGTGCGCGTGCTGGCTTCGAAGAACAGGCTGCCGAGCACGGCGCCTTCGAGGATGCGCGTGACCTTCTGCCGGCGCGCAATCGGCTGCATCACGTCGGCGACCTGGAACAGGTCTTCGAGGCTGCCGCGGTCGAACTGCGCGACCGACAGCAGCTGCGGCTTGCCTTCGGCCGCGATGCGCTGCACGAGCGGGCGGTGCTCCGTGCCTCCCGAGGCGGACTCGCTGCGTACATTTTCGACCCAGGCCTGGGCTGACGGGCCCGCCACAGGATCACCGGCTAACGTGCGTTGCCTCGCGCTTTCTTCGGCGCCTTGCGCGCCTCGCGCCGCGACGCCCCTGGAGGACCGAAGTCCGGCAGCGGCCGGCGTGCCAGCGCCTCGGCGGCCGCGAAGGACATGCCCAGCCCCCGCAGCACCATGGCCGCCACTGTCACGTCGTGGTCCAACGGCGCCGCACCGCCCGCGATCGTGCGCATCGCCTGCGTGCAGGTGCCCATGATCATGTCGAGGGCAGCGACCTCGCTGCTCACCTTGAAGGCCCCTTGCGCCAGGCCCAGGCGCAGGTCGGCCAGCGCATAGGCCGCGACATGCGACAGCAACTGCGGTGCCGCCGCCGCGACATCCATCATCAGCAGCGCCCAGGCGGGGCTCTGCTGTGCCAGCCAGAGGTAACGGCGATTGCCGATCGCCATGCGCCGGGCACCTTCGGGCACACCGACCTGGCTGTCGGCGATGCGCTCGCACATCGTTTCCGCGAGCCAGACCGCGACCGCCTGCAGCACTTCTTCCTTGGTGCTGAAGTGGTTGTAGACCGTGCTGGGCGTCATGCCGGCCTGCCGCGCGATCTCCTGCATGGTGCAGGCGGCCACGCCGCACGTGGAGAACGCCTGCACGGCGGCCGCCAGCAACTGGCGTCGCGTGCGCTCGCGCTTCCCGAGGCCCTCGGGCTGGGCCGCCAATGCCTCGGCCAAAGGCATAGGCAATCCGGCCAGTGCCAATCCCTGAAAATTTATCATATCGTTCAATTTTGGACACATCGTCCAAATTTGTCCATAGCGATCATTTTACGGAGACCCTCATGTCGGCCATCCCGAACCTGGCATATCTGCCGCCCCGCCGTCGCAATCCTCGAGCCGAGGCCGCGCGATGAATGCATCCACAGGACGTGCAGCCCGCTGGCTGCGTCGCGGCGCAGGGGTGCTGCTGGTGCTCGTGCTGCTGGCCGCAGCCGTGGTGTGGAGCGGCCTGCAATTGGCCGACCGGAAGATGGCGCGCCGCGTCGATGTCGACGTGCAGCCGGTGGCTTTGCGGGCGCTCACCGACACGGCATCCATCGTGCGCGGACAGTATCTCTACGCCTCGCGCGGCTGCGTCGATTGCCACGGCGCGAACGGCGGCGGCCGCACGTTCATCGACGATCCGAACGGCCTGCGCGTGGCCGGGCCGCAGATCGCCCCCGGCAGCGCGAGCGTGACCGCCGCCTATCGGCCGGAAGACTGGGTGCGCACGATCCGCCACGGCGTGCATCCGGGTGGCCGGCCGCTGATGATCATGCCAAGCGAGGACTACAACCGCTTCACCGATGACGACCTTGCCGCCCTCGTCGCCCACATCCGCAGCATGCCGTCAACGCAGGGCACGCCCGCGGTGGTCGACCTGCCCCTGCCGGTGCGCGCACTCTACGGCTTCGGCGTGATCCAGGATGCCGCCGCGAAGATCGACCACACGCGGCCGTCCGCCGCGCCGGTGCCCGAGGGCGTGAGCGTGGCGCACGGCGCCTACGTTGCGAACATGTGCCTCGGCTGCCATGGGGCGCAGCTGCAGGGCGGCAAGATCCCCGGCGGTCCGCCGGACTGGCCCCCGGCCTCGCGGCTCGCACCCGGCGATGGCTCGGTGATGGCGCGCTATGCCGATGCCGAATCGATGATGCGCCTCTTCAAGACCGGCCAGCGCCCCGACGGCACGCCGGTGCGGGTGATGCCCTTCGAGTCGTTGCGCGAGATCAGCGAAACGGACGTGCGCGCACTCCATCTGTTCCTGCTGCAGCAGCAGTCGCCGCCGAAGAGCTGAAGCCGAAGGCCTGGAGAGATGCGGCGGCGCGCCTCGCCAGTCCTGCGCCCGGCGTAGGAGATCCACCCTCAGCAAGAGGCGCCAATGCGGCATGGCGCCGCATCTTCGCGGGTTCATGCTGGTTTCCTCCGGAGGCATCGTGCCGCCGCAACGAGGAGAAAAGCCGTGGCAACCAGGCAAGCGCGGCAACGAGGCGACGTCGGCCGCCGCTTGATGTGGACATTGCTGGCCGTCATTGCGGTCGTCGTCGTCGGGGTGCTTTTCTTCTACGGCATCGCCGATCTATCGAAGGGGCCAGGCAACGTTCCTGCAAGCGGCGCCACCGCTGCGCCTGAGGTGAAAGAAAGCCCGCCCGCATCTGCCAAGTAGCCGGTGCGGAGTTGGCCGCGGCGGGCTGCCGAAGCCGCCTTCAGCGCGCGCCCTGTTCCGGGTCAGTCAGTGCGGCTGGCCGGCAGCACGACGGTCATCAGCAGCCTGGCGTCCTCCAGTGCATGCAGGCCGTGCGGCACGCCGCCGGCAAGGTACATGACCTGATCGGGCTCCAGCAGCTTCACGTTGCCGTCGAGCTGCACTTCGACCTTGCCGCGCACGCACTGCAAGGTCATCGACGTTGAGACGGCATGCGACGGAACCTGCTTGCCGGCCGGCAGCACCAGCCACATGATCTCGATGTCGCGCGCCTTCAGGAGCGCACAGGTCTCCGCCGCCTGCGCGTCGAGCGCGCCGAGGTTCATGACCTGGCCGGATGATGCGTGGTGGAGTGCCATGCGGGCAGTTTGGCAAGGTGGACGCGCGCTGTCCAGAGCCTGCGCGGCGGACGCTCAAACCGCGCACTGCGCTGCACAATGCTTCATCAAGGAAACAGGATTTCGTGATGAACCCAGCAAGCTTCGGCAAGGCAATCCCCGTACTGGCGTCTCTCGATTTGACGCGCACTTTGGACTTCTATAAGAGCGTGCTTGGATTCCAGACGCGAAATTTCGCGGACTTCTCCTATGGGATGGCGGTGCGCGGCGATACAGAGCTGCACTTCTGGGCCTGCGACGACAAGCACATCGCTGAGAATACCTCGTGCTACATCCGCGTGGCGGACATCGCGGCGGTGCACCGCGAGCTCAGCCCAAAGCTGCCCTCACTGCAGGATGTGGTCCGCACGGCGTGGGGCATGGACGAGCTCTATGTCGTCGACCCGGACGGCAACCTCATCAAGTTCGGGCAGGAGTCGTCTGCACGGTAGTGCGTGGCGCGGCCAACAGCGATGGGCATCACACTGGATGCGCTCCTCGGTCTGGGAACGCTCGGCGCTGGGCTGGCAGATGCGTCCACCAGGGCACGCCAACCGCATCCTACGAACCCGCAGAGCCGACGGCGCCTATCGATTGTTGAGCTGCCTGCTGCTGTGCGCTGAGATGAGCGCATGAGCCACGCGCTAAGCGTATTCGGGACCCGATCCGAGCTTCACACCTGGTCGTCCTCGCGCACCCGATACTGGCTCATCAGCGTCTGCTGCACGGCCGGCGGCACGGCTTCGTAGTGCGACAGCGCGATGGTGTAGCGGCCCTGGCCGCTGGTCATCGCATTGAGCCGCGACTGGTAGTTGGCCAGCTCGGCCTCGGGCACCTGGCCGCCGACGGTCACGGTGCCGCCCCCCAGTGCCGACGTGCCGGTGACCAGGCCGCGCCGCGACGACAGGTCGCTCGTGACATCGCCGACGGAATGTTCAGGCACGGCGATCTCGATCTGGACGATCGGCTCCAGCACCACCGGCCGGGCCTCGCGGATCGCGGCCATGAAGGCCTTGCGGCCGGCGGTCGCGAAGGCGATGTCCTTGCTGTCGACGCTGTGGTGTTTGCCGTCGTGCACCACGACGCGCACATCGACCACCGGATAGCCGGCGATCGCGCCGCTCATCAGCACCTCGCGCACACCCTTCTCGACCGCGGGGATGAACTGGCCCGGAATCGCGCCGCCCCTGACTTCGTCGGCGAACTGGAAGCCGGCGCCGCGCGCCAGCGGCTCGATGCGCAGGAACACTTCGCCGAACTGGCCGGCGCCGCCGGTCTGTTTCTTGTGGCGGTGGTGGCCCGCGGCCGGTGCGGTCACGGTCTCCCGGTAGGCAATGCGCGGCGGCCGCGTCTGGACCTCGAAGCGGTACACCTCGCGCAGGCGCTCGAGCACGATGCGCAGGTGCAGCTCGCCAAGCCCGTAGAGCACCGTCTCGTTGGTCGCGATCACATGCTCGAGGCGCAGGCAGGGGTCCTCGGCCACGAGCTTGCCGAGGATCTCCCAGGCGCGCTGCTCGTCGCCATGGCGCTTGGGCTCCACGGCCAGGCCGTGCACCGGCACCGGGAACGCCAGCGGTGCGAGATGGACGTGGTTGTCTTCGGCCGCGTCGTGCAGCACGGCATCGAATTGGATCTCCTCGACCTTGGCCACCGCCACGATGTCGCCCGGCACCGCGTGCGACACCTCGACATGGTCTTTGCCCTGCAGCATGAACAGGTGCCCCACCTTGAAGGGCTTGCGGCCGTCGCCCACGTAGAGCTGGCTGTCGCACAGGACCGTGCCCTGGTGCACGCGGAAGATGCCGAGCTTGCCGACATAGGGGTCGACCGTGACCTTGAACACATGCGCCAGCACGTGCAGCGACGGGTCGGGCCTGGCTTCCATGGGCTTGGCCTCCGCGCCCTCGCCGACGATGAAGTTCGGCGGGTTGGCCTCGGTCGGGTCGGGCAGGAGCTTGACGATCACGTCGAGCAGCTCGGCCACGCCGGCGCCGCTGCGCGTCGAGACGAAGCACACCGGGATCAGGTGGCCTTCGCGCAGCGCCTGCTCGAGCGGCGCATGCAGCTCGGCCGGATCCACGTCGCCCTGCTCGAGGTAGCGGTCGACGAAGGCCGCGTCGACCTCGACCACCTGCTCCACCAGCGCGCGGTGCGCTGCTTCGACGGGGCCGAAGTCGGACCGCCCGAAGCGGTTGAAGAAGCAGTCCACCACCTGCTTGCCGACCCCGTCGGGCAGGTTCAGCGGCAGGCATTCGCGGCCGAACGTGGCCTGGATGTCGGCCAGCAGGCCGGACAGCGAGACGCCCTGCGAGTCGATCTTGTTGACGATGATGATGCGGGCGAGGTGGCGCGAGGCCGCGTACTCCATCATGCGCACCGTCATCGGCTCGATGCCGGTGGCGGCATTGATGACGATGGCCGCGGTCTCCACCGCCTCCAGCGCGGGCAGGCTCTGGCCCAGGAAATCGGCGCCGCCGGGGGTGTCGATCAGGTGAATCCGCGTGCCGCCGTGCGTGAGGTGCATCAGCGATGCGTTGAGCGAGTGCAGCATGCGACGTTCGAGCGGGTCGTAGTCGCTGACGGTGCTGCCGCGCTCGATGCTGCCGCACGCTGCAATGGCGCCGGCCTTGTGCAGCAGGGCCTCGGCGAGGGAGCTCTTGCCGGCGGCAGCGGCGCCGACGAGCGCCAGCGTTCGCACTGCTTCCATTTCGGCCGTAAGGCCGTTCGATCGGCTTGGCATGGCGCGGACTCCTTGGCGTCCGGAAAGCCGGTCCGGCGGCCCGCAAGGGCTCGGGCGGTGTGCGTGGACGTTGGGCCAGCGTACGGGATTGACCGCGCCGATGCAAGCGGGGATGCATCGCAGGGCGGCCGGCCTGCGAATCACTGGGACTTGAACTCTTCCGCCGTGATGCCGAGCTTGCGCAGCTTGTCGTGCAGCGTCTGCCGCGCGATTGCCAGCGCACTGGCGGTGGCCGGTTGGTCGCCCTGGTGCTTGCGCAGCGCCTCGACGATCACCGCGCGCTCGAAGGATTCGACCTGCTGCGGCAGTCCGCGCGGCAAGGCGGGCATGTCTTCGGCGTTGCCGCGCGCCTGCGTCAGGCGCTCGCCCAGCAGGCCCAGCACGAAGCGGTCGGCCACGTTGCGCAACTCGCGCACGTTGCCGGGCCAGGCGTAGGCCATCAGGTCGGCGACCTGTGCGCTGCTCAGGATGGGCGCGACACGCGCATAGCGCGCGGCCGCCAGCAGCGTGAAATGCTCGAACAGCAGGGGGATGTCCTCGCGCCGTTCGCGCAGCGGCGGCAGCTCGATGAAGGCTACGCCGAGCCGGTAGTACAGGTCGGCCCTGAACTTCTGCCGGTCGCTCATGTCCTTCAGGTCGTCCTTGCTCGCGGCCACCACGCGGCAATCGAAGGGAATGGCCTTGTTGGAGCCGATGCGCTCGATGGAGCGCTCCTGCAGCGCACGCAGCAGCTTGATCTGTACCGCCATCGGCATGCTCTCGATCTCGTCGAGAAAGAGCGTGCCGCCGTTGGCGTATTCGAACTTGCCCACGCGCACGCGGTTGGCGCTGGTGAAGGCGCCGGCCTCGTGGCCGAACAGCTCGCTCTCGGCCAGCGCCTCGGGCAGGCCGCCGCAGTTGAGCGGCACGAAATGCTGGCGGCGGCGCGCGCTGTGCTCGTGCAGGCAGCGGGCGACCAGCTCCTTGCCGGTGCCGGTCTCGCCATAGATCAGCACGTCGGCCGAGGTCTCGGCCAGGGTCATCACGGTGCGGCGCACCTGTTGCATCTGCACCGAGCGGCCGATCAGCACCGACTGGATGCCGTTCCAGTTCTCCAGCGCATCGCGCAGCGCGCGCACCTGCAGCGAGAGCTGCCGGCGCTCAATGGCATGGCGCACGATGGCCACCAGCCGCTCGGAGCTGAAAGGCTTCTCGATGAAGTCGTAGGCGCCCTCGCGCATGGCCTGCACCGCCATGGCGATGTGGCCGTGGCCGGTGACCAGGATCACGGGCAGCTCGGCATCGGCGTTGTGGAGTTCGAGCAGCCATTCGGTGCCGCTCAGGCCCGGCAGGCGCACGTCGCACACCACGATGGCCGGCACGCCGAAGCTGATGTGGGTGCGCGCGCGTTCGGCGCTGTTGAAAGCTTCGACTTCGAAACCGGCCAGGGTCAGCACCTGGGTCGTGCTGAGGCGGACGTCTTCGTCGTCCTCGACCAGCAGCACCCGGATGGCAGGGGCTTCGCTCACTTGTTGATCACTCCTGTGGGGGTGGGAATAAGGATGGTTTGGACGGCGGCCGGCAGGTCGGCGACGAAGCAGGCACCGCCATCCGGCAGGTTGGCGGCACGCAGCGTGCCGTCCATCGCCCGCACCAATTGTGCCGAGATCACGAGGCCCAGGCCCAGCCCGGCGCCCGCCGGCTTGCTGGTGACAAAGGGCTCGAACAGGCGCGGCAGGATCTCGGGCGGAATGCCCGGCCCGGTGTCGCTCGCGCGCAGGATCACCCGGCCCTCCTGCGGCCGTGCTTCCAGGCGCAGCGTGCGCCGCGGCGAGGCCTGCATGGCGTCGATGGCGTTGCGCATCAGGTTGACGAGCACGCTGCCCAGTGCGGCCTCCTCCGCCATGACGCTGAGGGTGGCGGGCTGCACGTCGACCTCGATGGCAACGCCGTTCTTCTTCGTGGCCTCGGCCACGATGGCCTGCGCATCGGCCACGGCCCGCGCCACCGGCACCGGCGCGAGCGGCAGCTCGCTCTTGTGCGCGAAGGTCTTGAGCTGCGAGGTCAGGCGTGCCAGGCGGTCGACCATGCCGCGGATGCGCTGCAGGTTGCCGCGCACGTCGTCGAAGCGGTTCTTGTCGAGCAGGATGGCGGCGCTCTCCGAAAGCGTGCGCATGGCGGTGAGCGGCTGGTTCAGCTCGTGCACCACGCCGGCCGACATCTGGCCCAGCGCCGCCATCTTGCCGGCATGCACCAGCTCGCCATGGGCGGCGTGCAGCTGCGCGGTGCGTGCCGCCACGGTCGATTCGAGGGTGTCGTGCGCCACCTGCAGCGCAGCCTGGCTGGCCAGCTTCTGCCGCACGGCCCGGCGGCGCTGCCACAGCGCGACGGCGATCAGCAGCAGCACCGCCATCGCAAGGCTCGCGGTGATGGCCGCATTGCGCGCGCCCACGCGCACCGGCGCCAGGTCGTCGAACGCCATCAGCTGCCACGGCGCACCGCGCAGCGAACGCGTGGAGGCGAGCTGGTCGACGCCGTCGAGCGTGATGACCTGCACGTCGCGCGCCAGCGCCTCCTTCAGCGTCCACTGCAGCGGCTGCAGGCCGGCCTCGCCGTAGGGCCGCGAGCGCAGCACCTCGGCCCGCTGCGAGGCATCGAGCGGCAGCAGCGGCCGGAACTTCAGGTCTTCACGGGTGGAGAGGATCACCACGCCGCGCTGGTCGAGCAGCGCCACGTCGCCCGGCAGCTTGCGCCAGGCGCGTTCGGTCTCCTCGAGGTTGACCTTGACGGCCACCACGCCGCGCGTGGGCTGGTCGCGGCGCAGGGCGTACGAGAGGTAGTAGCCCGGCTTGCGGCTGGTGATGCCGACGCCGTAGAAGCGGCCCCTGCCCTGCCCCAGCGCATCGATCACGTAGGGCCGGAACGACAGGTCCTGGCCGACGGTGGTGCCGGGCCGGTCCCAGTCGGAGGCCGCCAGCGAAATGCCCGCGGCATCGAGCACATAGAGCATTTCCGCGCCCGCGGCGGCGTTGACGCCGCCGAGGTAGCGGTTGACCGCGTCGCGCAACTGCGAATCCGACGGCGTGCCGAGCAGCGCCGGAACGATGGGGGTCATCTCCAGCAGCGCCGGCAGGTACTCGAACCGGGCCAGATCGGCATCGAGCCCGGTCGCGAGCATGTCGAGCCGGTGGTCGGCCGCCTCGCGCAGCCGCGCCAGGCCGTTCTGCATGGCAAGGTAATGGCCGGCGACGGCGGCCAGGGCCACCAGCGCCAGCGCGCCGCACCACCGCGGCAGGCCGCGCCAGCGTCTGGAGGTGCGAGAAGGCAAGTCGAAGCGCCGGGCCGGCTCCCATGAAATCATGAGCCCGTTATTGCACAAGGCCGTGAAGGCCGCATCAGTGGCTGCCCGGTGGCGGGTGTCACCGATGGTTTCAGCCAGGGTCCATCTCGCGCGTGACGCCGTACTCCTTCGCCAATGGTGTCGTGCGCCGCTCAGCGGCCCGAACCCGCGGGCATCTGCACCTTGGCGGCATCGAGCACGCGTTCGGGCTCGTCGGCTTCCGCCGGGCTTTCCTGGTTCAGGTGCTGGTGCATGCGCACGGTGTCCAGGTCGCCGGTCCATTTGGCGACCACCAGGGTGGCCACGCCGTTGCCGATCAGGTTGGTGAGCGCGCGCGCTTCGGACATGAAGCGGTCGATGCCCAGGATGAGCGCCAGCCCCGCCACCGGCACATGGCCCACGGCCGACAGCGTGGCCGCCAGCACGATGAAGCCGCTGCCCGTGACGCCCGCCGCGCCCTTCGAGGTGAGCAGCAGCACGGCCAGCAGCGTGATCTGCTGCGTCAGCGACATCGGCGTGTTGGTGGCCTGCGCAATGAACACCGCGGCCATCGTCAGGTAGATCGAGGTGCCGTCGAGATTGAACGAGTAGCCGGTCGGAATGACCAGGCCCACCACCGACTTCTTCGCGCCCAGGTTCTCCATCTTGGCCATCATGCGCGGCAGCACCGATTCGCTGGAGGACGTGCCCAGCACGATCAGCAGTTCTTCCTTGATGTACTTGATGAACTTCCAGATGCTGAAGCCGTGGAACCGCGCGATCCCCCCAAGAATTACGAAGATGAACAGCAGGCAGGTCAGGTAGAACGTGCCCATCAGCTGGCCGAGCTGCAGCAGCGAGCTCACGCCGTACTTGCCGATGGTGAAGGCCATGGCACCGAAGGCGCCGATGGGCGCGACCTTCATGATGTAGCCCACGATCACGAAGAGCACGTGCGAGCCCTTCTCGATCATGTCGAACACCAGCGTGCCGCGGCCGCCGAACTTGTGCAGCGCAAAGCCGAACATCACGGCGATCAGCAGCACCTGCAGGATCTCGCCCTTGGCGAAGGCATCGACCACCGTGCTCGGGATCACGTTGAGCAGGAAGTCGGTGGTGCTCTGCATCTTGCCCGGGCCGGTGTAGGCCGCGATGCCCTTGGTGTCGAGCTGGCTCACGTCGACGTTCATGCCCGTGCCGGGCTGCACGATGTTGATGATGACCAGTCCCACCACCAGCGCGATGCTGCTCACGATCTCGAAGTACAGGAGCGCCAGGCCGCCGGTCTTGCCGACCTTCTTCATGTCCTCCATGCCGGCGATGCCGACCACCACCGTGCAGAAGATGATCGGCGCGATGATCATCTTGATGAGCTTGATGAAGCCGTCGCCCAGCGGTTTCATCGATGCCCCGGTGTCGGGGTAGAAGTGCCCCAGCAGCACCCCGAGCACGATGGCCGTGATGACCTGGAAGTACAGGGATCTGTAAAAAGGGGGCTTGGGTACGGCTTGGTGGTCCACGGGTATCTCCTGGAAAATTTCAGACGCCGGCGGCGAAGCACTCGCCGATCAGGTCGCCCGCATGCGTGCCGACGATGCCGCCGCCGACGATGCGGCGCATCGATCCACTCGCCGGTTCCGTGGGGTCAAGGTCACCCATGCTGCTCATCGGTTTGTCTCCTGTGTCATGGCCGGGACCTGCATCGGGCGACGCGGTCGGCTTGGTTACAGAGCAATCGATGTGCCACGCGGCGCGCGGCGCGCAAAGCTCGCTAAGTCATTGATTTCACGGGGAGCGAGCCGAGAACGAAGCGAATGCCGCGCCGACGATCCGGATGCGGAGCGTGGAGGCCGTCCGAATTGCCGGACCGGGGCTAAGGGCAAACCCTGAGGGTCGGCCCGGTGAGGCGGATTTGGCGGATCAGACAGAATCGATCGTCAGCACGAAAGGCACACAGTGCGAGGGGTAGCAGACATGAGGAAAAAAATGCTTCTAGCCGGTGTCGGCGTCGTGGCGACGCTCGCTCTAGGGGGCGTCATTGCATGGAAGATCATGATGCCTTCACCGGTCTCGGATGTTCCCGTCGTCACCAGGATCGGCTGGTTTGGTTCTCAGCACCGCCTGGAACTGAAAGGATTCGACGCTCAGCCGGTCCATGAGAATCGCCTGGGGCTTTTCAGCCGGCCGGCGATCGTTGAATACCATTTCTCGGGAACCCTGCGCGGCCAGAAGAACAGGCGCCCTCATATCGAAGGCGTTCAGCTGGCCGAACGCTGGGTGGCTCTTCCGCTGAAGGAAGGCGAACCGGTCGCCCGCGATCCGGACGGGCGCGTGACGCTGATGAGCGATCCTTACATCCAGAACCCGCGGGCTGAGATTTTTCTTACACCCATCGTCGGCGGCAAGACTGACGAAGCCTACGCCGGCGAGCCTGTCGACTTCGACATCAAGGTCCAGGACTTCATCGCCACGGGCGCGTGGGGGCTCAATCACTACGTCGCACGATCGGGTGACAAAGAAGCCCGATTCACGATTCATCAGAACAAGTGAGGGGCTGCAAGGCTTGCGCCCTCTCGCATGCCGCGCGAACGCCTCGGCCTTACGATTCGTGCTCACCGGACGCCAACCATGCACCTCCACGTCGACGAAGAGATTACCTTCCGCAAGCTCGAGGTCCTGCTGGCCTTCATGGAGACCGGCAACCTGGCGCGGGCGGCCGAGCGGCTCGACACCAGCACCGTGAGCGTGCACCGGGCGCTGCACTCGCTTGAAGCGGGCGTGCGCTGCGCGCTGTTCCGGCACGAAGGCCGCAACCTGCATCCCACCGAGGCGGCGCAGGCGCTGGCGGAGGTGGCGCGCGAAGTGCTTCGCACCATGTCCGACGGCGTGCGCTCCACGCGCGAAGTGGCCGGCTACTCGGCCGACCGCATCCGCATCGGCTCGCTCTATTCGCTGTCCAACCGCACGATTCCGGCGGTGGTCATGGGCATCAAGCTGCGCAAGCCCGACATACAGACCGAACTCGCGCTCGGCTCCAACGCCGATCTGCTGCAGAAGCTGCGCGACGGCGCGCTCGATGCCGCGCTGATGGCCATTCCCAAGGATGCGCCCGACGTCGAGTCGCAACCGCTGTTCGAGGACGACATCCTGTTCGCCGCACCGGTGGGCTCGCGCTATGCGGCGATGGAGGAAGTCGACCTGAGCGCCTGCGCCCACGAGCGCTTCGTGACGCTGAAGGAAGGCTTCGTCACCTACAGCGGTTTTCTCGACGCTTTCCGCGTGGCGGGCTTCACGCCGAACGTGGTGATGAAGACCGGCGACATCTTCTCGCTGATGAACCTGGTGAGCGGCGGCGTCGGCTACACGCTGCTCCCGGGCCGCGTGCGCGGCGTCATGCCGCAGCGGGTGCAGCTGATTCCGCTGCAGCCCAGGTTCCTCATGCGCCAGACCATCGCGCTCAACTTCCTGCGCACGCGCGAACGCGATCCCAACCTGCTCGCCCTGCTGGCCGTATGCCGCATGGCCGGACCGGACCTTGCCTGACTTCCTGCTGACCGAACCCGGCATTCGATCGTTCCGCTGGCCGTAATCGTCTCGCCCGGTCATTAATTGATCGGCCGGGGGCCCGCCGATACCGTACGTCTCCAGGGCAGAGGCTCCATCTTTGTGGAGCACGCCCCAGGAGACAAAACCATGATCATCTACGGCACCGCGCTGCTGGCCGTCTGCCATCTGCTCGGCATCTTCATCGGCGACCTGCTCGGCCAGGCGCTGGGCGTGAAGACCAACGTCGGCGGCGTGGGCATCGCGATGCTGCTGCTGATCTGCGCCCGCCTCTACATGCAGAAGACCGACAAGCTGCCCAAGCTGAGCGAGTTGGGCGTGGAGTACTGGGGCGCGATGTACATCCCCGTGGTCGTGGCCATGGCGGCGCAGCAGGACATGGTGGCGGCCCTGCGCGGCGGGCCGGTGGCGGTGCTCTCGGCCATTGCGGCCGTGGCCCTCTGCGCCGTCGTGATCGCCGTGATCAACCGCACCGAACGGCCGGCCGATGCGACCGCTTCCACGCCGATGCCGCACGACAACCCCCTGCTCACCGACGCGGAGTAAGCACCATGCTCGACATTCTCAAAGACGCAGCGGCCCACAACGGCCTTGTCACCGCGTTCGCCGTGGTCGGCCTCGTGGTGCTGCTCTCCGGCCAGATCTCCAAGCGCCTGACCTTCGGCCGCGTGCACGGCTCGGCCATTGCCATCGTCATCGGCCTGGCGCTCGCCTACTGGGGCGGCATCAAGACCGGCGGCCACAAGGGCCTGGCGGACCTGTCGCTGTTCGGCGGCATCGGCCTGATGGGCGGCGCCATGCTGCGCGACTTCGCCATCGTGGCCACGGCCTTCGAGGTGCAGGCCACCGAGGCGCGCAAGGCCGGCCTGGTCGGCGTGGTGGCGCTGCTGCTGGGCACCGTGCTGCCCTTCATCGTCGGCGCAGGCATCGCCTACAGCTTCGGCTACTCGGATGCGGTGAGCATGACCACCATCGGCGCCGGCGCGGTCACCTACATCGTCGGCCCGGTCACGGGCGCCGCCATCGGCGCGACACCGGACGTCATGGCATTGAGCATCGCGACCGGTTTGGTCAAGGCGATCATCGTCATGGTCGGCACGCCGATAGCGGCCCGCTTCCTGGCGCTGAAGACACCGCGCTCCGCGATGGTGTTCGGCGGGCTGGCGGGCACCGTCAGCGGCGTGTCCGCCGGGCTCGCCGCCACCGACCGCAAGTTGGTGCCCTACGGCGCGCTGGTCGCCACCTTCCACACCGGGCTGGGCTGCCTGTTGGGGCCGTCCATCCTGTTCTTCACCACCAAGGCCCTGGTGGGCTGAGGCGCACATTCATGGACCGTTCGAACTGGAACTCAAGAACCGAAGACCGCGCGGCGCGCCTGGCGCGCGCGGCCGATGCACTCGGAACGCGGCTCGCCGGCAAGCGCGTCGAAGCTGAGGCCATCGGCACGCTGCTCGAAGCGGTGCTCTCGCCCGGCGATCGGGTCTGCCTCGAAGGCAACAACCAGAAGCAGGCGGACTTTCTCGCGCAGGCACTGGTGCAGGTCGACCCGCAGCGCATCCACGGGCTGCACATGGTGCAGTCGGTGCTGGCGCTGCCGGAGCATCTGGACGTGTTCGAGAACGGCGTCGCTTCCCGGCTGGACTTCAGCTTCTCGGGGCCGCAAGGCGCGCGCCTCGCCAAGCTGGTGTCGGCCGGGCGCATCGAGATCGGTGCCATCCACACCTACCTGGAACTGTTCGCGCGCTACTTCGTGGACCTGACGCCCAAGGTGGCGCTGGTGGCGGCGCACGCGGCCGATGCCGAAGGCAATCTCTATACCGGCCCCAACACAGAGGACACGCCGGCCATCGTGGAAGCCACGGCGTTCTCCGGCGGCATCGTGATCGCGCAGGTCAACGAGCTGGTCGACGGCAAGACCACGACGCTGCCGCGCATCGACATCCCGGCCGATTGGGTGAGCTTCGTGGTGAAGGCGCCCCGCCCCAACTTCATCGAGCCGCTGTTCACCCGCGACCCGGCGCAGATCAGCGAGATCCAGATCCTGATGGCGATGATGGCGATCAAGGGCATCTACGCCGAATACGGCGTGCAGCGCCTGAACCACGGCATCGGCTTCGACACGGCGGCCATCGAGCTGCTGCTGCCCACCTACGCGGAATCGCTGGGACTCAAGGGAAAGATCGCGAAGCACTGGGCGCTGAACCCGCACCCCGCGCTGATTCCGGCGATCGAGGCCGGATGGGTCGAGTCGATCCACTCCTTCGGCTCCGAGCTGGGCATGGAGGACTACATCCGCGCACGCTCCGACGTGTTCTTCACCGGCCCCGACGGCAGCCTGCGCAGCAACCGCGCCTTCTGCCAGGCGGCGGGCCACTATGCCTGCGACCTGTTCATCGGCTCGACCCTGCAGATCGACCTCGACGGCAACAGCTCCACCGCGACGCTGGGCCGCATCGCCGGCTTCGGCGGCGCGCCCAACATGGGCGCCGATGCGCGCGGTCGGCGGCATGCGAGCCCGGCCTGGCTCAAGGCCGGGCACGAGGCGAGAAACGGGCGCACCGGCGCGGCCGGCACACCCCGCGGACAGAAGCTGGTCGTGCAGATGGTCGAGACTTTCCGCGAGCACATGCAGCCGGCCTTCGTCGACAGGCTCGACGCCTGGACGCTGCAGGAGCAGGCCGGCATGGCGCTGCCGCCGATCATGATCTACGGCGACGACGTCTCGCACATCCTCACCGAGGAAGGCATCGCCAACCTGCTGCTGTGCCGCAGCGACGCCGAGCGCGAGCAGGCGATCCGCGGCGTGGCCGGCTACACCGCCGTGGGACTGGCGCGCGACAAACGCGCTGTGGAGAACCTGCGCGACCGCGGCGTGATCCGCCGGCCGCAGGATCTGGGCATCGACCCGCGACAGGCCACGCGCAACCTGCTGGCCGCGCGCAGCATGCGCGACCTGGTGCGCGCCTCGGGCGGGCTGTACCAGCCGCCCAAGCGATTCAGAAACTGGTAGCAGGAGATTCATGTGAGCGACCTTCCCGCAGGGCTCGAAACCCTGGACTTTTCCTTTTCCGGCGGCCGGCCGGCCGGTGCCTTCGCGCCGGTGCTGGTCGGCGTCGTCGGCTCCGGCAACCTCGAAGTGATGCTCGAGCCGGCCGGTGGCAGCGACTGCGCGGTGCGCGTCGAAACATCGGCGCGCGGCTTCGGGCCGATCTGGCAAGCCGTGATGGACGACTTCCACGCGCGCCATCCCTTGGCCGGCGTGCGCGTCTCGATCAACGACATGGGCGCCACGCCTGCGGTGGTGAGCCTGCGGCTCGACCAGGCGGTGGCCGAGATCAGCGGAGGCCAGCCATGATCAGCTACGCCGAATGCTCGGCGCGCGAGCGGCTCGCGCTGCTGCTCGATGCCGGCAGTTTTCATGAATGGCTGCCGCCGGCCGAGCGGATCACCAGCCCGCACCTGGCGCAGCTCGGCGTGCCCTCGGCCTTCGACGACGGCGTGGCGATCGGCCGCGCGGCGCTCGATGGCCGCGAGGTGTTCGTGGCTGCGCAGGAAGGCGCGTTCATGGGCGGCGGCGTCGGCGAGGTGCACGGCGCCAAGCTGGTCGGCCTGATGCGGCGCGCGCTGCGCGACCGGCCGGCTGCCGTGCTGCTGCTGGCCGAATCGGGCGGTGTGCGATTGCACGAAGCCAATGCGGGGCTGATCGCGGTGTCGGAAGTGATGCGCGCGCTGCTCGACGTGCGCGCTGCCGGCATTCCAGTGGTGGTGCTGATCGGCGGCGCCAACGGCTGCTTCGGCGGCATGGGGATCGTGGCGCGCTGCGCCGACCACGTCGTGATGAGCGATGTCGGGCGGCTGGCGATGTCGGGGCCCGAGGTGATCGAGGCATCCCACGGCGTGGAGGAATTCGATTCGCGCGACCGCGCGCTGATCTGGCGCACCACCGGCGGCAAGCACCGCTGGCTGACCGGCGATTGCGACGCCCTGGTCGAGGACGACGTCGCGGCTTTTCGCGAAGCGGCGATGGCCGCCATCGGCAAGGCGAAGCCCTCGACCCTGGCGGCGCTGGAGCAGGAGCACGCGTTGCTCGTTCAGCGCCTGCACGCGCTACCCGCCCATGACGCCGAGGGCGACGATGCCACCCTGCTCTGGCGCGCGCTCGGCATCGCCGACGCGCAGCAGGTCCCGGAGCTTGCGGTGGCAGCGTTGCAGGCCATGCGCGCCAATTGAAGCAGGAGCAACACATGCAATGGAATTCCCTCGCCACCCAGCTCTTCGGCCCGTATCACGGCATGCGCGCCGTCGGCGATTTCCTGCAGGGCGACGTGATGTTCGACGGCGAACCGCTGACGGTGATCGGCACCACGAACCACGCCCCGATCGGCTTCGCGCTCGCGCTCACGCAGGCCCGCGTGGTGCTCGACACGGTCGCGCAGCATCCGGGCCGGCCGATCCTGCTGCTGATCGACACGCAGGGCCAGCAGCTGCGCCGGCGCGACGAACTGCTCGGCATCAACCGCGCGATGGCGCACCTGGGCGCGGCCATCGATCTGGCGCGGCGCCGTGGGCATCGCGTGATCGGTTTGGTGTACGACCAGGCGCTGTCCGGCGGCTTCATCACCTCGGGCCTGATTGCCGATGCCTGCTACGCGCTGCCGGAGGCCGAGATCCGCGTGATGCGCATTCCCGCCATGGCGCGCGTGACCAAGCTGCCGGAAGACAAGCTCACGGCGCTGTCGCAATCCAACCCGGTGTTCGCACCGGGCGTGCAGAATTACGTGGCGATGGGTGGCGTGCGTGCGCTCTGGCAGGGCGATCTGCAGGCCGCCCTGCGCGACGCGCTGGCCCGCACGCCGACCGAAGACCTGCGCGCGCGCGACGGCGCAGAACGCGGCGGGCGCCGCCTTGCCGCCGCTGTGGTGCAGCGGGTGCTGGACGCGGCCTGAGCACGGCAGGCGCACCATGGACTGCCCGCGCCGCCACCAGCTCGCCCGGCTCTCCGACGCCGGTTGGACGGCCATCCTGCGCCAGCCTTGGGACACGCAGGCGCGCGAATGCCTGACGCATTGGGCGACGCATCGCCTGCCGCTGGTCGTGACGCGCCGAGTTACTGATGCCGTCGCCGAAGGATGGCTCGCGGTGGGCCTGTCCGCGCCCGCCCGCTGGGACAGGCGCCGGCTCGCGCTCCAGGTGCCGCATGCCGCGGTGCTCGGCTATGGCGAGTTTCCGCGCCTGGCGGATGTACGAGGGCTGCTGCCGGAGGCGGCCCAAGCGGCGGTACGCGATCTCGTCGATGCCCTCGGCACACAGGGTGCAACGGCCCGCGTGTTCGGCAGCTACGGTTGGCAAGCGATCAGCGGTCTCGCTCACATCCGGCGAGGCTCCGACCTCGACCTGTGGATCGGCGTAAAGGGAGCGGCGCAAGCGGATGCCGTCGCGCACCTGCTCCAGTCCTTCGGCGCAGCGCGGCCCCGGCTCGACGGCGAACTGGTGTTCGCCGATGGCGCGGCCGTGGCATGGCGCGAATGGATCGAATGGCGTGCCGGACGCGCGCGCGCCGTGATGGTCAAGCGCCTGGAGGGTGTGGCCCTGCAACATGACCGCGCATGGTGCGAGCCTGGGGAGTGCGTCGAATGAAGTCTTCGGCGCTCCGTGCACCGCTGCACCCCCGGCTCACGCCCGCCGCCATCGGGCGTGCCGCCACGCTCGCACTGCACGACGAACTTTCCTTGTCGCCCAAGCCCGGGCTGGTCACCCTGGTCGACCGTGGCAGCCACGACGACATGGACGCGCATACCTTCATGCGCAGCCTGTTCTCGCTTCGCCACTACTTCGCGCAGATCGCCGAAGCCGGCGCGAGCGGCGCGGCGTTTGCCGTGCTGGAGCGCTGCGGCATCGCGGCAGAGGCACGCATGCTCGCCGCCACCGGCGGCGTCAACACCCACCGCGGCGCGATCTTCATGCTCGGCCTGTTGTGCGCCGCCGCCGGCGCAGCGCAGCGCGAGCACGGCGACGCATTGCGCCCGGACCCGCTGCGCGATGCACTGCGCCGGCATTGGGGCGATGCGTTGGCCGCGCGCAGCCGGCGCACGTCCAATCTGCCGGGCGGCATCGCGGCGCGATGCCACGGCCTTCGCAGCGCATCCGAAGAGGCGGCGCTCGCCTTTCCGGTGCTGTTCGATACGGCGCTGCCCGCACTCACGGCGGCACTGGCCCGCGGCCTGGCACCGCGGCAAGCCCGGCTCGACACGCTGTTCCACGTCATGGCGGTGCTGGACGACAGCAATCTCGCGCATCGCGGCGGTCTCCCCGGCTTGCGCTATGCGCAGCGTGTTGCACAAGACTTCCTGGATCGGGGAGGTGTCGCCCGGCGCGGCGGCCTCGAGGCGGCAGGAGCCATTGCAGACGAATTCGTGGCGCGGCGGCTGTCGCCCGGCGGCGCCGCGGACACGCTCGCCGCGGCCTGCTGGGTTCTGCGCGTGTGTGGCAGCCCATGAGCTTCGCGCTGCTGTTCTCCGGCCAAGGCAGTCAGCATCCGGCGATGCTGCCGTGGATAGCCGATGACGGTGACATCGTGCGCGACATGCGCGCGCGCCTCGGCGTCGAGGATTGGCGCGGCGCATTGGCAAAGCCGAGCTGGGCCGAGCGCAACGCCAACGCGCAGACATTGCTGATGGGTCTGGCCCTCGCGGCCTGGAAAGAACTCGCGCCCCTCGTGGGCCCACCGTCGGCTATCGCGGGCTACAGCGTCGGAGAATTGGCAGCCTTCAGCGCGGCCGGCGCGATCGATCCCAAATCGGCCATGGCGCTCGCCCAACGGCGCGCCGAGGCCATGGACGCATGCGCGGCGCGCGCCCCGGGCGGGCTGCTCGCCGTGACCGGCCTTCCCAGTCCGAGGATCGAACGCCTGCGCGTGGAAACCGGGCTCGCACTCGCCATCCGCAACGGTGAAGAAAGCGTGATCCTCGGCGGGCCCACGGCCGCATTGGCACACGCAGAACAAATTGCTCTGCACGAAGGCGCGCAGTGCACGCGCCTGCGCGTCAACGTGGCATCCCACACGCCGTGGATGCGCGATGCGGCAGACAGCTTCGCGCGCACGCTCGCGGATGTTCCGTTCAGTGCACCGCAGATCGCGCTGTTCAGCAACGCGGCAGACCGCGTCCACGGTGCCGCCTCCGCCCGGGCCGCACTGGCCGCGCAGATCGCGAGCACCGTCCGGTGGGACGAGTGCATGGAGAACGTCATGGCGCGACAGATTCGCTGCGTGCTGGAGATCGGACCGGGCCAGGCGCTGGCTCGCATGTGGAACCAGCGCTACCCCACGGTCCCAGCCCGAGCCTGCGACGACTTTCGCAGTGCCGGTGCGATTGCGGCCTGGCTGCGCAGCCATGCCGCCGAATGACCCATTTCGTCTTTACGTCACAACCCGAGGCCGCAGGAGATTCACCGTGAGCGCGAACAAAGCAAAAACCCATCCGATACCCATCACAGCAACGAAGAGCGCGCATGTGCCCGACATGGACGCCTACCGCCAGCTGGTGGCCGAGGCGGAAGCCGACTACAGCGGCTACTGGTCGCGGCTCGCGCGCGAGTTCCTGAGCTGGAAGACACCGTTCACCCAGGGGCTGGACGACAGCCGGGCACCGTTCTTCACATGGTTCGAGGACGGCACGCTGAACGTGTCCTACAACTGCCTCGATCGCCAGGTCGAGCGCGGACTCGGCGACAAGACCGCGATCATCTTCGAAGCCGACGACGGGCAGGTCACGCGCATCGACTACCGAGAACTGCTCGCGCGCACCTGCCGCATGGCCAACGTCTTGAAGGCGCGCGGCGTGAAGAAAGGCGACCGCGTCGTCATCTACATGTCGATGAGCATCGAGGGTGTGATCGCGATGCAGGCCTGCGCGCGGGTCGGGGCCACGCATTCGGTGGTGTTCGGCGGCTTCTCTGCGCAAAGCCTGCGCGACCGCATCCAGGATGCCGGCGCGGTGATGGTCGTCACCGCCGACGAGCAAGTGCGCGGCGGCAAGCAGCTGCCGCTCAAGGCCATCGTCGACGAAGCCATCGCGCTGGGCGGATGCGAGAGCGTCGCGAATGTGCTGGTCTATCGGCGCACCGGCGGCGCGGTCGGCTGGAACGCGTCGCGCGACCGCTGGCTGCACGATGAGATGCAGGCCCAGTCGCCGGCCTGCGAACCCGAATGGGTCGGCGCCGAGCATCCGCTCTTCGTGCTCTACACCTCGGGCTCGACCGGCAAGCCCAAGGGGGTTCAGCATTCCAGCGGCGGCTACCTGCTGCACGCCGCGCTGACCACCCTATGGACCTTCGACCTCAGGCCGGACGACGTGTTCTGGTGCACGGCCGACATCGGCTGGGTGACCGGGCACACCTACATCACCTACGGCCCCCTCGCGCTCGGCGCAACCGAGGTCATCTTCGAGGGCGTGCCCACCTACCCCGATGCGGGGCGTTTCTGGAAGATGATCCAGGACCACCGGGTCAGCGTGTTCTACACCGCGCCCACCGCCATCCGCTCGCTGATCAAGGCTGCCGAGGCCGACGAATCCGTGCACCCGAAGCGCTACGACCTCTCGAGCCTGCGAATCCTCGGCTCGGTCGGCGAGCCGATCAACCCCGCGGCCTGGGAGTGGTTCCACCAGCATGTGGGCGGCGGCCACTGCCCCGTCGTCGACACCTTCTGGCAGACCGAAACCGGCGGTCACATGATCACGCCGCTGCCGGGTGCGACGCCGCTGGTGCCGGGCTCTTGCACCCTGCCCTTCCCTGGCATCGCGGCGGCGATCGTCGACGAGACGGGCAACGACGTGCCCAACGGCCAGGGCGGCATCCTGGTGGTGAAGAAGCCCTGGCCCAGCATGATCCGCACGATCTGGGGCGACCCGGAGCGCTTCAAATCGAGCTACTACCCGCCGGAACTCAAGGGCTGCTACCTGGCCGGCGACGGCGCCATCCGCGATGCCGGGACCGGCTACTTCACGATCACCGGACGCATCGACGACGTGCTCAACGTCTCGGGCCATCGCATGGGCACGATGGAGATCGAGTCGGCGCTGGTGTCGTGCACCGAGCTGGTGGCCGAGGCCGCCGTGGTCGGCCGCCCCGACGAAACCACCGGCGAGGCGATCTGCGCCTTCGTCGTGCTGAAGCGCACACGCCCGAGCGGTGAAGAGGCCAGGCAGATCGCCGACAAGCTGCGCCACTGGGTCGCCAGGGAGATCGGCCCCATCGCCAAGCCCAAGGACATCCGCTTCGGCGACAACCTGCCGAAGACGCGCAGCGGCAAGATCATGCGCAGGCTGCTGCGCTCCGTGGCAAAGGGGGAGACCATCACGCAGGACACGTCCACGCTGGAGAACCCGGCCATCCTGGAGCAGCTGGCGCAGAAGAACTAAGCGGCTCCGGCGCCCCGTACCGCGGCCGAGAACATCACCTGGCCAACGCCTCCTCCACTGCCAGTGCGACGGCCGCCAGCCGCGCGTCGTCCCCGCACACCGAAGAGAGCATCAGCCCGACCGGGAGCTCGCCTTGGCGGTGGCACGGCAGGCTGAAGGCGCAGCCATCGAGGAAGTTGATGGCGAAGGTGTTGCGCAGCAGCAGGCCGTTGGCCTTGAAGAATTCGGCATCGGCCGCGAGCGCGTCGATGGCCGGTGCGACGATCGGCACGGTCGGGCACAGCAAGGCGTCGAAGCCTTCGAGCGCTGCTTCGACGCGGCCGATCCAGTCGCGGCGGCGGTCCTGCATGAGGATGTAGTCGGCGGCGCCGACAGACATGCCGAGGTCCACGCGCGCCGCGACCCGCGGGTCGAAGCGCTCGCGCTGCGCACCGATGCGCGCGCGATGCACGGCCGATGCCTCGACGGGCGAGAAGCCACCCGGCGCGTTGATCTGGGCGATCTCGGCCAGTTCTGCGAGCGTGAGGTCGACCACGATGGCGCCCGCCGCCGACAGCGCGCTCACCGCGCGGTCGAAGGCCTGCGCCACGGCCGGCTCGATGCCGTCGAACATCAGCGTGCGCGGCACCGCCAGGCGCAGGCCCTGCAACGGACGCCGGCGCACCACGCGCGGCGTTCCGGCAATGACGGCATCGACGACGAGGCAATCGGCCACGCTGCGCGTCATGGCGCACACGGTGTCGAGCGAACGCGCCAGCTCGAAGGCGCCGGTGCGCGGCACCCGCGACTGGGTGCTCTTGAAGCCGACGAGGCCGCACAGCGCGGCGGGAATGCGGATGGAGCCACCGGTGTCGGAGCCCAGGCCCGCCACCGCCAGGCCCAGCGCGACCGAGACCGCGGCGCCCGACGACGAACCCCCGGGAATGCGCGCCACGGCGGCATCCGCGGGATTGCGCGGCGTGCCATGGTGGGGATTGATGCCGACGCCGGAAAAGGCGAACTCGGTCATGTTGGTCTTGCCGACGATCGCCGCGCCGGCGCTGCGCAGGCGGGCCACGGCAACGGCATCCGCCGCGGCCGCGGGCTCGCCCTCGCACACGACCGAGCCGGCCATCGTGGTTTCGCCGGCCACGTCGTAGAGGTCCTTCACCGTGACGGGCAGTCCGGCCAGCGCGGGCAGTGCGACGCCGGCGCGCTGCGCCGCATCGGCATGGCGCGCGGCAGCCAGCGCCGCTTGCGCATAGCGCTTCGTGAAGACGTGCTGCGCGGCCGGCGCCTCGGCGCCTTCGAGCGCCAGCGCCACCAAGGCCTCGTGCGAGACCTCGCCGCGCGCGACGCGCCCGCGCAGCGTGGCGATGTCCATGCCGGCGGCGGCCGTCACGCGACCACCTCGAGCGCCTGCACGGTGTAGCGGTGCACGATGCTGCGCTTCAGGCGCGGGTCATGGATCTCGAGTTCCATCTCGGTGGCCGGGCGGATGCCCTCCCCCTTGCCGTTGGGAATGGCGCCGAGCGTGCCGCAGGTCATGAAGCGGCCTTCGTCGCCGCCCTCGGCCTGGTAGATGCCATCGCGCAGCGCGGCCAGCGGGCGGATCGAGGCGAAGGTGCCCTGCTGGTAGTCGATCCACCGGCCCTCCTCCAGGATGCGCGAGCGCAGCTGCAGCTCGTCCTGGTAGGACGCGACATCGCTCCAGCGCCAGGCGGTGGTCGCGACCGGCTTGGCGCACATCTGCTTGGATACCGCGACCGAGTAGGTCTCGACGCGGCGGTCGGTGTGGTCGGAGGCGACGGTGAGCCACCACTCGCCGGCGGCGCAGAAGAGCATCGGCTCGGCTTCGCCGGAACTCTGCGCGCCGAGCGCCTCGATGGCGGCCGATTGCGTGAGCAGCCCGGCGCTCACGCGGTAGTACAGCGGCACGCTCGATGGCCGTGGCACGCCGATGGCCTCGAGTTCTTCGATGTGGTGGGCAATGGCAGCGGCGTCGCGGCCGGTCCACCCGGCAATCACGAGCTGGCGCGGCAACACCGCGAGCAGCCGTGTCGAGCGCGTGCCGTCGGCCGCCACGGTTTCGCAGGCGAAGGAAAGGGTCAATGACATGAAAGGCTCCGCGAACAGGGGGATCACATGAGATAGGCCGGCAGCCACAGTGCGATGGCAGGAAACACCATCAGCACGATGATCGCGAGCATGTAGACGAACATGAAGGGCAGCACGCCGGCAAACACGTCGGTGATGGGTCCGGGCTGCCGCCGCATGCCCTGCAGCACGTAGAGCACCGTGCCGTCGGGCGGGCTGATCATGGCGATCTCGACCAGCATGGTGATCACCACGCCGAACCAGATCGGGTCGTAGCCCAGCGCCGTGACCACCGGGAACAGCAGCGGAATGGTGGTGATCACCATCGACATGCCTTCCATGAAGGTGCCCAGCGCCAGGTAGAAGCCGATGATCACCAGCATGATCACCCAGCCCGGGAACGGCAGCCCGGTCAGGAACTTCGCCAGCATCTGCGGAATGCCCAGCGACGACAGGATGTAGTTCAGGAAGTACGCGCCGAACAGGATCAGCGCGATCATCGACGTGGTGCGCGCGGTGGCCCGCATCGACTCGGCCAGCATCTTCCACTTGAGCTTGCGGTCCACCAGCGCCAGCACCAGGCTGCCCGCCACGCCCAGCGCGGCCGACTCGGTGGGCGTGGCCCAGCCGGCGTAGATGGTGCCCAGCACCAGCGCGATCAGCAGCGCCGTGGGCACCAGGTCCGACAGGCTCGCAATGCGGTGCTTCCAGCCGATGGCCTTCGACGCCTCGTCGCCGTGCAGCTTCAGCCTGTAGCTGTAGTACAGGATGACCGCGGTGAACAGCAGCACCACCAGGATGCTCGGCCCCACCGCCGCCAGGTACAGCGCGCCCACCGAGGTCTCGGTGATCAATCCATAGATGATGAAAGTGATGCCCGGCGGGATCAGGTTGCCCAGCGCACCGCCGGCGGCCAGCGAGCCCAGCACCAGCCTGGGCGGGTAGTGGCTCTTCTCGAAGTACGGCAGCGCGACCGATCCCATGGTCGCGGCGGTTGCCACGCTGGAGCCGGCCACGGCCGAGAACACGCCGCAGGAGATGATGTTGGTGTGCAGCAGCCCGCCGGGCAGGCGCCCCATCCAGATATTGAGCGCGCGGTACAGCCGCTCCGAGAGGCCGGCGCGCAGCATCACCTCCCCCATCAGCAAGAAGAGCGGCACCGACACCAGCACGAAGTTGGTCGAGGGGCTCCAGATCATCTCGCCGATGAAGTTCCAGAACGGCCGGTCCGACAGGCCGAAGCCCGCCAGCAGCGAGAGCACGGCCAGCGCCGCGCCCACATAGATGCCGCCGGCGAAGAAGCCGACGAAGGCGACCAGCACCGCGGCCAGCGCCCACCAGGGCACGCTGGCCGAAGCGGCTGCCGCCGCGTGGCCCTGCACGCCGAAGAGCGACGCGCCGGCAATCAGGATGCCGATGGCGACGATGAAGACGATGGCGATCATCGGGAGACTCCTGCCACGGCCGGGTTGGCCACGGGTTGTTGCATGCCTTGCTGCGCTTCGGCCACGGCCTCCAGCGTCTCGGCGGCTTCGTCGACGTAGGTGCGCGACATCAGCATGCGGTCCATGCCGTCGGCATCACCGGCGGCAAGCTGGCGCACCGAGCGCGCGGCCAGCGCCGCCACCGCCAGCAGCAGCAGGCCCAGGCCGGCGGCCCACAGGCCCTGCGGAAGGGCCAGCGGCGTGTGCAGCGCCGACAGGTCGGTGGCACCGAAGTCCCACGAATCCTTGGTCAGCGAGAAGGCGCCCCAGGCGAAGAAGCCCGAGGCAACCATGAGGGCGAGCAGCGATGCGAGGTGCAGCCAGACGCGCACCTTCAGCGGCATCTTCTGCACCAGCACGTCGATGCGCACGTGGCCGCGCTCGAACAGCGTGCCGGCCAGGCCCCAGCTCATGCCGATGGCCATCAGGTAGCCGGTGACTTCGGTCGTCGCTTCGGTCGAGAAGCCCAGCAATCGCCGCGCACCGATGTCGAAGCAGATCAGCAGGGTGATCAGGAGGTAGCACCAGCCGGCGATGGTCATCGCCTTGGCGCTCACCCATTCGAGCGCTCGGAACATCACTTGGCCACGTACTTGATGCCGGTGATTGGGGCAATCACCTCGCTGTACACCGCAGCGCAACGCTCGCCGCAGCGCTTGATCCAGCCGGGCAGCACGTCATCGGCCAGGTGCTTGTGCAGCGACGCGCCGACGCTGGCCTCGGGCCTGGCCTCGACCATGGGCTTCTTCATCAGCGTGTGCAGCTTGCAGTCGGCGGCGCGGCCGACGTTGCAGGCGATGCCGTCGTTGGTGGCTTCGAAGCCCAGCTTCCACTGCGCTTCCTGAACCTCGCTCATCGTCTTCTCGAACTGCGTGCGGATGGCGGGGTCGAGCTTGTTCCACCAGGCCAGGTTGACGAAGTAGCCCGAGGTCGACCACGACAGCGGCAGCGTGTAGAGATGTGTCGTGACTTCCGGCCACTTCACGCCGTTGCCCGAACCGGCGCCGGTGATGCCGCAGTCGACCGTGCCGCGTTCCAGCGCGGTATAGACCTCGCCGAAAGCCAGCGACACCGGTTGGCCGCCGAGCGACTTGATCAGGTCCGACGCCGACGGGCCGTTGGTGCGCACCTTCAGGCCCTTGAGGTCGGCCAGGCTCGCCACCGGCTTGCGGCAGAACAGCATCTGGCCCGAGAAGGGATAGGTGGCGACCAGCTTGATGCCCAGGCGCTCCAGTTCCTTGTTGGCCACCGGCACCATCGCGTCGGCCACCTTGCGGGCCTGGGCGATGTCGGCGTGCATGCCGGCCAGGTCGACGCCATCGAGCATCGGCACGTCGCCCGACACGGTGGTCAGCGGCGCGGCGGCGATGTCGACCTGGCCCGAGCGCACCAGGCGCAGGACTTCGGGGCCGTTCACATTGCGCTCGGGCCAGGACGAGAGCGTGACCTCGACGCGGCCGCCGGTCGCCTTCGCGATGCCGTCGCGCAGCAGCGGCTGGTCCACCTTGGTGTACTGCGGCAGGTTGGGCGCCACCTGCGTGATGGCCTGCACGGCCAGCTTCGGGCCGGCCGGCACCTGGGCAGCGGCGCCGGCGGCCAGCAGCGCGGCGGCCACGGCGACGGATGCGAGGGAATACAGCGAACGCTTCATCGGGAACTCCTGGAAAAAAAGGAAGGGCTGGACTGGAAACTGGCGCTCACTCGTAGTACTGGATCTCGAACAGCACGCAGCCGGTGCGCGACACGAAGGGGCCGTGCACCGCGCCGGGCGGGCGGCAGGCGAAGGTGTAGGGGCCGAAGGGTTCGCCGCCCTCGCCTTCGGCGTCGCAGCCGACGACGAGGTCGCCTTCGACAATGAAGACCTCTTCATGGAAATCGTGCACCACGGGCCGGTCGATCAGCGCGCCGGCCGACCAGCGGGCCAGGCGGGTGCGCGAGCCGGTGCGTACGGCGTCGTCTAGGTTGTCGGCCAGCAGCAATTCCTCGATGCATCCCGCGGCGCAAGCCACCGGCGACCATTCGGTCGAATCGGCATCGGGGCGGATCTCGAAGAACTCGCGATGTCTTTTTCCGGTCATGAGCTTGTGCATGGCGCGCAGTGTTGTCGCGCGCCCCTGCAGGGTCAAACGGGAAATTCTTTGGCCGAGCGATAGGATTTCGTGATGCACAGCCCTGGCGCATCGGGCCGCCCCAGCCTCGGGCGCGGCGTGGGCCGGATCAGGGCGCGAGCACGTCGTCGCGGCAGGTGGCGATGAACTGCTCGCACGCTATTTGCGCCATGCTGACCAGCGCCTCGGCCAATGGCGACGCAGGCTCCAGCCGCATGCTGGCGACCAGCGGCAGCGCAATGGGGACCGGGTCGACGTCGAGCACCACCAGCTTGCCGTGGAGCAGATCCTGCTGGATCACGGCCAGCGGCAGCAGCGCCGTGCCGAAGCCCGTGCGCGCCAGGTCGATCATCGCGCCCAGCGACGAGAAGTAGCTCACACGCAGGTTGGTGCAGCCGCTCGCGTTCTGGGCGATGTTGCGGTAGACGCTGGACTCGCGGTTGAAGGAGATGATGGGCTGCGTGGCGATGTCGGCAAAGGACAGCAGCTTGCGCGACGGGAACTTGAGTGCCAGCGACGGGCTCGTGACCCAGCGCATCGCCAGGTTCGCGATGCGCCGGTTGTCGATGAAGCCCGGGGTGATCTCTTCCGACAGGATGGCGCAGTCGAGCGTGCCGCGCAGCAGGTCGTCGCGCAGCCTCGGCGTGATGTCGGAGATCAGCTCCAGCGTGGCGTTGGGGTATTTCTCGGCAAAGCGCGAGAACAGGTCGGGCAGCCAGGTGTGGGCCACCGTTTCGATCACGCCGATGCGCAGCATCCCTGAGAAGGCATCGGTCTGGCCCATGGCAGCGACCATGCGCGCCTGCATCTCGATCATGCGCTCGGCGTGGGGCATGAGCTCGGTGCCCTGGTAGGTGAGCATCACGCCGCGGTGCTCACGGTCGAACAGGCGCACGCCGAACTGCTCTTCCAGCGTGGCGATGCGGCTGGAGATGCCGGCCTGCGTGGTGTGCATCTTCTCGGCGGCCGCCTTGAAGCTGCCCAGCTTGGCGACCCAGACGAAAGCTTCGAGAAAACGCACGTTCATCGGCCGAGTTTACGGGGACCGAGGTCGTCCCGCCCGTGCCCGGCAAGGACGCTTCCCAATGCCTGCTCAGCCTCCAGGCGTCCCCGGAACGCCCGCCGCAACCTGGTTCAACGCAGAACCGGCCTCTGTGCGCAGCGCTGACGCCGACCGGTCATGCTGGATGAGCAGCACCGCGACCATGCCGATGACGGCCGGAATTGCAATGGCGATGAAGTTCTGGTGCAGCGGGAGGTTCATGCCGACCAGCACACCGATCAGGATCGGCGCCAGGATCGCGCCGCTGCGGCCGACGCCCAATGCCCACCCAAGGCCGGTGGCGCGCACGGCCATCGGGTAGTACTGGCCGGTGTAGGCGTTGGCCACGATCTGCGTGCCGATCGTCGATGCGCCGGCCAGTCCGATCAGGATGAACAGCGCCGGCGTGGGCATCTTGTAGCCCAGCAGCGTGAGGGAAACGGCGGCCAGCGCATACATGCCCGCGAGCACGTACTTGATGTGGAACCGGTCGGCGAGCCAGCCGCCGGCGATGGCGCCGACCATCGCGCCTGCGTTGAGCACCAGGACGAAGGTCAGTGCCGAGCCGAGGCTGTAGCCCGCGCCCGCCATGAGCTTGGTCAACCACGAACTCAGCGCGAAGACCATGAACAGGCACATGAAGAACGCGATCCAGAACATCACGGTGCTGAAGCCGCGGCCATCGTAGAAGAGGTGCTTGATCGGTGCGCTGTCGGCCCTGTCCTTGGCCGGAACGACGAAGCGGTCGGTCGCCAGCGGCTGGTAGCTCGGGTCGAGCCGGGAGGCGATCTTCTTCAGTTCTTCGGTCCGGCCCTTGGCCAGCAGGAACGGCATCGATTCCGGCATCGACTTCAGGATGAGCGGAATCAGGATCACCGGCAGCCCGGCGGCGAAGAACACCGATTGCCAACCATGGGTCTCGATGAGTCCCTTGCCGAGGATCGCCGCGATCATCCCCCCGACGGCATAGCCGCTGAACATCAGCGTGACGAGGGTGGCGCGGATCTTCTTGGGGGAATATTCGGTCATCTGCGCCACCACGTTCGGCATCACGCCACCGATGCCGAGCCCTGCGAGAAAGCGCATGGCGCTGAACGTCACGGGATCTTTCGCCAGTCCGGCTGCGGCAGTGAAGACGCTGAAGAGGCCGATGCAAATGGCGATCGCCCAGCGGCGGCCGATCCTGTCGGCGATGGTCCCCATGAAGATGGCGCCGAACATCATTCCGAAAAGCGCGGAACTGACCATGAAGCCGGCATTGGTCGCGTCGACTCCCATCTTCTTCATGATCGAAGGCAGCGCGATGCCGACGACGGACAGGTCGTAGCCGTCGAACACGATGATCAGTGCGCACCAGAACAGCACCAGGCCGTGAAAGCGGTTGAAGCGGGCATCGTCGGCCAGCTTGTGAAGATCGATTTGGCGCATGGCTCCTGTCTCCTTCGAATGGCAAAGATCGCGGCCAGGGCATGCCTGGCGATGCTTGCGATCATGGGCTTGCCGGTTTCAAGGGTCCAACGCATTTTCCGGATGTCCTCTATGCAGCCTGTGAATGTTGGGGCGGGTCTACCCATGGTTGCGGCCGCCCCGTTGCCCTGCTCGCTGCTCCATGCGATCTTCGAATGCGCGCTATCACCGATTTTTGTTGGACCGTGCCGGCCGGCGCTCATAGATTGGCCCATCCGCCCGCACCAAGGAGATAGGCATGCAAGGAAAGATCGGTCTCGAAGAACATTTCGCGATCCCAGACACGCTGCAGGATTCGGCTGGCTTCGTGCCCGGCGTCTATTGGAAGGAGCTCAGCAGCCGCCTTCTCGACATTCACGACGGGCGCTTGCGCCAGATGGATGAACACGGCATGGAGATGATGATCCTCTCGCTGAACGCGCCCGCCGTTCAGGCGGTGGCCGATCCGGTGAAAGCGTACGAGCTCGCGGTCCGCGCCAACGACTTTCTTGCCGAGCAGGTGGCGAAGCGGCCCGATCGCTTCCAGGCGTTCGCCGCTCTGCCCATGCAGGATCCCGAGAAGGCCACGCAGGAACTCGAACGCTGCATAACCGTGCTCGGCTTCCGCGGTGCGCTGGTGAATGGCTTCTCGCAGGTGGGCACGCCCGACAACGTCGTCTACTACGACGCGCCGCAGTACGCCCCCTTCTGGGCCGCGGCGGAGCGGCTCGACGCGCCGTTCTACCTGCATCCGCGCAACCCGATTGCCAGCTGGGCGCAGATCTACGAAGGCCACCCCTGGCTGCTCGGTCCCACATGGGCCTTTGCGCAGGAAACCGCCGTGCACGCCCTGCGCCTCATGGCGAGCGGCCTCTTCGACCGCCATCCGGGCCTCAAGATCATTCTCGGCCACCTGGGCGAAGGCCTGCCCTACAACATGTGGCGCGTCGATCATCGCAACGCCTGGGTCAAGGCGCCCAAGGGCTATCCGGCCAAGCGCAAGCTTTGCGACTACTTCCACGAAAACTTCTATCTCACGACCTCTGGCAACTTCCGCACCCAGACACTGATCGACGCGATGCTGGAAGTCGGAGCGGATCGCATCCTGTTCTCGACCGACTGGCCGTTCGAGAACGTTGATCACGCGTCGGACTGGTTCAACGACGCAAGCATCAGCGAGGCCGACCGGAAGAAGATCGGCCGAACGAACGCGATGTCGCTTTTCAAGCTGGCTCGATCCTGAGGCGCAGGGAAAGGCTCGGGCACCCATGATCGACATCGACGAATGGACCATCACCAGCGCAGCGCTGAAGGCGCAAGGTGCAACGCTCGACCCGCGCCTGAGGACCGTGATGGACAGCCTGGTGCGGCATCTTCACGACTTCGCACGCGAGGTGCAGCTCACCGAAGCCGAGTGGGCGTGCGGCATCGACTTTCTCACGCGGGTCGGGAAGATCACGGACGACAAGCGCCAGGAGTTCATCCTGCTGTCCGACGTGCTGGGGCTTTCGACGCTCGTGACCGCACAGTGCAACCGGCGCCCGACGGGATGCACCGAGGCGACGGTCTTCGGGCCCTTCTACGTGCCCGATGCGCCGGAGTATGTGAACGGCGACGACATCTCCAACGGCGCGAGCGGCGAGCCTTGCTTCGTCAGCGGAACCGTCCGGGGGATCGACGGCGAGCGGATTGCCCATGCAAGCATGGACGTGTGGCAGTCCGACGATGAAGGCTGGTACGACGTCCAGCGCCCCGAGCTGGACCATGCGCAGGGCCGGGGCCATCTGAGCAGCCTCGAGGACGGGCGCTATCACTTCAGGTCCATCGTGGCCGTGCCCTACGCCATTCCCCACGACGGTCCGGTGGGCGGGATGCTCGAGCAACTCGGTCGCCACCCGTGGCGTCCTGCGCACCTGCATTTCATGATCAAGGCGCCGGGCTACGAGACGCTCATCACCCACGTGTTCCGCTCGGGAGGCAGCTATCTGGGTTCGGATGCCGTGTTCGGCGTGCGCTCCTCCCTCATCGCCGACTGGAAGCGCCACGAGCCCGGCGTCGCGCCTGACGGAACGCGCATGGACATGCCGTTCTACACGCTCGACTACGACTTCGTCCTGAACAACGCAGCGAAGGACTAGACGCATGGACCGCTTCGTCTACGCCGCGAGCCCTTCGCGCATCGTTTTCGGCGCGGACAGCATCGACCAGCTGCCGGCGGAGATCGAACGCCTGGGCGCCCGACGTGCGCTCGTCCTGTGCACATCCAACCAGCGCGACCAGGCGCAAGCCATTGCCGAGCGGCTTCCCGGCCGCATCGCAGGGATCTTCGACGAAGCGGTCATGCACGTACCGATCGAGACCGCGCGCAGGGCACGCGCACTGGCTTCGGAGCTGAAGGCAGACTGTGCCCTGGCCATCGGCGGCGGGTCCACCATCGGGCTCGGCAAAGCCATTGCCCTGGAGTCGGGCCTGCCCATCATCGCCGTGCCGACGACCTACGCGGGCAGCGAAGTTACACCCATCTACGGCATCACGGAAGGCGGCCTGAAGAAGACCGGGCGCGAGGCGCGCGTGCTGCCGCGCGTCGTGGTCTACGACCCCAAGCTGACGTTGACGCTGCCCATGGACCTGACGGTCACGAGCGCGATCAACGCGATGGCGCACGCCGCAGAAGGCCTGTACGCCCACGACGGAAATCCGGTGATCTCGTTGATGGCCGAAGAAGGCATCCGTGCTTGCGCAGCGTCGTTGCAGCCCCTGCGGGAAAATCCGCGCGATCTGCCGGCACGCAGTCTGGCGCTCTACGGTGCCTGGCTGTGCGGCACGGTGCTCGGTGCCGTGTCGATGGGCCTGCACCACAAGCTGTGCCACACCTTGGGCGGCACTTTCGACCTGCCGCACGCGCAAGTGCATACGGTGGTTCTTCCGCATGCGCTTCGATACAACGCGAACGCGGCGCCGGAAGCCATGGCCCGCATCGCGCGAGCCCTGGGCGTCGCGGATGCGTCGATGGGTTTTTTCGAACTGGCAAGAACACATGGCGCCCCCGTGTCGTTGAAGGCGATCGGCATGCCCGCCAACGGACTTGAACACGCGGCCGAACTGGCAGCGGCGAATCAGTATCCGAATCCGCGGCCGCTCGAGAGCGTGGCGCTGCGCGCTCTGCTCGATCGCGCATTGGATGGGGCGCCGCCAACGCCCTGATCACTTGTTCCGCGTCTGCGGCGCAGGCTCGCGGCTCGATCGCTCGTGGAAGAGGCCGAATATCAGTTCGCGCAACCAGCGATTGCCGCTGTCCTGATGGAAGCGCTCGTGCCATTGCTGGCGAATTTCAAAGGGCCTGACCTCGAAGGGAGCGTCGACGCTGTGCAGATCCGCGCGTGACGCCACCATCGCCTTGGCCAGGCGAGCCGGCGCAGTCAGCAGCAGGCCCGATGTGGCGACGATCGACGTCAGGCCCAGCGAGTGGGCGGCGGTGAGAACGACGCGCCGCCGATCGAGCGCGCCCGCTCGGTCCAGGGTTTGCTGAAGCTGGGAGTCGGTCGTTCCCTGCGGCCGGTACGCGATGTGTTCGGCCGCGAGGTAGTCGTCGAGCTCGATGCGCTCGCGCGTGCCCAGCGGCGACCCCCTCGACATCAGCACGACGAAGGTCTCGTCGAACAGCCGCTGCTGATAGAACGACGGCCCCATCGGTTCCCAGCTGCCCAGCGCGATGTCGATCTGCCCGTGGAGCATGCGCTGCCGGGCTTCGGCCATGGAGGCGTCCACGGTTTCGAAGCGAACCCCCGGTGCGATGCCGCGCGCCACCGAGAGCAGCTCGGGCATCATGACCAGTTGCCCGATGTCGTTGACCGCAATTCGAAACGTGCGGCTCGACGTCCCCGGCTCGAAGGTTCTGCCCTGGTCGACCGCCTGCGCCAAGCAGGCGATGCCTTCTTCGATGGGAGCGATGAGGCGCTCGGCGACGGGGGTGGGCACCATGCCGTCCGCCGACCGCACGAACAGCGCGTCGTTGAAGCGTTCGCGCATGCGCTTGAGGGCGTTGCTCACCGCGGACTGCGTCATGCCGAGGCGCTCCCCTGCGAGCGTGACGCTGCGCGTGGCGTAGATCGCCTGGAACACCAGGAAAAGATTCAGATCGATGGAGTTGATGTTCACCGCGCCATCTCCTTCACCCGGCCGTCATTCGTTGTCCAGCACAGCCAGGTTGTCGTAGACCATCCGAAGCATGTCCCGAAGCGATTCGGCTTGCGCAACGGTCAGTCCGGACAACGAGACGCGCTCGTACACCTGCGCCAGCGGAATGATCCGCAACGTGAGATCGCGGCCCGCCGGGGTCAGGCTGAGAGCGAGCGCGCGGGCATCCTCGTCCGATCGGTCGCGCACCAGCACGCCGCGCTGCAGAAGACCGTCGACCACCCGGGAGAGCGTGGAAGCGTCCGTCGATGTGTGCAGCGCCAGGTCGGAGAGCCGCTGATGCGCCTTGTGGTGCAGCGCGACGCAGACCCGCCACTCGGTCAGCGACAGCTTGAACTGCTTGAGCTCCTTGTTGAACGACTGCCCCATTCGCATGCCTGCGCGTGCAAGCAGGTAGGGAATGGCGCGCTCCAAGTCGTGATCCGCCAATTTGTCTGCTGTTGCATTCAATTTTGGAGGCGCCTCGGTTCGTACCTTGCGCACCTGCCGGGGTTGCGCTTCGGGTGATTTTGTCTTGACCATGCCGAATGCTACAGGCGAAATTCGGCGCCCGCATAGCGTAAACCCCAAGCATTAATTAATTGCATTTGCAAATGTTATGGGCTTCAATCGAAGCCTTCCCTGTCGCATCCCACAACTCATCTGGAGACCACCATGCCTGCCGCCGCGAACCCGTTTGCTCAACTAGACCGCGTTGACCTCCCCGCTCCGGGCCGAAAGTCACCGGTGAAAGATGCGCCTGCTATCGAAACAATAGTTGCGTCTGCAAGCAATTTAGTCCCGATGCTTCGCGACCGGGCGCAACGTACCGAACAGGATCGCCGCGTTTCCGAGGAAACGACGCAGGCCTTCCATGACGCGGGCTTCTTCAAGCTGATGCAGCCGGCGCGCTATGGCGGCTTCGAGTACGGATTCACCGCATTCATCGACGTGGTCAGCGAACTGGCGCGGGGCTGCACTTCGTCGTCCTGGGGCTGCTCGCTCGGCGCCATTCACCAGTGGCTGGTCGCGATCTTTCCGGAGGAGGCGCAGGACGACGTCTGGCGCAAGGACCCGAGCGCGATCGTTTGCGGCTCGTATGCGCCGGCCACCATGGCCGAGAAGGTGGATGGCGGCTACCTCGTGCAAGGCAAGTGGCTCTTCGCATCCAACGTGGACAACTCCCAGTGGGCCTTGCTGGGCGTTCAGTTTCCGCCCGAAGAAAAGGGCGCCCCGCCGACCGCCGGCTTCCTGCTCGCGCCGCGATCGGATTGGGCGATCGAAGACAACTGGCACGTCGCCGGCCAGGCGGGTACGGGCTCCAAGGCGATCGTCATCGACAAGCCGACCTTCATTCCGGGGCACCGCAAACTGACTTTCGCGGAGGCTTCCTCCAACTCTCCTCCCGGCGCCAAGGTCAATGCGAATCCGATCTACCGCATCCCTTTTCTTTCGGCGGTGCCGGTCTGCCTTGTGTCGCCGATCATCGGCACCGCGCAAGGCGCCGTCGACGAACTGATCGCGCTGGCTGGCTCGCGGGTCACTCGAGGGGCCGTGGCCGGTGGGGGAAGCCGCCTCAGCGAATTCTTTCCCGTGCAGTCGCGCCTTGCCGAGGCATCGGCGAGCGTCGATGCAGCGCGGCTCCTGCTCTACCGGGACACCGCACAGGTGGAGCAGATGGCGCTCGACGGCCACGTCATCAGCGTCGAACAGCGAATCCGCAACAGGCGCGACCATGCTTTTGCCGCACGCCTCTCGCGCGATGCCGTCGAAGCGGTATTCGCCAGCGTGGGAGGCGCGGGCCTGTCGCTGAACCTGCCGATCCAGCGCATGTGGCGCGACACGAATGCGATCTCGCGCCACATCAGCCTGAACTGGGACGCGGTCTCTTCGATGGTGGGTCAATACCTGCTCGGCCTCGAGCCGAAGGGCCAGTACTGAGCGGGGCACCGGCCATGTACTCCTGGGCTCTCATCACGGGCGACGCGGCCGAGACGGTCGATGCCCGCCAGTTGCGGCAGGCGCTCGGCGCCTTCCCCACGGGGGTGTGCCTCGTGACCACCACCACGCCGGACGGCAAGCGCGAAGGCATGACGATCAACTCCTTCGCTTCGGTGTCGCTGGACCCGCCTTTGATTCTGTGGAGCATCCGCGACGACACCCGCAGCGCCGACGCATTCCTTGCGGCACGGCCGTTCAACCTCAGCGTGCTGACCGCCGAGCAGCGCGACCTGGCCTGGCATTTCGCCAAGCCTGCAGCGGACAAGTTCGAACGCTTTGCCGACGCATTCGAGGTGGCACCCAATGGATGTGCGAGGCTCGTCGAGAGCGTCGCCACGTTCGAATGCTCGACCTACTCGCGCCATCAGGAGGGCGATCACACCATCGTTCTCGGACGCGTGGACCGCTTCTCTCGGACAGACACGCCACCCCTGCTTTTTCATTCAGGGCAGATGGGCTCGTTGTGGGAGCTTGCCGAAAGCCTGGCGCGGCCCCGATGACTCATCGAGCGTGCCTGGACCGATATCGGCCTCCGCATGGCCCAGCGTAGAGCTCCGGGCCTGGCCACATCGACCAGCGGCTGCGACGCCATGGCGTTCTTCCTGAGGAATGAATGCCACAGCGCTTGGCGCGACGGATCTTCTGCGAACTCATCGGTCAGGCCCACGGGCAGCGAACTCGGCACCTCTATGCCACGCCGGATAAACGTGGCGGCAATGGCGCTGGCCAGCATCTCGGTATCCAGCGCCTCGCGCTCCAGCAAGACCGATAGATCCAGGTAGTCCTTGAGCCGGCTGTTGGTCATTCCCAGTACGGCAATCGCGTGCAATTTTTCCGAAACGACGGTGTAGACCGGATAAGTGCGCAGGCGTGGCGCCGGCATATCAGCGATCAGAACCGGATAGACCGCATCGACCGGCCCAGGCGTGACAGCATCCCCAAAGCCAACATCGATCTGCGTCTTGCAGCGCGCCCTCGCAATGTGGCCATCGATCAAGACCCGGGCCCCGGCATAGCCGGCGTCCTTGCGGATTTCCTCCACCTTGACCGACTCCGGATCGAAGGTGATGCCATCGTCCACTTCCACGCTTGCGATGTCACGGAAGGTCTGTGCGACCGACCCTAGATCGCTCGTCCCAAATCCCAGCAGGTCGGCATCGCGCGTCGCGCGGTGCGGCGTGTCGTACCAGAGCGTGAACAACAGCGCCCCCTTGAGCACGAAGCGATCGACATGCGCGGATTGGCTCAGTCGATAGAGCATGCGCTCCAGCGCGAAGCGCACCAGCACCTGGTTGAAGTCAACCCGTTGCGCCTTGGCGATGTTGAGCAGGCGCGCCCGAACGGACGCCGCAAGATCCTTGCTCATTCGATCGCCTCCAGGTAGGGGCGCATCACATTGGCGACGCGGCAGATCTTGGCGTAGTGCCAGAGATCGTCCGCCGATGCCTTCCGCTGGGCACGCGCGTCCCGAAGAGCTTCCAGCGCCACGTCCAGGCCGATCTTGTTGCGGTGCTTGAAGCAGTCGACCACCGTCTTGGCCACACCGTAGACACGCAGTTGAACTTGATCGCGTTCGACCACCTCGACACCCGCCGAATAGGCCTCGCCAGAAACCTGAACCATCTTCAGGGGCGGGTAGTCGATCCTCGGCACATGACTGCCGCGGGGCATCGCGATCCAGACTTGGCGCGGCAGCTGTGTGGTCAGCTCATGGAATTGCAGGGCTGTGAGCAGACAGAACACCGCCTGCGGGACCTTGGTGGCAATGGCAATCAGGCTCTCGTGCTCGGAACCATCGCGTTCGGGCAGGCGGTAAAGACCGCGGCCGACTTTCTCCAGCAGGCCGGCCGCGGTCATGCGCGTCAGAGCGATCCGGGGCGCTTCAATGGCGTCCAGATCGCTTGGGCGCAGCATCCCCTTCTGCGCAAGCAGATCGAGGATGTGCCGGGCGTGCGTGGGCTGCCGCATGATTTCAGCAGTATGTTCCATTTCATCGTTATTTTCAATTCTTTGACGAAATTAAGGAACATGCGCAGCTTGAGCAGCGATCCGCGCCGTAGCGCGGAAGCCGTGTCCGGTGATCTGCTCCTTGGTGTCGCAGGCGCCCAAGCTCAGCTTGGTCGGCCGCAGAGCGCCGCGCTCGCCATCGGCGCGCTCGCAATCAGCTGGCCTATGCCGGGCACAGAGTCTTCACCATCTGCTCGTACATGGCGTCGACCGCAGGCGATCGCAGCGACGCCTTGCTGCGCAGCGCAGCCACATCCATCGACCTGAGTTTCGGCAGATCAAACCCGGTGGGCAGGTTTTGCAATATCTGCAGGTTGCCCGGAACGCTGCAGCGCGTGAAGACGGCCACCGCCAAACCGCTCTCCACGGCCGCCAGTTGACCGGCGAGGCTGGAGCTGTGGTAGGCGATGCGATAGGAGCGCCGTTGGGCAGCCAGACTCGAGAGAGCAGCGATTCGGGCCATGCTTCCCGCCTCGTAGACTGCAATCGGCAACGGATCCCGGCGCCAGGCTTCATGCTGTGCCGTGCCTACCCATACCAGGGGTTCCTGGAACAGAAGCTGTCCGCGTTGCGGCTTGTCGCGGGAGACCAGGGCCAGGTCCAGTTCGCCCCGCACGATCTTGGGTATGAGGGAGGTCGACTGTTCGCAGGTCAGCTCAATTTCCACGCCCTTGTAGCGGCCGGCAAAGCTGCGCAGCACAGGCGTCAGGTAGGTGGATGCGTAGTCGTCCGGCACGCCCAGCCGCACGCGACCGGCGAGTTGCGGTCCAAACATGGCGTTCTGGGTTTCCGACTGCAGTTCGAGCATGCGGCGTGCATGGACCAGCAGTTCCGCGCCCGCCGGCGTCACTTCCAGGTGCCGTGGGCCGCGCAGCAGAACGGGCCGCCCGAGCGCGTTCTCCAGCTTCTTGATCTGCATGCTCACTGCGGATTGGGAGCGGTGAACCATGGGCGCAGCGGCAGACAGCGAACCGGCATCCACCACCGCCACCAGGGCGCGCAGCCAGTCGATCTGGAAATCGGGATACTTCATTGTCGCTCTCATTCGATATTCGAATGATAAACGTTCGAACTATGCGCTTTACGCCATTGCCGGACCGGCAGACGATCGCCTTCATGCAAAAGAAGGCTCAGGTGCACCCGGCGTTCGCGGCGGCACGACCATCGAATCGGGAAAGCACGGGGCAATGGCTGCTGATTGCCGGCGGCATGCTGCTCGGCACCGTCGGTGTCTTCGTGGAAGAAGCGCACCAGCATCCGCTGGTCACCGTCCTGTTTCGCTGCGCCTTCGGTGCATTGGCCTTGCTCGCGTGGGGCTTGGCCACCGGGCGAACGAACGAGCTGCGGCTGCGCGGCAAAAGCTGGTGGATCGCTTGCGCGACGGGCTGCTTGATGGTCGTGAACTGGGCGCTGTTCTTCGCGGCCATCCCGCGCATCTCCATTGCGGTGGCCACCATCGTTTTCCACATCCAGCCGGTGTGGATTATTCTCTTCGGCGCACTGGTCCTGCGTGAAGCGGTGTCTCCGCGTCAGTGGGCGGCCACCTTGGCCGCGCTGTGCGGGCTGGCGTTGACGACCGGCCTGGTGGGTGGCGCCGCGTCGGAGGTCTCATGGGGGAGTGATTACGCGCTGGGCCTGCTCATGTGCCTGGGCGGCTCGCTGTGCTACGCCGCCGTGGCGATCCTGGCCAATACGGAAAAAATCATCACGTCCTATGCCCTGGCCTGGTGGCAGTGCGCGACCGGCGTCGTCGTTCTGGCGTGGGTGCCCTTTGTGTTCGGCTGGCCGGACCAGGCGTCGGCATGGGCTTGGCTGGCGGGATTGGGCGTGCTGCACACCGGCCTGGCCTATGCCATTCTTTTCGCGGGCATGGCCCGGCTTCCCCTCGGGAAGATCGCCGTTTTGCAATTCGTGTACCCACTGACCGCCGTGCTGGTGGACTGGTGTGTGTATGGCCGGACCTTGAATGCCGTCCAGGCTGCGGGAGTCGCGCTGATGGCCGTTGCGCTGTGGATGATCAAGAAACCGAAGCGAGGCGGGGCCGGCGTTGGTTGAATGGCCATGGCACCGGAAAGATCGCACGCCGAGACGGTGCCAGTGAACGACAGCTCGACGAGCCAGGAGCTCAGGGCAGCAGTTCGAACTTGAGGTCGGCCAGCGGCGTGACCTTTTCTTCACGCGTCATCTTGTATTCGGTGTTCGGGCCGAGCCACTTCGCCCAGATCCGGTCGAGCTCGCCCGACTTCTCCAGCGCGTAGAGCGCGCCGTTCACCTTGGCCAGCAGCGCCGGCTCGTCCTTCTTCATGCCGACGCCGATGGGCTGCAGCACCATCGGCTCCTTGATCATCTTCAGCGCCACGCCTTCGGTCTTCGACTGGTTGACCAGCTTGGTGATGGTCATCGTGTTCGCGACCATGCCGACCGACTTGTTCTGCTGCAGCGCCATGAAGGCCGAGCCCGTGTCCTGGAAGGTCACCGGCTCCGAACCGTTCATCTTGATCGACAGCTCCGAGGTCGAGCCCTTGGTCGAGCTCAGGCGCTTGCCCTTGAAGTCGGCCTTGCCGGTGCCCGGGTCGGAGGCTTTCACCGCCAGCATTTCCTTGGCCACGTAGTACGGATCGCTGAACTGGATCTGCTCGCCGCGGCTCTTGGTGTAGGCCAGGTTGGCGACCGTCACGTCGACGCGGCCGAGCTTCACCTCGGGCACGCGCGCCTCCACCGACAGCGGCGTGACCTTGGCCGTCAGGCCGAGCTCCTTGGCCAGCGCGTGGCACAGGTCGACGTCGTGGCCCACCATCTCGCGCGTTTTCGGATCGGGGGCCGCGAACGGCGGCACGTCGGCGAAGGTGCCGCAGCGCAGTTCCTTGCGCTGGCTGATGTCGCTCCACTGGTCGGCATGCGCCAGCAAGGACGCAGCACACAGACAGGCGCCGATGGCGGTGAGACGGAAAGCGGTTCTGGTCGACATGGTGAACTCCTGGGGAAATGTGCGGAGAGGGAAAGGACAACGAAGATTCAGTGCGCGCGCAGATCCGACAGGAAGCGCTGCGCGCGCGGATGCTGCGGGCTCTTGAAGAAGGTCTCGGGGTCGGCCTTCTCGAGAATGCGGCCCGCGTCCATGAACCAGACGCGGTCGGCCACCTCGCGGGCGAAGTTCATCTCGTGCGTGACGCACATCATGGTCATGCCGTCGTTGGCAAGGCTGCGCATCACCGACAGCACCTCGCCCACCATCTCGGGGTCGAGCGCGCTGGTGGGCTCGTCGAACAGCATCGCGGGCGGCTCCATGGCGAGCGCGCGGGCAATGGCCACGCGCTGCTGCTGCCCGCCCGAGAGCTGGGCCGGGTACGCACCGGCCTTGTTCGACAGGCCGACGCGCTCGAGCAGCTGCGCCGCCCTCGCCTTCGCCTCGGAGCGCTTCACGCCCAGCACCCGCATGGGCGACAGCATGATGTTCTCCAGCACCGAGAGATGCGGAAACAGGTTGAAGCTCTGGAACACGAAGCCGATGCGGCTGCGCAGCTTGTTGAGCGCCGCGCTGCTCATGGGCGCGTGGATGTCATGGCCGTCGAACAGCAGCTGCCCCGACTTCACTTCCTCCAGCCGGTTGACGGTGCGGATCAGCGTGGACTTGCCGGAGCCCGAAGGCCCGCAGACCACCACCACCTCGCCCTTCTTCACCTCGGCGTTGACGTCGGCGAGCGCCTGGTAGTCGCCATACCACTTGTTGATGTTGGAGAACAGGATCATGGTGTCATCCCCTGCGGGATGTGGAACGGGGTTCATGGATCTGTCTCCTTGCTTTGCTGTCGATGGCCGTCGTGCGCGGCCTCACGGATTCACCACCACCGGCGGCGGCAGCGAAACGCCGTCTTCGGACGCCTTCACGGCGGCGGCGCCCAGGCGCTTGTGGGCCACGCGCCGCTCCAGCCACTGCGCGAGCTGGGTCAGGCTGAAGCAGACGACGTAGTAGGTCATCGCCAGGATGAAGAACACCTGGAACGGCTTGGTCAGCAGCTGGTTGTTGATCTGGTTGGCCGCGAAGGTCAGCTCCTGCACGTTGATGACGTAGCCCAGCGTGGTCTCCTTGATGGTGGAGATGAACTGGCTCAGCATGCTCGGCAGCATGTTGTAGAGCGCCTGCGGCAGGATCACGAACCACATCGTGCCGAGGTGGCTGTGGCCGAGCGCGCGCGCCGCCTCGGTCTGGCCCTTGGGCAGGGCCTGGATGCCGGCGCGCACCACCTCCGACAGATAGGCGCCTTCGTAGATCACCAGCGTGCAGAGCATGGTGGTGAAGCCCGACACGTCCCGCCCGATCAGGATCGGCACCAGGAAGTAGACCCACAAAATCACCATCAGCAGCGGCACGCCGCGCACCACGTAGACCAGCACCGTGGCCGGCCAGCGCAGCAGGCGCCACGGCGACAGCCGCGCCAGCGCCAGCAGCACCGACAGCGGAAACGCCAGCACGATGCCCAGCACCGACAGGATCAGCGTGGCGACGATGCCACCGAGCGGCCCGCTGGGGTACTGGCCGACGAGCAGCAGCAGCCAGTTGTCGCGAAGGATTTCATAGACGCTGAACATGGCTTTTCTTACCTCGCTCCGACGATGCGGTAGCGCCGCGACAACCAGCCGCCCACGGCCATGATGAGCAGCGAGCACACGAGGTACAGCACCGTTGCCATGCTGTAGGCCTCGAAGGTGCGAAAGCTCTGGCTCTCGATTTCCTTCACCGCATGGGTCAGTTCGGCCACGCCGATGGCCATGGCGAGGCTGCTGTTCTTGAACAGCGACACGCTGTGGTTCACCAGTGCCGGCACCGCGTTGCGGATGGCCTGCGGCAGCATCACGTGGCGCATCGAACCGATGTAGCCGTGGCCGAGTGCGCGCGCGGCCTCGGCCTGGCCCGCGGGAATCGAGCGCAGGCCGGAGCGCATGTCTTCGCTGAAGTAGGCCGCCTGGCAGAGGCCGAGCGCGATGATCGAGAGAATCGTCTCGGCGTTGTGCACCGACAGCCAGCCCTGCAGCGCATCGGGCAGCAGGCTGAAGATGCCGAAGTACCAGAGCATGAGCTGCACAAGCGTCGGCACGTTGCGGTGGTAGGAGACATAGCCGGCCACCACGCGTTCGGCCAGCCGGTTCGGCGTGAGGCGCACGACCAGCAGCACGACCGCCATGGACATCGCCAGCAGCCAGGAACCGGCCGCGATCTTCATCGTCTCCAGCAGGCCGTGCCAAAGCATCGCACCGAACTCCGGCTTCAGCAGGATCGCGAGCAGGTCGAAGTCCTTCATGCGCTGTTCCTTGGCGTGGCGTGGCGGAGGGTTCGCTCAGGCCTGGGGCGCTTCCGGCCGCGCGGTCGAGAGCCCGCCGGGCACCTGCAGCGTGGGTGTGATTTCCATGTGGCCCACATTGACCGCGATGGGCGCCGCAATCGCGAAGGCGATGGCGTTCGCGATGTCCTCGGCCTGCGGCAGCTCGTAGCCTTCGACGAAGCGCTTGTAGGTCTCTTCGGAATCGCCGTGCACGTGCGCGAAGATGTCGGTGGCCACGCGGCCGGGGCAGATTTCGGTGACGCGCACGCGCTTGCCGAAGCAGTCGATGCGCAGCTGGCGCGACAGCATGCTCACGGCCGCCTTGGTCGCGTGGTAGGTGCTGTTGCCGCCGAAGTTGTAGGCCGCGGCAATGGAGCTGATGTTGACCACGTGGCCCCGGTCGCGCGCGGCCATGCCGGGCACCACGAGGCGGCACAGGTGCAGCACGGCGCGCAGGTTCACGTCGACGAGCAGGTCGATGCCCTCGGCGTCGGCCTTGAGGATGGAGCCGGGGCGGTCCACGCCGGCGTTGTTGACCAGCACGTCGAACTCGATCTCCTGCGTGAGGCGGGTGATGCCGGCGAGGTCGCTCACGTCGATGGCGTGCGGGATGCAGCCGGTGCGCGCGGCCAGCTCGGCCAGCTTGTCGGCGCTGCGCGCCAGGGCATGGACCTTCAGCCCTTCCTTGCTCAGGCGTTCGACGACGGCGGCGCCGATGCCCGAGGAGGCTCCCGTCACCAGCGCGGTCTTGTAGTCGGAGAACGGCATCGTTGCTTCTTTCGTTGGAACTGGAGATTGCTGCTTTGAATTCACTGTATCGAGCGCCCCTTCGCGGCGCCAAGACGGATTGGCTGTGGAGCGATAAGCCGCCCTTATGTTGCCCGGCATCCGTGCATATGACTAAGGGTAAGCACCATGTTCGTGCTCCGGTGCATCAGATCGATTGCCGGGAGATGGGCACCACGCGCCCCGCCTGTTCGACCACGCTGCGCACGGCGCGCGCCAGCGCCACCGCGCCGGGCGTGTCGCCGTGCAGCAGGATCGAATGCGCGCGCATCGGGATCTTCTTGCCGGTGTAGCTGGTGACGGTGCCGTCTTCGAGCAGCTGGCGCACGCGCGCCAGCACCGCTCCCTGGTCGTGGATGACCGAGTCGGGCAGCTTGCGCGGCACCAGCAGGCCGTCGTCGCCGCAGGCGCGGTCGGCCAGGAAGGTGGTGCGCACGCGCAGGCCGCAGCGCGCGGCCGCCTCCTCGATGGCGCGGCTGGCCGAGGTGCTGATGGTGAGCGTGGGATCGAAATCGGCCACGGCGCGCACCAGCGGCTCGGCCAGCGCGGCATCGGCCGCGGCCATGTTGCCGAGCGCGCCATGGAAGCTCATGTGCGTCATGCGATGGCCGGCGGTGCGCGCCATGCCTTCCAGCGCGCTCAGCTGGTAGAGCACGTAGGCGACGAGCTCTTGGGTTTCGATCTGCATCGGCCGGCGGCCGAACCCGAGCAGGTCGGGGAAGCCCACGTGCGCGCCCACATCGACGCCGCGTTCTCGCGCCATGCGCACGGTGCGGTCCATGATGACCGGGTCGCCCGCGTGAAAGCCGCAGGCCACGTTGGCGGAAGAAACGATGTCCAGCAGCGCCTCGTCCTCGCCCATGCGCCAGGGGCCGAAGCCTTCGCCGAGGTCTGCGTTCAGGTCGATGTCCATGGGGAGTCCTTGCTGCGTTTGTCAGAGGGGATGCAAGTCGAGCAGCGGCGTGCCGTAGCCGACAGCCAAGCCATCGCCGGCGTGGATGTCTTCGATGATGCCGGCCTGCGGCGCGGTCACGGGCAGCAGCAGCGGGCCGATCTTCAGCAGGCCGACGGTCTGGCCGGCTTCCACGCGCTGACCCGCGCGCACCAGCGGTGCGGTGGCCAGCGGGTGGCTGTGCAGGAAAACGCCGAGCGAGGGAGCGTGGACCACCACAGGTTCAACCTCGGGCACCTCTTCCGGCAGTTCCACGACGTCGCCGCCCTGCCGCCCGAGGCGCAGCGTGCCCTGCGGCGTGCGCAGTTCGAGCAGGCCGATGTCGGTGCCGGACAGCCAGGCGGCGAGTTGGGGGACGAGCAGGGTCAATTCTTTGGCTCCTGCACTTGTTGCTTGTGTGCGGGGCGCTCTTGTTCAGGGCGCGTGCACAGGCCACCGGGTACTCCCCTCCGCGAATGTCCCCCGTCGGCGGGATCGCGCCCTGAACGCACAAAGCGATGAAACGAAGAACGAGCTTTCATCTAGGTCCTCGCCACGGGCGCCCCGCGATGCAACTCCACCATGCGCGCCACCTTGTCGAGCCAGGCGCGTACTTCGTCGAGCGCGGCCAGCGCCTCGTCCCAGCTGGTTTCGATGAAGCGCACGCGGCTGCCGATCGGCGCCTGGCCAAGGCGCCACATGTCGGCCTCGATCACGGTGCCGAACTTGGGGTAGCCGCCCGAGGGCTGGGCGTCGCGCATCTGGATGATCGGCTGGCCGCTGTGCGGCACCTGGATCACGCCGGGCACGATGCCGTGCGAACGCAGCTCCATCGGTGCGATGGGGCGCAGCGCCTCGCCTTCGAGGCGATAGCCGTAGCGGTCGCTCTGGGAGGTGATCTTCCATTCACCGGCCCAGAAGGCGGCGCGCGACGCCGGCTCGAAGCCCATGTATTCGGCGGCGGGCAAGACGCGCACCGCAGCCACGCCGTCGCGCTGCAGCGGCAGCATGAGCGCGGGCGGCACGAGGCCGAAGCCGGTCTTGCATGCAGTGCCCGCGCCGGCCGCGCGCAGCACGTCGCCCCGGCGCAGCGCGCGCCCTTCGTGGCCGCCGAAGGCGCCGCGCAGCTGCGTGCTGCGCGAGCCCAGCACTTCGGGCACGTCGATCCCGCCGGACAGGCACAGCATGGCGCGGCTGCCGCGCTGCGCGCCGCCTTGCGGCAGGCCCAGCGTCAGCACCTGCCCGGCCCGCGCCTGGTGCGCCCACCAGGGCAGCAGCGGCTGGTCGTCCAGCCGTGCCGCGCAATCGGCGCCGGTCAGCGCGAACGCGCAGTCCGCATCGAAACGCACCTTGAAAGGAAACACCGGGACTTCGATGGCGGCCGCATCGAGCGCATTGCCCAGCAGCAAGTTGCCGGCCGCGAGCGCCAGGTTGTCCATGGCGCCCGAGGTGCCGACGCCCCAGCGCAGGCTGCCGGTGCGCCCCAGGTCCTGCACGGTGGCGAGCGCGGCCGAGGAAAGCACTTCGATCATCGGACGATGCCCTCCACGCGGAAACGGATCATGTCGCCCGGCTGCAGCGCCGCGGGCGGGTCCTGCGCGGGATCGAAGAACACCATCGAGGTGCTGCCGATGGTGTTCCAGCCGCTGGGCCCGGCCGAGGCCGACACGCCGGTCTGCGCGCCGCCGATCGACACCGCGCCGCCCGGAATGCTCAGCACCGGCACCTTGCGGCGCGGCGTGGCGATGCGCGCGTCCATGCCGCCCAGGTAGCAGTAGCCCGGATGGCTGCCGAGCGCGTACACCGGGTAGAGAGGCGCGCTGTGCAGCTCGACGATCCGCTCGATGCTCAGGCCGGTGTGCGCCACCACGTCGGCCATGTGCGGGCCGCCCGCGCCGCCGTAGACCACGGGCAGTTCGACCACCCGGCCTTCCCGCGGCAGCGCAACGGCTGCGTCCCACGCGTCGCGCAGGCGCGCCTCCAGGGCCTCGAGCGCGCCAAGGCCGCGCGGAGGGTGCAGGAAGGTCAGCATCAGGTTGTTCATGCCCGGCACGGCTTCGCGAATCTCCGGCCAGGCCTGGGTCTCGTGCGCCAGCGCCCAGATGCGCTGCTGCGAGGTGAGGTTCATCTCGCCGGGTGCTTCGAAGATCAGCGCGGTCGTGCCCAGCAGGCTGATCGATGGCCGTTGTGCAATCACGCCGCGCTCCTTTGCTGCAGCCAGCGTTCGAGGTGGTGGATGTCAACGCCGCCGGCGGCAAAGCCTTCGTCGCGCAGCAATTCGCGGTGCAGCGGCACGTTGGTCGCGATGCCGTCGATGCGCATCTCGGCGAGCGCGAGGCGCATGCGGGCTAGCGCATCGGTGCGCGTGCTGCCGTGCACGATCAGCTTGGCGATCATCGAGTCGTAGTAAGGCGGCACGCGGTAGCCCGCGTTGGCATGCGAATCGACGCGCACGCCGAAGCCGCCCGGCACCTGCCAGCCGGTGATGCGCCCCGGCGCGGGCGCGAAGCTGTCGGGGTTCTCGGCGTTGATGCGGCACTCGATCGCATGGCCCTGGCACCGCACCTCGTGCTGCACCAGCGCAAGGCGTTCGCCGCGTGCCATGCGCAATTGCTGCTGCACGATGTCGATGCCGGCGGTCATTTCCGTCACCGGGTGCTCGACCTGCAGGCGGGTGTTCATCTCGATGAAATAGAAGGCCCCTTTCTCGTAGAGGAACTCGAAGGTGCCGACACCGCAGTAGCCGATCTGCCGGCATGCGGCCGCGCAGCGCTCGCCCACCTCGGCCATCAGCGCGTCGTCGATGCCGGGCGCCGGCGCCTCCTCGATCACCTTCTGGTGGCGGCGCTGCAGCGAGCAGTCGCGGCTGCCCAGCCACACGGCGTTGCCGTGGCTGTCGGCCAGCACCTGGATCTCGACGTGGCGCGGGTGCAGCAGGAACTTCTCGATGTAGACCTCGGGGTTGCCGAAGGCCTGGCGCGCTTCCTCGCGCGTCAGCGCCATCGCATCCAGCAGCGCCGCTTCGTCGTGCACCACGCGCATGCCGCGCCCGCCGCCGCCGCCCGCGGCCTTGACGATGACGGGGTAGCCGATCTCGCGTGCAATGGCCTGGACGGCGGCCGGGTCTGGCGGCAGCGCCTCGTCGGGCCCCGGCACGCAGGGCACGCCGGCCCTGCGCATCGCGCGCTTGGCCGAGACCTTGTCGCCCATGGTGCGGATGCAGGCGGCGCTGGGGCCGATGAAGACCAGGCCGGCTTCTTCGATGCGCGCGGCAAAGCCCGCGTTCTCCGACAGAAAGCCGTAGCCCGGGTGGATGGCCTGCGCACCGCTGACTTCGGCGGCAAACAGGATCGCGGACTGGTTCAGGTAGCTCTGCCCCGGCGCGGAGGGCCCGATGCACAGCGCCTGGTCGGCCTGTGCAACGTAGCTGGCTTCGCGGTCGGCCTCGGAATGCGCGACCACGGTCCTGAGGCCCAGGCCGCGGCAGGCGCGCAGGATGCGCAAGGCGATTTCGCCGCGGTTGGCAATGAGGACGGTATCGAACATCGCGCGGCTTTCCTCAATCGAAGCGGAACAGGGGCTGGCCTGCGTCCACTTCCTGGCCCGAACGCACCAGCACGGCCTGCACGGTGGCGGCGGCGTCGGCGCGGACTTCGTTGAACATCTTCATGGCCTCGATCACGCAGAGCATCTGGCCGGCCTCGACGGCCTGCCCCGGCTGCACGAAAGGCGGCTCGCCGGGTGCGGGCTGCAGGTGCACCACGCCGTAGAGCGGTGCGAGGCATTCGGCCGCGGCGCCCGTCGATAAACCCGGCTCCGCGGACGCCACGGCGGGCGCCTTGCGCGCAGCGGCCGGGCGCCGCGCGGCGGGCGCGGCCGTCGTCAGCGCCGATTGCTTCACCAGCCGCAACGTGCTGCCGTCTTCGCTGTACTCCAGCTCCGCGAGGTCGGAGGCCGCGAGTGCGTCGATGAGCGTCTTGATCTGTTCCTGCTTCATGCCGGGGCTGCCTTTGGCGACAGAACATCCTTGGTGGCCGACGCATTCCGCGAACGCGTGACGGCAGGCATGAAAGGTAACGGGCCGCGGGCACAAAGCCCAAGACGGAATGGCTGTGCCGGGATAAGGCCGGCTTATGACGGCACGCTACGACAGCGCGGCCAGCTCGGGTTCGGGCGTGGCCGCGAAGGTGCCTGCGAGGTCGACCACGAGTTCGAGCAGGATGCTCTTCACCGCCTGTGCCGGCTCCGAGAGCGGCAGGTGGTCCGACTGGCACAGCGCCAGCGGCGCCTCGATGACCGGCTCGACGATCTGGAACTGCCAGGCCCCACAGGCCGCCACCACTTCGCGCGCCATCGACGCCGGCAGGATGGTGGCGCCCAGCCCGTCGGCGATGGCCGCCGTGAGCGTGAAGGCCGACTCGATCTCGGCCACCACGCGCGGCACCATGCCGGCGCGCACGAAGGCCGCGTCGACCAGCTTGCGCACCACGTTGTAGGGGCGCGGCAGGAAGAGCTCGATGTCGCGCAGGTCGGAGAGCTTCACCGGCTGCGCCGGCGCCGGCATGGCGCGCGGCCCGACCAGGAACAGCGGCTCCTTGAGCAGCGGCAGGAAGCTCAGGCCGTGGATCGCCTTGTCGCCGTAGAGCACGGCCAGGTCCATGCGGCCGTTCATGATGAGCTCGCTCAGCGTGGTGCCGTAGTTCTCGTTCAGGTAGAGCAGGATGCCCGGATGCCGCGCGCGCACGGTGCGCAGCAGCGGCAGCGACAGCGCCGAGGCCGCAGTGCCGGGCGCCAGCCCCACCGACACCTGGCCCGACAGCCCTTCGCCGGCCGCTTCCATGTCGACGCGGGCCTGCTCGCACTGGCGCAGGATGATCTGCGCATGCCGGTACAGCACCTTGCCGGCTTCGGTGGGCGTGACGCCGCGCTTGGTGCGCACGAGCAGCTGCTGGCGCACCTCGCCCTCCAGCGTGGCCAGTTGCTGGCTCAGCGCCGGTTGGGCGATGAACAGAACCTCGGCCGCCTGCGTCAGGCTGCCGATGTCCACGATCTTCACGAAATATTTGAGGCGTCGCAGGTTCACGCCTTCTCCCCAAGCAAAAGCCGAGCCTAGCATCGCGCCCCCGGGACGGCTATGGGGGCTCACCATAAGCTCTTCCTATCCAGCCAGAGCGATCTTGTCTTGGCCTCGCTGGCGCGATGTGCGTACCGTTCGGTCCATGCCATCCCCAATCCAGGAAGCCATGTGACCACGTCCCGCATTGCCGCCCGCGTGCGGCGCATCAAGCCCTCGCCCAGCACCTCCGCCGCCGACCGCGCCAACGAGCTGCGCCGCCAGGGCAAGTCGATCGTGAACCTGGTGGTGGGCGAGCCCGACTTCGACACGCCGCCCCACATCCGGCAGGCCGCCGCCGCCGCCATCGAGCAAGGCGCAACGCGCTACACCCTGATGGCTGGCACGATGGAGCTGCGCCAGGCCATCGCGGCCAAGCTCGAACGCGAGAACGGCCTGCGCTACGCGATGAACGAGATCATCGCCACCAGCGGCGCCAAGAGCGCGATCTACAACGCCTTCGCCATCACGCTGGAGCCGGGCGACGAAGTGATCATTCCCGCGCCCTACTGGGTGTCGTACCCCGACATGGTGCTGGCCTGCGAAGGCACGCCGGTCACCGTGGCCTGCCCCGAAGCCAACGGCTTCAAGCTGACGCCCGCGCAGCTGGAAGCCGCCATCACCCCGCGCACGCGCTGGCTGCTGATCAACTCGCCCAGCAACCCGACCGGCGCCAGCTACACCGCCGACGAATACCGCGCGCTGGCCGAGGTGCTGCAGCGCCATCCGCAGGTGATGGTGATGACCGACGACATCTACGAGCACATCCGCTTCGACGGCCAGGCGACGCCCCACCTGCTGGCGGTCGCGCCGGCGCTGCGCGAGCGCACGCTGGTGGTCAACGGCGTCTCCAAGACCTATGCGATGACGGGCTGGCGCATCGGCTACGCGGCCGGTCCCGCCGACCTGGTCAAGGCGATGGACACGCTGCTGTCGCAATCCACCGGCAACTGCTGCTCGGTGAGCCAGGCGGCCGCCGCGGCAGCCATGAACGGCGACCAGACCTTCGTGGCCGAGAGCGTGGCGGTCTACCAGCAGCGCCGCGACCGCACGCTGGCGCTCATCAACGACATCCCCGGCCTGCGCTGCACTCCGCCGCCCGGCGCCTTCTACCTCTACATCCACTGCGGCGGCCTGATCGGCAAGACCACGCCGCAGGGCAAGCGGCTGGCCGAAGACGGCGACGTGGTGATGTACCTGCTCGAGAGCGAAGGCGTGGCCGTGGTCGCGGGCACTGCCTACGGGCTGTCGCCCTACTTCCGTCTCTCCATCGTCACCGCCATCGAGACGCTGGAAGAAGGCTGCACGCGCATCGCGCGGGCCGTGGCCGCCCTGCGCTGACGCGCCCCGGATTGATCGAGGAAAAAACCATGCCCTACAAAGCCATCCGCAAGAACCCGTCGGCCGCACCGGTCGCCGCCAGGATCCTCGCCGCGCTGCGGGAGATTCCCGTTGCCGCGCTGAGCGACAACATGCATCGCAACATCGGCAGCACCGGCCTGCATCCCTACCACCGCCCGACCGCCCGGACCATGGCGGGCACGGCCGTCACGGCCCGCTCGCGCGGAGGCGACAACCTGACGTATTTGCGCGCGCTGGAGTTCTGCCGGCCCGGCGACGTGCTGGTGATCGATGCCGGCGGCGACCTCAATAACGCGGTGGTCGGCGGCATCCTCTCGTTCTACGCCGCGCACATCGGCACCGTGGGCGTGGTGATCGACGGCGCGATCCGCGACGTGGCCGAGATCCGGGCACGCGAGTTTCCGGTCTACGCGCGCGGCGTCACCCATCGCGGACCCTACAAGGACGGCCCCGGCGAGATCAACGTGCCGGTGTCGGTCGGCGGGATGGTCGTCAATCCCGGCGACATCGTGGTCGGCGACCAGGACGGCCTGATGGCCTTCGCGCCGGACGAGGCCGAGCTGCTGATCGAAAAGGCGCGCGCGCACCTGGCGACGGAAGCAGAGACCATCCGGGCCATGAAGGAAGGCCGCTGGGACCGCGCCTTCATCGACGTGCTCGAGGCGCGCTGCGCCAACTGAGTCCGCGGGGCTCCGGAAGCAGAACTCATTCTTCAGTCCCCCCGGGGCTTCTTTTCCGGGGCACCCGGCAACGCATCGAAGATGTTGGCGGAGAACATCGGCTCGGCCTGTTGCGGCTCGATGTCCAACAGGTTCTCCTCGATCGGCAGCAGCCCGCCAAAATCCGTGGACGCGAAACCGGCGGGCACGTGCACGCCATGTTCGTCGCGCCGCACGAGGCCGCGGCTCTCCAGGTCGCGCATGGTCTTGTTGACCACTTCGCGGGACAGCCCCGCGTAGGAGGCAATCACCGCCTGCGTGATGCGCTTGTCGTAGGCCCCCGTGGTGGTGGCCGGCGCCAGCTGCGTGAGCTGGTGCAGGACCCGACTCACCAGGTCTTCGGATGGAAGCGCCGAGACGCGCCGCAACTGGCTGCGCATCACCGTCATGCGCTTCATCGCGAGCCCGAGCAGTCCGAGCGCCACTTCCGGATACACCGCGCACAGCTTGCGCATCGCGGCAATGGGCACGAGGTACACGGACGAGGGCAGCGCCGCGATGAGCGTCTGCGTGGCCTGGTAGTTGTCCTCGTCGAAAGAAGGGCTGAGAAAGAAGTCGTCCTGGCGGATGAAGTCGGTGGTGACATCGCCGCTGTTGTTGTCGCGGCCAGGGAAAACCACGCGCACCAGTCCACTGGCCACGCAATAGATGCGATCCGTCCAATCGTCGACGGCCAGGACGATTTCGTTGCGCCGATAGGAGCGCAGCTCGCTGCAACGGACCAATGCCGTGCGCTCCGCGGGGGGCACGTTGGCAATCAGCGTATGCAGATACATGGCTGAGACCCCGGCGACATGGGCTCGGACAAGGCGCGGTCAGCCGCGCGCCGTCCGGCCTTCCTGCAAGCCGATCGCGGCTTCGAGCGCGAGGTACTGCGCCTTGGCCACGAGATCGTCCGAACCGATGCCGCCCGCAGGCGATCCGCCGGACTCCAGAACCTGCTGGACCACGCCCTGCAGCTTGCCAAGCTCCGCACTCAACCGCACCAGGCCGAGTTGCAGTTCCGGTGGCAGGCTCATGCGAGGCTCCGCTCGCGTGGACTCATCCGCGACACCAGCCGCGCGGGCTCTTCGGCACTGCGCAGGTGACAGCCTTGCAGCCACTGGGCGCCCGCGTCCAGCGCAACGTGCACGTCTTCTTCGCGCTCCACACCGTCGACCACCACATGCGGTGCCAGGTGCGCGCAGAACATCCGCATGGCGCCCAGGCACTCGCGGTGGAATTCGCTTTCGCGAGCCTGGCGCAGAAACGATCGGTCGAGTTTGACGATGTCGGGGCGGCAGGCTTGAACGGCCGCCAGGTTGCCGGTCTTGAGGCCGAAATCCTTGATGGCGATGCGACAGCCGCTCGACTGAAGGCGGGCGCAGAAGTTGCGGGCCGCCTCCAGGTTCGACCATGCCGCACCGTCGGAAATCTCCACCGTCAGGCGCGATGCCAGCGCGGGCTGGGACTGCAGGGTCGACAGCATCGATGCCCACCAGTGATCGAGCCGCGCGCTCTGCGCGAAGATGCTCACCCCCATGTGGGCCGAAGGCTGCCGGCGCAATGCGTCGATCACCTGCCGCACCACGCGCATGTCGAACAGGCGCGTCAGGCCGAGGCGCTGCAGGCAGGGCATGAACACCTCGGGGGTGAACGAAGCCGGCTGCCCGAATCGCGGCGCGATGCGCGGGCACGCCTCGCGATAGAACGTGGTCGCGCGGGCATAGGCGTTGACGACCGGCCGCCATGCGAAGGCAAGCCGATCGGCCTGCAAGGCCTCGCCGACCCGCACCGCCACCTCCATGTCCGCGCGGTAGAGCTGCCGCCACCCATCCGTGCGGCTCTCCTGCGCATCGGGAAAGGGTTGGGCCGTCCACAGCGTCAGTTCGATCTCCGAGGCACCCAGTTGCTCCGGTGCGCACACGTCGATCCAGTCCGCATGCAGTTGCACCAGCGCAGCCATTCCCTCGGCGCGGATGGGCTCGCTGCCGAGCGCGCCGAGCAGCGTTTCGAGCTGCTCGCTGGCAGGATGCGCGGCGTCCGCGCTGCCAGCCGCAAAGGCAGCGTTGCTCCACAGCAGAAAGCAGTCATCACGCAGGCAGGCCAGATCCGTATCGACCGAGGTCAGGAAACTGGCGCACAGCCGGCGTTTGATTTCGCGGCTCACGGCCATCGCGAAGTCCAGGCCGTAGGCCTCGACGAGATGCGGCAGGTTGGCGATGAAGATGAATGCGCAATGCCTGCGTTGCGCAACAGCGCCGACGCCCTGGGCGTGCGGCGCGTTCCACCAGTTCCGGTCTCCGGGCGTATCGCCGAAAGCGACAGGCTCGCGCGTCGGCGTGTGGAACGCCGTGGCCATCGGCCGGCGCGGCCGAAGAGGCGTGTCTGGGGGTGGCGAAAGAGCGGACATACATCCTCGATGAAAGCAATTTTCCATTGGCGCTGGAAGAAACAATTTGATACTACGGATGTCCGCGGGCTTTCGCACTGGCTTTCGGGACGGGAACGTGTCCCATCTCACATCTGGGCACAAGTGATTGCGCTCGCTCATCGCAAGAAGCGAGCCGCGAGATTTCGGTGCTGAAGCCCTTCGATCGATCGTGTCGGAGATGCGCCTTGCGTGGCGCGCGGCGGACGAGAAGGACAACCCGGCCGTCGAGCGCTTCCGCCAGCTGGGTCTGACGTTTCAGTAGCAGGCCATAGGAGCAACCTATGGATCGATCGAGATTTCGCATTTTTCAACGCAAGCACACATTCCCAGAATGACAGGACGGTGACAAAGCCGCCCCTCTGTCTTCAAGAAAGTACCTCGCCTCATGTCGGACCGCGATAGCACGCCAGGCGCCTGGCACCTGCCGCCGAGCGCCTACCTCGCCAGCCGCAGGGCCGCCTTCCGCCTGCCCGAGCGGCCGAAGTCGCTGTACGTCACGATGCGCGACGGTTGCCGTATCGCGCTCGACTATTACCTGCCCCAGGCCAGCAACGGCGCGCAGCCGCCTGGCCGCCTGCCCACCATCGTCGTCTTCACGCCTTACTACCGGCGCTTCGTGACCACGGACCTCGCGGTGGAAGCCAGCCCCAACTGCGGCCGCTATCGCGACTTTTTCGTGCCGCATGGCTACGCGGTGGTGGTGGTGGACGTGCGGGGCACTGGCGCGAGCTTCGGCACGCGCGACGCGCTGCGCTCACCGAAGGAGCGCGACGACTACCACGAGATCGCCGAATGGATCGTGCAGCAGCCGTGGAGCGACGGACGCATCGGCTCGACCGGCATTTCGTACCTGGGAGCAGCGGCGGTGTTCCTCGCGAGCACGCGGCACCCCGCCGTCAAGGCCATTGCACCGCTGTTCGCCGTGACCGACATCTACACCGACCAGCTCTACGTGGGCGGCGTGCTCTCGACCATCTGGACCGGACGCTACGACGAACTCATGGTCGCGCTCGACCAGGACGACCGCCCCGCCCTCGAAAAGTTCGCGTACTACGGCAACCCGCTGTTCGCGGGGCCGCAGCCGGTGGACGCCGATGCCGATGGCCACCTGCTGGCCCAGGCGCTGCATCAGCACCGCAGCAACTGCCGGCTGACCGACATGGCCCGCGAGCTTCCGTTCCAGCACGATGGAACGCTGCACGACCCCGCATTGACGCTGGACGTGTGCAGCCCCGGCCACTATGCACGCCAGATTCCCGAGGACGTGGCGATCTATTCCGTCTCGGGCTGGTACGACGGTGCCGGCTACAGCAACTCGGCGATCGCGCGCTTCCTGACGCTGCCCGGGCACCAGCACCGCCTGCTGCTCGGCCCCTGGGACCACGGCGCCCGCACCAACGTCTCGCCCTGGCGCGAACGGACCGGCTCCGACTTTCCGCTGCTGGCCGAGGTGCTGCGCTTCTTCGACCACCATCTGCGCGGCATCGACACCGGGCTCGACAGGGAGCAGCCGGTGCACTACTTCACCATCCACGACGAGAAGTGGCAGGCCGCCGATGCATGGCCGCCATTCGCGGGAACCCGCCGCGTCCATCCCGATGCGGATGGCGTCCTGGCGCTGCACGCCCCGGCCACCCCGGGCCGTGACACCTGCCAGGTCGACTTCTCCGTCTCGACCGGCCGCCAGACGCGGCTGGAACGGCTGGGCGCCGTCGGCATCGAGCACTACTACCCCGACTGGACCGAGCGCCAGGCGCAGTATCTGCACTACACCAGCGCACCGCTGGCCGCGCCCGCCGAACTGACCGGCCACGTGAGCGCGAGCCTGCTGCTGGCATCGTCGGAGACCGACGCGGCCGTCTACGTCTATCTGAGCGAGGTGCTGGCCGACGGCAGCTGCCGCTACGTCACCGAGGGCCTGCTGCGGGCCCTGCACCGCGAGGGCCTGTCGCAATCGCCGGACTACGTGGCGAGCTGGCCCGTGAACACCTATGACCGTGCTTCGGCCCGTCTGCTCGTGCCTCACGAGCCCGTGCGCCTGAACTTCGCGCTGCTGCCGGTGTCCTGGACCTTTGCCGCCGGCAGCCGCATACGGCTGTCCATCGGCGGCAGCGACGAAGGCCACGGCCCGCAGGTGCCGCACGGGCGGCCGCCGCGGCTGGAAATCCTTCGTGGCGCCGACGCCAGCTGGTTCGATCTTCCGCTGCGCGGCGCACCGCGCTAGTACCGCTCTTTCCTTTCCCTCAACACTTGCCAACAGAGAGGCACGCCATGGCCCACGTCACCCGTCGCTCGTTTGTTCCGCTGCTGGCATTGGCCGGCTCAGCACTCCTGTCCGTGCCCCTCGCGGTGCAGGCCCAATCGCCCTGGCCCGTGCGGCCGGTCAAGCTCGTGGTGCCGCAGGGGGCGGGTTCGGGCTCGGACGTGATCGCGCGCCTGCTCAGCGACCGGCTCGCCCAGCAGCTGGGCCAGGCCGTGGTGGTGGAGAACAATCCCGCAGCCAACGGTCTCGTGGCCCTGGGCGCCGTGGCCAAGGCGCCGGCCGACGGCTACACGCTGGTGCTCGCGGGCGTGTCGCAGATCGCCTTCAACCCGGCCCTGTACAAGAGCCTGCCCTACGATCCGCTGAAGGACTTCACCTTTCTTGCGCCCGTGGCCGACACGCCCTTCGTGCTGGTGGCGAGCAACAGGAGCGGCATCAGGAGCTTCGCGCAGTTCCTCGAACAGGCAAAAGCGAAGAACGGCGAACTGACCTTCGGCAGTGCCGGCATCGGCAACTCCACCCACATCGCGATGGAACTGATCGCGGCGACCGCGGGGGTCAAGCTGATGCACGTGCCCTACAAGGGTTCGGCCGCGGCGCTCACGGCCGTGCTGGCCGGCGAGGTCGACGCCATGGTGAGCGTGGTCGGTCCGGCCCTGCCGCAGGTGCAGTCGGGCAAGGTGCAGGCGGTGGCGGTGCTCGGCGCCAGCCGCGTGCCGCAGTGGCCCCAGGTGCCGACGGTCAAGGAAGCGGGGCTGAACGTTCCGCCGATGCCCGGCTGGTACGCCATTGCCGGCCCTGCGCGCCTGGACCCGAAGATCGTTGCCACCTTCAACGCCGCGCTGCAGAAGGTGATGGCGGATCCCGCCGTCAAGGCCCGGCTGGCCGAACTTTCGCTGCCGGCCATGAGCGGCGGCGAAGCCGAGATCCGCCGGCGCGCGATCGACGATCAGGCCTTCTGGGGGGCCTTCATCACCACCAACAACATCCGCGTGGAATGAACGAGGGGAGGCTCGTGAAGAACCGAACTGCCCTCTTCTGCGCCGCGGTGGCGGGCACCGTCAAGCTGCTGCACGCCCGGAACCGCTGCGCCGAGGCCGACCTGCCGCGGACCGCCGCGCTGGCGCAGCTGTCGGCGCCGGCTTTCCTGGCGATGCTCCTGCATCGCTGAACAGCCGCACGCCCTTCCAGCGCCTGCTTGCGATCTCTTCGTCGATCACCTGCAACAGCAGTTCGCGCACGCATTGCACGGCGGGGCTGCGCGCCGCGGAGGCCGACAGGCTCAGCGACAGCTCGCGCAGCAGCGGCCGCCCCTTGATGGGCACGCCGCGCACGCGGCCATGCTGCTGCGCCAGTGCAAAGGCCGCGGTCGGCAGCACCGTGGCGCCCAGCCCGCGCTCGACGGCAAGGATCAGGATCTCCACCGCGCTCGTTTCGGCCACCAGCCGGAACGTCAGCTGGCGATCGCGCAACAGCCGCTCGGTGGCCACGCGCACCGAGTTCGGGTGCGTGGGCAGCAGCAGCGGCAGCCTGGCAAAGGCCTCGATGCCGAAGGCGCGCGGTGTTGTCTGCGATGAGGCCACCACCACGAACAATTCTTCCTCCAGGATCGGCTCGATGCGCAGGCGCGAGTCGGCCCGCGCATCCATCGTGACCGCAAGGGCCAGCCGGTCGGCCGCCACCTGCCCCGTCAGGTCCCCGCTGGAGGCCTCCACCAGTTCCAGCTCGATCAGCGGATAGCGCTCCTGCAGCCGCGCCAGCAGCGGCGCGGCCAGGATGCGCGACGTGCTGGTCGGGAACCCGATGGCCACCCGGCCGGACGGCGATTCGCTCTCCTGGCGGATGGCCGAGCGGGTGTCCTCGAACTGCCGCAGGATGGTCTTGGCATGGCGGTAGAGCAGTTCGCCGGTGGCCGTGGCCCGCGTGCCGTGAACGCTGCGCTCCAGCAGAGTGACGCCGAGCTCCGACTCCAGGTTGGCCATGTGCTGGCTCAAGGAGGGCTGGGCGATGAAAAGCGCCTCCGCCGCGGTCGTGATGTTCTTGAGCTCGACGACCTTGACGAAGTAGCGCAGTTGCCGGATGTCCATGTGGAAGTATTGCGCGCAATGGGGCCAAGGAAGACATTCTCGCCCCCGGGGCCGGCAGCGACAGCCGACGCTCGGATCCCCTGTGCGGGACGTGCAAACGTCGTGGATCGTGTTGGCGGCGACTGGTAGCCGAGCCAGTTTGCGAGCAGTCTCGACGCTCACACGGAACCGGGCGCAGACCTGGCGGATTGGCGACAGGTGGACCTTGACTTGCGCATAGCAATTGCTCTACAGTGCGTGGATGAAGACCGCCCAGTTGCCTCCCGTACGAGTCGAGCCATCCGTACGTACTGAAATCGAAAGCGTGCTTCGCCATGGCGAAACGCTGTCGCAGTTTGTGGAGAACGCGGCCGTGCAGGCAGCGCAGCGCCGCAAATCTCAGCAGGAGTTTCTCGCGCGTGGCCGCAGTTCATTGAAGCGTGCCGAGAAGAGCGGTGAGTACTACTCTGCCAAGGATGTGCTCGACGCAATGCAAGCGCGCCTCGATGCGCGCACTTCACAGCTTGCTCAGGAAAAGCGCAGCAGAGCCGCTCGCTCGTGACTTACGCAGTCACCCTGACGCGGGAGGCCCTCGAGGATCTGTTGCGTCTTGAAGACTTTCTCGTCGATTCCGCTCTCCAGCATGGCGACTTCGATCTGCCGCGCCGCGCAGTGGCGGCCATCCGGCGTGAGTTCCGAATTCTGGAGACGAACCCGTTTACCTGCCGTATTGCCGACGCCGACCGGCTCGAGCGCGAGCTGGTCATTCCATTCGGTGCCTCGGGATATGTTGCCTTGTTTCGAATCATCAGCGATCGAGAGGTCGCGGTTGCTGCGATCCGCCACCAGCGCGAGGATGACTACCATTAGTCAAGAGCCAGTCAAGAGCTGAGCTCGACCGGCTTGACCCTGTTGCTGCTGCGCGCTGCAATGGCGCCAGGAAGACGTTGTCGCCACCGGCCGGCAGCGACAACCGGCCTCATGTCCCCTGTTGCCACTCCGCGCGCGCGCCATGAGTCCCCGCGTCCGGCGCAGCGCACCGGCCACAGAAGAATCTCATCAGCGCGCCTGCCGGTAGTCGGCAAGCACATGGGTCTCTTCGCAAAAGATGGAGGCCAGGTCGGTTGGCCTGGTGGCGGTGTGCACCTTGGCCACCAGCGCGTGAAAAGCCAGGTCCGTCACGCACACCTCGTCATGCCGCCCCACGCCTTCAGAACTTCCCGAGCACGTTGAGGAACCAGCCCTTGCTGCGGTAGCTCATGTCCGTGAGGTTGTCGGAGTAGTCGGTGAAGTTGTAGCCCACGCCGACCTTGAGGTTCTCGTTGACATGGTAGTAGGCCGCGGTGACCCATCCGCTCTTGCGGTCCTTGAGTTCCCTGGCGCGCAGCGAGCGCCACTCGACCATCCAGTCCCAGTTGCGCACCAGCTTCCAGTCGACGCGCAGCACTGCCAGCTCGGCCGAGCTCTTGAACCACGGCGACGAGTTGTCGCGGCTCGCGCGCAGTTCGCCGCGGCGCCAGGCGTACTTGCCGCCGAGGGTCCAGCGCTCGTTGATGTCGTAGGTGGCATCGATCGCGAACACATGGCTGCGCTGCTGGTAGTCGATGCCGGTGGTCGACACGGCGCCCAGGCTCGAGTCGAGCGCGCCGGCCGACACCACCTGCCCCGGCGACGAGAGGTCGTAGAGGTAGGTGTACTTGAACAGCAGGTTGAGCCGGTCGTCGAGCGCGGGGCGCAGCGCATAGCCGAGCATCGCCTCGGTGTACTTGGCCGCGGCCAGTGCGCCGGTGCTGCTGTCGCTGTCGGCCCAGTTGAACTTGCCGACCCAGCGCGCGTCGTCGTTCACCTTCCATGTGAAGGAGTTCTTCACGAGCCAGCTGGTGCGCGATTCGGCCGTGGTGCGGTCCTTGCGGTACTCCAGGCCGCCGCTGTACTTGAGGCGCTCGTTCGAATAGCCGGCCGTGAGGGCCACCGCCTCGCGCCGGGTGGCGCCCAGCGTTTCGGCGCCGACCCAGCCGTTCTCGAAATTGACGCCCAGGGTCCAGTGCGCATCGGGCGCGTACTGAACGCCGTAGGCATGCGTGAGGCCCGGCTGCGTGCCGGTGGCATGGCGATGCTCGGTGAACATGGTGAGCCCGTCGCCCACGCGCGAGCGCACGCCGGTCACGAGGCTGCCGCCGCGGCCGATGAGGTTCTCGTCGGTGCGGCCGGTGTCCGCCACATAGGTCATGTAGAGGTTGGAGCGGTCGTCGTACTGGTAGTCGACGCCAGCCTTGCCTGCGAGGCCGCCGTCGCCGGTCGAAAGTTCCCCGCGCAGCGCGAGCTTGTCGCTCACGCGGTAGCGCCCGCCGAAACCCAGGCGGTCGTTGTCCAGCCGCGTGCCGGTGCGCCGCAGCGTCTTCTGCGCGAAACCGTAGAGGCTCCAGCGGTCGTTGCCGGTGTACTCCAGCTGCACGGCCGCGTCGGCGCGCTCGCCGGACACGGCCTGCGTGGTGGGAAGCGACGGGCTGGTGATGAGCGCGTCGCCGGTCTTGTCGTCGTAGCGCAGGCCGAGGCCCAGCTTCCAGTCGGGCGACAGGCGCAGGCCGTACTGCGCGTCGAGCACACTGCTGTTGTAGCCGTCGCGTTCGTCGCGGCGGTCGGCCTTCAGGCGCAGCTCGCCGGCCTCGCCCTTCTCGCCGAAGGGCACGGTGCCCGACGCGCCGACCTGGCGCGTCGCGTTGCTGGCGTACTGGCCCGGCGCCGAGAAGCCGGCGTCGCGCGACTGTGCATAGGCACTGATGCGGCCGCCGCCCTTCATCTCGAAGTCGGCCAGGTCGGCCTGGCCTTCGAGGCGCCAGGCATTGGCGTTGCCGGTGGGGCCATTGCCCAGGCTCGTGCCCGAAGTGCCGTTGCGCCCGCTGAAGCTGAAGCCGCCGTCGAGCGAATCGAGCTGCGCCGTGCCCGGGCCCTTGCTGCGCGCGACCTCGCCCTTGAAGTAGGTGGTCTCGGTCTTGCGCAGCGTGATGTCGGCGCCGGCCAGCCGCTGGTCGGCGCCGATCTGGTCCTGGCGCGACGCGGTCACGCCCACGCCCACGTGGTCGTTGGCCCACCACGAGACCCGGCCACCCACGGCGAGCGTGTCGAGCGAGCTCGCGATCGGCGTGTATTCGTAGTCCACCACCAGGAAGGCCGGCATGCCGGTGAAGCCGCCGGCGCGCACCAGCGAGCCGTCGTCCGAGAGGCTGGGCAGCGGTGCGGAGAGCAGCACGCGGCCCTGCAGATAGTCGATCTCGTAGTCGGAGCTGGGCACGAGCTGCGTGCGCTTGAGCACGAAGCCCGAATCGCGGTCGCGGATCTCGATGTTCACGCGCTCGGCGCCGCGCGTGATGTCCTGGTTGCGCAGGTAGTAGAGCGAGCCGCCCGTGCCGCGGAATTCCTCGCGCGCCGCGAGGGTGCCCGGTTCGGCCGCGAAGGCGTCGATCTTCAGGCGCGCCTCGCCGAACGAGGTCGATTCGTCGCCGAGGTAGCGGCCATGGAAGCCGTAGAGGCCACGGCTCACGCGCGTGAGTTCGGTGTCGCCGAAGTTGAGCTTGAAGTTGCCCCACATCGCCTGCGAGCGGCCGTCGTCCACGCGCAGGTAGAAGCGGCCCTGCGTGGGCGCGTCCTCGATGGTGGTGGAGTCGTCTCCGAAGGTGCTCCACGAATCCTCGGGATCGAAGCGGCGGAACAGCGAGGTCGGGTCCTTGCGGTCGAGGTTGCGCAACAGGTCCTTGAGCGGGCGCTCCTCGGTGTCGACGCTGGCGGTCAGGGTCCAGCGGTCGTCGAGCTGGCCCTTGGCATAGCCGGCGATGCGGCCTTCGCTCCAGCCTCCGCCGCCATAGCGGTTCTTGTCGTTGGTCATGATCGCGGCCGGGCCGCTCACGCTGTTGCTGCCCACGGTGAGATCGGCCTGGCCGACGAAGAACCAGTCGCTTGCGGGCAGTTCGAAGTCGCGGCGGTAGGAACGCGTGGCGCCCCGCGCATCGGTCACTGCGATCTCGCCGGTCTGCACGCGGCGCGGCACCAGCTGCTGGAACACGAAGCGGCCGTTGTCGTCCACCGGCACTGCGAAGCCGAGCGCGCGCACCGTCTCGCCGGGGCGGACGGCCGCGCCGCTGGCGGTGACGGTGCCGGCCGCGAGCGGAATGTTTGAGATCGCGATGTTGTTCTGCCCGTAGGCGCGCAGCAGTTCGCGCGCTGGATCGGGCGTGGCCTTTTCGGGGGCGTGGCGCTCGGCCACGCTGAGCGAGAGATCGTCGGTCTCGTCGAAACGGCCCTGGCGGTCGTACACGCGCAGGCGGTAGTAGAGCTTGCCGCCCGCGCCGTCGGCCAGGCGGTCGAGCAGGCCCGCGGGCACCTGCCATTCGCCGCGCATCGCGGTGTCGAGCGGCAGCGTGGCGAGCAGGCGGCGCTGCATGACGTCGTTGGCGGTGTAGATGCGCAACTCGGCCTTGGCGGTGAACAGCAGGTAGTTGCTGTAGCCCGCAAAGCGCACGGTGTCGCCGGCCACCACGATGGTGGGCCAGGCCGCGGCGCTCAGGCGGCGCGGCTGCGAGAGGTTGTCGTACTGCAGCCGCAGCTGGTTGCGCTCGAGCTGCACGTCGACGCAGCGCTGGCGGTCGGCGCTGGTGGCGCCCTCGCCGGCTGCGCCCGAGGCGCCCTTGCCGTCGGCTGTGAGCAGCTGGCCGTCCACGCTCAGGCGCAGCGGTGCGGCGTCGGTGCCGAAGGCGGTGAAGGTGCGGCAGACGCCGGGGTCGGCGGGCACGAGTGCCGGGGCGCTCGCCGCCACTGTCGCCGCATCGGTCCAGTACACGCGCACTTCGACGCGGCGGTTGGCGGGCCAGTTGATGGGGTCGGATGCGGGCGGCGCGACAGGGGCATCGGGGCCGCGTGAGCTTGCCGCCGCCTGGGACTCCGGCAGGCCGAGGCGCTGCGTGAGATAGCGCGCCACCTGCTGTGCGCGGGCCAGGCCCAGCGCATGGTTGTCGGCGAAGCGCTCGCGCGACTTCGCGCTCAGCGGCTGGGCGTCGGTGTGGCCGACGATCTCGAAGCGCAGCTTGTCGCGGCCCTTGACCTGGTCGGCAATGCGGTCGAGCTGCGCCCGGTCCGCCGCAGCGAGAAGGTCGGAGCCCGACGCGAACTGCGGAGTCTGCGCATCGCTGCGTTCCGTGGCCGGAACAGCCGCTGCCGCTGCGCCGCTCGCCGGAGCGGCCACCGGCTCGCGCACATCGCCGAGCACGAAGGTGGCTTTGGGCAGCTCGCGCTCGCTGCTGCGTGGCAGGCGGCGCGTGCCGTCGAGATCGGCCGCGCGCGGGTCGGCCGCGGCATGGTCGAGCATGCGGCCGCGCACGGCGGTGTCCTGCGCCGCGGCCAGGCCCATGGTCATGCAGGCGGCGGTGACCGCGCCTGCGAGGGCGATGCGCTTGGGTAGCTTTCTCATGTCGGCTCGCTTGAACGGGTTCTTCGATGTCGGGGTGCTTTTCATGGCGTTCACTCGTTCTCGCGTCATGGCTTCACCGCGGGCACGGCGGCGGGCACCAGCTCGACCTCGATGTCCAGGTTGAAGAGCGGCGGCTCCTTGCGGTCCGCGCGCTGTTCGCCCAATTGCTTCCAGCGCGCGAGCACGGCGGCCTTCACCGCGTCGGTGCGCTGGCGGCCGAGCGCTTCGGCCTCGCCGGGCGCGGCCTTGTAGGCCAGGCGCAGCACCGAGGTCTTCTCGGCCAGCACGGCCACGGTGCGGTCGAGCTCGGGCACGAAGCCGGCGCGCAGCGCGGTGCTGCCGTCGTCGAAGGCGGCGCCCTGGAGCGCGAGCCGAACGACGCGGTGCACCGTGGCGCCGAAGTTCACCTTCAGCACCTTGCCGCGCGTGGCGCGCTCGGCGGCCGGGTTCTCGCTCGTGGTGCGGTAGCCCGAAGGCAGCGTGCGCTCGTCGAGCTTGAGCACCAGGTTGCTGCCGGTGCCATCCTTCGGAATGGCGGCGCAGGCAATGTGGTAGCGACCCTCGGCGTCGGTGGTGGCCAGCACGCCGTTGACGGTGGCGACGCGCACGTTGGCAAGGCCGGGCTCGCCTTCGTCCTGGTAGCCGTTGGCGTTTTTGTCGTCGTAGACCTTGCCGATCACGTCGGTGCAGTCGAACAGCGCATCGGGCACCACGCGCACCGTGGCGGTGGCAAGGTTCGACAGCACGCGTCCACCCACGCCCTGTGTGGCGATGACCTGGTTGACGAACTCGCCCTCGCCCACGCCGACCCCCACGCCGGCGACCATCAGGTATTCCTTGGTCTCGTTGGGCGCGAAGTTCTGTCCGGGCACCACCACCTGGCGGCCGTTGATCTGCGGCACCACCGGCAGCGCCACGCCGCCCGGCAGGATGCGCACGGTGAGCGAGCCCTGCACGTAGCGGAAGCCCGGCGGCAGGGTGTCGACCACGGCCGCGCCCGGCACGGGGTTGCTGCGGGTGTTGCGTGCCGTGATGCGGTAGGGCAGCAGTTCGCCCTTCTTCACGGTGAGCTTCGAAGTGGTCTTGCGCAGCTCGATGAGGGTGGCGTCCGCCGGATCGAGCGGAATGTTGTTCGCCACCACGTGCTGGCCGCCGCCACCCGGCATCTGGAATGCCAGGTAGTAGCCGGCGCCGGGCACCAGCCCCGCGCCGGGGCTCACCACGCAGGGGTTGGTCTGCGCGGGTGCGGGTCCGTTGGCCGGCGCGGAGCAGGACTGCGTGCCGAGCCCGCCGGCCGCGGCCGGGTAGATCGACGACGGCAGGTAGCTGCCCGGCGGCGTGACCGCCAGGCGGTATTCGCCGGCCGGCGCGCCCGGCAGGACGAAGAAGTCGTAGTAGCCGCCGGGGCCGGTGGTGTAGGTGTCGCGTCCGTCGAGCAGGTGCTGCGCCGGGTCGAAGCCGGGCGGGCCCACGAGACGCACCACCGCGCCGGGCACGGGCGTGCCGCTCACGCTGTCGTACACCACGCCACCCGGGTCGTACGGCAGGTCCTGGCGCTGCACGTTGGCGCCAGGGGCCACGCGCACCTTGATCGAGAAGCGCGGATCGCTGGCCGCAGGCGTCGGATACGGGCCGTTGGCGCCGTTCTGCGCCCCGTCGGTGGGCCACACGCCGCCGACGGTGCGGCCGTCGGGCGAGCGGAAGCGCACGCGGTATTCGCCGGGCGTGAGGTCGCCGAAGCGATAGCTGCCGTCGGCGCCTGTGGTCACGGTGTAGAGCACTGTGGTCGCGGTTTCCGGGCAGGCGTTGCCGCCGTCGGCGCAGCGCAGCAGCTCCACGGTCCAGCCTTCGCCCTGGCCCTCGCCGCTTTCGCGGCTGCGGTTGTGGTTCTGGTCGAACCACACGGTGCCGGTCAGCGAGGCGGGCTGGTTGCTGTGCTCGTTGAAGTCGTAGCCTGTGCCATGGGTCGCCAGCGTCGTGAAGTTCACGCGGATCTGGTTGGTGCCCTGGGCCGAACCGCCGAGCGTGCCGGGGATGGCGATGCCCTCGTCGTAGCCACTGGGCTGCGTCTCGGTGATCGTGTAGCCGCCGGTGCCGGGCAGCGGCAGGCCCGCCAGCTCGTAGCGGCCGTCGGAGCCGGTGACGGCAGTGCGCGTTACGGGCTGGCCCGCGGCGTCGGTGCCGGTCAGCGTGATGGTCACGCCGGCGATCGGCAGGTCCTGCGGCTCGCGCGTGCCGTTGCGGTTGGCGTCGTTGTAGACGGTGCCCGCGATCGATGCGCCGCGCTCGCCGAAGTTGTAGTCGTCGCCGTTGCCGCCGCGGTAGGCGATGGCGGAGAGCACGTCGTTGCCGAGCGTGCCGCTGCGGGTGCCGTCGAGCGTGCCGACCGCGTCGAGGCCGTCGGCATAGGTGACGGGTTGCGTCTCGCGCACGGCGTAGCCCGTGGCGTCGGCCGGCAGCAGGCCGGTGAAGACGTAGCGGCCGTTGGCATCGGTCACGGCGGTGGCGTTCACCACCAGGCCGCTGGCGGAGCGGCCGGTGAGCGTGAGCGTGGCGCCGGGAATGCCGGTCTCGCCTGCCTGGCGGATGCCGTCGTTGTTGGCATCGACGTAGACCCAGCCCGCGATCTGGCCGCCGCGCTCGCCGAAGTTGTAGTCGATGCCGGTCTCTTCCGACGCGAGCACGAGCGCGCCGAAGCGGTCGTTCGCGCCGCCCGGGTTCGCGGTGCCGCGCGGTGCGCCGCCCACGGTGCCGAGCGACTCGGGGCCGTCGGCCACGCCGTCGGGCTGCGTCTCGTCGATCTGGTAGGTGCCGGGCAGCAGCGTGTCGACCAGGTAGCGGCCGTCGGCGGCGGCTTGCACCGTGCGCGTGACGGCGTTGCCCAGGAAATCGGTGCCGGTGACGCGCACGGTGGTGCCTGCGATGCCGGGTTCGCCGGTGTCGCGGGTGCCGTTCGACGGTGCGACGTCGGCATACACGTAGCCCGACAGGCTCGCCGGCCGCACGGCCGAGAAATTGTTGGCCGCGGAGCCCGAGCCCGTTGCGCCGAGCACGATGTTCTGGATCACGTTGGCGGTCGAGCCGTTGGGCCCGTTGGCCACGCCGCTGCCGCTCGTGGGCACGGTGCCCGCGACGCTGCCGGTGCCGCTGACGTTGCCGGCGCGCGTGATGCCGGGTTCGTAGCCCGAGGGCCGCGTCTCGATCACGGTGTAGGTGCCGGGCGCGAGGTTGGCGAAGTTGTAGTCGCCGCTCGCGTCGGTGGTGGTGGTGCGCGTCACGGGGTTGCCATTGACGTCGGTGCCGGTGAGCGCGATGGTCACGCCCGCGAGGCCCGGCTCGGTGGCTGGCGCACCCTGCGCGCCGTTGCCGTTGCGGTCGTAGTACACGCGGCCCGAGATGCCCGCGGGCAGCAGTTCGCCGAAGTAGTACTCGCCCTGCGTGAGCGGCGGGTTGGTGCCGGCCACGGTGATGCCGGTGATGCTGTTGCCGCCGCCCTGGGCCGTGCCCGGCTGGCCGTTCGCATTGGCCTTGCCCGGTGCATAGTTGGCCGGTTGGGTTTCGGTGATGGTGTAGCCGCCGGGCGCCGAGGGCGGCACGTTGCGGAACTCGTAGCTGCCGTCCGGGCCCGAAGGCACGGCGACGATGCTGACGGCGTTGCCTGCGGCGTCCGTGCCCGCGAGGCGCAGCGCGACGTTGGGAATGCCCGTGTCGCCAGCCTGCGGCAGGCCATCGTTGTTGGCGTCGACGAACACGCGCACCGGAATGCGGGTGAGCAGTTCGCCGAAGTCGTAGCCGGTGCCGTTCACGTTCGAGCGCAGCGCGATCGCGCTCACCACGTCGTTGCCCGCGGTGCCGCCGGCGCTGCCGGCCGCGTCGCTGCCGTCGGCGAAGGCCGCCGGCTGCGTCTCGGTCACCACATAGGTGCCGGGCGTGAGGTTGTTGAAGGCGTAGTTGCCGGTGCCGCCGGCCGTGGTGGCCGTGGTCGACACGGGGTTGCCGAACATGTCGGTGCCGGTGAGCGTGACGGTGACGCCCGCGATGCCGGGGTCGCCCGCGCTCGCGGCGCCGCTGTAGTCGGCATCGCGGTAGACGCGGCCGGCAAGGCTCGAGGGCCGCACTTCGCCGAAGTTGTTGGCCGCCGAGGTGCCGCCCGCGCCGAGCACGATGGCGTCGATGCGGTTGGCGTTCGAGCCGTTGGGGCCGTTCGAGGTCCCCGCCGGCACGGTGCCGGCCGTGCTGCCCGCGCCGGTCGCGCCGCCGGCCCGGGTGATGCCGGGCTGGTAGGCCGCGGGCTGGTCCTCGGCCACGCTGTAGGTGCCCGCGGGCACGGTGAAGCCCCAGTTGCCGCTGGCGTCGGTGGTGGTGGTCAGCGAGACCGCATTGCCGAGGCTGTCGGTGCCGGTCAGGCGCATGGTGACGCCGGCAATGCCGGGTTCGCCGCCGTCGATCGCGCCGTTGCCGTTCAGGTCTTCATAGACGCGGCCGCTCAGGGCGCTGCTCTGCACCGCGATGCTGCCTTCGTTGAAGTTGTTGCCGGCGTTCGGGTCGGCGCCGCCGTTGGTGTCGCCCGAGCCGGTGGTCACCAGGTGCGCGCGGTTCGTGAACTGCGTGCCGTTGGCCGGCGTGGTGCCGGTGGCCGTGCGCACCGGGATGCGCACGGTGGCCGTGCCGTTGGCCGGCATCGAGGTGATGGCGCAGTTTACGGTGTTGCCGCCGGCGGTGCCGGTGCAAGTGGGCGCGGCGGGCGTGAAGGTGCCGCCGGTCACGGTGAAGACCGGCGGGCCGGTCAGCACCAGGCCCGCGGGCAGGGTGTCGGTGAAGCTGGTGGTCTCGGCGCTGTCGGGGCCGTTGTTGCGCAGTTGCATGAGCCAGTCGAAGCCCTGGCCGATGGCCACGGTCGCGAGCGGCGTGCCGGTGCCCGGCGACACCGCGGCCTTGGAGACCACCTGCACGTCGGCCTTGAAGCGGAAGGTGGTGTTCTCGGCGACGGCGTTGTTGCCCTGGCTCGTGTCGAAGGCATTGCGCGCGGCATCGAAGAAGTCGACCGCGGCACGGTTCTGGAACGTGCCGCGCGAGACGCCGCGCAGCTTCACCTGGAACTGCAGCGTATTGGTTTCTCCGGTCGATGTGTTGCCGGTGCCGCCAAGGGCCGCAATCGAGAACACGATCTGCCCGCCGGTCGAACCGACGGCCGGCGTCGTCACGCCGACGCCCGCCGGTGCAGTCGCCGAGACGAAGGTGGGAGCCGGTTCGCCGCCGGTGCCGGCGGACGGCAGGTTGTCGACCACGCGAACCGCCTCGGCTGTCGAGGGGCTGTTGTTCGATACCGTGAGGGTGTAGGTGACGTCGTCGCCCACGTTCGCCGGATCGACATCGTCGCGCTTGGTGATGACGAGGTCGTACACGGGCGAGATCACGCCCGTGGCGGCCGTTGCCTGGTTGTTGGTGGCGTTGCTTTCCGGCGTCGCGGTGGCGACGGCCACACTGTTGGTGATGGTCGTGCCGTTGATCGCATAGAGCGGCCGTACCTGCACCGTGACCGTCTGCTGCTGGTTGCGCGCGAGCGAATCCCAGCGGCACACGAGCTGGTTGTTGCCGCTGCCCGTCGGCTGCGTGGTACTGGGCTGCGTCGGGCAGCTGCCGCCGCCCGCGGCCGTGGCCGAGATGAACATCAGGCCGGCCGGCAGGGTGTCGGTCACCCGCACCTCGTAGGCGAGGCTGAAGCTGCCCTGCTGCACGCTCTGGTTGCGCGCCGTGAGGGTGTAGGTCAGCATCTGGCCGACCGGCACCGAACCGGGGCTCGCGGTCTTGGTCACCACCACGTCGGTCTGGGCATTGAAGAAGCCATTGGCCGTGCCGCTGTTGGTGCGGCCGCCGGCGTCGAGCACCGGGTCGGCGGGCGTGGCCGCGATGGCACTGGCCGTGTTGGCGATTTCGAAGGTGTTGTCCGAGGCCGAGCGGCCGTCGCCATAGTGCGTGGCCTGGATGCTGATCACCGGGCACAGCGGCAGTGCGCTCACGGCGTCGGTGCTGGCGCGGCAGACCGGCAGCTGCGAAATGCTGCAGTTCGAGAGCGATGCGCTGCCCGCACCGTTCGAGGCGGCAGGCAGCGCGCAGGTGCCGGCGAAAGTCGCGCCATTGGCCGTCTGTGTCACGGTGCCCGCGCCCAGTACCTGCACGAAGGTGTCGCTCACCGCGACGTTCTGCGCCGGCGAGGGGCCGCGGTTGACGACCTCGATTTCCCAGGTGATCGGCAGGCCCGCGGTCTGGCGGTTTGCGGCACCGCTTCCCACGCCTCCCACGCGCTTTTGCACCGTGACATCAGCGTAGTTGGCGCTGTCGTCCACGCCGGTGCCCAGGCTCACGCAGTCGTTGCCGGTGTTGGCATCGGGGTCCGCACCCGACGTGGGTGCGCCCGCGGGCAGTGCGACGTTCACGCACATGCTGTTGACGATCGGGGCGTTGCCCGCCGGCACTGCGGGAATCGTGACGTTCACGATCACGTAGCCGGCGTTGCGCGCGGTATTGCCACTCGAGGTGTCCACGCCGATGTCGGACGAGAGCGTGCGCGTGCAGTTCACGGTGGCCGGGCCGTCGACTGGGGCCGCGACGGTGGCGCCGCCCTTGGTGATCGTGCAGGCATAGCCATCGCGCTGCGTGACGCTGTTGATGCGCACGCCGGCCGGCAGATCGTCGACCAGGTTGATCGTGCTGCCCGCGAGCAGGCGCGTGCCGCCGAGGTTGGTGGCGCCGACCTGGTAGTCGAACGGCTGGTTGATCGGCACGTTGTTCTGCGGCCAGCCGCGGCGCTTGTCGGCACGGAAATCGGTGGCGGAGTTGGTCACGTCGGCCGGTGCGCTGCCCGTGGCCGAGGTGGAGACCGGCCCGGTGGCGTTCACCGTGGCCTGGTTGACGACGCCCGTGCCGGTCGTCAGGGCGATCACGGGAATGACGATGTCGCCGAGCGCCACATCGGCACCGCCGGTGCCGATGTTCGAGCGCGTGCAGCTCACCGTCTGGCCCGAGACCGAACAGGTCCAGCCGGCCGCGGCGGAGACTGTCCCGGCAATCTGGAAGTTGGCCGGCAGCGTGTCGGTGAGCGTGACGCCCGTGGGCGCACTGCCGCTGAAGCGCGGCGCCAGCGTGAAGTTGAAGCGCTGGCCCACCAGCAACTGGCCGCCGTCATGGCTCTTGGCCATGGTGAGCACAGTGCCCGCCGTCACGGTGGTGTTGGCGGTCGCGTTGTCGTTCTCGGGCACGCCGTCGCCGATCGAGCCCGTGGGCGCAATGGCCGGCTGGTGCGTGATCGTCGAGCCCGCGGCCGCGGTGACCACGCCGTTGACCGTGATCGCGCGGGTGCCGTTGAGCGCGAGGGCGCCCACGGTGCAGTTCAGCTGGCTGCCGGTGACGGAGCAGCCTGAGGGCAGGCCGCTGCTTGAGACCGACAGGCCCGTCGGAATGTTGTAGGTCAGCGTCGAGCCCGTGCTGGCATCAGGCCCGTTGTTGGTCAGCGTGAAGACGATCGGCACCGTGGCGCCGCTCGATGCGCTGGCCGGCGCCGAGATGGCCAGGGCCACATCGGCGCCCTGGTTCACGGTGATCGTCTTGGTCTCGCTCGCGCCGCCGCCTGCCGGCGTGGCGGTGACGCTCAGCGTGCCCTGCGTGAGCGTGCGCAGCCGCAGCTCGAAGGCTCGCGTCTGCCCGGCCGCCAGCGTGATGCCCGAGCAGGTGACCGTGCCCGGGCCCGCGGATCCCACCGGCACCGTGGAGCTGCAACTGCCCACGGGGACGGCGCCCGTGCCCATGTAGATGCTGTTGGCCGGCACCGAGTAGGTGAAGGATGCGCCCGGCGCGCCGATCGGCAGGCTGTCGGTTTCGGCGATGGTCACCGTGCTGGTGACCGTGCCGCCCGCCGGAAGGATGTCCGGCACGTGGACCAGGCTGGAGACTTGCGGCACCGCATGGGCCGCCGTCGCGAGCAACAGGCCCGCGAGCGGGCCGACAAGGAGCGCGGACATCCGCGCCGTGCGCCGGCGAAGCACTCGCCCTGCGGTTTGAAAGAAGTCGCGTGGCGCTTGCGCGCCCGACAAGATCAATGGGGTGCTGAACATCCCGTCCCTCGTTTTTTGGCTCTGATGGCCCGGGTGCCGACCAATCGGAAACGCTGCGGAATGCGGCGCTGGTCCCGGGAAAGGCGCGATTCTTGGGGAGGGAAGTCCTATGTCCTTTTGCTGCTCGGGACGAATTGTTTTAAAAAGCTGACGTTTGTTTACAATTGCAACAAAACGTGAACTTCTTCACGCGCGTTTCCACAAGAGGGGGCCTACGCTCGACGCATGTCCTACTGGTCCACCACGCCGCCCCGGCGCGCCCACATCCTTCTCGTCGACGACAACGTCGACGAGCTGCAGCTGCTGATTGCCGCGTTGAAGGGCGAAGAGCACCGGATCAGCCTGGCCTTCGATGCCTTGCAGGGCTACCGGCGCGCCACGGCCCTGCGGCCGGATCTGATCCTCATGGACGTGCGCATGGGCGGCATCGACGGCTTTGCCGCCTGCCGCCTGTTGAAGGCCGACCCCGCCACGGCGCACATCCCCGTCATCTTCCTGACCGCCTCCGGCTCGGTGGAGGAGCGGCTCACCGGCCTGCGCGAGGGCGCGGTCGACTACATCCTCAAGCCGTGCGAACCGGCCGAGGTGCTGGCGCGCGTCACCGTCCACCTGGTGCTGGCCAGCAGCAAGGAGGCGGCGCGACGGGACACCGCCTGCACCGGTGCGCCGAAAGACGAGGGCCGCAACCCCAGTCCCGACCGGGCGATTGCGCTGGCCGCCGAGCGCCTCGTGAAATCCGACCTCGCGAACGTGCCTGCGCTGCCGGCACTGGCCGCGCGCGTGGGTACGCACGAAAAGCGCCTGTCACGCATCTTTCGTGAGCAGAAGGGCTGCACGGTCTACGAATTCGTGCGCGACACGCGGCTCGCCGAGGCGCGGCGCCTGCTGGCCGAATCGGCGCTCAGCGTGGAAGAAGTGGCGCTGGCGGTTGGGTTCTCGAGCCAGGCCAATTTCTCGACGGCTTTTCGCGAACGCTTCGGCAGCACGCCCACCGGCTTCCGCTACGCGCGCGCCGGCGCGGCGTCCGAGGCCTGACGGCGGCACCCGTGAACACCGTTCGCGGCCTGGCCGCCCTGCTGCTGTGGGTGGCTTGCTGCTTCGCCATGCTGCCCGCGCAAGCCGCGGTGCTGCACCTGGGCGAGGCCGGGCCGCTGCCCCTGGCGCTGGACGACAAGGTCGAGGTGCTCGAGGACCCGGGCGCGCAACTCGCGCTCGAGGCGGTGGCGCGCCTGGGGAGCGATGCGCCGGGCGGCTTCGTGCCCGGCACAAGCGCGCGCATGCGGCGGGGCTTCTCGAACTCGGCGTTCTGGCTGCGGCTCACGCTGGCGAACGACGCCAACGCCCATCGGGCGCTGCGCCTGGTGCTGGACACCCCCTGGCTCCAGTATGTGGATTTCCATGTGCAGCGCAGCGGGCCGGGCCTGGCGGCTGCGACTGCGACTGCGACTGCCTGGACGCACGAGGCCGCGGGCGTTTCCAGGCCGCTTGCCAAGGGCAGTCTCGATCGCGTTCCGGTGCTCGCGCTCGACCTCGGACCCGGCGAGCGGGCACGCGTGCTGGTGCGCGTGCAAAGCCGCAGCAGCGTGAAGCTGGCGCCCCTGCTGTCCAGCGCCGAAACCTGGCACGCCAGCGAGAGCCGCCACGCGTTGATCGACGGCCTGCTGATCGGCGGCCTGCTCGTGCTGGCGGTCTATTCGCTGGCGGTCTGGGCCATCGCGCGAAATGGAGCCATGGCCTCGCAGAGCCTCGGATTCGCGCTGGTCGCGCTCTACGAAGCCACCTACCGCGGCTACGCCAGGGTGCTGCTCTGGCCCGAGAGCACCGAGTGGAGCTACCGCGCGGCGGGTGTCGTCGCGGGCTGCTGCGTGCTGAACATGGTGCTGTACCTGCATGCGCTCTCGCGCGGCGGGTCCGTGCGCCGACCGGGGCTGCGCGTGCTGGTCGCGATGACGGCCGTGCAGGCGTTCGTGGTCATCGGCACGCTGGTGGGCCCCTATGCATCCTTCGCACGCGCGGGCATCCTCGCTGCGCTGGCGCTGGTGCTGGCACTGACGATCAGCAGCTTCGTCTACATGCGCCGCCGCGGCCCGGGCGGGCGGCTGGCTTTTCCGGTCATGGTGGTCGTCACGACGGGGGTATGCCTGCGGCTCACCGAACTTGCCGTGCCGGGACATGCCCTGCCGGGCTTCGATGCCTACGTGCTGGGTTTCCCGGGCCTGCTGGTCGGACTGGTGGCGCTGGCCGCCTGGACCCACCACCTTTCGCGCCAGCGCCACGATGCGCAGCGCACGCTGGTCCAGTGGCAGGCCCACGAACAGCAAAGGCTGCAGCACGAGGTATCGCGCAAGACGCGCGCGCTCAACGCCGCGCTCGAACACGCCGAGCACCGCGCGCGCGAGCAGACGCGGCTCATGGCCTACATCAGCCACGACCTGCGCGCGCCGCTGGCCACCATCGTCGGCCACGCCCGCGCATTGCGCGGCGACCTGGGGTCGGCCCCGGCGCAGCTGCAGGCCATCGAGCGCAGCGCCCACTACCAGCTCGCCCTGGTCGACGACCTGCTCGAATACGCCAAGGGCGAACTGCTGCCGCTGGCATTGGACCCGAAGCCGGTGCGCCTGCCGCTGCTGATCGACGACATCGCGCAGTACGCCGCCACGCTGGCGCAGCGGCAGAACAACCGTTTCGTGCTCGACGTGCGCGGCACGCTGCCGTCCGCCGTGCGCCTGGACAGCAAGCGCTTTCAGCAACTGCTGCTGAACCTGCTGTCGAACGCGGCCAAGTTCACGCATGACGGCCAGATGGGCCTGTGCGTGGAACCGCGCCCCGTCGGCAACCAGTGGCAGCTGAACCTGGAGGTCTGGGACAGCGGCATCGGCATCGGCACGAAGGACCAGCGGCGAGTCTTCCACGCGTTCACGCAGGCCGATCCGGCCGCCGACGGCAGCGGCCTCGGACTGGCGATTGCGCGCCGCATCGTCCAGCACATGGGCGGAGAGCTGCAGCTTGAAAGCTCCCCCCACCTGGGCACGCGGCTTCGCTTTTCGGTCGTGGTGGATGCAGTCTCCGACGGCGAGCTTCCTCCCGCCGCGGGCATGCCGGCGCCGGTTCGGCCTGGCCCCCCAGGCTGGCCGCGCCGGCGCGGCCAGCCCGTTCCCGAGATCGCCCCGCTGCCCGCGGCCATGCGCCAGGAACTCGAAACCCTGGCGCGAGACGGCCGCTGGACCGATCTGCACGAATGGGCCGACCGGCTCGCGGAAGATCCGCATCATGCAGCGCTCGTGAAGGCGGTGCGGCAGGCGCTGGAGAGAGCCTCGACTTCGACCATATCCGCCAGCTGGCGCGCGTGACGCCCAGCGCCTGAACGCAAGGAGGCAGTTCCCGCGGCGGCGCCTTCGTGCCATAAAGCCGGACAGTGAGAACTTCAAGACACCGGACCCTGCGCGCCGGCCTCGCCACGGTCGCGGCGCTTGCTGCCCTGGCGGTCCTCCCCGGCGTCGCCTACGAGCAGGTCGGCCGGTCCCGCGCGGCCCGGGACTTCCCGGCGCCCGGGAAGATGGTCGACATCGGCGGGCGAAGGCTCCAGCTGGACTGCCGGGGCGCGGGCTCTCCCACCGTCGTGTTCGAAGCGGGCCTGAGCGTGGACGGATCATTGAGCTGGTCGGCCGTCCAGCCGAAGGTCGCTGCGCACACGCGCGCCTGCGCATACAGCCGCGCGGGGGTGATGTGGAGCGATCCTTCGAACGCGCCTCCCGGCGCAGGACAGGCGGCACACGATCTTCACGCGGTCCTGGCCAACGCGGGCGAACACGGCCCCTTCGTGCTGGTCGGCCAATCCCTGGGCGGGCTCTACAGCGTGAGCTTCGCCCGGTACTTCGGCTCCGAAGTGGCGGGGCTGGTGCTCGTCGATCCTTCCCATCCGCAGCAGGTCGCGCGCGTCGCGAGCTTCATGACCGAATCGCGGTCGATGCTGTCTCGCATCGGTGTGGCGCTTGCGCCGTTCGGCGTGTTGCGCGCGGCGGCTCCGGTGTTGCTGCCGCAGTCTGCGCATCGGACTGCGCATGAGATGCAGGCGATCCGCGCCTACGCGCCCAAGTCATTGAGCACGCAGCTCGCGGAAAGCAATGCGACCGACGCCTCGCTCGCCGAGGCCGGGGCCTTCCGCGACCTGGGCGATCGTCCGCTGGTGGTGCTGACTGCCATGGCGCCATACACCGCCGCCGAACTGCGGGGCATGAAGATCACGTCCGAGCAGGGAAGACAGGTCCAGGCCATCTGGAAGCGGATGCACGAGGAAATGGCGACCTGGTCCTCGCGCGGCAGGCACGTGCTGGTGGCCGATGCGGGGCACGAGATCCAACTCGAGGCGCCCGATGCGGTAGTCGATGCCGTGCTGTCTGTCGTCGAAGGGGTGCGCGGAGGCAGCCACTGAGGTCCCCGGTCCTCGTCCGACGCCGGCGCGGACCGACAAGCCGGCGCGATCACGCCTTCGGCTGGGACAACCGGCCGCTGCGCTTCAGGAAGGTTGGGGACGCGGTGCGCTTTTCATGCCATGCGCTTTGGCACGAGCTTCGCTCATTGGACTTGTCCGCCGGCCTGTCTGGTCCCTTGCACGTCGTGCTCGCTCTCGGTTTCGCAAAAGCACCGCCGCGCTCCAGAGGACAGAGGAGCGCACCGCATCCAATGCCAGACTGCGCCGCCGAAGCCGTGCTCCGTGTCAGCGAGATGCGGGAGCGCTGTAGGAATTGCGCCGACGGTGGTGCTCAGGCCGGCTCTGAAATCTCGCACAGCGCCTCCGCCGCGGGAGCCGGCGCAGGTTCCTTCACCGCAAGGTCGCCCAGTGCCACGATGCCCACCAGGCGCTTGTCGCGACTGACGATGGGCAGCCGCCGGATCTGGTACTCGCCCATGATCGCGGCCACGCGTTCGATCGATTCGTCTTCATACGCCCACCGGACGCCATCCGACATCACATCGCGCACCTTGGTGTCGGCACCGCGGCCTTCCGCCACCGCGCGCACGGCAATGTCGCGGTCTGAAATGGAACCGATCATCCGGTCGTTCTCGCCGACCGGCATCATGCCGAAGTCGCCGTCGCGCATGCACTGCGCGGCCTCGGCAATCGTCGCATCGGGACTGATGACTTGCACGTCCCGGCTCATCACATCGTTGATCGTGTGCATGGAGATCTCCTGTAGGTTTGCGCCATGAGGAAACTATGCAAACGCTTACCGATTTCCTTCTGTAGGACTCGACCCCCCACGCGCGTGATCGCCCTCGCTGCCGCGAATCCGGTGGCTGGCCGGCGCTGGGCTCACTCGATCTGGTAACCCAGGCAATGCGCGAAAAATGCCTCGAGCTCGGTGGACTTGTCGAACACCGCGTCGGCGCCCAGCGCCAGGCATCGACGGCGAATTTCGGGGGTGGGATAGTTCGTCAGAACCACCAGATGCTTGTCTCTGGAGCGGCCTTGGCAGGCGCGTACGACCGTCAGGCCGGAGCCTTCTTTCAGGAACAGGTCGACGACGGCCAGTTGCCAGGAATCATGTTGCGCAAGCACATCGATGGCCGCGCGAGCGGTCTCGGCCGTCGCCACGACGTGAGCGCCGGCGAGTTCTTCCAATGCAGGAATCAGATTGTCCCGGATCGTCCGGCTGTCCTCGACAAGGATCGTAGTGAGCGGCATGCCTACGCTTTCGGCGTCTGGAGGCCCTTGGACAACGGAACGCAACCACCATCGCTTCCTTTTACGATCCGGGTGACGTCATCTCTGTAGGCAAGCTTCTCGACCTCGGGGCGGCGCTCACGAAGCGCGTGATGGCGCCTCCTTGCTGGCTTGGGTTTCCAAGGCTTCGGCGACCTTCTCCAGCAGATCGACAGACTTCGACAACTTCTTCTCGATCTGGTCGGTCTGCGCGATGGCACGGTCCAGGTCGTCGCTGCGCGCATCCTGGGAGATCCCTTTGTCCAGGACCACGTGAACGAGAGCGAGCTCGTCCGCAGCTTCCTCCACCGCTTTCTTCACCTGCTTGCTTTCGTCCAGCGCGCGTTCGACGGCACGGGTGCTGCCGCTTTCAGGTGCTTTGGGGTTGGGCATGCGATCTCCTTGAAGGAATACTTTTATCGTATACCTGTGCCGCCGGAGCGTCGACAGGGTGGGTAGCCCCACCTCAGGCCTCCAGTGCCTCCAGCGGGCCGAAGAACTCATAGCGCAGCTGCTGCTTCGGCACGCCGAGCGCAAGGCCGCTGGCATAGACCGCCTTCATGAAAGGCTTGGGACCGAGAAAGTAGAGATCGACGTCGCGGTCGGCCGGCAGTTGCTGGGCCAGCAGTTCGCGTGTGACGAAGCCGGTCGCGTGCGGCGGGTCGGATTCGCGCGGCGCGTCGTAGACATAGAGCGGCTTCACGTTGGCATGCCGTGCCGCCAGCGCGTCGACGCGCGCGCGGAAGGCATGGGCGCCGCCATGCCGCGCGGCATGGATGAAGTGCACCGGGCGGCCGGTGTGCGCCACCGACTCGAGCATGCTCATGGCCGGTGTGATGCCCACGCCGCCCGTGACCAGCACCAGCGGGCGCGCGCGCTCGCCCGCGGGCTGCAGCACGAAGTCGCCGCAGGGCGCCTGCACCCGCAGCAGGGTGCCGACCGTCGCGGCTTCGTGCAGCCAGTTCGAGGCCCGGCCGCCCGCTTCCCGCTTGACGCTGATGCGGTAGAAGGGCTTGCCCGGCGCGTCGGACAGCGAGTAGTTGCGCCGCAGCGACTCGCCGTCGATGTTCAGCACCAGCGTGAGGTACTGGCCGGGCGAGAACGCGAGCAGCGGGCCGCCGTCGGTGGGCTCCAGGTAGAAGGAGGTGATGATGTCGCTCTCCTTTTCGCGCCGCGCCACGCGGAACTCGCGCTCGCCGCGCCAGCCGCCGGTTTGCGCGGCGTTGGCGCGATAGACCTCTTCCTCGGCGGCAATCAGCAGCGCCGCCAGCGATTGGTAGGCTTCGCCCCAGGCCGCGATGATCTCGTCGGTCGCGGCCTCGCCGAGCACGTCCTTGATGGCTTGCAGCAGGCAGCCGCCGACGATCGGGTAGTGCTCGGGCAGCACGCCCAGCGCGGCGTGCTTCTGGATGATGCGCGGCAATGCGCCGGCGATCTCGTCCAGCCGGTCGATGTGCGTGGCATAGGCCAGCACCGCGCCAGCGAGTGCGCGCGCCTGGCTGCCGGCGGCCTGGTGCGCCTCGTTGAAGAACGCCTTCACCTCCGGATGGCGCTCGAACATGATCCAGTAGAAGTGGCTGGTGATGGCCTCTCCGTGCGCCTGGAGCGCAGGCACGGTGGCTTTGACGATGGCGATGGTTTGCGGGTTCATCTGTGGCTTTCGGGATTGGCAGTTGAAGATGCCTTTCACTCTCACGATCCGTGCCAATCGACGGCCTCGCGCAAGTGCCCGCCAGCACTGGGGATTTTCGATGCGTGGTCAAATTCGCAACAAGATCAATGTTGTAGTTATGACCACATCCAGTGTCAATGTGACCACCATCGAAGCGAGTGCGGCCTCCGAGGCCCAGCGCTACCGGTCGCTTCTTGCCGCGGCGCGCGGCCTCGTGCGATGCGACGCCGCCGCGCTGCTGCGGCTGGACGGCGACGTGCTGCGGCCGTTGGCGGTGGACGGCCTGAGCGACGAAACCCTGGGGCGGCAGTTCCCGGTGGCGTCGCACCCGCGCTTTGCGCGCTTGCTCGAAAGCGGGCGGGGCCTGCGCTTCGCGCACGACTGCGGCCTGCCCGATCCCTACGACGGCCTCGTCGCGGGCCAGCCGGGCATCCTGCCCGTGCACGACTGCATGGGCGCGCCGCTTCGGCTGCGCGGCGCCGTCTGGGGCCTGCTGACGCTGGACGCGCTCGAGCCCGGCGCGTTCGAGACCGTGGGTCCGGCGCAGCTCGACGCGCTGGTCGCACTGGTCGAAACCGGCATCGAGGCCGCCCACACGATCCAGGAAATGGAAGCGCGCGCCATGCGCGAACAGGCCGTTGCGCAGGCCCTGCGCTCGGGGCCCGGCGCCACGCGCGAGCTCCTCGGAAGCAGCCCCGCAATGAGGCAGCTGTGCAGCGAGATCGACACGGTCGCGGTGTCCGACCTCACGGTGCTGCTGCTCGGCGAGACGGGCGTGGGCAAGGACCTGGTGGCGCAGCGCCTGCATGCGCGCTCGCGGCGCAGCGGCCAGCCGCTGGTGCAGGTGAACTGCGCGGCGCTGCCCGAGACGCTGGCCGACAGCGAGCTCTTCGGCCACAAGCGCGGCGCGTTCACGGGCGCGGTGCAGGACCGCAACGGCAAGTTCGAGATCGCCGACGGCGGCACGCTCTTTCTCGACGAGGTCGGCGAGCTGCCGCTGACGGTGCAGGCCAAGCTGCTGCGCGTGCTGCAGAGCGGCGAGGTGCAGCGGCCCGGCAGCGACCGGACGCTGAAGGTCGACGTGCGCGTGATCGCGGCCACCAACCGCGACTTGCCCGCCGCGATCGCGCAGGGCCGCTTCCGTGCCGACCTGTACCACCGGCTCTCTGTCTATCCGCTGGTCGTGCCGCCGCTGCGCGAGCGCGGGCGCGACGTGGTGGCGCTCGCGGGCGGCTTTCTCGAAGAGAACCAGCATCGCCTCGGCGCGCGCAACCTGCGGCTTTCGCCGGCCTCCAAGGCCGCCCTCCTCGCGCACGGCTGGCCGGGCAACGTGCGCGAGCTCGAGCATGTGATCAGCCGCGCATCGCTGCGGGCCTTCGGGGAGCACAGGGAGCAGCGCCGCGGCGCGCGCTGGACGGCGATCGAACCGCATCATCTGGCGCTGGATGCAGCGGCTGCGGGCAGCAGCCCCGTGGCGGCGCCATCGATCCCACCCGAGCCGGCGCCGGTGGACAGGCGGCCGAGCCTCGCGGGCACCCCCGGCGGCACGCTGCGCGAAGCCACCGAGGCGTTCCAGCGGGCGTGGCTCGCCGATGCCCTGGCGCGGCATCACGGGCATGTGGCCAATGCCGCGCGCGAGGCCGGCATCGACCGCAGCAACTTCCATCGGACGCTGCGCAAACTGGGCGTGCCGCGGCCGGAAGACACGCGCTGAACGGCCTGCTGGGCAACCCGGCTTCCGCGGGTCCGAGAACGGCCACTCCCCATTTTGTGGGAGTGTTAATGGTTACCAATCTCAACACAATTGAGTGGAATTTCGACAAATAATTACTTGATGCAACGTAGCCGCCAGGAGCTGTGAAGTTCCAGCGACAGACGAGCTCGGCGCTGCGAACCCTTTGGAGCTTGTCTTGGAAAACCTGTTTTCAAGTTGCCAGTGTGGCTTTGCCCACATGAAACGCCTCCAACGGCACCTGTGGATGCGTCTGTTCTTTCCTTCGCGGCGGTTGTATCGCTGCGAGCAGTGCGGCCGCTCGCAACTCGCTTCCCGGAGGGTCGTTGAACAGGCGATCGTCACGCGCCTGGCCGAGGAAGCGACGCTTCGGCGGCCGTAGCGGGTGCCGCCGGTTGCGCCTAGGCCAGGTTGAAAGGCACCTGGCGCAGCGGCTTGCCCGTCAGTTGCGCGATGGCGTTCGCGAAGGCCGGCGCCAGCGGCGGCAGGCCCGGCTCGCCGATGCCCTTCGGCGGCTTCGCGCTCGGCACGATGTGCACGGCGAACTCGGGCATGTCGGTGATGCGCGCCACAGGGTGAGCTGGCCGGTGTGCTTGACGTCGATGCCGAAGTCCTGCCGGCTGCTGCTCTTGGCCTGCGCATCCCAGGCGCGTGGTCGGGCGGCCGATGACCCTGAAGTCCTTCGGGTCCTTCAGCGTGACCGTTCCAGCGCGCCGCGGCGGCCGACAGCAGCATGGCCCGGGCGCGCGCGCCGAGCTCGCGGTACTGCGTGAAGCTGTTCTTGATCGAGTTGGAGCCGCCGGTAAGGTGCATGCCGAAGGCCGGGTCGTGGTAGGCGCGGCGTCGTTGGTGCCGCTCTTGCTTGCCGGTTGTGACTTCGCCGTTGGGGGCAATCCGAATCATCTGTCTAAGTGATTGATTTATATAGTTTTTCATCAAATTTATTGAAAGAACCTACTTGCAGTGAAAAAGAAGACAATGGCTGGCCTGCATCAGGTTTTCACCATAAAAAGGGAAACTCCCGGAAAATGATGAAATGTCGGACATCCTCCAGAACAGTGAAAGCCAAAAGCGGCAGTACATCGACGTGGAGAGCGTCTTTGCAGAAACTCGACGCTTGAGGAAAGAAGCTGCGCAGTTCCGAGGCGGGATGATCTGGCGCGAGATCTCGGGTCATCGGTATCTGATCCGTACTTCTGTCAAGGGCACCCACAAATCATTGGGGCCCGAAAGCGAAGCGACGGCCAAGATTTTTCAGACCTTCACCCAACGGAAGGCCGCTCTTGCCGACCGACTGGCGTCCATCGAAAAGACATTCGAGGAGCAGCGTCGTCTGAATCGCGCGCTGCGGGTCGGCCGTGTCCCCCCAGTCGTTGTCGACGTACTGAACGTCCTGGACAAAGCTGGGGTGTCCGAGCATTTCACCGTGGTCGGCACACACGCCCTGTACGCCTATGAAAGTGCGTGTGGCGTGAGATTCGTGCCTCAGGCAATGGCGACTCGCGACATCGACCTTCTGTTTGATACGCGCAAGCATCTGGCCTTTTTTTCCCGCATGAAGGAATCGGAGGTGTCGCTGCTCGGTCTTCTTCGCAAGGCCGACAAGTCTTTCGAGCGCCTCGAGGATCAAAAGGAGACCGTGCGCAACGCAACCGGATTCGAGGTCGATGTCATTCGCCGTTTTGCCAAGGATGGTGATCCGCATCCACTGCCCATGAGGGATGACGAAGACGACATTTGGGCGGTGCAGGCTTCCACGGGCGAGAGGATCCTGAATTCCCCGCGATTCAGCCAGATGGTGGTCTCCACGACCGGTGAGATGGCGCTCATGAATACGATGCATCCCTTGGATTTCGTGGAGGTCAAGCTGGCTCTGGCGAAATATCCGAACCGCGATCCCCTCAAGCGTTCGAAAGACGTGTTGCAGGCTGAGCTTGTCGCAACCCTGGTCCGGGACTACATGCCCCAGTACGCGCGCCTCGGACCGTCGGAGAGAGCCGATGTGCCAGAGGAACCGGGAGGAGCCGATCTCCCCCGTTAGCAACAGCCGCCACCCCTTGGTGCTGCCGACCTCGGAAATATTCCTTGAACGACTGCTGCATGACTGGCGGCTCGATCGAGCGTGCCGGAATCGGCGTTGGTGCCGGTGTAGCCTCGCCCCATGGATTCCCTGATCGCCGCCTCCGCACGCGCCTTGGCCGCCGGTGACGCGCTCGGCGCGCTCAAGCGGGTCGCCCTGCGCGACGACCCGCCGGCGCTGGCCTTGCGCGGCATCGCGATGGCCCAGTTGGGAGGGCATCCGCGCGCCCGCGAACTGCTGCGGCGCGCCGCGCGCGGCTTCGGGGCCCACGAGGAGCTGGCGCGCGCGCGCTGCCTCGTGGCCGAGGCCGAGGTGGCGATGGCCATGCGCGACTTCGGCGGCTCGCCGCGCGCGCTGGCGGCGGCTGCGGCC
>NZ_JAGGNW010000016.1 GCF_018614875.1 Variovorax paradoxus | reverse complement strand
GAACGCGGTGACCGCTTCCAATTGAGATGCGAGGTGTTTCCCATGTCCCCGAACACCTGTTTCCCTTGTCCCCAGTCTGAACAGCGAAGCAAAGAAAGTGAGTCGCCCGCCGGGGCGAGACCCGGCCCCGGACAACAAAAGGAAGCAAGAACCTCAAGCCAGCACCCACATCACAGTCCCCAGCGGCGGCACACTGATCAAGATCGAATCGGCCCTGCCATGCCAGCAAACCGGCGAGCTCTCGACCACGCCATTGCCGACCCCGCTGCCGCCGTACACGGCGCCGTCGGTATTGATGGCCTCCCGGTACGCGCCCGCCGCAGGCACTCCGAGCCGGTAGCCGTGGCGCGGCAGCGGCGTGAAGTTGCACACCGCCACCACGAAGCTTCCATCGCGTGCCCGACGAACAAACGCGAACACCGACTGCTCCCAGTCGTCGTGCACGATCCACTCGAAGCCGGCCCTTTCGGTGTCGAGCTCGTACAGCGCGGGGAAGTGCCGGTACACATTGTTCAGGTCGCGCACCAGCCGCCGAACCCCCTGGTGCGGCGCATGCTCGAGCAGGTGCCAGTCGAGGCTGCGGTCGGCGTTCCATTCCGCGCCCTGGGCGAATTCGCCACCCATGAACAGCAGTTTCTTCCCCGGGTAGGCCCACAGGTAGCCGTACAGGTTGCGCAGCCCCGCGAACTTCTGCCACTCGGTGCCGGGCATGCGCCCGAACATCGAACCCTTGCCGTGCACCACCTCGTCGTGCGAGAGCGGCAGCACGAAGTTCTCGCTGTGCGCATACATCAGGCCGAAAGTGATCTGCTGGTGGTGGTGCTTGCGATGGACCGGGTCGGTGCCCGCATAGGCGAGCGTGTCGTTCATCCAGCCCATGTTCCATTTGTAGTGGAAGCCGAGCCCGCCATCCTCGGGCGGCCGCGTCACGCCCGGAAAACTCGTCGACTCCTCGGCCAGCGTGACGGCGCCCGGGCGCTCGACGCCCACCACGTGGTTCATGCGCCGCAGGAACGCGATGGCTTCGAGGTTCTCGCGCCCGCCATGGGCGTTGGGCACCCACTCGCCGGGCTTGCGGCTGTAGTCGCGGTAGAGCATGGAGGCCACCGCATCGACGCGCAGGCCGTCCACGCCATAGCGTTCGAGCCAGTACAGCGCATTGCCGACCAGGTAGTTGCGCACCTCCGTGCGGCCATAGTTGAAGATGAGCGTCTTCCAGTCGTTGTGGAAGCCTTCGCGCGGGTCGGCGTATTCGTAGAGCGCGGTGCCGTCGAATCGGCCCAGGCCATGCGCATCGGTGGGGAAGTGCGCGGGCACCCAGTCGAGGATCACGCCCAGCCCCGCGGCATGCGCGGCTTCGACGAAATGGCGGAAGTCGCCGGGCGTGCCGAAGCGCGAGGTGGGTGCGTACAGGCCGATGGGCTGGTAGCCCCACGAGCCGTCGAACGGGTGCTCGCTGACCGGCAGCAGCTCGATGTGCGTGAAGCCCATGTCGCGCGCATACGGCACCAGCGTGTCGGCCAGCTCGCGGTAGTCCAGCCATTCATGGCCGTTCTTGCGGCGCCAGGAGCCCAGGTGCACTTCGTAGATGCTCATCGGCGCATGGCGGCCGTTGGCGGCGGCACGCCCGGGCGGCATGGCCACCGGGGCGGGCAGCGGCGCGACCACGCAGGCGGTCTCGGGCCGCAGGCGCGAAGAAAAGGCGAAGGGGTCGGCCTTGCGCAGCACCTCGCCCTGGGCCGAGAGGATCTCGAATTCGTAGCTGTCGCCCACGGCCACCTGCGGCGCGAAGATTTCCCACACGCCGCACTCGCGGCGCAGCCGCATCGTGTGGCGCCGGCCGTCCCAGTTGTTGAAATCGCCCACCACCGAGACGCGCCGCGCATTGGGCGCCCAGACCGCGAAGGCCACGCCCTTCACGCCATCGACCTCGCGCAGGTGTGCGCCCAGCCGCTCCCAGGGCCGCAGGTGCGTGCCTTCGGCCAGCAGCCATACGTCGGTTTCGCCGAGCACGAACGGAAAGCGGTACGGGTCTTCGAGCCGCGAGGTGTGCGTGCCCCAGTCGACCTGGAAGGAATAGCCCAGCAGCGCCTCTGCCGCGGGCACCAGGCCGGCGAAGATGTCGGAGCCTTCCTGCCGCGACAGCACGGCCAGCGGCCAGCCCGTGCGCGTGTGCATCACGGCCACGCTCTGCGCCCCCGGCAGCAGCGCGCGCACCAGCAGGCCGTCGCGTGTCTCGTGGGGGCCGAGCACCGCGAACGGATCGCCGTGCTCGGCGTGCATCAGTGCGCGGACTTCGCGTTCGGGCAGCAGCATGGAAGGCATGTTCTTCAAATCTGTTCTTCGCCAGCAGGTCGACCGAAAAAGACACCGTAGGGCGCCAGCGCCAGCATGCGCCTTTCGCCGCCGGCCTGCACGGACGACGACGATGACAGCGGATGCCCCGCCAGCGGCTCGAGCGCTTCGCGCAGTGCGACCGAGACGGGCTCGCCTCCCAGATTGAAGACGGCCTGCAGCGATTGGTTCCCCTCGCGCCGCTCGAACCACAGCACGGGCTCCGGCGCATCGAAGAAGGCGATGTTGCCGGTGCGCAGCAGCGGCTGGCCGCGGCGCCAGCGCAGCAGCGCGCGGCTGAATGCGAGCATCGAATCGGGATCGGTGGACTGGCGGTCGACGGCCAGCGGCAGGTGGCGGCCGTGGACCGGCAGCCACGGCCCGCCGGTGGTGAAGCCCGCGTGCAGCTCGTCGGCCTTCCACGGCATGGGGGTGCGGCAGCCGTCGCGGCCCTTGAATTCGGGCCAGAAGGCACGGCCGTACGGGTCTTGCAGCAGCTCGAACGGCACCTCGGCCTCGGGCAGGCCCAGTTCCTCGCCCTGGTAGATGCTGGCGCTGCCGCGCAGCGCGAGCAGCAGCGCCAGCCAGAGCCGGTCGCGCCGCGTGTCTTCCGGGCCGCCGCCGCTCCAGCGCGTGGCCACGCGCGGCACGTCATGGTTGGACACGGCCCAGCAGCCCCAGCCGCCCGTCGGCGCGAGCGCATGATCGAGCGTCTCGACCTGGTGGCGCAGGTGCCCGGCGCTGTGCTCGGCCGTCAGCAGGCTGAAGCTGTAGGCCAGGTGCAGGCGCTTGCCCAGTTCGGTGTATTGCGCCATGACGGGCGGCGCGTTCTCGTCGCCGACCTCGCCGAGCGCGACCGCGCCGTAGTCATCGAGCAGCCCGCGCAGGCTCTCGAGGAAGCCCAGGTTCTCCATCTGGCTCTTGTCGTAGAGGTGCTGCTGCATGGCATAGGGGTTGTCGGCCCGCACGGTGCTCACCGCGTCCAGCGAGGCGGCGCTGGCCGGCGGGTTGTCGCGCAGCAGCGCGTCGTGGAACTGGTGGTTGCAGGCATCGAAGCGGAAGCCGTCCACGCCGCGCTCGCACCAGAAGCGCACCTCGCCCAGCAGCGCTTGCTGCACCTCGGCGCAATGGAAGTTCAGGTCGGGCTGTTCCTTGAGGAAGCTGTGCAGGTAGTACTGCCGGCGGCGCGAATCCCATTGCCAGGCCGGCCCGCCGAAGACCGACAGCCAGTTGGTGGGCGGCGTGCCGTCGGGACGCGGGTCGGCCCACACATACCAGTCGGCCTTGGGGTTGTCGCGGCTCGCGCGGCTTTCGGCGAACCAGGCGTGCTGGTCGGACGTGTGCGAAAGCACCTGGTCGATGATGATCTTCAGGCCCAGCGCATGCGCGCGCGCCAGCATCTCGTCGAAATCGGCCAGGGTGCCGAAGATCGGATCGACGGCGCGGTAGTCGGCCACGTCGTAGCCGAAGTCCTTCATCGGCGAGCGGAAGAAGGGCGATACCCAGATCGCATCGGCCCCCAGGCTCGCCACGTGCTCGAGCCGCGACGTGATGCCGGGCAGGTCGCCGATACCATCGCCGTTGCTGTCCATGAAGCTGCGCGGATAGATCTGGTAGATCACCGCGCCTCGCCACCATTCGCTGTTGCTGTCGTTACTGCTGCGCATGCTGCCCCTGTGGTCTGGAAATCATTGTGGCATGCGAGATCCGGGCCCGATCCATGCAAGCCTCGCCCGGGCGCCCCGAGAATGTGAATCCAAGCTTTCAGTCCCAGTCCCGTTTCCGCAAGATGACAACCGACTTCGCCTCCCCCGCACTTTCACCGCCGCCAGAAGGCCTTGCCGCACTCGAGCAGCGGCTTGCCAAGGATCTCGAATGCCTCGGCTGGCCCGCGCGCGCCTGGATGCCCGTTCGCGAGCACGCGGGCGAGCCGGTGCTGGACGTGGCCATCGTCGGCGGCGGGCAGGCCGGGCTGGCCGCCGCCGCGGCCCTGGCGCAGCAAGGCATTCGCGCCGTGGTGTTCGACCGCTCGCCCGCGGGCAGCGAGGGCCCGTGGGCCACCACGGCGCGCATGGAAACGCTGCGTTCCCCCAAGGAGCTGACCGGCCCGGCGCTGGGCCTGCCCTCGCTGACTTTCCGCGCCTGGTTCGAGGCCCAGTTCGGCGCCGAAGCCTGGGGCCCGATGGACAAGATTCCGCGCCTGCAGTGGATGGACTACCTGCGCTGGTACCGCCGCGTGATGAACATGGACGTGCGCAACGACACGGCCGTCTGCGGCATCCAGCCGCTGCCCGATGCGGCGGCGGTGCGGCTGGAACTGCGCACGCCGGCCGGCGCACAGCGCGTGCTGGCACGCCGCGTCGTCCTGGCCACGGGGCGCGACGGGCTCGGCGGCCCCGCGGTTCCCGCTTTCGTCGATGCGCTGCCGCGCTCGCAATGGGCGCACTCGTCCGACGAGATGGACTACGGCCGCCTGTCGGGGCTGCGGGTCGGCGTGGTTGGCGCAGGTTCGTCGGCCATGGACAGCGCGGGCACCGCGCTGGAAGCCGGCGCGCACAGCGTCGAGCTGTTGATCCGCCGGCCCGACCTGCCGCGCGTCAACAAGGGCAAGGGCGCCGGCGTGCCGGGCCTGACGCAGGGCCACTACGACCTGCCCGACGCGCTCAAGTGGCGCGTGCGCCACTACATCAACGTGGCCAACGTGCCGCCGCCGCATGGCAGCACGCTGCGCGTCTCGCAGCACGCCAACGCGTTCTTCAATTTCGGCTGCCCCGTGCTCTCGGTCGAGCCGCAGGGTGCGTCGATGCGCGTGGCCACGCCCAAAGGCGATTTCGAGTTCGACTTTCTCATTGTCTCCACCGGCTTCAAGGTCGACTGGCGCAGCCGTCCGGAGCTCGACGCCATCGCCGCGCACGTGCGCACCTGGAAGCACCGCTTCGTGCCCGCCCCCGGCGACGAAGACCAGGAGCTGGCCGATTCGCCCGATCTCGGGCCGGTGTTCGAATTCCGCGAGCGCGCGGCGGGCGCATGCCCGGGCCTCGAGCGCATCCATTGCTTCTGCTACCCGGCGGCCTTGTCGCATGGCACGGTGTCGGGCGATATCCCCGCGATCAGCGATGGCGCCAGGCGGCTTGCGAGCGGCATGGCCAGCCTGTTCTATCGCGAGGACTTCGAGCATCACTTCGCCAACCTCGAGGCCTACAGCGAGCCCGAACTGTTCGGCGACGAATGGGTGCCCGCGCCGCCGCCGGCCGAACGAAGCTGAATCGCAAACCTCTTCATCGAAACGCATGACCACTCTTTCCGAACCCTCTCCCGCCGTCGACGTGATCGACGCCACGGTGCCACTGGTGCCCGGCCACGCCACCCGCATGCTGCGCCAGCAGCGCGACAAGGTCGTGGCGGCCACGCAGGGCAGCTACGACGCGATGTTCTCGCCATCGGTCGAGGGTCTTTCCGTGGCCGAGCGCCTGCTGGTCGCGCTGCACGCATGCAGTGTCTCGAAAGCCGCGACGCTCGCCGCGCACTACCGCGAGCGATTGCTGGCCGAGGGCGCGGACCGCGAGCTGGCCGCGGCCGTGGGAAGCGGCGCCCCGGTGGCCGATGCGCGCCTGCGCACGGTGCTGGCATTCACCGCCAGCCTGATCGAGCGCCCGATCGAAGGCGACCGGGCCGCGGTTCGGTCGCTGGCGGACGCGGGCCTCTCGACGCCCGCCATCGTCGCGCTGGGCCAGCTGATCGCCTTTCTCTCCTACCAGGTTCGCGTGGTCGCGGGCCTGCAGGCGCTGGCCGCCGCGGAGGCGGGGCATGAGCGCCGCGCCGGGCCGCTCCAGGCAAGCTCGCTCCCGCTGGTTGAGAAGGCGCGCAGCGTCACGGGCGCGCCAATGAACGCGCCGATCCGCATCAAGGGCTTCACCAACGAAGTGCTGAGCTGGAAGCCCTGGCTCGACCCGGTCGATGTCGCCACGGCCACGCCGGCCCAGCTGGCCGCGCTCGACGAGATGAGCCCGCAGGCCCGCAGCTCGCCGTATTTCCTGGTGCTTGCGCATCAGCCCGAGATGCTGCTGCAGCGCTCCATCGCCTTCAACGCGATCATGTTCGCGCCGAACGGCATGCCGCGCGCGGAGCGCGAGCTGGGCGCCACGGTGGAGTCGCGCGTCAATGGCTGCGTGTACTGCGCCTCGGTGCATGCGCAGCGCTTCGAGCAGTTGGCCAAGCGCAGCGACGTGATCTCCCAGGTGTTCGAGGAGCCGGCTTCCGCGGGCACCACGCTGCGCGAGAAGGCCATCGTCCTGTTCTCGATCCGGCTCGGTGCCGAGCCCGGCAAGGTGTCGGCCGAGGATGTGCGAACACTCGAAGACGTGGGGCTCACCGGGCTCGAGATTCTCGACCTGGCCCACTCCGTGGCGCTCTTCGCGTGGGCCAACCGGCTGATGCTCAACCTGGGCGAGCCGGTCTTTCCGGCTGCTGCCGCCGCGGCCGCGTCATAGGCGCGCGAGCAGCCCCGCCACGGTCTCGCGGCCCAGGCCCAGCGGCGCCAGCAGGTCGTTGCGCTGCCGGAAGTCGGTGCCGCTCGCCAGCGAGGCGGCATCCACAATGGTGCGTGTCGCGGGCGTCGCCACGCCGGCGATGGCGCCCAGCGCTTCGACGAAGACCAGCCCATAGGGCATGTCTTCGCTCACGTAGCGGGTGTCGGTGCTGACCGGCCCGGGCGGGCCGCCGCGCTGAGCGTGCAGCTCGGCCGCGATGTCCTTGAGCCGGGCCGATGCGGTGCCGAAGGAGCGTGCGAAATGTTCCTCGATGGGGCCGAGCTCGATGCCGAAGGCGCTGGCCACGGCCCGCCGCTCCAGGTCCAGCGCCTCGATCGCGCGGGCCACGCCGGGCGTCATGCAGTGGTACTGCGGCCAGTTCTCCGCGCGCTCGATGCGGGTCCAGTTGAAGACGGCCAGCGGACCGTGGGACTGCGGATTGACGTTGGCCAATGCGCTCGCGAGCGTGCTGGCCTGCGCGAAGAAGCCATCGCCGAACAGCGCGGCGCACAGTTCGACGGTCTTCTCAACGTCGGCATTCGGCAGGGCCGACACGCCGACCGCCTGGCGCCGCGTCATCACCCTGACCTGCGTGGCGGATTCCCGTCGCGCGGTCAGCACCGTCGTGCCGAAGCTGGCGACCGTCACCCGTTTGCCCGCGCGGCATGCGCTTTCGTACAGATAAAGCGACGACAGCGAGGCCATCGAGCTGACGATCACAGTCTGGCCGTCGCGCAGGAAGGGCAGCAGCGCGTCCATCACGCGCTTGTGTCCGTTGACCGGCAGGGCGAGCAGCAGCACGTCCGCCGCAAGGCAAAGCTGCGCCGCATCGTCGGCGACCTCGATCGTCACGCTGCAGGGCTGCACGCCGACGGCTTCGAGCGGCTGCGTGCGCAGGGCCGCGGCACCCTGGCCGCCCGGCGACCAGAGCACGACGGCGTGGCCGGCCTGGCGCAGCCACGCCGAGCTGGCCAGTGCGATCGCCCCGGCACCCGCGATGCCGACGCGATGGCGCCTCTCCGTGGGCTCAATCAACCTTGATCCCGCCTTGCTTGATGACCTTGGCCCAGCGCTGGCTGTCCTCGGCAATCACCTTGCCCAACGCCGCGCCGCCGCCGCAGGTGTTCACCGCCCCCAGCTGGGCAAAACGCTGCCGGGTCTCGGGCAGGTTGCACACCTCGACCAGCGCCGCGGAGAGCTTCTCGATGCTGGCCGCCGGCATGCGCGCGGGCGCCATCACGCCAACCCATACCGGCACGTCCATGCCGGCGAGGCCCGCCGCCTCGGCGACCGTCGGCGCCGTGCCGAGGCTGGGCAGGGCCGCGCGGGAAAAAGTGCCGAGCACGCGGGCCTTGCCGCTCGCGACCATCGGCTCGATGGAGGCGGCGCTGGTGACGATCAGCGCCACCTGGCCGCCCAGCAGGTCGGTCAGCGCCGGCGCCGCGCCGCGGTACGGCACATGCAGCAGGTTCACGCCGCTCGCCTGCGCCAGCAGCGCGCCTGTGAGGTGCGACACGGTGCCGTTGCCGGTGGAGGCGTAGGTGACCTGTCCCGGCTTCGCCTTGGCGTCGCGCAGCACGTCGGCCAGGGTCTTGTAGGGGCTTTCGGTGCGCACGGCCAGGGTCATCGGCGTGTCGCCGACCAGGGCCACGGGCGCGAGGTCCGCCATCGGGTCGTAGGGCAGCTTCGCCTGCAGATGGGGCGCGATGGTGATGGCGCCGCCGGTGGCCAGCAGCACGGTGGCGCCGTCGGTCGCCTTGGCCACCGCGTCGGCCGCCACGATGCCGCCCGCGCCCGCCTTGTTGTCGACGATCACGGTGCCGCCCAGCTTGTCGCTGAGCTTGGCGCCCAGGTAGCGGGCAATCACGTCCTGCGCCCCGTCGGGGGCGAAGGGCACCACGATGCGCAGCGGCTTGTCGCTGTTTGGCTGCGCATGCAGCGGCATCACGGTGAGGCTGGCGGCGGCCGTGAGGCCCAGGGCGAGGTGTTTCAGGCGCAGTTTCATGGCATTCCAGGCGGTGCGAAAAACCTGCCGAAGGGCAGGCGTTACCCGCGCAACACGCAGGTTACGTGCCTCAAGTCTAGAGTCTGCCGGCCAGGCGGCCGCCGGGCGCGATAATCCGCCTTCCCCGGCCGCTCCGAGCCGGGCTCCTGCCGAACCGTCATGAACCCCAGCTACAAACCCAGCGACGTCGAGTCCGCTGCCCAGGCGCAATGGAGCGCCGCCGATGCCTACCGCGTCACCGAGGACGCGAACCGCAAGAAGTACTACGCCTGCTCGATGCTGCCGTACCCGAGCGGCAAGCTGCACATGGGCCACGTGCGCAACTACACCATCAACGACATGCTCACGCGCTACCTGCGCATGAGCGGCTACAACGTGCTGATGCCCATGGGCTGGGACGCCTTCGGCCTGCCGGCCGAGAACGCGGCGCTGAAAAATGGGGTGCCGCCCGCCAAGTGGACCTACGAGAACATCGACTACATGCGCGGCCAGCTCCAGGCCATGGGCCTGGCCATCGACTGGAGCCGCGAGATCGCCACCTGCGATCCCTCGTACTACAAGTGGAACCAGTGGCTGTTCCTGAAGATGCTCGAAAAAGGCATTGCCTACCGCAAGACCCAGGTCGTCAACTGGGACCCGGTCGACCAGACCGTGCTGGCCAACGAGCAGGTGATCGACGGCAAAGGCTGGCGCACCGGCGCCACGGTCGAGCGCCGCGAGATCCCGGGCTACTACCTGAAGATCAGCGACTACGCCGAAGAACTGCTCGAGCACACCCAGCACAAGCTGCCGGGCTGGCCGGAGCGCGTCAAGCTGATGCAGGAGAACTGGATCGGCAAGAGCGAGGGCCTGCGCTTCGCCTTCACGCATGACATCCAGGACGCCAGCGGCCAGCTGATCCAGGACGGCCGCATGTACGTATTCACCACGCGCGCCGACACCATCATGGGCGTGACCTTCTGCGCGGTGGCGCCCGAGCATCCGCTGGCCGCGCATGCCGCCACGCTCAACCCCAAGGTCGCGGCCTTCATCGAGGAGTGCAAGGGCGGCGGCACCACCGAGGCCGAGCTCGCCACGCAGGAAAAGAAGGGCGTGCCCACCGGCCTGACCGTCAAGCACCCGATCACCGACGAACAGGTGCCGGTGTGGGTCGGCAACTACGTGCTCATCGGCTACGGCGACGGCGCCGTGATGGGCGTGCCCGCGCACGACGAGCGCGACTTCGCCTTCGCCAACAAGTACGGCATCGAGATCATCCAGGTGGTGCTGCTCGACGACGAGCCGCACTTCGACTATCACAAGTGGCAGGACTGGTACGCCGACAAGCAGCGCGGCGTGACCATCAACTCCGACAACTTCAGCGGCATGACCTACAAGGAGGCCGTGGCCGCCGTGGCGCATGCACTGGGCCAGAAGGGCCTGGGCGAACTGCAGACCACCTGGCGCCTGCGCGACTGGGGCGTGAGCCGCCAGCGCTACTGGGGCACGCCGATCCCGATCATCCATTGCGACGAGCACGGCGCGGTGCCGGTCCCCGAAAAGGACCTGCCCGTGGTGCTGCCGACCGACTGCGTGCCCGACGGCTCGGGCAATCCGCTGGCCAAGCACGAAGGCTTCCATGCCGGCGTGGTCTGCCCCGTCTGCGGCAAGCCGGCGCGGCGCGAGACCGACACCATGGACACCTTCGTCGATTCGTCGTGGTACTTCATGCGCTACTGCGACCCGAAGAACGACGGCGCGATGGTGGCCGAAGGCGCCGACTACTGGATGCCGATGGACCAGTACATCGGCGGCATCGAGCACGCGATTCTTCACCTGCTGTATGCGCGCTTCTGGACCAAGGTGATGCGCGACCTCGGCCTCGTGAAGGCCGACGAGCCCTTCGCCAAGCTGCTCACGCAGGGCATGGTGCTCAACCACATCTTCTACCGGCGCAACGAGAAGGGCGGCAAGGACTACTTCCCGCCGTCCGAAGTCACGCCCGTGCTCGATGCGCAAGGCCGCATCACCGGCGGCACCACTGCCGACGGCACCAGGGTCGAATACGGCGGCGTCGGCAAGATGGGCAAGAGCGAGCGCAACGGCGTCGATCCGCAGGACCTGATCGAGAAGTACGGCGCCGACACCGCACGCCTGTACACCATGTTTACCGCGCCGCCCGAAGCCACGCTCGAATGGAACGACGCGGCCGTCGAAGGCAGCTACCGCTTCCTGCGCCGGGTCTGGAACTTCGGCGTGGCGCAGGCGGACGTGGCACCGGTGGCGACCGGCGGCCAGGCCTTCGGCAAGGCGGCGCAGGCGCTGCGGCGCGAAGTGCACACCGTGCTGCGCCAGGTCGACTACGACTACCAGCGCATGCAATACAACACGGTGGTGTCGGGCGCGATGAAGCTGCTCAACGCGCTCGAAGGCTTCAAGCCCGACGGCAGCGCCAGAGATGCCGCAGCGGTGCGCGAGGGCTTCGGCATCCTGCTGCGCTGCCTGTACCCGGCCACGCCGCACATCGCGCACCAGCTCTGGCAGCAGCTCGGCTACGACAAGGAACTGGGCGACCTGCTCGACGCGCCCTGGCCGGTGGTGGACGTCGGCGCGCTCGAGCAGGACGAGATCGAACTCATGCTGCAGGTCAACGGCAAGCTGCGCGGCAAGCTCAGCGTGCCCGCCGGCGCATCGAAGGACGAGATCGAGAAGCTCGCGCTCGCCTGCGACGACTTCGTCAACTTCGCCGAAGGCGCGCCGGCCAAGCGCGTGATCGTGGTTCCCGGCCGTCTGGTCAACGTGGTTCTTTGAACGATTCAAGCATGAACACTCGCAATGCCTCGCTGCCGCGCCGCGGCTTTCTTTTCGGGCTGGCGGCGGCGGGCGCTTCGCTCGGGCTGGCCGGTTGCGGCTTCGAACTGCGCAAGGCCCCGGTCTTTGCGTTCAAGACCCTGTCGCTGTCGGGCAATTCGGAACTGATCAACCGGCTGCGGCGCGAAATGCGGGCCACGGGCACGGTCACGCTGGTGCCGCCCGAGCAGGCGCAGACCGCCGACGCGATCCTCGAGATCCTGGGCGAGAACCGCGACCGCATCGTGATCTCGACCAATTCGGCAGGCTTGCTGCGAGAGCTGCAGCTGCAGCTGCGCGTTCGCTTCAGCCTGCGCACGCCGGGCGGCAAGATGCTGCTGGCGCCCACCGAGGTGTCGCAGACGCGCGACCTGAGCTTCAACGAAACCAACGCGCTCGCCAAGGAAGGCGAGGCCGAGCTGCTGTACCGCGACATGCAGGCCGACATTGCACAGCAGATGATGCGCCGCCTCGCGGCAGTCAAGGAACTCTAGGGCCTGCCGCATTCCATCCATGCAACTTGCCAGCGCCCAACTGGGCTCCCATCTGCAGAAGGGGCTGAAGTCCCTCTACACGATCCATGGCGACGAGCCGCTGCTCGCGCAGGAGGCGGCGGACGCCATCCGCGCCGCGGCGCGCGTGCAGGGCTATACGGAGCGCAGCTCGTACACCGCGGCCGGCGCGCACTTCGACTGGAGCGCGGTGCTTGCGGCGGGCGGCTCGCTCTCGCTGTTCGCCGACAAGCAGATCGTCGAGATCCGCATTCCCTCGGGCAAGCCCGGCAAGGACGGCAGCACGGCGCTGCAGCAGCTGGCCGAGGCGGCGCAGGGCAACGACAGCACGCTCACGCTGGTGATGCTGCCGCGGCTGGACAAGGCCACGCGCACCGGCGCCTGGTTCTCGGCGCTCGAGAACAACGGCGTGAGCCTGCAGGTCGACCCCATCGAACGCGCCGCGCTGCCGCAGTGGATCGCGCAGCGCCTCGGCCTGCAGGGCCAGCGCGTGATGCCCGGTGACGAAGGCCAGCGCACGCTGCAGTTCTTTGCCGACCGCGTCGAGGGCAACCTGCTCGCCGCGCACCAGGAAATCCAGAAGCTCGCCCTGCTGCATCCGGCGGGCGAGCTGAGCTGGGAGCAGGTCGAAGGCGCGGTCAACAACGTGGCGCGCTACGACGTCTTCAAGCTCTCCGAGGCCGTGCTGGCCGGCAACCCGCAGCGCGTGGCGCGCATGCTCGACGGCCTGCAGGCCGAGGGCGAGGCCGAGGTGCTGGTGCACTACACGATCGCCGAGGACATCCGCGCGCTCAAGCGCGTGAAGGACGCCATGGCCGCCGGCCGGCCGCTGCCCATGGCACTGCGCGAGAACCGCATCTGGGGCCCGCGTGAGCGCGCCTTCGAGCGCGTGCTGCCCCGGCTCGACGACCGCATGCTGGCCCGGCTGCTGCGCGCGGCCCATGTGGTGGACGGCATCTGCAAGGGGCTGAAGCAGCCCGACTGGCCCGCCGGCGGCTGGCAGGCCCTGCAGCGCCTGGCGCTGATGCTGTGCCGTGCCTGCAGCAGCGCACCGGCGGCAGCGCGCCGCGCCTGATTCCCGACGGCTTGAGACGGCAAAAGGCCCGCGTCGGCCGGGCCGCGGGTTCGCGTGGGAAAATGCAGCGATGAACGCGTTCAACGTCAGCGAGCACATGCAGGCCCTCGGCCTGCAGGCAAAAACCGCTGCATTCCTCATGGCCCGTGCGGATGCAGCTACCAAAAACAGAGCATTGAAGGCCCTGGCCCGGCGCCTGCGCGAAGCCGGCCCGGCGCTGTCCGCCGCCAATCAGCAGGACCTCGACCGCGCCACGGCCGCCGGGCTTTCGGCGCCGATGGTCGACCGCCTCAAGCTCACGCCCAAGGTCATCGAGACCGTGGCGCAGGGCTGCGAGCAGCTCGCCGGCATGGCCGACGTGATCGGCGAAATCATCGGCATGAAGCAACAGCCCAGCGGCATCCGCGTGGGCCAGATGCGCGTGCCGATCGGTGTCTTCGGCATGATCTACGAGAGCCGTCCCAACGTAACCATCGAGGCCGCGAGCCTGGCCATCAAGAGCGGCAACGCCGCCATCCTGCGCGGCGGCTCGGAAGCCATCGAATCGAACAAGGCGCTGGCGCTGCTGGTGTCCGGGGCGCTGGCCGAAGCCGGCCTGCCGGTCGATGCGGTGCAGCTGGTGCAGACCACCGACCGCGAAGCCGTGGGCCAGCTGATCGCCATGCCCGAGTTCGTGGACGTGATCATCCCGCGCGGCGGCAAGGGCCTGATCGAGCGCATCAGCCGCGATGCCAAGGTGCCGGTCATCAAACACCTTGACGGCAACTGCCACGTCTACGTGGACGACACGGCGGAGTTCGAGATGGCGCTGCGCATCGTCGACAACGCCAAGACGCAGAAATACAGCCCCTGCAATGCGGCCGAAGGCCTGCTGGTGTCGGCCGTGGTCGCGGAAGATTTCCTGCCCCGGATCGCCGCCATCTTCGCGGCCAAGGGCGTGGAAATGCGCTGCGACCCGGCGGCGGCCCGGATCCTGCGCGCCGACGACGCGCTGGCCGGTTCAGGCGCAAGAGTGGTCGATGCGGTCGAGTCCGACTGGTCCGAGGAATACCTTGCCGCGGTCATCAGCATCAAGGTGGTGGCCGGGGTCGACGAGGCCATTGCGCACATCAACCGCTACTCGAGCCACCACACCGACGCCATCGTCACGCGCGACCATGTGCATGCGCAGCGTTTTCTGCGCGAGGTCGATTCGGCCAGCGTCATGGTCAATGCGAGCACACGCTTCGCGGATGGTTTCGAGTTTGGCCTGGGGGCGGAAATCGGCATCAGCACCGACAAGTTCCATGCGCGCGGGCCGGTCGGCATCGAAGGGCTGACCTCGCTCAAGTACGTGGTGCTGGGCCAGGGCGAAGTGCGCAGTTGATGCGCGCGGGGCGGGCGGACTGAACCAAGTCCGTCGTACGTAGTCTTGTCATTGGGGCGGCCACCCCCAAATCCTACAATTCCGCTCTACCTTTCAAGTACAAATCCAATAAGGCCGCCGCATGGTTCCGCATCTAGTCACCGCCCTGACCGGCCCGATCAACGAGCTGGAGCAGCGCGTACTCGACTCGACGCCCGCCATCGAGCGCTGGTTCCGGCTCGAATGGATGGAGCACACGCCGCCGTTCTACAGCGCGGTCGACATCCGCAATGCCGGCTTCAAGCTGGCGCCGGTCGACACCAATCTCTTCCCCGGCGGCTGGAACAATCTCACCAAGGAGATGCTGCCGCTGGCGGTGCAGGCCGCGCAGGCGGCCATCGAGAAGATCTGTCCGGAAGCGCGCAACCTGCTCGTCATTCCCGAGAACCACTCGAAGAACACTTTCTACCTCGCCAACGTGGCGCAGCTGGTGCGGATCTTCCACATGGCGGGGCTCAACGTGCGCGTGGGCTCCATCGATCCGGCCATCAAGTCGCCCAAGAAGATCGAGCTGCCCAATGGCGAGACGGTGTGCCTGGAGCCCGTGGTGCGCAGCAAGCGCCGACTCGGGCTCAAGAATTTCGATCCCTGCACCATCCTGCTCAACAACGAGCTCTCGGCCGGCACGCCGGGCATCCTCGAAGACCTGCACGAGCAGTACCTGCTGCCGCCGCTGCACGCGGGCTGGTCGGTGCGGCGCAAGAGCAATCACCTGCACAGCTACGAAGAGCTGTCCAAGCGCTTTGGCAAGCTGCTGGGCATCGATCCCTGGCTCATCAATCCGATTTATGCGCGCGCCGACGGCGTCGACTTTGCCGAAGGCCGCGGCATCGACGTGCTGACCAGCCACGTGGACGCGGTGCTGACCAAGGTGCGCCGCAAGTACAAGGAATACGGCATCAACGAAAAGCCCTTCGTCGTGGTCAAGGGCCATGTCGGCAGCGATGGCCCGGGCGTGGTCACGGTGCGCGATGCGAAGGAGGTCGAAGGCCTGGTCGGCAAGTCGCGCGGCGCCTCCGCGGGCAGCAAGGCGGCCGTGGCCGCCAGGGAACTGCGCGAGCCGCGTGAGGTGATCGTCCAGGAAGGCGTGCTGACCAACGAGCGCGTGCACAACGGCGTGGCCGAGCCGGTGGTCTACATGATGGACCGCTACGTGGTGGGCGGCTTCTACCGCGTGCATGCCGAGCGCAACCCCGACGAGAACCTCAAGCTGCCGGGCGCGAGTTTCGTGCCGCTGGCCTTCTCCGAAAGCGCGCACTTGCCGCAGCCCGGCGCCAAGCCCGGCGCGAGTGCCCCGAACCGCTTCTACATGTACGGCGTGGTGGGCCGCCTGGCCATGGTGGCCGCGAGCTACGAGATGGAAGCCACCGATCCGGACGCCGAAATCTACGAATGATTTTCCGGGGCGGCTTGCGAAGGCAGCGGCCGGCGGCAAAATAGCGTCCCCACAGCAAAGGAAACAAAAGGGCGGAGGGACCACGCAGCGGCTGGAAATTCCACCGCGGCAGCGTCTCGGTGCGCGTGACGTCTGGTTACGCGTTGGCAACCTTCCCTTTTCCCCATCGACTTCGTGTCACCTCCCAAATCTTCTTCCGCCGTCGCTTTGATCATCGGCGCCGTCGGTGTCGTCTATGGCGACATCGGCACCAGCGTGCTGTATGCAGTCAAGGAAGTGTTCGGCCACGGCCACGTGCCGTTCACCTTCGAAAACGTCTACGGCATCCTTTCGATGTTCTTCTGGACGCTCACCGTCATCGTGTCGATCAAGTACGTGGTGCTGGTGCTGCGGGCCGACAACGAAGGCGAGGGCGGCCTGGTCGCCATGCTCGCGCTGGCCTCCCGCGCGGTGGCCGACAAGCCCAGGCTGCGCAATGTGCTGCTGCTGGTCGGCATCTTCGGCACCTCGCTGTTCTATGGCGACGGCGTCATCACGCCGGCCATCTCGGTGCTTTCAGCGGTCGAAGGCCTCGAAGTGATATCGCCCCACTTCAAGCACTACGTGCTGCCGGTCACGCTGGTGGTGCTGTTCTGCCTCTTCGTGGTGCAGAAGCGCGGCACCGCGGGCATCGGCAAGTTCTTCGGGCCCATCACGCTGGTGTGGTTCGCGGCCATTGCGGTGCTTGGCGTGTCGCAGATCCTTCATCACCCTGAAATCCTCAAGGCGCTGAACCCCTGGTTCGCGCTGAAGTTCATGTGGCTCAACCCGGGCACCAGCTTCATCCTGCTGGGCGCCACGGTGCTGTGCGTGACGGGCGCCGAGGCGCTGTATGCCGACCTGGGGCACTTCGGCAAGCGGCCGATCCGCGTGGCCTGGTTCACGGTGGTGATGCCGGCGCTCACGCTCAACTACTTCGGCCAGGGCGCGCTGCTGCTCGAGAACCCCGAGGCCGTGAAGAACCCCTTCTTCATGATGGCGCCTGAATGGGCGCTCATTCCGCTGGTGCTGCTGGCCACGGCGGCCACGGTGATCGCTTCGCAGGCGCTCATCACGGGCGCGTTCAGCGTCACGCGCCAGGTCATCCAGCTGGGCTACCTGCCGCGCCTGAACATCGAGCACACCAGCGTGCGCACGGCGGGCCAGATCTACATTCCGCTGGTCAACTGGGGCCTGTTCGTGGCCATCGTGCTCGCGGTCGTCATGTTCCGTTCGTCGAGCAGCCTGGCCGCGGCCTACGGCATCGCCGTGACCACCGACATGCTGATCACCACGATCCTGACCTTCTTCGTGATCCGCTACGCCTGGAAGCTGCCGCTGGCGCTGTGCATTGCGTCGACCGCGGCCTTCTTCGTGGTCGACTTCCTGTTCTTTGCATCGAACCTGCTCAAGCTGTTCGAGGGCGGCTGGTTCCCGCTGGTGATCGGCGGCGCCGTGTTCACCCTGATGGTCACCTGGAAGGAAGGCCGTCGCCTGATGGGCGAGGTGCAGCGCGCCGATGCCATCGAACTGAAGGCCTTTCTCGATTCGGTGTTCGAGAACCCGCCCGCACGCGTGGACGGTACCGCGGTGTTCCTCACCGCCGAACCCGGCGTGCTGCCCAACGCGCTGCTGCACAACCTGAAGCACAACAAGGTGCTGCACGAGCAGAACCTGTTCGTGACGGTGCGCAACCATGAGGTGCCCTGGATTCCGATGAACAAGCGCATCGAGATCGATGCGCTCGGCCACCATTGCTGGCAGGTCATCGTGCACTACGGCTTCAAGAACGACATCGACCTGCCGCGCGCGCTCGACAACGCGCGCATGCGCGGTTGCCAGCTCGAGCCCATGACGACGAGCTACTTCCTCTCCCGCGACGTCGTCATTCCCACGCTGGGCAGCGGCATGGCGCCATGGCGCGAGAAGCTGTTCGCGCAGATGCACCACAACGCGAGCGGCGCTGCCGCGTTCCTGGGGTTGCCGAACAACGCGGTGGTGGAGCTGGGTTCGAAGATCGAGATCTGAGGGCTTGCGCGGCCGCTGTTCGGGGCGCGCGCATTCCTCTCACGCAAAGTCCGCGGGCCGATCCGCCGCGAGTTGCTGCATGTGCGAAGCGATCGCGCCCGGCGTGGTGAACCAGATCTCGCCGCGGTCGCGCGCACGCGCCAGGTGCGCCAGCGCAGTGCGCAGATGGCGCAGCCGGTAGGGCTGGCCCACGATGTAGGGATGCAGCGCAAGGCCCATCACCAGAGGCTGCGCGCGCGACTGCTCGCGCATCTCGTCGAAGTTGTCGATCACCATCGCGCTGAAGTCCCTGGCGTCCATGAGGCGGCCCACGATCATCGGAATGTCGTTGAGCTCCTGCGGATACGGCACCGACCAGATCGAGCCGCCGCCGCGCGTGCGCATGCGCACCGGCTGGTCGTCGTGGCACCAGTTGAGCGTATAGCCGTAGCCGGTTTCGGCCAGCAGGTCGGGCGTGACCGCGCTCTCCGAGATCCACGGCGACAGCCATCCGGCGGGCGCCTGGCCGCTCTCCCGCTGCATGCGTTCGCGGCAGCGCGACAGCAATGCGCGCTCGTGCGCCTCGTCCCATGCGCCCTGGCGTTCCGCGTTGCTGTGGCCGTGGCCGATCAGCTCGTCGCCGCGCGCCACGCAGGCCTGTACCAGTTCCGGGCAATGGTCGTAGAGCGCCGTATTGACGAGCGCGCCGGTCGGCAGCGCCAGCGCATCGAACAGTTCGAGGCAGCGCCAGGCACCCACCCGGTTGCCGTATTCGCGCCAGCCGTGGTTCAGCACGTCGGGCTGCGGCGAGGCCGGGCCGATGCATGCGCCCAGGCCGTCACCGAACGCGAAATGCTCGATGTTGAAGCCGAGGTACACCGCCAGCCGTGCGCCGTTCGGCCACACGTAGTCGGGCCGCCGCGTGATGGGGCTGTAGTCGAAGCGGCCGTGCGTGGGCAGCCGCTCGGGCCAGCGTGCCGTCATGTGCCCTGCCTCACGGCACCGCCAGCCCGGCGCGCACCAGCAGCCATTCGGCACTGTCGTTCCACACGTCCATCCGGCTGATGAGCCCGTGGCGCACCACGTAGCGGTCGACATAGCGGTTGCCCTCGAAGGCGGTGCCGTCGGGCCAGGCGCCGTAGAGCGTGCCAAGGCTGTAGACCACGGTTTCCTCGGCCGTGCCGCCCGCCACCACCTCGGTGCGTTCGATCTTCTTCTTCACCCAGGCGTAGCGCTTCGCATTGAAGGCCGAGGTGTCGCCGGGTGCCTGCATTTCGCGGTTGCCGGTGAAGCGGATGCGGATGCCCGGCGCGGTGAAGCGCGATGCCGATTGCGGGTCGGGGATCATCACCAGGCGAAGGAATTCGTCGACCACTTCGGCGGGCGTGGAAGGGGCCGGCAATGCGGGCGCATCGGACGAAGCAGGCTTGTTCATGGGTTCCGCGCTGCAGCAATTCCCGTGCCGATCGGCAACACAAAGGCCTCCGCCGGCAAGGCATCCCCGCTTCCGGCAACATCGCGCCAGACAGCAGCAACATGGCGGCCACACCCGGCGCCGGAAAGACACCCAGATGAAAAACATCCTCTTCGTCGCCGATCCGCTCGATCACTTCAAGATCTACAAGGACACCACCTTCTCGATGATGCGCGAGGCTCAGCGCCGCGGGCACCGCATCGCGGCCTGCCTGCCGGAAGACCTGCAATGGGTGTCGGGCGGCGTGGTCACGGCCAATGTGCAGCAGATCACGCTCACCGGCGACAGCAAGGCCTGGTACCGCGAAGACATCCGCGAATCGAAGGCGCTGAAGGACTTCGACGCGGTGCTGATGCGCAAGGACCCGCCCTTCGACGCCGAGTACATCTACGCCACCCACCTGCTCGAACAGGCCGAACGCGAAGGCGCGCGCGTGGTCAACAAGCCGCGCTCGCTGCGCGACCATCCCGAGAAGCTCGCGATCATGGAGTTTCCGCAGTTCACCACGCCCACGCTGGTCACGCGCAGCGCGCAGGCCGTGCGCGACTTCCACGCCGAGCACGGCGACATCATCCTGAAGCCGCTCGACGGCATGGGCGGCATGGGCATCTTCCGCGTGAAGCAGGACGGGCTGAACCTCGGCTCCATCGTCGAGACGCTCAACAAGAACGGTGCCGAGACCATCATGGTGCAGCGCTTCGTGCCGGACATCGTGCAGGGCGACAAGCGCATTTTGATCATCGCGGGCGAGCCGGCGCCGTTCGTGCTGGCGCGCATTCCACAGGGCTCCGAGGTGCGCGGCAACCTCGCGGCCGGCGGCAAGGGCGTGGCGCAGCCGCTCACCTCGCGCAACCGAGAGATCGCGGAAATCGTGGGCCGCGCCCTCGCGCCGCGCGGCCTGCTCCTGATCGGGCTCGACGTGATCGGCGACTCCGTGACCGAGATCAATGTGACCAGCCCGACCTGCTTCCAGGAGATCACCGAACAGACCGGCTTCGACGTGCCGGCGATGTTCATCGATGCGCTCGAGGCGCACCTGGCCGGCGCCTGACGCCGGGCGGTGCCGAAGGCTCAGAGCGGCGCCAGCTGCCCGTCCACGAACACGCGCAATTCGCCGGGCGCGAAAGCGGTCCAGCTTTCGTTGGTGGTGAGCGGCGCGGTCACCACCACCGCCACGCGGTCGTTCGGCGTGGTGTGCCGCGCGAAGTCGATCTCGAGGTCTTCATCCGACAGCTGCGCGGTCAGGAAAGGATGGCGGCGCTCCACGTACCAGAGGTGCGTCGAGGCGTGGGCCCAGAGCGCCTGGCCGTTCGACAGCATGAAGTTGAAGGTGCCGTGGCCCGCAAGCTGCGGCGCCAGTTCGCGCAGCGTGAGCGTGAGCTCCTCGATGCTCGGCACGCCCGCGTGCGACTTGGCCAGCTCCTGCATGATCCAGCAGAAGGCGTGCTCGCTGTCGGTGTTGCCCACCGGATGGAAGCTGCCGTGCAGGCGCGGGCGGAAGTCCTTCAGGTCGCCGTTGTGGGCGAACACCCAGTAGCGGCCCCACAGCTCGCGCACGAAGGGGTGGCAGTTCTGCAGGTTGACGGCGCCCTGCGTTGCCTTGCGGATGTGCGCGATGACGTTGCGGCTCTGGATCGGGTAGCGCCGGATCAGCTCGGCCACCGGCGATTCGCTCGCGGGCATGTGGTCGACGAAGTGGCGCAGCCCGCGGTCCTCGAAGAACGCGATGCCCCAGCCATCGGCATGGTGGTCGGTGCGGCCGCCGCGCTGCGCGAAGCCGGTAAAGCTGAAGGTCACGTCCGTGGGCGTGTTGCAATTCATTCCGAGCAGTTGGCACATGGCGTATTAAAACGCGAGTGCCAGCCGCCCGGCGAATCCGCCCGCCCGTTCAGCGCACGAAGCGGCCTTCGGGCGTTACGCGCACCATTTCGATGAAGCGCGAGCCGGTGCTGGCGCCGGTCGAGAAATCGATGTCCATGCCGGCCAGGCGGAGCTTGAGTGCGCGCAGCGTCGCATGCAGGCGCGCGCGCGTCAGGTCGCGGCCGGTGCGCTTGAGCGCCTCGATCATCACCAGCCCGTTCAGGTAGCCCTCGAAGCTGCCGTAGCCCACCGGCACCTGCGCGCGCTCCGCCAGCCGGCGATAGTCGCGCGTCACGGTTTCCACCTCGCCCCAGGGATAGGGCATGACCTGCGAAATTGCCAGGCCGCCCGCCTGCAGCGGGACCACCTTGGCCGTGACCTCGCCCGGCACGACCGACATGCCATAGAACATCGGCTTGCTGCCGGCGGCGTAGGTGGCCTTGATCACCTCGCCCGCCACGGTGCCGGCCAGGTACATCAGGATGGCCTGCGGCTGAATGTCGGCCAGCGCCTTGCCGGCGGCGGCGGCGTTCGAGCCGTCGCCCTTGGCCATGACCGTGGCCGCCGGCACGAGCTTGTGGGTGGCCATGGCCGCCTCGATCAGCTTGACCGCCTCGGCGCCGCCGGGGTTGTCGAGGTGGGCGATGGCGATCTTGTTCACGCCGATGGTGACCAGGTGCTCGACCAGGGCCTGCGCCTCGCGTGCGTTGCTGGCGCGCACGAAGTAGGCCGAGCCCGCCACGCGTTCGCGTGCGCTGTCGCCCACGCCGTAGCCGCCTACGCTGGGCGCGCCGCTTTGCTGCAGCAGCTTGGCCGCGGCGGCCGTGGTGCCCGAGCCCACGCAGCCGAAGAAGGCGAACACGCGGTGGTCGTTCAGCAGCTTGGCGTAGTTCTCCACCGCCTTCTCGGCCTTCAGCTCGTCGTCCAGCGCCACCATCTTTATCTTGCGTCCGCCCACGCCGCCCTGTTCGTTGACCGAATCGAAGGCCAGCGCGGCGCCGTTGTGCACCACCTTGATCTGCGGGCCCAGCGGGCCGCTCAGGACGGCCGAACTGCCGAGCACGATTTCAGTGTCGCTCACCCCCGCCTCGGCGGCCTGCGCCGACGAGAGACGCGCCAGGCCTGCGGCGAAAACCGCCGTCGAAGCGACAAAACTTCTGCGTTGCATAGACACCTATCCCATCATTAGTTAACAGCTGTTAACAATTAGAAACGATAAGTGCTTAAGTATTACTTGGTGATTACCCTTGCCGTGCGGGCTGGCGAAGCTGCCAGGCCGCGCAGATGGCCAGCGCGCAGAGCCCGGCCAGCATGGCGAACACTTCGTCGAAGGCCGCCAGCCGCGCCGGGCTGCTGGCAGCATTGGCCAGCGAATCGCCATGCGCGGAAAGGCGCCACTCGAGCATGATGGCGCACAGGCTCACGCCGGCCGCGCCGCCGAGCATGCGAAGAAAATTGATCGCGCTGGCGCCCTGCGGAATCAGCGGCTTGGCCAGCGGCCGCATGGAGCCGAGGTTGAGCGAAGGCAGGATGAAGCCGAGCCCGACGCGCCCGATGATCGCGAACGCCACCAGCAGCCACAGCGCGCTGTCGAGCCTGAGCACCATCATCAGCGCGAAGGACACCGCCAGCAGCACCAGCCCGATGCTCACCAGCACCCACGTCGGCTGACGGTCGGCCAGCCGGCCCACGCCGGCGATGGTCACCGCCAGCACGATGCCCGCCGGCAGCAGAATGGTGCCCACATGCGACGCCGACAGCTGCAGCCCGACCTGCATGTACACCGGCAGCAGGTAGGTCGAGCCGAACAGGGCGGTGCCATAGATGAAGGCGACCACGCTGCCCATGGCGAACTGGCGGTACTGGAAGAGCGCCAGGTTCATCAGCGGCGTGCCGCCCGAAGCCGCGAACCGGCGCTGCCACCAGACGAAGGCCGCAAACGCCGCCAGCGCCACGCCCAGCAGCAAGGCCGCCTGCAGCGGCGAGTCGCCGCGCAGCTCGACCAGTCCGTTCAACAGGCAGAGCGTGCCGGCCGTGCCCAGCGCCAGGCCGCGCCAGTCGAGCCCGCTGCCGCGCGTGGCCGCCACGCCGCCGGGCGCCGTGGTGGGCACGAACTTGTAGGCCAGCCAGAGCGAAGCCAGGCAAAAAGGAACCACCATGAAGAAGATCGAGCGCCAGCCGAACAGGTCGACCAGCACGCCGCCGATGCTCGGGCCGATGGCCGGCGCCAGCACCACGCCCATGCCGAAGATGCCGCTCGCGCGCCCCTGCTCGTGCGGCTCGAAGGCGCGCAGGATGATGATGGCCGGAATCGGCTGCACCACGCCCGCCGCCAGCCCTTCGGCCACGCGCGCCAGCAGCACCAGCGAGAAGTTGTTGGCCAGCCCGCCCGCAACGCCGCCCGCGAGCAGCAGCACCATGGTGCCCGCGTAGGTGCGCCGGTAGCCGTAGCGCGACAGCAGCCACGGCGTGGTCAGCATCGAGACCGTCATGGCCACCATGAAGCCCGAGCTCACCCATTGCGCGCGCTCCTGGCCCAGCGAGAAATGATGGCTCATTCCCGGGATCGCCACGTTGACGATGGTCGAGGACATGATCGACGCCATCACGCCCACCATCACCGAGAGCAGCAGGTACCAGCGGTAGCGCGGGCCGTAGCGTTCGCGCATCGTGCCAAGGGAGGGCGGGGCCGGCGGGGCGGCTTCTGGCGGGGGATTGGGGGTCATGAGGCGGCGGCCCGGCTTCGATGCGGGTCCGTCGTCCTACAAGCATATCGGTCTTTGCGCGGCGAGGCATGCGCCCGGCCGCATCACAATGCATTCGCTGTCCCGCCTTGCCCCTTCAGAACGACGACATGGATCTTCAACCCGACGGTCGAGCCGATGCCCCCGATCCGGACGCCGCGCCCAACCTCGCGTCCGAGCTTGCGGCGCCGACCGTCAGCCGCGCTTACCGCTGCCAGTGCGGGCGGCCGGTGTTCCTGCGCAACAGCCAATGCCTGGCCTGCCGCACGCCGCTCGGGTATGTGATCGATCGGCTCGGCGTCGTGCCGCTGGCACCCGCTGAAGACGGGGCCGAAGCCGAAGGGGCGGGCGATGGTGCCGAGCCCGACACCTTCACCGTGTTCGGCAATCCGGATGGCAAAAGGTACCGCCGTTGCGCCAACCTCATGACCGCGGCCAGCTGCAACTGGATGGTGCCGGCCCCACGCGAGGGCGACGACCCCTCATTCAACACCGACGGCCTCGCGTCCGGCTATTGCCTGTCATGCAGCGTCACCCGCACCATCCCGGATCTTTCGGTGGAAAGCAACGGCGAACTCTGGCGCAAGCTCGAGCATGCGAAGCGCCGGTTGATCTCTCAGCTGCTGGCGCTCGGGCTGCCGGTGGTCAGCCGCCATGCCGATCCGGTGCACGGCCTGGCTTTCGACTTTCTCGGCCACATGCCGGGCGGCCCGCATGTGATGACCGGGCACGAACGCGGCGTGATCACCCTCAATGCCGAAGAGGCCGAGGATGCGGTGCGCGAACGCATCCGGGCCGAAATGCGCGAGCCCTACCGAACGCTGCTCGGGCATTTCCGCCACGAGATCGGCCACTACTACTGGGACCTGCTGGTCCAGCCCACGCCTTGGCTCGACGAGTTCCGCGCGCTCTTCGGCGACGAGCGCGCCGACTACACCGCGGTGCTCCAGCAGCACTACGAACAGGGCCCTCCGCCCGACTGGGCCAACCGCTTCGTGAGCAGCTACGCGAGCATGCATCCATGGGAAGACTGGGCCGAGACCTGGGCCCACTACCTGCACATGGCCGACACCACCGACACGGCCATGAGCTTTGGCGTGGACGCCACCAACGTCGAGCTCGCGAGCGACCTGTTCACCACGGAAGACCTGTGGCAGCCCGAGCACCCCGGCGCCACCAAGTTCCTGGATTTTCTCAACGGCTGGGTGCTGCTCACCAACGTGCTCAACGAGCTTTCGCGCAGCATGGGCCAGCCCGACTACTACCCCTTCGTGCTGCCGCGCGTGGCCGTCGGAAAGCTCCAGTTCATCCATTGCGTCGTCACGCAGCAACGCGACACGACGGTATCGGCAGCGGCCGCGCCTGGTGTGCCGCTGCCGCCGCACCCCGTGCCTCCCGCGTCCGCGTCCGCGCCGGCGCAGTCACAGACGCCGGCGCAGACGCAGTCACAGACGCAGACGCAAGACCGGCAGCAGCACCCCGCTCAGTCCTGAGGAGGCTCCTCGGCAGGCATTCCCGCGGCGCAGCGGGCGCACATGCAGGCCTTCCCGCGCGATGCCTGGGGCAGGGCCGCGAAAGGCGCCTTGCCGAAGTCGGCCGCCATGCACCAGCAGGGTGGCTGCGCCTCGCCGGTTTCGCGCGCGGTTTCCATGGCACAGCGGTTCTGCTCGCCGCACATCGGACAGCGCGTGGCATCGATCGCGTCGAGGACTGCTGCGGCGGTCATCAGGCGAGCTCGAAGGCCGGAAGCTTCTTCGGCACGGCCACGTTCCGCAGCGTGGCGTACACCGGCAGGCCGTTGCGGTAGGCGGGGTAGTCCTCGCCCTCGATCAGCGGGAGCAGGTAGCGCCTGCACTTGTCGGTAATGCCGTAGCCGTCGTCTGAAATGAAGTCGCGCGGCATGGGCTTTTCGACGTTCGCCACCGCATCGAGCGGCGCGCTGCCGATGCGGTAGGCATAGGGCGCATCGGAGGTGCGTTCGATGGTCGGCATCACCGCGTTGTGGCCCTCGAGCGCCAACTCGACCGCGCGCTGCCCCAGTTCGTAGGCCTGCCTCACATCGGTGGCCGAGGCAATGTGGCGCGCTGCGCGCTGCAGGTAGTCGGCCACCGCCCAGTGGAACTTGTGGCCCAGCGCGTCCTTGACCATCTGCGCCACCACCGGCGCGGCGCCGCCGAGCTGCGCATGGCCGAAAGCGTCGCGCGTGCCTTGCTCGGCCAGGAAGGTGCCGTCGGGATGATGGCAACCCTCGGACACCACCACCGAGCAGTAGCCGTGCTGCTTCACCAGTTCGTCCACCCGGGCGAGAAAGCGCGGCTTGTCGAACTCGATCTCGGGGAACAGCACCACCACCGGAATGCCATGGTCGGCCACGAGCCCCCCGGCCGCCGCGATCCAGCCCGCATGGCGCCCCATCACTTCGAGCACGAACACCTTGGTGGAGGTGGCCGCCATCGAGCGCACGTCGAACGAGGCTTCCAGCGTCGACACCGCCACGTACTTGGCCACCGAGCCAAAGCCGGGGCAGCAGTCGGTCAGCGGCAGGTCGTTGTCGATGGTCTTGGGCACGTGGATGGCCTGCAGCGGATAGCCGAGCGACTGCGACAGCTGGCTCACCTTGAAGCAGGTGTCGGCCGAATCGCCGCCGCCGTTGTAGAAGAAGTAGCCGATGCCGTGCGCCTTGAACACCTCGATGAGCCGCTCGTATTCGCGCCGGTTCTTCTCCAGCGACTTGAGCTTGTAGCGGCACGAGCCGAAGGCGCCCGAAGGCGTGCTGCGCAGCGCCGCAATGGCCTCGGCCGGCTCGGCGCCGGTGTCGATCAGCTCCTCGGTCAGCGCGCCGATGATGCCGTTGCGCCCGGCGTAGAGCTTGCCGATGCGGTCCGGGTGTTTTCGTGCCGTCTCGATCACGCCGCAGGCCGACGCATTGATGACCGAGGTGACGCCGCCCGACTGGGCGTAGAAGGCGTTGAGGATGGGCATGCGGCCATTCTCCCGCAGGCCTTCGCGCGGCGCCAGTGGTCCGGTTTCAGCGCCCGCCCAGGCCCATCGAGCGCATGATCACTTCCTTCATGATCTCGTTGGTGCCGTCATAGCGCCATGCAGAGAAAGCCGTTCTCGCCCGCCTTGGACCCCACGGCGCGGTTCACGTAGCCTTGCACAGGACTGCGCGGTCATCAGAGTCTTTCCACGATGGTGACGTTGGCCATGCCGCCGCCTTCGCACATCGTCTGCAGGCCGTAGCGCTTGCCGCGCCGGCCCAGTGCGTGGATCAGCGTGGCCATCAGCCTGGTGCCCGAGGCGCCCAGCGGATGGCCGAGCGCAATGGCGCCGCCGTTCACGTTGAGCTGCGCCGGGTCGGCATCCAGCGCCTCCAGCCAGGCGATGGGCACGGGCGCGAAGGCTTCGTTCACTTCGTAGAGATCGATGTCCTGGATGCGCATGCCGGCTTTCTTGAGCGCGCGCAGCGTGGCGGGCAGCGGCGCCTCCAGCATGATGACCGGGTCGTGCCCCATCACGCTCATGTGGTGGATGCGCGCCAGCGGTTTCACGCCCAGGGCCTTGAGGCCGCGTTCGTTCACCACCAGCACGCCGCTCGCGCCGTCGCAGATCTGGCTCGCGGTGGCGGCGGTGCAGCGTCCGCCCTCGGCAATCAGCTTGACGCCCGCGATGCCTTCGAGCGTGGCGTCGAAGCGGATACCTTCGTCCACCGTGTGCCGCTCGCCCGTGCCGGTGCCGTCGGCCTGCAGGATCTCGATGGGCACGATCTCGTCCGCGAACGCGCCTTCGCAGCTCGCGGCGATGGCGCGCCGATGGCTCTCGAGCGCATAGCGGTCGAGCGCGTCCTTGTCGATGCCGTAGTTCTTCGCGATCATCTCGGCGCCGGTGAACTGGCTGAACTCCACGCCGGGGTAGCGCCGCTTCATGGCCGGGCTCATGTAGGTGCCCAGGCCTGCCTTGGCCGGCAGCGCGTTGGGCGTGAACATCGGCACGCGCGTCATGCTTTCGACGCCGCCTGCAATCACCGCGTCCATGCTGCCCGACATCACGGCCTGCGCCGCGAAATGCAGCGCCTGCTGCGATGAGCCGCACTGCCGGTCGACCGAGGTGCCCGGCACCGACTCGGGCAGCTTCGACGCCAGCACCGCATTGCGCGCGACGTTGGTCGCCTGCTCGCCCACCTGGCTCACGCAGCCGAGGATCACGTCCTCCACCGCGGCCGGGTCGATGCCGCTCTTCGCCACCAAGGCGTCGATCACCTGCGCCGCCAGGTCGGCCGGATGCCAGCCCGCGAGCCTGCCGCCGCGCCTGCCGCCGGCCGTGCGCGCGGCGGCCACGATGTATGCCTCTGCCATGGTCATGTCCTTCTCGAAAAGAAAACAGCGTGAATCGATCTGCCAACGCAAAAACGCCGCCCGTCACGGCGGCGGCGTTCAGTGCTTGGAAGGTCCATGGCATCGAGGTTCGATGCCGGGCACGCTCAGGTCAAGCCGGGGACAACCCGAGCGGCAGCAGTCGCCAAGGCGACCGGCGATGCACCGGCATGGCCGCGGGTGGCGCGTCCGAGATGGTGATGCACGACGCCTCCAGCGCGGAGACCAGCACGCGCCGGTGTTCAGCGCTCTCGAAGCGCTCGCCCGGCGAGAGCACGATGTCGCGCGGGTCGCGGTCGAGCGTGAGCCAGACCGAGCCGCTGTGGCATTCGATGCCCACGCCGGCGCCGTCGGGCACGGCAAAGATCGAACGGGTCGGCAGGCTGACGTGAAAGCGGGAAGAGAGGGATCGGGTGCTCATGGCAAGCTCCATTGCATTCGTGATACGAATGAATATAGTGAGTTGATCTCCCTCTTACACGCGGTCATTCGGAACTCGTTGCATGCATCCAGAGAATGCGAAAGCCCTTGGCGCCACGAACGGCGAGCTGCCGCCGCTCGAGCTGCTGCGCAGTTTCGACGCCGCGGCCCGCCGGCTGAGCTTCACCTTGGCGGCCGGCGAACTGCACCTCACGCAGTCGGCCGTGAGCCGGCAGATCCAGCAGCTCGAAGCCAGCCTGGGCGTGCTGCTGTTCGAGCGCCGCCACCGCGCGCTGGCGCTCACCGAGGCCGGCGGCGTGATGCAAAGGGCCGTGACCGACAGCCTGGAGCGCCTGCGCGACGCCACCGCGCGAGTGCGCGCCAGTTCCGCGCCGCGGCAGGTGGCGATCACCACCACGCCCGGTTTCGCCTCGCTCTGGCTCATTCCGAAGCTGGCGCGCTTCACCAGCACGCATCCGCAGGTCGACGTGCGCGTGTCGGCCACGCTCGACGTGCTGGACCTGGAGAGCAGCCGCCTCGACCTGGCGGTGCGCTTTGCGCCGATCGGCCGCGGCGTCGGCCCGGCGCTGTTCGAGGAATCGGTGATCCCGCTGTGCTCGCCGCAACTCGCCGCCGCGCTGCGCGCGGTGTCGGATTTCTCGCAGCTCACCTTGCTCACCGTCGAATACCCGGACCACAGCGAGGCCCCCGCCGATTGGGAACCCTGGCTCAAGGTGATGGGGCTCGATGACGTGCGCATGAAGAGCACGCTGCGCTTCACCCAGTACGCCGATGCGGTGGCCGCCGCGGTGGCAGGGCAGGGCGTGGTGATCGGCCGGCTGCCATTGCTGCGCGAGCTGGTGCGCGATGGCCGGCTCGTGGCACCGCTCGGCGAGGGCGTGGCCTCGCATCGCGGCTACTTCATCGAGACCTCGCGGCGCGCCGCGGGCAACCGCGATGCGCAGGACTTCGCGCAGTGGCTGCGCGACGAAGCGGAAGCGGCGCAGCGGAGCTGAGGAAAAGGCGGCGGCGCGCTATCCGTGCGGGCGCGCAGCGGCCCCCGTCGATCGTGGCAGTACCAGGAAGGCGAAGGTCCCCGCGGCCAGCATGCCCGCGACGGTGAGGAACACCGCGCGGAATGGCTCGATGCCATGGGCGACGCCCCACGATGCGGCAACGCCGGTCGTCCACTGCATCAGCGAGACGCCAAGGAACATCGCCATGTTGAGCAGCGCCATGGCCCGCCCGGTCATCGCGGCCGGGTAGGCGTTCCTGGTGTACGCGTACTGCAGCACGCTGTAGCCCGAGAGCAGGCCATAGACGATCGGCAGGCCGATGTCGACTGTGCGCGAATGCGTCAGCGCCATCGCGGCAAACATCAGCGCGCCGGCGCACGCGCAGCCCATCATCCAGCGCGCTCGCCGCGCACCGCCCGGGTCCATGCGGCCGAACAGCGCGGGGCTGATCATGCCGGCGACGGTCATCACCAGCGCCACGTTGCCGCTGGCGATCAGCGACAGGCCGTGGCGCTCATGCAGCACCGGCCCGAGCCACAGGCCGCGCAGCGTGATGAAGGCCGCATACGACACGCAGGCGAAGCACAGCAGCCCCAAGGTGTGCGGCATGGCGAACAGCGGCAGCAGTTCGCGCACGGCCTTGCGCAGCGACTGGCGTTCGGCCGGTGCGGCTTGCGCGTTCGCAAGGTCCGCGGCGCGCGCAGGTTCGCGCACGCGCCAGAAAATGACGAGCCACGAGAGCACCGCGAACGCCGCCAGCACCGCATAGCCGGCGCGCCAAGACGCGGCCTCGATCAACAGCGCCAGCGGCGTGCCCGTGAACAGGATGCCCAGGCCGGCCATGCTCATCACCAGTCCGGACATCGCAGTGAAGCGCGAGGCATCGAAATGCCGCGCGATGAACACGGTGCACGCAAGGAAGGCCGGCGCGCAGCCGACGCCGATCAGCGCCTGCCCCAGCAGCAGGGCGCCGAAGCTGGTCGCCGCCGCGCACAACGCGGCGCCCGCGACGGCCAGCGGAAACGCAGTCAGCACCGTGCGGCGCACGCCGAACATGTCGATCGACACGCCCATCGCGAGCTGCATGATGCCGAAGGTGAAGTGGAAGGTGCCGGCCCAGGTTCCGAGTTGCTGGGGTGTCAGGCCGAAGTGGCCGCTTAGCGGCGTGGCCATCATGGCACCGACGGTGCGGAAGGCCTGGCTCAGCGCGAAGGCCGAGGCCAGTGCCATGAGCATGGCGGCTGCCGAAGAGGACCAGCGCGAAAAACGGGGAAGGCGTGAGCTTGGGCCGGGATTGCCGGTGCGCTCCGCGGGGTTGGGGGCCGCGTTCGGATTCATTGAGGGAAGCGAGAGGCCAGGAAGGATGGAGCGGCCATGATGCCAGTCGATCATCCTGTGTTGGGTCGTGGCGGCGACGCTTTGCCCAGATTCGACCTGCGATCAACGGCTACCTTGATAATTCCGTCCGTACGGTCAACACCACGCAGGTCGCAGCCAACTGGTTGATCGGGCGCGAGATCGTCGAGGAAGAACAGCGAGGGCAGCGCCGGGCGAGCTACGGTGCCAAGCTGCTCGCCGATTTGTCGGCGCGCCTGAGTGCCGAATTCGGTCGGGGTTATTCCGTCGACAACCTCGAAGCCTTCAGGCAGTTCTATCTGGACTATCCGCAACTGATTTCCGAGACGGCGTCTCGGGAATCGACCGTGCCGCTGGCGTTGCCCTTTGTGGCCAGTTCCGAGACGCCGTCTCGGAAATCCGACGACGGCACAAACTGGCGCCCTGGAGTGCTGCATCCATCCCTTTCGTGGAGTCACTACCGCCAACTCCTGCGTGTGGCGAGGCCGCCAGCGCGAGTACACATTGGGCGAGCAGCAGGAGCGCAATATCTTCACCAGCCGCTACCAACTGCATCTGCCCACCGAGCAGGAGCTCGAGCGAGAGTTGCGTCGCGAATTCCGGCAACTGTCCATGGCAGCGCCGCTCAAGGCGGCCGCCAGGAAGACCAAGCCGCGCGCATGAAAAAACGGCACCCGAAGGTGCCGTTCGTTTCATTTGGCGGCCTTGCCCCGACTGGGGATCAGGCCCCGCCCTTCACCTTCAACCGCCACGCATGCAGCAGCGGCTCGGTATAACCGCTCGGCTGCTCGATGCCCTTGAACACCAGCTCCTGCGCCGCCTTGTACGCGGCCGCGGTGTCGAAGTGGCCGGCCATCGGCTGGTACACCGGGTCGCTGGCGTTCTGCTCGTCGACCACCTTGGCCATGCGCTGGAAGGTCTCGTCGACCTGCGCCTTGGTCACCACGCCGTGCAGCAGCCAGTTGGCGATGTGCTGGCTGGAGATGCGCAGCGTGGCGCGGTCTTCCATCAGGCCGATGTTGTGGATGTCGGGCACCTTGGAGCAGCCCACGCCCTGGTCGATCCAGCGCACCACGTAGCCGAGGATGCCCTGCACGTTGTTGTCGATTTCCTGCTGGCGCTCTTCGGCCGTCCACTTGGCTTCGGGCGCGATGGGCACCTGCAGCAGCGCATTCAGGATGTTGTCGCGCTCGCCGTCGGCGTCGATCTTTTCCAGTTCCTGCTGCACCGCGGTCACGCTGACCTGGTGGTAGTGCAGCGCATGCAGCGTGGCGGCGGTGGGCGAGGGCACCCAGGCGGTGTTGGCGCCGGCCTTGGGGTGCGCGATCTTCTGTTCGAGCATGGCGGCCATCAGGTCGGGCATGGCCCACATGCCCTTGCCGATCTGCGCCTTGCCGCGCAGGCCGCACGAGAGGCCGACCAGCACGTTGTTCTTTTCGTAGGCGCCGATCCAGGCGCTGGCCTTCATGTCGCCCTTGCGGATCATCGGGCCGCCCTGCATGGCGGAGTGCATCTCGTCGCCGGTGCGGTCGAGGAAACCGGTGTTGATGAAGGCCACGCGCGCGGCGGCCTCGGCGATGCAGGCCTTGAGGTTGACGCTGGTGCGGCGCTCCTCGTCCATGATGCCGAGCTTCACGGTGTTGGCGGGCAGGCCGAGCAACTGCTCGACGCGGCCGAACAGCTCGCTCGCGAACGCCACTTCGGCCGGGCCGTGCATCTTGGGCTTGACGATGTAGATGCTGCCGGTGCGCGAGTTGCCCTTGCGCTTCAGGTCGATCATCGCGATGGTGGTCGTGACCACTGCATCGAGGATGCCTTCGGGGATTTCCTTGCCGCCTGCGTAAAGGATGGCCGGATTGGTCATCAGGTGGCCGACATTGCGCAGGAACATCAGCGAACGGCCGTGCAGCTTCACGCTCTGGCCGTCGGCGCCGGTGTACTCGCGGTCGGGGTTGAGGCCGCGCGTGAAGGTCTTGCCGCCCTTGGCCACTTCTTCCGTCAGCGTGCCCTGCACGATGCCGAGCCAGTTCGAATAGGCGACCACCTTGTCGACCGCATCGACCACGGCCACCGAGTCTTCGAGGTCCAGGATGGTCGAGAGCGCGGCTTCGAGCACCACGTCGCTCACGCCGGCTGCGTCGCCCTTGCCGATGGGCGTGCTGCGGTCGATGCGGATGTCGAGGTGGATGCCGTTGTGCTTGAGCAGCACGGACGACGGCGCAGCCGCATCGCCCTGGTAGCCGACGAACTGCGCGGGGTCGGCGAGGCCGGTGCTGCTGCTTTGCAGCGCCACCACGAGCTTGCCGTCCTTCACGCTGTAGCCGGTCGCCATCTTGTGCGAACCATTTTCGAGCGGCGCGGCCTGGTCGAGGACGTTGCGCGCGAACGCGATGACCTTGGCACCGCGCACGGGGTTGTAGCCCTTGCCCTTTTCGGCACCATCGGTTTCGGGAATGGCGTCGGTGCCGTAGAGCGCGTCGTACAGCGAACCCCAGCGCGCGTTGGCGGCGTTGAGCGCATAGCGTGCGTTCAGGATCGGCACCACCAGCTGCGGGCCGGCCTGCAGCGCGAGTTCAGCGTCTACGTTCGCGGTGGTGGCCTTCGCGCCCTTGGGCTGCGGCAGCAGGTAGCCGATTTCCTCGAGGAAGGCGCGGTAGGCCGGCATATCGGTGATGGGGCCGGGGTTCTTCTTGTGCCAGGCGTCGAGCTCGGTTTGCAGTCGGTCGCGCTCGGCGAGCAGCGCGATGTTCTTCGGCGCGAGGTCGTGGACGATGGCGTCGAAGCCCTTCCAGAAAACCTCGCTGGCCACGCCGCTGGCGGGCAGGACCTTGTCCTCGATGAAGCGATGGAGCTCGGTCGCAACCTGGAGTCCGTGGGCGGTGGTGCGGGCGGTCATGTTTTTCTCTCCTTGAGAACGGTGCAATGTTGAACGGGATGAAGGGCGGTGTCTGTCAGAAGAACCCGAGCACGTCGCGCAGGCTGCTGCCGATGCGTTCGGGCTGCGTGCCGAGTTCTTCGAAGGGGAGTTGGTAGCGGTTGACCCAGAGCGTGCGGAATCCATACCAGGTGGCGCCGAGTGCGTCCCAGCCGTTGCAGCTGACGAACGCGATGCGCGAAGCCGGCAAACCGGTGGCCGCGACGCCGAGCTGGTAGGCATCGGGATGCGTCTTGTACTTGCGGATGCCGTCGACGCTCAGCACGTGGTCGAGCAGGCCATCGAGCCCGGCGCTGCGCACGGCGGCGTCGAGCATGGCGGGGTCGCCGTTCGAGAGGATGCCGGTGATCGCGCCGCGTGCCTTGAGGGTCTGGAGCACTTCGCGGCATTCGGGGAAAGCCGTGAGCGTGCGGTACTGGTCCATCAGCTGCTGCTCGGCGGCTGCCGTCAGGTCGAGGCCCAGCCGCTTGCAGGTGTAGCGCAGCGCGGCGCGCGTGAGTTCGCCGAAGGGTTGGTAGTGCGCGCCGTGGTTGCTGGTGGTGACGAGGCGGGTGTATTCGATCTGCTTGTCGCGCCAGCCCGCGGCCAGCGCCTGTCCCTGGCCGGCGAACAGCCGCTCGGCCGTCTGCCCGACGCTGTAGACGTCGAACAGGGTGCCGTATGCATCGAAGAGAACCGCCTCGGGTTGTTCCATGGCTTGAACTTTATTCGATACTTTGCCGGTAAGTAATAACCAAGATCGGGATTTATCAGTGACAAAAATGAACGTAATCGCAGCGCGGCCGCGTTCTTCCTTCGTTGTCGTCAGATCATGCCGCTGAGCTCGCGGGCCGCCGCGCGCACTGGCTCGATGTGGCGCGCGTCGTAGCGGTGTGCCGGCATCGTCAGCGTGACCGCCGCGGCCAGGCTGCCATCGGCATGGAACACCGGCGCCGAGATGCCGGCCAGCTCGGCTGTGCGGTCGCCCACCAGCGCGCAATAGCCCTGGGCGCGGATCGCGTCGTACAGCTTGCGCTCCTTTGTGCCGCGCGGCCGCTCGGCTTCGGGGCCGAAGGCGATCAGCACGCGCGCGCCGGCGCCCCGGTCGTTGGGCAGCAGGTCGCCCGCGCGCACGTGGTCGCGCACCACATGCGACGAATCGATGCGGAACTGGCACAGCCGCACCCAGCTGTCGCCCTGGTCCTGCCGCACGTGGTACGCCGCGCTTTCGCCCGTGGCCGCGGCCAGCGCGCGCAGCACCGGCAGCACCACGCGGTCGAGCGACAGCGACGCCGCATAGAGGCCGTGCAGCCGCGCGATCTCCATGCCCAGCGCATAGCGCCCGTCGTCCTGCCGGCGGATCAGCCGCGCATGTTCGAGTGACGCCAGCAGCCGCAGCACCGTGCTCTTGTAGAGCTGCGTGCGCTCGGCGAACTGCGCGAGGGACAGCGCCTCGTCGCCCGGCCGGAAGGCCGAGAGCAGGCTCAGCGCGCGGTCGACCGCGGCGGCGCCGCCGGGGGCTGCGTTGAGGTCGGACACGGATTCGGTCTGGGCTTTGCGGGGCATGGGAAGGGACGGGCTCGGCTTGACAGGTGGATGGATCGACGGTTTAATTCTGTTTAACGGAATATAGTTCTGCAAGACAGAACAGTCAAGCGATTCCATCCAAGGAGACAGATCCGATGACATCCCCCGACGTTCTCATCAGCGAGGTCGGCCCGCGCGACGGCCTGCAATCGGTCAAGGCCACCATGCCCACGGCCGCCAAGCTGCGCTGGATCGACGCGCTCCATGCCGCCGGCATCCGTGAGATCGAGGTGGCGTCCTTCGTGCCAGCGAAGCTGTTGCCGCAGATGGCCGATGCCGCCGAGGTGGTGCGCCACGCCCTCACGCTGCCCGGCCTCGTGGTGATGGCACTGGTGCCCAACCGCAAAGGCGCGCAGGCCGCGCTCGAAGCGGGCGTGCACAAGCTCACGATGCCGGTGTCGGCCAGCGTGGCGCATTCGCTCGCCAACGTGCGCAAGACACCAACGGAGATGGTGGAGGAGGTGCGCGCCATCTCCGATCTGCGCCGCGCCATCGCGCCGCAGGTGAAGCTCGAAGCCGGCATCTCCACCGCCTTCGGCTGCACGCTGCAGGGGCTGGTGCCGGAGGACGACGTGATCCGCCTGGCCGCGCAATGCATCGAAGCCGGCGCCGACGAGGCGGGCCTTTCCGACACCGTGGGCTACGCCAACCCGGCGCAGGTGCGCCGGCTCTTCAGGCGCCTGCGCGCCGAACTCGGCACGCACGCTGGCGCTGCCCACATGCACAACACACGCGGCCTCGGCATCGCCAACTGCCTTGCGGCATGGGACGAGGGCGTGCGCACCTTCGACGCCTCGCTCGGTGGCCTCGGCGGCTGCCCCTATGCGCCGGGTGCTTCGGGCAATGCGGTCACCGAAGACCTCGTCTTCATGTTCGAGGCCATGGGCGTGCGCACCGGCATCGACATCCAGAAACTCATCGCGGCGCGCGCGCCGCTCATGGCCGGCCTGCCCGGCGAACCGGTCTATGGCATGACGCCCGAGGCCGGCCTGCCCAAGGGCTTTGTCCAACAGGAAATCAACGCACATGTCTGAATCCCAACCCCTGCCGTATGCCGGCGTCCGCGTCGTCGAGTTCACCCACATGGTCATGGGCCCCACCTGCGGCCTGCTGCTGGCCGACCTCGGCGCCGAGGTCATCAAGGTCGAGCCCATCGAGGGCGACAGCACGCGCCGCCTGCTCGGCTCGGGCGCGGGTTTCTTCCCGACCTTCAACCGCAACAAGAAGAGCATCGCGCTCGATCTCAAGACGCCCGAAGGCGTGGAGGCCGCGCTGCGCCTCGTCGCCACCGCCGACATCGTCAGCGAGAACTTCAAGCCCGGCACCATGAAGAAGCTGGGGCTCGACTACCACACGCTTTCAAAGCTCAATCCGCGTCTCGTCTACGTGAGCCACAAGGGCTTCCTGCCCGGCCCCTACGACCACCGCACCGCGCTCGACGAAGTGGTGCAGATGATGGGCGGCCTCGCCTACATGACCGGCCGCGCCGGCGACCCGCTGCGCGCGGGCACCAGCGTGAACGACATCATGGGCGGCATGTTCGGCGCCATCGGCGCCATGGCCGCATTGCGCCAGCGTGACCTCACCGGCAAAGGCTGCGAAGTGCAGTCCGCGCTGTTCGAGAACAACGTGTTCCTGGTCGCGCAACACATGATGCAGTTCGCCGCCACCGGCAAGGCCGCCGACCCGATGCCCAGCCGCATCTCGGCCTGGGCCGTGTACGACGTGTTCACCGTGAAGGACGGCGAGCAGATCTTCCTCGCGGCCGTGAGCGACAAGCAGTGGGCCATCTTCTGCAAGGCCTTCGGCCTGGAGGAGATGCTGGCCGACCCGCGCCTGAAGACCAACAACGACCGCGTGCTCGCGCGCGACTGGATGATGCCGATCCTGCGCTCGCATCTGGCCGGCTACGGCGCCGCCGAACTCAGCGCGGTGTTCGAGCAGAACGAGCTGCCCTTCGCGCCCATCACCAAGCCGCAGGCGCTGTTCGACGACCCGCATCTCAACGCGACCGGCGGCCTGGCGCCGGTGCGCATGAACGACGGCCACATGGCCAAGGTGCCGCTGATGCCCTTCACGCTGGGCGGCGAGCGGCCCGGCATTCGCCTGCAGCCGCCGCGCATCGGCGAACACACCGGCGAGCTGCTGAAGGAAGTGGGCTACAGCGACGAGGAGATCGCAGCCTTCGAGGCGCGGCGGGCCGGCATCGCCGGCTGAGCCCGGGCGATATAGTGCGGGCGCCATGGACCGCCTCAAGCAACTCGAATCCTTCGTCTCGGTGGCGACCCGCGGAGGACTCACGGCCGCGGCCAAGGCCGAGGGCGTGGCGCCCGCCATCATGGGGCGCCGGCTCGATGCGCTCGAAGCCCGGCTCGGCGTGAAGCTGCTGGTGCGCACCACGCGGCGCATCACGCTCACGCACGAAGGCAGCGCCTTTCTGGAAGACTGCCAGCGCCTGCTGACGGAATTCGCCAATGCCGAAGCGAGCGTGAGCGCGGGCGGCGTCAAGGCCAGCGGCCATCTGCGCGTGACGGCGCCGGCCGGCTTCGGCCGCCGCCACGTGGCGCCGCTGGTGCCGCGTTTTCATGCGCTGCATCCCGAGGTCACGATCTCGCTCAACCTGAGCGACCGCGTGGTCGACGTGCGCGGCGAGAGCTTCGACTGCGCGGTGCGCGTGGGCGACATGCCCGACTCGTCGCTGGTCAGCGTGCGGCTGGCCGACAACCGGCGCCGCTGCGTCGCCACGCCGGAGTTCGTGCGCCGCCACGGCATGCCGCGGCATCCCGGCGAGCTGTCGCGCTTCGCCTGCCTCACGCTGTCGAGCGATGCCTCGCAGACGCGCGGCTGGGCATTCCGGGTTCCGGCAGAAGACGGCGGCGAGGAGCTGATCCACCTGCGGCCCGAGGGCCCGCTGGATTGTTCCGACGGCCAGGTGCTGCACGACTGGTGCCTGGCCGGGCACGGCATCGCATGGCGCAGCACCTGGGAAGTGGAGGCCGAGATCGAGGCCGGCCTGCTGGTGCCGCTGCTCGACGAATTCGCCGCACCGCCCAACGGCATCTATGCGGTCTTCGCGGGCACCAAGCACCTGCCGCTGCGGGTGCGACTGTGGCTTGATTTCCTCAAGGCGCAGTACGGGCGGCCCGAATTCTGGGGCGGAAAGGGCTAAAGCGCGCGAGCGGCGGCACAATCTGCCGATGACCCTCGAAGCCATCCTCGCCTACCTGCATCTGCTTGCCATCCTCACGATGGTCGTCTTCATCTCCAGCGAAGCCGCGCTGTGCCGCGTGCAGTGGCTCAATGCCGCGGTGGTGGAGCGGCTCGCCAGGATCGACATGGTCTACGGCATGGCCGCCGTGGCCGTGCTGGCCACCGGCATCGCCCGCACGGTGTGGGGTGTGAAGGGCACGGCATGGTATTGGACCAACCCGCTGCTGCACGTGAAGCTCGGGTTGTTCATCATCGTCGGCGTGCTCTCGATCTTCCCCACGCTGACCTACTTCCGCTGGCGCAAGGCGCTGCGCGCGAACGGCACGCTGCCGGCCGAAACCGACATCCGCAAGACGCGCAGGCTGGTGATGGTGCAGGCCCACCTGATCGCACTGATTCCGCTGGTGGCCGTGTTCCTCGCGCGAGGCTTCGGCAAGTAGGACCGCATGGGGCGCACCGGCATCCAGCTTCTGTTTGCCGGCACCATCTTCAGCAGCGCGTTCCTGCTGTTCCTGGTGCAGCCGCTGATCGCCAAGCAGATCCTGCCCTGGTTCGGCGGCTCGGCCGCCGTGTGGTCGATCTGCATGGTGTTCTTCCAGGTCGTGCTGCTTGCGGGCTATGCCTACTCCGACTGGGTGACGCGCCGCCTTCGCGTGCGGGCGCAGGCCGCGCTGCACGTGACGCTGCTGCTGGCGAGCCTGGCGTTCCTTCCGCTGGTGGTCGCCGCGCGCTGGAAGCCCACCGGCAGCGAAGACCCGGCATGGCTGATCCTGGGGCTGCTGTTCGCGACCATCGGGCTTCCCTACTTTCTTCTTTCGACCACCGGCCCGCTGGTGCAGTCGTGGGTGGCGCGCACGCCCTGGGGTGCGCAGGTGTACCGGTACTTCTCGCTCTCCAACCTGGCATCGCTGCTGTCGCTGCTGAGCTATCCCGGGCTGATCGAGCCCCGCAGTTCGATGCTGCAGCAAGCGCGCGGATGGTCATGGGGCTATGGCGTGTTCGTGGTGCTTTGCGCCGGCACGACCTTGCTGGTGGCGTACCTCTGGCCGCAGGCCGTACCGTCGCCGGCTGCGCCGGGCCGGGCCGCGGCCGCCGGCAGCGAGAAACCGCCGCGCTGGACCGACGGCCTGCTCTGGCTCGTGTTGCCGGCGCTGGCGTCGTGGCTGCTGCTGGCGGTGACCAACCACATCACCCAGAACGTCGCCGCGGTTCCGTTTCTCTGGATCCTGCCGCTGTCGCTGTATCTGTTCACCTTCGTGCTGTGCTTCGAGAGCGACCGCTGGTACCGGCGCGGCGTTTTCCTGCCGCTGGCGGCGGGCGTGCTGCTGCTGTGCGCCTTCGGCCTGCAGCACCACATCGGCTCCGATGTACGCACGGGGCTGCCGATCTATGTCGGCGGGTTGTTCGTGCTGTGCATGTTCCTGCATGGAGAAACCGCCAGGCTGCGGCCGGCGCCGCGCTATCTCACGCGCTTCTACCTGATGCTCTCGCTCGGTGGCGCCCTGGGCGGCGCCATGGTGGGGCTGGTCGCGCCGCATGTGCTGCCGGCCTATTACGAACTGGGCATCGGCCTGATGCTGACGGCGCTCGTGGCGGCGGCCGTTCTGCGTCAACGGACATGGCTGCGGAATTCCAGTGTGGCATTGGCGGCCTGCTGCGCCTTCTTTCTGATGGCGCAGATCGGCAGCGACAGATCGGACGCGCGCCACCTGCTGCGCAATTTCCATGGCGCGCTGATCACCTTCGACGTGCGGCGCCTCCACCCGTCGGACAGCGTGCGGCTGCTGTCGCATGGCTCGATCAAGCATGGCGAGCAGTTCCTGGACCCCTGGCGCCGACGCGAGCCCACGACCTACTACGGCGCCACCTCGGGCATCGGCCGCGCGATGGCCGCCGCGCCGGCCGGACCGCGCCGGGTCGGCCTGATCGGCCTGGGCGCCGGCACGCTCGCGAGCTACGGCCGCAGCGGCGACGTCTATCGGATCTACGAGATCAATCCGCAGGTGTTCGAGCTGGCGGACAGCGAATTCACCTTTTTGCGCGACAGCCCGGCTCGCATCGAGCGCGTGCTCGGCGACGCGCGGCTGGCGCTGGAGCGCGAGCCGCCGCAAGACTTCGACCTGCTCGCGGTGGACGCCTTCTCGGGCGATGCGGTGCCCGTCCACTTGCTCACGGCGCAGGCCATGGACGTCTATCTGCGGCACATGAAGCCGGGCGGCGTGGTGGCCTTTCACGTGACCAACCGGTTCCTCGAGCTGGCACCGGTGGTCGCGCGGATCGCCGAGGTGAAAGGCTTGCATGCGGTGCTCGTGAGCGACGACGCGGAAGCTTCGAAGTGGCTCAATCCGACCGACTGGGTCCTGGTGGCGCGCGATCCGGACGTGCTGGCGCGCGAGCCCTTGCGCGCCGCGGCCTTGCCCATCGTGCCCCCGGCAGGCGCGCGCCCCTGGACCGACGATTTCAACAATCTGCTGGGCGTGCTGAAGTAGCTGGCGTCGCGGCCATGAAAAAGGCCCGCACGCGGCGGGCCCTGTTTGCGCAGGCTGAAGCGCAGCGCTGCTTCAGGCCTTGGCATCCTTTTCGCACTTCTTCATGAAGCTGCTCTTGGCGGCGCCGGCCAGCGGCTTGCCGTTCTTGTCGACGGCCTTGGCTGCGCAAGCGGGTGCTGCGGCGGCCTTGGCGTCTTTTTGGCACTTCTTGATGAAGCTGCCCTTGGCGGCGCCGGCCAGCGGCTTGCCGTTCTTGTCGATGGCCTTGGCTTCGCAGCTCTCGCCGGCGGCGGGGGCCGCCGCGGTGGCGGGCGCTGCGGGAGTTGCCGCCGCAGGAGCGGCGGGGGTGGCGGGAGTGGCGGGAGTGGCGGGAGTGGCCGCGGGAGCGGTGACAGGCGCCGGAGCCTTGGCCGGGGCCTTGTCTTGTGCCTGTGCGGCGCCGAAGGAGAGACAGGCGCCCAGAGCGATCAGGGAAAGGAGCTTCTTCATGGTGATATGTCCTTGCAAGGTTGGTTGTGACAGTTGCCCCGCCCCGGGGCCGACCCTCCTAACGGGCCAAGGCAACGATCGGATGACGATCGTCAACCGAGGCCGGGTTTGCCCCCGGTAAAATTCGCAGATGCTATTGGTCAAACAGGAGCTGCTCGCGGCGCTCGCGAACACGCTCGAATCCCTCTCGCCCGGCGCTGGCTCCAAAGCCGCGTTCGAGTCGCCCAAGGTGGCTGCCCACGGCGATTTCGCCAGCACGGCCGCCATGCAGCTCGCCAAGCCGCTCGGGCGCAAGCCGCGCGAACTGGCCGAGGAGCTCAGTGCCGCGCTGCTCGCCACCCCCGTTTTCGGCCAGTGGGTCGAAGCCATCGAGATTGCCGGCCCCGGCTTTCTCAACATCCGCCTCAAGACGGCCGCCAAGCAGCAGATCGTGCGCGAGGTGCTGGCCGCCGACAGCGCCTTCGGGCAACAGCCCGCCACCGGTGAAAAGGTGCTGGTCGAGTTCGTCTCGGCCAACCCGACCGGGCCGCTGCACGTCGGCCACGGCCGCCAGGCCGCGCTCGGCGACGCCATCTGCAACCTGCGCGCTTCCCAGGGCGACACCGTCTGGCGCGAGTTCTATTACAACGACGCCGGGGTGCAGATCCAGACGCTGGCCAACAGCACCCAGCTGCGCGCCCGCGGCTTCAAGCCCGGCGACCCCGAATGGCCGAGCGGCGACAAGGCGCCCGCCTACAACGGCGACTACATCGCCGACATCGCCGAAGACTTCAAGGCGAAGAAGACCGTCAAGTCGGACGACCGCGAATACACCGCCAGCGGCGACATCGACGACCTCGATTCCATCCGCGAATTCGCCGTGGCCTACCTGCGCCGCGAGCAGGACCTGGACCTGCAGGCCTTCCGCGTGCGCTTCGACAACTACTACCTCGAGTCCAGCCTCTACACCAGCGGCCGTGTCGAGGAGGCGGTGCGCAAGCTCGTGGCCGCCGGCAAGACCTACGAGCAGGACGGCGCGCTGTGGCTCAGGTCGACCGACTACGGCGACGACAAGGACCGCGTGATGAAGAAGCAGGACGGCACGTACACCTACTTCGTGCCCGACGTCGCCTATCACATCGCCAAGTGGGAGCGCGGCTTCCACAAGGTGGTCAACATCCAGGGCACCGACCACCACGGCACCATCGCGCGCGTGCGCGCCGGGCTGCAGGCCGCCGGCGTCGGCATTCCCGCGGGCTACCCCGACTACGTGCTGCACACCATGGTGCGCGTGATGAAGGGCGGCGAAGAGGTCAAGATCAGCAAGCGCGCGGGCAGCTACGTCACCCTGCGCGACCTGATCGAGTGGACCAGCACCGACGCCGTGCGCTTCTTCCTGCTGAGCCGCAAGCCCGACACCGAATACACCTTCGACGTCGACCTGGCCGTGACCAGGAACAACGACAACCCCGTGTACTACGTGCAGTACGCCCATGCGCGCATCTGCTCGGTGCTGGCGGGCTGGGGCGGCGACCCGGCCGCCCTGAAGGACGTGGACCTGTCGCCGCTCGAAAGCCCGGCCGCGCAGGCGCTCATGCTGCTGCTGGCCAGGTACCCCGCCATGCTGAGCGCCGCCGCGAAGGATTTCGCGCCGCACGACGTCACCTTCTATCTGCGCGAGCTGGCGGCCAGCTATCACAGCTACTACGACGCCGAGCGCATCCTGGTCGACGACGAGCCGGTCAAGCTGGCGCGGCTCGCGCTGGTCGCGGCCACCGCGCAGGTGCTGCACAATGGCCTCGCGATTCTCGGCGTCAGTGCGCCGAGCAAGATGTGAACTGACTATGAAGAAGACAACCAGACAACGCGGCAACATCGTCATCGGGCTCATCGTCGGCCTGGTGCTGGGGTTGGGTGTCGCGCTGGGCATCGCGGTCTACGTGACCAAGGTGCCGATTCCTTTCCTGACCAAGACCCAGCGCGGCGGCGCCGAGCAGGACGAAGCCGAAGCCCGCAAGAACCGCGACTGGGACCCCAACGCGCCGCTGGCGGGCAAGGCCGGCGCACCCAAGCCGCCGCCAGCCGCGGCCGGCCCGGTGGCACCGGCCGGCGGCGACACCGCGGCCGTGGCGCCGGGCGCCGCCGGGGTTGCTGGTGCGGCAGAGCAGGAAGGCTCCCTTGCCCTGGTGCTTGAGGTAGGGCGCCACCGAGTCGAAGCCCATGAAGGGCGACAGGGTCACGGCGTCGGCGCCGTAGCGCTCGAAGGCCTCGATGGCGTACTGCTCGGCTGTGGAGCCGATGTCGCCGCGCTTGGCGTCCAGG
>NZ_JAGGNW010000015.1 GCF_018614875.1 Variovorax paradoxus | reverse complement strand
CGCGCTGGCGGCGGCTGCGGCCACGCTCGATGCGCACGCCGATCACGCCAATGCGCTGCAGGCGCGGCTCATCGCGGCGCGCCGGCTGCTGCTGCTTGGACGGCTCGAAGCGGCCAGGACCGCGCTGGCGCCGCTGGACGCGCGCGACCTGCCCCCGTCGCTGGCGGCGGTGGCCGAGCTGACCGCGGCGGAACTGGCGCTGCGCTCGCTGCGCATCGGCCCGGCGCGCTCGGCGCTCGCGCGCGCGCAGCAGGCGGCCGATCGCGCGCGCGTGCCGGCGCTCTCGGCCGAGGTGGCAGAGGCGCGGGCCGCGCTCGATCGGCCTGCCGCCCGGCGCCTCTTTGCGGGCGGCGAAGAGGCGCTGCGGCTCGACGAGGTCGCGGCACTGCGGGCCTCGGACGCGCTGGTGGTCGACGCCTGCCGCCGCGGCGTGGGTGCCGGCGACGCATGGCGGCCGCTGGCGCGCCGCCCGGTGCTGTTCGCCCTGGCGCGTGCGCTCGCCGAGGCCTGGCCCGGCGACGTCGATCGCGAAGCCCTGATCGCTTATGCATTCAACACCCGCCATCCCGACGAAACGCTGCGCGCGCGGCTGCGGGTCGAGATCGGCCGCCTGCGCGCGCTCGTCGCGGCCGAGGCCGGCATCGAGGCCACCGCACGCGGCTTCGCGCTCAGGCCACGCGACGGGCGCGACGTGGTCGTGCTGGCGCCGCCCATCGACGGCGAGCAGGCCTCGCTGGTGGCGCTGCTGTCCGACGGTGCGGCGTGGTCGACCTCGGCGCTGGCGCTGGCGCTGGGCGCCAGCCAGCGCACGGTACAGCGCGCGCTCGTCGAACTGGAGGCCGAGGGGCGCGTGCGCGCCATCGGCCGGGCGCGGTCGCAGCGCTGGCTCGCACCGCCGCTGGCGGGATTCACGACGATCTTGTTACTCCCCGCTGCGCTGCCGATTGAATAGAGTTGTCTCCAAGGCGCCGATCCCGGAGCCCGCCACACCAGGAGCCAGCGATGAACAGCAGCACAGCCAGCAAGAAAGACAAGCCTGAGGCCGTGCCGCGCACGGCCGAGATCGTGCGCGAGTACGGCCCCTTCGGCGGCGCGACCAGCGTGGCCGGCGTGACGCATGACGGCGAGCGCGTCTGGGCGGCCACGGGGACGCAGCTGGTCGCCTTCGATCCGACGAGCGGCGAGACCACGCGCACCATCGACTGCACCTGCGACGCCGGCACCGCCTATGACGGCACCTACTTCTATCAAATTGCCGAGGCACGCATCGACAAGATCGATCCGGCCAGCGGCAAGGTGCTGGCGTCGATCCCCACGCCCGGTCACGGCAGCGACTCGGGCCTGACCTGGGCCGAGGGCAGCCTCTGGATCGGGCAATACCGCGACCGCAAGATCCTCCAGATCGATCCGGTGAGCGGCGCGGTGTTGCGCACCATCGAGTCCAACCGCTTCGTCACCGGCGTGACCTGGGTCGACGGCGAGCTGTGGCACGCCACCTGGGAAGGCGACGAGAGCGAGCTGCGCCGCGTCGACCCCGACAGCGGCGCCGTGCTCGAGCGGCTCGAGATGCCGCGCGGCGCCAACGTGAGCGGGCTCGAGTCCGACGGCGCCGACCTCTTCTACTGCGGTGGCGGCGGCAGCGGCAAGGTCCGCGCCGTGCGGCGCCCCAGAGCCGCCAGCGCCTGAACGGCCCCACCCCGGCGGGCAAGATGACGACACCTCCTCGCTGACAACCCCTTTCGGTTTTGCTTACCGAAGACGAGCGCGCCGGCCACCAGGCAGGTGGAGCCGCGCATGGACGAACCCCCATCGGCTCACCGAGCCCAAGGAGAAACGCATGAACACCGCCATTGCCGAAACGAGCACCGTAACGAACCACCCCGTCGTGTCGAAGGACCGATGGCTGGCCCAGCGCAAGGCGCTGCTGGCACGCGAAAAGGAGCTGACGCATCTGCGCGACCAGATCGCCCGCGAGCGCCGCGCGCTGCCGTGGACCCGCGTCGAGAAGCACTACGTCTTCGAAGCACCCGAAGGCCCGCGTGCGCTGGCCGACCTGTTCGAAGGCCGCCGCCAGCTGCTGGTGCAGCACTTCATGCTCGGCGCCGATTGGGAGCAAGGCTGTCCGAGCTGCTCGTACATGTCCGATCACCTCGGCGGGATGAAGGTGCACCTGGAGAACCGCGACGTCACGCTGCTGGTCGTCTCGCGCGCGCCGCTGGCCGAGATCGAGCGCTTTCGCCGGCGCATGGGCTGGCAGTTCAAGTGGGTGTCCGCGCACGGCAACGACTTCAACCACGACTTCAACGTGAGCTTCACGCCGCAGCAGTGGGCCGAGGGCCAGGGCGAGGTCTACTACAACTACGGCGTGCGGCCCTTCCCGGCGCAGGAGGCCCCCGGCATCAGCGTGTTCTACAAGGACGACGCGGGCGAGGTCTTCCACACCTACTCGACCTACGGGCGCGGCGTGGAAGTGATGATGGGCACCTACAGCCTGCTCGATCTCACGCCCAAGGGCCGCGATGAGCCCAACCCGGTCCATGCGATGGACTGGGTGCGCCACCACGACCGCTACCAGCCGGCGCCGGTTGCGAAGCCGGCGGCCGCGGCGGGTTCGTGCTGCCATGCGTCCGACTGAACGGCGAACGCGCTGAAGCGGCGTCAACGTCATGACAAGCCTTTGGCCGTGGCTGGCGGTCGCGGGGGTCGGCGCACTGCACGGGCTGAACCCCGCCAGCGGCTGGATGTGGGCGGCCGCCTGGGGCCTGCGCTCGCGCGACCGGACGCAGGCCTTGCGGGCCCTGGTGCCGATCGCTTTCGGGCATGCCGCCTCGGTCGCACTGGTGGCCGCGGCGGTGGCCTTCGGCCTGTCGATGGACCGCCTGCTGCTGCAGGTGCTCGCGGGCGTGCTGGGGGTCGTGTTCGCGGGGCTCCACCTGTCGGGCCGCACGCCCAGGGCGGCGCGCGCGCCGGCCGGGCATGCGGGGATGGCGCTCTGGTCCTTCATGATGTCCACCGCGCACGGCGCCGGCCTGATGCTGGTGCCTGCGCTGATCCCGCTGTGCATGGGCGGCGGATCGGGCCGGGACATCACCGCGTCGGGCTCGCTGATGCTGGCATTCGCGGCCGTCGGCGTTCACACCGCGGCCATGCTCGCGGTCACGGGCGCGATCGCACTCGGCGCCTACCGCGGCTTCGATGCCGGCGCGCGCTGGCTTCGAAGCCTCAGGCACAGGCCGTCAGCTGCAGCTGCGCCTCGGCCGTGAGAAAGAGTCAGCCCGCCGGCTGCAGCCGGGGTTGCTTGTCGGCGGCGTCCGTACGCGGGAACGTGAGCGCGATGGCCACCGCGCCGAGCCCCACCGCCATCGAGCCGATGTACATCCAGGCGTAGCTGCCGTAGCGGTCGAACAGCCAGCCGCCGAGCACCGGGCCGAGCGCCATGCCCAGGCTGGACAGCATCGACGCCGCGCCCAGCACCGTGCCCAGGATGCGGGCGCCGAAATAGTCCCGCGCCAGCACCGCATAGAGCGGCATCACGCCGCCATAGGCGAGGCCGAAGACGATGGCCACGGCGTAGAAACCGCCCAGCCGGCTGACCAGCAGGTAGCTCGCGGCGGCAAAGGCCTGGATCAGCAAGCCGGCCACGAGCACCCGCCTCGCGCCCAGCCGGTCGGCCAGCACGCCGAACAGCAGTCGCCCGCCCAGCCCGGCCGCGCCCTCCATGCTGTAGATGGTGACGGCCGCGAAGGTCGGCAGGCCGCAGCCGATGGCATAGCTCACCGTATGGAAGATCGGCCCGGAGTGGGCCGCGCAACAGGCGAAGAACGTGGCCCCGAGCACGAGGAAGGCGCGCGAGCGCAGCGCCTGCCCGACCTTCATCTCCGGCGCCGGGGCTGCGCCTCCCGCGGCGGCGTGGGCGGCGCGCGGAGCCGCGCGGATGAGCCAGACCGCGGGCAGCAGCACGACCCACGCGCCGAGGCCGATGATCAGCTGGGCCATGCGCCAGTCATGGTGCGTCACCAGCCACGCGGCCAGCGGAGAGATGGTCATGGGCGCCACGCCCATGCCCGCCGACACCAGCGACACGGCCAGGCTGCGGTGCCTGTCGAACCAGGACGCAGTGGTGGCGATCACCGGGGCGAAGAAGCTGCCGGCCGCCACGCCCATCATCACGCCGTAGCAGAGCTGGAACTCGAGCAAGGTCGACGCGCGGCTGGCCAGCACCGTCGAGAGGCCGAGCAGCACTGTGCCGGCCAGCACCACCACACGCGGGCCGTACCGGTCGCTCAGTGCGCCCCAGCCGAACCCGGCCACGCCCATGCTCAGGAAGGCCAGCGTCATGGCGCTGGAAATACCTGCGCGCGACCAGCCGGTGGCCGCGCTCATGGGCTCCAGGAAAACAGCCAGCGAGAACAGCACGCCGATGGCCACGCAAGTCATCAGGGCGCCGGCGGCAACAATGGACCAGTTCGAGTCGAGCGCGTCGGCAGGGCGCGCGGAAGCATGGATGTTCATCGTCTTGCTCCAAGGGAAGGTTGAAAATGGTTAACCAGTTGGTTGACTATAGCGGCATTTCTTTTTTTTCCGGGTGCGGCTTTGCGCCGTCTTGCTTCGCAGATGCGCGCAACGCGCTCCCTGGGCTGCGCGCGCATCAAGTCGCATCGCGTCGGCAGAAACCGCTCCAATGGCTTTCCGGCAACCAAGTGCTGCTCCAGCCTGTTCGAGGTGGAGCCCGAATGACATCGCAGTGGTGGGCCGGGTTCACCGCCGGCGAATCGTCTGGTGCCACTTTCCAGACGACATCAACCCTCGCCCGACACCAAGTTCGACCTGAAACAAGCCCTCGACCTTCCGTACACGACCGAGTGGTTCTCCGTGCCACCGGCCGCACCGCATGGGCACACACCCAAGCTCGGCACCTTGCACCCGTCGCTGGTTCGCGCCGTCCAGGCAGCGCTTCGGGCGGCCACGGCTTGAGCAGAGGAGGAGTCCCGGAATCGATCTGGCGTTACCGACCCGATCTCGTCAGTCGCCCGAAACCGAGTCAATGCCGAACGGTTCGACTACCGCCCTTTGCCTGCGGATGGCCACTGGCGCGCTGTATGCAGTAAACGCAGCACCTGCACCTGATCGACCTTGATGGCGTAAATCAGGATGTAGCTGCGGTGAGCGACCAGCTCGCGGGTTCCCTGCACGCGGCCCGGCTTGCCCATCTCGGGGATACGGGTCAAGCTCGCAGCTTTTTCCGAGAACAGTTCATCCATTGCCAGTGCTGCGCTTGGGTTGTCGCCCGCGATGTAGTCGCGGATGGCACGTCGGTCTTCCTGGGCTAACCGTGTCCAAACCAGTTTCACGACTTGCGAGTGCGAGTGAGCCCGCGCCTCGTCTCGGCTCGCCAAGCGGCGGCCTCGGCTTCGATTTCCTCTGCTGACACCAGATCGCCGGCATTGGCAGCGTCCAGGCCGGCTTGCACTTGGCGCCGAAACCAAGTGTCATGCTCGGCCGCATCCTGCTGGCGCTGAACGAAATCCCTCATGAAGTCGCGCAGGAGCTGCGCTCCAGTACGGTCATTGGCCTTGGCGGCGTTGGAAAATTCTGCCTTCAGAGTCTCTTCGACCCTGAACGTGAAAGTGGCTTCGCTCATGGCGGTAACCTCCATGTGTTACACGATAAGTGCATCGTAGCACTTCGCACCAAGCAATGCCGACCTTGGCCGGAAGGTGGACTCCGCTGTCTTCCGCTACTCCTGCGGTTCCAGTGCCATGGGAGAGGCAACAGGAGGGGCAATGCCGATTTTCTTTCGGGCCTGGAGGATGAACGAAACCACCTGCCACACGACGAAGATCCCGATCAGGGCAAGCAAGGTGCCGCTGATGGGACGCGTCACGAAGGTGCCGAAGCTGCCCCGGCTCAGCAGCATCGCGCGGCGGAAGTTCTCCTCCAGCATCGGGCCGAGGATGAAGCCGAGCATGAGCGGCGCGGCGTCGAGCTCGAGCCGCATGAACATGTAGCCCATGAAGCCGAACGCGGCGGTGATGAACACGTCGTCCAGGTTGTTGTTGACGCTGTAGGTCCCGATGCAGCAGAAGAACAGGATCGACGGGAACAGCACGCTGTACGGAATCTTGAACACCGAGAGCCAGTAGCGCACCAGCGGCACGTTCAGCACCAGCAGGAACACGTTGCCGATCCACATGCTGGCCACCAGGCCCCAGAACAGCTCCGGGTGGCTGGCGATCATGTTCGGGCCGGGCTGGATGCCCTTGATGATGAAGGCCGCCAGCATCAGCGCCATCACCGCGTTCTCGGGAATCCCGATGCTCATCAGCGGGATGAAACTCGTGCGCGCCGCTGCTTCGTCGGCCGCGGCCTGGCCGGCCACGCCCTCGATGCAGCCGGTGCCGATCTCGTGCTTGTACTTGCTGACCTTCTTGTCCAGCGCGTAGGCCGCGAACTGCGCGATGGTGGGGCCGCCGCCGGGCAGGATGCCCAGGATCGAGCCCACCACGCTGCCGCGCAGGGCGCTGGGGATGATCCGCTTGAACTCCGCCCAAGTGGGGATGAGGTTGATCTTGCCGTTGAAGGGCGAGTGCTCCTCGCGCGAGTCGAGGTTCTTCGTGATCTCGGCAATGCCGAAGCAGCCCAGCGCGATGCTCACGATGCCCACACCGTCCGTGAGGAACGGCATGTCCATGGTGAAGCGTGCCATGCCGCTGTTCACGTCGGTGCCGATGGTTCCCAGCAGCACGCCGATCATGCACATCGCCAGGCCGTTCAGCAGGCTGCCGGTCGTGACGAAGCTCACGCACACGAAGCCCACCAGCATCATGGCCACATAGTCCGCCGGGCCGAACAGGAAGGCCACCTCGCCCAGCACGGGCGCGAGGAACGACAGCACCAGGATGGAGACCGTGCCGCCGATGAAGCTGGAGAAACCGGCCGTGAACAGCGCCAGCCCGGTCTGGCCCTTGAGCGTCATCGCGTAGCCGTCGATGCAGGCCACGATGCTGCTCGCATGCGGGATCTTCATCGTGATGGCGCTCACGCTGTCGCCGTATTGCGCGCCGTAGTAGATGCCGGCCAGCATGATGAGCGCGCCGGTCGTGGGAATGGAATAGGTCAGCGGCAGCAGCAGGCTGATGGTGGCCAGCGGCCCCAGGCCCGGCAGCAGGCCGACCAGTGTTCCCACGGTGCAGCCGATGGCGCAGTACATCAGGTTGTGCCAGGTCAGGGCGTGCGAAAAGCCAAACGCCAGATTGTTCAGGACTTCCATGGTCGTGGCCTCAGAAAAGCGGCAGGTTGAGGCCGAGGAGTTTTTGAAGCGCCAATGCCATGGCGATCAGGCCGGCCGAAATCTTGACGTTGCGCAGCCACGAGTTCGAACTGCCGGCGAAGGCCGAGCAGAACACCATGAAGACGATGCCCGCCATCATGTTCAGGTACATCGAGATCAACGCGAAGCCGCAAAGGCTCGTGAGGATGAGCGCGATATTCTTGAAGTGCAGGTCCAGCTGTACCGGCTCGACGAAGAACGACCGGACGACCATCGACACGCCGATCAGCAGCAGCAGGCTGCTCACCATGAGCGGGAAAAGACCCGCCCCGGCGCGGCCCAGATTGCCAATGGGGTAGCCAAGCGCCGTGAGGCCGAAGGCCAGCGCGATTGCCATGAGGAAGAACCCTCTGACAAGATTTCTGTTTCTCATACGTTCCCGATGCATGGGTTTTTTGAACGCAACCAGGCGAACGAATTCAGCCCGGGCCTGTCTCCGTCCGGATGGAACTCCGGACGATCGAATGCTCTTGCGCCGAGCTGATCGCAATCTGACGCCGGCATGGGGGAAACTACGTATCGCGATCCGAGGCCAGGTTCGCCCAGCAGGAAACATCACGATGAACGGATCACCCGCAAACACCGCCGGGCACAACCGATGAGCGCGGCGCCACCATCGCCTCCGCCGCGCGCCGGTCTCGCGCGCCTGCTGCCCGCGGGGGCCGGCGCCGACGCCTTGCCCCTGCTCGCGGCCCGCGGGCTGCGCGCCTTCGGGGACGGCTACATGGCGGTGCTGCTGCCGGCCTACCTGCTGTCGATCGGGCTGGGGACGCTGGAGGTCGGCATCGTCAGCACGGCGACCATGCTGGGCTCGGCGCTCGCCACGCTCGCGGTCGGCGCGTGGGGATACCGCTTCGCCGGCGCAAGGCTGCTGCGCGGCGCCGCCGTGCTGATGGCCGCCACCGGCCTGGGCTTTGCGGGACTGTCCTCGTTCTGGCCGTTGCTCGTCGTCGCGCTGGTCGGCACGCTCAATCCGAGTTCCGGCGACGTCAGCGTGTTTCTTCCGCTCGAGCATGCGCGCCTGGCAGCGGCGGCGCAAGGCCATGCCCGCACGGCGCTGTTCGCGCGCTACAGCCTGTTGGGTGCCTTGTGCGCGGCAATGGGTGCATTGGCTGCCGCCGTGCCCGACTGGCTGGTTCGGCACAGCGATGTCGCACGGCCCGACGCGCTGCGCGGAATGTTCGTGCTCTACGCCGCGATCGGCCTCGCCGTCTTCTGGCTCTATCGGAACCTGCCTGCGCCCGCTGGCGCCAACAACGCGGACAGTGCGCCTGCCGCGCCGCCGGCGCCTCTCGGACCATCGCGCCGCGTCGTGGTGCGACTGGCAGCGCTCTTCAGCGTGGACTCGTTTGCCGGCGGACTCACGGTCAACGCGCTGATGTCGTTGTGGCTGCTGGAGCGATTCGGCTTCTCGCTGACCCAGGCCGGCGTGTTCTTCTTCTGGACCGGCCTGCTCGGCGCGGCGTCGCAGCTTGCCGCTCCCGTGGTGGCCCAGCGCATCGGCTTGCTCAACACCATGGTCTTCACCCACCTGCCCGCCAACGTCTGCCTGGTGCTGGCCGCGCTGGCACCCAGCCTGCCGGTTGCGCTCGGCCTGCTGATGGTTCGCAGCGCGCTGTCGTCGATGGATGTGCCCACGCGAACGGCCTACGTGATGGCCGTCGTGACGCCGGCCGAACGCAGCGCTGCGGCGAGCTTCACCGCCGTGCCGCGCAGCCTTGCCGCGGCCATCAGTCCGACGCTCAGCGGCGCACTGTTCGCGGCGGGATGGATCTCGCTGCCGCTCATCGCCTGCGGGCTGCTCAAGATCTGCTACGACCTCGCGCTCTGGCGCGCCATGCGGCGGGACCGGCTCGACGAGGAGTGAAGCGCGGCCGCCGACGTCGAGGTTGCGGCCGCAATGATGTCAACTGCCGGCCGACGAAGATCCGTTCTCGCCACGCCGGGTCGGGAATGTCCGCCGCGTCGCATGAACGCGGGTCACTGGAGCATGGTGGCGGGCGCCGGAGCGAGGCATCGCTGCACGAAGGCGGACAGGGCGCGCACGTCGGGGATCTGCACCTCGCGGCGGCCCTTTTCCACGAACTCGATCACCTTGTCGCGCGCCAGCCGGGACAGTGCCCGGCTCACGCTCTCCAGCGTCATGCCCAGGTAGTTGCCGATCTCCGCACGCGTCATGCGCAGCGTGATCTGGTCGGTGCGCATGCCGCGATCGGCCAGCGATTCGGCCCAGTAGCGAAGGAAGTCCGCCACCCGTGCATCGGCCGGCAGCGTGCACACCGACATCAGCGAATCCCGGTCATGGGCGATTTCGCGGCTCATCGCGCTGTGGAACACCTGCAGCAGGGCCGGCTCGGCCAGGCAGGCGGCCAGCAGCGACTCGTAGGAGACCACCCAGACCTCGCCGGTGTCCATGGCCACGGCGTCGCAGGCGTAGTGGTTGGCGGCGATGCCGTCGAAGCCGAGCCAGTCGCCGCGGAACTTCAGGCCCACCACCTGTTCGCGTCCGTCGGCGGACAGGTTCAAGATCTTGAAGAAGCCCGAGTTCAGGATGTAGAGGTTGGCGAAGCGCTCGCCGGCCTGGTAGACCACATCGCCGGCGTGCACCACGCGGCGCTGGGGAGCGAGGCGCTCCTTCAGCAGCTTCTGTGTCTGCGCCAGTTTCTGGCTGGCCCGCACGTGGCCCGCCGTGCCCTCCTGCGGCAGTGCGCGGGTGGCGAGAAAGCCGTTCATCGCCGGTGCGGCGGGGTCTGGGACGGGTTGAACATCTGGAGAGCTCCTGAAGGTGGGTCGGGTCGATAACGGGTATCGCTGCAGGAATGCTAGGAAACGCCCGGCAACACCGTGACAACGGCCGGAATCGGTGGGTAACGCTCTGTGAATGGGTTGTGTCCGGCGTGCATCGGGACCTCGCAGGGGTCGACCGGAGCCAAGAAACGGAAGCATCGTCCGGCGCCGAGGAGTCAGGCCGTCATGGCTGACCCGACGACAGGAACGATCAGTCTCCCTTGATGCCCTGGGCGCGGATCAACTCCGCCCAGCGTGTGTATTCGCTGCGGATCAAGCGGCCAAGCACTTCCGGCGTGCCGCCCGCCGGGGTGATGCCCATCGAGACCAATCTGTCGCGCACCGCGGGCTGATCGAGCGTGTTGTTGAAGGCGGTATTGAGCCGCCGGATCGCCGGCTCCGGGGTGCCCGCCGGCGCAGCAAACGCGTACCACGGCTCGATGACGAAGCCTGCAAAGCCGAGCTCCTCCATTGTCGGGACGTCGGGAAGGTTGGCCGAACGCGTCTTGCCCGTGACCGCCAGCGCACGCACCTTGCCCTGCTTGATGAAGGGAAGGATGGAGGGTTCGTTGTCGAAAAATATCGGAATCTGGCCACCGATGAGATCGGTGATGGCCGGGCCCGACCCCTTGTACGGCACATGCGTCATCTCGATCCCCGCCATTTTTTTCAGCAGCTCGGCGGCGAGGTGGTTGGACGCGCCCACACCCGAAGATGCGTAAGCCATCGGCTTGCGCTTTGCCTGTTCGAGCAGGTCTTTCACGCTTCGGATGCCTGCATCGTTGTTGACGGTGAGCACGTTGATCGACGAGCCCAGCAGGATCACCGGCGCCATGTCCTTGAAGAGGTCGTAGCCGACATTCCTGTACAGGCTCGGATTGATGGCGCAGCTGCCGATGCTGCACTGGACCAGCGTGTAACCGTCGGCCGGCGACTTCAGGGCCGAGGCCGTCCCGACGCTGCCTGTCGCCCCAGCGCGGTTGTCGACGATCACGGGCTGGCCCAGCTCCGCTGCCACCGCGTTGGCAAGCAGCCGGCCGATCACGTCTGCACTCCCACCCGGCGGAACGGGGATGACCAGCTTCACCGGACGGACCGGATAGGTCTGCGCCCCCACAGGCAAGCTCGCCGCAGCGACAAGGCCGAACAGGGCCGCGGCAAGGAAATGTCGTGTCATCAGGCTTCCTTGTGGACTGCTGCGCATCCGATTTATCGCCAGCCGTCGACCAGCCGCTTCAGTTCCAACAGGTCCGCTGGCGGCAACGGCCAGGTGCTGGGGGGCCGGACAGCGCCGCAATCCTGCCCGGCGTATTGCATCGCCGCTTTCACCACGCTCACGTTCGAGCCGTTGCGCTCATGCGTGCGCAATTCCTCGAACGCCGCCATGTCGCCGATCAACGCCATCGCCAGCGTGTAGTCGCCGTGCGCCAGCGCGGCGTGAATCTGCACGGAGAGCTCGGGCCGGACGTTGATCAGTCCTGAGGTAAAGCCCCGGGCGCCCACCGCATACATCGGCGGGGCCCAGGGCTCGGCCAGGCCGCACACCCATGCCAGGCGGCGATCAGCCACCTGGGCCATCGCCTGGACCAGCCGCAAAGGCGTGGGCGACGCCCATTTCACGCCAACGACCTGCGGAATGCGGCACAAGGCTTCGATCACCGGCAGGCCGATGGCGTCGTCACGCAGGTAGAGCACGACCGGCAGGCCGTCCGCGGCATCGGCAACCCGTCGGACATAGGCGACGACGCCGCTGGGCGCGACGAAGGGATCGGTCAGTTGATGCACCATCACGCCGGCAGCCCCGGCCTTGCGCGAGGCACGCGCCAATGCGCAGGCGTCGTGGACACTGCGCCCCACCCCACCCAGCAACGGCACGCGGCCACGGACACGCTCGGCCGCGGCATGCACCATGCGCTCGGCTTCGGGCAAGGTCAGCCCATAGAACTCGCTGGTGTTCCCATTGGCAACCAGCACATGGACGCCGGCCTCGATGGCGCGGTCGACTACCGGCGCGAGGCGATCCGGCACCAGCTGGTCGCTGCCGTCGAAGGGCGTGACCAGGATCCCGGAAATCCCGTCCAGCGACGTCCTGAGGGAAGTCTTCGATTCAATCATTTGGCAATCCCGTGTGGTCGGTGGTGATGAATTAACTGTGCGCGCAAGCTGCACGCCATCGACTCTCCCGGCGCGAGAACCCGCCAGCCGGTGTCGCCGCGCGTTGCGGCCAGGTTGGCGGCGTCCGCGACATGGGAGACCGGTTCGACGCAGAAGTACGCACCCGACGCCGGCCGATGCAACACCAGGTGCTGCAGCTCGGGGCTGGCCAGCAGTTCGATCGCGTGTCCATCCGCCGCCGCCAAGCGGCCTCGTCCGTTCCACTCGCTGTAGTAGCGCGTGCATTCGGCATCGGGCAACTCGCGCGCTGACGCGTAGTCGTCCAGCGGACCCGTGGGCGCCGGCATGGTCGCCAGGAAGTCGCTGTCCGCGGGCCAGACGGTATGCGCATCGAACTGCAGCCTGTGCGCGAAGCGAGCGGGAAAATAGGGATGGAACCCGCACCCGCATGGCATCGGCTCCCGGTCCTCGTTGGTCACCCGCAGGCCCAGCGCGATGCCTGTGGCGTCGAGTTCCACGAGCTGCTCGGCGCTAAAGGCCCAGGGCCAGCCGTGATCTCCCTTGGCGTGGACATAGGTCATGGTGGCGCGGTCCGCGCCGTGTTGTGCAAGGCGCCATGGCCGCTGCTGGCAAACGCCGTGCAACGCGTGCTGTTCACCCGGGTGCAGCGGCAACTGCACTTTGCCGTGGGCCGCGGCAAACCGGCCGCTCCGAATGCGGTTCGAGAACGGCACCAATGGATAGCATCCGGCCTTGGGCCACCGGGTGGAATCGAAACCGGCAGCGCTCACGTCGTCGGCGAGCGGCACCAGCCAGTCACTCATCTCGCCTGCGGCTGCGCCGGTGGAAGCGAGCCGCGTGATGCGTCCGCCGGCTGCCGGCGCCAGGGTCGCGGTCAATGCTCCGCAGCGCAGCGTGGTTTCGGGCGTGACGGAAAGAAGCACGGCGATGCGCTCACAACTTCGAACTGCGGATGCTCACGTCCGGGCGCTGCAGCAGTGCCGGCGCGAGCGCCAGACCCAGGCCTGCGCCGGGCGGAACCGTTGCGTAGCCGGCGCGGACATCGGGCAATTGCGTCACCAGTTCGCGGTACCAGCCCGAGAGGTATGCGCGCACCACTTCCTGCAGCACCACGTTGGCCGTGCTCATCGCCAGATGGAGCGACGCCGCCAGCACGACCGGGCCGGTGCAGTCGTGCGGCGCGACAGGCTTGTGAAAGGCCTTCGCGATGGCAGCGATCTTCCTGGCTTCGGAGATGCCCCCGACCCAGCCCAGGTCGAGCATGACGTAGTCCACCGCGTTGCCCTTGAGCATCTGGATGAAAGGCTGGCAGGTGGCCAGCGTCTCGCTGGCGCAAACCGGAACACGGGTGCGGGAACGAAATTCGGCGATCGTGTCCAGGTTGGACATCTGGATCGGGTCTTCGATCCAGTAGGGCTTGAACTCCTCGAGCGCCTGCGCAATGCGCACGGCCATCGGCAGGTTCCACATCGAATGGAGCTCCACCATGATGTCCATCTCGTGGCCGACAGCGCGCCGGATTTCGCGAAACGGCTCGAGCGCGGTGTCGAGGTCCCGGGCCGAGATCGACTGGCCCCGGTCGGCCTGTGCGAAGGGATCGAAGGGCCAGATCTTCATCGCCTTGTAGCCCTCGGACAGCAGGCTTTCGGCCAATGCGGCCGGGCGCTTGACAAACGCCACCTGGTCCTCGTACGGCCCCTCCGGCACGGTGTCGGCGCTGCCGTGCGTCACCGAGCGGCGCTGGGCGGCCTTGTTGTAGGTGTAGCCCGCGCAGGTGTTGTAGACCGGGACGCGCTCACGCACGGCGCCTCCCAGCAACTGGTAGAGCGGCTGCTGCGTGGCCTGGCCGAACAGATCCCAGAGCGCAATGTCCACCGCGGACGCGGCGCGCGTTTCGGCGCCGCTGCTGGCAAAGCCGACGTAGCCGTACAGCAGGTGCTGGCTATGGGCTTCGATTGCGAGTGGATCCCTTCCGAGCAGGTAAGGCGCAACCAGTTCATGGACCTGTGCCTGCACGGCCTGGGCGCCTCGAAAGGTCTCTCCGAGGCCCACCAGGCCACTGTCGGTGTGGATCTGCACCCACAGGATGTTGGGGTAGGCGGCCGCGTGGACCGTATCGACTTGCGTGATCTTCATTGGAGGAGCCTCAGGCCGTCTTCGGGTGTTCCTTGACGCGGCTGACCAGCTGCGTCGGGTTGACGAACTGGAGCGCGATCAAAAGCCAGACCAGCGTGACCGCCATGTAGACCATTGCCATTGCGTCGACCGACTGCGGCGCCCGCACGCCCGCTGCGAAGACCGCGTAGTACAGGGCCACCACCAGCGTTTGCGAATCCGGGCCGGCCGTCAGGAAGGTGAGCTCGAACATGCCGATGGTGCGCACCAGCACCAGCAGCGACGCCGCCAATATTCCCGGTGCCAACAGCGGCAACAGCACGTGCCAGAAGAGTTTGAAGGTGTTGGCCCCGAAGACGCGGGCGGCGGATTCGAGGTTGGTGTCGATCTGCTCGATGAAAGGCGTCATCACCAGGATCATGAACGGCACGGCCGGAATCATGTTGGCCAGGATCACACCGAAGATCGTGCCCGCGATGTGCGCCTGGTACATCACGGTGGCCAGCGGAATGCCGTAGGTGATCGGCGGGATCATCAGCGGAAGCAGGAACAGCCCCATCAGCAGCTTCTTGCCGCGGAAATCGCGCCGCGCCAGCGCATAGGCTGCGGGCACGCCGATCAGGATCGAGAGGAACACCACGGCGGCAACGACTTCGATCGTCACCCACAGCACGCTGTCGAGCTGGAATTCCTTCCAGGCGGTCTGGTACCAGTTGAGCGTGTATCCCGCGGGCAGCCAGGTGCCGAGCCAGCGGCTGGCCACCGAACTGGTGCCGACTGCCGCCACCATGAGTGCGACATTGATGACGAAGAAGCCCATCACCAGGGCAACCAGCGACTTCCAGAGTTTCATCAGCAGGCGATGCGTGTCCATGGTCGTCAGCCCTTCCCGCCGGAGACGGGTCCTCGATAGAACAACCCGCGCGCGCTCAGGACCGCGGCAACGACGATCAGCTGCACCACGCCCATCAGCATCGCCACGGCCGAGGCCATCGAATAGTCGTAGCGCTCGAACGCGGCCTCATACGCCGCGATCGAGATCACGCGGGTGGCGCCCGCCGGCGATCCCAGCAACACCGCCGACGGAAACACCGAGAACGCCTGCACGAACGACAGCGCGAAGGCCATCGCCAGCCCCGGCACCAGCAGCGGCAGGTAGATGTGGCGGAACTGGTGCCACGGCGTTGCGCCCAGGGTCGCGGCGGCGCGGGCCAGGTTGGGGTCGATGCCGGTGATGTAGGACAGCGTCAGCAGGAACGCGAACGGGAAGCCGGAAATGACCAGCGAAATCAGCACGCCCCAATAGTTGTGCGTGAGCCGGATCGGGCCTTCGTAGATGTGCAGCCACTGGAGCGTCTGCGACAGCCAGCCCTTGGGACCGAAGTACCCGAGCATGCCCTCCGCGATCAGGACGGTGCCCAGCGTCAACGGAACGACCAGCAGCGTGGTGATCCATTTCTGGAAGCGGCTGCTGCGGCGCATCTGGTAGGCGATCGGCAGCGCCACGCCGACGTTGATCACCGTGGCGGGAATCGCCAGCTTGAGCGTGGTCCACACCGTGTCGCGCAGATTGTCGCTGGTGAAGAACTGCGTGTAGTTCGCGAGCCAGTTCCCTTCCGCCGGGCGGAACGACAGCTGCAGGCCATAGAGGAACGGATAGACGAACAGCACCACCATGAACAGCGTTGCCGGCAGCAGCAGCAGCAGGGACCGGTCGAACGACGACGGGCTTGCCTGCGTCATGGCGCAATGCCCCCGGCGGTATCGCTCGCATAGGCCAATGCCTTGTCCGGCGCGATGGCCAGCATGACCGGATCACCGACGCGCAGGCGCGCCGTCGTTCGCACGATGAGCTTGAGCCCGCCGGCCAGCTGGACATCGACGATGTTGTCGTGACCGCAGTACTCGACGTTGAGGACTTCGGCGGCAAAGCTGTTCTCCACCGGTCCGGAGACGATGTCGAATTCTTCGGGCCGGATCGCCAGCACCGCCTTGCCGCCGGTGGGCGGCTGCATCGCCCGCGCGGTGAGCGCCAGGCCGCTGCCGGCCAGCTGCACCGAGGTGCCCGCCACCGAGCGCACGTCCAGGGCCACCAGGTTGCGATAGCCCATGAAGCGGGCCACGTCCAGGTTGGCCGGCTCGGCGTAGATGCGCTGCGGTTCGGCAATCTGCTGCGCCACGCCGTCCTTCATGACGACCACCCGATCGGCCAGCGACAGCGCTTCATCCTGGTCGTGGGTGACGTAGATCGTCGATCGGCCCAGCTCGCGGTGAATGCGCCGGATCTCGGCGCGCATCTCCAGACGCAGCTTGGCATCGAGGTTCGACAGCGGCTCGTCCATCAGCACCAGGGGCGGCTCGATGACGATCGCCCGGGCAATCGCGACGCGCTGCTGCTGTCCGCCGGACAACTGGCCGGGCAGCTTGTGGGCCTGCGAGTTCAGCTGCACCAGGTCCAGCGCCCGCTTCACGCGCTGCTGCGACTCGGCGGCGGGCACGCCGCGCATCGCCAGCCCGAACGCGACGTTGCGCGCCACGCTCATGTGCGGAAAGAGCGCGTAGTTCTGGAACACCATGCCGAAGCCGCGCTTTTCAGGCGGCAGGACATCGATGCGCGTGTCGTCCAGCCAGATGGCGCCATCCGTCAATGGCAGCAGGCCGGCCAGGCAATTGAGCGCAGTCGACTTGCCGCAGCCCGAGGGTCCGAGCAGCGCGATGAACTCGCCGCGCTTGACCGTCATGGTCAAGGCGTTCAGCGCGGTGAAGCTCTGCACCCCATGGCCCGCGGCAAAGCGGCGGGTGACGCCATCGAGGCGCAACTCGGAAAAGTTCGAAGTCATGAAGACGCAATCCTGGAAAAGGAGGAAGCCCGCACGCGCCGGCGGGGAGCGCGCCTGGCCTACTTGGTCTTGCGGGTGCCGATGTCCTGGTCCCAGCGGCGGAATGCATCGACCATGGCCTTGGGCTCGAGCGGCACGGCATGGGGGAACTGGGCCAGCCAGGTGTCGTATGCGGGCCGTCCGAACTCCTTGATCACGTCCTGGCTTTCTTTCGGAGCCAGCGACAGCGGCACGTTCTTGACCGCCGGGCCGGGATAGAAATAGCCCTTGTCGTAGGTCGTCGCCTGCTGCTGGGGCTTGAGCAGAAAAGCCATCAGGTCGAGCACCACCGCCTGCTTCTCGGGCGGAACGCCTTTGGGAATCACGATGTAGTGCGCGTCGTTGATCCAGGTCATGCCCTTGAACGGCACCACCTCGAAGTTCTTCGGCACGATGCCCAGCGCCCTGGGGTTGATATCCCAGCCGGTGACCGTGAGGGTCATGTCGCGCGAACCTTCGCCGAGTTCTTTCATCACGGCTCCGGTGCCCGTCGGGTAGTACTCGATGCAGGTATCGAGCTCCTTCAGGTAGGCCCAGGTCTTGTCCCAGCCTTGCATCGGGTCGGCGGGATTCTTGTCACCCAGCAGATACGGCAGCCCCATCAGGAACGTGCGGCCCGGCCCGGAGTTGGCAGGCCGTGCATAGATCAGCCGGTTGGGATTCGCCTTGCACCAGGCCAGCAGCTCCTGCGGCGTGGTCGGCGGCGTCTTGACCTTGTCCGGGTTGAACTCGACCAGCGGCCCGGCCGGCATGAAGACGATGGCCAGACCGTGGTCCTTGGCCAGTGCATGCATCTTGTAGGCGTTGGGAAGGTAGTTTTCCTTCAGGTTGGGGAACTTGGCCGCGTGATCGGGAAAGAGCTTGACCCACAGATTCAGCTCCAGTCCGGCGGCGAGCGCATCGGTGCCGACAATGATCATGTCGATGTCGCTGCGCCCCGCGTTCTGCATCGCCTTGATCTTGGCCGGGATCTCGGGCGCGGGCGCCTTCGTGAAGGTGAACTTGGAAACCAGCTTGGGGTTCTGCGCCTGATAGGCTTCAAAAGCCCCCTGCGTCAGCGCCAGGTTGCCCGCGGCGTCGATCACATTGATCACCACCGGCGACTTCGGCAGCGCGGCGTCCTGCGCCCGGACCAGGCCGATGCCAGAGCAGGCAGCCGCACCCAGAATGGCCATGGCAATGGCGCGGCGTTGCCGCGAGAAGGAAACTTGGCGCATCCGGACTCTCCTGATGAATTGGCTGCGGGCGATTTTGTAAGACAACTTTTGTGCTGTCATTCGGGTCTACCCGTGCTCTTGCGGTCCGCTCCCGGAGCGGAGGGTCGATAGTTCGGCCGGATTCAGCCATTGTCCCAATAGTTGTCTGACATAGAATCGGCTCTTTTCGTGTACCCGGTCCCATGGTGGAACACTTGCTAGACATCCGCGGCGGCACCTTGCCCGATCAGATTTACGCCCGGATGGTGGAGGCCATCTTGCGCGGTGACTTCACCGACTCGAAAAAGCTGCCGACGGAAAGCGAACTGGCTTCCCAGTTCGGCGTCTCGAGGCCGACCGTGCGGGAGGCGCTGTCGAGGTTGCGCTCGGATGGAATCATCGAGTCCCGGCGTGGATCCGGCAGTCACATCGTGCGCCCTCCCGGCGCACCGGCGTCGAGCATGCCTCCCATCAGGAATTATTCAGACATCGAGCGGTATTACGCTTACCGCACTTGTGTCGAATCGGGCGCGGCATCTGCTGCCGCGGAGGCCCGGGATGCCGACGATCTGTCTTCCATCAGGGCATGCCTCGACCAGCAGACGCTGGCAATGGAGGGTGGACAGAAAGGCATCGAGGAGGATGTCCGGTTCCATATGGCAATTGCGAAAGCCTCCCACAACCAGTTCTTTGTCGCGGCGGTTGAAACCAGTGTCGCGCCCATCAGGCAGTTCATGGAACTGGCGCGCAGCGTTCGTTCGACGATGCCCATCGAGCGTGTGCGGCTGGTTCAGCTCGAGCATCGGGCGATCCTCGACGCCATCGTGAACCGATCTCCGGCCGACGCCGCCGAGGCCACACGGATTCATATCCTCAACGCAAAACGCCGGATCTTCGACGCAGCAACATTGCGCTGAGTCCGCGCGAACTCCGGGCTGAGGCACGCACCCAACCCGGTCAGTCCTTCAGCGAGTCTCAGGGCCGCAGGCACCTACAGTTCGAATATCCGCTCCATGGTCACCCACTTCTGCCCTTCGGGCGTCCAGGGCGTAGGCGCCTGAAACTTCCACATCAGTTCCTCCCACTCTCGAATCTTCGGATCGTCCCGCGAAGCCAGCGCCATCGCCTCGGCGTCATACCGCGCGTCGTCCGTCTCCATCAGCATCACCATCCGCGTGCCCAGCCGGTAGATCTCCATCCCCGTCACGCCGTGGGCACGCAGGTGCGCGCGCACCTCGGGCCAGATGCTGCGGTGATAGGCCTCGTACTGGGCGATCAACGCCGGGTCGTCTTTGAGGTCAAGGGCAAGGCAATGGCGCATGGGTCCAACTCAGGTCAACGCCCGGTCCAGATGCGTATACCCGCCGTCCACGAACACCCACTGCCCCGTGGTGTGCGACGCCCGCTCCGACAACAGGAATACCACGTTGTCCGCGATCTCCTGCGCCGTCGTCATCCGGTGGCCGAGCGGGATCTTGTCGGTGATCTCGGCGAGCTTGCGGTCCGGCTCGTCGAACCCGGAGATCCACCGTTGGTACAGCGGCGTCATCACCTCGGCCGGAATCACGGCATTGACGCGTACGCCGTCCGCCAGCAGCGATGCGGCCCACTCGCGCGTCAGCGACAGCTGCGCGCCCTTGGCCGCGGTGTAGCCGCTGGTATTGCCCTGCCCCGTCACCGCCGTCTTCGACGAGATGTTGACGATGGCGCCGCGGCTCGCCTTCAGGTGCGGCAGGCAGTGGTGGGCCATGACGTAGCAATGCACGAGGTTGCGTTCGAGCGACATGACGAACGCATCGCGCCCGGCTTCGAGCCCCACGCTGTCGTTGACGCCGGCGTTGTTGACCAACCCGTCGATGCGGCCGAACTCGGCGGCGGCCTCGGCGACCGCGCTGGCGCAGGCCGCCTCTTCCATCAGTTCGAACTGGATGAACTTAGCACGCGGCTGAAGGGCGCGCAGTGCCTCTTCAAAAGGCGCGTCGAGCGGGTTCTTGCCGCAGATCACCGGCACCGCGCCCTCTTGCGCCAACGTCATCGAGATGGCCGCGCCGATGCCGCTGCCGCCACCGGTGACGATCACCACCTTGTCTTTCAGATGCAGATCCATGCTTGCGCGCTGCCTTTCTTTTTTCCGTTCACCCGCGAAAGCGATAGTGCTCGAGCGACTCGGGCTTCATCGTGATCGAGAAGCCCGCTGCTTTTGGCGGCATGTACGCCGCACCGCGAATCTCGCAGGGCTCGACGAAGTGCTCGTGCAGGTGGTCCACATACTCGATCACCCGCCCTTCACGCGTGCCCGAGATGCACAGGTAGTCGATCATCGACAGATGCTGCACGTACTCGCACAGGCCCACGCCCCCGGCGTGCGGGCACACGGGCAGCTTGTACTTCGCGGCCATCAGCATGACCGCGAGAATTTCGTTCACGCCGCCGAGCCGGCATGAATCGATCTGCACCACGTCGATGGCGCCGCGCATGATGAACTGCTTGAACATGATTCGGTTCTGGCACATCTCGCCCGTGGCCACCTTCACTACCGGTGCGATGCCTTCGCGGATCTTGCGGTGGCCTTCGACGTCGTCGGGGCTTGTCGGCTCCTCGATGAACCACGGCTTGGCGAAGGCCAGTTGCCGCACCCAGTCGATGGCCTGGTCGACCTCCCAGACCTGGTTGGCGTCGATCATCAGGTGGCGGTCGGGCCCGAGCACCTCGCGCGCCACCGTCAGCCGGCGGATGTCGTCCTGCAGGTCGCGTCCCACCTTGAGCTTGATGTGGTTGAAGCCTGCATCGACGGCCTCCTGCGCCAGCCGCCGCAGCTTCTCGTCGGAGTAGCCGAGCCAGCCGGCCGACGTGGTGTAGCAGGGGTAGCCCTCGGCCTTCAGCGTGGCGATGCGTTCGGCCTTTCCGACGGCCGCATCGCGCAGCAGCGCGAGCGCCTCCTCGGGCGTGACGCAGTCGGTGATGTAGCGAAAATCGATGCAGCGCACCAGTTCTTCGGGGCTCATGTCGGCTACCAGTTGCCACACCGGCTTGCCTTCGGACTTGGCCCACAGGTCCCACATCGCATTGACCACCGCGCCGGTCGCAAGATGGATGGCGCCCTTGTCGGGGCCGATCCAGCGCAGCTGGCTGTCGGAGGTCACGTGCCGCCAGAAGCGCCCCATGTCCTCGGCCACCCACTGCAGGTCGAGCCCGACGACCAGATGGCGCATCGCTTCGATGGCCGCGCAACAGATCTCGTTGCCGCGGCCGATGGTGAATGTGAGGCCGTGGCCTTCGAGCCCCGGCCGGTCGGTTTCGAGCACGACGTACGCCGCGGAGTAATCCGGGTCGGGGTTCATCGCATCGGAGCCGTCCAGATGCTGCGAAGTGGGAAAGCGCACGTCGAGCACGCGCATGGATCGAACAATGGTCATGAGCTCTTCCTCGCCGGCAGGAGATCAGTCATACAGCACCGCGGCAATCTTGGGGTCGGCGATGTTCGTCTTGTCGTACCAGTAGAAGCCGGTGTCGACCACCTTGGGCAGCTTTTCGCCCTTGGTGGCCTTCACCGCCATCTCCACGGTCTTGTAGCCCATGCCCACGGGGTTCTGGGTGATCGCGCCGGCCATGCTGCCGTCCATGATCGCGTTCTTCTGCTGTTTGCCCGAGTCGTAGCCGATGATGATGACCTTGCCGTTGCGCTTCATCTCCTTCACGCCGTTGACCACGCCGATGGCGGAGCCCTCGTTGGCGCCGAAGATGCCCTTGAGGTTGGGCGAGGCCTGCAGGATCGACTTGGTGATTTCGGTCGACTTGAGCTGGTCGCCGCCGCCGTACTGCACGCTCACGATCTTGATGTTCGGGTAGGTCGACTTGATGCGGTTCACGAAGCCGTCGCGCCGGTCCATGCCGGTGCGGCTGGTCTGGTCGTGCACCACGAGCGCGACCTCGCCCGACTTGCCGATCAGCTCGGCCATCTTGTCGGCGGCGAGCGCAGCGGCTGCCTTGTTGTCGGTGCTGGTGGTGGTGACGGGAATGTCGCTGTCCACGCCCGAGTCGAAGGCCACCACCGGGATCTTCGCGGCCTGCGCCTTCTTCAGCAGCGGAATGGCGGCCTGGCTGTCGAGCGCGGCAAAGCCGATGGCCTGCGGCTTCTTCGCGAGCGCGGCCGAGAGCATGTCGATCTGCTTGTCGACCATCGACTCCGACTCGGGGCCTTCGAAGCTGACCTTGACCTTGAGGTCCTTGCCGGCCTGCTCGGCACCCAGCTTGACGGCCTGCCAGAACTGGTGCTGGAAGCCCTTGGACACGAGCGGTATGTAGACCTCCTGCGTCTGCGCCTGTGCCACCGATGCGGCGCCCAGTCCGATCAGGGCTGCGCCGAATAAGCTGCCGAGGGCGGTGGTCAGTGCTCTTCTCTGGATCATGCGATGTCTCCGTTGGTTGTGATGAGGAAAAAACTCAGGCCTTGCTGCCGCCGCGGCGGCGCAGGATATCGGCGTACACGGCCAGGATGATGATCACGCCCGTGACCACGGTCTGCCACTCCTGCGCGACCGACAGGATGCGCAGGCCGTTGATCAGCACGCTCATGATGAAGGCACCGATGATGGTGCCCACGATGGTGCCGGTGCCGCCGCTCAGCGAGGTGCCGCCGATCACCACTGCCGCGATGGCATCGAGCTCGTAGCCCTGGCCCAGCGCGGGTTGCGCCGAGTTGAGGCGCGAGGCGATGAGCAGGCCCGCGATGCCGCAGATGCCGCCGCTCACGGTGTAGACCAGGATCTTCCAGAAGTCGACGTTGACACCCGACAGGCGAACCGCCTCTTCGTTGCTGCCGAGCGCGAAGGTGTAGCGGCCGAGCAGCGTCTTGTTGAGCAGGATGCTCGCAGCCACCGCCACCAGGAACAGGATCAGCACCGCGTTCGGAATCGGCAGCGACGGAATGAAGTAGCCGATCAGCGAATCCTGCGAAATTGCGGGGAAGTCCGGCGTGTCGTTGAAGTAGATCGGCTTGGTGCCCGAGATCACCAGCGACAGGCCCTTGAGCAGCATCATCATGCCCAGCGTCGCGATGAAGGGCGGGATCTTGAGCTTGGCGATCAGCACGCCCGAGACGAAGCCCGCGAGCGCGCCGAACAGGATCGCCGCGGCGATGCCGAGCGCGAGCGGCATGCCCATGTAGGTCAGCACCACGCCGGCCATGACGGCGCAGAAGGTCATGAGCGTGCCCACCGACAGATCGATGCCCGCGGTGATGATGACGAAGGTGCACGCAATGGCGAGCACGCCGTTGACCGCGGTCGATTGCAGGATGCTCACGAGGTTGTCGGTCTGCAGGAACTGCGGCGAGGCGATGCTGAAGAACACGATCAGCACGACGAGGCTGGCAAAGGCCAGCAGCTTCTGGCGCGTGGCGGGACGGAACAGGCGCGCCCTCAGCGTGGTGGCCGAAGAAGCGCTCGCGGTGGCGAGGGTGCCGGCGGTGGCGGGCTGGGTCATGGAAGAAAGTCTCCGGTCGTTTTCATCGAGAAGGTCAGGAAGGCATGGCTGCGTCGGCCGTGGCCTGGCGCCGCGTGGCGAGCTGCATGATCTTTTCCTGCGTGGCTTCGCGGCCGGCGAGCTCGCCGGTGATGCGGCCTTCGCACATCACGAGCACGCGGTGGCTCATGCGCAGGATCTCGGGCAGCTCCGAGGAAATGATGGCGATCGCCTTGCCCTCGGCCGCCAGCGTGTGCAGCAGCTTGTAGATCTCGGCCTTGGCGCCGACGTCGATCCCGCGCGTGGGCTCGTCGAAGAAGAGCACGCTGCAGTCGCGCAGCAGCCACTTGGCGATGACGATCTTCTGCTGGTTACCGCCCGACAGCAGCCGCACCTGCTGGCGGCCGGAGGGCGTCTTGATGGCGAGCTGCTTCACATAGCGCCGGCCCTCGGCTTCGATGGCGGCCTGGTCGACGAAGAAGCCCAACGACAGAAAGCGCTTCATGCTCGCGAGCGCAATGTTGGTCTCCACATCCATGCCCGTGGCCAGGCCGAAGTGCTTGCGGTCTTCCGAGAGATAGCCGATGCCGTGCGACACCGCGTCCTCGGGCGATCTGATCGACACCTTGCGGCCGTTCACAAAGACCTCGCCGGCATCGAGGGCGTCGGCGCCGAACACGGCGCGCGCGAGCTCGGTGCGGCCCGCGCCCATCAGGCCCGCGAAGCCCAGGATCTCTCCCTTGCGCAGCACGAAGCTCGCATCGCGCACCATCGCGCCGCGCGTGATGCCCCGGGCCTCGAGCACGATCTCGTGGCCCGAGGTGTCGGGAAAATCGTTCTCCACCTCGGCGAGCTGGCGGCCCACCATCATTGCGATCAGCGTATCCATGGGCGTCGTGGCCATCGGCACGGTGGCGATGTACTGGCCGTCGCGCATCACGGTCACGCGGTCGGCAATGCGCTGCAGCTCGTCCATCTTGTGCGAGATGTAGACGATGGCCACGCCCTGCGACTTGAGCTGGCCGATGATGCGGAACAGATCGGCCACCTCCTCGTTGTTCAGCGCGGCCGTGGGCTCGTCCATGATGAGCACGCGCGAATCGAACGAGAGCGCCTTGGCGATCTCGACCATCTGCTGCTTGGCGACGGTGAGTTCGCCCACGGGCGTGCGCGGGTCGAGCCGCAGGTTCATGCGCTCGAAGATGCGCTGCGCCTCGCGGCGCATGGCTTCCTCGTCGACGAAGAGGCCGAGCGCGCCGCGCGGCTCGCGGCCGATGAAGATGTTCTGCGCGGCGCTCAGGTGGTTCATCAGGTTGAGTTCCTGATGAATGATCCCGATGCCCAGCGCCTGCGCGGCGCGCGGGCTCTCGATGTCCACGGGCCGGCCGTCGAACTCGATCTCGCCCGAGTCCTTGCGGTAGACGCCTGCGAGAACTTTCATCAGCGTGGACTTGCCCGCGCCGTTCTCGCCCATGAGCGCGTGGACTTCGCCGGGCAGCAGATCGAACTGCGCACGGTCGAGCGCGCGCACGCCGGCGAACGATTTGCCGAGATTGCGGAGGATGACGATGGGTTGCATGTTCTTCAGTTCGGCACGAGTCCGTAAAAGCGCTGCGCGGCGCAGCCCCAGACCTGTGCCTGCTCGTCGGGCGAGAGGCTGCCGATGCAGGCCTCGCTGACGTCGATCCAGTTCGCGTAGTCGCCGGCCAGCGTGAGCACCGGCCAGTCGCTGCCCCACATCAGGCGTGCGGGGCCGAAGCATTCGAGCAGGTGGTCCCAGATGGGGCGCACCGCGTGGGTGACGACCTCCGCATCGCGGTGCATGGAGGACGGCGCCTCGGTCCAGAGGCCAGAGAACTTGCAGCAGACCTGCGGCAACGCGGCGATCTCGCGCATCTGCCGGCGCCACGCGGCGAAGATTTCGCCATCGGCGCTGCCGACCGGCGGCTTGGCCGCATGGTCGATCACCACCGGCAGTTGCGGCCATTCGCGCAGGAACCGCAGCAGCGGCGCCAGGTGCCGCGGCTTCACGAGCGCATCGAAGCGCAGGCCCAGGCGCACCATCGCCTGCAGCGCATCGGGGTGCGGCGCGTGCACGATCCAGTCGTCTTCGGGCAGGTCTTGCAACATGGGCCGCACGCCCTTGAATTTCGGGTGGCACGCCATGCGCTCGAGCGAGGCGACGGCCTCGGGCCGGCTCAGGTCGACCCAGCCGACCACGCCAGCGATGCTGGCATGGTCCCCGGCAAGGCCCAGCATGAAGTCGGTCTCGGCCTCGGCATCGGCCGCTTGCACCAGCACGGTCTGCGACACACCGTGCGCAGCCAGCAGCGGCGCCAGGTCCTCGGGCAGGAAGTTGCGCACCAGCGGCGCGAGGGCCGGCACATCGGCGCGCAGCCAGGCGTAGTCGCCGCGCGCGGGTCGCCAGAAATGCTGATGCGAATCGATGCGTATCGTCATTCTCTTGAAATCATCGTCGGGGCTCCGGTCGGTGGCAAGGCGTATTCGTCCGGCGCCTTCGCCAGGCAGGCAGGGCACCTGCGGCCGATGCCTGGCGCGGGCGCAATCCGGCTCAGAACGTGTGGACCATCCCGTAGTAGGTGCCTGACTGCCGCACGCCCATGGCCGGGTTGTTGTTGGTGGCTTCGACCGAGAAATTGGCGTTCGAGCTGTTGAAGACCTTGCCTATCGACGCATAGAGCAGCGTGCGCTTGGACAGCACATAGTTGGCGCCGAGCATGTAGAGGTTGGCGCTGCCCGCGGCCCTGTCGGTCGAGACGCGGAACACCGAGCCGATCACGGTCAGCCACGGCGTCACCTGGTAGTTCGCGCCGACCCAGTAGTGGTCGGCCTTGCTCGGTGCATTGATCGGCGCATCCGGCGCCGACAGGCGCTGGTAGCCGGTGAACAGCTTGAGCTTGTCGAAAGTCGCGGTGCCGCCCAGCGTGAGTTCCTTGGAGGTGGCCCACAGGTCGCTGTACTTGCCGTTCTTGTCGCGCGCCACGTCGTAGATGGCGCGCACTTCGAACGACGAGCCGGAATAAACCAGAGAGACGGCGTCCTTGCGCAATTTGGTGAAGCCGTCGACCTGCTCGCCCAGTCCGGTCTGCAGCGTCGCGCTGAAGCCGCCCCAGGTCGGCGTCGTGTATTCGATGCCGTTGTCGTTGCCGCCCCAGTTGCGTCCGCGCACCAGCGTGGCGGTGCCGATGAACTGCTGGCCGGTGGGGTCGAGGAACCAGATGTCATTGGCGAGCGACAGGTTCTTGCCGAAAACCACCTTGCCCCAGTTGTCCTGGATGCCGACATAGGCGCGCCGGTTGAGCAGCATGTCCGCGCCGTTGGGCTTGGCCTTGGGCAGGTCGAAGCCGCCCTCCAGCACGAACATCGCTCTCAGGCCGCCGCCGAGGTCCTCCGTGCCCTTGAAGCCCAGCATGCTGGTGCCCCATTGGTTGCCCGCCGCGCGCCACAGCCTGCCGCGGCCCTTGCCCTCCGGGTTGGCGATGTTGTTCTGGAAGTCGACGCCTGCGACCGCGCGGCCGTAGAGCGTCACGCTGCTTTGGGCCTGGGCGCCGGTCGAGGCGATGCCGAAGCAGGCGCACAGGGCGCTCACGGTCGCGAAGGAACGGAAATCCATCTTCATCTTCTTGTCTCCAGTGTTATTGCTGACGAAATGAGTGCCCGCCCCCCCCCGTGCGCCTGATCCATGCCGATTGGTCAAGCCAATTTTGGTATGACCACTTTGCCATACGCCTAAATTGGCCTTACCAGAACAAACCCTCTTCGGGTTTTCCCCGTGACAAGAGCCGCAGTGCGCAGGCTGGCGCTGTTTACGATGCTCAACCGGCCAGACCAAACAAGCCGGGTTAGTCGTCGCCCATGGAACGCATCGCCCCTCCCGCCAAAACCGCCTCCGACACACGTCGGCTCTACCAACAGATCGCGGACCAGATCCGCGCCTTCATCCACCACGGCAATCTGGCTGCCGGCGTGCGACTGCCGCCGGAACGAGAACTGGCTCTGCAATTGGGTGTGTCGCGGCCTTCGCTGCGCGAGGCACTCATCGCGCTGGAGATCGACGGGCGCGTCGAGATACGGATGGGGTCGGGCGTGTATGTCTGCGCGTCGTCACCGGGTGCGGCCGAGCACGGAACGTCGGCGCTGGGAGAAAGCCCGTCGGAAATGATGCAGGCCCGCGCCATGCTCGAAGGTTCGGTGGTCACGCTGGCCGCCGCCCGCGTGACCCCGAACAACCTCGAACGCGTGAAGCAGAGCCTGGAGGCCATGCGCCAGGACGGCCTGCACGGCCGTACGCAGCTCGAGAACGACCGCCGCTTTCATCTCACGATTGCCGAGATGACGGGCAACTCGGTTCTGGTGCGGCTCGTCGGCGAACTGTTCGACAGCCGGCACAGCCCGATCTCGTCGCGCATGAGCGCGCGCACCGAAGACGCCGACGCGTGGAAGGCCGCCTTCGTGGAGCACGAGGCGATCTACCGCGGCCTCGAGGCGCGGGACCCGCAGGCCGCACTGGCCGCGATGCTCCACCACCTGAGCGCAGCGCACGCGCGATGGATCGGAGACTCGCGATTGCCTGCCATCTGAACGACAGCGCCGAACCGTCGATCGACGAACAACAGCGACGCACTCTGGCCTCCCGACGGACTTTGTTGCGTCTCCGCAGTTCGATGGGGGCACCGGCTGCCGGCGACTCAAATACACTAACGGCAGAAGGTTGTGCCCAAAACCATTGCGTATCCCCAATGTTCTTCAGCTAAAATCGTTCGCCGTTAGCGTATTTTATGCCTGCTTCCTCTTTTTCCCTGTTCCACGAGCCTTCCGGCGAATCTCATCAGGCGGCGTTCGCCGGCTGGCTGGCCGCGCAGCAGAATCACGGGGCCTTGCGGCAGCCCTCTTCCATCGCGGTCTACCAGGATATGTGGGGCAGTTTCACGGCCTGGTGCCTGGGCCAGTCGCCGGCCGTGACGCTGGCCTCCCTGGACAGGGGCGATTTGTCGGCGTTCCAGCAGGCGCGCTTCGGAATGAAAAGCGCAGACCTGTCGCTTTCCCCTCGCTATGCGCTGCGCCTGCTTCGCCTCATCGACCGGGTGCTGCGCCACCATGCGGAAACCCACGGGACGCCAGCGAACACCGCCGCGTCGGACTGGATCGCGAACCAGCCGGAGGTTCGCTACGCAGATTCGGCACGGGCCGATCCCCTGCCGGAGTTTCTTTCGGTTTCCGAGGCCAGGCACCTCATCGCCTTTCTCTCGAGCGCCCGGCCCCGGCCCGGCGCCGCGGGCGATCGGCATGGCCAGACGGCGCTGAGCTGGCAGGCGCTGCGCAACCGCACGGCTGTCGCGTTGCAACTGGGCGCAGGGCTCGCCCCTGGCGACGTCCGCGTGCTGCGGCTCGATGCGCCGACGTCGCAAATGGCCGGCCGGCGCGAGCGGCCCTGGAAAGTCGCGGTGCCCGGCAACGGCAACTCGCCGGCGCGCGAGGCGCCGGTCGCCCCCTGGGCGGGCGAACTGCTGCAGCACTGGTTGAACGTCCGTGCCGAGGCATCGATCGCAGGCGAGTTCCTGTTCCCGGCCACGCGCACCGGCAAACCCTGGAGCAAGGAAGCGCAGTACGTTGCCGCCAAGCAGGTGCTGGAGGAAGCAGGCATCGAGGCCGCCGGCGGCGGCTCCTTCCTGCTGCGCCACACGTTCGCGCTGCGCCAGTTGCGCAGGGGCGCCAAGATCGACCAGGTGGCGCGCTGGCTCGGCGTGGAGCCCGAAGCGATGGGCAAGTACCAGCGCGTGCTTGCCGGTCCGGCCGACGTCATCTGAATGTGAAGGTCAGGCTTCAGGTCGCCTCCACAGCCAGATCGCGACGGCCGATGAACCCGAAGTCCAGAGCAGCGGCTGGACCATCGAGGGCCAGTCCACCCAGCAAAGCGGAGCCGTGCGCGCACGCAGCCATTCGCTGCTGTTCTCGGGCTACCTCGACACGCCCGACGACGGCACCCTCTGCCAACCTGAACCGCGATTCGGTGCCGGTGAGCGGCATTGCATGGCGGAGACCATGCTCGGGGTGAACAGCGCCACGGGCCATCTGAGCTTCAAGGTAGTTGTGCCTCCGGTGCTCCGCGTGCTGCAGATCACATCCGTGAAGGACGGCTACGAAGGCGCCGTCGCGGCAAGAACCCTACTTGCCGGCAACAACATGCCGCTTGTGCAGCGAATTGGAAGCGTTCACGCCGGCGTCTTCATCCACGCCTACACCCAACCGGTCGACCAGTTCCCCACCCAGCCAGGCCGTGACCATCGCGAGGGCGGCGCCCGCGAAGGACCAGACCATCTGACCCAGTTGCGGCGCATAGTCGCTGTCGCGCAGCAAGAAGCTCGAGGCGAACAGCAGCAAGACGAGCACGTTGCCGACCCCGTGCATGGCACCGATGCGCTTCGCCCGCGTACCCGCCGGAATGCCCAGCCAATCGATGGTCCCGAAAGGCGCGGCGAGAACCCCGCCCACAAGACCTGCCGCAATCAGCCAGTAGGACACGGCCGCCATGACCTGGCTGTGGCCGGCCAGGTAGATGATGTCGAACACCACCGCCGTGGCGAGCAGCCCGAGCGGAAACACCACCAGCATCTGGTGCACAGAGTGGCCGAGGAAACGAACTCTTGCGTGCATAGGATCACCTCCATTGCCTGATGGCCGCCATCTGAGCGGCAACGGCCGTGCGCCCGCGCGAGCAACGGCCGCCAATCCGGGTCGGTACTTTCCTACCCCCTGGCTGGCCTCTCACATCCGCAAGGGAAAAATTCAAACTCCCTCTATCGGCGATGGATGACGTTCCCCGGCTTCCGACGCATCACGCTGCGCAGCATGGACAAGTTCTTCGCATCCTTCGCCAATGCCACGGCGCGCGCTGCAGGGAGTCCACTCACATTCCTGCTTTGCATTGCGCTGGTCATTGCCTGGGCTGTTTTGGGCCCCTTGTTCGATTTTTCGGAGAATTGGCAGCTGACCATCAACACCGGCACCACCATCGTCACGTTCCTGATGGTGTTCCTGATCCAGAACACGCAAAACCGCGATGGCGCGGCGCTTCAGACCAAGCTCGACGAGCTGATTCGGTCATCGAACGCCGGTGACGAGTTCATGGGCATCGAGCGGCTCACCGACAAGGAACTGGCCGATCTCCACGCCAAATGCGAAGCGGCCGCCAAGAGGAGCCATGCAGCGCTCGAGAGGGCGCGCAGTGAACGCGCGCGGCGCGGCCACAAGGACCCAACTCAGGAAGCTGCTCAAATGGAAGGCAAGACCTGAAGTCGGCCCCGCGTTCAGGAGCCGATGACCTGGAGGTCGCCGCCCGCGCCCAGCAGCTGGCGCACCTGCTGCGCCAGCGAGCCGAATATCCGTCCTGCCAGGCTGGGCGCGTCCCGGCCGAAGACGATGCGGTCGCAGCCGAAGTCGCGGGCCGCCGAAACGATGCTCTCGGCACTGCGCCCGATCACCACGGTGCTGGTGCAGGACACGCCGGCCATGGCAAGCAGGTTCCGCGCAAGCTGCAGTTCCTCGGCGCCGGCGCTTTGCTGCAGCTCGCGCAGTTCGTGCGCATCGAAGAACATCGCGACGTGGCCGGAAACCGCGGGCTGCACCCGCAGCAGCCGAACCGCCGCCGACTCCTGCCGGCAGATGCGCACGACCTGTTCGACGGCCGAGCGCGTACGGGCCGGCTCGGTGGGGTCGATGGGTACCAGGATGCGTCTCATGCGGCCACCTTCAGCCGGCGGGCTGGTTGGCAGTTTCCGGTTGTTGCTGGCGGCTGGTCAGCCACTTGCCGATCACGACCACGGAAACGGCGCCGAGCGCGGGAACCACGGTGTGCAAGGCATGCTGGTTGGCGGCCCAGCCGGCGATGGCCGGATCGGACATCGCCATTTCACCGGCCACCCAGCCGAGCAGGCCGGCGCCGAGGGTGATGATGATCGGGAAGCGGTCCATCAGCTTCAGGATCAGGGTGCTGCCGAAGATGATCAGGGGAATGCTGATCACGAGGCCGAACACCAGCAGCGGAACGTTGCCCTTGGCCGCGGCAGCGACCCCGACGACGTTGTCCAGGCTCATGACCAGGTCGGCGACCACGATGGTCTTGATGGCCGCGGCCAGGCTGGAGTGGCCGTCCAGGTTCTCCTCGCCGTCGTCGCCCTTGAGCAGGCCGATGCCGATCCAGAACAGCAGCGCGGCGCCCACCAGCTTGAGGTAGGGCAGCGTCAGCAGGTAGACGGCAAAGAAGGTCAGGACCACGCGCAGCACGATGGCGCCCATGCTGCCGAACAGGATGGCCTTCTTCTGCTGCGCGGGCGGCAGCGAGCGAGAGGCCATCGCGATGACAACGGCGTTGTCGCCGCTCAGGACGATGTTGATCAGGATGATCTGCGACAGGGCAATCCAGAAATCCGGACTGGTCAAAAACGACATGGTGTCTCCTCGAATTGAAAGCGGAACCAGGACGGTTCCGACGTGTTCGAGGCTACGGGCCGGCGCTGTCACCTTTCTGCCGGCAGGCTGTCAGCAACTTGTCTGCCAGCTGTCAGCCAGCTTACAGCCGGCCGATGCGGCGCTGACTTGCAAGCCGTCCGGCCGGCTCAGGCCGCCCGCAACGGGAAGAAGACGCTGAAGGTGTTGCCCACGCCATCGATGTCTTCCTCCAGCGTGATGCGCGCGCCATGCAGCGTGGCGATCTCGCTGACGATGGCCAGGCCGAGGCCGCTGCCATCTTCCTGCGTGCCGAGGAGGCGGTGAAAGCGTTCGAAGATGCGCGCGCGCTCCTCCACCGGCACGCTGGGGCCGTCGTCGCTGATGGCCAGGCGGCATTGGTCGTTCTCGCTGCGGCCCACCTGCACGGTCACCCGGCCGCCCGGCTGGCTGTAGCGCACGGCGTTGTCGATCAGGTTGTTGATGAGCTCGCGCAAGCGGTCGCGGTCGGCGTTGATCACCAGCGGATGCTCGACCCCTTCGAAGCCCAGGTCGATGTCGCGCTTGAGGGCCTGCGGCACCCAGTCCATGCTGACCTCCAGCGCGTAGGCATTCAGGTCGAGCGGCTGCAGCTGCATGGCGTCGAGCGCGCCGGGCTCGTTGCGGGCCAGCGAAAGCAGCTGCCGCACCAGCCTCGACAGCCGATCGGCGCTGATGTAGAGCTGCGCGAGCGAATGGCGCACCCGCTCCGCATCGTTCTCCCGCAGCGCCAGCTCGATCTGGGCCTTCAGGCCGCTCACGGGTGTCTTCAGCTGGTGGGCGGCGTCGGCCACGAAGCGGTTCTGGAAATCGAAGGTTCGCCCGAGCCGCGCCATCAGCTCGTTGACTTCATCCACCAGGGGCCGCACCTCTCCCGGAACGTCGTGGGTGTCGATCGGGCTCAGATCCAGGTGCGAGCGGTCCGATACCGCGCGCCGCAGCCGCTGCAGCGGCAAGAGCCCGCGCGAGACGCCGAACCACACCACTGCCGTGGCCATCACGATCAGCAGCAGCTGCGGCACCACCACGTTGGCCACCATCTCCCAGGCAAGATGCGTGCGCTTGTGGAGCGTTTCGGCGACCTGCACCCGGACCCTCGGCGCCTCCGGCTTGGTGCCGACGGGCATCCAGGCCACCAGCATCCGCACCGGCTCGCCGCGCACCACGTCGCGGTAGAAACGCGGCTTGGCAGAGTCTTCCCCGCGCGGCGGCGGCGGCATTTCCGCATCGCCTCCGAGGGCCGTGCCGTCCTCGCCGAGGACGCGGTAGAAGAGCAGGTCTTCCTGATCCAGCAGCAGGATGTTGCCTGCGGCCTCGGAGAGATCGAGCCGGGGCCGGGTGCCGTCGAGCTTCACGTGCAGCACGATCTCGCGTCCGATCTCGTACAGCGCACGGTCGTAGGCGAGGTTGGAAAACCGCTGCGAGTTCCAGTAGGCAGCGGCCGTGTCCAGCACCAGCAGCACGGCGAGCGGCCCGAGCAGCCAGGCCAGCAGCTTGCGCTGCAGCCTGGGCTCAGGTTTCCGCATCGCTGCGGTCCATCAGATAGCCCATGCCTCGTACGGTGCGGATCTCGCATCCGAGCGGTTCGAGCTTCTTGCGCAGCCGGTAGACGTTGACCTCGATCGCGTTCTCGCCGACCTCGTCGCCCCACCCATAGAGATGGTTGACCATCTGCTCTTTGCCCACGACGCGCCCTTCGCGCATCAGCAGCAGCTCCAGCACCGCGAGCTCGCGCGGCGACAGATCGAGCGGCTTCTTGTCGTAGAACACGCGGCGGCCCACCGTGTCGAAGCGCAGCAGGCCGTGTTCGAGGTAAGGCGTGGAGTTGGTGCCGCGGCGCAGCAGCGCCCGCACGCGCGCTTCCAGCTCCGGCAGGTCGAAAGGCTTGGCCAGGTAGTCGTCGGCGCCCAGATCGAGCCCGCGCACGCGGTCCTGGAGGGTGTCGAAGGCAGTCAGCATCAGCACCGGCATCGTGGACTTGCGCGCGCGCAGCCGGCGCAGCACGTCCAGCCCGCTCAGCTTGGGCAGGCCGATGTCCAGGATCGCCAGGTCGTAGATGCCGAGCGCGAGCGCATGGTCGGCCTCCTCACCGGTAGAGACGATGTCCACGGCGTGGGCGGACTGCACCAGCGCGCGCGAGAGCGCGTCGGCCAGTACCTTGTCGTCCTCTACAAGCAATATCCGCATGATTCGCCCTAGCCCGTATGCAGCCGAATATGCTAACCGCAATGGCCTGGCGGGGAGGGATGGCGGTGCAGTGTGCGAAGGGCCATCGACGCGCTATCAGGAGCAGGTGTAGCTCACGGCCAGAAGGGGGTCGCCGGAGGTGTAGTTCGCCTTGAGCGGATAGAGGCACAGCGGCCGTGTCTTCACGGTCGGGAAGCGGACACTGGCGGTCGTCGTCGCCTCCACGCGTGTCGGTGGCTCGATGCCCTTTTCCACCCAGGCGGTCAGGAGCTCGTAGAGCTGCGCGTTGGTCGGCAGCGGAGGATTCGCGTTGGCGTTGGACGTGCCATTGCTGAAGCCGTGGCCCATGCCGGGAACGAGATAGAGCCGATAGAAACTTTGCGTGGCCGCGACGCCTCCCATCCGCGTGGCGACACGGCTGTAGTAGTTGATGGTGCCTTGCGGCGGGATCAATGTGTCGGCGAGCCCGTGGTAGGAGATCAGCTTGCCCTTGCGATCGCGAAAGGCGCTCAGATCCGGGTTGTCCGTGTTGATGTTGGCGAACGCGGTTTGCAGTGCAACGCCGCGATCCCACGCGTTGGCGAGCTGTGGGTACGTGAGCGATTTCCAGCCGTCGGCGCCGTTGCCCGTGGCGTTGAGGAAGCTGGGCGTCGCGATCGTCGGGTCCTGGAGCTCGAGTGCCGCCATGTCGCTGGAGATGGGGAACGGCGCGGCGCCGGCCAGGCCCATGAGGCTGGAACCACGCGCCAATCCGTACCACTTCTGGGCGGGCGCCGTGGTGGCCGCGAATCCGTTGTCGGCCGCAGGGTCCGGAACCGAACCGTCGGCCGTCTGGCCGTGCCAGAACTTGTTGAAGGCGATTGCCTGGGCGGGCGTCACACAGCCGGAGGTCGCGTTGGAGCCGCCGCTGGCGGTGCAGATCACGGCTGCATCGGTGGTGGGGTCATACCGGCAGGAGGCGGGATCCGGCACGTAGCCGAGGTGAACGCCGCCGACGACATCGCAGGCGTTGATCGCGGCATTCGAGACCGTCGTGTGCTGGGCCGCCGTGATCGAAACGCCGCCGAGATCGCGCTGCACGAGGATCTGGGGATAGAGCTCGGTGGTGATGAACTTCGTCCAGTTGTTGGCCGGCGCACCGGCAAGAATGCCGTCGAAGTCGGCCGGGTTGGCCTGCGCCTCCTTCAACCCTTGCCGCCCTCCTGTCGAGAACCCGTTCCAGTAGACGTACCTGGCGTCTTCGCCGTAGTACGCCTTGGCCAGCGCCTTCGCCTTGACCGCCATCTCGTGGATGCCGCGCTCCGAGAAGTCCTTCCAGAGGACCGTGTTGATTGTGCCGTCCGGGTTCATCGCAAAGGAACCGTTGCTGACGGCGTGGCCGGTGTCGGTCGTGGCGGAAACGGCGCCCTCCACGCCGGCGCTCTCGCTGGCCGAACCGGCGCTGCCGGAGCTCGGTGTGATGCCGGTGAGGGTTCCATGGGTGCCGCCAGCCCAACCGCCGCCGCCCTTCACATGGATGCGCCTGTTCCAGTTGCCGGGTGCGGGTAGCCAGATCTCGATGCCGGTCCCCGGGGATGTGGAAGGCGCGTCGGCAACGCCCGGGTTGCCGGGGCCGACGTTGAGCTTGACGAAGCACAGGCGTATTCGCCGAGGCGGTGCCTGTCAGCAGGAGCGCGTCCCCCTTCTTGAAGGCCTTGACCATCAAGACCGTCGTCAAGGCATCCGGCGCGAAGCCGGACTTCATGCTGTCGTCGCATGCCAGTTTCTGCACCGGCGCAACGCCCGTGCCCGGAGGAATGCCCACGAGGGGAAAGCCGCGGGTTCCACCGCTGCCTCCGCATGCACTCAGGAGTGCTGCAAGGCAACAGCAGGCGGCGGCTCCTGAAGCGCCTGATCTCTTGACGGTCATCGTTGTCTCCAAACAGGCAGTAAACTGCAAATTAAGGTTCGGCATCTGGGCCTCGACAGGCGCCAAGGCTGCATAATGTTGCATCTTCAAAGCGTTTTCCATGCTGGGGGAAACCACACGAAGTGAAAAGCGGAGGATTCGAGCCGTCTCGAGCCGCTCGACCTCGAACAGTTGGGCACATCTCAGTGCATGTGCCTGCAGCAAACAGGATCTGCCGGAGAAGGATCAGGACCGCCCCGGGGCCTTCCAGGAGTTGATCGGCGAGGACTCCACCCCCGCGGCCAGATTGACTGGGCCGAGTTCGAGACCGCCGCCCTACCCTGGACGAACTGCAAGCGCTGCACGAACTGACCGGGAAAACCGATTGGTGCTTCCCTGCCACCCAGCGGGAAGGTCACGTTTTCGTCAAAAGCGTCAGCAAGCAGGTCGGTGACCGCCAGACTCGATTCAAGAATCGCAAGCCGCTGGCTCGTCGCCGGAACGATGACTCGCTCGTACTGGCCGGAGGGAAGACGGGCGAATGGACACCGCACAATCTCCGCAGAACGGCCGCCACGATGATGCAGGCGCTGCGCGTCAGTCCAGACGTGATCGATCGCTGCCAGAACCACGTATTGTCGGGCAGCAAGGTGCGGAGGCACTACTTACACCATGACTACGCCGACGAGAAGCGTGAGGCATGGCGACTGCTCGGAAAGCGTATCGACACCATCCTCTCTGCCAACAACGTTGTGCCGCTGCAACGCGTGGTGTGAGCGAAGGTACTGCGACAAATGGGCCGCAGATGCCAATGGTTTCCGAGGAACAGCAGAACGATCGATAACATGGCCATGGTTGACAACACGGCCATGTTAAATAAAATGGCCGTGTTAGATGAGCCTACTCACATGCCTGCCCCTCTGTCACCAAACAAGCATATAGCGCCGCCTGCTGAGCAGTACGTTGCCGACTTCTTCCGGGCCAACAATTGGTCCGTGGAGGTACCGCCCGGCGCCCCGGCCGGCACAGACTTGATCATCCAGCGTGGAGCGCACCGCTTCATTGTCGAGATCAAATCGCTCTCCGAAAGCCGCCCAGACCGTGTGCTACCGATGCTCTCGATGGCGATTCTTCAAGCCCAAGCCGCGGCCGAACAGTCCGGCAATGCCCTCCCCCTCGCGATCATCTATGTGCCAGATGCATCCCCGTCTTTGGCGAGACATGTGGACTCATTTGCCCAAAGATTCGCGAAGGATGTACCCGTCGGCCTCATCTCGGGACGCGGTGCACGATATTTCAGTGATGCAGCGTTCAAAGAGCTGAACCGATTGCCGGAAGAACTCAGGCGCTCTGCCGCCACTCATTCGCCGCAGGCCATCAATCTGTTTTCGGATCTCAATCAGTGGATGCTGAAGCTCCTCTTGGCGTGGGAACTGCCCGGAGGCTTGCTGAACGCCCCGCGGAAGAAATTTCGAAACGGCTCCGACCTGGCCGAAGCTGCACAGGTATCTGCCATGAGTGCATCTCGATTTCTGCAGCAACTGCGCGGCGAGGGGTATCTCAGCGACACGTCCCCCCATCTGAAACTCGTCCGCCGCGAAGAACTGTTTCGCCGCTGGGGCGCTGCCGCGATGCGTTCATGTCCGGAGATGCCATGCCGCTTTCTTCTACGGGCCCCTGTCCCTCAGCAAATTCGAGGGCTGCTGGGTAAGCATCCGGAAGGCGCTTGTCTGGGGCTTTTTGCCGCCGCCGATGAACTGGACATCGGGCACGTCAGTGGTGTGCCTCCGTATGTCTATGTCCACAAACTGCCTAAGGTGAGTTCATCGGACTGGCCAGAGCTGATGGCCTATCCAACTGAGCGACCGGACCTGATCTTGCGACAAGCACCTTTTCCACAGTCGACGTTCAGAGGAGCCATCGATCAAAAGGGGCTTATGGTGACTGACGTCATCCAGATATGGCTGGACGTCATGCACCACCCGGCACGGGGCGCTGAACAAGCCACCCTGATCTACGAGAAATTTCTCTTGCCGATTGTCGGCACCTAAAACAGATGAATGACCTAGAAGCTTTCGCGAGGCTGATCCAGGCCCTGGCTCCCTGGCGCCAGCAACTGATCTTCATCGGAGGATGGGGCCATCGTCTCCACCGACTGGACCCGAGGGCAAATCAGCTGGACTATCAACCTGTGTTCACCCGCGACACGGACCTCGCCTTTGCCAACAAGGAGCCCCTAGAAGGCGACATCAAGCAAGCGCTGATGCAGCATGGATTCCAGGAGAAGTTGGGCGGCGACCATCGACCTCCGGCGGCGCACTATACGCTTGGCGACGAGGCCGGCGGCTTCTATGCCGAGTTCCTAACACCCTTGGCGGGAAGCGGCCGCAGACGAAGCGGAGAAGCCGACGCGACCATGGCGAAGGCAGGCATTTCGGCGCAGAAGATCCGACACCTGGACATTCTTCTCGTCGATCCCTGGGTGACTAGCCTAGGACAACAAGAAAGCGTTCCCCTGCCAGAGCGAATGGATGTTCAGGTGGCCAATCCGTTGTGCTTCATGGTCCAGAAGTTCTTGATCCAGCAATATCGACCCGCAAACAAAAGGGCCCAGGACGTGCTGTACATCTACGACACGGTCGAACTCTTCGGCGCACTGCTGGATGAGTTCAATGCGCACTGGCATGCGCGTGTCGCACCGGCGCTCGGAAGTCTGGCCGATGAGGTGCGCAAGCTCAGCAAGCACACATTCGCTGAAGTCAACGATATGGTTCGCGACGCCGCGCGCATTCCTGCGGATCGGAACCTATCCCCGGAACAAATTCAAGCAACATGCAGGTATGCCTTCGAGAGCATGCTGCGTTAACACTTTGTCCTGACTTGAAGTGGCCGAGTGGCACATCAAGGCTGTGTCGGCCCCAAGAGCAGCCCATTCAAAATGCCGACCTGAGCCAAGGACTTCCCCACCCTTCTCGGCTGCGATTCAGACTGCGGCAGCCAATGAACCAGGAGAACCATCGGATGGCGGCCGGCCCCGAAAGGGGTCAATGGTTCCAAGGCCTGTCGGCGCAAGCCGGCGAGCAGTCGCCTGACGAATTCGACGCAGAGCCGAACATGCCCGCTGGTGCAAGCTGCAAGCTCGTTCAGGAGATTCCCGCAGCCGGCCGCGTCGTCGCCGCGAAAGAGCGCGTTGACGTCGGCGGGATGGCTTGCAGTACCGGTCGCAACGATGTAGAACCATGGCGTCAAAAAGGCTCAAGCTCACAGGCAATTTCGGAGCAGTTCGCTGGTCCAAAGGAGACGTGGCATGTTGGCAGCCGAATGCGCGTGGGCCATCTTGCGCGCCGAGCACACTCGCACCCGAGAGTTGTTGGCACGACTCGATACGGTGATGACCACAGAGGATGGGGCATGCTCTCGGCAACGAGCGACGTCCGCCATCAGAGTCATCGAGCGCCTTCAGGCCTTTGAAGAAACAACGCATCGCCCCAAAGGCGTCGTCATGCTGAACATGCTGCGCGGAAGATCAGGCGAAGCTGACGAGCTTCTCCATCAGCTCGGCTCGGAGAGTGAACACTGCAGCGGCCTCCTCTCGCAGGCGAAGGCCCTCTTGAAGCTTGCCGAGGCCGGCGATGCCAAAGCAGCCCTGGAGGCCGAGGCCCTGTTGCAACAGCACCGGCAGTTCATGTACGTGCATCTGGACAGAGAGGACACGCTCTTGCATTCGCAGACGGCGCTGCTGCTCACGGCAGAGGAATGGGCTGCCGTGGTCTCGTCCATTTCGAAAGAGGTGCGAGCCGCGAAGGAGCGCGAACATCGGCAGCCACGATTGCACAGGCCAGCCTCATGGCCTGCGCCATGAGCGCCAGCTTCACGGGCCCTATTTCGACATCGACTTCGTGGGCACCATGATGTGGGCGTAGGGCGTCCCCTTCCACATCACCCACGGACCACCCTTGGTCCAGTCCGTCGGATACGACTCGAGCTGACTGACGTCCGTCGGCAGAACCATGATGTGCGGTCCGCTCACGACCCACTGGTTGTCGGCTGTCCGTTTGGTCGCATAGGGATCGGTGTTGCTGGCGCCCTTGTCGCCATTGAGCATGTAGGCCACGCCGAGCGCCTTCGGCTTCGGCGGGTCTTTCTTGTTCATCCAGGCATCGCCCCAGGCCTGCCACTCCTTGTCGAGGCACATCGAATCGCCGGCGAGATCCAGCATGCACATCCACCCATTGGTGCCGGGGCGCAACTCCTTCATCTTGCCATCGGCGCCCATGCCCATGACCGCGGCGTTGCGGCCGATGTCCGGCGGCGCGGCACTGATCGCCTTGCTGATAACGGCGGCGTCGGATTTGGCCCCGCCGGCCTTGGCCATGCCCTTGTGGCTGGGTTTGTTGGGTGGTTCCTGCGCCACCGCGGTCAGGGCAGCGAGCATGAGCATGGCGCTTAGGGACGCGACGATTCTTCGCATAATGCCTCCTGATGAGGTATGGAAAAACAAGAGAACACAAGGGCACTTCGTCTGGCAGGCTCAGCCTAGTGATGGTGGGGTGAGTTGTCAACGACAGTCTTTCCAACGAGGCTCGAGCATGGAACTCCAATGATCCCCATCTTCACGGCCTTTGAGCGGTCGCCCGACGGCGGCAAGGGACAGGCGCGTGACATGCGTGTTCGTTGGGCGCTCGAAGAAGTGGGCCTTACGCCCGGCATGTGGAGCGCGGCAAGCCCTGATACGAGGAGCGCGTGCCTGTTCTCGAGGGCCGCGTGCGTCATCGGCTGGACGATCTTTCCGATCGGCTTGGCGATGCCGACTGGCTCGACGGCGAGTTCAGCGCTGGCGACCTTCTGATGGTGGCGGTGCTGCGCAGGTTGAACGGATCAGGTTTGCTGGACGAATATCCGAACCTTTTCGCCTATGTCGCCCGCGGCGAAGCGCGGGGGGCCTTCAAGCGTGCGTTCAATGCTCAGTTGGCGGCTTTCACCGCCGCATCGACCGCCTGAAAAGGCGCTGGACAAACGCGAATTTACAAGCTCATCTCGTGGCCCGTCGCGTCGATCCCTACAGTGTCAGGTTGTTCGTGTCCGTTGCGCGGGCGGGATCCATCGTTCGCGCGGCGGGGCAGGAACACATCGCACCGTCTGCGCTGAGCAGGCGACTTGCCGACCTGGAGCACGCGTTCGGTACCACGCTTCTGATCCGTTCGCCGCGCGGCGTCGAGCTCACGGATGCCGGCAATGTGGTGTTGGCGGGCGGCGAGCAGATCGACGCCGACCTGCAGGCGCTCGTGCGCAAGGTTCAGACCGTGGGGGATGCGGTGCGCGGCACGGTCCGGCTGTACGCCAACATGTCGGCGGTGATCGGTTTCCTGCCGGAACGGCTGCAATCTTTCATGACGGCATTCCCGCAGGTCGAGGTGTCGCTGCAGGAGCAGGACACGCGCGACGTCATACGTGCCTGCCTCGATGACCGTGCCGACGTGGGCGTAGGGGTCGAGGTGCCGGTGCCGGCGGGACTCGAGTCGTGGCGATTCGCAATGGACCCGTTGCTGGTGGTGCTGCCGGCCGCCCATGCGCTGGCCAAACGCAAGTCGTTGGGTTTTGCCGAGGTGCTCGGCCACCCCTTGATCGGCGTTCACCAGGGCGGCGCACTGGACCGTTCCCTGCACGAGCGCGCGGCCGCTCTGCACCGCTCGTTTGCGCCGACCGTGTCGGTCAGCAGCTTCGATGCGGTCTGCCGCATGGTTGAGGCCGGACTTGGCATTGCGGTGATTCCCCAGAGCGCGGCGGCGGCCTACGCTGGCAATGCCCGTTTTGCACGGCGCCCGCTCGACGACCCCTGGGCCGCGCGCGAGCTGCACATGTACGCGCTGCGCAAGTCGCCACGCGGGCGCGCCGTGGCGGCGCTGATCGAGGCTCTTCGCGGGTAAGTCCGGATCTCGCATTTGGAGAGAGCCCGTTTGCCGCATCGGCGCTTTCGGGCATGCGACACGGCCGCGATCATTCGGCATGCCAGCCATTTCGTCAGCCAGCACGCCGCCGCAGCGCTTCGCCCCGGCTATCCTCTTCCTGAGCCAATCGGCCGATGTCGTTGACCAAAGCCTGCAGGGCGAACCCGTGGCGCTCGATACGGCACGCCCACTGCGTGACGATGTCTCGACCGACGAGATCACGCCGCTGCCGATCCTCACGCACTACGACGACAAGCTTGGCCGCTACCCCTACACCGGCCTTCGTGCGGGCGAGGCGACACCCATCGGCATCGACGCGGTCCGCACGCACGGCATCGAGGTGGTGGTCGCCGGCAAGCGCTACGGCAAAGGCTCGTCGCGCGAGCACAGCCCGGCCGCCGAGAAACTGGCCGGGGTGCGGCTCGTGATCGCCGAAAGCTTCGAGCGCATCTACCGCCAGAACGCCGACAACATCGGCCTGTTCACCTCGACCGACTTCGGCCTGGTCTCGCGCATTCAGGCCGGCGAGGCGATACCGGTCGAAGACCTGGTGGCCGGCCGCGACGCGCTGGCGACCGCCATTCTCAAGAGCGGTGGCCTGCTGCGCTTCGGCCAACAGTTCATGCGCAACGTCGCCGCGGCACCCGCCCTGGCGGACGCACGGCCGCGCACGCTGTTCGAGAAGATCGTGGCGCGCCATGCGCTTGCCACCGAACTCACCGAGGCCCATCCCGTGCCCGGCGACGGTGCTTTCGTGCGCGCCGATCTACGCTTCATTCACGAGTACTACACCGGCATGGCAGCGCACATGCTGCATGCGGCCTTTGGACACCCCCTGGCGTTGCGCGACCCGGCATCGATCGTCGTGTTCGAAGACCACACCTCCTATGTCGAGGAAAGCCCGGCGCACGTGCGTGGCGGACTGGTGCCGAACGTGCATCGCATGGTCGAGGCGCAACGCGAGTTCGTCGCTGCCTACGGCCTGCGCTCGCACCGCACGCTGACCGAAGCCGAGGCGGCGGCCGATGACGGCACCCACATCGCCGGCATTTCGCACGCGATGGTGGCCGAGCACTATGCGCTGCCGGGCCAACTGGTGGTGGGCACCGATTCGCACACCCCGCACAGCGGCGCCCTCGGCTGCGTGGCCTTCGGCGTCGGCACCACCGACATGGCGAACGCCTTCGTGACAGGCGCGGTGCGGCTCACCGTGCCGCAATCGCTGCGCATCGTGCTCGACGGGCGCATGCCAGCCGGTGTCACGGCCAAGGACATCGTGCTGCATCTGCTGGCGCTGCCGCTCGTCCGCAACGGCGGCGGCGTCGGCAAGGTGTTCGAGTTCTGCGGCGAGGCCATTGCGGCACTGTCGACCGACGAACGTGCGACGCTCACCAACATGACGGCGGAGCTCGGCGGCTTCACCGGCATCGTCGCACCGGATGCGGAAACCGTGCGCTTCCTGCGCGAGCGCCGCGGCGTCGACTTCGTGCTCGAGCCATGGATGGCGAGCGACGAGGGCGCCGCGTATGCCGAAACCCTGCACGTCGACTGCGCTGCCGTGCCACCGATGGTGGCGCGGCCCGGTGATCCCGGCAACGGCCTGCCGCTGCGCGAGGTGGCCGCCCCGGTGCGCATCGACATCGCCTACGGCGGCTCCTGCACCGCCGGCAAGCGCGAAGACTTCGACCACTATCACGCGGTGTTGCGCTGGGCCGCCGACCGCGATCTGAAAGTCGCGCCCAGCGTGCAGCTCTTCCTCCAGTTCGGGACCACGGCCGTTCGCGATCACTGCATCGCACGGGGCTACATGGACGCGTTCGAAAAAGTCGGCGCACGCATGCTGCAACCGTCGTGCGGCGCCTGCGGCAACTGCGGGCCTGGCGGTTCGGTCCGCGCCGACCAGGTCACCGTCAGCGCCATCAACCGCAATTTCCCGGGCCGCGGAGGACCCGGCCAGGTCTGGCTCGCGAGCCCGCCGACCGTGGCCGCCAGCGCGATCGCCGGCGAGCTCGTGTCATTCGAGACGCTGCGGCAGCGGCACAGCTGAATTCAGTACCCCACAAAGAACAGGAGACAAAACCCATGAACCCGATACTTTTCCGCCGCACCGCGCTGGCGGCACTTCTTGCCCTGAGTTGTCTCGGCACTGCGCTGGCGCAGTCCGACAAGCCGCTGCGAATGATCGTGCCGCTGGCCGCCGGCTCGACCGTCGATGCAGTGGCCCGCGCCATCGCGCCGGGCTTCGGCAAGGCGGCGGGTCACCCGATCGTGGTCGAGAACATCGTTGGCGCAGGTGGCATTCCCGGCACCAGCCAGATCGTGAAGGCTCCGAAGGACGGCCTCACGCTCGGCATGATTTCGTCGAATCACGTCATCAATCCCGGCATCTACAAGACCATTCCGTACGACAGCCTGAAGGACATCACGCCGATCGCCGTGCTCGCCACGGTGCCGCTGGTGCTCGTGGTCCATCCGGCGCTGCCGGTGAACAACGTGAAGGAACTGCTGGCCTATGCCAAGGCCAACCCCGGCAAGCTCAACTATGGCTCGGCGGGCAACGGCAGCACCTTGCACCTTGCGAGTGAACTGCTCGTCAGCGAGACCGGCATCGCGATGAAGCACGTGCCCTACCGCGGCACGGGCCCGCTCATCACCGACCTGATCGGTGGCCAGGTGCAGCTCGGCTTCGTTTCGATCTCGCAGGTCGGTCCGCAGGTGAAGGCCGGTGCGCTGCGCGCGCTGGCGGTGTCGACGCCGGCGCGTTCGGCTGCATTGCCCGATGTTCCCACCGTGGCTGAAGCCGGCGTGCCTGGATACAGCTTCGACGCCTGGATCGCGCTCGTCGGCCCGGGCGGCCTGCCGAAAAGCATCGTCGATGCCGACTACGCCGCGGTCAAGACGGCTCTCGCTTCCCGCGAGGCTCAGACGGCGATCGCTGCGCAGGGGCTCACGATTCTCGATACGGGGCCGGATCTTGCACCGGCTTTCTTTCAGGCAGAACTGGCGAAGCACCAGAAGCTGGTGAAGCAGTCGGGGGCGACGCTGGACTGAACACCGTGGGCAAGCCGAACGATCAAACCCACGGTGAGTTTCAGCACAGCCGACTTGTGCGACAAGTTCGGCCATGAGGCGCAGCTATGTGCCCCGCTCGTCTCGTTCGGACGGCGCCGTCGTGATCTCCCGCAAGCTCGCAGGGTGAGGCGCCGCGGGAGCGAGCGACTGCGGACCCTCCAGCCTCACGCTTTCGACAGCCCCCGCCGCGCCTTGACCGCCGAAGCCAGTCCCTCGAGCACCGGCACCGTCTGGGCAAAGCCGATGCAGGCGTCGGTGATCGAGACACCGTGCTTGAGCGCGGCGCCAGGCTTCAGGTCCTGCCGCCCTTCCTCGAGATGGCTCTCGATCATGAGGCCCGTGATGCGCCGCTCGCCGGCCGCGATCTGCGCCGCCACGTCTTCGGCGACCACGATCTGCCGCTGGTGCTGCTTGCTGCTGTTGCCGTGCGAGACGTCGACCATGACCTGGGGCCGCAGGCCGTTCGCCAGCAGCGCCTCGCAGCTGGCCGCGACATCCGCGGCCGAGTAATTGGGGGCCTTGCCGCCGCGCAGGATCACGTGGCAGTCGTCGTTGCCGCGGGTCTCGAAGATCGCCGCCATGCCCATCTTGGTCATGCCCATGAAGGCATGCGGCGCGCGGGCCGCGAGGATGGCGTCGGCCGCGACCTTGACGCTGCCGTCCGTGCCGTTCTTGAAGCCGACCGGGCAGCTCAGGCCCGACGCGAGCTGCCGATGGCTTTGGCTCTCGGTGGTGCGGGCGCCAATGGCACCCCAGGCGATCAGGTCGGCAATGAACTGCGGGCTCAATAGATCGAGGAACTCGGTGCCGGTCGGCAGGCCCAGGGTGGTCAGTTCGAGCAGCAGGCGCCGCGCGCGCTCCAGCCCTTCGTTGATCGCGAAACTGCCGTCCAGGTGCGGATCGTTGATGTAGCCCTTCCAGCCCACGGTGGTGCGCGGCTTCTCGAAATAGGCGCGCATCACGATCAGCAGGTCGTCCTGCAGCGAATCGGCGACGGTCTTCAGGCGCTGGGCGTATTCGATGGCCTGGTCGTGGTCATGGATGGAGCATGGGCCGACCACGACGATCAGCCGGTCGTCGCGGCCGTGCAGCACGTCGGCAATCGCCGTGCGGCTGCCTTCGACCAGCGCCAGCGTGTTGTCGCGCACGGGCACGCGTTCCTGCAGCAGCGCGGGCGTGATGAGCGGACGAACCGCACCGATGCGCACGTCGTCGATGCGGGTGGTGTCGAGCGTACTGTCGCGGGAGCCGATTTCGGCGTCGTGGAGGGGGTCGTCGAGACGGGGCATGGTCGTGGCTGTGTTTCGAATTGAGCTTGTTCGATTGTCCTCTCGAAGGCGCCCACGGCCGACACGCTGGCGATGCGGGCGGCGACGATGCCCAGCACGGTCATCCATGCGCCAGCAGCAGCATCTTCATGAACGTGATGCCATTGCGTTGGCCTTTGTCCTCGTCGCAGTTGTTGAAGATGATGTGCGTATTGCGCACCTTGCCGGCCAGGCGCACCACCTCCCTCATGATCTCGCGCAGCTCCTGGTCGGGATAGTCGTAGTCGAACCGCTCGGCCGCCGACGCCGCGCCCTTGATGGCATAGGTGTCGACATTGCGCCCATGCAGGCGAACCAGCGCGCAGTCGGGATTCGTGATCTCCGCCAGCAGCGGCACGCTGTTCGCAAAGCCTTGCGGGCCGTCGACGACGGTGTGCACGGCACCGAGGCTGCGCAGGAACTCGATCGTGCCGGCGCGATGCGCTTCGTCCAGCCATGAGCGGTGGCGGAACTCGATGCTGACCACGTGACCCGCCATCTGCTCGACGCAATGCGCCACATGCGCATGCCCCTCGCGGTTGCAGACGAGCCAGGGCGGGTACTGGAAGTGCACCAGCCCGAGCTTGCCGGCCTGCTTCAGCGGTGCGAGGGCCTCGCGGAAGCGCCGCCACAGCTCGACGCTGATCTCGGGCGGCGTGCCGCGGTAGTAGAGGGTGCGGGTGGTGGCCAGGGCCTGCTGGATGTCCTTGTGCAGCACCTTGGGATCGGTCTGGTGGCCCGTGAACAGCCGGAAGGCCTTCACGTTGAAGGTGAACGCCTCGGGTGTGCGCTCGGCCCAGAGCCTTGCGTTGGCCGGCGCCGGGATGCCGTAGAAGCTCGAATCGACTTCGACCAGCGGAAAGATCGACGCGTAGTAGCGCAGGCGCGCGTCGGCAGTCTTCACCTCCTTCGGGTAGAAGCGACCGCACGCGAGCAGCGTCTTGTCAGTCCATGAAGCCGTGCCGACCAGGATGCCCATCGGCGCAGGCTACCGGTTGGCGCCCGTCGACGGCCGCCTCCGTGGGCGCCATTGCGCGTAGGCGAGGATCGCGCCAAAGCTCGCGCGCGACGTCCGAACCCGCTACGGGCGCTCCCGCAGCCCACTGATCTTCTGGCGGGTGAAAAATAGATCGCCGCAAGCGTGGCCGGGGACTAACATTCGATCGTTCGGCGCGCGGTTTGGCACGAGGCTGCCGCGGACTAACTGCTCACTCGTGCAAGGAGAGTAGTGATGGCAAGTCCGATGAATGTCACAAAGCTTCAGACAAAATCCCATGACGAGCCGGATGAGGTTCGGGAGCCGGAAAAAACCCGGGTCGAAGTGGTCCGCCTCGAGGGGTACACGCTCGGGCGCTTCAAGTTTCAACCGGGGTGGCGCTGGTCGAAGTGCATCAAGCCGGTCGTCGGCACGGACAGTTGCCAGGTCGCTCACGTGGGGTACGCGGTTTCCGGTCGGATCACCGTGCAGATGAATGACGGTTCGCAGACCGCCATCGAGGAAGGCATGTCGTACACCATTCCTCCGGGCCACGACGCATGGGTCGAAGGCAACGACCCGTTCGTCGGCTTCGAGATGATGAGCGCAGAGGAATACGCAAAGCCCAAGAGCTGACCCCGACGGGTCTGGCCTGCGTTCACCGATGAGCTACTCTGTGGCGGCGTGCCCACGCGCGTCCAGTGGCGGTTGGCACCCGCCCCCAACCTTCCTCAGCGATACATGTTCACCCTGACCCGCCTGACAATCCACCGCGCCAGGACGGAGCGCTTGCCCCAAGTCGCCGGCAGCCTGACGTTCACGACCTTGCTCTCTATCGTGCCCTTGCTGGCAGCGAGCTTCGCGCTGTTCACGCGATTCCCGGTCTTCCGGCGCTTCAAGGACGCGCTTCAGGAGTTCCTGTTGAGCCGGCTGCTTCCCGCGGACATCGCACGCACGGTGCTGAAGTACCTGAACCAGTTCGCCGCGAACGCCAGTGGCCTGACCTGGGTCGGTTCGCTCTTTTTGCTGGGCACCGCCATCGCGATGTTGCTCACCGTGGAGAACGCGCTGAATCAGATGTGGAAGATCAGGAAGAATCGGCCGTTCTTCAAGAGGGTCGGCCTGTACCTGCTGATGCTGGCCGTCGGGCCACCCGTTCTGGGCCTGAGTCTGTGGGCAACGTCGTATCTGCTGGGCATTTCCATGGGCCTGATCGGCGCGCTGCCACCCTCGCTCGCCTTCGTGCTCGACCTCGGGCCGCTCCTGCTCGGCGTCGCTGTACTGACGAGCATGTTCTACCTCGTTCCGAACACCAAGGTACGACTGCGCGACGCCTTCGCGGGCGGGTTGACCGCCAGCGTGGCATTCGAACTCGGCAAGCGCGGTTTCACCACCTACCTCGTCAAGGTGCCAACGTACAAGGCGCTGTATGGGGCGTTCGCGGCGCTGCCCATGTTCTTGCTGTGGGTGTACTTCTCGTGGCTGGTCACGCTGGTCGCGGCCATGATGACGGCCAACCTGGCGCTCACCCGGCGGCGACCGGCAGGCAAGCCCGCCCGAGCATAGGAGGCCTTGCGCCGGGACTCCGCTATCCCGCCGCCACGATCACATGCGCCTGGATCTTGCCGGCCACCGGGCCTTCGCCATGGCGGCTGGCGATCGCCTGCGTCGCGCGGTCCGTCGCGAGCTGCAGCAAGCCAGCGTCGCGCGCCTCGATTTCGTTGCGCAGCGGCGTTCCCTGGCAATAGGCGGTGGCGGCGTCGCGTGCCGACGCCGCGCGGCTCAGCTTCTCGCGCGTCTCGACCTCGATGCCGGTGAACCCTGCGCGGCTCAATTCCTCGCGGATCAGCGCGATGTCGTGATAGCCATGCGGCGTGCGCGCGAGGAATCGCGGCGGGTCGTGCGGAAACAGCGCGGCGACGGCGTTGGTGACCTCGTCGGCAAAGGCATTCTCTTCGATGCGGTCCCAAACGCTGAAGACAAAGCGCCCGCCCGGCTTCAGCACGCGGCGCGCCTCGGTGTAGCCGGCGACCCGGTCGGGAAAGAACATCGCGCCGAACTGGCAGCACACGACGTCGAACGAGGCATCTTCGAACGGCAGGTCGAGCGCGTCCGCCTGCTGCCATTCGATGCGGCCATCGGCCCCCTGCCGGATGGCAGCATAGTCGAGCATGGGCTGGTTCAGGTCGGTCACCACGTAGCGCGCATCGGCGCCGAGTTTTGGCGCCAGCGCCCGCGTGACCACGCCGCTGCCGGCCGCCGTTTCAAGCACCGAGGCGGGCGAGAAGGCAGCCACAAGCTCTGCCATGTCGGCGGCATAGGCCCCAAAGATCAGGGGGACCATCAGCGTGTCGTAGAACTTCGGGATCGAGCCCGCGAACACTTTGTCGTTGTCGGCCATGAGATCTCCTTGAAAGCTCCCAACGGCAACCTTGTCCACCCATGGCTGAGCGGGCCAGGCCTCTCCAACGGGTCCGCCGCCTGGTTGGGGATTGGCGACGATGCGCCATGGTGGCCGCGCATGCCACCCTCGTCAATGTCGGCCTGGGATCTTCTCCCGGCCGCCTGACGCTTTTCGCCAATCGGTGGGAGCAGTGCCGCCATTGCCGCGGCGCCCTGCACCGCCTAGATTGCAGGCCACATGACCTCTTCCCCCGAATCCCTGGCGAGCGCGTCCAAGGGTGCGCCGCTCGCCGGCGTGCGCGTGCTCGACCTGACCCGCCTGCTGCCCGGGCAAGCCGGAAGCGTTCCAGAAAGTGGTGCGCGCGGATGCCGCCATCTACGCGAAGATCATCAAGGATGCCAACATCCGCCTGGCGCCCTGAAGCCGCGCCAATCCCACAGCGGCAGCCCCATTCACAGCGGCTGTGCTGCCGGCTGCGAAGAACGCGAACACGCATCAGCCTCTATTTCCCCTCGTAGACGAACCTCCAATCGCGATACCGAATGTCGTCAGATGCGGTCTGCGTCACTCCTCGCGGTATGTGAGCCCGTATCGGCTGTGCCATTGAGGTACTCGTCACGCCCCACACACCACCCTGAGGTGCAAAAATTGGCGTGAACGCCCCCGCCGTCATGGGGTCGGGGTAAAGCCGACGCAAATACCGCCGCGTCACAAGATGCCGAGAATCCTTCAGCAGATCCTCCAAGCGATCGGGGTACCGATGCTGCCCATTCGGCGCACTCAAGTAGTAGTCCTGGATGGCCTCGCGGTACAGACTGCCCACATGAACGAGCTCTTCTTCTCTTTGTCTCTGCACGCTGTTCGCATAGACCTCCACAGCCTTGCCCAAACCCAGCGACAGCAGGAACACCACGAGCAGCATGAAGAGGTATCCCACACCCTGCTGCTGGTGCCGCATGCTAGGCATACAGTGGCTACCAAGATTTGAACGGTGTTCCATCGATCGCATTGCCAGCCGCGCCGCTGTGCACATCGTTGATCACCTTCCTGCCGCCCTCCTCGTGCCGGATCGAAGCGATCCAGGAATCCCTGCGCTCGGTGACCGGATCCACGGGCAACGCCCGCAAGTAGCGTTGACCGACCAGGTCCGTGAGTTTTTCGGGATACGCGCCCTTGTCGCTGTTGTACTGGTCGAGCGCAACGCGCAAGGCGTTCAGGTTTTCCTTCAGCGCCGCTTCCTTCGCGACGTCGATCTTGTGCATGTAGCGCGGCACCACGATGCTCAGCAGCGCCGAGACGATCGCCATCACCACAAGCAGTTCGATCAGCGTGAACCCGTTCCTTCGCTGCTTCATCGCGCTCACCATTGGGCGTACGGCAGCCCGTTCAACCCCGTTCGCTTGCTCGTCGAGTAAATGTCGTACACGTCATCGCCCTCCTTCGGCCTGTCCGCCTCGCTCGCATAGGTGCGCTTGCCCCAAGTAGCGGCCGGTGCAAGCGTCATGTCGGAATTCATCGGATCGCGTGGCACCCGGCGCAGGAAGAAGATCTTTTTTTTCGCCGGATCCTTGAGATCGGGCTCGCCTTGCACGAGGACATCCAGCGTCGCCGGGTAACCCGTGGTGGTCGCGGAGCGATAGACATGGCCTTCGTCGCCCGCGCGCTTGTAGGCATCGATCGCCCCGCGGATCTCACGCAACGCCATGCGCAGATCCTGCTCCCGCGCACGCTGGATCGACATCTCTGTCAACGGCACCACCACCGAGGCCAGGATGCCCACGAGCACCACCGTGACCATCATCTCGATCAGCGTGAATCCGCGCGCGGTTTTCATGGGAGTTACTTGCCGGCCCCCGGAGGCTGCTCGGCCGGTTGGGGCACCGTCTGCGTCAGCTGCGCATCGCTGCCGCTGTACTGCCCGCCCGGCGTCAGGCGCATCGGCCTCACCGACGCGCTGTCTGCCGTACCGGACGGGAACTCGACCACATGGGCGGGCGGCGTCGGCATCGATCGCACGATGCGCGGCGTGATCAGCAGGACGATCTCCGAACGCCCGTTGGTGTTGGTCTGGTTCGAGAACAGCCGCCCGACCCCGGGTACGGTCCCCAGCCCCGGAATCCCGGCCGAGTTGTTGTTCTGCTCGTCCTTCAAGAGCCCTGCCAGCACCTGCGTCTCGCCATCGCGCAATCTCAGCATCGTGGAGGCGTTGCGGGTTCCGATCTGGTAGGCCAGCAACCCCGTGGTCGACCGGATTTCCTTGACGACATTGCTGACTTCGAGGTCGATCGCGATCGTCACCTCGCTGTTCACGTGGATCTCCGGCACCACCTCGAGCTTGAGGCCCACGTCAAGGTAGCTGATCGATTCGGTCGATGCGCTGGACGTCTGGTTGACTGTGGTGGTGATCACCGGCACCTTGTCGCCGATCAGGACCTTGGCCTTCTGCCGGTTGGTGACGCGGATCCGGGGGTTTGCCAGGGTCTTCGCGTCGCTGCTGGTCTGCTTCAGGTTCAGCACCAGCAGCGGATCGGGCAGGAACAGCTGGAAGTTGTCGCGGTTGAGGTTGCGCAACTCGTTGACCGTCAATTGCCCCGCCAGGCCGGCCCGGCCGAAGACGCTCGCCCCCAGCCGGTCGGGGTACTGAATGCCGGCGTTGAGCAGCCCGTTGGAATTGACCTCCAGGATCTCGACTTCGAGCAGAACTTCCGGATCGGCGATGTCATAGGTCGCCACCAGGCGCTCGATGGCGGCGATGACGTCGAGGTTGTCGCGCACCACCATCATCTTGAACCGGTCGTCCACATAGAGCGACTTCGGGTTGATGAGCGCCTTGACCATCTCCTGCATCTTCTTGGGGTCGGCGTTCTTCAGGTAGAAGGTGCGCATCACCAGGTCTTCGTAGCGCCGCCTCTTCTCTTCGGTGTCGGCGTAGATCAGCAGGGTCGAATCGTTGAGGACCTTCTTGCTCAGCTGGCTGGTTCGCAGCACCAGGTTCAGCGCGTCTTCGACCGAGGTGTTCTTCGCGAAGATCGTGGTCTTGATGTCGGCCTTGACATCCTTGTCGAGCACGAAATTGACGTTGGAGGTGCGGGAGAGGATTTCGAGCACCGTCTGAATGCCCACGTCGCGCAGCTCCAGCGTCACGGGCTTCCTGAGTGCCTCGGACAGCACGGGGTCGGCCGTGAGTCCGCGATTTCTCTCCAGCTCGATGCCTTGCAGAAGCCTTTGCGCTTCCGGTTGCGACGCGTTCTCGGCCAGAACGGCCGCGAGCGCGCGCGTGGCCGCCGCGGTGTCGCCATTCCTCAAGGACTGGTTGGCTTGCGCCATCTGCTGCACTGCGCGCGCATCGCGCTCCAGCGTCGCAAGCCCCGCAAGCGCGGGTTCGTTCTGCGGGTCCAGCCGCAGCATGGCGCGATAGCCCTCTTCGGCTTCGGCGGTTTTCCTGTCGGCAGCGAGCCGCCTGGCCTTCTGCAGAGTCTCGCGCAAGTGGCCATCGCGGACCTGGAGGTATTTGAGCCGGTAGCCTGTCGGGTCGCTCTTGGCCAGCTGCGACAGCATGACCAGTGCGGCCTCAGTGTTGCCCTCCGCCAGGAGTTGGTCGGCGCGCCGCTCTTCCAGGTAGGTCGCGCACCCGGAGAGAAGCCCGAGCAGCAAAGGGAGCATCGCGAGCTTCGCCTGAACGGAGGACGCCAAATTGTTCTTTTTCATTGCACGGCCGCGACGGGAATCGAGCGGATCTCATTCAAGGGCAGGTAGCGCAGCTGGACCTGGGTGGCGGTGGCCTTCTCGACCTTCCATTGGGGATCGACCAAGCCGCCGATCTCGACCACTTGCGGATCGGCGCCCCGGCCCAGGAACACATAGTGGCGGCCGTCCTGGTCGATGCGACCGAGGTAAACGAGCGACGGATCGGGTGCCGTGGGTTTCGGCGGCTCCACGGGGGGCGGCGGTGGCGCGACGGGCAGTGCGGTGGCAGCAATCGCGTCAGCGGCCTTCTGCAGATCGGCGTCGGATGGTCTCCACTCCTCTCCCGCCATGCGCACCCATGGCGCCTCCGGGCGGCGCGTGTCGCTCGCCGGGCGGGACATGGCAGGCATTTCATTGCTGCTGCCGGCGAGGGGCGCATCGGCCGCCTCCGGCTTGAGCAAAGCAATCGCCGTCAGCACCGCGGTCGTCAGCAGCGCAGCTTGCAGCGGCTTGGACAGGGAAGGTGTGTTCACGGTGCGCCTCCGGTCGCCGCGGTCCGGTAGTAGAGGCTGGTTTCGAGCCGAACATTGAGGCGTTGGGCCTGGCCCGGCACCCGTTCCACCGTCACGCGGTCGATGCTCAGGTTGGGCATGGCCACGAGCAGGTTGTGCAGGAACTTGCGGTAGGCCGCGTACTCGGCCGACACCGCGAGTTGCATCGTCATGCGCCGGCCGGGCAGATGCTCCATGTTGCCGTGGCCATATTCCACGCGGAACAATTCGACACCGCTTTCCCGGGCCACACCGTGCAAGGTCTGCATCTGCTGCTCGCGAAAATCCGACTCCGGAAGGAACGCCATGAAGGCGGCGACGAAGTCCGAGCCGGATCGAGCGCTTGCGCGAGCAGAATCAACGGGGCCGTCACCCGCGACAGGCTGCACGGTACCCGCCGCCGCAAGTGCCGCGCCGGCCTGCAGATCGCCCACCTCTTGGCGCAGCGGCTCGTTGACCCAGAGCGCCAGCCCAAGGGCGAAGCCGATCGCGGCTGCCGCCACGAACTCGGGCCAGGCCATGCGCTCCCAGGCCATGCGCAGGGTCCAGCGGAGGCGACCGAGGGCATCGCTCCAGCGCACGCCTCGCGCCGTCATGGCCGCCTCCATTCCACCGCCAGCTGGAACACCACGGGCTTGCCATCCGGCGCGGCGTTGTCGGGCTGCCTGGCCTCGGACAGCGGCTCGACCGCGCGCCACGCCGCATTGCCCCGGAGGCGCTGGACAAACTCGACGAAGGCCTGACTGCTGTCGGCCTGGCCCACGATGCGCAGGCGGAACGCATCCGTCTCCGGCTGTACGCGGTTGACCACCACGTCGTCCTTGATGGCGGCCTGTAGTGCATTCAGCATCGGCTCCCAAGGACGCTGCAGGCCGGCGACGAGGCGATCCGCCTCATCCGTTGCCTCTGGCCGGACCGCAGGTGCGCGCGATGGCTGCGTCCTCGCGGTGATCCGCTGCTGAGTCTCGAGCTGCGACAGGGCTGCCGCCCGGCGTTCGAGCAGGTCTTGACGCTGCCACAGCGCCAGACCGCTGCCGATCACGCCCAGCACCAGGAGCGCCAAGGTGGCTCTGCGCCACCGCGGCTTCGGCGCGAAGTCCAGTCCAAGTGCGGGTTTCGGTTTCATGCGGAATGGCATCAGAAGACTCCGCACAGCGCGAATGCGTAAGCCGCGTCCTGTGTGGCCAGGAACCCGTCGCCGTCCGCCAACGGGAGCGCAGCGCCCGCAGAGGCGTGACTCAACGGCACCGCGGCGAAGAAGCGGAAACCGGCCTCGGTCGCATGGGACGACGGCAAGGCCTCGTCGCCGGCGGCATCGAAAGGGCGCAGAAGCACTTCGTTCATTCGGCCGCGCACATGGCGAACGATGATCTGCCGATCGCCCTCCATCACGCGCACCTCGCCGGTCTCCCTTTGGAGCACAGCGCCGAAGCGGTCCCAGACCGTGGCGAGGCTCGGTGCCGTGCTCACCAGCCGGACCCCGGAGGCGACAGCGTGCGCATCGAGCTCGGCCAGCAGCGACTGCGGAACGAAGGCCGCCAGCAGCGCGCAGCCGTACACGGGCCTGGCGAAGCGAAGAGCGTAGAGGCCCGGATCCTGCTTGAATTGCTGCTCGAACAAGGCGGCCGCAAAGGCCGATCTCAGCGCCTGGTCGGCCAGATCGGGGGTCCACGGAAGGAGCAGGTAGCGCACGTCGGACGTGCCCAGCACCCACTGCTGCGTCTCGCGCGGCCGGCGCTGCGGCGCAACGCCCATCCACTCGCCCAATGCCTGCATGGCTGCCGGCCGCTCTCCCGCGGCAAAGGCGAACCGGGCCTTCCGCGCAACCCGCCGGCTGCCGCGCTGCGCATGCACCTCGCACACCATCAATGCGTCGGCCGACAGATGCACGCGGTAAAGGACCCGTTCTGTTCGCAAAGGCCGCAAGGTCCTACTCAACAAAGGTGACACGGTTGATTTCCTGCAGGGTGGTTTGCCCCTGCTTGACGGCTTCGATGGCCTCTTCGCGCATGGAGGCCATGCCATGCGCCCGCGCCACCTCCTTGAGCCTGGAGATGGGTGTCTGCTGCAGGATCAGTTCCCGCAACTCGTCATTCAGGACCAGCACCTCCGTCAAGGCCCTGCGGCCCTTGTAGCCCGTGCCGCGGCAATGCGCACACCCCCTGCCCCGCTTCAGCGAATGCCCTGCAAAGGCGGAACGCGCCAGGCCGGAGACGCGCAGCAGATCGTCGTCCGGCTCGTGCGGCTCCAGGCAATGCGGGCAATTCATCCGCACCAGCCGCTGGGCCACCACGCCATTCAAGGCAGTGACGAAGCTGTAGGCGTCCACGCCCATGTGCCGGAAGCGACTCAGCACGTCGAAAACGTTGTTGGCATGCACGGTGGTAAAGACCAGATGCCCCGTGAGCGCCGCCTGCACCGCGATCTCGGCGGTTTCCCGATCGCGGATCTCGCCCACGAGGATGCGGTCGGGGTCGTGGCGCAGGATGGAGCGCAGGCCCTTGGCAAAGGTGAGGCCCTTTCGCTCGTTGACGGGGATCTGCAGCACGCCCGGCAACTGGTATTCCACCGGGTCTTCGATGGTGATGATCTTGTCGTCGCCGTGGTTGATTTCGCTCAGCGTCGCGTAGAGGGTGGTGGTCTTGCCCGAGCCGGTGGGACCTGTGACCAACAGCATCCCGTAGGGCTGGCTCGCGAGCCTGCGGATGGTGTCCTGCGCACCGGCTTCGATGCCCAGCAGGTCGAGGCTGAGTTGGGCAAGCTCGGCCGTCAGCGACTGCTTGTCCAGGATGCGCAGCACGGCGTCTTCGCCGAAGAGGCCCGGCATCACCGAAACGCGAAAGTCGATCTCGCGCCCGCCCATGTTGACGGCAAAGCGGCCGTCCTGCGGGATGCGCTTCTCGCCGATGTCGAGTTCCGCCATCACCTTCACGCGCGAGATGACCTGTTCGGCCAGGCTGACATCGGGCAGTTGCCGCGCGGCGCCCAGCACGCCGTCGATGCGGTACTTGATGACCAGCCCCGTCGGCGTGTTCTCGAAATGGATGTCGCTGGCACCGCTCTTGTGGGCGTCGTAGAGGGTGGAGTTGACCAGGCGCACGACCTGGCTTCCGTCTCGCGCGATGGAGCGCAGGGAGATCTCTTCGCTCTCGGCGCCGGTGCCGCGCGAAGCAGCCGCCTGCTCCAGTCGGATGACCTGGGAAATCGCCTGCTGGTGCGCCTCCAGGCGCGAGAGCATGGCCTTGAGTTCGAGCGGGTGGGAGAAGGCCAGGCGAAAGTAGCCAGTGATCCGGTGCGTGGCCCAGGTGTAGAGAGTGTCGTCAAGCGGGTTGCCGCCGACGAAATGGCGCATGCCCTGTGCGTCGGCCATGACCAGGCACTCGCGTTCCAGGCATTCGCCATAGCTCATGCGCGAGAAGTCCGGCGTCATGGCCTCCAGTTCGGGCAGGGTCAAGGCTGGCAGGCCGCTGTGCTGATGCGCAGCCTCCAGCACTTCGTCGGGTGTTCGATGGCTCAGGCGCTGAAGCGTCACAAGCACCGGCTCGCCCTGTACCGCGGCCTCGGCAGCAGCCTCGCTCAGCAGCGCCGAGGTCAACCAATCGGGTGCGGGCCCGGCCGCCACCGCGCTCATCCCAGACTCCCCGCGAGTTCGAAGATCGGCAGGTACAGCATGATCACGATGCCGCCGATGGCCAGGCCGATGACCAGCATCAGCACCGGCTCGAAGAGGCGCGCGAAGCGGTCGAACCAGTGGCCGATCTCCTTGTCATGGAAGGCGGCGGCCTGTTCCAGCATCTCGGCCATCTGGCCATTGCGCTCGCCCGCGCGCAGCAGGCGCAGCGCCACGGGCGTGGTCAGGGCCGCGGTGTGCAGGCTGTCGCTCAGGCTGCGCCCCTGGGTGACTTCGAGCGTGGCCGACATGGCGGCGGGCTGCAGCCGCAGGGGCAGAAGGCCCAGCGCCATGTGCATGGCCTTGGTGACCGGAATGCCGCCGCCGAGCAGGAGGCCGAGCGAGCGATAGAAGCGCGCCAGCTGCATGAGCTTGATCCGGCCACCGATCCAGCGGTTGGTCTGCAAGGCGGCGCCCATCCATGCGCGGGCGCTCGGCCGGGTCAGCATGACGGGCAATGCGAGGGCGACGGCGATCAGAAGGCCGGCAATCAGAATCCAGTGTTCGCTGGCGAAGACACCCCAATGCATGAGCCAGCGCGACGCGAGCGGCAGCTTGTCTTCCATGCCTTCGTAGACGCGGCTGAAGCGAGGCACCAGGAAGCACAGCAGGAACAAGGCGACGGCGCTGCCGACCGCGCAGAGCATGGCCGGGTACAGGGAGGCGCTGATGATCTTCTGGCGAATGACGCCCAGCTGCTCGTGGTAGCGCAGGTAGCGCTGCAGCGCGGGCACCATCTCGCCGGTGTGCTCGCTCGCTGCGATGGAGGCGATGAAAAGCTCGGGGAAGATGGCCGGAAAACTCTTGAGGGCGCTGGAGAAGGATTGGCCCTCCTGCATGCGGCGCACGAGGTCACTGAGAACCGAGCCCGCGCGGGCCGCGCGCTCCTCGCGCTCGGCCAGGGTCTCGAGGGTTTCGATGAGGGACAGGCCCGCGCTCAGCAAGGCCACGAGTTCATGAGCGAACAAGGCGAGATCGAAACCGCCAGCGGTCGACGCGAAGAGTCGGGGCAACGCGAGACCTTCGCCCTGGACATCGAGCACGCGCAGACCGCCCTGTCGGGCCGACTGCTCGGCTTCGAGGCGGCTGCCGGCACTGACGAGCCGCCGCTGCAGCTCGCCTTGGGCAGTCAGTCCACGAACCTTGAAGGTGGCCATGCGGAAGGACAGTCGCGTCAGCGTCCGATGTCCGCGCTGTCGCCGCTGCCGCCCGGGGCCTTGTCGGCGCCGAAGGAGTACAGGTCGAAGTCGTCGGGCTGCTTGCTGCCGGGGTATTTGTATTGGTAGGGCTGGCCCCAAGGATCAGGGGGCACGTCCTTGCGCAGGTAGGGGCCGCGCCAGCGGGATTCACCGGGCACAGGAGCAACCAGAACCATCAGGCCTTCCTGGCTGCTGGGGTAGCGGCCGACGTCGAGGCGGAATTGGTCGAGGGCCTTGCTCAGGATGTCGATCTGGGCTTTAGCGGTAGTGACTTCGGATTTGCTGACGTTGCCGAAGAGGCGCGGGCCGACGATGCCGGCCAATAAACCGATGATGACAAGGACAACTAAAAGCTCCAATAACGTGAAGCCACGTTTGCCAGCGCCTCTCGAATATCTCAGAACGCTGGATCTTGCCAACGCGACGATTGCGGAGTTCATCACGAAATCTTCCCCAGTCGATCAATAAAAAAGGCGAGAAGGCCAACATAAAAAATAAATATCACCGACAGAATAAACGCGCGCTTCAAATAATAGTGCGTCGACCCAGGCATGAATTTTCTTGCAAACAAAGCAAAGACTCCCAGTACACCAAGTGCAATTTGATTTTCCGCTGGCAATTTCCAGATCTCAATCGTGTATCTGATCGCATAGTATCCTGCCGCACAAATCAATGCAGCAGGAGGAAAAAACAGCAAAGAGAAGAGAAATAGCGACACTAGGCTCCTACGGGGTCAACTTCAGCTCTCAAATTATCTTTTTGATTTTTTACGAATTTGCAACCGGACGGACTTCCGGATCGACACTCCAAATTAAACCTGATCACTGGGTGCAACCTCTACCCCATTGCGCCACACCTTAATCACCGAGCCCACCAACCAAAAATAATCAACTCGGCATCAGACATGAATCGAATTCATCAGCTGTTATCTCAAGGCTGCGCCTTGAATTCCCCGTCATAGACGCGTTGAGCGAGCCCGACGTCCAGTTTCTGCAAGCGGGCATGCGCGTTCAACGCCTCCTCCGCTTTCCCGGCACGCCGATAGGCCGACGTCAGGTTGGCCAGGACCAGCGCATCGTTGGGGTTCTCGCGGTTCAGCCGCTCGAACAGGTCCATTGCCGATGCAAATTCCTTGCCGCGGATATAGGACACGCCGAGCGTGGTCTGCGCCGCACGGTTGCCTGGTTCGAGGCGCAAGGCCTGCTTCGAAGCCTCATTGGCTTGGGCGAACTCCCCGGTTTCGTTCAAGGCAGTCCCCAGGTTGATCCACACGCTGGCAATCTTGGGATCGAGCTCGGTACCTCTTCGATACGCCGCCACCGCTTGCGGCCACTGGCCCTGGTGCGTTCTCACGGTGCCCAGCGTGTCCCAGGGTATGACGTCGAGCGGGTTCAGCCTGACCGACTCCTCCGCAACCTGTGACGCATCCGTCAATCGCCTCTGCGCGAGATAGAGCCAGGTCAGGCGCGCCCGGTGAAGCGCAGCTTTCGGTTCGCGTTCGATGGCCTTGCCATAGGCCTCTTGCGCCTTGTCCAACTGTCCGTCCTGCTGGTAGGACGCACCGAGCTCGCTCCAAAGGTCCGCGCCGTTCTCGCCATTCTTCGACGCCTCGGTGAATGCGGCAATGGCGCGCTTGTAGTCCCGTTCGTGCCCGGCGAGCAGGACGCCCTGCCACTTCCACGCCAATCCATACTTGGGGTCGATGGCCGTCGCCATGCGAAACGCCTGCAAGGCCGGTTCCGGCTGCTTCGCGTGCGCATAGGCGTTGCCCAGATTGACCCATGGGGCAAGAAAGCGCGGCCCCGCCTGCACGGCCACTTCATAGGCCCGGATCGCCTTGTCCAGATCGCCGGCCTTCTGCCATGTGGCGCCCAGGCTGTTCCAGAGAAGCGGATCGCCGGGCGTTTCGGCCACTGCCTGGCGAAGCGTTTCCGCGGCCTCCCGCGGATCGGTCTGCATCAGCGCAAGATCATTGAGCGCCTGTGCCCGGCTTTGCCCTTTGCCGGCGCTGGCGGCCAGCTTCAGCGTAGAGATGGCCTCCGAACGCCGGTCCGTCCTGATGTACAAATTGGCCAGGTTCTTCCATGCGAGGCTGTACGTGGGATCGATGCGCGTGGCATTGCGGTAGGCATCGATCGCGCGGGCGGTGTCGCGGGTTTCCGCATAGGCATTCCCGAGGTTGCTCCATGCCGTAGCCAGGCGCGGATCGAGTTCCACCGCGCGCTGGTACGCCGCCATGCCCTTGGGGAGCTTGTCCGCTTCCTTGCTGAACATGTACGCGTTGCCCAGGTTGTTCCAGGCCCAGGCACTTTGCGGACGGTCTTCGGTCCAGCGCAGGTTGTTCCGCAAGAGGCCATCCCTGTTGCCGCGCGCGTCGAGCGCGCGCGCCTGATTCATCCAGGCGGTGGCGGTCAGCGGCAATTCGGGCGGAGGCATCTTTGCATCGACATGCGCGACCCACTCCACCGGCAGCGCCATGGTCAGCGAGGACGGCCCTGACGCGTCCACCGAAGCCATGCCGACCAGGCGGCCTTGCCAGTCGTAGACCCCGGCCCCGTCACGCACGACGAACGATTCGCTCGGGAGAATCGGGGCCTTGAGTTCCAGGTAAATCCCATCCACAACCCTTCCCTGGTAAGCAACCTGCAGTTCACCGAATCGGTACTGGCCGTCCTTGTTGAGCAGCATTCGCGCCACCCTCGTCTGGTCCGAACTTTGTGCGTTTGCCATGTCCGCCGCGCGCGCGGGCAAGTCGTCGGCTTGCAGGATGCACACGTCCCGGTCTTGATCCGCTGCGACAAGGCGTGCCGGATAGCGACGACCATCAACGCTCTGCACCTCGTAGGAAGAGGCACCCGCCAGGCGATGGCAAAGGGTTGCGACCTTGCCTGCAGCGGTGACCACGCCGGCGAATACGGCTGGTCCGGCCACAACGGCGACTTCGCTGCGGATCAGATCTTCAAGGCGGAGCGTCTTTTCCTGCGCGACTGCAGGCGTCAAGAGGCTGCAGCTTGCTGCGCCCAGCACGTACATGGCCAGGTGATGCGCCGCAGACCGGCGTGCCGAAGATTTCCGAAAAAAATATCGTTGCACTGAATTGACTCCCCGAGTCTCTTTTGCGTTAGGTCAATGACTCTATTTCAGAAACATTGCTCCAATGTGTTCCACCGTAGACTGATCAACTCATTTGCATCCTATCGGACGAACTCCAATTTGTGGATGGACCAACAGTTCAGTCGCCGGAGCAGTGGCTGAAGCGGCTATACATGAGACGATGAACCAGTTGAGCTCAAAGAAGATGACTGTCCAAACACGTGAGTGAGATGTTATTTTTTTCTAAATTTCAAAACAATAGAAGAAAAGGCGAAAAAGAAGAAGAAGGCAAAGAAAACGTCGAGTGTGATTATCAGAATATTCTTTCCGCTTCTTGTGGCCATTACACCCACTGCAAGTGAAATCAGTAGTGACAGCCAGAGTTTAAAATTGGGATTCAAGATTTTGCGTAGATCACTGAGTTTTCCCAATTCATTTGCATACACCACAATCACAAATAAACCGCCGAGAATTGCTGCTGACGCTGCGGCCTCTTCAAACCCTCCTCCTGCAATCACGCGGAGTGCGAAGTAAAAAAAAGCCACAACGAACGAGATCAAGAGAATCAGAAGCTTTTTGGGATCAATTGTCATTTAAGATTCCCCCAAAGCATCCATATGGGGACAGAGTACCTCAATTATCGTGGCTCTAGACGCGGCACACACGTTCGCAAACCGCCACAATCTGCGCACCTGCTGAAGGCTCAAGAACGATCAATTCGAGCCTTCCATCATTGAACGCATCTAGCCATTCGCATTTCTTCTCAGACTTCAGCCAAGAGGATGAATCCGACAAACTGGTCACCCATTCCAGCCAATAATTCAACTCGTCTTCGGAGAAATCTTTTGAGGTAGATCTCAGTATTCTATTTACTACATTTTGCAATCCGAAGTCCTCGACGCGAAAGGCAGCGACTCCAAATAGCTCAATTGAAATTTGCTTTTCACCTTCATGGGAAAGGCCAAGTCGGCACACGGAATTTTCTCGATCTATATTGACCGAGATGATTTCTGCATCGTGACCTTCCAAGGTCAAGCAAGAGGGATCATCAAAGCTGTTCTGGCAAGCAGCCTTCGTTCAGAGGTTCTGAATTGCACCATCAAGAAATCCGAGCATCCAGTGAATTGGAAAACGTTGTTCTTTCAGTTGCATCCGTAATATCGATCTGAGGGGTGGCTGACTTGCTGAAATTCGTGAAATTAGCTATTGGGATTGTTTGATTTTCCGAATTGTCTTATATATTCATCCACCGTAGTTAGTTCGTGAATGTTCACGGCGAGATTGTTTTTTGTTGCCCTTTTCTTTGCCAGAATGGCAAGTGCGTCCAATTCTTCGCTGGTAATAAGATAAACGCCGATCTCTTTTCCAAACCTATCTGTAGGGCGCATTTTTCCTTCTGAGACGCCTAGCGTCTGCGCAATCTCACCCCACAATTCCATTATTTTGGTTTTATCAAACTCACCAGACGAGTAAAAATTTTGAAAAATCTCGTCGAAAGAAAGAGTCTCTCTGGAATCCACGAGGGCGGATGCCTTCGCAATTTTTTTCTTTCGAAAAAGGTAGCCAATTACTGTTATGAGTAGCGCCACTCCAACTGCTATAAGAATTGACATATTTATCATTGATGGGCATTCGTATCGTTCGCGCAAGATGCAACGCAATAGGTTTCCATGCCAAATAGGTAGACCCCGTAGCCGATCCAGAGAGGCGAGGCGACTCGACCGACGCTGCGCAACAATCCACCAAGCGTGCCAGCACCACCACCTCCTAAACCATGTACCGCCGCGCTTGGGACGGTTGTCATTGGACTGGCACCTCCCAAGCCTTGTGGCAGACCTACCATGGACTTCGGAAATGTCCCTCCGAGTGCCGTTAAACCAATTTTGGATTCGTCGTTCAATGGATCGTAAGCAGTGATGCAGCTAGCCATGCACGCGAGAAATGTTTGCTGATTTTCTGCACCCGCCTGTACCGTTACTTCGGGAAGGGAGCCTGCCTGCAGGCTACTTGCAGAATTCCACCGATTGCCAGCCCAAGCTCCTAATGAGGCCCGTCCCGTCGGATCGATTCGATTTACAGAGTTGTTCCTCGCATACGCATACAGGTTCTGATCATCTTTGTACCCAATCGGATCCGTCTGCAGGAACCTTCCCAGGTTGGACGAATAGAAGCGCGCCTTGTAGTAGTACAGACCCAGCTCGCTGATCAACTGCTGGCCGGTGTACCGGAATCGCAGCCCCGTCGTCACGTTGGGCTCACCGAACGGCCCGTAGGTGTAGGTGGCCGTGCTCGCCCCCGCACTGTTCGCCGTCGCGACGATGCTGCCCAGGTGGTCCGTATACAGCCAGTTCTTGGCCGTGGTGCCCGCCCCTTCGTACCAGACGATCGGCTCGTCCGTGCCCGGGCCATGCACGTACCGGCGCAGCACCGTGGTTCCCGCCGCGTCGTATTCCGTGATCAGCTTGGTGCCGTCGTACAGCAAGCCCACGGTCGTCCCGTTGATCGTGGTCGTGCGCAGGCGGCCTTCAGGGTCGTAGCCCAGCGTTGCCGCAGTGCCCGTCTTGTTGGCGGTCTTCAGCCGGTTGTCGACGTCGTAGGTGTAGGTCCAGGTACCGTCACCCGTGAGGTTGCCGTTGGCGTCATAGCCCAGGGTGGCGCCTGCGGCCGCTGTGTATTGGTTCAAGCCATTGGCCGTATAGCTCTGCGTGCCCGGTGCCGCCCCTGCCCACTGGTAGATGTTGTTGCTCCAGGTCACGCTCTTGAGTTCACGGATCTGGTTGCGCACGTAGGTGTATTGCACCTCCTGGGCCGTGGAGGCCAGGAAGTTCTTCAAGGTGGCCATCGCCCCCTGGTTGTCATAGGTGCGCTGCACTGTCGTGCCATTGCCCAGCGTGACGGTGGTGCGGCGGCTCAGGTCGTCGTACGCATAGCTGGCCAGGCTGACGCTGCCGTTCTCCGTGAGGGCGGTGGGACGGTTCAGCGCGTCGTAGCTGGTGGCGACGTAGAAGGTGCCCGGCCAGGTCATGCGTGTGCGGTTACCGGCCGGGTCGTACTCGTACGCCACGGTCTTGCCACCGGCCGCCGTATTGAGTTGACGCCCGGCGTTGTCCCACGCATAGGTGATGGTGTGGCTGCCGTTGGCGTACTGCGCGGCCGTGCGCAGGCCGCGCAGGTCATAGCCGAACGTCACGTTGTCGGCGGCCGCCGGGTAGGTGCGCGCCGTCAGGCGGTTGAGGTTGTCCCAGGTCTGGGTGACGGTCTGGCCGCTGCGCTTGCGCAGGACCGTGACGTTGCCGTTGGGGTCGTAGGTGTTCTCTTCGTAGTCGTTCGCATTGGCCAGGTTGGGCGTGGCGGGCAGCGGATAGTGCGTCCTGCTCAACCGGTCGAAGCCGTCGTACAGGTAGACGGTCAGGTTGTTCCTGGCGTCCTTGCTCGTGTCGACGCTGCCGTTGGGCGTGTAGGTGTAGGTGACGTAGTTCTGTGCAATCGCGGTGCCCACGGCTTTCTTGACGATCTGGACCGTGTCGTCGGCGTTGTAGACGGTTTCGGTGACGCGGTTGCCGCCGTCGGCGGCCGGCACGTACTGGGTGCTTCGGAAGGCACGGTCCAGGTCGTCATAGGCGGTGTCGGTGATGGGTACCGGTGCGGCTTCCGTCGGGCAGGTGGTCGCCGCGGCGGTCAGGCCGGGACCCCAGGCGCGCGTGACCTTGCCTGTTTCGCTGTAGCGGCTGCAGCTGACCAGCCATTGGGTGCCGAGCTGCGCCGCCGCGATGGTCGGGCGGCCATCCTTGTCGTAGGTGGTCTTGGTCAGCTTGCCGGCGGCATCGGTCACCTGGATGGCGCGGCGTTCGCTGTCGTAGGCCGTGGTGACGGTGTCCGTCACATCGGTCCGCGGCCCGTCCGCCACCGTCAGGTTGCCGGTCGCGTCGTAGGTGAAGGTCGTCGTGAGGTTGAGCTTGCCGGTGCCGGAATCGACGACGCTGGTGGCGGGCACGTACTTGTTGGCGGTGTTGTACGTGGTGGCGGTGACGACCGAGTTGGTGGACGTGGTCTTCACCGTCTGCGTTGCCGGCAGATAGAAGGTGGGGAAGCCGCTGGGGGTGTAGGCCACGTAGGTGTAGCTGGTCTGCGGCGCAATGCCTGCGGCATCGGTGGGCGAGGTAACGGTCAGCGGCAGGCCCTGCGCCGTGTAGTTGTAGGTGGTGACCTTGCCGCGTGCGTCGGTGGCGCTGCTCACTTTGTTGAACGCGCCCTCGTAGCCGAAGCTCTGGACCCGGTTGGGCAGGCCGCTGCCGGGCTTGGCGATGCTGGTGATGGTCTTGACGTTGTGGGTGCAGCGCTTGTCAGGCCCGCCGCAGCTGAGGTCGTCGTAGGCGTACTGGGTGTAGTTGCCCTCGGGCAGCAGCTTGGTCAGCAGGCGCGACTGGCCGTCGTAGGTGTTGACGGTCCACTGGCCGGTCGGCGTGCTGGATTGGACGGTGTTGCCCGAAGCGTCGATGTAGTTGGTGCGTGCAACGCCTCCGGGACCGACTTCTTCGGTGCGAAAGCCGGCGAAGTAGTAGTCATAGAGCTTGCCGCGCGCATTGGTCTGGGTTTTCACCCGGCCCAGGCTGTCGTAGACGTTGGTGGCCGCGGCCACGGTCGGAAAGCTGGGGTAGAAGAGCGCCGTCATCTGCCCGGGCAACACCCCATATTGGTAGGTGGTGTTCTGGTTCAGGCTGTCGGTGAAGGTGCTCAGGTTTGAGCTGGCGTCGTAGACGTACTTGACGGCACGCGTGCCGTCGCCCACCTGGGTGATCTTCCCGCCGGTGTTCGTGAAGGTCAGCGTGCGACCAAGGCTGTTGGTCACACTCGTGAGGTCGGCGCCGGTGTAGGCGTACTTCACTTGCAGGCCGCTGGGTTCGGTGAAGCTCTCGGCCTTGCCCGCCGTGTTGAACTTCAGGACGGCACGGTTGACGGACTCGTAGCTGTAGGTGCCGTCGGCGTTCTTGGTCAGCTTCACGGCCTTGCCGGGCGGCGGGCTGTATGAGCCGTCGGGCAGCTTGACGAAGACTTCGCCATTGAGCCCCTGCGTCACGATGACGGTATTGTCGATCAGCTGATCGCCAAACCAGCGCTGGCCGAGCGTCGCAATCACCATCTTCGTGATGGGGCGCGTGGCGTCCATGAGCAGATCGAATGAAGCCTTCTGCTCGACGAGCGTGCCGACGGCATCCAGTGCCGAGTCTTCGCCCATGGCCTGGAAGCCATCGGAACTGGTGGCAATGCTGGAATTGAAGTTGTGCGTCCAGCCCTTGCCCATCGATCCGTTCTGGTTGCGCATGCCGGAGCTGTACAGGCGCTTGAAAGACAGGCTTTGCGGGAAGCTGCCCACGCCCACGTTGATGTCTTCGTGGTCGTAGAGGAAATTGCCCGCCACCATGTCGACGGGGTCGCCATAGACGGAGCCGGAGTAGTTCTCGATGGACGGCGTCGAGGGCATGTTGAAGCCCACGAAGTAGTTCGTGAGAACCGACGCCTGCGGCACGACCCCATAACCGCCCGACAGACCATCACTGATGATGGCGCCGACATAGAGGCCAGAACCTATCGTGAAGTAACCGGCGCCCGTCCAACTGCCCTCGCCGTTGTCACAGCGCGCGGGCAGGATCAGCCGAAGGCCGGAGGACAGATAGCTGTTGAAGTTGCCCAGGTGGGCACTGCATCCCACCAGATTGGGCTGCACCGCGCTCGCGTAGTTGGCCGAGGTGGCGTTGTAGATGCGCTGGCCCGCCGCGGATGCGATGTCGATGAGTTTCACCGTGGAGACCGCAGACACGCTGGTGGTCTGCTGCACCGCGGTCGACTCCAGAATGCTCAGGTGCATGGCCCAGTTGGTGAAGGCGGCACTTTCCTTGTCTCCGTTTCCGGCGACATTGGCCACGGCCAGAATGTTGCTCGGCAAGTCGACATAGGCATTGGTGACATAGCCGACGATGCCCACTTGATGCTGATGCAGCAGCGTGGTGTCGGCCAGCCGCTCGGTGACATAGCCGGCCTGCGTGTTCTGTGCAATCCACTGCGCACCGACCACGGCGAGCGTGGACCCCAGCACGGGCTCCGACGATTCAACGGCCCCCGAGGCTCGGAGATCGCCCTGTACCTTCCTGTAATTCTCTGCCGGCCCGCGCCCCGCCGGCCCCCAGCCGTTGGCGATCAGATAGGTGTTCGTTCCGCCGGCCTTGATCTGCTGGCTGAAGCTGTGGTTGGCCCACGTCGAGCTGTAGGCGTTGTGAGTAACCGTGAAATTGATCGTCGTCGTGCTGCCAGGGGTGACGGCCGTACCCGGGCTCCCCACCGCGACGCCATCCAGCTTGAGCACCGGCTGGTTGGAGCCGTTGTAGGTGATGCTGAGCCGCTTGCCGTAGATGGCGTCGGAGGTGTAGGTCTGATCGATGCCTTGGTACTGCACGCGCAGCGTCGGCTTGAAATAGCTGGGAAGGTCTGCGAACTCCTGGGCTCCCCACCCTGTGTTCTGCCGTGGCAGCGCGGTATCGCGCAGTGCGCCATAGAACGGTGTGATGGTCTTGCCGCCAACCACATCGTCGAGCGTTGCCAGGGGTTTGTTGGCACGCAGGTAGTTCGTCAGGTTGTTGGCGTAGGTCGTCAGGTTGTTGCGGATGTTCGTGCGGTTGATGTTCTGCACGTAGTCGGCCGTGATGGCGGCGCCGCTCTGCGCGGAAGACAGGTAGGTCGCCGCGTTGTAGCCGGTGGTGCTCGCGCTGGCCAGGTCGATGCCGGTCTTGAAGGTGTGCGGCTTGTAGCTCGGATCGAAGTAGTAGTTCGTTCCGTTGATGTTGACCTTGACCCAGATGTGTTCGAGCGACACGTCGGTCAGTGCTGCTGAGAGGCCCGGGCAACTGCCCGCGCTGGTAGCGTTGATCTGGTAGACCGGGATCTGGGCTTGGCCCAGCAGTCCGAGGATGCCGCAGACGCTCGAGGTGTCGACACCCCACCACTCGTTCATTTCTGCCGCGTTGATCTTGATGACGCCGAGCACATAGCTGGCCGTGAAGCCCGAGGCGCGCAAGAGTTCGACCATCAGCGTCGCCTGGTCATGGACAGTGCCCTGGTTGTCGAGCACCGCCCCCAATGCCCCCTTCTGAACCCCGAAGGTCGGGTAGTACTCGATGTTGTTGCGGACGTATTGATAGATCAGGTCCGGGTGGTAGCGAAGGGAGCGTGCAAGCTCGGCTATGGATGCCGGACCCAATGGATTGGCGTCGCCGCCGATGCGCGACGCCGTGAGCGTGGTCGAGCTCGTTGTGCTGGCGGGCTTGACGGTCTTGGATGTTGTGGAGGCGCCTTGGTTGAGATTCGAGGGAAAGACCCGGGCCTTGAGAACTTTCTGTGCGTCCGCAAAGTTCACCGGCGGCATGTTGGCGCGAATGGTGCCGGGCGCCGGCGCAAACTCTTTGCCGCGAGATGCTGCCGAAGCGCGTGCCGTCCCGTTGGCGCTTGCCTCGCGCTGAATGGGATCGTTGGCGCTGGGCAGATCGTTGGGCGAGTATCGAATTGCTGGCTGGCCGCTGGTGAAGGTCACTGGGCTGCCGGAGCCGGATGCCGCGCGCGCAGCAGACGCCGTGCCTCCCTTGGCCGGAGCGACTGGCACGCCCAGGCGGATTCCCTGATCCGCCGCGGGCTTGCGTGCCACACCGCTTTGAATTTGCGCGCTCGCACCGCCCGCGGCCAGCGCTCCCAGGCACGCTCCGATCCACCAGGCACGCGTCGTCTTGGAAAAAGACATAGGTATTCCCTCAATGACTGAGTTTTTGTGCGCGGCCTGCCCCACCCGGGCGCGGCGAGCGATTGCGATTTACGATGAAAAAAAGAATCAGGGCGACGTGGTCGCCACCGACGTCCGATTGCCCGCAGCGTCGTAGCTGTAGGTGATCGTCGTGGTTGATGTGCCGTTGTTGTAGATGACCGCGGCCAGGCGGCCCAAGGCGTCGTAGGTGTAGCCCACCGAGCCCGCGTTCGCCGCGAGGCCGCAGAACATGAATACACCGACGCATGCGCAACCCAAGATGAACTTGCGCTGCCCTGCTCGCGCCGCTGCCCGTTTGCGCAACGGCTTAACACCCGAATCGCTCATGATTTCCCCCCTCCAAAGTGTCGATCGGCGTCGCGGACAAGGCCGCGACAAGGGACATCGCATGGGAGCATCGACTCTGCGGTCGGCGACTCACAAACGGTTTCCATGCTGACAACTTTAGTCAGGTTCTATTCAGTTTGAAACATGGAATCTGAAAATAAAAACCCTGATAGAGAAAAGCATTCGTCCGATTAGGTGGCGCGGAGCCTCTCGTTGACGACGACTGAGCAAACGTACTACGACGTTTTGGAACGCGATAGCCTCGCGCGGCTCTGCCAAGTCTTCGGCCGGCCTGGGGATCAGACTCGAAGAACCATTCGACGTGGCGCTCGCAATGTTCACGCACGTCATGGCCGGTACAGGGGGCGCTGATGATCTCTGGCGCTGCCAGTCCAGCAGCACTTCGTCGTCAACCACTTGGCCGCAGCGCTAAGCAGGCGCCGTCCCCTTGACGGCCCACGCCAGCGCCGCGTAGGAGCGAGCGCCATCGTCCTCACCGTCGAGATAGGCCGCCTCGACGGCATCGCGCAGCCGTGAGCGCGCGGCCGGGTCCAGCGTGGCGACGTATTCCGCGCCGGGACCGTCTTTTCCCTCGAAGGGTGCCCAGTAGTCCGCGAACGAGGCGAACTCCATCCGGATGGCGAGCGTCGTTTCTTCCACGCCTTTGAACCCGGCGTCGCGCCACGCCCGGGCCAGTTCGCCGGGCCGCGTCATGGGCCGTGTGTAGTTGCGGGCGCGGCGCAACCCGGCCTCGGGGTCGAGCATGGCGGCGGTGTCGAAGAACAGGCGGTTGGAGATCCAGCCGCCGCGCGCGTCCCACACCGCCGCGCCGACGATGGCGCCCGGCTTGGCGACGCGGCGCATCTCGGCAATGGCCCGGCCCGGGTCCGGAACAAAGTGCAGTACCAGCAGCGAGAGCACGCGGTCGAAGCTCTGCGCGGGGAACGGCAGCGCGCAAGCGTCGGCCACATCGAAAGCGATGCGCGCATCCTGGTTGTGGCGCCTGGCATGTTCGATGTAGGGCTGCGCGATGTCCACGCCCCGCACCTCGCCGGCGCCGGTGCGGCGGGCCACGGCAAAGGCCAGATGGCCGGTGCCGCATCCGACGTCGAGGATGCGGTCGCCATCCGCGGTGCCGACGAAGTCGAGAAAGGGCAGCGCAAGGAGGCGGCTCCAGCGGCCCATCAGCCGTTCATAGCCATCGCCGTCGGTGGCAACGAAGGTCGAAGTCGTGGTGCTCATGGCAATCCCTCCGCACGGCCGGGCGCATTGCAGCGTGCCGTGCAGGCAGATGCTATGCCTCGGCCGATGGCTGCGTCAACGCCGGCGTGCCTGTCGGTTTTCAGTCTGGCTAGAGTTCATGCCTCCCTGGAAGCCCGTCGCTGTTCTCGAGCAAAAAGGCGGAAGCAGGTCTTGGACGAGGGGCCGCCCAGCGGCTTTGGGCTTGGGCTGTCAGCGGGCGGCAGAGGCATTGACTACAACCCCTCGTCTTGGCGCTCTTTGCAGCAGTTCCGCAAGCTGCGCCTTCCACCACGTTGCTTGGCCTGTGGTTCCGTGCCCGGTGGTCCGGTCGCTGGCCGGAATCAGGTAGTAACGGCCATTTTTCACGCGCTTCATTTCGCGTTCCATGATGCCGGTCTCAGGCGGGTTGCGCTCGTCGTCAGCTGCGTTGATGGCGAGCACGGCAGCCTGAATGCGCTCCAGCCCGGGGGATGGGTTGTAGTCGGCGGAGGCCTCCCATTGGTAGAGGATGTCGTTTGCATCTGCAGTGAAGGGGGCATCCAGGCGCGTCTCCAGCAGCTTGTCGGCCTGGCCACGCGTCGGCGCGGCCTTGTACATCGCCAGGTTGCCGCCATTGGTGGCGGTGGCGAAGAACACAGAGGCAAACTGGGCGCTGCGAGGCTGGGTGGTGTAGTTGCCGTTGTTCCACTCCGGATCCCTGCGGATGGATTCAGTCAGCAGCCGGCGCATCATCCAGTTGCGGCTGGACATCTCGGTGGGCTGGCACGCCATCGGCACCAGCGCGTCCATGGCATTCGGGTGCTTCACGCCCCACACCCAGGCATGCATGCCCCCCATGGAATTGCCGATGATCGCCCGGAGGTGCTTGACGCCAAGGTGTTCGGTGACGAGCCGGTATTGTGCGTCCACCATGTCGTCGTAGTTGTAGCGGGGAAAGTTGGCGCGCAGGCCATCGGAGGGGCGGGCTGACTTGCCGGTTCCCAAACCGTCGGGAATGATGATGTAGTAGCGGGTGGCATCCAGCGGCTGGCCCACGCCGAACAGCTCGCCGGCAAATGCGGGCGTCAGCATGCTTGCCGCCGAGCCGGTGGTTCCATGCAGGATCAGCACCGGCTCGCCGCTGGGTGCGCCGATGGTGACGTAGTTCAAGCGCAGTTCCGGCATGACTTGGCCGGTGTGAAAGCGAAAATCCTTGGCGATCCAGCTGCCCTCCTTCGGCACCGGGTAATCGGCGGCCCGGCTCGTCAAGGCGAGCATCGCCAGGCAGGAGTACAAAGCGGCTCGCAAGGCGAACCGGTTGAAGTGTGGAATAGCGGGCATGCCTGTCTCCTATGGTTTGAGCACAATTTACCGCGAAAGCCACATTTGCCACGCCATGAACTCTCTTCTGGACACTCGCCATGACCATCACCATCACCGCCTTTGAACGGTCGCCCGACGGCGGCAAGGGCCTGGCGCGCGACACGCGCGTGCGCTGGGCATTGGAGGAAGCCGGCCTGCCCTACGAGGTGCGCCTGGTGTCCTTCCGCGCGATGAAGGAGGCCGCGCATCTGGCACTGAATCCCTTCGGCCAGATCCCCACCTACGAGGAAGGCGGCCTCGCGCTGTTCGAGACCGGCGCCATCGTGCTGCACATCGCCGAGCGCCACCCGGGCCTGTTCCCCGCCGATGCCAACGCCAGGGCGCGCGCTATCGCGTGGATGTTCGCCGCGCTCAATACGGTCGAGCCGCCCATCCTCGAACTCGTCACCGCCAAGTTCGCGGAAGGCGACAAGCCCTGGAAGACGGAGCGCATGCCCCTCGTCGAGGACCGGGTGCGCGCCCGGCTGAACCAGCTGGCCGCCCGCTTGGGTGACGGTGACTGGCTGGACGGCGACTTCAGCGCGGGCGACCTGCTGATGGTGTCGGTGCTGCTCCGGCTGCGACCATCCGGCCTGCTGAACGAGTTCACCGGCCTGGCCGCCTATGTCGCTCGCGGCGAAGCGCGGCCGGCCTATCAGCGGGCGTTCGCCGCGCAGCTGGCGATCAACGCCGCTCCCTTGCCGGCGAGCTGACCGGGTGTCGGTGCAAGGCTTCGTATGTTGACCTGGATTGCTTGGATGCTTACGGTTTTCGGCCTGCAGTTTGGCGATTTGCGCGCAGTCTGTAGGGAGTGCGGCCACGCCATAGACGGCGACAGTCGGCTGATTCTGTTGAAAAACTCGATGTGGCTTCAAGTGAGACCGTTTCTGGGGGTCACTGACCCCTTGGCTACTCGTCGTTCGCGTCTCCTGCGCGATTCTGAGAGGCCGATTTTCGACTGCGGCAACGCGGGTGGTAAGCAATCGAGTTTTTCAACAGAATCGGCCAGAAGCTGACAGTCAGACCTGTGGCAGGATTCAAAGATGTCGCCTCGCGTCACCAAAGAATTGAACCAGGAGCTTCAAGATGTCGTTTGTTCTTGACGGTGGCTGCCTCTGCGGAGCGGTCAGGTTCCACGTCAAACAGGCGCCACTTAGAACCCTTGTTTGTCACTGCACATTCTGTCAGCGGATGACGGGCTCCTCGTTCTATGCCAACTCCGTGTTCCCCGTTGAGGCAGTCGAGTTCAACGATGGTGAGGTACGCAAGTACGAGCACACATCCGATGTAAGCGGAAGGAAGGTCTACGTCGAATTCTGCCCAACTTGCGGAACGACCATCGGCCTTACCTTTGAGCGCTGGCCTAATCTCCGCGCAGTCTCGCGGGGTTGCTACGACAGCCCTAATGCAGTGGAGGTAGCAGCGAACATTTGGACCCGCTCGGCGCAATCGGGTGTCGCTCTGCCTGCTGAGATTGACTGCTTTGCGAAGGCAAGGCTGACCCCCGAAGGGCAGCCGGAGCATCCTGCCAAGTACCCAGTACCAGTCATGGTCCGGTAGTAGCTCAACGATGCTCAATGTCTCATCTGCGAGCGCCACGACTCTTTCGGCTTCGATGACCGCTTTTGGGGCGCAGGATCTAGCGACCGCCGCAGGCTACAGTCGGCCTATTGTGGTCTTGACCGCATTTTCGGGGGTACTTCACCCCTTGCCTTGAGTGAGATCGTCGATCCTGGGCCGTTCTATGAGGTCGATTTTTCAATCGCCGCGGGCGGCCCATCGGGTTTCGAGTTTCGAGTTTCGAGTTTCGAGTTTCGAGTTTCGAGTTTCGAGTTTCGAGTTTTTCAACACAATAGGCCATGAGGGGATTTTCGACCCTCCAGTTTTCGTTCAAAGTTCGCAACACGACGGCTGGAGGCGTTCCAAGCCAAGGCCAACTAAACACAACCGGGCATTGACGAGGCCCGGCTGGGGATCCGGGCTACTGATGACGATCAGTCGATCCGTTGCTGGAAGGAAAGCATGGCCACGCTCCACTTGTGGCACTGGCTAATAGTCTTGGTGGTAATCGCGATCATCTTCGCGACGCCAAAGAACTTGCCATGAGCGACGCTTCCGTATCTGGATTCGACGGCGAAGCCGACGTTCAGGTCGAAGCTCGAATGCATTCACGGCGCTCTGGTTTGCTCATTCAGCGGCCGGCAAACCTCCAGCACCACCCCACGCAGCCACCGATGCGCAGGATCCCGATCAAGACGCGGATGCCACATCTGCGACACGGTGATCTGCTCCGTAGGCAGCGGCAGCGGGAACGAGCGCAGCGTGCCCCGCGCCCTCAGGTGTTCAAAGTACGAGGACGGTATCAATGCAATTAACTCAGTCGCGGCCGCTATCGACAAGGCGGTGCTGAAGCTGGGCACCACGACTGCGGTATTGCGCACCAGGCCCATCGCTGCGAGCGCGTCGTCCACCGGTCCCACAGTCCGGCCATGGCGTGAAGTGACCACGTGGTCGCAGGCAGCGTAGCGCTCGGCAGTGATCTCGGGTTCGGCGAGCAGGGGATGGCCCTGGCGCACTACCGCGATGAATCGGTCGCGATAGAGCGCCTGAACGCGTACCTCCGGGCCCGACTCACCGAGAACGCCAACATCCAGATCGAGCAATCCCTCGCGCAGTGGGCGAACGTCCTTGTCGGGCTTGGGCGCGAAGCGCAGGCGAACGCCGGGCGCTTCGTGCGCGGCGCGAGCCACCAGCTGATGCGCGAAGGCCTCGATGAAGCCGTCGTTGGCCCGTATGGTGAACAAGTGCTGGAGCGTGCGGGGGTCGATGCTCGTGTCGGCGGGCTGAAGCACCGCGCGCGACTCCTGCACCAGCTCCCTGACGCGGTCGCGCAGTGCGAGCGCATGCGGCGTGAGCACCATGGCGCGGCCCGCGCGCACGAGGAGCTGGTCCCCGGTTGATTCCCGCAACCGCGCGAGCGCCCGGCTCATCGCCGACTCGCTCAGGCCCAGGCGCTCGGCAGCTTTCGCGACGCTGCCCTCGGAAAGAAGTGCGTTCAAAGCGAACAGCAGGTTCAGGTCAGCTTCTGTTGGCATGCCCGAACCTAGCACGGCTGCGAGGATTTCGGCAGGCGCCGCATGCAGGGACAAGTTGAGCGCCGCGCGCTGTGCAAACCGTGCGCGCAGTCCTAAGCTGGCTTGGCGCGATAGAGCGTGCCTCTTCCAGTCGTCCAATCATGTTGTCATCTACGCTTCGACCGAACTCTTCTTCCACCATTGCCCGCACCGTCGAAACCCAAGAGGTGAACGACGTGAACGTAGTGCATGACGCCGATGGTCTGCCTCTACCGCGGCGCTACGCAGCCGTCGCCGCGATCCTGGGCGCGGGCGTGCTGGTGGTGCTCGATGGCGCAATCGCCAACATCGCGCTGCCAGGCATTGCCCAGCAATTGCAGGCGACACCCGCCGATGCCGTCTGGATCATCACCGCCTACCAATTGGCCGTGGTCATGTTCCTGTTGCCGGCTTCTGCTGTCGGGGAGAGGTTCGGGTATCGGCGGGCCTTCGCTGGCGGCGTCGCGCTGTTCACCGCGGCGTCGGTGTTGTGCGCGTTGGCCCCATCGCTGCCATGGCTCGTGGCCGCGAGGTGCCTTCAGGGCCTGGGCAGTGCGGCCGTGATGCCCCTTGGACTGGCGTTGTTGCGCTTCACTTATCCGCGTCGATTGCTGGCGCGCTCGATCGCCTGGAACGCGCTCGCCGTCGCGGCCGCTTCAGCGTCGGGCCCCACCCTTGGTGCTTTCATACTCTCTGCGGCAAGTTGGCCGTGGCTCTTTGCGGTGAATCTACCGATCGGCCTCCTCGTGCTCGCCGCCTGCACAGGGTTGCCGAGCCCGGCGCGCTCGGTGCACCGCATCGACGTCTGGAGCATCGCGCTCAACGCGGTCATGTTCGCCTCTTTCGTGCTGGGGAGTGACCGGCTGGTGGTGCATCCGTTGCACGGCGGCGCGTTGCTCGCGTTGTCGGCCGTTTGCATGGTCCTACTGATACGGCGTGAGATGCCAAAGGCGGCGCCGTTGATCCCGCTCGACCTGCTGCGCCTGCATTCCTTTCGGGTCTCGATCGTTGCCTCCGTGTGCTGCTTCACCGGCCAGATGGCCAGCCTTGTGGCTCTGCCGTTTTACATCCAGCACGAACTCGGCCAGAGCGCCGTGACTGCCGGCCTCATGATGACCCCATGGCCTTTGGCGGTGATGCTGGCTGCACCGCTGTCGGCACGCCTGGCCCAGCGCTTGCCGAGCGCCTGGCTGTGCGCGGCCGGAAGTGCGTGCTTCGCGAGCGGTCTGGCCCTGTGTGCCCTGTGGCCGCTGCACGGCAACCCGGCTTTACCGATCGCTGTGTTCACGAGCCTCGCCGGGCTGGGCTTCGGCTTCTTTCAGACGCCGAACAACCAGAACATGCTGCTCTCGGCACCCAAGGAACGCAGCGGCGCGGCCGGTGGCGCGCAAGGCACCGCCCGACTCACGGGGTTGACGCTCGGCAGCCTGTTGATGAGTTTGATGTTCGGGCTGCTGCCGTCCCACAGCGCAGTGCACTGGGGCCTGGCGATGGCGGCTTTGGCCGCGTTGGCCGGGAGTGTGGCGAGCTTGCTCAGAAGCCCCGCAAGGGCTCGCGCCGCGTGATCGGTATCGGGAGGCGAGCGCGCTCTTTTCGGCCCCAGCATTGCTGGTGCAACCGACCGCTTTGGAGGCGCACAGATGTCTGCAGTGAGCCCAACCAGCTGTTCGCATCACGCGACCCGCACCGTCGCGACAACGCAAAATTCAAGCTATGGCGAAAAGCCAACCCGGAAATTCAAACCGTGATGCTCAGCCGGTCCAACAGTGCCGATGGACCGTTCAGGGCTGGAAGCCCGAGCGGCGCACCACCGGCTCCCATTGCTGGCGGAAGGCCTTCAGCATCTGCACGGTCTCGGCCTGCGTGCTCACGATGGGCGTGATGTAGGCCGCGTTGGCGGCTTTCTGCAGCGCCGGGTCCTGCATGACGTCGCGGATCGCGGTGGCCAGCAGCTGCACCTTGGCCGCCGGCATCGAGGCGGGGGCGAAGAAGGTGTTCCAGCCGTCGGCATCGATCTTCATGCCGGCCTCGCGGAAGGTGGGAATGGCGGGCGCGAAGCTCACGCGCTTCTTGCCCGACACGGCCAGGATGCGGATCTTGCCGGCCACGTGCTGCGCGTAGAGCGAGTCGAGCGTGTCGATGGCGATCGGCAGGCTGCCGCCGCTCAGGTCGGCCGACAGCGGCGCCGAGCCGCCGTAGCCCTTGATCTGCGGCTGCACGCTCAGCGCGTCGCCCACCATCAGGCCGAAGAAGTGCGGCAGGCTGCCGGTGGCCGGCACACCGAAGACGGCCTCTTCCGGGTGCGCCCAGAGCCGGCCCACCAGGAACATCGCGCGGTCGAGCTGCAGCTTGTTGCCCACGGCCAGCGCGAAGTCGTAGCTGCTGACCTGTGACACGGGCACGAAGTCTTTCTCGGCGTCGTAGCCGGCGTCCTTGAACACCAGCGGCGCCACCACCATCACCGCGGGGTTGCCGAGCATGAGCACGTTCTGCCCCGCGGCCGTGCGCCTGACCTCCTTGGCCGCAAGCCGGCCGCCTTCGCCGGGACGGTTCTCCACCGTAACCGCTACGCCGAGCTTCGGGCCCAGCCGCTCGGCGACCAGGCGCGCGATGCGGTCGGTGCTGCCGCCGGCGGTGTAGCCGACCACGAGCGTGAGCGCGCCATCGAGCGCGGGCGCCTGGGCGTGGGCCAGGGGGGCGGCACCGGCAGCGAGCGCCAGGCACCATGCCGTGAGCTTGCGCCGGGAAAGGAATGCGGTCATCGGATCTTCCTGCTTGCAGTGGTGGCGAACGGGCGTGCGCGGGGCTTCACGGCGACAATCGCCGGCCCACATTCGTTTCTCCCCGTGTCATTTGTTACATAGTTATACACTCACAACAAGCAGTTGATCTAATCCATCATCGGAGCGACGAAGACGATTTTCTCTTTTAAATGCAACAACTTAGCGTTGTCCTTCATCCACCTGGAATCCTTCGTGCGCACGCCAGAACGCCGGCATACGTTGCGTCCGGCAACTGGCGCGCACAAGTCCGCCGCTGTTGGCAGTTCCGATCACTTGGCATCCCTCGACCTCCTCGTTACCGAGCTCGCCGCGATCGAACTGCGTGAGCCACATCTGGATGAGGTTGGCCGACAGGGCGTCGTGGCTCAATCGGGTCGAGCTGATTCGCAACGCTCACACAGGGCTGCATCCGTTGCAGCACGAACTGCTCGACACGACAGCGTCGTGAGGGGTTTTTGCCTGCGAACTTTCCAACTCACCACACTGCGGGATTTCTGCGTTTTCCAGTCTTGCGCCAGCCAGATCCTTGAGTGAGAGTTGCAGGCCGACGCTGGTATCCGGCCACGCGATCGCCAAGCCGGGGTCGTTCCATGCGATGCATCGCTCGTGCGCTGGCGCGTAGTAGTCCGTGGTCTTGTACAGAAACTCCGCCGTCTCGCTCAGAACGAGGAAACCGTGCGCAAAACCTGGGGGAACCCACAATTGCTTGTGGTTGTCTTCGCTGAGCTCCACGCCCACCCATTTGCCGAAGGTCGGCGACGACTTGCGGATGTCCACTGCCACGTCGAACACCGCTCCGCGCACGCAGCGAACCAGCTTGCCCTGCGGTTGCTGAATCTGATAGTGCAATCCGCGCAGCACCCCCTTGGCCGAGCGCGAATGGTTGTCCTGCACGAACTCGACGTGCCGCCCCACAGCCTCGTCGAACGCCTTGCCGTTGAAGCTCTCGTAGAAGAACCCTCGCGCATCGCCGAACACCTTCGGCTCGATGACCAGCACTTCGGGAATCGCGGTGGGTGTTGCCTTCACGAGCGCACCTCCTCGGCCAGCAGATGGTTCAGGTACTTGCCGTAGCCGTTCTTTTGAAGCGGCACGGCAAGCCTTGCCAATTGCTCGCGGTCGATGAATCCATTGCGCCACGCAATCTCTTCAGGACAGGCGATCTTGAGGCCCTGCCGATGCTCCAGCGTCTGGATGAACTGCGCGGCCTCCAGCAGGCTCTCGTGCGTGCCGGTGTCCAGCCACGCATAGCCGCGCTGCATGATCTGCACATTGAGCTGCCCGAGGTCCAGGTAAGCCTGGTTGACTGCCGTAATTTCGAGTTCGCCGCGCGCACTGGGCTTCACGGCCTTGGCGATCTCGACCACCTGGTTGTCGTAGAAATAGAGGCCGGTCACCGCGTAGCTGCTCTTGGGCTTCAGCGGCTTCTCCTCGATGCTGTTGGCCTTGCCCTTCGCATCGAAAGCCACCACGCCGTAGCGCTCGG
>NZ_JAGGNW010000014.1:385948-503917 GCF_018614875.1 Variovorax paradoxus | reverse complement strand
ACACCAGGATGGCGCCGTCCATTTGGGCGGCGCCGGTGATCATGTTCTTCACATAGTCAGCGTGGCCGGGGCAGTCGACGTGGGCGTAGTGGCGGTTGGCCGTTTCGTACTCGACGTGGGCGGTGTTGATGGTGATGCCGCGGGCCTTTTCTTCGGGCGCCGCGTCGATCTGGTCGTAGGCCTTGGCTTCGCCGCCGAACTTGGCTGACAGAACAGTGGCAATCGCCGCCGTCAGCGTGGTCTTGCCGTGGTCAACGTGACCGATCGTGCCCACGTTCACGTGCGGCTTGGTGCGGGTGAATTTACCTTTTGCCATTTTTCAATCCTTGAAAGAGCAGTTCCCGTGTATTGGTTTTATGTCTGCATCCGATTGCTGGTTCGCCCCGCACGGGAACAGGGCGGCACCGGATCGCAGACAAGAAGGGCCATGCACTGCATGGCCCCACATTCTTGAAAACTTACTTCGCGCGGGCGGCCACGATGGCTTCGGCAACGTTACGGGGGGCTTCGGCGTAGTGCTTGAACTCCATCGTGTACGTGGCGCGGCCTTGCGACATCGAACGCAGCGTGGTCGAGTAGCCGAACATTTCCGACAGCGGCACTTCGGCCTTGATGGCCTTGCCGCCACCGATCATGTCTTCCATGCCCTGCACCATGCCGCGGCGTGAGGACAGGTCGCCCATCACGTTGCCGGCGTAGTCTTCAGGCGTTTCGACTTCCACGGCCATCATTGGCTCCAGGATCACGGGGCTGGCCTTGCGGGCGCCTTCCTTGAAGCCGAAGATCGCGGCCATCTTGAACGCCATTTCGTTCGAGTCCACGTCGTGGTACGAGCCGAAGTGCAGCGTGACCTTGACGTCGACGACGGGGTAGCCCGCCAGCACGCCTTGGGTCAGCGCTTCCACAACGCCCTTTTCCACCGCGGGGATGTATTCGCGAGGAACCACACCGCCCTTGATGGCGTCGACGAACTCGAAGCCCTTGCCGGCTTCCTGCGGCTCGAGCTTGAGCACGACGTGACCGTACTGGCCCTTGCCGCCCGACTGGCGAACGAACTTGCCTTCGGCATCTTCGACGGTCTTGCGGATCGTTTCGCGGTAGGCCACTTGCGGCTTGCCCACGTTGGCTTCCACGCCGAATTCGCGCTTCATGCGGTCCACAATGATTTCGAGGTGAAGCTCGCCCATGCCGGCGATGATGGTCTGGCCCGATTCTTCGTCGGTCTTGACGCGGAACGACGGGTCTTCCTGTGCCAGGCGCTGCAGCGCGATGCCCATCTTTTCCTGGTCGACCTTGGTCTTGGGCTCAACGGCCTGCGAGATCACCGACTCCGGGAACACCATGCGCTCGAGCGTCAGGATGGCGGCGGGATCGCACAGGGTTTCGCCCGTGGTCACTTCCTTCAGGCCGATGCAGGCAGCGATGTCGCCGGCGCGAATTTCGCTCACTTCGACGCGGTTGTTGGCGTGCATCTGCACGATCCGGCCGATGCGCTCCTTCTTGCCGCGCACCGGGTTGTAGACGCTGTCGCCCTTGGTCAGCACGCCGGAATAGACGCGCACGAAGGTCAGCTGGCCGACGAACGGGTCGGTCATGAGCTTGAATGCGAGCGCGGAGAACTTCTCGTCGTCGTCGGCCTTGCGGGTCGTCGGCACTTCGTCTTCGTCCATGCCCTTGACCGGCGGAATGTCGGTCGGTGCGGGCATGTACTCGACGACGGCGTCGAGCATGGCCTGCACGCCCTTGTTCTTGAAGGCCGAGCCGCACAGCATCGGCTGGATTTCGCCAGCGATGGTGCGTTGGCGGATCGCCGCCTTGATTTCGGCTTCGGTCAGCTCGTTGCCTTCGAGGTACTTGTTCATGAGCTCTTCGCTCGCTTCGGCAGCGGCTTCGACGAGCTTTTCGCGGTACTCGGCGCACACCTCGGCCAGATCGGCCGGGATTTCGCCGTACTTGAAGGTCACGCCCTTTTCTTCGTCCCAGATGATCGACTTCATCTTGACGAGGTCGACGATGCCCTGGAAGCGCTCTTCGGCGCCGATCGGGATCTGGATCACGACGGGGTTGGCCTTCAGGCGGTCCACCATCATCTGGCGCACGCGCAGGAAGTCGGCGCCGGTGCGGTCCATCTTGTTGACGAACGCGAGGCGCGGAACCTTGTACTTGTTGGCCTGGCGCCAAACGGTTTCGGACTGGGGCTGCACGCCGCCGACCGCGTCGTACACCATGACAGCGCCGTCCAGCACGCGCATCGAGCGCTCGACTTCAATGGTGAAGTCCACGTGGCCGGGGGTGTCGATGATGTTGATGCGGTGTTCGTCGAACGTGCCCGCCATGCCCTTCCAGAAGCAGGTGGTGGCAGCCGAGGTGATCGTGATGCCGCGCTCCTGCTCTTGCTCCATCCAGTCCATCGTGGCGGCACCGTCGTGCACTTCACCGATCTTGTGGTTCACACCGGTGTAGAACAAGATGCGTTCGGTCGTTGTGGTCTTGCCAGCGTCGATGTGCGCGGAGATGCCGATGTTGCGGTAGCGCTCGATGGGGGTCTTGCGAGACATGATTTACTTTCGGGTTAAATGCGTTGAGCGCTGGGCCCCGAGCACGGGCACAACGCCCGAAACTCGACACCCAACGCCCAAGCGAAGTTTGATTCTTAGAAGCGGAAGTGGCTGAACGCCCGGTTGGCTTCTGCCATGCGGTGCACTTCGTCGCGCTTCTTCATGGCACCGCCACGGCCTTCCGTGGCTTCCATCAGTTCGTTGGCCAGGCGCAGGGCCATCGACTTCTCACCGCGCTTGCGGGCAGCTTCCTTGATCCAGCGCATCGACAGGGCGAGGCGACGGACGGGACGGACTTCGACCGGCACCTGGTAGTTCGCACCGCCCACGCGGCGCGACTTCACTTCGACCATCGGCTTCACGTTGTTGATGGCAACCGTGAAAGCTTCGAGCGGGTCCTTGTCAGGGTTCTTCTTCTCGATGAATTCGAGCGCACCGTAGATGATGCGCTCGGCAACAGCCTTTTTGCCGCCTTCCATGATCACGTTCATGAATTTGGACAGCTCGACATTGCCGTACTTGGGATCCGGCAGGATTTCACGTTTGGGGACTTCGCGACGACGTGGCATTTTTTAACCTCTTTGCTTCAGTTGGCATCGTTTCCGATACCGCGAGAGCCAGTCAGGACTCTCACTTACTCGACCCGACATTGGGTCACTTCGTTCGATGTGCCCGCCAAGGCAACCGAACACCGCTTGTTTTTTGGAAGGCTTAAGCCTTCTTCGGGCGCTTTGCGCCGTACTTGGAGCGCGACTGCTTGCGGTCTTTCACGCCTTGCAGGTCGAGCGAACCGCGCACGATGTGGTAGCGAACACCGGGCAAGTCCTTGACACGACCGCCGCGAACCAGCACGACGCTGTGTTCCTGCAGGTTGTGGCCTTCGCCGCCGATGTAGGAGATGACTTCGAAGCCATTGGTCAGGCGGACCTTGGCAACTTTACGAAGCGCCGAGTTGGGCTTCTTGGGCGTCGTGGTGTAGACGCGGGTGCAGACACCGCGGCGCTGCGGCGAGTTCTGCATGGCAGGGCTCTTCGAATTGATCTTTTCGACCGTTCGACCCTGACGCACCAGTTGATTGATGGTTGGCATGAATGAATTAGTCCCAAAACAACCCGGCTTTGGCTCTGAAACCGCCCCTGCCTTGTCGTGACGCAAGGAAAGGAAGCCGGGAATAACGAAAACGTGAAACCCTTCGGAAAATTCCGAAAAGCCCACGAGTATAGCAGTCCGCCCCGCCGTCAGCAATTGCCGTGCGCAGGCATCACTTGATCCAGAGCCGGACGGCATCCCAGGCACGGCCGAGGACGCCCGCCTGCTCGACGCCTTCCAGCGCCAGCAGCGGCACGTCCGCCAGGGGCTGGTCGTCCAGGGTCACCTTGAGCGAGCCCACCGGCTGGTACTTGGTGAATGGCGCCACCAGCGGATCGGGGCGCGCCACCTGGGTCTTGATCTTGTTGGCGGTACCCGCCGGTACCGCGACCACGATGGCTTCCGGCCGGCCCAGCTTGAGCGTGTTGGTCTTGCCCTTCCAGACCGCCGGCGTGGCGGCCGGCTGGCCGGCATCGAACAGGCGGACCGCGTCGTAGGCGGTGTAGCCCCAGTTCAGCAGCTTCTGCGATTCGTTCGCGCGCACGGTTTCGCCCGATGTGCCCAGCACGATCGACAGCAGCCGGCGCCCGCCGGTCAGGTTGGGGAAATCGCGCTTGGCGGTGGCGATCATGCAGTAGCCGGCCGCTTCGGTATGGCCGGTCTTGAGGCCGTCGACGGTCGGGTCGCGGAACAGCAGCAGGTTGCGGTTGGTGTCGTTGGTCGACGGCGTGCCCGGGTAGCGGTACTTCTTGATCGCGTAGTACTTGGCTTCTTCCGGGAAGTCGCGCACCAGGCGCGTCGCGAGAATGCTCAGGTCGCGCGCCGTGGTGGTGTGGCCCGGCACGGTGAGGCCCTCGGGGTTCTTGTAGGTCGTGTTCTTCATGCCCAGCACCTTGGCCTGGGCATTCATGAGTTCGACGAAATGCTCGACCGTGCCGCCCACGCCTTCGGCCAGCGCCACGGTGGCGTCGTTGCCCGATTGCACGATGAGCCCCTTGATCAGGTCTTCGACCGGCACCTGCATCTTGGGATCGATGAACATGCGCGAACCGGGCATCTTCCAGGCGCGCTGGCTGACCGGCATCGTCTGGGTCAGCGTGATCTTCTTGGCGCGCAGCGCGTCGAACACGATGTACGCCGACATCAGCTTGGTGAGCGAGGCCGGCTCGACCGGGCTGTCGATGTCCTTCTGCGCAAGGATCTGGTTGGCCGTGACGTCGAGCAGCAGGTAGCTGCGCGCAGCGACTTCGGGCGGCGCGGGCACCTGGGCAGCGGCAATCATGCAAACCGATGCGGCGGCGGCCAGCACCAGCACGCGAAACGCGTCAAGAAAACGATTCATGGGAGAAATGGAGAGGAGACGAAAACACAAGCCCGTGAGGCTCTCATGCGGCGCCCGCGCGCAAATGGCGGACAACCAAGCTTTTGAGGAGCGGCAATTGTCCGTGAAAGAAATGGCCGCCTCCGGGAATAACCGTGACAGGCAGTGACTGCGGCCGGGCCCAGTCCATGACAGCGGCCAGCGGCACCGTGTCGTCGGCCTCGCCGTGGACCACCAGCGTGCGATCGTGCGCCTCGGCTGGCAGCGTGGCGACGGAGAAGCGGGAAGCCGCCGTTCCAACGAGCACGAGCTGCCGCACGTCGCGGGCGGCCCAGAGCTTTTCGGCTGCGCAGCTGGCCACGAAGGCGCCGAACGAAAAACCGGCAATGGCCAGCGGGCCTTCGGGCGCGAGCTGGGCAACGGCGTTCAGCATGTCTTCGCACTCGCCGCGTCCCTCGTCGTGCACGCCCTCGCTCGCACCCACGCCACGGAAGTTGAAGCGCACCGCGGTCCAGCCGCAGGAGACGAAGGCGCGCGCCAGGGTCTGCACCACCTTGTTGTCCATGGTGCCGCCGAACAGCGGATGCGGATGGGCGATCACGGCGATGCCCCGCGCGGCATCGGCCGGCTGGTCGCGCTGCACCTCGATAACGCCGGCGGCGCCCTGGAGGCGGATCTTTTCGGTCTGGGAATTCATGGTGCGAGGAATGGAACTGCCCGGCCTTGTCGGCTTGGGTGCACGGTACGAGCGCGGGATTTCGCCAAAAGTTCAGCGGCCGACATCGGGAGGCAGCAACAGGCGCTCGACGACCTGGCCGTTTTTCAGGTGCGACTCGACGATTTCGTCGATGTCGTCGGCATCGACGAAGGTGTACCAGACCGCTTCGGGGTAAACCACCGCCACCGGACCGCCGGCGCAGCGGTCGAGGCAGCCCGCCTTGTTGACCCGCACCTTGCCGGGGCCGGCCAGCCCGGCCTCCTTGACCTTCGCCTTGCAGCGGTCGAAGCCTGCCTGGGCGTTGTGCAGGGCGCAGCAGTCTTCTCCGTTCTTGCGCTCGTTCAGGCAGAAGAAGATGTGGCGACCGTAGTAGCCGCGCGGCGCGGCGGGAGAGGAACTGGGCATCGGGCGATTTTAGTGACGCCCGCCGCTTGCCATCAGCTTGCCGGCCGCGCCCGGCGCGACAGCGCCGCCACCACATAGGCCAGGACCGCGAACGGCCAGAGCCATCCCAGCCACTGCACCAGGCCGTGGAAGCGAATGAAGCGCCCCTGCTCCCAGGTGGCGAGGGTCTGCGCGAAATACGCGCTTTCGGGCGCCTGGTTCAGCAGGCTCAGCTGGATCACCAGCCCCACCAGCAGCAAGGCCGCGCACAGCCGGCGCGGTGCTCCCAGCAGCAGAACGCCGGCAACCAGCGCCGTCGCAATGCCGACCTGCACCGGCAGGCCCAGCCATGCCCATGCGTGCTCGGGGCCGTAGCTCAGCGCCGCCGACAGCGCCGAGGCGCCAATGCCCGCCAGCAGCGTGAGCGGCAGCAGCACGGCACGCCGGGCGACCGTGCGCGTCACCATGAAAGCCAGCAGGCACGGCACCAAGGCACCAAGCATCACGCACAGCAGTTCGACGGCGGGCACCAGCGGCTCCAGCTCGAACTGGCGCAGCGGCATCCAGTCGATGAAAGGCGTGTCGAGCAGCCACTCCGAAACCGCGACTTCGAGCCGCTCGAACACCTGGCCGAGCCCGAAGGTCACGGCGGCCGGAAACAGCAGGGCCAGGGGCCACAGCGCCAGCAGCACCAGCGCGCCGCGGGAGTCTTCGACGAACCAGTGCGAACGCGTGCGGCTCCAGTGCGCCACCGCCCCGAGCCGCTCCAGCCCGGCCGCCAGCATGGCCCCCAGAAGGGCGCCGGAGGTGTTCAGGCCGAGGTCGACATTGGAAGGAATGCGCGCCGGAAGATAGCTCTGCAGCGTCTCCATGGCAAACGCCACGGCTGCGCCGGCCATCGTTGCGCGCAGCACCGCACGCCAGACGCTCGCGTCCCGCCGCGTTCGCAGCACCGTCAGCGCACACAGGAAACCGAAGGGAACGTAGCCGCCCACGTTGATCGCGAAATCGAAGCCCGTCCAGTACTTGGGCCACGACGCCGACAGATAGGCCCACGGCGCAATGCCCTGGTCGCGCCAGTCGGCGAACGGGTACAGGCTGGCATAGACGATCAGCGCCGCATAGGCCAGTGCCAGGGGCAGTGCGGCGGTCTTGTGCTGCGTCTCCACCGTGGCTTCCAGGCTCAGAACGGCTTGACGACCACCAGCACCACAATGCCAAGAAGCAGCAGCACCGGCAGTTCATTGAACCAGCGATACCAGCGGTCGTTGCGCTGGATGCCTCCGGCCACGAAGCGGCGCAGTAGCACGCCGCAGGCATGGTGATAGCCGACTACAGCCAGCACCAGCGCCAGCTTGGCATGCAGCCAGCCGTTGCCGGGGCCGCGCCCGATGCCGTAGCCCAGCCAGAGCCAGAGGCCGAACCCCAGCGCCGGAATGGCCAGGAAGGTCGTGAATCGCAACAGCTTGCGCGCCATCAGAAGCAAGCGCTCGCGTTCGGCAACGGACTCGGGCGGCACCATCGCCAGGTTGACGAAGATTCGAGGGAGGTAGAACAACCCCGCGAACCAGCTTGCAATGAAGACGATGTGAAAAGATTTAACCCAGAGCATGGGGGCAGTTTAGTGGCCGGCCGTGCCATCCCGGCCGGGGCTTCGCTGCCGGCTGCGGATGCAGCGGGCAAAAAAAAGCCCGACGTCTTCACGTCGGGCTGGGAAGCCCTTTTGCTGTCACACATCAAGGCACCCGCTCAGGGAGGAAAAGCGGGGAGCGGTAAACCGCCCGCTTTTGAATTTAACAAAGGCGAAACAAAGTTTCAAGCGGCTCCGGGCAGATTCTTGTCAATCCCATAGAAAAAACGAGAACCTTCGGTTTATCGACCTGGAAGGTTGTCAGACAACCCATGGGCGACCGCTCAGTGCGCGAATCGGCGCTTCAGGCACAATTTTCCGCCTATGACGCCATCCCCTTCCCCCATGTACCCCGCCAGCCGGCCGCGCCGCCTGCGCCGCGACGCCTTCACCCGCAACCTGGTCAGGGAGCATGCGCTGACGGCGCACGATCTGATCTACCCGGTGTTCGTGCAGGAAGGCGAGAAGAAGCGCGATGCCGTGCCTTCGATGCCCGGCGTGGACCGCCTGAGCCTCGACCTGCTGCTGCCGGTGGCGGAGCAGTGCGTGAAAGCCGGCATCCCGGTGATGGCGCTTTTTCCGGTGATCGATGCCAGCCTCAAGACGCCCGCGGGCGACGAGGCCTTCAATCCCGACGGATTGATTCCCCGGGTGGTCGCCGCGCTCAAGTCGCGCTTTCCGGAGCTCGGCGTGATGACCGACGTGGCGCTCGACCCCTACACCAGCCACGGCCAGGACGGCCTGCTCGACGACACGGGCTACATCCTCAACGACGCCACCGTTGAAATCCTGGTGAAGCAGGCGCTCACACAGTCGCAAGCCGGCGTCGATATCGTGGCGCCCAGCGACATGATGGACGGCCGCATCGGCGCGATCCGCACGGCGCTGGAGGCCCGCGGCGACATCCATACCCGGATCATGGCCTACAGCGCCAAGTACGCCAGCGCGTTCTACGGCCCGTTCCGCGATGCCGTCGGCTCGGCCGCAACGCTCGGCAAGAGCAACAAGAAGGTCTATCAGATGGACCCGGGCAACAGCGACGAGGCGCTGCGCGAGGTCGGGCTCGACATTGCCGAGGGCGCCGACATGGTGATGGTCAAGCCCGGCATGCCGTACCTCGACATCGTGCGCCGCGTGAAGGACGAATTCCGTGTGCCCACTTTCGCCTACCAGGTGAGCGGCGAGTACGCGATGCTCAAGGCCGCGGCCCAGAACGGCTGGCTCGACCATGACGCGGTGGTGCTCGAAAGCCTGCTCGCGTTCAAGCGCGCCGGCGCCGATGGGGTGCTCACCTACTTTGCGCTCGACGCCGTGCGCTTGCTGCAAAAACAGTAGCGCATGCGCATCTTCGAAATCAACCGTTCCCGGGTGAGCGAGCATCCGGCGCTGGCCCCGCTCACGACGCCCGGGGCCTGCGCCACGCAAGGCTATCTCTGGATTTCGCTCACGCGGGACGAGTTTCGTGCCTCGCTGCCGGAGGTTCAGCAGATCCTGCAGTCGCTCTGCCTGGCACAGCTGGTCGACCTGCATGTGGCGGACCTGCTCAACGACCAGCTGCCCTCGCACTACGACTACACCTCGCAGTACGACGTGCTGGTGTTCCGGCGCCTTTCGAGCGGGCCTGGCCAGGCGGCGCCGGGCAACGGCAAGGGCACCACGGGTGGCGAGCCGCGCCTTCCCGCGCCGTTGCGCCGCGGCCCTCCCGTGCTGCGCCGCGTCGACACCCGCCCGGTGGGTTTCGTGCTGTTCGACCGCGTGCTGCTGTCGGTGCACCCCGAGGACGGCGCGGTGCGCGACACCTTTGCCGCCCGGCTGCTCGCCGCCGGATCGCCCGACGACCATGGCGCCCCGGCGCTCGACGTGCGCGCCACCTCGGCCCGCGTGCCGACCGGCACCGCCGACCTGATGCTGCGCGTCATCAACCAGATCGTCGACGGCTACCTGGACATGCGCCGCGAGCTCACGCGCCAGCTCGACCACTGGCAGACCGAGCTGATCGATCCGCGCAGCCGCTTCACCAACTGGGGCGCGCTGATGGAAGCCCGCCAGTCGCTGCACCACCTGGACGAAATCTGCGAAGACCAGCGCGCCGCCATCCAGGACTGGATCGATTCGCTCGAGACGCTGCCTTCCCCCAACGGCGAAGCAGAGCAGCGCGAGCGGGAACTGATCATGGTGCGAAGCCGCGACGTGCTCGAGCACATCGAGCGCGTGGTGCATCACGTGCACCGGCTCGAGCAGAACGCCGAGACCGCGGTGCAGATGCATTTCAGCGTGCAGGGCCACCGCGCCAACGACATCATGCGGGTGCTCACCGTGCTGACCGCCATCTTCCTGCCGCTCAATCTCATTGCCGGCATCTTCGGCATGAACTTCGAGTTCATTCCACTGGTGCACAAGGCGGACGGCTTCTGGATCGCCATGACGGCGATGGCGGCGATCGCGCTGCTGCTGGTCCTGGTGTTCTGGCGCAAGCGCTACCTTGCGCGCACGCGCTGATCCCGGTTCACTGCGCGCCAAAGCAAAAAGGGGCCACGCGTTCGCGTGACCCCTTTTTTTGATCTTGGCTTGCCCCGAAGGGCGGCTTCGATCGATTACTTGGCGACGGCGCCCGAGCCTTGCTGGGCCTGGACACGTGCGTCCATCGGGTGGGCCATCGTCGAGATGACCTTGCTGTTGACGCGCGAACCGCTGGACACGTTCTGGTCGGGCGCGTAGGCGGTGCGGACGGCTTCGGCTTCGGCGATCGAACGGTCCTTCGACACGGCGACCGTTTCCGGGCCGCGCGAACCGCGGGTCACGTTCTGGTTCGGAGCCGCTGCGGTGCGCACGGCTTCGGCGTTGACTTCGTCGCGGCTCTTGGTCGAGACGGCGGTATTCACGCCATCGTAGGCTTCGGCTTGGGCGCCGGTGGCGGCCAGCAGGGTCAGGGCAGCGGCGGCGAGGATGTGCGAGGTCTTCATTTTCAGTTTTCCTTGTGTTCGTTGGATGGTTCGTCCACCAGGCTTGCTGGGTCGCTCACCTGTGCGGCGAGTTTCCAACTGAACGGCTTCTGCAAAACACGCGGAACAGAGACACCGTGTTTCCTCTATTGAAACAATGACACCTCCGCGGCATGCATTCAAAATGAGCGCTTTGACATGGACAGTCTCGATCTGATCAGAACCTTCCGGGAAGTTGCCTCGCATGGCAGCTTCTCGCACGCGGCCAAGAAGCTCGACATGTCGAAAGCGACGGTCAGCAAGTACGTGGCCGAACTCGAAACGCGCTTCGGCGTGCGTCTTCTCAACCGCTCCACGCGCTCGGTGAGCCTGACCGATGCCGGGCAATTGCTGCTCGAACGCAGCACGCCGGTGCTGGAAATGGTGGAGCTCACGCAGGCCGAACTGCAGGAGCGCGCCAGGCAGCCCGGCGGCCGGCTGCGGATTTCGGCGCCGCACGGCATGGGCAACGGCGAGTTTCCGGGCCTTTTGGCCGACTTCATGCGCTACTACCCGGACGTGAGCATCAGCCTGCAGCTGACCAACCGCACGGTGGACCTCGCGGAAGAAGGCATCGACGTCGACATCCGCAGCGGCCCGGTGGAAGATGCCAACCTGATCGTGCGCAAGCTGATGCTCATGGACATGGTCGTCTGCGCCTCGCCGGTGTACTGGAAGAAGCACGGCAAGCCCGAGCATCCGCGCGACCTCGCCGGACACGACGCGCTCACGCATTCACTGCTGGGCGCCCAGCCGGTCTGGCGCTTCGACGACGGCGGCCAGCCGCTGGACGTGCCGGTGAAGAGCCGCATGGACTGCACCGAGGGCGCACCGCTGATCCGGGTCGCGATGCGCGGCTTCGGCGTGATCTACCTGCCCTCGATCCTCGTGCAGTCGCACATCGACCATGGCGAGCTGGTGCCGGTGCTGCAGGGCTATGCGCGCAAGGACATGTGGCTCTCGGCCGCCTACCTGCAGCGGCGCCACAACAGCGCCGCGCTGCGTGCGCTGCTCGACTTTCTCCAGACCCGCATCGGCAAAGGGCCGGGCCCGCGAAAGAAATAGAAAGGCCCGGAGCAGGCCGGCTATTCAGCCGACATGCTTGGCAAAGAATTCGAGCGTGCGTGTGCGCGCCAGCTTGGCGGCCTCGGCGTTGTAGGAGCCGCGCTGGTCGCAGTTGAAGCCATGGCCTGATTCGTAGACATGCACCTCCACTTCGGGATGCGCCTTCCTGAAGGCCTCGATGGTGTCCAGTGGAATCCAGTGGTCCTGGTTGCCGAAATGCGCGAGCACCGGCACCTTGGGCTGGCGCGCGGTTTCTTCCGGCGTGGTCATGCCGCCGCCGTAGTACGGCGCCGCGGCGGCGAGCCCCGGCAGCAGGCTCGCGGCGCGCCAGACCAGGAGGCCGCCCCAGCAATAGCCCACGATGCCCACCTTGCCGGCCTTGGACGCATAGGCCACGGCGGCCTCGATGTCCTGCAGCACGCCGGGCGCGGGCAGCGCCTCGACCGCGGTCTTGAGCGCGAAGCCGGCCTTCATGTCGTCGTCGCTGTAGCCGAGCTCGACGCCGGGCTTCACGCGATGGAAGGTCGAAGGCGACACCGCCAGATAGCCGTCCGCCGCATACCCGTCGGCCACCGAGCGGATGTGCGAGTTGACACCGAAGATCTCCGGCACCACCACCACGGCGCCGCGCGGCTTGCCGGCAGGCTCGGCCACGTAGGCCGGAAAAGCGAAACCGTCCTTGGCGGTGAGATCGATGAATTGGCCCATGGTTGTCATGCTCCTTGAATAGCGGATGAATGGTCGAATGAATGAATGAGGTTGCCGCTAGCGCTTTTGCTGCAGCGCGCGCTCGACGAAATCGAGCCGGTCCTGGCCCCAGAATATCTCGCCGTCGATGACATAGCTTGGCGCACCGAACACCTGGGTGTCGATCGCTTCCTGCGTGTAAGCCTCGTAACGCTCCTGCACGGCCTGGCTCAGCGACTGCTCCGTGCGCTTGGGCGGCAGGCCGCATTCCGCGACCAGCGCTTCGAGCAGCTTGGGGTCGCCGATGTTGCGCTCCTGCACCCACACGGCGGCAAATACCGCGCCGCACATCCGCATCGCCGCCTCGGTGCCGTCGTGCAGGTCCACCGCGATGATCAGCCGCGCCGCATCGTCGCTCGACACCGGAAAGAACTTCGGCTTGGGATTCAGCGGCAGGCCGAGGTGATGCGAAAAGCGCGCCAGTTCCACCAGCCTGTAGGCCTGGCGCTGCGGGGCCCGCTTGCCGAGGGGAAGCCCGCCCGAGATCGGGAAGACGCTGCCCAGGTCCACGGGCCGCACGCGCACCGTGGCGCCGGTCTTGGCCGCAATGGCTGCGAACCGGGCATGGCCCAGGTACGTCCAGGGGCTCTGCGGCGCAAAGTAATAGTCGATGGTATGGCTCATTGGTCAATCTCCGCGCAATGCGCTGCGATTAGTCGCCTTGGGAGCGGCCCGGCGGCTTCTGCGCTCGCCCTCGATGATGTAATCCAAGCCAACGCTTTTAACTGACGCGCAGTTTCTCTGCAGGAGGTCGGATTTGGACCAGGTACTCTTGATCACGGGCGGCGGCCGCGGCATTGGCGCCGCAACCGCCTTGCTGGCGGCAAAGCGCGGCTACGCGGTGGCCGTCAACTACGCGAGCAACTCGCTCGCCGCCGACGAGGTGGTGCGCGCCATTCGCGCGGGCGGCGGCACCGCCATGGCCGTGCAGGCCGACGTGGGCGACGAGGCCCAGGTGCTGGCCATGTTCGAGAAGGTCGACGCCAGGCTCGGCCGCCTCACGGCACTGGTCAACAATGCCGGCGTCGTCGACGTGCAGGCCCGCGTCGACGAAATGAGCGTGGCGCGCCTGGAACGCATGTTCCGCGTCAACGTGATCGGCAGCTTCGTCTGCGCGCGCGAAGCGGTGCGGCGCATGAGCACGCGGCACGGCGGCTCGGGCGGCGCCATCGTCAACGTCTCGAGCGCCGCGGCGCGCCTGGGCTCGCCCGGGCAGTACGTGGACTACGCGGCCAGCAAGGGCGCCATCGACACTTTCACCATCGGGCTGGCGAAGGAAGTCGGCGCCGAGGGCATCCGCGTCAACGCGGTGCGCCCGGGCCTGATCGACACCGAGATCCACGCCTCCGGCGGCATGCCCGACCGCGCCTTCGAGCTGGCGCCCACCGTGCCGATGCAGCGCACCGGCAGCGCGGAAGAAATCGCCGGCGCCATCCTGTGGCTGCTGTCCGCCGAGGCCAGCTACACCACCATGGCCCTGCTCGACGTGGCCGGGGGGAGGTAGAAGTGAGTACCTCGATGGACCTGATCAAGCCGCTGGTCACGCTGGTGGCCATCGTCAACCCGCTGGCCATCGTGCCCTTCTTCATCCATTACACGCAGGGGTATTCCGATGCGCAGCGCCGGCACACGGTGCGCATGTCGGCCTTCAGCGCGTTCGTGGTGATTGCGGTCAGCGCGCTGCTCGGGCTGCAGCTGCTGGCGTTCTTCGGCATCTCGATTGCCAGTTTCCAGGTGGGCGGCGGCCTGCTGCTGCTCATGAGCTCGCTGTCGATGCTGATCAAGCCGGCCGAGAGCAAGACCAACGTCGAGGAGCTGCGCGCCACCGAGGTGAAAGCCTCCATGGGCGCATCCATCGCGGTGGTGCCCCTCACCATTCCGCTGCTCACCGGGCCGGCCACGATCTCCACCGTGGTGATCTACGCCGACAAGACGCAGCACCTGTGGGAGCTCGGATTGCTGGTGGGCTACGGCGTGGTGGTGGCGCTGGCCACCGCGCTGGCGTTTTCGCTCGCGCAGCCGATTGCGCGCGTGCTCGGCAAGACGGGCATCAACATCATGACGCGGCTCATGGGGCTGATCCTCGCGGCGCTCGCGGTCGAGGTCATGGCCGATGGCCTCGGCAAGCTGTTTCCGATACTGCAGCGCGTGGGCTGATTCAGGCCAGCATCTTCTCGATGATCCGCCAGTGCGCGGGTTCGACCGGCGTGATCGACAGCCGGTTGCCCTTGCGCAGCACGACCAGGTCGGCCAGTTCGGGCCTGGCGCGCAGCTCGGGCAGCGACAGGAGCCGCGTCTTGCGCACGGCCTGCACATCGACCAGCAGCCAGCGCGGATCGTCCTTCTTCGAGGCCGCATCGTGGTAGGGCGACTTCGGATCGAACTGCGTCGGGTCGGGCTTGATGCCCGAGGCCACGCGCGCGATGCCCGCGATGCCCGGCTCGGGGCAGCTCGAGTGATAGAACAGCACGCCGTCGCCGACCTTCATGCCATCGCGCATGAAGTTGCGTGCCTGATAGTTGCGCACGCCGGTCCAGGCGACGGTGGCATTGGGCGCAGCGAGGGCGTCGTCGATCGAGACCTCGTCGGGCTCGGATTTCATCAACCAGTAGTTGGGCATGGTGCCCGCTATGGTGTCACATCGTCCCGGAGCCCGGAAGCGCAGCGGCTGCACCTCCATTGCGGCGCGGCTTGCGGAAACCGGCTACGCCCTGCGCGGCTTCACGCGCGAGGCGGCTTCCTTGGCGAGCCTGCGGGCGGTGCCGGTGTCGGCCGCATGCACCAGCGCCACGCCCATGCGGCGCTTGGCGAAGCTCTCGGGCTTGCCGAACAGGCGCACGTCGCTGCCGGGCACCTGCAGCGCGTCGGCCACGCCGTCGAAGGCAATGCCGGTGGCATCGACGCCGCCATAGATCACCGCGCTGGCGCCCGGGCTCTTCAGCGAGGTGTCGACCGGCAGGCCGAGGATGGCGCGCGCGTGCAGCTCGAACTCGTTCTGCCATTGCGTGGCCATGGTGACCATGCCGGTGTCGTGCGGACGCGGGCTGACTTCGCTGAACCAGACCTCTTCGGCCTTCACGAACAGCTCGACGCCGAACAGGCCCTGGCCGCCGAGGTCAGCGGTGACGGCCTGCGCGATCTGCTGCGCCTTCTGCAGCGCGGCTGGCGCCATGGGGTGCGGCTGCCAGCTTTCCACGTAATCGCCGCTCACCTGCACATGGCCGATGGGCTCGCAGAACTGCGTCTGCACGTTGCCGTCGGCGTCCTTGGCGCGCACGGTCAGCAGCGTGATCTCGTAGTCGAAGTCGATGAAGCCCTCGACGATCACGCGGCCATGGCTCACGCGGCCGCCGGCCATGGCGTAGTCCCAGGCCTTCTGCACGTCGGCCGGGCCGTCGATCTTGCTCTGGCCCTTGCCGGAACTGCTCATCACGGGCTTGACGATGCAGGGGTACCCGATGCCGGCATCGATGGCGGCCTGCAGCTCAGACAGCGAGTCGCAGAACTTGTAGGGGCTGGTCGGCACACCCAGCGTTTCGGCGGCCAGGCGGCGGATGCCTTCGCGGTCCATCGTGAGGCGGGCGGCGCGGGCGGTGGGGATCACGCGCACCACGCCGGCGTCTTCGAGCTGCTGGAGCATGGGGGTGGCGATGGCCTCGATCTCGGGCACCACGAGCTGCGGCTTCTCGGCCTCGATCAGCGCCTTGAGCTGTTCGGGATCGCTCATGGTGATGGTGCGCGCGTGGTGCGCCACCTGCTGGCCGGGCGCGTTCTCGTAGCGGTCGACCGCGATGGTCTCGACGCCGAGGCGCTGCAGGGCGATCAGCACCTCCTTGCCGAGCTCGCCGGAGCCGAGCAGCATCACGCGGGTGGCGGAGGGGGACAGAGGGGTGCCGAGGGTGGTCATGGTCGGGATCGAAAAGAGAGAGAGGAAGAAGCAGTCGCCGCACTGTAAGCCACCCGCGCGCCGCCCGTGTCACGCGCGGCAACGGCGGCCCGGCGGGGGCTGCTTCACAATCGATGTCCTGCCGTGGTGGCGGCTTGGCACCCCACCCGCCCCCTTCCCTGTTTTTGTTTTTCTTCAAGGAGTTTTCTCATGACTATCCAGACCGTCGGCATCATCGGCGCCGGAACGATGGGCAATGGCATTGCGCAGGCCTGCGCGGTGTCGGGCGTCCATGTGGTGATGATCGATGTCGCCCAGGCGGCGGTCGACAAGGGCCTGGCCACGGTGTCGGGTAGCCTCGACCGGCTCATCAAGAAGGAAAAGCTCACGGCCGAACAGAAGACCGCGGCGCTCGCGCTGATCAAGGGCTCGACGAACTACGACGACCTGAAGGGCGCGCAGCTGGTGATCGAGGCCGCCACCGAGAACCATGCGCTCAAGCTCAAGATCCTCAAGCAGGTCGACGAGCTCGTCGGCCCCGAGGTCATCGTGGCCTCGAACACCTCGTCGATCTCGATCACGCAGCTCGCGGCCGCCACCTCGCGCCCCGACCGCTTCATCGGCATGCATTTCTTCAACCCGGTGCCGATGATGGCGCTGGTGGAGCTGATCCGCGGCTACCTCACGAGCGATGCCACGCACGATGCCGTCAAGGCGCTGGCCGAGAAGCTGGGCAAGTCGCCGATCACGGTGAAGAACGCGCCCGGCTTCGTGGTCAACCGCATCCTGGTGCCGATGATCAACGAGGCTTTCTTCGTGCTGTCCGAAGGCATCGCGACGGCCGAAGACATCGACGCCGGCATGAAGCTGGGCTGCAACCAGCCGATCGGCCCGCTGGCGCTGGCCGACATGATCGGCCTGGATGTGTGCCTGGCGGTGATGGAGGTCTACCTCGCGCAGTTCGGCGACTCCAAGTACCGTCCCTGCCCGCTGCTGAAGGAAATGGTCGCTGCGGGCCAGCTGGGCCGCAAGACGGGCCGCGGCGTCTACACGTACTGAGCACGGTAAGAACAAAAAAAGGAGACAAGCGCCATGACCGCCACGCCCACCACGCCCACCACGCCACCTGCGGAAGGCTGCATCGACACCCAGGTGATCGACCATGTGCTGCTGATCGGCATCAACCGCCCGGCCAAGCGCAACGGCTGGACGCCGCCGATGTTCAGGCAGCTGGCCGAGGCCTACACGCGGCTCGACGACGACCCCGACCTGCGCGTCGGCGTGCTGCATGCCTTCGGCGACCACTTCACGGCCGGGCTCGACCTGCCGGCGGTCACCGAGTACATGAAGCGCGGCGAGAAGGCGGTTCCCGCCGGGCTGGTGGAGCCGCACGACTTCGGCCTGCCCGGCTACCGCCGCCGCAGCAAGCCGATGGTGGTGGCGGTGAAGGGCATCTGCTTCACGGTGGGCATCGAGCTGATGCTGGGCGCCGACATCGTGGTGGCGGCCGACAACTGCCGCTTCTCGCAGATGGAAGTGCAGCGCGGCATCATGGCCACGGGTGGCGCCACGCTGCGCATGGCCGAGCGCGCGGGCGTGGGCAACGCGATGCTGCACCTGCTCACGGCCGACGAGTTCGACAGCGCCGAAGCCTATCGGCTCAATTTCGTGCAGAAGGTGGTGCCGGCCGGACAGGAGCTCGATGCAGCGCTGGCCATCGCGCAGCGCATCGCGGCGCAGGCCCCGCTGGCGGTGGTGGCCACGCGGCTGAACGTGATCAGGGCCGTCGAACACGGACCGCTCGCGGCCGTGTCGGAATTCATCGAGACGCAGAAGCGGCTGTCGAACAGCGAGGACGCGGCCGAGGGCGTGCGTTCCTTTGTCGAGCGCCGGCCTGCGCGCTTCAGCGGCCGTTGATGACGAATTCCGCCAGCGCCTCGCGCCCATGTCCTTGTTCTTCAACCGCACGGCCCTTGCCGCCGCCTTCACACTCCTTGCCGTGAACACTTGCTCCAACGCCCAGACGCCCGCGCCCGCCGTGCCGCCCGATCCCGCGGCCACCTCGGTCGAGGCGATGGGCTGGATGCAGGGCTTTCCGCCCCCGCCCGACAAGCTGATCACCTTCGACGATCCAGCCGGCGGCGTGTTTCCGCGCACGCGCTGGAGCTTCTCGCATGTGCGCGAAACCATGCCCACCGCCAACGTGTGGCGCGGCAGCGGCGCGGCCAGCCCGCTGCCTTCGGCGCCGCGCAGCGACATCGAGGCGGCCACCTTCAAATCCCTCGGCAGCGATGAGACGGTGAGCTTCGCGCAGATGATCACGCGCACCTACACCGACGGCATCCTGGTGCTGCACCGCGGCCGCGTGGTCTACGAAAAATACTTCGGCGCGCTCACGCCCGAGCGGCCGCACATCGCGATGTCGGTCACCAAGTCCTTCGTCGGCACGCTGGCGGCCATCCTCGCGCACGAAGGCAAGCTCGATCCTTCCGCGCCCGTCACGACGTACCTGCCCGAGCTCGAGGACACGGCATATGGCGACGCCACGGTGCGCCAGGTGATGGACATGACCATCGGCGTGCACTACTCGGAGAACTACGCCGACCCCAAGGCCGAGATCTGGGACTACGCACGCGCCGGCGGCATGTTGGCGCAGGGCCCGGACTACGCGGGTCCGAAATCGTTCTACGACTTCCTCGCCACGTTGAAGAAGGAAGGCGCGCACGACGCCGCCTTTGCCTACAAGACGGTGAATGCCGAAGTGCTCGCCTGGATCCTGCGCCGCGTCGGCAACCAACCGCTGGCCGACCTGTTGAGCGAGAAGATCTGGCGCCGCATCGGCGCCGAGCAGGACGCCTACTTCATGGTCGACCGCATCGGCACCGAGTCGGGTGGCGGCGGGCTCAACACCGTGCTGCGCGACCTCGCGCGCTTCGGCGAGACCATGCGCAACGGCGGCCGCGCGCCCAACGGGCAGCAGGCCATTCCGAAGGCGGTGGTCGAAGACATCGCGCGCGGCGGGGACCCGGCCAAATTCGCCAAGGCCGGCTATGCGCTGCTGCCGGGCTGGTCGTACCGCAACATGTGGTGGGTGACGCACAACCCGCACGGTGCCTACATGGCGCGCGGCATCCACGGCCAGAGCATCTATGTCGACCCGAAGGCCGAGATGGTGATCGTGCGCTACGCCGCGCACCCGGTGGCCGCCAATGCGGGGAACGACCCGCTGACACTGCCGGCGTTCCAGGCCGTGGCCGAGGCGCTGATGCGGCCCTGAGCTTTCCCCCTCAGGCTCAGGCGGTGGCCCGCTCGCGGGCAATCACCAGGAGGCCGTCCATGATCAGGCTCTCGACCAGCTCGAAATCCCCGTTCATGACGGGCGCCATCTTCCAGCCCGCGCCGCCGGTCATGTAGCAGGCGGGCTCGGCGCCGCAGTGCGAGCGCACGTGCTGCACCATGCGTTCGACGGCGCCGGCAATGGCATAGGTGCCGCCGCTGGTGAGCGCATCGCTGGTGTTGGTGGGGAATTCGCGCACCTCGCCGGTGGGCACGTGCAACCCGGCGGTGCCCGACTCCAGCGCGCGCAGCATGATGCCGTGGCCCGGCAGGATCAGGCCGCCCAGGAACCTGCCGCTGGCATCGATGGCCTCGACCGTCACGGCGGTGCCGATCATCACCACCACCATCGGCCGCGCCGGCCCCGCGCCCAGCATGTGATGGCGCGCGCCGATCATCGCCACCCAGCGGTCGGCGCCCAGCCGCGTCGGATGGTCGTAGCCGTTGACGATGCCGGCTTCGGCTGCGCTCGACACCACCCAGCGCGGCGCGCAGTCGAAACGCTCGACGATCTGCTCCTCGGCGCGGCGGCGCACCGCATCGCCGGCCACCACACAGCCCAGCATGGAGCCAGGCGCAGGCAGTTCGGCCCAGGGGCCGTCGGCCAGCCGTTCGATGTGGTCTAGAAACTCCGCGCCATGCGCCTGCAGCGCGGCCCCCGGATGCGCCGCATCGTAGAGAGCCCATTTGAGGCGGGTATTGCCGATGTCGATCGCGAGGAAGGGGGATGCCATGGGCGGGATTATTGCGACTTTGTCGTTGTTCATGCGGACGCGTCGTTGACACACGCGGCGCGCACCTACGCCGGCACATGCCCTTGCGCCGCTACATTCGCCAGTTCCATCCACCACCGCACAAGGAGAAAACCATGGGATTGCTCAGTTTCATCAAGGAAGCCGGCGAAAAGCTGTTCGGCGGATCGTCGGCGCAGGCTGCCGAGCCGGACGCCAACACCAAGGCCGCAGCGGCGATCAAAACCTACGTCGAGACGCAGAATCTCGGGCTCACGGGCCTCCAGGTGACTTACACCGCCAGCAGCGGCGTTGTCACCCTGGCCGGCCAGGCGCCTTCACAGGAAGCCAGCGAAAAAGCCGCGCTTGCCGCGGGCAACGTGGCCAATGTGACCAGCGTCGACAACAACCTGGTCGCACCCGCCGCGCCGCCCGCGCAGTACCACGACGTGGTGAAGGGCGACACGCTGTCGGCCATCTCGAAGAAGTACTACGGCGACGCCAACAAGTACAACGCGATCTTCGAGGCGAACAAGCCGATGCTGAGCCACCCGGACAAGATCTATCCGGGGCAGAAGCTGCGCATTCCGGTGCTCTGAGCTCACCCCCAGTTTTCGCGCAAAAGGCCCTCCGCAAGCGGTGGGCCTTTTTCATTTCAATTCTGCTTCCACGGCAGCCCGCGCTTGCGCCAGCCGCCGATCTGCCCGCGGTGGCCGCTCTCATCCGGATTGCCCTCGAAGCCTTCGAGGATGTTGTAGGCCTCCAGCCCCAGCTCGGTGGCGCGCCTTGCGGCAGCGATGGAGCGCACGCCGCTGCGGCACAGCAGCACCAGTTTCTTCTTGCCATCCTCGCCCGCGGCGAGGATGCCGCCGTCGAAGGCCGGGTTGAGCCCCATGCCCGGCCACTGCTTCCAGGCCAGCGGCACGGCGCCGGGCACGTAGCCGACCCATTCGCGCTCGGCGTCGGTGCGCACGTCGACCAGCACGGCTTCGCCGCTGGCCATCCACCGCGCGGCCTGCTCGGGCGTCACATCGCCGGCATAGCCTTTTTCCCCAACGGGTTCAGTCATCTGTTTGCGTCCTTCCAATGAATAGGGTTACTTCAGGGGCAACGGTCGTCTTTGCGTCGCCCCGGCGCCCTCGCCGGATGGTGGAATTTTTCACCAGTTCGTGAAAACCCTGTTTGTCGCGTATTCGTGCGCGCCAAAGATGGGGCTTGGGCCTGCCGAACATAACGCCAAGAGGCGGGCAGGGTTTCTTCGTCATCAGAACTTGTTTGGAGAGAGACAACATGACAGACAGCAAATCACCCCGCCGCCGCAACCTTCTCAAGGGTGCAGCCGTGGCCGCAGGCGCCATGTCGGCGCCGATGGTCAGCATGGCCCAGACCACGTCCCTGCGCTTCCAGAGCACCTGGCCGGCCAAGGACATCTTCCACGAGTACGCGCAGGACTTCGCGAAGAAGGTCAACGACATGGCGGGCAACCGCCTGAAGATCGAAGTGCTGCCGGCGGGCTCCGTCGTGCCCGCCTTCCAACTGCTCGACGCGGTCGCCAAGGGCACGCTCGACGGTGGCCACGGCGTGGTGGCGTACTGGTACGGCAAGAACTCCGCCCTCGCGCTCTGGGGCTCCGGGCCCGGCTACGGCATGGACGCCAACATGGTGCTGGCCTGGCACAACTACGGCGGCGGCAAGGCGCTGATCGAGGAAATCTACAAGAGCCTGAACCTCGACGTGGCGTCCTACCTCTACGGGCCCATGCCCACCCAGCCGCTGGGCTGGTTCAAGAAGCCGGTGGCCCGCGTGGAGGACATGAAGGGCCTCAAGTTCCGCACCGTAGGCCTGGCGGTCGATGTGTTCACCGACATGGGCACGGCGGTGAACCCGCTGCCGGGCGGGGAGATCGTGCCGGCGCTGGACCGCGGCCTCATCGATGCGGCCGAGTTCAACAACGCCTCGAGCGACCGCGTGCTGGGCTTCCCCGACGTGGCGAAGAACTGCATGCTGCAGAGCTTCCACCAGTCGGGCGAACAGTTCGAGATTCTCTTCAACAAGGGCAAGCTCGCGGCGCTGCCGGCGGATCTCAAGTCGATCATCGACTACGCGGTGCAGGCAGCCAGCGCGGACATGAGCTGGAAGGCCATCGAGCGCAACTCGCAGGACTACATCGAACTGAAGAAGGCCGGCGTCAAGTTCTACAAGACGCCCGACGCCATCCTGCGGGCGCAGCTTGCCTCGTGGGACAAGACCATTGCCAAGAAGTCCGCCGAGAACCCGATGTTCAAGAAGGTGCTCGACTCGCAGAAGGCCTTTGCGGAACGCGCCGGCCAGTGGCACAACGACTACACGGTCGATTTCAAGATGGCCTACAACCACTACTTCGGTCCGCAGGCCAAGAAGTCCTGACACCGACCCGGTGACCCGAGGGCACCCATCCGGTGCCCTCTTTTCTTGCCTGTCCGTGCTGCGCCGGCCGCAGCGAGGAGTTCTTCCCGATGCAATCTTTCCTGTTGGCCGTCGATCGTTTCTCGACCTGGATCGGCAAGACCTTCGCGTGGTGTGCGCTGCTGCTCACGCTGCTGATCAGCTGGGAGGTGTTCTCGCGCTATGTGCTGAACCACCCGCATGCATGGGTGCTCGACGCGCAGATCATGCTGTACGGCGCCATGTTCATGACGGCCGGCGCGTACACGCTCTCGAAGAACGGCCACGTGCGCGGCGACGTGCTCTACGGATTCTTCCGGCCTCGCACGCAGGCGCTGGTGGACCTGGTGCTCTACATCGTCTTCTTCCTGCCGGGCATCGTCGCGCTGACCTGGGCGGGCTGGATCTACGCGGGCGAATCGCTCGCCATCCGCGAGCAGACCTTCTCGGCCGAGCCGCTGCCGCTGTATCCGTTCAAGTACATCATTCCGCTCGCCGGCTTCACGCTGCTGCTGCAGGGGCTGGTCGAGATCATCCGCTGCGTGCAGTGCATCCAGACCGGCGCCTGGCCTTCGCGCGAGCAGGACGTGGAAGAGGTCGACGTCGAGAAGCTCAAGGAGATGGTCAACGTCAAGGACGAAGACATCGCCGCGCTCGACCGCGTGGTGGCTTCCAAGAAGGCCGCGCGATGATCCGCCGCGAACTCTGGTTCGGCCTGTCGTTCATGGCGCTGATCGTGATCGGCGCGAGTGCGGTGCTGCTGAGCGCCGACACCATCACCAACGGCCACCTGGGCCTGCTGATGCTCTCGCTGGTGGTGGTGGCGATCATGCTGGGCTTTCCCACGGCCTTCACGCTGATGGGCATGGGCATGCTCTTCACCTGGCTGGCCTACGACCGCGACTGGCACCGCACGCTCGACCTGATGGTGCAGGCGGCCTACAAGACCATGGCCAACGACGTGCTCATTGCGGTACCGCTGTTCGTCTTCATGGGCTACCTGGTGGAGCGCGCGAACCTGATCGAGTCGCTGTTCAAGAGCCTGCACCTGGCGCTCGCACGGCTGCCTGGCGCTCTGGCCGTGGCCACGCTGGTCACTTGCACCATCTTTGCCACCGCCACCGGCATCGTGGGCGCGGTGGTCACGCTGATGGGCCTGCTGGCACTGCCGGCGATGCTGCGCGCGGGCTACAGCGTGCCGCTGGCCGCGGGCGCGATCACGGCGGGCGGTTGCCTCGGCATCCTGATTCCGCCCTCGGTGCTGCTGATCGTCTATGGCGCCACGGCGGGCGTCTCGGTGGTGCAGCTGTATGCGGGCGCGTTCTTTCCGGGGCTGATGCTCGCCTCGCTGTACGTGGTGTACGTGATCGTCATCGCGCGGCTCAAGCCGCAATGGGCGCCGCCGCTGTCGCAGGCGGAGCGCGTGGTGCCGCTGCCGCCGCTGTCGCAGCGCCTGGCCGACAGCCCCGCCGCGCACGCGGTCGTTGGGCTGCTCAAGGGCCGGCGCAACGCCGGCGTGCCGTTCTCGCACGTGCTGCGGCAGTTGACCATCGTCGCGATGCCTGGCCTGATCTTTCTTCTGCTCGCCGGCTTCAGCTACAAGGCCGTGACCACGGTCGAGGCGCAGGCGCGCTACGACATCGAGGAGATCGGCGCCACGCGCAGCGGCCGAGCCGCGGAAGGCGCGAGCGCGGGCGGATTGCAGGAGCCGCCTTCCACCGGCGGGCTGCAGGAACCACCGGCCGAGGGCGGGCTGCAGGAGCCGCCGCCGGGGGACGCGCCCTCTTCCGGCCCGCTTGCGGAACCGCCGGGCGCATCTGGCGCACCTGGCGCATCTGCCGCGCCGGCCGAAGCGGCCACGGCAAGCGCGGCCGCCGCCGCACCGGCGGCAGAAGGCGCGTCGGTACGCGCTGCGCCCACCTGGTGGTGGGTCACCTTCGCCATCTTCGGCGCAATGGTCGCGCTGTTCTATCTGTTCCTGAGCTTTGCGCGGCTCGAGATCTTCAAGATGCTGCTGGCCTCGTTCTTCCCGCTGGTGCTGCTGATTCTCTCGGTGCTCGGCTCGATCGTGCTGGGCCTTGCCACGCCCACCGAGGCGGCGGCCATGGGGGCGCTTGGCGGCATGCTGCTGGCCGCGGCCTACCGGCGGCTCAATCTCGCAGTGCTGAAGGAGTCGGTGTTCCTCACGGCCAAGACATCCGCCATGGTGTGCTGGCTCTTCGTGGGTTCGGCCATCTTCTCTGCCGCATTCGCGCTGCTCGGCGGACAGGCGCTGGTGGAGCAGTGGGTGCTGGGCATGAACCTCACGAAGGTGCAGTTCCTGGTGTTGAGCCAGGTCATCATCTTTCTCTTGGGCTGGCCGCTGGAGTGGACCGAGATCATCGTGATCTTCATGCCGATCTTCATTCCGCTGCTCGACGACTTCGGCGTCGATCCGCTGTTCTTCGGCCTGCTGGTGGCCATGAACCTGCAGACTGCGTTCCTGTCTCCGCCCGTGGCGATGGCGGCCTTCTACCTGAAGGGCGTGAGCCCGCCGCACGTGACGCTGAACCAGATCTTCCTGGGCATGATGCCTTTCATGGGCATCCAGGTGCTTGCCATCGTGCTGCTCTACGTCTGGCCGCAGATCGGGCTGTGGCTGCCGCAGCTGCTCTACAAGTAGGCGCAAACATCAGCGGCGCCGCTCCACATAGGGGCGCGCCTGGAGCAGCACGATGCGGTCGCCCACGGTGGCCCATTCGATGTCCTGGTCGACGCCGCCGAAAGTGCGCTTCACGGCAGCGCCGACATTCGCGAGGCGCAGCACCAGTTCGTCTGTCAGCACTGTGCGGCCGGCCTCGATCGGCACCTCCTTCACCCCGCCATTCTTGTCGAGCTGCAGCGCCGTCTCTTCGGCCGACCGGCTCAGCACCTGGATGGCTTTCGACCAGCTCGAATACATCACCTGCTCCGCCACCCGCTGCCCCTCCACCACGCGAATGCCGATGCCGCGCTTGGCCGAGATGTAGCTGACGTGCGGATGGCCGGCGTCGAAGGGGTCGCGCGTGATCATCACGCCGGCGTTGGTCGAATCGACGGCGGCCTGCACGAACACACCCATCAGCACCGACTCGGCGCCGAAGCCCGCGGCGCTGCGCGCCTCCCAGGCCTCGGGGTTGAAGACCGAGGCCCAGACCTTCTTCACCGCGAGCTCGAGCGCGTCGCCGGTCTTGACGTTGGGCACCGTGGTGTAGAGCCCCGCGCCGCTGAAGCCGGGCAGGTCTTCGGAATTGGACGAACTGCGCACGAACACGCCGCCGCCGCCGAGTTGCGTGTGCCACGCGGCACGCCACGCCGCCGCATTGGCCGCATCGACGGGCCATTGCACGATCTCGCCGCGCAGTTGCGCCAGCGCCTGCTGCCGGATCTGCGGATCGCTCGCGAAGCCGGGCTGCTGCCGCATGCGCGCGATGCGTTCGGCCAGGCCGTTCGCGCGCATGAAGCGGTCGTAGTGCGCAAAGGGAATGCAAAAGCCGTCGGGCACGGTGGTGGACGGAATGCGCGCGGCCAGTATGGCGCCCAGGTTGGCGGCCTTGGAGCCGCATTGCGCGCTGTGCCGCGCGCGCAGCGACGCGAGCGGCAGCAGGCGGGTTTCGTTCAGGTCGGGCCTGGCGGCCCTCGCACTGCCGGGCACAGCGCCGATGGCCGCGGCGCGCACCTTGCGCGGCGGCAGCGCTGCAACCTCCTCCGGCGCGAGGCGGCGCACCTGGTAGCCCGAGGCAGCCACCTCGAGCGCAATCCACTGCCCCGCGTGCTCGCGCAGCACCGCCGCGGCATCGCGCACATAGGCATTGGGAATGCCCCAGCCCTTGGCCAGCAGGTTGACATGCGAGAGCGCGGTCGACGGCCGCTCGGTCAGCACGCCGGCCACGGGCGGCAGGCTGATGGGCACCTGGCGCAGCACGGCGATGTCGTCGGGCAGCAGCGCATTCAGTCCCGAGGCGTCGTCCACGATGCGCACACGGCCGGTGGCGGTTCCAAGATTCATCGGCATGTAGGGCTGTTCGCGGATCAGTGCCTCCTGGCTGACGAAGTCGATGCCCGCTTGGTTCGCGACGCGTTCGTGCAGCGTGGAGTTGGTCTTGAATTTCACGGGCGCGAAGAAGCTGGCTTTCACCTGCGCATCGGCTTGGCGCAGCAGCGCAGGGGTGAGCTGGTCGCCCTCCCAGAACTCGTAGGTGAAGGTGCCGATGTTCTGCTGCCAGCTCAGCGTGCCGAACAGGAAGCGGCGGTCCGGCGCAAGGTAGTTGCGGTCGATCTCGCGCTTGCCCGCGCGCGGCGAGAGCCCGGTGTCGCGCACGAAGCGAACATGCAGCTGGTAGCGCGGCGTGTCGATGTAGGAGGTGCGCGCGGGCCTGGCCTGGCGGTCGACGATGAACAGGACGTGGGCCAGCTGCATCGGGGTGCCGGCGTCATACACGCGGGCCAGGGTGTCGAAGTCGCTCCGGCTGCGCAGCATCGGCAGCGAGGCGGGCGCCGCCGGTCGCGCGGGGGGTTGCGCGGTTGCGCCTTCCGGGGCGGCCTTGTTCTGCTGCTGGTAGTAGGACGGCTTGCGCGCAAGCTGCGCGCCCGCGGGTGCGGCGGCAACGGCCATTGCGCCGGACACCAGCGCCGTCACCCATCGCGCCACGCTATTGTTTCGGTAGCGCGGTTCGCCCGACGCACAAGCGTTCTTGTTGTTTTTCATGCGGAGTCTTTCATTACAAGCGGTTGCCGAATGCGCGCGCGCTTCACCAACCAGAGGGCATGCGCTGACAGCGGCAGCGGATTCTCGCGCGTTACATCTCCATCGATATCCATCGCTTCATCCGGCCCCGGGAACCAGAGACAAACCATGAACCGCCCCGCCTTTCTTGATCTTCACCGGCCATTGCACCAATGGCTGCTCGGATTGGCGCTGCTGTGCCTCGGCGCGGCAGCCAGCGCACAGCAGGACCCACCGGGACGCGTGGCGCGCCTGAATCTGCAACAGGGCACGGTGAGCTTCGCGCCCGCCGGCGAAGACAGCTGGTACGACGCGCAGCCCAACCGCCCCATCACCACCGGAGACCGGCTCTGGACCGACCGCAATGCGCGCGCCGAAGTCCACATCGGCTCGGCGGCGCTGCGCATGGACGGGCAGACGCACGTCGAACTCTCCGAACTCGACGACGACACCGTGCGCCTCACCGCGAACCAGGGCAACCTGCAGCTGCGCGTGCGCGACGACCTCTCGGGCCAGCGCGTCGAAGTGGACACGGGCAACCTCGCGGTCGTGATCGACGCGCCCGGCGAATACCGCATCGCGGCCGATCCGGCCGCCGGCACCACCTGGATCGCGGTGGCCTCGGGCCGCGTCACGCTCCATGGCGAGAACGGCGAATCGCAATCGCTGGGCGCGCGCCAGCAGCTCACCGTGTCGGGCCGCAACCTTGCCGCGGTGGGCGGCGCACCGGTGCAGAACGGCAGCTTCGACGCCTGGGTGGCGGAGCGCAACCGCATCGAGGACCAGTCGATCTCCGCGCGCTACGTGTCGCGCGAAGTCGTCGGCTACCAGCAGCTCGACATCTACGGCGACTGGCAAAGCGACCCGACCTACGGCGACGTCTGGTTCCCGCGCAACGTGGACGCCGACTGGGCGCCCTACCGCGACGGCCAGTGGGTGAACGTCGCGCCCTGGGGCCTGACCTGGGTCGACGCCGCGCCCTGGGGCTTTGCGCCTTTCCACTATGGGCGCTGGGCACGCGTGGGGCCGCGCTGGGCCTGGGTGCCGGGACGGCCGGCCGCACGGCCCGTGTATTCACCCGCGCTGGTCGGCTTTGTGGGCGGCGCAGGCGCGAATGCCGCATTGCAGATCGGCAACGGCCGCAGCGGCGTGGGCTGGTTTCCGCTGGCACCCGGCGAGGCATGGCGGCCCGGCTATCGCGCGAGCCCGCGCTACCTCGACCAGGTGAACCGCATGGCGGCTTACCGCAACCGGCAGGCCGAGCAGCGCAGCGACTTCTACGCCAACCAGCAGATGGCGGGCGCCGTGACCGTGCTGCCGGCCGACCGCTTCGGCCGCGGTCCCTTCGGCCGGCGCGACCTGGTGCGGCTGCCCGACGACCGCTTCGCGCGCGTGCCGGTGGCGCCGGCGCCGGGCATCCCGATGCACAACTTCGGCGGCGGCTTCGGCCGGCCGGCCGCGGTGTCGCCGCCGACGCAGCCGATGGCACGCGAGCAGCAGGAATTCCGCTACGAGCAGGGGCGGCGCACCCAGCAGGCGCAGCAGGCCCAGGCGTTGCAGCAACAGCAACAGCAGCAACAACAGCAAATGGAATGGCAACGCCAGCAGGGCTTGCGCCAGCAGCAGGAGTGGCCGCAACGCGGCGGCCAGGATCAGTGGCAACAACGGCAGCAGCACCAGCAGATGCAGCTCCAGCAACAGCAACAACAGGCGCTGCGGCAACAGCAGGAGACGCAGCAACGTGCAGCACAGGCACAGGCACAGGCACAGGCACAGGCACAGGCACAGGCACAGGCACAGGCACAGGCGCAGGCACAGGCGCAAGCCCAGCAGCAGCTGCAGCAGCAACAGCGCGCAGCCCAGCAACAGGCCCTGGCGCAGCAACAGATGCTGCGGCAGCAGCAGGAGGCCCAGCAACGCGCCGCACAGGTGCAGCAGCAGGTCCAGGCGCAACAACAGGCACAGCAGAACGCCATGCGCCAGGCGCAGGAAGCGCAGGTGCGCGCGATGCAGCAGCAACGCGGCTTCGCGCCCCCACCTCAAGCCCAACCCCAAGCGCAGCCCCGGCCTGAGCCGGCCCCGCCGGGGCAGGGCGGCGGCGACGATCGCCGCAGGCTCTGGACCTCTCCGGACCAGCGCTGAGCGTGGCGTGAGCGCTGGCGGCGCATCGCAACGCGCTCACCTCGCCGCAACCCGCGTCCTTGCCGGCGGCTACAGTCGCCGGCAAGGAGTGTCTTTCCCATGCCCACATTCGACTTCGATCTTTTCGTCATCGGCGGCGGCAGCGGCGGCGTTCGCGCCGCGCGCATGGCGGCGCAGCAAGGCGCCCGCGTGGCATTGGCCGAGGCGGCCGAACTCGGCGGCACCTGCGTCAACGTGGGCTGCATTCCGAAGAAGCTCTACAGCTACGCGGCCGGCTATGCGGAATCCTTCGAGGAAGCCGCGGGCTACGGCTGGAAGCTGCCCGAAGCGCCGCAGTTCGACTGGACGCACCTCAAGACACAGCGCGCCAAGGAAATCGCGCGGCTCAACGGCGTGTATGCCTCGCTGCTGGAGAATTCCGGCGTCAGGCTGATCGCGGGCTGGGCGCAGCTGGTCGACGGCCACACGGTCGAGGTCGACGGCAAGCGACACACCGCGCGCCATCTGCTGGTGGCCACCGGGGGCACGCCCTACGTGCCCGAGATCCCGGGCTGCGAGCACATCGTGACCTCCGATGCGATGTTCGACCTTGCGCCGTTCCCCAAGCGCCTGCTGGTGGTCGGCGGCGGCTACATCGCCTGCGAGTTCGCTTCGATCTTCAACGGGCTCGGCGCTCACGTGACGCAGCTGCATCGCCGCGCGCATCTGCTCACTGGCTTCGACGACGACATGCGCCAGTTTCTCGCCAACGAGATGGGCAAGGCGGGCGTGGACGTGCGGCTCAATACCGAGGTCGCCACGATCACGCGCGGGGCGAACGGGCTCATGGTCACACTGGCGCGCGGCCAGCAGATCGAAGCCGACACGGTGCTCTTTGCGACGGGCCGCGTGCCCAACACCCAGGGGCTCGGCCTCGAAGCGGCAGGCGTGAAGCTCGACGAGCGCGGCGCCATCGCGGTCGATGCGAACTACCGCAGCTCGGTGCCGTCGATCCATGCAGTGGGCGACGTGTCGACCCGCGTGCAGCTCACGCCGGTGGCGCTGGCCGAGGCGATGGTGGTAGTCGACGAACTCTTCGGCGAGGGCCGGCGCCGGCTCGACTACGAGTTCATTCCGACGGCCGTGTTCACGCACCCCAACATCGGCACCTGCGGCTACACCGAGCTCGACGCGCGCGCGAAGTTCGGCGACGTGGCGGTGTTCTCGAGCGAATTCAAGTCGCTGCGCCACACGCTGTCGGGCCGCAGCGAGCGCACCTTCATGAAGCTGGTGGTCGACAAGAAAAGCGACCGCGTGGTGGGCCTGCACATGGTGGGCGCCGATGCGGGTGAGGTGGTGCAGGGCTTTGCCGTGGCGATGCGCGCGGGCGCGACGAAGGCGCTGTTCGACAGCACCATCGGCATCCATCCGACGGCGGCCGAAGAGTTCGTGACGATGCGCGAACCGATGCCAGGCTAGCGCTGCTTGCCTTCGAGCAGCTTCACCATCACGAACAGCACGCGGTTCGCGGGCGTGGGCACGCCGAGTGCCTCGCCGCGACGCACGACGAAGCCGTTGAGGTGGTCGATCTCGCTGGGCTTGCCGCGTGCGAGGTCCTGCGCGGTCGATGAATACTGCGACGGCATCGACTGCGCGATGCCGCGCACGGCCGCGTCGGTGTCGCCCGGAATGGCGACGCCCTCGGCCTTTGCCACGGCCAGGCATTCGGCGACCACGTCGCGGATCACGTCGGCCACGCCCACGCCTTTCACGAGTTCGCCGTAGGGCAGCTGCGACACGGCCGACAGCGCGTTGTAGGCGCAGTTCAGCACCAGCTTGGCCCAGAGCGAACCGCGCACGTTGTCCGAGATCTGCGTCGGCACACCGGCGGCAATCAAGTGCTGCGCCACCTGTTCGCTGCTGCGCGAAGGCGCGATCACCAGCTCGCCGCGGCCGTGGTGCTTCACATGGCCGGGGCCGGCCATTTCGGTGGCCACGTAGACCACGGCGGCGGCCACGTCGCTGGACGGCAGCACCGAGCGCACGCGCTCGTCGTTGTCGACGCCGTTCTGCAGCGTGAGCACCAGTGCAGCGGGCGAGAGATGCGGCCTGATCTGCGCCGCGGCCGATTCGGTGTCGGTGGACTTCACGCAGAACAGCACGAGGTCCGCGCCCTGCACCGCGCCGGCTTCGGTGCTCGCGCCGAGCCGCACGTGCTCGTCGAAAGCCTTCGTCTCCAGCCGCAGCCCGTTGGCGCGAACAGCCTCCACGTGCGAAGGCCGCCCGATCAGCACCACTTCGTGGCCCGCGCGCGCCAGCATGGCGCCGTAGTAGCACCCGACTGCGCCGGCGCCCATGACTGCGACTTTCATCGATTCATTTCCTTGGTTGTGCATTCGAGCGCACAGGTTAGCGAAGACTGCCGCTTCATGCTTGCGTGCTGCGCGACCAAATGGCGATTCGCAGGCGGCGCATCGTTGACCACATCGGCATTGCACAATGCCGTCATGCCCTACATGCCCACTTTCGTCGCCCCCGCCCGCTTCACCGATGCCGCCGCCGCACTCGAACAGGTCAAGGCCATCTACCAGGGCGGGCTGGCGCACCTGCGCGAGTCGATGCTGCGCTTCGTGGCGGGCGAGGCGCTGCCGGGCCGGGCGCGGGCCTGCTACCCCTTTGTGCGGGTGCACACGCACACCGTCTCGCGGCACACGCCGCCGGCCAACGCGGGGCTGAGCTACGGCTTCGTCGCCGGCCCGGGTCGCTACGAGACCACGCTGACGCGGCCCGACCTGTTTTCGCGCTACTACCTCGACCAGTTCCGCCTGCTGCTCGAGAACCACCAGGTCGAGATCGAGGTCGGCACCAGCACGCAGCCGATTCCCATCCACTTTTCCTTTGCCGAGAACGACCACATCGAAGGCACCATGAGCGACGAGCGGCGCGCGCTGATGCGCGACGTGTTCGACCTGCCCGACCTGGGCGTGATGGACGACGGCATCGCCAACGGCACCTACGAGGCGCAGGCGGGCGAGGCACAGCCGCTGTCGCTCTTCACGGCCGCGCGCGTGGACTACTCGCTGCATCGGCTGCGCCACTACACCGGCACCGCGCCCGAGTGGTTCCAGAACTTCGTGCTGTTCACCAACTACCAGTTCTACATCGACGAGTTCGTGCGCCTGGGCCACGAGGCCATGGCCGATGAAAAGAGCGAGTACGTCGCCTTCATCGAGCCCGGCAACGTGATCACGCGCCGGCGCGGACTGGCCGCCGGCGCCAGCACCAACTACGGCGGCTTGCTCGACGGCAGCCAGGGCACGGCGCCACCGCGCCTGCCGCAGATGCCGGCCTACCACCTGGTGCGCGAAGACTGCAGCGGCATCAGCATGGTGAACATCGGCGTCGGCCCGGCCAATGCCAAGACCATCACCGACCACATCGCCGTGCTGCGCCCGCATGCCTGGATGATGCTGGGCCACTGCGCGGGATTGCGCAACGCGCAGCAGCTCGGCGACTACGTGCTGGCGCATGCCTATGTGCGCGAGGACCACGTGCTCGACGAGGAACTGCCGCTGTGGGTGCCGATTCCGGCGCTCTCGGAAATCCAGCTCGCGCTGGAGAAAGCCGTGGCCGACGTCACGCGCTACACCGGCCCCGACCTGAAGAAGATCATGCGCACCGGCACGGTGGCGAGCACCGACAACCGCAACTGGGAGCTGCTGCCGGGCAACCAGCCGCAGCGCCGCTTCAGCCAGAGCCGGGCCGTGGCGCTCGACATGGAAAGCGCCACCATCGCGGCCAACGGCTTCCGCTTTCGGGTGCCCTACGGCACTTTGTTGTGCGTGAGCGACAAACCGCTGCACGGCGAGATCAAGCTGCCAGGCATGGCCAACCACTTCTACCGCGAGCGCGTGGAGCAGCACCTTCGCATCGGCATGCGGGCCATCGACATCCTTCGCGAACAGGGATCGACCCGGCTGCACAGCCGCAAGCTGCGCAGCTTCGCGGAGGTCGCTTTTCAGTAATAGTTGGCACTTCCTAGGGTTTTCACCTAGTCGCGGACGCAAGCAGGCGTTGCAATTCGCGAGGATCATTCGTAACCTTTTTCAACAATTGTTAACAAAATGACTCGTCTGCCGGCCGCGAGCCTTTCCCGCCGCAACTTCAATGCATGGATGGCGGGCGCGGCGGCCGTCGCGGGTGCCGGGCATGCCACCCTGTGGCCCCGCTCGGCCGGCGCGGCCGAGCCGCAGCTTGTTGCCAAGCTGCGCATCGTGATTCCGGCCAACGAAGGCGGCGGCTGGGACCAGACCGGCCGCGCGCTCGGCGCGGCGCTGCTGGCCTCGGGCGCGGCGGGCGAGGTGGTCTACGAAAACATCGGCGGCAAGGGCGGCACCATCGGGCTCGCAAAGTACGTCGAGAAATACGATGCCGACCCCGACACCCTGCTGATGAGCGGCATGGTCATGGTCGGTGCGGTGGCGCTGCAGAAGCCGGCCGTCACCATGGCCCAGGTCGCACCCGTGGCGCGCCTCACCAGCGACTACGAAGTGGTTGCCGTGAAGGCCGATTCGCCCATCAAGACGCCGAAGGACCTGATCGCCCAGCTGCGCGCCGATGCGGCCAAGACCGTCATCGCGGGCGGTTCGGCCGGCGGCGTGGACCACATGTACGCCGGCATGCTGGCCCGCGTGGCCGGCAACGCCGCGGGCCTGGTCTACCAGCCGTACCCGGGCGGCGCGCAGGTGGTGGAGGCACTGGCAACAGGCAAGGCGGCGGCGGGCATCTCCGGCTTCAGCGAATTCAGCGAGGCGCTGGCGAGCGGGAAGCTGCGCGCCATCGGCGTGTCGTCGAAGCGGCCGTTCCTGGGCATTCCTTCCGTGCGCGAGCAGGGCGTGGACGCCGACCTGGCCAACTGGCGCGGCGTGCTCACCGGCAAGAAGGTGACGGCGGACCGCCGGGCCGTGCTGCTCGAGGCCGTGCGCCGCGCCACCACCGCCGACATCTGGCAGAAGACCGTCAAGCGCAACAACTGGGATGCGTACTGGATGGCGGGCAAGGATTTCGAGAGCTTCCTCGAGCTGGACCTGGCGATGGCCGGGCCGATGATCTACCTCCTCAAACTGAAGGCCTGACGGCGCTCTTCAGGCAAAGAGCTCAGGCATCTCGCGCTGCGCCTTGGGCGTGAGCGTCAGCGCGCGGCCGTCGAGCGCCTGGCGTACCCAGCCGCGGCGCAGCGACAACTGGAGCCATGCCGCGCCGAGCGCGCCACCGAGGTGGGGGCGGCGCTCGCTCCAGTCGAGGCAGGCGCAGGCAAAACGCCGCCGCGAGCGGCGCACCGCGTCGACTTCGACACCGAGGCTCTCCAGAGCGATTGCGCCTTCGGGCGTGAGTTCGTACGAACCGCTCTGCAGGCCGCTGAGCCACCCGTGTGCATGCAGCCGGTCGTGCAGCGCGACGCCGGCGGTGCCGGCCATGTGGTCGTAGCAGGTGCGCGCGGCGCGCAGGCGGCTCGGCGTGTTCGGCTTGAACTCCGCCACGCGCGGCGCGCCGGCCACGACCATGAGGCTTTCGAGCGCGGCCGCCACGTTGTCGCCGGCCAGACGGAAGTAGCGGTGCTTGCCCTGCACGAGCAGCTCGACCAGCCGTTCTTCCCTGAGGCGCGCGAGGTGCGCGCTGGCGGTGGACGCGGCCACCTCGGCCACGGTGGCCAGTTCGGTCGCGGTGCGCGCGTGGCCGTCCATCAGGCAGCTCAGCATGCGCGCGCGCGCCGGCTCGGCGATGGCGCCCGCCAGGCGGGCCAGCTGCATGTCGGCGTTCGGCGGCGCGGCGGAGGAAGAGGTGGTGGTGTCCATGCGCCGATCCTAAGACGCCGCTGCATCCCACACTTCGTTCACGGGCGAAGTGTGGCGGCACCCGCCGCTGCACACTGCGCGCCATGAACACAAGCCCAATTTCCCTCGCCGGCATGCCCCACGACCCGGTCGCGGCCGTCACGCATGCCGATCCGTATCCCTTCTATGCCGCGCTGCGCGCGGGGCCGCCGCTGGTGTGGAACGAGACGCTGCGCCTGTGGGTCGCGAGCCGCGCGGAGGTGATCGAATCGCTGCTGCTCGCGCATGGCGCGCTGCGCGTGCGGCCGGCGGCCGAGCCGGTGCCGCGCGCCATTGCCGGCAGCGCGGCGGGCGAGGTGTTCGGCCACCTCGTGCGCATGAACGACGGCACGGCGCATCAGGCCCATCGGCCCGCGCTGCAGCGTGCACTGGCCGGGCTGGACCTCGGAGCAGTACGCGCGGCGGCCTTGCGGGTCGCGCATGATGTGCCGACGCAGCCCGTGTCGGACGCGCTGTTCTCCCTGCCGGTGCGGACCGTCGCGCACCTGCTGGGCTTTGGCGATGAAGCACTGCCGCGGGTGGACATGTGGATGCGCGATTTCGTCGCCTGCCTGTCGCCGCTGTCCACACCGGACCAGCTGCAGGACGCCAGCGCCGCCGCGGGCGAACTCATGACGCGCTTCGAGGAACTGGCCGCAGGCGCACCGCCGCGCAGCGGCACACTGCTCGCGGCCGTGCTCGCCGAAAGCGAAGCCGGCGCGCCACTTTCTCGCTCGTTGCTCGCGAACCTCGTCGGCCTGCTCTCGCAGACCTGCGATGCGACGGCCGGCCTGCTGGGCAACAGCCTCATCGCGGTGATGCGCGAACCGTCGCTGCAGCAGGGTGCGCAAACCCGCGACGGACTGCAGGCGATCGTGGAAGAAACGGCGCGGCACGACCCCTCGGTGCACAACACGCGGCGCTTCGTGGCCGAGCCCATCACCCTCGCGGGCACGCCGCTGGCGGCAGGCGATGCGGTGCTGCTCGTGCTGGCCGCGGCCAACCGCGATCCGGCGTTCAACTCCGAGCCCGAGCGCTTCAGCCTCGTGCGGGCTCGGCGCCGGATGCTGGGCTTCGGCCACGGCATGCACGCCTGCCCGGGCCAGGCGCTGGCCTGCACGCTGGCCGCCGCAGGGCTCGAGGCCGTGCTGCATCGCGCACTCGATCTGGCGGCGATGCGTGCGCGCGGCTGGCACTACCGGCCTTCGGTCGCCGCGCGCATTCCCGTCTTTCATTGACGGGAGCGCGAAGACCGCTCAGGCGCGCGCGGAAGCCCAGCGTCCGGTGCCTTCGAGATGCGGCGACAACGCCGCGTCGCCCCAGCGCAGCGGCAAGGCGGCGGGCCGGCGCAATGCACGCTCGACGTGCAGCCGCAGCAGCCGTTCGGCGCCTTCGAATCCGGCGAGCTCGGGACCGTCCAGCACCAGCTCCGCGGTGGCCGCCACATGCAGGAGGTCGCCGTTGTCGTAGTCGATGAACAGGAGGCCCGCGCGCGGATGCGCCACCAGGTTGCCCAGCGTGTTGAAGAAGCGGTTGCCGTTGAAGTCGGGCACCGTGAGCACGCCGCCCTCGTCGACGCGAACGAAGCCGGGCCGGCCGCCGCGGTGCGACACATCGACACCGTGCGAGCGCGCGTCGGCCTCGTCGCCCGCGGCCGCAGCGTCCGGGTACGCCGTGGCGATGAACAGCGTGTCGGCGCTGCCGATGAGCCGCTGCGCGTCGAGGTCGAGCGTGTCCAGCCGCTGCACGAGCGCGCTGCCGTCGCGCGCGGCCACCAGTTCCGGCTGGCGCGCCTGGATGTAGCGCGGACAGTTGCCGAAGCTCTGCTGCACCGCGACCATGAACCCCGCCGCATCGAGTGCCTCGACCGTGCCGTTCATGCGGTTGCGGCGGCGCGTGTGCGGCTCGATGCCCAGCAGGCCGAGCGTGGCACCCTGCGCGAGCTGCCCGGCCAGCGGATCGTCGGCCGCGGGCAGCGCATCGACGCGCAGGTGCGTGGCATCGGGCGAATGTGCGAAGCCCACGGGCGCCGCGAGCACGCTGGCCCAGGGCTGCAGGTCGGCATCGAGGCTGCCGACCACGAGGAACGGCAGCTGCGCGAAGAACTCGCGGTGCTGATCGGGCATGTAGTCGCGGATCACGCGCGGGCCCGCGGCCGCCATCTGTTCGCGCGAGCCGGCCTGCAATTGCAGCGCGCGCTCGCCGGCGTGGAATGGTTCGGTAATCACAGGAAAACCTCCGCGCTTCGCGCTGCGGTGCGATCGCCTTCGGGCGGCCGGGCGGCGATCATGATGCCGCCGCCGTCAGCCCCACCGGCGTGCGCACCATCGGCACGAAGCCTGGCAGGGCCTCCACGCGCGCGAGCCACGCACGCAGATGCGGGTACGCATCGAGCGACACGCGGCCTTCGGGCGCATGCGCCACATAGGCGTAGTTTGCGATGTCGGCCAGCGTGGCCGCGGGACCGGCCAGGAAGGGCTGCCGCTCGAGGTGGATCTCCATCACCGCGAGCAGCGCGTGCGAGCGTGTCACCGTCTCGGCCGGATCGGCGGCCAGGCCGAACAGCGCCATGACGCGCGCGGCGGCCGGCCCGTAGGCCAGCGGCCCCGCGGCCACCGAGAACCAGCGCTGCACGCGCGCCGCGCCCACCGGGTCGCGCGGCATCCAGCGCGCCGGGTCGGCCGAATAGCGTTCGTTGAGGTAGACCAGGATCGCGTTGGAATCGGCCAGCGTCGTTTCGCCGTCCTCGATCACCGGAACCTGCCCGAAGGGGTTGCGCGCCAGGAACTCGGGCGTGCGGTTGGCGCGCTGCTTCAGGTCGAGCTCGATGACCTCGAAGGGCAGGCCGAGCATCGACAGGAACAGCCGCACCCGGTGCACGTGGCCCGAGATGGCGCTGCCGTAGAGCTTGATGGGTTGTGCGGGGCGCGTGGTGGTGGCGGTCATGGCGGGTCCTTTTTGAAATGTCGGAGTGGGCGTGATCCGGATTCTTCTCTCTTGCGCCGAATGAATGAATAGCCGTTTTTGTATTTGACTGCTGCGTTCTCCGGTTCAATCCGGTTTAATCGCGCCATGGATCGCTTCAAGGCCATGCAGACCTTCGTGCAGATTGCCGACCAGGGCAGCCTGACCCGCGCCGCCGAGGCGCTCGGCACTTCGCTGCCCGCGGTGGTGCGCGCGCTCGCCGCGCTCGAGGCGCACCTGGGCGTGCGCCTCTTCCATCGCACCACGCGCCGCCTCTCGCTCACCGAGGAAGGCCGCCACTACCTGCCGAGCGCGCGCGAGGTGCTGCTGGCGGCCGATGCCGCGGACCTCGCGCTCAAGGCCGAGGCGCGTGAGCCCGCGGGCCAGCTCACCATCACCGCGCCGGTGCTCTTCGGCCACATGTACGTGGCGCCCGCCATCACGCGCTTCATGCAGCGTCACGAAAAGGTGCGCTGCACCGTGCTGCTGCACGACCGCACGGTGAACCTGCTGGAGGAAGGCATCGACGTGGGCATCCGCATCAGCCCGCTGGCGGATTCGTCGCTCGTGGCGCAGACGCTCGGCACCATCCGGCGCGTGGTGGCGGCGAGCCCCGATTACCTCGCGCGCCACGGCACGCCGCGGCATCCGCGCGAGCTCCATGGCGCCCCCTGCGTGCGCGGCCGCGTCGATGCGCCGCCGCAATGGGTGTTCCATGAACGCGGCAAGACCATCGGCGTGACGCCGAGCTGCCGCCTCGAGTTCAACCACCTCGCCCGGCCATCGAAGCCTGCGCCGCGGGCATGGGCTTCGGCACCTTCTTCTCCTACCAGGTGCTGCCGCATGTGGCGCAAGGCCGGCTGAAGCTGGTGCTCGAAGACTTCGAGCCGCCGCCGCGCCCTGTGAGCGTGATCTATCCGAACGCGCGGCTGCTGCCGGCGCGCACGCGGGCCTTCATCGACTGGATGAAGGCCGAGTTCAGCGGCCTGCGGATGTGAGGCGCCAATGGCCGGGAATGGCTCCGAGGGAGCGAAGCTTGTCCATCGGTTGAAGCGATGGCGGCAGCTGTCGCGAGCCTGGGCCAGAATGGCCGCGTGCCAACCTCCTCTTCCACCCCCCTCTTCCACGCCAGCCACCTTCTCAAGCGCTACGGCGGCACCACGGTCGTGGACGATCTCTCGTTCGAGATCGCGCCCGGCGAATGCCTGGGCGTGATCGGCCCGAACGGTGCCGGCAAGACCACCACCATCCGCATGTGCCTGGGCCTCACCGCGCCCGACGGCGGCGCCATCGATGCGCTGGGCCTGCAGATGCCGCGCGATGCGCTGGCCATCAAGGCACAGCTCGGCGTGGTGACGCAGTTCGACACGCTCGACCCCGACTTCAGCTGCGCCGAGAACCTCGTGGTGTACGGCCGCTACTTCGGCTTCAGCAAGACGCAGGTGCGCGAGCGCGTGCCGCAGCTGCTGGAATTCGCGGCGCTCTCGCACAAGGCCGACGCAAAGCCGGGCGAGCTCTCGGGCGGCATGCGGCGGCGGCTCTCGCTGGCGCGCGCGCTGGTCAACGATCCGAAGCTGCTGCTGCTCGACGAGCCCACCACCGGGCTCGATCCGCAGGCGCGCCACCTGATGTGGGAGCGCCTGCAGGTGCTGCTGCAGCAGGGCAAGTCGATCCTGCTGACCACGCACTTCATGGACGAGGCCGAGCGCCTGTGCTCGCGCCTGCTGGTGCTCGACCACGGCCGCAAGATCGCCGAGGGCCGCCCGCGCGACCTGATCGCCGAGCACCTGGAGCCCGACGTGGTCGAGGTGTACGGCAACGGCGCGCTTTCGCTGGCCGAATCGGCCGAGCTCAAGGCGATGGCGGCGCGCGTGGAAGTGAGCGGGGAGACGGTGTTCTTCTACACCCAGGACGCGCGCCGGCTGCTCGATGCGCTCACGCGGCACGGCGGCCTGCGCACCTTCCATCGCCCCGCGAATCTCGAAGACCTTTTTCTCAAGCTCACGGGTCGGCAGATCCGCGAGGACGGCTAGGCCAGCATCATGAATACGACGACTGCAAGCTCTTCTTCTGCCGCCGCGGCATCACCACCGGCCCGGTCCGTGTGGCGCGCCCCCGAGATCTCGCTGCGCTGGTGGCCCGTGTTCCTGCGCAATCTGCTGGTATGGCGCAAGCTCGCGATACCGAGCCTGATCGGCAACATCGCCGAGCCGCTGATCTGGCTCGTGGCGTTCGGCTACGGCATGGGCGCGCTGGTCGGGCAGGTGTCCGTCGACGGAACTCAGGTTCCGTACATCCTGTTTCTCGCGAGCGGTTCGATCTGCATGAGCGCGATGAACGCCGCGAGCTTCGAGGCGCTGTATTCGGCGTTCTCGCGCATGCAGGTGCAGAAGACCTGGGACGGCATCATGAATGCGCCGGTCGGGCTCGACGACATCGTGCTGGCCGAGATGCTGTGGGCGGCGTTCAAGTCGATCTTCACCGTCACGGCGATCCTGTTCGTGATGCTGGGCCTGGGCGTCAGCCACAGCCCCAAGCTGGTGGTGGCGTGGATGGTTCTGGCCGGCGCCGGCATCACCTTCTCCTCGATCGCGCTGATCTTCAACGCGCTCGCCAAGGGGTATGACTTCTTCACCTACTACTTCACGCTGTTCATGACGCCGATGATGTTCCTGAGCGGCGTGTTCTTTCCTTTGGAACAACTGCCTTCCGCTGTGAGGGCCGTGGCGGCGTGGCTGCCGTTGACCAATGCAGTGGCGCTCGTGCGGCCGCTGTTCATGGACCAGTGGCCTGTGGGGTGGTGGCGGCATGCGGTGGTGCTGGTGGTGTATGCGGTTGCGGCTTTCTGGGTTGCTTTGGCGTTGACTCGGAAGAGGTTTCGGGGGTAACGCGGGGCTTTTGCTTCCCGGGGCCGGGTCTCGCCCCGGCGGGCGACCTACGTTTCTTTGCTTCGCCAAAGAAACGTAGGCAAAAGAAAGGCGACCCTACTGTCTGCGTCCCTGCGCTTCGCTACGGGCAACCTGCGGTGCTCGACTCCGGCGGGGGTCCGCAGAACTCGCTGCACTGCGTTGCGCTCAAACAGCTGCGGCCCTGATCCCGCCTCCATCTGCGCTCCTCGGCGCATACAGAAGGGGGGGAGCCGACAGGCCATCGCTTCGCTCGGCCGGGACCAACCCCAACAGCCCAAACCAATACCAACCGCCGCAGGCGCTGCGCGCCTGCGGTGGCTTGGTGGCCGAGCGAAGCAAAGGCCCGTTCGGTTTCCAAGCCCTTCTGGCTGCGCCGAGGAGCGGAGCGTTTCGCGGATCTCGCAGCTGTTTGAGCGAAGCGAGTTCTGCGAGACCCCGCGAAACGCGAGCACCGCAGGTTGCCCGTAGCGAAGCGAAGGGACGCAGACAGTAGGGTCGCCTTTCTTTTGCCTACGTTTCTTTGGCGAAGCAAAGAAAAGTAGGTCGCCCGCCGGGGCGAGTCCCGGCCCCGGAAAACAAACACCCAAACCAAACCAAAAACATTACATTGCACACAATTCAATTGCGCACTATAATCCCAGCCATGCGCAGCAGCCCCCCACAAGCCACAGACGAAATGCTCAAGCTGGACAACCAGCTCTGCTTCGCCGTCTACTCCGCCTCGTTGGCCATGACCCGCCTCTACAAGCCGGTGCTGGAAAAGCTGCAGCTCACCTATCCCCAGTACCTCGTGATGCTCGCTCTCTGGGAGCAAGACGGCCCCACGGTCTCTGAGCTCGGCGAACGGCTCTCGCTCGACTCCGGCACGCTCACGCCGCTGCTCAAGCGCCTCGAAGCCAATGGCTACGTGGCCCGCGTGCGTGACGTGGCCGACGAGCGCCGCGTGCACATCACGCTCACCGCCGCCGGCCGCCGGCTCAAGAGCCGCGCCGCCAACGTGCCGGGCTGCCTGCTGGCCGCCACCGAGTGCTCGGTGCCCGAACTCATCACGCTCACGCATCAGATCCAGACCCTGCGCGACCGCATCAAGAAAGCGGCCTGACAAGGCTCCGTTTTTCCCGCTTCGATCCGGCAAGGAGAGAAGCTTTCCACCCTCCCTCCATCATCACCAAAGGAATCACCATGACCACCAAACTCGACAAGGTTCTCTACACCGCCGAAGCCCACACCGTCGGCGGCCGCGACGGCGCAGGCAAGTCCAGCGACGGCGCCATCGACGTCAAGCTCAGCTCGCCCGGTTCGGGCAAGCCCGGCACCAACCCCGAGCAGCTGTTCGCGGTCGGCTATGCCGCCTGCTTCATCGGCGCGATGAAGGCCGTCGGGCCGAAGATCGGCGTGAAGGTGCCTGAGGACGTGGCCATCGACTCGAAGGTTTCCCTCGGCCCGACGAATGGCGGCGCGGCCTACGGCATCGCCGTGCAGCTGGCCATCACGCTGCCCGGCCTCGATGCCGACGCCAAGCAGAAGCTGGTCGACGCGGCCCACCAGGTGTGCCCGTACTCGAACGCCACGCGCGGCAACATCGACGTCGAACTCTCGATCGCCTGATTCCGCGCCCAGCGCAACAAGAAGCGAAAAGCGCCGCGGCCACGAGCCGGGGCGCTTTTTTTCATGGCCTGCGTTGTCTCACGGGCGACGCGGAAAAGGGAAACGCGATAGCGCCTTTCATCAAGCTTGGCTAATGTGGCTGCACGCGCCACCGCAACCCACACCACCGTGGAGATCGACACCATGAGCACCACCACCAGCTTCCTGATCCGCAAGGACGAACTCGCCGCCACGCGCCTGCACACCGCCACCGACCAGCCGCTGGCCGACGGCCAGGTGCGCGTGCGCATCGACTTCTTTGCGCTCACCTCCAACAACATCACCTACGCCGCCTTCGGCGATGCAATGAGCTACTGGCAGTTCTTCCCGACCGGCGAAGAGGGCTGGGGCAGCATTCCGGTGTGGGGCTTCGCGAGCGTGGTGCAGTCGCTGCACCCGGGCGTGGCGGTGGGCGAGCGGCTCTACGGCTACTGGCCGATGGCGTCGAGCGCCGTGCTGAGCCCCGACCGCCTCTCGGCCGCGCGCTTCACCGACGCGGCCGCGCACCGCGCCGAGCTGCCCGCGGTCTACAACCAGTACTTCCGCTGCAATGCAGACCCGCTCTACACCGCGGACACGGAAGACGTCCAGGCGCTACTGCGTCCGCTGTTCATCACCTCGTGGCTGATCGACGACTTCATGGCCGACAACGATTTTTTCGGCGCGAACACCCTGCTGCTGTCGAGCGCATCGAGCAAGACGGCCTATGGCACCGCCTTCCAGCTGCACCAGCGCGAAGGCATCGAAGTGATCGGCCTGACCTCCGCTGCCAACGTGGCTTTCTGCGAAAGCCTGGGCTGCTACGACCGCGTGCTGACCTACGACGCGCTCGACAGCATCGCGGCCGGCACGCCCTGCGTCTATGTGGACTTCGCCGGCAGCGCCAGCCTGCGCCACGCGATCCATGCGCGTTTCTCCAACCTCAAATACAGCTGCTCGATCGGCGGCACGCACGTCGAGCAGCTCGCGGCCAAGGGCGCGGGCAAGGACCTCGCCGGCCCACGCGCCACGCTGTTCTTCGCGCCGGCGCAGATCAAGAAGCGCACCGCCGAATGGGGCGCCGACGAATTCGGCCGGCGCATGGTGGCCGCCTGGCACCACTTCCTTGCCACCGTGACCGATGCGAAGAACCCCTGGCTGCGCGCCGAGCACCACCACGGCGGCGAAGCGGTGCAGGCCGCCTACGCGCAGGTGGTGGCCGGCAAGGGCGACCCGCGCATCGGCCATGTCCTTTCGCTTTACAAACAACCTGGCGGGCTGTGACATTCCGGGGGCCGGGGTAGCGACAATCGCTGCATGACCCTTTCCCCCGCAGCGCCCGCCAACACACATCCTTACGAAAGCCTCACGCCCGACGTGGTGCTGGACGCGCTGGCAACGCTCGGCCTGCACGGCGACGGCCGGCTCACCGGCCTGAACTCGTACGAGAACCGGGTCTACCGGGTGTTCCTCGAAGACCCGGCCCCGCATCCGGCCGTGGTGGTCAAGTTCTACCGCCCCGGGCGCTGGAGCGAAGCCGAGATCCTCGAAGAGCACAACTTCTCGCTCGAACTGGCGGCCGCCGAAGTGCCCGCCGTGGCGCCGCTGGCCTTCGACGGCACCACGCTGCACCACCACGGCGGCTTTGCCTTCAGCGTGAGCCCCTACCGCGGCGGCCGCGCGCCGGAGCTGGACGATTTCGAAGTGCTCGAATGGGTCGGCCGCTTTCTCGCCCGCATCCACACCGTGGGCAGCGCGAAGCCTTTCGAGGCCCGCCCCGCGCTCGACCTGCAAACCTTCGGCATGGCCTCGCGCGACTGGCTGCTGGCCAACGACAAGGTGCCGCTCGACGTGCAGCGCGACTGGGAAAAGGCCTGCAACGAGGCGCTGGACATGATTGCCGTCACGGCGCTGGCGGTGAACGCCTCCGCCTCCGGTTTCCAGCCGCGCAAGCTGCGCCTCCATGGCGACGTGCACCCCGGCAACATCCTTTGGACACCGACCGACCGCCCCAATGGCGGCCCGCACTTCGTCGACCTGGACGACGCGCGCACGGGCTTTGCGGTGCAGGACTTGTGGATGCTGCTCTCGGGCGAGCGCGCGCAGCGCACCTCGCAGCTCTCGGGCCTGCTCGACGGCTACGAGCAGTTCCGCGAGTTCGACCGCCGCGAGCTCGCGCTGATCGAGCCGCTGCGCACCCTGCGGCTGATCCACTACAGCGCCTGGCTCGCGCGCCGCTGGGAAGATCCGATCTTCCCGATCAACTTTCCGTGGTTCGGCTCCAGCGACTACTGGAAGGGCCAGATCCTCGTGCTGCAGGAGCAGTGCGAGCAGATGGCCGAAGAGCCTCTCTACGCCTGAGAACGGGGCCGCGCGCCGGCGCCCGTCTTCGGCGCATGGAAGGCCTGCATGAACGCGCCCTGCAGTTCCGCGGGCAGATCGGGCCGGTGGCACATCGCGTAGCCCAGGCTCGGCGGGTCGTCGCAGAGCGCAACGAAGCGGATGTCGGGCCGCGCGATGCAGGCCAGCGATTCCACCACCAACCCGATGCCCGCACCGGCCGCCACCAGCCCCACGAGCGAGATCGACGAACTCGCGCACTGGTTCACCTGCGTAGTGACGCCGGCACGCGCAAGGTAGGCGGCGATGCGGTCGAACACCACCGGCCCGATGTCCCGCCGCACTCCAACCAGCGTCTGCTGGCGCAGGTCCGCCGCCGCGATGCGCCCGGCGCCCGCGAGCGGATGCGCGGCCGGCACCACGGCCACGAAGCGGTCGCGGGCCACCTCGCGCACCACCAGGTCGTCGCGCGAGGACGGCGGATGCACCACCGCCAGGTCGAGCCTGCGGTGCGCCACGGCTTCCTCGAGTTCGTCCGACAGGCCCTCGGTGAGCGCCAGCACCACGCCCGGGTGCGCGGCCGAAAAAGCACGCATGGCATCGGGAAAGAAGGACAGCGCCGCGATGGGCGTGACGCCGATCTCCAGCCGGTCGAATGCGCCGCGTCCGATGGCGCGCGCGGCTTCATCGGTTTCGGCGGCGCGCGACAACAGGCGCCTGGCATGTGGCAGCAGGCGTGCGCCCTGTTCCGTCAGCCGAACGCCGCGCGCCTGCCGGTCGAACAGCGCAAAGCCCAGGGCCTCCTCGAGCCGCTGGACCCGCACGCTGAGCGCGGGCTGCGAGACGGCGAGCAGCGAAGCGGCGCGGCGGATATTGCCGATCTCCGCGAGCGTGACGAAGCATCGCCATTGCTTGAGTTCCAAGGAGCGGTCTCCGGCGCGACCCTGTTCAGGGTGCGATGGGATTGCCGGGCGTGCCGAGTTCGCGCGCCGAGGCCGATGCCGCGGGCGGTGTGCGATAGACCACGCGAACCGGCGCGGGCTGCACGGCCGCGGGCACGGGCCGCACCGGCGCCGCGGGGGCTGCCGCGGCCGTCGTGGCGGCCGTCGCCGCAGCCGGTCCCACGGCAAGCGCCGGCGCCACCGTGGTGGCCGGCACCGCGGCGGCCTTGCCCGCATTCGGATCGTGCAGCACCACGCTCTTGCCCACGCCCACGCCGGTGCCGATCGGCCCGACGCCGACGCCCACTCCCACGCCGGCCGTGCCGGCCACCACGCCGGTGTTGTTGACCGCCACGCCCGCGCCGAGCGGCCCCCATCCGGTGTTGAGCCCGACGGAGAAATTGCCCTCCTTCGTGGCGCCCAGGCCGAGCGAGAGCCCGGGCACCAGCGGAATGCCGATGTGATAGTGCGAACAGCCGCCCATCAGCACCAGGAGCAGCGCCGCCGGAACAGCGGCTGCTGCTGCACGGGCGATGCGCGGCCGGGCGGTCACACCAGCAGCGCGTTGACGCGCCTCACGTAGGCCGCGGGGTCGGCCGGCAGGCCGCCTTCGGCCAAGAGCGCCTGGTCGAAAAGGATGTTCGCAAGATCGTCGAAATGCTCGGAGCCTTCGAGCTTTTTCACCAGCGCATGCTCGGCGTTCACTTCGAGCACCGGCTTCAGCTCCGGCGCCGGCTGGCCGGCCTGCTTGAGCATGCGCGCGAGCTGCGTGCTCATGCCGCCGTCCTGCACCACCAGGCAGGCGGGCGAATCGACCAGCCGCGTGGTCACGCGCACGTCCTCGGCCTTGTGCTTGAGCGCTTCCTTGAGCTTCTCGAGCAGCGGCTTGAAGGACTCCGCGGCTTCCTCGGCGGCCTTCTTCTCGGCCTCGTCCTGCAGCTTGCCCAGGTCGACCGCGCCCTTGGCCACGCTCTGCAGCGGCGTGCCGTCGAACTCGGTGAGGTAGTTGAGCGCCCACTCGTCGACGCGGTCGGTCATGAGCAGCACCTCGATGCGCTTCTTCCTGAAGACCTCGAGCTGCGGGCTGTTCCTGGCGGCGGCGAGCGTGTCGGCCGTGATGTAGTAGATCGCGTCCTGGCCTTCCTTCATGCGCGCCTTGTAGTCGGCAAAGCTCACGCTCAGCGTGTCGCTCGTGGTGGAGGCGAAGCGCAGCAGCTTGGCAATGCGGTCGCGGTTGCCGAAGTCTTCGCCCAGGCCTTCCTTCAGCACGGCACCGAACTCGGCATAGAACCTGGCGTACTTGCCGGACTCGTCGGCGTACTCGGCCGCCGCCTCGGCGGCGGGCATGGCTTTCTTGTCGACCACGTCGGTGACGTCGGCCGCGCCTTCGGTCGGGTCGGGTGCGGGCACCGATTCGCCGGAGCCCACGTCGATCTTGCCTTCGGCGCTTTCGGGCGCGGTCTTCTGCTTCTTCGCCAGGTCTTCCAGCATGCCGAGCACGCGCTTGGTGCTGCCCTCGCGGATGGCCTTCACGTCGCGGCTTTCCTGCAGCAGCTCGCGGCTCACGTTGAGCGGCAGGTCGGACGAGTCGATCACGCCTTTCACGAAGCGCAGGTAGCTCGGCAGCAGCGCCTCGGCGTCGTCCATGATGAAGACGCGCTTCACGTACAGCTTGACGCCCGCGCTCTTGTCGCGGTTCCACAGGTCGAACGGCGCCTTGGCCGGAATGTAGAGCAGCTGCGTGTACTCGGTGCTGCCCTCCACGCGGTTGTGGCTCCAGGCGAGCGGCGCCTCGTGGTCGTGGCTGATGGCCTTGTAGAACTCTTCGTACTGTTCGGGCGTGATGTCCTTCTTGCTGCGGCTCCAGAGGGCGTTGGCCTTGTTGACCGTTTCCCATTCGCCGGTCTTGGCCATGTCGCCGGGCTGGTCGTTCTCGCCTTCCTTCCACTCCTCTTTTTCCATCAGGATGGGCAGCGAGATGTGGTCGGAATACTTGCCGACGATCTGCTTGAGCTTCCAGGCGTTGAGGTATTCGCCGGCATCGTCGCGCAGATGCAGCGTGATGCTGGTGCCGCGCTCGACGCGCGTGATGTCGGCCACGTCGAAATCGCCCGCGCCGGCGCTCGCCCAGCGCACGCCCTGCTCCGGCGGCAGGCCCGCGCGGCGCGATTCGACGGTGATCTTGTCGGCCACGATGAAGCCCGAATAGAAGCCCACGCCGAACTGGCCGATGAGTTGTGCGTCGGCCTTCTGGTCGCCGCTGAGCCTGCTCACGAAGTCCTTGGTACCACTTTTGGCGATGGTGCCGAGGTTCTCGATGGCTTCCTGGCGCGACAGGCCGATGCCCTTGTCGGTGATGGTGAGGGTGCGCGCGGCCTTGTCGAACGACAGGCGCACGTCCAGCTCGGATTGGTCTTCGTACAGCTCGGGATGGTCGAGCGCCTCGAAGCGGAGCTTGTCGCAGGCGTCGGACGCATTGGAGATCAGCTCGCGCAGGAAGATTTCCTTGTTCGAGTAGAGCGCATGCGTGACGAGGTGCAGCAGTTGCGCGACTTCGGCCTGGAACGGGAGTTTGGTGTTGGAAGAATCAGCCATGGAAAAGAAGGAATATCGAAGCCAAAAAATTCTAAGCCGGACGGCCGCAACCGGGCGCTCGGCTTACCAACTCTGCGAGTTGGGGCTTGCGCCCCCAAAAAACAATAGGCCCCGCTTCTTGCGGCGGCGTGAAGCCCCGGGCCGGGCTCTATCTGGGCTGGGACTCGACCTCGCGGGTCCAGCGGTCGATCAGCCGCTTGCGCTCGGCGGCCCTGCCGTATTTCTCGAAGTCGTACTTGATGAGCTTGACGTCGCTCATCGACGGAATGCGCGCATCGGGCTTGAAGGTCTTGTTGGCGGGCGACTGGAGGCTGCCGACCTGCCCGCCGATCGCCTGGCCGGCCGGGCTCATGAGCCAGTCGTAGTAGCGCTTCGCATTCTCCTTGTTGCGCGCGCCCTTGACCAGCGCGATGCCGCCCACCTCGTAGCCCGTGCCCTCGCAGGGCGCGGCCGTCCTGACCGGAAACTTGTCGTAGCGCCAGCGCTCGAAGCCGAAGATGAAGCTCACGCCGATGGCCACCTCGCCCTTGGCGACGTTGGGCGCCTGCGCCTGGCCGCTGCGGGTGTAGCTGGTGACGTTCCTGTGCAGCTTCTTCAGGTAGTCGAAGGCGGCGTCCTCACCCATCTGCTGCACCAGGCCCGCGATGATGGTGTAGGCCGTGCCGCTGGAGGCCGGGTGCGAGATCTCGATCTCGCCCCGGTATTCGGGCTTGACCAGGTCGGCCCAGCACTTGGGCTCGCGCAGCTTCTTCTTCCTGAGCAGGTCGGTGTTGAAGCCGAAGCCGATGGCGCTGGTGTAGAAGCCGCCCACCATGTTCTGCGACATCGCGTACTGGCGCACCGACCAGTCGTGCAGGTCGTTGATGTAGGCCGGCCGGTAGGCTTCGAGCAAGCCCTGCTCGGCGGCCTGCAGGAACGGATCGCCGGTGCCGCCCCACCAGATGTCGGTCTTGGGATTGGCCGCCTCGGCGCGCAGCTGGGCGCCGATCTCGCCGGTGCCCTTGTGCGCCTGCTGCACCCGGATGCCGGTCTCGCGCGTGAAGGCGGCGGCCGCGGTCTCGCACCAGCCCGCGTCGGTGCTGCAGAGCGCATTCACCGTGCCCTGTGCCGCGGCGTCCGGAGAAAAGAGCAAGGCCACGGCGCCCGCGCATGCGGCAAGGGCCGCGATGTTCCTGATGGCAAAGGGGCGCATGCGTTCTCCGGCAAATCGAATGAATGAAGGAATGAATGAATGAAGGCGATAGGAGGATAGCGGGCAAAGCCCCTCAGCGGGCCGCCAGCAGCGGCGGCAGGTGCTCGGCCAGCCAGTCGACCACCACCCGGGTCTTGTGGGGCAGGTAGCGGCTTCGGGAACGGATGACATTGAGCTCGAAGCCGAAAGGCCGCGGCTCCTCGAACACGCGCACCAGCGTGCCGGCGGCCAGCGCATCGGCCGCGAGCCATGCCGGCAGCCGCGCCAACCCCATGCCGCCGACGGCGGCTTCGAGCAGCACCTCGGCGCTGTCGCAGCGCAGCCGCGAGGGCAACGCCAGCTCGACCGGCCGGCCTTCGGCGTCGTGAAAGCGCCAGGGCGAGATCTGCCCGTCGCGGGCGTAGAGCACCGCCTCGTGCGAGGACGAGGCGCCGAGCGCGGCCACGCTGGCGGGGCGTCCGCGTTCGGCCAGGTAGGCCGGCGCGGCGCACAGCGCCATCCATTGCACGCCGACCGGCCGCGCGACCAGCTCGGCGCTGTCGGGCAGCTCGCCGCTGCGGATGGCCAGGTCCTGCCCCTCCTCGACCAGGTCCACGCGCCTGTCGTTGAAGGAAAGCTCCAGCGACAGCCCTGGGTGCCGGCGCGCCAGCGCGAGCAGCAGCGGCCCCACCTTCAGGCGCCCCAGCATGGCCGGCATGCTCAGGCGCACCAGCCCGGCCGCGGTGCTGCGGGCGGCGTCGGTCATGGCTTCGGCGGCGTCGAGCTCGGCCAGCACGCGCCGGCAGCGCTCGTAGTAGCCATGGCCTTCCTCGGTGAGGCTCTGGCTGCGCGTGGTGCGCAGGAAGAGCCGCGTGCCCAGCCGCGACTCGAGCCGCGCAATGCTCTTGGCCACCGCCGAGCGCGAGACGTGCAGCCGCTCCGCCGCACGCGCGAAGCTGCCCGCTTCCACTGCGGCGACGAACTCTTCGATGCCCTGGAGACGCTGGCTCATTGGATACTTTCAGGCGCCATGGAGTAGAAAATTATCCACCACTGGAGAGATCGACTCGCCAATAGCATGAAGGCTTCCCTTGTTTTTCCATGGAGGCTTTTTCATGCAGACAACCAGAACGCTCAGGCGCTGGCAACTTTCTTCCTTCGGCCGCGAACGTCTCGAACAGGTGGAGCAGCCGCTTCCCACGCCCGGCCCCGGCCAGATCCTGGTGCGGGTGGGCGCGGTGTCGCTCAACTACCGCGACCTGCTGATGATCCGAAACGGCATGGGCATGACGTTCGACATGCCCTTCACGCCCGGCTCGGACATGGCAGGCACGGTGGTGGCCACGGGCGCTGGCGTGCGCCGCTTTGCCGAAGGCGATCGCGTGCTCAACACCTTCTGGGGCGGCTGGATCGACGGCGGCTGGCACGACGGCGCGGTGCTCGCCGGCGGACCCGGCCCGGGCGTGCTGGCCTCGCATGTGCTGATCGACGCGGCCTGGGCGGTGGCCGCACCGGCCACGCTGGACTTCGCCGAAGCGAGCACGCTGCCCTGCGCCGGCCTCACGGCCTGGTTCGCGCTGGCCGAGACCGGCGCGCTGCGGCCCGGCCAGACCGTGCTGATCCATGGCACCGGCGGCGTGGCGCTGTTCGGCCTGCAGCTCGCGCGGCTGCACGGCGCGCGCGCCATCGTGGTTTCGGGCAGCGAGGACAAGCGCGCGCAGACGCTGGCGCTGGGTGCCACCCACGTGCTGATGCGCGACAGCGACTGGCCCGCCGAAGTGCGCCGGCTCACGCAAGGCCGCGGCGCCGACCACGTGCTCGAACTCGCGAGCGGGCCCAACCTCGACCGCTCGCTGCAGGCGGTGGCGCAGGGCGGGCGCGTGTCGATCATCGGCATGCTCGGCGGCGAGACGCTGAGCGCCTCGTTCTATGCGATGGTGCTCGGCCGCATCACGGTGCAGGGCATCGGCGTGGGCCATCGCCGTGCGCTCGAAGACCTGGTGCGCGCCGTCGACGTCAATGCGCTCAAGCCCGTGATCGCGGCACGCTACGCCTTCGATGCCTTGCCCGATGCACTCGACCACCTCGCGCGCGGCGCCTTCGGCAAGGTCGTCGTCACGCTCTGACGAAGCCTATTGGCCTCATGCGCCACGCGTGCCTTGAACAAAAGGAGGCCGATTTGTGAACATGTTCCGGCCGCTGCAACAAGCTGCATGACGCCTGTGTGTTCCGTTCCTAGAATCCGCCCGCGCCATGACGCATGGTTGCGTATTTTTTAACAAACTTGAGGACGGAGAAGATGGAACATAGCACCTACAAAAAATGGTCGGCGGAGTTCATAGGTACTTTCTGGCTCACGCTCGGCGGATGCGGAAGCGCGGTCCTGGCCGCGGCCTTTCCCGGCCTGGGCATCGGCTTTCTGGGTGTCTCGCTGGCCTTCGGGCTGACGGTGGTGACCGGCGCCTATGCGCTCGGCCCGATCTCGGGCGGCCACTTCAATCCTGCCGTGTCGATCGGCCTCGCGGCTGCGGGCCGCTTCAAGGCCTCGCAGCTCGCGGGCTACATCGTTGCGCAGGTGCTGGGCGCCATTGCCGCGGCGGGCGTGCTCTATCTGATTGCCACCGGCAAGCCCGGGGCCGACATCGGCGGCTTTGCCACCAACGGCTTCGGCGAGCACTCGCCCGGCAAGTACGGCATGACCGCCGCGCTGGTGTGCGAGGTGGTGATGACCGCCGTGTTCCTGATCGTGATCCTCGGCGCCACCGCCAAGCGCGCGGCCGGCGGCTTCGCGGGCCTGGCCATCGGCCTGTGCCTCACGCTGATCCACCTGATCTCCATTCCGGTGACCAACACCTCGGTGAATCCCGCGCGCAGCACGGGCCCGGCGCTGTTCGGCCCGTCGTATGCCGTGTCGGAACTGTGGCTGTTCTGGGCCGCGCCCATCGTGGGCGCGATCATCGGCGCGGTGATCTATCGCGCGCTGCTCGCCAGCAACGACGACTGATCAGCTGCCGCTGGCCGACTGCACGAGCGGCAGCGAGGTCGACTGCCCGATCGATTCGGTGCCCGTCGCATGCGACGCCGCATAGGCGCCGGCCTGCACGTCGGACACCGGGATCGTCGAGGTCATGGCCGGCGCGCTGGTCGACTGGCCGATGGACTCGGTGCCGGCGGGCCGCGCGGCGGCCATCGCGCCGGCCTGCACCTCGGGGTTCGCGGGCGAACTCATCTGCAGCGGATGGTAGTCCGAGCCATCGGTCGTTTCGGCCGATGCATGGACCGCGCCCAGTACCGCGAATGCGGCGAAGGAACCGGCGGCGAGAAGCTTGATGGAAGTGCGCATGGTGTGTGCTCCTGGATGGTTGTCTCCGGCCGCGTGCCATTGCGCGAACTGCGCGTGGCAGGGCCTGGATGCACTCTAGGCAGCCGGACTGAGCAGGCCGTGAGCAGGAAATTAGCCGGGCGTGAGCGGCTCCGATGCCGACGACGCCACCGGCGACAGGTGCACCCGCGCCAGCAGCCCCGGCCCGCCGCCTTCGTCTTCATCGCCGCGGTTGCGCAGCTCGATGCGCAGGCCATGCCGCTCGGCGGCCGTGCGCGCAATGGCCAGGCCCAGGCCGCTGCCGCCGGCCGCCGCGCCCGGCACCCGAAAGAAGCGGTCGAACACGCGCCCCATCGCGTCTTGCGGAATGCCCGGCCCGTTGTCGAGCACGTCGACCACCGCATGGCCGTCGACCTCGTGCAGCCGCACGTCGACCACGCCGCCTTCGGGCGCATAGCGCAGCGCGTTGTCGATCAGGTTGTCGAACACGCTGCGCAGCTCGGCGACGGGCGCCTGCAGCATGGGCGCGACCGATCCCTCGAAGCCGACGTCGACGCGCCGCGCGTCGGCCAGCACCATCAACTGGCTCACGCTCTCGCGCAGCAGGGCCTCGATGTCGACCGGCTCGCGCGAGAGAACAGGGCGCCCCGGCGCGTCCTGCCGCGAGAGGCTCAGCAGCTGCTCGATCAGGTGCTGCGCGCGCGTGACGCCGGCTTCGAGCTGGTTGAAGCGCTCGGTGGCTTCGCCGGCGGGCACGTGCGCGCGCAGGTTCTCGATCTGCAGGCCGATCGCGGCCATCGGCGTGCGCAGCTCGTGCGCCGCGTCCTGCACGAAGCGGCGCTGCGTGGCGAAGGCGCTGCGCACGCGCGACAAGAGGTTGTTGAAGGCGTGGACCAGCGGCGCGATCTCGTCCGGCACGCGCGCCAGCGACAGCTCGGTGGGGCTGCGCTCGTCCTGCGAGGCCACGTCGCGCGCCACCGCCCGCAGCGAGCGCGAAGCCGCCGACACGATGAGCCAAAGGATCAGCAAGACCAGCGGCAGCAGCAGCGCGATGGGTAGGCCTTCGAGCAGTGCGCGGCGCAGCGCCCGGCGCCGGCGGTAGTCCTCGTTCTGCAGCACCTGAACGCGCGGCTGGTCGGCGCGCGGCCCGGGCTCGGCCGTGAACACGCGCCAGCGCGAAGGCGTGGGTGCGCCGGTGCCCGCATCGCTGAAGCCCGGCTGCGGCTGCAGCGGCACCACGGCCAGCGGCGGCCAGGAACTCGCGCGCAGCGTGCGGCCGTCGGCGTTCCAGATCTGGACCACGAAGGCGCCGCGTGCGAGAGCGGCGTTGCCGTCGAGCAGGCGCGGGGTCCTGGACTGGCCGCTGCCCGCGTAGGAATCGGCCACCAGCCGCATCTGGTCGTCCAGCGCGTTGTGAACCAGGTCGCCATAGGCCACGAAGGTGAACCACGCCGTGAGCGCCGCCGCCGCCAGGTGCAGCGTGACAAGCCAGAACAGGAGCTGCGTGCGCAGCGAGCGCGGGCGCCACCAGCGGCCCGGCGCTGAGGTCATCGGAATACCTTCGTGCTTCGCACTGCGGTGCGAGCTTGCTTGGGGCGGCCCGGCGCGGCGCTCATGCAGCAACGCGCCAGCCGAGCCCGCGCACGTTGCGGATCGACTCGGCGCCGAGCTTGCGGCGCATGCCGTGGATCAGCACGTCGATGGCGTTGCTCGTCACTTCTTCGCCCCAGCCGTAGATGCGGTTCTCGAGCTGCTCGCGCGAGAGGATGGCGCCGGGCCGCTCGAGCAAGGCGTGCAGCAGCGCGAACTCGCGTGCGGTGAGCGCCTCGCGCGCGCCGTCGACCACCACCTCGCGCGTGGTCAGGTCGAGTTGCAGCGTGCTGCCGCCGATCAGCGAATGCGCGGCGCCGTCGCGCCGGCGCACCACGGCCCGCATGCGCGCGAGCAGCTCGCGGAATTCGAAGGGCTTCCGCAGGTAGTCGTCGGCGCCCAGGTCGAGGCTGTGGATGCGGTCGTCGAGCCCGTCGCGCGCGGTGAGCACCAGCACCGGCGTGGCGTCGCCGCGCTCGCGGGCGCGGCGCAGCACCTCGGTGCCGTCCTGCCGCGGCAGGCCCAGGTCGAGCAGCACGCAGGTGTAGCCGCCGTCGCCGAGCGCGCTTTGCGCCAGTTCGCCGTCGCGCACCCAGTCGGCCGACCAGCCGGCGCCCTCGAGCGCCTGCTTCAGGCTGCGCCCGATCATTTCGTCGTCTTCCACCAGCAGCACACGCATCGCGTCGACTCCTTGGGCCGCAAGGTAGCACGCGACCGGGATGATCGATAGTGCCCTGCGCCGCGGCGCAGCGTAGAGGCGAAGTCTTAGGCGGCGCTTAGGCGCCGTGCCGGCGCAAAGGTCACAGCACGCGGACGCCGTGCCGCTCGCCCTCGCCATCCGCTGCCGCAAAGGCCAGCAGGCGCATGGCCTCTTCCTGCACGCCGAGCCGGTCGGCCTTCGACCAGCGGGCGAAGGGCTCCAGCACCGCCGTGGCCGTGTTCTTCGCGCGTTCGATCTTCCAGGTGCCCGCGACGAAACCGTCGAGCAGCACCGTGCCGCGCACGATGCCGTTGGCGGTGAACACCCGGGCGCGGTGCGCCTCGCTCATCACGCGGCTGCGGTCGGCATGCGAGAGCAGCAGGTTGTCCCATTCGGCGACGAGGCGCGGCGGTGCGGGCGTGTCGGGGCCGGGGCGCGGCGCGCGCGGCAGGTCGAACAGTTCGCGGCCCTGCTCGTCGGCAAACACGCGCAGCTGCGGCCGCAGGCGCTCGACCACGGCCTTCCAGCCCGTGAGGCCCGACCACGCGCCGGCATCGGCGAGCGTGGCGGGGCCGAAGGCGGCCAGGTAGCGCAGCAGCAGCTCGTCGTGCGTGGCGGCCGCGGCATCGGCGGCGGATTCGCCGAGCCATCGTCCGATGGGCTGCAGCTGTGCGCTCTGGTGCGAATTCCAGCTGCCCGCGGGCGGCAGGTGCACCAGCGGCAGGTTGTTGCGGATGAGTGCGGCGAGCGAAGCGGGCTCGCAGCCCGTCCAGCGCGCCGCGAGTGCCTGGCCGAGCTCGGAACTGGTAAGGGGAGCTTCGTCCAGCAGCGCCCGGCCCGCCTTCACCACGGCCGCGCGGTCGATGCCTTCGAGTGCCCGTGTGTGATTGCCCTGCAATCCGCGCTGATGCACGGGCTCGAGCAGCGGCCGCCAGGCCAGCGCATCCGATGCGGCCATCAGGTGCAGCGTCGCGCGCATCGTCGACATGCGCACGACGCGGCGCTTCTTCAGGGCCTCGGTCAGCTGCTCGCGGCGAAAGCCTTCGAGCCGGCTCCAGAGACCGATGTAAGGCGGGTTCGGCGCCTGCGCCTGCAGCCCCGCCAGCTTTTCGATGGCCTGCGCGACCGTCGCCTTGCGCCGTTCCAGCAGCATCTGCCGCGCCAGCGTGGCCCGGTTCAGCGCGCGCTGGCTCAGCACCACGGCCATCGGCAAAGAACTCAGAACTTCTCGTGCGGAGCGAGGTAGCGCCACTGCCCGACGGGCAGGTTGCCGAGCATCACGCGGCCGATGCGCACGCGCTTCAAGCCCACCACCTTCAGGCCGACCAGTTCGCACATGCGGCGGATCTGGCGCTTCTTGCCCTCGGTAAGCACGAAGCGCAGCTGCTCGGGGTTCTGCCACTCGACCCGCGCCGGCTTGAGCGGCTGGCCGTCGAGGCTCAGGCCGTGGCGCAGCCTGGCGAGCATCGCTGGCGGAAAGATTGCCTGCACATTGGTCGTGACGGGATCGTCGTCGTCCATGCGCACCAGTTGCCCGGTGGGCGCGGGCTGGCCCAGGCCATGGTAGGCCACGCGCACCAGGTATTCCTTCTCCATCACCGAGTCTTCGCCGATCAGCTGGCGCGCGATGCGCCCGTCCTGCGACATCACCAGGAGGCCGATCGAATCGATGTCGAGCCGCCCGCACGGCGCCAGGCCGCGCAGCTGCTGGGGGTTGAAGAAGAAGCGCGTGTTGTCTTCGGCCCAGCGGTTCTGCGGCGTGAACAGCGAGACCGCCGGCTCGTGGCCATCTTCGGCCTGCGCGCTCACGTAGCCGATGGGCTTGTTGATCAGGATGGTGACCTGGTTCGCCTGCTGGCCCTTGGCGGCCTTGTCGACCTCGATGCGGTCGGTCGGCGTGACCTTCACGCCCATTTCGGCCGGCTTGCCGTTGACGCGCACCCAGCCGTTGGCAATCCAGTCGTCGGCCTCGCGGCGCGAGCAGATGCCGAGTTCGGCCATGCGTTTGTTGAGGCGGATCGGTGCGGGGGCGTCGTCGGTCATGCGGTGGGCGCGGTCGGTTGGGAGCAGGCGGGTCACGCCCGGTGGAGCGGTGCGCAGCGGCATTTTCGCCGATGGCGGCCGCCTGCGGGATGTGTCGCAATGCATGGCCATAATGCGCGCCATGGCCCGCCGACGGCCCCGGAACTGCATGACCAAAATCCTGATCCTCAGTGTGAGCGCCGGCAACGGCCATGTGCGCGCAGCGCAAGCCCTCGAAGCCGCCGTGCCGTCGACGCCGCCGCACACGGCCGTCCACATCGATGCCATGGCGCATGTGGCCGGAGGTTTCCGCAAGGTGTACACCGATTGGTACATCCAGCTCGTGAACCGCGCGCCCGAGCTGTGGTCGTACCTGCACCAGCGCACCGATGCCACGCCGCACCATTCGCCTTCGCAGCGCCTGCGCCGCGGCATCGAGCGGCTGAGCACCGGCGCCCTGGTGCGCGAAATACGCCGCGAAAAGCCCGACGCCGTGATCTGCACCCACTTCCTGCCCGCCGAACTGCTGATGCGCGAGCGCAACCGCGGCCGCATCGACTACCCGGTGTGGCTGCAGATCACCGACTACGACCTGCACAACATGTGGCTGGTGCCGGGCATGGCGGGCTACCTGGCCGCGACGGAAGAAGTGGCCTTCAGGCTGCAAGCGCGCGGCATTCCCGCCGAGCGCATCCACGTCACGGGCATTCCGGTGATGCCGGCCTTCTCCGAGCCCGGTGCACCGGCGCTCGCGCGCGATGCCTGCGCCGCGGCGCTCGGCCTCGACCCCGCGCGGCCCGTGCTGCTGATGGCCTCGGGCGGCGCGGGCGTCGGCGATCTGGCGAGCATGGTCGAGCGCGTGCTCTCTCTCGGCGGCGACGGCGGCTTCCAGGTGATTGCCGTGGCCGGTCGCAACGCCGAGGCCCATGGCAAGCTCCAGGCCCTCGCCGCCCGCCATCCGGGGCGCGTGCTGGCCATCGGCTTCACCAACGAGATGCACCAGCTCATGGCCGCGGCCGACCTGGTGGTGACCAAGCCCGGCGGGCTCACGGTGTCGGAATGCCTCGCGCTCGGCAAGCCGATGCTGCTGATCTCGCCGATTCCGGGGCAGGAAGAGCACAACGCCGGCTTCCTGATGGAAGAAGGCGCGGCCTGGCTGGCCTACGACACCATCGGCCTCGACTACAAGGTCGCGCGCCTGATGGCCGACCCCGCCAAGCTGGCGGACATGGCCCGGCGCAGCCGCGCGCTCGGCAAGCCGCGCGCGGCTGCCGCGGTGCTGCGCCAGGTGCTGGGCAACGCATGATGGGCGCCACGGAGAAGTCGGGCGTGGCCCGTACGCTCGGCTACCTGGCATGGGTGATGGTGATGGCCTTCTTCTTTGCCAACGCCGAGATCCAGATCGAGGGCGGCGCCGGCTGGGCCACGTCGCTGCCCACCTGGCGCATCGAGAACAGCCTCTGGCTCGACATCTTCTGGGGCGGCCGCGCCATGACGGGCTACCACGCCTGGGTCTTCACCTTCATGGTGCTGGTGTTCCTTGCGCCGCTGGCCTTCAACGGGCGCTGGACGTGGCGCGACGTGGGACTGGCCGTTGCGGGCCTGATCGTGTTCTGGGTCTGCGAAGACTTCCTGTGGTTCATGATCAACCCGGCCTTCGGCTGGGCGCGCTTCAATGCGGTGGATGCGTTCTGGCACAAGCACTGGATCTGGGGCGCGCCGGTCGACTATTGGGGCGGGCTTACCGTGGCGGCGCTGATCCTGGTGACGCGGCATTGGCGGCGCAACAAGAAATGACGAAGAAGCACAAGACAGCAGCAACAGCCGCAGAAGGCATTGCCGACCCGCGCCCCGGGCACTGGGCCGATCCGCTGGAAGAACTGCAGGTCGAGAACCTGCACCGCATCACGCCCACGCTGTACCGCAGCGCGCAGCCGGGCGTCGCCGACGTGGCGGCGCTGAAGTCGCTCGGCATCCGCACCATCGTGAGCCTGCGTTCCTTCAACGACGACAGGAAGGTGTTCGCGGGCCACGACATCCGCCTGGTGCGCGTGCCGATCAACACCTGGTCGATCGACGACGCCAAGGTGCTGCGCGCGCTGGTGGCGATCCGCGAGGCCGAAAAACAGGGGCCGGTGCTGATCCACTGCATGCACGGCGCCGACCGCACCGGCGTGGTCGCGGCGGCCTACCGCATGGCGGTGCAGCACTGGGACAAGGAAAGCGCGCGCTTCGAAATGTTCCGCGGCGGCTACGGCTATCACACGCTGTGGCGCAACATTCCGCGCTATATCGATCGCTTCGATCCGCAGAAGATGGGCCATGCGCTGGCCCGTGCGCCGGCGATTCCCGTGGTGTCCTGAAGGCGTCTGCGGTTTTCGCGCGCCGCTCCTATACTGGCCGCCCCGTGGCCCTGGGCCATCTTCGAACGGACCTTCCCGACAAGGTCACAAGGGGCTCTTCCATGGCACTGCAACTCCGCTCCCTCATCCGCGCGAACGGCGAACTCGAACTCTCGCTGCACGATGAGCCGATTCCCGAACCGCAGCCGCACGAGGTGGTGATCCGGGTCGAAGCGTCGCCGATGAACCCGTCGGACCTGGGCCTGCTGTTCGGCGCGGCCGACATGAGCACCGCCAAGGTTTCCGGCACGCCCGAACGGCCCATCGTCACCGCCACGGTGCCCGAGCGCGCCATGCCGGCCATGGCCGGGCGGCTGGACCAGTCGATGCCGGTCGGCAACGAAGGCGCCGGCGTGGTGGTCAAGGCCGGCTCGTCTGCGGCGGCGCAGGCGCTGCTGGGCAAGACGGTGGCCGCGATTGGCGGCGCGATGTATTCGCAGTACCGCGCCGTGGCGGCGGCCCAGTGCCTGGAGTTGCCCGCGGGCACGGCGCCGGCCGAAGGCGCATCTTGCTTCGTGAATCCGCTCACTTCGCTGGGCATGGTCGAGACGATGCGGCGCGAAGGCCACAAGGCACTGGTGCACACGGCCGCCGCCTCCAACCTGGGCCAGATGCTCAACAAGATCTGCCAGAAGGACGGCATCGCGCTGGTCAACATCGTGCGCAAGCCGGAGCAGGAAGCGCTGCTGCGCGGCATCGGCGCGAAGTACGTGTGCAATGCAAGCTCGCCCACCTTTCTCGAAGACCTGACGCAGGCCCTGGTCGAGACGGGCGCCACGCTGGCCTTCGACGCCACGGGCGGCGGCAAGCTCGCGGGGCAGATCCTCGGCTGCATGGAAGCGGCGCTGAACCGCACGGCCAAGGAATACAGCCGCTACGGCTCGACCACGCACAAGCAGGTCTACATCTACGGCGGCCTGGACCGCGGTCCGACCGAGTTCGTGCGCAATTTCGGCATGGCGTGGGGCATGGGCGGGTGGCTGCTGTTTCCGTTTCTGCAGAAGCTCGGGGATGAAGGTGTTCAGCGATTGAAGGCGCGGGTCGTGGCTGAATTGAAGACCACCTTTGCGAGTCATTACACGCGGGAAGTCTCCTTGTTTGAAGCGCTGCAGCTGGATGCGATCGGCGTGTACGGGAAGCAGGCTACGGGCGAGAAGTTCTTGCTGAATCCGAGCAAGGGCTGAATCGTTTTTCTTGGCCAAGGGCGCCCGGCATGCGGTGCGGCGCGGTCGGCCCCACTATGCCGGCCCTTCGGGCTTCCCTGCGGTGCTCGCGTTTCGCGGGGTCTCGCAGAACTCGCTACGCTCAGACAGCTGCGAGCCCTGATCCGCGAAACACTGCGCTCCTCGGCGGCACAGAGGGGCCGACCGCGCCGCACCGCATGCCGGGCTTGTCGAGTCGTTGGTGCCGCTGCCCTCACCCTGCCCTCTCCCAGAGGGAGAGGGAGTAAATCGGGAACGGGCTCCGAGGTGGGATGCACCACGGCTCCGTCCAAAGCGAAGCTAAACCACCAGCCGATATCCCACGGCCGTTTCGGTCAGCAGATGCCTTGGCTGGGCAGGATCGGCCTCGAGCTTCTGCCGCAGGTGCCCCATGTAGATCCGCAGATAGTGGCTCTGGTCCGTATGCGACGGGCCCCACACCTCGCGCAGCAGTTGGCGCTGCGTGAGCACGCGGCCCGCGTTCGCAACCAGCACCGACAGCAGCCGGTATTCGGTCGGCGTGAGATGCACCTCGGCGCCGGCACGGCGAACGATGCGGGCGGCACGGTCCAGTTCGATCTCGCCGAAACGGAACAGCGCCTCGGGTGCTTCGTCCGCGCTGCCGCCCGCCGCGCGCGGGCGGCGCAGGTTGGCGCGCACGCGCGCGAGCAGTTCGCCGGTGCCGAAGGGCTTGGTCAGGTAATCGTCGGCGCCGGCATCGAGCGCGGCGATCTTGTCGGCCTCGTCGCTGCGCGCGGACAGCACGATGATCGGCACGGTCGACCAACCGCGCACGTCACGGATCAGCGAGATGCCGTCGCCGTCGGGCAGGCCGAGGTCGAGCACCAGCAGATCGGGCTGGCGCGTGCCGGCGGCCGCCAGGCCATCACGCAGCGTGCCGGCCTCGTGCACCAGCCAGCCTTCGGCCTCGAGCGCGCCGCGCACGAAGCGGCGGATCTGCGGCTCGTCCTCGATCACGATGGCGGTGGGTGCTGGCATGGGTTCAGAGTTGGGCTTCGGCGGTTTCCGGTGGCTCTCGGCGCGGCAAGGTGACCGTGAATTCTGCACCGCCGCCCTGCGCATTGGCTGCGGCAATGTCACCGCCATGCGCGCTCACCACGGCCCGGCAGATCGCCAGGCCCAGGCCCACGCCCGGCGTGGCCGACTCGGTTTCGCCGCGGGTGAACTTGTCGAACAGCTTCTGCTTGCGGCCCAGCAGCGCGGCGGGCAGGCCCGGGCCGTGGTCGCGCACCGTGAGCACCAGCGTGCCGGGCTCGGCCCGCGCGCCGACGACGATGGGCGGCGCGCCGTACTTGGTGGCGTTCTCGATCAGGTTGACCAGCACGCGTTCGATCAGAACGGCGTCGAACTCGACCAGAGGAAGCTCGGGGTCGAGCGCCGTGTGCACGACAGTGCCGCCGAGCGCGGTGCGCGCCGCGCGGATGGCCGAGCCGACCACCTCTTCCACCGATTGCCAGTCGCGCCGCAGGTTCACCGCGCCGCCCGCAATGCCGCTTTCGAGGCGCGCCATGTCGAGCAGGTTGTTGACCAGCGCATGCAGCTCATGCGCCTGCGCCACGATGGCGCGCGCCGCCTCGGCGTGCGCTGCGGGCGGCAGCGTCTGCAATGATTCGGCCAGCGCGATCAATGCGGTGAGCGGCGTGCGCACGTCGTGCGAAATCGCGCCGAGCAGCGCGTTGCGCAGCCGCTCCGATTCCATCTCGACCACCGCCTGCTGCGCCACCTCGACGTAGTGCACGCGCTCCAGCGCAATCGCGATCTGCCGGGCCAGCGTGTCGAGCTGCTGCGCCTGTTCCGGGATCAGCAGCCAGCGCGGCTGTGCCGGCGAGAGCGCGAGCACGCCGCGCACGCGCATCGGCGCCTGCAGCGGCACGTAGTGCCAGGCCTGTGCCGCCAGCGTGGCGGTGGCCAGGCCGGCCGGCTGGCCATGGCGAAAGGCCCAGTCGGCCACTTGCGCATCGAAGCCCTCGGGCGGATTCCCGGGCAGCACGAGCTGGTCGGCCGCATCGGTGACCAGCACCAGCGCGTGGCCGCCGAAGTGCCCCTGCACCGCGGCGGCGCCCAACGCGACCACCTGCGCGCTCTCCAGCGCGGCCGAGAGCTCGCGCGTGAGCTCGAACAGCGAGCGCGCCCGCCGTTCGCGGCTGGTCGACACGCCGGCCGCAAAGCGCAGTCCCGCCATGAGCTGGCCCACGAGCAGGCCCACGCCGAGCATGATCGCGAAGGTCAGCACGTACTGCACGTCGCTGACCGCGAACGACAGGCGCGGCGGCACGAAGAAATAGTCGAACGCCGCCACGTTGAGCAAGGCCGCGAGCGCCGAAGGGCCGCGCCCGAAGCGCATGGCCACGCCGACCACGCCCAGCATGAACAGCATCACGATGTTGGACAGTTCGAGCACGCGGGCCAGCGGCGTGCAGACCAGCGTGAGCGCCACGCTGGCGGCCGCGGCCCAGGCGTAACCCGGCCAATGCACGGGCGCCTTTTCGTGATCGTCATCGTCGGCGCGGGTGCCGGCCATGGGCGCGCGCGACAACCGGCGCGAACTGTCGGCGCGGCCGACTTCCATGATGTCGAGCGCCGGTGCGCGTCGGGCCAGCGCGCGCGGCAGCGGCATCGGCGCTGCAGGCCACCAGCGGCGCCAGCCCTCGGCGGGCTCCGGGCGCCCCAGCACCAGTGTGGCGCAGTTGAGCCGCCGCGCCTGCTCGGCCAGTTGCTCCGCCACGTCGGAGCCGGTGAGCACCGCGGTGGCCGCGCCCAGTTCCTCGGCGAGCTTGAGCACCGCAAGGATGCGGTCGCGCTCTTCCGCGGCGAGCCTTTGCAATCGCGGCGTCTCGACATAGGCCGCGTGCCAACGCACATTGAGCTGGCCCGCAAGCCGCGCCGCGGTGCGCACCGTCTGTGCGGCGCCCTCGTGCGGGCCGACGCACGCGAGGATCGCGCCCGAGGTGTTCCAGGCCTGCAGCGCGCCGCCCTGCCCATCCTTTCCATTGCGGCCGGCCGCGCCCGACTGCTCGACGCGCCACCCGCGCACGTCGTCTTCCACGTGCTCGGCGGTGCGGCGCAGCGCAATTTCGCGCAGCGCGATCAGGTTGCCCTTGCGGAAGAAGTTCTGCGCGGCGCGCTCGGCCTGCTGGGGCAGGTAGACCTTGCCGGCGGCGAGCCGCGCAGCGAGCTCGTCGGACGTGACGTCGACCAGCACCACCTCGTCGGCTTCGTCGAGCACGGTGTCGGGCACGGTCTCGTGCACCCGCACGCCGGTGATGGCGCCGACGGTGCCATTGAGGCTTTCCAGATGCTGCACGTTGAGCGCCGACCAGACCTCGATGCCCGCGGCCAGCAGCTCCTGCACGTCCTGCCAGCGCTTGGCATGGCGCGATCCGGGTGCGTTGGTGTGAGCCAGTTCGTCGACCAGCAGCACCGCGGGCTTGCGCGCCAGCGCGGCGTCGAGATCGAACTCGGCCAATGTGCGGCCGCGATGGTCCAGCTCGCGCAGCGGCAGCACGTCGAGCCCCGCGAGCAGCGCCGCGGTTTCGCTGCGGCCGTGCGTTTCGGCCACGCCGACGAGCACGTCGCGCCCCGCCGCGTGCTCACGCTGTGCGGCGCTGAGCATGGCCCAGGTCTTGCCCACGCCGGCGCTGGCGCCGAAATAGATGCGCAGCTTGCCGCGCAGCGCGCGCGCCTCGTCGCTGCGCAGTTGGGCAAGCAGGGCGTCGGGATCGGGGCGGGCGTCGGGCATGGCGGTGGCTCCGCAGGTTAGCGCATCGGCGCGCCTTCATCGAGCGCGAGATTCAGCGCCAGCACGTTCACGCGCGACTCGCCCAGCAGGCCCCAGAGCGGCGCCTGCGTGTGCTTCGCGATCAGCGCGCTGACCTGCTCGACCGGCACGCCGCGCACGCGTGCGACACGCGCTGCCTGGTACTGCGCGGCGGCCGGGCTGATGTCGGGATCGAGCCCGCTGGCCGAAGCGGTGACCAGATCCACCGGCACCGGCGCGGTGTTGCCCGGATCGGCCGTGCGCAGCGCCGCGACGCGCGCCTTCACCGCATCCGCCAGCGCCGGGTTGAGCGGCCCCAGGTTCGAGCCGCCCGAAGCGCTCGCGTTGTAGGGCTGCGGCGCGGTGGCCGAAGGGCGGCCCCAGAAGTGCTTCGGATCGCTGAAGTTCTGGCCGATGAGCCTGGAGCCCACGGTGGCGCCGTCGCGCACGATCAGGCTGCCCGCGGCCTGCGAGGGAAACAGCGCCTGGGCGGCGCCGGTGACGGCCAGCGGATAGACCAGGCCGGTGAGCGCGCTCAGCAGCGCGAAGAGCACGAGCGCGGGACGAAGGATGTTGTTGTTCATGGCGAAGAACTCCTCAGACGAGATGGACGGCCACCAGCAGCCAGTCGATCAGCTTGATGCCGATGAAAGGGACGAGCAGACCGCCCAGCCCGTAGATGGCCAGGTTGCGCCGCAGCAGCGCGGCCGCGCCCACCGGCCGGTAGCGCACGCCCTTGAGCGCGAGCGGAATCAGGAACACGATGACCAGCGCGTTGAAGACCACCGCCGACAGAATCGCCGACGACGGGCTCGCGAGCCGCATCACGTTGAGCGCGCCGAGCTGCGGGTAGGTCGAAACGAAGATCGCCGGAATGATGGCGAAGTATTTCGCCACGTCGTTCGCGATCGAGAAGGTGGTGAGCGAACCGCGCGTCATGAGCAGCGCCTTGCCGGTCTCCACCACCTCGAGCAGCTTGGTCGGGTTGGAGTCCAGGTCGACCATGTTGCCGGCCTCCTTCGCGGCCTGCGTGCCGCTGCCCATGGCCACGGCCACGTCGGCCTGCGCGAGCGCGGGCGCATCGTTGGTGCCGTCGCCGGTCATCGCGACCAGCCGGCCTTCGGACTGGTACTTGCGGATCAGCGCGAGCTTGTCCTCGGGCGTGGCTTCGGCCAGGAAATCGTCGACGCCGGCCTCGGCCGCAATGGCCGCGGCAGTGAGCTTGTTGTCGCCGGTGATCATCACCGTCTTGATGCCCATGCGGCGCAGCTCCGCGAAGCGCTCCCTGATGCCGGTCTTGACGATGTCCTTGAGCTCGACCACGCCGAGCACACGATTGCCCTCGGCCACGGCCAGCGGCGTGCTGCCGCGGCGCGCCGCTTCCTCGGATGCGCGCAGCACCTCGGCAGGCATGCTGCCGCCGAGCGATTCGACATGCCGGCGGATCGCATCGACCGCGCCCTTGCGCAGCAGGATCTCGTCGGTGTCGACGCTGTTCGGTGCGGGCGGCAGGTCGACGCCGCTCATGCGGGTCTGCGCCGTAAAAGCCACGAAGTGCGTGCCTTCGACGGCGGTGGCGTCCAGGCCGTCATGGCGGGCCAGCTCGACGATGCTGCGGCCTTCGGGCGTCTCGTCGGCAAGCGAAGCGAGCATCGCGGCGCGCGCGAGGCGCGCCTTGGGAATGCCAGGCGCCGGCAGGAAGGCGCTGGCCTGGCGGTTGCCGTGCGTGATGGTGCCGGTCTTGTCGAGCAGCAGCACGTCGACGTCGCCGGCCGCTTCCACCGCGCGGCCCGAGGTGGCGATCACATTGGCCTGCATCATGCGGCTCATGCCGGCCACGCCCACGGCCGAGAGCAGGCCGCCGATGGTGGTGGGAATCAGGCACACCAGGAGCGCCACCAGCGCGGTGAGCGACACCACGGTGCCCGCACCCGCGGCCTCCACGCTGAAAAGCGAGAACGGCAGCAGCGTGACCGTGACCATCAGGAACACCAGGGTCAGCGCGACCAGCAGGATGGTCAGCGCGATCTCGTTGGGCGTCTTGTGGCGCTTGGCCGCTTCGACCATGCCGATCATGCGGTCGAGGAACGACTCGCCCGGGTTCACCGAAATGCGCACCACGAGCCAGTCGGACAGCACGCGCGTGCCGCCGGTCACGGCCGAGAAGTCGCCGCCCGATTCGCGCACCACGGGCGCCGATTCGCCGGTGATCGCGCTCTCGTCGACCGAGGCCACGCCTTCGATCACTTCGCCGTCCAGCGGAATGACGTCGCCGGTTTCGACCAGCACCACGTCGCCCTTGCGCAGGTTAGGCGCCTGCTCGGGAAGCCACGGACCTCCATGACGCGGCTCCTTCAGCTTCTTGGCCCAGGTGTCCTTGCGCAGGCCGCGCAGCGAAGCGGCCTGCGCCTTGCTGCGGCCCTCGGCCAGGGCTTCCGCGAAGTTGGCGAACAGCACGGTGAACCACAGCCAGATGGTGATGGCCAGCACGAAGGCGGGCTTCATGCCGGTGTCGCCGGGGAAGCTCAGCGCATGCACCCAGAGCAGCGTCGTGAGGATGCTGCCGATGTAGACGATGAACATCACCGGGTTGCGCCACTGCGTGCGCGGATCGAGCTTGGCGAAGGCGCCCCACAGCGCGGGCTTGACCAGTGCCGCATCGAGCAGCGAGAGAGATGTCTTTGTATGCGTCATGGTGCGCCCCTTCACTTCCAGAGCACAAGGTGTTCGACGACGGGCCCCAGAGCCAGCGCCGGAACGTAGTTGAGCAGGCCGACCAGCAGCACGGTGCCGATCAGCAGCGAGACGAACAGCGGCCCGTGCGTGGGCAGCGTGCCCCCGGTGACGGGCAGCCGCTGCTTGGCCGCGAGCGAGCCGGCAATGGCCAGCACCGGCACGATCACCGCGAAGCGGCCGAGCCACATCGCGAGCCCGAGCAGGCCGTTGTAGAACGGCGTGTTGGCGGACAGGCCCGCGAAGGCGCTGCCGTTGTTGTTGGCGGCCGAACTCAGCGCATAGAGAATTTCGGAGAAGCCGTGCGCGCCGGGGTTCGCGATGCCGGCCTTGCCGGCGCCGGCCAGCACCGCCACCGCCGTGCCGGCCAGCACCAGCACGGGCGTGACCAGGATGGTGATGGAAATCAGCTTCATCTCGCGCACCTCGATCTTCTTGCCGAGGTACTCGGGCGTGCGGCCGATCATCAGCCCCGCGATGAACACCGCCAACATCGCGAAGATCAGCATGCCGTAGAGCCCGCTGCCCACGCCGCCGAACACCACTTCGCCGAGCTGCATCAGCACCATCGGCACCATGCCGCCGATGGGCGTGAAGGAGTCGTGCATGGCGTTCACCGCGCCGCACGAAGCTGCGGTGGTGATGGCGGCGAAGAGCGCGGAGGCATCGATGCCGAAGCGCACCTCCTTGCCTTCCATGTTGCCGCCGCTTTGCAGCGCGCCGTGCAGCTGATCGACGCCCAGCGGGCCGAGGAGCGGATTGCCGGCCTGCTCGGCGGGGATGATGACCATCACCGCGATAGCGAACATCACCGTCATCGCCGCGAGCACCGCCCAGCCCTGGCGCATGTCGCCCACCACGCGCCCGAACGCGAAGCACAGCGCCGCCGGGATCAGGAAGATCGCGATCATCTGCAGCAGGTTGCCGAGCGCCGTCGGGTTCTCGTACGGATGCGCCGAGTTGGCGTTGAAGAAGCCGCCGCCGTTGGTGCCGATCATCTTGATCGCCTCCTGCGAAGCGACCGGGCCCATGGCGAGCGTCTGCGTCGTGGTGGCGGCGTCTTCCATCATGGGGGCGCCCTTCTCGTCCTTCAGCGGCTGGCCGTCGGCGCCGTTCTTCGGCTGCTGGAACGCCGTGGTTTCCAGCGTGCTCACCGTCTTGTAGGCATCGAAGTTCTGGATCACGCCCTGGCCCACGAAGAACACCGCGAGCACGAAGGACAGCGGCACCAGCAGCCACAGCGTGATGCGCGTGATGTCGGCCCAGAAGTTGCCGACCAGGCCGCGGCCCTTGCCGTCGCCGCGCCGCGCGAAGCCGCGTATCAGCGCAAAGGCCACCGCAATGCCCGTGGCGGCCGAGAAGAAGTTCTGCACCGTGAGCCCGAGCATCTGCGTGAGATAGCTCATGGCCGATTCGCCGCCGTAGCCCTGCCAGTTGGTGTTGGAGACGAAGCTCACGGCGGTGTTGAAGGCCGAGTCGGGCGATACGGCGCCCATGCCCGCGGGGTTCAGCGGCAACCATGCTTGCAGGCGCTGCAGGGCATACACGAAGACCGCGCCCACGGCGTTGAAGGCCAGCAGCGCGAATGCGTAGCGCAGCCAGTGCATCGACTGCTCGGGCCTGGCGCCCGCGAGTTTGTAGAGCGGCGCCTCGATGCGCTGCATCCAGCGCGGCACGCGTTCGCTGCACAGTGCGGCAAGCAATTTGCCGACGGGCCAGGCCAGCACCAGCAGCGCGGCAAGGAAAAAGGCCAGCAGGCCCCAGGCGGACGAAGCCATTTCAGAACTCCTCGGCGCAGATCAATGCGAACACGAGGTACGCGAACAGGACCACGGCAACCAGCGCGCCGAAGCCGTAAAGCGCTTCAAGGCTGATCACGATGCGTCTCCTACGGTTGTTCCCGTCGCGTTCTTCGGCGCGTCGAGCCGGTCCAGCCCGACGGCCATGGCAGCCATCACGGCCCACAGCGCCAGCAAGGCGCCCATCCAGACGAAGTCCATTCATCACTCCTCAAGCGGAAACACAAGGACTCGAGTCTCCGCAGGCGTCCGTAAAAACGGGGAACAGAGTCGGCGGGGGCGCATAAAGAAACCGTAAAGACGTCCGCTCTTTTCCAAAGTGCTCGACAACACCTCGGTTGTCATTTGATAATCAAAGCAATTCCTTTGAATAAAGAATGACCACGCGCCCCCTCGACGCCACGCCCGGCTGGATGCCGCACCAGCCGGCGGACCGCATCCTGTCCACGCTCAAGACCCGCGGCGCGCTGGGCATTCCCGACATCGCCAAGGTGCTCGACGTCACGGTGGAGGCGGTGCGCCAGCAGATGGCGAAGCTGCAGGCCGAGGGCCTGGTCGATGCCGAAAGCCGCTCCGCGGGCCGCGGCCGGCCCACGCAGATATGGCGGCTCACCGGCGCCGGCCACGCACGCTTTCCCGACACGCATGCCGAGATGACGGTGCAGATGATCAGCGCCGTGATCAGCGTGTTCGGCGAGCGGGGCATGGACCGGCTCATCGGCGCGCGCGAGGAGGCCATGCGCGCCAGTTACCGCGAGGCGCTGCGCGGCGCGCGCAGCCTCAAGGCCCGGCTCGAGCGGCTGGCCGACATCCGCAGCCGCGAGGGCTACATGGCCGAGTTCCGGCCCGAGGGCGACGGCTTCCTCTTCATCGAGAACCATTGCCCCATCTGTACCGCGGCGCGGGCCTGCACGGGCTTTTGCCGCAGCGAACTACAGCTCTTCTCCGAAGTGCTGGGACCCGGCGTGAGCGTGAGCCGCGTCGAGCACGTGCTCGCGGGCGCGCGGCGCTGCGCCTACCAGGTGAACCCGGAGAGCGCGCCTTGATTTCATTGTTCTTCAACGCCAGAAAGGAAAGACCCACCATGGAACACACCCTCCCACCCCTGCCCTACGCCCTCGACGCGCTGGCCAAGGCCATCGATGCCAAGTGGGGCAGCCACGACGCTTTCAAGGAAGCCTTCGTGAAGTCGGCCGTGGGCAACTTCGGTTCGGGCTGGACCTGGCTGGTGAAAAAGGCCGACGGTTCGGTGGACATCGTGAACATGGGTGCCGCCGGCACGCCGCTGACCACCGGAGACACCCCGGTGCTGACGGTGGACGTCTGGGAGCATGCCTACTACATCGACTACCGCAACCTGCGCCCGAAGTTCGTCGAGACCTTCCTGGCGAAGCTGGTGAACTGGGACTTCGCGGCCAGGAACTTCGGCTGATCTGATCGCCAACTCGGCCGCGGCCCCCTCAATCGCTGATCAGGTTGAGGATGTTGCCGTCCGGGTCCTTGAACCAGGCGACCTTCATGTCGCCCATGACGTGGATGTCGCCTTCGAGCTTTGCGCCGGGCATGTCGTAGTGCTCGAAGCGCACGCCCTTGGCTTTGAGCGCCGCCACGAGCCGATCGATGTCGCCATCGACCGACCAGGTCACGGCCGTGGCCTGGTTGGTGCCCGCGAAGGCCGAGCGGTACACATTGATGCGGGAGTTGCCGCTGCGGTAGACGATCACCTCGTCGCCCTCGGCATCTACCTGCGACAGGCCCAGTGTGTCTTCATAGAAGCGGCGCGCCACGGCGAGGTCTTTCACCGCGAGGTTGGCCACGGCATTGATGTTTCCGAGCATGGATGTCTCCTGTGTGGATGGACACCGCCATCTTCTGCGCCGGAGTGGGCATGTCAAGCCGCCGCTGCCCGATACGGGCCCCATCTCGAACGAAGAAAACCACGCGGCTGCGCTTCCGGCACACTGCACCCCCGGTGCAGTGTCCGACGAGGACTAAAGTCTGCAACCCGATTCGCCCCGATACAGAGACAACACCCATGATCCGCAAACTCACCTGCTCGCTGGCCCTTGCGCTGGCGCTTCCCCTGGCCTTCACCGCCCCTGCACAGGCACAGTCCTACCCCGCCAAGCCCGTGCGCATGATCGTGCCCTTCCCCCCCGGCGGCGGCACCGACATCCTGGCGCGCCTGGTCGCGCAGAAGCTCACGGAGGCCAACCACTGGACCGTGGTGCCCGACAACCGCGGCGGCGCCGGCGGCACCATCGGCATCGCCGAGGCCGCGCGCGCCGCGCCCACGGGCTACGACATCGTGATGGGCCAGAAGGACAACATGGTCGTCGCGCCCTGGCTCTACAAGAACCTGAGCTACAACCCGGTGAAGGACCTGACGGCCGTGGCCCACGTGGCCTACACGCCGGTGGTGATCGTCACGCAGGCCAATTCCAAGTTCAAGACGCTCGACGACGTAGTGAAAGCCGCGCGCGCCGCGCCCGACACCGTCACCTACGGTTCGCCCGGCAACGGCACCACCATCCACCTGGCCGGCGAAATCTTCAACGGCGCCGCCCAGATCAAGATGCGCCACGTGCCCTACAAGGGCTCCAACGCGGCCATGATGGACGTGCTCGCGGGCAACGTCGACCTGATGGTGTCGTCGGTGCCCTCGGCGCTGGCGCAGATCAAGGCTGGCAAGCTGCGCCCGCTGGCCGTCACGTCCGCCAAGCGCAGCACCTCGCTGCCCGACACGCCCACCGTGGCCGAGCTCGGCTACAAGGGCTTCGACGTGAGCACCTGGTACGGCCTCTTCGTGCCCGCCAGGACGCCGAAGGACGTGATCGCCACGCTGAATACGGAAGTGAACAAGCTGCTGGCCACGCCCGAGATGAAGGCCGCCATCGTCGCGCAGGGCGCCGAACCGCAGAGCATGACGCCCGAACAGTTCGAGGCACTGCTGAAGACCGACTACGAGAAGTGGAAGGGCATCGTGCAAGCCTCGGGCGCGACCATCGAATAGGTCACTGCGCCGCAGGGGCGGCACGGGCTTCGCTGCGTGGAATTGGGCGCCGCTTGCCCCCCACCCCTGCCCTCCCCCGGGAGGGGAGGGAGAAATACCCCGAATTCAATCCGGCGTGAACTTCTTGTTGAAGATGTCGACGTCCGATGCCAGCTCGAACGTCGCCATCTGTCCCATCTTCCCGTCGCTCAGCCGGCAGGCCGAGAACAGGCTGTAGCGGCCCTTGAAATAGAACTCGTCCATCACGATCAGCGCGTACGGGTACGGCACGAAGACCTGATGTTCGAAGATGACGCGGTGCACGTTCCTCGGCGAAGGAAAGAGCTTGTAGTCGCCGGTGTCGATCGACTTTGCGGTGGCCATGTTCGTTGTCCTCGTGCTCGGTGGTGCGGTGTTCAGGCGGGGTCGCGCACGTCGGCCACGGGGTTGTGGCCGAAGTCTTCGCGCGCCAGGTACTTGAGCACCTTGGCCGCCGCGGTGGCGGGGCTGTCGAGCCGGCCTTCCTCCTTCATGCTCACGAAGCGCGTGCGGTCCGGAAACTTCTCGGCCGATGCGCCGCGCAATTGAACCTGCATGTCGGTGTCGATCACGCCCGGTGCGAGCGAGACGATGCGCGCGCCATTCTCTGCCGCGGCCTCCTCGAGTGCCACGGCGCGCGAGAAGTGGTCCATGCCGGCCTTGGCCGCGCAATAGGGCGCCTGGCTGCCCATCGCGTTGCGGCCCAGGCCCGAAGAGATGTTGAGCACCTTGCGTGCGCTGCGCCAGTGGCGCGTGGCGCCGAGGAAGGCCGCAGTCAATAGCATCGGCGCCTCCAGGCCGATGCGCAGGGCTTGCGAAAGATCGGCATCCACCGCAGCCGAAAGCGGCGCCGGGTTGCCGATGGTGCCGGCGTTGTTGATCAGCGTAACGCTGCCGAAGCACTGGGCGTCCTGGGCGGCGAGCCATTCACGCACGCGCGCGGCCGCCGCAAGCGGGTCAGCAAGATCTTGTTCCCATTGCACGAGTTCGACGCCGCTGCCTGCCTTGCTCGCTTGCTCCGCGAGTTCGGGGCTCTGGCGGCGAGAGATGCACAGCAGCATGTTGCCCGGCTGAAGCAGTTGCTCGGCCATGGCGCGGCCGAGGCCGCGGGAGGCGCCGGTGATCAGGTAGAGGTGGGAGGTGGGCATGGGGCGATGGAATGAAGAGACAGAGACAGAGAGAAGGACGGCTGCAGCGCGCCGGGAATGCGCCAGACGGTACGACACCACGAGCTGCAAAGAGGCCGATTTGTTTTCGGCGTCAAAAGTTACGAATTGAATCCCCAGCAAGACGCGGCCCGAGCACTGTAATTCATTGATTTCGCGAGCATTGCTGTTCACTTCGTTGCGGCGTATCCTGATCAGCCCCTGGACAACGAAGGAGTGCGGCAGCGCAAGGCTGGCAATGCACTATGACCGTCATAGGCAAAGCATTTGCCCTATTCGTCCGTGCGGGATCCAGAATGTGCGGATCCCAACCAAAGAACTGGAGACTCACCATGGCCCAGACTCAAGCGGAAGCCAAGTGCCCCGTCCACCATGCGGTGGGCCGCGGCCCGGTCAATCGTGACTGGTGGCCCAACCAGTTGCGGGTGGACCTGCTTCACCAACATTCCTCGAAGTCCGATCCGATGGGCAAGGACTTCGACTACGCGAAAGAGTTCAAGAGCCTCGACTACGAGTCGCTGAAGAAGGATCTGCGCGCGCTGATGACGGACTCGCAGGTCTGGTGGCCGGCGGACTTCGGCCACTACGGGCCTCTGTTCATCCGTATGGCCTGGCACAGCGCCGGTACCTACCGTACCGGCGACGGGCGTGGCGGCGGCGGCCGCGGCCAGCAACGCTTTGCGCCGCTCAACAGCTGGCCCGACAACGTCAACCTCGACAAGGCTCGGCGCCTGTTGTGGCCGGTCAAACAGAAGTACGGCCGCAAGATCTCGTGGGCCGACCTGATGATCCTGACCGGCAACGTGGCCCTGGAGTCCATGGGCTTCAAGACCTTCGGCTTCGCCGGCGGCCGCCCGGACACGTGGGAACCCGACCAGGACGTCTACTGGGGCAATGAGACAACCTGGCTCGATGACAAGAGGTACACCGGCGACCGCGACTTGGAGAACCCGCTCGGAGCGGTGCAGATGGGTCTGATCTACGTCAACCCCGAAGGTCCGAACGGCAACGGCGACCCGGTCTCGGCGGCTCGGGACATCCGCGAGACTTTCGCGCGCATGGCGATGAACGACGAAGAAACCGTCGCCTTGATCGCCGGCGGTCACACCTTCGGCAAGACCCACGGCGCGGGTCCGGCGGACCTCGTCGGCTCGGCACCTGAAGCGAATGATCTGGAAGAAATGGGGATGGGCTGGAAGAGCACCCATGCCAGTGGCATCGCCGGCGACGCCATCAGCAGCGGCCTGGAAGTCACGTGGACCCAGCAGCCGACGAAGTGGACCAACCTCTTCTTCGAGAACCTGTTCAAGTTCGAATGGGAGCCGGTCAAGAGCCCGGCCGGCGCCGGACAGTGGCAGGCCAAGGGCGCACCGGCCGACATTCCGCATGCGCACGACCAGTCGAAGAAGCGCGTGCCGACCATGCTGACCACCGACCTTTCGCTGCGCTTCGACCCAGCCTACGAAAAGATCTCCCGGCGCTTCCTCGAGCACCCGGAGCAGTTCGCCGACGCCTTCTCGCGCGCCTGGTTCAAGCTGACGCATCGCGACATGGGTCCGCGCTCGCGCTACCTTGGCCCTGAAGTGCCGAAGGAAGAGCTGATCTGGCAGGACCCGATCCCGAAGGTCGATCATCCCCTGGTCGACGACAAGGACACCGCGGCGCTCAAGGCCAAGATCCTGGCCTCGGGCCTGTCGGTCTCCGACCTGGTGCTGACGGGCTGGGCATCGAGTTCCACCTTCCGAGGCTCCGACATGCGCGGCGGAGCCGACGGCGGCCGCATCCGCCTGGCGCCACAGAAGGACTGGGAAATCAACGAGCCGGCCAGGCTGGCCAAGGTGCTCCAGACGCTGGAAGGGATCCAGGGCGAATTCAACAAGGCGCAATCCGGCGGCAAGAAGATCTCGATGGCCGACCTGATCGTGCTGGCCAGCTGCGCCGCCGTCGAGCAGGGCGCCAGGAACGCAGGCCATGGCATGACGGTGCCCTTCACCCCCGGCCGCATGGATGCGTCGCAGGAGCAAACCGACGTGGAGGCCATGAAGGTGCTCGAGCCCGTGGCCGACGGCTTCCGCAACTACCTGAAGAAGGACTATGCGGTTCCCGCCGACGCGCTGTTGATCGACAAGGCCCAACTGCTGACGCTGACAGCGCCCGAGATGACGGTGCTGGTGGGCGGCATGCGCGCGTTGGGCGCCAACGTCGGCGCCACCAAGCACGGCATCTTCAGCCAGAAGGAGCACGCGCTGACCAACGAGTTCTTCGTTCGCCTGCTCGACCTGAACACGACCTGGAAGGCCGTGCCCGGCGAGAACAACCTGTACGAGGGAGTCGAACGCACGACGGGCGAGCGCAAGGGCAGCGCGACGCGCGTGGACCTGGCCTTCGGCTCCAATTCGGTGCTGCGCGCCCTGGCCGAGGTCTACGGCAGTTCGGACGCGCAGGAGAAGTTCGTGAAGGATTTCATCGCCGCGTGGACCAAGGTGATGAACCTTGGTCGGTTCGACTTGGTCTAGACGATCGTCGGGCTTGCCCCGCATGTCCGGACTCGGCCTGTTCGCAATTAGCGCAGCTAAGCCTATGCAGCCAAGCGCGCAGGAGACAACGATGACGGCCAGCTACGTAGAAATACAAGGCGCCCAGGCGGACATTGACCTCTGGGATGGGTTGATCACGGATCAAAACGCCCTCATCGGCGTCATGATGCAGAAGATGTCCCAAGTCGGATGCACGGATGCGGCATGGCTCGACGAGCGAATCACCGAGGCGGAAAGTGTCGAGAATCGTTTGGTCGTCGGACTCGACCGCGCCCAGCGCCGATTGCGGGCATTGATCTAGGAGGCTGTCGGGCTTGGCTCAACGTCGACCCACTCTCCACGCCCTACCCACCCCGAAACTGCCCCCTCAAAAACCCCCGATGCCGCGCGATATGCGCCATCTGCGCCGGCGCAATCGTCCCGTTCAGGTCGTTCTCGTCGGCGCCATTGAGCACTGCATTCGCATGCCCCAGCGCGCGCGCCACGATCTCCTGCTCGCTCACGCCGAGCTGCGCGCCAAGGTCCATGGCCACGCGCCGCATCGCGCGCTGCGAGAGCATCCACATCGCGCCGAAGCGGTCCCATGCGAGCGCGGTCTGCTCGGCTTGCTCGTGCTCGGCAAGGATGTCCTTGAGCGGCTTGGCGAGCAGCTCGTCCATGGCTTCGAGCCGCTCGCCCAAGGCGGCGTTGCGTTGCGCCAGCTGCTCGGGCGTCGGCCCTTGTTCGTCTTCTCTCTTTGAAGGCTGAGGTGACGGCGGCGGCACATGGCCCGCCACGTCGGCATCGGCGGGCACGATCTGGATCTGGTCCTTGAGGCTCATGGCTTGCGTTCTCGCTCTTCTTCAGTGTCGATGTCGGTGTCGGGGGATGGGTTCTTGCGGCCGCTCATCGCGGTGGCGCGCAGGCCCGGCAGGTCGAGCACGCGCAGGCCACCGTACTCCACGCGGATCAACCCCTCTGCCGAGAGGCCGTTGAGCGCCTCGTTCACGCGCTGGCGCGAGAGGCCGACCAGGTAGGCCAGCTCCTGCTGCGTGATGCGCAGCACCTCGCCCACGCCGGGGTACAGCACCGGGTTGAACAGCGACACGAGGTTGCGCGCCACGCGCGCGTCGGGGTTGTTCAGGCGGTCGATCTCCAGCGCGGCGATGAACTGGCCGAGCCGTTCGTTGAGCTGGTTCATCACGAAGCGGTTGAAGCCGATCGAATGGTCGAGCAGCCAGTGGAAGCTCTCGATCGGCAGGCCCGCCACCACGCTGCGGCGCAGCGCCTGGATGTTGTAGCGGTAGGGCTCGCGCTTCATCACCGTGCCTTCGCCGAACCAGCCGCCGGGCGGCACGCCGGTGTAGGTGACGGAGCCGCCGTCGGCGTTGTCGTTGCTCATCTTCAGCAGGCCCTCGACCACGCCGAACCAGTAGGTGGGCGAGCGGCCGACGCGGCAGACGAGGTCGCCGGGCTCGGCCTCGCCGACCACCAGCGCGGCCTCGGCGCGGCGGCGCTCGGCGGGCGTGAGCGTGGGCAGCCAGGGGATGCCGTCGAGCTCGGCGGCATTGGCGGGGCGCACGCGGTCCTTGATCGAACCGCCGGGCACGCCGTGTTGGGAATGGCCCTGAGGCATCGGGAAACTCCGGGGAGTAGTGTCCCTAGGATTGTCGTTGGAATGACAACCCGACGTCAAAGTGGGGCCTACGATCCGCCCACTGTGCAAACAACCGCTCCCACCTTCCCCCGTCTGCTGCTCGCGCATGCCCAGGCCCAGCCCGAGGCGCCCGCCGTGCGCGAAAAAGACCTCGGCATCTGGCAGACCTGGTCCTGGAACGCCGTGGCGCAGGAAGTGCGCGAAATGGCATGCGGCCTCGCGAGCCTGGGCTTCAAGGCCTTCGACAACCTGGCCATCGTGGGCGCCAACCGGCCGCACCTGTACATGGCGGTGATCGCGGCGCAGAGCCTGCGCGGCGTGCCGGTGCCGCTCTACCAGGACGCGGTGGCGAGCGAGATGGTCTTCATGCTGCAGGACGCGGCCGTGGAGTTCGTGATCGTCGAAGACCAGGAGCAGGTCGACAAGCTGCTCGAGTGCCGCGAGCTGCAGAAAGACCAGCAGCACGGCATCCGCCACATCATCTACGACGACCCCAAGGGCCTGCGCCACTACGACCAGCCCGGGCTCATGAGCTACGAGCAGCTGCGCGCGCTGGGCCGCGAGTTCGACAAGGCCAACGTCGGCTACTACGACCGCGCGGTGGCCAGCGGGGAGGCGACGGACGTCGGCGTGATCCTCTACACCTCGGGCACCACCGGCCGTCCCAAGGGCGTGTGCCAGACGCATGCGAGCTTCATTGCGGCGGGCCGCGGCGGCGTGGAGACCGACAGGCTCGGCCCCGGCGACAACATCATGAGCTACCTGCCGATGGCGTGGGTAGGCGACCACCTGTTCTCGGTGGCGCAGTGGCTGGTGGGCGGCTTCACGCTCAACTGCCCCGAGTCGGCCGAGACGGTGATGAACGACATGCGCGAGATCGGCCCGAGCTATTACTTCGGCCCGCCGCGCACCTTCGAAGGGCTGCTCACGGCCGTGTCGATCCGCATGGAAGACGCAGCGGCGCCCAAGCGCTGGCTCTATGCCAAGTTCATGGCGCTGGCGCAGCGCGTGGGCGCGGACATTCTCAATGGCGCCACGGTGGGCGCGGGCGACCGCCTGATGTATGGCCTGGGCAACCTGCTGATCTATGGCCCGCTGCGCAACGTGCTGGGCATGAGCCGCATCCGCGTGGCCTACACGGCCGGCGCGGCCATCGGGCCCGACCTGTTCCGCTTCTACCGCTCCATCGGCGTCAACCTGAAGCAGTTCTACGGCCAGACCGAAACCTGCGCGTATGTGTGCCTGCAGCAGGACGGCAAGGTCAAGCTGCAGACGGTGGGCACGGCCGCGCCGGGCATCGAACTGAAAATCGCGGATGACGGCGAGGTGCTGGTGCGCGGCGTGTCGGTGCTCAAGGAATACTACAAGCGCCCCGACGCCACGGCCGAAGTGCTCGATGCCAACGGCTACTTCCACACCGGCGACGCGGGCGTGCTCGACAGCGAAGGCCACCTGCGCATCATCGACCGCGCGAAGGATGTGGGCCGGCTCGTGAGCGGCGCGATCTTTGCGCCCAACTACATCGAGAACAAGCTCAAGTTCTTTCCGCAGATCAAGGAGGCCGTGTGCTTCGGCAACGCGCGCGACGAGGTCTGCGCGGCCATCAACATCGACTTCGAGGCGGTCGGCAACTGGGCCGAACGGCGCGGGCTCGCCTATGGCGGCTATGTCGACCTGGCCGGCAAGCCCGAGGTACTGGCGCTGATTGCCGAATGCATCGGCAAGGTGAACGCCGACCTCGCAAGCGAAGACGGCATGGGCGAGACGCAGATCGCGCGCTTCCTGGTGCTGCACAAGGAGCTCGACCCCGACGACGACGAGCTCACCCGCACGCGCAAGGTGCGGCGCGGCTTCATCGCCGAGAAATACGCGGTGCTGGTGGCCGCGCTCTATGGCGACAAGAGCGAGCAGTTCATCGAGACGCAGGTCAAGTTCGAGGACGGCCGCACGGGCACGGTGAGCGCCACGCTGAAGATCGTCGAGGCGAAGACCTTTCCCATCGTGAAGGCCGCCGCATGAGCAGCAGAAAAATCGGCGACGTCATCCTCGACGTGCAGAACATCAGTTTGAGCTTCGGCGGCGTGAAGGCGCTGACGGACATCAGCTTCAACGTGCGCGAGCACGAAGTGCGGGCCATCATCGGGCCGAACGGCGCGGGCAAGAGCTCGATGCTGAACTGCATCAACGGCGTCTACTGGCCGCAGCAGGGTTCCATCACCTTCCGCGGCCAGACCTTCAAGCACATGAACTCGCGCCAGGTGGCCGAGATGGGCGTGGCGCGCACCTTCCAGAACCTGGCGCTGTTCAAGGGCATGAGCGTGCTCGACAACATCATGACCGGGCGCAACCTCAAGATGAAGAGCGGCCTGCTTGCGCAAGCATTGCGCTGGGGTCCGGCCGAACGCGAGGAACTGCGGCACCGCGAGTTCGTCGAGCACATCATCGACTTCCTCGAGATCCAGGCGCACCGCAAGACGCCCGTGGGGCGCCTGCCCTACGGCCTGCAGAAGCGCGTCGACCTCGGCCGCGCGCTTGCGATGGAGCCGCAGGTGCTCTTGCTCGACGAGCCCATGGCCGGCATGAACGTGGAAGAGAAGCAGGACATGAGCCGCTTCATCCTCGACGTGAACGACGAGTTCGGCGCGACCATCGTGCTGATCGAGCACGACATGGGCGTGGTGATGGACATCTCCGACCGCGTGGTGGTGCTGGATTACGGCAAGAAGATCGGCGACGGCACGCCCCAGGAGGTGCGCAACAACGAGGACGTGATCCGGGCGTACCTGGGTGTGGAGCATTGACATGACACCGCACAACTGCCTCCCTTCTTGCTCCCTCTCCCTCCGGGAGAGGGTTGGGGTGAGGGCCGACGGCCTCATCACCCATGGCGGCATCTCCAAGGCCGCTCGCCCTCACCCCACCCCTCTCCCAAAGGGAGAGGGAGAAAGTCACTAGCCATGGGCTTTTTCCTCGAAACCCTGTTCGGCGGCCTCATGGTCGGCATGCTCTATTCGCTGATCGCCATCGGCTTCGTGCTGATCTACAAGGCCTCGGGCGTCTTCAACTTCGCGCAGGGCGCGATGGTGCTGTTCGCGGCGCTGGCCATGGCGCGCTTCTCGGAGTGGTTCCCGCTGTGGTTCGGCTTCCAGAGCCAGATCCTCGCGAACGTCATGGCCTTTGTCGCCGCGATGGCGGTGATGGTGGTGGTGGCCTGGCTGATCGAGCGGCTCGCGCTCAGCAAGCTGGTGAACCAGGAAGGCATCACGCTGCTGATGGCCACGCTGGGCATTGCCTACTTCCTCGACGGCGTGGGGCAGACGATCTTCGGCAACGACATCTACAAGATCGACGTGGGCATGCCCAAGGAGCCGCTGATGGTGCTCGAAGGCACCTTCCAGGGCGGGCTGCTGCTGAGCCAGGAAGACCTGGTCGCCGCGCTGGTATCGGCGGCCCTGGTGGTGGTGCTGGCCATCTTCTTCCAGAAGACGGCCACGGGCCGCGCCCTGCGCGCGGTGGCCGACGACCACCAGGCCGCGCAGTCGATCGGCATTCCGCTCAAGCGCATCTGGGTGATCGTGTGGTCGGTGGCCGGCTTCTCGGCGCTGGTGGCCGGGATCATCTGGGGATCGAAGCTCGGCGTGCAGTTCTCGCTCTCGCTGGTGGCGCTGAAGGCGCTGCCGGTGGTGATCCTCGGCGGGCTCACATCGATTCCGGGCGCCATCATCGGCGGCCTGCTGATCGGCGTGGGCGAGAAGCTGTCCGAGATCTATCTGGGCCCCATGCTGGGAGGGGGCATCGAGATCTGGTTTGCGTATGTTCTTGCATTGGTCTTCCTGCTCGTGCGGCCTCAAGGTCTGTTCGGCGAGAAGATCATTGATCGGGTCTGAAAGATGTTCTACAGAGAAAACGGCCAGTTCAAGTCGAGCTACCGCGCCGACCAACAGATCTTTCCGATTGCGCAGGACCGCATCGCGCTCCTCGTGCTGATGCTCGTGGCGTTCGTGGTGGTGCCGCTCGGCGTGTCCGACTACTGGATGCGCGCGATCCTCACGCCCTTTTTGATCTTGTCGCTCGCGGCGCTGGGCCTCAACATCCTCGTGGGCTACTGCGGTCAGATCTCGCTGGGTACCGGCGCCTTCATGGCGGTGGGCGCGTACGCGGCCTACAACTTCCAGGTGCGCATCGAGGGCATGCCGCTCATTGCCTCGCTGCTGCTCGGCGGCCTGTGCGCCACGGTGATCGGCGTGCTGTTCGGCATTCCGAGCCTGCGCATCAAGGGCCTGTACCTGGCGGTGGCCACGCTGGCTGCGCAGTTCTTCACCGACTGGGCGTTCCTGCGCATCCAGTGGTTCACCAACAACTCGTCGTCGGGCTCGGTGAGCGTGGCGGGCCTCAACGTGTTCGGGGTGCCCATCGAGTCGCCGGTGCAGAAGTATCTGTTCTGCCTGATCTTCGTGGTGGTGTTCGCGCTGCTTGCCAAGAACCTCGTGCGCAGCGCCATCGGCCGCGAATGGATGGCGATGCGCGACATGGACGTGGCGGCCGCGGTGATCGGCATCCGCCCGGTGTACGCCAAGCTCACGGCCTTTGCGGTGAGCAGCTTCATCGTCGGCGTGGCCGGCGCGCTGTGGGGCTTCATCCACCTGGGCGCATGGGAGCCGGCGGCGTTCAGCATAGACCGCTCGTTCCAGCTGCTGTTCATGGTGATCATCGGGGGGCTCGGCTCGATCATGGGCAGCTTCTTCGGCGCCGCGTTCATCGTTCTGCTGCCGCTCTTTCTGAACCAGCTGCCGGGGTGGCTGGGCTTCTCGATTTCCACCGCGCTGGCCTCGCACCTGGAGACCATGATCTTCGGCGCGCTGATCGTGTTCTTCCTGATCGTCGAGCCGCACGGGCTGGCGCGCCTGTGGTCCACCGCCAAGGAAAAGCTGCGGCTCTGGCCCTTCCCTCATTGATCGACACGTTCCCGTTCGTAAAAAACCCGGCACCGAGGTGCCCACATAAGGAGACAGGCATGAAACTGAAATCGCTCGCTCTGACCGCCGCCCTGGTGGCCAGCACCCTCGGCGCCTTGCTCGCGCCCTCGCTCGCGCAGGCGCAGGCCAAGGAGCAGTTCTTCCCGCTGCTGGTGTACCGCACCGGCCCCTACGCGCCCAACGGCACGCCCTGGGCCAACGGCAAGCAGGACTACATCAAGTACATCAACGCCACCGGCGGCATCAACGGCGTGAAGATCGCGTATGAAGAATGCGAGACCGGCTACGCCACCGACAAGGGCGTGGAGTGCTACGAGCGCCTGAAGGGCCGCCCCGGCGTGGCGCTGTTCGACCCGCAGGCCACCGGCATCACCTTTGCGCTGACCGACAAGGTGCCGACCGACAAGATCCCGCTCATCACGCTGGGCTACGGCCTCTCGGCCTCGCAGGACGGCAGCGTGTTCAAGTGGAACTTCCCGCTGATGGGCTCCTACTGGACCGCGGCCGACATCCTGATCCAGCACATCGGGAAGAAGGAAGGCGGCATGGACAAGCTCAAGGGCAAGAAGATCACCCTCGTCTACCACGACTCGCCGTTCGGCAAGGAGCCGATCCCGCTGCTGCAGGAGCGCGCGAAGCAGAACGGCTTCGAGCTCTCGCTGATCCCGGTGACCGCGCCCGGCGTGGAACAGAAGTCGGCCTGGCTGCAGGTTCGCCAGTCGCGCCCCGACTATGTGCTGCTGTGGGGCTGGGGCGTGATGAACTCCACCGCGCTCAAGGAGGCCGTGGCCACGGGCTACCCGCGCGAGAAGATGTACGGCGTGTGGTGGGCCGGCGCCGAGCCCGACGTGAAGGACGTGGGCGCCAATGCCAAGGGCTACAACGCGCTGGCGCTCAACACCTCGGGCACGCAGCCCAAGGTGATCCAGGACATCCTCAAGCAGGTGCACGACAAGGGCCAGGGCACGGGTCCGAAGGAGGAAGTGGGCTCGGTGCTCTACACGCGCGGCGTGATCATCCAGATGCTCGGCGTGGAGGCCGTGAGGCGCGCGCAGGAGCGCTTCGGCAAGGGCAAGGTCATGACCGGCGAGCAGGTGCGCTGGGGCATGGAAAACCTCGCGCTCGACCAGAAGAGGCTGGACGCGCTGGGCTTCTCGGGTGTGATGCGCCCGGTGAGCACCTCGTGCCAGGACCACATGGGCTCGACCTGGGCACGCGTCCATACCTGGGACGGCGCCAAGTGGGGCGGCATGTCCGACTGGTACGAGGCCGACAGCCAGATCATCAAGCCGATGGTGAAGACGGCGGCCGAGAAGTACGCCGGCGAGAAGAAGCTCACGCGCCGCGACGCGGCGGACTGCAGTTCCTGATGCACAGCTGATCCCTGGCGGCTCGCGAGAGCCGCCATTCGAAAGAACAACGTTGTCGTCGTTGTTCTTTCGAATGCTTCGGACCACACCATGAGCGAATCCAACATCCTTCTCAATGTCAACGGCATCGAGGTCATCTACAACCACGTGATCCTGGTGCTCAAGGGCGTGTCGCTGACGGTGCCCGAAGGCGGCATCGTGGCGCTGCTCGGCGGCAACGGCGCGGGCAAGACGACCACGCTGCGCGCGGTGAGCAACCTGCTCGCGGGCGAACGCGGCGCCGTCACCAAGGGCACCATCGAACTGCGCGGCGAGCGCATCGAGGCGCTGTCGCCGGCCGAGCTGGTGAAGCGCGGGCTGATCCAGGTGATGGAAGGCCGGCATTGCTTCGCGCACCTGACCATCGAAGAGAACCTGATGACCGGCGCCTACACGCGCACCGACGGCAAGGCCGCGGTGCAGCAGACGCTGGAGAAGGTGTACGCGTATTTCCCGCGCCTGAAGACGCGGCGCACATCGCAGGCGGCCTATACCTCGGGCGGCGAGCAGCAGATGTGCGCCATCGGCCGTGCGCTGATGGCCAACCCGAGCATGGTGCTGCTCGACGAGCCGTCGATGGGCCTCGCGCCGCAGATCGTCGAAGAAGTGTTCGAGATCGTGAAAGACCTCAACACCAAGGAGCGCGTGACCTTCCTGCTGGCCGAGCAGAACACCAACATGGCGCTGCGCTACGCCGACTACGGCTACATCCTGGAGAACGGCCGCATCGTGATGGATGGCGAGGCCAAGAGCCTGCGCGAGAACGAGGACGTGAAGGAGTTCTATCTCGGCGTCGGCGGTGCCGACCGCAAGAGCTTCCGCGACGTGAAGAGCTACAAGCGCCGCAAGAGGTGGCTGGCGTAATGACCCACCCCCGTTCCTCGCTCACTTCGTGTAGCTCGATTCCCCCCTCGAGGGGGCGCACCCGGCAGCCCGGCAAAGCCGGTTCCGCGGGTGCTCGCGAACGGGCTTCGCTGCGCTCGCCATCCCATGAAGAAGGGCTTTGAATCCATGACCGACTACTACGACGCCCTTGAAATCCGCGACCCCGCCGAGCGCGAGCGCGACCTGCTGGCGGCATTGCCGAAGCAGATCGCGCAGGCCCAGACCACCGCACCGGCCTTCGCAAAGATCCTCGACGGCGTGAAGCCCGCCGACATCACCACGCGCGAGGCGCTCGCCAAGCTTCCGGTTACGCGCAAGTCGGAACTGCTCGACCTGCAGAAGGCGCGCCGCGCCGACGACCCCTTCGGCGGCTTTGCCTCCATCGTGCGCGGGCCTCGCATGCCGCGCATCTTTGCGAGCCCCGGCACCATCTACGAGCCCGAGGGCGAGGCGCGCGACTACTGGCGCACCGCGCGTGCGCTGCATGCGGCGGGCTTTCGCACCGGCGAGCTGATTCACAACAGCTTCAGCTATCACATGACTCCGGCCGGCGCCATCATGGAGAACGGCGCGCACGCCATCGGCTGCACCGTGTTCGCGGGCGGCACCGGGCAGACCGAGCAGCAGCTCGAAGCCATTGCCGACCTCAAGCCCGAAGGCTACGCGGGCACGCCGAGCTTCCTCAAGATCCTGCTCGAAAAAGCCGAGGAGAAAGGGCAGAAGCTGCCCTCGCTCACCAAGGCCCTGGTGTCGGGCGAAGCCTTTCCGCCCAGCCTGCGCGACTGGATCGCCGCACGTGGCGTGCAGGGCACGCAGTGCTATGCCACCGCCGACCTCGGCCTCATCGCCTACGAGACCAGCGCGCGCGAAGGCCTGGTGCTCGACGAAGGCGTGCTGGTGGAAATCGTGCGCCCCGGCACCGGCGATCCGGTGCCCGACGGCGAGGTCGGAGAGATCGTCGTCACCAGCTTCAACCCCGACTATCCGCTGGTGCGCTTCGGCACCGGCGATCTCTCGGCGGTGCTCGCGGGCGCCTGCCCCACGGGCCGCACCAACAAGCGCATCAAGGGCTGGCTCGGCCGCGCCGACCAGACCACCAAGGTGCGCGGCATGTTCGTGCACCCTTCGCAAGTCGCGGAGATCGCGCGGCGCTTTCCGGAAGTGCAGCGCGCGCGCCTCGTGGTGTCGGGCGAGATGGGCGACGACCGGATGACCTTCAGGCTCGAATGCGCGGGCGCACCGGCCGGGCTCGATGCGCGCATTGCCGATGCCGTGCGCGAAGTGACCAAGCTGCGCGGCACCATCGAGCTGGTGGCACCGGGCACCCTGCCGAACGACGGCAAGGTGATTGAGGACGCGCGCAGCTACAAGTAGCGCGGTGGTTCATCAAGGCGCAGGCGCGGCCTCCGGTCAGTGAATCGCCGCCTCGTGCGCCAGCTCGAAGAGCTTCGTCATCTCGCGAGTGAAGGCGGGCAAGTCCTCGGGCTTGCGGCTCGTCACCAGATCGCGGTCGACCACCACTTCCTTGTCGGTCCACTTCGCGCCGGCGTTCATCAGATCGGCGCGCAGCGAGGGCCATGAAGTCATCTTGCGGCCCTTGACGCCACCGGCGTCGATGAGCGTCCATGGACCGTGGCAGATGGCCGCAATGGGCTTGCCCATCTCGACAAAGGCACGCACGAAGGCCACGGCCTTTTGATTGATGCGCAGCGCGTCGGGGTTGGCGACGCCGCCTGGCAGCAGCAACGCGTCGAAGTCGTCGGCATTGGCGTTCTGGAGCGGCACGTCGACCTCGAAGGTGTCGGCGGGTTCGAGCTGCTTCCAGCCGCGCACGCTGCCGTCGAGCGGCGAAACGATCTGCGTCTGCGCGCCGGCGCCGTCGAGGGCCTTGCGCGGCTCGGTCATCTCGGCCTGCTCGAAGCCGTCCGACACGAGGATGGCGACCTTCATTCCATCCAGTGAAGAAGTGATGGTGGGCATGGATGAGTTACTCCTTGAGGGTGTTTTTCGATGGCAATGAAACTTCACCCTAGAGCCCGCGCCCGCGGCGCGCATCGGCGCCCGCCGGGTCCGCCTGTCGGACAGTTCGACGGGCGGCAAACTTCTTTTACGGCGTGCATCCGGCCCCGGGAAGGGGCGGCTTCGGAGCCCGCCTAAGGGCTATTCGCTATTCGTCAGGTCGTGGTCAGCCTTTATGATCGCGGCCGTTTTTGAACTTCACCAAACCGGGAGACACTCATGAAGAAACTGCTTGCATTCACGGCATTCGCCGCTGCAGTCGCTGGCGCCTACGCGCAGGATTTCCCTGCAGGCAAGACCGTCACGCTGGTAGTGCCTTTCTCCGCCGGCGGCCCGACCGACCGGGTGGCTCGCGACTTGGCCGAAGCCCTGCAAAAGACCCTTGGCACGACGATCGTGGTGGACAACACCGCAGGCGCGGGCAGTTCCATCGGCACCGCCAAGGTGGCCCGCGCGGCACCCGACGGCTACACGCTGCTGCTCAACCACATCGGCATGTCGACGATGCCGGCGCTCTACCGCAAGCTGCCGTTCAACGTCGAGAACGATTTCGAATACCTCGGCATGATCAATGAAGTGCCGATGACGCTCATCGGCAAGCCCGGCCTGCCCGCCAACAACTACAAGGAGCTGACGACCTGGATCGCGGCCAACAAGGGCAAGATCAACCTCGGCAATGCCGGCCTGGGCGCTGCGTCGCACCTGTGCGGCCTGTTGTTCCAGAGCGCGCTCAAGGTCGAGATGACGCCGGTTCCCTACAAGGGCACCGCGCCGGCCATCGCCGACCTGCTCGGCGGCCAGATCGACCTGCTGTGCGACCAGACCACCAACACCACGTCGCAGATCGAGGCCAAGAAGGTCAAGGCCTATGCCGTGACCACGACCAAGCGCCTGACCACCCCGGCGCTCAAGGACCTGCCGACGCTGGCCGAATCGGGCCTGAAGGACTTCGAGGTCACGATCTGGCACGGCGTGTACGCGCCCAAGGGCACGCCGGCACCGGTGCTGAAGAAGCTCAACGAAGCCATCAAGGCCGCCATGAAGGACCCGGGCTTCATCAAGCGCGAAGAGGCACTGGGCGCCGTGATCACCACCGACAAGCGCACCGAGCCGGCCGAGCACAAGAAGTTCGTCTCGGCCGAGATCGCCAAGTGGGGCCCGATCATCAAGGCTGCCGGCGTGTACGCCGACTGATTTCCCCCGCTCTGAAAAATAGCCGCCGGCCCTCGGGACCGGCGGCTTTTTTCATGGCGGTGACAGCAAATCAGGGCAGCGTGACCGTCCACACCTCGAAGTTCTTGCGCACGTCGACCTGGCGCGCGGTGCGGGCCGCGAAGCTGAAGGTGCTGATCGAGACGCCCTGCGCGTACTGCCAGCTGCTGTTGCCGGCCGGCACGCAATGCGTGTCGCTGCCGCCCACCGGCTGGCAATAGACCATCGCCTTGCGCGCCGTGCTGCGCACGGCGACGGTTTCGCTGAAGCGGGCGCCGCCGGGGCCGGGCGCCCTGCCGAAAACGCCGAACGAGGTGGGCGCGAGCGCACCGGCCGGAACCGTCCAGCCATCGAGATCGCCGTCGGCGCTGAAGTCGACGTTGTTGGGTTCCGACGGCGTCGGTGCCCCAAAGACGATGCCGCGCGCGGAGCCCAGGCTTTCCGCCAGCATTTCGGCGCGCAGGGCGGGCATGAGCTCCACCATGGGCGTCTGCACGGCTTCCGCGACGGTGGGCACGCGGGAGAAGGTGCGCACGTACTGCACCACGTTGGGCGTGGCGCCGTCGGCGCGGAAGAACTCCAGCTTCCACACCGTCTGGTCGGGGACCTTGCGCAGGTCGTCGTCCGAATAGAACGGCGAGGCGAAGAGGTTGGCGTTCTCGAAATCGCTCGGGCTGCCGGGCTGAGCCGGGTCCAGGTAGCGTGCGGACATGCGCCACAGCGCCGAGTTCAGCGCGGAACCCGCCGTGCCGTCCGGCGTGAGCACCAGCGTGTTCAGGCCGGCCTTCGGCACCAGCACCAATTCCCTGCCCGGCAGCGAGGCCGTCGTTGCCACCACCTTCGAAAGGATCGGATCGCCGTTGCCGTCGCGCACGTTGTCGATGGAGACGGCGTAGCCGACCGAGTGGAAGACCAGGTTCTGGTGCTTGAGATAGTCCTTCTTCTCGAGCTGCGGACGCACGGCCGCGCGGTAGGTGTGGGTGTTGCCGGTGAGCTTCAGCGCGCCGTCCACGATCTTCGCGTTGATGGCGTCGTTGTCGGTGTTGCCGAGAACGTCGGTCCAGCGGAAGGTCAGCGCGATGTCGCCGTTGGCGTGGAAGTACTCGAAGTTGCCGCGGTCGTGCTTCAGGTTGGTCGGGCCGAAGCGGAACAGGCTTTCGAACGAGCGGCGCGCGCCGCTGCTCACGCGGCCGACGGGCGCGCCGGCCGAGACGAAGTTGGCCGGGTCGTCGCCCACGAACAGCGTGCGGCATGCCGGCGCCACCACGTTGACGGCGCTGCCGTAGGCATTGCCGTCGGCCTCGATGGGGCTGTCGACGCGCTGCCCGATCGGGAGCGCGTAGCAGGCGTTGATGCGGTCGAGCAGCGCCTGCACCATGGCCGGCGTGGGCGGCGACGCGAGGGCCGCTGCATCGACTGCAGGCAGCGTCGGCAGGGTGGCATCGCCGCTGCGAAAGACGATGGACACCGGCGGGCTGTCTTCGCCGGCGGGCAGCGCCTTCACGGTGATCTCGATGTTGGATGCCGCGCCGTCAGGGCGCACCGACACGTTGATGGCGTCCAGCACGCGGTCCTGGCCGGTGCCGTTGGCCTGGAATTCGCCGCTCATCGGGTCGATGCTCGCATCGAGCGCGCTCAGGAGCGGCTGCAGCGCGGCCAGCAGCTTCGCCACCCGGTCGCCGATCGATCCCGCCGTGACGGCGCCGGCATCGGCCTGGATCGCGGCGGCCAGCTGCGACGGGTCGCCGTTGGGCGAGAGCTGCGCCACCACGATGGTGGTCAGCGGCGTCACGTTGGTGGTGCCGGTGGCGGCGCTCGCGGTGGTGCTGTAGAGGGTGAGGTCGTCGCGCACGGCCTGGATGACGAGCGGCGCCTTGGTGCCCGCGGGCAACGTGCAGGTGTAGGTGCCTTCGGCCGAGGTCTTCACCTCGCAGACCTTGGCGCCGGTCTGGTCGAACACCGTGAGCGCGGCGCTGGCAAAGGCCGCGCCGGTGGCTGCGGTGCCGCTCAGCGTCGTGGAGGCTGCGGCAGGCGGGTCGCCGCCGCCGTTCGACGCGGGCGGAATGAAGCCGAGGCCGCCGCCACTGCCGCCGCCGCCTCCCCCGCACGCGGCCAAGAGCGCCAGGGTGACGATGGACAAGGCATGGGGAATTTTCTGGGTGAAATGAGTCATGGACGGGCTCTTCTGGAAGGAATGGGCCTGGGCAACCGGAGGTGCTGCAAACGATATCTTTCGTTCACAGAAATAAAATGATGCAAATGCATCATTCGCGGACCGGCGCCTGGGCTTGCTCGGATTTCGCAGGGAAACCACCTGGACGCCGGCCAGGCAATCACGGGAACATGGGATGCCGCACGCACCACTCGATGAAAAACTGTGTCCATGCGTAAACCCGACCTGCACGACTTCAGCGCGCTGCTGCTGCAGCTGTACCGGCTGTCGCACGAGCTTCCCATTCAGGCCTTCCAGGACGCCGCACTCGACCTCATCAAGCCGGTGCTGCCCTTCGACGCATCGATGTGGGGCACGGCCACCACGGCCTCCGAGGGCATCGACGTGCGCACGCTGCACCTGCACCAGAAGGACCCGGAAATGATGGTCGAGTACGAGTCGTACAAGCACCTCGACTCCGCAGCCGCGAGCTTCTTCGGCAAGGGACACGGCACGCGGGGCTTCAACTCGGCGCGCTGGTGGAGCGGGCCGAAGTACGCGCCGTTCCTGGACTACGTGCGGCGCTACGACCAGAACAACATCTTCATCACGATGGACAGCGACCCGCGGACCAACTTCATGCAGTGGGTCTCGCTGTTCCGCGCCGACCCGGACGCGCATTGCAAGCCCGAGGAAGAAAGCCTCCTGGCCAGCCTGTCGCCGCACCTCATGCAGGCGCTGGCGCACAACCGCGTGATGCACCTGGACCGCACGCTGGCGCCGGCTCCGAGCACGCAGCCCCGCGGCGCTGCCATTGCCGACCTGCACGGCGCGATCTACCACTGTGACGTGACCTTCATCGCGCTGGTGCAGGAAGAGTTCGCCGGCTGGACGCGCCAGGCCTTGCCGCAGTCGCTGCTGGAACACTTCATGACCGCGCAGTCCACCTACCTGGGCCGGCATGCCGTGATGTCGTATCGGCTCGAGCAGCGCCTGCTGTTCCTGCGCGTGCGCAAGCGCTGCCGCGCCGATGGCCTCACGCCGCGCGAGCACACCGTCGCCGGGTTGCTGGCCAGGGGCGACACGCACAAGGACATCGCGGCCATCCTGAGCCGCTCGCCAGCCACGGTGCGCAACCACATCCAGTCGATCTACGACAAGCTGCAGGTGGGCAACGTGGCCGGCTTGATCCACGAGCTGCAGCTCGCGGGCTGAGCGGCCCGCGCCCGCTTCGGCGGCCTACTTCGGCCGGATCGCGTCCGCCGTGCCCTGGATGAAGGCCTTGATGCTCTCGATGTCGTCGCCCGAGAGCTTGCCCGTGAAGTCGGGCATGCCGCGCGCCATGGCCGGGCCCTTGAGGACGAACTTGTCGAGGTTCTCGATGTAGGCCGCGTCCATGTAGCCGAGGTTGGGGATGTTGCCGCCGCGGTCCACGCCCGGCACGCCGTGGCAGAACACGCAGTTGCTCACGTAAAGCATGGTGCCGGCCTGGACCTTGGCCGGGTCGTACTTCACGCCCTGCAGCAGGTTGTTCATGCGGTACTGCACGAACTCCGGCATCTTCGCGGTGCCGCCGACCGCAAAGGTGTAGACGGTGCCCGGCCCCTGGCGCTCGGTGGCGCGCTGCGCGAGCCCGTACACGCCGCCCCAGCCCACGGCCACCGACACGTACTGCCTGCCGTCGACCATGTAGGTGGCCGGCGCCGCGACCACGCCGGTGCCGGTGGGCGTTTCCCAGAGCTTGTCGCCGGTCTTGGCGTTGTAGGCCACCAGGCGGCCGTCGGCCGTGCCCTGGAACACGAGGTTGCCGGCGGTGGTGAGCGTGCCGCCGTTCCACGGCGAGGCGTAGTCGACGCCCCATGCTTCCTTCTGCGCGACGGGGTCCCACGCGACGAGGCGGCCGAAGGGCTTGCTCTTGGGCGGCTCGGCATTGGCGAACTTGGCGAGGTTCCAGCCCAGGCCGGCGTGCGGACGGCCCGGCACGTCCTCGTTGAACTTCCAGTCCTTGTCGTCCATCAGGTTGATCGGCACGTGCTGCGCGGGCAGGTAGGCGAAGCCGGTCTGCGGATTGAACGACATCGGATGCCAGCTGTGCGCGCCGAACGGGCCCGGAATGGCGTCGTAGGGCTTGGCGCCATCGCGCGCGGCCGCGATCTCGATGGGACGGCCCTTGCTGTCGTAGCCCGTGGCCCAGTTCACCTCGACAAAATTCTTCGCCGAGATGAGCTTGCCGTTGGTGCGGTCGATGACAAAGAAGAAGCCGTTCTTCGGCGCATGCAGCAGCACCTTGCGCGGCTTGCCGTCGAGCTTGACGTCGGCCAGCACCATCGACTGCGTGGAAGTGAAGTCCCAGTTGTCGCCCGGCGTTTCCTGGTAGTGCCACTTGTACTTGCCGGTGTCGGGGTCGAGCGCCACCACCGAGCCGAGGTACAGGTTGTCACCGCCCTTGGGGCTGCGCGCCTTGTGCGACCACGGCGATCCGTTGCCGGTGCCCACGTACATCAGGTTGAGCTCGGGATCGAAGGCGAAGCTGTCCCACGCGGTGCCGCCGCCGCCGGCCTCCCAATACTTGCCCGATGGGTCCCAGGTCTTGGCGGCGCGCGCCATCGACGCGTCCTCGAAGGGCTTGGACGGATCGCCGGGCACCACGAACCAGCGCCATTTCTGGTCGCCGGTCTTCGCGTCGTAGGCGGTGACGTAGCCGCGAACGCCGTACTCGGCGCCGCCGTTGCCGATGATGACCTTGCCCTTGAACACGCGCGGCGCGCCGGTGATGGTGTAGCTGCCCTTCTGTCCTTCGATGGTGTTCTTCTCCCAGGCCTTCTGCCCCGTGGCCGCGTCGAGCGCGATCAGGCGCCCGTCGTAGGCCGCCACATAGACCCGGCCCTCGTACAGCGCCACGCCGCGGTTCACCACGTCGCAGCAGCCCCGGAAACCCTTGGACTTGTCGACCTGCGGATCGAAGCTCCAGAGCTTCTGCCCAGTGCGCGTGTCGATGGCGTGCACCACGCTCCATGAAGCGGTGACGTACATGATGCCGTCCACCACCAGCGGCGTGGCCTCGACGCCGCGCGTGGATTCGAGGTCGTAGGACCAGACCAGGCCCAGCTGCTTCACGTTGCCGGCGTTCACCTGGTCGAGCCTGCTGAAGCGCGACTCGGCGTAGTCGAGGCCGATGCTGGGCCAGTCGGGCGTTTTCTTCTGCGCCGCGTTCGCGCGCACGAAATTGCCGTCGACCTTTCGGGCGGCTGCGGCGGCGCGGTCCTGCGGACTCTGGGCCGCGGCGGCCGAGGCACCCAGGCACAGCAGTGCGCCGGCCAGCAGGCGCAGCAGCGCGCCGCCGGTGGTCTTCTTTTCCATCGTGAAGGTCTCCTTGTGGCGCAAGGATCGTTCGCGCCGCTTCCGCATTCACCTTCGGGATTTCCCCAATCGAGCCTTGTTCCATTGCGGAACACATTCGCTGGGGTTCCCGGACGCTGAGAGGCATCGAACACACCATGGCCATCGACAGGCTCGGCACGGCGAATGCGCCGCGCCAACTCTTTTCCAGCACGCCGGCGCAGCGCGTGGCGCTCGCGCGGCAGCAGTTCTTCGAGGAAGGCGTGCGGCCTTCGGGCCTGGTCGGCGAAGCGGTGATCCAGTCGTGGCTGCGCTGCACCCGCACCCACAGCGACCGCCGGCGCATCGTGCCTTTCGATGCGGTCACGCCGAGCCGGCTGCACGCCACGCTGGCGCGCAACCGCGAGCTGCTCGAGGTGGCGCGGCAGGAGCTCGCGAGCATGGAAAGCGCGCTCGCGGGCACCGACTGCCGCGTGATCCTGACCGACGGCGAAGGCGTGGTGGTGCATGTGACACACCAGCCGGCCGCGGCGCACCAGCCGGTGCTGCGCAAGACCGCGCGCGTGGGCGTGAACATTTCCGAGCGCCTCGTCGGCACCACGGCGCCCGGCATCGTGGCGACCACGGGGCAGGCCTGCACCGTCGACGGTGCGGAGCACTACTTCGACGTGCTGTCGCAGATGCAGTGCGCCGCGGCCCCAATCCGCGACGTGGCGGGCCGGCTCGCGGGCGTGCTCGACATCACGATGGAAGCGCGGCGCTTCGGCTTCGACGCGGCCTCGATGGTGGCGCTCTATGCCACGACGATCGAGAACCGCCTGCTGCAGGCGCAGTCGCGCGACCACCTGATCCTGCGCTTCCAGGCCAGCCCCACCTTGCTGGGCACGCCCATGGAGGCGCTGGCCGGCGTGGCGCCCGACGGCACCATCGCCTGGCTCAACGGCGCCGGCGCGCGGCTGATCGGGCGCCTGCCCGAAGAGGCCGGCGGGCGCGACGTCGAATCCATGCTGGGCCACGATCTCGCAAGCCTGCTGCGGCTGGAACGGCGCGAAGCCGCGCAGCCGCTGCGGCTGGCGAGCGGGCTCGGCGTATGGGTGCAGGCGCGGCTGAAGGCAGCGGACGGCGCGGACTTCAGGCATGCGGTGGCGATGCCGGGCGAGGCGGCGCCGGTGCTGCCGATGGCATCGCCCGCGGCCGAACCCGGCCCGGCCGCGGGCCACGGCGAAACAGCGGAGCGCGCGCCGCTGCAGGCCGGCGAAACGCTGCGTGATCACAGCCGCAAGCTGATCGAGGAAGCGCTCGCCGCGCACGGTGGCAACGTCTCGCAGGCCGCGCGGCAGCTGCGCGTTTCGCGCGGCACGCTGTACCGCCGCCTGCGCGGCTGGCGCGACGAGGCCGCCGCCCACAGCGGCCTCTGATCCACGGCAGCCCCCCCAAACCAGTGCACCCGCGGAACTGGCTCTGCCAGGCCGCCGGGTGCGCCCCCCAGTGGGGGGAGGCGCCGCAGGCGCTTCGGGGGGCGTCTTGTCTTCAGCGCTTCGGCAGCGCGTAGGCGATCACATGGTCCCCCGTGCGCGTGCCCAGCGATCCATGCCCGCCCGCCGCCACCACCACGTACTGGCGCCCGTCGCTGCCGCGGTAGCTCATCGGCGTGGCCTGCCCGCCCGCGGGCAGGCGGCTGCGCCAGAGCTCCTTGCCATTGGCGACGTCGTAGGCGCGAAGGTAATAGTCGAGCGTGCCCGAGAGAAAGGCCACGCCCCCGGCCGTCGTCATCGGCCCGCCGAGGCTGGGCACGCCCATCGCAAAGGGCAGCGGCAGCGGCGAGCTGTCGCGCACCGTGCCGTTCCTGTGCTTCCACACCACCCTGCCGGTGCGCAGGTCGGCCCCGGCCACATGGCCCCATGGCGGCGCCTGGCACGGCAGGCCGAACACCGAGGTGAAGGCGCGGAGCTGAACCGCGAACGGCGCGCCGAAGTTCTCGTTGAGCGCGGGCAGGCTGTCGTTGGGCCGGTTCTTGCCTTGCACGTAGAGCGAGGTGTCGTCGCTGCGCGGGACGAGCTTCGACACGAAGGCCAGTGAAGCCGGCGTGGTGAAGGCCATCTGCCGCCCGGGATCGACCGCGACGCCGCCCCAGTTGAAGACGCCGAAGTTGCCAGGGTAGATCAGCGAGCCCTCGGTCGACGGCGGCGTGTAGCGGCCCTCATAGCGCAGCCGGTGAAAGGCGATGCGGCAGGCGAGCTGATCGAATACGGTGCCGCCCCACATGTCGGCCGGCGTGAGCGCGGGCGGATCGAAGGACAGCTCCGACACGGGCTGCGTCAGCGACGTGTGGTCGCCCGCGGCCGCGCCCTGCGGCGCGGGCCGCTCGTGCACCTTCACCACGGGCTTGCCGTCGCGGCGGTCGAGCACGAACAGCTCGCCCTGCTTGGTGGGCTGCACGAGCGCGGGCACCGTGCCGCTGCCGACGCGCAGATCGACCAGGCTCGGCTGCGCCGGCACGTCGTAGTCCCAAAGGTCGTGGCGCACGGTCTGGAAGCTCCAGCGCACGCGGCCGGTGGCCAGGTCCAGCGCCACCACCGAGGACGAATAGCGCTCGGCCCCTTCGGTGCGCTTTCCACCCCACTGGTCGGGCGGCTGGTTGCCGGTGGGCACGTAGACCAGCCCCAGCGCCTCGTCCACGCTGGAGATCGACCAGCTGTTCGGCGAGTTGGCCGTGTATGTGCGGCCGGCCGCGATGGGCGCGGTGTCGTCGGGATTGCCTGCGTCCCAGTTCCACACCAGCGCGCCGGTGTCGATGTCGAAGGCCCGGATCACGCCCGAGGTTTCCTTGGTCGAGACGTTGTCCAGCACCGTGCCGCCCACGATGACGAGCGAGCGCGTCACCACCACCGGCGAGGTGGAGTAGTAGGAGCCGGGCTTCACATTGGGCATGTTCTTCCAGAGGTCGATCTGGCCGCTGCCGCCGAAGCGCATGCAGGGCTTGCCACTCCCGGGGTCGAGCGCGACGACGCGGCCGTCGGCCGTGGGCATGAAGAGCTTGGCATCGCAGTCGCCGCCCGCAGCCGGAGGCGGTGAAGAAGGCGAAGGAGCCGCGGCGGCCGCCGGCCGCACCGCGCTGCCCGGATCGTAGGAAAGGCCGCGGCAGGTCAGGTGCTGCAAGGCCAGCGGGCGCCGGATCTCGGGCGTGTAGCGCCACAGCTGTTGGCCCGTGGTCGCGTTCAACGCCACCACCGACTGATGCGGCGTGCAAAGAAAAAGCCGCTCGCCGACCTTCAGCGGCGTCACCTCGAAGGTCGTCTCCTCGGGGTCGCCGGCCTGGCCGCGCACGTCGCCGGTGCGGAAGTGCCATGCGCCTCCTGGAGCTCGCCGACATTGGCCGGCGTGATCTGATCGAGTGCCGAATAGCGCTGGCCCATGCCGTTGCCGCCGTAGGCCGTCCAGTCGTCCTTCGGCGGGGCCGGTGCTGCCGTGCCCGCTGCTGCCGCTGCGGCGGCAGGTGCCGTTGGCGCCGGCAGGGTGCCTTCCATGCGGGTCGGATCGCGTGTCCACGAGAACACCGCGGCAGCCAGGAAGGCCAGCAGCACCACGCCGAGGAAGCCGCGCGCGGGCGCCACGCCCGCGGCATTGCGACGTGCCAGTGCGCGTGGCACCCACGGCATGAGCAGGAACACGCCGAGCACGAAGAACACATCACCCCGCGCCGCCAGCGGCCACCAGTCGAACCCCACTTCCCACAGGGCCCAGACCAGTGTGAACGCCACCACCGCCGCATAGACCCAGAGGCCCGCGCCGCCGCCGCGCGCAAGCAGCACCGCGGCAACGATCAGGCCGAGCCCCGCAACAAGGTAGTACCACGAGCCGCCGAGCACGACGAGCCACGCGCCCGCGGCCCCCAGGGCCAAGCCTGCGAGACCGATGACAACGGCGGTGAGGGTCAGCAGTGCGGAAGAAGTCGCACGAAGAGGCGCACGAAGACGGGCGGCGGCGTGGGGCATGACACGAGGGTGGAGAGCTGCAAAGCCCAGAACCTAGGCCAAGGCCGCAGCCATGCGCGTAGGCGGTTTGCGCATGTCCTCGTGCATTGCCGGTCTCGCCGCGGCTTTGCCCGTGATCTCTTAGGCAGAAGGTATTCGGTATTCGTCGCGCGCGGCGCGGGCCCGGCGCGTTCGCGCATCGGGCTGAAGCGGCCTGAGGTATTCGTGCAGCGCCAGCGCGGCGGCCCCCACGGCAGGTGCAAGCTCGCCATAGCGTGCGATGCGCAGATCGGGCGCGGGCATGCCGGCCGCGTCGGCATGGCGCCTGACCCTCTCGAAGGCCGCCTGCGCCAGGCCGCCGTCGCCGGTGCACGACTTGCCGCCAAGCACGATGGCGCGCGGATCGAAGGTGACCCACAGGTTCTGCAGCAGCACGCCGAAGAAGGCGGCTGCGCGCGCCATGTCGGGCGCTTCGCGCTCCAGTGCACGCGAGCCGAAGAAGGCTTCGGCGCAACCCCTGCGCCCGCACGAGCACGGCGGCCCGTCGATCTGCAGGATGGTGTGGCCGATCTCGCCCGCCATGCCTTGCGCGCCCGTGAAGAGGCGGTCGTTCAGCACCACGCCGGCACCCACGCCCACGTCGCAGCTCACGAAGATCAGCGGGTCTGCACTTTCGCCGCCGGAGAATTCGTACTCGCCGAGCACGGCGGCATCGGCGTCGTTCTGCAACTGCACGGTGACGCCCGGCAGCCCCGCCGCGGCAAAGGCTTCCTCGAGCGCGGGCAGCAGGCTCACGTTGCGCCAGCCGAGGTTGGGCGCAAAGCGGACCACGCCGGTGCAATCGTCCACCGCGCCGGGCACGCAGACGCCGATGCTCGACAGGCGCAGCCCCAGTTCATTCAGCTTCCCGTGCGCTGCCGCGGCCATGCGCGCGACCTGCGCGCACACGCCGGCCGGCGTGCTGCCGGCGAGCGCCTGCGTATCGGCATGAAGCACCTCGCCCTGCAGCGAGACGCAGGCCAGGCGCACCGTTTCGACGGCGATCTCGACGCCCATCAATGCGCGCACGCCGACGTTGATCCGCAGCGGCGTGGAAGGCCGTCCGAGGCCATCGGCGATGGTGGCGCCCGCTTCGCTGAGCCAGCCTTCGTCGAGCAGCTCGCGCACCAGCAGGCTCACGGTCGATTTGGTGAGGCCGCTTTCTGTGGCGAGCCGTGCGCGCGACAGGCCTGGCCGCGCGCGCAGCAAGCGCAGCAACACGCTGCGGTTCATGCGCTTCAGCAACTGCTGGTCACCGATGGTCATGGGCCCACCCTCAGCACATGAACGACAACCATCGCGCCTGCGCTCACCTGTGCGCCTGCTCTTTTCCCTCGGGGCGCTTGCCGGCGATGATCATGCCGAGCACTTCGTCTTCGGTGACGTCGGCGGTGCGGTAGGTGCCGACGAGCTTGCCGTTCTTCATCACGGCGACGCGGTCGCTCAGCGAGAACACGTCGGGCATGTCGTGCGTGATCAGGAAGATGCCGACGCCGTCGGCCTTGAGCTGCTTCACGAGGCCGCCGACCATCGCGGTTTCTTCGGGTCCGAGCGCGGCGCAGGGCTCGTCCATGATGAGGATGCGCGCGTTGAAGTACAGCGCGCGCGAGATCGCCACCACCTGCCGCTGCCCGCCCGAGAGGCGGCGCACCGGAATGCGGATGTTGCTGAAGTTCTTGTTGAGGCGCTGGAACACCTTGCGCGCCTGCACTTCCATGAAATGATCGTCGAGCGTGTTCCAGCGCGTCATCTTCTCGCGGCCGAGAAAGAGGTTGGACACGGAGTCGAGGTTGTCGGCCAGTGCGAGCGTCTGGTAGATGGTCTCGATGCCCAGCGCCTGCGCCTCGGCGGGCGTGCGGATGTGGACCTTCTCGCCCGCGATCAGCGTGTCGCCCGAATCGATGGGATAGGCGCCCGCGAGCATCTTCATGAGCGTGGACTTGCCCGCCCCGTTGTGGCCGAGCACCGCGACCACTTCGCCGGCATGGAGGTTCACGCTCACGCCATCCACGGCTTTCACGCCACCGAAGGCCTTGCGGATTTCCTTCAGTTCGACCAAGGGCTTCGAGGTGTCGACCGTGGTCATTGGAATGCCTTTCGCTGTGCGCTGCTTCTTGCGTTCGGGGCGTTTTTGTTCGGGGCTTCTTTGTTCGAGGCGCGTGCACAGGCCACCGGGTACTCCCCTCCGCGAATGTCCCCCGGGCTTCGCCCTCCTCCTTTATTTCGCTGCGGGGAGCACCCGATGCCCTGTGCACGAGGACACGCTGCTGGTGAACCGCTGATCAACGACTGCTCTGCCCAACGATTCCGTCGATGGGGTGCCTTGCGCAGCGAAATAAAGGAGGAGGCCGCAGGCCGGGGGACATTCGCGGAGCAAGGTACCCCGTCGGCGGGATCGCGCCCTGAACAAGGCATCGAACGCACGACGCGACGCACAGAAAAGCAAGCTCTCATTCCTAGTTCTCCCCGAACTTGCGCCGGTACAAGACGTCGAACACCACCGCCACGATCAGCACCTGCCCGATGATCACCATGCGCTTGCCGATCGGCACGTCGAGCAGCAGCATGCCGCTGTCGAGCGACTGCATGATGAGCGCGCCCAGCACCGAGCCGAAGATCGAGCCGGTGCCGCCCGCGAGCGCCGTGCCGCCGATCACGGCCGCCGCGATCACGTACAGCTCCATGCCCGTGCCGAGCGAGTTCGTCCCCGCGTTGAGCCGCGCAATCGACACGATGGCCGCCACCGTCACCAGCACCGCGAGCAGCGCGAACAGCATCAGCGTGACGCGCTTCACCGGAATGCCCACCAGTGCCGCCGCATCGGGGTTGCCGCCCATGGCGAACACGTAGCGGCCGAAGCGCGTGCGGTGCACGATGAACGACAGCACGATCGCCACCACGGCCCAGATCAGCACCGGGATCGGCAGGCCCTGCGGCGCGTCCTTGGAGGCGATCTGGTAGTTGTTCATGACCGCCGCGAAAACGAACACCACGGCCGCCGCAACCGCCGTCAGCAGCAGCTCCAGCCACAGCGGCTCGTTGGGCATCCCGTGATGGGCGCGCGCACGGCGCTTCTGCAGCATGCGCGCGAACAGCACCAGCGCCACGAAGGCCGCGAGCACCCAGGTCATGGTGGTGCCGATGCCGCCGTCGTAGCCGCCGCCCAGGCGCTGGAAGAATTCGTCGTTCACGGGCTGCGTCTTGCCGTCGGCCACCAGGAAGGCGGCGCCGCGAAACGACATCAGGCCGCCGAGCGTGACCACGAACGAGGGCACGCCCAGCATCGCCGTGAGCCAGCCCTGGTAGATCGACACCAGCAGCGCCACCGCCAGGCCCGCCAGGCAGGCCGCGGGCCACGACCAGCCCGAGGTGTATTGCAGGTAGGCGATCAGCACGCCGACGAAGCCCATGACCGAGCCGACCGACAGGTCGATGTGGCGCGCCACGATGACCAGCACCATCACCGTCGACACGATGCCCACCACCGCCGTCTGCTGCGCCACGTTGTAGAGGTTCTCGGGCGACAGGAACACGCCACCGGACATCACGTTGAAGACCACCCCCATGGCGATCAGCAGCACGCTCATCAGCATGAGCCGCAGGTCGACGCCCGTGCGCCGCCACCAGCCTGGCGTTTGATTGCTCATTTTTCAGACCTCTCTCGAAGGAACAACGGGTGTGCGGCGGCGGTCCGGCGCGGCCCTCGGGCCGGACGGACATGGCCGTGCTGCGCGATTCGGCAGCGCTTGCTTCTTGCGGCTCTCTCTTGCTGCTACTTGCAGGCCGCGGGCGCGCTGGCGGCCGGCACGCCCTTGCAGAGCTCGTCCTTCTTGATCCAGCCGGCCTTCACGACCACGTCGAGGTTGTCGCGCGTGATCGGCACCGGCGTGAGCAGCCGCGACGACAGCGAGACTTTCTTCGGCCCGGAATTCCACGGCGCGGCCTTCTCGGCCGGCTTGCCCTGCGACAGCGCAATGGCGGCGCTGGCGGCCTCGCGTCCGAGTTCGCGCGAGTCCTTGAAGACGGTGGCGGTCTGCGTGCCCAGCGCAATGCGGTTGAGCGCCGCGAAGTCGGCGTCCTGGCCCGACACCGGAATGCCGCGCAGGCCCTTGGCCGTGAGCGCAGCCACCGCGCCGCCGGCCGTGCCGTCGTTGGCCGCCACCACGGCATCGACCTTGTTGCCGGCCTTGGTGAGGATCTGCTCCATGTTCTTCTGCGCCACCTCGGGCTTCCAGCCTTCGGTGTATTCGTCGCCGACGATCTTGATGTCGCCCTTCTTCACCGCGGCGTCCAGCACCTCCTGCTGGCCGGCGCGCAGGAAGTCGGCGTTCGGGTCGCTCGGCGAGCCCTTGATGATCACGTAGTTGCCCTTGGGCTTGACCTTGAAGACCTCGCGCGCCTCCATGCGGCCGACCTCGACGTTGTCGAAGGTGATGTAGAAGACGCCGGGCGCCTCGATCAGCCGGTCATAAGCCACCACGGGCACCTTCTGGCGCGTGGCCTTGGTAATGGCGGGCAGGATCGCGTCCTTGTCCATCGCAAGCACGATGAGCGCCTTGGCGCCCTTGGACATCAGCCCCTCGATGTCGCCCAGCTGTTTCTCGGGCGAACCACCCGCGTCGGCGCTGATGTACTTGGCGCCGAGCTTTTCGAGCTGCGCCTTGATGGCGGCCTCGTCGGTCTTCCACCGCTCTTCCTGGAAGTTGGACCAGCTCACGCCGACGACGGTCTGGGCCAGTGCGCTCACTGCCGTGAGGCCGAAGGCCATGGCGGCCAGGGTGTGCTTGAGTTGCATCGATGTCTCCTGTGATTGGTGGTGCCCGGCGGCGAAAAAAGCCGTGTAAGAAATTAGTTAGTTTGAAGGGCGAACTAACTATCCCATTGCGATTGGGCGATGGGCATCCGGGAATTCCCGAGGCGTTGGTTTCAAAGTGCAAGCCGCTGCCATGCGCGGCAAACCGCTGAAGAGCGGTGGAAAAGCGATCTTCTGGGTGCATCTCTATTCATCGAAAAGATCGATGCTCAGCAAGAAAATATATCGTTTTCGGTTATGCCACTCGCTGCTTAAAGTTTGCGCACCCTGAACTCATCGATGCGGCTCTCACCATGAATGCTTCCTTCACAAGAATTCCTTTCCACCTGGCTTTCCCCGTGCGTGACATTGCCGAAGCCCGCGCCTTCTATGGCGAACTGCTGGGTTGCCCGGAAGGCCGCAGCGCCCCCGAGTGGGTCGACTTCGACTTCTACGGCCACCAGATCGTGGCGCACCTCGCGCCCGATGAATGCGGCCACAAGGCCAGCAGCGCGGTAGACGGCCACGATGTGCCGGTGCGCCATTTCGGCGCCATTCTTCCGTTGGACAAATGGCAGGCGATGGCCGACAAGCTCGTCGCGCGGCAAACCAAATTCGTGATCGAGCCCTACATCCGGTTCAAGGGCGAGCCGGGCGAACAGGCGACGATGTTCTTTCTCGACCCGTCGGGCAATGCCATCGAGATGAAGTCGTTCGCGAATCTCGATTCGCTGTTCGCGGTCTGAAGGGGGCCTGCGTGAAAACACACTTTCTTGTTGCCGGCGCCACTGCCGCGGCACTTCTGCTGTCCTTCGGGAGCGCCTTTGCGCAAACCGATACCTTGAAGAAAATCAAGGAGTCCGGCGCCATCACCATGGGTGTGCGCGACGCCTCGGGCGCCATGTCCTTCACGCTCGGGCCGGGCAGCTACACGGGCTTTCATGTCGAGGTCTGCGAGCGTGTCGTTGCAGACATCAGGAAGGCACTGCAGCTCGAGAAGATCAGCGTGAAATACCAGCTGGTCACGCCGCAGAACCGCATTCCCCTGGTGCAGAACGGAACGGTCGACATCGAGTGCGGCACCACGACCAACAACGCGGCGCGCCAGAAAGACGTGGCGTTCGCGCCGACCCTTTATGTGGAAGGTGTTCGCATCGCCGTCAAGGCGTCCTCCGGCATCGTGTCTTCGGCGCAGTTTGCCGGCAAGGCGGTGGCCGCGACCACGGGTACCACGTCTGTCCAACTCCTGAGAAAACTCAAGCGCGAGGGTGCAGGCGACATTTCGGAAGTGCTTGCCAAGGACAACAGCGAGGGCTTCCTGCTGCTCGAGTCGGGTCGCGTGGACGGCTTCGCGGCCGATGGCCAGATCCTTGCCACGCTGATTTCCAAGAGCAGGGAGCCGGCGCAGTACAAGCTGCTCGACCAGGTTCTGAGCGTCGAGCCGATCGCGATCATGCTTCCCAAGGGAGACGACGCGTTCAAGAAGCTGGTCGACCAGAGCGTGATGTCGCTGGCCAGGAGCGGAGAGGCCGCGCGCATTTACGACAAGTGGTTCATTCAGCCCATTCCGCCTCACAACTCGAAGGTCGGTCTGCCGGCCAGCGCCTTGACGAAGGCGGCCTGGGCCAATCCCACCGACAAGCCGATGGAAGCGTACGAAGCGCGATAGCGCGGCCACGCACGCATGATCGGCCGTGATGAGTCATTGATCCGGGCATCGATTCTTGAGATGCTCGGGTCATGATCAACGAGCTCCGGACCTTCATCGCCGTCTGCCGCCACGGCACCTTCGCTGCCGCGGGCGACCGCATCGGCCTGACGCAATCGGCGGTCAGCAGCCAGATCAAGCGGCTCGAGGAAGCCCTGGGCTTCGCACTCTTCGACAGGACCGGGCGCTCCGCCACCTTGAATGCAGCGGGCGAGACGACGCTGGCGCGCGCCGAGGAGATCTGCGCGCTCTACGCCAAGCTCGGCGAGCTTCCGGACGATGCCGCGAACGGTGGGCTGCTGCGCATCGGCGCCATCGCCTCGACGCAGTCGACACTGGTGGCGCGGGCGCTTGCAAGGCTGCGCAACCAACTTCCCCTGCTGCGCGTTCATGTGTCGCCCGGGGTCTCCATGCGGCTGATGGACGACCTGGACGCAGGAAAGATCGACGCGGCCGTGATCATCCGGCCCCCGTTCGGCATCCTTCCGGACCTGACGTGGCAGTCGCTGGTGCACGAACCGTACGTGCTCATTGCGCCGAAGAAGGCCGCAGGAAAAGACTGGCGCGCACTCATCCAGGAACAGCCGTTCCTGCGCTACGACCGCGCATCCTTCGGCGGACGCATGGTGGACAGGTTCCTCCGCCGCGAAGGCATTGCGGTCAAGGACTCCATCGAACTCGACGAGATCCCCGGCCTCATCCACATGGCCTCCAAGGGGCTGGGCGTGGCGCTCGTCCCGCTGGTGGAGGCCCACCTTCCCCTGCCTGCCGGCGTTCGCGTGCTATCGCTCGGCGAACTCACGTTCCATCGCGAAGTGGGCCTTCTCCAACGCAAGCCGCGCGCCAGTCCGCCGGTCGTCACCCAGTTTGCGCAGTGCCTGCGGGAAGCGGCTCAATAGACATCGCGCCGGTAGCGGCCCTTTGCGATCAGGTTGTCGTAGGCGGACACACCCAGCACGTCGCGCAAGGCCTCGTCGACCCCGGGTGCCATGCCTTCGAGGCTGCCGCAGACGTAGATCACGGCGTGGCCGGCGACCCATCGGCGCAGCACCTCGGCGGCCTCGCGCAGGCGGTCCTGCACGTACAGGCGTTGCGCCTGGTCGCGCGAGAACACCAGGTCGACGCGCTCCAGCACTCCGGCCGCTTGCCATTGCGCAACTTCAGCGGCGCAGAAGGCGTCGTGCGCGGCCTGCCGCTCGCCGAACACCAGCCAGTTGCGCCCCTGCCCTCGCCGCGCCCGCTCGCGAAGGTGCGCGCGCAGGCCGGCGAAGCCCGAGCCGTTGCCGATGAAGATGCATGGCGCTTCATCGTCGACCGGCGCAAAGCCGGGGTTGGGCAGCAGGCGAAGCTCGACCGATGCATCGAGGGGCGCCCACGCGGTCAGCCAGCCTGATGCGACACCCATTTCGCTTCCGTGGCGGGCCTGGCGTACCAGCAATTGCACGCAGCCGTCGGCCGTGATCGATGCGACCGAATAGCGTCGCGGCGCCAGCGGCTGCAACGCGTCCGCCAACGCCTGCGCAGTTGCAACCGGAGGCGGCGCGGCGGGAAGCATGCTGCGAGCCAAGGCACCTTCGAGCGTGCACTCATGCTCGCCCCAATGGACGAGCGTATGTCCGTCGAGCCCGGTGCGGCGCAGGAAATCTTCGACCGCATGGACGGGCTGGCGCGGCAGCACTTCAACGAGCGCGCCGGGCATCCAGTCCGCCGAACCCGGGTTCGCCATCTCGAGTTCGAACAGAGGATCGCCCTGGCTGCCTGCGTTGAGCAAGGTCCGGCGCGCGAGGCGCCAGGGCTCGAACGGAGTCGCCTGCGGTTCGTGCGCCTGCCATGCACCGGACTGCACTTCGAACGCTTCGGCCAAGGACTGCTGCCAGCGGGCGATGGCGCCGGCATCGCCGTTGTTCACCTCGATCATCGGGAACAACGCCTGTGCGCCATGGCCGCGCAGATCGTGGTCCAGGGCCCGGCCGAAGCCGCAGAAGTTGGCGTATTGCCTGTCGCCCAATGCGAGCAGGCCGTAGTGCACATGCTGCAAGCCGGCGCCGGTCTGCCGCGCGAACTGGCGCGCAAAGGCGCGCAAGCTGTCCGGCGGATCGCCGTCGCCGAAGGTGCTGGCCACCAGCAGCACCTTGCGGTAGTGCCGCAGTGCGTCCACGCTCAGGCGCACCAGCGGCTGCAGCACCACCGCAATGCCGGCCGACTGCAGAACCGCCGCCGTCTGCAGCGCGATGCGTTCCGCCTGGCCGGTCTGGCTCGCAAAGGTGAGCAGCACCTGCTCGGTGCCCGGCCCGGCCGGTTGCAGCGCGGGGTTCAGCCGCGCGCGCTCGTCGCGCACGGCGCGCTTCGTGCGCCGGCGTCCGAGGTAGAGCATCCACCCCGTGACCGCGAACAGCGCCAGGCCCAGGCTGCTGAGCAGCATCACGATGCGGCCCGGCAGTCCCCAGTAGGTGCCCATGTGCATCGGATAGATGCTGTTGACCAGCCGGCCCGCCAGCGGCTTGTCGGCATAGCGCTCATGCCGCGTGGCTTCGCCCGTGGCCGCATCAAGGTACAGGCGGTTGCGCGCGCGCTCGTGCTCGGGGTGGGTGCGCAGGTAGGTCGCTTCGACCTGCGATGCATTGCGCGCCGGCGGGCGCAGCGTGACGAGGCTCCAGTCGCCATGGGTTTCTTCGACGAACGATTGCCACACGCGGTTCAGGTCGGGGCTGGGCGCTGCGGCGGCCTTGGCGGGCGCGCTGCCGTTCTGCATGCGTTGCGCGCGAACCATGCGACCTTCGCCGGCGGCGTTGTCCACCGTCGAACGCACGGCATCGAAGGCCCAGTAGATGCCTGTCAGGCTCGAGACCAGATACACGAGCAATGCGACGGTGCCAGCCACGGCATGCAGGTTCCAGAGAAATGCACGGCCGGTGAGCGCCAGATCCAGCTTCAACCAGGCCCGCCAGGCAAGCGGCCGGCGCGGCCAGCGCAGATAGAGGCCCGACAACGCGAGAACCAGCAGCCCCACCGCCAAGGTGCCGGTGACCGGCTTGCCCGCATCGCGCGGCAATAGCAGCCAGCGGTGCAGGTGCTCGACGAACTCGAAGAAGGCATCGCCCGTCGGCCTGGGCAACAGCTCGGCGGTCCAGGGATCGGCCAGCCGCACCTCGCCTTGCCGCTGCCCTTCCGGCGGCGCGAAATTGACGCGTGCGGGCCGTCCGGTTTCGGCGAACACCGTGAGTGCGGCGATCCGCTGTTCCGGATGCGCCGCCTGCAGGTGTTCCGCCAGCGCCGCGGGCAGCATCGCCGCCGTGCCATTCGGATTGGCCACATGGCGCAGTTCGGGGTTGATCGCGTCGACGATTTCGGCGCGAAAGGACAGCACGGCGCCGGTCAACCCGATCAGCACGAGCACGCTTCCGGCCGTGATGCCGATGAACCAGTGGATCTGGAACCAGAACCGTCTCAGGAAAGCCATGGAGAAAAAGAATGATGTGAAGGGCCGTTGCCTTGCGGGGCTGTTCAAAGATCGACCTTGAGCGTCGCCTTGATGCTGCGCGGCGCGCCGACTGCCAGCCGCGTTCCGGCCGCCGCCCAGTAGCGCTTGTCGGCCACGTTGTCGACATTGACCTGCCACAGCGTGCGCTTGCCGAACAGCTGCGCCACGTAGCGCGCGCCCAGCCCGAAGAGGGTGTTGCCGCCGATGAAGGCCTGGTTCAGGTCGTCCACCGGGCGGCGCCCGGTGTAGTAGGCGCCGGCATTGACCGACAGGCCCGGCACCGCGGCAATGTCGTACGAGAGGAAGGCACTCGCCGTTTGCTTCGCCGTGTTCTCGGGCATCTTCCCGTTGTATTGCGCGTTGATGCCGCGGAACTCGGCATCGAGCGACTGGGCCGAGAGTTGCCAAGCGAGCGCGCGCGTCAGGCGGCCCTGTGCAGAAACTTCGAGCCCGCGATAGCGCTGGCGGCCGTCGGCCACGAAGGTGTTGGCGCTGTTGGTGTAGGCGCCCGGCCGTTCGATGTCGAACAAGGCGCCCGACAGCAACATGCCGCCGTCGGTGAGCCAGCGCAGGCCGATTTCCTTCTGCTTGCTCACGCCGGGCGGCATGTGGGCGTTCTGGTTGGCGGTGCCGGCGGGTGCGATCTCGCCCTCCTCGACGCCCTGCGCATAGGAAACGTAGGCCACCAGCGCGGGCGTGAACTTGTAGCTCAGCGCGGCGAGCGGCGTGGTCTTGCGCACGTCGTAGGCCATCGAGGGCATCGTGGCGCTCGCGCCCTGCGTGCTCTCGTAGTGGGTGCGGCGTACGCCGGCCACCAGCTGCCACTGCGGCGAAAAGGTGATGCGGTCGAGCGCATAGAGGCCGAGCTCCTCGCTCTCCTGGGCGCCGGTGGTGGGCCGGGTCGGGAGCGCCGTCAGCGGCAAATAGCCGATGGGAACGGGGTTGTACAGGTTCTGCACGGTGCTTGCGCCGCCGTAGTTGCGCTGGAAGATCGGGTCCTGCGTCTTCTTGCTGCGCGCGGCGCCGAGCGTGAGTTCGTGCTGCACGCTGCCGGTCGAGAAGGTGCCGAACAGCTCGGTGCGCAGCAGGTCGGAGGTCTGCTTCAGGCTCTGGTCGTTGCCGGTGATGCGGCCGGCACCGGTCAGCACGTTGTAGTTGCCGAAGCTCGCGAGCCGGCGGTCGCGCTCGGCTTCGGAGTGGCCGGCTTCCACGGTCAGTGCCCAGTTGTCGCCGAGCGAATAGTCGGCGCGCAGCTGGGTGTTGGTGACCTCGGCATCGAACACGGCCCACGGCGGCCCCAGCAACTTGTCCGGATCGGGCACGGCGGGCAAGGCGATCACGCCGTTGACGGCTGCCAGCCTGGTGATGCCGGCCTGTTCCGTGATGCGCTTGCGGTAGTTCTCGACATCGGCCTTGAGGGTGAGCCGATTGTTGATGCGCCAGTCGAACGCGGCCGAGACGAACCTGCGGTTGCCGTCCACGCCGTCGATGTTGGAGCCGATACGGCCGCCGGCCGCGTTGATCCGCAGCCCGTACTGCTGCTGGTCGCCGAACTGGCGCCCGAGGTCGACCAGCGCCTGTGCCGAGCCGCGGTCATCGACCGTGAGACCGACGGTGCTCACGGGCGTGCTGCCGGCGCGCTTGGTCACGAGGTTGACGATGCCCGCCGGCGTGGTGAAGCCGTAGTAGAGCGCCGATGCGCCCTTCAGCACCTCGACGCGCTCCTTGTTCTCCATGGGGATCTCGGAGACGTTGGGAATCGCGAGCGAGCCGTTGAGCCGGTAGTTGGTCCGGTTCTCGACCGCGATGCCGCGGATCACCAGCTGGTCGAAGGTGTCGCCGCCGTTCTGCTGGCGCGTCACGCCGGCCGTGTTGCGCAGCGCCTCGTAGATGCTGGCCGCGCCCTGCAGTTCCAGCACCTCGCGCGTGACGGTGTTGACCGTTGCGGGCACATCCATGATGTTCGCGCCGCGGAACGTGCCGGCTTCCACGGTGTTGGCGAGGAAGCCGGTGGTCGAACTGGACTCCACCGTGACGGTGCCGAGTTGCCCGCGCGCATCGGCGGCGGGATCAGTGGCTTGCGCGTGAGAAAAAGCCCCCGCGAGCGCGAGCGGCGTTGCCAGAAAAAACTTGTGCATCGGGAAAGCAGGGGCGAGCGCTGTGTCGATCAACGCGAACAGCACCCGGAAAGAATCGTTCGAACGGGGGCGCCATTCTACCAATGCACTTGAGAATCATTCGCACACTTGTGCCCGACCCGACCGCCTGCCGCATCAATTGGCGGCGAGCGGAAATTCCTCGGCGCTGAACACCGTGTGAAAGACCGTGCCGTCGAACATCTCGAACAGATGCTTGGAGAGCTCGCGGCTTTCGTAGCGCACGGGTGAATCGAGCGCCTGCGCGATGTCTTCACGGCTCGCATAGCGGGTCGACAGCACCATGGCCAGTTCGGGATCGCTCACGTCGCTTTCGAGCTGGCGCAGCACGCGCACTTCGAGCACGCCGGGAAAGCGAGTCCAGAGCGGCACCAGCTTGTCGTGCACGTGCCGGTCGAAAGCCTCTTCCATGCCGGGCTTGACCCTGCCGCGAAAAAACGCGCAACGAATGAACATGGTGTCTTCTTTCCTGGGTTGAATTGTTTGTCTGCGTGCGTGGCCGGTGCGCTTCAGTCGCGTGCGTAGCCGTTGAACTGCCGCATCATGGCCGCCGTGTCCTCGGCCCCGAGCCCGGCCGCGACGAAGGCGCGATGCAGCTCGGAAACCGCGCCCGCCAGCGGCAGCGGCAGGCGTTCGCCTTGCGCAAAGGCCTGCACCGCCTCGAGGTCCTTGAGCATGTTGTCGATGCGGCCGGTGGGCGTGAAGTCGCGCGCGGCCATCTTGGGGCCGAACTCGCGCAGGATCTGGCTGTCGGCCCGCCCGCCGGCCAGCGCGGTGTGCAGCTTCGACGCATCCACGCCGCCGGCTTCCGCCAGGCGCACCGCCTCGGCCACGGCCTGGAAGCCGATGGCGCAGAGCAGCTGGTTGACCAGCTTGGTCGTCTGCCCCGCGCCGCTGTCGCCCATGCGGGTGTAGTTGGCGCACAGGCTGTCCATCACGGCGCGCGCGCGTGCCACGTCGTCCTCGCTGCCGCCCGCCATGACCGTCAGCTGGCCGAGCAGGGCCTTGGGAGCCCCGCCGGAAAGCGGCGCATCCACGAAACCCATGCCCGTGCGCTCGCGCAGCGACTGCGCGATCCGGCGCGTGGAGACCGGGTCGATGGACGACATGTCGATCAGCAGCCGGCGCGAATCCGCAGGCTCGGCGGCGGCCACGCCGGTTTCGCCGAAGAGCGCGCGCTCCAGCACCGCGGCCGAATTAAGGCTGGTGATGACGAAGTCGCTCGCCGCCGCGGCCGTGGCCGCGGTGCCGGCGGGCTGTGCGCCCAGCTGCTCCAGCGCGGCGACCCTGGCGGGATCGAGATCGAACACGCACACCGCGTGGCCGCTTTCGAGCAAGCGGCGCGCAATGGCCGAGCCCATGATGCCGACGCCGATCACGGCCACGCGCTGGCTTGGAAATGTCATGCGGCAACTTTCAGTGAAGTGCAGTTCTGCGTGTGCGCGATCAGGCGCGCACCCACGGAGGCCACGATCAGCGGCACCGGCTCGTGGATGCCGGCGTGCAGCACGTCGGGCTCGTCCGCGCCGGGTTTCTCGAAGGCCTGCAGCTGGCTGTCGAGCAGCGCCGGCGGCATGTAGTGGCCGCTGCGTTCCTCGAGGCGGTGCCGGACCAGCGCACGCGGCCCGTCGAGGCACACGAAGTGCAGGCCCGGCGCCGCCGTGCGCAGGCGGTCGCGGTAGGCGCGCTTCAATGCCGAGCAAGCCACCACCACGCCCGCCGGTGCCGCGGCTTCGTCGTTCAGCCGGGCACCGATGCGGGCCAGCCAGGGCCAGCGGTCGTCGTCGCCGAGCGGTACGCCGCTGCGCATGCGCGCCACCGCCTCCGGCAGGTGCAGGTCGTCGCCGTCGACCCAGGGCAGGCCCAGCACGCAGGCCAGGGCGGCGGCCACGCTGCTCTTGCCCGTGCCCGACACGCCCATCACCACGACGGCCAGCCTCGCTCGGCGCGGTTGCTGCTGCGCGGGCATGGGACTACAGGCTGGCGGTAATGCCGCCGTCCACGTACAGGATGTGGCCGTTGACGAAGCTCGACGCGTCCGACGCGAGGAAGATCGCGGCGCCGCCCAGTTCCTCCACGTCGCCCCAGCGCCCGGCGGGCGTGCGGCCGGAAAGCCACGCGGTAAAGGCTTCGTCGGCCACCAGCGACTGCGTGAGCTCGGTCTTGAAGTAGCCCGGCCCCAGTCCGTTGACCTGGATGCCATGCTTGCCGAGGTCGATCGCCATGCCCTTGGTGAGCATCTTCACGGCGCCCTTGGTGGCGGCGTAGGGCGCAATGCCCGGACGGCCCAGCTCGCTTTGCACCGAGCAGACGTTGATGATCTTGCCGCGCTTGCGCTCGATCATGCGTTGCGCCACGAAGCGGCCGACGAAGAACACGCTGTCGATGTTGGTGGTGGTGATCTTGTGCCAGGCGTCGATTGGAAATTCCGCGAACGCGCCGCGGTGCTGCATGCCGGCGTTGTTGACCAGGATGTCGACCGGGCCGATCTCGGCCTCGATGCGCGCCACGCCCGCCTCCACCGCGACGGCATCCGTCACGTCGAAGGCCATGGCCTCGGCCGCCACGCCCCGGGCGCGCAAGGCGTCGCGCGCGGCTTCCAGCGCGCCGGCATCGCGCGCGTTGAGCACGATGCGCGCGCCGGCCGAGCCCAGCGCCGCGGCCAGCGCAAAGCCGATGCCCTTGCTGGAGCCGGTGATGAGGGCAATGCGCCCGGACAGATCGAACAGTTTCAAGCGAAGCTCCTTGAATGGATGAGCGGGGTTGCGCGGGGCGGCAATGCCAATACGTTACCGGTATCCCATTGCGTCGTCAACGGGTAAAACCTTTGTTGCGCCTTCATCTGCGCAGCTGTTAAAGTTACCGGTATCAATAGGTGCGCGACCGCGCTATCCCGCAGGAGAATCCGCTTGACCATTGCTCCGACGCCCCCGCACGTGCTGATGCCCGGCCCCTATCCGGAATGGGACATGGCGCCGATGCAGGCGAGCTACACGCTGCTTCGCTGGTGGGAGGCGCCGGACCGGCAGGCCTTCGTCGCCAGGCACGCCCCGGACATCCGCGCGGTGGCAACCCGCGGCGAGCTGGGTGCCAGCACCGAGCTCATCGCGTCGCTGCCCAAGCTGGAGTTGATCGCCTGCTACGGCGTGGGCACCGACGGCATCGACCTTGCGGCCTGCCGCGCGCGCGGCATCCGCGTCACCAACACGCCCGACGTGCTCAATGGCGACGTGGCCGACCTTGCCGTGGGACTCACGCTCGCGCTGCAGCGGGCCATTCCGGCCGGCGACCGCTTCGTGCGCAGCGGCGCGTGGGCGAAGGGCCCGATGCCGCTGGCCACCCGCTTCTTCGGCCAGCGCGTGGGCATCGCCGGTTTCGGGCGCATCGGCAGCGCCATCGCGCGGCGGCTCTCGGGCTTCGAGCTGGAGCTGGGCTACTTCAGCCGCACGGCGCGCGAAGACAGCCCGCATCGCCACTTCGGCAGCCTCGCGGCCATGGCCGACTGGTGCGACGTGCTCATCGTCATCCTGCCCGGCGGCGAGGCCACGCGCGGCATCGTCGATGCCGAGGTGCTGCAGGCGCTGGGCCCCAAGGGCTGGCTGGTGAATGTGTCGCGCGGCACCACGGTGGACGAGGGCGCGCTGCTGCAGGCGCTCGAGCAGCGCACCATCGCGGGCGCGGCACTCGACGTGTTCCTGAACGAGCCGCACATCGACCCGCGCTTTGCGGCGCTCGACAATGTGCTGCTGCATCCGCACCATGGCAGCGGCACCGAGCAGACGCGCCGCGCCATGGGCGAGCTGGTTCGCCGCAACCTGCAGGCCCACTTCGGTGGCCAGCCCCTCGTCACCCCGGTCGCCTGACGGCCTGAAGGAGAACCTCATGCGTATGCGCTGTATGTGCCTCGTGATCCATGCCCCCGACGACCTGCGGCTGGAGGAACAGGACGCCGGAGACATCGGCCCCGGCCAGGTGCTGGTGAAGGTCGGCATGGGCGGCATCTGCGGTTCCGACCTGCATTACTTTCACAACGGCGGCTTCGGCACCGTGCGCATCAAGGAACCGATGGTGCTGGGCCATGAAGTGGCCGGTACCGTGGTGGCCACGGCGCCCGGCGTCGACAGCGTGCGCATCGGCGACAAGGTGGCGATCAATCCGAGCCGCCCGTGCGGCGCCTGCAAGTTCTGTCTCGAAGGCCTGCCCAACCAGTGTCTCGACATGCGCTTCTACGGCAGCGCCATGCGCATGCCGCACGTGCAGGGCGCGTTCCGCAACATGCTGCTGTGCGAGGCCACGCAGTGCGTGAAGGTGGCCGAGCATGTGCCGCTGCGCCTGGCGGCGCTGGCCGAGCCGTTCTCGGTCGGGCTGCACGGCGTGTCGCGCGCCGGCCCGCTGCTGGGCAAGCGCGTGCTGGTGTCGGGCTGCGGACCCATCGGCGTGCTGGCCATTGCCGCCGCGCGCGCGCACGGCGCGGCCGAGATCACCGCCACCGACGTGGTCGACGAGCCGCTCGCCATCGCTCGCGCCATGGGCGCCGACACCACCATCAACGTTGCGCAGGACAAGGCCTGGGTGTCGCGCTATTCGGCCGACAAGGGCACCTTCGACGTGATGCTCGAATGCTCCGGCAACGAGCGCGCGCTGCGCGACGGGCTGGAGGTGATGCGCCCGCGCGGCGTGGTGGTGCAGCTGGGCCTGGGCGGCGACGTGAGCATTCCGCAGAACATGGTGGTGGCGAAGGAACTCAGCATCTGCGGCTCGTTCCGCTTTCACGCGGAGTTCGCGCTGGCGGTGCGGCTCATCAACGAAGGGCGGGTCGACCTGTCGCCGGTGGTGACACACACCTTTCCGATGCTGCAGGCACGGCAGGCCTTCGAACTGGCGAGCGACCGGCAGCAGGCGATGAAGGTGCTGATCGACTTCGCGGATGCGGGTGCGGAGACCGCCGCGGCCTGAGAGCCCTCAGGAGCTTTCTCGCTGCTCGATGCGGAACGAAATCAGCACCGTTTCCGCCGGCGGCCGGAGGCCTTCGCGCGCACCGTCGATCACGCGCAGCAGCAGTTCCCCCGCCGCCCTGCCGATGCCCACGCAGTCCACCGCCACGGTCGTGATGCGCGGGTGGCAGGCGCGGGCCACTTCGAAGTCGCCGAAGCCCGCGATCGCGATGCGGCCCGGCACGTCCCAGCCGCGGCGCTGGCATTCCATCAGCGCGCCGAAGGCCGAGAGGTCGGACACGCACATCACCGCATCCACGTCGGGCCATTGCCGGATCAGTTGCACCACGGCCTCGCCGCCTTGCGCCATCGAGATGGGCGGCTGCCCGAAGCTGATGACGCGCCCGTCGGGCAAGCCCAGCTCGCGGATCGCCTCGGCATAGCCGCGCTGCCGGTCGGCGCCGCGGGTGTCGCGGTTCGAGGTACCGCCGATGAAGGCGATGCGCCGGTAGCCCTGGCCGTGCAGGTGCCGCACCATCGCAGCGGCGGCTTGCGCGTTCGAGAAACCGACCGTGTGCTCGATCGGCGTGGCGGGCAGGTCCCAGGTCTCGATCACCGGGATGCCGGCCGCCTGCAGCATGGAGCGCGCGGCGGGGGTGTGGGCGCCGCCCGTGAGGATCACGCCCTCGGGCCGGCGCGCGAGCATGGCGCGCAGCAGACGCTCCTCGTTCTCCACCCGGTAGTCGGTGTAGCCCAGCAGCAGCTGGAGCCCGCGCGCTTCCAGGGCGGCGGCAATGCCTTGCGCGGTCTCGGAAAAGTTGGAGTTGTTCAGCGACGGAATCAGCACCGCGACGAAGCCCGAGCGCTTGCTGGAGAAGGTGCGCGCGGTCTGGTCGATCACGTAGCCCATCTCCTCGCAGGCCTGGAGGATGCGCTGGCGCAGCGCCTCCGACGTCGCACGGTCGCTGCCCGTGCGGCGGTTGAGCGCACGCGACACAGTCATCTTCGAGACGCCGACGCGCGCGGCGACGTCGGCCATCGTCGCCGGACGGGACAGGGGGGCGGAGGCTTTGGTCGGGGGCAAGGGGCGCTCTCAGAGGAATGGCGGTTCCGAGGATATGTTACCGATATCGTCACGCAAGCTTTGCTCACTGCGCGTCATCCTTGGGTGACAACTTTCGGCCTATGTACAGGTGCAGGCTGGCGGTTCAGCATCTTTGCCTTGTCAATTGGTTGACTGGCAGCGCTTTCCTCGAATGCGCTGTTCCTATCGGCGTAATTTTTCAACCAAGGAGTGCTTATGTCTGCGTTAAATATGACGGCCGGCTCGACCGTTACTCTTGACGAATCCGCCAATTTGCAGAACCTTGCCGCTACTCCCGCTGTTGCCGGCGACAGTAACGACAATGACATCTCCGCAGGTTCGCTGCCGGCGGCCTTCAGCAGCCGCTTGGCAGCCCAGAGTGTCGGGACCGCCATCAATGCCGCCTTGAGCGGCTATGACGGGACCAATACCGGTACCAACGCATTCACATTCAGCGTATCTGGCGCGGTCACCGATGTTTCATTCACGGACGCGAACGGCGCTCCGCTCAATGGCGTCGACAGCGGCCTCAATACCACCGACGGCGAAGATATCTTCCTGTACACCGACACGACCGACAACAACGTCGTGTACGGAAAGACCGCCCTCAATGTCGTCGTGTTCGCCGCCTACCTGGAGGAAACGGGGACCCCGGTGAGTGGCGCCAAGCTCTGGACGGTCCAGTATGAAGCGATAGCGAATCCGGATGCTTCGAATCCGGACGACCCCGTCAATCTCGCGGACAAGATATCTGTGTCGGTCGCTTCGTCCAGCGAGTTTTCATTTGCGAATGTGCCCCCAGGCCAGAACCTGTTCGCGATGTTCGGCGATGCAAGCGCCGCAATCGTCGTGACTGGCAAGAATCCGGCGAATGAATCGACCGGAGCCAAATTCAACACCGGCGACACGGTCAATACCAGTATGGGAGGCGGGCTCACGAGCATTGGCACCAACAACCAGATGATCGACCCACCCAGTGCCAAGAACCCTGCGGAGGGGATGTATTTCACCTTCGTGACTGGCGCCAGCACCGACGACACGGTTCCCAATCTCGATCAGAACGAGGCCGACGAAGAATCGAACATCGATTTCACCGGCCTTCTCGGCACCACTGCAGCGTCTTTCACTGTCGCGCAATTGCAGCCCAACAAAGCTGCCACCGTCAAGATCAGTGCCTTTACGACGGTGCTGGCGTCTGGTGACGCATATGTGGACAACCTTCAAAATAATACGGCCATCAATATCAGCTCGGTCGTCGTTCGTGATTCCGCTGGACAACTGGTCACGGGCCTTTCCATTGATCTCAGCGGCAACACCGCTGTTATCAGCGGAGTCAAGGCCGGCTATGTCATCGAGTACCAGACGGATGCCAACCACAACCGCGTATTGATCGAAAACGTCGGATCGACCACCGACAACAATCTCAACGCCAGTTTCGACATCGGTGGTTTCAGTCTGCCCAGGTCCGCGCAGGCAACGGGAGAAGTCGGCTCCATGATGGTCTTCGAGGACGACGGCCCGTCCGCCGTGCTCGCAGCGCCCACCGACACGGCGGTGCTCAACACGCAGGACGCCGACACCATCGGCGCCGCCACCGACTCCGCCACAGAGAACTTCGCGACAGCCTTCAGCGTGACCTCGAGCAGCTACGGCGCCGACGGGCCGGGCACCACCACATCGACCTTTGCGCTCGGCGTGGCCACACAGGGCGGCGACTCCGGGCTCAAGAGCGATGGC
>NZ_JAGGNW010000014.1:0-385895 GCF_018614875.1 Variovorax paradoxus | reverse complement strand
CGTCCGTCGTGCTCGCAGCACCTACCGACACGGCGGTGCTCAACACGCAGGACGCCGACACCATCGGCGCCGCCACCGACTCCGCCACAGAGAACTTCGCGACCGCCTTCGGCGTGACCTCGAGCAGCTATGGCGCCGACGGGCCGGGCACCACCACATCGACCTTCGCGCTTGGCGTGGCCACGCAGGGCGGAGATTCCGGGCTCAAGAGCGATGGCGCCACCATCCGGCTGTACTTGGTGGCCGGCAAGGTCATTGGTTCGACGGCCGTCGACGCGGCCAGCATCACGGCGGGCAATACCATCTTCGACGTCACCGTCAGTGGCACCGGTTCGGTGACGCTGCAGCAGTTCGCCGAGATCGATCACGCGCTGCCGGGTGATTCGTCCAACTACGCGGCCCAGGAGGCCACGCTGGCCGACACGCTGGTCACCCTGACCAACACGGTGACGGTCACCGACGGGGATGGCGACACCGCGACCGATTCCGAGGTGCTCAACATCGGCGCCAACATCAAGTTCGACGATGACGGCCCGTCCGTCGTGCTCGCAGCACCCACCGACACGGCGGTGCTCAACACGCAGGACGCCGACACCATCGGCGCCGCCACCGACTCCGCCACAGAGAACTTCGCGACAGCCTTCGGCGTGACCTCGAGCAGCTATGGCGCCGACGGGCCGGGCACCACCACATCGACCTTCGCGCTTGGCGTGGCAACGCAAGGCGGAGATTCCGGGCTCAAGAGCGATGGCGCCACCATCCGGCTGTACTTGGTGGCCGGCAAGGTCATTGGTTCGACGGCCGTCGACGCGGCCAGCATCACGGCAGGCAACACCATCTTCGACGTCACGGTGAGCGCAACCGGTTCGGTGACGCTGCAGCAGTTCGCCGAGATCGACCACGCGCTGCCGGGTGATTCGTCCAACTACGCGGCCCAGGAGGCCACGCTGGCCGACACGCTGGTCACCCTGACCAACACGGTGACGGTCACCGACGGGGATGGCGACACCGCGACCGATTCCGAGGTGCTCAACATCGGCGCCAATATCAAGTTCGACGATGACGGCCCGTCCGTCGTGCTCGCAGCACCCACCGACACGGCGGTGCTCAACACGCAGGACGCCGACACCATCGGCGCCGCCACCGACTCCGCCACAGAGAACTTCTCGACCGCCTTCGGCGTGACCTCGAGCAGCTATGGCGCCGACGGGCCGGGCACCACCGTCTCGAGCTTTGCGCTTGGCGTGGCCACGCAGGGCGGCGACTCCGGGCTCAAGAGCGATGGCGCCACCATCTACCTGTACGTGGTGAGCGGCAAGGTCATTGGTTCGACTTCCGCCACCGAAGCCGGCATCACGGCGGGCAACACCATCTTCGACGTCACGGTGAGCGCAACCGGTTCGGTGACGCTGCAGCAGTTCGCCGAGATCGATCACGCGCTGCCGGGTGATTCGTCCAACTACGCGGCCCAGGAGGCCACGCTGGCCGACACGCTGGTCACCCTGACCAACACGGTGACGGTCACCGACGGGGATGGCGATACCGCGACCGATTCCGAGGTGCTCAACATCGGCGCCAACATCAAGTTCGACGATGACGGCCCGTCCGTCGTGCTCGCAGCACCTATCGACACGGCGGTGCTCAACACGCAGGACGCCGACACCATCGGCGCCGCCACCGACTCCGCCACAGAGAACTTCTCGACCGCCTTCGGCGTGACCTCGAGCAGCTATGGCGCCGACGGGCCGGGCACCACCGTCTCGAGCTTTGCGCTTGGCGTGGCCACACAGGGCGGCGACTCCGGGCTCAAGAGCGATGGCGCCACCATCCGGCTGTACTTGGTGGCCGGCAAGGTCATCGGTTCGACGTCTGTCGACGCGGCCGGCATCACGGCAGGCAACACCATCTTCGACGTCACGGTGAGCGCAACCGGTTCGGTGACGCTGCAGCAGTTCGCCGAGATCGATCACGCGCTGCCGGGTGATTCGTCCAACTACGCGGCCCAGGAGGCCACGCTGGCCGACACGCTGGTCACCCTGACCAGCACGGTGACGGTCACCGACGGGGATGGCGACACCGCGACCGATTCCGAGGTGCTCAACATCGGCGCCAACATCAAGTTCGACGATGACGGCCCGACGGTGACCTTCATCTCCGACCTCACCGGAACGAACGACGCTCAGCCTATTGCGGGGACCTACAACTTCTCCGTGGGCGCCGACGACGTGGACAACGCATCCACCGACGGCATCGTGCTGAACAGCCTGACCGGAACGACCGGCGGCGGGCGGGCGATCACCGATGCAACCGTCTCGCACTTTGCCGAAGATGCCACGACGGTCACATACAACTTCAGCTTCAACTACTACCCGGGGCCAACGTCGACGACAACGCAGGCGGCAACGGGCACGGTGGTCTTCAACAAGACGGACGGTACCTTCGCCTTTGACATGAATCAGGTCATCGGAGGACAAACGACGTTCTCCACGAGCGCGCCGCTGGCATCCTTCAACTACGACACCGAAGGGAACAACTCGCCGGAGATCGTGGTCCAGAGGTACAGCAACGACTTTTACGGCGTGCTGTCCGCCAGGGCCGCCACGCCTCCGAGTGACTCCGGCGATCTGGTGGCGGGCGGCAATCACGCGTTTTTGGCGGGCGAAACCTTCAACAGCCAGAGTGCGGGTTTTGTCAACGTCGCAACCAACACCCTCGGGGTCAACTCCGACACCGTCCAGGCTGGCGAGTTGCTGAACTTCGACTTCTACAGGTCGAATCCGGTGAGCAACCCCACTCTGACGAGCCCGCCGCAGCGACCGGGGGCGGCCGTCGTCGGGACGGACACGGCCTACGCCGACGCGATCAACATCACGATCGATCAGATCACGGACGGCGAAGACGTGGCTGTTCTGCTGAAGTTGTACAACGTGTCGACCAACACCACCACGACCCAGCTGCTGATCGCCAACTCTGCGACGGACTATCAATCGGCCGGGGGAGGCACGAAGATCGTCAGCATCGGCGAGGACGACTACGACAGCGCCAATTTCCAGATCACGGGCGTACAGGTCCTGAGCAGCACCGAAGACATCACCGGCACGGGCATCAGCCTGAGCACCCACAACGCGGTGACCCTGACCGCCACCGGGATGAACTATGCCGATACGGCGGACAACGATGTGTTCAAGATCATAAAGATCGATGTGATCACACAAACGACCATCAATTCGGACGTGGACCTGAACTTTGGGGGCAAGGTCATCGACGGCGACGCCGATTTTGCGAACTTCGACTTCGACGTCCACCTGGAGATCGATGGCGTGGCCAACCTGATTGGCACACCCACCCAGCAAACGGAGGCAATAGCGTAAAGAACTCTTGGTCAAGGGGGCAGCAGCAGAAAAGCTGCCCCCTTCTCACCTGCATTGACCAGCGCGAGGATCTGCTCGGCCAGCTTGTGCTTGTCCAGCAGATGCCGGAATCGAAGGATGGTGCTCTCATCGGGCAGCCGGCTGTCCCAGCCCAGGCCGGCGAACTCCCGGAACAAGGGCACGTCGTGCAAGGCCTCTTCCATCGCCGGATCGCTGAGAGTGAGCCACTGCTGCATGAAGTGAATGCGCAGCATCGCCTCCGCCGCAAAGGGGGGAAATCCTTCGCGCGCGTGGCGGGGGTAAGACCCATGCCGCCATTCCGTCTCGTTTGATACGATTTTTGTCGAATCGCTTGTTTCAAAAGCGTTGGAGACAAGATGGGCACGAGCATTTCAAGCGCCGCTGGCCAGGCGCTTTACCGCAGCATGGTGCGCATCCGCGCCTTCGAAAACGCCGCGGAAGCGGCCAGCCAGGGTGGCGTGAGCGCCTACGGCCAGCAGGCGGCCGGTTCCGCCAAGGTGCGCGGACCGCTGCATCTCTCGACCGGGCAGGAGGCCGTGCCAGCCGGCGTGTGCGCCCATCTGCGGACCAGCGACTACCTCACCTCGACGCACCGCGGCCACGGCCACACGCTGGCCAAGGGCGCGGACCTTGCCCGCATGATGTGCGAGCTGTTCGGCAAGGCCACCGGCTTCAATGGCGGCAAGGGCGGCTCGATGCACATCGCGGACTTCTCGGTCGGCATGCTGGGTGCGAACGGCGTGGTGGCGGCAGGGCTGCCCATTGCCGTGGGCGCGGCGCATGCGCAGAAGCTGCTGAAGACGAAGGACGACATCACCGTCTGCTTCTTCGGCGACGGCGCAATCAACCGCGGCCCTTTCCTCGAAGCGCTGAACTGGGCCCGCGTGTACAGCCTGCCGGTGCTCTTCGTCTGCGAGGACAACCGCTGGAGCGCCACCACCGCGAGCGGCCCGATGACGGCGGGCGACGGCGCGTCGGCGCGCGCCGCCTCGATGGACATCGCGGCCACGCAGGTCGACGGCAACGACGTGTTCGCGGTGCACGAAACCGCCGCGCGGCTGGTCGCCGAAGTGCGCGGCGGCGGCGGACCGCGCCTGCTGCACGCGCGGACCTACCGCGTGAAGGGGCATGTGTCGGTGGACCTCGCGGCCTACCGCGATCCGGCCGAACTCGCGGCCGCGCTCGAAACCGATCCGATCGCGCGGGCGCGCGGGCATCTGCTCTCGGCCGGCGTGAGCGCGGCCACGCTCGATGCCATCGAGAACGCGGCGCGCGATGAGGTCGATACCGCGCTGGCCATTGCCGACGCGGCGCCCTGGCCCGATGCCAGCGCCGCGTTCACCGACGTGCAGACCACCGGAGCCGGGCAATGGTATTGAGCACGATGAAGGAACTCAGCTATTCGGAAGCCGCCGTGCTCGCGATCCGGCGCGAAATGGAAGCCGATGCGCGTGTGGTCGTGCTCGGCGAGGACGTGGGCCGCGGCGGCATCTTCGGCCAGTACAAGGGCCTGCAGCAGGCCTTCGGCGCCGAGCGCGTGATCGACACGCCGATCAGCGAGGCGGCGATCATGGGCGCCGGCGTGGGCATGGCGCTGGCGGGCCTCCGGCCCGTGGTCGAGATGCGCGTGGTCGACTTTGCGCTTTGCGGCATGGACGAGTTGGTGAACCAGGCCGCCAAGAACCGCTTCATGTTTGGCGGCCAGGGCCGCGTGCCGCTGGTGGCGCGCATGCCGGGCGGCATCTGGGACGCCTCGGCCGCGCAGCATTCGCAGTCGCTCGAGGCCTGGTTCGCGCACCTGCCGGGCGTGGTGGTGGTGAGCCCGTCGACTCCGCAGGACAACTACGGCCTGCTGCGCGCCGCGCTGCAGTGCGGCGACCCGGTGGTCTACATCGAGCACAAGACGCTCTGGGGCCTGCGCGGCGAAGTGGACGAGGACATGGCCGTGCCGCTCGGCAAGGCGCGGCGCGTGCGCGAAGGCAACGCGCTCACGCTGGTGAGCTGGAGCCGGCAGATGCAGGTTTGCGCCGCGGCCTGCGACGCGCTGGCGGCCGAAGGCATGGCGGTCGACCTGATCGACCTGCGCACGCTCTGGCCCTGGGACCGCGAGACGGTGCTCGCATCGTGCGCGCGCACGCAGCGGCTGCTGGTGGTGCACGAGGCGGTGCAGGTGGCGGGCTTCGGCGCGGAGGTTGCCGCCAGCGCCGCGGAGGCCACGGGCTGCCGCGTGGCGCGGCTCGGCGCGCCGCGCATTCCGGTCGGTTACGCGCCGGTGCTGGAGGCGCAATCGCGCGTCGGTGCCGAAGCCATTGCGGCCGCCGCGAGGAAACTGCTGGGCTGAACCGCCGCGCCATGGACCCGCTGTTCTTCAAGCTGGTGCGGGTGGTCAATCTCACGGCGCGGCCCTTTCACGAGAGGGTGGGCCGTGAGCACCATCTCACGCTCAACGAATGGCGCGCGATGGCGGTGCTCGGCGCACAGCCGGGGCTCAACGCCACGCAGATCGCCGATCTCACCGGCCTCGACAAGATGGCGGTGAGCCGCGCCCTGGTCGGCCTGAAGCGCCACAAGCGCGTGCAGCGCCTGGGCGACCCCAACGACCGGCGCCGCGGCCGGCTCTACCTCACGGCGGCCGGCAAGGCATTGCATGAAACCGTCGGCGCACTGGGCCGACAACGCGAGGCCGCGCTGTTCGAGGGCATCGAGGCCGACGAACTGGCCCGCCTCGATGCCACCCTGGACAAGCTCATTGCCGCCGTCCAGCGCGCCGGATAGCCGTCAAGCCGCAAAGCCGCCGTCGATGTTCAGGCTGGCGCCCGTCACGAAGGCCGCTTCCGGGCTCGCGAGGTACGCCACCATGCCGGCGATTTCTTCGGGGCGCGCATGCCGCGCCAGAGCCATCAGGCCATGCATTGCGGCGGCGTTCGGCCCGTCGACCGGGTTCATGTCGGTGTTGACCGGGCCGGGCTGCACGTTGTTGACCGTGATGCCGCGCGGGCCGAGATCGCGCGCGAGGCCCTGCACCAGTCCCTTCAGCGCCGACTTGCTCATGGCATAGGCGCTGCCGCCGGGCCAGGGCATGCGCTCGGCGTTGGTGCTGCCGATGTTGATGATGCGGCCGCCTTCGCCCATGTGGCGCACGGCGGCCTTGGCCGCAACGAACACGGCGCGCACGTTGATGTCCAGCGTGCGGTCGAAATCCTCGAGCGAGAAATCGTCGAGGGTGCCGGGCAGGAACACGCCGGCGTTGTTGACGAGCACGTCGATGCGGCCGAGCTTGCGTGCGGCTTCGTCGATGCCGGCGGTGAGCGCGGCGGCATCGGCGCTGTCGATCTTCAGCGCCAGCGCGCGGCCGCCTTCGGCTTCGATGCTGCGCACGAGCTCGTCGGCCGGGGCGCCGGAGCTGGCGTAGCTGAAGGCGACGGCGGCGCCGTCCTCGGCCAAGCGGCGCACGATGGCGGCGCCGATGCCGCGCGAACCGCCGGTGACGAAAGCGACCTTGCCCGCCAGGACGGGGGAAGTTGTTGATTTGCTGAGAGCCATGAGGGTTTCCTGTCGGTTGTGAGGGTGGAAGACCTTCAGTGTCGGGACTCCATTACTGCTCCGGTAGCCTTCAATCGGTCCAATCAAATTCAACCAGTGGTTGAAAATAAGCGAATGGAACCGCTCAATCACCTCCAGTCCTTCGTGCAGAGCGCGGAAAGCGGCAGCTTCTCGGCCGCCGCGCGGCGGCTCGGGCTGACGCCCGCCGCGGTCAGCAAGAACGTCGCGCGGCTCGAAACCCGCCTGGGCGTCCGGCTGTTCCAACGCAGCACGCGCCGCCTCACGCTGACCGAAGGCGGCGAGCGTTTCCTGGGCCAGATCGGCGGGGCCCTCGCCACGCTGCAGGACGCCGTGGCCGGCCTCTCGAAGGACGACGGCCAACCCGCCGGCACGCTCAAGGTGAGCATGGGCCACGCGTTCGGCCGCGAGCACGTGCTGCCGATGATGGGTGACTTTCTCGCGCGCTATCCGTCCATCGTCCCCGACTGGCACTTCGACAACCGGCAGGTGGACCTGGTGGGCGAAGGCTTCGACGCGGCCATCGGCGGCGGCATCGAGCTGTCGCCCGGCGTGGTGGCGCGCGAGCTGGCGCGCATTCACGTGGTGGCGGTGGCCGCGCCGGGCTACCTGGCAGGCCGCGCACTGCCGGCGCAGCCCGCGGAACTGGCGCAGCTCGACGCCCTGATGCGCCGCTCCTCGCCCACCGGCCGGCTCCGCAGCTGGACGCTGCAGCATGCGAGCGGCGACCAGGCCACGGTGGAGCTCCCGCGGCCGCGCGCGATCTTCAACGACCCCGAAGCCATCGCGCTGCCGCGCTGATGGGCCTCGGCGTGGCCATGCTGCCGATGCCGTTCGTCGAATGCGGGTTGCGCAGCGGCGAGCTGGTGCGCCTGCTGCCCGAGTGGCATTTCGACGCGGGCGCGGTCTGGCTTTACTACCCGAGCAAGAAGCTGCTGCCCGCGAAGACGCGCGTGTTCATCGACTTCGTGCTGGAGCGTTTTCGCAGCGAGCGCTTCGCGCAGCGGATGCAGGTGGCATAGACCGTGTTCCCACGGGGTTTTTACCCGCCACGCGCGCGGCGGTTCCCCTGTACAAACGCCCGCATGACTTCTTCAACTTTCAAGACGAATCGCCGCGTTGCGCTTGCCGCTTCCGCCGCAGTTGTCGCCCTCGCGGCAACCCCTTCCTGGGCCCAGAGCAGCTGGCCGAACAAGCCGGTGCGCATCGTCGTGCCCTTCGCGGCCGGTGGCACCACCGACATCCTGGCGCGCGCCGTTGCGCCCGAGCTGTCGAAGGCCTTCGGCCAGCAGTTCATCGTCGACAACCGCGCGGGCGCGGGCGGCAACGTGGGGGCCGAGATCGTGGCGCGCGCGCCGAACGACGGCTACACGCTGCTGATGGGCACGGTCGGCACGCACGGCATCAACCGCGCGCTCTATCCCAAGCTGCCGTTCGACCCGATCAAGGATTTCGTCCCCATCACGCTGGTGGCGGCCGTTCCGAACGTCATGGAGATGAACGCCGACAAGGCCAAGGCGCTGAACATCCGCAACGTGCAGGACTTCATCAAGTACGCCAAGGCCAATCCGGGCAAGCTCAACATGGCGTCGAGCGGCAGCGGCACCTCGATCCACCTGGCGGGCGAGCTGTTCAAGAGCATGACCGGCACCTTCATGGCGCACATCCCGTACAAGGGTTCGGGCCCGGCGCTGCTGGACATGGTGGGCGGCAACGCCGACGTGATGTTCGACAACCTGCCCTCGTCGATGGCGCAGATCAAGGGCGGCAAGCTCACGGCGCTGGCCGTGACCAGCGCCAAGCGTTCGCCGGCGCTGCCCGACATTCCGACGGTCGAGGAAGCAGGCGGCCCGACGCTCAAGGGCTTCGAGGCGAGCTCGTGGTTCGGCCTGCTGGCGCCGGCCGGCACCTCGCCCGAGATCGTGAACCGAATTCAACAGGAGGTGGCCAAGTCGCTCGCCACGCCTGCCATCAAGGAAAAGATGCTCGCCCAGGGCGCCATTCCAAGCGGAAATTCACCGGCCGACTTCACCAAGCTGATTGCCAGCGAGCACGTGAAGTGGGCGAAGGTGGTGAAGGACTCCGGCGCAAAGGTTGACTAACCCCCAGTGAAATGAGAGGACAGGCGCTCAGGTCTTCCAGGTCACGTCTTTTTTATCGGCCAGGGAATCCCTGAGCATGTGGAGCAGGGGGGCTGCGCGCTGGTGCAGTCCCACGTGCTGCCTCTCGGCATCGTCGGCGTGGCCTTCGACCGCGTAGTCGTCGTGGTTGTGCGGATTGCTGGCCTCGCGTGCCAGTGCGGATTCGAGCGCGGCAATGGCGGCGGGAATCTGCTCGAGGGTGATGATGCCCTTGGGTGCGGGCGCCTTGCCGACGATGTCGAACAGCTGGCGTGCGTGCACCTGGAGCATCACGAAGTCAGGGGAGGCTCGGGACTGGAATCGGTACAGCATGGTTGTTCTCACTCACTTGTAAATGTAGTCACGGGCAAAAGGGTACACCGATTGCGAACCGCGCAAAACACCATGCTCGACCCTGCCGTCGGGCTTGGTGGCAAGCATCTGGTGCAGTGAGATCCAGCCTTGTTCGAAGCTCATGGCGGAGCCCGCCAGATAGAGCCGGTAGGCCCGCAGGATGCGCTCGGCGTTCTCGCCCTGCCGGCCGCCCGCGCGCGCGAGCACCTCGCGCGCCGTGTCGAGCTGCGCCTCGAGCGCGTCGGACCATGCCCACAGCGTGCGCGCGTAGTGCGGGCGCAGGCTCTCGGTGTCGACCATCTCCAGGCCCGCGGCGGCCGTCTCGCGCAGCACGTGCGTGACGTGCAGCAATTCGCCACCCGGAAAGATGTATTTCTCGATGAAATCGCCCATGCCCGCGCCAAGCTGCCGGTAGTCGAGTTGGCCCGAGGTGATGCCGTGGTTCAGCACCAGCCCGCCGGGCTTCAGCAGAGAATGGATCTTGCGGAAGTAGGTGGGCATGTTGGCCGCGCCCACATGCTCGAACATGCCGACCGACGAGATCTTGTCGAAAGGCGCGTCGGCGGAAAGTTCTCGGTAGTCGCGCAGCTCCACCCTCACACGGCCCTGCAGGCCCTTTTCCTCGATCAGCCGCTGCACATGCGCATGCTGGTTCTTCGACAGGGTGATGCCCGTGGCGTCGACGCCGTAGTGCTCCGCCGCCCACAGCAGCAGCCCGCCCCAGCCCGAGCCGATGTCCAGGAAACGCTCGCCTGGCTGCAGCATCAGCTTGCGGCAGATGTGGTCCAGCTTGGCCTCCTGGGCCTCTGCCAGCGTCAGCTCGGGCGTGCGGAAATAGGCGCACGAATACACCCGCCGCGGATCGAGCCACAGCGCGTAGAAATCGTCGGAAACGTCGTAGTGGAACTGGATCTGCTCCGCATCCTTGTTCAGCGAATGCGAGCTGTGGGACTTGGCCCGCCGCAGCAGGCGGGTCCACCAGGCGGTGTCGGTCTGCGCAGGGTTGCCGGGCAGCATGCCGACCGTGGCGTCGATCAGGTCGCGCATCGCGCCTTCGATCTGGACCCGGCCCTCCACATAGGCCTCGCCGATGGCCCCCACTTGGTGCGCCGCCAGCTTGGCCAGCGCCGACCACTCGCTGAACGCCAGGGTGACACGCGACCCGGCCTTGGCAACTCTCCGGCCATCGGGCAGTTCCAGCGCGATGGGCACGGGCAGCGACGCAAGCTGCGACTCGATCTTGGGTATCAAGTTTTGCATGGTGAGCGCATGGTATTGATTTTTTCAGTTTTTTGCATGACGTCGCACAACCCGAGATGCTGTCGGACTGGGGCCGGACCCGTTGACACCAAATTGTTTATGCTTAAACTATTCAATCATGAACAGCCTCACCGCCGGCGTTTCCGCCGCACCCGCCATGGACCTTCAACGCATCCTGTGCATCGGCGGCGGCCCCGCGGGCCTGTACTTCGCGCTGCTGATGAAGGCGCGCAACCCTGCGCTCGAGATCACCGTGGTGGAGCGCAACCGTCCCTTCGACACCTTCGGCTGGGGCGTGGTGCTCAGCGACCAGACGCTCGCCAACCTGGCCGCGGCCGATGCGGAAACCGCGGCGCTGATCGGCAACGAGTTCCATCACTGGGACGACATCCAGGTGTTCTTCAAGGGCAGGCAGGTGCGCTCGGGCGGCCACGGTTTCTGCGGCATCGGCCGCAAGCGCCTCTTGAACATCCTGCAGGAGCGCTGCCTCGCGCTGGGTGTCGACCTGGTGTTCGAAACCGACGCCACCGACGACCAGGCCATTGCCGCGCAGTACAACGCCGACCTGGTGATTGCCAGCGACGGCCTCAACAGCCGCATCCGCCAGCGTTACGCCGACGTGTTCAAGCCCGACATCGACCTGCGCAACTGCCGCTTCGTGTGGCTGGGCACGCACCAGACCTTCGACGCCTTCACCTTCGCCTTCGAACAGACCGAGCACGGCTGGTTCCAGGCCCATGCCTACCAGTTCGACGACAAGACCTCGACCTTCATCGTCGAGACGCCCGAGGCCGTCTGGAAGGCCCACGGCCTCGACCAGATGGAACAGCCCGAGGCCATCGCCTTCTGCGAGAAGCTGTTCGCCAGGTACCTGGGCGGCCACGCGCTCATCAGCAACGCCACGCACCTGCGCGGCTCGGCCAACTGGATCCGCTTTCCGCGCGTGGTGTGCGAACGCTGGACGCACCGCATCGACGTGGAGGGCCGCTCGGTGCCCGTGGTGCTGATGGGCGACGCCGCGCACACGGCGCACTTCTCGATCGGCTCGGGCACCAAGCTCGCGCTCGAGGATGCCATCGACCTGGCGAATGAATTCGAACGCGGTGGCACCGTCGACCACGTGCTCGAGGGCTACGAGGCGCGCCGCAGCGTCGAGGTGCTGAAGATCCAGAACGCCGCGCGCAATTCCACCGAATGGTTCGAGAACGTGACCCGCTACACCGGCATGCAGATCGAGCAGTTCGCCTACTCGCTGCTCACCCGCTCGCAGCGCATCAGCCACGAGAACCTGCGCGTGCGCGACACCGAATGGCTCGGCGGCTACGAGCAGTGGCTCGCCGGCGGCAAGCCCATCGCGCCCATGCTGATGCCGCTCCAGGTGCGCGGCCTCACGCTGAAGAACCGCATCCTGGTGTCGCCGATGGCCACCTACAGCGCTGTCGACGGCGTGCCGCAAGACTTTTTGCTGGTGCACCTGGGCGCACGCGCGCTGGGCGGCGCCGCGATGGTGTGTGTCGAAATGACGAGCCCGACGCCCGAAGGCCGCATCACGCCAGCCTGCACCGGCCTCTACAACGACACGCAGCAGGCCGCGTTCAAGCGCATCGTCGATTTCGTGCACACGCAGTCGACCGCGAAGATCGCCATGCAGCTCGGCCACAGCGGCCCCAAGGGCTCGACGCGCGTGGGCTGGGAAGGCTCCGACGAACCGCTCGAAGACGGCAACTGGCCGGTGCTCGGCGCGAGCGCATTGCCCTACGGCGAACAGAACCAGCTGCCCGCCGCGATCACGCGCGCAGAAATGGACACGCTGCGCAACCAGTTCGTCGATTCCACGCGCCGCGCCATGGCATGCGGCTTCGACTGGCTCGAGCTGCACTGCGCGCACGGCTACCTGCTGTCGGCCTTCATCAGCCCGCTCACCAACCAGCGCGCCGACGAATACGGCGGCGACATCGAAGCGCGCTGCCGCTATCCGCTCGAAGTGTTCCGCGCGATGCGCGCCGTGTGGCCTGAAGACAAGCCGATGAGCGTGCGCATCTCGGCGCACGACTGGGCGCCCGGCGGCAACACCGATGCCGATGCGGTCATCGTCGCTCGCCTCTTCAAGGAAGCCGGCGCCGATTTCATCGACGTGTCTTCGGGCCAGACCACACGCGCGGCCAAGCCGGTGTACGGCCGCATGTACCAGACGCCGTTCTCCGACCGCATCCGCAACGAGGTCGGCATCTCGACCATTGCGGTCGGCGCCATCACCGACGCCGACCAGGCCAACAGCATCATCGCGGCCGGGCGCGCCGACCTCTGCGCCATCGCACGCCCGCACCTTGCAGATCCGGCATGGACGCTGCACGAAGCGGCGAAGCTGCAGAGCCGCGACGTCGACTGGCCCAAGCAGTACCTGAGCGGCCGCGACCAGATGTACCGCGAGATCGCCAAGCAGCAGCAGATCGCTGCGGCCGCGAATGCCGCACTGGCGAACCCGGAGACACACTGACATGAAACCCCCACGCTCATCGCTTCGCGTATCGCTGCCCCCCGAGGGGGCGCGTCAGTGCCTTCGGGCGGCCGGGCGCCACTGACATGGACCTCGAAGCACGCGCCCACAGCGAGCACCCCGAGGCCCTGCGCCTCTGGCTGCGGCTGCTCACCTGCACCCAGCTGATCGAGAAGCAGGTGCGCAACGAGTTGCGCTCGCAGTTCTCGACCACACTGCCGCGCTTCGACCTGATGTCGCAGCTCGAACGCTCGCCCGATGGCCTGAAGATGAACGAGCTCTCGCGCCGCATGATGGTGACCGGCGGCAACGTCACCGGCATCACCGACCAACTCGTGACCGAAGGGCTGGTGGAGCGCATCAACGTCGAAGGCGACCGCCGCGCCTGGCGCGTGCGGCTCACCGCGCGCGGCCGCAAGCTCTTCAACGAGATGGCGCAGCAGCATGAAGACTGGATCGTCGATGCCTTCGCGGGCCTCAGCGCCAAGGAGATCGCGCAGCTGCACAAGCTGCTCGGCAAGGTCAAGCAACACTCACACAGCCAGATGGCGGAGGCCGAATGAAGCACTACATCGGCGCGGGCAATCCCATGCGCGCGCAGTTCGAGGCCAAGGCGCCTTACGCGGCAAAGCACTTCGCATGGCACTGCGAAGCGGGCGTCGGCACCATCACGCTGAACCGCCCCGAGCGCAAGAACCCGCTCACCTTCGACTCGTACGCCGAGCTGCGCGACCTGTTCCGCGCTTTGACTTATTCGACCGACGTGAAGGCCATCGTGGTCACCGGCGCCGGCGGCAACTTCTGCTCGGGCGGCGACGTGCACGAGATCATCGGCCCGCTCACCGGCATGCGCATGCCCGAACTGCTCGAGTTCACGCGCATGACCGGCGACCTGGTGAAGGCCATCCGGCATTGCCCGCAGCCGATCGTCGGCGCCATCGACGGCGTGTGCGCCGGCGCCGGCGCGATGATCGCGCTGGCCTGCGACCTGCGCTACGGCTCGCCGGCCACGCGCACCGCGTTCCTGTTCACCCGCGTGGGCCTCGCCGGCGCGGACATGGGCGCCTGCGCACTGCTGCCGCGCGTGATCGGCCAGGGCCGCGCCTCCGAGCTGCTGTTCACCGGCCGCGCAATGACGGCGCAGGAAGGCCAGGCCTGGGGCTTCTTCAATGCGCTGCACGACAGCGACGCCTTGCTCGAAGCCGCGACCCAGGTGGCGCGCGAACTGGCCGAAGGCCCGAGCTTCGCGCACGGCATGACCAAGACCATGCTGTCGCAGGAATGGTCGATGACCATCGACCAGGCCATCGAGGCCGAAGCGCAAGCGCAAGCGATCTGCATGCAGACCGAAGACTTCAGGCGCGCCTATGAAGCTTTCGCTGCCAAGCGCAAGCCGGTGTTCGGCGGGGACTGACGCGATGATGACCAAAGCACCCGCGCCGCCATCGACCGCGCACCTCGCGCTGCCCTTCTTCGACGATGCCCACCGCGCGCTGGCCGACGGCCTGCTGCCCTGGGCCGCCGCACAGGAGGTCGACGAGCACGACGACCGCGCGGCATGCCGCGACTGGGTGAAGCGGCTCGGCGACGGCGGCTGGCTGCGCTACTGCGTGCCGGGCACTTCGGGTGGCGCGCTCGAGCGCCTCGACTCGCGCGCACTCGTGCTGCTGCGCGAGACGCTTGCCTTTCATTCGCCGCTCGCCGACTTCGCCTTCGCGATGCAAGGCCTGGGCAGCGGGGCAATCACGCTCGCGGGCACGCCAGGGCAGCATGCGAGCTACCTGACGGCCGTGGCCAAGGGCAGCAAGATCGCCGCCTTCGCGCTGAGCGAGCCTGGAGCGGGCTCCGACGTGGGCGCGATGGCGATGCGCGCCGAACCCTCCGCCGAAGGCTGGCGCCTGACCGGCGAGAAGACCTGGATCAGCAATGGCGGCATCGCCGACTTCTACTGCGTGTTCGCCAAGACCGATCCGGCGGGCGGCACGCGCGGCATCACTGCGTTCATCGTCGATGCGAAGACAGCGGGGCTCGACACCTCCGAACACATCGACGTGATGGCGCCGCACCCGCTCGCCACCTTGCGCTTCGAGAACTGCATCGTGCCGCGCACCGCGCAGCTCGGCGAGCTCAACGGCGGCTTCAAGCTCGCGATGCGCACGCTCGACATCTTCCGTGCCTCGGTGGCCGCAGCCGCGCTTGGCATGGGTCGTCGCGCTTTGGCAGAAGCCATCTCGCACTCGAAGAACCGCCGCATGTTCGGCCAGACGCTCGCCGACTTCCAGCTCACGCAGGCCAAGCTTGGCGAGATGGCGGCGTTGATCGACAGCGCGGCTTTGCTCACCTACCGCGCGGCCTGGATGCGCGACGACGCCGAGCAGCGCGGCGCACCCGCCGTCGGCGACCTGTCGGCCGCAGCCGCCATGGCCAAGATGTGCGCCACCGAGAACGCAAGCCGCGTGATCGACATGGCACTGCAGATGCATGGCGGGCTCGGCGTGAAGGTCGGCACGAAGATCGAGAGCCTCTACCGCGACATCCGCTCGCTGCGCATCTACGAAGGCGCGACGGAAGTTCAACAACTGATCATCGGCAAATCCGTTCTGCGAGGATGAATACCGTGTCTGCCCAAGTCGACCGCTTCGTTCACGACCGCCTGCCGCCCGCCGAGCAGTTGCCCGTCTTCCGCTACGACCTGCCCGAGCTGCAGCTGCCCGATCAGCTGAACCTGGTCGAGGAGCTGCTGGACAAGGCAGCCGCCAAGGGCTTCGGCGACAAGCCGATGCTGCGTTCACCCGCCGGCACGCTGACCTATTCGCAGGCCGCCGTCGAAGTCAACCGCATCGCGCAGGTGCTGACCGAAGACCTGGGCCTCGTGCCCGGCAACCGCGTGCTGCTGCGCGGCGGCAATTCGGTGGCCATGGCGCTGTCGTGGCTCGCGGTGGTGAAGGCCGGCTTGATCGCCGTTGCCACCATGCCGCTGCTGCGCGCCAAGGAGCTGGGCGAGATCATCGAGAAGGCGCGTCCCGTGGCGGCGCTGTGCGACGGGCGGCTGCTCGAGGAACTCGTGCTGGCGCAGCGGGAACATCCGGTGCTCGCAACGGTGATTGCGTTCAACAAGCCCGATGCGCCCGATTCGCTGTCGGCACGCGCGGCGGGCAAGAGCGGCGTGTTCACCGCGTGTCCCACGGCGGCGGACGACATTGCCCTGCTCGCGTTCACCTCGGGCACCACGGGCAAGCCCAAGGCCCCGGTCACCACGCACCGCGACGTGCTCGCGATGTGCGAAACCTGGCCGCGCCATGTGCTGCAGGCGCGCAGCGACGACATCGTGATCGGCTCGCCGCCGCTGGCCTTCACCTTCGGGCTCGGCGGCCTGCTGGTGTTCCCGATGTGGGCCGGTGCCTCGGTGTACTTTGCCGATGCGCCGTTCACGCCCGAAGGGCTGGTGAAGCTGATCAACGAGGTGGGCGCGACCATCTGCTACACGGCGCCCACGTTCTATCGCCAGATGGCGCCCTTCGTGAAGCAGCACGGCATGCGGAGCCTGCGCATCTGCGTGAGCGCGGGCGAGGCGTTGCCCGACGCCACGCGGCAGCTGTGGAAGGAAGCCACCGGCATCGAGATGCTCGATGGCATCGGAGGCACCGAGGTGTTCCACATCTACATTTCCGCTGCAGGCGACGAAGTGCGCCGCGGCGCAGTCGGCAAGGCGGTGCCCGGCTTCACCGCCAAGGTGGTGGACGACCAGGGCAACGAAGTGCCGCACGGCACGGTCGGCAAGCTGGCGCTGCAGGGACCGGTGGGCTGCCGCTACCTCGACGATCCGCGCCAGGCCGACTACGTGAAGAACGGCTGGAACTACCCCGGCGATTCGTTCGTGCAGGACGACGACGGCTACTTCTTCTACCAGGCACGCGCTGACGACATGATCATCACCGCCGGCTACAACGTGGGCGGGCCGGAGGTCGAGGACGCGCTGCTCAAGCACCCGGCCGTGGCCGAATGCGGCGTGATCGGCAAGCCCGACGCCGAACGCGGCATGATCGTCAAGGCCTTCTGCGTGCTCAAGCCCGGCCATGAAGGCGATGCCGCGCTCGTGAAGGCACTGCAAGACCACGTGAAAGCCACCATCGCGCCGTTCAAATATCCACGCGAGATCGAGTTCGTGACGGTGCTGCCGCGCACCGAGACCGGCAAACTCCAGCGCTTCAAACTGAGACAACTCAACAGCACACCATGATCAACAAACTCCTGCAGCCCGAAGGCTGGCTGCCTCCCAAGGGCTATGCGAACGGCGTCGCCGCGCGCGGCACCATGCTGTTCGTCGGCGGCCAGATCGGCTGGAACGCACAGCAGCAATTCGAGTCGGACGATTTCATCGAGCAATGCGGCCTGGCGTTGCGCAACATCGCCGAGGTGCTGCGTGCGGGCGGCGCGGGCCCGGAGCACATGGTTCGCATGACCTGGTACGTGACGGACCGCGACGAATACAGCCGCCGGCTCGCGGAGCTCGGCCCCGTGTACCGCGACGCCATGGGGCGCAACTTCCCGGCCATGACCTGCGTGCAGGTAGCGGCGCTCGTGGAGCACCGCGCGAAGGTCGAGATCGAGGTGACGGCGGTCATTCCGGACTGACTTCGTTCGCGCATTTCCGACGCATCCGCCGGCTACCGCGCCGGAATTGAAAAAGCCCTCTCGCGAGGGCTTTTTCATGGAATTTTCGACCCAAAGAAAAAGGCCCTTTGAAATTCAAAGGGCCTTTTAAATTGGTTGCGCGAGCAAGATTTGAACTTGCGACCTTTGGGTTATGAGCCCAACGAGCTACCAGGCTGCTCCATCGCGCGGCAAGATGGAATTATACCTTATTCAGCAGCGCCTTGCTCGGCATCTGCTTCTTTAATTTCAGGGCGGTCGACCAGTTCAACCAGTGCCATGGGTGCATTGTCGCCAACGCGGAAACCCATCTTCAGGATGCGGGTGTAGCCGCCCGGACGCGCTGCGAAGCGCGGGCCGAGTTCGCCGAAGAGCTTGACCACGCTGTCGCGGTCGCGCAGGCGGTCGAAGGCCAGGCGCTTGTTGGCAACCGTGGGCTTCTTGGCGAGCGTGATCATCGGTTCGATGACGCGGCGCAGTTCCTTGGCCTTGGGGACCGTAGTCTTGATGACTTCATGCTCGATGAGCGAATTCATCATGTTCTGCAGCATCGCAAGGCGGTGCGAGCTGGTGCGGTTGAGTTTGCGGAGTCCGTGTCCGTGACGCATGGTGCTTTCCTTTACTTTATAAAAACAGGCAGCCGTATCAGGTACTGCCCGGTGCACTGGCCCTCGTGGGCCTTCTTCAAAAAATCAACGCTTGTCGAGGCCGGCCGGCGGCCAGCTTTCGAGCTTCATGCCCAAGGTCAGGCCGCGCGAGGCGAGCACTTCCTTGATTTCGTTGAGCGACTTGCGACCCAGGTTCGGGGTCTTGAGCAGCTCGTTCTCGGTGCGCTGGATCAGGTCACCGATGTAGTAGATGTTTTCGGCCTTCAGGCAGTTGGCCGAACGCACGGTGAGTTCGAGCTCGTCGACAGGGCGCAGCAGGATCGGATCGAATTGCTGTGCGCTGCGTGGTGCCGGCGCATCGAATGCAGCCAGTTCGCCGCCTTCGAGCTGGGCGAACACGGCCAGCTGTTCAACCAGGATTTTAGCCGAGGCCCGCACTGCGTCTTCGGCGGTGATCGCGCCGTTGGTTTCGATTTCGACCAGCAGCTTGTCGAGGTCGGTGCGCTGTTCGACACGGGCGCTTTCGACCGTGTAGCTCACGCGCTTGACGGGCGAGAACGAGGCGTCCAGGACGATGCGGCCAATCGACTTGGTCGGCTCGTCGGCATAGCGGCGCATCGTGCCGGGCACGTAGCCACGGCCCTTTTCAACCTTGATCTGCATGTCGAGCTTGCCGCCTTGCGACAGGTGCGCGATCACGTGGTCGGGGTTGATGATCTCGACGTCGTGCGGGGTCTGGATGTCCGACGCCAGGACCGGGCCTTCGCCGTCCTTGCGCAGGCTCAGCGTGACTTCGTCGCGGTTGTGGAGCTTGAACACCACGCCCTTGAGATTCAGCAGGATGTTGACGACATCTTCCTGCACGCCGTCGATCGACGAGTACTCATGCAGAACGCCGGCGATCGTGACTTCGGTGGCCGAATAACCGACCATCGACGACAGCAGAACGCGGCGCAGCGCGTTGCCGAGCGTGTGGCCGTAGCCGCGCTCGAAAGGCTCGAGCGTCACCTTGGCCTTGTTGGCGGCAAGTTGCTCGACCTGGATGGTCTTGGGTTTCAGCAGGGTGGTTTGCATGCAGACTTCCTCTCAATACCCCCGGCTCGTTACACCGGTAAGGCTGGTGAAGTGCCCGCCGGAACGCTTCCGGCGAGAACAAAAAATACAAGTGCGGGCCGCAAAGCGGCCCGTCATCGTCTGTTTAGCGCGAATACAGTTCGACGATCAGCGATTCGTTGATGTCGGCTGCGAATTCGTCGCGATCGGGCACCTTCTTGAAGGTGCCTTCGGCCTTGTCGGCGTTCACTTCGACCCAGGCCGGGATACCGACTTGCTGGGCCAGCTGGAGCGCTTCGGCAATGCGGGTCTGCTTCTTCGACTTGTCGCGAACGGCAACCACGTCGCCGGTCTTCACCAGGTACGACGGGATGTTGACCGACTGGCCATTCACCGTGATGGCCTTGTGCGACACGAGCTGGCGTGCTTCGGCGCGCGTCGAGCCGAAGCCCATGCGGTAGACCACGTTGTCCAGGCGCGATTCGAGGATGAACAGCAGGTTGGCGCCGGTGTTGCCACGGCGGCGATCGGCTTCTTCGAAGTAGCGGCGGAATTGCTTTTCGAGCACGCCGTACATGCGCTTGACCTTCTGCTTTTCACGCAGTTGCAGGCCGTAGTCGGAAGTGCGCTGACCCGAAGTGCGACCGTGCTGGCCGGGCTTGGAATCGAACTTGGCCTTGTCCTGGATGGAGCGGCGGGCGCTCTTCAGGAACAGGTCGGTGCCTTCACGGCGGGAAAGTTTGGCCTTGGGGCCGAGGTAGCGTGCCACGAGTATTCCTTTGTGTCATCTGCCGCAGTTGCCTGCGGGAGCCATCGGCGAAGACGCGGATGGCGGTGGGCTTAGTAAAAAAACAAATGCGCAGCCGCTCAAAAGCCGGCTGCGCCTTGCGGACTGACGATCAGATGCGGCGACGCTTCTGGGGACGGCAGCCGTTGTGCGGAACGGGCGTCACGTCGGCAATGGAATTGATCCGGATGCCGAGCGCAGCCAGTGCGCGCACCGACGATTCGCGACCCGGGCCCGGGCCCTTGATCTCGACGTCGAGGTTCTTGATACCTTGTTCGACAGCAGCACGGCCGGCCACTTCGGAAGCCACCTGCGCAGCGAACGGCGTCGACTTGCGCGAGCCCTTGAAGCCCTGGCCACCCGACGAAGCCCACGACAGGGCGTTGCCCTGGCGATCGGTGATCGTGATGATGGTGTTGTTGAACGAGGCATGCACGTGGGCGATACCGTCCGCAACGTTCTTGCGAACCTTCTTGCGAACGCGCTGTGCGGCGTTGTTTGCAGGTGCTTTAGCCATGCTGATCTATCCTTATTTCTTCAGGGACTGCGCAGCCTTGCGCGGACCCTTGCGGGTGCGGGCATTGGTGCGCGTGCGCTGGCCGCGCATCGGCAGGCCGCGACGGTGACGGAAGCCGCGATAGCAGCCGATGTCCATCAAACGCTTGATGTTCATCGTCGTCTCGCGACGCAGATCGCCTTCGATGGTGAACAAGGCGATCTGATCGCGGATCTTTTCGAGATCGGCGTCGGTCAGGTCCTTGATCTTCTTCGAATATTCGATGCCGCTCGCTTCGCAGATCTGACGGGCGCGGGTGCGACCGATACCGAAAATGGCGGTCAGGCCGATTTCAGCGTGCTTGTGCGGCGGAATGTTGATGCCAGCAATACGTGCCATGTGCGTCCTCTAATACTCTTCAATCAACCCTGGCGCTGCTTGTGGCGCGGGTCGGTGCAAATCACACGCACCACACCTTTACGGCGGATGACCTTGCAATTACGGCAGATGGTTTTGACCGAAGCCGAAACTCTCATTTCATTCTCCTAAAACTGTTTAACGTGGCGGTCTACCGCCCGGACTAATACTGAAAACACAGCCCTACGATGTCTTGAAGTTGGCCTTCTTCAGCAGCGATTCGTACTGCTGGGACATCATGTAGTTTTGCACCTGGGCCATGAAGTCCATCGTGACGACCACGATGATCAGCAGGGAGGTACCACCGAAGTAGAACGGCACGTTGTACTTCAGGATCAGGAACTCGGGCAGCAGGCAGACGAAGGTGATGTACACCGCGCCAGCCAACGTCAGGCGAACCAGAATCTTGTCGATATAGCGAGCGGTCTGGTCACCCGGACGGATGCCCGGAATGAATGCACCGCTCTTCTTCAGGTTGTCGGCCGTTTCCTTGCTGTTGAACACGAGTGCCGTGTAGAAGAAGCAGAAGAAAACGATCGCGGCAGCGTACAGCAGCACGTAGATCGGCTCGCCCGGACGCAGTGCGCCCGCAACGTCCTTGATCCAGCGGAAACCACCTTCACCGGTGCTGAACCAGCCGACCACCGTTGCGGGCAGCAGGATGATCGACGAGGCGAAGATCGGCGGAATCACACCGGCCATGTTCAGCTTCAAGGGCAGGTGCGACGACTGGCCGCCATAGACCTTGTTGCCGACCTGGCGCCGCGCATAGTTCACGAGGATCTTGCGCTGGCCGCGTTCGACGAACACCACGAAGTAGGTGACCAGCACCACGACCGCGATGATGAAGAGCGCAATGATCGGGTTCATCGCACCGGTCGTCACCAGCGAAGCCAGGCCGCCGATGGCGTTGGGCAAACCAGCCGCGATACCTGCAAAGATCAGGATCGAGATGCCGTTGCCCAGGCCGCGTTCGGTGATCTGCTCGCCGAGCCACATCAGGAACATCGAACCGGCCGTCAGGCTCACCATGGCGGTCAGGCGGAAGCCGAAACCGGGGGCTATGACCAGGCCGGCCGACGATTCGAGGGCCACTGCGATGCTGAACGACTGGAACAGGGCCAGGCCGAGCGCGCCGTAGCGCGTGTACTGCGTGATCTTGCGGCGACCGGCCTCGCCTTCCTTCTTCAATTGCTCGAAGGTCGGAAGCACGTAGGTCATCAGCTGCATGATGATCGACGCCGAGATGTACGGCATGATCCCCAACGCGAACACGGTGAAGCGCGAGAGCGCCCCGCCCGAGAACATGTTGAACAGGCTCAGAATGCCGCCCTGCTGGCCCTGGAACAACGCCGCCAGCTGGTCCGGGTTGATACCCGGCACAGGAATGTGCGCGCCGATCCGGTAGACCACGAGCGCGAGCAGCAAAAAGACGAGCCGACGACGAAGGTCGCCGAACTTGCCTGTTTTTGCGATCGTTGCCGCGTTAGTTGCCACGAAGAACTTCTTTCAGTCCAGTGTGATCAGGCGACGCTGCCGCCGGCTGCTTCGATCGCAGCCTTGGCACCAGCGGTTGCGCCCACGCCCGTCAGCTTGACGGCCTTGGTGAGTTCACCGGTCTTGATGATCTTGACGACCTTGGCGAGCTGGCCCACGAGGCCGGCCTGCTTGAGCGCCAGGATGTCCACTTCGGCCAGGCCGAGCTGCTCGAGGGCAGTCAGCGTGACTTCGGCGTTGAACTTCAGCAGGTGCGACTTGAAGCCACGCTTCGGCAGGCGACGCTGCAGCGGCATTTGACCGCCTTCGAAGCCGACCTTGTGGAAACCGCCTGCGCGCGACTTCTGGCCCTTGTGACCGCGACCTGCGGTCTTGCCGATGCCGGAGCCGATACCGCGGCCAACGCGACGCTTGGCGTGCTTGGCGCCATCCGCCGGCTTGATGCCATTGAGTTCCATATCAGTCTCTCTTACAGAACTTTGACCAGATAACTGATCTTGTTGATCATGCCGCGCACTGCGGGCGTGTCTTGCAGCTCGCTCACGCTGTTGAGCTTGCGCAGGCCGAGGCCACGCACGGTCGCGCGATGCGATTCCTTGGTGCCAATCGGGCTCTTGACCAATTGCACCTTGAGGGTTTGTTGTTGCGTCGTCATTTGAATGCTCTTCCGATTGCTTGCGCTCAGGCGAAGATTTCTTCGACGGTGAGGCCGCGCTTGGCAGCCACGTCGCCCGCAGTCGTCGAGTTCTTCAACCCGTCGAGCGTGGCGCGAACCATGTTGTAGGGGTTCGACGAACCATGGCTCTTGGCCACGATGTCGGTGATGCCCATGACTTCGAACACGGCGCGCATCGGGCCGCCGGCGATGATGCCGGTACCCTTCGGGGCGGGGATCATGACGACCGAAGCGGCGCCATGGTGACCCGTCACGCGGTGATGCAGCGTGCCGTTCTTGATTGGGGCCTTGAACAGGTTGCGGCGGGCTTCTTCCATTGCCTTCTGCACGGCAGCAGGCACTTCCTTCGACTTGCCCTTGCCCATGCCGACGCGGCCATCGCCGTCACCCACGACGGTGAGCGCTGCGAAACCGAGGATACGACCACCCTTCACCACCTTGGTGACGCGGTTGATCGCGATCATCTTCTCGCGCAAACCGTCTTCAGGGCCTTCGTTCTGCGTTCTTGCTTGAATCTTTGCCATTTTGAATCTCGTGTCCGGTTAGAACTGCAGACCGGCTTCGCGAGCCGCCTCGGCCAGCGCCTTGACGCGGCCGTGGTACGCAAAACCTGCGCGGTCGAAGGCGACCTTCTCGACGCCGGCTGCCTTCGCCTTTTCAGCGATGCGCTTGCCGACGGCGGTGGCTGCAGCGGCATTGCCGCCCTTGCCCGAACCGCCGAGCGAGGTACGCACTTCGGCTTCGGCCGTCGATGCGGTTGCAATCACCTTGGTGCCGTCGTCGGAGATGACGGTGGCGTAGATGTGCAGGTTGGTGCGGTTCACCGTCAGACGGGCCACGCCCTGCGTCGCGATGCGAATGCGGGTCTGGCGCGAGCGGCGAAGACGCTGTGCTTTTTTGGTCAACATCATTTTGCTGCCCCTTACTTCTTCTTGGTCTCTTTGATCACGATCTTCTCGTCCGAATAACGGATGCCCTTGCCCTTGTAAGGCTCAGGCGGACGAACAGCGCGGATCTCAGCGGCGATTTGACCAACGCGCTGACGGTCAGCACCCTTGATCACGATTTCGGTCGGGGTCGCGGTGGCCACCGTGATGCCTTGTGGCATTTCGATGTTGACCGGGTGCGAGTAACCGACTTGCAGGTTCAGCTTGTTGTTGGAAGCTGCAGCCTTGTAGCCGACGCCGACCAGGTTGAGCTTCTTCTCGAAGCCCTTGGTCACGCCAACCACCATGTTGTTCACCAGCTGACGGATCGTGCCGCTCATCGCATTCGCTTCACGCGACTCGTTGGCAGGCTCGAAATTCAGCTTGCCGTCATTGCTGACGACCTTGACCAGTGCGTTGCGTGCGAGGTTGAGCGTGCCGCCCGTGCCCTTGACGCTGATCTGGTCTTCCTTGATCGACACATCCACGCCAGCGGGGATGGTGATCGGCATTTTTCCTACTCGGGACATTTCAGTTACTCCTCGATGTCTCGGTTAGGCGACGTAGCACAGCACTTCGCCACCGACACCGGTAGCGCGCGCCTTGCGGTCGGTCATCACGCCCTGGGGGGTCGTGACGATCGCCACGCCGAGGCCGTTCTGGACTTGCGGAATGGAAGCACTGGCCTTGTAGACGCGCAGGCCGGGGCGGCTCACGCGCTCGATGCGCTCGATGACCGGACGGCCAGCGTAGTACTTCAGGGTAATGACGAGTTCGGACTTGCCGTCTTCGGTCTTGACCTGGAAACCGTCGATATAGCCCTCGTCCTTCAGGACCTGCGAGATCGCGATCTTCACCTTGGAAGACGGGACCGACACAGTGGGCTTCGCCACCATCTGCGCGTTACGGATACGCGTCAGCAGGTCGGCAATGGGATCACTCATGCTCATGTTGTTTGCTCCTGCCTGGCTTACCAGCTGGCCTTGGTGACACCGGGGATGTCGCCAGCGAAGGCCAGTTCACGAATCTTGGCGCGAGCCAGACCGAATTGACGGAAGGTGCCGCGGGGGCGACCAGTGATTTCGCAACGGTTGCGCTGACGCGTGGGGTTCGCGTTGCGCGGGAGCTTTTGCAGGCCCAGGCGGGCAGCAGCGCGCTCTTCGTCGGTCTTCTTCACGTCGTTGGAGATTGCCTTCAGTTCCGCGTGCTTTGCAGCGAACTTGGCAACCAGCTTGTCGCGCTTGAGTTCGCGCTGGATCAGGGATTGTTTTGCCATGATTCGCCTCAGTTCTTGAACGGGAAACGGAAACCAGCAAGAAGCGCCTTGGCTTCTTCGTCGGTCTTGGCCGTCGTCGTGATGCTGATATTGAGACCGCGCAGGGCGTCGACCTTGTCGTACTCGATCTCGGGGAAAATGATCTGTTCCTTGACGCCGATGTTGTAGTTGCCACGGCCGTCGAACGCACGGCCGGAGATGCCGCGGAAGTCGCGAACACGCGGCAGCGCGATGGTCACGAAACGGTCCAGGAACTCATACATCTGAACGCCGCGCAGCGTGACCATGCAGCCGATCGGTTGCATTTCGCGGATCTTGAAACCGGCGATGGCCTTCTTCGACTTGGTGACCACGGGCTTCTGGCCGGCGATCTTGGTCAGGTCGGCAACTGCGTTGTCCAGAACCTTCTTGTCGGCGACAGCTTCACCCACGCCCATGTTGAGCGTGATCTTGGTGAGGCGGGGGACCTGCATCGGCGACTTGTAGCCGAACTTTTCCGTCAGGTCTTTCGCGATCTTTTCGCGATAGTGTTGTTGGAGACGTGCCATGTGAGTACCTCTTAGGCGAACTTGATTTCGTCGCCGCTCGACTTGAAGACGCGAACAGCCACGCGCTTGCCGTCAGCACCCTGGGCGATCTTGATGCCCACGCGATCGGCCTTGCCGGTCGCGGCATTGAAGATCGCCACGTTGGATTGGTGAATGGGCATGGTCTTTTCGACGATGCCGCCGGTCGCACCCTTGAGGGGGTTCGGCTTGGCGTGCTTCTTGACGATGTTCACGCCCTCGACGACGAGGTGCGAATCATCCTTGCGCAGCGAGACGGTGCCGCGCTTGCCTTTGTCGCGCCCGGCCAACACGATGACCTGGTCGCCTTTGCGAATCTTGTTCATGGCGTTGTTGTCCTTAGAGAACTTCGGGGGCCAGCGACACGATCTTCATGAACTTTTCGGTGCGCAGCTCGCGCGTCACCGGTCCGAAGATGCGGGTGCCAATGGGCTCCAGCTTGGCGTTGAGCAACACGGCTGCGTTGCCATCGAATTTGACGAGCGAACCGTCGGCGCGACGGATGCCCTTGGCGGTGCGGACCACCACTGCGCTGTAGATCTCGCCCTTCTTGACGCGACCACGCGGAGCGGCTTCCTTGATGCTCACCTTGATGACGTCGCCCACGCTGGCATAACGCCGCTTGGAGCCACCGAGCACCTTGATACACAGGACGGACTTCGCGCCTGTGTTGTCGGCCACTTCGAGCCGGGATTCAGTTTGGATCATTGCTAGTAGTTCCCAACTTGTACCGATGCGCCTCCGGGAGGGAAACGCTGCGGTCAGTCTTGGGCCCGTCGTCTGCACCCCGAACCACTCGAGGCACTTCCGCTTTGGGCTGAAAGCTTCGCCTTTTTTGAAGCGAAGCCTGCGATTGTTGCATGGAGGTGAAGGCATGTCAACTGCCTTCCGAGAACGAAATGTACTGGAACTAGACTTGGCAGCGTGCGCACCCTTCATCCAGGCCCCGATCAGGCCTCCCAGGCTCCGGCATCGCCCCTGCGCCGCCGGTTGCTGGCCGGCACCACGGCCGCCATGGCGGCGGGACTGGGAGGATGGGGATTGGGCGGCTGTGGCAGCACGGCAATTCCGCCGGCGACGCCGGGACGGCTGCGCCGCCTGGCCGAGGCGTATTGGCCGCACCGGCTGAATATACAAGGCACCACAGCCGGCGGCCTCTCCGGCATCGAGTACGACGCAGAAAGAAGTGAGTACCTGCTGCTTAGCGATGATCGATCAGAACTGAATCCTGCCCGCTTCTATGTGGCGCAATGGGCGGCGCCCTGGGTGGAAGCACCCGAGCCGACAGGTGTCGTGCAGCTGCAACGCCCCGGTGGCGGTCCCTGGCCCGCGCGGCGCCGCGCCGAGCCCCAGACCCCGGTTCCGGACCCCGAATCGCTGCGCCTGCGCCCGGGCGCCGGCACCCTGCTCTGGACGACCGAAGGCGATGTGGGGCGGGGATTCGGCCCGGCTTTCTACGAGTCGGCGCGCGACGGCCGCCTGCTGGGCGAGTTCGCCCTGCCGGCCATGTTCAACCCCGATCCGGCGCAACACCGCGGCCCGCGCGACAACCTCGGCTTCGAGGGCCTGGCGCTGACACCCGACGGCCGCCACGCCTGGCTTGCCATGGAAAGCGCACTGATCCAGGACGGCCCGGTGCCCACCACCCGTGCGGCGGGCGGCCCGTGCCGGCTGACCCGGGTCGATCTGGAGACCGGCCGGGCCGCGCGCCAGATTGCCTATGTTCCCGATGCGATCCCGCTGCGGCCGTTGATTCCCGGCAGCCGTGCGGACAACGGCATCAGCGAAATCCTGATGCTCGATGCCGACCGCATGCTGGTGCTGGAGCGCGCCTATGCCACCGGCGCCGGAAACTCGCTGCGCCTCTACGAGATCGATACCCGCGACGCTTCCGACGTGCTGGCGATCGACGCGCTCGCGCCGGGCAACCATCGCGCCGCGGCGAAGACACTGGTCGCCGACTTCGCCTCGCTCGGCCTTTCGCGCCTCGACAACACCGAAGGCATGTGCTGGGGGCCGGCGCTGCCGGACGGCAAGCGCATGCTGGTGGTCGTGAGCGACGACAATTTCAACCCGCTGCAGACAACCCAGTTCGCGGCCTTCGAATACACCGACCGACCATGACCATCGCCGTCACCTTCCTGCCCCGCACCGCACCGCCGCCGCTTCCTCCGATCGCCTTCATCGGCGGCGGCAACATGGCCAGCGCCATCATCGGCGGCCTCATCAAGCAGGGTGCGCGCGCCGACGCCTTCGAGGTGGTCGAGCCGTTCGAGGAGGCCCGCGCCAAGCTCGCGCAAGCCTTCGGCATTGCCGCCCACGCCGAAGCCAGCGACGCTCTTTCGCGCTGCGCCGTGGTGGTGTGGGCAGTCAAGCCGCAGACTTTCGCGCAAGCTGCCAGCGCGGTGCGCGCGTTCGCAGCAAATGCACTGCACCTGAGCGTGGCGGCGGGCATTCCGTCGGGCAGCATTGCGCGCTGGCTCGGCAGCGAACGCGTGGTGCGCGCCATGCCCAACACGCCAGCGCTGGTGGGCCAGGGCATGACCGGCCTCTATGCGCGAGCCGCGGTGGATGCGGCCGACCGTGCGCTGGTCGGGCAACTGCTCGCGCCGACCGGCGAGCTGCTCTGGGTCGACGACGAAGCCGCGCTCGACGCGGTGACGGCCATGTCCGGCTCAGGCCCGGCCTACGTGTTCTATTTCATCGAGGCGATGACCGAAGCCGGCGTCGAGATGGGCCTGCCTCTCGACCAGGCCCAGCGGCTGGCCATCGGCACCTTCACCGGGGCTTCGGCGCTCGCCCACAGCGCCACCGAGCCGCCGTCGGTGCTGCGCGAACGCGTGACGTCGAAGGGTGGAACGACCCATGCGGCCCTCAGCTCGCTCGAAGGCGCCGACGTCAAGGCGAAGTTCAAGACCGCCATTCGCGCGGCGCAGAAGCGCGCCGCCGAACTGGGCGACGAATTCGGCAAGGCCTGAGCGGGCCCCGGCGATCGCTCCATCTACCTCAGCGCGTAGCCGGCCGCGATGCCGGCAAACACGGTGAAGCCCAGCCAGTGGTTCAGCCGGAAAGCCTTGAAGCAGCCGTCGCGGGTGCGGCCCCTGATCAGCCGCCAGTGCCAGGCGGCTTGCGCCACGGCAATGCCGACGGCTGCGAAGAATACGGCGCCCAGGCCCCGGCTCGCGCCCGCCCACGCCCAGATGGCCAGGAACAGGCCGTAGCTCGCCATCACGGCCGCCACGTCGAAGCGGCCGAAGGTGATGGCCGAGGTCTTCATGCCGATCTTCAGGTCGTCGTCGCGGTCGACCATCGCGTACTCGGTGTCGTAGGCCAGCACCCAGAACAGGTTGCCGGCCAGCAGCCAGGCGGCCAACACCGGAACCGTGGATTGCACCGCCGCAAAAGCCATCGGAATGCCGAAGCTGAAGGCAATGCCGAGCACCGCCTGCGGAACCGACACGAAGCGCTTGGCGAACGGATAGGCCAGCGTGATGGCCAGCGCCCCGAACGACCACAGGATGGTGAGCCGGTTGGTCGTGAGCACCAGCCCGAAGGCCAGCAGTGCCAGCACGGCGCCCAGCACCAGCGCCTCCCTGACCGACACCGCGCCGCTGGTCACCGGCCGTTGCGCGGTCCGCTTCACATGGCGGTCGAAATCGCGGTCGGCCACGTCGTTGACGCAGCAGCCCGCGCTGCGCATCAGGATGGTGCCCAGCACGAACACCGTCAGCAGGTGCCAGCCCGGCCAGCCCTCGGCCGCGAACCAGAGCGCACCCAGCGTGGGCCAGAGCAGCAGCAGCCAGCCGGCGGGGCGGTTCCAGCGGATCAGGTCGAGATAGAGCGCAAAACGGCGGGCAAGCATGCGGCAGGCAAAAAAAGAGCGGCCATTGTGCCGCTCCCGGGTTCCCGGGCTCGGGCGCTCAGAAGGTGTGAAGGAACCGTCGCGAGCGCCCCGAGCTTGCGTCGAGGACCGGAACCGTACGCGCGTACGGTGAGGACCGCAGATGCGAGATCGGGGTGCGCAGCAGGTTCATTCACACCTTCTCAGTCTTCGAGCAGCGAGCGCAGCATCCATGCGGTCTGGTCGTGCACCGTGCAGCGCGCGGTCAGCATGTCGGCCGTGGGGTCGTCCCCGGCTTCCTCGGCCACGGGGATGAATTCGCGCGCGATGCGCGACACGGTTTCGTGGCCCTTGACAAGGATGCGCACCATCTCCATGGCCTTGGGCGGGGTCTGCGGCACGTCGGGCACGGTGGCGATCTTGCTGAACTCGGCGTAGGAGCCCGGCGCGTAATGGCCCAGCGCGCGAATGCGTTCCGCGAGCACGTCGGTGGCGCCCCAGAGCTCGGTGTACTGGCCCATGAACATCGCATGCAGCGAGTTGAAGTGCGGCCCCGTCACGTTCCAGTGGAAGTTGTGGGTCGTGAGATAGAGCGTGTAGGTGTCGGCCAGCACGCGGCTCAGGCCCTCGGCAATGGCGGCGCGGTCCTGCCGCTCGATGCCGATGTTGATGAGGGGCGCATTGCGGCTGCCGGACTCCTGCGCCACCAGGGCGCCGCCCTTCTTGGGCACCTTGCCGGGCGAAGAGGGCGATGCTTTTTTCGATGCTTTTGCCATGGCGGGAAACTCTTTCTTCAGGTTTTGCGGAACACCGTCATTCTGAAAGCCGGCCCGCGGCTTCGCAACAGTGTCGCTCTATCCCGGCGATGAATGAATCCAAACGGCCGCCGCGCAGGCCAGGTTCGGGCATGTCTACGACAGCCGTTTGACACCCGGCAATTCGCAGGCATAGATCGCGTTGCGCAAGGCCGCAATCGCCTCGTAGCGCGTGAAGGTGCGGCGCCAGGCCAGCACCACGCGCCGCGTCGGCGGATCGCGGTCATGCGCGTCGCGCACCGGCAGGTAGCGCACCATCTGTTCGGGCTCCTTGCGTCCCTTGACCTTGGGCTTGAGCGCTTCGGCGGGCACCGACAGGCGCGGCACCAGCGTCACGCCCATGCCCGACGCCACCATGTGCTTGATGGTCTCGAGCGACGAGCCCTCGAAGCTCTTGCGAATGCCTTCGGCGTTGCTCGAGAAGCGAGCGAACTCGGGGCACACCTCGAGCACATGGTCGCGAAAGCAATGGCCGGTGCCGAGCAGCAGCATGGTTTCGTTCTGCAGCTCTTCCGAAGTGACCGATTCGCGGTCGGCCAGCTTGTGCTTCGTGGGCAGCGCCGCCATGAATGGCTCGTCGTAGAGCGGCGCCATCGCCAGGCCGGTGTCAGGGAAGGGCTCGGCCATGATCGCGCAGTCGATCTCGCCGGCGCGCAGCATCTCGAGCAGCTTGACGGTGAAGTTCTCCTGCAGCACCAGGGGCATCTGCGGCGTGCGCGCAATCACCTGCCGCACCAGGTCGGGCAGCAGGTACGGGCCGATGGTGTAGATCACGCCCAGGTTCAGCGGGCCGGCCAGCGGGTCCTTCCCGCGCTTGGCGATTTCCTTGATGCTGGCGGCCTGGTCGAGCACGCTCTGCGCCTGCTGCACGATCTGCTCGCCGAGCGGCGTGACGGTGACCTCGCCGGCGCTGCGTTCGAAGAGCTTGACTTCGAGTTCGTCTTCGAGCTTCTTGATGGCCACCGAGAGAGTGGGTTGGGAGACGTAGCAGGCCTCGGCCGCCTTGCCGAAGTGCCGTTCGCGGGCTACTGCGACGATGTATTTGAGTTCGGTGAGAGTCATAGCTTGCGTCAATTATGCGCAAGCGTCCGTGCCCAGGCTGGGGCGGGGTTTTAGAAGCTGTTCACAGCGGAGCGAGCCGCTTGGGCAACGGCCCGACGCGCCTTCAGGCCTTCAGGTACTCGGCCTTGGTGCCGAGCCAGCGGTCGATATGGCGCTGGGCCAGGTCCGGGTGCTTGTCGAGCATCAGCGGCGCGAGTTCGCGCGCCCAGTCGAGCAGCATCACGTCGGTCGTCAGGTCGGCAAAGCGCAGCAGCGGGGCGCCCGACTGGCGCGCGCCCAGGAACTCGCCCGGGCCGCGGATCTCGAGGTCGCGCCGCGCAATCTCGAAGCCGTCGCCGGTTTCGGCCATGGCCTTGAGCCGGGCCCGGGCCGCTTCGCCGACCCGGCCGCTGTCGCCCGGCGCGTAGAGCAGCACGCAGGCCGAGGCCGCAGCGCCGCGTCCCACGCGGCCACGCAGCTGGTGCAGTTGCGAAAGCCCGAAGCGCTCGGCATGCTCGATCACCATCAGCGAAGCGTTCGGCACGTCCACGCCGACCTCGATCACCGTGGTACTCACCAGCACCTGGATTTCGTTGGCCGTGAAGGCGGCCATCACCGCCTGCTTCTCCGCCGTGGGCATGCGCGAATGCAGCAAGCCGACGTTGACGGCCGCACCGAGCGCATCCGCCAGCTCGTCGCGCGTCTCGGTGGCGTTGCGCAGGTCGACGGCTTCGCTTTCCTCGATCAACGGGCAAACCCAATAGACCTGCCGCCCCTGCCCGAGCTGCGCCTGGATGCGTGCAATCACCTCGTCGCGCCGGTGGTCCGCCACCAGCCGGGTGACGATGGGCGTGCGGCCCGGCGGCAGTTCGTCGAGCGTGGAAACGTCGAGGTCGGCGTAGTAGCTCATCGCCAGCGTGCGCGGGATGGGCGTGGCGCTCATCATCAACAAGTGAGGTTCCAGGTGCCCGACGGCCTTGCCGCGCAAGGCGAGCCGCTGCGCCACGCCGAAGCGGTGCTGCTCGTCGATGATCGCGAGCGCGAGGTTCCTGAAGCGCACCTTTTCCGAGATGACCGCGTGCGTGCCGATGACCAGCGCCGCCTCGCCGCTCTCGACCGCGGCCGACATCGCATCGCGCTCCTTCTTCTTCTGGCTGCCGGTGAGCCAGGCCACGCGCAGGCCGCGTTCGGCCAGCAGCGGATCGAGCCAGCCGACCAGCTTGCCGAAGTGCTGGGCCGCGAGGATTTCGGTCGGCGCCATCAGCGCGCACTGAAAGCCAGCATCGATGCAGCGCGCCGCCGCGAGCGCCGCCACCACGGTCTTGCCCGAGCCCACGTCGCCCTGCAGCAGTCGGTGCATCGGAACTTCGCGGCGCAGGTCGCGCGTGATTTCCTCGCCCACGCGCTGTTGCGCTCCGGTCAGGCCGAAGGGAAGCACCGCGAGCAGCTGCGCATGCAGCGAACTCGCCTCCGGCTCGGCCGAGGAAGGCAGCATCGGCGCGCGCTGCGCCGCGCGTTCCAGCCGCGCCTGGAATTGCGAGAGCTGCTGCGCCAGCAGCTCCTCCGCCTTGATGCGCTGCCACGCCGGATGGCTGTGGTCTTCGAGCGTGGCCATCGCCACATCGGGCGTGGGGTAGTGAAGAAAGCTCAGCGAACTGCGCAGGTCCCAGGCGCCGCGCCATCCGATCTGCACGGGAATCGTCTCGTCGAGCACCGCGCGCGCAAGGCCCGAGCGCACCTCGCGCCGAAGCACCGGCTGCGGCAGTCCGGCAATGGTCGAATAGACCGGCGTCAGTGCCTGCGGCAATGCCGTGCCGGCCGCCTTGACTGTGGGATGCATCATCTGCCGCCCGACGAAGCCGCCGCGCACCTCGCCCCGCACGCGCACATGCGCGCCAACGGCCAGCTGCTTCTGCTGCGAGGGATAGAAATTGAAGAAGCGCAACTGGCAGGTGTCGCTGCCGTCGTCGATGGTGGCGATCAGCTGGCGGCGCGGGCGGAACACCACCTCGCATTCGGTGACGACGCCCTCGACCTGCGCCATGTCGCCGTCGCGCGTGTCGGCCAGGCGCACGATGCGCGTCTCGTCCTCGTAGCGCATCGGCAGGTAGAGCGCGAAGTCGATGTCGCGCACCAGGCCGAGCTTGCGCAGCGCGCGCTGCACCGCGCTCAGCCCGGCACCGGGCGCGGCCGGGGCGGCGACGGGCGGGCTTGTGGTCTTTTCGGGCGGCACTGACTTCGCGGAAGCGGGCATGGGACAATTCTGCCCGGCTCCCGCCTCGTTTTTTCTTCTTTCCCCATGCCTCCTTGGCACGGGCCTGTCCGGCCCTCAAGCACCATGCGCGCCTTCACGCTCTCCGATTTCGATTTCGTCCTGCCGCCCGAGCTGGTGGCGCAACACCCGGCTGCCGAACGCACCGCCTCCCGCCTGCTCGACGGCACGGGCGATGCACCGGCCGACCGCATCTTCAAGAGCCTGCCGTCGTTGCTGCGCGCGGGCGACCTGCTGGTCTTCAACGACACGCGCGTGGTCAAGGCGCGCCTGTTCGGCGAGAAGCCGACCGGCGGCAAGCTCGAACTGCTGGTCGAACGCGTGCTGCAGGGCCACGAGGTTGTGGCGCACATGAAGGTCAGCAAGAAGCCTCCGATAGGCACCACGCTGCAGATGGTCGGTGGCTTTCGCGCGACGCTGCTGGGCCGCTGGCCCGACGAGCAGGGCGCGCTGTTCCGCTTCGGTTTCGAGAGCGATGCCGGCGAAGATCCCTACGCGCTGATGCAGCGCTGCGGCCATGTGCCGCTGCCGCCCTACATCACGCACACCGACTCGGCCGACGACGAGAGCCGCTACCAGACCGTGTTCGCGCGCGTGCCCGGCGCGGTGGCCGCGCCCACCGCCGCGCTGCACTTCGACGAAGGCCTGCTGGCCGAGCTCGAAGCCCGCGGCGTGCAGCGCGCCAGCGTCACGCTGCACGTCGGCGCCGGCACCTTCCAGCCGGTGAAGACCGAAAATATTGCCGAGCACACGATGCACGCCGAGCGCTACGAGGTGCCCGAAGCCACGCAGCGCGCGATTGCCGAATGCAAGGCACGTGGCGGCCGCGTCGTCGCGGTCGGCACCACCACCGTGCGCACGCTCGAATCGTGGGCCAGGAGCGGCGAGGCCGCGGGCGACACGCGCATCTTCATCACGCCGGGCTTCGTATTCGCGCACGTCGACCTGCTGGTCACCAACTTCCATTTGCCGAAGAGCACGCTGATGATGCTGGTCTCGGCCTTTGCGGGCTACGAGCGCGTGATGGCGCTGTACGCCCACGCCATCGCCAACGACTACCGCTTCTTCAGCTATGGCGACGCCATGCTGCTGGCACGACAACAAGATTGAAGACGACCATGCTGAACTTCGAACTCCTCAAGACCGATCCCGCGAGCCACGCGCGCCGCGGCACGCTCACGCTCAACCATGGCGTGGTGCAGACGCCGATCTTCATGCCCGTGGGCACCTACGGCACCGTCAAGGGCGTGATGCCGCGCAGCCTCGAGGAGATGGGCGCGCAGATCATCCTGGGCAACACCTTCCACCTGTGGATGCGCCCCGGCCTCGACGTGATGGCCAGCTTCGGCGGGCTGCACCAGTTCGAGAAATGGAACAAGCCGATCCTCACCGACTCGGGCGGCTTCCAGGTCTGGTCGCTGGGCGCGATGCGCAAGATCAGCGAAGAGGGCGTGAAGTTCGCCTCGCCCGTCAACGGCGACAAGCTGTTCCTCACGCCCGAGGTCTCGATGCAGATCCAGACCATCCTCAACAGCGATATCGCGATGCAGTTCGACGAGTGCACGCCCTACGACACCAAGGGCCACATCACGACCGAAGCCGAGGCGCGCATCTCGATGGAGCTCAGCCTGCGCTGGGCCAAGCGCTGCCAGCACGAGTTCGCGCGGCTCGAGAACCCGAACGCGCTGTTCGGCATCGTGCAAGGCGGCATGTTCGAGAACCTGCGCGAGGAATCGCTCGCGGCGCTGGTCGACATGGACTTTCCGGGCTACGCCATCGGCGGCGTGAGCGTGGGCGAGCCCAAGGAAGAGATGCTGCACATCATGGGCCACACGCCGCACCGGCTGCCCGCGAACAAGCCGCGCTACCTGATGGGCGTGGGCACGCCCGAAGACCTGGTGCAGGGCGTGGCCGACGGCGTCGACATGTTCGACTGCGTGATGCCCACGCGCAATGCGCGCAACGGCACGCTGTTCACGCGCTTCGGCGACCTGAAGATGCGCAATGCGCGCCACAAGAACGATCCGCAGCCCATCGACCCGAGCTGCACCTGCCATGCCTGCGCCGGCACCTCGGGCGTGGCGTGGAACGACGGCGGGCGCGAAGGCTTCAGCCGCGCCTACCTGCATCACCTCGACCGCTGCGCGGAGATGCTCGGGCCGATGCTCTCGACCATCCACAACCTGCACTACTACCTGAACCTGATGCGCGAGATCCGCGAATCGCTCGAGGCGGGCACCTTCACGGATTTTCGCGCGCGGTTCAAGTTCGAGCGCGCGCGCGGCGTCTAGGAGGCGCCCCTTGCCCACATAGGTACGCCGGAGGTATGCAGGAGTAAACCGGGTGCGCGCCGGTGCGTTCATCCGCTACGCTCAACGGCATGACCCCCGCTTCACAACCCACTGCATACACCGCCCGCTATCCCTCGCTGGCCGGTCGCACCGTGTTCATTTCAGGCGGCGCCACCGGCATCGGCGAAGGGCTGGTGCGGGCATTCCACGCCCAGGGCGCGAAGGTCGGCTTCTGCGATCTCGACGCCGCCGCGGGCCGTGCGCTCGCGGCCCGGCTTCAGGGCAGCCACCCGGCGCTGTTTTGCGAGTGCGACGTGACCGACACCGCGGCGCTCACCGCCGCCATTGCCGCGGTTCGCGCGCAATTCGGCCCCATCGCCGTGCTGCTGAACAACGCGGCCAACGACCGGCGCCATGACATGGCCGACGTCACGAGCGAGGACTTCGACCGTCTCGTGGCCGTCAACTTCAAGCACCAGTTCTTTGCCGCGCAGGCCGTGGCCGGCGACATGCGCGCGCTCGGCGGCGGCTCGATCATCAATTTCGGCTCGATCAGCTGGATGATCAAGGGCCGGGGCTACCCGGTCTACCAGGCCTGCAAGGCGGCGTCGCGCGGCCTCACGCGCTCGCTGGCGCGCGACCTGGGCCAGCAGAACATCCGCGTCAATTCGATCGTGCCGGGCTGGGTCATGACCGAACGGCAGATCAAGCTGTGGGTCAAGCCCGAGTCCGCCGCGGAGATCGATGCGGCGCAGTGCCTGCCCGGACGCGTGATGGCCGAGGACATTGCCGCCATGGCGCTGTTCCTCGCGGCCGACGATTCGAGAATGTGCACCGCGCAAGATTTCGTGGTGGATGCCGGTTGGACCTGAAGCAAAAAGCCCGGCATGCCGGGCTTTTTGGAGGGTCGGCGGCGGACGATCAGTCGCGCAGTTCTGCCGGCACATTGCCGCCGTTGGCGGCCAACTTGGTCATGACCTGGCGGTGCAGCCAGATGTTCATCTTGGCGCTGTCGCTGGTGTCGGCGCCGTAGCTCAGTTCGGCGGCGAGCTGCTTGCGCGCATCGAGGCTGCTGTCGAGGCCGAGCAGCTTCATCAGGTCGACGATGGAAGTGCGCCAGTTCAGGCTGCTCGCACCGGGCATGCCGTCGAGCAGGGCCTCGACGTCCACCACGGTGATGGCGGGCGGCGGTGCGGCGGCGGGTGCGCCTGCGGGCGCCGGGGCTGCCGCAGCAGCAGGTGCGGGGGCGGCGTTGGCGGAAGGAAAAATCTTGGAAAGAATGCTGCCGAAAATGCTCATGTTCTGCTCCGTCGAGGTTGATGACTGAACCGCGGCAACGTTTGCGCGCCGCAGCCGGCCGTTGTAGCACGCTGGTGCGGCGCCGCCGCTACACGGCCGGCCGGAGCGGTCCGCCCGGCGTGAACGAATCCACAGAGTCGGGAGCCGATCCGCCGGCGGCCGCATGCGGCACGCGCGGCACGGCGGATGTGCCGCAGGCATGGCAGAACTTCGAGAATGCGCTCTTGCGCGTTTCGCACTGGCCGCAATGGTCGAACAGGCCGATGCCGCAGTGCGGGCAGAAGTCGATCTCGTTGTTCTTCAGGTCCACCGGGCGTTCGCAGCCGGGGCACACGCCCTTGCCGAGCCGAGCGAGCGCGACGTCGTAGCTGAGCTCCTCGCGCCGGACCTGGTCGGGCTGCTGCTCGGCGAGCTTCTGGCGCGCGAGGTAGGCGTTGAGCGCAACGATCGCATAGCGCCCCACGATCACCGTGAGCACGATGCCCACCACGTAGCGCACATAGCCGCCATAGCTCGGCAGGTAGGGCACCAGCTCGACGAAGAAGGCGAACAGCGCAAAGAAGATGAAGCCCCACACGAAGGGCCAGTAGGTGCTCTTTCGCTTTTTCGCGAACAGCCAGCCGGCCGCGATCAGAAGCGGCAGCGTGAGCGCGAGGCGGTAGGCGAACACGCGCAGTTCGACACGGCGGTATTCGGCGTCGAGTTTTTCTCGCGCATCGCGCTCCAGCAGCGACAAGGCCTCGCGGGCGCGCTGCCCGGCCTGCCGCGCGTCGAGCATGATCTGGCGCTGCGCATCCGCCTTGCGCTGTACTTCGTCTTCCTTCTGCTTGAAGGCGTCGAGCGCCCTGGTGCGTGCGATCAGCTCCGTGTCCTGGTCGGGCTGCGCGGTGGCGCGCCGCGTGGCAATCCAGTTGCCGAAGGTCTCGCGGGCATTGGCGCTGGCCTGCCGCGCGGCGCTCTGCTGCAGGCGAATCTGCTCCAGCTCCCGTGTCGCCTGCAGCTCGGTCGCCTCCGACGACTTGATCGTGCCGCGCAGCGGCTCGGCCGCGGGGCGGTCGATGAAATCGTCGAGCTCGAGTGCCCGTTCGACCCGCGGCAGGTCGCCCACGATCGTGCCGCCAAGCCCGATCAGGAAGCTCGCGAACGCCAGCGCCACGAGCCAGAGGCCGCGGCGAAACCACTTTTCGGACAGACGCAATGACTTGCTCATTTGATTCTTTCGGAGAGAGAGAGATTGCTTACTGCAACTTGAACACCACCGGCGCCGCGCCGAGACCCGCGCGCGGCAGCCACGCGAACACCGAATCGACCGTCACCGTCTCGATGCGGTCCGAGAACCGCTTCTCGTTCGGATGATCGTCGAAAGCCACGTTGGCCGAGCCCAGGCGCCCCCCCAGGCGAGTGAGCGGGCCGAGCCTGAGCGTGGCCGGCTCGTAGCCCTTGAACTGCAGCCACGCCTGCGCCTGCGCGCGGCTGCCGATGGTGGCAGGCTCCATGGCCGCGGCCAGCGTCTCGACCGCCCACTGGTTCGACTGCTGGTACTTCTGTCCCCAGACGTAGCTCACGATGCTGTAGGGCGCGATGTTCAGCCGCACGATGCGCGCGGGCGGCTCGTGGAGCGCGGCCAGCAACTGCGTCTGCACGGCAGGCGTGGGCACGACCCAGGCGGCCTCGTAGCGCCACAGGTCGTCGAGAAAGAACTCGCCGAGCCCCTGCCGGTAGACCGCGGCCACGGCCGCTCCGCACTGGTTGAGCTTGTGCACCACGCGCCACGGACCTTCGTCGGTCTTGTAGGCGATGCCCAGGTGCGAATAGCGCACTCCGTACTTGCCCAGGTCCTGCCCGGCGCGCGCCAGCAGCACGACGCGCGCGCCGCTCGCATCGAGCTGCTGCGAGGTGCGCTCGGCCAGCTGCATGCCCTTGACGATCAGCGCGGCGGTCGGCCTGGCCTGTTCGCACGAACGGCCGGCTTGCGCCTGCAGCGGCAGCGCCACAGCGAGCACCAGGAGCGCCGGGAGAAGCGGAGGCTTCACGACAGCCTCTCGTTGTGCAACAGCGCGCGGCCGATGGCGTTGGGCACGAAGGCCAGCACCTCGCCCGCGGCCGACAGCACGACGCCGCTGCCGATCACGCTGACCAGGACGCCCGTACCCACCGCCGCGGACACGCCGTTGGCGGCACGCCCCATCACCCTGACGCTGGCGCGCGCACCGTCCGAGGCGCGCTCCAGCAGGTAGACCGTGCCATCGGCCGACGCCTCGACCGCCACCACCGTGAGCATCGAGCCGCCCACCGAGAGTGCGGCGGGCACCGCCGCCACGGCCGCTGCGGAGGCGCCCACCACCGAAGCGGCACCCACGACCGAGGCCACGGGCAGCAGCGAGAGTGCGGCCGAAGCCTCGCTCTGCGCCTGGGCATGAAGGGGCAGCGCGGCGCCGGCGAATGCAGTGCAGGCGGCGACCAGAAGAGCGGCAACGGATTTTTTCATGACGATCTTTCGTTGGTGGCTGAAGAAAATGCGGCGCTCATTCGGCCGAGCCGGAACCCGCGGCGGCTTCCTGGCGGGCGGCGCGGCGGCCTTGCAGGCGCGCTTCGATCAGGTCGGCTTCGTGACGGTCGCGCAGGGTCTTGGCCAGCGTGAAGGCCGAGCTGATCAGGAACAGCCAGCTCACGCCCAGGAAAGCCTTGTAGGCGTCGTTGATCTCCATGCGGACCAGGCCCCAGCCGGTCAGGCCCATCGCGGTGAAGAAGCTGCCCCAGACCACCAGGCGCCACATCGGCACGTCGCGGCTTGCAGTACCGCTGGCATCCGCGTGCTGGCTGTCGCGCACGAACTTGGCCAGCATGAAGGCGGTGCTCAGGCAGAACACGTAGCCCATCACCATGAACGCACGATCCAGCGCCTCGCCCGGCAGCCAGCTCAGGCCGGTGGCGCACAGGAACACGGCGGTCGCAAAAGAAGCCCAGACCTGGAACTGCCAGGCCCGCGTGTCGCGCTGGATCGAAACGGTGGTGGACGGGAAGGGTTGCATGAGTGCCTCGCGGCGTAGTGAAGGTGAGCGAATGATGTTTCACTCCCGCACCGCGGGACTCGAATGCTTCGACCAGTTCTGGTTTGAGCCTCTGTTGGTATCTTTGGAAGATACTTGCCAGCGCCGTGCGCGCCGGCAAGGCCGCGCCTCAGGCCAGCAACCCGCTCACGCGCTGCTGCAGCGACTCGGGCCGCACATCGACCGCCGGCACCGCATGGCCGACGTTGAGCCCCACGCGACTGAAGAAGCCGCGGCGGAAGGGCTTGGCCATGGCCACGTTCTCGCCGCCGCGCAGTTCGATGCGGCTGAAGTACGAGCCCCAGAGGTTGGTCAACGCCATCGGGATCACCGGCGGCTCGATGCCTTCGGCGCGCGCGCTTTCGATGATCTTCATCACGCCGCCCTTGAAGGGCTGCAGCTGGCCGTCGCGCGTGATCGCGCCCTCGGGAAAGATGGCCAGCAGGTCGCCTTCGCGCAGCACCTGCAGCGCCTTGGCAAAGGCCGCTTCGTAGGCCGCCGGGTCTTCTTTCTGCGGCGCGATCGGAATCGCCTTGGCCAGCTTGAACAGCCAGCCGAGCACCGGCACCTTGAAGATCCGGTGGTCCATGATGAAGCGGATCGGGCGCGGGCTCGCGGCCATCAGCAGGATGGCGTCGATGAAGCTCACGTGGTTGCACACCAGCACCGCCGCGCCTTCGGTGGGAATGTGCTCGTCGCCCTTGATCTCGAAGCGATAGACGAAGTGCGACAGCATCCACGCGATGAAGCGCAGCAGGTACTCGGGCACCAGCATGAAGATGTAGACCGCCACCACGGCGTTGGCGATGCCCGTGAACAGGAAGATCTGCGGAATCGTGAAGCCGGCGCCGAGCAATGCCCCCGCGATGACCGAGCTGCCGATCATGAACAGCGCATTGAGGATATTGTTGGCCGCGATGATGCGCGCGCGGTGCGTGGGCTGGCTGCGCAGCTGGATCAGCGCGTACATCGGCACGCTGTACAGGCCTGCGAAGAGCGACAGCAGCGCCAGATCGGCCATCACGCGCCAGTGCGCGGCCTGATGCACGAAGGCGCCGAGCCCCATGCCGGCGGACGGCGGCAGACTGCGCGACGCAAAGTACAGGTCGATGGCGAACACGCTCATGCCGATGGCACCCAGCGGCACCAGGCCGATCTCCACCTGCCGCCGGCTCAGCGTCTCGCACAGCAGCGAGCCCACGCCGATGCCCACCGAGAACACCACCAGCAGCAGCGAGGCCACCTGCTCGTCGCCATGCAGCACTTCCTTGGCGAAGCTGGGGAACTGGCTCAGGAACACCGCGCCGAAGAACCACATCCACGAGATGCCCAGCAGCGACCGGAACACCACGATGTTGCCATGCGCGAGCTTGAGGTTGCGCCAGGTCTCGCTGAACGGGTTCCAGTTGATCACCAGGCCCGGATCGGTGGCGGGTGCCTGCGGAATGGCCTGCGCCACGCCGCGCCCCACCAGTGCCAGCAGCACGCAGGCCACCGCCACCGTGGCGTGGCCGACCTGCGGCAGCGCCACCAGCAGCCCGCCCGCGACCTGCCCGAGCAGGATGGCGACGAAGGTGCCCATCTCGACCATTCCGTTGCCGCCCGTGAGTTCGCGCGCGTCGAGCACCTGCGGCAGGTAGGCAAACTTGACAGGGCCGAACAGCGTGGAATGCAGGCCCATGAGGAACACGCAGCCCAGCAGCACCACCGCATCGGCCCGCACGAAGCCCCAGGCCGCGAGCAGCATGATCGCGATCTCGAGGTTCTTGACGAAGCGGATCATCTTCGTCTTGTCGAACTTGTCGGTGAGCTGCCCCGCCGTGGCGGAGAACAGCAGGAACGGCAGGATGAACAGCGCGCCGATGGCCAGGCCCGCCATGGCCGGCGGCATCCAGCTCAGCTGGAGCTGGTAGGTCACCATGACGGTGAACGCGAACTTGAAGAGGTTGTCGTTGGCCGCGCCCGCGAACTGGGTCCAGAAGAAGGGCGCGAAGCGCCGCTGCTTGAGAAGGGCGAACTGGTTGGCGTGGGCGTTCGCTTCGTGGGGCGCGGTGGCGACGACAGCAGCGGCGGGGGTTGTCATTCGAAGCATCTCCTCTTGTTATCTACAGCACACTGCCCCCGCTTCTTCATGGAACGGCGTAGCGACACGAAGTGCGCGAAGACTGGGGGCGAGCCTATATCGTCATTGCGGCTGCGTCGGGATTGTGCCGCAGCAGGGTCGCGCGCCAGTTCATGTCGAGCTTCCTGAGCGCCGCCAGCACCGGCAGGCCCGCCAGCGAGGCGGTCAGGTGCTTGAGGGTGTGGCCCGAAATCACCTGCTGCGTCGCCTCGTAGATCGCGTGGTCCGCCAGCTCGAAGGCCTTGGCCAATGCATAGAAGCAGATCACCCAGCCCAGCTTGAGCCCGACCGCGCCGCGCATCGGCGTGGCCAGCGCGAGCGTGAGCACCAGGGCCATGCCGCCGAACTGCACGATGGCCCAGGGCAGGACGTTGCCGCTTTCCTGGAACACCTCCGCCGACAGCAGTCCGGCCATCAGCGCGAACCACGCGGCCGGCCAGCCGGCGCGCTGGCTCACGCGCTCGCAGACCGCGATGCCGATCAGCCCCGCGAAGGCCACCGCCATGCCGGCGCGGTCGGCCGCGAGCCGGGCGCCGTCGGGCATCAGGTGGAAGAAGGCCGATCCCGCGGCGGTGGCGACCAGCCCCGCGAAGAAAAGCCAGGCGCAGTCGAGCGTGTTGTCCGGCGGATCGTTGGCCGGCGGCGCCAGCGGGAACTGGGCCAGTGCCTCCTGATGGGCGCGGTCGATCCGGTTGAGCCGGTACAGGCCCCAGAAACCGATCAGCATGAAGGGCAGGTTGCTCAGGACGTCCATGGCGTTGGGCAGGCCGTGCCAGCCGCGATCGTCGGCGAACACCGAGGCAATGGCCACCTCGGCGGCCGGCAATGCGGGTCCGAACAGAGCCACCAGCGCGAGCAGCGCGAAGGTGAAGAGCAATCCGCGCTCGCGGCGGCTGAGGGTGGGCAAAGGCATGGCGGTCCTCGGTGGTGGGTGGTACGAGCCGCGGAATTTAGTTGCCAGTCGCTCCACAGGCATCGAGAATCGATACGAGGCACCAATTCACACCTTTCGGTATCTTTTTTTAATACCTCCTTCCGCATCACCACCCTCATGAGCACCACCGTCGACCTCGTCCAAGCCCTCAAGAACGAACTCAAGAGCGCCCGCATGACCTACGCCGACCTGGCGCGCTCGCTCGACATGGCCGAATCCAGCGTGAAGCGCATGCTGGCCAAGAGCGACATGCCGCTGTCGCGCGTCGACGCGATCTGCCGTGCGCTCAAGATCGACTTCGCCGAGCTCGCGCGCCGCGTGGCCGACGCCCAGCCGCTGTTGAAAGAGCTCACGCACGAGCAGGAAAAGGCGGTGGTCAAGGACAAGAAGCTGCTGCTGGTGGCCATCAGCGTGCTGAGCCAGTGGACGCTGGAGCAGATCGTGGCGGCTTACCGGATCAGCGAGGCCGAGTGCATCGGCTGCCTGGCGCAGTTGGACCGCATCGGCATCATCGAGCTGCGCCCGCTCAACCGCTACCGCCTGAAGCTGGCCAAGACCTTCCGATGGCGGCCGCACGGCCCGGTGATGGAGTTCTTCCGCGAGAACGTGGTGCTCGACTACTACGCCGGCGGCTTCGATGGCCCGGCCGAGGGGCTGCTGCTGGTGCATGGCCAGATCAGCCGCTCGCTCGCTCCGGCATTCCTGGAACGTCTGCAGCGCGTGGCGCAGGACTTCGCGCAGCAGCACCAGACCGACCAGAAGCTGGCCGCGAAGGACCGCGAGGGCTACACGCTGCTCCTGGGCATGCGGAACTGGGAATTCGAGGCGTTCACGAGGCTGCGCAGAGCTTGATTGGCTCTCCCCCAGGCTTCGCGCACTTCGTGTCGCTTCTCCAACCCCCTCACCGGGGGCAACACCAGCGGCCCGGCAAAGCCGGTTCCGCGGTGTTCCACGAAAAAGCCCGTCAGGCCTTGGCGGCCTCTAGTGCGTCGCGCGTGCTGCGTGCGGCGTTCCTCGCCGCGTCGGCGAAGTCGTCGCCCGAGGAGGCATAGATGATGGCGCGGGACGAGTTCACGATGATCGGCGCATCGGGGCGCCAGCCGGCACGCACCGTGGCCACCGCATCGCCGCCCTGGGCACCGACACCGGGGATCAGCAGCGGCACCGTCGGCGCGAGCTCGCGCACGCGCTCGATTTCCGCCGGGTAGGTGGCACCGACCACGAGGCCGAGCTGTCCGTTGAGGTTCCAGGGGCCCTGCGCCAGCTTGGCCACATGCTCGTAGAGAAAGGGCTGGCCCTCGATGTCCGCCAGGCGCTGGCCCTGCAGATCGGAGCCGCCGGGGTTGCTGGTGCGGCAGAGCAGGAAGGCTCCCTTGCCCTGGTGCTTGAGGTAGGGCGCCACCGAGTCGAAGCCCATGAAGGGCGACAGGGTCACGGCGTCGGCGCCGTAGCGCTCGAAGGCCTCGATGGCGTACTGCTCGGCTGTGGAGCCGATGTCGCCGCGCTTGGCGTCCAGGATCACGGGCACGTGGGGCGCGTTGCGGCGCATGTGCTCCATCAATTGTTCGAGCTGGGCTTCGGCGCGGTGGGCCGCGAAATAGGCGATCTGCGGCTTGAAGGCGATGACCAGGCCGGCCGTCGCGTCGACGATGCGCGCGCAGAAGTCATAGATGCGGCTCGCATCGCCCTTGAGCTGCCCCGGGAACTTGGCTGGCTCCGGATCGAGCCCCACGCAGAGCAACGAACCGTTTTTTTGCTGTGCGTTGGCCAGCTTGTCGAGGAAAGTCATGGGTTGATTTTAAGGATGCCCCCGAACGGGGCCCCGGTCCGTTCGTGAAACACTGCGGCGGGTCAGCCTTGTTCAGCGGCCAGGCAGAGATCAGACCAAGCACGCGCCTTGTCGGCCGGGTTTCGCAGCAGGTACGCCGGATGGTAGGTGGCCACCACCGGCACGCCATTGGCCGAGGGCAGCGGCACTACGCGGCCGCGCAGCTTGCCCAGCGGCTCGCCGCTTTGCATCAGGCTCTGGGCGGCCAGCGGACCCATGGCGAGCACCAGGCTCGGTGCCAGCGCGGCCGCATGTTCCGCGAAGGCGTCGTCCATGGGCCGCGGGCTGCCGGGCTGGCCGGCGCCCACGCCGCGGTGCGTGCGCATCAGGTGCACCGGCGTCTTGCCGTCGTGCAGCTGGAGCGCGCGCAGCATGTTGTCGAGCAGCTTGCCGGCATCGCCCGCAAAGGGCTCGCCGTGGCGGCCGTCGGCTTCGGGCGGCATGTCGGCCACGACCAGCCAGCCGCCTTGCGCCGGCTCGGCTGCGGCCTCGGCATAGAGGCGGCGAGGCGCGTCGACCAGCACGGCGGCGCCCTGCGCGAGCAGCGCGGGCGCGGGGCGCGCCGCCGTGGCTGGTGCCGCGGCAGGCTTGGCGGCCGGAGCGGGCGCAGCGAGCGGCGTTTCGGCCACGGATGGCGCGCGCTCGCCGACGGATGGCGGCGCCACGGCTGGCGCGGCCGTTTCCGCGGCAACGGATGCGGCTTCGGCGGCTTCAGGCATCGGCCACCAGACCTTCACGCCCATCTCGTCGAGCATCGCGCGCTGGCGGGCGTCGAGCTTCAGTGTCTGTACCGCGCTCATCGCAAGGCTCCCCAGGCAGAGCCTGATTCATTCAATCGCAGGCTCATGACGACCGCGTCTTCACGCTTGCCTTCGTGGGCCGGGTAGTAGCCCTTGCGCGCGCCGACGCTGCGGAAACCCTGGCGCATGTAGATGTCGAGCGCACGCCGGTTGCTCTGGCGCACCTCGAGCCAGAGCCACTGCGCCCCTTGTGCGCGCGACCATCCGGTCAGCGCCTCGAGCATCAGCGGCGCCCATCCCTGGCGCTGGAAGACCGGCGCCACGGTGATGTTGAGCAGGTGCACCTCGTCCACGCCCTTCATGGCGACGAAGTAGCCGATCAGCGTTTCTCCGAGGCTGGTCACCGGCGTGGCCAGGTCCGGCACGGAAATCGGCGCCAGCAGGCATTGGCAGTGGTAGCCGACCGCCATCGAATCGATGAAGTTGGCCCGCGTCCAGGGATGGCTGTAGGCCGTCTGCTCGACCGCGCAGACGGCATCGAGCCGCTCGACGGTGAGCGGTTCGAGGCGGGCTTCGACGGGCTGAAGGACGGCGCTCATGGAGTGTTGGCAACAGGTGGAACCGCCAGGGCGGCCGCCTTGATGGCAGCGCGCTCATCGGTCGTTTGCGCCACTTTATCGCGAACATACAGCGGCCAGGCATGCGCCGCATCCACCGTGCGCCCGGCGGCGAGCAGCGCGGGCGCCAGCCGGAGCATGGCGGTGGCCGTCGGCAGCACTTCGTGGCGCGCCGCGGCCAGTGCCAGGCGCGGGCCATAAGCGGCGAAGGCGTTGCCGGCGAGCGACCAGCCGGCGGGCACTTCAAGTGCCTCCGGCGCGAGCAGCAGCGCTTCGCCGGCCAGGCCGCCCGGCGCACCGCCCTGATCGAAGTCGTACCGAGCGGCATAGAGCTGGTCCATGCGCGCGTCGAGCACCGCGACCACCTGGCGCGCGCCGAAGGCATGGCGCGCTTCCTCGGCCACGGCCAGCAGCGTGTCCACCGGCAGCAGCGGCACGCCGGAGCCGAAGGCCAGGCCCTGCGCCACCGAGCAGGCGGTGCGCAAGCCCGTGAAGGAACCCGGCCCGCGGCCGAAGGCGATGGCGTCGAGCGCGGCCAGCTCGAGCCCGGCCTCGGCCAGCAGTTGCAGGATGAGCGGGATCAGCGTGCTCGACGCCTGCGCGCCGCCGGCCCCGCTGTGCGTGAACAGGCGCTCGCCGTGGCGGACCGCCACCGACAGGTGTTCGGTGCTGGTGTCGAAAGCCAGGAGCTTGGGGCCGGTCATCGATCGAACGCCTGCGCGGGCCGCGCACCGGCGCGCCCACGGGCTGTTGTTGTTTTCTGCACCCCGAACAGGATGCCGGCGGTCACCAGCAGCAGGCCGGCAACCAGGTTCCAGTAGAGCGGTTCGTCGAGCCAGATCACCGCGCCGAAGGCCGAGAGGCCGGGCACGAGCGCAGTGATCATGGTGCTGCGCACCGGCCCGAAGTACTGGATCATCTTCGTGAAGGTAATGCCCGAGACGACGACCGAGCCAACGCCCTGGAACAGCATCTGGAATGCCACCTCGCCCCATGGCGCGTCGCCGATGCGGCTCGCCACCGCGCCGCCCGCCACCAGCAGGCTGTACACGGGCACGTAGGTCAGCAGTGCGAAGACGGTGATGGCAATGGTCGCGCGCACGGCGTCGAGCCCATGGCGGCGCGCCACCACGCTGTAGCAGGCCCAGCAGAAGGCCGCGCCCATGAAGAGCAGGTCGCCCTTCCAGACCTCGCCGCCCTCGAAGGCGTGCAGCAGGCTGCGCCCACCGACCACCAGATCGCCGGCCACGATCAGCGCGAGGCCGAAGGCGCGGCCCGGCGTGATGCGGTCGCGCAGCACCAGGGCGGCCAGCAGCGTAGTCCACAGCGGCAGGCTGCCCGGCATCAGCACCGCGGCGTGGCCTGCGGGTGCAAAGAAGAAACCGCTGTAGGCCAGCATCGCGTAGGCCAGGCCGCCGAAGATGCCGGCGGTGGCGCTCACGCGCAGCGACAGCGGCGAAAGGCCGAACAACGAGGAGGCCGTACCCCCTTTTTGCTCGCGGCGGTTCTTCATGACGAGCCATGCGCCCCAGGGCACCAGCACCAGGCTGGCACCGCAGATGCGCGCCAGCGCCAGATCGAACGGGGTGAGCGAGCGTCCGGCCGAGGCCCGGGCGATCACGATGAAAGCGGTCCAGACCAGCACGGTGACCACGGCCGCACCGATGCCGAGCGTGCGGGGCGAGAAACGGGGCATGGCGGGCATCCCCCGATTATCGAGGGCACGCCGCGGCCGCGCCGGCCAGGGGCGAATCGCCGGCGAACGCGCGCGCTCAGCCGCCGTCGCTGCGCAGGATGGCAAGCCCGGCCGTGCGCAGCGGCGCCAATGCAGCGGCGGACGCTTCCGGTGACACCAGCAGGCTGGTGGCGGCCGAGACAGGGTTGATCACCCAGGCCGAAGCCGCGCCGACCTTCTCCGACGAGGCCAGCACCACCGTCTCGGCCGCGGCCGCCATGAGTGCGCGCTTGATCGCGGCCTCCTCGACGTCGCCTGTCGTCAGACCGACCTCGGCCTGCACGCCAGTCACGCCCAGGAAGCAGGTGTCGGCGTGGATGCGCGAGATGGCTTCCATGGGCGCGGCGCCCACCGCCACCATCGAATGCCTGAAGAGGCGCCCGCCGATCAGCACCACCTCGAGGCCGGCGTGGCCCGCCAGTTCGACCGCCACCGACGGGCTGTGCGTGACCACGGTGGCGCGCAGGCTGCCCGGCAGGTGCCGCGCCATCTGGACGGCCGTGGTGCCGCCGTCGATGAAGACCACCTGCCCGGGCCGCACCATGCGCGCGGCGGCGCGGCCGATGGCCACTTTCTCCGCGGTCGCAAGCTGCAGCCGGCCCGCGAAGTCGGCTTCTGCCGGGGCGATTGGCAGCGCGCCGCCGTGCACGCGCTGCAGCAGCCCCTCGGCGGCCAGCTCGCGCAGATCGCGGCGGATCGTGTCTTCCGACAGCGCCAACTCCTCGCTGAGCGACTTGGCCACGACGTTGCCGTCGCGCTCCAGGACCGAGAGGATGTGTTGCTTGCGCTGGCGGGTGAGCATCGGGCGATGGTAGCGGTCCGGGGCTTCGATTGCACGAATTTTCTTGTTTCTGCACGAATTTACACATAAGCTGCACGGCATGACCCTTCAAGACCGCGTCCGGGTGCACGAAGTCACCCTCCTTTCCGACAACTGGTACACGCTCAAGACCACCGCCTTCGACTGGCAGCGCAGCGACGGCCGCTGGCAGCGCATGCACCGCGAGACCTACGACCGCGGCAATGGCGCCACGCTGCTGCCCTACAACCTGGCGCAGCGCACGGTGCTGCTGACGCGGCAGTTCCGCTACCCGGCCTTCGTCAATGGGCATGACGACCTGCTGATCGAGGCGGCGGCCGGCCTGCTGGACAACGCGGCGCCCGAGGAGCGCATCCGCGCCGAGGTGGAAGAAGAACTGGGTTTTCGGCTCGGCGCGGTGCAGAAGATTTTCGAAGCCTTCATGAGCCCGGGCTCGGTGACCGAGAAGCTGCACTTCTTCGTGGCCGAATACCAGCCGTCGATGCGCGTCGGCAACGGCGGCGGCCTGGCCGAGGAAGGCGAGGACATCGAGGTGCTCGAACTCGGCATCGACGAGGCGCTGGCCATGGTGGCGGACGGGCGCATCGCCGATGCCAAGACGGTGATGCTGCTGTATCACGCGCAACTGCATATTTTTCCGCCGAGATAATCGGCCGATGCCTCTTCTTCGTCGCTCCTTCCGTCGCGCCGCCTGCGCCCTGTCCTTCACAGCGCTGGCTGTCCCGGGCGCCTTTGCACAGCAGGCGTTGCCGACCGGCGTAGAGACCGCCCTCGCGCGCGCCAAGGTGCCGCGCGAGTCGGTGACGATGCTGGTGGCCGACGCCGACGGCCTGCGCCCGCCGCGCCTGGCCTGGCGCACACAGGTGCCGGTGAATCCGGCGTCGATCATGAAGCTGGTCACCACCTACGCCGCGCTCGACCTGCTCGGCGCGGCCTACAGCTGGAGCACGCCGGTCTATGTCGACGGTACGGTGAGCAACGGCGTGCTCAATGGCAATCTCTACATCAAGGGCCAGGGCGATCCCAAGCTGGTGCTGGAACGGGCCTGGCTGCTGCTGCGGCGCGTGCAGGGCCTGGGCATCACCAGCGTGAGCGGCGACATCGTGCTCGACCGCAGCGCCTTCGACAACACCATCGAAAACGATCCCGCCGCCTTCGACGGCGAACCTCTGCGGCCCTACAACGCCTCGCCCGACGCGCTCTTGGTCAATTTCAAGTCGGTCAACATGATCTTCACGCCCGATCGCGGCGGCCAGCTGGCGCGCGTGAGCTACGAGCCGCCCCTTGCCAGCGTGTCCATGCAGCCCACGGTGGCGCTCGCGCCCGGCGAATGCGGCGACTGGCGCGCGGCGCTCAAGCCCGACTTCAGCGACCCGAACCGCATCCGGTTCCTGGGCGCGCTCCCGGCCGCCTGCGGCGAGAAGAGCTGGGCCGTGGCCTACGCAGACCCGCGCACCTACGGCCTGCGCGCCATCGGCGGCATGTGGGCCGAGATGGGCGGCCGGGTCGGCGGCCAGATGCGCGACGGCCGGGTGCCGGCCGGACTCAGGCCGGTGTTCGAGTTCGGCTCGCCGCCGCTTTCGGAGGTGGTGCGCGACATCAACAAATACAGCAACAACGTGATGGCGCAGCAGGTGTTCCTCACCCTCGGGCTCACGCAGAAGAACCGCGGCAGCTTCGAGGCCTCGCGCAGCGCGCTGGGCCAGTGGTGGCGCGAGCGCATCGGCACCGGCGAGGCGCCGCCGGTGTTCGACAACGGCTCGGGCCTGTCGCGCGACGAGCGCATCAGCGCCGCGGCGCTCGGCCGGATGCTGCAGGTGGCCTGGCGTTCGCCGCTGATGCCGGAGCTGGTGTCGTCGCTGCCGGCCATGGGGGTGGACGGCACCCTCAGGAAGCGCGCGCTGCGCTCGGGCGGCGCGGCCCACCTGAAGACCGGCTCGCTGCGCGATTCGGCCGGCATGGCCGGCTACGTGCACGGCGCGAGCGGCCGCCGCTACGTGCTGGTGGCCATTGCCAACGGCGAGAACGCGGGAGCCGCGCGCGCCGCGTTCGACGCATTGGTCGACTGGGCGGCGCAGGACAACTGACGGCCATCGGCCGCTCCGGGGGCGGCCGTGTACTGAAAACTTCTCTAGGTATACGCGCCGCTTGCGCGTGGCCGTGGCGCTGCACAGAATCGGACGCCCGTTCGATTCGATACAAACAAACACGCAGGAGCCACGCCGTGAAAAAACCGCAACGACAAGCATCCACTCCGCTGCACAAGCTTGCGGCTCTCGCCGGCGCCACGCTGCTGCTGGCGGCCTGCGGCGGCGGTGGCGGCGGGGGCGGCGGCATCGGTGTGGGTTTCCCGCCTCCTGTGGGCGACACCGGCCGCGGCTCGGTCGTCACCGATCCGCCCGAGCAGACCGCCAAGCTGTCGGCCGAACAGTTCAGGGTCAACCTGCAATCCAGCGACCAGGGCAAGGCACTGCTGCAGGTGGCCGGCACGCCCAAGTGCGGCATCGAGGTGCGCTACCTCGAATACCGCACCATCGGCGGCAAGAACGAAGCCACCAACGCAACGGCCGCGGTCATGGTGCCCTCCGGCGCCGACGTGGCCTGCAACGGACCGCGGCCGGTGGTGCTGTATGCGCACGGCACCACCGCCGCGCGCAACTACAACCTCGCCCGGTGGACCGATTCCACGCAGCCGGCCGCCGGCGAAGGCCTCACGATCGCCGCCATGTTCGCGGCGCAGGGCTACATCGTGGTGGCGCCCAACTACGCGGGCTACGACAAGTCGACGCTGCCCTACCACCCGTATCTCAACGGCGACCAGCAGGGCAAGGACATGGTCGATGCGCTCACGGCGGCGCGCAAGACCTTCGCGGGCATCGACGCCACGGACGCGGGCTCGCTGCTGATCACCGGCTATTCGCAGGGCGGCTACGTGGCCATGGCGGCGCACCGCGAGATGCAGGCCACGGGCAGGGCGGTGACGGCGTCGGCGCCGCTCTCGGCGCCTTCGGCCATCGGCCTGCTGGCGGACTACCCCTTCATGGGCTGGCCGGCGCTCGGCAGCACGCTCTTCGTGCCGCTGCTCTCGGCCAGCTGGCAGCAGCAATTCGGCGATGTCTACGGCAGCACCAGCGACATCTACGAAGCGCAGTACGCCACCGGCATCGACACCCTGCTGCCGAGCCTGACGCCCCTCGCCACCCTGTACGCCAACGGAAAGCTGCCGCAGCTCGCGCTGTTTCCCGCCGGCGCGACGCCGGGTCCGGTAAGTCCGGAGCTGTCGATCTTCTACGGCGCGAACAACCTCATCCGCCAGAGCTACCTGACGCAGGCGGCCAACGACATCCAGGCGAATCCCTGCCCGGGCAATGCGCTGCCCGCCACCGCGGCCTCGCTGAGCACGACCTCGCCGCTGGACTGCGGGCCGGCCGTGGGCTTCCGCAAGGCGGCGCGCGCCAACGACCTGCGCAACTGGCTGCCGACCCGGCCGGTGCTCATGTGCGGCGGCGCCAACGATCCGACCGTGAACTTCCTGAGCACCCGCGCCACCGCCGGCTACTTCCGCGCCCGCGGAATGCCCGCCGCCGCGCTGACGGTGGTCGACCTGGAGGATGCTGGCACCACCGACGCCTATTCCGCCGCGCGCGCCGGCTTTGCGCAGGCCAAGAGCACCCTTGCGCAGAACACCCCCGGCAGCACCGCCGACAAGGCGCAGGCCGTCACCCTCGCCTACCACGGCACCCTGGCACCCCCCTTCTGCCTGGCCTCCGCCCGGGGCTTCTTCCAGGGCGTCCTGGCCGCCGGCGGCTAGCCGTCGGCGTAGGTTTCGAAGGACTTATTCCAGAAATGCCGTGGAACCGGCTCTGCCGGGCCAATGGCATTGCCCCCTGCAAGGGGGTGGGAGAAGCGACACGAAGTGCGCGAAGCCTGGGGGTTAGCCCATTGCAGCGCGCTGCAGGCGGTCGCGCACGCCTTCCCACTCGGGCGTGTCGGGCGGCGTCTCGACCCAGATCAGCTTGACGCCCTGCGCATCGAACTCGCGCAGCACCGCGAACAGTTGGTGCGCGCTCGCCACCGCGTCGTCCGGCATGCGCCGCTGCAGCACGCGCTGGGAATGACTGCGCACCTCGGCGCGCGTCCACACCGCGATGTGGGCCGCGCCCGGGCCGAGCACGTCGAGGCCGGCCTGGATGGCCTTGGCATCCATCAGCCGCAGCTTGGCGTTGGGCGCGTAGTGCGCCTCCAGCGTGCCGGAGGCGCGCGGATCGGGCGTTTCGAGCACCTCGCGGTCGCTGAGGCGCTCGCCCGCGGCGGCCTCGATCTGCGCGCGCGTGATCAGGCCCGGACGCAGCAGCACGGGCGCGCCGCGGCTGCAGTCGACGATGGTCGACTCGATGCCCACCTCGCAGGCGCCGCCGTCGATCACCGGCAGTGCATCGCCGAACTCGTCGACCACGTGCTGCGCAGTGGTGGGGCTGACGCGGCCGAAGCGGTTGGCGCTCGGGCCCGCGAGCCCCGGCACCCCTTGTTCAGCGCAGGCTTCGAGCAGGGCCTGCGCCACCGGATGCGAAGGGCAGCGCAGGCCGATGGTGTCCTGCCCGCCGGCGGCCGCGGCCGCCACGCCGGGCTGGCGCGTGACGATCAGCGTCAGCGGGCCTGGCCAGAAGGCCTGCACCAGTTTCTGCGCGAAGGGCGGCAGCGGCTGCGCAAACCGCGACAGCGACTCGGTGCCCTTGATGCCGGCCGCGACGTGGACGATCAGCGGATGGTCGGCCGGCCGGCCCTTGGCCTTGAAGATGCCGCCCACGGCCATGTCGCTGGTGGCATCGGCGCCCAGCCCGTAGACGGTCTCGGTCGGGAACGCGACCAGCCCGCCCGCGCGCAGCACGCGCACGGCCTCGGCTATGGCCGCTGGGGATTGGCCGTCGAGGATCATGGGAGATCGGCCGCCGACAGCGCCGGCAGGCCGAGCAGCGTTGCGGCCCGGGAGGCCGTGGCGCGCACGCTTTCCAGCGTGGCGCCGGTGAGCGTCAGATGCCCCATCTTGCGGCCGCGGCGCGGTTCGACCTTGCCGTAGAGATGCAGGTGGACACCAGGCAGCGCGAGCACCTCGCTCCAGCGCGGCGCGGCCGGCTTGTCGCCGCCCGCGGTGAACCACAGGTCGCCCAGCAGATTCAGCATGATCGCCGGGCTGTGCTGGCGCGGCGCGGCCAGCGGCAGGCCCGCGAGGGTGCGCACCTGCAGCTCGAACTGCGACACGTCGCAGGCTTCCATGGTGTAGTGGCCGCTGTTGTGCGGCCGGGGCGCCATTTCGTTCACCACCAGCGAACCGTCGGCCAGCGCGAAGAACTCGACGCACAGCACGCCCACGTAGTCCAGCCCGGTGGCGATGCTCTTGGCCGAGTTGATGGCCGCCTGCGCCACGGTCTTTGGCATGTTCTGCGCGTGCACCTCGGTCACGGCCAGGATGCCGTCGCGGTGCAGGTTGCGCTGCGGCGGAAAGTGCACGATCTGCCCGTCGCGGCCGCGCGCGACGATCACCGAGCATTCGAATTCGAGCGGCAGCAGCTTTTCGAGCACGCAGGGCACGCAGCCCGCGGCCTGCCACGCATCGACCAGTTCGGCGCGCGTGGACACGCGCTGCTGGCCCTTGCCGTCGTAGCCGAGCCGGGCGGTCTTGAGGATCCCGGGCAGCAGCGCGTCTTCCACAGCGGCGAGCTGCGCCGCCGTCTCGATGACCGCGTACGGCGCGCAGGCCACGCCGCAGCGCGTGAAATGGGCCTTTTCGGCGATGCGGTCCTGCGCGATGGCAATGGCGCCCGCATCGGGTGCCACGGGCCGGGCCACCGCGAGCTTCTCCAGCGAGGGCGCCGGCACGTTCTCGAACTCGGTCGTGACCGCATCGGCCAGGCCCGCGAGCCGCGCCAGGCCGTCGACGTCCGCGTAGTCGGTGTGGATGTGGTGATGGCTCACGCGGCCGGCCGGGCTGTCGGCGTCGGGGTCGAGCACCGCCGTGAAATAGCCCATGCGCTGGGCGGCATGGGCGAACATGCGGCCCAGTTGCCCGCCGCCGAGCACGCCGAGCGTGGCGCCTGGAAGAATGGGAAGGCCGTTGTTGTTGCTCACAGCGCACCCCCACCCTGCGGCGAAAAGGGCGACACGGCAGTGCCATCCACCACCGGCGGCGGCAAGACCATGGCCTCGGCCGCAGCGGTTTGCGCGGCACGGAAGGCATCGAGCCGGGCGCGCAGCGCCGGATCGTTCACCGCCAGCATCGCCACCGCGAACAGTGCCGCGTTGGCGGCCCCCGCATTGCCGATGGCAAAGGTGGCCACCGGCACGCCCTTGGGCATCTGCACGATGCTGTAGAGCGAATCGACGCCCTGCAGGTGGCGGCTGGCCACCGGCACGCCGAGCACCGGCACCGTGGTCTTGGCGGCCAGCATGCCCGGCAGATGGGCCGCGCCGCCCGCGCCCGCGATGATCGCGGCGAGCCCGCGCCCGGCGGCGCTTTCGGCATACGCGAACAGCGCATCGGGCATCCGGTGGGCCGAGACCACCCTTGCTTCGTGCTTGATTCCGAATTGCTGGAGAATCTCGACCGCGTTGCGCATCGTCTCCCAATCGGAGTTCGAGCCCATCACTACACCGACCTGAATGGTTTCGTTCATGGTTTCAATTTTACGTTTCACCCCCAGCTGGTTCCGATGATCGACATCACTCTCGAAAATTTTCAGGCCGAACTGGTCGAAGGCTCGGTCGCCACGCCGGTGCTGCTGGACATCTGGGCCGAATGGTGCGGCCCCTGCAAGCAGCTCGGCCCGGTGCTCGAAAAGCTCGAAGCCGAGTACGCAGGCCGCTTCACGCTGGCCAAGCTGGACGCCGACAAGGTGCCGCAGATTTCGTCGCAGCTGTCCGAGATGTTCGGCGTGCGCAGCATCCCGTTCTGCGTGATGTTCAAGGACGGCCAGCCGGTGGACGGCTTCGTCGGCGCCATTCCGGCCGACAAGATCCGCGAATTCCTCGACAAGCACGTGCCCGCCGCGGAGGAAATCGAGGCTGCTTCCGAGGGAGCCGCGGCGCAGGAAGCATTGGCCGAAGGGGACACCGAGGGCGCGCTCGAGCGGCTGCAGCATGCGGTGGCCACCGACCCGGCCAACGACGATGCGCGCTTCGACTACGTCAAGCTGCTGCTGCAGATGGGCCGCATCGACGATGCCAAGGTGGCCTTCGCGCCGGTGATCGCCCGGACCACGCTGGTGCGCCGCTTCGATTCACTGCAGCGCTGGATGGACGCCATCGATTTCGCGGCGCCCGCCTCGGGCCCCCAGCCCACGCTGGCCGATTTCGACGCCCGCATTGCCGCCGGCAAGCGCGACTTCGACGCCCGCTTCGGCCGCGCGCGGCTGCTGATGGATGCGCAGCGCTGGACCGATGCCATGGACGAGCTGCTCGAGATCCTGATGCGCGACAAGAGCTGGAACGAAGAACTCGCGCGCAAGACCTACATCGCGGTGCTCGACCTGATCGAGCCGCCCAAGGTGAAGGTGGCCGATGGGCAGATTCCGCCGGACGACCCGCTGGTGGCCACTTACCGCCGCCGCCTCAGCAGCGTCGTGCTGAGCTGAACCGCCAATTTGCGCATTTCCATGCGCAATGGGATGAAAAGCGACCCTCGGGTCGCTTTTTCATTGCGCCGCTCTCGCATACGATGGCACCGATTCAACTTGTTGCAATTGAGAAGAAGGAAAAACCGGCCATGCGTCTCCTCGCCCGCCATCGCGCGCGCCTTGCGCTTCCCGTATTCGCGACCGCACTGCTCGCGGCCGCCCTGACCGGTTGCAGCAGCGGCATCAGTCTCGACGAACCGATCGAGGGACCGGTCTGGCGCCTGGTGCAACTGGGCAACGAGCCCGTCGCGCCTGGCGGCGAAGCGCAGATCCAGTTCGACGGCAGCAGCGGGCGCGTCAGCGGAACGGGCGGCTGCAACCGCGTCTCGGGCTCGTTCACGCGCAGCGGCATCACGCTGCGCATCGGCCAGCTGGCCTCGACCCGCATGGCCTGCGCCGACCCGGTGCGCGGCGCGAACGAAGCGCAATTCGTCTCGGCACTGCAGACCACCGCGACCTATCGCCTGGCCGGACCGGGACGGCTCGCGCTGCTCGACGCGAGCGGGCGGACCGTGGCAACGCTGAGCGCGGGCAACCGCTGAGGCGGCGAGCCCGCTGCCTCAGCCCGTGAGGCGCTCCAGCGCCTCGCGGTACTTGGCGGCCGTTTTTTCGATGACTTCGGCCGGCAGGCGCGGCGCGGGCGGCGTCTTGTCCCAGGGCTTGCCGTTGATCTTGGTGGCTTCGAGCCAGTCGCGCACGAACTGCTTGTCGTAGCTCGGCGGATTGGTGCCGGCGGCCAGCGCGGCCTGGTAGCCCTCGACCGGCCAGTAGCGGGAGCTGTCGGGCGTGAGCACTTCGTCCATCAGCACCAGCGTGCCGGCCTCGTCCAGGCCGAATTCGAACTTGGTGTCGGCAATGATCATCCCCTTGGTCAGGGCGATCTGCGCCGCGGTTTCGTAGATTTCCAGGCTGGTCTCGCGGATCTGCTGCGCCAGCTTGGGGCCGACGATCTCGACCACGCGGTCGTAGCTGATGTTTTCGTCGTGCTCGCCGGCCGCAGCCTTGGCGGCGGGCGTGAAGATCGGGCGCGGCAGCTTGCTGGCGTTGGTGAGGCCTTCGGGCAGCGGCACGCCGCAGACCGAGCGGCTTTCCTGGTATTCCTTCCAGCCGCTGCCGGCCAGGTAGCCGCGCACCACCGCCTCGACCGGAATCGGCGTCAGCCGCTTGACCAGCATCGAGCGGCCCGTGACCTGCGGCACCTCATCGGCCGTGACCACGCTCTCGGGTGCGTCGCCGGTCAGGTGATTGGGGCACAGCTGGCCAAGGCGGTCGAACCACCACAGCGCCATTTGCGTGAGGATCTCGCCCTTGCCCGGAATCGGCTCGCCCATGATGACGTCGAACGCGCTGAGCCGGTCGCTCGCGACCATCAGGATGCGGTCCTCGCCAACGGCGTAGTTGTCGCGCACCTTGCCGCGCGCAAGCAGGGGCAGGCTCTGGATGGAGGAGGTGTGGACGGTGGTCATGGGACGGTGCTGCTGTGCGGAAACGGGTGACGGGAAAAGCGGATTGTGCGCGCAGAAAAAAGCCACCGCGAACGGTGGCCTGCGAATCGCGAAAAAAGTTTGTTCAGACCACTTCTTGCGCGAGTTCGCCCTTGGCGTACTTGGCGGCGACGACCTGCAGCGTCTCGCCCTTGACCTTGGCGCCCTGGCCTTCGCAGCCGAACTCGATGTAGCGCTGCTTGCAGATCAGCCTGGCGGCTTCGCGCGCGGGCTTGAGCCACTCGCGGGCGTCGAACTTCTCGGGGTTCTCGGCCAGGAACTTGCGCACCGCGCCGGTCATGGCCAGGCGGATGTCGGTGTCGATGTTGATCTTGCGCACGCCGTGCTTGATGGCTTCCTGGATTTCCTTGACGGGCACGCCGTAGGTTTCCTTCATGTTGCCGCCGTACTGGCGAATGATGGCCAGCAGCTCCTGCGGCACGCTCGACGAGCCGTGCATCACAAGGTGGGTGTTGGGAATGCGGCGGTGGATTTCCTTGATGCGGTCGATCGCCAGGATGTCGCCGGTGGGCTCGCGCGTGAACTTGTAGGCGCCATGGCTGGTGCCGATGGCGATGGCCAGCGCGTCGATCTGGGTGCGCTTGACGAAGTCGGCGGCCTGCTCGGGGTCGGTGAGCAGCTGTTCGCGCGTCATGGTGTCGTCGGTGCCGTGGCCGTCTTCCTTGTCGCCCTTCATGGTCTCCAGCGAGCCCAGGCAGCCGAGTTCGCCTTCGACGGTCACGCCCAGGCGGTGGGCCATGTCCGACACCTTCTTGGTGACATCCACGTTGTAGTCGTAGCTGGCAATGGTCTTGCCGTCGGCTTCGAGCGAGCCGTCCATCATGACCGAGCTGAAGCCCAGGTCGATGGCGCCCTTGCAGATGTCGGGGTTCTGGCCGTGGTCCTGGTGCATCACCAGCGGAATGTTCGGGTACTGCTCGATCGCGGCCTGGATCAGGTGCTTGATGAACGCTTCACCGGCGTATTTGCGGGCGCCCGCGCTGGCCTGCAGGATGACGGGCGCGCCGGTTTCCTTGGCGGCCTCCATGACGGCCTGGACCTGTTCGAGGTTGTTGACGTTGAAGGCCGGAATGCCGTAGCCGTTGGCGGCTGCGTGGTCCAGCAGTTCGCGCATCGAGACGAGTGCCATGGGAAATACCTCGCGGAAATAGGGGAAGAAGAAGGCGGAAAGACGAGAGAAAACTGCCGCAATTCTATCGAGCCCCCTTGTGGGACGGCACTGACAGGTACCCCAAGGCAATGAGGGCGGGCGGCGCGGGCGCCTTTAGATCGGCAGCTGCGTGGTCGACAGCACCTGCTTGAGCACCACGAAAGTCCGGATCTGCCGCACGCCCGGCAGATACAGCAGTTGCTCGGCATGCAGGCGGTTGAAGCTGTCGTTGTCGCGCGTGCGCACGAGCATGAAGTAGTCGAACTCGCCCGAGACCACGTGGCATTCGAGGCAGCCCGACACCTTCTGCGCGGCCTTCTCGAAATCGGCGAACGAATCGGGCGTCGAGCGGTCGAGCACCACGCCGATCATCACCAGCATGCCGAGCTCGAGCGCCTGGGCATCGAGCAGCGCCACGATGCCCTTGACGAGCCCCGCGGCCTTGAGCCGCTCGACCCGGCGCAGGCACGCGGGCGCGCTGAGGTTGACCTTGGCCGCCAGCGCCACGTTCGACACCGAGGCGTCGCGCTGCAGGGCGCGCAGGATGGCGCGATCGGTGCGGTCGAGTTCCGCCGCCGCTTCGGCCGCTTGTGCCGGCGTGGCACGCAACTTTGTTGTGCTCATCTTTCTCTTTGCGAATCAAAAATCTCCGATTCCGCGATCTTGTCTTTTTTTGCACCGAAATTCCACCGAAGTTTGCAACCACCTTCCGGTGGCTTCTTTCTACGATCGATGGCATCCCTTCCCTGGAGCACACATCGATGAACCTCAAGAAATTCCCCCGTCATGCCCTGACCTTCGGCCCCACGCCGATCCATCCGCTCAAGCGGCTGAGCGCCCACCTGGGCGGCGAGGTCGAGCTCTACGCCAAGCGGGAGGACTGCAACAGCGGCCTCGCCTTCGGCGGCAACAAGACGCGCAAGCTCGAATACCTGATTCCCGAGGCGCTGGAAGGCGGCTACGACACGCTGGTGTCGATCGGCGGCATCCAGTCGAACCAAACGCGGCAGGTGGCGGCCGTGGCCGCGCACCTGGGCCTGAAGTGCGTGCTGGTGCAGGAGAACTGGGTCAACTATTCCGACGCGGTGTACGACCGCGTCGGCAACATCGAGATGTCGCGCATCCTGGGCGCCGACGTGCGGCTCGACAGCGCGGGCTTCGACATCGGCATCCGCAAGAGCTGGGAAGAGGCCATGGACGACGTGCGCAAGGCCGGCGGCAAGCCCTTTCCGATTCCGGCCGGCTGCTCGGAGCATCCGCGCGGCGGCCTGGGCTTTGTGGGGTTTGCGGAAGAAGTGCGGCAGCAGGAGGCCGAGTTGGGCTTCAAGTTCGACTACATCGTGACCTGCTCGGTCACGGGCAGCACGCAGGCCGGCATGGTGGTGGGCTTCGCGGCTGATGGCCGGGCCGACCGCGTGATCGGCATCGACGCCTCGGCCAAGCCCGAGCAGACTTTCGAGCAGATCGTGCGCATTGCCAAGGGCACGGCCGAACTGGTCGAGCTGGGCCGCGACATCACCGACAAGGACGTGGTGCTCGACCGCCGCTTCGGCGGCCCGGAATACGGGTTGCCGAACGAAGGCACGCTCGAAGCGATCCGCCTCTGCGCGCGCCTCGAGGGCATGCTGACCGACCCCGTGTACGAGGGCAAGTCGATGCACGGGATGATCGAGAAGGTGCGCCTGGGCGAATTCCCGGCCGGCTCGAAGGTGCTGTACGCGCACCTGGGCGGCGTGCCCGCGCTGAACGCCTACAGCTTCCTGTTCCGGAACGGTTGAGCGAACTCAGCTCGCTCTGCAGATCTTGAGCATGTTGGTGCCGCCGGGGGCGCCCATCGGCTCGCCGCAGGTGATGGCATAGACGTCGCCGGTCTGCACGATGCCGCGCTTCTTCAGGTGGGCTTCGGCCTGCTCGAGCGCGGTGTCGCGGTCGCTCTCCGAGTCCATCAGCAGCGGGCGCACGTTGCGGTAGAGCGCCATCCTGCGCTGCGTGGCCAGGCGCGAGGTCAGTGCGTACATCGGGATGTGCGCGCGGTGGCGGCTCATCCACAGCAGCGTGGAGCCCGATTCGGTGAGCGCCACGATGGCCTTGGCGCCCAGATGGTGGGCGGTGAACAGCGCCCCCATCGCAATCGACTGGTCGATGCGGCTGTAGGTCTTGCCGCTGAAGTCGGCGTCGAGCATCTTGTCCTCGGCCGATTCGGCGGCTTCGCAGATGCGGCTCATCTCCTGCACGGTTTCGAGCGGATAGCGGCCCGAGGCGGTTTCGGCCGAGAGCATCACGGCGTCGGTGCCGTCGAGCACGGCGTTGGCCACGTCGCTCACCTCGGCGCGCGTGGGCACGGGGTTGGTGATCATCGACTCCATCATCTGCGTGGCGGTGATCACCACCTTGTCCATGTCGCGCGCCATGCGGATCATCTTTTTCTGCAGCGCCGGCACGGCGGCATTGCCCACCTCCACCGCGAGGTCGCCGCGCGCCACCATGATGCCGTCGCTCGCGCGCAGGATTTCCTCCAGCTTGGGAATGGCTTCGGCGCGCTCGATCTTGGCAATCAGCCCCGGTTTGTGGCCGAACTCGGCCGCGGCCACGTTGCACAGCTGGCGCGCCATTTCCATGTCGGTGGCGTTCTTGGGAAAGCTCACCGCCACGTAGTCGGCCTGGAAGCTCATCGCGGTCTTGATGTCGTCCATGTCCTTGGCGGTGAGCGCCGGCGCCGTGAGGCCGCCGCCCTGCTTGTTGATGCCCTTGTTGTTGGAGAGCTCGCCGCCCAGCTTGACGATGGTGTGCACCGCCTCGCCGCGCACCGCGTCGACCGTGAGCACAATGAGGCCGTCGTTCAGCAGCAGCCTGTCGCCGGGGCGCACGTCGCGCGGCAGGTCCTTGTAGTCGAGGCCGACCGCGTCGATGTCGCCGGGTTCGGTGCGCGAGGCGTCGAGCACGAACTTGGCGCCCGGCTCGAGCCAGACCTTGCCCTGCGCGAACTTGCCGACGCGGATCTTGGGGCCCTGCAGGTCGGCCATGATCGCCACTTCGCGGCCCGTCTTGCGGGCGGCCTCTCGCACCATGGCGGCGCGATCGATGTGGTCCTGCGCGGTGCCGTGGCTGAAATTGAGCCGCACCACGCTGACCTTGTTCAGGATCATCTGTTCCAGCAGCTCGGGCGTATTGGACGCCGGGCCGAGCGTGGCGACGATCTTGGTGGCGTGGCGGGGAAGGCGGTTCGCGATCATTGAGCGGGTCTCCATTTTTGTATTCTCTACTGTATACACTTTGTGTGGCTACAGGAAGCGGACGCCACGGCCGGGGCGCGAAAAATCAGCCCGCGGCACGCTTGGCAAGAATCTCGAAAGCGGGGAGCGTCTTGCCCTCGAGCACTTCGAGGAAGGCGCCGCCGCCGGTCGAGATGTAGCCGACCTGCTTCTCGATGCCGTACTTGGCAATGGCCGCGAGCGTGTCGCCGCCGCCGGCGATCGAAAAGGCGCTGCTGTCGGCGATGGCTTGCGCGATGGCCTTGGTGCCGCCCGCGAAGGCGTCGAACTCGAACACGCCGACCGGGCCGTTCCAGACGATGGTGCCGGCCTTGCGCAGCTGCGCCGCAAGGATCGCGGAGGTCTTGGGGCCGATGTCGAGGATCAGGTCGCCGTCGGCCACGTCGCTCGCGTCCTTGACGGTCGCGGGCGCATCGGCCGCAAAGGTCTTGGCCGTGACCACGTCGACCGGGATCGGCACGTCGGCGCCGCGCGCACGCATGGACTCGATCACCGCCTTGGCCTTGTCGACCAGATCGGGCTCGGCCAGCGACTTGCCGATCTTGAGACCCGCCGCGAGCATGAAGGTGTTGGCGATGCCGCCGCCGACGATCAGCTGGTCGACATTGGCCGACAGGCTCTCGAGGATGGTCAGCTTGGTGCTGACCTTGGAACCCGCCACGATGGCCACCAGCGGCCGCTTGGGTTGCGCCAGCGCCTTGGTGATGGCGTCGATCTCGGCCGCGAGCAGCGGACCGGCCGCGGCCACCTTGGCGAACTGGGCGATGCCGTAGGTGGTGGCTTCGGCGCGGTGGGCGGTGCCGAAGGCGTCGTTCACGTAGATGTCGGTGAGCGCGGCGAGCTTGCGCGCCAGGCCCTCGTCGTTCTTCTTCTCGCCCTTGTTGACGCGGCAGTTCTCCAGCAGCACGACCTGGCCGGGCTTGACGTCGACGCCATCGACCCAGTTGGCCACCAGCGGCACCTCGCGGCCCAGCAGCTCGCCCAGGCGCCTGGCCACGGGGGCGAGCGAGTCTTCGGGCTTGAATTCGCCCTCGGTGGGGCGGCCCAGGTGCGAGGTGACCATCACGGCGGCGCCGGCATCGAGCGCCAGCTGGATGCAGGGCACCGAGGCGCGGATGCGCGTGTCTTCGGTGATGCGGCCTGCATCGTCCTGCGGCACGTTGAGGTCGGCACGGATGAAGACGCGCCGGCCGGCGGCCTTGCCCTGCGCGCAGAGGTCGGTGAATCGAATGACGTTCATGGATCTGGAGGTGGTGGAAGACAAGACGCCTCGCATTGTAGGTTTTGCCCCGGCGCCGCTCTATGCGCCTCGTGCGGCCGGCCGATGCTTTTCAGCCCTTCGGCTGCGCCCGGGCGAAGCGCTCCAGGATCTCGACGAAGCTCACGGCAGCGGGCGACAGCGCGCGCCGCGCCGCGCTGTAGATGCACACCTCGCGGTGGAAGTCGGGCGATTCGAGCCGCACCATCTGCAGGCCGTGGGCGCGCACCAGTGGCGCGGAATAGGTCGGACACACGGTGAGCCCGAGCCCCGAGGCCACCATGCCGAGTGCGGTGGTCATGTACGACACCTCCTGCGTGCCGGGACGCAGCATGTAGTCGCGCTCGGCCGGCGCCAGTTCGGGCAGCACGCGCTGGCGGAAATCGCGCGTGGGCGCAATGAAGGTGTAGGGGCCGAGCTCGTGCCAGCGCACCTTGCGGCGCTTCGCGAAGGCATGGCCGGGCGGGCAGATCAGCCAATGCCGGTCGCGCAGCAGCGTGCGGCGCTCGATGGTGCCGTCGACAGCCACGTCCTGCCCCACCGCAAGCTCCACGTCGCCGGCCATCACGCCGGCCAGCAGGTGCTCGGGCAGCGTGTCGGCCAGGCGCACGTCGATGTCGGGAAACGCTTCGCGGTAGAGCGCGATCACGCGCGGCATCAGCGTGCAGGCCATGAGCTGCGGCGCTGCAAGCCGCAACAGCCCTTTCTTCTTGTCACGCAAATCCGTGACGCCGGCCACCGCGCTCGTCAGGTCGCCAAGCAGCCGGTGCACCGAAGGCAGGAACTCGCGTCCGGCCTCCGCCAGCTGCACGCGCCGCGTGTGGCGGTCTAAGAGCTGTACGCCCATCTCGCGCTCGAGTTCGCGCACCAGCACGCTGAGCGCCGACTGGGTGAGGTGCAGCTGCTGCGCCGCCGCGGTGAAGCTGCCGGTCTCGGCCACGGCAGCGAAGGCGCGCAACTGGCGCAGGGTCAGATTCATATGGTTATTTCATCAATCGATGAATTAATTTCGATTGCATCATAAGACGCGGCATCGCCCAATGGTGGCTTACCGGAGACAAGAAGCCATGCCGACGACTGCCAACGCGGCCCCGCCAGTTCGCGGGCTGCACCACTTCGCCTGGCGCTGCCGCGACAGCGAGGAGACCCGCCGCTTCTACGAAGATCTGCTGGGCCTGCCGCTCGCCCACGTCATCAAGAGCGACCACGTGCCGAGCACAGGCGAGTACTGCCCCTACGTGCACATTTTTTTCCGGATGCGCGATGGTTCGTACATCGCCTTCTTCGACCTCGGCGACGACATCGCCGCGCTGCCTTCGCCCAACACGCCGGCGTGGGTGAACCACATCGCGCTGCGGGTCGATTCCGTTGCGGACCTGCTCGCCGCCAAGGCGCGGCTCGAAAGCGCGGGCGTCGAAGTGCTGGGCGTGACCGACCACCACATCATCGAATCGATCTACTTTTTCGATCCCAACGGCCTTCGCGTGGAGCTGACTACGCCGACCGCGCCGCAAGCCGAGATGGAAGCGCATGCGCTGCGCGCCCGTGCCGACCTCGACGCGTGGACCGCGCGCAAGGCCGGGCTGCGCGCAGCGAAGGACGCGGCGCATGGCTGATCTTCAACTCGCCGTCATCGACGTGAAGCCCGGCGCTGCGATGGAAAGCCAGTCGGGCCTGCAGATGCTGCGCCCGCGCATCTACGGCGCCTTCCGCGCGCCGCAGGGGCCGAAGAAGATCGCGGCCATCGTGATGCACCCGACCAGCAACTTCATGGGCCACTACCTGATCGGCCCGCTGGCCGAGCGCGGCATCTGCTGCATGGGGCTGAACTCGCGCTACGTGGGCAACGACACGGTGCTGCTGATGGAGCGCGCGATCCAGGACCTGGGCGCCGGCGTGCAGTACCTGCGCGCGGCCGGCTACGAGAAGGTGCTGCTGATCGGCAACTCCGGCGGCGCGGCGCTCGCGGCCTTCTACCAGGCGCAGGCCGAGAATCTCACCGCCACCCACCTGCCGGACGGCGATCCCACGCACCTGCATCCGAGCGACCTGCCGCCCGTGGACGGCATCGCGTTGTGCGCCGCCCACCTGGGCCGCACGCGGCTGATGCGCGACTGGATCGACCCCTCGGTCACCGACGAGCACGATCCGCTCTCGGTGAACCCCGAACTCGACATGTACGACCCGCGCCGCCGCGTGCCCTATGACAGCGACTTTCTTGCGCGCTTCGGTACGGCGCAGAAGGCGCGGCTGGACCGCATCGAGCAGTGGTGTGTCGATCGTCTTGCGCTGCTGCGCCGCACGCCGGGCGCGCCGCGCGACCAGGCCTTCATCGTCTACCGCACGCATGCCGATCCGCGTTGCGTGGACCTGTCGCTCGATGCCAACGACCGGCTGCCGGGCAGCGTGTGGGGCGACGCACGCCAGGTCAACTATTCGGCCAATGCGATGGGCCGAACCACCTCGCTGAGCGCCTTCCTCTCGCAATGGTCCTCGCGCTCTCAGGCCGACGGGCCGACGAACCTCGCGCGCACCACGGTGCCCAAGCTGCTGCTGACCTACACCGGCGACCAGTCGACCTTCCCGAGCACGCGCGATGCGTGGATGGCCGCGGGCGGAAAGCTCATCCGCAATGTCGACATCGTGGGCGGCAACCATTACCTCGCGGGGCAGCCGGAGCTGATTCCCCAGGCGGCGGACGCGATCGCCGAGTTCGCCCACGCGCTGTAGAAGAGACATGGAAAGCTTTGCCTTTGCACCGGCCTACGAGCTACCGGCCTGGCCCTTCACGCCGCCGCCCGAACTCGGCAGCGCGAAGATCGTTCGCCACCCCATCGTGATCGTCGGCGCCGGTCCCTCGGGCCTCACGCTGGCCTGCGATCTTGCGCAGCGCGGCATGCACGCCGTGCTGCTCGACGAGGACGACACCGTCGGCGTGCGCGGCGCCTCGTCGCGCGGCATCTGCTATGCGCAGAAGAGCCTGGAAATCTTCGAGCGCCTGGGCATCTACGAGCGCATCGCGGCCAAGGGCATCACCTGGTCGTTCGGGCGCACCTTCTCGGGCGAGCAGGAGGTCTACAGCTTCAACCTGCAGGCGGCGAGCGTCTCGAGGCAGCCGCCGTTCATCAACCTGCAGCAGTTCTATGTGGAGTGGTTCCTGGTCGAGCGCATCCTCGAACTCGGCATGACCGACGTGCGCTGGAAGAGCCGCGTGACGCGCGTCGAGCAGCTGGCCGATGGCGTGCGCCTCGACATCGAAACGCCCGCAGGAAGCTACACGATCGAGGCCGACCGGCTGATCGACGCGACTGGCGCCAACAGCCCGATCCGCACGCAGCTCGGCATCGACGCGCACGCCTCGCGCAGCACCGACCGCTGGTGCATCAGCGATGTGCGCTTCAGGAAGCCATTGCCTGTGGAGCGCTGGACCTGGGTCGACGCGCCCTTCAACGAAGGCCGCGGCGTGTGGCAGCACCTGATGGCCGACGGCGTCTGGCGCATCGACTACCAAATGCCCGAGGACTGCGACACGGCCCACATCAGCCAGCCCGAAGTGGCGGGCGCGCGGCTGCGCGAACAGCTCGGGCCGGACGTGGAGTTCGAGTTTGTCTGGATCGGCCCGTACGGCTACCGCGACCACCTGCTCGACAGCTTCCGCCACGGCAACGTGTTCTTCATCGGCGACGCCGCCCACGTGGTGAGCCCGTTCGGCGCGCGCGGCGGCAACAGCGGCATCCAGGATGCGGCCAACCTCGGCTGGAAGCTGGCGCTGGTCGCGCAAGGGCGTGCGACCGATGCGCTGCTCGACAGCTACGACGCCGAACGGCAGCCGGCCGCAAAGGAGAACCTCGAAGTGACGAGCCGCTCGGCGCGCTTTCTCGCGCCGCGCTCGCCGGCCGAGCACACGCTGCGCCGCGCCGTGGTGGCGCTGGCCGCGCGCCATCCGTTTGCGCGCGCGCTGGTCAACACCGGCCGCATGTCGGTCGCCAACGACTATCCGCCCGCGCCGCAATTGCCCGAAGGCGGGCACACGGTGCAGAACCTTCCGCTGCGCCGGGCCGATGGCCGCGAGACCACGCTGATGCAGCTGCTGGCCGAGGGCACGCAGTGCCTGGGCCTCTGGCTCACGCCGACGCGCGCCGCAGCCAGGGCGGCGATGGGCGCCACGGCGTCGCTGCCGCTGCGCCTGCTCGCCATCGGCGGCGACAGCGGGCTGCCGACGCTGCAAGCCGACGAGAAGCTCACGCGCCACCTCGGCATCCACGACGCAGGCAGCTTCGTTCTCGTGCGGCCCGATGCCTACCGCGCCGCGACGCTGCCGCAGGCCACGCCCGATGCGATCGCCACCGCGCTGCGCACGGCCCTCGCCATCGCCCTCGACAACAACAGCGCCCCATGATCACCGAGCCCCGCATCCCCGACGCCGACGGCTTCTACGCCGCCTTGCTGGCCGCGCACGAAGGCTTGAGCGAAGCGCAGAGCGCCGATCTCAACGCCCGCCTCATGCTGCTGCTGGCCAACCAGTGCGGCGACCAGGCCGTGCTGCTGGCCTGCATCCGAGCCGCGGCCGAAGCCCCCACGACAACGCCGGAAGCCCCATGACCGCCAACGTCTCCTTCGCCTCCGCCTCCGACACACGCGAGCAGAAGCCGCAACTGCGCGAGCTCGCGCCCGATGTCTACGGCTACATCAGCGATTTCGATCCGAACTGCGGCTTCGTCGTCGGCGACGAACAGGTGGTGCTGATCGACACCCGCCCCACGCCACGCATGGCGCGCGACTTTCTCGCGGCCATCCGCACGGTGACCGACAAGCCGGTCAAGACCATCGTGCTCACGCACTACCACGCGGTGCGCGTGATGGGCGCGAGCGCGTTCGGCGAGGTCGAGGCCATCATCGCGAGCAACGGCACGCTCGACTGGATCCGCACGCGCGGCCAGGCCGATTTCGATTCCGAGGTCGGCCGCTTCCCGCGCTTGTTCGCGGGCGTGGAAGAAATCCCGGGCCTGACCTTTCCGACGCAGAGCTTCGAGCGCGAGATGAGCCTCTGGCTCGGCGGTGGCCGCGAGCTGCGGTTGATGGCGCTGGGCCGCGGCCATTCGAGCGGCGACACGGTCGCGTGGCTGCCCGGCTGCGGCGTGCTGTTCTCGGGCGACGTGGTCGAGAACCACTGCGGCGTGTACGCGGGCGATGCCTACATCGGCGATTGGGCCGGCACGCTCGATGCGGTGAAGGCCCTGAAGCCGCGCGTGCTGGTGCCGGGCCGCGGGGCCGTGCTGCAGGGCGAAGTCGAATGCACCGAAGCCATCGGGCTCACCAAGGCTTTTCTTTCGACGCTGCTCGACAGCGTGCGCGCCGGCATTGCCGCCGGCGAAACCCTGCGCGGCTGCTTCGCACGTGCCGAGGCGGCGATGACGCCACGCTTCGGTACCTGGCCCGTGTTCCAGCACGTGCTGCCCTTCGACGTCTCGCGTGCGTATCACGAACTGCTCGGCATCGAGCACCCGGTCGTGTGGACCGCCGAGCGCGACCGCGAGCTCTGGCAGACCCTGCGCGGCGAATAGCACCCACCGATTTCAAGACAAGCAACGGAGACAAAAGACGATGAAACGACGATTCCTTCCCCTGCTGGCCGCGGCCCTCGCGCTGGCCACCACCTTCGCATCGGCACAGCAGCCCGCCGCCTACCCGAGCCAGCCGGTCAAATGGATCGTGCCCTACGTGGCCGGCGGCGGCACCGACAACCTCGCGCGCGCGCTGGCCGAGGCGATGCAGCCTTCGCTCGGGCAGCCGCTGATCATCGACAACCGGCCCGGCGCATCCACCAACATCGGCGTCTCGGTACTGATGCAGGCCAAGCCCGACGGCTACACCATCATGCAGGCCGAGAACGCGGCGCTGCTCTTCAACGAGCACATGTTCGCCAAGCTGCCCTACAAGCCCGCGAGCGACTTCACCTACATCGGAACGATCGGCCGCTTTCCGGTGGCGCTGGTGGTGCACCCCGACTTTCCCGCGAAGAACGTGGCCGAGTTCGTGCGCTACGTGAAGGCGAACCCCGAGAAGGTGAGCTATGCGTCGCCGGGCAACGGCTCGCCGCACCACATGGCGATGGAGCTCTTCAAGCAGAAGGCCGGGCTCAGCATCACGCACGTGCCGTACAAGGGCGCCGCGCCCGCGATGACCGACGTGATGGGCGGCCAGGTGCCGGCCATGATGCTCGACCTGGCCTCGGGCCTGCCGATCATCAAGGCGGGCAAGGTGCGGGTGCTGGCGATTGCGCTGCCGCAGCGCGCAAGCGCACTGCCCGATGTGCCGACCTTCGTCGAAGCCGGCTTCAGCGACGTCAACGCCTATGCGTTCCATGGCCTGATCGGCCCGGCCGGCATGGCACCCGAAGCGGTGGCGCGGCTCAACGGCGAGCTGCACAAGGCGATGAAGGCGCCGAAGGTGGTGAAGCTGTTCGCGGAGTTCGGCTTCGAGGCGCTGCCGGGCACGCCGCAGGAGTTCTACAAGCTCTCGCGGGCCGAGAGCGAGCGCTGGGGCAAGATCATCCAGGCTGCGGGCGTGAAGCTCGATTGACCGATCAGCCGACCGGCTACCAGCCCAACCCCAGGTGCAGCGGCAGGTACACCGCCATGCCCGCCAGCATCGTGCCGAGCACGCCGCGCCGCCAGTAGTAGTAAGCGGCGCCGACCACTGCGGCATACAGGCGGGCGTCGTGCAGCGTGGTGATCAGGTGGCCCTGTGTCATCACGATCTCGGGCGCGATCACGCCGGCCAGCGCGGCGGCCGGCGCGTAGTGCAGCGCGCGGTGCGCCCACTCGGGCAGGCCCCAGGGGCGGTCGAGAATGAAGAAGAAGCAGCGCGTGAGCACGGTGACCGCGGCCAGGCCGACGATCACGCCCATCGTCCACAGATCGGTGCTGCCGCTCACTTGTCGTCCTCCGCGTCCGGGTCGAGCCCGAACTGCTTCTCGAGCCAGAAGCACAGAAGCACCGCGGCGCCGATGGCCACCACGATGTTGAGCTTGAGCGGCAAGGCATAGGCGGCCACGGCGGTGACGCTGGCGATCAGCGCGGCCAGCACGCGCAGGCGCGTGGTCGCCATCGAACAGACGATCGCCACCAGGCTCAGCACGCCGGCGAAGCCCAGGCCCCAGTTCTGGGGAATGAAATTGGCCAGCGCAATGCCCAGCAGGCTCATGCCCATCCAGGAGCACCAGGTCACGAAGTAGTTGCCGGTGAGGTAGGCCTCCTGGGCCTTCTGCTCGTCGGCACCGGCCGGCGGCGCGGGATACTTTCTGGTGAAGAGCGCGTAGCTCAGGTCGGCCGTGAGGTAGCCGTGCGTCATGCGGCGCCAGCGCGGCATGTGCATCAGATAAGGCCGCAGATGCAGGCTGAAGACCACGAAGCGCAGGTTGACGCAAAAGCCCGTAGCCAGGATCACCCAGGCCGGCGCGCCCGCGAACAGCAGCGGAATGGCCGCAAGCTGGGAGCTGCCGGCGTAGACCAGCAGCGTCATGGCCACCGATTCCAGCACGCTCATGTTCGACTTGACCATGGCCACGCCGGTCATCAGGCCCCAGGCGCCGATGCCCAGCGCGGCCGAGGACATGTCGCGGATGCCGTTGCCGAATTCGGGCCGGCGGCGGATGGCGGCGGAAAAGAACATCAGCCGAACAGCTGCCCGGCCTTCAGGTCGAAGCCGCGCAGGAAATCGGCCACGGCCAGGCGCTTGCCGCCGGGACGCTGGAGTTCGGTGACCATCACCGTCGCGCCGGCCGCCGCCACCGCGACACCGCTATCGGTCACGGCCAGCAGGGTGCCCGGCGCGGCCGAAACCTCGGCCGGCACCGCATGCGCGGCCCAGAGCTTGATGGTTTCGCCGTCGAGCGGGCTGTTGGCGCCCGGGAACGGGTCGAAGGCCCGGATGCGCCGCACGATCGCGTCGGCGGGCTGGTTCCAGTCGATCTGGGCTTCGTGCTTCTCGACCTTGCTGGCGTAGGTGACGCCTTCGGCCGGCTGCGGCGTGCGCGCCAGGCTGCCGATGCCGGCCAGCGCCCGGACGATCATCCGGCCGCCCAGTTCGGCCAGGCGGTCGTGCAGCCGGGCGGTGTTGTCGCCGCCGATGTCGGCGGCTTCGCGCAGCAGCATGTCGCCGGTGTCCAGGCCGGCGTCCATCTGCATGATGGTGATGCCGGTCTGCGCGTCGCCGGCCTCGATGGCGCGGTGGATGGGCGCCGCGCCGCGCCAGCGCGGCAAGAGGCTGGCGTGGATGTTGAAGCAGCCGTGCAACGGCAGGTCGAGCACCCATTGCGGCAGGATGAGGCCGTAGGCCGCCACCACCATCACGTCGGGCCTGGCCGCCCGCAGCGCCTCGCGCGCGGCCGCGGCTTCTTCCGGGTACTTGCCGTCGAGCCGCAGGCTGCGCGGCTGCGCCACGGGCCAGCCGTGGGCGACGGCGCATTGCTTGACGGGCGAAGCCTGCAGCTTCATGCCGCGGCCCGCGGGCCGGTCGGGCTGGCTCAGCACCAGCGTGATCTCATGGCCGGCGGCGGCAATGGCTTCGAGCGCGACGCGCGCGAACTCGGGCGTGCCCGCGAAAACGACTTTCAGCGGGGTCAATCGCGGATCCGATCCAGTTCGAGGTCGTCCCCCGTGTGATAGCGGCGAACCACGCCGGCGGGGTCCATATAGATATAGAGCATGCGGCGCTCGTTCACGGCCTTGTAGCGCCAGGTCCAGACCACGCCGTCGAACGAACCGACGCGGCTGGTTTCATAGGGCCGGCCGTAGAAGGCGAGCACGTCGTTCTGGCGCCACTGGTCGACCTTGATGTCGTGGCCGAAGCGCGCCTCGTTGAGCACCTGGGTCACGGAGACGACCTTGCCGGCGGCATCGACGTCGATGTCGGTGACCTCGAAACCCGCCGGCATGCGCGAATACTGCAGGCGTTCGCCGCCGCCCGTGAGCGGATAGCGGCCCGTGGGCGCGCCCAGGCGCTGCAGGGTTTCGGCGGCGGTGGTGCCGGCAACGATGCGCGTGGGTTCGCTGGCGCAGCCCGCCAGCACGAGTCCTGCGGCAAGCCCGATGGCCCAGGGCCGCAGGGCGGGCATTTTCACGCCCGGCCCTCTTTGGCCTCTTCGCGCTGCTGCTTGAGCAGCTTGCTCTTGATGCGGTTGCGCTTGAGCGGCGACAGGTATTCGACGAACACCTTGCCCAGCAAGTGGTCGAGCTCGTGCTGGATGCACACGGCCAGCAGGCCTTCGGCCTCGATGGTGCGCAGTTCGCCGTTTTCGTCGAGCGCCTGGACCTTGACCGAGGTGGAGCGCATGACGCCGTCATAGATGCCCGGCACCGAGAGGCAGCCCTCTTCGTTCAACACCTTTTCGTCGCTTGCCCAGATAATTTCGGGGTTGATGAGCACCAGCGGCTCGTTGCGCTCCTCGGACACGTCGATGACGACCAGCCGCTCGTGCACGTCGACCTGGGTCGCGGCCAGGCCGATGCCGCTGGCGTCGTACATGGTCTCGAGCAGGTCGGCCACCAGGGCCTTGATGCGCGCATCGACGCCCTGCACGGGCTTGGCCACCGTGTGCAAGCGCTTGTCCGGGTAACTCAGAATGATTCGTTTGGCCATGAAACAGGGAGAAAGTTGTGGCTATTTTCGCCAATTCCGCGACGCGGCGAGTCCGGATCGCCTGAAAACGTTGCCCTCCAAAGGGCTTCGGGCGCAGAATTCGTAGCAAATTGTGAGATTCGTATGCGCGCCGATACGCAGCGCGCTCACCCATCCAGACATGAAAAAGCTCCGAATCACTGTCCGCCAACGCCCGTTTCTTTTCACCACGTTGGCTGCCCTTGCGGTGATAAGCGGCGGCACGACGACGGCGTGGGCGCAGAACTACCCCGTCACGCCGCAGCAGCGCGCCACCGCCCAGCAAATCGCCCAGACCGGCGTTCCGCTGAGCGAACTGGCGCCCAACGCGCCGGACGAATACACGATCAAGCCCGGCGACACGCTGTGGGCCATTTCGCGCCTCTACCTGCTGCGCCCCTGGCGCTGGCCGGAACTGTGGGGCATGAACATCAGCGAAATCGCGAATCCGCACCGCATCTACCCGGGCCAAATTCTCTATCTGGACAAGACCGGCGGCCGTGCACGCCTGAGCATGCGCCGCGGCGCGGGCGGCAGCGGCGACGGCGGCACCATCAAGCTGTCGCCGCGCACGCGCTTCGATTCGCTGGCCGGCATGGCATTGCCCACGCTCAACCCGAGCATCATCGAGCCCTTCCTCAGCGAGCCGATCGTGGTGGATGCCGACACGCTGCAGGCCGCGCCGCGCATCGTCGCCGGCAACGACAGCCGGGTTCTGCTGTCGCGCGGGGATCGTGCCTATGCGCGCGGCAATGCCGAGACGCCGCTGCTCGAAACCCCGGGTCCGCTGAAGAATTTCCGCGTGTTCCGCAGCGCCACGCCGCTGAAGGACCCGGGAACCGGTGAAATCCTCGGCTACGAGGCGCAGTACCTGGGCAAGGCCCAGCTCAAGCGCGGCGAATCGACCACGGTCGAGACCACGGACGACAAGGACGTCATCACCGTGGTGCCGGCCAGCGTCGACATCATCGCGGCGCGCGAGGAAATTCGCGCCGGCGACCGCCTGCTGCCGGAACCGCCGCGCCAGCTGCTGAGCTATGTGCCGCGCGCGCCCTCCAGCCAGGTCGAGGGCCGCATCATCTCGGTCTACGGCAACGCGGTGCAGTTCGCGGCCCAGAACCAGGTGGTGGCCATCAACAAGGGCACGCGCGACGGCATCGACAGCGGCCACGTGCTGGCCATCCTGAAGAACGGCGAAACCATTCTCGACCGGACCGGCGCGCGCAAGGAAACCATCAAGCTCCCGAACGAACGCATCGGCCTGCTGATGGTGTTCCGGCCGTTCGAAAAGGTTTCGTACGCACTGGTGCTCGAGATCACCGACACTCCAAAGGCGGGCGACTTCCTCGTCAATCCCTGACGCCTTTCCCGCTTTCTTTTTCCGTTTTCATTTGGAACAACGCGCAGAACTCGCAGGCTGGCTGCGGCTTTCACTGACGCCAGGCATCGGCGATGGCGCCGCACGCCGGCTGCTGGCGGCCTTCGGCCTGCCGGAGAATGTTTTTGCGCAGACGGGCGAGGCGCTCCGGCAGGTCGTGTCGCCGGCGCAGGCCGACGCCTTGCACCAGCCGCCCCAGGGGCTCCAGGCCCAGGTCGACCAGACATGGCAGTGGCTGCAGCCCGGCCACGATGACGGCCGCTCCGCGCGCCGTCTGGTCACGCTGGGCGATGCGGCCTACCCTGCATCGCTGCTCGAAATGGTCGACCCGCCGTTGATGCTCTACGTGCTCGGCGCCGCGGAATTCGACCTGACCCAGCTCGGCAGCAGCATTGCGGTGGTGGGCAGCCGCAACCCCACGCCCCAGGGCGCCGCCAATGCCCGCGCCTTTGCGCGCGCGCTCGGCGAAGCGGGCCTGCCGGTGGTGTCAGGGCTGGCGCTCGGCGTCGATGGGGCCGCGCACGAGGGCGCGCTCGATGCGGCCGGCGACACGCCCCGGCTTGCCACGGTGGCCGTGGTGGGAACCGGCCTCGATCGCGTCTACCCCGCGCGGCATCGCGACCTGGCGCACCGCATCACGCTGCGGGGCCTGATCGTGAGCGAGCTGCCGCTCGGCACGCCCCCGCTCACGCAAAACTTCCCGAAGCGCAACCGCCTCATTGCCGGCCTGGCGCGCGGCACGCTGGTGGTCGAGGCCGCGCTTGCATCGGGCTCGCTGATCACTGCCCGTCTCGCCTCGGAACAGGGCAAGGAAGTGTTCGCCATCCCGGGTTCGATCCATTCGCCGCAATCGCGCGGCTGCCATGCGCTCATCCGCCAGGGCGCCAAGCTGGTCGAGTCGGTCAACGACATCCTCGAGGAGCTGCCGTCCCTGCGCACGGGCAGCGCGGCAGCGCCGGCTGGCCCGAACGGGGACACCAGCGGTGCATCCGCGCGCGAAGACCCCTTGCTGGACGCGATCGGCTTCGACCCCGTGAGCCTCGACGCGCTGAGCGCACGTACCGGCTGGAGCGCCGCCGCGCTGCAGGCCAGGCTGCTCGAACTCGAGCTCGACGGCCACGTCGCGCGCCTGCCCGGCGGCCTCTTCCAAAGAAGGGCAGCAGCGTAGCGCGCTGGCTTCACGGGCTGCTGGCGAGCGACAAGCATCGGCTATATTGGGCCCATGTTCGAAGTGCTCGTGTTTGTCTACGAAAACTATTGGCGCGGCGATGCCTGCCCCGAACCGGAACAACTGGGCCGCAAGCTCAGCGCCCACGGCTTCGAGGCAGAAGAAATCCGCGACGCGCTGCACTGGCTCGACGGCCTGAGCCTTGCAACGCAGGGCATGCAGCTCGAGCGAAGCGCGAGCGACGACGCCGTGGCCACGGTCACGCTGCAGGGTCCCCCTGAAGCGGCCCTGCCCCAATCGGACAACGCCATGCGCGTCTATTCGCAAGCCGAGCAGGAGCACCTGGGCGCCGACTGCCTCGGCTTCATCCGCTTTCTCGAATCGTCGAATGTGCTGTCCTGCGGCTTGCGCGAGATCGTCATCGAGCGCGCCATGGCGGCCCCGGGCGATCCGGTCGCGCTCGACGAACTCAAGATCATCGTGCTGATGGTGCACTGGAGCACCGGCATCGAGCCCGACGCGCTGGTGCTCGACGAACTCTGTGAATCCCGCGAAGGCCGGACGGCACACTAGTTAAGCAAGCGCTCCGGATTGGCATCGAGCTTGGCCAGCGCCTCGCGCGTGGCGCGCACCGTGAGCGTTTCTTCCTCGGCCGGCACCAGCAGGCCGGCCTGCAGGTAGTTGGCCAGCCGACCGACCTGGATCAGGAAACTGCGGCCATCGGCGGAGGCGAACAGGTGCAGCTGCTTGCGATCGCTGCGCCAGACGAACTGCACCTGGCTCACGCGGTCGTTGTGGTCGAGCATGAACCAGTTGCCCACCTCCAGTTCGTGGGCCCACGCCAGCATGTCTTCCGATGCAACGCCGCCGGCGGTGTCGGCCACGACCTCGATCGAGGCCGCATCCATGCCCAGCAGCAGTTCGATGCTGTTCGCATCGAGTGACAGGCTGGAGGCGCCGCCATCGTCCGTCACGAAATCTTCCAGATGCGCCAGGCGCTCGGCCATGGCTTCGATCTTGGCCGCGGGAATGGCTTCGGTCTTCGACAGGAAGGCATCGGACAAGGTCGCGCCGATGGCCTTGATGTGGGCTTCCTGCGGCTCGTCGATGATACCCAGCAGGTTCATGCCCAGGCGCAGGCGCTGCAGCAACTGCGGCAGGTCCTGGATCACACGTGCGCGGTCGGCGCGGTTGGGTTTGGCGCTCGCCGCCCACACCAGTTCGGAGGCCACGCGCTTGAGCATCACCGTCTGCTCGCCCTGGGCGCCGTAGCGCAGCGCGGCGATGGCCAGCACCTCGGCCCAGACCTTGAAGAGGAACTCGCGTATCTCCTCGCGCACCGGCATGTCGTTGAGCATCTTGCGCAGCTCGATGGTGTACTGGATCGCCATGGTTTCCTTCTGCTCGACCTGCTGCGCCACGCTCATGACGCGCTGGGTGGCGTCGCTCTGCGTGAGATAGCGGTTCAGGAAGCCCACGAACTCGTCGAACACCAGCTTGAAGACACGCTGGCCGGTTTCCGGGTACTGCTCGATCACCTGCACCACGCGCCGGATCTCGCCTTCGAGCGCGCTGCCCGAGATGGCCGCGGCATCGAAGCCCATCACGCAGGAGCCCATGCGGTCGATCAGCATGCGCGCCGGGTGCTGCAGCGTGCCGAAGAACTCGGGCTCGGCGATGGCCACGCGCAGCACCGGCATCTGCAGGCGTGCAAACCACACGCGCGCCGAGAAAGGAATGCGTTCCTCCGCGAGGATGGCCTGGAACATGAGCGCCACGATCTCGACGGTGGCCTTGTCGGCGGTGGTGGGCGCCCTTTTCTTGAGCTCCGCGCTGCGCCGCCGAAGATCGACCGCCGTCTGCTGGATGATGGTGGCCTGCTCCCCGGAGCCTTGCATGTACTGCGAGGCAGCCACCCGGTAGGCCGCCTCGGCCTCGGCGATCACGCCTGCAAAGGTCCTGGAAAAGGCACGCGGGGAACCGGCAGCGCCGGTGGCGCCGGGGCCGGCGCCTGGCACATGGCCGTCCGTTCCCGTCGTCGTTGTCGTCGACGAGGAAGGCGCGGCGGACGCGTCTGCGCCGATGCGCCCGGCGACGAAACGCTTGAGGCTCAGAAGCGCCGTCTGGGCGCGCTGGCGGGCGATCATCAATGGCGAGCCGCCCGTCGTCTGAGGCGGCGTGGTCGGAGCGAAAGCCCGCCCTTGCGGGGACGTCTCGGCGCCGCCATGCCGCCGCACGGCACCCGCGGTATGCGCTGCGCCACCGGCGTAAGGGGACGCGGGCATGGTTGCCGGCCCGGTGGCGCTGCCGCCACTGCTGCCGCCTGTGCGCCGGACAAAGCTCTTTAGATCGATTTCCGGCATCACGCCGCGGGAAATCAGGAAGGCGTTGGCGTCCTCATAGGCTTTGACGACCACGCCGACGAGCTGATGCTGCACAGTCTCCTGCACCCGCGCCCACAGCGTGCGGCTCAAGCCGGCCGCCAGCCACTGGTCCACCAGCAGCTTGGCCAGGGTTTCGGGCCTGAGCACGTCGTTGGCGTCGAGCTCGCCGGTGCCTTCGAGATATTGAATGCGCAGCCGCAGGTCGCTGAGCTCGAAGCTGGCCTTGTCGTGAATCAGCTGCGCCAGGCGCGATGAAAGGATGCTGCTCTCCATCGCATCGTCATCGATCAGTTCGAGCCGCAGCTTCGCGCCGGACGACGCGGCGGGCGCCGCACCCGCCGGGTCGCTCACCGACTTGCGCAAACCCGCCTGCGCGAGCGACACCCATTGCGATGCCTGGCCCTGGAACGCCACGAAGTCGTCCCGGCTCTCCTGCATGGCGCGCGCGCTGCCGATTTCCGAAGCCTGCTGCGTCAGGCGATCCCGGATCGCTTGCGCCAACGGGGCGATGACGCCCTCGGTGGCACGGACGAATTGCTCACGCGTTTCGCGCGCGAGTTGCAGGGAAGAGACGGACCGCGCAATGCTCATTGAAGGATCGGGAAGGCCGACGGGGCTCTATTCTTCGGCGAAAACCGAGAGCTTGCATCGGGAAGCGCAACCGCACAAGTGTGCCTCAGCTCCGGCATTGCTGCGGGCTCCCGCGGCGCATCCCCTTGATCGGCACCATCAGACCACGGCGCCGGCGTTCGGATCGTCTTCGGAGCCGCCGCCGTCGCGCTTGTTGACCGGGCCCTTGATGAGATCCTCGCGCTTGACGCCGAGCCACATGGCAATGGCCGCCGCCACGAAGGCCGACGAATAGATGCCGAAGCAGATGCCGATGGTCAGCGCCAGCGCAAAGTAGTGCAGCGTCGGGCCGCCGAAGAAGAACATCGAGAGCACCACCAGCTGCGTCGAGCCGTGCGTGATGATGGTGCGGCTGATGGTGGAGGTGATCGCGTTGTCGATGATCTCGACCGTGCTCATCTTGCGGTAGCGCCGGAAATTCTCGCGCACCCGGTCGAAGATCACGACCGACTCGTTGACCGAATAACCCAGCACCGCCAGCACCGCCGCCAGCACCGCGAGCGAGAACTCCCACTGGAAGAAGGCGAAGAACCCCAGGATGATGACCACGTCGTGCAGGTTGGCCAGCACGGTGGCCACGGCGAACTTCCATTCGAAGCGGATCGCCAGGTAGATCATGATGCCGACCACCACCATGCCGAGCGCCTTGAGCCCGTTGACGGTGAGCTCCTCGCCGACCTGCGGGCCGACCACCTCGATGCCGCGCTGCGTGGCCGACGGATCGACCGACTTGAGCGCCTGCATCACCTGCGCGCTCTGCTGGTCGGAGTTCATGCCCTTCTGCGCCGGCAGGCGGATCTGCACGTCGCGCGAGGTGCCGTAGCTCTGCACCTGCACATCGGGGTAGCCCAGCTTGCCGATCGCCTCGCGCACCTTGCCGACGTCGGCGGACTGCTGGTAGGCCACCTCCATCACGGTGCCGCCCGTGAACTCCACCGACAGGTGCAGCCCGCGGTGCAGCAGGAAGAACACCGCCAGCGCGAAGGTGACGAAAGAGATGATGTTCAGCACCAGCGCGTGGCGCATGAACGGGATGGTCTTGTGGATGCGGAAGAATTCCATGGCGCTTGTCCTTGACCTTTACTTGCCTTCAGCCACGGCGGTGCCGTTGGTCTTGGGCCGCCAGACCGTGCCGATCGACACCGTCTTGAGCTTCTTCTTGTTGCCGTACCAGAAGTTCACGAGGCCGCGCGAGAAGAACACGGCGGAGAACATCGAGGTCACGATTCCGATGCAGTGCACCACCGCGAAGCCGCGGATCGGCCCCGAGCCGAAGGCCAGCAAGGCGATGCCGGCGATCAGCGTGGTCACGTTGGAGTCGAGGATCGTGCCCCAGGCGCGGTCGTAGCCGGCATGGATGGCGGCTTGCGGCGAGGCGCCGTTGCGCAGCTCCTCGCGCACGCGTTCGTTGATCAGCACGTTGGAGTCGATGGCCACGCCAATGGCCAGCGCCATGGCCGCGATGCCGGGCAGCGTGAGCGTGGCCTGCAGCATCGAGAGGATGGCCACCAGCAGCATCAGGTTGACGGCCAGCGCGATCGACGAGAACAGGCCGAACAGCGCGTAGTAGGCGCACATGAACACCATGATCGCGAGGAAGCCGTACATCACGCTCTTGAAGCCCTTCTCGATGTTGTCGGCGCCCAGGCTCGGGCCGATGGTGCGTTCCTGGATGATTTCCATCGGGGCGGCCAGCGAGCCGGCGCGCAGCAGCAGCGCGAGGTCGTTAGCCTCGACCACGGTCATCGATCCCGAAATCTGGAAGCGGTTGCCGAGCTCGCCGTTGATCGACGGGGCCGTGAGCACTTCGCCCTTGCCCTTCTCGAAGATCAGCATGGCCATGCGCTTCTTGAAGTTCTCGCGGCTCACGTCGCGCATGATGCGCCCGCCCTTGGCGTCCATGGTCAGGTCGACCTTGGGCTGGTTGCTCTGCTGGTCGAAACCGGGCTGCGCGTCGGTGAGGTTCTCGCCGGTGACGAGCACCTGCTTCTTCACGATCACCGGGCGGCCGCTGCGCTCGAGGAATTTCTCGGAGCCGAAGGGCACCGGCCCGCCGCTCAGTTCGGCCGCGCGGCCTTCGGCGCTTTCGTCGACCAGGCGCATCTCGAGCGTGGCGGTGCGCCCCAGGATGTCCTTGGCCTTGGCCGTGTCCTGCACGCCGGGCAGCTGCACCACGATGCGGTCGAGGCCCTGCTGCTGGATCACCGGCTCGGCCACGCCGAGTTCGTTGATCCGGTTGTGCAGGGTGGTGATGTTCTGCTTGAGCGCCGCATCCTGCAGCCGTCGCGCGGCTTCGGGCTTGATGCTGGCGGTGAGGCGCCAGTTGCTGCCGTCCTGGCTGTCGGTGGTCGAGAGATCCTGGAACTGGTCCTGGATCAGTTGCCTGGCGGCTTGCAGCGCGGCCGCGTCGCGGAAGGAAACCTCGATCGTCTGGCCGTTGCGGTTCACCGAAGTGCCGCGAATGCCCTTGTCGCGGAAGGTGGTGCGCAGATCGCTTGCGAAGGACTCGGCCTTCTTGTCGATGGCGCCCTTCATGTCGACCTGGAGCAGGAAGTCGACGCCGCCGCGCAAGTCGAGGCCGAGATACATCGGGAACGCATGCAGCGACGTGAGCCAGGCCGGCGAGCGCGAAACCAGGTTCAGCGCCACCACATAGGGCGGGTCCGCGGGATCGGGCACCAGCGCGCGCTGCACCGCATCGCGTGCCTTGATCTGCTCGTCGGCGGTGGCGAAGCGCGCGCGCAGCGAGCCGCCCTCGAGCGTGAACAGGTCGGGCGTGAGCCCGACCGCCTTCAGCGCCTCCTCGACCCGGCCCTGGGTGGCTGCGTCGACCTTGACGGTCGACTTGGCCGCGGACACCTGCACCGCAGGCGCCTCGCCGAAGAAATTGGGCAGGGAATAGATCAACCCCACAAGCAGCACGATCACGATGATCGCGTACTTCCAGACCGGATAACGGTTCATGAGAAAGCGCTTTTCACAAACTTTTCAGAGACGGAACACGGCGTGACTTGAGGCCTTGCGCCACGAAGCGCAAGGCCCGGCCGCGCGCCTATTTATTGCTGCTTGACAGCGCCCTTGGGCAGGACCTGGACCACGGCGCTGCGCTGGATCTTGATCTCCACGCCATTGGCGATTTCGAGGCCGAGGTACTGGTCGCCGAGCGAGGTGATCTTGCCGAGCACGCCGCCGGCCGTGGCCACCTCATCGCCCTTGGCCAGGGCTTCGATCATCGAACGGGCTTCTTTCTGGCGCTTCATTTGCGGACGGATCATCACGAAATACAGAACCACGAACATCAGCACCAGGGGCAGCATGCTGCCGAGCGAGGACAACATGTCGCCACCGCCGGAAGCAGCGGGCGCGGTTTGGGCGAAAGCAGAGGAAATGAACAAGAGAGTCTCCAGCAGAGAGAAGAGAGGAATGTCAGAAGCGCGGACCGGGCCCGCGGTTCCGCGGCCCCGAGGAAAAGGCCGCGAGTCAGAGCTTGAGGCGGCGTCGGCCGCGCGCAGCAGCGGGCATTGTATTCGTGGCAATGCCCCGCTCCGCGCGCTTATCCGGCGCGCCGAGCAGGGCTTTCCATGGGCTTCGGCTGCGCGTCTCTTGCTACCTTTTCAGGAGCAAGCACGCGAGGCGGCCGGCGGTGCCAGGCCGGCCTCCGGAAAAATCACGCGGCGGCGCGCTGCGACTGCTGCGGGTTGCGCCATTTGGCGAGCAGGTCGCTCCAGCGGGTGCGGGCCGCGGCGAGGTTGCGGTCCTTCACATGGCCGTAGCCGCGGATCTGCTCGGGCAGGCTCGCGATTTCCAGCGCCAGCGCATGGTTCCCGGCGGCGAGGCCCGCAATCACCTCCTCGATGCTCGCGCGGTACTCGCCGACGAGCGCGCGTTCGGTCCTGCGCTCTTCGGTGCGCCCGAAGATGTCGAAGGCCGTGCCGCGCAGGCCCTTGAGCCGGGCCAGCAGCCTGAAGCCAGCCAGCATCCAGGGGCCGAACTTCTGCTTCTGCAGCTCGCCCTTGGCGTTCTTCCTGGCGATGATGGGCGGCGCGAGGTGGTAGTTGAGCTTGAAATCCTTGCCCATCTGGCCTTCGAACATGCCTTCGACCCGGTCGAGGAAGCTGCGATCGGCGTGCAGGCGCGCCACCTCGTACTCGTCCTTGTAGGCCATGAGCTTGAACAGGTAGCGGGCAACGGCTTCGGTCAGCGCGGTCTTGCCCAGCACCGATTCGGCCTGCCGGACCTTCTCCACGAACTGCCGGTATTCGCCGGCATAGGCCGCGTTCTGGTAGCCCGTGAGGAATTCGACCCGGCGCGCCACCAGGCTGTCGACGGTTTCGCGCTTCTTGAACTCGATGACCTGGCCCGGGCGCACGCGCTTTTGCAGCTCGCCCGGATGAGCGGCCGCCTGGCGGCCCCAGGCGAAGGCGGCCTTGTTGTTCTCGACGGCGACGGCGTTGAGCTCGATGGCGCGCATCAGCGACTCGAGCGCCAACGGGACCCAGCCCTTCTGCCAGGCGAAACCCAGCAGCATCGGATTGGCGTAGAGGCTGTCGCCCATCAGCGTGGTGGCCGCGGCATCGGCATCGAAGGTGCCGAGCGCATCGGCGCCCACGGCGCGCGCGAGTTCATTCGCGCAGTCGTCCTGCGGGTTCACCCAGTTGGCGTTGCGCACGAAGGCGGCCGTGGGCGTGCTGTGCGTGTTGAGCGCCACGTGCGTGCGCCCCTCGCGCATGCGCGCCAGGGTTTCGGCGTTGACGGCCACCAGCGGATCGGCCGCCAGAATCAGGTCGGCCGCGGCGGTGCCGACGCGCGTGGTGCGGATCGCGTCCTGCGATTCGCCGATCAGCACATGGCTCCAGGTGGCGCCGCCCTTTTGCGCCAGGCCGGCCGCGTCCTGCGTGACGATGCCCTTGCCCTCGATGTGCGCCGCCATGCCCAGCAGCTGGCCGATGGTGATGACGCCCGTGCCGCCGACGCCGGCCACCACGATGCCCCAGACCTGGTCCTGCGCCAGCACCGGCACGGCCGGCTCGGGGAGCGGGGCCCCTTCGAACGGCGTGTCGGTTTTGTTCTTCGCCTTCTTCTTGAGCTGCCCGCCTTCGACCGTGACGAAGCTGGGGCAGAAGCCCTTGAGGCAGCTCATGTCCTTGTTGCAGCTGCTCTGGTTGATGGTGCGCTTGCGGCCGAACTCGGTTTCGAGCGGCTCGACCGACAGGCAGTTGCTCTGCACGCTGCAGTCGCCGCAGCCCTCGCAGACCAGCTCATTGATGACCACGCGCCTGGCCGGATCGACGGCCGTGCCCCGCTTGCGGCGGCGGCGCTTCTCGGTGGCGCAGGTCTGGTCGTAGATGATGGCCGTGGTGCCGGCCATCTGGCGGAACTCGCGCTGGATCTCGTCGAGCAGGTCGCGGTGCTTCACTTGCACGTGGTCGCCGGGGATGTTCACGCCCTCGTACTTCTCGGGCTCGTCCGTGACGATGACCACCTTCTTCGTGCCCTCGGCATGCAGGCTCTCGGCAATCTGCAGCACGGAGTGGCCCTCGGGCCGCTCGCCGACCTGCTGGCCGCCGGTCATGGCCACCGCGTCGTTGTAGAGGATCTTGTAGGTGATGTTCACGCCCGCCGCGATGCTCTGGCGGATGGCGAGCAGGCCGCTGTGGAAATACGTGCCGTCTCCAAGGTTCGCGAAGATGTGCTGGTCGGTCGTGAAGGGCTGCTGGCCCACCCACGGCACGCCCTCGCCGCCCATTTGCGTGAAGCCGATGGTGGAGCGGTCCATCCAGGTGGCCATGAAGTGGCAGCCGATGCCGCCCATGGCGCGCGAGCCTTCGGGCACCACGGTGCTGGTGTTGTGCGGGCAGCCCGAGCAGAACCACGGCTGGCGCGTGGCGTCCACCACGCTGGTGGAGGCCTGCTGCACCACCATCGAGCGCTCCTTGGCCTCGAGGATGGCAAGCTGCGCGTCGATGCGCGCGGCCATGTCGGCGCCAGCGGCGGCCAGCAGACCGGTCTTCTTCAGGCGCGCGGCAATGGCCTTGGCGATGAGCGCGGGGTTCAGGTCGGCGTTGGCGCGCAGCAGCGTGTGGGCGGTGGGGTTGGGCATCGACCATTCGCCGCCGGAGTAGCCGTCGTCGCTCGCGCCTTCGCCCTCGTCGAACTTGCCGACCACGTTGGGCCGCACGTCGGCGCGCCAGTTGTAGAGCTCTTCCTTGAGCTGGTACTCGATGACCTGGCGCTTTTCTTCCACCACCAGAATCTCCTGCAGGCCGGTGGCGAACTCGCGCGTGAGCTGCGCCTCGAGAGGCCACACCACGCCCACCTTGTGCAGCCGGATGCCCAGCTGGCGGCAGGCCGCGTCGTCCAGGCCCAGGTCGATCAGCGCCTGGCGCGTATCGTTGAAGGCCTTGCCGCTGGCCATGATGCCGAAGCGGTCGTTCGGGCCTTCGATCACGTTGTGGTTCAGCCGGTTGGCCCGGATGTAGGCCAGCGCGGCGTACCACTTGTAGTGCATGAGCCGCGCTTCCTGCTCCAGCGCGTGGTCGGGCCAGCGGATGTGCAGGCCGCCGGGCGGCATCTCGAAGTCGGTGGGGATGACGATCTCGACGCGCTCGGGGTCGATCATCGCCGTGGCGCTGGACTCGACAATCTCCTGGATCGTCTTCATGCCCGACCACACGCCCGAGAAGCGGCTCAGCGCGAAGGCGTGGATGCCCAGGTCGAGAATTTCCTGCACGTTGGCCGGAAAGAACACCGGCGTGCCGCAGGCCTTGAAGATGTGGTCGCTCTGGTGCGCGGCGGTGCTGCTCTTGGAAATGTGGTCGTCGCCCGCCACCGCGATCACGCCGCCCCATTCGGTGGTGCCCGCCATGTTGGCGTGCTTGAAGACGTCGGAGCAGCGGTCCACGCCCGGGCCCTTGCCATACCAGATGCCGAAGACGCCGTCGAACTTGTTGGTGCCCTGCGGCGAGAAGCCCAGTTGCTGGGTGCCCCAGAGCGCGGTGGCGGCGAGTTCTTCGTTCACGCCGGGCTGGAAGACGATGTTCTGCTCCTTCAGGAACTTGCTGGCCTTCCACAGCGCCTGGTCGTAGCCGCCGAGCGGGGAACCGCGGTAGCCGCTGATGAAGCCGGCGGTGTTCTTGCCGGCCTGCTGGTCGCGCAGGCGCTGCAGCATCGGCAGCTTGACCAGCGCCTGCACCCCGCTCATGAAGGCCCGGCCGTAGTCGAGGCTGTACTTGTCGTCGAGCGTGACGGTTTCCAGCGCGCGGCGAATGTGCTCGGGCAGCGGTGCGTTCATGTGTGTCTGTCTCCGTGTGGCAGGGCCTTGTGGGCCTGGCTGATGGGTGTGGGTCTGTGCCCGGGTCGGGCGCGAGCCCATGATCACGCAAAGTGTATGCCGGGGTGCGCGACAGGTGTTTGCGTTCTGTGCCTCAAAAAACCAGCTTCCTGGAAGAATCTTGCTTAATATCGGCACTTATGGAAAGCATTGACAAGTTCGACCTTGCAATCCTGCAAGAACTGCAGGCCGACGGCCGCCTCACGAACGCCGAGCTTGCGCAGCGTGTGGGGCTCTCGGCCGCACCTTGCTGGCGCCGGGTGCGCGCGCTGGAGGAGGCCGGCTTCATCAAGGGCTACCACGCCGAGATCGACCGCCACAAGATAGGGCTGGGCGTGCTCGCTTTCGTGCGCGTGGACACCGAACGCGTCACCAACGACGCCACGCAGAAGCTGGAGGACGCGATCCGCAAGCTGCCCGAGGTGGTGGCCTGCCACTACATCAGCGGCACCGGCACCTTCGAGCTGCAGGTGGTGGCGCAGGACCTGGACAGCTTCTCGGCCTTCGCGCGCCAGCACCTCATGAACCTGCCGAACGTGAAAGACCTGCACACCAGCTTCTCGCTGGGCGAGGTGAAGGCCAGCAGCGCCTGGCCGCTCGGGCATCTGGCACGCTAGCTGCAACCTAGAATTCCCGCCCACCCCATACACACACCGCCATCCGGCGGAACAGAGGAAGAAGACCCCGCATGAACTCCATCCGCCGCGCCCTGGCGCTCGGCCTTGCCGCCGCCACGCTCGCCTTCGGCACCCAGGCCCAGAACCGCGAACTCACCGTGGCTTCCAGCGCCACCTACGCGCCCTTCGCCTTCGAGAACAAGGACAAGCAGATCGTCGGTTTCGACATCGACATCATCAATGCCATCGCCAAGCAGCAGGGCCTGAAGATCAAGGTCGTCAACACGCCGTTCACCGGCATCTTCGGCGCGCTCAACAACGGCGACGTCGACCTCGTGATCTCGGGCGTCACCATCAACGAGAAGCGCAAGCAGAGCTACGACTTCACGCCGCCCTACTTCGCGGCGCGCCAGCTGATCGCGCTGCCGAAGAGCAGCACGGTCGCCTCGCTGAAGGACCTGGCCGGCAAGAAGATTGCCGTGGTGAGCGCCTCCACGGCCGACGACATCGCCTCGCGCGAGTTCGGCAAGACCAACCCCGACATCCGCCGCTTCGAGAGCACGCCGCTCATCATTTCCGAGCTGGCCGGCGGCGGCGTCGATGCCGCCATGGGCGACAACGGCGTGATCGCCTACCGCGTGGCGCAGAACCCCGGGCTCAAGACGCTCGACGACAAGTCCTTCCCCGAAGAAGGCTTCGGCATCGTCGTGAAGAAGGGCGACAAGGCGCTGCTCGACAAGCTCACGGCCGGCCTGGCCGCGATCCGCGCCGACGGCAGCTACGCCACCATCTACAAGAAGTGGTTCAGCAAGGACCCGAACGCCCGATGAGCGCGTCCGGCACGAAGGCGAGGCAGCCATAGATGGAACAGCCGATCCTGCTGTTCGGATGGTTCCGCTGGGACATCCTGGTCGAATACAAGGACCTGTTCTGGCAGGGCGCCTGGATGACGCTGCGCATGACGGTGGTGTGCGTGCTGCTGGGTTCGAGTTGGGGCCTGTGCCTTGCGCTCGCGCGGCTGGCGCATCCGCGCCATGCGCCCTGGACCTGGGTGGCGCGCTTCTTCCTGCGCTGGCCGGCCACGGTGTATGTGAGCTTCTTCCGCGGCACGCCGCTGTTCGTGCAGATCCTGCTGATTCATTTCGCGGTGATGCCGGTGTTCATCCATCCGGCGACCGGCCTGCTGATCAGTGGCGAGCTGGCACGCGAGCTCAAGCAGGAGCATGGCGCGCTCATCTCCGGCGTGGTGGCGCTCACGCTCAATTCGGCCGCCTACATCTCCGAGGTGTTCCGCGCCGGCATCCAGTCGATCTCGCGCGGGCAGTTCGATGCCGGCCGGTCGATCGGCTTCACGCCCATTCAGGTCATGCGCTACGTGGTGCTGCCGCAGGCGTTTCGCCGCATGCTGCCGCCGCTGGGCAACAACGCGATTGCGCTGCTGAAGGACACCTCGCTGGTCTCGGCCATCGGGCTGGCCGAGCTGGCCTATGCCGCGCGCACCGTGGCCGGGGCCTATGCGCGCTACTGGGAGCCTTACCTGGCGATTTCGGTGGTGTATTGGGTGATGACGCTCGTGCTCACCACGATGCTGCGGCGGCTCGAACACCGGCTGGCGCGCAGCGACAGGGGATAGCCCATGCCGGAGACCGCGCGGTTTTACGACCGGCCCTGACGGCATCGGCACAATCGGGCCACATGCCACCCATATCCCCCGAAGAGACACCCATTCCCCCGGCCCGGCCGCAGCCGCCGAAGTTCGCGGCGCTGGAGCCGCTCAGGCTCCCCGTGTTCCGCATGCTGTGGAGCACCTGGCTCATCGCCAACATCTGCATGTGGATGAACGACGTGGCGGCGGCGTGGATGATGACCTCGCTGACCACCTCGCCGATCTGGGTGGCGCTGGTGCAGTCGGCCTCCACCTTGCCGGTGTTCCTGCTGGGCCTGCCGAGCGGCGCGCTGGCCGACATCCTCGACCGGCGGCGCTGGCTGGTGGCCACGCAGTTCTGGCTGGCGGGCGCGGCCATCGTGCTGTGCGGCGCGCTGGCGCTCGACCTGATGACCGCGCCGCTGCTGCTGGCGCTCACCTTCGCCAACGGCATCGGCCTGGCGCTGCGCTGGCCGGTGTTCTCGGCCATCGTGCCCGAGCTGGTGGCGCGACCGCAGCTGCCGGCGGCACTGGGCCTGAACGGCATTGCGATGAATGCCTCGCGCATCATCGGCCCGCTGACGGCCGGCATGCTGATTGCCAGCGCGGGCACCATCTGGGTGTTTGCGCTCAACGCGGTGCTGTCGGTGGCCTCGGGCTTCGTGGTGCTGCGCTGGCGGCGCGAGCACACGCCCAATCCGCTGGGCCGCGAGAAGCTCATCAGCGCGATGCGCGTGGGCGTGCAGTTCGTCCGGCAGTCGCAGCGCATGCGGGCCGTGCTCTCGCGCATCACGATCTTCTTCTTTCACTCGACGGCGCTGCTGGCGCTGTTGCCGCTGCTGGCGCGCAACCTCAAAGGCGGCGGGGCGGGCACCTTCACGCTGCTGCTGGCCGCCATGGGCTCGGGCGCGATCGTCGCGGTGCTGTTCCTGCCGCGGCTGCGCCAGGCGCTGGGGCGCGACCAGCTGGTGCTGCGCGGCACGCTGCTGCAGTCGGGCGCCACCGCGGTGATGGCGTTCGCGCCCAACGCATGGGTGGCGGTGCCCGCGATGTTCTTCGGCGGCATGGCATGGATCACGGTGGCCAATTCGCTCTCGGTGTCGGCGCAGCTCGCGCTGCCCGACTGGGTGCGCGCGCGCGGCATGTCGATGTACCAGATGGCGATCATGGGCGCGAGCGCGATCGGCGCGGCGCTCTGGGGCCAGGTGGCCACGGTCACGGCGCTGAACCTGAGCCTCGCCATCGCCGCGGCCAGCGGCACCCTGCTGATGCTGGTGGCGCTGCGCTGGGTGACCGACGTGACCGGCGAGGACGACACCAGTCCCGCCGAAGCGGGCTGGGCCGCCGGCCCGCCGGCCGAGGCGCCGCAGGAAGACGGCCGCGTGGTGATCACGGTCGAATACCTGATCGAGCCGGCGCGCGCCGCGGCCTTCCACCTGGTGATGCAGCAGACGCGCCGCGCGCGCCTGAGCCAGGGCGCCATCGGCTGGGAACTGCTGCACGACATCGCGCAGCCGAGCCGCTATGTGGAGCAGATCGTCGACGACTCGTGGACCGACCACCTGCGCCGCTTCAACCGCGCCACGGCCAGCGACATGGTGCTGCGGGAACGCCGGCTCGCGTTCCACATCGGCGAAACACCGCCGGTGATCACGCGCTACATCGTGCGGCGCTGAGCGGCCGCAACGCCTTCGGTCTTCAGTGGAAGAACAGCAGCCGCGTCAGGAAGGTGTGGTCGGCCTCCGCCGCCATCAGCCCGACCAGGACCAGCAGGCACAGGGGCGGCACCAGGATGGCATAGACCAGCGACAGCCGCTCCCAAGCCATGTGCATGAAGACCGCGACGATCAGCCCCGCCTTCAGCAGCATGAAGGTGATGATCAGGGCCCAGCGCAGATAGCCCTGGAAATGGAAGTAGTCGACCAGGTACGACATCGTGCTGAGCACGAACAGCAGCCCCCAGATCTTGAGATAGAGGCTGATCGGATGTTGTTGGCCTGTGACGGGGTTCATGATCGTCCTCACCAGAGATAGAACAGCGCAAAGATGAACACCCACACCAGGTCCACGAAGTGCCAGTACAGACCGGCAATCTCGACGATCTGGTAGTTGCCGGACTTGTCGTAGTCGCCGCGGATCAGCTTGAAGGCCACGGTGAACAGGAAGACCACGCCGGCCGACACGTGCAGCCCATGAAAGCCCGTGATCATGAAGAAGGCCGAGCCGAACTGCGCCGCACCCATCGGGTTGCCCCAGGGCCGCACGCCCTCTTCGAGGATCAGCTTGGACCACTCGAAGGCCTGCATGCCGACGAAGAGTTCGCCGCAGGTCGCGGTCACGAGCATCATCGTGGCGGCGTTCACGCGGTCGCGGCGGTAGGCGAAATTGACCGCCATCGCCATCGTGCCGCTGCTGCTGATGAGCACGAAGGTCATGATCGCGATCAGCAGCAGCGGGACGTCGGCGCCTCCCACGGGGAGCGCGAACACCTCGCTCGGGTTGGGCCACGGCACGGTGGTCGAGACGCGCACCGTCATGTAGCCGGTCAGGAAGCAGCTGAACACGAACGTGTCGCTGAGCAGGAAGATCCACATCATCGCCTTGCCCCACGAGACGTGGAATGCCTGGCGATCGGAAGACCAGTCGGCGATCAGCCCGCGCCAGCCGCTGGCGGCAATGGTCGGATTCAACGGCGTTGCTGCTGCGATCGTTGCGGTGTTGTTCATGGGATGCCTCTTCAGGATGTGCCGCAGATGAAGCGCGCCACCTCCGGCGTCACCCAGCCCAGCAGCGCGAACAGCACCAGCCACACCGCCAGCATGAAGTGCCAGTAGCGTGCGCACAGCGCGATGCGCCATGCGGCCCTGGCGGGATCGGGCCACGCGGCGTTCGCCGTCCAGGCCCACCCGACCAGCCCACCCGCCAGGTGGAGCCCGTGCATGGCGGTCAACAGATAGAAGAAGCTGCCCGCCGGATTGCCGGCCGGCATCACCTGCGCGCTCAGCAGCGCCTGCCAGGCCCACAGCTGCGCGCCCAGGAAGCCCACCGCGCAAAGGCCTCCGGCCAGCAGCAGGCGACGGGCCCGCATCGGGCGGCGGCCGCGCGATGCGCCACCGGCCCAGTGCAGCGCCACGCTGCCCGCCACCAGCAGCGCCGAGCTGAGCCAGAGCTGCCATGGCAGCGCGATCGTCATCGAGTCGTCACCGCTCATGCGCATCACGTAGGCCACGATGAAGAGCGAAAACAGCGCGGTGGCCACGCCCATGAAGACCCACAGGCCGATGCTGGCCGCGCTCGCGTGCGGATCGCGGTGCCGGCCGCCGCGGCCGGCCCCGTGGACGCTCAGGGCGGCTTCCGCGTTCATGCCGGCGCTCCCCGGACCTCGCTCTGGCCCTCCGGCTCGGGCTCCCCAGCCCCGGCTTGCAGCGGCACGTTCTGCGCGATGAAATCCTCCGCCGCACCCGGCTCCCCATAGGCATAGGCCCACCGGTAGGCCACCGGCAGCCGCGGGCCCCAGTTGCCGTGGCCCGGCGGCGTTGCGGGCGTCTGCCATTCGAGCGAGGCGGCACGCCACGGATTGGCGTCGGCCGGCCGGCCGCGCCAGGCACTCCAGGCGAGATTGGCGATGAAAAGCAGCTGGGCCACGCCGACGATCAGCGCGGTCACGGTGATGAATTCATTCATGCTGAACGCCGACGGCGGAATGAACTTGTAGCCGTCGAAGTTGTAGTAGCGCCGCGGCATGCCCAGCACACCCAGGTAATGCATCGGGAAAAAGATCGCGTAGGTGCCGAGGAAGGTGATCCAGAAATGCAGCCGGCCGAGCCGGTCGTCGAGCATGCGGCCCGTGACCTTGGGGAACCAGTGGTAGATGCCGCCGAACACCACCAGCAGCGGCGCCACGCCCATCACCATGTGGAAGTGCGCCACCACAAAATAGGTGCCGGACAGCGGGATGTCCACGCTCACGTTGCCGAGGAACAGGCCGGTCAGCCCGCCGATGAGGAAGGTGCAGAGGAAGGCCAGCGCGAACAGCATCGGCACCGACAGGTGGATGTCGCCGCGCCACAGCGTCAGGAGCCAGTTGTAGACCTTGATCGCGGTGGGCACCGCGATGACCAGCGTGGTGGTCGCGAAGAAGAAGCCGAAGTACGGGTTCATGCCGCTCACGAACATGTGATGCGCCCAGACCACCACGCTGAGTACGCCGATGGCCACGATGGCCCACACCATCATGCGATAGCCGAAGATGCTCTTGCGCGCGTGCACGCTGATCAGGTCGGAGACGATGCCGAAGGCCGGCAGCGCCACGATGTAGACCTCGGGATGGCCGAAGAACCAGAACAGGTGCTGGAACAGCAGCGGGCTGCCGCCCTTGTAGCCTGTCACCTGGCCCATCGACACCAGCGCCGGCATGAAGAAGCTGGTGCCCAGCGTCCGGTCGAGCAGCAGCATCACGCCGCTGACGAACAGCGCCGGAAAGCCGAGCAGCGCGAGGATGGTGGCAACGAAGATGCCCCACACCGTGAGCGGCATGCGCAGCAGCGTCATGCCTTCGCAGCGCGCCTGCAGCACGGTGGTCACGTAGTTGAGGCCGCCCATCGTGGTCGCCACGATAAAGATGACCAGCGACACCAGCATCAGCACGATGCCGCCCGCATGGCCCGGCGTGCCGGGCAGGATCGACTGCGGTGGATACAGCGTCCAGCCCGCGCCGGTGGGGCCGCCCGGGACGAAGAAGCTCGCCATCAGGACCACCACCGACAGCAGGTAGACCCAGAAGCTCAGCATGTTGAGGTAGGGAAAAACCATGTCCCGCGCCCCCACCATCAGCGGAATCAGGTAATTGCCGAAGCCGCCGAGGAACAGCGCCGTGAGCAGGTAGATCACCATGATCATCCCGTGCATGGTCACGAACTGGTAGTAGCGCTCGGCGTTGATGAAATCGAACTGGCCTGGAAAGCCGAGCTGCAGCCGCATCAGGCTGGACAGCACCACGCCCACCAGGCCCACCGCGATGGCGGTGCAGGCGTACTGGACCGCGATCACCTTGTGGTCCTGGCTCCAGACGTAGCGGGTCAGGAAACTCTGCGGCGCGGGGTGCCCGGCGTCGTCGGCGTGGGACATGGCGTGCCCTGTGGGCGAAGAAGCAGTCATCGCGGAGGCCTCGGTTCGGCGGCAGCCTGCGCCGGCGGGCTGCCCAGACTCTGGATATAGGCCACCAGCGCGGCCAACTCTTCATCGGTCAACTCGATCTTGGGCATGACCGGCGGGAAGCCCTTCACATGGCGTGCCTGCGGGTCGCGGATGAAGCTGCGCAGATAGGCTTCGTCGACCAGCGCGGTGGAACCGTCCGCCATCGTTTCTGTCTTGCCGTGCAGGCCCTTCCAGGTCGGTCCCACGCGCGGGCTGCCGTCGATCGTGTGACAGGCCACGCAGCCCTTGGCGTCCGCCAGCGCGCGGCCCTGCTCGATGCGCGCGCCACCGCCGGCCGCCACGGCCCCGGCCGGGGGCTCGGGCGCCTTGGCCTGCGACTTGGCGAAGGTCGGCAGCGCCGCGTGCCAGGTCTTGTAGTTCGCCGGGTCTTCCACCACCACGAAGCCGCGCATGTTGGGATGGCCCACGCCGCACAGCTGCGCGCAGAGCGCTTCGTAGCGGCCCGCGACGGTCGGCGTGAACCAGAAGCGGCTGACCTGCCCCGGCACCATGTTCATCCGGGCGCGGAAGTTGGGCACGAAGAAGTCGTGCAGCACATCGTTGGAACGCATCAGCACCAGTACCGGCTTTCCAAGCGGCAGATGCACCTCGTCGCCGGCGATCAGGAGGTCGTCCTGCCCGGCCGGGTCGGCGGGGTCGATCCCGAACGTATTGGTGGCGCTGACGAAGCGCGCATCGGTCGCGCCCAGCTTGCCGTCCTGGCCCGGAAAGCGGAAGCGCCATTGCCATTGCTGGCCCAGCACCTCCAGCACCAGGGCGTCGTGGGGCTCCCTGACATAGTCGGCGTACACCACGAGGCCGGGCGCCAGCAGCGCCATGATGCCGACGGTGGTGCCGCCGATCAGCCAGCGCTCGAGCTTGGTGTTCTCGGGCTCATGCGCCGCACGGTGGCCCTCGCGATGACGGAAGCGCACCAGCATGTAGGCGACGAACACGTTGATGACGATGAAGAAGATCCCCGTGATCACCAGCGTGATGAGCAGGGTGTCGTCCATCAGCTGCCAGTTCGACGCGAGGGGCGTCGTCCACCATGGATTGAAGACGTGAAACAGCACCGAGGCGAGCACGATGAGCAGCAGGGCGACGGCCATGATCATGTGCACTTCCTCGGCTCGGCATCATGGGTTCAGGGCTCATGCGCGCTTCAGAGAAACGCCGGGACTCGGGGCTCTTCGCCCTCGAACCGGGCCTCGGGATGCGCGGACTGCAGCAGCGCCTCGATCTCCCGCACGCGCGAACGCGGCAAGTCGACCATCAGCAGGATCTGCCCCTGCGCGATGGCGCCTTCGAAACGCTGCAGCCTGGGGCTCGGGATGGAAATGCCGATCATGCTGGCCGACCAGGCGCCGACCACGCCACCGAGGATGGCCACCAGCACGGCCACTTCCCATTCGGGGTCGTCGCCGACGATCGGAAACAGCATCGCGGCCACGAGGCCGACGACGATGCCGCAGGCACTGCCGACCGCCCACCCGGTCTTGGCTGCGTGGACGACGTCCGAGGTTTGCCACACGTTGGCCGCATGGAGCCCGGCCATGTCCATGCCTTCCGGTCCGGCGAAATGAATGTGCGCAACCTCGACCCGCGCCCACAACAGATCGTCCATCGCCCGCCTGGCGCTCGCCAGGTCCGGCATCAGCCAATAGATGCGTCTCTTCATAGCATCCCCTTTCCGTCTTGCGACGAGTCAAGGAACCATCAACCGCTTATATGCCCAAGAAGAGCCGCCAGCAAGTGGGGGTTGCGAAAGTGGGGGCCGCATTCCAACCTAACTTTTTTTGACCGAACGGATGATTTAGATCATCATCCCTGCCCTACCGCACGCCATCACGAGGTACGTCACGATGAACCTGCTGCTGACGGACGAGCCCTTTGCCGCGCTCGACGAGATGACGCGCATCAAGCTCAACAACGATTTGCTCGCGATCTGCGCGCCGCGCAACACCTTTCCGCTGCGCGGGGAGGCCACGCACCATCTGCTGATGGCCGGCGGCATCGGCATGACGCCGCTGCTGGCGATGGCCTTGTGCTGCTCGCGCGCCAAGGGCCGGGAACTGGTGCTGCAGCTGTGAGCATCGAAGAAAGCGACGGCGAAGCCCCCGCCACGCGCGGCCGCTCGCGCAAGTACAGCCAGGTGCTCGGCCTCATCAACCAGGCCGCCATCGAGGTGTTCGCGAGCGAGGGGCTGGCCGGCGCATCGACCCAGGCGATTGCCGACAGAGCCGGGCTCTCGAAGGCGCAGTTGCACTACTACATCGAAAGCAAGGAAGCGCTCTACCGGCAGATCCTGCAGGACATCCTCAACGACTGGATCGTGGTGTTCGGCTTTGCCGACGAAGCCTTCGGCCCGCGCAAGGTGCTGAGCGACCTGATCCACCGCAAGATGGTGTTCTCTTTCGAGCACCCGCTGCGCTCGCGCATCTTCACCGCCGAGATGATGCGCGGCGCGCCGGTGCTCAACAGCATGATGGACACGAGCAAGCAGCGCACCGACCAGGCCGCCGCCGTGATCCGGAACTGGATGGACCAGGGTCTGATGGACAAGGCCGACCCGATGCTGGTGCTGTTCCACATCTGGGCGGTGACGCAGTTCTATGCCGACCACGCCACGCAGGCCGCCTATTTCCGCAACGTGGCCCAGCAGGGCGGCGACGAGGACCGGCGCTACCTGATCGAGCAGGTGACGGAGTTCCTGCTGAAGGGCGCGGGGGTCAGATAGCGCGGTGCTGGGGCAGGTACATGGTGGCTTCCACTTCCACCAGGACTTCGTCGCCCGGCAGGAAGCGCGACACCTCCACCACCGTGCTGACCGGCGGCTCGCCCGGATAGAACAGCCCGCGCACGCGGTTGTAGAACGCGTAGTGCGGCAGGTGGCGGAAGTACTGCACCAGCTTCACCACGTCTTCCATGGTGCCGCCATGCTCGGCCGCGATCTGGCGGATACGCTCGAGCACGAACCAGCTCTGCGCCACGATGGGCGCTTCGAAGATGTCGACCGACATCTGTGCCGTGGCATAGCCCAGGCCCTGCAGGGCCGTGCGGCCTTCCTCCGGAAGGGCGTCGTAGCCGGCCACGGCGCGGCGCGTGGCCGGATCGACCGCGACCACGCCGCTCATGAAGACGAAATCGCCCACGCGCTTGGCGGCGGCGTAGTTGGCCATTGGCTTGCCCATGTCCACCGAGTTTTTCATTGTGTTTGCTCCAGGATTTTTCGACCGCCACGGATCACGGTGCGCTAGCGCCCGCGCGGGTCGACGAGTTCGTGTTCGCCGATGGCCGCGAGCAGCACCAGGTCTGCGGGGCAGCCCGGCGCAATGCGGCCGTCCCACGCGAGTCCCGGTGCCTTCGCAGGGCTGGCGGTGATCGCAAGCGCATCGCCCGCGGCAAAGCCCCGCAGCCGCGGTGGAATGCGCAGCGACTCGAGCTTCATGCGCGCTGTTGCAAGGCCCGCAGCCAGCCCAGCCCGGCCGAGGTGCCGCCGGGTTCCGCGCCGCGTTTCGGCCGGTATTCGCAGCCGACCCAGCCCTGCCAGCCGCATTGCGCGGACACCTCGTCGATCACGTCGAACAGGTAGGCGTAGTTCTGCTCGCCGATGTCGGGCTCGTGGCGCTCGGGCACGCCGGCAACCTGGATGTGGCCCACGCGCCCGGTGGGCAGGTACTTGCGGATCTTCATGGCCACGTCGCCTTCGACGATCTGGCAGTGGTACAGATCCATCTGCACCTTGAGGTTGGGCGCGCCCACCATGCCGGCGATTTCGTGTGCATGGTCCTGGCGGTTGAGGAAGAAGCGCGGAATGTCGCGCGTGTTGATGGGCTCGATCAGCACATCGCGCCCGGCCTTGGCCGCCTCGGCGGCGGCCCAGCGCAGGTTGTCCAGGTACACCGGCTGCACGGCCTCGCGCTCCAGGCCTTCGGGCACCAGGCCCGCCATGACGTGGATGCGCGGGCAGTCGAGCGCCACGGCGTAGTCGATGGCGGTGGCCATGCCTTCGCGGAATTCGGCCTCGCGCCCCGGCAGGCAGGCCAGGCCGCGCTCGCCCCGGTCCCAGTCGCCCGGGGGCGCATTGAAGAGCACCTGCTGCAGGCCGTTGTCCTTCAGGCGGGCCGCGATCTGGCGGCGCTCGTAGGGGTAGGGAAAAAGATATTCGACAGCCTTGAAGCCGTCTTTCGCGGCGGCTTCGAAGCGGTCGAGGAAGTCGTGCTCCGGATAGAGCATCGAGAGGTTGGCTGCGAATTGGGGCATGGTGTGTTTTTACTACCAGCGCGCACCGAAGGTGGTGCGCAGTTCATCGATCTGGTCGGCATTCAAGGGTGCGGGCTTTGCATCGCCCGCGAGCATTTGAAGCCGGGCGGTTTCCTCGAGTTCCTCGAGCACGGCCATGGCGGCGGCGGGCGTGTCGTGCCAGACGTTGGGGCCGAGGCGCGTGAGCATCGCGGCGCGGACGGGCGTGCCGGCAGCGCCGAAGCGCTCGATGGCCTGCGCCACCTGTTCGGCCGCCTCGGGCGCGCCGGGCCGGTGGTAGGGGATGACCGGCACGTGGCCGACTTTCATCACGAAGTAGGGCGTGAGGGCGGGCAGCAGTTCGTCGGTCGGCTGGTTCAGCGTGAGCGCGACGCAGTGCGTGCTGTGCGTGTGGATCACGCAGGCCGTGTCCGCATCGAACTTGCGGGCGGCGGCGTAGATGCGCATGTGCAGCGCGATGGTCTTGCTGGCGCGGTCGCCGCCGGTCTGCTGGCCGTGCGCATCGAGCCTTGCGAGCCGCGCCGGGTCGAGAAAGCCGAGGCAGGCGTCGGTCGGCGTGATGAGAAAGCCATCGTCGTCCAGCCGCACGCTGATGTTGCCGGCCGTGGCATGCACGTAGCCGCGCTCGAACAGGCTGCGGCCGACGCGGCAGATTTCTTCTCGGGCTTGGGTTTCTTTCATGTCGGTTTTTATTGTGTGTGTTCTTGGCGCTGGTGTTCAGGGTGCTCTTGTTCAGGGTGCGTGCACAGGCCACCGGGTACTCCCCTCCGCGAATGTCCCCCGCCTTCGGCTCCTCCTTTATTTCGCTGCGGGGAGCACCCGATGCCCTGTGCACGAGGGCGCGCTCCGGGTGTACCGCTGATCAACGACTGCTCTGAACAACGCTCACGCCGATGGGGTGCCTTGCGCAGCGAAATCAAGGAGGAGGCCGAAGGCCGGGGGACATTCGCGGAGCAAGGTACCCCGTCGGCGTGAGCGCGCCCCGAAAAGCAGCGGCGTGCACAAACCCTGAAAGCGGATGTCATCCGAGCACTGTAAATGCCTTGGTGAAGAAATCATCGCTGCCGAAGTTTCCGGACTTCAGCGCGATATGCACCCCCGATTCAGGCGCCGCCTCCGACCGCGCATGACACCACGGCACGCCGGGGTCGATCTGCGGGCCGATCTGCATCTGCGCGATGCCGAGCGCCTGCACGCAGGCACCCGAGGTCTCGCCGCCGGCCACCACCAGCTGGTGCACGCCCCGCTCCACGAGGCCGCGTGCGATGGCGGCGATGGTCCGCTCGACCATCGCGCCTGCTTCTTCCACGCCAAGGCGGCCCTGCACCGATTTCACGGCGCCGGCCTCGGCAGTGGAATAGACCAGCACCGGACCCTTGTCGATCAGCGGCGCGGCCCAGGCCAGCGCCTCGGCCGCGACGTCCACGCCCGCCGCAATGCGCAGCGGGTCGACAGCCATTGCCTGGCCGCCGCGCTGGATGAAGTCGAGCACCTGGCGGTTCGTGGCGAGCGAGCAGCTGCCCGAGACCACGGCCGTCCTGCCGCCGGCCTTCGGCAACGCGCTGGCCTGCGACGACGGCGCGAGCCCGAAGTTGGCCGGCAGGCCGATGGCCACGCCCGAGCCCGCGGTGAGCAGCGGCATCTTCGCGAGCGCCGGGCCCATGCGCAGCAGGTCGTCGTTCGACACCGCATCGACGACGGCGATCGACACGCCCTCGGCCTTCAGCTGCGCGATGCGTTCATCGATGGCCGCCGGGCCGCGCGCCACCACCGCGTAGTCGATCAGCCCCACCTTGCGCTTGCACTGCGCCTGCAGCACGCGCACGAGGTTCGGGTCGGTCATCGGCGTGAGCGGATGGTTCTGCATGCCGCTCTCGTTGAGCAGCACGTCGCCCGCGAACAGGTAGCCCTTGAACACGGTGCGCTTGTTGTCGGGGAAGGCGGGCGTGGCGATGGTGAAGTCGCAGTTCAGCGCGTCCATCAGCGCCTCGGTTACCGGCCCGATGTTGCCTTGCGGCGTGCTGTCGAAGGTGGAGCAGTACTTGAAGTAGATCTGCCGCGCGCCCTGCGCCTGCAGCCAGCGCAGCGCATCGAGCGACTGCGCGATGGCGTCGGCCGGCGCGATGGTGCGCGACTTGAGCGCGACGACGACGGCATCCACGTCGGCATCGAGGGCGCCTTCGGGCACGCCGATGGTCTGCACCACGCGCATGCCCGCACGCACGAGGTTGTTGGCCAGGTCGGTGGCACCGGTGAAATCGTCGGCGATGCAGCCGAGCACGAGCTTGGCCATGCTCAGGCCTCCCGCCGGGCCGCCCCAAGGGAGGCCTGCGCCCCCTCGGGGGGCAGCGAATACACGAAGTGATGAGCGTGGGGGTGCATGTCAGTCCTTTGCCACCGGCAGCTTCACGGCCTGCGCGTTCTCGCGAACGTAGTCGCGCAGGATGGCGTCGAAGCTCGCGTCGGCCTTCAGGCCCAGTGCCTCGGCGCGCGCCGCATGGATGCGGCTGGGCCAGCTGGTCACGATCTTCGCGATGGCCGCGTCGGGCTCCCAATCGATCAGCCCGATGGCGTCCTTGCCGGCGATGCGTTCGAGCGCATCGGCCATCTCGCGCACGGTGGTGGTCAGCGCCGGCAGATTGATGGCGGTGCGCGCACCCCATTCGGCGGCGCTGGCCGTGGCCGCGCGCACGATGCCGGCGACGGTGTTGCCGGGCGATGCGAGCGCAACCGCCGTCTCGGGCGCCACGGGGCAGCGCGCGCGTTCGCCCGCCAGCGGTTCACGCAGCATGCCGCTCAGGAAGCTGGAGGCCGCGCCGTTGGGCCGGCCCGGGCGCACCGAGACCGTCATGAGCCGCACGTTGCGCCCCTGCACGAAGCCCTTGCGCGTGTAGTCGGCCACCAGCTGCTCGCCGATGAACTTCTGGATGCCGTAGCTGTTCTGCGGCGTGGGCAGCGTGGTGTCTTCGATCACAGCGGGCAGCCGCTGCTCGGGCGAATCGCCGAACACCGCGACCGAGCTGGAGAACACGAACACCGGCGCATGGCCTGCGCGGCGGCAGGCGTCGAGCAGCGCGCGCGTGGTGTCGAGATTGCTGCGCATGCCCAGGTCGAAATCGGCCTCGCATTCGCCGCTCACGGCCGCGGCAAGGTGGAACACCGCGTCGGTATCCGCCAGCGGCAGCGCGCCGTTCGCGGCCTGCTCGTACAGGTCGCCCTGCACGAACTGCACGCGCGCATCGCCGGCCAGATCGGCAGGCGGCGGCACGCGGTCGGCCAGGATGATGCGCGAGATGGTCCGGGCCGCGCCGCCGGCCAGTGCAAGCGGACCGCCTGCGAGCAGCGTGCGCGCGAGCCGCGCGCCGACAAAGCCGCAGCCGCCGGTGATGAGAATGTTCATGGTGCTTGTCTTCCTTCTTTCTTCAGGCTTTCTTGTCGGCAGCCGGCAGTTCGATGCCGGGGAAAATCTTGATGACCGCGCTGTCGTCCTCGCGCGCGAAGCCCGCGGTGGACGCCTGCATGAACATCTGGTGCGCGGTGGACGAGAGCGGCAGCGGAAACTTGCTGGCGCGCGCCACGTCCAGCACCAGGCCCAAGTCCTTCACGAAGATGTCGACGGCCGAGAGCGGCGTGTAGTCGCCCGCCAGCACGTGCGCCATGCGGTTCTCGAACATCCAGCTGTTGCCCGCGCTGTGCGTGATGACCTCGTACAGCGCGGCCGGGTCCACGCCTTCGCGCAGGCCCAGTGCCATGGCCTCGGCGGCCGCGGCAATGTGCACTCCGGCCAGCAGCTGGTTGATGACCTTGACCTTGCTGCCCGCGCCCGCGCGGTCGCCGAGACGATAAACCTTGGCCGCCATCGCGTCGAGCATGGCGCCGGCCTTTTCGTAGGCGGCGGGGGTGCCCGCGGTCATCATCGTCATCTGGCCGCTGGCGGCCTTGGCGGCGCCGCCGGAGATCGGCGCGTCGAGGTACAGGATGCCCTGCGCGGCCAGGCGCGCCTCGAGCGCGACCGACCAGTTCGGGTCCACGGTGGAGCACATCACGAACAGGCTGCCGGGTTTCATCGATGCGGCGCAGCCGGGCGTGGTGCCGTCGCCGAACAGAACCGATTCGGTCTGCGCGGCATTCACGACCACGCTGACCACGATGTCGCACTGCGCGCCGAGCGCGGCCAGCGTGGCGCAGGCCACGCCGCCGTCGCGCGCGAAGGCCTCGGCCGCGCCAGGCCGCACGTCGAACACATGCGGCGCATGGCCCGCGCGGCGCAGCGACTGCGCCATGCCGGCGCCCATGGCGCCCAGGCCCACGAGGCCGACGATGGGGGTGTTGGTGTTGGAAGTCATGTCAGGGTTCTTTCGATCATCTGTTCACGAGTTGCTTGGGCGTGAGCCACACGCCGATGGCCCCGAGCACCAGCGCAGCGGCCAGCACGTACATGCCGATCTGCGTGCTGCCCGTGAGGTCCTTCAGGTAGCCGATGAGGTACGGGCTCACGAACCCCGCAAGATTACCCACCGAGTTGATGGCCGCAATGCCGGCCGCCGCCGCTGTGCCCGAGAGAAAAGCGGTGGGCAGCGACCAGAAGAGCGGCGCGCAGGTCAGCACGCCGGCCGCGGCGAGCGACAGGAACGCCAGCGACACGACGGTATTCTGCGTGTACGACGCGGCCACCGTGAAGCCGATCGCGCCCATCAGCGCGGGCACGATCAGGTGCCAGCGGCGCTCCTGCCGGCGGTCGGCGCTGCGGCCGAAGAGGTTCATCGCGACGATCGCGCAGATGAACGGAATGGCGCTCAAAAGCCCGATGTGCAGGTTGCCCTTCACGCCCGTGGCCTTGACCAGCGTGGGCAGCCAGAAGGTCAGCGCGTACTGGCCCATCACGAAGGCGAAGTAGATGAGCGCCATCCACCACACGCGCATGTCGCGGAACATGGCTGCCACCGAGTGCGGGCCCTTGGCGCCGTGCGCCTGGTCGCGCTCGACCTCGCGCTGCAGCAGGCTCTTTTCCTCGGGCGAGAGCCAGCGCGCATGCTGGATACCGTTGTCCAGATAGAGCAGCACCATCACCCCCACGAGCACGGCCGGAATGGCTTCGATGATGAACATCCACTGCCAGCCCTGCATCGACGACACGCCATGGAAGGCGTCCATGATCCAGCCCGACAGCGGATTGCCGAAGATGCCCGCCACCGGAATGGCCGACATGAACACCGCGATGATGCGCGCGCGCCGGTGCGCCGGATACCACTGGGTCAGGTAGAGGATCACGCCGGGATAGAAGCCCGCCTCGGCCACGCCGAGCAGGAAGCGCAGGATGTAGAAGCTGGCGGGCGTTTCCACGAACACGAAGCAGGCTGACAGCAAGCCCCAGGTGATCATGATCCGCGCGATCCAGATGCGCGCGCCCACGCGGTTGAGCAAGAGGTTGCTCGGCACCTCGAACAGGAAGTAGCCGAGGAAGAAGATGCCCGCGCCCAGGCCGAACACCGTTTCGCTGAAGCCCAGGTCCTGCCCCATCTGCAGCTTGGCAAAGCCCACGTTCACGCGGTCGAGGTAGGCGACCACGTAGCACAGCATCAGAAAGGGAACGAGGCGCCAGAACACCTTGGCATAGGCGCGCTTCTCGAGCGCGGCGTCGGCGGACACGGGCACTGCGCCCGCGGGGAGGGTGGAGGAAGTCATGAGAAGGGTTGTCCCGCTTTGGATGAGAAAGAGGCCTTGCCGTCGCTGGCTCGCGCGGTCACCGCCTTATTTGTCAGGTCATCATACAAATTTGATTCCAAAGTCTCGACTCGGGTAAACCCCGACGCGCCGCCGTCCGCAGCGTCTTTTTGGTTTCCTTGTGTGTCGCGGCGGCTCAGCTGCCGACCGGCCAGCCCTCGACCAGCGGACGCGCGAGCTGCGCGCCCTCCTGCTGCCAGAACGCGGGATCGGCCAACTCGATGCGGCGGATCGCGTTGTCCATGTGGGACTTGGCCGCCTCGCGTGCCCGCAGCGGATCGCCCGCCTCGATGGCCTCGACGATGCCGGCGTGCTCCTGCGCCACCTCGCGCGCGAAGTCGGCACGGCGCGCCTCGTTGGCGCGCGTGACGCGCGTGGCGCCATGCAGGAACTGCCGCAGGTATTGCAGCGTGCCGATCAGGAAGGGGTTGCGCGCCGCCTCGGCGATGGCGCGGTGAAAGCGCACATCTTCCTCGGCGCCGTTGCCGCCCGCGGCCACGGCCGCATGCAGCCCGGCGATGGCCTCGCGGATGCGCAGCACGTCGTCGGGCGTGCGGCGCTCGGCCGCGAGCGCGGCCACCTCGGCTTCCAGCGCGCGGCGAAGCTCGACCATCTGGATCACCGCTTCGCGCGAGGCGACGTGCGGCATCTCGAAGCGCAGCGGCTCCACGCCCGCGGCGCGCACGTACACACCGCTGCCCTGGCGCGAATCGAGCAGCCCCAGCGACTTGAGCCGCGACACCGCCTCGCGCACCACCGTGCGACTCACACCAAATTGCTCGGCCAATGCACTCTCGGTCGGCAGGCGGTCGCCTTCGGACAGGCGGCCGCTGCGCACCTCGGCCGCGAGCGCATCGGCCACCTGGTCGGCGAGGCGGACGGTGGGGGCGAGGGACTGGAAGCGGGCGGCGGTCATGGGCGCGATAGAGGTGGGGCCTGCGACTCTAACGCAGGCCCTGCGCGGCCGCCGGCGCTCAGTTCAGGGTATGGCGCGCAGAGTGCTGCTGCCCGCCAGAAGCCCATCGCCGGGCGGACCGTTACGCCACCTGGGTGCGATAAGCGACGCCGTCGCGCCCCGGGTCGGCCCCGCCCTGCAACCGGCCATTCGCGGCGATCTGCACACCGTGCACCCAGCCGATGGTGTAGTTGTAGGGATTGCGGAACACTTCGTACCCATCGGCCTGCAACTCGCGGGTCACGTAGCGCGGAATGCGGTTGCACACATCGATCGAATTGCTGGTGGACGAAAAACGCGGTGCCGAAACAGCGCGCTGCATGTCCATGCCGTGGTCGATCATGTTCAGCAGCACCTGCAGCACACCCATGGCGATCTGCGTGCCGCCCGGCGCGCCCAGCACGATCTCGGGGCGGCCGTCCTTGAACACGATGGTCGGGCACGACGACGTGAAGCGGCTTTTGCCCGGCTGAATGCTGCCGGCACGGCCCGGGCGCGGATCGAACACGCCCATGCAGCCGTTGTAAAAAAAGCCCATGCCCGGCGTGATCACGCCGGACGGCATGGCCAGCGAGTGCGTCATCGACACGCAGTTGCCGTCGCCGTCCACCACGCTCAGGTGCGTCGTGTCGCGCGGCACGGGAGCGCCGGGGTTCACGCGCTCCACGCTGAAACGCCGGCCGGCGCGAATGTCCTGCGCCACGCGCGCTGCGCCGTCCTTCGACAGCAGCTCGTCCAGCGGCACCTGCACGAAGGCCGGGTCGCCGATGTGCCGGTCCTTGTCGGATGTCGCTTTCTTCATCGCCTCGCTCAGCGTGCGCAAGTACGCAGGGCCGTTGTGCTCCATCTCGCCCAGCGCGAAGTGCTCCAGGATGCCCAGCATCTGCAGCAGCATGGCGCCGCCGCCCGGCGGCTGGTTGGTGGTGACCGTGCGGTCGCGGTAGCGCCCGACCAGCGGCGCGGTTCGCCGCACCCGGTATTGCGCCAGGTCGTCCAGCGTCAGCAGCCCGCCGAGAGAGTGGATGTGCTCGACCATGCGCCGCGCCAGGTCGCATTCATAGAACGGGGCGGCGCCTTCGTGCGCGATCTGCGCGAGCAGATCCGCCATTCCCTGATTGTGCAGCGGCGTGCCGATGGGCCGCGGCGATCCGTCGGGGCGGCAGTAAAGCGCCCGCCCTTCGTCGCTGTAGCGCAGGCGGTCCAGGTTGCTGGCGCGGCCCATGGTGGGCTCGTCGATCCAGAACGCGTGCATGCCTGGCCGCACGAAGAAACCGTCGCGCGCCCAGGCGATGGCAGGGGCGACGACGTCTTTCCACGGCAGGCGGCCGTGTGCGCGGTGCATGGCTTCCAGCCCCTTCAGCGTGGCCGGGGTGGCGATCGACTGCGGGCCGATGTCGTTGACGCGGCCTTCCAGGATGAAGCCGAAGCCGTCCTTGGCCTCGCCTTCCAGCAGCGACGCCCACATGTCTTCACGGCAGGCGAGCGGCGCGGGGGCGTGGAAGTCGAAATACTCGTGCGCCGCGCCGCCGGCCGCGCCCGGCAGGTACACCGCCGCGGTGCCGAACCCCGCGATGCCGCACATCAGCGGATCCACCACCGTCTGGGCCAAGGCCGTGGCGACGGCGGCATCGACCGCATTGCCGCCCGCACGCAGGATCTCGATGCCCGACTCCGCGGCCTCGGGCTGCGGACACGACACCATTGCTTCTTTGGTCATGGGAAAAATTCCGGGCGAAAAAGGCAGCGAACTCAACGCGCGCTGAGGTTCAGCGAATTCAGCGTCGGGCCCCACGCCTGCGTATCGCGGCGGGCCACCTCCATCAACTGGCTGGCGGGCCCCGCCATCGGGATCGCGTTCATGCCCTTGAGCTTGGCTTGCACCTCGGGGCTGTCGTGGAAGGCGCGCGTGCCTTCGTGCAGCTTGGCGATGATCGCGGGTGGCGTGCCGCGCCTGGCGACGATGCCGCTCCAGCCCATGGTGTCGAAGTCTTTCACGCCCAGCTCGTTGGCGGCCGGCACGTCGGGCAGATCGGGCAGGCGCGACGGCGCCATCACCACCAGCGGCACGACCTTGCCGCTCTTGATGTGTGGCAGCGCGGTGCCCGCGACCGGAGCCATCACCTGGGTCTGGCCGCCGATGGTGGCCATCAGCCCGTCGGGCTCGCCCTTGAAGGGCACGTGGGTCATGGAGATGCCCAGCTTCTTTTGCAGCAGCTCCACCGCCAGCTGCGTCGAATTGCCCAGCCCGGACGACGAGAAGTTCAGTTCGCCTGGATGCGCCTTGGCGTACTTCACCAGGTCGTCCAGCGACTTGAAGCCAGTCGCGGGATGGGCCACCAGCACGAAGGGCACCGTGCTTAGCATGCCCACGCCGGTGAAGTCCTTCTCCGGGTCGTACGGCAACGGCTTGTAGACGAATTTGTTCAGCACCATTTGCGACACCCCGCCGAACATCAGCGTGTAGCCGTCGGCCGGCTGGCTCAGCACCTGCTGCACCGCGATGATGCCGCCCGCGCCGGGCTTGTTTTCCACCACGATGTTGGCGTTGAGGGCCTTGCCGGCATGCTCGGCCCACAGCCGCGCCACCGTGTCGGAGCTGCCGCCCGCCTGCTGCGACACCACCAGCCGGATCGGACGCGTGCCCGGATACGCGTCCTGCGCCGCGGCCGGGCCCGACGCCACGGCGCCCCAGGCCAGCGCGGCGGCAGCGGCCAGTTGGCCGAAGCAGAAATTTTTCTTCATGGTGGCAATCTCCGAAAAAAGAGGTGGCGAGAAGGAAGTGGGGCCGCGAACCCGGCCAGCTCTCGGCCATTATTCGCAGCGCCCCACCAGGGCACCAGTGAATTCGCCCGATGGATCCATTAGCATTCGCTCATGACTGCACCCCATTCGGTGGCCTGGGCGCGCCGCCTGAAAGTGAAGCACCTGGAGTCGTTCCTGGTGCTCGACGACGCCGGCACGCTGACCGAAGCCGCCACGCGCATGCACATGACGCAGTCGGCCATGTCGCACTGGCTGGCCGATCTGGAAGAACTGGTGGGCATGCCGCTGGTGACGCGCGGGCGTCGCATCCAGCTGACTCCCGCCGGCGTGATCATGAAGCGGCTGGCCATCGGCGTGCTGGGCGACATTGCGCGCACGCAGCTGGAACTGGGCGCCGTAGCCGAAGGCCGCACCGCGCGCCTGCACATCGGCAGCGTGTGGGCGGGCGTGGCGCGGGGCGTGCCGCAGGCGCTGGCCGAATTTCAGGTGCTGCATCCGCACATCTCGGTGACGGTGTCGGAAAGCCCGTTCGGCAACTTGCTGGAAGGGCTGGAGAACAAGCAGTTGGACGTGGTCATCGGCTCACTGGATTCGCGCGCGCACCATGCCCGGCTGGAGCACCGTGAGCTGTTCGAAGACAACGTGTGCCTGGTCGTCGGGCGCGCCAGCCGGCTCTGGAATGCCGACGGCCCGGTGCGGCTGGCCGACCTGCTGCAGGAGAACTGGATCATGCCGCCCAAGGGCACGCTGATGCGGTCGCAGCTGGACACCGCGCTGCTCGACAGCGGCGCATCCTGGCTGCTGCCCAAGGTGGAAACGGCGGCCATCACCACGCTGCAGGCGCTGGTCCATCAGGGCGACTACGTCGGCGTGTGCTCGGAAGCCATGGCCGAATACCAGGCGGCGCTGGGCAACATGCAGATCCTGGCGCTGGACCGCCAGATTCCGTTCGGCCCGGTGGGCGTGGTGTGGAGCCGCGACAACCCGGCCGAAGCGGTCCAGCTCTTCGTCGAGCACCTGACGCGCACCGCCCGCCAGCCACCATTGAAACGATAGCTACCCGCGCGTGGGACAGCCATTCGGCGCCGGTCTCAGTGCGATGTCATTGGGGTTTCAGGCATTGGCGCGCTGCGCCGGCGATATGTTCCGCATCCACCCCGAAGAAGCTGCGCAGCGCCGCGCGCGTGTCGCTGCGGCCGAAGCCGTCTGTTCCCAACGTGAGATAGCGCCGCCCCTCGGGCAGGAAGGCGCGCACGCTCTCGGGCACGGCACGCACGTAGTCGGTGGCGGCAATGATCGGGCCCTTGCCTTGGCCGAGCTGCTGCACGATGAACGCAGTGCCGGCCTCCTCGCCAGCCAATGCGCGCTGCTCGCAGGCCAGCCCGTCGCGCGCAAGCTCGCTCCAGCTCGTGACGCTGAACACCTCGGCCTCGATGCCTTCATCGGCCAGCAGCTGCGCGGCCTTGACCACCTCGGTGAGGATCGCGCCAGAGCCCATGAGCGTGACCTTCTGCCTTGCCTTGCCCTTGACCGGCGCGTACACGCCGAAGCGATAGCACCCGCGCAGGATGTCCGCCTCCGCGCCCTCCGGCACGTCGGGCTGCGCGTAGTTCTCGTTCATGAGCGTGACGTAATAGAACACGTCCTTCTGCTCGACCATCATTTCGCGGATGCCGGCATCGACGATCACCGCCATCTCGCCGGCAAAGGCCGGGTCGTAGGCCTTGCAGTTGGGAATGGTCGCCGCCACCAGGTGGCTGCTGCCGTCCTGGTGCTGCAGGCCTTCGCCGCCGAGCGTGGTGCGGCCCGAGGTGGCACCGAGCAAAAAGCCGCGCGCGCGCTGGTCGGCGGCGGCCCAGATGGCGTCGCCCACGCGCTGGAAGCCGAACATCGAGTAGTAGATGTAGAACGGCAGCATCGCCAGGCCGTGCACGCTGTAGCTCGTTGCAGCGGCCGTCCAGCTCGCGATGGCGCCGGCCTCGCTGATGCCCTCTTCGAGGATCTGCCCGTCGGTGGCCTCGCGGTAGCTCAGCACCGAGCCGATGTCTTCGGGCGCATAGCGCTGGCCCACGCTCGAATAGATGCCGACCTGCTTGAACAGGTTGGCCATGCCGAAGGTGCGCGCCTCGTCGGCCACGATGGGCACGATGCGCGGCCCCAGCGCCTTGTCTTTCATGAGGTTGCCCAGCATGCGCACGAAGGCCATGGTGGTGCTCATTTCCTTGCCGGCCGCCGCTGTGGCGAACTGCCCGTAGCTCGCGAGGTCGGGCTTGGGCACCACCTCGCAGGCGGTCTCGCGGCGCGGCATGGCACCGCCGAGTGCTTCGCGGTGCTGGCGCAGGTACTTCATCTCGGCGCTGTCTTCGGGCGGGCGGTAAAAGTCCATCGCAATGGCTTGCGCATCGGTCAGCGGCAGGCTGAAGCGGTCGCGGAATTCGAGCAGATCGACGTCGCCCATCTTCTTGTGCGAGTGCGTGGTCATCTTGCCCTGCGCCGCGCTGCCCATGCCGTAGCCCTTCTTGGTGTGGGCGAGGATCACGGTGGGCCGGCCCTTGTGTGCGGCGGCCGCGGCATAGGCGGCGTGGATCTTCACGAGGTCGTGGCCGCCGCGCTTGAGGCGGTCGATCTGCTCGTCGGTCATGCCTTCGGCCAGGCGCGCGAGCTCGGGGTTCTGGCCGAAGAAGTTGTCGCGGTTGAAGCGGCCGTCCTTGGCCGCGAAGGTCTGCATCTGGCCGTCGACGGTTTCAGCGAACACGCGCGCCAGTGCACCGCTCACGTCCTGCGCGAAGAGGCCGTCCCAGTCGCTGCCCCAGATGAGCTTGACGACGTTCCAGCCCGCGCCGGCAAAGAGCTTTTCGAGCTCGTCGATGATGCGGCCGTTGCCGCGCACCGGGCCGTCCAGGCGCTGCAGGTTGCAGTTGACGACCCACACGAGGTTGTCGAGCTTTTCGCGCGCGGCCAGCGTCAGGGCGCTCATCGATTCGGGCTCGTCCATCTCACCGTCGCCGAACACGCCCCACACTTTTCGGCCCTCGCAGTCGAGCAGATTGCGGTGCGTGAGGTAGCGCATGAAGCGCGCGTGGTAGATCGAGCTGATGGGGCCGATGCCCATCGAGCCGGTGGGGAACTGCCAGAAGTCCGGCATCAGGTAGGGATGCGGATAGCTGCTGAGGCCGCGCGCGCCGCTGCCTTGCGTGAAGGCGGGAGCTGTCAGCTCCTGCCGGTAGTGCTTCAGATCTTCTTCGCTCAAGCGGCCTTCGAGGTACGCGCGGGCATAGACGCCAGGCGCGCTGTGCGGCTGGAAGAACACCAGGTCACCGCGGTGTTGGGGACTGCGCGCATGGAAGAAATGGTTGAAGCCGGTTTCGAAAAGATCGGCCGCGCTCGCATAGCTGGCGATGTGGCCGCCGAGTTCGCCGTACGCCTGGTTGGCCCTGGCCACCATCGCGAGCGCGTTCCAGCGCATCAGCGACGCGAGCTTTTCCTCGATGGCCAGGTCGCCTGGGAACGGCGGCTGGTCTTCCACCGCGATGGTGTTGACGTAGGGCGTTGCAAGCTCGGGCTGCCAGCCGATGCGTTGCTGCCGCGCGAGGCGGGCGAGTTCCGCCAGCATCTGCTTCGCGCGCTGCGGCCCCTGCGTTTGCGCGAGCGCCAGGAAGGCGTCGCGCCATTCGGCGGTCTCGGCTGGGTCGGGGTCGTGCGAGAGCGGCGTGTCGAGCAGCAGCGCGCGCATCTGGTCGGTGGAAATCGGGGCGTTCATGCCGGCACTTTAGGCCGCCATGCGGCAAATTAGCTATCGGTACGGCCAAATCCACGCGGGCGACGCAGCATAAAATTCCGGCAACTTTTCATTTCACGGCATTTCATGCAACTCGACGCCATCGACCTGCGCATTCTCGACGAGCTGCAACGCGATGGCGCGCTCTCGAACGTGGAGCTTGCGCGCCGCGTGCACCTGTCGCCCTCGCCCTGCCTCGCACGCGTGAAGGCGCTAGAAGCCGGTGGCGTGATCGACCGTTACGTGGCGCTCGCGAGCGCCAAGGCGCTGGGCCTGGGGCTCAACGTGTTCATCTCGATCAGCCTCACGACGCAAAGCAAGCAGTCGCTCGCCGACTTCGAGCAGCGCATCGCCGAGCATGACGAGGTGATGGAGTGCTACCTGATGACGGGCGACAGCGACTACCTGATTCGCATCGCGGTGGCCGACATGGCGGCGCTGGAGAAGTTCATCCTGGAACAGCTCACGCCGATTCCGGGTATCGAGAAGATCCGCTCCAGCTTCGCGCTCAAGCAGGTCAGATACAAGACGGCGCTGCCATTGCCCCGGTAGACGCCCCCTAGGTTGCGCGCAGCCTTGGGGGCAAAGCAACAGCCGGGACTTTGCTTACAGGCCGATCAGGCCGCCGTCGTCCTTGGTGATGACCACGGTGGCCGAGCGCGGGCGGCTCTTGGCGCCGTCCGGCCAATGGCTGATGTAGCCGTCCGGATTGCCGATGTCCTTCGAGCCCTCGCCCGGGTGCTGGATGTTCACGAACAGCGCACGGCCATCGCCGGATTCGGCAATGCCGGTGATCTCGCAGTCCTTCGGGCCGACCAGGAAGCGGCGCAGGCCATCGCTGCCGGGCGCCTTGCCGACGAAGGTGTTCTGCGTGCGCGTGGTGGCACCGTCGACGTTGGTGATCGCCTTGGCGCCGCCGTCGCCCACCTTGCCGGGCAGCGCGGCCAGCAGCATGCAGTTGGTGACGTCGGTGTAGGCGCCGTCGTCGGTCTCCAGCCAGAGCAGGCCGGCGGTGGCGTGGCTGAACCACATGCCGTCGGGGCTGGAGAAGTCGTTGTCGGCGGTGAGCTGCGAGAGGTTGACGTCGGCCGAGGCGGTGGAGCGCGCGCCGAACAGGTACACGTCCCACTTGAAGCTCAGCGCGGCCGGGTCGGCGTTGTCGTCGGCAAATCGCACGACGTGGCCGTTCGGATTGCCCTTCTGGTCGGAGCCGCTGGTCGTCCGGTCGTTGTAGAAGCGCGGGTTGGCGCCGTCGGTCTTGTCGATGGGGCGCGAGCTGGCGTTGGTATTGGTGAGCGTGACGTAGACCTCGCCGGTCTTCGGATTGACGGCGGTCCATTCAGGGCGGTCCATCTTGGTCGCGCCAGCGGCGTCGGCCGCCAGGCGGGCGTTGACCACCACGTCGGCGGCGTCGGCAAAGGCATAGGCCGCGTTGCTGGCGGTGATGCCGTTCACGCCGAGCTTCAGCTCGAGCCACGCGCCGGTGCCGTCGGCGTTGAACCTGGCCACATAGAGGCGGCCGTCGTCCATGTACTTGTCGCCGGCGGCAATGCCGCCGCCCACGTCGGCCGCATCCCAGTTCTTCGCCGAGACGAACTTGTAGATGTACTCGTTGCGCGAGTCGTCGCCCATGTACCAGACCAGCGGCTTGCCGGCCACGACCGGGCCGAGGCAGGCGCCTTCATGGCCGAAGCGGCCGAGCGCGGTGCGCTTCTTGGGCGTGCTGGCCGGGTTGAAGGGATCGATCTCGACCACCCAGCCGTAGGTGTTGGCGCCGTTGCGGAAGTCGTCGGTGGCAGAGGCGCCCGTCACCTGGGCGTTCCAGCGGCCGTAGATGTTGTCGGCCGTGTCGGGGGTGACGGTGGCCCAGAGTTCGCGGCCGGTGCCGGCAACGCCGTAGCGGGTGAACGAGGCGATTTCCTTGGCGCTGCGGCTGGGGTTGTCGGTGGCGGCGATGCGGCGGAAGTAGCCGGCCCAGTTCTCTTCGCAGGTGAGGTAGGTGCCCCAGGGCGTGGTGCCGTTGGCGCAGTTGTTGACCGTGCCGCGGGTCTTGCTGCCGTCGGTCGAGTATTTGGTCTTCAGGTAGTCGGTCTTGGCGGCCGGGCCCGAGAAGGCCATTTCGGTCAGCGTGTGGACGCGGCGGTTGAAGCTCGAATCCTGCTTGTGGCTCCAGCTGCTGCCGCTCTTGTTGACTTCGATCACGCTCACGCCGTGCAGGTAGAACTCGCGCAGCACTTCGTCGGCAACAGTGCGCACGCCGCTCACGACGGTCTGGCCCGTGGGGTGCAGGAACAGCGGCGTGATGGCTTCGTGGTTCATCACGAGCAGGCCGCGCGAGGCGTTGGCCGCGTCCCACTTGTTCGACGCATTCATGCCAAAGAAGGTCATGCCGTCGTGGTGGTCGCCGGCACGGCGGTCGTAGGTGGCCGGATCGTCGGTGCCGTCGTTCTTGTAGGCAGCCACGCCCGCGGCGATCGGATCGCCCAGGCGATAGAGCACGCTGGCGGTGTAGCCGGCAGGCACGGTGACCACGTCGGTAAGGCTCTTGGCCACGGCATTGAAGCCCAGCTTGGCCGGTGCGGGGGCCGGCGCGGGTGCAGGCGCAGGCGCGGGGGCGGGAGCGGGCGCCGGGGCGGGCGGAATGACTGGGAAAGCCACGCCGCCACCGCTGCCGCCGCCGCAGGCCTGCAGCAGCGCGGTGCCGGCGGTGCCGACACCCAGGCCGAACAGATGGCGGCGGCTCAGGCGCGAAGCGACCAGGTCGGCGAACGACGGATTCGCAGTGGGGTTGGTGCCAATGTCGTCAAGGTCGATGCCGTTGGCGTCGGTGCGGGTGTTTGCGGTCATGCGCAATTGCTTTCGTGGGTTGAAAAGGAAATCAACCCGCGAAGTTAGGCACTTCGCATGACATCCGCGTGAAACACTCAGCTTGCGGTCAGGTGCGTTTGCTCGACCCAGGCTGCGCGCACGTCGTGCCGCTCAGGGCGCCGGCAGTTGCCTCGGCCACAGCGCCCACAGGCGCAGCGGCTGGTTCATGCTTGCGGCCAGGCGGCCGGCGTCGGCACCGGTGCCGGCAAAGTAGTCGGCGCGCACGGCGCCCAGGATGGCGCTGCCGGTGTCCTGCGCCACCACCAGCTTCTGCAGTTGCGCCGCGGGCCCGCTCGATGCAAGCCAGACCGGCGTGCCGTACGGAATGCTGTCGCGGTCGACGGCAATCGAGCGCCCCGCCGTCAGCGGCACGCCCTGCGCGCCGCGCGGACCGAAGGCGGCATCGAGGTCGCTCATCGTTTCCTCGCGGAAGAACACGTAGCGCGGATTGCTCCACAAGAGCTGCGACACGCGCTGCGGGTTCTGCGCGGCCCAGGCCTTGGTGTCGTCGGGCCATTTGCCGACCTTCGCCACGCCCTGGGCGATCAGCCATTGCTGCACGCTCTTGTACGGCTGCTCGTTGGTGGCCGAGAACGCCACGCGCACGGTGCGCTGGATGCCATTGGCTTCCGTGATGCGAAGGCGCCCGGAGCCCTGGATGTGCAGCATCAGCGCGTCGATGGGGTCGGCCATCCACGCGATCTCGCGGCCGCGCAGCGCGGCCTGGGCTTCGGGCAGGGTTTCGATTTCCTGCCGGGTGTACCAGGGGCGGCGCGGCACCAGTCCGTCCGGCGCCCGGTAGATCGGAATGCTGAAAGTGGCGGAAGGCACGCGGGAGGCTTCGTACACCGGCTCGTAGTAGCTCGTGAGCTTGCCTTCGCTCGCTCCCGCAAGCGACTCGACGCGGTAGGGCTGCAGCCGGTCGGTCATCCACTGGCGCTGCTCCTCCGGCGTGGCGATGGTCAGCTGGCGCACGTCGCGGCACAGCGGCGCAAAGGCGGCGTTGGGCCGCACGCAATTGGCCAGCAGCGCAATCCAGGCTTCATGCAGCGGGTCGTCGCCGAAGCCCGGCAGCTCGGACCAGCCGACGGGCACCCAGCGGCTCTTGGGATGCGCCAGCGAGCCGGTCAGCGGCCCGAGGTCGCGCGGTGGGGTCGCGTCGGCGCGGGACGGCGTGTCGGGCGCGCGCGGGGCGATCGAGCAGCCGGCCAGCGTTGTTACGATCGCGAGCCCAACCAGCCACTGGAGTCCATTTCTCATGGGTTTGATTTTGCTTGAAGCCCTCGGGGCCGGACTCGTATTCATATTGATCGTCTGGTGGACCATGTTTTCCGGTCGAAAAAAGGGCGAACTGCACGACGACGACGAAGCCACCGATGGCAACGGAGCCGACGCAAAGAAGGACCCGCCGCCCGAAGCGTGAATTCTCGTAGCCGCAAGCCGCGGGGGATTGTCGGAGAACCGGCTATCAGCTATTACTTTAGTAGCAATCATCCTAGCATTCACGGGCCTTTGCAGAAAGTTTTCTTATTTCCTGCACCTTGGGAAGGCCGTACCATCGCATGCTCGCCGAGGCTAAGCTGTGGCCCGCCTGATTCACTCCTTGAAAGGGATTCCCATGAAAAAGTTCGTACTCGCCACCACCGCTGCAGCTCTCGTTTTGTCCGGATGCGCCGGCGGCATGACCGACACCCAGCGCAACACCGGCATCGGCGCCGGCATCGGCGCACTGGGCGGCGCGGCCATCGGCTCCGCCACCGGCGGCAACCGCGGCGCCATCGGCACGGGTGCCGTGGTCGGTGCCGCAGCCGGCGCGCTCGGCGGCTACCTGTGGTCGCAGCGCATGGAAAACCAGAAGCGCCAGATGGAAGCCGCCACGCAGGGCACCGGCGTGGCCGTGACGCAAACCCCGAACAACGAGCTCAAGCTCCAGATCCCGAGCGACGTCTCCTTCGACGTGGGCCGCGCCAACATCAAGTCCAATTTCGCACCGGTGCTCGACCAGTTCGCGAGCGGCCTGCGCAACAACCCGAACGCCGAGGTGCGCATCATCGGCCACACCGACAACTCCGGCTCGGACGCCATCAACAATCCGCTGTCGGTCGACCGCGCCGCCAGCACGCGCGACTACCTGGTGGCGCGCGGCGTGAGTGCCGCGGCCTTCCGCATCGAAGGACGCGGCTCGCACGAGCCGGTGGCCAACAACAACAGCGATGCCGGCCGGGCGCAGAACCGCCGCGTCGAAATCTACGTCGGCGAGCGCGCGCCGCGCGGCTGACCGGATCGACAGATAAAAACAAAGCCGGCCGGGCGGGAGCGGCCGGCCGCCATCGTCACGTCATCATTTCAATGTTCATACGGAGAGAGGGAAAACTCATGAGGAAGCTTGTTGTTTCGGGTGCGGCTGCGGCCGCATTGTTCGTTGTGGGGTGCGCCTCGCAATCGCCCGCGCCGGGGTCTGCCGCCGCGCCGGCTACCCAGGCGGCTGCGCCTGCCAACAGCTGGACCGCGCGCCTGGCGGCGCTCAAGACCGAGCTGGAAAATTCGACCAAGGGCACGGGCGCGGTGATCGAGCAGACAACGGACAACCAGCTGCATCTCGTGATTCCCAACGAACTGTCGTTCGACGTGGGCCGCGCCAACGTGAAGCGCAACCTGGCCCAGGTGCTCGACAAGGCGGCCGAAGGCCTGCGCAGCGCCACGGCGGCCAGCGTGCGCGTGGTGGGCCACACCGACAACACCGGCAGCGAAGAAGGCAACGAGCGCCTCTCGGTGAGCCGCGCCGACAGCGTGCGCAACCACCTGGTCAGCCGCGGCGTCTCGACCACGGCCATCACCACCGACGGCCGCGGTTCGCGCGAACCGGTGGCCGACAACAGCACGCCGGCCGGCCGCGCCCAGAACCGCCGCGTCGAAATCTTCGTGGCGGAAAAGGTCTGACCCTTTAAAGATCTCTCAAGCGGTTGGCGAGTTCGACCGCCGATTTCACTTCCATCTTCTCGAACACGCGCGCGCGGTGGACCTCCACCGTGCGCACGCTGATCGCCAGCTGATCGGCAATCAGCTTGTTCGGCAGGCCCTCGACCACGAGCCGCATCACGTCGCGCTCGCGGTCGGTCAGCTCGGCGATGCGGCCGGCCAGGCCGCGCCGCACGCGCCGCACCTCCAGCGCCCGCAGCGAAGCGCCCAGCGCCTGCTCGATGCGGTCGACCAGGGCGTTGTCGGAGAACGGCTTCTCGCAGAAGTCGAAGGCGCCCCGCTTCACCGCGTCCACCGCCGTCGGCACATCGGCATGGCCGGTCAGGAAGATCACCGGCATGGCGTCCAGCAGGCCGCGTTCCGCGAGCCGGTCGAACAGCACCAGGCCGCTGGTGCCGGGCATCCGCACATCCAGCAGCAGGCACAGCGGCTGCTCGGGCAGCGGTCCTTCGGCCAGGCGCAGCTCGAAGGCCTCGGCACTCGCGAAGTGCTCGCTCTCCAGGCGGCGTGAGCGCAGCAGCCAGGCCAGCGCCTCGCGCACGCTGGCGTCGTCGTCCACGATGAAGATCAGACCGTCGATCAGCGGTTGCATATCAATTCCAAAAACGAGCGCGCAAAGCCTGAGGGCGAATCATGTGCTCGGCAGGGTAAACCGGAACACGGTGCCGCGGGGGCGGTTGGGCTCGAACATGAGCACCCCGCCATGCTGCTCCACCACGGTGCGGCACAGGCTCAGGCCAAGCCCCATGCCGTCGGCCCGCGTGGTGAAGAAAGGCGTGAAGAGGCGGCCCGCCACCTCCTCGCTGATGCCGCAGCCGAGGTCGGCCACCGAGAACTCCAGCCAGCGCCGGGCGTCCTCCGCGCCCGGGCCGCCGACCGCGACGACCCGCGACACGCGCAGCCGCAGCACCCGGTCGCCCACGTGGTCCGGCGTGTCCATGGCCTGCATGGCATTGCGCGCCAGGTTGAGCAGCACCTGCTCGACCAGCGTGCGGTCGCACACGGCCGGGGGCAGGCGGTCTTCGAGCACCACCTCGATGCTCACGCCGAGCTTGCGCGCCTGCAGCCGCACCAGCGGCAGCACCGCGTCGATCAGCGCCTGCGGGGCCACGGCCTCGCGCGTGCGGTCGCGGCGGCGCACGAAGTCGTGCACGCTGCGGATGACCTGGCCGGCGCGGTCGGCCTGCTCCGCAATGCGGCGCACCGCCATGGCCACTTCGGCCTGCTCGCCCTTGGCGTGGGGGCCGAGCATGTTGAGCGACCCCGTCGCATAGCTGGCGATGGCGGCCAGCGGCTGGGTGAGCTCGTGGCTCAGCAGCGAGGCCATTTCCCCGACCGTGGCAAGCCGCGCGCTGGCCTGCAGGCGCTCCTGGCTGGCGCGCGAGAGTTCCTCGATGCGGCGCTGCTCGCTGATGTCGATGAAGGCGCTCATCCAGCCGGTCTGCACGCGCTGCGCGTTGATCAGCGGGGCCTCGAAGATGAGCACCGGAAAGCGGGTGCCGTCCTTGCGCATGAAGACCGATTCGAAGCCCTCGCGCGGCGGCATGCCGCCGGCCAGCCGCCGGGCCTGCCGCTGCTGGTATTCGTGCGCCAGTTCGGTCGGCCAGTAAGGCGCCTCGATCGATTCGCCGCTGCCGGCCATCAGCTCCTCGGGGCTGAAGCCGACCATCTCGCAGAACGCGGGATTCACGTAGGTGATGCGCCCTTGCAGGTCGCGTGCGCGCAGCCCGGTGATGACCGAATCCTCCATCGCCTTGCGGAACGCCAGCGCGTCGGCCAGGTCGCGTTCGGCGCGCAGCCGGCGGCGCGTGTCGCGCGCGAGCAGCGCCAGCACCGACACCAGCGCAATCGAAATGGCCGTGACCAGCGCCGTCAGCACGTTCGGAAAAAGATCGGGCGCGGCGCGCCAGCCGTCGACGCGCAGCATCAGCGCGGCACCGGGCAGGTCGATCAGCTGCTGCGAGGTGAAGACGCGCGTCCCCATGCGGCGCGAAGTGCCGAGCGCCACCAGGCGCGTGCCGTCGGCTTCGGTAAAGGCCACTTCCTGGCCGCGCGTGAGCGTGGGGCCGACCAGTTCGATGAGCGTGTCGCGCAGCGAGTAGCTGGCCACCAGGAAGCCGCCCGCATCGATCGGCACGCAGAGCTCCATCACCTCGACGCCGCCGCCGCCGAGCACCGGCACATAGTGGCTCGGCGAATAGGCCGGCGCACCGAGCTTGCGCGCGGCCGCGCAGGCCAGCGCCACGTCGGACTGGTCGGCACCGCGGCTCTCCTCGGCGATCAGCCGCATGCGGAAGGGCGTGTTGGCCGCTTCGAGCGGACGCAGCGCGGCGTCGCGCCATTCGAGCCGGAGCCACTCGCGATGCTCGCGCAGCAGCGAGGCCGCGGCTTCGGGCCAACGCGTGCGGTCGGGGCCGGAAGCCTGCGTGGCGCGCAGGCTCTGGGCGTTGCGCTGCAAGCCGATGCGAAGATCCGAAACCGCATCGGCAGTGTCGCGGTCGAGCGTCGCCTGCACCTGCTCGACCTCGTGCCGCCCCGCGAGCCAGACCACGGTGACCAGCAGCGCCGACACCAGAACGGCCAGGATCAGCCAGAGAAACCAGCGCTGCCAGAGCGAGCGCAGCCGCGCGAACGCGGACAGCGCCCACCGCGGCGGTGCGACGGCCAAGGCATCCTCCATCTAGAGCACGCAGTGCGAGAGAACGGGCAGCTGGGCGCGCACGCGCCCGATCTGCCCGGCGTCGATGTCGAACAGCACCACGCCTTCTTCGCCGGCCTGCTGCGCCACCACCGTGCCCCAGGGGTCGACCACCATCGACTGGCCCCAGGTGTGGCGCCCGTTCTCGTGCGTGCCGCCCTGCGCGGGTGCCACCACCCAGGCCAGGTTCTCGATGGCGCGCGCACGCAGCAGCACTTCCCAGTGCGCGGCGCCGGTGGTGCGGGTGAAGGCACTGGGCACCAGCAGCAGCTCGGCGCCCCGCTTGGCAAGCGCGCGGTACAGCTCGGGAAAGCGCAGGTCGTAGCAGACGCTCATGCCCACGCGCCAGCGGTGGCCGTCGCGCGAGGGCAGATCGAACACCACAGGTGCAGAGCCCGGCGCGATCACGCGGCGCTCGTCGTAGCGCTCGGTGCCGTTGTCGAAGAAGAAGAGATGGATCTTGTCGTAGCGCGCCACGCACCGGCCGTCGGGCGAATAGCACAGGGAGCTGTTGAACACGTGCTCGACATCGCCGCTCTCGATGGGCAGCGTGCCGCCCACGATCCAGAGCCCGAACTCGCGCGCCGCATCGGCGAGAAAGCCCTGCACGGTGCCCGCTCCCGCGGTCTCGCGCAGGCCCAGCTTGTCGGTGTCGCGCGCGCCCATCATGCAGAAATACTCGGGCAGCACCGCCAGTTCGGCGCCGGCCGCCGCGGCTTGCGCGAGCAGGCCGTGGGCGCGTGCGAGGTTGGCTTCGCGGGCGATGGCCGACACCATCTGGATCGCTGCGACTTTCATTGCGTGGTCTCCGATTTCTTGCCTTGCCCGCCGGCCGGCGCCGCGGGAAGGCCGGGCGCGTTCGGCAGGATGGATCGTGGCACCTTGGCTATTTTGGGGTCGGCCCAGGTGCCTTCGATGTGGAACTCCTGCGTGGCGGCGGCGGCCAGCGGCTTGCTTAGCACCCACTGCGCGAGGAAGGTGCCCAGGCCGATCGCGGGGTTGATCGCGGTGGCGACCAGCGCGGCCGTGCCGGCGTTGATTTCCGGCACCACCACCACGCGCAGGTCCTGCGTTTCGCGCACGATGTCGGCCGAGCCATCCATCAGCGCGCCCGCGTTGACGCCCTTCATCTGCAGGTTGTTGGTGCTGGCGATGCCGTTGTGTATCTTCGCGTCGCCGCGAATGAAGTCGAAGGCGAAGCCCTGGCTGAACACATCGCGGAAATCCAGCGTGAGCCGGCGCGGCAGTGCCTGCAGGCTCAGCACGCCGAGCAGCTTGGCGAGCCCGGGATCGGCCTTGAGGAACTGGCCCGACTCGACGTTGATCTGGAGCTGCCCGCCCAGGCTCGGATAGTCGAGCGAGAACGGCGAGCCGCGCCAGTTGACCTCGCCTTCGAGCCGCCCGCTGCCGCGCCGCAGCACGCCGGGCATGCCGAAGCGCGCGAGCAGGTCGCCGGCATCCGCGATGTCCAGCCTGAAGGTCATGGCCGTGCGGCGCTGCTCTGCACGCCCCGGCGTGCCGCCCGGCGCGGCGGCCCAGGCGCCCTTGGCCGAGAAATTGGCCTCGGGCATGCTGAAGCTCAATTTGTTGAGCATCCATTCGCGGCCCGCGCCGCCGCGGTTGACGGCGTCGATCTCGGCGCGGCCGAGCCGCTTGCCCAGCAGCTCGAAGTCGTCGATGACGATGTCGAGCGCGGGCAGCGTGCCCGGCTGTTCGTCGAGCAGGGTTTCGACCTGCTTGGCCTCGGTGGGCGCGATCTTGAGCCGCGCGAGCCGCGCGTAGAGCCGCCCGGCCTGGGCGTGGCGGTACTCGGCGTAGCCGCTGAGTTCGGTGGCGTCGATGTTGGCGCGCCAGAGCGTGCCGTCGCGCGTGCCGCCAAGCACCACGTTGTGCAGCGTGCGGCCTGCAATGCCGAGCTCCTGCGCGCGCACCGCAATGCGCGTGGGCAGGTAGCCCATTGCCGCGTCTTCGGGCCGCTCGGCACCGCCCGCCGCCTCGGCCGTACCGCCTCCCGTTTCGCCGACCAGGGCTTGCCACGCCGGTATGTCGAACTTCGCGATGTTGACGTTGGCCAGCACGCCCTTGTCGGGCACGCTGGCGGTCTCCCCCGCGGCAAGGCCGATGCCGATGCTTCCGCGCAGCACGCGCGCTTCGGCCCCGGAGATGTCGCGCACATATTGAACGGCGCCGACGCGGCCGAGCTCCATCGAGAGTTGGTCCTGCACGGCGACGGCGGCGCCGGCACGGGTTTCGCGCTGCAGCACTTTCTTCTCGATGCGCAGCGGCATCTGTTCGTCCGCCGTCTTCACGAGCGGCGCAGGCAGCTGCAGGGCCAGGCCTTGCAGCGTGCTGGTCAGGGAGAACTCCGGCGCGCCGTCGCGCATCGAGAAGGTGGCCGCGTAAGGCGTGCTGCCGCTCGCCTTGGCCGCGATGCGCGTCAGCCACCCGGCCTCGCGCGCAGCGCGAAGGCCTTCGGCGGTTGCCGTGCCCTGCGCCTTCAACGCCACCTCGCGGTTGGCGCCGGCGAAGCGGCCGCGGCCTTCGACGCGAACCTCGCCGCCGAGCAGCCTGGCGGTGATGCCGGCCATCGCAAAGCCCGTTTCGGTAAAGCTGACCGTGCCCTTCGCCTGGGTGAAGGACGGCGCTTCGGGCACCAGCTGCAGCTCGTTGTCGGAGAGTGCGATGCTGGCCTGGACCTTGGCCGTGTCCAGCGCGGCAAGCGGCAGTTCGAGGTGCAGCCGGTAGTCGGCCGTGCCGGTGGCGCGTGCGCGGGACAGCACCTCGCCGGTTTCGCCGGCCAGCGGCGCACCCACGCGCAACAGCTCGCCAAGCGGGCCCTTGGCCTGGGCATCGACGCGCAGCAGCGAGGCGTGGTGCGACATGTCGGCAATCTGCGCCTCGGCCTTGGTCACCTCGATGCCGGTCGCGCCGGCCAGCCGTCCGCGCGCATTGCGCACCAGCATGCCCGCGCGCTCGAACACCAGTTCGCCCGAGAGCCCGGTGAGCGCAGGCCAGACCGGCGCGGCCGTGCCCGCGCGGGCCGAGGCCGCGGTCTTTGCCGCGATGTTCGACGTCGGCGGCACGTAGGCGTAGTTGACGTCGGCCACCTTGGCCACGATGCGGAACTCGCCTCGCTTCGGGTCCATGAACGGCATGTCGTGCAGGTCGCCGCGCACGCGGAAGTCGACGCTGCTGGCCGCGCCCTTGGTGACCGCATTGCGCACGTAGTCGCGCGTGTGCTGCGGAATTTCGAGCGGCAGGTAGCGGAACACGCGCGTGCCGTCGGCGCGGGTCAGCTTGCCCTGCAGATCGAGCACGCCGGGGTAGCGCGCGCGGCCGGAAGACACGGCGGGGTCGCTGGTGCGCCAGCTGGCTTCGGCTTCGCCCTCGGCATCGGCATTGGCGAAGCGCAGTTTGGAAACCTGCAACTGCGCATGGCCCTTGTCGAGCTTCCACTGGAGCTGGGCCGCGAGCCGGTCGATGGGGATGACCGGCTCTTCGAACACGCCCGGAAATTCGAGCGTGCCCTGCGCCATCGACAGTGCGGCGTTGCCGCCGGTGTGGGAGGCGTCGAACTCGATGGTGGCGCCGCTCAGGCCGGGCGAGCCGGCGTGCGGCCGTTGAGCGGCGGGCGTGGCGCCGGCGGAGCCGGTTGCGCTGGCCGGCGGGACGGTGGCGGCAGCCGCCAGTGGCGCCGGCTGCGACGCGACGCGCAGCCCGCTGACCCGCCCCTTGGCCTGGTAGCGCTCGGGCGCGCCCAGCGAACCTTGCCAGTTCAGGTCGATGCGCTCGACGAGCCCGCGCGGCGCATAGGCATCGAGCACGCGGTGCGTGGCCTCGCCCAGCGGCAGCCGGTCGGCGATGAGGGCCAGCGCGGCCAGGTCGAGCCGGTCGGCGCGCAAGGCACCGTGTTCCGGCGTGCGGCCCCGCGCGGGCGAGTGCTGCAGCCACAGGTTGCCGCCGGGCCAGCGCATGCCGTCGGCGGTGTCGAACTGCAAGGCGGTGGTCGAGAACTCGAGCTTTTCCTCGTTCAGCTGGCCGGCAAGGCGGCCCGTCACCGAACGCAGCACCAGCGGCTGCAGGCCCCGGCCCAGCGAGGCGTCGATGCGGTTGAGGCCGAGGTCCGCGGCACCGCCCACGATCTGGCCCCGCTTCACGTCGGCCCAGAGCCGCAGCGCGCCGTTGCCTTCGCGGATGCGGGCGTCGAGGGAGACATAGCGGCCCAGGCGGGTGACGTCCATGTAGGGCAGGTCGGCGTAGACCTGGCCGTCCCAGGTCTGCCAGCGGCCGGAGCGCACCGACAGCAGCGGCTGGCGGAACTGGCCGCGCAGGGTGAAGCGCTCGCCCCATCCGGCCGGCGGCGTGGCATCGAGCCGCAGGCCGTGGCGCCGGGCGGTGTTGCGCGCGACAAAGCGCACGTCGGTCAGCAGCAAGGGCTCGGCCTGGCGCTGCTCGTCGGTCCAGCGCACGGTGCCGCCCTCGACAACCAGCTCGCGCTGGGCGAAAAACCAGTCGGCGGCGCGGGTCTCTCCAGTGGTGTCGGTGGCCATGTGGAGACCGGCCACGTGCAGCTTGCCGAGCGCGTCGCGGCGCACGTCGACCTGCGGCCCCTCGATGTAGAGCTGCTCGAAATTGAGACGCCACAACGAGCGCGGCGACACGCTCGCCACCACCCGCGCGAGGCGCAGGGCCTCGCGCTTCTGGGCATCGTGCAGCACCACGTCGCGCAGTTCGAAGACCGGAAACAGGCTATCGGAACTGGCGCTGATCGACCCGATGCGCACGGGTACCCCGATGGCCTTGCTGGCTTGTGCCTCGAGCGCGCCACGGTAATCGCCGATTCGCGGCACAATCCACGCGTGTAGGACAACCACTGACAGTGCCAGCAGAAGCCATGCAGCGATCAGTAAACCCAACAGCCAGCGCGCCGTCGCAGCGGTGATCTTGAGCAGACGTGAAGGGGAAGACGCCGTGTCGTTCATTGAGGATCGCGCTGTGTCCGGAATTATGACCGCCAGCATTCAGAGGGGTTCCACGGAAACCAACACCAGTGTGAACCAGTTGCCAGCCACGCCACCGACAGCGACCGAAGTCGCGTTCTCTTCCTACTCGCGCTTCGTCCAGCGCCTGCGCCGCAGGTATGCGGCCGAGCTTGCATTGCTTTCCCCTGGCGCGCCGTTGCGCGAGTCGATGTCGAAGGCCTACGAGGCATTGCGCGAACGCGGGGATCACGTCGCCGATGCGTTGCGGATTGTGCGGCAGCTGGTGATGGAGCGGCTGGTCACGCTCGATTGCGATGCCCAGGCCCCGCTGGCCGTGGTGACCACCGCCGTGACCGAGCTCGCGGAATTCGCGCTCGACGTCGCCTGCCGCGACGCCTGCCAGGAGCTCGACGCGCTGCACGGCGCGCCGTTGGGCCCCGAAGGCCAGCGCGCGCAGCTCTGGGTGGTGGGCATGGGCAAGCTCGGCGCGCGCGAGCTCAACGTGTCGAGCGACATCGACCTGATCTACCTGTACGACCTGGACGGCGAAACCCTTGGTGACGCCGATGGCCGCGGCCGCCTGTCGAACCAGGAATATTTCTCGCGCGCCGTGAAGCGCATCTACGCGCTGGTGGGCGACATCACCGAGCACGGCTTCGTGTTCCGCGTCGACCTTGCGCTGCGGCCGAACGGCAACTCCGGGCCCAGCGTGGTGTCGCTCGACGCGCTCGAAGAATATTTTCAGGTGCAGGGCCGCGAGTGGGAGCGCTTTGCCTGGATGAAGAGCCGGGTGGTGGCGCCGCGCAGCATCGTCGCGGAAGGCCTCGCGCAGGGGCTGCGCGCCACGGTGCTGCCCTTCGTGTTCCGCCGTTATCTTGACTACAGCGTGTTCGATTCGCTGCGCACGCTGCACCGGCAGATCCGCGAGCAGTCGGCACGCCGCAGTGCCGGGCGGCCCGAGCGCGCCAACGACGTCAAGCTCTCGCGCGGCGGCATCCGCGAAATCGAATTCACCGTGCAATTGCTCCAGGTGGTGCGCGGCGGACAGTTCCCCGAACTGCGCACCCGCCCCACGCTCGACGCATTGCAGCGGCTGGCGCGCGCCGGCCTGATGCCGCAGGAAACCGCCGATGCGCTGGCCGCGGCCTACGAATTCCTGCGCCGCGTCGAGCACCGCATCCAGTACCTGGACGACCAGCAGACCCATGTGCTGCCGGTGGCCGACGACGATCTGCGCTGGATCGCGCAGACCATGGGCTACACCGGCTGCTGCCAATTCCTCGAGCAGCTCGACACGCACCGCGAGTTCGTGGCGCAGGAGTTCGACAAGCTGCTCGGCGGCGAGAAGTCCTGCAACGGCAAATGCAACGGCAAGAAGGCCGCCGCGCCGGCCGACCTGGCCGACCTGCTCGACGACCTGCCGCCGGCTTTTGCCGACCGCATCCGCAACTGGTGCGAGCAGCCCCGCGTGCTGGCCCTGCGCGAGGAAACGCGCGCACGGCTGCGCCAGCTGGTGCAGCGCACCGGGCATTGGCTGAAAGAGCCCGATGGCGACGGCCCCGGACAAACACCGCGCCATGTGGATGCCGCACTGCGCTGGGCCGACTGGATCGAGCCGCTGCTGCGGCGCGAAAGCTACCTGGCGCTGCTGGTCGAGCGGCCCGCGGTGCAGGAGCGGCTGCTGCGCCTGCTGGGCGCCGCGAAGTGGCCGGCACGCTACCTGATGCAGCATCCGGGCGTGATCGACGAGCTCGCGAGCGACGAAATGCTCTCGGGCCGCTTCGTGGCCGCCGAGTTCGAGCGCGAACTCGAAGCCCGCCACGCATCGCTCACCCGCACCGGCGAGGCCGACGAAGAGCGCCTGCTGAACCTGCTGCGCCACGCCCACCACGCCGAGGTGTTCCGCACCCTGGCGCGCGACGTGGACGGCCGGCTCACGGTGGAGCAGGTGGCCGACGACCTGAGCGCGCTGGCCGACACCACGCTGCGCGTGACGGCCCACTGGTGCTGGCCGCATGTGCGCAACAGGCACCGCGAGGTGCCGCAGTTCGCCATCATCGGCTACGGCAAGCTCGGCGGAAAGGAGCTGGGCTATGGCAGCGACCTCGACATCGTGTTCGTCTACGAAGACGACGACGAACGCGCGGGCGAGGTCTATGCTGCCTATGTGCGCAAGCTGATCAACTGGCTCACGGTGAAGACGCGCGAGGGCGACCTGTTCGAGATCGACACCGCCCTGCGGCCCAACGGCAATTCGGGCCTGCTGACCACCAGCTTCGAGGCCTACGAAAAATACCAGCTCGGACGCGGCAGCAACACCGCATGGACCTGGGAACACCAGGCCATGACGCGCGCGCGATTCGTGCTCGGCAGCGCCGAGCTGGGCGCACGCTTCGACCAGGTGCGCGAAGCCGTGCTGGTGGCGCCGCGCGACCGCGACGCGCTGAAGGCCGAGATCATCGCGATGCGCAACAAGCTGCGCGGCGCGCGGCCGGTCAAGGCCGACCGCTTCGACGTGAAGCACAGCCCCGGCGGCATGGTCGATGCCGAGTTCGCGGTGCAGTTCCTGGTGCTGTCGTCGTCGGGCGAGCATCCCGAGCTGATCCCCAACGTCGGCAACATCGCGCTGCTGCTGCGCGCCGAACTCGCAGGGCTGCTGCCCGACGGCGTGGGCCGCGGCGCGGCACGGGCCTACCGCGAGCTGCGCCGCGTGCAGCATCGCGCGCGCCTCAACGAAGAACCGACGCAGGTCACCCCGCCGGCCCTGGCTGCCGAGCGCGACGCCATGCTGTCGCTATGGAAGGCAGTATTTGGCTGACAGAGCCCGCTCCCCCGCCACCACCGCGCTGGCTGCCTGCGCGGTCGCCGTCGCCACCCTTCTCGCCGGCTGCGCGAGCGGCCCACGCAGCGGCGGCGGTGCACTGAGCGGCCGCGACGGCCCCGGCACGAACATCCCGTCCGATTTGGACCGCGTGCCCGACGCCGAGCCCCGCATCGAGGCCATCCGCAACAGCGGCGGCACCAGCAAGCCCTACACCGTGCTGGGCCGCGGCTACCAGCCGATCACCGACGACCGGCCGTTCCGCGAATCGGGGCTCGCCTCCTGGTACGGCCGCAAGTTCCATGCGGCCTCGACCTCCAGCGGCGAGCCCTACGACATGTACGCCATGACGGCCGCGCACAAGACGCTGCCGCTGCCCAGCTTCGTGCGCGTGCGCAACCCGGCCAACGGGCGCGAGGTGATCGTGCGCGTGAACGACCGCGGGCCCTTCGTCGACGGCCGCATCATCGACCTGAGCTACACGGCGGCGCTCAAGCTCGACCTGCTGCGCGGCGTCGCGCCGGTGGAGATCGAGCGCATCACCAACGAGGACATCCGCACCGGCGCATGGCGGCGCGATTCGGGCACGGCCTACGCCGCGGCCGCCGCGCCCGCATTCGCCGCCGTTCCCGCGCGGGTGCCTCCGGTGCGCGTGGCGAGCGCTCAGCAGGTGCGGGTGCCGGCCGAATGGGCGGCGCCGGTTGCGGCCACGGACAGCGACGCGCCGCCGCCGTCCGCATCGACCATGCCCGTCGCACCGCAGACACCGACGGCCACGGCCACCCCGCCGGGCGCCGAGACGGAATCGGCCCAGTGGCCGCCCTCCACGCCCCCGCGCCAGGCCATTGTGGTGAACGACCTCGCGCCGCTGCAGGCCGCACCCTCGCCGCCTCCCCCGCCGCTGCCGGCCGGAGCGCCCACGCCGTCCGCCGCCTTGCCGGGCTTCTGGGTCCAGCTCGGCGCGTTCCGCGAACGCGAAGGCGCGGAGAGCCTGCAGAACCAGGCGTCCCGCGGCGTGCCTTCGCTGGCATCGCAGCTACGGGTTTTCAGCGAGGCCGGCACGCACCGGCTGCAGGCCGGCCCCTTCCCTTCGCGCAATGCGGCCGGCGAGGCCGTCACGCAGCTGCGCGAGAGCCTGCGCATCGCGCCGATGGTGGTCGAACGCCGCTGACTCACGGCCTCAGGGCATCGCCTTGGCCGCCACCGGCAGGCGCATGCCGACACCCATGCGGTTCCAGGCATTGATCTGCGCAATCGCAATCGAGAGTTCGACGATTTCGAGCTCGCTGAAATGCGCCTTGAGCGCCTCGAACTCGGCGTCGCGGGCTTCGTGATGGTCGGGCAGGCGCGTCAGCGTTTCGGCCCAGTCCAGCGCCGCGCGCTCGCGCTCGTTGAAGAAGCTCACTTCGCGCCAGGTGGCCAGGCTGTTGATGCGCTGCCAGTCCTCGCCCTGCTGGCGCAGGTCGCGCACGTGCATGTCGAGGCAGTAGGCGCACCCGTTGATCTGCGAGACGCGGGCAAAGACGAGGTCGATCAGCACCTTGCCGAGCGTGCTCGATTCGATGGCGCCGTTGACGCCGAGCATGGCCTGGAAGGCCTTGGGCGCGATCTTGAACCAGGTGAGGCGGGGGGTGGCGGTGGTGCTCATGGCATGGACTCCAGGGTGGTTGAGATGAAAAATCTGCTTGCTACCTGCTGAAGACGGGCCGCCCATCGCCCCTGTGACACGCCGCGCGAATTATTTTTTTGAAGAAAGGAGCTGCGCGATGCGCGCCAGCTTGTCGGGGTTGCGCTGTGCGCGGATGCGCACGATGCGCTCGCCCTCGATCTCGAAGGTCTGGGCCGATTCGAGCTGGCCGTCGACGAAGCGCAGCAGCCCGGGCTCGCCGTTGATCTCCGCCAGTTCCATGCGCACCGAGGCGCCCATGCGGCGCCAGAGCGCAAAGTAGAGCTGCGCGAGCCGCTGGCTGCCGCGCAGGATCTTGCTGAAGCTCTGTACCTTGCCGCCGCCGTCGCCGATGAGTTCGACGTCTTCCGCCATCAGCGCCTTCAGATCTTGCAGGCTGCCGCGCGCGGCCGCGTCGGCGAAGGCGCGCAGCAGGCGCTGGTGGGTTTCGCGCGGCACGCTGAAACGCGGCCGCCCTTCCTGCACCTGCGCCTTGGCACGGTGCACCAACTGCCGGCATGCGGCCTCGGTCTTGCCCAGCGTGCGGGCCACTTCGTCGTAGTCGGCGTCGAACACCTCGCGCAGCAGGAAGGCGGCGCGCGCCTCGGGCGCCAGGCGCTCCAGCACGGCCAGGAAGGCGACGGAGATGTTGTCGGCGCGCTCGAGCAGCTGTTCGGGGTTTTCCGGGCCATCGGTCAGCACGGGCTCGGGCATCCAGGCGCCGACGTAATGCTCGCGCTGGACTTTCGCGGCGCGCAGCCGGTCGATCGACAGGCGCGTCACAACGGTGACCAGCCAGGCTTCGGCACTGTCGAAGGCGGCCTTGTCGGCCTCATGCCAGCGCAGCCAGGCGTCCTGCACGACTTCTTCAGCCTCCGCAACGGACCCGAGCATGCGGTAGGCGATGCCCTGCAGGCGGCGGCGGTGGCCGTTGAAGGTGAGGGTGGGGTTGTCCATGGCAGCCAGACGGCTGGCATCTTACTTTTGTGACACGAGCCCCAAAAGAAAATCGCCCCGACGTGCGGGGCGATTTCTCTTTTTTTGCTTATGCGCCCTGGTACTCGGGCTTGGGGCCCAGGGTGGCCGCGATTTCCTTGCGGTAGCGGTTCAGTTCCTGCACGGTCTTGAAGCTGCGGTTCATCAGCAGGCTCAGGTTGTGCAGGATGCGTTCGCCGACCTTGCTTTCCCACACCGCGTCGAACTTGATCTGCTTGTCGAGCCAGTGCTCGAGCCAATCAGGGTCGGGCATGCGGCTCTGGATGGTGTCGTTCGGGAACAGCGCCTTGTTGACGTGCAGGTTGGTCGGGTGCAGCGCCTGGGCGGTGCGGCGCGCGCTGGCCATCAGCACGCCGACCTTGGTGAACGCGGCGCGCGCCTCGTCGCCGAACTTTTCCATCGCGCGCTTCATGTAGCGCAGGTAGGCGCCGCCGTGGCGGGCCTCGTCCTGGCTCAGCGTGGTGTAGATGTGCTTGATGACCGGCTCGGTGTGCCACTGGGCGGCACGGCGGTACCAGTGGTTGAGGCGGATTTCGCCGCAGAAATGCAGCATCAGGGTTTCGAGCGGCGGGGCCGGGTCGAAGTCGAAGCGCACTTCGTGCAGCTCCTGCTCGGTGGGCGCGTGCTGGGGGCTGAAGCGCTTCAGGTACTCCATGAGCACCAGCGAATGCTTCTGTTCCTCGAAGAACCAGATCGACATGAAAGCGGAAAAATCGCTATCGTGGCGGTTGTCGCGCAGGAACATCTCGGTGGCCGGCAGCGCCGCCCACTCGGTGATGGCGTTCATCTTGATGGTCTGCGCCTGCTCTTCGGACAGCAGCGAAGCATCGAAAGACTGCCAGGGAATGTCCTTGTCCATGTCCCAGCGGACAGATTCGAGTTGTCTGAAGAGTTCCGGATAAAGCATCAAAATCTTTCTAAGGCCGCCGATTTTAGTCGGCCCGTTTGGCGCACCCATGACAGACGCGCGATGATGTGCGAATACGCGCGGCCATTTGCCACGGATGCACACTTTTTTTGTCCCAGGAGCCCCTAATGCGAATCCCTGTCCGATTGCCGGCGCCCAGTCGCTGCGCTCCGGTCGCCGCCCTGGCCGCATGCCTGTTCGCCATTGGCACGGCGGCCGCCCAGGGGGCCCCTGCGGCCCCTGCCCCTGCCGACGGCGTTGCCGCCGCGGCCTGCCCGGCCATCCTGCAACACACCTTCCCACGGCTGCAGGATGAAAAACCACAATCGTTGTGCCAATACTCCGGCAAGGTGGTGCTGGTTGTGAACACCGCGAGCTTCTGCGGCTTTACCCCGCAATACAAGGGTTTGGAGGCGCTGGACAGCAAATACCGCTCGCGCGGGCTGGTGGTCCTGGGCTTTCCGTCCAACGATTTCGCCCAGGAATCGGGCTCGAACAAGGAAATTGCCGACTTTTGCGAAAGCACCTTCGGCGTGAAGTTTCCGATGTTCGCCAAGTCGTCGGTGCGCGGCGCCAATGCCAACCCGCTGTTCAAGCAGCTGGCGCTGGCCTCCGGCACCACGCCGAAGTGGAACTTCTACAAATACCTCATCGGCCGGGACGGCAAGGTGGTGCAGGCCTGGTCCAGCATGACGGCGCCCGACGAGAACGCCTTCGTCAAGGTCCTCGAAAGCCAGCTCGCGGCAGCGAACTGACGGCCTTGCCGATGAGAACTAACGGTCACAAACGTTTACCACTCAACTGGGAACCGGGCTGGCACACTGTGCTCATACCGAGCGAGGGCAGCAAAGCAAATGCCCTCCAGTTTTCATGTTGCGAGGTCTTCCAGGCGTCCAGTCTGGTCGAAATCCCGAGGCGATTCTTCTCCTCCTCCCTCCCTCCCTCCTTCGCGTCGGGGCGCCTCGCAGCATTTTTGTATTTCCCGCACGGGCGGGGGCGCAGCAACAGAGCGCCCCTGAATTGAAAAAGGCGCCTGGGGCGCCTTTTTTCATGGTTGGGTGTCGATGAAGCTGGGCCGCAGCATCAGCTTGTCGTACAACTTTGCGAGGTTGGAGTGCTCATTGCGCCACTCGATCTCGGGAAAGCGCAGCCCCAGCCAGCCCAGCGTGCAGCCCACGGCGATGTCCGACAGGCTCAGGTGAATGCCGCTGCAAAAGGGCTTGTCGCCCAGTCCCTTGGCCATGGCGGCGATGCCGCCGCGCACTTTGGAGCGCTGGCGTTCGATCCAGGCGGCGCTGCGCTCGCCGTCGCTGCGGCCGGCCCAGGTGGCTTCCAGGCGCCACAGCACGCCGGCATCCATGACGCCGTCGGCCAGCGCCTCCCAGGTCTTGACCTCGGCGCGCTCGCGGCCCTGCTGGGGAATGAGCTTGCCCACGGGGGACAGGGTGTCGAGGTATTCGACGATCACGCGCGAATCGAACATCGCGTCGCCGCCTTCCATGATGAGGCAGGGCACCTTCCCGAGCGGGTTGGAGTGGGCAATGGTGGTGTCGGCCGCCCAGACATCTTCGATCACGAACTGGTAATCGAGCCGTTTTTCGGCCAGCACGACGCGCACCTTGCGCACAAAAGGGCTGGCAGCCGATCCGATCAGTTTCATGAAAGCTCTCTCCCTTGCTTTGATAACGTTTGTTCATGATCATTTTAGGGGAAGGCCAAAAGAGCGGGCCCCGATCCGTGGCGAACGTGCATCGGCGTCAAGCCACCTAAAATTCGGGACATGAGCTTCTCCACCGTTTCCGCCCTCTCCCCACTTGATGGCCGCTATGCGGCCAAACTCGCGGCATTGCGCCCGCTGATGAGCGAACAGGGCTACATGCACCGGCGCGTGCAGGTCGAAGTGGCGTGGTTCATCGCGCTGTCGGACTGCGGCTTTGCCGAATTCAAGCCCCTCACGGGCGGCGCCCGCAAGTACCTGCTGGGGCTGGTTGCCCACTTCTCGGAGGCCGACGCGCTGGCCATCAAGGACATCGAGAAGACCACCAACCACGACGTGAAGGCGGTCGAATACTGGCTCAAGTCCAAGTTCGAAGCCCGGCCGGAACTGCTGGCCGCCGCCGAGTTCGTGCACTTTGCCTGCACCAGCGAAGACATCAACAACACCAGCCACGCGCTGCAGATCCAGGCCGCGCGCGAGAAAGTGATGCTGCCGGCCATCGACGGCCTGATCACCAAGCTGCGCGAAATGGCGCACCAGTTCGCCGGCGTGTCGATGCTGTCGCGCACGCACGGCCAGACCGCCAGCCCGACCACGGTGGGCAAGGAAATCGCGAACGTGGCGGTGCGTCTTTCGAAGGCGCGCGCGCAGATTGCCTCGGTGCAGTTGCTCGGCAAGATGAACGGCGCCGTGGGCAACTACAACGCCCACCTCGCGGCCTGGCCCGATTTCGACTGGGAGGCGTTCAGCCGCAAGGTCATCGAAACGCCCGCGCCGCTCGGCCTGGGCCTGAGCTTCCAGCCCTACAGCATCCAGATCGAGCCGCACGACTACATGGCCGAGCTGTTCGACGCGGTGGCTCGGACCAACACCATCCTGATCGACTTTTCGCGCGACATCTGGGGCTATGTGAGCCTGGGCTACTTCAAGCAGCGGCTCAAGAAGGGCGAAATCGGCTCCTCGACCATGCCGCACAAGGTCAATCCGATCGATTTCGAGAATGCCGAGGGCAACCTGGGCCTGGCCAACGCGGTGCTGCGCCACCTGAGCGAGAAGCTGCCGATCAGCCGCTGGCAGCGCGACCTGACCGACAGCACGGTGCTGCGCAACATCGGCGTGGCCTTCGGCTATGCCACGCTGGCCTATGCGAGCATGGCCACCGGCCTGGGCAAGCTGGAACTCAACCAGGAAGCGCTGGCCGAAGACCTCGACGCGTCGTGGGAAGTGCTGGCGGAGCCGATCCAGACGGTGATGCGCCGCTTCGGCGTGCAGGGCGCCTACGAGCAGCTCAAGGAAGTGACGCGCGGCAAGACGGTGACGGCCGAGGCGCTGCACGGGCTGATCCGCTCGCTCGACATTCCCGAACCGGAAAAGGAACGGCTGCTTGCCATGACGCCGGCGAGCTACGTGGGCAAGGCTGCGGAGCTCGCCAGCAGAATCTAGCGCCACGAGGCGGCGCATACACTCGCGCACCCATGGCCCTCAAATCCACCATCTTCAAGGCCGCCCTCGCGGTGGCCGACATCGACCACGGCTACTACGCCGACCATGCGCTGACGCTGGCGCGCCATCCGAGCGAAACCGACGAGCGGATGATGATCCGGCTCGTCGCGCTCGCGCTCAACGCGCACAAGCTGCAGGACGTGTGCCACGGCGACGGCACGCTGGCCTTTGGCGCCGGCTTGTCGAACGTGGAGGAGCCCGATGTCTGGCTGCGCGATTTCACGGGCGAAACCAAGCTGTGGATCGAAGTGGGCCAGCCCGAGGACAAGCCCGTCATCAAGGCCTGCGGCAAGGCGGACGAGGTGATCGTCTACTGCTTCAACCATGCCGCCGAGATCTGGTGGCGCGGCATCGAGAACAAGCTCGCGCGGCCGCAGAACCTGCAGGTCTACCGGGTGCCGACGGAGGCCTCTCAGGCGCTGGCCGCGCTGGCGCAGCGCAGCATGCAGCTGCAGGCGACGATTCAGGAAAACACGCTGACGCTGGGCGACGGCAGCCGCAGCATCGACGTGGAACTGCTGCGCTGGAAGTAGCTCGGCGGCGCTAAACCGTCGGCATCATCGCGCCGCAGTGCCAGCACTGCTCGAAGCCGCCTTCGATCCGCTCGCCGCAGACGCATTGCCAGTTGCGCTGCGGCCGATGCTGCGCGGCATGCAGCACCTGCTGCGCGCGCTCGAACTGCGTCTCGTCGTCGATCCAGATTTCCGGCAGGCACTGGTCGGGCGGCAGCTGGCCCACGGCGGCGCCCAGGTACTCGCGCTGCACCGTCGCCTCGACGCCCTCCTCGCGCAGCGCATGCACCCACAAGGCCGCGATCGCGAGGTTCGGTGCCTGGGCGAGACGGCGCATGCGGCGGCCTCTTTCAGTCAGGGGGTGTCGTCCGGGCCGAGGGGCTCGGCCGGATCGGCGGGCCATTGCGGCGGCGCGGCCTCGCGCGCACGCTCGGCGTACTTGTTGAAGCGCCAGGCCGTGTCTTCCATGGTGATGCGGCGCCAGGTCGCGCGCTTTTCGGCCGGCGTCATGGCGGGCCAGTGCTGCACCTCGTCGAAGCTGCGGCCACAGCCCTTGCATTGGTCGTCGCCCTGGCTGGTGGAGCAGATCGCGATGCAGGGGGTGTCGGGCGTACCGTGGTACCAGCCGAGCCAGGCGGCCCAGGCCTTTGCGGGGAAACCGGCCTCGTCGACCTCGTCCTCGTGGTGGAACACCATGAGCGCGTAGACCTCGGCGAGCGCGCGCAGTTCGGGCGCCAGCGTGATGCCGTCGGGCGAGGGACTCCTCTCGCGCCAATGGTTGATGGCGGCCTCGATGTCGGTGATGTGAATGGCGGCCATGAAGAGAGAGAAACAGCGAGCGGCGATCATAGTCCGGCAATGTCCCGCGTTAGTCGAAGGTTATATACGCTACAAAACATATAGCGATACAGCCTTTGTTCATGAGGCTTTCGAGAGCATTCCTTTTGAAGCCACAAAATTTTCAGGTTGCCAGAACAGGGGCCGCGATGCTCTAATTCCCCTCACGAAGGGGAGTAGCTCCCAACCGCCGTGCATCACGGCGGGGTCGACAGGTCGTCAATACGAAGCACAACACTTCCGGCCTGTCGGACAACACGTGCCCTTGGGCGCGCGCTGTCGAGCAAGACCTTCGATTTGAACCTGCGCAGGTTTGGTCGAAGCGTTCCTGAATCCCCGGTCATCGCCCGGTCTTCGCCATCGCTTCGGCCATTCCCGCACAGGATGGATCGAAATGCAACGCATGCGCCGGACCGCCGCCATCCAGCCCAGGATGGACGGGCCACGCGAAGACAAGAGGAATCTATGGAACAGTTCATGACCCCGGAATTCTGGGTCGCGGTCGGTCAGATCATCATGATCGACATCCTGCTCGGCGGCGACAACGCCGTCGTCATCGCCCTGGCCTGCCGCAAGCTGCCGCCCGCGCAGCGCACCAAGGGCATCCTGTGGGGCACGGCCGGCGCCATCGTGCTGCGGGTGATATTGATCTTCTTCGCGCTCACGCTGCTGGCGATTCCGTTCCTCAAGCTGGTCGGGGCCGCGCTGCTGGTGTGGATCGGCATCAAGCTGCTGGCGCCCGACCATGACGACGCGCACGGCAACATCCAGAGCAGCGACAAGCTGTGGGGCGCGGTCAAGACCGTGATCGTGGCCGACCTGGTGATGAGCGTTGACAACGTGATCGCCATTGCCGGCGCCGCACAGGGCGCCGGCCAGGCCCACCAGATGCCGCTGGTGATCTTCGGCCTGCTGGTGAGCATTCCGATCATCGTCTGGGGCAGCCAGCTGGTCATCAAGCTGATGGACCGCTTCCCGGTCATCATCACGCTCGGCGGCATGCTGCTGGGCTGGATTGCCGGCACCATGGCCGTGTCCGATCCCGCGCTGGCTAACACCGCGGCCTGGACCTGGGTGCCGAAGCTGCCGCAGACCGACGTGATCAGGTATGGCGCGGGCATTGCCGGTGCGCTGCTGGTGCTGGCCGTCGGCAAGTGGGTGGCCGTGCGCCAGGCCCGCCACAAGCCGGCCGAGGCCGCAACGTCCAGCTGAGCGCCCGCTTGCGATCAGTGAAAACGCGCTTCCCCCATTGCCCGGTCTCTGCCACCCTGACTACCTGAAGGAACACCCCATGGAAAAGGTCATTCTCTACGTCGACGATGCTGTCTATGCGGCCGAGCAGTTCGCCGCGCTCGCTCCGGATGCGAACAGCGTCGTGGCGCGCCATTGGGTGCTCGTGGCCTGCGCGCCGCGCATGACACACCGCATCAGCAAGTGGGTGAGCCACAGCGCGCGCGAGAACTGGCGCGCCAAGTGGTTCTGCAAGGTACAGGCGCAGTTGCTGCCGCTGCTCGAGCGCAATGGCGGGCAGGTGACGCCGGTGCTTGCCAAGGGCCCGCTGACCGAACTGACGCAGCAGCTCAAGCGCGAGCACTCGGCCACGCACGTGGTTGATGCGCGCCGCCCGAAGATCGGCGTCGACCTGGAGCCGGTCACGCTGGACCAGACGCCTCCGCGCCAGTCGGGCTGGGCCTTTCCCGGCGCCGTGATGGGCATGGGCGCGCTGCTGGTGCTGGCGAACGAGCTGGCCGAATAGCTGGCCGAATAAGGGCGAACCGCCCTGCCAGCGAGCCCCGGTGCGGCAACGCGCCGGGGCTCGCTGCCTTTGGAGGCTGCTGCGGTATCCTGCGGCATGCGCATCATCATCAAGTGGCTGCTCAGCGCCGTGGCGCTGCTGGCAGTGGCCTATCTCTACAGCGGCGTCCAGGTCAACAGCTTCGGCTCCGCGCTGATTGCCGCAGCCGTGATCGGCCTGCTCAACATGAGCGTCCGGCCGGTGCTGGTGGTGCTGACGCTGCCGGTCACCATCGTCACGCTGGGGCTGTTCCTGTTCGTGATCAACGCACTGCTGTTCTGGGCCGCATCCGGCCTGCTCTCCGGTTTTCACGTGAGCGGCTTCGTGGCGGCGCTGATCGGCTCGCTGATCTATTCGCTGCTGGGACTGATCATCGAAGCCGCGCTGGGCGGACTGCTCTCGAAAAGCTGAGCCGGCAGGCAGGCAGCGCGCTCGCTGCTCGCTCACCCACTCGCCCGCTCACTTCAGCGGCGGCTCCTCCGCCTGCCGCTTCACCAGCCCCTCCACGACCCGCGCGCGGGTGTCGATGATCGACGCCTCGTAGTGGTCGACGGGCACTCCCGGCTTGCGGATCAGCTCCTGCGCGGCCTTGAGGCGGTCGCGGGCGGCGGGATAGTCGAGGATGGCCACGTTGGCTTCCGCATCGGCCCGCACCGCGCGCACGGAATCGTTCTGCGCGCCATACAGGTTGGCCAGGGCCCGCCAGGCGGTGGCGTCGCGCGGATTCGTGGCCACCCAGTCGCGCAGCACCGGCACCATGGGCGCCGGCTGGCGCGTGGCCACGGCGGCATCGGCTGCGAGCAGCATCTCGGGCCGCTCCTTCGACTTGGCATCGAGCAGGCCTGCAGCCTTGGCGGCGCCGCCTCCGGCAAGCTCGATCTCGGCATTGAGCCAGCGCGCCAGCTTGGCGGCCGAGGGGTCTTCTGCGGTGCGCGCCGTCAGCCGCTCCACCATCGCGCGAGCGGCGCGGAAGTCGCGCAGCTCCTTGGCCGACAGCGCGGCCGCGTAGAGCGTGCCGGCCTGCTGGGCCGCGCTGCTCCTGGCGAACTCTCCGCTGGAGGCCGCATCGACCCAGAGCCGCAGCACGTCGACACCCGGCCGCGTGAGCACGCGGGCGCGCGCGGCGATCATGGCGTGGTCCATGGCCAGCGGCATGGCCGGGGCGGCGTCGATGCGGAACTGGAAGCGCCCCTGCATGTCCGAAATGCGCTCGGAAGTGAGCGGATGGCTGCGCAGGTAGGGGTAGGAACCGTTGTCGTTGAGGCGCGAGGCGTACTGCAGCTTTTCGAACATGGCGGCCGCGCCCTGCGGCGCAAAGCCCGCTTGCGTCATCACGCCGAAGCCGACGCGGTCGGCCTCGCGCTCCATGTCGCGCGAGAAGCTGAGCTGGTTCTGCATGAAGAGCGCCTGGCTGCCCATCATCACGGCCTGGCCCGCATCGGCGTTGCGGCTCTTGCTGGCCGCGATCATGCCGAGGATCAGGCCGGCCAGCATCAGCGGCATCTGCTTGCCCTGCCGGTTCATGATGCGCGAGATGTGGCGCTGCGTGACGTGCGACAGCTCGTGCCCGAGCACCGTGGCCAGCTCGTCGCGGCTGCCCACCGTGGCAATCAGGCCCATGTTCAGGCCCAGGTAGCCGCCCGGCAGCGCAAAGGCATTGATGTTGCGGTCGCGCCCCAGCAGGATGGTCCAGGCAAAGCGCTCGTCGAGCTCGGGCGTGAGCTCGCCGCGCTGGCGAGCGGCGGCCAGCAGGCGCTGCCAGATGTCCTGCACGTAGGCGGCGACCACCGGGTCGTCGACGTAGTCGGTGTCGCGGTAGAGCTCGCGCGCAATCTGGTCGCCCAGTTGGCGCTCGGCGCTGGCCGTCATTTCGCCGCCGTCTCCCAACCCGGGCAGCACCTGCAGCTGCGCGCGGGCCGGAACCGGCAGCAGAACCTGGCACGCTATCAAAACGGCAGCGCACAGCGACCGCAAAGCGGGCGCGGCAGAACTTTTTTTGGTGGCAAAAGGAGTCAAGCGCGGCATTCCTCGTCCATGGCTCGGGCTCGTATGATGCACCTCCATACCGAACGTTCACACATGAGTTCCCTCACCCATTTCGACGCGCAGGGCCAAGCCCACATGGTCGACGTCGCCGCCAAGCCCGCCACCCATCGCGTGGCGGTGGCCACCGGCCGCATCGAGATGCAGCCCGCGACGCTGGCGCTGATCGAATCGGGTACCGCCAAGAAGGGCGACGTGCTCGGCATCGCCCGCATCGCGGGCATCCAGGCGGCCAAGAAAACCAGCGACCTGATCCCGCTGTGCCACCCGCTGGCGCTCACGCGCGTGGCGCTGGCGTTTGCGCTGGCCGCCGAGGGCAGTGCGCCGCAGGTGGTGTGCACCGCCACAGTCGAAACGGTGGGGCCGACCGGCGTCGAGATGGAAGCACTCACCGCCGTGCAGGTGGCGCTGCTCACCATCTACGACATGTGCAAGGCGGTGGACCGCGGGATGCGCATCACCGACGTGCATGTGCTGGAGAAGCATGGCGGCAAGTCGGGGAGCTACGTGGCGGCCCCTCAAGGCTAGGGCGCTTGCCCGTCCACGGGCTGCCCCTTCAGCCAGCGCTCGTATTCAGCCGGAAAGGCGATGCGGAACCGCTCCGCCTGATCGCGGGCCTCCTGGCCCCGCCCCATCAGTTCGGCGCTCTCGATCAGCTTGACGATCACGCGCGGCTCGGGCGAGAAATGCAGCGTGCGCTCCGCCAGCGAATGCATCGCGGCAGCGTTGGCCGGGGTGACTGGCGTGAGCGTCAGTTCCGCAAAGTCGACCTGCCTTGCGAAGAGCCACGATTTCCGGGCCTTGGCCAGCGTGTCGTCTTCATAGGCCGGCAAGCGTTCATCGCGCGGCAGGTAGATCTGGCTGATGCGGATGTAGTCCCAGGCGGCATAGCCGGCCACCACCATCAGCACCGCGGCTGCAACAGAAGGCAAGAGCGGCGGCGGCCGCCACGAAGCCATTCCGGCACGCCGCGCCGGCCACAGCATTCCCAGGCACAGCCCGAACGCCAGCTGAAACGGCCCGTACCAGAGCGGATATTCGAGCAGGCTGTGCAGCGCGATGGCGCCCAGCATGCCCCACGCCATCAGCCGCGCCGAATCGCGCTCGCGCCAGGGCTTGGCCGCCATCACCATCCAGAGGAAGCCACCGCAGATCAGCACCGACACCGGCATGCCCATTTCCACCGCCAGGTGCAGCGGCAGGTTGTGCGCGTTGTCGAGGATCTCGGGAAAGCGCGGCCCCTCGTAAAGCGTGCTGTAGTGCGCGAAGCCCAGCTCGCCCCAGCCCCACCCCGCGAACGGATGCTCGGCAATGAGCGTGAGCACGTTGCGCCAGAGAATCATCCGCGTGTGGTCGCCCGGCGCGCCCTCCTGCAGCCGGCGCATCATGCCCTCGACCTCGCCGGCCGCGAGCTGCGGCAGCACCCAGGCGATGGCGAAATAGACCGGAACCATGGCCAGCAGCACCAGCGGCGGCGGCAGGCTGAAGGCCGTGCCGCCGCGTTCGGAAGACGACAAGGGCACGCCGCGCCGCTCCCGCCGCGCAATCAGCGCCGCAACGCCCACGATCGACAGCAGCTGAAGCAGCCCGGTGCGCGACGTGGACGCCGCCGCGGCCACCAGCAGCAGCAACGCGGCCGCCACCAGCCAGCGCCGCAGGCGCACCGATGACGGCTGCGCGGAGTAGATCCAGAGGGCAGCCACCAGCGCCATGCTGATCAGCGTGGCGAACTGGTTGCGCTGGCGCAGGTTGCCGTACGCCTGGCCCAGCGCGGGCGTGGTGGTCCAGGGTACCAGCGGCTCGGCCAGGCCGTAGTACTGGAGCAGGCCAAGCACCGCGCTGACGAGGCCGGCCGCCAGCACGCCCACGGCCAACGCCCCCGACATGGCCGGCCCGCCGCGCGCCATGCCCGCTCCCACGCAGGCCGCAGCCGCCATGGCAGCCAGCACCACCACGGCGGGCAGCCATGAAGCGGCCGTGGCGTGCGCGGAGGAAGAAGAAAGCACGATCGCCGCCATTCCAGCGCCCAGCCAGGCCCAGATGCCGCGCGCGGGCATGGCGGGAGGAATGGCCAGCAGCATCGCGGCCAGACAGATCCAGGTGGCGAGCAACTGCCACGCCTGAACCGAAGGCCCGGCCACGAGCGGGCAAAGAAACGGAAACGCGACCAGCCCGGCACGCACGGCGCCGACAGCTTTCGGTGAGAGAGCGGCGGCCTCAACAGGCGCTGCGCGAGAAGTCATGCCGCCGATTGTGCCGACCGGGCGGGCCGACGAATGGCTGCGGACGGGAGACGAGCGGTTTTGCAGAAAAACACAATTAGAGACATTCTTTGACAACTGTCTGCAATTGTTGCCCGCCCTCTGGCGGAAGGCCCGGAATCGGTCCGAAAGGTGTCTCTTGAAGAAACAAGCAAGCTATCTGCGTCGCGCTCTCCTAGCACGGCGCGGTTCATCCGGCTTTACGCTGATCGAGGTGATGATCACGGTGGCGGTCGTTGCCATCCTGGCCTCGATCGCGGTGCCCTCGTACAACGACTATGTGCGCCGCGGCCAGTTGCCGGAGGCCTTCAATCGCCTGTCCGACTACCGCTCGAAAATGGAGCAGTACTTCCAGGACAACCGGAACTACGGAACCGCCGCCAACAAATGTGCGTCCGATGCGACGGCTGCCAGTTGGAACACGTTCCCGGTGGACGGAACGCACTTTTCGTTCAGCTGCGTGGCAAGCGGCGCCAACTTCCAGGCCTACACCATCACGGCGACCGGAATCAGCGGCTCCGTCACCGGACATGTGTACACGATCAACGAAACCGGCGTGCGCAGTACGACGAAGTTCAAGGGCGCCGCCGTAGCCACGACCTGCTGGCTCACCAAGAGCGCCACGTGCTGAGAAGTGTGGCTTCCATGAGGCAACGCGGCTTCACCATCATCGAGCTGGCCGTCACCATCGCGGTGCTGGCATTGATCCTTGCCCTGGCCATGCCGAGCATTGGCACGTGGATGGGCAACAGTCGCATCCGCAACGCCACCGAATCGCTGCAGAACGGCCTTCTTGCAGCACGCAGCGAAGCCATACGCCGCAACCAGAACATCTCCTTCTTCCTCGTTTCAGCGAACGATTCGGGCGCATTGGACAACACCTGCGCGCTCTCCACGGAAAGCGGCTCATGGGTCATCAGCGTGACCTCTCCGGTCGGCAAATGCGCCAGCGCACTTTCGACGACCGATGCACCCATGATTGTCGAAACACGCGCCGTTGGAGACGGCGGCGGCGGGGTGAAGGTCGTCGCGGACGGCGATACCGTCACCTTCAACAGCTTTGGCCGGGTGGTCTCCGCCGCGGGGAGCTTCATCACCCAGATCGACATCACGGGCCCACAGGACGGCACGCGGTACCGCAACCTGCGCCTCAACCTCACCGCCTCGGGCGGGGTCCGCATGTGCGACCCCAGCGTGCCCAGCACAGCCACTACAGACCCGCGCCTGTGCCCAGCCGAATGAAGTAAGACCATGCACGCACATCACAACGCCCGGCGTAGCCGCAAAAAAGCAAACTCATCCCGCAGCCGCGGCGTGGCTCTCATCGAGGTGCTGGTCGCAATGCTGATCTTCATGCTGGGCGTGCTCGGCCTGGTCGGCCTGCAGGGCAGCATGACCCGCTCCCAGACCGACTCGAAGATGCGGGCAGATGCCGCCAACCTGGCCAGCGAGGTCGTTGGCCGCATGTGGGTGGACATTGCCAATCTCTCAGCCTATGCGGGCACCACGACCTGCACGGCTGCCAGTTGTCTCGAGTGGCGCAACAAGGTGGCGAGCGTGCTGCCGGGCGGGGGAGCCGCCATCGTCGTGGATGCCAACGGCGATGTCGCGGTGACTGTGTCCTGGGCAATGCCTGGCGGCGAAACGCACAAGTACGTGACGCGCAGCACCATTGCGCTCAGGACGGCGAGTTGACCATGATGCGCATTCATTCCCCTCGCCTTTCGCGCCCTGAAAAGCTTCGCGCGTCTCGCGGCTTCACCCTTGTCGAACTGATGGTGGGCCTTGTGCTGGGCATGCTCACGGTGCTCGTCATCACGGAAGTGACCTCGCTGGCAGAAGGCAAGAAGCGCACTGTTTCTTCGGGCAGCGATGCCCAGGTGAATGGCGCGCTCTCGCTTTACACGCTGCAGCGCGACATCCAGATGGCGGGGTATGGCGCCGTCGGCAACCTCGAAGCGCTGGGCTGCGCCGTCAAGGGCAAATTCAGGGATCCGGATGCGCCGGCGGGTATCGCCGCTATCGATTTCACGCCGACCCTCGCTCCGGTGGTGATCAAGGACGGCGCCAACGGGGCGCCCGACGAGATTACCGTGCTGCAAAGTCGCAAGGCGAACTTCTCGGCACCCGTGCTGGTCACCAAAGACCACACGAAGACCGGCAACTCATTCATCGTGAAGTCGGCCTTCGGAGTCGCTGCCGGTGACTTGATGATCGCCGTTCCCTCCGAGGGGAAATGGGATGCCAGCAACTGGTGTTCGGTGTTCAGCGTGACCGACGACGGTGCGGCCACCCCCACCGAGACCACGCTGGATTCGCACCATGTGCCGCATGTCGCAGGCGGCACCAGCAAGAGCAAATGGAACAGCGATAACGTGTTTCCCGACGGCGGCTATCTCGACAAGAGTTACCTGCTGAACATGGGCAGTTTGTCCTTCAACACCTACTCGGTCAACGCTACCGACCAGAGCCTGGAGATCAAGGCCCAAACGGCCGGTGCCGTTTCCGCAACCGAATCGCTCTACCCACAGATCGTCAACCTGCAAGCCATGTATGGAAAAGACACGGCCGGGACGGGCCAGGTCGGCTCCTACGACACGGTGACTCCCACCACTTCCGCCGACTGGAAGAAGGTCCTGGCGATCCGCATTGCCGTGGTGGCAAGAAGCACCCAGTACGAAAAGGAAGTCGTCACGCGTGCTGCGCCTTCGTGGGACGTCGGCGCTAACAGCACCGTCAGCGGTGCCACGACCTGCGGCTCCAGCAAGTGCGTCGCACTCAAGGTGAGCCAGGTTCCCGACTGGGACCACTACCGGTACAAGGTCTACGACACCATCGTGCCGTTGCGCAACATGCTCTGGAACTCGGCAGCCACGCCATGAAATTTCAAACTACCTTTCGCGCACAACGCGGTGTCGCATTGATCTTTGCGCTGCTCGCGCTGGTGGCCTTGTCGCTCGCAACACTGGCGCTGGTCCGCTCGGTGGACACCGGCGCCCTGGTGCTCGGCAACATCGGCTTCAAGCAGGACGCCACCGTGGCAGGCGACCAGGCCACGCGCGAAGCCATTGCCTGGCTGAAAGCGAATGCCGCGAGCCTCAACAACGACGTGGCCGCAAGCGGCTATTACGCCAGCACCAAGGAACTGAAGGCGGACAAGACCAAGGACGCGCCGGTCGACGTCACCGGCCAGCAGCAGACCGTTGCGAACCGCAAGCTGGTCGACTGGAGCGACGGGCAGGACAAGAAGTGCCCCTATGCGGCGGCGGGCACCTTCGGCTCCTGCGACCTGAAGTCCGTGAAAGCCGCTTCCGTGGCCGGCAGCAACAACGTGCGCTATGTGATCTTCCGGCTGTGCGCGAGCGCTGGCAACCCCAATGACGACATCAACAACAGCTGCGCCCAGCCGCTGGCGAGCAGCACGGCGGCATCGGGACGGGGGCTCATTGACTATTCCACGCCGCGCTTCAGCACTACCGGCGGCCCGTATTACCGGATCGTCGTGCGTGTACTCGGTGCGCGGAGCACCACCGGCTTTACCGAAACCATCGTCAATTTCTTCTAGCAGGTGCGCGGTTTCGCGACACGAGGAGTCCATTTCAATGTCTCATGTTTCTTTCCACCGCCGGTGGCATGCCGGTTCGCGCCGGTCGTTTGCCGCACTGCTGTCTTTCGGTATGAGCGTGCTCGCATGCACGCTGCCAGCGCCTTCTGCTGCAGATACGCTGATCCTCGACGAGCCGCTGGCCACGCGGCCCAACGTCAAGGCAAAGCCCAACCTGCTTTTCATCCTGGACAACTCCGGGAGCATGGCCAACGCGCACATGCCGGACGACATGGGCAGCACAGGTGCCTTCGGTTACCGTAGCGCCCAATGCAATGGCGTGGCGTATGACCCTGCGTTGACTTATTCGCCGCCTGTTGACTCCACAGGGAAGTCGTTCGCCAACTCACCTTTCAGCGCAGCATGGCAGGACGGCTTCGTGCAAACTGGCCCCACCGACGACCTGAACGGCACAGCGACCAGCATAGGCAGCATCGACACCAACACAGCGGTCACTGTCGGCACGGGCAGCAAGTCGTTTCAGTTCACGGACAACAGCTATAAGGCCAGCACCTTTACCGTGGGCCAGACCGTGCAGCTGACATCTGGCTCTGGCAGCAGCGCGAAAGTCTTGACCGGCTTTGTCACTGCCTGGAGCAATTCGAGTACCGATTGGAAGAAAGGGACCAAGACTCTGGTGGTCGACATAACCGTGTCTTCCGGTAGTGGCAGTGCTACCGCATGGGCCATCTCTCGTTTTACGGGCAGTACCTATTACGTCTACAAAGGTGCTCAGCCGAGGATGAACTGGAAGTACGACAGCAACGACGTCATCCAGAACACCTTTTATACGGAATGCCACTACGGCACGACTGACACCACCGGAAAGACGCTCTTCGACACAGTTCGCGTGACCAGCGCATCCGCCGAGGCGCAGAACTATGCGAACTGGTATTCCTATTACCGCACCCGCCGGCTCTTGATGCGCACCGCGACAGGCAAGGCCATGCAGGCACTCGATTCAAGCTATCGCGTTGGATTCACCACCATCAGCAATACAGGTGTCTCAGCCGGCGCCGGCTTCCAGGACGTCGATGATTTCGGTGGCACGCAAAAGGAGACCTTCTATACGAAACTCTATGCGGCCACAGGCAATACCAGCACGCCGTTGAGAGGCGCGCTTTCCAAGGCTGGTCGCTATTTCGCAAAGAAGATGAGCAACCAAACCTACGATCCGATGCAGTACTCCTGCCAGCGCAACTATGCGCTGCTCTCGACCGATGGCTACTGGAACACAGGCACCGAAACCCTCAGCTACGGGCCGCTCCAGCTCGACGGATCGAGCGAAGTAGGCCAGCAGGACGGTAGCGAGGCTCGTCCCATGAAAGATGCGGGCACCAGCAATACGCTGGCTGACGTGGCCGCGTATTACTACAACACAGACTTGCGCACCACCGGCCTGGGCAACTGCAAATCGTCAGCCTCCGGCTCGGAGCAGGATGTGTGTTCCAACAACATCGTGCCCGCAGCCCGCGACACTGCCACGAGCCAGCACATGACCACGTTCACGATCGGACTGGGCGTGAACGGCACGCTGGACTACGACCGAAACTATCTCACGCAGACCTCGGGCTCATATGTGAATCTGACCAATGGCACGGCGACCTGGCCCGCGCCCGAGGTAAGCACGCAGGGCGGCAATGCGACCAACATCGACGACCTCTGGCACGCCGCCGTCAACGGCCGGGGCCAGTACTACTCGGCACTGAACGCCACCGCACTGGCCGAGGCCATCAGCGGCGTGGTCAACACCATCCAGGAAGTCTCGGGCACTTCCTCGGCCGCATCCACCAGTGCGCTGGAGCTGGTCGCCGGCGACAACAACCAAGTCTACAAGGCCAGCTACACCACCAAGAAGTGGAGCGGCGATGTCGAAGCCTTCACTCTCAACGGCGACACGGGTGCCATCGGCACGACGGCGGTTTGGTCCGCCAAGGCGAAGCTCGATGCAACCTCCTATACCAACCGCAAGATCTACTACCGCCAGCCCAACACGACCACGCTCCGGGCCTTCGACTGGACCAACCTGAATGCGGACGGCTACGGCGCCTATTTCAGCAACCTCTGTTCGCGCGCACTGGTGGCGGTGCAATGCCTGAACAACGCAACCGACGACGAAAAAGCGAAGATCAACAGCGGCGACAACCTCGTCAAGTTCCTGCGCGGCGACCGCACCTTCGAGTCGGCCAGCACAGCCAACGGAACCACCCGTGCGCTGTTCCGCCCCCGCGCCGGGGGTGTTCTGGGCGACATCATCAACGGAGCGCCGGCATATGTGGGCAAGCCGCCGTTCACCTACAGCGATACCGGCTACACCAGCTTTGTGGTTGCAAACAAGGACCGCAAGCCCATGGTCTACGTGGGCGCCAACGACGGCATGCTGCATGCGTTTTCTGCCGGCGGCACCGATGCCGGAACAGAGCGCTGGGCCTACGTGCCCAACATCGTGATGCCCGAGATGTACAGGCTGGCGGACACAGGCTACGAATCGAGGCACCGCTACTTCGTCGATGGCGCACCGGTCATCGGCGACATCAAGGTGGGCTCCGTCTGGAAGACCATTCTCGTCGGCGGCCTCAACAAAGGCGGCCGCGGCTACTACGCGCTCGACATCACCGATCCTGAAAACCCCAAGGCCTTGTGGGAGTTCACCGATGCCAACCTCGGCCTCACCTATGGCAACCCCGTCATCACCAAGCGCAAGGACGGCACCTGGGTGGTGGTGTTTGCTTCCGGCTACAACAATGGAACGGGCGACGGAACCAGCAGCGGCGATGGCAAGGGGCGCCTCTTTGTGCTGAACGCGAATACCGGTGCGAAGGTCATTACAGGTGACATTCCCACCACCGCGGGAACAGCCAGCGATCCGAGCGGCCTTGCGAAGATCAATACCTGGATCGACGACGTATCGGACAACACGTCCAAGCGCTTCTATGGCGGCGACCTGCAGGGCAACCTCTGGCGCTTCGACGTCGACAACCTTGTGCTGCCGAACCAGGGCGCCTTGCTGCTGGCGAAGTTCCAGATCAATGCGACCACGCCGCAGCCAATTACCACGCGCCCGGAAACAGCCGAGATCTCGGGCAAGCCGGTGATCATCGTCGCGACGGGTCGCTACCTCGGCGCCGCGGACGTGGAAGACACCACGCAGCAAACCATCTACGCCGTGAAAGATTCACTGACCGACACCGGCCTGGGCGACGTTCGCACGAACACCACCATGATTCGCCAGACCTTTACCGTCTCGGGCAATACGGCGACGGTCAGCAACAACCCGGTCAACTGGACCACCAACAACGGCTGGTGGGCCGACCTGCCGCATAGCGGGGAACGCGTCTTCACCAACCTGGCACTCCAGTTCGGCGTTCTTTCGGTGGCCACGGGCATCCCGAGCGGCGACGCCTGCAGTTCAGGCGGTTCTTCCTGGCGCTATTTCCTGAATGCGACCGACGGGACGGGCTCCCTTGTGAACGCCGGCGAACTCTGGAGCGCCAGCTCGCTGATTGCCGGCCAGAGCTGGGTCAAGCTGAAGGATGGCAGCACCATCGTCGTTCGGCCGACGACGGACGGCAGACTGAGAGGAGAGTCCGGCGGCAACCCGCCCGGATCGGGAAGCAACCCGCTGCGCAGTTCGTGGCGGGAGCTTGCTGACTGATCTTGTCTGGGGCGCAATCAAAATGGCGGACGCCAGCGCCCTGCCGGCCGGGTCCTCACCTGGTGAGGGAGCCGACCGCGCGCGCGGCATCCGGCAGGTCTTGCTGTGTGCCGGCCTGTCCGTATCGCTGCATGCAGCGGTGCTCGCCTATCACGTTACACCGTCTCCGCTGCAATCTTCGACCGCTTCCCGCCTCGACGGCGGCGGCTCGAAGACAGTCCAGGTGCGGATGAGCACGCGGCAGCTGTTGAAATCGTCTGAAAAGGACATTGCAACGCAGCGAGGCGAGCCGATGAAAGGTCGTGGCGAGATCAGCAGAGTCTCAGCAGCACCTCGGCAAGCCGCGGTGATAGCTACGCCGTATCGGGAACAGAACATATCGGCTTCAGTTCCGCGCAGCTCGCCACCCGATTTCTCGGAACCGATCGCACCGGCTTCGGCACCAGATATCGAACCCGCTTCCGTCGCCAGCGAAAACAATTCGCCAGTCGACTTCGATGGCAGCGACTACATTCCGCGTTCGCTGCTCACGATGCCGCCAACAGCCTTGGCGCCTATCGTTCTCGGCGCACCAGAGAAGGAATTTCCTGCCGGGCGCTTTGTCGGCGTTCTGTCGATCTTCATCGATGAAGAAGGGCGGGTTAGGCACGTGGCCGAGGAAGAAACAACACTTCCTCTTTTGCTCGCTCAGGTGGCTCGGGAGATCTTCGAGGCTGCACGTTTTTCGCCGGGATTTTTGGAAGGCCGGCCAGTCAGATCGCGGCTTAAGGTGGAAGTGGTATTTGACAGTACCCTTGCTGAAAGGGGAGCCGGCAAATAGCTGCGCTCGCTTGAATGATGGTCAGGATCGCGAATGACTGCGAACCCGCTGGTAAGCCAGCGCAAGGCCAATAATAACCAAGAAAAATGCCCAACTAAACGTTAGAACAGCGTTTGCCATATCACCGCCTGGGACCGGCCAGCCAAAAAACGAAATGGCGTGGGAAGTCGCTGGGCGAAACTTCGAGACAACGACATAAGCGGCAAGCCAAGCCGCAAGGTATGCAAAGACAAGAAAAAGAAGAAATCGAAATACACGCATGAAGGCCTAATGGGCGAATTGAGTATCGCGACCAGGGACCCGGTTGTGGCGGTATTGAGCTGTGCGCTCAAGCATAGAAAGAATACCCCACCCAAGCCAGGCAGCCTACACAAAGGATGCCGAAAATCCAAACAGATTGGCTGAGGTCGCCGAAGCCGCGGAGGGCGTTGTACTGCTTTCGCTTCTCTTGCTCCGCGAGCGAAATATGTGCGACGTCCTCACCCCAACCTTTTGCGGTCAGGGAGTAAGGAACATCCTTCGCCGATATCGAAAGGCACCAAGCGTCATAGGCGAGATACCCAAAAATGACCGCTGCGGCGAGCGTGATCCAAATCATGGTCCAGATTGTCCGTGAGGGTGAAGGAGTTCGGGCGTGTCTTTTTCAGCGACAGTCCGCTTATGGCATCACCGGCTAAGCAGACGGGCATCCTTCGTCGACCAAGGTCCAGCTGAGTTCCACAGAATGCCGAGCTTTCAGTTCGCGTTCGAACTGGATAACTTTCATCGGATGCGTGGCCTTGCAAAGCACAATCAGAACCTTGCTCGGCTTGATCCGCACCACCTCATCCACTACGGGTGTGGCAAGTGCAGATTTGACTTCGCCTACTTGATAGACAGACGGGGTAATGCGGACCGCGACGGGCTTGAACGCGAAGCAGCCGGCAAGCGTCAACGACGCGAACGCTGCAGACCAATGGATAAATCTCATGGTTCTCCAAGCATCAATATGGGACTGACCACTTACTTTAATTCCATCGACTTATCTTTTATCGAGGCCAACTTCAAGAAGGGTCTATGAAACGGCAAAAAAGCCGCCCAAAGGCGGCTTTTTTTCGATTGGCGCTAGCTTGAATTAGCGGCAAGCAGAAGGAGCGTACTTGGCGAGAAGCGTGCCTACAGGAGCCGTCAGCATCTTGGCGTTCTTTGCCGTTTCTTGAGTTGCCGATGCACATGCCCAGTCAACGACACCGCTCGTGCCAGCAGTCTGGGCTGCTGCGAGCTTCAGAGTGCTGCCGTCCTGAACACGGATGTAGGGCGACAGAACCAGGGTATCTTCGCCGGTCTTCAGACCAACTGCGCCGGCAATGAATTGCACGGTGATCGAGCCGTCGGCGCCCATGTTGACAGAACTCACATACTTACTGTTGACGCCAGTGCCAGCAGCACCGCCATTTTGCGCGTTCCAAGTAGCGACCGTCGTGGCGAGATCTGTGGCCGAGGTCACCCCGTCGGTAGCAACCTGCTGTTTGGCGCTTTCAGCAAGATTCAAACCTTCAGTGATCCTTGCACGGACCGTGTAATCCTGATAAGCCGGCAGAGCCACAGCAGCCAAGATGCCAATGATCGCCACAACGATCATCAATTCGATAAGGGTGAAACCCTTTTGCACATTGCGTGCGATGGAACGACGGTTCATTCAAAAACTCCAGGTTGGTTTGTAGAGCCCGGGAACCAAGCCCGGAGCGCAGTATCTTCCGCAGCATCTGTGCCATCCGCTCTTGAGGCCTTTGCAAGGCAAAACTGAATACTTTGTACGCACACAAGTTACATTGAGTGACCAAATTTGGGCTTGAATGCTACGAGTCGTGACAAATTTGTCATCGCTCTCGGCGGCACGGACTCAAAACGTCAGCACCCCATCCGCCTTCAGCCACCGAATATCCCGCTGCGCCAACCCCGCCACCTGATGCCCGGCCAGGTCTTCGATCTGGCACATGATTTCCTCGGTTTCCGCAGGCTTGGTGTGGGTGATGTAGATGGGAAACTGCTTGCCCGGATCAATGTGCGCCAGCTCGTCGGCCAGGGCCCGCGGCGACAGGTGCAGGCTGCGTTCGGCCAGGGCCTGCTCCTGGTTGCTGAAGGCGGTTTCGATGACGAGCATGGCCACGTCCAGGGCGTTGAGGCGGTCCCAGAAGGGGGCGTTGCGCTCTGTGTCGCCGGTAAAGACCCAGTTCGCGCCGCCCTCGGCGCGGCTCACGGCAAAGCCGCAGGCGGGCACGGTGTGCACGGCCGGCAGCACCTCGATGCGCTTGGCGGCGGCGGTGCCCAGTTGCAGAACCTGGCCCACCGCGATGTCGTGAAAGCTCACAAAGGGCGCCGCGGGGCTTGGAATGCTCTCGAAGTCGGGCCAGATGACGTTGTTGAACACGTGGGCGCGCAGTGCCTCGATGGTGGCGCGCAGGGCGTGCACGCGCAGCGGGCGGGTGCGGCGGCCGCCCACGGCGTCGAGCATGAGGGGGAGCGCGGCGATGTGGTCGAGGTGGCAGTGGGTGAGCACCACGTCGTCGATGCCGGCCATTTCGTCGAGCGTGAGGTCGCCCACGCCGGTGCCCGCATCGACGAGCAGGTCGGTGTCGATCAGGAACGAGGTGGTCCGGCAGTCCTTGGCAATGGCGCCCGAGCAACCCAGCACGCGAACCTGCATTGTGAGAGCCCCTCTGCTTGTGTCAGCTGCCGTCATTTGCTTTCGAACCGGGTTGCGCCGTTCCAATCGGGGTCATGGGGCCGCAACGCCATGGAGGCTAATCGCTGGGCGTAGAGCTGGTAAAGGACTTTTTTGGCATCCGCGGCCAGCAGCGGGTCCAGCAAGTTTCGGCCCACGGCCCAGTCCTGGCGGCGGTAGGCGGCAAGCACGTCGGCCCAGCGCTGCAGCTGCGCGGATTGCTGCAGCGCCGCAGCGGTTTGCGCCTGCGTATCGGCGGCCAATGGCGTGAACACGGCCACGGCTTGCGCCCTGCCCTTGACGAGCACACTGTCGAGCTCTTGCCAGAGGAAGCCGGGCGCGAGTTCGCGGGTGGCGGCGCTGGCGACGATTTCGACGCCGTAGTGCGCGCTCAGGCCTTCCAGGCGCGAGGCGAGGTTGACCGCATCGCCAACGACGGTGTAGCTGCGCCGCGCCGCCGAGCCCATGTCGCCCACGCTCATGACGCCGCTGTTGATGCCGATGCCCACGCTGATCTGGGGGCGCCCGCTGGCGCGGTGGATCTGGTTGACGTCGCGCACGGCTTGCGCCATGTCGAGGGCGGCGCGCACGGCCAGGGTGCCGTGGTCGGGGGTGTCGATGGGCGCGCCCCAGAAGGCCATGACGCAGTCGCCCATGTATTTGTCGACGGTGCCGCGGTGGGTGCTGATGACGTTGGTGAGCCGGCTGAACACGGTGTTCAGGAAGGCCTGCAGTTCAGCCGGGGCCATCTGCTCCGACAGCCGGGTGAAGTCGCGCATGTCGCAGAACATGACGGTCATGTGCCTGTTCTCGGCGCGCATGCTGTAGCGGCCTGGCGTGGCGAGCATTTCATTGACGAGCTGCGGCGGCACGTAGGTGCCGAAGAGCCGCACCAGGCCGCGGCGCGCGCGCGATTCGATGAAGTAGCCCCAGCCCATGTTGAAGGCAAAGGCGAGCGCCGCCATGGCCAGCGCGGAGGCGAGCGGCAGCACGAGGCTGTGGCGCTGGTAGAGCCAGGCATTCACGCCGACCAGGGCCGCGACCGTGGCAACGGCGAGCAGCACGGCGCGCGAGGCCGGCAGCAGCGAGAGGCCCAGCGCCAGCACGAGGCCCGCGGACAGCACGCTCAGCACTTCGTAGCCGGGGGCGTAGTCCGGCACCGCGAGCAGGCGGTGGTCGAGCATGGCCGAGACGATGTTGGCATGCACTTCGACGCCGGGAAAAGCGGCGCCCACGGGGGTGGGGCGCAGGTCTTGCAGGCCGGGCGCGGTGGCGCCGACGAGCACGATGCGGTCCTTCAGTTCGCCCGGGGCGAGCCTGTGCTCGAGCACGTCGCCGGCGGACACGTAGCGGAACGATGCGCCCTGCGCGCCGCCGGGGCCGCGGAACGGCACCTGCATGGAAGCGGCTTCGTTGACGGATATGCGCAGGCCGCCAACCAGCAGCGACTGGAGCCGGGGCGCGGCGCCACCCGACGCAAAGGCCGGCAGCACGGGCGGCGTGCCACTGGCGAGACGGTAGACGGCGAGCCCCAGCGACTCGTAGTAGCCGGGCCGGGCCCTGTCCCCTTCGTAGCGGGCAATGAGCGGCACGGCCCGGATGACGCCGTCGCCCGTGGACATGACCAGGGTGTTCAGAAAACCCGCCGCGGGCGCGGCAGCGGCCAGCACGGGCAGGCTGGCGCCAAAGCCGTTCCAGGCCGTGGCATAGCCGCGGCCCGGCGGAAAGTCTTCGGCCTGCAGCACCGGGGCTGGCGGCAGCTCGCCCTTGGCGCCGGGTTTTTCAGTGCGCGTGAAGTAGTAGCCGAGCGCCACGCGCTGGCCTTCCAGCGCCTTGGCAAAGATGGCGTCGTTGTCGAGCACGGGCGCGAGCCGGTCGATCTCCTCGGCCAGGCCGGGCATGTCGCGCAGCGGCCCGCGCGCGATCCGGCGCAGCTTGTCGAGGCCGGAACCGCGGTCGGGCTCGACGAACATCACGTCGAAGCCCAGCACCGCCACCTGCTGGCGCCCGGTGAGCTCGCTGGTCAACCGGGCCAGCTTGTCCCGCGCCCAGGGCCATTGCCCCTGCCTGGTCAGGCTGGCGTCGTCGACGTCGACGATCACGATGCGCGGATCGAGCGTGCCGGGCATGGTGGCGCGCAGGCGGGTGTCGTAGATGAGGTGGTCGAGCCGGTCGATCGCGCTCAGGCGCCAGCCGCCGGTGGCATGCGCCAGCGCCAGCAAGACCGGCAGCAGGGTGATGGCAATGCGCGGCCAGTGGCGCCGCAGCGCGGTCATTGGTGCACCCTTGGCGCTGCGCGCCTTCCCGCCAAGCGGGGGAAATCAGACCCGCATGAACTGCATGCGCGTGGCGCCGCCGAGCTCGAGCACGTCGCGCTCCTGCAGCGCGACGGCATCGACGCCGAGCGGAGCCCCGTTGAGCGTGACGCCGCCCATGATGGTGGCGGCCACGTAGCCTTGCCGGCGGCGCGTGACAACCGCCACCGCAACGCCGGGCTTGCCGACGGTGGTGACCACCTTCTGCAGAGGCACGTCCTGCCCCTGGTCGGCGCCGGAAAGAACGCGCAGCACCGGCACACCCAGTTCGAGCAGCGCGCCGGATTCGGTGGGTGCGGACGACAGGGGAACGGAAGCCGGGTAGTCGCCGTGCGCATTGCGCGTGGCGGCGCCGGCGGCCAGGCTGCTGCGGGCCCGGAAGTGAAGGCGGCAGCCGCCGATCTCGATGACGTCGTTGTCCTTGAGCCTCTGCTGCTTCTGGACGATGGTCGCATTGACGTAGGTGCCGTTGGTGCTGTTGAGATCTTCGATGTCGACGTCGCCACCGCGCATGTGCAGCACGGCATGCTCGCCACTGACGGCAAGATTGTCGAGCACGATGTCGTTGTAGGCGCGCCGCCCCAGCGTCGTGCGATCTTTGGCAAGCGCCATTTGCCCGATGACCGTGCCATCGATCGAAATGATCATCTTCGGCATTGCCGACTCCCTGAATGCATGTTTTTATTCGGCCGCGCTGCCGGCGCGCGCCTGAGCCAGGACAACCGAAATATTGTCCCGGCCGCCATTCTCGTTTGCAACCGCAACCAAAAGTGATGCTTTCTGCTGAAGCCCGACATCGTGACTCAAAAGCGTGAAAAGCTGCGCATCCGGGACCATTTCGCTGAGCCCGTCGGAGCAGAGCATATAGAGGTCGTCGGGCCTTGCGGTGTGTTCGTGCATTTCCAGCACGACCTGGGGCTCCACGCCCACCGCGCGCGTCACCAGGTTACGGTTCGGTGAAACCAGCGCCTCTTCGGCGGTGATGGCGCCGGCGTCGAGCTGCTGCTGCCGCAGCGAGTGGTCGCGCGTGAGCTGCTCCAGCTTGTTGCCGCGCAGACGGTAGCAGCGCGAATCGCCGATATGGCCGACCAGCACGCGCTGGGGCCGGAAAGCGGCCAGCACCAGGGTGGTTCCCATGCCGTGGAGTTCGGCATTGGCCATGCCGGCGTCGATGATCGCGGAATTGGCCTCGTCGGTGGCCGCCTGCAAGGCGCGCCGAACCACCCGCGCCGGCGCCTGCAGGCCGGCCTGCGCGAACCAGCGCGCGAAGCTGGCCTGCACCAGGGTGACGGCCATTGCGCTTGCCACTTCACCGCCTTTGTAGCCGCCCATGCCATCGGCCAGCACCGCCAGGCCGAGCGCGGGGTCCACGCGGAGGTCGTCCTCGTTGTGGGCCCGCAAGTGCCCGACATCGGTCAGCGCCGCAAACTCCCAGGAGAGCGCGGGCCGGGTGGAAAAGAGGGACGTGCCGACACTCGCCATGTTTTTTTATACGCGTCGACGCGCGACGGTTTCAGTGCCCCGCAGCGGCTTGCGCGCGCCGCTGAAGCATGCGGCCCACGGCCACGACGAAGAAGGCGCCCGCGGCTGCCGCCGCATAGTGCAGCCACGGGTTGGCAGCCAGCACCTCCCGCAGCGACACGTCGCTCGCAATGGTTTCGCCACCGACCCAGCCGATCAGGGCGGCGCCCAGCATGATGACGATCGGAAAGCGTTCCATGAGCTTGATCATGAGCGTACTGCCGAAAATCACCAGTGGAATGCTGATGGCCAGCCCAAGCACCAGCAGCACCATGTTGCCTTGCGCGGCGGCCGCCACGGCAATCACGTTGTCCAGGCTCATGACCAGGTCCGCCAGCAGGATGGTGCGCACGGCCGCCATCATGCTGCCGTATTCCTTGGCTTCTCCCTCACCGTCTTCGTCCTCGCCCAGCAGCTGCAGGCCGATCCACAGCAGCAGCAGGCCGCCGACGATCTGCAGATAGGGCAGCGCAAGCAGCCTGGCCGCCACCACCGTGAGCACGATCCGCAGCACCACGGCCGCGCCCGAGCCGAACAAAACGGCCTTCTGCTGCTGCGCGGGCGGCAGCGAACGCGCCGCCATGGCAATCACCACGGCGTTGTCGCCCGACAGAATGATGTTGATCCAGACAATCTTGATCAGGCCGATCCAGAAGTCGGTGCTTTGAAGGAGTTCCATGTCTCTTGTTCCACTGTGTTGTAGTGAAAAAAGCGCCCGCAATCCATATTGCGGGCGCTTTTTCTTTTTGCGTGGGTGCGCCGAGAAACTGCTGGGGCTTGTCTAGAGCTGCGCCTTGAGCAGCTTGGCCAGTTCCGAGAAGTTGCGCGTCACGGTGAAGCCGCATTCTTCCATGATGGCAAGCTTGGCGTCGGCCGTGTCGGCGCCGCCCGAGATCAGCGCGCCGGCGTGGCCCATGCGCTTGCCGGGAGGGGCGGTGACACCGGCGATGAAGCCGACGACCGGCTTCTTCATGTGCTCCTTGCACCAGCGGGCCGCATCGGCCTCGTCGGGGCCGCCGATTTCGCCGATCATGATGACGGCGTCGGTGTCGGGATCGTCGTTGAAGGCCTGCATCACGTCGATGTGCTTCAGGCCGTTGATCGGGTCGCCGCCAATGCCGACTGCCGACGATTGGCCGAGGCCGATTTCGGTCAGCTGCGCCACGGCTTCATACGTGAGCGTGCCCGAGCGCGAGACCACGCCGATGCGGCCCTTGCGGTGGATGTGGCCGGGCATGATGCCGATCTTGATTTCGTCGGGCGTGATGAGGCCGGGGCAGTTGGGGCCCAGCAGCAAGGTCTTCTTGCCGCCGGCCGCTTCCTTGGCCTTCATCTTGTTGCGCACTTCGAGCATGTCGCGAACCGGGATGCCTTCGGTGATGCAGATCGCCAGGTCCAGGTCGGCCTCGACGGCTTCCCAGATGGCGGCGGCTGCGCCTGCCGGCGGCACGTAGATCACCGACACGGTGGCGCCGGTTTGCGAAGCGGCTTCCTTCACCGAGCCGAAGATCGGGATGTTGAAGATCGACTCGCCGGCCTTCTTCGGGTTCACGCCTGCCACGAAGGCGTTCTTGCCGTTCGCGTATTCCTGGCACTTCTCGGTGTGGAATTGACCGGTCTTGCCGGTAATGCCTTGCGTGATGACTTTGGTGTCTTTGTTGATGTAGATCGACATGACTTGTTCCTTAGGCCTTTTTCACTGCTGCGACGACCTTCTGGGCCGCGTCCGCCATGGTGTCGGCGCTGATGATCGGCAGGCCCGAATCGGCCAGCAGCTTCTTGCCTTCGACTTCGTTGGTGCCCTTCATGCGCACCACCAGCGGCACTTGCAGGTTCACGGCCTTGCAGGCCGCGATCACGCCGGTGGCGATGGTGTCGCACTTCATGATGCCGCCGAAGATGTTGACGAGGATGGCTTCCACGTTCTTGTTCTTCAGCATGATCTTGAAGGCTTCGGTGACCTTCTCGGGGGTGGCGCCGCCGCCCACGTCCAGGAAGTTGGCCGGCTCTCCGCCGAACAGCTTGATGGTGTCCATGGTGGCCATGGCCAGGCCGGCACCGTTCACCAGGCAGCCGATGTTGCCGTCCAGGCTGATGTAGGCGAGGTCGAACTTGGAGGCTTCGACTTCAGCCGCGTCTTCTTCGTCGAGGTCGCGCAGGGCCACGATTTCGGGATGGCGGAACAGCGCGTTGCTGTCGAAGTTGAACTTGGCGTCGAGCGCCATGACCTTGCCCTTGCTGTCACGGTTGAGCGGGTTGATCTCGACCAGCGAGGCGTCCGTCTCCATGTAGCAGGCGTAGAGCTTCTTGAGGATGTCGACCGTCTGCGCGGTCGAATCGGCCGGCATGCCGATGCCGTCGGCGATTTCCTTGGCTTGCGCGTCGGTCAGGCCGTCCTTGGGGTCGGCGTAGACCGTGATGATCTTCTCGGGGGTGGAGTGGGCCACTTCCTCGATGTCCATGCCGCCTTCGCTCGAAGCGATGAACGCCACCTTCTGGGTGGCGCGGTCGGTCACGGCCGAAATGTAGTATTCCTTGTTGATGTCGGCGCCATCTTCGATGTAGAGGCGGCGCACCTTCTGGCCTTCGGGGCCGGTCTGGTGCGTCTTGAGCTGCATGCCGAGGATTTCGCCGGCGAGCTTCTTGACGTCTTCGATCGACTTGGCAACCTTGACGCCGCCGCCCTTGCCGCGGCCACCCGCGTGGATCTGGGCCTTGACGACCCAGACCGGGCCTCCAAGCTTCTGGGCGGCTTCGACAGCCTCCTGGACCGTATAGGCCGGGATGCCGCGCGGCACCGGCACGCCGAACTTGGCAAGGATTTCCTTGCCTTGGTACTCGTGAATCTTCATGAGGGATGTCTCTCGGAAGGAGGAAGTTGAAAACGGGAGATCTGGGGTCTGAGGCGTCTTTGGCTCTGTTGTTCGCGGGCGACGGCAGCCTGACGGCTGGGGGCGGCGAACAACCGCGGACTGTATCATGGTGCGGCGCACCAATGCGCCCCGTGACCTTGCGGTCAATACGTACTTTCTTCTAGCCCCCAACGCATACTCCGATATGGCCAAGGTTTTCATCGACGGCGAAGCCGGCACCACCGGCTTGCAAATTCGCGAGCGGCTCCAGACGATGCCGCAGATCGAACTCGTGAGCATTGCGCCCGAGCTGCGAAAAGACGTGGCCGCCAAGCGCGAGCTGATGGCCGGCGTCGACCTGGTGGTGCTGTGCCTGCACGACGACGCGGCGCGCGAATCGGTCGCGCTGATCGACCAGCTGTCGGGCAAGAAGCCCAAGATCATCGACGCTTCCACCGCGCACCGCGTGGCGCCCGGCTGGGTGTTCGGCTTCCCTGAACTGGTGGAAGGCCACTGGCAGGCCGTGGCCGCGGCCGACCGCGTCGGCAACCCCGGCTGCTATGCCACGGGCGCCATCGCCATGGTGCGGCCGCTGGTCGATGCCGGCCTGCTGCCGGCCGACTTTCCGGTGTCGCTGCCCTCCGTGAGCGGCTATTCGGGTGGCGGGCGGGCCATGATCGAGGCCTACGAGAAGAACGAAGCGCCGCTTTTCGAAACCTACGCGCTCGGCCTCAAGCACAAGCACATTCCTGAAATCATGAAGTACACCGGCCTGACCCGCCGGCCGGTCTTCATTCCCTCGGTGGGCAACTTCAAGCAGGGCATGCTGGTGCAATTGCCGCTGCACCTCGACCTGCTGCCCGGCAAGCCGAGCGCCGGCGACCTGCACGACGCCATTGCGGCGCATTACGCCAAGAGCAACACGCCCGAGCAGTTCGTCAAGGTGCTGCCGCCCACCGACGACGGCAAGCTCGACGCGCTGGCGCTCAACGACACCAACCAGCTCGAGATCCGCGTGTTCCCGAACGAAGACCACCGCCATGCCGTGGTGATCGCACGCCTGGACAACCTGGGCAAGGGCGCGAGCGGCGCCGCGGTGCAGAACCTGAAGCTGATGCTGGCGCTCTGAGCGCCAGCCCACTTGCAGGTTTGCCTCGGTTCAGTTGACGAGCCAGAGGCCGACGCCAAGCAGCACCGCATGCGCGCCCAGCGCAATGCAGAGCGGCTTGCGCGAGGGGGTCGACATCTCCTGCAGCGTCTCGTTGATGCGGCGCGTGAGCAGGGCTCGCAGCGCGATATCTTGCGGCGCGCCCTCCCCCGCTGCCACCGGCTCTCCATGCTCCGCGCGGCCTTGCTGCCATTCGGCCAGCATGTCGTTCATCGGCAGCCGGTTCAGCACGAAGCCGACCACCGAGCGCACCGCCCTGCCCTCACCCAGCACCGGCGCCAGCTGCTTGCTCAAGGCGTCGACCGACAGCCAGTCGGCCGCGCGCTTCAATTTGCCGTGGGTGCGCGGCATGGCTTCGATGCGGCCCGCGATCGCGCCGGCCAGGCGCTCGGACACGGCTTCACCGCGCGCTGCCACCAGGTGCTGCATCGCCTTGGCCCGGCCCTGTTGCACACCCAGCATCGCGTAGATGACGACGAAAAGGAGCAGCAGCACCGCGACCAGCAGCGGCGGCGATGTGACCAGGGCCAGGACGGCACCCGCACCGCCAGCCCTTGCCGCTGTGTTGCCGGGCCCGTGCAGCTGGCCGAGATAGAAGAAGAAAACGCCGCCGCCGAGCACCAGGCCGAGCAGGCCACCCTTGATGGCTGAGCCGGCAAAGGCGAGCCCGGCCTTGGCGCCGGCGCGGACGAGAGATGGCTGGCCGTCGGTTCCCGAAGACATGGGATTTCCTCCTCCGAAGTTTTATGAGGGCGGTCCTCGCACGGGACCGGCCGGCGCCGATCATGCCATCGGGTTGGTCCACAGCGCGGCGCCGACTGGCGCGCGGCAATGTGGCCGGCGATTCAGCTGCCTTCGAGCAGGCGCCGCAGCGCCTGCAAGTCGCGCGCGATCCAGCTTGCATCGCGCTCGAAGGCCGCATCGTCCATGTGCGGCTGGCGCAGCAGCGTGAACTGCAGTTCGCAGGCGTCCGGCGCAACGCCGATCACGCGAAACGGCAGGTAGACCTCGGGCACGCCTTCGGGTGCGACCCAGTGGTCGAGCACGCCGAAGTCGTTGGGCGGCGCGAAGCGCATGCGGGCATCGCCGCTTTCGGGCGTGCGCACGATCCAGTGGTCGCCTTGCGGCAGCAGCGCACTCTTCGCGAGGCCGCTGGCCCAGTCGGGCAGGCGCGCCGGATCGGCCGCCAGCGCATAGGCGCGGCGCCATTCGCAGTTCACGCGCTGGGTGACGACGCGCGACTGCGCGGCGGGATGGTCATTCGTCGGTTTCATCGAAATCGCTCCTGAGTACCTTGGACACGACGGCGCTTGAAAAGCCCCGCGCCATCAGGAATCGCATCTGCTTCGCCCTCTCCTTCGCATCGGCAGGCGGTGCGTCGAAGCGGCGGCGCCACAGGGCCGTGGCGCGTTCCACTTCCGTGTCCTGCAGGCTGGCCACGGCTTGCGCGATGGCTTCGGGCGCGATGCCCTTGGCCTGCAGCTCCTGCCGCACCCGCAGTGCGCCCGACCGGGCGGCGCGCTGGTTCAGCACCGAAGCCACCACGCGCGGCTCGCTGATGAAGTCCTTGGCGGCCAGTTCGTCGAGTGCGCGGGCCAGCTCGCCGGGCTCTTCTTCGTGTTTGGCCAGCTTGCGCTCCAGTTCCGCGCGCGAATGCTCGCGCTGGCTCAGGAGCCGCAGCGCGCGGCCTTTGAGGGAGGGGGCGCCGAAAGCCATGCGCCGCTTCCGTGCGTGCTCGCCTGCTTACTCGCCCTTGTCGGCTTTGTCGGCCTTGGCCGCCTTTGCGGGCTTCTCGGCCTTTTCGGGCGCAGGGGCGCCGGCATCGGCGGCCAGCAGCGGAATGCCCAGCGACTCGCGCACCTTGTTCTCGATCTCGCGCGAGAGTTCCGGGTTCTCGCGCAGGAACTCGCGGGCGTTGTCGCGGCCCTGGCCGATCTTTTCGCCGTTGTAGGCGTACCAGGCGCCCGACTTGTCGAGGATCTTGGCCGTGACGCCCATGTCGATGATCTCGCCTTCGCGGCTGATGCCTTCGCCGAACAGGATGTCGAACTCGGCCGTCTTGAACGGAGGGCTGACCTTGTTCTTCACCACCTTGACCTTGGTTTCGTTGCCGATGGCCTCGTCGCCCTTCTTGATGGTGCCGATGCGGCGGATGTCCAGCCGCACCGAGGCGTAGAACTTCAGCGCGTTGCCGCCGGTGGTGGTTTCGGGCGAGCCGAACATCACGCCGATCTTCATGCGGATCTGGTTGATGAAGATGACCATGCAGTTGGTCTTCTTGATGGTGGCGGTGAGCTTGCGCAGTGCCTGGCTCATGAGGCGGGCCTGCAGGCCGGGCAGCGAGTCGCCCATTTCGCCTTCGATTTCGGCCTTGGGGGTGAGCGCGGCGACGGAGTCGATGACGATCAGGTCGACGGCGCCCGAACGCACCAGCGAGTCGACGATTTCGAGCGCCTGCTCGCCGGTGTCGGGCTGGCTGATGAGCAGGTCGGACAGGTTCACGCCGAGCTTCTGGGCGTACTGCACGTCGAGCGCGTGCTCGGCATCGACGAAGGCGCAGGTGCCGGCCTGCTTCTGCATGGCGGCGATGACCTGCAGCGTGAGCGTGGTCTTGCCCGAGGATTCCGGGCCGTAGATTTCGATGACGCGGCCGCGCGGCAGGCCGCCGACGCCCAGCGCGATGTCCAGGCCCAGCGAGCCGGTGGAGACCACCTGGATGTCTTCCAGAGCCTCGCCTTCGCCGAGCCGCATGATCGTGCCCTTGCCGAACTGCTTTTCGATCTGGGCCAGCGCGGCCTGCAGGGCCTTGGCCTTTTCACTGTTGGCGACCGAGATGCTTGCGCCCTTGACGACTGCGTCCATGTGGAAATCTCCTTGAAAATCAACGGTTTGTGTGTGGTTGCGGTCCATCTGATTTTAATTACAGGCTGGATGCTTAAACAGTAGTGTAGAGGCTGATGGATTTGAGTAAACCCATTTTTTGGTCAGTTTGCTTTACCATTTGAAGAATGGCCGAAACCGCTTTTCCGACCGACTCCGACGCTTGGCGGCAAACCCACCTGGGCCGCCTGCTGGGCCATGCGATGCGCCGCTTCGACGAGCGCGTGCTGGAGCTGATGGCGCACGACGTCGACGTGCCGCTGGCGCTGTCGAACCTCGCGGCGCGCGCCCAGGTGAGCGCCGCGCACGTCCACATCACGCGGCACCTGGCGCGCGAAGGCTCGCGCCTGACCGAGCTGGCCGGGCGCGCCGGCATGACCAAGCAGGCGATGGGCGCATTGGTGGACCAGTGCGAGGCCTGGGGCCTGGTCACGCGCGGGCCCGACCCGCTCGACGCGCGGGCGCGGCGCGTGCTCTTCACCGCCGACGGGCTGGCGTGGCTCGACGCCTTCCGCAGCGCGGTGACGCAGGCCGAGCGCGAATTCCGCGCCAGCGTGGGCAATGAGGTCGCCACCGTGGTAACCATCGGTCTCGAAGCCTATACGGCGGGCTAGACTCGGCAGAGAGACATATGTGAACGCGGCGCCGGCGCGGCGCCCGAACCGGCCGGAGGTGGCTATGCGGATTCTGATTGCCGAAGACGACCAGGTGCTGGCCGATGCCCTGCTGCGCAGCCTGCGCACCTCGGGCGCGGCGGTCGACCACGTGGCGAACGGATCGCAGGCCGACACCGCGCTCATGACGCACAGCGAGTTCGACCTGCTGATCCTCGATCTGGGGCTGCCCAGCCTGCACGGCATTGAGATCCTCAAGCGCCTGCGCGCGCGCGGCTCGCAGCTGCCGGTGCTGGTGCTCACCGCGGCCGACAGCGTGGAAGAACGCGTCAAGGGCCTGGACCACGGCGCCGACGACTACATGGCCAAGCCCTTCAGCCTGCAGGAACTCGAAGCGCGCGTGCGGGCGCTGACGCGGCGCGGCATGGGCGCCACCAGCAACACGATCCGGCACGGCCCGCTGGTGTACGACCAGGCCGGCCGCGTGGCCACCATCGACGGCAAGATGGTCGAGCTCTCGGCGCGCGAACTCGGCCTCTTGGAGGTGCTGCTGCAGCGCGCCGGCCGCCTGGTCAGCAAGGACCAGCTGGTGGAGCGCCTGTGCGAATGGGGCGAGGAAGTGAGCCTCAACGCGATCGAGGTCTACATCCACCGCCTGCGCAAGAAGATCGAGAAGGGGCCGGTGCGCATCGCAACGGTCCGCGGCCTCGGCTATTGCCTCGAGAAAATCCCTTGACTTGATGCGCGGCACGTCGTTCGCGTAGACCGGGCAAGCTCTTTGAAACTCTTCCAGCGCGCGCAGCGCTCCCTGTTCGGCGAGATCCTCGACTGGATGCTCACGCCGCTCTTGCTGCTGGTGCCGGTGAGCATCGGCGTGACCTGGCTGGTGGCGCAGGGCATTGCCAATGCACCCTTCGACCGCGCGCTCGAGTACAACGTGCAGACGCTGGCGCGGCTGGTCACGGTGCAGCAGGGGCAGACGCAGTTCGTGCTGCCGCAGCCGGCGCGCGAGATCCTGCGGGCCGACGGCGCCGACCGCGTCTACTACCAGGTGCTCGACAGCCACGGCACGCTGCTCAGCGGCGAGCCGGACGTGCCGCACCCCAACACCGACGAGCCCCCGGTCCCCGGCGTGGTCACGCTGCGCAACGGCGAGATGCGCGGCAAGTCGGTTCGCGTGGCCTCGCTGTGGCTCCCCGGCCCCGACAGCAACGCGGAACCGGCGCTGCTGCAGGTGGCCGAAACGCGCGAGAAGCAGTCGGTGCTGGCCACCGAGATCATCAAGGGCGTGCTGCTGCCGCAGTTCGCGATCCTGCCGCTGGCGGTGCTGCTGATCTGGCTGGCGCTGGTGCGCGGCATCAAGCCGCTGTCGGTGGTCGAGGCGCGCATCCGCGAGCGGCGCCCGGGCGACCTGAGCCCGCTGGACGAATCGTCGGTGCCGCTGGAAGTGGTGCCGCTGGTGTCGTCGGTCAACGAGCTGCTCGTCAAGCTCAACGATTCGATCCACACGCAAAAGCGCTTCCTGGCCGATGCGGCGCACCAGCTCAAGACGCCGCTCGCGGGCCTGCGCATGCAGGCCGACCTGGCGCAGCGCGAGGGCGCCAATGCCGACGAGCTCAAGCAGTCGCTCAAGCAGATCGGCCGCGCCAGCGTGCGCGCCACCCACACGGTGAACCAGCTGCTCTCGCTCGCGCGCGCCGAAAGCACCGGCGCCGGCACCGGCCGCCAGCCCTGCGACCTGGCGCGGCTCACCATCGAGGTGGTGCGCGAGGCGGTGCCGCGTGCGATCGAGAAGCGCATCGACCTGGGCTACGACGGCGCCGAGGCGGGCGCGCCGGGCGTGGTGCTCGAAGGCAATCCGACCCTGCTGAAGGAGCTGGTGCGCAACCTGGTCGACAACGCGATCAACTACACGCCGTCGACTGAAGAGCGCCCCGGCGTGATCACCGCGCGCGTGCTGGCCGACCCGTTCGGCCACGTGGTGCTGCTGCAGGTGGAGGACAACGGGCCGGGCATTGCGGAGGCCGACCGCGAGCTGGTGTTCGAGCCGTTCTACCGCGTGCTCGGCAACGAAGCCGACGGCTCGGGGCTGGGCCTGCCGATCGTGCGCGAGATTGCCAACCAGCACCATGCGCTGGTGAAGCTCGAGGATGCGCATCCGGGCCAGAAGCCGCCGGGGGCGCGCTTCACGGTGCGCTTCGAGGGCGAAGAAACCGCGCCCTGAAACGCAGCGGCAGGTTCAGGGTGCGCCCTTGGCGTCCTTGCGGATCTGGAGCCAATCGGGATGAACCTGGCGCGCGAGGCGCTGCGGTTCGCGCTCGTTGAATCCCGCCGGCGCCAGGCCGACGCCGGCAAGGTCGCCGCGCGACCACAGCCAGTAGCCAAGGTTGGCAATGAGCAGGGCAACCAGCACCAGGCGCAGCTTCATGGCCGACCTCGGAACGCCATGCCGCGCGGGCGCACGCTGACCTCGTCGCTCGAGATCAGCTGCAGCCCGTCGGCCGTTCGCACCTGGAGCTCGCCGCCCCAGGCCACGCCTTCGCACAGGCCGACGCTGCCATCGCTGAGCTGGACTTCCCGCCCGCGCAATGCGTCGCGTGCGGCGAAGCGCTCGGCAAAGGGCGCGAAGCTCTGTGCCTCGAAAGCCTGCACGCTGCGCACCAGCGGCGCGGCCAGTTCGGCGAGCACTTCGGGCGCGGTGGCATCGGGGCGCCATTGGCGCAGCCACGCCGGCGGGGTGCGCATGCCATCGGCTTCGCGCGGGCCGATGTTGATGCCGATGCCGATCACCAGATAGCGCGGCGGGGCCGGCGCGTCGGCGCGGCCCGCATGCGGCATGGCGGTTTCGATCAGAATGCCGGCCAGTTTGCGGTCGTTCACCCACAGGTCGTTGGGCCACTTGAGCGCGACCTTCGCCGCGCCCGAGGGATCGAGGCTTTCCGCCACGCTGACGCCCACGGCCAGCGAGAGGCCGGTCCAGTCGCGCGGCGCGAGCGGCAGGCCCAGCGAGAAGGTGAGGGAGGCCGCGGCTTTTTTTTCGTCGCTTTGCTGCGCGCTCTGCCAGGCCCGGCCGAGCCGGCCGCGCCCCGCGGTCTGGCGCTCGGCCACCAGCAGCACCGGTTCAATGCGGCCGGCGCGCGCGCGGCGCATCAGCTCGGTATTGGTCGAATCGATCTCGGCCACGGCCTCGACCCCGAAGCCGGGCAGCAGCGGCGCCACCGCCGCGGCGATCCGGTCTTCGAACCAGGCGGCCGTGGTGTTCATGGGCTCAGGCCCTGTCGCCCTTGTCCTTCTTGGACTTTTTCTTTTCGGCCTTCTTTTCTTCGGCTTTCTTGTCGGCCTTTCTGGCTTCCTTCTTCTCGGCCTTTTTCTTTTCGGCTTTCTTCTTGGCCTTCTTCTTTTTCTTTGCTTCTTCTTCCTCGTCCTTGGGCGTCAGCAGCGTGCCGCGGCACTTCTCGGAGCCGCACCAGCAGGGAAACTCGGACAGCAGTTTCGGCGTGTAGGGCTCGTCGATGATCAGGCCGTAGTCGTAGTTGAGCTCTTCGCCTGCGGCGATGTTGCGCAGCGCCTTGATATAAACGCGCCCATCGACCTCGTCGGCCTCGCAGTTCGGCTCGCACGAATGATTGATCCAGCGGGCGGCGTTGCCGTCGACGTTGCCGTCGATCACGCGCCCGTCGTCGATGTGGAAGTAGAAGGTGTGGTTCGGCTGGGCCGGGTCGTGCGGATGGCGGCGCAGCGCCTCTTTCCAGCTGATGACCTCGCCCTTGTATTCGATCAGCGTCTCGCCTTCCGCCAGATCCTGGACGGCGAACACGCCGTTGCCATGGACGGTGGAGCGCCGCGTCTGAATGCGGCGGCCGCCGGAAATGGGGTTTTTGGAAGGCATCGCCGAAGTCTGTTAGTTTGAATATGCACACATGCGCGTGTGCGCGTGTGCACGCGGGAAGCCGCAGATTGTATGTGGCCCCCAGGGGGGCCGCGGGCCGCCTTGAGGCGGCTCGGCGCCGGCTGAACTCTTTTAGGAATTGTTGATGAAGACCTTGGTAATCGCAGAAAAGCCGTCGGTGGCACAGGACATCGTCCGTGCCCTCACGCCGGTGGCCGGCAAGTTCGACAAGCATGACGAGCATTTCGAGAACGACAGCTATGTCGTGACCAGCGCTGTCGGCCACCTGGTCGAGATCCAGGCGCCCGAGGAGTTCGACGTCAAGCGCGGCAAGTGGAGCTTCGCGAACCTGCCGGTGATTCCCCCTCACTTCGACCTGAAGCCGGTCGACAAGACAAAGACGCGCCTGAACGCCGTGGTCAAGCAGGCCAAGCGCAAGGACGTGACCCAGCTCATCAACGCCTGCGACGCGGGCCGCGAGGGCGAGCTGATCTTCCGCCTGATCGAGCAGTACGCGGGCGGCAAGACCGGCCTGAACAAGCCGGTGAAGCGCCTGTGGCTGCAGTCGATGACGCCGCAGGCCATCCGCGACGGCTTCGACGCGCTGCGCACCGAAAAGCAGATGCAGGGCCTGGCCGATGCCGCGCGCTCGCGCTCGGAGGCCGACTGGCTGGTGGGCATCAACGGCACGCGCGCCATGACCGCGTTCAATTCGCGCGACGGCGGTTTCTTTCTGACAACCGTGGGCCGCGTGCAGACGCCCACGCTCTCCGTGGTGGTCGAGCGCGAGGAAAAAATCCGCAAATTCGTCAGCCGCGACTACTGGGAAATTCACGGCGCGTTCCAGGCCGAGGCCGGCCAGTACCCCGGCAAGTGGTTCGACGCGAACTTCAAGAAGCCGCCGCCGGGCCCCGACGGCGTGGCCGATGCCGAGATTCGCGCCGACCGCGTATGGAGCGAGCGCGAGGCCCGCGAGATCGCCGATGCGGCGCGCGGCAAGCCCGCCACCGTCACCGAGGAAAGCAAGCCCACCACGCAGGCCTCGCCGATGCTGTTCGACCTGACCTCGCTGCAGCGCGAGGCCAACGGCCGCTTCGGCTTCTCCGCCAAGACCACGCTGGCGCTGGCGCAGAGCCTGTACGAACGCCACAAGGCGCTGACCTATCCGCGGACCGACTCGCGTGCGCTGCCCGAGGACTACCTGCCGGTGGTGAAGGACACCATGAAGATGCTCGCCGACAGCGGCATGAAGCACCTCGCGCCCTTCGCGCAGCAGGCGGTCGACGGCAGCTACGTGAAGCCGAACAAGCGCATCTTCGACAACGCCAAGGTGTCGGACCACTTTGCCATCATCCCGACGCTGCAGGCGCCGAGCGGGCTCTCCGACGCCGAGCAGAAGCTCTACGACTTCGTGGTGCGCCGCTTCATGTCGGTGTTCTTCCCGAGCGCCGAATTCCAGGTGACCACCCGCATCAGCACCGTGGAGGCTGGCGGCAAGAAGTACCCCTTCCGCAGCGACGGCAAGGTGCTGGTCAAGCCGGGCTGGCTGGCGATCTGGGGCAAGGAAGCCGTCAACGACGACGATGAAAAGGACGGCAAGAACCTGGTGGTGGTGAAGCCGGGCGAGACGGTGAAGACCGAATCGGCCGACCCGAAGGCGCTGAAGACCCGGCCGCCGGCGCGCTATTCGGAAGCCACGCTGCTGGGCGCCATGGAAGGCGCCGGCAAGACCATCGACGACGACGAGCTGCGCGAGGCCATGCAGGAAAAGGGCCTCGGCACGCCAGCCACGCGCGCAGCCACCATCGAAGGCCTGATCACCGAGAAATACATGCTGCGCGAAGGCCGCGAGCTGATCCCCACGGCCAAGGCCTTCCAGCTCATGACGCTGTTGCGCGGCCTGGGCGTGGAAGAACTCTCCAAGGCCGAGCTCACGGGCGAGTGGGAATACAAGCTCGCGCAGATGGAGAAGGGCGCGCTGAGCCGCGACGCCTTCATGCGCGAGATCGCCGAGATGACGCAGCACATCGTCAAGAAGGCCAAGGAATACGACCGCGACACCGTGCCGGGCGACTACGCCACGCTTTCCACGCCATGCCCCAACTGCGGCGGCGTGGTGAAGGAGAACTACCGCCGCTACGGCTGCGTCGGCAAGAGCGGCACGGGCGAAGACGCCTGCGGCTTCTCGTTCGGCAAGTCGCCGGCGGGGCGCACTTTCGAAGTGGCCGAAGCCGAGGCGCTGCTGGCCGACAAGCACATCGGCCCGCTGGAAGGCTTTCGCTCCAAGGCCGGCTGGCCCTTCACTTCCGAGATCGTCCTGAAGTTCGACGAAGAGGCGAAGAACTGGAAGCTGGAGTTCGACTTCGGCGACGACAAGAACGCCGACACCGGCGAGATCGTCGATTTCAGCGAGCAGGACACGGTGGGCCCGTGCCCGGTGTGCGGCGCGCCGGTGTTCGAGCATGGCAGCAACTACGTCTGCGAGAAGTCGGTGCCCACCACCGCGCAGCCGACGCCGAGCTGCACCTTCAAGACCGGCAAGATCATCCTGCAGCAGCCGGTGGAGCGCGCGCAGATGGAAAAGCTGCTCGCCACCGGCAAGACCGACCTGCTCGACAAGTTCGTGAGCATGCGCACGCGCCGTGCCTTCAAGGCCTTCCTCACATGGAACGCCGAGGAGGGCAAGGTGACCTTCGAATTCGCGCCGCGCGAAGGCGGCAGCAAGTTCCCGCCGCGCAAGACCTTCGGCAAGGCCGCGCCGGCGGGCAAGACGGCCGCGGCCAAGAAGGTGGCGGCAAAGAAGACGCCCGCCGCCAAAAAGGCGCCGGCCGCGAAGAAGGCCGCCGCGCCGCGCAAGCCCGGCGCGGGCCTGAAGCCCAGCGACTCGCTGGCCGCGGTGATCGGCGCCGAGCCGGTGGCGCGCACCGAGGTCATCAAGAAGCTCTGGGACTACATCAAGGCCCACGGCCTGCAGGACGCGGCCAACAAGCGCGCGATCAATGCCGACGCCAAGCTCAAGCCGGTGTTCGGCAAGGACCAGGTGACGATGTTCGAGCTCGCGGGCATCGTGGGCAAGCACCTGTCGGCGCCATGAGCACGCGGCGCAGGCACTTCGCGATCGGGCTCGCCGCGGCGGCATTGCTTGCCGGCGCATGCGGCCTGGCGCAGGCCGCGGCGTGGCCCGACAGGCCCGTGAAGCTGGTGGTGCCCTTCCCGCCGGGACAGGCCACCGACATCTTCGCGCGCGCACTGGCCGAACAGCTCGGCAAGCGGCTGGGCCAGCCGGTGATTGTGGACAACAAGGCCGGCGCCGGCAGCAACATCGGCACTGAGTTCGTGGTGCGCTCGCCGGCCGACGGCTACACGCTGGTGGTGGCCGGCAGCGCGATGGCCGTGAACCATACGCTCTACGCCAAGCCGGGCTTCGACCCGCGCAAGGACCTGGTGGGCATTTCGCTCATCGCCACGGTGCCGCTGGTGTTCCTGGCCACGCCGGAAAGCGGCATCCGCAGCATGGCCGACCTGGCCGCGCGCGCCAGGGCGGAGCCCGGCAGGCTGAGCTATGCGAGCGCCGGCATCGGCGGCACGCAGCACCTGTCGGGCGAGATGTTCAAGTCGGCCGCGCATGTCTTCATCACCCACATTCCGTACCGCGGCAGCGGGCCGGCGCAGTCGGACTTCCTGGGCAACCAGATTCCGCTGATGGTCGATTCGGTGACGGCCGCGCTGCCGCACATCAAGTCGGGCAGGGCGATTGCGCTGGCCGTCACCTCGGCCAAGCGCTCGTCGCAGCTGCCCGACGTGCCCACGGTGCGCGAAAGCGGCGTGGCCGGCACCAGGGACTTCGAAGCCGTGGGCTGGCTCGGCCTGATGGCGCCGCGCGGCACGCCGGGCGAGATCACGGCGCGGCTGAACCAGGAAGTGACCGAGATCCTGAAGAGCGAGCAGATGGCGCGCTTCATCCGCGAACGGGGCTCCGAGCCCGCGCCCACCACGGGCGCCGAGTTCGACCGCTTCGTGGCGAACGAGATCCAGCGCTGGGGCAGCGCGGTGAAGGCGTCGGGCGCCAAGCCCGAGTAGCCGCCACGCGTCGGCAGAGGGGGAATCCTCCGCGCCGGTCAGGCGACGGCCCGCGGCGTTTCCGCGCCGCGGTCGACTTCGGCCAGCAGCCAGCGGCGGAAATGATCGAGCGTGGCCAGCTGGCCGCGGCCCTCCGGGTAGCAGAACCAGTAGCCCTGGTTGCCGCGGTAGCCGCCGCCCGGCAGCGGCTCGTCGACCAATCCGGAGGCGATTTCGTCCTGCACCAGGCAGCGCGGCACCAGCGCCACGCCCATGCCCACCATCACCGCGCGGATCATGGTCTGGAACTGGTCGAACTGCGGGCCGGCCAGCGGATCGAGCCCGCGCACGCCGTGCGTCTCGCTCCATTGCAGCCACGACTGCGGCACCGTGACGTGGCGCAGCAAGGTGCAGCGCGCCACGTCCTGCGGCGTGCGGATGGCGGCTTCGGCCAGGTGCGCGCGCGGCGCGATCAGCGCCACGTCCTGTCCCGCCAGGTAGTGCGAGCGCGCGCCGGGCCAGTGGCCGTCGCCGAACAGAATGGCGCAGTCGAGCTCGGGCCGCTCGAAGTCGTAGCCGTGCACGAAGGGCACGAAATGCAGCGTGATCTGGGGATGCAGGCGCTGGAAATCGGGCAGGCGCGGAATCAGCCACTTGGCGCCGAAGGTGGGCAGGGCGGACAGGTGCAGCGCGCCGCCGCCGTCGCCGCTGGTGATGAATTCCAGCGTGGCCGCCTCCAGCTGCGCGAGCATGGCGCGCACGGCCTTCTCGTAGCGCTCGCCCGCGGGCGTGAGCGCCAGCCGCTTGCGGCTGCGCTCGAACAGCGGCGCGCCGATCCAGCGCTCCAGCTCCTGCACCTGCTTGCTGACCGCGCCCTGCGTGAGGTGCAGCGCCTCGGCGGCACGCGAGACGCCGCCGAAGCGCACCACGGTGGAAAAAGCGCGCAGCAGGTTGAGGGGCGGGTTGAGGCGGCGGAGCGACATGGCTGGATGCCCATTAAAACATTCCAGATCAGAATGTTAGCTGGTCTATCCTTTGCTTTAAGCAATGCAGCAGCTCTTGCTTCATTACTTCCGTCTCATTGGAAAAACCCCCATGCAACGTCGTCATCTTCTTTCCGCCCTGGCCGCTGTTTCTGTCGCTCCTGGAATATCTTTTGCCCAGCAAGGCAAGCCGATCCGCATGATCGTGCCCTTCCCGCCCGGCGGCGCCACCGACATCACGGCGCGCGTGCTGTCGGAGCCGCTGGCCAAGATCCTCCAGCAGCCCGTGGTCATCGACAACCGCGCCGGAGCCGGCGGCTCCATCGGCATGGCCGAAGTGGCGCGCTCCGCGCCGGACGGCCTCTCCTTCGGCGTGGCCACGCTCTCCACGCACGGCGTGAACCCGGCCGTCTACCAGAAGCTGCCCTACGACCCGGTCAAGGGCTTCGTCGCCGTGACCGAACTGGTGAAGGCGCCGGGCGTGGTCGTCATCAACCCGCGGGTGCTGCCGGTGAACAGCTTCGCGGAACTCGTGAAATACCTGAAGGCCAATCCGGGCAAGGTGTCGTACGCATCGCCGGGCAACGGCACCATCGGCCACATGTGGGGCGAACTCTTCAAGAGCAGCACCGGAACCTCGATGGTGCACATCCCCTATCGCGGTGCGGGCCCGGCCATCAACGACGTGCTCGCGGGCGAGGTGCCGGTGTACTTCGACCAGGTGGCCTCTTCGCTGCCGCATGTGAAGGCGGGCAAGCTGAAGGCGCTGGCCGTGTCCTGGAGCAGCCGGCTCGACGTGCTGCCCGAAGTGCCGACGTATCGTGAGCTCGGCTACCCGGCCAACAACGATCCGTCGTGGTTCGGATTGGTGGCGCCCGCCGGCACGCCGGCCGACATCGCGCTGCGCATGCAGCAGGCCGTGGCCACCGCGCTGAAGGACAGCACGGTGCGCGAGCGGCTGGCGCTGCAGGGGCTCTATGCGTCGGGCACCACGCCGGCCGAGTTCGCGAAGCAGATCGACAGCGAGATCGAGAAGATGAAAAAAGTGGCCGCCTTCGCCCGCATCCGATTGGATTGACCCGCCTGCCTCTGCCTATGCATCCTGTCTTGAAACTGATCCAAACCCGCGCCCAGGTGACGAGCGTCGCCGGGCACACGCCGCTGGTGCTGGACTCTCCGCACAGCGGCACCGTCTACCCCGAGGACTTCCGGCCGGTGTGCGACCTGGCCACGCTGCGCCGGGCCGAGGACACGCACGTCGAGAAGCTCTATGCCTTTGCGCCCGCCATGGGCGCGGCCTGGATCGAGGCGCACTTTCCGCGCAGCTACCTGGACGCGAACCGCGACACCACCGAGCTGGACACCGCGCTGCTCGACGGCCCGTGGACCGGGCCGCTGTCGACCGACCCGCGCGTGCTTTCCAAGGTGCGGCTCGGCAAGGGCCTGGTCTGGAAGCTCACCGACGAGGGGCTGCCGATCTACGACCGCCTGCTCACCGTGGACGAGGTGCGCGGGCGCATCGACAACTGCTGGCGCCCGTACCACGCGGCGGTGGCCGAGGCCATCGACGCGGCGCACGCGCGGCACGGCTACGGCATCCACATCAACTGCCACTCGATGCCGGCGATTGCGGGCAGCCATGCCACCGACTTTCCGGGCCTCGTGCATGCGGACTTCGTGATCGGCGACCGCGACGGCAGCACCGCCGATCCGGCGCTGTCGCAAAGGATCTGCGAGCACCTGCGCGAGCGCGGCTACAGCGTGGACTACAACCATCCCTACAAGGGCGTGGAGCTGGTGCGCCGGCATGGCCGTCCCGCCGGGCACCGGCACAGCATCCAGGTCGAGGTCAACCGCAAGCTCTACATGGACGAGGCCACGCTGGCGCTCGACGAGGCGGGCGCGGCGCGGCTGCGGCAGGACCTGCAGTCGATGGTGGCGATGCTGCTGGCCACCGATCCGCGCTGACCGACAACCCTGCCGCCCGCGGGTTTGTTGTGACAGGGCCGCAAGAGCGCCGGCCTATAGTGGCCGCAAGTCTCACCATTGCCAGGAGTTTTCCGTGAAGCCATTCATTGCAGCTGTTCTTGCCATCGCGATGGGCGCCCTGGCGGCGGGATGCGCCGGCACCGGGTCGGCAGGCGACCGCGGCACCGTGTCATCGGGCAGCGGCGTCACGGTGTTCGGCACCATCGATGCCGGCGTCAGCGGCAGCACGAACCGTTCCGACCGGCGCTAGGCCGGTCTGCCCGTCAGCGCCGCAGCAGCGCCTGGCGCAGCACCCGCGCCGCGCGGTCGCGGATCCGGCCGTGCCCTCCTGCATCCGGCACGGTACGCGGCGCGACCTTCGCGGTGGCGCAGGCCCAGAGAAAGTCGTGCAGGATCGGCGTGTCGTCCACCGTCTCGGTGCTGCCGTACTTGTGGAATTCGGGGTGCCACTGCGTGGCGGCGATGTAGCTGCGGCCCTTGTCGGCGCTGCGGCGGATGGCCTCGGGCACGCGGTCGGGCAGGCTCCAGGCCTCGATCTCGAAACCCGGCGCAAGGTCTTTCACACCCTGATGGTGGATGCTGTTGACCTTGGCGGTCTTCACCTCGGGGTAGAGCCTGGCCAGGCGCGTGCCCTCCACGATCTCGATCTGGTGAAAATTCTGGTCGTAGGTGACCGGGTCGCGGTGCCGCACGGTTTGAGGGTGGTTGTGCTGCGCCTCGATGTCCTGGTAGAGCGTGCCGCCGAAGGCCACGTTGATCAGCTGCAGCCCGCGGCAGACGCCGAAGATGGGCTTGCCGGCCTGTTCGAAGGCCTCGACCAGCGCCAGGTCGTAGAGGTCGCGGATGCGGTCGCCCACCCATGCGTCCTTGAGCGGCTCCTCGCCGTAGCTGCCGGGCCAGACGTCGGCGCCGCCGTGCATCACGACGCCGTCGAGCCATTCGGCGTAGTGCGAGAGCTCGGTGTCGCCGCGCGCGGTTTCGCCCGTGGGGCAGGGCACCATCACCACCATGGCACCGGCCGACATGAGCCAGTGCGCGATGGACTGCTCGACGTACTGCAGCGTCTTGTTGGTGAACAGCGAACGCGCCGGATCGGCATGGGAAAAGCAGGCAGACAAACCGATCTTCAGCCGAGCGGAAACAGGTTGCGGCATCGCGGGACGAGCAGGGCGTGCTGTGCGGAAAGGAAAGTCCATTGTGGCGCTTTGGCCTCTCGCACGGGGTCGGACGAAACGCCAAGTATGCTTTCAACGCCGCCACGACCAAGAAGGAAGACAAGCCATGAAGACGATCAAGGGCCCGGCCATATTTCTGGCGCAGTTCGCCGGGGACGAAGCCCCGTTCAACTCGCTCGACGCCATTGCCGGCTGGGCCGCCGGGCTGGGCTACAGGGGCGTGCAGATCCCGAGCTGGGACGCGCGCCTGTTCGACCTGAAAAAGGCCGCCGAGAGCAAGACCTACTGCGACGAGGTCAAGGGCACGCTGGCGAAGCACGGGCTCCAGATCACCGAGCTGTCGACCCATCTGCAAGGCCAGCTGGTCGCGGTGCACCCGGCCTACGACGCGGGCTTCGACGGCTTTGCGGCGCCCGAGGTGCGCGGCGATCCGGTGCGGCGCCAGCAATGGGCGGTGCAGCAGTTGCACTTCGCGGCCAAGGCCTCGGCCAACCTGGGGCTCACGGCGCACGCCACCTTCTCGGGCGCGCTGGCCTGGCCATATCTCTATTCGTGGCCGCCGCGCCCGCCGGGGCTTATCGAGGAAGCCTTCGACGAACTGGCGCGCCGCTGGCGCCCGATCCTCGATGCCTTCGACGCGGCGGGCGTGGACGTGGGCTACGAGATCCACCCCGGCGAAGACCTGCACGACGGCGTGAGCTACGAGATGTTTTTGGAGCGCGTGAACAACCATCCGCGCGCCTGCCTGCTGTACGACCCGAGCCACTTCATGCTGCAGCAGCTCGACTACCTGGCCTACATCGACCACTACCACGAGCGCATCAAGATCTTTCACGTGAAGGACGCCGAGTTCAACCCAACGGGCAAGCAGGGCGTGTACGGCGGCTTCCAGAGCTGGATCAACCGCGCGGGGCGCTTCCGCTCGCTGGGCGACGGCCAGGTGAATTTCAAGGCGATCTTCTCGAAGATGGCGCAGTACGACTTCCCGGGCTGGGCGGTGCTCGAATGGGAATGCTGCATCAAGCACCCCGAAGACGGCGCACGCGAGGGCGCGGCCTTCATTGCCGAGCACATCATCCGCGTGGCCGAGCGCGCCTTCGACGATTTTGCGGCGGGCGGCGTGGACGTGGCCGCGAACAAGCGGATGCTCGGGATCGATTGACGCGCCTTGTCGCTATATGTTTGATAGCGTCAAATGCCTGTCCGGCGGGTATTTGATGCCGGATTCAACCAGACGTTGTTTTAAAGACAAGCAACTGTCATGCCCCGCGGGCTATAATGTCGGGTTCGTTTCGATACCACGACGAAGCACTTTTCGTCATTACGCCGGCTGACCTGCACCGTCCCTTGGATTTTTCAGGCCTCTTTCTTTCAAGCCGGCTTCACAGTGTGTTGGAGCGCCAGACCGGGCGCCCATGATTGCCACCACTGCCTTCGTTCTTGTTGAAGCGAATAGCGCGTCCGCCGCGCCGTTCTGGCTGGCCCACGCCCGTTTTCAATCATTTTTTCGGCATTTTGCGCACACTTTTCGCGCAGAGTGCCAAGGCTTCATGGACATCATTCAACACAGTATCGCGGTGGGCAAGTACCTAGTTTCCCCGCTCATTCGCCACCAGGACGACGGCAATTTTGCCGCTTCCGTCTCGATCCGCTCCGGCCGGGGCAGCGGCATGCACGACCGCGTGATGCGTTTCACGCCGCGCTTTGCCAGCCATGGCGCCGCGGTGCGCTACGCCATCGACCAGGGCCTTTGCTGGGTGCGCGAACGCAGCAGCCCTCTCAGCGTTGCCCCGCTCGCGCTTGCTTGCGCAGGCTGAAACAATTACGCCATCTTCATATCCAACACACATCGAACAAGTCAGAGGTAATCACACATGCCCAAGGAAGAACTGATCGAAATGAACGGCGCAGTGACCGAAGTCCTGCCCGACTCGCGCTACCGCGTGACGCTCGACAACGGCCATCAGCTGATCGCCTACAGCGGCGGCAAGATGCGCAAGCACCACATCCGCATCCTGGCGGGTGACAAGGTGTCGCTCGAACTCTCGCCTTACGACCTGACCAAGGGCCGTATCACCTTCCGCCACCTGGAACGTCGCGGTCCGCCGCCGACCGGTGGCAACAACTCACCTCGCCGCTGATCCGCGAGGAACTGAAGGCCTTGCGGCGCCCCGCGAAGGGCGTCGGCAAGGCTTTTGTTTTTTGCGCTTCTTCGGCTCTACGGCTCCCGGCTGCTGAACGATGACAACACCCACTCCCACAGCCGGCGGCCCGCAAGCCCAGGCCCCAGCCGACAACGGCTTTGCCACCCTGGCGCTTTCGCCCCAGATGCTGGCCAACCTCACCCAGCTCGGCTACACGCAGATGACGGCCATCCAGGCCGCCGCGCTGCCGCCGGCGCTGCTCGGCAAGGACCTGATCGCGCAAGCCAAGACCGGCAGCGGCAAGACCGCCGCCTTTGCGCTGGCGCTGCTTTCCAACCTGAACCCGCGCCGCTTCGCGATCCAGGCGATGGTGCTGTGCCCGACGCGCGAGCTGGCCGACCAGGTCACGACCGAAATCCGCCGCCTGGCGCGCGCCGAGGAAAACATCAAGGTGGTCACGCTTTGCGGCGGCGTTGCGCTGCGCGGTCAGATCGCCAGCCTGGAGCACGGCGCCCACATCGTGGTGGGCACGCCGGGCCGCATCATGGATCACCTGGAGCGCGAAAACCTCGACCTCTCGGCGCTCACCACCCTGGTGCTCGACGAGGCCGACCGCATGCTCGACATGGGCTTCTTCGATGACATCGTGAAGGTGGCGCGCCAGTGCCCCAAGGAACGCCAGACGCTGCTGTTCTCGGCCACCTACCCCGAAGGCATCGCCAAGCTCGCGCAGCAGTTCATGAAGAGCCCGCAGCAGATCACGGTGCAGGCGCAGCATGAAGGCAGCAAGATCCGCCAGCGCTGGTACCAGGTGAAGGACAGCGATCGGCTGCACACCGTGAGCCTGCTGCTCGACCATTTCCGCCCCGTCAGCACGCTGGCCTTCTGCAACACCAAGCAGCAGTGCCGCGACCTCGTCGAGGTGCTGCAGGCGCAGGGCTTCAGCGCCATGGCGCTGTTCGGCGAACTGGAGCAGCGCGAGCGCGACCAGGTGCTGGTGCAGTTTGCCAACCGCAGCTGCTCGGTGCTCGTTGCCACCGACGTGGCGGCGCGCGGGCTCGACATTTCGCAGCTCGAAGCCGTGATCAATGTCGACGTAACGCCGGACTCGGAAATCCACATTCACCGCGTCGGCCGCACGGGCCGCGTGGGCCAGTCGGGCGACGCCGAAGGCCTCGCGCTGAACCTGGCCAGCATGAACGAGATGGGCAGCGTCGGGAAGATCGAGCAGCTGCAGGGCCGCGAGTCCGAATGGCACGACCTGGCCGAACTCACGCCCACCAAGAGCGCGCCGCTCACGCCGCCGATGGCCACGCTGCAGATCGTCGGCGGGCGCAAGGAAAAGATCCGCGCCGGCGACGTGCTGGGCGCGCTGACGGGCGACTGCGGCTATGCCAAGGAGCAGGTCGGCAAGATCAACGTCAACGAGTACTCGACCTATGTCGCGGTGGACCGCAGCATTGCCGAAGAAGCCGCACGCAAGCTCGACAACGGCCGCGTGAAAGGCAAGAGCGTCAGGGTGCGCCTGCTGACACCGCAGTCGACCTGACACCCCTCCCATGGCCCGCCGTTTCGCCTCTTGGCATGTGAAATCTGCCGATGTGGCCTAATTGAGGGTCGAACATCTTTTTTATCCGAGCTTTCCATGCCCAAGAAAATCCGTACCGAAGCCGACCGTCTTGCCAGCCCGAAGCCGATTCCCATGCCCGGCTACACCGCACCTCGCACCGGTGGTGGCCAGAAGATCAGCCTCGAGCGCGGCACCGCCACGCGCAGCAAGAAGAACCCGGGCAAGCGCCCCACCAAGGGCGGCTGATCCAACCCCACGGCTCGTTCCAGAGCCACGACGAACGCGCCCCCGGGCGCGTTTTGTCATTGGGCCAGCCACAAACAAAGCCGCCATGTCCGACGACAACCAGATCTTCATTCCGCCCTCGTTCTTCGCGGTCTACAGCGACGCGCGCCAGCGCCTGCGCGAACCGATCGATGTGGTGCGCGATCGCTACGAGATCTGCGAGGACCTTGCCAGCCACCTCGTCGGCCATGCGCAGATCCAGCACCACACCGAGGTGCCGGTCGAAAGCGAGATCCTGCGGCGCATCCATGCCGGGCTGGCGGCGCCCGAAGCGGGCGTGTCGGCGGCCGAGGCCGGCTGGATCGTGCAGCGGCTGGCCGAGCTGCTGGGCTGGCCCGGATCCGAGCCGGCGCCGGCCGGGGATTGAGGCGCGGCCTGCCGTGCGCCGTGCGCTTGCGCCAGCCCCTTCGGGCTACTTGTCGATGATCTTGCGCGCGAAAAGCTCGAGGTAGTCCATCAGGCGATTGGCGCCGGCGATGGCGGCCGCCTCGTCGCCGGTGGCGATGCCCTGCGCGAGTTCGAGGTGCGCATTGGCGCCCTCGACGATCTCGCCCTCATGCTGGTAGGCGTACCAGAAGCGGCGGCACTGCACGATGAGCGGGGTCACCGCCTTCACCGCCGAATCGTTGTGGCTCGCCTGGTGGTTGACGAAATCGAGCGCGCGGTCGGCCTGCATGTAGTCGTTCAGGTCGCCGCGATGGGCCGCCTTCGCCATCAGCTCGGCGCAGCGCACGATCTCCTTGCGCTGCAGCGCAGTGGCGCGGCGCGCCGAGCAGGCCGCAATCAGCCGTTCGAGCACGCGACGGGTCTGGACCACGTCGAGATGGTCGGCCAGGTCGATGGCCGACACCAGCAAGCCGCGGCGCGGCTGCTGCACGATGAGGCCGATGGCCACCATGCGCATCAGCGCCTCGCGCACCGGCGTGCGACCGAGGCCGGTGCGCTCGGCCAGGTCGGCTTCGACGATCTGGCTGCCGGGCTCCAGCTGCAGCGTGGAAAGCAGCGTCTCGATCGCGTCGTAGGCGAGGTCGGCAGCCCGTCGCTTGGGCTGGGGGCGGGACACGGGCTTCGGGGGGGGCATTGTTTTCTTCTGGTGCTGCTGCTTCGGCTTCATTGTCGGTCCACATCGGCATGGCCCGCGAGGCCGGCCAGCGTTGCAATGCGCGCCGGCGACAGCGGCGGCCGCGGTGCGGGCGGCGTCCATCCGAACAGAAACTGCGCCGCATCGCCGCACACGCGGCCCTGGCAGGCGCCCATGCCGCAGCGGCGATGGAGCTTGGCGTCGGTCCAGCCGCTGCAATCCGCGAGCGCCGAGAAGGGCACGTCTTCGCAGCGGCACACGAGGGTGTCGGGCTGGGGCATCTGCTTGATCCCGGGGGCCAGCGCGAAGCTGCGGTGCAGTTGCGCAGCGAAGGCGTCCCAACGCGCGCGCTCGCCTTCGTGCTGCTTCGCATCGCGCTCGTTGCCGACGGCCGCGTAACCCGCGATGGTGCCTTGGGCGAGCGCGCGTTCGCTGCCGCCGAAGCCTGTGCATTCGCCGGCGGCGTGGATGTCGGGCAGGCTGGTGGCTTGGCGCGCATCGACGGCCAGCGCCTGTGCACCGTTTTCATCCGCGGGCGTGAGGGCGCAGCCCAGCATCCGGCCGAGCTGCGTGTTGGGCGTGAGGCCGAAGCCGCAGGCGATGCGGTCGCAGTCGATTTCCACCCCGCGGCCGCCCTGAAGCAGGCGAACCGATTCGACCTGCGCGCCACCCTGCGCCGAGACGATGCGCGACGCGGTGCGGTACTGCGGATCGGCCAGCGTCATGGCCTGGACGGCCTTGCCCGGCCAGCGCGGCAGGCTGGCGGCGAAACCCGCGACGGCAGCGAACGCGGCCTGCTCGGCGATGCGCACGACCTTCGCGTCCGCTGCCCGCGCAGTGGCCGCGGCGGCGAGCAGCAAAGGCCCGCTGCCGGCAATCACGATACGTTCGCCTTCGACCGGCAGGCCCGCCTTGATGAGCGCCTGCAGGCCACCCGCGCCCGTCACGCCGGGCAGCGTCCAGCCCGGAAACGGCAGCAGCAGCTCGCGCGCGCCGGTGCAGAGGATCAGTTTCTTCCACTGCATGCGCCAGCCGCGCTCGGCATCTTCGAGCAGCAACTCGTTGCGCGCAGGCACCGCGACGACGCGCGTGCCGCTGCAGACGCGGATGTTGGCGTGGCGCTCGAGCGCCTCGCGCCATTTGCGCGCGGCTGCGGGCAGCGATGCGCCGGGACCGTCGCGCCAGATCTGCCCGCCCGGTGCGGGGTTGTCGTCGATCACGGCGATCGATGCACCGCTGGGCGCGGCCGCCACCGCCGCGGCCATGCCGGCAGGGCCCGCGCCGACGATCAGCAGGTCGCAGTGCTCCAGCGCCATGGCCGTCATGCCGAGGTCTCCACGCGCATGCCTTCGGCGCAGACCGCCTGGCAGGCGAGCCTGCGCCGGCCATCGACCGACACGCGGCATTCCTGGCACACGCCCATGCCGCAGAATGGCGTGCGCGGCTGGCCCGTGACGGAGGTGCGCGCCACGCCCATGCCGCCGGCCACGCGCAATGCGGCAGCCACCGAGCTGCCTGCTTTCACGCGGACGGGTTGTCCGTCGATGTGCAGCAACAGGGTGGGGCCGCTCATCGGTGCCCCTCCAGCAGGCCGCGTGGCGCATAAGGCGCAGCGTCGAATTCGGGGGCCGCGCCGGTCATCAGCGCCGCGAGCAGATGCGCGCTGCCCGGCGCGGTGGTCACGCCCAGGCCTTCGTGGCCGACCGCGAGCCAGAGCCTGTCGCGCCACGGGTGCTTGCCCAGCAGCGGCAGCCCGTCGGGCGTCGCGGCGCGCATGCCGGTCCATGAGCGGACCGCGTTGAGGTCCGCGAGCCGCGGCAGATAGTCGAGCGCGCGCCGCAGCATGCGCGCGAGCATCGGTGCCTCGACGGCGGGGTCGGTCGTGTCGAACTGGCGCGAAGAGCCGATCAGCAGTTGCCCGGTCGGCCGGGGCTGCACGTTGAAGGCGACCGAATCGCCGTCGCTGTGGTGCGCGCTGGTCACGTAGCCGAGTTCGACGAGCTGGTGATGCACCGTGCCCGGATAGCGGTCGGTGATCAGCAGATGGCCCTTCTTCGGGCGGATCGGAAGTTCGGGGCACAGCGTCGTGGCTTCGATGCCGTTGGCCAGCACGATCTGGGGCGCGCGGCGCCGGCTGCCGTCCGCGAGCTGCAGCGTGCCGTCGTCTTCGATCGCAACGACCTTCGCGTGCTCGACACGGACCGCATCGCCGCGCTCGCCGAGCAGCCAGCGCGCCGCATTCGGCGCGTAGAGGATGCCGTCGCCTGGCACTTCGAGCGCGCCCGCGAGGCCCTTGCGCAGTGTCGGCTCGGCGCGTGCGAGCGCAGGCGCATCGAGCAGGCGGCTCTCGATGCCGTGCGCGCGCAGCCGCTGCTGCTTGCGCTCGGCCTCGGCCATTTCTTCGTCGTTGGCGGCGATCCAGAGCGTGCCGCAGGCGCTGTATGCGCAGTCGTCGTCCATGCGCGGTGCGAGGGCGCGCCATTGCGCAATCGAATGCCGGCTGAGCGCGAGCTCGGCCGGGTTGTCGTCCATCACCACCAGGTGACCCATGCCGGCCCCGGTCGCGCCGCCGATGCGCGCATCGAGCACCAGCACACGGCGCCCGGCCTGCGCCAGCGCATGCGCGCAGGCGGCACCGACGATGCCGGCGCCGATGACGATGACATCCGCGTCCATGCCGGCCGGCGCTAGAGCCGGATGCCCCAGCCGAAGGGATCTTCGTCGTCGATCAGCAGCGTGGCTTCGGCGCTGATGTGCGCGCGGCCGCGCAGCGTCGGGATGACCTTGCCGTCTTCCAGCGCATAGCTGGCCTCGAAGCGGCTGCCGATCACACTGGCCTGCGTCCACACCTCGCCCGGCGCGAGCTTGCCGTCCGCCGCGAGGCAGGCGATCTTGGCGCTGGTGCCGGTGCCGCAGGGCGAGCGGTCGTAGGCGTTGCCGGGGCAGAGCACGAAGTTGCGGCTGTCGGCGCCGTCGCTGTCGTCGGCGAAGAGTTCGATGTGATCGATCTCCGCACCGTCGGCCCCCGTGATGCCCTGCGCCGCGAGCGCGCGGCGCAATGCCGCGGTGTAGCCGGTCAGCGCGGCCAGGTTGTCGCTTGCCATGCGCTGGCCGTGGTCGCTCACGAGGAAGAACCAGTTGCCGCCCCAGGCCACGTCGCCGCGCACGGTGCCATGTCCGGGCAGATCGACCGCCACCTGGTGCAGATGCCGGTACGCGGGCACGTTGCGCACGCTCACCGAGCCGTCTTCGTGCAGCGTGGTCGTGACCGGGCCCACGGGCGTTTCGATGCGGTGCTCGCCGACGCCGATGCGCCCCATGTGCGCGAGGCTCGCGACGAGGCCGATGGTGCCGTGGCCGCACATGCCGAGGTAGCCGGTGTTGTTGAAGAAGACCACGCCCGCGGCGGCATCGGGCGACACGGGCTCGCACAGCAGCGCGCCCACCACCACGTCGCTGCCGCGCGGCTCGAGCACGGTGGCCGCGCGCCATTTGTCGTGCCGGTCGGCCAGCAAAGCGCGGCGCTCGGCCATGGGGCCGCCACCCAGATCGGGAAACCCGCCGATGACCAGGCGCGTGGGCTCGCCGCCCGTGTGCGAGTCGATGATCTGGATGCGCTGCATGTCTTCCTTCGGACTCAGTAGCTGGCCAGGGGAACCGGGGCCGCGTTCTTGAAGGTGAAGACGGTGATCGGCGCCTGCTTCATGTTGCCCTTGTCGTCGTAGGCATAGGTTGCGGCCACGCCCTTGTAGGTGGTCTTGTAGAGCTCGGCGCCGACCTTGTCGGGGTCGATGGAGTTGGCCTTCTTCATCGACTCGCCGATGAACAGCACCTGGTCGTAGTACGAAGCCGCGTACGCATCGGGATCGGCGTTGAAGCGCTTCTTGAACTTCTCCTTGAAGGCCGGGCCGCTCTGCGCCTTTTCGAGGATGGAGCCGCCCTGCGCGCAGAACACCAGGTCGTTGACGGCATCGCCGCCGAGCTTGCCGGTGGCCGGGCTGCAGAGGGTGTCGCCGCCCAGCAGCTTGCCCGGCACCGCGAGCTGCTTCATCTGGCGCGCCATGGGTGCGGCCTGCGGCGCGTAGCCGCCGAAGAAGATGGCTTCGGGCGCCTTGGCCTTCATGTTGGTGAGGATGGCGGTGAAGTCCACGGCCTTGTCGGTGGTGAACTCCTGCCCGACGATGGTGAGGCCCTGCTTCTTCGCTTCCTTGGTGAACTCTTCAGCCAGGCCCTGGCCGAAGGCGGTGCGGTCGTCGATCACGCCCACCTTGGTGACCTTGAGCACCTTGGCCGCATACACCGCCATGCTGGAGCCGATCTGGTTGTCGCTCGCGATGATGCGGTAGAGGTTCTTGTAGCCGCCCTGCGTGACTTTCGGATTGGTGCCCACGGTGGAGAGCATGGTGCCGCCCTCGGCATAGATGCGCGAGGCCGGAATGGCCACGCCCGAGCAGTACGGGCCCATGACGTACTTGACGCCGTCGTCGACGAACTTCTGCGCCACGCTGACGCCGGACTTGGCGTCGCACTGGTCGTCTTCGGACACCAGCTCGAACTTCAGCGTCTTGCCGCCGGCGGTGATCTTCTTTGCGTTGAGCTCCTCGATGGCAAGGCGCACGCCGTTTTCATTGTCCTTGCCCGCGAAAGCGTTGGGGCCCGAGAGCGGTCCGCTGTGGCCGATCTTGACCACCTGCTCCTGCGCGTGCGCATGGCCAGCAACGGCGAGGGCCACGAGGCCAAGAAACGGAACCATGCGTGCTTTTGTCTTCATGCTTCTTCCTAGGTTGGGGACGATGAAAAGGACGTGTGTTTGTATGCGATTACATGACCGACTGGTACTGGGCAGGACGCGTCGCCAGCGCCTTCTTCACGATGGTTTCGATGGCCGCGCGCTCCTGGCCGACCAGCGGCAGGCGCGGGCGGCGCATGTGCTCCGAGCCCACGCCCACCAGCACGTCGATGAGCTTGAGGTTCTGCACCAGCTTGGTCGACACGTCCAGGTGCAGCATCGGCGTCATCCACTGGTAGAGCTTCAGCGCCTCGGCGAACTTGCCGGCCTTCATCAGGTCGTACAGCGCCACCGTCTCGCGCGGAAACGCGCAGCCCACGCCGGCCAGCAGGCCGTCGCAGCCCAACGCCAGGCCTTCGTAGGCCAGATCGTCCACGCCCAGGAACAGCTGGTAGCGCTCGCCCACCGTGTTGCGCAGGTCGGTGATGCGGCGGATGTTGTCGGTGCTCTCCTTGATGGCCGCGATCCATTCGCAGTCGGCCAGCTCCACCATGTGCTCGGGCTTCAGGTCGACGCGGTAGGCCACGGGGTTGTTGTAGACCATGATGGGCTGCTGCGCCGCGTTGGCGATGGTGCGCACATTGAGCATCGCCTCGCGCGCATCGGCCACGTAGATCACCGAGGGCATCACCATGAAGCCGGCCACGCCGAGCTTGTTGGCCCCGTCCACATAGCGCAGCGCCTCGCGGGTGCTGGTTTCCGACACATTGGCCAGCACCGGGATGCGGCCGTCGGCGGCTTCCAGCGCGATCTTCGCTACCTGCAGTTTCTCTTCGAGCGTGAGCGTGCTGGCCTCGCCCAGCGAGCCGCAGGTCACGAGGCCGTGGATGCCGTTGCGGATCTGGAAGTCGATGTGGCGCGCGGTGCCCTCGGCATCGATGCTTTCGTCGGCGTGGAACTTGGTGGTGATGGCGGGGAAGATGCCTTGCCAGCGGGGTTGGGTCACGTGATTGCTCCTGGATGTGCGGTGGGGAAGGGTCCTACTTTAAATATATTAGCGATATATCGTCAAGATATGCGTGGGGCAAGCGCTCTTCCGGGGTGGGTTCTTGTGTGATATCTGCCGGGACGGTGCTGGGTTTGTTCAGGGCGCGATCACGCCGACGGGTACCTTGCTCCGCGAATGTCCCCCGCCCTTCGGGCTCCTCCTTGATTTCGCTGCGCAAGGCACCCCATCGGCGTGAGCGTTGTTCAGAGCAGTCGTTGATCAGCGGTACACCCGGAGCGTGCCCTCGTGCGCAGGGCATCGGGTGCTCCCCGCAGCGAAATCAAGGAGGAGGCCGAAGGCCGGGGGACATTCGCGGAGGGGAGTACCCGGTGGCCTGTGCACGCGCCCTGGACAACAGCGCCCCGAACAACCGAACCCGTCAGTCGATCTTCGCCCCCGAAGCCTTCACCACCGCCCCCATCGCATCCCAGTCCGCGCGCAGCAGCTTCTGGAATTCTTCGGCGCTTTGCGTGCGCGGCTCCACGCCCAGGCGCTTGAAGCGCTCCTGGATTGCCGGATCGGCCAGCACCTTGTTGGTGGCCGCGTTGAGGCGCTCGACCTCGGCCTTGGGCGTGGCGGCCGGCGCGAGCAGCCCGATCCACGAATCGAAGGCGTAGCCCGGCAGGCCGCTCTCGGCCACGGTCGGCAGGTTGGGCAGGAAGGGGCTGCGCGCCTGGCCGGTGGACGCGAGCAGCTTCATGCGCGGATCGGCCTGGAAACCCATCACGCCGATGCTCGAGGAGATCACGGCATGCACGCGGCCCGCGAGCACTTCGTTGACGGCCTCGCCGGTCGACTTGGTCGGGATGTGCGTCATCTGCAGCCCGGCCTTGGCGAGGAACGACGCCATCGCAAGGTGCGTGGCGCTGCCGTTGCCGGCCGAGGCGTAGTTGTACTTGCCCGGGTTGGCCTTGACCTCCTTGATGAAGTCGGCCGTGTTCGACACGTTGAGCCCGCTCGCCACCGCCAGCACATAGCCCGCGTTGCCGATGTTGGCCACACCCACGAAATCCTTCAGCGGGTCGTAGGAGAGCTTGCTGTAGAGGAAGCCGGCGATGTTGTGGCTGGCGGCCGCGAGCAGCAGCGTGCTGCCGTCCGCTGGTGCCTTGGCCACGGCGGCCGCGCCCACCGTGCCGCCCGCACCCGCGCGGTTCTCGACGATGGCGCTGGCATTGAGCGCCGCGCCCAGCTCGGCATTGAAGGCGCGCGCCACCGTGTCCTGCACCGCGCCGGTGCCGAAGGGCACCACGATGTGGATCACGCGCTGCTGCTGCGCGTGCGCGGGCGCGAAGGCGCCGAGTGCCGTGACGGCGGCGGCAAGGGCAGCCAGCGAACGCCGGGTGAATGGGGTGGAGGTCATCGCGGTGGCCGCTTTCATCATCGTCAACAGGAAAAAAAGTTCAGCCGCCAGAGGGCAGCCAGCGCTGCACCAGCTTCACGAAGTAGCTGGCGCCGATCGGAATGATCTCGTCATTGAAGTCGAACGAGGTGTTGTGGATGATGCAAGGGCCGGGCCCGTGGCCATCGAGCCGGTGGTCGCCGTCGCCGTTGCCCAGGAAGGCGTAGCAGCCGGGCCGCGCGAGCAGCATGTGGGCGAAGTCCTCGGCGCCCATCACGGCGGGGAAGTTGTCGGTGACCATGTCGTCGCCCACCACTTCGCGCATCACGCCCGCCGCGAAGCGCGCCTCGGCCGCGTGGTTGACCACCGGCGGCGACGAGCGGTTGAAGAACACCTCGGCCGTGCAGCCGTGCGCCGCGGCCACGCCGGCGGCCACCTCGCGCAGGCGGGCCTCGATCTTGTCGATGGCCTCGATCGAAAAGGTGCGGATCGTGCCGCCCACCGTGGCCACATCGGGAATCACGTTGGGTGCGTCGGAGCCCTGCAGCTGCGTGACCGCGAGCAGGGCGCGCTCGGTGCTGGGAATGGTGCGCGGCACGATGGTCTGCAGCTGCTGCGCGAGCGTGACCACCGCGGCCACCGGGTCGATGCCGGTGTGCGGCATCGAGGCATGCGTGCCGCGTCCGCGCAGCGTGATCCTGTAGGTGTTGCTCGACGCCATCAGCGCGCCTTCGTTGAGCGCGAAGCGGCCCACGTCGCCGACGGGGAAGTTGTGCAGTGCAAAGACCGCGTCGCACGGGAAGCGGTCGAACAGGCCGTCCTGGATCATCTTCCTGGCGCCGGCCTTGCCCATCTCCTCGGCGGGCTGGAAGATGAAATGCACGGTGCCGTCGAAGTCATCGGGCCCCTGCTGCGACAGGTGCCACGCGGCGGCCAGCAGCATGGTGGTGTGGCCGTCGTGGCCGCAGGCATGCATGCGGCCGGCATGGGTGGACCTGTGGGCGAACTCGTTGGCCTCGTGCAGCGGCAGCGCGTCCATGTCGGCGCGCAGGCCGATGGTGCGTGTGCCCGTGCCCTTGCGCAGCACGCCGACGAGGCCGGTGCCGGCGATGCCGCGGTGCACCTCGATGCCCCATTCGGCGAGCAGGCCCGCGACCTTTTCGGAGGTGCGGTGCTCCTCGAAGCCGAGTTCGGGATGGGCATGGATGTCGCGCCTGATATCGACGAAGCGGGAGATGTTGACGGCAAAGGAGTCGACGATGTTCATGGTGGCAAGGGTCGTGGGGGCGAACGATTCTGGCGCAAGGCGGCACCGGCCGCCGTGTGCGGGTTTCAGAGCGCGGCCAGCACCTGGTCCAGCGTCTCGACCAGCAGGTCGGCATTGGCTTCGGAAAACACCAGCGGCGGGCGGATCTTGAGCGTGTTGGCATGCTCGCCGGTGGCGCTGAGCAGCACCTGCCGCTCGCGCAGGCCGTTGACGATGCGCGCGGTTTCGGCAGTGGCGGGCGTGCGGGTGCGGCGGTCCGTGACCAACTCCACGCCCACGAACAGGCCGGCGCCGCGCACGTCGCCGATCAGCGCATGGCGCTCGGCGAGCTTCGCGATGCCGGCGCGCAGATGACGGCCGACGCGCTGCGCATTGGCCATCAAGCCCTCTCGCTCGATCACGTCGAGCACCGCCATGCCCGCGGCCATCGAGACCGGGTTGCCGCCGAAGGTGTTGAAGTAGCGGCACTCGCGGCCGAAGGCGGCCAGCACCCCGGGGCGCACCGCGAGGCCGGCCAGGGGATGGCCGGCGCCGAGCGGCTTGCCCATGGTGACGATGTCGGGCACCACGCCGTGCCGCTGGAAACCCCAGAACGCATCGCCGGTGCGGCCGAGGCCGGGCTGCACTTCGTCGGCGATGAAGAGCCCGCCGGCTTCGCGCACCGCGTCCACCGCCTCGGCCATGAAGCCGGGCGGGTCGGTGAAGATGCCGTCGCTCGAAAACACGGTGTCGACCATCAGCGCGGCCGGGCGCAGGCCCTGCGCCTTCAGGTCGGCGATGGCCTCGCGCACGCCCTGCGCGAAGGCGCGGCCCATGTCGCCGGGCGCGATGCGCAAGCTGTCGGGTGCGGGCACGGTGCGCACCGCATCGCCGAGCTGCACGAACTTGCCGAGCGAGGGCGAGGCCTCGGCGATCGACGCGGTGACGCCGTGGTAGGCGAAGCGCGTGACGATCAGCCCCTCGGCCCTGGTGTGGGCGCGTGCGATGCGCATCGCGAGGTCGTTGGCCTCGCTGCCGGTGCAGGTGAACATCGCATGCGCGAGTTCGGCCGGCATCGTGGCGAGCAGCCGCTCGGCGTAGTCGAGCACGCCTTCGTGCAGGTAGCGGGTGTGGGTGTTGAGCACGCCGGCCTGGCGCGCGATGGCCTCGACCACGTGCGGATGGCAATGGCCGACCGAAGCGACGTTGTTGTAGGCGTCGAGATAGCGCCTGCCGTCGGCGTCGTACAGCCACACACCTTCGCCGCGCACAGGGTGCAGCGGCGTGTCGTAGAACAGGCGGTAGGCCGGGCCGAGAACGCGCGCGCGGCGCTCGACGAGGGCCTGGGTTGCGGGAGCGAGGGAGGTGGCCATGGGCGGTCTCTCAGAGGTTCACTGCACGGCGAAAGGCGGCCGTCGCGGCGGCGGCACCGACGCGCTCGCAGGCCTGCAGACGCGCCCACGACAGCGGGTTGTTGCGCAGCAGGTAGGGCGCATTCTCGGGATAGCGCGCGGCGCGCCAGCCGCTGATGGCCACCACCATCACGAGCCGCGCGACGATCAGATCGAACAGCACGCCGACCTCGGCCTGCGACAGCGGCCGCACCGCGTGGTACGCAGCGACCAGCGGCACGATGACCGCGAGCGGATCGTCGCCGGTGCCGGCCTGGTATGCGGCGGCCACGGCCAGGTCGTTGATGCACGGCGCGCGCACCATGTCGCCGAAGTCGAGGATCGCGGCGATGCGGTCGGTGTCGGCCGGGTCGACCAGCACGTTGTAGATGTTGAAGTCGTTGTGGATCGGCTGCGCGCTCAACGTGCGCAGCACTGGCTTGGCGTCGCGCTCGAAGCGGTCGAGCGCCGCGGCGGCCAGCGCGCGGCGGTCCGGCTCGGCGACGTGCGCGAGCAGGCCGCGCACGCTGTCGGCGCGCTGAAGGTCCCACGGCAGCGGCAGGTCGCCGGCCGGATGGTCGAAGCCGACCAGCGCGACGTCGAGCCGGGCCAGCATGCGCGCGAGGTTCTGCTGCTGCAGCGGCGTGCGCGGCGCCTCGGGCAGCGGCAGGCCGGGCAAATAGGTGAAGAGGCGCACCACGCGCGGCAGGCCGTCGCCCGGGTCGCACACGAAAGAGGCGGCGCCTTCGCGCGTGGGCACGATGCGCTGCACCGGCAGGCCGGGGTCGGTGGCCGCGAGGTGCAGCAGGGCCTGGGTCTGGAAGTCGGCGACCAGCGCGGTTTCGGCAGGATGCGAGATCTTCAGCATGAAGCGGGCGCCGTCGGCCGCGCGCTCGAGCCGGTAGTTGCGGTCGCGCTCGCCGGTCAGCGGCTTCATCTCGCCCTCGATGCCGTAGCGCTCGCGCGCGAGCTGGCGCACCCAGGCATCGTCGAGCGCGGGCGAACCTTCGCTGAGCACTTGCGCGTCGCTGAAGTCCGTCGTCGTCATGTGTGCACCCTTGGCGCTGCGCTCACGCTGCACCTTCAAAACCGCGCAGCGCGCTTGCGATGTTCGGGCCGAGGTCGTCGGAAAGGTAGCCGCCCTCCTGCACCAGCACCGTGGGCAGGCCCAGGCGGGCGATCTCTGCCAGCAGCACGGCGAAGCCGGCGGTCTGGATCTTCATGCCCTTGTAGGGATCGCGCTCGTGCGCGTCGAGGCCCAGCGCCACCACGAGCGCGCCGGGCGCATAGGCGCGGATGCTGTCGCAGGCGTCGCGCAGCGCGGGCAGGTAGCCGTCGATGTCGGTGCCCAGCGCCAGCGGCTTGTTGATGTTGTAGCCCAGGCCCTCGCCTTCGCCGCGCTCGTGCGCATGGCCGATGAAGAAGGGCGTGAAGTTGCGCGGATCGCCGTGCAGCGAGATGGTCAGCACGTCGGCGCGGCGGTAGAAGATGCCCTGCGTGCCGTTGCCGTGGTGCACGTCGATGTCGAGGATGGCCACCCGGTCGTGCACGCCGCGCAGATGCTGCGCGGCAATGGCCACGTTGTTCAGGTAGCAGAAGCCGTTGGCGCGGTCGGCGTAGGCGTGGTGGCCGGGCGGACGGCACAGCGCATAGGCGGCGCGCTCGCCGTGGAGCACGAGCTGCGCCGCATGCGTTGCCATGTGGGCCGAGGCGACGGCGGCTTCCCAGGTGCGCGCGCCGATGGAACAGGCGTTGTCGCCCATGTGGAAGCCGGCCTGGCCCACCACACTGTCGGGATAGGTGCAGGGCTGGCCCGGGAAGGGATGAATGTTGGGCATCACCTCTTCCGATGGATCGTCCAGCAGCTGCCAGCGCGCGTAGGCGGTTTCCAGGAAGCGCAGGTACTCGGGCGTATGGATGGCGGCGCGCGGGCCGGCGCCGAAGTCGCGCGTGGCAATGATCTCGTGGCCTGCCTGCCGCACCGCCTGCAGCAGGCGGAACGCGCGCTCGGGCTGCTCGTTGCTGCGCTTGAGCTTGCCGCGCACCATGAAGAGCTGCGGGTCGTGGTCCTTGTGCGTGTCGCTGTAGATGACTTTCATCGGTGTGTCTCTCCGGTCTCAGGCGTTGACGGGAAGGGGCGCGGCGCCGTGCTGCTTCACGAACAGCGCGCGCACGTGCTGCCAGGCGTCTTCCAGGTGCACGCGCATCGCGGCCTTGGCGGCCTCTGGATCGCGGCGCACCAGCGCATCGACAATGGGGCGATGGGTCTCGGCCATCGCGGTGGGGTCGTGGTAGACCGCATCGATCAGCGCGATGATCATCTGCATCTCGGTCTGTGTGTTCATGAAGATGCGGTGCAGGTGCGCATTGCCCGACAGTTCGCAGATCAGCGTGTGCAGCGCCAGGTCGGTGGCAATGCGGTGGTGCTGCGGCTGCGTGCTGGCCTCGCGCACCATGGCCTCGACCAGCGCCTGCACGCGCGCGATGCCGGCGTCGTCGGCCTTGCGGCAGGCCAGCTCGATGGAGGTGAGTTCGAGGCTCAGGCGCACCTCGAACAGATCGTCGATCTCCTGCACGCTGATGGTCCGCACCGCGAAGCCGTGGCGCGGCTTGGCGACCAGCACGCCCTGGCGTTCGAGCCGCCGCGCCGCCTCGCGCACCGGCGCGCGGCTCACGCCCATGCGGCGCGCGATGTCGGCCTCGACGATGCGGCTGCCGGGGGCCAGCCGCCCTTCGACGATGGCGCGCGTCAGCTGGGCCTCGACCAGCCCGACGAGGTCGGTCGACTCGACCGATTCGAAGAGGGCCGTGTCGGAAGGAGGAAGAGTTGTTGTGGAAGTTGCCATGTTGCTTGTTGTCTCGTCATTGCGATGCGCCAGGGGCGATTCTTCACCGGATGGCATCGGGCGCTGCCAGTGCGGTCTTCGGGCCCCGCCCCGCGCGCGCCAGGTAGATGCCTGCCGCCATGATCAGCGCGATGCCGGCCATCGCGATCGCGTCGGGCGGCCGGCGGAACCAGAAGGTGCTGAAGGCCACGGCCAGCAGCAGCTGGAAGTAATTGAGCGGTGCCAGCGTGGAGGCTTCCACGCGCTCGAAGGCAGCCAGCAGCAGCCATTGCGCCGCGGCGCTGCATGCGCCGCCCGCGAGCAGCAGCGCCACGTCGCCCCACGGCGGCTGATGGGCGGGCAGGAAGAAGGGCGCCGGAAGCAGCGTGACGACGAAGCAGACCAGCGCGGTCCAGGCGTACTGCACCGGCCCCGCGACCAGGCCCGCGAGCCGCCGCGTGAGCAGCTGGAAGACCGCGTAGCAGACGGCGGCCACGGCCATCAGCAGCGTGCCGAGCAGCGGCAGGTCGGCGCCCGGCCGCACGATCAAGAGCATGCCGCCGAAGCCGACCGTCACCGCCACCCAGCGGCTGCGCCGCACCTGCTCGCCGAGCAGCCATGGCGACAGCGCCACCATCAGCAGCGGCGCGGTGAAGTAGATGGCCGTGGCCTCGGCCAGCGGCATCCAGATGAGCGCCGTCATGAAGCAGGTCGCCACCGTCGCGAGCATCAGGCCGCGCAGCAGCAGCAAAGGCTTGTGCGGCGTGCGCCACATGCGCAGGTCGCCATGGCGCAGCAGCATCGCGAAGGCAATGCCGCTCACCGCGACGTAGCGCATCACGTTGACGAAGGGCGCCGGGTAGAACTGCAGCATGTGCTTGCAGAACGCGTCGTAGGAGGCAAAGGCCACCAGCGCGCAGAAGAACAGTGCCACGCCGGCGCTCCTCCCGCCCGCCGGGCGCAGCGCGAGAGCGGAGGCCGCGGTGCTCATCGCGCGGCGTGGAAGCCCCGCGGGAAATGGTCGAGCGAAGAAAGCTTCATGCGAAGGTCTCTTCGAACACCGCCATGGCGCGGCCGAAGCGCACGAACATGTCGTCGATCTGCTCGGCCGTGATGATGAGCGGCGGGCAGAAGGCGATGGAGTCGCCCATCGCGCGCACGATGAGCCCTTGCGCCAGCGCGAGCTCGGCCAGCCGGGCGCCGGCCTTCTGCGCGGGATCGAAGGGCGTGCGCTTCGCGGGGTCGGCATACAGCTCGATGGCGCCGATGAGTCCCACGCCGCGCACCTCGCCGACGTACTTGCGCGCGGCGTGGCTCTGCAAGCCTTGCAGGAATTGCGGCGCCAGCGATTGGACGTGCGCGAGGATGTTCTCGTCCTCGTAGACCTTGAGCGTTTCGAGCGCGATGGCGCAGGCGACCGGATGGCCCGAGTAGGTGAAGCCGTGGCCGAAGGTGCCGATCTTTCCGCTGTTGGCGGCCACGGCCGCATGCACCTTCTCGTTCACCATCACGGCCGATATCGGCACGTAGCCCGAGGACAGCGCCTTGGCCGCGGTCAGGATGTCGGGTTTGAGGCCGAAGGTGGCCGAGCCGAACATCTGGCCGGTGCGGCCGAAGCCGCAGATCACCTCGTCGGCGATCAGCAGCACCTCGTATTTCGCGAGGACCTTCTGGACCTTGTCGAAATAGGTGGCCGGCGGCACCAGCACGCCACCCGCGCCCATCACGGGTTCGGCGATGAAGGCGCCGACCGTCTCCGGGCCTTCGTCGAGGATGCGCTTCTCGAGCGCAGCGGCCAGCCGCGTCGCAAAGTCTTCCTCGCTTTCGCCGGCTTCGGCGTAGCGGAAATGATGCGGGCAGTCGACATGCAGGATGCGATCGATTGGCAGGTCGAAGTCGCGGTGGTTCGGCGCCAGCCCACTCAGGCTCGCGGCCGCGACGGTCACGCCGTGGTACGCATTGCGGCGCGCGATGATCTTCTTCTTGCCGGGCTTGCCGATGGCGTTGTGGTAGTACCAGACCAGCTTGACGGCGGAGTCGTTGGCCTCCGAACCCGAGTTGGCGAAGAACACTTTGGACATCGGCACCGGCGCCAGCGCGAGCAGCTTTTCGGCCAGCGCGATGGCGGCCGGATTCGAGCGGCCGTTGAACGTGTGGTAGTACGGCAGGCCGTGCAGCGCATCGCTGCCGGCCTTGGCAAGGCGCGCGTTGCTGAAGCCCAGCGAGGCGCACCACAGGCCCGACATGGCTTCGAGATAGCGGCGGCCCTGGTCGTCTTCCACGAAGATGCCGTCGCCGCGCTGGATCACCAGCGGACCGACCTGCGGATGGGTTGCGAGGTTGGTGAAGGGGTGGAGATGCGCGGCGATGTCGTTGGCGGCGTTCTCCGCATGCGTGCTTGCGTTCATGAAGGCGGTTCCTGTTTGTGGGAAGTTCAGTAGCCGCGCGCCAGGTCGACCTGGTTCGCGGGGCGCCGGCCCTGCCGCAGCGAGGCAAGGTTGGCCAGCGTCTGGCGCGCGATCACGAGGCTGTCGGTGCGCGTGGCGATGTGCGGCGTGACGAGGATGCGCGGGTCGCCCCAGAACGGATGGTCCCGGGGCAGCGGCTCCTGCGAGAACGCGTCGAGCGTGGCCGCCGAGAGCTGGCCCGCGTCGAGCGCCGGCTGCAGGTCGGCCTCGACCAGATGATCGCCGCGGCCGACGTTGATCAGGTGCGCGCCGCGCGGCAGTTTGGCGAACAGCGCGGCATCGAGAAAGCCGTGCGTCTCGGCGGTCAGCGGCAGCAGGCACACCAGCGTGTCGCAGCCCGACAAGAACTCGTCGAGCTGCGCCGCGCCGTGGAACCCGGTGACGCCGGCCGGCAAGGCCGCCTTGGCACTGCGGCTCCAGCCGCGCACCGGGTAGCCGATGGCGGCGAGCGCCTCGGCGCAGGCCATGCCCAGCGTGCCCAGGCCGGCAATGCCCACGCGGTGGTGGCGCGGCGACACGATCGGCTGCTCTTCCCACTGGCCGGCCGCGGAGCTCGCGACATACGCCCGCATGCCGCGGTGCTGCTGCACCACGGCCCAGCAGACATAGGCCTTCATGCCGGCGGCCATGCCGGTGTCGACGATGCGGCACAGCGGCACCTGGCGCGGCAACTCCGCGTCGGCCGTGATGTGCTCGATGCCCGCGGCCAGCGACTGCACGAGCCGGAGCTTGGGCATCCGGGCGAGCAGGCCGTGCGGCGGAAACCAGCACACGGCCGCTTCGATCTCGTCGAGCGCACCGAGCTCTTCGCCCAGGCGCAAGTCGATGCCCGGATGGGCCTCGCGGAAAGCCGCGGCGAGGTATTCCATGTCCAGCACCGCGCTCAAAATCGCCACGCGGGGCGTGCCGCCCTTGTCGTCCGGCGCCATCACGCGACTAGCGCCTCGGCCGGCGATGCGGCGGACACCAGCCGCGGCACCGCCTCGATCAGCCTGCGCGTGTAGGCGTGCTTCGGATCGCCGAGCACCTTGTGCGTCTCGCCGTATTCGACGACTTCGCCGCGCTGCATCACCGCGATGTGGTCGCACATCTGGCCGGCTACGCGCAGGTCATGCGTGATGAAGACCATCGCGAGCTGAAACTGCTCGCGCACCTGCGCGAAGAGTTCGAGCACCTGCGCCTGCACCGACACGTCGAGCGCCGACACCGGCTCGTCGGCCACCAGCAGCTCGGGCTGCATCGCGAGTGCACGGGCAATGCCGATGCGCTGGCGCTGCCCGCCCGAGAACTCGTGCGGATAGCGCTCGGCCGCGTCGGCGCCCAGGCCCACGAGCTTCAGCAGCTCCATCGCGCGCGCCATGGCTTCGGCCTTGCCCACACCCTGCGCAATGGGCCCGCCCGCAATGGCCGCGCCCACGCGGTGGCGCGGGTTCAGCGATGCGTACGGGTCCTGGAACACCATCTGGATCTTGCCCGCGGCCTCGCGCCGGAAGGCCGGGCCCTGCGAGAGGCTGCGGCCCTTGAAGAGGATGCGGCCGCTGTCGAATGGCGAGAGCCCCACCAGGCAGCGGCCCACGCTCGACTTGCCCGAGCCCGATTCGCCCACCAGCCCCAGCGTCTCGCCGCGGCGCAGCTCGAAGCTGACGTTCTTCGCGGCCTGCACCGAACGGCCGCGCTTGAAGAGGCCGCTGCCCGAGGCGTAGGTCTTGCACAGGTCCTGCACCTGCAGCACACGCACGATCTCGCCGGTGGGGGTGGTGCGCTCGGCATTGCCGGTGGGAATGGCCGCGATCAGCTTGCGCGTGTAGGGGTGCTGCGGCGCGTCGAGCACCTGGCGCACCGGCCCGGCCTCGACCACCCGGCCGGTCTGCATCACGACCACGTGGTCGGCGATTTCCGACACCACGCCGAAGTCGTGCGTGATGAACAGCACCGCCGTGCCCCGGCGCTGCTGCAGCTCGCGGATCAGCGCGAGGATCTGCGCCTGCGTCGTCACGTCGAGCGCGGTGGTCGGCTCGTCGGCGATCAGCAGCACGGGCTCGAGCACCAGCGCGCAGGCGATCATCACGCGCTGGCGCTGGCCGCCCGAAAGGCGGAACGGGTAGGCGTCGATCAGCAGCTCTGGGTCCGGCAGACCGACGTCGGCCAGCGCGGCCAGGATGCGCCGCCGCTTCTCGGCCGCGGGCACGCTGCCGTGCGCGTCGAAGACTTCGCCGATCTGCTCGCCGATGCGCATCACCGGGTTCAGCGCCGTCATTGGCTCCTGGAACACCATGCCGATGCGGCGTCCGCGCAGCTCGCGCATCTGCGGCTCGGTGAGCTGCAGCAGGTCGCGGCCCTCGAACAGGATCTGCCCGGCCACGGGCGCCACGTGCGGGCGCGGCAAGAGGCCCATCACGGCGTTGGCGATCATCGACTTGCCCGAGCCCGATTCGCCGACCACGCACAGCGTCTGGCCCGGCAGCACCGACAGCGTGGCGCTGTCGACGGCCAGCGCACGGTCCGCGCCCTTGGGCAGGCAGATGCCGAGGTCGACGACGTCGAGCACCGGTTGCACCGGCTTCATGGGCGTGACGGTGGCGCTCATTTGCCCCTCCCGTCGAGCCGCGTGTTGAGCCCGTCGCTCAGGCCTTCGCCCACGAGGTTGAGCGCGAGCACGGTCAGCACGATGGCCAGGCCGGGGAACAGCGCCATCCACCAGGCCTGGCGCAGCACGGTGCGCGCCGCGCCCACCATGTAGCCCCAGCTCATCTGGTTCGGGTCGCCCAGGCCGAGGAAGCTCAGGCTCGACTCCAGCAGGATGGCCGTGGCCGTCATGAGCGAGGCCATCACGATGATGGGCGACATGGCGTTGGGCAGTATCTGCGTGAGGATGATGCGCGGCGTCGACTGGCCCGCGAGCAGCGCGGCCTGCACGAAGTCGCGCTGGCGCAGCGTGAGGAACTCGCTGCGCACCAGCCGCGCCACGGGCGGCCACGAGACGATGGCAATGGCCACCACGATCGAATTGACCGAGGGCTGGAAAATGGCCACCAGCACGATGGCGAGCGCGAAGCTCGGCACGGCCTGGAACAGCTCGGTGAAGCGCATCAGCGCCGCGTCGATCCAGCCGCCGAAGTAGCCGGCCACGGCGCCAAGGCTCACGCCGATGAGCAGCGCCACCACGGTCGACACCAGCCCAATCAGCAGCGAGATGCGCGCGCCGTAGATCACGCCCGAGAGGATGTCACGGCCCAGCGTATCGGTGCCGAGCGCGAAGCCCGGCTCGGTCCATGGCCGCAGGAACGGCTGCTCGACCATGTTCCACGGATCGTTGGTCGCGACCCACGGGCCGATGATGGCGACGACGGCCACCAGCACCAGCACGGCCATGCCAAGCACGGCGCCCTTGTTGCGGCAGAAGCGCCGCCAGAATGGACTTTGCAGCAGGGTCATAGCTCGATCCGGGGATCGACCAGCGTGTAGACGAGGTCGGTGATGAGGTTGAACAGCACGGCCATGGCCGCGGTCACGAGGAAGGCGCCGAGCAGCAGGTTGTAGTCGCGCTGCAGCAGCGCGTCGAACATCAGCCGGCCGATGCCGGGCCAGGCGAACACGGTCTCGGTCAGCACCGCGCCGCCGATCATTCCGCCGGCCTGGATGCCCGCGAGCGTGACCACCGGCAGCAGCGCGTTGCGCAGCACGTGCGCACGCAGGATGCGGCCGGGCTTCACGCCCTTGGCGCGCGCGGTCTTCACGAAGTCCATCTGCGCCACCTCGAGCATGGCGGCGCGCGTCATGCGCGCATACACCGCCATGTAGAAGAGCGCGAGCGTCAGCGCCGGCAGCACCAGGTGCCCGGCGATGTCCCAGGCCAGCGCCAGGCCGGTCGCGCCGGAGCCCACGGTGCTGAAGCCGAAGCCCGGCAGCCAGTCGAGCTGCACCGTGAACACCAGCACCGCCATCAGCGCGAGCCAATAGAGCGGCGTGGCATAGAAGACGAGCGCCACCACGGTGATCGAGCTGTCGACCCAGGTGCCGGCGCGCCGCGCGGCCAGCGCGCCGAGCGTGATGCCGAACAGCAGCGACAGCGCGAAGGCCGTGCCGGTGAGCAGCAGCGTGGCGGGCAGCCGGTCCATGATGAGCTTCAGCACCGGCTGCTGCTGGCGGTACGAGAAGCCCAGGTCGAGCCGCACCACCTTGCCGACGTAGGTGGCGAGCTGCGTCGTGATCGGCTGGTCGAGCCCGAACTGCGCGCGCAGCTGCGTCACGAACTGCGGATCGGACGCGCCCGCCTCGCCCGCCAGCACCGACACCGGATCGCCCGGCGCGGCGCGCACCAGCATGAAATTGACCGTCGCGATCAGCAGGATCGCCAGCAGGCCCTGCATCACGCGGCCCAGCATGAACTGCGTACGTTTCATCGGCGGCTCCTGTTGCGTTGCATGTGCTGCGGGCTGGCCGTCATGCGAGCGTTGCGGTACCGAGGCTGTCGTTCAGGCCGATGCCCGATGTGATCAGGTTGCCGAGCTTGGTGCGGTACAGCGTCGGGAAGTTGAGCTCGTGCAACCAGGCCACGGGCACTTCGTCGAGCAGGATCTTCTGCACCTGCAGATAGATGGCCTTGCGCTTCTCGGGATCGGCCTCCTTCGCGCCGGCATCGAACAGCTCGTCCACCTTCGGGTTCGAGTAGCCCTCGACGTTGTTGAAGGGCGAGCCCTTGGCGATGTTGCTGCTGGTGTAGTTGCGCGCCACGCCCAGCGCCGGGTCGCCGTACTGGTAGACGTAGGTGAAGGCAAGGTCGTAGTCCCACTCGTTGAGCTTCTGGTTCCAGCCGGCCACGTCGGTGGCCACCAGCTCGACCTTGATGCCGGCCTGCGCGAGGTTCTGGCGCAGGATTTCGGCGCTGCGCGACCACGTCTCGCCGTAGGGCAGCGGCAGCAGGCGCAGCGTCTCGCCCTTGTAGCCGGCTTCCTCCAGCAGCTTCTTGGCGGTGGCCACGTTGCGCGGGTACTTGGCGACGTCGGTGCTGTGGAACTTGATGTTGCTGTTGAACGGCCCGGTGGCCGGCTTGGCGAAGCCCTGCCAGGCAATCTTGGCCATGGCCTCGCGGTCGATCGCGTACATCACGGCCTGGCGGAACTTGACGTTGTCCATCGGCGCCTTGCGGTTGTTGAGCCACAGCCACGAATGCGGCGCAAAGAACTCCCAGCCCTTGGTGGTGACCGCCACGCCCGGCAGCTTGGACAGCCGCAGCACATCGAAGTATTCGACCGCCCCGCCCGGCACCAGGTCGACCTTGCCCGACTCGAAAGCGGCCGCGCGCGAGGCCGCATCGGGAATGACGTGGAAGTACACGCTCTCGACCAGCGGCACATCCTTGACGTGGTACTTGTCGTTGGCCACGAGCTGGATGTAGGAGCCCTTGACCCATTCCTTGAACTTGAACGGCCCGGTGCCGATGGGCGTGGCGTTGGCGGGGTTGGCCGCGAAGTCGGTGCCGTCGTAGATGTGCTTCGGGATCATCGGCATGCTGCCGACCTCGAAGATGCCGATGAACGGACCGAAGGGGTACTTGAGCTTGAACTCGACCGTGAGCGGATCGAGGGCCTTGATGCTCTCCACCGCCGCCAGGTTGGCGCGCAGGCGCGCATGCGTCTTGCGCAGGAACACGTCGGCCGAGAACACCACGTCGGCCGAGGTGAAGGGCTTGCCGTCATGCCAGCTGACGCCGGGCTTGAGCTTGAAGGTGTAGAGCGTGCCTTCCTTGTTGACGGTCCACGAGGTGGCCAGCGAGGGCAGCGGGTTGATCTTCTCGTCGTAGCGCAGCAGACCCTCGTAGATGTTGCCCGAGATCATCTGCGTGGGGCCGTTCTGCGTGATGCCCAGCATCAGCCCCGGCGGCTCGGGCTGGACCACGGCGTTGATCACGCCGCCCTTCTTGCCCGCGGCGAGCAGGTGCAAGGGAACGCCTGCCAAGGTCAGGCCGGCGGTGGCGGCGGCGCCCATCTGGATGAGGTTGCGACGTTTCATGTGCGGGAACTCCTTGTGGCTCTGTGCGAGCGGGTGGGACGAAGAAACAGGAACGAGAGAACACGGGCGCCGCGCGCGGCGCCGCGCTCAGTCGCGGTACGAGGTGGCGGGAAGCGGATCGATGCGCTGCAGAAGTGCGCGCCATTCGCGCGCATTGGGGTCGGGCTGCCCCGGCTGGCGCACGCTGTCGCCGCTTTCGTACTGCTGCGCGGTCTTTTCGCAGACCTCGGGCGGCACCGGATACACCGGCAGGCCGCTCGACTGGATGGCCACCTGCACGCGGCACGCGCGCTCCAGGTTCAGCATCAGGATGAAGGCCTCCGACACCGTGCGCCCGAGCGTGACCAAGCCGTGGTTGCGCAGGATCAGCGCGCGCGCCGTCGGGCCCAGGTCGGCCACCAGGCGCTCGCGCTCGTCGCCGTCGAGCGCGATGCCTTCGAAGTCGTGATAGACCACGCGCTTGTAGAACTGCAGCGCCCACTGGTTGCAAGGCTGCAGCCCGCCCGCCAGCGACGACACCGCCACGCCCGCCACCGTGTGCGTGTGCAGCACGCAGGCCGCGTCGTGGCGCGCTGCATGCACGGCGCTGTGGATGGTGAAGCCGGCCGGGTTCACGTCCCAGGGCGAGTCGTCGAGGATGCGGCCCGCCAGGTCGATCTTGACCAGCGACGAGGCCGTGATGTCCTTGAATAGCATGCCGAAGGGATTGATCAGGAACTGGCCCTCGGTGCCCGGCACGCGCGCGGAGATGTGCGTGTAGATGCTGTCGTCCATGCCGTAGTGCGCCACCAGGCGGTAGGCGGCAGCCAGGTCTTCGCGCACCTGGCGCTCGGCATCGGACACGGGTGGAGCCTTGCGGCCCACTGCCTGCAATTGCATATCGCGTTCCTTTTTCCAGGCCCGGCGGGGTCGCCGGCGCGCCTTGCTTGGGTTTATCGGAGGGATCGACAGTGCAAACTGTCGACAGTCAACCCGCGACAGTCTTAAGCAATATGCAGGCCCGCGTGATGGGGTAAGCCCTTGGTGAGGGGCGTCGACGGGCGGAAAGCGGCGCCAGCAAGGGGCCGGCGCAAAAAGCGAACGCCGCGGGCACCGGGTGAGGTGCGCGCGGCGCGAATGCCGGAGGCAGCGGTCGTGCGCCATGAAGGCGCCGGGTGCACCAGGGTGCACCGGAAAATGCACTCAGCCCAGGCGCCCTTCCTCGCGCAGCCGTGCGCCGATGCGCCGGATCTCGGCCTCGCCCTGGTCGAGCGCCTGCTTGCTGGTGTGCACCGAGTAGTGGCCCAGCACCAGCTCGTGCGGATGCTTCGCGGCCGAGCCCAGCACAAAGGCCGTGTCGCCGCGGGCCACAAAGTCGATGGCCGCGCCGGACTCCTCGAACACCGCCAGTTCGCCGGTGCCGATCGGCCCACCGGGGCTGTCGCCCGCATCGAGCCGGCCCGCATTGACCGCGACCCAGCCCACCGTGTGGCCGGCGGGCGGCGTGTAGCGCCAATGCTCGCCGTCCTTCAGCTGCACGGCCAGGTAGTTCATCGGCGCCGGTGCCGGAATGGGGCTTTGCGCCGCGCCGTGGCGCCCGAGCAGCACGCGCGCCGGGCCGTCCCGCGGCACCTGCGAGGGCGCGAGGTAGATGCTTTGGGCCGGCGCGTTTTCTTCCGCTGCCGGCAAAGCCACCCAGAGCTGGAAGCCCTGCACGCGCGTCGTGCCCGGCGCGGGCGCACCGTCGTGCCACACCCCGTTGCCGGCGCGCATCCACTCCACGCCGCCGGCCAGCAGCACACCCTGCTCGCCGGTCGTGTCTTCGTACCGCGTGTCGCCTGCGATCAGCCACGTCAGCGTGGCGATGCCCGAATGCGGGTGCATGCCGAAGCCCTTGCGGCTGCTGCTGCCCGAGGTGTCGAAGCCGAAGAGGTCGAGGAACACGAAGGGCTTGAGGAATTCGCCCAGGTCGCCCGGGCTCATGAGCCGAGTGATCGGCCCGTGCTGCGAGCCGCGCGTGCGGTAGACGATGGCGCGGGCTTCGGTGGTGGTGGCAACGGCGGTGGTCATGGGATGCTCCTGAATCGATGGAAAAAATCAGGCCGCCCCGGCCGCCAGCCGCCGCACGGGCCGCAGGCACCAGGTCACGAAGGCCGAGAGCAGCGCCAGCACGACGGCCGGCGCGGGGCTGCCGCCGACCAGCACCAGGTGCGTGGCCACGGCGCAGGCCATGGTCGCGGTCAGCAGCAGACCGCCGTTGAAGCCGGTGGCCGGCACCAGCAGCAGCACCGCGCCGCCGAGCTCGACCACGCCCGTCACATAGCGGAACCACTGGCCGAAGCCGATCGCCTCGAACGCCTGGACCATCTGCGGCACGCCGGCCAGCTTGGCGATGCCGGCCGCGCCGAAAACCAGCGCCAGAAGAATGCGGATGCCCCAGACGACGCGGCGCCGGGTCGGGGAAACAAGAGAGGAGGAAGTCATGAGCAAGAGGTTAGGGCCGCACCCATTGATCGACTAGACGGCAGAATCGGATTGCACTCGTCCACGAAAAGAAGGAATTACCGCCATGCTCGACCTCAACGACATCGCCATGTTTGTGCAGGTGGTGCGCCACGGCAGCTTTGCCGAGGCGGCGCGCCGGCTGGGCCTGCCGCCCAACACCGTGAGCCGGCGCGTCCAGCAGCTGGAAGCACAGCTGGGCACGCGGCTGATGCAGCGCTCCACCCGCAAGCTCACGCTCACCAGCGCCGGCCAGGCTTTTCACGAGCGCTGCGCGGGCGCGGTCGACGGGCTGGTCGAGGCCGGACAGGCGTTGATCACCGGCGGCCAGCAGCCCAGTGGCCTCGTGCGCGTGGCGGCGATGGCCGATTTTTTCGATTTCTTCCCGATGGAGTGGGTGGCCGACTTTCTGGCCGCGCATCCGCTGGTGCGCATCGACTTCGTGCTCAGCGATGCCCGGGCCGACCTGATCGCAGAGCAGATCGACATCGCATTCCGCGGCGGTGCGCTGCCCGACTCAGGCTATGTCGGCCGCAAGCTCCTGGACGCCCGAACCGATGGCATGGTCGCCAGCCCCGCGTACATCGCCGCGCGCGGCGCGCCCGCCACGCTGCAGGACCTCGCGACCCACGATTGCATCACCGCGCCCCATCCCAGCGGCCGCACCCTCTGGCGGCTGACCGGTCCTGAGGGCACGGAAGAAGAAATGCAGGTCGCGGGCCGCTTCAGCGGCAACACCGCGCAGGCGCTGCGCAAGGCCGCGCTCGCCGGCCTGGGCGTCGCGCTGCTGCCGCCCACAATGGCAAGGCTCGACCTGGCGGCAGGCGGGCTGGTGCCGGTGCTGCCGCAGTACCAGCGTACGGTGCAGGGGCTGAGCGTGCTGTACCCAAGCCGCAAGCACCTGCCGCTGGCGGTGTCGGCGTTCGTCGGGATGGTGATGGAGAAGTTCAGTGCGGTGGAGGCGTTGCCGGAGGTGCTGCGGGCCGAACGGATTTCATGACCCATGCTCAACCGCGCGGAGCCGTGTTGCGCAGCGCGTGCCGAATGGTCGACAAGCCCCGCAACAAGTGCGCGTCGAGCTCCTCGAGCATCGCGTTGAGGTCGTTGCCGATGGCCAGCTCGAGGAACAGGTGGTGGTTCTCCGCGAAGTCGGGCTTGGGCGCATGGGTCAGGCGGCACACGGCGAAGCCGAGCTGGATCTTCTGCGTCATCTGCTGCCAGACGTCGAGCAGCAGCCGATTGCCGCAGCGCTCGTAGACCAGGCCGTGGAAGTGGGCCTCCGCCGCGCTCTCGCGATGAAGCTCGCTGCTGGAGGCGGCTTCGGCCAATGCCTCGTAGCGCGCGGTCATCTCGGCGCGAAAGGCTTCGTCGCGCTGCGGCCACAGGCGGATGAACGCCTGCCTTTCCATGACGCGGCGCACTTCGTACACGTCGCTCATGGTTTCCTCGCTGATGTCCGTCACGTAGGTGCCGGCATAGGGCTTGTTCACGAGCAGGCCGGTTTCGATGAGCTCGCGGATCGCCTCGCGCAGCAGGCCGCGGCTGACGCCGAACTGCATCGCGAAGTGGCTCTCGACCAGCTGCGTGCCGGGTGCGATCTTCCCGGTAAGGATGGCGTCGCGCAGGGTCTGCGCCACGTAGTCGCGCCGCGTGGCCGAGGGAGCGGGGGCGAAATCGGGGAGGGTTTTCATCGCGGCGGGTCGGATGTCGGAGGCGTGGGCGGTGGGCGTCAATGACTGCGCAAGGCAAGGCGTTTTTCGAGGCGGCTTGCCGCGTAGGCGCCAGGGTAGATGAGCACGAAGTACACCACGGCCACGGCCGTCAGGATTTCCAGCGGCCGGTAGTAGGCGGCGCTCAGCGCGCGGCCCTGGTACATGAGCTCGTGCACCGCGATGACGGAAGCAATGGAGGTGTTCTTCGCCAGCTCAATGCCGCGGTTGGTGAAGGCCGGCAGCATGCGCTTGAGCACCTGGGGGAGCACCACGCGGCGCAGCACCTGCATGCGCCGCATGCCGAGGGCGCGCGCGCCTTCCCACTGGCCCGCCGGCAGCGACGCGATGCCGCCGCGGAAGATCTCCGAGCAGTAGGCCGACCCGTTGAGCGCGAGCGCCAGCAGCGCCGCCACGTAGGGCGTGAGCTGCCAGCCCGTGAGGATCGGGAACGCGTAGAAGAACCACACCAGCTGGATCAGGATGGGGATGTTGCGGAACAGCTCCATGTAGCCGCGCGTCGCGACACCCACGAGGCGGCTCTTCGACCGCGCGCCGAGCGCGATCAACAGGCCGATCGCCATGGCCGAGGGAAAGGCGACGGCCCACAGGCCGGCCGTGACGCCCACGCCCTTGAGCAGCACGGGCCAGTGCCGCAGCACGGCCGAGAAGTCCCAGGTGAAGTCCATCGTCAAGGTCCTGCAGCGCGGGTGGAAACGGCCAGGCGATGCTCGGCCATGCGCGCAAGCAGGCTCAGCGAGAACAACGCCAGGAAGAAGATGGCCGCGACGACCGTGTACACCTCCAGCGGCCGGAAGGTGATCGAGTTGAGCTGCATGGCCTGGTAGAGCAGGTCGGAGTAAGCCAGCGTGGAGGCCAGCGCGGTGGTCTTGACGAGTTCGAACGAACGCTCGATGAACGGCGGCAGCATGCGCGCGAGCGCCTGCGGCAGCACCACGCGGCGCAGGGCCTGGTGCGAGCGCATGCCGATGGCGCGCGCCGCTTCCCACTGCCCGCGTTCGATCGAAACCAGGCCGCCGCGGAACACCTCGGCGAAGAACGCGCCGGACTGCGTCGACAGCGCGATGACCGCCGCCGCGTACGGGTCCAGGCTCACGCCGATGAGCACCGGCAACGCGTAGAAGGCCCAGAAGAAGTGCACCAGCGGCGGCGTGTTGCGATAGAACTCGATGATCCACAGCGCGGGCCGGGCGAGCCACGCCCGGCCCGACAGCCGAAGGGCCGCGAGCATGGCGCCGAACACCACGCCGAGCGCGATGGCGACAGCCGCGATCTTCATCGTGCCGACGAAGCCCGCGAGCAGCATGTCGCGGTGCGCCCAGACGCCGCTGAAGTCCCATTCGTAGTTCATGTGCGTTCGCCGGCCAGGCCGATCCGCCCGGCCTACTGGCCGAGCGTCTCTTTCATCACGCCGGGCACGGTGGCCGGGTCGATGCCCTTGGTCTTGAGGTATTGGCCGTACAGCGCCTGCGTCTGGCCCGAGGCATAGAGCTTGGCGATGAGGCCGTCGAGCTGGTTGCGAAAGCCCGCGTCGGCCTCGCGGCGGATGCCCACGCTGGTCGGCAGCGCGACGACCGGCTGCGGCACCTGCACCTTGCCCTTGCGGATCTTCGAGTACGCGATGACCAGCGCCGGATGGTAGAAGCCGATCGCGTCGACCCGGCCCGACATGAAGGCCGCCACGGTCTCGTCGGTGTTGGTGAAGCGCTCGATCTTCGCCTTCGGCAGGCGCGTGGTCAGGTCGCGGTCGGTGGCCGTGCCCAGCGCCACGCCGATGCGCACTTCGGGCTTGTCGAGGTCGGCCCAGTTCTTCGCCACGAGGCCGTCCTTGGCGAGCACCCCCTGCGCATACCAGAGCAGCGGGCTGGCCGGGAAGTCGATGGCCTTCTTGCGCTCTTCGGTGGCGTCGAGCACGAACATGGCATCGATCTGCCCCGCCTGCAGCGCCGCCACGCTGTTGCCCCAGGTGGTTTCGACCGGCGTCATCTTCACGCCCATCTCCTTGGCGACCTGCTCGCCGAGCAGGACGCCGAGCCCGGTCCAAGTGCCGGAGGCGGGATCGCGGAAGTACCACGGGTCGCCGGGCGCGACGCCGATGCGCAGCTCGCCGCTCTGCTTGATCTTCTGCAGCGTGTTGGTCTGCGCCCCGGCGGCGAGGCTGCCGAGCGACAGGGAGGCGGCGAGCGCAAGGGCAAGGGCACGGCGCAGGCGCTGGAAGGGAGTTCTGGCGTTCATGGGATGGGTTTCCGTGGACTGGGGTTGAAGGAAGGGAGCGGCGCGGGTTCAGGTGGCCGCGGGCAGCGCGCCGTGGGCCTCGTTCGCGCTGGCGATGTAGGCGCGGTAGAGCGCGTCGAGCCGCTGCGTGAGCGGGCCGAGCGGCACCAGCGCACGGCCGTCGACCGACGACACCGGCGTGAGGCCGGCCAGCGTGCCGGTGACGAAGGCCTCGTCGGCCGCGTAGACCTCGGCCAGGGTGAAGTCGCCTTCGTGCACCGGGATGCCCGCCTCGCGTGCGAGCCGCACCACGGTGGCGCGCGTGATGCCGTTGAAGCAGTAGCGCCCCGACGAGGTCCACAGCGCGCCATGGCGCACCACGAAGAAGTTGGTGGAGTTGCAGCTCGACACGAAGCCGTTCGTATCGAGCATCAGCGCCTCGTCCGCGCCGGCCTGGATGGCCTGGATCAATGCCTGGATCAGGTTGAGGCGGCTGTGCGAGTTGAGCCGCAGGTCGAACACGTCCGGCCCGCTGCAGCGCAAGGTCGAGGTGAAGAGCTTCAGGCCGTTGCGCTTGGCTTCCGGCGTGACCACCTTGTGCTCGGCCACGCAGACCACGGTGGCGCCGCCGATGATGAAGCGCGGGTCCTGGTTGGGCGTCTTCTTGACGCCGCGCGTGACCATGAGTCGCGCATGCGCGCCGTCGCGCATGCCGTTGCGCAGGAAGGTGTCGACGACGACCTGCTTCGTCTGCGCCTTGGTCATGCCGATGTCCAGCGAGATCGACTTCGCGCCCTCGTACATGCGGTCGATGTGCGCATCGAAGGACACGATGCGCCCGTCGACCAGGCGCACGCCTTCCCACACGCCGTCGCCGCACACGTAGCCGGCGTCGAACACCGACACCACCGCCTGGTGGCGCGGCACGAACTGCCCGTTCACGTAGACGAACACCGCGTCGTTGCGTGCATCGGGGGCATAGGCCTGGGAACTGGTCTTCGAGGGGGCGCTGTCGGCGTGCATGAATGGGAGTCCTGCGGTGAATCTCTTGGAAGTCAGAAGTGGAAGGCGGTGAAGCGCTCGATGAAGCGCTGCGTGCGCTCCTGCTTCGGGTGCTTGAGCACCTCGTCGGGCGTGCCGCTTTCGTGCAGCAGTCCGTCGGCGAGGAACACCACCTTGTTGGCGAAGTGGTAGGCAAAGCCGAGTTCGTGCGTCACGAGCAGCATGGTCCGGCCCTCGTCGGCCAGTGCGCGGATGGTGCCTAGCACCTCGCCCACCAGCTCGGGGTCGAGCGAGGAGGTCGGCTCGTCGAACAGCAGCACTTCGGGTTCCATCGCCAGCGCACGGGCGATGGCGACGCGCTGCTGCTGGCCGCCGGACAGGTGGCCCGGGTAGGCGGATGTCTTTTCCGCCAGGCCCACCTTGTCGATCTCGGCCATCGCGCGCTCGCGGGCCTGCGCCGCGGGCACGCGCTTGACAGTCACCAGACCCTCCATGACGTTCTGCAGCACCGTCATGTGCGGGAACAGGTTGAACTGCTGGAACACCATGCCGACCTGCTTGCGCACCTCGCTGAGTTCGCTTTCGCCATAGCGCAGGGCGTCGGACCCCGCCACGGGCCGGCCCACGGCGCGCCCCTTGAGGACCACCTGCCCCGCCGAAGGCATTTCCATGAAGTTGAGGCAGCGCAACAGCGTGCTCTTGCCCGAGCCGCTCGAACCGATGATGGCAATGCGGTCGCCGGGCAGCACGTCGAGGTCGATGCCGCGCAGCACGTGGTGGCTGCCGTAGCGCTTGTGCAGGGCCTGGATGCGAAGAACGGGCGGAGCGGCTGTCATGGAGGTGATCTTAGTAATTGTCGAACAATCGACAATCGGGAGTTGTACTATCCACGCAAGGTCCATGCCACGCGTCTTGCGGGGACGCTGGCCGGCTGCGCCACGGCCGGTTCGCCCCTGCGGGAGAATCGCCCCCCATGAAAATCGAAAAAGACACCGTCGTCACGCTCAAGTACAAGGTCGCCGACGCCCAAGGCAAGCTCATCGAAGCCAGCCCCGAACCCATGGCCTACCTGCATGGCGGCTACGAGAACACGCTGCCCAAGATCGAGGAAGCGCTCGATGGCAAGGAAAAGGGCTTCCAGACCACGCTGAACCTGGCGCCCGAAGATGCCTTCGGCCTGCGCGACGAATCGCTGGTGCGCAGCATTCCCAAGGCCGACTTTCCGCCGGGCGTGAAGGTGGGCGGGCAACTGGAGGGGCGGCTCGACGATGGGCGCGAGCACCTCTTCACCGTGATGAAGATCAAGGGCCCGGTCGTGCTGCTCGACGGCAACCATCCGTGGGCGGGCAAGGCGCTGAAGTTCAGCCTCCAGGTGATGGATGTGCGCGCTGCGCTGCCGGTGGAAATCGAGCATCGGCATGTGCATGGGGCGCACGGGCACCATCACTGACCGTCCGGGTTCCGTAGCCTAGTTCTGTTTATTCTTCTTCCAGAACCGCGGCGCCTTCCCGATCTTGCCCAGCGCCTTGCGGCACGCCTTCGCGCCCGCCGCATGGCGCGCGCCGAACCAGCCGACGGCGAACCATGCGCGGGCGTCGCGCCCCGCGGCTTCGCGGTAGAGCGCGAGCGCCACGGCTTCGTCGTTGAAACGGCCCAGCGCGTCCTGCGCGGGGCGCAGCCGCTTCATGTAGCGCTCGGCAGCCGGTTTTTCTTCATCGTCCGCATCGCCGAACAACGGCGCCGCGAATTCGGCAAGGTAGCGCAGGCGCTTGAGCCGCTTGCGCGTGCGGTGCTGGTCTTCGATGGCCAGCGATTCGAAATGCCGGCCGTCGCGCACGGCCTGTTCATGCAGGCGCTGCAGGCGCTTGCGCAGATGGCGGCGCGCCTCGCCGGCATCGAGCGGCGCCGGCGCCGACGGGGGTTGCCCATCGCCTTGTGGCACGGCTTGCGCAGCCGTCGCCGCGGTGAAGCCGATCAACGCAACCAGCACCGACTGGAACGCCGGCGCGCACACGAGGTCGCCGGGCGACGGCACAGGGGCCGCCGCTTCGTCGCCGGCCAGCGGATCGACCTCCGGCGCACCCGCATCGCGCAACTGCGGCTGCGCCAGCTTCACGATCTGCTCGCGGTCGCGCAGGGCTCCGAGCGCGCGGAAGGCCTCGACCAGCGGCGGCTCCCATTCGGCGCCCTTGAAAAGATCGGTGCGCGGGTCGAGCCCCGCCAGCTCGCGCAGCGCGGTGCGCAGGCGGCGGATGCCGATGCGCAGTTGGTGGATCTGTTCTTCATCGGTGCTGCCCGCGGCGATCTCGCTCGCGTTGGGCAGCATCTGCGCCAGGCAGGATGCGACCACGGCCTGCTGGATGGCGCGGCCGTCGCGCTTTTCTTTCTCCTCGGCAAAGCGTGGCGTCTCGGCCTTCACGGCCGGAACCACGTCGAGCTTCGCCAGCAGGCGCGCGCCACGCTCGGCCTTGGACACGGTGCTGAACCACAGGCCGTGCCGCTGCGACCAGCGCTGCGCGAGCGACACCAGGCCCCGCACGTCGCCGCGCTTGAGTTCGAGTTCCAGCTCGCACACCGGCGATTCGCGCTCGTCGGGCGTGCCCGCATGGGCGACGACCCTGCCGATGTCGAGCGCCAGTTCCACCACGGCCGCGCCGGCTCCGGCGGTGCGCACGTCGCGCGTGAGCCGAACGATGTCGGTGGACTGGCGCTCGACCAGCGGCGCGCCGCTCGCGGCCAGCACCTTGGCAAGCCGCTCGCCCACGGGCGTGCCCTGGTGGCGCTGCGGATCGATGGCCGGCGCTGCGCCGCCCGCCGCCGCGGCGCCAAGGTCGACGTTGTGTTCGAGCCGATGCAGCGCGTTGTCGCCGGTGGCCTTGACGGTCTGCACCCAGCGCCGCCCTTCCTTGCGCAGGCGCAGCACGATGCCCTGGGCGGCCAGCGCCTGGTCGGCGGTGTCGAAATAGCGCGCCTGCAGGCGGGTGCGCAGCACGGTGCCGCGCCGCAGGGCGGCCTCGACGGCTTTCAGGCGCTCGGCGGGAACATGAAACTTGAACTCGATTTCCATGACGGCCATGATGCGCTGTCTTTCTCGGCAGCAGGAAGGCACACACCATGACCACCCTCGATCCCACCACGCTCCTGGCCGCCGGAGCCGCACGGTCGGCCGAGGCACTGGCCGCCAAACAAGTAGGCGCGGTGGAATTGTGCGAAGCCGCCATCGCCCGCATCGAAGCGCTCGATGGCAGGCTCAACGCGGTGGTGGTGCGCGACTTCGACCGCGCGCGCCGCCAGGCCGCCGAAGCCGATGCGGCCCTCGCGCGCGGCGAGCGCCGACCGCTGCTCGGCGTGCCGATGACGGTGAAGGAGGCCTTCAACGTTGCCGGTCTGCCCACCAGCTGGGGCCTGCCGCAGTTTCGCGACTACGTGCCGCAACAGGACGCCGTGGCCGTGCAACGCCTCAAGGCGGCGGGCGCGGTGATTCTCGGCAAGACCAACGTGCCGCCCGCGCTGGCCGACTGGCAATGCGACAACCCGGTGTACGGCCGCACGCTGCACCCGCTCGACGCGAAGCGCACGCCGGGCGGTTCGTCGGGCGGCGGCGCGGTGGCGGTGGCCACCGGCATGGTGGCGCTGGAGCTGGGCAGCGACCTGACGGGCTCGCTGCGCGTTCCGGCGAGCTTTTGCGGCGTGTACGCGCACAAGCCGAGCCATGGCCTGCTGACGGCGCGCGGCTTCGCGTTTCCGGGCACCGAAGAGGCGCCCGCCGGGCTGCCCTCGGTGATCGGGCCGATCGGCCATTGCGCGGAAGATCTCTCGCTCGCGCTCGATGTGCTGGCCGGACCCGACGCGGCCCGTGTGGCGCACGGGTGCTTCGCGCTGCCCGTGCCGCGCCATGCGGCCGCGAAGGATTGGCGCGTGCTCGTGGTCACCGCGCATCCGCAGGCCGTGGTGGCGGCCGACGTGCGCGCTGCCGTCGAGGGCGCCGGGCTGCGGCTGGCGAGGGCGGGCGCGTCGGTGGTCCATGCATCCGATCTGCTGCCCGATCTGGCCGAGATCGGCGACACCTACGGGCAGATCGTGCAGGCCGTGCTCGCGCATGCCGAGCCCGGCGGCCAGTCGCCACTGTCGCTGCGCACCTGGTTCGATCTGCTCGCCACGCGCACGCGCATCCGGGCGCAGCTGCGCGCGCTGTTCACGCAATTCGACGCGGTGCTGTGTCCGGCGGTCGGTTGCGCGGCCTTCGAGCATCTGACCGAGCCACGCTGGGAGAAGCGCACGCTCACTATCGACGGAAAGCCGACGCCCTATGACGCGCTGGGTGCCTGGGCCGGGTTGGCGAGCCTGGGTGGACTGCCCGCCACGGTCGCCCCCGCAGGCTTCACGCCCGACGGATTGCCGCTGGGCGTGCAGATCGTCGGTCCGTATTTCGAAGATCGCAGCACCCTGGCCCTGGCCGCGCTGCTGACAGAAAGCGCGGCTTGAAGAAATGATGTGGACGACGTCCATTTTCTTTGGTATCGTTTGTGGACGGTGTACACAACACACCGGCAAACATTCGCTCCACCCTTCATCGAAACAGGAAGACACCATGTCCAACAAGCAGATCTTCGTGAACCTCGCCGTCAAGAATCTGGAGAAGTCCAAGGCTTTCTTTGCTGCGCTGGGCTATACCTTCAACGAGAAGTTCACCGACGCCAACGCCGCCTGCATGGTCATCCAGGAAGGCAGCATCCACGCCATGCTGCTGATGGAAGACTTCTTCAAGACCTTCACGAGCAAGAGCCTCACCGACACCAGCCAAAGCACCGAAGTGCTGCTGTGCCTCTCGTGCGAAAGCCGCACCGAGGTCGACGAAATGGTGGCCAAGGCGGTGGCCGCGGGCGGCACGGTACCGCGCGAGCCGCAGGACTACGGCTTCATGTACGGCCACGGCTTCCAGGACATCGACGGCCACCTGTGGGAGCTGATGTACATGGACCCGAACGCCGAAGTGACCCATCAGAACCCGTGACGCCGCCGCGCCGCTGAAGGACAAGAACGATGCCCATCGTTCCATATGCGCTCTTCACTGTTGCGCGGAAGGCATCTTCCTTAAAGCGGGCGCGCCCCGATATTCCAGTGAACAGCGCCGCCGCGCATTCGCCGGCGCGCCCAACGGAAAGGAATATCCAGGTGTCCAGCAGCAGCAACAACAGCATCGAAGAAGAAGACCGCAGCCCCGTACTGCAGGTGAGCCCGCTCGGCTTTCCGTGGCAGACGATCGACCCGTTCCTGTTCTGCGTCTATCACGACGACGCCTATCCCAAGGCCAACGCGCGGATGGGCCCCGAGGCCCCGCTGGCGGGCCGGCAGATCGGCCAGGACTTCAGCCGCAAGGACGGCTGGAGCATGTACCACGGCGACACGGTGCCGGGCTTTCCCTCGCACCCGCACCGCGGCTTCGAGACGGTGACCATCGTGCGCAAGGGGCTGGTCGACCATTCCGATTCGCTGGGCGCCACCGCGCGCTTCGGCGGCGGCGACGTGCAGTGGCTCACGGCCGGCAAGGGCATCGTGCATTCGGAGATGTTTCCGCTGCTCGACGCGAACGCGCCGAATCCGCTGGAGCTGTTCCAGATCTGGCTCAACCTGCCGGCCGGAAGCAAGATGGCCGAGCCGCACTTCACGATGTTCTGGTCGGAGGCGATTCCGCGCTTTGCGTCCGACGACGCGGCGGGCGGCCGCACCGAAGTGGCGGTGATCGCTGGCCGGTTCGGCGGCAACGCCGCGGGCAGCGGGCAGGCGCCGATCCACCCGCTGGCGCCGCCGCCCGATTCATGGGCCGCGCAGGCCGATGCCGACGTGGCGATCTGGACCCTCAAGATGACGCCCGGCGCGCAATGGACGCTGCCTGCGGCCGCGGGCGAAGGCACGCGGCGCATGCTGTACTTCTTCAAGGGAGCGGTGGCGACCATCGCGGGCCGGCGCGTCGAAGGCCCGGCCGCCATCGAACTGCGCGCCGGCGCCACCGTCGAGCTGCGCAACGGCGATGAAGAAGCGAGCGAATTCCTGCTGCTGCAGGGGCGACCCATCGCCGAGCCGGTGGCGCAGTACGGTCCGTTCGTGATGAACACGCAGGCCGAGATCAGCCAGACGCTGGCCGACTACCGCCGCACGCAGTTCGGCGGCTGGCCCTGGAGCGATTCGGCGCCGGTGCACGACCGCAGCGCCGCGCGCTTTGCGCGGCATCCCGGCGGGCGCGAGGAAACGCCGGGGGCCTGAAGCAGGCGGCCTGAAGGCCGCGTCAAAGCGCCTTGAGGATCTCGGTGGCGGGCGCGGTCATGCTGGGCACGAACTCGATCACATGCGTGCTTGCCGCGCCGTTCTGCACGAACGGGTCGCGTGCCAGCACCGCCTCGAGCTCGGCCCGGTCGCCCGAGCGCGCGAAGATCACGCCGCCCTTGCGCGGCACCTGCCGGCCCGAGGCCAGGAACAGTCCGCTCTGGTAGTGCTTTCGAAGCCACGCCATGTGCCCATCCATCAACACATCGAGCTCTTCAAGCGGACGGATGTAGGTGAGAGTGACGATGAACATGGCAAGGGCGGCAAGTGAATCGGGAAGCTCCAATCGTATGGCCTGAAACGTGGGCATTCCATGACCAGAAGTAACGGAGTGATCCATGTTTTACGGCTTTCTGATACCGTCTTTTTCACTGCCTTCAACCGCTCTGGAGAGTCGCTCATGCCGCTTCGCTCGCCGCTTCTTTTGCCGCCCAGCTTCGTGCCGCCGTACCTGCTGGACCGGCTGGCGGAGCGTGCCAGCGCGCACGCCAGCGCGCGGGCGGCGCAGACGCTGCTGATCGACCGCGAACACCGCGGGCTTCGCGAGGCCATGGCCGCGCAAGGCGTGTCGTCAGGCCTCGCGCCGCGTTATGTGCGGCACGACTCGCCCGCACGTGCCATCCACGACGCGGAGCACACCATGAGCCTGCCCGGCAGGCTGGTGCGCGCCGAACAGCAGGCCGCCACCGGCGACATCGCCGCCGACGAAGCCTACGACTACCTGGGCGCCACCTACCGCCTGTACCACGACATCTACGAGCGCGATTCCATCGACGGCGCGGGCATGCCGCTCGCCGGCAGCGTGCACTACGGCAACGACTACGACAACGCCTTCTGGAACGGCAGGCAGATGGTGTTCGGCGACGGCGACGGCGAGGTCATGAACCGCTTCACCATCGCGGTGGACATCATCGGCCACGAACTCACGCACGGCGTGATCGATCACGAGTCGGGCCTGGTCTACGAGGGGCAGTCCGGTGCGCTCAACGAGTCGATCTGCGACGTGTTCGGCGCCCTGGTCAAGCAGCACTTGCTGAAGCAGACGGCGCAGCAGGCCGACTGGCTGGTGGGCGCGGGGCTCTTCACCGGCAAGGTGAAGGCCCGCGCACTGCGCTCCATGGCCGAACCTGGCACGGCCTATGACGACCCGGTGCTGGGCAAGGACCCGCAGCCTGCACATATGAAAGACTTTGTCGTCACGCGGCAGGACAATGGCGGCGTGCACATCAATTCCGGCATTCCGAATCGCGCCTTCTACCTCGCTGCCACGGCCATCCCCGGCCTGGCCTGGGAGACCGCGGGCCGCGTCTGGTACGACACGGTGTGCGACAGGCGGCTGCGCAAGGACGCCGATTTTGCGGCCTTCGCGCAGTTGAGCGTGGAGATTGCGGCCCAGCGCTTCGGCGCCGACAGCGCGGCGCACAAGGCCGTGGGCGCCGCGTGGAACACCGTGGGAGTCACAGCATCATGATTCAGCTTCCGCCCCTGGACCAGGCTTCCGTCGTGCGCGTGACGCGCGAGGGCGGCGTGGCCTATGTGCCCGGCCTTTCGCGCCCGCGCAGCTACCAGCTGGGCAACTGCACCGAGGAACTGCGCCAGCAGATCGGCGAGGCGCTGCAAAGCGCCGTGCCGCATGCGGAACAGCGCGGCGGCCCCGGCTCGCCGGGCGGCGACCAGCGCTTCTACCGCGTGGAGGTGGTGGTGGTGGAAAGCGCCGCCACCCATTCGGGTTCTTCGGTCAGCTTCGAGGTGCCCGAAGCCGAGGCGCCCGAGGCGCTGGTGCACCTCTGGAAAGAAGCCGCCGACCGCTGAGGCACGCGCGGTCGCGCGCGGGACCCCGCCGCGGCGGCGGATCTCTTAGATTCGGCGACTGCCATCCACACCACACCCTATCGGAGCCTTTTTTCCATGATCCACGTCGTCGCCGTCATCACCGCCAAGCCGGGCCTGCGCGCCCAGGTCCTCGAAGCCTTCAACGCCAACCGTGCGGCGGTGCTCGCCGAAGAGGGCTGCATCGAGTACGGCGCCACGATCGACGCGCAAGGCATCCCGGCATCGAAGGCCAGCTTCGGGCCGGACACCTTCGTGGTGATCGAGAAATGGGAAACGCTGGCGCACCTGCAGGCCCACGCGGTGGCACCGCACATGGTGGCCCACGGCGCAAAGACGAAGGAGTTGGTCGAGAGCAAGCTGATCCACGTGCTCGAGCCGGTCTGAAAATCGGCCTTCGCGCGCGGCGCAATGCCTGCTACCCTCGCGCCGGGATCAGGCATCCCGAGGAGGGATTCAAAGTATGGCGATCTTCCATAGACCGAGCGGTTTGCGCTTGCGCGCTTTCACCACGACGCTCTGCGCATCGGCCACGGTTGTGCTGGCGTCCGGCTGCGCACAGCTCGCCGCGCCGCCTTACGCCGCCGACTACGAGGCGCTCGACCGACTCGAAGCCACGCGCCCCGGCATGGTGGCCATCGCGAAGGTGCAGCCGACCGACCCGAACGACAGCATCAACACCCTGAGCCTGCGCCGCGCAAAGCTGCTTTCGCCAAGCGGCACCTTCGCGCAATACCTGGAAGACGCGCTGATGCGCGACCTGGGAGAAATCTCTGCCTACGACCCCAAGGCGCCGACCCGCATCGCGGCGCGGATCCTCGCCAACGACCTCGACCTTGGCGTGATCAACGGCACCGGCCGCATGGAGGTGGAAGTGGTCGTGGCGCGCGCGTCCACGCAGCGGTTGCGCAAAACCTACCGCGGCGAGATCGCCTTCGATTCGAGCTACGCGAACATCGTGGCCGTGCCCGCCGGACAGGCCGCCTACCCGAGGCTGGTGCGCGCGCTGCTGCGCCAGGTGTATGCCGACCCGCAGTTCATCGCGGCCATTGCGCCCTAGCACCGGAGAAAGCCGCACCATGCCGTTTCCTCTTTTTTCGCCCGCTCGCCTGCTTGCCACCGCAGTCCTGGCGGCCTTGCTGGCGGGCTGCGCCCATCCGATCACGATGATCACGGAAACCGCGCCGCCGCGGTCGCAGGCCCACCTCGTCCCGAAGAAGGTGGCCTACGTGATGACCGACGCCCTGCGCGACCAGCGGGTGACCAGCGCCGGCGGCAGCGGCGACCGCGTGAGCTACTACCCGTACCGCGACCTCGAAAAGTCGATCCGCGACGCGCTGCGCGCGGTCTACCGCGACGTGGTCGTGCTGCGCGCCGCCGGCGATGCAAAGGCCAACGAGGCGGCGGGCGTGTCGCTGGTGTTCACGCCGCAGATCAAGACCGATTCGAGCTCGTCGTCGTGGATCACCTGGCCGCCCACATCGTTCACCGCCGAGGTGAGCTGCATGGTGAGCGATGCCGCCGGCGCCGAGGTCGCGCGCGTGCGCGCGACCGGCAACGGCACGGCGGAATTCGGCGAGTTCAACGGCGACTACGGACTGGCCGCCCGGCGCGCCGCGAGGCAATTGACTTCGCAGCTCAGCAGCGAGATCCGCAGGAACGAGAAGCTGCGCTGAGAGAGCGCCCGTTGTCGGCAAGCCCATGAAAAAACGCGCCCGAGGGCGCGTTTTTTTTGAAGCCGCGAAGCCTTACTTCGAAACCACCTTCACCATTTCCAGGCACTTGTTCGAGTAGCCCCATTCGTTGTCGTACCAGCTCACGAGCTTCACGAAGGTGCTGTCCAGCGCAATGCCGGCTTCGGCGTCGAAGATCGAGGTGCGCGGGTCGCCGCGGAAGTCGGTGGCCACCACCTTGTCTTCCGTGTAGCCCAGCACGCCCTTCAGCGCGCCTTCGCTCTGGGCCTTCATCTCGGCGCAGATTTCCTTGTAGGTGGCTTCCTTCACCAGCTCCACCGTCAGGTCGACCACCGACACGTCGGAAGTCGGCACGCGGAAGCTCATGCCGGTGAGCTTCTTGTTGAGCTCGGGGATCACCACGCCCACCGCCTTGGCGGCGCCGGTGCTCGAGGGAATGATGTTTTCCAGGATGCCGCGGCCGCCGCGCCAGTCCTTGTTGCTCGGGCCGTCGACGGTCTTCTGCGTGGCGGTGGCGGCGTGCACGGTGGTCATCAGGCCGCGCTTGATGCCCCACTTGTCGTTCAGCACCTTGGCCAGCGGTGCCAGGCAGTTGGTGGTGCAGCTGGCGTTGCTGATGATGGCTTCGCCGGCGTACTTCTTGTCGTTCACGCCGTAGACGAACATAGGGGTGTCGTCCTTCGACGGCGCCGACAGAATGACCTTTTTGGCGCCCGCGTCGATGTGCTTCTGCGCGGTTTCCTTGGTGAGGAACAGGCCGGTCGATTCGAGCACGATGTCGGCGCCGACTTCGTTCCACTTGAGTTGCGCCGGGTCGCGCTCCTGCGTCAGGCGGATCTTCTTGCCGTTGACGATCAGCGTGTTGCCTTCCACCGTGACTTCGCCCTTGAAGCGGCCATGCACCGAGTCGTACTGGAGCATGTAGGCCAGGTAGTCGGGCTCGAGCAGGTCGTTGATGGCGACGATCTCGATGTCGTTCTTGAAGTTCTGCACCGCTGCGCGCAGCACGTTGCGACCGATGCGACCGAAGCCGTTGATACCGAGTTTGATAGCCATCTGATTTGCTCCTAAGGTTGAAAAACTTTTTGATCGAACAGAAAGAAAACCCTTGCCGGACTCAGTCGCGCAAGGCAGCTTCGACCGTGGCGGCCACGTTCTCCGCCGTGAAGCCGAAATGCTTGAACAGCTGCGGCGCCGGTGCCGACTCGCCGTAGCTGTCGATGCCCACGACGGCCGCGCAGCCGTATTTCCACCAGCCGCCGGTACAGCCCATTTCGACGGCAATGCGCGGCAGCTTCTTCGGCAGCACGCTCTTCTTGTAGGCCACGTCCTGGCGGTCGAAGGTGGTGGTCGAGGGCATCGACACCACGCGCACGGCAATCTTCTTGTCGGCCAGCAGCTTCTGGGCGGCCAGTGCGAGCTGCACTTCGGAACCGGTGGCAATGATGACCGCGGCGGTCTTCTTGCTCTTGAGGCCGACGGTTTCGGGCTCCGACAGCACATACGCGCCGCGGCTGATGTCGCCGAGTTCGCCCTTGGGCGCATAGGCGATGTTCTGGCGACTCAGCAGCAACGCGGTGGGGCGCGACTGGTTCTGCAGCGCCACGGCCCAGGCCACGGCGGTTTCGGCCGTGTCGCCCGGACGCCAGACGTCGAGGTTCGGAATCAGGCGCAGCGATGCGGCGTGCTCGATCGACTGGTGCGTCGGGCCGTCTTCGCCGAGGCCGATGGAGTCGTGCGTGAACACGTGCACCACGCGGCGCTTCATGAGCGCGGCCATGCGGATGGCGTTGCGGCTGTAGTCGCTGAAGGTCAGGAAGGTGCCGCCGTAGGGGATGAAGCCGCCATGCAGCGCCACGCCGTTCATGATGGCCGCCATGCCGAACTCGCGCACGCCGTAGTTGATGTGGCGGCCGACGACGCCATGGGGCGGTTCGGCGTTGTCGGCGGTGCTCTCGGGTGCGGCTTCGTCCTCGGCACCCTGGTTCGGCTGCTGGACCGGCACATCCATGACCACCGAGCCGGTCTTCGCATCGAAGCGCAGGGCGGCCGTGCTCTTGGTGTTGGTGAGGTTGGAGCCGGTCAGGTCGGCGCTGCCGCCGAGCATTTCGGGCAGCGCGGCGGTGAAGGCCTCGAGCGCGAGCTGGCTGGCCTTGCGGCTGGCCACGGTTTCGCCCTTGGTGTGGGCGGCCACCACGGTGTCGAACGCCACCTGGTGGAAGTTCTTGGGCAGCTCGCCTCGCATGCGGCGGGTGAACTCGGCGGCGAGGTCGGGGAAGGCCTTGGCGTAGGCGGCGAACTTGTCGTTCCACTCGGCTTCGGCCCTGGCGCCTTCGGCCTTGTGGTCCCAGTCGACGCTGGCTTCCTGCGGCACTTCGAAGGCCGCGTACGGCCAGTTCAGCGCGGTGCGGGTGAGGGCGATTTCATCGGCACCCAGCGGCTCGCCGTGGGCCTTGGCGGTGTTGGCGCGGTTCGGGCTGCCCTTGCCGATCTGCGTCTTGCAGATGATCAGGGTGGGCTTCGAATCTTCCTTCTTCGCCTTGGCGATGGCCTTGGACACGTCCTTGGCGTCGTTGCCGTCGATCGGGCCGATCACGTTCCAGCCGTAGGCCTTGAAGCGTTCTTCGGTGTTGTCGATGAACCAGGGCTTCACTTGGCCGTCGATGCTGATGCCGTTGTCGTCGTACAGCGCGATCAGCTTGTTCAGGTGCCACGCGCCGGCCAGCGCGCAGGCTTCGTGGCTGACGCCTTCCATCATGCAGCCGTCGCCCAGGAAGGTGTAGGTGTGGTGGTCGACGATGGCGTGGTGCTTGCGGTTGAACTCGGCCGCGAGCAGCTTCTCGGCCAATGCAAAGCCCACGGCATTGGTGATGCCCTGGCCCAGCGGGCCGGTGGTGGTTTCCACGCCGGGGGTCACGTCGACTTCGGGGTGGCCCGCGGTCTTGCTGTGCAGCTGGCGGAAGTTCTTGAGCTCGCCGATGGGCAGGTCGTAGCCAGTGAGGTGCAGCACCGAGTACAGCAGCATCGAGGCGTGGCCGTTCGACAGCACGAAGCGGTCGCGGTCGAACCAGTGCGGGTTGGCGGGGTTGTAGCGCAGGTGTTCGCCCCAGAGTGCGACGGCCATCTCGGCCATGCCCATCGGTGCGCCCGGATGTCCGGAGTTTGCTTGTTGGACGGCATCCATGGCCAGCGCGCGAATCGCGTTGGCCATCAGGGCTTGGTTTGCCATGGGCGGTGGACTTTCGGGGAATGTGGATTGGGGGGAACCCGCGATTTTACCGGGCTCGCTCCAACCCTCTCCGATACGGCCTGAACACCCGACTGATGTTCTTTGGCGACACCCGGACTGCTAGAGTTGCCACCCATGCACGGGCTGCACCTCACCGCCGATCTCCACGACTGCCAATGCGGGATGCAATGGCTGATCGACAAGGAGGCGCTGGGCGCCGTCTGCATCAAGGCGGCGACGGCCGCGGGGCTGCAGCCGGTGGGCAAGCTGGTCCATGGTTTTCCGGCCACGCCGCAAGGGCCGGGCGGCGTCACGGCCACCGTGCTGCTGGCCGAATCGCACCTGTGCATTCACACCTGGCCCGAACAGCGCGGCGCCACGCTCGACGTGTATGTGTGCAACTTCGGCGGCGACCATTCGGCCAAGGCGCATGCGCTGATGGAATGCCTGGTGGCGCTGTTCCAGCCCGGCCACAGCGAACGCAACGAACTGCTGCGCGGACGGGTCTCGGCGTGAGCGCGGCGACCCAGGTCCGCGCCATGGTCCTCGCGGCGGGACGCGGCGAGCGTATGCGGCCGCTGACCGACACCTGTCCCAAGCCCCTGCTCGAAGTGCGCGGCAAGCCGCTGATGCAATGGCCAATGGAGGCGCTGGCCGCCGGCGGCTTCACCGAACTGGTGGTCAACACGGACTGGCTGGGCGCGCAGATCTCCGAGCGCTTCGGCGCAAGGCCCTTGTTGCACGGAGATTCGGCGCTATCGATTTCATATTCCGACGAAGGCCGCGACTTCGGCGGCGCGCTCGAAACGGCCGGCGGCATCGTGCGCGCTCTGCCCTTGCTCGGCGAGGTGTTCTGGGTTGCGGCCGGCGATGTGTTCGCGCCGGATTTCGTCTTCGCGCAAGCCTCGGTGGACCGCTTCGCGGCCAGCGGCAAGCTGGCGCACCTGTGGCTGGTGCCGAACCCGGCGCACCACCCGAAGGGCGATTTCGGCCTCTCCGCCGACGGCCTGGCGCTCAACTCGGCGGCCGAAAAGTACACCTTCTCGACCATCGGCCTGTACCGGGCCGCGCTCTTTGCGCCACCTTACTGCGACATTCCGGCCGGCAACCCGGCGGGCGCCAAAGCCCCGCTGGCACCGATCCTGCGCGCCGCGATGGACAATCAACGCGTGAGCGCCGAGCTCTACACCGGGCCCTGGACCGATGTGGGAACGCCCGAACGGCTTCTTCAACTGAACACGCCAAGATGACCTCAGAAGACAACAAGATCTACGCCGAGCGCCGCGCGCGCCTCGCCTCGCAACTGGGCAAGGACGGCATCGCCATCGTGCCGACCGCGCCCGAGCGCCAGCGCAACCGCGACAGCGATTTCCTGTTCCGGCACGACAGCTACTTCTATTACCTGACCGGCTTCACCGAGCCCAACGCCTGGCTGGTGCTCGCGGGCGACGGCCGCGCCACGCTGTTCTGCGCGCCCAAGGACCTGGAGCGCGAGATCTGGGACGGCTATCGCCTTGGCCCCGACGCGGCCCCCGCCGCGCTTGCGGTGAACGAGGCCTTCTCGGTCGACGAGCTCGACGCGAAACTGCCCAAGCTGCTCGAGAACCGCTCGACCGTGTGGTTTCCGTTCGCAATCCACAAGGGCCTCGAAACCCGCATCGACGGCTGGCTGCAGTCGGTGCGCGCGCGCGTGCGCTACGGCGCGCTGTGCCCCGAGGAGCAGCGCGACCTGTGCGGGCCGCTCGACGAAATGCGCCTGATGAAGGACGCGCACGAACAAGACATCATGCGGCGCGCCGCGCAGATCAGCGCCCGCGCGCACATCCGCGCGATGCAGCTTTCGGCGCGCATGCTGCGCGAAGGCAAGGACGTGCGCGAGTACCACCTGGACGCCGAGCTGCTGCACGAGTTTCGCCTGGGCGGCTCGCAGTACCCGGCCTACGGCTCCATCGTGGCGGCGGGCGCCAATGCCTGTGTGCTGCACTACCGCGCCGACGCGGCGCCGGTGCGAAGCGGCGAGCTGGTGCTGATCGACGCGGGCTGCGAGCTCGACAGCTACGCGAGCGACATCACGCGCACCTTTCCGGCCAACGGCAAGTTCAGCGGCCCGCAGCGCGCGCTGTACGACCTGGTGCTTGCGAGCCAGGACGCATCGGCCGCGGCCACCAAGGCCGGCAACCGCTTCACCGATCCGCACGATGCCGCCGTGAAGGTGCTCGCGCAGGGCATGCTCGACCTCGGCCTGCTCGACGCCAGCAAGGTGGGCGGCGTCGACGACGTGATCGACTCGCGCGCCTACTTCCAGTTCTACATGCACCGCACCGGCCACTGGCTCGGCATGGACGTGCACGACTGCGGCAGCTACGTCGAGCCCACGCAGGTCGGCGAAGTGAGCGAGCGCAAGGACCCGCTGTCGAACGAAGTCATCAAGAACCGTCCGAGCCGCATCCTGCACCCCGGCATGGTTATGACGCTGGAGCCCGGCATCTACGTGCGCCCCGCCGACGGCGTGCCCGCGCAGTTCCACAACATCGGCATCCGCATCGAGGACGACGCGATCGTCACGGCCACGGGCTGCGAGCTCATTTCGCGCGGCGTGCCGGTGAAGGCGGACGAGATCGAGGCGCTGATGCGGGCTTGACCGCGCGCTGCGACACCGGCGGCGGCGCATGCCGCGCCTGCAGGAAGTCGATGAACACCCGCAGCTTGCGCGGCATCTGCGCGCGGCTCGGATGGTAGAGGTAGAAGCCCGGAAACGTGGGCCACCAGGGCTCGAGCAGCGGCACCAGCCGCCCGCTCTTGAAGTCGTCGCGCACCGCGCCTTCGAAGGCCGACGAGATGCCGGCGCCCGCGCGCGCCGCGGCCAGCAGCACCTCGCTGTCGTTGCTGACCAGCGGCCCCGGCAGCGCGATGTCGAGCACGCGCCCGTCCTGCGCGTATTCCCAGCGATAAAGGCCGCCCGTGCTCAGCCGGTAGTTCAGGCAGCGGTGCGCGCGCAGGTCTTCCGGCACGCGCGGCGGCGTGCGGCCCTTGAGGTAGCGCGGCGCGGCGAAGGTGACCATGCGCAGCGGGCCGCCCACCGGCACGCCGATCACATCCTGCGCCAGGCTCTCGCCTAGCCGGATGCCGGCGTCGAAGCCGCCTTCCACCAGCTCGACCATGCGGTTGTCGCACACCAGCTCGAGCGTGATGTCGGGCCAGGCGTCGGCGAAATCGCCCAGGTGCGCAAACAGCAGCAGCTCGGCCGCCACGCGCGAGACGTTCAGGCGCAGCAACCCGGCGGGCTTGTCGCGCGCCTCGTCGATGCCCTCGACCGCCTGCGCCAGCGCGTCGAGGCCGGGGCGCGCGCCGCCCAGGAACTGCTGGCCCAGTTCAGTCAGGCCCACGCGGCGCGTGGTGCGGTCGAGCAGCCGCACGCCGAGCCTGCCTTCGAGCGCGCGCACAGTCTGCGAGAGGGCGGAGGGCGACACGCCCAGCTCCTGCGCCGCGCGGGTGAAGCTGGCATGGTGCGCCACGCGGGCGAAGGCGGCGATGGCGGGAAGCAGTTCGGGCGACATGGCGTTCATTATGAAGACAGTCTTCACAAAGCATCAACCCGACCGGGCTTTTTCCAAAGCAATGGCGCAACTACCTTCAAGGCCATGGCGATGCAGCCGCACCGCCGCACCTCTGAAAGGACATTCACCATGAAGCTCGACAACTACCTCACCCTCGGCCGCTCGGGCCTGCGCGTCAGCCCGATGTCGCTGGGCACCATGACCTTCGGCCAGGAATGGGGCTGGGGCGCCGACGCCAGCGAATCGCGCCGCATGTTCGACGCGTACGTGGAGCGCGGCGGCAACTTCATCGACACCGCCAATTTCTATACCAACGGCAGCTCGGAGCGCATGCTGGGCCAGTTCATCGCCGACAGGCGCGAGTCGGTGGTGGTCGCCACCAAGTACTCGCTCAACATGCAGCCGGGCAATCCCAACGCGGGCGGCAACCATCGGCGCAACATGGTCCGCTCGGTCGAGGCGAGCCTCCAGCGCCTGGGCACCGACTACATCGACCTGCTGTACCTGCACATCTGGGACAACCTCACGCCCATCGACGAAGTGATGCGCGCCTTCGACGACCTCGTGCGCTCGGGCAAGGTGCTCTACGCCGGCATTTCCGACACGCCGGCCTGGCAGGTCGCGCGCATGCAGACGCTGGCCGACCTGCGCGGCTGGACGCCGCTGGTGGCGCTGCAGATCGAATACAGCCTGATCGAACGCACGGTGGAGCGCGAACTGCTGCCGATGGCGCATGAGCTCGGCCTGGGCGTGATGGCGTGGTCGCCGCTGGGCAGCGGCGTGCTGTCGGGCAAGTACACGCGCGCCGATCTCGGCCACACGAAGGACCCCGACTCCGGCGTGACGGGCACGCGCAAGGACGTGGCCGTCGGCAACGGCGCACTGACCGAACGCTCGCTGGGGATCGCCGAGGTGGTGGCGCAGATCGCGAAGGAGCAGGGCCGCTCATCGGCGCAGATCGCGCTCGCCTGGCTGCTGCATCGCAGCGCGCCGGCGGTGATGCCGATCATCGGTGCGCGCACTTTCGCGCAGTTCGAGGACAACCTCGGCGCGCTCGACGTTGCTCTCGACGGCGATGCACTGCGGCGCCTCGATGCGGCCAGCGCCATCGCGCTGGGCTTCCCGCACGACTTCATGGCGCTGCCGATGACGCAGGGCGTGCTGTCGGGCGGTTCATCGGTGCGGCGGCCGGCGTGACACGGCGGTCGCGCCACGCGACCCGCAGCGGCTTCACTTCGCCTGCAGCAGCGCGCCCGCTTCGAGCAGCACCAGTTCGTTGTCGTCCGCCTTGTTCGGTTCGCGGCTGCTGGAGAACGGCAGGTTGTTGTCGTTGCCGACCACGATGTGCGTGGCATCGACCACGTCGACGTTCTCGATGGTGAAGAACGGGAACTTCAGCACGCCGTCGTTGAGTGGCTTGCGCGCGAGCTTGCCGGGATCGGCGATGTTCAGCAGGTCGATGTAGCCGATCTTGCGCACCGGCCCGCCCACGTTGGCATCGCTCAGCTCGACCTTGTAGACGCGCTTGAATTCGGCGATGTCGTGGAAGCAGTCGGTGCGCTTCTGGCCTTCGGGGCAGGCCTTGTCGCTGGTGCCTTCGCCGTTGTCGCGCTCGATGATCAAACCGGTGCTGCCGTCGATCATGTTGAAGTCGCCGATGGCGTGGCCGTTGGCTTCGAGCACGTATTGCCAGTGGCGGCCGGTCCACTTTTCGGTGGCCACGTCGAACTCCAGCACGTGCAGCGCTTCCTTGCCGTCGACGCGTTCGTAGTCCTTGGCCTCGGCGTTCCACACCGAGCCTTCGAGCAGCGCGTAGAGCTTGCTGCCGTCCTTCGACGAAGCCATGCCTTCGAAGCCCTTGGAGCGCTTGATCTGGAAATCGACCGCGCCGCCCGGTGCGCCCGGCGTGGTGACCGCTGGATGGTCGGGCGAGCGCACGGCCTTGCCGTCGACCTGCGTGTCGAACACCGCGAGCACCTTGCCCTTCAGATCGGCCTTGATCAGGAAGGGGCCGAACTCCTCGCCGATCCACAGTGCGCCGCCGGCAAACTGGAAGCTCTCGGGGTCGAAGTCGGAGCCCGTCAGGTAGCGCTGCTTCGTGCCTTCATGGACGATGCGGAAAGGCACCTTCTTGTCGGGGTCGTGCAGGAAGATGGTGTTCAGGCGGTTGAACCTGCCGCTCTTGAAGTCCACCTTGTAGTGGTTCAGGTAGAGCATGAAGTCGGGCGAGTTGGCCTTGGCGCCGGCACCGTTGTCGGTGAGGATCCAGAACGAGCCGTCGTCCATCTTCCTGATGCCCGAGTGGCCCTGCAGTGGCTGGCCCTTGAAGGGCACCGAGACGCCGGTGCCGCGGCCGCCCGAGAGCCCTTCCACGCTGCCCAGCGCCTCGACCCGTTTGCCCGAGGTGAACTTGCCGCTGGCCTGCAGATCGGCGGGTGCATCCTTGGGCGCGGCGATGAAGCTTTGCGCGGGCAGCACGGCATGGCCGGCCAGCGTGGCGGGGAAGGCGGTCTGTGCGGCGGCATGGCCGCAGGCGAGGGCGGCGGCCAGGGCCATGAAAGAAGAATTGAAGAAAGAAGCAGGGCGCGTCATGGGGAAGGCAGAGGTTCCGTGTCGAAACGCGAGACCATGCCGGCCACGCGTGACGCGGCCATGACACGGCCGGCGGGCACCGGCGAGCGTCTTCAGGCCAGCGCCATGCCCGCCACGTGCCCACGCGTGAACGCCTCCTCGAAGATCGAATAGCCCGACCAGTCGGCGTGCGCGAACGAAAGCCGCCCCGCGACGACGCGGCCGCGGTGCGCCGCGTCCGGCGCCGTGCGCTGCGCGCCGATCTGCGCGAGCAGTCCGGGCCGCGGAATGGCCATCGCATGGCCGTAGCGCGTGACCTCGATGCACGTCGCGAGCGAAGGCAGGTCGGGGTGCGGTACCGAGAGTTCGGCGAGCAGGTCGTCGCGCCATGCGGTCCACGGGCGTTCGAGCAGCAGCTGCCGGCCGTCGCCGGTGTCGTAGCCGCTCGGGCCGAGCGGACGATACCAGCTCAGCACGGTGCCGCGCGGCGTGGGGTCGAGCGTCTGGTGGCGCGCATCGACGTAGCCGAGGCCCCGCGTGCCGTAGATCACGTTGTCCCAGCTCGGCGCGGCGCCGACGCGGTCGGCGAGCGGCCCGCGCAAGTGCACGTTGGCGACCAGCCAGGGGGCATTGCGCAGGTGCGCGGCGGCGTGGGCCAGCACGGCGGGCGGGTTCTCGACCACGCGCGCGGCAACGAACACCGGCAGCGCGACGATGCAGCGCTCGGCCTGCCAGCGCACCAGCGATTTCGACGCGGTATCCCACGCGTCGACCTCGACGCCGCCGCGAAGCTCGGCGATGCGCAGGACGACCTGGCCCGTGCGCAGCCGGTCGCCGAGCGGCGTTGCCAGCTGTTTCGTGAGCCAGCCGTTGCCTTCGGGCCAGGTGAGCACACCGTCGCGCTCCGGGGCCGATTCGGCGCCGCTGCCTTTCGCATCGCCGGGCGCGTGAAAGCCGTGGCGGCTCGCGAAATAGTGGATGCCGGCCCAGGCCGAGACCTGCTCGATGCCCGCGCCGTAGTCGTCGCGGCAGCAGTAGTCGAGATACCAGCGCAGCTGCGCATCGCCGAAGCCCTCGCTGCCCAGCCAGTCCGCGAAGCTGACCGCATCGAGCGCCAGCAGCTCGGGCGTGACCGCGGCCCTGAGCGTGGGAATGGCGAAGTGCGCCGCGTGCTGCATCGCGTCGATGCGCTGCGCGAACTTGCGGTACTGCGCGTGGGTGCCGGCGCCCACGCCGTGCACGGGCAGCAGGCCTTCCTGCCACTCGCCGCGGAAGAACAGCCGCTCCTGCGGGCTGTGGCAGAGGCTGCGCTCGTCGTATTCCCAGCGGCCCGCCACGCGCCGGCGCAGCCCGAGTTCCTCGAGCAGGTCCTGCACTTCGCGCGCGTCGTCGCCGGGCGTCGGCAGGTAGTGCGCGCCGAGCGGACAGGCAATGCCGTTGACCATGCCACCACGCGCATTGCCGCCGGCGGTGTCCTCGAGCTCGAGCAAGGCGAAATCCTCGATGCCCGCAAGCCGCAGTGCGCGGGCAGCAGCCAGGCCGGCAACGCCGCCACCGGCGATCAGCACGCGCGTGCGCTTCACGGTCGCCGGGGACAGGCTCTTGAGCGCGCCGTCGCGCATCGCGTGGCCGCGCGCGATGTCGATGCCGGTGAAGCCGCCTTCGATGGGCCGCGGTGGGGCCTCGCAGCCAGCCAGCGCAAGGGCGCCCGCTGCACCGGCCGCGGCCCCGAGAAAACCGCGACGCTTCATTCGCCCCTGTCCCTTCCAGGAACACCGCGGAACCGGCTTTGCCGGGCCGCTGGTGTTGCCCCCGGTGAGGGGGTTGGCGTAGCGACACGAAGTGCGCGAAGAGTGGGGGTGGTCGTCATCTAGTGTGTGGTCATCACCTTGCCCCACTCCTGCTCATAGGTGGTGACTAGGGACTGGTTCGACAGCCGATTCACTTCGGCCGGGACACGCGCCATGTCGAGCGGAAAGTCGAACATCAGCGGCAAGGTGGAAGGCGAGAGAAAACGCAACCCCGAAGGCAGCGCGTCGGGCATCCGGTACGGCCGTCGGCTCGCGATGATGTAGCCCCATTCGCCGAAGCTCGGCACATGCGCATGGTAGGGCGTCGCCCGCAGGCCGACCGACTCGATGGTCGTCGCCACGGTCCAGTAGCTCTTGCGCGCGACCAGCGGCGAGGTGGTCTGGATCACCGCGTAGCCGCTCGCCGAAAGGCGCTTTTCGAGCAGCGCGTAGAAGCTGCTGGTGTAGAGCTTGCCGATCGCGAAGTTGGTCGGATCGGGAAAGTCGACCACGATCACGTCAAAAAAATCCCCGGCCTGCTGCAGCCACTGAAAGGCATCGGTATTGACGATCTTCACCTTCGGCGACGAGAGCGAATGCCCGTTCAGCGCCGCCAGCGTTTCATGCGCGGTGAAGAGCTGGGTCATGTTCGGGTCGAGCTCGACCAGCGTGATCGATTCGACCGACGGGTACTTCAGGATCTCGCGCACCGCCATGCCGTCGCCGCCGCCGAGCACCGCGACTTTCTTCGGCGCGCCCTGCGCGGCCATCACCGGATGCACCAGGGCCTCGTGGTAGCGATATTCGTCGCGCTCGGCGAACTGCAGGTTGCCGTTCAGGAACAGGCGATGCCCGAGCTGCCCGCGCGTGACCACGATGCGCTGGTAGGGCGATGTGGCGCTGAACACGATGCGGTCCTGGTAGAACTTGTCTTCGGCCAGCGTGGTGATGTGGCCGGCCCCGGCGAAGGCGCCGACCAGCGCGGCCAGCGCCAGGAAACAGGCCAGCGCATGCGCCCCGATGCGGCGCAGCTCGTGTCGGAACAGCCACAGCGCCCACACGGCCACGGCCGCATTCATGATGCCGAACAGCAGGCCGGTGCGGATCATGCCAAGCTGCGGCACCAGCACCAGCGGAAAGGCCACCGACACCGCGAGCGCGCCAAGGTAGTCGAAGGTGAGCACCTGCGACACCAGGTTCTTGAGCTGGATATTGCGCTTGAGGATGCGCATCACCAGCGGGATCTCGAGCCCCACCAGCGTGCCGACCACCATCACGAGCCCATAGAGCAGCAGGCGGAACGCGCCGGGCACGTAGGCATTCGCCAGGAAAAGAACGGCCGGCAGCGCGCCGCCGACCAGCGCCACGAGCAGCTCGATGCGCAGGAAGTGCGCCGGCAGCTGGCGCTCGAAGAAGCGCGAGAGCCAGGAGCCCACGCCCATGGCGAACAGGTAGGTGCCGATGATGGTGCTGAACTGCAGCACCGAATCGCCGAGCAGGTAGGAGCTCAGCGCGGCCGCGGTCAGCTCGTAGACCAGCCCGCAGGCCGCGACCACGAACACGCTGGCGAGCAGCGCGATCTCGACGGGCTGCGGCCCGCGCGCATCGGCGGCATGCGCGGACACGGCCGCCTCTCCGCTCAATGGATGGCTGCGGCGACGATGACGCAGATGCCGAGGCTCATGGCGGCCACCACCAGGCCCAGCGCCACGTTCTGCTTCTCGATGATCTCGCCCCACAGGTCGTACGGCGTGAGCTTGTCGATGACCAGGAAGCAGAGCCAGAAGATCAACACGCCAAGCAGCGCATACACGAGCGATCCGAGGACCACGCCCGGTTTCAGCCATTCAAATCCCATGGGGACCTCCAGTCGTAGTAGTAGCAGTAGTAAGTGACATCATCAACGCGAAGCTGCCCTGTTCTTCATTTGTGGCCGCCGCCGCTCGAATAGCCGCCATAGGAGCCGCCGTAGCCGCGCGACCCGCCGGACGATGATCCGCTGCAGGTGCTCAGGATGACCAGCAGCACGATGATGACGACCACGATGAGGATGATGGTGCCGCAGCCCAGCCCCGATGCGGCGCTGACCGGCGAGGCATCGCCACGCACGAACATGTCCTTCTTGCCGTCGAGCTTGAACGCAGCAGATACCAGGCCGCTGTCGAGCTTGCTGCCCGAGGACCAGGTCAGCTCGTTGGCCGAGCGCTCCATCGACAGCAGCGCCCTGCCATCGGCGAAATCGCGGTTGAAGGTTTTCTGGCCGCGCTCGACCTGCCAGTAGAACTCGCCCGCCACATAGGTGGTTTCGGCGTTGTAGGCGTACTGCTGGGTGTAGCGCTTGCCGAGATAGGTTGCGCTGCTGCCGTTCTCGGCCATCACCGGCGCGCCGGTGGTCGGCTTGACCATGCTCCAGCCGTCCTCGGCATCGACCAGGAAGCTGAAGCCGCGCTTCTTGTTGTACAGCAGGTATTCGTTCCAGCCGAAGTGCTCGTCGTCGCCGGGCTCCGCGCCCATGCGGTGCTGGAACCCCACCACCTGCCATTGCGCGCCTTGCAGCTGGCCCATGCTGCCGATGGCGATGAGCGGGCGCACGGGTTCGTCCTGCGCCGCGTGCTTCAGCTCGCCGCCAATGCCCTGCGACAAGTCGATGATGCTGTTGCACGAGCCGCAGGTGATGCTCTTGCTGTCGGCCAGGTTGACCGTGACGGGCGCGCCGCAATTGGGGCAGTTGAAGGCGCGGCCTTTCTCGTCCTTGGCGGATTCGTCGCGCAGGCCCGTGAGCTGCAGGTCCTCCAGCTGCACCGAGCGGCCCAGGTAGGCGCCGGGCGGCTCGGTGCCGTAGTCGATGCTGAGCACCAGGCCCTTGTCGCTGCGCAGCTCGACCATGGGGAACGGGCGGCCCAGCTCGGGCAGGTGCGGCAGTTCGCCCTGCGCGGAAAGCAGCGCCACCTGCTCGTTCGACGAAACGGTGTAGCTCTGGCCGTTGAATGCGCTGGTCGCACCCACGCGCAGGTCGGCAGGCGGCGGCGCGGTGCGCTGCAGCTCGAAGGGCAGCGCGAAGACATAGGCGCCGTTGTCCTCGCTCAGGATGCCGGTGCGGTCGCCGTCGAGCGCGGCGATCCACTCGGTCCAGCGCCCGCCCGGATGGCTGTATTGCAGCCGGCCGACGATGGTGAACGGCTGGTCCTGGATGCGGCCCGCGGCAAACAGCTGCAGCGGGCTGAAGTCGTCGAACAGCTCCGCCATCTTGCCGACGCGCGCGAGCGTCTCGCCCTGGCGCACGACGGTGCTCTGGCAGTACGGGCAAACGGCGAAGGCCGATTGTGCGGACCTGAATTCGACCGGCGCGCCGCAGCCGGGGCAGGGCGCGCGGTAGTAGCGTTGGTTGCCGCCTTCTTCAGCCATGGCAAGCGGCGGCGAATGCAGCTGCGGGGAATGCCGTGGAACCGGCTACGCCGGGCCACAGGCATTGCCCCCTGCAAGGGGGAGGGAGAAGCGACACGAAGTGCGCGAAGCCTGGGGGTTAGACCAACTTCTTGAGCAGCTCCGCCTTCTTGGCGTCGAATTCTTCCTGCGTGAGGATGCCCTTGGTCTTGAGCTCGCCGAGTTTCTCGAGCGTGGTCATGACGTCGGCCGGGCTTACCACGGCCACGGCGGGCTGCTGCTGGGTCGCCGCGGCCTGGGCCGCCGCGCCCGGGCTCAGGCCCTGCGCGAGGTTCTGCGCCAGCACCTGGCCGAGCGCCACGCCGGCGCCCAGGCCCATGGCGTCGCCCGCGATGCCGCTGCCGCCACCCGCGCCTTCGGCGAACTTGGGAATGGCCTGCGCGGTCTGGTACTGCATGAACTTGCCCATGTCGTTGCCGACCATACCCATGCCGATCTTCTGGTCGAGGATCTTCTGCAGCTCTTCGGGCAGCGAGACGTTCTGGACCGTGATGTTCTCGAGCTTGATGCCGATCTTCTCGAACTCGGGCACCAGCTGCGCGGCCAGCGCCTGGGCGAACTGGATCTGGTTGGCGGCAAGGTCGAGAAAGGGCACGCCGCTGGAAGCGATGGCGTTGCTGATGTTCTGCAGCACCAGGCCGCGCAGCTGGCCGTCGAGGTCGGCCACGCCGTAGATGTCGCGCGTGCCCGAAATCTCGGTGTGGAACAGCTTGGCATCGCCGATGCGGAAGCTGTAGTTGCCGAAGGCGCGCAGGCGCACGGCGCCGAAGTCCTTGTCGCGGATGGTGATGGGCTGCGGCGTGCCCCACTTCTGGTCGACCTGCTGGCGGGTGCTGAAGAAGTAGACGTCGCTCTTGAACGGGGACTCGAACAGCTTGTCCCAGTTCTTCAGGTACGTGAGCACGGGCAGCGTCTGCGTGGTGAGCTTGTACATGCCGGGGCCGAACACGTCGGCCACCTGGCCTTCGTTGACGAACACCGCCACCTGCGACTCGCGCACGGTGAGCGAGGCGCCGTTCTGGATTTCCATCTCCGCCATCGGGAAGCGCCAGGCCAGCGTGCCGTCGCCGGTCTCGGTCCACTGGATGATGTCGATGAACTGCTTCTTGATGAAATCCATCAGGGCCATGGCCGCTCCTCGTCGAGTTTTTTTCCGGACTGCGCATATTGCCACATCGTCTTGACAGGCTTCTTCGTGCTTTTGGCATGCGGAATCCCCGCCATGCGGCCTATGGCGCCATGGGCCGAGGTCTACAATCGGCGCCCCCAGAAGAAGCGCCACCAGGAGCAACGGCCCATGCCCGATTCGACGACCTCATCGACCCCCACGCCCGAAGACAAGCGCGCCGAACTGCGGCGCGCCGCCCTCGAGTACCACGAGCTTCCGGTGCCGGGCAAGATTGCCATCGCCGCCACCAAGCAGATGGTCAACCAGCGCGACCTGTCGCTGGCCTATTCGCCCGGCGTGGCCGCGCCCTGCGAGGAAATCGTCAAGGACCCGGCCAACGCCTTCAAGTACACGGCCCGCGGCAACCTGGTGGCGGTGATCACCAACGGCACCGCCGTGCTGGGGCTGGGCGACATAGGCGCTCTGGCGTCCAAGCCGGTGATGGAGGGCAAGGGCGTTCTCTTCAAGAAGTTTGCCGGTGTCGATGTGTTCGACATCGAGATCGACGAGAAGGATCCTGCCAAGCTGGTCGAGATCATTGCCTCGCTGGAGCCCACCTTCGGCGCCATCAATCTCGAGGACATCAAGGCCCCCGACTGCTTCTACGTCGAACGCGAGCTGCGCAAGCGCATGAAGATTCCCGTCTTCCACGACGACCAGCACGGCACGGCCATCACCGTGGCGGCGGCCATGCTCAACGGCCTCAAGGTGGCGGGCAAGGACATCGGCGAGGTCAAGCTGGTCACCTCGGGCGCGGGCGCCGCGGCGCTGGCCTGCCTGAACCTGCTGCTCAAGGTGGGCCTGAAGCGCGAGAACGTGTTCGTGACCGACCTGGCCGGCGTGGTCTACGAAGGCCGCGAAGAGCTGATGGACGACGACAAGCGCCAGTACATGCAGAAAACCGACCTGCGCAAGCTGTCGGAGGTGATCGTGGGTGCCGACGTGTTCCTGGGCCTGTCGGCTGGCGGCGTGCTCAAGCCCGAGATGGTGGCGAAGATGGCGCCCCGCCCCGTGATCTTCGCGCTGGCCAATCCGAACCCGGAAATCGCGCCCGAAGACGCCCATGCGGTGCGCGGCGACGTGATCATGGCCACCGGCCGCACCGATTACCCGAACCAGGTCAACAACGTCCTGTGCTTCCCGTACATCTTCCGCGGCGCGCTCGATTCGGGCGCCACCACGATCACCGACGAGATGGAAATTGCCGCGGTGCGCGCCATTGCCGACCTCGCCCAGGCCGAGCAGAGCGAACGCGTCGCTGCCGCCTACGTCGGCGAGAAGCTGTCTTTCGGGCCTGAGTACCTGATTCCGAAGCCTTTCGATCCGCGTCTCATGATGAAGATCGCACCCGCCGTGGCCAGGGCCGCCGAGGAAAGCGGCGTGGCCTCGCGCCCCATCAAGGACATGGACGCCTACCGCGACCGCCTGCAGAGCTTCGTCTACGCCTCGGGCACCACCATGAAGCCGATCTTCGACGCCGCCAAGCGCGCGCAGAAGAAGCGCGTGGCGTACTGCGAGGGCGAGGAAGAGCGCGTGCTGCGCGCCGCCCAGATCGTGGTCGACGAAGGCATCGCGCGCCCCACGCTGATCGGCCGCCCGGCCATCATCGCGCAGCGCATCGAGAAGTTCGGCCTGCGGCTGAAGGAAGAGCTCGACTACGACATCGTCAACGTCGAGCAGGACCACCGCTACCGCGACTTCTGGCAGACCTACCACCGCATGACCGAGCGCAAGGGCCAGACGGTGCAGACCGCCAAGATCGAGATGCGCCGCCGCCTGACGCTGATCGGCGCCATGCTGCTGCACAAGGACGAGGTCGACGGCATGATCTGCGGCACCTGGGGCACCACGCTGATCCACCTGCACTACATCGACCAGGTGATCGGCAAGCGCCCCGGCGGCTGCGAAAGCACGCCGCAGGACGTGCCGGTGTACGCCTGCATGAATGGCCTCTTGCTGCCCGACCGCCAGGTGTTCCTGGTCGACACCCACGTCAACTACGACCCTTCGCCCGAGGAACTGGCCGAGATCACGACCATGGCGGCCGAGGAAATGATGCGTTTCGGCCTCAAGCCCAAGGCCGCGCTGCTGTCGCACTCCAACTTCGGCACCAGCAACGAGCCCAGCGCCATCAAGATGCGCAAGACGCTCGACCTGCTGCGCGTGCAGGCGCCCTGGCTCGAGGTCGACGGCGAAATGCACGGCGACGTGGCGCTCGACAGCAAGCAACGCGCGGTCGTCATGCCGCACAGCGCGCTCGCAGGCGACGCCAACCTGCTGGTGTTCCCGAACATCGACGCAGCCAATATTTCCTACAACCTGCTCAAGACGGCGGCGGGCGGCAACATCGCGATCGGCCCGGTGCTGCTCGGCGCGGCCAAACCTGTGCACATTCTCACGGCCAGCGCAACCGTTCGGCGCATCGTGAACATGACAGCGTTGACAGTCGCTGACGCTAACGCGGAGCGATAAGCCATTTGGCGAGAGTGGCCGCCAACTTAAAACGCCACTCGATCTCCTTGCGACTGCTCAAACTTTGGGCAGTCGCTTGCTATTTTCGCCCGCGTGGTGCACACTCGCGGGCTTGAATTTGCGGGTTAACCCCAGGGTTGGCTGCCGATTCGGAACCCCCCGCTCTTTTCTTGTGGTGCCCCATGGCGGCTTACGCCTCGATCACGTCCTCTGTCACTAAGTTTGCGCTCACCGGCTTGATGCTGGCGGCCTTGGCGACGGGGGCCGAGGCCCGCGAATGGTTCGGCACCGGAAAGCCTGCCCAGGAATCGATCGCACTGTCCGACTTGCCGGTTCAGGGCCAGCGGACCTACGAAGCCATCCTGAGTGGCGGCCCCTTCCGATACGAAAAGGACGGCACGGTATTTGGCAACCGCGAGCGTCTTTTGCCGCCCGCGCGGCGCGGTCACTACCGCGAGTACACGGTGGCAACGCCCGGCTCGCGCGATCGCGGTGCGCGGCGCATTGTCTGCGGCGGCGAACAGCGCACCACACCCGAGGCCTGCTGGTACACGGCAGACCACTACGCGAGTTTCAGACGGATTGCACCATGAGCGATGACAACGACTTGAGCGGCGCCCCGAAGCGCCCCGAAGAAATGATGATGACTATGGAAAGACCAGCGGAGATGACTTTATCCCTTCGTGCCGTACGCCCGAACATCGTGCAATCGATTCGTGCGTTCCGCGTGAACGACCTGCAGGAAGCCGCGAACGCCGCGGGCCAGCATTTCCTGTACGCCAACCTGGGGAATGCCCAGACCAAGCAGGACGTTCTCGACCTGATTGCCCAGCAGTTCACCTTTCCGGCGCATTTCGGCAAGAATTTCGACGCGCTGTACGACTGCATGACCGATCCGTTGCATAAATCGGGCCCGCAGCCCGGCTTCGTGATCGTGCTCGAGCAGATCCCGGCCAACGCCAAGTTCGACAAGGAAGCGCGCGAGCAACTGCTCGACATCTTCCGCGACGCTTCCGACTACTGGGGAGACCGGAAAGTCCCGTTCCGCTGCTTCTATTCTTTTCTGTAGCCCGTTCTGCACACACCAGCCAAGCAGAACGGGCGAACGAGGCTCAGCCGAACAACGGCGCAGCACTCGATGGCATCGAAATCAACGGCAGCATCGCCAATGCGGCAGTCGGCACCGAGCCGGAAGGCGAGAAGATGCCGACCGATAAACTGATCGACGTTTCGCCGCTCGCATTGCGCATGAGCAGCCCCTTCAACGCGGGCTACTGGCTCGCCGCGGCCTGAACAAGCCCACCCCCGAAGCGGCTCACTTCGTGTAGCCGCCTCCCCCTCAAGGGGGCAACACCTGCGGCCCGGCAAAGCCGGTTCCGCGGTGTTCACGAACGAAAAGCCCGCCTGCCCGGCGGGCTTTTTCTATTTGGATTCGGGGGGAACGGCTTGGGCGAGTGCCACGTATTCGGCCACGGGCACTTCCTCGGCGCGTCGCTGGGCGTCGAATTCGCCCGCGAAGCCATGCGCGTCCAGCCATTTGCCCAGGGTGTGCCGCATGATCTTGCGGCGCTGGCTGAAGGCGACCTGCACGATTTCACCCAGGCGGCCGGCATCGACGGCCGGGGGCTGGGCCAGCGGCACCATCCGCACCACGGCGCTGTCGACACGCGGCGGCGGATCGAAACTCTCGGGCGGCACAAACAGCACGTTTTCCATCCGGTAGCGCCACTGCAGCATCACGCTCAGGCGGCTGTAGTCGGACGTGGCAGGCCTGGCAACCATGCGGTCGATCACTTCCTTTTGCAGCATGAAGTGCTGGTCGGCGATCAGGTGGGCGAAGCCCAGCAGATGGAACAGGATGGGCGTCGAGATGTTGTAGGGCAGGTTGCCGACCACGCGCAGCGGCGTCGGAAACCTGGCGGCCAGTTCGGCGAAATCGACCTTGAGCACGTCGGACTCGATGACGTCGAGCTGCGGATGATCGCGCAGCCGCCTGGCCAGGTCGCGGTCGAGCTCGACGACCGTGAGCCGCCCGAGGCGCTCGACCAGCGGCTGGGTCAGCGCCGCCAGCCCCGGGCCGATCTCGACCATGGCGTCGCCAGGCTGCGGCGCGATCTCCTGCACGATGGCATCGATGATGCCCCCGTCGGACAGGAAGTGCTGCCCGAACCGCTTCCTGGCGATGTGTGCCATCAGGACTGGGGCGGCTCGCGGTATTCGACGTAGGCGCGCGCGCGCACTTCCTGCACCCAGGTGCTGAAAGCTTCCTCGACCCGCTGCTCGCGCAGCACGGCCCGCGCGGCTTCGCGCTGCTCGGCCTGGGTGAGCTTGGATTCGCGTCGCCCGACCACCTGGATCAGGTGAACGCCGAAGCGCGACACCACGGGGTCGCTGATCTGGCCCGGCGCGAGGCGGTCCATGGCTTCCTCGAACTCGGGCACGAACTGGCCCGGGCGCGACCAGCCCAGGTCGCCGCCTTCCTTGGCGCTGGCGTCCTGCGAGTTGTCGCGCGCAAGGCCGGCAAAGTCGGCCGAGTTGGCCTGCAGCCGGCGCTTGAATTCCGCGAGCTGCGCCACGGCCTGGGCGGTGGTGCGCTTCGGGTCGTTGAGCAGCAGGATGTGGCGCACCTGCGTCTGGGTCACGGTGGCGTCGGCGGCGCCGATCTGGGCCTTGGCCAGCACCTTGAGCACATGGAAACCCGCGCCCGAACGGATCGGGCCCGCAATGCCGTTGACCGGGGTCGACTGCGTGGCTTCGACGAACAGCGAGGGGTAGCGGTCGGCGCTGCGCATGCCGACGGCGCCGCCATTGGCGCGGTCCGGCGAATCGGAGTTTTGCTGCACCAGCTTGGCAAAGTCTTCGCCCGAGCGGGCGCGCTGCGCGAGGCCCTGGGCCCGCTGCTGCAAGGTGGCGACCTGCGCGTCGGTGGCGTTCTCGGGCACGGCGACCAGCAGGTGCGCGAGGTTGATGTTCTGCAGCGCCGCATCCTTGGTGGGGGCGTTGCGCTGGTCGCGCAGGTATTCGTCGGCTTCGGCGTCGCTGATCTTGACCTTCGACTCGACCTCGCGGTCGCGCAGGCGCGTCAGCAGCAGCTGGTCGCGCAGGTCGTTGCGGAATTCGCGCGGCGCAATGCCTTCGGCCACCACGCGGCGGCGCAGTTCTTCCACGCTGATCTGGTTCTGGCGCGCCACGGTCTGCTCGGCCTGGTCGATGGCGACGTCGTCCACCTTGATGCCGTTTTCCTTGGCGAGCTGGAGTTGCGCGCGCTCCGAGATCAGGCGTTCGAGCACAAGGCGCGTGAGCTCGGCGCGGGGAACGCGCTCGGCCTCGGCATTTTCCCGGATCAGGCGCGTGACGCGCGACTGCACCTCGGTGTTGGTGATGGGTTCGGAATTGACCAGTGCGACGATGTACTCGGCCGAGCGCTGCACCGGCGCGGCGGTGGAAGGCGCGGTGCGCGGCGCTGGCGGCGCCAGGCGGGGACCGGCGCGCATGATGTCGGTGATGCCGCTGCCGCCACCGGGACGCAGGCCCTGTGCGCCCGCCGTAGCGGTCAGCGCCGCGAGGCAGCCCAGGGTCAGGATGGAACGGATGTGTTTCATGGCGTTGCTCAATCGTCTCAGTCGTAATTGGTGAAGCGGCTCGGCCCTTCGGTGGGCTGGCGAAGGGGCTGGTAGCGCTGGATGTTGGTCCGCAGGGTCTGCATCGGGCTGGACCCGATGCTGGAGAAGCCGACGAATTCGAGCTGGAACATGATGCGGGTGTTGGCCGTCACCTGGCCGGTCGTGACGCGCTGGAGCACCACGCGCCCGATCCAGCAGCAGCCGTCGTACTCGAAGCCGAGCACGCCGTCGGTGAGCTTCTTGTCCTGCAGGCTGTAGTTGAGCCGGCCCACCGCGTACCACCGTCCGCCGCCCTGGCCCTTGCCCGGGCCGAGGTCCTTGCCCTTGTCGCCCCACAGGTCGTTGAGCGGCCACTGCCAGCCCACGTCGAACGACTTGTTGCCGTCGGTGGCGGTGGGCGTGCTGGGCGCCTGGTAGCGGAAGGCGGCACTGAGGTTGTGGTACGGCTCGGGGTTGTAGCGGGCACTGATGGCCGAGCGCTCCGAGCGTTGCGTATCGGGGTTGTACTGGACCACCGTGTCCAGGCTCCACTTGGGCGTCCAGTTGATCTGCGCGCCCAGCAGCAGGTCGCTCGCGCGATCGGTGATCGGGGTGCCGCCCGGCAGGGTGACCTTCTGGTCGCTGAAGCGCAGCCGCTGCGCAACGCCGAAGCGCGCGGCTTCAACGCCGGTGTCGGGATCGATCAGGCGGGAGGTGACGCCGAGCGTGAGCGTGTTGGTGTCGGAAATGCGGTCGTTGCCGGAGAAGGCGTTCTCGGTGTAGATGGTCGCAAAGCTGAAGTCGTTGGCCGCCGAATCGTAGTTCGGCAGCATGCTCTGGTTGCGGAACGGCGTGTAGACGTAATAGGCGCGCGGCTCCAGCGTCTGGCGGAAGGCGCGGCCGAAGTAGTTGGCGTCGCGCTCGAAGATCAGGCCGCTGTCGAGGCTGAAGGTCGGCACCGTCCGGTTGCTCGAGGTCGGGAAGAAATACAGCGAGTTCGGGTTGTAGGGCACGCCGTTGACGTACTGGATGCCATTGACCGTGAGCCTGGGGACGTCCGACTGCGGCAGGTAGTAGTTGTACGACGCCGTGTTCAGCTGCAGCTTGGGAATGACGAAGGAACTCGGCGTGATGAACGGCCGGCTGATCGCGGCGATCGCCAGGGCGCGGTCGCCGTCGGGCTGCGACTGCTGGTTGATGTCGAAGCCGGGCTGGCCGGCCAGGATGGTGTTGACGCGGAAGCGCGTGTAGTCGAGGTTCAGCGAAACGTCGAAGCCGTGCCAGTCGTACTTGTTGTAGTTGGCCGTGATCTGCGGCATCCGGTCATAGGACGGCACGATCGGCGACAGGCTGTATTGCAGCGTCTGGTAGCGCAGCGCGCGGATCCCGCCGCTCCAGTCGCCCTTGCTCCAGTTGAGCGACGCGTCGTTCGACAGCTGGCGCTGCGCCAGCGTGGGCGTGCGCGTGAAGTCGCGCCAGTAGTCGTTGTCGCTGACGCGGTTGATGCTGATGTTGGCCGACAGCGAATCCAGCCCCAAGACCTTGGCGTTGAAATCCTGGTGGTGATTGGTCCAGATCCCCCAGCGCTTGGTGCTGGGCGGCGCCCCGAAGCCCAGGGCCGAGGCCTGGATTTCTCCGTTGGCGAGCTGCTGCAGCTGTGCGGCGCGCGTTTCGTTGTAGCGCTGGCCCACCAGGCGGTCGCTGCCCATCAGGTCCAGGCGGATGCTGCCGCTGTAGTCTTTTTCGAGGTAGCGGAATTCCGAACCCAGGTTGAGGCCGCGCTTGCTCATCAGCGTGGGCGTGAACGTGGCGTCGCGGTTGGGCGCGATGTTCCAGTAGTACGGCTGCGAGATCTCGACGCCGTTGGTGTTGTCGATGCCGATCGTGGGCGGCAGCAGGCCGCTCTTGCGCTCGTTCGACAGCGGAAAGCTCAGGCTCGGGAACGGCGGCGTGCTGATGCCCATGAAGCTCAGCCGCGCGTCGGTGGCCACGCCGACGTTTTCCTCGGTGTCGGTGGTCATGGTGGCCGCGGTCAGCAGCCAGGCCGGCATCCAGCCCGGATAGTCTTCGCGGCGGCAGGTGGTGTAGGTGGCGCTGCGGGCCACCGACACGTTGCTGTCGACGAAATCGATGCGCTGCGCCTCGCCGTGCCCGCCGTTGGCGAGGAAGGAGTAGCGCACGTTGTTGAAGAAGCCCTCGAAGGTTTCGAGCTTGAGCTCGAGCTCGGGGCCTTCGTACACGTTGCCGGCCTGGTTGACGCGCACGTTGCCGCGCGCCCGGGCGCGGTCTTCGGGCTGGTAGTACTCGAGCCGGTCGGCGGTGATGGCGACTTCGCCGCGCCTGAGCGTGGCATGGCCTTCGACCACGGTTTCGAGGTCCTGGCGGCCCGACAGGCGATCGCCGGTGATGAGACTCGGCAGCTGGCTGCGTTCGGCGGGCGGCAGTGTTTCGGTCAGCTGCGGCGTGCGCTTGAGCGTGAGCGGGCCGTCGAGGCCGCCCGCCGGCTGCGCCGACGCGCCGTGCGCATGCAGCAGCGCAAGCGACAGCACGGCCAGTGGCAGGGGCGGGCCGGAACGACGCAAGGCAACGCGCCGGCTCATCAAGCCTCCCGCCTGGTCGTTCCGGAGAAGGCCCGCAGTCTCCCCGGGGAGGGCTGCGAGTGCACAAGGTGCCAAGCGTGGGGGCTTTGGATCGTAGGCATCGGTCAGGAACGAAGGGTCGGGAGGACGGCGCGGCAGGCCGGCAGGTTGCAGGAGCCGGCGGCAACTCCGTTCGACCAGGAACGACCACAGGAGTTGCCGCGCCAGGCGGTTTGTAGAATCGATTATCCATGACAGCACCCCCGCTCCCGGCCTCCGGGCCCACACCCTCCGCCACGGCCATTCTCTGGGCAGATCCGCAGCGGGCCGCGACTTTCCGGAACTGGCTGTCCGGCATCTCTGCCGCGCACGGCCTGCTGCCCGGCACGGTGCGCCTCGCGTCCGCCGATGCGAGCTTTCGCCGCTACTTCCGGGTCGACGCCACGGGAAGCGCCGGCACCCGCATCGTGATGGATGCGCCGCCGGACAAGGAGAACAGCGAACCCTTCGTGCAGGTCGCCCGTTTGATGGCCGAAGCCGGCGTGACCGCGCCGCAGGTGCTCGAATGGGACCGGACCCACGGTTTCCTGCTGCTCGACGACCTGGGCCGCGAAACCATGCTCGACGTGATCGATCCGGCCCGGCCCGATGCCAGCCGTCCGCTCTACGACCAGGCCATCGATGCGCTGATCCGCTGGCAACTGGCCTCCAGGCCGGGTGTGCTGCCGCCCTACGACCGGGCCCTGCTCGAGCGCGAACTGGCGCTTTTCCCCGAGTGGTACATCGGGCGCCACCGCGGCATCACCGTCGAGGGCAAGCTCAAGGAGCGGCTGGAGCGCAGCTTCAGGCTCATCGTCGAGAGCAACCTGGCCTCGCCGAGCGTGTTCGTGCACCGCGACTTCATGCCGCGCAACCTCATGATCACGAATGTGGCCCCCACGCTCGGCACTGGCGTGTCCTCGCTGCCCCCCGAGGGGGCGCTCGCCGCCTTGGGGCGGCCCGGCGGCGGCTCGGTGGCGCCGACGCTCGGCGTGCTCGACTTCCAGGATGCGGTCTACGGCCCCATCACGTACGACATCGCAAGCCTGATGCGCGACGCCTTCTTGAGCTGGGACGAGGAGTTCGTGCTCGACGTCACGATCCGTTACTGGGAAGCGGCACGCAAGGCCGGGCTGCCGGTCGACGCGGACTTCGGCGCCTTCTATCGCTCGGTCGAATGGATGGGGCTTCAGCGCCATCTCAAGGTGGCCGGCATCTTCGCCCGCCTGACGCTGCGGGACGGCAAGCCCCGCTACCTGGCGGACACGCCCCGCTTCATCGCTTACATCCGTTCCACGGCCAGCCGCTACATGGAGCTGACGCCGCTGCTGCGGGTGATCGACGAGATCGAAGGCACTTCGGCGCTGACCGGCTTCGCCTACGGCAGGGTCTAGATGCCCCGCTTCCATTGCCCGGTGCCGCTGACAGCGCGCGCCACGCTCGAACTGCCGCCCGGCCCCGCGCGCCACGTCCAGGTGCTGCGCATGCAGCCCGGCGACGCACTCACGCTGTTCGACGGGTCAGGCGGCGAATATGCGGCCATGGTCGAGCGCATGGGCCGCAGCGATGTTTCGGTGACGATCGGCGCCCATGCGCCGGCAGAGCGCGAGGCCATGCGCGCGGTGCATCTGGCCGTCGGCATGCCGGCCAACGAGCGCATGGACTGGCTGGTCGAAAAAGCCACCGAACTGGGCGTCGCGAGCATTCAGCCGCTGGCCACCGCCCACGGCGTGCTGCGCCTGTCGGGCGAGCGCGCCGAGAAGAAGAGGGCGCACTGGGAAGCGATTGCCATCGCCGCCTGCGAACAATGCGGCCGCAACCGCGTGCCGCGTATACATCCGGTGCGCTCGTTCTCGAACCCCTCGGCGTGGATCGATGCGAGTGCGGGCGACGCCGCGCTGCGCCTCGTCCTGAGCCTTGCCGAAGGCACGCGGCGCCTCGCCGATGCCACCGCCTCGGCGCCGGCCGGCCGCAGCGTGCTGGTGCTGAGCGGCCCCGAAGGCGGCTTGAGCAACGCCGAGGAACAGGAAGCGCTCGCATGCGGCTTTGCGCCGGTCACGCTCGGGCCGCGCGTGCTGCGCGCCGAAACGGCGGCGCTCGCCGCACTGGTGCTGCTCGCCGGCCCTTGACGGTTGTTTTCCGCGAGGCTTGCCTCGTCCCGCCCATCCTCCTCACAAGAAAAGGATCTTCACGCCATGCTTCGTTCGCCACGCGCCCTCCGACTTGCGCCCCTCGCTCCCCTTGTGCTGGCCATGCTCTGCGCCGCCCAGGGCGCACAGGCCCAGAACACCGCCGTGGCCCCCACGCCGGCGCAGGTCGCTCCCGAGGTGGAAAAAACCTTCACCCAGCTGATGGCGGCGCCCGCGGTCCAGAAGCTGCTCGAGGCGGTCAAGGCCGACCATGAGCACTCGATCGAAGACCTGAAGATGCTGACCGAGATCGAAGCGCCTCCGTTCAAGGAACAGAAGCGCGCCGAAGCCTTCCTTGCGCGCATGAAGGCGCTCGGGCTTGCCGATGCAAGGATCGATGCCGAAGGCAATGTGATCGGGCTGCGCAAGGGTACGGGGAACGGCCCCAGGCTGCTGGTCTCCGCCCACCTCGACACGGTGTTCCCCGCCGGCACCGATGTCAAGGTGAAGGAACATGACGGCAAGCTTCATGCCCCCGGCATCGCGGACGATACGCGCGGCCTGTCGGTGCTGCTGTCGTGGCTCAAGGTGCTCAACGAGAACAAGGTCCAGACCGTGGGCGACCTGCTCTTCGTCGCCAACGTCGGCGAGGAGGAGCTGGGCAACCTGCGCGGCATGAAGGCCATCTTCCACGACAACCTCGACATCGACGGCATGGTGGGGCTGGAGCCTTCGCCCGACGGCAACGTGCTGGTCCTCGGCACGGCGAGCCACCGCTACGAAGTCACGTTCAAGGGCCCAGGCGGACACAGCTTTGCCGCGTTCGGCCAGGTGCCCAGCGCCATCCACGGCATGGGCCGTGCCATTGCCAAGATCGCCGAAGTGCGCACGCCCAGCTTTCCCAAGACCACCTTCACCGTCGGCACCGTGGGCGGCGGCACCTCCGTAAACACCATTGCGCCCGATGCCCGCATGGCCATCGACATCCGCTCGGACGACATGGCCTCGCTGCTGGAGACGGAGAAGAAGATCCTCGCGGCCATCGACGAAGCGGTGGCCGAGGAGAACAAGCGCTGGAACGTGGCGACGCTGAGCGCCAGCAACAAGCTGATCGGCGACCGCCCGGGCGGCCGCACGCCGTCCGACTCGGTGATCGTGGAAGCGGCCGTCCGCTCGAACACCGCCTTCGGCCACAAGACGCTGCTGCGCGGCGGCAGCACCGATGCCAACGTGCCGATGTCGTACGGCATCCCGGCCATCATCATCGGCGGCGGCGGCAAGTCCACCGGCTTCCACGCCCTGAGCGAATCGATCGACGTGACAGATGCATGGAAGGGCGCGCAGAATTCGCTGGTGACGGTCCTGGGGCTGGTCGGCGTGCAAGGGGTCAGCCCCGCATTGCTGCCCAAACGCGCACCGCGTGCCAGGTAATTTGTCACGCTGCGAGTTGAAAAAGTAAACAGGCTCATTCCTCGCAGCCCGTCTCGCTGGGAAAATGCCAGCAGTTCTGTCACACACCAAGGAAACGTCCATGGGAATGCTCGATTCGGTACTCGGCCAGGTTCTCGGGGGCGCAGCGCAACAGCAGCAGCCGCAGGGCGGCGGCATCGGCGGGATGGGAGACCTGGGCGGGCTGGCGGGCGCGCTGGGCGGTCTGCTCGCCAACAACGGCGGCGCGGGCGGCCTGGGAGGACTGGTCTCGAAATTCGAGCAGGCCGGCCTGGGCGACGTGATCGGCTCGTGGATCGGCAAGGGCGAAAACCAGCCTGTGTCCGGCGGCCAGCTGCAAGACGCGCTGGGCAGCGACACCATTGCCAGCATCGCCTCCAAGCTCGGCATCAATGCACAAACGCTGCTGCCCATGCTGGCCACCATGCTGCCCGTTCTCATCGACCAGCTCACCCCGCACGGCAAGGTGCCGGAGCAAGGCCTGGACAACCCGAACGACCTGCTGGGAAAGCTCGGCGGCCTGCTGCAGAACAGGCAGCCTTGACCATTTGCTCGACGAAGATTCCGGCGCCCGCGAGGGCGCTTTTTTTTGGCGCGGCCGCATTTCGGCTGGCGCATCCACGGCGAATCACGTAGAACCGCAGCCTCCATGCCGCAACGCGCTTTCGCCCCTTCTCCATGAACCGCAACCTCTGGCTGCTTGCCATCTGCCAGGGCTTGTTCCTGACCAACAACGTCACCTTCATTGCCATCAACGGCCTGGTCGGCTTGAGCATCGCGCCGCACGGCTGGATGGCCACGCTGCCGGTCATGGGTTACGTGGTGGGCGGTGCGCTCACCACCGGGCTGGTGGCGCGCACGCAGCAGCGCTTCGGGCGGCGCGGATCGTTCCAGATCGGGCTGGCGGTGGCGCTGGGGGCGGCCTTGCTGTGCGCGTTCGCGGCCGTCTCCAAGAACTTCTGGCTCTTGTGCCTTGCCACGGTGGTGGCCGGCTACTACAACGCCAACGCGGGCCTCTATCGCTTCGCGGCCGCCGAGCTCGCGGCACCGGCCTGGCGCGAGAAGGCGGTGTCGCTGGTGATGGCCGGCGGATTGATCGGCGCGGTGGCGGGGCCCAACCTGGCGGCCGCCACGCGCGAAGTGTTCGCCGTGCCGTTCGCGGGCGCCTACATCGCATTGGCGGCGGTGGCGCTGCTGTCGATGGCGGTCATGCGCTTCATCGACTTTCCGGCCACGCTCACGCGCCAGCAGGCGCTGGGCGGGCGGCCGCTGTCGGAGATCATGCGGCAGCCGGTGTTCATCGTGGCGGCCGCGGCGGGTGCGCTGGGCTACGGCGTGATGAACCTGCTGATGGCCGCCACGCCCATTGCAATGCAGATCTGCAGCCTGCCTTTTTCCGACGCCGCGCTGGTGCTCGAATGGCATGTGATCGGCATGTTCGCACCGGGCTTCTTCACCGGCCACCTCATTCGCCGCTTCGGCGCGCTGCCGGTGATGGGCGTGGGGCTGGTGCTCAACTTCGGCTGCATCGCCATTGCGCTGTCGGGTGTGGAGTTGCAGCACTTCCTCGTGGCGCTGTGCCTCCTGGGCGTGGGGTGGAATTTCCTGTTCACCGGCAGCACGACGCTCTCGCTCACGGCCTACACCGCGCAAGAGCGCGACCGGGCGCAGGGCGCGCTCAATTTCTGCGTGTTCGCCACGCTCGCGCTGACCTCGTTCGCCTCGGGCGTGCTGGTCACCACGCAGGGCTGGCAGTTGCTGAACTACGGCTCGCTGGTGCCGGTGGTGCTCACGGGCGCGGCGCTGTTGTGGCTTGCGCAGACGCGCCGGCGTGAGGCTGCCGCGAGCGCCTGAAACGCGTCTTCAATTGGGTGCTCAAGCGGCCACCGGCTCCGCTGCTGCGGCGCGGTGGGCGGCCGGCAGGGCCGCAATCACCTCGGCCACCGCGGCCGTCAGCTTCTTGGCATAGGGCACGTGCAGGAATTCGTTGGGGCCGTGGGCATTGCTCTTCGGGCCCAGCACGCCGCAGACCATCATCTGCGCCTTCGGGAAGCCGGCGCTCAGCATGTTCATCAGCGGAATGGTGCCGCCCTGGCCGATGTAGCCGCAGGACGCGCCGAAATGCGCCTGCGAGGCCTTGTTGAGCGCGTCCTCGAACCACGGCGTGATCGTCGGCGCGTTCCAGCCGGTGGCGCCGCCGCCGCTTTCGAAGGTCACGCGCGCCTGGTAGGGCGCGTTGTCCTCGAGCAGCGCCTTGAGCTTGTGCACCGCGTCGGCCGCATCGACCAGCGGTGGCAGGCGCAGCGAAAGCTTGAACGCGGTGTAGGGGCGCAGCACGTTGCCCGCGTCCTTCAGCGCCGGGAAGCCCTCGGCACCCGTGACCGACAGCGTGGGCTTCCAGGTGCGGTTGAGCAATGCTTCGACCGGATCGGTGGTGGTCGGCAGCGCGAACATGGTCGAGCCGCCGCAGTCGTAGTGGGCCCACGGAAAGCGCTTGTAGACTTCGTCGCCCAGGATCGCCGCGGTGGCCCTGGCCTGCGCCAGGCGGTCGGCCGGCACCTCGCAATGGAAGCTCGCGGGCAGCAGGCGGCCGGTGGCGCTGTCCTCGAGGCGGTCGAGCACCTGCCGCATGATGCGGAAGCTCGAGGGCACGAGGCCCGAGGCGTCGCCGGAGTGAATGCCTTCGGTCAGCACCTCGACCTTGAGCGTACCGCTGGCCATGCCGCGCAGCGAGGTGGTGAGCCATAGCTGATCGTAGTTGCCGGCGCCGGAGTCGAGGCAGATCACCAGCTCGACATTGCCCAGCCGCGGGCGCAGTGCGTCGACGTACGGCAGCAGGTCGTAGGAGCCGCTTTCCTCGCAGGTCTCGATCAGCCCGACGATGCGCGGATGCGCCGCGCCCTGGTTCTTGAGCGCCTGCAGCGCGGCAATGCTGGCGTAGACCGCATAGCCGTCGTCGGCGCCGCCGCGGCCGTAGAGCAGGCCGTTCTCGTACTTGGGCGTCCAGGGGCCGAGGTCGTTGCGCCAGCCGGTGAACTCGGGCTGCTTGTCGAGGTGGCCGTACATCAGCACGGTCTCGCTCATGTCGGTGCCGCTGGCCGGCACTTCGAAGAACAGCACTGGCGTGCGGCCTTCGAGGCGCACGATCTCGAGCTTCAGGCCCTCGACCTTCTGCGCCTCGACCCATGCCGCCGCATTGCGCAGCACGGTCTCCAGGTACCCGTGGGCGGCCCAGTCCTTGTCGAAGCCGGGCGACTTGGCTGGAATGGCGATGTAGTCGGTGAGCTGCTTCAGGATGTCGCCGTCCCACTGGGCGGTGACGTCGGACAGGGCGCGCTCGGCGTCGAGCGTACCGGCGGGCAATTCGCGGTGCAGGGGGGCGTTCATCGGGTTCTCCGCGGGGAAGGAAAAAAACGCATTTTGCGCCCTGGAGCGAGCGCGCGTAGAGTGCGGCGATCTCAACCCGGAGCGCAATGTGAGCAAGGCAGCATCGACTCGGACCCAGGCGAACATCAAGGCAGGCATCGGGGGCTGGACCTACGAGCCCTGGCGCGACAACTTCTATCCCAAGGGGCTCGCGCATGCGAAGGAGCTGCGCTATGCGAGCCGCCAGGTGAGCGCGATCGAGATCAACGGCACCTACTACAGCACCTTCAAGCCCGAGACCTTCCGCAAATGGCACGACGAGGCGCCGGAAGACTTCATGTTCTCGATGAAGGCCTCGCGCTTCACCACCAACCGCAAGGTGCTTGCCACCGCGGGAGACTCGATCCAGCGCTTCATCGACAGCGGCGTGAGCGAGCTCGGCGACAAGCTCGGCCCGATCGTGTGGCAGTTCATGCCCACGAAGCAGTTCGATGCGGAAGACTTCGAGGCGTTTCTTCAACTGCTGCCGAAGAAGGAAGGCAGCCGCACGCTGCGCCACGTGATGGATGTGCGGCACGAGAGCTTCATCACGCCCGCCTACCAGGCGCTCGCTAAGAAGCACAAGGTCTCGACCGTGTTCACCGATGCGGACAAGTTCCCCTCGTTCGAGGAGCCGGAAGGCGACGTCGCCTACGCGCGGCTCATGATGGCCGACGCCAAGCTCAAGACGGGCTATGCGCCGAAGGCGCTCGATGCCTGGGCCGAGCGCGCGCGGCAATGGGCCGAAACGCCCGGGAAGCGCGACGTGTTCGTCTACTTCATCAACGGCGCCAAAGAAAAAGCACCGGCCGCGGCCGGTGCCTTGCTGGAGCGCCTGGGTTGGACTCCACCTGCTGCGTAAAGAGCGCCTGCGGGCGCCGCCGGGCCGCTCCCAAGGCGCCCCGCGCCTCCCCCCGGGGGGTGGAGTTACACGCAGCGAAGCGAAGTGAAAAGCCGGGGGGCCAATGTCAGGCCGCGGCTTGCAGCGACGGCTTGGCGCCGAAGCTGATTTCGCCGGACAGCTGGCCGCCTTCTTCGATCACGATCTTGCCGTAGCGGATCTTGCCGGTGACCTTGCCGGTCGAATGGATCACGAGCTTTTCGCGCACCGTGAGGTTGCCGTCGAATACGCCGCGGATTTCGGCAATGTCGATCTCGGCCGAGCCCTTGAACTCGCCCTGTTCGGCGATCTGCATCAGGCGCGAGTCCATGGTGGCTTCGACCAGGCCTTCGACCACGAGCGTGTCGCAATCGGTGATCTCGACGCCCTTGAGCTTGATGTTGGGGCCGACGGTGAGCTTGCTGCCGCCTTCCTTGGCGGCGGGTGCGGCCGCTGCGGACAGGCCCCCTTGCTGCGCGGTCAGCGATGAAGGATTGACGGGCGTACCCGAGAGATTGGTACCCGAGCCCACCAGCGGCGCGGGACGAGAGGTCAACGAGTCGGTGTCACGATCACGCTTGCCGAAAAAGGGGGACTGTGTGGCCAATGGGGAGCTCCTCAAAGCAAAACGACTATCGTAAGAACCCGTTCGCGGCCTGCGGCACTTCATTGCGCAAGAAACGTAACCGAATAAATCCCGCAGCACCCCCATGACGCTCTTCGTTGCCCCCCGCCCCGCAAGATGACCCGATCGAACACCGCCCCTGCCGCCCAGACCCTCGCGATCTCTTCAGCCATCGATGCGCGCTTCGACAAGCCGGCGAGCGGCTGGCGGCGCCGGCTGTTCACGGTGATCTTCGAGGCCGACACGCGCGCCGGCCTGCTCTTCGACCTGGCGTTGATCGCCGTGATCGTGGCCAGCGTGCTGGTGGTGATCCTCGACAGCGTGCAGTCGATCCGCGAGCACTGGCGGCCCGTGTTCAACGTGCTCGAATGGGTGTTCACCATCCTGTTCACGCTCGAATACATCGCGCGGCTCGCATGCGTGAACAAGCCGCTGCGCTATGCGCTGAGCTTCTATGGCGTGATCGACCTGCTCGCGCTGCTGCCGACCTTCCTGGTGGCGCTCGCGCCCGAGCTCGCCTACCTGATCGACGTGCGTGTTCTGCGGCTGCTGCGGGTGTTCCGCATCTTCAAGCTGTCGCGCTATTCGGTGGAATACCGCGCGCTGGTCTGGGCCGTGGCCGCGAGCCGGCGGAAGATCACGGTGTTCGTGGGCTTCGTGATGCTGGTGGTGCTGGTGATGGGCACGCTGATGTACGTGGTGGAGGGCCCGGTGCACGGCTTCACGAGCATTCCGGTGGCGATCTACTGGGCCATCTCCACCATGGCCACGGTGGGTTTCGGCGACCTCGTGCCCAAGACGGATCTCGGCCGCGCCATTGCCTCGGTGATGATGCTGCTGGGCTGGGGCGTGCTGGCCGTGCCGACCGGCATCGTCACGGCCGAGATGGCACGGCGCGGCCCCGACGACGATGCCGCACCCGTGGCGACAGGAGGCCGGGGCGTATTCGCGATGACACCGCCCTCGGCCGTGGCCGCAACCGCGCGGCGGCTCACGCCTGCGGCCAGACGGCGCGCCCTTGCGCAGCATCGTCGAGGCGGGCGATGAAGCTGCCGGCATCGGGTTCGGGCAGCGTGAACGTGAAATCCACCGCGTCGCCGTGCCGCACGTCCACCAGCGAGGCCCCGGCCACGGCTGCGATCTCGCGCCGCACCAGTCCTTCCAGCGCATAGGGCACGGTGCATTGCAGCAGCCGCTGGCGCACCAGCGCTACCAGCGTGGCACCGAGGCAAGCTTGCGCAACCGCATCGGTGTAGGCCCGCACGAGGCCGCCCGCGCCGAGCTTGATGCCGCCGAAGTACCGGACCACCGTGGCGAGCACGCCTTCGAGCTGCTGGTGCCGCAACACTTCGAGCATCGGGCGCCCCGCCGTGCCGCCCGGTTCGCCGTCGTCGTTGGCGGCCGACTGGCCGCCCGCCATCAGCGCCCAGCAGACATGCGCGGCGGCGGGATGCTCGCTGCGCAGGAAGGCCACCACGGCCAGCGCCGCGGCCCGGTCGGCCACCGGCTGCACGCAGCCGATGAAGCGGCTCTTCTTGATCAGCAGTTCGCTGTGCGCCGGTTGCGCGAGCGTGAAGCTCATGGCCTGCCGTCAGCGGTCGCGCAAGCGCTCAGCGCTCCCGCTCGAACTTGAACACGGCCGTGCCCGCGCGCGCGTTGGGCAGCCAGCGCACGCTGCGGCCTTCCTGCACGCCGAAGGCATCGAGCACGCGCAGGCTGTTCTTTTGCGCCAGCACCTCGAAATCCTTGAAGGTGCCGACCCGGATGTTGGGCGTGTCGTACCACTGGTAGGGCAGGCGGCGCGTCACCGGCATGCGGCCGCGCGCGATGCTGATGCGGTTGGGCCAATGCGCGAAGTTGGGAAAGGCCACGATGCCGATGCGGCCCACGCGCGCGGTTTCCCGCAGCATGACTTCCGCGTTTCGCAGATGCTGCAGCGTGTCGATCTGCAGCACCACGTCGAACGAGGCGTCGTCGAACATCGCCAGGCCTTCGTCGAGGTTCAGCTGGATCACGTCGACGCCGCGGCGGATGCATTGCAGCACGTTGCCGTCGGCAATTTCCACGCCGTAGCCGGTGCAGCCGCGCTCGCGCTGCAGCAGGTCGAGCAGGGCGCCGTCGCCGCAGCCGAGGTCGAGCACGCGCGCGCCCTCGGGCACGAGATCGGCGATGAGGCGCTGGGTCTCGATGTCGCTCATGCTGCGATCTCCTGCGCCACGCGCTCGAAATAGGAGCGCACCACACCCATGTAGCGCACGTCGTCGAGCAGGAAGGCGTCGTGCCCGTGCGGCGCGTCGATCTCGGCGTAGCTCACGTTGCGGCGATTGTCGAGCAGCGCCTTCACCAGTTCTCGGCTGCGCGCGGGCGTGAAGCGCCAGTCGGTCTTGAAGCTCACGAGCAGGAACTTGGCGGTGGCCTTCGCGAGAGCCGCGCTGAGGTTGCCGCCATGGGAGCGCGCGGGATCGAAGTAGTCGAGCGCGCGCGTGATCAGCAGGTAGGTGTTGGCGTCGAAGTACTCGCTGAACTTGTCGCCCTGGTAGCGCAGGTAGCTCTCGATCTGGAACTCGACGTCTTGCGTGGAATAGCGGTAGTCCAGCGCCGCAGCCTCGCCCTCGACCGCGCTGCGCAGGATGCGGCCGAACTTGGCGTTCATCACGTCGTCGCTCAGGTAGGTGATGTGGCCGATCATCCGCGCGATGCGCAGGCCGCGCTTGGGAATGACGCCGTGCTCGTAGAAATGGCCGCCGTGGAAATCGGGATCGGTGACGATGGCGCGGCGCGCCACTTCGTTGAAGGCAATGTTCTCGGCCGTGAGGTTGGGTGCGCTGGCCACCACCACGGCATGCCGCACGCGCTCGGGATATTGCAGCGTCCACGACAGCGCCTGCATGCCGCCCAGGCTGCCGCCCATCACGGCCGCCAGCGTACGGATGCCGAGCGCGTCGAGCAGCACGGCCTGGGCATCGACCCAGTCTTCGACCGTGACCACCGGGAAGTCGGCGCCATAGACGCGGCCGGTGGCGGGGTTGACGTGCATCGGGCCGGTGGAACCGAAGCAGGAACCGAGATTGTTCACGCCGATCACGAAGAAGCGGTCGGTGTCGACCGGCTTGCCGGGGCCCACCATGTTGTCCCACCAGCCTTCGGACCGTGCCTGGCCCTCGTAGATGCCGGCGACATGGTGCGAGGCATTGAGCGCGTGGCATACCAGCACCGCATTGCTGCGTTCGGCGTTCAGGGTGCCGTAGCTTTCGTAGGCGAGCGTGTAGGCGCCGAGCGATGCGCCGCTGCGCAGGGCCAGCGGGCCTGCGAACTGCATCGACTGCGAGGTGACGACCAAGGGTGGTGACGACGACATGAATTGAAAAACCCGGCCTCGCCAAAAACGAGCCGGGTTTGCCGCGCCTGTCTTTAGCTGAATTTATAAAGCGCCCGCAAGCTGAAGCAAATCGGCGCAGGCGGCAGTATATCGCCCCGCCGGATTACCAGCCGACGATCATCACGATGCCGAGCACGAGGAAGATCGCGGCCGAAACGCCGTGCACCAGCTTGATGGGCACGCGCCGCACGATCTTCTCGCCGAGCCACACCACCGGCGCGTTGGCCAGCATCATCCCGAGCGTGGTGCCGACGACCACCCAGAAGTAGTCCTGCGTGAAACGGGCAGCCAGCATGACGGTCGCGATCTGGGTTTTGTCGCCCATTTCAGCGAGGAAGAACGCGACCAGCGTGGTGCCGAAGACGCCGTAATGAGTGGCGGCGGGAACATCCTCTTCGTCGAGCTTGTCGGGGATCAGCATCCACGCCGCCATGGCGATGAACGAACCGCCCAGGATCCAGCGCAGCACATCGGGCCCCAGCCAGTGGGTGATCCAGTTGCCGACCGCGCCGGCCAGCGCATGGTTGACGATGGTGGCGGCGAAGATCCCGAGCACGATCGGCCAGGGTTTTCTGAAACGCGCCGCGAGCAGGAGGGCCAGCAACTGGGTCTTGTCGCCCATTTCGGCGAGCGCAACCACGCCGGTTGCAACGAGAAAGGCTTCCATAGAAGAGAGGGGTTCCTTGGGCCGAAGGACGCAATTGACCGTGCAACACCTTCGGCCATATTCCCGAAGTTGCACGGTCAAAGGTCTCGCCAGGTGTGTTCACTGCACGCGCCATGTCCTGTGTGGGGCAGGACAAGTCTGTTGACGCGGGCCCTTCTCGCGATGGAAGGCGGCTACTCCCCAATGACGACGAAATTCTACCTGCTGCGCCGCAGGCCTCGGCCAGCCTTGCAAGCGAGCGCTAACTTTTGGTGAGTTTTTGGAGGCCCTACAGGATGCAGCAAATTCCTGCTTGCATTTCGCGTATTTCACCCATAATGCACGAGCCTCCCTCTTCATTTTGCCGGGAGGAAGTTCGGTGATCGGTCAGTTTCGCGCGACTCGACGGCTCTCGTTTGAGTGATGCTTTCGGGACTCCATCGCTTTTCTTGCTACGTGTTTATAGGAGTCCCTTGATGGGCAACAAACTGTATGTCGGCAACCTGCCTTACTCGGTGCGCGACAGTGATCTCGAACAGGCTTTTGGACAATTCGGCGCGGTGACCAGCGCCAAGGTCATGATGGAACGTGACACGGGCCGCTCGAAGGGCTTCGGCTTCGTCGAGATGGGCAGTGACGCGGAAGCGCAAGCGGCCATCACTGGCATGAACGGCCAGCCGCTCGGCGGCCGCAGCGTCGTCGTCAACGAAGCACGCCCCATGGAAGCACGTCCCCCGCGCAGCGGCGGTGGTGGTGGCGGCTACGGCGGCGGCGGTGGTGGTTATGGCGGCGGTGGTGGCGGTGGCTACGGCGGCGGTGGTGGCGGCTACGGTGGTGGTGGCGATCGCAGCGGCGGCGGGGGCCGTTCCGGCGGTGGTGGCGGCTACGGCGGCGGTGGTGGTGGCCGCAGTGGCGGCGGTGGTGGCGATGGCGGTTTCCGCAGCCCCTACGGCGCTGGTCCTCGTGGCGGTGGCGGCGGTGGCCGCTCCGGCGGTGGCGGCGGCTACGGCGGCGGCGGGAACAGCGGCTACTGAGCCCTGCACCCTCACACAAGCAAAAGGCTCCCTCGGGAGCCTTTTTCATTGGCGTTTGCGAAAAGCCGCTCGAGTACTGGCGGCGACGACCGCCAACTCTGTTCAGCTTTCGCCGCTGCGCTTCTTGCGGGCCCGGCCCTGCACGGCACGGTCGAGCACGGCGTTCGGCAGCATGCGCATCAGCTTGGCGACGACGCCCATCTGCCAGGGAATCACACGGTAACTGGTGCCGGCCTCGATGGCGCGCAGTGCCTGGTTCGCAAAGTCCTCGGCCTTCATGAGAAAGGGCATGCCGTACCGGTTGCCCTGGGTCAGCGGCGTGTCGATGTAGCCGGGGCAGAGCGTGACGACCTTGACGCCGCTGTTGCGCAGCTCGCCGCGCAAGCTCTCGCAGTACGCGACCACGCCCGCCTTGCTGGCGCAATAGGCGCCATGCCCCGGCAGCCCGCGAATGGCCGCGACGCTCGCGACGCCGACAAGCCGACCGCTGCCGCGCTGCTTCATCGCCGCCACGAAAGGATGGAAGGTGGCCATCAGGCCCACGTTGTTGGTGGCAAAGGTCCGGGCCATCACTTCGATGTCTTCGCGCTCCGCCGTGTCGATGCCCACGCTGATGCCGGCGTTGGCAACGACCACGTCGGGCAGACCCTGGCGCTCGATGCAGGCGGCGCCGGCCGCCAGGATGCTGTCCGTTTGCGCCACGTCCGCGCCATAGACCTGGTAGCGGCCCGGGTCCAACTGGCGCTCGCTGGCCCAAGATTCGATTTCCGCGGTGCGCCGGGCAGCCAGCGCCAGTCTGTAGCCTGCCTCGTAGAAGCTGTCGGCCAGGGCCTGGCCGATGCCACTCGATGCGCCGGTGATGAAGACAAGCGGGGACGTGCTCATGCGCAAGTTGTCTTCGGGGGTGGGCTTTTTTTCAGCGCGGCTTGCCGGCCGCTCCGGCCGCCGATGGAATCAGGACCCCGCGCACCCGGCCGGTCAGGTTGGCGACGCCGCTCAGGTTGTCGTAGTCGAGGTTGTCGGCGGTGAATTGGTCGCTGCCGCGGATGAGCGTGACCGGCTTGTTCGACGTCACCCGTTCGGTATCGAGAAAGGCGTGCAGGAAATCGCCGCGGAACTCAAGGCGCGGGGTGGACTTGCCGCCGGCTCCCACCACCGGGTCGCGGATGACGATGGCATTGCCGAAGAGCTGGATCTCGCTGCCGTCGGAATTCGAGAGGCCGCGGTTGGCCGTGGCGTGGGTGGTGTAGCCCTGCGGCGAAACGGAGCGCATGCGCACGTCGTCGACTTCGACGGTGTCGGTGTCGGGGTAGTGCCGGCCTTCCTTGCCGTGGAGTTCGCTGCGCAGGTCGCCGTTGGGCAGGAAGTTCTTGATCACGAAGCCGCGCATGAAATAGTCGGGCTCGTGCGTGGGCGCGGCCTTGACCGTGGGTTCGAGCAGCTTGGGCGCGTTGCGCACCAGCCAATAGGTGCCGAGCGCGACGGCTGCCGTGAGAATGATGGGCAGGTAGATCGTGGCGCGGTCGAGAACGTCGCGCAGCAGGCTCCAGGTGCGCTTCATTGCCTGGGACCTCGGGCGGCGTCGAGCAGGCGCCGGTACTGGCCGCAGGCCGTCAGCAGCAGATCGCAGAACTCGCGCGCCGCTCCTTCTCCGCCGCGTGCGCGGGTGACGTAGTTGACCGTGTCGCGCACTTCGACATGCGCATTGGCGGGCGCGGCCGCGAAGCCGACGCGCGCCAGCACCGGCAGATCGGGCCAGTCGTCGCCGATGGCGGCCGCCTGGAGCCAGCCCAGGCCGAGCTCTTCGAGCATGGCTTCGGCCGCGGGCAGCTTGTCCTCGGTGCCGTAGCGCACGTGCTGGATTCCGAGCGCTTCGAGCCGCACGCGCAGCGGCTTGGAATCGCGCCCGGTGATCACCGCGGGCGTGATGCCCGCCAGGCGCAGCAGCTTGAGGCCGTAGCCGTCGAGGATGCTGAAGCGCTTGAGGGTTTCGCCGTGCTCTGTGAAATACACGCCGCCGTCGGTCAGCACGCCGTCGATGTCGAAGAACGCCACGCGCACATCCTGCGCGGCGAGCAAGGTTTCGGCCTGGAAGTCGAGCGGCATCAGATGACCTTCGCACGCATCAGGTCGTTGATGCTGAGCGCGCCGATCAAGAGACCCGCGGGGTCGACGATGAGCACGCTGGTGATGCGGTGTTCTTCCATCAGCTCGGCCGCCTCGACCGCCAGCGCCTCGGCGCGCAGCGTGCGCGGAGCGGGGTGCATCACATCGGCAGCCGTCAGGCCGCGCAGGTCGCCGCCGGTCTCGACCTGACGGCGCAGATCGCCGTCGGTGAAGATGCCGATGGCGCGGCCCTGGGCGTCGACCACGGCGGTGGCGCCCAGGCCCTTGGAACTCATTTCGCGCATCAGCTCGCTGAGCGTTGCGGTGGGCGCCACGCGCGGCACTTCGTCGCCCGAGCGCATCACGTCGCTCACGTGCGTGAGCAGTTTGCGGCCGAGTGCGCCGCCGGGGTGCGAGCGCGCGAAGTCTTCGGAACCGAAGCCGCGCGCATCGAGCAGCGCCACCGCCAGCGCGTCGCCCATCGCCATCTGGGCCGTGGTGCTTGCGGTGGGAGCGAGGTTGAGCGGGCAGGCCTCCTTGGCCACGCCGGCGTCGATCACGATGTCGGCGTGGCGCGCAAGGGTGGAATCGGTGCGGCCGGTCATGGCAATGAGAGGCACGCCCTGGCGCTTGACCACCGGCAGGATCACGGTGAGCTCGTCGACCTCGCCGCTGTTGGAGATGGCCAGCACCAGATCGACCGGCTTGATCATGCCGAGATCGCCGTGGCTCGCCTCGGCCGGATGGACGAACATGGCGGGCGTGCCGGTGGAGGCCAGCGTGGCCGCGATCTTGCGGCCCACATGGCCGCTTTTTCCCATGCCCATGACGACCACGCGTCCGCGCACGTCGAGGATCTTGCGCACGGCGTCGACGAAGCTCGGGCCCACGCGCGACTTGAGGCCGAGCACGGCATCGGACTCGATGTCGAAGGTGGCGCGCGCCCGCGCGAGGATGGCGTCGGCATCGACCACGGGGGGCAGGGGAGCTGAACTCATCGGCGGATTTTACGGGCCGGCCGGCGCGTGCCGCCGCCCGGTACACACGGCACGCTCGGGGCATGGACATTGCTCTAGCATCCGGCCATGTCCTCGTTCGACCTCACGCTGATGTATTTGCTGGCCGCAGTGATCGGCGTCGTGGTCTGCCGCTCGCTGAAACTGCCGCCGATGCTGGGCTATCTGTCGGCCGGCGTGCTGATCGGACCTCATGCGCTGGCATTGGCGCAGAACTCCGAAGCCATCCGCCACCTGGGCGAGTTCGGCGTGGTGTTCTTGATGTTCGTGATCGGGCTGGAGTTCAGCCTGCCCAAGCTGCGCGCCATGCGCAAGCACGTGTTCGGGCTCGGGCTGCTGCAAGTGTTGCTGACCATGGCCATTGCCACCGTCGGGGCGCTTGTCATCGCCTCGCAGCTCCCGCCGGTCTGGCGGCTCGGATGGCAGACGGCGCTGGCGCTCTCCGGCGCACTCACGATGAGCAGCACCGCGATCGTGGTTAAGCTGATGGCCGAGCGGCTCGAGCTCGAGAGCGAACACGGCAAGCGCGTGATGGGTGTATTGCTGTTCCAGGACCTGGCGGTGGTGCCGCTGCTGGTGCTGATTCCCGCGCTCGGCGCACCGCCCGAGGCGTTGGCCAAGGCCATCGGTCTGGCCTTGGTGAAAGCCACCTTGCTGATCGGCCTGCTGCTCTACGGCGGTCCGCGCATCATGCGCTGGTGGCTCACCCTGGTCGCGCGGCGGCGCAGCGAGGAGCTCTTCATCCTGAACGTGCTGCTGGTCACGCTCGGCCTTGCCTGGCTGACCGACCTGGCCGGCCTGAGCCTGGCGCTGGGCGCCTTCATCGCCGGCATGCTGGTGTCGGAAACCGAATACAAGCACCAGGTCGAAACCGACATCCGCCCGTTCCACGACGTGCTGCTGGGCCTTTTCTTCATCACGGTGGGCATGTCGCTCGACTGGCACATCGTGGTGCAACGCTGGGCGCTGGTGGCCGTGCTGCTAGTGCTGCCGCTGGCGTTCAAGCTGGCGCTGGTGACGGTGCTGGCGCGGGTGCTGGGCGCCACCTCCGGCGTCTCGCTGCGCACCGGCCTCTACCTGGCCCAGGCCGGCGAATTCGGCTTCGTTCTGCTGGCGCTGGCGCAGGAGCGCAGCCTGCTGCCGCCGTGGCTGGTCAATCCGGTGCTGGCCTCGATGGTGCTGTCGATGCTCGCCACGCCGTTCATCGTGATGTACACCAACGCCATCGTGCGCAAGCTGGTGGCGAGCGACTGGCTCCAGCAATCGCTGCAGATGACCAGCATCGCGCGCAAGACCATCAATACCGCCAGGCACGTGATCATCTGCGGCTACGGGCGCTGCGGCCAGAACCTGGCGCGCATCCTGGAGCGCGAAGGCATTCCCTACATGGCGCTCGACCTCGACCCCGATCGCGTGCGCCAGGCCGCCGCGGCGGGCGATTCGGTGGTGTTCGGCGATGCGGCGCGGCTGCAGGCGCTGATGGCAGCCGGCCTGGCCCGCGCCAGCGCCGTGGTCGTGACCTACCTCGATGTGCCGGGCGCCATGAAGGTGCTGGCCAACATCCGCGCCCACGCGCCACAGGTGCCGGTGATCGTGCGCACGCAGGACGACCTCGATCTCGAGAAGCTGCAGGCGGCCGGCGCGACCGAAGTGGTGCCCGAGGCCATCGAGGGCTCGCTGATGCTCGCGAGCCATGCGCTGGCGCTGGTCGGCGTGCCGATGCGGCGCGTGATCCGCGTGGTGCAGGACCAGCGCGATGCGCGCTACAACCTGCTGCGCGGCTACTTCCACGGTGCGGACGACGACAACGCCGACGAGCTCGACCACGAGCGGCTCAACACCTTCACGCTCACCCCCGGCGCCCGCGCCGTGGGACAGACCCTGGCACGGATGGCGCTCGAAACCTTGGACGTGCGCGTCGCCAGCCTGCGCCGCCACGACGGCCAGAACCAGGTGTTCACCGACGACACCGTGCTGACCGATGGCGACACGCTCGTTCTGTGCGGCAAGCCGGCCGCCCTGGCCGTCGCCATAGAGCGGCTGCAAAAAGGCTGAGTGCGCAAAGACTGGGGGGTGAGCTCAGTTCGTGGGATTGCGCTTTTCTTCTTCGATGCGCTGCTGCCGGCGCACCGCTTCGCACTGCGCATGCGGCTTGTATTCGGGCTTGAGGCACTGCGCGGCCATGCACTGGGCCTTCGCGATGAAGTTCCGGTCGCCGCAGAGGGCCAGCGGATCGGTGGGCGCCGCCGGCGCCGGAGACGAAGGCGGCGCGACGACGGCGGCCGGGACGGGCTCGGTCGCGCCAGGCTGCAAGGGTGCTGCGGGCGCTGGCTTGCGCGGCTTGGCCGCGGCAGGCGGCGCCTTGGAATTCGCGGCAGCGGGCGTGGTTGGCGCCGGCATTGGCGCCGCCGTTTCCTCGGACGGCGCCTCCGGGGCAGCAGATTCCGGCATCGCCGCGGGCGGTTCGGGCAAGGGCGCGGGCGCAACGGGCGGTGCGGCCGGCGTTGCGATCTGAGGCAGCTCTTCGGCCGGCCTGTCGGTTCTTCCGTAGCCGTACCAGCCGGCGATGATCATGAGCAGCCCCACCGCCAACAACACCACCCACAGCCACATGCCGCGCGAGCGCGACGGCTTCCTCTGCGCCTCCGCGTCGGCGGGCCGCCGCGGCCTGGTCCTGGAAGAAGACTTCTTCTTGGCACGGGCTTCCCGCTGCCGGGAAGACGCTCGCTCGGAGAGGCCTGGCGCCAGGATGAGGGTCTTGTCGTTCTCCGGCAGCCTGGCGCTCGCGGAAGATGCTGCGGAAAGCGCGTGCGCACCGGCCTCGTAAAGCTCGCCCGGAATCGTGGCGGCACGCAGCTGCGCGGGCGCCGTGGCGGCCCACTCTCGCTCCGATCCGCCATCGGGGCCTGGAGGCGGAGCCATCGGCGCGGGGGCCGTGGGCGCCAGCTTGCCGCCGCAGCGCCTGCAGAAATTGGCGCCCTCGCGGTTCTCCGCGCTGCACACCGGACAGATCAAGGCCATGACGACTGACTTCTAGGGGGAAACGATTTCAAGAAAACTGGCGGCCAGGAGCCGCGGGGCCCGAATGGCGGAGTGGACCAGGGTCGATGCTCAGGTCACCGCGACGCGCTTGGACCGGTGTGCCATGCGCTTGGCGATCACCGCGCCGAGCCCCATGGCAATTTCGAGGGCCAGGTTGGGCTGCCGATTCGACATTTCCGCAAAGCGGATCGCCGTGAGGCGCCACACGCGGCCCGCGCCGGTGACCACCACATTGGCGGAATGCGGCTGGCGGGAGAAGAAGGAGCCTTCGCCGACCACCGATCCGGGCATGAGCACCGCCAGCTTCATCTGTTCCTTGCTGCTCACGCGGTGCACGCTGATCGCGCCGCTTTCGAGGAAGTACACCGATCGGTCGTGCGTGCCCTGTTCGATGAGAACGTCGCCAACGCCGGTCTCGATGGGCTGCAGGTAGCCCGCCAGCGTTTCCCACTGTTGTACGTTGAGCGTCAACGCAAAGGCGTCGCTGCTGCTGTTGTTGTCCGCGATTGCGCGGCTCAGGTTCTGGATGGACATGCTTTTCTCAACCCCGCATTTGTGCCGCAGTATCCGCGAAGGGCGCGGTTTTCGGCTACAACTCTTTACGCTTTTCGGTGGGCTGTCGCTATTTGCCGATACAGAAGCGCGAAAAGATCACCCCCAGCAAGTCGTCGGCGCCGAATTCACCGGTAATTTCGTTCAGCGCGTTCTGCGCGAGGCGCAGTTCCTCGGCCAGCAGATCGAGCAGCTGGGCCTGCGCCGCCAGATGGCCCGCAGCCAGTGCCAGATGGATCTCGACTTGGCTCAGCGCCTGCACGTGGCGCGCCCGCGCCAGGTAAACGCCCTCCGGCACGGCCTGCCAGCCCGCCATGGCCAGCAGCTGTTCGCGCAGCGCCTCGATGCCGAGGCCGGTCTTGGCGGACAGGGCGATGCCCCGGTCCGCGCGGTCCGCGCCTGCCGCACTCGACGCATCCGCCATGGGCGCGGCATCCTGCTTGTTCCAGACATCGAGCACCGGCACGCTCGCGGGCAGCTTCTGCTGCAGGCCGCGCAGGATTTCGGCATCGGCGGCGGCGTAGTCGGGCAGGCCGGCGCGCGTCAGGTCGTGCAGGAACAGCACGGCATCGGCGCCCTCGATCTGGCCCCAGGCACGGGCTACGCCAATCTGTTCGACTTCGTCGCTGCTTTCGCGCAGGCCGGCCGTGTCCACCACGTGCAGCGGCACGCCGTGGATCTGGATGGTTTGGGACACCACGTCGCGCGTGGTGCCCGCCACCGCGCTCACGATGGCCAGCTCGGCGCCGGCCAGCGCGTTGAGCAGCGAACTCTTGCCCGCATTGGGCTGCCCCGCAATGACCACCTTGATGCCTTCGCGCAGCAGCGCGCCCTGTTTCGCGCGCTGCTGCACCGCCGCCAGCTGCGACTGCAGCGTCGCCAGCTGCCCGGTTGCGTCGGCCTTCTGGAGGAAGTCGATTTCCTCTTCCGGAAAGTCGAGCGTCGCCTCGACCAGCATGCGCAGATGGATCAGCGCATCGCGCAGCGCGTGGATCTCGCGCGAAAAAGCCCCCGACAGCGAGCGCCCGGCGCTGCGCGCGGCCGCCTCGGTGCTGGCGTCGATCAGGTCGGCAATGGCTTCGGCCTGGGCCAGGTCGATCTTGCCGTTGAGAAAGGCGCGCTGGCTGAACTCGCCCGGCTCCGCCACGCGCAGGCCCGGCAGGCGCGGCCGACCGGTGATGGGGTCGGGCTCGGCGGCGGCTTCGAGGCAACGCGCCAGCAGCAGTTGCAGCACGACCGTTCCGCCGTGGGCCTGCAGTTCGAACACGTCCTCGCCGGTGAACGAATGGGGCGAGGGAAATTGGATGGCCAGGCCGTGGTCGACCGGCTCTCCGGCCGCATCACGAAAGGGAAGGTAGGTGGCTTCGCGCGGCTTCAGCGGCCGGCCGCAGAGCGCCTCGATCAGCGGCGCCAGCCGGGCGCCCGAAACCCGCACGATGCCCACCGCCCCGCGCCCCGAAGCGGTGGCGATGGCGACGATGGGGTCGGTGGTGCGGGCAAGCGTCATGGAAGTGCGATTCTTTCAGCAAAAAGACAAAGGGCCGCAGATGCGGCCCTTTGCGGGGGTAGCGGTGGCTTACTTGCCCAGTACGCCAAGCCGCTTGTTGATGAACCACTGCTGCGCGATCGACAGCACGTTGTTGGTGATCCAGTACAGCACCAGGCCGGCCGGGAAGAAGATGAACATCACGCTGAACGCGAGGGGCATGATCCACATCAGCTTGGCCTGCATCGGATCGGGCGGCGTCGGGTTGAGCCAGGTCTGGAACAGCGAGGTGAGCGTCATCACGATCGGCAGGATGTACCAGGGGTCCGGTGCCGACAGGTCGGTGATCCAGCCGACCCACGGCGCGTGGCGCATCTCGACCGACGACAGCAGCACCCAGTAGAGCGCGATGAACACCGGGATCTGGATCACGATGGGGAAGCAGCCGCCCATCGGATTGACCTTCTCGGTCTTGTAGATCCGCATCATTTCCTGCTGCATTTCCTGCGGCTTGTCCTTCAGCCGCTCGCGCATTTCCATGATCTTGGGGTTGATGGCCTTCATCTTGGCCATGCTGGCGTAAGCCTTGGCGTTGAGCCAGTAGAAGGCCGCCTTCAGCAGCACCACCAGCGCGACGATGGCCCAGCCCCAGTTGCCCAGCATGCCGTGCAGCTGGTTCAGCAGCCAGTACAGCGGCTTGGAGATGATCGCGAAGATGCCGTAGTCCTTGACCAGGTCGAGGCCCGGCGCGATGGCTTCGAGCTTCTTTTCTTCTTCCGGGCCGGCGAACAGCGCGCTGTTGACCACCTGGGTCTGGCCCGGGGCGATCTTCGGCAGCGTGGCCACCATGGCCACGGTGAAGAGGTTGTCGCCCAGGTCCTTCACGCGGAATTCGCGCTTGAGCTGTTCGCTGGCCGGGTCGCCCTTGAGCAGCCAGGCCGACACGAAGTAGTGCTGCACCATGGCAATCCAGCCGTCGCTGGCGGGCGGCGGCGGTTCGATCTTGCCCTTGGCAATGTCCTTGAAGTCGAGCTTGTGGAACTTCTTCTCGTTGGTGTACGCGGCAGGACCGGTGAAGGTGTTGGTGCCGAACATGGTGCCGGCGGCCACCGTGCCGTGGCGCAGCAGCTGCATGTAGAGCTGCGCGTCGCGCGGCTGGTCGCTCACGTTGACGACCTCGTGACGCACGCCGATGGTGTAGTCGCCGCGGTGGAACACATAGGTCTTGACGTACTTCAGGCCGCCCACGGGCGCGCTTTCGAAGCCCACTTCCAGCGTGTTCTGGCCGTCGGCCAGTTCGCGCGGACCGGCCTTCGGCGTCATCGGCGTCAGGTGGTTGGGGAAGCGGTCGCCGGAGTCGACGGGGTTCAGCAGGCCGGTCTGCGCGATATAGCGAGTGGCCGCCGAGGCGTTCTCGAACAGCACGACGTGCTTGGTGCGATCGGCTTCGTCGTACTTGAGCAGTTCGAGGTAGTTGACCGTGGCGCCTTCGCTGTCAATCACTGCCTTGAACAGGTCGGTGGTCACGTTGACCTGCTCGCGCGGCGCGGCGGGCGCGGCCTGGGTGGGCACCGCGCCAGCGTTGCCGCTGGTGGCGGACGCAGCTGGCACGCCATTGCTGGCGGCTGGCGCAGAGCCTGCCGGCGCGGTGGCCACGGCGGTCGGCTTGCTCGACGGCAGGAAGGTCGGCTTGTTGCCGTTGAAGACCTGCCATTGGTCCCACAGCAGCACCAGCGAGAAACCAAAAATCACCCACAGGATCGTGCGGCGGATATCGTTCATGACGAAGACTTCTTGTCGGAGGAGAGGAGAGACGAAAACAGTGAGCCTGACTTGTCAGTACGACACTGTGATGCCGGTGGAACCGGGTCGTGCCCGCCATCGCACCAGGGTTGGCAGCGGGCGATGCGGTGCAGGGTGAGATAGCTGCCCTTGAGCGCACCGTGCACTTCCAGCGCCTCGATCGAATACACGGAGCAGCTCGGCGTGAAGCGGCACGACTGGCCGAGCCAGGGGCTCAGCAGCAGGCGGTAGCCCTTCACGAGGCCGATCAGCAGGCGTTTCATGAGGAGGAGGAGGAAGGCGCAGAAAGCGTGGCCGGAGGCACCGGCGACCGCGCGGCACGCGCCAGCAGCTGCTGGAGTTCGGCCCGAACGGCGCCCTTGAGCTTGTCCGAGGAGGCGCTCACGAATTCCTTGCGGTCGAAACCCGCGCGCAGCCGCACCACGTGCGCAGCACGCGGCAGGCCGGCGCCGGGCGCGGCGCTCACGGTGTAGATCTGGCGCTTGATGGCGTTGCGCGTGACCGCGCGGCGCGCCCAGCGCTTGGGCACCATGGCGCCCAGCCAGACATCGTCGGACGCGAACAGCGGCGCCGCACTCGACGAAAGATCGAGCGCACAGCGGTGCAATGCGAAATGAGCAGTGCGCGCCACGGTGGCACCTGCGAGGACGGCCTGGAATTGCGCGCGGGTCTTGAGCCGCTGCACTGAAGTCGAGCCGTGTCCGCCGTTACGGGTCGGGCCAGAAGCGCTGGCTGCAGGAGCTGGCGCTGGCGGTTCGGCTGCTGGCAACGGCAGGCGGACTGCCGTCAGACGGCCAGGCGCTTGCGGCCCTTGGCGCGGCGTGCGTTGATGACGGCACGGCCGCCGCGGGTCTTCATGCGGACCAGAAAGCCGTGGGTACGGGCGCGGCGGACTTTGGATGCTTGGTATGTGCGTTTCATGATGGTTCCTGGTTCCCTGTTTTCCGCATGCGAAAAGGCCGCGGGCGCTGGGGAGCGTGTTTCGGATGGCCCCCGAAAGACGCAATGAGGTTTTCAGGGAAACCCGCAATTATCGCAAACATTCGGCGCCCGAACAATCTTCGACTGGATTTGCGGGCCTTTCGCCGCCGCCGGCAGCGTGTGGATAAGGTTTTGACAAGTTAGAATGCCGGGCGCCTTCAGCAGAGAATATCCACAATACATATACCAAAAAATGCCCGAGGGTTTCACCATTTTTTCAAGCGCCCATGTCCACTGACGGCATCGGCGAAAGCCTCTGGCAGGCCTGCGTCGACCAGCTCGCGCAGGAGCTGTCGGAGCAGCAGTTCAACACCTGGATCAAGCCCCTGACAGCGCAGGTCGCGGACGACCTTTCGCGCATGACGGTGTTCGTGGCCAACCGCTTCAAGCTCGACTGGATCCGGGCCCAGTACGCCGGCAAGATTGCCGCCATGGCCGAGAAGATGTACGGCCAGCCGGTGGCAGTTGAGTTAGCACTTGCTCCGCGAGAAACGCCCGTGCGCTCTGCGCCCGTTGCCGTGCTGGCCGAAACCGACGTGCCGCGCGACGTGGCCGGGCCGGGCGAGGAACCCGCCCACGCCGGCTTCAAGAACCGGCTCAATTCGGGCCTCACTTTCGACACCCTGGTGGAGGGCACGGCCAACCGCATGGCGCGCGCCGCCGCCATGCACGTGGCCGGCATGCCGGGCCATCTGTACAACCCGCTGTTCATCTACGGCGGCGTCGGCCTGGGCAAGACCCACCTGATGCACGCGGTGGGCAACCGGCTGCTGGCCGATCGCCCGGATTCCAAAGTTCTCTACATCCACGCCGAGCAGTTCGTCTCGGATGTGGTCAAGGCCTATCAGCGCAAGACTTTCGACGAGTTCAAGGAGCGCTATCACTCGCTCGATCTGTTGCTGATCGACGATGTGCAATTCTTCGCCAACAAGGACCGCACGCAGGAAGAATTCTTCAATGCGTTCGAGGCCCTGCTGGCCAAGAAGTCGCACATCGTGATGACCAGCGACACCTATCCGAAGGGCCTGGCCGATATCCACGAGCGCCTGGTGTCGCGTTTCGATTCCGGGCTGACGGTGGCCATCGAGCCGCCCGAGCTCGAGATGCGCGTGGCCATCCTGATCAACAAGGCGCGCGCCGAATCGGCCGAGATGCCGGAGGAAGTGGCCTTCTTCGTCGCCAAGAACGTGCGCTCCAACGTGCGCGAACTCGAAGGCGCGCTGCGCAAGATCCTGGCGTACTCGCGCTTCAACCAGAAGGAGATCTCGATCGCCCTGGCGCGCGAGGCGCTGCGCGACCTGCTGTCGATCCAGAACCGGCAGATCTCGGTCGAGAATATCCAGAAGACGGTGGCCGACTACTACAAGATCAAGGTCGCCGACATGTACAGCAAGAAGCGCCCGGCCAGCATTGCGCGGCCGCGGCAGATCGCGATGTACCTGGCCAAGGAGCTCACGCAGAAGAGCCTGCCCGAAATCGGCGAGCTGTTCGGCGGGCGCGACCACACCACGGTGCTGCACGCGGTGCGCAAGATCTCGGGCGAGCGCCAGCAGCTCACCGAGCTCAACCAGCAGCTGCACGTGCTCGAGCAGACGCTCAAGGGCTGATCCCGGATGTCATCGGAAACGCCCCTCGCAACAGCGGAGAATGGCGTCTCACTGGCGGATTCAAAGAGATAAGACAAGAGGAAGAAGACATGATCGTTTTGAAGGCAACCCAAGACAAGGTCCTCGCCGCGCTGCAGTCGGTGGCAGGCATCGTGGAGCGGCGTCACACCCTGCCGATCCTGGCCAACGTGCTGATCCGCAAGACCGGTGGCCAGCTGCAGCTGACCACCAGCGACCTCGAGATCCAGATCCGCACCACGGCCGAGCTCGGCGGCGATGAAGGCAGCTTCACCACCACCATCGGCGCGCGCAAGCTGATCGACATCCTGCGCACCATGCCGGCCGACCAGACCGTGAGCCTCGAATCGAGCGCCAGCAAGCTGGTGCTCAAGGGCGGCAAGAGCCGCTTCACGCTGCAGTCGCTGCCGGCCGAGGACTTTCCGCTGGTGCAGGAAGCCGCCAACTTCGGCCCCGTGTTCAGCGTGCCGCAAAAGACGCTGAAGGACCTGCTCTCGCAGGTTTCGTTCGCCATGGCCGTGCACGACATCCGCTACTACCTGAACGGCATCCTGTTCGTGGCCGAGGGCAAGCAGCTGAGCCTGGTGGCCACCGACGGCCACCGCCTGGCGTTTTCGTCGGCCACGCTCGACGTCGAAGTGCCGCGCCAGGAAGTCATTCTTCCGCGCAAGACCGTGCTCGAGATGCAGCGCCTCTTGTCCGACGCCGAAGGCGCCATCGAGATGCAGTTCGCGAACAACCAGGCCAAGTTCAGCTTCGGCGGCATGGAGTTCGTCACCAAGCTGGTCGAGGGCAAGTTCCCCGACTACAACCGCGTGATTCCCAAGAACCACAAGAACAGCGTCACGCTGGGCCGCGCACCGTTGCTGGCCAGCCTGCAGCGCACCGCCATCCTGACGAGCGAGAAGTTCAAGGGCGTGCGGCTCAACATCGAGCCCGGCACCTTGCGCATTGCATCGAACAACGCCGAACAGGAAGAAGCACAGGACGAGCTCGACATCGACTACGGCGGCGACGCCATCGAAATCGGCTTCAACGTCACCTACCTGATCGACGCGCTGTCCAACATGGATCAGGACATGGTCAAGCTGGACCTGGCCGACTCCAACAGTTCGGCATTGCTGACCATCCCCGAGAACGCATCCTTCAAATATGTCGTGATGCCGATGCGAATCTAGAAGACAGAAAACACAGCGCCTTGCGCAGACAGCCCGCGGCCCTCCGCGGGTTTGCGCTTTCAAGAGGCGGGAAAATGAGGCTCCGAGAGCCCGAAAAATCCCGTGAATGCCGTGAGCGACAGAGGAATATCCGAATGAGTGCAGAAGAGAACAAGCCCGAAGTACCCCACACCGAGCCGGTCTACACGCCCGAGATCGAGAGTGCGGTGCCGATCGAGATCACGCCCGCCGACACCAGCTACGGCGAAGGCTCGATCACGATCCTCGAAGGGCTCGAGGCGGTGCGCAAGCGCCCCGGCATGTACATCGGCGACACCTCCGACGGCACGGGCCTGCACCATCTGGTGTTCGAAGTGGTCGACAACTCCATCGACGAGGCACTGGCCGGCCACTGCGACGACATCGTCGTCACCATCCACAGCGACAACTCGATTTCCGTCACCGACAACGGCCGCGGCATTCCCACCGGCGTGAAGATGGACGACAAGCACGAGCCCAAGCGCTCGGCGGCCGAAATTGCGCTCACCGAGCTGCACGCCGGCGGCAAGTTCAACCAGAACAGCTACAAGGTGTCGGGCGGCCTGCACGGCGTGGGCGTGAGCTGCGTGAACGCGCTGAGCGTGATGCTGCGCCTGGTGGTGCGCCGCGAAGGCAAGATCCACGAACTCGAATTCAGCCGCGGCTTCGTGCAGAACCGCCTGCTCGAGACGGTGAAGGGCGTCGAAGTCTCGCCCATGAAGATCATCGGCGACACCGACAAGCGCGGCACCGAGGTGCACTTTCTGCCGGACACCCAGATCTTCAAGGAGAACGCGGACTTCCACTACGAAATCCTCTCCAAGCGTCTGCGCGAACTGAGCTTCCTGAACAACGGCGTGCGCATCCGCCTGAAGGACGAGCGCACCGGCAAGGAAGACGACTTCTCCGGCGCCGGCGGCGTGCGCGGCTTCGTGGAGTTCATCAACAAGGGCAAGACCGTCCTGCATCCGACCTCGTTCTACGCGGAGGGCGAACGCCCGGCCGAAACCTACGGCGGCATCCCCGGCACGCACATCGGCGTCGAAGTGGCGATGCAGTGGAACAGCGGCTACAACGAGCAGGTGCTCTGCTTCACCAACAACATCCCGCAGCGTGACGGCGGCACCCACCTCACGGGCCTGCGCGCCGCAATGACCCGCGTCATTAACAAGTACATCGAAGAGAACGAGTTCGCGAAGAAGGCCAAGGTCGAAGTCACCGGCGACGACATGCGCGAAGGCCTGTGCTGCGTGCTGAGCGTGAAGGTGCCCGAGCCCAAGTTCTCGAGCCAGACCAAGGACAAGCTGGTGTCCAGCGAAGTGCGCGCGCCGGTGGAAGACATCGTCGGCAAGCTGCTCACCGACTACCTGCAGGAACGCCCCAACGACGCCAAGATCATCTGCGGCAAGATCGTCGAGGCCGCGCGCGCCCGCGAAGCCGCGCGCAAGGCGCGCGAAATGACGCGCCGCAAGGGTGTGCTCGACGGCATGGGCCTGCCCGGCAAGCTGGCCGACTGCCAGGAGAAAGATCCGGCGCTGTGCGAGGTCTACCTGGTGGAGGGCGACTCCGCCGGCGGCTCCGCCAAGCAGGGCCGCGACCGGAAGTTCCAGGCCATCCTGCCGCTGCGCGGCAAGATCCTGAACGTGGAAAAGGCGCGCTACGAGAAGCTGCTCACCAGCAACGAAATCCTCACCATGATCACGGCGCTGGGCACCGGCATCGGCCGCGCCGGTGCCACCAGCGCGGGCGGCGGGGCGGACGACTTCAACGTCGCCAAGCTGCGCTACCACCGCATCATCATCATGACCGACGCCGACGTCGACGGCGCCCACATCCGCACGCTGCTGCTCACCTTCTTCTACCGGCAGATGCCGGAGCTGGTCGAGCGCGGCCACATCTACATCGCGCAGCCGCCGCTGTACAAGGTGAAGGTCGGCAAGGAAGAGCAGTACCTGAAGGACGGCCCCGCGCTCGACGCCTTCCTGCTCAAGGTGGCGCTGAAGGACGCGAGCATCGAGACCGGCGGCCCCAGTTCGACCACGCTCGCCGGCGACACCCTGGCCGAGCTGGCGCGCAAGCACCAGCTGGCCGAAGCCGTGATCGCGCGGCTGCGCAACTTCATGGATGCCGAGGCGCTGCGCGCCATTGCCGACGGCGTGGCGCTCGACCTCGACACCACCCCCGCGGCCGAAGCCTCGGCCGTGGCGCTGCAGGCCAAGCTGCGCGAGCTCAACACCACCGGCGTGCCGGCCGAAGTGAGCAGCGAGTTCGATGCCCGCACCGACAAGCCGCTGCTGCGCATCAGCCGCCGCCACCACGGCAACATCAAGAGCAGCGTGCTCACGCAGGATTTTGTGCACGGCGCCGACTACGCCGCGCTCGCAGAAGCCGCCAACACCTTCCGCAACCTGCTGAGCAGCGAGGGCGCCATCGTCCGCCGCGGCGAAGGCGAACGTGCCAAGGAAGAAAAGGTGGCCGACTTCCGCGTGGCGATGAAGTGGCTGATCGGCCAAGCCGAAAACGCCACCTCGCGCCAGCGCTACAAGGGCCTGGGCGAAATGAACCCCGCGCAGCTGTGGGAAACCACCATGGACCCGACCGTGCGCCGTTTGCTGCGCGTGCAGATCGACGACGCCATCGAAGCCGACCGCGTGTTCACGATGCTGATGGGCGACGAGGTGGAGCCGCGGCGCGAGTTCATCGAGCAGAACGCGCTGCGGGCGGCGAATATCGACGTTTGATCGATCGCTCGATCAGCGGCAGCCCAGCCGGAACCGCCGGTCCCGGGCCTGCTGTCTCTCGCTGCGCAGCCAGTCCTGCATGGCCGCGCCCTGCGGCTGCCGCGCCATGGTGTCGAGCCACTTGACGTGGGCATCGAGCGCATCGCAACCGGCTCGCGTGTCGCCCACGATCTGGCGTTCGTAGGACTGCTGCTGCACCGCAAGTGCAGCGTTGTTCCGATTCGATGCCTCCCGCGCCTCGTCGCTCATTCCATCGGCCAGATTCTGATTGCGATCGAGCCGTACGGTCGTGGCCGTCGAACCTGCGGGGCAGGGCCCGTCCGAATTGGCAGTCTTGCCCGCCGCGCTCGTGCATTTGCTGACCTCGAGCGCAGTTGGAGCAGCTGAAGAGCGACCCGAAAGATCTGGCGAAGCCGATGGTGTGGGACGAATTGGGGCCCTGGCCGAACCCGGCCCGGAAGGCGGCGCGGATGTCGCGCGATCTGGCTGCGCGGCACCTTGCGCCAACAGCCATTCAGCGCCGCGATAGAGCCCGAACAGGAGCAAGGCCGACAGCGCGATCCACATCGCCCAGTGGCGCTCCCGCCTCGGGCGCAAGCTGCGTTCCCATTCCGTCATCGCGTTGCGGCTGTCGTGCAGCGGGTCGCGATGGTCGGGATTCATGAAGGCCGAGTATCTCCCGCTTTGCCGACACTTGGCAGGCCACTGGCCGGCCCGAGGCTCAGATCGACCGGTGCACCCGGACGCTGCCCCTGCCGCCCTGCATCATCCGCGCGACGCGTGCCAGCCCGCCGGTGCCGCTTGCGGCGCGGCCGACCAGTGCGCCGCCGGCGGCACCTGCCAGCACGCGGCGCGGCAGTGAGCGGCTGCGCCCGGCGGTCAGCAGCAGCAGCAGGAGGCCGGCGCCCAGCACGGCAAGGTGCTCGCCGGGAAAGCCGGGGCGCCGTGCGTCCATTTTCTTGACGGCTTCGATCCTGGATCCGATGTTCATTGAAAGCTCCTTTTCTGTACGAACTTCTTCATAACCAGCGATGCAGTGCACCGCTGTAGGCGCCGATGACGTGCACCGCGTCGAATCGGGCCCACAGCGCGGCCTCTCAGGGTTTTCCTAAGGAAGGGTGTCTGGAAGGCCTCGGCCGCCCGTCACACATCTTTCACCAGCTATTAAAACAATAGCATTCAACGCCTCCGCAAGGATCGTTCCTCGTAAACGCTATACCTAGCCCGACTCTTGCTAAGCAAAATCCTCGACGGATTCACGTCACCCATGATCGAGGACATCGAAGCAATGAAACTCATGCGTCTGCGGCAGCCGATGGCTGCATTGGTACTGGGCGGCACAGCAGCATTCTTCGGGGCGATGACATCGGCCCATGCGTTCTCGAACCCGCCCATCCAGATGGCGCAGGGCGTCGAATACATGTGCGGCGGCACGAACAAGGCCGAGGCCGCTTTCATGCAGATGGTGTCGCCGCGCTGGGCGGCCACCATCGAGTTCGGCATCAACGACAGCGCGCAGCGTGGCAGTTTTCCGATGCGCGCCGCGGTCCAGGTGCGCGAAAAGTACACAGGGCGCCCCGTGATGGAAGCGCAGTCGCAGGGGCCCTACATGCTCGCGCGGCTGGATCCGGGCGCCTACGACGTGAACGTCACCCTCGGCGGCCTCACGATCACGCAGACGCTGACGGTGATTGCGGGTGTGCCGGCCCGGGCCGTGTTCATGTGGCCGTCGAACTTCGACATGGCCTCGGTGCTGCCGCCGATGCCGCAAGCGCTCGCGCAGACGTCCGCGGCCCGCTGAGCGCCCTTTCTTTCCCGGCCTTGGCCGGGGCCTGGTCCTTTCCGTTAAGCCTTGTCTAAGCCGCGCGCCGCACAGTGCCGCCGTGGCTTCATTCCGGCCACGCAGACAAGCAAGAAAGGACTCAGACCATGACCCCCCGGATTTCATTGCATGCGCGGCCGCTGGCGGCCGCCATGCTGTGCGGCGCCGTTCTTCTCGCGGCGCTTTCTTCTTCGGCGCATGCGACGGTCAATCCGCCGATCCACATGACGCACGGCATCGAATACATGAGCGGCGGCATCGGCAGCGACGAAGCCAAGCTGATGGAGACGGTGGCGCCGCGCTGGCCGGCCAGCTTCGAATTCGCGATCAAGGACCACAAGGGCGCCGATTTCGCATCCGACGTCCGCGTGACCGTGCGCAACAGTCACGGCACCGTGCTGCTCGACAACGTGGAGTCGGCCGGCCCGTTCATGGTGGCGCGGCTCGATCCGGGCAGCTATGAAGTGGAGGCCCGTTTGCGTGGAAACACGCTCAAGCAAACGCTGCACGTCATGCCGGGCGCGCCCGCCCGCCTGGCATTTCTGTGGCCGGCGGGCACCGACATGGCTTCGGCCGGCACGCGGACGGTGCAGTAAGCGGGGAGCCCGGGCTGCAGGCGCGGGCGCGGGGCTTCCAACTTTCCGGTCCGCCTCGTTTGCAGGCCCCGCTATCCGGAAGCCCGGCGCTATAGAAAAAATAGCGGGCCGCCGATCGCAGGCCGCCTTGAATGCGCGGCATGCGCCTTGCAGATGCCGTATCCCGGGCAACGCCCGTTTTCATTGCCCCCATGCCGATACGTTCCCTGAGCGCCCTCACCGCCTTCCTGCATGTCTACATCGCGCTGCGCCTGCTGCCCGCGCTGACCATGCTCACGCCGGCCTGGCCGCTCGCCCTGGCCGCGCTCGCCATCTCGGCCGTCACGATCCCGCTGCCCTTTGTCTCGCGCCGCGCGGAGCGCAGCGCCTCGGTGGGGGAGTGGCTCCAATGGACGGGCCTGATCAGCATGGGCTGGTTCTCCTCGCTGTTCGTATCGACGCTGTTGCGCGACGCGGGCCTGCTGCTCGCCTGGCTCGCGAGCGTGCTGTTCGGCGCGCCAGTGCCCTGGCATGCCGTGCTGCCATGGAGCGCGATGGCCGTGCTGGTGCTGGCCACGTTGGCGTCGATGGTCGGCTTTCTCAATGCCCGCCGCACCGCGGACGTGAAGCGGGTCGAGGTTCCGATCCGCGGCCTGCCCGCCGCGCTCGAGGGCTTCACGATCGCGCAGCTCAGCGACATCCACGTCGGCCCGACGATCAGGAGCGCCTACATCCAGCGCATCGTCGAGGCGGTGAATCGGCTCGGCGCCGATGCCATCGCCATCACCGGCGACCTGGTGGACGGCAGCGTGGCCGAGCTGCGCGAGCACATTGCGCCGCTGGCCGGGCTGCGTGCGCGCCACGGCACGTTCGTCGTCACGGGCAATCACGAGTATTACGCCGGTGCGCATGCATGGATCGACGAGTTGCGCAGGCTTGGCCTGAAGGTGCTGCTCAACGAACATGTGGTGCTGCAGACGCGCAACGTGCGCGGCGCGCAGAACGACGAAGAACTGTTCGAAAGTCAGCTGGTGCTGGCGGGCGTGACCGATTTCACCGCCGGCCATTTCGATGCCGCGCATGCCAGCGATCCGCACCTGGCGCTGTTCGACGCACCGCCGCTGGTGCACACGCGGGTGCTGCTTGCGCACCAGCCGCGCAGCGCGACGCTGGCGGCCCAGGCCGGCTACCAGCTGCAGCTGTCGGGCCACACGCACGGCGGCCAGTTCTTTCCGTGGAACCTGTTCGTGCCGATGCAGCAGCCTTTCACCGCCGGCCTGCACCGGCTGCACGACATGTGGGTCTACGTGAGCCGCGGCACGGGTTATTGGGGGCCGCCGAAGCGTTTTGGCGCGCCGTCCGAAATCACGCTGCTGACCCTGGTGATGGCGCGCGGCTGACGCGCCCGCCCGCTCAGTCGCGCAGCTCGGCCAGCCGCCGGGCGTTCGAGGTGGCCGCGGCGTGGATCGGCTTCAGGCCTTGGCGTGCAATGCGCACGGCCGCGCCGGAAAGCCGGCTGGCCGTGCTCGCCGCCCGGACCGTGGCCTGAACGAAGGCATCGCTGCGCTCCGCGGCTTGCGCAGGGGTGATGCTGCCGGCCATCGACAGAAAGGCCCCGGCGCTCAGAATCCATTGCTGCAGCGCACGGTTCGCCAACGAAACATGGCTGCTGTGCCATTGCTTGACCATGGCCACACCCGATTCGCCCGCGGCGGCAAGTTTTTCATCGCCCATGAGCTGAAATTCCGCGAGATCGGCTGCGCTGGGCGCGAGCCCCGCCTTGGCCATGCGCTCGGTGCGCATCTGGATCACGGATCCGGAGGACAGCAGCATTTCCTGGGTCTTGAGGGCCACATCGACCCACAGCATCAGTGGGCTGGAGAGGCGAACGACAGAAGTGAGAGACGGCATGGGGGAGGCAGATCCATGAAAGACGAATGACCACCACTATAGGCCCCAGCCGCGCAGATTGCTGCGCTGCAGCAAAATCGATTTCTGCAATTTTGTTGAACAAGTCCTGCTTTTGACACGCCATAGCGAGTTACCGAACGCTACACCTGTCACTTCGAGCGTTCGCCCGCCGTGTTCCGCCAACGCCTGGCGCGCAGCTCGGTGACAAAGTAGGCCACCGTGGCCACGCCCAGCGGCAAGAGGTAATAGAGGCCCCGGTAGACCAGCAGCACACCCAGCAGCCTGCCTTGCGACACTTCGTGCGAAAGCAGCGCAATGAACACTGCCTCCAGCACGCCAAGGCCTGCGGGCACGTGGGTGATGACGCCCGCCACCGCCGCCACGAGCAGCACCGCAAGCACCGCCTGATAGGCCACCTGGCCTTGCAGCAGCACCCAGATCACGCCACCTATCAGCGACCAGTTCAGGCACGACATGGCCAGCTGGAGCAGCGCCATGCGCAGCGCCGGAATCTTGAACGAATGGCGGCGTATCCGAAAGACGTGTCCGCTGGCCCAGGCGCACAGCACCAGGTAGGCCGCGGCCAGCAGCAGCAGCACCGCGCCCAGAACGCGCAGGCCCACGTTGTCGACCTTCCATTCGGCCGGCAGCACCAGCGGCCAGAAGCAGAACGCCGTGCCCGCCACCACCAGATAGCCGAGCCAGTTGGTCAGCATGCTGAAACCGAGCACCCGGGTGATGGTGCCGCTGGAAAGTCCCAGGCGCGAATAGAGCCGGTACCGGAACGCCACGCCGCCCACCAGCGAACCGAGATTGAGATTGAAGGCGTAGCTGATGAAGGTCACGCCCATCACGGTGCCGGCGCCGAGCGGGTGGCGCGTGAGATGCCGGCCCAGCAGGTCATAGGTGCTGTAGATCGCAAAGCTGCTGGCGGCCAGCACGCCGGCCAGCAGCAGCGTGGCCGCGGGAAGCGCGCGCATGGCCTCGAACACCTCTTGCCAGTCGATAGCGCGCGCCTGGTTCACGAGCAGCCAGGCAATCAGGCCGAAGAAGATCCAGGTCGCGATGCGGCGCAGCCAGGGCCACCAGGGCCGGTGTGCGGGCCTTTCGGTGTGGGTGTTCATGCCACTTCCGTCGGGGTCACCGCAGCGTCGCCACTTTTCTCGCTCTTCTCGCGTTCTTCACGCTTTTCGGCCAGGTCGATGGCCTCGGCGCGCGTCAGGCGCGGCACCTGGCGCGGCAGCCAGCCCAGCCAGGAGGGATACCAGCGCAAGAAGTGAAAGATGAAGAAGCTGCGCACCAACCGCCAGCCGCTCCATTCGTTCTCCAGGTCGGCCACGCCAATCTGCTTGCAGCTCTCGCGCATGAGCCTCTCCATGCGCTCCCACAGCAGCTGGTTGAACGCCTTGTCGCGCGCAAACACGTTGGCTTCCAGGTTGAGCGACAGGCTCAGCGGATCGAGATTGCTCGAGCCGACCGTGGTCCACTCGCCGTCCATCAGCGCGACCTTGGCGTGCAGCGGGCGTTCGCAGTATTCGTAGATGCGCACACCCGCATGCAGCAGGTGGTGGTAGAGCATGCTCGCGGCCGTCTTGACGATCGGCATGTCGGGCTCGCCTTGCAGGATGAGCCGCACGTCCACCCCGCGCCCGGCGGCACGGCGCAGTTCCTTGATGAGCCTGTAGCCGGGAAAGAAATACGCATTGGCAATGACGATGCGCTGGCGCGCGGCGCGGATCGCGGCCAGGTATTCACGTTCGATGTCGCCTGTGTGGCGGCGGTTGTCGCGCGTGACGAACATCGCCTCCGCCTCGCCGACGGCCTCCCTAGCAACGGGCGGCGCCTGCTTGAGCCGGTGGCGAAACCAGCGCGGCCCCTTGTCGCCGAGCGCGATGGCACGCAGCACGAACTGGTGGATCGGCGCCACGATGGGCCCGCGGAGTTCCACCGCGTAGTCCTGCTTGGCCTTGGGTCCGAAGTCCAGCAGATGGTCGTCCGAATAGTTGATGCCGCCCACGAACGCGAGTTCTCCATCGACCACCACGATCTTGCGATGCATCCGGCGAAACACGTTCAGCCGCTGGCCGAGGATGCGCTGCCCCGGATCGAACATCCGCACCCTCACGCCCACGGCGCTCAGCTCTTCGATGAATCCGCGCGAGAGATCCGGCGAGCCGAAGCCGTCGACCATCAGGTCGACCTTCACGCCGCGCTGGGCTGCCGAGCGCATGGCCGCATGCAGCGCAAGGCCCACCTTGTCCTCGAACAGGATGAAGGTTTCGATGATGACTTCGCGCTGCGCCTGGCGAATGGCGTCGAACACGCGCGGGAAGAACTCCTCGCCGTTCTCGAGCAGCGCAATGCGGTTGCCGCCCACCCATTGGCCGAGCCTATCCATGGCGCCCACCTCCGGGCTGCGCCGGATTCGGCCGCGAAAACCGCACCGCATGACGACGAACTGTGCAGGTCATGGGCGTGGTCCGGCTTCAAAGGTCGATGTTCGCCACCAGCGGTGCGTGGTCCGACAGATGCGACCAGGGCTTGCGCGGGAGCACCACGGGCGCGTGCACGCCTGCGTTGCGAACATAGATGCGGTCGAGCGGCAGCAGCGGAAAGCGCGCCGGAAAGGTCTTGGCCGCCGCGCCGTTCGCATGCACGAAAACCTCGCGCAGCGCGGCGCCTTCTTGCAGCACCCGGTGGGCACGGCCGCGCCAGTCGTTGAAGTCGCCCGCGACGATCAGCGGCGCATCGGCCGGCACCTCGTCGCGCACGATGTGCAACAGCAGTTCGAGTTGCTGCTTCCGGTGTCCCTCGGCCAGGCCGAGGTGGGCGCAGATCGCATGGACGTCGACCGTGCGGCCCGGCAGGCGCAGCACGCAATGGAGCAGGCCGCGCTTTTCGGGCCCGGCCACCGACACGTCGTGGTTGCGGAAATGCACGATCGGAAACTTGGACAGCAACGCATTGCCGTGGTGGCCTCTGGGATAGACGGCGTTGCGCCCGTAGGCGAACTGCGGCCACATGGTGTCGGCAAGGAACTCGTAATGCGGCGCCTCGGGCCAGTTGTTGACCTTGCGCGAATGGCGCGAATGGGTGCCGAGCACTTCCTGCAGAAACACCACGTCGGCACCCACCGTGCGCACGGCGTCCCGCAGTTCCGGCAGGATGAACCTGCGGTTGAGCGCGGTGAAGCCCTTGTGGGTGTTCACCGTCATGACCTTGAGCGAGGTCGGCGCCGCGGAGGCGAGTGGAATCGGGGAAGAAGACATCGGTCTTGCGGTTGTACGTTGCCGCGCCGCGTGCGCCTGTAGGAACGCGCCACCTTATTCACGGCCTTTCTCACCGCCTTTCGCGCCAGGGGCGGCCGGCTCCTACAGACAGGCCTGCCGCACCCCGACACAAGCTGCATTTGGGGCCTCCTACGGTGATTTCAGGCCGCCGGAAAGGAGCCGGTCTTCTTCATCCTTTTTTCATTCATTCATCCCGTCATCGAGACGCGCGAAGGGACACACCATGAAGCACGCAATCTTCCACGCCACGGCGCTGGCCGGCCTGATGGCCGCGGCCGGCGCCGCCATGGCGCAAGCCACGTCGATACCCGCCCAGCCCGACCCGGCGGTCGGAGGCCAGGCCAGCACGCAAACACCGGCCGGCGTGCCCAACCCGCCGCAGCGCCCCGACGCCAGCATGCCGGTTTCCCGCGACGCGGTGAAGGCCGAGGCGCGCGCGCACAACCGCAACAACGCCAACAACCCGGTGCCGAAGGGCGAGGCCAGCACCACCGTGAACGCCCAGCCGAATGCCATGCCGCGGCCCACCGGTGAAATGTCGCGCGCCGAGGTGAGCCAGCAGGCCCGCAAGACCAAGCCCCGGTTCGGCCAACCAGGCGAGCGGCCGGACGTGCCCACCAACCCGACCGAAAAGACCGGCACGCCTCAATAAGTAGCCGTGTACGAAAAAAGCCCGCGGTGCACGAGGCATCGCGGGCTTTTGATCGTGTGCGCCCGGCTTGGGCGCTCTGAGTGTCAGCTCTTGGCGGGCGCTGCGGAATGCTGGCCGTCAGGGCCGCCGTGACCGTGATGGCCTCGGTGGCCGTGCATGCCGACATGCACCGTTTCCGCGTCGAAGGTCTTTTGCTGTTCGGGCGTCAGCGCGGCATAGAAGGCCTTGGTGGCCTCGGCGCGCTTGGCGAACATCGCGCTGCGCTCGGCCTGGCGGGCCTGCATGCGCTCCAGGCGCTCGGGCGTGGTGAGCTTGGCGAATTCCGCACGGTCCATGCGCTGCGAACGGGCCCCGGCCGGCGGCTGGCTGGCCGCTGCAAAGGTGGTCCATGCGCTTTCCTGCGCCGTGCTCAGCTTGAGTTTTTCCTTCAGTGCGGCAAGACGCTTGGCGCGGTGCGCCTGCATGCGCTCCATGCGCTGGGCCGGGTCCATGCGCTTGTGCTGTGCCTTGGATGCGGCGCCGTCGGCCTGCGCAACGGCGGCGGGCGGCGTGGACGAAGAAGTGCCGGGCGCTGCCGGGGCCTGGGCAAAGGCGCCCGAAGAGGCAAGGGCAGCCGAGCCGAGAAGGCTGGCCCAGACGATGCGTTGGCGAAGAGAGATCATGAGAAGTGCTTCCTTTCGAAGAAGCCCGCCGCCAAGGGGCAGCAGGTGAGACGAAGTGTGGAAGACCTCTGTATCCCCCAGGTGAGCCGAAAGTGAGCGTGCGTAAAGAATCATGAACGCGCAGGCCCGGCGCCGCCCCCCCCGCGTGACTTATTTGGGCCTTGGGGGCTTCAATCCGCGATCCGGCGCCTGCAGCTTGCCCGAGCGCAGCTCGCCGACCGCCAGCGCCACGGCGCGGGCCACGTTGCGTACTTCCTCCTGCACGTCTTGGTCGGCATCGAGGCTCTCGTGGCTGGTGGCATAGGGCTCGTAGTAGCCGATGTAGCGGTCGAGCCGGGCCTGCGGGCCCGCATCGACGAGGCCCATCCAGTCGAGCCAGTCCGACAGGTTGCGGCGCACGCTCTCGACGCCGGCCGCGTCGCCGTGCACCACCACGCCGTAGGCCCGCCCGGCCAGGTGCTTGGGATAGCCCCAGCCTTCGAGTTCGAGGGCCTTGGCTTCGTCGGGCTTCTTGCCGTGGGTGCTGGTGGGGTCGGGGTTGCCGCCGTCGGCGCACACCAGCCGGTCGGCCATGAGCTTGAGCGGACTGGCGGACTGGTACCAGTGCGTGGGCGTGAACACGATGACGCCGTGCGCGGCGACCCAGCGCTCGTAGATCTCGTTCATCCAGTCGCCGGTCTGGCGCAGCGAATGGTTGGGATAGCAGCTGCAGGGCCAGTGGCACAGCGGCATGGCGGTGGACACGCAGCCCTTGCAGGGATGGATGTGGCGCCCGTAGTCGGAGGTGAGCAAACTCAGGTCGAGCACGTCGGCGTCGATGCCACAGCCTTCGAGCACCTCGCGCGCAAGCTGCACCAGCCGCCAGGTCTTGGAGATCTCGCCCGGACAGGTGCCGTCGTTGCGCGGCGAGCCGTTGACCAGCAGCACGCGCGATTTCGTCTGCGCCTGGCCCCAGGCGGCCTGCGCCGCGTCGATGCGCGCCCTGGCTTCGAGCCAGTCGACGGAAAGTTCGTAGTCGGGGTCGGCATAGCCGGGGCCGGCCTTGCGCGTGACGGGCGCCTTGCGGCCTTCCTCGTAGGCCTCCCATGCGATGAGCTCGATGCGCTGCAGCGCATCTTTCTCGGTCTTGAAGGCGGGATCCTGGAAGGATTGCATGAAGCGCTCGTGGAACTGGCCGCGCTTCAGCGTTTCGGGCGCCTGTCCCTTGCGGACGGGGGGAGCTTTGATGGTGCGAAGAGGCATGGCGATCAATCTAGGCGCCATGTTCCCGCCCGTGACCTGCGGGCGATGCCGATTTTCGGTAGGCCTGCGACTACATCATCCTCATCCGCCGAACTCGCCGTTCTGGAAGTCGTGCACGGCCTGCTTCACCTGCTCCTGCGTATTCATCACGAAAGGGCCGTACTGCGCGATCGGCTCGTACAGCGGCTTGCCGGCAATCAGCAATGCGCGCGCCGGGCTGTGGTTGGTCGCGCCCGCGCGCAGCACCACGCCGTCGCTGCCGGGATCGTTCGCAAGAATGGCCATGCGCCGTGTCGGCACTTCGCTGCCCGCGATCCACACCGATTCGCGGAATGCATACACCAGCGCGTTGTGGTCGTCTGGCAGGGGCTGGGCGAACTCGGCGCCGGGCGGCAGGGTGATGTCGAGGTACAGCGGCTCGGTGTGCTCGCGCCGCACCGCGCCCTCGATGCCATGGCTTGCGCCCGCAATCACGCGCACGTGCACGCCCGCGGCGGTGGTGTATTCCGGAATCTCCTCGCTCTGGATGTCGCGATACCAGGGCTCGCGCATCTTGTCCTTGGCCGGCAGGTTGAGCCAGAGCTGAAAGCCTTCCATCAGGCCGTCTTCCTGCTCGGGCAGTTCGCTGTGAATGAGCCCGCGGCCGGCCGTCATCCATTGCACGCCGCCGTTCTGCAGCAGCCCCTCGTGGCCCGCACTGTCGCGGTGCCGCATGCGGCCCGCAATCATGTAGGTCACGGTTTCGAAGCCGCGGTGCGGATGGTTGGGAAAGCCGCCGATGTAGTCGCCCGGGTTGTCGCTGCCGAAGGCGTCGAGCATCAGGTAGGGATCGAGCCTTTTCTGCAGCGGCTGCTGCAGCACGCGGGTGAGCTTGACGCCGTCGCCATCGCTGGTGGAAACACCGGCCACGATGTGGTCGATGCCGCGCGGCACGGCCACGGGATCGGTGGGGTGGTGGGCGTGGTGGTTTGCATTCGTCATGCAGCCATGGTGGCACTAACGGCCCGACCGCGCCACCCGTGGGGGTTGCAGGATCGGCCTCGGCGCCTGGACGCGGATTCAGCGCGGCCACTGCTGGCGCTGCCAGTAGCGGTACTGCCACTGGGTCGAAAAACCGGCGCGCCGGTAGAGCGCATGGGCCGACAGGTTCTGCGCGTCGACCTGCAGGAACACGCGCTCGAAGCCGCGCTCGAGCGCGGCCTGCGCCAGGCCCGCCAGCACGCGTCCCGCCAGGCCCCGGCCGCGCCGCGACTGCTCGGTTCGCATGCCGTGCACACTGGCCCATCCATGGCCGAAGGCCATGGCGCCCGCCGCCACGGTTCGGCGGCCCTCGCGCACGCTGGCGTAGAGCGAGCCCTTGGCGCGCGACAGCGCCCGCACGCGATGGGCGCCGTCCACGGGATCGAAACCTTCGCCAAGAAAAAGGGCGGCCCAGGCGTCGTCGGGCGCAAGCTCGACGTCGGCCGGCACGGCACCGGCCGCCGCCGCCTCGCGCATGCACCGTGCGGAGCCGGTCTGTACGCAGGTCGGCGAGTCTCCGACGTAATGCCGCTGCTCCAGTTCGGACTGCAGCGCCGCGAAGCAGGAGACGTCGGCCAGGCGAAACGCGGGCACGAGCTGGCGGCTGTCGTAGCGGTCCTCGATGCGGTCGATGGTGCGGCCTTCGACCGGCTCGCGGTGCAGCGGAACGGCCGACCTGGCGCGCTTGACGGTGCCGTCGTCGAAGGGGAGCAGCCAGCCGTCGAGTTCTTCGACGGCCAGGGGCGCTACTGCGGCCACCGTGGCGCGCTCGATGGCTTCGACCTCGTTCATGGGGCTGCCTCCGGTGCGGTGAATCTGGCGGCCGCCACGTTCTTGAGCAGCGCCTCGCGCTGGTTGCGGCTGATGCCGCGCACGCTCTCGGCGACCCACTTGGTGCGCTCGGGGTCGATCCGGCCGTCGCGCCGCCATTGCTCGAGCACCGCCTGCGGCTTGTGCAGCATGGCCGCGAGCCAGACCGCCTGCGCGGGTTCCAGGCTGCGCGCGGAACGCTTGAAATAGCGCCGCGACGCGGCTTCGGCACCGCACAGGTTGCCGCCCCACGGCGCGTTGTCGAGGTAGAGCTGCAGGATGCGCGCCTTGCCCAGCGTCTGTTCCATTTCCACCGCGTAGAGCAGTTCGCGCAGCTTGCGTTCCGCGGTGCGGTCGCTGCCGGTCACCAGCATCTTGGCAAGCTGCTGCGTCAGCGTGCTGCCGCCGCGCTTCATCTGGCCTTCTTTCTGGTTGTTGTCGATCGACGCGACGATCTCCGCCAGGTCGTAGCCGGCGTGGGTGAAGAAGCGCTGGTCTTCGGCCGCGATGACGGCGCGCGCCAACCAACTGTCGCTGGCCAGTTTCGAAGGGGCGCCGCAGCTGGTGCGCGCGCCCAGCATGGCTTCGGTGCCCAACCCCTCGACAGTGAACTGGCTGATGGTGGGAGACACGGCGAACGTGGCCTCGGGCAGCGCGAGCTGGCCGCGCAGCGCCATGGTGCCGCCGATGCGCGCGCGCTGCAGTTCGGCCAACTGCGGAGTGAGCACGGCATACCAGCGGGCAATGGGTGCGTCCTTGATGTCGGCGCTGAGATGCAGGCCCTTGCCCTTGGGCGCCAGGCGTCCCTCCCACTGGCTGCGGAGCATGGCGCCGGCATCGGCGTTGCGCGGCGTGGCTTCGATGGTGCCGGCCAGCGTGTTGCCGTCCCGCCTCACGGTGGCGACCAGGCCCTCGAACACGATCGGCTGCGTGCCGAGCGCGGCAACCTCGGCGCTGCAGGGCGCGCAGCGCAATTCGAGCAGGCCTGTCGCCTCCTTCCATGCGAAGTGCACCGTGCCGAACCGGGTGGCGAACGAATGTCCGTCGAGCCGCGGCGCAAGCCAGGAGGACGTGGCCAGGCGCACCGCCGTGGGCACGCCCACCGCAAAGCGCAGCGGGCCGGCCTCGACCATGGTGCCCCACTCACCCGCCGCCGGCGCAAGCACCAGTTTTACTATCAAAAAGATAGCAACACACGTTGTCACGACAAGGGCCAAAAGCCCATAAATCACGAATCGCAGGATCTGTTTCACAAAACTCTCACATCGGTCTCGCCACCGTCACGGCTTGCCACGGACCGTTCGACCGGCCACTGGCCGCCGCCCAGTACCAGGCTGAAGTGTCGGTGAAAGCCGTGCCGTCGGCATCGACGATGCGCTCGCAAACGCGGAACTTTTGCGCGCTGTGCCGTTGCGCAACAAAACAGCGCCACAACCGGTCCTGCGCATCGCGTTCGAGGCGCGCCTGCTCGATGCGAAAACCCAGCGCGCGATAGCAGTCGGCGGCCGGATGCAGCATGCGCGTGGGGGCGTTGACCACGCGCATCACGATGGTTTGCGTCCCGTCGGTCATGCGGCCGATCGCGCCCGGAAAGCGGTCGGCAAAGCGCTGCTCGACCTCGCTCAGCGCCAGCGGCCGCAGTGGAACGCCGTCCCACTGGCCGGGCCATTCGTGCGAGGCTGCGGCCGTCACCGGCTCCGGCGCTGCGCGCAGCGCCGCCGCGGTCGACCACAGCATGCACAGCAGCATCGCGAGCGCAAAGGCTGTCTTGTGGCCGATGCGGTTGATGAAGTGATTGGCAAACAGGGCTTCAAAGAACCGTGTCGACATGGCGGCCTCCTTGCGCGGTGATCAGGCCCGGAATCGGCGGGTCGGCAGGTTCGGGCAGGGTGCGCGCCGGCACCATCAGGCGGGCGATGGCGCCGCACACGGCGGCCAGCACCAGCAGCCCGAGCAGGTTGTGCGCCCAGGGCGCGAGCGGATGGCCCGCGCCTTCGAATGCAATCAGCACGCTGTTGCGCAGGATGTTGCCGCCCAGCACCATGAGGCCGACCATCGGCAGCCGGCGCAGGAAGCCCCGATCACTGCGGCGGGCCCAGAGCGCCACGGCGCAGGCCGTGAAGTAGCCGAGCCACACCATCTGCACGCCCGAGCACGGCGCATCGACGATCACCAGCCGGCCATCGACCACCAGGCTGCTGCCCTCGCGCGCCACGCTGAAGCCCGGGGCCAGCAGCCAGCGGCTCGCCTCGGCCGTGACCACGCGCAGCGGATAGCCTGCATAGAACTGCAGCGACGACAGCAGCGGAAGGGCGAGCACCGCCAAGCCGGCCACCGGCAGCGCGGCCACGCGCCGCGGCAGGAACGCCAGCAAGCCGCACGCCAGCGCCAGAACGGCCGCAAGGCCCGCCACGAGCGGCGGCAGGGCCGGCAGGTCGCCGAGCCCGGTGCGCAGCAAGGTTGCCAGCAGGGTGCCGGCGCCCGCCAGCGCCAGCCAGCCCAGCTGCGGCGCGGCCCGCAGTTCGCGCCGGCAGTGCCATGCCAGCGCGGCCAGGGCGGCCAGCGCCAGCAGGCCCAGCGGATCGTCGGAGCCGTCGCGCAGGCGCCGGACCATCCAGGCCCAGGTCGGCGCGAGCGCGGCGAATTGCAGTGCGAGCCAGCCGGCAGCCGGTGCGCGGTCGATGTGGATGCCCCAATCCACGAGGCGCGGATGGCGGAGGGCGAGTGCGGCCAACGACATTTCTTTTTCCTTCGCCCGCGCTCAGGCCGTGAAGCGGCGTGGGTCGTTGCGGCGCGCGCGGCGGCGCAGCATCGCGAGCATCGACAGCACCACGGCGATGGCGCCCAGCGTCTCGGGCTCCGGCGTGCTCGGCACCTCGGCGCCCAGGGCGAGCTCGCTCACGCCCTGCGGCAACGGCAGCGGCTGGTTCACATCCACGCTGTTCTGCGGCGCGGGGTTGCGCACCACCTTGTCCACCGCGATGAAGCTGGTGTACTGCGTCAGCAGGCTGTACTTCAGGCCGAGCTCGGTGATGCGCTCCTTGAAGGCGCCGCCGCCCTCCAGCGTCTCCTGGTCGCTCAAGCTCTGGATGCGGTGGCGTGCCCACAGCGTGCGCAGCGCGGCGGTGTCCTGGCGCAGCTGCGGGTCGATGCGCAGTTCCTGGCGGTACGGGCCGTTGGCGCCCTGGCCTTCCACGATGACGCGGCCCTTGGCTTTTCCTTCCGCGTCCGCGCGCCACTTGCCGAACACGATCACCGGGCGCTCGCCCAGCACGTCGGGCAGCGCCTGCGGCTCCACGTCGTATACATCGAGCCCGCCGAAAGTCACCTTCACGTTCGTGAGCACCGGCGACTCCACCATGCGGCGGAAGCGCGCGGCCTGCTCCGGTGCCTGGATCGGGTCGGTGATGATGAAGGGCTCGCCCATGCCGGCGCGCGCAATGCCTTCCATCAGGCTGCGGTTCACCGACGAGCCGATCCCGAAGGCGAACACGTTGGCCTTGGAGAGGTTCTTGCGCACCAGCTCGAAAGCCTCGCGCTCCACGCTCACGTAGCCGTCCGTCACCAGCACCACGGTGCGCGAGACGTTCTCCTCCTTCGGCTCGGCGTAGACGCGCTTGAGCGCGGGAATCAACTCGGTGCTGCCGCTGCCGCTGTAGTTCTGGATGGTGGCGAGCGCCTGCTCGATGTTGGCGCGCGTGGCCGGCACCGACCTGGGCGAGAGCATCTTGTTGCTGCCCGAGAACAGCAGCACGTTGAAGGTATCGCTCGGCCTGAGGCCGCCGATCAGGCGTTCGAGCACCGTCTTGGCGGTGTCGAGCGGAAAGCCGTGCATCGACCCCGAGATGTCGACCACGAAGATGTAGTCGCGCGGCGGAATGGCGCTGGCGGCCACGGCCTTGGGCGGCTCGACCATCGCGAGAAAGAAGTTCTCGGCGCTTCCATCGGTGTTCTGGCCCTTGTAGAGCATCAGGCCCGATTCGATCCTTTCGCCCGCGAGGCGGTAGTCGAGCACGAAGTCGCGGTTGTCCGCGGGGCGGCCGTCGGCCGCGAGCACGATGTCGGCATGCCGGTCTTCGTCGCTCTTCTTCACCTCAATGGTGTGGGACGGCGAGCGCACCTCCTTCAGCCCCATGGGCGTGTCGATGCTGGCCTTGAGCCTGAAGCTGGTGCCGGACGCCACGCCCGCGCGCAGCGTGGGCTGCGCCACCCACTTGGCCTGGGCGTTCTCCGACTGCGGGCTGTTGTAGCGCGGGCCCACCACGGTGGGAAACACGAACGCGTAGTTGCCCGACTGCGGCACCAGCAGTTCGGTGTAGCGCAGCTCCACCTTCACGTCGTCGCCCGGCAGGATGTTGGCGACGTTCATCTGGAACACATTGGGCAGGTGCTGCTCGAGCAGCGCGGCTGTCTTGCCTTCCTTCTTCGCGGTGTCGTATTCGATCCGCGCCTGCTGCTTCTCGCGGATCTGCGCGGTGATCAGGCGATCGGCCAGGCGCACGTTGAGGCCGCTGACCGCGGCCTTGGTCGAGCCCGGAAAAACATACCTGGCCTCTATGGCGCGCTGGCCCTCGTTGCGGTAGGTCTGCGTGACGGTCACGTCGGCAATGACGCCCGAGATCTTCACCGCCACCTCGGTGGCCTTGAGCGGCAGGCGGTCGACGGAAGGGTCGTCGCTCTTCACGAAGAAATACGGGCTCTCGGTCTTCAGCCGCGGGCCGGGTGCTTCCTGGGCATGCACGGGGTTGAGGCTGAGCGCGACGAAGCCCGCGGTGGCCAGGCTCACGGTGGCGAGCCAGAGCCAGCGGCCGGAACGGGTGGAGGTGTGGGCATCCATGGCGGTGGTGGGTTGATGTCCGTGCGAACTTGCACAGCCGCAACTGTCGGCACCGCGCGAGAAGGAAATTGGAAGGCTGCTTGAAGTCCGGCGCGTGGAGGCCGCGCTGTGTGAAGCCTGTGTGAAGTCCGCCGGCGGCCACGCTTCACACGGCCTTCGGATCGCGCGGCGAGCATCGCGGCTTCGCTATAGACGAGGAGAAAAAACATGCTTCAGTTGTTGAAGGCGCTTCAGAGTTCCATGCTGGTGAAAGTGGCCGGCCTGTTCTTCCTGCTGATGCTGCTCTGCATTCCGCTGGCGGAGATCGATTCGATCAACCGTGGGCGCGGCCAGAGCCAGCGCGAGGCGGCGCAGGAACTCGCCGACACCTATGCAGGGCCGCAGACCATGGTCGGCCCGCTGCTGCTGGTGCCGTATGTCGAGCGCTGGATGGAGCCGCTGCGCAGCGCGCAGGGCAAGGTGATCGGCCAGGAGCCGCGCAGCAAGGAGATGGTCCACGTCGTGTTCCCCGACAAGCTGCACATCGAAGGCACGATGGCGCCGCAGGCGCGCTACCGCGGAATCTTCAAAATTCCGTTCTACACACTCGGCGCCACGCTCACCGGCGGCTTCGCGGCTTTCGATCCGAAGGCCGTGGTCCGCAGCGAAGCCGATTCGAAGATCGAGTTCAAGCCGCCTTTCGTCGCCTTCAACGTGAGCGACTTGCGCGGCCTCGACGGGTCGCCGGCGCTGATGATGGGCGGTGAGGCTCTGCGTTTCAAGCAGCGCGTGCCGGGCATCGCCGACAACGCCTGGTTCGCCGACGGCATCCATGCGCCGGCCACCGGAGCCGCGCTCGCGGCATGGCAGGCCAGCACGCCGATGACTTTCGAGATGAAGCTCGGCCTGGTCGGACAGGACACGCTCGCGATAGCGCCCATCGCCGAAGACACCACGGCGCATCTCACCTCGCCCTGGGCGCATCCGAGCTTCGGCGGCCGTTTTCTCGCGGCTCGGCGCAACGTGACACCGGAAGGCTTCGATGCGCACTGGCGCGTGTCGTCGCTGGTGACCTCGGCACGCGAACAGGTGCGCGCCGGACTTTCGGGCCGCGGCGATGTCGACGCCGCCGCCACGGCAGTGGCCGCGGCGACAGTCGGCCATCCGCAACGCAATCTCGGCCCGCTGCAAACCTTCGACGTGTCGCTCGCCCAGCCGATCAACGTGTATTCGATGAGCACGCGCGCCGGCAAGTACGGCGCGCTCTTCATCGGACTGGTGATCATGGCGGCCTTCATGTTCGAGCTTTTCCGCAGGCAGCGCATGCATCCGGTCCAATACGGGCTGGTCGGCCTCTCGATCGCGCTGTTTTTCCTGCTGCTGCTGGCGCTCTCCGAAAAGCTGGCTTTCTGGCTGGCCTATGCCGGCGCAGCCGGCGCGAGCGTGCTGCTGCTCGGCATCTATTTCAGCGCCGTCTTGCAAAGCTGGAAACGCGGCGCGGGCTTCGGGGCCTATGTAGCGGTACTCTATGGCGCGCTCTACGGCCTGCTGGCATCGGAAAGCAATGCGCTCCTGCTTGGCGCACTGCTGACATTCGGCATGCTGACGGTGCTGATGCTCGCCACGCGCAAGGTCGACTGGTATGCGCTGTCGACCGGGAACCCCCGAACGAGCGATCCGGTCTTACCCGAAGCGGCCGTGCCCGCGTAACCGACGCTACGGACTGTGTTTTTTCTTACCTATTGCTGATTGATCTCCATGGACGATTCCTCTCCCTCCACCGAACCGTCGCGTTCGCAGCGTTCGATACGGCTGCGGCGCATCGCGCGGTGGAGCGCCATCGGGGCGGGCTCCGCCGCGCTGGTGCTGCTGGTTGCCGCTGTCGTGGCGGTGGCTGCCATCTACCCCCGGCTGCCCGACATTTCCGAGCTGGCCGACTACCGGCCGAAGCTGCCACTGCGCGTGTATTCGGTCGAAGGCACGCTCGTCGGCGAGTTCGGCGAGGAGCGCCGCACCCTCACGCCCTTTGCCAGTATTCCCAAGGTCATGAAGGACGCCGTGCTTGCCGTGGAAGACGCGCGCTTCTATGACCATGGCGGCGTCGACTACAAAGGCTTCGCACGCGCGGCCGTGGCCAGCCTGAAGGGCGGCCGCAAGCAGGGCGCCTCGACCATCACGATGCAGGTCGCGCGCAACGTCTACCTCAGCTCCGAACGCACGCTGAGCCGCAAGGCCTACGAGATATTGCTGGCCCTTCGGCTCGAGCGGCAGCTCACGAAGGACCAGATCCTGGAGATCTACCTGAACCAGATCTACCTGGGCAACCGCGCCTATGGTTTTGCCGCCGCGTCCGAGGTGTATTTCGGCAAGCCGCTGCAGAACGTCACCATGGCCGAAGCCGCCATGCTGGCCGGCCTGCCCAAGGCGCCCGGCGCGAACAACCCGGTGGCCAACCCGCGGCGCGCACGCGCACGCCAGCTCTACGTGATCGACCGCATGCACGAAACCGGCTTCATCACCGCCGAACAGGCGGCCGAGGCCAAGAAGGAAGAGCTGCACCTGCGCGATGCCGCCGACCCGAACCGGCTGCATGCCGAATACGTGGCCGAGACGGTGCGCCAGATGATGTACGCGCAGTATGGCGACAGCATCTACACCAGCGGCATGAAGGTCTATACCTCGCTGGTCGCGGCCGACCAGGCGGCGGCCTACAGGTCACTGCGCAAGGGCATCATGGACTACGAGCGGCGCCAGCCCTATCGCGGGCCGGAGCGCTTCGTCGATTTGCCGGACGATCAAAAGGAACTCGACGAGGCGGTGGACGACGCGCTGGCCGAACATGCCGACAACGGCGACGTGATGGCGGCCGTGGTGCTGGAGGCCAGCAGCAAGGAAATCAACGCGGTGCGCGCGAACGGCGAGACCGTGCAGATCACCGGCGAAGGCCTGCGGCCCGCGCAATCGGGGCTCGCGGCGAAGGCGCCGCCCCACATCAAGATCCGCCGCGGCGCGGTGATCCGCGTGGCGAAGACGCCGAAGAACACCTGGGAGATCACGCAGCTGCCCGAAGTGGAGGGCGCCTTCATCGGCATGGACCCGCGCACCGGCGCCATCAAGTCGCTGGTGGGCGGCTTCGACTTCGGCAAGAACAAGTTCAACCACGTGACGCAGGCCTGGCGCCAGCCGGGTTCGAGCTTCAAGCCTTTCATCTATTCGGCTGCGCTCGAGAAGGGCTTCACGCCGGCGACCATCGTCAACGACGCGCCGCTGTACTTCGAGCCGAGCACCCCCGGCGGCCAGCCCTGGGAACCGAAGAACTTCGACGGCGGCTTCGAAGGACCGATGCCGCTGCGCACCGCGCTGATGAAGTCGAAGAACCTGGTGACGGTCCGCCTGCTGCAGTCCATCGGCGTGCCGTATGCGCAAGAGTGGATCACCCGGTTCGGCTTCGACAAGGACAAGCACCCGGCCTATCTGCCGATGGCGCTGGGCGCGGGCTCGGTCACGCCGATGCAGATGGCCACGGCCTATTCGGTGTTCGCCAACGGCGGCTACAAGGTCAATCCGTATCTCGTCACGCGCATCACCGACCTGCGCGACAAGGTGCTGCTCGAAACCGAGCCGCCGGCGCTCGACGAAACCCGCCGCGCGATTCCGCAGCGCAACGCCTTCATCATGGATTCGCTGCTGCAGAGCGTGGTGAAGGGCGGCACCGCCGCGCGCGCCTACCAGGCGCTCAAGCGCGACGACCTGTTCGGCAAGACGGGCACCACCAACGACTCCTTCGACACCTGGTTCGCGGGCTTCCAGCCCACCACGGTGGGCATTGCATGGATCGGCTACGACACGCCGCGCCAGCTGGGCGTACGCGGCGAAACCGGCGGCAGCCTGAGCCTGCCGATCTGGATCGGCTACATGCAGTCGGCGCTGAAGGGCGTGCCGGTGAGCAAGATCCCGGAGCCGCCGGGCGTCGTCAACATCGATGGCGAGTGGTACTTCGACGACTTCACGCCGGGCCACAGCGTGGCCAGCCTGGGCGTGGAGAACGAGGCGCCGCCACCGCCGGCGGAAGAACTCACGGGCGCGCCGCTGGGCCCGCCGCCACCGCCGGAAGAACGCAACCGCATCCTCGAATTCTTCCGCTGAGGCATGGCCCGAAGGGGCCGTACCGGGTCTCTACACTCGGTGCGGCCCTTCCGCTTTACCTTCCCACGCTTCTTCCCATGGAAATCCTTACCCTGGCGGCGTTGATCGTCGTCGGCGCCTACGTCCTCAAGTCCAGGGACCAGCGCCATCGCATCGCGCTGCTGGGCAGCCATCTCGGCAGATACCAGATCGAAAGGCTGATGGAAACCCTTACCGAGGGCTACCTGCGCTGCCTCGGCGAGGACGACGCCGAGCGGCGCCAGCAGATCTGGAGCCTGCTCGACTCCACCGAGGAAAAGCTCTCGGCCCAGTTCGACAGCTTCGCCGCCGAGTTTGCGCGCGTCGACGCGGCGGACGCGCGCGTGAGCAAGCTGCCTCTGGCCATTCCGTTCGCACACAGGCTGTTTCCGGCCGCGACCTTCGATCTGCGCGAAGCGCTGGCCATCCACGCGCGCGGCATTGCCGAGGTCATGCGCAACGACGCGGGCCGCACGCCGAAGGCCAAGGCTTTCACCATGTCGGCCGAGCTGTTCCTGATGCAGCACACCTGCCACTGGTTCTGCAAGTCGAAGACGGTGGCGTCGGCGCGCATGCTGGCGCGGCACAAGACTTCGTACGAGCAATTGCTCGGCGCCGTGAGCCCCGGAACGCGCCGGGCCTACGCGGCGCTCACGGGCCAGTGACCCCGTCGTTCAGTGGTGCGGCAGCAGCGGCAGCGTGAGCGTGGCCACCGCGCCACCGCGCGCCGCATTGCCGAGCTCGATGCGCCCGCGGTGCAGCGCGGCAATCTCCTTCACGAAGGCCAGCCCGAGTCCGGTGCTCTTCTTCTGGCTGTGCGGCCGCGCGAGCGAATAGAACTTCTGGAAGACCTTTTCCTGTGCGTAGTCCGGAATGCCAGGGCCGCGGTCGCGCACCGTCACGCGCGCGAGTTTCGAAGTGGTCTCCAGCGTCAGCAGCACCTCGCCACCTTCCGGTGAAAAATCGATGGCGTTGTCGAGCAGGTTGCTGATGGCGCGGCGCAGCAGGAACGGATCGCCCTCGGTGCGGGCCTCTGCGCGGATGTTCACGCGCAGCTGGATGTCGCGCCTGGCCGCCGCGGGCTGCGCGCTGATGGCGATGTCCTCGATCAGCGAAGCCAGCGCCACCGGCTCCGTGCGGTCGAGACCATGGCGGGTTTCCAGTGCGGTGAGCTCCATCATGCGGTCGACGATCTCCTGGATGCGCTGCGTTTCGCGCTCGATGTTCTTCAGGAAGCGCTCGCGCTCCGCATGCGGCATCGACGGTTCCTGCAGCAGCTCGGCCGCGCCGCGGATGGCCGAGAGCGGGCTCTTCACTTCGTGCGTGAAGGTCTGCACGTAGTCGGCCACGTAGTTGCGGCCGGTCAGCGCATCGCGCATTTCGCTGAAGCCGGTGCGCACCGCATCGACCGCGCGCCGCGCCATGCGTGAAAGGCTCAGCGTGCGCTGCGCGCGCGCCCAGGCCCAGTAGTCCGAGATCAGCCCGAAAGGCCGCACCAGCCAGACCGAGACGATCACCGCCAGCAGCAGCAGCGCAAGCCCCGAGCCCACGCCCACCCACAGCGTGCGGGCGCGCGCGTCTTCCACGAACTGGCCGAAGCTCTGCACCGGCTTGCCGACGCTGACCATGCCGACGATCTCGTTGTTCCACCGGATCGGCGCGCCCACGTACATCACCGAAGTACGCGGGTCGCCGTCGACATCGCGCGAGGTGCGCGCGCCGTACAGGCCGGCGAGCGTGCGGCTCACGTCGCTCCACTGCGAGTAGTCGGCGCCCAGGTGCCTGCCGAGCGAATCGAACATCACGCGGCCGCTGCGGTCGGTCACATACACGCGCAGCTCGACGCGGTTCTTGTGCAGGTTGTAGATCTGCGCGGAGAACTCGCGCGCATAGACGGTGCGGAACAGCGGCTCGAGCCGCGCTGTGTTGATGGCGCCCGCGATCACGTCCTGCTCGACCAGGCTGGCCATGAGCTGCGAAGTCTCGACCAGCGATTCCTCGGCCGATTCGCGGTAGCGCGGATCGATGTCCGACACCACGCGGTAGAGCAGGAACGCGATGCCCGCTGTGTAGATCAGCAGAATTCCAATGAATATCCGAGTGCGCCGGGTCACGGCGTCTGGGGCAGTTCTTCGTTCAATGCGTAGCCGGTCCCGCGCAGCGTGCGGATCGGCTCCACCTCGGGCGCCACAGCCTTGAGCTTGGCGCGCAGGGTTTTCACGTGGGCATCGACCGTGCGGTCGAAGCTGTCGCTCGCGTCGTCCCAGACCAGCTGCAGCAGCTCGTCGCGCGTGAAGACGCGACCCGGGCGCTGCACCAGGAGCCGCAGCAGCCCGTATTCGTAGCGCGACAGCTCGAGCAGGCGTCCGTAGTAGCGGATCTGCATGCGCTCGTTGTCGAGCGCAAACGGCATTGCGGGGGGTTGAGCGGCCGCTGCAGCCGCCGCGCCCGGAATTCGAGGGGGTACCCCGTTGCCGGGCGCTGCGGGCCCTCCAGGGGCCGCTCGTGCGCTGCGCCGGAGGATGGTGCGCACCCGAGCCACCAGTTCGCGCGGAGAAAAGGGCTTGGCGATGTAGTCGTCGGCACCGAGTTCGAGCCCCACCACGCGATCGATCTCGTCGCTTCTCGCGGTGAGAAACAGCATCGGCACCTCGGCGCCGCCCTGCGACTGGTTCAGCGCGCGCAGGCGCTTGAACAGTTCAAAGCCGTTGAGGTCGGGCAGGCCCACGTCGAGTATTGCCAGCGCCGGCGGCTCCTGCGCGAACTGCGCGATGGCCTCTTCTGCCGTGGCGCACCAGACCGGCGTGAAGCCATCGCTCTTCAGGACGTACTGGAGGGTGTCGGCAATGCCCGATTCGTCTTCGGCGATCAGGATCCGCGGTTTGAAACTCATCCCCGGATGTTAGCGAGGGGGCGCCGATCGGCGGGGCCGGTTTTCATGCGTGGCGCCGCGAACACGGCGCGGCCGTTCGCGGGCTTTTTTTTGGGCGAGGCGCTGTCCCCGTTTCTATTTCTTATTTCTCTTATTCAAATTAGTAGTAGTAGATAAGGGCAGCGCCTGTCTGTGGACATGGCTCTTTTTCCCTTGCGTGACATGCACTTGTCATACCTTCGTCACTGTGCGCAGCTGCGCTTCCGTGCTGTCGCGCAAAAATGAACAACATTGCCGGAAGCGTCCGTGCTGTGGATAACACCCTGCTTGTGCCGGAAATCTCCCCAGAGTTGTCCTTTGACACGGTTCGGAAAATCTGCCAAAGGCACTTTTCGGGCCGAGAAATTCATTGCCTCTTATTTGGGCAGACTGTAGATTTACCTTACGAATCAAGGACTTGGCTTTGCCTTACAAGGAAGTGCGGGTGTTATCCACAGAGTTGCTCAAGCTTTGTGGGGAGAACCCGCGGCGGAACCTTCGCACGCCGTGCCGAACGAACTTTGTCCCTCAACCAGTGGAATATCGAACGTGACACCTTCCGAAACCAGAGCCATCGTGACCCTCAGCCTCCTGGCCGCCTTCGTCGATGGCGACAAACACGAGCGCGAACGTGCCGAGATCAAGCGCATTGCCGAAGGCCTGTCGCAGGCCGACGGCGTGAACCTGCCCACGCTCTACCAGGACGTGCTGATGAAGCGCGTCTCCCTGGCTTCGGTCGCCGGCGAGCTGAAGAACATGGAATCCAGGCAGCTGGCCTACGAGATGGCGGTGTGCGTGTGCGACGCGGACGGCACGCAGTCCGATGCCGAGCGCATGTTCCTGGCGGACGTGCGCACCTCGCTCGGGCTCGATGCTTCGGCGGCACAGTTCTCGCAACAGGCGGAGGACATTGCGGCGGCGGTTCCTGTGGTGGTCACCGGCGCAGCCGCAGCCGCAGCGGTGGCGCCTGCGGCTGCTGCTGCGCAATTGCCCGACAGCGCGGAGCTCGACAAGTCGATCCTCAACGCGTCCATCCTCAATGGCGCGCTCGAGCTGCTGCCTGAGACGCTGTCGACCATGGCGATCATTCCGCTGCAGATGAAACTGGTCTATCGCATCGGCAAGGCCTACGGCTACGAGCTCGACAGCGGGCACGTGAAGGATTTCCTGGCCACGGTCGGCGTGGGCCTGACCTCGCAATACCTGGAACAGGCCGGGCGCAAGCTGCTCGGCGGCCTGCTCGGCAAGATGGGCGGCGGCCTGCTGCGCGGCCTCGGCAACCAGGCAGTGAGCTCGGGCATGAGCTTTGCCTCGACCTACGCGCTGGGGCATGTGGCCAAGCGCTACTACGCCGGCGGCCGCACGCTCTCGACGCAAATGCTCAAGGAGACGTTTTCAGGCGTGGTGCAGGAAGGCAAGAGCCTGCAGACCCAGTACCTGCCGGCCATCCAGGAAAAGGCCCGCACCCTGGATGCCGGAAAAGTGCTGTCGCTGGTCAGAGGCGCCTGACCCTTTCCAGGAACACCGTGGAACCGGCTTCGCCGGGCCACCGGTGTTGCCCCCTTGAGGGGGGAGTCGAGCTACACGAAGTGAGCGAGGGACGGGGGTGGGCTTTCACCCCGCGAGGTCGTCGAGGATGGGGCAGTCGGGGCGCGCGTCCCCGTGGCAGCAGTGCACCAGGTGCGCGAGGGTGCTGCGCATCGACTGCATGTCGGCAATGCGCTGCTCCAGTTCGCCCAGGTGCTTTTGCGCGATGCGCTTCACGCTGGCGCTTGCACGCCGGCGGTTGTGCCACAAGCCCACGAGTTCGGCGATTTCCTCCATCGAGAAACCGAGATCGCGCGAGCGCTTGATGAAGCGCAGCGTGTGGATGTCGGCATCGCCATATTGGCGGTAGCCGCTCTCGGTGCGCGCCACCGCGGGCAGCAGGCCCAGCCCTTCGTAGTGCCGCACCATGCGCGCCGAGACGCCCGAGAGCCGCGCCGCCTCGCCGATGGCGACAGTGCCGAAACTCATTGGACCTTGTAGCCCGCGTTCTCGATCGCGGCGACGATGTCCTGGCGAGGCTGCGCGCTCAGCACGTCGACATGGCCGGTTTCAAGGTCCACCGTGACCTGCGCTTCGGGGTCCACCGTCTGCACTGCGTTCTGCACCGCGCTCACGCAGTGGCCGCAGCTCATGCCCGAGACCTGGAATTTCTGGCTCATTGTTCTTGCTCCTGTTGAATGGATTGAAGTGATTGAGCCGCCAGTCTGAACCTTCTCACGATGTCAATGTCCAGCATAGGGACACTGCCTGCCATGCTTGACCTTGCCATGATGTGAGACTTTAGCCTCGGGGCATGGAAAATCTGCTGCACCACCCCCATCACCCGATGAACACACTCGATCTTTCCGTTGGCGGCATGACCTGCGCCTCTTGCGTGATGCGCGTGGAGCGCGCGCTCAAGAACGTGCCGGGCGTGCAGGACGTCAGCGTGAACCTTGCCACCGAATCGGCGCGCGTGGTGGCGGCCGGCGGCGAGGACATCGACGCGCGCCTGCGCCGCGCCGTGCGTGCCGCGGGCTACGAGCCGCGCGCGGCAAGCAGCGTGGCCGACGAGGCTGCTGCGCTGTCGCCCTGGCATGGGTTCGGTCCCGTCGGCATCGGACTCCTGCTGTCGATACCGCTGCTGGCGCCGATGCTCGGGGAGCCCTTCGGCCAGGATTGGATGCTGCCGCCCTGGCTGCAGCTGCTGCTGGCGGCGCCGGTGCAGTTCTGGCTCGGCGCGCGCTTCTACCGTGCGGGCTGGCATGCCGCAAGGGCGGGTACCGGCAACATGGATCTGCTGGTGGCGCTCGGCACCAGCGCGGCGTTCGGCTTGTCGCTCTGGCTCTGGTGGCGCGCGGCCACGGGCGAGCACGCGGGGCACGGTGCGGTGCCGCATCTCTATTTCGAGGCCTCGGCCGTGGTGATCACGCTGGTGCTGCTGGGCAAGTGGCTGGAGGCGCGCGCCAAGCGGCAGGCCACCTCGGCCATCCGCGCACTGCAGCAGCTGCGGCCCGAGACCGCGCACCTGGTGGGCCCGCGCGGCGAAAGCGACGTGCCGCTGGCCGAGGTGATGGTGGGCGACCGGCTGGCGGTGCGCCCGGGCGAACGCGTGCCTGCCGATGCGCGCGTGATCGAGGGTCAGTCCGAGGTCGACGAATCGATGCTCACGGGCGAGCCGCTGCCGGTGCCGAAGGAGCCTGGCGACGCGCTCACGGGCGGTGCGGTCAACGGCGACGGCCGCATGATCGTCGAGGTGCGCGCGGTCGGCGCCGAGAGCGTGCTGGCGCGCATCATCCGCCTGGTCGAGGACGCACAGGCGGCCAAGGCGCCGATCCAGCGGCTGGTGGACCAGGTCGCGGCCGTGTTCGTGCCGGTGGTGCTGGCGATTGCGCTGGCCACGCTGGCGGGCTGGCTGCTTGCAGGCGCCGGCATCGAGGTTGCCATGATCCACGCGGTGGCCGTGCTGGTCATTGCCTGCCCCTGCGCGCTGGGCCTCGCGACGCCGGTCGCCGTGATGGCCGGCACCGGCGTGGCGGCGCGCCGCGGCATTCTCATCAAGGATGCGCGCGCATTGGAGCTTGCCCACCGCGTCGGTACGGTGGCCTTCGACAAGACCGGCACGCTGACGCTGGGACGGCCGGTGCTCACGGCGCTGGTGCCTGTGGCGGGCCGCAGCGATGAGGACGGATTGCTCGCCACGGCCGCGAGCCTGCAGGGCGGCAGCGAGCATCCGTTGGCGCGTGCCGTGCTGGCGGCTGCGGCGCAGCGCGGCGTGCAGGCACCGCCATTGAGCGCCATGCAGGCGATGCCGGGCCGGGGCGTGCGCGGCCAGGTGAATGGCGAACCCTGGGCCATTGCCAGCCTGCGCTGGTGCGCGGAACTCGGCGCCGTGCCCGACGCCGCGCAGGTAGAGCGCCTGCAGACCCAAGGCGCCACTGTGTCGGCGCTGCTGCGCCTCGATGCGGTGGGGGCCGCGCAAGTGCAGGCGCTGCTGGCCTTCGCCGACGAGCCCAAGCCCGAGGCCGCGCAGGCCATTCGCGCCTTGCATGCGCGCGGCCTGCGCGTGGTGATGATCTCGGGCGACAACGCGCGCGCCGCACAGGCCATGGCGGCGCGGCTCGGCATTGCCGCCGAGGATGTGCGCGCCGAGGTGCTGCCCGCCGACAAGGCGGCGCAGGTCGGCGCCTTGAGGAAGAACGGCCAGGTGGTCGCGATGATCGGCGACGGCGCCAACGATGCGCCCGCGCTGGCCGCGGCCGACGTGGGCGTTGCCATGGCGCCTTCGGGCGGCGGCACCGACGTCGCGATGGAAGCGGCCGGCATCACGCTGATGCGCGGCGACCTGGCGCTCGTGGCCGAGGCGCTCGAACTCTCGGCACGCACGGTGGCCAAGATCCGGCAGAACCTGTTCTGGGCCTTTGCCTACAACGCGGCCGGCATCCCGCTTGCCGCCTTCGGGCTGCTGAGCCCGGTGGTGGCGGGCGCGGCCATGGCGCTGTCGAGCGTCAGCGTGATGGCCAACGCGCTGCTGCTGCGCCGCTGGAAGCCCTGAGAAGGTGTGAAGGAGCCTGCTGCGCACCCCGATCTCGCATCTGCGGTCCTCACCGTACGCGAGTACGGTTCCGGTCCTCGACGCAAGCTCGGGGCGCTCGCGACGGCTCCTTCACACCTTCTAAGCTCTGCTTGCGCTGCTGCGGTCTCAGTCGACCAATAGCGCCAGCAGGTGGTCATCGATGTAGTCGGCCTCGCCGGCGCGCTTGTAGAACTTGCGCATGGTGCCTTCGTACGCGAAGCCCAGCTTCTCGTAGAAGCGCAGCCCCGGCGCGTTGTCGCTTTCGGCATAAAGCTCGATGCGCTTGACGCCGTCGGCCTTGAGCCTGGCGATGGCATCGCTCACCATCGCCTGTGCGATGCCCTTGCCGTGCAGCGACGGATCGACCGCGAGTGTGCCGAAGCAGGCCACGTGTCTCGCGCGGCCGGGATAGCGCGTTGCGCGGTAGAAGCCCGCGACGCGGCCATCGGCTTCATAGACATAGAAGCTGCGGCTGTCGACCAGCTCCTTGTAGATGGGGCGGAATTCGTCGAGCGGCATCGGGTCGTAGCCCAGGAAGGGCACCACCCGCTCGTGCATGTAGATGGAGAAGACCGCTTCGAGGTCCTGGTGTGTGGCGAGCCTGCGCATGGATGACGGGTTTCTGCAGATGCGAAGAAGGCGCCAGCATACCCAGTCGCAAGCTCCTTGCGCCCCCGCGGCGCAGGCGCTTCGTTCTTTAGCTGTCCGCGGCGCGTCCCGCGATCAGCACGGCGTTGGTGCCTCCGAATGCGAACGAATTGGAAAGCACGTAGCGCAGGCTCCCGGCCTCGCGCGGATCGCCGCAGACAAAGTCGAGATCGAAGGCCGCATCGGGCACCCGCAGGTTGGCGGTCGGCGGAAGCACCCCCTGCAGCAGCGTTCGCAGCGCCGCCACGAGCTCGATGGCACCGCCGCCGCCCAGCACATGGCCATGGATGGCCTTGGTGGCGCTCACGGGCGTGGCATTGCCGAACACCGCGCGGATGGATGCGGCCTCTGCGACGTCGCCCGCCGTGGTCGCGGTGCCGTGCGCATTGATATGGCCGATCTGCGGCGCCTCGATGCCCGCATCGCGCAGCGCTGCGCGCATGGCGCGCTCCTGGCCGGCGCTGTCGGGATTGGTGATGTGCGTGGCGTCGCAGTTGGTGGCATAGCCTGCAAGAACCAGCGAAGAGCCATGGACTGCACCGCGCGCATGCGCATGGGCCTCCGATTCGAGCACTAGTGCCGCCGCGCCTTCTCCCAGCGCAAAGCCCGCGCGGTCGATCGAGAACGGCCGGCAGGCGCTGCCAGGCGCCTCGGCCGGTGGCGGTGCCGTCACGCGCATTGAATGCCAGCTGGCCATCACGCCCGGCGTGAGCATGGCGTCGTGTCCACCGACGATGGCCGCGTCGATCCAGCCGCCTCGAATGGCGCGCATCGCCTCGCCGATGGCCACGGCCGAGGAGGCGCAGGCGCAGGCGTATGCAATGGCCGCGCCCTGGGCGCCGAACTCCAGAGCGAGCTCCGCCACCGCCGCGTTGGGCATCACGGTGAGCACGGTCGTCGGCCGCATGCGGCGCTGTTCGCCATAGAGTGCGCGCGTGGTTTCGTCGAAAGCCCCGGCGCCTGCCAGCCCGCTGCCCCAGAAGATGCCGAGGCGCTCGGGGTCGACGCTGCCGGCCCGGAGCCCGGCCTGCGCGACGGCATCGCGCGCGGCCGCGAGCGCCATGGCGGTGCCTCGATCGAGCGGCAGGCGCGAATTGCCGCGCACGGCGGCCGCGTCGAAATCACAGGGCGCCACGGCAAGTTCGATCGGATCGAGGCCTTCGATCTCGAGCGTTCGGGCGCGCACCGCGGAACGCCCGTTGAAGAGCGCATCGTCGAACGACTCGACGATGCAGCCCAGGGGCGTGACGAAGCCGATGCCCGTGACGTGCACGCGGGCGCTGCTCACGCCTGCGCAGCCATCGGCGATTCGAGCTTGCAGTCGATCTCGGCCTCGATCGCCTCGCACAGGCGGCCCAGCGTGATGCCCGCTTCGCGTGGATCGAGCCGGTCTTCGGGAAGGCGAAGATGGAAAGCGTCTTCCACCGCAAACACGAATTCCATCAGCGAAAGCGAATCGAGGCCGAGCTCGGACAGGGCCGCGTCGGGCGCGATGGCATCGGGTGCAACGTCGAACTGGTTCACCAGGATGGCTGCGATGGTGTTGAAGACGGGCGGAGAAAAAGAAGAGGAAGAAGAAGAAGAAGAGGACATGGCGTGCTTTCTTTCAGGCGGCAAGGGGGCGCGCGGACAACGCACCGACGGGGTCCGGCGTGCCATGCGCCACGGTGTCGGCGAAGGCGCAGGTTTCGCGCACCACCTGGTGGCGGTCGTTGTCGATCGTGATCATGTGGTAGCTGTTGGTGAGCACCACGCTGCGGAAGGAGCGGCAGCGAAGGCCGCGCGCAAGGAGGTCGAGATTGGCCACGCTGGCCACCTCGTCCTCGCGTGCATGCAGCGCGAGCACGCTGTCGCATTGCACGCGATGGAGATTGCGCCTCACATGGCGGATCAGCCGGTCGTGCTCGCGCAGATGGCCCACGCCGATCACCGCGCTGCCGGCGCTCGACACCTGGCGGTGGCGCAGCTCGCGCTCGATCCAGGCGCGCACGCGCTCGTTCTTCACGCCATAGGGCGCGCGTTCCCGGTATCGCCAGAACCGCCCGAGCGGCGTGTAGTAGGCCAGCGGCAGCAGCACCTGCGTTCGCGGCACGGCCCAGCCGTCGAAGCGCAGCGTGGTCGACATCAGCACCAGCGCATCGACGCCGCTGGCGCAGCGGATGGCCGCGCCGAGCGCCAGCGACGAACCGGCCGAAATGCCGACCAGCATCACGCGCTCGTGCTGCGTGCGCAGCGCCTTGACCCGCGCCTCGATGGCGTCGATCCAACGTTCGTAGGGCAGGACGTGCTGCACCGGTGCGGCGGCATCGAAGGAGTAGCCGTCGACACGCATCGGATGCACCGAATACCCGCTGCTGCGCAATGCCGATTGCACGGTCAGGAGCTCGTCAGGTGTGCTGCATAAACCATGCAGCAGCACGACGGCCGTGCGCCGCACCGCGGGGTGCACCATGCTCAACAGATCGGAGGGATCGCGCGCGCTCATTGCGTGGTGGCAGGAGGCTGGAAAGAAGCCCGCGCCGCAGGTTGCTGTCGTATGCTCATGGCGTGTTTATCGCCGGGGTGTGCTGACCGGCCGCTGACCCTCCTTCGCGCAAGAATAGGCACTTCAACCCACACAACACACCATGCGAATCCTGCTTGTCGAAGACGATGCCGTGCTGCGCGACGTGATGCTGCGCAGCCTTGCGGATGCCGGCCATCGGGTCGACGTGTCGACCAACATCGAAGATGCCGACCACCTCTGGCGCGTGCAGCCCTTCGATGCGGTGCTGCTCGACCTGAACCTGCCGGCCACGGCAAGCCCGACGAGCGGCCTGGCGAGCGGCCTCAATGCCTTGCGCCAGGCGCGTGCGCGCGGCGACCGCACGCCGGTGCTGGTGCTGACGGCGCGCGGCCGTACCGAGGAGCGCATCGCGGGCCTCGATGCCGGCGCCGACGACTACCTTGGCAAGCCCTTCGACCTGGCCGAGGTCGAGGCACGGTTGCGCGCGCTCGTGCGGCGGGCCAAGGGCACGGAGGACATCGTGCTGCTGGGCCAGCTCAAGCTCGACCGCAAGGCGCGCCGCTTTTCCACGGCGAGCGGGCCGCTCGACCTGCCGGCGCGCGAGTTCGAGGTGCTGTGGGAGCTGATGAGCCCGCCGGGCCGCACGGTGAGCAAGCGGGCGCTGTCGGACAAGCTGTCGAGCTTCGACGAGTCGCTGGGCGACAACGCGCTGGAGGCCTTCATCTCCCGGCTGCGCAAGAAGCTCGCCGGTTCGGGCGCCAGCATCCGCACGCTGCGCGGCATCGGCTATCTGCTCGAAGCCGAAGTGTGAGCGGTACACAACCGGACGCGACCGGGCCGTCGAAGGCAGCGCCTTCGCTCACGCGGCGCGTGCTGCGCAACGTGCTGGTGCCGTTGGCGCTCACCTGGATGGTGGGCGCGGTGATCGCCCTCGTCATCGCCAACTATTTTTCCGAACTGGCTTTCGACCGCGGCATGCTCGACGACGCCTATGCGCTTTCGGCCAACGTGCAGGCGGGTGAGCGCGGCATCGAGTTGCTGCTCACGCCGCGCGAGGTGGCCACGGTGTTGTTCGACCAGATCGACAAGGTCTACTTTGCGGTGCAGCGGCTCGACGGCACGCTGATCTCCGGGCAGGCGGGCCTGAACGCGCCACTGCCGGCAGAGGGTGCGCGCTACCGCTTTTCGGACGTGGACTACGACGGCAAGGTCCTGCGGGCGGTGGTACTCGAACCCGTCGCCGAGCCTGGCCTGCCGGTGCCCTACCGGGTGGTGATTGCACAGACCACGCTGAGCCGAACGGCGCTGGTACGGCAGCTGCTCGGCTACGCGCTGGCGCCGCAGGTGCTGCTCCTGATGCTGCTGGCCGTATGGCTCTGGCACGGCATTCGCAGCGACCTGCGCCCGCTCGGCGAGCTCCAGCAGGCGCTGGACCGGCGCGATGTGTACGACCTTTCGCCGGTGGCGGTGGTCCGCACTTCGCGCGAAGTGCAGCGCCTGGGCAATGCGGTCAATGCGCTGTTCGACCGGCTGAACCACAGCGTGCGCGCGCAGCGGGAATTCGTGGGCAACGTGGCGCATGAGCTGCGCACCCCGCTGGCCGGCATTCGTGCCCTGGCCGAATACGGGCTTGCGCAGCACGACTCCGCGGTCTGGCGCGAGCAGCTCGCGCGCGTGGCCGAACGGCAGGCACGCGCAAGCCACCTCATCGACCAGCTGCTGGCGCTCGCGCTGGCCGACGAGGCACGCACCGGCCTCGCGCGCGAGCCGGTGCGGCTCGACATTCTGGCCGAGCAGACGGTGCTGCGGCACCTGGCCCGCGCCGACGCGCACGGCGTCGACCTGGGGGCGCGCGGCCTCGACGAGCGCGTGACGGTGCTTGCGAACGAAGCGCTGGTCGAAGGCATTCTCGACAACCTGATCGACAACGCGCTGCGCTACGGCGGACGCACCATCACCGTCGAGCTGGAGGGCCGCACCCTGAGCGTGATCGACGACGGCCCCGGCATTCCGCTGGAAGCGCAGCGCGACCTGATGCAGCGCTGGTCGCAAGGCCCCGCGGGCCAGAAGCTGGGGCAGGGCTCGGGTTTGGGCCTGTCGATCGTGGCGCGCTATGCGGAACTGCTGGGCGCCGAGCTGAGGCTCGATGCGGCCGAGCCCACGGGCCTGCGCGTGAGCGTGACCTTCGCGGAGATTCGTCCGATGGCAGCTGGCGATTCAGGCGGTGCGGCCTCGACGCGGCGTGGATGACCGGGTGCGTGGTGCTCACGCGTCGAACTCCACCTCGCCCTCGATTTCGACCGGGATGTTGAACGGCAGCTCCGCCATGCCGACGGCACTGCGCGCATGCGCGCCGACTTCGGGCCCGAAGAGTTCGAGGACGAGGTCCGAGAAGCCGTTGATCACCGCGGGCTGTTTGTCGAAGCCCGGCGCCGAGGCCACCATGCCGAACACCCGCGTCCAGGCCGTGATGCGGTCCAGATCGCCGAGCGCGCGCTGAAGGCTGCCGAGCATCGCCAGCGCGGTGAGCCGTGCCGATGCGTAGCCCTGTTCGACCGTCAGCTCCCGGCCCAGCTTGCCGATCGGCGCGGCGATGGTGCCGTCGGCATTCAGCGGGCCGTGCCCCGAGATGATGGCGCGGCGCCCGGCGATGCGCACGAACCTGAAGGGCAGCCGCACGCCGGGCGGTGGCGTGGCTGGCGGCGGCAGCACGAGGCCGAGCGCGGCGAGTCGCTGTTCGATGCGGGCCATGGCGTTCTCTCCTGTGGCGGGTGGATGCGCCGCCGCATCTTGCCATGGCCTTCCCGTGCCTCGCTCGCGAACGCGCAGGGCGCGGCGCGAACTCAGTCCAGTGCCGGGTAGTCCGTGTAGCCCTTCGTACCGCCGCCGTACATCGTGGCCTTGTCCACGGCGTTGAGCGGCGCGTTCTCGCGCAAGCGGCGCACCAGGTCGGGGTTGGCGATGAAGGGCTTGCCGAAGGCGACAAGGTCGTCGCCTTCCTTGACGGCCTGGTCCGCCAGCGGCTTGTCATAGCCGTTGTTGACCATCCATGCGCCCTTGCCGCCGGCCTGGCGGTAGGCGGCCTTGAGCGCCTCGTAGTCGAAGGGGCGGTCCTCAATCTCGCGCGGGCCGCCGGTCGCGCCTTCGATGATGTGGATGTAGGCCAGGCCGAGCGGGGCGAGCTGCTTCACGAGGTAGGTGAAGAGCGGCTGCGGATCGGAGTCGTGCACGTCGTTGGCCGGCGTGACGGGCGACAGGCGGATGCCCGTGCGGCCGCCGCCGACCGCGTCGACCACGGCGCGCGTGGCCTCCAGCAGCAGGCGGGCGCGGTTCTCGATGCTGCCGCCATAGTCGTCGCTGCGCTGGTTGCTGCCGTCCTTCAGGAACTGGTCGAGCAGGTAGCCGTTGGCGCCGTGGAGTTCCACGCCGTCGAAGCCGGCGGTTTCCACCGCGTTGCGCGCGGCGGCCGCATAGGCGTGGACGATGCCGGGCAGCTCTTCGGCGTCGAGTGCGCGCGGTTCGGAGGTTTCGACGAAGGTCGGCACGCCGTCCTTGATGAGCACGGTCTTGGTCCTGGCGGTGATGGCCGAGGGTGCAACGGGTTTGCCGCCGCCGGGCTGCAGTTCGGTGTGCGACACGCGGCCCACGTGCCAGAGCTGCACCACGATCTTGCCGCCCTTGGCGTGCACCGCATCGGTCACGCGCTTCCAGGCGTCGAGCTGTTCGGTGCCGTAGAGGCCCGGCACGTCGGCATAGCCCTGGCCCTGGTGGCTGATGGCAGTGGCTTCGGTGATGAGCAGGCCGGCCGTGGCGCGCTGCGCGTAGTAGGTGCCGGCAATGTCCCGGGGAATCGCGTTGGGCGAGCGGTTGCGCGTGAGCGGCGCCATCACGATGCGGTTGGCGAGCCGCAGGTCACCGGCCTGTACAGGATCGAAGAGAGAGGGCATGGCGGGAACGTAAAGAGTGGAACGGGCCGCGAGGCTAAACCTGCGCGGCCAAACCTGCTGTCGCACGGTTGTCCGTTTGCTGCTAGGCGTTCGCGCCGGCGTGCACTGCTTGGAGGCCCTGCGGCCTTCTGCGCGCTTTCTCTTACTTCAGCAGGCCTTCGGCCTTCATCGCCTGCTGAACAGCGGGGCGAGCGGCCACGCGCGCGTGCCAGGCCTGGAGGTTGGAGAAGTCCGAGATGTCGACGCCCGTGGGCTTGGCCCAGTTGGTAACGGTGAACAGGTAGCCGTCGGCCACGCTGAAGTGGTCGCCCATCAGGTACTGCTTCTCGGCGAGCTGGCCGTCGAGCCATTGGTAGCGCGACTTGAGCTTGTCCTTGAACAGGGTCTTGGCTTCTTCGGGCATGGCCGGGTTGAACAGCGGGCTGTAGCCCTTGTGGATTTCGGTGCCGATGAAGGTCAGCCACTCCTGCAGGCGATAGCGCAGCATCGTGCCGGCGGCCGGGGCCAGGTTCTTGGTGGGTGCCAGATCGGCGATGTACTGCACGATGGCCGGGCCTTCGCGCAGGCGGGTGCCGTCGTCGAGCTCGAGCATGGGCACGTAGCCCAGCGGGTTGATGCCGTAGTAGTCGGTGCCGTCCGGCAGCTTGTGGCTCTTGGTGCTGGCCAGCACGGGCTCGAAAGCAATGCCTGCCTCGTGCAGTGCGATGTGGGGCGAGAGAGAGCAGGCGCCGGGCGAGTAATACAACTTCATGCGAAGAAATCTCCAAATGTAAGGATGCGGAAGTCGATCCGCGGACCGAGGGGATGCTAGCGGGTTTGCCCGCTGCGCGTTTGTCCTACGGATGCTCGCGGGGGCCGACTATCGGGACGCCCGCAGCGGATTTCTAAGCTCCCCGCACGGTGGGCAAGGCCCGCTGCAAGGAGTGTTCAGATGTTGAAGTACGCAATCATCTTTGCGGTGATTTCATTGGTGGCCGGGCTGCTGGGCTTCGGTGGCGTGGCCGCCGGTGCGGCGGGTATTGCCAAGCTGCTGTTCGGCCTGTTCCTGGTGCTGGCGGTGCTGTTCGTGGTGCTTGCGGCCCTGGGAGTTGGCGCGGTGAAAAAGGCGATCGATTGATGCAGCGCCTGGTACCGCGCTGGCCGCGCCCACGCCCGCTCGGCTTGCTGCTGCAGAGCCCGGCGCATCGCGCGGTGCGGGTGCTGCTCGTCACGCAATCCCACTGGCAGCTTCCCGAACACCGCTCGCGCCGCCGACGCGTCTGAAGGGCGATGCAGACTTCCCACATCGAGACGGAATTGCCCCGCGAAGTCCAGGCCGCTGCGCGGCCGTAGCCGGCCGAAACCCTTGATTGGCCTAGATAGTTTGCTATGAAATATATAGCGAGCTATCTGCAATGAACGAAGGATTTGCGTGGTTTTTATCCGATTGACCACGTTGCCCCCATTCCGGGCGCAGAAGGGCACCGCCGATTAAAATTGATGCCCCTTTGCGCAGCGCACGCGTCAGTGCGCCCCTCTTTCATGCTGTATCCCGAAGAATTCGATTGTCTGGTCGTCGGCGGTGGCCATGCCGGCACCGAGGCCGCGCTTGCGGCCGCTCGCATGGGCGCCAAGACGCTGCTGCTCTCCCACAACATCGAGACGCTGGGGCAGATGAGCTGCAACCCGTCGATCGGCGGCATTGGCAAGGGCCACCTCGTGAAAGAGGTCGATGCGCTGGGTGGCGCCATGGCCATTGCCACCGATGAAGCGGGCATCCAGTTTCGTATCCTCAATTCGAGCAAGGGCCCGGCGGTGCGCGCCACCCGTGCGCAGGCCGACCGCGTGCTATACAAGGCCGCGATCCGCCGCCGCCTGGAAAACCAGCCGAACCTGAGTCTCTTCCAGCAAGCGGTCGATGACCTGATGGTGGAGGGCGATCGCGTGGTTGGTGCCGTCACGCAGGTCGGCATCGCCTTTCGCGCGCGCACCGTGGTGCTCACCGCCGGGACTTTTCTCGATGGCCGCATCCATGTGGGCCTCGACAACTATCAGGCCGGGCGCGCCGGCGATCCACCGGCGATCAGCCTGTCGGCGCGGCTCAAGGAACTGAAGCTGCCGCAGGGCCGTCTGAAGACCGGCACGCCGCCGCGCCTCGACGGCCGGAGCATCGATTTTTCGAAGTGCACCGAGCAGCCCGGCGACGGCATGCCGGGCGGGGCAGGGCCGATGCCGGTGTTCAGCTTCATGGGCCGTGCCGACATGCATCCGCAGCAGATGCCGTGCTGGATCACCCACACCAATGCGCGCACGCACGACATCATCCGATCGGGCTTCGACCGCAGCCCGATGTTCACGGGCAAGATCGACGGTGTCGGCCCGCGCTATTGCCCCAGCGTGGAAGACAAGATCAACCGCTTTGCCGACAAGGAAAGCCACCAGATCTTTCTCGAGCCCGAAGGCCTGACGACCAACGAGTACTACCCCAACGGGATCTCGACCAGCCTGCCGTTCGACATCCAATACCAGCTGGTGCGCTCGATGGCGGGCCTGGAGAACGCGCACATCCTGCGCCCCGGCTACGCCATCGAGTACGACTACTTCGATCCGCGCGAACTCAAGAGCAGCTTCGAGACCCGTTCGATCAAGGGCCTGTTCTTTGCCGGACAGATCAATGGCACCACTGGCTACGAAGAGGCGGCGGCCCAAGGCCTGTTTGCCGGCATCAACGCCGCGCTGCAATGCCGTGGCGACGAGGCTTGGCTGCCGCGCCGCGATGAGGCCTACCTCGGCGTGCTGGTCGATGACCTGATCACCAAGGGCGTAACCGAGCCCTACCGCATGTTCACGAGCCGCGCCGAATTCCGGCTGCAGCTGCGCGAGGACAACGCCGACATGCGGCTGACCGAGGCGGGGCGCAAGCTGGGCTTGGTGGACGATGCGCGCTGGGACGCTTTCAGCCGCAAGCGCGATGTTGTTTCACGTGAAACAGAACGACTCAAATCGATCTGGGTGAACCCGCGCAACCTGCCGGCTGCTGAGTCGGAACGCGTGCTGGGCAAGGCCATCGACCACGAATACAACCTGGCCGACTTGTTGCGTCGGCCTGACGTGAACTACGAAACGCTGATGTCGCTGGATGGCGGCAAGTACGGCGCGCAGACGGCGCTGAGCGAAACAGAGATCGAGCAGATCGAGATCTCCGCCAAGTACTCCGGCTACATCGAGCGCCAGCATGACGAAGTGGAGCGCGCTGCGCACTTCGAGAGTCTGCGCCTGCCGGCCGACTTCGACTACAGCCAGGTCAAGGCACTGAGCTTCGAGGTGCGCCAGAAGCTCGACAAACACCGGCCAGAAACCCTGGGCCTAGCGTCGCGAATCTCGGGCGTCACGCCCGCTGCAATTTCCCTGTTGATGATCCATTTGCGAAAAGGCGGCCACAAGGCCTTCAACCGCGGCGGCGCCGCGGAAGCGGCTGCAGAGTCGCCGTCCGCCCAATGAGCGCCGTGCCGGGCTGCCCCAAGCATCGCTTCCGCTTGGCGGGAAGGCGCGCAGCGCCAAGGGTGCACCAATGCACTGCGCCGGGCCGCTTCAGGCATGCTCGCACCGCAGCCTGCAGGGCGGAGCTTGCCGTATGACCACGCCCATCGACACGCTGCGCCAGGGCGCGGCAGCCCTGGGCACCGCCTTGTCCGACAAGCAAGCGGAACAGCTGCTGGCCTACGGCACGCTGATGCTCAAGTGGAACAAGGTCTACAACCTCACAGCGCTGCGCGATCCGGCCAGCGTGCTGACGCACCATCTGCTCGACAGCCTGGCGGCCGTGGCGCCGCTTCAGCGCGAGTGGGCAGGGAAGGGCAAGTTGCTCGACGTCGGGTCCGGGGGTGGCCTGCCGGGCGTGGTAATTGCCGTCATGCGGCCGGATCTCGAGGTGAGCTGTCTTGATGCCGTCGCCAAGAAAGCAGCTTTCGTCCAGCAGGTGGCTGCCGAGCTCGAACTTCCCAATCTGCGCGGCCTGCATGCCCGTGTCGAATCGCTGACGGGCAGCTACGAAGTCATCAGCTCCAGGGCCTTCGCTTCGCTGCCTGATTTCTTCAACGGGTCCAGGCACCTGCTTGCGCCGGGCGGTATCTGGCTCGCCATGAAGGGCAAGGTACCCACTGAAGAACTCACTGCCTTGCCCGAAGGTATCGCAGTGTTTCACGTGGAACAATTGATCGTTCCCGGCCTGGACGCCGAGCGCTGCATCATCTGGGCGCGCGAAGAAGCTGCCTGAATCGCCAAAACAGGCCGCGGCGCCGGTGAAAGCTGATGCCGTACAGTCCTCGCGAGGCCGGCCTCGCTTAGACTCGACGCCTCCCCCTGGCTCTCTTTCTTGAGGCAAATTCCATGTTCGGCATTGCTGACTACGGCGCGTTCGTCGCCGCCATCGTCCTCTTTCTCCTGATTCCCGGTCCGGGCAACCTCGCGTTGATCACCTCGACCGGCAAAGGCGGAATCCGTGGCGGGCTGGCAGCAACGCTGGGTGTGATCATCGGCGACCAGTTCCTGATGTGGGCGGCCGTGGCGGGCGTGGCTGCCGTGCTGGCGGCGTATCCGGCGGCGTTCAAGGCGGTGCAGTGGCTGGGCGCTGCCTACCTTGCATGGCTGGGCGCCAAGATGCTGCTTGCCAAGCCCGGCGCGGCACCTATCCTCAACATTCGCCCCAGCCACTTCCTGCGCCAGGCACTTGCCATCACCTTGCTGAACCCCAAGGCCATCGTGTTCTACATGGCCTTCTTCCCGCTGTTCGTCGACCCGGCACGCCATCAAGGCATGGTCACTTTCGGCGCCATGGCCGTGACAATTGCCGTGCTGACCTTCCTCTACGGCCTGACTTCGACGCTGCTCACGCACTTTCTGGCCGAACGCATCCGCGCCAATCCGCGTATTTCGGGCGCGCTCGAAAAGCTCGCGGGCGTCTTCCTGATCGCCTTTGGCGTCAAGCTCGCCATTTCCCGCTGATTCGCATATGGCCAAGATTTTCTGTATTGCCAACCAAAAGGGCGGCGTCGGCAAGACCACCACCACTGTCAACCTTGCCGCCGGCTTGGCCAAGGTGGGCCAGCGGGTGCTGATGATCGACCTCGATCCCCAGGGCAATGCAACCATGGGTTCGGGCATCGACAAGCGCCAGCTGGAACTCACGGTGTACGACGTGCTGCTCGAATCGGCTTCCGTGGCCGAGGCGCGCGTCAAGGCCGACAAGCTGGTGGAGAACGGCTGCGGCTACGACGTGCTGGGCGCCAATCGCGAGCTGGCCGGTGCCGAAGTTGAAATGGTGGCCCTCGACCGCCGCGAAAAGCGCCTGCGCACGGCGCTGGCGGCGGTGGGCGCCGAGTACGACTTCGTGCTGATCGACTGCCCGCCGAGCCTGAGCCTGCTGACGCTCAACGGCCTGTGCGCCGCCCATGGCGTGATCGTGCCGATGCAGTGCGAGTACTTCGCGCTCGAGGGACTGACCGACCTGGTCAACACCATCAAGCAGGTGCACGCCAATCTCAACAAGAACCTGCAGATCATCGGCCTGCTGCGCGTGATGTTCGATCCGCGCATCACGCTGCAGCAGCAGGTGAGCGAGCAGCTCAAGTCCCACTTCGGCGACAAGGTGTTCGACACCGTGATCCCGCGCAATGTGCGGCTGGCCGAAGCGCCGAGCTATGGCCTGCCGGGCGTGGTGTTCGATCCGGCCGCCCGCGGGAGCCAGGCCTTCATTGCCTTTGCCAGGGAACTGGTCGAGAAGCTGCCGCCCGCCAGCGCTTTTGCGGCGGGCGCGGTGGCGCCTCCCATTGCGCCCGTTGCACCCGGAGCGCCCAACCTGGCCATTCCGGAAGACGTGCTGGCCCCGGCGGCCGCTCCCGATTCCACCAGCGAAAAAAGCCTCTGACGCTGTCCACCATGGGCAAGCGCCACCAAGTTCGTCGCATATGACAATTTCCCGCATTCTCTTGCTGCCGGGCTGGCAGAACAGCGGCCCCGGCCACTGGCAAACCCGTTGGGAGTCCGCTTACGGCGACCACCGCGTCGAGCAGCACGATTGGATGCGCCCGCTGCGCGGCGACTGGTCCGCGCGGCTCGAGGAAGCGGTGCTCGCCGCGACCGGCCCGGTCGTCTTTGCGGCCCACAGCCTGGGCTGCATCCTCGTTGCGGCCTGGGCGGCGCATTCGCGCAATACGCACAGAGTGCGCGGCGCGCTGCTGGTCGCGCCCGGCGACCTGGAGCGCGACGACCTGCGCCAGCTCATTCCGGGCTGGGCGCCCATCGTGCGGCAGCTGCTGCCGTTTCCGGCGGTACTGGTCGCCGCCAACGACGATCCCTATTGCGACGCCGCGCGCTCGCGGCAGCTGGCGGCCGACTGGGGCGCACGCTTCGTCGACGCCGGCCCGGGCGGCCACCTGAATGCCGAATCCGGACTGGGCGACTGGCCCGAGGGCCGGAAACTATTGAACGAAATCCCGAAAGACAAGCACTGATGGCGACCAAGAAACCCAAGGGCCTCGGGCGCGGCCTCGAAGCACTGCTCGGCCCGACGGCGGCACCGGCCGCCGATAACGCAGGAACGGACGAAGGCGCGACCGCGCAGAACCCGACCACGCTGATGCTCCACCAGATGGTGGCAGGCGTTTACCAGCCGCGCACCCGCATGGACGAAGGCGCACTGTACGAGCTTGCAGAAAGCATCAAGGCGCAGGGCATCATGCAGCCGATCCTGGTGCGCCGGCTCGATGGGGAATCGGCCGAGACCAAGAACGCCGAGTTCGAAATCATCGCCGGTGAGCGCCGCTTCCGCGCCGCCAAGCTCGCGGGCCTCGACCGCGTGCCGGTGCTGGTGCGCGACGTGCCCAACGAGTCTGCGGCGGCCATGTCGCTGATCGAGAACATCCAGCGCGAAGACCTGAACCCGCTCGAAGAAGCGCAGGGTTTGCAACGCCTGGTCTCGGAGTTTGGACTCACTCATGAATTGGCTGCGCAGGCCGTGGGCCGGTCGCGCAGCGCCGCCAGCAACCTGCTGCGGCTGCTGAACCTGGCCGAACCGGCGCAACAGATGCTGATGGCGGGCGACATCGACATGGGCCATGCCCGTGCGCTGCTCTCGCTCGACCGCGGCACGCAGATCACCGCCGCCAACCAGATCGCCGCCAAGAAGATGTCGGTGCGCGAAGCCGAGGCGCTGGTGAAGAGGCTCGCGGCCGAGTTCACCCTCACGCCGTCCCGCCGCAGCAACGACGGCGAGAAGTCGCGCGATCTGCAGCGTGTGGAAGAAGAGCTGGCCGACCTGCTGACCGCCGAGGTCGAAGTCCGCATCAAGAAGCGCAGCAAACGCGGCGGCCGGGTCGAGGAAAGCGGGGAGCTGGTCATTCACTTCGGTTCCATCGAGGCACTCAACGGGCTGATCGAACGCATCCGCCAAACGGCCTAGGTACTGGGTGTCCAGTCGGACATTCGCTTGATTGATTCTTGCAATCTTTTACGCGTATCCTCGTCGCTGGCACATCAATCCAGATATCGACAGAGGGAGTCTTCCAACATGAAGTTCGCAAAATTTCCGTTCGCAGCCGTGGCTGCGGGCGCGCTGCTGCTGACCGGTTGCGCGGCCACCGACATGCAAATGGGCAGCCAGTCGGCCAAGACCATGGCCACGGGCAGCGCGGCGGGTTCGTCCACCGCCGGCGAAAGCGGCCAGCTCGAGCGTTGCGAGTCGCCGCTGGGCACCGTCTCGCTGATCGAGAACGTGAACTCCGGCTGGTACACCATTCTCACCGGCGAATACCGCCTGCCGCCCACGGCCAACCTGCTGCGCCTGCTGGTGCAGCAGTCGAACTGCTTCGTGGTGGTCGAGCGCGGCGCGGCCGGCATGAACGCCATGACGCGCGAGCGCGCGCTCATGCAGTCAGGTGAAATGCGCGGCGGCAGCAATTTCGGCCGCGGCCAGATGGTGGCCTCCGACTACGGCCTGTCGCCCGAGATCGTGTTCAGCAACAGCGATGCCGGCGGCATCGGCGGTGCGCTGGGCGGCCTGGTGGGCGGCGGCCGAGGCCGCGCGCTGGCAGCCGTTGGCGGCAGCATGCAGACGAAGGAGGCCAGTGCGCTGCTGACGCTGATCGACAACCGCTCGGGCGTGCAGGTTGCGGCCTCCGAAGGCAGCGCCTCCAAGACCGACTTCGGCGCCTTCGGTGCGCTGGCCGGCCGCAGCGCCGGTGGCGGCCTGGGCGGCTACACCAACACGGCGCAAGGCAAGGTGATTGCCGCGGCGTTCATGGACGCCTTCAACCAGATGGTCCGTTCGCTGCGCAGCTACAAGGCGCAGACGGTGCGCGGCCAGGGCCTTGGCGGCGGTGGCCGCCTGGGCGTGGATGGCGGCGCGGCACCGTCGCAGACCTATGTGCCGGCCGAGCAGCCGGCGCCGGCCCGCCGCCGCAAGTAGCCGCAACACGCGCGGCCAGCCGCAAAAAAAGCCCGGCGCTCTCGCGAGCCGCCGGGCTTTTTCATGGGCGCCCTGAACGGATCAGAGCGCGAAGATCTTTCCGGGGTTCATGATGTTCTTCGGGTCGAGCGCGCGCTTGATCGTGCGCATCATGTCGATCGCGCCCACGCCCGCCTCGGTAACGAGGAAGTCCATCTTGTGCAGCCCCACGCCGTGCTCGCCGGTGCAGGTGCCTTCGAGCGCCAGCGCGCGGCTCACGAGCGCGTGGTTCAGCTGCTCGGCCTGCACGCGCTCCTCGGGAATGTTCGGGTCGAGCAGATAGCCGAAGTGGAAATTGCCGTCGCCCACGTGGCCGACGAGGAAGTAGGGGATGCCGCTGGCATCGGCCTCGGCCACCGAGTCGAGCAGGCAGTCGGCCAGGCGCGAGATGGGCACGCAGGTGTCGGTCGAGATCACGCGGCAGCCGGGGCGCGACTGCACGGCCGCGAAGTAGGCGTTGTGCCGTGCGGTCCACAGGCGCGTGCGTTCTTCCGGCGTGCTGGCCCATTCGAAGGCATTGCCGCCATGGCCGCTCGCGAGCTCCTGCACTGTCTCGGCCTGCTCCTTCACGCCGGCCGGCGAGCCGTGGAATTCCATCAACAGCATCGGCTCTTCGCGCAGGTTGAGCTTGGCGTAGGTGTTCACCATGCGCACCGTGTTCACGTCGATCAGCTCCACGCGCGCGATCGGCACGCCGAGCTGGATGGTCTCGATGGTGGTGCGCACCGCGGCCTCGATGCTCGGGAACGAGCAGATCGCGGCCGACACCGCCTCGGGCAGCGGATAGATGCGCAGCGTGACTTCGGTGACCACGCCCAGCGTGCCTTCGCTGCCCACCATGAGGCGCGTGAGGTCATAGCCGGCCGACGACTTCTTCGCGCGCGTGCCGGTGCGGATGACGTCGCCCGCGGCTGTGACCACCTCGAGCGCCAGCACGTTCTCGCGCATGGTGCCGTAGCGCACCGCGTTCGTGCCGCTCGCGCGCGTGGCGGTCATGCCGCCGATGGAGGCGTCGGCACCGGGGTCGATGGGGAAGAACAGGCCCGTGTTCTTGATTTCTTCATTGAGCTGCTTGCGCGTGACGCCGGGCTGCACCGTGACCGTGAGGTCGTCGGCATTGACCGAGAGCACCTTGTTCATGCGCGAGACGTCGATGCTGATGCCGCCCTGCACCGCCAGCAGGTGGCCTTCGAGCGATGAGCCCACGCCGAAGGGAATGACCGGCACGCTGTGCTCGCTCGCGAGCTTCACCGCGTCGGCCACGTCCTGCGTGCTTTCGGCAAACACCACGGCCGACGGGGGCGGCGCGTCGAACGAGGACTCGTCGCGGCCATGCTGCGTGCGCACGGCCATGGCCGTGGAGCAGTTGCCGCCGAAGCGCGCTTTCAAGCCCTCGATCAGGCTGTCGGGCACGTCGCGCAGATGAAGCTCCGGCATCAGGTGCGAGGTTTGGGTCGGGGCGTTCATCGGGCGTCTCCTGGGGGTGAAATGAGAGCGGGGCTCTGTTCGGCCATTTTACGGAGCGGGCACCATAATGCACTTCGGAAAAAACATGAACCCCACGACCCTCGCTGCGCTCGCCGCATTCCCTTCGCAGCTCGAAGCCCACTATGCGGCCATTCCCGACCCATTCCGGCATTGGGCGCCGCCCTCGTGGGAGGGCGTTCCCAGCGAGGCCTTCACGGCCATCGAGCAGCTCTGCCATGTGCGCGACATCGAGGTCGAGGGCTATCACGTGCGCTTTCGCCGCACGCTGGAAGAGAGCCATCCGACGCTGGCGTCGATCGACAGCGAGCCGCTGGCCATCGCGCGCGCCTACGGCATGGCCGACGCGGCAAAGGTGCTGGCTGAATTTCGCACCGCGCGCGCCCGGACCATGGAAATCGTCGCGCACCTGACGGACGCGCAACTTGCGCGCACGGCCGTGTTCGAAGGTTATGGACCGCTCACGATGCGCAGCCTTGTTCACTACCTCTGCAGCCACGATCAGCAGCACCTTGCAGGACTGCAATGGCTGGCCGGCAAGATCGACGCATCGACCGTTGCGGCATAGACAAAGGAGCGCCCATGGGCAACCGACTTTCGCAGATCGCCACCCGCACCGGCGACGATGGCACCACCGGCCTCGGCGACAACACCCGCGTGCCGAAGGACCATCTGCGCGTGCACGCGATGGGCGACGTGGACGAGCTCAATTCGCAGATCGGCGTGCTGCTGTGCGAGCCCATGCCGGAGCCCGTGCGTGAGCTGCTGGTCGACGTGCAGCACCAGCTCTTCAACCTGGGCGGCGAACTTTCGATGCCGGGCTACACGCTGCTGAAGGCCGATGCGCTGCTGCAGCTCGACAACGCGCTGGCCGACCACAACGCCGCGCTGCCGCGCCTGGCCGAATTCATCCTGCCCGCGGGCACGCGCGCAGCCTCGCTCGCGCATGTGTGCCGCACGGTGGCGCGCCGGGCCGAACGCGCGGTGGTGGCACTCGGCGCGACGGCCGAGCTCAACGACGCGTTGCGCCAATATCTCAACCGGCTCAGCGATCTGCTCTTCGTGCTCGCGCGCGTGCTCAACCGGATGGACGGCGGCGACGACGTCTACTGGAAGAGCGAACGCATGGCGCGCGCCGCGGCGGCAGATGCAGCCGAGCCCAACGACGACCAAGGAAGCCCATCATGACGAAGAAGACGCTGACCCATTCATTCACGCAGGCCGCATGCGGCGCCGCGCTCCTGCTGCTGTCGGCCGCCGCCGTTCACGCGCAGAGCGCCGACAGCCCGCCCCAGGCGCAGCCCGCGCACACGCTCAAGCCGCCGCCGCAGGGCAGCAAGGTCGTGAACAGCGTGCAGCGCGGCACCAACGCCGCCGGCCGCGGCATCGACCGCGCCGAGGGCGCCACGCGGCGCGGCGTCAACAACGTTTCGGAAAAAGCCAGCCGGCCGGTGCGCAGGGTGGGCGAGTCCTTCGGACGCAAGCTCGCGCCAGGTTCGAGCGGCCGCACCGCGCCGCCGCCCGTCGGGCCGCAGGGCAACGCGCCCTGATCGAGGTGCATCGTCGCGGAACCAGCCTCGACTCGATGCGTTGTGCGTGGGTGCGGCGCGTCGTTCAGGGCGCGCTCCCGCCGACGGGGTACCTTGCTCCGCGAATGTCCCCCGCCTTCGGCTCCTCCTTTATTTCGCTGCGCAAGGCACCCCATCGACGTGATCGGTGGGCAAAGCGGTCGTTGATCGGCCACACACCAGCACGCGCCCTGAACAAAAGCCCCGAGGACAGACAAACCAAGATGGCAAGAAACATAGAGATCAAGGCCCGCATCGACAGCGTGGAACGCGTCGCGCGCATCGCCGCAACGCTGGCCGACAAAGGCCCCGTCGAGATCGCTCAGGACGACACCTTCTTCCGCTGCAACGACAGCGCCGACCGCCTCAAGCTGCGCACCTTCGCCCCCGACCACGCCGAACTGATCTTCTACCGCCGCGCGAACAGCAGCGGCCCGAAGGAATCGTTCTACCTGATCACGCCCTGCGGCACGCCCGACATGCTGCGCGAATCGCTCACGCTCGCATGGGGCCAGGCGGGTCGCGTGCGCAAGCAGCGTCGGCTGTTCCTGGTCGGCCGCACGCGCGTGCACCTCGACCGCGTGGAAGGCCTCGGTGAATTCCTCGAACTCGAAGTCGTGCTGGAAGAGGGCGCTTCGACCGAAGCCGGCATTGCCGAAGCGCATGCGCTCATGGCCCGGCTGGGCGTGGGCGCCGACCAGCTGGTGCAGGGTGCCTACGTCGACCTGCTTGCCGAACGCCTGATCAGCGCCAGCCCGCGGCCATGAGCTGGTCCGCCAGCAGCTGCGCCATCTTTTCATAGCCTCGTGCATTGGCATGGATGTGGTCGGAGCGCAGCGATGCGTCCGACAGCACGCTCGAATACACGTTGGCCACGAGCAGCGCCTGCCCCGACTTCGCGATCTCTTCGTAGAACGGCGCATCGCTGAGCGAGCCGATCGCCGCGCGCATGGCGTCGGGCGCCGGCGTGGCCAGCAGCGCGACATGGGGCGTGTGCGCACGCGCCGCGCTCACCAGGGCCGCGATGTTGTCGCGCGTGGCCGCGGCCGACATGCCGCGCAGCATGTCGTTGCCGCCGATGCCGATCAGGATCGCGTCGTAGCTGCCCGCGCCCAGCAGCCCTGGCAGGCGCTCCAGCGCGCCGGCCGAGGTGTCGCCGTTGATGCCTGCGTTGTCGATCTGCCAGCCTGTGAGCTCGCCCAGTTTCATGGGCCAGGCGGCTTCGGGCGGCGCGCCGTAGCCGAAGGTCAGGCTGTCGCCCAGGGCCAGCACGCGGGCATCCGGCTTCAGCGCCGCGGCGGAGGGTTTGCGCTTGCCGCAGGCGGCGAGGATGGCGGCTGCCGGCACGCCGGCCAGCAGCTGGAGGAGGTGACGTCGCTTCATGCTGCGCGCGAGCTTAAGCGCAATCGGCAAGGACCAGGAAGCGCGCGCTTGCGCCTTCGCTCAATCAGGACGCTTGAAGAAGCGGTACAGGCCGGCAACCAGCATGACGGCGCCCAGGAGAGCAACGGCGGTCTGGCCGCCTTGATAGCCGCCGATTCCAGCAGGCGGGCCCGACATGAGCCACCTCAGGAGCATGCCCCCGCCCCACACGATGCCGATGGCACCAATGATCTTGTCACGCATGTTGATTGATGGCGCCTCCACGCCTGATCGTTTGTGCAAGGTCCATTGTCGCCAGAGCCCCGGACCCGATGCAAATCAGATCCGCGAAAACGGGTTGAAGGACAACGCGCCGCCCGGATACCTGCACTTACCTGATTTCACCTGACCGCGACCTGATGTGCTCGGGCCAGACACAAGCGCCGCCCACAATGGACTTGTCATCAACACGAAGGAGTTCTAGATGATCATCAATTCAAAGAGCATGGCCGTCGCTGCTGCGGCGCTCGCGATGTGCATGGCAGCGGGAAGCGCCTTCGCGCAGGACCGCCGCTTCGATGGACGCCCCGGCGACGGACGTCCTGGCGAAGGCCGCTACGAGCAACGCCATGACGACGGCCGGGGAGAGCGCAATTTCGATCACCGCGGTCCGCAGCGCGACCGTCGCGACCACAGCGACTACCGTGGCAACCAGGACTTCCGCGATGGCCGCCAGTTCGATCGCCGCGGCTTCCCGCAGCCGCATGCCGAATGGCGCCGCGGTGGCCGTGTGCCGGGCGAGTACCGCAGCCGCAACTACGTGGTGAACGACTACCGCGCCTATCGCCTGCAGCCGCCGCCGCGCGGCTACCAATGGGTCGGCGTCGGCGGCGACTATGTGCTCGCAGCGATTGCCACCGGTGTGATCGCGCAGATCATCGTGGGCCAGTAAGCCGGCCGGCGCGCAAACGCAAGAAAGCCGCCACAGGCCACTGTGGCGGCTTTCCTTTTGGGGTTTCAGGCCAGCGCGGTGGACGCCGATTGGGCGCACACGTTGCGCCCGGTGATGGTCAGCCGCAGGCCGCCACCATGCCACTCGAGCCAGTTGAGGCTCACGTACGCGTCGATGTCGCTGTCGTCGATGCGGTCGGCCTGGCGGCTCTGCAGGAGTTCCACCGTGGCCGGCAGCGCCCGTTTCAACCGTTCGCGCTGCTCCGCCGCATCGGCGGCCTTCAGGGCGGCCCTTGTTTGCTGTTGCTGCTGCGGGGTCGATGCCATTGCTGATCCGTTCAGGGAAGCCAAGGAATTAACCCGAATGTACGCTCCCTGTGTGAAGCGGGCACACATCTTTTCAAAACTGTTGCCGCAGGCGCCGAATATTGCGCAGGCACTAGGAGGCTGTCGGGCTTGGGCATGGCCCCGCGCCGCTGCCTGGGACTGCCAGGCAAGGCGCGGGTGAGGCCGTATGGCCGCGCCACACAACGAGCCCGCAACGCGGCATGGCAGTCCCAGGCAGCGGCCCGAAGGGTTGCGCGAGACAGGGCGCATGCGGCGTTGCCAATGCTCGCTGGACATCAGTCCAGCTTGCGCTTGGCGCCTTGCCTGCGCCCTGTCTCGCGCAACGCGGGGCCGTGCCCAAGCCCGACAGCCTCCTAGATTTCGTAGTGCGATCCCTTCGCTTCGTCGCCCAAAGCCTTTTCGACCACCGCCCGGGTCAACGTGGGCGCGAACGACTCGATGAAGGCATGGACATACTTGCGCAGGTAGTTGCCGCGCCGCACCGCGAGCTTGGTCATGTTGATGCCGAAGAGCCGGCCCGCATCGAGCGCGCGCAGCTGCGTGTCGCGCTCCGTCTCGTACGCCACGCCAGCCACGATGCCCACGCCCAGGCCCAGCTGCACATAGGTCTTGATCACGTCGGCATCCATCGCGGCGAGCACGATGTTGGGCGCAAGCCCGCGCTGTGCAAAGGCCTCGTCGATGCGCGAGCGTCCGGTGAAGCCCGTGTCGTAGGTGATCAGCGGATGGCGCGTGAGCGCGTCGAGCGTGAGCGGCGCGTCGAGCAGCGGATGGTCCGGCGGCACGATCACGGAATGCGTCCAGCGGTAGCAGGGCAGGGCGACCAGCTGCGGATAGTCGCCTAGCGCTTCCGTCGCAATGCCCACGTCGGCCTCGCCGTCGATCAGCATCTGCGCGATCTGCTTGGGCGAGCCCTGGTGCAGGTGCAGCTTCACGTTCGGAAACTGCGCGCGGAATTCCTGCACCGCCACCGGCATCGCATAGCGCGCCTGCGAATGCGTGGCCGCGATCGACAGCAGCCCGCTCTGCTGCGCCACGAACTCCTGCCCCGCGTGCCGCAGGTTGCTGCTTTCCATCAGCATGCGCTCGATGATCGGCAGCACGTGGCCGCCTGGTTCGGTGAGCCCGGTGAGCCGCTTGCCGGCGCGCACGAACAGCTCGATGCCGAGCTCTTCCTCCAGCTCGCGGATCTGCCGGCTCACGCCGGGCTGGGAGGTGTGCAGGGTGTGGGCGACTTCGGTCAGGTTGAAGCCGCAACGAACGGCCTCGCGTACCGAGCGCAGTTGTTGGAAGTTCATCTGGCGCGGAGAAGAGTCATCGGGCCCCGGTCGGGGCCGAGCGGGGATTCTCGGCAGAAGGGCTTCTTCGGGGAACGATGCGTTTGTTGGTTTCCCATGAGCAAATCATCTGTGCCGGCCTTCCGGTGTGGATACGCAGCCGGACTTGTGATTTCGCACGACTGTGCTAAAGTTGCCTCCATGGACGCCAAGACCCAGAAAAGCGAACTCACCCGCGCCGCCATCGTCGGCGCGGCAATGGATCTTGCGCTGGCCGAAGGCCTCGAAGCCATCACGCTGCAGGCCGTGGCCACGCGCCTGGCGCTTTCCAAGAGCGGCGTGTTCTCGCGCGTGGGCTCGCGCGAGGCGCTGCAGAAGGCGGTGATCGAGGAATACGGCCGCCGCTTCCTGGCCGACGTGTTCGTGCCCGCCATGCAGAAGCCCAAGGGTCTGGCGCGGCTCAACGACATCGTCGAGCGCTGGATCGCGCGCACCCGCGACATCGAGGCCGAGACCGGCTGCATCTACACGGCCGGCGCTTTCGAGTTCGACGACCGCGAAGGCGAGCTGCGCGACCTGCTGTTCGACGAGATCACGCGCTGGCGTGCGGCGCTGCGCCGCACGGTGCTCCAGGCCATCGACACCGGCGAACTGCGCGCCGACACCGATGCCGCCCAGGTGGTCAGCGAACTCAATGCCATCGTCATCGGCCTGCTGCACGACGCGCGCTTCCTGCGCGACCCGCAAGCCGCCGACCGCGCCACGCGGACCTGGCAGCGGCTTCTTTCCAGCTACCGGGCCTGAGCCATGGCACAGGCAATTTCGTCCGTCTTTCTTTGTCTTGATTTCGCACGACCGTGCGATAAAAAGGAGAAGCACCATGCTGATCATCGCCCTCTGTCTTGCCGTCTACGTGGGCGCCATCGGCGCCGAAGCCATCCGCGATGCGTTGCGCAGCCTGCCGCGCAGCAACGAGGACTGGGTCTGGTACTGAACGCGGGAGTCCATTGAATGACGAGCACCACCACTTCCTCCTCCGCGGCCACGCATGCCGCCCAGTCGAACTACTACCGCCCGGGCCACACGATGCGCGCGCTGCGTTTCGGCCTGACCACCGCGCAGCGCCTCTGGCCCGCACTGGGCGTGCGCGCCGCCTACCGCGTGTTCGGCACGCCGCTGCCACCCAAGTGGGTCTACCGCGGCCAGGGCCCCGGCGCGGAGTGGCGGCGCGAGGGCTGGGCCTTCGAGGACGCGGGCCTCGGCATCTATCACCTTGCCGCGCAGGATTCAGGTGCGGAATCCGCGCCCGTCGTGTTGCTGGTGCATGGCTGGGGCGGGCATGCGGGGCAGCTGCTGGCGCTGGCGCAGGCGCTGCCCCATGCGGGCCTGCGGCCCGTGCTGCTCGAACTGCCGGCCCATGGCCGCAGCGCCGGCACGATGAGCAACTCGCCGCAGTTCGCCCGCGCCATTGCGTACGTCGTTGCAAGGCTCGCGGCCGACGGCCATGCGCTGCGCGCCGTGGCCGCCCATTCGCTGGGCGCCAACGCGCTCGCGCTGGCTGCCGCGCAGGGCCTGCAGGCCGAGCGGCTGGTGCTGCTCGCACCGCCGGCCTCAGCGCGCGAATACACGCGTTATTTCGCCCACACCTTCGGACTCAGCGAGGCGACGCGATTGGCCATGCAACGGCTGTTCGAGGCGCGCGAAGGCATCCTGATGGCGCAGCTCGAGCCGGCGGCCGTGGGTCCGCGCATCGCGCAGCCGACGCTGATCGTGCATGACCGCGACGACCGCGTGAACCGCTTTGCGGATGCCGAGGCATACCGCGATGCCATCGAGGGAGCGCAGCTGGTGGCCACGCAGGGGCTGGGGCACCGCCGCATCCTCAAGGAGGAGGACGTGCTGCGGCAGGTGACGCGCTTCGTGGCGCGGTCCTGAGCGGACGACGGGCGGGCGGTGCCGATGGCACGCGCCGCCTGCAGCCCGCCCGGCGCGTTCGTTCAGCGCGCCGGCGAGGGTGTCGGGTCGGGCAGCTCGATCTTGATGTCGAGCACTTCGAGGTCGTCCTGTTTTTCCAGGTGAACCTTGATGTCATCGGCATTGATCTTCACGTACTTGGAGATCACCGCCATCAGCTCGCGCTGCAGGTCGGGCAGGTAGTCGGGGCGCTTCTTGCCGCTGAGGCTGGACCGCTCGTGCGCGAGGATGATCTGCAGCCGCTCCTTGGCGACGCTGGCCGTCTTCTTCTTTTCGCCGAGCAGGAACGAGAAAAAGGACATGGCCTACTTGCCTCCGAAAATTCGCTTGAAGAAGCCCGGCTTTTCCGCGTCGACGAAGCGCATCGGCTTGTCTTCGCCCAGGAAGCGCGCCACCACGTCGCTGTAGGCCTTGGCCACGTCGGTTTCCTTGTCGTGGATGGCGGGCACGCCCTGGTTGGACGCCTGCAGCACGCTTTCCGATTCGGGAATGACGCCGATCAGCTTGATGCGCAGGATGTCCTGGATGTCTTCCAGCGAAAGCATCTGGCCGCCGGCCACGCGGTTGGGGTTGTAGCGGGTGATCAGCAGGTGCTCCTTGATGGGGTCGCCGCCTTCCTTCGCCCGCTTGGTCTTGCTGCTCAGCATGCCCAGGATGCGGTCGGAGTCGCGCACCGAGGATACCTCGGGGTTGGTCACCACCAGCGCCTCGTCGGCAAAGTGCATGGCCATCATTGCGCCGGTCTCGATGCCTGCGGGCGAATCGCAGACGATGTAGTCGAAGTCCATCGCGGCCAGGTCGGTCAGCACTTTTTCCACGCCTTCCTGCGTGAGCGCTTCCTTGTCGCGCGTCTGCGAGGCCGCCAGCACGAACAGGTTGTCGCACTGCTTGTCCTTGATGAGCGCCTGGCTCAGGTTGGCTTCGCCCTGGATGACATTGATCAGGTCGTACACCACGCGGCGTTCGCAGCCCATGATGAGGTCGAGGTTGCGCAGGCCCACGTCGAAGTCGATCACCGCCGTCTTCTTGCCCGCGAGCGCGAGGCCCGACGCGAAGCTGGCGCTCGTCGTGGTCTTGCCGACGCCGCCCTTGCCTGAGGTCACCACCACAATTTTGGCCATGGCCATTCCTTCTTGTTTCGATTTGGTTGTTGGTTTTTCGGAGTCGCCGCGGCCCGTCAGATCGCGTCGATGACGAGTTTCTTGCCGTCGAGGCGTATCTGCGCCGGCTTGCCGAGCACCGGATCGGGCAGCGGCACTTCGTTGGTGCGATAGATGCCCGCGATGGCCACGAGCTGCGCTTCCATGCAGGTCGAGAAGATGCGCGCCTCGGTGTTGCCGCGCGCGCCGGCAATGGCCTTGCCCCGCAGCGGCGCGTAGACGTGCACGTTGCCGTCGGCAATGACCTCGGCGCCGAAGCTCACCACGGCGGTCACCACCACGTCGCCGCCGCGGGCGTAGACCTGCTGGCCCGAACGCAGCGGCTTGTCGATCAGCAGGGTGCCGTTGGCCGGCACCGGCACTTCGCGCACGATCTGCGGCGCTTCGCTGCTGGCGGGCGCCGGCGAAGCGGCCGGCGGCGCCGGAGAGCGCGGCGCGGGCGCCGCTGGCATGGCCGTCAGCGACAGGCCGGCCGCGCGGGCCGCTGCATTCTGGGCGGCGTTGCCCCCGCGCACCGCGATGGGCTGCGTCTGGTGGCGCGCCAGCAGGCCGCGCAGCGCCGCGAAGTCGAGCTCGGCGGGTTCCTCGCCGCCCTCTTCGTCCGGCTGCAGCTGCGAGAGGTCGATGACCACCGGCTCCTGCTCGAAGAAATCGGGCGAATCGGCCAGCTGGGCGTCGAGCGCCTCGGCCAGCACGGCCAGATCGGCCGTCTTGAGGATCACTGCGATCAGCGGCAGCGTGGCGCTCTTGAATTCGAAAACCGCCTTGGTGCGCGCGGCGGAGACATCGGCCATTGGAAAACGTCGGTGCGAAAAGCGTTGAAGTCTAACGGGCGCGGGCTTCCGGCCGGTGACCGGGCTCGCCATCAACTGCTTCGGACAACACTTCTTGCACCAGGTTTCACTTTTTCAGCGGATCAGGCGTTGCGCGACCTGCCGAGCAGCGCATAGAGAATGATGGCCCCGAAAGTCGCGGTGCCGATGCCGCCCAATGCGAAGTCGCCGAACTTCAGCGTGAAGTCGCCGGTGCCGATGATCAGCGTGATGGCGGCCACGATCAGGTTCCTGTTCTGCGAGAAGTCGACCTTGTTGTCGACCCAGATCTTGGCGCCCGCAATGGCGATGAGCCCGAACACCACGATGCTCACGCCGCCCATCACCGGCAGCGGGATCGCCTGGATCAGCGCGCCGAACTTGGGGCTGAAGCCCAGCACCAGCGCGATGAGCGCGGCCACCACGAACACCGCCGTCGAATAGATGCGCGTGGCCGCCATCACGCCGATGTTCTCCGCGTAAGTGGTCACGCCCGTGCCGCCCGAGGCACCGCTCACCACGGTGGCAATGCCGTCGCCGATGAAGGCGCGGCCGATGTAGGGGTCGAGGTTGCGGCCGGTCATGGCCGTGACCGCCTTCAGGTGGCCCAGGTTCTCCGCCACCAGGATGATTGCCACGGGCGCGATCAGCAGCATGGCATTGGCCGTGAACACCGGCGCGGTGAAGGTCGGCATGCCGAACCAGGCCGCGTTGGCGATGCCGCCCAGGTCCATCGGCTTGCCCAGGCCCATGCCGTTGGTCAGCGCCGCATAGGCCAGCGTGGCCAGGATCAGCCCGACCAGGATCAGAAGCCGCTGCAGCATGCCGCGCGTGAACACCGCCACCAGCCCCACGCAGAGGAAGGTAACGGCCTGCATCCACGCATCGAAATTGCTGGCCGCCATGTTCTTGATCGGCACGCTCGCCAGGTTGAGCCCGATCACCGCCACCACCGCACCCGTGACCACCGGCGGCATGACGTGCTCGATCCAGCCGGTGCCGATGGCCTGCACCAGGGCCCCGATGAGGATGTAGACCACCCCGCAGGCCACGATGCCGCCCAGCGCCACCGCGATGTTGGCGTTGGGCCCCTTGCCCGCATAGCCGCTGGCCGCGATCACCACGCCGATGAACGCGAAGCTCGAGCCCAGGTAGCTGGGCACCTTGCCGCCCGTCACCAGGAAGAAGATCAGCGTGCCGATGCCGCTCATCAGAATGGCGATGTTGGGGTTGAAGCCCATGAGGATGGGGGCCAGCACCGTGGCGCCGAACATCGCGATCACGTGCTGCACGCCCATGGCGCCGGTCTGCAGCCAGGGCAGGCGTTCGTCGGGTGCGACCACGCGGCCTTCGGTGGCGGCGACTTCGCGCCAGCTGAACAGGTTGCTCATGAGTGGTTATCTCCTCGGTAGTTGTATGTTCTTGGGGGGCTTCTCTCGGCCCCCTGCCGCCCGTCGGCCGGTCGGCTTTTCTTCTCTTCGCTAGCGCGGCGCCAGCACCGCCATTGTGATGCGCGAGACGCAGGTCAGTTCGCCCGCGTCGTTGGTCATGTCGATCTGCCACACCTGCGTGGTGCGCCCGCGGTGCACCGGCCGCGCGGTGCCCGTGACCCAGCCGCTGCTGGCGGAGCGGATGTGGTTGGCATTGATGTCCAGCCCCACGGCCCGGTCTCCCTCGGGGGCCGAGTAGTGCGCGCCGCAGGAGCCCAGCGTCTCGGCCAGCACCACCGACACGCCGCCGTGCAGGATGCCGTAGGGCTGGCGGGTGCGCTCGTCCACCGGCACGCGGGCGCGGATGAAGTCGTCGCCCACCTCCAGGAATTCCATGCCTAGCGTGGACACGGCGGTGCCGATGTGGCTGCGGGTCAGTTCCTCGATCGAGATTTCTTTTTTCCAGATACGCATTCGGTTTCTCCGGTGCAGGGTTTCGGAAACTATAGCGACGGCGGCTGACAACGGCAGTCGCCTTTGCATGCTAAGTTGGCCCGATGAAGCACCCCGTCCGACGCTGGCTCATCGGCATAGCCGCGGTCTTGCTGCTCGGTGTCGGCGCACTGGTGTGGGTGGCGAGCACCCGCCTGCCCAGCGACCAGGAAGTGGCCGCGCGGATCGCCGACGGCTTCGAGAAGCGCTTCGGCGTCGGCCTGCGGATCGGCGGCGCGCACTGGGCGCTGTGGCCCAGCCCGGTGCTGGTGCTGTCCGACGTGGCCACCGATCAGCCGCGCCCCATCACGCTGCGCCGCATCACGCTCCAGCTCAAGCTGCGGGAGTTGCTGCGCCGGGTCATCGCCATCGACGAGGTCGAGATCGAAAGCTTGGTGCTGCCGCGCGACGCGGTGCGCGCGTTGCGCGGCAAGGGGCCCAAGCCAAGGGAGGGCGGCAACTTCGTCGCGCTGCCCGTGCCCTGGACGCTGGCGCCCGTTCCGCTCGAAAAGCTGCGCTGGCGCGACGTGACCTGGATCGGCCGGCGCGACATTGCGCTGGCCTATGACGGCGAAATCACCTTCGATGCCGGCTGGCGTCCGCGGCAGGCGCGCATCGACCGCGCCGGCGCATCGCCGCCCGTGCGGCTGCGCCTCGACCGCGCCGCCGGACAGGACCGGTGGCGCACCCGCATCGAGGTGGGCGGCGGCACGGCGAACGGCGTGGCCTGGTTCGAGGCGTTGCCGGACGACCTGCTGCGCGTGTCGGCCGAACTCGAGCCGCGGCAGGTCGACATCGAAGCCATGGTGCACGCCTTCGGCCGGCGCAGCGCCGTGGCCGGCAAGGTCTCGGGCCAATCCACGCTGGTGGCCGAGGCGGGCGAGGTGGGCGCGCTGATGCGCAGCCTGCGCACCCGCACCACCTTTTCGGTCCAACCCGCCACGCTCACGCGGCTGGACCTGGCCAAGGCCGTGACCACCGCGGGCATCAGCCGCGGCGGGACCACGCCGCTCGACGAGCTCACGGGCGTGCTCGACACGCAGGCCGCCGACGACGGCGTCGTGATGCGCTACACCGGTCTCAAGGCGCGCTCGGGCATGCTCACGGCCAGCGGCAACCTGCGGCTCTTCAACCGCAAGCTGGACGGCGAGATGGCGGTCGACCTGGTCGATGGCGTGGTGGGCATGCCGCTCAAGATCGGCGGGACGATGAGCGATCCCGAGGTGTCTCTGACCGGCGGCGCGCTGGCCGGCGCGGCGGTCGGCACCGCGCTGCTGCCGGGCGTGGGCACGGCCATCGGCGCACGTGCGGGGCAGCAGATAGAAAAGCTTTTCGGCGCGGAGGAGCCCGCGAAGAAGGCGGCGCCGGCGCCGCGCAAGGGCCCGAGGGCTTCGCCCTGAGGGTCCGGGCTACTGCAGCTCGTTGAACTGGATCGCGCCTTCCTTCATGACCAGCGGAATGCGCTCGCCCTGCCCGAGCAGGCAGGACACATCGCGCAGCGGGTTGCCGTCGACCACCAGGATGTCGGCCAGCGCGCCGGGCACCAGGCGGCCCAGGCGGTCGGGCATGCCCAGCACCTCGGCGCCGACCACGGTGGCGCTGGCAATGGCTTCGGCCGGCGACAGCACTTCGGCGCGCAGGCGGAACTCGTCGCTTTGCAGCCGCTGCGACTCGCCCAGCAGGTCGGAGCCGAAGCCCATCTTCACGCCCGCCGCCTTGTAGATCTCTAGCGAGCGCAGGCCGGCCTCGCGCACATCGGCCACCTTGGCCACGCTTTCCTTCGGCAGGCCGAAGCGCTCGCCCTCGTTGGCGAGCGCGTCGTAGGTGACCAGCGTCGGCACCGCGTACGCACCCCTCTGCGCCATCAGCGCCGCCGTGGGCGCATCCACGAGGTTGCCGTGCTCGATGGTGCGCACGCCGCAGCGCACGGCCCGCGCAATGGCTGCCGCGGTGTAGGCGTGCGCCAGCACGTAGGTGCCGCGCGCCTCGGCCTCTTGCACGATGGCGCGGATCTCGTCCTCGCTGTAGCCGAAGGCGCCCACCGGATCGGTCGGCGAGGCCACGCCGCCGGAGGCCATGATCTTGATCTGGTCCGCGCCCATCTGCAGCTCTTCCCGCACGGCCCTGCGCACCGCATCGACGCCATCGACCACGCGCGCCAGCGCACCGACGCGCACGCAGGTCGGGCAGGTGGCGGCGGCGTCGAGCAAATCGGAGCGCGCGCGCATGTCGCCGTGCCCGCCGGTCTGGCTCAGCGCGCGCCCGGAGACGAACAGGCGCGGCCCTTGCGCCAGGCCGGCCTCCACCGCCTGCTTGAACGCGAAGCCCGCGCCGCCCGCGTCGCGCACCGTGGTGAACCCGCGGCGCAGCATGCCGCGCAGCATCGGCACGCTGCGCAGCGTGATGAGCACATTGGGCATGTGAACCTGCCGCGCGAGGTTGAGCTCCACCGCGATCACGTGCACATGCAGGTCGATCAGGCCGGGCATCAGCGTCCTGCCCTTCACGTCGATGACCCGCGCGGCCTTGCTCTGGAGCGGCTTGTCCGAGACTTCGCGCACCACGCCTTCCTCGACCAGCACGTCGTGCCCTTCCAGCAGCTCGCCGCGCAGCGGGTCGAGCAGGTGGGCGTTCCTGAAAAGGACCGTGTTCGTCGTCATGCCTGGGGCTCCTTCGCCTGTTGTGCCATCACGGCCGGCACCGCGAGCTGCGCGAACAAGCGCGCGAGTTCGATGTGCCCGCTGCCGTACCAGTTTTCCTCGTGCAGCATGTTGAGCGTGCCCAGCGTCTCGCCCTGCCAGCGCAGCGGAATGTTCAGCACGCTGCGGCACCCCAGCGACACGATCAGCTCGTGGTCGTAGAACACCTCGCGCAGGTCGTCGGCGTTGCGGCCGATGTAGGGCAGGCCGCGCTGCATCACCTGCTGCATCCAGGGCGAATCGGTGATCTGCTTGCGCCCGCCCAGCGGGTAGGCCTCGCGCATGTTGGTGTACACGCGCTCCGACTCGCGCTCTGCGCGGTGGTGGACCAGGATGGTGAACAAGCGATGGCCGATGGTCGCGGCCACCGCCTTGTCGAGCGCGTCGAAGGTGGCTTGCGGCTGCTGCGAGCCGGCATGGGCTTGCGCCACGGCGCTGAGTGATTCGACGATGGAGCTTGGCAACATGGATGCAGGTTTCAGGAAAGCTCGCTCGCGGCGATGTCTTCGAGCGAGCGGCCGCGCGTCGGAATGCCCATGAACGTGACGGCCGCCGCGCCCAGCAGCAGCACCGCCGTCGTCATGCCGAACACGCCCGCAAAGCCCAGCGACGGATAGACGAAGCCGACCAGGATCGGCGCGGTGATGCCGCCGATGCGGCCGATGGCCGACGCCAGGCCGGAACCGGTGGCCCGCACCTGGGTCGGGAACACCTCGGGCGTGTAGGCGTAGACGCCCGCGTAGGTGCCGTTCATGAAGAAGGACAGCAGCACGCCCGCCGCCATGATCTGCCCGTCGCTGTGCGTGAAGGCCAGCCCCAGCGCCGAGAGGCCGCCCAGCAGCATGTAGCCCACGATGGTGGCCTGCCGGCCGATCTTCTCGTTGAGCCATGCGGCCGAAAAATAACCCGGGATCTGCGCGATGTAGATCACCAGCGAATAGCCGAAGCTCTTGGTGATCGTCATGCCGTTCTGGATCAGCAGGCTCGGGATCCAGGTGAAGAACGAGTAGTAGCTGAAGGTGATCGACAGCCACATCAGCCAGGTCATGCTGCTGATGCGGATGAGCTTGCCGGACACCAGCGTCGCATAGTTCTTCAGCAGCCTGCCCCGGCTCGCGCTGGGCGGTGGCGCGGCCACGTCCTGGGCGTTGAGCGCGGGCAGGGCGTTGCCGCCTTGCACATGGTCAGCTTCCATCGCATCCACGATCGCGTCCGCCTCGCCCAGCCGCCCCTGGCTTTCGAGCCAGCGCGGCGATTCCGGCAGCGCCCGGCGCCACCACAGCAAGAGCACCACGGGCAGCGCCGTGATGAAGATGACGATGCGCCAGCCTTGCGGATGCGCCGGCACGATGAAGTAGCCCAGCAGCGCCGCGGCCACGAAGCCGAACGAGAAGAAGCCCGCCAACGCCCCCGTGAAGGTGCCCCGGTAGCGGCGCGCCACGAACTCCGACAGGTAGGGCGCGATGATGGCGCTTTCGGCCCCGGCCCCGAAGCCCGCCACGATGCGCAGCGCGAGAAAGAGCGTCCAGTCGTTGACCATGCCGCTGAAGAGCGACGCGACGCAATAGATCGCCAGCGCCGACATCATCACCTTGCGCCGGCCGATCAGGTCGCCGCAGGCGCCGGCCGCCAGCGCGCCGAAGAAGAAGCCGATGAAGTTCGCGCTGGCCAGCACGCCGATCTGCACGCTGCTCAGGCCCCAGTCGGTGCGCAGCACCGGCAGCACGAAGGCGATGACCGCGGCATCCATCGCATCGAAGGTGTAGCCCAGCCCTCCCATCATGAGCAGCCGGCGGTGAAAGCCGGAAAAGGGCAGGCGCTCGATGCGAGCCGACAGCATGGTCATGTGGTTTTCCTCGACGACGGTTTCGATCAAGAACGCGGCATGGACGACGCGCCAGATCGTAGGATCGACGGGATATAACGACAAATTTATACTGGCAATTGTGTTTATAGACCTCGTGAATGAATCGATCATTGACCCCAAGGGCTGAATGAACTACCGCTCCGCCGATCTCAACCTGCTGAAGGTGTTCGAGGGCCCTCATGACGGAAGGCAACGTCACGCGCGCCGCCCGCAAGCTGTCGCTCACGCAGCCCACGGTCAGCAACGCGCTGCGCCGCTTGCGCGAGACCTTCGACGATCCGCTGTTCGTGCGCAGCGGCGCGGGCGTCAACCCCACGCGGCGCGCCATCGACCTATGGGAGCCGCTCTCGCAGTCGCTGCATGCGATCCGCGGCACGCTGGATGTGGAGCGCTTCGACGCCCTGCGCAGCACCGCCAGCCTCAGCATCGCGATGTCGGACTACGTGTCGAGCATCGTGGTGCCGCGGCTGGCCGGCACGCTGAGCAAGGCCGCGCCGTCGATGCAGATCCACGCCATCCCCAACACGCTGGTCGATTTCGACAAGGTGCTGGCGGACAACAAGGCCGACTTCGCCATCAGCGTCTACAACGAGGAAGTGCAGCGGCCGGCCTTCCTCAAGTCGAGGGCGCTGTGGTCGCCCGACTTCGTCTGCGTGCTGCGCACCGGCCATCCGCTGGCACGCGCGGACAAGATCCCGCTGAAGAAGTTTCTGGCCGCGCGCCATGTCGACGTGAGCCTGGTCGGCAAGACCATGCCGACCTACGACCTCTTTCTGCGCAGCCGCGGACTCCAGCGCAACCTGGTCGCCACGGTGAACCACTACCACGCGGCCTACGAAGTGGTGCGCCGTTCCGACCTGATCGCGGTGCTGCCGTGGTCCGAGCGCTTCGAACCCGCGCGCCTGGCCGGGCTGCGCCGGATGCCCGTGCCGCTCGATGCACCGCCGCGCATCATCGAGCTGTTCTGGCACCAGCGGCACGAGACTTCCGCGCTGCACCAGTGGCTCAAGAACATGCTGCTGGCGCAGTTCGAGCTCAGTCGCGCAGGCGGATGACCTGCAGGTCGTGGTGCGCGCCGGCATGCAGCCGCGCTACCTCGGCCGCGCGCCGCGTGAGCACCGCGCGCTGGTTGATGTAGCCCTTGTCGGTGATCTCGCCCGCGTCGAGGCTCGGCGGCTCGGTGAGCACCAGCGCGCGCGTGGGGCATTGCGAGGAACCCGCGCCCTCATCGCGCAGCGCGCGCAGCACATCGGCGATCCACTCGTGCAATGCCTGCGGCGCGAGCGGGGCCGCCTGCGGGCTGGCAAACACCAGCATGCCGATCTCGTCGCGGTCGTGGCCCGTGAGCACCACGTCCTGCACATGCGGCGCCAGCATCGACACCAGCTTCACGCGCAAGGTGCCCACCGAAACCCAGGTGCCGCTCGAGAGCTTGAAGTCCTCGGCCACGCGGCCGTTGAAGATCACGCCGCGCGCAGGCTCCGCGGGATCGGCCAGGAAGCCGGCATCGCCGATGCGGTAGTAGCCTTCTTCGTCGAATGCCTCGGCCGTTTCGCGCGGCGCGTTGCGGTAGCCCGGAAACACCGAGACACCCTTGACGCGCATCTCGAGCTTCTGGCCGTTGGGCACGAACTTGAGTTCGAGCCCCGGCAGCGGCGCGCCGATGCAGCCCGCGCCGTCGAGCTTCCAGTGCGCCGAGGTGATGGCCGGTGAAGTCTCCGTGGCACCCCAGGAGGTGGTGAGCCACAGCGGGCGCTCGGGCCGCACGCGCCGTGCCACGGCTTCGAGCCGCTGCCATGTCGACGGTGCGAGCGCCGCGGCCGCATAGAAGGCCAGCCGCAGCCGCGACAACACCTCGGCCGCGAGCGCGTCGTCGGCTTCGAGAAAAGGCAGCAGCATGTCGAAGCCGCGCGGCACGTTGAACAGCAGCGTGGGTTTCACCTCGCGCAGGTTGCGCACGGTCTTCTCGATCAGGCCCGGCGCGGGCCGGCCCTCGTCGATGTAGAGCGCGCCGCCGTGGGCGAGCACCATGTTCAGGTTGTGGTTGGCGCCGAAGGTGTGGCTCCAGGGCAGCCAGTCGACCAGCACCGGTTGCTCTTCGTTCAGGAAGCGCCAGGTCTGCGCCATCATCTGCTGGTTGGCGCACAGCATGCGGTGCGTGTTGATCACCACCTTGGGCTTGCCGGTGGAGCCCGAGGTCAACAGGTACTTGGCGTGGTTGTCGGGCAGGATGGCCGCGAAGGCTTCCATCACGGCGGGCGTTTCCTGCGTGGCGAGCAGCTTGTCGAAAGCCAGTGCGCCCGCATGCGCATCGGCATTGCGGCTGAACACCGTGGCCGCCTCGACACCGCAGCCTGCGAGCGCGCCGCCGTACACCTTGGCATCCGAGGCGTAGATCAACGCCGGTTGCAGCGCCTGCAGCATGCCGTGCAGCCGCGACGGGTCTTTTGCCATGCGCGAGTAGGCGCTCGACAGCGAGCACGCGGTGCGGCCGATGTGCATGGCCGCGAGCATCAACACCACATGGTCGATCGCGTTGTCGGAGAGGATGACGATCGGCTTTTCGGCCGGCAGCTTCAGGTCGAGCAGGGCCTGCGCCACCGCGCCCACGGCGCGGCGCAGCGCGCGGTAGTCGAGCTTGCGCCAGCCTTCGCCTGTTTCGTCGCGCTCGGCGAAGGCCAGTGCGCCGGGTGTCTCATGCGCCCAGCGCTCGATCCATTCGCCGATGCAGCGCGCATAGGGCTTGAGCGCCACGGGCGAGCGCAGCGCGAAGGAGCCGTCGTCGAAGTCGATGCGCACGGTGCGCGGCGGGGCGATCAGGCTTTCATCGAGGAGGAAGTCGGTCATTTCAGTTTTCCATGGTGCGGTGTGCGTGTCTTGTTCGGGGTGCGTGCGAATGACACCGGGTACTCCCCTCCGCGAATGTCCTCCGGCCTTCGGCCTCCCCCTTTATTTCGCTGCGGGGAGCACCCGGTGCCATTCGCACATGGGCGCTGCCGTAGTGCCGGCCGTTCAAGCGCCGCGTCCATCGATCACGTCGATGGGGTGCCTTGCGCAGCGAAATAAAGGAGGAGCCCGAAGGGCGGGGGACATTCGCTTCGCTGCGTACCCCGTCGGCGTGATCGCACCCCGAACACCGCACCAGCCGCGCAACGAGACGAATCGAAAAGCGGGATTTCATCTAGTCGAGCTTGCCGCTGTCAGCCTTGGCGCGAATCAGGTCCAACAGCACGATGTCGCGGGCGGCCTCGAGGTCGGCTACGCGCCGTGCACCCAGTTCTTCGGCCACGCCCTCAGCCACCTTCTGCTTGAGTTCCGCCGTCATCGACGGCGCGCCCAGGTCGTTCCACCAGTCCTCGATCGGCCCGCCCAGGTGCGCGAGCACATGTTCGATGCCGCCCGCGCCGCCCGAGAGATGCAGGTTCATGAACGGCCCCATCACCGCCCAGCGCAGGCCGGGGCCGTGCGCAATGGCGGTGTCGATGTCGGCCACGCTCGCCACACCTTCGTTGACGAGATGGAAGGCCTCGCGCCAGAGCGCGGCCTGCAGCCGGTTCGCGATGTGGCCCTTGACCTCGCGCTTGACGTGGATCGGCCGCTTGCCGATGGCCGCATAGAAAGCCATCGTGCGTTCGATGGTCTCGGCCGAGGTGCGCTGGCCGCCGACCACTTCCACCAGCGGGATCAGGTGCGGCGGGTTGAATGGATGGCCCAGCACCACGCGCTCCGGATGCCGGCATTCGGCCTGCACCGCGCTGATCGCGAGCCCCGAGGAGCTCGACGCGAGGATGGCATGGGCCGGCGCGGCCTCGTCCATGCGCCGAAACAGGTCGACCTTGAAATCCAGCCGCTCGGGGCTGCTTTCCTGGACGAAGTCGGCTTGCGCCACCGCGTCTTCGAGCCGCGCATGGAAGCGCAGCCGCTCGGCGGAAGCGCCCGCTGCCAGGCCGAAGCGCTCGAGGATGGGCCAGTGCGCGGCCACGGCCGCGCGCAGCCGCGCCTCGGCATCGGGCGACGGGTCGGTGGCCTCCACGTCGAGGCCGCGCGCCAGGAAGAAGGCGGCCCAGCTGGCGCCGATGACGCCGGTGGCGACCACCGCGACGCGTGTAGTGGCAATCGGTTCCATCTGCATCGCCTCAGGAGTCCGCCGTGAAACCGATCTTCTTCACCAGCGGTCCCCAGCGTTCGGCCTCGGCCCGCTGCGAGCGCGCCATCTCCTCGGCCGTGGAGCCCTGGGCGATCAGGCCGACCACGGCCAGGCTGTCCGTCACCACCTTTTCCTTGATGGCCGCGTTGATCGCCGCATTGGCCGTTGCCACCACGCCCGCCGGCGTCCGGGCCGGTGCGTAGAAGCCGAACCACTCCTCGGTGGTCAGCTCCGCGAAACCCTGCTCGGCAAAGGTCGGCACCTCGGGCGAGAACGGCGAGCGCGCCTTGCCCGAGGTGGCGAGCAGCCGCAGCTTGCCGGCCTTGTGGTTGGGAATGAAGTCGCCGCTGGGCGTGACCATGGCGGCGATCTGCCCGCCCACCACGTCGGTCACGCCGGGAATGGAGCCGCGGTAGGGCACGTGCTTGAGGTCGACGCCGTTATTCAGGCCCAGCAGCGCGCCGATGAAGTGCGGCGTGGAGCCGGCCGCGGGCGAGCCGTAGCTGGCCTGGTTCGGGTTGGCCCTGGCCCAGGCCAGGAAGTCCTTCACCGTGCGGACCTCGGGCAGCACCAGCGGGCCGACCGCGAGGCCGTGGTGCATGACGGCGGCGATCGACACCGGCACGAAATCCTTCGCCGGGTCGTAGCTGAGTTTGCTGTAGATGTGCGGATAGATCGAGGTGCACGAGAAGGGCGACAGCGCCAGCACGCTGCCGTCGGCCGGCGCGCCCTTGAGCACTTCGAGCGCGATGCGGCCGCCCGCGCCCGGCTTGTTCTCGACCACGGCCGCGTTGCGGCAATAGGCCGAGCCCGCGAGCTTTTCGCCCACGCGGCGCGCCACGCTGTCGCCCGCACTGCCGGCCGGGAAGCCGTAGTAGATCTTGACCTGCTCGAGCGCCTGGGCCAGCGCGGCCAGCGGCGAGAGGGCGCCCAGCGCAGTGGCTGCGCCCAGGGTGTGGAGGAAGTGGCGGCGGGTGTTCATGGGTGTCTCCTTGGGTCTTTCATCAGCGCGGCGCGAATTCGGGGCGCGGGCCGCCTCTGCGCGGCAGCCCCATCATCTGCCTTGCTTCGGCCGGCGTCGCCACTTCCATGTCGAGCTCATGGATGACGCGCACGATGCGTTCGGTGAGCTGCACGTTGGTGGCCAGCTCGCCATGGCGGAAGTACAGGTTGTCTTCCAGCCCCACGCGCGCGTGGCCGCCCAGCAGCAGTGCCGCCACGTTGGCTTCGAGCTGCGAGGGTCCGATGCCGCTCACGCCGAAGATGCTGCCCTTGGGCAAGGTGTCGACCATCATCTGCAGGAAGCGCGGCGAATACGGCATCGCGTTCTGGAAGTTGCGGTGCACGTTCATCACCAGGTTGATGAAGTAGGGCTCGTCGTCATGGCCCTCGTCGATCAGCGTGGCCGTGTCCTGCAGGATGTGCGTGGGGCTGAACACTTCCCACTCGGGCTTGATGCCGCGCGCCTTCATGCCGGCGGCCAGCTCGCGGCCTTTGGTGATGGGCGTGTCCATCAGGATCTGCCTGCCCTCGAAGCTCAGGTTGAGCGTGGTCGCGTCGAGCGTGCACATCTCGGCGCCGGCATCCATGCCCTTGATGCGTTCTTCCCAGGCGATCTCCCAGCGGTCGCCGGCCAGCGGCTTCACCATGTCGCCGTGCACGCCGCCGCCGGTGGAATTGTTGATGACGATGTCGCAGCCGGCATTGCGGATGCGCGTGTTGATGTCACGGTACACGTCGGCGTTGCAGGTGGCGCCGTCGTCGGGGCGACGCGCATGGATGGCGGCCACGCTGGCGCCGGCGTTCCAGCAGCGCAGCACGTCGGCGGCGATCTCGTCGGGCTGGGTGGGAAGGTGGGGGTTCTGCGACTTGTGCGCCATGCCGCCGGTGGGGGCGATGGTCACGATCACTTTGCGCTTCGACGACATGCTCCGGGTCTCCTGGTGTCTTCCTTCATGAGGGGCGCGCTATTATTTTTGGCAGCGCAGGCACACTCAGTCATCGCGACGACATTTGGGCTCAGGGTTTACGCACCCGTGCCCTCAGGAGCTTTCATTTCATGCCCACCACGAAGCCGGCCATCGAGGCGGCATCGCTGACGATTCCGCAGTTGCTGCAGCTGTCGGCCTGGTTTCCGCTGCTCGACGAAGCAGCGCGCGAGCGCGTGCTGGACGAGATCCGCGAGGTGAACGTCGCGGCCGGCGCCGCGCTGTGCCGGCGCGGCGATACGCCGCTGCACTGGTATGGCACGCTCGAAGGGCTGCTCAAGTGGTCGATCACCTCGAGCGACGGGCGCTCGGTGACTTTCGGCGGCCTGTCGGTTGGCAGCTGGTTCGGCGAAGGCACGCTGCTGCGCGCGGTGCCGCGCTCGGCCGACATCATCGCGCTGCGGTCGAGCCGCGTCGCGCAGCTGCCGGTAGAGACTTTCGAGTGGCTGCACCGCACGCAACGCGGCTTCGACCACTTCCTGCTGCAGCAGATCAACGAGCGGCTGCACTGGTTCATGGGCAACTACGCGGCGCACCGGCTGCTCGATGCCGACAGCCAGGTGGCCAGGGCGCTGGCGGGGCTGTTCCACCCATGGCTGCATCCGGGGAGCGAGCCGCACCTGCAGACTTCGCAGGAGGAGATCGCCAATCTTTCCGGCGTGTCGCGCCAGCGCTGCAATGCGGCGTTGAACCGGCTGAAGGAGGCGGGGTTCCTGCGGATCGAGTACGGCGGCATCACCGTGATCGATCTGGAAGGGCTGCGGCGCTTCATCGAGTAGCGCCGGCTCCTCCGCCTTTACACGCCCAGCAACTCCTCCAGCGCCTGCGGCTCGGCCAGCAGATCGGCCGAGGCCCCGTGCCGCACGATCTGCCCCTTTTCCATCACCACCGCGAGGTCGGTGTGCGCCAGCACCTTGCGGTAGTCGCGGTCGACGATCAGCGTGGCGATGCCGGTGGCGCGGATCTCGCCGATCACGCGCCAGATCTCGGCCACGATCAGCGGCGCCAGGCCTTCCGTGGCCTCGTCGAGGATCAAGAGGCGCGGGTTGGTCATCAGCGCGCGACCGATCGACAGCATCTGCTGCTCGCCGCCCGACAGCTGCTGGCCGCCGTGCGAGAGCCGCTCCGACAGGCGCGGGAAGGTGGCCATCACGCGGTCGAAGGTCCAGGCGCGCCGGCCGTCGATGCCCGCGCGCTCGCTCATCACGAGGTTCTCGCGCACCGAGAGGTTCGGAAAGATGCCGCGGCCTTCGGGCACGTAGCCGATGCCGAGACGCGCCATCTTCTCGGGCGGCCAGCCGGTGACGGTGCGGCCATCGACCTGCACCTCGCCCGAGGCCGGGCGCACATAGCCCATCATGCTGCGGATCAGCGTGGTCTTGCCCATGCCGTTGCGCCCGAGCAGGCCGACCGAGGTGGCGGCCGGAATGCCGGCATGCACGCCGCGCAGGATGTGGCTGTTGCCGTAGTAGGTGTTGAGGTTGCGGACGACGAGCATCAGTGGCCTCCCGACGGGCCGCCCCTAGGGAGGCCTGCGCCCCCTCGGGGGGCAGCGAATACACGAAGTGATGAGCGTGGGGGCATCAGTGGTCTTCTCCGAGGTAGGCGGTGCGCACTTCCGGGTTTTCTCGGATCGAGGCCGGATCGCCCGTGGCGATGACCGTGCCGTTCACCATCACCGTGATGCGGTCGGCAATGCGGAACACCGCGTCCATGTCGTGCTCCACCAGCAGGATCGCATGGGTCGATTTCAGCCGCGCGAGCAGCGTGAGCATGCGGTCGGTTTCTTCCGCGCCCATGCCCGCGAGCGGTTCGTCGAGCAGCAGCACGCGCGGGTGGGTCGCGAGGCACATCGCCACTTCGAGCTGGCGCTGTGCGCCGTGGCTCAGCGTGCCGGCAACGCGCAGTGCTTCGTTCGAAAGACCTGCCGCTTCGAGCGCCGCATCGGCCGCCGCATTGCTGGCCGCGCAGCGCTGCGATGATTGCCACACCGTCCACGGCCGCGCCGTGGCGGCCTGTGCCGCGAGGCGGCAGTTCTCGTGCACGCTGAACTCCGGGAAGATGGTCGTGCGCTGGTAGCTGCGGCCCACGCCGGCACGCGCGCGGCGCCATTGCGCGCGCTGCGTGACGTCGATGCCGTCGAGCGAGATGCGGCCTTCGGAGGCTTCGATCTCGCCCGAGAGCATGTTGATCAGCGTGGACTTGCCGGCGCCGTTGGTGCCGATCACCGCGTGCACTTCGCCCACGTGCAGGTCGAGCGTGACGGCGTTGACGGCGGTGAGGCCGCCGAAGCGGCGCGTGAGCTTTTCGACGGAAAGCAGCGCGGTGGTGTTCATGGTGTTGCTCCCTCTCCCCTTGGGGAGAGGGCTGGGGTGAGGGCATTGGGCGGTAGAAAGCGCGGACCGGTGGACAGGCCCGCAGCCCTCACCCTAACCCTCTCCCGCAAGCGGGAGAGGGGACAAATCCCGAATGCGGGAGCAGTCATGCGGCCCCCTTCGGCGACAGCCGCTTCACCAGCCCGATCAGGCCCTTCGGCAGCAGCGCGACAAACACGATGATCGCGATGCCCAGCGACAGCTGCCAGTGGTCCGCCAGCGGCCCCATCACGGCATGCGTCGAGAAGATTTCCTTCAGCAGCGTGAACGCAATGGCGCCGATCACCGCGCCGCGCAGGTGGCCCAGGCCGCCGAGGATCACCATCAGCAGCACCTCGCCCGAGTTGTGCCAGGCCATCAGCTCGGGATTGACCACGCCGTCGCGCGAGGCCAGCAGAAAGCCCGCGAGCCCGGCCAGCGCCCCCGCCAGCACGAAGGCCGCGAGCTTGTAGCCGTACACCGGGAACCCCGCCGCGCGCATGCGCTGCTCGTTCACGCGGATGCCCGCCAGCGCCGCGCCGAAGCGCGAGCGGCGCACCAGTGCCAAGAGCCCGAAGGTGAATGCCAGCGATGCGAGCACCACGTAGAACAGCACCATGCGGTTCTCCATGTCGAGCTTGCCGATGGCCGGCCGCACATACATGTAGATGCCGTCGCTGCCGCCGCCCACCTTGGTGTCGTGGAACACGAAGAAGGCCATCTGCGCGAAGGCCAGCGTCACCATGATGAAGTACACGCCGCGCGTACGCAGGCTCAGGGCGCCGACGAAGAGCGCGTAGAGTGCCGCCGCACCCATGGCCAGCGGCAGCAGCAGCGCGAGGTTGCCGCCTTCCTTGCCCGAGGCGAGCACGGTCACGTAAGCGCCGATGCCGTAGAACGCCGCATGGCCCAGGCTCACGAGTCCCGTCATGCCGACCAGCAGTTCGAGGCTCAGCGCGAAGATCGACAGGATCATCACCTTGACGACGAAGTCCGAGACGTAGTTGCCCATCAGCGGGCCCAGCACGCCGATGGCAATGGCGCAGATCACCGGCACGATGAACGCGCCGCGCCGCATGGAGGTGCCGGCTTGCGTCATGGCCGCCTCCCCATCAGCCCTTCGGGCTTCCAGATCAGCACGACGGCCATCAGCAGGTAGATGCCGATGCCGCTCAGGTCCGCGAAGAACACCTTGCCGAAGGTGTCGACGAAGCCCACCAGCAGCGAGGCCACCAGCGCCCCCGTGATCGAGCCGATGCCGCCGATCACCACCAGCACGAAGCAGATGATGAGCACGCTCGCGCCCATGTTCGGGTACACCGACGACATCGGCGCCGCGATCATGCCGGCCAGCGCCGCGAGCGCCACGCCGGCCGCGAACACGATGCGGTAGAGCCGCTTCACGTCGATGCCCAGCCCGCGCACCATGTCGCGGTTGCTCGCGCCGGCGCGGATCATCATGCCCAGCCGCGTGCGGTTGACCACCCAGTACAGCGCCACGGCCAGCACGATGCAGGCGGCCGATGCGAACAGCCGGTACCACGGGTAGCTCATGACATTGCCCAGCGCGAAGCTGCCGTCGAGCCATGCCGGCACCTTCACGCCGTGCACGTCGTTGCCCACGAGAATGGAGCGCAGCTCCTCGAACACCAGGATCAGCCCGTAGGTCATCAGAACCTGCTGCAGGTGGTCGCGCTGGTACAGGTAGCTGAAGAAGGCCCATTCGAGCAGGTAGCCGAAGACGGCCGCCAGCACCACGCCGGCCACCAGCATCAGCAGGAACTGGTCGCCGAACAGCGGCGCGAGCGCGAACGCCATGTACGCGCCAATCATGTAGAAGCTGCCGTGGGCGAGGTTGATCACGCCCATGATCCCGAAGATCAGCGTGAGCCCCGAGGCCACCAGGAAGAGAAGGAGTCCGTACTGAACCGAGTTCAGGCACTGGACCAAGAAGGTTCCGAAATCCACGTTGAAATCATCCCGGTAAGACCGTGAAGGGAGCGTGGCGCGTTAGCGCCCGCGATGTTCGTGAGACACCGCGGAACCGGCTTTGCCGGGCCGCTGGTGTCGCCCCCTGGAGGGGGGAGTCGAGCTACACGAAGTGAGCGAGGGACGGGGGTGGGTTGATCACATCCTGCAGCCGCGGGCCGGGTCCGTCAGACCCTTGATCGCAATGCTCACCAGCTTGTTCTCCTTGCCTTCCACCTTGCGCAGGTAGATGTCCTGCACAGGGTTGTGCGACTTGCTCACCGTGAAGGTGCCGCGCGGGCTGTCGATCTTCGCCTTCTCGATGGCGGCCGTGAATTCGGCCTTCTTGCCGATATCGCCCTTGGTGGCGGCCAGGCCCACGCCCAGCATCTGCGCCGCGTCGTAGCCCTGCACGGCGTACACGTCGGGCTGCAGCTTGAAGGCCTTGGCGTAGCCGACGCGGAAGGCGTTGTCGCGCGCCGTGTTGAGGCCGTCGGCGTAATGCAGCGTGGTCAGCATGCCCTGCGCGGATTCGCCCTGCGCATCGAGCGTGCCGTCGGTCAAAAAGCCGGGGCCGTAGAGCGGAATGGTCTTGTTGAGGCCGGCCGCCTGGTAGTCCTTGACGAACTTCACCGCGCCGCCGCCCGCGAAGAAGGCGTACACCGCATCGGGCTTGGCCGCCGCGATTTCGGTCAGCAGCGCCTGGAACTCCACGTTGGGGAAAGGCAGCGTGAGCTGCTTGTCGACCTTGCCGCCGTTCTTCTCGAAGCCTTCCTTGAAACCGGCGACCGACTCGTCGCCCGCCGCGTACTTCCAGGTGATGGTCATCGCCTTCTTCTTGCCCTGCTGCTTGGCGGCGACTTCGCCCATCGCGTAGGCAGGCTGCCAGTTCGAGAACGAGCTGCGGAAGATGTTGGGCGCGCACATCGGGCCGGTCACGGCGTCGGCGCCGGCGTTGGGCACGATCAGCACGGTGCCGCTTTCCTTGGCGGCCTTGGCCATGGCCATCGCAACGCCCGAGTGCACGGTGCCGACGATCACGTCGACGTTGTCGCGCTTGATGAGCTTGTTGACGTTGTCCGTGGCCTTGGCCGGGTCGGACTCGTCGTCTACCTTGAAGTATTCGATCTCGCGGCCGGCGAGCTTGCCGCCCTGCTCGTCGACATAGAGCTTGAAGCCGTTCTCGATGGCCACGCCCAGCGCGGTGTAGGTGCCGCTGTAGGGCAGCATCAGGCCGACCTTGAGCTTGCCTGTGCCTTGGGCGCCGGCGGCCGAAGCCAGGGCGGCGAACGCGATCGCGGTGAGCGCGAGGCGGGCGGTACGGATGGTCATGGTGTTTGTCTCCTGTTTTTGGTAATGAAAGAAGTGGCCGCGACGATGACACGATCCGGCTGATCGCGATGCGGGGAATGCCCGCATTCGGGGATTTCCACCAGTTCGCAACCCGGCACGCGCGCCGCGATGCCGCGGATCTGCGCGAGGGTGCCGTACTCGTCGTCGATGCCCTGCACCGCAAGCACGGGGCAGCGGATGGTGTCGAGCTCGGCCTCGATGTTCCATTGGCGGAAGGGCGGATGCAGCCAGATGCGGTTCCAGCCCCAGAAGGCCGAATCGGCGCTGCCGTGGTAGCGGCCGAGCTTCTTCGGCAGGTCGGTGGAGAGGTACGCGGTGCGGGCGATCTCGATGTTCGCGACGGTCTTGTCTTCCACGAAGATGTGCGGCGCGAGCACCACGAGGCCTTGCACGCGGTCCGGGAAGCGCGAGGCATAGAGCAGCGAGATCGAGCCACCATCGCTGTGGCCGAAGAGCCAGGGCTTTTCATCGCCGAGCTTCAGCGCGGTGAAGAGGGCGGGCAGCACTTCGTGCGCCTGGCGGTGCATGAAGTCGACGTCCCAGATCTCGTCGTCGGCGCGCGGGGTGGAGCGGCCGTAGCCGGGGCGCGAGAAGACGAGCCCGCGGGCGTTGGCGGCTTCGCAGACCTGCGCGGGGAAATCCTTCCACATGGCGATGGAGCCGAGGCCTTCGTGGAGGAAGACGATCAACGGCGCATCGGTGCGCTCGGGCGCGAGCCGCTGGCACTCGATCTGCACGGTGCGGCCGCGCCAGTCGATGGTGGCAAAGTGGGTGGTCATTGCGCGGCCTCCGGCTGTGGCTCCCTCTCCCTATGGGAGAGGGCAGGGGTGAGGGCCAGCGGCGCCTGCGGGAGATGTGCTTGTGCGAAGGCCGATGCCCTCACCCTGACCCTCTCCCAGAGGGAGAGGGGATAACACGGGCGCGTCATGCCTGCTTCTCGCGCTCGCGCAGCCGGAACCGCTGGATCTTCCCCGTCGCCGTCTTCGGCAGTTCGTGCACAAACTCCAGAAACCGCGGGTACTTGTATGGTGCGAGCCGCTCCTTCACGAAAGCCTTCAGCTCCTCGTCGGTGACCGACTGGCCATCCTTCAGCACCACGAAAGCCTTGGTCTTGGTCAGCCCGTCCGAGTCTTCCTTGCCGATCACCGCGGCCTCGAGCACCGCGGGATGCTGCATCAGCGTGGCTTCCACCTCGAACGGCGAGACGTAGATTCCGCTGACCTTCAGCATGTCGTCGCTGCGCCCGGCGTAGGTGTAGTAGCCGTCGGCATCGCGCGTGTACTTGTCGCCGCTCTTGGTCCAGCCGCCCTGGAAGGTCTCGCGCGACTTCTCGCGGTTGTTCCAGTACATCAGCGCCGAACTCGGTCCGCGGATGTAGAGGTCGCCCACTTCGCCATCGGGCACGGGCCGGCCGTCTTCGCCGCGCAGCTCGACCTCGTAGCCTTCCACCGGCCGGCCGGTGGTGCCGTAGCGCACGTCGCCGGGGCGGTTGGAAATGAAGATGTGCAGCATCTCGGTGGAGCCGATGCCGTCGATGATCTCGCAGCCGAAGTGCGCCTTGAAGCGCTGGGCAATTTCGCCCGGCAATGCTTCGCCGGCCGAGGAGCACATGCGCAAGGCCACCGCTTCGCGCGCCGGCAGCTTCGGCGAGGCGAGCATGCCCGCGAAGCCCGTGGGCGCGCCGAAGAACACGGTCGGCTTGTGCTCGACCCAGCGGCGGAAAGTGGCGTCGGGTGTCGGCCGCTCGGCCATCAGCACCACCGTGGCGCCGACCGAGAGCGGGAAGGTCAGCGCATTGCCCAGGCCGTACGCAAAGTACATCTTGGCGGCCGAGAAGCACACGTCGTTCTCGGTGAGCCCGAGCACCGGCTTGCCGTAGAGCTCGGCCGTCCACCAGAGGTTGGCGTGCGTGTGGACCGTGCCCTTGGGCTTGCCGGTGGAGCCTGACGAATACAGCCAAAAGCCGGGATCGTCGGAAGCCGTGGCCGCGGGCGCTGCCATCGGCGAGGCGGGGGCGAGCGCGGCTTCGAATTCCTGCGCGCCTTCGGGCAGCGCGCCCGTCGGCTGCGACACGATCAGCGTCTGCACTTCATGGCCGCCGCGCGCCATCGCTTCCTGCAGCGCCGGCAGCAGCGCGCCCGACACCAGCGCGGCTTGCGCGCGGCTGTGGTCGAGCATGTAGGCGTAGTCGTCGGGCGTGAGCAGCGTGTTGACAGCGACGGGAACGATGCCGGCATAGAGACAGCCCAGAAAGCTCACGGGCCAGTCGCTGCTGTCGAGCATCAGCAGCAGCACGCGCTCTTCGCGCCGGATGCCTGCGGCTTTCAGCGCGGCGGCCAGGCGGCGCGCGCGGTCTTCGAGCTGGCCGTAGCCGAGCGTGCCGCGGTCGTCGATGTAGGCGGTGCGGTCGGCGCGGCCGCGATTGAGGGCGAACAGGTGCTCGGCGAAGTTGAATCGTGTGGGCAGGGTCATGGTCTTGTCTCCTTCGGCCGTGTTCTTGTTCTAGAGGCCGAGCGCGGCGAGCACGCCGGGGCTTGCCTGCACCGCCGTGCGGCGGTGATAGAAATCGAGCGCGCGCAGGCCGCCCAGCTCAGCGCCGCCGCCCGCGCGGCCGGGGCCGCCGTGCAGCGACATCGGTATCACGTTGCCATGGCCCGTGTGGGCCTGCGCGACCTCAGGGGTGATGATGTGCACGCGGCCGTGGCTCGGCGCCACGGCGAGCGCGGCCTGCGCCAGTGCGGCGTCGTCGCTGCCATACAGAGAGGTGACGAGCGAGCCCTGGCCGCGATGGGCCAGCGCGATGCCGTGCGCGAGGTCGCGGTAAGGCAGCAGCGTGGCCACCGGGCCGAACACTTCCACCTCGTGCACACGCTGCGCCGCGTCGGCATCGCGCGCGCCCAGCAGCACGGGGCCGATGCAGGCGGCCACCTTCGGATCGGCGTTGATCAGCGGCTTGCTGCGGCTGTCGTGCAGCACGGTGGTCTGCGCGGCCAGCGCGTCGAGGCCGTCGCGCACCGCATCGAGTTGTGCGCGGCTCACGAGCGAGCCCATGCGCACGCCCTCGTTGCGCGGATTGCCGACCGTGATGCCCGCGAGCTTGGCGCCGATGGCTTCGGCCGCGGCGTCGTACACCTCCGCCGGCACCAGGATGCGGCGGATCGCGGTGCACTTCTGGCCCGACTTGACCGTCATCTCGCGCACCACTTCGCGCACGAGCAGGTTGAAGGCTTCGCTGTCGGGCGCGGCGCCGGGCAGCAGCAGGGCGCTGTTGAGGCTGTCGGCCTCGATGTTCACGCGCACCGAGCGCTCGGCCACGGCGGGGTGCGAGCGGATCACGGCCGCCGTCTCGGCCGAGCCGGTGAACGAGACCACGTCGAAGGGCCGCAGCGCATCCATCAAACCCGCCGAGCTGCCGCAGACGACCGAGAGCGCGCCCGCAGGCAGCACACCCGCGTCGACCACGTCCCGCACCATGCGCTGCGTGAGCCAGGCGGTGGCCGTGGCGGGCTTCACGATCACCGGCACGCCCGAGAGCAGCGCGGGCGCGGCCTTTTCCCACAGGCCCCATGACGGGAAGTTGAAGGCGTTGATGAACAGCGCCACGCCATGCGTCGGCACCTGCAGGTGCTGCGACTGGAACGCCGGCTCCTTGCCGAGCCTGGCCGCTTCGCCGTCGCGCAGCGCGCGCACGTCGCCCAGCGCATCACCCCATTTCGCGTACTGGCCGAGCGTGAAGATCGCGCCGTCGATGTCGACGGCCGAGTCGTTCTTCACTGTGCCGGAGTTGGCGGTGGCGATCTCGTAATAGGCATCGCGGTTCGCCTGCAGCACCTTCACGATGGCGCCGAGCAGCCCGGCACGCTGGCGGTAGGTGAGGGCGCGCAGCGCGTTGCCGCCCTGTTCGCGCGCGAAGGCAAAGGCGGCGGGCAGGTCGAGGCCGGTGGCGTCGACGCGCACGAGCTCGGTGCCCAGCACCGGATCGAAAAGCGGCGTGCCGGCGCCCGATCCGCCTTGCCAGCGGCCGGCGACGTGGTTGGGAAGGAGTTCGGTCATGGGGTGAACTTGATCTGCCCTTCGGGCAAGAGATAGAGGACGAGTGCGCGGCCATTCGCCACGGTCGGCCGGTGCGCGGTGCCGGGCCCGTAGACGCACCAGCCCGCGGGCCGGCCGTCGAAGGTGGCACTGGGGCTGCCTTCGAGCGGCATGATCAGGTCGATCTCGCCGTTCGGATGCGTGTGGTGCGGGCCGGCGATGTCCTGCATGTCGACCACATCGACCGAGAAGCGGTGCAGCGCGTCCTCCGCCTTGAAGACGCGGCCGTAGCGGATGCCGCCGCCTTCGCGTTCGCAGAGCCAGCCTTCGGCCACGCCGCCGATGCAGGCCTGGCGCAGTTGTTCGAAGCTCGCGCTGCCGGCGCCATGGGTGGCGTTCAGCCACTGGTCGAGTTGTTCATCGAGCGGCCGGCCGGCGATTTCGGCGCTCAGGCCGGCCATCAGCTGGTGAAATGCTTCCTTGCTGGACATTGGCGGGCTTCCTTTTTTGGAGGCTGGCTGGCAGGGTGGATGCCGCAGCGAACGTTTGAACTACCTTGCAGGATTTGTGCGCGTGCAGTATCTTGCTTGTGGCCGAACAATAAGCATCGACTCAATGGGTGTCAAGCAATATAGTGCATATATGGTGTTTACCCTGAGCGCGCACAATCCCGGCCAAGAACGAGGACTTGCATGAACGAGCACGTAGACGCGGTGCTGGCCACCGCGCCCGGTGGCCACCACGCCGCCAACGCAGCCCCACCGGCCGTGGAGGCCGCCAAGAACCCCTTGCTGGCGGCATTGGGCGAGCGCGTGCGCAACCTGCGCGCCCAGCGCGGCCTCACGCGCAAGGCGGTGGCCATTGCGGCGGAGGTGTCGGAGCGGCACCTGGCCAATCTCGAATACGGCATCGGCAACGCGTCGATCCTGGTGCTGCAGCAGGTGGCCGGTGCACTGCACTGCTCGCTGGCCGAGCTTGTCGGCGACGTGACCACCAGCTCGCCCGAATGGCTGCTGATTCGCGAGCTGCTCGAAAACCGCAGCGAGGCCGACCTGCGCCGCGTGCGCGTGGCGCTGGGCGAATTGCTGGGCACGGCCTCGGTCGATCCGGCCCGGCATCGCCGCATCGCGCTCGTGGGCCTGCGCGGCGCGGGCAAGTCGACGCTCGGGCAGATGCTGGCCGACGACCTCGACGTGCCCTTCGTGGAACTGAGCCGCGACATCGAAAAGCTCGCGGGCTGCAGCGTGCGCGAGATCCACGACCTCTACGGCACCAATGCCTACCGCCGCTATGAGCGCCGCGCGCTCGAAGAGGCGGTGCAGATCTACAGCGAAGTGGTCATTGCCACGCCGGGCGGCATCGTGTCCGACCCCGCCACCTTCAACGAGCTGCTCGCGCACTGCACCACCGTGTGGCTGCAGGCCGCGCCCGAGGAGCACATGGGCCGCGTGGCCGCGCAGGGCGACACCCGCCCGATGGCGGCCAGCAAGGAAGCGATGGAAGACCTGCGCCGCATCCTGAACGGCCGCGCCGCCTTCTATTCGAAGGCCGATCTCTCGGTGGACACCAGCGGCAAGACGCTGGCGCAGAGCTTTCAGGCGCTGCGCAACATCGCTCGCCAGGCGATGGGGCTGGGCGCCTGAGCTTCTGAGCCCCAGTGCGTTGTTCAGGGCGCGCTCACGCCGACGGGGTACCTTGCTCCGCGAATGTCCTCCGCCTTCGGCTCCTCCTTTATTTCGCTGCGCAAGGCACCCCATCGGCGTGAGCGTTGGACAGAGCACTGTTGATCAGCGGTACACCACGAGCGCGCATCCGAAAACTGAAAAAAAGCACTACAGGCATTGACTTGCGTGTTTGCATGCAGCATGATGCATGTCATCGGAACCGGAAGTTGCATTATTCTTCCGGTTTGCATCTGCCCCACAGGAGACTTCCGTATGACCGAGACCACGACCCTTCAGGCGCCCCCGCGCGTCGACTACCGCATCGAACCCGCGCAATACAGGCACTGGAAGCTCAGTTTCGACGGCCCCGTGGCCCGCCTGGTGCTCGACATCGCGGAAGACGGCGGCATCCGCCCCGGCTACAAGCTCAAGCTCAACAGCTACGACCTGGGCGTGGACATCGAACTCAACGATGCGCTCAATCGCGTGCGCTTCGAGCACCCCGAAGTGCGCAGCGTCATCGTCACCAGCGGCAAGGACCGCATCTTCTGCTCGGGCGCCAACATCTTCATGCTCGGCGTGTCGGGCCATGCCTGGAAAGTGAACTTCTGCAAGTTCACCAACGAGACGCGCAACGGCATCGAAGACACCTCGAAGCATTCGGGCCTGAAGTTCCTCGCGGCCGTGAACGGCGCCTGCGCGGGCGGCGGCTACGAACTGGCGCTGGCCTGCGACGAGATCCTGCTGGTCGACGACCGCTCCTCCGCCGTGTCGCTGCCCGAAGTGCCGCTGCTCGGCGTGCTGCCCGGCACCGGCGGCCTGACCCGCGTGACCGACAAGCGCCATGTGCGCCACGACCTCGCCGACATCTTCTGCACCAGCGTCGAAGGCGTGCGCGGCCAGCGCGCGGTCGACTGGCGCCTGGTCGATGCCGTGGCCAAGCCCGCGCAGTTCGCCGCCGCCGTGCAGGAGCGTGCGTCGCAGCTCGCAGCCGGCAGCGACCGTCCGGCCAACGGCAAGGGTGTGGCGCTGACCCGCCTCGAACGCACCGACAGCGCCGACGGCATCGCCTACTCGCACGTGAACGTGCAGATCGACCGCAGCAAGCGCACCGCGACGATCACCATCAAGGCGCCCACCGGCGCGCAGCCCGCGGACATCGCCGCCATCGAAGCCGCGGGCGCCGCCTGGTGGCCGCTCGCGATGTGCCGCGAGCTCGACGACGCGATCCTCAACCTGCGCACCAACGAACTCGACATCGGCACCTGGCTGCTCAAGACCGAAGGCGATGCAGAGGCCGTGCTCGCGTCCGACGCCGTGATGCTCGCCCACAAGGACCACTGGCTGGTGCGCGAAACCATCGGCGCGCTGCGCCGCACGCTGGCGCGTCTCGATGTGTCGTCGCGCAGCCTGTTCGCGCTGGTCGAAGCGGGTTCGTGCTTTGCCGGCACGCTGGCCGAGCTGGCTTTTGCCGCCGACCGCAGCTACATGCTCGCGCTGCCCGACGACGCAGAGCGCGCACCGAAGCTCACGCTCGACGAATTCAATTTCGGCTTCTTCCCGATGGTGAACGACCAGAGCCGCCTGCAGCGCCGCTTCTACGAAGAAGCCGCGCCGCTCGAAGCCGCACGCGCCGCCGCCGGCAAGCCGCTCGACGCCGATGAAGCACTGAAGCTCGGCCTCGTCACCGCCGCGCCCGACGACATCGACTGGGACGACGAGATCCGCATCGCCATCGAGGAGCGCGCCGCCATGTCGCCCGACGCGCTCACCGGCCTCGAAGCCAACCTGCGCTTCGCGAGCAGGGAGAACATGGCCACCCGCATCTTCGGCCGGCTCACTGCCTGGCAGAACTGGATCTTCAACCGCCCCAATGCCGTCGGCGAAAAGGGCGCGCTCAAGGTCTACGGCACCGGCGAGAAGGCCGGCTTCGACATGAACCGCGTCTGACGCACCGCAAGCAGTCCGTACAACCCAAGGAACAGCGATGAGCACGATCAACTACAGCGAGAAGATCCCCAACAACGTCAACCTCGGCGAAGACCGCACGCTGCAGCGCGCGCTCGAAGGCTGGCAGCCCAACTTCATCAACTGGTGGGACGACGTGGGCCCCGAGGGCTCGACCAACCACGAGGTGTACCTGCGCACCGCCGTGAGCGTCGACCCGCAAGGCTGGGCGCAGTTCGGCCACGTGAAGATGCGCGACTACCGCTGGGGCATCTTCCTGAACCCGGGGGACGCCAACCGCGAGATCCACTTCGGCGACCACAAGGGCGAGAAGGCCTGGCAGGACGTGCCCGGCGAACACCGCGCCAACCTGCGCCGCATCATCGTGACGCAAGGCGACACCGAGCCCGCCTCGGTCGAGCAGCAGCGCCACCTGGGCCTGACCGCGCCCAGCATGTACGACCTGCGCAACCTGTTCCAGATCAACGTGGAAGAAGGCCGCCACCTGTGGGCCATGGTCTACCTGCTGCAGAAGCACTTCGGCCGCGACGGCCGCGAAGAGGCCGATGCACTGCTGCAGCGCACCTCGGGCGACGCCAACAACCCGCGCATCCTGGGTGCCTTCAACGAGAAGACGCCCGACTGGCTGGCGTTCTTCATGTTCACGTACTTCACCGACCGCGACGGCAAGTTCCAGCTGGCCGCGCTGGCCGAAAGCGCGTTCGATCCGCTCGCGCGCACCACCAAGTTCATGCTGACCGAAGAAGCGCACCACATGTTCGTGGGCGAAAGCGGCGTCTCGCGCGTCATCGCGCGCACCGCACAGGTGATGAACGAGCTGAAGACCGACGACGCGCAGAAGGTTCGCGCGGCGGGCTGCATTGACCTGGGCACCATCCAGCGCTACCTGAACTTCCACTACAGCGTGACCATCGACCTGTTCGGCGCCGACCAGTCGAGCAACGCCGCCATCTTCTACAGCTCGGGCCTGAAGGGCCGCTACGAAGAGGGTAAACGCACCGACGACCACGTCCTCAAGGGCCAGACCTACAAGGTGCTGGAAGTGAAGGACGGCCAGCTCGTCGAGAAGGACGTGCCGATGCTCAACGCCCTGAACGAAGTGCTGCGCGACGACTTCATCAAGGACTCGGTGGCCGGCGTCGGCCGCTGGAACAAGGTGCTCGAGAAGGCCGGCATCCCGACCCGCCTGACCGTGCCGCACAAGGCCTTCAACCGCCAGATCGGCGCGCTCGCCGGCATCAGGATGTCGCCCGAAGGCCGCGTGGTGAACGAGGTCGAATGGGCCGCCAAGAAGGACGAATGGCTGCCGAGCTCCGAAGACTTCGCTTTCGTGGCATCGTTGATGGGCCGCGTGGTGGAGCCGGGCAAGTTCGCAGGGTGGATCTCGCCGCCGGTGATGGGCATCAACCGCCAGCCGGTCGATTTCGAGTACGTGCGTTTCGGCTGATTTGGGTATTACTCCCTCTCCCCTCGGGGAGAGGGCAGGGGTGAGGGTAGGCGGCGTCACCACGACAAGCTGCTGCCCCTCACCCTGACCCTCTCCCCAAGGGGCGAGGGAAAGGAGAAAAAACATGGACATGGCCGTTGAAGCCGGGGTCATCAAGCAGCACCTGATCGACCCCGAGATCTGCATCCGCTGCAACACCTGCGAGGCCATCTGCCCCGTCAACGCGATCACGCACGACGACAACAACTACGTCGTGCGCGCCGACGTCTGCAATGGCTGCATGGCCTGCATCTCGCCGTGCCCGACGGGCTCGATCGACAACTGGCGCACGATGCCGCTGGTGCGTGCCTACACGATCGAAGAACAGCTCACCTGGGAGTCGCTGCCCGCGGAACTCACGCCCGAGGAGCTCGAAGCCGCGGGCGTTTCCGCTGATGCCGGCGACGAAGCCGCGGTGCCTGCCGCGCCTGCAACGAACCAGGCGCAAGCCGCTGCCGAATCCATCGAGTCCGTCTTCAATTCGGCCCAGTACGGCGCCAGCGTGCCGCCCTGGTCGGCCGCGCACGCCTACACCAACCTGTTCGCGCCGAAGACCCCGACCGGCGCCACCGTGGTGGGCAACTTCAACTGCACCGAGGCCGGCTTCGACAGCGAGACCCACCACATCGTGCTCGACTTCGGCGTGGTGCCGTTCCCGGTGCTCGAAGGCCAGTCGATCGGCATCGTGCCGCCGGGCGTCGACGCCATCGGCAAACGCCACCATCCACGGCAGTACTCGGTGGCCAGCCCGCGCAACGGCGAGCGGCCCGGCTACAACAACGTCTCGCTCACAGTGAAGCGCGTGACCGAAGACCACCAGGGCGACGCGGTGCGCGGCGTGTGCTCCAACTACGTGTGCGACCTGAAGGTGGGTGACACGGTGCAGGTGGTCGGGCCCTTCGGCGCCTCGTTCCTGATGCCGAACCACCCCAAGTCGCACATCGTGATGATCTGCACCGGCACCGGCAGCGCACCGATGCGCGCCATGACCGAATGGCGCCGGCGCCTGCGCAAGAGCGGCAAGTTCGAAGGCGGCAAGCTCATGCTGTTCTTCGGCGCGCGCACGCAGCAGGAGCTGCCGTACTTCGGCCCGCTGCAGTCGCTGCCCAAGGACTTCATCGACATCAACCTCGCGTTCTCGCGCACGCCGGGGCAACCCAAGCGCTACGTGCAGGACCTGATGCGCGAGCGCGCCGCCGACCTGGCCGCGCTGCTGAAGGACGGCAGCAGCCACTTCTACGTGTGCGGCCTGAAGAGCATGGAAGAGGGCGTGGTGCTGGCACTGCGCGACGTGGCGAAAGACGCGGGGCTCGATTGGGACACCCTCGGCGCCGCACTGAAGCGCGAAGGCCGCCTGCACCTCGAAACATACTAAGCTGCGGCGAATGAAGTTCGCCGACTTCCACCCCGGCCAGGTCATCGAGGCCGGGCCCTATGTCGTTTCCGAAGCGGAGTTGATCGGGTTCGCGCAGGCCTACGACCCGCAGTGGTTCCACACCGACGCGGTGGCCGCGGCGGGCAGTGCCTTCGGCGGGCTGATTGCGAGCGGCTGGCACACCTGCTCGATCGCGATGCGGCTGGTGGTCGATGCCGCGCTCGAGGGCTCGGAGTCATTCGCGTCGCCGGGGCTCGAGCATGTGCGCTGGCCCCACCCGGTGCGGCCCGGCGATGCCTTGCGGCTCGTGGCCGATGTCATCGAGGCGCGGCGCTCCGAGAAACGGCCCACGCTCGGCATCCTGCGCTGGCGCTGGCGGCTTTTCAACCAGCGCGAGCTGATGGTGCTCGACGTGGAAGTGACGAGCCTGTTCCGGCTGAACGCGGGCGCTTGAGATCCGGCGGCTTCGAACAACAATGAAAAAAAGCCCGCGGCGCACACGCACCGCGGGCTTCTTTCCCTGAGCGAAGCGCGTTATTTCTTGATGTCGACCGCGCCGGAACCCTGAGCCTTGCCGCGCGCCTTGGCGCCCACGGCTGGCGCCTTCACCGCGTCGCCGGCCGGACCCGCTGCGCCGGTCACGCCGCCCACCGTGTCGCCCACGACATTCGTCGCGCCTGTCACGTTGCCGGCCGCGCCGCTGACGGCATTCGTGGCGCCGCCCACCGCGCTCGTTGCACCGCTGACTGCGCCGGTAGCGCCACCGACCGCGCCGGTCGCACCGCCCACCGCGCCGCCCAAGGTGCTGCCAAGGCCGCCTGCGGCCTTGCCGGGCACTTCGACCGGTTGCACGCCGGCATTCGTGGCGGCGCTGCTGCCGGCACTTCCCTCGGTACGCGTCTGCGCGGCCGCACCGGTGCGTGCACCGGCGCTCGCGGCACCACCTTGCCTTTGTTGAGGAGCGTTCGCGCTGCCCGACGTGTTGACGTCGGCATTCACGCCCACGCCGACCCCCACGCCTTGTGCCTGTGCGAAACCGCTCATGGCAAGAAGGCCTGCGAGCAAGGCGCCGACGAAGAGGGATGTGTGTTGTTGCTGCTTCATGGGTGACTTTTCCTTTCGTTGATGGTCACTGACGAGAACCGGCTTGGGGCCAGTTCGGTCGCTACCGTGACCACCCCGCACCATGTCGCCGTGTGCGGAGCGTTCGCTCTCGCTTGTGGGACCTGTCCGTCGTCCAAAACGCAGGGTGATGCGTTAGGGCGGCGCTTCCGGCTCAAGGCAGCAGATGCGCCGACCGGAACGAGGCCGGCCATGCCGCAAAACAGTTGAAATGAAAGGCCCCGAAAAACGGCCCCGAAATCCCTCTATAATTCGAGCCCTGAAATGCGGGAATAGCTCAGTTGGTAGAGCGCAACCTTGCCAAGGTTGAGGTCGAGAGTTCGAGACTCTTTTCCCGCTCCACATTTCATGCAAAAGGCCACCTCACCGGTGGCCTTTTCTTTTGGCGCCGGATACTTTCAGCCCTTCGCGGGCAGCACCGTCCCGCGGCTTTCGCCGAAGCCGATGCGCGCATGCCCCGGCTTCTCGCACCAGCCGCGCAGCAGCACAGCATCGCCGTCTTCGAGGAAGCCGCGCTGCTCGCCGCTGGCCAACGTGACGGGGTTTTGGGCGGCGCGCGTCAGCTCGATGATCGCGCCGGCCTCGCCCGGCCCCGGTCCCGAGATGGTGCCGCTGCCGAACAGGTCGCCCGGGTTCAGGCTGCAGCCGCCCACGGTGTGGTGCGCCACCATCTGCGCCACGCTCCAGTACTGGTGCCTGAAGCTCGTGCGCGACAAGCGCGAAGGACCGCTCCCGTCGTTGCACGCCTTCTCGCTTTCGAGCCAGACTTCGAGGCGGATGTCGATCGCGCCGCTTTCGCGGTTGGCCCGGCTTTCGAGATAGCCGAGCGGCTGGGGCTCGTTCGCCGGCCGCGCCCAGGCCTGGCGATAGGGCGCGAGCGCTTCCATCGTCACGATCCACGGCGAGATGGTGGTTGCGAAGTTCTTCGCGAGGAAGGGACCGAGCGGCGCCATCTCCCAGAACTGGATGTCGCGCGCCGACCAGTCGTTGAGCAGGCAGATGCCGAAGATGTGCTCTTCCGCGCGTTCGAGCGGAATCGGTTCGCCGGCTGCATTGCCTTCGCCGATCCAGACGCCGAGCTCGAGTTCGTAGTCGAGCCGCGCGCAGGCGTGGTACGTGGGCGCCTTGGCGCCCGGTGCCATCGTCTGCCCCATCGGGCGGTGAAAGCGCTGGCCGCTGATGCCGATGGTCGACACGCGCCCGTGGTAGGCCGTCGGGATCCAGCGGAAGTTGGGCGTCACGTCGCCTTCGGGATTCATGATGCGGCTGATGTTCAGCGCATGGTCGATGGACGTGTAGAAGTCGGTGTAGTCGCCGATGCGCGCGGGCAGGGTGTATTCGACGTCAGCTTGCGGCACCAGGCACTCGCGCACGGCCTGCACCGTGGCGGCCGGCGCATCTTCGCGCAGCAATGCGAACAGCGCGTGGCGCAGCGCGCTCCAGGCGCCGCCGCCGAGTGCGAAGAAATCGTTGAGCGCCGGCAGCGCGGCGGCACGGGCCGCATCGAGCGCGAGGCCGTCGAGCAACTGGCGCGCGGAGAGCGCGGCCATGTCGAGCACCTGGTCGCCAATGGCGACGCCGCCGCGAAACGGCTCTGGGCTGCCCGTGCGGCGAAACACCGCACAGGGCAGGTTCTGGATCGGAAAGTCGGTTCCTGCTGTGTTGGCCGTGCCGACCCAGCTCCTGGCGCCGGCGTCGTGCGTGTGGTTGAGTGTGATGCCCATGGACCGGCCCTTACACCGACGCCATCAGCGCATCGTCGAAGATCGCCACCGCGCGCGTCCAGCCGGCCGATGCGCCGCGGATCTTGTGCGGAAAGCAGCTGATGAAAAAGCCCGTGGGCGGCAGCGCCTCGAGGTTGTGCAGCTTCTCGATGTGGCAGTAGCCGATGTCGCGGCCGGCCTTGTGGCCCTCCCAGATCAGCGAGGCGTCATGGGTCTCGCCATACTTCCTGGCGGTGTGCACGAAGGGCGCGTCCCAGCTCCATGCATCGGTGCCCGTGAGGCGCACGCCGCGCTCCAGCAGGTACATGGTGGCTTCGTAGCCCATGCCCGCACCGGCCGACACATAGTCAGGGCTGCCGTAGCGCGACCCGGCACGCGTGTTCACCACCACGATCTCCAGCGGGCTGAGCGTGTGGCCGATGCGATTGAGCTCGGCCTCGACGTCGGCGGCCGTGACCACGTAGCCATCGGCGAAGTGGCGGAAGTCGAGCTTCACGCCGGGCTGGAAACACCATTCGAGCGGCACCTCGTGAATTGCGATGGCGGGCTTCTTCTCGCCCAGCGCCTTGTCCATGGTCGAGTGGAAGTGATAGGGCGCATCGAGATGCGTGCCGTTGTGCGTGGAAAGCTGCACCAGCTCCACGGCCCAACCTTCGCCGTCGGGCAGGTCTTCTTTCTTCAGGCCGGGAAAGAAGGGCTCGATCTGCTCGTAGGTCTGCTCGTGCGTGAAGTACTGGATCTTCGGCGCGAAGGCTGGCGGGTCGGACAGTACGTCGTTTTCCAGAAAGATCGAGAGGTCGACGAATTTGCGTGGCATGGCGGGGCTCCTTGTGGGGTGTTGGTGTTGACAGGGGCGGGCAGAGTTCTTCAGGGCTGCTGCCAGCGCAGCAGCCGCTTCTCGGCAAAAGCCAGCAACGCGTTGCTCGCGAAGCCGATCAGCCCGAGCAGCGCGATGCCGGCGAAAAGATCGCTGGCGCGAAACGCGCGCGCGGCCAGCAGGATGGCCTGGCCCAGGCCGCTTTGCGAGGCGATCATTTCGCCCACCACCGCAACGATCAGCGCAATGGTCAGCGCGAGCCGCATGCCGGCCAGGATGTCGGGCATGGCGTTGGGCAGGCCCATCTTCCAGATGTACGCCGCGCGCGACATTTGCAGGCAGCGTGCCACTTCCGCGAGCCGCGGCTCCACGGCCGCGAAGCCGTGCACCGTGGCCAGCAGCACCGGCCACATCGCGCCGAAGGCGACCACGAACAGCACCATGCCGGGGTTCAGCCCGAAGATCGAAATCGCAAGCGGCAGCAGCGCCGAAGCGGGCAGCGGGCGAATGAATTCGAGCGTCGGCTGCACCCACGCGCGCACCGCGGGCGACACGCCGATGGCCGCGCCCAGCAGCACGCCGAACAGCGAGGCCAGCAGCCAGCCCTGCACCATGCGGCCGACCGTGGCCTGCGTGAAGGCGAGCAGCTCGCCGTGGCCGCTGCTCCCGCTCGGGCCCGACAGGTTGAGGCCCTCGAGCAGACTCGCGAACGTGGCTTGCGGTGTCGGCAGGAACACGCGGCTCACCCAGCCCGCATTGCTGGCCATCCACCACAGTGCAACCATCGCGCAGAGCACGGCGAACGAGCCGAGCCAGCTCATCACGCCAACGCGGCCGCGGGCGTTGTCGGTCATGGCAGCACCCCCATGCGCCGCGCGACCACGCGCTGCAGCAGCACCATGCCCGCATTGACCGCAAAGCCCACCACGCCGATCCAGCCCAGCCAGGCGAGCATCAGCGCGGGGTCGAAGCTCTGCTGCGCAATCATCATCGCGTAGCCCATGCCGTTGGGATTGGCCGCAATCTCGACCGTGACGGCCACCACCAGCGCCACCGCCACGCCGAGCCGCAGCGCCACGAACAGGCGCGGCACGATGGCCGGCAGCACGATCTTGAACGCACGCTCGCGCGCCGAGAGGCCCAGCACACGGCTCACTTCGAGCAGCCGCGGCTCGACCTGCTGCACCGCCGACTGCACCAGCACCAGCAGCGGCCAGAAGGTGGCGAAGGCGACGATGGCCAGCTCCATGCGCACGCCGAAGCCGAAGCTCAGCATCGCGAGCGGAATCAGCGCCACCGAGGGCACGGGCCGCAGCACTTCGATGGAGAGCGAACCGAGCTGCGCCGCACGGCGCGAGAGCCCGAGCACCAGCCCCAGTGCGATGCCCAGCACCGCACCCAGCAACAGGCCGAGCGCGGCCGTGCCGAGCGTGAAGCCCGTGGCCTGCCACAGCGAGCCGTCGAGCGCCGCGCCCATGAAGGCCCTGGCCGCCGCGCTCGGCGGAGCGAGCGCATCGCTGCCCAATGCGGCCGCGCGTCGTGCGTACCACTCGAACAGCGCCAGCAATACCAGCGGCAGTACGACGGGACGGACAATGCCAGGAACACCGCGGAACCGGCTTTGCCAGGCCGCTGGTGTTGCCCCCGGCGAGGGGGGAGGAGAAGCGACACGAAGTGCGCGAAGCCTGGGGGAGTGCCTAGTCATGGCCCTGCTCGATGAAGGCGAACAACTCGCGCCGCAGCTGCAAATACTCCGGATGCTCCTTGGTCGTGAGCTGGTCGCGCGGGCGCGGAATCTTCACGTCGATCATCCGCGCCAGGCTGGGCCGCCCTGGCCCGGGGTTGGCCTGCAAGGCGATCACGCGGTCGCCGAGGTAGATGGCCTCTTCGAGATCGTGCGTGACAAACAGCACCGTGAGCCCGTCGTCGCGCACCAGCCGCGCCAGCTCGTCCTGCAGGCTCTGGCGCGTGAGCGCGTCGAGCGCGCCGAAGGGCTCGTCCATCATCATCAGCTCGGGCTTCTGCGCCAGGCAGCGGGCAATCTGCGCGCGCTGCTGCATGCCGCCCGAAAGCTGCACCGGAAACTTCTGCGCATGCTTCGCAAGGCCGACCTTGCCCAGCACCTCGGCAATGCGCGGCGCGCGCTCGGCGGCCGGCACGCCGGCCGCTTCGAGCGCCAGGCTCACGTTGCCTTCCACCGTGCGCCACGGCAGCAGCGCGCGGCCGTAGTCCTGGAACACGAAGGCCACTTCGCGCGAAGGCTCGCGCATCTGCACGCCATTGCGCCGCACCTCGCCGGCGCTTGCCGTGACGAGCCCGCTGGCCGCGCGCAGCAGCGTGGTCTTGCCGCAGCCGCTCGGGCCGACGATGCAGACGAATTCGCCGCGCGCCACGTCGAACGAAGTGGGCGACAGGATCTCGCGCCCGCCGAGCCGGATCGCAACGCCGTCGAAGCGAAGGAAATCGGAGACGGCGCTCACTTGGCGATCAGCTTCGCAATGTCGATGGGGGTCTTGAGCATGTCCTGGTCCTTCATCAGGCCGACCCAGTAGCCCAGCTGCTTCTCGTTCACCGTGGCACCGGGCGGCGAGATCTGGATCTTCGCGAGCACCTCGGGCGGCAGCTTGATGTACTTGCCGATGGCCGCGCGCACCCGGGCATCGTTCTTCGGCTGCTGCATGAAGGAAGCGGCCTCGACCAGCGACTCGCGGAAGGCGCGCGCGGCGGCCGGATTCTTCGCCACCCATTCGCGCTTGGCCGCGTGCACGATGGTCTGGTTGTTCTCCGGCAGGAAGGTCGAGTAGTACGAGGCCACATAGCCCGCGCCGCTCTCGGTGATGCGGCTCATGAACGGCTCGGCCGACACCACCGCGTCGACCGAGCCGCCGCGCAGCAGGTCGGCGTGCTGCGGAAACGAGGCCTCGACGAAATTGACCTTGCGGTAGTCCACGCCGCTCTCCTTGAGCCAGGCACGGAAGGTCACGTGCAGGAACGCGCCGAGCCCCGGCACGCCGATCTTCCTGCCCACGCAGTCCTGCGGCCCCTTGATGCCCGAGCCGGCGCGCGCCACCAGGCCGAAGCCCGTGATCGTCTTCGATGTGAGCCCGCCGCCGGCCACCAGCACCAGGTCGAGCCCGCCGTCCACCGCCTGCAGGAACACCGATGGCGTGGGCCCGCCGATCTGCAGCGAGTCGGACTGCAGCGCCGCGGGAATGGTGGAGTTGAGTGGAATGAACTTGAGCTCTACGTCGACGTTGCGCTTCTTGAAGTAGCCCTCCTCGGCCGCCACGAAGACCGAGGCGAAGTCGGACACGGCCGTGTAGCCGAACATGATCTTCGGGCTCGGCTGCGCGCGCGAAGGCAGGGCCGTGGCGGCCGATGCGGCGGCCAGCGCCGACAGCAGGGTGCGTCGTTTCATCATGTCTTTTGTCTCCTGGGAGTGGTTTTCTTCTGCGGGGCCTTGGGTCGCGGCAGCGCGGCGCGCAGCCCGCCGACGATGAAGTTCACGAGCATCGGTGCCACGGCCGGATCGCTGCGCCGGTTCTCGCCGCGCGAGAGCCGTTCGATGCGGCTGTCGTTCAGGTGATGCAGCAGCGCCCCGAGCGAGAACTGGTAGCCCCAGGCGGCCTGCCCGCGCGTGGCATGCGGCAGCGCGACATGCAGTGCGTCGATGTAGGCCTCGGCCAGCGGATCGAAGTAGCCGCGCAGCACGCGATCGGCTTCCTCGGTGGCGTGATAGAGCTCGCGTGCCACCAGCAGCGCGTAGTACTCGCCCTCGGCGCTCGCGCGCAACGCCAGCACGGGCCCCGTGAAGGCCTCGATGATGCGCGGCAGCGTGCGCGCGTCGTCGGGGTCGTTGTTCACTGCCCTGAGGCCCGCGAGCCGCTCTTCGATGCTGTGGCTCCAGTGCTCGAAGATGGCATGGAAGAGCTCGTGCTTCGGCCCGAAGTAATAGCCCACCAGCGCCAGCGGCACGCCCGCTTCCTCGGCGATCTGGCGGATGGTGACCGCGTGGTAGCCGTGCTGCGCGAAGAGTTTCTCCGCCGCCAGCAGGATGGCGTGGCGCCGGTCGGGCCGGGCGGCTTCGGCGGTGACGGCCGCGGCCCGGTGGGCGCTTCGCTTGGCAGTCGGGGTGCGGGCATTCATGGGGCGTATTGAACATCTGTACAAAACCATTGAACACACGTACAAACCCTGAGGTCAACCCCGATTGAGCGGCACGGAATGCGGCATTAGGCTCGACACCATGCCCGCTCCCAACATTCCTCAGATCCGCCTCTACCAGAACTGGCTGCGCGACCAGCGCGGCCTGTCGTTCGACACCTACGACGCGCTGTGGCGCTGGTCCGTCACCGACCTCGACGCTTTCTGGCAGAGCATCTGGGACTACGCCGGCATGCACTCGCCCATGCCGCACACGGCGGTGCTGGCCGATGCGCGCATGCCCGGCGCCAGGTGGTTTCCGGGTGCGCAGGTCAACTACGCACGCGAAGTGCTGCGCCATGCGGACGCGGCCCATGCGGCCGGCATGCCTGCCATCGTGAGCGACAACGAGCTGGGCGAAGTGCGCGAGATGTCGTGGCCCGAGCTGCGCCGCCAGGTGGCTTCGGTGGCGCTCACGCTGCGTTCGCTCGGCGTGCGGCGCGGCGACCGTGTGGCCGCCTACCTGCCCAACGTGCCCGAGACCATGGTCGCGTTTCTTGCGTGTTCCAGCATCGGCGCGGTGTGGAGCGTGTGCGCGCCCGACATGGGCACGGCGGCGGTGGTCGACCGCTTCCGCCAGATCGAGCCCACGCTGCTGATCGCCGCCGACGGCGTGCACTACGGCGCCAAGCCCATCGACCGCAGCGCCGTGGTGCAGGAACTGCGCGATGCGCTGCCCAGCGTGCAGAAGCTGCTGCTGCTGAAAACGCCGCATGCCGCGCAACAGCTCGCGGCCGATGCCGACTGGCAGGGCGCCATCGCGCGCAGCGACGCCGAGGTGGCGGCCTTCGAGCCCGAGTGGCTGCCCTTCGACCATCCGATCTGGATCGTCTATTCGAGCGGCACCACCGGCCTGCCCAAGCCCATCGTGCACGGGCAGGGCGGCATCATCATGACGATGTACGCCTGCGGCCTGCACAACGACGTGGGTGCGAGTTACGGCGCCAACAACCTCGGCGAACGCTTCCACTGGTACAGCTCGACCGGCTGGGTCATGTGGAACTGCCAGCTCGCGGGCCTGGCCTTCGGTTCAACCATCGTCATCTACGACGGCCATCCGGCCGGCAGCAAGGAGAAGCCCGACTGGGCCGTGCTGTGGCGCTTCGTCGCCAAGCACCGCATCACTTTCTTCGGCGCCGGCGCGGCCTACTTCACCAACTGCATGAAGGCCGGCGTGGCGGCGGCCGAGTGCGGCGACCTGTCGCGCGTGCGCGCGCTCGGCAGCACCGGCTCGCCGCTGTCGGAAGAGGTGCAGCGCTGGGGCACGCAGCAGATCCTCACCGCGGGCTCTAAGGAGGTCTGGTGGTGCAATATTTCCGGTGGCACGGATTTCTGTGGCGCCTTCGTCGGCGGCAACCGCGAGCTGCCCGAGGTGCCGGGCCAGATGCAGTGCCGCGAGCTCGGCCATTCGGTCGAGGCGTGGAACGAGCAGGGCCAGCCTGTGGTCGGCGAAGTCGGCGAGCTGGTGTGCACCAAGCCCATTCCGTCGATGCCGCTGTACTTCTGGGGCGACGAAGGCAATGCGCGCTACCTGTCGAGCTACTTCGACACCTATCCCGGCATCTGGCGCCACGGCGACTGGATCAGGATCGGCGAAGACGGCGGCTGCATCATCTACGGCCGCAGCGACGCCACCATCAACCGCCAGGGCCTGCGCATGGGTACCAGCGAGATCTACAGCGCCGTGGAGAGCCTGCCCGAAGTGCTCGACTCGATGGTGGTCGACCTCGAATACCTCGGCCGCGAAAGCTACATGCCGCTGTTCGTGGTGCTGCGCCCCGGCGTGGCGCTCGACGACGCGATGCGCGCGAAGATCAACAACGCCATCAAGACCTCGCTCTCGCCGCGCTTCGCGCCCAACGACATCTTCCAGGTGGCCGAGATTCCGCGCACCCTCTCGGGCAAGAAGCAGGAGCTGCCGATCAAGAAGCTGCTGCTGGGCCAGCCATTGGAGAAGGTGGTCAACCGCGAGGCCATGGCCAACCCCGGCAGCCTCGACTGGTACGTGGCCTTCGCGGCCCGGCGCGCCGGGGCGTGAGCCTAGCCCGTCACGGCATCAGCAGTTCGTAGAGCACCATGCGCGTGCGGCGGCCGCGCAGCGCCACCCGCTCGTCGATGCGGCGCGTTTGCAGCCGTCCCTTCAGTCCCGCGAAGGTGGCCTCCGAGATCAGCGTGTGCGTGCCCAGCTGCTTGTTGGTGCCCTCGATGCGGCTGGCCACATTGACCACGTCGCCAACGGCCGTGTAGGACAGCCGGTCGTTCGAACCCAGCACTCCCGCGATCACCACGCCCGTGTGGATGCCCACGCGGGTGCGGAACTCGGGCAGCCCGCCGGCGCGCCACTTGCGGTTGAGCGCACCCATCTCGACGTGCAGCTGCAGCGCGGCCAGGCAGGCGCGGTACTCCGCATCCTTCAGGTCCGCGGGCGCGCCCCACAGCACCATGATGCCGTCGCCCATGAACTTGTCGATCACGCCGCCGTAGCGCGCCAGCACGCCCGTCGCCAGGTTGAAGTATTCGGTCAGCATGCCGACCAGCACATTGGCTTCCATCGACTCGGAGATCCGGGTGAAGCCCTCGATGTCGGTGAACATCACGGTCATGCGCCGCGGCGATCCGCTGGGCGCCAGCGCCTGGCCTTCGGCCACGAGCTGGCCGATCACGTCCACCGGCACGAACTTGCTGAACGCCCTCAAGCTGCGCGCCGACTCGTCGAGCGCCTGGTCGAGGTGCTGAATCTCCAGCACGCGGCTGCGCTCGCGCGGCAGGTCGTCGAGCTCCAGCAGGCCGATGCGGCGCGCGATCTGCGAGAGCTTCTCGACCGGCGAGGTGACCAGCCTCGACAGCTGCAGCGACACGAACAGCGCCGCCGCGAGCAAGGCCAGGCCCAGCAGCAGCCACCACAGCACGGCACGCCGCAGCTCGCCCAGCACGAAGTCTTCGGGCACCCAGCTCACCAGCTGCCAGCCGGCGGAAGGAATCCGCGAGGCCTGCGCGAGATAGCGCCGGCCGTCGTGGTCGAACGAGAAGTCCAAGCCGCTCGTGCTGCCCGGCGTGCCGTTGTCCAGCATGTGGCCGCGCAGCGCGCCCAGCACGCCGGTGGGCGGCTCCGGCCGGCGCAGCACGCCGGGCTGGTCGCTGCGCGCCAGGACCTGGTTGTCGGTGTTCAGCAGGGCGCTGTCGCCGCGGCCGTCGCTGCTGAAGAGCCGCACGAACTCCGACAGCCGGCCCAGCGAGACGTCGCCGCCCACCACCAGCAGCCTGGGGCTGCCTTCGGCAAGACGGCGCTTGCTGGGCAAGGCGTAGGTCACGCCCAGCTCCTGCGTCGCGGCGAATGTGTAGGGCGCGGTCCAGACCGGCTTGTGCATCTGGCGGGCTGCCTGGTACCAGCGTTGCTGCCTCGGGTCGTAGCCGCTGCGAAAGGACTCGATGCGCTGCGTGGCAAAGCGCTGCTGCGCGTCCACCTCGGGCGCGGGCGGCAGCTTGTATTGCCAGGTTTCGGTGACGAGCTCGCCGGCGCCGCGCGCGATGCGCCGGACGGCCGGCACCGGGTAGCGCAGCGCCATCAGCATCTGGCCGGTTTCGTCGGCCACGTAGAGGCTGTCGAGTTCGGGCGACTGCTGCAGCAGGGTCCAGAGCAGTTCCGCCGTGCGCTGGGCCTGCTCGCCCGCGGGGCCGAGGCTCGGCGCGCCGGCCAGCGCACCGACCGCCGACTCGGTCCTTGCGAGGACCGCGAGGACGTTGTCCTCGGTCCGGTGGTGGTTGGTGCCGTGCGCGGAGGCGCCGATCTTCGCCACCAGCCGCTGCGAGCCCCAGTACCCGAGCGTGGCCAGCAGCAGCGACTGCGTCAGCGCGACGGCACTCACGATGGTGCTCACGTCGACCCTGAACCGGCGCGAGAGCCGCGCCACGGCCGCGGAAAATTCAAAAAAAGCGAGAGGCGGCTTTCCCGCCACATCCGGAGGCCCGGACGAGTTCTTGTTGTTCATACAGCTCCCTGTCGACCACTCCAACGCACCCGCGGCCGTCACGTCGGGCCGCGGATCGCATCCGGTCGCTCGCTGCTCCGATCGTTGTTGTCGGAAATCCTGGCGAGCACCCGGGTGCAGGGCGGATTTTGCGCGACTTCGGCCGTGTGCCGTTATGGCACGGTCGTGCGGGCGCCGCGGGGCGCGCTAACGCGCGTCGTGGAAGATCAGCCCCAGCGTGTGCCGCCGCCCCGAGCGCACGCGGCTCACGCCGTGCCGCATGGTGACGCGGTAGCTGCCGCGCGTGCCCGCCACGGGCCGCTGGTTGACCGCGAAGATCACCGCCTCGCCCTGCGCGAGCGCCACCACCTCGGCGCGCGACTGCATGCGCGGGCGCTGCTCGGTGAGCACGAATTCGCCGCCCGTGAAATCTTCGCCCGGCCGGCTCAGCAGCACCGTGAGCTGCAGCGGAAACTGCAGATCGCCGTACAGGTCCTGGTGCAGGCAGTTGTAGTCGCCCTCGTCGTAGCGCAGCAGCAGCGGCGTGGGGCGCAGCTGGCCCGCCGCATGGCAGCGTGCGAGGTACGCCGCGTGGTCGGGCGGGTAGTCGGCCGGCTGGCCCATCGCGGCCGCCCATGCGTTCGCGAGCGGCGCCAGGCGCTCGTACAGCGCGCTGCGCCATGCCGCGATCGAGGCGGGCAGCGGGTTGGCGAAGTACTGGTATTCGCCCTGGCCGAAGCCGTGGCGCTGCATCACCACGCGGCTGCGGAAATTGCCGGGCTCGTCATAGAGCGCCGCCAGCGCGCCGCACTCCTTCGGGCTGAACAACGGCACGCCCGTGGTCGCGCACCCGCGCGTGGCGAGCTCGGTTTCGATACGGGGCCAGTCGAGGGCGTCGACGGTTCTTGCGGTTGCGGGAGCGTTCGGCATGCCGCCAGTGTGTGGCCGGCGCGGCTGCGGCGCTCGCTGTTTCCGGACATGGGTTCCGGCACGCCGGAGGCTGCAACTGCACCGGGGCGCTGCCGATGCCCGCGAACTCCGCGCTGACAAGCGAGGAACAGGAACGTCAGAAGGAAACAGCCACCGGAGGAAGCTCGCCGATCTCGACGCGCACGGCCGTGCCCGCCGACGCGAACAGCATGCCGGTGCACGAGCCGCTCGTGACGATCTGGCCCGCCTTGAGCCCGGCGCCGCGCGTGGCGCAATGGTTTGCGAGCCACACCAGCAGCGCACCGGCATCGGGGCTGGGGTGCTCGCCCACGGTGTGCGCGACGGTCTGCCCATCGAAATGCAGCGCGGCCTCGGCGCGCGCCAGGTCGAACCAGGCCGGCGCGAAGGGCTGGCGGCGGCCGAGCACCAGCGCGCCATGGCTCAGCAGGTCGGCCAGCTGGGCATGGGCATCGGCGCCGAACCAGTCGGCCAGGCGGGTCTCGACGATCTCGATGACCGGCAGCACCGATTCGATGGCCCGTGCCAGGTCGGCCAGCGTGTAGGGCGCGGCGCGCGGCGGCAGGTCGGCGCCGAGCTGGAAGCCGATCTCTGCCTCCACACCGCGCAGCCGCCAGGCCGGGCCCTGCAGGCGCGCGCCGTCGGGCAGCAGTCCCTCGGCCGGCAGGGGCGCGCAGGTGGGCTCCAGGCCGGGCGCCCGCGCGCCGACCTTCCAGCCGCCGACCGGGCCGATCGCCGCCAGGGTGGCGTCCTGAATGGCATAGGCCTCGCCACGGCTCGCCGGCTGCAGCAGCGCGGAAGGCACGCGCCGGCCGTCGCGCCGCGCAAGGTACAGGGCGTACGCGGCGCTGGCCGGAGCAAGCCCGCCCCGCGCCGTCGTCACAGGACGGGAAAGCGCTGCCACGGATGGGCGCGTTCGAATTCGCGGGCCAGCGCCAGCAGCGCGTCGTCGCCGCCTTCGCGCGCGACCAGCTGCAATCCCACCGGCAGGCCCTCCGCAAAGCCACAGGGCAGCGCGATCGCGGGCAGGCCCACGGCGTTGACGAAGCCGGCGAACACCGCATGGCCGCGCGGGCCGACCTCGCGGCCGTCGATGCGCGGCGGGTGCGTGTCGGCGGCGGGCCAGGGCAGCGCCGCGGTCGCGGGGGTGAGCAGGAAGTCGTGCTGCTCGAACAGGCCCGCGAGTTCGCCGCGCAGGCGCTCGGCCTCGAAGAGCAGTTCGAACAGCGCGCGCGCCGAGGCATCGCGGCCGGTTTCGGCGTTGGCCTGCATCGCGGGGCCGAACAGCGCGGGGTCGAAGGGGCGGGGCGAGAGCGCCTGCGGATGGTCCACCAGCCAGGCCAGGCCCACTTGCGCGAGCAGCGGCCAGCGCTGGTTCACCGCCTCGGCAAGGTCGAAGCGCGGCAGGGTCGTGACCTGGTGGCCGAGCGCGGCCAGGTTGCTGGCGGCGGCATCCACCAGCCGCGCGATGCGCGGGTCCACCGGATGGTCCGCGAAGCGCGGCAGGTAGAGGATGCGCGCGCGCCGGAGGTCGGCAGGTTCAGGCGGTGCATCGACCGCGCGCGGCGCAATCGCCTGCATGACCGCGGCCACGTCGTCCACGCAGCGCGCCATCGGCCCCACCACCTCGAAGTCGAGAAAGATCGGCGGCAGCCCGTCGCCGCGCCGCACGCGGCCGCGCGAGGGCTTGAGCCCGACGAGGTTGGTGTGCGATGCGGGCCGGCGGATGGAGCCGCCGCCGTCGGTGCCCAGCGCGATCGGGCAGCCGCCCGCGGCCACCAGCGCCACCGCGCCGCCCGAGGAGCCGCCGGGCGTGAGCGCCGGGTTCCACGGATTGCCGGTCGGGCCGAAGACCGGGTTGCCGGTGTAGCCCTGCATCGTGAACTCGGGCACGTTGGTCTTGCCGAAGATCACCGCGCCGGCTTCGCGCAGCCGCGCCACCGGCCGCTCGTCGCGCTCGGCGACGAAGCCGTCCAGCGCGCGGCTGCCCCAGTGGGTGGGCAGGCCGCGCACCTGCAGGTTGTCCTTGATGGTGGCCGGCACGCCATCGAGCGCCCCCAGCGCGCGGCCCGAGCGCCAGCGCGCGGTGCTTTGCGCGGCCGCTTCGGCCGCGCCTTCGGCGTCGAGCACGACCAGCGCATTGAGCCGCGGGTTCACTTCGGCCGTGCGTGCCAGGCAGGCCGCGAGTGCCTCTTCCGGCGTGAACGCGCCGGCGCGAAAACCATCGGCAAGCTGGGCCGCCGTGAGTTGCCAGAGTGCTGTTTTCATCGTGCGCCTACCGGAGGCCCACCACCGGCGCGACGACCTGTTTCCAGATGGCCGAGCACTTGTCGTAGGACTTGTCGCAAACCTCGGCCCACAGCGGCAGCGAGACCGCGCCGACTGCGTCGCGCACGAGCTTCTGGTCGGCCGGCTTCACCGGAACTTCCAGCATGCCGTAGCGCTTGCCGAGCTTGCACGGCTCGCGCCCCACATTGCAGCGCGAGGCGTCGTCCCACAGTTCGCGCGAATAGGCCCAGGTGTCGGCTTCCAGCTTCTGGAAGGCGGCCGCCATCCTGGCTTGCTGTTCGGCCGGCAGCGCGTTCCACTTCTTCAGGTTGATGGCGTAGGCGACGATGTGGATCTGGAAGCCGATGGGCATGACGTGCGTGGTCACGTCGGGCCAGCCGGCCGAATTGGCGGAGCTGGGCCCGGTGATCGCGCAGTCGACCACGCCGCGCTCCAGCGCCTGCTGCGTCTCCGTGAAAGCCAGCGCCACCGGAATGCCGTCGAGCCGTTCGATGAAGCGCGCCAGCGACTGGTCGCTGACGCGCACCTTCTTGCCCTTGAGATCCGCAAGGCCGGAAATCGGGGTCTTGCAGAACATGATCTGCGGCCCGAACGGGTAGGTGCCCAGCAGCTTGGCGCCGTGGCGTTCCTGCAGCCGCGTGTCGAGCGGCGCGCGGTAGGCATCGACCACCTTGCGCGCGGTGTCGTAGTCGGTCGACAGGCCGACGATGTCGGGGCCGAGCAAAAACGGGTCGTCGCGCGAGACCTGCGCCAGCCGCAGCGCCACGATGTCGAACAGTCCCGACTTCACCACGCGCAGGCCGTCGGCATCCTTCATGCCGAGCACGTCCAGCGGCTTGTATTCGGCATCGATCGGAAGGCCGGTGTTCTTCGCGAAGTTCTCGAAGAAGGGCTGCTCCCTGTTCTGCTGGATGAGGCCGCCGGACACCAGGCTTCCCGCCACGCGCAGCCGCGTGTTCTGGGCCGGCGCGGGCAGTGCCAGGGCGAGAGCGGCCGCGGCAATGAGGGCGAACTTGAGTTTCATGGCAATTGCTTGTGGAGGAATTGGGGGATCGTCGGCGCGCAGGCTCACATGTGGCCCGGCAGCCATGTCACCAGTTGCGGCACGGCCAGCAGCAGCAGGGTGAACAGGATCATGATCAGCGCATAGGGCAGCGCGCCGTAGATCGCATCCTCGATGCCGCCCTTGTCGGGCCGGATGCCGTGCACCACGAACAGGTTCATGCCCACCGGCGGCGTGATGAGGCCCAGCTCGCACATCAGCACGATGAAGATGCCGAACCAGATCGGATCGACCCCCAGCGCGGTGGCAATCGGATAGGTGATGGGAATGGTGGCCACCTGCATCGACAGCACGTCCATGAACATGCCGAGCACCAGGTAGAACACCATCAGCGCCAGGATCAGCCCCGTGGCCGACAGGCCCAGGCCCGAGACCCACTTGGTCATGGCCTCGGCCACGCCAGTGAGACTCACCGTCAGGTTCAGCACGAAGGCCGCCACCACGATCAGCAGGATCATTCCGCTCACGCGCGCGGTCGAGACGAAGCAGTTGCGCATCAGCTCCCAGCTCAGCTTGCCCGAGTGCAGCACGAAGCCCAGCGCCGCGATCACGCCCAGCGCGGCGCTTTCGGCTGCGGTGGCAATGCCGAAGTAGAGGCTGCCCATGACGATGCCGAACACCACCGCCGGCGGCACCAGGTGCACCAGCGCTCGGATGCGCTCGTCCAGCGGCACCTTGGGCTCGCGCATCGCATTGCCGCTCGCCAGGCTGGAGCCGGCAATCCAGAGCATGAAGAAGCCGGTCAGCAGCAGGCCCGGGATGATGCCGGCGATGAACAGCTTGCCGATCGAGTTGTTGGTGAGCGAGCCGTACACGATCATGTTCACGCTGGGCGGAATCAGGATGCCCAGCGTGCCGCCCGCGGCCAGGCTGCCGAGCGAGGCGCGCATGGAGTAGCCGCGCCGGTGCAGCGAAGGCAGCGCCACCGTGCCCACCGTGGCGGCGGTGGCCACCGACGAACCCGAGGTGGCGGCGAACAGCGCGCAGCTGCCGATGTTGGTGTGCAGCAGCCCGCCGGGCAGGCGGCCGAGCCAGGCCGACAGCGCGATGTACATGCGGTCCGCGATGCCGGAGCGCAGCAGCAGTTCGCCGAGCAGCACGAACAGCGGCACCGAGGTCAGCAGGTTCTCGTTCTGCACGCCCCAGACCACGGGCGCAATGGAGTCCATGAAGGGTGCGCCGTAGGCGGCGATGCCGCCGACAATGCCCACCAGCGCCATCGACACGGCAATCGGCATGCCGATCAGCATCATGCCGAGCATCGCGAAGAACGCGAGTCCTATGACCATCAGGTTCATGGCATGGCTCCTTCGCCGGGCTGCGCGGCCTGGCGTACCGCAAGGTCGTCCAGTTCTTCCTTCAACTCTTCCTTGGCGCTCTTGGGATGGAAGTCGGCGTTCAGCGTCGCGATGTCGCCGCCGAGAAGCAGCTTCGTGGCGCGCAGCGCGAGCGCGCAGGCCACCAGCGCGAAGATCACGAGCCCCGCATACCAGACGCCCTGCGGAATGATCAGCGGCGTGGCCCACGGCGTCTGCGCGGTGCTGCGGTAGGCCATGGTGTCGCCGATCACCTTGAACGCCACCCAGCCGATGAACACCGCCAGCGCAGCCAGCGACACCGCCGAGATCCAGTTCAGCAGCGCCTGCGCGCGGGCCGGAAACTTCTCGTGGAACACGTCGACGCGGATGTGATTGCGGCCCAGGAGCGCCAGGCTGAAGGCAATGGTCGAGCCCACCGCGAGCGCATAGCCGCCGAGCTCGTCCGCGCCCTGCAGCGAGATGTTGAACAGCTTGCGCGCGGCGGTCTCGACGGTCACGATCACCGACAGGCCGAGGAAGATGGCGCCGAAGATGGTGGCCAGCACCGTCTCCACGCGCGTCTTGAAGCCGGCGCGCCGCGGCGCGGCCGGCGCGCCCTGCGCTTGCCCGGGCGACGCGGCGGTGGGCTGCGTCCGCTCGCTCATGGCCGCGCTGCTCACTTGAGCCCCAGCACCGGCGCCACGGTCGCCTGCCAGCCCTTGGAACAGCCCGGGTTCGACTTGTCGCAGACCTCGGCCCATACCGGCAGCGACACCTTGCTGACAGCGCCGCGCACCAGGTCGAGGTCGGCCGGCGTGACCGGCACGTCGACCAGCTTGAACTTCTTGCCGGTGGTGCACGGGTCCTTGCCGGCGTTGCAGTTCAGCGCGTCGCGGAACAGCTCTTCGGAGTATTTCCACACCTCTTCGGTCAGGCCGTCGAACGCCGCCTTGAGCTTGGCCTGCTGGTCGGGCTTGAGCGCGTTCCACGACTTCATCGTCATGCCGTAGCCGTTGAGCGCCATCTGGAAGCCGATGGCCAGCTGGTGAGTCGTGACCTCGGGCCAGCCGGCCGAGTTGGCCGAGCTCGGCCCGGTGATGGCGCAGTCGACCACGCCGAGCGACAGCGACTGGTGCGTGTCGGCGAACGACACCGGCACCGGCGTGCCGCCCACCATCTCGATGAACTTGGCCAGGTTCTGGTCGTACACGCGCACCTTCATGCCCTTGATGTCGGCCAGCGAGGCAATCGGCTTCTTGCAGAACAGGATCTGCGGGCCGAAGGGCCACACGCCGAGCAGCTTCACGTTGAACTGCTGCTGCAGCCGCGCATCGACCGTGTCGAAGTAGGCCTTGGCCACCTTGCGGCCGGTGGCGTAGTCAGGGGCGGCGCCAACCAGGTCCAGGCCGAGGATCGTCGGCTCGTCGCGCGAGTTCTGCGAGACCCGCAGCGAGACGATGTCGAACAGGCCCGCCTTCATCACGCGCAGCTGTTCGGTGTCCTTGATGCCGAGCGTGTCGATGGGCTTGTAGTCGACGTCGATCGGGAGGCCCGTGCGGGCGGCAAAGTTCTCGAAGAAGGGCTGTTCCTTGTTCTTCTGGATCAGCCCGGTGGCCAGCGGCTGGCCGATGGCCTTCAGCTTGATCCGGTCTTGCGCCTGTGCGGCGGGAAGGGCGAGCAATGTGGCCAGCGCGAGCACGAAGGCTGCGGCGAAGGGTTTTGAAAAGGGCTTGGCAAGAGGGCGCATCGGCATGATTTCTCCTGGGAGGGCAGAGGTGGGCGGATTGGCAAGGCGGCGGCAGAGGAGGCCATTGAACCGCGCCGCAAGGCGCGCGCCCGGAATTTTCCGCGCACCGGGACAGGCGAAAAAAAGCGTTGCGGATCAAGCACTTGGCGCCGTACGCCGGTGGAAGAAGAAGCAAAAGAAGCGGCTACTTCAGGCGCCCGCCGTAGGCCGTGGTGATCTCATCGGCGGCGGTGCGCACCGTGGCGCCGAACTGCGCGAAGTCGGCCGCCTTGATGCGCTGTGTCGGGCCCACGAGCGATATCGCGCCGAAGGGCTGGCCGTGTTCGTCCCGGATGGCGGCGGCAATGCAGCGCAGCCCGACGGCGTTCTGCTCGTCGTCCACCGCATAGCCCGCGCGGCGCACCTCGCCCAGGGTTTCGTGCAGCCGCGACGCGCGCGCGATGGTGTTGGGCGTGAGCTTCGGCAGGCCGTAGGTGCGCAGGTACTGCAGCACGTCGTCCTCGGCCATGGCGGCCAGGATGGCCTGCCCCATGGCCGTGCCGTGCAGCGGCGCGCGAAAGCCCGGCTTGCCGATGGCGCGCATCAGCTCGCGGCTTTCCACCTGCGTGACGAAGACGATGTCGCCCAGGTCGGCAATGCCCAGGTTGATGCTTTCGCCCGAGCTGTCGCGCAGCCGCCGCATCACCGGCAGCGCCAGGTGCGCGATGCGGCGCCGGCGCCCGAAGGCCGCGCCCACCGAAAAGCAGCGCACGCCCACATACCAGAGGCTGGTTTCGCGGTCGAACTGGACGAACTGGCGCTGCTCCAGCGTGGTGAGCAGGCGGTGCGCGGTGGACGACGACAAGCCGCTGCGCGCGGCGATGTCGACCAGGCGGTAGCCCTCGTCGTCGTCGGCCAGCAGTTCGAGCAGCTGCATCGCTCGCGTGAGCGACTGCACGGTGCCGTCGCCGTCGCGGTCGATGCGCGTGACCTTGCCGGCGGTCCTGGGGGAGCGGGGGGAGCTGCTGTCCGTCATGACGAAATCCTTGCAAGTTGCACGCCACCCCGCCCACGGCGCTCGCTCAGCCGCGCCGCCCGGACAGCAGCGTGGGCGTGCCGCATGGCAGGAAGCGCCCATGCCCGGTGCGCCCGGTGAAGGCCGCGCCGTCCCACATCACCTCGCCGCGCGCCAGCGTCACGCCCGGCCAGGCCTTCAGCCGCATGCCTTCATAGGGCGTGTAGTCGACATCGTGGTGCAGCATCTCGTTCTTCAGCACGAACTCGCGCTCGTCCCAGATCACCAGGTCGGCGTCCGCGCCGATCGCGATCGTGCCCTTGCGCGGATGCAGGCCGTAGGCCTTGGCCGGCCCGGTGGCCGTGAGCTCGACGAAGCGGTGCGGCGTCATGCGCCCGGCCAGCACGCCCTCGGACCACAGCAGCGCCATGCGCGTCTCGATCCCGGGGATGCCGTTGGGAATGTGGCGGAACGCCACCTCCTCGCCGCCGGGCTTCTTGCCCTCGGGCGCGTCGTACCTGAAGGGCGCATGGTCCGACGAGAACACGGTGAAAAGGCCATCGTTGAGCCCGTCCCAGATCACCTGCTGGTTGGCCTTGTCGCGCGGCGGCGGGCTGCACACGCACTTGGCGCCCTGGTAGCTGTCGTCGATCCCCAGGTCCTCGGCCGTGAGAAAGAGGTATTGCGGGCAGGTCTCGGCAAACACATTGAGCCCGTGCGCACGCGCCCAGCGGATCTGCTCCACCGCCTCGCGGCCCGACACGTGCACGATCAGGATCGGCACGTCGACCAACTCGGCCAGCGCGATGGCGCGGTGCGTGGCTTCGCGCTCCACCAGCATCGGCCGCGCGTGCGCGTGGAAGCGCGGCGCGGTGCGCCCGGCGGCTTCCAGGCGGCGCGTGAGCCATCCGATGCAGTCGGCGTTCTCGGCATGGATCATCGCCATGGCGCCGTGCTCGCGCGCCACCGCCAGCACGTCCAGGATCTGGCCGTCGTCGAGCTTCATGTCGTCGTAGGTCATGTAGATCTTGAACGAGGTGAAGCCTTCGCGGATGAGCGCCGGCAGTTCCTCGTTCAGCACCGTGGGTGTCGGGTCGCTCACGATCAGGTGGAAGGCGTAGTCGATGTGCGCCTTGCCGGCCGCGCGGGCGCGATAGTCCTCGACCGCGGCGCGCAGCGACTGGCCCTTCTGCTGCGCGGCGAAGGGAATCACGGTGGTGGTGCCGCCGCAGGCTGCGCTGCGCGTGCCGGTGTCGAAGTCGTCGGCCATGCGCAGGGGCGCAGGCATCGGCTGGTCGAGATGGCAATGGGCGTCGACGCCACCGGGCGTGACGGTGCGGCCGGCTGCATCGATCTCGCGCGCGCCGGCGGCCAATTTCATGCCGAGCTGGACGATGCGCCCGTCGCGCACGCCGATGTCGCAATCGAAGGTGTCGCTGGCGGTCGTGGCCTGCGCATTGCGAACGACCAGATCGAAGGCTGGGGTGGAGGTCATGGAAGGAAGCGCGAGACTTTTGTCAACAAGGAGATTGAATGTTGTCGACATAATCGTCGACAATCAAGAGTCCGGAGACAGTGATTACGCTGATCCCGGCCGTCCGCAAACAAAGAAAGCCCATGCCGCGCCCCTTTCGCCTTGGCGTGCTCACGCCGTCGTCCAACACCGCGCTGGAGCCGCTGACCAGCACCCTGGTGGCCTGCGTGCCGGGCTGCAGCGCCCATTTCTCGCGCTTCCGGGTCACGGAGATCTCGCTTTCGGCCGAGGGCCTGGGCCAGTTCGACGACAGCAAGATCCTGGCCGCCGCCGAGCTGCTGGCCGATGCGCGGGTCGACGTGATCGCCTGGAGCGGCACCTCGTCGGGCTGGCTGGGCTTCGAAGCCGACCGGCGCCTGGTCGAGCGCATCCGCGAGCGCACCGGCATTGCCGCCACCACCGCCGTGCTGGCGCTCAACGAACTGCTGGCGCTGCGCGGCGTGAAGCGGCTCGGGCTGGTGACGCCCTACACCGCCGACGTGCAGCAGCGCATCGTCGACAACTACCGCGCGCTCGGCATCGAGGTGGTGGCCGAGCGCCACCTTGGCATCAGCGTGAACCACGACTTCGCGCTGGTCGAGCCCGCGCAGTTGATGGCGTCGATGCGCGAGGTGGCCGCGGCGCAGCCCGAGGCCATCACCACCTTCTGCACCAACCTGCACGCCGCACCGCTGGCCGAGGCGTTCGAGGCCGAAACCGGCATTGCGCTGCTCGACACCGTGAGCACCACCGTCTGGGGCCAGCTGCGCGCGGCAGGCGCCGATCCGGCGCAGGTGCGCGGCTGGGGCGCGCTGTTCGGCTGGCGATGATGGGCACGCGCAAGCCGTCTTCCCAGGCGCAGCTCGAGCGCGAGAAAACGCAGGACGAGATCTACGAGAAGATCTTCGCGGCCATCCTCGAGCACCGGCTGCATCCCGGCACCAAGCTCGGCGAAGAGCGGCTGGCCGACATCTTCGGCGCCAGCCGCGCGCGCATCCGCGACGTGCTGTCGCGGCTCGCGCACGAACAGATCGTGACGCTGTATCCGCAGCGCGGCGCCTACGTGGCCAAGCCGTCGATCGAGGAGGCGCGCGACGTCTTCGAGGCCCGCCGGCTGATCGAGCCGGCCGTGCTGCGCCGGCTCGTCGACAACCTCACGCCCGAGAAGCTCACCCGCCTGCGCCAGCACCAGGCGCTGGAGCTCGATGCGCGGCGCCGCGACGACAAGCGCGCCGTCATCCGCCTGTCCGGCGAGTTTCATTCGCTGGCGGCCGAGCTGGCCGGCAACACGGCCCTGGCGCGCAGCATGCGCGAGCTGTCGGTGCTGACCTGCCTGACGATCTTTCTCTACGACGCGCCCATTGCGAACAGCTGCCGCGCCGACGAGCATTCGCAGATCATCGAGGCCATCGCCAGACACGACGCGCCGGGCGCCGAGCGGCTGGTGCTCGAGCATCTCGACCATATCGAGGGCAGCATGAAGCTCGACCACGCGGCCGAAGAGGTCGATCTCGAGGAGATCTTCAGGGCCTGAGGGCCGGGGCTTTCGGGCCTACAGCCACTTGCCGCTGCGCGTCGGCATCTGGATGGTCGTCGCGGGGTCGTCGCTGTTCACCAGCGAGTCGATCGCAATGCTCAGCACGGAGATGAAGATGCTCGCGAAGAACGCGGTCCAGAAGCCCGAGAGCCTGAACCCGCGCACCAGCGCGGCCACCAGCATGATCATCAGCGCGTTGATCACCAGCAGGAAGAGGCCGAGCGTCAGCAGCGTCAGCGGCAGCGTGAGCACGATCAGGAGCGGCTTGACGATGGCATTGGCCAGCCCTAGCAGCAGGGCCGAGATCACCAGCGCGGAAGTGTTCTCGAACTTGATGCCGCGAAAGATCAGGCTGGCCACCCACAGCGAGAGTGCGGTGATGGCCCAGTGCACGAGAAAAGGGGCGATGTTGTTCAGCATGGTGTGAGGCGAAGGCCGTCCGCGCGGCGATGCGGACCATCATATCGGCAGTGTCTTAGACGGACCCGCCCCGCGCCTCGGCCAGCAGCCAGTCGCTGAAGAACTTCAAGAGCGGCCGCTGGTCGGCGCGCTCGGGCGTCACGAGGTAGTAGTTGCGCTCGCCCGACAGCGGCCGTGCGCAGGCCACCACCAGTTCGCCGCGCGCGAGTTCGTCGGCCACCAGCATGGTGGGCATCAGCGCCACGCCGAGCCCGTGCGACGCGGCCGCGGCCAGGATGGAGAACAGCTCGTAGCGCGGCCCGCCGCGCGCATTGGGCGCATCGATCCGCTGCGCGTCGAACCACTGGCGCCAGCCGTCGGGCCGCGTGCTCTGCTGCAGCAGCGGCATCTGCGCGATGGCCGCGGGCGCCACCGGCTTGCCGCGCTGCAGCAGCGACGGGCTGCACACCGGCACCACGTCTTCATGCATCAGCAGCAGTGCGCGCGTGCCGGCCCAGTTCTCCACTTGCGCGGGCGTGCCGGCGTACAGCGCAGCGTCGAACTCCGCATCGGCGAAGAGAAAGGGACGGGTGCGCGTCTCGATGTGCACCACCACGTCGGGTTGCAGCGCCGCGAAGCTCTTCAGGCGCGGCATCAGCCAGCGGGTGGCAAAGGTGGGCACCGCCGCCAGCGAGAGCGAGCCGCCTTCGCCCTGGTGCGCCATGGCGTCGAGCGTGTCGCGCTCCATGGCCTCGAGCCGCTTGGTGATCTGGCGCGCATAGGCCGCGCCGCTGGCCGTGAGCGCCACGCCGTGGCGGGTGCGGCGGAACAGGGCCACGCCCAAAAAGGCTTCGAGCGTGCCGATCTGGCGCGACACGGCGCTCTGCGTGAGCGCGAGCTCCTGCGCGGCGCGGGTGTAGCTCTCATGGCGCGCGGCGGCGTCGAAGCACACGAGGGTTTGCAGGGGTGGAATCTTGCGGCGCATGTATGCCGAGAGTGTATGACTGGAGAAGTGCCGTCACCAATGGAAACGTCTTTCCGCGTGGGGACAAGGTGTGCGGAGTACGCATATCTGGGTGAGGATTCATCGTTTGCGCCCGGCCCCCCGCATGGCTAGGATCGACCCATTCCCCCCTCTTTTTCCCTTTTCCCCTCTTCCGGAGACAAGCACATGGCCGCCAAAGCGCAATTCCACTGGGACGACCCCCTTCTTCTCGACCAGCAACTGACCGACGAAGAACGCATGATCCGCGACGCGGCCAATGCCTACTGCCAGGAGCGCCTCGCGCCCCGCGTCATCGAGGGCTTTCGCAGCGGCGAGACCGACCCCGCCATCTTTCGCGAGATGGGCGCGCTCGGCCTGCTCGGCCCGACGATCCCTGAGCAGTACGGCGGCCCCGGCCTCAACTACGTTGCCTATGGCCTGATCGCCCGCGAGGTCGAGCGCGTCGACTCGGGCTACCGCTCGATGGCCAGTGTGCAGAGCTCGCTGGTGATGGTCCCCATCTTTGAATTCGGCACCGAGGCGCAGAAGCAGAAGTACCTGCCCAGGCTCGCCACCGGCGAATGGATCGGCTGCTTCGGCCTGACCGAACCCGACCATGGCTCCGACCCCGGCAGCATGGTCACGCGCGCCAAGAAGGTGCCGGGCGGCTACTCGCTCAGCGGCGCCAAGATGTGGATCAGCAACTCGCCCATCGCCGATGTGTTCGTGGTCTGGGCCAAGGAAGTCAGCGAAAGCGGCACGGTCGGCCCGATCCGCGGCTTCGTGCTCGAGAAGGGCATGAAGGGCCTGAGCGCCCCCGCGATCCACGGCAAGGTCGGCCTGCGCGCCAGCATCACCGGCGAGATCGTGATGGACGGCGTGTTCTGCCCCGAAGAAAACGCCTTCCCCGAAGTGCAGGGCCTCAAGGGCCCCTTCACCTGCCTCAACAGCGCCCGCTACGGCATCTCGTGGGGCGCGATCGGCGCCGCCGAAGACTGCTGGCACCGCGCCCGCCAGTACACGCTGGACCGCAAGCAGTTCGGCCGCCCGCTCGCCGCCAACCAGCTCATTCAAAAGAAGCTGGCCGACATGCAGACCGAGATCACGCTGGGCCTGCAGGGCAGCCTGCGCCTGGGCCGCATGAAGGACGAAGGCACGGCCTCGGTCGAGATCACCTCGATCATGAAGCGCAACAACTGCGGCAAGGCCCTCGACATCGCCCGCCTGGCGCGCGACATGATGGGCGGCAACGGCATCAGCGACGAATTCGGCGTGGCGCGCCACCTGGTGAACCTGGAAGTGGTCAACACCTACGAAGGCACGCACGACATCCACGCGCTGATCCTCGGGCGTGCCATCACCGGCATCGCCGCCTTCGCCAACTGAACGAAGAGCGCATGACAGCCAAGCTCGCAGCACTCGACGGCATCAAGGTCCTCGATCTGTCCCGCGTGCTCGCGGGCCCGTGGTGCACGCAGATCCTCGCGGACCTGGGCGCCGACGTCGTCAAGATCGAGCGCCCCGGCGTCGGCGACGACACGCGCACCTGGGGCCCGCCCTTCATCAAGGACGCGAACGGCGACGACACCGACCAGGCCAGCTACTTCACGGCCTGCAACCGCAACAAGCGCTCGGTCACCGTCGACATGGCCACGCCCGACGGGCAGGCGCTGTTGAAGCAGATGGCGGCGCAGGCCGACATCGTGGTGGAGAACTTCAAGACCGGCGGCCTGAAGCAATACGGCCTCGACCACCAGAGCCTGCGCGCGGCCAACCCGCGCCTCATCTACTGCAGCGTGACCGGCTTCGGCCACGACGGCCCGTACGCCGAGCGCGCCGGCTACGACCTGATGATCCAGGCCATGACCGGCATGATGAGCATCACCGGCCGACCCGACGACGTGCCCGGCGGCGGCCCGCTGCGCGTGGGCGTGGCGCTCACCGACCTGTTCACCGGCGTCTACGCCAGCACCGCCATCCTCGCGGCGCTGCAGGTGCGCGACCGCACGGGCGAAGGCCAGCACATCGACATGGCACTGCTCGACGTGGGCATGGCCATCCTCGCCAACCAGGCGAGCGCGTTCCTCAACACCGGCAAGGCGCCTGGGCGCCAGGGCAACACGCATCCGAGCCTCGCGCCTTACCAGGACTTTCCGACGCTCGACGGTTCGATGCTGCTGGCCATCGGCAACAACGGCCAGTTCGCGCGCTTCTGCGAAGCGGCCGGCCACGCGGAGTGGGCCACCGATGCGCGCTTTGCCAGCAACACGCTGCGCGTGAAGCACCGCGGCGTGCTCATCCCCATGATGGAAGAACTCACGCGCACGCGCACCACCGCCGACTGGGTCATGCTGCTCGAAGACAAGGCCGTGCCCTGCGGCCCGATCAACGACATCGCGCAGGCCTTCGATGACGCGCAGGTCAAGTCGCGCGGCCTCGCGGTCACGCTGCCGCGCGATGCGGGCGACGGCATCGAAAGCATCACCGGTGTGGCAAGCCCGCTGCGCCTCACGGCCACGCCGCCCGTGCTGCGCCATGCGCCGCCGGCGCTGGGCCAGCACACGCAGGAAGTGCTGGCGGAAATGGGCATCGACGCAGCCCGCTTCGACGCTCTGCGCTCGGCTGGCGTCGTCTGAAGAAGAAGCGGCATGACGAACCCGATGCGCCCGCCGTTCTCGGTGCTGCGCATCGACCATGTCGTGCTGCGCGTGAAGGACATCGAGCAGTCGATCGCCTTCTACCGCGATGTGCTGGGCTGCCGGGTCGAGAAGCGCCGCGACGACCTAGGAATCTGCGCGGCAG
>NZ_JAGGNW010000013.1 GCF_018614875.1 Variovorax paradoxus | reverse complement strand
AGGACAAGGAAATGGTCATGCCCGGCGACAACGTCAGCATCACCGTGAAGCTGATCAACCCGATCGCGATGGAAGAAGGCCTGCGCTTCGCCATCCGCGAAGGCGGCCGCACCGTGGGTTCGGGCGTCGTGGCAAAGATCCTCGACATCTAAGCCGAGAAAAGAGTACCGGAGGGGTATAGCTCAATTGGCAGAGCGTCGGTCTCCAAAACCGAAGGTTGTAGGTTCGATTCCTACTGCCCCTGCCACCTAGGTGGCACCTCCGAAAAAGCCCATCGTGACCCGATGGGCTTCGGCGTCTCAAAAAGGCGCATTGAATTGAAGGCCGAAAGGCACAGGAAACCAGCCAACCATGGCCACTTCTCAAATCGAAACCGTGAGCACGGGTGCCGACAAAGCCAAGCTGGCTGCGGCGGTGGTGCTGGCAGTGGGCGCCATCGTGGCGTTCTATCTGCTGTCGCGCCAAGGCTCGCTGGTGCAATGGGCTGCGCTGCTGGTCGGCCTGGCTGCGGCCGTGGGCGCCTTCGGCAGCTCGGAGAATGGCCGTCAGTTGTGGGCCTTCGGCCGCGACTCGTGGCGCGAGGTCAAGAAGGTTGTCTGGCCGACCCGCAAGGAAGCGATGCAGATGACGGCTTATGTGTTCGCCTTCGTGGCGATCATGTCCGTCTTCCTCTGGCTCACCGACAAGACGCTCGAATGGGTGTTTTTCGACCTCATTCTGGGCTGGAGAAAATAAGCATGACCGACGACGCAGTTGAAACAACGCCGCAAGAGGAAATCAATCCCCTCCTGGCTCCCGCCGCCAACCCCGATCTGCGTTGGTACGTGGTGCATGCTTATTCGGGCATGGAAAAGGCCGTCGAGCGCAACATCACCGAGCGCATCAACCGCGCCGGCATGCAGGACAAGTTCGGCCGCATCCTGGTTCCGACCGAAGAAGTGGTCGAAATCAAGAACGGCCAGAAGCGCACCACCGAGCGCCGCTTCTTCCCTGGCTACGTGCTGGTCGAAATGATCATGAACGACGAGAGCTGGCACCTGGTGAAGCACACCAACAAGGTGACGGGTTTTGTCGGCGGCGCCAAGAACCGCCCGGCCCCGATCTCGCAGAAAGAGGTCGAGGACATCGTCAGCCAGATGCAGCAGGGCACCGAGAAGCCGCGCCACAAGGTCGAGTTCACCGTTGGCGAATTCGTGCGCGTCAAGGAAGGCCCGTTCACCGACTTCAATGGCACGGTGGAAGACGTCAACTACGAGAAGAGCAAGGTCAGCGTGTCGGTCATGATCTTCGGCCGCGCGACGCCTGTGGAGCTCGAGTTCAGCCAGGTCGAGAAAACCTGAGACCTTGCGGGACAGGCCACGCGAAGCGTGCTCTGTCCTCAACTGATTGAATGTCTGCGCTTCCCGACTCGGCGCAGACCTGATTGAGAAGAGTCGTTTAACCCCCGGGGAGCCACGGCGAGAGCCAAGGCGATATCACCCGCAAGGAGCAAAGCATGGCGAAAAAAATCGTCGGCTTCATCAAGCTGCAAGTACCAGCTGGTAAGGCCAACCCGTCACCACCCATCGGTCCCGCACTGGGCCAGCGTGGTTTGAACATCATGGAGTTCTGCAAGGCGTTCAACGCGCAGACCCAGAGCGTCGAGCCTGGTCTGCCGCTGCCGGTGGTCATCACCGCGTTCGCTGACAAGAGCTTCACCTTCATCATCAAGACGCCGCCGGCGATCACCTTGATCAAGAAGGCCATCAAGCTGGACAAGGGCTCGGCCCGTCCGCACACCGACAAGGTCGGCAAGATCACGCGCGCACAGCTCGAAGAAATCGCCAAGGCCAAGATGAAGGACCTGACTGCAGCCGATCTGGACGCAGCAGTTCGCACCATCGCCGGCTCTGCCCGTTCGATGGGCGTGAATGTGGAGGGCGTGTAAATGTCCAAGATCACCAAGAAGCAAAAGTCGCTCGCAGGCAAGGTCGACAGCAACAAGCTGTACCCGCTGGCTGACGCGATCGTCATCGTCAAGGAAGCCGCCACCGCCAAGTTCGACGAATCGATCGACGTGGCCGTGCAGCTCGGCATCGACGCGAAGAAGTCGGACCAGGTCGTGCGTGGCGCCGTCGTGCTGCCCAACGGCACCGGCAAGACCAAGCGCGTGGCTGTGTTCGCCCAGGGCGCCAAGGCTGAAGAAGCCAAGGCCGCCGGCGCCGACATCGTCGGCATGGACGACCTCGCTGCCATGGTCAAGGCTGGCGACATGCCTTTCGACGTCGTGATCGCTGCCCCTGACGCCATGCGCGTCGTCGGTACGCTCGGCCAGATCCTCGGCCCGCGCGGTCTGATGCCCAACCCCAAGGTTGGCACCGTGACCCCGGACGTCGCCACGGCCGTGAAGAACGCCAAGGCTGGCCAGGTTCAGTTCCGCGTCGACAAGGCCGGCATCATCCACGGCACGATCGGCCGTCGTTCGTTCGACAACGACAAGCTGCAGGGCAACCTCGCTGCGCTGATCGACGCTCTGGTCAAGGCCAAGCCGGCGACCAGCAAGGGCGTGTTCCTGCGCAAGGTGGCTGTGTCGTCGACCATGGGTCTGGGTGTCCGCGTGGACACGCAAACCATCTCGGCGAGCTGAAGAAGAGATTGGCCTCGTCCGAAAGGGCGGGGCGAATGTGGTGGGTCGCGGCAGCTTCGGTTGCCGTGGGCCATCCAAGACCGCTGGTGTGCAGGGTGCCTGCACTTAATCGCCGGACCTTTTGTCCGGCCATCAGCGCAGATGGCGACCCCACTGCAAGGAATTTTTGTTCCGAAACAGTTGGTCGCTGCATGAAGCGCGATCCGAGGCCCCGGCCGAAGGTCGCATTAAAAGGAGTAGACCTTGAGTCTGAATCGCAGTGAGAAAGAAGCGGTCATCAGTGATGTGACCAGCCTCGCCGCAAAAGCTCAAACGCTCGTGCTGGCGGAATACCGTGGCATCACGGTTGCCGATATGACCAAACTGCGTACTGAAGCACGCAGCAAGGGTGTGACTCTCAGCGTGTTCAAGAACACGCTGGCACGCCGTGCTGTGGCTGGTAGCGCATTCGAAGTCGTTGGCGACCAGATGACCGGCCCGCTGATCTACGGCTTTTCCGAAGACGCAGTGGCCGCCGCCAAGGTGGTGGCCGACTTCGCGAAGACCAACGACAAGTTGGTGATTCGCGGTGGTGCGTTTGGCGGCAAGGTCCTGGACGTGAACGGCGTGAAGCAACTCGCAAGCATCCCTTCCAAGGAAGTGCTGCTGGCGCAATTGCTGGGCTTGATGCAATCCCCCATTTCCCGTACGGCACGCGTTCTCGCGGCGCTGGCCGCGAAGCGTGGAGAAGGCGCAGCTGCACCCGTCGCCGATGCACCGGCCGAAGAAGCGCAGGCCGCTTGAGCCTTGCGTTTGAAATATTCAACCCAATTGTTAGGAAACAAAAATGGCATTCGATAAAGACGCATTTCTGACCGCGCTCGACAGCATGACGGTCCTGGAACTCAACGAACTGGTGAAAGCCATCGAAGAGAAGTTCGGCGTGAGCGCTGCCGCCATGGCAGGCCCCGCAGCTGCAGGCCCCGCCGCCGCAGTGGCCGAAGAGCAAACCGAATTCAACGTCGTGCTGGCCGATGTCGGCGCGAACAAGGTTTCGGTCATCAAGGCCGTGCGCGAAATCACCGGCCTGGGCCTCAAGGAAGCCAAGGACCTGGTGGAAGCCGCTCCCAAGGCTGTCAAGGAAGCCCTGTCCAAGGCTGACGCTGAAGCCGCCAAGAAGAAGCTGGAAGAAGCCGGCGCCAAGGTGGAACTGAAGTAATTCAGTCCCCCTCGAGGGCTGGAGGCGTCTGAAAAGGCCCTCCAGCCTTTGGCGCTTTCAGAGCGCACCCAAAAGTCGGCTTGGTGCCGACTTTCCCGGAGACCGTCAGGTCGACGGAAAAGTCAAACCAAGACGTTTTTTGAGTGTCTTCTGACCCCGACTGCAGAAGACCCCTTGGTTCGGGCGATGTGCAACGCATCGCCGTCCGCCAACGGCTGGTAGTGGCCAGCCGCCAAGCAGTGGTGCCTCGGCACTGCTGACAAGTCGCTGAAGATCTCAAGCTCCGGAGCTCTCATGGCCCAATCGTCCGCGTACAGTTACACCGAACGCAAGCGCATCCGAAAAAGTTTCGGTAACCGCGACAGCGTCGTCGAAATCCCCTACCTGCTGCAGATGCAGAAAGACGCGTACACCGCGTTCCTGCAAGCCGGCATCGCCCCCAAGCAACGCACCGTCGAAGGCCTGCAGGCCGCATTCGACGCCGCGTTCCCGATCGTCTCGCACAATGGTTTTGTCGAGATGAAGTTCCTCGAGTACAACCTCGCGAAGCCCGCCTTCGACGTGCGCGAATGCCAGACCCGTGGCCTGACCTTCGCCTCGGCCGTGCGCGCCAAGGTGCAGCTCATCATCTATGACCGCGAGTCGTCGACCTCGCAGTCGAAGGTGGTCAAGGAAGTGAAGGAACAAGAGGTCTACATGGGCGAAGTGCCGCTCATGACCGAAAAGGGTTCCTTCATCATCAACGGCACCGAGCGCGTGATCGTCTCGCAGCTGCACCGTTCCCCGGGCGTGTTCTTCGAGCACGACAAGGGCAAGACGCACAGCTCGGGCAAGCTCTTGTTCTCGGCCCGCGTGATTCCCTACCGCGGCTCGTGGCTCGACTTCGAGTTCGACCCGAAGGACATGCTGTACTTCCGCGTCGACCGCCGCCGCAAGATGCCGGTCACGATCCTGCTGAAGGCCATCGGCCTGAACCCGGAATCGATCCTCGCGAACTTCTTCGTGAACGACAACTTCCGCCTGATGGACAGCGGCGCGCAGATGGAGTTCGTCTCCGAGCGCCTGCGCGGCGAAGTCGCGCGCTTCGACATCACCGACAAGTCGGGCAAGGTCGTGGTCGCCAAGGACAAGCGCGTGACCGCGCGCCACACGCGTGAACTCGAGCAGTCGGGCACCACGCACATCAGCGTGCCGGAAGACTTCCTGGTCGGCCGCGTCATCGCCCGCAACATCGTCGACGCCGACTCCGGCGAAATCCTGGCCAAGGCCAACGACGAACTGACCGAAGCGTTGCTGAAGAAGCTGCGCACGGCCGGCGTGCAGGACATCCAGGTGATCTACACCAACGAACTCGACCAGGGCGCGTACATCTCGCAGACCCTGCGCATCGACGAAACGGTGGACGAGTTCGCAGCCCGCGTGGCCATCTACCGCATGATGCGCCCCGGCGAGCCGCCGACGGAAGACGCAGTGCAGGCCCTGTTCCAGCGCCTGTTCTACAACCCGGACACGTACGACCTGTCGCGCGTCGGGCGCATGAAGTTCAACGCCAAGGTCGGCCGCGACGAATCGACCGGCCCGATGGTGCTGACCAACGAAGACATCCTGGCCGTGGTCAAGATCCTCGTCGACCTGCGCAACGGCAACGGCGAAGTCGACGACATCGACCACCTCGGCAATCGCCGCGTGCGCTGCGTCGGCGAACTGGCCGAGAACCAGTACCGCACCGGCCTGGCCCGTATCGAGAAGGCCGTGAAGGAACGTCTGGGTCAGGCCGAGCAAGAGCCGCTGATGCCGCACGACCTGATCAACAGCAAGCCGATCTCGGCCGCGCTGAAGGAATTCTTCGGCGCCTCGCAGCTGTCGCAGTTCATGGACCAGACGAACCCGCTGTCCGAAATCACCCACAAGCGCCGCGTGTCGGCCCTTGGCCCGGGCGGTCTGACGCGTGAACGTGCCGGCTTCGAAGTGCGCGACGTGCACGTCACGCATTACGGCCGCGTGTGCCCGATCGAAACGCCTGAAGGCCCGAACATCGGCCTGATCAACTCGCTGGCCCTGTACGCCCGCCTGAACGAATACGGCTTCATCGAGACGCCGTACCGTCGCGTGGTCGACAGCAAGGTCACGATGGACATCGACTACCTGTCGGCCATCGAGGAAGGCAAGTACGTCATCGCCCAGGCCAACGCGGTCCTGGACAAGGACGGCGTGCTGACCGGCGACCTGGTCTCCGCGCGTGAAGCCGGCGAATCGATCCTTGTCGGTGCCGAACGCATCCAGTACATGGACGTGTCGCCCGCGCAGATCGTGTCGGTGGCCGCATCGCTCGTGCCCTTCCTCGAGCACGACGACGCGAACCGCGCGTTGATGGGCGCCAACATGCAGCGCCAGGCCGTGCCTGTGCTGCGTCCCGAGAAGCCGATGGTCGGCACCGGTATCGAGCGCGTCTCCGCGGTCGACTCGGGCACCGTGGTCACGGCCACCCGCGGCGGTATCGTCGACTATGTCGACGCGACCCGCATCGTGGTGCGCGTGAACGACGCCGAAGCGGCTGCCGGTGAGGTCGGCGTGGACATCTACAACCTGATCAAGTATCAGCGTTCGAACCAGAACACCAACATCCACCAGCGCCCGATCGTCAAGCGCGGCGACAAGATCGCCAAGGGCGACGTGGTGGCCGACGGTGCATCGACCGACCTCGGCGAACTGGCCCTCGGCCAGAACATGCTGATCGCGTTCATGCCATGGAACGGCTACAACTTCGAAGACTCGATCCTGATCTCGGAACGTGTCGTCGCAGAAGACCGCTACACCTCGATCCACATCGAGGAACTGGTGGTGATGGCGCGCGACACCAAGCTCGGTGCCGAAGAAATCACGCGCGACATCCCCAACCTGGCCGAGCAGCAGCTCAACCGCCTCGACGAATCCGGCATCATCTATGTCGGCGCCGAAGTGCAGCCGGGCGACACGCTGGTGGGCAAGGTCACGCCGAAGGGCGAGACCACGCTGACGCCGGAAGAGAAGCTGCTTCGCGCCATCTTCGGCGAGAAGGCTTCCGACGTGAAGGACACCTCGCTGCGCGTGGACCAGGGCTCGCAAGGCACCGTGATCGACGTGCAGGTGTTCACCCGCGAAGGCATCACGCGCGACAAGCGCGCGCAGCAGATCATCGACGACGAACTGAAGCGCTTCCGCCTCGACCTGAACGACCAGCTTCGCATCGTCGAAGCCGACGCGTTCGACCGTATCGAGAAGCTCCTGAACGGCAAGGTTGCCAATGGCGGCCCGAACAAGCTGGCCAAGGGCACCAAGCTCGACAAGGCCTACCTGGCGTCGGTCGAGAAGTTCCACTGGTTCGACATCCGCCCGGCGGACGACGAAGTGGCAACGCAGCTCGAGTCGATCAAGAACTCGCTGGAGCAGACGCGCCACAGCTTCGACCTCGCATTCGAAGAGAAGCGCAAGAAGCTCACGCAGGGCGACGAGCTGCCCGCGGGCGTGCTCAAGATGGTCAAGGTCTACCTGGCCGTCAAGCGCCGCCTGCAACCCGGCGACAAGATGGCCGGCCGCCACGGCAACAAGGGTGTGGTGTCGAAGATCGTTCCGGTCGAAGACATGCCCCACATGGCCGACGGCACGCCGTGCGACATCTGCCTGAACCCGCTGGGCGTGCCCTCGCGGATGAACGTGGGCCAGGTGCTCGAAGTGCACTTGGGCTGGGCCGGCAAGGGCATCGGCAACCGCATCGGCGACCTGCTGCAGCAAGAGGCCAAGGTGGCCGAGCTGCGCAAGTTCATGGAGCAGCTGTACAACGGCTCGGGCCGCAAGGAAGAGCTCGGCCAATTGAGCGACACCGACGTGCTCGAGATGGCCGCCAACCTGGAAAGCGGCGCGACCTTCGCCACGCCGGTGTTCGACGGCGCCTCGGAAGAAGAAATCCGCGGCATGCTGAAGCTCGCCTACCCGGACGACATCGCCAAGCTCAAGGGCCTGACCGATACGCGCACGCAGGCCTACCTGTACGACGGCCGCACCGGCGACCAGTTCGATCGCCCGGTCACCGTCGGCTACATGCACTTCTTGAAGCTGCACCACTTGGTCGACGACAAGATGCACGCCCGTTCCACCGGCCCGTACTCGCTCGTCACGCAGCAACCGCTGGGCGGCAAGGCGCAGTTCGGCGGCCAGCGTTTCGGTGAAATGGAAGTGTGGGCGCTGGAAGCTTATGGCGCCGCCTACGTCCTGCAGGAAATGCTGACCGTGAAGTCCGACGACGTGCAAGGCCGTACCAAGGTGTACGAAAGCATCGTCAAGGGCGAGCACTCGATCGAAGCCGGCATGCCGGAATCGTTCAACGTGCTGGTCAAGGAAATTCGTTCGCTGGGGCTCGATATCGAGCTCGAGCGTTCTTAATTTGAAAAGGGAAAGAGTCTTATGAAATCGCTACTCGACCTGTTCAAGCAATTCACGCCCGATGAGCATTTCGATGCCATCAAGATCGGCATGGCTTCGCCCGAGAAGATCCGTTCGTGGTCTTTCGGCGAAGTGAAAAAGCCAGAGACGATCAACTACCGCACGTTCAAGCCCGAGCGCGACGGCCTTTTCTGCGCCAAGATCTTCGGCCCCATCAAGGACTACGAGTGCCTGTGCGGCAAGTACAAGCGCCTGAAGCACCGCGGCGTGATCTGCGAGAAGTGCGGCGTTGAAGTCACGCAGACCAAGGTGCGCCGCGAGCGCATGGGTCACATCGACCTGGCCGCGCCCTGCGCCCACATCTGGTTCCTGAAGTCGCTGCCGTCGCGCCTGGGCCTCGTGCTCGACATGACGCTGCGCGACATCGAACGCGTGCTGTACTTCGAAGCCTACGTGATCACCGACCCCGGCATGACCCCGCTGAAGAAGTTCGGCATCATGTCCGAGGACGACTATGACGCGAAGCGCAAGGAATTCGGCGACGAGTTCGTCGCCAAGATGGGTGCCGAAGGCATCAGGGACCTGCTCGAAGGCATCGAACTCGACAGCGAGATCGAGCGCCTGCGCGGCGACCTGACCGGCTCCGAAGTCAAGGTCAAGAAGAACTCCAAGCGCCTGAAGGTGCTGGAAGCCTTCCGCAAGTCGGGCATCAAGCCCCAGTGGATGGTGCTCGAAGTGCTGCCCGTGTTGCCGCCGGACCTGCGTCCGCTGGTGCCGCTGGACGGGGGCCGCTTCGCGACCTCCGATCTGAACGACCTGTATCGCCGCGTCATCAACCGCAATTCGCGTCTGCGCCGCCTGCTGGAGCTGAAGGCGCCGGAAATCATCGCGCGCAATGAAAAGCGGATGCTGCAGGAAGCCGTCGATTCGTTGCTGGACAACGGCCGCCGCGGCAAGGCCATGACGGGCGCCAACAAGCGCGCGCTCAAGTCGCTGGCCGACATGATCAAGGGCAAGAGCGGCCGCTTCCGCCAGAATCTGCTGGGCAAGCGCGTCGACTACTCGGGCCGTTCGGTCATCGTGGTGGGCCCGACGCTCAAGCTGCACCAGTGCGGCCTGCCCAAGCTGATGGCGCTCGAACTGTTCAAGCCCTTCATCTTCTCGCGCCTCGAAGCCATGGGCATCGCGACCACGATCAAGGCGGCCAAGAAGGAAGTCGAATCCGGCACGCCGGTGGTCTGGGACATCCTGGAAGAGGTCATCAAGGAGCACCCGGTCATGCTGAACCGTGCGCCCACGCTGCACCGTCTGGGCATCCAGGCCTTCGAGCCGATCCTGATCGAAGGCAAGGCGATCCAGCTGCACCCGCTGGTTTGCGCGGCCTTCAACGCCGACTTCGACGGCGACCAGATGGCCGTTCACGTGCCGCTGTCGGTGGAAGCGCAGATGGAAGCCCGCACGCTGATGCTGGCCTCCAACAACGTGCTGTTCCCGGCCTCGGGCGAACCGTCGATCGTTCCTTCGCAGGACGTGGTGCTGGGCCTGTACTACACGACCCGCGACCGCATCAACGCGAAGGGCGAGGGCCTGATCTTCTCCGACATCGGTGAAGTGCAGCGCGCGCTCGACGCCAATGTGGTCGAACTCACCGCCAAGGTGGCCGTGCGCATCACGGAGTACACCAAGGACAAGGAAACCGGCGTGTTCACGCCGTCGACCTCGCTGGTGGACACCACCGTGGGCCGTGCATTGCTGTCCGAGATCCTGCCGAAGGGCCTGCCGTTCTCGAACATCAACAAGGCGCTGAAGAAGAAGGAAATCTCCAAGCTCATCAACGTCTCGTTCCGCAAGTGCGGCCTGAAAGAGACCGTCGTGTTCGCCGACAAGCTGCTGCAGAACGGCTTCCGCCTGGCGACCAAGGCCGGTATCTCGATCGCCATCGACGACATGCTGGTGCCCGCCGAGAAGCACGGCATCATCGAGCGCTCCGCCAAGGAAGTGAAGGAGATCGAGCAGCAGTATGTGTCCGGTCTGGTGACCTCCGGCGAGCGCTACAACAAAGTGGTGGACATCTGGGGCAAGGCCGGCGACGAAGTGTCGAAGGTCATGATGGCCAAGCTGTCGAAGCAGAAGGTCATCGACCGCCACGGCAAGGAAGTGGAGCAGGAGTCGTTCAACTCCATCTACATGATGGCCGACTCCGGCGCCCGCGGTTCCGCGGCCCAGATTCGCCAGGTGGCCGGTATGCGGGGCCTGATGGCCAAGCCGGACGGCTCGATCATCGAGACGCCCATTACCGCGAACTTCCGCGAAGGCCTGAACGTGCTGGAGTACTTCATCTCCACCCACGGTGCTCGAAAGGGCCTGGCCGACACGGCGCTGAAGACGGCGAACTCGGGCTACCTGACCCGTCGTCTGGTCGACGTGACGCAGGATCTGGTCGTGACCGAGCAGGACTGCGGTACGCACGGCGGCTACCTGATGCGCGCCATCGTCGAAGGCGGTGAAGTGATCGAGTCGCTGCGCGACCGTATCCTCGGCCGCTCTGCAGCCGACGACGTGCTGCACCCGGAAAACCGTTCGGTGCTGCTGAAGGCCGGCGAGATGTTCGACGAAGACAACATCGAAGTCCTGGAAGCCCAGGGCGTCGACGAAGTCAAGGTCCGCACCGCGCTGACCTGCGAAACCCGCTTCGGCATCTGCGCGACCTGCTACGGCCGCGACCTGGGCCGCGGCGGCCTGATCAACATCGGCGAAGCCGTCGGTGTGATCGCGGCGCAGTCGATCGGCGAACCCGGCACGCAGCTGACGATGCGTACCTTCCACATCGGTGGTGCGGCCTCGCGTGCGGCCGTGGCCTCGAACGTCGAAGCCAAGTCCAACGGCGTGATCGGCTTCAACGCCACGATGCGCTACGTGACCAACAGCAAGAACGAGCTGGTGGTGATTGCACGTTCGGGCGAGATCGTCATTCATGACGAACACGGCCGCGAGCGCGAACGCCACAAGGTGCCGTACGGCGCGATCCTGGCGGTCAAGGCCGACCAGCAGATCAAGGCCGGCCACGTGCTCGCCAACTGGGACCCGCTGACGCGCCCGATCATCACGGAATTCGCCGGCAAGACGCAGTTCGAGAACGTGGAAGAAGGCCTCACGGTCGCCAAGCAGGTGGACGAAGTGACCGGCCTGTCGACCCTGGTCGTGATCGACCCGAAGCGCCGCGGCGCTGCCAAGGTCGTGCGCCCGCAGGTGAAGCTCATCGACGCCTCGGGCGCCGAAGTGAAGATCCCGGGCACCGACCACTCGGTGACTATCGGCTTCCCGATCGGCTCGCTGGTGCAGATCCGCGACGGCCAGGACGTGGGCCCCGGCGAAGTGCTGGCGCGTATTCCGGTCGAAGGCCAGAAGACGCGCGACATCACCGGCGGTCTGCCGCGTGTGGCCGAGCTGTTCGAAGCCCGTTCGCCGAAGGACAAGGGCATGCTGGCCGAAATGACCGGTACCGTGTCGTTCGGTAAAGAGACCAAGGGCAAGATCCGCCTGCAGATCACCGATCCCGAAGGCGGCGTCTACGAAGACCTCGTGCCGAAGGAAAAGAACATCCTGGTGCACGAAGGCCAGGTGGTGAACAAGGGCGAAAGCGTGGTCGACGGCCCGGCGGACCCGCAGGACATCCTGCGCCTGCTGGGTTCGGAAGAACTCGCGCGCTACATCGTGGACGAAGTGCAGGACGTGTACCGCTTGCAGGGTGTGAAGATCAACGACAAGCACATCGAGGTGATCGTTCGCCAGATGCTGCGCCGCGTCGTGGTCGACAACATCGGCGAGACGAACTACATCTCCGGCGAACAGGTCGAACGCAGCGAAATGCTCAACACCAACGACGCCCTGCGCGCCGCTGGCAAGATCCCCGCGACGTTCACCAACCTGCTGCTGGGTATCACGAAGGCATCGCTGTCGACCGACTCGTTCATCTCGGCCGCTTCGTTCCAGGAAACGACGCGCGTGCTGACCGAAGCCGCGATCATGGGCAAGCGCGACGAGCTGCGCGGCCTGAAGGAAAACGTCATCGTCGGCCGCCTGATTCCTGCAGGCACCGGCATGGCCTACCACCAGGCACGCAAGGCCAAGGATCAGATGGACGAGGCCGAGCGCCGCGCCATCGCCGAATCCGAGGCCGCCGAACTGGCGGGTTCGACCAGCGATGTTTCCACCACGGCCGACGCCAGCGAAGGCGCCGCGACCGAATAACTGGTTAGCATCACCGGCCATGACCGGTACCGACGCCCTCCGACCGCCTGCGGTTGGGGGGCGTTTTTCTTTGAGTCTTGAAGAGGCGTTTTTTTGTCGATGAGCGTATTGCCCGATTCACTGCCCGGCTGGATCGTCGTTGCCGTGCTGTTGTTCTGGTTCGTGGGCGCCTACAACCGGCTCGTGCGGCTGCGCGCGGCCGTGCTCCAGGCCTACGCCACGCTCGATGCCGCCCTCCGAAAGCAGCTGGACTTCGTCCAGGCCAATATCACGGCCGCCTTGCCGCAGCAGAAAGATGCCTCCAGCCATTCGTCGGCCGTGGCGCCGTTGCAGGCCGCCACCACCCAGCTTGCGACACTGTTGGACGCCACCCGGCTGCATCCGCTCGACCCCGGCGGCATGGCCGCGCTGGCCACCGCGCTGCAAGTGCTGATCACGGCCTGGCAGCGGCAGCACCCCGATGCAGTGACGGTGTTCGAGGCGGACGGAACGCTGTCGCGGCCCGCGCCGCTGCTGCCGGACGGCGCCGGTGCGGCATCCGGCACGCCGGAACCCATGGCCTGGCCCGAACCTTCGGCCGCGGCGGAAATCGCGCGCAGCCAGTTCAATCTGGCGGTGGGGCAGTACAACGCCGCCATCGTCCAGTTTCCGGCGCTGCTGGTGGCATGGATGGTGCGTTTGCGCCCGGCCGCACCGTTGCTTTGACATCCGGACACCGGCGTTGCTTTTTTTCTTCGTACGCTTGTGGGGTGCTGCGCTTGCCGCGCGCCCGTTCACGCCCATTACCATCGCCCCAACTTGTCAGAACTACCTTCCGATCATCCCGCCGGCACAGCCCCGCTGATGCAACCCCCGCTGTGGCGCCAACTGCAACTGACTGCAGTGGCGCTCGCGTCGATTCGCGCCGGCAGCTCCGGCACCGTCGCATTCGAATCGGTCGAGCCCGCCATGCGCCCCGGCGTGCAGGCGCTCGGCTTCCAGGTGCTGCGCTGGCTTGGCCGCGCCGAGGCCCTGCGCCGCCATCTGGCCAAGCGCACGCCGCCGCCACTGCCCGACGCGCTGCTGTGCACCGCGTTGGCATTGGCCTGGGATGCGCAGCATGCGCCCTACGAGCCCTTCACGCTGGTCGACCAGGCTGTGGAGGCGGCAAAGCGCAATCCCGCCACGCGCGCGCAAGCGAGCTTCATCAACGCCTGCCTGCGGCGCTTCCTGCGAGAGCGCGACGAGCTCGTGGCCGCGACCGACCATGAGCCGGTGGCGCAGTGGAACCATCCGCGCTGGTGGATCGAGCGGCTCAAGCGCGACCACCCGCGCGACTGGCAGCGGGTGCTTGCCGCCGACAACGCGCAGCCGCCGATGACGCTGCGCGTCAATCTCCGGAAGACCACCGTGCCTTCCTATCAGCTGGCGCTCCAGGCGGTGGGCCTGGCGGCCGTTCAGGTGGGCACATCCGGCCTGCAGCTGGCGCGCGCGCGCCCGGTGCAGCAGCTGCCCGGTTTTGCCGACGGCGAATGCTCGGTGCAGGATGCCGCCGCGCAATTGGCCGCGCCGCTGCTGCTCGAGGGCCTGCTGCCCGCGGCCGGAGCGGCCGGGACAGCGCCGCCGCTGCGCGTGCTCGATGCCTGCGCCGCTCCCGGCGGCAAGACCGCGCACCTGCTGGAGTTCGCCGGCCCGGCGGCCATCGAGGTGACGGCCATCGAGGTCGACGCCGTCCGCAGCCGCCGCATCGACGAAACCCTGGACCGGCTCGACCTCTCCGCCAAGGTGGTGGTGGCCGATGCCGCGCGTCCGTCCACGTGGTGGGATGGCACGCCTTTCGATGCCATCCTGCTCGACGCGCCCTGCACGGCTTCGGGCATCGTCCGGCGCCATCCCGACGTGCGCTGGCTGCGCCGCGAGAGCGACACCGCCCAATTGGCGGTCCAGCAGGCGGCGCTGCTCGCGGCCCTCTGGCCCCTGGTCCGGCCCGGCGGCCGGCTGCTCTATTGCACCTGTTCCGTGTTCCGGGAAGAGGGCTCGCAACAAATCGATGCGTTTCTTGCGCACAACACCGACGCCCGATTGCGGGCATCGCCAGGTCATTTGCTTCCCCAAAGCGGGGCGAATGCCCGTGCCGTCCCGGACAATGCCTCAGGTGACCACGACGGCTTCTTCTACGCCCTGCTTGAAAAACGTCCGCGCTGACGAGGCCCGCGGGCGGCGCGTCCTGGCGCGGCTGGCCGCGCTTGTGCTGGCGTGGACGATGCTGCTGACCTGCCTGCTGCCCATCGCGGTGGCGCAGGGGCGCGTCGGCCCCTCGGTCACCCAGATGCGGCTCGAACAGGCCGACGATGGCGTCTACCTCACCGCGGCCGTGCAGTTCGAGCTGCCGTCGCTGGTCGAGGAAGTGCTCGACAAGGGCATTGCCATCTACTTCGTGGCCGAGGCCGAAGTCTTCCAGGAGCGCTGGTACTGGACCGACCGCAAAGTGGCGCAAGTCACTCGCCACATGCGGCTTGCCTACCAGCCGCTCACGCGCCGCTGGCGGCTCAACGTGTCGCCGGTGCCCATCACCGGCGCCGCGGGATTCGGCGTTTCGCTGAACCAGAACTTCGACAGCCTTGCCGACGCCATGGAAGCCGTCAAGCGCGTCGGCCGGCTGCGGCTGGGCGATGCGGCCGAAATGGGCGACGAGCCCCTGCACCAGGTCGTGTTCCGCTTCCGGCTCGACACCTCGCAGCTGCCGCGTCCGTTCCAGATCGGCGTGGTCGGCCAGGCCGACTGGAACATCGTGGCCGAACGCAGCACCAGGCTGGCACTGGAGAAGCAGCGGTGAGCAGCAAGCCGCGCAGCGGCGCAGCGGCCACACCCGCCGCCCGCCGCTCGCGCGCGGTCCGCTGGGCCGTGGGCGTTGGCGCCGCGCTGGTCACGGCCATCGGCCTGGTGCTGATGTTCCTGCTGGCCCAGGCCACCAACAACCGCGCGCTGTACGAGCGCTACTACGTGCGGCTTTTCGGCATCAACGTGGTGGTGGCGGTGCTGCTGGTGCTGGTGATCGGCTGGGTCGCCTTCCGGCTGCTGCGGCGGCTGCGCCAGGGCAAGTTCGGCAGCCGCCTGCTCATCAAGCTCGCGGCCATCTTCGCGCTGGTGGGCGTGGTGCCGGGCGCACTGGTCTACGTGGTGTCCTACCAGTTCGTCGCGCGTTCGATCGAAAGCTGGTTCGACGTCAAGGTCGAGGGCGCGCTCGATGCCGGCCTGAACCTCGGCCGCGCCACGCTCGACTCGCTCGCGGACGACCTGGCCGCCAAGACGCGCGTGGCCAGCGGCCAGCTGTCCCAGGTGCCCGATGCGAGCGCCGGCCTCGTCCTCGAGCGCATCCGCGACCAGCTCCAGGCCAGCGACGTGGTGCTCTGGACCGGCTCCGGCCAGCTGGTTGCCGGCGCGGGCGCCTCGCGCTTTCAGCTCAACCCCGAGCGGCCGACGTCGCAGCAGCTGCGGCAGGTGCGCGCCGACCGCGCCATCGCCCACATCGAAGGGCTGGACGAAACCGCGGCACCCGGTACCAGCCTGCCCCCCGCCACGGTGCGCGCAATCGCGATGGTGCAGCGCCCGGGCTTCGACTTCGACACGGCGCCGCGCTTCCTCCAGGTCACGCAGCCGCTGCCGCCCGCGGTGGTTGCCAACGCCCTGGCCGTCCAGGAGGCCAACCGCGAATACCAGGAGCGGGCGCTGGCCCGCGAAGGCCTGCGGCGGATGTACATCGGCACCCTCACGCTGAGCCTTTTCCTGGCCGTGTTCGGCGCCGTGCTGCTGGCGGTGCTGTTCGGCAACCAGCTCGCGCGGCCGCTGCTCGTGCTGGCGGACGGCGTTCGCCAGGTGGCCGGCGGCGACCTGCGGCCGACCGCCGTGCTGCAGGGCAAGGACGAGCTGGGCGGCCTCACGCGCTCCTTCGCCGTCATGACCCAGCAGCTGGCCGATGCCCGCGGCGCCGTCGAAAAGACCATGGGGGAGCTCGACGCCGCCCGGGCCAACCTGCAGACCATCCTGGACAACCTGACCTCCGGCGTGATCGTGCTCGACGCCAAGGGCACCATACTGTCCACCAACCCGGGCGCCACCCGCGTGCTGCGCGCACCCTTGGCGGCCTATGAAGGCATGCCCCTCGCCCAGGTGCCCGGGCTGGCCGACTTCGGCAACAGCGTGCAGCAGCAGTTCGACGAGTTCCAGGTCGAACGCCTGCAGCACGGCCTCGACCACTGGCAGCACGCCTTCGAGCTGCACGCCACCGGCAACGACCTGCCGCAGCAGGACAGCGCCATCAACATCGTCGCGCGCGGTGCGGAGCTGCCGGGGGCCGCACGGCTGCTGGTGTTCGACGACATCTCCGAGATCGTCTCCGCGCAGCGTGCGCAGGCCTGGGGCGAAGTCGCGCGCCGCCTGGCCCACGAAATCAAGAACCCGCTCACGCCCATCCAGCTCTCGGCCGAACGGCTCGAGATGAAGCTCTCCGGCAAGGTCGCGCCGCCCGAGCAGGCCGTGCTCGTCAAGTCGGTCAAGACCATCGTCGACCAGGTCGACGCGATGAAGCGGCTGGTCAACGAATTCCGCGACTACGCCCGCCTGCCCGCGGCCGACCTCAAGCCCGTCGACCTCAACGCGCTGCTGACCGACGTGCTCCAGCTCTACAGCGCCGAGAGCGCCCCCATCGCGCTACGCTCCGAGCTCGACGAGCGCTGCCCGCCCATTCGCGGCGACGCGCAACAGATCCGCCAGGTCGTCCACAACCTGCTGCAGAACGCGCAGGACGCCGCCGAGGCCGCGGCCAGCAGCACCGGCCGGGCCGGCGAGGTCGTCATTCGCACCCGCCTCGGCGATTCGGGGCAGCGCGTGCGCCTCACCGTGCAGGACAGCGGGCCGGGCTTTGCCGAGAACATCCTCAAGCGCGCCTTCGAGCCCTACGTCACGACGAAAACAAAAGGTACAGGTTTGGGCCTGGCCGTGGTCAAGAAGATCGCGGACGAGCATGGCGCGCGCATCGAGCTTTCCAACCGCGTTGTCGATGGGGCTGTAGCGGGCGCGCAAGTCTCGCTATCATTCGCGCTGGCAGGCGCGTCGCAAACAGCGGCCGCTCACACCGAAGATCCGAAGTCTTCCGCCGCCTGAGCGCGAAAGAAATCCATCGCGCACAGTCGATGGACCGGCTGGCGGACCGACCCTACACACCATTGCAGATACCGGCGCATACAACAAGCAGCACTCATGGCAAACATTCTCGTGGTCGATGACGAGCTGGGCATCAGGGACCTGCTCTTCGAAATTCTCAATGACGAAGGCCACAACGTGGAGCTGGCGGAAAACGCCGCCGAGGCACGCGCAGCGCGGCAGCGCGCACGGCCCGACCTCGTGCTGCTCGACATCTGGATGCCCGACACCGACGGCGTCACGCTGCTCAAGGAATGGTCCACCGCCGGGCTGCTGAGCATGCCCGTCATCATGATGAGCGGCCACGCCACCATCGACACCGCCGTCGACGCCACCCGCATCGGTGCCTTCGCGTTCCTCGAGAAACCCATCACGCTGCAGAAGCTCCTGAAGGCCGTGGAGCAGGGCCTCGCGCGCGAGAACGCCAGGCGCGCGGCGGCGGGCGTCGTGCCCCCCGCCCCGGGCATCAATCCCTCGGCCGCCATCACCACCACCGGCGACAGCCTGCTGCTCGCATCGCTGGCTTCCGTGCCGGTGCCCGACGCGGGGCCGCAGTCGACCCAGAGCTTCGACCTCGACCGTCCGCTGCGCGACGCGCGCGACGGTTTCGAGAAGGCCTACTTCGAGTTCCACCTGGCCATGGAGAACGGTTCGATGACCCGCGTGGCGGAGAAGACCGGGCTGGAGCGCACCCACCTCTATCGCAAGCTCAAACAACTTGGCGTCGATCTTTCGAGAGGCCGCAGAAGCGCTGTATAATTTGAGGCTGCACACCAAGGCCCGGTAGCTCAGTTGGTAGAGCAGCGGATTGAAAATCCGCGTGTCGGTGGTTCGATTCCGCCCCAGGCCACCAAATTCCAAGCCCTTGATTCTCAACAGGATCAAGGGCTTTTTGGCGTCTGGAAACGAATGATCCCGAGGCCGCGCCCGCTGCCGGATCGCATGGTCGCAGGGCGCTCTGGCTTCGCCACGAACCACGGGTTTGTGCCCAGATTCTGACCCTCAAGTTTCAGCGCAGGGCTGCCGATATGCCTGACAACTGGGCCCCGCATCGGCGGCCGTCACGGGAAAAGCACATGCGCAATTGGAAGATCAGTGCCCAGCTGGGTGTGGCGTTCGGGATCATGTTGCTGTTGATGGCGGCAGGGCTCGCGATCGGCATTGCATGCCTCCAGGACGCCGCCGGCAGCGGCATCGCCCCGGAACTCGCGCGGCGCATCGAGTCGGCACGGAACCTCATGGTGGGCTTCGGGCTCGTCGCGCTGCTGGCGGGCGTCGGCTGCGGCGTCTGGCTCGCGCGCAGCATCATGCAACCGCTTGGCGAAGCGATCTTCATCGCGGAAACGGTGGCCTCGGGCGACCTCAGCAAGGAATTCGAGACCGAGCGCGGCGGCGATTTCGGACGCCTGCTGCGTGGCATGGGCGAGATGGAGGACACGCTGACGGACGTGGTGACGCGCATCAAGACATCGACCGATTCGATCGTGGTGGCAGCCGGGCAAATCGCTGCCGGCAACCAGGACCTGTCTGCGCGCACCGAGGAACAGGCCAGCTCACTCGAGCAGACCGCGGCGTCCATGGAAGAACTCACCAGCACGGTCAAGCAGAACGCGGACAACGCACGGCAGGCGAATCAACTGGCGCGCTCGGCCTCCGAGGTGGCGGTGAAGGGCGGCAACGTCGTCAGCCAGGTGGTGGACACCATGGCGTCGATCAATGCGTCCTCCAAGAAGATCGTCGACATCATCGGTGTGATCGACGGCATTGCGTTCCAGACCAACATCCTGGCGCTGAACGCGGCGGTGGAAGCCGCCCGTGCGGGCGAGCAGGGCCGGGGATTCGCAGTGGTGGCTTCCGAAGTGCGCAACCTCGCCCAGCGCTCGGGCGCGGCCGCCAAGGAAATCAAGGGCCTGATCGACGACTCCGTGGGCAAGGTCGACGTGGGCAGCGCGCTCGTGGGCGAAGCCGGAAAGACGATGGAAGAGATCGTGGGCAGTGTGAAACGCGTGACGGACATCATCGGCGAGATCACTGCGGCGAGCCACGAGCAGGCCCAGGGCATCGAGCAGGTGAACCAGGCCATTGCGCAGATGGACCAGGTGACGCAGCAGAACGCGGCGCTGGTGGAAGAGGCGGCGGCCGCGGCGCAGTCGCTGCAGGAGCAGGCCGGCAGCCTGTCGCAGGTCGTGGCAACCTTCAAGCTGGACGGCGACGAGGGCGAGAACCCCGCCGCCGCGCCCGAGCCGGCGCCCGTGCCGGCGCGGCGTGCCATTGCCGTCCCGCAGCGCAAGCCGCCGGCTGCCATCGCGGGGACGTCCGCTGCCAGCGGCGCCAGCGGAGACTGGGAGACCTTCTAAGCCCGTGGGAGCGCACCCGTCGCACGCGCCACTCTTTTCTTTCAATATGCAACGCTCCACTGCGCCTACGCGAATGTGGGCATCACCCTACAGAAGACGGTCGGTAAAAAAATAAGGTGGCTGATGGCGAGGCCGAGTGAAAAGAAAAGCGAGTGCCTCGCGCAAAGGAACCCGAAATGACGTTCGAGATCGAGCGGCAGGCGCTTCGAATTCCGCTGCGCTCTTCCGTGACGCTGGAGGCTGACCTGAGCCTGCCGGCCGCCTCCCGCGGGATCGTGTTGTTTGCGCATGGAAGCGGAAGCAGCCGCTTCAGCCCGCGCAACCGCGAGGTGGCGGCGAGCCTCAACGAGGCCGGGCTGGCCACGCTGCTGGTCGACCTTCTGACGCCCGACGAAGAGGCCATCGACGAACGCACGCGGGAACTACGCTTCGACATCGACATGCTGGCCGACCGGCTCGTCGGCCTGACCGACTGGCTGCGCAGCTACGAGCCGACCGCCGGCTTGAGGATCGGCTACTTCGGTGCGAGCACCGGTGCCGGTGCCGCGCTGGTGGCGGCGGCGCAGCGGCCCGACACGGTGCATGCCGTGGTTTCCCGCGGCGGGCGGCCCGACCTGGCCGGGCCGGCGCTCGAGCGCGTGCGCGCCCCCACGCTGTTGATCGTCGGCGGCAGCGACGGACCCGTGATCGACATGAACTGGCAAGCCCTTGCGGCGCTGCACGGCGAGAAGCGGCTTTCGCTCGTGCCCGGCGCGACGCACTTGTTCGAAGAGCCCGACGCCCTTGGCGCCGTCTCGAAACTGGCGCGCGACTGGTTCCGGGACCATCTCGATCCCTCCAGGAGTACAAGGAAATGAGCAAATCACCAGGACACCAGAAATGGCCCGACCACCAGGTCCGCGAAGAGCCGCTTCGGCAGCAGCCGATGGAGGTTGAGGTCGAAGGCGTCGTCGTCGCGAGTTCGACGGACGTGATCAAGGTTGTCGAGGACAAATCCCCGGTGCGCTATTACTTCCCGCGCACCGACGTGCGAACGGAGAAGCTGAAGCGCTCGCAAACCACGTCCGAATGTCCATTCAAGGGCACCGCCAGCTACTACAGCCTGAACGTGGGCGAAAGGCAGATCGACGACGCGGTCTGGTCGTACGAAGATCCGTACGACGAGCACCAGGCGCTGAAGGGCCGCATGGCTTTCTATGACGACAGGCTGCCGGAAATTCATGTCCGTCCAAAGAACTGACCCGCGGGAACGCACGACGAAGGTTGCCCGCGCATGAACGAAACGCTCGGCGCGCTGGCCGACACCACGTTCCTGGGGCTGGCCGTGCCCGATCTGGCGCTGGCGGCTGCCGCCGCCCTTGCCGCCTACCTGGCGATGCGGCTGGTGCTGCACCATGCGATCGGCCGCATGCGCGCGATCGCGCAGCACACGCGCAATCGCGTCGATGACACGGTGGTCGAAGTGCTGGCCGGCACCAACCGCGCATTTCTGGTGCTTGCAGCGCTGTTGATCGGCGTGGGCATGCTCGATCTGCCCGCGCGCTGGACCCAGCGCGTCGGACAGCTGTGGTTCATTGCACTTGCACTGCAGGCGGGCCTGTGGTTCACGCGGGCCATCCACCTCGGGCTGCGCCGCTACCAGCAGCGCCACGCCTCCGCGGGCATGACGCAGGTCAGCGCCTCGGCCACGCTGATGTCGTGGTCGCTGCGCACGCTGCTGTGGGCGGTGATCCTGCTGGCGGTGCTGTCGAACCTGGGCGTCAACATCACCGCGTTCGTGGCCAGCCTGGGCGTGGGCGGCATTGCGATTGCCCTCGCGATGCAGAACATCCTGGGCGACCTGTTCGCATCGCTTTCCATCGCGGTCGACAAGCCCTTCGAGGTGGGCGATGCGATCGGTGTCGGCGACCTCTCGGGCACGGTGCAGCACGTCGGCCTCAAGACCACGCGGCTGCGCAGCCTGAGCGGCGAGCAGATCGTGATCGGCAACACCGACCTGCTCAAGCAGACCGTGAAGAACTATCGCCGCATGGACGAGCGCCGCATCGCGTTCAAGTTCGGCATCAGCTATCGCAGCGCGCCCGACCAGCTGGAGGCCATACCGGGCATCGTGAAGCGGCTGATCGAGTCGCGGCCTGCGCTGCGGCTGGACCGCGTGCACTTCCAGGCCTTCGGCGAAAGCTCGCTCGACTTCGAGGTCGTCTATTTCGTGACCACGCCGGACTACGGGCTCTACATGGACGAGCAGCAGCGCCTCAACCTGCAGATGATGCGCGAGTTTGCCAGGCTGGGCGTGGAGTTCGCGATTCCGGCGCGAACCCTGCACGTGATGTCGCCGGACGGCCAGCGCGCCGCGGCGAAAGAGCTGGCCACTCAGGATTGACGCAGCAGGCAGCGCTCCACGGACGCCAGCAGGTCGTCCGGATGCAGCATGGCCGCACGCGCCTTTTGCGCGGTTTCGTGCTGGTGCAAGGCGGCCTGCAGGCGCGGCGCCGTCGTCAGCGCGTTCCATACCGGGGCGAGGGCGGCATGCGATGGCGCCTCGCCGCGCGCGAGCTGCTGCGCGAAGGCCAGGCTGGCGGGCTCGGCGAGCAGCACGGCCTTGGTTGCGGCGCCCAGCGGCTGCGGCAAGGCTTCGGGCGGGGCCGAGCAGCAATAGATCACGTGGGGCGGCAACAGGCCGTGGATCGGACGCAGGCCCTGAAGCGACGCGCCGAGGATGCGATGCTCGCCGTCGGCCGATGCAAAGGCGTAGGTCTCTTCGGCGCCGGCCTGCGCAAGGCGCCGCAGGCCGCGCAGCAGGCGCGGGAAATCGGACGTGGCCGCCGCGGGAGAGGCCTTGGTTTCGGCAAGAAGAACAAGGTCGGCGGCGCTGCCCCCTTCACCGCACGTATGGCCCCGCACGATCGCGGCATCCCATTCTTCCTTTGCCTTGTCCGCTTCTCCCGGGAATCCGCCAGGCGTGCGAAGGCCGCGCGCGACGCGGTAGGTGGCGGCCCCCTTCTTCCGGCGGTTCAGCGAATCGGTGATCCTGTGGAACGCCTCGACGGCCGCATGCTCGGCGAGCTGGCCCTGGTTCGCCGATGCGCGCCCTTCGGCGGCAGCGGCATGGCTGCCCGCGAGCGGCCCGCGCCGTTCGCATAGCGCCTGGTAGCGCTGCACGCTCTCGAGCCGGAGCAGGTCGCTGCCGCGTGCCAGCCGCGCGAGCGCGGGGCTGGAAAGAATTGCTTTCAACGGCGCCTGCAAATGCGCGCGCGCCGAGGCTTCCTGCCCGGCCAGCTGCTCGATGGCCTGCGCAAGTTCTGTCCACGAGCCCGCTGCCGCCAGGCCATGCAGCGGGGCCAGCTCATCGCGCGCCGCGCCGGGTGCTTCGCGGCGCAGCTTGCCGGGATGGGCAATGGCATCGACGGCCATCCTCACGGTGCGCCGATCGGCCGGGCGCTGCCTGGAAAGCTGCACATGTTCATGCACTGCCGCATCCTGCGCCTGCAGCAAGGCGGCCTGGAATGCCGGGTCGCCGCGTTCAGGGGCGAGCGCCTCGCGGATCAACTGCGCCAGCGCACGGGTGAAAAGCGCCTGGATGCCGTCGTAGGCCGGTGCAGGCGGGTGCCCCGCCTTCTCGATGCGGGCCGCCTCCATCGCAAAGGCGAGCGCGGTTTCGGTGCCGCTGGCCACGGCCGCCTCGACATCGGCCGGCAGGGGCGGTAGCCGGTACCTGCGCGGCGCCTCGTGCAAGGCGGCCAGAAGAAGGCCGTCGAGGTGATGCTGCTGCGAATCCATTCGAACTTCGGTGCTGAAATATCCTGGGTTGCCCCGGGCGCTGCGGAGATCGCTAGGACCCGCGCGGAGGAGAGAAGAGCCGCTACACCGCGCCGTGCGCCTCCACGTAGAGCGCATAGAGCGAATGGCTGCTCGCCATGTAGAGGCGGTTGCGCTTCGGCCCGCCGAACTCGACATTGGCGCAGCGCTCCGGAAGGCGAATGAAGCCGATCGGCTTGCCCTCGCGGTTGAAGACTTTCACGCCGTCCATGTCTTCGGATTTTGCGAGTGGCAAGTGGGCCTTCATGCCACCGCCGACGTCGGTGGGCTCGGGCGCGAACGCACCGCTGAAACCCCAGCCGCACCAGAGGTTGCCGTCGCGGTCGACGCGGAATCCGTCGAGCGCGCCCGGGCCGTCCGCGTCGATGAGCTTCGTCTTGTTCGACACGCTGGCGCCGTCGGGCGCAACGTCGTAGCTCCAGATGCTGCGGTTCGGCGTACCCTTCCACTCGACCACGTAGAGTTTTTTCTCGTCCGGCGAGAACGCGAGCCCGTTCGGGTTCACGAGGTCGGTGATGACGGCGCTGAGCTTGCCGTCCTTCGCGATGCGGTAGACGTTGGTGCTCGCCTGTTCGGGCGTGGCCTTCGAACCTTCCCACTCGCCGTTGATGCCGAAGGTGGGGTCGGTGAACCACACGCTGTCGTCCGAGCGGACCACCACGTCGTTGGGCGCGTTGAGCCTCTTGCCCTCGAAGCTGTCGGCCAGCACGGTCATTCGGCCATCTTTCTCCGTGCGCACCACGCGGCGCGTGACCGAATGCTCGCAGGTGATCAGCCGGCCCTGGCGATCGCGCGTGTTGCCGTTGGCGAAGTTGGCGTCGTGCTTGTGCACCGTGAACTTGCCGGTTTTCTCGTCGTACTTCATGAGCCGGTTGTTCGGGATGTCGCTGCACAGCAGGTAGCCACCCTCCGGAAAATACACCGGGCCCTCTGCCCACCGCATGCCGGTGCCCAGCTGCTCGACGGTGCTGCTGTAGATGCGGTATTTGGCAAAGCTCGGGTCCAGGATCAGCACCGAAGGGTCCGGGTAGCGCTGGTTGGGCTTGAACTCGAAGGACTGCGCACCGGCCACCCCGGCGAAGGCGGCCAGTCCGGAGCCCGCGGCAGACTTCAGGAAGCGGCGGCGAGGCTGGAGGGGTCTGTTCTGCATCTGTGAATCTCCTCTTGTCGTTGTGGAAATCGGCGCACGTCGATCTTACGTACCCGGTTGCGACGGCAACAAGTTGGAGAAGCGCTCAACCGGATGAGCGCGATGCAGATGATGTCAGGCCTGGCTACGCTCAGGCGCTCTCGGTGCGGAGCTGGCCCGAGCCGCGTCGTCGAATTTCGCTGTGAAGCGCGCGTTGTCCCGCTGCCAGCGCGGCTTCATAGGTGTCTGCCGGATCGAAAGCGTCGCGAAGAACCTTGGGATGGGCTCCGTTCGCATCCGTTTCGCGCAAGCGCCAGACAAATGAACCGAGGGCTGGCTCCTCGATGATGAGTTCGATGGGCTGAGTCATCCGCCCAACTTGCATGAACCCGGGCGAAATGTATGTAGGCCGAATTCGAATGCTGCCGGCCTTGCCTCCGGTTCGCGCTTCGTCAGGCGGGCTTCCTGCTTCCGCCCTCCGCCCTCAGGCGCAATGCATTGGTGATGACCGACGCCGAGCTCAGGCTCATTGCCAATGCCGCGATCATCGGCGACAGCAGCCAGCCCGTGAACGGAAACAGCACGCCCGCGGCCAGCGGAATACCCAGCGCGTTGTAGATGAACGCGAAGCCCAGGTTCTGTTTCATGTTGGCGATGGTCTGCTCGGAGATGATGCGCGCCTGAGCGATGCCGCGCAGGTCGCCCTTGACCAGCGTGACCTGGGCGCTGTTCATGGCCACGTCGGTGCCGGTGCCCATGGCCACGCCCACGTCGGCCCTGGCCAGCGCGGGTGCATCGTTGATGCCGTCGCCGGCCATGGCGACGATGCGTCCTTCGCGCTGCAGTTGCTCGACCAGCGCCAGCTTGTCGGCCGGCTTGACTTCACCGTGCACTTCGTCGATGCCCAGCCTGGCGGCAACGGCGCGCGCCGTGGTCAGGCCGTCGCCCGTGGCCATGATCACGCGCATGCCCGATGCCTCGAGCGCCGCCAGCGCTTCCACGGTGGTGGCCTTGATCGGGTCGGACACGGCAAGCAGGCCGGCGGGCCGGCCATCGGCGGCAAGGAACATCACGCTGGCCCCTTCGGCGCGCAGCGCCTCGGCCTGCGGCTTGAGCGCGTCGACCGCCACGCCAAGCCGATCCATCAGCGCGGTGTTGCCGAGCGCCAGCCGCTTGCCGCCGACGCTGCCGCTCACGCCGATGCCGCTGCCGGATTCGAACCCGTCGGCCGCGGCCAGCGAGAGATTGCGCTCGCGTGCCGCGCGGACGATGGCGTGCGCCAGCGGATGTTCGCTCCCCTGGTCCAGGCTTGCCGCGAGGCGCAGCACCTCGTCTTCGGTGAAGCCGGGCAAGGCCACCGCGCGTTCGAAGCTCGGCCTGCCTTCGGTCAGCGTGCCGGTCTTGTCGACGATGAGCGCATCGACCTTGCGCAAGTTCTCGATGGCGGCCGCATCGCGGAACAGCACGCCCTGCGTGGCCGCCTTGCCGGTGGCCACCATGACCGACATCGGTGTGGCCAGGCCGAGCGCGCAGGGGCAGGCAATGATGAGCACCGCCACCGCGTTGACGAGGCCGTGGGTCCAGCTTGGCGCCGGCCCGAAGAACCCCCATGCGAAGAAGCTCAGCAGCGCGATGCCGATCACGGCCATGACGAAGTAGCCGGCCACTTGGTCGGCCATGCGCTGCATCGGCGCCTTGGAGCGCTGGGCCTGCACCACCATCTGCACGATGCCGGCGAGCACGGTCTGGGCGCCGACCTTTTTCGACTGCATCACCAGCGCCCCGCTCGTGTTCAGCGTGGCGCCGATGAGCTTGTCGCCCACCCGCTTGGTCACGGGCAGCGGCTCGCCGGTGAGCATGGACTCGTCGACCGCGCTCGCGCCCTCGACCACCACGCCGTCCACCGGCACCTTCTCGCCGGGCCGCACGCGCAGCCTGTCGCCCACGTGCACGTGCGCGATCGGCACGTCTTCTTCAGCGCCATTGGCGCCGATGCGCCGCGCCGTCTTGGGCGCAAGGCCCAGCAGCGACTTGATGGCCGCCGAAGTCTGCGAGCGCGCCTTGAGTTCGAGGATCTGGCCGAGCAGCGTGAGCGAGATGATCACCGCGGCCGCCTCGAAGTACACCGCCACGCGGCCCATCGACATGAACGAATCGGGAAAGGCGCGCGGTGCCACCGTGGCCACCACGCTGTAGACGAAGGCGGCAGCGGTGCCCAGGCCGATGAGCGTCCACATGTTGGGACTGCGGTGCGCCACCGACTGCACGGCACGCTCGAAGAAAGGCCAGCCTGCCCACAGCACGATCGGCACGGAAAGAACCAGTTCGATCCAGCTCTGCGTTGCCATCTCGAACCACTGCAGGCGGTGCCCCGCCATCGCGAGCACGGCGACCGCGAGGGTGAGCGGCAGCGTCCAGAGGAAGCGCTGCTTGAAGTCGCGCAGCTCGGGATCTTCGCCCTCGTCGAGCTTCGGCATCTCGGGTTCCAGTGTCATGCCGCACTTGGGGCAGTTGCCTGGATGGTCCTGCCTGATTTCCGGATGCATGGGGCAGGTGTAGATCGTTCCGGCCCCGGCGTGGGCGTGGTTCATGCGAACTCTCCAACGGGAAAACAAAAAGGAGGATGCGCGCCATGGGGAGCGCATGTCCAGTTTCCACGTTGACACCGTGTCAGTGTCAAGGCCGGCGCGGCTGCCGGCAGCGCGGTCTTCTCAGACGGCGGAGACGGCGGAGACGGCAGAAGCAGCAGCAGGCGCGCCGTTGCCCGCGCCCGGCGGCGTCGTGACGATGGAGGTGAGCGCGGGTTCGGCCGCGCGCAGCTTCGCCAGGTCGGGCCGCGGGCGGCGCAGTTGCGTGTCCGCCGCGAACGCCTGTTCCATGGCGTGCGCCGCGCCCAGCACCTGGTGGTCGGCCCTGAAGGCGCCCACGATCTGCAGCCCGAACGGCATGCCCGCGTGGTCGACGCCGCACGGCAGCGAGAGCGCCGGATGCGTCGTCAGCGTGACGACGTAGGTGAGCGCGAGCCAGCGGTAGTAGTTCGCCTGCTTCTCGCCGTTGATGGTGTCCGCGTACAGCTGCGTCCACGGAAACGGCGACACGGGCGTGGTGGGCGAGAGGATCAGGTCGTAGTCGGCGAAGGTGGCCTGGAAGCGCTTGATGAGCCGGGTCTGCTCGGCCTGGGCCCAGGCGCTGTCGAGCAGGCTCATCTGCGCGCCCATCTCGTAGTTGGCGCGGGAGTTGGGGCCCAGGCTGGCCGGGTCGCGCTGATAGGCGGCATGCATGCCTGCCACGAAGGCCTCGGCGCGCAGCACGTCGAAGCAGCGGTGCGCTTCGCCGAGGTCGAGCTCGACTTCGTCGCAGCGCTTGAACAGGTGCCGCATGGCGCCGATCTTGCGGCGCATCGTGGCGCGGATGCCGTCGTCCACGGCGCAGATGCCGAAGTCTTCGGTCCACGCCACGCGCAGTTGGCTGAGGTCGACGTCGCCCGGCCTCAGGAAGGACAGCGGGTCCAGCGGATAGCTCAGCGGATCGCCCGCGTGCATGCCGGCGGAAGCCGCGATCTGCAGGCAGGCGTCTTCCACCGTGCGGCCCATCGGGCCCACGACCGAGATCGGGGTCCAGCCCAGCAGCTTGCGCACGCTCGGCACGATGCCCGGCGAAGGCCGAAAGCCCACCACGCCGCACTTGGCGGCCGGAATCCGCAGCGAGCCGCCGGTGTCGGAGCCGGTGCACACGGGCAGCATGTCGCACGCCAGCGCGGCAGCCGAGCCACCAGAGGAGCCGCCGGCATTCAGGTTCGGGTTGAAGGGGTTGCCGGTGGCACCCCACACCTCGTTGCGCGAATTGGCGCCGGCGCCCATTTCCGGCACGTTGGTCTTGCCCGCCACGATGGCGCCGGCCCTGCGAAGACGGGCCACCAGTTCGATGTCTTCCTGCGGCACGTGGTCGCGGAAGATCGCGGAGCCCCAGGTGGTGAGCAGGCCTTCGGTGGGCTCCAGGTCCTTCACGCCGAGCGGCAGGCCGTGCAGCAGGCCCAGCGCGTCGCCGCGCATGACGGCACTTTCCGCGGCCCTGGCTTCGGCCCTCGCGCGCTCGAAGCAGGTGGCGGTCACGGCATTGACGAAGGGGTTCACCCGCTCGATCTGCGCGATGCAGGCTTCGAGGAGTTCGACCGGCGAGACCGCCTTGCGTCCGATGAGGCGGCGCAGTTCGACGGCGGATTGTTCGACGAGTTCGGTGTGAGGGCTCATGTCAGTTGCTCTGGCGGGCGCTTCGGGGGGCGTTCATCAGTCGGCAGTGATGTTGGCGCGCGCGGCAATGGCGCGCATCAGCGGCAATTCCTTGTTGATCAATTCGCTCACCGCGGCGGAATTGCTGTAGCCCGGTTCGAGGCCTTGGGCCGCGAGCTTGGCGCGCGTATCGGGGTCGGCGACGGTCGCGGCCAGCGCCTTTTCGAGCTTCGCCTTCACGTCGGCAGGCAAGCCCTTCGGCGCTGCCAGCGCCAGCCAGGTGTCCGTGTTGACCTCGGGATAGCCGCTCTCGGCCATGGTGGGCACGTCGGGCAGCAGGGTCGAGCGCTTGGCCGTGGTCACCGCAATGGCCTTGATCTTGCCGCTCTTGAGCTGGGGAATGGCCGCGCTCACGGTGTCGATGCTGAACGGAACCTGCCCGCCCATCAGGTCGGTCATGGCCGGGGCGCTGCCCTTGTAGGGAACGTGCGTCATCTTGAGGCCGGCGGCATGGAGGATGGTTTCCCCGGCGAACTGCGAGGTCGTGCCGGTGCCGAACGAAGCGTACGAATACTTGCCGGGCGATGCCTTCACGTAGTCCACGAACTGCTTGACGGTCTGCACCGGCACTTCGCTGTTCGCAAGCAGGATGAGGCCGACGCGTCCGACGAGGCCGATCGGCTCGAAGCCCTTGACCGGGTCGTAGGGAAGGTTGGCGCGGATGGCGGGATTCACGGTGAACGTGGTGCCCGAGCTGATCAGCAGCGTGTAGCCGTCGGGTGCCGCCTTGGAAACGTAGCTCGCGCCAATCACCGTGCCGGCGCCGGCGCGGTTCTCGATGACCACGGGCTGGCCGAGCTCCTTGCCCAGGCGCTGGGCGATCACCCGCCCGTTCACGTCCGTGGCGCCACCGGGCGGGAAGGGGATCACGAGCGTGACCGGGCGCGACGGAAACCCCGTCTCCGCAGCCAGGGCTGCGAGCGGCGCCAGGCCGAGGCAGGACAACAGCACCATGCGAGCCAGTGTGGGGAGGCGTTTCATGAAGAACTCCTGGGGAATGGCGGGAAGCAGGCAAGAAAAAAGCGGGGGGAGGCGGTCGAGCAATTCCATCCTAGGAGCGGCAGCGCGCTGCCACAAGCGCAATGTTTAGAATTGTGGGTTGCTGAATCGGCAATCCACACACACGCCCATCGACACGCTGCCGCAAGGAAAAATCATGTCGCTGCATGCCCTGCAGGAAACCGCGGTCCGGTACTTCCTGGAAGTGGTCAGAGCCGGTTCGGTGAAGGAGGCCGCGATCAAGCTCAACGTGGCGCCTTCCGCCGTGAGCCGGCAGGTGGCGCGCCTGGAGCGCGAGCTCGACACCCTGCTGTTCGACCGCCACGCGCGGGGCATGGTGCCCAACGCGGCCGGCGAGCTGCTGGCCGCGCATGCCAAGCGGGTGCAGCAGGACATCGAGCGCGTGGCCACCGACATCCAGGGCCTGCGCGGCCTGCGCAGCGGACGGGTGCGCGTGGCGAGCACGGAGGGCTTTGCCTTCGACTTCCTCCCCACGCTGATCTCGCGCTTTCGCGCCAGGCACGAAGGCATCCGCTTTCATCTCGAGGTCTGCCCGCCGAGCGAAATTCCGGGGCGCATACGCGACGGCGAAGCGGACGTGGGCATCACGCTGAGTGCCGTGCCCGAGCCCGGCATCAGGATCGAGTTGCGCCATCCCAGCCCGATCCTCGCCGTGATGGCCATCGACCATCCGCTGGCGGCGCAGCGGCAGCTCTCGCTGCGCCAGGTGACGGCCTATCCGCTGGGCTTGCCGCCGCAGGACAGCTCGATCCGGCAACTGCTCGACATCAGTTGCGGCAGGCAAGGGCTGCAGTACGTGCAGGCGATGTCCAGCAACCATGCGAATGCGCTGGTGAGCTTTGCGGCGGCGGGGGGCGGCAGCATCGCTTTCTATGGCGAGCTGTCGATCCGCACGCAGCTGGCGTCGAAGGCCCTGGTGGCCATCCCGCTGAAGGACCGCGAGATGAACGAGCGCCACCTGGAAGTCGAAACCCTGGCGGGCCGGTCGTTGCCGGATGCGGGGAAAGCATTCGTGCGGTTTTTGACGGATGCCATCAAGGCGACGGCCTGACGAGGCGGCCGCGTGCGCTACACTCCGCGCCGCTTGCAGCCGGCCCGAGCCGCTGCGCCGTCATCGGCAACATGACGAGAACAAACCAAAGGAAATTTTCAAGTGAACCGTATCGAACTGGTCGAAAAGATCGCCACCACCCACAACGTCAGCAAGGCTGAAGCCGCCCGCATCCTGGAAACCGTGACGGGCTCCATCGTCGCCGCGGTGAAGAAGGGCGACCCCGTGCAGATCATCGGCTTCGGGACCTTCAAGCAAGTGGCGCGCGCTGCGCGCACCGGCTTCAACCCCCAGGCTGGCGCAAAGATCAAGATCGCCGCGCAGAAGGTGCCGAAGTTCGTGCCGGGTGCAGCGTTCAAGGCCGCCATCGACCCCAAGGCCGCAAAGCGCAAGGCCGACAAGGCAGCCGCCAAGCCCGCAGCCAAGAAGGCAGCACCGGCAAAGAAGGCCGCACCCGCCAAGAAGGCCGCCAAGAAGTAATGGCTCGCGGCCGCAAGGCTGCCGCCAGAAAAAACGGCCTTCGGGCCGTTTTTTCATGCCAGTGTGCCCAGCCGCGCAAGGATCAGGTCATGCAGCGTCTGCGCCGCCACCGACAGGCTTCCCTCCCGGCGCTGCACCAGGTAGATGGTGCGCGTCAGGCCGGGCAGCGGCAGGGGCCGCGTCACCAGCGTCTCGCGCCGGAAATGAAAGAGCGTGAGTTCCGGCACCACGCTGATGCCGATGCCGGCCTCGACCAGGCCCATCACCGTGGCCAGATGCTCGACCTCGAACACCGTGTTGAGCCGCAGCGGGTGCAGCGCCGCGTCGAGCGACTGGCGCACGCTGCTGTTGCGCGCCATCTGGATGAAAGGCCATGGCGCGAGCTGCCTGGCCGTGAGCCTGGCGGCGCTGGCGAGCGGATGGTCCTTGCGGCAGACCAGGTGAAAGCGGTCGTCGCAGAGCTTGCGGCCGCGCAGGTCGCTGGCCGCGGCGGCGCCGGCGCCCGTTGCCGCGAGCGCGAAGTCCGCCTGGTGGCTGCGCAGCTGGGCAATGCAGGCGTCCGACAGCGCATCGTGCAGCTCGACCGTGATGCCGGGCCACGCCCGCATGAACTCGGCCAGGATGGCCGGCAGCCAGCCTGCCGCCAGAGAGGGCAGGGCCGCCACGCTCACGCGGCCCTTGCGCCGCTGGGCGTGGTCGGCCAGGTCGCCGATGGCGCCCTGCATGTCGTCAAGCAGCCGCCGCGCCGAGGGCTCGAACAGCCGGCCCTCGGGCGTGAGTTGCACGCTGCGCGTGTCGCGGTCGAACAGGCGGGCGCCGAGCGTTTCCTCGAGCGTGCGGATCAGTGCGCTGAATGCGGGCTGCGACAAGTGGCAGGTCTGCGCCGCGCGCGTGAAGTTGCGCTGCTCGGCCAAGGCCATGAACGCACGCAGTTGGCGGCTGGAAAGCTCGGGCGCTGGCATCGGTCTGGAGTCTGGAGGGATGGGCCGGAAATCCGGCCTGGGGATGGTATTCCTTGTCCCCTGTACGCAACGCGCTTTCGCGATTCCGGGCGGCACGCGCAGGAAACGGTGTTTTTGTTAAAAATTTGTGAACTGAAGCGCAATTCGGCGCCATGATCCGGGCCATGAGCTCCAGCGAAGAATCGTCTGCTTGGCAACGTGCGCTCTGCACGCATGTTGCCGCTCTTTTTCTTGCTTTCGCTGCAACGAACAGCGAGGCTCAGCCGCAGCCGCCTGCGCAGGGGCTCCGGATCGTGGGCGGGCTGGCGAGCGTCAGCCAGTACACGCTTCATGAAGAGCGTTTCTGGAGCCAGGATCTGCGCCGCCTGAGCGGAGGAAAGTACAGCGCGAGCATCGTTCCGTTCAACCAGGCCGGCGTACCGGGGCCGGAAATGCTCAATCTCATGCGGCTGGGCGTCATTCCGTTCGGCACCGCGCTGCTGAGCCAGGTCAGCAACGAGTACCCGGAAATGGGCCTTCCCGACATCGCCGGCTTGAACCCCGACATGGCCACGCTGCGGCGGGTGATCGCATCCTTCCGGCCTTACCTCGAGAAGACGCTGCGCGAACGCCATGCCACCGAGCTTCTCGCGGTGTATGTCTATCCCGCCCAGGTGATCTTCTGCAAGCGAACCCTGAAGCAGCTTTCGGATCTGGCGGGACGGCGCGTTCGCGTTTCGGGCAGCAGCCAGGCCGACTTCGTCCGGGCGCTCAACGGCGTGCCTGTCTTCACCGAATTTTCGGAACTCATGGCCAACATGAATTCGGAGAACACGGAATGCGCCATCACCGGCGCGATGTCCGGCAACACGCTGGGCCTGCACAAGGTGACGAGTTCGCTCTACACAATGCCCATCAGCTGGGGCCTTGCCGTCTTCGGCGCCAACACGGACGCATGGAACGCGCTCCCTGCGGACCTGAAGGCGCTGTTGAAAACCGAACTGCCGAAACTCGAGGCCGCGGTCTGGAACGAATCGGAGCGCGACACGGACAACGGCATTGCGTGCAACACGGGCGCTGCCACATGCATGAAGGGCACCAAAGGCGCGATGGTCGAGGCTCGCCCTTCTCCGGACGACGAACGGCGCAGGCGTGAAATCTTCGCCACGAGCGTGCTGACCCGGTGGGTGCAGCGGTGCGGGGCCGTGTGCGCAGAGGTCTGGAACCAGACCACCGGCCCCGTCGCGGGGATCAAGGCTCCTGTCGGACAGTGACCACGCCGTTGCCCAGCCGCATCACCGGCTTCGTCTACGGCGTTGCGGCGCTGTTTCTCATGGCCGTGCTCGCCATTGCCGGCTTGATGGCATGGCAGACGCGCCAAAAGGAGATTGCCGACAGCGAAACCCAGGCCATGCGGTTCGTCGGCACCTCGGAGGCCGCGCTCAACCGCAGTCTTCTTGGGGTGAACATGCTGCTGGCGGGCCTCGGACAGTTCCTGCGCGGATCCAGCGAAGGCAGCATCGCCAGCGACATTGCGCAACCCGAGACCGCGCAATTGCTCGAAACCAGCGTCCGCCAAAGCCTGCTGGCGCGGTACGTCGCGTTCCTGACCCCGGAGGGGACGGTCGTCGGATCTTCCGACCGGCGCGGAGCGAAGCTGGCGGGGCAACTGCCCAAGGGATTCCTGAAAGAGGTTCTGGACTATCCCGGACCCGCGATGTCGATCAGCATGCCCTCGGTCAGCCAGGCGACTTCCCAGCAGGTGCTGTACTTCGCGCGCGTGCTCCCGCTCGCGGACGGCGGCAAGGTGGTCGCGGTGGCCGAAGTGCAGGTCTCGATGCTCACCACGATCCTTGCGCAAGGCGCCAACATCAGGGGGCTCGAAGTCACGCTGGAGCGCGAGACGGGGCTGTTGCTGGCCAGCATGCCGCCGCGCGACGACCTTGCCGGCCAGATCATCGGCCCTGCCGTGACGGACGAGGCCATCGACGGACGTCCCCGGCACATGCTTTCCCGGCTCAGCAACGCTCCCGCCATCGTCGTGGCCCGGCCCACGCTTCATCGAAACCTGCTGATCGTTGCCGGCATTCCGCTCGAGGCCGCGCTCGAGGACTGGCGCAGGGACCGCGATGTCATTCTGGGCGCGGCCCTGGCGTTCGCGCTGATGATCCTCGCCGTCAGCTTTTTCGCCCATTCGCAGCTCCAGCGGCAGTGGCGCGCCCGCGCAGAACTGCTGCGCTCCAAGGCCACGCTGGACCAGGCGCTCGAATCCATGGTGGATGGCTTCGTCCTGCTCGATCCCGAGGGCCGCGTCGTCACATGGAACCGCCGTTTCGTGGATTACTTTCCCTGGACCGCGCCCCTGCTGGCGCCGCTGGTGCCGTTCCAGCAGATCGCGGAGCTGAACGCCCGCCACCTGATGACACAAGGCGAGCAGGAGGTCACCCTGCCGAACGGCCAGGTGATCCTTGCGGTGAACAGTCCCACGCCGGATGGCGGCCTGGTGTGCGTCTACCGCGACGTGACCGAGAAGAAGCGCCATATCGCCGACATCCTCGAAGGCAAGGCGCAGCTGCAGGCCACGCTGGACGCGTTGCCCGACGTGCTGATGGACGCCGGCATCGACGGCCGGTGCTATCACTTCCATTCGCCGCGCCGCCCCAGGCCCGCGATCAAGGTGCGGGAGCCGGTGGGCAAGCGGATGTCGGACCTCTTGCCGGCGAATGCCGCCGCCGAAGTGATGGTGGCGCTGCGCGACGCATTCGAAACCGGATTCTCGACCGGACGGCAGTTCGAGATCAGAACGGCCAAGGGCGCCACGTGGTTCGAGATTTCCGTTTCCCGCAAGGTGATCGGCGAAGGCGCCGCCGCACGGTTCATCGTCATCCTGCGCGACATCACGGACAGCAAGCTGGCCGCCCGCGAGATCGAGCATCTCGCGTTCTACGACAGCCTGACCGGCCTGCCCAACCGCCGGCTCCTGCTGCATCGGCTGCAATCGACCATCGACTCCAACGTGCGCCGCTCGCGGCATGGTGCGCTGCTGTTTCTGGACCTGGATGACTTCAAGACGCTCAACGATGCGCTCGGACACGCCACGGGCGATGCGCTGTTGAAGCAGGTGGCCCTGCGGCTCCAGGACAACCTGAAGGAGGGCGGCACGGTCGCGCGGCTCGGCGGCGACGAATTCGTGCTGCTGCTGGACAATCTCAGCGGCGACCCCGACGTTGCCGCCATGGAGGCCAATGCCGCCGGCGAGGCCATCATCACGGCGCTGAACGAGTCTTTCCAGCTTGCGGACCACCAGTACCACAGCACCGTCAGCATTGGCGCGGTGGTGTTCAGCGCCACGCACCAGTCGCTGGAGGATCTGCTGAAGCAGGCGGACATCGCCATGTTCTACGCCAAGTCCGCGGGCGGCAACGCGCTGCGCTTTTTCGAGGCCTCGATGCAGACCGCCATCACCGCCCGCGCAACGCTGGAGAGCGAACTGCACGCGGCGCTGGCAGGCGAGCAGTTCGTGCTGCACTATCAATCCCAGGTGACGTCGGAAGGCCATATCGTGGGCGCCGAGGTGCTGATCCGGTGGCAGCATCCGGTGCGGGGCATCGTGCAGCCCGGAGGCTTCATCGAGCTGGCCGAGGAAACCGGGCTGATCGTGCCCATCGGCCTGTGGGTGCTGGAAGCGGCATGCCTGCAGCTCGAACGCTGGAGCCATGATCCCAGGCGCCGGCACCTCCGGCTGGCCGTCAACGTCAGCGCGCGGCAGTTTCGCACCGACGATTTCGTGGACCGCGTCTGCGACGTGCTCCGAAGGACGGGCGCGGACCCGACGCGACTGGAGCTCGAGCTCACGGAAAGCCTGCTGCAGGACAAGGTGAGCGAAACGATCGACAAGATGCAGTCGCTCGCGGCAATGGGCGTGCGCTTTTCCATGGACGACTTCGGCACCGGCTTCTCGTCGCTCTCCTACATGACGCGGCTGCCGCTGAACCAGATCAAGGTCGACAAGTTCTTCGTGCAGAGCATCGGGATCGATCCGAAGGTCGAGCTGATCATCCAGGCCATCATCGGGATGGCCCGCAACCTCGACCTCGAGATCGTGGCGGAGGGGGTCGAAACGCAGCAGCAGTTCGAATTTCTCCAGGCGCACGGCGCGATGCTGTGCCAGGGCTACCTGTTCAGCAGGCCGGTGCCGCTCGACCAGTTCGACGCGCAGCTGGATCTCGAGATGGCGAGCTGAACGCGGCGCGCAATCTGGCCCTTGTCCTACGCGAAAGGCAACTGCTGCTGCCCTAAATTGGCATCACCGTTCACAGCGGGCGCAGCACGCTGTTGCATCGATGCGCGGCCACTGAAGGGAAAAGAGCAATGGCAGATCTCGGCGGTGGGAGTGCACCCCTGAGCCAACGCACACTGACCGACGCCGATTTTCGGCTGATGGTCGATACGGTCACCGACTACGCCATCATCGTTCTGGATCCTGGCGGCATCGTCATCAGCTGGAACGACGGCGCCCAAAAGCTCGAGGGGTACGACGCCCCGGAGGTTCTCGGGCAGCATTTCTCTCTTTTCTATCCGAGCGAACTGCTGGAGCAGAACCGGCCGGACCACGAACTCGAAACGGCGCGCACCGAGGGCCGCGTGGAGGAAGAGGGCTGGCGCCTGCGCCGCGACGGCACCCGCTTCTGGGCCAGCGTCGTCATCACGCGGATCACCGGCACCAGCGGAGAAGTCCGGGGCTTTTCCATGATCACCAGGGATCGCAGCGAGCGCCGCCGCCAGGACGAGGCGCTGCGCATGAGCGAGGAGCGGTTCCGGCTGCTGGTCGAAGGCGTGAAGGACTATGCGATCTTCATGCTCGACCCGGGCGGCCATGTGGTGAGCTGGAATCTTGGCGCGCAGAAGAACAAGGGCTACGAGGCTTCCGAGATCATCGGGCAGCACTTCTCCAAGTTCTATCCGGCAGACGTTGCCGCCATCGGCTGGCCGGAGCAGGAGCTGCGCAACGCACTGCGGGACGGGCGCTTCGAGGACGAAGGCTGGCGCATCCGCAAGGACGGCAGCCGGTTCTGGGCCAGCGTGGTGATCACCGCGCTGCACGATGCCACCGGCAGGCATCGGGGGTTCGCCAAGGTCACGCGCGATCTGACGGAGCGCCGCCGCGTGACCGCGCTGGAGGACGAAGGGCGCCGCGTGACGAACTTCCTTGCGATGCTCGGGCACGAACTGCGCAATCCGCTGGCGCCCATCTCGAATGCGCTCGAGCTCCTCAAGCGGGAGAAAACGGAATCGGCCGTGGTCGTGCAGACCCGCGGCATCATCGGCCGGCAGCTGCGGCAGATGACGCGGCTGGTGGACGACCTGCTCGACGTGGGCCGCATCACGAGCGGCAAGATCCACCTCGAGAGCAAGCCGGTTCGCCTGCGCGCTGCCATCGCCGAGGCCATCGAGGCGGTGCGGCCGCTGATCGAGGGCAAGTCGCAGGCATTGCACCTCGAGACGCAGGACGCGGACCCCTGGATTGCCGGAGACAGCGCGCGGGTCATCCAGATCGTCAGCAACCTGATTCACAACGCGGCGAAGTTCACCGGGAACGGCGGCAACATCCACGTGTCGCTCTCGCAAAGCGCAACGGATGCGGACGTCAGCGTGCGCGACGACGGGCCCGGCATACCGCCGCAGGACCTGCAGCGGATCTTCGACCTGTTCGTGCAGGGCGAGCAGAACATGGCAAGGTCGCAGGGCGGGCTGGGCCTGGGGCTCAGCCTGGTGCAGCAGCTCACGGCGCTGCACGGAGGCCGCGTCAGCGCGTTCAGCACCGGCAGGCCGGGCGAGGGCAGCGAATTCCTGCTGCAGTTCCCCATCACCCAGGCGCCGCTCGCCATGCTCGAGGCGCAGCCGAGACCCGTGGGGGAGCAGCGCGTGCTGGTGGTGGACGACAACGTGGATGCGGCTGAAACCATGGCGCTGCTGCTGGAGGCGCTGGGCTACAACTCCAGCGTCGCGCATGGCGGACTGGCCGCCATCGAGGCCGTGAGGGCGCAAGACCCGGATGTGGTGCTGCTGGACATCGGCCTGCCCGACCTGAGCGGCCATGAAGTCGCCCGGCGCCTGAGGGCCGAGATGATCAACCCGCCGCCGCTGATTGCCGTCACCGGCTATGGGCAGGCCAGCGACAGGGACACCAGCCTCCAGGCGGGCTTCCGGGCCCACCTGACGAAGCCGGTCGACGTGGACAAGCTGTCGGCGCTGCTCGAACGCCTGCTGGAGCCGCCTCATCCCAAGGCGGCGTAGGCCAGGCACTGGCTATGCCGGGTGCGGCGGCTCCACCGGCAGCGCGCGCTTGTGGGCGCTCTTGCGATGCGTGGCAAGAATGATCTCGCGCGCGGCGGCGGCCACCGGCTTGCCTTCGAGGAAATCGTCGATCTGTTCGTAGCTGACGCCGAAAGCGTCCTCGTCGGGCTTTTGCGGCACCAGCGATTCGAGATCGGCCGTGGGCACCTTGAACACCAGCTCGTCGGACGCGCCGAGCCGTTGCGCGAGTGCGCGCACGCGGCGCTTGTTGAGGCCGGTGAGCGGCGTCACGTCGGCTGCGCCGTCGCCGAACTTGGTGAAGAACCCCATCAGCGCCTCGGCGGCATGGTCGGTGCCGATGACGATCCCGTCATGCGCGCCGGCCACCGCGAACTGCGCGATCATGCGCTGGCGCGCCTTGATGTTGCCCAGCACGAAGTCTTCGTGCGCCGCGTCGCGGAACGCAAGGTCGCCGCTCTTCAGCGCCGCGAGCATGGCGTCGGCAGCGGGGCGGATGTCGACGGTGACGGTGCGGTCGGGCTGCATCAGCGCGAGCGAGGCCTGCGCCTCGGCCTCGTCCCTTTGCACGCCGTAGGGCAGGCGCATGGCGATGAAGGTGGCGTCGTACCCTTGCGCGCGCAGCCTCCGGGCGGCGCGCTGCGCCAGGCAGCCGGCGGTCAGCGAATCGACGCCGCCGCTGATGCCGAGCACCAGCGCCTCGAGGCCGGTGCTCCGCAGGTAGTCCGCGAGAAACGCGGTGCGCCGCTCGATTTCCGCGGCGGCGTCGAAGACCGGCGCGACATGCAGCGCCGCGATGATCTCGCGCTGCGTGGCATCGACGGGTGACTGATCCTGATCCATGTGCGGTCCTTCCTTGCCTAGAAATCGACGAGGCTCAGGCCGATGCTCAGCACCGTCCGCTTGCGGTTGTAGTCCACCAGCGTGTCGCCGTAGCCGTGGAACAGCTGCGTATGGAAGCGCAGGTTGCCCTTGGTCGAATCGCCGATGGCCTTGAGCCATTCGAGCCGCACCGATCCGCGGCCGCTCTCGCGCAGGTTGTTGCGCACCGTGAGGCCAAGGGTGTTGTCGCGGTTGAAGTTCCAGCGGCCCGTGACTTCGGCGCGGCCGATGTAGTTGGAGATGTCGGGGTTGTCGTCCTTCGCCGCCTCTTCCGACACGCGCTGCCAGATGCGTCCGGTGATGCTGAAGCGGTCGTCGAGTTCGGCGCCGCCCATCAGGTAGACGCGGTTCCAGCTGCGCGACAGCGGCAGGTTCTGGCCGTTCGACTGGTGCACCAGCCCCACGCCCGCGTAGCGCCAGCGCCAGCCGCCGGGCAGGTTGAAGTCGAGCGGATAGACATACATCAGCTCGGGCTCGTGGTCGGTGGTGCGGAAGGGCCGCGAGATCGAGCCGTTGAACAGCTGCCAGGTCGACTGCTGCGAGTACGCGAACCACAGCGAGTCCTTCTTGGCCGGCTCGTTCTGCGTGAGCAGGCCCTGCGCGATCTTGGTACGCACCGACAGGCCGATGCGCATTTCGTTGGCCTGGTAGGCCACGGCGGTGCCGGTGTGGCCTGCGGACGGCGACGTGGGGGTCTCGGGCTTGCTGGTGGCGGCCGAGGCGGACAGGTTCAGCGGCCGGTAGCCGCGGAAGCCGAAGACGCCGCAATCGGTGCCGTTCTCCAGCTCCCAGAAGCGCGACAGCGCCGAGTATTGGCGGTCGCGGCAGCCTTCGTTGGTGTCGACCGAAATCACGCGGGTGGCCGGAATCGAGGCGTCCACCGGCGGGGCCGGCTGCGTGCTGGCCAGCACCGGCGGCGCCACGGGCACCGACACCGAAGGCAGCGTCTGCTGCTGCGCCCAGCGGTCGAAGCAGGCCAGGCGCGCTTCGTTGCTGTTGCCGAGCGCGGCGCATTGCTGCCACGTCAGCTGTGCGTCGGCCAGCGGACTGCGCGGCCGGTCGACGGCCTGCGCATGGGCGGCGGCGGCACCGCCGAGGCAGGCCGCGAGGGTCGCCAGGCCGGAGAAGATGGCGTGTGTTCGTTGGGTCATTGGTTTCCTTGCGTCCCCCCTGTTTTGTTCAGCACGAACGGATGCGTGCTTTCGTCCGCGGCATTGCGCCACGTGCCCCTGAATTCCCGGCCGCATGAGCCGGGCTGCAGCGTGCCGGCCCAGACGCCGCTGATCGCGCGGCCGTCCAGCGATTCGTCGATGGAGAGGGCGCCTTCGTCGTCGACGTCGCCCGCGAGCTGCGCCACCGAAGGTCTTGCGGCGCCGTTGGCGCTGCGCGTGATGGTGCCGCGCACGCCGGCGTATTCGGGGTGCTTGTCGAGCCGCACCGTGGCGGTCGTGGAGGCGCCGTCGAAGCGCGCTTCCCAGCGGCCGTAGAGCGACTGCAGCGGCAGGTCGCGCGCATCGGCGGGGCAGGCGGCAGTACTGCTGCCGCCCTGGGTCGCCGTGGCACAGCCCGTGACGGCCAGAAGAACGGCAAGGAACGCGGGCAGCAGCACCTTCATGGCGCCGCCGCAGCCGCCGCTTTCGCGGCCGCGCTGTCCTGTGCCTTGCGTGCGAACTCGGCGCGCAGCGCCTTGAGTTTCTCGCGCGGGTCTTCACGGGTGGTGGTCTTGTCGAGGCCCATCTCGGCGATGAAGCGGCTCGGCACGCAGGGCACCATCTCGCGGCCCTGCTTGCGCTTCTTGGTCCAGCTCACCGCCAGGCTGCGCTGGGCGCGCGTGATGCCCACGTACATGAGGCGGCGCTCTTCCTGCAGCCGCTGGAGCGTGTCGTCGCTGATCTTCAACTGCCGGCCGTTGTCGTCGTCGAGCTTGAAGGGCAGCAGGCCCTCGGTCACGCCGATCAGCATCACGTGCGGCCATTCGAGGCCCTTGGAGGCGTGCAGCGTCGACAGCGTGACCACGTTCTGGTCCTGCTCGCGCTCGCTGATGGTCGACAGCAGCGAGATGGTCTGCGCCACCTCGAGCAGGCTCTTGCGCTCGGTCTCGATGTTGCTGTCGGCGCCCGAGGCATCGTCGATGGTGCCGCCCGCGCGCAGCGACATCCAGTCGACGAACTCCATCACGTTGGTCCAGCGCGCGGCCGCGGCCTGTTCGCTGTCCTCGCCGTCGTAGAGATGCTTCTCGTAGTCGATCTCCTTCAGCCAGTCGAGCATGAAGGTGCGCGAGGCCTCGGCGCCCATGGTGCGGCGGGCGCGGTATTCGAGGTCGTTGATGTAGCGGCCGAACTCGTGGATGCCTTCGAGCGTGCGCTTGGGCATCACGCTGGGCAGCGAGGGGCTGAACAGCGCCTCGAACAGGCTCAGCTTGTACTGGCTGGCAAAAGTGCCGAGGCTCGCCAGCGTGGTGTGGCCGATGCCACGCTTGGGCGTGGTGATGGCGCGCAGGAACGCGGGGTCGTCGTCGTTGTTGACCCAGAGGCGGAACCAGCCGCACAGGTCCTTGATCTCGGCGCGGTCGAAGAAGCTCTGGCCGCCCGACACCTTGTAGGGAATCTGCGCCTTGCGCAGCGCCTGCTCGAACACGCGCGCCTGGTGGTTGGCGCGGTAGAGGATGGCGAAGTCGCGGAACTCCTTGTACTGCTTGCCCTGGGTGATGGCCTCGCCCGCGCGCAGGCTGACGATGCGCGCCACCGCGCGCTCGGCTTCGTGCGCCTCGGAGTCGGCATCGACGATGCGCACCGGCTCGCCTTCGCCGAGCTCGGAGAACAGCGTCTTCGGAAACAGCTTGGGGTTGGGGCCGATCACGTTGTTGGCCGCGCGCAGGATGGCGCTGGTCGAACGGTAGTTCTGTTCCAGCTTGATGACCTTGAGCGTGGGATAGTCGACCGGCAGCTTGCGCAGGTTGTCCAGCGTGGCGCCGCGCCAGCCGTAGATCGACTGGTCGTCGTCGCCCACCGCGGTGAAGCGCCCGCGCTCGCCGGCCAGCGCCTGCAGCACCTCGTACTGCGTGGCGTTGGTGTCCTGGTACTCGTCCACCAGGATGTGGCCCAGCGCGGCCTGCCACTTGGCGCGCACTTCGCCGAAGTCGCGCAGCAGCTTGAGCGGCATGCCGATGAGGTCGTCGAAGTCGACGCTCTGGTAGGCCGTGAGCCGCTCTTCGTAGCGCGCCATGATGCGCGCGGTGATGCGCTCGTTGTCGTCCGCGGCGGCGGCCTCGGCCTGTGCGGCGTTCAGACCCATGTTCTTCCACTTGCTGATGGTCCACTGCCAGATGCGCGCGGTGGCGGTGTCGGTGGTGCCGCCGGCGTCCTTCAGGATCTTGGTGACGTCGTCGCTGTCGAGAATGCTGAAGGCGGGCTTCAGGCCCAGCACGGCACCGTCTTCCCGCATCATGCGCACGCCCAGCGCATGAAAGGTGCAGATCACCACATGTTTCGCATCACGCCCGATCAGCCCCTTGGCGCGCTCGCGCATTTCGCTGGCGGCCTTGTTGGTGAAGGTGATGGCGGCGATGCGCTTGGGCTCGAGCCCGGCCTGGATCAGGCGGCCGATCTTGTGCGTGATGACGCGCGTCTTGCCCGAGCCCGCGCCCGCCAGCACCAGGCAGGGGCCATGCAGGTAATTGACCGCTTCTTGCTGCGCGAGATTGAGACCGGAAGACATGGGGAGTGGGAACGGAGAGCCGCGGAGGAACGGCAGGCGCAAAGCGCGCAATGATACGGGGCGCAGCTTTCAGAAATGCCGCCGGAGTTCACGATGCGGGACGCAACGACAATGGGGCCGTGCTGCCTGTATTTCTCGTAACTTTTCCTTTCTTCGCCTTGATCGCGGCCGGCTATGGCGCCGCGCGCGCCCGCGTCCTGCCGTTCGATGCGATTCCCGGCCTGAATACCTTCGTGTTGTATTTCGCATTGCCTTGCATGTTGTTGCGATTTGGCGCCGGCACGCCGATCGGGCAGCTGCTCGATGGCACCGTGGCGCTGGTCTGGGGCGTGAGCGCGCTGGCCGTTGTGGCGGGCGTGGTGGTCTTCACCCGCAACGGGCGCATCGGCTGGAACGACGCTGCCTTCGGCGCGCTGGTGGCGGCCTTCCCGAACACCGGCTTCATGGGCGTGCCGCTGCTGGTGGCGCTGCTGGGCGCGCAGGCGGCGGGGCCGATGATCATCACCATCGCCTTCGACCTGGTCGTGACCTCGTCGCTGTGCATTGCGCTGTCGCGCCTCGACGGCGTCGGCGGCGCCGCGGCAGGCGCGGCGCCGCATGGCCCGCGTCAGGCGGCGCGCCAGGCGCTGCGCGGCGTGGTGGTCAATCCGATGCCGTGGTCGATTCTGCTGGGCGTGCTGCTGTCGGCCGCGCAGTGGCGCTTGCCCGGGCCGGTGGAGCGCACCATCGCCATGCTGGCCGATGCGGCATCGCCGGTGGCGCTCTTCACCATCGGCGCGGTGCTGGCGCGTTCGGCATTGCTCGCGCGCGGGCATGGGGCCAGCGCGGCGGTGGCGGCCGCCATGGGCACCCGGTCGGCCATTCCGCCCAGGGCGCCGCTGGCCGACGTGCTGCCGGTGGTGGCGGTCAAGCTGCTCGCGCACCCGGTGCTGGTCTGGACGCTGGGGCAGGGGGCCATTGCCCTCGGCCTGCCGCTCTCGTCTTCGGCGCTGGCGGTGATCGTGCTGGTGGCGGCGCTGCCGAGCGCCAGCAACGTCTCGATGCTGGCCGAGCGCTTCGGTGCCGACAACGGCCGCATCGCACGCATCATCCTGTGGACGACGGTGGCGACCTTCTTCAGTTTTCCGTTCGCGGTCGGCGTGCTGCGCTGAGCGTTCCGGCGTCCGGCATCAGGGCGTCAGCACGCCGAGCTTGAACGGATCGGCATTGGACAGGCGCTCGCACTTGGAGAAGTCGCGGCCCTGCGTGCCGTCGCAGTAGAAGGCGTTGTAGATGCGGCCGAAGAGCGTCGGGCTGGCCGTGAAGAGCACGCCGTGGTCGGGCTGCCAGTTGTCCTTGGCCGACCCGGCACCGGCTTCCGTGGCCTGAATGGGCGCGGCTGCGGCGATGGGCGTGAATTCGGCCAGCGTCTTGTGGGTATCTTCGCCGCGCCAGCGCACCGCAAGCTCGGCCGCCGTGGGCCTTGTCGCCACCGGCAGCAGCACGCCGTTCACCTGCAGGCCGTAGCCGAAGCGATGCGTCTTGCCGGCCAGGAAGGCATAGGCACAGGCCGCCATGCACTGGCCGCGGATTTCGGTGTCCACGCCGCTGGCGCGGATGGCGTCGGCGTAGGCGCCCGCCGCTTCGGCGGTGCCTCCGAACGAATCCTCGAACACCACGGTGCGCACGGTGCCTTTGCCAAGCAGCTCGGTGAAGGTCTTGATGGCGCTGCCGTCGAGCATGCCCGACACCAGCAGCCGGCTGCCCTGCAGTTCGAGTTCGGCCGCGGAGCATGCAAGGCATGCGAACAAGAGAGCCCAGCCGAAAGATGAAGGCAGTTTCACGACAGACAACCCCGCGCACCGGTGCGCTTTGCTTTGATGTACGGAGCCGGCAAACGGGCCTCGCACCGCGACAGCTTGCGCAGCGCGAGGGGGTGCAGTCAACTTCTTTTTCAGAATATTTCCGGCGTTGCGCGCCAGCCGTAAGACATAGCTATTGCTATTGCGGTTATTACTTCAGATGAATACTTGTGTTTTCACAATGCCTGATAAAGTGTTTGCAAATCAAATATGAATGGGTAGCACGATGACAATACTTGTTCGTGTCCTGTTATGGCTGGCATGGGTTGCGGGCGTGAGCTGGTTCTGGCATGCCGGCGAGTTCGGCACCGGCACTGCGCTGGCGCTGGGCGCGCTGAGCCTCGTGGTGTTCGCGTGGCCCGGCAGCATCGCGCGGCGCCGCAGCACCGAACTGCGCTATGTCGACGTGGGCAAGGAGCCGGCAGGCCTGCACTGAGCGGGGAGCGCGTGGCCCTGGGCCTGTGAGCAGGCTCTAGATGCTGTGCGGATCGACGTCGACCAGCCAGCGGATCACGCCCTTGCCTTCCGGCGTGCGCCGCAGCGCATGCAGCAGCGGCTGCCATTGCGCGAGCAAGCGCTGCAGCGCGGCTCGCGAGGGGCTTTCTATCAGCATCTGCGCCCTTTCCACGTTGGCAACGCGCTGGATCGCAAGCGGCACCGCGGGGTAGCGCACGACGCGCTCGGCGCCTGCCAGCGCATCGGCGGCGGCGCTCGCCGCGTTCAGAAAAGCCTGCGCGGCCTCCTGGGTGCGCGCATCGGCACGCAGCAGCGCCTGGAACGCAAAGGGCGGCATGCCGGCGGCCGCGCGCTCTTCGAGCTGCTGCCGGGCGAAGGCCGTGTAGTCGTGCTTTCGCAGGGCGGAAAAAAGCGGATGCTGCGCATGGTGCGTCTGGATCCACATCTCGGCCGTGGCGCCTTGCGCCGCAAGGTAGGCCGCGTCGCGGCCCGCACGGCCGGCCGATTGCATCAGCAGGCTGAACAGGCGCTCGGGCGCGCGGAAGTCGCTGGAGAACAGCGCGCCGTCGGGATTCACCGCCGCCACCAGCGTGATGCGCCGGAAGTCGTGCCCCTTGGCGATCATCTGCGTGCCCACCAGCACGTCGACCTCGCCCGAATGCACGGCCGCGAGCTGCGATTCGAGCGCGCCCTGCTTCCGGGTGCTGTCGGCGTCGATGCGGGCGATGCGTACCGCGCTGCCGTCGGGCCGCTTCACCGCGGCGAACAGCTCCGCCAGATGCTCCTCGAGGCGTTCGGTGCCGCGGCCGACGGGCGCGATGTCGGGGTTGCCGCAGGACGGGCAGGCGCGCGGCACGCGCTCGGTGAATCCGCAGTGGTGGCAGCGCAGCGTGCGGTCGATCTTATGGAACACGCGGTAGGCGCTGCAATGCGGGCATTCGCTCTTCCAGCCGCAATCGGCACAGGCGAGCACCGGCGCATAGCCGCGGCGGTTCAGGAACACCATGCTCTGCTCGCCGCGCGCGATGCGCTGGCCGATGGCGTCGAGCAGCGCGCCCGACAGCACCGTCTTGGGCGGCTGCAGATTCATGTCGACCAGCCGCACCGTGGGCAGCTCGCCCGCGCCGATGCGCGAAGGCATGGCCAGCCGCAGGTAGCGCCCGCCCGGGTCTTCGCCCTCGGCGGGGCGGCTCTGGTGCCAGCTTTCGAGCGAGGGCGTGGCCGAGCCGAGGATGACTTTCGCGCCCTCGCGCCGGCCGCGCCAGACGGCGAGGTCGCGCGCCGAATACCGCGCACCTTCCTGCTGCTTGTAGCTCGGGTCGTGCTCCTCGTCGACCACGACGAGCTTCAGGCCCGGCATCGACGCGAACACCGCCATGCGCGTGCCCAGCACGATGCGCGCGGCGCCGCTGTGCGCCGCGAGCCAGCTCGCGAGCCGCTGCGGGTTGGTCATGCCGCTGTGCAGCGACACCACCGCATCGTCGCCGAAGCGCGCCTTGAAGCGGGCTTCGAGCTGCGGCGTCAGGTTGATCTCGGGCACCATCACCAGCGCCTGCGCGCCGGGGTCGCCCGCGAGCAGGTCGGCCACGCAGCGCAGGTAGACCTCGGTCTTGCCGCTGCCGGTGCTTCCGACCAGCAGGAAAGTGCCTGTTTCAGCCTCGATGCGGGCCAGCGCGGCGGTCTGCTCCGCGCTCAGGGCGACCGGGTGGGTGGCTTCGGCCGTCTCGGCCACGGGCCCGGCCGCCGTCTTGCGCTTGAGCCGGCGCGCCAGCTGCGTACCGGTCAGGTCGCGCAGCTGCGGCGGCAGGGCGGCCAATGCGATTTCGCCGATCGAACGCTGGTAGTAGCGCGCGGCAAAGGCCACGAGGTCGCGCCAGGCGCCTCCGAGCGGGGCCAGCGCGTCCAGCGCGGCGCCCACGGGCTTCCACGCCATGCCAGGCTCGGCGCCGTCCAGCGAGCCCGGCTCGTTCCAGACCACGCCCAGCACCTCGCGCCGGCCCAGCGGCACCCGCACCAGGGTCCCGGGCACCAAGGGGACGTCGCTGGCGTAGCTCAGCAGGTCGCCAAGCGCGGCATGCGCCGGCGTCTGCACCGCGATGTCGAGCCGCCACGCCATCGCGGCGGGCGCGCTCGTTGGCGCCGCGCTGGGGCTGGCCGCTGGCGTTGCTGCCGTTTCCGGGGCGGGGCTGACGGTGGGAATGGGCGTCCTCGTTGGCAGGGTTTGTTAATGCGACTTTGAACAAAAGCGCTTAAGTCGTTGATTTTTCAGAGCTTTGAGAGTCATCCAGAGTTTCTGTGGATAACTTTGTTGACAACAAGGCCCGACACGCCGGGGAGCCTTGAGAATCAAGCGTCCGGCTGGATTGCCCTTAAAAAAAGCAAAGTTCAATTCCTATATAAATCAACAACTTGGCGTCGCTATTTGTTTAGGAGCAAAGAGGGGAGCACTTCAGATAATCTTGCGCAGTGCAACACATGTTTTGTGCATAAGTCCGGCTTCCTACACCGTTTTTATGCTTGACAAACGGCTGCGAATCGATTTTCAGGCCACGCGCGCTGCGCGGGTCCGCCGCCCGGTTAACTGTGTTTAACTTTTTCGAAGGGCGCGCGATTGTGCGTGCACGGCCTGCACCAGCGCCGCCACATGGTCCGGCGGCGTGAACTGGCTGATGCCGTGGCCCAGATTGAAGATGTGGGTCGGGCCCTTGGCATCGGGATCGGTGTGCGGCTTGCCGAAAGCCTGCAGCACCTTCGCCACCTCGGCCTCGATCTGCGCGGGCGGCGCGAACAGCACGTTGGGGTCGATGTTGCCTTGCAGGGCCTTGGCCTGGTCGTCGATGCCTTCGCCGACCAGGCGGCGCGCGGCCGAGAGGTTCACGGTCCAGTCGACGCCGAGCACTTCGCAGTCGAGCGCGCGCATCGCCTCGAGCCACGGGCCGCCGCCCTTGGTGAAGACGATGCGCGGCACGGGTTGGCCGTCGGCGCCGTGGCGCTTCAGGCCGGCCAGCACGCGCGCCGTGTAGGCGAGGCTGAATTCCTGGAAGGCGCCGTCGGCCAGCACGCCGCCCCAGCTGTCGAACACCATCACGGCCTGCGCGCCGGCGTCGATCTGCGCATTGAGATAAGTGGCCACCGAATCGGCGTTGACCGCGAGCAGGCGGTGCATCAGGTCGGGGCGGCCGTAGAGCATGCCCTTCACGAGCCGGTAGTCGCTGGAGCCCGCGCCTTCCACCATGTAGCAGGCCAGCGTCCAGGGGCTGCCCGAGAAGCCGATCAGCGGCACGCGGCCGTCGAGCGCCTTGCGGATCGAGGTCACGGCGTCGAACACATAGCGCAGCTTCGCCATGTCGGGCACCTCGAGCGCCGCGACGGCCGCTTCGTCGCGCACCGGGCGCGCGAAGCGCGGGCCTTCGCCGGCCTCGAACGACAGGCCCAGCCCCATGGCGTCGGGCACGGTGAGGATGTCGGAGAACAGAATGGCGGCATCGAGCGGATAGCGCGCGAGCGGCTGCAGCGTGACCTCGGTGGCGTAGTCGGTGTTGGTCGCCAGCCCCATGAAGCTGCCGGCCTTGGCACGGGTGGCCACGTACTCGGGCAGGTAGCGCCCGGCCTGGCGCATGAGCCAGACGGGCGTGTGGTCGGTGGCCTGGCGCCAGCAGGCCCGCAGGAAAGTGTCGTTTTGCAAGGGGGCGAAGGGCATCCGCCGATTGTCGCAGGGCACCACGCCGAGGCCAGGAGCAGGCTTTTCTAGACCATCGGCACGCGCCGCGCATCCGCCGGGTTCACGTTGCGCCGGTACAGCATCAGCGTCGCCGTCAGCCCGCAGATGGCGGCGGCCGTCATCCACAGGCCCGGCGCGCCCTTGTCGCCGGTCATCTCGATCAGGCCGGTGGCAATGGCCGGCGTGAAGCCGCCGAACAGCGCCGTGGCAAGGCTGTAGGCCAGCGAGAAACCGGCGGTGCGCACGTTGACCGGCATCACCTCGGTGAGCGCCACCACCATCGCGCCGTTGTAGCTCGCATAGAGGAACGACAGCCAGAGCTCCACCTCCAGCATGCGCGCAAAGCTCGGCGCGCCGACCAGCCACTTGAGCGACGGGTACGCGGTGAGGATGGTCAGTGCCGTGAACAGGATCAGCAGCGGCTTGCGGCCCACGCGGTCCGACAGCGCGCCCATGACCGGCAGCCAGATGAAGTTCGAAATGGCCACGCACAGCGTGACGACCAGCGCATCGGTGGTGCTCAGGTGCAGCACCGACTTGCCGAAGGTGGGCGTGTAGACCGTGATCAGGTAGAACGACACAGTGGTCATCGACACCAGCATCATCCCGGCGACCACGAGGCCCCAGTTGGCCACCATCGACTGGAAGATCTCGCGCGCATCGGGCCGGTGCTTGCGCGCCATGAACTCCTCGGTCTCCTGCAGCGAACGGCGGATGACGAACAGCACCGGCACGATCAGGCAGCCGACGAAGAACGGAATGCGCCAGTAGAAGTCGCCGATCTCCTGCGAGGTGAAGGTCACGTTGAGCCAGTAGCCGAGCGCTGCCGCCACCACGATCGCCACCTGCTGGCTGGCCGATTGCCAGCTCACATAGAAGCCCTTGCGGCCCGGCGTGGCCATCTCGGACAGGTAGACCGAGACGCCACCCAGCTCCACGCCGGCCGAGAAGCCCTGCAGCAGCCGCCCGACCAGCACCAGCAGCGGCGCCGCGAAGCCGATCGTGGCGTAAGCCGGCACGCAGGCAATGAGCAGCGTGCCGAGCGCCATCAGCGCGAGCGTGACGATCAGGCCCTTGCGGCGGCCCACGCGGTCGACGTAGGCGCCCAGGAAGATCGCGCCCAGCGGCCGCATCAGGAAGCCCGCGCCGAAGGTCATGAAGGTCAGCATCAGCGAGGCGAACTCGTCGCCCGCGGGGAAGAACGCCTTCGAGATCTGCGTGGCATAGAAGCCGAACAGGAAGAAGTCGAACATCTCCATGAAATTGCCGCCGGTCACGCGCAGGACGGTGGCGAATTTCGAGGAGGAGGCGGCAGTGGCGGTGCCTGAAGAAGAGGCGCGGGCGGCCGTGCCCGGTTGCGCGGCGGAGTGCGCAGGATTCATCTCGTTGTCCCCTTGGGCGATGTAATTCGCCAAGGGTAGGCCGGGGTTCCCGACCGCTGCCTGACCGCGCGAGTCAGGTACCTGTCACTGCCGACTTCGTTGTCAGCTCTTGTACTTCACCGAGCAGCCGTAGGGCCGCGTCGAGGCCGTCGAGATCGGCTTGCCGCCGAAGGCTTCGCCCAGCGCCTGGTTCACGTAGTTGGTCGCGGCCTTGATGTCGTCCGGCCGCGCCGATGCGATGCTGTCGATGCCGCCGGCATACACCAGCATGCCCTTGGGGTCGATGATGAAGATGTGCGGCGTGGTGCGTGCGCCGTAGGCCTGGCCGATCACGCCGTCTTCGTCCATCAGCACGGCGGTGGGCGCGGCCTTCTGCGACTTCATCCATGCGTCGAACGCGGCGGGCTGCAGGTAGTCGCTGGCCGCGCGTTCGGTGGAATTGACCGAAAGCCAGACCACGCCCTGCGCCGTGGCCGCCTTCTGCGTGGCGGGCATGTTGCCGCTGTTGTAGTGCTTGCGCACGAAGGGGCAGCCCGGGTTGGTCCATTCGAGCACCACGAACTTGCCGGCGAAGTCGGACAGCTTGTGCTTGGCGCCGCTGGTGTCCACTGCAACGAAGTCGGGCGCCTGCTGGCCCACGGCGGGCGCGGCGAAGGCGTGGTTGCCCATCAGGAAGGTGGCGCCCAGGGCCACGGCGGCAGCCACCACGGCGCGGCGCGAGGCCCGGCTGAGGGCGGCGCGGGCATGGCGCGCGGCGCGAATGGAACGCGAGTCGGACGATGGCGAAAGTGACATGGCCAGCTGGAACTCCAAAGAAAAAACGAACAACGGCGACAGCTTAGAGTGCTTTTCTCATGTGCATGTGACAACCCATGTCACGCTGGGGGTCAAAGCGCGGCAAGCGCCGCGCGCACCTCGTCCTTGCCCAGGATCTCGGTCAGCACGACCGGCGCCTTGCCGGGCGCCTGCAGCACATACAACGGCACGCCGCCGCGTCCGAGCGCGGTCAGCGCGGCGGTGATGGCGGGGTCGCGGCGCGTCCAGTCGGCACGCAGCATCGCGACCTTCTTGCTGTCGAAGTCGGCCAGCAGCTCGGCATCCGCGAGCGTGGTCTTCTTGTTGTACTGGCAAGTCACGCACCAGGCGGCCGTGAAGTCGATGAACACCGGCCGGCCGGCGCCCGTGAGGTCGGCCACGCGCTCGGCCGACCACGGCTGCCAGCGCTGGCTGGCGCCGGCCGCGAGCTTTGCCGGCTCCACCATCTGCAGCACGTTGCGTCCGATGGCGGCGGTGAGCACCGCGGTGAAGGCGACCAGCACCGTGGCGATGACCAGCCGCGTGCGGCCGCGCAGCGTCAGCGCCCAGACGATGGCGGCCATGCACACCAGCAGCGCGAGCAGCGTGCCCGCGCCGTCGATGCCGCTTTGCTGGCCCAGCACCCAGACCAGCCAGGCCACGGTGGCGAACATCGGAAACGCCAGCAGCCGGCGCAGCGTGTTCATCCAGGGGCCGGGCTTGGGCAGCAGCAGCGCCACGGCCGGGATGAAGCCGGCCACCAGGTACGGCAGCGCCAGGCCAAGGCCGAGCGCGGCGAACAGCAGCAGGGCCTGGGTGGCGGGAAGCCCGATGGCAAAGCCGAGCGAAACGCCCATGAACGGCGCGGTGCAGGGCGAGGCGATCACCACGGCCAGCACGCCCGAAAGAAAGTCGTTGGCGATGGGATGCCGGGCCTGCGCCGAACACATGGACGAGGGCGCCGCGCGGCCGAACTCGAACACGCCCACGAGGTTGAGCCCGATCAGCGTGAACAGCGCCGCCAGCACCGCCACCACGGCCGGCGATTGCAGCTGGAAGCCCCAGCCGAGCTGGGTGCCCGCCGCGCGCAGCGCCAGCATGGCGCCGCCCAGCGCCAGCACAGAGAGCATCACGCCGGCGGTGTAGGCCAGGCCTGCGGTGCGGTGCGCGCTGCGGTTGCCGGCCTGCCGCGCGAAGCCCAGCACCTTGATCGCGAGGATCGGGAACACGCAAGGCATGAGGTTCAGCAGCAGGCCGCCCAGCAGGGCGCCCAGCAACGCGACGATGAAGGTGCCGGCAGGTTGGGGCGGCAGGTCGGTGGGCGATGTCGATGCGGCGGCATTTGCCGCATTCGCTGCGTTGGCGGCGAGCGCGGCCTGCAGCGCGGGCGACACTTCGCCGCGCGGCACGGCAGTCGCCGCGGGCCAGGCGCCGCTGACCGGCGCTTCGGCGCGCCAGGCCATCGGCTGGCCCGGCTGCCGGTCGGGCTCGGCCAGGGCCACCACCAGCGGCAAGGTCGTCGGGCTGGCGCTGCGCTGGTCGGCCAGCGGCAGCGTGGCGGTCCAGGTGCCGCCTTGCCAGCTTTGGGCCCAGTCCTTGCCCGGCTCCGCGGCGGTGCGGATCAGCTCGGGTATTTCAGGGAAGAAGCCCAGGGTCTTGCCGTGCGCCGAGGCGGGCAGGCCCTCGAGGCGCACCTTCAGGCTGTTGCCGCTGACCTCCACGGCGCCCGGCTTGGCCAGCGGCTGCGGCTGCGCGGCCTGGGCCGCGTCGAACTCGGCCTTGTGCAGCGCGGTCGAGCCCTGCAGCGGCAGCGCGAGGGTGAACTCGCCTTCCTCGGGGATGCATTCCTTGCGGCACACCAGCCAGCTGGCCTTGAGCCGGACGTCGAGCGTCGATGCGCCGGTGCCAAGGGCCAGCGGCGGCTTGAAGTTGCTCGACACCTCGAGCGGCACCGGCAGCAGCACGGCGCCTTCGTAGCCGTAGTTGGCCAGATTGCCGACGGGAATCTTGCGGGGCACCGGCCATGCAATGTCGCCGGCCGCCACGCCGCTCGGCAGCGTCCAGTTCAGCTCGGTGGGCAGGCCGGAATCGCCGGCGTTCTTCCAGTAGGTGTGCCACTCGGGCTGGTGGGTGATCTGCAGCCCGACCCAGACCGGTGCGCCCGGCGAAACGCCTTCGGGCGCATGCGCCACCAGTTCGGCGCGCACGTGGGGGGTGGTGACCACAGCCCCCTGCTTGGATGCCAACTGGGCCGCGGCCGGCATGCAGGCTGCGGCGGCTGCTACCAGAAAGGTAGCTGGATGAAAGCGGGAAAAGATCATGCCGTCAGTCGGAGCAGGGGAGCGGTGCGAAGTTCCGGAGGGTTGCGACAGTTCAGGCGGCCCAGCCCAGCACCACGCGGCGGCTGTTGGCGCTCTTTTTCTCGATCTTGGTGACCACCACCGCGCCGATCTCCGCGGTGTTTGCAACATGCGTGCCGCCGCAGGGCTGGAAGTCGATCTGCGCATCGCCCTCGCCGCCGATGCGGATGGTGCGCACCGTGCCCGTGCCGCGCGGCGGCTGCACGCTCATGCTCTTCACCAGGGCCGGATTGGCGTCGAGCTCCTCGTCGCTGATGGCGCCTACGGCCAGCGGATGCGCGGCTTCCACCAGCCGGGCGAGGCCCGCCGTCAGCGCTTCCTTGTCGAGCGGGTCGGTCATGTGGAAGTCGATGCGCGCGTAGTCGGGCGTGATCGAGCAGCCGTTCACCGGTACCGGCACCAGGTGGCACAGCAGATGGCTCGCAGTATGGAAACGCATCAGCCGGTGGCGGCGCTCCCAGTCGAGGCGCGCGGTCACGGCGGCGCCGGCTTCCAGCGCGCCGAGCAGTTCGGCCTGCCCGAGCGCCGGCACATGGACGAATTCGGAGGTGGGCTGGCCTTCCTCGTTCTTCGCCTTGCGGGTGTCGGCAATGACGACTTCGCGGCCGTCGGCCAATGCCAGCACGCCGGTGTCGCCGGCCTGCCCGCCGCCCAGCGGATAGAACACGGTGCGGTCCAGCACGATGCCGGTGTCGTCGATGCGCAGGATGCGGGCTTCGCAGGTGCGCAGGTAGGCGTCGGCGCGGAACAGGTCGTCGGTCATGCGGCCGATGGTAGCGGCGATGCGCGAATGGGGTGCGCCCACGCCAAAAAGCGCCCATGGCCGACAGCCCATGGCGGCGCCGTCCGCATGATTCGTCTGTCTGTCCGGATGCGGCCCTCGTGCCGCTGCAACCAAGGAGAGCGAATGAAGGTACCGAGCATCGCCATTTCTTCTTCACTGGCCTCCATGGCCGCGGCGCTGGCGCTGGCCGGCTGCGGCGAGGCCGCCAAGCTGCCCGCCGACGCCACGACCGGACCGCGGCCGCAACTGGCCGCGCCCAACAAGACGATGATCCCCACCGTCAACGTGGCAACGGCGGTCGGCTGGACCGACGCCGCCGCCCCCAAGGCCGTCGAAGGCTTGCGCGTGAACGCGCTGGCGCGCGGGCTGGACCATCCGCGCTGGGTCTACACGCTGCCCAACGGCGACGTGCTGGTGGCCGAAAGCAACAAGCCGCCCAAGCCCGAAGGCAGCAGCGACGGCGGCAGCGGGCCGATGGGCAAGGTCCGCAACTGGATCATGGGCAAGGTCATGGGCCGCGCCGGGGCCAACGTGCCGAGCCCCAACCGCATCACCCTGCTGCGCGACGCCGACGGAGATGGCGCGGCCGAGCTGCGGCAGGTGTTCCTGGCGAACCTGAGTTCGCCCTTCGGCATGGCGCTGGTGGGCAGCGAGCTGTTCATCGCCAACGCCGACGCGCTCGTCAAGGTGCCCTATACCGAGGGCCAGACCTCGGTCAGCGCAACGCCCACAATGGTCACGCCGCTGCCTGCGGGCATCAACCACCACTGGACCAAGAACGTGATCGCCAATGCCGACGGCAGCAGGCTTTACGTCACGGTCGGCTCCAACAGCAACATCGGCGAAAACGGACTCGCGGCCGAAGAAGGCCGTGCCGCCATCTGGGAGGTCGACGTGAAGAGCGGCGAGAAGCGACTGTTCGCGAGCGGCCTGCGCAACCCCAACGGCCTGGCCTGGGAGCCCGAAACCAAGGCGCTGTGGACCGTGGTCAACGAGCGCGACGAAATCGGCAGCGACCTGGTGCCCGACTACCTGAGCTCGGTGAAGGACGGCGCCTTCTACGGCTGGCCCTGGAGCTACTACGGCGGCCATGTGGATGCGCGCGTCACGCCGCAGAAGCCCGACCTGGTGGCCAAGGCCATCGCGCCCGACTACGCGCTCGGTTCGCACGTCGCGCCCCTGGGGCTGGCCTTCTCGGACGCCCGCGGCATGCCCCCCGAGTTCGCGAGCGGCGCCTTCATCGGCGAGCACGGCTCGTGGAACCGCAGGCCGAAGTCGGGCTACAAGGTGGTGTTCGTGCCCTTCATCGGCGGCAAGCCGAGCGGGCCGCCCATCGATGTGCTGACGGGGTTCCTCACCGCCGACGAAAAGGCGCAGGGCCGGCCCGTGGGCGTGGCGCTCGACAAGAACGGCGCGCTGCTGGTGGCCGACGACGTGGGCAACGTGGTCTGGCGCGTCTCGCGCGCGAAGCCGCAGTAGGCGCTTCGCCTCGGCCTCTAGCGCTGCTGCGGACGGCCGATTCGGAAGAGCCGGTGCCGGCGCAGCGCGTGCCCCTCGGGCACGGCCGGGTGATCGAAAGCGCCGGCCGCGTCTTCACGCATGCCGAGGCGTTCCATCACCGCCGCCGAGCGCAGGTTGCCGAGCGCCGTGAACGCCACGATCTCGTCGAGCCCGAGCCGCTCGAAGCCGATCTGCAGCGCACCGCGCGCGGCCTCGGTCGCGAGCCCCTGGCCCCACCACTTGCGCGCGAAGCGCCAGCCGATCTCGACGCAGGGCGAAAAGGGCAGCGCTGCCAGCGGGGCGTTCAGGCCCGTGAATCCCGCGAACTCGCCCGAATCCTTGTGCTCGACGGCCCAGAAGCCCCAGCCGCTCGCGGCGATGCGCGCCTTGAAGCGTTCTGCCAGCGCATCGCTGTCGGCCCGCGTGGCAACCGGCAGCAGGAACGCCATGACTTGCGGGTCGGCCGCGAGCGCGGCAAATGGCGCGAGATCGCTCTCGAGCCATTGGCGCAGCCGCAGGCGCGGAGTCTCGAATTCGATCGGGGGTTGGATTCTGTCGGCCATGCGGCCGATTGTGCTCAGAACCCCGCGAGCACCACCTTGCCCTGCGCCTTGCCGCTCTCGATCAGTGCATGCGCCTTCCTGAGGTTGGCCGCGTTGATGGCGCCGAAGCTGGCGTTCGCGGTGGTGCGGATGCGGCCCGCATCGACCAGCGCGGCTACCTCGGCCAGCAGCGCACCCTGCCGGGCGATGTCCGGCGTTTCGAAGCGCGAGCGCGCGAACATCATTTCCCAGTGCAGCGAAATGCACTTGGCCTTGAGCGGCATCGCGTCGAGCGACGGCAGGTCATCGATCACCGCGAGCTGGCCCTGGGGCTTCAGGCTTTCGATGATCTGCGCATAGTGCTGGCCAGTCTGCGTCAGGCTCGCGACCATGTCGACCTCGCCGATGCCCGCGGCCTTGAGTTCCGCCGCGAGCGGCTTCGAATGATCGATGACCGCGTGGGCGCCGAGCGCCAGGCACCAGGCCCGCGTCTCGGCCCGCGAGGCCGTGGCCACCACGCGCAGCTGCGTGAGCTGGCGCGCGAGCTGGATCAGGATCGAGCCCACCCCACCGGCCCCGCCGGTGACCAGCAGCGTCTGGCCCGTGCCGCCGTTCTTCGGCACCTGGAGGCGGTCGAACAGCAGCTCGTAGGCGGTGATGGTGGTCAGCGGCAGCGCCGCGGCCTGCGCATCGTCGAGGCTCTTGGGAGCGAGCGCCGCGATGCGCTCGTCCACCGTGTGCAGCTCCGAATTGGTGCCGGGCCGCACGATCGAGCCGGCGTAGTAGACGCGGTCGCCGACCTTGAAATTCTTCACCCCGGCGCCGACGGCTTCCACCGTGCCCGCGGCGTCCCAGCCCAGCACCTTGGCCTGGCCGGCGTCGGGTGCCATGTTCTGGCGCACCTTGGTGTCGACTGGATTGACCGAGATCGCCTTCACGCGCACCAGCAGGTCGCGCGGGCCGGGCACAGGCGCGGGCAGTTCGATGTCCTGCAGCGACTCCGGGTTGTCGATGGGGAGGGATTGGTAGTAGCCGATGGCTTTCATGTCGAGGGACCTTTCTTTCTTTCTTGAACGATGGCTCGACTGTAGGATGGCAATCCGGAATTGATAAGACTGGCTGGATGAGCAACACTTTCAAATGAAGATTGAAAATCTGTCGGACCTCCAGGTCTTGGTGCAGACCGCTCGCGGCGGCACGCTCACGGCCGCGGCCCGTGCGCTGGGCCTGACCCCGGCCGCCGCCAGCGCCACGCTCAAGCGGCTGGAAACGCAGCTCGGTGCCCGGCTGTTCGAGCGCTCGACCCGCGCCATGCGCCTGACCTCGCAGGGCCAGACGCTGCTCGACTACGCGGTGCGCGCCTTCGAGCTGCTGGACGAGGGCGAGTCGCTGGTCACGGCCGATCGCGGCGAGCTGGTCGGCACCTTGCGCGTGGCCGCCCCGTCGGACCTCACGCGCAGCACGCTGCTGCCCTGGTTCGACGAATTCCTGGCGCTGCACCCGGGCGTGCAGCTGGCGCTGTCCGTGGGCGACCGGCTGCTCGACGTGACGCGCGACGAGGTCGACGTGGCACTGCGCTACGGCGCGCTGGCCGATTCGCGGCTGGTGGCCCGGCCGTTCGCCATGACGAACCCGCTGCTCACCGCATCACCCGGCTACCTGCGCCGCCATCCCGCGCCGAAGACGCCGCAAGACCTGCTGCATCACAACTGCCTCACCTTCGACCGCGGCGGGCGCCGCCACCGCACATGGCGCTTCGCGCAGAACGGGCAGTGGACCGAGGTGCGCGTGAAGGGCGACCGCAGCGTGGACGACGCTTCGCTTGCGCGCGAGTGGGCCGTCGCGGGGCGGGGCATCGTGCTGAAGTCGGCGCTCGACGTGCGGGAAGACCTGCGCAAGGGCACGCTGGTGCGGCTGCTGCCCGAGTGGGACACCGAGCCCTATCCGCTGCACGCGCTGCTGCCCAGCGGCCGCTTCGTGCCCGCGCGCGTGCGGGCACTGGTGGATTTCCTGGCGCTGAAGTTCGAGGCGCTGACGGCCGGTTAGATCATCGGGGTCACGGCGCCGTCCATCGCGACGATCGCGCCGGTGACATAGCTCGCCTTCGGCGAGGCCAGGAACACGACCGTGTTGGCAATCTCTTCCGGCGTGGCGATGCGCCCGAGCGGCAGGCGCGCCGTGGCGCGCTGCAGCGCCTCGTCGCTGCCGATGCCCTGCAGCTTGGCATCGGCCTTCAGGCCTTCCTGCAGCCGCTCGGTCAGCGTGAGGCCGGGGTTCACCGCGTTCACGCGCACGCCCTTGGCTGCATAGGCGGCGGCCATGCCGGCGCTCACCAGCATCAGCGCCGCATTCGCGGCGCCACCGGCCATGTGGACCGGACTGGCGACCTTGCCGCCCTGGCCGATCACGTTGACGATCGCGCCGCGGCCGCGCTGGCCCATGCGCTTCACCACGGGATCGATCATGTGGATGTAGGTGAAATACTTGGCGTCCATCGCGTCATGCCAGGCGGCGGCGTTCAGCTCGTCGGGCGGCGTGCGGCGCGCGGCGCCGGCGGAATTGATCAGCACGTCGACCGGGCCGAAGGCCTGCTCCGCCGAATCGAGCGCCGCCACGGCGCTGGCCGGGTCCTTGAGGTCGGCCGCATGCACCGAGACCCGGCCGTCGGCCTGCGCGAACGCCTCGGCCAGCGCCTTGCGGCCCCGCTCCAGGTTCTGCAGGTCGCGCGACACGAGGCTCACGCGCGCGCCCTCCTGCAGGAAGCCCAGCGCGCAGGCCAGGCCGATGCCCTTGCTGCCGCCGGTGATGAGAACGTGCTGGTCCTGGAGCTGGAGATCCATCTGAGAGTCCTTGTGTCGTGGAAGAAGGCGCGGGCGGAGCGGGGTCGCGTGGATTGAATCACCGCTCTAAGATCGGCGGATGAATGCATCCCCGGTATCCCTGCCCCGTTACTGGTCTCAACTGACGACGCGCGACTTCGCGGCGCTCGATGTGGCAGCCACCGTCGCGGTACTGCCGCTGGGTGCCACCGAACAGCACGGGCCCCATCTGCCGCTGGGCGTGGACACGGTGCTGGCCGACGGGATCGTGGCGGCGGCGCTGCCGCTGCTGCCGGCCGAACTGCCGGTGCTGTTCCTGCCGACGCAGCAGATCGGCCTGAGCCCCGAGCACGCGCGCTTCGCCGGCACGCTCACGCTGTCGGCCGAGACGCTGGTGCGCATGTGGAAGGAAATCGGCGCCGGCGTGGCGCATGCCGGCGTGAAGAAGCTGGTGCTGTTCAATGCGCACGGCGGCCACGTAGGCGCAATGGACATCGTGGCGCGCGAGTTGCGCGCGGCGCAAGGGCTCATCGTCTACAGCGTGAGCTGGTTCAACCTGCCGCTGGGCGATGCGGGCGCGCAGTTCGGCGCCGACGAACACCGCTTCGGCGTGCATGCCGGCGAGATCGAGACCTCGATGATGCTGGCCCTGGCGCCGCAGCAGGTGCGCATGGGCGAGGCGAAGAATTTCCGTTCCACTTCCGAGCAGCGCGCGGCCGACTACGCGATTCTCGGTAACGGCCGGAGCGCCAAGCTCGGCTGGGCCATGGAGGACTACAACGCGCAGGGCGCCGCGGGCAACGCAGCCGCCGCGACGGCGCCGCGCGGCCAGGCGGTGGTCGATGCGGCCGCGCAGCAGCTCGCACTGCTGCTGGCCGAGGTGTCGCGGCTGCCGCTGGACACGGCCAATACGGGGCCGCTGCCGTAGCTTCGTTTGTTGTGCGTCTTACTGAAGTTCAATTCAGGGCGCGCTCCCGCCGACGAGGTACCTTGCTCCGCGAATGTCCTCCGGCCTGCGGCCTCCCCCTTGATTTCGCTGCGCAAGGCACCCCATCGGAGGGAGCGTTGCACAGAGCGGTCGTTGATCGGCGGTACACCCACAGCGTGCCCAGGTGCGCAGGGCATCGGGTGCTCCCCGCAGCGAAATCAAGGAGGAGCCGAAGGCGGGGGACATTCGCGGAGGGGAGTACCCGGTGGCCTGTGCACGCGCCCCGAACAACAGCGCCCCGAACAATGGCATCCTGAACAAGAGCGCCACGAACACGACGCCGGGTCTTTTCTTACTTGCGTTCCGTCAGCGCCACGCGCACCGCCAGCGCCGCCAGCACGCTGCCCATGATGTAGCGCTGCGCGCGCAGCCAGCCGGCGCTTTGCGACAGCACGGCCGTGATGCCCGCGGCGCCGAGGATCATGACGGTGTTGACTGCGGCGCTGCTGGCCATCTGCGCGATGCCCAGCTGCATGCTCTGCAGCAGCACCGAGCCGCGCTCGGGATGGATGAACTGCGGAAAGAACGAGAGGTAGAACATCGCGACCTTCGGGTTCAGCAGGTTGGTGAGAAAGCCCATGCGAAACAGCTTGCCCGGCGGGTCGGCCGGCAGCGCGCGCGGCTCGAAGGGCGCACTGCCGCCGGGCTTGACCGCCTGCCATGCCAGCCACAGCAGATAGGCCGCGCCGGCCAGCCGGATGGCGTCGAACGCGATCGGCACGGCCAGCAGCAGCGCGGTGAGCCCGAGCGCGGCCGCGAACAGGTGGGCCAGGAAAGCCATCATCACGCCGCCGAGCGAGACCAGTCCCGCGCGCCGTCCCTGGATGAGCGTGCGCGACACGCAATAGATCATGTTCGGCCCCGGCGTGAGCGCCAGCAGCAGCGAGGCGAGTGCGAACCAGGCGATTTCGGTCAAGCTCAGCATGTCAGAGTCCTTCGGATTGAAGCGTGACGGGGCCGCGCGGGGTGTCGAGCACGGCCACGAGATTGGGCGCGCCGGGCTGCACGGCCATGCCCGCCATGCCGATGGCCGACAGCGCGGCAGCCAGGTCGGCCGCGCGCGGATGCGTGGCCTGCAGCGAGCGCATCGCGAGCCCCGAGGCCGGCATGGCATCGGTGGGGTGCACCGGCCCCCACTGGATCAGCGTGGGCAGCGCGCCATAGAAGAGGCGCTGGCCGTCGTCGCGCACCGTGATCTGCCATTCGAGCCGGCCGGCGGGTGTGTCGCGCGAGGCTTCGAGCAGATGGCCGCGGTCGATGTGCGCGTGCTCCTCGTGCGCCAGCGCCTGCAGCGCGGCCTGCGCGTCGGGCACGCGCGCAACGAAGTGCGCCAGCCGCGGCCCGCGCTGCGCGAGGCCTGCCTGCAGCACGGGATCGTCGAGGTCGAACCAGCGGCGCGTGCCGGGGCGTGACGGCCGCTTGCCGGGCTCGATCGCGATGATCTCCAGGTAGGCCGCGGGGAATGCGTCCGCTGCGATGTTCAGCAGCCGGTTGTGCGTGCCCATCAGCCGATGCGAACCGCCGGGGCCCGGCGTGACGCCCAGCGTGGCTTCGCACCAGGCCACGCCCTCGGCCAGCGAGGCGGCGGCAATCACCAGATGGTCGAGCTGCGCGCGCATGTGTTCAGCCCTACAGCGTGACCTGGCCATCGATGCAGGTCACGGCATCGCCGCCGACCCACACCTTGCCGTCGCCATCGCGTTCGACGTACACGCGCCCGGCGCGGCCGAGACACTGGCCTTGCGCCGCCAGGTAGCGCGCGGGCATGTGGCCGTCGGCAATCAGCCATTCGGCGAGGCTGGCGTTCAGGCTGCCGGTGACCGGGTCTTCTTCCACGCCGATGGGCGCGGCGAAGGCGCGCACCTCGAGGTCGATCTTCGGACCGTCGTCCTGTTCGACGGCAACGAGCTTGCCGCCGAAGGCGCGTGCTTCGCGATTCGAACGGCCGATCAGCATCGACGAGCCCTGCGCCGCAGGCACGCCCGCCACGCCGGCTTTCACGCCCAATTCCTTGAGCATGCGGTGGTCGGGCACGAGCCGGAGCACGGTGTCCGCATCGCTGAGCAGCAGGCCGAACCACACCGGGCCGTTGTCGAGCACCTGGGCCGCGACCACCTGCTGCGCCTTCAGGCCCAGCGCGCCCGCCACCTTGGCCAGAAGCGTGGGGCTGGGTGCGCTGCGCTTGAGCGGCGGCGCTGAGAAAGCCAGGCGCTCGCCTTCATGGCGCAGCGGCACCAGGCCGGCCGCGCACTGCTGCACGACCCGGCCTGCCGCCTTGGACTTGCCGCCGGCCTGCAGCCACGCATGGCAGCTGCCGATGGTGGGATGGCCCGCGAAAGGCAGCTCGCCGCCGGGCGTGAAGATGCGCACGCGGTAGTCGGCCGTGGGCTCGGTCGGCGGCAGCAGGAAGGTGGTTTCCGACAGGTTGGTCCACTGCGCAAAGCGCTGCATGGCGGCCTCGTCGAGGCCGCCGCCATCGAGCACCACGGCGAGCGGATTGCCGAAGTAGGGCGTGGCGGTGAAGACGTCGACTTGTTTGAACGGGCGGGATTTCATGCTTTTCATTCGAGCGGGAGGTCGAGCACGCCGCGCGTGCCCGGCCGGGAGATCAGGTCGCCGTACCAGCGTTCCAGGTTCGGCCAGCTGGGGCGCTGGTATTCGGCCGGCGGCAGGCCGAACCAGCGGTGCGCCTCGCAGCCGATGGGGATGTCGGCCATGGTGAAGCGGTCGCCGGCCATGAAGGGCTGCCGGGCCAGGTGCGCGTCGAGCATGGCGAACAGCGCCTCGCTCGCACGGACCGAGGCCGCGATCAGCGCCGGTTCGCGCTCGGCCGGCAGCGTGCGCACCCATTGCACGAAGGCGTCGCGGCTCGCGCGGTTGAGCGTGGTCTGCTGCCAGTCCATCCAGCGCTCGGCATCGAAGCGCGCGGGCAGCTCGCTCGGGTAGAACTTGCCGTGCGAATGCTTGGCGCAGAGATAGCGCACGATCACGTTCGATTCCCAAAGCGTGACGCGCTCGCTGCCTTCGCCGTCGTCGATGGTGGGCACCATCGCGTTCGGGTTGAGCGCAAGGTACTCGGGCGTCTGCACCACGCCGAACCGGCCGCCGGCCTCGGTGCGTTGAAAGTCGAGCCCGAGCTCCTGCGCGCACCAGACGACCTTGCGCACGTTGATCGAACTGATGCGGCCCCAGATATTGAGCATGGTGTTCAGCTTCCTTGGACAGGTGTGGCGGACAGGGCGGACGGCACGGCAGGACGGTCGAGCAGCAGCAGGCGGATCGCCAAGCCGGCCATCACCAGGGCCAGCAGGCCGCGCTGGAATTTTTCAGCGCCCGGGCGGCGCTGCAGCCAGCGGCCGACCTGCCCGCTGCAGGCGCCGAGCAGCGTATTGAGCGCGAGCGCGGCTGCCGACAGCATGACGCCGAGCTGCACCAGTTGCAAGGGCACGCTGCCGCGCGCCGGGTCGACGAACTGCGGCAGGAACACCATGAAGAACAGCAGCGCCTTCGGATTGACGAGGTTGTTCAGAAAGGCCATGCGCACGATGCGTGCGAAGGCGGACGATTGCGCCCGCGCACCCGCCGGAAGGCCGCCGCCGCTGCGGACGGCCTGCACCGCGAGCCACAGCAGGTACAGCGCGCCCGCGTAGCGCAGCAGGTCGAACGAGGGCGGCCATGCCGCCACCAGCGCGGTCACGCCCGTGGCGGCGAAGAGCGTGTGCACCAGGTCGGCCGAAGAGATGCCGAGCGCCGCCGCAAAGCCGCCGCGCGGGCCATGGGCCACGCCGTGCGAGAGCACGAAGGCCATGTTCGGCCCCGGCGACAGGAACAGCGCCAGCACGGCCAGCAGGAAGAGCGCGAGCGTGGCAAGGCTGATCATGAGGTGTCCTGCAGTGCTTCCTTCAGGCAGCGTCGGCCGTGGCCGCTGGGGCCGGCGAAAGATAGGGCTCGATGTTGCGCAGGGCGCGCGCCACGTAGTCTTCCTTTTCGCCCACCGGCGCAACGTAGTGCAGCGCGCTCTTCGCGGCCTCGATGCCTTCGCTGCGCGCGATGAGCCAGGCCGCGAGGTAGGGCGCCGACAGGCAGCCGCCGGCAGTCGCCACGTTGCCGCGCGCGAAGAAGGGCTGGTTGAGCACCTCGATGCCGGCTTCCTGCACCCATGGCTTGGTCGTGAGGTCGGTGCAGGCCGGCACCGCGCCCAAGAGGCCCAGCTTGGCGAGCAGCAGCGTGCCCGAGCACTGTGCGCCGATCAGCTGCCGCGATGCATCCAAGCGGCGCAGCGCGCCCATGATGGCCGCATCGGCCGCGATCTCGCGCGTGCGGATGCCGCTGCCCACGAGCACCGCGCCGGCTTCGGCGGCCGCCTCGAGCGTGGAGCTCGCATGCACGGTGACGCCGTTCATCGAGGTGACCGTGGCGCTGGGCGCGGCCAGCGTCACGCGCCAGCCCGGCCTCTTGATGCGGTTGAGCACCCCGAGCGCGATCAGCGAATCGAGCTCGTTGAAGCCGTCGAAGGTCAGGATGGCGATGTGCATCGTGGTTGCCTCGTGTCGTGGCTCAGACGGGTTCGGGCGCGAGCCTGCGTTCGCCCAGCAGCGCCAGCTCCTCGCGCAGCGTCAGGGCCAGCGCGGCGACGGCGATGGCTATCTCCTCGACGCTGGCCGTCACGAAAGACAGGCGCAGCGTGCGCGGATCGCCCTGGTCCGCATAGAACGGGGCGCCCGGCACAAAGGCCACGTTGCGCTCCACCGCCTTGGGCAAGAGCGCCACCGTGTCGATGCCCTCGGGCAGGCGCGCCCACAGGAACATGCCGCCCTTGGGCGCGTTGAACTTCACGTCCAGGCCGGCCATCTCGCGCGTGAGCGCGGCCATCATCGCGTCGCGCTGGCGCTTGTAGAGCGCGCGGATGGTCGGCACGTGGCGCTCGAGGAAGTTGTCTTTCATCACAGCCGAGACCATGCGCTGCGTGAAGATCGGCGTGTGCAGGTCGACCGCCTGCTTGGCCTGCAGCAGCTTCGGAAAGATGGCTTTCGGCGCGACCAGAAAGCCCAGGCGCAGGCCCGGTGCGAGCACCTTCGAGAACGACCCCAGGTAGATGCAGCCTTCGGGGTTGCGCGCGGTCAGCGGCAGCGGCGGGGCTTCGTCGAACCACAGTTCGCCGTACGGGTTGTCCTCGACGATCGGCAGGCCGGCCGCGGCCGCGGCGGCCGACACGGCCGCGCGGCGCGCCTCGGTCATGGTGCGGCCGGTGGGGTTCTGGAAATTGGGCAGCAGGTAGACGAAGCGCGCGGCGTCTTCCGAAGCGCGCCCGCCGGTCGCGCGTGCCTTGGCCACCAGGTCTTCGACGATCACGCCCTCGTCGTCGCTCGCCACGCTCACCGGGTTCGGCTCCATCGGGCCGAAGGCCTGCAGCGCGCCGAGGTAGGTCGGTGTTTCGACCAGCACCTTGCTGCCCGGATCGATGAGCACCTTGGCCACCAGGTCGAGGCCCTGCTGCGAGCCGGTGGTGATGAGCACCTGCGCGGGATCGACGTTCCACGGCAGCATGTCGGCCACGGCCTGGCGCAGCGGCGCATAGCCTTCGCTCGCGGCGTATTGCAGCGCCGCCTGGCCGTCGTTGTGCAGCACCTCGGCGCAGGCATCGGCAAAGGCCTGGATCGGGAAGGTCTTGGGCGAAGGCAGGCCGCCGGCCAGGCTGATGATGCCGGGGCGCTCGGTGACCTTGAGGATTTCACGCAGCACCGACGGATTCATCTTGGCGGCGCGGGCGGCGAGTTTCCAGTTCATGGGTTCTTCTTTCAGTCGGGTGAGGTGAGATCAGGATTGTTCGGCATGCGCTGCACGCGGCGAAACGGCAGGAACGGGCTGCGGCTGCGAAAGGCGCTTGCCGAGCACCACCGTGCAGACCACCGCAATGGCAAAGCCCAGCGTGACCACGTCGAGCGGTTCGCCCAGCAGCGGAATGGATGCAAGGATAGAGAGAAAAGGCTGCAGCAGCTGCGTCTGGCTCACGCGCAGCGCGCCGCCCAGTGCCAGGCCGCGGTACCAGGCGAAGAAGCCGATCCACATCGAGAACACGCCGACGTAGACGAAGCCCAGCCAGGCCGATGTGGCAATGGGCTCCTGCGGCCACAGCGCCAGCGTGGCCGGCAGCGTGACGGGCAGCGCCATCACGCAGACCCAGCAGATCACGCGCTCCGCGCCGAGCGACGGCGTGACCTGCGCACCGTAGATGTAGCCGAACGACGCCGCGACCACGGCGCCGACCAGCAGCAGGTCGGCCCATTCGAAGCCGAAGCCGAAGCCGTGGCCGCCCTGGCTCGCGCGCAGCACCGAGAACAGCACCACCAGCAGGCTGCCCGCGATGGCGCAGAGCCAGAAGCCGCGCCGCGCGCGCTGGTGCAGCACCCAGGCCGCGACCGCAGCGGTGACAAGGGGCAGCAGCGCCGTCACCACCGCCGCGTGGCTGGCCGTGACCACGCGCAAGGCGTAGCCCAGCAGCAGCGGATAGCCGATCACGTTGCCGAGCACCGCCATGCCCAGGGGCTTCCATTGGTGCGCAGCGGGCCGCGGCGAGCGCGTGGCGAGCAGGAAGACCGTCGAGAGAATGCCCGCGAGTGCGGCGCGCCCGAGCGTGACGAACCAGGGCGAGAGCTGCGGCGCACCCTGCGTGCCGGTGGCCAGCCGCGTCATCGGCAAGGTGACCGCGAACAGGGCCACGCCGATCACGCCGAGCCACATGCCCAGGGTCTCGTCCTTGACATTGAGGCGGCTCATACGCCGAGCATCCACCAGGCCGTGAGCACCAGCACCGCCGCCATCGCGCGGTTGAACCACAGCAGGCGTTTTCCTCCGGAGAGCCATTCGCGCAACAGCGCGCCGGCCAGCGCATAGGTGAAGTTGCTCACGAAGGCGTAGACCAGCATCACCGGCGCGACGATCGCGAAGCGGCCGAGCGCATCGGGCTGCCCCGCGATCCAGCCGGCCACCAGCGTGAGCGCGAGCAGCCAGGCCTTGATGTTGACGAACTGCAGCATCACGCCCTGGCCGAAACCGACCGAGAGGCTGGCGCCATCGGCCTTGCCGAGCGTTGCACTGCCGCTGAGCTTGTAGGCCAGCCACAGCAGGTAGCCCACGCCCAGCGCCTTGATGCCCAGGCGCAGCGAAGGCACCGCCACCACCAGCGCGCCGATGCCGGCCGCGCACAGCACCAGCAGCAGCGTCCAGCCGACCGGCACCGCCACCACGAAGCGCATGGCGCGCGGCAGGCCGCCGTTGGCCGCCAGGGCGGTGGAAAGCGTGGTGTTGGGACCGGGCGAGAAACTCATCGCCGTGGCCAGCACCAGCAGCGCGGTGAATTCTTGCCAGTTCATTGCATACACTCTAAACTTTCACACCATTACAGTTCCAATACAGTTGATCGAACATATGCCAAAGCTGTATTGGTCCTTCCTTCGACACAGAAGCCGGTGCAGATGCTGACACGAACCTCCACCCAGTCGCTCACCGGGCAATTGGCCGACCGGCTGGCGGAGCGCATCCGCACCCGGCTGCTGCCGCCCGGTGCGCGCCTGCCCTCGGTGCGCGAATGCGCGCGCCAGCAGGGCGTGAGCCCCTACACCGTGGTGGCGGCCTACGACCAGCTGCTGGCGCAAGGCCTGGTCGAGGCGCGCCGGCAGCGCGGCTTCTACGTGCGCGACTCGGCGCCGGCGCAGGATGGCCGCCCGCCCAATGCGGCGCCCATGGTCGTCCAGATGATGGCCTCGCGGGTGCCGGCCGATGCCAGCTCGCTCATCCGCAGCATGTTCCACCGGCCCAGCGACAAGCCGCAGCCGGGCATGGGGGTGTTTCCGCCCGAATGGATGTCGTCCACCTTCATGCCCACAGCCGTGCGCCGCATGACCAGTACAGCGGCGCTGCAGGAGCTGTCGCTCCAGTACGGCGAACCCTCGGGCGACGCCGCGCTGCGCTGCAGCCTGTCGAACAAGCTGGTGGGCATCAACGTGCCCGCCGCGCCGGACCAGATCGTGACCACGGTGGGCGCCACCCACGCGCTGGACATCGTGAGCCGCACCCTGCTGCGCGCGGGCGATCCGGTGATGGTCGAGGAGCCGGGCTGGGCGCTGGAGTTCGCTCGGCTCGAGGCGCTGGGCATGCGCATCCTGCCGGTGCCGCGCCGCGCCGACGGGCCCGACCTGGAGGTGATGGCGCAGTACTGCAAGCTGCACAGCCCCAAGCTCTTCGTCAGCGTGAGCGTGCTGCACAACCCGACCGGCTACAGCCTCACGCCCGGCAGTGCGCACCGCGTGCTGAAGCTGGCCAACGAGCACGACTTCCACATCGTCGAGGACGACACCTACAGCCATCTCGCGCCCGAGCACGCCACGCGGCTCAGCGCGCTCGATGGGCTGCAGCGCACCATCTACGTCAGCGGGTTCGCGAAGATCCTGGCGCCCAACTGGCGCATCGGGTTTCTGGCCGCCTCGCCGGAACTGAAGGAGCGGCTGCTCGAAACCAAGCTGCTCGCCACGCTCACCACGCCCGCGCTGTTCGAGCGGGCGCTTTCGTGGTGCATCGACCAGGGCCAGCTGCGGCGGCATGCCGAACGCATTCGCATCCGGCTCGACGGCGCGCGCGGCCGCGCGGTGAAGCTCGCCATGGCGCACGGCTGCACCTTCGCGTCGGAGCCGGCGGGCCTGTTCGGCTGGGTCGATACCGGCGTGGACACCGACGCGCTCACGCAGCGCATGCTCGACCAGGGCTACCTGCTCGCGCCGGGTTCGCTGTTCCATGCGCGGCGTCCGCCGAGCACGATGATGCGGATCAATTTCGCGACCTCGCAGGATGCGGCGTTCTGGAAGGTGTTCAGCAAGGTGCGTGCGGAACTCTGACGGGCCGGCGCGAGGGCTTGCGGGCCCAAAACGGTGATGCCTTGGAGTAAGCTGGCAGCACAAGAAAACCCGACCAGGAGACCTCCGCATGAGCAACGCCAGCCAACCCTTCGACTTCAGTCAATTCGTCCCCGGATTCGATTTTTTGAAGAACCTTGCGGGCGGTGCCGCCGGCGGTTCGGCGGGCGGCGCGGTGCCCGGGCTGCCGAGCCTCGCGAGCTGGGTGGCCCCCACCCTGAGCGTGGAAGAGGTCGACAAGCGCATCCAGGAACTCAAGACGGTGCAGTACTGGCTCGAACAGAACGGCCACGCGCTCAAGGCCACCATCCAGGCGCTCGAAGTGCAAAAGATGACACTTTCGACCTTGCGCGGCATGAACGTGCAGATGGAAGATATCGCCAGCGCGTTCGCCAGGCAGGCTGCCGCCGCGGCGCCGGCTTCTGCGCCTGCGGCCGCACCGGCTGCTGCTGCGCCGGTCGAGTCCGAGCCGGAAGCCGAACCGGAGGAAGCCCCGCCGCCCGCGAAGAAAGGGCGCAGCAAGCCGGCCGCTGCCGCTGCCAGCGGCAATGGCGGCGTGGTCGATCCGATGCAATGGTGGGGCTCGCTGACCGATCAGTTTCAGCAGATTGCCAGCTCGGCGCTGCAGGATGCGGCCCAGCTCAAGGTGCCGGCCATGGCCCAGCCCATGGCCGATGCGGTGGACAAGGCCATGGGCAAGCCGGCGGCTCCCACGGCTTCCAAGCCTGCCGCCAGGAAAGCGGCAGCAGCGCCCGCCGCCAAGAAGAAGGCTCCGGCCGCCGCGCGCAAGCGAACCACCGGCCGGCGCTGACGCCCTACGCAACACTTTTTTTGAAGAGAACGGGTTGGCACGCATCATGAAGTTGTTTCCTTCCGGCCACGCCACCCATCCGCAATGGCGCATGGCGGCCGGCCTCGTGCTGGCCCAGCTGCGCGCCCAGATGGCGCTGCCCGACTATGCATCGTCGCCGACGCTCGGGCTGCTCTACATCACCGACCACTACGCCTCGGACGCGCAGGACATCCTCGACCACCTGAGCGCTGAACTGCCCGAGGTCACCGACTGGTCCGGCACGGTCGGCATCGGCATCTCGGCCAACAACGCCGAATATTTCGACGAGCCCGCGCTCAGCCTGATGCTCTGCGCGCTGCCGAGCGACCAGTACCGCGTGTTCTCCGGCGTGGCGCCGCTGGGCAATTCGGAAATGAGCGGCTTCGAGGCCCATACGGCGCTGGTGCACGCAGACCCCGCCACACCCGACCTGACTGAACTGATTGGCGAGATGGCGGGCCGCACCGACACCGGCTATCTGTTCGGCGGCCTGTCGTCGGGACGCGGCGGCGCGCTGCAGTTCGCGGTGGGCGGCAACGGCAACATCCGCGGGCATGGCGCCGCGGGCGGCGTGTTCTCGGGCGGCTTGTCGGGCGTGGTGTTCGGTGAGGGCGTGCGGCTGGTGTCGCGCGTCACGCAAGGCTGCCAGCCGCTGCGCTCGGGCGCCGGGCGCGAGCGCGAGATCACCGAAGCCGACGGCAACCTGCTGCTCAAGCTCGACGGCGAACCCGCGCTCGACGTGCTGCTGGCCGACCTGCAGGTGTCGCTCGAGCGGCCGCAGGAAGCCATCGACGCCGTGCGCGACACCCTCGTGGGCTTGGCCGACGCCGGCAGCGACGGCATCCGCCGCACCGGCGACCTGGGGGCCGACGTGCTGGTGCGCCACATCATCGGGCTGGACCCCAGGCGCCGCGGCGTCGCCATTGCCGACGTGGCGGAGGCCGGCATGCGCCTGACTTTCTGCCGCCGCAATGCGCAGGCCGCGCGCGCCGACCTGATGCGCATCTGCGCGGAAATCCGCGAAGAACTCGAGCCCGAGGAGCAGACGCTGGCCACCGCGCGCGCCGTTGCGGCCGGGGAGGCCGAGGCGGCGCCGCATCCGGCGCGCCGCATCGCGGGTGCCGTGTACGTGAGCTGTTCGGGACGCGGCGGGCCGCATTTCGGCGCGCCCGGCGCCGAGCTGCAGATCGTGCGGCACGCGCTGGGCGACGTGCCGCTGGTCGGCTTCTTCGCCGCGGGCGAGATCGCCCGGCACCACCTGTACGGCTACACCGGTGTGCTGACGGTGTTCACCGGCAAGGACTGAGTCTCGCCCTGCCTGCCGGCGTTCAGGCCGGCTGCAGTACGCGCGCTGCCGGCGCAGGCATGCCGGTGAACGCAAAGTCGACCTCGGGCGCGAGCCCGCTCACAATGCGTGCGATCGATTTTCCCGAGCCGCAGGCGTGCGTCCAGCCGAGCGTGCCGTGGCCTGTGTTCAGGTACAGGTTCGGCAGTTTGGTCTTGCCGATCAGCGGCACGTTGCTGGGCGTCGCGGGGCGCAGGCCGGTCCAGAACTGGGCCTGCGTGGTGTCGCCGGCCCCTGGGAACAGTTCTTCGACACGCCGCACGATCGCCTCGCAGCGCACGCGGTTCAGGTCGCGGTCGTAGCCGTTGAGCTCGGCCGTGCCGGCGATGCGCAGGCGGTCATCCGATCCGGAGGTGTAGCGCGAGAACACGAGCTTGAATTCGTCGTCGGTCAGTGAAACCTGGTGCGCCCTGGAGGCGTCCTTCACCGGCAGCGTCACCGAATAGCCCTTGGCCGGATAGATCGGCAGCCGAATGCCCAGCGGCGCGGCGTAGAGCGGGCTCAGCGAACCCATCGCGAGCACGAAGGCGTCGCCGCGGATGCGCTGGAAGCGGCCTTCGTCGTCGGTGGCTTCGACGTGGTCGATGCTGCCGCCGGCCTCGCGCAGCGCGGTCACCGTGTGGCTCGTGAGGAACTTCACGCCGGCCGCGGCCGCGCGCTTTGCCAGCTCGCGCGCAAAAAGGTTCGCGTCGCCGGACTCGTCCTCCGCCGTGTAGGTGGCACCGGCCAGCTTCGGGCGGATGTGGGCCAGGGCAGGCTCGATCTTCACGGCCTCGTCGGCCGAGATCACGCGCCGCTCGCAGCCGAGCGCACGCATCTGCTCGGCAGGCGCGAGTGCGCCGTCGAACTCCTTCTGCGTCGTGTAGAAGTGCAGGATGCCCTGCGTGCGCTGGTCGTAGCTCAGGCCGGTATCGCGGCGCAGCTGCTGCAGCATTTCACGGCTGTAGCTGCCCAGGCGGACGATCTGCTCGATGTTGTGCCTGGTGCGCGCCGGCGTGCATTCGCGCAGGAACTGCAGGCCCCAGAGCCACTGGCGCATGTCGGCGCGGATGCGAAAGAGCAGCGGGGCGTCTTCCTTGCCCAGCCATTGCAGCACCTTGAGCGGAGCGCTCGGGTTGGCCCAGGGTTCGGCATGGCTGACCGAGATCTGCCCGCCGTTGGCAAAGCTTGTTTCGGCGGCCGGCGTGGCCTGCCGGTCGATCACGGTCACCTCGTGGCCGAGTTGCTGGAGGTAATAGGCCGAAGTCACGCCGAGCAGGCCGGCGCCAAGTACGATCACGCGCATTTCAAGTACCTTTGAACAGGTTGGCGCTTGAATGGCGGTCTTGGTGCGCTACTGATTCAATAGCAAGCAACCGGACGGCCGCCGTCCAAGTTGCCGCTCCCCCTGTCCTTGGTACCTGAGAGATTCGCCCGCTGCGCCCGCAGCGGGTTTGCTCCTTCGGTGCATCGCGTGAAGCGATGACTCTCCAGACGGCGTGTCAGTTGATGCAGTACATGCCACGAAACTCTTTGAAAGAACTTCAAGGATTACGTTCGGCCGACCTGAGCGTTTATGGGAGTTTGCGCCTTCGGTGAGGTAGTAAAAAGTGCTACCTGCTCTCCTGCGTGCAACGATTGTAGGCGGAGGCCGCAAAGCCACCAACCATGAATTTTGACAATTCGGACCAATGGGATAATTGTCATTGATTCGAAACTTCGGGGAGACTCATGATCCTGGTAACCGGCGGCGCGGGCTTCATTGGCGCCAACTTCGTACTCGACTGGCTGGCGCAGAGCGACGAGCCTGTCGTGAATCTCGACAAACTGACCTACGCCGGCAATCTCGAGACGCTCGCGTCTCTCAAGAGCGACCCGCGGCACATCTTCGTGCAGGGCGACATCGGCGACAGCGCCCTGGTCGACCGCCTGCTGGCCGAGCACAAACCGCGCGCCATCGTCAACTTTGCCGCGGAATCGCACGTCGACCGCTCCATCCACGGCCCCGAAGACTTCGTGCAGACCAACGTGCTCGGCACCTTCCGCCTGCTCGAGTCCGTGCGCGGCCACTGGAGCGCGCTGCCGGCCGAGCAGAAGGCCGCCTTCCGCTTCCTGCACGTCTCCACCGACGAGGTCTACGGTTCGCTCTCCAAGACCGACCCCGCCTTCACCGAAGACAACAAGTACGAGCCCAACAGCCCCTACTCGGCCAGCAAGGCCGCCAGCGACCATCTCGTGCGCGCCTGGCACCACACCTACGGCCTGCCAGTGGTCACCACCAACTGCTCCAACAACTACGGCCCCTTCCACTTCCCAGAGAAGCTCATCCCGCTGATGATCGTCAACGCCCTGGCCGGCAAGCCGCTGCCCGTGTACGGCGACGGCATGCAGGTGCGCGACTGGCTCTACGTGAAGGACCACTGCAGCGCCATCTGCCGCGTGCTCGAAGCCGGCCA
>NZ_JAGGNW010000012.1 GCF_018614875.1 Variovorax paradoxus | reverse complement strand
CCGCGGCGCCGCGGCCCGCCCAGGCGCCGGCCGCCGCGGCGCCCAAGCCGGCTTCGGCCGCCGCGGCCGCCGCGAAAGACTCGAGCTCCATCCGCGTGGACGTGGAGAAGGTCGACCAGCTCATCAACCTGGTGGGCGAGTTGGTGATCACGCAATCGATGCTCACGCAGGCCGCCACCATGCTCGACCCGGTGGAGTGCGAGCGCTTCCTGAGCGGCCTGGGCCACCTGGAGCGCAACGCGCGCGACCTGCAGGAGTCGGTCATGTCGATCCGCATGATGCCGATGGACTATGTGTTCAGCCGCTTCCCGCGCGTGATCCGCGACGTCAGCGCCAAGCTCGGCAAGGAGGTCCGCCTCGACACCTTCGGCAAGGAGACCGAACTCGACAAGGGCCTGATTGAACGCATCATCGACCCGCTCACGCACCTGGTGCGCAACAGCCTCGATCACGGCATTGAGACGCCGGCGCAGCGCATCGCCAAGGGCAAGGAGGCCGAAGGGCAGCTGCTGCTGTCGGCGCAGCACCATGGTGGCAACATCGTGATCGAGGTCAGCGACGACGGCGCCGGCCTGAACCGCGCGAAGATCCTGGCCAAGGCCATGCAGCAGGGCCTGCCCGTGACCGACACCATGCCCGACGACGAGGTGTGGCAGCTGATCTTCGCGCCCGGCTTCTCGACGGCCGAGCAGGTCACCGACATCTCGGGCCGCGGCGTGGGCATGGACGTGGTCAAGCGAAACATCCAGGAGATGGGCGGCCACGTCGAGATCAGCTCGCGCGAAGGCTGGGGCACCACCACGCGCATCGTGCTGCCGCTGACCCTGGCCATCCTCAACGGCATGTCGGTCAAGGTCGGCAGCGAGGCCTACATCCTGCCGCTGAGCTATGTGATCGAGTCGCTGCAGCCGCGCACGGAGCACCTGCATTCGATCACCAGCGACGGGCATGTGATCAAGGTGCGCGGCGAGTACCTGCCGCTGATCGAGCTGCACAGCGTGTTCGACGTGGCCGGCGCCCAGACCGATCCGACCCAGGGCATCCTAGTGATCGTGCAGGCCGACGAGGCGCGCTTCGCGCTGCTGGTCGACGAACTGCTCGGCCAGCACCAGGTGGTGGTGAAGAACCTCGAGACCAACTACCGCAAGGTGCCGGGCATCTCGGCCGCGACGATCCTGGGCGACGGCAGCGTGGCCTTCATCATCGACGTGGACGCCATGCCGCGCATCCAGCGTGCGCATGCCACGCGCGCCACCGCCCTGGCCCATGCGGCCAGGACGGAGCCGGTGGCCGCCTGACAGAAAAAACCACGGAGACGAATGCAATGCGTTTTGATTTTTTCCGGCGCTCCGCAGCCGAGGAGACGCCGGCAACCGACGCGTCGAAAGACCTGGTGGCTTCGCGCAATGCAGACGGCTACGTGGCCTACACCTTGCTGCTGGATTCGCTGAAGCGCGTCGCAGGCTACAAGCTCGACTGGCGCGCGGCGGCAAGGCCCGAAGAAGCGCCGGATGCGATCACCCAGTTCAAGGCGCTCGTGGCCTGCGTGACCGAGCACCTCAATCCGCCGGACACCCCATGGCGGCTGGGACGCAGCGAACTGTTCTTCGACGTCGATGCAGAGGCGCTGGCGCTGGGCGCGCTGCAATCGTTGCCGCCCGAGCACACCGTGCTCTGCGTGGAGCTCGGCGACCTTGCGAACGAGGAGCTGCGGCCGGTGCTGCTGTTCCTGCGCGAGCAAGGATTCAGCTTCATGCTGTGCCGCGCATCGGCGCTGCCGGAAGACCCCGAGCTGCGCGGATTGGTGACCCATCTCGACGTGGGTGCGGGCGATCCGCTGCTCGTCGCGGCAGCCCGCGGCAGCGGGCCGCCGGACCATATGCCCATTCAGCCGATTGCCACGCGCATGGCCTCGTGGAAAGATTTCGAGGCCTGCGCCACACACCGCATCGATGTGTTCGCCGACGCGAGCTGCGGCCTCCCGCCACCCGCGGCGAGCGCTGGCAGCCGCACGCTGCAGCCCGAATCGGTGCTGATCATGCGGCTGCTGCAGATGATCCAGCGCAACGAAGACCTGCGCGAGATCGAGGCCGCCCTCAAGCGCGATGCCGCGCTGACCTACCGGCTGCTGCGCCACATGAACTCGCCCGCCGTGGGTGCCGGTGTGGAGATCCATTCGCTGCACCATGCCGTGACCATGCTCGGCTATTCGCCGCTGTTCCGCTGGCTCTCGCTGCTGCTGGCAACGAGCAATCCCACGGGCAGCCCGCCTTTCATGATGAAGAAGGCCATCATGCGCGGCCGCTTCGTCGAGTTGATGGGCGAGATCATGCTGCCGCGGGGCGAATCGGACAACCTGTTCGTGGTCGGCATGTTCTCGCTGATCGACCAGCTGCTGGGCATTCCGATGCAAGAGGTGCTGAACAAGGTTCAGCTTTCCGAATCGGTCCAGCAGGCCATCCTCACGCGCGGCGGCGTGTACGGCCCGTTCCTCTCGCTGGCCGAGGCCTGCGAACTGAACACCGGAGAAGCGGCACGCCTGTCGGAAGCGCTGCTGTTGAGCGCCGACCAGGTGAATGCCGCGCATCTGTCGGCATTGGCCTGGTCGCAGGACGTGACCCCGACCGAAGCGGCCTATTGAGCACCAGCGCATGAACTCCGAATTCCTTTTCACCGACAGCGATTTCTCGCGCATACGCACGCTCATCCATCGCCGCGCCGGCATCGCCCTGGGCGAGCACAAGCGCCAGATGGTGTACAGCCGGCTGTCACGCCGGCTGCGGGAGCTCGCCCTGCCCGAGTTCTCGACCTATCTCGCGCTGCTGGAAGACAGCCGCGACGGCGGCGAGTGGCAGCTGTTCATCAATTCGCTGACGACCAACCTCACATCGTTCTTTCGCGAGGCGCATCACTTTCCGGTGCTCGCGGAGCTGGCGCGCAAATGCACCCAGCCCCTCACCATCTGGTGCGCGGCCGCGTCGACCGGCGAGGAACCCTATTCGATCGCCATCACGCTGATGGAAGCACTCGGCGAGCGCGCGGGCTCCGCGCGCGTGGTTGCCACCGACATCGACACGGCGGTGCTGGCCCGGGCGTCGGCCGGCGTCTTCACGATGGAGCAGGTCGACAAGATGTCCACCGACCGCCTGCGGCGCTTCTTCAACAAGGGCACCGGCGCGAACGCCGGCAAGGTGAGGGTGCGCCCCGAAGTGGCGGCGATGGTCAAGTTCTCGCGGCTCAACCTGCTCGATGCATCGTGGCCGGTGAAGGAGCCGGTGGACGCGATCTTCTGCCGCAACGTGATGATCTATTTCGACAAGCCGACGCAGAAGAAGCTGCTCGACCGCTTCATGCCGCTGCTCAAGCCGCACGGCCTGCTGTTCGCGGGGCATTCCGAGAATGCCTCGCTGGTCAACCAGAGCTTCAAGACGGTCGGGCAGACGGTGTACGCGCTCGGCAAGGCGCGCGCATGAACACGAGTGCGAGCACCAACCCCGTCCACGAGAAGGGCTTCCTGCCCGCGGCCGTGCCCGCTTCGGTGGCCACGCACCACTACTTCGACCGCGACTTCGATTGCGCCGCCGTCAAGCTGCTGCCGGCCGAGTACTACGTGACCGATGCCGGCATCCTGCTGACGACAGTGCTGGGCTCGTGCGTGGCGGCCTGCATCACCGACGTGGAGGCGGGCGTGGCCGGCATGAACCATTTCATGCTGCCGGACGATGCCGAGGCGCTTTCGCGCGAGCAGGCCGGTGCGATGCGCTACGGCGTCCATGCCATGGACGTGCTGATCGCCGAGCTGCTGCGCGCGGGCGCACGCCGCGAACGGCTCAGGGCCAAGGTCTTCGGCGGCGCCGCGGTGCTGGCCAACATGACCATGCTCAACATCGGCGGGCGCAACGCCGATTTCGTCCTGCGCTACCTCGAGAAGCAGCGCATCGCCATCGTTGCGCAGGATCTGCGCGGCCTGCATGCGCGCCGGGTGTGCCTGCTGCCCGCGAGCGGCAAGGCGGTGGTGCGCAAGCTGCGCGCGCCGGTCGATATCCAGGCGGTGCAGCGCGACGAAGGCGAACTGCTGCGCAAATGGTCCGCCGCATACGGCAAGGGAAGCTCAATCGCATGAAAAAAATCAAGGTGCTTTGCGTCGACGACTCGGCGCTGATACGCAGCGTGATGACCGAGATCATCAACAGCCAGGGCGACATGACGGTGGTCGGCACCGCGGCCGATCCGCTGCAGGCGCGCGACCTCATCAAGGTGACCAACCCCGACGTGCTGACGCTCGACGTCGAGATGCCGCGCATGGACGGCCTGGAATTTCTCGAGAAGCTCATGCGCCTGCGGCCGATGCCGGTGGTCATGGTGTCGTCGCTGACCGAGCGCGGCTCGGAGATCGCGCTGCGCGCGCTGGAACTGGGCGCGATCGATTTCGTGACCAAGCCGCGGCTCGGCGTGCGCGACGGCCTCCTGCAGTACACGGAGCTCATCGCCGGCAAGATCCGCACGGCCGCCGCGGCGCGGCTTCTGCCGGGCCGGCACGGCGCATCGGCGAAAGGTGCTCTGGCGGACCACCCGCAGGAACCGCTGCTGCGCAGCCCGCTCCTGAGCACCGAGAAGCTCATCATCATCGGCGCTTCCACGGGCGGAACGGAAGCCATCCGCGAGGTGCTGCTGCCGCTGCCGCCGGACGCGCCCGCGGTGCTCATCGCGCAGCACATGCCGGCCGGCTTCACGCGCTCGTTCGCGCAGCGCCTGGACGGCCTGTGCCGCATCACCGTCAAGGAAGCCGAGCATGGCGAACGCGTGCTGCCGGGCTACGCCTACATCGCGCCCGGCGGCTTTCATCTGTCGCTGGGCCGAAGCGGCGCCAACTACGTGGCGCAGCTCGACCAGGAGCCGCCCGTGAACCGCCATCGGCCGTCGATCGACGTGCTGTTCGATTCGGCCGCCAGGCATGCCGGAAAGAACGCGATCGGAATGATCCTCACGGGCATGGGCAGGGACGGCGCCGAAGGCCTGCTGCGCATGAAGCAGGCCGGCGCCCACACCTTTGCGCAGGACGAGGCCAGCTGCGTGGTCTTCGGCATGCCGCGCGAGGCCATCGCGCTGGGCGCCGCCGACGAGGTGGCGCCGCTGGGGGAGATGGGGCGCCGCGTGCTGGCGCATCTGCGCACCTTCGGCGAACGCGCGAACCGGGTTTGAAAAACGAACTGTTGGAGTTGAAGAATCGTGATTGACAAGAGCATCAAAATTTTGGTTGTGGACGACTTCCCGACCATGCGGCGCATCGTGCGCAACCTGCTGAAGGAACTCGAGTTCCTCAACGTCGACGAAGCGGAAGACGGCGCGGCCGGCATCGAGAAACTGCGCGGCGGCAACTTCGGCTTCGTGGTGTCGGACTGGAACATGCCCAACATGGACGGCCTGACCATGCTGCAGACCATCCGGGCCGACCCCGAGCTGGCCAAGCTGCCGGTGCTGATGGTCACGGCCGAGGCCAAGAAGGAGAACATCATCGCGGCCGCGCAGGCCGGCGCCAACGGCTACGTGGTCAAGCCCTTCACGGCGGCCACGCTCGAGGAAAAGATCACCAAGATCTTCGAGAAGCTGCAGAAAGAGGCGGCGTGACATGACACACATTGCGCTCGAACCTGTGGAGCACGGGAACACGGCCGAAGAGTTGCTCGGCCGCATCGGGCACCTGACCCGGCAACTGCGCGAGGGCCTGCGCGAGCTGGGGTTGGACAAGCAGGTCGCCAAGGCCGCCCAAGCCATTCCCGACGCGCGCGACCGCCTGGGCTACATCGCCTCCATGACCGAGCGCGCGGCGCACCGCGCGCTCAACGCCATCGACCTTGCGCAGCCGCTGCAGGAAGACCTCGCCAGCAACGCCAAGGGGCTGAGCCGGCGCTGGGACGAATGGTTTGCGAACCCGGTCGAGCTGGACCATGCGCGCCAACTCGTGATGGACACCCGCGGCTACCTGCAGGACGTGCCGCAGAAGGCCGGCGCCATCAACACGCAGCTGATCGAGATCCTGATGGCACAGGACTTCCAGGACCTCACGGGCCAGGTCATCAAGAAGATGATGGAAGTGGTCAACGACGTTGAGACGCAGCTGCTGCAGGTGCTGATCGACAACTCGCACCTGGAGAAGCACGCCGAGAAGCGCCACGAGGCCGAGGCCAGCAGCCTGCAGAACGGCCCGCAGGTGGTGCCCGGCAATCCGGAAGCCGTGACGGGGCAGGCGCAGGTGGATGATCTGCTGGAGAGCCTGGGGTTCTGAGGGGAGGCTCAGCGCACGCGTGCGCTCGTGCGGTTGTGTGCGAGCCGTGAATCCGATGTTGGCGAGTGAGGGCGGAGTCGAGGAGGTTTTAAGGCGGTTGATCAGGGGTACCGGCGAAGGCCGCGTGGCCGGGGCGGCACGACGCGGGCGTGAGCGGCAGCTTTGGGGAGGGGAAGGGCTGCAACGGGCCCAAAGCAGCCCCACGGTGCGCTCCAAAGCAGCCGCTCGCTAGGGGGACCGGTACTGCGTTCCCACTGCATAAAAGGCATCTCGGGCCGTTGCAATAGGGGCCAAGACCAGCAGTAGCTCATTCGCGAGGCGCCGCGGTAGTTCCCAAGACGGCTGGCGCATATCCGCAAGCGATTCGACGGCCGTTGGACCACCGCTCCTCGCCTCCAGCGGAACCAACCTTATGCTGTCCCGTAGTCTCTCGACTGCCAACTTCTGCTCTGTAGTCACCTGCCCCAGTGGGTCATCAATCAGCTGAGTCGGCTTGAGCAAGAAGTAGAAAAGCTCCCCCGCAACCAAGTAGTTTCCTTGGTCGGTGCAACATTCTTCTGGACTCATCGCAAGTGAACGAGCGTGTCCTACGTACCAGTCGAAATCGCTGTAGAACGACTCCAAGGTGTTTAATTCTTCTGGCGACGATGTTGTCATGGCGTCTCAACGAATGGCTGCTCCTGGCCGACTGTAGCCGGAAGCCCTGCGGCCACGGAGCGCTCTGAGCCGACTTTTCATATTCTCGAAAGCGATCATCGACGTGATCGCGCTCACCGGTCAGTTCAACGCGGGCGGGCCGCCATTCAACTTGCCGACGCGTTCCAGGAAGCCATCCACAACCGGTCCCCATAGGCCGGTCAAGGAAAGGATGTGATGGCCGTCTTGCCCCGGCAGTGTCTCAAGCGGATGAAACTGCCCCTGACCGCCGGCGGCTTCGAAGGCGTCGAAATTCCTACGGCTGTGAGCAACGCTGTAGAAGGGATCGTTCTGCGCGTACAGCCATACGGTAGGCCCGGGAAATGCGGCCCCTCTCCTGGCGATCACGGGATTGATCATCTCGGATGCGGGCCCGTGCTCATCGACCCAGCCGCCCACGAAATTAAGGACACCAGCAAAGAGCTCCGGCCGTGCCCCAGAGAATGCCAAGGCGAGGAAGCCTCCCCGCGAATGCCCGCCGATCAGCAGTCGGTCCTGGTCCACGTCAGTCCTCGCAAGCAAGTGCTCGACGACGCATGCCGCGTCTTCCAACGCATGTTCGAAGCCCAGCAGGGCGTATCGGGGATCGTCGGAGTACCGCGACCGATCTGGTTCGAAGCCCTCGTCGTAAAGGCCGCCCGACTTTCCGCGACCGCGTCGCTGTGGGAACACAACCATCCAGCCTCGATCGTTGAAGTATGTGGCCAATGCCGGACTGGTCACCGTGCTGGTAAACAGCGAGGGATCGTTCCCATGACCAGTCGAACCATGATGAAAAACCAGCGTCGGGAAGGGACCCCGGCCACCCGGTCTGAACGTCACCATCTCGAGGGTGATTGCCTCGCCGCCTTCAACCATCCGGGTGGGCACGCGCTCATTGATTCGTTGTTGCTGTTCAGCATTTGGCCGTGACAGGACCCCGGCGATCCAGCGCCCGTCGAGTTCGCGGCACAGGAGTTCAATGACATCCGGGTTTCTCATTCGATAACGGATGTCTGCGCCGTTCTTCAGGAGGCCTCGGAGTTCATCCCCGTGAACACGGGCGAGCACACGTTCGCTGAAAGCAGCTTGGATGTCGGAGGCTCGCGCGCACACGATTGTGGCTTCGTAAGGGGACAGGCTCTCGACGATCAGTTTGACGTCGTAGCTACGGCCTTGGCCGGCCCAACCTGACCACTCTCCGGACCAGGCGGAGACCGAAGCCGGCAGATCGTTCGCCGGCTTCAACACGGCGACGTCCGCCGGCGCCGAAGCAGGAACCGAGCTCTCCGACGCATCCGGCTCCAAGGCGCCCATGAACTCGGGCCAAACGGTCGGTTTCTCTTGAGCGGCGGTCATGCTCCATTGTCCGCTGAGCCGCGGCGATCGAGCGGTGCGATCGAAAGTCCGGTTGTGGCCGGATTATGTCTGCTGATCTAGTCAGCCAATTGTTCTGCGTCGGTGCGACGAACCCACGGCGAACTAGGCTCCTCGCGCCAAGCCGACCAGCTCCAGGGTTGCTGGTCGACTGTAGCAATTGCGGCTTGGAGCTTCGCGCCGGAGCCACTGTTCGCGATGCATGCGCTTGTGGCCGAGCCGGACATATGCAACCATCGCGCCGGCGCGCTGCGAGGGACGAAAGCGCATCGCCATCGCTCGTCGATTTCATACCAACAAGGGGGGTCGCGTGGATCAAGGTGATCGAAAGAAGGCATTCGTACTATTGCGCGCACCGCGCGCAGCTACTTCAACTCTCTTGGTCGCGACGGCGATGCTGATTGCCGCTTGCGGTGGCGGTGGCGCTGGTGGCGGTGGCAGCGCTGTTCTTCCGATCGCCAACATTCCACCCGCGAATGGCGGCGCGACCAACCCGGGCACTGGCAACCCCAACGGCTACCCGCATGCGTCGGAACCCATCGGCACGGTGCGCCAGATCTACGACGGCGCACTTTCCCCCGACTTGGCTGTCAACACCTATCGCAACATCGACCGGCTGTTTCCGACACGCACCATCGAGCCCGGCGGTACGTCTTATGCCTTGCCTGAAGCGGCCACGCGGCTCACGCAGGTGAACTTCGCGGTGGGCGCCACGACCTTCAGCCTCGCCAACTTCATGTCGGTGAACCGTGTCGCTGGCCTGCTCATCCTGAAGGACGGCAAGATCGTCAATGAGACCTACCAGTATGGCAACACGCAGCAGACGCGCTGGATGTCGATGTCGGTGGCCAAGTCGATCACCTCGACGCTGATCGGCGCGGCCGTGAAGGACGGCTACATCGCCAGCATCGATGACCAGGTCATCAAGTACGTGCCGCGGCTGGCGGGCAGCGCCTACGACGGCGTGACGGTGCGCAACGTGATGATGATGGCCTCGGGCGCGCGGTGGAACGAGACCTATACCGACCCGAACTCCGACCGCCGCCAGTTGCTTGAGGCGCAGATCAGCCAGAAGCCGGGCTCGGCCATGGATCTGATGAGCAAGTTGCCTCGCGCGGCGGCACCGGGCTCCGTTTACAACTACAGCACCGGCGAGACGCAGGTGGCCGGCGAGATCGTCTACAACGCGGTCAAGAAGCCACTGGCGCAATACCTGTCCGAGAAGATCTGGTCGAAGCTCGGGATGGAAGCGCAGGCCAACTGGTGGCTTGACTCGCCCAACGGCGTGGAGATCGGCGGCAGCGGCATCAGCGCTACCTTGCGCGACTATGCCCGCTTCGGCCTGTTCGTGATGAACGACGGCGTGGCTGCCGGCCAGCAGGTGGTGCCAGCCGGTTGGATTACGGAAGCGGGCACGCCCAAGATGCTGACCGCAGGCAATCCGATCAACTACGGCTACCTGTGGTGGATACCGCCGAGCGGCCCGTCGGCCGCGGAGGGCGCCTTTTACGCGAACGGCATCATGGGCCAGCAGATATATATCAACCGCAAGGAAAAGGTAGTCATTGTGGTCTGGGGCGCGCAGACCGACCCCACGGGCAACGGCACATTGCCCGTGGTGCCGTTCTTCGATGCCGTGGTCGCAGCGCTCAAGTGAGCGGCGCCAATGCTTGAGCCAGCTTCGATCGTCACATATGTCCACTGAAAGCGCCCGGCCCGGGGAAGCAGCTTCGTAGCATTGGCGAGCGCGTAGTAGAGGGCAATGGCACCTCGAACGCTTGTATTGAACTGAGCTGCCGTACGTCGGCTTCTGGCCGTCATGCGTCAGACGTTCTCGCCGACCACACATCTCTCACGAAGACTGGCAGGTCCATGGTGGGCGGCGGTGACGACACGCGGTACAGCATCTCGGCAACGTAGCCGCGGTGGTAGGTCTTGTGATTGGCGACGTGAAGCAAGATGTCTCCGCGCGACATTTCGCCGCGTCCCCCGTCAACGAACGCGAAATGGACCACCTCGTCGAGCAGATCGCTGGAGCATTCGTCTGCATAGCGGACATACCAAGCGTCGATTCTTTCCTGAGCGCTGCGCAGTTGGTCAAGGCTTGGCAGCACGTCGGTATTGCGCGTGGTGAACCCATGGGCTTTTCCCAAGAGGTGAGCCTGCCAGATGAGGTCTACGACATGGGAATGAGTCAGCGTACTCAGCATGCTTCCGACGCCGTCAGGCCGGGTTGCGAGCACCACACCATCTGGCAGCTTGGAGATTGCTTCAAAAAGTCGCGAATTTGCCCGCGCGGAATAGCGCATCAGCATGCGGGCATTTCGGGTAGCGGTCATGAGGGCCTTCAAAGGTGGCTCCTGGCCGACTGTAGCCGCTATCGATCGGTCTCCAGTTCGTAGCGGGCGAAGGTGCTCGTGCCCTTCTGAATATGGCTGTGTAGCACGAACCCGAAACGTTCGTAGACTTGGCGCAGCCCGACTCGGTCGGCCATGCAATCCAATCTCAGATGACGCAGACCGAGCCCTCGTGCCCGTGCGCGAGCGAAGGCGAGCAACTCGGTCGAAACCCCTTTCTTCGCCCAAGATCGCCGAACCGCAAGCTTGTGGACAAAGGCAGAGGTTCCGTTCGACACCTCGGCCCAGAAGTACGGGTCTTCAAGCTCGAACTTCATGACTCCAGCGACCGCCCCATCGGCTCGGGCGAGATAGAACAGCCCTCCTTTGGTGTCACGTGATACGCGCTCGTCGCCCACCTCCGCTGCAGACCACAGCGCTCTGCCGCCGGCTGCAAGCCATTGAGCCGCTTCTTGCAAGACGGCGGCAACCGCGGGAGCGTCCGAGGGTTGAGCTTGTTCAATTTTCATAATTGTTCGCGCGAACAGTCGAACTGGCCGCAGCCCTAGCTTGCGAGTCAGGAAAAGACAATTGTCAGAACCGCGAACAACGCCAGGACGATGACGAAGATGAGCCGGTCTAAAAACACGACGCCACGGGCGGCGAGACAAGGCAGACGCCCGGCGAACGCTCGCAATCGGTCTGCCGCCGGATGGCCGCGGGGATACATTGCCGCAGCGACAAGGCAGCCAGCAATGACAAGAGCGGCGAGCAGCAGCGCCACCACCACGGTCGCCAGCAGAAATCCAAACGCAGCGTTGTTCATCGATCCGTTGCCCCCTGATGTTCTTACGAAGGTCAGTTCTTGGCTGGATTCTGCCGCATCAGCGAAGGTCCGGTTCCGTCTCTGCTCACTCGCCCGCGGTCTGGTCGCGCAACCGCTCGCCAATTAAACTTGCCGCCTCGTTCGCATTGACGAGCGCCGAATCAATGATCAGGCGGCTTGTAGTCGAGGCCTCGTATTGATGCCTATGTCGGGGAGCAACTTACGGGGCGCTTGGTACGCCACTTAGGCCGAGTCGTTCGAAGACCTGCAAGTTGTACCGAGCCCAGTCGCGCCCGGAGTTCTCGATGACCATCTTGTCCAAGAGAAGGCGGTCGAACAACGCGTCCGTCATAAGTCGGTAGTCTTGGTACAGCGAGATGAGGCCCTCGAGCCCCACCAGGTTCCGGCGCACCGCGTACGGCCCCTTCAACTTCCAATCCACCTGATACTTCACCCAGGCCTCACCGCGCTCTGCACAGACGACGCGCACGGCGCGCTCCACGTTGTCCTGTCGCAGGTAAACGATCAGCGGATGCAATGGCCCGATGAGTTGGGTCAAGGTTTCGCAATACGCGGCGATTTCCTCGAAGCTCGCCTCCATCAGGAAGAGATTGGTGACATCGCCATGAAAGAGCTGGCCATCGAGCACGGGCACCGAAGCGCCAAGCTGAACCTCGTCAGCAAACGACCGCCACCTTGAAATTGCTCGGGCCGCCAACTGGTCTACTGTGGATTCGAGCCAAGGTTCGAACCAATTCTGGAGCTCGTCGGTGGCTCGGACAGGGTGAGGGTCGGAGCGCTCGTGAACAGGAAGCGCCAACCGGTTCGCATCTTCGAGCGCCTTCGTGACGAGCCTCATGGTCGTCGACTTCCCGGAGCCCATGATGCCCTCGACTATGACGAGCCCATGGCGCTGGGAAGGCCGGGGGTCTGGCAATACAGCGGGATTCATGCGGATGTTGTATCCGATTGAGGGTGGGATCGTCAGTGTCTACAGTTGGCGCATTGCGCCAGTCAGCGCGCCTGAGCGCGAAGGTGTGGCGACACCTTTCTTTCCAGCAAGGCGACGAGCTCAGGTTGCATGAAATCATAGTTGTCTGGGATGTCGAGGCAGATCACCTTCTTGCCGTTCAGATGCCGCCCAAACCTGTGCGACAGTTTGCCACGGTGGACCTTCTCCATGACGAAAATAACGTCAGCCCACACCAGCTGCTCGAGGCTGATCGGGCATTCGGCATCTGCAGCAAGCCCGGCGGAATCCGTCTCGACGTCATCCATCGTCGAGAACACCTGCGCAGCCGTTGGGCTGCGAAGGCGATTTCGACTGCAAATGAACAGCGCGTGGAGCATCTGAGAACGTGTTCCGTAGGTCGGCGAGCTACCGGCTGCGGCCGAGAACTGTACCTGACGCCAGTCGGTCAACGCTGCATCGGCATCTGACCGATGCCACGCAGAAACGCGACGCTCGCTGGAAGGTGGTGCTCCTGGCCGAGCGGGCCCAAAGGAATCGTCGGCACGGGCATGCGTTCCGGCATCGACGGATGGACCGGATGATTGACGTCCTCCTCTAGATACCAATCGCAGCGGAGGCCATTCGCGCGAAGGAACTCTGCAGAGCTGCTCTGCAAGTGTGCTCTTTCCGGTGCCGGGAATTCCCTCTATCAGACTCAGGTTCACGATCTCATACGGCAGTCGGTTAGCGCGACGCGTGTACGCGTTCTTCGAAATGCACCTGCCGTTGTTTGTTGCTGCTAAAAATAAGCAGCGACATCCAGCCTCATCGCGTTGCCTGCACCGCAGCCAGGCGATTCTTGCGATAAGAGTTCTTCAGAACAATCTTGCCGCCGCTAAAAGTAAACAGATCACAGCCTTCAACTTCAACGCGAGTTCCGTCTGCCCGTGTGCCGGTGAACGTCCATTCCGATACGCCCCGGTCTCCATGGACAAAATGGCGCGCATTCCCCCAGTGGGCATCGGAAAAAACCGTCCAGACTTCCGCAAAGGCAGCCCGCACGGCTTCACTGCCGACGTATCGGGTTCCGCAGGCTTCGGCGCCAGCGGAGGATTCGAAGATGCAGTCCTCCGCCATGAAGGACATGAGCGCATCGACGTCGTGGCGATTCCACGCGTCGGCAAATGCCTGCAAGAATTCCGTGGTCACTTCTGGAATCACTGTTTGCATGGTCGGCACCTCCATGGAGCCTTCGCCCCAGCGCGATTGATTTCTAGAGCGAATCCTTCAGCTTCGCGCGCAGCCGGCTGATGGCCTGGCTGTGCAACTGGCACACGCGTGACTGGGTCACCTCCAGAATGGCGCCGATCTCGCGCAGGTTCAACTCTTCTTCATAGTACAGGTTCAACAGCAGCTGGTCGCGTTCGGGCAACGCGGCAATGGCATCGACGAGCTCATGGCGAAAGCCCGCTTCGAGCAGTTGCGCCAGTGGATCGTCGCTGCCGGTGCGGCCATTGCCATTGTGTGCCTGCCGGTCGAGCCAGGAATTGTCGGATTCGTCCTGTGCGAAGTCTTCCACGTAGAGCAGCTGGCAGCCCTGGATCTCCTGCAGCAGGGACTGGTAGTCGTCCAGGTCCATCTTCAGTTCGCGGGCGATCTCGCCTTCGGTGGCAGGCCGGCCGAGCCGGTGCTCCAGCGCCTGGATGGCCTGTTCCACCTTGCGCGCCGACTGGCGCAGGCCGCGCGAGCCCCAGTCGCTGGCGCGCAGCTCGTCGAGCATGGCACCGCGGATGCGCTGGCTGGCGAAGGTCTCGAACTGCGCGCCGCGGTTGTCCTGGTAGCGAGTGGACGCATCCAGCAGGCCGATCATGCCGGCCTGGATCAGGTCGTCGAGTTCCACGCTGGCGGGCAGCCTGGCCAGCATCTGGAGCGCCATGCGGCGCACCATGGGCTGGTGCTGCTTGAGCAGGTGGGACTTCTCAATGGTTCCCTGTGCGGTGTACACGGCCTTCCTTTTCTTCTTTTTCTTCCTCTTGCCCTTGCGCCGGCGCCAATGCCTCGGTCCGCCAGAGCGCGGCCTTGGCGTCCTGCGGCCGGACGGCCGGGCGCCATGGCCATTGCGCGATGGCGGCGGCGATGACGCGAAAGTCCACCGCCGCCGGGCTGGCCGGGAATGCCTCCACCACGGTTTGGCCAAGGCGCCTGGCGTCGGGCAGGTGCGGGTCGGCCCGGACCCAGCCGGCAGGCTGCATCGAGACCGCCAGGTAGCGGCTGCCGGTGTCGACCAGGTTGACCATGCTCTGCCGTGCCGCCTCGGGATCGGCCACGCCATTGACCAGCAGGCGAAGCTGCCGGATCGCGTGCGCGTAGTGCAGCCGCTTGATGCCCGAATAGGTGGCGGTGATGGAGGCCGGGTGGGGCTGGAGCACCACCACCAGTTCGTCCGCCAGCCGCGTCAGCGGCGACAGGTTGCCGATGCTGTCGAGCGCCGCGTCGATCAGGATGACGTCGCCATCCCACAGCAGGCGCGGATCGGTGTGGTCGGGCTGCCCGCCCCGCGGCGCCGGCAGTACATGGACGCCGCACCCGGTGCGCGCGGCGGCGCCCTCGCACGTCAGCCGCTGGGAGACAACGTCGGCCAGCGTTCCGAGCGGGTCGGCGGCCCACGCCACGCAGGCCGAGTTCGGGCCTGGCCTGTGCTCGTCGAGCAGCAGCACGTCCTTGCCCATGTGGGCCAGCGCGGCACCCAGGTTCATCGCCGCCGTGGTGGCGCCTGGCTGGTTCCCCATGCTTGCGATCGCGATGATGCGCACCGACGACTGCGCGAGCAGCCGCCGCAGCCCATCGGCTTGATCAGGCACCAGCTTGCTCACGTGTCCAGCGCCTCCAGCAGGAAGAACAGCTTGCCCACGCCCGCATAGAGTACGTTGCCCGAAACCGGCCGGCCGGGCCGCGCGGGGCGCCCGGTCAGCTGCGACAGCAATGCGCGCGTGCGGCCGGCCCAGTCGCCGTTGGCCTGCAGCAGGCGCCAGACGGTGGTCGTCACCTGGCCCGCGATGAGCAGGCGCTTCATCATGTGCGGGTCGCCCGCCTCGCCGAGTCCGCCCAGCACCGAGAGGCCCTGGCGCAGCAGGCGCAGGCAGGGCTCGGCCTCGGCGGCCCAGCCTTGCCACTGCGCGAGCTGCGGCGCCGCAATGTCCCGGCCGATGTTCGTGAGCGCGTAGCCCTGCGCCAGGATCTTGTGGCTGCGCGCATCGGTCACGCGCGTCACGATGCAGCGCAGGCCGGGCAGGCCGCCATCGGTGCGCAGCGTCACCAGGGCCTCGGCCACCGACTGCAGCGCGGCCCGGCCCTTGAAGACCACGGCGCGCGCGTCGCCGAAACCGAAGTCCAGGCCGGTGAGCGTGGCGTACTCGCCGGTGCGCGGATCGGTCACCGCCGTGGAGCCCGGCGCGCGCGCCATCCATTGCTGGCGCTGCACCTGCCACTGCAGCATGAGGTCGGCCGGGGGCAGCCGGGGCAGCATGTGCACCATGGTCTTGCTGCCGAAGTCCTGCTGGCGCAGCCACTGCACCTGCCGCACGCCCGGCCTGCGCGTGGGGTCGGTGGCGTTGCGGGTCGCGGCGGTGGAAAGCCACTGGTTGGGCGCCGCGAGCGGCTGTCCGCTGCGGTCGGACAAGAGCAGGGTGCCCTGGCATTGGTAGGCGTCGCCGCCTTCGTCGGACTTGAGCCCGACCTGGCCGCTGAACGCCAGCACATGGGTGTCGCAGCTGGCGGCGACCTCGCTCGCTGCATGCGCCATGAGCGCCTGCAGCACCGCCTTGTGGCCGACGTCTTCGTCGGGGGCATGGCGCCAGAGCGCGCGCGCCTGTTCGAAGCCGAGCGGCGCGGCCGCGAGTGCCGATGCCGCGGCAGCCACCTCCTGCGCGTCGTGCGCCATGGCGCGGATCAGCTGGCGGTACTGCAGCCGCTGGCGTTCGGCCTCCGCATGGGCTGCGGAAGCCTCGGCGCTCGCCGATCCGTCCTGCAGATCGCCTTCGCCCGGAACGAACAGCGCGCTGCGACTGTTGGCCTGGAACGCGCTGTCCACCAGCTGGGCGCGGTCGGCGCGCATCAGGTTCTCGGGCACCTTCTGTCCGCTCGAGACATAGTGCACCGGCAGGCGGTGGCGGATCACGGTGTCGATCAGCGCGCCGGGATGCGTGGCCTCGTCGACCTTGGTGAAGATGCAGCCCGCGAGATCGCTGCCGCTGCCATGCCGGTAGGCATGCACCACCTCGTTGAGCGTGTCGCCATGGCTCGTGGCGTTGAGCAGCAGCAGCCGCTTCACGGGGCGCTGGCTGCTGCAGAGCATGGCGATCTGGTCGGATACGGCGCGGTCGCGCTGGCTCATGCCCACCGTGTCGATCAGCACCATGTGCTTGTCGCGCAGGTCCTGCAGCACCAGGTGCAGGTCGGCCGCATCCTTCACGGCGTAGACCGGCACGTTGAGGATCTGGCCGTAGATGCGCAGCTGCTCGTACGCGCCGATGCGGTAGCTGTCGGTGGTGACAAGCGCCAGCTTGTCGGCGCCGAAGCGCATCACGCAGCGCGCCGCGAGCTTGGCGGTGGTGGTGGTCTTGCCGACGCCGGTGGGCCCCATCAGCGCATAGACGCCGCCCTGCGCGAGCAATGCGTCCTCGTCCTCATGCACCGGCAGCGTGCGGATCAGTTCCGAGCGCACGAAGGCCATGCCCTGGGCATAGCTCTGGCCCGTGGGCAGGTGCTCCAGCATGGCCTTGGAGAGGCGGGCGCTGAAGCCGGCGCCCAGCAGGGTGCGCAACAGGCGCCCGCGCATCGGATCGCGCCGCTGCTTCTCGTTCCAGGCCACACCGGCCAGCTGCTCCTCGATCATGCAGCGCATCGAATGAAGCTCGCCAAGCACGCTTTCCGGCGCCAGCGGGGCAGGAGCGGCGGCGGGCGCGGGAACTGGCGCGGTTGCCGGCAATGCCGCCGATACCGCCAATACCGCCAATGAGGCACTGGCGCTCGCGCGCACTTCTTCCACCTCCTCCTGCACCATGGCGACGATCTCCACGCCGTCGGCGGTCACGCGATTGGTCAGCACGATGGCTTCGTCGCCGAGCGCTTCGCGCGCCTTGCGCAGGGCTTCCCGGCTCGTGGGCGCGACGAACTTGCGCGCGCTGGTCCGGACGTCTGTCGGGATGTTCAAACTCTTCCTCCGATGGTGGCGGTGATCTTGATGTTGCGGGTGTCAGGAATCTCCGCATGCGAGAGAACCTTGAGCTGCCGGAAGCTGCGGCGCAGGAAGCGCGAGAGCAGCACGCGCAGCGAATGCTGGACGACCAGCACCGGTGCCAGACCCAGCTGCTCCTGGCGCGCGATGGCGGCGCGGGTCTGCTGCATCAGGCTGTTGGCCAGGCCCGGCTCGATGCCGTTGTTGTTGGCAAGCGCCTGCTGCAGCACGCCGTCGAGCGCGCCGTCCAGGCCGATCACCTGCAGTTCGGAATCGCCCGGGAACAGCTGTTGCGTGATCGCGCGGCCGAGCGCCAGGCGTGTGAGCGAGGTGAGTTCGGCGGCGTCCTTGACGGTGGGCGCATGCTCGGCCATCACGTCGAGGATGGTGCGCATGTCCCGGATCGGCACCTCTTCGTCGAGCAGGTTCTGCAGCACCTTGTGCAGCGTGCTCAGCGAGATGATCTTGGGCACCAGGTCCTCGGTGAGCTTGGGCGCGCTCTTGCCGATCTGGTCGAGCAGCTGCTGCACTTCCTGGCGGCCGAGCAGCTCGGCGGCGTGGGTCTGGATCAGGTGGTTCAGATGCGTGGCCATGACCGTGCAGGCATCGACCACCGTGTAGCCGAGCACCTGCGCCTCCTGGCGCAGGCCGGCGTCGATCCATACCGCGGGCAGGTGGAAGGCCGGGTCCTGCGTCGGCGTGCCGGGCAGGGTGCCGCTCACCTGGCCGGGGTTGATGGCCATCCACTGGTTGGGAAAGGCCTCGCCGCGGCCGATCTCGACGCCCTTCAGGCTGATCACGTAGGTGTTGGGCGGAATCTCCAGGTTGTCGCGGATGTGGACCACCGGCGCCAGGAAGCCGAGCTCCTGGGCCACCTTCTTGCGGATGCTCTTGATGCGGCCCAGCAGCTCGCCGTTCTGCGTCTGGTCCACCAGCGGAATCAGCCGGTAGCCGACCTCCATGCCGAGCGGGTCGACCAGCGCCACGTCGTCCCATGTCGCTTCGGGCGCTTCGGCCACCGGTGCGGCCGCGGCCTGGGCTGCGGCGGCCTGTTCGGCGGCAGCCTGCGGCGCACGCTTGAGAATGCGCCGGCCCAGCCACGTCAGGCTGCCCGCGATCAGCAGGAAAGCCAGGTTCGGCATGCCGGGGATCATTCCCATCAGGCCGATCAGGCCGGCCGTGAGAAAGAGCACCTGGGGATTGGAGAACAACTGCCCCGTCAGCTGGCGGCCGACGTCTTCGTCGGTGGTGACGCGCGAGACGATGACGCCGGCGGCGGTCGAGATCACCAAGGCCGGAATCTGCGCCACCAGGCCGTCGCCGATGGCCAGCAGCGTGTAAGTGGTGCCGGCGGTGCCGAAGTCCAGCCCGTGCTGAAGCATGCCCACCACCAGGCCGCCGATGATGTTGATCACCATGATCAGCAGGCCGGCAACGGCGTCGCCGCGCACGAACTTGCTGGCGCCGTCCATCGAGCCGTAGAAGTCGGCTTCCTGCGCCACTTCCTGGCGGCGCTTGCGCGCCACGTCCTCGCCGATCAGTCCGGCGTTCAGGTCGGCGTCGATCGCCATCTGCTTGCCCGGCATCGCATCGAGCATGAAGCGCGCGCCAACCTCGGCGATGCGCCCCGCGCCCTTGGTGATCACCATGAAGTTGATCAGCACCAGGATGATGAACACCATCACGCCGACCGCGAAGTTGCCGCCGACCAGGAAGTGGCCGAAGGCCTCGATCACCTTGCCCGCCGCGTCCGGTCCGGTGTGGCCGTGCATCAGCACCACGCGCGTCGATGCCACGTTGAGCGACAGGCGCAGCAGCGTGGAGAACAGCAGCACCGCCGGGAAGGCCGCGAAGTCCAGCGCCTTCATGGTGTACATGCTCACCAGCAGCACCATCACCGACATCGCGATGTTGAAGGTGAACAGCAGGTCGAGCAGGAAGGGCGGCAGCGGCAGCACCATCATGCTCAGGATCAGCACGATCAGCACCGGACCGGCGAGGCCCTTCCACTGGGTGCCGGAGAACAGTTGCGACTGCAGGCGCGTCAGGGTGGCCATCGCGTTCATGCGGCGGCCTTCGGCGAGTATTCGAGCGATTCGGGAATCGGCAGGTCGACCGGCGTGCGCGGCGCTTCGCCGCCTTCGCTTTGCCAGCGCTTGAGCTGGTAGACCCAGGCCAGCACCTCGGCCACCGCGGTGTAGAGGCCGGCCGGGATCTCATCGCCGAGCCGGGTGTGCTTGAACAGCGCACGCGTGAGCGGCGGCGCCTCCAGGATCGCGACCTTGTTCTCGCGCGCGATCTCGCGGATGCGCGCGGCCACCAGGTCGCTGCCCTTGGCCACCACGCGCGGCGCCCGCATGTCCTGGTCGACGTACTTCAGCGCCACCGCGAAGTGCGTGGGGTTGGTCACCACGATGTCGGCCTTGGGCACTTCGGACATCATCCGGCGGCGCGCCGTCTGCTGTTGCTGGCGGCGGATGCGCGCCTTGACGTGCGGGTCGCCCTCGCTTTCCTTGTGCTCCTGGCGCAGGTCTTCGCGCGACATGCGCAGCTTGCGGTGGTAGCTCCACAGCTGGTAGGGAACGTCCACGAGCGCCACCAGCAGCAGCGTGGCGGCAATCAGCGCGCAGTTGTGCGCCACCAGGACGATCATCTGCGGCAGCGCGGCGCGCTCCGACTGCGCCATGAGCGCCGTGACCTCGTCCATGTTGTCCATGATCACCAGCCAGGCCACGCCGCCGATCAGCACCGACTTGGCCAGCGCCTTGAGCAGTTCCGAAAGCGACTGCGCCGAGAACATGCGGCCGATGCCGGCAATCGGATCGAGCTTGCTGAACTTGGGAGCGAGGGCCTTGGTCGAGAGCAGCCAGCCGCCGAGCATCAGGGGAGCCGCCACGGCCGCGACCAGCAGCATGCCGAACAGCGGCGCCAGCGCGAGCAGCGCTTCCTGGCCCATGAGCCCGGCACGCGCCAGCATGTGGGAAGGATCGAATGCGGTGGCCCGGTCGAAGTGCAGGCCCTGGGCCAGGGCACCGCGCAACGTGGCGCCGAGCGAGCCCGCCGTGAGCCAGAGGCCGGCGACGGCGGTGCTCAGCAGGACAAAGGTGGCCAGCTCGCGCGACCGGGCAACGTCCCCTCCCTCGCGCGCCTTTTCAAGGCGCTGCGGCGAGGCGGGTTCGGTTTTTTCGAGGTCGCTTTCTTCAGCCATTGATGCTCCGGGCGAGCGTTGGCGACAGCTCGCCTGCTCATGGCTGATTGTTCGTTTTCAGGCCTCCGGACAATTGATCGATCAGCGCGGGCATTTGCCCGCTGCTTGGACGATCGGTGGCGTTTTAGACCGCAGTGGCGGCCGGTCCGGCGCCGTCGGTGGCAGCCGGTGCCGGCGCAAGTGCAGGTGCCGGCAGGGGTGCCGCCGCATACGGTGCCAGCGGCAGCTGCTCCGCGTTCAGGCGCTCGAGGATGGTGAACAGCAGGTCGCTGCGCACGCTGCCCGCGAGGCGCGGGCTCGGCACATAGGCAATGGCTTGGAACATCAGCAGGCTGCCCTCGATGCCTTCGAGCGTGAGCGAAGGCGCCGGCGTCTCCAGCACGCTTTCGTGCGCGCGGCATGCTTCCAGGATGAGCTCGCGCACGCGGTGCGCGTCGGTGGTCAGCGGCATCGGCAGCCGGATGAGCACCCGGCCTTCCGCGTTGGCCAGCGTCATGTTGCGCACGGTCTTCGTGATGAACTCGGAGTTGGGCACGATCAACGTCGAGCGGTCTCCCAGCTGGATCTCCGTGGCGCGCACGTTGATGCGCCGCACGTCGCCCTCGGTGGTGCCCAGCACCACCCAGTCGCCCACCTTCACCGGCTGCTCGGCCAGCAGGATGAGGCCCGAGATGAAGTTCTGCACGATGGCCTGCAGGCCGAAGCCGATGCCCACCGACAGCGCGCTGGCCACCCACGCAATGCGCTCGATGCCGATGCCCAGCGCCGAGAGCGAGAACGCGATCACCAGGATGCCGCCCACATAGCCGAGCAGCGTGGTGATCGAGCTCTGCATGCCCGGCTCGAACTGCGTGCTGGGCAGGTAGCTGCGCGCGAGCCAGCGCTTGAAGACCCTGAGCACGATGAAGCCGACCACCGCCACGGCCACGGCGCTCAGGATGGCGCCCGGCACCAGCTGGAACTCGCCCACCTTCACGCCGGTGCCGAACTTTCCGCTGCGCTGGAACACCTCGCTGGGCCCGGTGCCCAGGGGCGCCGCGAGCGCAATCAGCATGTAGAAGAACAGCGCCACCCGGCTCAGGCCGGAAAGCACCGTCGCGGCCTGATCGAGCGTCTGCGGCGCAAGCCCGAAGCTCTTCTGCAGCCGCTGGCCGAAGCTGCTGCGCGACGACACGCCGGCCATGAAGACGTCGTCGGCAAACTTGAACAGCACGTAGAAGGCGGCGGCGACGATGCCGCTCCAGGTGAGCTGCGAGGCCAGGAAGCTCGCGAGCGCCACGTAGCCCAGGGCCACCAGCACCCAGATGGCCACCATCAGCACGCCGATGCAGGCCACCAGCAGGCCCACCCACATCGGCCGCTCGGGCAGGCCGGCGTCCGGCGCGTCGGCGCGCAGCGGCTTCAGCCGGTGGAGCACCGCGCCGACCAGGGCGGTGAGCACCAGCGCCGTCAGCACGTGCGTGGCAACCACGGCCGCAAAGCTCGCTTCCACCAGCGCATTGATCTCCACCGGCGCCCATGCCAGCGCGGCCACCAGCGCGACCAGCCACGGCAGCGCGGCCAGGCGCGTGGCCATGGCATCAGGAATCGGCGGCAGCCGCCACGATGGGCGGCCGGTGGCCAGCAACCCGCGGCCCAGCCCGATGACGAAGGCCATGAACACCAGCGCCTGCGCCATCGAACGCATCGCCTTGCGTGCCTGCGGCTCCCAGGTGGCGTATTCCTCCAGCACCCACACGAACCCGTGCGCCGCCATGGCCACCAGCAGCACATGGCTCGCCACGATGGCAATCACCAGCAGCGAACGCCGCAGCCGCCCCGCCGGCAGCAGCCGCGCGGCGATCCGCGTCAGCAGATGCTCGGCCACCCAGGTGCCGAGCACCGCGAACAGCACCGCCAGGACCAGCGCCCACAGCACCGCCATCCGGGGCCCCTGCTGCATGGCTTGCGCGAATCCGTCGCGCAGGCCGGACACCATCGCCTTCAGGCGCTCCAGATCGTTCGGCCATGCGTCCTGCAGATCGCGCCAGAACTCGCCGCCGAGCGGCGAGGCCGCGCGCTCGGTGATCTGCGCCTCGAAAAGCGCCCGGCGCTGCGTCACCAGATCGGCGCCGCGCTGCCGCACGTCGATGGACAGCAGCCGTGCCAGCCGGATGTCGGCATCGAGCGCGTTGCGTTCCTTGGTCAGCCGGGCGCGCTGGCGCGTGATGTCGGGGGCTTCGGTGGCGCCCGCGGCCGGCGGATTGCCAAGTTCGCCGAGGCGGGCGTTCAGGTCGGCCAGTTCGCCGGTGCGTGCGGCCACGAACTTGTCGGCCTGCGTGCCGATCTCGTTGATCTGCGCCAGCAGCTGGCGCGTGTCCTCGGTGGATTCGGCGTCGGCGGTGATCTTCGTGAGCTGCTGGCGCAGCTCGGCCACGGTGGGTTCGGGCGCCGGCGCCGCGGCCGTGCCGGCGGCGGCGATGGTGCTGCCGCTGCTGCCCGGCTGCGCCGTCGCCGCTCCGCACAGCAGCAGGGCAGCGAGGCAAAAAGCCATCAGGCGGGGGATCGGACTCATGGCTGCCATCATAGAAGGCGCCATTTCCGGCCTCCGGCGAGGCGCGTGACAGCGTGTGTCGGGCCGCGGCGGCAAGGCGCTCAGCCGGCCGGGCTGAACAGGTCGACCCGGTCGGTGATGATGCCGTCGGTGCCCAGGTCGACGAGCCGCTGCGCGGCCCATTCGTCATTGACGGTGTAGCTCAGCGCGCGCATGCCAGCGCCTTGCACCTGCGCCACTGTGCCAGCGTCCCAGAGCGCGTGGTTGCAGACCACCGCGGCGCAATCGAGGCCGGTGGCCGCGGCAAGCCAGCCGTCCCGCAGCGTGTCGAGCAGGAGCCCGCGCGGCAGCTCGGGCTCAACCGCCTTCGCTCCCGCCAGCGATTCCACCTGGAACGAGCTGAGCAGCGGTGCAATGGCCGCGCCGTGCCACAGCCGGGCCGCCAGCCGCGCCACCGCTTCGCCGGTTGCGCGCTCGGTGCCCGGCGTGGGCTTGATCTCGATGTTGAGCAGGTGGCCGTTGGCCAGGCAGAAGCGCGCCAGGTTCTCCAGCGTGGCGAGCGGTTCGCCCGCGAAGGCGCGCGAATGCCAGCCGCCGGCGTCGAGCTGCGACAGCGCGCTCCAGGGCTGTGCGCCGCCGGTGCCGCGGCCGTTGGTGGTGCGCTCCAGCGTGGCGTCGTGCATGAGAAAGACCACGCCGTCGGCGCTGAGCTTCGCATCGCACTCGAACATGCGAAAGCCGTGCGCTGCGCCAAGCCGGAAAGCGGCCAGTGTGTTCTCGGGCGCCAGCCTGCCGGCGCCGCGGTGCGCGATCCAGCGCGGATAGGGCCAGGGTTTCAACGCCGGCATTGTTCAGTCGGCCCGTTTTCCGGAACCGGCATCGAACCAGTGCAGCTTGTCCTCGCGCGCCGCGATCCTCACGGTGTCGCCCGCGACCGGCGGATGGTCGCTTTCGTCGGTGCGCATGATGATCTGCTCATCGCCGATGCGGCCATACACCAGCCGCTCGGCGCCCAGCAGTTCGACCGACTCGACCTGCACCGACCAGCCGCTTTCGTCCAGCCTCAGGTGCTCCGGACGGATGCCGAGGATCTGGCCCGGCCGCACGCCGGGCGCGTGGTGCAGCAGGTTCATCGGCGGCGAGCCGATGAAGCTGGCGACGAAGGTGGTGGCGGGCCGGTTGTAGACCTCTTCGGGCGTCGCGAACTGGTCCATCACGCCGGCATTCATCACGATGATGCGCTGCGCCAGCGTCATGGCCTCGACCTGGTCGTGCGTCACGAACAGCGAGGTGATGCCGAGCTCGCGGTGCAGCTTCTGGATCTCGATGCGGGTCTGCGCGCGCAGCTTGGCGTCGAGGTTGGACAGCGGCTCGTCGAACAGGAACACCCGCGGCTGGCGCACGATGGCGCGGCCCATGGCCACGCGCTGGCGCTGGCCGCCCGACAGCTCGCGCGGCTTGCGCTCGAGCAGGTGGCCCAGCTCGAGGATCTTGGCCGCCTTGTCGACGCGGGTCTTGATCTCGGGCACCGGCACCTTGGCGATCTTCAGGCCGTAGGCCATGTTCTTGAACACGCTCATGTGCGGATAGAGCGCGTAGTTCTGGAACACCATGGCGATGTCGCGCTCGGAGGGTTCGAGCTGGTTCACCACGCGCCCGCCAATGGAGATTTCGCCGGCCGAGATTTCCTCCAGGCCGGCCACCATGCGCAGCAGGGTGGACTTGCCGCAGCCCGAAGGGCCGACGATGACGACGAACTCTCCTTCCTTGACCTCGGCAGAGACGCCGTGGATGACCTGGTTGGCCTTGGCGCCGTGGCCGTAGCGCTTGATGACATTGCGAAGAGAGATGGCAGTCATTGTGTCGTTTGCTTCTTTGTCGATTACTTCTCGGTGTCCACCAGGCCCTTGACGAACCAGCGCTGCATCACCACCACCACGATAGCCGGTGGCACCAGCGCGAGGATGGCAGTGGCCATCACCAGGTTCCAGTCCACTGCGGCGTCGCCCGAGGCGATCATTCGCTTGATGCCGATCACCACCGGATACATGTCCTCGCTGGTGGTGGCCAGCAGCGGCCACAGGTACTGATTCCAGCCGTAGATGAACTGGATCACGAACAGTGCGGCGATCGATGTCTGGGACAGCGGCAACAGGATGTCCTTGAAGAAGCGCATTGGCCCGGCGCCGTCCATGCGGGCTGCCTCCACCAGTTCGTCGGGCACGCTCAGGAAGAACTGCCGGAACAGGAAGGTGGCGGTGGCCGACGCTATCAGCGGCACCGTCAGCCCCGCGTAGGTGTTGAGCATGTTGAGGTCGGCCAGCACCTTGTAGGTCGGCAGGATGCGCACCTCCACCGGCAGCATCAAGGTCACGAAGATCATCCAGAAAACGATCTTCTTGAACGGAAAGCGGAAGTAGACGATGGCGAAGGCCGACAGCAGCGAGATCGCGATCTTGCCGATGCTGATGACCAGCGCCGTGACCAGGCTGATCCACATCATGCGGCCCACCACCACGCGCGCGCCCTGGGTGTCGGCGCCCAGCAAGGCGGAGCTGTAGTTCTCGAACATGTGGCCGCCCGGCAGGAGCGGCATCGGTACCCGCAAGATCGCGTCGCGGGTGTGGGTGGACGCGACGAAGGCCAGGTAGATGGGGAAGGCCACGATGGCAATGCCCAGGAGCAGCACCGCGTGCGACAGGACCGTGAGGCCGGGGCGGCGTTCAACCATGGTGTTGCCTCCGAAAATGGGCGGGGGAAGAGGCGAGGGATTGGAGGGCCATCAGTACTGGACCTTCTTTTCGACGTAGCGGAACTGGATCACCGTCAGCACGACAACGATCGCCATCAGCACCACCGACTGCGCGGCCGAGCCGCCCAGGTCCAGCGCCTTGAAGCCGTCGTGCCAGACCTTGTAGACCAGGATTGCGGTGTCACGCCCCGGCCCGCCTTCGGTGGTCGCATGCACGATCGCGAAGGTGTCGAAGAAGGCGTAGACCACGTTGATCACCAGCAGGAAGAAGGTGGTGGGCGACAGCAGCGGGAACTGGATCGTGATGAAGCGCCGCAGCGGCCCGGCGCCGTCGATGGCGGCGGCCTCGATCAGCGACTTGGGAATGGACTGCAGGCCGGCCAGGAAGAACAGGAAGTTATAGGAGATCTGCTTCCAGACGGCCGCCACCACGATCAGCGTGAGAGCATGGTTGGAGTTGAGCAGGTGGTTCCAATCCATGCCCATGTAGCGCAGAAAGTACGACACCACGCCGATGCTCGGCGAGAACATGAACACCCACAGCACGCCAGCAATGGCCGGTGCCACGGCGTAAGGAATGATCAGGAAGGTCTTGTAGAACAGGCTCCCGCGCAGGATGCGGTCGGCGAAGATGGCCAGCATCAACGACAGCGCGATGCCGCTGCCAGCCACCAGAACCGAAAAGAGCGCCGTGACCTTGAAGGACTCGATGTAGGCCGGGTCGTCGAACAGGGTCTGGAAGTTCTCCAGGCCGACGAAGACCGTGGAGGTGCCGAAGGCATCCTCGGTCTGCAGCGACTGCCAGATGGCCTGGCTCGCGGGCCAGAAGAAGAACACCAGGATCACCGCCATCTGTGGCGCGATCAGGAGCCATGGCAGCCATGCCGATCGGAATAGAACGCGTTTTTCCATAACCCCTCGAATCCCTCAAAAAACGAAAACGCCCGCCCCGGACGTGGATCAGGGCGGGCGGGCGAGTCTACTTCGGCGCCAAGTTCACCGGCGGTCACACCCCCGCCTGGCGGGGAGGGCTGCCACAGGACGGCGCAAGCCGACCGACAAGAGCTTCAGCTCTTGTTCGCCTTCTGGAAGCGCTCGAGTTGCTCGTCGCCGCGCTTGACGGCAGCGTCGAGTGCCTCCTTGGCGGTCCTCTTGCCGCTCCAGATCTGCTCGGTTTCCTCGTCGATGATGGTGCGGATCTGCACGAAACTGCCCAGACGGACGCCGCGCGACTTGTCGGTGGTCTTGCGGATCATCTGCGTCACGGCCACGTCGGTGCCCGGCTTCTCCTTGTAGAAACCCGAGGCGTCGGTCAGCTTGTAGGCGGCGGTGGTGATGGGCAGATACCCCGTGCGCTTGTGGCTCTCGGCCTGCACCTTGGTGTCGGACAGGAAGTTGAAGAAGCTGGCCACGCCCTTGTAGTGGTCGGCCGGCTTGCCGGACATCACCCACAGGCTGGCGCCGCCGATCACCGTGTTCTGCGGTGCGCCCTTCACGTCGGGGTAGTAGGGCAGGGTCGAGATGCCGTACTTGAACTTGGCATCCTTGGCCACTCGGGCATACAGGCCCGACGAGCCGGTCATCATGGCGCATTCGCCGGAGGGAAAGGCGGCATCGGCCGTGTTGTTGCGCCCCTTGTAGACGAAGGTGCCGTCCTTGGACATCTTGGCCAGGTTCTCGAAATGGCGCACTTGCAGCGGCGAGTTGAAAGCCAGACGCGCACTGGTGCCGCCGAAGCCATTGTTCTGCGTCGCGTACAGGGTGTTGTGCCAGGCCGAGAAGCTTTCCAACTGGGTCCAGCTCATCCAACTGGTCGTGAACGGGCACTTGTGGCCGCTGGCCTTGAGCTTGTCGGCCGCCGCCATGACTTCGGGCCAGGTGGTGGGCGCTTTTTCCGGATCCAGGCCGGCCGCCTTGAAGGCATCCTTGTTGTAATAGAAGATCGTGGTCGAACTGTTGAACGGGAAGCTCAGCATCTGGCCGTTCGGCGCCGTGTAGTAGCCGGCCACCGCGGGCACGTACACGCTGGGGTCGAACTTGGCCCCGCCCGAACTCATCACTTCACCCACCGGCTTGATGGCACCCTTGGAGGCCATCATGGTCGCCGTACCCACCTCGAATACCTGCAGGATGTCAGGCGCATTGCCGGAGCGGTAGGCGGCGATGGCAGCCGTCATCGACTCATCGTACTGGCCCTTGTAAGTGGCTACGATCTTGTAGTCCTTCTGGCTCTCGTTGTACTGCTTGGCCAGGTCGTTGACCCATTCGCCGAGCGGACCACTCATGGAATGCCACCACTGGATCTCGGTCTGGGCATGGGCCACATTGAACAGCGTGGTGGCGGCCAGCGCCGATGCCAGCGCGAGCGTCTTGAATCGCATGAAGACTCCTGATGGGAAATGGAAGCGCGGATGCTAGGCCATGTGGATGACACAGCCGCGTCACATTGGCGCACGGACCGTTGCCAAATTCCAATCGGGAAAACCCCTTTGGCGAAAGGCACCCGGCAGGGAGCGTGCCTTCATGCTGCATTGCAGCATGCTAGCATCGCCTTCCCCCTTTTTCGGCCTAGCCTGTTGCCGCGGCCGGGGCTTCCGCGAGTACGTCATGCGCAGCAAAACCTCCCTCGAAAAAAGCCGGATCAAGTTCCTTCTGCTCGAGGGCATCCACCCTTCGGCGGTGGAGGTGCTGCGCGCTGCGGGCTACACCAACATCGAGTCGCTGCCGGGTGCGCTTCCCGACGCGGAGCTCAAGGCCAAGATCGCCGACGTTCACTTCCTGGGCATCCGGTCGCGCACGCAATTGACGGCCGAGGTCTTCGCGGCCGCCGAGAAGCTGGTGGCGGCGGGTTGCTTCTGCATCGGCACCAACCAGGTCGACCTGGAGGCCGCGCGCGAGCATGGCGTGGCGGTGTTCAACGCGCCGTACTCCAACACCCGTTCGGTGGCCGAGCTGGTGTTGGCCGAGGCCATCCTGCTGCTGCGCGGCGTGCCTGAAAAGAGCACGGTGGCGCACCGCGGCGGCTGGCTCAAGTCGGCCGAGAACGCGTTCGAGATCCGCGGCAAGACGCTCGGCATCGTGGGCTACGGTTCCATCGGCGCCCAGCTGTCGGTGCTGGCCGAGGCGCTGGGCATGAAGGTGGCCTTCTACGACGTGGTGACCAAGCTGCCCCTGGGCAATGCGCACCAGGTGCGCGAACTGCACCAGCTGCTGGCCCAGAGCGACATCGTGACCCTGCACGTGCCCGAGACGCAGGCCACGCAATGGATGATCGGCGCGGCCGAAATCGCCGCCATGAAGCCCGGCTCGATCCTGATCAACGCCTCGCGCGGTTCGGTCGTCGAGATCGAGCCGCTGGCCGAGGCCTTGAAGCAGAAAAAGCTGCTGGGCGCCGCCATCGACGTATTCCCGGTCGAGCCGCGCACCAACAAGGACGAATTCCAGTCGCCGCTGCGCGGGCTCGACAACGTGATTCTCACGCCTCACATCGGCGGCTCGACGATGGAGGCGCAGGCCAACATCGGCCTCGAGGTGGCGGAAAAGCTGGTGAAGTACAGCGACAACGGCACCTCGACCTCGTCGGTCAACTTTCCCGAGGTGGCGCTGCCGGCCCACCCCGGCAAGCACCGGCTGCTGCACATCCACCGCAACGTGCCGGGCGTGCTGTCGGAGATCAACAAGATCTTCTCGGACAACAACATCAATATCTCCTCGCAGTTCCTGCAGACCAACGAGAAGATCGGCTACGTGGTGACGGACATCGATGCGGCGTACTCCGACCTGGCGCTGGAAAAACTGGCCAAGGTGAACGGGACGATCCGCAGCCGTGTGCTGTTCTGAGCCGAGCGCCTCGGTTTTGCTCCCTCTCCCCCTGGGAGAGGGCTGGGGTGAGGGCATCGGCGTAAACCGCATGCCGGGCGCTCCTCCTGGAGAAAAAGGACAACCGCAGCGCCCCAAGGCAAGCCCCCGGGCCCTGCCCTAAAATCCTACCCCCGGCTATATGGGCGCGCAGCGCCTGGCCGAGGCGCCACCCCCGATGAATGCTCCGACCGCGTTGAACACGCTGTTGGCACAGGCCGCAGAGCCTGTCCGACTGCGCGAGATCCCGTACAACTACACCAGCTTCTCCGACCGAGAGATCGTGATCCGCCTGCTGGGCGAGCGCGGCTGGGAACTGCTCCAGACCCTGCGCGCCGAGCGCCGCACCGGCCGGTCCGCGCGCATGCTCTACGAGGTGCTCGGCGACATCTGGGTGGTCCAGCGCAATCCCTACCTCGTCGACGACCTGCTCGACAACCCGCGCCGCCGCGGCCAGCTGGTCGACGCGCTCAGGCACCGCCTCGCCGAAGTCCAGAAACGCCGCACCCCCGACAGCGACCTGCCGCGCGACCAGCTCGTGGGCGAGCTCACGGGCCTCGTCGGCCAGGCCGTTGCGGCCTTCGACACCGCCTTTCGCGACGTGGCCGCCCTGCGCCGCAAGGCCACGCGCGTGCTGGGTCGCTTGACTGCCAAGGACAACATCAAGTTCGACGGCCTCTCGCGCGTGTCGCACGTCACCGACGCCACCGACTGGCGCGTGGAATATCCCTTCGTCGTGCTGTGTCCCGACACCGAGGCCGAGATGGCGCGGCTGGTCAAGGGCTGCATCGAGCTGGGCCTGACCATCATCCCGCGCGGCGGCGGCACCGGCTACACCGGTGGCGCCATTCCGCTCACGTGGAACAGCGTCGTCATCAACACCGAGAAGCTCGAAGCCATGACCGAGGTCGAGCACGTCCCGCTGCCCGGCCTCGATGCGCCCGTGGCCACCATCTGGACCGAAGCCGGCGTCGTCACCCAGCGCGTGGCCGACGCCGCCGAGCGCGCGGGCTATGTGTTCGCAGTCGACCCTACTTCCGCCGAAGCCTCGTGCGTCGGCGGCAACGTGGCAATGAACGCGGGCGGCAAGAAGGCCGTGCTCTGGGGCACCGCGCTTGACAACCTGGCTTCGTGGCGCATGGTCACGCCGCAGGCCGAATGGCTCGAAGTCACGCGCGTCGGCCACAACCTCGGCAAGATCCACGACGCCGAAAGCGCCGTGTTCGAGCTGCAGTACTACGCCGCCGACGGCAAGACGAAACTGCGCGCCGAGCGCCTCGAGATCCCCGGCAAGACTTTCCGCAAGGAAGGCCTCGGCAAGGACGTGACCGACAAGTTCCTCTCGGGCCTGCCCGGCATCCAGAAAGAAGGCTGCGACGGCCTCATCACCAGCTGCCGCTGGGTGGTGCACCGCATGCCGGCGCACACGCGCACCGTCTGCCTCGAGTTCTTCGGCAACGCGAAGGACGCGGTGCCGAGCATCGTCGAGATCAAGGACTTCATGTTCGCCGAGCAGAAGCGCTCGGGCGTGCTGCTTGCGGGCCTCGAACACCTGGACGACCGCTACCTGAAGGCCGTGGGCTACGCCACCAAGTCGAAAAAACACGGCGGCCTGCCGAAGATGGTGCTGTTCGGCGACATCGCGGGCGACGACGCCGACGCGGTGGCGCGCGTCACCTCGGAAGTGGTGCGCATCGCCAACTCGCGCAGCGGCGAAGGCTTCATCGCCATCAGCCCCGAGGCGCGCAAGAAATTCTGGCTCGACCGCAAGCGCACGGCCGCCATCAGCAAGCACACCAACGCCTTCAAGATCAACGAAGACGTGGTGATCCCGCTGCCGCGCATGGCCGAGTACAGCGATGGCATCGAGCGCATCAACATCGAGCTTTCGCTGCAGAACAAGCTCGCGCTCACCGACGCACTCGAAGCCTTCCTGCTGCGCGGCAACCTCCCGCTCGGCAAGACCGACGATGCGCATGAAATCCCCGCGGCCGAGCTGCTCGAAGACCGCGTGGCGCAGGCCGTGGCGCTGGTGCAGAGCGTGCGTGCGCTCTGGGCCGAATGGCTCGCCGACGTCGACACGCTGTTCCCGCAGCTGCAGGACCACACCCTGCGCGCCAGCTGGAAGACCCAGCTGCGCCAGCCGCTGCAGGAGATCTTCAGCGGCGTGGAGTTTGCGCCCATCGTTGCCGAATGCGTGGCCATCCACCAGCAGGTGCTCAAAGGCCGCGTGTGGGTTGCGCTGCACATGCATGCGGGCGACGGCAACGTGCACACCAACATCCCCGTCAACAGCGACAACTACGACATGCTGCAGACCGCGCATGCGGCGGTGGTGCGCATCATGGCGCTGGCGCGCAGCCTCGACGGCGTGATCTCGGGCGAGCACGGCATCGGCATCACCAAGCTCGAGTTCCTGAGCGACGAAGAGCTGAAGCCCTTCATGGACTACAAGCAGCGCGTCGACCCCGAGGGCCGATTCAACAAGGGCAAGCTGGTGCGCGCGCCGGCCGGTGAAAACGTCGAACTGCATGCCGACCTGACCAACGCCTACACGCCGAGCTTCGGCCTCATGGGCCATGAGTCGCTGATCATGCAGCAGAGCGACATCGGCGCCATTGCCGACAGCGTGAAGGACTGCCTGCGCTGCGGCAAGTGCAAGCCGGTATGCGCCACCCACGTGCCGCGCGCCAACCTGCTGTACAGCCCGCGCAACAAGATCCTTGCGACCTCGCTGCTGGTCGAGGCCTTCCTGTATGAAGAGCAGACCCGCCGCGGCATCAGCATCAAGCACTGGGAAGAGTTCGAGGACGTGGCCGACCACTGCACCGTGTGCCACAAGTGCCTCACGCCGTGCCCGGTGAAGATCGACTTCGGCGACGTGTCGATGAACATGCGCAACCTGCTGCGCAAGATGGGACAGAAGAGCTTCCGTCCCGGCAACGCGGCCGCGATGTTCTTCCTCAACGCGACCAATCCGCAGACCATCAAGGCGGTGCGCGCCGGCATGGTGGGCATCGGCTTCAAGGCGCAGCGCCTGGCCAACGACCTGTTGCGCGGGCTGGCTCGCAAGCAGACGGCCGCGCCGCCGGCCACGCTCGGCCCGGCGCCCGTCAAGGAGCAGGTGATCCACTTCATCAACAAGAAGATGCCGGGCAACCTGCCGAAGAAGACGGCGCGCGCGCTGCTCGACATCGAGGATGCCGACTACGTGCCGATCATCCGCGACCCCAAGGCCACCACGTCGGAGACCGAGGCGGTGTTCTATTTTCCGGGGTGCGGCTCGGAGCGTCTGTTCTCGCAGGTCGGGCTCGCCACGCAGGCCATGCTCTGGCATGCGGGCGTGCAGACGGTGCTGCCGCCCGGTTATCTCTGCTGCGGCTATCCGCAGCGCGGCAGCGGCCAGTTCGACAAGGCCGAGAAAATGATCACGGACAACCGCGTGCTGTTCCACCGCGTGGCCAACACGCTCAACTACCTCGACATCAAGACGGTGGTGGTGAGTTGCGGCACCTGCTACGACCAGCTGCAGGGTTACCAGTTCGACAAGATCTTTCCGGGCTGCCGCATCATCGACATCCATGAGTACCTGCTCGAAAAGGGCATCACGCTGGCGGATGCGGGCGGTGGCGGCTACCTGTACCACGACCCCTGCCACAGCCCCATGAAGCTGCAGGACCCCATGAAGACCGTGAAGGCGCTGGTCGGAGACAACGTGCTCAAGAACGACCGCTGCTGCGGTGAATCGGGCACGCTGGGCGTCTCGCGGCCCGACATCTCGACGCAGATCCGCTTCCGCAAGGAAGAAGAGCTCAAGAAAGGCGAGGCCGCATTGCGCGACAGCGGCAAGGTCGGTGAAAAGGACAACGTCAAGATTCTCACCAGCTGCCCGAGCTGCCTGCAAGGCCTCTCGCGCTACGGCAACGACCTGAACAACGGCCTGCTCGAAGCAGACTACATCGTGGTCGAGATGGCCAACAAGCTCCTCGGCAAGGACTGGATGCCCGAGTATGTGGCCGCCGCCAACCAGGGCGGGATCGAGCGCGTGCTGGTATGACCGTGGCTCCCACCGGCGCGGTCCCAGGCTGCCCGTTCTGCGAAGGCCCCGGCGGACGCATCGTGTTCGAGGGCGCCAAGCTGCGCGTCATCCATGCGCAAGAGGCGGGATTCCCGGCCTTCTACCGCGTGGTCTGGCGCGAACACGCGGCGGAGTTTTCCGACCTCGATGCGGCCGACCGCGTGCTGTGCATGGAAGCGGTGACGGTGGTCGAGCAGTGCCTGCGCGAGCATCTGGCGCCGGCCAAGATCAACCTCGCGGCGCTCGGCAACATGGTGCCGCACCTGCATTGGCACGTGATTGCGCGCTTTGCCGACGACACCCATTTTCCCGGCTCTGTCTGGGCGCCGGTGCAGCGCGAAGCGGATGCGGCCCGGCAGGCCGCCGTGGCCGCGCGCCTGCCTGCACTCGAGCGTGCGATGATGGCCCGACTGGGCACAAGGAGCTTCTGATGGCAGGTTTGCAAGCCGGCGCACCGACGCCGCAATCGATCACCGTGCACGGCCAGTCGCGCGTGCTCGAGGTCGGCTTCTCCGACGGCGCCACCTTCCGCATTCCGTTCGAGCTGATGCGCATCTATTCGCCGTCCGCCGAAGTGCAGGGCCATGGCCCGGGGCAGGAAGTCCTGCAGACCGGCAAGCGCGAGGTCGAGCTGGTCGACCTGAAGCCGGTGGGCAACTACGCCGTGCAGCCGGTCTTCAGCGACGGCCACGACACCGGCATCTTCTCGTGGAACCTGCTGTACGAGCTCGGCGCCAACCAGGCCGGGCTCTGGGCCGAGTACGAGCGCCGGCTTGCTGCCGCGGGCGCCGACCGCGATGCGCCGATGATCGACAAGGGCGGCTCCGCCTGCAGCAGCCACTGACTCCCGGTCGGCGTCCGCTACTGAAAAGATAGCCTCGCATGCAAGCCGGGCGCGCCTTGCGGCGCCCCGCTATTTGAAGAAAAAGCAACAAATCCCGCCGTCGCCGCAGGGTCGCCTTCTTGAGGTGTGTGCTTCCGGCCTAATATCAGACGCATGAGCACCACCCATTTCGGCTTCGAAAAGGTCGACGAAAGCGAGAAAGCGCAACGTGTTCGCGGCGTCTTCGATTCCGTCGCCACGCGCTACGACCTCATGAACGACCTGATGTCGTTGGGGCTGCATCGCGCCTGGAAGGCATACACCGTGATGGTGGCCAACGTGGGCGAGGGCTCGCGGGTGCTCGACATCGCGGGCGGCACCGGGGACCTCGCCCTGGCCTTTGCCAAGAAGGTCGGGGCCAGCGGCCAGGTGGTGCACACCGACATCAACGAAGCCATGCTGCGCACCGGCCGCGACCGCCTGCTCGACGCCGGCGTGGCGCTGCCCACCCTGGTGTGCGACGCAGAAAAACTGCCATTCCCGAGCGACCACTTCGATGTCGTGACCGTGGCCTTCGGCCTGCGCAACATGACGCACAAGGACATGGCCCTGAAGGAAATGAACCGCGTGCTCAAGCCGCGCGGCAAGCTGCTGGTGCTCGAGTTCTCGAAGGTCGCCAAGCCGCTCGCCAAGGCCTACGACTGGTATTCGTTCAGCGTTCTGCCGCGCCTGGGCAAGCTGGTGGCGGGCGACGACGCGAGCTACCGCTATCTGGCCGAATCCATCCGCATGCATCCCGCGCAGGACGAACTCAAGACCCTCATGAAAGAGGGCGGTTTCGGGCATGTGGACTATCACAACATGACGGGTGGCGTGGTCGCCCTTCATGTTGGAATCAAATGTTGATGACGCGAATTCTTCGCTCTAAAGAGGAGACGACATGAAAAGTTTGAGTTCTTTGTTGCTGGCTTGCGTGCTGGCCCTGGTCAGCGTGCAGGCAGATGCGGCTCGCATCGGCGGCGGCAAATCGGTCGGCCGCCAGTCGTCCAACGTGACGCAGCGCGAATCCGCAGCACCCACCGCGCCCACGCAGCAAAGCGCGACCAACGCAGCGCCGCGGCCGGCCACGCCGGCGCCTGCCGCCGCGGCGCCGAAGCGTCCATGGGGCGCAATGCTCGGCGGCCTCGCCGCCGGCCTCGGCCTGGCCTGGCTCGCGAATTCGCTGGGCCTTGGCGCCGGCTTTGCGAACATCCTGTTGATCGGGCTGCTCGTGATGGCCGCACTGTTCGCCTGGCGCATGTTCAAGGCGCGTTCGGCATCGTCGTCGGGCGCCAGCCGCCAGGGTGGTTTCGCCTTCGAAGGTGCAGGCAACCCGGCCAACGCCAGCGCACCCGCGCAGTACAGCCCCGCCAATGTCGGCAACGACGCTTCGGCACGGCCCTGGGAGCGCAACGCAAGCGCCTTCGACGCCGCACCCGCATCCCCCACCGACGAACGGCACGGCAGCAGCCTTTCCGCGGCCGGCGCGGCGGCCGGCGGCAGCATGATCGGCTCGGCACTGTCCGGCTCGCAGTCGTGGGGCATTCCGACCGGCTTCGATGTCGACGGCTTCCTCAGCGCCGCCAAGCGCAACTTCGTGACGCTGCAGGACGCATGGGATCGCGCCGACGTCACCATGCTGCGCTCCATGATGACCGACGACATGGTCGACGAAATCCGCAGCCAGCTGGCCGACCGCGCAAGCCACACCGGCGGCGCCTCGAACAAGACCGAAGTCGTGATGCTCGACGCCAAGCTGCTGGGCATCGAGCAACTGGCAGACGTCTACATGGCGAGCGTGGAGTTCTCCGGCATGATCCGCGAAGATGCGTCCACCGGCCCGGGCCCGTTCCGCGAAGTCTGGAACATGACCAAGCCCAGCAGCGGCACCAGCGGCTGGCTGGTGGCGGGCGTGCAAGCCCTGCAGTAACCGCTTCCGGCGGCCGCGAGGCCGCCTGCAGAACCGATAATGGGGACATGGCCACACCATCGTCCCCATTTTCTTTTCTCGACGACCTGTTCAATCGCATCGGCGAGCGTCTGCAGCCGCCCGCCTGGGCGGTGCACGAGATCCAGCATCGCGCGGTGCTGTTCCTGAACCATGTGCTGCAGCAGGAACCCGAAGCCCAGCAGCGGCTGCTCAGGCAGCAGGGGCGGGTGGTGCGCTTCCAGTGGCGCTTCGTGACCATGGAGCTGGTGGCCACGCCGGCCGGCCTGCTCGACCTGGCGCCCGCCGGATCGGTGCCCGAGCTCACGCTCACCGTCACGGACGAATCCCCCTTCGACCTGGCCCGTGCCACGCTGCGCGGCGGCAAGCCCTCGGTGCAGATCATCGGCGACGTGCAGCTCGCAGCCGAGGTCAACTGGCTGGTCGACCATGTGCGCTGGGATGTCGAGGACGACCTCGCCCGCCTGATCGGCGACGTGCCGGCGCACACCATTGCCAATGGCGCGCGCCGGGCCGTGGATGCACTGCGCCAGTTCGTCGACGGCCGCAGGCCCCAGCAGGCCGGCGGCCCGTCGGCTGGCTCGGCGAGCACGGCCGAATGAGGCGCTTCTATCGCGGGCTTGTCATCGTCTGGGTCGCGCTGCGCTACGGCCTGGACGAGCTCGTGCTCACGAGCTTCCAGAAACCCTGGCTGCGCGTGGTGGCACGGGTCGTTTCCATTGGCCGCAACCTCGACGCGCCACGCGGCCAGCGCCTGCGCGAGGCCCTCGAGCGCCTGGGCCCGATCTTCGTCAAGTTCGGCCAGGTGCTGTCGACCCGGCGCGACCTGCTGCCGCCCGACATTGCCGACGAGCTCGCCTTCCTGCAGGACCGCGTGCCGCCGTTCCCCTCGTCGGTGGCCATCGCGACCATCGAGCGCGCATTCCGCCGTCCGGTGGGGGACGTGTTCGTGCAGTTCGACGAGACGCCGATTGCCAGCGCGTCGATCGCGCAGGTCCACTTTGCAACCATCCGAACCGATGAAGGCGAGGTGCGCGAGGTCGCGGTGAAGGTGCTGCGCCCCAGCATGCGCGGCGTGATCGAGAAAGACCTGGCGCTCATGGCCATGATGGCCGGCTGGGTCGAGAACCTCTCGGCCGACGGCAAGCGCCTGAAGCCGCGCGAGGTGGTCGGCGAGTTCGACAAGTACCTGCACGACGAGCTCGACCTGGTGCGCGAGGCCGCCAACGCGGCCCAGCTGCGGCGCAACATGGCCGAACTCGACCTGGTGCTGATCCCCGAGATGTTCTGGGACTTCTGCCACCCCGAGGTGATCGTGATGGAGCGCATGAACGGCGTGCCCATTGCCCAGCTCGACCGCCTGCGCGCGGCCGGCGTCGACATTCCCAAGCTGGCGCGCGACGGCGTCACGATCTTCTTCACCCAGGTGTTCCGCGACGGCTTCTTCCACGCCGACATGCACCCGGGCAACATCCAGGTGAGCCTCGCGCCCGGCACCTTCGGGCGCTACATCTCGCTCGACTTCGGGATCATCGGCACGCTGACCGAGTCGGACAAGGAATACCTGGCGCAGAACTTCGTGGCCTTCTTCCGGCGCGACTACAAGCGCGTGGCCGAGCTGCACCTGGAGAGCGGCTGGGTGCCCGAAGGCACGCGCATCGACGAGCTGGAGGGCGCGATCCGCACCGTCTGCGAGCCGTACTTCGACCGGCCCCTGAAAGAGATCTCGCTCGGCATGGTGCTGATGCGCCTGTTCCAGACCTCGCGCCGCTTCCATGTCGAGATCCAGCCGCAGCTGGTGCTGCTGCAGAAGACCCTCCTCAACATCGAGGGCCTGGGCCGCCAGCTCGATCCGGAGCTCGACCTCTGGCACACCGCCAAGCCCTTCCTCGAGAAGTGGATGGTCGACCAGATCGGGCCCAGGAAGCTGCTCCAGCAGCTCAAGGCCGAAGCGCCGCGCTATGCAAAATTGCTGCCCGAATTGCCGCGCCTGCTGCACGATTTCCTTGAAAATCGGCCCGCCGACCACCGCCGCGAGCTGCTGGAACTGCTGGCCGCGCAGAAGCGCACCAACCGGCTGCTGCAGACCATCATCTACGGTGGCATGGGATTTGTATTGGGGTTGCTCGCCATGCAAGTGCTGGTGCGCGTGAAATTGTTCTGAAGGAGTGTCCCCGTGCTGCTGACGCTGGTTGTCGTTTATCTGCTGGTCACCATCGCGATCGGCCTCTACGCCGCCAAGCGGGTGAAGAACACCACCGACTTCGCCATTGCGGGGCGGCACCTGCCGCTTTACATGATCGTGACGACCACCTTTGCGACCTGGTTCGGGTCCGAAACGGTGCTCGGCATTCCGGCCAAGTTCATCGAAGGCGGCCTGCACGGGGTGATCGAAGACCCGTTCGGCGCGGGCACCTGCCTGATCCTGGTCGGCCTGTTCTTCGCGGGCAAGCTCTATCGCATGACGCTGCTCACCATCAGCGACTACTACCGCGAGCGCTACGGCCGCGGCGTCGAGGTGGCCTGTTCGCTCATCATCATGCTGAGCTACCTGGGCTGGGTGTCGGCGCAGGTCACGGCGCTGGGGCTGGTGTTCAATGTGCTCTCGGCCGGTGCCATCAGCATTCCGGCGGGCATGGTGATCGGGGTGATCTCCATCCTGGCCTACACGCTGTTCGGCGGCATGTGGTCGGTGGCCGTGACCGATTTCATCCAGATGATCATCCTCGTCTCGGGGTTGGCCGGAATCGCCATGTTCGCCGGCAACATGGCCGGCGGCGCCGACAAGGTGGTGGCCTTCGCGGTCAGCAAGGACCTCTTCAAGTTCTGGCCCGAGCCCAACTGGCACGACATGGTGTTCTTCTTTGCCGCGGCCATCACGATGATGCTGGGCTCCATTCCGCAGCAGGACGTTTTCCAGCGCGTCATGTCGGCCAACAGCGTCAAGGCCGCCACCCGCGGCCCGGTGATCGGCGGGGTGGCGTACATCCTGTTCGCCTTCGTGCCGATGTTCCTGGTGGCCAGCGCGCTGCTGATCATGCCGGAGCAGACCGCTGCGCTGCTGAAGGAAGATCCGCAGAAGGTGCTGCCGACGCTGGTGCTCGAGAAGATGCCCTTTGTGATGCAGGTGCTGTTCTTCGGCGCGCTGCTGTCGGCCATCAAGTCGACCGCTTCGGCCACGCTGCTGGCGCCGAGCGTCACCTTCACCGAGAACATCTGGCGCCAGTTCCGCCCGGCCGGCACCGACCGCCAGAACCTCATGACCATGCGCATCACGGTGCTGGTTTTCAGCGCGGCCGTGCTGGCCTATGCCATCCGCATGCAGGGCACCCCCATCTACGAACTGGTGTCGGGCGCCTACCAGGTGCCGCTGGTCGGCGCCTTCGTGCCGCTGGTGTGCGGGCTTTACTGGCGCCGCGCCACCACGCAGGGGGCGGTCGCCTCCATTCTGTTCGGCGTCGGCATCTGGCTGCTGTTCCTGTCGATGCCCTGGGGCAGCGCATTTCCGGCCCAGCTGGCTGGCGTGCTCGCCTCCTTTGTGGGCATGGTGGCCGGATCGCTGGCGCCTCAGTGGGTGGCCAATACCCGTACGCCGCACCGCCTGCTGGCGGCCTAGGAACGCCCCCCGAAGCGCCTTCGGCGCCTCCCCCCACTGGGGGGCGCACCCGGCGGCCCGGCAAAGCCGGTTCCGCGGGTGCACTGGCCCGGCCATGCGGGTTCAGGCACGCGGGGCGCCCTTATAATCGAAGGCTTTGCGAGCGGCCTCTGCTTCGTTTTTGCGCCGCTTTTTCACTCAATTCCATGCCCATTTACGCCTACAAGTGCAGCGCCTGCGGCTTTGCCAAGGACGCCCTGCAAAAAATGTCCGATGCGCCGCTCACGGTGTGTCCGGTGTGCGGCGCGAGCGCGTTCGAGAAGCAGGTCACCGCAGCCGGTTTCCAGCTCAAGGGTTCCGGCTGGTACGTGACCGATTTCCGCGAAGGCAGCGGCAAGAAGGCCGAGCCTGCATCCGCGGCCGCCGCGGCCAAGAACGGCGACACCGATGCCGCGCCCGCCAAGGCCGCGGAAGCTTCCAGCCCGGCGCCTGCGCCCATCCCTGTCTCCAGCCCGGCCCCGGCGCCAGCAGCAGCCGCCGTCAAGAGCGACTGAGAGCCGATCCCATGCTCGCCCTGCGCAAATGGCTGTTCTCCGGCTTGCTGGTGATCGTTCCGCTGTTCATCACCCTGGCGGTGCTGAAGTGGATCATCGACACGCTGGACCAGACGCTCTGGGTGCTGCCGTCGGTCTGGCAGAAATGGCTGTACGCCAACAACGTGCGCGGGCTCGGCGTGCTGTTCACGCTGGCCATCCTGTTGGGCGTGGGCGCCATTGCGAGCAATTTCGTGGGCAAGCGCCTGCTCGGATGGGGCGACGCCGTGGTGCGGCGCATTCCGGTCGTGCGCTCGATCTACTCCAGCGTCAAGCAGGTGTCCGACACGCTGTTCTCCGAGAACGGCAACGCCTTCCGGACGGCCGTGCTGGTGCAGTGGCCGCGCGAGGGGGTCTGGACCATCGCCTTCGTGACCGGCACGCCCGGCAGCGACGTGGTCGAGCACCTGGGCGGCGGCGACTACCTCGGCGTCTACGTGCCGACCACGCCCAACCCCACGGGCGGCTATTTCGTGATGCTCAAGCGCAGCGACTGCATCGAACTCAAGATGAGCGTGGACGAAGCGCTCAAGTACATCGTCTCGATGGGGGTGGTCGTTCCCGGCGGCCCTTCTTCCATCGCGAACAAGTAAAAAACGCGCCTTCGCGGCGCCGGAATTCAAGATATGGCCATGCGTACTCACTATTGCGGTCTTGTGACCGAAGCCCTGATGGGCCAGACCGTCACCCTGTGCGGCTGGGTCAACCGCCGCCGCGACCATGGCGGCGTGATCTTCATCGACGTGCGCGACCGCGAAGGCTACGTGCAGGTGGTGTGCGACCCCGATCGCGCCGCCACCTTTGCCGTCGCCGAAGGCCTGCGCAACGAGTTCTGCGTGCAGATCACCGGTCTGGTGCGCGCGCGCCCCGAAGGCACCGTGAACGAACAGCTCAAGAGCGGCAAGATCGAAGTGCTGTGCCATGAACTCAAGGTGCTGAACCCCTCGGTCACGCCGCCGTTCCTGCTGGACGACGACAACCTGTCCGAAACCACGCGCCTCACGCACCGCGTGCTCGACCTGCGCCGCCCCGCCATGCAGCGCAACATGATGCTGCGCTACAAGGTGACGATGGAAACGCGCAAGTTCCTCGACGCCAACGGCTTCATCGATATCGAAACCCCGATGCTCGGCAAGTCCACGCCCGAAGGCGCGCGCGACTACCTCGTGCCCAGCCGCGTGCACGACGGCAGCTTCTTCGCGCTGCCGCAGTCGCCCCAGCTCTTCAAGCAGCTCTTGATGGTGGCCGGCTACGACCGCTACTACCAGATCGTGAAGTGCTTCCGCGACGAAGACCTGCGCGCCGACCGCCAGCCCGAATTCACGCAGATCGACATCGAGACCTCGTTCCTCGCCGAAGAAGAAATCCGCGAGATGTTCGAAGGCATGATCCGCAACGTGTTCCGCAATGCCGCGGGCATCGACCTGCCGGTGTTCCCGACCATGACGTACGGCGACGCGATGTTCAAGTACGGCTCGGACAAGCCCGACCTGCGCGTGAAGCTCGAATTCACCGAGCTCACCGAGCTCATGAAGCGCGTCGAGTTCAAGGTGTTCTCGAACGCCGCCACCATGAAGGGCGGCCGTGTGGTCGCACTGCGCGTGCCGGGCGGCGGCGCCGAGGGCGGGCTGTCGCGCGGCGAGATCGACGCCTATCAAGAGTTCGTCAAGATCTACGGCGCCAAGGGCCTGGCCTACATCAAGGTCAACGACGCCGCGGCCGGCCGCGAAGGCCTGCAGAGCCCGATCGTCAAGAACCTCGACGACGGCTCGCTGGCCGAGATCATCGCCCGCACGGGCGCGCGCAACGGCGACATCCTGTTTTTCGGCGCCGACAAGGAAAAGGTCGTCAACGACGCCATCGGCGCGCTGCGCGTGAAGATCGGCCACAGCGCCTTCGGCAAGAAGGCGGGCCTGTTCGACGACCGCTGGGCGCCGCTGTGGGTGGTCGACTTTCCGATGTTCGAGTTCGACGAGGAAGGCCAGCGCTGGTCGGCCGTGCACCATCCGTTCACGGCACCCAAGGACGGCCATGAAGACCTCATGGACACCGCGCCCGAGAAGTGCGTTGCCAAGGCCTACGACATGGTGCTCAACGGCATCGAGATGGGCGGCGGCTCGGTGCGTATCCACCGCGAGGAAGTGCAGAGCAAGGTGTTCCGCGCGCTCAAGATCAGCGCCGAGGATGCCCAGCTCAAGTTCGGCTTCCTGCTCGACGCGCTGCAGTACGGCGCTCCGCCGCACGGCGGCATCGCCATTGGCCTGGACCGCCTGGTCATGCTGATGACCGGCGCCGAGTCGATCCGCGACGTGATCGCCTTCCCCAAGACCCAGCGCGCGCAAGACCTGCTCACGCAGGCGCCGAGCCCGGTCGACGAGAAGCAGCTGCGCGAGCTGCACATCAAGCTGCGCAATACGCCGCAAACTGCCTGAGGCGCCCATGACGACCAGCCCCCGGCCCTGGAAGATTCCGGAGTCGGTGCTGGTCGTCATCCACACGCCGGCGCTCGAAGTGCTGCTGATCCGGCGTGCCGATGCCGAAGACTTCTGGCAGTCGGTCACCGGCAGCAAGGACGTGGTCGACGAGCCGCTCGCGCTCACGGCCGCGCGCGAGGTGGCCGAGGAAACCGGCATCTTCTGCGGTGAGGGCAGCCCGCTGGCATCGCAACTGGTCGACTGGCAGCTGCGCAACGTCTACGAGATCTATCCGCGCTGGCGCTCGCGCTATGCACCCGGCGTGACGCACAACACCGAGCACCTGTTCGGCCTCTGCGTGCCCGAGTGCCTGACGCCGGTGCTTCATGCGCGCGAGCACACCCACTGGAAATGGCTGCCGTACCGCGAGGCCGCCGATGCCTGTTTTTCCCCATCGAACGCCGAAGCCATTCTGTTGCTGCCAGAATTCGCGCGATGAACCTGCCGGCATACAACCTTCGGGTGGCCACCTACAACATCCACAAGGGTGTGCAGGGCCTCGGGCTGGCCCGGCGCCTCGAGATCCACAACCTGGGGCATGCCATCGAGCAGCTCGACGCCGACATCGTCTGCCTGCAGGAAGTGCGCAAGATGAACCGGCAGGCCGAGGCGCGCTTTGCGCGCTGGCCCGAGCTTCCCCAGGCCGATTTCCTCGCCCCCGAGGGCTACACCGCCGTCTACGAAACCAATGCCGTCACGCGCCACGGCGAGCACGGCAACGCGCTCCTGACCCGCTGGCCGGTGATCCGCACCGGCCACCAGGACATTTCCGACCACCGCTTCGAGCAGCGCGGACTGCTGCATGTCCTCATCGAAGTGGAGGGCCGCCCGGTGCATGCCATCGTGGTGCACCTGGGGCTCATCAAGGGCAGCCGCGTGCGGCAGGTGGCCCGGCTGCGCGAGTTCATCGACCGCGAGGTGCCGGCCGGCGAGGCGGTGGTTGTCGCGGGCGACTTCAACGACTGGGGCGCACGCATGCGCCACGCCATGAACGCGATGGGCCTGCGCGACACCAGCGACCTGCGCGGGCCGCGAACCCTCACCTACCCCTCGCGCCTGCCGGTGGCGCAGCTCGATTTCGTCTACGGGCGCCAGCTCGAACCGGTGGCCTGTTCGGTGCCGCGCGGGCCCATCTGGACGCGGATGTCCGATCACCTGCCGCTGGTGGCCGATTTCGCGCTGGCATGATGAGCTGTGCTTGCGCGGTGTTCCCGCCGGGCGCTGCCGAAATGCGTTCGCTGATACCATGCGCGGATGCTGAGGAAAACCGACGTGGAACCGCGCCCTGAGGGAAACAACGACGACGAGGGCACCCCCGTCTCGGTGAAGATCCGCGAGCGCCTGACCGCCGCGCGCAAGCGCTTCAATGCCAACGACAACATCGCCGAGTTCATCGAGCCCGGCGAGCTCGAGTCCTTGCTCGACGAAGTCGAGGTCAAGATGAAGGGCGTGCTCGAAAGCCTGGTGATCGACCTCGAGAACGATCACAACACCGGCAACACCGCGCGCCGCGTGGCCAAGATGTACCTGAACGAAGTGTTCAAGGGCCGCTACGTGGCACCGCCCTCGCTCACCGAGTTTCCGAACGCCGAGCACCTGAACGAGCTGATGATCGTCGGACCGATCACCGTGCGCAGCGCCTGCTCGCACCACTTCTGCCCGATCATCGGCAAGCTGTGGATCGGCATCATGCCCAACGAGCACACCAACGTCATCGGCCTGTCGAAGTACGCACGCCTTGCCGAATGGGTGATGGGCCGGCCGCAGATCCAGGAAGAGGCGGTGGTGCAACTGGCCGACCTGATCCAGGAAAAGACCCAGCCCGACGGCCTTGCGCTCGTGATGGAAGCCGAGCATTTCTGCATGGCCTGGCGCGGCGTGAAGGAAATGGACAGCAAGATGATCAACTCCGTCATGCGCGGCGTGTTCCTCAAAGACCCGAGCCTGCGCCGCGAATTCCTTTCCCTGCTGCCACGAAGGAGCTGAACATGCTGGTCCGCCTTCTTTACGCGAGCCGCGCCGCCGATACGAGCCCGGAGGCCGTCGAAGCCATCCTCGCGCAATCGCGCATGCACAACACGGCCTGCGGCATCACCGGCATTCTTTGCTACGGCGCGGGCACCTTCCTGCAGGCCATCGAGGGTGGGCGCACGGCCATCAGCGAGCTGTACGGCCACATCCAGCGCGATGCGCGCCACAAGGACGTGGTGCTGCTGCACTACGAAGAAATCTCCGAGCGCCGCTTCGGCGGCTGGACCATGGGGCAGGTCAACCTCTCCAAGCTCAATGCCTCGACCCTGCTCAAGTATTCGGAAAAGCCCGAGCTCAACCCCTATGCGGTGTCGGGCAAGGTCTCGCTGGCGCTGCTCGAAGAATTGATGGCCACCGCCGCCATCGTGGGCCGTCATTAGCGCGGAGTGCCGCTCTCCGCCTTCGCGCTGATCCTGCTCGCCGGGATCATTCACGCCAGCTGGAACATCGCCGCCAAGAAGGCGAATGGCGATGCGCGCTTCGCGTTCCAGAGCGGCGTGTTCATGGCGGTCGTGTGGGCGCCTGTGGGTATCGCGCTGGGCTGGCGCGTGGTGCCGGGCTGGGGCTTGCGGGAGTGGGGCTTCATCGCGCTGAGCGGCGTGCTGCACGTCTTCTACTACGTCATCCTGCTGCGCGGCTATCGCAAATCCGATCTCACCGTGGTCTATCCGCTGGCGCGCGGCTCGGGGCCGCTGCTGTCGTCGCTGGTCGCGATCCTGTTCCTGGGCGAGCGCATCAGCCTGATCGGCGTTGCGGGCATCGCGGGTGTGGTGCTCGGCGTGTTCCTGGTGGCGGGCGGTCCGGGCCTCTGGCGCAAGAAGCATGACCCCGCCCAGCGCGCACGGGTGCACAAAGGCATCCGCTACGGTGTGCTGACCGGGGCCTTCATCGCGGCCTACACGGTGGCCGACGGCTATGCGGTGAAGTTCCTGGCGATGTCGCCGATCCTGCTCGACTACTTCAGCAACTTCGTGCGCGTGGGCCTGCTGCTGCCCGCGGCGCTGCACGACCGCGCCGCCACCGCGCGCATGTGGCGCGCGCAGTGGAAGTACGCACTGCTGGTGGCGGCGATCAGCCCGGTCTCCTACGTGCTCGTGCTCTATGCGGTGCAGCAGGCGCCCATCTCCCACGTCGCGCCGGCGCGCGAGGTCTCGATGCTGTTCGCCGCGCTGATCGGCGGCCACCTGCTGCGCGAGGGCGACCGCTTGCTGCGGCTGCTGGGCGCCACCTTCATCGCCGCCGGGGTGGTGGCGCTCGCGCTGGGGTGAGCATGAGCCCGGCGCTGCTGTTCGGCTGCGATTTCTCTTGCGCACCCACGCCGCGCAAGCCGATCGTCGTGGCCCGCGGCGGCATCGGCGCTGCGGGCGAACTGGTGCTGGCGGGCCTGCAGCGCTTCACGGCACTCGATGCCTGGGCCGAGTGGCTGCGGAGCGAACCGGCATGGATCGGCGGCTTCGATTTTCCGTTCGGACTCCCGCGCGAGCTGGTGGAGCATCTGCACTGGCCCCTGGCATGGAACGCGCTCATGACCCACTATGCGAGCCTGAGCCGCGCCGAGATCCGCGCCACCTTCGCCGCCTTCTGTGCCGCGCGTCCGGTCGGCGGCAAGTTCGCGCACCGGGCGACCGACGGGCTTGCCGGGTCCAGCACGTCGATGAAATGGGTCAACCCGCCCGTAGCCTTCATGCTCCATGCGGGCGTGCCGCCCCTCCTGGACGCGGGCGCGAGCCTGCCCGGGCTGCACATCGGCAGCAACGGCAGCCGCGTTGCGCTGGAGGCCTATCCGGGGCTGCTCGCGCGCGAGCTGATCGGCCGCCGCAGCTACAAGAGCGACGAGCCCGCAAAGCAGACGGCCGAGCGGCTGGCAGCGCGGACCGATCTGCTTGCCGCGCTCGAGGCGGGCGCGTCGCGGCTCGGCCTGCGGCTGGCGCTCGGCGGCGCACAGCGCGCTGAACTGCTGGGCGACGCCCGCGGCGACCACATCGATGCGGTGCTTTGCCTCGTGCAGGCCGCCTGGAGCGCGCTGCGCGCTTCCACGCCCGGCCCGGGCTACGGCCTGCCGGAGCCATTCGATCCGCTCGAAGGCTGGATCGTGACGGCTTAACCCTTCTTGTCCTACAGGATTTCGCGCCGCCGGCCACCCCTGCCTGCCCGGTCCGACAGCTAGATTGCAGAGTGACCCTCTATCGGGTCATGTGTCTTTACCTGCTCCCACATGCGAGCGACCGGAGGATTTCAAATGAACAAAACCCGTCGAACAACCATCGCCATGTCGTCTTCGCGCGCGTGGCTTGCCGTGCTGTTGGCCGGCACCGCGCTGACCCTCGCCGCGTGCGACAAGTCGGACAACCGCACGGCGGGCGAGAAGCTCGACAGCGCCGTTGCAAAGACCGAGAAGGCGGCCGACACGGCCGCCGCCAAGACCTCGGAGGCCCTCAAGGACGCCAAGGCGAAGGTCGACGCTTCCGGCACTGCCACCGAGGTGAAAGACGCCGCAAAGAGCGCTGGCGCGGCCGTGAGCGCCACGGTGGACGACGCCGCGATCACCGCCTCGGTGTCCGCCGGCTTGGCCAAGGACCCGGACCTGAGTGCGATCAAGATCGACGTCGACACCAAGGGTGGCGTCGTGAGCCTGAAGGGCCCGGCACCCACGGCCGCCGCCAAGGCGCGTGCCGAGGACATCGCCAAGGGCGTGCAGGGCGTGACCTCGGTGAACAACCAGCTCGAGGTCAAGAGCTGACCGCTTTCTTCGCCCCTTGCCAAGGAAAAAGCCCGGTTCGTCCGGGCTTTTTGATGGGCGGGCGGGGCTCGCGCCGGGCGCGGAGACCGCTCAGTGGCCGAGCCAGTCCTTGAGCTCGTCCGCGTGCTCTTCCTCATCGGAAAGAATGTCTTCCAGCATGCGCCGGGTGGTCGGGTCCTTGTCGCCGATCAGCCCGATCATCTGCCGATAGGTTTCCACGGCGATGCGCTCGGCCACGAGATTCGCACGCACCATGGCCTGAAGGTCGGTGGACTCGTCGTAGCTCGCGTGGCTCCGGTCGAGCAGGTGCGTTGGATCGAAGTCCGGCTCTCCGCCCAGTTGCACGATGCGCTCCGCAATGCGGTCGGCATGGCCCGACTCCGCGTTGGCGTGCACCAGGAATTCTTCGGCGATCTTCGGCGACGACACGCCGTTGGCGGTGAAATAGTGGCGCTTGTAGCGCAGCACGCAAACCAGCTCGGTGGCCAGCGCGTCGTTCAGCAGCTTGAGGACATCCTCGCGCCAGGGGCCGTAGCTGGGCGTGACCGCTCCTTCGTCGAGGCTCTTGGCCGCGGCGCCGATGGCCTGTTCATCCAGCACCAGGCGCTGGTGTCCTGCCGCGCCCGTGGCCGGGGAAACTTGGGCATTCATGAAGAATCCTTTCGTGGACTGGTGTTTTTCTGCATCAACGTGTTGACGACGTCAGCCACGTCGGATGTCTTGAGCACAGCCGCCAGCACCGCCGTGAAGGAGAGCAGGCGCCACGGCTTGGTCAGCACGATCACCGCCCCCGTGGCCGCCGCCAGCGCCATGAGCTTGACGGGTTCCCTGCGGGCATAGCGTTCGAGCACGGGGCGCGCGAGCTGGCCCACTGCATGGGCCGGATGGCGGCGCCACCAGCGCTCGGTCATGCTGCGCGCCATCGAGGCCCATTGGTTGTGGCCCCGCGGCGAGGCGTGACGGTCCATCGTTTCGTCGGCGGGGTCCATCCCTGCCGGATGTTCACGCGCCGTGCGGCGCTTGCCACGGTTGTTGTCCTGCGGCTCGTCCTCGCCGTTGAGCTGGCTGACGAGCGCACGGCGCGAGATGGCCAACCGCTCCTGTGGCGTCAGGAAGCTGCGCTCAGTGTCGTTCATGGCGAGCCCCCGCTTCGTGCAATGCCCTCAGGTCGGCATCGACCTGGGCGCGCAGATCGTCGAATCCATAGCCGGGGACCGGCCGGGCCGCCATCCAGGCGCAAATGCCGGCGATCGCCAGTGCAACGCCCGGCACCACCACCAGGATCCAGTGGAAGCTGCCCTGGAGCACGCCCAGCAGCACGGCAACGCCGATGAGCCCCAGGGCCAGCATGGCGCTGGCCGCCGCCAGCACGCCGGCAACGATGCGGGTCACGATGCCGCGCCCCGCTTCCGAGGCCTCCTGTCTTACCAGCGCTGCGTAGTTGGCGGCGTGGTCGGCGATGAGTTCCGGATGCCCGAGCACCGTGGAAAAAATCGGATGAAGCATGGTGCGCCGAACCGGTGGAACTGCGTACGCGTCGTCAGCGGATCAATAGTCGTCCCGGCGGCCGCGGCTGGCCAGCACGATGAGGGCGGTGATCGCGGCGCCGGCTGCGGCCGCAATCAGCACCGATCGCACGGGCTGATCGGAGATATAGCGTCCGGTGACGTCGGCCGCCTGTTCCAGCCGCCGCTGTGCGCGTGCGCTCGTGGTCGAGGCCGCGTCGAGGCCGCGCTGCACCGCCTGCTGCACGCGCGCTGCCAGCTGCTCGACGGCGGGTTCCGTGTCGCGGCGCAATTCGCGGACCTTCTCGCCGGCCGCATTCACCGCATTCTGTGCATAGGCCCGAGTCGTTTCGACGGCATCGGTGGCGGTCTGGCGGGCTTCGTCGGCAACTTGCGAGGGAGTCTTGGTCGTGTTCATGAATTTTCCTTTCCGGGGAGATGAATTGCGGGAGCCTGTGGATCGTACCTACGCTACTTGCGTCGTAGCAAGCCGGCCAGGAAGCTGGCGATGGCAAGCACGGCGAAGATCACGAAAAGGATCTTGGCGATCCCCACCGCGCTGGCCGCGATTCCGCCGAAACCGAACACGGCGGCAATCAGCGCAATGACCAGAAACACCACGGCGTAATACAGCATGGGAACTCCTTCGAGGCTTCGCTCGTTGTTTCGAAATTGCTCGTTCAAAGAGGAAATGGACGGCACATGAGCAACCTTAAGTGGACCCTCCTGCGAGGGGCTGTCAGCGGCTGGGCGCGGGGAGCGTAGGAGATGGCCGAGTTCCTTGCGCGCCGATCCGTGCGGTAGTACCGAAGGTGCGCCGGCAATGGCGCCGGCAGGAGGTCACAGCGGCCGGGCAATGGGCAGCATGGCGCTCACGCGGGTTCCCCGGCCCGGCGTCGACGCGATCGTGAGCTTGCCCCGGGCCGCCTCCACCCGGTGGCGCATGCCTGCGAGGCCGTGGGTCGACGGGCGGATGCGCTGGGGGTCGAAGCCCTTGCCGTTGTCGGCCACTTCCACCACCGCGTGGTTCTCGTAGTTCTTCAGCACGATCGTCGCTTCGCTGGCCTCGGCGTACTTGCCGATGTTGGTCAGGCTCTCCTGCACCATGCGGTAGATCGTGAGTTGACGCGACTCGTCCATGGTCACGGGCTCGAGGACCATCTGGACCTGGATGCCCGAGCGCTCGGCGAACTCGCGCCCGAGAATCTCCAGCGACGCGACCAGCCCGAGGTTCGAGAGCGACGACGGCCGCAGGTCTTCGATGATGCGCCGCTTGAGCGCGATGCCGCTGTTGAGCAGCTCGGTCAGGTGCTGCAGCCGCTGGGTGGCGTCCGGCGCCTCCAGCAGCCTCGACTTGAGGCGGGCAACGTCCAGCTTGGCGGCGGTCAGCAGCGAACCCAGCTCGTCGTGCAGTTCGCGCGCGAGGTAGCCGCGCTCGGTTTCGCGCACGTCCTGCAGGTGCGTGGCCAGTTCGGCCAGCGATGCGGTGCGTTCGCGTACTTCGTCTTCGAGCGCGTTGCGCTCGCGCTGCAGCGTTTCTTGCTGGCGCTCTCCAATCGAGCGCAACGCGTGCGTCTGCCGGAGATACAGGAAGAAGGCAAGAAACGCGGCGAGCGCCACGATGGCGGTACCGATGCGCGCCAGCCGCAATGACTTCATCACCAGGATCTGGCTCTGGTGCAGGGTCTCGTGGCTGATGTCCGCCAATTCGCCGGCGGTCCTGCGGATGGCATCCATTTCCTCGCGTCCCACGTCCGTCGTGATGACGAATTTCCAGGCCTCGTCCTTGCCGTCCTGCCGCAGCCGCACGCTCATGTCCATTTCGGCGACCTTGCGCTGCACATGCCGGGAAAGGTCCGCCAGCCGCGTGCGCTCGGCCGGGCGTTCGGCGTACAGTTGGCGTAGCGCCGCAAGGTGGCCGTCGACCTGCTTGACCGCCGTGTCGTAGGGTTGCCGATAGCTGGTTTCGCCGGTCAGCAGGTAACCTCGCTGGCCGGTTTCGGCATCGAGCATGTTCTGCAGGATCTGGTTGAGCGTACCGCGCACCTTCACCGCCGCATCGATGTCCGCCAGGGCACGGCTGGACTGGCGGTATCCGGCCTCGTTGATGCCAACGAGGGCCAGCGCGGCCAGCGCCGCGAGCAGGAGGCTCATGGCCATTTTTGGAGGGGCTAACCAATGCATGAAACTTTCGAAGGTGCTTTCAACACAAGTTCGTGAATAATTGACTACAAACAGGGGACCGGCATGCCGCAGCTTCCACGGACGCGACACAACGAAGAAAGTAACAGATGATCAAAATTGGAATTGTGGACGACCACGCCATCGTGAGATCGGGCCTGAGGCAATTCTTCTCCGAACACGTGGACCTGCGCGTGGCCGGCGAAGCCGCCAGCGGGCGCGAAGCCATCGAGCTCGTGCGCACCACGGAACTCGACGTGCTGGTGATGGACCTTTCCATGCCGGGGCAGAGCGGCATCGACGCGCTCGCCATGATCCGGGCCAAGGCGCCGGACGTGGGCATCCTCATCCTGAGCGGCTATCCCGAAGAGCACTACGCGATGAATCTCATCCGCCAGGGCGCGAGCGGCTACCTCAACAAGGAGTGCGATCCGATCGAGATCGTCAATGCGATTCGCACCATCTCTCTCGGCCGCCGCTACATCACGCCGGCCGTCGCGGAATTGCTGGCGCGCCAGCTCGATCGCAAGGACGACGCGGCACCGCACGAGCAGCTGTCGGAAAGAGAGTTCCAGGTGTTCCTGAAGCTCGCCAAGGGCGAGACGGCGGGCGACATCGCCAAGACGCTGTCGCTGTCCGTGAAGACCGTCAGCACCTACCGCACGCGCCTGATGGAGAAGATGAACCTGTCCTCCAACAGCGACCTCACCTACTACGCGCTGAAGAACAAGCTGATCGATTGACGACAGGAACCGGCCATCGCCAAAGAAGAAGCGGCCGGCTGCGGCTTCTCCTTCAGCCGGTGCCGGGAAGGGGACGGCGAAGCGCCGCCTCCAGGATGCAGAAGTCGACCAGGGCGTCGATCTCGTTCGACTTGTCGAACACCGCATCCACCCCGAACTCGGCGCAGCGCCGACGGATGTCGGGCGTTGCATAGTTGCTGAGCACCACCACTTTCTGGTCCGCCCTGCGCGAGGTGCAGGCCTGGAGCACGCCCAGGCCGCTGCCTTGCTTGAGGAAGAGATCGACCACCGCCAAGTCCCATTCTTCGCTGTGGTCGTGCAGCCATTGCCTCGCATGGGCCTCGGTCTCGGCAAAGCCGACCACCGTCGTGCAGGTAAGTTCTTCCAGGGTGCCAATGAGGTTTTCACGGATCGTGAGGTTGTCTTCGACGATGTATGTCTGCAATCTGGTCTCCATGCCGAACCGCACTTCCTCTGACGTTGGCAGGTGTCTTCGACGCCGGTGGCGAATGCCTGCTCCTCGAACATTGAGGTCTGGCCGACCCGCATCATGCAGGGTTCGGGGGGAGGGTGTTGTAGGCGCGTTCTGACGAAGGGGCCGACGGGGCCGTTCCGTAGGCAATGACTCACGGTTTCTGCGGGCCATTGCCGACCCGCAATGCACCGCGGCGGATATATCCCGACGCCATGACAACGAACGTCCTTCGCAACCGGCCGCTCTGGCTCAAGCTGCTTGCGGCCTTGGTGCTGCTGCTCGCCGCACTGGCGTTGCTGCTGGCGTTCTTTCCCTGGGACACCTTGCGCGAGCCCGTCAACCGCTATGTCAGCGAGAAGACCGGGCGCAAGTTCGAGATCACGCGCCGGCTCGACGTGGGAATCGGCCTGCGCGGCGCCACCGTCAAGGCCGACGGCATCGAATTTGCCAACCCGCCATGGGCCCGCGATCCCTACCTGGTCAAGGCCGAGCGCGCCGAATTCGACATACGGCTCTGGCCTCTCATCAGACAGAAGGTCGTGATCCCGCGCCTGGCGCTTTCTTCGCCCACCCTGGGCCTTCAACTCGAGCCGGACGGGCGCCGCACATGGGCGCTCGGCAAGGACACCTCCGACACCGGCACCGTTCCCGTCATCGGCCTGATGCAGGTCGACGGCGGCGCGGTCGACTTCCTCGCCAAGCACCTGGGGGTCGACCTGCATGCGGACGTGAGCTACGACACGAGCCGCGGCACGCTTCCGCTGAGCTATCGCATCAAGGGCCGCTACAAGGGCCAGCCGCTGACCGCCGAGGGCCGCACCGGCAACGTGCTGCAGCTCAAGGCGGCCGGCCAGCCGCCATTCCCGATGGAGGTCGACGCCGCGGCCGGCCACACGCGGCTGAAGGCTTCGGGCACGGTGACCGACTTTGCCGACCTCGACGGCGTCGAGGCCAAGTTCGATCTCAAGGGCCAGACCCTTGGCGCCCTGTTCCCATTGCTGGGCATCGCGCTGCCCGAGACCTCTCCCTATGCGCTGAGTGGCGACCTGCGCAAGCGCGGCAAGCTGTGGGAAGTGGCGGGACTCAAGGGCAGGCTCGGCCTTTCCGACATCGCCGGCGACATGCGTTTCGACAAGGCCGGCCCGGTGCCGCATCTCGCGGGCGAACTGCGCTCCCGGGTGATGGACATGGACGACCTGGGCCCGCTGATCGGCCTGCGGCCTACCGAGCGGTCGGCCAAGGCGGTGCAAGGCGTGGCGCCGCCGCCGACCATCACCCAGGTCAGGCGCCCCGACGGCAAGGTGCTGCCCACTGCGCCGCTCGACTTCGAGCGTGTGCGTGCGATGAACGCCGACGTGAAATACACGGCGGACCGCATCCGGAACGTGCGCGACATCCCGCTCGATCGCGGCAGCGTGCAGGTCAAGCTGGCCGACAGCGTGCTGACGCTCGATCCCCTCGACCTCGGCATGGCCGGCGGCAGGACGAGCGGCGCGATCCGCATCGATGCCTCGAAGAATCCGGCGGATATCCGGGCCTCGCTCGACGTGCGGGCGATGCAGCTGGCGCGGGTTTTCCCCAAGCTCGAAGCCACGGGCAACAGCGTGGGGCGACTGGACGGGCGCATCAACCTGTCGGGCTCGGGCAGCACCGTGGCCAACTGGCTCGGGGGCGCGTCGGGGGACGTGGCGGTCATGTCGGGGCGCGGCCAGTTCGGCAATCTGTTGCCCGTGTTCGCGACGCTGGTGGGCGGCGACATCATCAAGTTCCTGCTGCGCGGCGACCGCAACGTCGAACTGCGCTGCGCGGCATTGGCTTTCGATGTGAACAAGGGGCTGATGACGGGGCGCACGCTGATGATGGACACGACCAACGCCGTGTTCACCGCCACCGGCCAGGCCAACCTGGCAACCGAGGGCCTCGACTTCGTGGTCTACCCGGAGCCCAAGAGCAAGAACATCCTGTCGATTCGCACGCCGCTGGTGGTGAGCGGCACTTTCGGAGCACCGAAGGGCGGCCTGAAGGCGGGGCCGCTGGCCGAGCGCGGCCTGGCGGCGCTGGCGCTGAGCGCCGTCAATCCGCTGCTGGCACTGGCCGCGACCATCGAAAGCGGTCCGGGCGAGGACTCCGATTGCAAGAGCGTGCTGGCGCAGGCCAACAAGCCCAGCGCTGGTCCGGCGGCTGCTGGTGCGGCCAAGGCGAAAGGGGCGAAGACGCGCTGAGCCTCAGGCGCCCGTGCCGCGGTGCGCGCACACGCTGCAGTGCGGATCGCGCGCAATCTGCAGCGTGTCGAATGCGGTACGCCGCCCGTCGAACATCAGGAGCCTGCCCGCCAGCGACGGTCCGATGCCGGCGAGCAGCTTCAGCGCTTCGCTCGCCTGCAGCGTGCCGATGGTGCCGACCACCGGGCCGAACACGCCAAGCACCGCGCAGAGCGTTTCCTCGAAGGCCGCGTCGGGCGGAAAGATGCAGGCATAGCAGGGGGAGGCTTCGTCGCGGGTGTCGTAGACGCTCAGCTGGCCATCGAAACGGATGGCAGCGCCCGCCACCAGCGGCTTGCCGTGGACCACGCAGGCGCGGTTGACCGCGTGGCGGGTGGCAAAGTTGTCGCAGCAGTCGACCACCACGTCCGCCGCCTCGACCAGGCGCGAAAGCAGCGCCTCGTCGGCACGAAGGGCGTGCGTCTCGATGGCGATGTCCGGGTTGATGTCGCGCATGGCCTCGGCGGCCGATTCAACCTTGAGCCGGCCCACGCGTGCGTTGGTATGGGCAACCTGGCGCTGGAGGTTGGTGAGGTCGACCTCGTCGTCGTCCACCAGCGTGATGTGTCCGACGCCGGCCGCCGCGAGATACAGCGCCACCGGAGAGCCCAGGCCGCCGGCGCCGATGACCAGCACGCGGCCGGCACCGACGCGCACCTGCCCGTCGATGCCGAACTCCTCGAGAAGAATGTGCCGCGAATAGCGCAGCAGGTCGTGGTCGTCCATGCGCCCCTCGGCCCGCCCTACCTCGGTAGCGACGCGGCTTCAGTTTTCCTTCTTCTCTTCCTTGTTCTCGACAATGATCTGCGTCTTGCTGACCAGCACCGGCTGGCCCTTGAGGCGATTGAGCGCCTGCATCAGCGGGAAGTCCTTGTCGGTGCCGAACTCGGGCACCTTGCGGTCCTGCGGCGGCTTCTTGGCTTCTTCCTCGAGGCGCTTGCGGGCTTCGTCGCGGGCCTTTTCGCGTTCCGGGTCCTTGGCTTCAGGGCCCTGGCCGCTGGCCAGGTGCTTTTCGAGATCGGCCTCGCGCATGCGCAGGGCAGCGAAGGGGCTGCCCTCGGCGCTTTCGTCGATCAGCACGTTGGGCACGATGCCCTTGGCCTGGATCGAGGTGCCGCTTGGCGTGTAGTAGCGCGCGGTGGTGATCTTGAGGCCCGTGTCCGGTCCGAGCGGGCGCACCGTCTGCACCGAGCCCTTGCCGAAGGTCTGGCTGCCCATGACGATGGCGCGCTTGTGGTCCTGCAGCGCACCGGCCACGATTTCGCTCGCGGAGGCCGAGCCTTCGTTCACCAGCACCACCAGCGGCACGTTCTTGAGGGCCGCGGGCAGGTTGCGCAGCGGATCGCTGCCGGAGCGGCGCTGGTAGAACTCGGGCGCCGCCTTGTAGACGGACTTGCTCTCGGCCAACTGGCCGTCGGTCGACACCACGGTGACGTTCTCGGGCAGGAAGGCCGAAGACACAGCCACCGCCGCGTCGAGCAGGCCGCCCGGGTCGTTGCGCAGGTCGAGCACCATGCCCTTGAGCTTGGGATCTTCCTTGTAGATGTCCTCGACCTTCTTCACGAAGTCGTCGACCGTGCGCTCCTGGAACTGCGACAGCCGGATCCACGCGTAGCCCGGCTCCATGACCTTGCCGCGCACCGACTGGGTGCGGATTTCCTCGCGCGTGATCGTGACCGGGAAGGTGCGGCTCTCGTCCTTGCGGAAGATGGTCAGCAGCACCTTGGTGTTGGCCTCGCCGCGCATGCGCTTGACGGCGTCGTTGAGCGACAGGCCGCGCACGGCCGTGTCGTCGATCTTGGTGATCAGGTCGTTCGGCTTCAGGCCGGCGCGGAAGGCCGGCGAGCCCTCGATCGGCGACACCACCTTGATGAGGCCGTCTTCCTGGGAAATCTCGATGCCCACGCCGACGAAGCGGCCGGTGGTGCCTTCCCTGAATTCCTTGAAGGACTTCTTGTCGAAGTACTGGGAATGCGGATCGAGCCCGGCCACCATCCCCGAGATGGCATCGGAAATGAGCTTTTTCTCGTCGACCGACTCGACATAGTCGCTCTTGACCATGCCGAACACGGCGGCGAGTTGCTGCAATTCCTCCAGCGGGAGCGGCGCGAGCGAGCCGCGTGCGACCGTCTGCAGCGAGACGGTGGTCAAGACGCCGGCAACGGCGCCGGCGGCGACCCAGCCGGTAATCTTCAATTTCTGGCCCATCATGAGTGATTGTCCTTGTCGGCTGTCGAACCAATATACACAGCTTGGAAGCAAATTGCCTGCCGGGGTTCCACGGGGGAGCGCCGCCGAGGGGCTTTCTTTCTTCAGCCCTTGCCTTGCGAGGCCACCGCTGCGGCGGCCTTTTCGGCGGCCGCGGCGTCGCCGAGGTAGTAGTGCCGCAGCGGCTTGAGCTCGTCGTCGAGCTCGTAGACCAGCGGAATGCCGTTCGGAATGTTCAGGCCGACGATGGCGTCGTCGGAAATGCCGTCCAGGTACTTGACCAGCGCCCGGATCGAATTGCCGTGCGCCGCCACCACCAGGCGGCGCCCGGTGCGGATGGCCGGCGCCATCGATTCGTTCCAGAACGGCAGCACGCGCGCGACCGTGTCCTTCAGGCATTCGGTCAACGGGACCTGCTCGGGCGACAGCTTGGCGTAGCGCACGTCGCTGCGTTCGCTGCGCGGGTCGTTGGCTTCCAGCGGCGGCGGTGGGGTGTTGTAGCTGCGGCGCCAGACCAGCACTTGCTCGTCACCGTATTTCTTGGCGGTTTCGGCCTTGTTCAGCCCCTGCAGGCCGCCGTAATGGCGCTCGTTCAGGCGCCACGAATGCACCACGGGCAGCCAGGTGCGGTCGAGCTCGTCCAGGGTGTGCCAGAGCGTGCGGGTGGCGCGCTTGAGCACGCTGGTGTAGGCGACGTCGAAGTCGTAGCCCTCGGCCTTGAGCAGCCGGCCGGCCTGCTTGGCCTGCTCCACGCCGGTTTCGGTCAGGTCGACGTCGGTCCATCCGGTGAAGCGGTTTTCGAGATTCCAGGTCGATTCGCCGTGGCGGATCAGTACCAGTTTATGCATGTGGGAAGCCTTTGGCAGCGCTTGGGAAAACCAGCATTCTAAAATCCCGGGTTTGCCATCCAAGGAATCCCCGTGAAATTGATCGAATTCGTCACCGCGAACTGGATGCTGATCCTGATCGCACTCAGTTCGGGTGGCATGCTGGCCTGGCCGCTGGTTCGCGGCGCCGGCGGCGGCACGCTCACGGCCCAGGGGGCGGTGCAACTCATCAACCGCGAACGCGCGGTGCTGGTCGACGTGCGCGAACCGGAAGAGTTCGCCACCAGCCACATGATCGGCGCCAAGAACGTTCCGCTGAACCAGCTCGAAGAAAAGCTGACCGGCGCGGTCAAGAACAAGAACGTGCCGCTGCTGCTGGTGTGCGCCACCGGCGCCCGTGCCCAGCGGGCCGTGGCCATGGCCAAGAAACTCGGTTACGAGCAGGCCCAAGCGGTTTCCGGCGGTCTCAAGGCCTGGAAAGACGCTAACCTGCCCGTTGAAAAGGCCTAAAACCTCCCGAGATACAGCGTATGCAAGCCGTCAAGATGTACACCACCGCCGTTTGCCCCTACTGCATACGCGCAAAACAGATCCTGAAATCCAAGGGTGTCGAGCAGATCGAGGAGATCCGCATCGACAGCGACCCCCAGGCCCGCAACACCATGATGGAAATCACCCGGCGCCGCACGGTGCCGCAGATCTTCATCGGCGACACCCACGTTGGCGGCTGCGACGACCTGATGGCGCTCGACAGCCGCGGCGGACTGGTTCCGCTGCTGCAAAGCGCCTGATGAGGCGCTCCCCCAAGCCACCTGCGACGGGGCAACGCCGGTACAGCGGTGTTTCCCGAATGTGTCCGGGCGTCGGGCGATAATCGCCTGCTCATTCATCTGCAGCCCGCTGCGGGAACCTCTCCCCGGCGGGCATTGTTTTGATCCTCGAAAGTTCAGCCATGGCCGATCAGCAAGCCCAAGATCCCGTTTTCCAGATCCAGCGCGTCTACCTCAAGGACCTGTCGCTCGAACAGCCCAATTCGCCCGCCATCCTGCTCGAGCAGGAGCAGCCCACGGTCGACATCCAGCTCGGCGTGGACGCCCAGCCGGTGGCTGAAGGCATCTTCGAGATCACCGTTTCGGCCACCGTGCAGACCAAGATCCAGGACAAGACCGTGTTCCTGGTCGAAGCCAAGCAGGCCGGCATCTTCGAGATCCGCAACCTGCCCGAAGACCAGATGGGCCCGATCCTCGGCATCGCCTGCCCGCAGATCGTCTATCCGTACCTGCGCGGCAATGTGGCCGACGTGATCCAGCGCGGCGGCTTTCCGCCCGTGCACCTGGCGGAAATCAACTTCCAGGCGATGTACGAGCAGCAGCAGGCGCAGGCCGCCGGCCAGCCCTCGTCGATCGTCACGCAGTAAACCCCTAGGGCCTGGTAAGGCTATGCAAGGGGTCGCGACGCCGATGAAGATCTGCGTTCATGGCGCCGGTGCCTGGGGCACGGCGCTGGCTGTCAACGCGGCGGGCCGCCACGAGGTCACGCTCTGGGCGCGCGATGGGGCCCAGGCGGAGGCGATCTCGAAGGCGCGCGAAAACGTCCGCTATCTGCCCGGCCTGGCACTGCCGCCCGCACTCACGGTGCGCGCCGGCGACCTGCACCAGGCGCAGGCGGGCGCCGAACTCGTCATCGTGGCCACGCCCATGGCCGCGTTGCGCCAGCAGCTCATTGCCTTGCGCGGCACGACCGCGCCGGTGGCGTGGCTGTGCAAGGGCGTCGAACCCGCGCTCGATGCTTCCCCCACCTCCTATGGCTTGCTGGCCCATGAAATATGGGGACAGGTTGCCCCCGACTTGATGGCGGGCGTGCTCAGCGGCCCGAGCTTTGCGCAAGAAGTCGCCGAAGGCCGCCCGACGGCGCTGGTGGCCGCCAGCCCGCATGCCGCCGTACGCGACGCGCTCGTCGACGCATTCCACGGGCCGGCCCTGCGTGTCTACGCCAACGACGACATCGTGGGCGTGGAAGTCGGCGGCGCTGTCAAGAACGTGCTGGCCATTGCCACCGGGCTGTGCGACGGCCTGGCGCTGGGCCTCAATGCGCGCGCGGCGCTCATCACGCGGGGGCTGGCCGAAATGACGCGCTTCGGGCTGGCGCTTGGTGCGCGCGCCGAAACTTTCATGGGCCTTTCGGGCCTGGGCGACCTGGTGCTGACGGCCACCGGCGACCTCTCGCGCAACCGCAAGGTGGGCTTGCTGCTGGCGCAGGGCCGAACGCTGGCGCAGGCTGTGGCTTCGCTGGGCCATGTGGCCGAAGGTGTCTATTGCGCACGCACCGTGGTGCAGCGCGCGCGGGGCCTGGGCGTGGAAATGCCCATCGCCGAAGGCGTGGTCGCGCTGCTGGATGGCCGGCTGAGCCCGCAGCAGGCCGTCGCCTCGCTGACCGGCCGCGATCCGGTGCCCGAATCGGTCCGCATGCCCTGAATCGCCCACAAGACTGAAGAGACAAGACAGCCATGAGCCTTCGCTTTGATTTTTCGGCGCCGGCCGTGGCCGCGCTGGCCCAGGCCGACGCCGCCCGCGCGCTGCAGGAAGATGTGGCCGATGGCGACCTGACCGCCTCGCTGGTCGACCCCGGCCGCCGCGCCCATGCGCGCGTGCTGGCGCGCGAATCGGCCGTGCTCTGCGGCGCGCCCTGGGTCGAAGCCACCGTGCGGCAGCTCGATCCGCAAGCCCGCATCCGCTGGCTGTGCGGCGAAGGCGAGCGCTGTGCGGCCGACCAGACCGTGCTCGAGATCGAGGGCACGGCGCGCGCATTGCTGACGGCCGAGCGCACCGCGCTCAATTTCCTCCAGCTGCTGAGCGCGGTGGCCACCAAGACGGCCCTTTACGCCCACGCGGTTCGCGGCACCCGCGCGCGCATCGTCGACACCCGCAAGACCCTGCCGGGCCTGCGTCTGGCGCAGAAGTACGCGGTGCGCACGGGCGGCGGCGTGAACCACCGCATCGGCCTCTACGACGCCGTGCTCATCAAGGAAAACCACATCGCCGCGGCCGGCGGCGTGGCCGCGGCGCTGCGTGCGGTGGCGCTGGTGGCGGGGCGCGCGGCTTTCGTCGAGGTCGAGGTCGAAACGCTGGCGCAGCTGCGCGAGGCGCTCGAGGCCGGTGCCCGCATGGTGCTGCTCGACAACATGGACCTGCCGACCTTGCGCGAGGCGGTCCGCATCAACGGCGAGGCCGGCGACGAGCGCCAGGCCGTGCTCGAAATATCCGGCGGCGTCACGCTCGAAGGCCTGCGTGCGCTGGCGGAAACCGGTGTCGACCGGATTTCGGTCGGCGCGTTGACCAAGGACGTGAAGGCCATCGATTTCTCGATGCGTTTCCAGGAAGGCTGAACTGCGCATGGCGTCTCCTCTCGTCATCGAGGTCGACTACGAACAACCCGCGGCCGAGGCGGGCGCGGCCTGCGACACGCGCCACGCCTGGGCCCGCGTGCCGCCCGAGCCCTCGCACGACGAGCGCCTCGCGCTGAAGGAACGCATCCGCCGGCTGCTGCGCGAGCGCAATGCCGTGATGGTGTCGCACTTCTACGTGCATCCCGACCTGCAGGACCTGGCCGAGGAAACCGGCGGCATCGTGAGCGATTCGCTCGAAATGGCGCGCTTCGGCCGCGATCACACTGCGCAGACGCTGGTGGTGTCGGGCGTGCGCTTCATGGGCGAAACCGCCAAGATCCTCTCGCCCGAGAAGCGCGTGCTGATGCCCGACCTGGACGCCAACTGTTCGCTCGACCTGGGCTGTCCGGTCGATGAATTCAGCGCCTTCTGCGATGCGCATCCCGACCGCACCGTGGTGGTCTACGCCAACACCAGCGCGGCCGTGAAGGCGCGCGCCGACTGGCTCGTCACCTCGAGCTGCGCGCTCGACGTGGTGAGCGCTCTGCATGCGCAGGGCCGCAAGATCCTCTGGGCGCCCGACCGCCATCTGGGCGACTACATCCAGCGCCAGACGGGCGCCGACATGGTGAGCTGGAACGGCGCCTGCATCGTGCACGACGAGTTCAAGGCGCTGGAACTCGAGCTGCTCATGAAGGCGCACCCGGCCGCGAAGGTGCTGGTGCATCCCGAATCGCCGGCCGACGTGATTGCGCTGGCCGATGCGGTGGGCTCCACCTCGGCCATCCTGGGTGCGGCGCAGCGCATGGATGCGAACGAATTCATCGTCGCCACCGACACCGGCATGCTGCACAAGCTGCGCACGCTGAACCCCGGCAAGAGCTTCATCGAGGCCCCCACGGCCGGCAACGGCGGCACCTGCAAGAGCTGTGCGCATTGCCCGTGGATGGCGATGAACGGGCTGGTGGAGCTGGCGAACGCGCTGGAAACCGGCGCGGGCGAAATTCACGTCGATCCGGCGCTGGGGCTGCGCGCGCGCGTGCCGATCGACCGGATGCTGGCGTTCACGGCCGGTCTCAAGAACGGCCAGCCGCCGGGTAGCCTGATCGCCGGCATCGGCGCTGCCTGACGTCTTGTTCCCTCTCCCGCTCGCGGGAGAGGGCTAGGGAGAGGGCAGGAGCCCCACAACATCGCGCAGCCTTTGAGCGCCGCTCACCCTCTCCCCAAGGGGAGAGGGAGTCATACTTGGAAGTCCACGGTGCAGGAGTCGCCCAGCGCCTCGCGCCAGACGCGCACGCGGGCCAGCGACGGCCGCAGATCGGGCAGCGCGTCCGCAATGAACAGGCAGAGGTTTTCAAGCGTCGGCGGGTGCAGTCCCGCCACGTCGTCGAGCAAGTGATGGTCGAGCTGCTCGCGCACATCGTCGAGCCGGCGGCGCAGCAATCCCAGGTCCACGACCATGCCCGTCACGGGATCGCGCTGGCCCGCGAGCCAGACTTCGGCATGGTAGGTATGGCCGTGGATACGGCGGCTGCCCTGGGCTTCGATTTCGCGCTTGAGCGTGTGCGCGGCATCGAAGAAAAAGCGTTGGCTGATGGTGAATCGCATCTGAAAGGTCTCCGCGCTCAGCGGATTCCGGTGATCTTGTGGGTCTGAACGCTGAGGCGCCAGGCCGGATGGCGCATGCATTCGGCAATGCAGAGTTCGGTATTGGCCACGCGGTCGGGCCCGTCCATCGGCTGCAGGAAGCGGTGCGCGAACTCGCCGGTGCGCGCCATCGTGTCGAGGTCGAACTCGCCCTGCGGCCACACCAGCTTGAGTTCCTGTCCGCGCCGCTGCACCCAGGGCGCGCCGGCCTTGGGGCTGATGCAGAGCCAGTCGATGCCCGCGGGCGCGGCGACGGTGCCGTTGCTCTCCACCGCGATGCGAAAGCGGCGCGCATGCAGCGCCTCGACCAGGGCCGCGTCCACCTGCAGCAGCGGCTCGCCGCCGGTGAGCACCACCAGTCGATGCTCGGCATCGTCGGCCGGCCATTGCGCGGCGATGGTGTCGGCCAGCAGTTCGGCGTTCTTGAACTTGCCGCCCAGCGTGCCGTCGGTGCCCACGAAATCGGTGTCGCAGAAACGGCAGACGGCCGTGGCGCGGTCTTCCTCGCGGCCGGTCCACAGGTTGCAGCCGGCGAAGCGGCAGAACACGGCCGGCATGCCGGCCTGGCCGCCTTCGCCCTGCAGGGTGTAGAAGATTTCCTTGACGCTGTAGCTCATGAAGTGGGGACGTCGATTTCCAGGTTGTCGATCAGCCGCGTGCCGCCCAGCCGTGCCGCGGCCAGCGCCACGATCGGCTCGCCAGCCGACGGCGCTTGCAGATCGGAACGGCGCCGCAGCACAAGATAGTCCGGTTGCCAGCCGCGCTGCGTCAGCGCCTGCATTGCCCGTGCTTCGATTGCGGCCAAGTCGCGCTCGCCCGACTGCACGGCCTCGGCCATGGCCCTCAGCGCCTGGGAGAGCTGAACGGCTTCCGCCCGTTCGGTTTCGCTCAGGTAGCCGTTGCGCGACGACAGCGCGAGCCCGTCCTCCGCGCGGAAGGTTTCGCTGCCCACGATCTCGATGGGCAGCGCGAACTGCCGCACCATGTGGCGGATCACCATGAGCTGCTGGTAGTCCTTCTTGCCGAACACCGCCACGCGCGGCTGCACGCACTGGAAGAGCTTCATCACCACCGTGCACACGCCAACGAAGAACCCGGGGCGAAAGTGGCCTTCGAGAATGTCGGCCAGCGCCGGGTCCGGGTGCACCTTGCAGGTCTGCGGCTCGGGATAGAGCGCGCGCTCGTCGGGCGCGAACAGCACGTCGCAGCCGGCCGTGCGCAGCTTCTCGCAGTCGCTGTCCCAGGTCCGCGGATAGGTGTCGAAATCCTCGTGCGGCAGGAACTGCAGGCGGTTGACGAAGATGCTGGCCACGGTGACGTCGCCCAGCGGCCTGGCCTGCTTCACGAGCGCCAGGTGGCCTTCGTGCAGGTTGCCCATGGTGGGGACGAACGCGGGGCGTTCGAAAGCGGCCAGATGCTCGCGCAGCTCGGCGATGGTGTGTGCGATGTGCATGGTCTCGGTCCTTTACCAGGCGTGGAGTTGGTCGTCGGGGAAGCTGCCGTTTTTCACGGCCCGCACATAGGCTTCGAGCGCCTCGCCGATGCTCGAAGCGCCGGCCATGAAGTTGTGCACGAACTTCGGCATCTTTCCAAGGTTGATGCCCAGCATGTCGTGCAACACCAGCACCTGGCCGGCGGTGCCCTTGCCCGCGCCGATACCGATGGTGGCGCAGTGCGTCAGCTCGGCAGTGAGCTCGGCGGCCAGTGCGGCCGGCACCATCTCGAGCACCAGCATCGTGGCGCCCGCGTCCTGCAGCGCATGGGCCTGCTGCTTCAGCACGGCGCCCGCCGCATCGCCCTTGCCCTGCACGCGGTAGCCGCCCAGCGCATGCACGGTCTGCGGCGTCAGGCCCAGATGGGCGCACACCGGAATGCCGCGCTCGACCAGGAAGCGCACCGTCTCGGTGGTCCAGCCGCCGCCTTCGAGCTTGACCATGTGGGCGCCGGCCTGCATCAGCACCGTGGCACTGCGCAGCGCCTGCTCGCGCGACTCCTGGTAGCTGCCGAAGGGCAGGTCGGCAATTAGCCAGGCCGTGCCCTGCACGCGGCGCAGGCCGCGCGAGACGCTGTCGGTGTGATAGCGCATGGTGTCCAGGATCACGCCCACCGTGCTGTGGAGGCCCTGGCAGACCATGCCGAGCGAATCGCCGACCAGCAGGCAGTCGATGCCGGCCGCGTCGGCCATGGCCGCAAAGGTGGCGTCGTAGGCCGTGAGCATCGCGATCTTCTCGCCGCGCGCATGCATGTCGGCCAGGCGCGGCAGGCTTACGGGCTTGCGCAGCGACGGCGATGAGGCCGGCGGCAGGGTGCCGTAGGGGGAGGCGGAAGCGGGGGAGGGAACGGATGGCATGGTCGGGCTTTTTCCATGGAGCGGCCGCGGGCCGGCTTGAAGGGCGCAGGCGCTGGTGCGCGTTGTCAGGCCGGGACGGTCTCGCCGGAAGCTGCCTGCACCGGGATGTGGGCGCGTTCTTCCTTGATGCGGTTGGCGCCGTCCACGAACACCAGCTTGGGCTTGTAGCCCGCCACCTGGTCTTCCGGCACCAGACCGAACGCCGCGATGATGATCAGGTCGCCCACCGAGGCCCGGCGTGCGGCCGAACCGTTGACCGAGATGATGCCGGTGCCCCGCTCGCCGCGGATCGCATAGGTGACGAAGCGCTCGCCGTTGTTGATGTTCCAGATGTGGACCTGCTCGTTCTCGGCCAGATTGGCGGCATCGAGCAGGTCTTCGTCGATGGCGCAGGAGCCCTCGTAGTGCAGTTCGCAATCGGTGACGGCAACGCGGTGGATCTTGGACTTGAGCAGGGTGCGGAACATGGTGGGGGCGCCTCTCGCTGCGAAACGAACGGTGGATCGGAAGGAAAACGGAAACGGAAGCTTCAGCCCGCCAACGGCACCAGCACCGTGGGCGCGGCGGGCTCGGCGAGCGAGGGATAGTCGCGGCTGAAATGCAGGCCGCGGCTTTCGTGGCGGGCCTGTGCGGAGCGCACGATCAGATCGGCCACCTGCACCAGGTTGCGCAGTTCGAGCAGGTCGCGCGTGACGTGGAAGTTCGCGTAGAACTCCTGGATCTCGGCTTGCAGCAGCGCGATGCGGTGGCTTGCGCGCTCCAGGCGCTTGTTGGTGCGCACGATGCCGACGTAGTCCCACATGAAGCGGCGCAGCTCGTCCCAGTTGTGCGAGATGACCACGGCCTCGTCGGCGTCGGTCACGCGGCTTTCGTCCCACGCCGGCAGTGCGATGCTCCCGCGCACCGGTGCCGCGGCAATGGCGGCGGCGGCGGCGCGCGCGAACACCATGCACTCCACCAGCGAATTGCTCGCGAGGCGATTGGCACCATGCAGCCCGGTGCAGGCGGTCTCGCCGATGGCATAGAGGCCGGGCACGTCGGTGCGCCCGGCGAGGTCGCTCCGCACGCCGCCGCAGGTGTAGTGCGCGGCCGGCACCACGGGAATGGGCTCGCGCGTGATGTCGATGCCCAGCTGCGCGCAGCGCGCGAGGATGTTGGGAAAGTGCGCCTTCAGGAACTCTTTGGGCTGGTGCGAAATGTCGAGATACACGCAGTCCAGGCCGTGCTTCTTCATCTCGAAGTCGATGGCGCGCGCTACCACGTCGCGCGGCGCGAGTTCGGCGCGCTCGTCGTGCCTGGGCATGAAGCGCGTTCCATCGGGCAACTTGAGCAACCCGCCCTCGCCGCGCACCGCCTCGCTGATCAGGAACGACTTGGCGTGCGGGTGGAACAGGCAGGTTGGGTGGAACTGAATGAATTCCATGTTCGACACCCGGCAGCCCGCGCGCCAGGCCGCGGCAATGCCGTCGCCGGTGGCGGTGTCCGGGTTGGTCGTGTAGAGGTACACCTTGCCCGCGCCGCCGGTGGCCAGGATGGTGTGCGGCGCGCGGAAGCTCAGCACTTCGCCGGTTTCGTCGTCCAGCGCGTAGAGGCCCACGCAGGCCGGGTCGTCCAGTCCGAGCTTGCTGCCGGTGACCAGGTCGACCAGCGTGTGGTGCTCGAACAGCGTGATGCTGGGCGTGCGGCGCACGTGCTCGATCAGCACCTGCTGCACGGCCGCGCCGGTGGCGTCGGTCACGTGCACGATGCGGCGCTGGCTGTGGCCGCCCTCGCGCGTCAGGTGCAGGCCGCCGCCTTCTTCCGAAAACGGCACGCCGAGTTCGCGCAGCCAGCCGATGGTTTCGGGCGCATGCTCGACGACGAAGCGCGTGGCCTCGGGGTCGCAGAGGCCGGCGCCGGCAATCAGCGTGTCTTCGACATGGGCGTCGAAGCTGTCGCCCGCGGCCAGCACCGCGGCAATGCCGCCCTGCGCCCAGGCGCTGGAGCCGTCGTTCAGGGCGCGCTTGGTCAGCACGGCCACGCGGTGCGTGGGCGCCAGGTGCAGCGCGGCGGAGAGGCCTGCGAGGCCGCTGCCGACGATGAGGACGTCGAAGTCGTGCACGGCGGAATTCCCGGTTTTCTGGAGCGGATCAGGCGGGGGAATAGGCCAGCCGCACGTAGATCGGCGCGAAGGCTTCCGCCTGCGTGATGTCGATCAGCGTTTCCTTCGCCAGCTCGAGCATCGCGATGAAGGTGACGATCAGCACCGGCGCGCCGCGCGATACGTCGAACAGTTTCTCGAACTCGACGAAACGCTGCCCCTGCAGGTGGCGCAGCACGATGCTCATGTGCTCGCGCACATTGAGTTCCTCGCGCGAGATCTTGTGGTGCTGCACGAGCTTGGCGCGCTTCATGATGTCGGCCCAAGCGTCGCGCAACTCGACCACGTTCACGTCGGGAAAGCGGGGCTTGAGCGACTGCTCGATATAGACCTGCCCCTTCCAGAAGTCACGCCCGTAGGTCGGCAGGACGCTGATGGCCGCGGCCTGCAGCTTGGTCTGCTCGTACTCCATCAGGCGGCGAACCAGCTCGGCGCGCGGGTCTTCGGCTTCTTCGCCGTCTGCCACCTTCTTGGGCGGCAGCAGCATGCGCGACTTGATCTCGATCAGCATCGCGGCCATCAGCAGGTACTCGGCCGCGAGTTCGAGGTTCGTCTGGCGGATCTCGTCGACGTAGCTCAGGTACTGCCGCGTGAGCCCCGCCATCGGGATGTCTAGGATGTTGAAGTTCTGCTTGCGGATCAGGTAGAGCAGCAGGTCCAGCGGGCCTTCGAAGGCCTCGAGAAAAACCTGCAGCGCCTCCGGCGGGATGTACAGGTCCTTCGGCATCGCGAACAACGGCTCGCCATAGAGCCTGGCGAGCGCGACCTGGTCGACCACTTCGGGCATGCTGGCCACGAGCGTGTCGTTGTCCTCGTTGCCCTTCATCGGGTGCTTGCTATCATTTCAATAGCTGCGGGCGCGATGAAAGGGAACGATGGATGCCGGCTGGGCACCATTACTTGACTTGGGTCTGGTAGACGTACGGCTGCATCGGCACGCGGGCGTCGCTGTACTCCTCGAGCAGGCTGCGGTCGAGGTGCTTGTCCCAGAGCAGGGCGCGGCCGGCGCGCTGTTCGGCCTCCAGCGTCGGCTTCTTGGCTTTCATCTCCTCGATGAAATTGGTGATCTCGGAGGTGTAGTGGGGGCGGCGGAAGATGGACATAGACTGGACCTTTGTAGCGCGAATTTTACCGGGGATGGAATGAAGCAGCGGCAACAGTGGCGGATCGGCATGGCAACGGCGTTGTTGGCGGGGGTGATCGGGCTTGCGGGCTGCGACAACCGGCGCATCGGCGAACTGGAGGAAGGCGTCTCCACCGAAGCCGATGTGCGCGCCAGATTCGGCGAGCCCGAGAACATCTGGGATGCGCCGAACGGCCGCGTGCTCGAGTACAACCGCCAGCCGCAGGGCCAGAAGAACTACATGGTCACCATCGGCGCCGACGGCAAGATGAGTGCGCTGCGCCAGGTGCTGACGCCCGAGAACTTCGCCAGGGTGCAGCCGGGCATGATGATGGAAGACCTGCGCAAGATGCTCGGCAAGCCGGCGAAGATCACGCCCTACGCGCTCAAGCGTGAAACCGAATGGGAGTGGCGCTGGGTCCAGCCGCCGAATTCGCCCATGGTGTTCACCGCGGTGCTCAACGACGACCAGCGCGTGGTGCGCAGCGGGTCGTCGCCCGACCGGGGCGCCGAGGCGAATTAGTTTGCCTACGTGGGGCAGCTTGATTGCCTAAAGTTAATTCGCAGCTTGCGGGCGATGTCACTTGTATCGAATTCATTTAGGGGGTCTTGGGTCTCCTCCGAGATTGAGGGGGCGAATCACAGCCACCGACTGAAATAGCGGCGAGCAAACTGCAATCAGCTTTTTTTGAAAACCTAATAACTACTTATCGACGAGAGGTGTCGCTATGCGCCCGCTTGGCGTGTGAGATATGTCTCGTTTTCACCGATGACTTCGTGCGGTACGCTATTTTGTTAGCAATTATTTCAACCGGCAGCTGACAATCCCTGCATATAGCCGATCGCCTGCGACTCCATGTACTCAGGCGGACAAAAAATGCTTGGGGAGAAAGAGATTGGGAGAAGCAGAGATAGCCGTTGCCGCACAGGCAACGGTGACAGCGAACGCAAAGGTGTCCGCAGCCCCGGTGCCATTGGCGCATCCGTCGCTGGTCGCCCTGTGCACGGTGGCCCGCTTCCACCAGATCGCTGCCGATGCCGCCCTGCTGGCGCATCAACTGGGCCTGACCCCTTCCGAGTCCATCGACACGGCCACGCTGCTGCGAGCAGCCAAGCACCTCGGCCTGAAGGCCAAGTCGTCCCGCACGACGCTCGAGCGCCTGTCCCTGACGCCCTTGCCCGCACTGGCAGTCCTGCGCAACGGGGACGGCAGCGAGCACTTCGTCATCCTCGCCCAGTGCGACGCCCAGCGCGTCCTGCTGCAAGACCCGTCAGCTTCGAATGGCCGCCCCGTCATCGAACCCCTGGACGTCTTCGCCGCGCACTGGACCGGCGAACTCATCCTCCTCACCAGCCGCGCCAGCCTCGCGGGCGAACTCGCCAAGTTCGACTTCTCCTGGTTCATCCCCAGCCTCGTCAAGCACAGGAAGCTGCTCGGCGAAGTGCTTTTCATCTCCTTCATCCTGCAGCTCTTCGCGCTGGTCAGCCCGCTCTTCTTCCAGGTCGTGATGGACAAGGTGCTGGTGCACCGCGGCATGACCACGCTCGATGTGCTCGTCATCGGCCTGCTGGTGGTCGTCATCTTCGAGTCGCTGCTGAACGGTCTGCGCAGCTACATCTTCAGCCACACCACCAACCGCATCGACGTCGAGCTCGGTGCGCGGCTGTTCCGCCACTTGGTGCAACTGCCCCTGGCCTACTTCCAGGCCCGGCGCGTCGGCGACTCGGTCGCCCGCGTGCGCGAGCTCGAGAACATCCGCAGCTTTCTCACCGGCAACGCGCTCACGGTGCTGCTCGACGTCGTCTTCTCCGTCGTCTTCGTGGCCGTCATGCTGTTCTACAGCGTGCCCCTGACCCTGATCGTGCTCGCGAGCCTGCCGCTGTACTTCGGCCTGAGCCTCGCGGTGGTGCCGATCCTGCGCCGGCGCCTGGACGAGAAGTTCGCGCGCGGCGCGGAGAACCAGGCCATGCTGGTGGAGACCGTCAGCGCCATCCAGACCGTCAAGGCCACCGCGCTCGAGCCCGCCTTCGGCCGCCGCTGGGACAACCAGCTCGCCGCCTACGTCTCGGCCAGCTTCCGGACCCAGAACCTCGCGAGCTGGGCGCACGAAGGCGTCAACCTCATCGGCAAGCTCGTCAACGCCGCCACCCTCTGGTACGGCGCCCACCTCGTGATGAACAACGACCTGACCGTCGGCCAGTTCGTCGCCTTCAACATGTTCGCCCAGCGCGTGAGCCAGCCCATCATGCGCATGGCCCAGCTGTGGACCGACTTCCAGCAGACCGGCATCTCCATGGCCCGGCTCGGCGACATCCTCAACACCCGCACCGAAGTGCCCCCGAGCACCGCCGCCCAACTGCCAGCGCTGAAGGGCCGCGTCACGCTGGACAACCTCACCTTTCGCTACCGCCCCGAGGCCGCCCCCGTGCTGCACGGCGTCAGCCTCGACGTGCGCCCCGGCGAAGTCATCGGCATCGTCGGTCGCTCGGGCTCCGGCAAGAGCACGCTCACCAAGCTCGTCCAGCGCCTCTACAGCCCCGAGCAGGGGCGCCTCCTGGTCGACGGCATCGACATCAGCCTGATCGACGCGGCGCAACTGAGAAGGCAGGTGGGGGTGGTGCTGCAGGAGAACACCCTCTTCAACCGCAGCGTGCGCGAGAACATCGCCGTCGTCGATCCGGCCGCACCGCTCGAGGCCGTGATGCAGGCCGCCCAACTGGCCGGTGCCCACGAATTCATCAGCGAGCTGCCCGAGGGCTACGACACCCTGGTCGGCGAGCAGGGCGCGAGCCTCTCGGGTGGGCAGCGCCAGCGCATCGCCATCGCACGGGCGCTTTTCACTCATCCGCGCATCCTGATCTTCGACGAGGCCACCAGCGCGCTGGACTACGAGAGCGAAGCCATCGTGCAGCGCAACATGGCGCACATCTGCAAGGGGCGCACGGTCTTCATCATCGCGCACCGGCTCTCGGCTGTGCGGCATGCGCACCGCATCATCGTGATGGACAAGGGGAAGATCGTCGAAGGCGGCACGCACGAAACGCTGCTGAACCGGCCCAAGGGCATCTATGCGCACCTGTGGGCGATGCAGGGCGGGGGGCATCCGACCGAAGGGGCGGGAGCGGGGGCAGGAACAGGTGTAGGCACGGAGGCAGCGGTGTGACGCCGGACGTCTCCACCACGGCCCCCGCGGCGAATGCGCCGCATGCGCGGGACATGCGCCATCCCATGATCGAACTGCTCGGGCGCTACCGGGCCGTGTTCCGGGCCGCCTGGCAGCACCGCCATGAACTGGCCGGGCCGAGGCGCCTGTCCGACGAGGCGGCGTTCTTGCCCGCGGCATTGAGCCTGCAGGACACGCCAGTGCATCCGGCACCGCGCCGGCTGGCCTTCGCGCTGATCGCGCTGTTCCTCATCGCCCTGACCTGGGCCATCTTCGGGCAGGTCGACATCGTGGCCGTGGCGCCCGGACGCATCATCGTGAGCGAGCGCACCAAGGTGATCCAGCCGCTGGAGGTGAGCGTCGTCAAGCGCGTGCTGGTCAAGGACGGCGACCATGTCGAGGCGGGTCAGGCCCTGGTCGAGCTCGATCCCACGACCGCCAATGCCGACAAGACCAGCATCGACGAGCAGCTGAAGTCGGCGCAGTCCGAAGTGCTGCGCACGCGCGCCTTGCTGCAGGCACTCAATGCGCCGACGACCCCTCGTGCGCCTGAACTCGGCAAGAGCCTCCCCAATGGCTGGACCGAGGTCGATCTCACGGCCACCAGGGCGCAGTTGAGTGACGAGTGGAGCGATATCACCGCCAAGCTCGCCAAGGCAGCCTCCGAGATCAACCGCCGCCAGGCCGAGATCGCCACCGTGCGCGAGATGGTCGCCAAGCTGGAGACGACGGTGCCCATCGCCAAGCAGCGGGAGGCCGACTTCCACCAGCTGGCCAACCAGGGCTTCATGTCCAGCCATGCGAACCAGGACCGCACCAGAGAGCGTATCGAGCTGGAGCGCGACCTCGCCACGCAGCGCGCCCGGCTCGCCGAAGCCAACGCCACCCTGCGCGAGAGCGAGAACACAAAAGCCGCCTACATCGCCGAAACCAAGCACAGCCTCAGGACGCGCGAGGCCGCAGCCGAACTCAAGCGCCAGCAGGGCACGCAGGACCTGGCCAAGGCCGGGCAGCGCGAACGGCTCACCACATTGAAGGCGCCGGTGCCGGGCACGGTGCAACAACTCGCCGCGCACACCGAAGGCGGTGTGGTCACGGAAGCGCAACCCTTGATGGTGATCGTGCCCGATGGGGCGCAGGTGACGGCCGAGGTGACGCTGGAGAACAAGGACATCGGCTTCGTGAGCCCGACGCAGGACGCGGCCATCAAGCTGGAGACCTTCCCCTACACGCGCTACGGCACGGTGAACGCCACGGTCAAGACGGTGACGGCGGATGCGGTGAATGACGAGAAGCGTGGGGCGATCTTCCCGGTGACGCTCAGTCTGAGCAGCACGACCATCGATGTGGACGGCAAGCCGATCAAGCTGAGCCCGGGAATGAACCTCACGGCGGAGATCAAGACGGGGAAGCGGCGAGTTATTGAATTCCTGCTGAGTCCGGTGCAGCGGGCGACAAGTGAGAGCCTGCGGGAACGATGAAATTGAAAAGCACTGTCAATGAAGGAGTCCCATGCCAATATCAGACTCGAATGCCAACTCTGCCAGCATGTATGGGATTCGGCGTGGTCCCTACGGCTGGAAAGTTGAAATCAGACGCCAAAGCGTGAGCCACTTCAAGCAGTTCGCCTTCGCCATCTATGGCGGTGAGGCCCCGGCCCTGCTGCGCGCCCAGACATGGCGCGACGAAATCGTCAGAATGCACCTGCCGCCCAGCCGAGTTGCAGTTGCCAACGTGATGCGGCGCAACAATACGTCGGGCATCCCCGGGGTGCACTGCCAGTTGAACTCTGAGGACCAAGTAACGGGCTGGAATGCCCGCACCTACCTGGGCCCCGGCCAAATTGTTCGGAAATACTTCAGTGTCGGGCGCTACGGCGCTGCCCAGGCGAAGACGCTGGCCATGGCAGAACGCCAGAAGCAGTTGGAGCAGATGCAGGGGCGCCGCCCTGTGCATCCGTCAGAAGCGGTCGTGCGCGAGACACCGCCACAGCCATTGCTAACAGAGTGTCCGCCGGCGCTTGCCAGAGGCGAAGTCGATCGGCGCAGCAAACAAGACGGGCATATCCGGCGTGCAGCATCGTGTCACCGATCCGAGGCATCCGGGCTGGTGGCTGGCGTTGACGTATCTCGGCAACGGCAAGAGTTTGCAGAAATCCTTCTCCATCAAGATCTACGGGAACGACGCCGCCAAGGCGATGGCGATGGCCGAGCGGCAACGCCAGTTGCAGCAGGTGCAACAGCTGCGCGAGGCACAGAAGTCCCAAAACTCTCGCTCGGTCGACGAAGAATCCCAGTCCACGCAAGCCGAAACAATCTTGCAACGACAGGACAAAGCGGCGAAATGCGCAATGGCAATGACGACCGATCGGTATCAGCGGCGAATACCGCAGGATGGAGAGTTTGCACATGAGATCTCACGTTGACAGTTTCAATCCCCGCTCGCTGCCGCGGCTCATCTGCGTTGCGCTGCTTTGCTTGTTGGGTGGGTGCAGTCAAGCGGAAAGCGGCAAGGGCGGCGAAGAAGCAAAGGCATTTGCACTCAAGGACTATCTATGCGCGATCACACCTGCAGATTGCCATGGGAAGCTGATTCAAAACCTCTACTTGGCACCTGCTGATGCCATGTACGAGCGCAAAGTGGGAGGGAAAAAGGTTCGCATTCCGATGGCGTACCTGAGCTTCATTGAATTATTGCAAGACCCGAGACAGCAGAAAGATGATGCCTCTCTTTACCTTGAATCTCTTTTGCCGGACATCGGGCCACGCACACCGCAGAATCTGCGTGAGTATTTCACCCCTTATGAGCGAAGCCGCATTGGCATCATTGTTGGAGATAGACGCCCTGGGGCCATTGATTGGAAGGAAGGGCTGGAATCGACGCGCACCGGCACATTGCGCGCCTCCAGCAGCCCCATTCGCCGTCCCGACAAGTATGGCCTGGAAGTCTGGGGAGAGAACTTTGAGAAATGGCCCCGCCACATACCCTGCGCTTCTCCAGATCAAGAATTTCCAATTTGCGGAAGACAGGTGACGCCTCGGGATGTGCTGAGTCCGCTGCAATCTCGCACGAGTCTGATCATTTGCGATGCGGACGCACTGCCCGACGCTGACGCAAAGGTGATGGCGATGCCGGAAGCGGAGCGCGAAGCTTTTTTTGCTTCGAAGAAATGGTCTGGCCAGTCGCGGGCAATGTGTAAACATGATATGTACTATGAACCATTGAACGCCAGAATTAGTCTGGATTATCCGCGCCGCTTTCTGGCGCAATGGCAAAAAACCGAAGCACGCGTGCGCGAGTTGCTTGATTCATTTTTGGTGGCGGATCAACCTGCCACCAAGTAGTTCCATAGATAAATTAACCTGATACAAGCGAAAGGGAGTTCCAATGTCGACCAATCAACTCACCACGCAGGACATCGCGATTCTGCGCTCCTATGCCGAGCGCCGTGACCGCCAAGCCTACTGGAGCTATCTCGATGCCAAGGGCGATCCCTATGCGCATCTGGCTTTGCAGGTCGTTCAAAATAACACCCTCGATGGCTATACGGCAAATTACTATGCCAATGCCGTAGCTGGCCAGATGGGCATTCATAAAACGCCCGAGCAATGGGATGATGTTGGCGTCCGGCTGTTACTGGCGGATCTAACAAAACGAGATGCGTTGGTTCAAGATAATAAAAACACCGATGCTCTTTATCTAAAAATTATCGACATCACCGAATCGCATCGCGAAGCCTTTGCTGCCCGCGGCCTGAGCCTAGATGCCTGGACGGCATGGGCACCCATCAAAACCGACTACGAAAGCGGCAATCTGGCGGAAGCGCAGGCCAAATTCGATGCCATGGTGCAAGGTGGTTTCTACAACACCGCCGCCACGGTAGGAAATGGAACCTGGGCCAGTGCGAACTGGTTTGAAAACGTGAGCCACGCGGGGGTCTCCTTTGTGCTGACTGGCGTCGATCCAGTGAGCAACCCCAACTACGTCAAGGGCTATAGCTACGACAGCCGCACAGGCAATTGGAACAGTGTGGGCACGTTGGTCGCGGCTGGCGGACCCGTCATTGCACCGCCCGCATTGGCCGCCCAACTGGATGCCGAGCGCCTGTTTCGCATACAACTGAGCGGCAATGGCATCCTCGACGCGCGCGATGCGCTCGCACGGCGCGATGCCGATGTCGCCGCTGCATTGAGCCAGCCCGCCCTGATCAGCGGGGCCGTTCCCCTGGTTTACAGCAACAATTACACCGTTATTCTGGGAGCCGGCGGAAATCTTTCCAGCATTCGTGCGGATCAGAATGCCAGGGGCAACGCCATTACCGATGATGATCTTCGCGCCTTCAACGGGCTGACTCGCGCGCAAGACACCACGTTGCAAGTCGGACAGCAGATTCTCGTACCCACCAAGATCAATGGCAATTTGGTCATTGACTACGGTGCGGTGCGCTACAGCATGAATCCGGCCACAGGCGAATACGAGTACCGTACCAATGACGAAAACGGCAACAGCTTGCTATGGCAGCGCACGCGCGATGCCAGCGGCACATACACGGATCGGTTCAGCCAAACAGCGCCAGGCGGCAGCGTTTTGCAGGATGTCACGACCGCCACCGACGCGAACTATGGCACCAGCTTCACCCAGCCCAATACGATCAATACGGTTGTCCTGAACACGACGACCACAACCGTCGTCCCCAGCACCGCCTCCACCCCCGACAGCACCAGCCTGGGCCCAAGCAGCGTCAACAACAATCTGATTGCCAACGGCGGCTACACCGTCAGCATCGGCAACTTCTGGAACGTCAACACCGCCGTCGGCAACCAGGCCGTTGCAAGCTACGCAATCACTGATGGTCTGCGGCCCGGCAACTTCAATTTCGGCCTGAACATCGATGCATCGAGCGGATTGGGCTTGCCGTTTTCAGACGCAGGCAGTGTCGGGAACACCGACCCCTTGGCCGGTCCTGTGGACTACGGCCTTTTTGGCAGCAGCCTGAACAATGCTTCGGCCTTCAACTTCAACCTCTTTCCCGCTGACCCCCTGCTGCTGGACTTGAACGGCGACGGCGTCAAGCTCACCGACTACGGAACGTCCCCCGTCCTCTTCGACGCCGACAACGACGGCGGCTCCCTAGAGCAGACAGGCTGGGTCAGTGCGCAAGATGGCATCGTTGTGCACGACCTCAATGGCGACGGAAAGATCAACAACATCAGCGAGACGCTGAGCGAGTACTACAAAGGCGTGGCCGGATCGAATGGAGTGGCTGGCACCAAGCCGTACGCGAATGGCTTCGCGGCCTTGAAGAGCCTGGACAGCAACGCCGACAACCAGTTCACCGCGACCGACACGGCCTGGGGCAACCTGCGCGTGTGGGTCGATGCCAACCACGACGGCAAGACCGACACTGGAGAACTCAAGACCTTCGCGGAACTGGGCATCACAGCCATCAATCTCGCCACTGCAGGACAAAGCGGCGAAGTGCGCGATGGCAATGAAGTGCTTGCGCGCGGCACCTTCACGCAAAACGGCACCAGCAAGGAAGCCATAGCGGCCAACTTCCTGGCCAACCCGGCCGGCAGCACCGTCACTCAGACTGGGAGCGGCGTCACCGTCACCACGGAAAGTGGCACGGGTGGCGCGACTGGGACCACGGCCTACATTTCAAAGAACGTCAATGCGAGCGTCAACGAAACCTTGAGCGCGGCAACACTGAACGCGCGCAATCTGACGGGTGGCGCGGGTGCGGACACGCTCACAGGCGACGCGGCGAACAATTGGCTGGCCGGCGGTTTGGGTGCCGACTCGCTGACCGGTGGTGCTGGAGACGACGTGCTGCTGATCGATGCCTCAGATGCGCATGTTGACGGTGGCGAAGGCTTCGACATTGCGCAGGTGGTCGGCGTTCGCGGTGTCTCGCTGAATCTGAGCCAGAGCAATATCGAAGTCGCCGTCGGAGGCGATGGTGATGACGTCTTCGTGGGCGGTGGCCGCTCATCTGTCTTTGTGCGCGGCGGCGCAGGGGATGACCTGATCATCGGGGGCGCGGCCAACGACGTGCTGTCCGGCGAGGATGGGGACGACACCATTGACGGTGGTGCCGGCAACGACCTCATCCGCGGCCATCGAGGCCGCGATCACCTGAGCGGCGGCGCGGGCGACGACGTCTTGGATGGCGGCCTGGAAGACGACAAGCTGGACGGAGGTGCGGGCAACGACGTGCTCAAAGGTGGACGAGGCGACGACAGTCTCGATGGCGGGGACGGCGTCGATATCGCAGAGTACTCGGGCTCCTACTCTGACTACCGCATCACCAGGGTTGACGACCGAAACGGTCAGAGGGTCTATCGCGTGGTGGACACCCGAACCGGCCAGGATGGTGCCGACACGCTTGTCGGCATCGAGAAGCTCAGCTTTGCCGATGTCAACCGCGTCGAACTCACTCTCGGTAGTCCGCTGCCGGTCAAGGATGTGCTGACCGTCAACTCAACCGGCCAGACCCTGAGTCGCACTGCCGCGCACCTGATCTCGAAGAGCCAGCTGCTGGCCAATGACCGGGACTGGGACAGCGATATCGGTCAACTCACCATCACTGAAGTTCTGGAGGCCAAGGGTGGGACGGTCAGCTTGACGCAGAACGGCGACGTTCTTTTTACCCCTGACGCGTCCTATACCGGAGTGATGGGTTTCAAGTACAAGATCAAGGACGAGAGCAGTCAGGTCACCAGTATCACCAACAGCGCGACCGGTCAAACCGAGGTGATGAAGGGCGCGGTGTATCTGCAGACCCCCGACCTGCAGGATGCTCAAGGCCGGGTGGACCCCTTGTCCCTGGATCAATGGTATCTGAGCGACATCAACGTCAGGCCGGCGTGGCAGGACTACACGGGCAAAGGCGTCCGCATCGGTCAGTTCGAACCAGGCGGTGCGTTCAGCACGGGCCCCGAGGTGTTCGACTACCGGCACCCTGATCTGCAGCCCAATGCGGACCGAGCCTGGCTGAACACCCTGGACGGCAGCGGCAACAGCAATGTGCCGCAGACATTCAGCAGTCACGCCACCATGGTGGCGGGTGTCATGGTCGGAGCGCGCAATGGGGAAGGGGGCATCGGCGTTGCATATGACGCCTCCCTGGCCGGCTACTACATCAAGGGCGAAGGCATGGAGGTTGGTCAACTCAGTGGCGAGATTGCCGCCGCATTGGCCAAATTCAAGAACTTCGACGTGGTCAACAACTCATGGGGTCCGACCAGCAGCTTCGGACTTAACGTGCTGCCGCCGGGGGCGCTGGAATCGAACATCGCGGATGCCGTTTCTCAAGGTCGCGGCGGACTGGGCACGGCCATCGTGATGGCCGGTGGCAATGACCGTGCGACAGGCGCCAACACCAATTACAACGCGCTCACCGCCAACCGGGCCGTGATCGTGGCCGGCAGCATCAATGCGCCGGGGGATCTGGGCACCCTGCAACTGGGAAGCAAGCCGTTCAGCAATCCGGGCGCGTCCATCCTGGTTTCAGCGCCGGGAAGCAACATCGATTCAACGAGCCGCGAGCTGATCGCAGACAACGGCTCCACCTTCGGTGGCGACTACAGCACGAGCCAGGGAACAAGCTTCGCGGCGCCGATCGTTTCAGGGGTCATCGCCTTGATGCTCGAAGCCAATCCGAAGCTGGGCTATCGGGATATCCAGGCCATCCTGGCCATGTCCGCGACGAAGGTGAGCGATCCCAACGGAACGGATTGGGCGACCAACACGGCCAAGACCTGGAACGGTGGCGGCATGCACGTCAGCCACGACTACGGGTTTGGCAGGGTGGATGCGCGTGCCGCCGTCCGCTTGGCCGAAACCTGGACCGAGCAAAGCACCTATTCGAACGAATACCTCGCAACGAATTCGAGCGGTGCCCTCGTTGCGACCATTCCCGACGGTTCGGGCATGTTGACCCGCACGCTGGCCATGGCGGCCGGTCTGGAGGTGGAGAGCGCACAGGTGACGCTTGAACTCGACCATCAACGCTGGGGCGATCTGATCATCAAGTTGATCTCACCCACGGGAACAGAAAGCATCCTGCTGAATCGCCCTGGCAAAGCTCCCGGCGGCGCCGCCAGCGATCTCGGTGATGCTTCTTCGGGCACGCTGAGCTTCAGCTTCAACAGCACGCATTTGCGGGGCGAACAAAGTGCGGGCAACTGGACCTTGCAGGTCATCGATGCGGCCACGGGCAGTACAGGGACTCTGAAGAACTGGCGGCTTGATCTGTATGGCGCAAAAGCCGACAGCAGCGACGTCTACGTCTACACCAACGAATTCGCGAGTTTTACCGGGACGACGCGCGGCACCTTGTCCGACGGCAATGGAGGGAGGGACACACTGAATGCCAGTGCTGTCACGGGCAACAGCGCCATCAACTTGATCAACGGTAGCACCAGCACCCTGGCGGGCAAGGGGCTGATCGTGAGTGGCGACATTGAGATTGCATTTGGCGGCGATGGCAACGATACGTTGACCGGCAATGCACTGAACAACGTGTTGTCTGGTGGTCGCGGCGCGGACATCATCTCTGGCGGCGACGGGAATGACACCCTGGAAGGCGGCCGGGGAAGCGACGTACTAACGGGGGGCGCTGGCAGCGATCTGTTTGTCATCGGCAAGGATGCCGGGGCGCAAGACACGGTGGTGGACTTTGGCCTCGGCAGTACCTCTGTGATCGAGACCGTTGCGCTCGTGGGTTTCAGCGGCTTGAACTTTTCCACGCTTGCACGCACGCAAGTCGGCGCTGACGTCCGCCTGGATCTCGGTGATGGGCAGACCGTGCTGTTGCGCAATCAACAGGCCGGCCAGTTGACTGCGGCGCAGTTCCAGTTCTTCGACTCGGTGGCCGCGCTGCAAACCTGGCAACTGGCCGGCCAAGGCACGACCGGCGTCACCGATGGCGACGACGTCATTCAAGGGACGGCAGGCGACGACTTGCTGGCTGGGCTGGGTGGCAACGATACGCTGCTTGGCAATGACGGCAATGATCGACTGCTGGGGGGAACGGGGCAGGATTCGTTGAATGGTGGCGCAGGGGATGATGTCTTGGTGCTGGACGGCGATCAAGGCGCTGTGTCGTATTCCACTGGAGCTGCCGGATTGGGCGCGCGCGTTGGCGGAGCCGGTGCGGACCGCTTCCTGGTGGCTCCGGACGGCGGCGGCACGACCTCGGTAGGCCTGTCCGGCTCCGACATGACCGCCGGCAATCTGATCCAGGATTTCGACTTGGCGTTGGACAAGATCGATCTGAGCCAATTCTCCTGGATCACGAGCTTCAGTCAGCTCACGGCGACGAAGGCGCTCAACATCAATGGCAAGTTCGTCACGCGCGTGTCAGCCCAAGCCTCTGGTCAGCCCACCGTCTCGGTCGGGCTCTATGCCATCGAGCCGTCCGCGCTGACCGCCGCCAATTTCATCTTCGCTGGCAACGCGAACGCAACGCCGCTGCCGGTGGCGAACGTGAGCGCAAGCACCGTGGCCGGCGCGGCTCCGCTTCCACTGATCGCGGCGCCCACCGCGGCGGCGCCGGCACAGCCTTTGCCTCTCAATGGAACCAGCGGGGACGACACGCTCACCGGCGATGCTGGTGCCAACGTCATCAATGGATTGGCGGGCGCGGATGCCATGACCGGACGCACTGGTGACGACACCTACGTCGTCGACCATGCAGGAGATACCGTCAATGAACTGCCCGGTGGCGGATATGACTCGGTGCAGTCCAGCGTCAGCTACAGCCTGTCGACCGACGTGGAAGTGCTCACGTTGAGCGGCTCGGCCAATCTGAACGCCACCGGAAACGACCAGCGCAACCGCCTGATCGGCAATGCCGGCAACAACCGGCTTGATGGCGGGCAGGAAGCAGACGACCTGATCGGCGGCGCGGGCAACGACACCTACGTGGTGGACAACCAATTGGACACGGTCTCGGAAAATGCGAACGAAGGCATCGATACCCTGGAGTCTTCCGTGTCGTGGGTGCTTGGCAAGAACCTTGAGAACCTGACGCTGACGGGCGCGGATCATGTCAATGCGACGGGCAACGAGCTTTCAAACACTCTCACCGGCAACGCCGACGACAACATTCTGGATGGAGCCCAGGGTGCTGACAGCCTGGCGGGTGGCGCGGGCAATGACACGTACTACGTTGACAACGCGGGCGATACCGTGGCCGAGGCGCTGGATGCAGGACTGGATACCGTCTACACGAGCATCGATACAGTGTTGGGCGCCAACGTCGAGAACGCAGTGCTGTTTGGTGCTGCGACCTCAGCCACAGGTAATGCATTGAACAACACCCTGACCGGCAACGGTCAGGCCAACGTTCTGAATGGCGGTTCCGGAAATGATCACTTGGCCGGAGCGGACGGCAGTGACACTCTGGACGGTGGCAGCGGGGATGACTATCTCGTGGGCGGCGACGGAAACGACACCTTGATTGGCGGCATGGGCAGCGACACCGCTGTGTTTCGCGGCGCATTTGAGGACTATGTCTTCATGACTTCGCCGTTTGGGACTCAATATGTGAGCGATACCGTGGCTGAGCGGGATGGCATTGACTTGCTCAACGGGATGATCAAGGAAAATCGCATTGAAAAATTGGTTTTTGAAAAATCCCCCGGCAAAATCTTCGACGTCGATAGCATCAAATTCTATTCGCCGCTTGAATATATCGCGAGCTTTTCTGAATTGCGTACTGCTTTTGGAGCGGATGCGGAGGCAGGCTGGCAGCATTTCTACGCGACCGGAAGTGCGGAGGGCCGTCGCCCCACATTCAATGCCCTCGGCTACATTGCATCGTATTCCGATTTGATTCAGGCGTATGGGCCGGATTCCGACGCGGGCGCGACGCATTATATTAAGACTGGTGCAACTGTAGAAGGCCGGTATCAAAAATTCGATGTCCAGCGTACGACCATTGACGGTACATGGGGTTATGCGGAAACGGGAACCGCTGGTGCCGACAGCATGCAGAGCTTTACTCAGGGCGAGCCTAGTATCCTTCAGGGTCTGGCAGGCAATGACACGCTAACCGGAGCTTCCGGAAGCGACAGGTTGATTGGAGGCCAAGGCAACGATGCGCTGATCGGCGGCGCAGGCGTCGATACAGCGGTTTTTAGCGGGAAGCGGCAAGACTATGTACTCTTGAACCATCAAGGAAAGCTGTACGTGAGCGACAAGGTCAGCGGACGGGATGGCTTCGATAACCTTGTGGACGTGGAAAACGTCGTTTTTTCCGGAGACTCAAGCAACCGCTATTCGGTAAATTCTCTGAAATTTTACACGGCACTCGAATATATTGCTTCTTATTCAGATCTCATTGGCGCATTTGGACTAGATGCAGAGGCCGGATTCCAACATTTTGCCGCGAACGGTGCTGCCGAGGGGCGTAGTCCCACATTCGATGCTCTCAACTATATTGCATCGCACGCCGATTTGATCAGCGCATTTGGAGTGGACGCAACTAAAGGCGTGCAGCATTACATCACGAACGGCTTTTCGGAAGGACGAAAGGTCTCGTTCAATGCCTTGAATTACCTCGCCTCGTACCCGGACTTGGTAAGTGCATATGGTCTCGACGTCAAATCGGCCGCTGAACATTACATTCGAACCGGCTATTATCAAGAGGGTCGCAGAGCGACGGTCACCGTTCAGGATATCGTAGCGAGCGGCGACATTCATTCGTACATTCAAGCCGGGACAAATTCCGGCGAATCAATGACGGCACTTGGCGGGAATGCGCAGAACACGTTGCATGGCCTTGGTGGCAACGACATCTTGAACGGAGGGAGTGGTGACGATGTGCTGAGCGGCGGTGTCGGGAATGATGCGCTGGCCGGCGGTTCAGGCTCGGATACCTATCTGTTGGCGCGCGGTGAAGACAGCGACACCGTAACGGAGAACGACGCTTCGGCAGGCAATACCGATGTCGCGCTCTTCGGCTCCAGCATTGCGGCCGATCAGCTGTGGTTTCGTGCGGTCGGCAACAATCTGGAGGTCAGCGTGATCGGTGGGACTGACAAGTTCGTGATCAACGACTGGTATCTGGGCGGTCAGCACCACGTTGAGCAGTTCAAGACCAGCGATGGCAAGACCTTGCTTGACAGCCAAGTGCAAAACCTCGTTGATGCCATGGCGAGTTTCGCGCCGCCAGCAGCTGGGCAGACCACCTTGCCTGCGAACTATCAGAGCAGTCTGAGTTCGGTCATTGCAGCCAATTGGCATTGAGTGGTTGCAGCACCCGAGTACGAGGTGGACACAACTTCGATGCTGGCTGCGGCCATGTCGGAGGGATTTCCCATCAATGAGCTGCCTGGCCGCGATTTGGCCGGCGCTAGTTGGTATGCGTAGGTTGTGTAACCACGCCCTCGCGTCAGCCGGGTCGAGACTCAGTGCTCCGAAGGCGGCTGCTGTAGTCGCCAAGAGGCCGCGTTTGATTCGTTCAACACTGCTTCTGAGCGATAAGACCAATCAACAGGAGTCATACAACTGCAATTGGATACGGTGGTCAGCCGCGCGCATGGGTCGCAAGGACTCGCATGGGCGGCGAGGCGGTGCGCAGGGTCGTCCTAATCCGTGAGCATGGCGAAGAGCAGGCAAAGGCGCTCGCGATCGCAGAGCGCCAAACGCAGATCGCACAGTCGACAGAGCGCTCGGCGCGCCTCGAACACAGTTCTCCGATTCGTCGCCACGTGGACGAAGTAGACGGATGTCATGTTCGCTGAATAGGAGCACGGTCTTTTATCGGTGCTTCGGCAGACGGCCCGCGAGCGGATTTGTTCCCAGAACTCACGGAGTCGACGTACGCCGAAATCCTGCCCTTGGGAGGCAGCAGAACGGATTAGCTCGCAATGTCGACATCGATACCGATATCGGTTGACAAAACTAACCCTCCGCCGCGCGCGGCTGGCCGCTCGTCAGCTCATCGGCAAATCCCGAGCGCACGATCACCTCGAGCGGCTGGGGCTGCAGCGATTCGATGCGCAGCAGCCCGCCGCGCCCCAGCACCGCGCGGTGCAACTGGCGCAGCGCGTCGACACCCGTTGCGTCCAGGTAGATGAGGTGCGTGGCGTCGAGCACCACCGTCATGCCGCGCGGCGCGCTTTCGGCCGCATTGACGGCCTCGTCCAGCTTGGCCGCCGCCCCGAAGAACAGCGCGCCATAGAGCCGGTAGGTGAGCACCGGCGGCTGCAGCGTGACCAGTTCGACGCTGAAAAGCTCGCTCATGCGCCGGATGAAGAGCGCGCACGCCCCCACGATGCTCACCTGCACCGCCACCGTCAGATCGAACACCACCGTGAGAAAGAAGGTGCCGAGCATCAGCAGCCGGTAATGCCCGCTGAAGTGCCGCAGCTGCCCCGGCGTGAACTCGCGCCATTCGCCCATGTTCAGGCCCACGAAGACGAGGATGCCCGCCAGCACCGCAAGCGGCACGTGGCGCGCAAGCGGCGCCGCCAGCAGCACCACCACCATCAGCGTGAACGCATGCACGATGCCCGCGATCGGTGAACTGCCGCCCGAGCGGATGTTGGTCACGGTGCGCGCGATGGTGCCGGTGGCCGGCATGCCGCCGAAGAAGGGCGTCACCAGGTTGGCGATGCCCTGCGCCATCAGCTCCTGGTTCGGGTCGTGGCGCGGCTGGCCGCTGAGCTGGTCGGACACGCGTGCGCACAGCAGCGACTCGATGGCGCCCAAGAGCGCGATGGTGAGCGTCGGCGTGACCAGCTGCTTGACCGTTTCCCACGAAAAATCGGGCAGCGCGAAAGCCGGGGTGCCTTCGGGAATGCCGCCGAAGCGCGTGCCGATGGTTTCCACCGGCAGGTCGAAGCCCCACGACACCAGCGTGAGCGTGACCAGCGCGACGATGGGCCCCGGCATGCGCGCGCCCACCTGCACCGCGCGCGTGCGCGCAACGCGCCCCGCCAGGCGCTGCACCGCATGGCCCACCTTCGATTCATCGCGCAGCAGCAGCGGCCAGATCACCAGGCCGGCCACGCAGGTCAGCCCCAGCGCGAAGGCATAGGGATTGAAGGTGCCGATCTGAAGCGCCATGGCATGCAACTGCGAGAACACGTCCGCCGGCATCTTGGCGACCGTCAGCCCGAGCAGGTCCTTGAGCTGCGACAGGAGGATCAGCACCGCAATGCCGTTGGTGAACCCGACCACGATCGACAGCGGCACGAAGCGCACCAGCCGGCCGAGCCCGAACAGCCCCGCCGCGAACAGCAGCACGCCGGCGCAGGCGGTCGATATCAGCAGGTTCGCCACGCCGTAGCGTTCGACGATGCCGTAGACGATCACGATGAACGCGCCGGCCGGCCCGCCGATCTGCACCGCCGAGCCGCCCAGGAGCGAGATCAGGAAGCCCGCGATGATTGCCGTCCAGATGCCGGCCTCGGGCTTGAGCCCCGAGGCGATGGCAAAGGCCATGGCCAGCGGCAGCGCCACGATGCCCACCGTGGCGCCTGCCCCCAGGTCCCTGAAGAAGCGCTCCCGGCTGTAGTCCGCCATGGCGTCCAGCAGGCGCGGGCGAAAGCGGGTGATGTTCAGCGGTGACTGCATGTGGCGCCCATTGTGTACTGTGCGCTGCGTGTGCAGGAAGGCTTGCGGCAGTTCCGCCGCTGCCGGCTCGGCTCAGTCGCTGTCCGGAATCACCGCATCGGCTGCCGCGCCCACGGCCTTGCCGGTGATGCGCGCGGTGCCGATGGCCGCATCGGCCGCGAGGCCGACCGCGCCGGCGCCCACGCTCACGACGGTGCCGGCCACCGTGACCACGGCGCAGCCGCCCAGCAGCAGGGCGCCAGCGAGGCCGAGCGCTGCGAGAACGAAAAGTCGGGAGTGGGAGCGATGGCTTTGCATGCGCGGATTCTGCACCCGGCCGCGCGAAGGAAAGGCCGGTTCAGCGGCCCTTGAAAACCGGCGGGCGCTTCTCGCGCCAGGCGCGGCCGCCCTCGGCCAGGTCTTCGGATGCCACGGTGCGCTGCACTTCGCGCTGGATCGAGGCGGCGTCGGCCGTGCCGCGCGCGATCTGGTTCAGGTGCTTCTTCATGCCCAGCAGCGCAAGCGGCGCCATGCCGGCGAGCGTGGTGCGCAGGCGCAGCACCTCGGCATCGAGCGCCGCTGCGTCGTCGACCAGGTGCGTGAGGAATCCGCAGTCGCGCATCGCAGTGCCGTCGAGCTTCTCGGCGGTCAGGAAGAGCCGCTTGGCCGTGTCCAGCCCGAGCCGGGACACATAGCGCTCCATGCCGCTCTGGTAGTAGTGCAGGCCGAGCCGGGCGGCGGGCATGAACATCTCGGCGGCCCGCACGCCCACGCGGAAGTCGCAGGCCAGCACCATGTCGGTCGCGCCGCCGAAGACGCCGCCGTGCACCGCCGCAATGGTGACGGCACGGCAGTTTTCCAGCGCATCGACCATCTCGCCGAAGCTGCGGCCTTCGGTCTGGCTGCTGGCGGCGACCTCCGATATGTCGTAGCCGCTGCAGAAGTACTTGCCTTCCGAGCGAACCACCAGCACCAGCACGCCGGGCGAGCCGTTCACTGTCTCCACGTGACGAACGAGCGCGGGCAGGTCCTCCGGCGTCAGCTTGTTGGCGGCCTGCGGACGGCGCAGCGTGAGGTAGGCGACGTGGCCGTCGATCTGGAGCGTTGGAAGCATCGATGTACCCAATGAATCGCCGGACCTGGTGCTGGTGAACAAGCTCGGCAAGCCGGGCTTCAGCGCACGCGCATGCCCGGCGTCGCGCCCGGCCAGGGCTCGAGCACGTGGATGCCGGGGTTGGCTTTTTCGTCGCCATGGCTCGCGGCCAGCACCATGCCTTCGCTGATGCCGAACTTCATCTTGCGCGGCGCCAGGTTGGCGACCAGCACCGTGAGCTTGCCCACCAGCTGCTCGGGCTGGTAGGCGGAGGCGATGCCGCTGAACACGTTGCGCGTCTTGCCCTCACCGGCATCGAGTGTCAGGCGCAGCAGCTTGGTAGAGCCCTCGACCTTTTCGCAGGCCACGATCTTCGCGATGCGCAGGTCGATCCTGGCGAAGTCGTCGATGGTGATGGCGGGCGCGATCGCTTCGCCGCCTGGCAGCGCTTCTTCCGCCGCGGCGGCGGCGGACGGTGCGGGCTCGGGCGCATCGAACAGCTTGTCGACCACCTTGGCATCGGCGCGCTGCATCAGGTGCTTGTACTCGCCGATGGTGTGGCCGCCGGGCAGCGACTGCGCGGCGTCCGCCCAGGCCAGCGGCGAGATCTTCAGAAAGGCCTCGACGTTCACGGCCAGCGCCGGCAGCACCGGCTTCAGGTACAGCGTGAGCAGGCGGAAGGCCTCGATGCATACCGTGCACACGTCGTGCAGGCGCGCCTCCTGGCCTTCCTTCTTGGCCAGTTCCCAGGGCTTGTTCTGGTCGACGTACTCGTTCACCTTGTCGGCCAGCGCCATCACTTCGCGCAGCGCGCGGGCGCAGTCCCGGCCGTCGTAGAGCGAATGCAGCTGCGGCGCCGCATCGCGCAGCGCGAACAGCAGCGCGTCGCCATCGGCCGACACTTCGCCCAGCTGGCCGCCGAAGCGCTTGCCGATGAAGCCCGCCGCGCGGCTCGCGATGTTGATGTACTTGCCCACGAGGTCGCTGTTGACGCGCGCCACGAAGTCTTCGGGGTTGAAGTCGATGTCCTCGTTGCGGCCGTTGAGCTTGGCCGCGATGTAGTAGCGCAGCCACTCGGGGTCGAGCCCGATCGACAGGTACCTGAGCGGGTCGATGCCGGTGCCGCGGCTCTTGCTCATCTTCTCGCCGCTCACCGTCAGGTGGCCGTGCACGTACACGGCATCGGGCGCCTTGCGGCCGCTGAAGTGCAGCATCGCGGGCCAGAACAGCGTGTGGAAAGTGATGATGTCCTTGCCGATGAAGTGCACCTGCTCCAGGTCGGGGTCGGCCATGTACTCGGTGTACGAGATGCCGTCGCCGCCCAGCTCGATGCAGCGCTTATCGAGCAGGTTTTTCAGCGAGGCGAGGTAGCCCACGGGCGCGTCGAGCCACACGTAGAAATACTTGTCGGGCGCGTCGGGAATCTCGATGCCGAAGTAGGGCGCGTCGCGGCTGATGTCCCAGTCGCCGAGGCCGCCCTTGCCCTCGTCGTCCTTGTAGAGCCATTCGCGGATCTTGTTCTGCACTTCGGATTGGACGTGGCCGGGCGCGGCGGTCCATTCCTTCAGGTAGGCCTCGCAGCGCGGGTCCGAAAGCTTGAAGAAGAAGTGGTCGGAGCTGCGCAGTTCGGGCTTGACGCCCGACAGCGCCGAGTAGGGGTTGATCAGCTCGGTGGGCGCGTACACGGCGCCGCACACTTCGCAGTTGTCGCCGTACTGGTCCTTCGAATGGCAGTTGGGGCATTCGCCCTTGATGAAGCGGTCGGCCAGGAACATGCCCTTGGCGGGGTCGTAGAACTGCTCGACGCTCTTGGTTTCGATGAGGCCGTCCTTGCGCAGGTCGCGGTAGATGTCCTGCGCGAGCTGGTGGTTCTCGGGCGCATCGGTCGAGTGCCAGTTGTCGAAGGAGATGTAGTAGCCGTCGAGATACGGCTTGCGGCCCGCGGCGATCTCGGCCACGAAGGCCTGCGGCGTCACGCCGGCCTTGTCGGCCGCGATGGTGATGGCCGCGCCGTGCGCGTCGTCGGCGCAGACGAAGTTGACCTCGGCGCCATTCATTCGCTGGTTCCGCACCCAGATGTCGGCCTGGATGTATTCCATCATGTGGCCGATGTGGAACTTGCCGTTGGCATACGGCAGGGCGGTGGTGACGAAGAGCTTGCGCGGGGCGGACATCGGGGAGGGCGCTTTCGGGGAGTGGCGAACTTGGGGGAACCGGGCATTTTAGGTGGCAGCATCGCACCCTGCCGAATGCCGTCGATCTCACCGCCCGCGGCGACGGTTTTGCCGCCCCCGGTGACCCGGTAGGCGCCGGGGTGTCTCCGGCGCGACGTATGCTCCATGCCGCGCGTTTCGCCGACGCTCTCCCCTGATATGGCGAAGAGATATACAAGATGGATATACAGAAAGCGAGTTTCCGATGACCACCCCCATTCCCGCAACCCTGATTCCCGGCGATGGCATCGGCCCCGAGATCGTCGACGCCACCCTGGCCGCGCTCGATGCGCTGAAGGCGCCCTTCGAGTGGGACCGCCAGATTGCCGGCCTCGGCGGCGTTCAGGCCTCGGGCGATCCACTGCCGCAGGCCACGCTGGACAGCATCCGCCGCACCCGCCTTGCCCTCAAGGGCCCGCTCGAAACGCCCTCGGGCGGCGGCTACCGCTCCTCGAACGTGCGGCTGCGCGAGGAGTTCCAGCTCTACGCCAACCTGCGCCCCGCGCGCACCATCATTCCGGGCGGCCGATTCGACAAGATCGACCTGATGGTCGTGCGCGAGAACCTCGAGGGCCTGTATATCGGCCACGAGCACTATGTGCGCATCGACGACGACCCGCACGCCGTCGGCATGGCCACCGGCATCAACACGCGACAGGGCTGCCTGCGCCTGCTCGAATACGCCTTCGAGACCGCCATTGCCAGCGGCCGCAAGAAGGTCACGCTGGTGCACAAGGCCAACATCATGAAGGTGCTGACCGGCCTGTTCCTCGAGACGGGCCTGCGGCTCTACGAAGAAAAGTACAAGGGCAAGTTCGAGCTCGACACCATCATCGTCGACGCCTGCGCGATGAAGCTGGTGCTCAATCCGTGGCAGTTCGACATGCTGGTGACGACCAACCTGTTCGGCGACATCCTGTCCGACCTGGTGGCGGGCCTGGTGGGCGGCCTGGGCATGGCGCCCGGCGCCAACATCGGCGCCGATGCGGCGATCTTCGAGGCCGTGCACGGCTCGGCGCCCGACATTGCCGGCAAGGGCATTGCCAATCCGACCGCCCTGCTGCTGGCCGCCGCGCTGATGCTCGAGCACGTCCGGCTGCCCGAGATGGCCACGCGCCTGCGCAAGGCCATCGACGACACGCTCAACATCGACAAGGTGCGCACCGGCGACCTCGGCGGCAGCGCCGGCACGGCGGCATTCACCAAGGCGCTGGTCAGCCGCATCCAGAACGGCTGAAGCGGGGGCCCCTTTCCAGGAACCCATGAGAAAGCTGCTGCTGCTCTTGCTGGCCCTTTGCGGCGCCGGGCTTGCAGCCGCCGCGGCCGCCACGGCGGAGCCGCGCTACACCGTCGTCAAAATCGACCTGCGCAAGGAACGGCTCGAGCTGTTCCTGCGCGACGACACCGGCGTCGAGTTCAAGCGCCTCGACCGCCTGGAAGCCTGGCTCGCCGCGCGCAACCGGCGGCTCGTGTTCGCGATGAATGCCGGCATGTACCACGCCGACTTTTCCCCGGTCGGCCTGCTGGTGCAGGAGGGGCGCGAGGTGGCGCCGCTCAACCTGGCGGCGGGTGCGGGCAACTTCTTCATCAAGCCGAACGGCGTGTTCCTGGTGTCGGCTGCGGGGCCGCGCGTGGTCGAGTCGTCCGAGTATCCGGCGCTGTCGAAGGGCGTCCGGCTGGCGACCCAGTCGGGCCCGCTGCTGCTGCGCCGCGGCGTGGTGCATCCCGCGTTCATTCCGGATTCGGACTCGCGAAAGATCCGCAACGGCGTGGGCGTGTCGGGCCACACGGCGATCTTCGTGATCAGCGAGCAGCCGGTGAATTTCTACGAGTTCGCGCTCTACTTTCGCGACGTGCTGCATTGCCGCGACGCGCTCTATCTCGATGGCACCGTGTCCGCATTGCATTCGCTTGCCTTGCGTCGCAGCGACTTCACCAGGGAGCTGGGCCCGATACTCGGCGTGGCCGTGCCGTGAGCAACCGGCCTTTGCCACCCGTGCTTCCTTCAGGATTTTTTGCGCAATGACCCAAGCCCTTCCCATTCTTTCGCTCGTCGAAACCCGCGTGCTCGGCGTGCTGGCCGAGAAGCAGCGCACCGTGCCCGACAGCTATCCGCTGACGCTCAATTCGCTGGTGTCCGGCTGCAACCAGAAGACCAGCCGCAACCCGGTGCTCGAACTGAGCGAAGCCCAGGTGCAGGCCACCATCGACAGCCTGAAGGGCTACAGCCTGGTGGCGGAGACCAGCGGCGGTCGCGCCTTCCGCTACGAGCACAACATCGACCGCGTGCTGCGCGTCCCGTCGCAGTCGGTGATCCTGCTCACGGTGCTGATGCTGCGCGGCCCGCAAACCGCCGGCGAGCTGCGCATTGCCTGCGACCGCATGCACAACTTCGCCGACATCTCGTCGGTCGAGGGTTTTCTCGACGAACTCGCCGAGCGCCCGGCCGGAGCGCTGGTGGTCAAGCTCGCGCGCCTGCCGGGCGCACGCGAAAGCCGCTGGGCGCATCTGCTGAGCGGCGCGCCGGCGGAAGAGCTTGCCGGGCCGGGCGGCGCGTCGGCCGACGGGGCGTACGCATCGCACGATGCGTCGCTCGGCGAGGTCGCGGCGCTCAGGGCCAACGTGGCGCGGCTCGAGGCGGAAGTCGTGTCATTGAAGGCGCTGGTGGGGCGCGTGTGTTCGGAGCTCGGGATTTCCGAAGCGGGTTAGCGCGCTGGCTGGGCATCCCACCCGAAAAACCGCAGCACCTCCTCGCGCTGCCGCATCGCGTCGGCCCGTCCGAGCGCCATCAGCTCGCGCGTGTAGCCCGATTCGAACAGCAGGTAGCTCGCGAGCGCGCCGCCCTTCACTTCGGCCGCGGCCCTGGAGCCGCCCAGCAGGTGGCGCACCGCGCCGGGCAGCGTGTCGACATGGCGCGCCGCGATCACGTCGAGCCGCTGCGACGGCGAGATCACCAGCAGGTCGAGCGGGCGCAGCGAACTCGACTTGCGGGCTTCTTCGGGAATCAGGCCGAGCGTGAGGTTGATGCGCCGCAGCCGCTCGATGTCGACCGCCAGCGCATCGAGAAAGATGCTCGACAGTGCATGGCCCGCGATCTGCGCAAGGGTGGGATAGCCGCTGTAGGTGTTGGGTGCGTCGGCTTCGCGCGGCTCGTGCATGCGGCCCGCGCCGATCACCAGGATGCGCCGGGCGCCGAGGTGGATCGCCGCCGCGATGGGTGCCGATTGGCGCATCGAGCCGTCGCCGAAATATTCGGTGTGGCCCTGCATCGGCAGCGCGGTGGCGGGGAAGACGAAGGGAATGGCCGACGATGCCATCAGGTGCGCGTGGCTGATGCGGTCGCGCACCGAGAGCCGCTGCGAACGCACCCAGGGCTCCATCGGCACGGCGGCTTCGAAGAAGGTGACGTGCTCGCCCGAGCTGTAGCTCGACGCGGTCACGGCCAGCGCCTGCACGTGGCCTTGCTGCATGAGCCGCGGCAGCCGGTCGAGCGGCACCATGCGGGCCAGCAGGTCGGCCAGCGGCGCGTTGTCGAGCAGCGAACGCGGCTTGAGGCGCATCCAGTTGGCCACGAAGCGCCCGAGCCCGAGCAGCACGCGCCAGCGCGCGCCGCTGCCGATGACCGAGAGCGAATCGGGGCGGTAGACCTGCCCGGTGTGGACATCGCGCCAGACCTGCGCGATGCGCGCGACGGCGCTGTCGAAGTCGTCGGCGCCGCAGGCCAGCGCGGCCGCATTGATCGCGCCGGCCGAGGTGCCCGTGATCACCGGAAAGGGATTGCGCTGGCCGGCAAAGCCCGCCACGCGCCGGATCTCGGCAATGGCCTCCAGCACGCCCACCTGGTAGGCGGCCCGGGCGCCGCCGCCGGTGAGCAGGAGCGCGGTGGCTGCGGGTGTCTCTGGCATTGGTGTTGTCGTCCTGGTGTTGCCCCCGGTACGGGGAAGGCGAAGCGTGCGCAGCCTGGGGGCGAGCCATGGGACCCACTAGACTACCCGCCATTCAGGAGTTAGATCAATGGCACTCACCCCAGACGGGCTCATGGACGCGCTCAAGGCCGTCGCAGACCCCAACACCGGCAAGAATTTCGTGGCGACGCGCTCGCTCAAGAACCTGCAGATATCCGAGGGCGACGTGTCGTTCGACCTCGAACTCGGCTACCCGGCCAGGAGCCAGCACGCGGCCATGCGCAAGGCGCTGGTGGCGGCCGCAAAGACGGCGCCGGGCGTGAGCAACGTCTCGGTCAACATCACGACCAAGGTCATCAGCCATGCAGCGCAGCGCGGCGTGCAGCTGATGCCCAACGTCAAGAACATCATCGCGGTGGCCTCGGGCAAGGGCGGCGTGGGCAAGAGCACCACGGCGGCCAACCTGGCGCTGGCGCTGGCGTCCGAAGGGGCGGCCGTCGGGCTGCTGGACGCCGACATCTACGGCCCGAGCCAGCCGATGATGCTGGGCATCGAGGGCCGGCCCGAGAGCGAGGACGGCAAGACCATGGAGCCGCTCGAGAACCACGGCGTGCAGGTCATGTCGATCGGCTTCCTGGTCGACCAGGACGAAGCCATGATCTGGCGCGGACCCATGGCCACCCAGGCGCTGGAGCAGCTGCTGCGCCAGACCAACTGGAAAGACCTCGACTACCTGATCGTCGACATGCCGCCCGGCACCGGCGACATCCAGCTGACCCTTTCGCAGCGGGTGCCGATGACCGGCGCGGTGATCGTCACCACGCCGCAGGACATCGCGCTGCTCGACGCCAAGAAGGGCATCAAGATGTTCGAGAAGGTCGGCGTGCCGATCCTGGGCATCGTGGAAAACATGGCGGTGCACATCTGTTCCAACTGCGGCCACGTCGAGCACATCTTCGGCTCCGAGGGCGGCAAGAAGATGGCCGAGCAGTACCAGATGGAATACCTGGGTGCGCTGCCGCTGGACATCAACATCCGGCTGCAGGCCGACAGCGGCAAGCCGACCGTGGTGGCCGACCCCGACGGCGAAGTGGCCGGCATCTACAAGGCCGTCGCGCGGCGCGTGGCCGTGGGCATCGCCGAAAAGGCCAAGGACTTCTCGGCGAAGTTCCCCACCATTTCCATCAGCAAGAACACCTGAATGGCGGCGCGCCCGTGAATCTTCTCGCGTCGATGCGCTACCTGGTCGCGCTCAGCGAGCACAAGCATTTCGGACGCGCGGCGCAGGCCTGCCACATCACGCAGCCGGCGCTGTCGAATGCGCTGCGCTCGCTCGAAAGCGAGTTCGGCGTGGTCATCGTCAAGCGCGCGCGCGTCTACGTGGGGCTCACCCACGAAGGCGAGCGGGTGCTGGCCACGGCGCAGCGCATGCTGCGCGACAACGAGGTGCTGCAGCAGGAGCTGCGCAGCGAAGAGGGCCATCCGCGCGGGCGGCTTCGCATGGCGGCGGTGCCCACCGCCATTCCGATGCTGTCGCGCTTTGCCGCGATGCTGCACGAGCTGCACCCGGGCATCGTGCCGGCGGTGCTGTCGATGAGTTCGCAAGACCTGGAAACGGGGCTCGAAAGCCTCTCCGTCGACCTGGCGCTCGGCTACACCGAGCGCATGCACCTGCCGGGCATCAAGCTCACGGCATGGCCGCAGAGCGTGGAGCACTATTTCCTGCTGCGGCGCGCTGCCAAGCCCTCGGCCGACCGGCTGCGCATCGGCCGGCCGATGTCGTGGGCCGACGCCGGCAAGTTGCCGCTGTGCCTGCTCACGCCCGACATGCACAACCGCTCCATCATCGACCAGGCGCTGCGTGACGCCGGCATCGTGCTGGAGCCGGCCATCGAGACCAACTCGGTACTTACCCTTGCATTGGCCGTGCTCGCGGGCAGCGTCAGCAGCGTGCTGCCGGGGTCGATGGTCGCGGCGGTGCGCAGCTACCGCGAGCTGGAGGCGCTGCCTCTGGTGGGGCCCGAGGTCAAGACACCGCTGGGCTTCATGACCCAGACCGGCGTGCGCCCCTCGCGCGCGCTCGATGCCGCGCTGGTGTTCCTGCAGACGCCGGCGTGGCGCGAGCAGGTGCGGCTGCACAGCGGCGCGCTCGGCGAATAGCTGGCCTGGCCGGTCCGGTCTTGCCCGGTCCCGGCCATTTAGTTATTGAATCGATCGATGTGCCGATCGAATTTGACGCACCCGGGGCAGCCCCACACACTCGGCCAGCCCTCAAGCATTGCTGCGGGCATTTCCGAGACATCGAAAAAAAGGCCCAGGCAGTGAATAACCACCCAGCCACGACCCGCGAGACAACAACAGCAACAACGGGAGCCGGCACGCACACCATCGTGCCGCTCGCCACCCCCGACGAGATGCGCGAGCGCATCCGCCGCAAGAGCAAGCTCAAGGGCCGCCAGCCCGAGGAAGCGGCGCTGCTCGAAGTGCGCACGCTCATCGGTGTGCGCCCCGCCGAGGGCCACCGGCGCGACCTGCTCATCGAGCACCTGCACAAGCTCAACGACGCCTTCCGCTGCCTGCACGACCGCCACCTGGTGGCGCTGGCGCGCGAAATGAATATCCCCATGGCCGAGGTGTACGAGGTCGCGACCTTCTATCACCACTTCGAAGTGGTGCGCGGCGACGAAGCGGCACCGGGCCTCACCGTGCGCGTGTGCGACGGCCTGGCCTGCGAACTGGCGGGTGCCAAGGATCTGCTGGCGCGGCTGCCCGAACTGCTCGGCGTCGATGGCGGCGACGTTCGTGTGATTGCGGCGCCCTGCATCGGTCGCTGCGAGCAGGCGCCCGCGGTGGTCGTCGACCGGCAGGCCGTGCCGCTCGCGACCACGGCGAAGGTGCTGCAGGCCCTGAAGTCCGACCCCGACGAAGCCACGGTCGCGTATTTCGACGCGGCCGTGTTCGCCGAGAAAAGCATCTCGCCGCTGCCCGGCGCCATCGAGCGCATGCCGGCCTTCACCGACTACGCCACCTACCGCGCGCACGGCGGCTATGCGCTCGCCGCCGCGCTCGTCAACGGCGAGCAGGACGCCGAGGCCATCGTCAAGACGATGGAAGACTCGGGCCTGCGCGGCCTGGGCGGCGCGGGCTTTCCGGCCGGGCGCAAGTGGCGCATCGTGCGCGACCAGCCGGCGCCCCGGCTCATGGCCGTGAACATCGACGAAGGCGAGCCCGGCACCTTCAAGGACCGCACCTACCTCGAACGCGATCCGCACCGCTTTCTCGAAGGCCTGCTGGTGGCGGCGCAGATCGTCGGCATCGAGCAGTGCTACATCTACCTGCGCGACGAATACCACGACTGCCGCGCGCTGCTCGAAACCGAGCTGGCCCGGCTCCAGGCCGATCCGCCCTGCGCGCTGCCGCGCATCGAACTCCGGCGCGGCGCGGGTGCCTACATCTGCGGCGAAGAGTCGGCCATGATCGAAAGCATCGAGGGCAAGCGAGGCGAACCGCGCATGCGCCCGCCGTACATCGCGCAGGTGGGCCTGTTCGGCCGCCCGACGCTGGAACACAACTTCGAAACCCTTTACTGGGTGCGCGACATCGTCGAAAAAGGCGCCGCCTGGTTCAGCGGCTTCGGCCGCCACGGCCGCAAGGGCCTGCGCAGCTTCAGCGTGAGCGGCCGGGTCAAGCACCCGGGCGTCAAGCTCGCACCCGCGGGCATCACGGTGCAGGAACTCATCGACGAATACTGCGGCGGCATGCTCGACGGCCACGCGCTCTATGCCTATCTGCCCGGCGGCGCGTCGGGCGGCATCCTGCCGGCGCGCATGAACGACATTCCGCTCGACTTCGACACGCTGCAGCCCTACGGCTGCTTCATCGGCTCGGCCGCCGTGATGGTGCTGAGCCAGCACGACCGCGCCCGCGACGCCGCGTTGAACGTGATGCGCTTCTTCGAGCACGAAAGCTGCGGCCAGTGCACGCCATGCCGCGTCGGCACCGCCAAGGCCGCGGCGCTGATGCAGGCGCCGGTGTGGGACAACGCCACGCTCGAAGACCTGGCGCAGGTCATGGGCGACGCCTCCATCTGCGGCCTCGGCCAGGCGGCCCCCAACCCGATCCGCTGCATCCAGCAATATTTTCCGGAGGAGGTGGCATGAACGCCCCGTCGAAACTTGCGGAACTGATGCCGCAGACCATCGAATTCACGCTCGACGGGCAGGCCATCCAGGCCTTCGACGGCGAGACCATCTTCAAGGCGGCCGAGCGCCACGGCGTCGACATTCCGCACCTGTGCTTCAAGGACGGCTACCGCCCCGACGGCAACTGCCGCGCCTGCGTGGTCGAGGTGAAGGGCGAGCGCACGCTCGCGCCCAGCTGCTGCCGCAACGTCACGGCCGGCATGGAAGTGCAGGCGACCAGCGAGCGGGCGCTCAAGAGCCAGAAGATGGTGGTCGAGATGCTGCTGTCCGACATGCCCGACGACGGCTACAAGTGGATCGGCGACGACGCCACCCGGCAGCATGGCGAACTCAGCGAGTGGGCGGGCAAGCTCGGCATCGCCGTGCGGCCCGAACTCAAGGCGCTGCGCCGCGAGCAGCCGAAGGCCGACATCTCGCACCCCGCGATGGCCGTCAACCTCGACGCCTGCATCCAGTGCAATCGCTGCGTGCGCGCCTGCCGCGAAGAGCAGGTCAACGACGTCATCGGCTACGCCCTGCGCGGCGCAGACACCAAGATCGTGTTCGACCTCGACGACCCGATGGGCGACAGCACCTGCGTGGCCTGCGGCGAATGCGTGCAGGCCTGCCCGACCGGCGCGCTGATGCCCAAGAGCCACATCGGCTCGCAGCAGGTCGACCGCAAGGTCGATTCGGTGTGCCCGTTCTGCGGCGTGGGCTGTCTGGTGACCTACAACGTCAAGGATGAAAAGATCGTCAGCGTCGATGGCCGCGACGGCCCGGCCAACCACAACCGCCTGTGCGTGAAGGGCCGCTTCGGCTTTGACTACGCGCACCATCCGCAGCGCCTGACCAAGCCGCTGATCCGCAAGGCCGGCGTGCCGAAGGATTTTGGCGATACGCCGCGGCCGGACGACTGGAGCGCATATTTCCGCGAAGCCAGCTGGGAAGAAGCGCTTGCGCTCACCACCGGCAAGCTCTCGGGCCTGCGCGACACCCACGGGCCCAAGTCGCTCGCGGGCTTCGGCTCCGCCAAGGGCAGCAACGAAGAGGCCTACCTGTTCCAGAAGCTCGTGCGCACGGGCTTCGGCAGCAACAACATCGACCACTGCACGCGGCTGTGCCATGCCTCCAGCGTGGCCGCGCTGCTCGAAGGCGTGGGATCGGGTGCGGTGAGCAACCAGGTCAACGACGTGGAGCACGCGGGGCTGATCTTCGTCATCGGCTCCAACCCCACGGCGAACCACCCGGTGGCCGCCACCTGGATGAAGAACGCCGCCCAGCGCGGCGCCAAGATCGTGCTGGCCGACCCGCGCCGCACCGACATCAGCCGCCACGCCTGGCGCACGCTGCAGTTCAAGGCCGACACCGACGTGGCCATGCTCAACGCGCTGATCCACGCCGTGATCGACGAAGGCCTGGTCGACCAGGAGTTCGTGCGCACGCGCGCCAGCAACTACGAGGCGCTGCGCGAGAACGTCAAGGGCTACAGCCCCGAGGCGATGGCACCCATCTGCGGCGTGCCGGCGGAAACGCTGCGCGAAGTGGCGCGCGCCTTTGCCACCGCCAAGGGCGCGATGATCCTCTGGGGCATGGGCATCAGCCAGCACGTGCACGGCACCGACAACGCGCGCTGCCTGATCGCGCTGGCCACCGTCACCGGGCAGATCGGCAAGCCCGGCTCGGGCCTGCATCCGCTGCGCGGCCAGAACAACGTGCAGGGCGCGAGCGACGCCGGCCTGATCCCGATGATGTTCCCCAACTACCAGCGCGTCGACAACCCAGCGGTGCATGCGTGGTTCGAGAACTTCTGGGGCACGCCGCTCGATGCGACGCCGGGCTACACCGTGGTCGAGATCATGCACAAGGCGCTGGCGCCCGACACCGATCCGCACAAGGTGCGTGGGATGTACATCATGGGCGAGAACCCGGCCATGAGCGACCCCGACCTGAACCATGCGCGCCATGCGCTCGCGAGCCTGGAGCACCTGGTGGTGCAGGACATCTTCATGACCGAGACCGCGTGGCTCGCCGACGTGGTGCTGCCCGCGAGCGCCTGGCCCGAGAAGACCGGCACGGTGAGCAACACCGACCGCATGGTGCAGCTCGGCAAGCGCGCGCTCAACCCGCCGGGCGACGCGCGGCCCGACCTGTGGATCATCCAGCAGATCGCCAGCGGCATGGGCCTGCAATGGAACTACGAGGGCGAGGAATCGGGCGTGGCCGCGGTCTACGAGGAAATGCGCCAGGCCATGCATGCGGTCATCAGCGGCATCAGCTGGGAGAGGCTCCAGCGCGATTCGAGCGTGACCTACCCCTGCCTGAGCGAGGACGACCCGGGCCAGCCGACCGTGTTCATCGACGACTTCCCCACCGCCGACGGGCGCGTGAAGCTGGTGCCGGCCGACATCATTCCGGCCGACGAGCGGCCCGATGCCGACTACCCGTTCGTGCTCATCACCGGCCGCCAGCTCGAGCACTGGCACACGGGCAGCATGACGCGCCGCGCCACCGTGCTCGATGCGCTGGAGCCGATGGCCACCGCGTCGATGAACCAGGCCGACCTGCTGAAGCTGGGGCTCGAGGCCGGCGACGTGATCACCGTGCAGTCGCGCCGCGGCGAGGTGGCCATCCACGTCAGGCGCGACGACGGCACGCCGAACGGCGCGGTGTTCGTTCCCTTCGCGTACTACGAGGCGGCGGCCAACCTGATGACCAATGCCGCGCTCGATCCGCTCGGCAAGATTCCCGAGTTCAAGTATTGCGCGGTGCGCATCCAGCGCGGCGGCCAGCCGATGGCGGCGGCCGGCTACGGAACCGGGTCGGGCGCGCTCGCGGCGGTGGACTGAGGCTGGCGGTGGAGGCGGGAGCGTGGGCGCAGCCATGGTTTAACCTTGGCGCCCACCTCCCGCACTGCTCATCACCACCGGCATGAAAACCAGAGTCCAGTTCCGCCTGCGCATCTACAGGGACGAGAGCATCGCCATCGGTCCCGGCAAGATCGCCGTGCTGGAGGCGGTAGCGGAAACCGGCTCGATCTCGGCCGCGGCGCGCCAGCTGGGCATGTCGTACCGGCGCGCCTGGATGCTGATCGATGAGATGAACAAGGCGCTGGCCTCGCCCGCCGTGAACACCGCGGCCGGCGGCTCGCGCGGCGGCGGCACCGCGCTCACGCCCATCGGCGAGGAAATCGTCAAGCACTACCGTGCCATCGAGAATGCCGCGCGCCTGGCCACGGCGGCGGACGTGCGCGCGCTGACGCGCCTGCTGGCGCCCTGATCCGTTCCCGCGCTGTATCCGAAGGGATATCGGCGCCACCCACCCGCGCCTGCCACAGACACCCCTTCAGGGGGGACGGCCGTTCGTGCAACAATTGCGTTGTATCTTCATGAATACGACGAACTCCCTCATCGCCTCGGCCGACTGGTTCCCGCTGGTGCTGTCGCTCAAGGTGGCCGCGGTCGCGACCCTGCTGGCGCTCATTGCCGGCGTCGCGCTGGGCTGGGTGTTCGCGCGCAAGCGTTTCCCGGGCCATACGGTGCTCGAAGCCGTGTTCATGCTGCCGCTGGTGCTGCCGCCCACGGTCATCGGCTACGCCATCCTGGTGGCGGCCGGGCGCCACAGCCCGCTCGGCAGCTGGCTGCGCGCGCATTTCGACTACTCCATCATCTTCAGCTGGCATGGCGCCGTCGTCGCGTCTGCCGTGGTGGCGCTGCCGCTGGTGCTGAAGTCGGCCAGCGCCGCCTTCGCGGGCGTGGATCGCTCGCTCGAAGCCGCCGCCAGCACGCTGCGCCAGTCGCCGTTCTCGGTTTTCTTGCGCGTGACGCTGCCGCTGGCCTGGCCCGGCATCCTGGCCGGCACGCTGCTCGCGTTCGCGCGCGCCATGGGCGAGTTCGGCGCCTCGCTGATGGTGGCGGGCTCCATTCCGCAGCAGACCCAGACCCTGTCGATGGCCATCTACGACGCCGTGCAGGCCGGCCACGACGACCTGGCGCTGCTGCTGGTGGTGGTGACGTCGCTGCTGTCGGTCACGGTGCTGGTGCTGTCGAACCGATTTTTCTCGCTGCGCTGACCGGCTCGTTCCCAACCTGAAAACCGACATGCGCGCGCTTCGCCTCCTGTCTCTTTTAGTACTGGCCATGGCGCTGCCGCTGGCCGCGGCGGCCCAGCAGATCACCGTGTCCGCGGCCGCCAGCCTGACGGATGCGTTCAAGGAGCTCGGGCCGAAATTCGAGGCCACGAAGCCGGGCGCCACGGTGCGCTTCAATTTCGCGGCCTCGGGCGTGCTGCTGCAGCAGATCGGGCAGGGCGCGCCGGTCGACGTGTTCGCGAGCGCCGACCAGGAGACGATGGGCCGCGCCGCCGAGCAGAAGCTCATCGACACGGGCACGCGCCGGAACTTTGCGAGCAACGGTCTGGTGCTGATCGAGCCGCTGAAGGATGCCGTCGGCGTGAAATCGCTGCAGGACCTTGCCGGCGCGGGCGTCAGGAAGATCGCGGTCGGCAAGACCGCCACCGTGCCGGTCGGCCGCTACACGCGGCAGGTTCTGGAAGGGGCGGGACTCTGGAGCGTGCTCGAACCGAAGTTCGTGCAGGCCGACAGCGTGCGCCAGGTGCTCGACTACGTGGCCCGCGGCGAGGTCGAGGCCGGTTTCGTCTACCGCACCGACGCGGCCGTGATGAGCGAGAAGGTCCGGGTCGCCTTCGCGCCCACGGGCGCCTCGCCGGTGACCTACCCGGTCGCGGTGGTTGCCGAAAGCCGGCAGAAAACGCTGGCCGGGGATTTCGTGGCCTTTCTTTCCAGCGATGCCGCGCGCGAGGTGCTGGTGCGCTACGGCTTCGGCAAGCCATGATCGACGTCGACCTGAAGCTCACGGTCACCGACGGCACCCGCCGCTTCGACCTGGCGGCGCGCTTCGCGACCGACGTGCCCTTTGCGGCGTTGTACGGCCCCTCGGGCGCGGGCAAGACGCTCACGCTGCAGGCCATCGCGGGGCTGCTGCATCCTTCCGCGGGCCATGTGCGGCTCGACGGCCGCACGCTCTACGACTCGGCACCCGGCATCGACGTGCCCGCGCCGGCGCGGCGCATCGGCTACCTGTTCCAGAACTACGCGCTGTTTCCGCACCTGTCGGTGCGCGAGAACGTGGCTTTCGGCCTGACCGCATGGCACCGGCGCAAGCTGCCGCCGCGCGAGGCCGGGATGGTGCAGTCGCTGCTCGAAGGCTTCGGCCTGGCGGCGCTGGCCGACAGCCGGCCGCAGAAGCTCTCGGGCGGCCAGCAGCAGCGCGTGGCGCTCGCCCGCGCGCTGGCCTGCCAGCCGCAGGTGCTGCTGCTCGACGAACCCTTTGCCGCGCTCAACCCCATGCTGCGCAGCGAATTGCGCCACGAACTCGCACAGGTCCGCCGCCAATGGGGCATTCCGGTACTGATGATCACGCACGACATCGAGGACGTGCTGGCGCTGGCCGACGTGGCTTTCGTCTACAACCACGGCCAGGTGGTGCGCGAGATCGACCTGCACAACGCGCAGAGCCGCGATTTCGCGCTGCGCGAGGCGGGCGGTGTGCCGGCCGCCGAGGCCACGCCGCTGCACCGCAAGCTGCGCGGCCTGCTGATGCAGGATGCAGGATGACCCTCGGCGCGAAAGCGGCATGCGGCGGCGCTACGATCAGCTGATGAATCCTTCCATCGATGTTGCCGTCGTGATGCGCCGCGAGCGCGTCGACAGCCGTTGGCAGTCCTGGCGCTGGATTCTCGAAAGCGTCGGCCCCGACCAGCCCGGTTTCGGCACCGAGCCGCGCCTGCTCGAGGCGAACGAGGGCGCGCAGCGCTGGCTGCATCCGGGCTTCAAGACCGAGCTGTTCCGCGACGACGTGGAGGGCTACCACCTGAACGCCACCACGCCCGCGCCCTGCTGGTTCGTGCTGTGGCGCATGGAGGAAGAACCCACCATTGCCGACGAGCCGATCGCGCGGCCGGTGGTGGTGAGCCTCAGCTACAACGAAGCCGGCCGCTGGCTCGACGCGCAGGAAACGGTGGAACAGGTGCCCGCGCCCGAAGAGGTGATCGAATGGATGCGCGACTTCGTGCAGGCGCACTACGTGATCGAGCCCAAGCGCCGCAAGCGGCCCGAGAGTTTCCGTCCGCTGGTCGACCGCTTCGGCAACGCGGCCAGCGTGTCGACCGAGAAGAAGCGCGGACGCGGAGCGGGCGATGTCTGAGAATTTCTTCGACCGCTGGTCGCGGCGCAAGAAGGAAGCGCGCGATGAGGTGCCGCCTCCTCCCGCCATGGAAGAGGCGGAAGAGCCCGGCAGTGCGGCCCTGATCCCCACGGCTGGCCTTCCCGCCGAAGGGCAAGGGGAAATACCCCCACCCACGCTCGCCGAAGCAGAAGCGCTCACGCCGGAGTCCGACTTCCGGCCCTTCATGGCCAGCAACGTCGCGCCCGAGGTGAAAAACACTGCTTTCAGAAAGCTCTTTGCCGACCCGCAGTTCAATGTGATGGACGGCCTGGACACCTACGTCGACGACTATTCCCAATCGACCCCCATCCCCGACAGCGTGCTGCGCCAGATGGCCAGCGCCAAGTTCCTCAAGCTGTTCGAGCACGAGGAAGAGGAACAAGCAGAAAAGCAAGCGCAACAACCCTCCGAAGAACCCGCGGAAACCCCGCACGGCGCTCTGCCACCGGACGTGGCACAGTCCAAGCCTCCGGAGGAATACCTCCCCAGCCAGCAGGTTGCAAAAAATGCGCAACCCGCAAGCCAGAAGACCGATGACCACCACGCTGATCTGCGACTGCAACCAGACGATGCCGCTCGAGCCGAAGACGCTCGGCGCGGCGCTGACTGAGTCGCTGCCCCTTCATTCCACCCTGTGCCGCCGCGAGGCGCCGGCATTCCAGCGCGCCATCCGCTCGGGCGACGACGTGGTGGTGGCCTGCACGCAGGAGCGCCGGCTGTTCACCGAGCTGGCCGAACAGACCGAAGGCGCGACCTCGCCGATCCGCTTCGTGAACATCCGCGAAACCGGCGGCTGGAGCCGCGACGCCAAGAATGCCAGCCCCAAGATTGCGGCCTTGCTGGCGGTGGCCCATCTGCCCGAGCCCGATCCGGTCTCGACGGTGAGCTATGCGAGCCAGGGCCGGCTCCTGATCGTCGGCCCTCTCGACCAGGCCGAGAAGGCCGCCGCGCTGGTGGCCGATTCGCTGCAGGTCTCGATCTTTTCCACCGGCCCCGGCGCTGCCGGCGGCGCCCAGGAACGCCGCTGGCCCGTGATGGCGGGACGCATCGCATCGCTCGAAGGCTGGCTCGGTGCCTTCACGCTGCGGTGGATGCGGGACAACCCCATCGACCTCGACCTGTGCACGCGCTGCAATGCCTGCATCGGCGCCTGCCCCGAGCAGGCGATCGGGCTCGACTACCAGATCGACCTGGCCAAGTGCACTTCGCACCGCGACTGCGAAAAAGCCTGCAGCGTGGCCGGCGCCATCAACTTCAGCCGGGCGCCCGAGGCGCTCGATGCCGGGTTCGACCTGGTGCTCGACCTGGGTGCGAACGCGCTGATCGACTGGCATGCGCCGCCGCAAGGTTATTTCCACCTGGCGGGCGGGCTCGCGCAAGCCGAAGGGCTGTCGACGCTGCTGCGCCTGCGCGAGCTGGTGGGCGAGTTCGAGAAGCCCAAGTTCTTCGACTACAAGCAGAAGCTCTGCGCCCACAGCCGCAACGAAGTGGTGGGCTGCAATGCCTGCATCGAGGTCTGTTCGGCGCACGCCATCTCGAGCGACAAGGAGCGCCAGCGCATCGTCGTCAATCCGCAGCTCTGCGTGGGCTGCGGCGCCTGCACCACCGTGTGCCCGACGGGCGCGCTGGGCTACACCTATCCGCGCACGCCCGATCAGGGCCGCAAGCTGCGCACGCTGCTTGCCACTTATCTCGGCGCCGGCGGGCGCGACGCGACGGTGCTGCTGCACAACGAAGAGGGCGGACAGGCGCTGGTCGAACAGCTCGGCCGCGCGGCCCAGCTGGAGCGCGGCAAGCGCGACGGCCTCGGCGGCGTACCCGCGCATGTGCTGCCGGTGGCGCTGATGCATGTCGCCAGCACCGGTATCGATCTCTGGCTCAGCGCCATTGCCTTCGGCGCCTCGCAGGTGGCGGTGCTGTCCACCGGCGAGGAAGCGCCGCAGTACCTCGATGCGCTGAAGAAGCAGATGGCCATCGCGCAGGCGCTGCTGACGGGCCTGGGCTACACCGGCACGCATTTCCACCTGATCGAGGCCGGCTCGCCGGCCGCGCTCGATGCGGCCCTGGCCGGCCTGCGCGCGACGCGCCAGCGCGTGCCCGCCACCGCGGCGCGCTTTGCCGTGGGCGCCGAGAAGCGCGGCACGCTCGAGATGACGCTCGACCACCTGATGGCGCAGTCGCCCGTGCTTTCGGCGGCCTCGAACGATGCCGCCCCACCCCTTGAAATTGCGCTGCCCGCCGGTTCGCCCTTCGGCGCGGTCACGGTGAACAAGGACACCTGCACGCTGTGCCTGGCCTGCGTGAGCGCCTGCCCAGCCAGCGCGCTGCAAGACAACCAGAACGCGCCGCAGCTGCGCTTCATCGAGAAGAACTGCGTGCAGTGCGGGCTGTGCGAAACCACTTGCCCCGAGAACGCGATTGCGCTCGTGCCGCGGCTCCTGGCCGCGCCCGAGCGCAAGCAGCCCGTGGTGCTCAACGAGGCCAAACCCTGGGCCTGCATCCGCTGCAGCAAGCCGTTCGGAACGCAGAAAGCCATCGAGGCGATGCTCGGCAAGCTCGCGGGCCACGCCATGTTCCAGGGCGAGGCGCTGGAGCGGCTCAAGATGTGCAGCGACTGCCGGGTGATCGACCTGTACAGCGCGCAGAACGAAATGAAGATCACGCAGCTATGAGCGAGTTTCCTGTCATGACCTCGGCACTCGACGAGGAAATTGCACGCGCCGAGGTCTACGGCCTGCTCGCGCGCCTCTGGTATGCGGCGCCCGACGGCGACCTGCTCGACGCCTTCAACGTGGCGCCGACCGAGGCGCCCGCGGCGGGTGCCTTTCTCGAGGAGCCCTGGCGGCAGCTGGTCGGCTTGGCGCGCGGCACCGATGCCGCCGCCGTGCATGCCGAGTACGACGCGCTGTTCGGCGGCATGGGCAAGCCCGAGATCTATCTGTTCGGCTCGCACTACCTGAGCGGCTTTCTCAACGACAAGCCGCTGGCGCAGTTGCGCACCGACCTGGCACGGCTGGGGCTCGCGCGCGGCGAGGCCGTGTCCGAGAGCGAAGACCATGTTGCCTGCCTGTTCGAGGTAATGCGCTACCTTATTGCCGGTGACGACGCGGCGGTGGCCAACCTCGCGCAGCAGCAGGCTTTTTTCGCCACCCATCTGCAATCATGGCTGCCGGCGCTCTGCGACGCGGTGGCCCAACATCCAAAGGCGCATTTCTATGCGTCGCTGGCCGGCTTCACCCGCGCCTTCGCGGAGGTCGAAGTCCAAGGCTTCGACATGCTCGGTTGATCGGTTCAAAGGAAGACCTTGATTGTCGGGAATAAGGGTCTCGACTAGTATCCAGATGTATGCAAATCAGTTCATATCTGGTTTGCCCCCCAGCCACTCCTGGAGTTCATATGCAGGACAGCCAAGCGACCGGCACCAAGCCGGCCTCGCGTCGAGGTTTCTTTATCGGTGCCGCCAGCGCCGGCGCCGCGGTTGCCGCGGTTTCGGTGCTTCCCAAAGTCACGCCGACCACCGCAGCGGTCGAGGCCGCCGCGCCCGCAATCAAGCCCGCGCCTGAAAAAGGCGGCGGCTATTCGCTGAGCGAACACGTCAAGCGCTATTACAAGACCGCTTCGGCCTGAAGCGGAAGGTCCAAGATGTTGCTGACCAAGAAAACAGCCGCCGCGAACAGTGTTTCGCGGCAAGGGGAGCGCGAGTCTTCCTCCCCGTTCATTCACAGCCTGCGGCGCGGCCTGTCCGGCGCGCTGCCCACCATGGACCGGCGCGCCTTTCTGCGGCGCTCCGGCCTCGGCGTGGGCGTGGGCTTGGCCGCGGGCCAGCTCACGCTGATGCGCAAGGCCGAGGCGGCCGGCGATGCCCGGCCCACCGCGGTGGGCGCCGGCAAGGTCGAGATCAAGCGCACCGTGTGCTCCCACTGCTCGGTCGGCTGCGCCTCCGACGCCGTGGTCGAGAACGGCGTGTGGGTGCGCCAGGAGCCGGTGTTCGATTCGCCGATCAACCTGGGCGCGCATTGCGCCAAGGGCGCCGCGCTGCGCGAGCACGGGCATGGCGAATATCGGCTGCGCTATCCGATGAAGCTGGTCAACGGCAAGTACGAGCGCATCAGCTGGGACACGGCGCTCGACGAGATCACCGCCAAGCTGAAGGAACTGCGCCAGGCCAGCGGGCCCGATTCGGTCTACTGGATCGGCTCGTCCAAGCACAGCAACGAGCAGTCGTACCTGATGCGCAAGTTCGTGAGCTTCTGGGGCAGCAACAACTGCGACCACCAGGCGCGCATCTGCCACTCGACCACGGTTGCCGGCGTGGCCAACACATGGGGCTACGGCGCCATGACCAATTCGTACAACGACATGCGCGGCTCCAAGGTCGCAATGTACATCGGCTCCAACGCCGCCGAGGCGCATCCGGTCAGCATGCTGCACATGCTCCATGCCAAGGAAACCGGCTGCAAGATGATCGTGGTCGACCCGCGCTTCACGCGCACGGCGGCCAAGGCCGACGAGTACGTGCGCATCCGCTCGGGCTCGGACATCGCCTTCCTGTTCGGCATCCTGCACCACATCTTCAAGAACGGCTGGGAAGACAAGCAGTACATCAACGACCGCGTCTTCGGCATGGACAAGGTGCGCGAGGAAGTGCTGGCCAAGTGGACGCCCGACAAGGTCGAGGAGGCCTGTGGCGTAAAAGAGGCGCAGGTGCTCAAGGTGGCCACCTGGCTCAACGAGAACCGCCCCGGCACGGTGGTGTGGTGCATGGGCCAGACGCAGCACACCATCGGCAACGCGATCGTGCGGGCCTCGTGCATCCTGCAGCTCGCGCTCGGCAACGTGGGCAAGTCGGGCGGCGGCACCAACATCTTCCGCGGCCACGACAACGTGCAGGGCGCCACCGACGTGGGCCCGAACCCCGATTCGCTGCCCGGCTACTACGGCCTGGTCGAAGGCTCGTGGAAGCACTTTGCCGCCACCTGGGGCGTCGACTACGAATGGATCAAGGGCCGCTTCGCGTCGCCCGCGATGATGAGCAAGCCCGGCATCACCGTGTCGCGCTGGATCGACGGCGTGCTCGAGAAGAACGAGCTGATCGACCAGGACTCGAACCTGCGCGGCGTGTTCTATTGGGGCCATGCGCCCAACTCGCAGACGCGCGGCCTCGAGATGAAGCGCGCCATGGACAAGCTCGACCTGCTGGTGGTGGTCGACCCCTATCCTTCGGCCACCGCCGCCATGGCGGCCATGCCCGGCAACCCCGACGACCTCAACAAGAACCGCGCCGTCTACCTGCTGCCCGCGTGCACGCAGTTCGAGACCAGCGGCTCCGTCACGGCGTCGAACCGCTCGCTTCAATGGCGCGAGAAGGTGATCGATCCGCTGTGGGAAAGCCGCAGCGACCACATGATCATGCAGCAGTTCGCCGACCGCCTGGGCTTCGGCAAGGAGCTCAGCAAGAACTTCAAGATGCAGAAGGTCAAGGGCATGGACGAGCCCCTGCCCGACGACATCCTGCGCGAGATCAACAAGACCTGCTGGGCCGTGGGCTACACCGGCCAGAGCCCCGAGCGGCTGCAGGCGCACATGCGCAACATGGGCGCCTTCGACGTGCGCACGCTCAAGGCGAAGACCGGCGTGAAGGACAAGGTCAACGGCTACGACATCACGGGCGACTACTTCGGCCTGCCGTGGCCCTGCTACGGCACGCCCGAACTCAAGCACCCGGGCTCGCCCAATCTCTACGACACGTCCAAGCACGTGATGGAGGGCGGTGGCAATTTCCGCGCGAACTTCGGCGTGGAACGCGACGGCAAGAACCTGCTGGCCGAGGACGGCTCGCATTCGCTGGGCGCCGACATCACCACCGGCTATCCTGAACTCGACCATGTGCTGCTCAAGAAGCTGGGCTGGTGGGACGAGCTCACCGAGGCCGAAAAGCCGAAGGCCGAGGGCAAGAACTGGAAGACCGACAGCTCGGGCGGCATGATCCGCGTGTTCATGAAGAATCACGGCTGCCATCCGTTCGGCAACGCCAAGGCGCGCGCGCTGGTCTGGAACTTCCCCGACGCGATTCCGCAGCACCGCGAACCGCTCTACGGCAACCGGCCCGACCTGATGGCCAAGTACCCGACGCACGACGACAAGATGGCGTTCTGGCGCCTGCCCACGCTCTACAAGAGCGTGCAGCAGAAGAACATCGCCGACAAGGTGGCCGAGAAATTCCCGTACGTGATGACCTCGGGCCGCCTCGTCGAATACGAAGGCGGCGGCGAGGAAACCCGCTCGAACCCCTGGCTCGCCGAGCTGCAGCAGGAGATGTTCATCGAGATCAATCCCAAGGTCGCGGCCGAGAAGGGCATCCGCAACGGCGAGCGTGCCTGGGTGCACACGCCCACCGGCGCCAAGCTCAACGTGCAGGCCCTGGTGACCGAACGCGTGGGGCCCGACACGGTCTTCATGCCGTTCCACTTCTCGGGCCATTGGCAGGGCGTCGACATGCTCGGCTACTACCCCGCGGGCGCAGCCCCGGTGGTGCGCGGCGAGGCCATCAATACCGGCACGACCTACGGATACGACAGCGTGACCATGATGCAAGAGACCAAGACCACGGTCTGCAATGTAGAAAAGGCATAAGGAGGCACCATGGCACGAATGAAATTTGTCTGCGACGCGGAACGCTGCATCGAATGCAACGGCTGCGTCACCGCCTGCAAGAACGAGAACGAGGTGCCCTGGGGCGTGAACCGCCGCCGCGTGGTCACGCTGAACGACGGGGTACCGGGCGAGAAATCGATCTCTGTCGCCTGCATGCATTGCTCCGACGCGCCCTGCATGGCCGTGTGCCCGGTGCAGTGCTTCTACCGTACCGAAGAGGGCGTGGTGCTGCACGACAAGGACGTCTGCATCGGCTGCGGCTACTGCTCGTACGCCTGCCCGTTCGGCGCACCGCAGTTCCCGTCGCAAGGCACCTTCGGCGCGCGCGGCAAGATGGACAAGTGCACCTTCTGCGCCGGCGGTCCCGAGGCCAACGGCTCCGAAGCCGAGTTCGAGAAGTACGGCCGCAACCGGCTGGCCGAAGGCAAGCTCCCGGCCTGCGCCGAGATGTGCTCGACAAAGGCGCTTCTGGCCGGCGACGGCGACGTGGTGGCCGACATCTTCCGCACCCGCGTGGTCCAGCGCGGCAAGGGCGCCGAAGTCTGGGGCTGGGGCACCGCCTACGGCTCGCAGCAGGCTGGCACGCCGCCCGCCGGTGGAGTGCGCAAGTGAAGCGGCCGGGCCTCGCCACGATCGGCATTGCGCTGGTTGCAACGTCCCTGGTGGCCTGCGGCGAGAAGCCGCAGACCAACGTGCAGGGCGTCAAGCACGACGCCGTGCCCTGGAGCGGCACCGGCACGAAGGAAAACGCCGGCACGGTGTTCACCGCGCCCGGCTGGAAGGTCGGCGACAAGACCGCCTGGGAGCAGCAGCTCAAGACCCGCGCGCAGAACGGGCAGAACGAATACAACAAAGAGAACTGAACGGAGGGCCCATGAAGCAAGCGCTGACCGCTCTCGTTCTTCTTGCCGCGCTGGGTTCGGCCTTCGCGCAGGCGCAGCCGCCGGCCGCCCCTGGAACGACGTCCGCACCCGCGGCACCTGCCGCTACCGCCGCGCCGGAGCCGGCCGCGGGCGGCATCCGCAGCCAGAACATCTTCGAGGTCAAGCCCGAAGCCAGCGCCGACCCCAACTACGCGAACCAGAGCAATGGCGAGCGCATGAAGGTGCAGCCCGGCAACAACGCGCCGATGTGGCGCCAGGTGGGGCAAGGCGTGACCGGCTACAGCAGCCTGCCCAAGAGCCAGGCGCCCGAGGCTGGCAACCTGATTCAGCCTTTTGTGCAGTACCCGGGTTCGCGCTTCACCAATGCCGGCGAAGCCTGGCGCCAGGTGCGCAACGACTGGATCATTCCCTACGGCGCCGCGCTGCTGTTCGTCGTGCTGCTGGCACTGGCCATCTTCTATTTCACGCGCGGCCCCATTCGCCTGCACGGCCACGAAACCGGCCGCAAGATCGAACGCTTCACGCCTTTCGAGCGGGCCACGCACTGGTCGAACGCCACCGCATTCGTCACGCTGGCGCTCTCCGGCATCGTGATGGCCTTCGGCAAGTTCTTCCTGATGCCGTGGATGGGCGCCACGCTCTTCGGCTGGATTGCCTACGCGCTCAAGAACGTCCACAACTTTGTCGGTCCGCTGTTCGTGGTGACGACGGTGTTCATGGTCTTCACCTTCATTCGCGACAACCTGCCGCGCGCCGGCGACCTGAAATGGCTCGCGCGTTTCGGCGGCCTCTTCGGCGGCAGGGAAGTGCCGTCGCACCGCTTCAATGCGGGCGAGAAAGTGGTGTTCTGGGGCGGCGTGCTGTTCCTCGGCCTCTTCGTCATCGGCTCCGGGCTCTTCCTCGACAAGCTGCTGCCGGGCTTCGTCTATACGCGCGGCGAGATGCAGGTGGCGCACATGGTGCACGGCGTTGCAACCCTGCTGATGATGGCGATGATCATGGGCCACATCTACATCGGCACGCTGGGCATGACGGGCGCGTTCAAGGCCATGCGCACCGGCTACGTCGACGAGACCTGGGCCAGGGAGCACCACGAGCTCTGGTACGACGACATTGCCGCGGGCAAGATCCCCGCACAGCGCACGGTGCCGGCCGGCTCGACGGTGCCACCGGCCGCGCGGCCCGCGAGACCTGCCGAAGGAACGCCCTCATGAAGAAGCTCACGTTGCCCTTGAATCTCTGCGCGCTGGTGCTCGCGCTGGCCGCGCCCGCGGCATGGGCCAAGCTGCCGCCGCCCGCCACGCCCGAGGCCAAGGCCAAGGCCGCAGAAGCCGCCGCCAAGACGGCCTGGAGCGGCAAGGTCGATGCCTACAAGCTTTGCCAGGCCCAGGACCGCGTCGCGGCCAAGTACCGTGCAAGTGCCAGCGCCGCCGGCAAGCCGGTAGCAGCGGCGCCTGCGACGCCGCCCTGCGCCGACCCCGGCCCCTTCGTCTTCACACCGCCGGCGGAGGCCAAGCCCCTCGAGGCTTCGGGCGCGCATTCGCCGGCCACCACGGCCGCATCGCCGCCCAGCACCACGCAGCCCGCCGCCACCACCAATCCCACGCCGAAGGCGCAGTGACGACGCCGTTGTCGTTGCCGCTGCCGCGTCTCACCCAGGCCCGCGCCGCACTGACGCGCGAGGTCGAGGTCGTCGATGAGCATGGCGCGCGCGGCACCGTTTCCATTCCCGCCGAGCGCGATCTCACGGTGTATGTGGACCGGCGCGAGCTCGTCACCCTGATGACGCTCGGCGCCCAGCCCGAATTGCTGGTGCTGGGCTATCTGCTGAACCAGCGCCTCATCGAATCGGCCAGCGACGTCGAATCGGTCACGGTCGACTGGGAGGTGGGCGCCGCCGCGGTCAAGACGCATGCCGGCATCGACCGCATCGAAGAGCGCACCGCCAAAAAAGTGGTGACCACCGGCTGCGGCCAGGGCAGCGTGTTCGGCGACCTGATGGCCGACATCGACAGCCTCGAGTTGCCGCCCACGCGCATGACGCAGGCGCAGCTCTATGCGCTCGTCAACGCGATCCGGCTCCAGGAGAGCACCTACAAGTCGGCCGGTTCGGTGCACGGCTGCGCGCTGTTCACGCTGGAGCCCGGCGGCACCGACGTCACGATGCACTGCTTCGTCGAAGACGTGGGCCGCCACAACGCCATCGACACCATCGCGGGCTGGTGCGCCATGCAGCCGCCGGATGCGCTGGCGGGCGACCGCGTGTTCTACACCACCGGCCGGCTCACGAGCGAAATGGTGATCAAGTCGGCGCAGATGGGCGTGCCCATCGTGGTCTCGCGCAGCGGCATCACGCAGATGGGCCATGAGGTGGCAACGCGCGTCGGCCTCTGCGCCATCGGCCGCGCGACCAATCGGCACTTCGTCTGCTACGCGGGCGTGGAACGGCTGGTGCTGCAGCCGGAACTCGCGCGCCGCAGTCCGGCATAGATTCACCCTGCTGGCGCTAAGCCCCTGAAAGGCGCCGGCGCGCGCGGGTCGGCTATCGTCTCGCCCATGAATGCCTCCCTTCGCCTTGGCTGGCGCACCCTCTGGCGCGATCTGCGCGCCGGCGAACTGCGCCTCTTGATCGTTGCCGTCGTGCTGGCCGTGGCCGCGCTCACGGCGGTCGGCTTCTTTGCCGACCGGCTGCAGGGGGGCTTGCAGCGCGATGCGCGGCAACTGCTCGGTGGCGACGCCGTGGTCGTAAGCGACAACCCCACGCCCCCGACCTTCATCGCGCAGGCCCGCGCGTTCGGGCTCCAGGGCACCGGCACCTACGGCTTCCCGACCATGGCGCGGGCCGACGACGCCAAGGGCGGCGCCAGCAAGCTGGTGGCGCTGAAGGCCGTGACCGCGGGGTACCCATTGCGCGGCAGCCTGCAAACCGCCGGCACGGCCGAGGCGCCCGGCACCATCACGCGCGACATCCCGCCGGCGGGCGAGGTCTGGGTCGATGCCTCGCTGCTCGACTCGCTCGCGCTGAAAGTGGGGGACGTGCTTCTTCTGGGCGACAGTGGTTTACGCATCGGCCGCGTGATCACGCTCGAGCCCGACCGTGGGGCGGGCTTCATGAGTTTTTCTCCGCGCGTGATGCTCAACCAGGCGGACGTGCCGCGCACCGGCCTCGTGCAGCCCGCGAGCCGTGTCGGCTACCGCTATGCGGTGGCGGGCGACGATGCGGCCGTCAAGCGCTTTTCCGACTGGGCCGAGGCCACGATCAAGAATGGCGAGCTGCGCGGCGTGCGGCTCGACTCCTTCGAAGGCGGGCGTCCCGAGATGCGCCAGACGCTGGACCGCGCCGAGAAATTCCTGAGCCTGGTCGCGCTGCTCGCGGCGCTGCTGTCGGCCGTGGCGGTGGCACTGGCCGCGCGCGGTTTCGCGGCCAGCCATCTCGACGATTGCGCCATGCTGCGCGTGCTTGGCCAGAGCCAGCGCACCATCGCGCTGGCCTACTCGTTCGAGTTTGCCGTCGTCGGCATCGTGGCCAGCAGCCTCGGCGTGGCGATCGGCTTCGGTGTGCACTACGTCTTCGTGGTGCTGCTTGCGGGGCTGGTGGAAGCGGCGCTGCCCGCGGCCACCCTGTGGCCCGTGGCGTTCGGCCTGGGCATGGGGCTCACGCTGCTGTTCGCCTTCGGCCTGCCGCCGGTGCTGCAGCTGGCCAGGGTGCCGCCGCTGCGCGTGATCCGGCGCGACGTCGGCGGGCTCAAGCCCGCGTCGCTCGCGGTGCTGGGCATTGGCGTGGCCGGCTTCGCAGCCCTGCTGATCGCGGCCAGCAGCGACCTGAAGCTGGGCCTGATCGCCGTGGGCGGCTTTGCCGGCGCGGTGGCCGTGTTCGCGCTCCTGAGCTGGCTCGCGGTGAAGGTGCTGCGCCGCAGCGTCAATGAAACCACCGCGCCGCGCTGGCTGGTGCTGGCCACGCGCCAGATCTCGGCGCGGCCGGCCTACGCGGTGGTGCAGGTCAGCGCGCTGGCCGTGGGCCTGCTCGCGCTGGTGCTGCTGGTGCTGCTGCGCACCGACCTGGTCGCGAGCTGGCGCAAGGCCACGCCGCCCGACGCGCCGAACCGCTTCGTGATCAACGTCATGCCCGACCAGAGCACGGCGTTCCAGAAGTCGCTGCGCGATGCCGGCGTGCGCAAGTTCGACTGGTATCCGATGATCCGCGGCCGCCTGGTGGCCGTCAACGACAAGCCGGTGTCGCCCGACGACTACGTGGAAGACCGTGCCAAGCGCCTGGTGGACCGCGAGTTCAACCTCAGCAACAGCGTGGAGGCGCCGGCGCACAACAGCATCGTGGCGGGGGCGTGGAAGCCCGATGCGCCGGGCGAAGTGAGCGTGGAAGAAGGCCTGGCCGAGACGCTCGGTCTCAAGCTCGGCGACAGGCTGCGCTTCGACATCGGCGGCATGCAGAACGATGCGCGCGTCACCTCGCTGCGCAAGGTCGACTGGGGTTCGATGCATGCGAACTTCTTCGTGATGTACACGGTGGCCGCATTGCCCGACGTGCCCGTGACCTACATGGGCGCCTTCCGCGCGCCCGAAACCCGGGGCTTCGACAACGCGCTGGTGCGCAGCTACCCCAACGTGACCAACGTCGACATGAGCGCCACCATCAACCAGGTGCAGCGCGTGCTCGACCAGGTGATCCGTGCGGTCGAGTTCCTGTTCGGCTTCACGCTCGCGGCGGGGCTGGTGGTGCTGTTCGCGGCCGTCACGGCCACGCGCGAGGAGCGCGCGCGCGAGTTCGCGGTGATGCGCGCGGTGGGCGCGCGGGCCAGCCTGCTGCGCCAGGTGCAGCGCGCCGAGCTGGCCGGTGTGGGCCTGCTGGCGGGCTTCCTCGCGAGCATCGTGGCATCGGCCATCGGCTGGGGACTGGCGCGCTACGTGTTCGATTTCACCTGGACGGCGTCGCCCCTGGTGCCGATCGCCGGTGCGCTCGCGGGCGCGGTGCTGGCGCTGGCGGCGGGCTGGTGGGGCTTGCGCGACGTGCTGCGCAGGCCGGTGGTCGATACGCTGCGGCGCGCGGCGGAATAAATAGATTTTTCTTCCGGTAGGGCGAAGGGGGCCGGGGAATGCAATACATTCCCCGGCCCTGCAATCAATCATTCATTCAAAGAGAACCCCCGGCATGGAATATCCACCGAACGAGCTCGCAGAGCGCCTGACCGAACTCGAGATCAAGTCGAGCTATGCCGAAGACCTGCTGGAGCAGCTCAACATGACGATCTACCGGCAACAGCAGCAGATCGACAGCCTGATCCTTCAGGTCGCCCATCTCAAGCAGCAGAGCCAGAACGCGGGGCAGGACGGGGCGGCGCGCAACTTGCGCGACGAGCTACCGCCGCACTACTGAAGGCTCGTTGTTCGGGGTGCGATCACGCCGACGGGGTACCTTGCTCCGCGAATGTCCCCCGCCCGTCGGGCTCCTCCTTGATTTCGCTGCGCAAGGCACCCCATCGACGTGATCGTTGGACAGAGCGGTCGTTGATCAGCGATGCACGAGCATCGTGCCCACGTGCACAGGGCATCGGGTGCTCCCCGCAGCGAAATCAAGGAGGAGCCGCAGGCGGGGGACATTCGCGGAGGGGAGTACCCGGTGGCCTGTGCACGCGCCCTGAACAAGTGCGCTCAGAACGAGAGCGCCCTTCACACAGTATCAGCCGTGCGAATGCCAGAGCACTGCAAAGAAGTGGCAGGTACTGCCGGCCAGCACGAACAGGTGCCATACCGAATGGGCAAAGCGCACCTTGTTGTCGAACAGGAAGACCACCGCGCCCGCGGTGTAGAACAGCCCGCCGGCCACGAGCCAGCCCAGCCCCGCCGGCGACATGCGCTCGTACAGCGGCACCGCCGCCATCAGCGCCATCCATCCCATCGCCACATAGAGCCCAGTCGACCACAGCGGATGCCGCAGCCGGTTGAACAGCTTGGCGCCCACGCCCAGCACTGCCGCGGCGCAGATGCAGCCGAACAGCGTCCAGCCCCAGGGCCCGCGCAGCACACCGAAGAGAAACGGCATGTAGCTGCCCGCAATGAAGAGATAAATGGCCGCGTGGTCGAGCCGGTTGAACCAGGCCTTGGCCCGGCCCGTCGGCAACGCGTGGTACAGCGTGGAGATCAAATACAGCACGATGGCCGTGCCGGCAAAGAGCGACGCACCGACCACGCTCGCGGCCTGGCCCCTCTGCGAGGCGCTGTAGACCAGGATCGGCAGCGACACAATGGCCAGCAAAAGGCCGAGGCCATGGCTCAGCGCATTCAAGATCTCTTCCATCGTGGTCTGGTCGCGGACCGCGGACGCTGGCTTGTCGGAGTTCATGCTATTTGTTCACCTGCTATTTGACCTGCTGCTTGCCGAGCTTGCGCGCCAGTGTGCGCCGGTGCATGCCAAGCCGCCGCGCGGTCTCCGAAATATTGAAGCCCGTCTCGGCCAGCATCTCGTGGATGCGCTCCCATTCGAGCGTCTTGATCGAGGTCGAGCGGTTGGTCAGCTCCACCTCGGTGGTGCCGGTGGCGCGGCCGAAGGCGGCTTCGATGTCGTCGGTGTTGGAGGGCTTGGCCAGGTAGTGGCAGGCGCCGAGCTTGATGGCCTCGACGGCCGTGGCAATGCTGGCAAAGCCGGTCAGCACCACGATCAGCATCTTCGGGTTGTGCCGGTGCAGCATCTGCACGCAGGCCAGTCCCGAGGCCTCGCCGTTGAGCTTCAGGTCGACCACCGCATAGCCGTGGCCGGGCGAATGGGTCTGCAGCAGCGTCTCGACCTCCCCGGCATTGCTCGCGTGCGTGACCGCATAGCCGCGGCGCTCGAACGACTTGCCGAGCGTGCGCGCGAAGGCCGCGTCGTCCTCGACGATCAGCAACTGGCGCTCAGCTTCGGCGGTTTCCGTCATGGGCTTTCGCTTCGATGATGTCGGCGGTGCCGGTGGCTTCGGTCTCTTCGTCCTCTTCTTCCAGCACGATGGCCGCGAGCGGCAGCGTGATGGCCACGATGGCGCCGCCTTCTGGCCGGTTGTGCACCGCCACGCGGCCGCCCAGGGTGCGCGCCACGTTGACCACCAGGAACAGCCCGAGCCCGCCGCCCGGCCGGCCCTTGCTCGACTGGTAGGGCTTGCCGAACCCCTTCAGGATGGCCGGCAGGAAGCCGGGGCCGGCGTCGGTGACCGTGAGGGTCAGCGCGTCGGCGTCGTGCGCCACCTCGAAGCGCAGCCAGTGCGGCGAGGCTTCCAGGGCATTGTCGAGCACGTTGCAGATCATCTGCTTCAGCGCCGAGTCGGAGACCATGGGCAGGTCCTGGCCAAAGCGGTTCTCGTACTCGAACTCCTCGACCGGACGCGTGGTGCGCCATTCCTCGACCAGTTCGTCGAGGAAGGTGCGCACGGTGGTTTCTTCGGACGATTCGCCGCGCGCCTCGCCGGCCGACAGCAGTATGCCGCTCACGATGCTCTTGCAGCGCTGGATCTGCAGTTCCATCTCGGCCACTTCGGTCAGCAGCTCGGGGTCGGAACTGAAATGCGGCAGCCGGCGCCAGTCGCCGAGAATCACGGCCAGCGTGGCAAGCGGCGTGCCCAGTTCGTGCGCAGCGCCCGAGGCCAAGAGCCCCATGCGCACGATGTGCTCTTCTTCCGACGCGCGCTGGCGCAGGTCGGCCAGCCGCGCATCGCGTGCGCGCAGGTTGCGGCTGATGCGGGTGATGAACACCACCAGCAGCGCCGCATTGAGCGCAAAGCAGATCAGCATGCCCTGCACATAGGGGCTCCAGAGCCCGCGATCGTGGTCGAGCGGCAGCGCGAGCGGACGCGAAAAGAGCGCCAGTCCTGCAAAGCAGAGGCTGGTGACGACCACGATGGTCCATGTCGACCAGGCCTTGAGCAGCACGGCGCCCAGGATGACCTGCAGCAGGTACAGGAAGACGAACGGATTGGTGGCGCCGCCGCTCAGGTAGAGCTGGGCGGTGAGCGTGGCCACGTCGACCAGCAGCGCGAGGAAGAGTTCGCCATTGGTCACGCGGCGAAGGCTGCGCGAGCGCAGCAGGCTCACGCCGTTGAAGAGCGCCAGGCAGGTCAGCACCTGCAGCATGTGGTCGAGCGGCAGCCGGATGCCGAAGCCGTAGTGCACCACCAAGATGGTGGCCACCTGCCCGACCACCGCGAACCAGCGCAGCTCGATCAGCTGCTGCATGTTCTTGTGGCCGGTGGCGTTGTCCAGGCTCGCGACGCCCGCGTGCGGTGCGTGCAGTTCGCCCGCGACCGCGAGGGGCTCAGTCGCGGCGGGCATCTGGACGGGAGCTGGCGTCGGCATGGGCGGTATTTTCGCCGCTGTCGCCATCGACCTTGCTGCCGGCGCGCCGGCTTGCGTCGCGCCAGGCGTACCAGGCCGCGCCCAGGACCATCAGCGCGAGGCCGTACCAGGTGAGCGCGTAGACCAGGTGGCTGTTGGGAAAGGCGATGACGGTCAGGCCGCCGGCGGGGCACGCGGGGGCCGCGCCGGGCGGGGCGGGCACGGCCTCGGCATCGACGAAGTACGGCGCCACGTTGTTCAGCCCGCGCGCCGCGGCAATGGCCTGCACGTCGCGCGAGAACCAGCGCCCCCCGGCCGGCTCGTTGCTGCGCAGGAAGCCGCCCTTGGGCTCGGTGATGCGCAAGAGGCCGGTCACGGTGGTTTCGCCCTGGGGCTCGGTGGCCGCGCGGGCCGCGCGGTCGCGCGCTTCGGGCGGCACGAAGCCCCGGTTGACCAGCACGACGCTGCCGTCGGCGGCCTGCAGCGGCGTCAGCACCCAGAAGCCGGCGCCGAGCCGGGTGCTGGCCTGCACCAGGGTTTCCTTGTCATGGAGGAAGGTGCCGGCGATCCGCAGGTGCCGGTATTCGTCGGCCGCCGCGTTCACTTGCGGCCAGCGGTCGCGCCCGGGGGGCTCGGCGGCGGGGGCATGCACGCGCTGTTCGACGCGGGCAATGAGATCGAGCTTCCAGGCCCTTCGCTCGACCTGCCAGGTGCCGAGCGCGAAGAAGCCGGCAAAGGCGAGTGCCGCGCAGACCGCCAGTGCCACCCGGGCCGCCGCGGAGCGCGGGCGGCCGTCCGGTGTGTCGTGGGCGCTGGGGTCCGGCGGCGGGGGTGTCAAGGCATGGTCTTCATGTCGTGCACCGACATCGGCATCATGTTGGCGTTCATGTGATACATGACCCAGAGCGATCCGGCCAGCGTGATGACGACGAGCACGATCGTGAAGATCAGCGCCAGCATGTTCCACCCGCTCTCGGACTTGGCGTCCATGTGCAGGAAGTAGATCATGTGGACCACGATCTGCACCGCGGCAAAGCCGAGGATGACGAGCGAGGTGGTGCTTGTCTTGCCGAGCACGTTGCCCATGACGAGCCAGAAGGGAATCGCCGTCAGGATCACGGCCAGCACGAAGCCGGTCATGTAGCCCTTGAAGGTGCTGTGGCTCACGGGGCCATCGTCGTGATGGTCGTCGTGCGCGTCATGACCGTGCGCGGCGGTTTCGGTATGGGCGCTCATGCCATCGATCCCATGAGGTAGACGAAAGTGAAGACGCCGATCCACACCACGTCCAGGAAGTGCCAGAACATCGACAGGCACATCAGGCGGCGGCGGTTCGCGGCGGTGAAGCCATGCTTGGGAAGCTGGATCATCAGCACGATGAGCCACACGATGCCGAAGGTCACGTGCAGGCCGTGGGTGCCCACCAGCGCGAAGAACGACGACAGGAACGCGCTGCGCTGCGGGCCTGCGCCTTCGTGGATCAGGTGCGCGAACTCATAGAGTTCGAGGCCGATGAAGCCCGCGCCCAAGAGGCCGGTGATGACCAGCCAGGCCAGCGTGCCGCCCATGCGCCTGCGTTGCATCTCGAGCACCGCGAAGCCGTAGGTGATGGACGACAGCAGCAGCAGCGAGGTGTTGACCGCCACCAGCGGCAGGTCGAACAGGTCGGCGCCCGAGGGGCCGGCCGCATAGCTGCGGCCCAGCACGCCGTACACCGCGAACAGGCAGGCGAAGACCAGGCAGTCGCTCATCAGGTAGAGCCAGAAGCCGAGCAGCGTGCCGTTTTCGGGGTGGTGGTCGTTGCCGACGTGGAACAGCTCGAACACGGGCGGCTTGCCCGTGACGTCGCTGTGGGCGTGCACGCCCGCGGGGGTTTGGAGAGCGGTGGTATCAGACATGGGCGGCTCCCAGCAGGCGGGTGCGTTCGCCCTCGGTGCGAACGACTTCTTCCGCGGGGATGTGGTAGTCGCGCTTGTAGTTGAAGGTATGGACGATCACGGCCGCCAGCATGGCAAAGAAGCCCACGCCCGCCAACAGCCACATGTGCCAGATCAGCGCGAAGCCGCAGACCGCGGCCAGGGCCGCGATGATGAAGCCGGCGGCGGTGTTCTTGGGCATGTGGATGGGCGTGAAGCCGTCGAGCGGGCGCTCGTAGCCGCGCTTCTTCATGTCGGTCCAGGCGTCGTTGTCATGGATGCGCGGCGTGAACGCGAAGTTGTAGGCCGGCGGCGGCGACGAGGTCGACCATTCGAGCGTACGGCCGTTCCACGGATCGCCGGTGGTGTCGCGCAGCGATTCGCGGCGGACGTAGCTCACCACCAGCTGGATGATGAACGAGGCGATGCCCAGCGCAATCAGCACGGCGCCGAAGGCAGCGACCTGGAACCAGATCTGCAGCGACATGTCCTGGAAGTGGCTCATGCGGCGCGTGACGCCCATCAGGCCCAGGATGTACAGCGGCATGAAGGCGAACCAGAAGCCCACGATCCAGAACCAGAACGAGCACTTGCCCCAGAACGGATCGAGCTTGTAGCCGAAGGCCTTCGGGAACCAGTAGGTGATGCCCGCCAGCATGCCGAACAGCACGCCGCCGATGATCACGTTGTGGAAGTGGGCGATCAGGAACAGACTGTTGTGCAGCACGAAGTCGGCCGGCGGCACCGCGAGCAGCACGCCCGTCATGCCGCCGATCACGAAGGTGATCATGAAGCCGATGGTCCACATCATGGGCAGCTCGAAGCGGATGCGGCCGCGGTACATGGTGAAGAGCCAGTTGAAGATCTTCGCGCCCGTCGGGATCGAGATGATCATCGTCGTGATGCCGAAGAACGAATTCACGCTGGCGCCGGAGCCCATGGTGAAGAAGTGGTGCAGCCACACCAGGTACGACAGGATCGTGATCACCACCGTGGCGTAGACCATCGAGGCGTAGCCGAACAAGCGCTTGCCGCTGAAGGTGGAAACCACTTCCGAGAAGATGCCGAAGGCCGGCAGGATCAGGATGTACACCTCGGGGTGGCCCCAGATCCAGATCAGGTTCACGTACATCATGGCGTTGCCGCCGAGGTCATTCGTGAAGAAGTTGGTGCCGACGTAGCGGTCGAGCGACAGCAGCGCGAGCACGGCGGTCAGCACCGGGAAGGCAGCCACGATCAGCACGTTGGTGCAGAGAGCCGTCCAGGTGAACACCGGCATCTTCATCATCGTCATGCCGGGGGCGCGCATCTTCACGATGGTGGCCAGCAGGTTGACGCCCGAGAGCAAAGTGCCGACCCCCGCGATCTGCAGTGACCAGATGTAGTAGTCGACCCCCACGTCGGGGCTGAAGAGAATGCCCGACAGCGGCGGATAGGCGAGCCAGCCGGTCTTGGCGAACTCCCCCACGAATAGCGACGCCATCACCAGGCCGGCGCCGAAGGTGGTCATCCAGAAGCTGAAGTTGTTCAGGAACGGAAAGGCCACGTCGCGCGCGCCGATCTGCAGCGGCACCACGAAGTTCATCAGCCCTGTGACCAGCGGCATCGCCACGAAGAAGATCATGATCACGCCGTGGGCGGTGAAGATCTGGTCGTAGTGGTGCGGCGGCAGATAGCCCATGTTGTCGCCGAAGGCGACGGCCTGCTGGGCGCGCATCATGATCGCGTCGGCAAAGCCGCGCAGCAGCATCACCAGCCCGAGGATGATGTACATGATGCCGATCTTCTTGTGGTCGATGCTGGTGATCCAGTCGTGCCACAGCGTGCCCCAGACCTTGAAGTAGGTCAGCGCGCCAAGAAGGCCGATGCCGCCCAGCACCACGGCCGCAAAGGTCGCGAGCAGGATGGGCTCGTGCAGGGGAATCGCCTCCCAGGTGAGGCGGCCGAAGACGAGCTTCGTCAGGTCAAGGTTCTCGAACATCGTCATTCTTCGGTGGTGCACATCGCCGTGACGTACTTGCGGGTCGGCGAATTGATGTTGTCGGGCTGCCAGGCTGGCTTGGTGGCGACGTTGAAGGCGCCGGGCTTGCCCAGGCCGCCCTCGGCGTCGATGGCCATCATCTGCTTCATGCACATCTTGTTGCGGTCGACGCAGCGGTTGAGGATGGCGTCGTACAGGTCGGGGGCCACGCGGGTGTAGTGGCGTACGGGATCGCGCTCGCTCGGCGCCTCGAGCTTCAGGTAGGTTTCGCGGGTGAGCTCGCCGTCCTGGCCGGCCTTGGCTTTCTTCACCCACTCTTCGAAGCCCTCATGGCTCAGGCCATGGAACTTGAAGTGCATGCCCGAGAAGCCCGCGCCGCTGTAGTTGGCCGAGAAGCCCTCGAACTCGCCCGGCTTGTTGATGACCGCGTGCAGCTTGGTTTCCATGCCCGGCATGGCGTAGATCTGGCCGGCCAGCGCGGGAATGAAGAAGGAGTTCATCACCGAGGTGGCCGTGATCTTGAAAGTGATCGGCCGGTCGACCGGCGCGGCCATTTCGTTCACCGTGGCAAAGCCCTGCTCGGGGTAGATGAAGAGCCATTTCCAGTCGAGCGCCACCACTTCGACCACCAGCGGCTTGGTTTCGGCGGGAACCGGGCGCTCGGCGTCGAGCCGGCTCAGGGGGCGGTACGGGTCCAGCGTGTGGGTGCTGATCCAGGTGATGGCGCCCAGCGCGATGATGATCAGGAGCGGCGCGGCCCAGATCGCGAGCTCGAGCTGGGTGGAGTGGTCCCAGTCAGGGCGGTAGTCGGCCTCCTTGTTCGACTGGCGATAGCGCCAGGCAAAGAAGATGGTCAGCGCGATCACCGGGATGATGATGATCAGCATCAGCACGGTGGAGACGACGATGAGCCGTCCCTGCTGGTTGGCGATGTCGCCGGAAGGGTTCATGAGCACCGTGTTGCAGCCTGCCAGCAAGGCAAGCGGGAGCAACAGGGGCCATCGGCGAAAGGATTTGAGGGTGGGCATGCCGAAAGAAAGAAGTGCGTGGGCTGCGCAAAGACTCCACAATCTACGACCAAAGGCCTCCGTCGCCTATTGGACGTTTTGTCCTATGGCGGGAATCCCCGTTCGGTGAGACGCTTGGACCCCTGTTCAATGGTCTACCTTTGTCACTGCCCGTGACACCCGAATTAAAAAACGCAATGACGACGACGTCCAGCATCAGTCCGCAAGGCGCACAGCCTGTGCCGAACACGTCCGGAGACGACGCCCGGCAGGGCGACGAGCATTCACACATCGCCCCAGGCGAGATCGCCGTGGGCGTGATCATCGGCCGGGCGTCTGAATATTTCGACTTCTTCGTCTACGGCATCGCCTCGGTGCTGGTGTTCCCATCCGTGTTCTTCCCGTTCGAGGAGCGCCTCGAGGGAATCCTTTACGCCTTCGTGGTCTTTTCCTTCGCCTTCATTGCACGGCCGTTCGGAACCGTCATTTCGATGGTCATCCAGAAGCGGTTCGGGCGAGAGGCCAAGCTCACGATTGCGCTGTTCCTGCTGGGAACCTCTACCGCGGGCATTGCCTTCTTGCCGGGCTACGCGAGCATCGGGTTCACGTCGATCGTGCTGCTGTCGGTGTTCCGCTTTCTCCAGGGCCTGGCGCTCGGCGGCTCGTGGGACGGCCTGCCGTCGCTGCTGGCGCTGAATGCGCCGCCGAACCGCCGCGGCTGGTATGCCATGCTGGGCCAGTTGGGCGCGCCGCTCGGCTTTTTCGTGGCCAGCGCGCTGTTTGCCTACCTGTACGCCAACCTGGCGCTCAAGGACTTCCTCGACTGGGGCTGGCGCTACACCTTCTACGTGGCCTTCGCGATCAACGTGGTGGCGCTGTTCGCCCGCCTGCGGCTGGTGGCAACCGAAGAGTATTCCCGCCTGCTCGAAGAGCGCGAGCTGCAGCCCACCAGCGTGGTCGAGCTGACCCGCTCGCAGGGCGCCAACCTGCTGATCGGCGCGTTCGCGGCGCTGGCCAGCTATGCGCTGTTCCACCTGATCACGGTGTTCCCGCTGTCGTGGATCACGCTGTATTCGGACCAGTCGATCACCGAGTTCCTGGTGGTGCAGATGATCGGCGCGGTGTTCTGCGCCGGCGGCATCGTGGCCTCGGGCCTCATTGCCGACCGCGTGGGACGCCGTTTCACGCTGGGCGGCCTGGCCGCGATGATCGCGGTGTTCAGCGGCTTTGCGCCCACGCTGCTCGACGGCGGCCGCATCGGGCAGGACATCTTCATTCTGCTGGGCTTCGTGCTGCTGGGCCTGTCGTACGGCCAGGCCGCCGGCGCGGTGACGTCGAACTTCGAACCCAAGTACCGCTACACCGGCGCCGCGCTGACGGCCGACCTGGCGTGGCTCATCGGTGCCGCCTTTGCACCGCTGGTGGCGCTGGGGCTGTCGGCGAACTTCGGGCTGGCGTATGTGAGCGTCTATCTGCTGTCCGGTGCCGTCGGCACGCTGGCGGCGCTGGGGCTCAACCGGGCGCTGGTGCGCGACTGAGCGGCGGATCGCACCGTTTCCTCAAAGAAGGGGCCGTTCGGTCCCTTTTTGCTTTCCGGCGGCGCAGGCTTAGGATCGCCCCATGTTCGCCGCCGCCATCTTCGACATGGACGGGCTGCTCATCGATTCGGAGCGGCCCATCATGGCTGCCTGGATCGAAGCGGCCCGCACGCTCGACATCGAGCTTTCCCAGAGCCACTACCTGCAGGTCGTGGGCCTGGCCACTGCAGAGTCCGAGCTGATTCTCGGAACGCTGCTCGGCGGGCCCGGGGCCTATCGGCATGCCATCGACCACGTCCGCAAACTGCTGAAGCTGCAGCGCGCGGACGGCCTTCCGCTGTTTCCCATCAAGCCCGGCGCGGCCGAGTTCCTGGCCGCGCTGCGACAGCGCGGAACGCGCTGCGCCGTGGCGTCGTCGTCGACCAGCGGCCAGATCCAGGCCTGCCTCGGCAGCCTCGACGTGCTGCATCACTTCGAGGCTTTCGCGGGCGGCGACGAAGTGGCGCGCGCCAAGCCCGATCCGGCGCTCTACCTGCTCGCGGCGGAGCGCCTGGGCGTGGACCCGGCGCAATGCGTGGCCTTCGAGGACAGCGAGAACGGCGCCAAGGCCGCGCTGGCGGCGGGCCTCAGCGTCGTGGTCGTGCCGGACCTCAAGCACCCGCCCGCTTCGATCATCGAGCGGGCGTTCCATGTGCTCGACTCCCTGCACGAGGCCGTGGCCCATGTGCCGCGATGGTTTCCCGGCCAGGCAATACGCACATGATCAAGATCGGGACCCTCTGCCATGTGCTCGACAGCTGCCTCGCGTCGCCGATGACCGAGCGCGCCGTCGGACGCATCGTGGAGGTGGTCTTGGCGCCCTACGAGGCGCCCAGCGAGCGCTACCTGCCCGGCACCTACTACGACGTGCTGTTCGAGGGCTGGACCTTCTATTGCCGCAGCGACAAGCTCGTGCCCATCTCCGACCCCGGCGCGGATGTCGGCAACCTGGAGGACGAATTCATCGCCGTTCCCGCCGGCCTCCGATCAAGAGCACTTCAGAGCACTTCGTCGCGCAGCTGCGGAAACACCTTCGACACCTTGGCGAGCAGGTAGTCGCCGTAGCGGCCGTTGAAGGCGTGCACGTTGGCGCGGTCCCAGCGCCCGGCGCTGTCGTCGCGCGCCTCGGCGCCCGCCAGGCCTTCGATGCGCTGCACGCGCGCCTCGAAGTTCGGATCGAAGAACAGCGGAAACGAAAGCCGGTCGCGGCCCGAGGTGTTGCGCTTCACGCGGTGCGGCGTCGACTTGTAGAGCCCGCCGGTCATGCGGTCGAGCATGTCGCCGATGTTGCAGACGAAGGAGCCCGGAATCGGCGGCGCATCGATCCAGCCGCCGGGCGTGTGCACGGCGAGGCCGCCCACCTCGTCTTGGTGCAGGATCGTGAGCAGGCCGTAGTCGGTGTGCTCGCCCACGCCCCATTGCACGTCCAGCCCTTCGGGCACGGGCTGCGAGGGGTAGTTGAAGAGGCGGAACAGGATCAGCGGATCGGCCGTGTAGCGTTCGGCGAAGTACGCCGCCGGCAGGCCGAGGCTCAGCGCAATGCCTTCCATCAGCCGGTGGCCCAGCTGCGTGACGGCCGCCATGTAGCCGAGGATGGCTTCGCGGAAACCCGGCACGTCGGGGAACAGGTTGGGTCCGTGCACCGGCGTCTTCGCCTGCACCAGCGGATGCGACGCGGGCAGCTCGGTGCCGAGGTAGAGGCCTTCCTTCCAGTCGGGCCGGCCCGACGTCAGCTCGCCGCCGAGCGGGAAGAAGCCGCGCCAGGCGCGCCCGCCCAGGGCCATGCGCCATTGCATTTTTGTCTCTGTGGGCAGTTCGAAGAATTGACGGCTCAGGTCTTCGAGCCGCTGCACCAGCGCCGCGTCGACGCCGTGGCCGGTCACGTAGAAGAAGCCGTGCGCGCGGCAGGCGGCGCCGATCTGCGCGGCCACACCGGCGCGCTGGGAGGTGCCGGCCACGAGCGGGGCGACATCGATCACGGGGAGCGTCTGTGTGTCGGTCATGGTCGTGGAGAGCAAGTCATGCATCGCGAGCGAACGGCGAGCGGATGTCCGAAAGAAACTGCTGCGCGCGCGGGTGCTGCGGCCGGTTGAAGAAGTCGTCGGGCGTGGCGCGTTCGAGCACCTTGCCCTCGTCCATGAAGATCACGCAGTCGGCCACCTCGCGCGCGAAGCCCATCTCGTGGGTCACGCAGACCATGGTCATGCCGTCGCGCGTGAGGTCGCGCATCACGAGCAGCACCTCGCCCACCATCTCGGGGTCGAGCGCGCTGGTGGGCTCGTCGAACAGCATCAGCGGCGGCTGCATCGCGAGCGCGCGCGCAATCGCCACGCGCTGCTGCTGGCCGCCCGACAGTTCGCTCGGCCACGCATTGGCCTTGTTAGCGAGGCCCACGCGCTGCAGCAAAGCCATCGCGCGCTCGCCGGCCTCCTTGCGCGAAAGGCCGCGCAGCTGCACCGGCGCCATCGTGCAGTTCTGCAGCACCGTGAGATGCGGAAACAGGTTGAACTGCTGGAACACGAAGCCGATGCGCGAGCGGAACGCATTCACGTCGGTGCCCGGCGCATGGATGTCCTTGTCTTCGAACAGGATGCGGCCCGACTGGATCGGCTCCAGCCGGTTCAAGGTACGGATCAGTGTCGACTTGCCCGAGCCCGAAGGGCCGCATACCACGACGACTTCGCCCTTGTGGATGGTCTCGTCGATGTCGACCAGGGCGTGATAGCTGCCGTACCACTTGTTGACTTTTTCGAGTTCGATCATGCGGACACCTTGGGTGCAACGGTGGACATGCCGCGGCGCGCGAGCCGGCGCTCCAGCCAGTAGGCGAAGCGCGACAGGCCGAAGCACAGGATGAAGTAGGTCCCGCCCAGGATCAGGTAGATCTGCGCCGGCTTGGTGAACACCTGCGTGTTGATCTGCGTCGCGATGAACGACACCTCGGCCAGCCCGATGATGTAGCCCAGCGAGGTTTCCTTGATGGTCGAGACGAACTGGTTCACCAGCGAGGGCAGCATGCTGCGCAGCGCCTGCGGCAGCACCACGAGCCGCATCGCGCGGCCGTAGTCCAGGCCCAGCGCACGGGCGGTTTCCATCTGGCCGCGCGGCAGGCCCTGGATGCCGGCGCGCACGATCTCGGCAAGGTAGGCGGCATCGAACACCACGAGCGCGATCAGCATGGTGGTGAACTGGTCGGTCTTCACGCCCGTGACGCTGGGGAGGAAGAAATAGGCCCAGAAGATCACCATCAGCAAGGGGAGGCCGCGCACCACGAAGACGAAGCCCGTGACCGGCCAGCGCAGCCAGCGCCACGGGCTCACGCGCGCCAGGCCGAGCACGATGCCCAGCGGCAGCGCAAGCACGAGCCCGCAGGAGGCGAGCAGCAGCGTGAGCACCAGCCCGCCGAGCGGGCCGTTCGGATACTGGCCGATGAGGAAGTAGACCCAGTAGTCGTTGATGATCTCTAGCATTTCATCAACATCCCTAGATGGTTCTCACCGGGAATCGGTGGTGGTACCACGTGGCCAGCCCCGTGATCGCGAGCGACACCGTCAGGTAAGCCGCGCTCGCGAACGCGAACGACTCGAAGCTGCGGAAGGTCGCGCTCTCGACCTGCCCGGCCTGGTACATCAGCTCGGCCACGCCGATCACGGTGGCGATCGAGGTGTTCTTCCAGAGGCTCAGCGTCTGCGAGATGAGCGGCGGGACCGTCACGCGCAGCGCCTGCGGCAGCACCACGCGGCGCATGGTGGCCAGAAAGCCGAAACCCAGCGCGCGGCCGGCTTCGAACTGCACCGTCGGGATCGCGCGGATGCCGCTGCGGATGTCTTCCGCCATGAAGGCGGCCGTGTAGAGCGAAAGCGCGATGATGGCGCTGTAGGCCTCGATATGGCCCGCATAGAGCCATTGCTTGATGCCTTCGGGCAGCAGCTCTGGTGCGCCGAAATACCAGAACAGCATGTGCGCGAGCAGCGGGATGTTGCGGATGGTCTCCACATACGCAAAGCCGAGCCAGCGCAGCGGCGCGAGCGGCGAAAGGCGCAAGAGCGCCACCACCAGCGCGATCGGCAGCGCCAGCACGAGCGAGGCCACCAGCAGCTGCAGCGACAGCAGCAGGCCCGCGACCAGCATCTCGTGGTACTTGCCGGTCAGCAGCAAGGAATAGTCGAACAGGGGCATGGGGGGCGACAGTATCACCGTCGCGAAGGGAATTTGCTCCCTCCCCCGCTGGGGGAGGGTTGGGGTGGGGGCACGGCGGCGATCAATGCGTCACGGGCCTGTACAAAGGCCCTCGCCCCCATCCCGGCCTTCCCCCGGAAGGGGAAGGAGAAATACCGGGCTCAGTCGATCTTGTCGGAGTCGAGCTTGAAGTCGCGCGTCTGGAAGCCCGAAGCCGTGTTCGGCCCGTACCACTTGACGAAGATCTTCTGCGCCTCGCCCGACTTCTCGAGCTCGCGCAGCGTGTCGTCCACCACGGCCTTCAGGCCGCTCTCGCCCTTCTTGATGCCGATGGCCAGCGCCTCGGTGCTCAGGTTCTGCTTGAGCACCACGTACTGGGCCTTCTGCGGGCCGAGCTTGGCGTAGCTGCGCAGCAGCGCGGCCTCGTCGTCCACGTAGCCCACGCCCTTGCCCTGCTGCAGCGCCTGGAAGGCCTGCTGACTGGTGTCGAAGGTCACGACCTCGGCGGTGGGCACGGCCTTGCGGATGTTGGGCTCCTGCGTGCCGCCGCGGATGGTCAGCACCTTCTTGCCGGCGAGCTGCGGCACGTCGGTGATGCCGCTGTCCTTCTTCACGATGGCTTTCTGGCCGGTGACGAAGGTGGTGAGCGAGAAGTCGATCTGCGCCTCGCGCTCCTTGTTGTGCGTGAGGCCGGCGGCCACCAGGTCCACATGGCCCTGCTGCAGTTCGGGAATGCGCGCGGCCACGGCGATCTGCTTGAGCACCGGCTTCACGCCGATCTTCTTTGCAATGGCGTTCACCAGGTCGACTTCGTAGCCGACGATCTGGCGCGTCTTCGGGTCGATGAAGGTCGCGGGCTCGTCGGTGCCGAGCACACCGACCACGAGTTCGCCTTTTTTCTTGATGTCGGCGAGCTGGTCCGCATGGGCGGCGATGCCCGTCAGCAGGGCAGATGCGGCGAGGGCCGCGGTGAGCAGGGTGTGGCGCATGGTGGGGCTCTCTCCGTTCTGGAAATTGAGGGCCGAACCATATCAATAAAACCTCGGATCATTAAATCCTCGATCGACATATGCATATGGCCTTGCCCGCACCCGGTTCAGGGTCGGCTGGGGTAAATTCGCGGCGCGAAAACCTGTGCCCCGCCCCACGGCCTTCCCATCCCGACGTGGGGATTCCGAACCTCGTCCAGGCGTAGGCAGTGCGCGGAGGGATACTCTCGCCATGCAGATTCACGAAAAGCCCCCCGCCGACACCCCCTTCGAATGGATCGGCGGCGAACCCAGGGTGCAGGCGCTGGTCGATCGCTTCTACGACCTGATGGAGCTCGAGCCGACTTATGCGCAGCTGCGTGCGGTGCACGGCAAGAGCCTCGACAACGCGCGCCAGCGCCTCTTCTGGTTCCTGTGCGGCTGGCTTGGCGGCCCGCAGCACTACACCGACCGCTTCGGCCATCCGATGCTGCGCGCGCGGCATCTGCCGCAAAGCATTGGCGGCCACAGCATCGGCATCAAGGAGCGCGACCAGTGGCTGGCCTGCATGGACCAGGCGATGGGCGAGACCGGCGTGCCCGAGGGACTGCGCGCGCGCTTGCGCGACTCCTTCTTCCAGACAGCGGACTGGATGCGCAATCGCGGCGAGTAGCAAAACAAAAACAGACAACGATTCCGAAAGACTTTTCTCCCATGAATTCCATCGTCATCATCGGCGGCGGCCACGCCGCGGCCCAGCTTTGCGCCGGCCTGGCGGAAGCCGGGCAGGGCGCGCGCGTGCACCTGGTCTGCGAGGAGGCGTGCGAGCCGTACCACCGGCCGCCGCTGTCGAAAACCTTTCTCAAGAGCGCCGAGGAAACCACGCAGCCGCACAAGGCCGCCGACTGGTACCGCGAAGCGGGCATCACGCTGCATCTCGGCGATGCGGCGGTGGCCATCGACCGCGAGGCGCACACCGTCACGCTGCGTTCGGGCGCGATCCTGCCGTGGGAACGGCTGGTGCTGGCGACCGGCACGCGCGCGCGCCAGATGCCCGACCTGAAGCCGGGGCTGGAGAACGTCGCGAGCCTGCGCGCGGCCGACGAAGCGCATCGCCTGCGTTCGCGGCTGGCCGATGCGCAGCAGGTCACGGTGCTGGGCGGCGGCTTCATCGGGCTCGAAGTGGCGGCCACGGCCAAGGCGCTCGGCAAGAACGTGCAGGTGATCGAAAGCGCGCCGCGGCTGCTGGGCCGTGCGGTGTCGCCGGAACTCTCGGCGCACGTGCTCGCGACGCATCGCGCTGCGGGCATCGACATCGTGCTTGGCGCGCGCACCGGCGCCTTCGAGGTCGAGGGCGAGCGGCTGCAGTCGATCCAGGTCGATGGCGTGAAGCAGCCGGTGGACCTGCTGCTGCTGGGCATCGGCGCCGTGCCTGAAACCGCATTGGCGCAGGCCGCGGGCATCGAGTGCGCCGACGGCATCGTGGTCGACGGCCACATGCAGACCAGCGCGGGCGACGTGCTCGCGGTGGGCGACTGCACGCGCTTTCCCGATCGCCGCGCCGGCCGCGCGCTGCGGCTCGAATCGGTGCAGAACGCGAACGACCAGGCGCGCACGGCCGTGGCCACGCTGACCGGCGTCCCGCGCCCGCACGACGCCGTGGCGTGGTTCTGGTCCGACCAGGGCAGCATGCGCCTGCAGATGGCCGGCCTGATGCCGGCCGAAGGCACGCCGGGGCTCGCCAGCGTGCGCCGCGCCGGCCCCAAGCCCGAGGCGTTCTCCCTGTTCCACTATGTCGACGGGCAATTGGTATGCGTCGAATCGGTCAACGCGCCGGTCGATCACATGATGAGCCGCAAGCTGCTCGAGGCGGGCCGCAGCCCCGCGCCCGAAGCGGTGGCCGATGCGGCCGTTCCGCTCAAGAATCACCTGGCATAGCCGTTACCCTGGCGGCAACCTCGGAGTGAGCGAGGGACGGGGGACCGTTCACCGCCGCGCCGGCGCCAGCAGCACCACCAGCGCACCGGCGCCGCCTTCGGCCGGCTTGGCCTGCACGAAGGCGATCACCTCGTTCTTCTGGATCAGCCAGCGCTGCGCCTTGGTCTTGAGCACCGGCTGCTTGCCGGGCGAGCCCAGGCCCTTGCCGTGCACCACGCGCACGCAGCGAAGCCCCTGCTTGTAGGCGTTGCGGATGAAGCCGCCGAGCGCCTCGCGCGCCTCGTCGCTGCGCAGGCCGTGCAGGTCGACCTGCGCCTGGATGCTCCAGTCGCCCTTGCGCAGCCGCGCGGTCACGTCGGTGCCGATGCCGGGGCGGCGAAAGCTCATGGCGTCGTCGACGTCGAGCAGCGTGGTCACGTCGAACTCGTCGGACAGCGACTCGCGCAGCACGCGCTGCTCGTCGAGCTGGTGCTGCACCGGAATGGGGGCCGGCGGCTCGGGCGCGAGCGGCACCATGGCCTTGCGGCGCAGCGGCTCGGTCGCGCCGATGGCGCGCGTGAACAGGTCTTTTTCGGCGGCGCGCCTGCGTTCGGCCGCGGCCTTGGCGGCGGCTGCGGCCGCCTCGCGCTCGCGGGTCTCGGCCAGCGCGCGCTGCACCTGCTTCAGATCGGCCAGGTTCTTGATGGGCGGCGTGCGGGAGGCCATCAGAGCAGCCCTTTCTCGGCCATCGAATAGCTCTGGCCGGCGCTGACGATCACATGGTCGAGCACACGCACGTCGATCAGCGCAAGCGCGGCCCTGAGCGTCTGGGTGAGCGACTCGTCGGCCCGCGAGGGTTCGATGCTGCCGCTGGGATGGTTGTGCGACAGCACCACGGCCGCGGCCTGGTGGTGCAGCGCACGGATGACCACCTCGCGCGGGTAGACGCTGGTCTGGGTGAGCGTTCCGCGAAACAGCTCCTCGAGCACGATCAGCCGGTGCTGCGCGTCGAGGAACAGCACTGCGAACACCTCGTAGGGGCGCGAGCCGATGTGCAGCTGCAGGTACTGCTTGACCGTTCCGGGCGAGTCGAACACCGTGCGCTCCTTCAGGCGCTCGGCCATGGCGCGGCGCGCCAGTTCGAGCACGGCGATGAGCTCGGCGCGCTTGGCGTCGCCGCCCATGCCCTTGATCACCTTCAGGTCCTCGGCACCGGTCTGCAGCAGGCCCGAAAGGCCTCCGAAGTGGTCGAGCAGCTCCTGGGCCAGCTGGAGCACGTTCTTGCCCGCCACGCCGGTGCGCAGCAGCAGCGCCAGCAACTCGGCATCGGCCAGCGCGGCGGCGCCTCGCGCGATGAGTTTTTCGCGCGGGCGGGCGTGGGCGGGGAGATCCTTGAATGCCATCGAAAACCTGGGTGAAACCTTGAAAGAGCGGGCGGAAGCCCCCGCTCCTTAAAATGCAGTCCAGTTTATCGGGACACCCACCTTGTCTTTGCCTACCTCCGCTGCACCCATGTCCCACGTTGTGACTTCCGGCTCGTTCCTGACCCTGCACTACCGGCTGGCCGGTCCGGCGGGCGACATCATCAACACTTTCGCCGACAAGCCCGCGACCCTGTCGCTGGGCACCGGCGAGCTCTCGCCCGCCGTCGAGCAGCGGCTCATGGGCCTGGAAGAGGGCACCCACGCCACCTTCGAACTGCCCGCCGGCGAGGCATTCGGCGAGCGCAATCCCGAGATGCAGCAATGGGTGGCCAGGAAGCTGCTGGCGCAGATGGGCGACCCCGACGAGCAATACGCGGCCGGCGACGTGGTGCAGTTCCCCACGCCCGACGGCACGGGCAGCTACGCGGGCGCGGTGGTCGAATCGAACGAGACCGCGGTGCGCTTCGACTTCAACCACCCGCTGGCCGGACAGCCCGTGACCTTCGAAGTCCGCCTGATAGGGGTGCTATGAATCGAAGCATCGAGGAAGTCATCCTCGCCGAGCCGCGCGGCTTCTGCGCCGGCGTGGACCGCGCCATCGAGATCGTCGAGCGCGCCCTTGCCAAGTTCGGCGCGCCGATCTACGTGCGCCACGAGATCGTGCACAACACCTACGTGGTGAACCAACTCAAGTCCAAGGGCGCGATCTTCATCGAGGAGCTGTCCGACGTGCCGCCCGGCGCCACGCTGGTGTTCAGCGCGCACGGCGTGAGCAAGGCGGTGCAGCAGGAGGCGCGCGACCGCGGCTTCGACATCTTCGATGCCACCTGCCCGCTGGTGACCAAGGTGCACGTCGAGGTCGCCAAGCTCGCCAAGGAAGGCTACGAGTTCATCATGATCGGCCACAAGGGGCACCCCGAGGTCGAAGGCACCATGGGCCAGCTCTCGAGCGGCATCCACCTGGTGGAAGACGTGGAAGACGTGGCCACGGTCTCGCCCGCGCAGACCGAGAAGCTCGCCGTCGTCACGCAGACCACGCTCAGCGTCGACGATGCGGCCGAGATCGCGGCGGCCGTGCGCGCGCGCTTTCCGAAGGTGCGCGAGCCCAAGCAGCAGGACATCTGCTATGCCACGCAGAACCGCCAGGACGCGGTGAAGATCATGAGCCCGCAGGTCGATCTGGTGATCGTGGTCGGCAGCCCCACCAGCTCCAACAGCAACCGGCTGCGCGAATTGGCAGAGCGCCTCGGCACCGAAAGCTACATGGTCGATTCGGCCGACGAGCTCAAGCCGGAATGGTTCGAAGGCAAGGGCCGCATCGGCCTCACGGCCGGCGCCTCCGCGCCCGAGGTGCTGGTGCGCGAAGTGATCGAGCGCGTCAGGGCGTTCGGCGCGGTGTCGGTCCGCAAGATGGACGGCATCGAGGAAACCATCAAGTTTCCGCTCCCCAAGGGCCTCAAGCTCGACGACATTCCTCCTCCAGGACACATCTCTTGAACAACGAAAACACCCGCTGGCGCTCTGAAATAGACAGCGCCTCCCGCAGGCTGCGCGAACGCGCCGGCGGTTTCCTGCGCCAGACCCTGCTCTGGAAGCTGCCGGCCTCCGCCGTCGGGCTGGCGCTGCCGGGCGTGGAGGTGTGGCTCAAGCTCGAGCACATGCAGGTGAGCGGCAGCTTCAAGGCGCGCGGCATGATGAACCGCCTGCTGGCCAACGACATCCCCGAAAGCGGCGTGATCGTGGCTTCTGGCGGCAATGCGGGCATTGCCACCGCGGCGGCGGCCAAGGCGCTGGGCGTGCGCTGCCAGGTGTTCCTGCCCGGCGTCTCGCCCGAAGCCAAGCGTGCCCGCCTGCGGGCGCTCGGCGCCGAGGTGGTCGTGGTCGGCGAGCTCTATCCCGACGCCCTGGCGGCCTGCCTCGCGCGCCAGAAGGAAACCGGCGCCTTGCTGACCCACGCCTACGACCAGCCCGAAGTGGTGGCCGGCGCGGGCACCCTCGGCCAGGAAATCGAGGCGCAGGGTGGCTTGCCCGACTCCGTGCTCGTGAGCGTGGGCGGCGGCGGCCTGATCGGCGGCCTCGCCGGCTGGTTCGAAAAGCGCGCCCGCGTGGTGGCGCTCGAACCGGAAAAGGCGCCCACGCTGTTCCGTGCCCGCGAAGCCGGCGAGCCGGTCGATGTAGCCGTGGGCGGCATTGCCGCCGATTCGCTCGGCGCGCGCCGCATCGGCGCCATTTCCTGGGAAATCACCCAGGAGCACGTGCAGGATGCGCTGCTGCTGTCCGACGAATCCATCCGCGCCGCCCAGCAGTGGCTGTGGAAGGACATGAAGCTCGCCGTCGAACCGGCTGCCGCGCTGCCGCTGGCGGCGCTGCAGACCGGCGCCTACGTGCCGCGCGAAGGCGAGAAGGTGTGCCTGATCGTCTGCGGGGCGAACGTCGATCCGGCCAGCGTGGCCTGAAGCCGAGGCGGCCGCCGCCGGGCCGCCCCAAGGCGAGCCGCGCCTCCCCCTCGGGGGGTGGCGAATTACACGCAGCGCAGCGCAGTGAAAAGCCGGGGGGCTCTATTTCTCGCAATTGACCATCCACGGCACGCCGAACTTGTCCTTCAGCATGCCGAAGCCGACGGCCCAGAACTGCGGGCCGTACGGCATCGTGACCTCGCCGCCCGCAGCCAGCGCATCGAAGAGCTTTTTTCCTTCGTCCACGTTGTTGCCCTGCACCGACAGCGAGAAGCCCTTGTAGCCCTCGAACGGCATGCCGGGCGGCATGTCGGAGGCCATCAGCGTGTGGCCGCGGGCTTCCAGCGTGGCATGCATGATCTTGTTCTTGTGCGCGGCGGGCGTTTCGGCGCCCATGGGGCTTTCGCCAAAGGTCATGCTGAAGACGACCTTGCCGCCCAGCGCCTTGGCGTAGAAGGCCAAGGCCTCGGCCGCGTTGCCGTTGAATGTCAGATAGGCTTGCATCGCTTTCTCCTTCGGTTGAGGTGTCGGGAGCGAGATGCTACGCCCACCTAAAATCCCCCCATGCTTGACATCACCCTGCTCCGCAAAGACCTGGCCTCCGCTGTGGCCGGCCTCGAAAAACGCAAGAAGAACCAGCCGTACCTCGACGTGTCGGCGTTCACCGCGCTCGAGGCCGAGCGCAAGACGCTGCAAACCCGCACCGAGGAAATCCAGGCTCGCCGCAACACGCTCAACAAGCAGATCGGCCCGTTGAAGGCCAAGGGCGAATCGGTCGATGCGCTGATGGCCGAAGTCAACGCGCTCAAGGCCGAGCAGGAGTCCCAATCCGGGCGCCTCGAAGAAATCCAGCCCGAGCTGCACGCGCTGCTGCTGGCGGTGCCCAACCTGCCGCACGCGAGCGTGCCGGTCGGCGAGGACGAAACCGGCAATGTCGAGATGCGCCGCTGGAGCCCGCAAGGCGGCGCCGGCGCCAACGCCACGCCGTTGCCCTTTGCCGCGAAGGACCACGTCGACCTGGGGGCGCCGCTGGGGCTCGACTTCGAGATGGGCGCCAAGCTCGCGGGCTCCCGCTTCACCGTCATGAAGGGGCCGATCGCCCGGCTGCACCGCGCGCTCGCGCAGTTCATGCTCGACATCCAGACCGAGAAGCACGGCTACGCCGAGTGCTACGTGCCCTACATCGTCAACGCCGCCACGCTCAGCGGCACCGGCCAGCTGCCCAAGTTCGAAGGCGACCTGTTCGCCGCCAGGAAGGGCGGACAGGACGGCGAGCCCGCGCCCGACCATTCGGCGCTCTACCTCATTCCCACCAGCGAAGTGCCGCTGACCAACTTCGTGCGCGACGAGGTCGTGCCCGAGGCGCAATTGCCCATCAAGCTCACGGCCCACACTCCGTGCTTCCGCTCGGAAGCCGGCAGCGCGGGCCGCGACACGCGCGGCATGATCCGCCAGCACCAGTTCGACAAGGTCGAGATGGTGCAGATCGTTCACCCCGCCAAGAGCTACGACGCGCTCGAGCAGATGACCGGCCACGCCGAAGCCGTGCTGCAGGCGCTGGAGCTGCCGTACCGCGTGGTGCTGCTGTGCACCGGTGACATGGGCTTCGGCGCCACCAAGACCTATGACCTGGAGGTGTGGCTGCCGGCGCAGAACACCTACCGCGAAATCAGCTCGGTCTCGAACTGCGAAGCCTTCCAGGCGCGCCGCTTGCAGGCCCGGTTCAAGAATGCCCAGGGCAAGAACGAGCTCGTCCATACGCTCAACGGCTCGGGCCTGGCCGTCGGCCGCACGCTGGTCGCGGTGCTCGAAAACCACCAGAACGAAGACGGCTCGATCAACGTGCCCGTTGCGCTGCGGCCTTACCTCGGCGGGCTGGAACTGCTGCGCGGTTGAACGGCCGGGACTTCAATCAAAAGCCCCGTTTTTGTTTGCTATAATCGCAGGCTCGACAGCACCGGAGAGGTGGCAGAGTGGTCGAATGTACCTGACTCGAAATCAGGCGTACTAGCGATAGTACCGAGGGTTCGAATCCCTCCCTCTCCTCCAGGAATGGCCCCGCAAGGGGCTATTTTTTTGCCTGTTCCACGGCCTGGTCGTCTGCGCTGGCGAAACCGGAGCCTTTCGTTTCCACGCTTTTCGCGGCCGCTGCTCACTGCGCCCAGCCGAGCTTCGAAGCAACTGTATCGGCCCGTTAAGATCGCCCATCCTCATGCTCCCGCATGCCGGGATTTTCCCTGTAGTCGAATGAACAACAAGAGGCTCAGCGCCACATGGCCAATCCGTCGCTCACGAGCGTGACACCGGTGCCGGCGTCGGCTGACGAAGCTGAATCCTGGGTGCGCGGCGAATTGATCCGCAGCCTGATGCGCTCCGCGCGTGGGTCTTATCTTGTCTCGGCGGCGCTCATGCCGGCGATGGTCGGGCTGAACTGGAGCTATGTGCCCAAGTGGGAACTGCTCACCTGGCTCTCCGCCGGACTCATCGCCACCGCCTGCCGCGCCTGCCGCGCCTGGGGCGCCAGGGTCTATGCCGTGCGCTACGCCGGCCGGAGCGCGTCGGCGCAGCAGCAGTTCACCGAGCGCTACGGCTTCGTCTGGAGCACGAGCGCGGTCGTGTGGGGCCTGTCGGTGCTGCTGTTCTTCGAACGCACGCCGCAGGTCAACCAGTTCATGAGCTGGCTCATCGTGGCCGGTGTCGGCACCGTTCCGCTCAACGGCCTGGCGCTGCATCCGCCGCTGCTCAAGCGCTATGTGAACACGCTGTTCACCACCATGCTGGGAGCGGTTCTGATCCGGCTCGTGACCATCAACCTTGCGGATCCGCATTTCCAGTACGGCTTTCTGATGCCGATCCTGCCCATCCTGCACTGGTTCCTGCTGCTGCGCGCCGGGCGCCACATCCACGAGACGGCGCGCAACAGCCTGGAGCTCTTGTTCCACAACCACATCCTGATCAAGTCGCTCACGCAGCAGCGGCAGGCCGCGGTGGCGGCCGTGGCGATGAAGAACCGCTTTCTCGCGAGCGCCGCGCACGACATGCGGCAACCGGTGCTGGCGTTGTCGCTCTACGCCGACTGGCTGCGCAACGAGCCGGAGCTGGTGCTGGAACTCGCACCCAAGATCGTGCGCGCCACGCACGCGGTGAATGCGCTGTTCGACTCGATGTTCGACCTGGCGCGCATCGATTCGGGCCAGGTGCGCCTGCACATCGAGCGCGTGGACGTGGCCGAGCTGCTGCACGACCTGGAACTGCAATACCGCCCGGTCGCCGAAAGCCGCGGCCTCGATTTTCGTGTGCACATGACCGAAGGCAGCTTTCTGACCGATCCGATCCGGGTGCGCCGCATGCTCGGCAATCTGATCGCGAACGCCATCAAGTACACCACCGACGGCGGCGTGCTGCTGGCCTCGCGGCAAACGCGCGACGGCCTGCGTGTGGAGGTGTGGGACACGGGCATCGGCATTGCGCCCGAGCACCTGCGCGACGTGTTCCTGGAGTTCTACAAGGTGGCCGACCACGCCGGCACGTCCGACGGTTTCGGCCTGGGCCTGGCCATCGTCGCCCGGCTCTCGCATGTGCTGGGCCATCCCGTCAGTGTGCGCTCCCGCCTGGGCAGCGGCAGCGTGTTCCGCGTCGCCCTGCACGACGCCGACGAAGCCGTGGCCCAAGCCCGCGTCAGCGCCTCCGGCGGCTGAGCCGGGACCAAAAAAAAACCGCGCCAGAGCGCGGTTTCAGCAGCCCACAACCCGCCCGCTTGTCCCCTTCCAGAAACACCGTGGAACCGGCTTCGCCGGGCCACTGGTGTTGCCCCCGGTAGGGGGAGGGAGAAGCGACACGAAGTGCGCGCAGCCTGGGGGCGAGCTCAGTTGCCGGAAAGCAACCCATTGGTGCGCGCATAGTGCAGCGCCTGCGTGCGGCTCTTCACCCCCAAGCGGCGGAACAGGCGCCACAGGTGCACCTTCACCGTGTGCTCGCTGATCTCGAGGTCGGTGGCGATGTCGCGGTTGCTCATGCCCTTGTCGAGCATGGCGATCAACTGCGTCTGGCGCTTCGACAGCTTGCTGTTGCTGGCAAGTGCCGGCTCGTCCGCCTCTTCCGAACCGGCCATGAGCAGGCCGCGCAGCGCAGCGGCCAGTTCGGCCGAGCTGGCCGACTTCTCGATGTAGGTGTCGGCGCCGGCTTCGATGCAGGCGTCTTCCATGTCCCCGGCCGGTGCCGCCGAATAGACGGCGATCGGCACGTTGGGATAGACCTGCTTGACCGCCACCACGCCCGAAACGCCATTGGTGTCGGGCAGCTTCAGGTCGAGGCAGAAGAGCGTTGGAGCGCCGCGCTGCTGGACCGAACTCGCGAGCTTGTCGAGGCGTTCGAGCTCGACGATGTTTTCGGCCGGCCGCAGTCGCCGCAGCACCATCACGATCGCGTCGCGCATCAGGGGGTGGTCGTCGATGACATAAATGCTCATGTTTTCTTCCTTAGTGTTCGCACCGTCTTCTCTCATCTGTCCTCGGCGGGTAGGCCGATGGATATTGCCGGATCAACTTCCGTTGGTAGAGGCCGTTGTCTCCGCCAGTGCTTCGAGCGCCTCGTTCGCGGCGCGCAATTCTTCCGGGCCGGCCGGCTCGAGCTGTTCGGCGAGCGCAGCCAGTGCCGCGCCGCGCTGTTGCTGCAGGGCGGCGATGGCGCGGCCGGCTTCCTGCGGCGAGGCGAAACCGCGGCTCTGCAGCAGGGCGGCGCCGTGGGCGTCGAGCAGCTTGAAATAGAACAGGCCGTCGCGCTCGCGGTACTGCTTGAAACTCGGCTTGGCAACCTTGGCCGCCTTGCGTGCGCCGCCCTTGTCGCGGCCCGCCGCGAGGTTGCGCAGCCCCACCGCGTGGCGCAGCTCGGCCATGAGGGGGCGGGAGATGCTGCGGGCCTTTTCGGCACCGAGAAGCAGGATGCGCTCGATCTGCGCCGGGTCGTTCATCAGCGCTTCGTAGCGCGTGCGCAGCGGCGCCACTTCGTGGTCGATGCGCTCGAAGAGCATCTGCTTCGCGTCGCCCCAGCCGATGCCGTCGGCATAAGCCTTGCGCAGCGCTTCGGTTTCTTCGGCGCTTGCAAAGGCCTGGTAGATCTGGAACAGCGCCGAGCCTTCGGTGTCCTTGGGTTCACCGGGCGCGCGCGAGTCGGTCACGATGCTGGCAATTTGCTTTTGCAGCTGCGCGCGCGGCGCAAACATGGCAATCGTGTTGCCGTAGCTCTTGCTCATCTTGCGGCCGTCGAGGCCGGGCAGGGTGGCGACGGCATCGTCGATCTCGGCTTCGGGCAGCGTGAAGTGTTCGCCGTACTGGTGATTGAAACGCTGCGCCATGTCGCGCGCCATTTCGATGTGCTGCACCTGGTCGCGGCCCACAGGCACCTTGTGCGCGTTGAACATCAGGATGTCGGCGCCCATCAGCACCGGGTACATGAAGAGGCCGGCCGTCACGTCGGCATCCGGGTCTTCGCCCTTGGCGATGTTCTTGTCGAGCTGCGCCTTGTAGGCATGGGCGCGGTTGAGCACGCCCTTGCCGGTCACGCAGGTGAGGAACCAGGTCAGCTCGGTGATCTCGACGATGTCCGACTGGCGATAGAAGGTGACGCGTTCCGGGTCGAGCCCGCAGGCCAGCCAGCTGGCGGCGATCTCGAGCGTGGAGCGCTGGATCAGCGCCGGCTCCTGCACCTTGATGAGCGCGTGGTAGTCGGCCAGGAAGAAAAAGCTCTCGACGCCCGGCGCGACGCTCTGCCGCACCGAATGGCGGATCGAGCCGACGTAGTTGCCGAGGTGCGGCGTGCCGGACGGCGTGATGCCGGTCAGCACGCGCAGGGGAGCAGGAGAAGACGTAGCCATGGGAGGGGAAATTAACGCAGCAAAGCCGTGAGCGGTGAGATGAGCAGGTTGATGACCGCGTAGCCGACGTCCATCAGCGGACGCAGCCAGAAGGTGCTGACGACGCCCGCGAGCACCAGGCCCATCACGATGAAGAAACCGAAAGGCTCGATGCGCGCCAGGAAATTCTGCGCCGCTCCGTTGGGAAGCAGGCCTGCAAGCACGCGGCCGCCATCGAGCGGGGGCAGCGGAAAGAGATTGAAGGCCCACATCACGAGGTTGACCAGCACGCCGCCCTGCGCCATCTTGATGAAAAAGGTTTCATCGACGCCGGCCGCAACGAGCCCGACCAGCACCAGGGCCCAGAGAATGGCCTGCACGAAGTTGGACGCCGGCCCCGCCAGCGCCACCCAGATCATGTCGCGCTTCGGATGCCGCAGGCGCCCGAAGTTCACCGGCACCGGTTTGGCGTAGCCGAACAGGAAGGCCCCGGAGGTTGCGAAGTACAGCATCAGCGGCATCAGGATGGTCCCGATGGGGTCGATGTGCTTCATCGGGTTGAGCGTGACGCGGCCCATCGACTCGGCGGTGTTGTCGCCGAAATGGCGCGCCACATAGCCGTGTGCCGCCTCGTGCACCGTGATCGCGAAGACCACGGGCAAAGCGTAAATAAGTACGGTCTGTATCAGATTGGAAATATCCACTGTGCGATTGTGTCAGACAGAGTAGAAGCTTCGGTGCCGCTTGTCAGAGGCCGAGCACCGCCAGCGCGCCGCGGCCCTGCCGCACCACGACCGGATCGTCGCCCGCGCCCATGGGCGTGAGGTCGACCACGGTGGTGGGTTGCGAAGGGCAGGCGCCGGCATCGATGACGGCGCCGATCTGCTTTTCGAAACGCTCCCGGATGGTCTGCGCGTCGTTCAGCGCTTCGGTTTCGCCGGGCGCGATCAAGGTGGTGGCCAGGAGCGGCGCGCCGTGCAGCATCAACAATTCCAGCAGCACCTTGTGGTCGGGCACGCGCAGGCCGATGGTCTTGCGCTGCGGATGGCTCACGCGCCGCGGCACCTCCTTGGTGGCTTCGAGCAGGAAGGTGTAGGGCCCGGGCGTGGCGGCCTTCAGCAGCCGATACTGCTTGTTGTCGACGCGCGCGTAGTTGGCCAGCTCGCTCAGGTCGCGGCACAGCAGCGTGAGATGGTGCTTCTCGTCGACCTGGCGGATGCGGCGCAACTGGTCGACCGCGTCCTTGTCGTCGAGATGGCAGGCCAGTGCATAGCTCGAATCAGTGGGCACGGCCACGATCTCTCCGCGCTGGAGCAGCGCGGCGGCCTGCTTCAACAGGCGCTGCTGCGGGTTGTCTGGGTGGACTTCGAAGTACTGGGCCATGAAGGAGATCTCCGGATCAGGATTCGGCGGGTTCGATCGGCACGCGCCGCTCGCGCACGGTGAGCCAGGCACCGGCCGCGCCGCAGACCGCGATCATGGCCATGCCGATGAGCGAGAAGCGGTCGGGTATGTGGGAAAAAACAAGCCAGCCGCCGAGCATGGCAAAGGCGATCTGCGCATAGAGGTACGGCGTGAGCGTCGATGCCGGCGCGCGCTGGTAGGCCAGGATGAGAATGAAATGCCCCACCGTGCCCATGAATCCCATGAGGCACAGCAAGGCCCACCAATGCCACGAGGGCAGGGCCGTCCACACGAAGGGCAGCGCCAGCGAGGCGATCAGCGCGCCCACCCAGCCGGTATAGAAATGCATCGTGAGCGGATTCTCGGTTTGCGCCAGCTTGCTGGTGAGCACCTGGAACCATGCGTTGGTCAGCACCAGCCCAATGGGCAGCAGCACGGCCCAGCTGAATGCATCGCCGCCCGGGCGCAGGATGACCAGCGTGCCGGCGAACCCGCCGGCCACCAGCACCCATCGCAGCGGGGAGACCTGCTCCTTGAGCGTGGTGGCCGCAAGCAGGGTGATGACGAGCGGGGCAATGAGCACGACGGAAGTGAACTCCGCCAGCGGCATGTAGCGCAGGCTCAGGAAGGCCAGCGTGCTCGACACCAGCAGCAGCGCGCCGCGCAGCAACTGGTAGCGCGGATGCCGGGTGCGCAGCAGCGCCGTTCCGTGCCGCGGCAGCAGCACCGCGGTGGTGGCCACGGCCTGGAAGGCATAGCGGAACCACACGCCCATGAGAATGGGCACCGCGGCGGTGGACGTCTTGGTGGCGGTGTCGAGGGTGGCAAAGCAGGCCACCGCCACCAGCACCATGCCGATGCCCGCGAGGATGCGTTCGGATTCGACGTCGCGCGTGCGGCGCGCCATGGCGCGGGCATTCGCCAGTGCCGCGTTCGCGGCGCCGTCGCTGCCGGGCCCGAGGGTCTGGCTCACTGCTGGATGCGGTGGCTGAGCAGTTCCCACACCGGCGTGAGCGCACCGGGCAACGGTGGCAGCTTGCCGAGATCGCAATGGCTTTCGTCAGGGCTGTGGAAATCGCTGCCGCGCGAGGCGGCGAAATCGAACTCGAGCGCCTTGTCGGCGTACTCGACGTATTCGGCTGTCGTATGGCTGCCGGTGACGACTTCGATCGCCTGCCCGCCATGCGCCTTGAATTCGAGGAACAGCGCGTATTCCTCGTTGGCGGTGAATTTGTAGCGCCCGGGATGCGCAATGACGGCCATGCCCTTGGCGGCCGTGATCCAGTGCACCGCATCCTTCAGCGAGGCCCAGCGGTGCGGCACGTAGCCGGGCTTGCCTTCGGTCAGGTACTTGCGGAACACCTCGGACGTGTCGCGGCAGTGGCCCTGCTCGACCAGGAAGCGCGCGAAGTGGGTGCGCGAGATGAGTTCGGGATTGCCGACGAACTTGAGCGCGCCTTCATAGGCGCCGTGGATGCCGACCTTGGCCAGCCCCTCGGACATTTCCTGCGCGCGCTTGCCGCGGCCGCCGCGCGTGTCGTAGAGGCCCTGCGTCATCGCGGCGTCGTGGGGGTCGAAGCCCAGGCCGACGATGTGCACGGTTTCATTGGCGAAGGTCACCGAAATTTCGGTGCCGGTGAGATAGCGGATGCCGTTTGCGCGCGCCGCGGCAGCCGCGCGGTGCTGGCCACCGATCTCGTCGTGGTCGGTGAGCGCCCACAGTTCGACCCCGTTGGCAGCGGCGCGCGCGGCCAGTTCTTCGGGCGTCAATGTGCCGTCGGAAACCACGGAATGGCAGTGCAGATCGGCATTGAGAATGGTGGACACATGGGTATTCTATGGGGTCTGGAACATCGGTGCGGGCGCATGGATACTGTTGTGATTGCTATTAAATAAATAGCATTACTGTGACGGCTGATGCGGCTCAGCGCTTCTTGCGAAAAGCCGCCCATGCGGCTACCGCGGTGAAGCTCGCGACGATCGCCACGACGATCCAGAACCCGTGCTTGTGCTCGGCCAGCGGAATGCCGCCCACGTTCATCCCGAACAGGCCCGCCAGGATGTTGATCGGCAGCGCGAGCACCGTGACCACGGTCAGCACGAACAGGCTGCGGTTGTTGTCCTCGTTCACGTTGGCGGCAATTTCTTCCTGCAGCAGCTTGATGCGCTCCTGCAGCGCCTGCATTTCGCGCAGCACCACCGAGAACTCTTCGGTCGAGCCGCGAAGCTCCTGCGCATCGGGCTCCGCCATCCAGGCCGGCGGCCCCTGCAGCAGGCGGAAGAGAGCGGCGGGCTCGGGTGCCAGCAGCCGCTGCAGCCGCACCAGCAGCCGGCGCAGCACGCCGAGCCGGGCGCGCTTGTGGTCGAGCCGGCCGGCCAGAAGCTCGTCCTCGATGCGGTCGATGCGCGAGGTCACGCCGCGCACGATCTTCACCAGCACGTCGGCCTGCGCGCGCAGCAGGTGTTCGAGCAGCTCGGTGCTCGAGCGCGGCGCGTCGCCGGCCTTCACAGCCGTGCGCAGCGCATCGACCGAGCGCAGCGGCTTGGTGCGCGCCGTGACCACCAGGCGCGGCCCCACGCTGATCCAGAGCGTGGAGATGTCCGAGGGCTCGAAGCTGAACTCGAAGTGCACGTCGTTGATGACCGCGATCAACGAATCGTCGGCGCGCTCGATGCGCGTGGAGGGCAGGCCTTCGTGCAGCGTTTCGTAGAAGGTGTCGGAAAGGTTGGCGTGCCGCACGAGCCAGCGCTCGGCCTGCGCATGGCTCAAATTGAAATGCAGCCACGCGTAGGCACTGCTCGCGATTGCGTTGCTGCCCTGTTCACCGAGCCATGCCGCAGCCTGCGCCGAGCCGATGGCGCGCGCGGGCTCCGGCGCCATGGCGTCGAAGAGATAGCCGCAGATCAGTCCGGCTTCGTCGCCGCCGTATGAATTGGCGGCCAGGTCATGGAGTGCCGGCAAGGTGCGTGTGGATCAGGAAAGATGGAAGGCGTGCACCGGATGGTGTTCGCCGTATGTGACAACTTCGTGTCGGTGGCACGCAGGCCGTCACGCAACGGTCATATGCGGCGGGCAGCATGCCCGTTCCGCCCCACACCTCTTTCCCCCATGATGCTGACGAGCGCACTTCCAGATCACGAAGACCTGATGCAACGCATCGCCCGCGACCTGATCGACAGCTATGACGAAGAGCTCGAGCTGGAGATCGAGGACCGCAGCATCGACGGCCTCGACCCCGCGGCGCGTTCGAGCGACAAGGCCGCGCGCCAGGCCTACTTCAAGGAACTGTTCCGGCTGCAGGGCGAGCTCGTGAAGCTGCAGGACTGGGTGCAGCACAGCAAGCAGAAGGTGGTCATTCTTTTCGAAGGCCGCGACGCGGCGGGCAAGGGCGGCGTCATCAAGCGCATCACCCAGCGCCTGAACCCGCGCGTGGCCCGTGTCGCCGCGCTGCCCGCGCCCAACGACCGCGAACGCACGCAGTGGTACTTCCAGCGCTACGCCGCGCATCTTCCGGCCGCAGGCGAGATGGTGCTGTTCGACCGCAGCTGGTACAACCGCGCCGGCGTTGAGCGCGTGATGGGTTTTTGCACCGATGACGAGTACGAGGAGTTCTTCCGCACCGTGCCGGAGTTCGAGAAGATGCTGGTGCGCTCGGGCATCAAGCTCATCAAGTACTGGTTCTCCATCACCGACGACGAGCAGCACATGCGCTTTCTCGGCCGCATCCACGATCCGCTCAAGCAATGGAAGCTGAGCCCGATGGATCTCGAAAGCCGCCGCCGCTGGGAGGAATACACCAAGGCGAAGGAAATCATGCTGGAGCGCACCCACATTGCGGAAGCGCCGTGGTGGGTGGTGCAGGCGGTCGACAAGAAGAAGGCGCGGCTGAACTGCATCAGCCATCTGCTGGGCCAGCTGCCCTACCAGGAGGTGGCGCATCCGCCGGTGGAACTGCCGGCGCGCGAGCGGCACGAGGACTACCTGCGCCAACCGGTGCCGGCCGGCATGGTCGTGCCGGAGATCTACTAGGGCCTGCTAACGCTATGGAAGGGGTCGCGAGCTTCCCTGCGGGTTGCTTCGCCAAGGGGCCGTCTGCGGCGTTGCCCGCGCTTGCAAGGCCAAAGCCTTGCTGCGCCCGGGCGCCTTGCATCCAGCCCCTTGGCGAAGCAACGCGATCCCCTTCCATAGCGTTAGCAGGCCCTAGGCTTCGCGGCCGTTTGGCCGACCGGCGCTTTGCCCTCACACTGCGCCCATGGCCCGTCGTTCCACTGCTTCCCTGTTCGCCCGCGCGTATGAGCGCAACCTGAAGGCACTCACGAAGTTCACGCTGAGCAACAGCAAGCGCGTGACGGGCCAGGTGCAGCGCGCCACCGCCAAGCGGCTCAAGCCGCCGCCGGGCAAGGGCGACTGGCTCAGCGGCATGGCGCTGGGCCCCGGCGGTGCGCGCGGCTATCACCTGTTCCGCCCGGCCGACCTGCAACTGCAGCCCGGCGAGAAACTGCCGCTCATGGTCATGCTGCACGGCTGCGGCCAGACCGGACGCGACTTTGCGGCCAGCACGCGCATGAATGCGTTGGCGGTGCGGCAGCGCTTCCTGGTGCTCTACCTGGAGCAGGACAGGCTGGCCCATCCGCAAGGCTGCTGGAACTGGTACGAGCGCCGCTCGGGCAAGGCCGACGCCGAGGCCGCGACATTGATGGCGGCCATCGACCAGGCCTGCATGCTCTATCCGGTGGACCGCGAGCGTATTGCGCTGGCCGGCCTCTCGGCCGGCGCCAGCATGGCGGCCTTGCTGGCGACACGCTATCCGAACCGCTTTCGTGCCGTCGTCATGCATTCGGGCGTCGCGCCCGGTGCCGCGAAGTCATCGGCCACCGCGCTCGGCGCCATGCGCGGGCAGAACGTGCCGCCGATGCCCACCACGGCGGTGGGCAAGGCGATGGGGGCCGCGGCTGTCTTCGCCACCCTGCCGCCGATGCTGGTGCTGCACGGCGATGCCGACAAGGTGGTGGCACCCAGCAATGCCGTCAACAGCGCCGCCGTGTGGGCCACGGCCATCGGCGCGCGGCCGGCCCTGACGCGCAACATGCAGCGCGGCAAGCGCCGCGCGATGCGCGTGACCCACTTCACGCGCAGGGGCCGCACGCTGGTCTCGCTCTGCGAGATCGCGGGGCTCGGGCATTCGTGGAGCGGCGGCGCGCCGAAGCTGCTGTTCAGCGACCCCGACGGACCCGACGCAACGCGCATGGCCTGGGCCTTTGCGGCCGCGCAGTTCAAGGCTGCGGCCAAGGCCTGAAGAAAAAAGCGGGCTATGCCGCAACGCCCTCGCGCTGCGCCGCACGCCATGCGCCGGGTGCCACGCCCATCTTGCGCTTGAAGGCCTTGCTGAACGCGGCTTCCGACTCGTAGCCCACCGCGCCGGCAATCGTGCCGACCGCGGCATGGCTTTGGCCGAGCATGTTGCCGGCCTTGAACATGCGCCAATGCGTCAGGTATTCCAGCGGCGCCTGGCCGACTTTTTCGCGGAAGCGCTGCGCAAATGCCGAGCGCGACAGGCTGGCCGCCGAGGCCAGCGTCTCCACCGTCCAGTCGCGCGCCATGTCCTTGTGCATGGCGCGCAGTGCAGGGCCGATGCGCGCGTCGGCCAGCGCACCCAGCCAACCCGTCTGCGCCTGGCCTTGCGCCGCGGCGTGCGCGCGCACCGCCTGCACGAACACGATGTCGGCCAGCCGGCTCACGAGCAGGCCCGAGCCCAGGCCCGGCTCGCCCGTTTCCATCGCGAGCAACTGCAGCGTGCCTTGCAGCGCGATGGCGCGCGCCTGCTCCATCTTCACGTGCAGCAGCACGGGCAACAGATCGAGCAGCGGCCGGGCCGCGCGCTGGTCGAAATGGAACCAGCCGCAAATCACCGAGGCCGCCGTGCCGTTGCCGCCCAGTTCGACCACGCCGCCGATGCGGTCGCGCACCACCGAGGCGCAGCTCATCGTGGGCGTGTTCGGATGGTCGCGCAGCACATAGGGCGTCCCGTGCGCCAGCACATAGCAGTCGCCGGCCGCCAGCGCCACTGGCTGCCCCGTGCCTTCGACCTCGAGCAGGCAGCTGCCGCGCACCACGAGCCCGAAGCGCGCGCTCTCGCCGCCGGCCAGGCTCAAGCCCCAGGGCGCGCCGGCCTCGAGCCGCGCATAGAGCGCGCTGCGTACACGCATGGCGGCGAACACGTCATCGAGTGGGTCCAAGAGAGCTCCTGTGGTGGTGGACGAATGGACAAGATTGTCGGCTTTGCGGGCATTCACTGTCCACCTGTGGCGCCGGAAACTGCAGTCTCGCGCTTCCGCCTCGCCAAGCCAGCAAGGACTCCGAACCATGACCACCCGCATCTCTTTTGCCGAACTCGCCGCTCGCTACGTCGCCGCCTGGAACGAGACGGATGCCGCCGCGCGCCATGACCTCGCAGGTCATTGCCGCCGCGCGCCTTCTTCACAACACTGACCATCACCATGACCCAGTCGAACATCGCTGCCTCGGCAGCATCGCTTTCTCCATCGGGCGACCAGCAGAGTGCAGGCGCAGCCGGGCCCGGACGGCTCGGCCTGTGGGTCATGCTCAGCGGCACCTTCCTGGTGGTGCTGGACTTCTTCATCGTCAATGTCGCGCTGCCGTCGATGCAGCGCGAATTGCTGGCAAGTGCAGGCACCCTGCAGCTGGTGGTGGCGGGCTACGGGCTGGCCACGGCGGCGGGGCTGATCACCGGCGGGCGGCTGGGCGACATGTTCGGGCGGCGCCGCATGTTCATGCTCGGCCTGCTGCTGTTCACGCTGGCCTCCGCGGGCTGCGGCCTGGCGCCCAATGCCGAGCTGCTGGTGGCCGCCCGCGTGGTGCAGGGCCTGGCCGGCGCGCTGCTGCAGCCGCAGGTGCTGGCGATGATCGGCCTGGCCTACACCGGCGAACACCGGGCGCGCGCCTTCGCGGCCTATGGACTCACGCTGGGGCTCGGCGCCACGCTCGGGCAGCTCGTGGGCGGATTGCTGATCCATGCCGACCTGGCGGGGCTCGGCTGGCGCAGCTGCTTTCTCATCAACGTGCCTATCGGGCTGCTGGCACTGGTGCTGGCGCCGCGCGTCATTCCGCCGCTGGCGAACAGCGGCAGCAGCAGCAGGCTCGACCTGGTCGGTATGCTGCTGGTGGCCGCGGGCTCGGTGGCGGTGGTGCTGCCGCTGGTCGAAGGGCGCCAGCAAGCTTGGCCGCTCTGGAGCTGGCTGTGCCTTGCGGCGGCGCTGCCGCTGCTGGCCGCGTTCGCGATGCAGCAACGGCGCCTTGCGGCGCGCGGCGGTGCGCCGCTGGTCGCACCGGCGCTGCTCGCGAACCGTCGCTTCGTGAACGGGCTTTTCACCACGCTGGCTTTCTACGTGGGCAATGCCTCGTTCTACTTCGTGGTCGCGCTCTACCTGCAGCAGGGGTTGGCGCTGGACCCGCTCACCTCGGGCATGGTCTTCACGTCGCTCGCTGTCGGCTTCTTCGCCACCTCGATGGCCGGTGCGCGCCTGACGCGCCGCTTCGGCGGCAAGCCGCCCATCGCGCTCGGAGCCCTGGTGCTGGCTGCCGGGCATGCGCTGCAGTTCGCCAACGTGGCCGGATGGGCCGGCCATTCGCACGTCGTGGCGTGGATGGTGCCGCTGCTGCTGATGCAGGGCGCCGGGCTCGGCATGGTGATGGCGCCGCTGGTGTCGACCGTGCTGGCCGGCCTGCCGCCGCAGCACGCGGGCGTGGCCTCGGGCGTGCTGTCGATGGTGCAGCAGGCGAGCAATGCGCTGGGGGTGGCGCTGATCGGAATCCTGTTCTATGGGCGGCTCGGCGATGCGCCAAATGCGGCGGGCTATGCGAGCGCTCTTGGCGTGGCGCTGCTGTATCTGATGGTGTCGGCGCTGATTGTCGCGGTGCTTCATTGGCGTGGAGCCCGGCCAGCGCCGGCCCGGGCATGACAACTTGCCCAATCTGGGCATGGGCCTGCCCAGATTGGGTTTTTTAACAGGCCCCGCCGCCGCCCGGCTGAGTACCTCCGTGTACGCCACCCGGCGTATTTCCCCGTCCTGGTGCATTCCGCAGACTCCGTCCCACGCCAGCAAAGCGCTGGCGGCAAGGTTCAACCCACCCCCGGAGCAGGAGTCCACATGCAACGTCGTTTCACACTCAAGGCGCTTACCGCCGCTGTCGCGCTGGCCAGCATTTCTGCTGCGCCCGCATTTGCCGCCGACACCATCAAGGTCGGCGTGCTGCACTCGCTGTCGGGCACCATGGCCATCTCGGAAACCGTGTTGAAGGACACCGTGCTGATGGCCATCGACGACATCAACAAGAAGGGCGGCGTGCTGGGCAAGCAACTCGAGCCCGTGGTGGTCGACCCGGCTTCCAACTGGCCCCTGTTCGCTGAAAAAACCAAGCAGCTGCTCGGTCAGGACAAGGTCTCGGTGATCTTCGGCTGCTGGACCTCGGTGTCGCGCAAGTCGGTGCTGCCGGTGGTCGAGGAAATGAACGGCCTCTTGTTCTACCCGGTGCAGTACGAGGGTGAAGAGCTCTCGAAGAACGTGTTCTACACCGGCGCCGCGCCCAATCAGCAAGCCATTCCGGCGGTTGACTACCTGATGAGCAAGGAAGGCGGCGGCGCCAAGCGCTGGGTGCTGCTGGGCACCGACTACGTCTATCCCCGCACCACCAACAAGATCCTGCGTGCCTACCTCAAGAGCAAGGGCGTGAAGGACACCGACATCGACGAGAAGTACACGCCGTTCGGCCACAGCGACTACCAGACCATCGTCGCCGACATCAAGAAGTTCTCGGCCGGCGGCAAGACGGCGGTGGTGTCGACCATCAACGGCGACTCCAACGTGCCGTTCTACAAGGAACTCGGCAATGCCGGCCTGAAGGCCAAGGACGTGCCGGTGGTGGCCTTCTCGGTGGGTGAAGAAGAGCTGCGCGGCGTGGACACCAAGCCGCTGGTCGGCCACCTGGCCGCGTGGAACTACTTCATGTCGATCAAGAACCCGACCAACACGGCGTTCATCAAGCAGTGGAGCGACTACGCCAAGGCCAAGAACATCGCCGGCCACAAGGACAAGCCGCTCACCAACGACCCGATGGAAGCCACCTGGATCGGCATCCACATGTGGAAGCAGGCGGTCGAGAAGGCCAAGAGCACCGACACCGACAAGGTGATCGCGGCCATGGCCGGCCAGACCTTCACGGCGCCATCGGGCATCGTGTCGAAGATGGACGAGAAGAACCATCACCTGCACAAGAGCGTGTTCATCGGCGAGATCAAGGCCGATGGCCAGTTCGGCGTGGTCTGGAAGACGCCGGGTCCGGTCAAGGCGAAGCCATGGAGCCCGTACATCGAAGGCAACGACAAGAAGCCGGATCAGCCGGCCGGCAAGTCGATGTAAGTCTGCGACCAAGTCCCCTGCCTTGCTCCCTCTCCCCTCGGGGAGAGGGCTGGGGTGAGGGGGCAACGGCGGTCGATCTGGCCGCCGCTTCTGTTGGATGGCCGCCGGCCCTCACCCCAACCCTCTCCCCAAGGGGAGAGGGGGCAACACGAATCTCAAGATGCTTCGACGAACTCTTCACTGCGCCTTCGCCGCCATGCTCCTGATGGCATCGGCCGCCCACGCGCTGACCGCCGACGAAGCCCGGGCCATCGCCTCCGGCGAATCCGAATCCCGCATTTCCGCGCTCAACCAGGCCGTGCTCACGGCCGACGACAAGACCGCCGCCTTCATCCAGGCCATGTCCGACGACGCGGTCAAGTACAGCGAGGACAAGGTCTTCGTGATGAAGGACGACAAGGGCTACGACCCCGTCACCGGCACCGAACTGAAAGTGCCCGACACCGCGGAAGACGTGGTCAACAACAACCTCATGCGCGGCGCACTCGATGCCGCGCAGGCCGCGCTCAAGCTCACGAGCAAGGACGACGCGGTGCGCGCCGCTGCCGCGCAGGCGCTCTTCAAGGAGCCCGACGAATCGCGCATTCCGATGGTCGAGAAGGCGCTGGCCGCCGAGACCAACCCCGGCATCAAGGCGCAGCTCCAGCTAGTGCGCGCCGCCAGCATGCTCACGAGTGCCGACAAGGCCAAGCGCCTCGTGGCCGCGAAGGAGTTGGGCAGCAACCGCAACCCCGACACCAAGCTGCTGCTCAACCAGCGCCTGGCCGACGAGACCGAAGCGGAGGTCAAGACCGCCATCGTCGCGTCCATTGCCAGCATCGACGGCGCGCTGGTCTGGGGCGACCGCATCAACGCCGTGTTCAGCGGCATCAGCCTGGGCTCGGTGCTGCTGCTCGCCGCGCTCGGCCTGGCCATCACCTACGGACTGATGGGCGTCATCAACATGGCGCACGGCGAGTTGATGATGATCGGCGCCTACGCCACTTACGTGATGCAGGGCATCTTCCAGCGCTATATGCCCGAGGCGGCGTTCGGCTGGTACCTGGTGGCGGCCATTCCCGTTTCGTTCCTCGTGTCGGCGCTGGTGGGTGCGGTGCTCGAGCGCGGCGTGATCCGATTCCTTTACGGCCGCCCGCTCGAAACGCTGCTCGCCACCTGGGGCATCAGCCTGATGCTGCAGCAGCTCGTGCGCTCGCTGTTCGGTGCGCAGAATGTGGGCGTCGAAAACCCCGGCTGGATGAGCGGCGGCTTCACCATGCTGAGCAACGTCACGCTGCCGTGGAACCGCATCTGCATCATCATTTTTGCCGTGCTGGTGCTGCTCGCGATGGGCTGGCTCATCGGACGCACGCGCCTGGGCCTGTTCGTGCGCGGCGTGACGCAGAACCGCCCGATCGCCTCCTGCATGGGCGTGAACACCGCCCGCATCGACACCTACGCCTTCGCGCTCGGCTCCGGCATCGCGGGCCTCGCGGGCTGCGCGCTGAGCCAGATCGGCAACGTCGGGCCCGACCTGGGCCAGAGCTACATCGTCGACAGCTTCATGGTGGTCGTGATGGGCGGCGTGGGCCAGCTCGCGGGCACGGTGTATGCGGCCATGGGGCTGGGCATTCTCAACAAGTTCATCGAAGGCTGGGCGGGCGCGGTGCTTGCGAAGATCGCGGTGCTTGTCTTCATCATCATCTTCATCCAGAAGCGCCCCCAAGGCATCTTCGCAATGAAAGGCCGGAGCGCCGAGGCATGAGCAAAGTCGCACTTCCAACCAAGGGGCCGCTGCTGAGCGGCAAGGGCTGGACGGCCTTCTTCGTCGCGCTGATCGTGGTGTGCGCGGTGGCGCCGGTGCTCAACATCTGGGTGCCCGCCAGCAGCCCGCTGCACATGAGCGACTACGCGGTGGCGCTGGTCGGCAAGATCATGTGCTACGCGATCTGCGCGCTGGCCATGGACCTGATCTGGGGCTACACGGGCATCCTTTCGCTGGGCCACGGCCTGTTCTTCGCGCTCGGCGGCTACATGATGGGCATGTACCTCATGCGCCAGATCGGCCGCGATGGCAACTACAAGAGCGACCTGCCGGACTTCATGGTGTTCCTCGACTGGAAGACGCTGCCCTGGCACTGGACCTTCAGCGACAGCTTCATCGCCACGCTGGTCCTGGTCGTTGCTGTGCCGGGCCTCATTGCCTTCGTGTTCGGCTTCTTCGCGTTCCGCTCGCGCATCAAGGGCGTGTATTTCTCGATCATCACGCAGGCCATGACCTTCGCGGCGATGCTGCTGTTCTTCCGCAACGAGACGGGCTTCGGCGGCAACAACGGCTTCACCGATTTCAAGCGCATCCTGAACATTCCGATTGCCACGCAAGAGATGCGCATGACGCTCTTCGCGCTCACTGGCCTCACGCTGCTCGGCTTCTTCCTGTTTGCGAAGTGGCTCATCGCAAGCAAGTTCGGCCGCGTGCTGCAGGCCATCCGCGACGCGGAAACGCGCGTGATGTTCTCGGGCTACAACCCGCTGCCGTACAAGCTCACGATCTGGGTCATCTCCGCCATCATGTGCGGCGTGGCCGGTGCGCTGTACGTGCCGCAGGTCGGCATCATCAACCCCGGCGAGATGAGCGCGGCCAACTCCATCGAGATCGCGATCTGGGCCGCGGTGGGCGGACGCGCGACGCTGATCGGGCCGATCCTCGGCGCCTTCATCGTCAACGGCGCCAAGAGCTGGCTCACGGTGGCCTACCCCGAATACTGGCTGTACTTCCTGGGTGCCTTGTTCATTGCTGTCACGCTGTTCCTGCCGAACGGCATCGTCGGGCTGGTGCGCCAGTGGCTGTCGAGGGAGAAAAAGGCCGCGCCGAGCGCCGGCCGCGAAGAGGCGCAGCGCGCCATGGCCGCCGCGCAAGGCGTGGAGCCCGAGGCGCTGCACGCGCCGCTGGCCGCCGAGGTGAAGGGAGCACGCGCATGAGCCCCCGCCCGGCCGCTCCGAAGGGGGCTCGCACCGCAGCCCGCAGGGCGGAGGTTGGCTTATGAGCCGCCGGGCCGCTCCCAAGGCGAATACTGCAGCGCGAAGCGCGGAGGTTTCTCAATGACGCCCGACCTGATGGAAGCCGGCGCCGAGCGCGCCGCCCGCGCGAAGGGCATTCCCTACGTGAGCGGCAGCACCGAGTCCGGCGGGCGTTCCGCGGACTTCGGACGCATCGCCACGCCGGGCGAGGTGGATGTGACGCACGGCCGCATCCTCTACCTCGAAGACGTGAGCGTGAGCTTCGACGGCTTCAAGGCCATCAACAAGCTGTCGCTCGACATCGCGCCGGGCGAGCTGCGCTGCATCATCGGACCCAACGGCGCGGGCAAGACGACGATGATGGACATCATCACCGGCAAGACCCGGCCCGACGAAGGCACGGTGTTCTTCGGCAGCACCATCGATCTGCTGCGCCATCGCGAGGCCGACATTGCCCAGCTCGGCATCGGCCGAAAGTTCCAGAAGCCGACGGTGTTCGAGCATCTCACCGTATTCGAAAATCTCGAGCTCGCGCTCAAGACCAACAAGGGCGTGCGCGCCTCGATGCTGTTCAGGCTCGATTCGGCGCAGAGCGACCGGCTGGCCGAAGTGCTGCAGACCATTCACCTGGCCGACAGCGTGTCGCGCCTGGCCGGCAACCTGAGCCATGGCCAGAAGCAGTGGTTGGAGATCGGCATGCTGCTGATGCAGGACCCGAAGCTGTTGCTGCTCGACGAGCCCGTGGCCGGCATGACCGATGAAGAGACGGCGCGCACGGCGGAGCTGTTCCTGACGCTCAAGGGCAAGCACTCGCTGATGGTGGTGGAGCACGACATGAGCTTCATCCGCACCATCTCGGAAATCGTGACGGTGCTGTGCGACGGCTCCGTGTTGGCGCAGGGCACTCTGGACGAAGTGCAGGCTGATGAGCGCGTGATCGAGGTTTATCTTGGGCGCTGATTCTGTTCGGGGTGCGGCGATGGAGGTTGAGCCCTTGGGCTCAACCTCCATCGCCGTGGTCAGAGCGGTCGTGTGTTTGGACTTCCTCCCTCTCCCTCCGGGAGAGGGCAGGGGTGAGGGCCGGCGGCCGCAGCGAAATGCGGAGCCCTCGTGCACCCCTGGAGCCCGGTATGCGGCGCGGTGTGGGCGGCCCCTCTGTGCCGCCGAGGAGCGCAGCGTTTCGCGGATCAGGGCTCGCAGCTGTCTGAGCGTAGCGAGTTCTGCGAGACCCCGCGAAACGCGAGCACCGCAGGGGAGCCCGAAGGGCCGGCATAGTGGGGCCGACCGCGCCGCGCCGCAGACCGGGTGCCTCCAACAAGGACAAAGGAAGGCGTCAACAAAATGCTGACAGTCAAGAACATCCATCAGTACTACGGCGGCTCCCACATCCTGAGAGACGTGAGCTTCGAGGCCACGCTCGGCAAGGTCACCGTGCTGCTCGGCCGCAATGGCGTAGGCAAGACGACATTGCTCAAGTCGCTCATGGGCCTGGTCCCCATCAAGAGCGGCAGCATCGAGCTCGAAGGCAGGGCTATCCACAAGGCCACGCCCTACGAAAGAGCACGGGCGGGCATCGGCTTCGTCCCTCAAGGCCGCGAGATCTTCGCCAGGCTCACGGTGGAAGAGAACCTGCGCATGGGCCTGGCCTACAAGAGCGGCAGCACGCCGATCCCGCAGGAGCTGTTCGACCTGTTCCCCGTGCTCAAGCAGATGATCAACCGCCGCGGCGGCGACCTCTCCGGCGGCCAGCAGCAACAACTCGCCATCGCGCGCGCCCTTGCGCCCAAGCCCAAGCTGCTGATCCTCGACGAGCCCACCGAAGGCATCCAGCCCAGCATCATCAAGGACATCGGCCGCGTCATCCGCATGCTGGCCGACCGCGGCGACATGGCCATCGTGCTGTGCGAGCAGTACTACGACTTTGCCCAGGAACTGGCCGACGACTACCTCGTGATGGAGCGCGGCGAGGTCATTGCCCGCGGCCTCGGCAAGGACATGGAAGCGCAGGGCGTGCGCCAGCTCGTGGCGATCTGACCGCTCGGCAAGGCCTTGCGAGGCCCTGCCAGTACCGGGCCTTTGGCATCTCCGTATCGACGCAAATTCAGGGTTTACCCTAAAATTCGGCTTCTGCCCGTCGCCGTCGGGTACCTCCCAGGAGCCTGGCCTTGAACGCCTCCCCACCCGCGCTGGACAGCGCGGACACCGACATTTCCGTTTCTTCCTCTTCGTCTGCACAGCCCGTCAACTTCCTGCGGGCCGTGCTCGCGCTCGGTGTCGGCGGCTTCGCCATCGGCACCGGCGAGTTCGTCATCATGGGCCTCTTGCCCGAAGTGGCGAGCGACATCGCCGTCAGCATTCCGCAGGCCGGCCACGTCATCAGCGCCTACGCGCTCGGCGTGGTCATCGGTGCCCCCGTGCTCGCGGTGCTGGCCGCCGGATGGGGCCGCCGCGCGCTGCTGATCGCACTCATGGCTGTCTTCGCCGCCGGCAACTTCGCGAGTGCCATGGCCCCTGGCTACACCTCGCTCAACCTGCTGCGCTTTGCCACCGGCCTGCCGCACGGCACTTACTTCGGCGTGGCCGCGCTCGTGGCCGCCACGCTCGCGCCACCCGGGCGCCGCGCGCGCGCCGTAGGCCTCGTGATGCTGGGGCTCACCGGCGCCACGCTGGTCGGCGTACCGATCGCGGCGTGGCTCGGCCAGCTGTTCGGCTGGCGCGCGGCCTTCGTGTTCGTCGGCGCCATCGCGCTGGTGGCCGTGGCGCTGCTGCGCCGCGACATCCCCGACCTGGCGCCGCCAGTGGGTGCCGGCCCCTGGCGCGAGCTCGGTGCGCTCAAGCGCAAGCAGGTGTGGTTCACGCTCGGCATCGGGGCCATCGGCTTCGGCGGCATGTTCTCGGTGTTCAGCTACATCAAGCCCACGCTCATCGAAGTGGCGGGCCTGCCGCTGGGTGGCGTGCCTTTGGTGCTGGCGCTGTTCGGCCTCGGCATGGTCACCGGCAACCTCGTCGGTTCGCGGCTGGCCGACAAGTCGCTGATGCGCACCATCGGCGGCCTGCTGGTCTATGCGGCACTGGTGCTCGCGATGTTCACGTTCGCGGCGCACCACGTGGTCACCGCGGCGATCAACGTGTTTCTCATCGGCACCACCGTGGCCATCGGCCCGGCCCTGCAGATCCGCCTGATGGATGTGGCCGGCGACGCGCAGACGCTCGCCGCGGCGCTCAACCACTCGGCCTTCAACATGGCCAATGCGCTCGGTGCGTGGCTCGGCGGCGTGGCCATTGCGGCCGGGCTGGGCTGGACCTCCACCGGGTGGGTCGGTGCCCTGTTGGCCATGGCGGGCATGGGCGTGTTCGGCTGGGCGCTGATGAGCGCGCGGGCGGTTGCGCAGCGGCCGGCGGTCGCTGGCTGCTGAGCTCTCCGCCGCGAAGCGTCTCTGAGGGCGCCGGCCTTCGCCGGCGAGGGCAGCGGTTGACAGCGGCAGGCAAAGCGAACGACATTGCCGCCGATGATTCCCATGGTCATCTCGGTGCGCGAATGAACAACAACATCGACATGGCGCCGATTTCTCGCAGGCGCCTGCTGTGCGGCGGACTGGCCGCCGCGTCGCTCGGCCATCCCTTTCTGCAGCTGCATGCGCAACAGCCATCACGCGATCCGTTCACACTGGGCGTGGCCTCGGGCGCGCCGCGGCCCCATGGCATGGTGCTCTGGACCCGGCTCGCACCCGAGCCGCTGCAAGGCGGCGGCATGGGCGAGGCGCCGGTCGAGGTGCGATGGGAGGTGGCGGAAGACGAAGGCTTCCGGCGCATCGCGGCCAGGGGCGTGGCAACGGCCGCCGCCGAACTGGCGCACTCGGTGCACGCCGAGGTGCAAGGACTCCAGCCGGGCAGGCCCTACTGGTACCGCTTCACCGCAGCCGGTGCGCGCAGCCCCGTCGGCCGCACGCGCACGGCGCCGGCCGAAGGCGACGGGTCCTCGCAGCCGCTGCGCTTTGCCTTCGCGTCATGCCAGCAGTACGAGCAGGGCTACTACGCGGCCTACCGCGACATGGCCGCGCAATCTTTCGACTTCGTCGTGCATCTGGGCGACTACATCTACGAAAGCTCCTGGGGCTCGCGCCATGTGCGCCATCACCAGGGCGGCATTCCCACGCAGCTCGGCGAGTTCCGCGACCGCTATGCGCTCTACAAGACCGATCCGCACCTGCAGGCCGCGCACGCCGCGTTCCCCTGGCTCGTGACCTGGGACGACCACGAGGTGGCCAACGACTACACCGACGACGTCTCTCCGCGCAGCATCGATCCCGCACAGTTCCTTGCCATCCGCGCCGCGGCCTATCAGGCGTGGTACGAGCACATGCCCGTGCCTGCCAGCATGCGGCCGACCGGGGCCGCGGCCACCATCTACGGCCGCCATCGCTTCGGCCGCATGCTCGACGTGTTGCTGCTCGATGGGCGGCAGTACCGGTCGCACCATGCCTGCCTTGCGGGCCGCAGCGCCTCACCATTGGCCGACTGTGCGGACCGGCTCGCACCGGCGCGCAGCTTCCTCGGCGCGAAGCAAGAGGCCTGGCTCGCGAACGAACTCGCCGCGCCGCCGGCCCTCTGGACCGTGATCGCCCAGCCCACGCTGCTGGCCGAGGCCGACCGCAAGCGCGGCCCCGAGCACGGCTACTGGATGGACGGCTGGGACGGCTACGCCGCCTCCCGCGCCCGCCTGCTCGACAGCCTGGCCGCCAACAAGGCGCGCGGCGGCGATGCGCTGGTCATCAGCGGCGACGTGCATGCCTTCTGGGCCGCCGACCTGCGCCGCGAGCCGCAGGGGCCGGCGGTGGCGACCGAATTCGTCGGCGGCGCCATCACGTCCGAAGGCCCCAGCGCCGCCAACGTGGCCAACATGCTCGCCAAGAACGAGCACCTGCGCTACGGCCGCGGCGACAAGCGCGGCTATGCGCACATGGCGCTCGATGCGCGCGGCTGCACGGTCGAGTTCCGCGCCGTGGACGACGAAAAGGCCGCAGACGCCGCCGTCGCGCCGATGGCGCGCTTTGCGGTGGAGCGCGGCGCGCCCGGCGTGCATCTCGAAAGCACCTGAGCGCTGCAGCCTTGCGCTGCCGTGACTATGATGGCCGTCGCCCTTCAATCGCCCGGAGCGCCATCCTCATGAGCATCCCGACCACCCGTCTCGGCCGCACCGGCCTCACTGTCTCGCGCCTTGCGCTCGGCACCATGACCTTCGGCCTGCAGACCGACGAGGCCGTGTCGCACCGCATCCTCGACAAGGCGGCCGAGGGCGGCATCAACTTTCTCGATACCGCCGACGTGTACCCGCTCGGCGGCACCGTCGAAACCACCGGCCGCACCGAGGAAATCATCGGCCGCTGGCTGCAGAAGCAGGGCCCCGCAGGCCGCCGCCGCTTCGTGGTGGCCACCAAGGCGGTCGGCAAGGTCGGCCCCAACAGCTGGGACCAGGGCGCTTCGCGCAAGCACCTGCTCGACGCCATCGATGCCTCGCTCAAGCGGCTGCAGACCGACCATGTCGACCTGTACCAGCTGCACAGCGACGACCGCGAGACGCCGCTCGAAGAGAGCCTGGAGGCGCTCGACGTCATCGTCAAGTCGGGCCGCGCGCGCTACATCGGCGTGTCCAACTTCCTGGCCTACCGGCTGGCCCGCGCGCTCGGCAAGGCCGAGCTGCACAAGCTCACGCGCTACGTGTCGGTGCAGCCGCGCTACAGCCTGCTGTTCCGCGAGATCGAGCGCGAGCTGCTGCCGCTCGCGGGCGAAGAGGGCCTGGGCGTGATTCCCTACAACCCGCTGGCCGGCGGCCTGCTCACCGGCAAGTACAAGCCCGGCGCCACGCCCGAGCAAAACACCCGCTTCACGCTCGGCACGGCCGGCGGCATGTACCAGGACCGCTACTGGAACGAGCGCAGCTTCAACACCGTGACGCAGCTGCACAGGCTGGCCGACGAAGCCGGCGTGCCGCTGGCCACGCTGGCGGTGGCCTGGGTCATGGCCAATCCGCTCATCACCGCGCCGCTGCTCGGCGCCAGCCGGCCCGAGCAGCTCGACGCCACGCTGGCCGCGGCCGACTACAAGCTGGACCCCGCGCTGAAGCAGAAGCTCGACGAGCTGACGGCCGAATACCGCAAGGGCGACGCCCCCAGGTAGGCATCCAGGGAGTGAACCCGAACAAGCTCGCGCTGCTGCCATGGCACATCTGATGTCGCTGCTGGTGCAGAACGCGATCGCGATCGTCTTCGCGGCCAGCTTTGCCGCGCGCCTCGGATTGCCGGTGCCTGCGGCCGCGGTGCTGGTGGTGTCGGGCGCGCTGCTGGCGGCGGGCAACGTCTCGGTGGTGGGCGTGGTGCTGGCCGCCGTGCTGGCCAACGTGCTCGGCGACGGCGCCTGGTTCTATGCCGGGCGCCGTTTCGGCTACCGCTTCATGCGCCTTTTGTGCCGCATCTCGCTGTCGCCCGATTCCTGCGTGCGGCGTGGCGAATCGCTCATCGGCCGCTGGGGCGGGCTCTCGCTGGTGGCCGCCAAGTTCGTGCCGGGCGTGTCGGTGGTTGCGCCGCCGATGGCCGGCGCGCTGGGCATGTCGGTGTGGCGCTTCATCGGCTTCGACATTGGCGCCGCGCTGGTCTGGACCGGCGTCTTCCTCGGGTTGGGCTGGGCCTTTCGCGACCAGATCCAGGAGGTGCTGGCCATGCTGGCCCAGGCCGGCGGCATCGCGACCCTGGCGCTGGTGGTGGTGCTGGCCGTGATGCTGGCGGTGCGCTACTGGCGCCGGCGCGCGTTCATGCGGCTCACCGGCATGCCGCGCATCAGCGTGGACGAACTGCATGAACTGCTGGCCGGCGAGGCGCCGCCGCTGGTGATCGACGTGCGCGGAGAGGCGGGCGTGCAGGTCGACCCGCGCCGCATTCCCGGGGCGCTGTCGTACACGCTCAAGGCGCTGCAGCAGCGGCATCCGGAGCTGCCGCTGGTCGGTGGGCGCGACGTGGTCCTCTACTGCAACTGCCCCAACGAGGTGTCGGCGGCGCTGGCCGCGCGCGTGCTGCTGGCGCGCGGTGCGCGGCGCGCACTGCCGCTGACGGGCGGGCTCGATGCCTGGGTGGCCTCGGGCCGGCCGACGAGCCTGCACTGAGGCCGCTCGGCGGCAACGAGGAGCCGCGGCGCTCAGTCCAGCCGGACCATCGGGCAGGACAGGACCATTCGTTCATCGCGAGGCGAATGGTGCCAGCCGGGCAGGGCGCGCTTCCGGTAGGCCTCGAGCGACGGGTAGCCCTCCACGCTCCAGCCATAGGTGCTGATCTGTTCCGCCTCGATCACCTCGTAGCGGCACTGCCGGCTGCGCGCCGAGAGGCGAAAGACGATGCGTCCATGGTCCGCGGCAAGCTCTTTCTCCAGCACGCTGTAGCGCCTGGGCTTGCAGATGCTGAAGCTCGAATTCCATTCGATGGTTTGGGTTCGCACATACAGCCCGCCCGAACATGCGCGCCCCGTTCCGCTGAACGCCGCGGTGAACGGTGTCCCGGCCATGGCGGCGCCCGTGCCTGCCAAGGCAAGAAAGGCCAGTAGCGCAGCGCCGCGTATCTGCATGCCATCGTCTCCGGTGTGTGTCCCCATGCCCCCGCGATCTTAAGGTTCATGGTCTCGCCCGGTGGTAGTCTTGCCCCCCGATGAACCTCCGCACCAAGATCGTCGCACTGGCCGTTGCACCGCTCTTGGTCGCGCTGGTGCTGGTGGCTCTGGCGGTGCGCCACCAGGAGCATGACCTGGCGCAGCGCGAGCGCGCGCTGATCGAAAAAAGCTACATGGCCCAGCGGCGCAGCGAACTGCGCAGCTACGTCGACCTTGCCGTGAGCATCGTGCGGCCGCTGTACGACGCGGGCCAGAACGACGAACAAACCCGCAGCGAAGCCCTGCGCCGCCTGGCCGCGCTCGACTACGGCGACGACGGGTACTTCTTCGTCTATGACATGCAGGGCCGCTCGCTCATGCATTCGCGCCAGCCCGAGCTCGTGGGCCAGAACCTCTGGGACATGCGCGACTCCCGCGGCCGCTTCACCATCCAGGACCTGATCGCGGGCGCGCGCGCGGGCGGCGGCTTTGTCGAATACGAATGGCGCAAGCCCTCCAGCGAGCAGATGGCGCCCAAGCTCGGCTACGTCACTGCGCTGCCGCGCTGGAACTGGATGGTCGGCACCGGCCTGTACCTGGACGACATCGAGACCACCATGCAGGCGCTCGACCGCCAGATGAGCACCAACGTCACCACCACGCTGTTCTGGATTGCCGGCATTGCGGCGCTGTGCCTGGGCGTGGTGAGCGCCGCCGGGCTGCTGCTCAACCTCAGCGAGCACCGCACGGCCGAGGCCAAGCTGCGGCTCCTGGCGCGGCGCGTGGTTCAGTCGCAGGAGGAAGAGCGCGGCCACCTCGCGCGCGAACTGCACGACGGCACGAGCCAGACGCTGGTGTCGGCCAAGCTGCTGATCGAATCCGCGGTGGACGTGCTGGACCGCGAACGCCAGCCCGCGCCGCCTGCGTTGAGCAAGGCGCTTCAAAGGCTCAACGATTCGCTGCTCGAGGTGCGCCGCATCTCGCACCGCCTGCGGCCGGCCCTGCTCGACACGCTCGGCCTGCCCGCCGCGCTCGAACGCCTGGGCGACGAGTTTGCCGAAGAGGGCGCCATCGATGCGTCGATCATGATCGAGGGCGAGGCCTTCGAGCTCTCGCAGGAGGCCAAGACCGCGCTCTTCCGCATCACGCAGGAGGCGCTCACCAATGTGCGCAAGCACGCGCAGGCGCACCGCGTGCACATCGCGCTGGGCTTTTCCGACGAAGAAGGCGTGCGGCTGGAGATAGGCGACGACGGCATCGGCTTCGACGTGGATGCGATGCAGCTCGATGCGCGGCGCGGCATCGGCCTGCGCAACATGCGCGAGCGCATGGAATCGATCGGCGGACACCTGAACGTGCATTCCGGCGAAGGCGGAACGACCATCGTGGCCGAAGTGCCGGCCCAGAGCGCGAGGCCCGAATCGGAATGAAGAAAGACGCCGCCCCCATCCGCCTTTTCCTGGTCGACGACCATCCGCTGGTGCGCGATGGCCTGCGCGCGCGGCTGGGCGCCATGCCCAATCTCGAGATCGTCGGCGAGGCGGGCAGCGCGGCCGAGGCGCTGGCGCTCGTCGAGTCGCTCAAGCCCGATCTGCTGCTGATGGATGTCGGCATGAAGGACATGAACGGCATCGACCTGGCTGCGCTGGTGCTGCAGCGCCAGCCCGCGCCGCACGTGGTGATGCTCAGCATGTACGACAACCCCGAGTACGTGCAGAAGGCCCTGCAGGTGGGCGCGCGCGGCTATGTGCTGAAAGACGCGCCCGCGGCCGAGATCGTGGCCGCCATCGAGGCCGTGTCGGCGGGCGGCACCTTCCTGAGCCCGGCCGTGTCGAAGAAACTGTTTCGCAACCAGGCGCCAAGGCCGCTGCTCACGCCGCGCGAGAGCGAAATACTCACTGCGCTGGGCAGAGGTGAATCGAGCAAGCAGATCGCGCGCGACCTGGGCCTGAGCGTGCGCACGGTGGAGGCGCACCGGCAGAGCATCAAGCGGCGCCTGGGCATCGAAGGGCAGGCGGAGCTCATCAAGTACGCGGTGGAGCATGCGCGGGAGTTTGAATAAACCACACCCATCCGAGTTCAATCCCATGCCCGACCTTCCCCACAGCCCCGCCGCAGACCGCAACAAGCAGCCGATCCTCGATGTGTTGATCCGCATCCTCGGCGAGCGCGGCACCGCGCTGGAGATCGCATCCGGCACGGGCCAGCACGCCGCGTGGTTCGCAGCAGCAATGCCGCGATGGACCTGGCAGCCCACCGACGCGGACGCGCGCATGCTTCCCGCGATCGCAAGCCGGGTCGCGCAAGCCGCACTGCCCAATCTCCGCCCGCCGCTCCTGCTCGACGTGATGGCGCCTCGATGGCCATCGCCCGGCCACGCGTTCGCTCGAAGAGAAGAAGAAAAGAAGTTCGACGCGATCTACTGCGCCAACATGCTGCACATCGCGCCGTGGGCCGCATGCGCCGCGCTGATGCAGGGAGCCGCGCGGCATCTGCGCGCCGGCGGAGTGCTGATCACGTACGGGCCCTACTTCGAAGAAGAAGCCATGCCGGCGCCGAGCAACCTGGCGTTCGACGAAGACTTGCGCGCCCGCAATCCCGCCTGGGGCATACGCCGCCTCGAAGACGTGGTGGCCGAGGCGCGCCGATCAGGCCTCGCCTTGCGCGAGCGGCATGCGATGCCTGCGAACAACCTGCTGCTGGTCTTCGGCTTCTGAGGTCAGCGCACGCGGGGCACCGCTGTCGTCAATAGCGCAAGCGCGTTGTTCAGGGTCGAGGCCGCGAAGCGCTCGCCCTTCGAATGGCCGATCCGCACCACGATGAGATCGTGCGACGGAATCACCAGCACGAACTGGCCGCCGGCGCCGAGCATGTAGTAGGCCGACGCCGGCACCGGTAGCGAGCCCATTCCGTTGATCCAGAAGAAGCCGCCGTAGATCGGGCGCTTGTCCGCAGCCCAGGCCGGTGCCACGCTGCTCACGAAATTGACGAAGCCTTCCGGAAGAATGCGCTCGCCATTCCACATGCCGTCCTGCAGATAAAGATTGCCCAGGCGGGCCCAATCGCGCGCCGACATGAAGTCGTAGCCCTGCGTAAGAAAGTTGCCGTAGGGGTCGGTCTCGATCACCATCGAGCGGATGCCGATCTTGTCGAAGAGCGCGCGCTGCGGAAACGAGAGGTACTCCTCGCCGCGCTTCTCGACCGCGAGGCGAACCAGGTAGTTGGCCAGCACCGGATCGGTGTTGCGGTAGCGGCCCACCGCGCCGGAAGGCCATTGCTGCGGTCGGGTGGCGGCGTAGCTGAACGCGTTGATCCGGCCTGTGTAGTAGTAGACGTGATCGGGGTAGGTGCCGTTGGGGTCGAAGTCCGGATCGTCCGGCGCCTTGATCCGCAGGCCGCTGGACATCTGCAGGATGTCGGAGATCTTGATCTGCTGCCGGGCATCGCCCGCGCCTTGCCACTCGGGAATCGGCGCCCGCTGGTCGAGCTTGTACACGCCCTGCTTGATGAGCACCCCCATCATCGTGGCCACGACGCTCTTTCCCATCGACCACGATTCGAGCGGTGTTGCCGCGCCGATGCTGTTCATGTAGCGCTCGGCGACGATGCGGCCCTTGTGCGTGACCACGAAGGCCGATGTGTAGGCCTCCGGCACGCCGAACGCGGCATCGACGGCCTGGGCCATCTTGGCCATGTCGACTTCGGCCGGTGGCGGGTCGCCCGGCAGCACGTCGCCCATCGGCCACGGCTGCGTCGCGGGGTCGGGCAGCGCGCTCTTGACTTCGACGGGGGTGAAGAACACATCGTCCCGGCCGGCCGGCAGCGTGACGCAGCCCTGCGAACCGAAGTGGCGCGCCACCAGCGTCGGGCCATTGGGGATCGAAATGCGAACCTCCTTTTTCACGCGGTCGACCACGGGCTTGGAAACGTTCTGGCGCTGGTTGTACGGTCCCACGAAGTAGCCGAGGCTCTCGGCGGCAACGTCGGCATCCACGCCGGTGATGAACACCGCGGAACACATCGTCTTGGCATAGCCAGAGGTGTGGTGCTCCAGCACATTGCCGGGCGGCGGCACGTAGGGCGTGCTCAGTTCGAGGGCGCGCGCTCGGGCAATGAGCGCCTCGCGTTCCGGCAACTGCGCCGTGGTGGGCGCCGACGGCGCGCCGATGCCGATCCCTCCACCACCTCCGCCTCCGCCACCACCACCGCCGCAGGAAGCCAGCGCGGCCACCAGGCTCAGGGCCGCGGCGATTGTCGTGATGGACGAGCGGCGGATCGAGCAATTCATTGGCGGTCCTGGATTTTTTTCGCGATGGGCGACTGCGGTGCGCGGCCCGGCACCGGCGGGATTGTGGGTGAATCCCGTGGGGGCGCCTAGCTCTTTTGGAGCGAGGCGATGCGATGTAGCGCCAAGGTTCTCACGCGCGATGATCGAGCAGCTGGACTGAATGCGGCCTCTGCGCTAGCGGCACATGTCGTACCCGCCCGTCTCCAGGTGAAAGTGGTCACGGTGCGCGGCGTTGTAGTCGGGGCCCAGCACCCCGTTGAAGAAACGGCAGGCGCCACGGTGCGCATCGCGCAGCAGCAGCAGCGCCGCCGGATCGTCCGCGCCCGCGGCGGCACTGCTGCGGGGCCAGTCTTGCAGCACCGTGATGCGGCGGCCATCGGCCAGTGTCAGCCCGGCGACGTCCAGCGCATCGGCTGTCGCGTGCCGGCTGCGCGAAGCGCCCGGCACGGCGCCCTCGCCACGGTTCACGTTGCGGCAGGCATAGCTGCCGAGGTGTTCGATGGCCGCCACCGGCTGGCCGAAGTGCTGCATGGCGGCTGGCTGCAGCGCGTGCTTCTCCCACATGAAGAAGGACAACGCCATCGGGCAGCTCAGCGAAGGCGCCGTGCCCAGGCGCACGCCGGCGGAGCGCAGCCTGACGGCGTTCTCGAAACCGCAGCCCGGGCCGATAACCCGGTCGGGCAGCAGGTCGTACTGCATGCCCGTCTGCGCCAGCGCCGCAAGGCAGCGCGCCGGTTCGCGGCGGGCCCGCTCGAGCTTGAAGCCGGTCAGCCAATCGGGTGGTGCCGCCACGTCGAGCGGCGCCCACGGATTGAAGCGCTCGGGAATCTCGACGGTTCCGGTCGCGACGGCCCACGCACCTGCGGCGAGCGCGGCGCCCACCGCGGCCAGGCCGAGCCAGCGCTTGCGGCGCGAAGGCGCTGGCTTCACCGGGCCCTCGAAAGGATCCAGGGCCACGGCCTCGATGGAATGCTGGGCAAGGATCGATCGCCATGGCTGAGATCCATCGCTTCAGGGCTGCGCCGAGCCTTTGCTGCCGCATCCGCGGACCGTCGGGTCCGCCTGCCGACGGACGCGTGGTCACCAGAAACTTGTGGCCCGCGGTACGGTATGCGGCGTGATGGCTCGGGCATGCCTTGATCGTGCCATACGACAGCCGAGGCCCGGCCATCGCTTGCATCGCTGCGACGCACGACTATCCTCCACGGTCTTGCAAACGGACAGCTCTTGAACTTCCAGGAAGAGAACATGAAAAAGACGGAAGCGAGCCCGGGCCAGCCGGCATCGGAGCTCATCTCGAGAAGAATCGCCGAGCTCGGGGACTGGCGCGGAGAAACGCTGGGCCGCATGCGCAAGCTCATCAAGCAGGCCGACCCGGACGTCGTCGAAGAGTGGAAGTGGATGGGCACGCCGGTCTGGTCGCACGACGGCATCATCTGCACCGGCGAGTCCTACAAGGACAAGGTGAAGCTAACCTTCGCCAAGGGCGCGTCCCTGCCGGACCCGGCTGGTCTCTTCAACTCGAGCCTCGACGGCAACATGCGCCGCGCGATCGACATCCTCGAAGGCGAGGAAGTCGACGAGGCCGCCTTCAAGGCGCTCGTGCGCCAGGCGATCGCGCTCAACGGTTCCGGCAAGTCGAAGGCTGCGAAGAAGACGGCGAAGTCCTGAGGAAATCCCATCCGCTCGCGTTAGAGTCCGGCCACGTCCACAAGACCAGCCACGCCACATGTCCGACGCATCCGTACCCACGCCACGTCCCCGCATGCCGCTCTTGCTTCGGCTGCCCGCCATGGGCGCGTGCCTTCTGGCGCTGGGCTGCGCAAGCCCGCGTGCGCCGCAGCCCGTGGCCGCCTACGGCCCTTCGGTGCTCACAGCCGAGCAATCGAACGGCGTCGCGATCCATGCGCTGGGCCTGGTCGGCACGCCATACCGCTATGGTGGCAACACGCCGGAGGGCGGCTTCGATTGCAGCGGGCTCATCGGCTATGTGTACAGGAACAGCACCGGCCAGGCAACGCCGCGCACGGTGGCGCGGATGGCGGCATTTGGCCAGCCAGTGCCCGCGTCGGAGATCCGCTCGGGCGACCTGGTGCTCTTCGGCGCGTCCATGCCCACGCATGCGGGCATCTACGTGGGAGCAGGGCAGTTCGTGCATGCGCCATCGACGGGCGGCGAGGTGCGGCTCGACCGGCTGGACGGCGTTTACTGGTCGCGCCAACCGATGCAGGCGCGCCGGCTCTAGGTGGAAAAAGCCGCTCAATCCAACTTAACGCATCAGTGTCGTCGTTGGTCTACGGGCATGTCTGCCTTGGGGCGGTAGGGCCGGTGTGGCATGCTGTGTCGGTGTTTCCGAACCTCGGAGAGGTCCCCATGAAAAAACTCGTCGTCCTGGCCATTCTGGGTCTTGCCACCATTTTCCCGGCGTTCGCGCAGCGCGATGCCGACGCCTACGAAAACGACCGCCGCTACTGCGCCAGCGGTCGCTCCGGCGTCGATTTCAATACCTGCATGTGGCGCGTTCAGCGCGACCGGGAAGAGCGGCGCCAGGAACGCCGCGAGCAGCGCGCCTACGAACGGGAACAAAGGCAGGAATACGAGCGCCGCGACCAGCGCGAGCGCTGGGCCGCGCCGCCGCCGCCGGCCTATCGCCAATGGGACGACGGCCCGCGCGGCGAGCCGCCGCGGCTCAGCGACATGCAGCAGCGCGCGCTCGACAACTGCAACCTGCTGGCGCCACGCGACCAGCCGCGGTGCCGCGCCACGGTGATGTCGACAGTACGCTGAGCTGACGCCAGGGTTTTCCATTACGCAAAGCCACGCACGCGGGCCACGCGGTCCGACGGATGCGCCCGCGCGCCCGTGCGGCAACACTCCCGGGTTCATTCCCAGGAGACATTCCCATGCACAGCATCCGCCGCCATTTGGTGTGGCTCGTCGTGGCCGTGGTCGGCGCATTCGCGCTCGGCACCGTGGCCCTCGCGCGCGGTGAAAGCGTCAACGCCCTGTGGGTGGTGACCGCCGCGGTCTGCACCTACCTCATCGCCTACCGCTACTACAGCCTGTTCATCGCCGAGAAGGTGCTGGGCCTGGACGGCAACCGCAAGACGCCGGCGCACCGCCACAACGACGGGCTCGACTACGTGCCGACCGACAAGAACGTGCTGTTCGGCCATCACTTCGCGGCCATCGCTGGCGCCGGCCCGCTGGTGGGCCCGGTGCTCGCCGCGCAGATGGGCTACCTGCCGGGGCTCTTGTGGGTGCTGGCGGGCGTGGTGTTCGCGGGTGCGGTGCAGGACTTCATCATTCTCTTCATCTCCACGCGGCGCGACGGCCGCTCGCTTGGCGACCTCGTCAAGCAGGAGATGGGCATGGTGCCCGGCATGATCGCGCTGTTCGGCACCTTCATGATCATGATCATCATCCTCGCGGTGCTGGCGCTGATCGTGGTGAAGGCGCTGGCCGAATCGCCGTGGGGCACCTTCACCGTGGCGGCCACCATCCCGGTGGCGCTCTTCATGGGCGTGTACCTGCGCTTCATCCGGCCGGGGCGCATCGGCGAGGTGTCGCTGATCGGCTTCGTGCTGCTGATGCTCGCCATCTTCGGCGGCCAGGCCGTGAGCCAGAACCCCGCATGGGCGCCGCTCTTCACCTTCGACGGCAAGGCGCTCACCTGGATGCTGGTGGGCTACGGCTTCGTTGCCGCCAGCCTGCCGGTGTGGCTGCTGCTGGCACCGCGCGACTACCTGTCGACCTTCCTGAAGATCGGCACCATCATCGCGCTGGCGCTGGGCATCGTGTTCGTCATGCCCACGCTGCAGATGCCTGCGCTCACGCAGTTCGCGAACGGCAACGGGCCGGTGTGGGCGGGCAGCATGTTCCCGTTCCTGTTCATCACCATCGCCTGCGGCGCGGTGTCGGGCTTCCATGCGCTGATCTCCTCGGGCACCACGCCCAAGATGCTCGACAACGAGCGCCATGCGCGCTTCATCGGCTATGGCGGCATGCTGGCCGAATCGTTCGTGGCGGTGATGGCGCTGGTGGCGGCTTCGTGCATCGAACCCGGCATCTACTTTGCAATGAACAGCCCGGCGGCGCTGGTGGGCAGCACCGCGCAGCAGGCGGCGCAGACCATCTCGAGCTGGGGCTTCGTGGTCACGCCCGAGATGCTCGTGCAAACCGCCAGGGACGTGGGCGAAAGCACCATCCTCGGCCGTGCGGGCGGTGCGCCGACGCTGGCCGTGGGCATGGCCCACATCCTCCACCAGGTGATTGGCGGGCAGGCCATGATGGCCTTCTGGTACCACTTCGCGATTCTGTTCGAGGCGCTCTTCATCCTCACGGCCGTGGACGCCGGCACCCGCGCGGGTCGCTTCATGCTGCAGGACCTGCTGGGCAGCTTCGTGCCCGCGCTCAAGCGCACCGATTCGCTGCCGGCCAACCTGTTTGCCACGGCGCTCTGCGTGGCGGCCTGGGGCTACTTCCTGTACCAGGGCGTGGTCGATCCGCTGGGCGGCATCAACACGCTGTGGCCGCTGTTCGGCATCTCCAACCAGATGCTGGCCGCGGTGGCGCTGCTGCTCGGCGTGGTGGTGCTGTTCCGCATGAAGCGCGAGCGCTACGCCTGGGTGGCCATTGCGCCGGCCGCATGGCTTTTGGCCTGCACGCTCACGGCCGGATGGCAGAAGATCTTCTCGCCCGATCCGAAGATCGGCTTCCTCTCGCACGCGGCCAAGTATGTCGACGGGCTCGCCAACGGCGTGCTAGTAGCGCCGGCCAAGACGCCCGAAGCCATGTCGCGCATCATCTTCAACGACCGGCTCGACGCCGCGCTCTGCGCGCTCTTCATGTTCGTGGTGCTGAGCGTGCTGGTGTACAGCATCAAGGCCTGCCTCGCGGCGCGCGCGGCCCACCGCCCGACCGCGCAGGAGACGCCGTTCGAACCGCTCGCCGCGTCGGCGGCACGCTGAGCAGCGCGCCATGGCTCTCGCATTGCCGGAAGCCGGGCGCTACTTCGCGCGCTCGCTCAAGCAGTCGCTGCGGCTCATGGTCGGGCTGCCCGACTACGACGCCTACCTGACCCACATGGCGGCCACGCACCCGGACCAGCCGCCGATGAGCTACGAGGCCTTCTTTCGCGAGCGGCTCGAGGCGCGCTACGGCGAGGGCAAAGGGCGCTGCTGCTGAAGGAGCGCGGCGGCCGCGTGCCTGCCACGCGGCTGCATTTACAATCCCGCCGGTCGCGCGAAGCGACCCTTTTCGCTGCAAGACACCCGGCCATGCGCCGGCGTGAGCCGGGCAAAGGCACCCAACCCAGATTTTCTCCAGGCAGGGCGCATGCGGTTTCTCCATTCGATCGATGGAGCAACTGCATGGCGCTTCGCGATTTCAAAAAAAATCGCCCTGAGGAAATTCTCCATGTCCGTTCGCTCGCCTGCCGTGCGCCTTCGTCCTCGTCTGCGCCGTACGCCGCTCTTTCTTGCCACGCTCGCCGCACTGCATTGCGCGGCCCAGGCCCAGACCTCCGGTGCCACGCTCCAGGAAATCACCGTCACCTCCGAGCAGGAGCCCGGCTACGCACCCTCCGTGGGCAGCACGGCCACCAAGGGCAGCGCGCCGCTGCGCGACATTCCGCAGGCGGTCAACGTGCTGCCCGCGCAGCTGCTGCGCGACCAGGGCGCCACGTCGATGCAGGACGCCCTGCGCAATGCACCCGGCGTTTCCTTCAACGCCGGCGACGGCCAGCGCGACCAGGTGGTCATCCGCGGGTTCTCGGCCATCGCCGACTGGTTCGTGGACGGCGTGCGCGACGACGCGCTCTACTTCCGCGATCTGTCGGACACGGAGCGCATCGAGGTGCTCAAGGGCCCGGCCGCCGTGCTGTACGGCCGCGGTTCGTCCGGCGGGCTGGTCAACCGCGTGACGAAGAAGCCGATCTTCGAGCGCCCCTTCGGCGAGGTTTCGCTCGGCCTGGGCAGCCACGACTTCAAGCGACTCACGGCCGACCTCAACCGGCCCATCGGCGAGAACATGGCCTTCCGCCTCAACGTGGCACGCGAAAAGTCGGGCAGCTACCGCGACCAGCAGTTCATCGACCGCTACAGCATCGCGCCCTCGCTGGCGATGAAGTTCAGCCCGCAGACCGACCTGCTGCTGCAGTACACCAATGCCTACGACCAGCGGCTGACCGACTTCGGCATTCCGGCGCTCAACGGCCGGCCCGTGAACGTGCCCATCGGCACCTACTACGGCTCCGCCTTCGCGAAGCGCGACGACACCACCACCACGCGCGTGCAGTCCTTCACCGCCACACTCAACCACCGCTTCAGCGACACGCTGAGCCTGCGCAACACCACCCGCTACTACAGCTACGAGCTCGACCGCTTCCACACGCTGCCCAGCGGCACCACCGACCCGGTGCGCATGACCGTGGGCCGCACCCGTGGCTTTGTCGACCGCGACGAGAGCGGCTGGTTCAACCAGACCGACCTGACGTGGCGCAACGAGCTCGGCGGCTTCCGGCAGGATTGGCTGGTCGGCGCCGAGTTCGGCAAGCAGGACAAGCGCGTATACACGGTGTCCTCGCCCACCGGCTTCGAGCGCGTGAGCATCCTGAACCCCGTCTCCGCGCCGCCGCCCATTCCGCTGGCGAGCTACCTGGCCAGCAGCGCGATCCCGAGCAACACCAGCTTCAAGACGGCCGCGCTCTATGCGCAGAACCAGATCACGCTGGCGCCGCAGTGGAAGGCGCTCGTCGGCGGACGCTACGACGTGTTCGGCCAGGACACTTCCTTCGAGCGCACGCAGGCCCCCATCTCGCGCACCGACCGCAAGTTCAGCCCGCGCGCGGGCCTGGTCTGGCAGCCGACGGACACGCAGTCCTACTACGTGTCGTACAGCCGCTCGTTCCAGCCTTCGGCCGAGACCTTCGCGCTGTCGGCCAACAACGCCGCCAACGATCCCGAGATCACCGTCAACAAGGAAATCGGCGCCAAGCTCGACTTCCTGGACGGCGCGCTCAACCTCACGGCGGCGCTCTTCAATCTGGAGCGCTCGGGCATGAAGAACACCGACCCCGCCAACCCGGCGCGGCAGATCAACGTGGGCACGCAGCGCACCAACGGCATGGAGCTGGCCCTGGCCGGCAAGCTGCCGGGGCGCTGGGACGTCAGCGCGGGCTATGCGTACCTGGACGGCCGCATGGTCAAGTCGCTGGCCACCGTGAGCTCGCTGCAGCTGCCGGTTGGCGCGGCGATACCGGTGCAGGGCAAGGTGGCGTCGCTCACGCCGCGGCACTCGGCCTTCGTGTGGCTCATGAAGGACCTGGGCCAGGGCCTGAGCGCGGGCGGCGGCGTCAACTACGTGGCGGCGCGCTATGCCTCGCTCAGCAACCTGGTGACGCTGCCTTCGTACGTCACGGCCGATCTGGCCGCGAGCTACAAGACCGCGCGCTACGAACTCTCCGTGAACCTGAAGAACATCACGGGCAGGAAGTACTACGTGTCCGCGCACGGCAGCGTCGACAACCTGATCATGCCGGGCCCGGGACGCGAGCTTCAGGTTGCGCTGACCGCGAAGTTCTGAGCACAGGCAAAGGCTCAGTCGCCGACTGAGCCTGCCTGCGCGAATTCCCGTTTCTTTTTGCAAGCGCTTGCTGCCACGATGCCCTCCACGCAACTGGATGGAGAACATCGATGGCATCCGAACTGAATCAAATCGCAAGCTGGTCGCTGCGCTGGCGCATCTGCCTGTCGGGTGCCCTGTGCCTGACGGCGGCGCTCTCCGCGGCGCAGCCGCCCGACGCCAACATCGTCCTGCATGCCGAGCAGCGATTCCAGTTGGCACTGGAAGCGCAGTCGGCCCGCGACTACCGCTCGATGCTCGAGCAGCTTCGGCAAGCGGCCGCCGAGGACAGTGCCGCGGCGCAGGAGATGCTGGCCATGGTGCTGCTGGCGGGGCCGACGCTGTATGGCTCCGCCGTCGAGGCAGACCGTTGCGAGGCCCGCCGGTGGATGCTCCGGGCCGCCTCGCAGGGCAGCGATACGGCCAGGGTGCAGCTCACTTTCCTCAACAGGCTGCGTCAATCTCCAGCCGGCAGAAACGCCTGCGACTGAGCCTGCACTCCGGCGGCCGTGACGGCTGGTTACCGCAGCGCGTGAGAGGATGCTTCTCGCAAAATGAAGGGCTAGACTCTTCGTTTGCCAAACCCTCCGCTGCGAGGTCGACTCATCATGAAACCCTGGTTGATTTCCATGGCGCTTGCTTTTGCCGGCGCCGCCCACGGCGCCGAAAACTGCGAAGCCCTGCGCACCCAGATCGAAGCGAAGATTGCCGCGTCCGGCGTGACGCGTTTCGCCGTCACCACCGTCGATGCCAATGCACAGGCCAACGGCCAGGTGGTGGGCAGCTGCGATCTCGGCAGCAAGAAAATCGTCTACCAGCGCGAAGGCGCATCCGCGCCGGATGCCGGCCCGGCGCGTCCGGGCGCAGGCCCTGCCGACGAAGAGATCTTGACGGAGTGCAAGGACGGCACGGTTTCCGTCGGCGGCGACTGCAGGAAGTAGGCAGCCGTCCCGGCATCGAGTTTTTTCGGAGCAGCCCTTGTCATCCAAAGCCTTTCGCATTGCACTGTCGGCTTCGGCCGCCGCCATTGGCGGCATGGCAGCTTACTGGACCGTCCTTGCCACACGGCAGGGAGACATCCTGTTCAACGCCAGAAAACTTCCCGTCGTTCATCTGTCGGACGACTTTTCCACCTACTCCCACACCGTGCCGGGCGGCATGGTGCGCGGCTATGTCTATCACCCACAGGGCGAAGACGCGCTGCACGACCTGTTCATCTATTTTGCCGGCCGGGGCGAGGACGTTCGCGCCACTGCGCAGGCGCTGCACTGGCTGCCGGAGGGCTTCGGATTTGCCGCGGTCAACTATCGGGGCATGGCCGACTCGCAGGGGCACCCCTCCGAGATCGCCTCCGTGGCGGACGCGATCCAGTTTGCCAGTCACCTGCGCAAGGCCTTTCCGCAGGTACGCCTGCACGTGGTGGGGCGGAGCCTGGGCACGGGCGTGGCCATTCAGCTGGTGGCGCGGCAAGAGTTTTCGAGCCTGCAGCTGGTCACGCCCTACGATTCGATGCTGGAAGTGGCAAAGAGGCGCTTTCCGCTCGTTCCGTTGTCGCTGTTGCTGCGCCACCAGTTCGACTCGCTCACGCACTGCAAGGAGGTGGCCGCGAAAACCCAGGTGCTGCTGGCCGAGCGCGACGACGTGGTGCTGCCGGAGCGCTCGCAAAAGCTCATCGCGGCCTGGCCGACACCCATCAGCGTGCAGACCATCCCCGGCTCCGACCACCTCAGCATCATGGGGCTCGAGGCGACGTGGCTGCATCTCGTCGACTTCGCGCTGACGGCCATTCTTCCCGAACCGGTCGCAGCCTGAGCCGCTGGAAGCACCTTCAGCCGGCCCCCAGGGCTGCAAACCCGCATTCGAGATCGCGCAGCAGATCCGAAGGCGCCTCGAGCCCCACGTGCAGCCGGATGACCGCGCCGCGCTGGCGCCAGTTGGTCACGCTGCGCGCCGCGCGCATGTTGGCCCAGGCCACCAGGCTTTCATAGCCGCCCCACGACGCGCCTCGGCCGAACAGCGCAAGGGCATCGACGAAACGCTCGACCATGGCGTCCTTGATGCCGGGCTGCAGCTCGAACGAGACGAGCCCGTTGGTGCCGCGGCAGTCGCGCTTCCAGAGGCCGTGGCCGGGATGCTGCGGCAGCGCGGGGCAGAACACGGCCGCCACTTCGGGCCGTGCCTGCAGCCAGTGCGCCACCTGCATCGCATGCTGCTCGTGCATCGAAAGCCGCGCGGACAGCGTGCGCATGCCGCGCAGCACCAGCCATGCGTCGTCGGGGCTCACCGTCATGCCGAAGGCGTCGCAGCGATCATTGAGCGGCTGCCAAGCCTCGCGCGTGGTGGCGACGGCGCCCATCATCACGTCCGAGTGGCCCGAGAGGTACTTGGTGGCAGCCATCAGCGAGATGTCGGCGCCCAGCGCGAGCGGCCGGTATTGCACGCCTGAGCCCCAGGTGTTGTCGGCGGCAACGAGCGCGCCGCGCGCATGGGCCAGTTCGGCCAGCTTGGGCAGGTCGCACATCTCGTAGACCAGCGAACCGGGGCACTCGGCATACACGAGCCTCGTGTCGGGCTCGAACAGTTCCTCGATGCCGCTGCCGTCCGCGGCAAAGAAGGTGCAGCGGATGCCGTAGGGATCGAGGAACGAATGCACGAGGTTGCGCGCCGGCTCGTACACGCTGTCCGACATCAGCACATGGTCGCCGGGCTTCAGGTACGACAGCAGCACCATGCCGATGGCTGCCAGGCCGGTGGGGAAGAGGCGCGTGCGGTGGGCGCCTTCGAGTTCGCTCACCGCGTCTTCGAGCGCGAAGGTGGTGGGCGTGCCGCGTGCGCCGTAGCTGAAGGCGCGCTCTCCGCCGCGCCGCGCGCGCGTGTCGCGCATGGCTGCCACGCTGTCGAACAGCACCGTGCTCGCGCGCACCAGCGGCGTGTTGACCGGCGCGCCGCCGAAGTAGGCCGGCGCCTTGCCGATGTGGGCGAGCCGGGTGTCGAGGGCCTGGCCTGCGGGGTCTTGGGGTGAATCGGACATGGGGTGTTCCAGCGAGCGCGGGCCTCTATGGTGCGTCAATCCGCCTTTGCGCCGGAAAGCTTGACGATGCGCGACCAGCGGTCGATGTCCTGGCGCAACTGCGCGGCGAAGGCTTCGGGGGTGTTGGCCACCACCTCGCTGCCGCCGTCGTTCACGAGCTTGGTCACTTCGGGCAGGCGCAGCGTGCGCACGATGGCCTCGTTCAGGTAGGCCACGCGCTCGGGCGGCGTACCGGCCGGCGCAAAGAAGCCGTACCAGTCTTCGAAGCGGGCATTGGCATAGCCCAGTTCCTCGAGCGTGGGTGCCTTGGCGAACACGCCGATGCGGCGCGGGCTGGTGACGGCAAGCACGCGCAGCTTGCCGTTGTGCACCATGCCCGCCACCGAAGATGTGGAGGTCACGAGCACGTCGACCTGGCCGCCGAGCAGGTCGGTGAGTGCGGGGCCGGCGCCCTTGTAGGGCACATGGGTCATGTCCACGCCGCTGTCCTTTTGCAGCACCACGCCGACCAGGTGCGAGAGCGTGCCGTTGCCCGGCGTGGCATAGGTGACCTTGCCGGGGCTGGCCTTGGCGCGCGCGGCGAGATCGGCAAAGGTCTTGTACGGCGAATTGGCTTCCACCACCAGCGCGAGCGGCGCCGCGTTGATCTGCGTGATCGGCATGAAGTTCTTCAGCGGATCGAAGCCGGGCGCGGCGTAGAGCGATGGGTTCACCGCCATGATCGACACCTGCGAAGTCAGCACCGTGTAGCCGTCGGGCTTGGCCTCGGCCACCGACTTGGCGCCGATGTTGCCGCCCGCGCCGCCGCGGTTGTCCACCACCGCGGCCTGGCCCATGATTTCCGGCAGCCGCGTGGTCACCAGCCGGGCCGTGGCGTCGTTGCCGCCGCCCGGTGGAAAGGGCGAGACGAACTTCACCGTTTGCGACGGAAAGCCGTTGCGCACGGGCAGCGGCTGGGCCGAGGCCGGCTGCAGGACCATGGCCGCGAGCCATGCGGCAGCGACGGAAAGACGGGCAAGGCTGGCAATGCGATGGGCAGACGACATGGCGGGACTCCTGGAAGAGGAACTGACAACGGCGAACAAAAAAAGAGGGCGGCTCAGCCGTGCGGCGCGGCCGAGGCGGCGGGCAGCCTGAAAGCCGAGCGCTCCTGCGCATCGAGCTGCGCGACCAGCCCGGTCTCCCAGGCCAGGTAGCGACGCGCGGCTTCCTTGTTGCCGTCGTGGCGGTCGTGCACGAAGAACAGGTAGTCGACGCAGTCCGCATCGGCGGGCAGGGCGGGCGTGGCCTGCACCGGCAGGCCGGCGCCGCGCCATGCGGCCATGCCGCCTTCGAGCAGCAGCGGTGCGGGCGAGAGGCCGGCCAGTTCGGATGCCGCGGCCCAGGCCGCGAGCGCAGCGTCGTCGGCCACCAGCACCAGCTGGCGCGTTTCGTTCGGCACGTCGTGGGCCAGGCGCGGGCGGATCGACCAGCGCGCCTGCGGGACGTGGCCGGCGCGGAACTGCATGCTCGGACGCAGGTCGACCAGCGCCACGTCGCCCTGCGCGAGGCGGGCGGACAGCGCCTGTGCATCGATCGTCGCCAGTGCAGGTGCTGCCGGCGCGGCAGGGGGCGCCAGCGACAGCCCGCTCGCGAGCCCGCCTTCGAGCACGCTTGCATCGTGGCCCATCTGGCGCAGCCAGTGCGCGACGGTGGGCGCACGCACGCCGTCGTTGTCGAACAGCACGAGCCGTGCGCCGCGCACGCCGACGTACTGGTCGCCGGCTTGCATCAACTGCCCGCCGGGCGTGTGCTGGGCGCCGGGCAGCGTGCCGGCCGCAAATTCCTCGGGCGTGCGCACGTCGCAGAGGAACAGGCTGCGGCTTGCATCGCCTGCCCATTGCTGCACGGTCTGCGCCGTGACCGTGGGCACGCCGAAGCGTTCGGCCAGCGCTTTCGCGGCCGGCCGAAGATCGGTGTTGCCGCTGTCCGCTGCATAACGCCGCGTGCCGCCGTGCTCCAGCCCGTGGTCGTTCAGGTACCAGCCCTGCGTGCCGTTCTCCAGCGCGTAGACGGGATTGGGCAGGCCCAGGTTGATGAGTGTCTGCGCGCCGATGATGCTGCGCGTGCGGCCCGCGCAATTGACGACGATGGGCGTGGTGGTGTCGGGCACCAGCCGGCGCACGCGGTAGGCGAGCTCGCCGTTGGGGCAGCAGGTGGCCGTGGGAATGTTCATCTTGTGGAACTCGCTCACCGGCCGGCCGTCGAGCACCACCACCTTCTCGTTGCGCGCCAGCATTCCGGCCAGTTGGTCGGCGCTCACGCGCGGCGTGTGATAGACCTCTTCGGCCAGTTCGCCAAAAGTCTTCGAAGGCAGGTTGACGCCCGCGAAGAGTGCATGGCCCGCGGCCTTCCAGGCGCGGGTGCCACCCTGCAGCACGTGCACGTCGGTGTAGCCCAGCACGGCAAGCCGCCGGGCGGCGCGTTCGGCCACATCGGAATCGCCGTCGTCATACGCCACCAGGCGCACGCTGCGGCGCGGTACGAGGCGCGGCGCGTCGAGTTCGAGCCGGCTGAAGGGCAGCGGGATGCCGTGGAACAGATGCGCCTCGCCGTACTGGCCGTGCTCGCGCACATCGAGCAGCGCGATCTCGCCGCCGTCGTGCAACCAGGATTTGAGGGTCTTCGGGTCGATGAAAGAGGTCATGGGAAGCAAGCCGTTGGGACGAACGCGGTCCTGCGGGGCCGCGCTCTGCGCGACCCGCGTGAAAGAAGACGAGGTTGAAAGAAGGCCCTAGCGACGCGTCTGCACGCCGATGCCCATCGTCTGGTACGTGCCGGCGTCCAGGTCGTACGCGGTGCGCTGGTTCAGCGTTTCGAGCGCGCGGCCGTACATGTGCAGATGACGAATCACCTGCTCACCCTGGATCTCGACCGAATGGATGTCCTCGGGCATCAGCGCGATGCCCTTGCCGGGCGCGACCACGACCAGCGCGGTTTCCTCGAGCTTGCCGACACCCGGCATCGAGCCGTCGTCGCGCCGTTCGTAGACGCGGTTGTGCTCGGTGCCTTCCACCGCGGCAATGCAGGCCCAGGTGGTGTGGTTGTGCGGCACGATCTTCTTGCCCGGCCGCATCACGTTCAAGTAGAGCGCATAGCTCTGGTCCGGGTCTTCGGCAATCAGGTAGCGGGCCTGGTGTTCGCCGGCCTCGGGCGCCGGAAAGTCGGCGGCACCCCAGTAGTCGGTGCGCGCGGCCAGCCCTTGCAGCGCGTCGAGCACCGCATCGAGCTTCTCGCGGGTGGGTTCAGCGCCGCCAATGGCTTGCTTCATCTGGGCGATGGACGCGGCGACCGCCTCGCGGCGTTGGTCGGACAGGGTGCTCATGCAGGTTCTCCAGTGGGGGTGCTTGTCTTGCGTGCATTCACTGTAGTGACGCGGGCGTGGCCAGACAATCCAGCCGGCGCAAGAAATACATCAATAAAATTAATGTATGCCCACGCTCGATCTTGAACTGCTGCGCTCCTTCACGGCCATCGTCAGCCACCAGAGCTTTGCCGCGGCGGCCGTGCACCTGGGGCGCACGCAGTCGGCCATCACGCAGCAGATGCAGCGGCTCGAAGAGCAGGTGGGCCATCCGCTGTTCGCCAGGCAGGGCCGGCAGAAGCGCCTCACCGAACATGGCGAACGGCTCCTGACCTATGCGCACCATCTGCTCGCGCTCAACGACGAGGCGCTGCGCAGCCTGCGGCAGGGCGAGCTCGAAGGCAACCTGCGCATCGGCGCGCCGCACGACGTGGCCGAGACCATGCTGCCGCTGCTGCTGACCGAGGTCGCGCGCACATCGCCGCTGCTGCAGCTCGACATCCACATCGGCCGCAGCCCCTACCTGATGACTTCGCTCAAGAGCGGCGAGGTCGACATGATCATCTCCAACCGCGCCGACCCTCAGTTCGATGGCGTGGTGCTGCGCAATTCGCCGACCGTGTGGCTCTGCGCGGCCAGCTATGTGCACGATCCGGCCAAGCCGGTGCCGCTGATCATGGCCGACGGCCCGAGCATCTTCCGCCGCATCGGCCACGAAGCGCTCGACGCCGCGGGCGTGGCGTGGACGCCGCGCTACACCTCGTCGAGCCTGATCGGCATCAAGGCCGCGCTGCGCGCCGGCCTGGGCGTGACCGCGCGCGGCGTGGAGCAGCTCGACGCGGGCCTGCGCGTGCTCGGTGCCGGCGACGGCATGCCGCGCCTGCCCGACCTGGCCTATTACCTGTACGTGCGCAGCCACGTGGTGAACCCGGTCACGCGGCAGGTGTTCGAGACCTTGAAGAAGCACCTGCGGCTGCCGCGTACGGACATGCCGGCTTGAAGCGCTAAGTCGCCCAGATGCGCGGAGAACTCGCCGGCAGCTGCCACAGCTCGGCACGCCATGCCTGCCACACCTGCCGCAGCAGCTGCATCGCGGGCTCGACCACCGGCGCGAGCACGCGCAGCACGACGATCTCCGCATGCGGGCTGGTCGCGCCGGCGCTCTCTTGAAGCTCATGCGCATCGATGGCCGTGCGCGCATGCGCGAGCAGCGCCTCGCGCCGCGCCCGCGTGGCCGGCGAGCCCGACACGAAGAACAGCGAGGCGATGCAGCGATGCCCGCCGAAGCCCAGAGGGCTCTGCAGCAGCCGATGATCCGCCGCGTCGATACGCCCGCGCTCCAGCCACACGCCGGGCACTTCGATGTGCTGCAGATAGGTGCCGCGCTCGAATGGCTGGTTGGCATTCGGCAGGCCGAGGGCAGTCACGTCCCAGCCGATCATCTCGGCCCCGGGTTCGGCCTCGATGGTGAGCCGGTTCTCGGCCCGGCATCCGCTGTAGCAGATGGCCTCCAGCGGCAGCCACTCGAGCCGCGCGCCCCCGGCAAGCCGGATGCGCGTGCGCTGCAGCGCCAACTCGCCTTCGGAGCGGTAGAAGCGCGAAGCCCCCGGCGTGGTGATCAGGCCATGGCTCCCGTCGGCCGCCTCGATGTCGATGTCCAGCGTGTCGCCCCCCACCAGCCCGCCCGGCGGATGCACCAGCACGTTGTGGCAGATCGCATCTCCTTCCGGATAGAGGCTCTGCAGGATGCGCAGCGGCCCGTCATGGCGAAAGCGCGCAACGCTGCGCCCGGTTTCGTGCCGGTAATCAAGATGGAGACGTGCGTGCCAGGACATCCAGCAAGTCTATTCGCCCCGCACCGCTCTGCGCGGCTAGCTGTCCCATGCGCCATCATGCGCGGCACTGGCTTCGTCCAGCAGCGCGGGCCCGATGCATTCGATCGGATGCGGCGAGGCGCGGAACACGTCGCGGCACGACAGCTCCGCATCGCGCTGGTCCTGCCGCTCGCCGCGGAACACGCGCAGCCGCTCGGCATCGATGCCGAACACCACGCGGCCGATGTTCGACCAGAAGATCGCGCCCGCGCACATCACGCAGGGTTCGCCCGATGCATAGAGGGTGGCTTCGGCGAGTTCCTCGCGCGTGAGGCCGCGCCCCGCGAGTGCGCGCAGGGCATTCACCTCCGCATGCGCCGTGCAGTCGCCGGTTTCGGCATTGCTGTTGCCGGCTTCGGCCAGCACTTCTCCGGTGGCCGAGACGATGACCGATCCGAAGGGCCGGTTGCCGCGGCGGCGCGCCGCGTGCGACCAGACGATGGCCTTGCGCAGGTAGCGTCCGTCGCGTTCGTCGAGCGTGGTTTCTTCGGGGAGTGTGGATTGACTGTTGCTGAAGTTCATGCCTTGGTGGGAATCATGCGTTCGGTGCGCGATGGCAGCATCGACGTGTTGAAGATGGCGTCGGACGAAGGCTTGACCTTGAGGCCGAATACGTCGACCACCTCGTCGACCTGCTGCTCGAGTGTGAGCTTCCTGATGTCGCCCAGGCCGTGGCTGCGCGTGTCCGCGGCACCCACATATTGCGCCGTGACACCCCAGCGTTCAAGCTCCATCTTTTCGTCGAGGATGGGTTCGCGCTGGCGCATGGCCGCGATGCTGGGCGCCGGGTTGGCAAAGGTCTCGACGATGGCACGGTTGGTGGCGCGCAGAAAGGCCGCAACCAGCCTGGGGTTCTGCGCGATCAGGTTGCTGCTCGCGAGAATGGCGTTGCCATAGAGGTCGACGCCCGCATCGGCATATTTGAGCACCGACAGTTCTTCCGGCTTCATGCGTGCGAAGAGCGAAACGGCGGAATCGTGAAAGTAGGTGGCGGCGTCGACGTCGCCGCGCACCATCACGTTGTCGCGCGCGCTGAAGTCGGTGGTCTGCCACTGGAAGGCGTCGCTGCGCATGCCCTGCTTGCGCGCCACCATCGGCCAGGCGCGGCGGGTCGATTCGACGGCCGCCGCGGCCACCTTCTTGCCGGTCAGGCTCTTGAAGTCGGCCGTGACGCCACGGTCCTTGCGGCCGATGATCACGAAGGGCGCGCGGTTGTAGTACTGGTACACGGCCTGCACCATCGGGGTGCCGGGGTTCTGCGCATTGAACTCGACCAGCGAGCTGATGTCGCCCAGGCCCATCTGGTACACGCCGCTCGCGATGCGCGTGATCGAGGCGACCGATCCGGCACCGGTGTCGATGGTCACGTCCAGGCCTTCGTCCCTGTAGTAGCCCTTGCTGTGCGCAAGGAAGAACGGCGCGGTCTGGCCGTTGATGCGGAAGTCGAGCGTGAACTTGAGCGGGGTCGGCTTGCCCGCGCCCTGGGCGAAGACGGCGGGAGCGGCAAGGGTGGCGGCACCGGCCGCGAGAAAAAATCGACGTTGCATGTGGGGCCTCGGAATCCTCGGGTCTTGAATCCCTCCGCACAAGGCGGGGGCACTTCAAGAGCAATTTCCGGGCGGGCGCACAACGGTGGTGCGTGCGCTGCTGAACGCTTCTACTCTTGCGCGAGTTGATGCACGACCCATGCCAGGGCAGGCCGCTTGGCCGACCGGCGCAATAATGTGGGCGCGCAATTTGCATGGCAGGTGGCGCAGAGTAGAAGCGTTCAGCCCTTGCGGCAGGAAATTGCTCTTTCAGGTTCGTACGTACCCACGCGCAACAGAAGGAGTCCACGCATGCTCGTCACCCAACAACCCGTTTTCCGCAAGTTCTGGCATGCCGTCATGCCGCTGACCGAACTGGCCCATGGGCCCAGGCCTTTCAGGCTGCTGGGCGAAGACATCGTCCTGTTCATCGATGCCGGCGGCCAGCCCGCCGCGCTGCGCGACCGCTGTTGCCATCGCACCGCCAGGCTCTCGAAAGGCTGGTGCGTCGACAGCGAAGGCCAGGCCTGCGGGCAGGGCGCCATCCAGTGCGGCTACCACGGCTGGACCTACGACCGCAGCGGGCAGGTGATCCGCATTCCGCAGTACGAGGCCGACCGCAAGATCTCGCCGGAGTACCGCACCACCGCCTACCGCTGCACCGCGCGCTACGGCTATGCATGGGTGGCGCTCGAAGAGCCCATCGCCGACATTCCCGCCATTCCGGAGTTCGACGACGCGGGCTACCGCACCATCTTCCAGTTCTACGAAGAGTGGCAGACCAGCCCGATGCGCGCGCTCGAGAACTCGTTCGACAATTCGCATTTCAGCTTCGTGCACCGCGCCACCTTCGGCGTGGCCGCGAGCCCGAAGCCGAGCAAGTACGAACTGGTGGAAAACGAAGGCGGCTTCTATGCCGAGACGGTGATCGAAGCGGCCAACCCGGTGAAGTTCCACGCCATCAGCGGCGTGACCGAGCCAATCACCACGCGCCACATGCGCAACGCCTACTTCCTGCCGTTCTCGCGCCGGCTCGACATCGAGTACCCGAGCGGCGTGCGCCACATCATCATCAACTGCTTCACGCCCATCGACGACGGCCGCATGCAGCTGTGCCAATGGCTGTTCCGCAACGACACCGAAGCCGACTGCACCGCGCAGATGCTGATCGACTTCGACGAAGCGGTAACGCGCGAGGACAAGGACATCCTCGAATCGACCGACCCCGATGCGCTGGTCGACACGCGCCGGCGCGGCGTGGAGTATTCGATGGATTCGGACCGGCCCGGCATGCTGATCCGCAAGCACCTGATGCAGCTGCTGGCGAAGCATGGCGAGGCGGAGGTCTACCGAGGCATGAACAGCGCAGTCATCCCGATAACGAAGGCCGCCTGAGCGGGCGCCGCATCAAGCGTGTGCCGTTGCCGGGTTCGGGCGCGCTGCGCGCGATGAGCCCGGTTCGTAGCGGTCCATTGCGAGGCCGTCGGTGCGAATCTCCGGACGCTGGCCGGTCACGAGGTCGGAGATCAGCTTGCCCGAGCCGCAGGCCATGGTCCAGCCGAGCGTGCCGTGGCCGGTGTTGAGGAACAGGTTCGCATAGCGCGTGGCGCCGACGATGGGGGTGCTGTCGGGCGTCATCGGGCGCAGGCCGGTCCAGAAGGTGGCGCGCGGCAGGTCGCCGCCGGGGAACAGGTCGGTCACCACCTTCTCGAGCGTGGCGCGGCGGGCAGGGTTCAAGCGCAGGTCGAAGCCGCCGAGCTCGGCCATGCCGCCCACGCGGATGCGGTTGTCGAAGCGCGTGACGGCCACCTTGTAGGTTTCGTCGAGCACGGTCGATTGCGGGGCCAGCGCCTCGTCGAGCAGGGGCACCGTGAGCGAGTAGCCCTTGACCGGATAGACCGGAATGTCGAGGCCGAGCGATGCGATGGCTGCGCGCGAGTAGCTGCCGAAGGCCATCACGTAGCGGTCGGCCGTGAGGATCTTGCCGGCGCTGGTGCGCACGCCGGTGATGCGGCCGCCATCGGTCTCGAGTCCGTCGATGGCCTGGCCGAAGCGAAAGTCCACGCCCAGGCCGCGCGCGATGTCGGCCAGGCCGCGGGTGAACAGGTGGCAGTCGCCGGTCTCGTCGTTCGGCAAGCGCAGGCCGCCAGCGAGCCGGTCGCGCGCGCCGGCCAGCGCGGGCTCGACGCGTGCGAGCGCATCGCGGTCGAGCAGTTCGTAGGGCACGCCGCATTCGTCGAGCACCGCGATGTCGCGCTGCACCGCGTCGAGCTGCGCCTGTGTGCGGAACAGCTGCAGCGTGCCGCCGGTGCGGTGTTCGTAGCGAAGGCCGGTTTCCGCACGCAGTTGCTGCAGGCAACCGCGGCTGTATTCGGCCACGCGCATCATGCGTTCCTTGTTGACTGCGTAGCGTTCGGGCGAGCAGTTGCGCAGCATGGCCGCCATCCAGCGCAGCTGGAACAGCGTGCCGTCGGGGCGGATCGACAGCGGCGCGTGCTTCTGGAACATCCACTTGATCGCCTTCAGCGGAATGCCCGGCGCGGCCCAGGGCGTGGAGTAGCCCGGCGACACCTGGCCGGCGTTGCCGAAGCTCGTTTCTTCCGCGGGGCCGGCCTGCCGGTCGAGCAACGTCACGTCGGCGCCGGAGCGCGCGAGGTAGTAGGCCGTGGTGGTGCCGATCACGCCGCCGCCGAGAACGATGACTTTCATGGGTATTTAAGCGAATGAAGGTGAATGCATGGAATCTAAAGTGCACAATGCAGTGGATTTCATCGTTTTTGCTCTTTCTGCAGTGAAATCCGCTGCGCCAAGTGCGCCAATCCCCCGTGCGAAGTGAAATGCCCGAACTCGACCGTATCGACCGCAAGATCCTCGACCTGCTGCAGCGCCAGGGCCGCATCTCCATGACCGAGCTTGCCGAGCGCATCGGCCTGTCGGCGTCGCCCTGCGCCGAGCGCGTGAAGCGCATGGAGCGCGACGGCGTCATCAGCGGCTACCACGCGCATGTGTCGCCCGAGGCGCTGGGCAAAACGCTGCTGGTGTTCGTGGAAATCAAGCTCTCGGCCAAGTCGGGCGACGTGTTCGACAAGGTGCGAAAGGAACTGCTGCACATGCCCGAAGTGCTCGAATGCCACCTGGTTTCGGGCAGCTTCGACTACCTCGTGAAGGCGCGCCTGAGCGGCATGAGCGAGTACCGCCACCTGCTGGGCGACATCCTCAAGAAGCTGCCCGTGGCGGCCGAATCGCACAGCTACGTGGTGATGGAGGAGATCAAGGAAACGCTGATGCTTGCGGTGGACCGCTGAACGCGGTTGCGGGCTGCGTGCGGGTCCTGCGCATCTCGGAACAAGGCCAAAGGGCCGTCGTCAGGTCCGATTCGGAGCGGCGATTTACACTACCCGGCTACCCCCGCGCCGCCTACAGGACACTTTCAACAATGAAGTGGGTCATTCTTGCCATCTTCGCGCTCAGCGCGCTCTACGTTCATTTCCGCGGCCAGGTCCGGCATCGTTTCTTCAGACAGCTCTCTGATCATTCGACCTTCCTGGCGCCGCTGAACGCCTTCATGTACATCTTCTCGAAGGTGCCGAGCACGCCGTACCTGTCGCCAGCACAGTTTCCGGAGATGCGCGTGCTCGAAGAGAACTGGCAGGTCATCCGCGAAGAGGCGCTTGCCATGCGCAACGGCGGCAGCATCAAGGCCTCGAGCCAGTTCAACGACGTGGGCTTCAACTCCTTCTTCAAGAGCGGCTGGAAGCGCTTCTACCTGAAGTGGTACGACGAGGCCCATCCCTCGGCGGCCGTGCTGTGCCCGCGCACCACCGAACTGCTCAAGGGCATCGGCACCATCAAGGCTGCGATGTTCGCCGAACTCCCGCCGGGCAGCCGCCTCGTGCGCCACCGCGACCCCTTCGCCGGTTCGCTGCGCTATCACCTGGGCCTGTGGACGCCGGGCGTCGAGGGCTGCTACATCGACGTGGACGGCCAGCGCTACCACTGGCGCGACGGCGAGGCCGTGGTGTTCGACGAAACCTACATCCACTACGCGGAGAACACGACCGACCACGACCGCGTGATCCTGTTCTGCGACATCGAGCGTCCGCTGAAGTACCGCTGGGCCAGCGCCGTGAACCGCTGGTTCGCCAAGAACCTGCTGGCTGCCGCCGCATCGCCCAACGACACCGGCGACAAGACCGGCGGCCTGAACCGCGCGTTCAAGTACATCTACCAGATCCGCGTGATCGGCAAGCGGCTCAAGGCCTGGGACAAGCGGGCGTACTACCTCGTGAAGTGGTCGATCTTCGGCGGGCTGGCGCTCTGGATCTTCTGGTAAGGCGCAACAGGCCCGCCGCGTGGTGCCCCGGGCATCGCTGCCCGCCATGTCCATCGCAGACGAGAACCTGCCTCCGCCGCTCGACCTGGTCAGCGCCCAGGCGCTGATCGCGGCCGTTCAGTCGGAAGCCGCTGCGCGGCGGCTCGCCTTGCGCGTGCCGCCGCCCGAGCCCACCACCTGCTGCGGGCGCGGCTGCAACGGCTGCGTGTGGGAGGGCTGGCTGGCCGCCGTGGCTTACTGGCGCGACGAGGCCAGGTTGCTGCTGGCCTGAGACTGGTTCACGCGCAATTGCTGTATGTCGCTTTGCCCGAAGCTCGCCTTTGGCGAATCGGTTGTCGAGCGCTGCGCTGCCGGCATCCAGCGCAGCGCTCGGCCGTGTCAGCCGCCCTTTGCCTTGAATAGCCGCTCGTGCATCCAGCCTTCGTTCGTCGAAACGAGGATGGCCTTGTCGGACGCATCGTCCTTCATGTCTTTGGCCAGCTGAGTAAAAGCTGCCAGAACCTTCGGTGATTTGGCCCAAGCTGCCGGATCTTCAACTTTGTATTTGTAGTTGACCTGCGATAACTTTGTGCCGAATGCGTCCGCAGGATCGGTGAAATTGACCACCTCGACGACCTTGTATTTGCCGGCGCAAAAACCGTCCCAGTTTGCAATGTTCCCGCCCGCGGCTTTGACAAGCTGCTTCTTGCCGTCATCGGTCAGGTTGTATTCGAAGCCGGGAACCATTCTTGTCGAGCCCGGCAGATTGGGCACCTCAGCGTCGTGTCGGACAAGCAAGCCGGCTTCGACCAGCGCATCGGCCCTGGTCAGACGATCCCTGAAAAATCCGCCGTTCTTTTCGATCTGGAATGGCATTTCCTTGTCGGGCAACGGAACGCATGCGCCGGGCTTCGTGTCCAGGTAGGCCTGGACGGCAGTCTTGAAGTTTGCCTTGCTCGCATCCTTGTTGCTGCCACAGGCAGTGAGCACAAGGATGGAGACGGCTGCGGCCGTGATGACGTATCGATTCATTGGAGCTCCCTGATTTTTGTATCGAAGATTTCTAAGAGATGGGCCCGGAATTGCCCTTCCTGAATATTCTTCTTTGTCGTCAACCTGCAGGCTTACGCGCAAGGTCGACAGTCCTCTAACAGGATGCCATATCCCGAGGGTGTGCGGGCTTGCCAAAAGAGGAACTTCCTCACACTTCGAAGACGCGAAAACGAGCCATTGCGGGAAATCGGTGGGCGAATTAAGGAGCGAGCGCCAGCATCTTGTCGATGGCGGCGTCTCCATGGTTCAGGCGAATGCACGCCGTGCCCAAGAAGTCGAGTTCAGGGTGCTGCGCTCTAGCGGGATTCCCAGAACCCGCGATGCGTGGCGATCATTTCTTCCGCCACTTCGGGCACCGGCCCGATCACCTCGACGTTCTTTTGCCCGCGCGCAAAAACTTCGCGGCATGGCAGGCTCAGCGTGGGGTTCTCGGGGTGGTCGCCCGTGAGCGCGAGCAGGGCGCTTTCCTCGGCGCCATAGACGATGCGGCCGATGTTCGCCCAATAGCTCGTGCCCGCGCACATCGCGCAAGGCTCGAAGGTCGTGACCAGCGTGCATTGCCACAGGTAGTCGGCCGGCCAGTTCTGCGCCGCGTGGCGCGCCAGCGTGGCTTCGGCGTGGTTCACCGTGTCGATGTTGCCTTGCTCGGCCAGGATGGTTTCGCCGTCGGGCGCGACGAGCACGGCGCCGAAGGGATGGCGGCCCATCGCCATGGCGCGGCGGGCGACTTCGTCGGCGCGGCGCAGCGCGCGGATGATCTGGTCGCGTGTCATCCGTGGTGACTTATTGGTTTTGTGATCCGCGATGCGCCCAGCCGGTCGTGTGCTTCTCGATCACGCTGAAGAGTTCATACATCAGCATGGCCATCGCGCCCACCACCATCAGGCCCGCGAAGGCCAGGCCCATCTGCATGGCCGAACCGGCCGAGATCAGCAGGTAGCCGATGCCTTCGTTGGCGGCCGTCATCTCGCTCACCGTGGTGCCGACGAAAGCCAGCGTGATCGCTACCTTGAGCGAGCCGAAGAAGTAGGGCATGGAGCGCGGCAGGCCGATCTTCATGAGCACGTCCCAGCGCTTGGCGCCGAGCACGCGCAGCACGTCTTCCAGCTCGGGCTCGAGCGTGGCAAGGCCGGTGGCGATGTTGACCATGATCGGGAAGAAGCTGATCAAAAACGCCGTGAGGATCGCCGGCCCCGCGCCGATGCCGAACCACACCACGAGGATCGGCACGAAGGCCGCCTTCGGCAGCGCGTTGAACGCCGTCATCAGTGGATAGATCGCCGCATACGCGATGCGCGAGCTACCGATCACGAAGCCCAGCAGCACGCCCACCACGATCGCCAGGCCGAAGCCCGCCATCGTGACCCAGAAGGTGCGCCAGGCGTGGCCCGCGATGATTTCCTTGAATTCCCAGAACTGGTTCCAGATGCGCAGCGGGCTCGGAAAGATGAAGTCCGACACGCCGAAGCCCGCGCAGATCACCTGCCACAGCAGGATCACGGCCACGAGCAGCAGCCAGGGCGACCAGCGTTCGATTTGCTTGGTGTTTTTCATGGCGCCAGGTCCTCAGTGAGACACGGCAGCGGCCGTTTGCGCCGCGCTGATGCCGGTGTTTCGAATGGCGCCGATGTGCCCGCGCAGCTCCAGCACGATGTCGGTGAATTCCTTGGTGTAGGTGAGCTCCAGTTCGCGCGGACGCGGCAGCTCGATCTCGCGCTTGACCACGAAGCGGCCCGGGCTCTTGCTCATCACGTACACCGTGTCGGCCAGGAATACCGATTCGCGCAGGTCGTGCGTCACCAGGATGACGTTGAACTGCTGCTCGGTCCAGAGGTCGCGCAGGATGCACCACAGCTCTTCGCGCGTGAAGGCGTCGAGCGCGCCGAAGGGCTCGTCGAGCAGCAGCATCTTGGGCTCATGGATGAGCGCGCGGCAGATGCTCGCTCGCTGCTGCATGCCGCCCGAGAGCTGCCACGGGAACTTGTCTTCGTAGCCCGCGAGGCCCACCTTCTGCAGCAGCTTGCGCGCGCGCTCGACGTATTCCTTGCGCCTGGCCTTGAAGTTCGAGCGGTAGGGCTCGACGATTTCGAGCGGCAGCAGCACATTGTCGACCGTGGTGCGCCACGGCAGCAGCGACGGCGCCTGGAAGGCCATGCCCGATATCTTCAGCGGCCCGGTCACGGGCTGGCCGTCGATGCGGATCTTGCCCATCGACGGCATCTTGAGCCCCGTGGTGAGCTTCATGAAGGTGGACTTGCCGCAGCCCGAAGGCCCGACGATGGCAATGAATTCCCCACGCTTTACCTTCAGGTCGATGGCCTCGACCGCGAAGTGGTTCTCGCGCAGCAGCTCTTCGTTGTAGGCGAGCCAGACGTCCTGGAAGTCGACGAAGGGAGCAACGGCCTCGTTCGATGCGTCCGCCATCACTTGCGCAGGACACCGTTGAGTTCGGCCGCGGGCGGCAGCAGCGCGGCCGTCCACACGGCGTCGGGGCTCACGCGCGTCTTGGTGTTGAACGCGTCCGACACCTGCGACGCCATCAGCGACATGCGGCCGGCGTTCACCGTGCCGAAGCCTTCGCTGCGCGCGTCGGCGCTGTTGATGACGGTGTCGATGGCCAGCTGCAGGCGGCGGGTTTCGAGCTTGCTGTCGATGATGCCGTCGCGTGCCTTCACCGATTCGATGGCCACGGCCGGATTGGCGATGACTTCCTTCGCGCCCTTGGCAAAGGCCGAGAGGAATTTCTTCACGGCTTCCGGGTTCTCCTTGATGAGCTTGGGCGACGCGATGATCACGTTGCCGTAGAGCTTCACGCCGTGGTCGGGGTAGGGCAGCACGACGATGTCGGCGGCCTTGGCGCCGCGCGCCTCCAGGTTCAGCAGCGAGGTGAAGGTGAAGCCGGTGATGGCGTCGACGTCGCCCCGGATCAGCATGGTTTCGCGCAAGGTCGGGTCCATGGCGGTCCAGTTGACCGCGCCGATGTTGTTGGCCTTGGCGAAGATCGGGAACGCGCGGCGGCCCGCGTCGAACACCGGTGCGCCGAGCTTCTTGCCGGCCAGGTCGGCCGGCTTGGCGATGCCGCTCTTCTTGAGCGCCATGACCGAGGCCGGCGTGTTGTTGTAGACCATCATCACCGCGACCGGCTTGTTGGGGCTGTCGGGGTTGTTGGCGTGGAATTCCATCAGCGCCGCAAGGTCGGCAAAGCCCATGTCGTAGGCGCCCGAGGCCACGCGCGTGACGGTGCCGCCCGAGCCGTTGCCCGCATCGATGGCCACGTCGAGGCCGGCGGCCTTGAAGTAGCCCTTGGCGGCGGGGTGCAGGAACAGCGCAGCCGGTCCTTCGAAGCGCCAGTCGAGCTGGAACTTGATCGGCGTCGGGCTCTGGGCCAGGGCCGGGGCGAGGCCGAAGCTGAGGGCAGAGGCGGCGAGGAAGGATTGGAGAAGTTGGCGCTTGTTCATGCGAGATCCCTGAAAGTGAATGCTTCGGCATTCAAGCAAAAACGGTGCCCGCACGCGATTGGTGCGAACCCTTCCGGCCGCCCGGGGCACCAGGCTAGAGCGCCGCGCCGATCTTCCGCAGCTCCGCGATCTGCGGCGCCTTGGGCAGCCAGATCTTGTCGAATTCCGCGATCACCGGCGCGGGGTTGTAGCCGGCGTCGTTCTTGATGGTGATGCCGCTGGCCTTGAACTTGTCGATCAGGCCGAGCTCGGTGGTCACGATGTCCTTGATCTGCGCGTCGAGCGACTGCTTGACCAGGTCGGTGATGAGCGCCTTGTCCTTGCCGTCGAGCGTCTGCCAGATGCGGCCCGACACCAGCGGGGCGAAGGGCATGAACAGCGCGTTCATCGGCAGCATGGTTTTTGCGACCCGGTCGAAGCGCTGGTTCCACGAGAACTCGATGTCCGCTTCGAGCCCGTCGACCTGGCCGTTGGACATGGCGTCGAACACGGCCGGCGTCGGAATCGGCGTGGGCGCGGCGCCCAGCAATTGATAGAAGTCGCGGTACACCGGCGTCGGGTTGATGCGCAGCTTCATGCCCTTGAGGTCGGTGGGCGTGGAGATGGGCTTGGTGGCGAACACCACGCGCATGCCGGTGATGCCCCAGCCCAGGCCGATGGTGCCGGTCTCGCGCGGCAGCACGTCGAGCAGCTTCAGCGCGGCGGGCGTGCGCACCAGCGAGGCCACGTTGGTGGTCGAGCGCACGAGATACGGCGCGTTGATGGCCGCCACGCTGGACACGCGCGAGCCGAGCTCGGCGGCCTGGATCCAGCCCATGTCCAGGGCGCCGGATTGCAGCTGCTGCATCATGGCCGACTCGTTGCCGAGTTGGCCCGAATGGAACACCGTGGCGCTCAGGCGGCCATCGGTGGCCTTCTTGAGCGCTTCGCCGAAGCTCAGCGCGGCGCGGTTCCACGAATGGCCGGACGGCGTGATGAGGCCGAGGCGGAATTCCTTGGCGGCCGCCGCGCGCGACACGGTGCCGAAGAGGGCGGACGACGCGGCGGCGGTACCGGCTGCGGCCTGGACGAATTGGCGACGAGAAAGGGACATGTGGGGCTCCGGGTTGAGTGAAGGGAAAAAGGGGCGCCTGCCCGTCTACTTGAGCAAGGCCAGCGACAGGCTCGGGAACAGCGACAGCAGCACCAGCGCGGCGCAGCAGATCAAAAAGAACGGCAAGGTGACGATGAACATCTTTCCGGGCTTGGCGCCGGTCACGGCGGATGCCACGAAGAAGCTCAGGCCCACGGGCGGCGTCATCAGCCCCAGCACGAGGTTGATCACCACCACCACGCCGAAGTGGCGCGGGTCGATGCCGTAGATCTCGGTCGCAATGGGCAGCAGGATGGGCACCGTCATGATCAGCCCCGGAATGCCGTCGATCACGGTGCCGATCACCAGCAGGATCAGGTTCACCAGCAGCAGGAACGCGATCGGGTCCTTGGCCACGGTCTGGATCCAGGCGGCGGTGGCTTGCGGCACCTTGCCGTAGATCAGCAGCCATGAGAACACCGCGGCGGCCGCCACCAGGAACAGCACCACCGCCGAGTAGATCGCCGACTTCAGCAGGATCTGCGGAATCATCGCGAAGCGGAATTCCTTCGTGACGTAGCGCCCGACCAGCACCGCGGCGACCGCACCCACGGCGGCCGCCTCGGTCGGGTTGGCGAAGCCGCCGAGGATCGAGCCGACGATCACGATGGGAATCAAGAGCGTCGGGCAGGCCGTGAGCATGGTGTGCAGGCGCTGCCTGATGGTGCGCTTTGCGGTGCGCGGATAGTCGTAGACCAGCCCCAAGCATGCGATCACGATGAAGAACAGCACCGTGAGAATCACGCCCGGAATGATGCCGGCAATGAGCATGTCGCCCACCGCCACCTGCGCGAGCACGCTGTACACCACGAACATCACCGAGGGCGGAATGATCGGCCCCAGCATGCCGCCGTACACCGTGATGCCGGCCGCAAAGGTCTTGTCGTAGCCCTGCTTCTCCATCTCGGGCACCATGATCTGGCTCATGATGGCCACCTGCGCGGTGGCCGAGCCGATGATCGACGACACCAGCATGTTGGCCAGGATGTTCACGTAGGCGAGGCCGCCCTTCACCGAGCCGATGAAGGCCAGCGCCAGGTCGACCAGCCGCCGCGTGATGCCGCCGCCGTTCATGACTTCGCCGATCAGGATGAACAGCGGAATCGCAATGAGGCTGTAGCTGTCGACACCGCCGAACATCTGCACCGGAAACGACTGGAACAGCACCGTGTCGCCGGAGTCGAGGATGTAGACGATGCCCGCAAGGCACAGGCAGGCGCCGATCGGCACGCCGACCAGCATGATCGCCAGGAAGAAGAGGGAGGTCAGCATTTCAGTTCACCGCGTCTGCGTTGGTGACATGGAACTCGGTGTGCGTGCGCCTGGGCTGCAGGCCGAGATCCTCGATGAGGTTGGACAGCGCATGCAGGCTGAGGGTGAGCGAGAACACCGGCAGGATCAGCTGGATGGCCCAGACCGGCCAGTTCAGCGTCTGCGTGCGCTCGGTATAGAGGAAGTTGAAGGACTCGGCGGCGTATTCCTTGGCATCGAAGCCGAAGCGCACGATGCCCACCGGGTCCATGTAGAGCCAGCACATCGCCAGCAGCACAAGGCCCAGCAGCAGCACGCCGCCGGAGGCGCCGGCCTTGGCGATGCGCGCGGCTTTCTCGCCGAGCTTGTCGGTGAGCAGCGTCACCGCGAAGTCGAGCCGCAGCCGCGTCATCGCGGAGGCGCCGATGAAGGTGAGCCAAACCACGCAGTAGACGGAAGCTTCGTCGACCCAGTAGAGCGGTACGCCGCCATAGCGCGTGACCACGTTCAGCAGCACCAGCGCGATGAGCAGGCCCATCAGGCCGGAGAGGAGGCGGCGCTCGCAGCGAAGGACGAAGTCCGACAGGTCGAGCATCCGGCGGGAAAGACCGGGGCGGTTCGAGGCGTGTTCTTCCATTGGTGTCGCGGGTTCGCTGTGTTTTGCTTTAAATATATTAGTAAGATATTTGAAATATCCACTCAGGGTATTAGCAGATTGCGTGCCAGCAAAAATGATGGTGGAGGCCCGCGGACGAAAAAATGCCCCGCTGCGTTTCACCGCAACAGGGCAGGGCGATGAGCGGCGAGCGGCCTACTTCAGCGCCGTCGTCGCGTTCGCCACCGCCAGCGCCGTCATGTTGACCACGCGCCGCACGGTCGACGACGGCGTGAGCACGTGCGCCGAGCCCGCGGCCCCGAGCAGGATCGGGCCGACCGTGATGCCGTTGGCGCCCGTCATCTTCAGCACGTTGTAGAGGATGTGGGCCGAGTCGAGGTTGGGGCACACCAGCAGGTTGGCCTCACCGGTGAGCGTGCTTTCGGGCAGCGAAGTGCGGCGCACTTCTTCCGACAGCGCCGCGTCGCCGTGCATCTCGCCGTCGCATTCGATGTCGGGCGCCATCTGCGCGAACAGGTCGCGCGCGAGCCGCATCTTGCGCGCAGAGCCGCGGTTCGAGGTGCCGTAGTTCGAGTGCGAGAGAAAGGCCACCTTCGGCGGCAGGCCGAAGCGGCGGATTTCCTCGGCGGCCATCAGGGCGATGTTCGCCAGCATCTCGGCGCTCGGGTCTTCGTTCACGTTGGTGTCGGTGATGAACACCGTGCGCTTCTCGAGCGTGAGCGCGTTGAGCGTGGCGAAGCCCGGCGCGCCGTGCTTCAGGCCGATCAGGTTGCGGATGTGTTCCAGGTGCACGTCGAAGCGCCCGACCAGGCCGCAGATCATGGCGTCGGCATCGCCCAGGTGCATCATCAGCGCGGCGATGGTGGTGTTGGAGCGGCGCACCATGGTCTTGGCGGCTTCCGGCGTGACGCCGCGGCGGCCCATGATCTTGTGGAAGCTTTCCCAGTAGATGCGAAAGCGCGGATCGTCCTCGGGGTTGACGATCTCGAAGTCGGTTCCCGCGCGGATGTGCAGGCCGGCCTTCTTGATGCGCGCCTCGATGACGGCCGGGCGGCCCACCAGGATGGGCTGGGCCAGGCCTTCGTCGACGGCCCATTGCGCGGCGCGCAGCACGCGTTCGTCCTCGCCCTCGGCGTAGGCCACGCGCTTGGAGGCCGCGATCTTGGCGGCGGTGAACACCGGGCGCATGAACATGCCGGTCTGGAAGACGAAGCGCGTCAGGTGCTGGCGGTAGGCCTCCAGGTCCTCGATCGGGCGCGCGGCCACGCCGGAGGCCTGCGCGGCCTTGGCCACGGCCGGGGCAATGCGCAGGATGAGCCGCGAGTCGAAGGGCTTGGGAATGAGGTAGTCGGGGCCGAAGGTCAGTTCCTGGCCGGCGTAGGCCGTGGCCACCTCTTCGCTGATGTCGGCCTTGGTGAGCTCGGCGATCTCGCGCACGCAGGCCAGCTTCATTTCTTCCGTGATCTTGCTGGCGCCGCAGTCGAGCGCGCCGCGGAAGATGTACGGGAAGCACAGCACGTTGTTGACCTGGTTCGGGTAGTCGGAGCGGCCGGTGGCAATGATGCAGTCGGGCCGCACCGCCTTGGCGAGTTCGGGCCGGATCTCGGGCTCGGGGTTGGCCAACGCGAGGATGATCGGCTGGCCGGCCATGCTCTTGACCATGTCGGCGCTCATCACGCCGGGCGCGGAACAGCCCAGGAACACATCGGCGTCCTTCACCACGTCGGCCAGGGTGCGGGCGCCGGTGTCTTTCTGGGCGTAGCGTGCCTTGGATTCGTCGAAGCCCCCGGCGCGGCCCATGTAGATCAGGCCCTTGGAGTCGCAGGCGTAGATGTTGGCGGGCCTGGCGCCCAGGCCCACCATCACGTCGAGGCAGGCAATGGCGGCCGCGCCGGCGCCGGAGACGGCGATCTTGACCTCTTCGATCTTCTTGCCGACCAGTTCGAGGCCGTTGATGAGCGCCGCGGCCGAGATGATGGCCGTGCCGTGCTGGTCGTCATGGAACACCGGGATGTTCATGCGCTCGCGCAGCTTCTTCTCGATGTAGAAGCACTCGGGCGCCTTGATGTCTTCCAGGTTGATGCCGCCCAGCGTGGGCTCCAGCGCCGCGATGATGTCGACCAGCTTGTCGGGGTCGTTCTCGGCCAGTTCGATGTCGAACACGTCGATGCCGGCAAATTTCTTGAACAGGCAGCCCTTGCCTTCCATCACCGGCTTGGACGCCAGCGGGCCGATGTTGCCCAGGCCCAGCACGGCCGTGCCGTTGGTGATCACGCCCACCAGGTTGCCGCGGGCCGTGTATTCGGCCGCCAGCGAGGGGTCGGCCGCGATGTCGAGACAGGGATAGGCCACGCCGGGCGAATAGGCCAGCGACAGGTCGCGCTGGTTCAGCAGCGGCTTGGTCGGGCTGATGGAAATCTTGCCCTTGACGGGCGAGCGGTGGTATTCGCGCGCTGCTTCGCGAAGTGCTTCTTCGGCGGGTGACAGGTCAGCAGGCATGAAAAGTCTCCTTGAATGAATTTTTTGACGGGAATCGAGGCTACCGCAAAAGCGGGGGCCCTTCTCTTGGTAGGAACGACAGGAGCGCTATCTTCCGCCCGATCGGGTGCGTCGGCCGACTCGCTAAACTCCGGCACTGTTACCTGAGGTAAACCAGGGTCAACGCCTGCCGCGCGCGCCGTGCGGCAAGCATCGTCAACAACGAAAAAACGATTCGGAGGGGCAGCGCATGACAACCGGAGCTTTCACCAGCAACGAGCCTGATGTCGTGGTCATCGGCGGCGGCCCCTCGGGCTCCACCGTGGCCGCGCTGCTGGCGGACAAGGGCCACGACGTGGTCCTGATCGAGAAGGCGCAGCACCCGCGCTTTCACATCGGCGAATCGCTGCTGCCGATGAACATGCCGTTGTTCGACCGGCTCGGCGTGCGCACCGAGGTCGAGGCCATCGGCCTGCGCAAGCACGGCGCCGAGTTCGTCTCGCCCTGGCATGACCACAGCAGCCACTTCCACTTCGCCGAGGCGATGGACAAGAGTTTTCCGTATGCCGTGCATGTGCGCCGCTCCGAATTCGACGAACTGCTGTTCCGGCATGCCGCCCACCGCGGCGCGCGCACCTTCGAGGGGCGGCGCGTCACCGGCGTCGACATGGACGCGGGCAAGGGCACGCCGGACAACCGTCCGCTGGTGAAGGTCAAGGCCGACGACGGCACCGAAACCAGCTGGCGCCCGCGCTTCGTGATCGACGCGAGCGGGCGCGACACCCTGCTGTCGAACCAGTTCGACGCGAAGCAGCGCAACCGCAAGCATGCGAGCGCCGCGCTCTACGGCCACTTCGAGAACGCCGAGCGCAGGCCGGGCCGCTTCGAGGGCAACATCACGCTGTTCTGGTTCGACCACGGCTGGTTCTGGTACATCCCGCTGAAGGACGGCACCGTGAGCGTCGGCGCGGTGGCTTCGCCCGCGTACTTCAAGCGGCGCAAGGGCACGCTGGAAGAGTTCCTGATGGAAACCATCGCGCTCGCGCCCAAGCTGGCCGCGCGCCTGAAGAACGCCACGCTGATGGAAGGCGCCACCTCCACCGGCAACTACGCCTACGACTCCAGGTTCTGCCGCGGCGACCGCTTCATGATGGTGGGCGACGCCTATGCCTTCGTCGATCCGATGTTCTCGTCGGGCGTCTATCTCGCGATGAACAGCGGCTTCGAGGCCGCGACGGCGGCCGACCACTGGCTCAAGGGCGAGGCGAAGGAAGCCGAGAAGGCTTTCCGCCACTACGAGAAGGTGATGAAGCACGGGCCCAGGATGTTCTCGTGGTTCATCTACCGCATCACCTCGCCGGCCATCCGCCGCCTGTTCATGGCGCCGCGCAACATCTGGCGCATGCAGGAAGCGCTGCTGTCCATCCTGGCGGGCGACTTGTTCCGCAATACGCCCATCGGCCCGCGCTTCTGGGGCTTCAAGGTGACCTACTACGCCTCGTGCATCGGCATCCTGCCGCAGGCCATCAAGACCTGGGCATGGCGGCGGCGCAATCTCAAGGAATCTTTGGAGACCGCAAAGACCTGAGCCTCAGTCCGGGGTCACCGTGTGCTGTGCGAGCGCCTCGAGCGCGCGCACCAGCGCCGAGTGGTCCTGCTGGCCATGGCCCAGCGCCGCGCAGGCGTTCATGAGCTGCGCCGCGCCCGCCGTCTGTGGCAGCGCCACCCCCAGCGCCCTGGCACTCTGCAGCGCGAGGTTCAGGTCCTTCTGGTGCAGCGAGATGCGGAAGCCCGGCGCGAAACTGCGCTTGATCATGCGTTCGCCGTGCACCTCGAGGATGCGCGAGCTCGCGAAACCGCCCATCAGCGCCTGGCGCACCTTGGCCGGATCGGCGCCCGCCTTGGACGCGAACAACAGCGCCTCGCCCACGGCCGCGATGTTCAGCGCCACGATGATCTGGTTGGCCACCTTGCAGACCTGGCCGTCGCCCACGTTGCCGACCAGCGTGACGTTCTTGCCCATCTTCTCGAGTAGCGGCCGCACCTGGCCGAAGGTGCCTTCGTCGCCGCCGCACATGATGGTGAGGCTGGCCGCCTTGGCGCCCACTTCGCCGCCCGAGACCGGCGCATCGATGTAGCCGGCGCCGAGCGCGACGATGCGCCTGGCGAAGCCCTTGGTGGCTATCGGGTCGATGGAACTGCAATCGACCACGATCTTGCCGCGCGAGCCCTTCAGGCCCTCCGCCACGCCCTGCGTGCCCGGCTCGCCGAACAGCACCTTTTCCACATCGGGCGTGTCGGGCACCATGATGAAGATGATGTCGGCCTGGCGCGCCACCTCGGCCGCCGAGGCGCAGATGGTCGCCTTCGAGATGAAGGGCTCGGGCGTGTTGCCCTGCGTGTTGACGAAGAGCTGGTGGCCCGCGTCGAGCAGATGCCCCGCCATGGGCGCGCCCATGATGCCGAGGCCGATGAATCCGATTTTTTGTTGCGATTGCGACATGTCTCTGTTTCCTTGGATGCTGTGGTCTGGATTCACTTCTGCTGCGTCAGGGCCTGCCGCCATCCGAGGCCTTCGGCGGTGCTGGCGCGCGGCTTGTATTCGCAGCCGATCCAGCCGTCGTAGCCGATCGAATCGATGTGCCCGAAGAGCCACGGGTAGTTGATCTCGCCCGTGCCCGGCTCGCCGCGCCCGGGGTTGTCGGCCAGCTGGATGTGGCCGATGCGCGCGAGGTGCTTCGACAGCGTGTTGCCGAGCTCGCCTTCCATGCGCTGCGCGTGGTAGATGTCGTACTGCACGCGCAGGTTGGAAGACCCGACCTCGTCGATCAGCGCCAGTGCCTGGTCGGTGCGCGTGAGGAAGAAGCCCGGGATGTCGAAGGTGTTGATCGGCTCGATCAAGAGGCGCAGGCCCGCCGCTTCGAGCTCGCGGGCCGCAAGGCGCAGGTTCTCGACCACGGTCTTGTGGGCGGCCTCGGTGCTCACGCCGGCCGGCAGCTTGCCGACCAGGCAGTTGAGCTGCGGGCAGCCCAGCGCCGTGGCGTAGTCGATGGCCATGGCGATGCCTTCGCGGAATTCGCCGGTGCGATCCGGATGGCAGGCGATGCCGCGCTCTCCCTTGTCCCAGTCGCCGGCCGGCAGGTTGTGCAACACCTGCTGCAGGCCGTTGGCGCGCAGCGCGGCCGCGAGTTCCTTCTTCTCGAAGGGGTAGGGAAACAGGTATTCCACCGCCTCGAAACCGGCCTTGGCGGCGGCCTCGAAGCGTTGCATGAACGGCAGTTCGGTGAAGAGCATCGTGAGGTTGGCTGCGAACTTGGGCATGGTGCGTGTCTCCTTGCTCAGTCCAGCATCTCGGCCGCGACCGCGGTCGGCGCATCGGCCGCGTTCTCGGCCAGGGGCTCGAACTCGGTGATGTTGTCGATCTCGGTGCCCATCGCGATGTTGGTCACGCGCTCCAGCATCACCTCGATGACGACCGGCACGCTGAACTCGGCCATCAGCGCTTCGGCGCGGCGGATGGCCGGCGCGATCTCTTCCTGCTTGTTCACGCGGATCGCCTTGCAGCCCAGGCCTTCGACGACCTTCAGGTGGTCCACGCCGTAGCTGCTTTCGATGCCCGCATCGGGCCCCGCGTTGATGTTGTCGAATGCGAGCTGTACGCAGTAGTCCATCTCGAAGCCGCGCTGCGCCTGGCGGATCAGGCCGAGGTAGGAGTTGTTGACCACGATGTGGATGTAGGGCAGCTTGAACTGCGCACCCACGGCCAGCTCCTCGATCATGAACTGGAAGTCGTAGTCCCCCGAGAGCGCGACGATCTTGCGCGTCGGGTCGGCGGCGCGCACGCCCAGCGCCGCGGGAATGGTCCAGCCCAGCGGGCCGGCCTGGCCGCAGTTGATCCAGTGGCGCGGGTTGTACACGTGCAGGAACTGCGCGGCCGCGATCTGCGAGAGCCCGATGGTGCTCACGTAGCAGGTGTCGTTGCTGAAGTTGTTGTTCATGCACTGGTAAACGCGCTGCGGCTTCATCGGCACGTCGGCGAAGTTGGTCTTGCGCAGCATGGTCTTCTTGCGCTCGATGCATTGCTTCGCCCAGTCGCGGCGGTCTGCGAGCTTGCCCGCGGCCTTCATCTCCTCGGCCACTTCGACAAAGAGCGCCAGCGCGGCCTTGGCGTCCGACACGATGCCGAAGTCCGGCGTGAACACGCGGCCGATCTGCGTGGGCTCGATGTCCACGTGCACGAAGGTGCGGCCCTTGGTGTAGACCTCGACCGAGCCGGTGTGGCGGTTGGCCCAGCGGTTGCCGATGCCCAGCACGAAGTCGCTCGCGAGCATCGTGGCGTTGCCGTAGCGGTGGCTGGTCTGCAGGCCGCACATGCCGGCCATCAGCGGATGGTCGTCGGGAATCGCGCCCCAGCCCATCAGCGTGGGAATCACCGGCACGCCGGTGGTTTCGGCAAAGCGCACCAGCAGGTCGGCCGCATCGGCGTTGATGACGCCGCCGCCGGCCACGATCAGCGGGCGCTCGGCCGCGTTGAGCATGCCGATGGCCTTCTCGATCTGGGCCCGGGTGGCGGCCGGCTTGTAGGGCGTGAGCGGCTCGTAGCTGTCGATGTCGAACTCGATCTCGGCCATCTGCACGTCGAACGGCAGGTCGATGAGCACCGGACCCGGGCGGCCCGAGCGCATCAGGTGGAAGGCCTGCTGGAACACCTGCGGCACCTGGCCCGGCTCGCGCACGGTGACCGACCACTTGGTGACCGGCTTGGAGATCGACTCGATGTCGACCGCCTGGAAGTCTTCCTTGTAGAGCCGTGCGCGCGGCGCCTGGCCGGTGATGCAGAGGATGGGAATCGAATCGGCCCAGGCCGAATAGAGGCCCGTGATCATGTCGGTGCCTGCCGGACCCGAGGTGCCGATGCACACGCCGATGTTGCCAGCCACGGCGCGCGTGTAGCCCTCGGCCATGTGCGAGGCGCCCTCGACGTGGCGCGCGAGGATGTGGCCGATGGTGCCGCGCTGCCGCAGTGCGGAATACATCGGGTTGATGGCCGCGCCCGGAACGCCGAAGGCCTGCGTCACGCCTTCTTTTTCCATCACCAGCACGGCGGCCTGGACCGCTTTCATCTTTGCCATGGACTGTCTCCTTGAGTGAGGTCCACTGTAGGAAGAGGAGGCCATTCGAAGAAGACGGCTGCGGACCATAAAAGCTATTCCACGGTGGAATAAGTCAGTACGATCCGGCCATGGACAGATTGCTGGCAATGGAAATGTTCGTGCGCGTGGTCGAGACCGGCAGCTTCTCGAAGGCGGCGCTCGAGTTCCACACCACGCAGCCCACCGTGACCAAGCAGGTCGCGGCCACCGAGGCGCGCCTGAAGGTGCGGCTGCTCAACCGCAACACGCGCGGCGTGAGCCTCACCGAGCCGGGCGCGCTCTACTACGAGAAGTGCAAGAACATCGTGCGCGAGGCCGAGGAGGCCGAGAGCATCGTGCAGCTGCGCCAGAACCAGGCGCAGGGGCTGTTGCGCATCGGCACCTCGGTGGCGTTCGGGCGCCGCGTGGTGGTGCCGCTGGCGCTCGAATACATGCGCCGGCATCCGCAGGTGCAGCTCGACCTGAGCTTCGAGGACCGGTACGTCGACCTCATCGCGCAAGGCATCGACGTGGCCATTCGCATGGGCAAGCTGGCCGATTCGTCGTTGGGCGCGCGCTACCTCGGCACCAATCCCTGGGTCATGGTGGCTTCGCCGGCCTATTTGAAAAAACACGGCACCCCCAAGCGCGCGCAGGACCTGAGCGCGCATGTGGCGCTGGTCTACAGCAGCGTGGTGGGCGACGAGTTCTGGCGCATGCACACGCCCAAGGGCGATCCGGTGACGGTGCCGGTCTCGGGCCGCTTCCGCTCCAACAACCTGTCCGCCGTGCTGGCCGCGGCGCGCGACGGGCTGGGCATTGCGCTCATGCCGCGCTACGTGGCGAGCGAGTCGCTGGCTTCGGGCAAGGTGCTCGAAGTGCTGGGCGACCATGCGCTGCCCGAGCAGGAGATTCACGCCGTCTTTCCTTCACCCAAGCTGGTGCCGGGGAAGGTCTCGGGCTTCGTGGCCTTCTTGCAGGGGCGCTTTGACGAGGGGTGGTGGGACACCTGATTTTTTCAGGGCGAGTGCCCAGGCCACCGGGTACTTCCCTCCGCGAATGTCCCCCGTCGGCGGGAGCGTCGCCCTGAACAGAAACGTCCGCTCCTTCAAGCCTTCACAAAGGCCCCGTGCAAACCCAGCGGCAGCGCGTAAGGCAGCGTGGCCTGCGCCACAGGGCCTGCCCCAAGATGATCGGCCGCGAAGCACGACAGCACCGTCTTCTGCCGGCCGAAGTCGAGCACCGTGCCCAGTATCCAGCCCGGCTTCGAGCCGTCCGGCACGAAGACGTGCTCTTCCACGATGGCCTGCGCGCCATAGCTGAAGCGCTGGCTGCGACCGGTCTCGACATCGGTGCGCGCGACCGCGCCGAAGCCCGGCAGGTCGCGCCGGATCTGCGTGGCGTGCACCACCTGGCGGTGCCGCAGGCCGACGCGGCGCGGATCGATGCGCGGAAACTCGGCTTCCTGCGCCAGCGCCGTCTGCGTGGCCCGGCCGGTGCCGAGGTTCAGCGTGGCGACGGTCAGGTGCGGGTCGTTGCTTTTTACGCGGCGCGCACGCATCACTTCGCGGTTGGTCGTGAACACCGAGTCGGCGTTGTCCGAACGCACGTAATCGATGTGGATCAGCGTGCCGCCCGGCGTGTCTTCTTCCCAGGCATTGCCCACGTGGAACAGGAAGCCGGCCGGCAGCACGAGCAGCTGGCGCCGTTCCCAGTTCTTCTTGTCGATCACCAGCGCGCGCATCTCCAACTCGGGCCGCCAGACATGCGCATCGAGAAAGCTCGCACCGGCTTCCTTGCGCTTGCCGTCGTAGACCAGCGGCGGCATCAGGAACACCAGGTGCCGCTCGGTCACGGCGAAGTCGTGGACCATCGGCAGGTCGGCGACCGGCACCACGGCGGCGCGGCGCAGCGTGCCGTCGGGCGCAATTTCGTAGAGCGCCAGCATGCTCTGGGCGGCGCTGACGCCGAAGTTCCACACCGTGCCGTCCGGGTCCACCTTGGGATGCGCCGAGAAGGGCATGCCCGCGAAGTCGGGGCGCCAGGTCTTCACGCCCAGCGTGTCGAGCGTGCGCGCATCGAGGCGCGTGGCCGAGCCGCCTTCCCACAGCGCCAGCACCTCGCCCTGCATCGGCAGCACGCTGGTGTTGGCCACGTTGATGCTGTCCGGCGAGGTCGGCGGTTCGACACCGGGCGGCATGGTGCCGAAGGCCTCGAACAGGCGGCGGCCGGCCTTCACCTCGGCCGTGCGCTTGGGCGTGGCGACATAGCGGCCCCGGTGCCGCACGTCGGCCCCGTCGATCACGAAGCGGTGCACCATGCCGTCGCCGTCGAACCAGTGCTGGTAGCGCTCGCCGCCCAGGTCGTGGCCCGCCGGGCCGATGCGAAACAGCGTGCCGGCGACGGCATCGGGGAAGCGCCCGCGCACCGTGGCGCGGGTCAGCGGCAGGTCGCCCGGAGGCGTGGCGAAGCCGCTCTTCCAGGGCGTGCTGGCGGCTTCGAATTGGGCCTGCCAGTCGTCGGTGCCGGCCGCACGTGCCAGTGGTGCCAGCAGCGGCAGGGCGCCGGCCGCGGCCAGCAGGCGCAGGAGTTCGCGTCGTTCCATGTGGGCCTCAGCGCAGGTGGATGACGGTCTGGACGTCGGAAGACTCGACGTTCAGCGCCGCGGCCTCGAAGTCGGGTGCGCCGCGGTTGCCCTTGGCGTCGTTCGAGAAGCCGTAGCGCTCGATGGGTATGCCGACGGGGTTGGTGTCGAGCTTGCCGTTGCCGTTTTCGTCGGCGAACACGCGCAGCGCGTAGCGACCGGGGGGCAGCCCGATGAACCGCAGCTGGGCCGCGCCGGTGCGCAGGGGCAAGGTCTGCGCGGCCAGCGACTTACTGCCGGCAAAGGCCGAAGCGCTGTCGTACAGCGCCACGTACAGCGTGGCTTCGGTGGTGGCCGGGCCGTCGGCCACGCTCACGCTCAGATCGGCCGCCAGCGCGGCCAGCGGAGAGAGGAGCGCGGCGGCACACAGGGCGCGCACACCCGGTCGGGACGGAAGAATGTTCATGAGAGAGACCTCGTCGGAAGTTGGAGGCCTCGACGATCTCGCAAGCGCCATGCGCTCGCCAGCGCCGTGCGACGAAATGCGCAAACGGCTGCGCGAACTGCACGCAGCCGGCGCGGGGCGCGCCCGCTTCGGCCGCCCCTGGGCCGGCGGCCGCGCGCCGGTCTTCAGCCGCTTTTCTTGTCTTCGCCGGGACCGGGTTCCAGCTGGCCCGACTCCACGAACAGGCTCCACGCCGCCATGAACAGCGCCGCGATCACCGGCCCGATCACGAAGCCGTTGATGCCGAAGATCGCCATGCCGCCGATGGTCGACATCAGCACGATGTAGTCGGGCATCTGCGTGTCCTTGCCCACCAGCACGGGGCGCAGGATGTTGTCGACCAGCCCGATCACGAACACACCCACGAAGACCAGGATGCCGCCCTGCCAGAAATGGCCGGTGGCAAGGTAGTAGATGGCCACCGGGCCCCAGATGAGCGCCGCGCCCACCGCGGGCAACAGCGAGAGAAAGGCCATCAGCACGGCCCACAGCAGCGCACCCTGCACGCCCAGCAACCAGAAGGCCAGCCCGCCGATGGCGCCCTGCGCAATGGCCACCGCCACGTTGCCCTTCACGGTGGCGCGGATCACGGTGGTGAACTTGTTGAGCAGGTAATGCGTGTGCGGCTTGGCGAGCGGCACTGCCTCGCGCATCGACTTCGACAGCGCCGCGCCGTCGCGCACCAGGAAGTACAGCAGGTACAGCATCACGAAGAAGCTGATGACGAAGTCGAAGGTGTTCTGGCCGATGGTGAGCGCCTGGCCGGCGATGAGTTGGCTGCCCTGGGCCGCGCCCGCGGAGATGCGGGCCTGCCAGGCCTCCATGTCGCCGAGGTTCAAGCGCTCGAAGATGTTCAGCAGCCATTGCGGCACGGCATTGAGGATCTGCTGGAAGTAGGCCGCGAAATTGATCTGCCCCGAACGGATGTTCTGCGTGACCTGCACGATTTCCTGCACCAGCGATATCCCGACCATGGCCAGCGGAAGAATCACGATGAAGAGGCAGATGGCCAGCGTCGAGAGCGCCGCGGCGTTGTGCCAGCCGGGCATTTTCTTCAGCAGCCGCTTGTAGAGCGGTGTGAACAGGATGGCCAGCGCCACGCCCCACAGCACCGCGCCGAAGAACGGCATCAGTACCCAGAGAAAGGCCGCAGTGACGATGGCGAGCAGGGCGAGGAACACGCCGCGCTGGAGTTGGGGTGAGTTCATAGGTGATTCGGACTGTAGCCGAGCCGGAATGCGCGCCCATGTCGGTGGGCACGCCTTCGTGCGGTAGCGCCCCAGGCGGTCCGGAGCAGGGATTTTTCAGCGCCGGGCGCGCGGCAGCGCCACCGGCGCGAGGGTGGCGCGCAGCCGGCTTGGCGCGTCGGGTTCTGTGGCGGCATCGACCTCGAGCGCGCGCTCGACATTGCCGATGTGATCGAGCATCAGCTGGCGCGCCCTGGCCGTGTCCCCGGCTTCGAGCGCGGCGACGATGGCGCCGTGCTCCGCGCAGGACTGCCCGGCCTCGTGCTTCGACTGATAGAGCGTGGCGGCCAGCGTGGTGCGCGCCGTGAGGTCGCGCAGCACATCCACCAGCAACTGGTGGCCCATCTGCTCGGCCAGGCAGACGTGGAAGTCAGCCAGCAGGAAGGCGCGCGTGGCGGCATCGGCGCCTTCGATGGCGCGCTGCTCGTCGGCAATGTGGTCGCGCAGCTTGCGAATGGCTTTTTGCAGCGGCCGGCCTTCGCTTGCGGCCAGGATGCCCGCTTCGACGATGCGCCGCGCCGAGAAGGCGTCGCGCGCTTCTTCGGCCGAGGGCTCCACCACGTACCAGCCGCGGCGCGACTGCACCTCGACGAAGCCGCGCGCCTGCAGCTGCATGAGCGCCTCGCGCACCATGGTCCGGCTGACCGCGAAGTTCTCGGCCAGCGCCTGCTCGCCCAGCCGCTCGCCCGGCGCAAGCTTTTGCGCCAGGATGGCCTCGACCACGCGCTCCGCGATGGAGGTGGGATTGACGTCGGCGGTCATCGGTTTCAGCGGCTGCCCACGCCTGCGCCCGCGCCCAGCGGCGCCGCCGGCAGCTCGGGCTCGGCCAGCGGTTCATCGTCGGGCGAGTGGGTGCCATTGAGCACGGCATGGGCGCGCTCGCGGTCGATGTCGCCTTCCCAGGCCGCGATCGCCACCGTGGCCACGCAGTTGCCGATCAGGTTGCCCAGCGCGCGGGCAATGCCCATGAACCAGTCGACCGAGAGCACCAGCACCAGGCCGATGGCCGGAATGGCCGGAATCGCATGCAGCGTGGCGGCCAGCACCACGATGGCCGAGCCCGGCACGCCATGCGCGCCCTTGGAGGTAACCAGCGCGATGGCCAGGATGGTCAGCAGGTCCGCCATCGAGATCGGCGTGTTGGTGGCCTGGGCGATGAACACCGCCGCGAGCGTGATGTAGATCGAGAACGCGTCCAGGTTGAACGAGTAGCCCGTGGGAATCACCAGGCCCACCGTCGAATCGCGGATGCCCATGCGCCGCAGCTTGGCCATGATCTGCGGCAGCACGCTGTCCGACGAGGTGGTGGCGAACACGATGGCGAGCTCCTCGCGCAGGTAGCGCAGCAGCTTCCACAGGCTGAAGCCCGACATGCGCATGACCAGCCCGAGCACCACGAAAACGAAGACCAGCACCGCGCCGTAGAAGAGCGCGACCAGCATGCCCAGCTGCTTGAGCGAGCCGATGCCGTACTTGCCCACGGTGAAGGCAATGGCGCCCAGCACGCCGAGCGGCGCCAGCTTGATGAGGATGCCCATGATCTTGAACAGCACCAGCGAAAGCGCGTCCACCACCACACCCACCGGCTTGCCGCGCTCGCCCAGCAGCGACAGCGCGCAGCCGAACAGCACCGCGAACAGCAGCACCTGCAGCACGTCGCCGGTGGCAAAGGCGTTGACCACCGTGGTGGGAATCAGCTTCATCAGAAAGTCGACCGTGCCGCCGCTGGTGAGCTTGTCGGCGTTGGAGGCGTAGGCGCTCATGGCGGTGGCGTCGAGCTTGCCCGGATCCACGTTCATGCCCACGCCCGGCTGGAACACGAAGGCCAGCACCAGGCCCATGGCCAGCGCGATGGTGGTGAGCACCTCGAAGTAGATCAGCGCCTTCACGCCGACCCGGCCCACCCGCTTCAGGTCGCCCGCACCCGCGATGCCGTGCACCACCACGCAGAACACCAGCACCGGGATGATCATCTTGATCAGCTTGATGAAGCCGTCGCCGAGCGGCTTGAGCTTGACGGCGAACTCCGGCATGAAGAGGCCGGCGAGCACGCCGAACACCAGGGCGATGACCACCTGGCCGAAGAGGGATTTGGCGAAGCGAGACATTGAGGCTCCTGTCGTGTCGATTGTTTGCATGCAAGACGTTAGATTTCTTGCATGCAAGAAATGTAGGCAAGACGGCATCGGTGCGGTCAGAGGGTATTCCCGCCTTCGGATTTGGGACACTCGCGCAACCAATGCAAATTGATGTGACATTTTCACATTCCTCACATATAGTCACATTCAGTGACTTCCGAGCCTGCTACCGGTTGAGTTGAGATCGGGCGGCGAATGAATGTGGTCTTATGTATCAGTATTCAAGAAAATCGACGATGGCATCGATGCGTACCAGTTTGTCCGGCTCCCAGCCTGGGCCGGCGAGGGTGCGTGGCTTCACGCTGATCGAACTGATGGTCACCGTGGCGATCGTCGCGATCCTTGCGGCCATCGCCTATCCGTCGTACACCAGCTACATCGTTCGCTCCAACCGGTCGGCGGCCCAGGGCTACATGCTCGAGCTCAGCAGCCTGCAGCAGCGCTATCTGCTGGACGCGCGGACGTACGCGGCCAGCCTCGCGACGCTGAATTCGAGCGTCCCTTCCCACGTGTCGTCCAACTACACAGTCACAACGCCCCTCAAGACCGGAACGACGCTGCCTGGCTTCACGATCACGGCCGCGCCGATCGGCAGCCAGCTTGCGCGAGACACCGCCTGCGGAACGCTGACCATCGACGAGGCAGGCACCAAAACCGCGTCGGGTTCCAATGGAGTGGCGGGATGCTGGTAGGCCACCGCCTGAAGCCCCGCGCGCGGGGCTTCACGCTGATCGAACTGGTCACCGCCATCACGGTCATGGCGATCCTGGCCGGCATCGCGCTGCCCTCCTTCAGCGCTTTCATCGCCAACCAGCGCGTCCGCAACGTCTCCTTCGATCTGATGGCGGCCATCACGCTCGCCCGGAGCCAGGCCGTGACTCGCAACGCAAACGTGTCCCTGCAGAAGGTCGGGACCGCCTGGGACAACGGCTGGACAGTGAGCGACGGCACCCTCACGTTCCACAGCCAGGAGGCCTACAAGAACCTCTCGATCACCGATTCGGCGGGCCTGGGCGCCATCACCTACGGCAAGGACGGCCGCACCGTGACGACGAGCACGAAATTCACCATCGCACCCTCGCCCGCGCTGAGCGGTGTGAGTTCGCGCTGCGTCTCCATCGGCCTGAGCGGCGTGCCGAGCAGCAGCACGGGAGCATGCTAGATGCCGCACCGTACCGCTTCTGACCCCCTGTTTCAGTCGGCCGCACCCCAGCAAGGGATCGCGCTGATCGAAGTGCTGGTCTCGCTCGTCATCCTGTTGTTCGGATTGCTCGGCCTGGTGGGGGTGAGCAGTCGATCGAGCATGGCCGAAATGGAGTCCTACCAGCGGATCCAGGCCTTGCAACTCGTGCAGGACATGTCGGACCGCCTCAATGCCAACCGGAAGGTTGCAATGTGCTACTCCAACGGGGCGACCGGCGTGCAGCTGGGCACCGGCACCGGGAACACCGGGGTTGCGGGCTGCACTGCGGGCAATGCGCAGCAGCAGGCGCGGGCCGCGGCCGATCTCACGGCCTGGGACAACCTGCTCAAGGGCCAGGCCGAGATCCAGGCGGGCACCAAGCTCGGCGCCATGATCGGCGCGGTCGGCTGCGTGACCCTCGACGACGCTTCCAACAACATCTACATGATCGCGGTGTCTTGGCAAGGCCTCGTCAAGACGGCCGCGCCGACCCTCGCAGATGGCACCACTGCGTTTCCCTGCGGCAGCGGCGCCTACAGCAACGAAAAGCTGCACCGGGTCGTCACCACCAAGGTCCGGATCGGAGCACTGTCGTGAGAACCCGAACCATGCTCCATCACCGGCTCACCGGCGGCGGTTTCACCCTGGTCGAGCTGATGGTGGCCATCACGCTGGGGCTGTTCCTTCTGATCGGCCTGAGCAGCCTGCTGGTGTCTACCGTGGTTTCGCGCTCGGAGCTCGACAAGTCTTCGCGCCAGATCGACAACGGACGCTATGCGTTGCAGGTGCTCAGCGAAGACATACAGCTCGCCGGCTTTGTCGGCGCATCTTCGAGCACGACTTTCTCCACCGTGACACCCGTGGCCTGCCCTGCAAGCATTGCCGACCTGGGCTACGCGGCGACGACGAGCCCGGGCACCTCCAGCGTCCCCTTGCCGGTTTACGCGCCGGGCAGCGCGCCGAGTTGCCTCGACCATGTCATGTCCGGCACCGCCATGCTGGTCGTCACGCGCGTCGGCACGACTGCCGTGAGCGTGGCGTCGGCGGCCAGCGGCGAGCGCTACCTGCAGATCTCCGCCTGCGCGAACGACTTGCTGCCTTTCGTGGCGGCGGCCGGCTCTTCGGCGGCGAGCTTCACGCTGATGAAGAAGGACTGCCTTGCGACCAACCTCGCGCCGCTGCGCAAGATCGTGCAGCACGTGTACTTCGTGAGTACCTGCAACGTATGCGGCACCGACACCACGCCCACGCTCAAGATGGCCGAATACCTCAACGGCGCGATGACCGTCACACCGCTGGTGGAAGGCATCGAGAACCTGCAGTTCGACTACGGCATCGACATGGATGCCAGCGGCTCGCCCGATTGCTACACCAGCAATCCGGGTAGCCCCCCCGCCGCGGAAGTCACCGCGGCGGTGTGCCCGCAAACGACACCGGCCTACGACTGGACGGGGGCCGCGGCCAACTGGGCCAACGTGATGGCGATCCGCATTCATGTGCTGGCGCGCAACACCGAAGCCAGCGGCGCCTGGACCGACGCCAGAACCTATGACCTGGGCCTGGCGACGCCGACGGCTGGCCCGTTCAACGACCACATCAAGCGGCACGTCTACAGCACGGTTGCCCGTCTCTACAACAGCTCGGGCCAGAGAGAGGTGCCATGAACCGTTCGAAGAATGCCTGCCCCCCACGGGGCCAATCGGGTGCAACCCTGCTGGTCTCGATGATCTTCCTGGTGGTGCTGACGCTCATGGTCGTTTCGGCCGTCAAGGTCACCAACATCAACACCAAGCTGGTTGGCAACATGCAGACCGAGCAGGAGGCCAATGCGGCGGCGATGCAGGCGATTGAAACCACGATCAGCACAGACTTCACCGCCATGCCGGTGGCCACGACCACCACGGTGGACATCAACAACAGCGGCCAGGCTGGCTCCTCCTACACCGCCGCCGTGGCGGCGCCTGTTTGTACCGGCATCAAGCCTATCAAGCTCAGCGAACTGGATGCCAGCCAGACCAGCGACCAGCCCTGCTACGTAAGCGGTGCCTCGCAGAACACCGGCATTGCGGGCAGCAGCGCGGGCGGCAATTCGCTGTGCTCGAACTCGAACTGGGACGTGAATGCGACCGCCACGCCGCCCGCCGGTGGCGTGGCAAGCGCCCCGACTCACCAGGGCATCGCCGTGCGCGTCGTCGTGGGTGCGGCATGCTGATCGAACGGGAGTTGGACATGAGAAGGCCTTCGAATTTCTGGCAGTTGGGCGCCGTGGCGCTGCTTGCGCTGGCAAGTGCGGGAGCACGGGCCGACGACATCGACATCTACCAGGGCACGACCAAAGGCGGTGCCCCCAACATGCTGATCATCCTCGACAACTCGGCCGCGGCGAGTGCGAGTTCGAGCTTCACCTGTCCCGGGTTGGCGGTGAACGATCCGTCGAAGAACCTGGGTTTCGAGCAGTGCGGGCTGTACAGCGCCGTCAAGTCCATCGCCACCGACGCCGCCCTGAACGGCAACATCAGCCTGGGCCTGATGTACTTCCCCACCGGGGGGACCAACGGCGGCACCTTCGTCCTGCCCGCGGCATCGCCGGCGCCGAACTCGCTGCTGCTGATGGACGGCAACGGTACCGACGGCAACGGTGTCAACAAAATGCTCACGCGGGTCGCGGCACTGAGCCTCAACAGCGACAAGAGCAACAACAACCAGATTGCCCAGACGATGCAGGAAGCCTGGGCCTTCTACCAAGGCAAGACAGGCCTGTCCGGCACTGCCTACCCCGGGCTGACGAACCAGCAGGCGTGCGCCACGAATTTCGTCCTCTACATCACGTTCGCCACCAACAACCAGAAACCGCAGGACAGCGGCACCGCGGGTGGATCGGCCTTGCAGACGGCCGAAGCCCTGACCGCGCTACCCGCGCAGGTGGCGTTGCCGAACTGGAAAACGGCCACCGGCAAGTACAGGAGCGACTACGCCGACGAGTGGGCGAACTTCATGTCCACGGGGACTTCGCCCAACCTCAAGACGCCGTATCCGGGCATCACCACCTACACCATCATCCTGAGCGACGGCAGCAACCCGGACTACGAGCAACTCATGGTCAGCATGGCCAACCAGGGGGGCGGCAAGTATTTCGTGGTGAAGCTCGGCGACGTCTCCGCACTGGCCAATGCCATCGGGCAGGTGTTCACCGAAGTGCAGGCCGTCAACAGCGTGTTCGCGGCACCGGTGCTGCCCGTGAGCGCCAACACGCAGGGCACCTACGTCAACCAGATCTACATGGGAATGTTCCGCCCCGACGGCAGCGACAACCCGCGCTGGATGGGCAATCTCAAGCAGTACCAGTTCGGCGTGGACACCACGGACCCGACCGCCCCGCAGCTGTTTCTCGCCGACGCTTCGTGGGGCACCTATTCCGAAGGCATGAATGCCAACCGGGCGCTGAGCGCGGCGGGCACCGGGTTCATCTCGCCAACGGCGGTCAGCTTCTGGACTTCCAAGGACATCAGTTCCCTGCCCGATTCCAAGGGCGGCTTTTGGCTCAACGCCTTCACCGCGCAGCGCGCCACGGACGGCTACGACTGGGCGGACGGGCAAGTCGTCGAGAAGGGCGGAGTGGGGCAGCAGATCCGCCTCAAGTACCTGACCGACACCTATCCCCAGACCTCGACGGCGACAACCGCGACAACGGCACGCAACGTGTACACCTGCGTCGGTACCGGTTGCACCGCCAATGCGGCATTGAGCACGATGCCGTTCAAGGCCGGCAACACGAACCTCACGTCCACGGCGCTGGGCATCCCGACGTCCAGCTCGATAACTCCTGTCAACCTCATCAACTGGGCGCGCGGCGACGACACGTACGCGGCGGGGGACACCGTCGCAGGCCGCGAAGCCAGCAGCCCGCCGGATGCCAGCATCACGATCCGCGGCTCGGTGCATGGCGACGTGTTGCACTCGCGGCCCGTGGTGATCGACTACGGCGGAACGACCGGCGTGGTGGTGTTCTACGGTGCCAATGACGGCATGTTCCGCGCCGTCAACGGCAACCAGCCCAACAATCCCACCGACACCAGCAAGCCCAAGGGCAACTGCAAGCTGTCGACGACGTGCGCGATCCCAGTGAAGGACGCCACCGGCGCCACCGCGAGCGTGCCCCCGGGCGGCGAGCTGTGGAGCTTCGTGCCTTCGGAGTTCTACTCCGGCCTTCAGCGGCTCTACCAGAACAGTCCGGCGCTGAAGCTGGGCAACTCCTCCATCGGCACCCCGAAGACCTATTTCTTCGATGGCGCGCCGGGCGTCTACCAGAACAGCGCCGCGGGCAAGGCCTACCTCTTCCTGTCGGCACGCCGTGGTGGGCGGCTGCTCTATGCGCTGGACGTGAGCGACCCCGTCAATCCGAAGTTCATGTGGAAGCGCACCAACGCCGACACCGGCTTCGGGGAGCTCGGGCAGACCTGGTCGCAGCCGAAGGTCGCAATGGTCAAGGGCCGCACGAACCCGGTGCTGATCTTCGGTGCCGGCTACGACCCCAACGAAGACGCCGAACCGCCCGCGGCCGACACCATGGGCCGCGGGATCTTCATCCTCGACGCGGTCACCGGCACCCTGCTCTGGCAGGCCGGGCCGGGCGGCACCGGCACGACCTGTACCGGCAATCCCTGCAACCTGGCGGGCATGACCTACGCGATACCGGGCGACATCACGCTGGTGGACCGCGACTTCGACGGCTACATCGATCGGCTCTACGCGGCCGACACCGGCGGCAACATCTGGCGCGTGGATCTCCAGCCGACCGGCAGCGGCGACCTGAGCACGTGGCAGGCTACGCAGTTTGCCGCGCTGGGCGGAACCGGCACGACCAAGCGCAAGTTCTTCTTCCCGCCCGACGTGGTGCTGACGAAGAACTACGACGTGGTGCTGGACATCACCGGCGACCGCGAGCACCCGCTGCTGACCCAGAAGGCCACCAGCATCGTGAACCGCTTCTACATGCTCAAGGACACCAACGTGGGCGGAAACGCGTCCAGCTGGACGCCGATACGCGACGACACCAGCAGCACAGCGGACACATCGCCCACCGCGCTGTTTCACGCCACCGCTTCCACCCCTTACGACGGCACGCTGAGCGGGTTCTACGTGACCCTGAGCGGCGCGGGTGAAAAGGGCGTGAATGCGCCTACCACTGTCGGCGGCACCGTCTATTTCGGCACCAATCAGCCCATCGTCCCGAGCAGCACCAGCTGCCAGGCCAACCTGGGTTCTGCGCGCAGCTATGGTGTCAATTTCCTGACAGGCAGCGCGACCTCCAGGCTGCTCGACGGCGGCGGGTTGGCGCCTTCGCCTGTGTTCGGTATCGTCACCGTCAACGTCGGTGGCACGAATCGGCAGCTGCCGTTCCTGATCGGCGGCGGTGGTGGTTCCGGTGCAGACGGGAAATCGGGCCTCGGCGCCCAAAAACCCATCATTCCCCTCAAGGCCACGAGAAAGAGAACCTACTGGTTCCGAGAGACCGACCGCTGAAAGATGACGAACCCCCGGGGCTTCGGATCTCCGCCTTGGCGGAGAGCGGCACAAAGCCCTTGTAGGACGCGAGGCCCGGCAGGAGCAGGGTGGCCTCGCGTCGCCCATGTGCATCCGCAATCCGAGATTCAGATCGGCGGCCGGCCCCAGGCTTCCTGGCGCGGGAGGCCGCAGACGGCGTAGGGCCTACTTGTCGTGATGCAGATAGCTCGCCTGGCGCGGCAGCAGCAGACTCACCATGAAGGCGACAGCCATCATCGCCGTCACATACCAGTAGAAGTACGACTCGTGCCCGATCGACTTCAGCCCCAGCGCCACGTACTCCGCACTGCCGCCGAAGATGGCGTTGCCCACGGCATACGACAGGCCCACGCCCAGCGCGCGCACTTCGGGCGGAAACATCTCGGCCTTCACGATGCCGCTGATCGATGTGTAGAAGCTCACCACCGCCAGCGCGGCGGTGATCAGCACGCCGGCCAGCAGCGGGCTGCCCACGCTCTGCAGGCTGGTCAGCACGGGCACCGTCATCAGCACGCCGAGCGCGCCGAACAGCAGCATGTTGCTGCGCCGGCCGATGCGGTCCGACAGCGCGCCGAACAGCGGCTGCATGCACATGTAGATGAACAGGCAGGCGGTCATCACGTTGCTGGCGGTCTTGATCGACATGCCGGCCGAGTTCACCAGGTACTTCTGCATGTAGGTGGTGAAGGTGTAGAAGATCAGCGAGCCGCCGGCCGTGTAGCCCAGCACCACGAAGAAGGCGCGCTTGTGGTGCGTGAACAGCTCGCGCATGGTGCCGGCGCCCTTGGCGGCGCGGGTCTTGCTGCTCGCGGTTTCGGTCAGCGTGCGGCGCAGCATGAGGGCCACCACCGCAGCCAGCGCGCCCAGCACGAAGGGAATGCGCCAGCCCCAGCTCTTGAGCTCGGCGTCGTCGAGGAACTGCTGCAGCACCACCACGACCACCACCGCCAGCAGCTGGCCGCCGATCAGCGTGACGTACTGGAACGACGAGAAGAAGCCGCGCTGGCCGCGCATGGCCACTTCGCTCATGTAGGTGGCGGTGGTGCCGTACTCGCCGCCGACCGACAGGCCCTGCAGCAGCCGCGCGGCCAGCAGCAGCGCCGGCGCCCAGGCGCCGATGCTGGCGTAGGTGGGCAGGCAGGCGATCACCAGCGAGCCCACGCACATCATCGTGACGGACACCACCATCGAGGTCTTGCGGCCCTTGCGGTCGGCCAGCCGGCCGAACAGCCAGCCGCCGATGGGGCGCATCAGGAAGCCGGCGGCAAACACGCCGGCGGTGTTCAGCAACTGGGCCGTCGGGTCGGACTTGGGAAAGAACGCCGGCGCGAAGTAGATGGCGCAGAAGGCGTAGACGTAGAAGTCGAACCATTCCACCAGGTTGCCCGACGAGGCGGCGAAGATCGCGAAGATGCGCTTGCGCTTTTCCTCGAAGGTGTAGGGCGTGGTGTTGGGAACGTGGGTGCTGGTCGCGTCCGGGCTGGAGGCACCGGCGTTGGCGCTGGCAATGGCGGTCATTCGGGGGTCCTTGTCTCTGGCTGTAGCCCCCGCGAAGCCGCGGGAAGCCGTGCCGGCAAGTCTGTCTCGCCAGGGCCGCGCTGTCGTCCGTAGCCGCCCGCCGCGGGGCTGCGTATCGGTACGCAAGGGTAAATACCTAGAAAAGGCTTACAGCGCGTGTTTCCGCAGGAAGCGGTCGAGCTGGTGGCTGTTCGACAGCCCCAGCTTGGCGAACACGTGGGCGCGGTGGGTTTCCACCGTGCGCTGCTCCAGCGGCGCCAGCTCCAGGGCGATCTGTTTATTGGGCTTGCCCTCGGCCACCAGCCGGGCCACCTGCATCTCGCGCGGCGTGAGCTTGGACCACAGGGCCTGCGCGGCCTGCCGGGCCTGCCGGCGCCCGGCGATCTCCCCGGCCTTCTGCAGCGCCTTGGCGATGCTCTCGAGCAGGCGCTCGTCGTTGCAGGGCTTCTCGAGCCAGCCGAAGGCGCCGTTCTGCACCGCCTCCACCGCCATCGGAATGTCGCCGTGGCCGGACAGGAAGATCACCACCAGCGGACTGTCCTGCGCGCGCAGCGCATCGAACACCTGCAGCCCGCTCAGGCCCTCCATGCGCAGGTCGAGGATGACGCAGCCCGCGCGCTGCAGGTCGGCGCCGGCCAGGAAGGCCTCGCCCGAGGCAAAGGTCTGCACCGCGTAGCCGCGCGACAGCAGCAAGAGGCCCAGCGAACGTCGCACGGCCTCGTCGTCGTCCACCACGCACAGGTTGTTGGCAAGAGCGTTCATGGCGGTGAGATTTCCAGTTCGAGGGTGAAGACCGTGCCACCGCCGGTGCGGTTGGCAAAGGACAGGCGGCCGCGATGGGCCTCCACGATGGTGCGGCAGATGTTCAGGCCCAGCCCCAGCCCACCGGTCTTGGTGGTGAAGAAGGGCGCGAACACCTGCTCGGCCAGCGCGGCGTCGATGCCCGGCCCGCGGTCGGCCACGCGGATGTGCATGCGTCCTTCGCGCACCTCGGCCTCGATCTCCACGAGCCGCTGCTCCGGCGGCGCGGCCTGCATGGCATGCAGGCTGTTGGACAGCAGGTTCAGCAGCACCTGCTCGAGCAGCACGCGGTCGCCGCGCACCTCGGGCAGCCCCGCCGGTATGCGGACCTCGGCGCGCGCCTGGCGCATCCGCATCTCGCCCTGCAGCAGTGCCAGCGCGTTGCTGACCAGCGCCGTCACCGCGCAGTCCTCGGTGCCGACAGTGCGCTGGCGAACGAAGCCGCGGATGCGCCGCACGATCTCGGCGCTGCGCTGGGCCTGGGCCATGGTCTCGTCGAGGCTGCTGGCCAGCATCGACTGGTTGCCCTGTTCGGCGAAGGCCTTGGCGGCGCTCGCGAAATTGCTCAGCGCCATCAGCGGCTGGTTCAGCTCGTGGGCCAGGGTGGAGGCCATCTCGCCCAGGCTGGCCAGGCGCTGGGCGTGCTGCAGCTGCTCGTCGTTCTGGCGCTGGCGCAGCTCGGCGCGCTTCTGCTCCGTGATGTCCACCACCGAGCTCATCCAGCCGCTGTGCTGGCCGTCGGCGTCGATGAGCCGCGCGGTGTACACCATGGTGAGCACCTCGTGCCCGTCGCGGTGCCGCAGGCGCGACTCGAAGCCCGAGCGCGTGGGCTGGCCGCTCATCATGGCGTCGTAGTGGCGCCAGTGCTGCGCCACGTCGTCGGGGTGCCAGTAGGGATAGGGCGGCAGCTTGCCGAGCAGTTCGTCGGCGCCGTAGCCGGTCATCTCGCAGAAGGCCGGGTTGACGTAGATGATGCGGCCCTCCAGGTCGCGTGCGCGCATGCCCACCAGCAGCGAGTCTTCCATCGCCTTGCGGAACGCGTGGGCCTCGTCGAGCTCGTGGGTGCGCTCGCGCACGCGCAGCTCCAGGTCGCGCCGCGCATCGCGCTGCTCGGCGAAGCGGCGTTCGCGCAACTGCCAGTACAGCCCACCCAGCAGCAGCACGCCCGCGCACAGCAGGCCCAGCATCCAGGTACGTTCGCGTGCGCGGGTGACTTCGGCATGGTCGGCCATCACGGTCAGCGTCCAGCCCAGCTCGGGCAGCGGCTCGTCCACCGCGAGGAAGCGGCGCGTCTTGCCGCCGATGTCGGTGCGCACGAGGTAGCCCGGCTGTCCTTCCTTGCGCTCCACTGTCCACGGCAACGGCGAGAAGCCGGTGCGGGCGCCGTACTGCTGGTCTCGCTTCATGCCTTCGAGGTCGGCGGCGGCGAGCGGCCGCGTGGCCTGGTACATCCACGCCGGCACCGAACTCAGGAACACGATGCCGCGCGCGTCGGTCAGCAGGATCGGTTCGCGCGCGAAGCCCCAGGCCTCCTGGAGCTGGCGCAGGCTGATCTTGACCGCCAGCACGCCCAGCACGGCGCCGGCCTCGGAGCGCACGGGCGCGGACATGAAGAGCCCGGGCTCGCCGGTGGTCTGGCCCACGCCGTAGAAGAGGCCGCTGCGGCCCGCACGCGCGTCGATGAAGTAGGGCCGGTTGGCATAGGACTCGCCGACAAAGCTCTGCGGCGTGGCCCAGTTGCTCGCCGCCAGCGTGAGGCCCTGCAGGTCGATCAGGTAGAGCGCGTCCGAGCCCGCGTGGCGGTTCACTTCCTCGATGTAGCGGTTGGCGCGCTGCTGCGCCGCCGGGTCCCGGGGATGGGCCAGCACGTCGAAGACGTCCGGGTGCATGCCCGCTGTGCGCGGCAGGTAGCCGTACTTTCCGGCGGCATCGCGCAGGCTCAACGCGTGGACTTCCATCGCGCGGCGGATCGAGTCCGCCTGGAAGCTCGCCTCGCGGCCTGCGGCCCACTGGCCCGCGGCGCCGATCAGCAGCAGCGCCACGGCCACGGCGGCCACCCAGGCAAGCGGCGTGCGCCAGCGGCCGAGGCGGGAGCGAGCCATCGGCTGTTGGGGCGGTTGGGGCGAGAGGAGAGGCGGGGGCGGCATGGGAGGCGGGGCCGACCGGAGCGGCGACCGGGATTTTGCCCTGATCTCCGGATCGGCCGGCATGGGCGCCGTACCATCGCGCCCATGCGAACTCTTTCACTCCCGGCCGGCGGCGAGATGCCGGTGCTCGGCCTCGGCACCTGGCGCATGGGCGAGACCGCGGGCCGCCAAGCGGCCGAGGTTGCCGCGGTGCGCGAAGCCATCGCGATGGGCTACCGGCTGATCGACACCGCCGAGATGTACGGCGAGGGCGGCGCCGAAACCGTGCTCGGCCAGGCCATTGCCGAAGCCCTGCGCGCCGGCGACGTGCGGCGCGACGAACTCTTCATCGTCAGCAAGGTGTACCCGCACAACGCGAGCCGGCGCGGCACGCCCGAAGCCTGCGAGCGCAGCCTGAAGCGGCTCGGGCTCGACACGATCGACCTCTACCTGCTGCACTGGCGCGGCAGCCATCCGCTGCGCGAAACCGTCGATGCGATGCAGGCGCTGGTGGCCAAGGGCCGCATCGCCCGTTGGGGCGTGAGCAACTTCGATACCGACGACATGGAAGAGCTGGCGCCGCTCATCGGTTCAGGCCCTGGCTGCGCGGCCAACCAGGTGTACCTGTCGCTGGGCGAACGCGGCCCGGAGTTCAGCCTGCTGCCCTGGCTGCGCGAACGCGGCATGCCGCTGATGGCCTACAGCCCGATCGACCAGGGCGCGCTGGCTTCGGACCATGCATTGGGAGAACTGGCCGGCCGGCTCGGCCTGACCGCCGCGCAACTCGCGCTGGCCGCGGTGATCGCGCGGCCCGGTGTGGTCGCGATTCCGAAGGCGGTGCGCAGCGCGCACCTTCAGCAGAACCTTGCCGCCGCAGACCTGAAGCTCGATGCGGATGTGCTCGCCGAGCTCGACCGCCTGCATCCGCCGCCGCGGCGCAAGGCGCCGCTGGCGATGATCTGATGAGCAGCCTCTAGTGGGCTTCGGCCTGCTTGGCCGCGGCGATCACGGCCTCTTCGTCGTGCTTCGCGCCATTGAGGAACAGGTTCAGCAGCACCGCGCTGATCGACGCCAGCAGAATCCCCGACTCGATCAGCGAGTGGATCGCGTGCGGCATCCACTGCTTGAAGTTGGGTGCGATGAGCGGAATCATGCCGATGCCGATCGACACCGCGACGATCATCGCGTTGTGCCGGTTGGTCTTGAAGTCCACGCCCGAGAGAATGCGGATGCCGGTGGCCGCCACCATGCCGAACATCACCAGGCCCGCGCCGCCGAGCACCACGGTGGGCAGCGATTCGACCAGCGCCGCCATCTTGGGCAGCAGGCCCAGCACGACGAGGATCACGCCGCCGGCCACGCAGACATAGCGGCTCTTGATGCCCGTGACGGCCACCAGCCCCACGTTCTGCGAGAAGCTCGTGTACGGAAAGGTGTTGAAGATGCCGCCGATGAGCGTGCCGAGGCCGTCGGTGCGCAGGCCCTTGGCCAGGTCCTTCTGCGTGATCTTGCGCTCGGTCATCTCGCCGAGCGCGAGGAACATGCCGGTCGACTCGATCATCACCACGATCATGATGAGCGTCATCGTGAGGATCAGGATCGGGTCGAACTGCGGCATGCCGAAGTGAAAGGGCAGCACCACGTCCACCCATGCCGCCTTGCCGACTTTCTCGTAGGTCATGAGGCCCGTGGCCGAGGCCACCACCGCGCCGATCACGATGCCCAGCAGCACCGAGATGTTGGCGATGAAGCCCTTCGCGTACTTGACGATCAGCAGAATGGACACCAGCACCAGCGCCGCCACGCCGAAGCCCGAGAGGTCCGCGTACTTCGGGTTGGGCACCGTGGGCATGATGGCAAAGCCCTTGGGCACCGCGGGAATCGAGCTGCCCGGCGAAGTCACCTCGGCCAGCCACTTCGCATACACCGGGTCCACCAGCGCGGGCGCCGTCGGGCCCACGGGGTTGCCGAAGATCCAGTTGATGCCCACGCGCATCAGGCTGATGCCGATCACCGCGATGATGGTGCCCGTGACCACCGGCGGAAAGAAGCGCAGCATGCGGCTCACCAGCGGCGCGATCAGTATCGACACCACGCCCGCGCCGATGATGGCGCCGAACAGCAGCTGCGCGCCGTTCTGCCCCGGGTTGGCATTGGCAATGGCCACCATCGGCGCGACCGATGCGAATGTCACGCCCATCATCACCGGCAGCTTGATGCCGAACCACTGCGTGGCGCCCAGCGCCTGGATCAGCGTGGCGATGCCGCAGCAGAACAGGTCGGCCGAGATCAGCAGCGCGACCTCGTCGGGCGAGAGCCTGAGCGCGCGGCCGACGATCAGCGGCACCGCGACGGCCCCCGCATACATCACCAGCACATGCTGAAGGCCCAGGGCCGCGAGCTTGCCCGAAGGCAATCGCTGATCCACCGGATGGACTGTGGAAAGGGTGTCGGCCGTCATTGCGTTTCTCCTGCAGCGGCAAGGGGAAAAGGTGCGTGGACGGCGCAGGTGCCGGGCGTCCACCCATTGTGTACGCGAAACTGTATACAATTTATGCGGCAATCCGGATTCATGTAAACCCGAATCAGTCTCCCACCTCCATCTTCAGTCGCCGCATGAGCCAGTTCGCCGTGAACTCGAAGTGCTCACGCATGTTCGATTCCGCCGTGTGGCCGTCATCCCCGAACACCAGTTGCGTCACGTTGAAGCCGAGCGCCGCCAGAGCGGCGGGCTCATCTCTGGAGACGAGATCCTCGTGCGCGCCGTTCACCATGAGAATGGGCTTGCGCAACTGCACCGCGGTCGGCATCTTCAACTGGCGCGAGAGCTGGAAGGCTTCGTAGTATTCGCACATCGCTTCACGCGGTGTGGTCTGCGGATTCATGTTCGCAAACACGGTGTAGGGCGCGACGATCCAGGCAGGCGCCACCTTGCAATGCGCTTGTCCAAAGCTCGCATCGCTGGGGCCGCCCACATTGACCACAGCCTTGTAGAAGTCGTTGCTCAGCCCGCCAAGCGTTCCCAGATAGCCGCCCATGCTCCAGCCATACAAGGCCACCCGGCTGGCGTCCAGGTCACTGCGGGTCTTGATGTAGTCCGCCACGGCGTCGAACATCACATGGGACTCCGGACGGAACGCCAGCTGGTTCTCTCCGGTGTCCGGGTTTTCCACAATGATGGTTGCGAAGCCCCGACCCATGAAGTAATCGCTGTGCCGGATCATCTCGGTCTTCAGGTTGTCGAGGCCGCCGAGAATCACCAGCACCGGCAGCTTCTCGTTGCGGCCCGGTCGTGCAGGCGGCGCCCGGAAGTAGCCGGTGAATTCTTTCGCGCCGGTCTTGAATGCGATCCGTTGGAGCGGCTTCCCCAGAAGCGCATGGGCTCGTTCGGTCGCCTGCAGGTCGGCGGTGGGCACACGCTTGGGAAGCCGGTTCATCCGCAGGTAGAAAGCGGCCTTCTTGTACTCGGCCGATGCGGCAGTGCTGTTTGCTTGCGCTTCGAATGCGCGGGCGCGTTCCAGGTGCAGCTGGGCGGGCTTGTTGAACGTCGCCTGCCAGATTGCCTGCGACGGCCCGGCGTGTTCCGGCAGCGCTGCGGCGATTTCGTCGAAGGTGCTTGCATCGATGCTGGCATCCTCGAGCCACCAACAGATGTTGAATTTGAACGAGGGGTGCATGCGGGCGATGCCCTGCGGATACTCCGCCTGCCCCTTGCTGCAGAACTCGGCCATGCTGTCCGCGGCCTTGGCGGCCGGGAGACTCCGGGCCGCGGATGCTTGCGGCGCTGCTGCGATGCAAAGAACAGCTGCGAAGGCTGTCGAGAGTTTCAGGATCAATCTGTTCGTCACGGTTTTTCCCCTTGTTCAGGATTCGGTTCGGGTCGGCACACCCGGCAGCCAGCCATTGCCGCGATACCAGGCGAGCGTGTCGGCCACGGTTTGCTCGATCGGGCGAAACTTCAGTTGAAGCTTCTGCTCGCTCTTGGTGTGGTTGAAATGGCTGCGCCCTGTCTCCTTGCGCATCAGCCGCACGGTGGCCAGGCTGAGCAAGATGGGCTTTCCGGTGGCCCGCGCATAGAGTTCCTGCACCGCCGCCAGCAGGTACAGGAGCGGAAAGGGCAGGTGGCGCGTCGGCGTGCGGATGCCCGCGATCTTTCCCACCAGGGGCACCAGTTCCTGCATCGTCATGTGGCGCCCGGCTGCCAGATAGCGCTCGCCGCGCTGGCCGTGTTCCGCGGCCGAGATCTGCGCCTTTGCCACGTCGCGGGCATCGACAACGGAAAAGCTGCCGGGCACCAGCCCGGGCAGTTTGCCGAGCACCACATCGTTGACGAACTGTCCTGACGAGGTGGGACCGATGTCGGCCGGTCCCCACATCCATCCGGGCAGGACAAAACTCGCATGCATGTCTGGGTGCGCGCCCAGAAAGGCCTGCACGACCTGGTCGGCCATGATCTTGCTGCGGTAGTAGTCGTCACTGGCATCCGCCAGCTCGCGCAGGCAGGTCTCGTCCATGGGCACGCCCGGCTCGCCGTTCAGCACCGCGATTGACGAGGTCTGGACGAAGCGCCGGATGCCTGCACCGTAAGCCCGCTCGATGAGCTGCCGGGTGCCGTCCACGTTGATGCGCTTGAGCTCTGCCCAGTGGCTGCCGCCCTTGAAGTTGTCCCGGAAGAACGCGGCGGTGTGGAACACCACGTCGCACGCTTGCAGCGCACTGGAGAACGCGGGCACGTCGGCCATGTCGCCCAGCACCAGCTCGACGCCTTTCACCCCCGCAAACTGCTGCTGGCCCTTGGCCTTCGAGCGAACAAGGGCTTTGACGAAGACGCCGCGCGCGACCAGCTCGCGCACGAGGTTGTTGCCGAGAAGGCCGGTCGCGCCAGTGACGAATGCGGTCCTCAGGGGCTTGGGATTTTCCATATCAGTCGAACTTCAAAAATCAAATGAGTTTTTAATGTACCTTCGCCGTTTTTAAATATCAAGTGATATTCGAACGTGAGATTCCGGACTGCGCCCCGGAAGGCGGGGCCGGCAGGCGCTATTCAAAGTTCATGTGATATCTTTTCGACCATGACCCCGACGACAGCAAAAACGCGCCTGACCCGCGAGGAAAGCAGGGCGCAGACGCGCGAGCGCTTGATCGAGACCGCGCAGCACCTGTTTGTGTCGAACGGCTATGGGGGCGCGTCGATCCGCGACATCGCGGACAAGGCGGGCTACTCCCAAGGCGCCTTCTATTCGAACTTTTCGAGCAAGGAGGACGTCCTGCTGGAGTTGCTGCGGCGGCACATGGAAGCCGAAGCGTTGCAGCTTTTCAAGGTCATGGGCGACGAGCGGCAAGAGCCCGAGCAGATGCTTGCCGAGCTGGAAGCCTGGGCTTCCACACTCAATCGCGATGCCGACTGGTGCATGCTTTCCATCGAGCTTCAGCTGCATGCCAACCGCAGTCGAAGCTTCGCGCAGGAGTTCCAGAAGGTGTGGGACAGGCACCGATCCGAAATCGGCGGCGTGATCGGTCAGTTGTTCGACAAGCTCGGGCGCACGCCTCCTGCCGCACCGGACGAGTTGGCCGCAGCATTCATGGCCCTGTCGCACGGGCTGGCATTGCAGCGGATGAGCACACGCCCCGATCCCTCGGGACGCCTGATCATGGTTTTCCTGCGCGGGCTGATTGCAGGTGCGCAAGGCCTGGAAGCGGTCGCCGTGGGCCCCGCTGCGCGCGAGCCGAAGAAGCGCGCTGCGAAAACCAGGCGCTGAGCTGGAACAGGGGCTCGGGCAGCCCTTTTCAGGCGAGCAGCGCCTTCACCAGGTCGAGCTGGCGGTCGGGCTTCTCGGTGCCGAGCTCCAGGCTGGCCTCGATGCGCTCCAGGTGGTCGATCATGCAGGCCACCGCGCCTTCCACATCGCCCTTGCGGCAGATGCGCAGGAAGTCGGAGTGCTCGTCCGACGAGCAATGCGGGTCGTTCGACGAGTGGTAGAGCATGGCGATCAGCGAACTGCGCGCCACCAGCTCGCGCACCAGCTCGGCCAGGGTCTTGTTGCCCGTGGCCTCGGCCAGCGCCACGTGGAAATCGCCCAGCACCTTTTCGCGCACGGTGCCCGTGGTGGTGGTCTGGCGCAGCGCGGTGCGCTCGAAGCGGATGTGCTGCTCCAGCACCTGGTAGTCGCGCGGCCGTGCGTTGGCGATGAACAGGCGCACCACTTCGCTTTCGAGGATGCGGCGCACCGCGAACACTTCGCGCGCCTCCTGCACCGTGGGCTGGCACACGAACGCGCCCTTGTCGGGAATCATCTCGATGAGCTTGTCTTTCGAGAGCATGAGCAAGGCCGCGCGAATCTTGGTGCGGCTCACCGAATAGACGCGGCCCAGCGCCTCTTCGCGCAGCCAGGTGCCGGGCGGCAGGCGCTTCTCGACGATGGCGGTGGCGATGTCCTGCGCGATGCTTTCGATGGAGCTGCCCTTGTCGGCGGCCGCCGCGCCGTTTTCGGCCGGGGTGGCGGTGGCGGGGGAGGCGGCGGATTTGGAGCTGGCGCGGGGCATGCGGGGATTGTGGCTCAGCGGGTGGCTGCCGCGCGCGCCGCGCCTATCGCCCGGCCAGGGTGAAGCCTTCGAGCGCGCCCGTCATGGTCTTGGGCAGGGGCCGTGCAAGCTCGCCGTGCTTGCTGGTCGAAAGCTTCAGCGCGACCAGCGATTCGACGAGCTTGGTGCCCGCGGCGACGCCGTCGATCACCGGCACGCCGAGCAAGCCGCCGATGTGCGCGCACAGGTCGGTCATGCCGGCGCAGCCGAGCACGATGCAGTCGGAGCCGTCTTCCTCGAGCGCGCGCCGGCATTCGTCGACGATGCGCTCGCGCGCGTTGGAGCCGGGCTCCTCGAGTTCGAGCACCGGCAGCTCGCAGGCGCGCACGTTGGCGCAGAAGCGCTCCATGCCGTAGATCTCGGCCAGGTGCCAGGCCTGGCCCATGGTGCGGCCCAGCGTGGTCACCACGCTGAAGCGGCTGCCCACCATGCTGGCCAAGTGCATTGCCGCTTCGGCAATGCCCACCACCGGGCCGCGCGCCAGTTCGCGTGCGGCCTTCAGGCCCGGGTCGCCGAAGCAGGCGATCACGTAGCCGTCGATATTGCCGTCGCGCTCGCCGGCCGCAATCTCCTGCAGCAGGCCGGGCACGGCCAGTGCCTCGTCGTAGTGGCTTTCGATGGAGACCGGCCCCATGGCCGGGCTGACCGCGACGATTTCCGTGCCGGCGTGCGCCACCGCGCGGGCGCAGGCGCCGATCTTCTCGGTCATGCTCCAGGTGGTGTTGGGGTTGATGATCTTGATGCGCACGGCACGGCCTTTCTCTTTCGGTTGTTCAAGTCTTGTTGCGGTTCAGCAGGGCATAGATGACGAAGCCCAGGCCCATGCCGATGAACCATGCATAGTTCGCGCCACCGCGCAGCACCGGCACCATCACGCAAAGAATCGGCACCAGTGCGGAAGGAATCAGCGCCTGGATCGCCTTCGGGTTGTAGCCGCCGCTGTACCAGTATTCGCCCTGGGTGCTTATGGTGTAGAGCGCGTCCACGTCGATGCGCTGCCTGCGCACGATGTAGTAGTCGGCAATCAAAATGCCGAACAGCGGGCCGATGAACGAGCCCAGCACGTCGAGCGTGTAGTGGATGACTTCAGGGCTGTTGTAGAGGTTCCACGGCGTGAGGAACACCGAACCCACCGCGGCGATCATGCCGCCCGTGCGCCAGCTGATGTGCTGCGGCGCCACGTTCGAGAAGTCGAAGGCCGGCGAGACGAAGTTGGCCACGATGTTGATGCCGATGGTGGCGATCATGAAGGTCAGCGCGCCCAGCACCACGGCGGTGGTGCTGTCGATCTTGCCCACGGTGTGCACCGGGTCGGTGATCAGTTCGCCGAACACCGGCAGCGTGGCCGCCGTGGTGATCACGGTCAGCAGCGAGAAGAAGATGAAGTTGATCGGCAGGCCCCAGAAGTTGCCCTTCTTCACCGCGTCGAAGCTCTTGCCGTAGCGCGAGAAGTCGCCGAAGTTGAGCATCGGTCCGCTGAAGTAGCTCACCACCAGCGCAATGGCCGAGAGCATCACGGGCAGCGCGTCCCAGCCCTGGAACTTGATGCCGCCCAGGTTCAGGTCGATCCTGCTCCAGCCGGCCTTCCACACCAGCCAGCCGCAGAGCACGGCCATCACCACGTACACGGCGGGGCCGGCCCAGTCGATGAACTTGCGGATGGCTTCCATGCCGTGCCAGAACACGAAGGCCTGCAGCACCCACATGACCATGAACGCGATCCAGCCGAGTGCGGACAGGCCCGCGAAGCCGTACTGCGCGACATCGGCATACGGCGCCAGGCCCGGGGCCATGTGCAGCGCCAGCACCATGAAGGCGGCCGAGGCGAGATAGGTCTGCACGCCGTACCAGGCCACCGCGATCAGCCCGCGGATGATGGCCGGGATGTTGGCGCCCAGCACGCCGAACGAGGCGCGGCACACCACGGGGTAGGGCACGCCCGTCACCTGGCTGGGCTTGGCCACCAGGTTGCAGAAGAACTGCACGATCACGATGCCCACCAGCAGCGACACCAGCACCTGCCAGCTCGACAGGCCCAGCGCGAACAGGCTGCCGGCCGTGATGTAGCCGCCCACGCTGTGCACGTCGGACATCCAGAACGCAAAGATGTTGTATTGGCCCCAGGTCTGCTTCCTGAGCGGGGCAAGGTCTTCGTTGGTCAGCCGCGGGTGGTAGCCCGGCTTGATCAGCGCGTTGGATTCGGCATGCGGCGCGAGGCCGGCTTCGCTTGCCCCCGCGGGGGCCTGGCTGACGACTGTGCTCATGGTCTTTCCTCGTGCGAATGGTGGGGTTGAGGGACCGTTTCCAACGCAAATTGCGCGCCGGGTATCGGGTGCGTTATTTGTATACAAAAACCGTGTGCAATCAAGCCTATCCGGCGAATCATATATCCGTAGATTCCCTGAGTCGACCGGAGGCGCAGATGAAAAAAAGGCGCCGTGGCCCGCGGCCATGGCGCCTTCGAAGGCGGGCGGAGTCGGCGGGCGCTCAATCCACGTCGACCGGCGCCAGCATCGTTCCGCGGCAGTTCGGCGAACCGCAGTGGCAGGGGTACTTCTCGGCCGTCGAACCGTCGTCCGCGGTCAGGGAATAGTCGATGAACAGCTCGTCGCCCGCGTCCACCGGCACGAGGGTCTGGAACTTGAGCATCAGTTCGCCCGCCTCGTCGTACTCCTCGACCGCTTCGCAGTTGGGGTCGCAGGCGTGGTTCAGGTGGCGCGTGCCGTTGCCGCCCTTGGCGCCGTCGATCGTCTCCTGGTTGGAGAGCGTGAACAGGTAGGTGAGCTGGTCGTTCCATGCCTTGGCGGCAATCTCCTGCGGCGTGTAGCGCCGGCCTTCGTAGAGGCCGAGGAAGGCCTGGGCAGGCAGGTCGCGGGTGGCGAAGGCGCCGAGCCCGTGCACGCCGCTGGGCGCCACCCGGATGTGGGGCGTGGACGAGGTCTGCTTGCGGGGTTTCATGCCGCTCATTCTGCAGGCTCTTCGTCGGCTTGCGCCTGGAACATGCGCGTGAAATCGCAGCATTCCTGCGCCAGCATCACGATGGACGAGGTCAGCGCGCTGCGGTGCTCGCCCTTGTGCATGGCCACGTAGCGCACCACCGGCAGGGCGGGCACCACGTCGATCACCGCCAGCATGCCGGTCACAACGAGCGGGTCCAGGCACTGGCGCGGAAGGTAGCTCACGCCCAGGCCCGACACCGTGAGCCCGGTCAACGCCACGAGGTTGCTCACCACGATGGTGTCGGAAGGCCGCACGCCCTGGTCCTTCATCCATGCGTCGTAGGCGCGCCCGGTGCCCGAACTGCTGCCTTGCACCAGCATGCGGTGGCGCGCGAGTTCGTGCAGCCGCACGGCGCCGGCGGCACGCACCACGCCGGGCTTGCACATCCAGGCGCTCTTCACTTCGCCGATGGCCTTGCTCTGCATGCGCGAATCGGCGAAGGTGTCGGGCACGATCACCAGGTCGAGCTCGTCGGCCAGCAGCTTGTCGCGCAGCTGAAGGCTGTCGTCGACGTCGGGCTCGAGAATGACCTTGGGGTAGTGCTGCTGGATCAGCCCCACCAGCCGGGGCAGCCATGTCATCGCAGTGAGCTCGGTGACGCCGATGCGCAGCCGCCGCTCCACCACGCCCGGCTTGCCGAACTGCTCGACGGCGGCATCGCGCTGCTCGAGCAGCCTGGCCGCGAGCACGAACATCTCTTCGCCTTTTTCGGTCAGCCGCGCGGTGCGCTGGCTGCGATCGAAAAGCTCGGTGTCGAACAGCAGCTCGAGTTCATGCACCCGCTTGGACACCGCCGACTGCGAGGTATGAAGCTGGTTGGCCGCCTGCGCGAAGCCGCCCAGCTTGGCGATCCAGTACAGGGCTTCGAGCTGCTTGAAGGTCATCACGGTGCATGCCTTTTGATTGAATACTTTTATTCATCTGATTCAATCACAAAAAATCGCTTTTGGAAATTTGAAGCCGAGCCGAAGATGCGCCTGCCTCTTCTTCAAAGGAACATTCATGAACCTCAAACTGTCCCTCGCGCTCGGCGCCAGCGTTGCGTTGATCTGCGGCACCGCGGCCGCGCAGGAGAGCCCCACGCTGCGCAAGATCAAGGAAAGCGGCACCGTGCAGATCGGCAGCCGCGACACGCAGATTCCGTTTTCCTACAAGACCGGCGCCGACAGCGCGCCCATCGGCTTCACCAACGAGATCTGCCTGAAGGTGGTGGACGCCATCAAGGCCAAGCTCGGCCTTTCGAAGATCGAGGTGCGCTACACGCTGCTCAATTCGACCAACCGCATTCCGCTGGTGCAGAACGGCACGGTCGACCTCGACTGCGCGACCACCACCAACACCGTGCAGCGCCAGCAGCAGGTCGACTTCGCGCCGAGCCATTTCGTCACCAACATCACGGCCGCGGTGAAGAAGAACTCGGGCATCAACTCGATCGCCGACCTGCAGGGCAAGACCGTGGCCACGGTGGCCGGCAGCACGTCGATGCAGCTGCTGCGCGGCTTCCGCAAGACCGAGAACATCGAGGTGCAGGAGATCGCGGGCAAGGACACGGCCGATGCCTTCCTGCTGCTCGCGAGCGACCGCGCGGCGGCCTACGTGCTCGACGACGTGCAGCTGGCCGGCCTCATCGCCAACCAGCCCAACGCCTCCGACTACAAGCTGCTGAAGGACGTGCTGCGCCAGGAGCCCTACGGCATCATGATGCGCAAGGACGACCCCGAGTTCAAGGCCGTCGTCGACCAGGCCGTGACCGAGATGATGAAGTCGGGCGCCATCGACAAGCTCTATGCCAAGTGGTTCATGGCGCCCATTCCGCCGCGCAACGTGAACCTCAACTTCCCGATGTCCGACGCCGTGCGCGAGACCTACAAGAACCCGAACAACAAGGGCGTTTGAAGATGCCGGCGAACACACACCATGCCAACGGGCTGGCGTTTTCCGACGCGCTGATGCGCGAGGTGAAGCAGCGCTTTCTCCACGTCGACCACGACCACCACGGGCGCGAACGCCTCTACTTCGACAACGCCGGCGGCTCGTTCCGGCTGAAGGCGGCGGCCGAGCGCTTCATGCATGTCGATGCCATTCCCGACAACGCGGAGCGCATTCACGCCACCGCCGTCGAGCTGCAGCAGATCCAGGCCGCGGCCGCGGCCGACGTGCGCACCATCCTCAATGCGCGCGGCGGCAGCGTTTATGCGTCGCTGACGGCATCGGGCGCGATGTTCGACATGGTGCGCGCGGTGGCCGAGAACGTGCCGGGCACGAACATGGTCACCACCGTGCTCGAGCATCCGTCGTCGTTCGATGCGATGAGCCTGTATGCCCACAAGTCAGGTCGCGAGCTGCGGGTGGCCGGGAGCAACCGCGAGACGGGCGGTGTCGATGCCGACGAGATCGTGCGGCTGGTGGACAAGGACACCTGCCTGCTCAACGTGATCCATGCATCGAACATCTCGGGCGCCAAGCTCGACATGGAACAGATCGTCCGGCGCGCGCGCGAGATCAAGCCCGATCTCTACATCGTCGTGGACGCCGTGCAGCATGCGCCGCATGGCCTGATCGACCTGCAGAAGACGCCGGTGGACGGCATCAACATGGCGCCCTACAAGTTCTTCGGCTGCCGCGGTTCGGGCCTGTCGTGGGTGTCGGACCGCGCGGCGCTGCTGCCGCACCACAAGCTCGCGGGCAAGAAGCCCGACTTCTGGGACCTGGGCAGCTCCGCGCCGTGGCAGTTTGCCGTGCTCACCGAGATCGTGGACTACGTGTGCTGGCTCGGCGGCCATTTCTCCGACGCCACCGAGCGCCGCGCCTTGTTCGAAGCGGGCATTGCGCACATCGAGCTGCACGAGCGCGCCTTGCTGGCGGCGCTGCTGGACGGAAGCGGCGAGACCACCGGCCTGCGCGGCATCGAAGGCGTGAAGGTCTTCCTCGACCATCCGGACCTGACCAAGCGCGACCTGATCATCGGCATCGGCTTCGAGCACCTCGACTGCACGCAGGCCGTGGTCGAGTACGGCAAGCGCGGCGTGACGGTGTACGAGCGCGTGGCGAGCAGCATCTATTCGAAGCGCATGCTCGATTCCTTCGGGCTCGAAGGCACCGTGCGGGTGTCACCGCTGCACTGCCACTCGGTCGCCGACATGGAGAGGTTTCTCCGGGTGACGCGAGAGATTGCCGCCAGCGCTGGTTCTGCCCGCTGAATGTTGAGCAGGCAGGCGCGAGCGTCGAACTCAGTCGCGGTCGCGGTCGATGCCGAAAGCGCGCAGCTGCGCCGCCAGCCGTTCGTACTCGGCCGTATCCAGCGTCACGAGCGGCGGCCGCACCCGCATCCAGCCGGGTGCATCGTCGAGCATGGCCATCAGTCCCTTGAAGGCGGCCGTCAATCCGTAGCCACCGAGAATCTTGAGCAGGTCCAGCACGCGCTGCTGGTCGGCCTCGGGCTGCGTGGAGCCCGCGACCAGGCGCTGCACGAGGCGCGGCATGACATTGGCGATGCCGCTGACGGCGCCGAGGCTGCCGCGTGCGGCCATGGTCTGGAGATCCGGCTCGTTGCCCACCCACACCTGCATCGGCGGCATGAACGCCTCGGCAAAGGCCAATGAATCCTCGCGCTTGCAGCCGCTGTCCTTGAGCCCCACGATCGTGTCCGGGTACAGCGTCTTGAGCGTTCGGATCACATGGTGGCTCAGCCCGACGCCGGCCACCTGCGGGATGTGATAGAGCACGATGCGCAGCCTCGAATCGGCGACGCCGTCGATGATCCACCGGTAGGCGTCGATCACGCCCTGGTCGGGCACGCCCTTGAGGAAGAAGGGCGGCAGCAGCAGGCAGCAGTAGGCGCCCAGTTCCACCGCGTGCCGGGTCAGCGCGAACGCATCCGGCAGCGCGGCGCAGCTGGTGGAGGCCAGGATGCGCCCGGCCGGCACGCCGTAGGCGACCAGGCCGGCCAGTGCATTCATCCGTTCGCTCACGCTGAAGGACGGGCCTTCGCCGGTCGTGCCGAAAGGCGTCACGCCGGCGCAGCCGGCGTCGAGCAGGCGCAGCGCGTGCGAGGCGAAGCGAGGGATGTCGATGCCGAGCTTCTCGTCGAGCGGGGTCAGCAGGGCCGGCCAGATGCCGGCGTAGGGAACGGGAGAGAGGGTGTTCAAGGTCGGACTTTCGAAGATGCGAAGGGTGGGGACAAGGGAAGAAGTGCGCGTCAGCCCTCGGCGCCGAATTGCGCGTCGAGCTGCTGATGGGACTGCAGGCCGACGATGCGGGTGAAGTCGGCATAGGCGAGCGACGGCACGTCGCGCGGCGTGCCGTCCCGCCGCAGGCGCGCCAGCGCCTGTTCGACGGCCAGCGCGGCGCTGAAGAGCGCCGTCACGGCATAGAGCACCACCGAGAAGCCCATGCCCTGCAAGTCGGATGCGCTGAGTGCGGTGGTCTCGTTGCCGTCGACGATGGAGACGATCTTCGGACCGGGCAGGTGCCTGGCGACGGCTTCCACCTCGGCGATCTTCTTGATGCCGTCGACGAACACCAGGTCGACACCCGCGTCCTGCCAGCGCCGGGCGCGCGCCAGGGCCTCGTCGATGCCGGCGGCGGGCAGTGCGTCGGTGCGGCCGATGATCAGCGTGGGATCGCTGCCGCGCGCGGCCATGGCACAACGCAGCCGGCGCTCGTTCTCGTGCGCATCGATCAGCCGGATGCCGGCCATCTGCCCGCAGCGCTTGGGTGCCACCTGGTCTTCGAGGTGGATGGCGGCCACGCCGGACTGCACATACTCGCGCACGGTGCGCTCGATGTTCGAGGGGCCGCCGTAGCCGGTGTCGGCATCGGCGATCACCGGCACGCGCACGGCGCGCACCATGTCGCGCGCGTGGCCGGTCATCTCGGTCTGCGTGAGCAGGCCGATGTCGGGCTGGCCCAGGCGCGAGGCGGTGGCGCCGAAGCCGGTCATGTAGATCGCCGGAAAGCCGGCCTGCTCGATCTGCCGCGCGCTCAACGCGTCGTAGGCGCCGGGCGCCTGCACGATGGGGCCTTCGGCGAGCAACGCCTTCAGGGACAGTGCGGGGTGCATGGCCATTTCAATTCATCATCAGGCCGCCGTCGATGTTGATCGACTGGCCCGTCATGTAGTCGGCTGCCGGCGAGGCGAGGAACAGCGCCAGGTCGGCCACGTCGCCGGGTGTCTGCGCCCGGCCCATCGGAACAGTGGCCACGCGCTGCTGCCACACCTGGCCCTGGGGCACGCCCTGCAGCGCGGTCCAGTCGCGGTCCATGCGCTGCCACATGTCGGTTTCCACCAGGCCGGGGCAGATCGCGTTGACGGTGATCTGCGGCGCGAAGGTGATGGCCGCCGACTGCGCCAGGCTGATCACCGCCGCCTTGCTGGCGCGGTAATGCGGTATCACCGAGGCGATCGGGCCGGCGCCGCTGCGTCCGGCGATCGATGCCATCAGCAGGATCTTGCCGCGCGGCCGGCCTTCGGCGAGCGGCGGCTGCGCCAGCATCTGGCGTGCCGCTGCCTGCAGCGTGAAGAAGCTGCCCTTCACGTTGACGCCGAGCATGCGGTCCCAGTCGCTGCCGTCCAGCTCCAGCAGCGGCTTGAGCTGCATGATGCCGGCGTTGCAGATCATCACGTCGAGGCGGCCGAAGGTTGCGACCGCGCGCTCGACCAGCGCGGCGCAGTGCTCGGCGCGCGTCACGTCGGCCGGCACGCCCAGCGTTTGCAGCTCGTCCGCCGTGGCCGCGCAGGACGCGGCATCGATGTCGGAGACGACCACCCGCGCGCCCTGGGCCGCGAAGGCGCGCGCCAGCGCCCGGCCGATGCCTTGACCAGCGCCGGTGATCGCCACCGCCGGCCCTTCGGCAGCTGCTTGCGTCATGGCGCCGCCTTGCGCTGCAGCGCTTCGCCGGCGATGTAGGTGCGGTTCCACACCGGGGAGATCACCAGCTCGTTGATGCAGACATGCGGCGGCATCTCTGCGATGAAGCGGATCGTGCGTCCCAGGTCTTCTTCCTGCAGCATCCGGGCCTTGTCCGCCTCGCTCGGCTCCACGGGCCGCTTCTTCAGGATCGGCGTGGCGACCTCGCCGGGGCACAGCGCGGTCGCGCGCAGGCCGTGGACGCACTCCTCGATGTTGAACGAATGCGTGAGCGCCATCATCGCGGCCTTGCTCGCGGTGTAGGCGGGGCCGGTCATGTACTCGTAGTGCCAGCCCGCGAAGGAGGCGATGTTGATCACCATGCCCTCGCGGCGCGCGCGCATGCCCTTCGTCACAGCCAGCGTGCACCAGGCGGCACCGTTCAGGTTGACGGCCACCACCTGCTCGAAGGTGGCGGCATCGGTTTCACACCAGTAGCGCTTGGGGAAGTTGATGCCCGCGCTGTTGACGAGGATGTCGATGCAGCCGAACTCCGCCTCGATGGCCCGAGCCGCGGCCGTCACCGCCGCGGCGTTGGCCACGTCCAGCGGTGCGGCCGTGATGGTGCCTCGCGGCGCGCCCAGTCGTTTGGCGGCCTCGATGGCCGCATCGAGCTTCGTGGCTTCGCGCCCGGAGATGACGACCCGGCAGCCGGCGCGCGCCAGTTCCGTCGCGCCCGCCAGCCCGATGCCGCTGCCGCCGCCCGTGACCCAGGCGACTTTTCCTGAAAGGCTCATCGCTGTTTCCTTGGGCTCAGTTCTCGCGGATGCGCTTGAGCTCGGCGTTGACCATGGTGATGGCCTCCTCGCCGATGGCCTTGGCGTGGCGCTCGTAGATCACGCTCGAGCGCTCGCGGATGCGCTGCATCTCGGCCGGCGCGATCTCGTTGACCGTCATGCCCTTGGCCTTGAGGCTGTCCACGCTGCGCGCTTCCATGGCCCGGTTGGCGCGGCGCTGCTCGTCGCGCCCCAGCACCGCGCATTCGCGCAGCGTGGCCTGCTCCTGCGGGGAGAGCGTGTCCCAGATCTTCTTCGAGAACAGCACCAGCGTCGGGCTGTAGGCATGCTTGGTCAGCGTGAGGTATTTCTGCACCTCGTAGAACTTCATGTTCTCGATGTTGGTGAAGGGGTTCTCCTGGCCGTCCACGGTCTTGGTCTCCAGCGCCGAATAGACCTCCGTGAAAGCCATCGGCACGGCGTTGCTGCCCAGGGTCTTGAAGGTGTCGAGGAAGATGGTGTTCTGCATCACGCGCATCTTCACGCCGTCGAAATCCTCGACCTTGTTGATCGGGCGCTTCGAGTTGGTGGTGTGGCGAAAGCCGTTCTCCCACCAGGCGAGATTGACCAGGCCTACTGCGGGCAGCTTGGCCGAGAACCAGTCGCCGACCTTGCCGTCGAGCAGCTTGTCGGCCTCGCTGGAGGTGTTGAACAGGAAGGGCAGGTCGAACACGCCGAGCGCCGGCACGATGGAAACCACCGGCGCAGTCGAAGTGATCACCATGTCGAGCGAGCCCGTGCGCACGCTCTGCGTGCCGGTCAGGTCGCTGCCCAGTGCGCCGTCCCAGAAGGGCTGGATCTTCATCTTGCCGCCGCTCTTCTCTAACGTGCAGGCGCCCATCTTCGCGAGGCCGTTGCCCATCGGGTGTTCCTTGCTCACCCCGTTGGAGACTCGGAAATTGCGCTCCTTGAACTGGGCCTGCGCGGCGCCGGCGGCCAGGCCTGCGGCCAGGGCCACGGCAACCAGGCGGGAAGGGTGGAATCGAATTCGCATCGCATGTCTCCTTTGTAGAAATCAGCTCAGCCACTTGAGCGGCACCAGCACGAGGTCTGGGAACAGCACCAGCAGCAACAGGACGAAGAGTTCGGCCCAGAGGAAGGGCCACAGTCCGCGCATCAGATCCCTCATCGAGATCTTCGCCACGCCGCACATCACGTTGAGCACGATGCCCACCGGGGGCGTGATGAGGCCGATGGCGTTGTTCATGATGAACAGCACGCCGAAGTACACCGGGTCGATGCCGGCCTGCTTGACCACCGGCATCAGCACGGGCGTGAGGATCATCAGCGTGGGCGCGAAGTCGAGCGCGGTGCCGACGATCACCACGATGACCATGATCACGAGCATCAGCAGGATCTTGTTGCCCATGAAGGGTTCGAGCATCGCGGCCACCTGTGCCGGCACGTCGGAGGTGGTGATCAGCCAGGCCGACACCAGCGCCGCCGCGATCAGGAACACCACCACCGCCGTGCTCTTGGCCGCCGCCACGAGGAGGCCATAGCACTGTCGCAGGTTCAGCTCGCGATAGACGAAGGCACCAAGCACGAAGGCGTAGACGCAGGCCGCCACGCCGGCCTCTGTGGGCGTGAAGATGCCGAACTTCAGGCCACCGATGATGCCCAGCGGCATCAGCAGCGCCCAGATGCCGTCGACCGCGGCGCGGCCGCGTGCGGCCATCGACTGGCGCGGCTGCACGGTCACCTTGTCGCGCCGCGCCACCCACTGCCAGGCGATCACCAGCGAGACCCCCATCAGCAGCCCCGGCGCGATGCCGGCCAGGAACAGCTTGCCGATCGACACGTTGGCAATCACGCCGAACACGATCAGCCCGATCGAAGGCGGCAGCACGGGAGCGATCACGCCGCCGGCGGCAATCAGCCCGGCGGAGCGCGGCACGTCGTAGCCGGCCTGGCGCATCATCGGGATCAACATCGCGCCGATGGCGGCGGCATCGGCAGCGGCGCTGCCGGAGATCGCCGCCATCACCACTGAGGCGAAGATCGCCACCAGCCCGAGCCCGCCGCGCAGATGGCCGACCCAGGCCAGCGCGAAGTTCACGATGCGCCGCGAGATGCCGCCGGCGTTCATCAGCTCGCCGGCCAGCATGAAGAAGGGAATGGCCAGCAGCGGAAAGCTGTCGGCGCCTTCCACGAGCTTCTGCGACAGGATGGTGGCGTCGATCTGCCCCTGCGACACCATCAATGCCACGCCGCAGATGAGCAGTGCGAAGGCGATCGGCGCGCCCAGCATCATGGCGCCGAGCAGCGACAGCGTGAAGACGGCGATCGTCATGGCCGTGCTCCCGGATGCGCGGCGCCGTGCGGTATCTCTTCGCTTTCCGTGATCTGCACCAGTTCGTCGTCGCGCAGTTGGCCGCTCGCGATGCGCCACAGCGCGTGCAGCGCATGCGCGCCGATCGCCAGGCTCGTCAGGTAGCTGACGCCGAAGACCCAGATCATCGAGAGGCCGGTGACCGGCGCCGTCGTGGTGGCGTTGACCTCGTGCTGCTGCCAGGTGCCCCAGAACAGCACGGCGCAACCGGCCAGCACGATGCCCTGGCTGGCCGCCAGGCAGGCCAGCTTGCCGCGGCGCGACAGGCGGCTGACGAAACCGTCCATGCCCAGATGCGTGCCGTCACGCATCGCGACGATGGCACCGATGAAGGTGAGCCAGACGAAGAAGATGCGCGACAGTTCCTCGGACACCTGGATGCCGGAGTTGAAGGCGTAGCGCAGCACCACGTTGCCGAACACCATCAGCACCATGCCCAGCAGCAAGGCCGCGAGCACGGCCTCGACGCCCTTGAACAAGCGGTCGACAAAGACGCGTCCCATGCTCACACCACCTTGCCGGGGTTGAGCAGGCCCAGCGGGTCGAGGGCGGCCTTCAGCGTCTTCATCAGCGCGATCTCCTCGGGGCTGCGTGCATGGCCGAGCCAGCGTTTCTTCGCCGTGCCGATGCCGTGTTCGGCCGACACCGTGCCGCCGTATTCGCGCACCAGGCCGTAGATGACCTCGTCCATCGCGTCCTTGGGCTGATGCTCGATCGACAGGCCGGGCACCCAGGCCACCAGATGCAGGTTGCCGTCGCCGATGTGCCCGTAATAGACGCTCTCGCAGCCGGGAATGCGCGCCGCCAGCGCCGCCTTGCAGGCACGCACGTAGGCGTCCATCGACTTCACGGCCAGTCCGACGTCGTAGGAGACATGCGGGCCCAGCGTGGGAAAGAACTCGGCACAGGCGTCGCGCAGCGCCCAGAACGCTTGCGTGTCGGCCATCGATTGAGCCACCGCCGCGTCGGCCAGGGCGCCTTCCTCCATCAGCGTCTCGAGCCAGCGATTGAAGCGCGGGCCGTCGATCGTCTCGTCGGTGCCCTGGACTTCGACCAGCACATAGTGCCCATGCCGTGCGCTGCCGGTCAGCGGATCGCGCACGCCCACCCGCTCGGTCACCACCTGCCAGTAGTCCGGCCACATCACCTCGAAGGCCGAGAGCAGCGGGCCGAGCCCGCCGCGCGCGGCGCCCAGCAGGCGCACCACGCCGTCATAGTCGGGCAGGGCGCACAGCGCCGACAGCGTGCAGCCCGGCTGGGGGTGCAGGCGCAGCACGATGCGGGTGATGATGCCCAGCGTGCCCTCGCTGCCGATGAACAGATGCTTGAGGTCGTAGCCGGCGTTGTTCTTCAGCATCTTGTTGAGGCTGGTCATCACCGTGCCATCGGGCAGCACCACCTCCAGGCCGAGCACCAGTTCGCGCGCCATGCCGTAGCGGATCACGCGGTTGCCGCCCGCGTTGGTCGACAGGTTGCCGCCGATGGCGCACGAGCCGCGCGCACCGAGATCGAGGGCGAAGTAGAAGCCGGCCTCGGCCGCCGCACGCTGCACCAGCTCGAGCGGCGTGCCGGCCAGCACCGTCATGGTGGCGCTGGCGGGGTCGATCTCCTCGACGCCGACCATGCGCTCCAGCGACAGGGCCACCCAGCCGTCCTCGGGGCGGGCGCCGCCGCACAGGCCGGTCAATCCGCCCTGGGGCACCACCGGGAGGCCGGCAGCGCGGCAGGCCTTCAGCGCCGCGGAAACGCCTGCGGCATCCACCGGGCGGACCACCGCCAGCGGATGTGTCGGCGACTGGGTGCTCCAGTCGTTGCGGTTGCGCTGCGGCACCTCGTCGCCAAAGAGCACCGCGGAGGCGCCGAGCGATTCGCGCAGTGCGAGCAGGGGCTGCGGCACAGCCGCGGGGAACGCAAGAGTCATGGCCATCCGTTCGAAGGAAATTGGCCGTATCATCTTGTATGTAAGGTACTAGGGCATCGGTATTTGCACCGGCTTCCGTTCCCCGCTGCAGGTCGGCTATAAGCAACCCGGTCGTTCCAACCCCGTCCCCTCCGTCCTCATCGCGCCGTGCCTCCAACCCACCGTTTCAAGATCGAAGCCCCGAAATCACTTGCGTCCCAGGTAGCGCAGCGACTGCGCGAAGCCATCATCGACGGCGAATTCGCCTTGGGCGCGATGATTCCGGAGGAGTCGCTCGCGACCTCCTTCGGCGTCAGCCGCACGCCGGTGCGCGAGGCGCTGAACCTGCTGCAGCTGGCGGGCCTGGTGGTGATACGGCCGCAGCGCGGCAGCTACGTGTTCGAGCCCAGCGAGGCCGACATCACGGCCATCTGCGAGTTCCGCTGCCTGCTGGAGCCGCGCGCGGCCGAACTGGCGTACCAGAACGCGCGTGACGCCACGGCCGCGGCGCTGCAGGCGGCAATCGACGAGATGGAGCAGGCGCGGGCAGCGCGCGACGCGGTGCGCTATGGCCGCGCCGACACGCGGCTGCACGAGGCCTTCTTCGAGCACTGCGGCAATCCGTACATGCAAGCGGCCTACGCCACCGCAGCGACCAAGATCGCGGCGCTGCGCACGCACCTTTCAGCGCCGGCCGATGTGCTGCACACCGCGGGCTTCGAGCAGCACTCGCAACTTCTGGCGCTGTTTCGCGCCGGTGATTTCGTCAAGTTCGAAAAGCTCATGCGCGCCCATGTCACCGGCACGCGCAACAGCTATGTCGCCAGCCTGAAGACGCGGACCGCCGCGTAGGAGCGCGGGCGAGCGCGAAGCCCGCCCGGAGGCTCAGGCCTCAGGCCAGCAGGTCGCTCAGCGTGCGGGCGATCACCTTGGTGGCGCGGCGCAGGTCTTCGAGCAGGACGCGCTCGTCGCTGCGCTTGGCGTGCGATTCGAGCACGGTGCGCGGGCCGGCGCCGTAGATCACGCCCGGAATGCCGGCTTCGCCGTACAGGCGCACGTCGGTGTACAGCGGCGTGCCCATGGCCTTGATCGGCTCGCCGAACAGTTCCTGGCCGTGCTTCTGAATCGCATCGACCAGCGGCTTGTTGCCGGCCAGCGGCTTCATCGAATTGGCGAGCAGCAGGCGCTTGATCTCGACCGTGATGCCGGCGCTCTCGGCCGCGGCATCGGCGATGACCTGGCGGATCGTCGCTTCGACCTCGACCGGATTCTCTTCGGGGATCATGCGGCGGTCGAGTTTGAACATCACCTTGCCCGGAACCACGTTGGTGTTGGTGCCGCCTTCGATGCGGCCCACGTTGAGGTAGGGATGCGTGATGCCCTCGACCTCGGACGTCACCTGCTGGTAGCGCGTGTTCTGCGCGTAGAGCGCGTTGAGGATCTTCACCGCGCCCTGCAGCGCATCGACGCCGGTGGTCGGAATGGCGGCATGGGCCATCTTGCCGTGCACCGTCACTTCCATCTGCAGGCAGCCGTTGTGCGCGGTGACCACTTCGTAGCTGAAGCCGGCCGCGATCATCAGGTCGGGCTTGGTCAGGCCTTGCTCGAGCAGCCAGCCCGGGCCGAGGATGCCGCCGAACTCTTCGTCGTAGGTGAAGTGCAGCTCGACGCTGCCCTTGGCCGGCCTGGCCACGGCTTCGAGCGCGCGCAGCGCGAAGGTGAAGCTCGCGAAGTCGCTCTTGCTCACCGCGGCAGCGCGGCCATAGAGACTGCCGCCGGCAATCTCGCCGCCGTACGGGTCGTGCGTCCAGCCTTCGCCCGGGGGCACCACGTCGCCGTGGGCGTTGAGGGCGACGGTGCGGCCGCCGCTGCCGTACTGGCGGCGCACGATCAGGTTGGTGATCGATTCGAGGCCGTAGTCCTTCACGTCCTGCGCGGGCACGGCGTGCTTCTCGGCGTCGAGGCCGAAGTCCTTCAGCAGTTCGGCGGTGCGCTCGGCGTGCGGCGCGTTGTTGCCGGGCGGCGTGTCGGTGGGCACGCGCACCAGCTGCTGCAGGAACTGCACTTCTTCATCGAAATGGGCGTCGATCCAGGCGTCGAGCTTGGCGTAGTCGGTCATGTCTTTTCTTTTCAGTGGGCTTGTTCGGTGGCGAGGTTTTCCAGCAGGTGCTGGAAGGCCTGCACGGCGAGCTGGATGTCGTCATTGGTGCTCGATTCGAGCGGGTTGTGGCTGATGCCCGAGTTGATGCCGCGCACGAAGAGCATGGCCTGCGGCATCACCTCGTGCAGCTTCATCGCGTCGTGGCCGGCGCCGCTGGGCATGCGGAAGAGCGGGATGCCAAGGGCATCGACGGCTTTTTCCCAGCGTTGCTGCCAGGCCGGCGCGCTCGGTGCGGCGGCAGCGCGCATGGTCTCTTCAAGCTCGAAGCGAACGCCGCGGCGCTCGCAGATGGCCTTGAGTTCGTCGACCACGTCGGTGGCCAGCGCGTCGCGCTGCGCGTTGTTGGGCGCGCGCAGGTCGAGGCTGAACTTGCAGCGGCCCGGCACCACGTTGATGGAGCCGCTGGGCACTTCGAGCATGCCGACGGTGCCGACCGAATTGCCGTCCTGCGCCGCGCGCTGCTCGGTGTAGAGGATCAGTTCGGCCACCGCGGCGGCCGCGTCGCGGCGCCGGTCCATCGGCGTGGTGCCAGCGTGGCTGGCCATGCCGATCACCTCGCCCACGTAGCGCACGCTGCCGTTGATGGAGGTGACGATGCCCAGCGGCAGGTCGAGCTCGGTGAGCACCGGGCCCTGCTCGATGTGCACCTCGACGAAGCCGAGGTAGCGCGCCGGGTCGCGCTGGATCTTCGGAATGTCTTCCTGCTTCAGGCCGGCGTGCTGCATGGCTTCGCGCATCGTGACGCCGTCGGCATCCTTCTGGTCGAGCCAGCGCGGATCGAAGTGGCCGATGAGCGCGCCCGAACCCAGGAAGGTCGCCTTGTAGCGCTGGCCTTCCTCTTCGGCGAAGCCGACCACCTCGAAGGCGAAGGGCAGGCGCCTGCCTTGCCGCGCAAGTTCGCGCACGCAGGCCATCGGCACGAAGATGCCCAGGCGGCCGTCGTACTTGCCGCCGTTGCGCACGGTATCGTAGTGCGAACCGGTGAGCAGGGTCCTTGCATTGGGCGTGCTGGCTTCATAGCGGCCGACCACGTTGCCGACCGCATCGATGTGCACCGAGTCGAAACCGCATTCGCGCATCAGGTCCGAGATCTGCGCGGCGCAGGCGCGATGCGCATCGGTCAGGTAGGTGACGGTGAGCTGGCCCTTCTCGGCATAGCCGGGATCGGTGTGCACCGAAAGCTGTTCCTGCCAGTCCCACACGTCGTTGCCGAGCGAGAGGTCGGCGCCGAACTTGTCGTCCAGCCGGATCTCGGCGATGCGGTGGATGTTGCGCAGCGCTTCGCCGAGCTCGAACGCCGGGTGGTTGTGCAGCCGGCGCTCGAAGGTGTCGATGATCTCGCGCTTCGAAAGCCCGGTGCCGCGCGGCCCGCGCACCGCCAGGATGAACGGAAAGCCGAACTTCGCGTTGTAGTCGGCGTTGAGCTGCTGGATCTTCGCGAACTCTTCCGGCGTGCAGTCGGTGAGGCCGGCCTTGCCCTGCTCGTGGGTCGATTCGGCCGTCAGCGTCTTGCTGACCATGGCCTTGCCGGCCAGTTCCGGATGGGCGCGGATCAGGCCGATCTGCTCGTCGGCCGACGACGCGGCCAGTGCCTGCACCAGCGCATGCTTGAGGTGCGCGAGCGAGCGGAAGGGGCGTGCAGCCAGCGCGCGCTGCGCGATCCACGGCGAATGTTCGTAGGTGCCGTCGAGCAATGCGACAGCCGCAGCCGGCACGGCCGCGTTGAGTTGGGCGATGGTCAGGCTCATGATGCGGCTCCGGCTTCAAAGGGGTGCGCCTGCTTCCAATGGCGCGCGATGTCGAGCCGGCGGCAGACCCACACGCCGTCGTGCTGTGCGATGTGGTCGAGAAAGCGCTGCAGCGCCACGATGCGGCCGGGCCGTCCGAGCAGGCGGCAGTGCATGCCGATGCTCATCATCTTCGGGCTGTTGTCGCCTTGCGGGTCGCCTTCGGCATACAACGCGTCGAAGCTGTCCTTCATGTACTGGAAGAACGGGTCGGCGTGCGAGTAGCCCTGCGGCAGCGCAAAGCGCATGTCGTTGCAGTCGAGCGTGTAGGGCACGATGAGCTGCGGCACCACCGTGCCGTCGGTCTTCTGCACCTTCATCCAGAACGGCAGGTCGTCGCCGTAGTAGTCGCTGTCGTATTCGAAGCCGCCGTAGTCGGCCACGAGGCGGCGCGTGCGCGGGCTGTCGCGGCCGGTGTACCAGCCGAGCGCGCGCTTGCCGGTGAGCTTTTCAATCGCTTCCATGCCCAGGCGCATGTGCTCGCGCTCGGTGGCCTCATCGAGGTTCTGGTAGTGGATCCAGCGCCAGCCGTGGCAGGCGATCTCGTGGCCCAGTTCCTTGAAGGCGGCGGTGAGCTCGGGGTAGCGTTCCAGCGCCATGCCCACGCCGAACACCGTGAGCGGCAGGCCGCGCTTCTCGAACTCGCGCAGGATGCGCCACACGCCGGCACGCGAGCCGTATTCGTAGATGCCTTCCATGCTGATGTGCCGGTCGGGAAAGCTGGCCGGGTTGAACATCTCGGAGAGGAATTGCTCGGAGCCCGCGTCGCCATGCAGCGTGGCGTTCTCAGCGCCCTCTTCGTAGTTGAGGACGAACTGCACCGCAATGCGCGCGCCGCCGGGCCACTGCGCATGCGGCGGGTTGCGGCCGTAGCCGACGAGGTCGCGCGGATAGGGCAGGGTGGTGTCGTAGACGGTCATGGTGTGGATCAGGACAGCGCGAGGGAGATGTCGTTGGTCGGCACCTTGCGGTCGAAGGTCAGGTTGGCCTCGACGTGCTCCAGGTGTTCGGTCATGAGGCGCACGGCGCGCTCTTCGTCGCGCGCGGCCAGCGCCTTCACGATGTCGGCGTGTTCGTCGTTGGAATGCTCGGCCGCGCTGGTGCTCTGGTACATGAGCGTGATGAGGGCGCAGCGCGAAATGAGTTCGCCGAGGATCTGCGCCAGCACCTGGTTGCCCATGAGCTCGGCCATGCGCACGTGGAAGTCGCCGAGCAGCTCGGTGCGGCCCGAGATGTCCTCGCCCGACACGGCGGATTTTTCGAGTGCGACGTGCTCCTTCAGCGCCTTGATCTTGGCCGGCGTGACGGTGCGCACGAACTCGCGCGTCATCTCAGCCTCGAGCATGCGGCGCACCGCGAACACCTGCCTGGCCTCGTCGACGGCGGGCGCCGCCACGAAGGCGCCGCGCGCGGGTTCGAGGCGGATCAGCTTGTTCTGCGAGAGCTGGAACAGCGCCTGGCGCACCAGCGTGCGCGACACACCGAAATGATCGGCCAGCTTCTGCTCGGCCAGCTTGGTGCCGGGCTGCAGCCGGTGCTCGACGATCGCCTTGGTGAGCGCGTCGACGATCGAACGGGTGGTGGAGGACTCCATGTTTTTCATGATAGACCCAAAGCCGGTAACTGTATACACTTTTGTCCACCGGAATATCCCGCAGCCTTGATCGACATTCGAAGGAGCGCCCCATGGGCCTGAGCACTCACGTACTGGACACGATGCACGGCGGCCCCGCGGCCGGCATGGAGGTGGCGCTGTACACCACCCAAGGCGAGGCCGCCACGCTGGTGAAGCGCTTCACGCTGAATTCGGACGGCCGCAGCGACGGGCCGCTCTACGACAACCACTCGCTCAAGGTCGGTACCTACCGGCTGGTGTTCGACGTGGCGGGCTATTTCAAGGCGTGCGGCGTGAAGCTGCCGGAGCCCAATTTCCTGAACAAGGTGTCGCTGGATTTCGGCGTGGCGCACACCGACCAGCACTACCACGTGCCGCTTCTGGTGAGCCCGTGGAGCTACTCGACCTACCGCGGGTCTTGATGCCGGTCGCCTTACTGCTGCCCTTCGGTGAGCGTGTCGAGCTGGAAGCGCCCGCTCTTGTCCCACAGCCAGGTGTCGGTCCACGTGACCGCACCGAGGCGCGTGGCGGCGGGGAAGGGCGCGGCCTGCAGCACGAGGCGCTCGATCTCGGCGATGACCTCGGGTGCGTGCTTGGGCGCGCGCATCCAATGCACCGACACCACCTTGCCGCCGGCATCGAGGTTGACCTGCAGGGTGCCGACGGCATAGAGCATGGGCGGCAGCTGCCCGCTGTAGATGCGAGACTTGTTGGCGTTGTAGATGTGGCGTGCCGCATCGCGGCGGTACTCGCGCGCGGTGGTCGCATTCGACGAGGGGTGCGACACGGCGGCCGCCACGCTCGGCTCGGCCTTGACCTCGCTCAATTGGCCGGGCACGGTCTTGGGGCTTTCGCAGCCGGCAAGCCAAAGTGCGGAGATGACGGATGCCACCAGGGCAAGGCGGCGCGGCGTAAGCTGAGGGTTCATCGCCGGTTTATACCGTGAGTCCCGTGCAACCCCGCAACCGAAGGTGTCGGAAATGAACGGCATGGTCGATCAATTGCTGGCCCGCCTTCCCGGTGAAGACGCGGTGCTGGTGCGCGTCGAATCGACGCAGGGCTCGGCGCCGCGCGAGGCCGGCACCTGGATGGCAGTGTGGGCCGAAGGGCTCACGGGCACCATCGGCGGCGGCCAGCTCGAGTTCCAGGCCACGCAGGAAGCGCGCGAATTGCTCCACGGCCGGCGCACCATCGACGGCATCGAGCGCTATCCGCTTGGCCCGAGCCTGGGCCAATGCTGCGGTGGCGTGGTGTTTCTCTCTTATCGACGCATCACGGCGGTCGATGCGCCTGCGTTGCAGCGCGAACTGGTTGCGCAACTCGAGCCCGTGGCGCTGTTCGGCGGCGGCCACGTGGGTGCCGCGCTCGCCCGGCTGCTGGCCGGCCTGCCGTTCGCGGTGCGCTGGATCGACAGCCGCGACGGCGTGTTCCCGCACGCACTGCCGGCGCAGATCGAGACCGAACACTCCGAGCCCGTGCAGGACGCCGTGGCCGCGCTCGCACCGGGCAGCCGCGTGCTGATCATGAGCTTCAGCCACGCCGAAGACCTGGATATCGTCATCGCCTGCCTCAAGCGCCTGCGCACGCACGGCGACCTGCCCTACATCGGCCTGATCGGCAGCAAGACCAAGTGGGCCACCTTCAGCCACCGGCTCGAGGCGCGCGGCTTCACGGCCGGCGAACTGGCCCGCATCACCTGCCCGATCGGCGTGCCCGGCATCACGGGCAAGGAGCCCGAGGTGATCGCGGTGGCGGTGGCGGCACAGTTGTTGCAATCGCTGGGCTGAAAAAACAAACCCGCCTCTTGTCAAAACTGTATACACTTTCGGTCCACAACAAGCCGCAGCGGAGCGAGGCCCATTTCATGGAGCCTGCGTTCGCGGCACTTTCTCTGCTTACAGCGCCCGCAGTGGTGAGCAGGCTGAAATCCCCTGGCGGCGCCTCCACGCGCCGACGGGGTTGAGAGAGCACCCCATGGAAAGCTACTACCTCGACTGGGCCAACCTGCTGCTGCGCTGGGTCCACGTCATCACCGCCATCGCCTGGATCGGCGCCTCCTTCTACTTCGTGATGCTGGACAACAGCCTCGAGAAGCCGCAGGACGCCGAGTCGCTCGACAAGGGCGTGGGCGGCGAGCAGTGGGCCGTGCACGGCGGCGGCTTCTACAACATGCAGAAGTACGCGCTGGCGCCCAGGAAGCTGCCGGACCACCTGCACTGGTCGTATTGGGAGAGCTACAGCACCTGGCTCACGGGCTTTGCGCTCTTCACCATGTCGTACCTGTGGAACGCGAGCACCTATCTGATCGACAAGTCGAAGATGGACTGGCAGCCCGGCGCGGCCATCGGCGTGGCGCTGGCTTTCTTCGTGGTGTTCTGGATGGTCTACGACGGCATCTGCCAGATCTTCGGCCGCCGCAAGAACGGCGACACCATCGTCGGCGTGCTGATCGCGCTCTTCATCGTCTTTGCGACCTGGCTGGCCTGCCAGTGGTTCGCGGGCCGCGCGGCCTTCCTGCTGGTGGGCGCGATGATGGCCACCACGATGAGCGGCAACGTGTTCTTCTGGATCATTCCGGGCCAGCGCAAGAACGTGCAGGCGCTGCGCGAAGGCCGCCCGGTCGACCCGGTGCATGGCCAGCGCGGCAAGCAGCGCAGCGTGCACAACACCTACTTCACGCTGCCCGTGCTGTTCGCGATGCTGAGCAACCACTACAGCTTCACCTACACGCACAAGTACAACTGGGTGGTGCTGCTGCTGATCATGCTCGGCGGCGCGGCCATTCGCCAGTTCTTCGTGGTGCGGCACCGCTTCAAGCTAGGCAATGCGGGCAACCCGTTGCCGTATGCCCTGATCGGCATCGTGGTGCTGGGGCTCACCATCGTCTGGATGAAGCCCGAGCCGGCGGCTGCCCCCGCGGCGGGCGCGGCGGCGCCCGTGGTGGCGTTCAAGGACGTGCAGAAGGTGCTCGAGCAGCGCTGCTTCATGTGTCACGGCGCGGCCACGCAGATGAAGAACGTGCGCGTCGATTCGCCCGAACAGGTGGCGGCGCATGCACAGGCCATCTACCAGCAGGTGGTGGTGACGAAGATCATGCCGATGAACAACGCCACGAACATGACCGATGAGGAACGCGCGTTGATCGGCCGCTGGTTCCAGGCCGGCGCGAAAACGAACTAACCCCCAGGCTTGCCCACTTCGTGTGGCCTCCCACCCCCTTGCAGGGGGTAATACCAGCGGCCCGGCAAAGCCGGTTCCGCGGTATTCCTTGCACAATCGCCCATTGGAGACAAGCAAGCCATGACCGCATCGAACCCATCCTTCGGCCCCGCCCCCGATCCGCGCGAAGCGCCGCGCGCCTTCCTCGAACATCTCTACCGCGTGGCGGTGGACCGCGCGCTGCCGCTGTCCACGCTGGGCGCCCATCTGCCGAAGCCGCCCAAGGGCCGCACGCTGGTGCTCGGTGCCGGCAAGGCGGGCGGTTCGATGGTGCAGGCGCTCGAAGCCCTGTGGCCGGCCGATGCCCCGCTGTCGGGTCTGGTCGTCACGCGCTACGACCACATTCCGCCGCGGCCCGAGGGCGTGCCGCAGCGCGTGGAGATCGTCGAGGCCGCGCATCCGGTGCCCGACGCGGCCGGGCAGCAGGCGGCCGAGCGCATCCTCGCGCTCACGCAGGGGCTCACGGCCGACGATCTCGTGCTGTGCCTCATTTCGGGCGGCGGCTCGTCGCTTCTGGTGCTGCCGGCCGAGGGCCTCACGCTGGCCGACAAGCAGCGCATCAACAAGCAGCTGCTCGAAAGCGGCGCCGGCATCGGCGAGATGAACTGCGTGCGCAAGCATCTGTCGCGCATCAAGGGCGGTCGGCTGGCCGCGGCCTGCGCGCCGGCGCGCGTGGTCACGCTCACCATCAGCGACGTGCCGGGCGACGACCCGGCCGTCATCGCAAGCGGCCCCACGGTGCCCGACGCCACCACCTGCGCCGATGCGCTCGCCATCCTCGACCGCTACGGCATCGAGCTGCCGGCGCCCGTGCGCGCGCAACTTGAGAGCGGCGAGCTCGAAACCCCGAAGCCCGAAGACGCGGTGTTCGCGGGCCATGAAGTCCACCTGATCGCCACGCCGCAGCAGTCGCTCGAAGCCGCGGCCCAGGCGGCCCGCGAGGCCGGCATCGAGGCGCACATCCTCAGCGACGAGATCGAAGGCGAATCGCGCGAGGTCGGCAAGGTCCATGCCGCATTGGCACGCGCCGTGGCGCACCGCGGCCAGCCTTTCGCACGGCCCTGCGTCATTCTCTCGGGCGGCGAGACCACCGTCACGATCCGCCCGCGCCAGCCCGGCCAGGCCAAGGGCCGCGGCGGGCGCGCCGGCGAGTTGTGCATGGGGCTGGCCGGGGCCCTGATGGGCCAGCCGCAGGTCTGGGCGCTGGCCGCCGACACCGACGGCATCGACGGCGTGGAAGACAACGCCGGCGCCTTCGTGACGCCCGACACGCTGGCGCGCGCTGCGGCTGCAGGAAAAAAGCTGTCGGACCACCTCGACCGCAACGACTCTTACGGCTACTTCGACGCGATCGGCGACCTGTTCGTGACGGGGCCGACGAACACCAACGTCAACGACTTCCGCGCGCTGCTGATCCTGTAGCGGCTGCAACGGCAAAAAGGGGCCGGTTTCCCGGCCCCGGCGGGCTTCGCGAACTCGGGTTAATCTATGCACCCGGCGGCAATTTGCCGCCGTTGTCGCAAGCGCACCTCCCGGGTGCCGCGCCGCGCACCCAGATTTCCCCTTTCTTTTCAACCTCCAGTCCTCGAAGGAAAAGTTCGCCATGACCGCCACCTACACCGACACCCGCCTGCTGATCGACAACGAATGGGTCGACGCCGTCGGCGGCAAGACGCTGGACGTCGTGAACCCGGCCACCGGCAAGGCCATCGGCAAGGTGGCGCATGCCAGCATCGCCGACCTCGACCGCGCCCTGGCCGCCGCCCAGCGCGGCTTCGAAAAGTGGCGCAACACGCCCGCCAACGAGCGCGCCGCCGTGATGCGCCGCGCCGCCGGCCTGATCCGCGAACGCGCCCCCGAAATCGCCCGGCTGCTGACGCAGGAGCAGGGCAAGCCGCTGGCCGAAGCCAAGGGCGAGACGCTGGCCGCCGCCGACATCATCGAATGGTTCGCCGATGAAGGCCGCCGCGTCTACGGCCGCATCGTGCCTTCGCGCAACCTGGCCGCGCAGCAGCTCGTGCTGAAGGAGCCGCTCGGCCCCGTGGCCGCATTCACGCCCTGGAACTTCCCGATCAACCAGATCGTGCGCAAGCTCGGCGCCGCGCTGGCCACCGGCTGCTCGTTCCTGGTGAAGGCGCCGGAAGAAACCCCGGCCTCGCCCGCCGCGCTGCTGCAGGCTTTTGTCGACGCCGGCATTCCGCCCGGCACCGTGGGCCTGGTGTTCGGCAACCCGGCCGAAATCTCGAACTACCTGATCTCGCACCCGATCATCCGCAAGGTCACTTTCACCGGCTCCACGCCGGTCGGCAAGCAGCTGGCCGCGCTGGCCGGCTCGCACATGAAGCGCGTCACCATGGAGCTGGGCGGCCACGCGCCGGTCATCGTGGCCGAAGACGCCGACGTGGCGCTGGCCGTGAAGGCCGCCGGTGCCGCCAAGTTCCGCAATGCGGGCCAGGTCTGCATTTCGCCCACTCGCTTCCTGGTGCACAACAGCCTGCGCGAAGAATTCGCCCGCACGCTGGTCAAATACACCGAAGGCCTGAAGCTCGGCGACGGCCTGGCCGAAGGCACGACCATCGGCCCGCTCGCCAACGCACGCCGCCTCACCGCCATGGCCCATGTGCTGGACGATGCGCGCAAGAAGGGCGCCACCGTGGCCGCCGGCGGCGAACGCGTCGGCGATTCGGGCAACTTCTTCGCGCCCACCGTGCTGACCGACGTGCCGCTCGATGCCGACGTGTTCAACAACGAACCCTTCGGCCCCATTGCGGCGATCCGCGGTTTCGACACGCTCGAAGAAGCGATCGCCGAAGCCAACCGCCTGCCGTTCGGCCTGGCCGGCTATGCCTTCACCAAGTCGATCAAGAGCGCGCACCTGCTGAGCCAGAAGCTCGAGCTCGGCATGCTGTGGATCAACCAGCCCGCCACGCCCTCACCGGAAATGCCGTTCGGCGGCGTGAAGGACTCGGGCTACGGTTCGGAAGGCGGCCCGGAAGCGCTCGAGGCTTACCTGAACACCAAGGCGGTTTCGATTCTGGGCGTGTAAGCAGCATCGCCGATCTTTGCCTTGTCTTGAAAAAGGCGGCATCGCTTCACTGCGATGCCGCTTTTTTTATGCAGCGTGTAGCTTTGTTCGGGGCGCGCTCCCGCCGACGGGGGGACATTCGCGGAGGGAAGTACCCGGTGGCCTGTGCACGCGCCCCGGACAAGGGCGCCCCGAACAAGCAGGCCTCGAACAAGAGCCCCTTGAACAGACCGTCCGGTGAGGCTCAGCGCTGCTTCGGCCCGGCGTTCGGGTCGAGCAGCAGGAAGAAACTGCGGATGCGCCGCGTGGTCCAGAGCGCGGCGGCCTGGTCCAGCGCGTCGTCGATGGCCGGCGCCGCGGCGGCATGGTCCGGCACATGCGCCGAGGGGCGAACGTGCGACTTCGCCTGCGGCGGCGATGGCTGCTGCTGCTGTTGCCGTTGCTGGCAAGAATGAAACTGACGCATGACAAGGCTCCTTCGCGATGAAGGGCCTCGTGGCATGAGACCACGCAAGCTGACTGAAAAAGTCAGCGACGAAAGCAACGGGATTTGGGAGGAGGAGAGCCGCTTGCCGAGAGGGCAAGGGGGTCACGCTGCGGGCACACAGGCCACAGCGCGCAAGAAGCCTGCGCTACGGAGCCGGGTGTGTCACGCCTGCCAAAGCACGCGTCTTGTCACTGATCCAACTGGCACTGTCCACGCACGAGGCTCCGAAGTAAAGATATGGGATTGTTGCACCGCGTCATGAGGGCCGTCAACCCATTGGCTCGGCTCCGCAGGGCTATCGCGTGGCGCGGCGAGTGCGCCCGCAGGTGCTCGCGAAGCTCAGTTGCACTGGAACAGCACGCCGGATTCCGCGGGCGCCTTGCCAAGCCAGCGCGGCTCGGCGCCCCTGGCGCTGCAGTAGTCGGCGGCCTGGTTGTACGTGACGGCACGCAGTACCCCGTCGCGGAACGGCACCACCTGGTTGGGTGGCACCGAGCAGCCGGTGACGAGCAAAGCGAGCGGAAGAAGAGTGCGCCAGTTCATCGGGCCATTCTAAGACGCGGCCTGTTCGCAGAGCGCGCGGATCGACAGCGGAATGGGCACCGCGCGGATGCCGCCGCCTTCGCGCTTCGCGGCAAAGATGCGCACCTCCTTGCATTCGAGGATCAGCTCGCCGCCGCGCGTCACGCGGTAGGTCTGCACGAAGCTCTTGCCGCGCCATTCGGTGATGCGCACCGCGATCTGCAGCGTGTCGCCGTAGCTCGCGGCCTTGACGAAGCGTGTGTGCGTGTCGACCAGCGGCGAGCCGATCACGCCCAGCGTCTGCGCCGTATCTTCCCAGCGCGGCACGCCGCACTCGGCAAAGAAGTGGCGGGACGCCGCATCGATCCAGCGGAAGAAGTTGGGAAACCAGACGATGCCGGCAGGATCGCAGTCGCCGAACTCGACGCGCGCGGTGTAGGTGATTTCTTTGCTGCTATCGCTCATCGGTTCATTTTCGTCGGCAGCCACAAGGGGGCGAAGCGCGCGCTCAGTCCGCGACGATCTTCCGGTCGTGGATCAGCACGCCGAAGCGCCGCGAATCGGCCGCAGCGCGCTGCTGGAATTCGGCCGGCGAGCCCGGCACCGCTTCGCCGCCGAGCGAGGCGATGCGTTCCTTCACGGCCGGCAGCGCGAGTGCGCGGTTGATCTGCGCATTGAGCTGCGCCACCACCTCGGGCGGCGTACCCGCGGGCGCGTAGAAGCCGAACACGGTGTCGGCGTCGAAGCCGCGCAATCCCGCCTCGTCGAGCGTGGGCACATCGGGAAAGAGCGGCGAGCGGTGCGGGCTGCCCACCGCCAGCAGGCGGAGCTTGCCGGCGCGCACCTGCTGCAGGCCGATGCCGGGATCGAAGGCGTAGTCGATCTGGCCCGCGAGCAGGTCCTGCAGCGCGGGCGCCGCACCGCGGTAGGGAACGTGCAGCGCGAACACGCCGGCCTGGCTCTTGAACATCTCGCCCGCCAGGTGCGGCGAACTGCCGCTGCCCGGCGAACCGTACGAGAGCTTGCCCGGGTTGGCCTTGGCGTACGAGATGAAATCGCGCACGTTCGCGGGCGGAAGCGAGGGCCTGGTCACCAGGAACACCAGCACGCGCGCGGCCGCCGCCACCGGCACCAGGTCTTTCGCGGGGTCGAAGCTCATGCGCGCATACAGGTGCGGGTTCACCGACACCATGCCGCCCGAACTCATGAGCAGCGTGTAGCCGTCGGCCGGCGCGCGCGCCACGGCCTCGCCGCCGACGTTGCCGTTGGCGCCGGCGCGGTTCTCGATGACCACGGGCTGCTTCAGCGCCTCTTGCAGCGGCTGCGACACCGCGCGCGCGATCTGGTCGGCGGCGCCGCCGGGCGGGAAGTTGACGACCACCTTGATCGGCTTGGCGGGCCATGGGGTGGCATGCGTCTGTGCGTGCACACAGGGCAGCAACGCGCAGGCAGCGGCGAACAGCAGCAGGTTTCGCCGCCAGGCAAGGGTGTAGCGGGGCATGGGGTCGTGTCTCCTTGGTTGTTGTGAAATCGGAATCAGGCGGTGGTGGACGGCCGCCGCTTCATCCAGCGGATGGCCTGCGCCGGCACGGGGCGCGGCGCGGCGCCGTGGCGCACCAGCGCGGCATCGAGCGCCTTGCCGCCTTCGTCGGCCAGGGCCGCTTCGCGCGCCGCGGCAATGGCCTCGGCGCGCACCGGCGCCGACAGGGCCGCACGGCCCGCGAGTTCGTCGATCAGGTGCAGCAGGTTGTGCTTGGCGCGCTCGTTGGTGCTGCCGTAGCCCTTGATGAGCCGCCCGCACAGCGCCAGCTCGCGGCCCAGCGCCCAGGCTTCGCGCGTGCCGGCTTCCACCGCCGCGAGCCAGCGCTCGATCAGTGCCTGCTCCTCGGCAAAGCGCTGGCCGCGGCGGCGCAGCCACTTCAGCGAAGCCAGGAGCCGCAGCGAGGCCATGCCGAACACCGAATGGCTGCCGACCTTCAAAGGCAGTGCCCAGGGCGCGCGACCACGTGCCTGCCTGCCGCGATCCCATGCGGTGACGCGGCGCGCCAGGCCCGGCGGCAGCAGCGCGGCGAACTCGGCCGCGCCGGGCTTGAAGTGGTCGTAGACTTTCAAGATGTCTTCATCGGCCGCGCGCACCTCGTGCCGCACGCGCTGTGCGCGGCTCGCGCGGCCCTTGAGCGCGGCCACGCGCACGATGTCGTCGAAAGCCATCCACAGTGCGAGCCAGCGCGCGGTTTCGCGCGTGATGGCAAAGCCCTGCGCGCCGGCCGGATCGGCCGCGCGTTCGGCATCGAGCACCTTGCCGAGCCGATCGGCATAGAGCGCGGCGTAGGCGGCGTCCTGGTAGTCGAGCACGCGGGCGTGGCCGAGCGCGAGCATGTCGTGCACCGCGGGCGGGAAGCGCCGCGCGAGTTCGCCGGGCAGGGCGCTGACCGGTGGCGGCGCATCGCGGGTGTCGCCGGCGAGCACGCTGCTCACGAAGGCGACCTGTGCCCGTGGCGCGCTCACCGCGTCGAAGGCGGCCGCGAAGCCGCGCAGGCTGGCCGCGGCCATCTTGCCGAGCTTGTCAGGCGCGTTGGTGTCGCCGCCGCGCACCACGTGTTCGTAAGCCTCACGCGGGAACGGAAACAGCCCGCTGCCCGCGACGGCGCCGAGCATCACCGCGCTGACCACCGTGCCGCTGTCGCGCGCGATGGCGTTCATGTCGAACACATGGTGCTCGCGGCTGAAGGCCTTGACCACATCGACGAGGCGCTGCGCATCGGCGCGGCCGTCGCCGGGCTGCATGCGCTCGGCGGTGGTGAAGATGCGCGCCGACGAACTGATGACCAGCGTGCGCAGCGGCGCACTCATGCCGTTGCCGATCTGGCGCGCGGTTTCGAGCAGTTCCGACGACACGATGGCGTCGAGCGCGCCCGGCACGGGGCTCAGGCTGAACACGGGGCGCCGGCCGCCGAGCTGGGCGAGCGACACCGGGAACACTTCGATGTAGTAGGTGGTGGCGCCGGTGCGCTGCGCCACGCCGGGAATCGACGTGCTCTGCGCGGCGTAGCCGGCATGGCGCGCGATGTCGACCAGCCATTCGGTGAGCACGCCGCCGCCTTCGCCGCCGAGGGCGCAGACGAGCAAGGTGATGGGGCGGTTGTTTTCCATGTCGTCTTTCATGCGGGTTGCAGTGCACGCACCACGGCGCCGCGCAGCGAGTGCAGCAGACGCTCGTGCCACTTCGGGTTCTGCACCACCTCGGCGCGGTAGAAGCTGGGGCACAGCGTGGCCGCATGCGCGTTCTCGCCGCACAGGCCGCAGCCCACGCAGCCGTCGATCACGGTGGCGACGGGGTCGACCTTGAGCGGGTCGGGGTTGTCCTTCAGCGTGAGCGTGGGGCAGCCCGACAGGCGGATGCAGGCGTGGTCGCCGTTGCACACGTCTTCGTCGACGCCGTACTTCACGCGCACCACGCGTTTGCCTTTCTTCAAGAGGCCGGCGATCCACGGCTTGATGCGGCGCTGGCGCTCGAGCTGGCATTCGCCTTCTGCGATCACCACCTTCAGGCCGTTGAAGTCGCTGGTGAGCGCTTCGGTCAGCGTCTTGCGCATGCGCTCCACGTCGTAGGTGGTGACGGTGCGCATCCATTTCACGCCCAGGCCCTTGAGCGTGTCCTCGATGGTCTGGTTCTTGTCGACCAGGCTCTGCTGCTTGTCGACGGCGCGCTCCTTCATCTCGTCGTCGGGCGTGGAGATGATGTCCTGCGTGCCGGTGGCAGAGGTGTAGCCGTTCTTGAAGATCAGCAGCACCGCATCGTCGCCGTTGAAAAGCGCGCTCTGCACGCCCGTGAGCAGGCCGTTGTGCCAGAAGCCGCCGTCGCCCATGATCGACAGCGTGCGGCGGTTCATCATCGGTGCCACGCCCGCGCGGCTCGCCAGGCTCATGCCGTAGCCGAGGATCGAATGCCCCATCGAGAACGGCTCGAAGGTGCCGAAGGCATGGCAGCCGATGTCGGCCGCGATGTGCACCGGCCCGGTCTCCTGCTGCGCGAGCTTCAGGGCCGAGAACACCGGGCGTTCGGGGCAGCCGATGCAGAAGCTGGGCGGCCGGTTGGGCAGCGGCGCGGCGAGCTGGCGCGCCACCGCCTCGCGGCGCTCGCGGTTGCCCGCAAGCCAGGCCTGCGCCGACGACGAGGCTTCGCTGGCTTCGATGTACTTTGCGGCGAACGTACCGATGCCTCCGGCGAGCACCTCGACGCCGTATTCGCCGGCCGACGGCAGCATGTCCTTGCCGTGCAGCGGCGTCTGGATGCCGCGCCGGCGCAGCAAGGTGGCGATGTCCTGCTCGATGTATTCGGGCTGGCCTTCTTCCACCACCAGCACCGCGCGCTTGCCGACGCAGAAGTCGGCGACCTGTTCGGGCACCAGCGGGTAGGTCACGTTGAGCACGAGGATCGGGATGTCCGTCTCGCCGAAGGCATCGGCCAAACCTTGTTGCTGCAGGCTGCGGATCAGCGCGTTGTAGAGCCCGCCCTGCACCACGATGCCGAGGTCGGCATGGCGTCCACCGGGTATCAGCTCGTTGAGACCGTGCTCGACGATGTAGCGCCGCGCCGCCGGCATGCGCTCGTCACCCTTGAGCTTTTCGTGGCGGAAGGTGACGGGCGGATGCGCGAGCCGCATGTAGTCGAAGCCCGCCGGCTCCGTCATCTGCGCGCGGGTCGACACCGCGGGCGCGATGTTGTCCTTGCACTCGAAGCTGCCGCGTACGTGGCAGGTGCGGATGCGCAGTTCCATCATGCAGGGCATGTTCGAGGTTTCCGAAAGGCGAAAGCCTTCCTCCACCATGCGCACCATCACGCCCAGGTCGGGCCGCGGGTCGAGCAGGCACATGCTCGACTTGAGCGCATAGGCATGCGTGCGTTCCTGGATCACGCTGGCGCCTTCGCCGTAGTCCTCGCCCACCACCACCAGCACGCCGCCGGTCACGCCCGGCGATGACAGGTTGGAGAGCGCATCGGCCGCCACGTTGGTGCCGACTATCGACTTCCAGGTGACCGCGCCGCGCAGCGGGTAGTGGATGGAGGCGCCGAGCATGGCCGCGGCCGAGGCTTCGTTGGAGCAGGCCTCCACATGCACGCCGAGCTCGTCCATGTAGGCCTTGCCCTGGACCATGACGTCGAGCAGGTGCGATACCGGCGCGCCCTGGTAGCCGCCCACGTAGGCCACGCCCGACTGCAGCAGGCCCTTGGTGATCGCGAGGATGCCCTCGCCGTGGAAGGTGTCGCCTGCGCCGAGGCGCAGCAGCTCGACTTCCTTGCTGAATGAAACTTCCATCGTGTCTCTCTTTTTCCGGGTTTCGCAGTGTGGTCGGCGCGCGGCCATACATCAATAAAATAAGCCAGCTATCCAACATGAATGCCATGCATATCGAAAAGCTCGACCTCAACCTGCTGCGGCTCTTCGACGCGGTCTTCCGTGCCCGCAGCGTGAGCCGTGCGGCCGAGGCGCTGGGCCTGACGCAGCCGGCGGCCAGCCATGGCCTCACGCGGCTGCGCCTGCTGCTGGGCGATGCGCTCTTCACGCGCACCCCCGGCGGCGTGGCGCCCACGCCGCGCGCGGAGCGGCTGGCAGTGCCGGTGCAGGCGGCGCTGGCCATGCTGCAGCAGGCGCTGGCCGAGCCCGAGCGCTTCGACCCGGCCGCGTCGCGCAAGCTGTTTCGCATCCACATGAGCGACATCGGCGAGGGGCGCTTCCTGCCGGCGCTGATGGCGCGGCTGCGCGAGCTGGCGCCGGGCGTGCGGCTCGAGACCATGCCGCTGGCCACCGGCGACATTGCCACGGCGCTCGACAGTGGCCGGGTCGACTTCGCCTTCGGTTTTCTGCCCAAGGTGAAGGACACGCAGCGCGCCCAGTTGCTGAAAGACCGCTACATCGTGCTGCTGCGCCAGGGCCATCCCTTCGTGAAGCGGCGGCGCAGCGGGCAGGCGCTGCTCGAGGCGCTGCAGGAGCTCGACTACGTGGCGGTGCGCACGCACGCCGACACGCTGCGCATCCTGCAGCTGCTGAACCTCGAAGACCGGCTGCGCCTCACGACCGAGCACTTCATGGTGCTGCCGGCCATCGTGCGCGCCACCGACCTGGCGGTGGTGATGCCGCGCAACATCGCGCGCGGCTTTGCCGGGGAGGGTGGCTACGCCATCGTCGAGCCGCCGTTTCCGCTGCGCGACTTCAGCGTGTCATTGCACTGGAGCAAGCGCTTCGAGGCCGATCCCGCCAATCGATGGCTGCGGCAGGTGATCACCGCACTCTTCTCGGAACGGCCGTGAAAAGGCCCGATCGTTCATGCTGCGGTCAGGCTCGCGTGCCAGCATCGCGCCCGCCATGAAGAAACGCATCCCCTCCTTTCTGCGCCACGTAGGGCCCGGTGTCGTCACCGGCGCGGCGGACGACGATCCGTCGGGCATCGCCACGTACACGCAGGCGGGGGCGCAGTTCGGCACCGGCCTGCTGTGGACGGTGTTCCTGTCGCTGCCGTTCATGGTGGCGATCCAGCTGGTGTCGGCGCGCATCGGCCGCGTCACGGGCAAGGGCGTGGCGGCCAACCTGCGCGAGCACATGCCGCGGGGGTTTCTCTTTCTGCTGGTGGCACTGCTGGTGGCAGCCAACACCATCAACATCGCGGCCGACATCTCCGCCATGGGCGAGGCGCTGCAACTGGTGGTGGGCGGCGGCGCGCACTTCCATTCGCTGGTCTTCGGCGTGGTCACGGTGCTGCTGCAGGTGTTCGTGCCGTACCGCAAGCTGGCCCACATCCTCAAGTGGCTCACGCTCACGCTGTTTGCGTACGTGGCGGCGGTGTTCTCGGTGCAGGTGGAATGGGGCCGGGTGCTGCACGGCCTGGTGGTGCCCGGGCTGCAGTGGCGCGGCGACTACTGGATGATGATCGTGGCCCTGCTCGGCACCACCATCTCGCCCTACCTGTTCTTTTGGCAGGCCTCGCAGGAGGTCGAGGAGCTGCGGCTGAAGGGCGGCCGGCGCGGCACCGACTCGGAAGTGCGGCGCGACCTGCGGCGCGTGCGGCTCGACACCTGGGTGGGCATGACTTTCTCCAACGCGATCGCGTTCTTCGTGATGGTCGTCGGCGCGTCCGTGCTGTTCGCGGCCGGGGTGCACGACGTCACTTCGGCGGCGCAGGCGGCCGAGGCGCTGCGCCCGCTGGCCGGCGACTTCGCGTTCTGGCTGTTCGCGGGCGGGATCATTGCCACCGGCTTGCTGGCCGTTCCGGTGCTGGCTTCGTCCGCGGCCTACGCGGTGGCCGAGGCCTTCGGCTGGGAAGAAGGCCTGGAGCGGCACTGGCGCGAGGCCAAGGAGTTCTACGCCATCATCGCCGTGGCCACGCTGGTCGGCACCGCGCTGGACTTCACGCCGATCGACCCGATGAAGGCGCTCTACTGGAGCGCCGTGATCAACGGCGTGGTCGCCGTGCCGATCATGGCCGCGATGATGGTCCTGGTGACGCGCGAGAAGGTGATGGGCGTGTTCACCTCGGGGCGGCGCATGCGATGGCTCGGATGGGGCGGCACGGCGCTGATGGGCTTCGCCGCCCTGATGATGGGGTGGGACATGGTGCGCTGACGCGAGCCGTCTAACACGCCGGGAGATGCCCTTACAACTCTTACCAAGTTGCTGCGTTGCAACAACTTCTCGAGGCATCAAACCCCCGAAATACGATGAAAGCCTTCGTATTTCGGCATCGCGGATCGAATGTCCACTTCTCGATGAAACCTTTCTCGCTCAAGACTTCGCGGGGATTTTTTTGCGGCGAAAAGCGTCACGGAAATCATTGCAGCCACTTGTACATTGGTCTGGCAGTGTGAACGGATTGTCGCCGCTGACCACCGGCATTTCTCCTTGAACGGCGGGTGCATCACGCGTCCATTTCACGCGCACATGCATCGTTGCCGATTTCATTCAAGAGCTGGAGAAGTGCATGACTACCGCCGATCACCTGGGCCGCACGGCGCCCCTTACCTCGGGTCAGATGGCGATGTGGCTCGGCGCAAAGTTCGCGTCGCCCGACACCAATTTCAATCTGGCCGAAGCCATCGACATCGACGGCCCTATCGATCCCGCGATCTTCACCGCCGCCATCCGGCGGGTGGCCGATGAAGCCGAAGCCACGCGGCTGAGCTTCGTCGATACCGCGCATGGTCCGCGCCAGGTGGTGGCGCCCACCTTCAGCGGCGAGATCCCGTACCTCGACCTCAGCGCGGAGAGCGATCCGCATGCGGCCGCCGAACGCTGGATGCGCGCCGACTTCACGCGCAACATCGACCTCGCGCAGGGCCAGCTGTGGCTGTCCGCGCTGATCCGCCTTTCGCCCGATCGCCACATCTGGTACCACCGCAGCCACCACATCGTGCTCGACGGCTTCGGCGGCGGGCTCATTGCGCGCCGCTTCGCGGACGTCTACAGCGCCATGGCCGCCGGCAGCGCAGAGGTGCCCGAAGAGTCTCGCCTCGCGCCGATCTCGCAGCTGGCCGAGGAAGACAGCGCATACCGCGCGTCCGGCCGCTTCCCGCGCGACCGCCAGTACTGGGTCGAGCGCTTCGGCGATGCGCCGGACCCGCTGAGCCTGGCGTCGCAGCGCAGCGTCAACATCGGCGGCCTGCTGCGCCAGACCGTGCACCTGCCGGCCGCCAGCGTGCAGGCCTTGCAGGCCATTGCGCAAGAGCTCGGGACCACGCTGCCGCAGATCCTCATCGCCACCACCGCGGCCTACCTGTATCGCGCCACCGGCATCGAGGACATGGTGATCGGCATTCCGGTGACGGCGCGCCACAACGACCGCATGCGGCGCGTGCCGGCGATGGTGGCCAACGCACTGCCGCTGCGCCTTGCCATGCGCGCGGACCTGCCCATTCCGGAACTGATCCGCGAAGTCGGCCGGCAGATGCGGCAGATCCTGCGTCACCAGAGCTACCGCTACGAGCACCTGCGCAGCGACCTCAACATGCTGGTCGCCAATCGGCAGCTGTTCACCACGGTGGTCAACGTCGAACCCTTCGACTACGACTTCCGCTTTGCGGGGCATGCCGCGAAGCCGCGCAACCTCTCCAACGGCACGGCCGAGGACCTCGGCATCTTCCTGTACGAGCGCGGCAACGGGCAGGACCTGCAGATCGACTTCGACGCCAATCCCGCGGTGCACACCGCAGAAGGGCTGGCCGACCACCAGCGCCGGCTGCTCGCCTTCATGGCCGCGGTGATCCGCCAGCCGGCGCAGGCCGTCGGCCACATCGACCTGCTGAGCGCCGATGAGCGCAAGCACGTGCTGCTGGACTGGAACGACACCGCCCATGCGGTGCCGGGCACCAGCCTCACGGCATTGATCGAGGCGCAACTCGCAGGCAATCCAGAAGGCATCGCACTGCGCTTCGACGGGCAGGCGATGCGCAACGACGAACTGAACCGCCGCGCCAACCGGCTCGCGCATCTGCTGCGCGCACGCGGCGCGGGACCGGAGCGCACCGTGGCGCTGGCCATCCCGCGCTCGATGGAACTGATGGTGGCCTTGCTGGCCACGCTCAAGACGGGCGCCGCCTATCTGCCGGTCGACCCGGACTTTCCGCAGGACCGCATCGCCTTCATGCTCGGCGACGCACGGCCAGCATGCCTGGTCACCACTGCGGCGCTCGCGGAGTCACTGCCGGCCGACGCCCCGAAACTGCTGCTCGATGGAGCGCAAACGATTGCGGATCTGGCAAGCTGCGACGACGCCGATGCCGGCATCACGATCGACCCTTCGCATCCGGCCTATGTGATCTACACCTCGGGCTCCACCGGAACGCCGAAGGGCGCGGTGGTGTCGCACCGCGCCATCGTCAACCGCCTGCGCTGGATGCAGCACCGCTACGGCCTGCGGGCCGACGACCGCGTGCTGCAGAAAACGCCTTCGAGCTTCGACGTGTCGGTGTGGGAGTTCTTCTGGCCGCTGATCGACGGCGCCACGCTGGTGCTCGCGAAGCCGGGCGGCCACAAGGACGCGGCCTACCTCGTGGGACTGATCGCGCAAGAGGGCATCACCACGGTCCACTTCGTGCCGTCGATGCTCGAGGTCTTCCTGCGCGAGCCCGCCGCATCCGCCTGCAGCACGCTGCGGCGCGTGATCTGCAGCGGCGAGGCCCTGTCGCCCGCGCTGCAGTCGCAGTTCCAGCAGCGCCTGTTCTGCGAGCTGCACAACCTCTACGGACCGACCGAGGCCGCCGTCGACGTCACCTCGTGGGAATGCCCGCGCGACCCGCAAACCGTGGCGGCATCGGCGAGCGTTCCCATCGGCCGCCCGATCTGGAACACGCAGATGCACGTGCTGGACAGCGGTCTGCAGCCCGTGCCGCCCGGCACCACCGGCGAGCTCTACATCGCAGGCATTGGCCTGGCGCGCGGCTACCTGAACCGTCCGCTGCTGAGTGCCGAACGCTTCGTCGCCAACCCCTACGGCGCACCCGGGAGCCGCATGTATCGCAGCGGCGACCTCGCGCGCTGGCGCAGCGACGGCAGCCTCGATTTTCTCGGCCGCGCCGACCAGCAGCTGAAGATCCGCGGCCTGCGCATCGAGCCGGGCGAGATCGAATCGGTGCTGCTGCGGCATCCGCAGGTTGCGCAGGCCGCGGTGATCGCACGCGAGGACGCGCCCGGCGAGAAGCGCCTGGTGGCGTACGTGGTTGCCGTGGACGCGGCCGACCCCGAAGCGGCCGAGCTGCGCGCTCATCTGGCGCAGGCCTTGCCCGACTACATGGTGCCCTCGGCCTTCGTGAGCCTGCCGGCCCTGCCGCTGGGCCCGAGCGGCAAGCTCGACCGCAAGGCGCTGCCCGCGCCCGAGCTGCAAGCCGCCACGCCGTACGCCGCGCCGCGCACGCCGACCGAAAAGATCCTGGCCGGGCTCTGGGCCGAGACGCTGCACCTGCAGCGCGTGGGCATCCACGACAACTTCTTCGAGCTCGGCGGGCACTCGCTGATGATCGTGCAGCTAATCTCGATGATCCGGCAGCAGTTCATGATCGACCTGCCGCTGGACACGCTGTTTCAGGTTTCCACCATTGCCGGCCTCGCGGAGCTGCTCGACCAGGAGACGGTGGCGCGCCCCAGCCTCGTGCCGATGCCGCGCCCCGCGCGCATTCCGCTGTCCTTCGCGCAGCGCCGCCTGTGGCTGATGAACCAACTCGAAGAGGCCAACCCGGCCTACAACATGCCGCTGGCCCTGCGCCTGTCCGGCGTGCTGGACCGCGCGGCGCTGCACGAGGCGCTGGGCGATCTCGTGCAGCGCCACGAGAGCTTGCGCACCATCTATCCGAACGAGGACGGGCTGCCGTACCAGCACATCCTCGACGGTGCCGAAGCGCGGCCGGCGGTGATCGAAGCCGGCAGCAGCGAGGACGAGATCGCCGCGCAGCTGCATGCCGCCGCGCGCTGCGGCTTCGCGCTCGGCACCACGCCGCCCTTGCGCACACACCTGTTCAGGCTGGCCGACGACGAGCACGTGCTGCTGCTGCTGACGCACCACATCGTCGGCGACGGCGCGTCGCTGCTGCCGCTCGCGCGCGACCTGAGCGTGGCCTATGCCGCGCGCTGCGAAGGCCAGGCGCCGGGCTGGGCGCCGCTGCCGCTGCAATATGCCGACTACGCGCTGTGGCAGCAGGAACTGCTCGGCAGCGAGGACGACCCCGACAGCATGGCCGGCCGCCAGCGCGAGTTCTGGCGCGAGACCTTGCGCGATCTTCCCGAGCGGCTGAGCCTGCCTGTCGACCGTCCGCACCCGGCGGTGCCCAGCTACCGCGGCGACGTGGTGCCGATGCAGATCGCGCCGCGCGTGCACGAGCGCATGCTGCAGCTGGCGCGCGACGGCCAGGCCAGCGTCTTCATGGTGCTGCAGGCCGCGCTCGCGGCGCTGCTGCACCGGCTGGGCGCCGGCGACGACATCGCCATCGGAACGCCGGTGGCCGGGCGCAGCGACCACGCGCTGGACGAGCTGATCGGCTGCTTCGTCAATGCGCTGGTGCTGCGCACCGACGTCTCGGGGCTGCCGAGCCTGCGCGAACTGATCGCGCGGGTGCGCAGCACCAACCTCGCTGCCTATGCGAACCAGGAGTTCCCGTACGACCGCATCGTGGAACTGCTGCGGCCGGAGCGCTCGGGCGCCAACCTGCCCTTGTTCCAGGTCATGCTGGGTTTCCAGCAGGGCAGCAACCGCCTGTCGTTCAGCCTGCCGGGCCTGTCGATCACGCCCCAGCCGGTGGCCATCGACACCGCGAAGTTCGACCTGTCCTTCATCCTCGACGAGCAGCGCGGCGCCGACGGCCTGCCGGGCGGCATTGCCGGCGGCATCCAGTACAGCACCGACCTGTTCGATCGCGGCACGGTCGAAGCGATGGCGGTGCGGCTCGCGCGCTTGCTGGAAGAAGCGTGCGATGCGCCCGACGAGCCCATCGGCAGCCTGGCCATCCTGAGCGACGAGGAGCAGCGGCGCCTGCTGTTCGACTGGAGCGGAAGCACGCGCGAACTGGCGCCGCTCTCGCTGGCCGCCATGGTGGAGCAGCACGCCGCCGATCGCCCGCATGCGGCGGCCGTGGTGCTCGACGATGCCGTCGTCAGCTATGCCGAGCTCGACCTGCGCGCCAATCGGCTCGCGCACCTGCTGCGCGGCCGGGGCATCGGCGCCGGCGCCATCGTTGCGACGGTGTTGCCGCGTTCGCTCGACCTGATCGTGGCGCACCTGGCCATCGTCAAGGCCGGTGCGGCGTACCTGCCGATCGATCCGCGCCACATGGCCGGGCGGAGTGCCTTCGTGTTCGAGGAGGCGGCGCCGGCCGTTGTGCTGACGCATGCCGCGCTCTTGCCGCAACTTGCCGGTGTTCCCCATTGCCTGGTGCTCGACGGCGACGAGGCGGTGGCGGCACTGGCCATCCAATCGGATACGCCGCCGACGCAAACGGCCGATCCCCAGGATGCTGCCTACGTCATCTACACCTCCGGCTCCACCGGCGTGCCCAAGGGCGTGGTGGTGCCGCATGCGGGCCTGGGCAGCCTGGGTGCCGCAATGACCGAACGGCTCGCGATCACCCCGGATTCGCGTGTGCTGCAGTTCTCCTCCAGCGGCTTCGACGCCTCCGTGATGGACCAGCTGATGGCCTTTCATGCCGGCGCCGCGCTGGTGGTGCCCGCGGCGCAGCAACTGCTGGGCACGGACCTGGCCGAACTCCTCGAAAGGCAGGCCGTCAGCCATGCGCTGATTCCGCCAGCCGCACTGGCGACCCTGCCGTACGGCGAGTTCCCGCACCTGCAAACGCTGGTGGTCGGCGGCGATGCCTGCCCGGCCGCGCTGGCCGCGCGCTGGTCGCAGGGCCGCCGCATGGTCAATGCCTACGGGCCGACAGAAATCACCATCTGCGCGAGCATGAGCGCGCCGATGAATGCGAAGGAGCCGCCCTCCATCGGCCAGCCGATCTGGAACACGCGCATGTACGTGCTCGACGACAGCCTGCGGCCGGTGCCGCCCGGCGTTGCGGGCGAGCTGTACATCGCCGGCAGCGGCGTGGCGCGCGGCTATCTGAAGCGGCCCGTGCTGAGCGCCGAACGCTTCATCGCCAATCCGTTCGGCGAACCCGGCAGCCGCATGTACCGCAGCGGCGACCTGGCGCGCTGGCGCCGCGACGGCAGCCTCGACTTCCTCGGCCGCGCCGACCAGCAGGTGAAGCTCCGCGGCTTCCGCATCGAGCCCGGCGAGATCGAGTCGGTGCTGCTGAAGCACCCGCAGGTGACGCAGGCGGCAGTGGTCGTGCGCGAGGACATGCCGGGCGACAAGCGCCTGGTTGCCTATTTCGTCGCCGCGGCCGATCCGCAGCCGGCAGAGCTGCGCGCGCACATGGCAATGGCACTGCCCGACTACATGGTGCCCTCGGCCTTCGTGCACCTGCCGTCGCTGCCGCTGACCCAGAGCGGCAAGCTCGACCGCAAGGCGCTGCCCGCGCCCGAGCAGCAGCAGGCCGGCGCGCAATATGTCGAGCCGCGCACGCCCACCGAGAAGCTGCTCGCCGGCCTGTGGGCGGAGACGCTGCAGCTGGAACGCGTCGGCATCCACGACAACTTCTTCGAGCTCGGCGGGCATTCGCTGATGGCGATCCAGCTCGGCATGCGCATCCGCCAGCAGGTGCGTGCGGATTTCCCGCATGCGGAGGTCTACAACCGCCCGTCGATTGCCGAATTGGCCGCATGGATCGACGACAACGCCGGCGGTACTGCCGCGGCACTGGACCTGTCGCGCGAACTCCATCTGCCCGCGCACATCCGCGCACAGGGCACCGCACCGGTGCTGGCGCCGAAGCGGGTGTTCCTCACCGGCGCCAGCGGCTTCGTCGGCAGCCACCTGCTGGCCGCATTGCTGCGCGACACCACGGCCTGCGTGGTCTGCCACGTGCGTGCCGAGGACGAGCAGGCCGGCGAGCTGCGCCTGAAGCGCACGCTGGCCCAGCGCCGGCTCGGCGCCGTGTGGGACGACGCGCGCATCAAGGTCGTGACCGGCGACCTCGGCAAGCCGCGGCTCGGCCTGGACGACAGCGCCGTGCAGCTGGTGCAGGACGACTGCGACGCCATCTACCACTGCGCCGCGCAGGTCGACTTCCTGCATCCCTATGCGAGCCTGAAGCCCGCGAACGTCGACAGCGTGGTCACGCTGCTCGAATGGACCGCGCAGGGCCGCGCGAAGAGCATGCACTACGTCTCCACGCTGGCGGTGATCGACCAGAACAACACCAAGGAGGGCACCGTCACCGAGCAGTCGGCGCTGGCCTCGTGGCGCGGGCTGGTCGACGGCTACAGCCAGAGCAAGTGGGTCGGCGATGCGCTGGCCCGCGAGGCGCAGGCGCGCGGCATGCCGGTGGCCATCTACCGGCTGGGCGCCGTCACCGGCGACCACACACATGCGATCTGCAATGCCGACGACCTGATCTGGCGCGTGGCGCACCTCTATGCCGACCTGAAAGCGATTCCCGACATGGACCTGCCGCTCAACCTGACGCCGGTGGACGACGTGGCGCGCGCCATTCTCGGTCTCGCGGGCCGGCAGGCCTCGTGGGGCCAGGTGTTCCACCTGACGAGCCAGGAGGCGCTGCGGGTGCGCGACATTCCGCCGGTGTTCGAGCGACTGGGCATGCGACTCGAACCCGTGGGACTCGAGCCCTGGCTGCAGCGCGCACACGCGCGGCTGGCCACCGGGCAGGACCGCGACCTGGCAGCGGTGCTGGCGATTCTCGACCGCTACGACACCTCGGCCGCGCCGCCGCAGGTGAGCGGCGCGGCCACGCATGCGCAGCTCGAAGCCATCGGTGCGCCGATCCGCCCGGTGGACCGCGATCTGCTGCAGCGCTACTTCGTCGACCTGGGCATCGACACCAAGGCGCGCCGCGCCGCGGAAACCACCGCGTCATAGGAAGGAAGGAGCAGAGCCATGGCACGCTATCTCATCGCCGCAACCGCCTTGCCCGGCCACGTGCTGCCGATGCTGGCCATCGCGCAGCATCTGGTGAACCAGGGACACGAGGTGCGGGTGCACACCGCGAGCCAGTTCGGGGCGCAGGCCGAGGCCACCGGCGCGCGCTTCACCGCTTTCGAGCCCGCGATCGACTTCGACTATCGCCAGCTCGACGAGCGCTTTCCCGAGCGCCGGCGCATCGCCTCGGCGCATGCGCAGATGTGCTTCGGCCTCAAGCACTTCTTTGCCGATGCGATGGCCGCGCAGCACGCGGGCCTGCGCTCGATCCTCGAAGACTTCGAGGCCGACGCCATCCTGGTCGACACGATGTTCTGCGGCACCTTCCCACTGCTGCTGGGGCCGCGCGAAGAGCGTCCGGCCGTCGTCGCCATCGGCATCTCGGCGCTGCCGCTGTCCAGCTGCGACACCGCCTTCTTCGGCACCGCGCTGCCGCCATCGTCCACGCCGGAAGGGCGCGCGCGCAACCGGGCGATGAACGCCAACCTCCAGCAGGCGATGTTCGGCGAGGTGCAGCGCCAGTTCGACGCCGTGCTGAAGCGCGCGGGTGCTCCGGCGCTGCCGGAGTTCTTCGTCGATGCGATGGTCAAGCTGCCGGACCTGTACCTGCAGCTCACGGCGCCTTCCTTCGAATACCCGCGCAGCGACCTGCCGGCCTCGGTGCGCTTCGTCGGCCCGCTGCTCGCGCCCGCCAGCCGCGGCTTCACGCCGCCCGACTGGTGGCATGAGCTGGACGACGGCCGCTCGGTCGTGCTGGTGACGCAGGGCACGCTGGCCAACCAGAACCCGGCGCAGCTGATTGGCCCGACCCTGCAGGCACTGGCGGGCGACAGCAACATCCTCGTCATCGCCACCACCGGCGGCCCGGTGCCGCCCGCGGTCGCCGCGAGCGTGCCCGCCAATGCCCGCGTGCTGCCGTTCCTGCCCTACGACCGGCTGCTGCCCAAGGTGCATGCGATGGTCACCAACGGCGGCTACGGCTCGGTCAACCATGCGCTGAGCCTCGGCGTGCCGCTGGTGGTGGCCGGAACCTCCGAAGAGAAGCCCGAGATCGCCGCGCGCGTGGCTTGGTCGGGCGCGGGCATCAACCTGGGCACGGGCCAGCCGGGCGCGCGGCAGATCGGCGATGCGGTGCGCAAGGTGCTGGGCCACTCGACCTATCGCCAGCGCGCGGCTGTGCTGCGCGAGGATTTCGCGCGTCATCACGCGCTGGCCGGTATCGCCGAGGCGCTGGCGGCGCTGCGGCACACAACCTCCGCATCCGCGGAAATGGCTTGAATTCCCAAAGGAAACTGACGATGAGCAACCCGTTTGACGACAACAACGCGAACTTCCAGGTGCTGGTGAACGACGAAGGGCAGCACTCGCTGTGGCCCGCTTTCATCGCCGTGCCGGCCGGCTGGCACATCGCCCTGCCGGCCACCGACCGCGCCGCCTGCAGTGCGTACATCGAGGCGCACTGGGTCGACATGCGGCCGCGCTCGCTGGTGGCGGTACAGGGGTAGCGTGCTGCTTGCCGCATTCGGGGCGCGCTCCCGCCGACGGGGTACTCTGCTCCGCGAATGTCCTCCGGCCTGCGGCCTCCCCCTTGATTTCGCTGCGCAGAGCACCCCATCGACGTGAGCGTTTTCAGAGCACTGGTTGACCCGCCGCACACCGGCAGCGTGCCCAGGTGCACAGGGCATCGGGTGCTCCCCGCAGCGAAATAAAGGAGGAGCCGAAGGCGGGGGACATTCGCGGAGGGGAGTACCCGGTGGCCTGTGCACGCGCCCTGAACAGCGGCGCCCCGAGCAGTGGCGGCCCGAACAAAGGCGCCCTGAACAGCAGCGCCCCAACAGCAGCGTCCCGAACAGACCCCATGGTCCAGGAATTGCTCTCGCTCTCCAGGGTTTCTCCCTAGGTCGCATACCCGCGTCCACATACGCAATATGGCTCCGGCGGTATGTGGGCCGGGGCGCAAGCGGCTAACGTCCAGACTTGACCGGGAAAACCGAGCCGCCCACGAGGCCCAAGAGCATGAGCACAGAGCGCAGCAGCAACAACATCCAACCCGTCCGCTTCTTCCACCGCGGCAGGATCGTCGACGTCAGCGGCGTCCATCTGACCCGTTCGGTGCTCGACTGGCTGCGCGAAGACGCGCACTGCACCGGTACCAAGGAAGGCTGCAACGAGGGTGACTGCGGCGCCTGCACCGTCGTGATCGGCGAGCTGGCCGCTGATGCCAACGCGCCCGGCGCCGTCGGCGGGCTGCAGTTGCAGACGGTCAACGCCTGCATCCAGTTTCTTCCCACGCTGCACGGCAAGGCGCTGTTCACGGTCGAAGACCTGAAAGCGCAGTGCGCAGCAGCAGCGCAGCCCCAGGACAAGAAGCACCCCGTCCACACCCTGCACCCGGTTCAACAAGCCATGGTCGACTGCCACGGCTCCCAGTGCGGTTTCTGCACGCCGGGCTTCGTGATGTCGCTCTGGTCCACCTACGAGCACCACCAGGCCGAGGGCACCCAGCCCACGCGCCAGCAGTTGGCCGACGAGCTCTCGGGCAACCTCTGCCGCTGCACCGGCTACCGTCCGATCCTCGACGCGGGCCAGCGCATGTTCGACCTGCCGGCCGTGCGGCTCGACACGAAGCCCGTGGTCGCGGCGCTCACCGCGCTGCAGGGCGACGGCCTGGACTACGCCGCGCCGCTCGGCGCCCGCATCGATCACTTCCACGCCCCCAGGACCCTGGCCCAGCTCGCGGCGCTGCGCGAGCAGAAGCCGCGCGCCCAGCTGCTGGCCGGCTCGACCGACGTCGGCCTCTGGGTCAACAAGCAGTTCCGTGACCTCGGCGACATCATCTACGTGGGCGACGTGGCCGAAATGAAGACCATCGAGACCCGCCAGAACGACGAAGGGGGTGAGGAACTCTACATCGGCGCCGGCGCCTCGCTCGAATCCGCCTTCGAAGCCCTCGTGCAGCGTGTGCCGAGCCTCACGGACGTGTGGCTGCGCTTCGCCTCGCCGCCGATCCGCCACGCCGGCACGATGGGCGGCAATGTGGCCAATGGTTCGCCCATCGGCGATTCGCCGCCGGTGCTGATGTCGCTGGACACCCAGATCGAACTGCGCCGCGGCGACGCGGTGCGCCGCATGCCGCTGCCCGACTTCTACATCGACTACATGAAGAACCAGCTGCAACCCGGCGAGTTCGTGCAGGGGCTGGCGGTTCCGCTGGCCGCCATGCGCCGCAAGGTGCGGGCCTACAAGATCAGCAAGCGCTTCGACTGCGACATCTCGGCGCTGTGCGCGGGCTTCGCGATCGAGCTCGAAGCGGACAGCGACACGGTGAAGGCCGTGCGCCTCGCCTTTGGCGGCATGGCCGCCATCGTGAAACGCGCCGCCAACGCCGAAGCCGCGCTCGTCGGCAAGCCGTGGACGCAGGCCAGCGTCACCGCCGCCAAGCTCGCGCTGGCGCAGGACTTCAAGCCGCTGTCGGACATGCGCGCCTCGGCCGACTACCGGCTGCAGGTGGCACAGAACCTGATCCAGCGCCTCTGGCTCGAAACCCGCAGCGAAGACGCGCTCTCGCTCGAAGAAACCAGCGTCTGGAGCGTGATGCCTCATGCCGCGGTCAGAGCCGCAGCCGAAGGAGCCTGACCATGAACAAACCCATCGACGTCCGCCTGCTGCAGCCCGCAGAGGCCTTTGCCGACTACCTGACCAACACGGCGGCCCGCATCGACCCGGCGGCCGAAGCGATCGCGCATGAGCTTGGCGCGCGCGTCGGCATCAGCCGGCCGCACGAATCGGCCCACCTGCACGTGGCCGGCGAAGCCACCTACATCGACGACATTCCCGAACTTACCGGCACGCTGCATTGCGCGCTGGGCCTGTCACCCGCCGCGAGCGGCCGCGTCATTGCGCTGTCGCTCGACGCGATCCGCGCGATGCCCGGCGTGGTCACGGTGCTCACGGCCGACGACATTCCGGGCACCAACGACTGCGGCTCGATCGTTCATGACGACCCGATCCTGCTGCCGGTAAACGACGGCGGCGAGATCCGCTACCTGGGCCAGCCCGTGTTCGCCGTGATCGCCGAGACGCGCGAAGCAGCGCGCCGCGCCGCCGCCAAGGCGAAGGACGCGATGACCATCGAGGCGCAGCCGCCCGTCATCACGCCGCAGGAGGCGCATGCGCGCGGCCAGTACGTGGTGCCGCCGATGCACATCGTGCGCAGCGGCGGCAGCGCCAACGAAGGCGACGAGGCGGCAGTGCGCGCCGCCATCGCGAAGGCGCCGCACCGCCACACCGCCACACTCGACGTGGGCGGGCAGGAGCAGTTCTACCTGGAAGGCCAGATCAGCTACGCCATTCCGAAGGAAGGCGGCGCGCTGCACATCCACTGCTCGACGCAGCACCCGAGCGAGATGCAGCACCTGGTGGCGCATGCGCTGCACCTGCAGTCGAACGAGGTGCATGTCGAATGCCGGCGCATGGGTGGCGGCTTCGGCGGCAAGGAGTCGCAGTCGGCGCTGTTCGCCTGCGTGGCGGCCATCGCGGCGCGGCAGCTGCAGCGCCCGGTCAAGCTGCGGCTCGACCGCGACGACGACTTCATGATCACCGGCCGCCGCCACTGCTTCTGGTACGAATACGACGTGGGCTACGACGACGAAGGACGCATCCTCGGCGCGGAGATCACGATGGTCTCGCGCGCCGGCCACTCGGCCGACCTCTCGGGCCCGGTGATGACGCGCGCGCTGTGCCACTTCGACAACGCCTACTGGCTGCCCAACGTGGCCATGCATGGCTTCTCGGGCAAGACCAACACGCAGAGCAACACCGCGTTCCGCGGCTTCGGCGGGCCACAGGGCGCCATTGCCATCGAGAACATTTTGGATTCGGTGGCGCGGGAGCTGAAGCGAGATCCGCTCGACGTGCGCCGCGTCAACTTCTACGGCAAGGACCAGAACAACGTCACGCCGTACCGCCAGACCGTGACCGACAACATCGTCCACGAACTGGTGGCCGATCTCGAAGCCAGCAGCGACTACCGCGCGCGGCGCGAAGAGATCGCTGCCTTCAACGCGAAGAGCGTGGTGCTCAAGCGCGGCCTGGCGCTGGCGCCGCTCAAGTTCGGCATCTCGTTCAACGTCAAGCATTTCAACCAGGCCGGCGCGCTGGTGCACGTGTACACCGACGGCTCGATCCTCGTGAACCATGGCGGAACCGAGATGGGGCAGGGCCTCAACACCAAGGTGGCGCAGGTGGTGGCGCACGAACTGGGCGTGAGCTTCGAGCGCGTGCGCGTGACCGCGACCGACACGACCAAGGTGGCAAACACCTCGGCCACGGCCGCATCGACCGGTGCGGACCTGAACGGCAAGGCCGCGCAGGATGCCGCACGGCAGATCCGCGAGCGCCTGGCAGAAAGCGCCGCCGAGCGCCATGGCGGCAAGGCCAGCAAAGTGCGCTTCGCCAACGACAAGGTCGAAGTCAATGGCCGCTCGCTGGCCTTCAGCACCATCGTCGGCGAGGCGTACCTCGATCGCAAGCAGCTGTGGTCCGACGGCTTCTACGCCACGCCCGGCCTCAGCTGGGACAAGGACAAGATGCAGGGCCGTCCGTTCTACTACTACGCTTATGGCGCGGCGGTGAGCGAGGTGACCGTCGACACGCTCACCGGCGAATGGAAGTTGTTGCGGGCCGACATCCTGCACGACGCCGGCAAGTCGCTGAACCCGGCCGTGGACATCGGCCAGGTCGAAGGCGCCTTCATCCAGGGCATGGGCTGGCTCACCACCGAGGAGCTGGTGTGGCATCCTGCCGACGGCTCCAGGAACGCGGGCATGCTCACCACGCATGCGCCCAGCACCTACAAGATTCCGACCGCCAACGACTGCCCGCCCGTCTTCAACGTGCGCCTGTTCGAAGGCCAGAACTTCGAGGACTCGATCCATCGCAGCAAGGCCGTGGGCGAACCGCCGCTCCTGCTGCCGTTCTCGGTGTTCTTCGCGATCCGCGACGCGGTGTCGGCGGCTGGGGGCCACCGGGTCGATCCGCCGCTGAAGGCGCCGGCCACGAGCGAGTCGATTCTTCGCGCCATCACCGCCGTCCAGTCCGCATAGCCACTCGTAGACTTTGGCGCATGTCCAAAACTGGGGCGAGCAACATGCGTGACCAAGCGCTTTTCGACAAGATCGACCTTCATCTCATCCGGGTGCTCCACACCGTGCTGACCGACCGCAGCGTCTCGCGCGCCGCCATCCGCCTGGGCATGTACCAGCCGGCCGTCTCGGCCGCGCTGAAGCGCCTGCGCGAACTCTCGGGCGACCCGCTCCTGGTGCGCTCGGGCTCGGGCATGGTGCCGACCGATGCGGGGCTGCGGATGATCGAGCCCGCGGCGAGCATCCTGCGCGCGGCCGAGATGCTTTTCTCCGATGCGCGCGGTTTCGAGCCGCAGTCGGCGGCCACCACCTTCCGCATCGCGGCCAGCGACTACATGGACCCGCTGTTCCTGCCGATGCTGGTGGCGCACGTGAAGCGCGAGGCGCCGCTGTGCCAGATCGAGATCCACGCGCTCTCGCCCGACTCGGACTACCACGGCCATCTCGCGCTCGGCCAGGTCGACCTGGTGATCGGCAACTGGCTGAAGCCGCCAGAAGACCTGCACATGGCACGGCTCTTCGGTGACGAGGTGGTGTCGCTGGTGAACCAGGACCATCCGGCGGTGCGCCGCGGCTGGGACCTGGAGACCTGGCTCGCGGCCGAGCACATCGCGCCCACGCCCATGCACCCGGGCGGGCGCGGCATCATCGACCAGATGCTCGACGAGCTGGGCCGGCAGCGCAACATCACGGCGCGCTGCGCGCACTTCAGCCTGATTCCGGACATGGTGGCCTCGAGCCTGCTGGTGCTCACCACCGGGCGCCAGTACTGCGAGCGTTTTGCCGCGCGGTTGCCGGTGAAGATCCTCGACTGCCCGGTGGCGCTGCCGCGCCTCATGTACTACCAGCTCTGGCACGAGCGCACCCATTCGTCGAGCTCCGCGCGCTGGCTGCGCGAATGCATCAAGGACGTGGCGGCGTCGCTGCGTCCGCCGGCTTCCGCCATACCCGACGTGCGGGTGCGCCCGCCCGTCGCGCCTGAAGTCTCCGATCCCTGAGAAGTCCCCGCTCGCGCCGGCGCCGTGAGCGGGGCAACGATGAAGCAACCGCCACTACAACAGCTGGAGACAAGCGAAATGAGTACGTTTGAACAGGCGCCGAAAAGCGCCGAGCCCCGCACGCCGGGGCATGTCGAATCCGCGCGTCCGCGCGCGGCTGTGGGAAGCGCAAGCGGCTCGGGCCTGCTCGAACGCCTGTTCAAGCTCGGCGAGCACAACACCACGGTGCGCACCGAAGTCATCGCGGGCCTCACCACCTTCCTGACGATGGCCTACATCATCTTCGTGAACCCATCGATCCTCGGGGATGCGGGCATGCCGAAGGGCTCGGTCTTCGTGGCCACCTGCCTGATCGCGGCGCTGGGCACGCTGATCATGGGCCTCTACGCCAACTACCCGATCGCCATGGCGCCGGGCATGGGCCTGAACGCCTACTTCGCCTACGTGGTGGTGCTGGGCATGGGCTACACGTGGCAGGTGGCGTTGGGCGCGGTGTTCATCTCGGGCTGCCTGTTTTTGATCGTCACGGTCACGGGCCTGCGGGAGCTGTTCATCCAGGGCATACCGCAGTCGCTGCGAACGGCGATCACGGTGGGCATCGGCATGTTCCTGGCGCTCATCGCGCTCAAGAGCGCGGGCGTCGTCGCCGCCTCGCCGGCCACCTTCGTCACGCTGGGCGACCTGCACTCGGCGCCGGTGGTGCTGGCCACGCTGGGCTTCCTGGTCATCGTGGCGCTCGACCGGCTCAAGGTGCGCGGCGCCATCCTGATTGGCATCATGCTGGTGACGGTGCTGTCGTTCTTCTTCGGCGGCAACAAGTTCCATGGCGTGTTCGATGCGCCGCCGTCCATCGCGCCCACCTTCATGCAGCTCGACATCATGGGTGCGCTCAAGGGCGGCATCCTGAACGTGGTGCTGGTGTTCTTCCTGGTCGAGATGTTCGACGCCACCGGCACGCTGATGGGCGTGGCCAAGCGCGCCGGCCTGCTGGTGCCCGGGAAGATGGAGCGCATGAACAAGGCGCTCCTGGCCGACAGCGGCGCGATCTTCGCGGGCTCGCTGCTCGGTACCTCGAGCACCACGGCCTATGTGGAAAGCGCGGCCGGCGTGCAGGCGGGCGACCGCACCGGCCTCACGGCCGTGGTGGTGGCGCTGCTGTTCCTGGCCTGCCTGATGATCTCGCCGCTCGCGGGCTCGGTGCCGGCCTACGCCACCGCGCCGGCGCTGCTCTTCGTGGGCTGCCTGATGCTGCGCGACCTGGTCGAGCTCGACTGGGAAGACACCACCGAGGTGATCCCGGCGGCCGTGACCGCGCTGGCCATGCCCTTCACCTACTCGATCGCCAATGGCCTGGCCTTCGGCTTCATCACCTACGCGGTGCTCAAGCTGTTCACGGGCCGGGCACGGGAAGTGCATGCGATGGTCTGGGTGATCGCGGCGATTTTCCTGTTCAAGTTCGCCTATGTAGGAGGACACTGAGAGGAAGCCCTCGGGCGCCGATGGTTGCCGATGGTTGCCGTGACGCTATTAAACTTATAGCTGCCCCGCTTGTTTGCTGTTGAACGAGACAAATCCACGAAACCCGGCATGACGACATCCAGACTCCAGCTCGCGAACATCACCAAGCGCTATCCCGCGGTGGTGGCGAACAGCGACATCTCGCTGGCCGTGGCGCCCGGCGAGATCCATGCCGTGCTCGGCGAGAACGGCGCGGGCAAATCGACCCTGATGAAGATCATCTACGGCTCGGTCAAGCCCGACGAAGGCACCGTCGTCTTCGACGGCCACGCGGTCAACCTGCGCAACCCGCAGCAGGCGAGGGCGCTGGGCATCAGCATGGTGTTCCAGCACTTCAGCCTGTTCGACACGCTCACCGTGGCCGAGAACGTGTGGCTGGGGCTCGACAAGTCGCTGCAGCTGACCGAAGTGGCGCGCAGCATCACGGCCAAGGCGAGCGAATACGGGCTCGACATCGATCCCTCGCGGCCGGTGCACACGCTGTCGGTGGGCGAGATGCAGCGCGTCGAAATCATCCGCGCGCTGCTCACCAACCCCAAGCTGCTGATCCTCGACGAGCCGACCTCGGTGCTCACGCCGCAGGCCGTCATCAAGCTCTTCACGGTGCTGAACAAGCTGGCGTCGGAGGGCTGCAGCATCCTCTACATCAGCCACAAGCTGCACGAGATCCGCGAGCTGTGCACCGCCTGCACGGTGCTGCGCGGCGGCAAGGTCACGGGCGTGTGCAATCCGCAGAATGAAAGCAACGAGTCGCTCTCGCGGTTGATGATCGGCAGCGAGCCGCCGCCCCTGCAGCACCGGCCGGTGCATGCGGGCGCGGTGGCACTGCGCGTGGACGCGCTCACGCTGGCGCGCGAGGACCAGTTCGGTGTCGATCTCGACGGCATTTCGTTCGAGGTGCGGGCCGGCGAGGTGGTCGGCATTGCGGGGGTGTCCGGCAACGGCCAGAAGGAACTGCTCTACACGCTCTCGGGGGAGGACGTGCGCGCCGAGCCCGCGATGGTGCAGGTGTTCGGCAAGCCGGCGGGCCGGCTGCGGCCGCGGGCGCGGCGTGCGGTGGGCCTGCACTTCGTGCCCGAAGAGCGGCTGGGCCGCGGCGCGGTGCCTACGCTCGGGCTCGCGCACAACCTGCTGCTCACGCGCAGCAATGCGGTGGGCAAGGGCGGCTGGATCCGTACGGCGGCGCTCGAAAAGCATGCCAGGGCCATCATCGCGCGCTTCAACGTCAAGGCCGGCGGACCGAATGCGGCGGCACGTTCGCTCTCGGGCGGCAACCTGCAGAAATACATCGTCGGCCGCGAGATCGACGCCAACCCCAAGCTCTTCATCGTCTCGCAGCCGACCTGGGGCGTGGACGTGGGAGCGGCCGCGCTGATCCGCGGCGAGATCCTTGCGCTGCGCGACGCCGGCTGCGCGGTGCTGGTGGTCAGCGAGGAGCTCGACGAGCTGTTCGACATCAGCGACCGCCTGCACGTGATTGCCAAGGGCCGACTCTCGCCCTCCATCGACCGTGCGGCGGCCACGCTGCCGCAGATCGGCGAATGGATGAGCGGCCTCTGGGAGAAGAAGAACAACAACAAGGAGGCGACCCATGCTTAAGCTCGAACCCCGTCCGGAGCTGTCGCGCTTCTGGACCTTTGCCTCGCCCATCCTGGCGCTGCTGATCACCGTGCTGATCGGCGTGGCGCTGTTCGCCGCGCTCGGCAAGGACCCGGTCAAGGGCCTGCTGGTGTTCTTCTACGAGCCGATCAAGAGCGGCTATGCGATCGGCGAGCTGACGATCAAGGCGACGCCGCTGCTGATCATCGCGCTCGGGCTGGCGGTGTGCTTCCGCTCCAATGTCTGGAACATCGGCGCCGAGGGCCAGTTCGTGTTCGGCGCCATCGCCGCAGGCGGCATCGCGCTGATGGCCGACAAGAACACGGGCTCGTGGATTGTGGTGGCCATCCTGGTCGCGGGCACCGTCGGCGGCATGGTCTGGGCGGGCATCGTGGCGTTCCTGCGCGACAGGTTCAATGCCAACGAAATCCTCGTGAGCCTGATGCTGGTGTATGTGGCCACGCTGCTGCTGGGCTACATGGTGTTCGGCCCCTGGAAGGACCCGCAGGGCTACAACTTTCCGCAGTCCAAGACCTTCGAGGCCGTGACGCAGATCCCGCGGCTTTTCAAGGGTTCGCGCGTGAGCATCGGGCTGATCATCGCGCTGCTGGGCGTGGGCGCGCTCTGGGTGTTCCTGTTCCGCACGCGGGCGGGTTTCGCGCAGCAGGTCGGCGGGCTTGCGCCTGCGGCCGCACGCTATGCGGGCTTCTCGGCGCGGCGCGCGGTGTGGATCGCGCTGCTGACTTCGGGCGGCGCAGCGGGTCTGGCCGGCGCGCTCGAGGTGGCCGGGCCGCTCGGCCAGCTCACGCCCTACGTGCCGGCGGGCTACGGCTTCGCGGCCATCATCGTGGCCTTCGTCGGCCGGCTGCATCCGGTGGGCATGGTGTTCTCGGCCATCCTCATGAGCATGTTCTACATCGGCGGCGAACTTGCGCAGTCGCGTCTCGGCCTGCCCAAGTCGCTCACCGGCGTGTTCCAGGGGCTGCTGCTTTTCACGCTGCTGGCTTGCGACACGCTCATCGCCTACCGCATCCGCCGAAAGGCCGCCACCAAGGCCGCTGCACTCGCAACGGGTTCGCTGCAGGTCAGTACGCCGTTGACTGCACCGGTGGCACGGTCGAATGAAGGAGCGCTGTAGCGTGAAGCCCCGCTCCTCTGTTTGTCGTCGCATTGTGTTTGGCGCGCTCTGTTCAGGGCGCGATCCCGCCGACGGGGTACCTTGCTCCGCGAATGTCCCCCGCCTTCGGCTCCTCCTTTATTTCGCTGCGCAAGGCACCCCATCGACGGGATCGTTGGACAGAGCGGTGGTTGATCAGCGGGACACTCAGAGCGTGCCCCGGTGCACAGGGCATCGGGTGCTCCCCGCAGCGAAATCAAGGAGGAGGCCGCAGGCCGGGGGACATTCGCGGAGGGGAGTACCCGGTGGCCTGTGCACGCGCCCTGAACGAGAGCGCCAAGAACAGCAGCACTCCGAACGCATCCTCTCGAACAATAACCCGCGTCGGAGCAACTGACATGGACAGCTACGCACTACTCCTGGGTTCCACGCTGAGCGCCGGCACCGTGCTCGCCATCGCGGCCCTGGGCCTCCTGATCAACGAGAAGGCCGGCATCGTCAACCTAGGCGCCGAGGGCATGATGCTCTGCGCCGCCATCTCGGGCTTTGCGACGGTGGTCATCACGCACAACCCCTGGCTCGGCTTCCTGGCCGGCATGGCGGCGGGCGCCTTGCTCGCGGCCTTCTTCGGCGTGCTGGTGATTTGGCTCAATACCAACCAATACGCCACGGGCCTCGCGCTGAGCCTGTTCGGCGTCGGCTTCTCCGCGTTCGTGGGCATCAACTTCGTGCAGGCCAAGCTGCCCGAGAGCGTGTCGTACGCGGTGCCGGTGCTCGGCGACATTCCGCTCGTGGGGCCGGCGCTTTTCCGGCACCACCCCATGGTGTACTTCGCGGTCGTCCTGACCTTCGGGCTGATCTGGTTTCTCTACCGCACCCGCGCCGGGCTCGTGCTGCGCTCGGTGGGCGAATCGCCCGAGTCGGCGCACGCGCTCGGCTATCCGGTGCGCCGCATCCGCTTCGTCGCCGTGATCGCGGGCGGCGCGCTGTGCGGGCTGGCCGGAGCGTACCTGTCGACCGTCTATACGCCGCTGTGGGTCGAAGGGATGGTCGCGGGCCGCGGCTGGATCGCGCTGGCGCTCACCACCTTTGCCACCTGGCGGCCGATCCGCGTGCTGCTGGGCGCCTACCTGTTCGGCGGCGTCTCGATGCTGGGGTTCCACCTGCAAAGCAGCGGCGTCGACGTGCCGCCGCAGTTCCTCAGCATGCTGCAATACATCGCGCCCGTCGTGGTGCTCGCGCTCATTTCCCGCAACCCGGCCTTCATCCGCATCAACATGCCGGCCTCCATCGGGAAACCGTTCTACCCCGGCTCATAATCCGGCTTTCCGCTTTCCCGCCAAACTGGCCTTTTTGAGGATTTCCGACAATGAATGATCTGATGAACAAGCGCTCCCTGCTCAAGCTGGCCGCCCTCACGGCGGTCGCTTCGGCGGCTTTGATCGGCTGCGGCAAGAAAGAAGAAGCGGCTGCACCGGCTGTGGCCCCGGCACCCGCCCCGGCTCCCGCTGCCGCCGCACCGGCCGCGCCGCTCAACATCGCATTCGCATACATCGGCCCGGTGGGCGACGGCGGCTGGACCTTCGCGCACGACAACGGCCGCAAGGCGCTCGAGAAGGAATTCGGCGAAAAGATCAAGACCACCTTCGTCGAGAGCGTGCCCGAGGGCGCCGACGCCGAGCGCGTGTTCCGCGACATGGTCGGGCAGGGCAACAAGCTGATCTTCGGCACCACCTTCGGCTACATGGAGCCGATGCTCAAGGTGGCCACCGACAGCAAGGATGTGAAGTTCGAGCATGCCACCGGCTACAAGACCGCCGAGAACATGCGCACCTACGACAGCCGCACCTATGAAGGCGCCTACATGGCCGGCGTCATTGCCGGTGCCATGACCAAGAGCAACACGCTCGGCGTGGTCGGCTCGGTGCCGATTCCCGAAGTGCTGCGCAACATCAACAGCTTCACGCTGGGCGCGCAGTCGGTCAACCCGAAGATCACCACCAAGGTGGTGTGGGTGAACGAATGGTTCAGCCCGCCCAAGGAAACCGAAGCCGCCACCGCCCTCATCAACGGCGGCGCCGACATCCTGTTCCAGAACACCGACTCGCCGGCCGTGCTCAAGACCGCACAGGAAAAAGGCAAGCGCGCCTTCGGCTGGGATTCCGACATGACCGCCTACGGCCCCAAGGCCCACCTGGCCTCGGCCACCATCAACTGGGCCCCGTACTACATCAAGGCCACGCAGGACGCGCTCGACGGCAAGTGGGCCACCGGCCAGAGCTGGTGGGGCGTGAAGGAAGGCGCCATCGACATCGTCTCGATCGCCGAGGACGTGCCGGCCGAAACCAAGGCCAAGGTCGAGGAAGTGAAGAAGGGCCTGAAGGACGGCAGCTTCGTGATCTGGAAGGGCCCGATCCTGGGCCAGGACGGCAAGGAAGTGGTTGCCAAGGACGCCGTGGCCGACGACAAGTTCCTGTCGGGCGTGAACTTCTACGTCAAGGGCGTCGAGGGCAAAGTTCCGGGCGGCACGAAATAGGCTCGCCCCCAGGCTTCGCGCACTTCGTGTCGCTACGCCAACCCCCTACCGGGGGCAACACCAGCGGCCCGGCAAAGCCGGTTCCGCGGTGTTCCGCGAAGGAGCTCGCTCCTCTCTCAAAGGCCGCCGGTTATGGGCTGCTTTTTTTGTTGAACGCTATGCATCGCGATGGCTCGGCCGGCGTGCCGTGCCTTTCGGCGTGATCACCATCCGCGCGCTGTCGACAAAGCCCTGGATCAATCGCAGGCGCGGCGATGCGCGCTGCCACAGGACGCCGAAGCGCCGCGGCTGCGAAGGCAGCGGCAGCGGGATCTTCGCCACGCGCTGGCCGTCGAGCAGCGGCGAGGCGATGTCGGGCACCAGCGAGACGCCCAGGCCGCGGTCGACCATCATGGCAATGGCCAGCAGCGAACTGAGCTCGAAGCGCTCCTGCGGCACGATGCCCGCGGCGCGCAGGTAGCGGTCGGCCTGCTTGCCGCCGCCCAGGCTGCGGTCGTAGCGGATCAGCGGGGAGGTTCGCAGCAGCTCGTGCGGATCGCGCCGCGCGAGGCGGCTCGGCGCCAGCAGCACCAGCGGCTCCTCGCGCAGCAGCGACCAGTCGAAGGTCTTGGCGAGCACATAAGGCGGATAGAGGCACACGGCCGCATCGAGCTCGCCCTGCTGAACGGCCTTGTAGAGCGTGGCGGTGGTGCCCGACTGCAGGAACACCTTGACGCCGGGATGCGTCTTCACGAAGCGCGCGAGGATGTCCGGCAGCAGGCTGTGAATGGCCGTGTTGATGGTGCCGACCAGCAGCTCGCCGCCGGCCGCGTCGCGGCCCAGCAGCGCCTTGATGTCGCCCACCTCGCGCAGCAGGTTGCGGGCCCGCTGCACCAGCTGGTGCCCCGCTTCGGTGGGCTGCACCGTGCGGCCGGCACGCGCCAGCAGCGGCGCGTTGAATTCGCGCTCCAGCGTGCGGATCTGCTGCGCCACGGCCGCGGGCGTCAGGTCGAGGCGGCGCGCGGCCTCCGACATCGAGCCCGATTCCACCACCAGGAGAAAGCTTTGCAGGTAGGCCGTTTCCATGAAGATAGATTTTCTATCATCTGATCATAGATAGCATGTGTTTTTCTAATCTCATGAACCGCACACACTGCGGTGCATGAGAAGCAAACTCTTCGTTCCCGGCACGCGCCCCGAGCTGTTCGCCAAGGCGCTGGGCAGCGCGGCGGACGGCGTCTGTTTCGACCTGGAAGATGCGGTGTCCGAGCCGCGCAAGGGCGAGGCGCGCGACGCCGTGCGGCAGCTGCTGCAGGGCGGCGGCATGGCCGCGTCGGGCAAGACCGTGATCGTTCGCGTCAACGCGATGGACACGCCGCATTTCGCGGATGACATCGCGGCCGTGGCCCAGTCCGGCGTGCACCTGATCAATATTCCAAAGCCCGAGAGCCCGGCGCATGTGCGCACCGCGGTCGAGGCGATCGAACGCGCCGAGCAGGCCAACGGCGTGGGCACGCCCATCGGCCTGCTGCTGAACATCGAGGCACCCGCCGCCTTGCGCACGGCCGCGCAGCTCGCGCTGGCGCATCCGCGCGTGGCGGGGCTGCAGCTGGGCCTGGGCGACCTGTTCGAGCCGCTGGGCATCGCGCGGCGCGAGCCGGCCGCGATCCGGCAGGCGATGTTCGCGGTGCGCATGGCGGCGGGCGAGGCGGGCGTCTATGCCTACGACGGCGCGTTCGCGGACATCCGCGATGCCGATGGATTCCGCGTCGAAGCCATGCTGTCGCGCAACCTCGGCTTCCTGGGAAAGACCTGCATCCACCCGAGCCAGATTGCGATCGCCAACGAGGTGTTCCGCCCCACCGACGAAGAGATCGCGCACGCGTGCAAGGTGGTCGAGGCGGCGCGCGGCGCCGACATCAGCGGCGTGGGCGCCTATGTGGTGGACGGAAAGATGATCGACATTCCCTTCGTGATCCGCGCGCGCGCCATCGTTGCGAGCGCACGCAGCCTCGGCTTGCTGCCGGGCTGAGCCTTTTTCAACAAGACCAGGAGACAAGACAGATGCACATTTCCTCATCACCTCGCCTGCGCGTGCTCGCCATGGCCGCCTTCGCCGGCGGCTGCCTGTTGAGCGGCAGCGCGTTCGCGCAGACCGCGAACTACCCGAGCAAGCCCATCACCATCGTGGTGCCATATCCGGCGGGCGGCTCGAACGACACCTTCGCGCGGCAGGTGGCCAAGGAACTGGGCGACGAGCTCAAGCAGCCGGTGATCATCGACAACCGCCCCGGCGCGAGCGGCAACACCGGCACCGGCCAGGTCGCCAAGGCCGCGCCCGACGGCTACACGCTGGTGGCGGTGTCCTCGAGCATGACGACCAATGCGGCCGTGCAGTCCAAGCTGCCGTTCGATCCGATCAACGGGCTGGCGCCGGTGGCCATGTTCGCCAAGGGGCCCTTCATCGTCGCGGTGAACAACGAGTTTCCCGCCAAGACGCCCACCGAGCTGATCGCCGCCATCAAGGCGAAGCCGGGGCAGTACAACTACGCGTCGTCGGGCTCGGGCAGCGTCAACCAGTTCGGCACCGAACTGCTCAAGGCCAAGGTCGGCGACATGCACATCACGCACATCCCGTACAAGGGCATGGGCCCGGCGGTGACCGACCTGGTCGGCAACCAGACGCAACTGTTGATCTCCAGCGGACCTTCGCTGCTGCCGATGGTGCGCGCGGGCAAGCTGCGCGCCGTGGGCATCACGAGCCTGAAGCCGAGCCCGATCGCGCCCGAGCTCACGCCGATGTCCACTGCCGTGCCGGGCTACGAATTCGAACTCTGGTGGGGCCTGCTGGCACCGGCCGGCACGCCGCGCGAGGTGGTCGCCAAGCTGAATGCCACCGTCAACAAGATCCTGGCCAAGCCCGAAATCGCGGCCAACTTCCTGCGCGAAGGCGCCATTGCAACGCCGCTCACGCCGGCGCAGTTCGGCACCGTCATCGCGGAGGACGTCGAGCGCTGGAAGAAGCTGGCGAAGCAACAGAACATCACCGCCGATTGAGGAAAGAAAGATCCATGAGCTTCGACGTCCCGCGCGACAACGCACGCCTGCCTGCACGCAGTGGCCCGGCCGGCCCGCTCAGCGGCCTGCGCGTGCTCGACCTGAGTGCCTACATCGCGGGCCCGTACGGCTGCTCGCTGCTGGCCGACCAGGGCGCCGAAGTCATCAAGATCGAGCCGCCCACCGGCGACAACCTGCGCAAGTACCCGTCGACGCTGGAAGCCGAGAGCCGTGCCTTCATCGGCGTGAACCGCAGCAAGCTCGGCGTGGTGCTCGACCTGAAGAATGCCGGCGATCTTGCCGCGCTGATGGCGCTGGTGCGCACGGCCGACGTGCTGGTGCACAACTTCCGGCCCAGCGTGCCGCCGCGGCTGGGCATCGCCTACGAGCAGTTGAAGGCCATCAATCCGCGCCTGATCTATTGCAGCCTCACGGGCTACGGAGAGACGGGTCCGCTGCGCGAGAAGGCCGGCTACGACCAGGTGCTGCAGACCATGACCGGCATGTGCGCGCTGCAAGGCAAGCGCGGCGAGCCGCCCGAGATCATCTACGGCTCGGTGGTCGACTACTATGCGGCCGCGCTGGTGGCCGCCGGCGTGGCCTCGGCGCTGTACGAGCGCGAGAAGAGCGGCGAGGGCCAGTTCGTCGGCGTGTCGCTCCTGCGCTCCGCACTCACGATGCAGTCGGCCCGCATGGTGTGGGCCGAGGGTGAGCCCAAAGAGGTGGGGCGCGACATGCGCTCCGGCGGCATCACGGGCATCCATCCCACGCGCGAGGGCCATCTCTACATCTCGGCCAATACGCCGCATTTCTGGCGTGCGCTGTGCGACAAGGTGGGCCTGCCCGAGCTCGCGGCCGACGAGCGCTACGACTCGGTGCGCAAGCGCGCGCAGCATTTCGCCGAGATCGTGCCGCGCCTGCGCGAGGCGCTGGCCGCACGCACCGCGCTCGAATGGGAGGAACTGTTCGGCGAGGAAGTGCCTTGCGCGGCAGCCCGCACGGTCGAAGACATGTTCGACAACGAACAGGTGCTGGCCGAAGACATGGTGGCGAACTTTGCGCATCCCACGCTCGGCTCCTACCGCGGCTTCACGCGGCCGGTGCAGTTCGGACGCACGCCCGGCCCCGAGCCCTTTGCCGCGCCCACGCTGGGGCAGCACACGCGGGCGGTGCTGGCGGCGCACAAAGCCGCAGACGCGGCCGAGTGAGCAACGCGGATGCATGTCGTGTATTCCCACAGCAGCGGCACCGTCAAACCCGCCAGCATGGCACCGGAAGGCGCCTGCGATGCGCACATGCATGTCTACGATCGCCGCTTCGCGCTCCACGGATCGCCCGATGCGATGGTCGACAAGGCCACGGCCGCCGACTACCGCCTGGTGCAGCAACGCATCGGCACGCAGCGCACCGTCGTCGTGCAGCCGCGCGTCCATGGCACCGACAACAGCGTGACGCTGGACGCCATCCGCGCGCTGGGCCCGGCGTGCACCCGAGGCGTGGCGGTGCTGCGGCCCGACGTGACCGATGCGGAGCTCGAGCGCCTGCATGCGGACGGCATTCGCGGCATCCGCTTCACGCTCTACACCCCGGCCCATGCGGCGACCGATTTCTCGATGGTCGAGCCGCTGGCGCAGCGCGTGCATGCCCTGGGCTGGCATGTGCAGCTGCACTGGAATGCCGATCAGATCGCCGAGCACGCGGCCTTGCTGGCGCGGCTGCCCTGCACGATCGTGTTCGACCACCTCGCGCGGCTGCCGCTGCCCGATGCAAAGGTGCATCCGGCGTTCGACGTCGTGAGCCGGCTATGCAAAAACGGCCGCACATGGATCAAGCTGTCCGGTGCCTACCTCGATTCGAAGTCGGGCGCCGAAGGCGGCTATGCCGACACGACCGGCATTGCGCAGGCCTGGGTCCGGCAGGCGCCGGAGCGCGTGGTGTGGGGCAGCGACTGGCCTCATCCGACCGAGCCCGCCGCCAGCAAGCCCGATGACGCGGTGCTGTTCGACCTGCTGGGCCAGTGGGTTCCCGACGAGGCGGTGCGCCGACGCGTGCTCGTCGACAACCCGGCGCTGCTCTACGACTTTTCCTGAAACGACAACGAGACATCCGAATGAAGAAGAGACACGCCCTGAAATCGATCGCCGCACTGGCCGTCTGCATCCCGCTGCTGGGTTGGGCCGCGTGGCCCGAGAAGCCGATCCGCATGGTGGTGCCCTACGCCGCGGGCGGCGGCGCCGACAACACCGCGCGCATCGTCGCGCAGCAGATGAGCATCGCGCTCGGCCAGCAGATCGTCATCGACAACAAGCCCGGCGCGGCCGGCGTGATCGGCGAGGACAACGTGGCCAAGGCGCCTGCCGACGGCTACACCGTGCTCTACGACGCCTCGGCGTTCTCGGTCAACCCGTCGCTGCGCAAGCTGCCCTTCGATGCCGCGAAAGACTTCATTCCGGTGTCGCTGGTCGCCACCGCGCCGCAGATCCTCGTCGTGCCCGCCACCGCGCCCTACAAGACGGTGGCGGAGTTCCTGGACTTCGCGCGCAGGAACCCCGGCAAGCTGAGCTTCGCCTCGGCGGGCGGCGGCACCGGCTCGCATCTGGCCGGCGAGGCGTTGAACGAGCAAGCGAAGCTCAGCCTGATGCATGTGCCGTACAAGGGCGGCGCACCCGCGCTGACCGACGTGATGGGCGAGCAGGTGTCGGCCTACTTCGGCAACGTGGCTTCGACACTCGGCTACGTGCAGTCGGGCAAGCTGCGCGCGCTGGCCGTGAGTTCCGCCAGGCGCGTGCCCGGCCTGCCCGACACGCCGACGCTCGCCGAGTCGGGCCTGCCGGGGTACAACGTCGTCGAGTGGAACGGCGTGTTCCTTCCCAAGGGCACGCCGCCCGGTGTCGTGCAGCAGCTCGGCAAGGCGGTGCAGGCGGCGGTCAACGACCCCCAGGTGAAGCAGAAGCTGCTGCAGCTCGGCCTGGAACCCGCCGGCACCACGCCGGAGGCCTTCGCGAAATTCGTGCAGAACGAGACGGGGCGCGTGGGCGCGCTGGTGAAGGCGCGCAACATCCGGGTCGATTGAGCCCGCATGGTGCGCAGGCGGTGACGGAATCCGTCAGCGCGCGAGCCAGCCGTTGACCTCGTCGATGACTTCGGTCTTGGGGCCGCCCGAGAGCGCCTGCAGCCGAATCCGCGACATCAGGTAAACGAAACGAGCCTGCGCCAGGTCTCGCTGGGCAGAGACCTTCTGTTGTTCCGCATTCAGCACGTCGGGCAAGGTGCGGCTGCCCGACTCGAACGAGCGCCGGTTCGAGATGACGACCTGCTCCGCGGAACGCACCGCTTGTTCAAGGGCCTTGACCCTCAGGACGCCTTCCGTCACGCCGCGGAACTCACGATGCAGCCGTACGCCAAGGTCGCGGCGCAGAGCTTCGAGCGCCTCTTCCGCGCGCTGCTGGCCTGCGAGGGCTTGCCTCACGGTAGAACTCACGTGGCCGCCCGAATAGAGCGGAATGTTCAGCTGCAAGCCGATGGACTTGTTGCTGTAGCGGGTCTTGATGTTGGTGATCGTGTCGCTGTCGTTGCGTGACCACTGGGCGACGGCGTCCAATGTCGGGTAGTGGCCGGCTTGTGCCTTCTCCAACTCGTACTTGGCTGCTTCCACCTGAGCGCTGAGCGATTGGAGCTCGGGGCTATTGGTTTCGGCCCGATCGACCCAGTCTTCCACCCGGTCGGGCACCGGCCGAACGAGCCGCATCCTGGACGGGTCCAGCGACGCCAGCCTGTCGATCGGGCGATTGACCAGGCTTTGGAGTTGCCTGCGCGTGAAGTCCAGGTTCTGGCGCGCCTCCAGTTCCTGTGCCACGTTGAGGTCCAGGGCCGCACGTGCTTCATCGATATCGGTGCGCGTGCCAAAACCTGCGCCGAGCCGCTTCTGCGCGGCATCGAACTGGGTTGTGTAGGCCGTCTTTTGCGAGAGCACCAGCGCGAGATGTTCCTCGGCCAGCAGGGCCTCGAAATAGGCGCCGCCCACCCGAACGCCGACGTTTTGCAATTCGCGTTCCAGGGTGGCCTCGGCATCGTCGACCTGCACCTGCGCCTGGCGGTAGTCGGCCATCTGGTACATGCGGAAGAGGGGTTGCCTCAAGGTCAGCGCCTCGCTGCTGCTGGTATAGCGCAGGTTGGACGTGACGAGTTGCCCGGCGGCATCGGGTGAAGTTCTTTCCAGCCAGTTGCGATAGCGCGAGACGCTGGCCGACAAGTTGGGAAGCAGTTGCGCGCGGGCCTGCGGCAGGCGTTCGCGCCGGGCGTCCGTGGCCGCCCGCACCGCCCGGATCGTCGAGTCTTGTTCCAGTGCTTCCCCATAGGCCTGCGACAAGTCGAGCGACCAGGCCGGTCCCCAGAGAAGGCTGGCAGCAGCAGCAGCGAACGCCAACACATTTTTCTTCACTTGTCATTCTTCCGTCATGGAGGCCGCGATGCGCTTGGTGAGCGGATGCAAGAGGTACACGAGCAGCGAGCGTTCCCCCGTCTTGAAAACCACCTCGACCGGCATGCCCGGCTGCAGCGAACGCTTGCCGAGTTTCTTCAGGCCCTCCTGTGTCACGGCCACCCGCGCAAGGTAGTAAGCCGCGTTGGTCTGGGGGTCGGTCAGCAAGTCGCCCGATACCGAAACCAGTTTGCCCTGGACCACAAGCTGCGGAGTATGGGCAAAACCCGCGAAGCGCACATCCACCGGTATGCCGGCGTGGATGCGGTCGATCAGATGAGGCGGCACTCTGGTTTCAAGCAGCAAGGGCTCATTGGCAGGAACCACGTCCATCAGCTTCTGCCCTGGCGCGATCACGCCGCCAACGGTCTGCGCCACCAGTGCCACCACCTGGCCCGAAGCGGGTGAGCGGATCTCGGTTCGGCCCAGCTCATCCCGCAGGGCGACGAACTTCTCGAAATCTCCAAGCACTTCGCGGCTGACTTCCGCCTGCTGCGTTTCCACTTCCTTGTGGTATTCCTGCTGCCTGGCAATGGCACGCTGGCGAAGCTCCGCGACCGTCCGCCGGGCCCGGCCCATGTTGCCGATCAGTTCGGCCGTCGAGGAATTCGATTCTGCGACCTGACGTTCCAGTTCCAGCTGGCGATTGCGCGGGGCATACCCTTCGGCGACCATTCCGCGTGTATGGGTCAGTTCCTCGTTGAGAAGCGAAAGCTGGATTCGCCGACTGCCCAGCATGCCCGCGTAGGCTTGAGACAACGCCTGCTGGCCCTGGATGTTCTCTTCAATCGATTGCAGATCGGCGCGCAAGGCGGCGCGGCGCGACTTGAGCAGTTGCTCCTGGTTGAACATCTGTTGCCGGATCAGCGGGTCTGCGGCAGCCGCTTGCAGGTCTGGATGGAAGTCGATGGTGTCCTGTCTCGCCTGCTCGGCCAGCAGGCGACTTTGTATGGCGCGAAATCCCAGATAGCGCTGCCGCACGGTTTCGAAGCTCGCTCTGGCCGCGGCATCGTCGAGCTTGAACAGCAACTGGCCCTCCCGAACCTGATCGCCTTCGCCGACCCGCACCTCCTTGAGGATGCCTCCGATCTGGTGCTGGACAGCCTTGCGCTTGGTGTCGATGGCGACCTGTCCCTGGCTCGGCACGCCCTCGTCGAGCGGAGCCAACGCAGCCCACAGCACGAACCCGCCGAACCCGGCGACCAGGGCCCAGGCGCCGATTCGCCCGGCGCGCCCCAACTCGTTTCGGAGGCCATTCGCCTCCTGCGGCTGATCGTCCGCCGCCGGCAAAGGGTCGGAAGTCACGTCTCTGAGAAGATTCGGTTTGGCCATTTGGAACTCCGAGAGCTGAATCGAAGAGAGTGCGGCACCGGATCAAGCCGACTGCACCAAAACCGCCGGCCGCACGGCAGGCTGAGGGCGACGAAAAGACGAGAGCACCACATCCCGTGGTCCGTCTGCAGCCAGTTCGCCATCGCTCAGAACCATGAGACGGTCGGCCACCGCCACCGCACCCTGGCGGTGCGTCACCAGGAACACCGTTTTTCCTTTGGACTTCAACTCCCGTATGGCTTGCAGCAGCGCCGCTTCCCCGGCATCGTCGAGGTTGGCGTTCGGCTCATCCAGAACAATGAGCGAAGGATCGCCATAGATCGCACGGGCCAGTCCGATTCGCTGCCTTTGCCCCCCGGAAAGCAGGTTGCCCGCGTCACCGATGAGGGTGTCGTAGCCTTTCGGAAAGCGCAGGATCGTCTCGTGCATGCCCGCGCTGGATGCAGCCTCGATGACTTTGCGCGAGTCGATCTCGCCGAGCCGCGCGATGTTCTCGGCGATGGAGCCTCCGAACAACTCCACGTCCTGCGGCAGATAGCCGATGTGCGGACCCAGTTCGAGGCGGTTCCAGCCGCGGATCGGCACGCCGTCGAGCAGCACCGCGCCACCGGATGCCGTCCAGATTCCCACCATCACCTTCACCAGGGTGGACTTGCCCGAGCCGGAAGGTCCCAGCACCGCGACCACGGTTCCGGCGGGAACCGCAAACGAAATGTTCTTCAGGATGGGCATCGGGCGTCCCGGAGCCTCCGCAAAGACGCCTTGCAGGCTGATCTCGCCGCTGGGTCCGGCTCGGGAAGGGACGTGCGCCTGCTCGGGGAATTGGGCCAACAGCTTTTCGAGGCGTTCGAATGCGCAGCGGCAGGAGACGAAGCCCCGCCACGCGCCGAGCAGCTGGTCGATGGGCGCCAGTGCGCGGCTCATCAGCACGTTCGCCGCAATCATGGCGCCGACCGACAACTGGCCGTCGATCACCAGCAGCGCGCCCGCCCCCAGCGCGAGCGACTGCTGGCTGTAGCGTATGAATTTGCTCCAGCCGGCGACGCGATTGATAAAGCCCTGCGCGGAAGCGCTCTTGTCCATACAGGCCGCATGCTGGCCATTCCAGCGCTTTTGCAGATTGGCGACCATGCCCATCGATTCGAGCATCTCGATGTTCCGAAGCTTGCCCTGCAGGTCGCTCATCGTCTCGCCCGCGGCTTTCAGGACCTCTTCCGATGGCGCGACGGTCTTCCTCTGTCCGAACCAGGCCAGTGCGGCCTGGACCAGGGCGAACCCCAGCGCCAGGACGCCGAGCCAGGGATGAAGAACGAAGATCACAGCGATGTAGATCGGCGTCCAGGGTGCGTCGAAGAGCGCAAAGATACCCACGCCGGTCAGGAACTGGCGGATCTGGTTCAGGTCTGCGAACGGCCTGGACGCGATGGACGTCGACTGGCCGAGGCGGGCCTGAAAGCTCCCGTTGAACACCCGGGTGCTCAGTTGCCGGTCGAAGCGCAGGCTGGCCCGCACCAGCAGGCGGGAGCGCAGCCATTCCGACAAGGCCAGCGCCCAGAAGAGGAGCAGCGTGATCAAGGACACCGCGAGCAAGGTCAGTTCGCTTTGGCTCGCAAGCACGCGGTCGAATATCTGCAGCATGTAGAGGGTCGGCGCGAGCATGAGCAGATTGGTCAGGAAGCTCAACAATCCGACCAGCAGGAACTCCCTTCGGAACCCCCAAAGAGCGCGCCCCAATTCGCTGCGGTTGAAGAAGGCAGGTTTCTTCATGGCAGTGGTTGCGCCTGAAGCGCGACGCTGGCGGCGTTTTCGGCGTCCCGCTGCCTCGACACGGAGTCGTTTTCTGCCTTGCGCGTCCGATCCGACGACGCCTGCTCATTGGCTTGCCGCAGCGCAGCCAGCACCTCGTCGCGTGCGCCGAACGCCTGCATCGCGCCCTCGCACAGCACCAGCATCTTGTCCGCCACGGCCAGCACGCTGGTGCGGTGCGTCATGACGACGAACGTGGTGCCGCGTGCCTTGAGTTTCAGAATGGCGGCCGTCAATGCGGCGTCACCGGCATCGTCGAGGCTCGAATTCGGTTCGTCGAGCACCACCAGCGCGGGCTCGCCATAGAGCGCGCGCGCCAATGCGACCCGCTGCCGCTGCCCGCCCGACAGCACGGTTCCTTCGGGTCCGATCGGGCTGTCGTAGCCCAGTGGCAGGTTCGTGATGTAGGCGTGCAGGTCGACGGCCAACGCGGCCGCCTTGACCTTCGAAGGCCGCACCTCCCCGAAGCGCGCGATATTCTCGGCCAACGTGCCGTCGAGCAGTTCCACGTCCTGAGGCAGATAGCCGATGTGCGGGCCGAGTTCGCTCTTGTCCCACGCGAACACGTCTGCGCCGTCCAGCCGCACCTTGCCGCTTGCCGCCGGCCAAAGTCCGACGATCAGGCGTGCCAGGGTCGTTTTCCCCGCGGCAGAGGGACCCACGACCACAAGTACCTCGCCGGGCATCAGGCCGAAGGCCACGTTCTTCAGAATGGCCGGACCATTGCCCGGAGCGCCTGCAACGAGGCTTTCGACCTGCAGCCTGCCTGTGGGGGGCGGCAAGGACATCGTGTCCGGTCTCGGGGCAACGGCGTTCAACAGGCTGTTCAGGCGCTGCCATGCATCGCAGACATTGACCACCACGCGCCATTGCGTCACGAGTTGCACCAGCGGCGCCAGGGCGCGGCCGCCCAGGATCGAGCCGACCACCATCATTCCGGCGTCGCCGTTGAGCTGGTTCTTCAGCAGCAGCCAGGCCGCCAGGCCGAGCAACAGGGAACCCATGACGACCTGCAGAAACTTGCTGGCGGCCTGGCAGGTCCCGGCATGGTCCGAAGCCAAGGCCTCGCGCTGCAGGAATTCGCGCCGCTTGTCCATCCAGCGGCGATGGACGTCCTGCAGCATGCCCATCGACTCGATGACCTGCGAGTTTCTCGACGCTGCGTCCGCATACTGCTGCGCTTCGATCGCGCATCGATTGGCCGACACCAGCAGCGGCCGCGTGTTGCGGTCGTTGATCCAGCCGACAAACACCTGCAGCAGCGAGCCCACGACGGCCGACCAGCCCAGCACCGGGCTGATGGCGAACATCAGCCCCATGAAGACCAGCGACACCGGCGCTTCCATCAGCGCCAGCAGCGGCGGTGAATAAAGGAATTCCCGCAAGGTGCGAAGGTCGTTGAGCGGCTGCACGGTCCCGCCCGGCAAGCGCTTGAGACCCGCTTCGAAGATGGCGACGAACACGCGGTTGCGCATCTTCTGATCCAGGTTCTGCCCGGCCCGGTACATCACCTCCGCGCGCGCCCAATCGAGGACTTCCATCAGGCAGTAGGCGGCCAGAACCAGCAATGTCAGCATGGCCAGCGTGAGCGTACTGCGACTGTTCACGACGCGCCCATACACCTCGAGCATGTACCCGCTCGGAGCCAGCAGCAAAAGGCCCGAGCACACGCTGAACCAGGCCGCCCGCACGAAGTACGGGTGGAGCGCGGTCACAGCCTGCCGCAATTCGCCCGGCTTTTCCTGAGGTTTCATGACACCTCGCAGATTCGACATTCATACGCCTGAGCACAGGCCAGGTGAAAAGGGGCAGCATTCTGCTGCCCCCTTGCTCAAGAGTTCGCTACGCGATCGCCGCCGGGGGCGTGCCTATCAAGCTGGCCACGCCATCGATCTCCAGGTGGACGTCGAAGTCGAAGGTCGCAAAATCGGCATCGCCGTCGATGACTTTGCCCCCAAAGTTCAGGTCCACGTCCGAATTGGTCGTCGATGACGTGATCACATCGATCTTGATGATCTTGAACACATCGTTGTCCGCCGTATCGGCATAGTTCATCCCGGTGGCGGTCAGGGTCACCGCGTTGTGGGTGCTCAGGCTGATGCCCGTGCCGGTGATGTCTTCGGTGCTGCTCAGGACCTGTACGCCCGTGATCTGGAAATTGGCGCTGTCGTAGTCGTCCTCGCCGATGCTGACGACCTTCATGCCTCCTCCGGCCGATTGATAGTCCGTCGCGGAGTTGGCGATCAGAAGCCTGGTCGCGGAGGTGTTGGTCGACACGTTGTACAACTTCAGCAGAACAGCCACGTCTTCGCCGTCCGTGATCTGATCGATCGTGATGTTGATCGCGTCGGCGTAGGCCGTGTCCGTCCCGACGACGGCCGCGTTAGGCCGCTGCGGCGGACTCGTCAGGTTGGGGTTGCTTACTGGATTCGACCTGTAGAAGTCGAAGTTCAGCAACTCGCCGGCCTGGACGGTGTCGGAATTCACCCCCAGGGTATTGGTTGCGACGTTGACAAAGCCCGTACTCTCGCTGTTGAAGGTTTCGCTCGCCAAGAACGCGTGATTGCCGCCCGCCACCAGATCGCCGGTGTCACTCGGAGGCGTGGCGGCCCTGGCGGACAGCACGCCGTAAAAGTCGTTGCTGTACTTCTGGACCACGATCTCCGGCGAGTTGTTCCCTTCGGTGTCGTAGTTGAAGGATGCCAGCGGCGCACCCGTAGAGAACGTCGTTTGTCCTCCGATGACCTGATTCATGTCAAAGGCGAAGGTACCGTCCGTCTTGTTGAAGACCACCGTGCCCGTTGCCGCCTGCGTTGTCGTCGACGTTGGACCCGCGTAGTAGTTGAAGCTGAAGTTGTAGGTGACCGTCGTGGCATCTTCGGCAAAGTGCGAGACGGTTGCATCGGTGATCGCCCGCCCGCCGCCGGTCGTTCCGGTCAGGCTGTTCAGCACGATGCCGTCGGTGGATGCGTTGTCCACGTCGTCGGCGCCCACGGAGAAGTTGTAGGTCCCCGCAATAGGCTGGGCGTCGTTCGTTCCGGTGAGGTCGGAGATGAAGGTCACCGTAGGGCCGTCGTCGTCGAACTTGATGTTGGCGCCGATGTTGAGCACCTTGGAATCGGTCGCGGTATCGCCATCTCCATCGGTGACCGTCACGGTGCTGGTCAGGGTGACCAGCGTGTCGACCAGCGTGGCCTCCTGGGCCGCGTAGTTGGACGAATCACCCGGCAGCGCGTGGTCGATTTCGGCAAGCTGCTGCAGCGTCACCGAACCGGTTGCGCTCACCGTGACGTCGAAGATGGTGTTGGCCGTTGTAACGCCGCCTGCGGTGGCGGAAGTCGATCCGATGACCTTGCTGTTGATCAGGTACAGGTAGATGGTCGCGCCATCGCTCTTGAGCCCGGAATCTCCGCCCTGCGTGGCCAGCGCAAAGGTCGATGTGGTGGTGCCCGCTCCGTCGGGGCCATAGCTGCTCGAAGTCACGCCGAAGGCGCTCGCGAAGCTCTGGACGGCGGAGTCGGTGGCTGCTGCGATGGTCTGGGCGTCCTGGGTATTGAGCAGCGCGGTGTCGGTGGGCGTTGCCAGCACGATGGACGGGCCGGCGTCGTCGAACTTGATGTTCGCGCCGATGTTGAGCACCTTGGAATCGGTGGCGGTGTCGAAATCGTGATCGGTGATCGTCACGGAATCGGTCAGGGTGACCAGATCGTCGGCCAGCGTGGCCTGCTGGGCCGCGTAGTTCGACGAAACACCCGGCAACGCGTGGTCGATTTCGGCGAACTGCTGCAGCGTCACCGAACCGGTTGCGTTCACGGCCAGGTCGAAGATGGTGTTGGCCGCCGAGACGCCGGCTTGGGTGGCGGAAGTCGAACCGATGACCTTGCTGTTGATCAGGTACAGGTAAATGGTCGCGCCATCGCTCTTGAGCCCGGAGTCTCCACCTTGCGTTTTCACGCCGAGCGAGAAGGTCGAAACGGTCGTGCCCGCCCCGTCGGCGCCGTAGCTGCTCGAAGTCGTACCGAAGGCAGTTCCGAAGTTCTGGGTGGCGGAGTCGGTGGCTGCTCCGATGGTGTCGGCGTCCTGCGTGTCGAGCAGCGTGGTGTCGGTGGGCGTCGCCAGCACGATGGACGGGCCGTCATCCTCGAACACCATCATGGAGCCGACTTCAGCCGTTGCGCTGGAAACCTGCAGCAGTCTGAAACCGCCGATGTCGAAATCCGCGTGGGTGTTGCCCGAGGCATTGGTGGCCGCCCCGTTTTCGATGAGTACGCGGTTGTGGTCCGCTGACGTCGTGTATTCGATCGAGTAGCCGGCCTTGACGCCGGTGATCATCGCGACGCCGCCGGTGATGCTGATGGCGATGGCCGTACTCAGTGCGCCTTCGGTGCCGCTCGAGAAGGTTTCGAGAGCCGCCCCGGCGGAGTCGAGCACGCGCACGCTCGTGATCGAAATCGGCTGGTCGCCCGCATAGCCATCGATGAAGCTGTTGCCGGACTCGACCGCCGTGCTGTAGGCGGTGACCCTGACCTGCGCAGTCTTTCCGCTTTGCAACTGCACAACGTCGAAATCGGCCGTCCTCGCTCCGAACAGGCCGGTGAAGTCGATGTTCGACTCCAGATCGGCCTCGTTCTGGTCCAGGTTCGGAATGGTGACGTCCGCCCTGGCGCCGGTCACGAATGTGTAGCGGATGCCCTCCTGCTCGGTGATCATCTGGCTGTTGGTGCCGAACGTGGTCGGCCCGCCGGCCTGGCTGGTGTTGATCGTGTCGCCGGTCGTGATGTTGATGTCATCGGCGGTGCTGTTGGAATTGGCGCCGGACTGATTTGCCGGGTCCTTTCCCGTCGCGATGATCGTCACGTCGGTAATCCGCCCGTTGACGATGGTCGGATTCTCCTTCGTGAACATCAGGAACAGGTTCTGGCCAGACGGCGCGCCTGCGAGGTTGAAGTCCATATCCTGGCTGACGCTGACGAAGACCTTGTTCAGCAGGTTGACTGCATCGTCGGCGTCGGCCGGGTTGGGGTTCGATATCGCTTCATACTGGACCATCCAGATCTTGGCACCCGTCACCGGGGTTCCCGTTTCCTCCAGGTAGGCGGCGAACACGACGGCATTGAGGGCCGTCTTCCCGTAAACGACGTTGTTGTTGGTCGTGTCGGTGTAGAGGAATATGTCTTCGCCGCCGGCGGTATTGAGGCCGCTGTCGAAGCCATTGAGCGCAGCGCCGTTCACGTCCGTGAAGGAGATATCGGTGACCGTGCCGGATATGCTGAACGTGAATGCGTTGGTGCCGGTATTGGTCCCGTTGTAGCCGCTCAATGCGGCGTTGATGGCAGTCCCGACACTTTGGGCTGTCAGGCGGGTGCTGAAGGCGACCGGCAGTGAACTTGCGGCGATGTCGTTGTCGTTGCTGTCTCCGGCAATGGCGGGAGTGGCGGCAAGGTTCTGCAGATTGGCGGACTCGTCCAGAGTAACGGTCGAGCCGGCCGTCAAGTTCAGTGCAGGCATAAATACTCCTTGTTTGGAAAAATACGCCGATAGGAATAGTGCAACCCCGGTTGGGGCGCATTCGCCGGCAATCGACCAGGTTCACATATCAGCAGAGGGAAATGGATGCTGAACCGTCGGCCTGCGCCATGTCCATAGTTCGAAAGTTGTCACCCAAAGGATGACGCGCCGTGCCGGTCGTGCCAGCTGGCTTGTCGTTTCCGACGCCGCGCCTTGCTGCCGTGACCTTTCGATACCTTGCGGGGACCGCAGATCGATCTGCATGGCTGTGTACTCTTTATCATTACATTCCGCATACCTCCAAACGAGCGCCGCGGAGGAAACCATGGAAGAAGTCCCACTGCCGTCTGTTGGGCTGGAACCTGCGTGGAACGTAGATCCGAAGCCGTTCACGCGAGACTTTCGCCCGCTGTCGTCATTCGCGCTATCCGCGCTGCGGACATCGAGCTGTTTTCAGCCGGCTTGCCCGGAGATCCAATCTCCTGGCCCGTGGCCTGCGTTCGAAGTCCGGGTTTCGGTTCTCATCGCAACCTGTCCACGCCGCGCATCGCCGCTGTTCGGGCTGGGCCTGTTGCCCTCGAGGCACCGGGCCGGGCGGATGTACCAGGTCGAATACGCGGAGATGAACAGCATCTCCGACCTGGAAGCCCGCTGCCTGCGGCAGGCGCCTCGTTTGCTGCTGTTGGACATCGCGTTGATTTCACCGCCGGAGAGAATCGGCAAATTGGACGATCTGCGCCGCCGCTTTCCGGCCACCGACTGGCTCCTTGGCTGGGAGGAGCCCTCGACACAGGGTCTGGATGCCGCGATCCGAAGCCAGGCGCGCGGCTGCATCGAATGGGCAGCGAGCGCAGAGCAGTTCGCACAATTGCTGGATGTCGTGCTGGCAGGCGCCTTGTGCTTCCCGGGTCCGGTGCTGCAGGCGCTCTATTTGTCGGTGCTGCGATCGCGGGCGGCCGGCGGATGGCCGTCGTCCGGTGCGACGCCGCCTGCGATCAGGCTGACCGCACGAGAGGACGAGGTGCTCTCGCTGATGCACCGGGACATGAGCAACAAGCAAATCGCCGAGCGACTCGGCATCAGCGTCAACACCGTCAAGAAGCACCTCGCTCATGTCTCCGCGAAGCAGGGGCAGCACAGTCGGCGCTGGCATCTCGCCCGACCGGGGCTCGCCGGACTGACTCCGGAAAGGTTCATTCCCCATCTTGCGCCGGCACCGTCGCCGCTCCCGGCGGGGAGCCTCAAGATCGTGACCTCGCCCAATGTCCCGCTCGATGCGGGCTACTTCAAGAACGTGATGATCGCGCCGCCGAAGAACGCATAGCGCAGCGCGACGCCGAGAACCCCGGCAAGGTTTCATCGACGCGATTCACCCGCCCGGACCCACCCGCGCGCCGCGCGGCGCCACAATCCGCAGCTCGGCCCCATTGGCACGCTTCGCCACCGCATGTGGCAGCGGCGGCGCGCTCCGCCGTGCAGCTTGACGCCTCGAGCCGATCGAACCCATGACGAAACTTGACGCTTCTTCCCTCGCACTCATCGACGACTGTTCCCAAGCTTCGCTTCAACTCCTGGAACGCAACCTGACGCCGCACGGCATCCTGGCCGCGAGCCGCACCGAGGCGGCCGTTGCGCGGCGCTACACGCGCATCTTCGGGCGCGACGCGGCCATCTGCGTGATGGCCATGTGCGGCAGCGGCGTGGCCGCGCTGGAGCAGGGCGCGGTAGCCAGCCTCGACGCGCTGGCCGCGCAGCAGGCCGCCAACGGGCAGATTCCCAAGTACGTCGACCCCGACGGCCAGGATGCCGACTTCTGGTACCTGGGCTGCATCGACGCCACGCTCTGGTGGCTGATCGCGGTGGGCCATGTGCGCCGCCACGGCCGCGTCGGCCCCTCGCACTGGAGCGGCGAGGTGGAACGCGCCATCGGCTGGCTGCTGGCGCAGGAGCACCAGCACTTCCGCCTGCTGCAGCAGAACGAGGCCAGCGACTGGGCCGACATCATGCCGCGCTCGGGCTACGTGCTGTACAGCAATGCGCTCTGGTATGAAGTGAAGCGCCGCTTCGCGCTGGACCACGCCGAGGCGACGCAGCACCACTTCAACCACCTGTTCAATCCGTTCCAGCAGGATTTGCCCGAATACCACCGCGCCCGGCTGCTGCGCCACTATGCGCGCCGCGGGCGGGACGACCCGGGCCTCTACCTCAGCTTCGTCAATCTGTCCTTCGTCGGCGACGAGGGCGACGTGTTCGGCAATGTGCTGGCCATACAGAGCGGGCTGGCCGATCCGGCGATGGCGAACCGAATCGTCAGGACCATCGTCGCGGCGCGCGCCTGCGAGCCTCATCCGGTGCGCGTGGTGCTGCATCCGCTGACGCGCGAGCATGCGCTGTGGCGGCCGTACATGGCACGCCATCAGCAGAACGTCGTGCACCAGTACCACAACGGCGGCATTTGGCCTTTTGTGGGCGGCTTCTGGGTCATGGCGCTCGCCCGTCTGGGCCTGCATGAAATGGCCTGGCCCGAGCTCGCTCGCCTCGCGCATGCGAACCAGCTGGGCGGCTGGCGCTTCACAGAATGGTTCCATGGCCGCACGCTGGCGCCAATGGGCATGGCGGGCCAGAGCTGGAACGCCGCCACCTTTCTGCTCGCCCGGCGTGCGCTGTCGGGCGGCGAAGCGGGCTGGTGACAGCTTTCAGGATGGCGGCGGCTGCGCTTATGCTGTGCGGGAATCACAACGCCGATTTCCCCACCATGACCGACTACCGACCCGTCTTCGACCCCAGCTTCGGCAGGATCTCCGCCGACCGCCTGCCCGAGCTGCTGCGCGCCATGCCCAAGGCCGAGCTGCACATGCACATCGAAGGCTCGCTCGAACCCGAACTCATCTTCGCGCTCGCGCAGCGCAACGGCGTGGCCATTCCCTACGCCAGCGTCGAGGCGCTGCGCCGCGCCTACGCCTTCACCAACCTGCAGAGCTTTCTGGACATCTACTACGCCGGCGCCAGCGTGCTGCTGAAGGAGCAGGATTTCTACGACATGGCCTGGGCCTACCTGGAGCGCGCCGCGGCCGACAACGTGGTGCGCGCCGAGATGTTCTTCGACCCGCAGACGCACACAGCGCGCGGCGTGTCGATGGAAACGGTCGTCAACGGCCTGCACCGCGCCTGCGTCGATGCAGAGCCGAAGCTCGGCGTGAGCGCGGCGCTCATCCTGTGCTTCCTGCGTCACCTGAGTGAAGAAGAGGCTTTCGAGACGCTGGAGGAGGCGCTGCCGTTCCGGGATAAGTTCATCGGCGTGGGCCTGGATTCGAGCGAGCTCGGCCATCCACCCGAGAAGTTCGCGCGCGTGTTCGCGCGCTGCCGCCAGCTGGGCTTTCACCTCGTCGCGCATGCGGGCGAGGAGGGCCCGCCGGCCTATGTGTGGAGCGCGCTCGACGTGCTCAAGGTCGAGCGCGTCGACCACGGCGTGCAGAGCGCGAAAGACCCGGCCCTGATGAAGCGGCTCGCGCAAGACCGCATTCCGCTCACCGTGTGCCCGTTGTCCAACCTCAAGCTCTGCGTGTTCCCCGATCTGGCGCAGCACAACCTCGGCGCGCTGCTCGATGCCGGGCTGGTCGCCACCGTCAACTCGGACGACCCAGCCTACTTTGGCGGCTACATGAACCAGAACTTCACGCAGACCTTCGCGGCCACCGGCCTCGGTGTGCAGCAGGCCTGGCAGCTCGCGGCCAACAGCTTCGAAGGCAGCTTCATCGACGCGGCCGCCAAGCGCGCCTACGTGGACCGGCTCAACGCCGTCTTTGCAACCTTCTGATCCGGCACGGTGGGCCGCGGCACCAGCAGCGGCATCGCCACCAGCGCACAGGCCGCCGCCGCAAGCCACACCAGCGGCCAGCCCTGCAGCACCAGCAGGTGAGGGATGGAGAAGGGCGTGAGAAAGCACGCCAGGAACACGCTGGTGTTCGCCATGCCGAGCGCCGTGCCCGCGCGCGCCGCGCCGGCCAGCGTGGCCAGTTCGGTGTAGGCCACGCCGTGCCAGGCCGACACGCAGACCCCGCTGGCCGCCAGCAGCGCCACCAGTGCAATGCGCAGCGCCGATGAGTCGGCCACGTGCGTGCCCGCCGCCATCACCAGCGCCGCGAGCCCTGCGAACAGCAGCACGCTGAGCGCGCTGCAGGCGCGCAGGTAGGCCGGGCGGTTGCGGCGGCGGTCGGTCCAGCGGCCGCTCCACACGCGCATCACCATCGCGCCGGCCTGCACGAAGACCATCGTGGCCGTGATGGCCGCAAGGCCCGCATGGCCGAAGTCGTGCAGGAACACGGTGCCGAAGGACAGCACCGCGAACTGCGGCGCGCAAAGGATGCCGATGCCGGCCGCAATGCGCCATACGCGGGCGTCGCGCAGCGGGCCGGTGCTGGGCGCGGCCGCCTCTGCCGCCTTGTTGCCGCGCGGCGCGATGGGCGGCTCGTGCACCCACGCCCAGCTCATCGCGGCGCCCAGCGCGCACAGCAGCGCGAGAACGCCGTACAGCGCGGCAAAGCCGAAGTGCAGTGCCACGAAGGGCTGCACCAGCGCGCCGATGCCGCCGCCCAGCGGCACGGCCGTCTGCCGGATGCTCATTGCGAGCCCGCGTTCGCTGGCGTCGAACCACGTCATCACAGCGCGGCCGCTGGCGCCGTTGACGCTGCCGCCAAACAAGCCGACCAGCAGCAGCCCGCCGCCGAGCCACCCCAGGCCGGGAACATGCCCGGCGCTCGGCGTCGCCCACAGCGCCACTGCCACGAGCGCGACAGCCATGCTGCCCAGGCCGATCAGCAGCACCGGCCGGTCGCCCCATCGGTCGGTCAGCAGGCCCCACGGCAGCTCGCTGACGGCGATGCCCAGGCCCATGAGGCCGAGCACGAGCCCGAGCGTGGCGTTGTCGAAGCGATAGCTGGTGCGCATCAGAACGGCTGTCATCGGGATGCCATTGATGGCCACGGAGAACGCCGCGTTGGCGGCCACGCCCGCGGCCAGCACCTTCCAGCGGTGGCGCGGCGAGCATGAAAGGGAGGAGGAGGTCGAATGCGTCATGTTGCGGCGCAGTGTCCGCCGTTGCAAAGGTTTTGAAAATCAGAAAATAATGAGTGAATCGTTCCAAAAAACAGGACGATCAATGAAGGGTGAATCCATGTCCCAGGTGATGTTCGATCTCGACGTGCTGCGCAGTTTTTCCACCGGCATCGCGCTCGGCAGTTATGCACGCGCGGCCGACCGGCTGGGCCGTTCGACCTCGGCGGTCAGCGCGCAGCTCAAGAAGCTCGAGGGGCAGGCCGGCACCGCGCTGTTCCGCAAGGCCGGCCGCGGCCTGGAGCTCACCGATGCGGGCGAGACGCTGCTCGCCTATGCCCACCGCATGCTCGAACTCAACGAAGAAGCGGGCGCCGCCCTGCGCGGCGCGGACCTCGAGGGCTGGGTGCGGCTCGGCCTGCAGGAAGACTTCGGCGAAACGCTGCTGCCCGCCGTGCTCGGCCGCTTTGCACGCGCCCATCCCAGGGTGCGCATCGAGGCCTGCGTGGCGCGCAGCGCGGAACTGCGCGAACGGCTCGAACTGCGGCAGCTCGACTTGGCGCTGGCGTGGGACACCGGCGAGCAGATGACACCGCACGGCGAGCGTGTGGCGCGCCTGCCTCTGCAATGGATCGGCCCCCGGGCGCCCGATGCGCTCGACGCGGCGTGGTGGAAGGAACGTGAGCGCCGGCCCGGCGCGCGCAAGAGCAAGGAGCCGCTGCCGCTGGTGCTGCTCGATGCGCCGTGCCCGCTGCGCGAAATCGTCACCGCCGCGCTCGACCGCGCCGGCACGCCATGGCGCCATGCGTTCACCAGCGCCAGCCTTGCCGCGCTATGGGCCGCCACATCGGCCGGCCTGGGCCTGTCGGTGCGCACGCCCTTCGGCCTGCCCGCGCATGTGCGCGCCATCGACCGCACGGCCGTCGGCCTGCCGGCGCTGCCGCAGATGTCGCTCATGCTCTATCGCGCGCAAGCCGCGGCCGAGGCGCCGGTGGGCCGGCTCGCCACGTTGCTGCTCGAGGCTGTGCGCCAGCATGTGCAGGCGGACCCGGCACACTAGAATCCGCACCCCGCAGCCGGGCGTCCCGGCCGGCTGCGGGTTTTTTGCTTTTCCGGGGCCATGTAGAGGACCACCATGTACAAAAACCTCGCGGGCCGCGCCGTTCTGGCGTGTGTCGCCGCTTGCTTTTTATCTCCCGTTTTTTCGCAACCGCAGGCGCCGAAAGAGCCGCTGAAGATCGGCTTCGTCTACGTGACGCCGGTGACCGATGCCGGCTGGGTACGCCAGCACGAAGAGGGCCGCAAGGCCGTCGATGCGGCACTCGGCGCCAGGGTCAAGACCACGTACGTCGAGAACGTGCCCGAGGGCGCCGACGCCGAGCGTGTGATCCGCGACCTTGCGCAGCAGGGCAACCGGCTGATCTTCACGCCCAGCTTCGGCTACATGGAGCCCACGCTGAAAGTGGCAAAGGACTTCCCCGGCGTGAAGTTCGAATCGATCACCGGCTACAAGGCCGCGCCCAACGTTGCAACTGCCAATGCGCGCTACTACGAGGGCCGCTACCTCGCGGGCATCGCGGCCGGCCGCATGACCAGGACGAATATCGCCGGGTACGTTGCGGGCTTCCCGATTCCCGAGGTGCTGCAGGGCATCAACGCCTTCACGCTCGGCATGCGTTCGGTGAACCCGAATGCGAAGGTGGTCGTGGTGTGGCTCAACGAGTGGTTCGATCCGCCGAAGGAGCGCGATGCCGCGATGGCGCTGTTCAACCAGGACGCCGATGTCGTCGCCTTCCACACCGGCTCCACCGCCGTGATGGCCGCGGCGCAGGAGCGTGGCAAGATGGCCGTCGCCTACCACTCCGACATGCGCAAGATCGCGCCCGACGCGCAGATCGTCGCCGTCACGCACCAGTGGGGCGGCTACTACGCCGAGCGCGCGCAGGCGGTGCTCGACGGCAGCTGGAAAAGCGGCAATGTCTGGGGCGGCGTGAAGGAAGGAATGATCCGCGTCGGCGACTTCGGCAGCAGGGTGCCCAAGGCGGTGCAGGACGAGGTGCTGGCGCGGCAGAAGGACATCGCTGTCGGCAAGCTGCAGCCGTTCCGCGCGGTGGCCGGCGACGTGCGCGACAACGAAGGCCGCACTGTCATCGCCAAGGGAGCGCAGCTGAACGACGAGCAGATACTGAAGATGAACTGGCTGGTGGAAGGCGTGCAGGGGCGGGTGGGGCGCTAACCCAGCCGTTCGACCACGAAATCCACGAAGGTCCGCAACTTGGCACTCGGCCGTGCTTCCGGCAGCCGCATGATGTGCACCTGGCGGGTCGGCAGCTCCCACCCGGGCAGCAGGTGAACCACCTGGCCCGAGGCCAGGGCGGGGCCGAGCAGCGCATCGGCCTGCACGATCACCCCCACGCCGGCCATCGCGGCAGCGAGCAGCGCCTGCCCGTTGTTGGTGGTGAGCGGGCCGCGCACGGGCACGTGCACCGTCTGGCCGCCGCGCGTGAAGCGCCATGAATGGTTCGGGCCCCAGGCGGCGAAGCCCAGCAGCGCAAAGGCCTCGAGGTCCGACGGATGCTTCGGTTGGCCGTGGCGCGCGACCCATGCGGGGCTTGCGACCGCGAACATGCGCGCCAATGCGAGCGGCCGCGCGATGAGGCGTTCATCGACCGCCGCGCCCGAGCGGATGCCGCAGTCGAAGCCTTCTTCGGCCAGGTCGACCACGCGGTCGTTGAGCACCAGGTCCACCTTCACTTGCGGATAGGCCGCGATGTAGTCGCCGATCACCGGTGTGAGCCGGTGCGCGCCATAGGCCACCGGCGCCGTCACGCGCAGCACGCCCTGCGGCATGGCGCGCAGCGACTCGGCCACGCCATCGGCCGTGTGCACGCTCGCGAGCACGTCGCGGCAGCGCTCCAGGTAGGCCGCGCCGATTTCCGTGAGCGCATGGCGCCGCGTGGTGCGCTCCAGCAGGCGGGCGCCGAGCTGATCTTCGAGCGCGCGGATGTGCTTGCCGACCATCACGGCCGAGAGATCGAGCGCCTCGGCCGCCGCGGCGAAGCTGCCCGCGTCCACCGTGGCGACGAAGACTTCCATGGCGCGAAGCTTGTCCATATTGATTGAGAACCCATGGTTTCGAATTGCCGAACCGGATGGCAATTTATCAAACTATTCATTCGCAAAACAATGGGCGCTTCCTGATTCATTCGGAGAGGCTGTCATGAAGATTCTTGTTGTGGGTGCTACGGGTGCCATAGGCAGTGCGGTGGCCGAGGTTCTGGCCGAACGCGGACACGAGGTGGTGCGGGCGGGGCGCACGCGCGGCGACCGGCAGGTCGACATCACGAGCGATGCAAGCGTCGAGGCGCTGTATGCGGCGGTGGGACGCGTCGATGCGATCGTCTCGGCGGCTGGCGGGCTGTTCTTCGGACCGCTTGCCGAGATGCGGCCGGCCGACTTCAACATCGGCCTGCAGGACAAGCTGCTCGGCCAGGTGCGCCTTGCGCTGCTGGGCCAGCACGTTCTGGCAGATGGCGGCTCGATCACGCTGACCACGGGCGTGGCGGCCGACGATCCGGTTCGCGGGGGAGGCAATGCGGCGGCAGTGAATGCGGCGGTCGAAGGTTTCGTGAAAGGCGCAGCGATCGAGCTGACGCGCGGCCTGCGCATCAATGCGGTAAGTCCCACGCTGCTGACCGAATCGTCGGCGGCGTACGGCGCGCTCTTCCCGGGCGTCGAAACCGTACCGGCCGCGCGCGTGGCATTGGCCTATGTGCGCAGCGTTGAGGGACCGCTGACGGGACGCGTATTTCGCGTGTGGCAATGAGCAGGCGCACACGACTGGCCGGCGCGCTGCTCGCGCTCGCCACGACGGCGGCCACCGCCGCACCGCCCGCCGTACAGGCGCTGCCCGACGACTGGTATCCGGAAAGCGTCGCCATCGGGCCGGACGGCGCGTTCTACGTCGGCAGCTGGCGGCAGGGCGCGGTCGCCAGGTTGAAGCCGGGCGTCGCGCCGAAGGCCGAGGTGCTGGTGAAGCCCGGCGCCAACGGTCTGGCGAACGGGCAGGGCGTGCTGGTCGATGCGAAACGCCAGGCCCTCTGGGTCTGCTCGGGCAACAGCGGCTTCACCACGGTGCCGCAGACGCCGAGCGCACTCAAGCGCTACGACCTGGCAACAGGCACGCCGCGTGCAAGCTACGCGATGCCCGACGCGGGCTACTGCAACGACCTCGCGCAGGACGCACACGGCAACATCTACGTGACCGACTCCTTCCACCCGCGCGTGCTTCGGCTCGCGCCCGATGCCGCGGCGCTCACGGTCTGGAAGGAAAGCCCGTCACTGGCCGGCGACGGGCCGTACAAGGGCTTGAACGGCATTGCGATCGGTGGCGGCCGCGACGTCTATGTGAGCCTCGTGGCCGCCGCGTCGTATCTGCTGCGCATCGGTTTGAACGCCGACGGCCAGGCCGGCGAGGTCACGCGCATCGAGGCGCCGCGAGTGATGAAGAACGTCGACGCGATCCGCGCCTGGAAGCCCGGCCGGCTCGTGCTGTTCGAGAGCAATGCCTTCGGCGACGGGCCCTACGGCGGGCAGGTCACGGTGGCGCGCATTGATGGCGCGAAGCTCGGTCTGCAGACGGTGGTAACGGGGCTCAACGACCCGTCTTCCGGAGCGGTGCTGGGCGACCGCGTCTATTTCATCGAATCGAAATACCCGCTGCTGACCAGGCGCAAGGACAGCGATGGGGCCGTGCCGGTCGGTGTGCCCTTCGACATCCAGTCGCATATCCTGCCGCAGGATTGATCGCCCGGTGGAGAGTTCATTCGGCATATAGCACTCATACACGCATGGAAATTGCCGCGGCCCGGGGCTGGATTACCCTCGGCAACCACGATGAAAAAAGCCTACCGCGCCTCCCTCCTGCGATTCGACGCCGCCGGCCAGCCCGTTTTCGATGAAGACGGCCTGCTGGTCGTCGCGCCCGACAGCGCCGGCCGCCAGCGCGTGCTCGACGCTGGCAGCCATGCCGCGGTCGCGCCGCGCCATGCCGACGCCGAGCTGACCCACCTGCCGGGGCGCATCCTCGCGCCGGGCTTTGTGGACATGCACATCCACTTTCCGCAGACCGACATCATCGGTTCGCCCTCGCCGGGGCTGCTGCCCTGGCTCGAGAACTACACCTTCCCGGCCGAGAGCAAGTTCTCGAACCCCGACCATTCGAACGAAGTGGCCGGCGTGTTCTTCGACGAGCTGCTGCGCAACGGCGTCACCACTGCGCTGGCCTTCGCGACCTCGCACGTGGCGTCGGTCGATGCCTTCTTCGAGGGCGCGCAGCGCCGTGGCCTCCGCATGATCAGCGGCAAGGTGCTGCAGGACCGCAACTCGCCCGACGGCGTGCGCGACCAGACCGAGCAGAGCCTGATCGACACCGAGGCGCTGATCCGCAAGTGGCACAACACCGGTCGGCTGGGCTACGCCATCACGCCGCGCTTCGCGCCCGCAAGCACCGACGCCCAGATGCGCGGCGCGGGCGAACTGGCCGCGAAGTACGCCGACACCTGGATCCAGTCGCACGTGGCCGAGAACCGCGACGAGGTGGCGTGGGTGCGCGAGCTGTATCCAGCGGCGCGCTCGTATCTCGACGTGTACGCCGGCTTCGGGCTGATGCGCGAACGCGCCGTGTACGCGCATTGCATCTACCTCGACGACACCGACCGCGCCCTGCTGCGCGACACCAAGACGGCCGCGGCCGTGAGCCCGACCAGCAACCTGTTCCTGGGCAGCGGCTTCTTCGATTTCGGCGCGGCCGACCGCGTGGGCTACCCGTACGGGCTGGCCAGCGACGTGGGCGGCGGCACCAGCTTCAGCCCCTTCCACACGATGATGGCGGCCTACTACGTGGGCCGCGAGGGCCAGACCAAGCCCGGCCTGAGCATCGCGCCTTCGGAACTCTGGTGGCGCCACACCGGCGGCGCGGCGCGCGCGCTGGGGCTCGACGGCGTGGTCGGCAACCTGCAGCCCGGCTGCGAGGCCGACTTCGTGGTGCTCGATCCCCAGGCCACGCCCTTGCTCGCACGCAAGGCCGCCCGCGCGAACAGCCTCGAGGAACTGCTGTTCGCAATGATCGTGCTGGGCGACGACCGGCTGGTCGAGCGCACGGTGATTTCGCAGGTGGGGTAGCCCCGGGGGATTGCGCGGGCAGGACGGTGGCGCATGCCACAATTCGCGCCATTCCTCCCCGCAGAAGCAGCGACCGCATATGAGCATCAAGAGCGACAAATGGATCCGGCGCATGGCCGAGCAGACCGGCATGATCGAGCCCTTCGAGCCCGGCCAGGTGCGCGAGGCCGCAGGCCACAAGATCATCAGCTACGGCACCTCGAGCTACGGCTACGACATCCGGTGCGCGCCTGAATTCAAGGTTTTCACCAACATCCACAGCACCGTGGTCGACCCGAAGAACTTCGACGAGAAGAGCTTCGTCGACATGCACGGCGACTACTGCATCATTCCGCCCAACAGCTTCGCGCTGGCGCGCACGGTCGAGTACTTCCGCATCCCGCGCAACGTGCTCACCATCTGCCTGGGCAAGAGCACCTATGCGCGCTGCGGCATCATCGTCAACGTGACCCCGTTCGAGCCCGAATGGGAAGGCTACGTGACGCTCGAATTCAGCAACACCACGCCGCTGCCTGCCAAGATCTATGCGGGCGAAGGCTGCGCGCAGGTGCTGTTCTTCGAGAGCGACGAAGTCTGCGAAACCAGCTACAAGGACCGCGGCGGCAAGTACCAGGGTCAGCGCGGCGTCACGCTCCCCAAGACCTGATTCGCGCGTGCTGACCGCCGGTTACGCAACAGGCGGCCGGGCCAAGTACCATCCTGCGAGGATCCGGCAAACTTCTGCAGGCCGGCAAGGAGATCGCGATGAAATGGGAAGGCAACGAACAATCCGACAACGTCGAAGACCGCCGCGGTGAAGAGGGTGGCGGTGGGGGTGGCGGCGGTTTCCTCGGCGGCCGAAGCATCGGCATCGGCACCATCGCAGTCGCGCTGATCGCGGGCTGGATCTTCGGCATCAATCCGCTGACCGTGCTCAGCCTGCTGAGCGGCGGCGGTGGCGAGCAGGTCCAGGTGCAGCAGCAGCAAGGCCCCGCGCCCAAGCCGCCCTCGGGCGACCGCGAAGCGGCCTTCGTATCGACCGTGCTCAAGAACACCGAGGTGGTCTGGACGGACATCTTCCGCCAGAACGGCGGCAGCTACCAGCCGCCGCGGCTCGTGCTGTTCCGCGGTGCCACGCCCACGGCGTGCGGCACGGGCCAGGCGGCCATGGGGCCGTTCTACTGCCCCGGCGACAAGAAGGTCTACATCGACCTCGGCTTCTACGACACGCTGAAGAACCAGCTCGGCGCGCCCGGCGAATTCGCGCAGGCCTACGTCATTGCGCACGAGGTGGGCCATCATGTGCAGGACGAGCTCGGCGTGACCGCCAAGGTCGACGGCATGCGCGGGCGCCTGAGCCAGTCGCAGAACAACGCGCTGAGCGTTCGCGTCGAGCTGCAGGCCGACTGCTTTGCCGGCATCTGGGCACACCATTCGCAGGAGTCCAAGAAGTGGCTCGACCCGGGCGACATCGAGGCCGCCATGAACGCCGCGCAGAAGATCGGCGACGACGCCTTGCAGCGTTCCGCGGGCCGCGCCGTGGTGCCCGACAGCTTCACCCACGGCTCGAGCGCACAGCGCCAGCGCTGGTTCGGCGCGGGCTACCAAAGCGGCGACGTCAAGTCCTGCGACACTTTCAATACACGCAGCCTTTGAGCACCAGGGCGCCAAGCGCCCGTGAACATTGAGACAATTGCTATGAAATAAATAGCAATACAGGCGGCGTGGAAGTTGTCGCGCCGCTGTCACTGCCATTTTTTGCGGCAGTGCGACAATAGAAGGCTTAATGACAAGCTCCTTCTCCAATCTATCGCTGGCGGAACCGCTCGCGCGCGCCGTAGCCGAAATGGGCTACGAAACCATGACTCCCATCCAGGAGCAGGCCATTCCGGTCGTGCTTTCGGGCCAGGACGTGATGGGGGCCGCGCAGACCGGCACCGGCAAGACCGCGGCGTTTTCACTGCCGTTGCTGCAGCGCATGCTCAAGCACGAGAACTCGTCCACCTCGCCCGCGCGGCATCCGGTGCGTGCGCTGGTGCTGCTGCCCACGCGCGAACTGGCCGACCAGGTGGCCCAGCAGGTCAAGCTGTACGCCAAGTACACCAGCCTGCGCAGCACGGTGGTGTTCGGCGGCATCGACATGAAGCCGCAGACGCTCGAGCTCAAGAAGGGCGTCGAAGTGCTGGTGGCCACGCCGGGCCGGCTGCTCGATCACATCGAAGCCAAGAACGCGGTGCTCAACCAGGTCGAATACGTGGTGCTCGACGAGGCCGACCGCATGCTCGACATCGGCTTCCTGCCCGACCTGCAGCGCATCCTGAGCTACCTGCCCAAGCAGCGCACCACGCTGCTGTTCTCGGCCACCTTCTCGCCCGAGATCAAGCGCCTTGCAGGCAGCTACCTGCAGAACCCCGTCACCATCGAGGTGGCGCGGCCGAACGAAACGGCTTCCACCGTCGAGCAGCACTTCTACAGTGTGACCGACGACGACAAGCGCCGCGCACTCAAGCAGATCGTGAAGCAGCGCGGCATCACGCAGGCCTTCGTGTTCGTCAACAGCAAGCTCGGCTGCGCGCGCCTTGCGCGCTCGCTGGAGCGCGAGGGTCTTCGCACCACCGCGCTGCACGGCGACAAGAGCCAGGACGAACGCCTGAAGGCGCTCGCCTCGTTCAAGGCCGGCGAAGTCGATCTGCTGGTGTGCACCGACGTCGCGGCCCGAGGCCTCGACATCAAGGACGTGCCCGCGGTCTTCAACTTCGACATTCCGTTCAACGCCGAAGACTACGTGCACCGCATCGGCCGCACCGGCCGCGCCGGCGCCTCGGGGCTGGCCGTGAGCTTTGCCAGCGGCGGCAACGACGTGCGCCTGGTGGCCGACATCGAGAAGCTGATCAAGAAGAAGATCGAGCTCGAACCCATCGAGTTCGAGGAAGACCTTCCGCGCGGCCGCATCAACGACGGCCGCCGCCACTGGCGCGAAGAAGGCGAAGCCGGCGATGCGCGCGACGTGCTCGACCAGCCGCGCGAGCGCAGCAGCATCGGCGCCGAAGCCCGCCGCGGCGGCGGGCGCCCGCACCGTGCGCCATCCGCGCCGCGCGATCCGTTCTTCGACAAGCCCTACGAATCCGGCGAGCCCGAAGCCACGCCGGCCTGGGAAGCGGCGGCCAAGGCCGCACCTGTGCGCGGCATCTCGAACAACATCAAGACCAAGCGCAAGGTCGCGGCCCTCTTCAAGAGCGCCGAAACCAGCTGACGCCCGGGAGGGCTACCTCCATCCGCGATGCCACCCGTAGCGCGGGTGGTGCCAGCCATATCCGTAGCGCGGATGGTAGTTCCACACGAAACCCACGCCCGGCGATACGTAGGTCGGTGCCACATAGGCTGCGCCGGGTGGTGCCGTGTAGACCGGTTGCGCCGGTGCGACCACGCAGCCGGTCAGGATGGCCGCCAGCGCGGCGGCCGAAAGAACGAGAACAGGCAGTCTCATGGCGATGCTCCTGGGACGAGTTGATCGGTATTCCCAGAAAACGCTCCGCGCCATCGGCGGATGACGTCCTTTACCCTGAAGAAATAATGTGACCGGCCCGTTGCAGGCCCGGCCTCCCAAGGGCGCGCTGCTGCGCCCTCAGATCACGTGGAAATGGTGCGTGCCGTCGCGCTCGAGTTGCGCCACAAGGCCGTATTCCCAGTCCAGGTAGGCCTGCATGGCCTCCACCGGCGCATCGGTGCCTTCATAGGGCCGGCGGTAGCGGTCGGTGCGCGGTGTCGCGAGCCGCGTCTCGCCGGTTTCCGCTTCCAGGCCTGCCGCGAACCATGCCGCGTTGCCGCCGGCCAGCACCAGCACTTCCACGTCGCGCTGGCCGCGCGTCTCGAGCAGCAGGCGCAGGTCGGCCGCGGCGCAGCGTGCGAGCAGGCTGCTGCCGCAAGTCAGCACATAGCGCCGCGCCGGCGGAATGGCCGTGCCGACGGCCTGCGCAAGCTGGGCGCGAATGGCGTACCAGGCGCCCGGGATGTGGCGCTTCACGTAGTTGGCGCTGGTGGTCACGTCGATCACTGCCGTTCCGATCTGCTGCTTCAGCAGGTGCGCCAGTTCCGTGGGCGAGATCTCTCCCACCACGACCGCGACGGGAGGATAGGCGGGCGGCGGCGTGGCCATCTCGGTGAATGCCGAAGCGGCCGGCACGGTGTCGAGCACGTAGGCCTCCCATCCCATTTGCGCGAGCCACGAGGCGCTCATCGAAGCCCGCACGCCGTCGTCGTCGGCCAGCACGATGCGCGCGCCGCGCACCGGCACCTGGTGATCGGTTTCCTGCACCAGCTGCCCACCGGGCGCGCTCGTAAAGCCGGGCAGGTGGTCCGCCTCGTACTCCTCGGGCGTGCGCACGTCGAAGCGGTACACGGTACGCCCCGGTGCTTCCAGCGCATGCAGTGCATCCAGCGCGATGCGGCGCACGCCGGCCTTGTCGGCCACGCGCCGCGCGTCGGCCTGCGCCTGCGCGCGATGCGCATTGGAGACCGAAGCCGGCGCCTGTCGATCCGCGCCGTGGTTGAGCACCTGCCCCGCGAGCTTCCAGCCGATGGTGCCATTGCGCAGCGCCGCCACCGGATTCGGAATGCCCGCGTTCAGCAGCGATTGCGTGCCGATGATGCTGCGCGTGCGTCCCGCGCAATTGACGATCACCTGCGTCGAAGGATCGGGTGCGAGCTCTCGCACGCGAAGCACCAGCTCCGCGCCGGGCACGCTGGTGGCGGAAGGAATGCTCATGGTCCGGTATTCGTCGAAGCGGCGCGCGTCGAGCACCACCACGTTGGCCTTGCCGTCGACCAGCGCCTTCACCTCGGGCGCGGAAAGCGATGGCGTGTGCCGCTCGTGCTCGACCAGTTCGCCGAAGGCCTTGCTCGGCACATTCACATCGCGGAACAGCTCGCCGCCGGCCGCGCGCCAGCCTTCGAGGCCGCCTTCGAGCAGGTGCAGGTTCGTATAGCCCAGCGCGGACAGCATGCGCGCGGCCAGCGGCGCCAGGTCGGTGCCGTCATGCGTGCCGTACAGCACGATGAAGGTGTCCCGCCGTGGAATGCGCCGCCAGGCCTCGATCTCGATGCGCGAGAGCGGCAGGTTCGCGGCCCACAGCGGGTGCGCCTGCGCGAAGGGATCTTCTTCGCGCACGTCGAGCAGCGCGGTTTCCTCGCGTGCGAACAGGCGCGCGCGCACGGCGGCGAAGGGCAGGAGGGGGAAGGCGGCGGTCGTCATGCGGATGTCGTCGATCTGAATTCTGCGGAGCGGTCCCACAGGTTGGGAAGCAGCGTATTGGAGTAGCCCGAGACGAAGGGCTTGCGCCCGCCCTCGGCCGGGTAAGTATGCCGCCGCACGGCGCCGATGTTGGCACCGTACACGTGGATGCTGATCGACACGCGGCCGGCATGCGCGTTGTGCACGCGATGCAGGTCGCCGATGGTGGGTGACACGGCCTCCACATGCCCCGTGTCCAGACGCACGGCCTTGCCCTCGGGCCGTGCCCGGCCATCGCTGCCGACGGCATGACCCTGGCTGTATTCCGCGCCGCGCAGCATGCCGACCAGCCCCCACACCGTGTGGTCGTGCACCGGCGTGGCCTGGCCCGGCCCCCAGACGAAGCTCACGACCGAGAAGCGTTCGGTGCTGTCGGCATGCAGCAGGAACTGCTGGTAGTGCGCCGGGTCGGGTTGGGCAAAGGCATCGGGCAGCCAGTCGTCGCGCGCCACCAGCGTGCGAAGCAGGGCGCGGCCTTCGGAAAGAATGCGCGGCTCGTCCGGGCCGCCGTCGAGCAGGCGGCCGAATGCGACGACGAATTCGCGCAGCGGCGCGACCGGAGATGCGCCGCTCACGCCGGCCGTTTCCAGACCTGCGCATCGGTGATGGCACGCACATCCACGCGCACCGGCAGGATGCCGTCGCGTGCCGAGCGGTCGGCCACCGTCTGCAAGGCGGCGATGTCGGCTTCGGACACCGGCCGGCCCGTGACCGAGGCGCGCGCGGTGATGATGCGCGCCGATTCGATCGGCAGCCGCGTGAGCTGGCTGTAGGCCTGCGCATACGCCTCGGGATTGGCCAGCGCCCATTCGCCCGCGCGCGCCAGCCGATCGAGAAACTGCACAATGGCGGCGCGCTTTGCAGGGTCGGCCAGCGAAGGTTCGCTCGCGGTGATGAAGCCCAACGCCGTGTTGATGCCGCGCCCGTCGCGCAAAATGCGCCCGCCCTGCTGCAGCGCAATCGTGTAGTAGGGGTCGAAGACGGCCCAGGCGTCGATCTGCCTCGACGCGAAGGCGGCGGCCGCATCGGTCGGCAGCACGAACTTCACCGTGACCTCGCTGCGCGGCACGCCGGCTTCCTCGAGCGCGCCATAGAGCTGGTATTGCGAGATGCTGCCGCGCGCCGACGAGACGATCACGGTCTTGCCGCGCAGGTCGGCCACCTTCCGAAAGGGCGAATCGGGCTGCACCACGATGCCCAGGGCATCGGCCTTGCCGACGCGCGTGGCAACGATCTTCAACGGTGTCCTGCCGACGGCCGCGGCCAGCACCGGCAGGTCGCCGGCCACTGCCGTGTCGACGGCCGCGCTGCGCTGCGCCTCGAACAGCGGCGCCGCGCCCTGGAAGTTGGCCCAGCGGTAGGCAAAGGGCACGCCCTCGAGTGCCTTCGAGGCCTCGAACAGCGCGCGCAGGCCGCCGGCCTGGTCGCCGAGCACCAGCGCGGTCTGCGGCTGCGCCCATGCGCGCAGCGGCGCGGCGGCCGCGAGCGAGAGTGCCGCGCCTTGCTTGAGCCAGCTGCGGCGCGAGGCCTTCGAAGCCAGCAGATCGGTCATGCGGCGGCTCCCGAGGACTGCAGTGCACGCTTGCCCGCCATGATCAGGATCGCGTCGTTCTGCGGCGTGTGGATGCGGCTGCACAGCACGTCGCGGTAATGCCGCTCCAGCGGGTTCTGCCGCGCGAGGCCGTGGTTGCCGCTCAGCTGCAGCGCCAGTTCGACCGTGCGGATCGCGTTGCTCGTCACCGTGTACTTGAGCAGGCCGCTGTCGGTGGCCGGCTGGGCGCGGCCTTCGTCCACGGCGCGGGTCGCATCGTCGAGCAGCACGCGGTTGCTGCGCAGCAGCGCCTCGATCTCGCCGACGTGCTCCTGCACGCGCGGCAGGCTCGCGAGCGGCGCGCCCAGGCTGCCGGGCGCACGCTGGTTCAGAAAGCCCACCAGCCAGTCGCGCGCGGCCTGCGCCACCGCGTCGTAGAGGCTGCCGAGCAGCACCGTCATCCAGGCCTGCTGCGTGGCGTGGGCGTCGATGTCGGTCTGGCTGCCGGCGTCGGGCGCCCAGTCGGCCGGTGCGCGCAGGTCCACCGCATGGTCGAGTTCGATCGCGACGTTCTCGAACACCACCTCGTGGCTGCCCGAGGCTCGCAGGCCCAGGTGGTCCCAGCTCGCGATCACGCGCACGCCGGGCGCATTGCGCGGCACCAGGAACACGCCGGTGCGCGGCGCCGCGTCGTCGGTGCGGGCCCAGACGGCGAGCCAGGACAGGCCCTCGATGCCCGTCGTGTAGAGCTTGTGGCCGTCGATCTTCCAGCCGCTGCCTTCGCGGCGGGCGATCGTCGCGGGCAGGCCGCCGCGCGCGGGCGAGCCTAGCGCGGGCTCCACGCGCAGCGCGTTGATGAGCGCACCGCGCGCCACCGCATCGCGCAGCACGCGTTCGCGCAGCTGCGGCGGCCAGCGGGTGTCGCTGCGCGCGAGCGCGTGGTGCTGCAGGTAGGTCATCGTGAGGATCAGCGCGGTGGCGGGTTCGCCGCGCGCCACGGCCGCGATCACGCGCCGCGCCGTTGCCAGCGAGACGCCACCACCGCCGTATGCCGCGGGCGCCACCAGGCCGATCAGGCCGTGCGATTGCAACGCCTCGAAGTTCTCTCGCGGGAAGGCGCCGCTGCGGTCATGGTCGGCCGCGGTGGTTGCGAACTGGGCCGAAAGCCGCGCGAGCAGCGCGGCATCGACGGCGGCAGCCAAGGGATATTCATTCGCGGCCGGCGGGCGGCGCAAGGGGAGTGCACTCATGGTCCCGGCACGTTAGCGGGGCCGCGCCATGCCGAAAACGACGCATCCCGAATATGCAAACTCGTTTTTCTGCGTTCGCTTTCATCGCCTGCCTCGGTACGGTTCGGGGCATGAAACCTGATTTCCCCATCGATCGGCGCCGCTTGCTCCAGGCCGCTGCAGGCTGGAGCGCATTGGCCGCGGCGGGCGGGGCGCGGGCCGCTGCTGCGGCGAGCGACCTCTCCGGAGTGACGCTGCGCGTCGGCACCTACAAGGGGCTCTGGCGGCCGCTGCTCGCGGCTTCCGGCCAGGCCCACACGCCCTACAGGATCGACTGGCGCGAACTCAACAACGGCGTGCTGCACATCGAGGCCATCAACGGCGATGCGCTCGACCTGGGCTCGGGCAGCGAGATTCCGCCGGTGTTCGCGGCGCGCCAGAAATCCAGCGTGCGGCTCGTAGCGGTGACGCACGAAGACCTCAACAACCAGGCCACGCTGGCGCGCAAGGATTCGCCGATCCGCCGCATCGCCGACTTCAAGGGCAAGCGCGTGGGCTATGTGCGCGCCACCACCTCGCACTACTACCTGGCCAGGCAGCTGGCCGAGGCCGGGCTCTCGTTCAGCGACATCCAGGCCGTGAGCCTCACGCCCTCGGACGGCCTCTCGGCCTTCGCGCGCGGCGATCTCGATGCCTGGGCCATCTACGGCTACAACGGCCAGATCGCGCGCACCCAGTACGGCGCGCGGACCATCAAGACCGGTGTCGGCTATCTCTCCGGCAACTTCCCGATCTATGCCAACCCGCGCGCGCTCGACGACGCGCTGCGCCGCGCGGCATTGAGCGACCTGCTGCAGCGGCTGCAGCGTTCGTTCGCCTGGATCAACGGCAACTTCCTGGCCTATGCGCGCGCGCAGTCGGCCGAGACGCGCGTGCCGGTCGGCGATCTGGTCGAGCTTTTCAATCGCCGAAGCGGCGACTACAGCCTCGGCCCGGTCAGCGACGCGGTGGTGCGCAGCCACCAGGACGTGGCCGACACCTTCCTGAAGATCGGCGTGCTCGACGGCCCGGCCGACGTGAAGCCCCTGTGGGACCGCAGCTTCGAAAGCGTGCTGTGACATGCCCACCCCCAGGCTTCGCGCACTTCGTGTCGCTTCGCCAACCCCCTCGCCGGGGGCAACACCTGCGGCCCGGCAAAGCCGGTTCCGCGGTGTTCCCGCAGTAGATCCATATCGCATCTTCGCCATCTGAAAAAGAGGACACCATGAGCCAGAACGACGTTGAATTCATCGGCATGATCCAGGGCCAGAAGGTCTCGGAGATCCATGCCGCCAAGGGCCCGGCCATCGACCGCGACTACGTGCGCGCCTTCGCGCAGGCGCATGAGAACGCGGACTTCGACCGCGTGCTGGTGCCGCACCATTCGACCGGTCCCGACGCCACGCTCACCGTGGCCTACGCCGCCTCGGCCACCGAGCGCATCCACTTCATGCTCGCGCACCGCCCCGGCTTCGTGGCGCCCACGCTCGCGGCGCGGCAGTTCGCCTCGCTCGACCAGTTCAGCGGCGGCCGGCTCGCCGTGCACTACATCTCGGGCGGCTCCGACGAGGAGCAGCGCCGCGACGGCGACTGGCTCGGCCACGACCAGCGCTATGCCCGCACCGACGAATACCTCGATGTGCTGCACAAGGTGTGGACCAGCGAGAAGCCTTTCGACCACGAAGGCGCGCATTACCGCTACCAGAACGCTTTTTCCGAAGTCAAGCCGCTGCAGACGCGCGGCGGCAAGCCGCATGTGCCTGTGTACTTCGGCGGCGCCTCGGAGGCGGCGATTCCGGTGGCGGGCAAGTACGCCGATGTGTATGCGCTCTGGGGCGAATCGCTCGACCAGGCGCGCGAACTGACGACGCGCGTGCGCGCCGAAGCCGCGAAGCACGGGCGCAGCGTGCGCTTCTCGGTGTCGTTCCGCCCGATCCTCGCGGAGACCGAAGAAGCCGCATGGGCGCGCGCCGAGAACATCCTGGCCGAGACCAAACGCCTGCGCGTGGTGCAGGGCTACAACCGCGGCGGACCGCAACAGAGCGAGGGCGCGAAGCGCCTGCTGGCCGCGGCCGAGAAGGGCTCGCGCATCGACAAGCGGCTGTGGACCGCGGTGGCGCAGGAGATCGGCGGCCGTTCCAACAGCACGGCGCTGGTCGGCACGCCCGAGCAGGTGGCCGACGCGCTGCTCGACTACTACGACCTGGGCGTGACCACCTTCCTGATTCGCGGCTTCGATCCGCTGGAAGACGCGACGGACTACGGGCGCGAGCTGATTCCGCGCACGCGCGAGCTGGTGGCGCAGCGTGCCGGTTCCGTTCGCAAGGCGGCGTGATCCGAGGACTTTCTCCTTCCCCCGGAAGGGGAAGGAGCAATACCGAATACGAGGAGTCTCCTGTGAGTGCCGTTCTTTCCATCGACCGCCATGCGTCCCAGCCGCTGAAGCTCAACCCGCAGCCGCAGCAGAAGTACTGGTTCGACCCCATCCCGCCGCGCACCACCGTGCAGACCGAACGGCGGCACCGGCAGGAGCGCCTCGCGGGCGCGTTCCGCCTGTTCGCCCGCTTCGGTTTTGCGCAGGGGCTCGCGGGCCACATCACCGCGCGCGACCCCGAGCTGACCGATCACTTCTGGGTCAACCCGCTGGGCATCCATTTTTCGCGCATCAAGGTCTCCGATCTGCTGCTCGTCAACTCGAAGGGCGAGACCGTGATTGGCGACAGGCCGCTCAACAAGGCCGCCTTCGCCATCCATGCCGCGATCCACGAGCACAACCCCAAGATCATTGCCGCCGCCCACACCCACTCGACCTACGGCAAGGCCTGGTCCACGCTGGGCCGCAAGCTCGACACCCTCACGCAGGACGCTTGCGTGTTCCATGACGACGTGGCGCTGTTCGACGACTTCACCGGCATGGTGGTCGACACCCGCGAGGGCGAGCGCATTGCAGAGGCGCTGGGCGACAGGAAGGGCGCGATCCTCAAGAACCACGGCATCCTGACCGCGGGCCCCACGGTCGAGGCCGCCGCGTGGTGGTACATCGCGCTCGACAACGCCTGCCACACGCAACTCCTGGCCGAGGCCGCCGGCAAGCCGCAGCCCATCGACGAGGCCACGGCGCGCCACACGCACAACCAGATCGGCGGCCCGGAGGGGCCATCCATTCCTTCGACAGCCTTTACCAAGGCCTGGTCGAGGCGGAGCCCGAGCTGCTGGACTGAAGAAAAAACCAACGGAGTTTTCGATGACGACATCTCTTTCACGCCGCAGCGTCCTGCGCGCAGGCGGCGCCGCTGCCGTGGTCGCCTCTGGCGGCCTGATCGCCTCGCAGGCCTTCTCGCAGCAGGCGCGCAAGCTCAGCTTCGCATGGAACGCCGCCGCGTTCTGCCTCTCGCCCGTCGTCGTCGCGCAGGAGCGCGGCTACTTCGAGCGCAACGGCCTGCAGGTGGACCTGATCAACTACACCGGTTCCACCGACCAGCTGCTGGAGTCGCTGGCCACGGCCAAGGCCGATGCGGCGGTGGGCATGATTCACCGCTGGCTCAAGCCGCTGGAAGCCGGCTTCGACGTGAAGATCGTCGGCAGCTCCCATGGCGGCTGCGTGCGGCTGGTGGGCGCGAAGAGCGCGGGCGCCACCAGCATTGCGAGCCTCAAGGGAAAGATCATCGGCGTGTCGGATATCGCGAGCCCGGGCAAGAACTTCTTCTCGATCCTGCTGGCCAAGAACGGCCTCGATGCGGACAAGGACGTCACCTGGCGCCAGTATCCGGCCGACCTGCTCGACATCGCGGTGCAGAAGGGCGAGATCCACGCGATTGCCGATGGCGACCCGAACGTCTACCTGATCGAGAAGCGCAACAAGGGCGCCTTCGTGGAGATTGCGAGCAACCTCTCGGGCGAATACAAGGACAAGGTCTGCTGCATCGTCGGCGCGCGCGGCGAACTGGTGCGCAAGGACAAGCCGACCGTGGCCGCGCTGGTGCGCGCCATCGCGCAGGCCTCCGACTACGTGTCCGAGAACCCGAAAGAATCGGCCAGGCTCTTTGCCAAGTACTCGCCCAAGGTGCCGGTGGAAGACCTGCGCGCGCTGCTCGGCACGCTCACGCACAACCACCATCCGCTCAGCAGGAAACTGCGCGACGAGGTGGAGTTCTATGCGCGCGATTTCCGCAGCGTCGGCGTGCTCAAGAAGACCACCGACCCGGTGCGCTTCGCCGAACACGTTTCCTATGACCCACTCGCATGAGCACGCCTGATCCCGCATTCGGCTTCGATTCCCTCCCCTTCCGGGGGAGGGCCAGGGTGGGGGCAGCGGCCTCCGCACGCGCAGCGGCTTCCAAGCCGGCGCTGCCCCGCACATCGGCGACCCTCCCCGCATGGCGCAGCGGCTTCGCAGCCGCCGTCGCATGGCTCGCACTGGGCTTGCTCACCATCTACTGGCCGAACAAGGCGGTGGGCTTCAGCGACTGGGCCTACACCGACGAGTTCGGCATCGCCTCCATCGTGGTGGGCGCACTGCTGCTGGCCGTCGCATTGCTCGGCCCGCGCGCCGGCCGCATTGCGCGCACGCTGCGGCCGGCCGGCCCGTGGCTCGTCGCATTGCCCCTGCTGTTCGCGATCTGGGAAATCGCGACCGCCAAGCTCGCGCTGCTGCCCACGCCTTTCTTCGCACCGCCGCAGAGCCTGTTCGAGACCTACATCGACGACTGGCGCCGCCTCGTTGAAAGCCTGCTGCATTCGACACGATTGCTGGCCCATGGCTTCGTGCTGGGCGCGCTCGCGGGCTTTCTCACGGGCGTGACCATCGGCTGGTCGCGCATTGCGGGCTACTGGGTGCATCCGGTGCTGCGCTTCGTCGGGCCGGTGCCGGCTTCGGCGCTGCTGCCGCTGGCGTTCTTCTTCTTTCCGTCGAGCTATGCGGCCGCGGTGTTCCTGATTGCGCTGGCGACCGGCTTTCCTGTGGCGGTGCTCACCTGGTCTGGCGTGGCGGGCGTCAACCGGAACTACTACGACGTGGCGCGCACCATGGGCGCGAGCGAGCGCTTCCTGGTGCTTCGCGTGGCCATTCCGGCGGCCCTGCCGCAGGTGTTCGTGGGCCTCTTCATGGGGCTGGGCGCGGCGTTCTCGGTGCTCGTCACCGCCGAGATGATGGGCGTGAAGGCTGGGCTGGGCTTCTATCTTTCGTGGGCGCAGGGCTGGGCCTCGTACTCGAACATGTACGCCGCGTTGATCGTGATGGCCGTGCTGTGCTCGGGCCTGATCACGCTGCTGTTCAAGGTGCGCGACCGCGTGCTGTCGTGGCAGAAAGGAACCGTCAAATGGTAGCCACCACCGTCGTTGCCGAACCGGGCGTACGCCAAGCCGGCGCGCGCATCGATATCCACGGCGTGAGCCACTGGTTCGATGTGCCCGCCGGGCCGCTGCAGGTGCTCGACGACATCGACCTCACGGTGAAGCCGGGCGAGTTCGTCGCGCTGCTGGGGCCGAGCGGCTGCGGCAAGTCGACGTTGCTGCGCCTCGTGGCCGGGCTCGAGCCCGCCACGGCCGGCCGCATCGCGCAGGACGATGCGCCCATCACGCGGCCCGACCCGTCGCGCATCGTCGTGTTCCAGGACCCGACGCTCTACCCCTGGCGCAGCGTGTGGGACAACGTGGCGCTGGGCCTGCAGGCGCGCGGCGTGCTCAAGGCGCAGCGCGGGCGGGTGGACGAGGCGCTCAAGCTCGTGGGTCTCACCGACTTTGCCAAGGCCTTTCCGCATCAGCTCTCGGGCGGCATGGCGCAGCGCGTGGCGCTGGCGCGCGCGCTGGTCAACGATCCGCAGCTGCTGGTGCTCGACGAGCCGCTCGGCAAGCTCGATTCGCTCACGCGCATGGCGATGCAGAGCGAGCTGGTCAACCTGTGGCAGCGCGCGGGCTTCTCGGCGCTGCTGGTGACGCACGATGTGGAGGAGGCGCTGTTCCTCGCCAACCGCGTGATCGTGCTGAGCGACCGGCCGGCGCGCATTGCGGCGGAGATCGTGGTCGACCTGCCGTATCCGCGGCATCGCGGCCATGCGCGGCTGGCAGAGCTGCGGCACGAAGCGCTGCGGCACCTGGGGCTCGACGCCACCTGGTGACATGAACAGCACGCCCGAGGCCGATTGGCTCAACCTGCTGATCGGCCTGCTGCAGGGCGGGCAGCTGCAGCTGCTGCGCGTGCTCGATGCGCTCGGGCTCGCGCGGCATGTCCACGGCCAGCCGGCGTGGCCATGGGCGCACCGGCTGTCGGGCGAGAACCTGGTGATCGACCTGGGGCAGGCGCGCAGCCTCGCCTGGACGCTGGTGTTCGTGGCCTTGGTGGTGCTCGCGCTGATGCTCGCACTGCTCTGGCGGCGCCCGCGCTTCTACTTTCTTGCGCTGGTGCCGATGCTGCTGATCGCAGCGCCCTGGCCCGAACCGCAGGTGGTGCTGGTGCCCGCGACGCCCACGAGCTTCCAGTCATCGCCGACCGGCTTCACGGCTGCATCCATCGCCAAGGGCCGCGTGCTCTACCAACAGAACTGCGTGGCCTGCCACGGCGCGGACGGCAAGGGCGAAGGCCCGCTCGCAGCCTCGCTGGCGGTGTGGCCGCCGGACCTTAGCGGCCCATTGCTGTGGCGGCGCGCCGACGGGGATTTGCTTTGGCGCATTCTTCACGGCACGCGCGACGCGCAGCAGGGCGGCGAGCCCACCATGCCCAGATTCGCTGGAAAGCTCGACGAGGCCGACGCCTGGGCGCTGCTCGACTACATGAAGGCGCAGGGCGCGGGCCAGAGCCTGCGTGCGCTCGGCAGCTGGCCGCAACCCATCGGCCTGCCCGACATGGCGGTGCGCTGCGGTTCACACCCGCCGCGATTGCTCGCGAGCTGGCGCGGGCAGCGCGTGCGGATCGTGGCGGGCGGCGCAGCGCCAGCCGAAGACCCGCGGCTCGTGACCGTGCTGCTGCGGCCGCCTTCGGGTTCTGAAGCGCCAGCCGCCGATTGCGTGGCCGATTCAGCAGCCGCATGGGAGGCGCTGGCGCTGATCACCGGCACCGACCGTCTTGCCGGCACGCATTTCATCGCCGACCGCGACGGCTGGCTGCGCGCGCGCGGCGAGCCCGGCAAGGCGGGCTGGTCCGACGACGACCTGCTGTGCCGCAGCGAACGCGCGTCCGCCGCAACGGGGCAGGGCGCCGCGCCGCCGGCCGACGGCCTGGGCGCACTGATTGCGCGCATGGACGCGCAGCCGGTGCGCTTCGTCAAGGGCGGCTTCATCCACTGACTTTCTTTGACTCGACTGAACACGGAGAACCCATGCATCCACACCCCAACCGATCGCGCCGACAGCTCCTCGCACACGGCCTTGCCGCCGCCACCGCCGTGGCCTTGCCAGCCTTTTCCCTGCAGGCAAGAGCGCAAGGCCGCCCGCTGCTCAAGGCCGGCGACCAGAAGGGCGGTCTGCGCGCGCTGCTGGAGGCGGCAGGCGGGCTCGAAGGCCTGGGCTATGACATCCAGTGGTCCGAATTCCCCGCGGCCGCGCCGCTGGCCGAAGCGCTGAATGCCGCGGCGGTCGATTCGGGCCCCATCGGCGATGCGCCGCTGATCTTCGCGCTCGCGGCCGGCGCGCGCGTCAAGGCCATCGGCGCGAACCGTTCGGATTCCTACGGCACCGCAGTGCTGGTGCGGCCCGACTCGCCGCTCAAGACCGCCGCCGACCTCAAGGGCCGGAGCATCGCGACCAACCGCGGCTCCATCGGCCACTACGTGACGCTCAAGGCCATCACCGCGGCCGGACTGAAGCTCGAGGAGGTGAACATCCGCTTCCTCGCGCCGGCCGACGCCAAGCTCGCGCTCACGCAGGGCTCGGTCGATGCGTGGGCCACGTGGGAGCCGTACACGGCACTGGCCGAGGTGAGCCGCCACGCGCGCGTGTTGGCCAGCGGGCGCGGGTTGCTGCCAGGACTCAGCTACCTCGCGGCCACCGACGCCGCCATTGCCGCCAAGCGGCCGGTGCTGCAGGACTTTCTGCAGCGCGTGGTGAAGGCGCAGCTCTGGTCGTACCGCAACGTCGACGCCTACTCGGCCGCGCTGGCGCGCATCATCGGCATTCCGCCCGAGGCCGCCAGGCTGCAGTTCGAACGCCGCCAGCAGAAGTGGGTGCCCATCGACGGGCAGGTCATCGCCGACCAGCAGGGCACGGCGGATTTCTATCGGCAGGTCGGGCTCATCAAGCAGCCGATCGATGTGAAGAGCACTTTCGACACGGGCTTTGGTGTGCCGGTGCAGAGTTGATCACGCGCGGCCGCGCTCCGCGGCGCGCGCCAGTTGCGACAGGCGCTTGACCAGCGGCTCGAAGAGCTCCGCCGATGTGTTGCCATAGCCCAGCACCAGCCCGTTGTCCGAGGGCCGCGGCCGGATCGCGAAGTTCGACAGCGCGGCGGGTGCGAGCCGGTGGCGCAGCGCCTCGGCCACGATCTTGCGGTCGTCGAAGCGCGCAGGCAGCCGCACCGTGAGGTGCAGTCCGCAGTAGCCGCCGTCGATCTCGTGGGGCACCTTGAAGTGCCGTGCGAGCGCCAGCCGCAGCGCCTGTTGCCGCTCGCGATAGAGCCGCCGCATGCGGCCCAGGTGCCGGCTGAACTGGCCGCTCTCGATGAAGTCGGCCATCGCGAGCTGCTCGTGGCGGTGCCCGCCGCGCAGCATTTCCTCGAGCGGCTTCTGCACTGCGGCCATGAGCGGCGCGGGCAGCACCACGAAACCCAGCCGCAGCGATGGAAACATCGTCTTGCTGAAGGTGCCCACATAGAGCACCGGCGCATCGGCCACCAGCCCCTGCATCGCGCCGATGGGTTCGCCGGTGTGGCGGAACTCGCTGTCGTAGTCGTCCTCGATGATCCACGCGCCGTGCCGGCGCGCCTGCGCGATCAGCGCCAGGCGGCGCGCGATGCTCAGTACCGCACCGGCCGGGTACTGGTGCGAAGGCGTGGTGTAGACCAGCCGGGGCGGGTGCTTCTGCCAGTCGCGCTCGCTCGCGTTCAGGCCTTCGGCATCGACCCGCATCGGCACGATGCGCATGTCGCCGGCGTGCATGGCCGCCTTCGCGCCGCGGTAGCCCGGGTCTTCGACCCACCCGGTGTCGCCGGGGTTCGACAGCAGCCGCACGCAGAGCGCAATGGCTTCCTGCGCGCCCTCGGCAATCACGACCTGGTGCGGCTCGCAGCGCACGCCGCGCGCAATGGCCAGATGCCGCGCAATGGCCGCGCGCAGCGGCGGTTCGCCCAGCGGATCGCCGTAGCCGAGCGTGGCGGGGCTGGCGCCGCGAATCGCGCGGTCGATCGCGCGCCGCCATGCGGCCGCGGGGAAGTGCGAGAGCGCGGGCATGCCTGGCCTCAAGGCAGCATCCATCTCGGCGCGTGGCGTGCCAGGCTGGATCTGCGCGAGCCGCTGCGCTGTGGCCGGCGCGACACCGGATCTGGCGGCGCGCAAGGCCTTCGCGGGCGGTGCCAGCTCTGTCACGCGCGTGCCCTGCCGATCGGGCTGCAGGTAGCCTTCGGCCGCAAGATGCTCGTAGGCCGCGGTGACGGTATTGCGGGAAATCGAGAGTGCCTCGGCCAGCGCGCGCGAACCGGGCAGCCGGCTGCCCGGCGCCAGGCCGCCGTCGAGGATGGCGCGCTTCAGGCGCTCGTGCAGCTGGCGCTGCATCGGGCCGGCCTCGCGATCCCTGACCAGAGGGGACTCGAACAGGGCCGCGGCGGCAAGGTGGGGTGGGTTGCTCATGAGCGGAAACGTGGCACCGTGAAATGAATACGGCGTGGTACTTCCTGTAGCGCCACGCCGGGCGTACTTTATCGTTCTCCGGCACTGCCGCTTCATTGTTCCTGAAAGCCTCCCCATGTCAGCTCGCCACAACGAATACGGCCAATCCATCGGACCGCTGGTGCCCGAATGGACCCCCCGTTCCCTGCCGCCGCGCCGCCCCATCGAAGGCCGGTACTGTGTGCTCGAACCGCTCGATGCAGCCAGGCACGCCGACGAGCTTCATGCCGCTTATGCGCAGGCGCCCGACGGGCGCGACTGGACCTACCTGGGTGTCGAGCGGCCCAGCGACCTGGCGGGCATCCGCGCCCACGTCGAACGCGCAGCGCAGAGCGCCGATCCGATGCACTTCGCGGTGATCGACAGCCAAGGCAAACGCGCCGTCGGCACGCTCGCACTGATGCGCATCGATCCCGCGAACGGCGCCATCGAAGTCGGCAGCGTCAACTTTTCGCCGCTACTGAAGCACACGCCGATGTCGACCGAAGCCCAGTACCTGCTGATGAAGCTGGCCTTCGACGAACTCGGCTATCGGCGCTACGAATGGAAGTGCGACAACTTCAACGAGCCGTCGAAGCGCGCGGCCGCGCGACTGGGGTTCCGGTTCGAAGGCGTCTTCCGGCAGGCGATTGTCTACAAGGGCCGCAGCCGCGACACCGCGTGGTTCTCGATCACCGACGGCGAGTGGCCGATATTGCGCACGGCCTTCGAGCGCTGGCTCGCGCCCGAGAACTTCGATGCGCAGGGCACACAGCGCATGGCGCTCGACCGCTTCCGGCTGCCGCGCGCCTGAGGCCGGTCAGGCCTGCTGGCCGGGCTTCTGCGCCTGCTCGCACTTCACCTGGATCAGCTCGCGCTCATCCAGCGTGGCCCCGATACGCACCGCGCTGAGGCAGCCGCCCCAGACGCAGCCGGTGTCGGTGGAGAGCAGGTCGGGCCGCGAGAGCCAGCCCAGCGTGGACCAGTGGCCGAAGGCAACGGTGGCGTTGGCGGTCCTGCGGTCGGGCACGTCGAACCAGGGCATGAAGCCTTCGGGGCCGGGCAGCATGCCGTCCTTGCTCTCGAACTCCATCACGCCCTGGGCGGTGCAGAAGCGCAGCCGCGTGAGCGCGTTCACGATGGCGCGCAGCCGCGTGCCGCCGGTGAGCGTGTCGCTCCACTGCGCGGGCTCGTTGCCGTACATGCCGAGCAGGAATTCGCCCAGCGCCGGGCCGCGCAGCACCGATTCGACCTCCGCCGCCAGCGCGAGCGTGTCGCCGACCGTCCACTGCGGCAGCACGCCGGCATGCACCATGAGCAGGTCGCCTGCCTTTTCGCCCTGGCCGATCTGCATGTGCAGCGCCATGTGCTGCTGGCGCACCCATTCGAGCATGGCTTCGCTGTCGGGCGCTTCCAGCAGGCCGGCCAGCGTGTCCTTGCGGCCGGGCTTGCGCGCGCCGTGCGCCACGCCCAGCAGATGCAGGTCGTGGTTGCCGAGCAGGCTCAGCGCCGAGGCGCCGTAGCCGTGCACGCGCCGCAGCACGGCGGCCGAATCGGGGCCCCTGTTGACCAGGTCGCCCAGCAGCACGACGGTGTCGCGGCTGGGTGAAAAACCGATCTTGTCGAGCAGCCGCTGGAGGGCGGCGTCGCAGCCCTGGATATCTCCGATCAAGTAAAGTGCCATGTCCTCATTTTCACCCCCCGTTCATGGATGTTCTCCTGCTGGCCATGCTGACCACGCTCAATGCGTTGTTTGCAATGTCTGAAATGGCCCTTTCAACCAGCCGGCGCGCGCGCCTGGCAGCGCTGGCCGAGACGGGAGACACCGGCGCGGAAGCCGCGCTCCGGCTGATGGAGGAGCCCACCCATTTCCTGTCGACCGTTCAGATCGGCATCACGTCGATCGGCATGCTCAGCGGCATCGTGGGCGAGGCCGCCTTTGCGGAGCCGCTCGCGGTCTGGATGGAAAACTTGGGGCTGGGCCACGGCACGGCCAGCGTGGCTTCCACCGCCGTGGTGGTGACCTGCATCACCTTCTTCACCATCATTTTCGGCGAGCTGGTGCCCAAGCGGATCGGCCAGCTTTATCCCGAGCCGGTGGCGCGTTGGGTGTCGCGCCCGATGCGCGGGCTCGCCAAGGGCGCCATGCCGTTCGTGTGGCTGCTCGCGAGCGCCACGGCCGCCATGCTGAAGCTGTTGCGCATCGACGCCAACGCCGCGCGCTCCATGACCGAGGAAGAAATCTCGGCCAGCCTGGAAGAGGGCGTGGACGCCGGCGTGATCGAGCAGCACGAGCACCAGATGGTGCGCAACGTGTTCCACCTGGACGACCGCCGGCTGTCGTCGCTGATGATCCCGCGCGCCGACATCGAATGGCTCGACGCCTCGGACGCCGTGGCCGAGGCGCTGCAGAAAGTGGCGGACGCGGGTGCGCTCAACATCGTGCATTCCTGGTACCCGGTGTGCCGCAATTCGCTCGACGACGTGGTCGGTGTGATCAGCGTGGCGCACCTGCTGCGGCTCGGCACCGGCCATGACGGCGTGCTCGGCCAAGAGGCCGCGCCGGCCGTGTTCGTGCCCGAGACGCTCACCGGCATGGAGCTGCTCGAGCAGTTCCGCGAACGCGGTGGCCGGCTGGTGTTCGTGGTCGACGAATACGGCGTGGTGCAGGGCCTCATGACGCCGCGCGACATGCTCGAAGCCATCACCGGCGAACTGCAGCCCGGCACCCTGACCGACGCCTGGGCGCGCGAGCGGCCCGACGGCGTGTGGGAGCTCGACGGGCTGATGCCGGTGTCGGAGCTGCGCGCGCGGCTCGGCATCCGCGAGCTGCCGGAGGAGGAGCGCGGGCGCTACAACACCGTGGCGGGCCTGCTGATGGCCGTCTCCGGCCACTTGCCCAAGACCGGCGAAGTGATCGACTGCGCGGGCTGGCATTTCGAGATCGCCGCGCTCGAGGGACGCCGCATCGACAGGGTGCTGGCCATGGCAGACAAGTCGGCATCGCAGAACGATTAGGGCCCGTTCACGCCGTCAGAAACCGAAGCCCGCACCACCCACGACCGCACGATACGACCGACACCATGAACCCGACCGAAGACATCTACACCGAGCCCAGCGCCGATCCCGACACGCTGGCCAACCTTGGACCGCTGCGCGCCATGGCCGGCATCTGGGAGGGCAGCCGCGGCGTGGACGTGAAGCCCAAGCGCGAAGGCCCGAAGACGCAGGTCTACGTCGAGCGCTACGAGCTGCAGCCGATCGATCCGCAGACCAATGGCCCGCAGCTGCTGTACGGCCTGCGCTACCACACCTACATCCATAAGCCCGGCCTCACCAAGATGTACCACGACCAGGTGGGCTACTGGCTCTGGGAGCCGGCCACCGGCACGGTGCTGCACACGCTGGCCATTCCGCGCGGGCAGGTGGCCATGGCGAGTGGCCACGCCAAGGCGAACGACACGCGCTTCACGCTCAGCGCCGAGCGCGGCAGCCTGGTGAACGGCATCGTGTCCAACCCCTTCATCGAGCATGCCTTCACCACGCTGGCGTGGAACATCACGGTGAGCATCAACGCCGACGGCACCTGGTCCTACGACCAGGACACGGTGATGCAGATCCAGGGGCAGGCCGAGCCGTTCCATCACACCGACCGCAACACGCTGACGCGCATCGAGGGGCCGGGGCGGAACCCGCTGGCGATGCCCGATGCGCCGGCCGCCGTGGCGGTGGCGCAGCGAAAGTAGCGGCAGCGCCCGCCGCGCACCTCACCAGCGGATCTTCAGGCCCACGCTGCCGTTGAGCCCGCTCTTCACGCGCGCCCCGCCGCCCGAGGCCCACAGCTTGCCCACCTCTCCATAGAGGCTCATGCTCTGGGTCAGCCGCAGCGTGGCGCCTGCGGCCAGCTCGGTGCTCGTGCCACCGGTGCGGGTGGCAATGTCGGTGTAGGCCGCCGGACCGATGAAGCGGGTGACGTCCGTGCCGCTGCTGCTGCGGTAGAAGTTCAGCCGCGCGTAGGGTTGCAGCGGGCCGGCACTCGTGGTCATCTCGCCCTTGACCCGGACGCCGGCGCGCACCAGCCAGCCGCTGTGGCTGTGCTGCTGCACCACGGCGCCGATGATGCCGGCGTCGTCCAGGCTCACGCGCTGATGCACCAGCTGCAGCTGCGGCTCGACGATCCAGTCCGGCGAGATGCGGAAGCCTTGGCCTACCTCGATGGAAGCCAGCAGGCTGTTGCCCCTGCCGGAGCTGGCGGAGCCCAGCACGGTCGATGCGGTGTAGCGGTGGCGCCCGGCCTGCAGCACGCCGTCCAGGTACAGGCCGCTGTCGTTCTTCCAGGTGGCGTAGGCACCGAGGTACTGGCTTCGCAGGTCGTTGGAGCCGACCGCGTAGTTCGGCAGGCCGCGCGCGAAGCCGGTCACGTCCATGTGGCCGCCGAGCTCGCCGACGTACAGGCCTAGGCGCCAGTGGGGATCGGCCCACAGGTCGGCGCCGGCCTGGAAGCCCGTGAGGCGCCCCTCGCTGCGGGAGCTGGCGGTGCCGGCCTGGCCGATGTTGCGGTCGATGCCGATGACACGGCCCCAGACCTGGCGGTAGCCCTGCCCCGGTGCAGCGGTGTTGGCACCGGCCGAGTCATCGTCGCCCACGCGCTGATGCAGGTTGCCCACCATGGCCAGGTTGGCTTGGCGGAACTGCTCGGGCAGCGCGGCGTACAGCGGCACCTCGGCGCGGTAGGTGGGCACTGTCACACCGACAGGTGCGGTCGGGCTGCCGCCGTCGCTGCTTCGAGGAGGATCGCCCCCGCCGTTGTCCGGCGCCGGGGCTGGTGGCGCTGGCGGTGCCGGAGGTGCCGGAGGTGCTGGCGGTGCCGGTGGTGCCGGTGGCGCAGGCGGTGCCGGTGGTGCCGGTGGCGCAGGCGGTGCCGGTGGTGCCGGTGGCGCAGGTGGCGCTGGAGGTGGCGGCGGAGGCGGAGGCGGCGGCGGCGGCGGCGCGACGATGATGCCGGAGCGCAGGTACCAGTTCTCGCCCGCACCACTGGCGTCGGCGGCATGCAGCCGGTACTCGTAGGCACCGGCGTCGACGTGGCCGCCGGTCAGGCGGAAGGCGTCCCTGGTGGTCTGGGCCGTGGTCGTGGCGCCATTCATCGCGGTCACCACTTCGATGCCGCTGCCGACGGTCAGCGCGCCCAGGCCGCCCAGGTTGGTGATCTGTATGTTGGTGGTGCCGCTGGCGATGGCGGTGCAGCCGCTGAGGATCAGCCGGTCGCTCAAGCTGCTGCTTGTGCCCAGCGCCGTACCCAGGCGCAGCGTGCCGCCGTTGCCCACCCAGGCGCCGCGGACCGTGAGAGTGGCGCCGGGGGCGCTGCTCAGCAGCGAGACAGTGCCGCCGTTGATCATCGACGCGATGGTCTGGCTGTGGCCCGCCAGGTCCAGCGTGGCGCCCGAATCGACCGTGAAGGCGCTCGCGCTGCTGAAGGTGTCGGCCGCGCCGGCGCGCAAGGTGCCCGCCGCGACGTTGGTGCCGCCGGTGTACGTGTTGGCGCCGGCCAGGGTCAGCGTGCCCGCGCCAACCTTCACCAGGTTGCCGGCACCCGAGATCGGGCCCGACCAGCCCATGCCATGGCCGTTGGTGTCGATGGTGCCCGTGCCGCCCAGCAGCAGCGCATTGCCCAGGCTCAGGCCGTCGGCTCCCGCAATGATGCTGGCGCTGGCTCCGCTTCCGATGGCAACGGCACCCAGCATCGACGAGCCGGCGTTCACGGTCAGGCGATTGCTGCCACCGGTGAATGCCACGGCCGAGGCGCGGGTGGCGCCGTCGCCGCCCAGGCCGCCGGAGATGGTGCCGCTGTTGGTGATGCCCAGGTTGGCGCCCGTCACGCCCGCACCGCCGGCGCCGTGGGCACCGCTTGCGCCGCCGTTGCTGTTGGCCCCGCCGATGCCGCCCGCGCCCCCTGCGATGGTGCCGCCGTTGGCGATTGTTGCGCCGCTGCCTGTGGAGAGAAGGCCGCTGCCGCCGTCGCCGCCGCCGCCGGGCGCCCCGGTGCCGCCCGCGCCGCCGCCGCCGGCACCGCCTGCGCCCCCGGCGCCGCCGGTGATCTGGCCGGTGTTGGTCATGACCAGGGTGCTGCCGGCCAGCGTGGCCCCGGCGCCGCCCGCGCCGCCGCCCCCGCCCGAGGCATTGCTTCGGGCCGGCAGCAGCTCGGAGCCGCCAGCGCCGCCGGCGCCGCCCGTGAGGGTGCCGCTGTGGCCGAAGCCCAGGCCCGGCGTTGCCGCGCTGATGAAGAACCCGCCGCCGCCACTGCCGCCGCCGCCGGCCTGCGAGTAGGCGTCGCCGCCCTTGCCGCCGGCGCCGCCGGTGGAAGTGCCGGAGGCATAGTAGTCGCCGAGCGCGCCCGTCAGCGTGGACCCGTAGCCTCCGGCGCCGCCGCCGCCGGCCGCCCAGAATCCGTTGCCGCCCGCGCCTCCGCGGCCCCCGGTGAAGCTCCCGAAGGACGCGATGGTGCCGGGACTCATCGCAAGGCCGTAGTACCCACCGCCGCCCCCGCCGCCATAGCCGTTGCCGCTGCTGAAGCCGCCGGTCTGCGATTCGCCCGCGCCGCCGTCGGCCCCCTGCAGAACGCCGGGTGAAACGACGTTGCTGGAGCTGCCCGCCGCGCCGCCCGCGCCTGCGGTGGCGCCTGCGAAGGCGCCGACGTCGGCGGCGGACCCCGCCGTGACGCCGGCCTCGGTCGACGAACCGCCGTCACCCCCATGCGCGCCGAGGTTGGTGTCGTTGAGCCCGCCGGCGCCGCCGCTGCCGCTGCTGCCGCCAGCGCCGCCGTGCAGTTCGGTGCTGACGGGCTGGCCGCCTGCGCCACCGGCTGCCCACGCCGCTGCGGCACTCAGATACAGCACCGCGATGGTGATCGCGTGCAGCCCGCCCAGCGCGGCCGCACGCCAGCCGCTGCCCACGCTCGCCGAGCGCGCGTGGCCGCGCGAAATCTCGGGTGCAGCCACCCAGGCGCTGCGTGCGGGATTCCAAAGGGTGCGGAATATTCTGTTCATGGTTTCACCTTCGTTGACCTGTTGCGCCTTCAGACGTCGCGCCGCTTTCTGCCTGCATCGGGCGCAGGCGTTTCGGCGTGGAATCACTGTAGAAATTGCGCCGCATGCGCACATGAGCGGTGTGCCCCTTCCGAAGCGAGACAAGCGTCCCCCCGCCGCTTCCCGCAGGCATGACAAAGCGCCTGCCATGGAGGCAGCGCCCGGGGCGGCCGCGCGCATCCGGCCGCAGCGCTTCCTCTTGTCCTACAGGCACCGCGCGGTTAAGCCCCGAGGATCGGGGGCATGAGCAAACTGATCTTTGTGTGCCTGGGCGTGGCCGCGTGGTGGGCGGCCGCCGCGGCGATGGCGGAACCTGTGAAGGTGCCCGTCGACAGCGACGAGAAGGGCACCATCTACGTGGCGCCCAACGTCAACTCGACCGAAACCTCGGCCTACACCAAGGGCGCCACCGTCGGCGTGCAGCGGCCCGATGGCAGCGGCACGTACATAGGCACCGACACCTCCATGCCCCGGCCGACCTACTCGCTGGGTGCGAGCACAGGAGGCAACGTGTCGCTCACCGGCGGCGTATTGACGGATGGCAAGAGCAACAACGGCGTGAAGGCCGGTGTGACCATCAAGTACTGATCTTCAGGCGACGTTCAGACGAAGGTGCCGTACACGATGAAGCCGTCGTGCGTCGCGACCTTGTCGTAGAGCGCGCGTCCGGCCGTGTTGGTCACGTGGGTCTGCCAGTACACGCGGTGCGCGCCCACGCGCTTCACGTGCGCGCACACACCTTCGATCAACTGCCGACCCACGCCCCGGCCGCGCTCCGACGGCAGCGTGAACAGGTCCTGCAGATAGCAGTTCGGCTCGATGCGCGTGGTGCTGCGGTGAAAGAGGTAGTGGGTCAGGCCCACCAGCTGGCCGTCGCGCTCGGCCACCAGCGCGTGCACCGGCTCGTAGGCATCGAAGAAGCGCTGCCAGGTGGCCCGCGTGATCTCGTCGGGCAACGCGGTGGGGCCCTCGCGCTGGTAGAAGGCGTTGTAGCCGTCCCATAGCGGCTTCCATGCCGCGTAGTCGTCCGGCGTCGGAGGGCGGATCAGGAGGGAAGAGGTCGTCATGTGTCGGTTGCCTGCACGTTGAAGAACATGCGATTGCAACACGGCCCGGTTCGTCGTGCGATGGCGGCCGCTGCTGCTTACTTCTCGTCGCGCAGCCAATACCACTTGTAGAGCATGCGCTGGCCGATGCGGCGAAACGGCGCAAAGGCAGGCGACTCCACCAGCCCCAGCACATTGGGAAAGGGCAGCGGCGACTTGTAGATGGGAAGCTCGAACACGTCCTTACCCGTGTCCTTGCCGGCCACGCGCTCGGCCAGCCGCTTGCCGGCCCAGGTCGAGAAGGACACGCCGTTGCCGCCGTAGCCCACGGCATACCAGATCTTCCTGTCCGCCTCGGGCTGCGTGATGCGCGGCATCATGTCGTGGCTCATGTCGACCCAGCCCCACCACGAGTAGTCGATGCGGATGCCCGCCAGTGGCGGGAACTTGCGCGCGATGGCGTCGGTGAGAAGCTTCAGGTGCACCGGGTGCTCGGCGTCGGCGCCGCTCACCGAGCTGCGGCTGCCGATCTGCAGCCGGTTGCCCTTGAGCAGCCGGTAGTAGAAGCGCAGCGTGCGCGTGTCGGTCATGAAGGTCAGCGACTTGAAGTTGGTGGCCTGCAGCTCGGCCTCGGTGAGCGGCCGCGTGACCACCGAGTTGGAGAGAATCGGCATGATGCGGTTCTTCAGCAGCGGGCTCAGCGCCTGCCCGGTGTAGCCGCCGGTGCACACCGCCACGCGGCGCGCGCGCACCACGCCGCCGGGCGTCTGCAGGTGGTGCACGCCGTCGATGGTCTGCCAGCCCTGCACGGGGCTCGATGTGTGCACCTTCACGCCCAGCGCACGCGCCTTGCGCATCAGGCCGAAGGTGAACTTCAATGGATGGATGCCCACGCCTTCGGGCTCGAACATGGCGCCGGTTGCCTCGCGCTCGTCGCAGTAGTCGCGCCGCACCTCTTCGGCCGTCAGCATGCGCGTGCCGTAGCCGAACTGCTCGCGCATCACGCGCGCCTCGGCTTCGAGCACCGCGAGCTTTTCGGGCCGGTGCGCAACATGGAGATGGCCGCCGTCGCAGGCGTCGCAGTCGATCTGCGTGGTGAGCTGCCTGAAGTTCTCGAAGCCGCCGCGGATTTCGGCGTCGAGGCGCCTGGCCACGTCGATGCCCCAGCGCTGAATCCATTGCGAGCGCTTCAGCCGGCCGCTCGCGTTCTGCCCCTGGCCGCCGCTGCGGCTGGAGCAGCCCCACGACGCCTGGTTGGCCTCGAGCACCGTGGCCTGGATGCCATGCTCCTCGGCCAGGTAGAGCGCGGTCGACATGCCGGTGGCGCCCGAGCCGATGATGGCCACGTCGACATCGATGTCGCGCAGCAGCGGGCCGTCGTCCTCGGGCGGCGTGCCGGCGCTGGCCACCCACCAGGTGGGCGCATAGGCGCGGCCGGCGCCGGGGTCGGGCGCGACCAGCGGGTCGTAGCGCGGGTCGTAGGGCCGGGTCGCGGGCAGCGGCGGTGCGCCGGAGAAAGAGGCAGTGCCGGACAGGGTCATGATGCGAAGGCTCCCGCAACGGCTGGCCTAGCGGGCCGCCGGCAGGTTGGGGCGGGCTTTGCGGAACACGTTCTTCAGGTGGATCTTTGCGCCGCTGAAAGTGAAGACGTCGATGCCATCGGTCTCGATGCGGCTGCCGTCGGCCGCCGTGCCCGTGAAGGTCCACTGCGAGGTGCCGAAATCGCCGTGCACGAAGTGCCGGCCATTGATCCACTGCGCATCGGGCACAGCCTGCCATGCCGCCGCGAAGGCCTTGCGCACCGCCTCGGTGCCCACGTGGCGGGTGCCGCAGGCGTCGGGGCCGGCGGCGGTCTGGAAGATGCAGTCCTCGGTCATGAAGCGCATCAGCGCGTCGATGTCGTGGCGGTTCCAGGCATCGCTGAACGCGGCCAGCGTTTCGGTGGTGACGGAAGAAGAAGAGGAGAAAGAATGCTGTGCGGTCACGCGGGGCTCCGGGATTGAATGCCGCAAGCGTAGGCAGCCCGCCGCCCGCGCGATAGGGCCAGATGCGGGGATTCGACCGAGCCAGAACGCCGTGCTTGTCCTAAACTGCGGCGCACCATGGCCAACTCCAGAGCCACTCAATGGGCGCAGCTCTTCGCGCTGCCCGACCAGCCCGCCTTGCCGTTGCAGGCCCGTTTGCGCGCCGCCGTGGTGCAGGCCATTCTGGAAGACCACCTGAGCTCCGGCGCCTCGCTGCCCTCGTCGCGCGAGCTTGCCGCGCTGCTGGGGCTGAGCCGCAACACCGTCACCTCGGCCTACCTGCAGTTGATCGACGAAGGGTTTCTGGAAGCGCGTCCGCGCAGCGGCGTGTTCGTGGCGCGCAACGCGCGGCCGCTCTCGGCCGCGCATGCCGAGCCGCTTGTGGGGCGCAGCGGGCAGGCGAGCCAGCCGCCCGACTGGTCGGGGCGCGTGCTGCGCTCGCTGCAGGGCAAGCCCACGCTGTCGAAGCCCGACCGCTGGCGCGACTATCCGTTTCCGTTCGTCTACGGCAACCACGACCCGCAGCTTTTTCCGACCGAGGATTTCCGCGAGTGCTGCGCGCGCAGCCTGGCCCGCTCGCAGCTGCCGCACTGGACACCCGACTTCGAAACCGACGACGTGCCCGATCTCATCGAGCAGATCCGCACGCGCCTCTTGCCCAAGCGCGGCGTGTTCGCGCTGAAGGAAGAAATCCTGGTGACGCTCGGTGCGCAGCACGCCTACTACCTGCTGGCCGACGCGCTGTTCGACGAGCACACCCGCGTCGGCCTGGAAGAGCCCGGCCATCCGCACGCGCGCAACAGTTTCTCGATGCGCAATCCCAAGTGGGTCGAGGTGGCGGTGGACGACGAGGGCCTGGTGGTCGATGCGCTGCCCGCGGCCGACTACCTCTTCGTGACCCCTTCGCACCAGAGCCCGACCACCGCCACGCTGAGCCTGGAGCGCAGGCAGTGGCTGTTGCGCAAGGCCGAGCTGCAGGACTTCGTGATCATCGAGGACGACTACGAGGCCGAGAACCTCTATGAAGGCACGCCGATGCCGGCGCTGAAGAGCCTGGACAAGACCGGGCGCGTGATCTACGTGGGCTCGGTGTCGAAGAGCCTTTCGCCCGCGCTGCGGCTCGGCTTCATCGTGGCGCCGCGCGCCCTGATCAAGGAGCTGCGCGGCATACGGCATGCGATGGTTCGGCATCCGAGTGCCTTCCTGCAGCATGCGTACGCGCTGTTCCTTTCGCTGGGGCACCACGAGTCGCATGCGCGGCGGGTGAACCATGCGATGCAGGAACGGCTTGCGCTGGCGGCCAAGGCGCTGCGTGAGCATCTGCCCGAGTTCGAGTTCACGCTGCCGCAGGGCGGCGCGTCGATCTGGGTGCGGGCGCCGGCCTGGGTGGATGCGGGCGAGCTTTCATTGATGGCACGCAGCCATGGGGTGCTGATCGAAGCAGGAGATGTGTTCTTTGCGAAGCCGCCTTATCCGTGTCCATTTTTTCGGCTGCGGTTGTCTTCCATTGCTGCGGGGCAGATTCCGTTGGGGATTCGGGCATTGGGGGTGGCGTTCGAGGAACTGGCGTTGGCTCGGGGGGAGGTGAGGGCGCATTGAATTGTTTTGTGGTCGGGGGCCGGGTCTCGCCCCGGCGGGCGACTCACTTTCTTTTGCTTCGCCAAAAGAAAGTAAGCAAAGAAAAGGCGACCCCACTGTCTGCGACCCCTTCGCTGCGCTACGGGGCAACCTG
>NZ_JAGGNW010000011.1 GCF_018614875.1 Variovorax paradoxus | reverse complement strand
TCTTGACCTCGTCCAGGGTAAACAGGCCCTTGTCCTTGATGGCCTTGCAGATGGTGCCCTTGGTGACGCCGTTGCAGCCGCACACCTCAGCCTCGTCGGGCATGCTGGCGGCCTTGCTGTGGCCCTCGTGGCCGGTGTCGCCGATGTTGGACTCGCCGAACATCAGCTTGTCGCGGATGTCGTGCACGCTGCGCCCGTCGCGCAGGAGCTTGAAGTACCAGCTGCCGTCCACCGTGTCGCCATACAGGCAGGCACCCACCAGCTTGTCGTCCTTGATGACCAGCTTCTTGTAGACCCCGCCGAAGGGGTCGCTCATGACGATCTCCTCGGTGCCTTCGCCGCCCATGAACTCGCCGGCGGAGAACAGGTCGATGCCCGTGACCTTGAGCTTGGTGGAGGTGAGCGACCCCAGGTAGCGCCCGATGCCGAACTGGGCCAGGTGGTTGGCCGCCACCTTGGCCTGCTCGAAGAGGGGCGCGACCAGGCCGTAGGCGATGCCGCGGTGCGCCGCGCATTCGCCCACCGAGTAGATGCGCGCATCGGTCACGGTCTGCAGGGTGTCGGTGACGACGATGCCGCGGTGGCAGTGCAGGCGCATCTGCTCGGCCAGCTCGGTGTTGGGGCGGATGCCGACAGCCATGACGACCAGGTCGGCGGCCACTTCGGTGCCGTCCTTGAAGCGGATGGCTTTCACGCGGCCGGCCTTGCCTTCGTCCGCGTCGCCCACCAGCTCCTGGGTCTGGGCGCCGATCAGGAACTTGAGGCCGCGGTCTTCGAGCGACTTCTGCAAGAGCTTGCCGGCCACGTCGTCGAGCTGGCGCTCCATGAGCCAGGGCATGACGTGCACCACGGTGACGTTCATGCCGCGCAGCATCAGGCCGTTGGCCGCCTCCAGGCCCAAGAGGCCGCCGCCGATGACGACCGCGTTCTTGTGGGTGCGCGCGGTCTCGATCATGTAGTCGGTGTCGGCGATGTCGCGGTAGGCGATGACGCCCTTCAGGTCCTTGCCGGGCACGGGGAGCATGAAGGGGTTGGAGCCGGTGCACATGAGCAGGCGGTCGTAGAGCGCTTCGGTGCCGTCCTCGGCGCGCACGATGCGCTTGACGCGGTCGACCTCGACCACCTTCTTGCCGGCGTGCAGGGTGATGTGGTTGTCGCTGTACCACTCCCAGCTGTTGAGCACGATCTCGTCCACGGTCTGCTCGCCGGCGAGCACGGGCGACAACAGGATGCGGTTGTAGTTGGGGTGCGGCTCGGCACCGAAGACGGTGATGTCGTACAGGTCCGGGGCAAGCTTCAGGAGCTCCTCGAGCGTGCGCACGCCGGCCATGCCGTTGCCGACCATCACGAGTTTGAGTTTCTTCATCATGGGGGAGGGCCTTTCGGGGAATCAAGCAATGGAAAACACACGGTGCGCGTGGAAAGGCGCATGGACAATGGCGCCATGAGCTTTGAAGTGGACATCGGCTACAGCAGCCAGCGCGGACCGCGCGACGTGAACGAAGACTTTGCCGGCGCGGTGAACGCACCGCCCGGCGACGAGTCGCGCGGGCTCATCGCGGCCATTGCCGATGGCGTGTCCACCGGCGGGCGCGGCCTCGAGGCGGCGCAGACCACCGTCATGGGCCTGCTGGCCGACTACTTCGCCACACCCGACACCTGGGAGCCGACCGCCGCGCTCGACCGCCTGGTCGCCGCGCAGAACGCCTGGCTCGCCGACCACAACCGGCGGCGGCAGGGCAGCGCCACCGCGCTCACCACCCTGACGGCGCTGGTGCTGCACGGCCAGAGCTACACGCTCGCGCATGTAGGCGACACGCGCGCATGGCGCGTGCGCGCCGACGGCGAGCCGGCCACGCCGCTGACCCAGGACCACGCCTTCGAGCATCCCGACATGCGCAGCCGCTTGACGCGCGCCATCGGCCTCGACGACCAGGTGCGTGTCGACTACGCACAGGGCGACGTGCGCGTGGGCGACTGCTTCGTGCTCAGCTCCGACGGCGTGCACGGCGTGCTCAAGCCGCAGCGGCTGGCCGCGCTCGCGCTGCAGGGCAGTGCCGAGGAAGCGAGCGAAGCGCTGGTGCAGGCGGCCCTCGATGCCGGCACGCGCGACAACGCGACCGCGCTGGTCATTCGCGTCGTCGGCCTCGACATGCGGCAGCTGGACGACGAGCTCGGCGACGGCCGCCGCCTGGCGCCGCCGCCCTTGTTGAAGGTGGGCGACGCGCTCGACGGCTACGTCGTCACTGGGCTGGTGGCCGACACCGGCGTGCACCTGCTGTACCAGGCGCGCAATCCGGCCACGCGCGAACTGGTGGCGCTCAAGACGCTGCATCCCTCGCGCGCCAGCGATCCGCAGGAGCGCGCGATGCTCGCGCACGAAGCCTGGCTGGGCCAGCGCGTGGGGAATGGCGGATTCGTGCGCGTGCACGAGCGCGCCGAGAACGCCAGCGCGCTCTACATCGTGTTCGACTGGCACGGCGGGCGCACGCTGGAGCAGATGCGCAAGTCCGGCGCGCGCGGCACGGTGGCCGAGGTGGTTTCCGCTGCCATCGATGTCACCAAGGCCCTGGGCCGGCTGCACCGCCACGGCGTGATTCACCGCGACATCAAGCCCGGCAACCTGCACCTGGGCGACGATGGCCGCTGGCGCATCCTCGACCTCGGCGTGGCACTGTCGGGCCGCGAAGGCCGGGCCCAGCGGGAACTGCATGCCGGCACGCCCAGCTACATCAACCCCGAGCAGTGGGAGGGCGGCGAAGCCGACACCGGCAGCGACCTGTTCGCACTCGGCGTCACGCTGTACCAGTGGCTCGGCGGCCATCTGCCCTACGGCGAGATCGAGCCCTACCAGGTGGCGCGCTACCGGCGCGATCCGGCCGCGCTCTCGCGCCTGCGGCCCGACGTGCCCGTGTGGCTCGACCATCTGGTGCGCAAGGCCGTCGCGCGCGATCCGCGGGAGCGCTTCGAAACCGCCGAGGAAATGCTGCTTGCCCTGGAGCGGGGCGCTTCCCGCCCCGTGAGTGCGCCCGCCGCCACGCCGCTGATCCGCCGCGACCCGGCCGCGCTCTACAAGATCGCGCTGGCCGTGTCGCTGCTGTTCAACGCACTGCTCGTGGTGTGGCTGCTGTTTTTGCCACGTTGAGGGCGGGCGGAAGAAAGTCATGGCCGCGCCGTCTTGCCTGGAGGCACGTGCTTGGCGTCGGCAGCGTGGGGCGAAGTGCGCGCACGACCACCTTTTTCCGCCCAGGTGCGGGTCCAGCGGATCTGCATCGCGCGCATGACGCCCAGCATCACCAGCGACAGCGCACCGAAGAACACGAAGCCCCAGACGTAGCTGCCGAGGTACTGCTTCGACAGGCCCATGGCGTTGGGCACCAGGCCGCCGCCCAGCGCGCCGATCTCGCCGATCATCGAGCCCGCCACCGCCGTGCTCGTGGGCCAGCGCAAGGGCACCAGCTGGAACAGCGCGCCGTTGCCCGCGCCCAGCGCAGCGAAGCACACGATCAGCAGCAGCGTGGTGAGTGCGAGCGAGCCCGATGAGATGCCCACCAGCACGAGCCCGATGGCCACCGCCAGCAGCACCACGGTCAGCGTGTTGACGCCGCCCCAGCGGTCGGAGATCCAGCCGCCCACGATGCGCACCGCGGCGCCCATGAAGGCAGCCAGCATGGTGAGCTGTCCGGCCTGCACCTTGCTCACGCCGAACTGGTCGTAGTAGTAGGAAGGCAGGAAGGTGGTGAGGCCGATGAAGCCGCCGAAGGTCACGCCGTAGATCAGGCTGAACACCCAGCCGTCCTTCTCGAACAGGCAGGCGATGTGCTCGCGGAAACTCGCGTGGCTGTCGACGTCGGGCGGCTCCTTGGCAAGCACGATCATCACGACCATCGGCACCAGGATGGCAACCGCCGCCACGCCGTACACCGCCTGCCAGCCGAGCCACTGCGCGAGCGGCGGCGCCACCAGCACCGACACCGCCGTGCCCACATTGCCGGCACCCACCAGGCCCATCGCCAGGCCCTTGTGCTGCGGCGGGAACCAGCCCGAGCCCAGCGACAGCGCCACGCCGAAGCTCGCGCCCGCAATGCCCAGCAGCACGCCCATGGCCAGCAGGTCGTTGAAGCTCTTCACGAAGAAGAAGCCGAACAGCATCGCCACCGCGATCAGGCCCATCTCGACCAGCGTGGCGTTCTTGCGGCCGATGTACTGCGACAGGATGCCGAGCGGAAAGCGCATCAGCGCGCCCGCGATGATCGGCACCGACAGCATCAGGCCCTTCTGCGCGGGCGAGAGGTCGAAGGTCTCGCCGATGAAGGGCGCCATGGCGCCGTTCAGCACCCAGATGCAGCAGGAGAACGAGAAGTACAGAAAGGCCGAGAACAGCGTCGGGCCGTGGCCTGAGTGCAAGAAGGTCTTGAAACTGGACATGGCGTCTCTTCAATCGTGCGAAATGCCGCGGCGCAGCCTTGCGAGGGCCGTGTCGACGGACGGGGTTGGGGCGGAATGCCGGCAGCGGACGCTGTCGGCGTGGGGGTGCTTCCCGGCATGGGCGATGCCAGGACGGATGCAGGAGCCTGCAGCCTCACCAAAGCGGTGCTTCGTTACACCGCACCCTGATCGATGCAAGAGTCGTGCCTGCGAAAACGACCGGGCGTGGCCTATGCTTGCGGTGCCGTCCATCACCTCGCCATGATTTCTCTTCTCGCCGTTCTGCCCAATGAAGACGCCGGCTCCGGGCCCTTGCCGGATCTGCCCGTGGAACTGCGGCGGGCGCTGGAGGATGCGGGCGCCACCGTGCTCGGACCGGCCACCTGCCACACGCTGGTGCAGCAGGTGGGGGCGCTTGCACCGCAACAGGCATGGGTCCATCTGCCGGAGCCGGCCAATCAATTGCAGGCGCTCGTCGAGGCCTTGCAGCCGTGGAGCGGTGCGCCGCCTTGCGCGCTGAGCCTGGTCAGTGCACCGCTGGGCGACGAACAGCACGAGCTGCTGGCGGCGCTCGGCGTGCATGCCTGGGCGCCCATCGACACCTTGGATGCCCGGTCGCTGGCGGCGCTGACCGTCCGTGCGCAAGCCCGCTGGCAGCGCGAGGCCGCGCTGCGCGCCGAGCTCGAGGCCCTGCGCACGCGCATGGACGAGCGCAAGTGGGTCGATCGCGCCAAGGGCCTCTTGATGTCCGCGCGCGGAATCGGCGAAGACGAAGCCTTCGGCCTGCTGCGCGGTGCCGCCATGCATGCCAACCTGCGGCTGGGCGAGGTGTCGCGCTCCGTCATCGAGGCCGCGCAGTGGGCCGAGGCGATCAACCGCGCTGGGCAGCTGCGCATGCTCTCGCAGCGGCTGGTGCGCGTGGCGGCGCAGCTGCTCGCCGGCATCGACGTGCAGCGCGCGCGCGTGCTGCGCACGCAATCGACCGAGCGGGTGCAGCAAAACCTGGATCATCTGAGCACTCTCCAATTGGGTGCGGCCGGCGCGCTGGCGCTGGGCGAAGTGCAGGCAGCCTGGAACGGGTTGGCCACATCGCTCGCCGCGCGTCCGGCGCAGCAGGAGCTGGCCGAGATCGACGCGCGCGGCGAGGCCTTGCTGTCGGCGGCCGAGGCCATGACGGAGGCGCTGGAGGCGTCGGGCGCGCGCCGCGCGCTGCGCATCGTCAACATCTGCGGGCGCCAGCGCATGCGCGCGCAGCGCCTGGCGAAGGACGCATTGCTCGCCTCGACCATTGCGGCCGAGGCGTCGCGCAACCGGCTGCTGCCGACCATGAACGAGTTCGAGGCCGCGCTGCTGGAGCTGGAGGGCGCGCCCCTCAGTTCACCCGAGATCCGCGCCGCACTGGCGGCCGCGCGCGATGAATGGCTGCGCCTGGTGGGCGGCGTGCAGGCGCTCGACAGCCCCGAAGGCCGCGCAACGCTGGTGCGTTCCAGCGAGGCGCTCGTCGACACCTTCGAGCGCCTTACCGCCTGGTACGAGCACAGCCTGCAGGTCATCATGTCCTGACACCGGTCGTGCCGCGCCTGCTGTGTCAGGCCGCAGCCTTCTCCACGTGCGCCTGGCGCGTGTAGAGGAAATCGATCACGGCCTTGCGCGCATGCACGTAGGCCGGATCTTCGGCCAGCTCGACGCGGTTGCGTGGACGGGCGATGTCGACCTTCAGCACCTCGCCGATGGTGGCGGCCGGGCCGTTGGTGAGCATCACGATGCGGTCGCTCAGGAGCACCGCCTCGTCGACGTCGTGCGTGACCATGACGACGGTGCTGTGCGTCTTCTGAACGATGGCGAGCAGCTCGTCCTGCAGCTTGGCGCGCGTGAGCGCGTCGAGCGCGCCGAAGGGCTCGTCCATCAGCAGCACCTTGGGTTCCATCGAAAGTGCGCGCGCAATGCCCACGCGCTGCTTCATGCCGCCGGAAATTTCGCCGGGGCGTTTTTGCGCGGCGGCCGAGAGGCCGACCATCGCGAGCGCCGCATCGGTGCGGGCGCGCAATTGCGCCTTGCTTTCGGTGGCGGCAAAGACGCGCTCGACCGCGAGATACACGTTCTCGAAGCAGGTGAGCCAGGGCAGCAGCGAGTGGTTCTGGAACACCACCGCGCGTTCCGGTCCCGGGCCCTTGATTTCCCTGTTCGCGCACAGCAGCACGCCCTGCGTCGGCGTGGTCAGCCCGGCAATGAGGTTCAGCAGCGTCGACTTGCCGCAGCCCGAATGGCCGATCAGCGTGACGAACTCGCCCTTGGCCACGTTCAGGTTGACGCCCTGCAGGGCAAGGAAGCTGCCCTTGGCCGTCTTGAAGCGCTGCTCGACGTTGTGGATCTCGATGTACTTCGAATCATCATTCATGATTTCACCTCTTCGAACGTGAATGCAGTGGCAAGCTTGATGAGCGCGAACTCCAGCACCAGGCCGACGATGCCGATCACGAAGATCGCGATGATGATGTTGGCGACGTTGAGGTTGTTCCACTCGTCCCACACCCAGAAACCGATGCCGACGCCGCCGGTGAGCATTTCGGCCGCGACGATCACCAGCCAGGCCGTGCCCACGGCCAGGCGCACGCCCGTCAGCATGTAGGGCAGCACGGCCGGGAACAGGATGCGGGTGAAGATCTTCCACTCCGACAGGTTCAGCACCTTGGCCACGTTCATGTAGTCGCTCGGAACCCGCTGCACGCCGACGGCCGTGTTGATCACCATCGGCCAGATCGAACAGATGAAGATGGTCCAGATGGCCGCCGGGTTGGCGCCCTTGAACACCAGGAGGCCGATGGGCAGCCAGGCCAGCGGCGACACGGGGCGCAGCAGGCTGATCAGCGGATTGAACATGCGCGAAAGAAACTCGAAGCGCCCGATCGCAAAGCCCGCCGGAATACCGACGGCCGCGGCAAGCCCGAAGCCCAGGGCCACGCGCTGCAGCGACGAAAGCACGTTCCAGCCCACGCCCTGGTCGTTGGGACCCTTGCTGTAGAACGGGTCGCTGAACACCGTGAGTGCCTGCTGCCAGGTGGCTGCGGGCGTCGGAAAGCCGGTGGTGCTTTTCATGGCCACCAGCTCCCAGATCAGCAGCAGCAGGCCGAAGCCCGCGAGCGGCGGCAGCACGCGCATCCAGAAGGCGCGCAGGTCGATGGGGGCGCGCGGTTTTTGCTCCTTGGCGACGGGGGTGGAGCGTGGTGCCGCTTCGGCGCGGGCCGCAGCCTCGCTCCGGCCTTCTCCCGCGCGTGGGAGAGGCAAAGAGGCGTCCAGGGGCGAATGGAATACAGCACTGACCATGGTGTGTTTCTCCTCAGACATGCAGCTTGAATGAATCGGCGTACTTCTTCGGGTCCTTGCCGTCCCACACCGTGCCGTCGAACAGCTTGCTGCTGCGCAGAACGTCCTTGGGCACGGGGGTCTGGGTGGCGGCGGCGGCCTGCTTGTAGATGTCGATGCGGTTGATCTCGGTGGCCACCTTCAGGTAGTCCGGATGCTCCTTGAGCAGGCCCCAGCGCTTGTGCTGCGTGAGGAACCACATGCCGTCCGACAGGTACGGGAAGTTCACGGCGCCGCCGTTGTAGAACTTCATGTGGTTGGGGTCGTCCCAGCTCTTGCCGAGGCCATTGGTGTAGCGGCCCAGGATGCGCTGGTTGATCGCGTCCACGCTGGTGTTGACATAGCTCTTGTCGGCGATGGTCTCGGCCATCTTGTTCTTGTTCTGCAGGCCGGCGTCGATCCACTTGCCGGCTTCCAGGATGGCGGCGGTCACGGCGCGTGCGGTGTTGGGGTACTTCTTCGTGAACTCCGCGGTGCAGCCGAGCACCTTCTCGGGATGGTCTTTCCAGATGTCCTGCGTGGTGATGGCCGTGATGCCGATGCCGTCCATGATGGCGCGCTGGCCCCAGGGCTCGCCCACGCAGTAGCCGTCCATGTTGCCCACGCGCATGTTGGCCACCATCTGGGGCGGCGGCACGGTGATGTTCTTGACGTCCTTGAACGGGTCGATGCCGGCCGAGGCCAGCCAGTAGTAGAGCCACATGGCGTGCGTGCCGGTGGGGAAGGTCTGGGCGAAGGTGTATTCGCGCTTCTCGGTGGCGATGAGCTTGGCGAGCGAGGCGGCATCCACCGCGCCCTTGTCGGCCAGCTTCTTCGACAGCGTGATGGCCTGGCCGTTGTTGTTCAGGGTCATGAGCACAGCCATGTCCTTCTTCGGGCCACTCAGGCCCAGGTGCATGCCGTAGACCAGGCCGTAGAGCACGTGGGCCATGTCGATGTCGCCGTTGGAGAGCTTGTCGCGCACGCCGGCCCAGCTGGCTTCCTTGCTGGGCACGATCTTCACGCCGTACTTCTTGTCGATGCCCAGCACCGAGGCCATCACCACGCTGGCGCAATCGGTCAGCGGGATGAAGCCGATCTTCACTTCCTCCTTCTCCGGCTTGTCGGAGCCCTGGGCCCAGACGGCGGCGCGCAGCGCCGGGTTGACTCCCACAGCGCCAATGGCGGCGGCTTGCAGTACGCGGCGGCGGCTGAGGCGGGTTTTCAGCGGGTCGGTCATGGGGCGGGCTCCGGTTGAAGAACAGAAAAAGAAAAAGCAAAAACAAAAAAGGCGTCCGCACCGCGCAGGGGCTGCTCGAAAACGAGCCCTTGCGGGATGGGGACGCCTTTGTCCGATTTCGGCGGACAACACCCGCCGTTGGGTGCTGCCTGCCTGGGACCCGTGGGTCCATGTACTACTTCAGCAAACTGTGTGCCAGCTTTTCCGGCTGCGGATTGCTATCGAATCGGCAGCAGGAGAGTGGTGATCGGCGTACGCGCAAGGCCCGCAGGGCTGAAATCCGACTTCATGCACGGTTGTTGTGCACTGCACCAATTCGAACGTTTCGGGGCGCTTCTAGCGCCGGGGTGCGGCATCGAGCGGCAGGTAGTCGGCCATGGCGAGCATCGACTCGGCCACGTCGACGAGGCGGCGCTTCTGGTTCATGGCCGTCTGCAACAGCATCTTGTGGGCCTCGTTCTCGCTCATCCGGCGGTGCGCCATCAGGAGGCCCTTGGCGCGTTCGACCAGCTTGCGCTCGTTGAGGGAGGCGCGCACGGTTTCGAGTTCGTCGCCCATGGCCTGCAGCCGGCGCGACTGTTCCTGGACCATGTCGAGCACCGAGCGCTCGAGGTGCCGGCCGTATTGGGCGGGCTCCGTGGCCTGGGTGTCGGCATCGTCGAAGAACGCCGCGCCCTCGGGCTGCGGCGCCAGGGTGCCGAGCACCTCCTGGTATCGCCGCAGTTCGCTGCGTGCCTGCGCGGTCTTGCGGGCGCAGAGTTCGCGCAGGTCGGCGGCCAGCCGGTCTTCGACGGTCTTCATGGCGTCGATGCGGCGCGTGCACCAGTCGAACCAGGCCTGGCTCAGCCGCGGGTCGGCAACGGCCGCCGAAGCCGCCTGCGCCGAGGTCACGCTCATGCGGCGCTGGCGTTCGATCTCGGCCATGACGGCGTCGGACTGGCTTGGATGCCAGAGCGCCAGCACGCCGCTGCTCGAAAAATCGGTGAAGACCTGGAAGCAGCGCTCCTGCAGTTCGATGAGATGCAGCCATTGCTGGCGCTGCGCCTCGTCGCGGCGGCCCACGGCCAGCGAGGCGGCGCCGAAAGCGCGCTCCTGGCCTGCGAATTCCTTGCCCTGCATGAAATTGAACATTGCCACCAGCAGGCGGGAGATCTCGGGGTCGGTGGCGCCGTCGGCCGCCTCGAACACCACCGCCAGCAGGCCGGCGACGAGCTTGGCGAAGGCGGCGGTGGCCTGCGTGGGCGTCAGTTCGAGCGCGCCGATGCGGCGGCGCAAGGCGGGCAGGCCGTCGAGCCCGGGAAGCACCCAGGCAATGCGGCTGAAGAGGCGGGCGCTGTTGCCGGCGGTGGCTCCCGGCCGCGCCTGGGTCTCGAGCTGGTCGAATCCGGCCCGCACCTCCTGTTCGAGCGCCAGGCATTCAATGATCTGCGGATCGCGCTGTTCGGCGAAGCGGCCGCCGCGCGAGGCGAGAAACACATTGGACATGCCGCGCTCCCGCTGCAGCGCGTGAACGAGCCGCGCGATCAGGCCGACCAGGTCGCTGGTGCGCGCGAGCTGGTCCAGCTCGTCGATTTCGCACTTCCTGGCGGCGATCAGAAAACTCAATCCGGATTTCATGGTGGGGGAAGGGGGGCCAAAGGCTTGCTGCAACATCCGTGCCGCACGGGCATTCCGCGCCGCCTACACTCCCGGCCATGCTTCTCCTGGGAATCGAATCATCCTGCGACGAAACCGGCGTGGCGCTGGTGGAAACGCATGGCAGCGCGCTGCCGCTGCTGCGCTCGCACGCGCTGCACAGCCAGATCGCCATGCACCAGGCCTATGGCGGCGTGGTGCCCGAACTGGCCAGCCGCGACCACATCCGCCGCGTGCTGCCATTGACCGAGGCCGTGATGGCCGAAGCGGGACGCACGCTGGCCGAGATCGACGTGGTCGCCTACACGCGCGGGCCGGGTCTGGCCGGGGCCTTGCTGGTGGGTGCGGGCGTGGCCTGCGCATTGGGCGCGGCGCTTGGCAAGCCGGTGCTCGGGGTGCATCACCTCGAAGGGCACCTGCTGTCGCCTTTCCTGAGCGTGGACCCGCCGGAATTTCCGTTCGTGGCGCTGCTCGTGTCGGGCGGCCATACGCAGCTGATGCGGGTCGACGGCGTGGGCCGCTACGAGCTTCTCGGCGAAACCATCGACGATGCGGCCGGCGAGGCTTTCGACAAGAGCGCCAAGCTCATGGGCCTGCCCTATCCGGGCGGCCCCTGGCTGGCCAAGCTGGCGGAAACCGGCAATGCCACGGCGTTCAAGCTGCCGCGGCCGCTCCTGCACAGCGGCGATCTCGATTTTTCGTTCGCAGGCCTGAAGACGGCGGTGCTGACGCAGGCGAAGAAGCTCGGCGCCGAGCTCGAGGCGAACAAGGCCGACCTGGCCGCCTCCACGCAGGCGGCGATCGTCGAGGTGCTGCTGAAGAAATCGCTGGCCGCGCTCGAGCAGACGGGCCTCGCGCGGCTCGTCGTGGCCGGTGGGGTGGGCGCGAATCGAAGCTTGCGGGAACAGTTGAACGCCGCCTGCGCCAGGCGCGGCGTGCGGGTGCACTATCCGGAACTGCACCTGTGCACCGACAACGGCGCCATGATTGCCATGGCGGCCGCCATGCGGCTGCAGTCGGGCTTGGCGCAGGCCAGCGAACGCTATGCCTTCGACGTCAAGCCGCGATGGCCCATGGCTTCGCTGATGACGTCATCCGGGGCGCCGCAGCCGGTGTCCGCGTAGCCGGCGAGCGCGAGCGGCCGAGCGACGGCAGCGGCAGCACGTCGAGCACATTGCGCCAGAGCTGGCGCCACTGCGGCCAGTCGTGGCCGCCCTCGGTCGTGAAGACGCGGCCTTCGGGCAGGGCGTCCGCCAGCAGCTTGTGGTTGCTGGCGAATCGGTCGCTGAGGCCGAATCCAAGATAGAGCTCCGGCAGGCGTTGGGATTTCTGCGGCTCAAGGTATTGCTGGAACCAAGGCCACAGCTTGCGGTCGACTTCCTCGTCGGGCAGCGGGCCGGCGGGCGCCTGCCAGGTTCGCAGGCCGCCGGCCTTGAGGATCTCGGCACCGAGGACGCGCCGCCCCAGGTAGGGGGCCAGCGCGACGATGCCGTCGACCGAGCCCGGCCGTGCCAGCTCATGGATCAGCGCGCCGAAGCCGCCAATCGAAATTCCGACCAGCCAGATCGACTTGTAGCCCTTGGCGCGCTGCGGTTCGATGACGTCCGCATGCAGGCGCTCGCTGAGCGTCTGGTCGTAGTAGTAGGAAACGTCGGCATCCACCAGCAGCGAGTCGGCCGCCAGGTGGCGCTCGCGCACGGCGCTGATGAAGCCTTCGCGCTCGAACTCGTCGGGTTTCAGATAGGCGCCCGGCAGGAAGACCAGGAGCGTATCGGACCGTTCATCATCTTTGGCTGACTGGAGGTGCGTGATCATGGCGTGCCTTGAGGGGCACCCGAATCCGCACCGTCATGGATTCGGTGCGTCTGCGAAACGCCCACGAAGAAAGGAAAATGTGAAAACGTCACATGATGTGACGTTATTCGCTGGCGTATTGTGATTAAGGAGCGTGTTCAAAGTCAAAAACAATAAATAACGACACTTTCCTCTTGGGGGCTTTGCAGGCTCAGTTGATCGGCAGTTGCGAAACCTGGCTCACCGGCACTTGCTTGCCCAGCTTCAGCGTGAGCACGCCGTTCTCGAGCCTGGCCTCGCTGGAGCTCACGTCGATGTCCAGCGGCAATTCGTAGGCCGCCTTGAACTGGCGCTTGGCTTCTGCCTTGCTGTCGATGCGGACCACGGCGCCTTCGATGCCGATGGCCAGGTCTTCGCGCGAGAGGCCCGGGACGTCGATGGAGAGCGTCCAGCTCTTGTCGTCCTGCTCGACGAGCGGCGAGGGGCGGGTTCCGGTGAAGGCTTCGTTGACGAAGCGCTCGAACGCGCGGTCGTACGAACGGGGCGCAAAGCGGGCGGTGCGAAGGGTTGGTGTGAAAAACATGTGAGAACTCCTGAATGAACACAATGGGGACAAGGAATGTGTGTCCCTTACACTGCGCGGCCGTTCAATCCTGAGTGCCGCTTGACACCTCATCTAGGCACAGCGGCACCCGTTTCAAGACAATGAATCCCAGCTTTATTTGGCGTCGCAAGGCCTTGAAATTTGCGGCGCTGGCGCTATGCGCGGCGCCATTTGCAGCGCAGGCGCAGACACCGCCCGCACCCATTCGTCTCGCGCTGATCGAAAGCATGAGCGGGCCGTTCGCCAATACGGGCGAAGCGGTGTTCCGCAATCTGCTGTGGGCCGTGGAGCGCGTGAATGCGCGCGGCGGCGTCAAGCTGCCGGGCGTGCCCGGCGGGGCGCGGCCGCTGCAGCTCGACCGCTACGACAGCAAGGGGCAGAACGAAGAAGCGCTGTCTGCGCTGCGCGCGGCCATGGACGACGGCGCGCGCATCGTGCTGCAGGGCAATTCGTCGGCCACCGCCGCGGCGCTGGTCGATGCCATCGAGAAGAACAACGAGCGCGATCCCGCGCGGCGCGTGCTCTTCCTCAACTACGCGGCGGTCGATCCGGCGCTGACCAACGAGCGCTGCAGCTTCTGGCACTTTCGCTTCGATGCCCACGCCGACATGCGCGTGGCCGCGCTCATGGAGGTGGTGAAGGACGATGCGGCCATCAAGCGCGCCTACCTGATCGGGCAGGACTACAGTTTCGGCCAGGCGGTGCTGCGCGAATCGAAGCGGCAGCTCGGCGTGCAGCGGCCCGACGTGGAGATCGTGGGAGAAGAACTCCATCCGATGGGCAAGGTGAAGGACTTCGCGCCTTATGCCTCCAAGATCATCGCGAGCGGCGCGCAGGCGGTGTTCACCGGCAACTGGGGCAACGACCTCACGCTGCTGGTGAAGGCCGCGCGCGAAGCCGGCTTCAACGGCACCTTCTATACCTTCTACGGCAATGCGCTCGGCGCGCCCGCGGCCATCGGCGACGCCGGCATCGGCCGCGTGATCGCGGTGGCCGACTGGCTGCCCAACGTGCGGACCGCGCAGTCCGAGGCGTTCTATCGCGCCTTCCGCGCGCGCTTTCCGAAGCCCGCCGACGACTACGTGCACATGCGCATGCAACTGCTCGTGGAGTCGCTCGCGCAGGCTGTCGAGCGCGCGGGCAGCGTCGATGCCGTGGCGTTGGCGCGCGCGCTCGAGCAGGCCGACGTGAGCCTCTACGGACAGCGCGGCCGCATGCGCGCGGCGGACCATCAGTTCCAGCAGCAGCTGGTGGTCGGCGTGATGGACAAGCAGGGCAGGCCGGGCGTGCAGTTCGATGTCGAAGGCTCGGGCTACGGCTTTCGCGTGATCAAGACCATCGCTCCCGAACGCGCCGAACTGCCGACCACCTGCAAAATGAAAAGAATCTAGGAAAACACCGCATGCGTGAAGCCATCCACAACCTCGAAGCCTCCAAGATCCGCGAGGTTGCCAATGCCGGACTCGGCCGCGACGACGTGCTCGCGTTCTGGTTCGGTGAAAGCGACGAAGTCACGCCCGAAGTGATCCGCCAGGCGGCCATCGACTCGCTGCAGCGCGGTGAAACCTTCTATGCGCACAACCTCGGCCTGCCCGAGCTGCGCGAGGCCATTGCGCGCTACACCAGCGCGCTGCATCCCGCGGTCGATGCCTCGCGCATTGCCGTCACCTCCGGCGGCGTCAGCGCGCTGATGCTCGCGGTGCAGGCGCTGGTGGATGCGGGCGACGAGGTGGTCGCGGTCACGCCGGTGTGGCCCAACCTCACGGCGCAGCCCGCGATCCTCGGCGCCCGTGTGCGCACGGTGTCGCTGGTGCCTGCCGATGGCGAATGGACGCTCGACCTGGCCGCGCTGCGCAAGGCGGTCACGCCAAAGACCAAGCTGCTGATCGTCAACGCGCCCAACAACCCGACCGGCTGGACCATGACGCGCGAAGAGCAGCAGGCCGTGCTCGACCACTGTCGCGAAACCGGCACCTGGATCCTGGCGGACGAGGTGTACGAGCGGCTGTATTTCGAGTCCACGCCAAACGGCTGCGCGCCCAGCTTCCTCGACATCTCCAGGCCCGACGACCGGCTGGTGGTGACGCACAGCTTCTCGAAGAGCTTCCTCATGACCGGCTGGCGCCTTGGCTGGCTCGTGCTGCCGCCCGCGCTGGTCGAGGGCATCGGCAAGCTGATCGAGTTCAACACCTCCTGCGCCAGCGTGTTCACCCAGCGCGCCGCCGTTGCCGCCATCGAGCACAGCGCGGAGATCACGCCCCGCGTGGTGGCCCATCTGAAGCAGTGCCGCGACACCCTGGTGCCGCTCCTGGCCGCCTTGCCCGGCGTGCAGGTGGCCCCCGCCAAGGGCGGCATGTACGCCTTCTTCCGCCTCGACGGCTTCGGCGACTCCCTCGAACTGGCCAAGCGCCTGGTCGTCGAGGCCGGCCTTGGCCTGGCCCCCGGCAACGCCTTCGCCCCCGAAGCCCAAGGCTGGCTGCGCTGGTGCTTCGCCTCGAAGGACCCGCAGCGGCTCGTCCAAGGCGTGGAGCGCCTCAAAACCTGGCTATCCAACCAGTAAAAACAGCCCCGGCGCGAGGCCGAAGGCGAGCCGCCCGTTCGTGGGATGCCGCGGAACCGGCTCCGCCGGGCCGCTGGCGTCGCCCCCTCGAGGGGGAACGAGCTACACGAAGTGAGCGAGAACGGGGGTGGGCTATAATCCCATGGCTTTGCATGCCGCAAGGCGCACGGTGAGGGCAGTTCCAGCGCTCACCGCAAGTCAAACATCCCGGAACAGCCAAGGAAATTTCAAATGATCGCAGCCTCCATCAAGGCCGAAGTCGTCAAGGACAACGCCCGCGCCGCCAACGACACCGGCAGCCCCGAAGTGCAAGTCGCACTGCTGACCGCCCGTATCAACGAGCTCACCCCCCACTTCAAGACGCACGCCAAGGATCACCACGGCCGTCGCGGCCTGCTGCGCATGGTGAGCCGCCGCCGCAAGCTCCTGGACTACCTCAAGTCCAAGGACGCCGACCGCTACACCGCGCTGATCGCCAAGCTGGGTCTGCGCAAGTAAATCGAATCGCATGAAAAAACGCCTGGGTTAGTCCGCTAGCTCAGGCGTTTTTTACTTCGCGATCCACTTTCGGAGTGCCAAAACAGAGCGAAGCTGTGCATTCCAATGAAGTTCCCGCCGAGCTTCGCTGGAATGGCATCGTGTTCTGAAAAGCCTCCGCCTCTTGCGAACCCTGTGCGGTTCGCTACTAAAACAGGAGCACAACATGAGCCTCTTCAACAAAGTCACCAAGTCCTTCCAATGGGGCGACAAGACCGTCGTCATGGAAACGGGTGAAATCGCCCGCCAGGCCAATGGCGCCGTGCTGGTCGACATCGACGGCACCGTCATCCTCGCCACCGTGGTCGCCTCCAAGACCGCCAAGCCGGGCCAGGACTTCTTCCCGCTGACCGTCGACTACATCGAGAAGACCTACGCCGCGGGCAAGATTCCCGGCAGCTTCTTCAAGCGCGAAGCCAAGCCCAGCGAACACGAAACGCTGACCAGCCGCCTGATCGACCGTCCGATCCGCCCGCTGTTCCCCGAAGGCTTCCTGAACGAAGTGCACGTGGTCATCCACACCGTCTCGCTCAACCCCGAAGTCGACGCCGACATCGCCGCCATGATCGGCGTGAGCGCCGCTCTGTCGATCTCCGGCATCCCGTTCAGCGGCCCGATCGGCGCCGCCCGCGTGGGCTACATCAACGGCCAGTACGTGCTGAATCCGGGCCAGACCGCCCGCAAGGATTCGCAGATGGACCTCGTCGTTGCCGGTACCGAGGCGGCCGTGCTGATGGTCGAATCCGAAGCCCAGCAACTCAGCGAAGAAATCATGCTGGGCGGCGTGGTGTTCGGCCACGAACAGGCCAACATCGCGATCAACGCGATCCATGAACTCGTGCGCGACGCCGGCAAGCCGGTGTGGGACTGGCAGGCACCGGCCGAAGACGAAGCCTTCGTTGCCAAGGTCAAGAGCCTGGCCGAAGAGAAGCTGCGCGCGGTCTACCAGATCCGCAGCAAGCAGGCCCGCACGCAAGCCCTGCGCGAAGCCAACGCCAGCGTGATGAATGCGCTGAAGGAAAGCGGCGAACCCTTCGACGCCGGCAAGGTCAACGACCTGCTGTTCTCGATCGAAGCCAAGATCGTGCGCAGCCAGATCCTCTCGGGCGAACCCCGCATCGACGGCCGCGACACGCGCACCGTGCGCCCGATCGAAATCCGCAACTCCGTGCTGCCGCGCACCCACGGCTCGGCGCTGTTCACGCGCGGCGAGACGCAGGGCCTGGTCATCACCACGCTCGGCACCGAGCGCGACGCGCAGCGCATCGACGCGCTGGCCGGCGAGTACGAAGACCGCTTCCTGTTCCACTACAACATGCCTCCCTTTGCCACCGGCGAAGTCGGCCGCATGGGCTCGACCAAGCGCCGCGAAATCGGCCATGGCCGCCTCGCCAAGCGCGCGCTCGTCGCCGTGCTGCCGACCAAGGAAGAATTCCCGTACACCATTCGCGTGGTGTCGGAAATCACCGAGTCGAACGGCTCCTCGTCGATGGCTTCGGTCTGCGGCGGCTGCCTCTCGATGATGGACGCCGGCGTGCCCATGAAGGCGCACGTGGCCGGCATCGCCATGGGCCTGATCAAGGAAGACAACCGCTTTGCGGTGCTGACCGACATCCTGGGCGACGAAGATCACCTGGGCGACATGGACTTCAAGGTTGCGGGCACCACCAACGGCATCACCGCGCTGCAGATGGACATCAAGATCCAGGGCATCACCAAGGAGATCATGCAGGTCGCACTGGCGCAGGCCAAGGAAGCGCGCATGCACATCCTCGGCAAGATGCAGGAAGCCATGGGCGAGGCCAAGGCCGAAATCTCCAGCTTCGCACCGCGCCTGACCACGCTGAAGATCAACCCCGAGAAGATCCGCGACGTGATCGGCAAGGGCGGCTCGGTCATCCGTGGCCTGCAGGAAGAAACCGGCACGACGATCAACATCGACGAAGACGGCACCATCACCATCGCCTCGACCGATCCGGAAAAGGCCGAGCTGGCCAAGAAGCGCATCGAGCAGATCACGGCCGAAGTCGAAATCGGCAAGGTCTACGAAGGCCCGGTCACCAAGATCCTGGACTTCGGCGCGCTCATCAACCTGCTGCCCGGCAAGGACGGCCTGCTGCACATCAGCCAGATCGCGCACGAACGCGTCGAGAAGGTGACCGACTATCTGAGCGAAGGCCAGATCGTCAAGGTCAAGGTTCTGGAAACCGACGAAAAGGGCCGCGTCAAGCTGTCCATGAAGGCCCTGACCGAGCGTCCGGCCGGCATGGAATACAGCGAGCGCCCGCCGCGTGAAGACCGTGGCGACCGGGGTGATCGCGGCGGCGAGCGCCGCGAGCGCTCGGACCGTGGTGGCGATCGTGGTGGTGATCGCGGCGAACGTGCTCCGCGCTTCAACAACGAGCAGCAGCAGCCGCGCAACGAGCGCAACGAGCAGCCGCAGGTGCCCGTCGGCGAGCCCTCGTACGCACCGCGCGAACCGCAAGAGTAAGAAAGAAGGCGCGGCGGCAGCCATGCCGTCGCCATCCATCTTTTCGATTCGCCAACCACGCCCGGACACGGGCGTTGCAGCCAAAGACCATGAAAGCCATTGAAATCACTTCGTACGGCGCCCCTGAGGTGCTGCGCGCCGTGGAGCGCCCCGATCCCGTGGCCGGCGTGGGCGAGTTGCTGATCCGCGTCGCGGCCAGCGGTGTGAACCGTCCGGACGTGCTGCAGCGCAAGGGGCACTACCCGGTTCCGCCCGGCGCCTCCGACCTGCCGGGCCTCGAAGTGGCCGGCGAGATCGTGTCGGGCGACGCCGCGGCCTTGGCCGAGGCGGGTTTCAAGATGGGCGATCGCGTCTGCGCGCTGATCGCGGGCGGCGGCTATGCCGAGCTGTGCGTGGCGCCCGTGGCCCAGTGCCTGCCGGTACCCAAGGGCTGGAGCGACACCGAGGCGGCATCGCTGCCCGAGACCTTCTTCACCGTCTGGAGCAACGTGTTCGAGCGGGGGCACCTGCAAAAGGGCGAAACCCTGCTGATCCAGGGCGGGTCCAGCGGCATCGGCGTGACGGCCATCCAGATCGCCAAGGCGCTCGGTGCCACCGTGATCGTCACGGCCGGCAGCGACGACAAGTGCGAGGCCTGCAGGAAGCTGGGCGCCGACCATGCCATCAACTACCGCACGAGCGACTTCGTCGAAGAGGCGAAGAAGCTCACCGGCGGCAAGGGCGTGGACGTGGTGCTCGACATGGTTGCCGGCGACTACGTGGCGCGCGAGATCGAATGCATGGCCGAAGACGGCCGGCTCGTGATCATTGCGGTGCAGGGCGGCGTCAAGGCCGACTTCAACGCGGGCCTGGTGCTGCGCAAGCGGCTGGTGATCACCGGCTCCACGCTGCGGCCGCGGCCGGTGGCATTCAAGGGTGCCATCGCCAAGGCGCTGCGCGAGAAGGTCTGGCCGCTGCTCGAAAGCGGCGCAGTCAAGCCCGTGATCCACAGCACCTTTGCGGCGGGTGGTGAACCCAGTGGCGCGGCGCAGGCGCATGCGCTGATGGAATCCAACCAGCACATCGGCAAGATCGTGCTCACATGGTGACGGGCAACAACACGATGACAACCAAAAAGAAGCTGATCGCCGGCAACTGGAAGATGAACGGCAGCCTGGCTGCCAACGAGGCGCTGGTGAAGGCCCTGCAGCAGGGTCTGGCCGCGGCGCCCGCCAATTGCGATATCGCGCTTTGCGCGCCGGCCCCGTATTTCGCCCAGCTGCAATCGCTGCTGGCTGGCTCCGGCGCCATGGCGCTTGGCGCACAGGACATTTCGGCGCACCCGCAGGGTGCGTTCACGGGCGAGCAATCCGCGGCCATGCTGAAGGATTTCGGCGTGCGCTATGCGATCGTCGGCCATTCGGAGCGCCGCCAATACCATGGCGAAACCGATGAAGCGGTGGCGGCCAAGGCGGCGGCTGCGCTCGCGAACGGCATCACGCCGATCGTCTGCGTGGGCGAAACGCTGGCCGAACGCGAAGCGGGGCGCACCGAGGAAGTGGTCAAGCGCCAGCTGGCCGCGGCGATCCACGTCAATGGCCATTGCATCAGCGAGATCGTCGTGGCCTACGAGCCCGTCTGGGCCATCGGCACCGGCAAGACGGCCACGCCGGAGCAGGCGCAGGCGGTGCATGCCGTGCTGCGTGCGCAACTGCACCATGCCGCGAGCGAACACGCCGCCGGCATCTGCATTCTCTACGGCGGCAGCATGAACGCGGCCAATGCCGCGCAACTGCTCGCACAACCCGACATCGACGGCGGCCTGATCGGCGGCGCTTCGCTCAAGGCCCCCGACTTTTTGCAGATCATTTCCGCCGCTGCCCGCTGAACGCGAGCAGTGGCCGACATCAATTAGGAGTAAGAACGAATGAATGTGGTCCTCAATCTTCTGGTCGGCGTGCAGATGCTGTCCGCCCTTGCAATGATCGGGCTGATCCTGATCCAGCACGGCAAGGGCGCCGATATGGGCGCGGCCTTCGGCAGCGGCAGTGCCGGCAGCCTGTTCGGCGCCAGCGGCAGTGCGAATTTCCTTTCGCGCACCACGGCTGTGCTGGCGGCGGTGTTCTTTGCATGCACCCTGCTGTTGGCCTACTTCAGCCACGCGCGTCCCGCGGGCGGCGGCAGCCTGCTCGAGCGCGCAGCGGTCGGCACGCCGGCAACGCCCGCTTCTGGCGCGGCGGGGCAGATTCCTGGGGGTACGTCGGGCGCAACGCCTGCCGGTGCACCTGCTTCGGCGCCTGCCGCACCCGTTCCGGGCGCGGGTCAGATTCCGAACAAATAATCAAGTTGTTTTCGTGAAGCCGCCAGTGAGAAACGGCTTCATTTCAGGGTAAACTCTAAAGCTGTTCGGAAAGCCAAACACCTTTCCAGGTACCTCATGCCATCCGAACAAAAAAACCGCGGTCGTGGTGAAATTGGTAGACACGCTATCTTGAGGGGGTAGTGGCGAAAGCTGTGCGAGTTCGAGTCTCGCCGACCGCACCAAATCTCACCGGCAGAAAGCCTCGTCCAGAGTGTTTTCCTGCCGGTGGCAAGCGGTGAAAAATCTCCCGATGAACCTCGATTCCTATCTTCCCGTCCTCTTGTTCATTTTGGTCGGTGTCGGTGTAGGTGTCGCACCGCAAGTCATCGGCTACATCCTGGGCCCCAACCGGCCCGACGCAGCGAAGAACGCTCCCTACGAGTGCGGCTTCGAGGCCTTCGAGGATGCGCGCATGAAATTCGACGTGCGCTATTACCTCGTCGCCATTCTCTTCATCCTTTTCGATCTCGAGATTGCCTTTCTCTTCCCATGGGCCATTGCGCTCAAGGAGATTGGCGCCGTCGGCTTCTGGGCCATGATGATCTTTCTCGCCATCCTCGTCGTGGGCTTTGCCTACGAGTGGAAAAAAGGCGCGCTCGACTGGGAATGACAAGGAATCGACAAAATGGCCATTGAAGGCGTCATGAAGGAAGGCTTCGTCACCACCACCTATGACTCGGTGGTGAACTGGGCGAAGACCGGATCACTTTGGCCGATGACTTTCGGTCTGGCTTGCTGTGCCGTCGAAATGATGCACGCAGGCGCGGCCCGCTACGACATCGACCGTTTCGGCATGCTGTTCAGGCCCAGCCCGCGCCAGTCCGATCTGATGATCGTGGCCGGCACGCTGTGCAACAAGATGGCGCCGGCACTGCGCAAGGTCTACGACCAGATGCCGGAGCCGCGCTGGGTTCTTTCCATGGGCTCCTGTGCCAATGGCGGCGGCTACTACCACTACAGCTATTCGGTGGTGCGCGGCTGCGACCGCATCGTGCCGGTGGATGTCTATGTGCCGGGTTGCCCGCCCACCGCCGAAGCCCTGCTTTACGGCGTGATCCAGTTGCAGCAGAAGATTCGCCGCACCAACACCATTGCCCGCGCCTGAGGGATTGCCGACGATGACTGACTTTGCAATTTCGCCGGAGGTGCTGCGCGCCAACATCGCCGAGACGCTCGGCGCCCGGGCCCGGAGCGTGACGCTCGCATTGGGCGAGGTGACCGTGGTGGTCGGCGCTGCCGACTACATCGAAGCCGCCACGCTGCTGCGCGATGCGCCCGGCTGCCGTTTCGAGCAGCTGATCGACCTCTGCGGCATGGACTATTCCGACTACCGCGAGGGCGAGTGGCAAGGCGAGCGTTTCTGCGTCGTCACGCACCTGCTGTCGGTGAGCCTCAACCAGCGCGTGCGCCTCAAGGTGTTTGCGCCGAACGAAGACCTGCCGGTGGTCGATTCGCTCCAGCCCGTGTGGAACGCCGCCACGTGGTTCGAGCGCGAAGCCTTCGACCTCTACGGCATCGTGTTCGAAGGCCACGACGACCTGCGCCGCATCCTGACCGACTACGGCTTCATCGGCCATCCGTTTCGCAAGGACTTCCCGGTGTCGGGCCACGTCGAGATGCGCTACGACGAAGAGCAGAAGCGCGTGGTCTACCAGCCGGTATCGATCGAGCCGCGGGAAATCACGCCGCGCGTGATCCGTGAAGACAACTACGGCGCCGGACTCCACTGACATGGCCGAAATCAAGAACTACACACTCAACTTCGGTCCCCAGCATCCCGCGGCGCACGGCGTGCTGCGCCTGGTGCTCGAGCTCGACGGCGAAGTGATCCAGCGCGCCGATCCGCACATCGGCCTGTTGCACCGCGCGACCGAGAAGCTCGCCGAATCGCGCACCTTCATCCAGTCGCTGCCCTACATGGACCGTCTCGACTACGTGTCGATGATGAGCAACGAGCACGCCTACTGCCTCGCCATCGAGCGGATGATGGGCCTGGACGTGCCGATCCGCGCGCAGTACATCCGCGTGATGTTTTCCGAGATCACGCGTCTGCTGAACCACCTGCTGTGGCTCGGCGCGCACGGTCTCGACTGCGGTGCGATGAACATGCTCATCTACTGCTTCCGCGAGCGCGAAGACCTGTTCGACATGTACGAGGCCGTGTCCGGCGCGCGCATGCATGCGGCGTACTTCCGTCCGGGCGGCGTCTATCGCGACCTGCCGGATGCCATGCCGCAGTACAAAGTCAGCAAGATCAAGAACGCGAAAGCGATCGAGAGGCTCAACGAGAACCGCCAGGGCTCGCTGCTCGACTTCATCGACGACTTCTGCAAACGCTTCCCCAAGATGGTCGACGAGTACGAAACGCTGCTCACCGACAACCGCATCTGGAAGCAGCGCACCGTGGGCATCGGCGTCGTGACGCCGGAGCGCGCGCTGAACCTCGGCTTCACCGGCCCGATGCTGCGCGGCTCGGGCATCGAATGGGACCTGCGCAAGAAGCAGCCCTACGACGTCTACGACCAGATGCAGTTCGACGTGCCGGTCGGCAAGACCGGCGACTGCTACGACCGCTACCTGGTGCGCGTGGAAGAAATGCGCCAGGCCAACAAGATCATCCAGCAGTGCTCGGCCTGGCTGCATGCCAACCCCGGCCCCGTCATCACCAGCAACCACAAGGTCGCCGCGCCAGCGCGCGAATCGATGAAGGCGAACATGGAGGAGCTGATCCACCATTTCAAGCTCTTCACCGAAGGCTTCCACGTGCCCGAAGGCGAGGCCTATGCCGCCGTCGAGCATCCGAAGGGCGAGTTCGGCATCTATCTGGTGAGCGACGGCGCCAACAAGCCGTATCGCCTGAAGATCCGCGCACCCGGTTTCCCGCACCTCGCCGCCCTCGACGAAATGTCGCGCGGTCACATGATCGCCGACGCTGTCGCGGTGATCGGCACGATGGACATCGTGTTCGGCGAAATCGACAGGTGAGAAAGAGCGAATGACGACTTCCTCGACCCACCATGACACGGCGCCCTCGGCGCCTTCTGCTCCTCTGAAGCCCGCGATTCTCGAGCGCTTTGCGCGCGAAGTCGCCAAGTACCCTGAAGCGGGCAAGCAGTCGGCCGTGATGGCCTGCCTGGCCATCGTCCAGCAGGACGAAGGCTTCATCAGCATGCAGCGCGAGCGCGAGATCGCCGACTACCTCGGCATGGCGCCCATCGCCGTGCACGAAGTGACGACCTTCTACAACATGTACAACCAGCACCCGGTGGGCAAGTTCAAGCTCAACGTGTGCACCAACCTGCCGTGCCAGCTGCGCGATGGCGTCACCGCGCTGGTTCATCTCGAGAAGAAGCTCGGCATCAAGATGGGCGAGACCACGGCCGACGGCCTGTTCACGCTGCAGCAGAGCGAATGCCTGGGCGCCTGCGCCGATTCGCCCGTGATGCTGGTCAACGACCGCACCATGTGCAGCTTCATGAGCAACGAAAAGCTCGACCAGCTCATCGACGGGCTGCGCGGTTCCATCAAAGGGGAGGCTGCCTGATGTCGCCCGAACAAGTGCTCCAGCAGTTCCAGGCCACGGGCGTCCAGACCTGTTTCCATGACCGCCACATCGAGCCGCAGATCTATGCCGGCCTCGACGGCACCAACTGGCGTCTGGCCGACTACGAAGCGCGCGGCGGCTACAAGGCGCTGCGCAAGATCCTCACCGAGGGCCTCACGCCCGACCAGGTGATCGCCGAAGTGAAGGCCTCGGGCCTGCGCGGCCGCGGCGGCGCCGGTTTCCCCACGGGCCTGAAGTGGAGCTTCATGCCGCGCCAGTTCCCGGGCCAGAAATACCTCGTCTGCAATTCGGACGAAGGCGAGCCGGGCACGTGCAAGGACCGCGACATCCTGCAGTTCAACCCGCACATCGTGATCGAAGGCATGGCCATCGCCGCCTATGCCATGGGTATCAGCGTGGGCTACAACTACATCCACGGCGAGATCTTCCAGAGCTACGACCGCTTCGAGGAAGCGCTCGAAGAGGCGCGCGCCGCCGGCTACCTCGGCGACAAGATCATGGGCAGCACGTACAGCTTCCAGTTGCACGCCGCCCACGGTTTCGGCGCCTACATCTGCGGTGAAGAAACCGCGCTGCTCGAATCGCTCGAAGGCAAGAAGGGCCAGCCGCGCTTCAAGCCGCCGTTCCCGGCCAGCTTCGGCCTCTACGGCAAGCCGACCACCATCAACAACACCGAGACCTTCGCGGCGGTGCCCTGGATCATCAACAATGGCGGTCCGGCCTATCTCGAATGCGGCAAGCCGAACAACGGCGGCACCAAGATCTACTCGGTGAGCGGTGACGTCGAGCTGCCCGGCAACTACGAAGTGCCCATGGGCACGCCGTTCTCCAAGCTGCTCGAACTGTGCGGCGGCGTCCGCAAGGGTCGCACGCTCAAGGCCGTGATCCCCGGTGGATCGTCGTCGCCGGTGCTGCCGGCTTCCATCATGATGGAATGCACGATGGACTACGACTCCATCGCCAAGGCCGGCTCCATGCTGGGTTCGGGCGCCGTCATCGTCATGGACGACAGCCGCTCGATGGTCGAGTCGCTGCGGCGCCTCTCGTACTTCTACATGCACGAGTCCTGCGGCCAGTGCACGCCGTGCCGCGAAGGCACCGGCTGGCTCTACCGCGTGGTGGACCGCATCCACAACGGGCAGGGCAGGGCGGCCGACATGGACCTGCTCAACTCCGTGGCGGACAACATCCAGGGCCGCACGATCTGCGCCCTCGGCGATGCGGCGGCCATGCCCGTGCGCGCCATGATCAAGCACTTCCGCCACGAGTTCGAGGCCCTGATTCCGGGCTACGTTCCCAAAGCGCCGGTCCAGGCCTGAGCGCGAGAAACACACATATGGTTGAAATCGAACTCGACGGCAAGAAGGTCGACGTGACCGAAGGCAGCATGATCATGCATGCGGCCGACAAGGCGGGCACCTACATCCCGCACTTCTGCTATCACAAGAAGCTCAGCATCGCGGCCAATTGCCGCATGTGCCTGGTCGACGTGGAAAAGGCGCCCAAGCCGATGCCGGCCTGCGCCACGCCCGTCACGCAGGGCATGATCGTTCGCACCAAGAGCGAAAAGGCCATCAAGGCGCAGCAGTCGGTCATGGAGTTCCTGCTGATCAATCACCCGCTGGATTGCCCGATCTGCGACCAGGGCGGCGAGTGTCAGCTGCAAGACCTGGCCGTGGGCTACGGCAGCTCTTCTTCGCGCTACGAAGAAGAAAAGCGCGTCGTGTTCCACAAGGACGTCGGCCCGCTGATCAGCATGGAAGAAATGAGCCGCTGCATCCACTGCACGCGCTGCGTCCGATTCGGCCAGGAAGTGGCCGGCGTGATGGAGCTCGGCATGACCCAGCGCGGCGAGCACTCCGAAATCGAAACCTTCCTCGGCGATTCGGTCGACTCCGAACTGTCGGGCAACATGATCGACATCTGCCCGGTCGGCGCGCTCACGAGCAAGCCGTTCCGCTACAGCGCCCGCACCTGGGAACTGTCGCGCCGCAAGTCGGTGAGCCCGCACGATTCCACCGGTTCCAACCTGATCGTCCAGGTCAAGAACAACCGCGTGATGCGCGTGGTGCCGCTCGAGAACGAAGACGTCAACGAATGCTGGATCGCCGACCGCGACCGCTTTTCGTACGAAGCCCTCAACGGCCCGGAACGCCTGACGCAGCCCATGCTCAAGCAGGGCGGCCAATGGCAGCAGGTCGACTGGCAGACCGCGCTCGAATACGTGGCCAACGGCCTCAAGCAGATCAAGGCCGACCACGGTGCGCAGAGCATCGGCACGCTGGTGAGCCCGCACAGCACGCTCGAAGAGCTGCAGCTCGCCGCCATGCTCACGCGTGAACTCGGCAGCGACAACATCGACTACCGCCTGCGCAACGCCGAATTCACGGCGTTCGAAGGCGTGCGCTGGCTCGGCACCTCGATCGCATCGCTCACGCAGCTGCAGCGCGCGCTGGTCGTCGGTTCGAACCTGCGCAAGGACCACCCGCTGTTCGCGCAGCGCATCCGCCAGGCCGTGCGCAAGGGCGCCGCGCTGTCGGTGATCACCTCGGCCGACCTGATGGCCGACCGCGATGCCTGGGCCATCAGCGTGGCGCAATCGTCCATCGTCGGAGCCGACCAGTGGATCGAGGCGCTGGCCGCGGTTGCCGCCGCCATCGGCCAGACCAACGGCGCCGCGGCACCGCTGGCGCCGAAGAACGAACCCGACGCTGCGGCGCAAGCCATCGCAGCCTCGCTGCTGAGCGGCGAACGCAAGGCCATTCTGCTCGGCAACGCCGCCGTCCACCACGCGCAAGCCAGCAGCCTGCTGGCCCTCGCGAACTGGATCGGTGCGCAGACAGGCGCCACCGTCGGCTACCTGACCGAAGCCGCCAACACCGTGGGCGCGCAGCTCGTCGGCGCGCTCCCGAAGAACGGCGGGCTCGATGCCGGCCGCATGCTGGCCGCGGGCTCCGGCCTCAAGGCCGTGCTGCTGCTCAATACCGAACCGGTGTTCGATTCGGCCGCCGGTGCTGCCGCCGCGGACGTCATCGGCAATGCGCAAATGGTCGTCACGCTGAGCCCCTTCAAGGCCAACCTCGAGTTCAGCGACGTGCTGCTGCCCATCGCGCCCTTCACCGAAACGCCGGGCACCTTCGTCAATGCCGAAGGTCGAGTGCAAGGTTTCCATGCCGTCGTCAAGCCGCAAGGCGAGGCGCGTCCGGCCTGGAAGGTGCTGCGCGTGCTGGCCAACCTGCTCGGCCTGCCGGGCTTTGCTTTCGAATCGACGGCTGACGTGCTGCGCACCATCGGCGACAACGGCAGCGTGCCGGCCAATGCGCTGAACAACGCCACCCCCGCCAAGGCCGTTGCTTCCAATGGTGGCGCTGCCGCACCCGTGGTTGCGAGCATCTATCAACTCGACTCGATCGTGCGCCGCGCACCGTCGCTGCAACTCACCGCCGATGCGCGCAACGCGCTGGCAGCACCGGCCCGTGCCGAGGAGGCATTGGCATGATCGACGCAGTGCATTCTTTCGGCCACGGACTGGTCCACGCGGGCTGGTGGACGGCCGTGGCATGGCCGGTGATCTGGACGCTGGTCAAGATCATCGTGGTCGTGATCCCGTTGATGCTGGCCGTGGCCTATCTCACGCTGTGGGAACGCAAGGCGATCGGCTTCACGCAGATCCGCATCGGCCCGAACCGCATCGGCCCGCTGGGCCTGCTGCAGCCCATTGCCGACGCGCTCAAACTGATGACCAAGGAAATCATTCTTCCGACGGTCGCCAACAAGGGCTTGTTTCTGCTCGGCCCGGTCATGACCATCATGCCGGCGCTCGTCGCATGGGTCGTGATTCCCTTCGGTCCCGATGTGGCGCTGGCCAACATCAACGCCGGCCTGCTGTTCGTGATGGCCATCACCTCGCTCGAGGTCTACGGCGTGATCATCGCGGGCTGGGCTTCCAACTCGAAGTACGCCTTCCTGGGCGCGCTGCGCGCCTCGGCGCAGATGGTGAGCTACGAAATCGCGATGGGCTTCTGCTTCGTCGTGGTGCTGATGGTCTCGGCCAGCCTGAACATGACCGACATCGTGACGGGGCAGGGCAAGGGCACCTTCGCATCGATGGGCATCGGGTTCCTGTCGTGGAACTGGCTGTCGCTGCTGCCGATCTTCGTCGTCTACTTCATCTCGGGCCTGGCTGAAACCAACCGCCACCCCTTCGACGTGGTCGAAGGCGAGTCCGAAATCGTTGCGGGCCACATGATCGAGTACTCGGGCATGAGCTTCGCGATGTTCTTCCTGGCCGAGTACGCCAACATGTGGCTGGTCTCGATCCTGTGCGTCGTGCTGTTCCTCGGCGGATGGCTGCCGCCGTTCGAGTTCCTGAGCTTCATTCCGGGCTGGATCTGGCTCGGCGCCAAGACCTTCTGCGTGGTCACCATGTTCCTGTGGGTCCGATCCACCTTCCCGCGCTTCCGCTATGACCAGATCATGCGGCTCGGCTGGAAGATCTTCATTCCGGTCACGCTCGTGTGGCTGGTCGTGGTCGGTGCCTGGATGCAGACCCCGTTCAACATCTGGAAATAACTGGAAGCGCCAACACCATGACTGCTGCGCATACCGCCGGCGCCCTCGCGCGCCCTTCCAAGCTTGCGTCCGCGCCTTTTTCGCTCAAGGACTTCCTGGGCAGCTTCATGCTGTTCGAGTTGTTCAAGGGCCTGGCCATCACCGGCAAGTACGCCTTCGCCCGCAAGATCACGGTGCAGTTCCCCGAAGAGAAGACGCCGCTGTCGCCGCGTTTCCGCGGCCTGCACGCGCTGCGCCGCTATGAGAACGGCGAAGAGCGCTGCATCGCCTGCAAGCTCTGCGAAGCCGTGTGCCCGGCGCTGGCCATCACCATCGAATCCGAAGTGCGCGACGACGGCTCGCGGCGCACCACGCGCTACGACATCGACCTGACCAAGTGCATCTTCTGCGGCTTCTGCGAAGAAAGCTGCCCGGTCGATTCGATCGTCGAGACCCACATCTTCGAATACCACGGCGAAAAGCGCGGCGACCTGTACTTCACCAAGGACATGCTGCTGGCCGTGGGCGACCGCTACGAAAAAGAAATTGCAGCGAACAAGGCGGCCGACGCCAAGTACCGCTGATCCCGCTCAGCCCGAACCCCGTACCAATTCGAATTCCAATGGACGTCAAGACCGGTCTGTTCTATCTCTTTGCCGTGGTGCTGCTGTTCGCAGCCTTCCGCGTCATCACCGCCCGCAATCCCGTGTACGCCGCGCTGTACCTGGTGCTGGCCTTCTTCCAGGCTTCGGCGATCTGGCTGCTGCTGCGTGCCGAGTTCCTGGCGATCTCGCTCGTGCTCGTCTACGTCGGGGCGGTGATGGTGCTGTTCCTGTTTGTCGTGATGATGCTGGACATCAACGTCGACGGGCTGCGGGAGGGCTTCTGGAAGCACTTCCCGCTGGCAGCCGGCGTGGGTGCGCTCATCGCGCTCGAAATGGCCGCCGTGCTGATGGGCGGCTTCCGCCTGGCGGAGCCGCCGCGTGCCGGGGCCGCCATGGCAGCCAACGGCTCGAACACGCTCGAGCTCGGCAAGATGCTGTATTCCGAATACCTGTATCCGCTCGAGATCGCGGCTGTCATCCTGCTCGTGGCCATCGTGGCCGCCATTGCACTGACGCTGCGCACCCGCAAGGACAGCAAGTACGTCAACCCCTCGGACCAGGTGCGTGTGAAGGCCCGCGACCGCGTGCGCATCGTGCAGATGCCGGTCACGCGCGCCGCCGAGCCCGTGGTGGAAGCCCCCGCCGAAACGGCAGGGGCAGCGGCAAAGGAAAACAAGGCATGACGCTCACGCTCGGACACTTTCTATCGCTCGGCGCCATGCTTTTTGCGCTCTCGGTGATCGGCATCTTTCTGAACCGCAAGAACCTCATCGTGCTGCTGATGGCCATCGAGCTGATGCTGCTCGCGGTGAACATGAACTTCGTGGCCTTCTCGTACTACCTGGGCGACATGCACGGCCAGATCTTCGTGTTCTTCATCCTGACGGTGGCCGCGGCCGAGTCGGCCATCGGTCTGGCCTTGCTGGTGCTGCTGTTCCGCAACAAGTCGAACATCAACGTCGACGAACTCAACTCACTCAAGGGTTGAACGCAACATGAGCGCAACCCTTTCCGCATCCACCCTGCTGGCCGTACCGCTGGCGCCCCTGGTCGGCGCCGTCGTCGCCGGCCTGTTCGGCACCAAGTTCGGCGGCAACCACATCGGCCGCAAGGTCACGCATTCGCTGACCATCCTCGGCGTGTTCGTCGCCTTCGTCATTTCGGCGATGACGCTCAAGAGCGTGGTGGCCGACGGCGCCCGCTTCAACGCCACCCTCTACGAATGGATGGTGGTGGGCGGCCTGAAGATGGAAATCGGCTTCCTGGTCGACGGCCTCACGGCCATGATGATGTGCGTGGTGAGCTTCGTCTCGCTGATGGTCCACATCTACACCATCGGCTACATGGAAGAAGACGAGGGCTACAACCGCTTCTTCGCGTACATCTCGCTCTTTACCTTCTCGATGCTGATGCTCGTCATGAGCAACAACATGCTCCAGCTGTTCTTCGGCTGGGAAGCGGTGGGCCTGGTGTCGTACCTGCTGATCGGCTTCTGGTTCAACAAGCCGACCGCGATCTTCGCGAACATGAAGGCCTTCATCGTCAACCGCGTGGGCGACTTCGGCTTCATCCTGGGCATCGGCCTGATCGCCGCCTACGCCGGCACGCTGAACTACGGCGAGGCCTTCGCCAAGGCCAACACACTGGCCGGCATCAACCTCCCCGGCACCGAGTGGATGCTGGTGACCGTGATCTGCATCTGCCTGTTCATCGGCGCCATGGGCAAGAGCGCGCAGTTCCCGCTGCACGTGTGGCTGCCCGACTCGATGGAAGGCCCAACGCCCATCTCGGCGCTGATCCACGCCGCGACCATGGTCACGGCCGGCATCTTCATGGTGGCGCGCATGTCGCCGCTGTTCGAGCTCAGCGACACGGCCCTAAGCTTCGTGCTGGTGATCGGTGCCATCACGGCGCTGTTCATGGGCTTCCTCGGCATCATCCAGAACGACATCAAGCGCGTGGTGGCGTACTCGACGCTCTCGCAGCTCGGCTACATGACGGTGGCACTGGGCGCCTCGGCCTATTCGGTCGCGGTGTTCCACCTGATGACGCACGCGTTCTTCAAGGCGCTGCTGTTCCTTGGCGCGGGCTCGGTGATCATCGGCATGCACCACAACCAGGACATCCGCTGGATGGGCGGCGTGCGCAAGTACATGCCGATCACCTGGATCACTTCGCTGCTGGGTTCGCTTGCGCTGATCGGCACGCCGTTCTTCGCCGGTTTCTACTCGAAGGACAGCATCATCGAGGCGGTGCACGAAAGCCATCTGTGGGGCGCACAGTTCGCCTACTACGCGGTGCTGGCCGGCGTGTTCGTCACGGCGTTCTATTCGTTCCGCATGTACTTCCTGGTGTTCCACGGCAAGGAGCGCTACGACCAGAATCCCGACAAGCACCATGCGCCGGACGAGGAGCCCGACCACGGCCACCACGCCGACCACTCCACGCCGCACGAGTCGCCCTGGGTGGTCTGGGTGCCGCTGGTGCTGCTGGCCATTCCCTCGGTCGTGATCGGCTACATGACCATCTCGCCCATGCTCTACGGTGAGTTCTTCAAGGACGCGATCTTCGTCGACGCCGGCAAGCACCATGCGATGAAGGAAATGGCCGAGGCCTTCCACGGCCCGATCGCCATGGCCCTGCACGGCCTGACCGCTGCGCCGTTCTGGCTGGCGCTGGCGGGCGTGGTGCTGTCGTACTACATGTACATGGTGAACCCGGCGCTGCCGGCTGCGATCAAGCGCGCCTTCGGTCCGATCTACCGCCTGCTCGAGAACAAGTACTACATGGACTGGTTCAACGAGAACGTCGTCGCCCGCGCCACGCGTGGGCTCGGCACCGGCCTGTGGAAGGGCGGCGACCAGGCGCTGATCGACGGCGCGATGGTCAATGGCTCGTGGAGGGTTGTGGGCCGCATCTCGGGCGCGGTGCGCTGGCTGCAGTCGGGCTACATCTATCACTACGCCTTCGCGATGCTGCTCGGCATCTTCATCCTGATGACGTACTTCGTCTGGTTCAAGCGCTGAACCAAGCGCTGGAGAAAAATAAAAATGGGTTTGTTGAGCCTTGCCATCTGGGTGCCGATCGCATTCGGTGTCGCGTTGCTGGCGTTCGGCCGTGACGAGCATGCCAGGGGCGTGCGCTGGGTTGCGCTGATCGGCGCGATCGTGAGCTTCCTGGTGACCGTACCGCTTTACACGGGCTTCCAGCACGGCACCGCCGCGATGCAGTTCGTCGAAAAGGCCGGCTGGATCGCGCGTTTCAATGTCGACTATCACATCGGCATCGACGGCCTGTCGCTCTGGCTGGTGCTGTTGACGTCGTTCACCACCGTGGTGGTCGTGATCTCGGCCTGGGAAGTGATCACCGAGCGCGTCAACCAGTACATGGCCGCGTTCCTGATTCTCTCGGGCTTCATGATCGGCGTGTTCGCCGCGCTCGACGGCATCCTGTTCTACGTGTTCTTCGAAGCCACGCTGATCCCGATGTATCTCATCATCGGCATCTGGGGCGGCCCGAACAAGATCTACGCGGCGTTCAAGTTCTTCATCTACACCCTGCTCGGCTCCCTGCTGATGCTGGTGGCGCTGATCTACCTGTACAACAAGTCGGGCGGCAGCTTCGACATCCTGAGCTGGCACAAGCTGCCGCTGGGTGCGACGGCGCAGACCTTCCTGTTCTTCGCGTTCTTTGCCGCCTTTGCCGTCAAGGTGCCGATGTGGCCGGTCCACACCTGGCTGCCCGACGTGCACGTGGAGGCGCCCACCGGCGGCTCCGCCGTGCTGGCCGCCATCATGCTGAAGCTCGGCGCCTACGGCTTCCTGCGCTTCTCGATGCCCATCGCGCCCGACGCCTCGCACGAATGGGCCTGGCTCATGATCGCGCTGTCGCTGATCGCGGTGATCTACGTCGGCCTGGTGGCGCTGGTGCAGGAAGACATGAAGAAGCTCGTGGCTTACTCGTCGGTCGCCCACATGGGCTTCGTGACGCTCGGCTTCTTCATCTTCAACGAGCTCGGCGTGTCCGGCGGCATCGTGCAGATGATTGCCCATGGCTTCGTGTCGGGCGCCATGTTCCTCGGCATCGGCGTGCTGTACGACCGCGTGCATTCGCGCCAGATCGCCGACTACGGCGGCGTGGTCAACACCATGCCCAAGTTCGCCGCGTTCGCGCTGCTGTTCGCGATGGCCAACTGCGGTCTTCCGGGCACCGCCGGTTTCGTGGGCGAGTGGATGGTCATCCTGGGCGCGGTCAAGGCCAACTTCTGGATCGGCATGGGGGCAGCCACCGCGCTGATCTTCGGCGCGGCCTACACCCTCTGGATGTACAAGCGCGTGTACCTCGGCCCGGTCCGCAACGACCACGTCAAGGAACTCACCGACATCAACGCCCGCGAGTTCCTGATGCTGTCGCTGCTGGCCATTGCCGTGCTGTGGATGGGCATCCATCCGAAGCCGTTCACCGATGTGATGGACGCTTCGGTGACGGAGCTCCTGCGCCACGTGGCAACGTCGAAACTGCCCTTGCCCTGATTCCACGCTGAAGAAGAGAACGAGATGATTGACAAACTCAGCTGGGTCGCGATCTACCCTGAAATCGTGCTGCTGGTCATGGCGTGCATCATTGCGCTGGTCGACCTGTCGACCACCGACGCCCGCCGCACGCGCACCTACGTGCTGACGCTGCTCACGCTGGCAGTGGTGGCCGTGCTGACCGGCATCGCCGCCAACGACGGCAAGACGGTCTACGGCTTCGGCGGCATGGTCGTGAGCGACCCCATGGGCAACTGGCTCAAGTGCTTTGCCACGGTGGCCCTGATGGTCACGCTGGTCTACGGCCGGCCCTATGCGGCGGACCGCGACATGCTGCGCGGCGGCGAAATGTTCACCATCAGCATGTTCGCGCTGCTGGGCATGTTCGTGATGATCTCGGGCAGCAACTTCCTCTTGATCTACCTGGGCCTCGAGCTGCTCACGCTGTCTAGCTACGCGCTGGTGGCGCTGCGCCGCGACAACGCAGTGGCCAGCGAGGCGGCCATGAAGTACTTCGTGCTCGGCGCGATGGCCAGCGGCTTCCTGCTCTATGGGCTTTCGATGCTGTACGGCGCGACCGGCTCGCTCGACGTCAACGAGGTGTTCAAGATCATTGCCAGCGGCAAGGTGAATCACCAGGTGCTGGTGTTCGGCCTGGTGTTCGTCGTGGCGGGCCTGGCCTTCAAGGTGGGGGCGGCGCCTTTCCACATGTGGGTGCCCGACGTGTACCACGGTGCTCCGACGGCCGTCACGCTGCTGATCGGCGCGGCGCCGGAGCTGGCCGCCTTTGCGATCATCATCCGCCTGCTGGTGGAAGGGCTGCTGCCGCTGGCCATCGACTGGCAGCAGATGCTGGCGCTGCTGGCCATCGCATCGCTGCTGGTGGGCAACCTGGCCGCCATCGCGCAGACCAACCTGAAGCGCATGCTGGCCTACTCGACCATTGCGCAGATGGGCTTCATGCTGCTCGGCCTGGTGGCAGGCGTGGTCAACGGCAACACCTACAACGCACAGTTCGCCTACAGCGCCTCGATGTTCTACATCGTGACCTACGTGCTGACCACGCTGGCGAGCTTCGGCATCATCCTGCTGCTGGCGCGCGAAGGCTTCGAAAGCGAGGAGATCACGGACCTGGCCGGCCTGAACCAGCGCAGCCCGCTGTACGCCGGCGTGATGGCCATCGCGATGTTCTCGCTCGCGGGCCTGCCGCCGCTGGTTGGGTTCTACGCCAAGCTGGCGGTGCTGCAGGCGCTGATCGCCTCGGGCCAGGCGCTCTACATCGGGCTGGCGGTGTTCGCGGTGATCACGTCGCTGATCGGCGCCTTCTACTACCTGCGCGTGGTCAAGGTCATGTACTTCGACGCTCCCGTCACGGCCAGTACCGTGTCGGCGCCGCGCGATGTGCGTACCGTGCTGTCGATCAACGGGTTGCTGATTCTCGTGCTCGGCATCGTTCCCGGCGGCCTCATGACGCTCTGCGCCAAGGCCATCGTGGCCACGCTGGCCAACTGACCCCGGCCCGCCCACGGTGTCGCAAACCGCATCGGTCTGGGTCGTTCTCGTGGTGGCGCTGGTGGCGGCCAACCTGCCGTTCCTCAATGAGCGGCTGTTCGGCGTCGTGCCGCTCTCCACACGGCCCAAGCCGCTGGCGATCCGCTTCGGCGAACTGGTGGTGATGTACTTCATTGCCGGCGGCGTCGGCCTGCTGTTCGAGCGCAGGGCAGGGCAGATCGCGCCGCAGGGCTGGGAGTTCTATGCCGTGACCGGTGCGCTGTTCATCGTGCTGGCCTTTCCGGGTTTTACCTGGCGCTACCTCATGAAGCACAGGCATTGACATGACCTCTCCCATCACCGATTCGCACCTGAAGGAAGAACGCACGGCCAGCGAGCTGCTGGTCAAGGGCAATTTCCTCCAGGTCTGCCGCGACACCGTGCGCCTGCCCGACGGCCACAGCGCCACGCGCGAATACGTGATCCATCCGGGCGCGGTGGTGGTGATTCCGCTGCTCGGCGACGGGCGCGTGGTGCTGGAGCGCCAGTACCGCTATCCGGTCGGGCATGTGATGGTCGAGTTTCCGGCCGGCAAGCTCGATGCGGGCGAAGATCCGCTGGTCTGCGGCCAGCGCGAGCTGCTCGAGGAAACCGGCTACACCGCGGGCGAGTGGGCCTATGCCGGCGCCATGCACCTGGCCGTGGCGTATTCCACCGAGATCATCCACATCTACTTTGCGCGCGGCCTGTCGCTCGGCAAGCGGCAACTCGACCACGGCGAGTTTCTCGACGTGTTCACGGCCACGCCGGACGAAGTTGCGGCCTGGTGCCGCGACGGCACGCTCACCGATGCCAAGTCGCTGACCTGCACGCTCTGGCTGCAGAACGTCCTTTCGGGTGCATGGGCACTCGATTGGCAAGCCACCGCTACGCAAGGCGGCGCGGGATAATCCGCGCATGAAGGTTCTCGATCTCCGCTGCTCGCATGGCCACGGCTTCGAAGGCTGGTTTGCGTCCAATGAAGCCTTCGAAACCCAACTCTCGGCTGGATTGGTCGAGTGCCCGGTCTGTGCCGACACGCGCATCGTCAAGCTGCTGAGCGCGCCGCGCCTGAACCTGGGCAACGCGAAGGCGCCGGCAGAAGCCGCCGCTTCGCCTGCGGAGCCCGCCAAGGCCCAAGTGCCCGCCGAACAATCTCCGGAGGCACGCTGGATGCGCGCCGTGCGCGAAGTTCTCGCGAAGACCGAGGACGTGGGCGAGCGTTTTGCCGACGAGGCGCGAAGGATGCACTACGGCGAAACCGAAGAGCGCGGGATCCGCGGCCAGGCGACCCGCGAGCAGACCGAAGCGCTGCTCGAAGAGGGCATTCCGGTGCTGCCGCTGGCCATCCCCGCGGCGCTCAAGGAAACGCTGCAGTAAAAGCCTGCCGCCGGTTCAGGCCGTGAACTGGAGGGCGGCCAGCCGGGCATAGACCCCGCCTTGCGCCACCAGCGTGGCGTGCGTTCCCTGTTCGACGATGCCGCCATGGTCCAGCACCACGATGCGGTCGGCTTTCTGGACGGTGGCCAGGCGGTGCGCAATCACGAGCGTGGTGCGGCCTTCCATGGCCGATTCGAGCGCCGCCTGCACCATGCGCTCGCTCTCCGCGTCGAGCGCGCTCGTGGCTTCGTCGAGCAGCAGCAGCGGCGGGTTCTTGAGAATGGCGCGCGCAATCGCAATGCGCTGGCGCTGCCCGCCCGACAAGCGCACCCCCCGTTCGCCGAGGAAGGTGTCGTAGCCCTCGGGCAGCGCCTGCAGAAAGTCGTGCGCAAAGGCGGCGCGGGCGGCGGCATGCACCTGGTCGGCGCTGGCGTCGGGGCGGCCGTAGCGGATGTTCTCGAAAGCGCTGGCCGAGAAGATCACGGCGTCCTGCGGCACCAGGCCGATGCGGGTGCGCAGGTCGGGCAGTGCGAGCGAGGCCAGCGGGACGGCGTCGAGCAGCAGCCGGCCCGACTGCGGATCGTAGTAGCGCAGCAGCAGCTGGAACACCGTGCTCTTGCCTGCGCCGCTCGAACCCACCAGCGCCACCGTTTCGCCGGGCGCGATGTCGAGGCTGAAGTTCTTCAGCGCCGGCGTGCCGGGCCGCGAGGGATAGTGAAAAGTCACCGCCTCGAACTTGACGGCGCTGCCCGCCACGGGGACGGGCGCGGCCGCCGGATTCGACGGTGAAACGATGGCCGCCGGGGCATGCAGAAGTTCCATCAGGCGCTCGGTCGCGCCGGCGGCGCGCAGCAGGTCGCCATACACCTCGCCCAGCACGGCCGTCGCGCTCGCCAGGATCGCCACGTAGACCACGGTCTGGCCCAGGTGGCCGGCCGTGATGTCGCCGCGCAGCACGGCCTGCGTGCCTTGGTAGAGGCCCCAGAGCAGCGCAGCCGAGGTGGCGATGATGATGAAGGCCACCAGCACCGAACGCGCCTTGGTGCGGCGCACGGCGGTTCGAAAGGCATTTTCGGTCGAGGCATTGAAGCGGCCGGCCTCGCGCGATTCGGCCGTGTAGCTCTGCACCACCGGGATCGCGTTCAGCACCTCGGCCGCGATGGCGCTCGAATCGGCCACGCGGTCCTGGCTCGCGCGCGAGAGCTTGCGCACGCGGCGGCCGAACCACATGCTCGGCAGCACCACCAGCACCAGGATGCCCAGCACCTGCACCATCACATAGGGATTGGTCCAGATCAGCACCGCCAGCGCACCCACGCCCATCACGGCATTGCGCAAGCCCATGCTCAGCGACGAGCCGACCACGGTCTGCACCAGCGTGGTGTCGGCCGTCAGGCGCGACAGCACTTCACCGGTCTGCGTGGTTTCGAAGAACGCCGGGCTCTGGCGCAGCACATGGCCGTACACCGCGTTGCGCAGATCGGCCGTGACGCGTTCGCCGAGCCAGCTCACCGTATAGAAGCGCGCGGCCGAAAAAAGGCCCAGCGCCACGGCCACGGCGAAAAGGGCGCCGAAGTGCTCGCGCAGCGCCATGGTCTGCGCGCCCTTGTCGGCGCTGATCAGTCCGCCGTCGATCAGGCTGCGCAGCGCCAGCGGAAACACCAGCGTGGTGACGGCGGCCAGCACCAGAAAAATGCCCGCCAGCACGATCTGCACGCGGTAAGGCCGAAGAAAAGGGCTCAGGCCCGACAGCGATCGGGGCGAGCCCTTGGCCGGTGAAGACAGAGGGGAGGAAGCCATGGCGCGGATTCTACCGACCCTTGCCATCACAAAGGCGGCCTTGACAATAATTGTCGAGGCAATTAATATTTCAACCCATGAGCGATGCAGATATTCCGAAAGTCCCCCCGGCCTCCGGCGATGCCGAGCGCCGGCCGGCCGACTTCTACCACGCCGAGACCTACAAGGCGGAGGAAAGCGTCGGCTATCTGATGCGCCGCATCATGAGCGCGGTGGCCCAGGCCATGGAAACCCGCATGTGCGAGCCCGGCGGTCCGACTTTTCCTCAATGGCTGCCGCTTTACAAGCTGCACGTCGGCGCAGCCACCACGGCGGCCGAACTCGCCCGGGCCTGCGAGCTCGACGCCGGCGCCATGACGCGCCTGCTCGACCGCCTCGAAGCCAAGGGCCTGTGCCGCCGCGTGCGCTCGCTGGAAGACCGCCGCGTGGTCAACATCGAGCTCACCGACGAGGGCCGTGCCGCCGCCAAGGAAGTGCCGTACGTGCTGAGCCGGGTGCAGAACGAGCACCTGGCAGGTTTCACCAAGGAAGAGTGGGAGCAGCTCAAGGGCTACCTGCGCCGCATTCTCGACAACGCACAGGCCCTTGCGGCCCGCGGAGATAAAAATGACTGATTCCCTCGCCGCGCGCGCCTTGCGCCGCACTCCCGTCGTGGCCGCCGCGTTGCTGGTGGCCGCGCTGGCCGGCTGCGCCGACATGGCCGGCATCGGCTCGGAGGCCAGGATGCGCGATGCCTCGTCGCTCGGCATTGCCGCGGACAGCAGTGCTGTCGCCGTGCCGGGCGTGGACCGCCAATGGTGGCTGGCCTTCGGCGATACGCAGCTGAACACGCTGATCGACCAGGCCGTGGCCGGCAACCCGAACCTGCAGGTCGCGCAGGCCCGCCTCGCGCGCGCGCAAGCCTCGGCGGACATTGCCGAGTCGGCGCTGAAGCCCAAGGTCAACGGCGAACTCGACCTGAAGCGCCAGAAGTTCAACAGCAACTACATCTACCCGGCGCCGCTGGGCGGCTCCACGCAGAATATCGGCCTGCTGCAGCTCGGCGCCAGCTGGGAGCTCGACTTCTTCGGCAAGAACCGTTCCGCGCTCGACACCGCCATCGGCGCGGCCAACGCCGCGGCCGCCGATGCCGACGCAGCCCGCGTGCTGCTGGCCAGCAACGTGGCGCGCAGCTACTTCCAGTGGGCGCGCCTGAACGACCAGCTCGCCGTGGCCCAGCGCACGCTGGCCCAGCGCGACGAAACGCTCAAGCTGGTGCGTGACCGCGTGTCCGCCGGCCTGGACACCCGCCTCGAACTGCGCCAGAGCGAAGGCGGCCTGCCCGAGGCACGCCAGCAGATCGAAGCCCTCAACGAGCAGATTGCACTCCAGCAGCACGCGCTCGACGCGCTCGTGGGCCAGCCCAACGTGTCGCAATCGCTCGCGCCGCCGGTGCTGGAGAGCGTCAAGCCGATGGCGCTGCAGGCCAACATTCCGGCCGACCTGCTGGGCCGCCGCGCCGACATCGCCGCCGCGCGCTGGCGCGTCGAAGCCGCCACCAGCGACGTGAAGAACGCCAAGACGCTCTTCTATCCCAACGTGAACCTCACGGCCTTCGTGGGCTTCCAGAGCCTGGGTTTCGGCAAGCTGCTCAAGTCGGGCAGCGAGCAGTGGGGCGTGGGCCCTGCCATCAGCCTGCCGATCTTCGAAGGCGGCAAGCTGCGCGCCAACCTGCGCGGCAAGTCGGCGGACCTCGACGTGGCCATCGAAAGCTACAACGCTGCCGTCATCGATGCCGTGCGCGATGCGTCCGACCAGGTCGCGAGTGCGCAGTCGATCACACGCCAGCAGGCCGAGCAGCGCGCCGCCCAGACCGCGGCCGAAGGCGCCTACGACATCGCCGTGCAGCGCTACCGCGCGGGCCTGGGCAACTACCTCAATGTGCTGACCGCCGAAACCTCGGTGCTGGCGCAACGCCGACTGGCGGTCGATCTTGCCGCGCGCGCGCTCGACACGCAGGTGGGCCTGGCGCGCGCATTGGGCGGCGGCTGGCAGCCACCGGCCGGCAACACGGCATCGGCGCCGGCCAACGCACACGCCACGGCCGCACTGAACTGAATCGACCAGATCTGACCATTTCGTCTTCGGAAAGAACTTCATCATGAGCGACAACAACACTCCGACGCCCGCTGCACCGAATGCTTCCGCGGCCCCCGAAGCACCCGCCGGCAACGGCAAGCGCCGCCGCGCACTGACCGCACTGGCCGCGGTGGTGATCGTCGCCGGCGGCGGCTGGGGCCTCTACGAATGGCTGGTTGCCAGCCACTACGAGAACACCGACAACGCCTACGTGCAGGGCAACGTGATCCAGATCACGCCGCAGATCGGCGGCACTGTCATGGCCATCAACGCCGACGACACCGACTTCGTGAAGGCCGGCCAGCCGCTGGTGCAGCTGGACCCCGCCGACGCCAAGGTGGCGCTCGAGCAGGCCGAGGCCGCGCTCGCCCAGGCCGTGCGCCAGGTGCGCACGCTCTATGCCAACAACGGTTCGCTGGCCGCGCAGGTCACGCTGCGCCAGGCCGACATCGTCAAGGCCCAGAGCGACATCGCCAAGGCGCAGGACGACCTGCAGCGCCGCCGTGGGCTCTCGGGCAACGGCGCGGTCTCCAAGGAAGAACTCAACCACGCCGAGACGGCGCTCGACAATGCCAGGAGCCAGCTCGCCGCGGCGCAGGCCGGCGTGGTGGCCGCGCGCGAAGCGCTGGCAAGCAACCAGTCGCTGACCGAAGGCACCAGCGTGGCCCAGCACCCGAGCGTGCAGGCCGCTGCCGCCAAGGTGCGCGAGGCCTACCTGGCCACGCAGCGCGTGGCCATGCCCGCGCCGGTCGACGGCTATGTCGCCAAGCGCACCGTGCAGCTGGGCCAGCGCGTGGCGGCCGGCACGCCGATGATGTCGATCGTGCCGCTGAACCAGCTGTGGGTCGACGCCAACTTCAAGGAAGTGCAGCTGCGCAACATCCGTATCGACCAGCCCGTGAAGCTCAGGGCCGACGTCTACGGCAAGAAGGTGGAATACACCGGCAAGGTCGCGGGCCTGGGCGTGGGAACCGGCAGCGCTTTTGCGCTGCTGCCGGCGCAGAACGCCACCGGCAACTGGATCAAGGTGGTGCAGCGCGTGCCCGTGCGCATCGCGCTCGACCCCGAGCAGCTCAAGGCCAACCCGCTGCGCATCGGCCTCTCGATGGACGCCGAGATCGACATCTCGCAGAAGAGCGGCAAGATGCTGGCCGACGCGCCGCGCGCCACCGCCATCGCCACTTCGCAGACGCAGGTCTACAGCAAGCTCGACCACGGTGCCGACGCCGAAGTCGACCGCATCGTGGCCGCGAACCTCGGCCGCGGCGCCCCGACTGCCGCCGCGGCGCCAGCGGCGGGCCGCTCCGCCACCCCGGCCGCAAGTGCCGGCAGTGCGGCACAAGCTGCTTCGCAATCCCATCCCGGCTGATCGCCGCCCACGGTTCCGAGGCAAAGCCCATGGCCACTGCTGCTCCCGCTTACGTCGCGCATCCGCCGCTCGAGGGCGCCGCCCGCGTCTGGGGCACGATCGCGCTGTCGGCCGCCACCTTCATGAACGTGCTCGACTCGTCGATCGCGAACGTGTCGCTGCCGGCCATTTCAGGTGACCTGGGCGTGAGCACCACGCAGGGCACCTGGGTCATCACCAGCTTCGCGGTGGCCAATGCCATCGCGGTGCCGCTCACGGGTTTCATGACCCAGCGCTTCGGCCAGGTGCGGCTGTTCATGGCCAGCGTGATCCTGTTCATGGTCGCCTCGCTGCTGTGCGGCCTGGCGCCGAACATGACCACGCTCATTCTGTTCCGCGCGCTGCAGGGCTTCGTCGCGGGGCCGATGATTCCGCTGTCGCAGACGCTGCTGCTGTCGAGCTATCCGCGCGCCAAGGCGGGCCTCGCAATGGCGATGTGGTCGATGACCACGCTGGTCGCGCCGGTGATGGGGCCGCTGCTGGGCGGCTGGATCACCGACAACATCTCATGGCCGTGGATCTTCTACATCAACATCCCCGTGGGCATCGTCGCGGCGGGCATCACCTGGGCGCTCTACCGCAACAGGGAGAGCAGCACGCACAAGGTGCCGATCGACGCCATCGGCCTCGCGCTGCTGGTGCTGTGGGTCGGCTCGATGCAGCTGATGCTCGACAAGGGCAAGGAGCTCGACTGGTTCCACTCGCCCGAGATCATCGCGATGGCGGTCATCGCCGTGGTCGGCTTCGCGTTCTTCCTGGTCTGGGAACTGACCGACAAGCATCCGGTGGTCGACCTGTCGCTTTTCAAGCGCCGCAACTTCTGGTCGGGCGCCGTGGCCACTGCCGTGGCCTACGGCCTGTTCTTCGGCAACGTGGTGCTGCTGCCGCTGTGGCTGCAGCAATGGATGGGCTACACCGCCACGCAGGCCGGCATGATCATGGCGCCGGTGGGGCTGCTGGCGATCTTCTTCTCGCCGGTGGTGGGGCTCACGGTGGCCAAGATCGACCCGAGGCGCTACGCCACGTTTTCATTCCTGGTGTTTGCGCTGGTGCTGTGGATGCGGTCGAACTTCAACACGCAGGCCGACTTCGTGACGATCATCATCCCGACGATCATCCAGGGCGTTGCGATGGCGTTCTTCTTCATCCCGCTCGTGACCATCACGCTCTCGGGCCTGACGCCCGACCGCATTCCGGCCGCGTCGGGGTTGTCGAACTTCCTGCGGATCACCGCGGGCGCCATGGGCACGTCGATCACCACCACGCTGTGGGAGAACCGGGCGGCGCTGCATCACTCGCAACTCGCGGAGTCGGTGAACCAGGGCAACAACGCGGCGACCAGCGCCATGTCCGGGCTGGCGAGCAGCGGCTTGAGCACCGAGCAGGTGCTGGGCCAGATCAACCGCATCGTCGACCAGCAGTCGTTCATGCTGGCCACCAACGACATCTTCTATGCGTCGGCGATCCTGTTCCTGCTGCTGATTCCGCTGGTGTGGCTGGCAAAGCCGCAGCGCGGCGGTGCCGGTGGCGATGCCGCGGCAGGCGCGCATTGAGGGCGCAAGTTTTTCATCAGGCGCCGAGTGCCCGCAGCACGTCGTAGCATGCACCCATGGTGTGATAGTCGGTCTTGCCGGCCGGGCTCTTCTCGTCGCTGATCTTGCGGTTGTCGGGCGCGAGGATGCGATACCACGCGCCGTGGCGGTGGTCGACGAAGTGCTCCCAGCCGTAGGCCCAGATTCGGTCGTACCAGTTCCAATAGCCGGCATCGCCGGTGCGCACGGCCAGCAGGGCTGCGGCGGCGAAGCTTTCGGCCTGCACCCAGAAGTACTTGTCGCCGTCGCACACCGTGCCGTCGGGGCTGAATCCGTAGACCAGGCCGCCGTTGTCGGCGTCCCAGCCGCGGAGCATGGCGGTGTCGAAGAAATGCCTGGCGCGCGGTACGATCCAGTCCGCTTGGCGGCCCGCGGCAACGAGCGCGCGCTCCAATTGCAGCAGCAGCTTGGCCCACTCGGTGAGATGGCCGGTCTGGAAACCCCAGGGCCGGAAGATGTTGCTCTTGTCGCCGCGGTTGTAGTCCCAGTCGACCGACCAGTCTTCGCGGTAGTGCTCCCAGACCAGCCCGCCGGCCAGCGCGGCCTGTCGGCCCGTGACCGACTCGGCAAGCGCGAGCGCACGGTCGAGGAAGCGTGCCTCCTGCGTGGCCTCGAATGCGGCAAGCATGGCCTCGCAGGCATGCATGTTGGCGTTCTGGCCGCGGTAGGGCCCCACGCACCAATCGGGGGTGGCTTCGTCGGCATAGAGCGCGTGCTGCGGCTCCCAGAAGTGCCGCTCCATCAGCTGCCAGGTGTGTTCCAGCCCCGCGCGCGCCTCTTCGATGCCGGCCATGAGCGCGTGCGCATGCGCGAGCAGCACGAAGGCCAGACCGTAGCAATGCTGCGTGCCGTCCTGCACGGTGGCGCGGCCGGCGTGCCAGTCGATCTGCCATGCGTAGCCGCCGCCGGGCTGCGCATGCGCATGCTGCACGAACGCCAGGCCATGGCGCGCGGCGGCAAGGTCTTCGGCATGGCCGAAGCGCCGGTAGGCCATCGCATGGTTGAAGACGAAGCGCGTGCTGCTGACCAGGTGCCGCGTGCGCCGGTCGTACACCGTGCCGTCGTCCTTGAAGAAGTGGAAGAAGCCCCCCGAGGCATCGCGGCCGGCCGGCGCATAGAAGGCCAGCGTGTGCAGGATGTGGTCGGTGAGGAAGGCGGGCGAGCGGAAGTTCGGCATGGGCTGGGGTTCGAAACCAACGGGGGCATTGTCATTGTGACGACAGTCGCGCGCTGCCGCTGGCGTCCGGCGAAGGCAGGTTGCACTGCAGCATAGGCATTTGCCCCAGTATGCAAGCGAGAGGCGGCCACCAACAATCAGTCCGCGCTCGACAGTGGCGCGATGAGATGGACCGCATGACCGACATATCTTTCCTGAATCCAGGCGACTTCGCGAGATGAGCGACGTCATCCTCGAAACACGCCAGCTCACCAAGGAATTCAAAGGGTTCACTGCGGTCAGCAAGGTCGATCTCTCCGTGGTGCGCGGCTCGATCCATGCGCTGATCGGCCCCAACGGCGCCGGCAAGACCACCTGCTTCAACCTGCTCACCAAGTTCCTGGAGCCGACTGCCGGCACCATTCTCTTCAACGGCCAGGACATCACGCGCGAACGGCCGGCGCAGATCGCGCGGCGCGGCATCATCCGCTCGTTCCAGATCTCGGCGGTGTTCCCGCACCTCACGCTGCTCGAGAACGTGCGCCTCGGGCTGCAGCGCGCGCTGGGCACCTCGTACCACTTCTGGAAGAGCGAGAAGACGCTGAAGCCGCTCGATGCGCGCGCCCGCGAACTGCTCGCCGAAGTCGGCTTGGCGCACGAAGCGGACGAACTCACGGTGAACCTGCCGTATGGCCACAAGCGCGCGCTCGAGATTGCCACCACGCTGGCGATGGACCCCGAACTGATGCTGCTCGACGAGCCGACGCAGGGCATGGGCCATGAAGACGTGGCCCGCGTGGCCGAACTCATCAAGCGCGTGTCGGCCGGCCGCACCATCCTGATGGTCGAGCACAACATGAGCGTGGTCTCGACCATTGCCGACACCATCACGGTGCTTCAGCGCGGCGCCGTGCTGGCCGAAGGGCCTTATGCCGAAGTCTCGAAGAATCCGCAGGTGATGGAGGCCTACATGGGCACCACCGACGGCCAGCTGCAAGGGGCGCATTGACATGACCGCCGCGTTGGAAATCAAGGGCCTCCAGGCCTGGTACGGCGAATCGCACGTGCTGCACGGCGTCGACATGGTGGTGCAGCCGGGCGAGGTCGTCACGCTGCTCGGGCGCAACGGCGCCGGACGCACCAGCACGCTGCGCGCCATCATGGGCCTGACCGGCTCGCGCAAGGGCAGCATCGAAGTCAACGGCGTGCAGACCATCGGCATGCCCACGCACCGCATTGCGCACCTGGGCATCGGCTATTGCCCGGAAGAGCGCGGCATCTTCGCCAGCCTCTCGGCCGAAGAGAACCTGCTGTTGCCGCCTCCGCTCAAGAGCGCCAAGGGCGCGGGGCAGGGCATGTCGGTGGCCGAGATCTACGAGATGTTTCCCAACCTGGCCGAGCGCCGCCACAGCCCGGGCACGCGGCTGTCGGGCGGCGAGCAGCAGATGCTGGCGGTGGCGCGCATCCTGCGCACCGGCGCCAGGCTGCTGCTGCTCGACGAGATTTCCGAAGGCCTGGCGCCGGTGATCGTGCAGGCGCTCGCCCGGATGATCCACACCCTGCGCGGCAAGGGCTACACCATCGTGATGGTGGAGCAGAACTTCCGCTTTGCCGCGCCGCTGGCCGACCGCTTCTACGTGATGGAGCACGGCCGCATGGTCGAGGCTTTCGGCGCCAGGGAACTCGAGGCCAAGATGCCCGTGCTCGGCGAGCTGCTGGGCGTGTAGCCGCGCCCGCGCCAACAGATTTTTTTAGTTGACTCTCTCAACCGTCCCAGGAGACACCATGCAAACCAATCTCAAGATCATCGCTCTCATGCTCGCGGCCGCGGGTCTTGCGAGCCATGCCGCGCAGGCGCAGGAGAAGGTCGTCATCGGCTACATCAGCGACCTGTCGGGCCTCTACGCCGACCTGGAAGGCAAGGGCGGCGCAACGGCCATCCAGATGGCCATCGACGACATGGGCGGCAAGGTGCTCGGCCAGCCGGTGGAGGTGCTGAGCGTCGACCACCAGAACAAGCCCGACATCGCGGCCTCGAAGGCGCGCGAATGGATCGACACCGCCGGCGCCACCATGATCTTCGCGGGCACCAATTCGGGCGTTGCGCTGGCCACCGCCAAGGTGGCGCAGGAGAAGAAGCGCGTGTTCTTCACCAACGGCGCGGCCACCTCGGCACTGACCAACGCGCAGTGCAGCCCCTACACCGTGCACTACGCCTACGACACCGTCGCGCTGGCCAAGAGCACCGGCGGGGCCGTGGTCGACACCGGTGGCAAGAGCTGGTTCTTCCTGACGGCCGACTATGCCTTCGGCCATGCGCTGGAGGGCGACACCGCCAAGGTCGTCAAGGCCAAGGGCGGCTCGGTGGTGGGCACGGTGCGGGCGCCGCTCAATGCGTCCGACTTCTCGTCCTTCCTGCTGCAGGCGCAGAACTCCAAGGCGCAGGTGCTGGGCCTGGCCAACGCCGGCGGCGACTTCATCAACTCGATGAAGGCATCGAAGGAATTCGGCATCGACAAGTCGATGAAGATCGCGGGCCTGCTGGTGTTCCTGACCGACGTCAAGAGCCTGGGCCTGCCGGCCACGCAGGGCCTGCTGCACACGACCAGCTGGTACTGGGACGCCGACGACGAGTCGCGCAAGTGGGCCGCGCGCTACGAAGCCAAGACCAAGAACAAGCCGACCGACATCCAGGCGGCCGACTACTCGGCCACCATGGCCTACCTCAAGGCCGTGGAAGCGGTGAAGAGCACCGACGCCGACAAGGTCATGGCCTACCTCAAGAAGACGCCGATCAACGACTTCTACGCCAAGGGCGTGATCCGCGCCGACGGCCGCATGGTGCACGACATGCTGCTGGCCGAGGTCAAGAAGCCTTCGGAATCCAAGGGCCCGTGGGACCTGCTGAAAATCGTCAAGAAGGTGCCGGGCGACCAGGTCTACACGACCAAGGAAGAAAGCACCTGCGCGCTCTGGAAGTAGCTGTTGCTTGCGGCGACCGTCCCGAATTGAAAAGAAGAACGCCCTTTAAACGTTTTCGCATCCAATGAATATCTCTCTGCCTGCCCTGTTGAGCCAGCTCCTTCTGGGGCTGGTCAACGGGTCGTTCTACGCGATCCTGAGCCTGGGGCTGGCGGTGATCTTCGGGCTGCTGAACGTCATCAACTTCGCGCACGGCGCGCTGTTCATGATGGGGGCGGTGCTGTCGTGGATGGCGATGAATTATTTCAACGTCAACTACTGGGTCATGCTGGCGGTGGCACCGCTGATCGTCGGGCTGTTCGGCGTGCTGATCGAGCGGCTGCTGCTGCGCTGGATCTACAAGCTCGACCACCTCTACGGCCTGTTGCTCACGCTGGGCCTCACGCTGCTGATCGAGGGCGGGTTCCGCTCGGTGTACGGCGTGTCCGGCCTGGCCTACAGCACGCCCGAGGCACTGAGCGGCGGCACCAACCTGGGCTTCATGTTCCTGCCCAACTATCGCGCGTGGGTGGTGGTGGCGTCGCTGGTGGTGTGCTTTGCCACCTGGTATGCCATCGAGAAGACGCGGCTCGGCGCCTACCTGCGCGCGGGCACCGAGAACCCGCGGCTGGTGGAGGCCTTCGGCGTGAACGTGCCCTTGATGGTGACGTTGACCTACGGCTTCGGCGTGGCGCTGGCGGCCTTTGCCGGCGTGCTCGCGGCGCCGGTGATCCAGATCTCGCCGCTGATGGGGCAGAACCTCATCATCATCGTGTTCGCGGTGGTCGTGATCGGCGGCATGGGATCGATCATGGGCGCCATCCTCACGGGCCTGGGGCTCGGCGTGATCGAGGGACTCACCAAGGTGTTCTATCCGGAGGCTTCGGCCACCGTGGTGTTCGTGATCATGGTCGTGGTGCTGCTGATTCGTCCGGCCGGCCTGTTCGGCAGCGAGAAGTGAAGCCCATGAAGAAAATATCGCTCGTCGTCTACGGTGTGCTGCTGCTGGCACTCATCGCCGCACCTTTCATCGGCTTCTATCCGGTGTTCGTGATGAAGGTGCTGTGCTTCGCACTCTTCGCCTGCGCGTTCAACCTGCTGCTGGGCTACACCGGCATGCTGTCCTTCGGCCATGCCGCGTTCCTGGGTGGTTCGGCCTACGTCACGGGGCAGGCGCTCAAGGTCTGGCACCTCACACCCGAGCTCGGCCTGATCGCCGGCACGCTGGCCGGCGCGCTGCTGGGGCTGGTGTTCGGCTGGCTGGCCATCCGGCGCCAGGGCATCTACTTCTCGATGATCACGCTGGCGCTGGCGCAGATGATGTATTTCGTCGTGCTGCAGGCGCCTTTCACCGGCGGCGAGGACGGGTTGCAGAGCGTGCCGCGCGGCAAGCTCTTCGGCGTCGTCGATCTGCGCGACGACCTCACGATGTACTACGTCGCGCTGGTGATCGTGGTCGCGGCCTTCCTGCTCATTGCGCGCGCCGTGCATTCGCCTTTCGGGCAGGTGCTCAAGGGCATCAAGGAGAACGAGCCGCGCGCCATTTCACTCGGCTACGACGTGAATCGCTTCAAGCTGCTGGCCTTCGTGATCTCGGCCGCACTGTCGGGCCTGGCGGGCTCGCTCAAGACGCTGGTGCTCGGCTTTGCCTCGCTGAGCGACGTGCACTGGACCGCTTCGGGCCACGTGATCCTGATGACGCTGGTGGGTGGCCTGGGTACGCTGTCGGGCCCGCTGGTGGGCTCGGCGGTGGTGGTGCTGCTGGAGAACAAGGTGGGGGACTTCGGCGCCTTCATGGCGCGCCTCACCGGTGTCGACTGGTTCAACACGCTGGGCGAATCGGTCACCATGGTCACGGGCCTGATCTTCGTGATCTGCGTGCTCGCGTTCCGCAGGGGCATCATGGGCGAGGTCATCGCTTTCGTCGACCGCCGAAGAGGCAAGGCCTGATGAAACGAAAGAAGGCGGACCCTGTTGTCCGCCTTCTTCGCATCTGGAGCAAGCCCGCTCAGGGCAGCACGGTGATGCGGTTGGCTGCGGGCGGCGCCAGCGGGCTGTTCGCCTTGATGTAGGCCTCGAGCGCGTCCACGTCCTGGTCGCCGCCGAGCATGTCGGTGCCCTGGTTGAAGACCGTGAAGTTGTCGCCGCCGGTGGCCAGGAAGCTGTTCATCGTCACGCGGTAGCTCGCGCCGTCGGTCATCGCGGTTCCGTTGAGCGCCATGTTGCCGATGCGGGAGCCCGCGGGCGCCGAGAGGCTGTAGCTGTAGCTCAGGCTGCGCGAAGGCAGCAGCACCCTCGGCGAGGCGACCGTGTTGCTGCCGCTGTTGAACTGCTGCTCGAGCACGGCCTTGATCTGCGCGCCGGTCATCGTCTTCACGACCAGGCTGTTGCCGAAGGGCTGCACGCTGAAGATCTGGCCATAGGTCACGCTGCCGTCGCCGGCCGGCACAAGGTCGGCCCGCACGCCGCCCGGGTTCATGAACGCGATCTGCGCGCCGCCCTTGTTGCTGGCGCTGGTCGCGGCAAGCTGCGCATCGGCGATCAGGTTGCCGAGCACGCTTTCGCGGGATGCCGTCTGCGTGCGCGTGGCCGGGCCGGAAAGCGAACCCACCACCCGCTGCACCAGCGGGGCCGCCACGGAAAGGTACTGGCTGACGAGTGCGGCCACTTCCTGGTTCTTGCCGAACACGGGGTACTGGTCGGTCAGCGCGACGGTGTTCGCGCCGCTCGTGTAGGCCTCGCCCTGGACGATCACGTTGTCGGCCGACTTGGCCGTGACCTTGCGGGTGCGCGTGTCGATCGTCAGGTTGATGTCGGTCAGCAAGGTGCCGTACTGGCCGGCGCTCGTCAGCAGGAAAGGCCTGGCCGGATTGGTCTTGCCGTAGTCGCAGACGTAGGAGCGGTGCGTGTGGCCCGAGATCACCACGTCGACGGCCGGGTCGAGCTTGTCGAGGATCGGCAGGATGTCGCCGCTCAGGCCGGCGCAGCTCTTGTCGTTGTAGCCGACGGTGGTGGTGCCGCCTTCGTGGACCACCACCACGATGGCGTCGGCGCCCTGGGCCTTCAGCTGCGGAATCAGCGCGTTGGCCGTGTCCGCTTCGTCCTTGAAGCTCAGGCCCGCGACGCCGGCCGGCGTCACGATGCTGGGCGTGCCCTTGAGCGTCATGCCGATGAACGCCACCTTCACGGTGGCGCCGTCCTTCGTGAAGGTCTTCATGCCCGTGGCGGGGAACAGCGTGGTGCCGTCGGTCTTCACGGTGTTGGCCGCCAGGAAGCCGAAGTTCGCGCCCGGGAAGGCCTTGTTCACGCGGCAGGGCTCCAGCGGGGTGTTCTTGGCGCAGCCGCCGTTCTTCATGCGCAGCAGTTCGGTCTGGCCCTTGTCGAATTCGTGGTTGCCGACCGCATTGAAGTCGATCTTCATCGCGTTCACCGCTTCAATGGTCGGTTCGTCGAGGAACAGCGCCGAGACCAGCGGCGAAGCGCCGATCATGTCGCCGGCGGAGACCACGGCATTGTTCTCGTTCTTCGCCTTGAGCGACGCGATGGCCGAAGCGAGGTACGTGGCGCCGCCGGCGGGCACCGGGACCGTGCCGCCGTTCTTGGCCGGCGCGGTGATGGAAAGCCTGGGCGGCTCGAGGTTGCCGTGCAGGTCGTTGAAGGCAATGAGCTTCACGTCCATGCTGCCGGGCGTGGCTGGGGCCGGCGCCGGGGATGGCGCCGGCGCCGGTGCGGGCGGCGGGAGGAACGGAATGAACCCGTTCGAATTGCCGCTTCCGCCGCAGGCGGACAGGGTGGCCAGGACAACCCCGGCCAGGGCGAGATGTTTCAACGATGCGTGCATGAGCCTCTCCTCTTGATGGAATGCAGCGCATGCTGGCGATGGCAGATGACGTCGCCGTGACCGCCCTCGTGCGGGAGAGCCGTCAGGGCAGGGGAACCAGGCGAATGGCCACGCCGGAGCCGAAGGCGCGCTGCAGCAGGTTCCCGGCCTGGGCGCTGCGCCCGTCCTCGGGCGACTGCACGGCCAGCCATCCGCTGTCGGTTTTGCGCTGCAGGTGCCAGCCCTCCTGCCCCAGGCGGATCAGGCTGGCGAGCGCCGCGGCATCCGCCACCGGCAGCGCCGCGGGCGCGATGTCCAGCCAGTCCACCACCTGGTCGGCTTCGCCGCCGAGCCTTGCGGTCGCGCCTTCCACCAGCGTGTGCTGCGTGGCTGCGTCTCTCACCGCGCCCTGGAGGATGATGCCGTTGGCGTGCCAGCGGATTTCGAGCACTGCATTCATCGCCGGCGGAGCGGGCCGCGCGGCTGCGAATGCCCATGCAATCCCCGCGGCGGCCAGGACGACCATCAGCAGCGCGATGAGCCGGGTTCTGTTCATTCAAGCCTTGGCGCACGTGCGTCGTGCGAGTGTCGAAAAAGCCGAGTTCAGGGGACCGGCATGACGGCGTGATGACAGGCCGGCGGCTGCGCGGCCCTCAGAGCCGCAGCGGCGCGGCGTAGCCGGTCATCTCAAGGTAGCCCCGGCCGACGCGGCGGCCTTGCGCATCGAGCAGGTCGCTCACGCCTTCCCAGTACACGCCACCGGTAGAGCCGCGGCTGTCGAGCTCCTGGTCGTCGAGCAGGGCGCGCACCTCGAAGCTGCCCGAAGGGGTCTGCACGCGCCACCGGGTCGGGTACCTTGCCTGCGTGCGCGGGCTGGTCCATGCGTTCGTGCCGTCGAAGCGCACCTCCTCGTGGCCGAAAACGCGCAGCGCGCCATCGCGTGTGCGGAACGAACCGCCGGCCCACAGCGCACTGCCGTCGCGGCGGCGTAGGCGAAAGGCGGTGAGGGCGCTGCCATCGTCCAGGTTCATGCCGATCCAGTCCCAGCCCACGGCCTCGGGATGCATCAGCGCCTCGCTCCATTCGTGGTCGAGCCAGGCGGTGCCGTCGATGTCGAAGGCTTGGCCTTTGAGCGCCAGCCTGCCCTGCGTCTTGAGCTGGGGCTCGCTGTAGTAGTAGCTCGCCTGTGCCTCCTCAGGGCCCTTGCGCGAAAGCCCGGCCTGGCCTTGCAGCAGCACCGGCTGCGTGGGCGTGAAGCGCAGGTCGAGCAAGAACTCGCCGGCCGGGATGTGCGCCGAATAGCTGCCGTCCTGCCTGCGCACCAGCGACCAGTCGCGCAGGCGCAGGTCGGTGTCGGCTTCGCTGGCCGATGCGATGCCGAAGCCCGCGCGCGCAATGCGCTGGTCGTGCAGCAGCACGCGGCCTTCGAGGTCGGTGACGGCCGCATGGGCGAACACGAGATTCTTTGCCGCGAAGGCCGAGCGCAGGCCTTGCGCCGCATCGACGCGCGAGCGGAAGAAGGTCACCTGGAAGCCGAACTCGCGCCCTGCCGGGGTCTTTGCGTGGCCCGTGATGTACCACCATTCGGTCTGCAGATCGGGGTGGCTGCCGAAGTCGCGCGGGAACTGCATCGTGCGCGCTGGCAACGCCCAGCCGGCGGGCGCAGCGGCCAGCGCCGAGAGCAGCAGGCTGCGCCTGGAGACATTGGAATAGGCAGGCGGCGGCATCACTCCGCGACCAGTGCGTCGATGCGCTGCTGTGCCGGCCCGATGTCGCCGAAGGCGCTCTGGACCCAGGCCGCATCGTGATAGCTCGGCAGATAGCGCTCGCCCGCGTCGCACAGCAGCGAAAGGATGGAACCCTGCCGGCCGGCCGCGCGCATCTCGCGCGCCATGGCCAGCATGCCGACGAAGTTGGTGCCGGTCGACGGGCCCACCTTGCGGCCGAGCAGGGCCGACAGCGCATGCATGGCCGCGACCGAATCGAGGTTGGGCACTTCGATCATCCGGTCGACCAGCGTGCGGATGAAGCTCGGCTCCACGCGCGGCCGGCCGATGCCTTCGATGCGCGAGCCCGCCGCCGTCAGCGTGGCGTCGCCGGTGCGGTGATAGGCCGAGAACACCGAGCCTTCGGGATCGGCCACGCACACCTGCGTGTCGTGGCAGCGAAAGCGCACATAGCGCCCGATGGTGGCGCTGGTGCCGCCGGTGCCTGCGCCCACCACGATCCAGGCCGGCACTGGATGCCGCTCGCGCGCCATCTGCTGGAACATGCTTTCGGCGATGTTGTTGTTGCCGCGCCAGTCGGTGGCGCGCTCGGCATACGTGAACTGGTCCATGTAGTGGCCGCGGGTTTGCTCGGCCAGTGCGCGCGCCTCTTCGTACACCTGCGCCGCGTGGTCGACGAAGTGGCAGCGCGCGCCATAGAAGGCGATCTGCGCCACTTTCTCGGGCGAGGTGCTGCGCGGCATCACGGCGATGAAGGGCAGGCCCAGTAGGCGCGCGAAGTACGCTTCGCTGACCGCCGTCGAGCCGCTCGAGGCCTCGACGATGGTGGTGCCTTCGCGCACCCATCCGTTGCACAACGCATAGAGAAAGAGCGAACGCGCGAGCCGGTGCTTGAGACTGCCGGTGGGGTGGGTCGATTCGTCCTTCAGGTACAGGTCGATGCCGGCCGCGGCGAGCGCGGGCAGCGGCAGCGGAATCAGGTGCGTGTCGGCACTGCGCTGGTAGTCGGCCTCGATGCGGCGGATCGCGCCGCCGAGCCAGCCGCTGCAGGAAGAAGAGGAGGGTGTTTGCTGCATATCGGCACCAGTCTACAAGTCACGCGTTGTAACCTGCGTGGCGCACAAATGGAGATGCTGTGCGCTGTCCTCGACAGACGAGAGACAGGCCGGCTGCGCTTCCGGGCCGCCGTGAGGGAGCAGCGGGTCTGAGGTTTTTGGGGTTCCGGGGCCGGGACTCGCCCCGGCCCCGGGAAACAAAACCATAAGCCACACAAAATCCCCGCCAAAAGCAACGGGCACAATACCCCTTCCCCGCGCGGCAGCGCAAAAAGCCAAGCGCCCGCGTCCTCCCCTTGGAGTGCAAGACCATGAAAGCAACCTGGAACGGCGTCACCGTCGCCGAAAGCGACGACACCGTGCTCGTCGAAGGCAACCACTATTTCCCGATGAGCTCGCTCAACCGTGACCACGTGACCTTCAGCAACCACAAGACCACCTGCCCCTGGAAGGGCACGGCCAGCTACTACTCGCTGCTGGTCAACGGCGAGCTCCACACCGACGCCGCCTGGTACTACGCCGACCCGAAGCCCGAGGCCGAAGAAATCCGCGACCGCGTTGCGTTCTGGAAGGACGTGAAAGTCACAGCGTCGTGACCACGGCCGGATTCGCACCACCCTTCATCCAGCCCGCCGAACTGCAGGCCGCCCTGCATGACCAAGGCTATGCGGTGCTGAGCCCGCAAGGCGTGAGCGACTGGCTGGGCGTGCCGCTGGCGCAGCTCGAAGCGCTGCACGCCGACTGGAACGATCTTCCACCGGATGAATACCTGAAGGACGGCGGCCGCTATCGAACGCGGCGCCACGCCTGCTTCACGGTCGAGGGTGATTCGATTGCGCGCGCGCCGCATCGCGCGCACTGGCAGCCGGTCGAATACAACGCGCTGCATGGCGGCATGCAGCGCTGGTTCGCGCCCATGCACGAAGCCACCATGGCGCAGCCGGCCTGGCAGCGCTTGCTGCAGCGCCTGGGCGAAGCCGCGAGCGGCATGCGCGATACAACGGCAGCGCAGCCGTGGTTCGTCGAGGCGCACCAGTTCCGCATCGACACCGCGGGCGGCATCGGCCGGCCCACGCCCGAAGGCGCACACCGCGACGGTGTCGACCTGGTGGCGGTGGCACTGGTCGGGCGCAGCGGCATCAAGGGCGGCGAAACGCGCGTGTTCGAAGCCAGCGGGCGGCGCGGCGAGCGCTTCACCATGACCGAGCCGTGGACGCTGCTCCTGCTCGACGATGCGCGTGTGATCCACGAGTCCACGCCGATCCAGCCGCTCGAGGAGGGCGGCGCCGGGTGGCGCGACACGCTCGTCGTTACCTGCCGCGCCGGGGGGTTCCAGGGGGATTGATCCCGCTGGCTTGAGTCCTACAGCCACGCGCCGGCGCAGAGGTTAAATTCGAGGCCCGGCTCGGTTGCGAGCCGTGCCTGTCCGCGAACGAAAAAGTGAGGTCCGCCATGTTCAATCACATCCTGGTCCCGATCGACGGCTCGGAAACTTCCATGCTCGCGGTCAGCAAGGCCAGTGGCTTGGCGCTGGCTTTCGGAAGCCGCATCACGTTGATCCACGTGATCGACAACTATCCCTTTATCGGCGTGGGTGCGGACTATGCGCTGGGCCAGAACGAATACCTGGCGGCGGCCACGGCTAGCGCGAATGCGGCGCTCGCGCGCGGCGTTGCGGCGCTCGCCGCCGAGGGCTTGCACAGCGACCAGCGCGTGATCGACGGCCACGTGGTGCATGAAGGCATCGTCGACACCGCCATCGCCATCGCGGCCGACCTCATCGTGATGGGCTCGCACGGCCGCAGCGGCATCGAGAAGCTGCTGCTCGGCAGCGTCACGCAGCGCGTGCTGCAGGACGCGCCCATGCCGGTGCTCGTGGTCAAGGGCGGGCTGTAAAAGAGGCGCCGAAGAAGCCCGGCGGGCTCCGTAAGCAAAGGGCCTGCTGCGTGACCGGATGCACGAAACTCAGCTCGCTGGCATGCAGCATCAGACGCGGCGCACGCGCCTGGACATCGGCATTGCCGTAGAGCGCGTCGCCCAGGATCGGATGGCCGATCGACAGCAGATGCACGCGCAATTGATGCGACCGCCCGGTGAGCGGCTCCAGCAGCAGATGCGTGGCCTCGGCCTTTGCGTTCGACGCTGAAGACAGCGCGCGCCAGCGCGTGAGGCTGGGCTTGCCGGCCGGGTCCACCTTCTGCAGCGGACGGCGCGGCCAGTCGGCCATCAGTGGCGCATCGATGACCGACCATTCGTCTTGCACCGGCAGCGCGCCATCCACGATGGCCTCGTAGCGCTTGTGCATCCGGCGCTCGGCAAAGGCGTCGCCGAGCGCGCGCTGCATGGCGGCGCCGCGCGCCATCAGCACCAGCCCGCTGGTGGCCATGTCGAGCCGGTGAACGACCAGCGCGTCGGGCCATCGCCGCATGGCGCGCGCGCTCAGGCAGTCCTGCTTGTCATCGCCCCGCCCGGGCACGCAGAGCAGGCCGGGCGGCTTGTTCAGCACCAGCAGGTGGGCGTCTTCGTGGATGAGGTCGATGTCCGGCATGGGTACACGGAGTGTAGAGAGGAGAGAGCCCGGGCTCATGCGACGCTCATGAAGCCTCGGCTATCCTCGAAGGAATGTCCGCTTCCGCTTCCGTTCCCCCGCCCCCGAGCTTTGCCGAACTCAGGCGCGAGCGCCCATTCATGCAGATGTGGGTGGCGCGTCTCTTCGGCACCGCGGCCTCGCAGATGCTGCTGGTGGCCATCGGCTGGCACATGTACGAACTCACCAGCAGCGCCTGGGACCTGGGGCTCGTGGGCCTCTACCAGTTCGTGCCCGCCTTGCTGCTCGCGCTGCTCGCTGGCCATGTGGTCGACCGCCGCCATCGCGGCCGCATCGTGGCGGCCTGCTTTGCGGTGCAGGGGCTGGTGGCGCTGGTGCTGCTGGTCGCGGTGGTGCAGCGCTTCGACACGCGCGGCCTGCTGCTGGGCCTGTCGCTGGTGCTGGGCGCGGTGCGCGCCTTCCAGATGCCGGCGCAGCAGGCGCTGACGCCGCTGCTGGTGCCGCCCCTCATGCTGCCGCGCGCCATGGCCTTCAGTTCGGCCGGCATGCAGGGCGCGATCATCGGCGGGCCGGCACTGGGCGGCCTGTTGTTCGTGGCCGGCATGGCGGTGGTGTACGGCGCCAGCGTGCTGTGCTTCGTGGTGGCCTGCGCGCTCGTATTGCGGCTGCGCTATGCCTACACGCCGGCCGCGCGCGAACCGGTCACGCTGGCCACGGTGTTCGCGGGCGTCGATTTCATCTGGAAGCGCAAGCCGGTGCTCGGCGCCGTCTCGCTCGATCTTTTCGCGGTGCTGCTGGGCGGCGCGGTGGCGCTGCTGCCGATCTACGCCAGGGACATCCTGCACACGGGGCCCTGGGGGCTCGGCCTGCTGCGTGGCGCGCCGGCGGTGGGCGCGCTGGTGATGTCGATCGCCCTCACGCGCCGGCCCATCGAGCGCAACATCGGCCGCACGCTGCTGATGGCCGTCGGGCTCTTCGGGCTCTGCATGGTGGTGTTCGGCGTTTCGCGCAGCTTCATCGTCTCCCTGATTGCGCTGGCGGTGTCCGGCGGCGCCGACATGGTCAACGTGGTGATCCGCCAGACCCTGGTTCAGCTCGAAACACCCGACGCCATGCGCGGCCGGGTGAGCGCGGTCAACTCGATCTTCATCGGCGCCAGCAACCAGCTGGGCGAATTCGAATCGGGTGCCACGGCGGCGCTGCTGGGGCCGGTGGGCTCCGTGGTGGTGGGCGGCGTGGGAACCATGATGGTGGCGCTGGGCTGGTTCAAGCTGTTTCCGTCGCTGGCGCAGCGCGACCGGCTGGTGGGCGCGATGCCCGCAGCGGCCAAATAGCGCCGCAAAAAAACACCTCGGCCTTCAGAAGACCGAAAACGCCTTGGGCGCATCGATCGTGAGGTCGCCTTCTGCCTCGGCCACGCAGGGCAGGATCCAGCCCTCGGCCTTTTCCTCGGCGCTCAGGCCGGGCCATTCGATGATGTGGCGGATGGAGCCCGACACCAGCTGGCAGATGCAGCTGCGGCAGGTGCCGTTGCGGCAGGAGCTCGGCATCTCGATGCCGGCCGCTTCGGCCGATTTCAGAAGCGTGGCGCCGGCCTCGGCCTCGAAGCCGAGGCCCGACGGTTCGAGCCGGACCCTCATCGCTGCGGCGGCTGCTGCTGTTGTTGCTGCTCGCGGCGTTGTTCGCGCAGCATGAAGAGATAGAGGCTTTCGACCTTCTCGCGCGCCCAGGGCGTCTTGCGCAGGAACTTGAGGCTGGAGCCCACGCTCGGGTCGATGGCGAAGCAGCGGATGGGAACGAGTTCGCCGAGCTGCTCCCAGCCGTAGTGGTCGGCCAGCGCCGTGACGATGGCCTCCAGCGTGAGTCCGTGCAGCGGGTTGCGGGGCTGGGCCGGCTTGGCGGGTGCAGGGGCCGGCGATTCGTCGGTCACTTGTTCTTGAGCTTGCCGCGCGGAATGACCGCTGTGGTGACCGTGCGGACGGGCTCGATGCCGCCGGTACCCACCGGCTTGGGCGGCGAGGTGTCCTTCTTCGGTTTCTTTGCTTCCTTGTTTGCGCGCTGTTGACCCTTGGCCATATCGACTCCTTTTGATGCTGCGTATGCGGCGTAGTAGCGGGCAGTTTAGCGGTGCGGCGACAATACGCGGTTCCTTTTGATTTCCCCGCATCCATGTCAGATTACGAAGTTCGCCCCGCCACCATGCGCGACGCCAAGGCCGTCGCCGAAGTCCATGCCCTGGCCGCCAAGGCTGCCTACGAAGGCATCCTCCCCGAAGAAGAGCTGCGCTTGCTGGCGCCTGCCTCGCGCGAAGCCAAGTGGCGTGAAGCCATCGAGTTCAGCGAGCCGCAGGTGCAGGTGGCCGTGCTCGACGGAGAAATCGTCGGCTTCGTCGGCTTCGACCGCTCGCGCGACCCCAAGACGCCGTCCACCACGGGCGAGATCTGGGCCATCTACGTCAAGCCCGAGCATTGGGGCAAGGGCATCGGCGTCGCCCTCTGGGACGCCGCGCGCGAAGGCCTCGAGGAAGAGGGCTGCACCACGGTCACGATCTGGGTGCCCATTCGCAACGACCGCGCCATGCGCTTCCACGAGCTCGCCGGCTTCAAGCGCGAAATGAAGACCGCCAAGACCACCGCGCTGGGCACCGTGCGGGTCGAAGAGATCCGCCTCAAGCGCAGCGTCGCCTGACGCGCCGGCCGCGTACGGGTATTGGTGGCGGGCGCCGCGGTTGCGGCTAAGCTCGCCGCTTCTTTTTTCTCCATCCGACCCTTGCCATGGCCACCAGCCTGCTTCTGCTGCTCGACGACATCGCGACCGTCCTGGACGATGTCTCGGTCCTCACCAAGCTCGCCGCCAAGAAGACGGCCGGCGTGCTCGGCGACGACCTGGCGCTCAATGCGCAGCAGGTCTCGGGGGTCAGGGCCGACCGCGAACTGCCGGTGGTCTGGGCGGTGTGCAAGGGCTCGTTCGTCAACAAGCTCATCCTGGTACCCGCGGCGCTGGCCATCGGCAGCTGGCTGCCCTGGCTGGTCACACCGCTGCTGATGGTTGGCGGTGCCTTCCTTTGCTTCGAGGGCTTCGAAAAGCTGGCCCACAAGTTCCTGCACAGGAAGGAACACGAGGCCGACACCGCGCGCCATGAGCGGGCGGTGGCTGACGAGACCGTCGACGTGGTTGCGGTCGAGAAGGACAAGATCAAGGGCGCGGTGCGCACCGACTTCATCCTCTCGGCCGAAATCATCGCCATCACGCTGGGCACCGTGCAGGGCCAGCCCTTTCTCACGCAGCTGACCGTGCTCGCGGGCATTGCGCTGATCATGACCATCGGCGTCTACGGCCTGGTGGCCGGCATCGTGAAGCTCGACGACGCGGGCCTCTACCTGAGCCGGCAGGCGGGCAAGGCCGCGCAGGCCCTGGGCCGCGGCATCCTGGCCGCGGCGCCCTGGCTCATGAAGGGGCTGTCGGTTGCGGGCACCGCGGCCATGTTCCTGGTCGGCGGCGGCATCCTGGTGCACGGCGTGCCGGCGCTCGGCCACGCGGTCGAAGACTGGGCTGCGGCCACGGGCGGCGTGTTCGGCGCGCTCGGTTCGATGGGCGTGAACGCGGGCGTCGGCCTCGTGGCCGGCGCCATCGTGCTGGCAGGCGTGGAACTCGCCGGCAAGCTCCGCGGCAAGAAGGGCTGAGCCGCTGCCGGCTGCGGGCCTACCCGCGCGGTTTGCCGCGCTGGAACAGGCCGACCGCCACCAGCGCCACGCCCAGCGCCAGCGCGAACCAGCCGACCAGGTAGGCGCCAGCCACCATCTCGAACCAGCGCGTGCCCTGCAGGAAGCGCGGCCCCAGCAGCACGGCGGCGCCGATCACCAGGCAGAGGATGCCGCGTTCGAGCGTGCGGAGTTGTCGTTTGGGTTGCGCCATGGCGTTGTCGTTCCGGTCGGTGTGCGTTGTCAGTGCGACATTGTCCCGCGCATCGCCGCCGGATGGCCCTGCAGCGGGAACGACTTGCCCGTCGGCACCAGCGTGTCGCCGTCCAGGCGAAGGATCGTGATGTCCTGGTCGATGAAGTTGCCCACGTAGAGGTACTTGCCGTCCGCGCTCCACACGGCGCCTTCGGGCAGGCCGCGCACCACCACTTCGTTGGCGCGCGTCACCTTCTTGCCGTCGATCTTCAGCAGCACCACCGAGCCGTTGCGGTTGTAGAAGTAGGCGTTCTTCGCCGAGTTGCTGCCGCGCAGGAGCACGGCCACCGCATGCCGGCCGGTCGGGCTCACGGCCAGGCCCTCGGGGCCGTCGCCCACCACCACCTTGTCGACCACGCGCGGCGGCGAGGCTTCGAGGTCGATCACGCTCACCGTGTCGATCTGCCCGTCCGAAGCGCCCGAGTTGCCGTTGTCGGCCGTGAGCGCGAGCTTGCCGTCCGGCGTCACGTCGACGTTGTAGGGCCAGAGGCCGGCCGCAAGGTCGACCTTGTTGTAGCTGACCTTCTCGCCGTTCACTTCGAGCAGCGCGATCTTGTGGCTGGTGAACTTGGCCGCCAGCGCGCGCTTGCCGTCGGGCGTGAAGCGCACGTGCGCCACGGAGTCCCCCATGGCCACGGTGTCGATCAATGTCACCTTCTTGCCCGCGATGCGCAGCACGCTGACCGAGTTGTCGGCGCGATTGGCCACCAGGGCGAGGTTGCCCGCGCGGTTGATCGACAGGCCCGAAGGCTGCTTGCCGACCGTGAGCGTGTCCAGCAGCCTGGGCGGCGTGGTGGTCAGGTCGATCACGAAAAGGCGGTTGTCGGGCACCTGCCTGCGTGCGCCGTTCTCTTCCACCACGTTGAGCGAATTGGCGACCAGCGCGAGCGTTTCGCCGGGCGTGATCGCGAGGTTGACGGGCGGGCCGGCGATGGTGTTGTCGAGCTGCAGCGTGCCGACGACCTTGGGCGCCAGCGGGTCGGTGCCGATGTCGAGCACCTGCAACGTGTCGCGGCCCATCGGCCCGAGGATCACGGCGCCGGCGTCGCTCCACGACTGCTTTTCGTCGTTGGCGACCAGCATCAGCTGGCGCTGCGGCACGGTGGGGGTCAGGCTGGTGCAGCCCGCGAGGGCGGCCAGGGCAAGGGCGGCCAGCGGCGCGGCCAGGTGAAATTTCATGAAGCGGTCTCCGTGTTGTAGGTCTTTGTGCGGCGGGCCGCATGCGCCCGCAGCGCATGGTAGCGGCACAATCGATCGGCCCCACATCCACCAGAGCAGCCCGCATGACCATCGAAATCCCCAAGGAAGCACGCCAGCAGGCGATCGCGTCGATCGAGCGCTACTTCAACGAAAACATGGAAGAGAAGATCGGCAACATCGCAGCCGGCGCGCTGCTCGGTTTCTTCCTTGAAGAGGTCGGCCCGATCGTCTACAACAAGGCCGTGGCCGACGTGCAGGAGCGCCTCCAGTCGCGCCTCTCGGAGGTCGATCTCGAAGTGCACGAGGACGAGTTCCAGTACTGGCGCAGGTTCGACCGGCAAAAAAAAGGCAGGTAGCTCGAGCATGGCGTCGTGCGCACGCATCGCCCGCTGTTCAAACATGCTTCCAAACGTTGCAAAATCCCAAGCCATGCAACCACACCGTCCGTTCTCCCGCTTCGCGCCTTCTCCTTCTCTTGCTCTGCTGCTGCGCACCATTGCCGCCATGCCGTTCGTGCTGGCGGCTTCCCTTGCCGCCGCCCAGCAGGACCCTTCGTCATTTCCGCTGGATTCGGTCGGCTACCTGAACGAGGAGCTGCCGCGCATGGAGGCCGCGATCGCGGCCCGGGACCGCAGCTTCTTTCACGGCGCGATGGCCCGCACGGTGGAGTTTTCGGAGCGCTGGGGCTTCAAGGCGCAGGCCAATCCAGACCTGGCGAAGTACCCGATGTGCACCGAGGCGGTGATGGACTACGTGGTCGTCGGCATGTGCAGGCTCACGCCCACCGACGGCGCCTGCGAGCCCGGCCTCGCGCCGCGCTTCGAGGCCAACGTGCAGCGCTGCCGCGAGGTGGCCGCGCGAAAATAGGCGTCCCGTCCTTCGACGCAAAAGAAAAGTCCCCGCATGCACTGCGGGGCGGAGACACCATGGACTACTCCCGCTACCAGACCCTTGCCATCACGCGCCGCGGCGCGAACGGCGCGGTGCTCGACATCCAGATGCGCGCGGCCAACGGCAAGCTGCCCACGGCGGGCCATGACGGCCACCGGGAGCTCGCCGAGATCTGGCGCGACGTGTCGGCCGACGACACGGTGCGCTGCGCGGTGCTGCGGGGCGAAGGGCAGGGCTTCTCGGGCGGCGGCGACCTGGCCATGGTGCAGGACATGACCACCGACGACGCGGTGCGCCAGCGGGTCTGGAAAGAGGCGCGCGACCTCGTCTACAACATCATCAACTGCGACAAGCCCATCGTGAGCGCGATGCACGGGCCGGCCGTGGGCGCCGGCCTGGTGGCTGGGCTGCTGGCTGATATTTCCATCGCCGCGAAGGGCGCGAAGATCGTCGACGGCCACACGCGCCTGGGCGTGGCGGCGGGCGACCATGCGGCCATCGTCTGGCCGCTGCTGTGCGGCATGGCCAAGGCCAAGTACCACCTGCTGCTGTGCGAGCCGGTGAGTGGCGAGGAAGCCGAGCGCATCGGCCTGGTGTCGCTCGCGGTGGACGAGGCCGATCTGCTGCCGCGTGCCTACGAGGTGGCCGACCGGCTCGCGGCCGGCAGCCAGAGCGCGATCCGCCTCACCAAGTACGCGCTCAACAACTGGCTGCGCCAGGCCGGGCCGACCTTCGATGCCTCGCTGGCGCTGGAATTCATGGGCTTCGCGGGTGCCGACGTGCGCGAAGGCGTGGCCTCGCTGCGCGAGCGGCGCGCGCCGAACTTCGGCTGATCGGTCAAGGCTTGCGCAGGCCCTGCAGCGTCTGCAGGCGCACGATGCGCCTCTGCCCCGGCACCATCCCTGATCAGGCCGGCGGATAGGCGGCGCCGGCTTCGCCCGCGGCCCAGGGCGCGTACTTCCGCATCGCACGCTCGAACAGCGGCGAGGCGGTCCAGCCGGCCAGCCAGGCACGCAGCAGCGGCCAGGGCTGGCTTTCGAACCACGCGGCATCGACCATCGCGAACTGCCGCACGAAGGGCATGACGGCGGCATCGGCCAGCGCCGCCCGCGCGCCGAAGAGCTGCGGCCCGGAGCCGGCGAGCCGTGCCTCCAGCTGCAGCAGGAACTGCGCGCCCAGCTCGCGTGCGCTGGCGGACGCATCCGGGAACCGGCCCGGGTACTTGTAGCGGTCGAGCTGCGGCTTGAAGCCGTTGTCGCACGCGGCCACGAGCGCGAGCATCTCGTCGAGCGTGCCCGCAACGGGCGCCAGCCAGCACAGCGGATCATGGCGGCGCAGCGCCCACAGCATGATGTCAAGGCTTTGCTCCAGCACCGTGGCATCGGCCAGCACCAGCACCGGCACCGTGCCCTTGGGCGAGGCGGCGAGCATTTCGGGCGGCTTGTTCTTCAGCACCACTTCACGCAGCTCGCAGCGCTCGCCGCTGGCGGCCAATGCCAGCCGGGCGCGCATGGCGTAGGGGCAGCGGCGAAAGCTGTAGAGAACGGGAAGGCGGGGGTCCTGCATCGAGCGCAAGAGTCTATGCGCGCGGCTGCAGCGGCGGAACCCCTCGGCGGGCAAACGCAACTGGGTTGCGTTGATTCATATAATGCAATTCTGTTGCATATAGGGCCATCCCCATGACCGACCGCCTTCCCGTCACCGTGCTGTCCGGCTTTCTCGGCGCCGGCAAGACCACGCTGCTCAACCACATCCTGCACAACCGCGAGGGCCGCCGCGTGGCGGTCATCGTCAACGACATGAGCGAGGTCAACATAGACGCGGCCCTGGTGCGAAACGGCGGTGCCGAGCTCTCGCGCACCGACGAGAAGCTGGTCGAGATGAGCAACGGCTGCATCTGCTGCACGCTGCGCGAAGACCTGCTGCTCGAAGTGGGCCGGCTCGCGAGGGAAGGGCGCTTCGACCAGCTCGTGATCGAATCGACCGGCATCTCGGAGCCGCTGCCGGTGGCCGAAACCTTCACCTTCGCCGGCGAGGACGGCAAGAGCCTGGCCGACGTGGCGCGCCTCGACACCATGGTGACCGTGGTCGATGCCTTCAACTTCCTGCGCGACTACGGCTCGCTCGACAGCCTGGGCCAGCGCGGCCAGTCGCTGGGCGACGAGGACACGCGCACCGTGGTCGACCTGCTGGTCGAGCAGATCGAATTCTGCGATGTGCTGGTGGTCAACAAGGCCGACCTCGTCGTCGCCGAAGAGCGCGAGCGCCTGGTGGCCATTCTGCGCAGCCTCAACCCGCGTGCGCGCATCGAAATTTCGGCGTTCGGCCGCGTCGCGCTCGACCGCGTGCTGGACACCGGCCTGTTCGACTTCGAGCAGGCCGAGCGCGCGCCCGGCTGGCTGGCCGAACTGCGCGGCGAGCACCAGCCCGAGAGCGAGGCCTACGGCATCCGCAGCTTCGTCTATCGCGCGCGCCTGCCGTTCCATCCCCAGCGCTTCTGGGCGCTGGTGCAAAGCGAGTGGGAGGGCGTGCTGCGTTCCAAGGGCTTCTTCTGGCTTGCGAGCCGCGCCACGCGGGCAGGCTCATGGTCGCAGGCCGGTGGCGCCTGCCGCCATGGCGTCGCGGGCCTGTGGTGGGCCGCCGTGCCGCGCGAGCACTGGCCCGACGACGAGGAAGCACTGGCAGCCATCCGCAGCAACTGGGACCCGGCCACCGGCGACGCGCGGCAGGAGCTGGTGCTGATCGGCATCGGAATGGACGAGGCCGCCCTGCGCGCGCGCCTCGATGCCTGCCTGCTGACCGAAAGCGAAATGCGCCACGGCGCTTCGGGGTGGGCGAATCTCCCCGATCCTTTTCCGTCCTGGAACGCGTAGCTGCCCTGCTGGGGGCTCAGCCCCTGCATTCCCCGCAGGTGCCGTGCAGCGTGAGCGCGGTGTGGCGGGTGTCGATGCCCTGCTTGCGCAGCTCGCGGCCGAGCCGGCTCATCACCTTGGGCAGCTCGGGGTCGGAGGGAAGCGCGAGCACCTTGTGGCACTGGTCGCATTCGAAGGTGTTGCCCGAAGCGGCTTCCACATGGCGCGAGAAGCGGTTGACGCGGTCCGCGCCCACGCGGCGGTCGCACAGGCCGGCTTCGACCAGGCGGTCCAGCACGCGGTAGACCGTGACGCGGTCGGGCGCTTCGCCGGTGGCGCGGGTGTAGGCGGCCACCACGTCGTCGTGCGTGAGCGGCTGGGAGGCGTGCGCCAGCAACCCGAGCACGGTTTGCGCGGCGCGCGTCACGCGCAGCCCGCTGTTGCGCAGCAGGGTTTCGCTGTTGTCGGCCGCCGTGGCGGCGATGGGAGGCTTCGGATGCGGGTTCATTGGATTGGCTTCGAAACGACATTGTGTTGCATTCCGTGAGCCCGCGCCCCGGCCGGCCCGAATGCGCTAAGGTCTGGTTTTTCGCGTTTCTGAATACCTTCTACCGACCATGTCCAGTTCCCCGATCGAAATCGAAACCGCCCCCCATCCCACCGCCACGGTGATCGTGATGCACGGCCTGGGCGCCGACGGAAACGATTTCGTGCCGATTGCCAATGAACTCGACCTGTCGAGCGTCGGCCCGGTGCGCTTCGTGTTTCCCAATGCGCCGGTGATCCCCGTCACCATCAACGGCGGCTACCGCATGCCGGCGTGGTACGACATTGCCGTGGCCGACCTGGCGGCGCGCGAGGACGAGGCGGGCCTGCGCCGCTCGCAGGCCACCATCGAGGCGCTGATCGCCAACGAGAAAGCCCGCGGCATCGCGGCCGACCGCATCGTGGTGGCGGGTTTCTCGCAAGGCTGCGCCATGGCGCTGATGACCGGCCTGCGCCATACCGAGCGGCTGGCCGGCATCGTCGGCCTCTCGGGCTATCTGCCGATTGCCGCCACCACCGCGGCCGAGCGGCATGCGGCCAACCACGACACCCCGGTGTTCCTGGCCCACGGCCTGCAGGACCCCGTGGTGCCGCTCGACCGGGCGCTGCTGTCGCGCGAGGCGCTCGTCGCCCTGGGCCATCCGGTCGAATGGCATGAGTACGCCATGGCGCACTCGGTCTGCATGGACGAAATTGCCGACCTGAACCTGTTTCTTCTGCGCGTGCTGGCCCGCTGACGACCTTCAGCGCCTTCACGCCATCGCGAAAATGAAGGAGACGACAAAATGATCCTGGTCATCGGACACGCCATGGCGAAACCGGAAACCCTGCAGGCGATGCTGGCCATCAGCGTGGAGCACGTGCTGCGCTCGCGCACCGAGCCGGGCTGCATCTCGCACGAGGTCAGCGCCGACGTGCAGCAGCCGCTGCGGCTCAGCTTCGTGGAGCGCTGGAGCGACATGGCGGCGCTGAAGGCGCATTTCCGCGTCGAGGCCTCGCGCGCCTTCGGCAAGGCGCTGGCCGCCATGGCCGACGGCATGCCGCAGATTTCGGTCTACCAATCCGACGAGATCGATCTCGTGGCGGCCCGCGCCTGATTTCAGGCCGCATGACTTCAGCTATCAAAACAATAGCGCCGCGCAGCATAGTGGATTGCGGGATTCCCTGCACGAGCAGCGCCCGCGCGGCCGTGCTACCTTCCAGCCCCTCAGAGATAGACGGGTCATAACAATATGAGCAGCAGATTGCAGGAGCGGCTGGGTGCGCTCTCCGCCGCGCGGTTGAAGGGCATGCGGCGCGGCATCGAGAAGGAAAGCCTGCGCGCGCTGCCGGACGGCAAGCTTGCGCTCACGCCGCACCCGCTGGCCCTTGGGTCGGCGCTGACCCATCCGCACATCACCACCGACTTCAGCGAATCACAGCTCGAGCTCATCACCGGCGTGCACCCCAACGCCGAATCGGCGCTGGAGGAACTGACCCGCGTCCACCAGTTCACCTACCGTGTGCTGGCTTCGCTCGGCGACGAGCGCCTTTGGGTGTCGAGCATGCCCTGCGGCCTGCCGACCGATGAAACCATTCCCATCGGGCGCTACGGCGCCTCGAACGTGGGGCGCGCCAAGAGCGTCTACCGCATGGGCCTGAGCCACCGCTACGGGCGGCGCATGCAGACCATCTCGGGCATCCACTACAACTGGTCGCTGCCCGACGTGTCCAGCGAACAGTATTTCGCGCTCATCCGCAACTTCCGGCGCCATGCCTTCCTGCTGCTGTACCTGTTCGGCGCTTCGCCCGCGCTGTGCTCCAGCTTTGTCGCGGGACGCCCGCACGAGTTGCAGCCGCTGGGCGACGGCAGCATGTTCATGCCGCACGGCACCTCGCTGCGCATGGGCCGGCTCGGCTACCAGAGCGACGCCCAGGCCTCGCTGGCCGTGAGCTACAACAGCCTCGAGGGCTACGGCGCCTCGCTGCAGGACGCGCTCACACGGCCCTGGCCGGCCTACGAGGCCATCGGCATCCGCAATCTCGGTGGCGACTACAACCAGCTCGCCACCAGCCTGCTGCAGATCGAGAACGAGTTCTACGGCACGATCCGGCCGAAGCGCGTGATCCATTCCGGCGAGCGTCCGCTGCATGCGCTGCGCGAGCGCGGCGTCGAATACGTCGAGGTACGGCTGATGGACCTCGACCCCTTCGAGCCGGTGGGCATCAACGCGCAGACCATGCGCTTTCTCGACGTGTTCCTGCTGCAGTGCCTGCTGAGCGACAGCCCGGCCGACACGCCCCAGGAAATCGCCGAACTGGCCCACAACCAGCACCTCACGGCGGCACGCGGACGCGAACCGGGCCTGCAGCTGCTGCGCGGCGGGCGCGAGGTAGGGCTGGCCGACTGGGGCATCGACCTGGTCGCGCAATGCCAGCCCATTGCCGCCGCGCTCGATGCCGCGAACGGCGGCACCCAGCATGCCGACGCGGTGCGCGCCGCAATGGCCGCGCTGCAGAACCCCGGCAGCCTGCCTTCCGCGCGCGTGCTGGCTGCGGTCGAAGAGCGCCACGGCAACTCTTTCACCGGCTTCGTGCGCGCCCAGTCCGAACAGACCCGCGCCACGCTGCTGGCCCTGCCGTTCTCGGCCGAGCAGCAGGCCGGATTCGAGCGCATGAGCGAAGAGTCTCTCCAGGAGCAGAAGCGCATCGAAGCCGCCGACACCATGCCGTTCGAGATCTACCGCGAGCAGTACGTGTCTCCCGCGCGCCTGGGGCTGGGCCGCGGGCGGATGGCCGTCGCGGCCTGACGTCCTCCGCATCCCACCGTCACACTGCCCGCCCGACGACAGGCGCGGTGGGCGATGGCCTACAGGCATTGGCCTGCATGGCTCACCACGGGCGCCGCCGCCAGGGCGACCATGGGCGATATGCATCCTGCACGCTTCAGTTTCCCGCTCCGGCCCGTGGTTTGGCCGGAGATTCCGCCATGACTTTCAAGGCCTATCTTGTTGAGGACAGCGCCCTCATTCGCGAAAACCTCGTCGGGTTCCTCCGGGACGTGGCCGATGCGGACGTGGTGGCCTGCGCCAGCAGCGAGGAAGAGGCCGTGAACTGGCTGGACCATCACCGCGACGATTGGGATCTCGCCATCGTCGATCTTTTCCTGCAGCGCGGCAACGGCCTTGGCGTGCTCAGGGCCTGCCGCAACCGCCGGGCGAAACAGAAGGTCGTGGTGCTGAGCAACTACGCCACCTCCGACATGCGGCAACGTTCTGCGCAAATGGGCGCCGATGCTTTCTTCGACAAGTCGGCCGAGCTCGACCAGCTGGTGGCCTACTGCGAAACGCTGCGTCACGCGCGCGACTGAACCGGTGTCCGGGCGGCCGTGCCGGCGACCTTTTCTGGGGTAAAACGCCTCGCGGCCGCCGTGGCGGCCATCGGCACACATCCCCAAGGAAAGCAGCGAGACCCGCACATGAGCAACAGCACCATCGACTTCAAGGGCCGAGTGGCCATCGTGACCGGCGCGGGCGGCGGCCTGGGCCGCCAGCATGCGCTGGCCCTGGCGGCGCGTGGCGCCAAGGTGGTGGTCAATGACCTTGACCGGGGCGGCGCCGGCGCATCGGTGAGCGCGGCGCAGGCCGTGGTGGACGAGATCGAGGCCGCGGGCGGAGAGGCCATGGCCAACGGCGCCTCGGTCACCGATTTCGAGGCGGTGCAGGCCATGGTGAAGCAGGCGGTCGACGCCTGGGGCCGGGTCGACGTCCTGGTCAACAACGCCGGCATCCTGCGCGACAAGAGCTTTGCCAAGATGGAACTCGCCGATTTCAAGCTGGTCGTCGACGTGCACCTGATGGGCGCGGTGAACTGCACCAAGGCCGTCTGGGCGCTCATGAACGAGCAGAAGTACGGCCGCATCGTCATGACCACCTCGTCTTCCGGCCTTTATGGCAACTTCGGCCAGAGCAACTACGGCGCTGCCAAGCTCGCGCTGGTGGGGCTCATGCAGACACTGAGCATCGAAGGCGCCAGGAACGACATCCGCGTCAATTGCCTGGCACCGACGGCGGCCACCCGGATGACCGAGGGCCTGATGCCGCAGGAAGTGCTCGATGCGCTCAAGCCCGAGGCCGTGGTGCCCGCCATGCTGGTGCTGGCCGCCGAGGACGCGCCGAACCGCACCATTCTCTGCGCGGGCGCCGGCACCTTCGAGGCCGCGCACATCACCCTGACGCAGGGCGCCTGGCTCGGCATCGGCGCGGACACGGCCGAGCAGCTGGCCGCGCGGCTCGCCGAGGTGAGCTCGCGCGAGGGCGAGATCGTGCCCCAGAACGGTTCGGCCCAGGGCAGCAACGAGGTTGGCAAGGCGATGGCGAACGCCAGGAAGGGCTGACCCCGCGATTCCGTCCTTGGCCGCTTGACCTCGAGTGCACTCGAGCATTTCCAATGGACCGACGATGCCCGCTGGACGCTGGAAGGCAGCACGCCGTGGTCGCGCACCTACGCGGGCAAGGCCGCCATCCGCGAAGAGCTGATCAAGCCGCTGTTCGCCCAGTTTGCCGGGCCGTATGTGAGCAAGACCGAGCGCATCATCGCCGAGGGCGACCGGGTGGTGGCGCTGTTCAGCGGCGACGTGCCCACCCGGGCTGGCAAGCGCTACAACAACCGCTATTGCTACATCTATCGCATCGAAGGAGGCAAGGTGAAAGAGCTGACCGAGTACTTCGACACCGCACTGGTCGAGCAGGCGCTCGAGGCGCCGCCGGCTGCATTCCGCGCCCATGCCGGCTGACAACGGCGCGCCGTTCCACATCGGCGAGCTGGCCCTGCGCACCGGCCGCACCGTGCACGCCATTCGCTGGTACGAGACGCAGGGCCTCGTGCCGGGCGTTTCGCGCGACGAAGGCGGACGGCGCCTGTACGGCGAGCTGCACGTCGGCTGGCTCGACCTCATGGACCGGCTGCGCCGCACCGGCATGTCGATTGCCGAGATGCGCGAATACACCGCGCTGGCGCTGCAGGGCAAGACCACGCTGCGCCAGCGCCGCGACCTGCTCGCCGCGCACCGCGCGCGGGTGACCGAGACCATCGCCGAATGGAAAGGTGCGCTGTCGCTGGTCGAGCGCAAGATCGATTTCTACGACGACTGGATGGAGAGCGGCCATCGGCCGCCCCTCATCCCCGCCGAAACGCCCCGCATGTCGCCGCCCAGGCGAAAACCCCGATGAGCGGCGCCAGGCTGCGCCTGGCTACTCCGCGATGAAGCCCGTGTCCTTGCGGATCGAATCGCGGTCGCGGCGCTTGTTCAGCCGGCCCAGCGTGTTGTCGAGCAGGCGCTTGAGCTTGTCGGCCGCGCCGCGAAAGGCCTCGTCGAGGCTGGCGGCGTGCTGGGTGACGGCCAGCGGCTGATGGTGAGCCAGGCGTGCTTCCATCACGCAGCACTTGTCTCCCCCGCCGGCCTTGTCGTGGTTCTCGTCGCTCAGATGCACTTCGACGCGGGTGACGTCGTCGACGAAACGGTTCAGTTGCTGCTTGATTTCGGCATCGGCCCAGCGCTCCAGCGCGTCCTTGTTGTTGATGCCGTTGCTCGTGTTGACCTGAATCTGCATGCCTTGTCCCTGATGATGGATGAACGAGCTCCTACTGTGCGCCCTAAACGACCCCGGTGCGCGTAGGCATGTTCCCCACCTTCGGGCGGGCGGGGTCAACCCTGGATATAGGTCGTGAGCTGCGCGATGGTTTCCTCATGGTCGGCAATGATGTCGTCCATCAGGTCCTGGATGGAGATCATTCCCACCACCTTGGCGCCGTCGACCACCGGCAGGTGGCGGAACTTGCGCTGGCTCATCAGCGCCATGCAGGCGTGCGTGCGGGTCTGGGGAGTCACGGTCATGACGTCGGGCGTCATGATCTCGGAAACCTTCATCTCCTTGGAGTTCTTGCCCTGCAGCGCCACCTTGCGCGTGTAGTCGCGCTCGGACAGAAAGCCCACCAGCCTGTCGCCGTCCATCACCATCAGCGCGCCCACCTCGAAGCGCGCCAGGGTGGCCAGCGCGTCGAACACGCTGGTGTCGGGCGAGGTGCGCCAGGCCGCGGAATCGTGGCGCTTGAGCAGTTCGGAGACGGGTTTCATCGCAGTAACTCCCACAAAAAAGTTTGGCTTCGACCGACGCGTCCATGCGCCGCACTCGATCAAATGATAGGGGCGATAGGCAGTGGAACCGCGCCCCGCGATGCAAAAACCTCGAGGGAATTGTGTGGGTCGCGCCGGTGCGCGCGCGCCGACGCGAACTAAGGTGTTGGTGCGAGCACGCGGCTGAGCGCCACCGGGTCGCCCACCACCGTCTTGACCAGTCCCTTCTCGTCGAAGTTCACCTGGTACTCCGACCAGCTGTCGCGCCAGTAGCGCCACGTGGGTGTATCGAGGTTGGGGTTCTCGCTGGCCACCGGGTAGCCGATGGCCATCAGCACCTGTTCGCGGGTCATGCCCGGCATCACCTTCACGGCAAGGATCGCATCGCGGACAGCGGGCGGAAAAGTTGCCATCTTCTGCTTCGGGTCTTCGGTCACCACGTAGCGCTGCGCGAAAGTGATCAACGTGATGTTGCGGCTGTAGTCGTTCTTGATGCGCTGGGGCTTGCCCGCGAGATCGAGGTTGAACCAGCGGAAGTCGTAGTCGGTGATGCGCGCCGGCGTGCCCACCGCCACGATGCTGGTGCCTTGCTCGTCGTAGTTGATGTCGCTGATCGAGTTGCCGTAGGTGCGCATGTTGCAGCACAGGTACCCGCTGACGAGCGGGCCCGCCGGCGGCGAGGGGCGCTGCGCGTGGACGACGGTGGCGGGAACGACGGTGGCGGCCAGCAGGGCGGCAGCGGCAAGGCGCTTGAACATGGATTTCCCTCGGTATTTATTGACAATGGCTGCGGATGCAGCGCGCGGATTCTAGAGGCCGAAGCGCGCCGGAGCGCAGGCAAAATGGGCGTGCGCGGCTACCGAAAGCGTAGCGGCATGATCTGGCGCATATTCCCGGTCCACAATGCGCACCCGGCCTTCAGGCCGACCCTTCCCCCACAGAGCGAAAGAAAGAACATCCATCGATGGCGATCCAGTGGTTCCCCGGGCACATGTACACGACCCAGAAGGCCATCACCGAGCGGGTGAAGGACATCGACGTGGTCATCGAGCTGCTCGATGCGCGGCTGCCGGGCTCCAGCGCCAATCCGATGCTGGCCGAACTCACGGCCGGCCGGCCCACGCTCAAGGTGCTCAACAAGCAGGACCTGGCCGACCCCGAGCGCACCGCGCTCTGGCTCGCGCACTACAACGCGCTGCCGGCCACGCGCGCCATTGCGCTCGACGCGAGCCAGGCCACGCCCGCGCAGGCCATCGTGCGCGCCTGCCGCGAACTCTCGCCCAACCGCGGCGGCATGGCCAAGCCGATGCGCGTGCTGATCTGCGGCATTCCCAATGTCGGCAAGTCGACCCTCATCAACACGCTCACCGGCAGCCGCAAGGCCAAGACCGGCGACGAGGCCGGCATCACCAAGCTGGAGCAGCGCATCACGCTGGCCGACGACTTCTACCTGTGGGACACGCCCGGCATGCTGTGGCCGCGCATCGTGGTGCCGAAGAGCGGCTACAACCTGGCGGCCAGCGGCGCCGTGGGGCGCAATGCCTTCGACGAGGAGGAAGTGGCGCTGGAGCTGCTCAACTACCTGAAGACGCATTACGCGGCGGGCATCACCGCGCGCTTCAAGCTGGCCGAGCACGACGCCGCCGCCATCGCGGCCATGAAGGACGAGGAAGTGCTCGACGCCGTCGGCCGCAAGCGCGGCGCGCTGCTGGGCAAGGGCCGCGTCAACCTGCAGAAGGCGGCCGAGATCGTGATGCACGAGTTCCGGGCAGGCAGCCTCGGGCGCGTCACGCTCGAAACGCCCGAAGAGTTCGGGCAGTGGCTGGCCGAGGGACAGCGCATCGATGCCGAGCGTGCGGCGAAGAAGGCGGCGCGCGGAAAGAAGGGCAAGCCGGTGGCCGGGCCCGCCGAGCCGGCCGAGGGAGCGGGGCCTCGGCCGGACTGACCGGAACTGGCCCCGCCGGAATCCGACCGCCCACTATCATCGAAACATGCAACGCCTCACGCGCCAGCGCAACGCTGTCTTCTCGGCCTTCAGCGACGCCGGCCTGGTACTGACCGCGCCGGAAATCCTCGAGCGCGCCCGCGCCATCGTGCCCGAGATCAGCCTCTCCACCGTGTACCGCCAGGTTTCCATGCTGCTGGCCGATGGCGAGATCGCCAAGGTCGAACTGCCGGGCGAGCCGGCGCGCTACGAAGTGACCTGCAAGTCCGATGCGCATCGCCATTCGCAGCACGATGGCCAAGAGGCCGACCACCACCATCACTACTTTCACTGCAACAGCTGCGGGCAGGTTTTCATGCTGCATGCATGCCCCGGGCCCATGACCGACCTGGTGCCCAAGGGCTTCCAGGTGAAGAGCCATGAAGTGACGCTGCATGGCGTGTGCGCGGCCTGCGCCAGTGCCGGCCGCAAGGCGCGGGCGCCGAAGGCACACTGACGCCGCCGCCTGCGGGTCAGCGCATCTGCAGGCGCGCGTCCTTCGGGTAGCCGATGGTGTAGTCGGCCGCGACGCGCGCGGTCTTGCCGGCCTCTAGGTCGAAGCTCCACATCGCGAGTCCGGGCTGCTTGTTCCAGGCCAGTTCGCCGGGTTGCGGCGAGAACTGCGCAGCCACGCGCACCTGTTCGTCGACCGAGACGGGGGCCGCTTCGAGCACCTGCACCGCGATCGGCGTGCGGTGGCGGTTCTCCACCACGTAGGCGCGCTGCACCTTGCGTTCGGCGCGCGAGCCGGCAAAACCGCCTGTGCCCTGGCTGTCGCTCTCGGGCTCGGCCTGCACCCGCACCAGCTCGTCGCGGCCGAAGGAGAGCGTGAGCCTTGCGTCGCTCGGCGCATTCCATCGCCCGCCGCCGACGAAGTTGCCGTCCCGGTAGAGCTGCATCGGCCCGCTCGGCCAGACGCCCGCCGGCTGCGCGAGTTCGGCGACCAGGAAGGCGCTGGCGTCCACGTGCGGGCTGGTGCGCGCGGCGAGCTTCGCCGTGTCTTCATGCTGGCCCAGCGCCAGCGTCACGCGCTGGCCGCTGGAGGGCACGTCGATGCTCTGGGGCACGATGAATTCGGTGGCAAAGCTGCTGTCGAACACGTTCACGTCGAAGAGCGGCTCTGCCGCCTCGGCCATGGCGCGCCGGTCGGCGGATGCCATGGGCGCCGGTGCCGCCATCATCGCGGCCATGCCAGCCTGGTCGGCGCTCTTGTTCGCCTGGGCGCGCGGCGGCGGCTCGATGCCGATGCGCCACGCGGTGGGCGTGCGGCCCGTGGTTTCGCGGCGCGGCTGGCCGGTGGAGAGCACCAGCTTCACACCGCGCCAGTCTTCGCCCGTGGCCTGCGCCACCAGCGCCTGGCGTTCGATGCGAACCTTGCGCGTGGCGGTGTCGAGCAGCGCGCGATAGCTGGGCGTCCAGCCGGGGCCGTTGACCTGGTAGCTCAGCTTCACGTCGGCATCGGTGCTGGCGGCCAGCTTCACGGTCACGGCCGTCACCTGCGCACCGTGGCCTTGCGAGCGCTTGCGTTCGGCCAGCAGCGGGTTGAGCTGGCGGTCGATGTCGGCCTGCCTGCGCTGGATCTGGTGCTGCTTCAGCAGCGAGTCCTGCCCGGTGCGGCGCATCGCCTCGGCCATGGCGGCGAGGTTGCGCGCGTCCATCGGCGCGTGGGCGCCCTGGGCTGATTCGCCGCTGCCGCCGGAGAGGCCCTTGAGATAGCCAGTCACCATGCCCAGGGCATCGTTCTCGGCCTGCAGCGCGGCCTTCTGGTCCTCGAGTTCGCGGATGCGGCCGTCGAGCGCGCTGGTGGCGCAGCGCGACGAAAGTTCGCGCGGCTCGCTGAGCACCGAGGTCTCGCCCAGGCGCACCGATGCGCCGGCCGATACCTGCAGGCTCTGCACGTCGAGGCCCGCTGGCAGGCAGGCGAAGGTGACCGACCGGCTGCCGGCCGCGACCCGCGCCACGCGCTCCACCGTGGCGCTGCCGGGGTAGACCTTGACCTGGGTGATGCGCGAGTTGTCGGCTGCGGCTTGCGCGTGGACGCCGGCGCTCGCCGCCAGCCAGGCGGCGGCGACAAAGGTGGCACGGAGAAGAAAGGCGGTGGAGGGTGCTTTCATGGAGAACCTTCGGAAGTGGATGGATGGCTTGTCTCCACTCATACGGCCGGGGGCGTCCAACGGGGTCAGGGCGTCGCAAGAAAATTTGCGAAGGCAGGCGCGCTGTCGCCAATGCAACCGCAGCGGCGTTGTCGGTCACGCGCGCGACGATGCATGCCGGCTGCGCTTCGTAGAGTGATTCGCCCGCTCCCGTCCACGCATTTCCGCTCCAAGGAGGTTCTCCATGCTCGACACCATCCAGGCCATCAACAAGCTCGCCGCCTTCAATCGCTGGGCCGGCTTCGAAGTCACCCGCGCCGCCGCCGGCGAAGCCGAACTGCGCATGGAATGGCGCGAGAAAGACATGGGCCAGTACGCCGGTTTCCTGCACGCGGGGCTCATCGGCGCCATGCTCGACACGGCCTGCGGCTTCGCGGCCGCCACCGTGGCTGGCCGGGTGCTGGCCTCGCACTTCTCGGTGAACTGCCTGTCGCCCGCGCTGGGGCATGCCTTCATCGCGCGCGGCAAGGTGGTGAAGGCCGGCCGCAAGCAGGTGTTTGCGACCGCCGAGCTCTATGGCCAGGGCGACGGCGACAGCCTCAAGCTCGTGGCGACGGGGAGTGCCATTCTGGTTCCGGTGGAAGAGGCTCCGTCGGTGAAGTGACTTCGGCCTTGCTGCCGGCGCGCCGGGGCTTGAGCCCGAACAGCGGCCGCAGCCAGTTGAAGCGGCGGACCAGCCCGTCGGTGAGCGCCCAGCAGCCGACGATGGTCAGCGCCAGCAGCAAGGCCGGCTCCAGCACCGGACCCCAAGCAAAGGGAGCGAGCAGCGCGACGCCGGCGATGATCAGCGTCTGGTGCAGCACATACCACGGGTACACCGACTCGTTGGCCCAGCGCAGCCAGGGCCATGGCCGGTTCAGGTGGCGATGGCCGTGGCCCAGGATGGTGGTGACCGCCAGCCACAGGTAGAGCATGCGCAGGATGTCCGTCGGAACGCCGGAGGGCGGGCCCTTGGCGCCGAGCCGCAGCACGATGAAGGTGGTGATCGCCGCCGCTGCCAGCGCCAGCGACACCCGCCGCAGGCGTTCCAGTTCGCGCCACACGCCCGTGTCCACGCCCATCCAGTAGCCGTAGAGGAACACGGTGAAGTAGATGCTGTGCAGGTGAAAGTCACGGATCAGGTTGTGCGTGGGCGGAAAGTGCCGGGCCAGCAGCATCGTCCACACCAGCAGCGGAAGCGCCGGCAGCAACAGCAGCTTCCAGCCGCGCAGCCCGTTGAAACGGCGGCGCATCCACTGGCCTGCCGGCGATTTCCACAGCGGCAGCGTCAGCGCGATAAGTGCCGTGTAGGTGAACAGGTAGGGCAGGTACCACAGGTGGTTCCAGGTGATGCCGAATTCCGCGCCGTCGAAGGCCCGCTTCGGCCACGGCTCGGCCATCGACAGGTAGCGCAGCAGGAAGGCGCCGAAACCCGGCGCCACCAGCCCGTTGGCCACGCCCTGCGCGTAGGCCTGGTAAGGCACGACCACCGCCATGCCGAAGGCCAGCGGCAGCATCAGACGCATGCCGCGGCTGCGCAGCAGGCTCCAGGTGCCTTGGTTGCGGCTCAGGAACCCCAGCGACACGCCCGAGATCAGGAACACCAGGTCCATGCGCCAGAGGTTGAGCATGCGCATCGGCCATTGCAGCCATTCGGCCGCATGCGGGCTCTTGAGGTGCCAGGGCCAGTCGGCCACGTAGTACATCGCCACGTGGTACACGATGACCAGCAGGAAGGCCAGCGCGCGCAGCGCGTCGATGTCGTGCCGCCGGTCGGGCAGGGTGGCAGGGGGTGTGTTCATCAGCGCGATGCTTGCGTCCATGCGCCGCGCGCGGACTGCCCAGGGGACGGACCGCGGGCCTTTTGTGACGAGCGGTGGCCTGCGGGGACGAAATTCGCCCGCCCCGCGCGCGGATCGCGAGAATCCCGGGCATGGGAGATTCCCGAAAGAACCTGTACGAGCGCTACGAGCCCATCCGCCGCCGCGTGGAGGTGGGCTTCTGGATCGTCTTCATGGCGCTGCAGGCGGTGTTCAACACCACCGTGGCGCTGGTCGACGCGCGCGACCGCGCGGTGCCCCGCGCCGCCTGGGAGATCGTCACCTGGGAGGTGTCGAGCCACCTTGTGCTGCTGGCGCTGGTGCCGGCCGTGGTGGCCATTCAGCGCCGGCTGTCGCCGCTGGCGCGCAGCCATCTGCTGCGCTACCTGGGGTGGCACCTGGCCGCCAGCGTCGTCTTCAGCGTGGTGCACGTGGCCGCGATGTTCGCGCTGCGCGCGATGGTCTATGCCGCGATGGGGGAGCGCTACGACTTCGCGGGCTGGATCGGCCGCTGGGGCTACGAATACCTGAAGGACGTGCGCGCCTACCTGGCGATGGTGTTCGGCATCTGGGCCTACGGGGTCTTCATGCTGCGGCTGCAGGGTGAGGCACGCGTGCTCGATCAGCCCGAGGCGGCGGCGGCGACCGCCGAGCCTGGCGAAGCCCCTCGGGCCGCATCGCCGCCCGCGCGCCCCGAACGCTTCCTGGTGCGCAAGCTGCGGCGCGAATTTCTGATTGCCGCCAGCGACATCGACTGGCTCCAGGCCGAGGGCAATTACGTCGGCCTGCACGTCAACGGCCACGACTACCTGCTGCGCGCCACGCTCACCGATTTTCTGAGCCAGCTCGACCCCGCGCATTTCGTGCGCGTGCACCGAAGCCACGCGGTCCACCTGGGGCGCATCAAGGAGATCGAGCCGCTCGACGGCGGCGATGCCCGGCTGCACATGCACGACGGCACCACGGTGCCCTGCAGCCGCCGTTATCGCGAGGCCCTGCGCGCCGGAGCGAGCTGATCTGCCGAGAACCTCGGGGCGTCCTCTTCCGGTGCGGTTCGAAGTGATGGAGCCCCTTTATGGACCGTCGCGCACCATAGAAGAGCCTTTAGGCACCATTTTTGCTTTCTTGCGCCGCGGCCCCGGAGCAATTCGGGTGCGTGCACCAATTCAAACCAAAAACTGCAAGAAGCTTCCATGGACGCACTCAAACAGGGCGCAGACGCGCTGTTCATCCTTCTCGGCGCGATCATGGTGCTGGCCATGCATGCCGGTTTCGCCTTTCTGGAACTGGGCACCGTGCGCAAGAAGAACCAGGTCAATGCGCTGGTCAAGATCCTGGTCGACTTCTCGGTCTCGACCATCGTGTACTTTCTGGTGGGCTATGGGGTGGCCTACGGCACCCACTTCTTCGTGGGCGCGACCGAGCTTGCGGCCAGGAGCGGCTACGAGCTCGTCAAGTTCTTCTTCCTGCTCACCTTTGCAGCGGCCATTCCCGCCATCATTTCGGGCGGCATTGCCGAGCGCGCCAGGTTCTGGCCGCAGCTGATCGCCACCGCGGTCATCGTGGGCTTTGTCTATCCGCTGTACGAGGGCATTGCCTGGAACAAGGCCTTCGGCATCCAGGGCTGGATCGCCTCGGCCGCGGGCCACGAGTTCCATGACTTCGCGGGCTCGGTGGTGGTGCACGCGGTGGGCGGCTGGCTCGCGCTGCCGGCCGTGCTGCTGCTCGGCGCGCGCCGCAACCGCTACCGCGGCGACGGCTCGCTGAGCGCGCATCCGCCCTCGAACATTCCTTTTCTTGCGCTCGGCGCCTGGGTGCTGTGCGTGGGCTGGTTCGGCTTCAACGTGATGAGCGCACAGAGCATCGACAAGATCTCCGGCCTCGTGGCCGTCAATTCGCTGATGGCGATGGTGGGCGGCACGCTGGTGGCGCTGGCCCTGGGGAAGAACGACCCCGGCTTCGTCTACAACGGTCCCCTCGCCGGGCTGGTGGCCGTGTGCGCCGGCTCCGACCTGATGCATCCGCTGGGCGCGCTGGTGGTGGGCGGCGTGGCTGGCGCGATCTTCGTCTTCATGTTCACGCTCACGCAGAACAAATGGAAGATCGACGACGTGCTCGGCGTGTGGCCGCTGCATGGCCTGTGCGGCACCTGGGGCGGCATCGCGGCCGGCATCTTCGGCACCCAGGCGCTGGGCGGCATCGGCGGGGTGAACGTGTGGGCGCAGCTCATCGGCACGGCGATGGGCGTGGCATGGGCCGCACTGGCAGGGGCTGCGGTGTACGGCGCACTCAAGGCGACGATGGGGCTGCGCCTCACGCAGGAAGAGGAATACGACGGTGCCGACCTGTCGATCCACCACATCTCGGCCACGCCGGAGCGCGAAGTCAATTGGTGAGGCGGGCGGGGCGCTGCAGTTTCGGCAACTGCCTCAGCACTTCTGCAAGCGCTTGCACTCCGCCACGGCGCGGATCGCCACCACCGTGTTCTCGCCATCGATGCGCCGCGAGACGAATTCGACCGGCGAGCCTTCCTGTATGTCGGCCAGCAGCCTGCGGTCGGCCAGCCGGAAGGTCTGCGTTGTGAACGGGAGCTTGGCCCGCGGCAGCAGCGTGAGCCGCACGTAGGGCTTGCCGCCGCTTTCCTCATGGGCGGAGACGAAGCGCGCGCGCGTGAAGACCGGCTGCGCCTCCCCGGCCCGTTCGTCCGACGCAGGGCCGGTGTTCTGCGCGGTGGCGGCTGCGGCCAGCGCCAAGCCGATGCAGGCGATGGACAGGTGGCGTGACAGCGAAATCGGCATGCGCAGTTCCTCGTCGGATTGATCGCGCGCTCGGCGGGTGCCGCCGAGGCCGTCCATTGTGGAACGAGCGACCTTTGGCAATGCCAAAGGTTTCGCCTCGCACAATCGCCGTCCGTTTCAGGGAGATGGCGGCAATGATCGAAATCCAGGGCTTCGACGTCCACACGGCCAGCGCTTCGGAGTGGGCGCGCTATCACCGCTACCGCCGCGTTCGCGACGAAGAAAGTCATCCAGGAGAACCCCAGCTTGGCGATGCCGACTTCGAGCACAGTGCGCGCCGCCCCATGCCCTTTCACGATGCATGGCGCTTCATTGCGCTCGACGGTGGTGAACTCGCGGGCAACCTGATGCTCTGGGCGCGCCGCCCGGGAACACCGGGCAGCGAAGAATTCGCGCCGCATGTCGACGTCTGGCTCGGCGTGCTGCGCGCGCACCGCCGCCGCGGTATTGCCAGCCGGCTGCTGCAGCCGCTGTTGTCCTTCATGCGCGAACACGGCAAGACCCTCGCGACGATGAACACTCATTTGCCCGAAGGCCATGCCTTTCTGGTGGCGACGGGTGCGGTCCTGAAGCACCGCGTGGTCGAGAACCGCATGCAGGTCGACAGTCTCGACCGGGACATGCTCGCCCGCTGGAAGGCGCAGGCCACCGAAGGCCCGGCCCGCAGCGGCCTGCGCTGGGAAGTCCATGCCGGCCGCACGCCGATGGAACGGCTCGCCAGCCTGATGGCGCCTTTCTCGGCGCTGTTCAACGACATCCCGCTCGGCGCGCTCGAACTGCCGCCCGCACGCTACCAGCTGGAGGGCTATGCAGACTGGTACGGCGAACTCGACCGCAGCGGCGGCGAGCATTTTCTGGTGCTGCTCGTCGACGCCGACGATGAACTCGCCGCGATGTGCGAGGCCCAGTGGGACGCCCGCTTCCCCGATCGCCTGCATCAGCGCCTGACCGGCGTGGCCCGCGCGTGGCGCGGCCAATCGCTTGCCAAGGGCGTGAAGGCGGCAATGCTCGAATGCGTACGCATGCGGCATCCCGCACTGCAGACCGTGGTCACGTACAACGCGGAAGTCAACGCGCCCATCCTTGCGATCAATCGGCAGTTGGGCTTCGCGGTGCATCGGCAGCAGGGCTGCTATCAACTCGATGTCGAGGCGCTGGCCGCCTGCGTGGGGCGACGGGACGGGCGTCGATAGAGAAGCGCCTCGCTCCACGGGGAACCGCGGACCCACGCGGCCGCACGCCTGCACGAATCGCGCGCGTGGGCTATTCTCGGCGCCCCCTACAACCATCCGAGGAGAAGAACCCATGACAACATCCACCCGCTGGTTGCGCCGCGGCGTCGCCGCATTGGCCGGCAGCATGCTGATGCTTTCGTTTGCGGTGCAGGCGGGCGCCCCGCAGGTCAAGACCCAGGCGCCGGGCTTCTACCGCGTCATGCTCGGCGACTTCGAAGTGACCGCGCTGTTCGACGGCACCCTCGACCTCGAACCCAAGAAGCTGCTTACCAACACCACGCAGGGCCAGGTCGGCAAGCTGCTCGACCGCTCGTTCGAAAAGGACGTGGTGCAGACATCGGTGAACGGCTACCTCATCAACACCGGAAGCAAGCTGGTGCTGGTCGACACCGGCGCCGGCGCGCTCTTCGGCGCCACCCTCGGCAACCTGCGCGCCAACCTCCAGGCCGCCGGCTACAAGCCGGAGCAGGTCGACGACGTGCTGATCACCCACATGCACGGCGACCACGTCGGCGGACTCATGGCCGACGGCAAGCTGGTGTTTCCCAACGCCACGGTCCACGCCGGCCAGGAAGACGCCGACTTCTGGCTCGACAAGGCCAACCTCGAAAAGGCCTCGCCCGAGATGAAGGGCTTCTTCCAGGGCGCGATGGCGTCGATCAACCCGTACGTCGAGGCCGGCAAGTTCAAGCCCTTGAAAGGCAGCACGGAACTGCTGCCCGGCATCAAGGCCATGCCGGCCCACGGCCACACGCCGGGCCACAACGTGTACGTGGTCGAGTCCAAGGGCCAGAAGCTGGTGCTGTGGGGCGACCTGATGCATGTGGCGGCCGTGCAGTTCGAGCAGCCGCAGGTGACGATCTCGTTCGACGTCGATTCGAAGCCCGCCGCGCTGGAGCGCAAGAAGGCCTATGCGGATGCGGCCAAGGGGCGCTACCTGGTGGGCAGCGCGCATCTGCCGTTCCCGGGGCTGGGGCATGTGCGGGCCGAAGGCAAGGGCTACGTCTGGGTGCCGGTGGATTACCAGCAGGTGCGGTAGATCGGCTCGCTGAAGCGTATTCGCCATAAATACGCTTCATTTTTGAAGCGTATTTGCCTAAAATGCGCTTCATGTGGATCTGGCAAACCAAGAAATGGCCGCACTTCGAGGTCGATGGGCAGGCGCTGCAGCCTGCGCTGTCGGCCGCGCGCCTGGCACAGGGGCGCATGCTGGGCGTGGCGGGCAACCTTCAGCTCGTCGCTCTCGATGAACTCCAACTCGGCGAATGGACGCAGGAAGCTGTCGCCACCGCACAGATCGAGGGTGAAACGCTGCAGGTCAATTCGGTGCGTGCCTCGGCGGCCCGCCGTCTTGGCCTGACGCCCGCGAGCCGCCTTCCCAGAGACGCCCGCACCGAAGCCACGCTCGACATCGTCGAGGCGGCAGTCGCCCGCTGGAATGAACCGCTCGCCGAAGCGGCGCTGCTCGATTGGCACGCGGCGCTTTTTCCAAACGGCCGAAGCGGCATCACCCGCATCGTCACCGGCGCCTACCGTGCTCACGAAGACCCGATGCAGATCGTCACGCCGCGCGTCGGAAAACCCGACACGGTTCACTACGAGGCGCCACCCTCGCGCGATGTTCCCGCGCAGATGAAAGCGCTGCTCGAATGGTTCGAGGAAGGGCGCAAGCATCCGAAGACCGACGGCCTTGTGCGCAGCGCCATCGCGCATCTGTGGTTCGAAACCATCCACCCGTTCGAAGACGGCAACGGCCGCATCGGCCGCGCACTGAGCGACCTTGCGCTGGCGCAAGACCTGTGCAGCAGCCAGCGCTTGTTCAGCATGTCGCAGCAGCTCTGGCTCGACCGCGCCGGTTACTACAACCAGTTGCAAGCAGCCAGCGCGCAGGGGGATATGGATGTCACGTCCTGGGTTCGCTGGTTCATCGGTTGCGTTGAAAAGGCGTGCCTGTCGACGCTCGCGCAAATCCAGGCTGCGGGTGCGAAGGCCGGATTCTGGGCGGGGCTGGACGCGGCGCATCCGCAACTCACGCCGAGCGAACGCAAGGTGTTGAACAAACTCTACGACGCGGGTCCCGGTGGATTCCTGGGCGGAATGAGCACGGAAAAATACGTGGCCATTGCCGGCGTGTCGCGAGCCACCGCCTACCGCGAACTCACCGAGTTGGTCGCGCTGGGCGTGTTGGCGCGAACCGGGCAGGGCAGAGGCACGCGCTATGCACTGATTGCCGGGCTGTAGCAAACTCGCCCGACCACTCGCCTTCATTCAACGTCCCGGCCATGACCCAATCCCCACCCGCCCTCGAAGTCCTCCCCCGCGATCTCTGCGCCTACCGCCAGGGCAACATCGGCATCGACTACGTGCACCGCTTCGAGTCCGGCAAGCCCGGCCCCCACGTGCTGATCAATGCGCTGACACACGGCAACGAGATCTGCGGCATGACCGCGGCCACGCACCTGCTCGACACCCAAGTGCGCCCGAAGATCGGCACCCTCACGGTAAGCTTTGCCAACGTGGAGGCCTACGAGTCCTTCGACGAGGCGCTGCCTTTCGACAGCCGCCAGCTGGTGCACAACCTCAACCGCATCTGGTCGCCCGAATGGCTCGACGGCACCGAAGACAGCCCCGAACTGCGCCGAGCCCGCATGCTGCGGCCGGTGGTGAGCGCGGCCGACCACATCCTGGACATCCACTCCACGAGCCAGCCGGTGATTCCGTTCTGGGTCTATCCCGCCTTCGACCGCAACGCCGAGGCGGCACTGGCCATCGGCCGCCCGTCGGTGCACCTGGTGATGCCCGACGGCCTGGGCTCCGGCACGCCGCTGATCCAGCATGGCCGCCACGGCCTGCCCGATGGCAAGGGCGTGGCGCTGGTGGCCGAATGCGGGCAGCACTTCCTGCGCTCGGCGTCCGAGCTGGCCACCGCCATCTCGCTCGATTTTCTGGCGCACTTCGGGCTCATCGACAAGGACCCCGCCGTGCCGGCGCCCGGCCCGCAGCGCCGCTTCGAGCTGCTGCAGACGCATGTCATCAAGTCGGAAGACTTTGCGTTCGTGCGCCCGCTGATCGGCTTCGAGACCTTTGCCAAGGGCGAGCTGATCGCCACCAATGGCCCGGACGAGATACGCGCGCCGTGTGACGACTGCACGATCTTCATGCCCGCCCAGCGGGTGATCGTGGGGCGCGAGGCGGTGTATCTGACGAAGCCGATCTAGTGTGCCCCCTGCCTGGCATATGCTTCTAGCTCGAGGGGCGATCTGGCGTAGCCCATCATCTCGAGTTCTATCAGGTAGCGGCGCAAGAATGCGGTGCGCCCCATCCGATCCTGTTGGGCAAGATGAACCAGTTCATGCCGAAGCACCGCGGGGGACTGTGCAACGCGTGGCTTCAGCAAGACAACGCGGCCATTGCTGCGGCCACCCTCGCTCCAATTGCCCAGACCGTGCTTCTTCGCTTCGCCAAGTAGCTGCTCATCCTTGGGCATCGGAAATTCGTCAAGCACGACTACACGAACTTTTTCCGGTTCGGCTACGCCAAGTTCGATGGCCGTTCTTGCTTCCTCGGCCGTAAGAGGGCGCCCAAAAGGTGCAAGTTGAATCTCGACCTCCGAATACCAAGCCTCAACCTTCGGCAAGAGCTGCGCAACTTTGGACTGAACCTCGAACGGCGGGTTATCGAGCGCGGACAACTCCTGCGGCGTGGGATTGCGAACGATCATGCAGCCCGGGAGAGCCATGATGCAGGCTAGAAGAACAAGGTTGAAACGCATCGATGCTCAGTCCCCACGCAACAGGCGCAGGGACCACCTCCTTTTCGTTAATGGTACTTTATTCCCATTAGCGTGATCAGGCTGAACTCGCGCTTTCGCTTTCGAGATTGGTTTGGCCCCGCAGCGCCGATAGTTGTTGCATCCCCAAAAAGCGCCGCGATTGCCTTTGGGTGGCCGCTCCACCATTTTCGTGCCGCAGCCAGCGCAAGTTGGCCGCCAGTACTCGCCTTCGTAGGCCACCGCGAGCAGTGCTGCCTGCTGTTCGGGCGTACGAAGGCGAATCAATTTGAGCAACGCGGCACCATCCTGAGCCTGGATGCCGTTGGCTTCGGCAAACGCCAGGGCTTCCCGGGTGAAGGTGGAACTGGTGACGAACGTCCCGTTCTGGAGCTTGTGCGATGCCATCACACCCAGAAATTCGCGCATGTCCTTCAGTGCGACACGCGTGTTGCGCCAATGCTTGCATTGCACGATGCGGGGCGCAACGATGTGCTTGGACTGGAGCCAGATATCGACGCCGCCGTCGGGGCCGTGAGATTGGCTTCGCGTGGCAAACCCAGCCTGCGCGTAGAACGCCTCGCACAATGCCTCGAAGCGACGCCACTCGATGGCGAAGAGGACTGCGGTGCTCCATTGCTGCTCTTGTGGTGGCGCGGGTTCTTCCGCAGAAGATCGTTCAGGGACGAAGGTTGGCTCTTGCCTTGAAGCGGGAGTCGCAGAAGATCGAAGTGATCTGGGAACTGCTGCTCGTTCGGCCTTCTTGGGCGCCGTATCGCGATCGACGAGTTGGTGAAGGCCCAGCAGGATCGCTCCAAGAGCCAATGCCATCCAGCCTAGCGGCCGAAGAGCTTGCCCGAGCACGTTCCCAATAGGCCCTTGCAGAAATGCAGGAACCATCGTCAGCAACAAGATGCCGATGACGATCGCAGTCCAACCCTTGCCGGCAAGTTCCTGCCTCGCGCGCACTCGGCGTCGCTCGGTTCTTGTTTGTTTCGCCATTGCCTCAACCCCGCCCCTCGTGTGAGTTAAGCGAGTTTATGAGGCAAGCAGGTGCTGAGGGCAAGTGCAGCAGAAGATGCTGCGCTGCGTGCTCGAAGAATCAGGCCCTGATGAACAGCGCCGGATCCACCATCGCCCGATTCAGCATCACCGACCAATGCAGATGCGGACCGGTCACGCGGCCGGTGGCGCCCACTGCAGCCAACTGCTCGCCGGTTTTCAGCACATCACCCACCTTCACGTCGATGCGGCTCAGGTGGCAATACATCGTCAGCAGACCGCCGCCATGGTCGAGCCACACCGTGCCGCCGTTGAAGAAATAGTCACCCGTGTCGATCACCCGTCCCGGCAGCGGCGCCAGCACCGGCGTGCCGGTGCCGGCCGCGATGTCCATGCCGCTGTGCGGATTGCGCGACTGCCCGTTGAACACGCGGCGCAGGCCGAACGAGCTGGAGCGGCGGCCCGGTGCGGGGACGCGCATCTGCAGCGAGGCATCGGGCCGCAGATCGGTGAAGGTGGCCATCACGGTGGCGAGGTGCGCGCGTTCGCGTTCGTAGCGCGCCTCGTCTTCAGGCGACAGATCGACGGTGCGCGGCGGGACCGTCAGGCGCTGCTCGCGGTATTGCTTGGGGCTCACCGCATAGTTGATCTGTCTTTCGTTGCCGCCTTCAGGCCGCACGACGATGCTCGCGTCGCCCGGCACGGCCGCGAGCGGAATACCCACCAGCGCCGTCCACTCGATGGCGTCGCCCAGCACGAGCAAAGGCAGGTCGCCCGCAAAGGCCGCCGGCCGCCTGGCGCTCGGCCCGAGCGACAGGCGGGCCACGCCGCCCGGCACCTGCGACGCATGCGGCCAGACATCGGGGTGCGGTCGCTTCGACTTCGCAGGCCCGGCAGCGGCAACATGCGTTGCCGGCAGCGCGAGCAGGCCCAGCGTGCCGAGCAATGCGCAGCGGCGATTCATCGCAGGCGTGAGGAGGTTGGATGAGACGGTCCGGATGTGGTGCATGAAGAGATCGAATGAAACAAGTGCTGTGACGCCGCGGCCGCGCTACTCGCGCCAGGTGCCCGGCGCCAATCCATCGAGCGTGTAGGGCCCGATGGCGGCGCGAATCAGGCGAAGGGTCGGCAGCCCCACAGCGGCGGTCATGCGCCGCACCTGGCGGTTGCGACCTTCGCTGATCGCCAACTCCAGCCAGGCGGTCGGAATGCTCTTGCGTTCGCGAATGGGCGGTTGCCGCGGCCACACGTCGGGCGGCGGGTCGAGCAGGCGCGCGCGGGCCGGGCGCGTGAGGCCATCGTTCAGCTGCACGCCTTCGCGCAATGCGGCAAGCGCTTCTTCGGTAGGTACGCCTTCCACCTGCACCCAATAGGTCTTCTCCATCTTGAAGCGCGGATCGGCGATGCGCGCCTGGAGTTGGCCGTCGTCGGTGAGCAGCAGCAGGCCTTCGCTGTCGGCGTCGAGACGGCCGGCCACGTAGACGTCGGGAATGTCGATGAAGTCCTTCAACCCGCGCCACCGGCCTTCGGCCGTGAACTGGCTGAGGACGCCGTACGGCTTGTTGAAGCGGATCAGGTGGGAAGGACTCGGAAGATTCATGAATGAACAGGATAGCCCGGGCCTGCGGGTGGAGGGCGCCTACTTGCCCCAGCTGTCCCGCATCCCTGCCGCGCGATTGAACACGCGCTTGCCGCCGGCACTGGCCTTTGCATCGAACACGAAGTACCCGTGCCGCTCGAACTGAAACGCCGCACCGCCTTCGGCATTGGCCAGCGACGGTTCGACGAACGCAGAGCAAATATCCAGGCTCGCCTTGTTCAATTCGTCCGTCAGATCGCCGCTGCCCGGATTCGCCGCGGCAAACAGCCGTTCGTACAACCGCACTTCGGCCTGCACCGCATCCGCCGCAGCCACCCAGGTGATGTTGCCCTTCACCTTGATGGCGTCCGCGCCGGGCGTGCCGCTCTTGGTGTCGGGCACCAGCGTGGCCTGCACTTCGACGAGGGTGCCATTTGAATCCTTGGTGCCGCCGGTGCACTCGATGACGTGGCCGTACTTGAGGCGCACCTTGTTGCCCGGGAACAGGCGGAAGAAGCCCTTGGGCTGCACTTCCTCGTAGTCGGTGCGCTCGATCCAGACTTCGCGGCCGAGCTTGAATTCGCGCTTGCCCATCTCGGGATGATGCGGATGCACGGGCGCGGAGCAGTCGTCGAGCACGTCGTCGCCGCCCATCAGTTCGGCCCAGTTGGTGATCACCAGCTTGACCGGGTCGAGCACGGCCATGGCGCGCGGGGCGGTGGGGTCGAGGGTGTCGCGCAGCGAGGCTTCCAGGCTCGCGTAGTCGATCCAGCCGCCGGACTTGGTGGTGCCGCTGCGTTCGCAGAACAGGCGCAGCGCCTCGGGCGTGTAGCCGCGGCGGCGCAGGCCGGCCAGGGTGGGCATGCGGGGGTCGTCCCAGCCGTCGACGTGTTTTTCTTCGACCAGCTGGCGCAGCTTGCGCTTGCTGGTCATCACGTGGGTGACGTTGAGGCGCGCGAATTCGTACTGGCGCGGATGCGGGCTGGCGATGAGGCCGCCTTCGGCCAAACGGTCGAGCAGCCAGTCGTAGAAGGGGCGCTGGTCTTCGAATTCCAGCGTGCAGATGGAATGGGTGATCTGCTCCAGCGCGTCTTCGATGGGGTGCGCAAAGGTGTACATCGGGTAGATGCACCACTTGTCGCCGGTGTTGTGGTGGGTGGCCCGGCGGATGCGGTAGAGCGCGGGGTCGCGCATGTTGATGTTGGGGCTTGCCATGTCGATCCTGGCGCGCAGGATGGCGGCGCCGTCGGCGAGCTGGCCGTCGCGCATGGCGCGGAAGCGGGCGAGGTTTTCTTCCGCGCTGCGGCTGCGGAAGGGGCTGTCGGTCCCGGGCGTGTTGAAGTCGCCGCGGTTGGCGCGGATTTCTTCGGCGCTTTGCTCGTCCACGTAGGCCAGGCCGGCGCCAATCAGGTATTCGGCGGCGCGGTACATGAAGTCGAAGTAGTCGCTCGCGAAGTATTCGTGCGGCTGCAAGGTGCCCGGAGCGCTGGGGCGGTCGGCCAGGCAGGTTTCGTAGCCGAGCCACTCGACCGCGTCGCGGATGGAGTCGACGTATTCCTGCTCTTCTTTTTCGGGGTTGGTGTCGTCGAAGCGCAGGTGGCACACGCCGCCATATTCCTTGGCCAGCTCGAAATTGAGCCAGATGCTCTTGGCGTGGCCGATGTGCAGGTAGCCGTTGGGCTCGGGTGGAAAGCGCATGCGGACCTTGGCGGGGTCGGCCATGCCCTGGGCGTGATGGGCGGCATCGCCGGGCGAGCCACCCCATTTGCGGCCAGAATAGGCACCCTGTGCCAGGTCGTTTTCGATCACGTGGCGCAGGAAATTACTCGGTGCAGCGGCTGTTTTTGCGCTGTCTTTGTCGGTCGGGGAGGTCATTGCGGCATTCTAGAGTGCGCCCCCTCCAGGTTACCTTTGGCAACGTTCTTCACATTGCGGCGGGCAACCGCTTTGCATTTGGCGCGTTCAATACATACATGGGCGGACAACGCCCCAACAAGGAGTCCAACATCATGAGCCTCACACGTTCAACCTTCTTCAAATGGGCCGCTGCGGGTGTCGTGGCAGCCGGCGCATTGTTTGCGGCCACTTCGGCCAGTGCCCGCGGCGACGTGAGCTGGTCGGTAGGCGTGGGCCTTCCGGGCGTGGCGGTGGGCGTGGGCGCTCCGGCCTACTACCCGGCGCCGGTCTATACGGCCCCTGCGCCGGTGTATTACGACGCGCCGCCCCCGGTGTACTACCGCCCGCCGCCGCCGGTCTATTACCGTCCGGCCCCGGTGTACTACGCGCCGCCGGCGTATTACGCACCGCCGCCGCGTTACTACGGTCCGCGTGGCTACTATCGCGGTCATCACCACTGGCGCGATTGAGCGGCAGCGCCGCCAGTCGGCGCGCGCCAGCAAAAGCCGGCCCCTGGAGGGCCGGTTTTTTTTTACGGGCGCGAGGTTTCCAGCTTCTCTCTATTTCACATTGCGCGAAACAGATGGCCGTAGAGCCGGCTGACCGGGATTTTCTCGGGCCGGCCGCGCAGATCCAGGTGCAGCTTGCCCGCTTCGTCGCGGTGCACAGCCTCGACGGCCGAACTGCGCACCACCACGGCGCGATGCACCTGCCAGAAAGTGTCGGGGTCGAGCTGGGTCAGCAACTGCTTCAGCGGTGTGCGGATGAGGTATTCGTGCGTGGCGGTGAGCACGCGGATGTATTTGTCGGCGGCCTCGAAATACAGCACCTCGTCGATGGCAACCATGCGCACGGTGCTGCCGCCGGCTTCGCTGGCGGCAATCATCTTCAGCGGGGCGGTGGCAGCGGGCGGTGCCGACGCGCCCTTGCCGGCTGCGGCGGCAAGCACCTGGCGCCACTGCGCGAGGGTTCGTTCGAGCGCTTCGTCAGCCGCGGCAGGGGCTGGCCGGGTCTGCTGCTGCCGCGCGCCCAGCGCCTGCTGCAGTCGCAGCACGGTCTTGCGCAGGCGCTCGGGCTGCACGGGCTTGAGCACGTAGTCGATGGCCTGGGCCTCGAAGGCACGGGCGGCATATTCGTCATACGCGGTCACGAACACCAGTTGCGGCAGGGGCGCCTCGTCGGCGGGCCAGCTGTCGGCCAGCTCGGCGGCGGCGCCCAGGCCGTCGAGCCCCGGCATGCGGATGTCGAAGAACAGCACCTGCGGCAGCAGCCGCAGCGCCTCGCGCACGGCGCTGCGGCCGTCGCCCGCGGTGGCGAGCACCTGCAGTTCGGGCCATGCAGTGGCGAGTTCGGCCTGGAGGGCCTGGGCAAGCAGAGGCTCGTCTTCGGCAATGAGGGCGGTGGGGGTCATGCGTGTGGCGGCAAGGGAAAGCTGAGTGTGGTGCGGGTACCGCCCGCGGGCTCGGCGGCCAGGCTCATGCGGCCCTGGTCGCCATACACGGTGGCAAGCCGTTCGCGTACCTGCTCGAGCCCGAAACCGCTGCCTGCGGAGGGTTGCGCCGCGTCGAGGCCGACGCCGGTGTCGCTCACCTCGATGACGAGCCGGCCGGCCTCCTGGCGCGCCCGCACGGTGATCCGGCCGCCTTCGATCTTGGGCTCGAGCCCGTGGCGAATGCTGTTTTCCACCAGCGGCTGCAGCAGCAGCGGCGGCACCGGCGTGTTGCGCAATTCATCCGGCAGATCGAGCGTGTAGCGCAGGCGCTCGCCCATGCGCACGGACATCAGTTCGAGGTAGTCAGCCAGCCGTTCGAACTCGGCCGACAGCGGATGCGCCAGGGCGCGAGAGCCGCTCAGCGTCATGCGCAGGTAGTTGTTGAGGCGGTCAAGCATGGCCACGGCGCGCGGCGGGTCGGCCGTGATCAGGGCGCGCAGATTGGCCAGCGTGTTGAACAGCATGTGCGGTTCGAGCTGGGTTTCGAGCAGCTTGAGCCGCGCCTCGGTGGCATTGCGCTGCGCCAGCTCGATCTGGCTTTGCATGTGCTTGCTTCTGCCGAGGCTGTAGAAGAAGAAGCACAAGCCGACCGTCGCGATGAGGGTGATCGTGACGCCAGTGGCCAGCTTGTGGCCCGTGAAATCGAGGAAGTTGAATCGAGGCGCGCCGAGCCATGCATCGCCAATGAGGTTGCCGACGAAGAAGCCGACGACCATGCCCATCGCGATCAGGAGAAGGCCCGCCGGCCATCCTGGCCAGTGGGTCTCGCGGTGCCCGCTGATCAGGAGCCGGCCGATGTCGATGAACAGCCAGCTCACGGTGCCGATCGCCAGCGAATAGACCAGGTGTGCAGTCCAGCTGCCGCCATCGGTGATGCTCAGCGCGGTGGCGATGAGGCAGCAGAAGACGGCGGTGATCAGGCCATGCCGCAGCATGCTCCTCAGGTTCTCGGGAGTGAACCTGTTGTTTGCTGCAGGCAGGCCTGGATTCACCCGCGGTCCCCGGCGCCCAGTGCGCGGCGTTCGCGTTCCACGAGCCTGTCGTAGAAGCCGCCGCCGGCCACGAACCAGACCACGGCGCCATGGATCAGCAGGCCCAGGCCCCAGCCCATGAGCGGGTACATCGCCCAGTTGCGGCCATTGGCGGCCGAGAGCGCGACCAGCCCGAGGTTGACCAGCACGTAGACGAAAGCGTGGATGTACCAGCCCATCTTGGCACCGGCGCGGCGGCGGGCGAGGCGTTCGATGTCGGAGCGGGCGGGGTTCGATGCGATGTGGTTCATGACAACTCCTTGTATTGGACAGGAATGAAATCGGGGGCGGCCAGCGATGGCGGCGATGCCGCCTGCAAGGCCGCGCGCTGCCGCAGTTCCTCGGTCGTCTCGCCCAACCCGTCGGGCTTCCAGCCCGGCGGCTTCACGAGGTATCCGACGAAGGCGCGCACCGAGCGGGCCGAAGCCAGGTCGCGGAACAGCGCGCGCCAGTGCGTGAACTCGATCTCGAAGATGTTGTGGGAGGCGATCGGCTTCACCAGCCCGTAGCGGCAGGGAAGGTCGGCGCGTTCGGGAATGTAGGTCCCGAACAGGCGATCGAACACGATCAGCACGCCGCCGTAGTTGCCGTCGAGGTATTCGAGGTTCGAGGCGTGGTGCACGCGGTGGGCCGAGGGGGTGTTGAGCACCCATTCCAGCGGGCCGAGCCTTGGAATCCACGCCGCGTGGATCCAGAACTGGTACAGCAGGTTCAGCGTGAGCATCAGCAGGATCACCTTCGGCGGCATGCCCAGCAGCGGCGCCAGCATGAAGAAGAACAGCGTGCCGGTGAGCTTGCCGGTCCAGCCGAAGCGGTAGGCGGCAGACAGGTTGAGCTGGTTCGGCGAATGGTGGATGGCATGCGTGCACCAGAACCAGCGCACCCGGTGGGCGGCGCGGTGGTACCAGTAGTAGCAGAACTCCTGGCCGATGAAGCAGGCGACCCAGCCGCTCCAGTGGTCCATGGGCAGCGTGAAGAGCCGGTGGTTCCAGAACCAGTCCATGGCGCCGGTCCAGAAGGCCAGCGGCAGCAGCCAGCGCAGCGGGTATTCGCGCACCAGGAAGTCGACCACCGAGACGCCGGCCGCCTTCCAGTCGTAGCTGCGCCAGCCACCGCGCCACGACAGCACCAGCGCTTCGGCAATGGAGGCGGCGAGCACCACCGTGACGGCAATCTTGAGGATCAGAAAGAGCACGGTCATGGCGGTTCCTGGAATGTGGCGGCGGCGGCGATCTTAGGCTGCACGGGCACCGGCCGCCATGGCGTCGGTGGCCATGGCCAGCTTCCACAGCCGCACGGCGCGCGCCGCGAAGATGCCGCTGAAGGCGCCGTAAAGCATGGGAACCGCGACGGCGAAGCCGGCCTGCTGGCGCAGTTCGGGGTGCATGGCCAGGGACGCGCCCACCACGTACTTGGTGAAGAAGATGCCCATCATCAGCACCAGCGGCACCGCGCTGCCGGCCACGTGAAACTCGCGTGCCGCGCGGTCGTAGCGCGTGCTGGCGGGCAGGGGGCTCTGGAGCACCAGCAGCACCAGCGCGGCCGCCGCCACGGCCCAGCCGAGCAGCGCGCCGGGCGAATCGCCGAAGGCCGAGATCACGCCGGCCAGCGAGAGGCCGGTCATGGCCACCGGCATGACGGTGACCTTGGCGAGGCTGACGCTGCCGGACAGCAGCTGCCTGCAGCCCAGCCACAGCAGGAGGGCGAAAACGGCGAAGACCCACTTGGGGGTGTGAAGAATGATCTGCAGCAGCATGGCGTTTCTCCAGTGAAAAGACGATTCGATGGGCCGGACTGTGCCGGCGCCGGCGGGCCGCCGCGACAGGTCTGCGACGAAATGCAGACCGGCGGCGCCAGACGCGGCGAACCGGCGCCAAATGCAGCGTTGACCGCAGCTTTACCGGCGCTTTACGGTTCATAAGACAGGCGCGCTACGATCCGGCGCTCCACTAGCGGCTGTACTTGCGCACTGCCACATCTCATGGAATCTCCGAACTCCGAGCCTTCTTCCGGCGATTCGCCTGCTGTCCAACCGGCAACCCCACCTTCTTCGTCCCCGCCTGCGCGGCCGCCTTCGCGTCGCAGGCTCTGGCTCGGCAGCCTGATCGCACTGGTGCTGCTGCTGGTGCTGGGAGGCGGCGCCTGGTATCTGATCAACCGCAAGGGCAGCTCCGCCGGGGGGCCGGGCTTCGGCGGCGCGACCGTCACGGTCGGCCATGCGGCGGCGCGCGAGATCGAGCTGCCGGTGACCATCGACGCGCTCGGCACGGTCACGCCGCTCGCAACCATCACGCTCAAGGCGCAGGTCGGCGGCGTGCTGACCGAGGTGCTGTTCACCGAAGGGCAGACCGTTGCCAGGAACCAGCTGCTCGCGCGCATCGACCCGCGGCCCTACGAGCAGGCACTGATGCAGGCCCGCGGCACGCGCCAGCGCGACGAGGCGCAACTCGAAGCCGCGCGCGTCACGCTGGCGCGCTACCGCACGCTGCTGGGGCAGGACTCCATCGCCCGGCAGGACGTCGACACCCAGGCCGCGCTGGTCCGGCAGCTCGAAGGCACGGTCACCACCGACCTGGCCGCCGAGGCCGCCGCCAAGCTGAACCTCGACTACACCCGCATCACCTCGCCCGTGGCCGGCCGCATCGGCCTGCGCGCGGTGGATGCGGGCAACACCGTGACGGCCAACGCGACCACGGGCATTGCGGTCATCACGCAGATGAACCCGATCGACGTGCAGTTCTCGGTGCCGCAAGACCGCGTGCCCGACATCCAGGCGCAGCTTGCCAAGGGCGAGCCGCTGCCGGTCAGCGCCTTCGATCGGACGCGCGCGGCGACGCTCGACGCGGGCACCTTCTCCACGCTCGACAACGTGGTCGACACCACCACCGGCACGGTGAAGGCCAAGGCCCGCTTCGGCAATGCGCAGACCACGCTGTTCCCGAGCCAGTTCGTCAATGTGCAGATGCTGCTGCGCAAGGTGCGCGCGGTGGTGGTGCCCGTGACGGCGGTGCGCACCGGCCCCAATGGCGACTACGTGTATGTGATCAACGAGGACCGCACCGTGTCGATGCGCGCGGTGAAGCGCGGCGAGGCCAACGCCGAGGTGGTGGCCATCACCTCGGGCCTGCGGGCCGGCGAGAACGTCGTGACCGAGGGCGGCGACCGCATCAAGGACGGCGCGGTGGTGCAGCTGCAGGGCGACCGGCCCGCGGCAGGCCCGCGCGGCGGCGCTTCCGGGCCGCGCGGTGCGGCTTCGGGCCCGCGCGGTGCGCGCGGCGAAGGCGGCGGAGAGCGGCGGCGCCAGCGTCCGCCGCAATGACGATCAACGGCCACAACCCACGGAACCAGCGAGCGCGTCCGCGATGAGCCCCTCCCGCCCCTTCATCGAACGGCCGGTGGCCACGGCGCTGCTGATGGTGGCCATCGTGCTGGCCGGCCTGGTGGGCCTGCGGCTCTTGCCGTTGGCCGCGCTGCCGCAGGTCGATTACCCGACCATCCAGGTGCAGACGCTCTACCCCGGCGCCAGCCCCGAGGTCATGAGCCGCACCGTCACCGCCCCGCTCGAGCGCCAGTTCGGTCAGATGGCGGGGCTCAACCGCATGAGCTCGGTGAGTTCGGCGGGCGTGTCCATCGTCACGCTGCAGTTCGCGCTCGACCAGACCCTGGACGTGGCCGAGCAGCAGGTGCAGGCCGCCATCAACGCCGGCGGTTCGCTGCTGCCGGCCGACCTGCCGGCGCCGCCCGTATACGCCAAGGTGAACCCGGCCGACGCGCCCATCCTCACGCTGGCCGTGAGTTCCGAGACCATGCCGCTCACCGAGGTGCAGAACCTCGTGAACACGCGGCTCGCGCAGAAGATCAGCCAGGTCAGCGGCGTGGGGCTGGTGTCGCTCTCGGGCGGGCAGCGTCCGGCCGTGCGCATCCAGGCCGACACCAACGCGCTGGCATCGGTGGGCATTGGCCTGGACACGCTGCGCAGCGCCATCACCGCGGCCAACGCCAACAGCGCCAAGGGCAGCTTCGACGGTCCGCGGCGGGCCTACACCATCAACGCCAACGACCAGCTCGTGACGGCGGACGACTACAAGAACCTGATCGTCGCGTGGAAGAACGGCGCGCCGGTGCGCATGACCGACGTGGCGCGCGTGATCGACGGCGCCGAGAACACGCAGCTGGGCGCCTGGGCCGCACTGCGCGCCGGGGAGCAGCCGGCCACGCTCTACCCTGCGATCATCCTCAACGTGCAGCGCCAACCGGGCGCCAACGTGATCGGCACGGTCGATGCCATCAAGAAGCAGCTGCCCGAGCTGCAGGCCTCGCTGCCGGGCTCGCTCAAGATGGAGGTGCTGAGCGACCGCACCACCGGCATCCGGGCCTCGGTCTCGCACGTGCAGCTCGAACTCGGGCTGGCGGTGGTGATGGTGGTGCTGGTGATCTTCTTCTTCCTGCACAGCGTGCGCGCCACGGTCATTGCCAGCCTGGCGGTCCCGATCTCGCTCATCGGCACCTGCGGGCTGATGTACCTGCTGGGCTACAGCCTGAACAACCTGAGCCTGATGGCGCTGACCATTGCCACCGGCTTCGTGGTGGACGATGCGATCGTCATGATCGAGAACATCGCGCGCTACCTGGAGGAAGGCGACCCGCCGTTCAAGGCCGCGCTCAAGGGGGCCACGCAGATCGGCTTCACCATCATCTCGCTCACGGTGTCGCTGATCGCGGTGCTGATTCCGCTGCTGTTCATGGGCGACGTGGTGGGGCGGCTGTTCCGCGAGTTCGCGGTGACGCTGGCCATCACCATCCTGATCTCCGCCGTGGTGTCGCTCACGCTGGTGCCGATGATGTCGGCGCGCTGGCTCAAGCCGCAGGCCGAAGAGGGCGGGCGCTTCGGTGCCAGCGTGCAGCGCTTCATCGAGCGCGTGATCGGCCGCTACGACGTGTGGCTGCAATGGGTGCTGCGCCACCAGCCGCTGACGCTCGTCGTGGCGGTGGCCACGCTGGCGCTCACCGTGTTGCTCTACGTGGTGATTCCCAAGGGGCTGTTCCCGACGCAGGACACCGGGCAGCTGCAGGCGCGCATCGAAGCCGCGCAGGATGTGTCGTACACGCGCATGGCCGAGCTGCAGCAGCAGGCCGCCAATGCCATCCTGGCCGACTCCGAGGTGGCCAGCGTGAGCTCGGTGGTGGGCGTGGACGCCGCCAACAACACGGCGCTGAACACCGGCAGCATGCTCATCAACATGCGCGCCGACCGCGGCAACCAGGAGGACACGATGCAGCGCCTGCGCGAGCGGGTGCGCGCGGTGGCCGGCGTGACGCTGTACCTGCAGCCCACGCAGGACCTGACCATCGACGCCGAAACCGGCCCGACCGAGTTCCGCGTCTCGCTCGAAGGGGTGGACACCAGCACCGTCGATGCCTGGGCGCAGAAGCTGGTGGAGCGCCTGCGCTCCGAGCCGCTGGTGCGCAATCCCACCACCAGCGCGGGCGCGAAGGGCCTGGCCGCGTATGTGGACATCGACCGCAACACGGCCTCGCGCCTCTCCGTCACGGCCAGCTCGGTGGACGACACGCTCTACAGCGCCTTCGGCCAGCGCATCGTCTCGACCATCTTCACCGAGACCAACCAGTACCGCGTGATCCTGGAGGCGCAGCGCGAGGCCCTGGCCTCGCCGCAGCTGCTGGGCAACCTGCAACTGCGCACCGGCGGCGGCGGCGCCACCACGCTGTCGTCGATTGCCACGGTGCGCGAGCAGGCCGCGCCGCTCGCGGTGACGCATGTGGCGCAGTATCCGGCGGCCACGGTGGGCTTCGATACGGCCGAGAACGTGGCGCTCGGTAAATCCGTGGCGGCCATTCGCGCGGCGGCAAAGGAAATCGGCATGCCGGCGAGCATGACCATGAGCTTCCTGGGTGCGGCGGGGGCCTACGAGAAATCGCTTTCCAACCAGCTGTGGCTCATCCTGGCGGCGGTGGTGTGCGTGTACATCGTGCTGGGCGTGCTGTATGAGAGCTACATCCATCCGCTGACCATTCTCTCGACGCTGCCCTCGGCCGGCGTGGGCGCGCTGCTCGCCTTGATGGTCACGGGCAACGACCTGGGCGTGATCGGCATCATCGGCATCATCCTGCTGATCGGCATCGTCAAGAAGAACGCGATCATGATGATCGACTTTGCCATCGACGCCGAGCGGCGCGAGGGCAAGTCGCCGCAGGAAGCCATCCACCAGGCGGCATTGCTGCGCTTCCGGCCCATTTTGATGACCACGCTGGCGGCGCTTTTCGCGGCGCTGCCGCTGATGTTCGGCTGGGGCGAGGGCGCCGAGTTGCGCAGGCCGCTGGGCCTGGCCATCTTCGGCGGGCTGGTGGTGAGCCAGGTGCTCACGCTGTTCACCACGCCGGTGGTCTACCTGGCGTTCGACCGGCTGGGGCGCCGGTTCGGGCCCAGGCGGGAGGCCGCGGCCGCATGAATCTCTCCAGGCCCTTCGTCGAGCGCCCGATTGCCACGGTCCTGCTGACCATCGGCATCGCGCTGGCCGGGATCGCGGCGTTCTTCGTGCTGCCTGTGTCGCCGCTGCCGCAGGTCGACTATCCGGCGATCTCCGTGACGGCCAGCCTCTCGGGCGCGAGCCCCAGCACCATGGCTTCGAGCGTGGCAACGCCGCTGGAGCGCCGGCTCGGGGTGATCGCGGGTGTCAACGAACTCACCTCGACCAGTTCCAACGGCTCGACCCGTATCAGCCTGCAGTTCGACCTCAAGCGCAACATCGACAGCGCCGCGCGCGAGGTGCAGGCGGCCATCAACGCGGCGCGGGCCGACCTGCCGGCCACGCTGCGCAGCAACCCGACCTACCGCAAGCGCAACCCGACGGCCGCGCCCATTGCGATCCTGGCGCTCACTTCCAAGACGCGCACGCCGGGCCAGATCTACGAGGCCGTGTCCAACATCGTGAGCCAGAAGCTTTCGCAGGTGGAGGGCGTGGGCGAGGTCGAGATCGGCGGCGGCTCGCTGCCGGCCGTGCGGGTCGAGCTCGAGCCTTTCTCGCTCAACCGCTTCGGCATCAGCAGCGAAGACGTGCGCGCCGCGATCCAGGCCAACAACGCCAACCGGCCCAAGGGCGCGATCGAGAACGACGAGCGCCGGCTGCAGATCTACACGCCGTCGCCGGGCCGCCACGCCGTGGAGTATCGCGACATGGTGATCGCCTGGCGCAACGGCGCGGCCGTGCGGCTGGGCGACGTGGCACGCGTGATCGACAGCGTGGAGAACACGCGCACGCTGGGCCTCTTCAACGGCCAGCCGGCGGTGGTCGTGCTGGTCACGCAGGAGCCCGGCGCCAACATCATCGAGACCGTGGACGGTGTGCGCGAACTGCTGCCCGAGCTGCGCGCGCAGCTGCCGCAGGACATCGAGGTGCAGGTGGCCTCCGACCGCACCAACTCCATCCGCGCCTCGCTGCGCGAGATCGAGGCCACGCTCATGATCTCCATCGCGCTGGTGGTGCTCGTGGTCGGCCTGTTCCTGCGCCGCGCGCGCGCCACCATCATTCCGGCCGTGGCCACCGTGGTGTCGCTGCTCGGCACCTTCGGCGTGATGCACCTGCTCGGCTACAGCCTGAACAACCTGAGCCTGATGGCGCTCACGGTGGCCACGGGCTTCGTGGTGGACGACGCCATCGTGGTGCTGGAGAACACCAGCCGCCACATCGAGGCCGGCATGGGCCGCATCGAGGCGGCCCTGCGCGGCGCGCGCGAGGTGGGGTTCACCGTGCTGTCGATCAGCCTGTCGCTGGTGGCGGTGTTCATTCCGCTCTTGTTCATGGACGGTCAGATCGGCCGGCTGTTCCGCGAATTCGCGGTCACGCTGTCGGTGGCGGTGCTGATCTCGCTGGTCATCTCGCTCACCACCACGCCCATGCTGTGCGCCATGCTGCTGCGGGCCGAGGAGCCCGGCGCCAAGCCGCCGGGGCGCCTGGCGCGCATGTCGGAGCGCGTGTACCAGTGGAGCCTGCGCACCTATGCCCACAGCCTCGACTGGGCGCTCGCGAGCAAGGGCGTGGTCATGTTGGTGCTGCTGGCGGTGATCGGCCTCAACGTGTATCTCTTCTCCGCCATTCCCAAGGGCTACTTCCCCGAGCAGGACAACGGCCAGCTCAATGCGGGCCTGCGCGCGGACCAGAGCATTTCGTCGGTGGCGCTGAGCGAGAAGCTGCGCCAGGCGGTCGACATCATCCACAAGGACCCGGCGGTCGACACCGTGGTGGGCTTTGCCGGTGGCAGCCGCTCGGGCGGTGGCTTCATGTTCGTCAACCTGAAGCCGCTGTCGCAGCGCACCGAAAAGACCGCCGCCGTCATCAACCGGCTGCGGCCGCAGCTCAACCAGCTCACCGGCCTGCGCGTGTTCCTGAGCCCGGTGCAAGACCTGCGCATGGGCGGGCGTTCGAGCAATTCCACCTACCAGTACACGCTCAAGGGCGACAACCTCGCCGACCTGCGCACCTGGACCGCCAAGCTGGCCGACAGGCTGCGCCAGGAAACCGCGCTGACCGACGTCGACAGCGACCAGGCCGACAACGGCGTGGAGACCTACGTCGACGTCGACCGCGAAAGCGCCGCGCGCCTAGGCGTGACCTCGAGCGCGGTCGACAACGCGCTCTACAACGCCTACGGCCAGCGCTCGGTCGCCACCATCTACGACGAGCTCAACCAATATTCCGTGATCATGGAATGGGCGCCGCGCTACCAGCGCGCGCCCGTCGTGCTGAAGGACCTGTACGTGCCTTCGACCCTCACCACCAGCACCGACGCGAGCGGCGCCACGGCCGTGAGTTCGCTGGCCAACACCACCGACGCGAGCACGGGCACCTCGACCACCACCTCGGCCAACCCTGGCCTGCGCACCGCTTCCACCGGCCAGGCGCTGGCGGCCAATACCACGCTGATGGTGCCGCTGTCGGCCATCGCCAAGGTGAGCGAGCGCGCGGTGCCGAGCTCCATCGACCACCAGGACACGGAGCTCGCAAGCACCGTCTCGTTCAACCTGGCGGAAGGCGCGACGCTGCAGGACGCGCGCCGCGTCGTCGCACAGGCCGAGGCCGACATTGCGATGCCCGTCAACGTGCGCGGCAGCTTCCAGGGCACGGCGCTCGCGGCGCAGCAGTCGCAGGGACAGCAGCTGGCGCTCATCCTGGCAGCGATCGTGGTGATCTACATCGTGCTGGGCGTGCTCTACGAAAGCCTGATCCATCCGATCACGGTGCTGACCACGCTGCCTTCCGCGGGCGTGGGCGCGGTGCTGGCGCTGCTGTTGTTTCGCATGGATTTCTCGATCATTGCGCTGATCGGGTTGTTCCTATTGATCGGCATCGTGAAGAAGAACGCGATCCTGATCATCGACTTCGCGCTCGAGGCCGAGCGCGCTCGCGGCATCTCGGCCGTGGAGGCGGTGCGCGAGGCCTGCCTGCTGCGCTTCCGGCCGATTCTCATGACCACGCTGGCCGCCGCGCTGGGCGCGCTGCCGCTGGCCATCGGCTTCGGCCAGGGCGCCGAGCTGCGCCAGCCGCTGGGCGTGGCCATCATCGGCGGCCTGGTGGCGAGCCAGCTGCTCACCCTGCTGACCACGCCGGTGGTCTACGTGCTGCTCGACAAGCTGCGCCGGCGCTCCGGCAACGAGCGGCGCCTGAGCCGCGCTGCGGGCTCTCCGACCTGAAGAGAATAATGAATGAAGCTGCGATGAAACACCGACAACGCCTCCTTTCGCATCTGCCCGGCAGGCTGTCCGCCTTCGCATTCGCGGCCCTGCTGGCTGGCTGCGCCGTGGGCCCGGCCTACGAGGTGCCCAGTGCAGCCATGCCCGCCGGCTGGAAGGAACAGAAGACCGCCGAAGGCTGGCTGCCCGCCGCGCCGGCCGATGCGCTCGACCGCGGCGAATGGTGGAAGCTGTTCGGCGATGCCACGCTCGACGAGCTGGCGGCCCGCGTGCAGGTGTCGAACCAGAACATTGCCGCCGCCGTGGCCAACTACGCCCAGGCGCAGGCACTGGTGCGGGGCGAACGCGCCGCGCTGTTTCCAACGGTTTCGCTCGACGGCAGCGCCAGGCGCAGCGGCAGCGTCGGCGGCACCAGCAGCGCGGCCAATGCGTTTTCGGCCACGCTCGGCGTCGACTGGGCGCCCGATGTGTGGGGCCGGCTGCGGCAGGCCGTGAGCAGCGCGCAGGCCAATGCGCAGGCCAGCGAGGCCGACCTTGCGTCGGCACGCCTGTCGGCCGTCGGCGACCTCGCGACAAACTACTTTTCCCTGCGCGAAGCCGATGCCGAGATCGTGCTGCTCGACCAGACCATCGAGGGCTACCAGCGCGCCTTCGAGATCACGAGCAACCGCTACAAGGCCGGCATTGCCGCCCAGACCGACGTGCTGCAGGCGCAGACCCAGCTCGTGAATGCGCAGGCGGAACGCGTGGGCCTGCAGCGCACCCGGACCACGCTGGAGCATGCCATCGCCATGCTGGTGGGCGTGGCGCCCGCCGACTTCAGCCTGCCCGCGGCGCAGTGGACGCCCACGGTGCCGGGCATTCCCGCGGGCGTGCCTTCCACGCTTCTGCAGCGCCGGCCGGACATTGCGGCGGCGGAGCGCGCGGTGGCTGCGGCCAACGCACAGATCGGCATTGCGCGTTCGGCCTACTTCCCCAACTTCGGACTCAGCGCCTCGGTGGGCAGCAGCGCGAGCCGGGTGAAAGACCTGTTCAATGCATCCAACACGCTTTGGGCGCTCGGCCTGTCGGTGGCGCAGGCGGTGTTCGATGCCGGTGCCATCGGCGCCAGCGTCGACTCTGCCAAGGCGGCCCACGCAGCCAGCGTGGCGCGCTACCGCCAAACCGTGCTCACCGCCTTCCAGGCCGTGGAAGACCAGCTCACTGCCGGCGCCGCGTTGGCCCAGCAGGAAGGCCTGCGGCGCGAGGCTTCGGCCGCCGCCGACAAGACCGAGCAGCAGTTGCTCAATCGCTACCGTGCGGCCCAGGTGAGCTACACCGAGGTCGTCACCGCCCAGGCGGCCGCCCTCGGCGCGAGGCGCACGCTGGTGCAACTGCAGGTGAATCGCCAAGCCGCCGCGGTGGCGCTGATCCAGGCCCTGGGCGGTGGCTGGCAAGCCGGCTGGACGGGCGAGACATCGTCGTCTGCGCGATCGACGGCACAGCCCGTCCCCTCTCCGCTGAATGGAGCGAAATAGCTCTCAGGCGGGATGGGCGGCTGCCCATCCCTTCAGCCCCGCCGCGCGCTGCGTGCGGGGCCGCTCTTCACGACGCGATCGCCCCAGCGCTCAGTGCGCGTGGCGATCCATGCTCCCGCCCAGGTAGTCCTTGTCGGTGACCAGCACCCAGAGGGCGAGCACGAGGATGGCCGCGGCCACGAGCACCGCGTTGACCATCGCGTTCTCGACGGTGGCAAAACCGAGCACCCAGGGTGACACGGCGAGCCAGATGGCGAGTGCGCCTTCGGTCCATTCTTCCCATGCACGCGGGACCAGGGTCGCCCCCAGCGCCACGGCACCCAGCAAGATACCCGTTGCCACTGCGCTCCACATCGCGAACCTGACGCCCTGGAAACCCAGGACCCAAGGCGAGACGATCAGCCACGCGCCGAGCGCGATGTTGACCGGGTCTTGCCAATGCTTCACTTGCTTCATGGTCATTACCTCCTGTCGCGGCACACAACCGCGACAAAGGTTGGACCGTGCCGGTTCAGCGGGGTTCCGCGATGAGGCGCCGCAGCATCGATCGGCCCTCGGGCCCGCGCGTTCACGAAACATCCCGAAACCATGGAACGAGACAGCGTGTAGAACATGTCCTGCATCAACCATGGCATCGGGCTGGCAGGGCGGCCCCCTTCGGCGGTGAAACTTTCGTCTCCAACCCACCTGGAGATCCCGCGATGCCGGACGACATGGAGATCCGCGTTCCACAGGACGACGAGCGAATCGACATCACGGACCTGAAAGAGGTCGACTACTGGACCAAGTGGTTCGGCGTCAGCGAGGCCCGGCTGCGCATGGCGGTCGCGTCCGCGGGCACCATCAGGGACGACCTGCGGATCTACCTTGGCCTGCCCTGAAGGCAAGGGCTGAACGGCGCGCGGAGCGGGCCGGCGGCCGCACCTCCGATGGCTGCTGAATCGAAGCTTCCAATCTATGGCGCCATCGCGGCCAATGTGGCCATTGCCGCCACCAAATTCACGGTGGCCGGCATCACCGGCAGTTCGGCCATGCTGTCGGAAGGCATCCATTCGGCGGTCGACACTTTCAACGGCGTTCTGCTCCTGGTGGGCATCCGGCTGAGCCGGCGGCCGGCGACGGCCGAGCATCCCTTCGGCCATGGCAAGGAGCTGTACTTCTGGAGCCTGATCGTCGCGGTGCTCATCTTCGGGCTGGGCGGCGGCGTGTCGTTCTACGAAGGCGTCCAGCACATCCGCAAGCCGGAGCCGATGCGCGATCCGACCTGGAACTATGTGGTGCTGGCCCTGGCCGCGCTGTTCGAAGGCACCAGCTTCCTGATTGCGCTGCGGCAGTTTCGCGTTCAGTCCCGCGGCGCTCCTTTCCGGCAGGCGCTCGGGCAAAGCAAGGATCCCACCACCTACACGGTGCTTGCCGAAGATTCGGCGGCGTTGGTGGGGCTGGCCGTGGCGGCGCTGGGCATCTATTCGAGCCATCGGCTCGACATGCCGGCCCTCGACGGCGCCGCCTCGGTGGTGATCGGGCTGCTGCTGGCGGGCGTGGCGGTGCTGCTGATCAGCCAGGCCCGCGGGTTGCTGATCGGCGAGGGCATCCGGCCCGAGACCGCGCGGGCCATCCGTAGCCTGGCCATGGAACAGCCGAGTGTGCAGGACGTCGGCCACGTGCTGTCGATGTACATCGGCCCCGACGAGGTCCTGGCCGTGGTCGACCTGAACTTCAAGGAAGGCACCGCCACCGGCGAAGCGGCCGACGCCATCGCCGCGATCGAGCATCAGGTGCGCGCGCGGTTTCCGATGATCAGGCGGCTTTTCATCGAGGCGAGCGAGGCGCCTGTGGAAGCCACCTCCGCGCGGGCCGGCGGCATCGTCGGCCTTGGCTGACGATCGTTGCCGCCATTGCCTGAGCGCTCCCTTGGCGCGGGCATCCCACTGTCGGGGCTCATTCAGGAGAACAGCCATGAACACGCCATCGCCGAAGCGCAGCAAGCGCTCCCCCGACGAACCGGAGATCACCCAGGAGGAATCCGTGCCCACCGACGGAAAGGACACCGAGGGCGAGGAACTGATGAAGAAGGTCGAGAACAAGAAGCTCCAAGATCGGGGTGATGCCGAACGCAAGACGCCCGACAAGTCCTGAGCCGTTCCGGCCGCCGGCGCCCGAGGCTGCCGGGCAGTGGCTTTGTCTTGTCTCGAAGAAGGGCGATGCCCTACAACTCCGGGCCCTCGCCGCTTGGTAAACATCCTCCAGCAGGCATTGACTGCCCGGCACACGGAGGAATAAATGAAACTCGACGGCACGGCCGTCTCGTCCATGCAGGACGGCCTGATGAAAGTCGGTGTTCCCGGCCTTGACGATGTGCTTGGCGGCGGCCTCACGGCCCATCGCCTCTACCTCGTCGAAGGCACTCCCGGGGCCGGCAAGACCACCATCGCGCTTCAATTCCTGATCGAGGGCGCGAAGCGCGGCGAATCGGTGCTGTATGTCACGCTGTCGGAAACAGGGCAGGAGCTCAATGGTGTGGCGCATTCCCACGGGTGGGACCTGAGCGGCATCGAGGTGCGCGAGATGCTTCCGTCGGCAGCTGCGCTCGAGCCGGACGAGCAGTACACGATGTTTCATCCGTCCGAGGTCGAGCTCAGCGAGACGACCTTGAGGATCCTGTCGGACGTCGATGTGATCAAGCCGTCGCGGGTGGTGTTCGATTCGCTGTCGGAATTGCGCCTGCTGGCCGGCAGCTCGCTGCGCTACAGGCGGCAGATCCTGGCGCTCAAGCAGTTCTTTGCCGGCCGCCAATGCACGGTGCTGCTGCTGGACGACATGACCGCCGTGAAGCACGACCTCCAGGTGCAGAGCATCGCCCACGCCGTCTTGCGGCTGGAGCAGATCAACTCCAACTACGGTGCCGCGCGGCGCCGGCTCATTGTCAGTAAATACCGGGGCCAGCAGTTCCGCGGCGGCTACCACGACTACCGGATCGAGCGCGGCGGCTTGCGCGTCTTTCCGCGCCTGGTCGCGTCCGAGCATTCTTCGACGCGGGCGCCAGCGCGGATTCCGAGCGGCCTGGATTCGCTCGATGCGCTGCTGGGCGGCGGCCTCGAGCGAGGCACGAGCACGCTGTTCGTCGGCGCGCCGGGCACCGGCAAGTCGACGGTGGCCGTCCAGTTCGCGCTGGCCGCGGCGCAGCGCGGCGAGTGCGCGGCCCTCTTCATCTTCGACGAGAGCCTCCACACGCTGCGCACGCGCTGCGAAGGCATGGGCATGGAACTGGCCCCGCACATCGAATCCGGCCGCATCAAGGTTCGGCAGGTCGACCCCGCCGAGTTGTCTCCGGGTGAGTTCGTGCACCTGATCCGGCTGGCGGTGGTGGAGTCCGGTGCGGCTGTGGTTGTGATCGACAGCCTCAACGGCTACCTCAACGCCATGCCCGACGAGAATTTTCTGATCGTGCAGCTCCACGAACTGCTTTCCTATCTGGGGCAGGCCGGCGTTGCCACGCTGCTGGTGGGCGCGCAGCACGGCCTCATCGGCACGCAGATGCAGACGCCCGTGGATGCGAGCTACCTGGCGGACGCCGTGGTGCTGCTTCGCTATTTCGAACTCGACGGCGAAGTGCGCCAGGCGATCTCGGTGCTGAAGAAGCGCGGCGGTGCGCACGAGCGCACCATCCGCGATTTCTCCATGACCGCCACGGGTCTCAAGGTCGGCGAGCCGCTGCGCCATTTCAGAGGCATCCTGACGGGCATCCCCATTCCCATTCCCGTTCCCTTCGACGACGTGCAGCCCGCATCGTGATCCCGCCAACCGCATCCGTCGAGCAGCGCATCCTGTTGCGGACCGCGACCTCCAGGGATGCCTTCATGGCGAACGCCGTACTGGCGCGGGCGGAAATCATGGCGCATACCTGCGAAAGCCTGTGCGAGCTTGTGCGGGGGCTTCAGGAAGGCGCTGGCGCGATCATGCTGGCGGAAGAAGTGCTGGCCGATCCGGCCGCGGCCGCGCTGACCGAAGCGCTGGGCTCGCAGCCTCCGTGGTCCGATCTGCCGGTACTCGTTCTTGCCCGCCAGGGCGCGGACTCGCCCGTCATCGTCAAAGCCATGGACCGGCTCGCGAACGTCACGGTGATCGAGCGGCCGATGCGGGTGGCTTCGCTGATCAGCACGGTTCGCACGGCGCTGCGGGCGCGCAACCGGCAGTACCAGCTGCGCGGCCTGCTCGACGGCCTGCGCGAGTCCGATCAGCGCAAGACGGAGTTCCTTGCAACGCTGGCGCACGAGCTGCGCAACCCGCTCGCCCCGATGAGCACCGCGCTGACGCTGCTGATGCGAAAGCCGTACGAGGCCGCGGAAGCCCGGCGCTACTACGAGCTCATGGGCCGGCAGATCGATCACATGGTGCGGCTCGTGAACGACCTGATGGAGGTCTCGCGCATCACGCGCGGCAAGATCGAACTGCGCATGGAAGCGGTCGCGCTCGACTCGGTGATCGAGGATGCCATCGAACTGAGCCGGCCACTGATCGAAGGCGCGAGGCATGCGCTCAGCACGGAACTGTGCGGCGGGCCGCTTGCCGTGCGAGGCGACGGCGTTCGCCTGACCCAGGTGTTTTCCAACCTGCTCAACAACGCCGCGAAGTACACCGCTCCCGGCGGAAAGCTCCGGATCGTCCTGCGCGAAGAAGGCGGTGACGCCGTGGTCGAGGTCTGGGACAACGGCACCGGCATTGCGCCGGACATGCTGAAGTCGATCTTCGAGATGTTCGTGCAGGTGAGCGGCACTTCCAAGGCGGCACAGGGAGGGCTGGGCATCGGGCTGACACTGGTGAAGAGCCTGGTCGAACTCCATGGCGGCAGCGTCGAGGCGGCGAGCGCGGGCCTCGGCCAGGGCGCGATGTTCCGCGTGCGCCTGCCGCTCGCCCGCGTCGAAACCGGCAGGCCGCGGTCGGCAGTGCCGGCCGTTCGCGGCTGGCCGGCGTCCTGGCCGGGCACGGTGCTGATCGTCGACGACAACAGGGACGCGGCCGATGCCCTGGGCGACCTGCTGCGATCGATGGGTGCATCGACGCGCGTGGCCTACAGCGGAGATGCCGCGCTGCGCTTGGTGGCCGACGGCCCGCTGCCCGGGCTTGCGATCCTCGACATCGGCATGCCGGGCATGGACGGCTGCGAGCTGGCGCTCAGGCTGCGCGCCAACCCGGCTCTTGCCGGATTGATCCTCGTCGCACTGACCGGCTGGGGGCAGCGCGGCGACAAGGAGCGCATTGCGAGGGCGGGGTTCGACCACCACCTGCTCAAGCCGCTCGACCTGGCGGCGCTGATCTCGATCCTGGGGTCTTCATGAACCAGGATGCGACCACGCTTCCGGCGGCGGGCCAGCTGGCCGGCAGACCGTCGCTCTGGCGCCGCTGCCGCCGATGGCTGCTGCCGCTGCTGGGACTCGCGGTGCTGGGCCTGCTGCTGTCGCATGCGCACAAGGTCGACTGGGCGGGCGCATGGGAAGCACTCCGGCGCTATCCGGCGATGTTGCTTCTGGGGGTATGGGGAGTCGCAACCGCGAGCCATGCGCTCTATGGCTGCTACGACCTGATCGGCAGGCGGCATACGCGGCATCGGGTGCCCCGCTGGCGCAGCTGGGCCATTGCCGTGACGAGCTATGCCTTCAATCTCAATCTGGGTTCGCTGGTCGGCGGCATTGCGCTGCGCGCCCGGCTCTATGCGCGCGCCGGCCTCGATGAAGCCGTGGTGGCCCAGATCGTCGGGGTCAGCCTGGCCACCAACTGGCTCGGCTATGGTCTGCTGGCCGGCGGCCTGTTCGCGGCCGGCATCATCACGCCGCCGCGCCAGGCGAACATCGGGGTGGACGCATTTCGCGCTCTGGGCGTGCTGATGATTCTTCTCGCGGCAGCCTATGTGGTGGCCTGCGCTTTGTCGCGCGGGCGGCAATGGCAGCTGAGAGGGCGGCGGCTGAGGCTTCCCTCCGCGCAGCTCGCGCTGGTCCAGCTCACGCTCTCCACCGCCAACTGGGCGTTGATGGGCTGCGCCATGTACCTGTTGCTGGGCCGGCAGGTGCCGTATGCAACCACGCTGAGCGTTCTGCTGGCTGCGTCCATCGTCGGCGTGATCACGCCGATTCCGGCCGGGCTCGGCGTCCTGGAGGCCGTCTTCCTGGCGCTGCTCTCTGGCACCCTGCGCCAGGGGGTGCTGATGGGTGCCGTGCTGGCGTACCGCGCGCTCTACTACCTGCTGCCGCTGGGCGGTGGCGTCATGCTGTACCTGCTGCTCGAACGCTACGCGGCAAGCCATCCGCAGAACATGGAGGCCGACCCACCATGGCGCGCGCCAACCCGCTGAAACGCTACAAGGAAAAGCGCAACTTCGGCATCACGCCCGAACCGGAGGAGGGCGGCGCATCGGCGGCCGGCGTGCTGCAGTTCGTGGTGCAGAAGCACTGGGCGACCCGGCTGCACTACGACTTCCGCATCGAACTCGACGGCGCCATGAAGAGCTGGGCGGTGCCCAAGGGCCCGAGCTACGACACGCACGACAAGCGCATGGCCATGCATGTGGAGGACCACCCGATCTCCTACAACCGGTTCGAGGGCGTGATACCGCCCAAGCAATATGGCGCGGGCAAGGTGATCATCTGGGACAAGGGCACCTGGACGCCCATCGGCGATGCGCGCAAGGGCTACAAGGCGGGGCATCTGAAGTTCGAGCTGCACGGCTACAAGCTGCGCGGCAAGTGGGCCCTGGTGCGCATGCATGGCAACAGCAATGACAAGCAGGACGCGTGGCTGCTGATCAAGGAGCACGACGCGTACGCCCGTCCGGCCACCGAGTTCAGCGTGGTCGACCAGTTTCCGGACAGCGTGGCGGAGATGCCGATGCCCACGTTCGCTGCCACGGCGCCCGCGCCGGCAGGAAAACGCGGCAAGCCGCCCGCCGGCGGCATGCCCGCCAACGCGGTGAAGGCCGCCATGCCCGCCAAGCTCTCGCCACTGCTCGCCACGCTGGTCGATGGCCCGCCGCCCGACCCCGAGAACTGGTTCTTCGAGATCAAGTTCGATGGCTACCGCCTGCTCGCCCGCGTCGATGCGAAAGGCGGCGTGCAGCTCCTCACACGCAACGGCCATGACTGGAGCGGCCGCATGCCGCACCTGGTGCGCGCGATCGAGGGCATGAAGCTCAAGCCGGGCTGGCTCGATGGCGAGATCGTCGTGCTCAACGAATCCGGCGGGACGGACTTCCAGGCTTTGCAGAACGCCTTCGACAGCGAGAAGACGCGCAACATCATCTACTTCCTGTTCGACCTGCCGCACTACGGCGGCTTCGATCTCACCGGTGTGCCGCTGGTCGAACGCCGCGGCCTGCTGCAAACGCTGCTCGCCAAGGCACCGCCCGAAATCCGCTTCAGCGAAATCTTCGATGCGCCGCCAGAGGACATCATCGCGTCGGCCTGCAAGATCGGGCTCGAAGGCGTGATCGGAAAGCGAAAGAGCAGCAGCTATGTGTCGCGGCGCTCGCCCGACTGGATCAAGCTCAAGTGTTCGCAGCGGCAGGAGTTCGTCATCGGCGGCTATACCGATCCCAAGGGCTCGCGGGTGGGAATCGGGGCGCTGCTGATCGGCGTGCATGACGACACGGGCGATCTCGTCTACGCCGGTGCGGTGGGCACGGGCTTCAACGGCCGAACGCTCGCCGACATGCTCGAAAGGCTGAAGCCCCTCGGCGTCGACAAGCGGCCGTTCAAGAATCCGACCGAGAACGACCGCCGCGCGCACTGGGTCAAGCCGGTGCTGCTGGCCGAAGTCACTTTTTCCGACTGGACGAAGGACGGCCATGTGCGGCATCCGGTGTTTCACAGCGTGCGCTCGGACAAGCCCGCCAAGGCCATCGTTCGCGAGAAGCCGGTGCACCAGACGGGCGCCCACCGCGCGTCCGAACCCGCGCCCTCCGCCACCATGCCTGCCAACTTCAAGGTCTCGCATGCCGACCGCGTGGTCGATCCATCGACGGGCATCACCAAGGTGGAGGTGGTGCGCTTCTACGGGCTGGTCGCTCCGCTGATGATGGCGCACCTGAAAGGCCGGCCTGTGTCGTTCGTGCGCGCGCCGCAAGGCATCGACGGGCAGCTCTTCTTCCAGAAGCATCTCGAGCTGGGGCAGATGGCCGGCGTGCGGCAGCTCGATGCGGCACTGTGGCCGGACCATCCCGAGCTGATCGAGGTGGCAGGCCCGCTCGGGCTCCTGAGTGCTGCGCAAATGAACGTCGTCGAGTTCCATACCTGGAACGGCGTGAAGACGCTCATCGGCAAGCCCGACCGCATGGCCTTCGACCTCGATCCCGGAGAAGGTGTCGGCTGGCCCATGATGCTGCAGGCGGCGGAGCTGATGCGCGTGGTGCTCGACGAGCTGGGCTTGCCGCCGTTCTGCAAGACCAGCGGCGGCAAGGGACTGCACGTGGTGGTGCCGCTCAAGCGGCAGTACGACTGGGACACCGTCAAGGATTTCTCGCAGGCCATCGTGCGGCACATGGCGCGCACCTTGCCGCAGATGTTCGTTGCCAAGAGCGGGCCAGGCAACCGCGTCGGCCGCATCTTCATCGACTACCTGCGCAATGGTTTCGGCGCGACCACTATCTGCGCCTGGTCGGTGCGGGCTCGTCCCGGGATGGGGGTGTCGGTGCCGGTGGAATGGCAGGAGGTTCCCACGCTCACGAGCGGTGCGCAGTGGAACCTGAGGAACATCCATGCCCGGCTCGACCGCGGCAACGATCCGTGGGCCGGCTATGCGAAGGCCGCGAAAAGTCCGGGCGCCGCAATGAAGCTGCTGGGGTTCGAAGCCGATGCGCGCACGCGCAGACGCTAGCTGCGGCGCCCGCGAATCGCAGGGCTCGTCGGCTGCGCTGCGACGGTCAGAGTTCGATGAAGGCCGAGGTGGCCTTGTTCAGCGCCAGCTTGCCTTTGGCGGTGATCGATTCCACCTGGGCGAGGTGTCGTATCGCCCGGTCGTCCGGCGCATGGCTGGACGGCGGAATGAACGCAGTCACCAGTTCGGCCGCGCGCAGCACGCGCAGCCTGTCGATGTCCGCCGGCGTGTGGAGGACGTATGGCAACTTCTGTTCGGCGATGACTCGAAGAAACTCCATGGACATGGGCTGTCTCCTTGTCTGGGATGGTGGAGCGACATTCTGCGGAAAAAATCACGGCTCTGCGTAAACCATGTGATGCACATGACTTTGTCGTGTGTACCAAAGTGCTCTTTTGCCGTCAATGCCGGAAACGAAGGTGCCGATTTTGTTTCGGCGGTTTCAGTCGATGGCGCGCCGCTCGTTCATGCCTTCGACGGACCGATGCGTTCGTAGGTCACGAAGCTGTAATGCAGGCCGTCCTTTGCCGAGACGTGCGATTCGCGCTTCGTTTCGCGCCAGGCGGAAGGAGCGAGTTCCGGCGCATGCGCATCGCCGTCGTAGTCGTGCGCGATCTCCGTGACAACTGCCTCCTGTGCCAGCGGCTCCGCTTCGGCATAGATCTGCGCGCCGCCGATGATCCAGACATCGGGCACCTGCGTTTCTTCGCACAGCGAGAGCGCCTCCTGCAGGCTGCCCGCGCGCTGCGCGCCTTCGGCCTTCCAATCGTCCTGCCGCGTCACGACGATGTTCCACCGGCCGGGCAGCGGACGGAAACGCGGCGGAAGCGAGTCCCAGGTCTTGCGGCCCATGACGACCGGCGCGCCTCCGGTCTGGTGCTTGAAGTGCGCCAGGTCTTCAGGCAGATGCCAGGGCATGATGCCATTGACACCGATCACGCCGTTGGCGGCGCGGGCGAAGATGAGGTGGATGCGCGGTGTCGTCATGAGGCCGGACATGGGCTCACACCGCGACGGGCGCCTTGATGGCCTCGTGGTGCTTGTAGTCGAGCACCTCGAAGTCTTCGTACTGGTAGTCGAAGATCGACGCCGGCTTGCGCTTGATGTGGAGCGTGGGATACGCGTAGGGCGTGCGGCTCAGCTGCAGCGCCACCTGCTCGGCGTGGTTGCTGTAGATGTGGCAGTCGCCGCCGGTCCAGATGAAGTCACCCACGTCGAGCTCGCACTGCTGCGCCACCATGTGCGTGAGCAGCGCGTAGCTTGCGATGTTGAACGGCACGCCAAGGAAGATGTCGGCGCTGCGCTGGTAGAGCTGGCAGCTCAGCTTGCCGCGCTCGCCCGGCGCTTGCGGCGGCGCCACGTAGAACTGGAAGAAGGCGTGGCAGGGCATGAGCGCCATCTTCGAGAGTTCGGCCACGTTCCATGCGCTCACGATGATGCGGCGCGAATCGGGATTGGTCTTCAGCGTCTGGATGACTTCGGAGATCTGGTCGATGTGCCCGCCGTCCGGCGTGGGCCAGCTGCGCCATTGCACCCCGTACACCGGGCCCAGGTCGCCGTCGTCGCGCGCCCATTCGTCCCAGATGGTGACGCCGCGCTCCTTGAGCCAGTTGTTGTTGCTGGAGCCGGTCAGGAACCACAGCAGTTCCTGGATGATGGACCTCAGGTGCACCTTCTTCGTGGTCACGAGCGGAAAGCCTTCATTCAGGTCGAAGCGCATCTGGTGGCCGAACACGCTCTTGGTGCCCGTGCCGGTGCGGTCGCTCTTGTGGACGCCGTGGGTGTCGACGTGGCGCATGAAATCTTCGTATTGGGAGCGGACGGGGCGGCGGGTGGGGGTGGAGGTCATGGAGAGGAGCTGGCAGGGCGGGTGTTCGAATTTTAAGTGCCAGCGCGTAGCATCGCAGGCATGAGCGAACAACACCCCGACCATGGACATGACGGCCACGAACACAGCGAACTCGGCGAGATGGACCTGCGGGTTCGTGCGCTCGAAAGTGTGCTCACCCGGAAGGGCTACATCGATCCGGCCGCGCTCGACGTGCTGATCGACACCTACCAGACCCGCATCGGCCCGCGCAACGGCGCGCGCGTGGTGGCCAGGGCCTGGGTCGATCAGGCGTTCCGCGACTGGCTGCTGAAGGATGCCACGGCGGCCATCGCCTCGCTGGGCTACACCGGCCGGCAGGGCGAACACATGGTGGCGGTGGAGAACACGGCCGAGCAGCACCACATGGTCGTCTGCACCCTGTGCAGCTGCTACCCTTGGCCGGTGCTCGGCCTGCCGCCTACCTGGTACAAGAGCGCGCCGTACCGCTCGCGGGCCGTGAAGGACCCGCGCGGCGTGCTGGCCGATTTCGGCACGACGCTGCCTGAATCGACGCGTATCCGCGTCTGGGATTCGACCGCCGAGGTGCGCTACCTCGTCATACCGCAGCGCCCGGACGGCACCGAAGGCATGAGCGAAGAAGAACTCGCCGCACTGGTCACGCGCGATTCGATGATCGGCACGCGGCGCGTGGATGCACCCGCAATCCGAAGGAGCGCGTCATGAGCTATGTCACGCATGCCGACCTCGGCGGCCAGCCCGGTTTCGGCCCGGTCACGCCCGAGCCCGAGGGCGAACTGTTCCATGCCGCGTGGGAGCCGCGCGCGCTGGCGCTCACGCTCGCCATGGGCGCGACCGGTTCCTGGAACATCGATGCGAGCCGCGCCGTGCGCGAGACCTTGCCGGACTACCGCAGCCTGGGCTACTACCAGATCTGGCTCGGCGCGCTGGAGCAACTGATGCTGCAGCGCGCCCAGGTTTTTCCGGACGAGATCGAGTCCGGCGAGATGCGCCACCCGGCTGCACCGGTCGTCCGTGTGCTGCATGCCGCCACCGTTCCGGCCGCGCTCGCCAAGGGCTCGCCCACCCAGCGCCCCGAGCCCGGCCCGGCGCGCTTCGCCGTTGGCCAGCCGGTGCGCATGCACCTCGGCAAGATCGACCACCACACGCGGCTTCCGGCGTATGTGCAGGGCAAGCGCGGCGTGATCGAGCATGTCCACGGCGCGCATGTGTTCGCCGATGCGAATGCGCAGGGCCTGGGCGAACAACCGCAGTGGCTCTACACCGTGGTCTTCGACGAAGCCGAGCTCTGGGGCGAAGGTGCGCCGCGCCAGAACCTCGCGGTGTCGATCGACGCCTGGGAAAGCTACCTGGAGCCCGCCGCATGAACAGCGACATGCCACCGCTCGCGCTGGCTCCGGGCATGCCGCGCGATGCCGACGGGCCGGTGTTCAACGCACCCTGGGAAGCCCAGGCCTTCGCGATGACGCTGGCGCTGCACGAGCGCGCCCTCTTCAGCTGGAGCGAGTGGGCCGAAGTGCTTGCGGCGCAGATCGCGGCCGCGCAGTCCGCGGGCGACCCCGATGCCGGCGACACCTACTACCGCCACTGGCTCGCCGCGCTCGAAAGCCTGGTTGCGCGCAAGGGCGCGAGCTCCGAAGATGAACTCGCGCACTACCGCCACGCCTGGGACCACGCGGCCGACCGCACGCCGCATGGCCAGCCCATCGAGCTGCGCGGCGAGGATTTTTCCTAGACCCGGATCACGCGGCCCGGGTTGAGGATGTTCTTCGGATCGAGCCCGCGCTTGATCGCGCGCATCATCTCCAGCGCCACCGGCGACTTGTGCGTTTCGAGCTTGTCGACCTTGAGCGAGCCCACGCCATGCTCGGCCGAGAACGAGCCGCCGAACTTCTCGACCGCGTCGTACACCAGCGTGTTGATGCGGTCTTCCTCGTTCTTCAAAAAGGCCTTGGTGTCGATGTTCTCGGGCGCCTGCACGTTGTAGTGCAGGTTGCCGTCGCCCAGGTGGCCGAAGTTCACCAGCCGCACGCCCGCGATCTCGCGCGCCAGCAGCGCATCGGTTTCCGCCACGAAGGCCGGAATGCGCGACACGGGGATCGAGATGTCGTGCTTGATGTTCAGGCCTTCCTCGGCCTGCGCGAGCGGGATGCTTTCGCGGATGTGCCACAGCTGGTGCGCCTGCGCGAGGTTCTCGGCCACCACCGCATCGGTCACGCAGCCGTCTTCGAAAGCCGTTTCGAGCAGCGCCTCGAAGCGCGCGCGCGCATGGTCTTCGGATTCGCTGTCGGAGTTCTCCAGCAATACGCAGTACGGCACGGCTTCGTCGCCGATGAAGGGCACGCGCAGCTGCGGCATGTGCTTGTCGACCAGGCTCAGCGCAAACCGGCCCATCACCTCGAAGCCGGTGAGGCCCGAGCCCAGGTGCCTGTGCGCAAGGCCCAGTAGCGTCACCGCATGGTCGAGCGAGGGCACCGCGGCCCAGGCCGTGAGCTGCGCAGCGGGCAGCGGGTAGAGCTTCATGGTGGCCGCGGTGATGATGCCGAGCGTGCCTTCGCTGCCGATCATCAGGTCGCGCAGGTCGTAGCCGGTGTTGTCCTTGCGCAGGCCGCTGGTGCCCTCCCAGATCTCGCCCTGCGGCGTGACCACTTCGAGTCCCAGGCACAGCTCGCGCGTGTTGCCGTAGCGAACCACCTGCGTGCCGCCGGCGTTGGTTGCAAGATTGCCGCCGATGGTGCAGCTGCCCTCGGCCGCGAGGCTCAGCGGGAACAGGAAGCCTTGCTTCTCCGCCGCCTCCTGCAGGGTCTGCAGGATGCAGCCGGCCTCCACGGTCATCGTGAGGTTGGCGGCATCGATGGTGCGGATCGCGTTCAACCGCTGCAGGCTCAGCACCACCTGCGTACCGCTGTCGTCGGGAATGGAACCGACGGCCAGGCCGGTGTTGCCGCCCTGCGGCACGATGGCCGTGCCGGCCGCGGCGCAGGCCTTGACCACGTCGGCCACCTGCTGCGCATTGGCCGGCCGCACCACCGCCAGCGACTTGCCGCGCGCTCGCTTGCGCCAGTCCTGTTCGTAGGCCGTGAGATCGCCTTCGTTCAGCACATGCTGCGCACCCACGATGGCGCGCAGTCGATCGACGAGGGGAGCGGAAGAAGAAGTCGTCATGGGGTGGAAACCTCCAGTTGTCGGGCCGCCTTGGCGTTGCGCAGGCGCAGCCTCACGTGCAATGCGCAGGCCGCGAAGAGCGCGAGGCACAGCAGCACCTCGACGAGCGCGAGCACTTGCCCCACGCCGTTGGTGTCGCTCCAGGCGCGCACCACGCCCTCGGTGAAATAGAGCCAGATCATCAGGCTGACCCAGCGGTAGGTGTACATGCGGTTCTTGTAGAGCCCCGCGAGCGGAATGACCAGCGGCAGCACCTTGAGCGCCAGCAGCGAGCCGCCCGGCCGCAGCGGCGCGAGCCACAGCTCCCAGGCCAGGCCCAGCACGATCAGGCCGGCGAGGCTGCCCACGGCAAGCCATCGGGTGGCGCTGACGGAAGAAGAGGCGTGCGGTGTGATGGTTTTCATAGGCGGAACACCGCGGAACCGGCGACACGAAGTGTGCGAAGACTGGGGGGAGGGTTCAGGTTCTTATGATACCGGCCATGAATCGTCGGCAGCTCTGGAGGGATCTTTCGCGCTTTCCGTGGGGCAACACCGCGGCGGTGCTGGGCGAGCGTTTCCGCGAAGACCGGCTCGGCCTCACGGCCAGCAGCCTCACCTTCACCACCACCATCGCGATGGTGCCGTTCTTCACGGTGGCGCTGGCGCTCTTCACCGTGTTCCCGATGTTCGCCAAGCTGCAGGGGCGGTTGCAGCGCTGGCTCATCGAGAGCCTGATTCCCGACAACATCGCGCGCCAGGTGCTGGGCTACCTGAACCAGTTCTCGAGCAAAGCCGGCGGCCTGGGCATCGCGGGACTGGTGGTGCTGCTGATCACCGCCATCGCGCTGATCCTCACCATCGACAAGACGCTCAACAACATCTGGCGCGTGCGCTCGCCCCGGCCATTCGCGCAGCGCGTGCTCATTTACTGGGCTGCCATCACGCTCGGCCCGCTGATCCTGGCGGTGAGCCTCTCGACCACCTCGTACGTGTTCGCCGCATCGCGCGACGTGGTGGGCGGAAGCATTCTCAAGCTGTTCTTCGACACCTTCGAATTCGTGCTGCTGGCAGCGGGCATGGCCTCGCTCTACCACTACGTGCCGAACACCAACGTGCGCTGGTCGCATGCCTGGGCCGGCGGCATCTTCGTGGCGGCCGCCATCGAAATCGCCAAGCGCGTGCTGGGCTACTACCTGAGCCTGGTGCCGACCTATTCGGTGCTCTACGGCGCCTTCGCGACGGTGCCGATCCTGCTGGTGTGGATCTACGTGGCCTGGGTGATCGTGCTGCTGGGCGCGGTCATCGCCGCCTATCTGCCGAGCCTGCTGACCGGCGTTGCGCGCCGCGGCGGCCGGGCCGGATGGCCGCTGCAACTGGCCATGGAGGTGCTGCAGCACCTGGCGCGGGCACGTGCCACGCCGGCCAAGGGCATGGGCGCCGTCGAACTGGTCACGCGCATGCGGGTCGATGCGCTGCAGGTGGTGCCGGTGCTCGAAACCCTGGTGGCGCTGGACTGGATTGCGCCGATTGCCGAGGAAACCGCCGACGAAGATCCGCGCTACGTGCTGCTGGCCGATCCGTCCACGCCGATCGAGCCGTTGCTCCGGGAACTGCTGATGCCGCGCGCCGAGCCGCTCGAAGACCTGTGGCAGAAAGGCCCGCTGCACTCACTCCGCCTCGGTGACGTGCTATTGATTTAGTAGCAGTCGGGTATTGACCTTGCCGAACCGGATGTCGCGGTCAGAACTGCGCGCAGCCCTTGAAACAGCGCGGATCGACGGCAGATTCCGGAACAGCCGTGGTGTTCATCGTGCGAGTTTCCTGAACGCCGGAGGCGCATTGTTCATAATGGCCAAGACCTCCCGGCCGCACCCTCCCGGCTCCGTATTCACACCTTCAAACGCATCAGCCTTGAGCGCTCTTCCTGCCGCCCCTGTTTCCGCCGAGCCGGCCAGCGCTGCGCCGTGGGTCGTGTGCCTGTGCGCCGAATGGTGCGGTGCCTGCCGCGAGTACCGGCCGCTGCTGGAGCAGGTGGCGCGGGCGCATCCGCAGTTCCGCTTTGCCTGGGTCGACATCGAGGACCATGCCGAGATTGCCGATGCCTTCGACGTCGAAACCTTTCCGACCTTGCTGATTGCGGGTGCCGACGGCACCCGCTTTCTCGGCCCGCTGCTGCCGCACGCCGAGACGCTTTCGCGCATGCTCGGCGCGCTGCGGGCGCCGCAGCCTTCCAGCCTCGACGTCGACCTGCTGCTGGCGGTGCTCGAGAAACGTCCCGGCGAATTCGCGGTCTGAACCGCGTCCGTGCGATGAACATCCTGATCTTCGGCGCCACCGGCATGGTGGGGCAGGGCGTGCTGCGCGAATGCCTGCTGGCACCCGACGTGGCGCGCGTGGTCGCGGTCGGCCGCAGGGCCACCGGGCAGCAGCACCCGAAGCTGCAGGACGTGGTGATCGAGGACATGTACGACTACAGCGGCGCCGAGCCGCAATTGCGGGGCTTCGATGCCTGCTTCTTCTGCCTCGGCGTGTCGTCGGTCGGCATGAAAGAGGCCGACTACAGGCGCATCTCCTACGACCTCACGCTGGCCGCGGCCACGGTGCTCGCGCGGCTCAACCCGGGCATGACCTTCACCTACGTGACAGGCGCGGGCACCGACAGCAGCGAACGCGGCGCCAGCATGTGGGCGCGCGTGAAGGGCGCCGCCGAAAACGCCTTGCTCAGGCTGCCGTTCAAGGCCGCCTACATGTTCCGCCCCGGCATGATCCAGCCGCTGCATGGCGTGCGTTCGAAGACGCCGCTCTACCAGGCCGCGATCATGGTGCTCAAGCCCGTGCTGGGGCTGGCCTATCGGCTGTGGCCCGACAGGGTGACGACCACCGAGAAGGTGGGCCGCGCCATGCTGGCCGTGGCGCGGCACGGCGCGCCGAAGGTGCTGCTCGACCCGGCCGACATCAACGCCCTGGGCCGCTGAAGCTCAGGCCGCCGCGGGCGCGCTGGAACGCGCGCGGCCCAGCTTGCGCCGCCCGGCGCTGGCAATGGCATGCACCAGGTGTTGCACGAACGCTTGCGCCAGCGGCGTGAGCGTGCGGCCTTCGAGTGCCAGCACCTGCAACTGCCGCTGCTGCAGCGGCGCCTCGGCGAACGGGCGCGCCACCACCGTGCCCGCGTCGATCAGGTGCGTGACCGTGAGGTGTCCCGACAGCATCACGTCCGGCGTGCGCAGGAGCGGCAGCAGCACGGATGAAAAGTTGCTGACGAAGATCGCGCGGTACTGCAGGCCCTGCAGGCTGCACGCCTGGTCGAACAGCTGCCGCGCGGTCACGCCCTTGTCGCCCACGGCCAGCGGATAGCGCACGGCGTCCGCCACCGACACCACGCGCTGGCGCGCCATCGGATGGTCGGGGCGCAGCACGGCAAATACCGGCGCATTGGCCGAGTGCTCGATCTTCAGGCCGGGCTCCGGCGCCACGACGTATTTGAGTGCGATGTCGGCCTCGCCGCGCGCGAGCAGCGCGCTCACGCCGTCGGGCGAGCCCACGTGGAGTTCGAGTTGCGTGCCCGGATGGGCCGACTCGAAGCTGCGCATGGCCTGCGGCATGAAGTGCGCGGCAAATCCTTCGGTGCATGCCATGCGGATGCGGTGCGCGCTGCGGCCGCCGAGGTCGCGCACCTGCTCGATGACCTGCTCGATGTCGAGCTGCGCATTGCGCAAGTGCGCCGCAAGCCGCTCGCCCGCCGCGGTGAGCGCCATGCCCCTGGCGTGGCGCTCGAACAGGGGCGTGCCCAGGCTGTCCTCGAGCTTGGCGATCTGGCGGCTGACCGCCGACGAGGCCACGTAAAGCCGCGCGGCGGCCTGGCTGACCGAGCCGCTGCGCGCCACTTCGAGGAAATGGCGCATCGGAATGCTGAGGAGCGGTGGTGTCATGGCGATTGAAGCGTTGCCTTGAAGGCAATGGTAGCTTGCGAAATCGGTGCTGGAAGCATTGCCCCGCAGGCCTTTTACTTGCTGCACTCCCCACGTCAATGGAAATTCCTCGCATGCCACGTACCCAAAGCCTTGCCGCCGCAGCCGCCTACTTCGACGACGGCAGCTTCTTCGCCGATCTGCAGCGGCGCGTCGCCTTTCGCACCGAGAGCGACACCGGCGCCGCCACGCCCGCACTCGGCGCCTACCTGCGCGACGAACTGATGCCGCCGCTGGCCGCACTGGGGTTCGCGTGCGAGATCGTCGAGAACCCCGTGGCCGGCGGGGGGCCCTTCCTGATTGCGCGCCGCATCGAAGACCCTGCGCTGCCCACCGTGCTGAGCTACGGCCACGGCGATGTGGTGAGCGGGCAGGACGCGCATTGGGATGAAGGTCTCGGACCTTGGGCGCTCACCGTGCGCGGCGACCGCTGGTACGGGCGCGGCACGGCCGACAACAAGGGCCAGCACACCATCGCGCTCGGCGGGCTGGCGGCCACGCTGCACGCGCGGGGCGGGCGCCTTGGCTACAACATCACCTGGCTCATCGAGACCGGCGAAGAGGCCGCATCGCCGGGCCTGCACGCGGTGTGCGAGCAGCAGCGCGATCGGCTGCGCGCCGACCTGTTCATCGCCAGCGACGGACCGCGCGTGAGCGCCGAGCGGCCCACGCTGTTCCTCGGATCGCGCGGCGCGGTCAACTTCAGCCTGCGGCTGCGCGCCCGGGCGCGGGGCTACCACTCGGGCAACTGGGGCGGCGTGCTCGCCAATCCGGCCACCGTGCTGAGCCATGCCGTGGCGACGCTGGTGGACGCGCGCGGGCGCATCCTGGTCGAAGCATTGCGCCCGCCTGAAATTCCGCAGGGCGTGCGCGAGGCGCTGGCCGGCATCGCCATTGGCGGCGGCGCCGACGATCCCGCGCTCGACGAAGGCTGGGGCGAGCCCGGCCTGAGCCCGGCCGAGCGGCTGGTGGCGTGGAACACCATCGAGGTGCTAGCACTTGGCGCCGGCTCGCCGCAGCGGCCCGTCAATGCGATTCCGTCCGAGGCAGTGGCGCATTGCCAGCTCCGCTTCGTGGTCGGAACACCGTGGCGCGAACTGGCGGATATCGTGCGCGCCCACCTCGATGCGCATGGCTTCGGCCACGTCGAAGTGCAGGTCACGCTGGAAGGCGCGGCGACGCGGCTCGACGTGGAGAACCCGTGGGTCGAGTGGGCCCGGCGCTCCATCGAAGAGAGCAGCGGCCAGCGTGTCGACCTGCTTCCCAACCTCGCGGGCTCGCTGCCCAACGACGTCTTTGCCGACCTGCTGGGCCTGCCCACGCTGTGGGTGCCTCATTCGTACCCAGCCTGCGCGCAGCACGCGCCCAACGAGCATCTGCTCGCGCCGCTGGCGCGCGAAGGCCTGCAGATCATGGCCGGCCTCTACTGGGACCTGGGCGAGCCCGGCCTCGCGCCGTGGGCGGCCGGGCGGCTTCCGGCGTCTGTTTCATCTTCTTTCACCTGACTCGCACCATGAACCTCGCCATTTCCCGTCGCCGCTTCGGCCTGCTGCTTTCCGCTTCCGCTGCCCTGGCTGCGCGGGCGCCCGTGTTTGCCCAAGGTGCCTGGCCCGATCGCCCCATCAGGCTGGTCGTGCCCTTTCCGCCGGGCGGCGGCACCGATCTCGTGGCACGGGCCATGGGGCAGACGCTGTCCGAGCACCTGGGCCAGCCGATCGTGATCGACAACAAGCCCGGCGCCTCCACCATCATCGGCACCGACGCTGTCGCCAAGGCTGCGCCGGACGGCTACACGCTGCTGCTGTCGGGCTCGACGAGCTTCAGCGTGAACCCGGCCCTGCGCGCGAAGCTGCCGTACGACATGCTGCGCGACCTCGCGCCCATCGCCATCGTGGCGCGCACGCCGCTGGTGCTGGTGGTGGGCAAGGGCACGCCGTGGCACTCGGTGCCGGAGCTCGTCGCGGCGGCCAAGGCCAGGCCGAAGAGCATCCGCTACGCCACCTTCGGCTCGGGCTCGGCCCCTCACCTGGCCGGCGAATTGTTCGCGCTGGCCGCGGGCGTCCAGCTCCAGGACGTCCCCTACAAGGGCAGCAGCCAGAGTTCGATGGCGGTGATCGGCGGCGAGATCGAGGTCGGCATCGACACCGTGGCTTCCGTGGCGCCGCACGTGCGCTCGGGCAAGCTGCGCGCGCTCGGCATCGTGGGCGTGACGCGCTCCGGCATGCTGCCCGAGGTGCGCACGCTGGCCGAGCAGGGGTTGCCCGATGCCACCTTCGACGGGTGGTACGGCTTTGCCGCGCCGGCCCGCACACCGGCGCCGGTGATCGACAAGCTCGCCCGCGCGGTCGTCGCGGCCATGGGCAACCCGGCGCTGCAGGCGCAACTGCGCGCCCAGGGCATGGAGCCGGTGGCTATCGGCGCGGCGGCATTCCGCACGCAGATGGAGGGCGAGATCTCGCGTTACCGTGCGCTCGCGCACCGCGCGGGAATCGTGGCGGAGTAGCTCAGGCCGTCACGAAGTCGCGCAGCGCGAACAGTACTGCGTCGGGTGCCTCGCTCATCAGTGCGTGGCCGGCGTGCACTGTCACCACCTTGGCGTTGCGGGCCTTGCCCACCAGCGCCCTGGTCGCGCGCGGCGGCGTCATCTGGTCGGCATCGCCGAGCAGGAACAGCACGGGGCACTGCACGGCGTCGATCGCCTTCTCGCCGTTCGCGTAGTCGTTGCAGGCCTTGAAGCCGATGTGGAACACGTTGGCGTCGCGGTTGCTCGCGAGCACGCGCCGCATCAGCGCGCGCGAGCTGCCGTAGAGCCAGGTGCCTGGGCCGAGCGAGGAGGGCGGCGGCGCGAGCAGCGAATGGGAGAAGGTGTTGACCATCGCGATGGCGCGCTGCGGGTCGTTGAGCGCGCCGTCGAGCAGCGCGGGCGACACGGTCATCGGATAAGCCGTACCCACCAGTGCAAGATGGGTGACCCGTTCGGGCGCGCGCGAAGCGGCTTCGAGCGCAATCAGCGAACCGAAGCTGTGGCCCACGAGCGCGGCCTTCTGCACGCCGGCCGCGTCGAGCAGCGCGAGCACGAACTGCGCCGCGTCTTCCACGCTGGCGGGCGGCGGGCCCTCGCTCCTGCAGTGGCCCGGCAGATCGAGCGCCAGCACGTTCCAGCCGTGGTTGGCGAACCAGCGGCTCTGCAAAATCCACACGCTGTGGTCGTTGAGCACGCCGTGGATGAAGACCATGGTCGGCTTGTTTGCATCGAAAGCCTTGCCGCCGGTGTAGCAGTAGGTGGCGTGGCTGTTGACGGTGTAGTTCATGTCAATTGCTCCGCCATGCGTTGTGTTGCGGAGTGTTTGCGTTTGGGGTGCTTTTGGTCTTGGCGCTGTTGTTCGAGGCGCTCCTGTTCAGGGCGCGTGCACAGGCCACCGGGTACTCCCCTCCGCGAATGTCCCCCGCCTTCGGCTCCTCCTTGATTTCGCTGCGGGGAGCACCCGATGCCCTGTGCACGATGGGCGCAGCCGTGGTGTTGGCCGATCAACGACCGCTCTGACCTACGATCGCGTCGATGGGGTGCCTTGCGCAGCGAAATTAAGGAGGAGGCCGCAGGCCGGGGGACATTCGCGGAGCAAGGTACCCCGTCGGCGCGATCGCGCCCCGAATGGCCAACAACGCGGCGCAAATAAAAGCCATTTCTCATCCTAGGCCCCCGCTTTTTCCGCAGCCTTGAGGGCACGTTTCAAGTCGTCGATCAGGTCCGCCGGATCTTCGAGCCCGATTGAAAGCCGGATCGTCCCCTGCGAAATGCCCGCACCCGCCAGCGCCTCGTCGGTCATGCGGAAATGCGTGGTGCTGGCCGGGTGGATCACCAGGCTGCGGCAGTCGCCCACATTGGCCAGGTGGCTGAAGAGCTTGAGCGCCTCGATGAAGGCCTTGCCCTGCGCGCGGCTGCCCTTGATGTCGAAGCTGAACACCGCGCCCGCGCCGCGCGCGCCGTGGCGCAACAGCTTCTGCGCCAACGCGTGGCTCGGATGCGATTCGATCAGCGGATGCCCCACGCGCGACACGAAGGGATGCGCGACAAGGAACTCGACCACCTTCTGCGTGTTGTCGATGTGGCGTTCCATGCGCAGCGGCAGCGTCTCGATGCCCTGCAATATCAGCCACGCCGTGTGCGGGCTCATCGAGGCGCCGAAGTCGCGCAGCCCCTCGCGCCGGGCGCGCAGCAGGAAGGCGCCCACCGTGCTTTCCTCGCTGAAGACCATGTTGTGAAAGCCGTCATAGGCCTGCGTGAGTTCGGGGAATTTGCCCGACTTTTCCCAGTCGAAGCTGCCGCCGTCCACCACCACGCCGCCAATCACGGTGCCATGGCCCGAGAGGAACTTGGTGGCCGAGTGGTAGACCAGGTCGGCGCCCCAGTCGAAAGGCTTGATCAGATAGGGCGAGGTGAGCGTGGAGTCGACCAGCAGCGGCACGCCGGCTTCATGGGCAATGTCGCTCACCGCCGGAATGTCGAGCACGTCGAGGCCGGGGTTGCCCACCGTTTCACCGAACAGCAGCTTGGTTTCGGGCCGGATCGCGGCGCGCCAGCCGTCCAGGTCGCCGGGCTTCACGAACGTGGTTTCGATGCCGAAGCGCCGCATCGTGTAGTGCAGCAGGTTCTGCGAGCCGCCGTAGAGCGCGGTGCTGGCCACGATGTGGGAGCCGGCGCCCATGAGCGTGGCCACCGACAGGTGCAGCGCGGCCTGGCCGCTGGCGGTGGCAATGGCGCCGATGCCGCCTTCCAATGCCGATACGCGCTGCTCGAGCACCGCGTTGGTCGGATTGCTGATGCGCGAGTAGACGTGGCCCGCTCGCTCGAGATTGAAGAGCGCCGCCGCATGGTCGCTCGACTCGAAGACAAAAGAGGTGGTGAGGTGGATCGGCACCGCCCGCGCACCGGTGGCGGGGTCGGGCGCGGCGCCTGCATGCAGAGCCAGGGTGTCGAAGCCGGGGTCGGAATAGCCGGGCATGGGGGCCTTTCTGGGTTCGTTCGCAATGCCCCGTTACGTCTGCTAATCATGCGAGCGTGTCATGGGCGTGGGAGTCGGCGCCGATTGTGGGCTATATTCAATTCGGCAGCCGCCGAGAACGATTCCCGAGAGGAGCACACGATGAAAGTCAGCGACATCCTTCGCGTCAAGGGCAACACGCTCTTCACCATCACGCCTGACGACCTGCTGGCCGAAGCCGTCAACACCATGGCGGAAAAGGACATCGGCTCCCTGGTGGTCATGGAACACGGCGATCTGGTCGGGATGCTCACCTTCAGGGAAGTGATCCTGGCCATTGTCGACAACGGCGGCCAGGTGGGCGGCACGCTGGTGCGCAAGGCCATGGACGACGCGCCCGTGACCTGCACGCTCGAAACCGACCTCGACGAAATCCGCCGCATCATGCTGGAGCGCCACGCGCGCTACATGCCCGTGATGGACAAGCGCATGCTGATGGGCGTGATCAGCTTCTACGACGTCGCCAAGGCGGTGGTGGACAGCCAGAACTTCGAGAACAAGATGCTCAAGGCTTACATTCGCGACTGGCCCGAAGAGCAATAGGTACTCCCCCAGGCTTCGCGCACTTCGTGTCGCTTCTCCCACCCCCTCGCCGGGGGCAACACCAGCAGCCCGGCAAAGCCGGTTCTGCGGTGTTTCACCAACGGGCCTGGCTGCGCCGGCCGCTCGATACGTCGGCTTATTCCTTGATGTTGGCCGACTGCACGATCTTTTGATTGCGGGCGTATTCGGCCTGGACGAACTGGCCGAACTGCTCGGGCGTGCCGCTGCCGGGCAGGGCGCCTTGCTCGTTGAGCTTGCTGCGCACCTGTTCTTCGGCGAGCACGGCGTTGAGTTCCTGGTTGAGGCGGGCCACGATGGCGGGCGGGGTCCTGGCGGGGGCGAAGATGCCGGTCCAGCTCACCATGTCGTAGCCCTTGAGGCCGGGCATCTCGTTGAAGGTGGGCACGTTGGGCAGCGCGGCGAGGCGCTGGCTGCCGGTGATGCCCAGCGCCTTCAGGCGGTTGCCGTTCACGTGCGGAATGGCGCTGGTGCTGACCAGCATGGCCAGGTCGACCTGGTTGCCGATCACGTCGGTGGCAATCTGCGCGCCGCCGCGGTAGGGCACATGGGTCACGAAGATGCCGCTGCGCTGCTTCAGAAGCTCCATGGCCAGCTGCAGCACCGTGCCCACGCCCGAGGTGGCATAGTTGTAGGCGCCGGGCTTGGCCTTGGCGAGTTTCACGAAGTCGGCATAGGTCTGCGCCTCGAGCCCGGGCCGTGCAACCAGCACCATCGGCGCGGTGTTGAGCATGCCGACCGGCACCAGGTCCTTGAGCGGATCGAACTTGAAGGCCGAGGGGTTGACCAGCCGCCCGATGGCGATGGCGCTGTCGGGCCCGACCACCAGCGTGTAGCCGTCGGGCGCCGCGTTGACGGCCTTGGCCACGCCGATGGCGCCACCCGCGCCGCTCACGTTCTCGATCACCACCGACTGTTTCAGCCGTTCGCCCAGCCGCGTGGCGACGAGGCGGGCGTTGACGTCCACGCTGCCGCCCGCGGTGTAGGGAACGATCAGCGTGATCGGCTTGGTGGCGGGCCATGCGCCCTGCGCGACTGCCGCAATCGGCAATGCCGAGCAGAGGGTGGCGGCAAGAAGAATGCGGCGGGACAGGCGGTGGGATGTGTTCATGGCGTGGTTCATTGCGGGTGGGCGGAATGCGGCTCTTGTGCCAGGCGGGCGCGCAGCGTGTCGAACTCGCGGCTCCATTGCGTGCGCCACGCGCGGCGCTGCGTATCGTCGATCCATGCGCCGTCGAGTCCGTTGTGCATGAAGCCGCGCAGCTCGTCCAACCCGAATCCGAAGTCGCGCGCCATCATCAGCCAGGCCTGCGTGGGCGTGACCTTGTGCAGCGTCGGGTCGTCGGTATTGGGATGGATGCGCAGGCCCAGGGCGGGCATGCGGCGAATGGGATGGTCGAGCGCCCAGCGCTCCGGAGGCAGCGTGCGCAGGTAGTAGGAGTTGGTTGGCACCACGGTGAAGATCACGCCGCGTTCGGCGCACTGGCGCGCGAAGTCGGGCTGGTCGACCACCGTGTAGCCGTGGTCGATGCGGTCCACCTGCAGCACATCGAGCGCGGTGCGCACATTTGTCCACGGCATGCCGAACTCGCCCGCGTGCGCCGTGGCCTTGAGCCCCGCGCGCCGCGCCTCGGCATAGGCCTGCGCGAAGAGTTCGGGCGGCCGGTCGACCTCGCGGTAGTCGATGCCGATGCCGATCACCTCGTCGCAGCGGTGGGCCTTGACCCACTCCACCATCTCAACTGCGGCCTCGGGGCTCGCCTCGCGGTCGATGGCGGCGATGAGCCGGCCTGTGATACCGAACTCCTGCTGCGCGTCCTGGATCGCGCGGACGATTGCACCCTGCGCCATCGGGTAGGCAATGCCGGAACCGTGCACCGTGCCGGTCGGGTTCCAGAAGAACTCGGCGTAGCGCACGTTGTGGGCCGCCGCGTCCTCGAGGTATTCGCGTGTCAGCTGATAGAGATCGCCGGGGCTGCGCACCAGCTGCGCGTCGAGCGCGCGCAGCACGCGCAGCACGCCGACCGGTTTTTCTCCGCGCGTATAGAAGCCTTCGATCTCCTCGGCCGCGAGCGGCGAGCCGGCGCGATGGTTGAGTTGCTTGAAAGTTTCGTGGCGCACCGTGCCGAACAGGTGGCAGTGCAGCTCCACCTTGGGAATCGCATGCAGCATGGATTCCAGCGTGAAGGACGGCGAGGCGGGGCTGGTCATGCCGGCCAGTCTAGGGAGGGCTGCCCCATAAACAAAATTTTGAATTTCTATAATTTGATTCATTGAATCGATAACCGGACCGCCATGGCCTCCCTGCCGCTTCGGGCGCTCACCCTGCGCCAGCTTCAGTTCTTCTCGGTGCTGGTGAAAGAAGGGCAGTTCGGCCGCGCGGCGCGCCGGCTGGCCATTACCCAGCCGGCGCTGAGCAACGCCATCAAGCAGATGGAGAAGCTGCTCGGCGCCGAACTGCTGACCCGTTCCACCCATCGCCTCGAACTCACGCCGGTGGGCGCCGAGGTGCTGGCGCGCACCGATTTCCTGGTCAACACCTTCGAGGTGGCGCTGCGCGACATCGAAAGCACCGTGCAGCGCGGGCGGGCCTTCGTGCGCGTGGGCGTGATCCCGTCGGCCAGCGCGCGCGTGACGGCCGCGGCCAGCGAGTTTCTCCAAAGCGGGCAGCGGGAGGTCGAGATCGCCTGGCGCGATGCGCCCTCGACCGACCTGCTGGCCGAGCTGCGCAGCGGCCGGCTCGACATGGCGGTGGCCGCCATCACCGAGCCGCCGGGCGGGCTGGCCTGCGTCGACCTGTTCCGTGATCCGCTGGTGCTGGTGGTGCGCCGCGGCCATGCGCTGGCTGCGACCGCGGATGCGAGCTGGGAGGCCATCGGCAAGGAGCGGCTGGTGCTGTTCGAGAGCGGCAGCATGCCGGCACTCGGCAACCCGGCACGCGCGCAATTCGAGCAGGGGCCCGAGCCCTTGCGCGTGAGCTATTCCGAAACGCTCTATGCGCTGGTGCGCAGCGGCCAGGCGCTGGGATTGATGCCCCAGCTCTACACCTCGCTGTTGCGCGACCCCGAACTGGTGGTGCTGCCGTTGCTGAAGCCGCGCGTCGAGCGCCGCGTGGTGCTGGCCTACCTGCCGGGGCCGATGCGCAACGTGGCGGCGCAGGAGCTGATTGCGTTCCTTCGAGAGCGGCTTCCGCAGGCCGGCGAGGCCGCGGTGCGGCGCGTGGCGGCGAAGGGAAAGCGCAGCCGGCGCTGAAGCCGGGCATTCGATCGCATGCTCAGTGCAGCTCGGCCGCGGCGTGGATGGTTTCGCGCACGCGCGGGTAGATCTGCGCGTTCCACTTGCTGCCGCTGAAAACGCCATAGTGGCCCACGCCGGCCTGCAGGTGATGGGCCTTGAGGTAGGGCCGGATGCCGGTGCAGAGGTCTTGCGCCGCCACCGTCTGGCCGACCGAGCAGATGTCGTCGCGCTCGCCTTCCACCGTGAGCAGCGCGGTGCGGCGGATGGCGGCCGGGTTCACCGTGCGGTCGCCCACCGTGAGCACGCCGCGCGGCAGGTCGTAGGTCTGGAACACGCGCTCCACGGTTTCCAGGTAGAACTCGGCCGGCAGGTCGTTCACCGCCAGGTATTCATCGTAGAAGCTGCCGATGGTGCGGGCCTTCTCGATGTCGCCCTCGACCAGATGGTGGACCATGTCCTGGAACTGCTTCTTGTGGCGCTCGGGGTTCATGCTCATGAAGGCCGAGAGCTGCAGGAAGCCGGGGTACACGCGCCGCATCATGCCGGCATGCGGCCAGGGCACGTGGCTGATGAGGTTGCGGCGAAACCATTCGATCGGCTTGCTGGTCGCGAGCGCATTCACGCCGGTCGGGTTGATGCGGCAATCGACCGGGCCGGCCATCAGCGTGAGGCTGCGCGGCGTGGCCGGGTTGTCGTCCTCGGCCATCAGCGCCGTGGCGGCCAGCGCGGCCACACAGGGCTGGCAGACCGCGACCATGTGCACGCCCGGGCCCACGGCTTCCAGGAAGCGCATGAGCTGCAGCGTGTAGTCGTCGAGGCCGAATCGGCCCTGCCACAGCGGCACGTCGCGCGCGTTGTGCCAGTCGGTCAGGTACACATCGTGGTCGCGCAGCAGGGTGCGCACAGTTTCGCGCAGCAGCGTCGCGAAATGGCCCGACAGTGGTGCGACCAGCAGCACGGGCGGGTGCACCGCCTGCGTGTGCTTGCGGAAGTGCAGCAGGGTGCCGAAGGGCGAGACCAGCGCTGTCTCTTCATGCACCGCGGTTTCCACGCCATCGACCGGCACGCTGGCAATGCCGTAGTCGGGGCGCGAATGGGTCAGCCGCATGCGCGAAAACACTTCGAACTGCGCCGCCATGCGCCGCAGCATGGTGCGGTCGGTGCCGTCCTTCCAGAAGGCCCGGCCGAGATACTGGGCTGCGAGCCGGGAGGGCGAGAGCAGGTCGGCTTGGTTCTGGTAGGCCCGGTACAACATGAAAGTAGTACAGGCAAGTTGCGGGCCAAGCGGTGGCACAGGCCTTGCACGCCCGTGGGAGCCAACCGGCAGCAGGCAGCCCGTCAAGGAGATCCACGATGGCCAAACCCGTTCTCACGATCAGCAGCAAGAACTATGGCGCATGGGCGTTGCGGGGCTGGCTGATGTGCAGGCTGGCCGGGCTCGACTTCAGCGAGAAGATCATTCCGCCCGACGACCCGGCCATGAAGGCCGAGATGTTGCTGCTCTCGTCGTCGATGCTGGTGCCCTCGCTGCAGCACGGCGGCGTCAAGGTGTGGGACACGCTGGCCATCGGCGAATACCTGAACGAGATCAAGCCCAAGGGCGGACTGCTGCCGGCCGACATCCAGGGCCGCGCGCATTGCCGCGCCGTCTGCGGCGAGATGCATTCAGGCTTCGCCTCCATGCGCGGCGCATTGCCGATGAACATCAAGGCCCGCTTTCGCGGCTTCAAGATCTGGTCGCGCGCGCAGGCCGACATCGACCGCATCGTCGCCATCTGGCACGAATGCCTGAAGACCTACGGAGGCCCGTTCCTGTTCGGCAAGCAGCCGGGCATGGCCGACGCGATGTACGCGCCGGTGGTCACGCGCTTCCTGAGCTACGACGTGCCGCTCGACAGCGTCTGCGCCGCGTACTGCAAGCGCGTGATGGACCTGCCCGCCATGCAGGAGTGGGTGGCCGCCGCGAAGGAAGAGCCCGAGGAAATCGACGAGCTCGACGCCGAGTTCTAGGCGTGCCGGCTAGTGCCGGAACATCCGCAGGTCGAGCGCGCTTTCCTCGCCGAGCCACATGGCATGCGCCGTGTGGTCGGCAAAGTCGTCGCCCGTGACGCCATGCACGAAGATGTCGAGGCCGTTGCGATGGGCCTCGAGCCATTCGATCACCTGGTCGAACTCGGCCGCGTCGAACGCCAGCTGGCAGCTCCAGTGCGGATGGGGCCCCACCAGCCGTTCATGCACCCGGCCGACCACCACCATCAGTTCGCGGCCCGCCTGCTCACACAGCTGCCTTGCCTGCGCTACCGTGGCGGGGTCGAAGTAGACGTGGGCGTGGTATTGCGAGTAGAGGTTCTCGGGGCGGCGCGGCATGGTCCGGTCATTGTGGACCGAACCATGAACGCCCGCTGTAGCGGGACCGAATCTTCAGCTTCGTGACGCGGCCGCCGCGGCGGTCTCGCTGCGTGCCTTGTAGAAGCGCAGGATGTGTTCGGAGAAGTCGCCCAGCAGAAGCTGCGCCACGCGGTCGGCATACCAGTTGAAGCGCGTGCTCACGCGCCAGGAAACGTCGATGCGAAGCTCCGTGCCGCCTTCGCGCGGCGTGAGCGTGTAAGCCGAGTCGCGCAGGTCGAAATAGTGGCCGCCGATGACCACGTGGTCGTCCAGCGCGCCAGCGGGAAAGGAGTCGGGCGAGAAGCGGTAGCGCCACTTCACGCGCTGCAGCGGCTGCCACTCTGTGATGATTTCGTCGAAGTGCACGTCCTTCTGCCATTGCACCTTGCGCACGCGGCCTTCGGGGGTGTCTTCGGTCACGCCCGCCACCGGCATCGGCACGCCGATGCGGTAGGCCCAGGCATCGCCGACTTCGCCGGGGCGGATGTCGCGCGCATCGTTGAGTTCTTGCCACACGCGCACGGCCGGCGCGGCGATGAAGAGCGTGCGCGAAGTGTTCGAGAACTGGTCCGGGTTCGGCATCTGCGGCTCGATGGCGCCGAGCACGAGCGGCAGCACCGCAAAGCTGTAGAGCGCGGGCTTCGGCCAGTTGGTGATGCGGCACACGATGCCCATCGCGAGGCCGCCGAGACTGCCCAGGACCGCGAACAGCGGCGCGATGACGGCGGCGCAGATCAGGCCCTCGATGAACACCAGCAGCGTGCCGCCGACGAACAGCAAGGTGGCAACCCACGGCGCCCAGATGTAGTAGCCCCAGCTGCGCCGCTCGATGCGCTCGGCCAGGTACACCGTGACCGCGCCGCACACCGCGGGCGCGAGATAGACGAACGAACCCAGCATCGCCGAAAAGGGCTCGCCCGGGCCGCTGCTGAAGACGATGCGCAGCACGAGCGCGATCGCCGCGCCGGCCGCCATCGGCCAGAACCAGCCGAAGGGCATGCCGCGCACGGGCTTGGCCTGCACCTCGTCGTTTGCGGTCTGCCCGATGGGCGCCAGGTCGGCGAGCCTGCTTTCTTCGGAATCGGTGCGCATGGAAACCTCTCCTCCTGGGCGTGTGGTGTTTCTTCAGGCGGCGCGGCGTCTTGCCGTCACCATGCAGTAGTCGAAGTCGCGCCAGAAAAGGCCCAGCACCAGCGCGCAGTAGCTGGCCACGATGTGCTTGCGGCGCCAGGGGCTGAGCCTGCCGCGCGCCTTCCAGAGTTCGGCCAGCGCGAAGCGCGTGGCAAGCATCGGAATGTGCAGCGCACTGGGTGCCACGCGCCAGCGCAGCGATTGCACCTCGATCTCGTCGAATCCGTTGTCGCGCAGCGCGGCAACGAAATCGCCCTGCACCGCCAGCGTGGGCACGGCCCAGCTGTCGGCCCACAGGCGGTGCAGCCAGCCGGCGGCGCGGCCCGGTTCGCGCCGCAGCAGGAAGCCGTCGACCACCGCGAGCCGTGCGCCGGGCTTCAGCAGGCGGGCCGCCTCGCGCACGAAATCGGCCTTGGCTGTGCCGCTCGCATAGCAGGCGCTTTCCACGGCCCAGGCGCCGTCGGCCTGTGCGGTGGGCAGGCCGGTGCGCGTGTAGTCGGCTTCGACATGCGCCATGCGGTCGGCCACGCCGGCACCCGCGTCGAGCCGCGCGGCGATGCTGTTCTGCACGGCCACGTTGGTGACCGTGACGGCATACAGCGACGGATCGTCGCCCACCAGCGTGCGCGCGGTGGCGCCGGCGCCGCAGCCGAGATCGATCACGCAGCGGCGCTGCGCGTTTTCCTGCGTCGGCCGGGGTTCTTCGAGCCTCAGCGCACGGCCGACCGCGCGGTTCATTTCCACCAGCATGCCTTCGCGCCGCAGCGGGTTCAGCCCGAGACGCCAGAAGCCGAAGTGCATGTTGTAGCTCGGGCTCCATGCGCGGTAGTCGTCGGCCACCTCGGTGAAGTAGTCCTGGGTGTCGGCCTTGGTGATGGTGGCGATGCCGGCGGCAGGCAGCGCGGCCTCGGGCGCCACGGGTATTTGGGGCGCGCCGGCGGCGCGAGGCACGGAAATCGGGCTGGAAGACGCTGGGCATGAGAGTTTCCTTTTTTCAGATCCGACAATTGCCGCCGGCGCAGGTGCGGGACGACCGCGCCGCCTTTCCGGCAAGCAGGGCCACCAGCCAGCGCGGCAGCCGGTAGCGGTTGCGCGCAAGCACTGCATAGGCGCGGTCGGCCAGCGGCGCGACCAGCGGCAGGTCGAGCAGGAAGCTGCCGGTCGGCAGCCCGACGGCGTCGCGGCAGGCCCGGATGGCGGGAACGCCGACGAACACTTGCCCCGCTGCGTCGACGGCGTGGATGGACGTCATCAGCGCCTCGCGCGGAGCCGGGCCAGCATCGAACCCGGCGGGCGAGCAGTCGACAAGGTTCAGGCGGGCTGCGGCATCGCGTGCCTTCATCGCGTTCATTTCCGCTGAGCAGAGGATGCAGGTGGCATCGAAGTAGACGGTCAAGGGGTAGGTGGCGACGAAGGGCATCGGTTCGTTTTTGTTGTTTCTGTCAAAACAGAAATCGTGAGGCAAAAAAATGAAAGCTCAGATCATCGGCAGGCTGGCATGGTGGGCGTCGGGGTCGTCGTCCTTCTTCGGGGCCGCAGCAGGAGTTGCCGCCTGCGCCGCATCCCCGCGAACGAACTTCTGCACGCTGGCGCCGAGCGTCAGCACCTTGTCGAGCGTGCCGGGCGAGAGCCGCAGCATCTCGTCGGCCCAGGTGGCGAGTTTGCTCATCAGGTCCATGGTGGAGCGGATGCGGTCTTGCGCATCGGCGGGCTCCTTCTGGAAGTCGGGGCTGGAGACGATCTCGCGCAGCACGCGGATGGTGGGGTCGAACTCGCGCTCCTTGCGCTCGCGCACCACGGTGCGGAACAGTTCCCAGACGTCGACACTGGTTTCGAAATAGTCGCGCCGGTCGCCCAGGATGTGCGTGACGCGCACCAGGTTCCACGCCTGCAGTTCCTTCAGGCTGTTGCTCACGTTGGAGCGGGCCACGCCCAGCGTCTCGGAGAGCTCTTCCGCATGCATGGGCTTGCCGTGCGCGAACAGCAGCGCGTGGATCTGCGAGACCGTGCGGTTGACGCCCCACATGGAGCCCATTTCACCCCAATGGAGAACGAACTTGCGTTGGATATCGGTGAGTTCCATGGCTTGAAGTCTAGGATTTTAGAAATTTCTGTCAAGAGAGAAATTAAAAATCGTTTGCCGGATGGATGCGATTGGAATACTGTATGAATAACCAGTATTTCAGCGAAAGGATTTGCCATGCCGACTGCTCACATTCCCATCCACGCCATCAAGGGACGCGGCGCGGCCACGCGCCTGGCGCACCGCTTTTCGCGTGACGAGCGCAATGCCTTCGACGATGGCTGGGGCACGCTGGAAGAAGGCGCGGCCGAGGCCGAAGAGCTGATGCCGCTCGCTACCGAGGTGCGTTTCGAGGACGTGAAGTCGGTGCTCAACGAAAACGACTCGCCCGATGTTTCGTTCGACCGTTCGCTCAATCCCTACCGCGGCTGCGAGCATGGCTGCATCTACTGCTTTGCCCGGCCCACGCACAGCTACCTCAATCTCTCGCCGGGGCTCGACTTCGAAACCAAGCTCATCGCCAAGCGCAACATCGTCGAGGTGCTGCGCGCCGAACTCGGCCGCAAGGGCTACCGGCCCAGCCACGTCGCCATCGGCACCGCCACCGACTGCTACCAGCCCATCGAACGCGAACTGCGGCTCACCCGGTCGGTGATCGAGCTGCTGAAGGAAACGCGGCATCCGTTTGCACTGGTCACCAAATCGAGCGCGGTGGAGCGCGACCTCGACCTCATCGCGCCCATGGCTGCCGAGCACCTGGCGGCGGTGTACATCACCGTGACCACGCTCGACGGCGAACTGGCCCGCAAGCTCGAGCCGCGCGCCGCCGCGCCGCATCGGCGCCTGCGCACCATCCGCACGCTGGCCGAGGCGGGCGTGCCGGTGGGCGTGAGCGTGGCGCCGCAGATTCCTTTCGTCAACGAAGACATGGAGCAGGTGCTCGAAGCCGCCTGGGATGCCGGTGCGCGCAGCGCCTTCTACACGGTGATCCGGCTGCCGTGGGAGGTGGCGCCGCTCTTCAAGGAGTGGCTCGAGCTGCACTACCCGCAGCGCGCCGACCGCATCATGGCGCGCATCCACGAGATGCGCGGCGGCAAGGATTACGACGCCGACTTCGCCACGCGCATGAAGGGCAGCGGCCTCTGGGCCGACCTGATCCGCCAGCGCTTCGAGAAGGCGGCGAACCGCATCGGCTTCAACCGCGAGCGCATTGCGCTGGACCTCAGCGCGTTCCGGCCACCTGGCGCAGCGGGGCAGGGCAGCCTGTTCTAGGGCCGGCCGCGCCGGAAGTGTCCGCTCCGCACCAGTCGCCGCCGAGCGCCTTCACCAGGAACACCGAGGTCAGCAGGCGCTGCCCCTGCAATTGCGCGGCCTGGCGCTCCACCGTGAGCAGCGACTGCTGCGCGGTGATCACGTCGAGGTAGGTCGAGGCGCCGCCTTCGTAGCGGCTGGTGGCCATGTCGAGCACGCGGCGCGCGGCCGCGACGGCGGCCTGTGCCTGCGTGGTGGCGCGGTCGAGCGCGGCGAGGCCGGTGATGCCGTCTTCCACTTCCTGCATCGCGGTCAGCACCGTGCGGCGGTAGTTGCCCACCGTGGCGTCGTAGCCGGCCTTGGCAAAATCGACGTTCGCGCGCACGCGGCCGCCGTCGAACAGCACCTGCGTGGCCGACACGCCCACCGACCACAACAGGCTCGGGCCATTGAACAGCGTCTCGATCATGCGGCTGTCCACGCCCACGGTCGGCGAGATGATGAAGCTGGGGTAGAAGGCCGCGGTAGCCACGCCGATCTGCGCATTGGCCGCGGCCATTGCGCGCTCGGCCGAGGCGACGTCGGGCCGTCGCTGAAGCATTTCCGAAGGCACGCCCAGCGGCACCGCGGGTGGCCGGATCTCGCGCAGGTCCGCCGGCAGCTCGAAGCTCGGCGCCGGCGTGCCCGTGAGTGTGGCCAGCGCATGCTCGTACTGCGCGCGCTGCTTCTTCAGCACGTCGACCTGCGTCAGCGTGGTGTCGAGCAGCGCCTGCTGCTGCGCCACGTCGAGGCCCGACACGGCGCCCAGGTCGTGGCGCGCAGTGACCAGCTCGAGCGCGCGCCGCTGCAGGGCGATGGAGCGCGAGAGCACGTCGAGCTCGATGTCGGTCGAGCGCAGGTTGAAGTAGTTGTTCGCCACGTCGGCGGCGAGCACCAGCCGCGTGTTCGCCAGGTCGGCGGCCGACTGCTCGGCGGAGGCCGCGGCGCCTTCGACCGTGCGCTGCACGCGGCCCGCCAGGTCGAGCTCGTAGCTGGCGTTGAGCGACAGCATGAAGTCGTTCTGCACCGTCGATGAATTGGCGGTCGCATAGTTGGTGAGCGGCCGGTTGGCGGAAATCTTCAGGCGCGAGGCGCGGGTGCCGAGCCCGAGCTGCGGAAACTGGCTGGCCGAGTTGGCCGCGAGCGTGGCGCGCGCCTGGGCCAGCCGCGCGTTGGCGACGACCAATGTCGGGCTGCCGGCCAGTGCCTTGTCCTGCAGCGCGTCGAGCTGTGCGTCGTTGAAGCGCTTCCACCACGGGCCCTTGTCGGCGCTGTCGTTCGGTGCGCCCTGGCGCCAGGGTTCCTCGAGCTTCCAACTCACGGGCAGCGGCGTCTCGGGCGTCTTGTTGTCGGGGCCGGCCGCGCAGCCTGCCAGCAGCAGAGCGGCGGCGGCAGTGGCCAGCAGGCGCAGTCTCACGCCGGCTCCTTGCGAGCCGGGGCCTTCGCGGCCGGTGTTGGGGCATCGGGCGCCACCGTCACCACGTCGCCCTCGGCCAGCGAATCGGAAGGATTGAGCACCATGCGGTCGTTGCCGCCGATGCCATCGATCACCTCGACGCTTTCGCCGTAGTTGCGGCCCAGCGTGACCGCGCGCAGACCGATGCGGCCCTGTGCATCGACCACCGCGATGCGCGTGCCTTCGGCGCGGAACAGCAGCGCATTGGCCGGCACCGTGAGCGTCTGGCTCGCGGCCAGCGGCAGCGACACCTGCACGTAGGCGCCCGGCAGCAGCGCGCCGTCCTTGTTGGGCAGCGACACCTCGACCTGCATCATCCGCGTGGTGGCGTCGATCGAGCCCGAGGTGCGCGCCACCTCGCCCGTGAAGCGCTGGCCGCGCAGTTCCGCCTGCGTCACCAGCACCGGCTGGCCCGCCTTGACGAGCTGCGCGTACGCCTGCGGCACGTTGATGTACACGCGCAGCGGATCGGTCTGCGCCAGCATGAAGAGCGCGCGTCCGGCGCCGCCGCCCGCGCCCGCGTCGATCAGGTCGCCCACGTCGACGTTGCGGCGCGTGATCACGCCCGCGAACGGCGCGACGACGCGCTTGAAGCCTTCGGTCTGCCTGAGCCGCTGCACGTTGGCATCGGCCGCCGCCACATTCGACGTGGCCTGCGCGACCGCGCTGCGGCGCTCGTCGAGATCCTGTTGCGAAACCACGTCCTTCTTGCGCAGGTTTTCCCAGCGCTCGGCCGTGCTCTTCGCCAGCTCCAGGCCCGATGCCGCCTGCGCGCGCGCGGCCATGGCCTGCGACAGCTGCTGATCGATTTCGGGCGTTTCGATCTCCGCCAGCAGCTCGCCCTTTTCGACGCGGCTGCCGATGTCCTTTGTCCAGCGCTTGAGGTAGCCACTGGCCCGTGCCGAGATCGGCGACTGAACGAAGCCCTGCAGCGTGCCGGGCAGCGCCAGCGTCTGGCCGGCGGTGGGCGCGCGGGGCAGGGCCGTCTGCACATGCAGCTTCGCGCGCTCCGCGGTGCCGGCTTCGAGCGCGCGTGCATTGGCGATGCGCACGAACACCGTGCGCGCCGCCCCCAGCGCCAGCAGCAGGAGCACGATCAGCACGAGCCAGCGCGTGCGCTTCACGATCTGCCGGCGGCGCAGCAGTTCGCCTTCGCCGTCTTCCGCGGCGATGGGATGGATGGCCAAGGCCGAGTGGCGTTGTTCCGTCATGGAATCAGTTCTCCTGGGGCGCTGCGGCCGTGGGCGGCTTCCTCGCGTGCCGCCTTGCGGTGCGCAAGCCGACTGTGCACCCCCGCGAACACGGCGGGCACGAAAAACAATGTCGACACCGTGGCAAAGATCAGGCCACCGATCACCGCGCGGCCCAGCGGCGCGTTCTGCTCGGCGCCTTCGCCGATGCCCAGCGCCATCGGGATCATGCCGATGATCATCGCCAGCGCCGTCATCAGCACCGGCCGGATGCGCGTGGCGCCGCCTTCGAGCGCAGCCGAAAGCGGCGGGATGCCGGCCTGCAGCCGCTCGCGCGCGAACGACACCAGCAGGATGGAATTGGCGGTCGCCACGCCCATGGTCATGATCGCGCCCGTGAGCGCGGGCACGCTCAGCGTGGTGCCGGTAATGAACAGCATCCACGCAATGCCGGCCAGCGCGGCGGGCAGGGCGGTGATGATGATGGCCGCGTCGAGCCACGATTGGAAGGTGACCACGATCAGCAGGTACACCAGCACGATGGCCATCGCCAGCCCCACGCCCAGGCCGATGAACGACGACTGCATCGTCTGCACCTGCCCGCGGATGGTGACCTGGCTGCCGCGCGAGAGCTTGGGGCGCATGTCGTCGACCAGCACCTGCACCTTCGACGCCACGCTCGCGAGGTCGGTGCCCTGCACGCTCACGTAGACGTCGATCACCGGCGCGATGTTGTAGCGCGACATCACGGCCGGCTGGCGCGCCGCCTGCGCATCGACCAGGTTGCCCAGCAGCTGCTGCGAGACGCCGCTGGCCGCGGCCGTGCCGCCCGTGCCGACCGGAATATTGAGCAGCGCGTCGAGCGAGTCGACGTTGTACTGCGGCGTTTGCACCGCGATGCTGTAGACCACGCCGTTCTGCGGATTGAGCCAGAAGGCCGGCGCCGTCTGTGAGCTGCCCGAGAGCGCAATGAGCACGTTCTGCCCCACGTTGGCCGCGGTGAGGCCGTACTGCTGCAGCCGCGTGCGGTCCATCTGCAGGTTGAGGCTGGGGCCGTCGAGCCGCTGGTGCACGTGCGCGTCGACCGCGCCGGGAATCTGCTTGATCGCCTTGGTGAGTTCGGCTGCGCGGGCCGCGTTGCCGGCCATGTCGGCGCCGCTGAACTGCACGTCGATGGCCGCGGGCAGGCCGAAGTTCAGGATCTGCGTGACGATGTCCGCGGGCTGGAAGAAGAACTCGACGCCCGGAAATCGCCTGGGCAGTTCGGCGCGCAGCAGCGAGACGAATTCCTCGGTGGGCCGGTGGCCGTCTTTCAGCGACAGCAGCAGTTCCGCATCGAAGGTGCCGATGGTGCCAGCGTTGCTGTACGAGAGGTTGATGCCGCTGTTGGGGATGCCGAGGTTGTCGAGGATGGTCTCGAGCTGGTCCGCCGGCACCAGCTCGCGGATCGCGACCTCGACGCGGTCGGTCAGGCGCGCTGTTTCCTCGATGCGGGTGCCGGTGGGCGCGCGCACGTGCAGGCGGATCTGGCCCGCGTCCACGGTCGGGAAGAAGTCGCGGCCGAGCGCCGGATACAGCAGGCAGGACAGCAGGCAGAAGCCCAGGAACAGGCCGATGAAGCCGCCGCGCTTCGACAGCACGGCCGACAGCAGCAGCGTGTAGGCCCGGCGCACGCGCTCGAAGCGGCGGTCGAAGCTCTGGTAGACGCGCTGCAGCGCGCTGGGCTTCCGGGGCGCGGCATTGGCGGCGGGCTGCGCATGCGCGCCGCCCATCAGCAGCATCACCAGCGTGGGCACCAGCGTGCGCGAGAGCAGATAGGAGGCCAGCATGGCGAACACCACCGCCTCGGCCAGCGGCACGAACAGGAAGCGCGCCACGCCCGAGAGAAAGAACATCGGCACGAACACGATGCAGATGCACAGCGTGGAAACGAAAGCCGCATTGCCGATCTCGCCCGCGCCGACCTCGATGGCTTCCTTCAGCGGCGTGCCCATGTGCAGGTGGCGCTCGATGTTCTCGATGGTCACGATCGCCTGGTCCACCAGGATGCCCACCGATAGCGCGAGCCCGCCCAGCGTCATGAGGTTGAGCGTTTCGCCGAGCGAATACAGCACCAGGATCGAGGCCAGGATCGACAGCGGAATCGTGAGCCCGATGATCAGCGTGCTGCGCCAGTTGCCGAGGAAGAGCAGCACCATCGCGGCCGTGAGCGCGGCTGCCAGGATGGCTTCGAACACCACGCCCTTGACGGCCGCCTTCACGAACACCGACTGGTCGAACAGCGGCGTGATCTTGATGTCCTGCGGCATGGTCTGCGCCGCAACGGGCAGCATCGCACGGATGTTCGCGACGATGTCCAGCGTGGAGGCGCCGCCGTTCTTCAGCACCGACAGCAGCACGCCGCGCACGCCGTCCTGGCGCACGATGTTGGTCTGCGGCGAGAAGCCGTCGCGCACATAGGCCACGTCACGCAGGTAGGTGGTGGCGCCGTTCACCGTGCGCACCGGCAGGTCGTTCAGGCCCGCAATGGCGTCGGGCGAGCCGTTCATGCGCACGCTGTATTCGGTGGCGCCGAACTTGGCGGTGCCCGAAGGCAGGATCAGGTTCTGCGTGTTGACCGCGTTCACCACGTCGGCCGGCGTGAGGCCGCGCGCCTGCAGCGCCTGGGTGTCGAGGTCGACCGAGATCAGCCGGTTCTTGCCGCCGTACGGAAACGGAATGGCCGCGCCCGGCACGGTGATGAGCTGCGGGCGCAGCTGGTTGACGGTGGCGTCGAAGAGGGAGTTTTCAGAGCGCGTAGGGCTCGACAGCGCGAGCTGGACCACCGGCACGCTGGAGGCCGAATACTTGATGACCAGCGGCGGCGTGATGCCCGGCGGCAACTGCCGCACCTGCGCCTGCATGGAGGCCACCACCTGCGAGATCGCCATCTCGATGTTGGCGGTGGGCTGGAAGAACACCTTGATGATCGACACGCCCGCGAGCGACTGCGACTCGATATGCTCGATGTCGCTCACCGTGGTGGTCAGTCCGCGCTCCACCTGGCCCGAGATGCGCTGGCCCATCTCCTGTGCCGGCAGGCCGGTGTAGTTCCAGATGACGCTGACCACCGGGATGTTGATTTCCGGGAAGATGTCGGTCGCCATGCGCGCCAGCACGAAAGGCGTAGCCAGTACGATCAGCATCGCCATGACGATGAAGGTGTAGGGGCGGCGCAATGCGAGCTGAACCATGGGCGGGACTCTCTGCTTCCGGCGGGTAAAAAAGGTTTCGCATCATAAGGAAGTAGATTTAAGTTCGGCTGATGCACGGGGAATGCCCCGTGGCTGCACCAAGAAGGGGGATTTATGAACGGGGTATGGCTGGTCGTGATGGGTGTTTCGGGCTGCGGCAAATCGAGTGTCGGAGCCGCGCTGGCGGTCGGTTTCGGGCTGCCGCTGATCGAGGGCGACGACTACCACCCGCCTGCCAATGTCGAGAAGATGAGCCGGGGCATCGCGCTGACCGATGCGGACCGCGCCGGCTGGCTCGCGACGCTCGGGCGCACGCTGGCCGATGCCCCGCAGGGGGCGGTGCTGACCTGCTCGGCGCTCAAGCGTAGCTACCGGGACCAGTTGCGCGCGGCCGTGCCCGGACTGCGCTTCGTGTTCATGGAGATCGAGCGCGCCGAGGCCGAACGCCGCGTGGCTGCGCGGGCCGGTGCGGGCGAGCACATGTTTCCGGCGAGCCTGGTCGCCAACCAGTTCGCAACGCTCGAGTCGCCGGTCGGGGAGGCGGGGGTGCTGGCAGTCGATGCGACCGAGCCGCTGGGGGTGCTGGTCGGCCAGGTGAAAGCCTGGTTGCCAGCTGCCTGATTTGTTTCGGGCTTAGCCGATGACCTCCGGCCAGTTGGTGTGGAAGAACTCGCCGGCGGGCTTGTCCACGCGCTCGTAGGTGTGGGCTCCGAAGAAGTCGCGCTGCGCCTGCAGCAGGTTCGCCGGCAGCCGCTCGGTGCGGTAGCTGTCGTAGTAGGCCAGCGACGCGCTGAATGCCGGTACCGGAATGCCGTTGCTCACCGCCAGCGCCACCACTTCGCGCCAGTTCTGCTGCGTGCGGTTGAGCAGGTCCTTGAAGAAGGGATCGAGCATCAGGTTGCCGAGCGCCGGGTCGGTGCGGTAGGCGTCGGTGATGCGGTTCAGGAAGCGCGCGCGGATGATGCAGCCGCCGCGCCAGATGGCCGCGATGCGGCCGAGGTCGAGCTTCCATTCCTTCTTCTCGCCCATGGTCTGCACGAGGTCGAAGCCCTGCGTGTAGCTGATGACCTTCGACGCATAGAGTGCGTCGTGCACCTTGGCCACCAGTGCCTTCCTGTCGAGCGACAGTTCGATCTTCGGCCCCTGCAGCACCTTGCTGGCCGCCACGCGCGCTTTCTTCTGCGACGACAGCACGCGCGCCTCGACCGCGGCGTTGATGGTGCTGATGACCACCGCGTTCTCGGCCGCGTTGACGAGTGTCCACTGGCCCGTGCCCTTCTGGCCGGCCTTGTCGAGAATGAGGTCGACGATCGGCTGGCCCGTCTCCGGGTCCTTCTGCTCGAGCGCCTTGGCGGTGATCTGGATCAGGTAGCTCTGCAGCTCGCCTTCGTTCCATTCGTTGAACACCGCGGCCATCTCGTCGGTGCTGAAGCCGGCGGCCTTGAACAGGCTGTAGGCCTCGCAGATCAGCTGCATGTCGCCGTACTCGATGCCGTTGTGCACCATCTTCACGTAGTGGCCGGCGCCGCCGGGGCCGATGTGAATGACGCAGGGCTCGCCGTCCACCTTGGCCGCGATGCTCTCGAAGATCGGCTTCATCACCTCCCAGGTGGAAAGCGGTCCGCCCGGCATGATCGACGGACCCTTGCGCGCGCCTTCCTCGCCGCCCGACACGCCCGCGCCGATGAAGCGCAGGCCCTTGGCCTGGAGGTAGGCGTCGCGGCGCTCGGTGTCGGTGTAGAGGCTGTTGCCGCCGTCGATGACGATGTCGTCCTTGTCGAGCAGCGGAATGAGCTGTTCGATCACCTGGTCGACCGGTGCGCCGGCCTTCACCATGATCTGGATCTTGCGCGGCCTGGCGAGGCTCTGCACGAACTCCTCGAGCGTCTTCGCGCCGACCAGCTGCTTGCCGGGGTTGGCGGCCACGAAGGCCTCGGTGGTGGCCTCGGTGCGGTTGTACACGCTGACCTGGAAGCCGCGGCTCTCCACGTTCAGCACCAGGTTCTGACCCATCACGGCCAGGCCGATCAATCCGAAATCGCTTTTGTTGTTGCTCATGGCCCTTCTTTCGTGTGCGGCAAATGTGAGAGGCATTGTGCCGGGGGTGCCGCGGGCCTGCCATCGGAGACGGCCATGGCCGGGCGGGATGGAGGGGCGGCGGTTCAGCCGCCGAAGAGCGCGTCGAACACGCGGATGGACGCATAGGCGTCGTTGGCCGCATAGCGGATCTGCGCTTCGGTCAGCTGCCGGTTGGCCCAGTTCGAGGTGGTCGCCTTGCGCGACTTCACGAAGCGCCGGTTGAACACCAGCGCCACGGCCGCCTTCACGCCCACCGATTTGCGGTAGCCGCGGCGGCGGAACTCGCTGTCGATGTCGAACACCGCCTTCGGCTCGATGTTGAGGCGGTTGCGTATCAGCGTGAGGTCGGTCGAAAGGCCGAAGCCGACCTTCCTGAGCTCGGTCGAGGCGATCAGCGCTGCGGCCACCGGATTGCATTCGGTGCGATGCAGCTGAAACAGCCAGGCCGTTTCGCGCGTTGCGAACTGCACCACGTGCGGGCCACCCGAGACCTCGTTCTTTGCGAAGGTGGGCTTGGATTCGGTGTCGAAGCCGGCCACGCCGGCGGCCAGCAGCGCGGCTGCGGCGCGTTCGGCCTCGGGCAACGTGGAAACGACCACGATATCTTTCAGGCCAAGGCCCTCGAACGGTTCGAGCAGCGCGATCTGCGCGCGCTCGGGAAGGGGCGGCAGCGCGAGTGTGTTGTCGCTCAAGGGGTGGCTTCTTTCTTTTTCTTCACTGGGGCTTTCTTGGCGGTTTTCTTCTTCGGCGGCTGGCCCGAGCGCAAGGCCGCTTCGTAGGCGCGGCGGCCCCAGAGCGCGGCTTCCTCGCGGTCTTCGAAAAGATCGGCCGGGGCCAGCCGGTACGACATCGGCATCGCCTTGCCTTCGCGCACATAGGTGAAGGGCGGCAGGTTCTGCCTGTCGAAATGCTCGGCGCTGCCGGCGTCGGCTTTGAGGTAGAGCGTGTCCTTGGCAACGAGCGCGATCATGCGGCCCTCGTGCCACACGCCGTGGCCGCCGAACATGCGGCGCGTTTCGATGCGGCCGAGGCGCTCGAAGATTTCGTGCAGGCTTTGTACGAATGCGCTCATGAAACACCCTTCGCGCGAGGCGCCGCCTTCATGCCGTGATCTCGATGCGATTGCCGTCCGGGTCGAGCACCACGCTCTCGTAATAGCCGTCACCCGTGCGGCGCGGCCCGTCGAGCAGCGGATAGCCGTCGGCCTTCAGGCGCTGAGTGAGGGCGTCGACCGCTGCCTCGGAGCCCACGCTGATGGCGAGGTGCGTCCATCCCATGCGCTGGGCGCCGGGCTCGGAGGGTACCGGCGAGAGCGTGCGGGTGGTCATGGCCTCGATGCGGGCGCCGTCACCCAGGCTCAGGAAGCAGGAGGCGAATCCCTTCGCTGGATTGACATAGCCCGCGCCGGCCGTGGCGCCGAAGTAGTCGATGTAGAAGCGCTTGCAGCGTTCGAGGTCGGTGGTCCAGAGGGCGATGTGATCGATGCGCATGAGAAAACGAGGGGGAAGAGCGCTCAGCCCGTACGTCGTGGCGGGCTGCGGGGATACCAATGGTAGGCCACCCGTTCGCGTCCGCTGGCCGGGTGCCGGTCGACCGCGCCGCGCACGAGGCCGTAGCGCTCGTAGAAGCGTTGCGCCGCGGTGTTGCTGGTGGCCACGTGGAGTTTCCAGCCGAGCGGCATGCGCACGCTGGCTTCGTCGAGCAGCGCCTGCCCGAGGCCCTGGTTGCGCAGATGGGGTTCGACGAACAGCTGCGCCACGTATTCGCGCCGCGCCAGCAGCACCATGAAAGCGAGCACCTGGCCATCGCGTTCGGCCAGCACCACATCGGCCGGCGGCACGAATTCGGTTTGCACGCGCCGCAGCCAATGCGTGATCGGCTCGATGACGGTGGCTCTGCGGTTGGCCGCCATCCAGGCCCGGCGCCAGATGCCGGCGAGCACCAGGTTCTCTTCGGCGGCACCGTCGCGGGACCGCAAATGGAAGGCAGGAATCTGTGCTGCGGACATTGCTCCATGATACGGCGCCCGCCCCGCCACGGTGGATCAGCCGTGCAGCGTTTGTGCGTGGTGGGCGATGTGGTCCGCCATGAAGGTCTGGATGAAGTAGTAGCCGTGGTCGTAGCCCGCGTGCCGGCGCAGCGTGAGCGGCTGGCCGGCGGCAAAGCAGGCGGCCTCGAAGGCTTCCGGGTACAGCTGCTCGGCAAGGAATTTGTCGGACAGCCCCTGGTCGATCAATATGCCCTGGGGGTAGGGCGCGGCGATCTGCGATTTCATGAGCGCACTGGCGTCGTGCGCAAGCCATTGCGCGCGGTCGCCGCCCGGCTGGCCCAGATAGCCGCTGAATGCCTTTTCGCCCCACGGGCATTGCGTGGGCGCGCAGATGGGCGCGAATGCCGACAGTGACTTGAAGCGCCCGGGGTGGCGCATCGCGAGCGTGAGCGCGCCGTGGCCGCCCATCGAATGGCCGAAGATGCCCAGGCGCTGGTCGTCGATGGCGAAGTGCCTCGCCACGAAGGGCAGCAGCTCGTGCACGATCCAGCTTTCCATGCGCCAGTGGGCGGACCAGGGGGCTTCGGTGGCGTCGAGGTAGAAGCCCGCGCCGATTCCGAAGTCCCAGTTCGCGGTGGCACCGGGCAGGCCTTCGGCAGCGCTCCCGCGCGGACTGGTGTCGGGCGCGATCAGCGCCAGGCCCAGGCTGGCAGCCATGCGTTGCGCGCCGGCCTTCACCGCGAAGGTCTCTTCGTTGCAGGTCAGCCCCGCGAGGTAGAGCAGGGCCGGCACGCGCTCGTGCGCGGCCTGCGGCGGCAGGTAGACCGAGAAGCGCATCGGCAGGCCGATTTCGTGCGAGGCGTGCTCGTGAAAGCTTTGCACGCCGCCGAAGGCATGGTGCTCGGAAAGGGTCTTGAGGATGTCGGTCATCGGGAGGTGTTGTTGTGCAGTGCGGGCACGAGTTCGAGCACGGCGTCGGCAAAGATGCGGGGCGCCTCCTGCGGCATGTTGTGGCCGGCGCCGGGCACCACGCGGTGCGAACGCGGCCCGCTGAAGCGGTGCGCATGGGCCGAGGCGTCGGCGGGCGGGCGCACCCCGTCGTCGACGCCGTCGAAGGTGATGGCGGGCACGGAGATCACGGGCTGCGCGGCCAGGCGGCGTTCGATGCCCGCGTACGCCGGATCGCCCGGAACGAGGCCGAAGCGATGCCGGTACGAGTGGATCACCACCTCGACGAAATCGGGATGGTCGAAGGCGGCGGCGCTGCGCTCGAAAGTGGCGTCGTCGAACTTCCAGGTGGGCGACCAGAGCCGCCAGAGCAGCTTTGTGAGGGCCTTGCGGTCTTTCTCGAGGCCGGCGCGGCCGCGCTCGCTGTGGAAGTAGTACTGGTACCAGAGGCTGTGCTCGTTTTCGGGCGTGTCGGGCTCCATCGCCTTGGCGATGTTCTGGATGTTGTAGCTGTTGAGCGAGACCAGGCCCGCGCAGCGCTCGGGCCAGAGGGCCGCGACCACGCAGGCGGCGCGGCCGCCCCAGTCGTAGCCGGCGAGCACCGCGCGTTCGATCTTCAGCGCATCGAGCAGCGCAAGCAGGTCGGCGCCGAACGCCGCCTGCTCGCCCGAGCGCGGCGTGGCAGCGCTCAGGAAGCGGGTGGCGCCGTAGCCGCGCATGTACGGAACGATCACGCGGCAACCCCGCTCGGCAAGCATCGGCGCGACTTCCGCGTAGGTGTGGATGTCGTACGGAAAGCCGTGCATCAGCAGCACGGGCGGGCCATCGGCCGGACCGGCTTCGTGATAGGCGACATCGAGGACGCCCGCTTCGATCTTGCGCAAGGGCTGCATTTTTTCCATCATCGACTCACCTCCGCAGAGCACGTGAGAGTTGTTCCAGAAACACCGCGGAACCGGCTTTGCCGGGCCGCTGGTGTTGCCCCCTGGAAGGGGGTGGGCGAAGCGACACGAGGTGCGCGCAGACTGGGGGTCAGTAAAGAACCACGCCGCGGATGGATTCGCCGCGCTTCATCAGGTCGAAGCCCTTGTTGATGTCTTCCAGCGGCATGGTGTGCGTGATCAGGTCGTCGATGTTGATCTTGCCTTCCATGTACCAGTCGACGATCTTCGGCACGTCGGTGCGCCCGCGCGCGCCGCCGAAGGCCGAGCCTTCCCACTTGCGGCCGGTCACCAGCTGGAACGGCCGCGTGCTGATCTCGGCACCCGCTTCCGCCACGCCGATGATGATGCTGCGGCCCCAGCCCTTGTGCGTGCATTCGAGCGCCTGGCGCATCACCTTGGTGTTGCCGATGCATTCGAAGCTGTAGTCCGCCCCGCCGTCGGTCAGCTGCACGATGGCATCGACGATGTTCTCGTGCTCCTTCGGATTGAGGAAGTGCGTCATGCCGAACTTGCGCGCCATGGTCTCGCGCTCGGGGTTCAGGTCGACGCCGATGATCTTGTCGGCGCCCACCATCTTCGCGCCCTGGATCACGTTCAGCCCGATGCCGCCGAGGCCGAACACCACCACGTTGGCGCCGGCTTCCACCTTGGCCGTGAAGATCACCGCGCCGATGCCGGTGGTGACGCCGCAGCCGATGTAGCAGACCTTGTCGAAAGGGGCGTCCTCGCGGATCTTGGCCAGCGAGATCTCGGGCGCGACCGTGTAGTTGCTGAACGTGCTCGTGCCCATGTAGTGGAAGATCGGCTTGCCGTCGAGGCTGAAGCGCGAGGTGGCATCGGGCATCAGGCCCTTGCCCTGCGTGCCGCGGATCAGCTGGCACAGGTTGGTCTTGCGGCTCAGGCAGAACTTGCACTGGCGGCATTCGGGCGTGTAGAGCGGAATGACGTGGTCGCCCTTTTTCAGCGTGGTGACACCGGGGCCCACGTCGACCACGATGCCCGCGCCTTCATGGCCGAGGATGGCCGGGAAGATGCCTTCGGGGTCGGCGCCCGAGAGCGTGTAGTAGTCGGTGTGGCAGATGCCGGTGGCCTTGATCTCGACCAGCACCTCGCCGAATTTCGGTCCTTCGAGGTCCACGGTTTCGATGGTGAGCGGGGCTCCGGATTTCCAGGCGACGGCAGCTTTTGTTTTCATGGCGTTTCAGGGCAAAGGGAGAAGGATACCGAGCCCGGCTCTCGGGCCGGCCCGGCAGGAAAGATACCCGACATCTGCACTCACGGTGCGCGTTACCTTGTCGCAAGTCCTCGCGGAGGCACTCGCCCATAATGGCGGCTCGTCCGACGCCATCCATCATGAAGAAAATACTCGTCCTCAACGGCCCCAATCTCAACCTGCTCGGCACGCGCGAGCCAGAGCAATACGGACGCGACACGCTGGCCGATGTCGAGCGCCTGTGCAAGGAGGCCGGCGCCACGCACGGCGTGGAGATCGAGTGCCGCCAGTCGAACCACGAGGGCGTGCTGATCGATTGGATCCACGAAGCCGGCCGCGAGGTTGCCGCCGGCACCATGCTCGGCGTGGTGATGAATCCGGGCGCCTACACCCACACCTCGATCGCGCTGCACGACGCCATCAAGGGCGCGAGCGTGCCGCTGATCGAACTGCACATCTCGAACGTGCACGCGCGCGAGGAGTTTCGCCACCACTCGTACATTTCGCCGGCGGCGCGCGGCATCATCGTGGGCCTGGGCGTGAAAGGCTACGCATTGGCCATCGCGGCCCTGGTGCCCTGAGCGCGGGGCTCATCAGTCAGTCTGCTTGGGAGCCGCGGCTTTCCAGCTGCGGCTGATATGTCCCTGGGCGTCGACGCTCTCCAGATGCACGTCGAATCCCCACAGCCGCGCGACGTGCTTCAAAACCTCTTCGGCATCGTCGTGCAGCGGCAGGTTGTTGCGCTGCGTGTGGCGCAGCGTCAGGGCGCGGTCGCCGCGCATGTTGACGTTCCACACCTGGATGTCGGGCTCCCGGCTGCTGATGTCGTACTGGCGTGACAGCGATTCGCGCAGCGATTGATAGCCGCTGTCGTCGTGGATGGCGGAGACCTCGAGCTCGGTTTCGCTCTGGTAGTCGCGGATTGCGAAGAACCTGAAATCGCGCATGGTCTTCGGGCTCAGGAACTGGCCGACAAAACTCTCGTCCTTGAAGTTGCGCATTGCATAGTCGAGCGTCTTGACCCAGTCGGTGCCCGCGAAGTCGGGGAACCAGCGGCGGTCTTCCTCGGTCGGGTTTTGGCAGATGCGCCGCAGCTCGGTGAACATCGAGAAGCCCAGCGCGTAGGGGTTGACGCCGCTGTAGGCGCGATGCCCAACGGGCGGCTGGAAGATCACGCCGGTGTGCGAACTGAGCCATTCCATCATGAAGCCGTCGGCGAGCTGGCCGCGGTCGTACATGGTGTTCAGCAGGGTGTAGTGCCAGAACGTGGCCCAGCCTTCGTTCATGACCTGGGTCTGGCGCTGCGGGTAGAAATACTGTGCGACCTTGCGCACGATGCGCACCACCTCGCGCTGCCAGGGCTCGAGCAGCGGGGCGTTCTTCTCGAAGAAGTAGAGCAGGTTCTCCTGCGGTTCCGAAGGAAAGCGGCGCGAGGCGTCGGATTCCGTCGCCTGTTCGGTCTTGCGGGGCAGGGTGCGCCAGAGGTCGTTGACCTGCTGCTGCATATAGCGCTCGCGCTCGACGCGCTGTGTGCCTTCCTGCGCCAGCGATCGCCTCTGCGGACGGCGATAGCGGTCGACGCCGTAGTTCATCAGCGCGTGGCAGGAGTCGAGCAGCTCTTCCACCGCGTCGAGCCCGTGGCGATCCTCGCATTCGGCGATGTAGTGCCGCGCGTACACGAGGTAGTCGATGATCGAGGACGCGTCGGTCCACATCCGGAACAGGTAGTTGCCCTTGAAGAAGCTGTTGTGGCCGTAAGCGGCATGGGCGATCACCAGGGCCTGCATGGCCATGGTGTTTTCTTCCATCAGGTAGGCAATGCAGGGGTCGGAGTTGATGACGATCTCGTAGGCCAGCCCCATGTGGCCGCGGCGGTAGTTCTTCTCCGTGGCAATGAACTGCTTGCCGTACGACCAGTGGCGGTAGATCATGGGCATGCCGACGCTGGCATAGGCATCCATCATCTGCTCGGCGGTGATCACCTCGAGCTGGTTGGGATACACGTCCAGGCCGAAGCCCCTGGCCGTTTTCGCAATCTCGGTGTGATAGGTCTCGATGAGTTCGAAGGTCCAGTCCGAAGGGCTGGGCAGGCGCTCCAGGCGTTCGAGGGGAGGGTGGTCGGAGGTCATGCGGGCACTCCCTCCTTCTTGAAGAGGTCGCGGAAGACGGGATAGATGTCCCGTGCGTCCGACACCTTGCGCATCGCGAAGTTGGGCTCCATGCCTTCGAGCTGCGCGTATTCCTGCCACAGGTTCTGCTCGGTTTCCGCCACCTGCACATAGGCGTAGTAGCGCACCACCGGAAGGATGTGATCGACCAGCAGCTCGCGGCAGCGTCCGCTGTCCTGGTGCCAGTTGTCGCCGTCGCTCGCCTGCGCGCCGTAGACGTTCCATTCGCCGCTCGGGTAGCGCGCCTTGATGATTTCATCCATCAGCACCAATGCGCTCGAAACCACGGTGCCGCCCGTTTCGGTGGCATGGAAGAACTCTTCCTCGGTGACTTCCTGCGCCTGCGTGTGATGGCGCAGGAAAACCAGGTCGATGGTTTCGTAGTGGCGCGTGAGGAACATGTAGAGCAGCATGAAGAAGCGCTTGGCCATGTCCTTGCGCGCTTCGTCCATCGATCCCGACACGTCCATGAGGCAGAACATCACGGCCTTGGCGCTGGGCACCGGGGTTTTGACACGGTTGCGGTAGCGCAGGTCGATGGGGTCGATGTAGGGCACATGCCGCATGGTGCGGCGCATCTCGGCGATCCGCTCTTCGGTCTCGCGGATCTCGTTCTTGATCAGGGTCTGAGTCGCCTGTGGATGCGCCTTCAGGCGCAGCAGGTGCGCTTCGAGGCGTTTCAGTTCCTTGCGCGGTTCACCGCCCAGCGCGATGCGGCGGGCGAGGGCGCCGCGCATCGAGCGCACCACATGCAGGTTGTTGGGCGAGCCGTCGCTGGTGAAGCCGGCGCGGTGGGTCTTCCACTCGGGCACTTCGGCGATCTGGGTGCGGATGAGGTGCGGCAGCGCCAGGTCGTCGAAGAACACGCGCATGAACTCGTCGCGCGTGAGGCGGAACACGAAGTCGTCCTCGCCTTCACCACTGTCTCCGGCCTCGCCGCTTCCCGAACCGCGGCCGGCCTGTCCCTCCGGACGCGCGATGCGGTCGCCCTTCAGGTATTCCTGGTTGCCCGGGTGCACGTACTCGCGGTCGCCGCCGCGCGCATGGCCGAAGACGGGCTCGGACACGTCGTGGCGCGGCAGGGTGACATCTTCGCCTTGCTCCAGCTCGCGGATGTTGCGCCCGCTGACCGCGCGCCGCACGGCCTCCTGGATCTGTCCGCGGTATCGCCTGAGGAAGCGTTCCCGATTGCCAATGGACTTGTTCTTGCCCGAGAGCCGGCGGTCGATGATCTGCTGCAGGATGGCCACGATGGTGTCAAAGCTCCTTGCAAAAAGGGGGCGAAGCCTTTTTTGCCTCGCCGCTGTGAACTGTCGCTATGAACTCTTGCGTACCCGCAGGTACCACTCGCAGAGCAGGCGAACCTGCTTGGCCGTATAGCCTTTCTCGACCATGCGGGTCACGAAGTCTTCGTGCTTCTTCTGCTCGTCGGCGCTGCTCTTGGTGTTGAAGCTGATCACCGGCAGGAGTTCCTCGGTGTTGGAGAACATCTTCTTCTCGATGACGGCGCGCAGTTTTTCGTAGCTCGTCCAGGCGGGGTTTCGCCCGGCATTGCCGGCACGCGCGCGCAGCACGAAGTTGACGATCTCGTTGCGGAAGTCCTTCGGATTGCCGATTCCCGCGGGCCGCTCGATCTTCTCGAGTTCGGCATTGAGCGATGCGCGGTCGAACACCTCGCCGGTGTCCACGTCGCGGAACTCCTGGTCCTGGATCCAGTAGTCGGCGTAGGTGACGTAGCGATCGAAGATGTTCTGGCCGTACTCGCTGTAGCTCTCGAGGTAGGCGGTCTGGATTTCCTTGCCGATGAACTCGGCATAGCGCGGTGCCAGCAGCTCCTTGATGTAGCTGATGTACTTCTGCTCGGTTTCCGCCGGAAACTGCTCGCGCTCGATCTGCTGCTCGAGCACATACATCAGGTGCACGGGGTTGGCCGCCACCTCCGAGCTGTCGAAGTTGAACACCTTCGAGATGATCTTGAAGGCGAAGCGGGTCGAGACGCCGCTCATGCCTTCGTCGACACCGGCGTAGTCGCGGTATTCCTGGATCGACTTGGCCTTGGGGTCGGTGTCCTTGAGGTTCTCGCCGTCGTAGACCTGCATCTTGCTGTAGATGCTGGAGTTCTCGGGTTCCTTCAGGCGCGTGAGCACCGAGAGCTGAGCCATCATGCGCAGCGTTCCCGGGGCGCAGGGCGCCTTGGCGAGCGACGAGTTGCGCACCAGCTTCTCGTAGATCTTGATTTCTTCCGAGGCGCGCAGGCAGTAGGGCACCTTGACGATGTAGATCCGGTCGAGGAAAGCCTCGTTGTTCTTGTTGTTGCGGAAGGCCTTCCATTCGCTCTCGTTGCTGTGCGCCAGCACGATGCCGTCGAACGGAATGGCGCCGAAGCCCTCGGTACCCTTGAAGTTGCTTTCCTGCGTGGCCGTGAGCAGCGGATGCAGCACCTTGATGGGTGCCTTGAACATTTCCACGAACTCCAGCAGGCCCTGGTTGGCCAGGCAGAGGCCACCCGAATATGCGTAGGCGTCGGGGTCGTCCTGGGCGTAGGTCTCGAGCTTGCGGATGTCGATCTTGCCGACCAGCGAGGAAATGTCCTGGTTGTTCTCGTCGCCCGGCTCGGTCTTGGCCACGGCGATCTGCCGCAGCACCGAGGGGTAGCGCTTCACCACCTTGAACTGGCGGATGTCGCCGCCGTACTCTTCGAGCCGCTTGACGGCCCAGGGCGAGAGGATGCGGTTCAGGTAGCGCCGCGGGATGCCGTATTCCCTTTCGAGGATTTCGCCGTCCTCGGCGGCATCGAAGAGGCCCAGCGGCGTCTCGTTGACGGGCGAACCCTGGATGGCATAGAAGGGCACGTGCTCCATGAGCTGCTTCAGGCGCTCGGCGATCGAACTCTTGCCACCGCCGACGGGCCCGAGCAGATAGAGGATCTGCTTCCTTTCCTCGAGGCCCTGCGCGGCATGCCGGAAGTACGACACCACCTGCTCGATGGCGTCCTCCATGCCGTAGAACTCCTTGAACGCCGGGTAGATCTTGATCACCTTGTTGGCGAAGATCCGCGACAGGCGGGAATCGTTGCGTGTGTCGACCAGCTCGGGTTCGCCGATGGCCTTGAGCATCCGCTCGGACGCGGTCGCATACGCTGTGGGATCGCGCTTGCAGATATCCAGGAAGTCCTGCAGCGACAGGACCTCCTCGCGGGTGCGCTCGTAGCGGGCGGCAAAGTTGCTGATCACATCCATGGTCACGCCTCCATCAGGTCTGCGGGTTTATTGACCCGGAGCCTGCAGCAATGCGTCGCAACTTTTTTAAAGGTGTGCCGCCCATGCTGCAAGCCATCGAAACTCCCTTAATCTCCGTCTGCACAACCAGCATAAAGCAAAGAGTGCACCCGAAAAATTCTTTGTTAAATCAGAACCACGTTGCCGAGTAAAGTTCCTGAGAAAAACCCGCACCATTTGGCAATTCCAGCTAAATTTCAGGGTTCGGCAATCGAACTCAGCGCCACCCTTCCGCCCAGTGAAAATACCTATGGCGATCGGCCTATGCAGTCATTGCATCTTTCCGGCGACAGCACCTCCTAATGAGCCCCCGGCGGCTCAAAGCGGTTACATCACAATAACGCGCCGGGTCGTGTTTAGGTTTATTGCTCAGTCGAAAAATATATAAAAGCAATCTGCGCGCCATCTTTTGATGAGCGTGTCGCGCATATGGGCGTGGGAAAGCGCGCCAGAGTTCGGTCGGCGCGGTTCCGAGGAGGGGGCCGTCATGGTGCGCGGCACCGAACGAGGTCGGCAGGCACCGTTCGCGTGCGTGGCGCACGGCAGCGTCGAAGCGAGGTCGTGCCGAGCCTCTAACTGCTTGAAAAGACAGGGAAATCGTCAGCGCCGGGCCTGTGGATGGCTCCGGGCGAGGAGCGAAGCAAGGCGCCGCGAAGTGCACCGAGCTTCATGCAGGTCTTCTTCTTCAGCTGAAGAATTCCTTGGCCTTGTCGAGCCAGCCCTTGTCGGTCGGGCTGTGCTTGTCGCCGCCCTTCTTGAGCGATTCGTCGAGATCCTTCAGCAGCTTGCGCTGGTGCTCGGTGAGCTTGACCGGGGTTTCGACGCGCACGTGGCAGTACAGATCGCCCGGATAGCTCGAGCGCACGCCCTTAATGCCCTTGCCGCGCAGGCGGAACTGCTTGCCGCTTTGCGTGCCGTCGGGAATGTCGATGGCCGCGGCGCCCTTGAGCGTGGGCACGCTGATCTCGCCACCCAGCGCCGCGGTGGTCATGCTGACGGGCACCACGCAATGCAGGTCGTCGCCGTCGCGTTCGAACAGCTCGTGCTTCTTGAGGCGGATCTCGATGTAGAGGTCACCAGGCGGCCCGCCATTGGTGCCCGGTTCGCCGTTGCCGGTGCTGCGGATGCGCATGCCGTCGTCGATGCCGGCCGGGATCTTGACCTCGAGCGTCTTGTTGTTCTTGATCCTGCCCTGGCCATGGCACACGGTGCAGGGCTCGGGAATGATCTTGCCGCTGCCGTGGCAGGTGGGGCAGGTCTGCTGCACGCTGAAGAAGCCCTGGCGCATCTGCACGGCCCCGGCGCCGTGGCAGGTGGTGCAGGTGATGGGCTTGGTGCCGGGCTTGGCGCCGGTGCCCTTGCAGGTGCCGCAGTCGTCCCAGCTCGGGATGCGGATCTGCGCTTCCTTGCCTTCGGCCGCTTCTTCCAGCGTGACTTCCATCGCATAGCTCAGGTCGCTGCCGCGGAACACCTGGCGTCCGCCGCTGGTGCGCCCGCGCGCGCCGCCGAACACGTCGCCGAAGATGTCGCCGAAGGCCTCCGCAAAGCCGCCGAAGCCCTCGGCACCGGGGCCGCCGCGCATGTTGGGGTCGACGCCGGCGTGGCCGTACTGGTCGTAGGCCGCGCGCTTCTGGCCGTCGGACAGCATTTCGTAGGCTTCCTTGACCTCCTTGAACTTGCTCTCGGCGTCCTTGCTGGTGTCGCCGTGGTTGCGGTCCGGGTGGTGCTTCATCGCAAGCTTGCGATAAGCCTTCTTGATTTCCTCCTCGCTCGCGTTCTTGGGAACGCCGAGGGTTTCGTAATAGTCGCGTTTTGTGGCCATGGCTGGTTCGGTCGGGGCAGGCGGGAAGCCGTAACTTGAAGCGAGAAAGGCTGGACCACCCGCTCAGGTGATCCAGCCTTGTTCGAGGGACTGAGGATCAGCCCTTCTTGACTTCCTTGACTTCGGCGTCGACCACGTTGTCGTCGGCCGGAGCGCTTGCAGCTTCCGGGCCAGCAGCGGCACCCGGGCCGCCGGCGGCGCCCGCCGCGGCCTGCGCGTCGGCGTACATCTTTTCGCCGAGCTTCTGGCTCGCGGTCATCAGCGTGTTGGTCTTTTCCTCGATCGAGGCCTTGTCTTCGCCCTTCAGGGCTTCTTCCAGGTCCTTGATCGCGGCTTCGATCTTTTCCTTCTCGCCGGCGTCCAGGCTTGCGCCGTGTTCGCCGAGCGACTTCTTCACGCTGTGCACCATGGCTTCGCCCTGGTTGCGGGCCTGCACGAGCTCGAGCTTCTTCTTGTCGTCGGCCGCATTGAGCTCGGCGTCCTTCACCATCTTCTGGATCTCGTCTTCCGAGAGGCCCGAGTTCGCCTTGATGGTGATCTTGTTTTCCTTGCCGGTGCCCTTGTCCTTGGCGCCGACGTGCAGGATGCCGTTGGCGTCGATGTCGAAGCTCACCTCGATCTGCGGCGTGCCGCGCGAGGCCGGCGGAATGCCCTCGAGATTGAACTCGCCGAGCAGCTTGTTGCCCGCGGCAATGTCGCGCTCGCCCTGGAACACCTTGATGGTCACGGCCGGCTGGTTGTCTTCTGCGGTGGAGAAGGTCTGCGCGAACTTGGTCGGGATCGTGGTGTTCTTCGTGATCATCTTGGTCATCACGCCGCCCATGGTCTCGATGCCCAGCGACAGCGGGGTCACGTCGAGCAGCAGCACGTCCTTGCGGTCGCCCGAGAGCACCTGGCCCTGGATGGCGGCGCCGACGGCCACGGCCTCGTCGGGGTTCACGTCCTTGCGCGGCTCCTTGCCGAAGAAGGCCTTCACCTTTTCCTGCACCTTGGGCATGCGGGTCATGCCGCCGACCAGGATCACGTCGTTGATGTCCGACACGCTGATGCCGGCGTCCTTGATGGCCAGGCGGCAGGGGGCCATGGTGCGCTCGATCAGCTCGTCGACCAGGCTTTCGAGCTTGGCGCGCGTGAGCTTGATGTTCAGGTGCTTCGGACCCGAGGCATCGGCCGTGATGTAGGGCAGGTTGATGTCGGTCTGCGCGCTGTTCGACAGTTCGATCTTGGCCTTTTCGGCAGCTTCCTTCAGGCGCTGCAGGGCGAGCACGTCCTTGCCCAGGTCCACGCCTTGCTCTTTCTTGAACTCGGCAATGATGTAGTCGATGATGCGCTGGTCGAAGTCTTCGCCGCCCAGGAAGGTGTCGCCGTTGGTCGACAGCACTTCGAACTGCTTCTCGCCGTCGACGTCTGCAATTTCGATGATCGACACGTCGAAGGTACCGCCGCCGAGGTCATACACGGCAATCTTGCGGTCGCCCTTGTCCTGCTTGTCGAGGCCGAAGGCCAGTGCGGCTGCGGTCGGCTCGTTGATGATGCGCTTGACGTCCAGGCCGGCAATGCGGCCGGCGTCCTTGGTGGCCTGGCGCTGGGCGTCGTTGAAGTAGGCCGGCACCGTGATCACGGCTTCGGTGATGGTTTCGCCGAGGTAGTCTTCGGCGGTCTTCTTCATCTTGCGCAGGATGTCGGCGCTGACCTGTTGCGGTGCGATCTTCTTGCCGCGCACTTCCACCCATGCGTCGCCGTTGTCGGCCTTGGCGATGGTGTAGGGCATCAGGTCGATGTCCTTCTGCACTTCCTTTTCCTCGAACTTGCGGCCGATCAGGCGCTTGATCGCGTACAGCGTGTTCTTGGGATTGGTCACGGCCTGGCGCTTGGCCGAGGCACCGACCAGCACTTCGCCGTCTTCCTGGTAGGCCACGATCGACGGCGTGGTGCGGGCACCTTCCGAGTTCTCGATCACGCGCGTGGTGTTGCCTTCCATGATCGACACGCACGAGTTGGTGGTGCCGAGGTCGATGCCGATGATCTTTGCCATGTTCTTACTCCTGAAAGCCTGAAAAATATGTTGTTATGAACTTGTGGATAACCCGGCGCGATTCAAGGTATGAAGCGGGGATTTCCTGTGGGAATCGTGTGGATCGCGCCGATCACTTCGGCGCGCTGACCGTGACCAGCGCCGGGCGCAGCACGCGCTCGTTGATGGTGTAGCCCTTCTGGAGCACGCTCACCACGGTGTTGGGTTCCTGGTCGGGAGCGGGCACCACCGAGATGGCCTGGTGCTGGTGCGGATCGAACTTGGCACCGGGCGCGGGGGCCACCTCGATCACCTTGTTGCGTTCGAGCGCGCTCCTGAGCTGGCGCAGCGTGGCTTCGGCGCCTTCGCGGATCTGTTCCGGCGTGGCATCCGTGATGGCCAGGCCGGCTTCGAGGCTGTCGGTCACCGGAAGCAGGCTTTCGGCAAAGGCCTCGACCGCGAACTTGCGCGCCTTGGTGATTTCATCGTCGGCGCGGCGGCGTGCGTTCTGGACGTCGGCCTGGGCGCGCAGGTACTGGTCGGCCAGCTCGGCGTTCTTGGCCTGCAGGGCAGCGAGTTCGCCCTGAGCCGCGGCCAGCGCATCTTGCGCCTCGGCTTCGTTGGCAGCCTGTGCGGCTTCCAGTTCTTCGGGGCTGGGCTCGCCTTGCAGCATTTGCGAATTCTGTGCGGATTGTTGCGGGTCAGACATTTTTCAAAGAACCGGCACGAGGCCGGAAAACAAACGATAGCCAGCCACTTGGGGTTGGCTCGAAGCATTTCAAGCGAAAAAATGCGGCAAAAGGGGCCGCGAGAGCATGAAAAAGGCCCGCAATCGGGCCTCCGCGCCAAGTCCTGGCTTGGGCGCGATCAGTGCGCGTCGAGCAGCTCGACGTCGAACTTGAGGGTGGCGTTCGGGGGAATCACGCCGCCTGCGCCGCGTGCGCCGTAGCCCAGCGAAGCGGGAATGATCAGCGTGCGCTTGCCGCCGATCTTCATGCCGGCAACGCCTTCGTCCCAGCCCTTGATGACCTGGCCAGCGCCCAGCGAGAACGCGAACGGGTCGTTGCGGTCGCGGCTCGAGTCGAACTTGGCGCCTTGCACGCCGTCGTTGTAGAGCCAGCCGGTGTAGTGCACGTGCACGTGCTGGCCGGCCTTGGCTTCTGCGCCGTCGCCCACGGTGGTGTCTTCGTATTGCAGGCCGGAGGGAGTGGTAGGCATGTTGAACGCTCCTTGCGTCAAATGGGATGGGATGGAGGGTGAATGGATAAGCAGACCGAAGGCGCGGAGTTTACCGACCGCTCGGGACCGGCTGGCCGACCTGCTCAATTGCCGGTGTCAACAGGTGGGACAGAGGAGGACGGCGAGGGCGGAGCCGGAGGAGAGGGCGAGGGCGGTGCGGCCGCGGAAGAAGGCGTGGGCGCTGCGGGTGCCGCGGCCTTCTTGACCTGGCCCAGCTGCCATTTGCCCGCGAAGGCCTGCAGATCGGAAAGCCGCTTGAGAAGGTCTTGCCCGCTCACCGTGAGGCTGTAGCCATCGCCGCCATGGCTGACGAGGCCGGCTTCGCGCAACTCCTTGATGCGGGTATTGAGCGTGTTGGGAGTGATGCTGCCGACGCTGTCCTGCAGCAGCCGGAATGTCTGGGCATGGCCGTCGCGCAGCGCCCAGAGCACACGAAGTGCGTAGCGGGCCTCGAGAAGTGCAAGCAGCTGGCTGACGGCTGCGTTTTCCTTGGTACTCATCGACATCATCTCCTCGGGGCTGGGCGTGGCCGGCGACTATAGCGCAAGGATCACGATGCTACTAGTTTTATAGCTACGAGTGCATGCTGCATGCGGGCCGTGAGACAAAGCCTCACAAATTAACGAAACTTGCCATGGCTTCGCCCAACCGGACCGCACGCGTGGGTGACCAGTCGGGGTTGAAGGCCAGCGCGGGCGCCGGGAACAGCATGACGACCGTGGAGCCGAGCAAGAAACGGCCCATCTCCTCGCCTTGCCGGAGCACGATCTGCTGATCGGCGTAATGCCATTCGCGCAGCTCGCCGCCGCGCGGCGGATTGACCACGCCGTGCCACACGGTGGCCATGCTGCCGACGATGGTGGCCCCGACCAGCACCAGCGCGAAGGGCCCATGCGCCGATTCGAAGACGCACACCACGCGCTCGTTGCGCGCGAACAGGCCGGGCACGCCGCGCGCCGTGACCGGATTGACCGAGAACAGTTCGCCGGGCACATGGATCATGCGCAGAAGGCGCCCGTCGCAGGGCATGTGGATGCGGTGGTAGTCCTTCGGGCTCAGGTACAGCGTTGCGAAGCTGCCGTGCGCAAAGCGCGCCGCGAGCACCGCGTCGCCGCCGACCAAGGCGGTGGTGGTGTAGTTGTGGCCCTTGGCCTGGAAGATCTGGTCGCCCTCGATGGCGCCGAACTGGCTGATCGCGCCGTCGACCGGGCACACCAGATCGGCCTGCGCGAGCGGCCGCACGCCGGGCTTGAGCGCGCGCGTGAAGAACTGGTTGAAGCTCTTGTAGTAATTGATGTCGGATTCGAGCGCTTCGCCCATGTCGACGCCGTACTTGGCAACGAAGCGCCGGATGATCCATGTCGTGACGGCGCCGCGTTCCTTGCCCGCGACCCAGCCGGCGAAGTTCGTCAGGGCCTGCTTGGGAAACAGGTATTGGGGCAGTACGGCAGAGCGGTCGGACACGTGGGGGAGGCCTGGAATGCCTGGAATGCGAATCGGAGGGGCATTCTATAAAGGGCTCCGGGGCCCGGACGTAGGAAGCTTCCCTTGTATGGGAGCTCCTCGTTCGTACCCGGCGCCCCTTTGCGGGCGGGCATGCCGGTCGAAGTCAGTCCGCCTTGATGCCTGCCGCCTTGATCACCTGCGCCCACTTCTCGACCTCGGCCTTCTGGAAGGCCGCGATCTTTGCCGTCGTCAGGTCGGCGGGTTCCATGCCGAAGCCCTTGAGCTTGTCCTGCATCTCGGGCGTTGCCAGGATCTTGCGGATTTCGGTGTGCAGCCGGTCGACGATGGGTGCCGGCGTGCCCGCGGGCACGAAGATCGCCTGCCACGACAGCACCTCGAAGTCCTGCAGTCCGGGCACGCCCGACTCCGCCACCGTCGGCACATCGGGCATCGAGGCCAGGCGCTTGGCCGAGGTCACCGCAATGGCGCGCAGCTTGCCGCTCTGGACGTGCGGGCCGGCCACCACGGTGGTGTCGAACATCATGTCGACCTGGCCGCCGATCACGTCCTGGATCGCCGGGCCGCTGCCCTTGTACGGAATGTGCGTGAACTTCACGCCCGACTTGAAGGCCAGCAGTTCCAGCGACAGATGCTGCGAGGTGCCCGTGCCGGCCGATGCCGACGAGAGGCCGCCCGACTTGGTCTTGCTGGCTTCCAGCACGTCCTTCAGCGTCTTGTAGGGGCTGGCCTGGTTCACCACCAGCACCAGCGGATTGGTGCCGATCAGCGTCACCGGCGCGAACGACTTCTGCGGGTCGTAGCCGAGCTTCGGGTACAGGCTCACGTTGATCGCGTGCGAGCTGATCGTGCCGCCCACCATCATGAAGCCGTCGGGCGCGGCGCGCGCGCCGATCTCCGAGCCCACGCTGCCGCCGGCGCCGCCCTTGTTGTCGATGATCACGCTCGTGCCCAGCACCGGACCGAGCTTCTGGCCGATCAGGCGGGCCAGCACGTCGGTCGTGCCGCCCGCGGGAAAGGGCACCAGGTAGGTGACGGCCTTGCCCGTGGGCCAGTTGTTGGGACCCTGCGCGAACGCGGGCAGGCCCACGGCGAGCGAAGAGGCGAGGGCGGTGCGAATCAGTGTGCGGCGTTGCATTGCGAAATCTCCTTTGATGATGTTGGCGGCCGTCGTCACGGTGTGTCGACGATCTCGATCCAGTTCGGGTTCTTGCCCACTTCCGTGCGCGAAGGCTTGCCCAGCGCGCCGGTGGTGGAATCGATGGCATACAGCGAAATGCCGTGCGATTCCTGCCCGGCGGCAAGCAGGTAGCGGCCGCTCGGATCGATCGCGAAGCCGCGCGGCGTTTTCTCGGTCGGCGTCTGGCCCAGCGGCTGCAGCTGGCCGCTCGCCGCGTCCACCTTGAACGCCGAGAGCGTGCTCGAGGTGCGCTCCGAGGCATACAGGAAGCGCCCGTCCGGCGTCAGGTGCAGGTCGGCCGCCCAGGGCTTGCCCGTGAATCCCGGCGGCAGCGTGGTGGTGCTTTGTTCCAGCTTGAGCGTGCCGCGCGCGGCGTCCCAGGCGTACACCTGCAAGGCGGCGTCGAGCTCGTTCAGCAGGTAGACGTGGCGCTGCGCCTTGTCCCAGACGAAGTGGCGCGGCCCCGATTTGGCTGTGCCCATGGTCAGCGGCGGATCGTTGGCCGACAGCAGTCCCTTCTCCGCGTCGAAGCGCCAGCTCGACACGTTGTCGCCGCCCAGGCTGGTTGCGAGCACGAAGCGGTTGCCGGCATCCGCGTGGACCGCATGCGCATTCGGCGCGGTCTGCACCAGCTGCTGGATCGGGCCCACCGCACCGTCCTTGCCGATGGCGTTGACCGAGATCTTGCCGCCCTGGTAGGAGGCCGCGAAGAGCCACTTGCCGCTCGCGTCGAGGTCGATGTTGGCCATGCTGTCGGCCAGCGGCGCTTCGCCGAGCTTCTGCAACTTGCCGGTGGCCGCGTCGATCGACAGCGAGACCACGCGGAACGGCTGCGAGCGCAGCGCGGCGTAGAGCATGCGCTTGTCGTGGCTCACGGCCATCGGCATGACCGTCCCGCCGACATTGAGCGTCTGCACCGGCTTGAGCACGCCCTGGCCACGGTCCAGCTCGAGCACCGCGATCTCCTGGCTGTCGGCGTTGGACACGTAGACCCAGGTGGCCGCCGAGGCCGGCGTGGCGGCGGCAAGCCAGAGCAGCGATGCGATGGTGGTTTTCATGGTCGTGGGGTTCATGGCTTGATGTTGAGCTTGGCGATCAGCGCCTTGAAGTACGCGTTGTCCTTGGCCAGCGTTTCCTTGAACACGGCGCCGTCGGTATAGACGTAGCCGAGGTTCTGCCGGTCCATCACCTCGTGCATGAGCGGTTCGGCCGCGGTCTTGGCCGTGATCTCGCGCAGTTTGGCCATCACCTCGGGCGGCGTGTTCTTCGGCGCGCCGAGGCCCCGCCACGTGCCGATCGACAGGTCGATGCCGCGCTCCTTGGCGGTGGGCACTTTCTCGAAGCCCTTCACGCGCTTGTCGGCCATGACCATCAGCACCTTGAGCTTGCCGGACTGGACATGCGTCGTGACTTCGGCCGGGCTCACCGCCACGGCCTCGATGTGGCCGCCCAGCAGCGCCAGCACCGCGGGCGCCGCGCCCTGGAACGGAATGTGGCCGAACCGGGTGCCGGTCTTGTCTTCCAGCGCCGCGGCGGCAAGGTGCCAGATCGAGCCGTTGCCCGAATTGCCGACGCGCACGCTTTCGGGCGACTTCCTTGCCGCAGCGAGGAATTCCTCGATCGTGTTCCACGGCGCATCGGCCTTGACGGTGATCGCGGCCGGGTCGGCGTTGAGCTGCGCGATGGGCTGGAAGTCGTCGTAGTTGAACTTGGCCAGGCCCAGGTGCGGCAGCGTCAGCAGTTCGACCGTGAGCACCGCGAGCTTGTAGCCGTCGGGCTTGGCGTTGATCACCTCGGTCCAGCCGATGGCGCCGCCCGCGCCGGGGCGGTTGACGATCACGATGCTCTGCGAGATGTGCTTGCGGCTGGCTTCGGCGAAGGCGCGTGCCAGGCCGTCGGTGCCGCCGCCTGGCTGGTAGGGCACCAGCAGCTCGATCGTGCGGCTCGGAAAGTCGTTGGCCTGCGCCGAGGCGGTCGCGGCGAATCCGAGCGAAAGGGCTGCCGTGGCCGAAAGGGCGGCAAGGCCGCCCAGGAATCTGCTTCTCTTCATCAGGTTGTCGTCTCCGTTGTTGATCTGGTCTCGAAGCCTCGAAAGAGGCATTCCCGCGTCAGGGCATGTACTGCCCGCCGTTCACCTCGATCACCTGCCCCGTCACGTAGCCCGAGAGCTGCTCCGAAGCCAGGTAAAGAAAAGCGCCCACGCATTCGTCGGGCGTACCGATGCGGCCCATCGGGATGGCGGCGCGGAACGATTCGAGCATCGCGGGCGTCGAGAAGCGGTCCTGGAACGGTGTCTGGATCACGCCGGGCGCCACCGCGTTGACGCGGATGTTGTCGCCGACGAGTTCCCTCGCGAGCCCGTGCGTGGCCGTGCTCACGAAACCCTTGGAACCCGCATACAGGTAGGCGCCGGGCCCGCCGCCGGTGCGTGCCGCGACCGAGGTCACGTTGATGATGTTGCCGCCGCCGTGGCTGCGCATCAGCGGCACCACCTCGCGCGAGAACGCGAGCACGGAGCGTGCGTTGATGTGCATCACTTCGTCGAACAGCGCATCGTCGAACTCGGCGATGGGCACGCGCTTGACCAGGCTGCCGGCGTTGTTCACCAGCACGTCGATGCGGCCGAACCGCGATGCCGTCTGCTTGACGCATTCGCGGATCGCAGCCGTGTCGCGCACGTCGGCCTGCAGCGTGAAGGCGTCGCCGCCGGCCTTGCGGATGGCTTCGGCCACCTGGTTCGCGGCATCTGCCGAGCTGTTGTAGTGCACCGCCACGCGCATGCCGCGCGCAGCGAACGCAATGGCCACGGCGGCACCGATGCCGGTGCTGGCGCCGGTGACGAGCGCAGTCTTGCCCTTGAGGTCTTCCATGGATGTTCCTTTCGAGGTGAGGTCAGGTCACGGGTGCGGGGTTGAACAGCACCAGCGCGTTGTGCAGCTTCCACTGTTCGGCCCAGGTCTTCTTCCTGCCGCTGGCCACGTCGAGCATCAGGCGGAACAGCTCCCAGCCGATGTCCTCGATGCTGGCCTCGCCGTCGGCGATGCGGCCCGCGTTCACGTCCATCAGGTCGTGCCAGCGGCGCGCGAGATCGCTGCGCGTGGCCACCTTGATCACCGGCACCTCGGCCAGGCCGTAGGGCGTGCCGCGGCCGGTGGTGAACACGTGCAGGTTCATGCCGGCGGCCAGCTGCAGCGTGCCGCAGATGAAGTCGCTGGCCGGCGTGGCCGCATAGAGCAGGCCCTTCTGCCTGGCCTTTTCGCCCGGCGCGACCACGCCCGAGATCGGCGCGCTGCCGCTCTTCACGATCGAGCCCATGGCCTTCTCGACGATGTTCGACAGCCCGCCCTTCTTGTTGCCCGGCGTGGTGTTGGCGCTGCGGTCGACGCGGCCGCGCTCCAGGTAGGCGTCGTACCAGGCCATCTCGCGGATCATGGCCTCGGCCACAGCGGGCGTGGTGGCGCGCGAGGTGAGCTGGTCGATGCCGTCGCGCACCTCGGTCACTTCAGAAAACATCACGGTGGCGCCGGCGCGCACCAGCAGGTCGGTGCAGAAGCCCACGGCGGGGTTGGCCGTGACGCCGGAGAACGCATCGCTGCCGCCGCACTGCACGCCCACCACCAGCTCGCTGGCCGGCACGGTCTCGCGCCTGCGGGCGTTCAGCCGCTCCAGATGCTCCTCGGCCTGCCGCATGATCGAATCGATCATCGACATGAAGCCGACGTGCGCGTCGTCCTGCAGGCACACCACGTCGAGCTTCTCGTCGGCGCTGGTGCCGACGTCGGCCACATTGCGCTCGTCCACCAGCGGGATGCTGCCCGGTGGCAGCAGTCGTTCGGGCTGCAGCTTCTCGCAGCCCAGGCTGATGACCATCACCTCGCCGCCGAAGTTCGGGTTGAGGCTGATGTTGCGCAGCGTGCGGATCGGGATCACCGCATCGGGCGCGTCGATCGCCACGCCGCAGCCGTAGCTGTGCGCGAGGCCCACCACGTCGTCGACGTTGGGGTACTTCGGCAGCAGTTCGGCCTTGATGCGCTGCACCGCGAAGTCGACCACGCCCGCCACGCACTGCACGGTCTGCGTGATCGCGAGGATGTTGCGCGTGCCTACCGATCCGTCGAGGTTGCGATAGCCCTCGAAGGTGTAGCCCTCCAGCGGTGGCTGCGCGGGCGGCTTCACGGTGGCGATGGGCAGCCCGTCGAGCGCGCGTGCCGCGGGCATCTGCAGCAGGCGCTCGTGCACCCAGCTGCCGGCCGGGATCGGCTTCAAGGCATAGCCGATCGGCACGTTGTAGCGCCGCACCACGCCGCCTTCGGGAATGTCTTCCAGCGCGACCTTGTGCGCCTGGGGCACCTTGTCGACCAGCGTCAGGCCGGATGCGAGCACGGTGCCGGCGGGCAGTCCGCCATCGTTGGCCACGATGGCGACGTTGTCCGCCGCATGCATGCGGATGAAAAGGGGGGCTCGGGTGTTCGGGTCGGTCATCGCGGAACCTCTGTCTTGCTGCTGTGCCTGCTGTTACTTCACTACCATGAACATGCTGGGCAGCCAGGTCGAGAAGGCGGGTACGAAAGTGACCACGCCGAGCGCGAAGATCAATGCCCCGTAGAACGGCCAGATGGTCTTCATCACCGTGCCCACCGACACACCGCCAATTGCACAGCCCACGAACTGCGTGGTGCCCACCGGCGGCGTGTTCAGGCCGAGCGCGCAGTTGATCAGCATCACGATGCCGAACTGCACCGAGCTCATGCCGTAGTGCTGCGCAATCGGCAGGAAAATGGGCGTGCACAGCAGGATCGTCGCGGCCATGTCGAGGAATGTGCCCAGAACGAACAGGATGATGTTGATGAGCAGAAAAATCACCCACGGCGTGCTCGTGATCTGCGACAGCATCTGGCCCGTGAGCTCGGCCACGCCATACAGGCTGATCAGGTAGCCGAAGGTGCTCGAGATGCCGATCAAGAGCAGGATCACGCCGGTGGTGCGCACCGCCTTCGATGCCGCCTTGACGAAGTGCTCCCACTTCAGCGTGCGGTAGACGAAGATGGTGAGCGCCAGCGCATAGAGCACCGCCACGGCCGCCGATTCGGTCGCGGTGAAGACGCCCGACAGGATGCCGCCGAGGATCAGCACCACGATGAACAGGCCGGGCAGCGCCGCCGCGAACGAACGCGCCACGATGGCCCAGCCCGGGAAGCTGCCGGCCGGATAGCCGCGCTTCACCGCCACCAGGTAGGCGGCCGCGAGATTGCTGAGCGTGAGCACCGCCGCCGGCAGCAGCGCCGCCAGGATCAGCGCCGCGATCGACACCTTGCCGCCCGCTGCGAGCGAATAGATGATCAGGTTGTGGCTGGTCGGCATCAGCGCGCCCACCAGTGCCGCATGGGTCGTCACGTTGACGGCGTAGTCCGCGTGGTAGCCCTCTTTCTTCATCATCGGGATCATCACGGCGCCCATGGCCGAGACGTCTGCCACGGGCGAGCCCGAGACGCCGCCGAACAGCGTGCAGGCCACCACGTTCGACATGCCGAGGCCGCCGCGCACGTGGCCGACGACGTTGCGCGCGAAGTTGACGATGCGGTCCGCGATGCCGCCGTAGAGCATCAGTTCGCCGGCAAAGATGAAGAACGGAATCGCGAGGAACGAGAAGATGCCCATGCCCGAGGTCATCTGCTGGAAGCCGACCTCGAGCGGCAGGCCTTCATACAGCAGCGTGGACAGGGCCGAGAGGCCGATCGAAAAAGCGACCGGCACGCCCAGCAGCAGGAAGAGCGTGAACGAAAGACAAAGAATCAGGAGAGGAATGGTCATGGTGGCTCAAGCCCAGGCGGGTTCGACTTCGCGGCCCTGGGCCAAGGCGATGATGTGTTCGATGGAGAACATCACGATGAGGACGCCGGCCACGGAGGCGGGCACGTATTTCCAGCCCTCGGAGATCCAGAGCGTGGGCAATCTGTAATCCCACACCGATTGGGCGAGCGAGGCGCAGTTCCAGGCCATGGCCAGGCCGAACAGCAGGATCAGCGCGTGGATCAGGTATTCCATCTTCAGGCGCAGCCAGTCGGGCGCGAGCACGAGGAACGATTCGAGGCCGATGTGGCCCGCATCGCGCACGCCCACCGCCACGCCGAACATGGTGACGTAGATCACCAGCAGCAGCGCAAGGCTCTCGGCCCAGGTGGGGGTGTTGTTGAGCACGTAGCGGCCGAACACCTGCCAGCTCACGGCGCAGATCACCGCGACGAGCCCGAGGATGCCCAACCACATGCAGGCACGGGCGAGGGTGCGGCAAAGTTTGGTGTACATATTTTTCAGCGCGAAAAAGGAGGAGGCTGCCCTTCGTGAAACACCGAGGAACCGGCTTTGCCGGGCCTCAGGTGTTGCCCCCGGGTAGGGGGTTGGCGAAGCGACGCGAAGTGCGCGAAGACTTGGGGGCGAGCCCTATTTCGTGTCCTGCACGCGCTTCACCAGATCCTTGAGCTTCGCGTCCGTGATGAACTTGTCGTACACCGGCTTCATCGCGGCCTGGAACTGGGTCTTGTCGACGTCGATGATCTCGGCGCCGCCGGCCTTCACCGTGGCGAGCGACTTGATCTCGCGCTCTTCCCACTGCTTGCGCATGTAGGGCACCGATTCCTTGGCGGCCTGGCGCAGCCAGCCTTGCTCTTCCGTGGAAAGCTTGTCCCACGCACGCTTGGAGAACAGCAGCATCTCGGGCGCCATCGAGTGCTCGGTCTTGCTGTAGTACTTGGCCACTTCGAAGGCGCGGGCGCTCTCATAGGTGGGGTAGTTGTTCTCGGCGGCGTCGATCAGGCCGGTCTTCAGGCCGGTATAGACCTCGCCCATGGGCATCGGCGTGGCGTTGGCGCCCATGGCTTCGAGCATCGACACCCACAGGTCGGACTGCTGCACCCGCACCTTCAGGCCCTTCATGTCGGCGAACGTGCGCACCGGCTTCTTGGCCGTGAACATCGAGCGCGCGCCGCTGTCGTAGTAGGCGAGGCCGATGAAGCCCTGCTTCTCGCACGACTTCAGGATCTCTTCGCCGATCGGGCCATCCAGCACCTTGTGCAGGTGGTCGACCGAGCGGAACAGGAAGGGCATGGTCGGCACCTGCGTCTCGGCGCAGATGTTGTTCATGGGGGCGATGTTCACGCGCACCATCTGCAGCGCGCCGATCTTGGTCTGCTCGATGGTGTCCTTCTCGCTGCCGAGCGAGCTGTTGTTGAACACCTTGATGCTGTGCTTGCCGCCGGACAGCGCCTTGAGGCGCTCGCCCATGAACTTGACGGCGGTCACGGTCGGGTAGTCGTCGGGATGGATGTCCGCGGAGCGGAACTCGGTGGCACCGGCGGCCAGGGTGGTGAGCGCGGCAGCGGCGCCCACGGCAAGTGCGATCAGGGTCTTGTGGAATTTCATTTGTCTCGTCCTCTGTGGCGGGTGGTTGTCGAAAAGAAAAAAGAAAGAAAAAAATCAGCCGCCGAACGCGGACTCCGGAACGCCCGCAACGCCGGGCCGCAGCGCGAACACGCCGCCGGCCAGCGGCTGGTCCGACAGGTCGGTGCCGCCGGGGCGGATCGAGGTGACGAAAAGCGTGTCGAGCGCCGGGCCGCCGAAGGCGCACATCGCGGGCTTCTTCACCGGCACTTCGAGCGAGCGGTCGAGCCGGCCGTCTGGCGTGAAGCGGTGCACCTGGCCGGCGTCGTTGCCGCAGATCCAGTAGCAGCCGTCGACGTCCATGGCGGCGCCGTCGGGGCGGCCGGGCAGGGGCTTCATGTCGACGAACAGGCGCCGGTTGCTCGGCGTGCCGGTGTTGGTGTCGTAATCGAAGGCCCAGACCGCCTGCACCTGCGGGTGCGAGTCCGAGAGGTACATGGTGCGGCCGTCGGGGCTGAAGGCGAGGCCGTTGGGCACGATGAAGTCGTCCAGGCGCAGGGCGGCGCTGTCGTCGCCCTTGCCATAGCGGTAGAGGCGCCCCACGCGAGCGCCCGCGGCCATGTCGAGCAGCATCGTGCCGGCCCAGAAGCGGCCCTGGCGGTCGCAGCGGCCGTCGTTGAAGCGCATGGCCGGTGCGGCATGCTCGACGGGCGCAAGCGATGTGGCGGCCAGCGTGCCGTCGGTCTGCGGGCGCAGCGAGAAAAGGCCGCTCTCCATGCCCGCGATCCACGCGCCGGGTGCGTCGGCGCGCGGCGCGATGCACGCGATCATTTCATTCGCATGCCACCGGGCGTGGCCTTCGCTCGCATGCCAGCGGTTCAGCGCGCGCGCCGGAATGTCGACCCAGTAGAGCGCCTGTTCCGCGGCGTGCCACACCGGGCTTTCGCCGGTGCCGTTGCGTGCATCGAGAACGAGCTCAGCCTGCATCGCCGAACGGCCCCTGCGCCGTGAACGCACCGCCCTGGTAGATGGCGTTGGGGTCGGCCGGGGCCACGGGCGGCTGGGCCTCGACCTTGGCGCGAAACACTTCGGAGCTGTCCTGCGGCACGAAGCCCAGGTGGGCGGCGGCGCTGTTGTCCCACCACAGGTCGCGGTTGTTCGACATGCCGTAGACGATCGTATGCTTCACCTCGGGCGTGAAGAGCGACTTCTCGATCAGCGTGGTGAGGTCGCGATAGCTGAGCCAGGTGCTCATCATCCGGCGGTTGAGCGGCTCGGGGAACGACGAGCCGATGCGGATGCTCACCGTCTCGATGCCCCAGCGGTCGAAGTAGAACTGCGCCATGTCCTCGCCGAAGGACTTCGACAGGCCGTAATAGCCGTCGGGCCGGCGCTGGGCATGCGCGTCGATGTGCTCGGTCTGCTTGTAGAAGCCGATCACGTGGTTGGAGCTTGCGAACACCACGCGCTTCACGCCGTGGCGGCGCGCGGCCTCGTAGACGTTGAAGACGCCCCTGATGTTGGCTTCGAGGATTTCCTCGAACGGGCGTTCGACCGAGACGCCGCCCAGATGCACGATGGCGTTGCAGCCCTCGACCAGCGCATGGACCGCGGCCTTGTCCGAAAGGTCGCAAGGCACGACTTCTTCATGCGCACCCTCGGAAGGGGCGACCGCGGCGATGTCGGAAAGGCGCAATATCTCGGCAAAGGGGCGCAGGCGTTCGCGCAATACCTTGCCCAGGCCGCCGGCGGCGCCGGTCAGCAGGACCCGGGGGAGCTTGTTGGGAGAGGCTTGTGGGGGCGTCGACATTTTTGGTGGCGGTGATGAGTTATCTGTTGTCGTACAACTAATGCGGGATTATTATCGTGACCATGGTCCAGACGACTGCGGGTAATCCCTCAATTTCCGACGCGGCGGCAGAAGTTGCCACCGGCACGCCCTTCGTGGGGCGCCCGCGGCCGCGTGCGCGCGGCCTTGCCCATGGGCTGGTGGAAGACCTGGGCGAGAAGATCCGCAACCAGTCGCTGCGCCCCGGCGACAAGCTGCCGACCGAGTCGGCCATCATGCAATCCTTCGGCGTCAGCCGCACCGTGGTGCGCGAGGCGCTGTCGAAGCTGCAGGCGGCTGGACTGGTGGAGACGCACCATGGCGTCGGCACCTTCGTGCTGCAGCCGCGCGCGGCGGGCATGTTCCGGCTCGATTCCGCCGACATCGCCACCTCCGTGGATGTGCTGGCGGTGCTCGAGCTGCGCATCAGCCTCGAAACCGAATCCGCAGGGCTGGCTGCCACGCGCCGCACCGAGGAGCACCTGCTCGCCATGCGCCAGGCGCTCGACGATTTCGAACGCAATGTGGCGGTGGCGGGGGACACCGTGGCGCCGGACTTCCGCTTCCACCTGCAGATCGCACAGGCCACCGGCAATCCGTATTTCGCGGACATCATGAGTCACCTGGGCACCACGATCATTCCGCGCACGCGCATCACCGCCATCCGCAACTACGACCGGCGCGGCGAGTACCTGAGCCGCGTGAACCGCGAGCACGAAGAGATCTACGCGGCCATTGCGCGCCGCGATCCGGAGTCGGCCCGCGCGGCCATGCGCATCCACCTGACCAACAGCCGCGAGCGGCTGCGCCTGGCGCAGGAAGCGGCCCAGCAGGCTGCGGCCAAGACGCCGCCGGCGGCGTCCTGAAGGAAATTTTGGGCAAGAGGCTGGACAAGCGTCGTCTTCAGTTGTACGATGACTGACAACACAACCCGCAGGAGACATGAATGAGCTTGAAACGACGTGACCTGATGCTTGGCGCCCTCGGCGGCGGAGTGCTTGCGGCCGGTGGCGCGCGTGCCGCCGACAACTGGCCTTCCAAGCCCGTGCGCATCGTGGTGCCGTACCCGCCCGGCGGTTCGTCCGACATCATCGCCCGCTCCATCAGCCAGCCGCTGTCGGAAGCCCTCGGCCAGCCGGTCATCGTCGAGAACAAGCCGGGTGCCAACGGCAACCTCGGCGCCGATTTCGTCGCCAAGTCCAAGCCCGATGGCTACACGCTGCTGCTGTGCGACGTCGGCGCGCTCGCCATCAGCCCCTCGGTCTACACGCGGCTGCCTTTCGATCCTTCCAAGGATCTGCGCGGCGTGACCATGCTGGCCTATTCGCCGCACCTGCTGGTGGTGCATCCGTCGGTCCAGGCCAACAACCTGAAGGAACTGATTGCGCTGTCGAAGAGGTCGGAGATCAATTTCGCCGTGACCGCCACCGGCAGCGCGCCGCACCTGGCTGGCGTGGCGCTCGAACGCGCCAGCGGTGCACGCTGGCAGTACGTGCCCTACAAGGGTGGCGTGCAGGCGGTGCAGGACACCGTGGCCGGCCAGACGCAAATCCTGATGAACGGCATGCTGGCCACGCTGCCGCATGTGCAGAGCGGCAAGCTCAAGGTGCTCGGCGTTTCGAAATCGACGCGCATGCCGCTGATCGGCGAGGTGCCCACCATCGCGGAGCAGGGCGTCACGGGCTTCGAGTCCGGCACCTGGCAAGGCGTGAGGGTTGCCAAGGGCACGCCCGACGCCATCGTCCAGCGCCTCAACAAGGAACTGATCACCGTCATCCGCTCGGCCGACATCCGCTCGCGCCTCGCAGGGCAGGGCGCCGAGGTCGTGACCATGGTGCCGGCCGAGGAAGAGCAGTTCTTCGGCAAGGAGCGCGCGCGCTGGGCCAAGGTGGTGGCTGATGCGGGCATCAAGCTGGATTGATTGGCTCTCCCCCAGTCTGCGCGCACTTCGTGTCGCTTCGCCTTCCCCCTTCCCGGGGGCACTGCCAGCGGCCCGGCAAAGCCGGTTCCGCGGTAGTCCACGAAAAGAACGGATCTTTTTTTAACTCACTCTCATTGGTGTCTCGATGAACCCTCAAGAACTCAAATCCATCATGGGCTCCGGCCTGCTCTCGTTCCCGTTGACCGATTTCGACGCGAACGGCGACTTCAACAAGACCAGCTACGAGAAGCGTCTCGAATGGCTCGCTCCCTACGGCGCGAGCGCGCTGTTCGCGGCTGGCGGCACGGGCGAGTTCTTCTCGCTGACCGGCGACGAGTACCCCGGCATCATCCAGACCGCGGTCGACACCTGCCGCGGCGTGGTGCCGATCATTGCCGGCGCCGGCGGCCCCACGCGCTTCGCGATCCAGTGCGCGCAAGCCGCCGAGAAGGCCGGCGCGCACGGCATCCTGCTGCTGCCGCACTACCTGACCGAAGCCGGCCAGGAAGGCCTGGCCGCGCACGTGGAAGCCGTCTGCAAGAGCGTGAAGTTCGGCGTGATCGTCTACAACCGCGCCACAAGCCGCCTCAAGCCCGACACGCTGGCCGGCCTGGCCGAGCGCAATTCGAACCTCGTCGGTTTCAAGGACGGCGTGGGCGACATCGAGGCGATGGTTGCCATCTACCAGAAGATGGGCGAGCGCTTCGCCTACCTGGGCGGCCTGCCCACGGCGGAGGTCTATGCCGCGGCCTACAAGGCCATGGGCACGCCGGTGTACTCGTCGGCGGTCTTCAACTTCATTCCGAAGACGGCGATGGACTTCTATCACGCGGTGGCGAACGACGACATGGCGACGCAGCACCGCCTGCTGAAGAATTTCTTCATGCCCTACCTCGACCTGCGCAACCGCACGCCGGGCTATGCCGTGAGCATCGTCAAGGCCGGCGCCAAGATCGTCGGCCACGACGCAGGCCCCGTGCGCGCACCGCTCACCGACCTCAAGCCCGCCGAGATGGAGCAGCTCAAGGCGCTGATCGACGCGCTCGGCCCGCAGTAAGCGGCCGAGTCAAGAACAACAACGACAACAACGGAGACAAGACATGTTCATGAAGAAGTTCTTCCTCATTGCCGCATCGGCCATTCTGTTCACGGGCTGCGCAATGGTTCCCGCGGGCGGCGGTGCAACGGCCGAGCCGACGGTGGCCGCGGCCGCCGAGCGGCTGCGCCTTGCGATGATCGACCCGACGCCCGCCGCCCTCGGCGCGCTGGTGGCCGACGACCTGAGCTACGGCCATTCGGGCGGCAGGGTCGACACCAAGGCCAGCTTCATCGGCGACCTGGTCGCCGGCAAGTCCGACTTCGTGAGCATCACGATCACCGAGCAGACCATCAAGGTGGTCGACGGCCACACCGCCATCGTGCGCCACACGCTCGCGGCCGACACCAACGATTCCGGCAAGCCCGGCAAGGTGGCGCTGAAGATTCTGGGTGTCTGGCAGAAGCAGGGCGGAGAATGGAAGCTGCTGGCCCGCCAGGCGGTGAGGATTTAGTACTCCCCCAGGCTTCGCGCACTTCGTGTCGCTTCGCCACCCCCCTCGCCGGGGGCAACACCAGCGGCCCGGCAAAGCCGGTTCCGCGGTGTTTCCCGAAGGGGCCGGCACGATTTTGGATTGATTCGAAATGACGCTTTCAGATTCCACTTCTCCCATCTCCGGCGCGCCCGTCGTCACCGGCATGCGCGTGGTCCCCGTCGCGGGCCACGACAGCATGCTGATGAACCTGAGCGGCGCGCACGGCCCGTTCTTCACGCGCAATCTGCTGATCCTGACCGACAGCGCGGGCCACACCGGCGTCGGCGAAGTGCCGGGCGGCGAGAAGATCCGCCAGACGCTCGAAGACGCGCGCGGCCTCATCGTGGGCCAGCCCATCGGACGCCACAACGCCGTGCTCAACAGCCTGCGCAGCGCCTTCGCCAACCGCGACAGCGGCGGCCGCGGCCAGCAGACCTTCGACCTGCGCGTGACCATCCATGCGGTCACCGCTGTCGAAGCCGCGCTGCTCGACCTTCTGGGCCAGCATCTCGAAGTGCCGGTGGCCGCGCTGCTCGGCGAAGGCCAGCAGCGCGATGCGGTGCAGATGCTCGGCTACCTGTTCTACGTGGGCGACCGCAGGAAGACTGACCTACCGTACGAGAGCGATCCCGGCGCCGACAACGACTGGTTCCGCCTGCGCCATGAGGAAGCGATGACACCCGAAGCCATCGTGCGCCTGGCCGAGGCCACGCACGCGCGCTACGGCTTCACCGACTTCAAGCTCAAGGGCGGCGTGCTGCGCGGCGAGGAAGAGGTCGAGGCGATCCGCGCGCTGCACGAGCGCTTTCCGCAGGCGCGCGTCACGCTCGACCCGAACGGCGGCTGGCTGCTGCAGGACGCGATCCGCCTGTGCCGCGACCTGCACGGCGTGATGGCCTATGCGGAGGACCCCTGCGGCGCCGAGGGCGTGTTCTCCGGCCGCGAGGTGATGGCCGAGTTCCGCCGCGCCACCGGCCTGCCGACCGCCACCAACATGGTGGCGACCGATTGGCGCGAGATGGTCCACAGCCTCTCGCTGCAGTCGGTCGATATTCCGCTGGCCGACCCGCACTTCTGGACCATGCAGGGCTCCGTGCGCGTGGCGCAGTTGTGCCAGGCCTGGGGCCTGACCTGGGGTTCGCACTCGAACAACCACTTCGACGTCTCGCTCGCCATGTTCACGCACGTCGCGGCTGCCGCGCCGGGCAAGGTCACCGCCATCGACACGCACTGGATCTGGCAGGACGGCCAGCACCTGACGAAGGCGCCGCTGCAGATCGAAGGCGGTTTCGTGAAGGTGCCGACGCGCGGCGGGCTCGGCATCGAACTCGACATGGACGAAGTCGAGAAAGCGCATCAGCTTTACCTGAAGCACGGCCTCGGTGCGCGCAACGACGCGCAGGCGATGCAATACTTGATTCCGGGCTGGGCTTTCGACAATAAAAAACCCTGCATGGTTCGTTGAAGGTTTAGTCTCCCGTTTTCCATTTCCGCAGCCGGACACCCAGTGCTCCGGCTTCTTTCTTTCCATCGAGCAGCAAGGAATACCTCATGCAAAACTTCGACAACCTGATCGGCGGCGAATGGCGTGCCGGCGCAAGCTACAGCCCCAACCTCAACCCCAGCAACCTGTCCGACGTGCTCGGCCAGTACACGCAGGGCGATGCATCGCACGTCGATGCCGCGGTCGCCGCCGCCACCGCCGCCTTCCCGGCCTGGGCCACGGGCAGCATCCAGGCGCGCTCCGATGCGCTCGACAAGATCGGCACAGAAATCCTGGCCCGCAAGGAAGAGCTCGGCACCCTGCTGGCGCGTGAAGAAGGCAAGACCAAGGCCGAAGGCATCGGCGAAGCCACGCGCGCGGGCCAGATCTTCAAGTTCTTCGCCGGCGAATGCCTGCGCCTGTCCGGCGAGCTGCTGCCCTCGGTGCGCCCCAACATCGGCGTGGAGATCACGCGCGAGCCGGTCGGCGTGGTCGGCCTCATCACGCCGTGGAACTTCCCCATCGCCATTCCGGCCTGGAAGATCGCCCCCGCGCTCGCTTTCGGCAACTGCGTGGTCTTGAAGCCCGCCGACCTCGTGCCCGGCTGCGCCTGGGCGCTCTCGGAGATCATCAGCCGCTCGGGCATCCCGGCCGGCGTGTTCAACCTGGTGATGGGCCGGGGCAGCGTGATCGGCGAGGCGCTGGTCAACCACCCCGGCATCCATGCCATCAGCTTCACGGGTTCGGTCGGCGTGGGCCGCAACATCGCCGTGCAGTGCGTCACCAAGCACAAGAAGGTGCAGCTCGAAATGGGCGGCAAGAACCCGCAGGTGATCCTGGACGACGCCGACCTGGCCCAGGCCGTGGAGCTCAGCGTGCAGAGCGCGTTCTATTCGACCGGCCAGCGCTGCACGGCATCGAGCCGGCTGATCGTGACCGAAGGCATCTATCCGAAGTTCATCGAGGCGATGAAGGCGCGCATGGCCAAGATCAAGGTCGGCGATGCGCTGGCGCAGGGCACCGACGTGGGCCCGGTCTCGTCCAAGTCGCAGCTCGACCAGGACATGGAATACATCGCCATCGGCAAGGGCGAAGGTGCCACGCTGGCGGCCGGCGGCGAGCTGCTGAAGCTGGAGACCGACGGCTACTACATGTCGCCGGCGCTCTTCAGCGAAAGCGCGGCCGCCATGCGCATCAACAAGGAAGAAATCTTCGGCCCGGTGGCGAGCGTGATCCGCGTGAAGAACTACGAAGAGGCGCTGGCCACGGCCAACGACACCGAGTTCGGCCTGTCCGCCGGCATTGCGACCACGAGCCTGAAGTACGCCACGCACTTCAAGCGCCACAGCCAGGCCGGCATGGTGATGGTGAACCTGCCGACCGCGGGCGTGGACTACCACGTGCCGTTCGGCGGCCGCAAGGGCAGCAGCTACGGTCCTCGCGAGCAGGGCAAGTACGCGCAGGAGTTCTTCACCACGGTGAAGACGGCCTACACGCTGGCCTGATTTCTTTCCGCGCCGCAGGCCGAACGCGAGCAGCGCGACGGCCTCACGGCGGAAGCGAAGACGGCGGCGCACGCCGCCGGCGGCGCATCGCAAACTCGATCAGTTCGAAGATCCCTTCGCTGATCAGCGCCATCGCCGCGGCCGGCAGCGCGCCCGCCAGCAGCAGCTCGCGATCGTTGAGGGCCAGCCCGGTGACGATGCGCTCGCCGAATCCGCCCGCGCCGATGAAAGCCGCAATGGTCGCCGTGCCGATCGCGATGGCGGTGGCCGTGCGTACGCCCGCCAGCAGCGTGGGCAGCGCGAGCGGCAGCAGCACCAGCCGCAGGTTCTGCGGCGGCGTCATGCCGAGCGCGGTGCCGGCCAGGCGCAGGCCGTTCGGCACTTCGGCGAGGCCCGTCACGGTGTTGCGCATGATCGGCAGCAGCGAATAGAGCGTGAGCGCGATCAGCGCGGGCAACGCGCCGATCGCGCCCAGCATCGAGATCAGCACGGCCAACAGCGCGAGCGAGGGCACGGTCTGCAGCAGGCTGGCGAAGCCGAGCACCAGCGCACGCAGCCGCACATGCGCAAACACCAGGATCGCGAGCGGCACGCCGATCAGGATCGCGACGCCGACGGATACCGCCACCAGCACCAAGTGCTGGCGCGCGAGCTGCCAGAGGTCGGGGCCGAACAGCTTGGCGGTGAAGCCGCGCCGGGGCTCCAGGGCCCCGGCCTTCGCGCCCTTGCCGGCGCTCGCGAGGAAATCCCGTGCGATGGCGTCGAAGGGCACGCTCTGCAGTTCGGCGCGCGCATTCATCGCGATCATCGCGTGCTCGTCGATGCGGCCTTCGAGCGTCTGCAGCGCGGCCCATGCCTTGGGCAGACGCGTCGGCAGGTCGAGCCTGTAGAGCACCACGGCGTCGTAGCGCGGAAAGTATTTCCTGTCGTCTTCCAGCACGCGCAGGCCCAGATGATCGATCTTGGCATCGGTGGTGTAGATGTCGATCGCGTCGATCTGCTTCGCGGCCACGGCTTCGTAGGCCAGGCCATGGTCGAGGCCGGTGGGCGTCTGCGTGAAGCCGTAGCGCGCGGCCAGGCCTGTCCAGCCATCGGCGCGGCCGAGGAATTCGTTCGACAGGCCGAGCCTGAGTTCGGGGTGCTTGGCGAGGTCGCTCAGCGTGCGCAGGCCGAGCCGTTCGGCATCGGCTGCCCGCACGGCCAGCGCATAGCCGTCGTTGAAGCCCAGCGGAATGGCCATGCCCAGGCCCAGCGGCGCGAGTGCCGCATTCATCGCCTCGCGCGTATCGGCCGGCGAGCCCTTGAGGATTTCCAGCGCGATGGTGCCGGTGTATTCGGCATACAGGTCGATGGCACCCGAACGGAGCGCCTCGTAGACGATGGCCGTGTTGCCCAGCCCCTGCCGCACCACTGGCGGCGCTGCGGTGTGGGGCGCCGCCGTCTGCGCCAGCAGCTCGGCCAGGATGTACGACTCGGTGAAGCGCTTGGAGCCGACGCGCAGCGTGCCGTCGCCTGGTTGCGCCGATGCAGCGGCACCGAGCCAGGCCATGGCGAACATCAACAAGGCGGCGCGCAGCATGCGGTGGTGGGGCAGGTGCATCGCAGGCCAGTGTATAGACATCGTCCCGGTCGGCGTACCCGCCAATTTCCTACAAACCCTGGTGCGGGGTACCGATGCCTTGCCGGCGCAATCGCAACCATAGTGGCCGCCATGAAGAAGAAACCCTCACTCCAGCCGGCCCCCGACGTTCACGGCCTGCGCGAGCTTCCGGGCCTGCGGGTCGAGGGCTACAGCCTGCAGCTGCGCGACAAGGAGGGCTTCGTCGGCGACCAGGCCAGCCAGACGGCCTTCAGGGAGCTGCTCGAACGCTGGCGCAAGCGCCGCCGCAAGAGCGGCACCGATCCATTGGGGAAGGAACACTCGCGCGACCTCAGCAAGAAGCAGCTCGACCGCGTGCTGCGGAAGACTTCCGCCGCCGGCGACCTGATGCACGGCGCCATCGAGGAATTCGCCGAAGAACTGGCCTTCGTGATCCAGCGCTTCACGCGCCAGCCCTCATGGAAGAAAGTGGAGCGCATCGTGGTGGGCGGCGGCTTCACCGAAAGCGACGTGGGTGAGCGCGCCATCCTGCAGACTGCCGCCATCCTCGAAGAACTGGGCGTGCATGTCCAGCTGGGGCGCCTGTCGCACGAGGTCGACGACGGCGGCCTGATCGGCTGGGTGCACCTGACGCCGCCGGCCATGCTGAAGAAGCACGACGCCATCCTGGCGGTGGACATCGGCGGCACCAACGTGCGCTGCGGCATCGTGAAGACGCGGCGGCGCAAGGCGCCCGACCTGTCGCGTGCGAAGGTGGTGCGGCGCGAGAAATGGCGCCATGCGGACGACGGCCCCAACCGCACCGACATGGTCGAGCGCATCGCGGCCATGCTCGAGGACATGGTTCGCTACGGCGAGCGCAAGCGCATCAGCCTGGCGCCCTTCATCGGCATTGCCTGTCCGGGCCTGATCCGCAAGGACGGCTCGATCGAGCGCGGCACGCAGAACCTGCCGGGCGACTGGCAGAGCCGCGCGTTTCATTTGCCCAGCGCGCTGCGGCGCCGCATGCCGATGATCGGCTCCGGCCCCACGCTGATCCTGATGCACAACGATGCGGTGGTGCAGGGGCTGAGCGAGCTGCCCTTCATGCGCGACATTTCGCACTGGGGCGTGCTGACCATCGGCACGGGGCTCGGCAACGCGAGCTTCACCAACACCTTCTAGCCCGGTGCCTTCGGCGCCGCTGGAACGCCGCCGCCGAGCGCCTTGTAGACGGCCACCATGCCCACCGCCATGCGGCTCGTGCTTTGCACCTGCTCGCGCCGGGCCTGCAGCAGTGCGCGGCGGGCATCGAGCTCGACACCGAAATCGGTCAGGCCGTTGGCATAGCGCGCGTGGGCGAGCGTGAGCGCGTCGCGGCTGCTGCGCTCGCGCTCGACCAGTTCCGCGTGGCGCTGGCGCTCGGCGGTGTAGGCGCTCAGCGCCGAATCGATCTCGTGCCATGCCTTGAGCACGGCCTGCTGGAAGGCCACCGCGGCTTCCTGCTGCTGCAGCTCGCGCAGGGTCACGGTGCTCCGGCGCCGGCCGTTGTCGAAGATCGGCAGGCTGATGGAGGGGCCGACATGCCATTGCCGGCTGCCCCATTCGCCAAAACGCTCGCTGCCGGCCGACTCGTAGCCGAAGCCCGCACCCAGCGTGACGCGCGGATAGAGGTCGGCCACCGCGATGCCGATGCGCGCAGTGGCGGCATGCAGCCGCGCCTCCGCCGCGGCGATGTCGGGGCGCCGGCGCGCCAGATCGGAAGGAAGGCCCAGCGCCAGGTCGGGCAGCGGCGGCGCCTGCAGCGTTTCGAGCGTGTCGCCCGTGCGCTCGGCGGGCGGTGCGAGTTCTGCGTTCAGCGCGCCGGGCGGTGCACCGGTGAGCAGCGTGATCTGGTTCATGGCCTGGGCCTCCTGCTGCAGCAGCGCCGGAATGCGCGCGCGCAGCTCGGCCAGTTGCGTACGCTGGCGGGTCGGGTCCAGGTCGGTGACCAGGCCGCCGTCGGCGCGCGCCTGTACCAGTTCGAGCGATTCGGCCGCGGCTGCGATGTCGGCGCGCGCCAGGCGCAGTTCTCGCTGCGCGCCGCGCAGCTCGAAGTAGCTGCGCGCCACCTCCGCCTGCACGCTGAGCTGCGCCTGCTGCAGCAGCGCGGCCGATGCGCCGGCATCCGCATCGGCGGCCTCGATGCTGCGCCGCACGCGGCCCCAGAGATCGATCTCCCACGACGCATCGAAGCCGGCCTGGTAGAGGTTGTAGGGCTCGCTGAGCGTGCGGATCAACTGGTCGCGGTTGGCGACCGACGAGCCCAGCGCATCGATCATTCGCGTGGCGGCGCCGCTCTCGCTCTGGCGCTGCCGGTTGACGCTGCCGCTGGCGTTGAGCTGCGGTGCCTGCTGCGCCGCCGCCGCGGTGCGCTGGACGCGGCTTTGCGCAAAGCGCAGGGCAGCAGTCTGCAGGTCGTGGTTGGCCGCCAGGGCGCGGGCCTGCAGCTGCTCGAGCAGGGGATCGCCGAAGGCCTTCCAGTCGCCCGATGCGATGGCCGTCGGCGCGGCCCTGCGCTCGGCGCCGAGCAGCGCCGCCGAGCCGCCGTGCCATGCGGACCAATCGGCCGGCGCCTGCACCTCGGCGGGCTTGTGGTCGGGTCCCACGGCGCAGCCGCAAAGAAGGAGCGCGAGCGCGGAATATACAAAGAGGTTGCGCGATGCAGGCATGCGGTGCTCCCGGGTTTAGGGCCTGTTAACACGATGGAAGGGGATCGCGTTGCTTCGCCAAGGGGCTGGATGCAAGGCGCCCGGGCGCAGCAAGGCTTTGGCCTTGCAAGCGCGGGCAACGCCGCAGACGGCCCCTTGGCGAAGCAACCCGCAGGGAAGCTCGCCACAGCCCGCCCCTCGGCGTTGCGCTCCTTGTGCGTGCGGACGCACGCACGGCGTCACGCGCCTTGATGGGCGGGCTGTGGCGAGCTTCGCGACCCCTTCCATAGTGTTCACAGGCCCTAGACCAGGCGATGGCGAAACAGCCAGGCCGCCAGCGGCAGCGTGACGATGGCGATGACCGACAGCGGAATCAGGTTGTGCCATACCGTGGCGAGGCCCACGCCTTCCAGATAGACGCGCTGCACCAGGTCGATCGCGAAGCGCAGCGGATTGGCCATGGTGATCACCTGCAGAACGTGCGGCATGTTGCGCACCGGCGTGGTCAGGCCGGACAGCAGCATCATCGGCATCAGCAGCACGAAGGTGTAGAGCATGGCCTGCTGCATGTTGGCCGACACCGCCGAGATCGAGAGGCCGATGCCCACGCTCGCCACGGTGAAGAACACCAGCCCCGTGTACAGCGTGACGAGCGAGCCCGCCATCGGAATGCCGAACCAGAACAAGGCCACCAGCAGGATCAGTGTCGACTGCGCAAGACCCACCAATACCGGCGGCAGCGCCTTGCCGATCATGATTTCGAGCGGCGACATCGGCGTGACCAGCAACTGGTCGAAGGTGCCTTGCTCGCGTTCCCGCGCCACCGAAAGCGCGGTGAGCAGCAGCGTCTGCAGCATGCTGAGCGCAGCGATCAGGCCGGGCAGCAGGTTCCAGCGCGTTTCGAGGTTCGGGTTGAACCAGGCGCGCGATTCGATGGTGAGCAGCGCCGGCGGTGCGCCGGCGCGCGCGCGCAGTTCGGCGTTGTAGCGCTCGACCACCGCGCTCACGTAGCCGGCCGCCGAGCCCGCGGTGTTGGAGTTGCGCGCATCGAGAATCAGCTGGATGGGCGCGGGCTGGCCCGCGCTGAGCTGCTGCTCGAAGTTCGGCGCGATCTGGATCACCAGCAGAGCTTTTTCGGTATCGATCACCTCGCGGATGTCGGCCTGCGTGCGCAGCGTGGCCACGCGATGGAAGACGCCGGTGCTGTCGAGGTGCGCAATCAGCTCGGTCGATGCGCCCGTGTGGCTCTGGTCGAGCAGCGCGTAGGGCACGTTCGAGAGATCGTAGGTGGCCGCGTAGCCGAAGACGAGGCTCTGCATGATGGCCGGAACGAACAGGATCACGCGGTTTGCCGGGTCCTTGAAGATGGCGAGAAGCTCTTTCTTGCAGAGATTGGCGACGCGCAGCAGGAAGTCGATCATGGAATGCGGCCCTTCAATCCAGGTTTTTGCGCGTGACTGCGCGGGCAAGCAGCAGCAGGCCCACGGCATAGGCCACGAGGACCGCGCAATTGCGCCAGATCAGCGGCCAGACGTCGCCCGCGAGGAACAGCGTCTTGATCAGGTCCATGAAATAGGTGGCCGGCAGCACATGGCCGATCACGCGCACGGCGGTGGGCACGTTGCGCAGGTCGAACAGAAAGCCCGACAGCATCATCGAAGGCATGAAGGTGGCGATCAGCGCCACCTGGCTCGCGAGAAACTGGTTGCGCGTGACCGACGAGATCACCAGCCCCAGGCTCACTGCCACGATCAGGTAGAGCATCGAACTGAGCACCACCGCAAGCAGCGAGCCATACATCGGCACCGCGAACAGGAAGCGCGCGGCCAGCAGGCACAGCGCGAGGCCGAGCATGCCGACAGCGAAATACGGAATGATCTTGGCCAGCAGTATTTCCACCGGCCGCACCGGCGTGACGAACAGCGCCTCGAGCGTGCCGCGCTCCCATTCGCGCGCCATCACCAGCGCGGTGAGAAATGCGCCGACCAGCGTCATGATGAGCACGATGAGGCCCGGCACCAGGTACCAAGTGCTGGTGTTCGCGGCGTTGAACCACATGCGCTGCTCCACGGTCACGCGGCCCGCTGCGGGCGCGTCGGCACCGGTGCTGCCGCCGCCGCGGTCGGCCTGGCGCACGGCCGATTGCGCCAAGGCGCCGCTCACGTAGGCCAGGATGATGGTCGCGCGCCCGGCGTCGGCGCCATGCACGATGAGCTGCACGTGCGCGTTGCCCGCGGCCAGCGCGCGCGAGAAGTCGGAGGGCACGCGCACGATGCCGTCGATCTTGCGTTCGCGCATCAATGCCTCGGCCTCGTGCATCGAACCCAGCAGCACGGGCGCGATGGTGGGCGAGAGCTGCAGGCCCGCAATGGCTTCGTGCGCGGTGGGCGAAGCATCTTCGAGCACCACGCCCACCGGTGCGTTCTTCACGTCGAGCGACATGCCGTAGCCGAAGATCAGGATCAGCACCATCGGCAGCAGGATGCCGATGGCCAGGTTGCTGCGGTCGCGCAGCAGCTGGCGGAATTCCTTGCGCGTCAGGGAGACCAGCCGGGTCCGGAAGCCGCTCATGGTGCCTCCGCGTGGCGCCGCGCCTTCTCGACGATGCCGATGAAGGCCTGCTCCATGTCGATGCGCTTTCCGCCGCCTTCGCCATCCCGCGCCTGCGCCCGCACCTCCCGCGGCGTGCCGATGGCCAGCACCTTGCCGGCGTCCTGGATCACGATGCGGTCGCAGTATTCGGCCTCTTCCATGAAGTGGGTCGTGATGACGACGGTGGTGCCGCTTTCGGCCAGCGCCGTGATGCGGCGCCAGAACTCGCGGCGCGCGAGCGGATCGGCGCCGCTGGTGGGCTCGTCGAGGAACAGGATCTCGGGCTCGTGCAGCAGGCCCGTGGCCATGGCCAGGCGCTGCCTGTAGCCGCCGGGCAGCTGCCCGCTGGGCGCATCGAGTTCGCGTTCGAGGCCGAACTGCCGCAGCACCGTGTCCATGCGCCCCTGCAGCTTTTGGCCGCGCAGGCCGTAGGCGCCGCCGAAGAACGAGAGGTTCTCGCGCACCGTGAGGTTGCCGTAGAGCGCGAACTTCTGCGAGACGTAGCCGATGCGCTGGCGGGCCTGCGCGCGCGCATGGCGCAGGTCGACGCCGGCCACGCGCAGCTGCCCGCCGCTCGCGGGCAGCAGCCCGCAGAGCATGCGGAAGGTGGTGGTCTTGCCCGCACCATTGGGCCCGAGCAGGCCGAAGATCTCCCCGCGCCGGACCGAGAAGCTAGTGCTCGCCACGGCCACGAAATCGCCGAAGCGGCGCACCAGATCCTTCACCTCGATGACCACCTCGCCGGGCGCGCCCTCGGCCGGCACAAGGCCTTCGCTCGTCGCCGGCTGCGCGATGCGCGTGTCGGCCGCCTGCCGGGTACGCAGCAGGGTCATGAAGCCGTCTTCGAGCCTAGGCGGCACGGGCTCGGCGCGTGCGCCGGCCAGCAGCTTTTCGAGCGCTGCGTCGTCCGCGCCCTGGCGGCGGATGAAGTGCACCTCGCCGCCTTGCGGCACGGCATCGACGATCTGCTCGCGCGCATCGAGAAGGCGCGCTTGCATCAGGCGTGGCGGCTCGCCTTCCGGCGGCGCCGCGACGAAACACGTGCCCTGCGCGTGGTCGCGGATCTCGGCCGGCGTTCCCTCTGCGATCAGCCGGCCCTCCTGCAGCACGAACACGTGACTGCAGCGCTCGGCCTCGTCGAGGTATGCGGTGCTCACGATCACCGAAAGTTTTTCCTCGTCGACCAGCTGCTGCACGATCTGCCACAGCTCGCGCCGCGAGAGCGGGTCGACGCCCACGGTGGGCTCGTCGAGCAGCAGCAGCTCGGGCGAGCGCACCAGCGTGCAGGCCAGGCCGAGCTTCTGCTTCATGCCGCCCGAGAGCTTGCCCGCGGGGCGGCCGGTGAAGCGGCCGAGGTCGGTCATTGACATCAGCCGTGCATAGCGTTCGCGGCGTTCGTCGCGCGACACGCCGTGCAGGTCGGCATAGAGGTCGAGGTTCTCCTGCACGCTCAGGTCGTCGTAGAGGCCGAAGCGCTGGGGCATGTAGCTGATGCGGTCCTGCACCGCCTGCGGATCGGCCGACACGTCGATGCCGAGCACGCGCAGCTCGCCTTCGTCGGCGCGCATCAGGCCGGCCATCAGCCGCAGCAGCGTGGTCTTGCCCGCGCCGTCGGGACCGACCAGCGCCGTGAGCGTGCCGGTGGGCACTTCGAGCGACACATCGTCGAGCGCGCGCACCACCTGCTTCGAGGCCTTGACCACGAAGCGCTTGTGCAGGGAGCGTGCGCTCACGGCCGCTTCAGTGCGCTGCATTCAGCAGCCCTCCGGGCTGTGGGACTTGCTCCTTCCCCCTTTGGGGGAAGGTTGGGATGGGGCGGGCAGGGCGGCCGATGGATACGCTGCGTGCCCCCACCCCAGCCCTCCCCCGGAAGGGGAGGGAGCGATGCGCGACAAGGGGCAGGGAGTGGCGCCATTCACGGCTTGCCCATCGAAGAAAGCCGCAGCCGCACGGTCGCCGGCATGCCGAGCCGCAGCCGGTCTTCCTTGTCGTCGACCATCACGCGAATCTCATAGACCAGACTGCCGCGCAGTTCCTCCGTCTGCACGGTCTTGGGCGTGAACTCCGCCACCGACGAGATGTAGCCGACCTTGCCCGCGATGGCTTCGCCGGGCCGGCTGTCGGTGCTCACGCGGGCCTCCTGCCCGGCGCGCACGCGGCCGAGGTCGGGTTCGGCCACATAGGCGCGCACCCACTTGGGATCGGTGATCGCCAGCGCGAAGGCCGGGCGCTGCGGCGAGGCCATGTCGCCGGGTTCGAGCAGGCGGGCGCGCACCACCGCGTCGATGGGCGACTTGAGCTCGGCTTCGGCCAGCTGGTGGTTCATGAGCGCGAGGTCGGCGCGCGCGGATTCGAGCTGGGCCTGCGCCTGCGCGATGTCTTCCTTGCGCGGGCCGGCAACCGCGAGCTGCTGCGCCTTGCGCGCGTTGTCCAGCTGCGCCAGCGCCACCTTGCGGCGGGCCTGCGCGCTGTCGAGGTCCTGCTGGCTCACCGCGCGGCCGGCCGTGGTCTGGCCGATGGCCTGCAGGCGCGCGAGCTGCTGCCGGGCAAGCTCGGCATCGGCCTGCGCTGCGGCCACCTGGGCGCCGGCCTGCGCCAGTTCCTCGGGGCGGCTGCCGGTCCTCAGGCGCAGCAGGGCCTGCTCCTGCACGCCGATGCGCGCCTGCGACTGCGCCACGCGCAGCACGAGGGAGCGGGTGTCGAGCCGGCCCAGCACCTGCCCGGCCCGCACATGGTCGCCTTCGCGCACCGCGAGTTCGGCCACGCGCTCGCTGGCATTGAAGGCGAGCGAAACCTGGCGCACGTCGACGTTGCCGTACAGCACGAGCTGGTCGGACGGCACGGCCGAGCGGCTGAAGTACCACCAGCCGCCTGCCGTGGCCACCAGCGCCACGACGGCAGCGGCAATGAGGGGTTTCTTGTTCATGGGCGGGTTCCTGCCGGTTTCCACACGGGTGCTCGCCGGATGTTATCAAATTGAAATTTGAATTTGAAGTATTTTTTCAATTCGATTAACCTCGGCGCATGGCGACACGCTCTTCCAGTACCCGTTCCCCCCCCGCGCGCGAGGCCGCGGCGCGCACCCGGCGCACCGACGGCAGCACCACGCGGCTGCACATCCTCGAAACCGCGGGCCAGCTGTTTGCCGAGCGCGGCTTCGCCGAGAGCACCAGCAAGGAAATCTGCACCCGCGCGGGCACCAACATGGCGGCGGTCAACTATCACTTCGGCAGTCGGGACGGGCTCTACGAAGCCGTGCTGATCGAGGCGCACCGTCAACTCGTGAGCATGGACGAACTGGTCAGCCTGGCCAGCGAGACTGGCGATCCGCGGCTCAAGCTGCGCGCGTTCCTGATGCATCTGATCGAGCTGGGCAGCCAGCCCAGGGCACCCTGGGGATTTCGCGTGGTGCTGCGCGAGGCGCTGTCGCCCTCGCCGGCGCTGCCTGCGCTGATCCGGCAGGCGGTGCTGCCCAAGGCCAGGCTGATCCGCGGCTTGATCGGCGGCATCATGGGCCTGCCCGACGACCATCCTTCGGTGCAGCGGGCCTTGCTGTTCGCGGTGCTGCCCTGCATCGTGATGACCGTGGCCCCCAAGGACCTGGCCAGCAAGGTGCTGCCGGCCCTGAAGGATGCCGAAGGCCTGGCGGACGACCTGATGCGCTACGTGTTCGCCGGCCTCGATGCCATCGCGAAGGAGGCGACCAGGACCCCGGCGCCCGCTAGAGCTGGAAAGCGACGGTGAGCAGCAGCCCTTCGGCCACGTCGCGCACCAGGCCCGGACGCCGCGCGCGGTAGGGCTCGCCGGCCGACGCGGTGGTCTCGATCCACTCGGCCAGCCAGTCGATTTCGAGCGGGCCGTAGAACACCACGGCCGCCTCGTGGTTGAGCAGCAGGCTGCGCAGGTCGAGGTTGATCGAGCCGCACATGGCCAGCTCGTCGTCGACCACCACGGCCTTGGCGTGGGCCATGAAGGGCAGCATGCGAAAGCTCACGCCCGCGCGCGCCAGGTCGCGCATGGCGCGTGCGCGCACGAAATCGGCCAGGCGGTGGTTTGACCGCGCGGGCATGGCGATGGTCACCTGCACGCCGCGCCGGGCGGCCAGCCGCAGCGCATCGCGCAGCCCGTCGCCGGGCACGAAGTAGGGCGTGACGGCGAGCACGCGGTGTTCGGCGCGGAAGCAGGCGTCGATCAGCAGCGCATGGGCGGTGTCCTCGGTCTGGTCGGGGCCGCTCGGCAGGAACTGCGCCATGGCGCTGCCCGGGCCTTCCTCCACGTCGCCGGCCGTGATGGCGCGTGCCTTGCGCCCGCGCACCGAGCTCCAGTCATGGTCGAACTGGCGCGCTGCCGCGGCTGCCACGCTGCCGCGCAGGTCGAACGACAGGTCGCGCCAGCCTTCAGGGTGTGTGTCGTTGCCGGTGAAGTACTCGCCCGCGAGGTTGCGCCCGCCCGACCACAGCCAGCCGTCGTCGGCAATGGTGAACTTGCGGTGGTTGCGCAGGTTGCGCGGCCCGATGCGGCGCAGGCTGAAGAAGGGGCGGAACACGGCGACTTCGCCGCCCGCCGCGCGCAGCAGGCGGATGTGGCGGCGCGGCAGGGTCAGCGCGCCGAAGCCGTCGAGCAGCACGCGCACCTTGATGCCCTCGCGCGCGCGCAATGCCAGCCGTTCGATCACGGCGTGGCCCAGCGCGTCGTCGCCGATGATGAAGGTGCACACGTCGATGCGCTCGCGCGCGCCGTCGATCACCTGCCACAGCGCCTCGCGCGCGGCGTCGCCGTCGGCATGCAGCCGGATTTCGCAGCGCCCCGGCGGCGCAAGGCCGAAGCTCTCGATCAGGTCGGCGGCCCAGTGCCCCGGCGCAGCCGCGCGCGCCGGCCGCGGCGAGCCCGCGGGGCGCAGCTTGCGCTGACCGAACAGCAGGTACATCGGCAGGATGAAGTAGGGCATCAGCACCAGCCCCATGACCCACGCAATGGCCGTGGTGGGTGCGCGCTGTTCGCGGCGCGCGCGCGTGGTCAGCACATAGACCAGCAGCGCAAAGGTGACGACAAGAAAATGCTGGGACGGTGAGGGGAGCCAGTCGAACTTCGTATTCGGCATGTGGCGATGATGCCCGAGGGTTCGTCCGCGCCGCTCAGCGTTGCAGGAAGGCGGGCACGCCGCGCCCCTGGGAGGCCAGGAACCGCATCATCGGATCGACCACCGCGCGCACCGCGGGCCGCTCGCCCACCCGGCCGCGCCAGGCCACGAGCCGCGGCGTGGCGTCGGTCATGCCGGCGCCCTTGCGGTCGGCGAACACGTGCGCCATGTAAAAGGCGATGTCGGCAAAGGAGTAGGGGCCTGCAAGGTAATCGCGCGTGGCCAGCAGGCCTTCCATCTCTTCATAGAAACGCGCGCAGGCGGCGCACGCCGCCACGGCGGGCGCGCTCTGCATGTCGTGCTGCAGGCCGAAGAGCTTGATGACGTTCGGGAAGAACACTTCATCGGACTTCTGCTCGAGCTGGCGCGCGCGGGCCCGGTCGGCAATGCCTTCGGGCCACAGCGCCGGGCTGGGATAGCGGTCTTCGAGGTACTCGAAGATCTGCGTCGAGTCGAACAGTTCAACGTCATCGTCGGTCAGCACCGGCACCTGCTGCTTGACCGGATTGACGCGCAGCACCAGCGGGTGCTTGGGCTCGTAGGCGTCGCCCTCGATGAAGGGCACCATGACCAGTTCGAAGGCAAGGCCCTTTTCGCGCGCCGCGATCTCGACCTTGGCGCCGAACATGCTGAGGGGGCCGGAGTAGATGTGAGTCGTCATGCCCCCGACTTCACCAGAAACCGGCGCTCAGGTCGAGCCCCAGACCTCCTGCGCGGTCTCGACCACCAGGCGCAGCTTGCTGCGCTGGGCCTCCACCGCGATGTTGTTTCCGTGCACCGTGCTCGAGAAGCCGCACTGCGGCGACAGCGCGAGCTGTTCGAGCGGGGCGTACTTGGCGGCGTCCTCGATGCGGCGCTTGAGCTCGTCCTTGTCTTCCATTTCGCCGAACTTGGTGGTCACCAGGCCCAGCACCACCGTCTTGCCCTTGGGCAGGTAGCGCAGCGGCTTGAAGTCGCCCGAGCGGGCGTCGTCGTATTCCATGAAGTAGGCGTCGAGGTCCATTTCCTTCAGCAGCGCCTCGGCCACCGGCTCGTAGTTGCCGGCCGCGGCGTGGGTGCTCTTGAAGTTGCCGCGGCACAGGTGCATGGCCAGCAGCATGCCCGGCGGCTTCTGCGCCACCACCTTGTTGATGAAGGCCGCATAGCGGTGCGGCAGTTCGTTCGGGTCGTCGCCGCGCTTGCGGGCGGCTTCGCGCATGTGCTCGTCGCAGAGGTAGGCCAGGTTGGTGTCGTCCATCTGAACATAGGTGCAGCCGGCGGCGGCCAGTGAGCGCAGCTCGTCGCCATAGGCCTTGGCCACGTCGTCGTAGAACACCGGGTCGAGCTCGGGGTAGGCCTCCTTGCTGATGCCGGCGCGGCCGCCGCGGAAGTGCAGCATGGTCGGCGAGGGAATGGTCACCTTGGGCGTGCGGCCGGCCGAGACCTGGCTCTTGAGGTACTGGAAGTCGGCCAGCTGGATGTCCTTGATATGGCGCACCTTGTCGAGCACGCGCATCGCGGGCGGCGCCAGTTCTTCGGTGCCGTCGGGCTTGCGGATGGTGACCGGAATGTCGGTCTTCACGCCGCCGAGCTGGTCGAGGAAGTCGATGTGGAAATAGGTGCGGCGGAATTCGCCGTCGGTGATGCTCTTCAGGCCGATGTCTTCCTGGAACCGGACGATCTCGGTGATGGCCTTGTCCTCGACCTTGCGCAGTTGCTCGGGCGTGATCTCGCCCTTGGCCTTTTGCTCGCGCGCCTCGAGCAAATATTTGGGACGCAGGAAACTGCCGACGTGGTCGTAGCGGGCGGGCAGGGCGGCGTGTTGTGACATGGTGATCTCCGTCGTGGCTGAAAACGAATCGAACATCGTATCGCCTGGAAAACATGCTCGCCTGTGTACATCAGTCTAGGTGTTTACCCTTTTTCTGGTGCCCTTTGGTGGAAATCTCCTCATTTCTGTATACATTGAGTATTCATGAAAGCGCCCGCGACCCCCTTCGTATCTCCCGTCGAGTCCGCGGATGGCGGCGGTTCGCAGGCCGTGAAGGCGCAGCTGCGGCTGCGCGAAATGATCCTGGCCGGCGAGCTGCCCGGCGGCGCGCGCATTGCCGAAGTGGCCATTTCCGAGCAGCTCGGCGTCTCCCGCACCCCGGTGCGCAGCGCGCTCATGCGGCTGGAGCAGGAGGGCCTGCTCGAGGCCTTGCCCAACGGCGGCTATGCGGTGCGCACTTTTTCCGAGCGCGACGTGGCCGATGCCATCGAACTGCGCGGCACGCTCGAAGGCCTGGTGGCGCGGCTCGCGGCCGAGCGCGGCGCGGCGCCGGTGGTGCTGCGCGAGGCGCGCGCATGCCTGACACGCATCGACGAACTGCTGCGCGAACCCGCGCTGGACGATGCGGCCTTCGCGCGCTACGTCACGCACAACGAGAAGTTCCATTCGCTGCTGTGCGAAATGGCCGCGAGCCCGGTGATTGCGCAGCAGCTCGAGCGCGTCGTCAACCTGCCGTTCGCGTCGCCCTCGGGCTTCGTCATCGTGCAGGCCGATTCGCCGGCCGCGCGCGACATGCTCGTGATCGCGCAGGATCAGCACCTGCAGGTGCTCGACGCCATCGAGTCGGGCGAAGGCTCGCGCGCCGAGGCGCTGATGCGCGAGCACAGCCGCCTCGCGCGGCGCAACCTGCGCGAGGCACTGCATGGCACGCCCACCGCCGAACAGCGTCCGCTGCCCGGCGTGCAGCTGATCCGCCGGCGCGGCTGAGTGGCTGCTTTCCTTTGGCCTCTGCGCGATCATCGCGCAGTCCATTTGTTCATCGCGCAACAACCGCCGGCCTCGCGGCGGAGTAGGTGATTGCCTGCTCCGCCGGATGTTGCAAAGTGTTGAAAAATAACCCCGGTTCGCATTCCGTCCCTCCAAGGAAAACCTCATGCAAAGACGCCATCTCATCCAGACCGCAGGCCTCACGGCGCTTGCACTTTCCATGTCGCTTGCCGGTGCGCAGGACAACAGCAAGTTCAAGATCGGCCTGATCCTGCCGATGACGGGACAGCAGGCGTCCACCGGCCGGCAGATCGAAGCGGCCGCGCGCCTCTACATGGCGCAGAACGGCGACACCGTGGCGGGCAGGAAGATCGAGCTGATCGTCAAGGACGACGTGGCCACGCCCGACGTCACCAAGCGCCTTGCGCAGGAACTGATCGTCAACGACAAGGTGAACGTGATCGCCGGCTTCGGCGTCACGCCAGCCGCGCTAGCCGCCGCGCCGCTGGCCACGCAGTCGAAGACGCCGCAGGTGGTGATGGCCGCGGCCACGTCGAGCATCACCGAGGCCTCGCCCTACATCGTGCGTTCGAGCTTCACGCTGCCGCAGGTGTCGGTGGCGATGGGCGACTGGGCGCCCAAGAACGGCGTGAAGACGGTCGTCACGCTGGTGGCCGACTACGGCCCTGGCAACGACGCCGAGAAGTTCTTCAGCGAGCGCTTCCAGCTCAACGGCGGCAAGGTGATCGAGAAGCTGCGCGTGCCGCTGCGCAACCCGGACTTCGCGCCGTTCCTGCAGAAGGTGCGCGACGCCAAGCCCGACGCGTTGTTCGTTTTCGTGCCCTCGGGCGCGGGCGCGGCCGTGATGAAGCAGTTCCTCGAGCGCGGCATGGACAAGGCCGGCATCAAGATGATCGCCACCGGCGACGTGACCGATGACGACCAGCTCAACGACATGGGCGACGGCGCGCTGGGCGTGGTCACTTCGCACCACTACTCGGCCGCGCATCCATCGCCGGCCAACAAGAAGTTCGTCGAGGCCTTCCAGAAGGCCAACCCGAAGATGCGCCCCAACTTCATGGCCGTGGGCGGCTATGACGGCATGCGCGTGATCTACGAGGCGCTCAAGGCGACCAAGGGCCAGGGCGGCGGCGATGCGCTGCTGGCGGCCATGAAGGGCCAGATCTTCGAGAGCCCGCGCGGGCCGGTGTACATCGATGCGCAGACGCGCGACATCGTGCAGGACGTGTACCTGCGCAAGGTCGAGAAGAAGGACGGACAGCTCTACAACGTCGAATTCGACGTGATCAAGGGCGTGAAGGATCCAGGCAAGAAGTAAGGCTCGCCCCCAGTCTGCGCGCACTTCGTGTCGCTACACGCGGTGTTTCCCGAAGAAACTGCGAAGCGCGGCAAGCGTGTGAGTAGCATATGTTGACCATTCTTTTCGACGGCATCGCCTACGGCATGCTGCTCTTCGTGCTCGCCGTCGGCCTGGCCGTGACGCTCGGGCTGATGAACTTCATCAACCTGGCGCACGGCGCCTTCGCCATGGCGGGCGGCTATCTCACGGTGTTCGCGATGCAGAAGCTGGGCCTGCCGTTCCTGGCTTGCCTGCCGCTTGCGTTCATCGTCGTCGCGCTGGCCGGGGCGCTGCTCGAACGCACGCTCTACCGGCCGATGTACGGCAAGCCGCACCTCGACCAGGTGCTTTTTTCCATCGGCCTGGCCTTCATGGCGGTGGCGGCCGTCGACTATTTCGTCGGTTCCTCGCAGCAGAACGTGCAGCTGCCCGAATGGCTGCGCGGCCGTACCGAAGTCGGCGACGGCGCGCTGCTGCTGGGCATGGGGCACTACCGGCTCTTCATCATCGGCGTGTGCGCGGTGCTCACCGTGGTGCTGCAGCTCATCCTGTCGAAGACACGCTTCGGCAGCCGCCTGCGCGCCGCGGTCGACGATCCGCGCGTGGCGGCGGGGCTGGGCATCAACGTCAACATCGTGTTCCTGCTGACCTTCGCGGTGGGCTCGGGGCTCGCAGGGCTGGGCGGGGCGCTGGGTGCGGAAATCCTCGGGCTCGATCCGACCTTTCCGCTCAAGTACATGATCTATTTCCTGATCGTGGTGTCGGTCGGTGGCACCTCGTCGATCACCGGGCCGCTCGCGGCCGCGCTGCTGCTCGGCATTGCCGACGTGGCGGGCAAGTACTTCATTCCGAAGATGGGCGCGTTCACCGTCTACCTGCTGATGATCCTGATACTGATGTGGCGGCCCCAGGGGCTGTTCACGCGAAAAGGAGGGCGTTGAATGAGCGCGCCTTTGTCGTATGAGTCGGCACTGCTGCGCAAGGCACGCTGGCGCCCGCTCGAATTCGTGGTGTGGGCCGCGGCGTTTGCATTGCCCTTCGTCATGCCTTCGCATTCGCTGCTGGTCAACGAGATCGCCATCGTCGCGCTGTTCGCGATGTCGCTCGACCTGATCCTCGGCTACACCGGCATCGTGTCGCTGGGCCATGCGGCCTTCTTCGGCTTCGGCGCCTATGCGGCGGCGCTGTTCGCCAAGCTCGTGATGCCCGACCCGATGGTGGGACTGGTCGTTGCGACCGTGCTCTCGGCCGTGCTCGGCCTCGTGGCCAGTGTGACGATCCTGCGCGGCAGCGACCTCACGCGGCTGATGGTCACGCTGGGCACCGCGCTGCTGCTGCTCGAACTCGCCAACAAGCTCGACTGGCTCACCGGCGGCGCCGATGGCCTGCAGGGCGTGGTGATGGGGCCGGTGCTGGGCCTGTTCGAGTTCGACCTGTACGGCCGTACGGCGGCATGGTATTCGCTGGCGGTGATGCTGCTGCTGTTCCTGGTGATGCGCCGCATCGTGCATTCGCCGTTCGGCGCCACGCTGAAGGCGATCCGCGACAACCGGCTGCGCGCCATGGCCATCGGCATTCCGGTGGTGTCGCGGCTCGTGGTCATCTACACCGTGGCGGCGGGCATTGCCGGCGCCGCGGGCGCGCTGCTGGCGCAGACCACGGGCTTTGCCTCGCTCGACGTGCTGGCCTTCGACCGCTCGGCCGACGTGCTGCTGATGCTGGTGATCGGCGGTGTGAGCTGGCTCTATGGCGGCGTGGCGGGCGCCATCGTCTTCAAGCTGCTGCAGACCTGGCTCTCGAGCGTGACGCCTCAGTACTGGATGTTCTGGATCGGGCTGCTGCTGGTGCTGCTGGTGCTCGTGGGGCGCGACCGCGTGCTCAAGCCGTGGACATGGTTGGGCAAGAAGAAGGGCGGTGCCGCATGACCGACACCGTGCTCTCCACTCAAGGGCTGGTGATGCGCTTCGGCGGCATCACGGCCACCAACAACGTCACCATGGAACTCAAGCGCGGTGCGCGCCATGCGCTGATCGGCCCCAACGGCGCCGGCAAGACCACGCTCATCAACCTGCTGACCGGCGTGCTCACGCCGACCGAAGGCCGCATCTCGCTGCTGGGCGAAGACATCACCACGCTGGCGCCGCACAAGCGTGTGGCGCGCGGGCTGGTGCGCACTTTCCAGATCAACCAGCTGTTCGATTCGATGACGCCGCTCGAAACGCTGGCGCTGGTGGTGTCGCAGCACCAGGGTATCGCGTCGCAATGGTGGCGCCCGCTGGGTGCCAGCAAGGCCGTGACGGAACGCGCGGCACAGCTGCTGGAGCAGTTCCACCTCGGCGATGTGGCGCAGCAGCAGACGAAGTTCATGGCCTACGGCAAGCGCCGCCTGCTGGAGATCGCGATTGCGCTGGCCTGCGAGCCGCGCGTGCTGCTGCTCGACGAGCCCGTGGCGGGCGTGCCCGCCGGCGAGCGCGAGGAGCTGCTGCAGACCGTGGCCGCATTGCCGGCCGATGTGTCGGTGCTCCTGATCGAGCACGACATGGACCTGGTGTTCAGCTTTGCCGACCGCATGACGGTGTTGGTCAACGGCACGTTGCTGACCGAGGGCGATCCCGAAACCATCGCCAATGATCCGAAGGTGAAAGAGGTCTATCTGGGCCACGGAGAAGCCGTTCATGTCTGAGCTGCTGCGCATCGAGAACCTGAGCGCGGGCTACGGCGAGGCCGTGGTGCTGCACGACGTGGCGTTCGCGCTCGGCGAAGGCCAGACGCTCGCGCTGCTGGGCCGAAACGGCACGGGCAAGACCACGCTGATCAACACGCTGGCGGGCGCCACGCGCCAGCACGGCGGCAGCATCGCACTCGGCGGCCAGGCCCTGCACAAGCTGGCGCCGCATCAGCGCGCGGCGGCCGGCATCGGCTGGGTGCCGCAGGAGCGCAACATCTTCAAGTCGCTCACGGTGCACGAGAACCTCACGGCCGTGGAGCGGCCTGGAAAGTGGAATCCGCAGCGCGTCTACGAGATGTTCCCGCGCCTGGCCGAGCGCAAGACCAACCTGGGCACGCAGCTCTCGGGCGGCGAGCAGCAGATGCTGGCGGTGGGCCGCGCGCTGGTGCTCAACCCCAAGCTGCTGCTGCTCGACGAGCCGCTCGAAGGCCTGGCACCGATCATCGTGGAAGAACTGCTGCGCGCCATCCGCCGCATCACGCAGGACGAGGGGCTGGCCGCGATCATCGTGGAGCAGCATCCGCAGGCGATCCTCGCGATTTCCGACCACGCGGTGGTGCTCGACCACGGAACCATCGTGCACAAGGACAGCGCCGCTGCGTTGCGCGCCCAGCCGCAGGTGCTCGAGCGGCTGCTGGGCGTCGCGCGCTAGACGAGTTCCGAAAGCCGCGCCTTCCAGTCTTCGGCACGGCCCAGCCACGGGCCGACGTCGATGCGGCTGGTGTGGCCATCGGCTTGCGCCAGCACGAAGGTCGGAAAGCCCTGGCCGCCTGCGCGTTGCAGCAGCTGGCGGCTTTCGGCAATGTGCTGCGCGGTCGCTTCTCCCGTCAGGCGCTCGAAGGCCGATGCAAAGGCCTCGGCATCGAAGCCGAGTTCGGAGGCCACCGCCTTCAGCACATCCGCATCGGCGATGCGCCGGCCTTCGACGTAGTGCGCGCGCTGCAGCCGATGGATCATGTCGAGGCCGCCGCCGTCTCGCAGCGCCTCGGCCGCCAGCACCGCCGTGGTCGGCGGTTCGGAGTCCATCACCGCGCCGGTGTCGCGCAGCAGCCCCTCGAAGTAGCCCTCGCCGAAAGGCTGGCCCGTGAGCTCGGCGATGCGGCGGTCGTGCGGCATCACGTAGTCGCGCCACTGCGGTGTGATGGCGCGCCGGTTGGCGCCGGTCATCATCCCGCCGCCGTGGAACTCGACCGCGAGGCCTGGCATGCTGCGCGCCGCATCCACCAGCGGCGCGGCGGCGTAGCACCAGCCGCACATCGGATCGAAGATGTAGTGCAGCGTGGCGCCTGCCGACGTGCTGTCGTTCACTGCGGCCACTTCATTTCACCCTTGATGACCTTGGCGCTCAGTTCGAGCGACGAGGCGTGCTGCAGCTTCGGATAACGCTTCTTCATGGCGGCGATGAGCGCGGCCGAGTCCTTGGCCTTGGCGGCTTCGGTTTCGAACGCCTGCAGATAGCTGCGCGTGAACTTCACCGAGGCCAGCGAGTAGGGGGCCGTGCCATCGGCGTTCGGCTCGAAGTGGCCGGGCACCACGGTCTTCGGGCGCAGCGCTTCGATGCGGCCGAGCGTCTTGATCCAGTTGCGGCGCGATTCGGGCGTTTGCGTGTCGGCCACCCACACGTGGATGTTGGCCGAGACCGGGACGCCGCCGACCACGGCCTTGAGCGCGGGAATCCACGCGAAGGTGCGTTCGGGCGTGGGGCCGTCGAGCCCGACGACCTGGATCTTGCGGCCTTCGAGCGTGATGCTGTCGCCGGCGAGCGGCTCGGGCACGACCAGCGCCTTGGGCGCGTTGTCCTTCAGGATCGGGCCCCAGTGCGCCAGCTTGCCGTCCTTCGAAGCCTGGATCGCGGCAACGGTCTGCGGCGTGGCGACGATCTTCGCGTCGGGGAACGCGGCCTGGATCACGTCGAGGCCGAAGTAGTAGTCGGGGTCGCTGTGGCTGATGTAGACCGTGGTCAGCTTCTTGCCGCTGGCCTTGATCTTCTGCACCAGGGCCTCGGCGTCGTTGCGCTGGAACTGCGCGTCGATCAGCACCGCCTCGGTCTGGCCGGTGACGAGTTCGGACGACACCGGGAACATCGACTTGGCGCCGGGGTTGTACACGTCGAGCTTGAGCGGCTCCACGGCGTGGGCCGCAAAAGCGGCAAGGGACAAGGTGGCGCTAAGGGCGGCAGCGGAAAGAAGGGTTCTGCGAAACATTCGGATCTTTCGGTGGAATGGCGTTGGCGGGACGGCAACGCGGACAGTCCGAATGTTAGGTTTCAAGAACAGAAACAAAAATCATGTTTCCGCCAATGAACAGTTTCTGATTCCGATCGAATCAAGGGGCGGCCACGCGGGCCGTCGCGCACCGTTCGAGGTGCGCCACCAGCAGCTGCGCCGCCAGCGACAGCGTCGCTTCGTCGCGAAAACAGATCGCGAAGCGCCGGCGCGCCCAGGCGTCGGTGAGAGGCATCAGCCGAAGACCGTAGGTGTCGGTGAAGGGCTGCGCCACCTCCACCGGCACCACGCTGATCGCGAGTCCGGCGCGCACCACGCGCAAGGCGGCGTCGAAGTTGCTCACCAACACGCGGTAGACCAGCGGCTTGCCCGCCACCGCAGCTTCCCGGGCGAGCATCAGCTGGACGGCGCTCAATGCGGGCATGCCGACGAACTCGTGGTCGAGCACCTGTTCGAATCGCACTTCGCCATGGCGCGCCACCGGGTGCGAGGGGTGCGCAACGATGGCCAGGTGATCGCTGCGGTAGCTGCGCCGCTGCAGGCCGTCGAGATCGGCGGCGTCCCAGCACAGCCCGATGGACGCCACGCCCTCGCGGATGCCACGCACGATCTCGGGGCTGACGCGCTCTTCCATGTCGACCCGGATGTCCCGGTGCGCGGGGTTCTGCAGAAAGTTGGCCACGTCTTCGGCCAGCGATTCGGCCATGACGGAGGCGGAGGCCAGGATGCGCACATGTCCGCGCGCGCCGCCGGCATAGGCGGCCATGTCGCGCTCGATGCGGTGGGCGCTGCCGAGCATCGCGCGGGCGTGTTCCAGCAGCGTTTCACCGGCGGGAGTCGGCACCACGCCGCGCCGCTTGCGCAGCAGCAGCGGCGTGCCGACGGTGTCTTCGAGTTGCGCCAGGCGCTTGCTGATGGCCGAGCCGACGATGCTGGCCTGCTCGCCGGCGCGCGCGATGCTGCGGGTTTCGCAGACGGAGACGAAGAGGCGCAGGGTGGTCAGGTCAAGGTCTCGCATGATGTTCCGTTCTGGAAGCAAACGGCTTCCAGAATATATCTTCTGGATCAAATTGGAACTTCTAACATCGACGCTGTACCTTCACGACGGAGACAAAGTCTTGATTCACTCCTTCCTGCCGCCCCGCGCGGTCGTCCGCGAGGTGGGCCTGCGCGACGGCCTGCAGAGCATCGCCCGCGTGCTGCCCACCGCGCACAAGCTCGAATGGCTTCGCGGCGCGCATGCCGCCGGGCAGCGCGAGATCGAAGTCGGCTCCTTCGTGCCCGCACGCCTGCTGCCGCAACTGGCCGACACGGCCGAACTGCTGGCCTATGCCAAGACGCTGCCCGGGCTCTTCGCCTCGGTGCTGGTGCCCAACCTGCGGGGCGCGGAACTCGCCATCGCGGGCGAGGCCGATCTCATGGTGGTGCCGCTGTCGGCCAGCCACGCCCACAGCCTTGCCAACCTGCGCAAGACGCCCGACGAAGTGGTGGCCGAGGTCGCCCGCATCCGCGCCGCGCGCGACACCGCGGGCTCGAAGACCTTGATCGATGGCGGCGTGGGCACGGCCTTCGGCTGCACGCTCCAGGGCCACGTGGCGCCCGAGGAGGTGCTGCGGCTGATGCAGGCGCTGCTCGATGCGGGCGCCGACCGCGTGAGCCTGGCCGACACCGTCGGCTATGCCGATCCCGCCATGGTCCGCAGCCTGTTCGAACGCGCGCTGCGCATCGCGGGCGACCGCCTGTGGTGCGGCCATTTCCACGACACGCGCGGCCTCGGGCTGGCCAATGTCTACGCCGCTCTGGAGGTCGGCATCGCGCGCTTCGACGCCTGCCTGGCCGGCATCGGCGGCTGCCCGCACGCGCCCGGCGCCAGCGGCAACGTCGACACCGAAGACCTCGTCTTCATGCTGGAGAGCATGGGCGTCGCCACCGGTGTCGACCTGCCGAAGCTGCTGGACCTGCGAACGCGCGTGGCCGGCTGGCTCGAAGGTGAGACGCTGCAGGGCACCGTGTGGCGCGCGGGCTTCCCGAAGACCTTTTCGGCCGCTGCAGGAGTCGCGGCATGAGCGTCAAGATTGAAGAAAAGCGCCTGCCGCTCACTGGCGTCCGCGTGGTCGAGTTCACCCACATGGTCATGGGCCCCACCTGCGGCATGGTGCTGGCCGACCTGGGCGCGGAGGTCATCAAGGTCGAACCGATCGAGGGCGACCGCACGCGGCACCTGCTGGGCGCGGGCGCCGGTTTCTTCCCGATGTTCAACCGCAACAAGAAGAGCATCGCGCTCGACCTGCGGCACCCGCAGGGCCTCGAGGCGGCGCTGCGCCTGTGTGCCACGGCTGACGTGGTGGCGCAGAACTTCAGGCCCGGCACCATGGACAAGTACGGCCTGGGCTACACCGCGCTCGGCAAGCTCAATCCGCGCCTGGTGTACGTGAACCACACGGGCTTCCTGCCCGGCCCCTACGAGCACCGCACCGCGCTCGACGAGGTGGTGCAGATGATGGGCGGCCTGGCCTACATGACGGGCCGCCCCGGCGACCCGCTGCGCGCCGGCACCAGCGTGAACGACATCATGGGCGGCATGTTCGGCGCCATCGGCGCGATGGCCGCGCTGATGCAGCGCGCCCAGACCGGCAAGGGCCAGGAAGTGCAGTCCGCGCTGTTCGAGAACAACGTGTTCCTGGTCGGCCAGCACATACTGCAGTACGCGATCACTGGCCAGGCCGCGGCCCCGATGCCCGAGCGCATCTCGGCCTGGGCGCTGTACGACGTGTTCACCGTGAAGGACGGCGAGCAGATCTTCCTTGCCGCGGTGAGCGATGCGCAATGGACGGTGTTCTGCGATGCGCTGGGCTTCGACGACCTGAAGGCCGACCCGGCCCTGCGCACCAACAACGACAGGGTCCGCGTGCGGCCCACGCTGCTGGCGGACCTGCGCCGGCGCCTGGCCGACCGCCCGGCTGACGAGCTGTCGGCGATCTTCGAGGCGCGCGGCCTGCCTTTCGCGCCCATCGTGCGGCCCGAAGACCTCTACGACGATCCGCACCTGAAGGCCACCGGCGGGCTGGCCGACATCCGCCTGCCCGACGGCGAGCGCGCCGGGCAGATGGCGCAGACGACGCTGTTCCCGATCACGCTCGACGGCCAGCGCCTGGGCGTGCGCCTCGACCCGCCGACACTCGGCGAGCACACGCGCGAGCTGCTGGCCGAGCTCGGCTACGCGGATGCGGAGATGGCGGCGATGCAAGCCGAATCGGCTGTTGCCTGAACGCATTTTTCGAACACATACAAAGAGAGACAAGACCATGCACACGATCCTTCCCCCGATGACCCGCCGCGCCGTCCTGGGCCTGGGCGCCTCCGCTGCCGCGCTGGCCGCTTGCCCCGCGCTGGCGCAGGGCTCCGACAAGCCCATCCGCTTCATCCTGCCGATCAGCGCCGGCTCTGGCGTGGACGCCATCACGCGCGCGGCTTCGGTTGCCCTCGGCAAGGCCTTCGGCCAGCCGGTGGTGATCGAGAACCTGCCCGGCGCGGGCGGCATCACCGGCACCTCCGTGATGATCAAGGCCGCACCCGACGGGCTCACGCTCGGCATGGTGTCGAACAACCACGTCATCAATCCAGCGGTCTACAAGAAGATGCCCTTCGACGCCATCAACGACGTGACGCCGATCAGCGTGGTGGGCGCAACGCCGCTGGTGCTGGTGGTCAATCCGAAGTTGCCTGCCAGGAACGTGAAGGAACTGGTGGCGCTGCTGCGCGCCAAGCCAGAGGGCTACAACTACGCCTCGTCGGGCAACGGCACCATCATTCACCTGGCCGGCGAAATGTTCATGGACGAGGCCGGCGTGAAGGCACGGCACATTCCCTACAAGGGCACCGGCCCGATGGTCACCGACATGATCGCGGGCCAGGTCGAGATGGGTGTGGTGGCGCTGCCCGCGGTGCAGCCGCACATCAAGAGCGGCGCGCTGCGGGCCATCGGCCTGTGCGGACCGGCGCGCTCGCCGGCTGCGCCCGACATTCCCACCATCGCGGAGCAGGGCCTGCCCAACTACGTCGTCGAAGGCTGGTTCGCGGTGATCGGGCCGCCGAAGATGCAGGCCGCCGACGTCCAGCGCGTGCACGACGCCGTGGCCGCCGCCTTCACCAGCGCCGAGGTGCGCGAGGCCATGGACAAGCAGGGCAACATCATCAAGCCCACGTCGCCCGAACAGGCCGCGAGCTACTTCCGCAGCGAAGCCGCGCGCTATGCGGCGCTGGTGAAGAAGGCGAACGTGGTGCTGGAGTGATCTACGCCGGCCCCACCGCCCGGTACAGCGCGCGCACGAAATCCGACTGCGTGATCATCCCGGTGAGCCGCTTTTCGTGGTCGATGATGGGGATGTGGTGGTGGCCGCCTTCGGAGAACAGCGGCACCAGGTCGACCACCGGGCGGTCGGCGCTGGCCACGCGCACCTGGCGCGTCATGATCTGGCCGACCACCTCGGGCTTGTTCGACACCACGGTGCGCGTGGCGCGGATCAGGTCGCGCAGCCGGCCGGCAATGCCTTCGTGGTGTTCCAGGTCGAGCTGGCGGAAGAAGTCGGCCTGCGTCACGATGCCCACCACGCGTCGCGTGCGGTCGGTCACCGGCAGCGCCTTGATGCGGCGCTGGTTCATCAGCATCCAGGCTTCCTGCAGCGGCGTGCCGAACTCCACCGACACCGGCTCGCGCGACATGATGTCGCCGCAGTGCAAGGTGCCGAGCCGCCGCTTGTACGACTCGAGTTCGGTCTGCTGGATCAGCGACTCCAGGTCGTCGCGGCTGATGTCCAGCACCTGGTTGTAGCGCGCCAGCACTGCGTCGACGTCGGCCTGGCTGAAACGTGCATCGGCGCGCGGCGGTTGTGCCACCTGCACATGCGGATAGCGGCGGCCCGTGAACGAGTTGTAGGCCACGCCCGCCAGCACCAGCAGCAGCGAGTTCACCAGCGTAGGGAACAGGGCCGCCGAGAAATCCGTGGTGTGCGTCAGCACAGCAAGCAGCGCCGCGGCGCCGCCCGGCGGGTGCAGGCTGCGCGTGGCGAACATCAGGCCGATGGCGGCGCCGACGGCCAATGCTGCGGCCCAGGCCGCATCCGGTATCCAGCGGACGCAGGCGATGCCCACCAGTGTCGACAGCGTGTTGCCCACGATGACCGACCAGGGCTGCGCGAGCGGACTCGCGGGCACGGCAAACACCAGCACCGCGCTCGCGCCCATCGGTGCAATCAGCCAGATGCTGACGTTCACCGCATCGGCCATCCAGCGGCACAGCAGCGCGGTGATCAACAGCCCGATGGCCGCGCCGGCCACGGCACGCGTGCGCTCGCGTGCGTCGACGGTGCTTCTGCCCGGCAGCCAGGCACGCGCATGCGTCAGCAAAGCGGAAAACTGTTGCATTGCGTCAGGCCTCCGCAGCCACTCGGCGGCCGATCTCGGGCCACTGCCCGTGCAGCCAGACCCAGGCGACAAGGCCGATGCCCAGCATCAGCGTCGAGGTCAGCGCCAATGCCAGCGTGGAATGCATGACCAGCGGCGCCACCACGCCGGCCACGAGGCCATTGGCGGTGGAGCCGATCACGGCCTGCAGCGACGAGGCCATGCCGCGCCGCTCCGGATGAAGGTCGAGCACCAGCAAGGTGACGACCGGCACCATCAGCGCCCAGCCGAACGCGAACACCGCGAGCGGCCACAGCGCCCAGGCCGCATGCGCGGTGAACAGCGAATTGGCCACCACGTTGACCAGCGAGGTCAACAGCATGATCAGGAAACCGTCGCGGATCTGCCGCTTGGGCGCCACCTTGCCCGCCATGCGGCCGCTGGCCCATGCGCCCGACATGATGCCGCCGATGGTCAGCAGGAAGAACCAGAAGAACTGCGTCGGCGCCAGTGCGAGGTGGTCGCCAAGGAAGGCAGGTGCTGCCAGCACGTAGAGGAACATGCCGTTGAACGGAACGCCGCTTGCGAACGCGAGCAGCAGAAAGCGCGGGTCCGAGCACAGGTCCCAGTAGCCGCGCATCAGGTGCCGCACCTGGAACGGCTGGCGCTGGCTCTGGTGCAGCGTTTCGGGCAGCAGCTTGTAGTTGGCTGCGAACAGGATCACGCCGACCGCCACCAGAAACCAGAAGATGGCGTGCCAGCCGGCATGCACGAAGAGAAAGCCGCCGACGATCGGCGCGATGGCCGGTGCCACGCCAAAGTAGATGGTCACCTGGCTCATCACGCGCTGCGCGTCGGCCGGCGGGAACATGTCGCGGATCACGGCGCGCGAGACCACGATACCCGCGCCCGTCGAGAGGCCCTGCAATCCGCGGAACAGCACCAGCTGCGCAATGTTCTGCGACAGCGCGCAGCCCAGCGAGGCGAGCGTGAACACCGCGAGCCCCCACAGCACCACGGGCCGCCGGCCGAAGCTGTCCGACAGGGCGCCATGGAACAGGTTCATGAACGCGAAGCCGAACAGGTAGGCCGAAAGCGTCTGCTGCATCTCGGCCGGCGTGGCGCCGATGGAGCGCGCAATGCCCGAGAAGGCCGGAATGTAGGTGTCGATGGAGAAGGGGCCCAGCATGCCCAGCACCGCGAGCAGCACGGCCAGTGCCCAGCGCGGGGCCTGCCAGAGTTTGTCTGCATCTGGATTCATGAGGTTTGCTCCATTGTTTTTTGTCGTGAACGCCAAAAAAGAAAGCGCCCTTGCGGGCGCCTCCTCGTCAGAGAGATACCGGGAGACCGGCTCAGAGCGTATCAATAAAGCTGCGAAGCTTGTCGGAGCGGCTCGGATGCTTGAGCTTGCGCAGCGCCTTCGCCTCGATCTGGCGGATGCGTTCGCGCGTCACGTCGAACTGCTTGCCGACTTCTTCCAGCGTGTGGTCCGTGCTCATCTCGATGCCGAAGCGCATGCGCAGCACCTTGGCTTCGCGCGGCGTGAGCGAGTCGAGGATGTCCTTGACCACGTCGCGCAGGCCCGCCTGCATTGCGGCTTCGATGGGCGCCGTGTTGCTGCTGTCCTCGATGAAGTCGCCCAGGTGCGAATCGTCGTCGTCGCCGATGGGGGTTTCCATCGAGATCGGCTCCTTCGCGATCTTCATGATCTTGCGGATCTTGTCTTCCGGGATCTCCATCTTCGCGGCCAGGATGCTGGCGTCGGGCTCGAAGCCGAACTCCTGCAGATGCTGGCGCGAGATGCGGTTCATCTTGTTGATCGTCTCGATCATGTGCACCGGGATGCGGATGGTGCGCGCCTGGTCCGCGATGGAGCGCGTGATCGCCTGGCGGATCCACCACGTGGCGTAGGTCGAGAACTTGTAGCCGCGGCGATATTCGAACTTGTCGACCGCCTTCATCAGGCCGATGTTGCCTTCCTGGATCAGGTCCAGGAACTGCAGGCCGCGGTTGGTGTACTTCTTGGCGATGGAGATCACGAGGCGCAGGTTGGCCTCGATCATTTCCTTCTTGGCATCGCGCGAGGACGATTCGCCCTCGTTCATGCGCTTGTTGATGTCCTTGAGCTGGGTCAGCGGCACCACCACGCGTGACTGGATGTCGGCGAGCTTCTGCTGCAGTTCCTGCACCGGCGGAATGTTGCGCGCCAGGACGGCGCTCCAGGGCTTGCCGGCGGCAGCCTGCTTCTCGACCCACTTCTGGTTCAGCAGGTTCGACGCCACGCGGTGGCCGTTCTTGTCGTAGCCCGAGAAGTCGCGGATGAACTCGTCCTGCGGGAAGCCGCACTTGTCCACGATGATGCGGCGCAGTTCGCGCTCCTTCTTGCGCACGTCGTCGACCTGGGTGCGCACCAGGTCGCACAGCTTCTCGATGGTCTTGGCCGTGAAGCGGATGGTCATCAGCTCTTCGGACAGGGACTCCTGGGCCTTGACGTACGCGGGCGTGCCATAGCCTTCCTTGTCGTAGATCTTGTGGACCTTCTCGAACATCGAGGCAATGCGGTCGAAACGCTCGAGCGCATCGCGCTTGAGTTCCTCGAGCTTCTTGGTGAGGGCCTTGGAGCCGCCCTTGCCGTCGTCGTCGTCTTCTTCGTCGAACTCGTCGAAGTCTTCCTCGGCCACGTAGTCGTCGGCCTCGTTGGGGTTCGAGAAGCCGTCCACCACGGTGGAGATGACGACCTTGCCTTCACGAATGTCGGCCGCCAGGCGGAGGATTTCGGCGATGGTGGCGGGGGAGGCCGAAATGGCTTCCATCATGGCCATCAGGCCGCCTTCGATGCGCTTGGCGATTTCGATTTCGCCTTCGCGCGTCAGCAGCTCGACCGTGCCCATTTCGCGCATGTACATGCGAACCGGGTCGGTGGTGCGGCCGAATTCGCTGTCCACCGTGGACAGGGCCGCTTCGGCTTCTTCCTCGGCTTCTTCCACCGTGGTGGCGGTGGGGGCGGTGTTGTTCAGCAGCAGGGTTTCGGCGTCGGGCGTTTGCTCGTACACCGCCACGCCCATGTCGTTGAGCATGGTGACCACGACTTCCATGGTCTCGGCGTCGACCAGCTTGTCGGGCAGGTGGTCGGAAATTTCGCCGTGCGTGAGGTAGCCGCGGGTCTTGCCGAGCGTGATCAGGGTCTTCAGGCGCGAGCGGCGCTTGGCCAGGTCTTCCTCGGAGAGCACGGTCTCGTCGAGGCCGAACTCCTTCATCAAGGCGCGTTCCTTCGCCTTGCTGATCTTCATGCGCAGCGGCTTGACCTTTTCTTCGGTGGTCGTGGCAACCGCCGGTTCGTCGCCGGCCAGGTCTTCCTCGATGTCCGACAGGTCGACGTCGCTCTCGGCGGCTTCGTTGCCGGCCTTGGGCTTGCGGCCGCGCTTGGCGCCGGTGGCGGGCGCAGCGGCGCCGGCGGCCTTGGGCGGGCGGCCGACTTTCTTGGCGGCAGGGGCGGCGGCAACCGCCTTGGCGGCAGCCTTCTTTGGATCGTCGATGGAGGTCGATTTCGTAGGCACGGTTTTCACTTTCGTTGCGGCTGCCGATTTGGAAGCGGCGGCACCCGACTTAGTTGCCGGCATAACGCCAGCTTTCAACGGTTTTTCTGCGACAGGCTTCGCGGCGACGCTTTTGGCGAGTGAAGGAGCAGGCTTCTTTGAACTGGGCATACGACCTCGTTACAGCAAGATGGACCAAGCGAAATCACAGGCGCACCGCCACAGGGCAGCGCCGCCGCAGCCCGTGCACAGGCACGGGCAGACACAAAGCCCGCGCACAGGCACGGACAGAACAATTGGGAAAGAGGAAGAAATTCCTCGTCAGGCAAGATGTCGGGCGAACATTTGGTGTGCAGTCCTTGCGGTTATTGACCCTTTCCGCCGGATTTTTTCCGTTGGAGTGCGTTGCGCTAGGGGTCGGCCCGGAGGTGCTGCTGTCGCTCTTGCCTAATTTCGCCAGTTGCGAAGCCTTACATTATAGCCTACTGCGCAAATTTCAAGCAGTTTCGGAACCACGCGGATTCAAACGGTTGCGCAATTCGAGCCGCCTGGCCTCCAGCGCCTTGTAGCGCTCCAGCGCCTTCGGGTCCTTTCCGACGGTGGCAATGGCCTCGCTTTGCTGCGCTTTCAGGCGGTCGTCGAGCATGAAGTCGAGCACGCTCGCGAGCTCCTTGGCGGCATCGGCCAGGTGCTGTTCTTCCTCGCCTTCGGGGACCGGGGTGCTTTCGGAAACGCTCATGAGGCGCTCCGCCAGCGTTTCGAAATCGAGCCCCCGCATCCCTTCGCGGAGTGCCGCCCACGGCTGCACGCCGTGCTCATGCAACTGGCTGTCGAGCCAGCTGAAAAGCGCCCCGTGCGGCCCCGGCAGTTCGCACAGCATGAGGTGAAGCTCGTGCGACAGCGCGTCCCACTGCGCCATGTTCGACAGCAGCAGCCGCGCCGCCACGTCCGGCCGGCTCGGCGGCTTGCCCCGGCCGCGCAGCGGCTCGATGGGCGCCTCGAACTTGCCGCCCCAGCGCTTGCCCTTGACGAATTTGCGCGGTTTGCTATCGCTTTCATAGCGCGGCGGCGCGTATTCGGCCGGCGGCGGCATGTCGGGGTATTCGCTTTCATGGCCCGGCTCGCTGTGGCGCGGGCCCGGCGCCGCGGCCGTCTTGCGCGGGCCTGGCGTGGAGGCCCAGAGTTCAGAGAGCGCTGCGGCGTCGAGCTGCACCAGCGCGCCAATCTCGCTCAGCAGCTGGCGCTTGAGCGCGCCGTCGGGCATGGCGCTCCAGAGCGGGCGCACATTGCTCGTCATGTGCGCCCGGCCCTCCGCGGTGCTCAGGTCGCAGCCTTCGCGCGCGGCCTCAAGCATGAAGCGCGACAGCGGCGTGGCTTCCTGGATGAAGCGCGCGAACGCGTCGGCGCCGTGTTCGCGGATGAAGCTGTCGGGGTCGTGCTCGGCCGGCAGGAACAGGAACTTGATGCTGCGCACGTCGGTGGCGTAGGGCAGGGCGCCATCGAGCGCCTTGCGCGCGGCGCGGCGGCCGGCTGCATCGCCGTCGAAGCTGAACACCACCGATTCGGTGAAGCGGAACAGCTTCTGCACGTGCTCCGTGGTGCAGGCCGTGCCGAGCGTGGCCACGGCGTTGGGGAAGCCGAGCTGGGCCAGGGCGACCACGTCCATGTAGCCCTCGGTCACCAGGGCATAGCCGCGTTCGCGGAAGGCGGCGCGGGCCTCGTACAGGCCGTAGAGCTCGCGTCCCTTGCTGAACACGGGCGTTTCGGGCGAGTTCAGGTATTTGGGCTTTTCGTCGCCGAGCACCCGGCCGCCGAAGCCGATGCATTCGCCCTTCACGTTGCGGATGGGGAACATCACGCGGTCGCGGAAGCGGTCGTAGCGCTTGGCGTCTTCGGCGCCGTCTTCCGTGTTGACGATCACCAGGCCGCTTTCGGCCAGCAGGGGGTCGTCGTAGTCGGGAAACACGCTGGCAAGGGCGCGCCAGCCGGCGGGCGCATAGCCGATGCCGAACTGCTTTGCCACTTCGCCCGAGACGCCGCGGCCCTTGAGGTATTCGATGGCGCCCGGTGCCTGCCGCAGGGCCTTGCGGTAGGCCTCGCCGGCTTTTTCGAGCACGTCGGTCAGCGTGGCCTGCTTCTGGCGCTGGTTGGCGGCGCGGGCGCGTTCGGCGGGAGAGGCGTCGTCCTCGGGCACCTGCAGGCCGTATTGGCCGGCAAGGTCGTGCACCGCCTCGACAAAACCCATGCCCGCATGCTCCATGAGAAAGCCGATGGCATTGCCGTGGACCCCGCAGCCGAAGCAGTGATAGAACTGCTTGGTGGGGCTGACCGAGAAGGAGGGCGATTTTTCGCCGTGGAACGGGCACAGGCCCATGAAATTGGCGCCGGCCTTCTTGAGCTGCACGTAGCGCCCGACGATTTCCACCACGTCGGCGCGCGCGATGAGTTCCTGGATGAATGAAGCGGGGATGGTCATGTAGGCGAAGAGCGGCAAATCATACGCAAGCGTTCGAACGCCCGTGCTCGGACGCCATACTGGCCGCTGCTGGAACCCACGGATGACGACGCCCAACCCATTGCACCATGCCGCGCTGCTGTTGCGCCATCCCCTGCGATTCGCCTGGGATGCGCTCAAGGCTTTCCGCGCCAATCAGGGACTGCTGCTCGCGGGAGCCGTGGCCTATTACGCCTTGCTGTCCATCGTGCCGCTCTTGATCGTGAGCGTGATCGCGTTGTCGCACGTCATCGAGCAGGCCGAGTTGCTGCGCACCATCGGCCGGTATCTCGAATGGCTGCTGCCGGGACAGTCGAAGGCCATCGTGGCGGAGCTGTCGAACTTTCTCGACCATCGCGACGTGATGGGCCCGGTGCTGCTCGTGACCATGATTTTCTTCAGCTCGCTGGCCTTCAGCGTGCTGGAGAGTGCCATGGCCGTGATTTTTCATCACCGCAAGGTGGACCACCGGCGCCATTTCCTGGTCTCCGCGGTCATGCCCTATGTCTACATCCTGTGCCTGTGCGTGGGCCTGCTGCTGGTTACGCTGGTTTCGGGTGCGCTGCAGCTGGTGGGGCGGGAGAGCGTCGAGCTGTTCGGGCGCGAGTGGCCGCTGTCCGGGGTGTCGGGGGTGCTGCTCTACCTGCTGGGGCTGGGCGGCGAGATCTTCATGCTGACCTCGCTCTACCTCGTGATGCCGGCCGGCCGGATGTCGCTACGCCATGCGCTGCTCGGCGGCGTGACGGCCGCGCTGCTGTGGGAAGCGACGCGGCACGGGCTGATCTGGTACTTCTCGACGCTGTCGCAGGTCAACGTGGTCTACGGCTCGCTCACCACGGCCATCGTGGTGCTGCTGAGCCTGGAGATAGCCGCCACGCTCGTGTTGCTGGGCGCCCAGGTCATCGCCCAGTACGAGCGGCTGGACCGCACCGGCAGCACGGCGGTGCCGCCGCTCACCGGGGCGGAAGCCGAATCGCTCCGTCGAGACGAATCACCTCCCCGTTGAGCATGTCGTTCTCGATGATGTGCTTGGCGAGCTTGGCGTAGTCCTCGGGCGTGCCAAGGCGGGAAGGGAAGGGCACGCTGGCGGCCAGCGCGTCCTGCACTTCCTGCGGCATGCCGAAGAGCATGGGCGTGCCGAAGATGCCCGGGGCGATGGTCATGTTGCGGATGCCGTTGCGCGCCAGGTCGCGCGCAATGGGCAAGGTCATGCCGACCACGCCGCCCTTGGAGGCGCTGTAGGCGGCCTGGCCGATCTGGCCGTCGTAGGCCGCGACCGATGCGGTCGAAATCAGCACGCCGCGCTCGCCCGTGGCTTCGGGCTCGTTCCTGCTCATCGCGTCGGCCGCCAGGCGGATCATGTTGAAGCTGCCGATCAGGTTGACCGTGACGGTCTTGCTGAACACCGCCAGCGCGTGCGGGCCGTTCTTGCCCACGGTCTTCTCGGCCGGCGCGATGCCCGCGCAGTTGACCAGGCCCACCAGCTTGCCGAGCTTGGTCGCAGCGGCCACGGCGGCCTGGCCGTCGGCCTCCTGGCTCACGTCGCACTTGACGAACACGCCGCCGATGTCGCGCGCGACGGCTTCGCCCTTGTCAGCCTGCATGTCGGCAATCACCACCTTGCCGCCGTTCGCAGCCAGCATGCGCGCCGCGCCTTCGCCGAGGCCCGAGGCGCCACCGGTCACGATAAAAACCTTGCCGTCGATCTGCATGGAGAGTCTCCTGAAATGAGACCGGCATTATCGAAGACGCCCGCCGGGCCAAAAAAAAGGCCTCATCCGAAGATGAGGCCCTGAATTGGATCCGTGAGGACCCAAGGAGACAACTGGTGATGGCCGGCGGCTTAGCGCTTGCGCGGAGCTGCAGCGGTCTTGGCAGCGGCGACGGCTTGCGTCGACACGGCGTTGAAGTTGGCTTCGGCGACGTCGGAAGCCTGCTTGACAGCCTTCTGGACCGATTCGAAAGCGTTGTTGGCGGCAGCCACGGCGCTCTTCAGCACGGCAACAGCGGTTTCCGAACCGGCGGGTGCATTCTTGGAAGCGCTGTCGACCAGGCCGACGAAGGTTTGCTGGGCTTCAGCGGCCTTGGCTTCGAAAGCCTTGGAGAATTCGGCGCCGGTGCCCTGGGCGATGTCATACAGATGACGGCTGTAGGCAGCGGTCTTTTCGGCCAGGGGCTGGAACAGGCTGGCTTGCAGCGTCAGCAGCTCTTGCGCGTCCTTGACGTTCAGGGCGGCTTGGGCGGTACCGGCGGCTTCGGTCAGGGCAGCCTTGGAAGCGGTCACGTTGAGTTCGACGAGCTTCTCCACGCCTTCGAAAGCCTTGGTGGTCAGGCCGAACAGGGTTTCGAGGTTGGCTTTTTGGGCGGCGAGGATTTGGTCAGCGGTCAGGGCCATGTGGAATCTCCAGAAAGGGATGAAGGGGGCGGTTCACGTTGCGCTGCCTCGTCGTTTTTATGTTGCGGTGCAGCATGGCCTCAAGTATAGGCAGCACAGCTTTGCGATCAAGGGGGTTTTGCTGCTTAGCAGCAATTTAGAACACACTTTCTAAATTCGCACCCGGCTCCAGAATGCGGGCCATGCGCGCGTTCTATTCCGGCCAGTTCGTACTGCCCTTGCCCCCGGGCCACCGCTTTCCCATGTCCCGCTATGCCCTGTTGCGCGACCGCCTGCTGGAGCACCTGCCGGCGGTGGAAATGGACCCCGCCCCGCGCGCCACCGATGGCGAACTGGCACTGGCCCACACCCCGCAGTGGATCGCCGCCATCAGCGACGGCAGCGTGAGCCCGCAGGCCATGCGGGAGATCGGCTTCCCCTGGAGCGAGGCCATGGTCGAGCGCTCGCGCCGTTCCACCGGGGCGACCATTGCGGCCTGCCGTGCGGCGTTCGCCGGCGGCGTGGCGGCCAACATGGCGGGCGGCACGCACCACGCCTATGCCGACAAGGGCGGCGGATTCTGCGTCTTCAACGACGCCGCGGTGGCCGCGCGGCTGATGCAGGCGGAGCACGGCCGAGGCGGCCGGCAGCTCAAGGTTGCGGTGATCGACCTCGATGTGCACCAGGGCAACGGCACGGCCAGCATCTTCCGCAGCGATCCGAGCGTCTTCACGCTGTCGCTGCACGGGCAGAAGAACTTTCCGTTCCGCAAGGAGGCGAGCGACCTCGACGTCGAGCTGCCCGACGGCTGCGGCGATGCCGACTACCTCACCGCGCTCGAGCACGCGCTCGACGAGCTGGAGCGGCGCTTCTCGCCGGACCTGGTGATCTACCTCGCGGGTGCCGACCCCTTCGAGCGCGACCGGCTCGGCCGGCTCAAGCTGACGTTCGACGGCCTGGAGGCGCGCGACCGGCGGGTGTTCGACTGGGCCTGGCAGCGCCGCATTCCGCTGGCCTTCGCGATGGCCGGAGGCTATGCCAGCGACATCGCCGAGACGGTGCAGGTGCAGCTGGGCACCTTCAAGGTGGCCTTCGACTACTGGCGCCGCTGGCAAAATGCCGCGCGATGAGTTCCGCCAACAGACCCACGCCGCATTCCCGAAGCAGCTATCGCGCGTTTCGCAGCATTCCCACGCGCTGGTCCGACAACGACATGTACGGCCATGTCAACAACGTCATCTACTACAGCTGGTTCGACACGGCGGTGAATGCGCTGCTGATCGAACGCGGCGCCCTCGATATCCACCAGGGGCAGGCCATCGGATTCGTGGTCGAGACCCAATGCAACTATTTCGCCCCCATCGCCTTTCCAGAGACGGTGGAAGCAGGCATCCGGGTGGCCCAGGCCGGGCGTTCGAGCGTGCGCTACGAGATCGCGCTTTTTGCGGAAGGGGCGGAAACCGCAGCTGCCCAGGGCCACTTCGTGCATGTGTATGTGGACCGGGCCACGCAGCGGCCGGTGCCGTTGCCCGAGGCGCTGCAACGCGTGGTCGACTCGCTGAAGGCCTGATCCAGACAAACAAGCGGCGCCCGAGGGCGCCGCTGTCTTTTGCCGCGCGGCCGCTCGGGCCACGCCGCTCCTACCTGCTGGCCTTCTTCATGGCCTTGATATCGGCCTTGCCCTGGGCTTCGTCGGCCTTGGCCTGCTTCACGCAGGCGGCCTTGGCATCGCCGGTCTGGTCGTCGCACTTTTCCTTGGCAACTTCATACGTCGCCTTGACCTTCTCTTCGGCCACCTTGCGGGCATGCGCGTCGCTCGGCTTGTACTGCTGCTCGAGTTCGGCCTTTGCCACGTCTTCCGTGCCCTTGGCTTCCTTCTGGCAGACGTCCTTCGCGTTGTCCTTCATCGAATCGCACTTCGCCTTGGCGACCTTGTAGTCGGCTTCGATCTTTTCCTTCGCGACCTTGTGCTCGTCCTTGGTCATCGCGCCGGCCTGGGTGGCCATGAAGCAGGTGGAGGCAAGCGCAAGCATGAGCAGATGTTTTTTCATGGTTTTCTTTCTTTGCGGTTGAAAGGAATCGGGAGGTCAGTACTTTTCGTACCAGAGCGCCTCCGGCGTGCGGCCGTCGCGGGTTTCCCAGTCCTTGACCTGCTTCTCGGCCTCGTCGCGGCTGATGCCGTGGCGCTCCTGGATACGGCCCAGCAGCTGGTCGCGCTTGCCCGCAATGACGTCGAAGTCATCGTCGGTCAACTTGCCCCACTGCTCCTTGACCTTGCCCTTGAGCTGTTTCCAGTTGCCTTCGATGGTGTCCTTGTTCATGCGAATCTCCTTGAAAAAATGATCCGGCGGGCTCGTTGGCTGCCGTGGACGAACTGTCGCGGGGCCTATTCACCCTGGCGGTAGGACGCCCAGTGTTGGCGCCGTAGGCACAAGCCGACGGCGCCCGTGATAATCGGACGCACGCCGAAAAGCCCGGGACAATGCGCGCCACACCAGCACCATGATCATTCACAGCCTGCTCGACACTGACCTCTACAAGTTCACCATGATGCAGGTCGTCCTGCATCACTTCCCCGGGGCCCGGGTCGAGTACCGGTTCAAGTGCCGCAACCCCGGCATCGACCTGGCGCAGTTCGCCGGACAGATCCGCGAAGAGGTGCGAAGCCTCTGCTCGCTGCAGTTCCGGGATGCCGAGTTGACGTACCTGCGCTCGATGCGCTTCATCAAGAGCGACTTCGTCGACTTCCTGGGCCTGTTCCGGCTCAACGAGAAATGCATCAGCATCACGCCCCAGCCCTCGGGCGAGCTCGAGATCCGCATCGAGGGGCCGTGGCTGCACACCATCCTGTTCGAGATTCCCGTGCTGGCCATCGTGAACGAGGTCTACTTCCGCAATACGCAGAAGAAGCCCGATCTCGAAGAAGGCCGGCGGCGCCTGGAAACCAAGATCGGGCAGTTGCAGGATGCCGGCCTCGCCGATCTCAAGATTGCCGACTACGGCACCCGTCGCCGATTCTCCAAGGACTGGCATGAAGAGGTGCTGCGCACCCTGAACGCAAGGCTCGGCGCCGTCACCTCGCCGCCGGTGCACGCCGAGCCCGGCGCGCGGCTGCCCCAGCTCGCGGGCACCAGCAACGTGCTCTATGCCATGAAGCTCGGCCTGATTCCGCTCGGCACCATGGCGCACGAATACCTCCAGGCCTGCCAGGGGCTCGGCCCGCGGCTGCGCGACAGCCAGATCTTCGGCTTCGAGAGCTGGGCCCGCGAATACCGCGGCGACCTCGGCATCGCGCTGTCGGACGTCTACGGCATGAGCGCTTTCCTGCGCGACTTCGACCTTTACTTCTGCAAGCTGTTCGACGGTGCGCGCCATGACAGCGGCGATCCGTTCCAGTGGGGCGAACGCATGCTGGCGCACTACGCCGCCAACCGGGTCGATCCGCGCACCAAGACGCTGATCTTCAGCGACAGCCTCACCGTGCCGCGCACCATCGAGCTCTACCAGCAGTTCCGCGGCCGCTGCCAGCTGGCGTTCGGCATCGGCACCAACCTTACCAACGACCTTGGCTATGAAGCGCTGCAGATCGTCATCAAGATGATCACCTGCAATGGCCAGCCGGTGGCCAAGCTGTCGGACACCCCTTCCAAGAACATGTGCGAGGACGAAAAATACCTGGCGTACCTGCGCCAGGTGTTCGAGATCGAGCAGCCGCCGGCCTGACGCCCGTCTGGTACGGTACGGCTCCATGAAAAAAACAGTCCGCCTCGCGGCAGCCGCAGTGCTGCCGACGATGTTTCCCGCCCTTGCCATGGCTGCCGAATTCGACGGCAGCAAGCTTTCACCGCTCTGGGCGGTTCCGTTCGCGGGCATCCTGCTGTCGATTGCGCTGATGCCGCTGCTCGCGCCGGCGTTCTGGCATCACCACTACGGCAAGGTTTCCGCCGCCTGGGTGCTGGCGTTCCTGCTTCCCTTCGCCGCGGTCTTCGGCGTGCCGCTCGCCGGAGCCCAGTTCGTGCATGCGCTGGTGGAGGAGTACATCCCCTTCATCATCCTGCTCGCCGCGCTGTTCGCGGTGGCGGGCGGCATCCACATTCGCGGCAACCTGCATGGCGCGCCCGGCCTCAACACGGCGATCCTCGCCATCGGCGCGGTGCTGGCCAGCCTCATGGGCACCACCGGCGCCTCGATGCTGCTGATCCGCCCGCTGATCCGCGCCAACGACAACCGCGTGAAAAAGGCGCACGTGGTGGTGTTCTTCATCTTCATCGTGTCGAATGCGGGCGGTTCGCTCACGCCGCTCGGTGATCCGCCGTTGTTCCTGGGTTTCCTGAAAGGGGTCGACTTCTTCTGGACCGCGCGGAACATCCTGCCCGAAACGCTGTTTCTCGTCGGCACGCTGCTGGCGCTGTTCTATGCCATCGACCGACATCACTACCGCAAGGAAGGCGTGCTGCCGTTCGACCCCACGCCGGACACTCCGCGCATCGGCTTCGACGGCGCCGCCAACTTCTGGCTGCTGGGCGGGATCATCTTCTTCGTGCTGCTTTCCGGTGTCTGGAAATCGCCCGTCGGCTTCGAGGTGTTCGGCACGCACGTCGGATTGCCGGGGCTCGTGCGCGACATTGGCCTCGTCGCCATTACGCTGCTTTCGCTCAAGATCACTTCCGACAAGGTGCACGCCGACAACCAGTTCGAATGGGGCCCGATGGCCGAGGTGGCCAAGCTGTTCGCGGGCATCTTCCTGACCATCATCCCGGTGATCGCGATGCTGAAAGCCGGCGTCCACGGGCCCTTCGGGGCGGTGGTGTCGGCGGTGACGCGGGCCGATGGCCAGCCCGATCCGGCCATGTACTTCTGGGCCGCCGGCCTGCTGAGCTCGTTTCTCGACAACGCGCCCACCTACCTGGTGTTCTTCAACACCGCGGGCGGCGACCCGGCCGCCCTCATGACCACTTACGCCACCACGCTGGCCGCCATTTCTGCCGGCGCCGTGTTCATGGGCGCCAACACCTACATCGGCAATGCGCCCAATCTCATGGTCAAGGCCATTGCCGAAAGCCGCGGCGTGCGCATGCCGAGCTTCTTCGGCTACATGGCGTGGTCCGTGGGCATCCTGGTTCCGCTGTTCGTCCTCATCACCTTCATCTTCTTCCGCTGAGTGAAAACATCATGAGCAAGCCCAAGATCCTGGTCGCGCGCGCGATCTTTCCCGAAACCATCGAACGCCTCTCGCAGCATTTCGAGGTCGAGTCGAACCAGGCCGACGAGAGCTGGAGCAAGGAGCAGCTGATCGCCAGGCTGCAAGGCAAGCAGGGCGCCTTCACCACCGGCAGCGAGCGCATCGACGCCGCGCTGCTCGATGCCTGCCCCGAGCTGAAGATCTGCGCCAACATGGCCGTGGGCTACAACAACTTCGACGTCGATGCGATGGCCGCGCGCGGCGTGCTCGGCACCAACGCACCCGACGTGCTGACCGAAACCACGGCCGACTTCGGCTTTGCGCTGCTGATGGCCACGGCCCGCCGCATCACCGAGAGCGAACACTTCCTGCGCGCGGGCAAGTGGCAGAAGTGGAGCTTCGACATGTTCGCGGGCTCCGACATCCACGGCTCGACGCTCGGCATCATCGGCATGGGGCGCATCGGCCAGGGCATTGCGAAGCGCGGTGCGCACGGCTTCGGCATGAAGGTGGTCTATCACAACCGTTCGCGGCTCGACGCCACGCTCGAAGCCGAATGCAAGGCCAGCTACCTGAGCAAGGAAGAGCTGCTGAAGACGGCAGACCACGTGGTGCTGGTGGTGCCGTATTCGCCGGCTTCGCACCACACCGTCGGTGCGGCCGAGATTGCGCTGATGAAGCCGACCGCCACGCTGGTGAACATCGCGCGCGGCGGCATCGTCGACGACGCGGCGCTGGCTGTCGCGCTGCGCGAGAAGCGCATCGCCGCGGCGGGGCTCGACGTGTTCGAGGGCGAGCCCAAGGTCCACCCCGATCTGCTGACCGTGCCCAACGTGGTGCTGACGCCGCACATCGCAAGCGCCACCGTGCCCACGCGCCGTGCCATGGCCGAGCTCGCGGCCGACAACCTCATCGCCTGGTTCGGCGGCAAGGGGCCCCTGACACCGGTCACGCCGGTCACGCCGGTCACGCCCGTTCCGCCCGCCGCCAGATAGACAAACGAACACCGACCCGCCACCGCCACCTTGGACACTTCCCTGATTCTTCTTCTGCTGGCCGCCTTCGCGGTGGTCCAGCTGGTGCTCGTGATCTGGCTGCTCGCACGCCGCCAGCCCCCGCCCGACCACGGCGAATTGCTCACCGTGCTGTCCGCCATGGGCGCCGCCAACGAACGCACCGAGCGCGAGCTGCGCCACGAGATCGGCGAGAGCTCGCGCGGCGCGCGGCAGGAAACCGCGCAGGCCTTCGCCACCTTCCAGCAGGCCCTGGTGCAGCAGGGCGCCGAAGCCACGCGCACGCAGAACGCCCAGCTCGATGCCTTCTCGCTGCAGCTCGCCTCCTTGCAGAAGACCCTGGCCGACACGCTCAACACCCAGCTGCAGGGCTTGAGCGAATCCAACGCCCGCCGCCTGTCCGAAGTGCGCGCGACCATGGAGGCGCAGCTTGCGCAACTGCAGCAGTCCAACACCGCCAAGCTCGACGAGATGCGCAAGACCGTCGACGAGAAGTTGCAGAGCACGCTCGAGGCGCGCCTGGGCGAAAGCTTCAAGCAGGTGGCCGACCGGCTCGAACAGGTGCACAAGGGCCTGGGCGAGATGCAGACGCTGGCCATCGGCGTCGGCAGCCTGCAGCGCGTGCTGACCAACGTGAAGACGCGCGGCGTGTTCGGCGAGGTGCAGCTCGAGGCACTGCTCGAGCAGGTGCTCACGTCCGAGCAGTACGCCAAGCAGATCGAGACCAAGCCGCGCAGCGGACAGCGCGTGGACTTTGCGATCCGCTTCCCGGGCCGCGGCGACGACGGCGCCCCGGTGTGGCTGCCGATCGACGCCAAGTTTCCGCGCGACGACTACGAGCGCCTGATCGATGCCCACGAGCGCGCCGACGCGCCCGGCGCCGAACTCGCGGCCAAGGCGCTCGAGGCGCGCATCCGCACCGAGGCCCGCTCGATTGCCGAGAACTACCTGGCTGCGCCGCACACCACCGACTTCGCCATTCTGTTCCTGCCGGTCGAAAGCCTCTATGCCGAGGTGCTGCGCCGGCCGGGCCTGATGGACGCCATCCAGCGCCAGCACCGCGTGACGCTGGCCGGCCCGACCACCTTGCTTGCCATGCTCAACAGCCTGCACATGGGCTTTCGCACGCTGGCGCTCGAGCAGCAGGCCTCCGAGGTCTGGAAGGTGCTGGGGGCGGTCAAGACCGAGTTCGAGCGCTACGGCGAATGGGTCTCGCGCATCAAGGAGCAGGTGGCCAAGGCCTCCGACACGCTCGACAAGGCCGACACCCGCGCCAAGCAGATGCGCCTCGCGCTGCGCAAGGTCGAGGCGCTGCCCGAAGCCCAGTCGCAGGTGCTGCTGCCGCTCACGGCCGACAGCGAGGGCGACGACACCCCGTGAAAGGCTCCGAACTGCTGCGCGTGATCGGCGCCCAGGTCTGCCTGCACGCCACCATGGCCGGCATGCGGCTCGCAACCCCGCTGCTGGCGCTGCAACAGGGATACAGCGCAGCGGCCGTCGGCCTGTTGATTGCGCTGTTCGCGCTCACGCAGGTGTTCCTGGCCCTGCCGGCAGGGCGCTTTGCCGACCGGCACGGGTTCAAGCGGCCGTTGTGGTTGTCGGTCATCGCGGCTTCGGCCGGCGCGGGCCTCGTGCTCGTCTTTCCGATCTTTCCGGTCATGTGCGTTGCGGCGCTGCTGACGGGCGGAGCCACCGGCGCGACCGTCATCGCACTGCAGCGCCACGTGGGCCGCTCGGCCACCAATTCGACGCAGCTCAAGCGGGTGTTCAGCTGGCTCGCCATCGCCCCCGCGGCGGCCAATTTCGTCGGCCCCTTCGTGGCCGGCCTCTTGATCGACCACGCGGGGCGCGTGCCGGCGGACCTGCTGGCCTTCCGCGTCTGCTTTGCGGTGATGGCGGTCTTTCCGATCGTCTGCTGGCTGCTCGCACGTGGCGCGCACGAGCCGCCGCGCGCCGCACCCGTCGCCGGAGCCGTGCCCACGCGGGCCTGGGACCTGCTGCGCGAACCGATGTTCCGCCGCCTGCTGTTCGTGAACTGGCTGCAGTCGTCGAGCTGGGACGTGCATGCCTTCGTGCTGCCGGTGCTGGGCCATGACCGCGGCATCAGCGCGTCGGTGATCGGCTCCATCCTCGGCGCTTTCGCCATTGCCGCGGCCGTCATCCGGGTGGCGCTGCCTCTCATCGCCTCGCGCGCTTCGGAGCGCAGCGTGATCCTGAGCTCCACCATCGTCACGGCTGCGGTGTTCGCGGTCTACCCGCTGCTCGATTCGGCCTGGACCATGGGCCTGTGCTCCGTGATCCTGGGCTTCGCGCTGGGTGCGGTGCAGCCGATGGTGATGAGCATGCTGCACCAGATCACGCCGCATGCGCGGCACGGCGAGGCGCTGGGCCTGCGGCTCATGACCATCAACGCATCGAGCGTGGCCATGCCGATGCTGTTCGGATCGATCGGCGCGCTGATCGGCATCGCGGGCGTTTTCTGGGTGGTGGGCGGGGTGCTGGCGCTGGGAGCGCGGGCGACCTGGGGCTTGAAGGTCTAGGCTGGTGCATCCGCCCCGGGGGCCATTACAGCTTGTAGAAGCGCTTGATGGCGTCCCAGGCGTCTTCTGGAGCGTCGACGTAGTCGAAGAGCTTCACGTCGGCCGGCGAGATCACACCTTCTTCGACCAGGAAGTCGAAGTCGATCAGCTTCTTCCAATAGGCCGAGCCGAACAGCACGATCGGCACCGGCTTCGACTTGCGGGTCTGCACCAGCGTGATCACCTCGAACAGCTCGTCCAGCGTGCCGAAGCCGCCCGGAAACGCCACCAGCGCCTTGGCACGCATCATGAAGTGCATCTTGCGGATCGCGAAGTAGTGGAACTTGAAGCTCAGCGCCGGCGTGACGTAGGGGTTGGCTTCTTCTTCCATGGGCAGCGCGATGGCAAGGCCGACCGAGAGGCCGCCGCCTTCGTGCGCACCGCGGTTGGCCGCCTGCATGATGCCGGGGCCGCCGCCGGTGCAGACAAAGAGCTTGTCCTCGGGTTCCTTGCCGTTGCTGTACTGCGCAACCAGCTTGCCGAAGGCGCGTGCCTTCTCGTAGTAGTGCGAACTGCGCGCCAGGCGGCGCCAGCGCTCGGCCGCCACGGCGTCGCCGCCGGCTTCGGCATGCGCCACCAGCGCGGCTGCTTCTTCCTCGCTGCGGAAGCGGGCGCTGCCGAAGACCACCACGGTGTTTTCGATGCCGTGGGCGCGCTGCTCCAGGTCGGGCTTCATCAGCTCGAGCTGCATGCGGATGCCACGGGTTTCGCGGCGCAGCAGGAACTCCGGATCGGCAAAGGCGAGGCGCGAAGGATCGAGATCGAGCGGGAGGCCTTTTTCGGAGTGGGCCTTGAGAGTGGCCCAGGCGTCGGCAAGGCGCTTGTCGTGAAGGTCGTGCGTGTTGTTCATGGAGAAATCAGACAGAAAGACTCGCTGCATTGTGCAGCGTTGCGGCCGCCATGCCCTGCGGCTCAGGAAGCCCGTCAACGGAAAAAGGCTCCTTGCGGAGCCTTTTGTCGAGGTTGGCGGCCGGCGGGAAGCCGAGCGCCGGGAACACCTTAGACGCGCTTGCGGTATTCGCCGGTGCGGGTGTCGATTTCGATCTTGTCGCCTTGCGAGACGAACAGCGGCACCGGCACTTCGAAGCCGGTGGCGATCTTGGCGGGCTTCAGCACCTTGCCCGATGTGTCGCCCTTGACGGCCGGCTCGGTCCAGGTGATTTCGCGCTCGACGCTGGTCGGCAGTTCGACCGAGATCGCCTTGCCGTCGTAGAACACCACTTCGACCGGCATGCCGTCCTCGAGGTAGCTGAGGGCGTCGCCCATGTTCTCGGCTTCGACTTCGTACTGGTTGTACTCGGTGTCCATGCAGACGTACATCGGGTCGGCGAAGTAGGAGTAGGTGCACTCCTTCTTGTCGAGCACGATCTGGTCGATCTTGTCGTCGGCCTTGAAGACCACTTCGGTGTTGAAGTTGGCGATCAGGCTCTTGAGCTTCATGCGCACGGTGGCCGAGTTGCGGCCGCCGCGGCTGTATTCGGTCTTGAGGACGACCATCGGGTCCTTGCCGTGCATGATGACGTTGCCGGCGCGGATTTCTTGAGCGATTTTCATATCAGGTTCTCTGGATGTTGGCCGCTCGGTGCGCGGAGCCATCGGCGACGTTTGCAAGGTGTTTGCAAGGTCTTGCCGGCATGCTGCAGGCATGGCTTGCCGGCGTCATTGGCCCCACGGTACATGTCCCGCGGCAGGTTTGGCGGAGAGCATCTCGGATCTGTGTAGATCCGGGCCGAAATCCGCAAAGCCCGCTATTTTAGCTTTTTCCGGCGACCAGATGCCGCAATTGAGTGACCAAGTCCTCTTGCGCGCACAGCCTTTCACGGGCGGCCAGCACGGTTTCACGCCATGGGCCCTGCGTTTCGAGAGGGGGCAGGGGGTTGCTGTCGAATCCGTTCCAGGCGTGGTGAAACTGCCGCAGGGACGGCGGGGCGCCGAGCCAGTCCAGCCAGGCGCCGAGCTTGACGTGGTGTGCGTCGTCGTCCTGCGGGTAGATCTGCCAGACCAGCGAGGCGCCGGCCCAGAGGCCTCGCACGAGCGAGTCTTCGCCGCGCACGAAATTCAGGTCGCAGGCCCACAGAAGATGGTCGAAATCCGGTTGCGTGAGATAGGGCAGGTATGAAATTGATAGCGCGTCCAGTCCCGCAAGCCCGTGGTCCGGCTGTCCCCGCCCGGAAAAAAATGCCCTGACCGCATGCGCGGCGCGGCCCGAAGTGACCAGCAGCCGCGTGGGCTGCGAACCTGCCGCCAACTGCTCGAGCAGGGTTGCCAGCGCCGGAGGCTCATAGCAGAAGAGCGAAACCAGGCGCTCGCCATCGCGCCAGGGGATTTCCTGCGCCGCCAGCCATTGGGTGCGCTGGAAGCGTGCTCTTCGTTCCAGCAGGCCGGGCTCTCGAAGCAACCCTCCCGTGGCGGGCGTGAAGCCTGGATAAAAAAAGCGCTTCGCCAATCCCGCGCCGGGTCCCTTGAACACCGGCGAAGGCAGGCCGTGCAGGCGTTCGACATACGGCTCCGCCGAGAGGTATTCGAGATTGATCCAGGCCCGGCCCGGCCCACCCGCAGCCTGCGGTTCGGCGAAGCGTGCGATCAGTTCGGGTGCCGGCTCGCAGCCGAAGGCTTCGATCAGCACATCGGGCGACGGGGCCGCCACGGCGTGCCGGACGGCGGCGGGCGCGAGCCAGTCGATCACGCTCACGCCGTCGCAGCCCGTGGGGGCCATCCAGCGCAGCGCGGTGGCGTCGTCGATCCACAGGCGCACCCGCTCGCCGAGCGCCGCCAGCTGGGTGGCCAGGCGCCAGCACACGCCGAGGTCGCCATGGTTGTCGATGACCTTGCAGAAAATGTCCCATTGCATGAGCGCCAGTGTGCCCGTCTTCGGCGGGTCGAGGCAGTGTGCCGCTTGGTATGCTGGCCGGCACCGCAACATCCGGAGAGAGAGAGAAAACCATGCGCATGCCCACCCGCCGCCGTTCGCCGCTTTCCCTTGGTACCTTCGGCGCGGCGAGAACCGTGCTCGCGCTTTCCCTGGCCCTGGGCGCCCTGGCCGGCGCGTCGGCCCAAACGGCCTCGCCGACGACGCCGCAGCAGCAACGCTTTCACGATATCTACAAGGAGCTGATCGAGATCAACACCAGCCATTCGGCGGGAGACAACACGCTCGCGGCGCGCGCCATGGAAAGGCGCCTGGTCGAATCGGGCTTTGCGCCCGGCGACATCCAGATCTTCGAGCCGTTCCCGAAGAAGGGCAACCTGGTGCTGCGCTTCAAGGGCAACGGCAGCAAGAAGCCGTTGCTGTTGCTGGCCCACATCGACGTGGTCGAGGCCAGGCGCGAAGACTGGAAGACCGATCCCTTCAAGCTGCAGGAAACGGGCGGCTACTTCACGGCCCGCGGCTCCATCGACGACAAGGCCATGGCCTCGGCGCTGGTGTCGGTGTTGGGGCAGCTCAGGCAGGAAGGCTTCAAGCCCAGCCGCGACATCATCCTGGCGCTCACGGCCGACGAAGAGCGCGGCGATGCGCTCAGCAACGGCGCCTTCTGGCTCATCAGCAACAAGCCCGAATTGCTGCAGGCGGAGTTCGGCATCAACGAAGGCGGCGGCGGCGAACTGCGCGGGGGCAAGCCCAACCTGCACCGCATGCAAGTGGCCGAGAAGATGTACACCACCTACATGCTCGAGGCGCGCGACGTGGGGGGGCACAGCTCGGTGCCGACCAGGAACAACCCGATCTACGCGCTGTCCGCGGGTCTGGAGCGCCTGGGCAGCTACGCGTTTCCGGTCAAGCTGGCCGATGTCACCAAGACCTATTTCGCACGCAGCGCGCCGTTTGCCACCGGCCAGTTGGCCGACGACATGCGCGCCATCGGCGCAGGCAACCCGGACGCCGCGGTGATCGAGCGGCTCTCGGCCAACCCGGCCTACAACGCGCAGCTGCGCACCACCTGCGTGGTCACCATGGTGCAGGCGGGCCATGCCGAGAACGCGCTGCCGCAATCGGCCAAGGCCACGGTCAACTGCCGCATCCTGCCGCATGACGACCCGGAGGAAGTCGAGCGCCTGCTGACCCAGGCCGTCGGCAACGACAAGATCGTGGTGCGCAACCTCGGCAAGCCCTTGCGCAGCCCGGCCTCGCCGCTGAACGGCGATCTGGTCAAGACCGTGGAGTCGGTGACGCAGGCCATGTGGCCGGGCGTGCCGGTGGTGCCCGCGATGAGCACCGGCGCCACCGACAGCCGCTTCATGCGCAACGCCGGCATTCCGATGTACGGCGTGACGGGCATGTTTCTCGATCCGGCGGACGCGCGCGCCCATGGGCTGGACGAACGCATCGAGATCCAGCGGCTCTACGACGGCCGCGAGTTCCTGTACCGGCTGGTGAGCGAACTCGCGAGGTAGGTGCCGCCTTCCGGGAGGGCGCCGGCGTCTTCGCTCAGGGCGTGAAGGTATCCCCCAGCACGATGCCTTCGCGCCGCGGATCGGCGCCGCCGGTGAGCACCGGCTTGCCGCCCACGTTGGTGCGGATGATCGTGCTGATGCCGCTGGACTGCGCCCCGAAGCCCACCGTGTGGCCGAGCGCGCGCAGGCCGGTGATCAGCGGGTCGTTATTGCCCGAATCCGAAGTGTCGATCGCCGGATGCTCGCCGCCCACGTTGGTGGTTTTGCTGTTGGAGGCGCCGAAGTCCACCAGCGAGGTGGCCTGCTGCGCATCGAGGCCCCAGTCGAGCGCGCCGACCAGCGTCTTCACCACGTACTGGATGATCGTGCCGCCGCCCGGCGATCCGGTTCCCACCACGAACTCTCCCATGCTGCCATCGCTGTTCTTCCTGAACACCATCGTGGGTGCCATCGTGCTGCGCGGGCGTTTCCCAGGGGCGACCCGGTTGGCAACCTTCACGCTCGGGATGACGCTGGTGTCGTCGGGGTTGGCGGCGAAGTCGGTCAGCTGGTTGTTCAGCATGAAGCCCTGCGTCATGTGGAACGAACCGAGCGTGCTCTCGACGGTGGTGGTCATCGTGACGACGTTGCCCTGCTTGTCGACGATGGTGAAGTGCGTCGTGCCGTGTTCCTCGGTCTTGTCGATGCCCAGCGGCACGCTCCCCAGGTCGCCCGGCAGCGCCGTGCCCATGCTGGCCGACAGGCTGATCAGGCTGGCCCGCTTCTGCAGGTAGGGCTTGTTGATCATGGTGTCGACCGAGCCGCCGGGCAGCGGCACGAAGTCGGTGTCGGCCACGTACTTGTCGCGGTCGGCGTAGGCCAGGCGCTCGGCCTCGCTCACCAGGTGCACGCCCATCACGGTCGGCTTGCCGCCCTCGATGTCGATGGCGGTGGGCTTGTGCAGGCCCATGTTGAAGGTCTCGAGGATGCCCAGCGATTGCACCACCGCAATGCCGCCCGAGGAGGGCGGCGACATGCTGCACACGTAGTAGTCGCGGTAGGTGCCGCAGACCGGATCGCGTCGCTTGGCCACGTAGCTGGCCATGTCGGCCATGGTCGTCTTGCCGGGTGTGATGGCCGAGCCGTCGACGGCCGCCGTGATGCCGATCTTGTCGACGATGCTTTGGGCGATGGCACCGGTGTAGAACGCGTCCGCGCCCTGCGTGGCGATGGTGCCGAGGGTCCTGGCGTAGGCCGGGTTCCTGAGCCTGGTGCCCAGCGCCTTCGGCGTGCCGTCGTCGTTGAAGAAGTAGGCCGTGGCCTCGGCGTCGCGCTTGAGGCTGGCGGCCGAGCCGGAGATGGCGGCCGCCATGCGTCCGCCGATCGGGAAGCCGTCGGCGGCGAGCGTGGTGCCGTAGCTGAAGAGATCCTTCCAGGGCAGCTTGCCGTGGTCCTTGTAGGCGATGTCGAGCATGCGCACCGCGCCGGGTGTGCCGACGGAACGGCCGCTTGCGCGGGCGCTGGGCTTGGGCGGGTTCTGGTCCGTCAGGTCGTCGATCCAGCGCAGGTAGTTCTCGGTTGCCGCGGCTGGCGCCATCTCGCGCCCATCGTAGGCCTGCAGCTTCTTGCTCGCGGCGTCGTAGTGAAGCATGAATGCGCCGCCGCCCAGGCCGCTGGATTGCGGCTCGACCAGGCCCAGCACCGCCTGCACCGCCACCGCGGCGTCGACCGCGCTGCCGCCGGCCTTGAGGATGTCGCAGCCCGCGCGCGTGGCGAGCGGGTGGTTGGCCACCACCATGTAGTTCTTCGCGTAGACCAGTTTGTGGCCGACCACATAGCCCGAGGCGGGCTCGGGTGCCGCCGGATCGCCCGGGTCGCCGGAACCCACCACGACCGGCGTGCCGCCGTCGCCGATGAGGCAGCCCTTGTCGGCTTCGGGCGGCGGCGGCGGCGGGGCCGGCCGGCTGGCGTTGGCCGCGTTGATGGCGGCGATTGCCGCGACCAGCGCGGCGTTGTCCTGTCCGCCACCGCCACCGCCGCCTCCGCAGCCGGCCACGGCCAATGCCAGTGCGATGGGGGGCAGTGCCCGCCGAGCGCCCGTCCGGATATTTTTCTTCATGGTGAGTTTCCCCGAGTGGTCTTGATGAAGTGACGCAGGCGCTCCTCGCGCCCGTCATCATCAGCACAATTCATTCCAGGCCGCTCGGGGTTTCCTCGCAGGCTGGCTGTGCGGGCCTGGCGCGCGCGCCACAATAGCCGCCATGTCAGACGTGCATTCCGATCAATTGCTCAGCGAAGTCGCCGCCCTGCCGCAGCTGCCGGGCGTCTACCGCTATTTCGACGCGGCCGGCGCGGTGCTCTACGTGGGCAAGGCGCGCAACCTCAAGAAGCGGGTCGCCAACTATTTCCAGAAGAGCCACGGCGGCACGCGCATCGGCCACATGATCTCGAAGATCGTGCGCATGGAGACCACCGTGGTGCGCTCCGAAGCCGAGGCGCTGCTGCTCGAGAACAACCTCATCAAGACGCTCAAGCCGCGCTACAACATCCTGTTCCGCGACGACAAGAGCTACCCCTACCTGAAGATCGCGTCGCACGAGTTTCCGCGGCTCGCCTATTACCGCGGCGCGGTCGACAAGAAGCATCGCTATTTCGGGCCTTACCCCAGCGCCTGGGCGGTGAAGGAATCGATCCAGCTGCTGCAGAAGGTCTTCAGGCTGCGCACCTGCGAGGACACGGTGTACGCCAACCGCACGCGGCCCTGCCTGCTGTACCAGATCAAGCGCTGCACGGGGCCCTGCGTGGGCTACATCTCGCCCGAGGCCTACGCGCAGGACGTGGCCAGCGCCGAGGCCTTCCTGATGGGCGACACCCAGCTCGTGCTCTCGAAGCTCGAGGCGCGCATGGCCGCGCACGCCGAGAAGCTCGAATTCGAACAGGCGGCCGAGCTGCGCAACCAGATGTCGGCGATCTCGCGCGTGCTGCACCAGCAGTCGATCGAGATCGCTTCGGACAAGGACGTGGACATCCTTGCAGTGAAGGTGCAGGGCGGCAAGGCCTGCGTCAACCTGGCGATGGTGCGAGGCGGCCGGCACCTGGGCGACCGCGCCTATTTTCCGGTGCACGTGGAAGACGCTGCGCAGATCCACCTCGGCGAACTCGACGCAGAGGAGGGCGTGGCACCCCTTCCGGCCGATTCGATCGAGGTGCAGGTGCTCGAGGCCTTCATTGCCCAGCACTACATCGACGTGCCCGTGCCCGCCACGCTGGTGCTGAGCCATCTGGTGAGCCGCGAGCTGATCGAGGCCATCTCGCAGCAGGCCGGCGCGCGCGTGACGGCCGTGTTCCAGCCGCGCGAGCAGCGCCGGCACTGGCTCGAAATGGCCGAGACGAACGCCGGCCTGCAACTGGCGCGCCTGCTGGCCGAGGAAGGCTCGCAGCAGGCGCGCACCCGCTCGCTGGCCGATGCGCTCGAACTCGCGCCGGACGACCTCGACAACTTCCGCATCGAATGCTTCGACATCTCGCACACCGCGGGCGAGGCCACGCAGGCTTCGTGCGTGGTGTTCGAGCACCATGCGATGCAGAACCGCGAATACCGCCGCTACAACATCGAGGGCATCACGCCCGGCGACGACTACGCCGCGATGCGCCAGGTGCTGCACCGCCGCTACGCCAAGCTGGCCGAGGCCATGGCGGCCGAGACCGATGCGCCGCCCATGGGCGATGCCGGCGGCGCGGGCAGCGATGCGCCCGCCAGGACGCGCGCCGCGCGCATGCCCGACCTGGTGCTGGTGGACGGCGGCAAGGGCCAAGTGTCGATGGCGCGCGAAGTGTTCAGCGAACTGGGCCTGGCGCTGTCGCTCATCGTGGGTGTCGAAAAAGGCGAGGGCCGCAAGGTCGGGCTCGAGGAACTGGTGTTTGCCGATGGCCGCGAGAAGGTCTATCTGGGCAAGGACTCCGCGGCGCTGATGCTGGTGGCGCAGATCCGCGACGAGGCGCATCGCTTCGCCATCACCGGCATGCGGGCCAAGCGCGCGAAGGTGCGCGTGGGTGGCAGCCAGCTCGAGGACATTCCGGGCATCGGCCCCAAGCGCCGGGCGCGCCTGCTGCAGCGTTTTGGCGGAATCCGCGGCGTTGCGGCGGCCAGCGTCGAGGACATCGCATCGGTCGAAGGCATTGCCACGGACCTGGCCGAGGAAATCTATCGCGCATTGCATTGAGGTCGATTGCCCTCCGGCTTTCGATCCGCCGCGCGCGCATGACACAATCGCCCGCATGTTCTGGACCCTCCCGACCATCATGACCTGGACGCGCATCGTCGCGATTCCATTGATCGTTGGCGTGTTCTATCTGCCGATGGCCGAGCCGATGCGCAATCTAATCGCCACGGTCATGTTCATCGTCTTCGCGGCCACCGACTGGCTCGACGGCTACCTGGCGCGCAAGCTCAACCAGACGTCGGCCTTCGGCGCCTTCCTCGACCCGGTGGCGGACAAGTTCCTGGTCTGCGCCTCGCTGCTGGTGCTGGTGCACCTGAACCGGGCCGACGTGTTCGTGGCGCTGATCATCATCGGCCGGGAGATCGCCATCTCGGCCCTGCGCGAATGGATGGCGCAGATCGGCGCCAGCAAGAGCGTGGCGGTGCACATGATCGGCAAGGTCAAGACCACTGTGCAGATGATCGCGATTCCGTTTCTGCTCTACGACGGACACCTCTTCAGGATCATCGACACCGGGCTCTGGGGCCAGTGGCTGATCTGGATCTCGGCCGTGCTCACGATCTGGTCGATGGTCTATTACCTGCAGAAGGCCATCCCCGAAATCCGGGCCCGGGCCAAATGAGCGTGGCCGCGGCCCGCGGCGCGGGCTGGTGGCTGCGGGCAATGCCGGCCGTCTTCGTGCTGATATGGAGCACGGGCTTCATCGTCGCGCACTATGGCATGCCCTACGCGCCGCCGCTCAAGTTCCTGGCCGTTCGCTATGCGCTTTCTCTCGTGTGCTTCGGCATCTGGGTCGCGCTCGCGCGGGTTGCGTGGCCGAAGGAGCGCGCGCAGTGGGGGCATCTGGCGGTCACGGGCGTGCTGATGCAGGCCGGTTACCTGGGCGGCGTCTGGGCGGCCGTGCATGCGGGCATGGGTGCGGGGCTCGTGGCCCTCCTGGTCGGCATCCAGCCGGTGCTGACCGCCATCTGGCTTTCGTTCAATGGCGGGCGCATCTCGCAGCGCCAATGGGCCGGGCTGGTGCTCGGCTTTGCGGGCCTGGTGCTCGTGGTGTCGCGCAAGTTCGGGCAGGGCGCCGAGGTCAGCGCGTTGACGATGGGGCTTGCGGTCATGGCGCTTCTTTCGATCACGGCGGGCACGCTGTATCAGAAGCGCTTCGTCGCGCCCTGCGACGTGCGCAGCGCGAGCGCCGTGCAGATGGCGGCGGCGTTGCTCGTGAGCTTGCCCTTTGCGGCGATGGAATCGCAGGGCATCGAGTGGAACGCGCATTCGACCGGGGCCATGGCCTGGTCGGTGCTGGTGCTGTCGCTCGGCGGCAGCTCGCTGCTCTACATGCTGATTCAGCGTGGCACGGCCACCGCCGTCACCAGCCTGCTTTACCTGGTGCCGCCGTGCACGGCGGTCATGGCCTGGCTGCTGTTCGGCGAGCCGATCACCCTGGTGACCTTGCTGGGCATCGGACTGACAGCTGCCGGGGTGAGCCTGGTGGTGCGCAGCGGGCGCTGACCCGGCGCTTTTTTCTTTCCTTCAGCGCGGCGAGCCGGCCTTGCCCGGTTTCCAGGGCTCGCCGCGGAACTGTTCCGCCAGATGGTCGAGCAGCAGCCGCACGCGGCGCGGCGTCTTGGGACGCCAGGGCGCAATCCAGTGGATGTCGGCATCGGGCATGGCGTAGTGGGGCAGCACGCGCACCAGCGCACCGGAAGCCAGTTGCGGCGCAATGTCCCACAGGCTGCGCAGCATGATGCCGTGCCCGGCCAGGCACCAGTCGCGCACCATCTCGCCCGAATTGCTCGTCAACGGTCCCTGGACGCGCACGCGCGCCGTGCTGCCGTCGCGCGCGTGGCGCAGGGTCCAGAGTGCGAACTGCTGCTGGTTGACCTCGCCGTTCTCGCGCGCCACCAGGCAGTCGTGCGCGCCCAGCGCGTCGACCGTAACGGGCATGCCGCGCCGCTCTATATATGCAGGAGAGGCGGCAAGCACGCGCTGGTTGCGCGCGATGCGGCGCGTCACCCAGTCGGCCGCGCGGCGCTGCTGCACGGCCCAGAGCCAGAGCGCGCCGTCATAGCCTTCGGCGCCGAGGTCGGGGAGCCGCTCGGTCAGCAGCAATTCGATCTGCAGTCCGGGATGGCGCGCTTGAAAGGTGGCCAGGGCGGGGCCGAGCCAGCGCCGTCCGAAACCGAAAGTGGCCGCCAGCCGGATGGTACCGGCCAGCTCGTTCTGCCGCTCGCCGAGTTCGCTTTCGAGCGCCGCGAAGCCTTCGAGCAGCGTCTTGGCATGCAGGCAGACGGCTTCGCCCTCGGCCGTCACGCTGAGCCGGCGCGTGGTGCGTTCGAACAGCCGCTGGCCCAGCCGCGCTTCCAGCGCGCCAAGCCGCTTGGTCACGACGGATGGCACCACGTCGAGCGTGGCGGATGCGCCCGCAAGGCTTCCCTGGTCGCGGATGGCCAGCACCAGTTCGAGATCGCCGCGGTCCATCGACAATGGATTCATGCCAAATTGGAAAGTATGAATTGGTTGATTGTTGCTTGATGATCGATGGGGCGCAACGCACAATTGCCGCGTGACTGCTTCCTTCTTCGACTTTCCTGAATTCGACATCGAGCGCAATGGCGTGCGCGTGCATGGCCGCATCGGCGGGCGCGGCGCCCCCTTGCTGCTGCTGCACGGCCATCCGCAGACACACCTGATCTGGCATCGCGTGGCGCCGGCGCTCGCCGAGCACTTCACGGTGGTGGCGGTCGATCTGCGCGGCTATGGCGACTCAGGCCGCCCTGCGGACGATGCGGATCACATGGCCTACAGCAAGCGCGAGATGGCGCTCGATGCGCTGGCCGCCATGCGGCACCACGGCTTCGAGCGCTTCGGCGTGCTGGCCCACGACCGCGGCGCGCGCGTTGCGCACCGGCTGGCCGCGGACCATGCCGCAGCCGTCGAGCGCATGCTGCTGCTGGATATCGCACCCACGCTCTCGATGTACGAGAACACCACCGAGGCGTTTGCGCGTGCCTACTGGCACTGGTTCTTCCTGATCCAGCCGCCGCCGCTGCCCGAGGCGCTGATCGCTTCCGACCCGGTGCGCTACGTGCGCAGCGTGATGGGTGGCCGCCATGCGGGCCTCGCGCCTTTCGCGCCCGAGGTGCTGGCCGAGTACGAGCGCTGCGCGGGCATTCCGGGCACGGCCGAATCCATCTGCGGCGACTACCGCGCCTCCGCCACCATCGATCTCGTGCACGATCGCGCCGACATTGCCGCAGGCCACAAGCTTGCGCAGCCGCTGCGCGTGCTCTGGGGCGAGCACGGCGCGGTGGGCCGCTGCTTCGATGTGCTGGCGCTCTGGCGCGAATGCGCCGAGCAGGTTTCCGGCCGCGCATTGCCGTGCGGCCACTATGTTCCGGAGGAAGCACCGGGCGAACTGCTCGCCGAGGCACTCCAGTTTTCTACCTCCCCTCTCCAGCAAGAAGGAACCAGATCATGACCACCCACAGAATCGCAGTCATCGCCGGCGACGGCATCGGCAAGGAAACCATGCCCGAAGGCCTGCGCGTGCTCGATGCCGCGGCGCGCAAGTTCGGCATCGACCTGAAGTTCGACCACTTCGATTTCTCGAGCTGGGACTACTGCGAGAAGCACGGCAAGATGCTGCCCGACAACTGGAAGGACCAGATCGGCGGCCACGACGCGATCTACTTCGGCGCGGTCGGCTGGCCCGAGAAGATTGCCGACCACGTGTCGCTGTGGGGTTCGCTGCTCTTGTTCCGCCGCGAGTTCGACCAGTACATCAACCTGCGTCCCGCGCGCCTGATGCCCGGCATCATCGCGCCCGTGGTGCGGCGCGACGGCACGCCGCGCGAGCCCGGCGAGATCGACATGTACATCGTGCGCGAGAACACCGAAGGCGAATACTCGAGCATCGGCGGTCGCATGTACGAAGGCACGCCGCGCGAGATCGTGGTGCAGGAAACCGTGATGTCGCGCGTGGGCGTGGACCGCGTGCTCAAGTTCGCGTTCGAACTCGCGCAGTCGAGGCCGAAGAAGCACCTGACGAGCGCCACCAAGTCCAACGGCATCTCGATCACCATGCCCTACTGGGACGAGCGCGTGGCCGAAATGGCAAAGAACTACCCGGCCATCAAGCTCGACAAGTTCCACATCGACATCCTCACCGCCCATTTCGTGCAGCGGCCCGACTTCTTCGACGTGGTCGTGGCAAGCAATCTGTTCGGCGACATCCTGTCCGACCTGGGCCCGGCGTGCACCGGCACCATCGGCATCGCGCCCAGCGCCAACCTCAATCCCGAGCGCACCACGCCGTCGCTGTTCGAGCCAGTGCACGGCTCGGCGCCCGACATCGCGGGCAAAGGCATTGCCAACCCCATCGGACAGATCTGGTGCGGCGCGATGATGCTCGAGTTCCTGGGCCACAAGAAGGCGCACGACGCAATTCTGAGCACCATCGAAAAGGTACTGGCGCCCCAAAGCGGAGCACCGCGCACGCCCGACATCGGCGGCAAGGCGAGCACCAGCGACCTGGGCAAGGCCATTGCCGACGCGCTTTGAAATTCGGCTTCACGAAACGCCCCTAAAATCGCGCGCTCCGCTGTTCTGCACGGCTTCGTGTCGTATTGACACCCTGCAGACCAGTGGTTGTAATCCTCGCTGGCAGTGCGCTGCCGAGGCGTCAGTGCTGCCAGGCTTCTCGAGCCGCGTCATTTCGCGGCCTGCTCGCAGCTGACGAAAGCCGACCAACTTTATTTCTTCTGCAAGGGGCCCTTGTGAACAAGACCGAACTGATTGAGCACATCGCAAAAAACGCCGATATTTCCAAGGCCGCCGCCACCCGCGCGCTTGAATCCACCATCGGCGCCGTTCGTACTACGCTCAAAAAAGGCGGCTCGGTGTCGCTGGTTGGTTTCGGCACTTTCGCAGTCGGCAAGAGGGCCGCTCGCACCGGCCGCAATCCACGCACCGGCGAGGCGATTAAAATCAAGGCTGCCAAGATTCCGAAGTTCCGTCCGGGCAAGGCGTTGAAAGACGCGCTCAACTAAGACGTAGACTCGGAGAGTATTCCCGGTGGGGTGCTTAGCTCAGCTGGTAGAGCGGCGCCCTTACAAGGCGTAGGTCGGGGGTTCGAGCCCCTCAGCACCCACCACCACCCGATGCAAAGGCGAACACTGGTTCGCCTTTTTTATTGCCATCCGACATCCGTCGAAAAGAGTGTTCAAGCATGTTTGATTTCTTCCGCAGGTACAACAAGATCGTCATGATTTTCTTGTTCTTGCTGATCATTCCCTCGTTCGTCCTCTTTGGCGTGGAGCGCTACCAGGGCTCCGGCGGCGAAGAGAAGGTTGCGCGGGTCGATGGCCAGAACATCACCCGGCCCGAGTGGGATGCGCAGCATCGCAGCGAAACCGACCGTATCCGGCAGCAATCGCCGAATGTCGATCCGACGCTGCTCGAATCCGACGTGATGCGCTATGCCACGCTGGAGCGCATGCTGCGCGACCGCGTGCTGGCGGCAGCTGCAGCCAAGTCGAACGTGACTGTTTCCGAAGAGCGGCTGTCGCGGATCTTTGCGCAGGACGCGGGTCTTGCGGCGTTCCGCACGCCGGACGGCAAGTTCGACCGCGAGAGCTTCCAGCGCGTCACCGGCCGCACTCCGGAGCAGTACGAGGCTTCGATGCGCGCCGAACTGGCCACGCAGCAGATGCTGCTGGGCATTTCGGGCACGGCGTTCACGCCGCCCGCGCTGGCCGCGGCAACGATCAATGCCTTCTACGACCAGCGCGAGATCCAGGTTGCGCGCTTCAGCCCCGAGGGCTTCGCGTCGAAGGTGACGGTCAGCGATGCCGATGTCGAAACCTATTACAAGGCCCACACCGCGCAGTTCCAGTCCCCGGAGCAGGCCACTATCGAATACCTCGTGCTCGACGTGGAGGCGGCCAAGAAGAACATCTCGGTCAACGAGGCCGATCTCAAGACCTACTACGAACAGAACACGGCGCGCTTCGGCACCAAGGAAGAGCGCCGCGCCAGTCACATCCTGATCACCGCACCGGCGAGTGCACCGGCAGCCGACCGCGCCAAGGCCAAGGCGAAGGCAGAGCAGTTGCTCGCCGAAGTGAAGAAGGCACCCGCCACCTTTGCCGACGTCGCGCGCAAGAACTCGCAAGATCCCGGGTCGGCGGAGAGGGGCGGCGACCTCGACTTCGTGACGCGAGGTGCGATGGTCAAGCCTTTCGAAGACGCGATGTTCGCGCTCAAGAAAGGCGATATCAGCGATGTGATCGAAACCGAATTCGGCTACCACATCATTCGCCTCGCCGACATCAAGCCGGCCGTGGTGCCGCCTTTCGAGCAGGTGCGAGCCACCATCGAAAACGAGGTTCGCGCACAACAGGCGACGCAGGAATTCGCGAAGGCCGCGGAGACCTTCACCGATGCGGTCTACCAGCAGCCCGACAGCCTCAAGCCCGCGGCCGAAAAGCTGAAGCTCACGATCCAGACGGCAAGCAACGTTGCGCGCACGCCGGCGCCGGGCGCCACCGGTGTGTTGGCGAACCGCAATTTTCTGGGCGCGCTGTTCGCGGCCGATTCGCTCGGCCGAAAGCAGAACACCGAAGCGATCGAAGTCGGTTCCAACCAGCTCGCGGCAGGCCGCGTGACGCAGTACACAGCTGCGCATCCGATGCCCCTGGCCGAAGTCAAGGACAAGATCCGTGCGCAACTCGTCACCGAGCGTGCCGCGGTCATGGCCAAGGCGGAGGGCGAAGCCAAGCTCGCCGCCTGGACCACCAAGGCCGACGGCGCAAGCTTCGGCGCGCCCGTGACGGTTTCGCGCCGCGAAGCGCAGGCCCAGCCCATTGCCGTCATCGATGCCGCGCTGCGCGCCGACGCGGCCAAGCTGCCCGCGCTGGTGGGCGTGGACCTGGGCACCCAGGGCTATGCGGTGGTTCGCGTGACCAAGGTTGTTCCGCGCACGCCGTCGGCACCCGAGCAGGCACAGCAGGAGAACACGCAGGTCGGCCAGTCCGTGGCCGCGTCGGAAGAGGTTGCGTACTACAACCTGCTGAAGGAGCGTTTCAAGGCCGAGATCCTCGTGCCGAAGCCGGCGGATACGCTGCCCGTGCCAACCCGCTGATGCGCGCCGTGCCGCGTCCGGGTCAATAGCCAGGACGCAGCCCGTGCACTTCGTCGCACGTGGGACAAGCGCGAGCTGCGCTTGTCGCCAGAATCCCACGCATGGGAACCCTCTATCTCGTGCGCCACGGCCAGGCCAGCTTCGGCGCTGCCGACTATGACAACCTGAGCGAGCTCGGGCACAAGCAGTCCGTGCGTCTTGGCGAATACTGGCGAGAGCGCGGCATGCATTTCGATGCCGTGATCACCGGCACCTTGAAGCGCCATCGCCAGACCTGGGAAGGCATCGCCGAGGGGCTGCAGCTGAAGCGCGACGATGTGCTCCCCTGGCCTGGGCTCAACGAGTACGACAGCGAAGCGGTCATTGCCACCATTCACGAAGGCAAGCTCGAAAAGCCCGATTCGCCCGAGATGTACCGGCACCACTTTCGCCTCTTGCGCGATGGACTCGGTGCCTGGATGCAGGGCAGGACCCAACCTGTCGGCATGCCGAGCTATGTCGACTTTCTGGCCGGCGTGACGACGGCCCTCGACCATGTGCGCGACCGCCACCATGGTGCCAAGGTGCTGGTGGTGTCGAGCGGCGGGCCAATCAGCACGGCGGTCGGCCACGTGCTCGGCACGAGCCCCGAAACGACGATCGAACTGAATCTGCGCATCCGGAACACCGCGGTGACGGAGTTCGCCTTCACGCCCAAGCGCCACATGCTCGTCACGTACAACACGCTGCCGCACCTGGACGCTCCGGCTTACGAGAACTGGGTTACTTACGCCTGAAGCACCGGTACCGGACGGGCGGCGGCCTCAACTCAAGCCTGCCAGACGCCGTAGCCGCCTTTGCGCAGCGCGATGCCGAGTTCGACCTCCATCGACCGCGCATCCTCGTAGCTCATCGGGTTGTAGCGTTCGTAGAGGGCGGGCAGCAGCCCGAGGCCGAACGCCTGAACGAAGCTGTTGGCCTGGATGCCGGCCTTGTGCTTGTCGAAGCGGATATCGGGGTCGAGCCCGGTCATTCCCACGTAGACAAAGGGTTTGCCGAGCTGATAGTCCGGATTTGCCCGCCTGAAGCGGCCTTGGTTCCATACGCGGTCATCGAGTTCGACCACGTAGACGTGGTGCTTGGCTCGTGGTTTGCGCGGCATCGGTCCGCACTGCCAGCCGGATCAGCTCTTGCGCTTGATCAGGCCGTACAGGAGCAGCAGCACGATCGCGCCGAGCACCGACGCAATGAAGCCGGCACCCTGGCCCGCGGTGTACCAGCCAAGTGCCTGGCCGACATAGGTGACGACCAAAGAGCCTGCAACCCCGATCAACGTGGTCACGATGAAGCCGGCGGAATCGTCGCCTGGCTTGACGGCCCGCGCCACGAGACCCACGATGAACCCGATCAGGATGGTCCAGACGATGCTCATGAAGAAATTCCTTTGGCGGTGAAGTGGAGAAGGTGGCGGGGAAAGCGTGCGCCGTCGGTGCAAGCGGCATTCATGATAGCGGAGCAACGCCGGCGTCGACCCTGGCGAAGCACATCGGCCTCGGGTTCGAGAATTTTGGCGCGGACTGCCATGTCCTGGTCGCTGCGGCGTCCTACAGGAGGCCCCGCCGCGCAGCGCTATACCGAAACCATGCTGGAAAAATTGCCTGAAGTCATCGGCCACGCGTTGCAGGGGATGCGCGCGGGCCTGGACAAGATCGTGTTCAATGCGCTGGGTATGCGGCAGGGCATGGCGTCGATCGCATTGAGCAGCGTCGCTTTCGTGGACCATGCGCCCTTGCCGTCGCGCTACACGGCCGATGGCGAGGGCCTGTCGCCACCGCTGCAATGGACCGGTCTTCCGGCGGGCGCCGAATCGCTGGTGCTGGTGGTCGAGGACGCCGATTCCCCGACGCCGAATCCACTCGTGCATGCGATCGTCGTCGGGTTGCCGCCGAATGAGGGCAAGCTCGACGAGGCGGCCATTCCGAGCCGGGACAGCGGTGGCGCCCCCGGGCTGCGTGTGGGACGCAACTCCGGACTGCAGGCCGCCTGGCTACCCCCTGATCCGCCCCCCGGGCATGGCGCGCACCGCTACGCCTTTCAAGTGTTCGCTCTCGACAACACGCCCGTGTTTTCCGCCGCACCCGGTCGGGACGAGGTATTCGAGGCGCTGCGCGAGCACGCGTTGGCCAGCGGCCTGCTGATCGGCACCTGCGAAAGGCCGGACGGTTCGATCAAGATCAAAGAGACAGCCCCCGCTGGTCCCCTGGCAACGGGTTGAGAACAATTTCAGGCACCCGTGCATGCCGCGGTGGCGAAAACCGGGATTTTTGCCGCTACAATTGAAGGCTCTGCGGTGGCTGTAGCTCAGCTGGTAGAGTCCCAGATTGTGATTCTGGTCGTCGTGGGTTCGAGTCCCATCAGCCACCCCAAAATACTTCCCGACTGCTATTGCGCAATAGCGTCCACGGGAACACACCGCCGGGCCAGCCCCGGCGTTGTCATTTCTGGCTGCCCTGCAGCCGGCGCAGCACTCTCCTTTTGCTCGATAAAAACGTCCTGACGGGTGTGCGCTTCATTGTGCGCTGCCGCAATCGTCACGCGGGGCTCATTTTTCTTGCAACAGCCAGCTTGTAATAAATTGGAATTGAATTAAAATCTGCCCCGTTTCCAATTTTCAGGAGTCCAAAATGGCTTCGACCCTTGCCGATATCAATTCCCAGATCAAGAAGTACGACGAGCAGATTGCGCAATTGCGCAAGCAGGCCGAAGACCTTCGCAACCAAGAACGCTCGGGCGTGATTGAAGATGTGCGCAGGAAGATCGCCGAATACGGTTTGACGGCTTCGGATCTGAAACTCAGCGCCCGCGGCGGTTCGGTCAAGCGCAACGCCGGGGTCCCCGCCGTCAAGGCAGCAGCCAAATACCGTGGTCCAACCGGCGAAACGTGGTCTGGCGGCCGTGGCCGCAAGCCTCGTTGGGTTACCGAGGCATTGGCTGCCGGCAAGTCGCTTTCCGAGTTCGAGATCAAGTAAGCGTCCGAGAGGGCCATCGGCCAATAAAAAAGCCCGCATTCGCGGGCTTTTTTATTGGGGTCGCGCAGCCACCCAAACGCAGCGCGCTCAGTTCACCATCACGAGTTTTCCTTTGACGCCGCGCGATCCCATGTGGGCGTAGGCAGCTTTCAATTGTGCCATCGGCATCGTGCTGTCGATCACGGGCTTGATCTTCCCCTGCCCGTACCAGTGGGCCAATTCAGCCATCATTTGCGCATTGGCCTTGGGCTCGCGCTTGGCAAAATCACCCCAGAACACGCCCACCAGCGAAGCGCCTTTCAACAGCGTCAGATTCAATGGCAGCGATGGAATCGGGCCGGAGGCAAAGCCGACTACCAAATAGCGCCCACGCCAGCCAATCGAGCGAAATGCCGGCTCGGCGAAATCACCGCCAACCGGATCGTAAATGACGTCGGGACCTTTGCCGTCGGTGGCGGCCTTGATGGCGTCGCGAAAACCGCCTGGCAGCGCGTGCGTCGTGTAGTTGATCGTGGCGTCGGCGCCAATGGAGCGGCAGAGTTCGCATTTCTCGTCGGTAGATGCCGCCGCAATCACTTTTGCGCCTGCTGCCTTTGCGATTTGTATGGCGGCCGTGCCCACCCCGCCTGCGGCACCGAGCACGAGCACGGTTTCTCCGGCCTTGAGCTGTGCGCGGTCCATCAGCGCATGCCACGACGTGGCATAGATCATGATGAACGCCGCCGCATCGACGTGGCCGAAGCCTTCGGGCAGCGGCATGCAGAGCGCCGCCGGGGCCAGCGTGTGGGTTGCGAACCCGCCCGTGCCCGAAAGGCACGCGACATTCTGGCCGACCTTCAGATGGGTGACGCCTTCGCCCACCGCCTGGATGACGCCGGCATATTCCGAACCGGGCACGAAGGGCAGCGGCGGCTTGATCTGATATTTGTTCTGGACGATCAGCAGATCGGGAAAGTTGAGGCTGGCCGCCCTGATTTCGATCAGCACCTGGCCCGGACCCGGCGCCGGCGTCGGCAGTTCTTTCCAGGTCAGCGCATCGACGCCGGTGGGGTTTTCGCAAAGCCATGCGTGCATGCTCGGGTCTCCTTTGAATCAGCCGTGTGTGGACAATGAATGCGAGGCGATGATAGGGGGCGCGGCGGGGCGCCCTTGTCCCTGCTGCGACGCACGCGGCGCCTACAATCCGGGCACCGAAAAGCACCATGAAGATACTTATTTCCAACGACGATGGCTTTCAGGCACCAGGCATCGTCGCATTGCACGACGCATTGAAAGACATCGCGGACGTCGAGGTGGTTGCACCCGAGCACAACAACAGCGCCAAGTCGAATGCCCTCACGCTGGCGGCACCGCTCTACGTGCACAAGGCGCACAACGGTTTCCGCTATGTCACGGGCACGCCGGCCGACTGCGTGCACATCGCGCTCAAGGGGCTGCTCGACTATCGGCCCGATCTGGTGGTGTCCGGCATCAACAATGGTGCCAACATGGGCGACGACACCATCTACTCGGGTACCGTGGGTGCGGCAATGGAGGCTTATCTGTTCGGCATCCCGGCCATCGCGTTCTCGCAGATCGAAAAGGGCTGGGCGCATGTCGATGCGGCCGCGCAGGTGGCCCGGCGGCTGGTGCAGCAGATCGAGCGCGAACGCATGCTGGATGGAGACGCTTTCCTGCTCAACGTGAACGTCCCGAACCGATCGTTCGAAGAACTCAAGCCGATCAAGGTGTGCCGGTTGGGGCGCCGCCATGCCGCGGAGAAGGTCATCACGCAGCAAAGCCCGCGAGGCGAGACGATGTACTGGATTGCAGCTGCGGGGGGCGCCAAGGACAGCGGCGAAGGTACCGACTTTCATGCCACCGCTGCCGGCCACATTGCGCTGACACCGCTGCAGATCGACCTGTCGGACCACGCCAACCTGGGGCAATGGCGCGAGACGGTCGCCCGTCTCGGTAATTGAGCATGGCCACGCAACGGCCTGGATTTCCAGTTCGCCTGACCCCCACTGCCTCGGCCGCCACGCGCGGGCGCCTGCCCGCCGTGCCTGCCAAGCCAATGGTGCCGACCACGCCTTCGATGGCCTCCGATGCCGTGCGCGCCCGCATGGTGCACAAGCTCGCCGCCCAAGGCATTGCCGACCCACGGGTGCTGCGCGCATTGAGCGCGGTCGAGCGGCATCGCTTCGTCGACAGCGCGCTCGTCAACCAGGCGTATGAAGACACGAGCCTGCCGATCGGACTTGGGCAGACCATCTCGAAGCCGAGCGTGGTGGCACGCATGATCGAGCTCCTGCTGGGCGCGCCCGCGCTGGCCGGCAAGCCGCAGGACCGTCTCGGCCGCGTGCTGGAAATCGGCACCGGCTGCGGCTACCAGGCCGCGGTGCTGAACCACGTGGCCACGGAGGTCTACAGCATCGAGCGCCTGCGCGGACTGCACGAGCGTGCGCGCGCCAACCTGCGGCATTTTCGGCTGGCAACGGTTCATCTGATGCTGGGCGACGGCATGGTCGGATATGCCAAGGGCGCTCCCTATGCAGGCATCATCGCCGCGGCAGGCGGCGAAGCGGTTCCGCAAGCCTGGATCGAACAACTCGCGATAGGCGGGCGCATCGTGGCGCCCACGCATTCGGCGGGCGGCGGACAGGCCCTCGTCGTCATCGACAAAACCGCCCGCGGACTCGAACGCCGCATTCTTGAGGCGGTTCACTTTGTCCCCCTAAAATCGGGCATCGCTTGAAGGAACAACAAATGCAGGGTTTTGGCAATCGGAGTTGGTGCGCTGGTGTCACGTTGGCAGTTGTGCTCGTGATCGCGGGCTGCGCCGCACCGCGGGGGCCGGCTCCGGTCGAAGACCGCGGCACGATGACGCGTGCGCCCAATGCTGCACCCGGTGGCCCGCTCATCACCACCGACGCCTCGGGCAAGCCGCTTCCGGGCATCGAGAACTATGGCAAGCCGGGCTATTACGCAGTGCGGCCCGGCGACACGATTCGCCGCATCGGAAACGAAACCGGCCAGAGCTGGCAGAACATCGTTCGCTGGAACAATCTTGAAAATCCCGACCTGATCGAAGTCGGCCAGGTGTTGCGCGTGGTGCCGCCGGTCGGACCGGCCACCTCTGTCGCAACCGCGCCCGCTCCCACTGGCGAGGGTGTGGTGACCAAGCCTGTCACACCACCGTCGTCGGTGGTGCCCGCCGCGCCCGCGAGTGCGGCGGTCGGCAAGCCGCCGGTCACGGCGTCGCCGTCGGCACCCGCAGCAAGCGCGGGCGACGAGGACCTCGGCTGGATCTGGCCGGCACACGGCACACTCCTCGCGGGATTCGACGACGCCAAGAACAAGGGCTTCGACATCGGCGGCAAAGCGGGTGACGCAGTCCTCGCGGCTGCCGACGGCCGCGTGGTCTATGCCGGCGCAGGTTTGCGCGGCTATGGCAACCTGATCATCCTGAAGCACAACAACACCTACCTCACGGCCTATGCGCACAACCAGACGCTGCTCGTGAAGGAAGACCAGTCGGTGCAAAAGGGCCAGAAGATCGCCGAGATGGGCAACAGCGACGCTGACCGCGTCAAGCTGCATTTCGAAATCCGCCGCCAGGGCAAGCCTGTCGATCCGGCGCGCTACCTGCCGAACCGGTGATGCCATGGCCGCCTCTCGCCCCCGTCGCGCACTGCCCGTGCGTCGGCCGGCGGGCCAGGGCAAGGCCGTAGAGAGCGATCGACAGGGCACGTCCGCGAAGCCTGCACTTGCCGCAGACCTGCTTGCCGCAACCGAAACGGTCGGCGGCGAAGGCGCAGATGCCTTGACGATCTACCTGCGCCAGGTGCGGCGTACCGAGCTCTTCACGCCCGAAGAGGAATACCACGCCGCATGCGCTGCGCGTGCCGGCGACTTTGCCGCGCGGCAATCGATGATCGAGCACAACCTGAGGCTGGTTGTGAACATCGCCAAGGCCTATCTGGGCCGGGGTGTGCCGCTTTCCGATCTCATCGAGGAAGGCAATCTCGGCCTGATGCACGCCATCACCAAGTTCGAGCCCGAACGGGGTTTTCGCTTTTCCACCTATGCGACCTGGTGGATTCGCCAATCGGTCGAGCGCGCGGTGATGACCCAGGCGCGCGCGATCCGCCTGCCTGTGCATGTGGTGCGTGAACTGCAGCAGGTGCTGCGGGCCCGCCGCACGCTCGAAGGCGATGCCGGGTTCCTGGCGCATCGCCCCGATGGCGTGCGCGTGGAGGATCTCGCGGCATTTCTGGGTTGGGAAGTGCAGGCGGTCGCGGAACTGCTGGCGCTGGCCGAGGCGCCGCGGTCGCTGGATGCCGGCGATGCGCGCGGGGACGAAGGCTTCACGCTGGCCGACACCGTGGCTTCGGAGGACGATCAGGGCGATCCGACCGGCGTCACGCACACCCACGAGGTCGCGCGTCTGCTCGATCGATGGGTCCATGCCCTCGATGCGCGCGAGCGCGAGGTGCTGGAGGGCCGCTACGGCCTGTACGACCGCGAGCCCGAAACGCTCGAGGTGCTGAGCGTGCGCCTCGGCCTGACGCGCGAGCGCGTGAGGCAGATCCAGAACGAGGCGCTTGCCAAGATGCGGCGCCAGCTGATCCGTTCCGGCGTGGGGCGCGACGCCTTGTTCTAGTCGGTGGCCACCGCGGCCGTGGAAGGCCGCCCGGCGCTGAGACAATCGGGGGATGACGGAATCCATCGAAGAAAAGAAAGTCCCCGCGAAAACCCCCGCGACCGCCCGCGACGAATGGCTCAAGGTCGAGTCGCTCGACCTCGAGGCGCAGGGCGTTGCGCACAACGCCGAAGGCATGGTCGTGTTCATCGAAGGCGCCTTGCCTTTCGAAGAGGTGCAATTCAACGTTCATCGCCGCAAGAACAACTGGGAGCAGGGCACGGTCACGGCCATCCGGCGCGAATCGTCGCAGCGGGTTCGGCCCGGCTGTCCGCATTTCGGTTTGCACACCGGTGCGTGCGGCGGCTGCAAGATGCAGCACCTGGAAGCGGCGGCGCAGGTTGCGGTGAAGCAGCGCGCCCTCGAAGACAACCTGTGGCACCTGGGCAAGGTGCGGGCCGAGAACGTGCTGCGGCCGCTGGAAGGGCCGGCGTGGCACTACCGCTACCGCGCACGGCTTTCGGTGCGCCACGTGGTCAAGAAGGGCACCGTGCTGATCGGCTTCCACGAGCGCAAAAGCCGTTATCTCGCCGACATGCAGGTGTGCCCGGTGCTGCCGGAGCAGGTCAGCGACATGCTGATGCCGCTGCGCGCACTGATCGGTTCGCTGGACGCCCGCGAAACCTGCCCGCAGATCGAGCTCGCCTGCGGCGATGCGCCCGGCACGACCTCGCTCGGCACGATTGCATTGGTGCTCAGGCATCTGGAGCCGCTGTCCCATGCGGACCTCGGCCGCCTGAAGGACTTTGCGGCGCAGAACGCCGGTGTCCAGTGGTGGCTCCAGGCCAAGGGGCCGGAAACGGTGAAGCTGCTGGAAGAAGGTGGCATGCCGCTGTCCTACGAATTGCCCGAGTTCGGTGTCACGATGCCGTTCAAGCCCACCGATTTCACGCAGGTCAATCCGCACATCAATCGCGCCCTGGTGGGGAAGGCGCTGCGCCTTCTCGACGTGCAGACGGAAGAGCGCGTGATCGACTGGTTCTGCGGCCTGGGCAATTTCACCCTGCCGCTGGCCAGCCGTGCGCGCGAGGTGCTGGGCATCGAGGGCAGCGACACCCTGGTTGCGCGTGCGAGCGAGAATTTCAAGAAGAACCAGCCTGCGACCGCAGCCAGGCGGGCGCTGTCGGCGACCCGGTTCGTGGCTCGCAACCTTTTCGAGATGACGCCCGCCATGCTGGTGGCCGACGGCAGCGCCGACAAGTGGCTGGTCGACCCGCCGCGCGAGGGCGCCTTCGCGCTGGCCAAGGCCATGGCCGATCTGCACCTGCAGCCCGAGTTGCGAACCGATGGCTGGACGCCGCCGAAGCGCATCGTGTACGTGAGCTGCAATCCGTCCACCCTTGCGCGCGATGCCGGCCTTCTGGTGCACCAGGCCGGGTACCGCTGCACTTTCGCGGGGGTGATCAACATGTTCCCGCACACGGCGCACGTCGAGTCGATTGCGGTCTTCGATCTGGCATGAAAAAAGGGCCCGCCGGGCCCTTTTTTCATTGGCGCATGCGGCGCCGCCTTGCTCGTTCGCTCAGTCGCGTTCGCCGCCGGCAATGCCCAGCAGGGCCAGCAGGCTCTGGAACACGTTGAACAGGTCCAGGTAGAGCGCGAGCGTGGCGCTGATGTAGTTGGTTTCGCCGCCGTCCATGATCTGCTTCAGGTCGTAGAGCATGAAGGCCGAGAAGATGCCGATGGCCGCCACCGAGATGGCCATCATGCCGGCGCTCGAGCCGACGAAGACGTTGATGATGGCACCTACCATCAGCACCATGGCGCCGACGAAGAGCCATTTGCCCATGCCGGACAGGTCGCGCTTGATCACCGTGGCCAGAGACGCCATCACGAAGAACACGCCTGCGGTGCCGCCGAACGCGGTCATGACGAGCTCGGAACCGTTCTTGAAGCCGAGCACCATCGCGATCAGCCGCGACAGCATCAGGCCCATGAAGAAGGTGAAGGCCAGCAGCACCGGCACGCCGGCCGCCGAGTTCTTGGTTTTCTCGATGGCGAACATGAAGCCGAAGGCGCCGCCGAGGAAAACCATGAGGCCCAGTCCGCCCGTGAGCGAACGGGTGATGCCGGTGCTGACGCCGATCCAGGCGCCCAACACGGTGGGCAGCATGCTCAGCGCGAGCAGCCAGTAGGTATTGCGCAGGACGCGTTGGCGCTCAGCCTGCGGCAGCGCCTGGCCGTAGCCGGCGGAAGTGTCGAGGGTGGTAACGCGGTCGTTCATGGCCGTAGCTCCTTTGGTTGCTGCAATGACGCAGTTGGGCGCATTCTAGGGGTCTGCAAGAGGGGGGCGGCGCAAAGACCGTATGGACGATGGTCCTAAGGTCCGCGCCAGGGACGCGGCGGTTCCGGGCCGGTTGGCCGTTATGCTGTCGGGTTTCTACGCAACCCTGATTCTCAACATGAAGACCAAGTCCTTCCTCGAACTCGCCGATGTCAAGGCCATTGCCGCGGCTGCCGAAGCCGAAGCCCTGAAGAACAACTGGGCCGTGACCATTGCCATCTCCGACGACGCTGGCAATCTGCTCTGGCTCCAGCGCCTCGATGGCGCTGCGGCATTGTCTTCCCATATCGCGCCCGCCAAGGCGCATACGGCAGCCATGGGACGCCGCGAGAGCAAGGTCTACGAAGACATCATCAACGGCGGCCGGACCGCGTTTCTCACGGCGCCCGCTGTGCAGGGCTTGCTGGAGGGCGGCGTGCCCATCGTGAAGGACGGCCAGGTGATCGGCGCCGTCGGCGTGAGCGGCGTGAAGTCGAACGAAGATGCCCAGATCGCCAAGGCAGGCATTGCAGCCCTCGGTCTTTGAGCGTTCGAAGCGCCAAAGCAAAACGCCGACTTTCGAGTCGGCGTTTTTGTTGGATATCCAGCGTGAAAAAAAGCTTGGCTAGTCGGCGAACCGTTGGCTAGCAAAAAACGACCCTCGGAGATGAAATCTCCTCAAGTCGCCCCACGATGAAACTTGCGCGAAGGGCGGGCTGATCTCTCTCTTACTTGGTGAGGATCAGCTTGCCGAGTTTGGTGGCCTGGAGCCGATAGAGGGAGCCGTTGTGCATGATGCCCACGGTTTTGCTTCCCTTGAGAAGCTCCGTGCTTTCGACCATGGGCGCCGGACGCGGTGCCTGGATGGATGCATGTCCGCCACCCGATTGATCGAGCGAAGGATGGCTCAGAACAGAAAAGGCATTCGGCTTGGCTTGCATTTGAAATTCCCTTATCGAGGCGATGAGTGAATGATAATGATTCGCAATAAAAAGTCAATCACGGCGATCAACTTTTTTTGGGGCCATTCAGTGACTTACTTCACGTCGGGTTCGGTGATGAAGCCGATCTTGCGCACGCCGGCTTCTCGCGCTTGCGACATGGCCTTGGCCACGCGCTCGTAGCGAACGGCCTTGTCGCCGCGAATGTGCAGTTCGGGCTGCGGGTCCTTGGCGGCCTCGGCGGCCAGGCGGCCGGCCAGTTCGCCGTCTTCGATCTTCTGTTCGTTCCAGTAGTAGCTGCCGTCGGCGGTGATGCTGAACAGGATGTTCTGCGGCTTGGGCTGCTCGGGTTCGCTGGTGGCGCGGGGCAGATCGATGTTGACTGCGTGCTTCATCACCGGCACGGTGATGATGAAGATGATCAGGAGCACCAGCATGACGTCGACCAGCGGCGTCATGTTGATCTCGTTCATCACCTCATCGGGTTCGTCCTGGGTTCCAAAAGCCATGATGCTCAGCCCTTCTTGAGCGGAACCACGATGGCATCGCCGCCGCCGCTTTGCACGCGTGCTCCCGTCACGAAGTAGGCGTGGAGGTCATGCGCAAAGCTGTTGAGCTTGGTGAGCACGAACTTGTTGCCGCGCACCAGCGCGTTGTAGCCCAGCACCGCCGGAATGGCCACGGCAAGACCCAGCGCCGTCATGATCAGTGCTTCGCCGATGGGGCCCGCCACCTTGTCGATGGTGGCCTGGCCGGCCGTACTGATGCTCATGAGCGCGTGATAGATGCCCCAGACGGTGCCGAACAGGCCGATGAAAGGGGCCGTCGAACCCACCGATGCCAGGATGGCCAGGCCGGTTTGAAGACGCGCGGTGAATGCGTCGATGCCGTTGCGCAGCGCGCGCGTGATCCAGTCGCTCACATCCAGCGCATCGTGCAGGTGGGCTTTTGTATTGCGGTGATGCGCAGCCGCTTCGCGGCCCTCGAGCGCGAGCGCGCGAAACGGGTTGCTGTCGTCCTTGCCGAGCTTGTTGAGCGCGGTTGCGAAGTCTTCGCTGTGCCAGAAGTCCTGCGAATGCTTGGCAAGGCGCTTGTATTTGATGACGTCGAGGGCCTTGACGATGATCACGATCCACGACGCAAGCGACATGCCGATCAACAGCATCGCGACGGCCTTGGTGACGAAATCGCCCTGGTTCCAGACGTTCATCAAGCCGAATTGGGAATCCATACGAAGTTGCTCCAGAGAAAAATTAGTTCAGTTTGAATGAGAAGGGGGCCCGCAGCAGGTAGGTGGTCTGAGCGTTGCCTCCCGTTTGTCTGAAGGGCGTGACCTGGGCGGTTCGGGCGGCGCTGAGCGCCGCTTCGTCCAGCCGTTCGAATCCGGAGGACTTGAAGAGTTCGACGCGCTTGGCGAAGCCTTCGCTGTCGAAATAGATCGACACGACCGATGTTCCCGACTCGCCCAGCCGCCGGCTCATGCTGGGATAGACGAGCTTGGGCTCCCTGACGTAGCGCGTCTGGCCTTCCGAAATTTCGATCGTCCGCGGTGCGGGCGGGGCGGGTGGTGCTGGCGGCGGCGCCGGTGGAGCGGGCGGCGCCGGGGCCTCTGCCACGGGCGCCGGCGCAGGGGGAGGAGGCTCGGGCACGCCCACGGGAGCGCTGGGCGCGGGCGTCGGCTTCGGCTCGCGTATTGCCACCGGGCGGGGCGGGGGCTTGACGGCCTCGGGCTTGCGCTGCGGAGGCGGCGGGGGGGGAGGAGGCGGAGGCTCGGCCGGCTTGGGCGGCTCGACGAACTGGCTCAGTATTTCGACGGGAATCACCACTTCGGCAGCACGGCGCAGCAAGCCGCTTTGCAGCGCCCACAGCGCAGCTGCATGAAACAGGATCACGCCCCCGGCAATGAGTGCATTGCGCGAGAGGCCCAGAACGGAGGGAGGGGGGGCAAAGCGGTCAGACACGATCAACCAATTCGAATGCGGGCGCGCACGGAGCGTGCCTCGATTGCAGCAAAACCGCTACGACTACTGTTTACTTACGAAAGATCCACCAGACCGAGCCTGCAACGAGTATCAGGCTGCCGCCGAGTGCCGAGAAGAGTTCCATGCCTTGCTTTCCGTGATGGAGGTGGCAAGCTGGATCGCACTCGTTCCCGATTCGCGATTCAACGCGGCGACCGGGTGAGAAGCGCTGCACTGCGCGACGATATCGCGCGCACAGCCTTCACATTGGCCACACTGGGTGGCCACGCCAAGCTCGAACTGGACTTCGTCGAAAGTCATGCCGGCGCGCACGTGACGTGCGATTTCACGGTCGGAGACTCGGCGGCAGACGCAAACGATCATGGCGGTGAAAGCGGCAGTTGGCTGGCTGGTTGGGTTCGAGCCGATTATAAATACGAATCTCTCGCATTTTCAATAACTATCCCGGCAGGAGGTCTTCCGTATTGGTTTTTGGTGTGATCCGGGTGCCGTGGGAACAAGTCGCATTTTAACAACAAGTGAATCTAAATGCGAATGGTTAAGACTACGTTCGCACTACACTCCAGCCCAATTTCGGCGAGCCACCACCGGTAACGCACCGGTCCCAGCCAGCCATTCAAACCAGCCGTTTGGCTTTCTGGGAGGTTACTTTGTCCAATGTCGCCCGTCGGCGCGCTCGTGCGTCGCGCTCGTTGTCTTCTCCGGTTCCCGCGGCCGGCGCCGCGACAGGCAGCCTGCCGCGCGAAGCGGCACTCCTGCCTTTCGGAGCACTGATGTTGGCCGCTTCGGTCAGCAGCTGGGCGCAGACACCGGAAGCGCCGGTACAGGGCGGCACCCTCGGAACCATCACGGTGACGGAGCAGGCGGAGATCCAGGGCAAGGATCAGGTCCAGACCAAGAAAACCAACATCGGCAAGGGAACGCAGGAGATCCGCGATATTCCGCAGTCGATCAACGTCATCACCGAAAAGCTGATCGATGACGTCAAGCTCGACACGCTCAAGGACGCCTTGCACTATTCGGCCGGCATCACCTTTGCGGCGACCGAGAACGGCACCGACCAGGACATCCGGCTGCGCGGCTTTCCGATCGCCAGCACCGGCGACCTCATGATCGACGGCATGCGCGACCCCTCGCAGTACGACCGCGACACCTTCAACCTCGACCGCATCGAGGTGATGCGCGGCTCGGCTTCCATGCTCTTCGGCCGCGGCTCCACGGGTGGTGTCGTGAACCAGGTCAGCAAAAGGCCGCTGCTGGCCGACCAGACCGATGTCGTGGGCACCATCGGCAGCAATGGCTACTTCCGCACCACCGCCGATTTCAACGTGCGCACCGGCGAGACCTCGGCGCTGCGCATCAATGCGATGTACAACAAGGCCGACAATGGCGGCGCGAAGATCGACAAATATGGCATTGCGCCCTCGTACAGCTGGGGCCTGGGCACCGCGGACGAGTTCACCGTCGGCCTGTTCCACCTGAAGAACAACAATGTGCCGATGTCGGCCGTGCGCTATGTCAACGGCAGCCTGGCACCGGTCAAGCCCGGTAACTTCTACGGCACCTCCGCGGACTTCGCCGACGGCGAAGCAAACTATGTGCACGGCGCGTGGAAGCACAGGTTCGCCAACGGCGGCGAGCTGCGCACGCAGTTGCGCAGCGGCGTATTCGAACGGGCGCAGTGGAGCACGGCAGTGGGGGCCTGTGGCGCGCTCCCGACGGCAGCCGGCACCTGCCCCCCCGGCACCCGGGCGGTCACCTCGCTCGATCCGTCGACCTTCCTGACGCGCAGCAGCCTCACGCCGCGCAAGGACCGGTACAAGGCCACCTATGCGCAGAGCGACTACAGCCTGGCGTTCGACGCGCTCGGCGTGAAGCACGAGCTGCTGGCCGGCATCGATGCCTCGAAGGAAGAAGCAGTTCGTTTCCAGAACAACGGCAGCACACTGGGCATCCGCCCGCCCACGCGCGTCGGCACCCCCGACGATGGCGCCGGTCTCGTCGGCACCGGCCTGTCGCCGCAATGGCGCAATTCGAGCAACTACGACGCGAAGGCCTATGGGCTTTACGTGCAGGACCTGGTCCAGGTCGCACCGAACTGGAAGGTGCTGGGCGGCATTCGCTACGACAGCTTCAAGGGTGATTTCGAGCAGCTGAACTACCGCGCAGGCGCGGGTGTAGTGAGCAACACGCCGCTGAGCGTGACCAGCACGCACCTGTCGAACTCGCCTTGGAGCTACCGCGGCGGCGTGCTCTACCAGCCTTCGGACACCCAGTCGTACTACGTGTCGTACGGCACCTCGTTCAATACCTCGGCCGACACCTACCAGTACGTCACGCCGCAGAACGCCAACACGCCGCCCGAGAAGAGCCGCAACCTCGAAGTGGGTGCCAAGCTCGACTGGCTGGGTGGCGCGCTCTCCACCCGCGGCGCGATCTTCCGCACCGAGAAGTACAACGAGCGCACCACCGATGCGGACTTCGCCGGCTCGGCCTACACGCTCTCGGGCAAGCGGCACACTGCCGGCGTCGAGCTCGACGTGGTCGGCCGCCTGGGTCGGCAGTGGGAGATCTACGGTTCATATACCTGGGTCCCGGTCGCCAAGATCGACCAGGCAGGCAGCGCGGCTGCGGCGCAGGCCTCCGTCGGCCAGCGTGTGGGCCTCACGCCCAAGCAGTCCGGCGCGGTCTGGCTCAGCTACCAGGCGACGCCGAAGTTGCGCATCGCCCTGGGCGCGCATGGCGCGACCGAGAACCGCCCGCTGACGGGCAACACCGGCGCCGCGTCGGCGACCGCCCGTGTTCCGGGCTACGTGGTGGCCGATGCAATGCTCGAATACAAGTTCACTCCGGACGTGTACGCGCAGATCAACATCAACAACCTCAGCAACAAGGCCTACGGCGATCAGCTGTATCCGGGCTTCGCCATTCTCGGCGCCAAGCGCCAGGTGCTCGGCACGGTCGGCGTGCGCTTCTGATCGGGCTATCCTCGGGCCATGCTGCTGCACGTCAAACAGGTGCTCACCTCCGAGGAACTGCGCGAGGCCGGCGCAATCCTTGCCGACGCCCCCTGGGGCGACGGGCGGATCACCGCCGGCAGCCAGTCGGCGCAGGCGAAAAACAACGAACAGCTGCGTGAGGACTGCGAACAAACCCGCGCGCTGCAGCAATTGCTGCTGCGCGGCCTGGAACGGCACCAGGTCTTCTTCTCGGCCGCGTTGCCCAAGCAGATTTCGCCGCCGCTGTTCAACCGTTACGGCGGTGCGTCGAACAGCTTCGGCAATCATGTGGACAGCGCGGTCCGTTTCCTGCGCGACGGCTCGGGCCGGGTGCGCACGGACATTTCGTGCACCCTGTTCCTGGCCGAGCCCGATGAATACGACGGCGGCGAACTCGTGATCGAGGACACCTTCGGCGTGCAGCGCGTCAAGCTGGCGGCGGGCGACATGGTGATGTATCCGGGAACCAGTGTTCACCGGGTAATGCCGGTGACGCGGGGCTACCGCACCGCGAGCTACTTCTGGATTCAGAGCATGGTGCGCAGCGACGAGCAGCGCCGGCTGCTGTTCGAAATGGACAACCACCTGCGCCACCTTCGCAGCCAATATGGCGAGACCGATCCCGGCGTGATCGGCCTCACGAGCACCTATCACAACCTGCTGCGCATGTGGCTCGACGTCTGAGCCGCGGCGTGGTGTCTGCAACGTCAGGAGAGCATTCATGAACAAGTCACTTCTTTGCGCTGCAACCGCGATCCTGTGGTCTGCGTCCGCGTCCGCCCAGTTCGTCGAACACGATGCGGTCAAATGCGCGCCGGTTCCCACGGCAGAAATGCGTCCGCAGATGGAACTGCAGCGCAAGCTCACCGGCGAAGGCTGGAAGGTTCGCCAGATCAAGAACTTCAATGGCTGCTACGAGGTGTACGGCTTCGACGAGAAAGGCCAGCGCACCGAAGCCTTCTTCGACCCCAAGACCTTCGAGAAGGTCGGGCAGGTGAAGCAGCCATCCTGAGAAGCCGCGCGGTGCGTGCGGCTCCGGAGCGTGCGCCGGCGCAGGTCTGGGCGCTTTGGCTGCGCGCAACGCATTGGGCGCTGGTCGCGGCCATTGCCGTGGCATGGTTCAGCGGCGAGGCGCTGTTGCGGCAGCACGAACTGGCAGGCTATGCGGCGCTGGCCTTGATTGCCGGCCGCTGCGTGGGCGGCTGGTTGGGCGGGCGCTACGCGAGATTCCGGCAGTTCGTCCGATCTCCCGCGCAGGTGCGGCACTACGCAGCCGAGGTGCTTGCCCGGCGCGAAAAGCGCTACCTGGGCCACAACCCGCTGGGTGGCTGGATGGTCGTTGCCTTGCTTGCCACGGTGACGGCTGTGAGCGTCACGGGCTGGATGTATTCGCTCGACATGTTCTGGGGATTGGCGTGGGTGGAATGGCTCCACCGCACCTTGGCCTGGACGCTGGTGGCGCTGATCGCCCTGCATCTGGCCGGTGTCGCTTTCACGAGTTGGCGGCACAGGGAAAACCTGCCTGCCGCCATGCTCAGCGGGCGCAAGCGCCCGCAGGAGCCGGGCGACGTCGACTGAAAACGTCGCCCCGGCCTTGTCGAATCAGCTGATTTCACCCATCTGCGATTGCAGATAGTTCTGCACGCCGACCTTGTCGATCAAATCGATCTGCGTTTCGAGGAAGTCGATGTGCTCTTCCGTGTCGTCCAGGATTTCCTGCAGCAGGTCGCGCGAAACATAGTCGCGCACCGTCTCGCAGTATGCGATGCCGTCCTTGATGGTGGCTTGCGCGCCCATTTCGGCGCCCAGGTCGCAGCCCAGCAGCTCGGGCACGTCCTCGCCGATGTTCAGCTTGCCCAGGTCCTGCAGGTTCGGCAGGCCGTCGAGCATGAAGATGCGGTCCATCAGCTTGTCGGCGTGCTTCATTTCGCCGATCGATTCCTCGTATTCCTTCTTGGCCAGCTTGTCCAGGCCCCAATGCTTGAGCATGCGGTAGTGGAGGAAATACTGATTGATTGCGGTGAGCTCGTTCTTGAGCTGCGCCTGCAGATGTTCGATGACCTTGGGGTCGCCCTTCATGTTTTTTCCTTATTCTGAAAGCACCGATTGTGAGAGGCGCGGGCGAACACTTGCAAGCAATCCCATGCTGCATTGGTCTGCATGCGTTTGATCGTGATACACGTTCGTATTCGGCGGCAGCGACGCCATCGTAAACATAGCAAGCCCCAATACTTTTGATAGATGATAGCTATTGAAGACAAGCGATTGGTAGTTATACTCATGTCTCGTTCTTTCATTAGCCACCACCAAGGAAACAGCAATGTCCCTGATCAACACCGAAATCATTCCCTTCAAGGCCACCGCGTATCACAACGGCAAGTTCGTGCCGGTCAGCAACGACAACTTCAAGGGCAAATGGTCGGTCGTGGTGTTCTACCCGGCTGACTTCACGTTCGTGTGCCCCACCGAACTGGGCGACCTCGCCGACCACTACGCTGAATTCCAGAAGCTCGGCGTCGAGGTGTACGGCGTATCGACCGACACCCACTTCACGCACAAGGCATGGCATGACACCTCCGACACCATCGGCAAGGTCAAGTACCCGCTGATCGGCGACCCGAGCCAGCAACTGGCCCGCGCCTTCCAGGTGCTGATCGAAGAAGGCGAAGACGCCGGCCTGGCCTACCGCGGCACCTTCGTGATCGATCCCGAAGGCAAGATCAAGACCATCGAAGTGCACGACAACGGCATCGGCCGCGACGCCGCCGAACTGCTGCGCCGCGTGAAGGCTGCCCAGTACGTGGCCGCCCACCCCGGTGAAGTCTGCCCCGCCAAGTGGACCGAAGGCGCCGAAACGCTGAAGCCCTCGTTCGACCTCGTCGGCAAGATCTAAGGCGCCCCGCGCGAAAGCCCGGGCGCTCACGAGGCCCCGGGCTTTTTTGTCCCCTGTTGATAGTTTCCAGTTATCGAAAGAGAGTCCGTCATGCTCGACGCCAGCACCAAAGCCCAATTGAAGAGTTACCTCGAACGCGCCACGCAGCCGATCGAGATCGTCGCCTCGCTCGACGACAGCAAGGCCTCGGGCGAAATGCTGTCGCTGCTGAAGGACGTCGCAGAAGCGTCGCCACTGGTCAAGCTGACCGAAAGCCGCGACGACAACCATCGCAAGCCCTCTTTCTCGGTCAATCGCCCGAGCGAGAACCACGGCCCGCGCTTCGCCGGCCTGCCGATGGGCCATGAATTCACCTCGCTGATCCTTGCGCTGCTGCAGATCGGCGGCTATCCCCCGAAGGTCGAGCAGGCGGTGCTCGACCAGATCAAGGCGCTCGACGGCGATTTCGAGTTCGAGATCTATGTTTCGCTCACCTGCCACAACTGCCCCGACGTGGTTCAGGCGCTGAACCTGATGGCCGTCCAGAACCCGCGCATCCGCACCACGATGATCGAAGGCGGCACCTTCCAGGACGAAGTGAAGGAGCGCCAGGTGATGGCCGTGCCCACCGTGTTCCTGAACGGCACCGAGTTCGGCCAGGGCCGCATGAGCCTGGAAGAAATCCTTGCGAAGATCGACACCAGCGGCGTCGAGCGCGAGGCGAAGAAGATCGCCGCCAAGGACCCGTTCGACGTGCTGATCGTCGGCGGCGGCCCGGCCGGTGCGGCGGCGGCCGTGTATGCGGCGCGCAAGGGCATCCGCACCGGCGTGGCCTCGGAGCGCTTCGGCGGCCAGGTGCTCGACACGCTGGGCATCGAGAACTTCATCTCGATCAAGGAAACCGAAGGACCGAAGTTCGCCCATGCACTCGAAGAGCACGTGCGCGACTACGACGTCGACATCATGAACCTGCAGCGCGCCAAGGCGCTCATTCCAGATGCAGGGCCGGGCAAGGACCTGATCGAGGTGCAGCTCGAAAGCGGCGCTTCGCTCAAGAGCAGATCGATCATCATCTCGACCGGTGCGCGCTGGCGCAACATCAACGTGCCCGGCGAGCACGAGTTCAAGAACAAGGGCGTGGCCTACTGCCCGCACTGCGACGGCCCGCTGTTCAAGGGCAAGCGCGTGGCGGTGATCGGCGGCGGCAACTCGGGCGTCGAAGCGGCGATCGACCTGGCCGGCATCGTGGGCCACGTCACGCTGATCGAGTTCGATACGGCCCTGCGCGCCGACGCCGTGCTGCAGCGCAAGCTCAAGAGCCTGAAGAACGTCGACATCTTCACCAACGCGCAGACCACCGAGATCACCGGCGACCAGAAGGTCAACGGCCTGGTCTACAAGGACCGCACAACGGGCGAGCTGAAGAAGGTCGAACTCGAGGGCGTGTTCATCCAGATCGGCCTGGTGCCCAACACCGACTGGCTCAAGGGCGTGGTCGAACTGACGAAGCATGGCGAAATCGTCGTGGACGCGCGCGGCCAGACCTCGGTGCCCGGCGTGTTCGCGGCGGGCGACGCGACGACGGTGCCGTTCAAGCAGATCATCATCGCGGCCGGTGACGGCGCGAAGGCGGCGCTGGGTGCGTTCGACCACCTGATCCGCACTTCGGCGCCCGCCGAGCAGGCGGCAGCTGCTGTCTGACCGGTTATCGGATGCATGAAGAGGCCATCGAAAAATCGATGGCCTCTTTCTTTGGAGATTCAGTAGTTCAGCCGCTCCGGCCGCAGCTCCTGCAGGATCGTCGTCGCGATTTCCTCGATCGACTTGGTGGTGGTCGAGAGCCAGCGGATGCCGGCGCGCCGCATCATCGCCTCGGCCTCGCTCACTTCGTGGCGGCAGTTCTCCAGGCTCGCATAGCGTGAATCGGGCCGCCGCTCGTTGCGGATTTCACTCAGGCGCTCAGGCTGGATCGTCAAGCCGAAAATCTTCTTGCGATGCGGCATCAGGGCCGGCGGCAGCTGGCGACGATCGAAATCCTCGGGAATCAACGGGTAGTTGGCCGCCTTGAGGCCGTGCTGCATTGCCAGGTAGAGCGACGTGGGCGTCTTGCCGCTGCGGCTCACGCCCACCAGGATCACGTCGGCGCCCTCGAGGTCCCGGTTGCTCTGGCCGTCGTCGTGGGCCAGGCTGAAGTCGATGGCCGCAATGCGGGCGTCGTATTCCTTGCTCTTGCTGACGTCGCTGAAGCGCCCGATGCGGTGGTTCGACTTCACGGCCAGCTCGATCTCGAGCGGCCGCACGAAGGTGCCGAACATGTCGAGCAGCATGCCTTTGGAGCCGGTCTCGATGACTTCGAGCACCTCCATGTTTGCCAGCGTCGTGAAGACGATGGGACGCAAGCCTTCGAGCTCGGCCGTGTGGTTGATCTGCCGTACCGCCTGGTGTGCCTTGTCGACCGTGTCGGTAAATGGCAGCCGTACATGGCGCGGTTTCATCTCGAATTGGGCCAGCACGGCGTTGCCAAATGTCTCGGCGGTGATGCCCGTGCCGTCTGAAATGAAGAAAACAGTGCGTGTAGTCATGGTCTTGCGGCCTTGTCCTGCGGCGCGTGCAATCTCGCCACGCCTACAATCCAGGCCATTATCGGGAATCCGCTTTCCCAACCCCGCAATTCTTTCCATGCACACCGCGCCCGCACCCAAAGCAACGACAACGATCGTGCCGCGCCGTCTGCATGCAGCACCGGTTTCAACTTCTGGAGCTTTCCCATGTCTGCACTTTTCGACGCGACCGCCCTGGTCGTACCGTTTGAAAACCTGAGGATGACCGACGTCGAGTCGGTCGGCGGCAAGAACGCCAGCCTCGGCGAAATGATCTCGCAGCTGCCGCAGGGCGTTCGGGTGCCCACGGGTTTCGCGACCACGGCGCATGCGTTCCGCCAGTTCCTGGCCCACGACGGCCTGGCCGACAAGATCAGCAAGCGGCTCGCCGCGCTGGACACCGAAGACGTTCGCGCGCTGGCGGCGGCCGGCGCCGAGATCCGCGCCATGGTCGAGGCCCAGCCTTTCCCGGCCGACCTGCAGAAAGCCATCGCCGACGCCTTTGCGAAGCTGAGCGCCGGCAATCCCGCCGCCTCGTTCGCCGTGCGTTCCTCGGCCACGGCCGAAGACTTGCCGGACGCTTCCTTTGCCGGCCAGCAGGAAACTTTCCTCAACGTGGTGGGCATCGACGACGTGCTGCACAAGATGAAGGAGGTGTTCGCCTCCCTCTACAACGACCGGGCCATCAGCTATCGCGTGCACAAGGGCTTCGCGCACGACGTGGTGGCGCTCTCGGCGGGCGTGCAGCGCATGGTCCGTTCGGACCTCGGCGCAGCCGGCGTGATGTTCACCATCGACACCGAGTCGGGCTTCGACCAGGTGGTGTTCATCACCTCCAGCTACGGCCTCGGCGAAACGGTGGTGCAGGGTGCCGTGAACCCCGACGAGTTCTATGTCCACAAGCCCACGCTGCGTGCCGGCAAGCGCGCGGTGATTCGCCGCAACCTGGGCTCGAAGCTGATCCAGATGGAGTTCGCCACGCCCGAAGAGAAAAAGGCCACCGGCAAGCTCGTGAAGACCACCGACGTCAAGGCCGAGCAGCGCAACCGCTATTCGCTGAGCGACGCCGATGTCGAGCAGCTCGCCAAATACGCGCTGGTCATTGAAGAACACTATGGCCGCCCGATGGACATCGAGTGGGGCAAGGACGGCACCGACGGCCAGCTCTACATCCTGCAGGCGCGCCCTGAAACCGTGAAGAGCCAGCAACAGGGCAAGGCCGAGCAGCGCTACAAGCTGCTGGGCAAGGGGGCCGTGCTGGCCGAAGGCCGTGCCATCGGCCAGAAGATCGGCACCGGCCCCGTGCGGCTGGTGCACAACATCAGCGAGATGGACAAGGTGCAGGCCGGCGACGTGCTCGTCACCGACATGACCGACCCCAACTGGGAGCCGGTGATGAAGCGCGCCGCCGCCATCGTCACCAACCGCGGCGGGCGTACCTGCCACGCGGCCATCATTGCACGCGAACTCGGCATTCCGGCCGTGGTGGGCTGCGGCGACGCCACCGACCTGCTGAAGGACGGCACGTTGGTTACCGTGAGCTGCGCCGAGGGCGACACCGGCTTCATCTACGACGGCCTGCTCGAGACCGAAGTGACCGAAGTGCAGCGCGGCGTGATGCCCGAGATCGACATCCAGCTCATGATGAACGTGGGCAATCCCCAGCTCGCCTTCGACTTCGCGCAACTGCCGAACCACGGCGTGGGCCTCGCGCGGCTCGAGTTCATCATCAACAACAACATCGGTGTGCATCCGAAAGCGATCCTCGACTATCCGAACGTCGACAACGACCTGAAGAAAGCCGTCGAGTCGGTGGCCCGTGGCCACGCCTCGCCGCGTGCCTTCTATGTCGACAAGGTGGCCGAAGGCATCGCGACCATCGCGGCGGCCTTCTGGCCCAAGAAGGTCATCGTGCGCCTGTCGGATTTCAAGTCGAACGAGTACCGCAAGCTGATCGGCGGCAGCCGCTACGAGCCGGAAGAAGAGAACCCGATGCTCGGCTTCCGTGGCGCCGCGCGCTACCTGAGCAAGGATTTCGGCGAGGCCTTTGCCATGGAATGCGAGGCGCTGAAGCGCGTGCGCAACGACATGGGCCTGACCAACGTGCAGATCATGGTGCCCTTCGTGCGCACGCTGGGCCAGGCCGAACGCGTGACCACGCTGCTCGGCGAGCACGGCCTGAAGCGCGGCGAGAACGAGCTCAAGCTGATCATGATGTGCGAGGTGCCGAGCAACGCCATCCTGCCGGAAGAGTTCCTGAAGTACTTCGACGGTTTCTCGATCGGCTCGAACGACCTGACCCAGCTCACGCTCGGGTTGGACCGCGACTCGGGCCTCGAACTGCTGGCCGCCGATTTCGACGAGCGCGATCCGGCGGTCAAGGCGCTGCTGAGCCGTGTCATCAAGGCCTGCAAGGCCGAGGGCAAGTACGTCGGCATCTGCGGCCAGGGCCCCAGCGACCATCCGGACTTCGCGCTCTGGCTGGCGGAGCAGGGGATCGAGTCGATTTCCCTCAATCCGGACAGCGTCATCGACACCTGGCAGCAGCTCGCCAAGCGCTGACGGCGGACAGCGACGGGGCATGCCCCGTCGGGTGGCAGCTGCGGGAATCCCATCGGGAAATTCCCGCTGCTGCGGCCGTCTGATTGAATCAGAATGTGTTACTCGTGTCGGACTCGTGACATTCACAGGAGCCGCGATGGCTTGCGGATCGCATGGCGAAGCCGCTCGACGCCGCACTCGCCGGTATTTCGCGAAAGAAACCATCATGATTCTTGTCAAGACAGAAGCCGGGCAGCAGGTTCTCAAAGATCGCTCGGTGCCGCTTTCGCCACGCCAGCGCACCGCGTTCATCCTGTTCGACGGCAAGCGCTCGGTCGACGAAGTGCTTGCCGCCGGAGCGGGCATTGCGCGAGAGGAAATCGACCAGATGGTCGAACTGGGGCTGCTCGGGCCCGCGGCCGGGAGCAAGGCGGTTGTGGCGCCGCCAAAGGCGCCTGAATCGCCGCCGCCGCCTCCGGTCGCAAGCAAGGCGCCTGTGGCGGCCAAGCCGGCCGAAGCCGCGCCGCTTTCCGGGCGCAGCAAGCAGCAGCGCTACAAGGACGCCTATCCCATCGCGACCCAGTTGACCGGTGCGCTCGGGCTGATGGGCTTCCGGCTCAACCTGCAGGTCGAAGGCACCGCCAGCTACGAAGACCTGGTGGCGCTGGCGCCCAAGATACGCGCCGCGGTGGGTGCGGAGAAGGCCGCTGCGCTGGATCGCGCCTTGAACGACTGAGGCTGGACACCCGCTGCGCGAGCAGTGCTACAATAGCCGGCTTTGCCTTGCCACACTGCGCCCGACGCTGCAGGTGGCTTTTTCTCTTCCACGGAAGAATCCACAAGGAGTGCCATGCGTCACTACGAAATCATTTTGCTGATCCACCCGGATCAGAGCGAACAAGTTCCGGCCATGCTGGAGCGTTACAAGGGCCTCATCACGGCCGGCGGCGGCAAGGTCCACCGCGTTGAAGACTGGGGCCGCCGCCAGCTGGCCTACCAGATCAACAAGCTCAACAAGGCGCACTACCTGTGCGTCAACATCGAAGCCGAGCAAACCGTGATGGGCGAACTCGAGCACGCGTTCAAGTTCAACGACGCCGTGCTGCGCCACCTCACTGTTCAGAAGAAGAAGGCCGACACCGGTCCTTCGTCGATGATGAAGACGGTCGAGCGCGAAGAAGCCCGCAAGGCTCAGCAGGCCGAATACGCCGCCAACAACAGCTGATGGCGTGACCGCTGCCGCTGCTGCGGCAACCGGAGTCAATCAGCTTCTGCTGACCGCCTCGGTTGCCGAACTCGGAGCCTTGCGATACACGCCCGCCGGCCTTCCCGCCATCGATCTGAAGCTCGAACACGAGTCGACGCTCCAGGAAGCAGGAAAAGCCAGGCAGGTGAAAGCGGCCCTCAGGGCCGTTGCCTTCGGCGCCATCGCCGAACGGCTCGCAAAGCAGTCGATGGGAAGTCTCTGGCGTTTTCAGGGTTTTCTCGCGACACCGGGCAACGGCAAGCATCCGGTCCTGCACATCCAGGATTTTCAGCAAGATTAATTTTCGACAAGAGGTCCCCAAATGGCCACGTTCAAGAAATTCAACAAAGACAAGCGCCCGAAGCGCAACACCCAGTCGCTGCTGTTCAAGCGCAAGCGCTTCTGCCGCTTCACCGTCGCTGGCGTCGAGGAAATCGACTACAAGGACATCGACACGCTGCGTGACTTCATCAGCGAAAACGGCAAGATCATTCCCGCCCGCCTGACCGGCACGCGCGCGATCTACCAACGCCAGCTGAACACCGCGATCAAGCGCGCTCGCTTCCTGGCCATGGTGCCGTACAGCGACCAGCACCGCGTCTAAGGAGCCGTCACCATGCAAATCATTCTTCTGGACAAGGTTCTGAACGTCGGCGGCCTGGGCGATATCGTCAAGGTCAAGGACGGCTACGCACGCAACTTCCTGATCCCGACGGGCCGCGCCCGCCGTGCCACTGCTGCCAACAAGGCTGAGTTCGAAGCCAAGCGCGTCGAACTCGAAAAGGCTGCGGCCGCCAAGCTGGCCGAGTCGCAAGCCCAGGGCGAAAAGCTCAGCGGTTCGACCGTCAAGCTGACGCAAAAGGCTGGCGTCGATGGCCGTCTGTTCGGTTCGGTCACCAACGGCGACATCGCCGAAGAGCTCGGCAAGCAAGGCTACAAGGTTGCCAAGTCGCAAGTGCGCCTGCCCAACGGCCCGATCAAGGTTGTTGGCGACAGCACCGTGAGCGTTGCGCTGCACACCGACGTGGTGGTCGACATCACCGTGACGGTCTACGGCGAAACCGCCTGATCGTCCACAGCGCCTTGCGCGCTGCCGCAAAAGCCGCCTTCGGGCGGCTTTTGTTTTTTTGCGCACGGGTTTTCCAGCCCGCTGCACCGGAAGATCACCGCTTATTCACAACCTTGTCCACACGCGCAACGCCGCGGGCGGCTTAGCATGCAGGGTTGCAAGGGAAGTCCATGTCCGCCGTTTTTTCCTATGCCGACAATGATCCGTCGGCCGATCGTCAAGTCGCCCAGCTTCGCATTCCGCCTCACTCGATCGAGGCCGAGTCGAGCGTGCTCGGCGGGCTGCTGCTCGACAACGGCGCGTGGGACCGCATGGGCGACCTGCTGGTCGATGGCGATTTCTACCGCCACGAACACAAGCTGATCTATGCCGCGATCGGAGGGCTGATCAACGCGAGCAAGCCGGCCGACGTCATCACCGTCTACGAGCAGCTGCAGGGCGTTGGCAAGGCCGAGGAAATCGGCGGGCTGGTGTACCTGAACTCGCTCGCGCAGTATGTGCCGAGCGCGAGCAACATCCGCCGCTATGCGGAGATCGTGCGCGAGCGCTCGATCCTGCGAAAACTGGTCTCCGCGAGCGACGAGATCGCGACCAACGCCTTCAACACCCAGGGCAAGTCGGTCGACAAGATCCTGGACGAGGCCGAACAGAAGATCTTCAACATCGGCGAAGAAGGCACGCGGATGAAGCAGGGCTTCCAGAGCATGGATGCCCTGGTCGTCGAGCTGCTCGACCGCGTGACCGAGATGGCCGAGAACCCGAACGACATCACCGGCGTGCGCACCGGCTTCTACGAGTTCGACAAGATGACCTCGGGCCTGCAGCCGGGCGACATGATCGTGCTGGCCGCGCGTCCCTCCATGGGCAAGACCTCGCTGGCCATCAACATCGCCGAGCACGTGGCGCTCAACGAAGGATTGCCGGTGGCGGTCTTCTCGATGGAAATGGGTGCTTCGCAGCTGGCGGTGCGTATCGTCGGCTCGATCGGGCGCATCGATCAGGGACACCTGCGCACCGGCAAGCTCAGCGACGAAGAGTGGCCGCGCCTGACCGAGGCCATCGAGAAGCTGCGCAACGTGTCGCTGCACATCGACGAGACGCCGGGGCTGACCACCAGCGAGCTGCGCGCCAATGCGCGCCGCCTGGCGCGCCAGTACGGAAGGCTCGGCCTGATCGTGGTCGACTACCTCCAGCTCATGAGCGTGTCGAGCAGCATGAACGACGAGAACCGCGCCACCGCCGTGGGTGAAATCTCGCGCGGCCTGAAGATGCTTGCCAAGGAGCTCAAGTGCCCGGTGATCGCGCTGTCGCAGTTGAGCCGCGGTGTCGAAAGCCGCACCGACAAGCGCCCCATGATGAGCGACCTGCGCGAATCCGGCGCCATCGAGCAGGACGCGGACATCATCATGTTCATCTACCGCGACGACTACTACGACAAAAACAGCAAGGAGCCCGGCGTGGCCGAGGTGATCATCAGCAAGCACCGCAACGGGCCCACGGGCACCGTCAAGCTGACCTTCCTGAAGCCGCTCACCAAGTTCGAGAACATGGCGAGTTACGGCAGCAGCGACGATTACTGAGGCCGCGTCTTCATTTCTGCTGCTCCGGCAGCTTCGCTTCCGCATGCTGCGCCTTGACCTGGCGCAGCATGTCGGCCAGCGTCTTGCCCGCCTCGTCGCGAAAGCGTTCGGGCAGCAAGTCGACCGCATCCATGCGGTCGAGGCGAAAACCCCGGAAGTCATCGCGCAGTTCGCACCAGGTCGAAAGCGTCCAGACCTTGCCCCAGTAGAAGCAGCCGAGCGGACGCACGGTGCGTTCGCTGGCGTCGCCCGACACGTCGCGATAGTGAAGGCGCAGTTTCTGGCGCGCCTGCACGGCTTCGCGCAGGGTCTGCAGCCGCGCGCGCAAGGCATCGCCCAGCCCCATCGCAGGTGCGTAAAGCGCCAGCGCCTCGGCCGAGACGCGTGCCGCCGGCGGCAGCACCGAGAGGATCTTGCCGAGCCCCGTTTCGATGTCGCGCGCCAGCGCCGGATCGACCCAGCTCTGCGCCAGGCGGGCCGCGGCCACGAGCGCTGAAGCCTCGTCCTGCGTGAACATCAGCGGCGGCAGCTCGAAGCCCGCGCCCAGCCTATAGCCCATGCCGGCTTCGCCCTCGATCGGCACGCCCTGGTGCTGCAGGTCGGCAACGTCGCGGTAGACCGTGCGCTCCGACACTTCGAGGCGCTGCGCCAGGAAGGCCGCCGTGGTGAGCCGGCGCCCACGGATGATCTGCACGAGCTGGAACAGGCGGTCGGCGCGGCGCATCAGCGCGCTCCTGCGGATTTCGCGGCGAACCCGTCGGGCCGGCCCTTGCGTGTGCTCATGAAACTCCGATATGGATGGCCACCTTGTCCGGCCCTTCGTAGGCTTCGAAATCACTGCGGTAGCGGCGCGCGATTTCCGGGTTTGCCTCGAAATATTGCCAGATGCGCTGCCAGGTGGCGGTCACCATCTGCGGCATCTCGCCCTGGCCCGCAAAGACGAGGTAGTTGCCGGCCTCGATGGCCACGCTGCCCGATCCGCCCGAGACGGCCACGCCCACGGTCGCATCGAAGGCGCCATGAGCATCGGACTCGTAGCCGGAGTAGACGCCGAAAATGCGAGCGTCGCCGGTGCGGCCGGGTGTCGACCGGTACGTCTCTTCGCCGAAGAAGCGATTCCACAGTGCGCCGATGCGGGCGGTCGAGGGTTCCTTCTCTTCGCGGTTGGTGGTGCGGGCCGTCAGGCCCGCGACTTGGAAGGCGTCGTAGTGCCGGCGCACGGGTTCCATCGGTTTTTTCTTTTGCATGGGTGATGACGGGATTGTGGTGTTCAGAGCGCGAGCGTCTTCAGGTCGGCTTTCATGGCGCGGGCGATCAGCATCATGTCGGCGTCGGTGACATCGAACAGCCCGAAGCGAAACTTGTAGCCCCACTGCCTGGGGTTCTCGACGAAGGCCAACTGCCCTAGCAAGGGCGCAATTGGCGTTTCGCCGGAGGCCGCGTAGGCCACGTCGAGCCGCCACGGAACAAAGCCGTTGCCCATGTCGGCTTCGTACGGTCCGCCTGGCCGCACGATGCCGATCGAGACGAAGCTCTGCAGCTTGTCGGTGCCGCCGAAGACCGTGGCCGGCGCGTAGTAGGCCACGCGGTCGCCGGCCGCAACCCGCTTGAGCGGGCCGAGCTTGCCGTGGCCGACCTGCATGAAGCCGAGCGGCTTGTGGTCGCGCCCGCGCCGGGCATGTTCCGCGCTGGCGACGGCGATCCAGTTGCGCTGTGCCATGGTGCGTGCGATTCAGGCGAGGGCGTGAAGGCCGACTTCGTTGCCTTCGGTGTCGCGCAGATGGGCGATGAAGCCCATGCCCGGCGGCAGCGCGGACTTGGGCGCGACGATCTGGCCGCCCGCTGTCTCGACGCGCGCCAGCACGGCATCGATGCCCGGCATGCAGTCGAGGTAGATGCGGATGCCGCTGCCCGCGCGTGCGCTGGCATTCGCGCCGGCCTGCAGGGCGCCGCCCGTGGCGGGATCGTCGTACGGGAACACGGCCAGCGTCTGGCCGCCGAAGTTTTCGCGGCGCAGCTTGCGGCCGAGCACGGTTTCATAGAAGGCTTGGGCGCGGTCGATGTCGGTGACAGGAATCTCGAACCAGCTGATGGCGTTTTGCATGAAGGACTCGCTTTCGTTGCGTTGAAGGAGCCTTGATGGTGCGGCCCGCCTCCTGACAGCGTGTTGTCAGGAGCCTGTCACCGCGAACGAAAAAAAGCCCGCGATGCTCCTGGAAGCATGCGCGGGCCTGATCGGCCGCGAACGGCAGCTCAGAGCACGTCGCTCGCGAAGTCGGCCAGCCGCGAGCGTTCGCCGCGCGCCAGCGTGATGTGCCCGCCATGCGGCCAGCCCTTGAACTTGTCGACCGCGAAGGTGAGGCCCGAGGAGCCTTCCGTCAGGTAGGGCGTGTCGATCTGCGCGAGGTTGCCCATGCAGATGATCTTGGTGCCCGGGCCGGCCCGGGTGATCAGCGTCTTCATCTGCTTGGGCGTGAGGTTCTGCGCTTCGTCGATGATCACGTACTTGTTCAGGAACGTGCGGCCGCGCATGAAGTTCATGCTCTTGACCTTGATGCGGCTTCGGATCAGCTCGTTGGTGGCCGCGCGGCCCCATTCGCCGGCGCCGCCGCCATCGCCCTTGGCCAGGAACTCGAGGTTGTCGTCGAGCGCGCCCATCCAGGGCCCCATCTTCTCTTCCTCGGTGCCCGGCAGGAAGCCGATGTCCTCGCCCACGCTCACCGTGGCGCGGGTCATGATGATCTCGGTGTAGCGCCGGTCGTCGAGCACCTGTGTCAGGCCCGAGGCGAGTGCCATCAGCGTCTTGCCGGTGCCGGCGGTGCCCGTGAGCGTGACAAAGTCGACTTCGGGGTCCATGAGCAGGTTCATCGCGAAGTTCTGCTCGCGGTTGCGGGTGTTCACGCCCCACACCGCGTTCTTGCCCGAGCTGTAGTCCTTCAGGGTCTTGAACACCGCGGTCTTGTCGCGGATCTCGGTGACGCGCGCGTACATGCTCGGTTCGCCCGGGGCCTCGAAGTAGACGAACTGATTGATGTAGAGGTTGGGCACCAGCGGCCCGCTGACGCGATAGAAGGTGTTGCTGCCGCTTTGCCAGCTCTCGACCGTCTTGCTCTGGCGCGTCCAGAAATCGGCCGGCAGCGCGAGCGAGCCCGCGTAGAGCAGGTCGCCGTCTTCGAGCGTCTTGTCGTTCTGGTAGTCGTCGGCGGCCAGGCCGAGGGCGCGCGCCTTGACGCGCATGTTGATGTCTTTCGACACCAGCACCACTTCCTGCTTCGGACGGCCGGGCTGGTCGTTGGCATAGAGGTCGCGCAATGCCTGGACCACGCCGAGGATCTGGTTGTCGGCCTTGCCCTGGGGCAGGCTGATCGGCAGCGCATAGTCGAGCGGCGCGGTCTGGAAGAACAGCTTGCCGCCGGCCTCGCGATGGCCGGTGGTGTCGAGCTTCAGGCCCTTGGCAATGTCGGCGTCCTGGGTTGCGGCCAGGGCGTCGAGCGTACGGCTGGTCTGGCGGCCGTTGCGAGCGACTTCCGTGGTGCCCTTCTTGTGGCCGTCCAGTTCCTCGAGCACGATCATCGGCAGGAAGATGTCGTGTTCCTCGAAGCGGAACAGGCACATCGGATCGTGCAGCAGCACATTGGTGTCGAGCACGAACAGCTTGGCCGGGCCATTGGATTTGCTGCGCTTGGGCCGTGCCGGTGCCTGTGACACCGCAATTTGCTGCGGTGCAGGCACATGGACGGCTGGCGCCGGCACTTCGGGCTCCCGACGTGCAGCGGGTTGCTGGCGCTGGCCGCGGGAGGGCGCCGTTTTCGATCTGGCGCGGGTCGGGGGCGCGGCCTCGGTGCCGCCGCCTACCGCCTCCGCGGCGTTGCGGTCGAACAGTTCCAGCGGCTGGGAGCCGCTCGGTACCGCCGAATCAGTGCGCGATTCACCCGAGTGGCGCGATCCCCTGTGCGGGGAGCGGGCGGGTGCATCGTGCGCATCCGGCGAGAGCAATGCGGCGCGTTTCGTGGGGGCGGGAGGCAATGGCATGGTCAGATCGCTCGCAGGAAGTGGAAACCAGAAAACGAAAAAGCCGCCTGTAGACCAAGGCGGCTTTGTTCGGGGGATGCGGTCGTGGAGCTCAACGGCATGAGGCCATTATGCACATCGCCGGTGACGCGTTCGGTGCTCTTTGCAAAGTCCGTTGGGCATTTCCCACGGCATGATGCAAAAGCGCACAGACCGCGCTTCTCGTAACGCTCAGGCGGCTTTCTTGAGCGCCTTGACGGCCTTGAGCACGTCGTCGACGTGGCCCGGGACCTTGAGGCCGCGCCATTCGGCCTTGAGGACGCCGTCGGCGCCGATCAGGAAGGTGCTGCGCTCGATGCCCTTGACCTTCTTGCCGTACATGATCTTGTTCTTGACCACGCCGAACATGTGGCACATCTTTTCTTCGGTATCCGCGATGAGTTCGAACGGGAGTTCGAGCTTGGCCTTGAATTCGTCGTGCGACTTCATGTTGTCGCGGGACACGCCGAACACCGTGGCGCCAGCCTTCTCGAAGTCCTTGTAGCGGTCGCGAAACTGCATGGCTTCGGTCGTGCAACCCGGAGTGTTATCTTTCGGGTAAAAATACATGACCAGCACGTGGCCGAGATGAGAGGTATTCGAGACTTTCAGTCCGCCCGTGGCGTTGGCGTCGAATTCAGGAATGGGTTTGTTGACAACGATCGCCATGAAACTTGTTTTCTCCGTTGGTTTCCACTAGTCGAGCTCTTGGAGCACACTCGACGAATGGAGGATTGGTCGTTGCTAACTGGGAGCAGCAGGCCTGTTCGCAACCCGGTATTTTACCCCGAAAACCCCTCTCTCAGCCAGGTTCGGGCGGTTCTACGAGAAGGGCGGCTATCACGTGGCGGCCTTCGCCGGCCAGGATGTTGTAGGTGCGGCAGGCTGCGGGGGTGTCCATGGTCTCCACCCCGGTGCGTTTTGCCATCAGGGGCTGGAGCCAGGCAGGCTGCGGGAACCGGATGCGCGATCCGCTTCCAAAAATGATCAATTCCGCGCCAAGCGACGCAAGTTGAGCGAAATGCTCGGGGCCGATCTGGTCGAAACGGGTGCAATTCCATTCGAAGCGCTCGCCGCGGGAGCCTACAACCACGCTGCCCTCGACCTTCTCGTTGTTGATTGCGACCCATCCCGGGCCGTGCGCGGTAAGGGACTGGGCGTCGGATTTGTCGGGCTGGAGCTTCATCGGGGCACTGGGAACTGTGGTCAAATTATAGGTTTTCCCAGTGACACGAGGCCTCCAAGGGCCTTTCGACTCGAGTAACCCGCGCCCGGGAGGGCCCTTTGAAGCAGTTCAAGAAATCGGCCAAGCTGGCCAACGTGCTCTACGACATCCGCGGCCCCATCATGGACGCCGCGAAGCAGATGGAGGAAGAGGGCCAGAAGATCATCAGGCTCAACATCGGCAACCTGGCCGTGTTCGGCTTCGATGCGCCGGAGGAAGTCCAGCAGGACATGATCCGCAATCTGCCCGGGTCGGCGGGCTATTCGGACAGCAAGGGCATCTTCGCGGCCCGCAAGGCCGTGATGCACGAGACCCAGAAGCAGGGTGTTGCAGGGGTCACGCTCGAGGACATCTACCTGGGCAACGGCGCGAGCGAACTGATCGCCATGGCCACCAATGCGTTGCTGAACGACGGCGACGAAATGCTGCTCCCCGCGCCCGACTATCCGCTGTGGACGGCCGCCTCGAGCCTGTCCGGGGGCAAGCCGGTGCACTACCTGTGCGACGAGGCCAACGGCTGGATGCCCGATCTGGACGACATCCGCGCCAAGATCACGCCCCGCACCAAGGGCATCGTGGTCATCAATCCGAACAATCCGACCGGTGCGCTTTATTCCGACGAACTGCTCAAGAGCATCGTCGCCATTGCGCGCGAGCACCACCTGGTGATCTTCGCCGACGAGGTGTACGACAAGGTGCTGTACGACGGCGTCAGGCACACCGCGATCGGGAGCCTTTCGACCGACGTGCTCACGCTGACCTTCAATTCGCTCTCCAAGAGCTACCGCTCGTGCGGCTACCGCGCGGGCTGGCTGGTGGTCTCGGGCGACAAGGCGCGGGCGCAGGACTACATCGAGGGCCTGAACATGCTCTCGAACATGCGCCTGTGCGCCAACGTGCCCGGACAGTGGGCCATCCAGACCGCGCTCGGGGGCTACCAGAGCATCAACGACCTGGTCGGCGACGGCGGCCGCCTGCGGCGCCAGCGCGACCTGGCCTACGAGCTCATCACGGCCATTCCGGGCGTGAGCTGCGTCAAGCCGAGCGCCGCGCTCTACATGTTTCCCAAGCTCGATCCGAAGGTCTACCCCATCGAGGACGACCGGCAGTTCTTTCTCGAGCTGCTGAGGGAGACCAAGGTGATGCTGGTGCAGGGCACGGGCTTCAACTGGGCCACGCCGGACCACTTCCGCATCGTGTTCCTGCCCCACGAGGACGACCTGCGCGAAGCGATCAACCGCATTGCCAAGTTCCTGGAGCTGTACCGCCTGCGCAGCAAGACGGACTGATGGCGCGGTCGTTCGCCGTGCGGTTTGCCGTAGCGGCCGGCGCCTCCCTTTCCACCTCATACGAATCTTCAACGCGAATCTCCCAATGAAACCCATCCAAGTAGGCCTGCTCGGCGCAGGCACGGTCGGCAGCGGCACCTTCAAGGTGCTGTTGCGCAATCAGGAAGAAATCAAGCGCCGTGCAGGCCGGGGCATCGAGATCACGATGGTGGCCGACCTCGACGTGGCGCGTGCGCGCGAAGTGGCGGGCGAGGGCGTGAAGGTGGTCGCCGACGCGCGCGAAGTCATCGCCAACCCGGATATCGACATCGTCATCGAGCTCATCGGCGGCTACGGCATTGCGAAGCAGCTGGTGCTCGAGGCGATTGCGGCCGGCAAGCACGTGGTCACGGCCAACAAGGCGCTGCTCGCGGTGCATGGCACCGAAATCTTTGCCGCCGCGCATGCCAAGGGCGTGATGGTGGCCTTCGAAGCCGCGGTGGCCGGCGGCATCCCGATCATCAAGGCGCTTCGCGAGGGCCTCACGGCCAACAGCATCCAGTGGCTGGCCGGCATCATCAACGGCACCACCAATTTCATCCTCTCCGAGATGCGCGACAAGGGCCTGGACTTCGCCACCGTGCTCAAGGAAGCGCAGCGCCTGGGCTATGCCGAAGCCGACCCCACCTTCGACATCGAAGGCGTCGACGCCGGCCACAAGGTCACGCTGATGAGCGCGATCGCCTTCGGCATCCCGGTGCAGTTCGACAAGGCGCACATCGAAGGCATCACCAAGCTGGCCGCACAGGACATCAAGTACGCCGAACAGCTCGGCTACCGCATCAAGCTGCTGGGCATCACCAAGCGCACCGCGCAGGGCATCGAGCTGCGCGTGCACCCCTCGCTCGTGCCGTCGAAGCGGCTGCTCGCGAATGTGGAAGGCGCCATGAACGCCGTGGTGGTGCATGGCGACGCCGTCGGCACCACGCTCTACTACGGCAAGGGCGCGGGCAGCGAGCCGACCGCCAGCGCGGTGATCGCCGACCTGGTCGACATCACGCGCCTGCACACGGCCGACGCCGCGCACCGCGTGCCGCACCTGGCCTTCCATCCGGATGCCATGAGCGACCTGAAGGTGCTGCCGATGACCGAAGTCGTCACCAGCTACTACCTGCGCCTGCGCGTGGCCGACCAGGCCGGCGTGCTCGCCAAGGTGACGGGGCTGCTGGCCACCGCCGGCATCAGCATCGATGCCGTGCTGCAGCGCGAAGCCGACGAAGTGGGCGGCGAAGGCTCGACCCAGACCGACCTGATCATCCTCACGCACGACGCGCGCGAAGGCACGGTGAACGACGTGCTGGCCGAACTGCAGGCCCTGCCCACGGTGCTGCAGCCGATCGTGCGCATCCGCAAGGAAGAGCTGTCCTGAGGACGGCGCAAGAGACATACCGTGAACTACCTGAGCACCCGCGGCCATCCCGACCGCAAGCGTTTCTGCGAAATCCTGCTTGAAGGCCTCGCGCCCGACGGCGGGCTCTACCTGCCCGAGCACTATCCGCAGGTCGACACCGCCATGCTCGCGAAATGGCGCAACCTGACGTATGCGGAACTGGCGTTCGAGATCCTCTCGCTCTATATCGACGACATTCCGCCGGCCGATCTGAAGGCCATCTGCGCCAAGACCTACACGCCCGAAGTGTTCGGCAGCGAAGAAATCGTGCCGCTGCGCGAGCTCGAGGACGGCGTGTACCTCGAGGCCCTGTCCAACGGCCCCACGCTGGCCTTCAAGGACATGGCGATGCAGCTCCTGGGCAACCTGTTCGAATACGAACTGGCCCGCCGCGGCGCCGAGCTCAACATCCTGGGGGCCACCAGCGGCGACACCGGCAGCGCGGCCGAGTACGCCATGCGCGGCAAGAAGGGCGTGCGCGTCTTCATGACCTCGCCCGACGGCCGCATGAGCCCGTTCCAGCAGGCGCAGATGTTCAGCCTGCAGGACGAGAACATCCACAACATCGCCGTCACCGGCGTGTTCGACGACTGCCAGGACATCGTCAAGGCGGTGTCGAACGACCTGGGCTTCAAGCGCAAATACCGCATCGGCACGGTCAACTCGATCAACTGGGCGCGCCTGCTGGCGCAGGTGGTCTACTACTTTGCCGGCTACTTCCAGGCCACGGCCGGCAACGACAAGCCGGTGAGCTTTACCGTGCCATCGGGCAACTTCGGCAACGTCTGCGCGGGCCATGTGGCGCGCATGATGGGCCTTCCCATCCACACGCTGGTGGTCGCCACCAACGAGAACGACGTGCTCGACGAATTCTTCCGCACCGGCGCCTACCGCGTGCGCGCGGCGGCCGATACGCACGAAACCTCGAGCCCGTCGATGGACATCAGCAAGGCCAGCAACTTCGAGCGCTTCATGTTCGATCTGGTGGGACGCGACGCCGGCAAGCTGCGTTCGCTGTTCGTGGACGATCTGGGCCGCCAGGGGTTCTTCGACCTGGCCAAGGACCCTGCATTCACGCAGGCCGCGGAGCGCTTCGGCTTCAGGAGCAGCCGCAGCACGCACGCCGACCGCCTGGCCACCATCCGCGACACCGACAAGCGCTTTGCCACGCTGGTCGATCCGCACACGGCCGACGGCCTCAAGGCCGCGCGCGAACACCTGGCGCCCGGCGTGCCGATGGTGGTGCTCGAAACCGCGCTGCCGATCAAGTTTGCCGCCACGCTGGTCGAAGCCCTGGGCCACGAGCCCGCGCGGCCGGCCAGGTTCGAGGGCATCGAAGCGCTGCCCAAGCGCGTGGTCAAGCTCCCGGCCGATGCCGAGGCCGTGAAGGCGTACATCGCGCAGAACTGTGATTGACCCTTGCCGCACGCCGCGCACTGCAGCGGCTGCCCCGCAGATGCATTCAGCTGCCGCGTAGACGGCCGCCACAGGAACTCGACATGAAGGTGATCGGCTTTTCCGGGTATTCGGGTTCGGGCAAGACCACGCTGGTCGAGCGCCTGATTCCCGTGCTCAAGCTCCATGGCCAGCGCGTGTCGGTGGTCAAGCATGCGCATCACAAGTTCGACATCGACCATCCTGGCAAGGACACCTACCGCCATCGCGAGGCGGGAGCTTTCGAGGTGGTCGTGGCATCGGACAAGCGGCTCGCGCTGATCCGCGAATTCGAGCAGCCCGCGCAGCTGTCGGTGCACGACCTGATTGCCGAGCTTCATGACGGCGTCGACTGGGTGCTGGTCGAGGGCTTCAAGCACAGCGACCTGCTCAAGATCGAGGTCTGGCGCGCGCCCGAGGCCGGCAAGCCGGCGCGGCCCTCGCAGTACATCGAGGACGCCTTCGTGGCCGCCATTGCCACCGACGCGCCCGCGAAGCTGCCGGCGCCGACCAATCTGCCCCTGTTCGACCTCGATGACATCGAGGGCATCGCGCAGTGGTTGATCGACAGCGGCAGCCGCTTCGAATACAACCCCGAACACCATGGCTGATTCCGTGACTCCCTCGCGCCCGCCGCTGATGGCGCTCGACGAAGCACTGGCGAGCCTGCTCGGGAAGGCGCAGCCGAAGCTGCCTGCCGAAAGCGTTGCCACCTTCGATGCCGACGGCCGCGTGCTCGCGCAGGACCTTGTCTCCGCGCTCACCGTGCCGCCCCGCGACAACAGCTCGATGGACGGCTATGCGGTGCGCCTGGCCGACTGCGCCGCGCCTGGCGCATTGCTGCAGGTTGCGCAGCGCATTCCCGCCGGTACCGTGGGCACGCCGCTGGCCGCCGGCACCGCGGCGCGCATCTTCACCGGCGCGCAAATTCCCGAAGGCGCCGATGCCATCGTGATGCAGGAAGACACCCAGGCCGTGCCGCAGGAAGGCGCGCTCGGCGCGGTGCGCATCGAGATCGTTCCCGCCGCCGGCCAGTGGATTCGCCGCGCGGGCGAAGACGTAGCGTCCGGCGACGTGGTGCTGCGCAAGGGCGAGCGCCTGACGCCCGCGGCGCTCGGGCTGGCCGCCAGCGTGGGTTTCGATCGGCTCCAGGTGGCCCGGCGGCCGCGCGTCGCGCTGCTGTCCACCGGCGACGAGCTGGTGATGCCCGGCGAAGTCGCGCCAGAGGCCATGAAGCCGGGCGCGATCTACAACTCCAACCGCTTTTTCATGCGCGCCTTGCTGCACAGGCTCGGCTGCGAGGTGAACGACCTGGGCATCGTGCCCGACAAGCGCGAGGCCACCATCGAGGCGCTGCGCGGTGCGGCCGAGAACAGCGACCTGATCATCACCACCGGCGGCGTGTCCGTGGGCGAGGAAGACCACATCAAGGCCGCGGTGCAGGCGCTCGGCGAACTGCAGTTGTGGTCGCTCTCGATGAAACCGGGCAAGCCCTTCGCCTACGGTTCGATCGCCAGGGCCGGGGGCGGCGCGCAAGGGCGCTGCCACGTCACGGGGCTGCCCGGCAACCCCGTGTCCAGCTTCCTGACCTTTCTGCTGCTCGTGCGTCCCTTCCTGCTGGCGCTGCAGGGCGCCAGCCGCGTGGCGCCGGAGCCCGTGCAGATGCGCGCCGACTTCGACTGGCCGCGCGCCGACCGCCGCCGCGAGTTCCTGCGCGCCCGGCGCAACGCTGCAGGCGGGCTCGACTTGTTCGCCAACCAGAGTTCGGGCGTGCTGACGTCGATGGTCTGGGGCGACGGCGTGGTCGACAACCCGCCCGGCCAGACCATCCGGGCCGGTGACGCGGTGAATTTCATCTCCTTGGCCTCGTTGCTGGCCTGAAGCACTGAAGCACATGAAGGTCCAGATCCGCTATTTCGCCTCCGTGCGCGAGGCGCTCGCCACCAGCGGCGAAACCGTCGACACCGGTGCCGGCACGCTGGCCGCGCTGCGCGACGAACTCATCGCACGCGGCGGCGCGTACGCCACGGCGCTTGCGCGCGGCAAGGCCGTGCGCATGGCGCTCGACCAGGCCATGAGCGACGAGGCGGCCGCGCTGCGTGAAGGCTGCGAGGTCGCCTTTTTCCCGCCCGTTACGGGCGGCTGAGCCGGGCGTCCAGCGCCACCAGACGCTCGCGCAAGGCACCGGACGCGCGGGTCATCGGCGAGCGCAGCTCGTCGCGCATCGATCCGCCGTGCGCCAGCAGCGCCTTGAGCGGCCCCGGGTTCGGTTCTGCAAACAGCATTTCGATCAACGGCTGCAGCGGCTGCCATTCGGCGCGCGCCTCCGCCAGCCGGTTCTCGGCCAGGAGGCGCAGCACCTGCACGAAGCGCCGCGTCTGAACATGCCCGCTGGCCGCGATGGCGCCCACACCGCCTTCGGCCACCGTGCCGAAGATCTGCTGGTCTTCGCCCGACAGCACCTGAAGCCGGCCGTCGGCGATCACGGCGCGCGTCTTGGCCATGTCGCCGCCGCAGTCCTTGATGCCGCGGATGCGCGGGTGCCCGGCCAGCGCCAGCAGCGTTTCGCGCGTGAGGGTCGCGCCGGTGCGGTAGGGAATGTCGTAGACCAGCACCGGTGCGGCACTGGCGTCGGCGATCGCGCGGAACCATTCGAGCAGACCGGCCTGCGATGGCCGGATGTAGTGTGGCGCGGGCACCAGCAGCCCCGCCAGCGGCCGTTCGCAGAGCCGGCGCACCCAGGTCGTCGTCTTGCCCAGGTGGTAGCCCGACAGGCCCATGACGATCGGCAGCCCTTCGGCGGCCGCTTGCACCGTATCGAGCGCGGCGAGCTGTTCCGTTTCGTCGAGCGCGGCGGCCTCGCCGGTCGAGCCGCAGACCACGAAGCCGGCCACGCCGTCGCTGGCGAGCCGGCGGGTCAATGCGGCGAGTGCGGCATGGTCGACCGCGCCGTCCTGGAACGGCGTGACGAGGGGAATCCAGAGGCCCGAGAAGTCGGGGCTGGAGGAGGGGATGGACGATTGCGGCACGCGGGTTTCCTCAAGGGAATCGACCGATGGAAAGGAACCGTCGTTCGATGCGCGCGCAACCCATGGGGGGCCAAGGCCTTGGCAGGTTCCGTCGCTCATCCGACGACGGAACCGCAGCTCCGGTCAGACGAGCTTTGGTTTTTTGGCTTTGCTGCCCTGGCGCGCACAGGTGCTCTCGGCGTGCGAAGGCACTGTGGAGAGCGTGGCGAAGCAGGGCATTGCCGAAGTCTAGCGCGATGCCACAATCCCGGCATGAGTGGCGCACGCGTTTCGATCCAGACAGCCGATTTCGACCTCGGGCAGGAGGTCGCCGCGTTGCGCACCGGCGACAAACGCGTGGGTGCGGTCTGCAGCTTCGTCGGCACGGTCAGGGATCGCAACGACGGCAGCACCATCGCCTCGATGGAGCTGGAGCACTACCCCGGCATGACCGAGAAGGCCATCGAAACCATGATCGACGAGGCGCACAGGCGCTTCGACATCCTGGGCGCGCGCGTGATCCATCGCGTGGGGCTGCTGCAGCCGCTCGACCAGATCATGATGGTGGCGGTGGTTTCGGCCCATCGCGGCCAGAGTTTCGAGGCCTGCGAGTTCCTGATGGACTACCTGAAGACCCAGGCCCCGTTCTGGAAAAAAGAACAGACGCCCGAAGGCGCCCGCTGGGTGGATGCGCGCGTCAGCGACGACGCGGCATTGGCGCGCTGGGGCATCACCGCCCCGAACGCTTAGAGAGGCTTGAAGCCGCTCGACTGGATGATGCGTTCCCAGGTCTGCGTGTAGCTGCGCACGCGGCCCGCGAACTGGCCTTGCGGCTCGTACGCCACGGTGAGGCCCATGGTGGTCAGCTTCTGCTTCACGTCGGGCATGGCCAGCACCTTCTGCAGCGCCTCGCCGTACTTGTCGATGATCGGCTGCGGCGTGCCCACGGGCGCGAAGATGCCGTAGTAGGGCAGGTCTTCCAGGTTCGAGAAGCCCAGTTCGGTGAAGGTGGGCACGTTCGGCAGCACGGCCTGGCGCCTGGCGCCGATGGAGGCCACGATGCGCACCTTGCCGGCCTTGTGGTTCTCGATGAAGTCGGGCACCGAGGCGATGCCGGCCGTGATCTGGTTGCCCAGCATGTCCGCCGTCATCGGCGCGCTGCCGCGGTAAGGCGCGGGCTGCACGTCGATCTTGTATTTGTCCGAGATCATCTTCACCAGGAACTCGGGAATCGAGGCCGGCGCCGGGATGCCGATGGTTTCCTTGCCGCCGCGCTGGGTGCGAACCCACTTCACGTATTCGTCGATGCTCTTGGCCGGCGTGCCGCCCGAGACGGCCAGCACGTTGGCAAAGGTGGCGAATCCGGCCACGGGCACGAAGTCGGTCGCGGGATTGAAACCCGGGTTCTTCACCACCTGCGGCAGGATGGAGATCGAATGGTCGTGGGACAGGAACAGCGTATGGCCGTCGGCCGGGGCCGCCTTGAGCGCCTGCGCCGCGATCTGTCCGCCGGCGCCGGCGCGGTTTTCCACCACCACCGGCACGCCCAGCACGTCCTTGAGTTTTTCGCCCAGCGTGCGTGCAATGGCGTCTGTGCCGGCTCCGGCCGGAAAACCGACCAGCAGGCGGATGGGCGTGCCTTGCGCCTGCGCAAGGCCCGTCAGGCCCATGGTCGCTAGAAAGAGACCGACGCCGAGCGCCCGGCGAACCGGATCGGGGGCGCGCTGCATTGAAAAAACCATGATCGACTCCATTCGAAAAATGAGCAGGCACAGTGCAATAGCCGTGCCCGACGCGCCGGACACCTTGAATCGCGCCCGAACAGTCCTATTTTGAGTGCAGGAATACCACCATGCGACAAGACAAACTCACCACCAAATTCCAGGAAGCGCTGAGCGACGCCCAGACGCTCGCGCTCGGCAACGACAACGCCTACATCGAGCCGGCCCACCTGCTGGTCGCGATGCTGCGCCAGGAGGACGGCCCGCGCGCCCTGCTGGAACGCGCCGGCGTCAACGTGCAGGGCCTCGTGAACGCGGCCGAGGCGGCTATCAAGAAGCTGCCGCAGGTGCAGGGCCATGACATCGTGCAGGTCGGCCCGGAACTCGGCAAGCTGCTGCAGGCCACCGAGAAGGAAGCCATCAAGCGCAACGACCAGTTCATTGCGGGCGAGCTCTTCCTCTTGGCGGTGGCCGACAGCAAGTCCGACATCGGCCGGATCGCCAAGGAAAACGGCCTCGGCCGCAAGTCGCTCGAGTCCGCGATCGATGCCGTGCGCGGCGGGCAGGGCGTGAACAGCGCCGATGCCGAAGGCCAGCGCGAAGCCCTCAAGAAATACTGCATGGACCTGACCGAGCGCGCCCGCCTGGGCAAGCTCGACCCGGTGATCGGCCGCGACGAGGAAATCCGCCGCGCGATCCAGGTGCTGCAGCGCCGCACCAAGAACAACCCGGTGCTCATCGGCGAACCCGGCGTGGGCAAGACCGCCATCGTCGAAGGGCTGGCGCAGCGCATCGTCGCGGGCGAGGTGCCCGAGTCGCTCAAGGGCAAGCGCGTGCTGTCGCTCGACATGGCCTCGCTCTTGGCCGGTGCCAAGTTCCGCGGCGAATTCGAAGAACGCCTGAAGACCGTGCTCAACGAACTGGCCAAGGACGAAGGCCAGACCATCGTCTTCATCGACGAGCTGCACACCATGGTGGGCGCCGGCAAGGCCGAAGGCGCGATGGACGCGGGCAACATGCTCAAGCCGGCGCTCGCGCGCGGCGAGCTGCACTGCGTGGGCGCCACCACGCTCGACGAATACCGCAAGTACATCGAGAAGGACGCCGCGCTGGAGCGCCGCTTCCAGAAGATCATCGTGGGCGAGCCGAGCGTCGAAGCCACCATCGCCATCCTGCGCGGCCTGCAGGAGAAGTACGAAGTGCACCATGGCGTGCAGATCACCGACCCGGCCATCGTGGCCGCGGCCGAGTTGAGCGACCGCTACATCACCGACCGCTTCCTGCCCGACAAGGCCATCGACCTGATCGACGAGGCCGCGGCCAAGATCAAGATCGAGATGGACTCCAAGCCCGAGGTCATGGACCGGCTCGACCGCCGCCTGATCCAGCTGCAGATCGAGCGCGAAGCGGTGCGCCGAGAAAAGGACGAAGCCTCGCAGAAGCGTCTCGGCCTGATCGAGGGCGAGATCGAGAAGCTGCAGAAGGAGATTGCCGACTACGACGAGATCTGGCAGGCCGAGAAAGCTCAGGCGCAAGGCAGCGCGAAGATCCGCGAGGACATCGACAAGATCAAGTTCGAGATCGAGGAGTGGAAGCGCAAGGGCGACTTCAACAAGCTCGCCGAGCTCCAGTACGGTCAGCTGCCTGCGCTCGAGAAGCGCCTGAAGGAAGCCGAAGCGAACGAGGCGAGCAAGGGCAAGTCCAGCGCACCCACGCTGCTGCGCACGCAAGTGGGCGCTGAAGAAATCGCCGAGGTCGTGGCGCGCGCCACCGGCATTCCGGTCGCCAAGCTGATGCAGGGCGAGCGCGACAAGCTGCTGGTCATGGAAGACAAGCTGCACGAGCGCGTGGTGGGCCAGGACGAGGCCATCGGCGCGGTGGCCAACGCGATCCGCCGCTCGCGCTCGGGCCTCTCCGATCCGAACCGCCCGACGGGCTCGTTCCTGTTCCTGGGCCCCACGGGCGTGGGCAAGACCGAGCTGTGCAAGGCGCTCGCGGGCTTCCTGTTCGACAGCGAAGATCACCTGATCCGCATCGACATGAGCGAGTTCATGGAGAAGCATTCGGTGGCCCGCCTGATCGGCGCGCCGCCAGGCTACGTGGGCTACGAGGAGGGCGGCTACCTGACCGAAGCCGTGCGCCGCAAGCCCTACAGCGTGGTGCTGCTCGACGAGGTCGAGAAGGCCCATCCCGACGTCTTCAACGTGCTGCTGCAGGTGCTCGACGACGGCCGCCTGACCGACGGCCAGGGCCGCACCGTGGACTTCAAGAACTCCGTGATCGTGATGACCAGCAACATCGGCTCGCCGATCATCCAGTCGATGGTGGGCCAGCCGGCCGAGGAGATCAAGGAAGCGGTGTGGGACGAGCTGAAGAACTACTTCCGCCCCGAGTTCCTGAACCGCATCGACGAGACGGTCGTGTTCCATGCGCTCGACGCAAAGAACATCGAATCGATTGCCGCAATCCAGCTCAAGGTGCTGCAGGCGCGGCTCGCGAAGATGGACCTGGGGCTCGAGGTCTCGCCCGCGGCGCTGGCCGAGATTGCCAAGGTCGGCTTCGACCCGGTGTTCGGCGCACGGCCGCTGAAGCGCGCCATTCAGCAGCGCATCGAGAACCCACTCTCGAAGCTGCTGCTCGACGGCAGCTTCGGACCGAAGGACACCATTGAAGTGAATACAGACCCGATCCAGACCCCCGGCCAGTTTTCGTTCACCAAGGCCGGGGAACCATCGGAGGCCATTGCGGCCTAAGGTCCGATGATGAACTTCATTTTTCGCGTCATTCTTCTGCTCCTGGGGCTGGTGTTCGCGGCCAGCCTGGCGGTGGTGGTCATGCTGCTGGCGGCTGCGTGGGGCGTGCGCTACGCCTGGGGGCAGATCACGGGCAAGCCCGTGACGCCCTGGATGGCTTCGATGGGCGGGCGCTTCAACCCGCGCTCGGGTTTCGATCGTTTTCGCAATGCGGCACAGCCGGCCGAGCCGACCGCCGCCGACACGGCCAATGCGCGTGCGCGCGGCGAATCGGTGGTGCGCCCGGAGCGCATTCGCGGCAGTGCCCGCGACGTGACCGACGTTTCTCCGAAACCGGCCTCGCGCGGCTGATCCGCCGCACCTGAGGACCGGCGGCCACCAGGGCATCGCGGCCGTCTTCGAATGCATTTGAAGGCACACTTCCCGACATGCTCCGCCCACCCCTCCTGATCGACCCCGACGAGGTCGAGATCAGCGCCATTCGTGCGCAGGGCGCGGGCGGGCAGAACGTCAACAAGGTGTCGAGCGCGGTGCACCTACGCTATGACATCCACGCGAGCTCATTGCCTGCCGACGTGAAGGAGCGGCTGCTCGCGCTGCGCGACAGCCGCATCACGCAGGAAGGCGTCTTCGTGCTGAAGGCGCAGCAGCACCGCACGCAGGAGATGAACCGGGCCGACGCGCTCGCGCGCCTGCAGGCGGTGGTCGACAGCGTGGCCACGCCGCCGCGCGTACGCCGCCCCACCAAGCCGACCTATGGTTCGAAGCAGCGCCGGCTCGAAGGCAAAAGCCAGCGCTCGCAGATCAAGAACCTGCGCGGGCCGGTGCGGGACTGACCGGCCTGGCCGCCGCGCAGCCGCTTAAGGCCCCGCTAAGGCGGCGGACATGGGCCGCAAGCACAATAAGCAGCCATGAGAGCCTTCTTCCGCCGCGCCTTGCCGGCCTTCCTGCTGGCGCTGGGCGTAGCTGCGCTGGCGGGCTGTGGGCCGGCCGCCGACACCAGCAGCGCGGCTGCCATGGGCGCCGTGCAGGAACTCAAGTGGGAACAGCTCGTTCCCAAGGACTGGGACCCGACCAAGCGCTACCGCAACCTCAGCCTGGAGTCGCTGCGCGACAACGATCCGCGCGCGATCCGGATGCTCGACGAGATGCGCGCGGTCTGGGACAACGCGCCGGTCAACGTGGCGCTCGACGGCACGGCCGCGCGCCTGTCGGGCTTCGTCGTTCCGCTCGACAACACGCAAGGCGGCATTCGCGAGTTCCTGCTGGTGCCGTACTTCGGCGCCTGCATCCACACCCCGCCGCCGCCCGCCAACCAGATCGTGCACGTGTTTGCGGCCGATACCGTGAAGGGACTGCACGCGATGGACACGGTGCGCGTCAGCGGGCTGCTGAAGGCGGCGCGCTATGCCTCGGCGGACATGGGCGTGAGCGGCTACGAGATCAAGTTGGCTTCGGTGGAGCCGGTTGTCGCGGCGCGCTGACCTTCTTCCTGTGTCAGCGCTGCCAGCGCTTCGCCGTCGGTGCGGTAGCTGAAAAGCATCGGCCCCGGTGCGAGCAGGCCGGCGCGCTCCAGCACTTGCATGGCCGGCAGCTTCAGCCCGCTCAGGTGCAGGCGCAGGCCCTTGGCTTCCATCATCCGGCGGATAGAGCCGAACACTTCGGCGCCCGTGATGTCGATGCGGTTGATGGGCTGCGCGAAGAGGCACACGTCGGTCAGTTCCGGGCGCTCGGCCAGCGCGACGGTGAGCGCGCGTTCGAGCGTGGAGGCCGAGGCGAAGTCGAGCTCGGCATCCATGCGCAGCGCATAGAGCTGCGGCGCCAGCGGCGGCAGCTTCCAAAGGTGGCGGTCGCGCAGGCTGCCGTCGGGATGCAAGCCCACCTCGATGATGCGCGGATGCAGGTGGCGGTACATGTAGTGCGCCAGGCTCGCGAGCAGCCCGCCCAGCACGCCCCAGTAAATGCTCGGTGCCGTGGCAATGGTCAGCACGAAGGTGCCGAACGAAATGCCCGCCTCGATGCGCGACACGCGCCAGAGCGCGACGAAGCTCGCCGGCTTGACCAGCCCGAGAATGGCCGTGACCACCACCGCCGCCAGCACCGCCTGCGGCACGTGGTAGAGCAGCGGCATCAGCCACAAGAGCGCACCCGCCACCACCACCACGCTGGACAGCGTGGCCCAGCCGGTCCGGGCGCCCGCATACAGCGTGATGGCCGAGCGCGAGAACGACGAGCTGGTTGGAAAGGCGCCCGAGAAACCCGAGGCCAGCTTGGCCAGGCCCTGGCCGATCAGGTCCTGGTTCTCGTTCCAAAGCGTGCCGGCACGCGCGTTGTCGACCTTGGCGCTCGAAGCGGTTTCGAGAAAGCTCACCAGCGTGATCATCAGTGCCGGCAGCACCAGCGCGCTGAACGTGTGCAGGGGCAGCAGACCCGGCCAGTAGAAGGAAGGCAGGCCCGAGGGCAGGCTGCCCACCACGGCCCCGCCGCGCAATGCGTAGTTGATGCCCCAGCTGATGGCTGCGGCGCCGGCCACCAGCGCCATCGTGGTCGGGACACGCGGCACCAGCCGCTTGCCGAGCCACAGCACGGCGATGCTGCCGAGCCCGAAGGCAATGGCCACGAGATCCGGCAGCGGCCCGCCTTGCAGCACCTGGGGAATGGTGCGTCCCGTGAAGCCGAGCAGCGCCGGCAGCTGCGAAATGGCGATCAGCACCGCCGCGCCCTGCGTGAAGCCGATGAGCACCGGCGAGTTGACCAGCCGCAGCAGCCAGCCGAAGCGCCCGGCGCCCAGCACGATCTGGATCGTGCCCGACATCAACGTGAGCCACACGGCCATGGCCACCCACTCGGCGCTGCCGGGCACCGCCAGCGGCGCGAGCGATGCGCCCACCAGCAGGCTGGTGAGTGCCGTGGGCCCGACCGACAGCCGCTGCGACGAACTGAACATCACCGCGATGAGCGCCGGGAACAGCGCCGCGTACACGCCGGTGACCAGCGGCATGCCCGCCAGCGCCGCATAGGCCACCCCTTGCGGAATGACCATCAGCGCCACGGTGATGCCCGCGATCGCCTCGTTGCGCAGCAGCGCCGCGGAAGGGCGGGGCCATGCAAGGCAGGGAACCCAGCGCGCGATGCGCTGGCGCAGGGAGGAAGAGGAGGAGGGGGTGGCTGCCGGATTCATGGATGGTGGGTGACTCACTGGCGATTTTCGTCCACCACCGCAGGCGGGAACTTGCGCAGCCGTCGTTCTAGACCAGGGAAGCCGCGTTCTTGAGCACGTAGTCGCAGGCCTTCTCTTTCACTTTCGAAGAGAGCATCTTGAAGTTCAGCGTCTTGCCGTCGCCGCCCTTGAGCAGCCCCTTGGCGCCGTTCGCGAAGCCGGTTTCCTGCTGTTTCTGGCCGGTGATCTTGGCCAGCAGCTTGTCCTTCACCGCGGCCGCATCGCCGCCGAGATAGTTGTTCTTGACGCAGTACTGCAGCACGCCGGCCGCATTGCCCATGGTGCTGGAGCCGACGGCCGGCATCTTGAAGCCGAGGTTCTCGCCGAGGGCAGCGCCGCCGCCCGCGCCCATCTGGTCCTTGAGTTTGCCGAGCAGGTCCGACTGGGCCGACGCCGAGACGCTGGCCGCGAGCAGCGCGATGGAAATCAGTGCGAAGCGAAAACGCATGATGATGAACTCCCCTCTGAAGCGATGAATGAAGATTCCATCGTCAGCATACCCCCGGCAGAACCCCGGTTTCACGGACGGCGGAAGAGCAGCACGGAATTCGTACCGCCAAACGCGAAGGAATTGCTCATTGCCGCTTCGAGTGCCGGCGCACTCGTGTCCTCGTGCTGCGCGACGAGGTTCAGGCTGCACGCCGGATCGATCTCGCTGCAGTTCGCATTCGGCGGCAGCTGCCGGCGGTGCAGCGCGAGCACCGTGATGAGCGCCTCGATGGCGCCCGCGGCACCGAGCATGTGGCCGTGCAGCGCCTTGGTGGAGCTGACGCGCAGGCGGTCGAGATCGCCGCCCCACACATCGGCCAGCGCGTTGCGCTCGACCACGTCGCCGATGCGCGTGGCCGTACCGTGCGCGTTGCAGTAGTTCACGTCGCGCGGCTCGAGGCCGGCCTGCCGCAGGGCCTGGCGCAGCGCGCGCGCCTGGCCCGGCGCGTCCGGCTTGGTGAGATGGGTGGCATCGCTGCCCAGGCCCCAGCCGGCCAGCGTGGCATAGCGGCGCGCGCCGCGGCTGCGTGCACGTTCGGCGGATTCGAGCACCAGGAAGGCTGCGCCTTCGCCCAGCGCGAACCCGCTGCGGTCGCTCGCGAAGGGCCGCACCGCGCCGGCCGCTTCGCCAGGCAGGAAGCTGGCCAGGGTCTGCATCGCCTGCCAGGCCAGCACCACGCCCGGCACGATCAGCGCTTCGCTGCCGCCGGCAATGGCCATGTCGACGTCGCCGCGCTGGATGGACTTGGCTGCTTCAGCAATGGCCACCGACGACGAGGCGCAGGCAACCGAATAGGTCAGCACCGGCCCGTGCACGCCCTGGCGCATGGCCACGTGGGCGGCGGGCGCATTGGGCATGAAGGCGGGAATGGTGAGCGGCGACACCCGCCCGTTGCCACGGTAGGCCGCCTCGAGCGCGGCGGCGCCGCCCATGCCGCAGCCGGCATAGACGCCCATGCGTTCGGGATCGGCATCGTTCGCGGCAAGGCCCGCATCGCGCAGCGCAAGGTCGGCGGCAGCCACCGCGAGCTGGCTCACGCGGTCGACGCCGGCCAGTTGCAGCTTGGTGAACCAGCGTGTTTCGTCGAAGGCCGCCATGGCCGCGGCGGCGGGCCTGGGCAGTTCGGGGAAGACCGGCCGAAGGGCCGATCGGCCGTCGAGCAGGGCCTGGAACAGCGCGCCGGGCTCGTCGCCGTGCGGCGCCACGACGCCCAGTCCGGTGACGCAGACCTCGTGCTTCACGCTGTCTTCGCGGCCCTGACCTTGTCGACCAGCAACGCCAGTTCGTTCAGGGTGTCGATGTTCGCGTCTTCGTCGGGCATGGTGATGCCGAAGTGGTCTTCGATGGCAAACAGGAACTCGGCCAATGCCAGCGAGTCGAGCCCGCCGGTTTCGCGCATCGATGCGTGGGGGTCGAGTTTCGACGGTTCGATGCCGTACTTCTCGTGGATCAGGTCCTGCAATTGCTTCAGCGAACTCATCGTGCGATGCCTGTCTTCTTGTGCCAGCCGCTGATCGATCGCCACCCCGGGATCGACCCCTTCCTCGCTCGGCCTGTGGTCAGTGATGGCCAATGATATCCGCTCCCACCAGCGCAGGGCCCCGGTTTCCGACCCCTGGCCGCCAGCGAAGCGAGGGGAGCGCAAAGGCCATTCCCAGCAGTGCGCCGGCCAGCGCGTCGAGCACCACGTGCTGCTTGACGGCCAAGGTCGAGTACGCAATGGCGGCAAACCAGAGCCAGTTGGCAAGGCGAAGAAAGACCGGCGTGCGCGCCTCGCGCAGCACATGGTCCAGGCGGATGGCCGTGAAGATGGCTACGGCCACGTGCATCGAGGGGCAGGCGTTGCCCGCGGCGTCCACGCCCTGCAGCATCGCAAAGCCGGGATAGCCCGAGGCGTCGATGGCCAGCGGCGGTATCTGCGTGGGCCAGAAGTAGAAGAGCCCCAGGCCGGTCAGGCACAGCGCGCCGATCCACAGCCCGTAGACCACCAGTTCGCGAAAGCTCAGCTGCAGGCCGGGTGCAACGCCCACGTAGACCCACAGCGAGAGATAGGCGCCCAGCGTGTAGGGCTGGAACGGAATCAGGTGGTCGAGCGCCGTGAGCGGCATCACCACGACCGGGTAGGCCGGGTTGCGCAGCATGTGGAAGTAGCCGATGAAGAAGAGCCAGGTGAACACCGTGGTCCCGATCGCCTTGAGCCAGAAGAGGCGGCGAATGCGCAGGCCGATGTCTGCAGTCCAGGGCTGGGGGCTGTGCGTTCGCGGAAGGGGCGCCATGGGCAGGTCGGTCGGGTGGTCCGTGGTGTTCGTCGACCGGCCGATCTTGCCAGAGCGGCATGACCGCATGGCGCGATTCAGGCGAGTGCGGCGGACCGCTTCCTGTGCTGGAACGACGTCGGCGAGCGCCCGGTGGCGGCCTTGAACATGGCGCAGAACGCGCTGTCGGTGGCATAGCCGCTGGCCGCCGCCACCTGGCTCACGGCCATGCCGCGCGCCAGCAGCGGCAGCGCATGCGCCATCACGGCCTGCTGCCGCCACTGCTGCCAGCTCATGCCGAGCTGGTCGCGAAAGAGCCGCGCCACGGTGCGTTCGCTGGCGCCGATGGCGGCGGCGCGCTCGGCCAGCGTGGCGCGGTCGGCCGGATTGCGCAGCAGCGTCTCGCACAACTGGCGCAGCCGCTTGTCGGCCGGCAGCGGCACGTCGATGCGGATCTGCGTGGCGCGTTCGAGTTCGTCCACCAGCAGCGGGGCGATCATGCGTTCGCGCTGCGGCGCATGCGGATCGTTCGGCGGCAGGCCGTCGGGCGTGGTGTCGAGCGCGAGCATCAGCGCGCGCAGCAGCGGGCTGATTTCGAGCACCTCGCACTTTTCCCAGGGCGGCCCGAGCCAGGCGTGGAGGTACACGGTGCGCAGTTCGGCATCCTCGATCAGCGTGATGCTGTGCGGCATGTTGGCCGGCACCCAGACCGCGCGCGACGGCGGCACGATGTAGCTGCCGTCCTGCGTGCTGAGCCGGATCACGCCCCGGGTCGAGAAGGTGAGCTGCGGCCACGGGTGCTGGTGCAGCTCGACGAAGGTGTCGGCGCTCAGGAAATGTTCCTTGGCGCGCAGCGGCCGCACCGCGTCGGGTGCGTAGAGGTGCGGCGTGAGCGAGGCGACGCTGGTGACCGGGGAAGGGAGAGAAACGGCGCTTGGCATAGTTTCGACAAATGTTGTCGCTGTATCGCCATTCTGCCGCGGCGCGCGCGCATAGCATCAGTGCCTGCCCGGTTTTTTTGTAGCAATCCATGTCTTCCTCTTCCTCCCCGACAGCCACCCCTTCCACCAGCTTGCGCGGCGACGCCCAGCTGATCGGCCTGGTGGGCCTGGCCCATGCCATCAGCCATTTCAGCCAGCTGATCCTGGCACCGCTGTTCCCCTGGCTGAAAGACGCGTTCAACGTGAGCTACACCGAGCTTGGCGCGGTGCTGACGGTGTTCTTCGTGGTCTCGTGCATCGTGCAGGCGGCCTCGGGCTTCATCGTCGACAAGCTGGGGCCGCGGCCGGTGCTGTTCGTGGGGCTGGGCGCGCTGGCCCTGGCGGCCTTCGGCTATGCGCTGGCCCAGAGCTACTGGATGCTGCTGCTGTGCGCCGTCGTGGGCGGCATCGGCAATGGCGTGTTCCACCCGGTCGACTACACGCTCTTCAACCGCAAGGTGGCGCCGACGCGCCTCGGCCATGCCTACAGCGTGCACGGCATCACCGGCAGCCTGGGCTGGGCGCTGGCGCCGGCCTTCGTGGTGCCGATTGCCATCGCCTTTTCATGGCGCGTGGCGCTGGCCTCGGCCGGTGCGCTGGCCATCGTGGTGCTGCTGGTGCTCTGGGCGCACCGCAGCGTGCTGGCGCTCGACGTGAAGACGGTGCAGAAGGCCACCGCACACGGCGAAACGGCCCACGTGGGCGGCGAGTTCGATTTCCTGCGCATTCCGGCCGTGTGGATGTGCTTCGGCTTCTTTTTCTTCTATGCCGTCGTGATCAGCGTGGTGCAGACCTTCGCGCCGGTGGCGGCGGGCCACCTGCACGCCGTGCCGGTGGCGCTGGTGGCGGTGTGCCTCACGGTCTATATGGTGGCGAGCGCGGCCGGCATGGTGGCGGGCGGCTTCCTGGCCTCGGACCCGTCGCGCTGCGAACGCATCGTGGGCATCGGCTTCGGGGTGGCTGCCGCGCTGGCGCTGGTGCTGGCCTTTGCGCGGTTTCCGCCGGTGATGGTGCCGGTGCTGTTCGGCGCCATGGGGTTCGTGTCCGGCGTCGCCGGGCCTTCGCGCGATCTGCTGGTCAAGCGCTCGACGCCGCCGAACGCCACCGGGCGCGTCTATGGCGTGGTGTATGCGGGCCTCGACATCGGCCAGGCCCTGGCGCCGCTGGTGTTCGGCCGCCTGATGGACCATGGCCAGTACACGAGCGTGATCGCCGGCTTGGCGCTGGTGCAAGGCGTGCTGATTGCCAGCGCCTTCAACGTGACGCGGGTGCGCCGCACGGCGCTGATGCCGGCCTCGGCCTGACGGCGGCCGCGATGGCCTGCATGCGGCCGATATCATCGGCCGCATGCAGGCCATGTATGTGTATGTGATCGCGGGCGCCGTGCTGGCGGGCTTTGTGCAGGGCCTGTCGGGCTTTGCGTTCGGCCTGGTCGCAATGTCCGTCTGGGCCTGGACGCTGGAGCCGCAACTGGCCGCCGTGCTCTCGCTGTTCGGTGCGCTCACCGGGCAGGTGATTGCCGCCGTCACGGTGCGCCGCGCTTTCGACAGGCATGTGCTGTGGCCGTTCGTGCTCGGGGGGCTGGTCGGCGTGCCCTTTGGCGTCTGGCTGTTGCCGCACCTCGATCTCGTGCTCTTCAAGGTGTGCCTCGGTGCGCTGCTGGTGTTGTGGTGTCCTGCGATGTTGATGTCGCAGCACCTGCCGAAGCTCACTTTCGGCGGACGCGTCGCAGATGGCATCGCCGGCACCATCGGCGGGGCCATGGCCGGCATCGGTGGCTTCTCCGGCACCATTCCCACGCTCTGGTGCACGCTGCGCGGCTTTCAGCGCGATACGCAGCGCGCGGTGATCCAGAACTTCAACCTCTCGATGCTGGCGGTGGCGTTCGCACTCCACCTCGCGAGCGGCAGCATCGGCCGCTCGACGCTGCCGATGCTGGGGCTGGTGGCGCTGGCCGTTGCCGTGCCGGTGCTGCTTGGCGCGCGGCTCTACATCGGCATCAGCGAGGCGGCATTCCGCAAACTGGTGCTGGGCCTGCTGACCGCCTCGGGCGTGGCGATGCTGGCCTCGGGGGTGCCTGCGCTGCTGCAGCGCGGCTGAGCCGGCTGCGTTTACGCCGCGGGCAGGATCTCGCGCACCCGCGCCCAGGGCCGGCACATCAGCGTGCCGCGCGGCGAGACGACGATGGGGCGCTGCAGCAGGATCGGGTTCGCGGCGATGAAGTCGAACAACTGGTCGTCGGTCCACTTCGGATCGGCCAGCGCCAGCTCTTCGTAGGGCGCTTCCTTCGTGCGCAGCAGGTCGCGCGCGCCCATGCCCATGGCCTTTGCCAGTTCGCGCAGCTTTTTCTTCGAGGGCGGCGTCTCCAGGTACAGCACGATCTCGGGCTCCACGCCGCTCTCGCGGATCAAGCCCAGCACGTTGCGCGAGGTGCTGCAGTTGGGCTTGTGGAAGATGGTCATCGGGTAGGCGGCGGTCGGAGTGCGTGCGGTCATGGCGTCAGTCTTTCTGCGCGTCCTGGTCCATCGTGAAGGGAAAGCGCGCCGCCCAGAAGTCGGCCAACCGGGGGTCGGCGTCCACGCGCCGCACCACCCGGGCCATGCGCGGCGCTACGCGGTAGAAGCGCCTGCGTTGCGGCGTCCAGCGCGACATCACGGTCACGTAGAGGTCGAGCATGCTCAGCTTCTCGCCCAGCAGGTAGGGCGCGGGTTCGTCGATCTGCGTGTCCATCAGGTGCCAGCAGTGCGCAATGCGCTCGGCCGTGCGTTCGAGCATCACGGCCTGGGCAGCGGGGTCGGGCGTGAGGCGCGTGGGCTCGTCGCGCACCCAGAACAGCGAATAGATGGCCGCCGGCAAGTAGACCATCCAGCGCAGGTAGCGCGCACGCAGCGGATCGTCGGGCGTGGGGCAGAGCCCGGCCTGCGGATAGCGGTCGCCGAGCCAGATCAGGATGGCCGCGCTCTCGGTCATCAGCTCGCCCGAAGGCAGCACGAGCGCGGGCACCTGGCGCATCGGATTGATGCTCGACATGCGCTCGCGCTCGGCCTCGCTCTCCCAGGGAGAGACGTCGACTGTTTCGACCTGCGCGCCGATCAGCGTCAGCGCGGCGTGTACCGGCGTGGCGCCCGAACCGGGCGCGCCGTAGAGGATGTAGCGGTCGTTCGAAGAATCGGATGCAGAGGCCATCCGCGCAGATTACTGCAGCAGCGTGCCGGTTGTCACGCGGCGGCCAGCAGCCCGTCGACCTGCTTCAGCCCTTCGAGTGTCCTGACGCAGGCTTCGGCCACTTCCGTGCCCTTGACGGCGAAGTGGCGGTGGAAGTACTTGCGGTGCTCCACATGCTCATGGAAATGGTGCGGCGTGAGCACGGCCGAGAAGATCGGCACGTCGGTCTCGAGCTGCAGCGACATCAGCGTGCTGACCACGGTGCTGGCCACGAACTCGTGGCGGTAGATGCCGCCGTCGACCACCAGCGCGCAGCCGACGATGGCCGCGTACTTGCCCGAGTTGGCGAGCCGCTTGGCATGCAGCGGAATCTCGAAGGCGCCGGGCACGTCGAAGATGTCGATCAGCTCGCGTGCCACGCCGAGCCGTTCCATTTCGGCAAGGAAGGCGTCGCGCGCCTGGTGGACGATGTCGGAATGCCACTGCGCCTCGACGAATGCGATGCGCGTGCCGCGTGGCTTGCCCGATGCGGTGACGGCAGAAAGGGGAAGGTCGTTGATCTGACTCACGGTGTGCCTCTTGAAAGCAGGTTTCCTGAATCAGGGCGCACGAAACCGCAGGGCAGACCGCACGCTTCAAATGCAAGGCGCGCGGGCCGGCCCGCATTTCGCGCTCTCTTTCATCCGGACTGTGACCGTCGGCTTCGGAATTGCACCGAAATCTGCTGACCCCGCCGCCTGTTGCAGGCTGCGGGCGCTCGCGGGCTCGTGCGGCCCCTCTCTCGAAGAAGCCGCCATTACCGCCGGTGGGGAGTTTCACCCCGCCCTGAGAACGCTTGCCGTCCGGCATGCCGGACGACGGTGCGATTCTAGGAGCGGCCGGCGGTGCGGGTTGTCGCCCGTGCGCCAGACCTTCCGCGGCGCGGGGATTTTGGTCGCACGCAGAAGGAGGCGGGGAAGGCGGCTCAGCGCTTCGCGAGGAACTGCGTCATGCGTTGCAGTTCGTCGTCGAGCGCCGCACGGAACGCCGCATCGCGCGGCTTGCGGTCGATGTAGCCGAACGCGGGCTGCACCCGGCCTTCGGGCGCCGTGACGTTGGCCCAGCCGATCACGCGCTCGTGCCGCAGCATCGGTAGCGCGTAATAGCCGAACCGGCGCTTGGGCGCCGGCGTGTAGGCCTCGAACTTGTATGTCCAGCCCCACAGCAGCTCGAAGCGGCGGCGGTCCCACGCCACGGGGTCGAAGGGCGCAAGCAGGCGCACTTCATCGTCGGGCGCATGGCGCCGCGAGGCCGGGTTTTCATTGCCGGGCCAGTACCAGGTCGTGCCATCGATGCGGCAGCTCGCGAGTTCGTCGCGCGCGAGGCGCAGCGCGGCCTGCGTCTGCGACAAGAGATGCGGTGCGCCGTAGCCGAGCAGCCGCACGAGATAGGTCAGGCTCGCGGCCGGAAGCGGCGCGTACTTGCGCACGACCAGGTCGATCAGCGCGGCGGCGCGTTGCGCGCGGCCGGCGGGGCTGTCGTCGGCGGGCACATGGGTCACGGCCTCGTAGACGCGCGTGCCGCTGTCGCGCCGCACCACGCGCAGCATGCCGCGGTAGTGCATGCCGTCGAGCAGGTGCGTGGTCGCGTTGCTCGATCCACCCCAGTAGTTCTTGACCCGGCCATGCGCGAAGTGCTGTTCCACCTGGCGCGGATGCACCGGGCCATGCTCGCGCACGTAGGCCAGCACGTCGGCCGCCTTGCGCCGCGTGTCGGCGTCCCATGCGCGCTTGGCCTCGCGCGGATGCATCAGCGCCAGGTGTTCGCGCGGCAGGAAGCCGTAGTTGACGAGGCAGTCTTCCTCGATGGCAAGGCGGGTGTAGCGGTTCTCGAGATCGCCCGCACGGTAGTCCTTCACGCGATGGCGCAAGGTGAGGTCCTGCGCGCGTGCGGGTGCGCGGATCGGGTCCGCCTGCACGAAGCCGAGTTGGCGGATCGCGGCGGGCAGCGTTGTCGGCTTGAACAGGGTGCGCGCTATTGCATAGCGGCGCAGGTCGTCGAGGGTGGGTTCTGCCATGCTGCGGATTGCAGCACAGACAGTTCAGCCCTGCTTGCGCATTGCAAAGCAGGCGCCAGCCACCAGAATGAACGCCCCGATGATCACCTTCTGCCAGGTGCTCGGCACGCCCGCCAGGATCAGTACGTTGTTGATCAGCGTGACCAACACCACGCCCAGCAGCGTGCCGCCCACGGTGCCGCTGCCGCCGGTGATGCGCGCGCCGCCCAGGATCACGGCCGCGATCACGTCCAGCTCGTTGCCCACCAGGTCGAAGGGGTTGGCTAGGCGTGTGCTCGATACGTGCACGATGCCTGCCAGCCCAGACAGGAAGCCCGCGTACGCGAACACGAAGATGTGCACCGTGCGCAGGTTGTAGCCCAGCCGCTCCGCAATCGCGAGGCTGCCGCCAATGGCATACACCGCGCGGCCAATGAGCGTGCGGTTCAGCAGCCACCACGTCAGCACCGCCGCGCCGGCGAGCACCAGCACCGTGGCGGGCAGCACCACATGCAGGCCTTGCGGCGTGTCGAAGCGCCACAGTGCAAGCTTGCCGAAGGCGTCCATCGGCGCCGGCACGTTCATGAAGAACACCGTGCCGACGAAAGTCAGCAGGATGCCGCGGTACAGATACTGCGTGCCGATGGTCACGATGAGCGAAGGGGCCTTGAGCCAGTGCACCAGCAAGCCGTTGAGCACGCCCAGCAAGGCGCCGCTCACCGCGCCCGCCACCAGCAGCAGCGCGATCGGCGCTTCCGGAAAATGGTTCAGCACCAGCTTGGTGATGCTGTACATCGTGAGCGCGGCGATGGCGGCGAACGACACGTCGATGCCGCCCGCGGCCAGCACGATCAGCACGCCCAGCGCGAACAGGCCGAGCACGGTGCAGGCGCGCACGATGTCGAACAACACCGGCAGCTGGAAGAAGCTCGGATTGATGGCGCCTACCGCCAGGCACACCCCCACGATCAGCGCCAGGGTGAAGACCGAGGGGCGCTGCGCGAGCCAGCCGCGCCAGGAGGACTGCGTCTTGGGTGCGAGTACAGGCAAGGCCGTGTGGGAGGGCACCGGCGTGGAATGTGCTTGCATGGTCGAAGCCGTCATGAGAATGCGGGGGAGGGGGTGTCGGAAACCAGCGCGTGGTAGAGCTCGCTCTCGGCCAGGCCCTGCGCATCGAAGTCGTTGGCGATGCGGCCCTTGCGCATCAGCAGGATGCGGTCGCAGTTCTGCAGCAGTTCTTGCAGATCGTCGCTCACCAGGATCACACCCAGGCCCTGTTCGGCCAGCCGCTGCACGATGCGGTAGATGGTGTCCTTCGAGCCCACGTCCACACCCACCGTGGGCCCGTGCAGTATCAGCACGCGCGGGTCGATGGCGAGCCAGCGGCCGATGAGCACGCGCTGCTGGTTGCCGCCGGAAAGCGATTGCACCGGGCGGTCGACGTCGGGCGTGGCGATCTGCAGTTCGCGCACGGTGCGCTCGGCCAATGCCTGGCATTGCTTCGCGTCGAGTGCGCCGAAGCGCCCGCGCAGGCGGTTGAGCACGGCCGTGACGATGTTGTCGCGAATCGGCTTGTCGAGGAAAAGGCCTTCGCTCAGGCGGTCTTCCGGCACGTAGCCGATGCCCTGGCGAATGCCGTCGCTCGGTGTCTTCAGCGTGATCTGCTTGCCGTCGAGCGCCATGCGCCCGCGGTCGGCGGCCTGCACGCCGGCCAGCGCCAGCGCCAATTCGTTGCGGCCCGAGTCGAGCAGGCCGGTGATGCCCAGGATCTCGCCCTTGTGCAGCGTGAAGCTCACGTCGCTGAACTGCGCGCCGCGGCCCAGCGCCTGGACCTTCAGCAGCGCGTCGCCGCCGTGTGTCTGGTGGCGGTAGCGTGCGCCGTCGAGCTGCTTGCCTGTCATCCAGTGCGCGAGCTCGGCCTCGGTGAAATCGCGGATCGGCCCTTGCGCCACCTTCATGCCGTCGCGGAACACGATGGCCTGGCCGCCCATGGCCATGCATTCGTCGAGCTTGTGGCTCACGAACAGCACGGCCACGCCCTGTGCGCGCAGCGCCTCGACCACGTGCACGAGGTTGTCCACCTCCTTCTGTGTGAGCGAGGTGGTGGGCTCGTCCATGATGACCATGCGCGCGCGCGTGGCCACGGCGCGCGCAATGGCAATCAGTTGCCGCGTGGCGATGGGCAGCTCGTCGACACGCCGCGCGAGAAACGCCGCATCGGTCGGAAGCTTCACCGTTGCCAGTGCGCGCACGGCCGTGGCGGCCACTGCCTTGCGGTCGAAGCGCCGCGCCAGCTTGCCGCCGGTGTCCACCAGCTGCCCGCTGAGCGCGACGTTCTCGGCCACGCTCATGTTCGGCAGAAGGGACAGGTCCTGGTAAACCGTCTCGATGCCGAGCGTGAGCGCCTCCAGCGGCGACAGCGATTCGTGGGGACGGCCATCGATCACGATGCGCCCCTGGCTCGGGGGTTGCGCGCCCGAGATGATCTTGATGAGCGTGCTCTTGCCGCAGCCGTTCTCGCCGAGCAGGTGATAGATCTCGCCGGCTTCGATGCTGAGGTCGATGCCGCGCAGCGCGTGCACGCCCGCGAAGCGCTTGTGCACGTCCTGCACTTCGAGGAAGACGCGGCGCCCCGCCGGCGCGGCCGGGGCGTGTGTGGAAGGCGCTGCAAGCGTCATGGTTCGCAGGCTCAGAAGGCGTACTTCTTGTAGTTCTGCTTGTCCACCTCGACCCAGGCCTGGCCCGTGACGATGATGCCGACACCCGGTCCCTTCTTGACCGAGACCTTGTTATAGCCTTGCACACCCATGTCGGCGCCGTCGGTGATGGTCTTGCCGTCGAGCAGCATCTTGGCCGCCTTGTTCATGACGATGCCGGCGTCCTTCGGGTCCCAGAAGGCGATGCCACCGACCGCGCCCGACTCCAGGAACTTGGCCGCCTCGCTCGGCAGGCCCGTGCCGTACACGCAGATCTTGCCCTGCAGGCCGGCTTCTTCCACCGCGCGGCCGATGCCCAGCACGTCGAGCGATGACGAGCCCTGGAAGCCCTTCAGGTCGGGGTGCTTGCGCAGCATTTCCTTGGCCTTGCCGTAGGCCTTCTCGGCGTCGTTGAGCGACTCGTTCTTGGCGTCGACCAGCTGCATCTTGGGGTACTTCCTGGCGTTGCTTGCGCCGCCGTCGGCCCACTGCACCTGCGACTGGCTGCCCAGCGAACCCACCAGCGAGGTCCACTTGCCTTGCTGGCCCATGCAGGCGGCCAGGCGTTCGTTGATGCGCGCACCGTAGGCCGTGTTGTCGAAGGCCTCGATGTCGACCATGGTGTTCTTCTGGTTGTCGGCCTCGTGCGTCACGACCTTGATGCCGCGCTCCATGGCGCGCTTGAGCACCGGTTCCAGCGTGGGCGGGTCCATCGAGACCACGGCGATGGCGTCGACCTTCTTGGCCACCAGGTCTTCGACAAGGCGCTGCTGCTGCGCGGCGTCCGACTGGGCCGGGCCGATCTGGCGCGTGGCCACGCCCGGGGTGCTGGTGCCGAACTCCTTCACGCCCACTTCCATGCGGTTGAACCAGCTGATGCCCGTGATCTTCACCACGGTGACGATGTCTTGCGGCTTGCCTTGCGCATGCAGCGCCGAGGCGAAGGCGACGGTGCCAAGCGCCAGTACGGTGCAGGCGATCTTTGTTTTCTTCAGCATGTTTGTCTCCTAGCCCTCGGTGGTTTTTTGGTGCGTCGCGCCAGGAGGGGGCTGGTGCGGCGGTGCGCCGGAGCGCGTAACGGAAATGAAGCTGCGCAGGTCGCCCAGGTTGAACCGTGCCGATGCCAGGAAGAACAGCAGCAGCAGGCCCCAGGCGCAGTCGCGGAAGAAGTTGGAAATGCCCAGCAGGTTGAAGGTGCTCGACAGCAGCTGCAGCGCCACGGCCGAGAAGAAGAGGCACACCATGCGCCCATAGCCGCCTTGCGGCCGCACGCCGGCCATCACGGTGATGAGAATGGCAATGAGCAGGTAGGAGTTGCCGTAGTCCGACTTCACGCTGGCCGTGCGGCCCGCGATGATCACGCCTGCCACGGCCGCCAGCACGCCGCACAGCGCGTAGGTGGCAATCAGCATGCGGTGCTGCGAGATGCCCGCGTAGCGTGCCGCCTTGGCGTTGGTGCCCAGCAGAAAGAGGCGGATGCCGAACGGGCTCTGCTTCAGCAGCCAGCCCGTGCCGAGCAGCATCAGCACGAAGATGACGAACGGAATCGGCACGCCCAGCACCATCTCGTTGCCGATGGCCGAGAGCGCCTCGGCATCGCCCACGCGCAGGCTGGAGCCGCCCGTGAGCACCACGGCGAAGCCGGTGTAAAGCAGCTGCGTACCCAGCGTGCAAAGAATGGGCGTGAGGCCGGCGCGCGCAATCAGCACGCCGTTGAGCAGCCCGCCCACCAGGCCCACCGCCAGCGCGATGACCGCGAACCATGCCGTGTAGAGCCAGGGCGAGGCATCGGGCGCCGCGAGCATCGGCGCCACCGTGGCGGCGACCACGCCGGCCAGGTTCGCCAGCGCCACGCCCGAGAGGTCGATGCCGCCGTTGCCCGAGATCATCGACAGCGCCACGCCCATGGCCAGCAGGCCGAGCTCGGGCAGCTGGCTGCCCATCGACTGGAAGTTGTAGAGGTCGAGGAAGTCGCCCTTGGAAAGCACCGTCGCGACCACGAGGATCACCACGTTGATGGCGACCAGGAAGTTGAGTTCCCGGTCTGAAAACCTGGAGGTCATGGCAAGCTCCTTCAGTGGGCGTGGCGCATCAGCGCATCGACCTCGGCGCGCGTGGGCATCGAGGGCGCGGTGCCTGCGCGCGTAACCGAGATGGCCGCAACCGCCGAGCCGAAGCGTGCGGCTTCCAGCGGCGAGGCGCCTTCGGCGAGCGCAGCCGCAAAGCCGCCGTTGAATGCGTCGCCCGCACCGGCCGTTTCCTTCACCGCACCGGCGTTGAAGACGGGGATGTGCACCGAGCCGCTCGCGCTGTGCAGCAGCGCGCCCTTGTCGCCCAGCGTGATGAGCGCACAGCCCACGCCCTTGGCCAGGAAGAAGTCGCCCGCGCGGCGCGCGTCGTCGATGGTTTCCACGGTCATGCCGCTCAGTGCCGCCGCCTCATGCTCGTTGGGCGTGATGTAGTCGCAGAGCGCGTACAGCGCGTCGTCGAAGGGCAGGGCGGGTGCGGGATTGAACACCGTCACCGTGCCGGCGGCGCGCGCCAGCTCCAGCCCGCGGTGCGCGGCGCCCGCGGGTTGCTCCAGCTGCGTGACGAACACGCGCGCACCGCGAATGGCATCGGCCGCCGCGTCCACGTCGGCCGCGTCGATGAGCGCCGCCGCACCGGGCACCACGATGATCGCGTTCGCGCCCGTGACCTCGTGCACGTAGATGAAGGCCGCGCCGGTCGGCTGGGTCTCCACCTGCGGTGCGCGCGGCGTGATGCCTTCCTGCGCCCACAGCGCCAGCGCATTGGCGCCGAAGGCGTCTTGCCCGAGCTTGGAGATGAATGTGACCCGCGCGCCCGCACGGGCCGCCGCCACGGCCTGGTTCGAGCCTTTGCCGCCGGGGCCCATGGCAAAGCCCGAGCCCGCGATGGTCTGGCCCACGCCGGGAAGCCTGGCCGCGCGGAACGCCAGGTCGGCCACGAAGATGCCGAGCACGGCAACGCCGTGCTGCTGCGAAGAGACGAAGGTCATGGGTCAGGCCTCGGGCGCCAGGACGCCCTTCTTGAAGATGAAGCAGCCGTAGAAACGGCGCTCGCCGGTGGCGATCACGCAGTACGCGCGGCGCGCGGCTTCGTAGAAGGCGAAGCGTTCGATGGCGCCCAGCGGGCGCGAGCGTCCCTCGGCTGCATCGATCTCGCGCTGCATCTCCTGCTGCACCGGCGGAAACTCGGCCGGCGCGCCCATGATTTCCATGCGCCGCGCCGGATCGTCCACCGCGTTGTCCAGCGGCAGCACCGACAGGATCGCGCTCGCCGCTTCGCTCGTGCCCACGCCGTCGATGCGCAGCAGCCGGCCCAGCGTGGTCTGGCGCGCGACCGAATCGGCCGGGAAGTTGGCGTCGCACAGCACGAGTTCGTCGCCATGGCCCATGGCGCGCAGGGCGTACAGCACGTCTGCATTGAGCAGCGGATGGATGGACTTCAGCATGTTGTCTCCATGGAAGGAAATGGTTCTTGTGGCGGCGATCTTAGGGAAAGAAAACGTTTGCGCAAACGTTTGCTATTCGGGGATTTCCCTTGGTTCGGCGAAGTTGCGTGGTGTCGCATGGCGTTCATTCGCCATATGGAATCCAGATGTTCTTGACCTGCGTGGCATGCCGCAGAAACAGCGCGCCCTCTGCCGAGGCCGCGTCGTACCAGTCGGTGGCCAGGCCGTGGTCGACCAGCGTGCGCTTGAGGTTGCCGGCCGACAGGCGCTCGACGTTGCGCGACAGCTCCTTTCCACCGAAGGCCCAGAGCGCATCGACGTCGTCGTGCTCGGCCAGCGTCAGTGCGAGGCTCGCGGCCGGACCGGTCACGAGGTTGATCACGCCCGCGGGCAGATCGGAGGTTTCGAGCACCTGGTAGAAGTCGGTGGCGATCAGCGGGTGCATCTCGCTCGGCACGATCACCGTGCGGTTGCCCATGGCCAGGAGCGGTGCGAACAGGCTCACGAAGGACAGCAGGGGCGCCTCGTCGGGGCACACCACGCCGACCACGCCGACGGGCTCGACCGTGGCCAGCGCCACACCGCGCAGCGGCGGCACGTGCACCGTGCCTTCGTACTTGTCGGCCCATGCGCCATAGGCGAACAGGCGGCTCACCGAGGCATCCACTTCGGTTTGCGCGGCGCGCGCGGCCACGCCGGTGAGGCTGGCAATGCGCGCGGCGAACGCGTCGGCGCGGGCCGAAAGGTTTTCCGCGAGGTAGTACAGCGCCTGCGCGCGGCGGTGCGGCGTGGCGCTTGCCCAGCTCGCGGCCGAGCGTGCGGCGGCGACGGCGTTGCGGATGTCCTTGCGGTTGCCCGTGCCGGCTTCGCCGAGGCGTTGCCCGCTGGCAGCGAACACCGGGTGCGAGAGCTCGCCATCGGGCCGCACCTGCTTGCCGCCGATGAACAGCTTGGCCGTACGGTCGATGACCGGGAGCGCGGACGAGGGCCTGGCTTGCGTCGAGGCTTCGTTGGTGGCTTCTCCGGCCGCCGCTGCAGTGCGCGGCTTGCGCTCGGCCCACGCACGCGGCTTCAGGTATTCGTAGCAGCCCTCGCGCCCGCCCTCGCGTCCGTAGCCCGATTCGCGGCAGCCGCCAAAGCCCACGCCCGCATCGAACAGGTTGGTAGCGTTGACCCACACCACGCCCGCCTGCAGTTGCGGCGCAATGCCCAGCGCAAGGCCGATGGTCTCGCTCCACACGCTCGCGGCCAGGCCGTAGCGGGTGTTGTTCGCCAGCGCGACGGCTTCGTCCGGCGTGCGGAATGTCATCGTCACCAGCACGGGCCCGAAGATCTCTTCGGTGGCCACGGTCGATGCCGGGTACACATTGGTCAGCAGCGTCGGCGGGAAGAAGCTGCCGCCCGGCGGCAACGCGCCCGGGGCTTGATAGCAGCTCGCACCTTCGCGCACGCCGGTCTCTACCAGCGCACGCACGCGCTCCAACTGCGTGGGGTCGATCAGGCTGCCCATGTCGATGGCCTTGTCCAGCGGCGAACCTACGCGCAGGCTCTGCATGCGGCGCTTGAGGCGTTCGATGAAGTCGGCCGCAATGCCTTCCTGCAGCAGCAGCCGCGAGCCGGCGCAGCACACCTGGCCCTGGTTGAACCAGATGGCGTCGACCACGCCTTCCACTGCGGCGTCGATGTCCGCGTCGTCGAACACGATGAAGGGCGACTTGCCGCCCAGCTCCAGCGTGAGCGACTTGCCCGAGCCGGCCGTGGCTTCGCGAATCAGGCGGCCCACGTCGGTCGAGCCGGTGAAGGCAATCTTGTCGATGCCTTCGTGCGCGACCAGCGCCGCGCCCGTGGCGCCGTCACCCGTCACCACATTCAGCACGCCCGGCGGCAGGCCGGCCTGCGCGGCCAGCTCGGCGAAGAGCAGGGCGCTCAGCGGCGTGAATTCGGCGGGCTTCAGCACCACCGTGTTGCCCAGCGCCAGTGCGGGTGCGATCTTCCACGCGAGCATCAGCAGCGGGAAGTTCCACGGAATGATCTGGCCGATGACGCCCAGCGGTACCTGGTCGGCGAACTCGCGGTCCTGCAGCTGCGCCCAGCCGGCGTGGTGATAGAAGTGGCGCGCCACCAGCGGCACGTCGAGGTCGCGGGTTTCGCGGATCGGCTTGCCGTTGTCGAGTGCCTCGACCACCGCGAGCAGGCGCGCATGGCGCTGCACCATCCGCGCCAGTGCGTACAGATGGCGTGCGCGCCCATGGCCGCCGAGCGCGAGCCAGCCGGGCTGCGCGGCGCGTGCGGCGGCAACAGCCGCATCCACTTCCTGCGCCGCGCCTTGCGCAACGCGGGCCAGGCGCTGGCCGGTGGCCGGCTCGACCGTGTCGAAATGCGCACCGGCCGCCACGGTGGTGAAGCGCCCGTCGATGAAGTGGCCGAAGCCCTCGGCATGGCGTGCGAGCCATTGGCGCGCGTCGGTGTCGCTCTCTGGCGCGGGGCCGTAGTCCATGGTGTCGAAATAGCGTGCGACGTTGCTGGTGTTCTTGGGGCTGCTGCTCATCGGGTCATCCGATCGGGTGGCGGTTGAAGGCCGAGTAGCGGCCGGTGACGTGGTGTTCCAACTGCCGTTCGATGTCGGCCAGCAGCGTCGAGGCGCCGATGCGGAACAGATCGGGTTCGAGCCAGGGGCGGCCCAGCTCTTCCTTCATGAGCACCTGGTAGTCGAGCGCGGTCTTGGCGGTGGAGACGCCGCCGGCGGGCTTGTAGCCCACGCGCAGGCCGGTGCGGGTTTCGTACTGGCGGATCATGCGCAGCATCACCAGCGTCACCAGCGGCGTGGCGTTCACGCCTTCCTTGCCGGTGGAGGTCTTGATGAAATCGGCGCCGGCCATCATGCAGACCATCGAGGCCTTGGCCACGTTGCGCAGCGTCTTCAGTTCGCCCGTGGCGAGGATGGCCTTCACATGCGCATCGCCAGCGGCATGGCGGAAGTCGCGCATCTCGTCGTAGAGCTTCTGCCACTGCCCGGTGAGCACATGCTCTCGTGTGATGACGATGTCGATCTCCGAGGCGCCGTCGCGCACCGAGGCTTCGATTTCCTTTAGCTTCAGCTCGTGCGGGATCAGCCCTGCCGGAAAGCCCGTGGACACCGCCGCCACCGGAATGCCGGTGCCCGCGAGGGCGTCCACCGCGGTCGACACGAAGCGGTGGTACACGCACACCGCACCCGTGTGCAGCGTGCGGTCGGCAAAGCCCAGCGCGGCGAGCAGGTCGGGGCGCACAGGCGTCACCGCCTTGGCGCAGAGCCGGCGCACGCGCTCGGCCGTGTCGTCGCCGCTGAGCGTGGTCAGGTCGATGCAGGTGATGGCCTTGAGCAGCCAGCCGGCCTGTGCGTCCTTCTTGACCGAGCGGCGCCCGGGGAGCGTGGCCACGCGGCGTTCGGCGGCCGAGAGGTTGACGCGGATGCTGTCGAACGAGCCGCTGTCGAAGGGCTGCGCCGTGTTGCGCGGGGTGGCGTGCGGTTGCGCGGGCGCTTCAGGCACCGCAACTGCCGGTGCCAGCGCGGCAACGGCGGTGGCGGGCGGTGCCGGGCGCGAGCGCACCGTACCGCTGGCGCGGACGAGGGAGGTGGAGGTCATGACGTGAGGAGCGCCGTGGCGCGCAGGGGCCGCATTTGCGGCAGGCAGGCAAAGGGCATGTCTCTTGTCTCCGTGGCGGAGCCGTAATGTTATGGCAACAACATTTATTTAGGCAAGATGTTTTTGAAATAACATTTTGAAGCCAGCCGATGCCCGATACTCCAGCGCTTGGACCCGAGGAACACGAACATGCGAAAGACCGCCGGAGCCGAGGCCCGGGCCCTGCGCCTGGCCAGGATGCAGGAACTCGTCGAGGCCGGCGGGCCGCTGCCGATCAAGCAGGCCGCCCAGCGTCTCGACGTGACCGAGATGACCATCCGCCGCGACCTGTCGTCGACCGATTCACCACTGTCCGCATTGGGCGGCTATGTGCTGGCCACCACGCTGCCGGGGGCAGAGCGCTACTCGCTCGACGAGGCCAGCGACCAGCACGCGGCCAACAAGCGCCTGGCCTGCGAGCGCGCGGCCGAGTGGGTGCAGCCACATGACAGCCTGTTCATCGACTGCGGCACCACCATGGTCCATTTCGTGGAAGCGCTGCCGCCGGACATGCCGCTGAGCGTGGTGTGTTATTCCACGAACATTGCGGCGTTGCTCAGCCGCAGGCCGAACACGCAGCTCATGCTGCTGGGCGGGCTGTACCACCCGTCGTCGGCCACGTTCTTCTCCGACGAAGGCTTGCAGTATCTCAACAGGCTGGGCGTGAACAAGGCGTTCATCTCGGCCGGTGGGCTGGACTTGGAGCGCGGCGCGAGCTGCTCCAACTTCCATGAAGTGCCGGTGAAGCAGGCGGCCATACGCAGTGCCTCGGAGAGCTTTCTGGTCGTCGACGAGAGCAAGCTGGGCAAGCTTCGGCCCGCATTCTTCAGCCCGCTGGACGCGTTCGCACGCATCGTGGTGGGCGGTGCGCCCGCAGCGGCGGTGAAGAAGCAGTTCAAGGAATTGCCGGTCGAATTCGCACGGACCGCGGGCGGCTGAAGCCATCGCGCGGCCGCGCCCCGGCGCGCAAGCGAATTGCCCCTAGACGGCCTGCTTGTGCCGCTCGATGCACACGGCCAGTGTTTCACTGCCGGACCGTTGCCACCAGTCGAGGCTCGAAAAGATCTCGACCTCGCTGAACCCCGCGAAGCCCGCGTCCTCGACCCAGCCGCGGATCTTCTTGAGCTCGACCACGCCGTCGCCCATCATCCCGCGGTCGGAGAGCAGGTCGCGCGTGGGCGTGAGCCAGTCGCAGACGTGGTAGGCCAGCAGCCGTTCGCGGCCGGCGCGGGCAGTCTGCTGCTGCAGCTTCGGGTCCCACCAGACGTGATAGATGTCGAGCGCCACGCCGAGCATGCCGCTCCTGCCCGCGTCGAGCTCGTCGCAGATGTCGAGCGCGTGTTCGAGCGTGTTGATGCACGCGCGGTCGGCCGCCTGCATCGGATGCAATGGCTCGATGGCCAGCGGCATGCCGACTTCGCGGGCGTATTCGAGCGATGCGGCGATGCCGTCGCGCACCTCGGCGCGCGCGCGGCCGAGGTCCTTGTAGGCCGGCTTGCCTTCGAGCGCGCCGGGCAGGGCGCCGACCACCAGCACGAGGCAGGGCGCATCGAGCGTCTTGGCCTCATCGATGGCGCGGCGGTTGTCGTCGAGCGCAGCCTTCAGGCCCGCCGCATCGGGCGCAGGAAAGAAGCCGCCCCGGCAATAGCCCGAGAGGCCGATGCCGTGCGCCTTGAGTTGCTTTGCCACCCTGCCGAGCCCGACGGCCGCCACCTGGTCGCGCCAAGGGCTGATCGCGCGGATGCCGCGTTCGGCGCACTGGTCGATGATGCGGTCCAGCGGCACCTCGGCGCCCGATTGCTTGCGGATGGTCGCGGTGTTGATCGACAGCCAGTCGTGGTTCTGCGAGAAATCGCGCATGTCCGCCTTCAGTGTTCCACGCCGTGCAGGGCCAGCAGCGCCTTCATGCGCCGAACCGCCAGCTCCGGCTGCTCCAGCAGGTTGGCTGCATCGGCCAGCCGGAACAGCTCGGCGAAGTGCTGCAGCGAGCGCGTGCTCTGCTGGCCGCCGACCATCGTGAAGTGCTTCTGGTGCCCGTTGAGCCAGGCCATGAACACCACGCCGGTCTTGTAGAAGCGCGTGGGCGCCGCAAAGATGTGGCGCGACAGCGGCACCGTGGGGCCGAGGATCGCGTGGAACTTCTCGGTGTTGCCCTGGGCCAGCGCGCCCAGTGCGGCGCTCGCCGCGGGGGCGATCGCGTCGAAGATGCCCAGCAGCGCGTCGCTCTGGCCGTGCGTGGCCTCGCTGCCGAAGCCGTCGCCGGCAATCAGCTCGGCGTAGTTGAAGTCGTCGCCGGTGTACATCCGCACGCCCTTGGGCAGGCGCCGGCGCATCGCGATTTCCTTGTCCTTGTCGAGCAGGGAAATCTTGATGCCGTCCACCTTGTGCGGATGAGCGGTAATGACGGCGAGCGCCGTCTCCATTGCCGCATCGACATCCTTGCTGCCCCAGTAGCCCGCCAGTGCCGGGTCGAACATGTCGCCGAGCCAGTGCAGCACCACGGGCTGCTTCGCTTGCGAGAGGATGCGGTCGTACACGCGTTCGTAGTCGGCCGGGCTCCTTGCCACGCGGGCCAGCGCGCGGCTCGCCATCACGATCAGCTTGCCACCGAGCGCCTCGATGGCAGCCATCTGCTCTTCATAGCCGCGGATCACGTCGTCGACGCTCTTCACGTCGTCGATGTTCAGGTGGTCGGTGCCGCAGCCCGAGGCCACCAGCGCGCCCGGCATGTCCTTGGCCGCATCGAGCGAGCGGCGGATCAGTTCGAGAGAAGTGGGCCAATCGAGGCCCATGCCGCGCTGCGCGGTGTCCATGGCCTCGGCCACGCCCAGGCCCAGCGAGAACAGGTGGCGGCGGTAGTCGATGGTCGCATCCCAATCGACCGCGCATTGCAGCCACGGGTCGACGGCCGCGAGCGGGTCGGCCACCACGTGCGCGGCCGAGTAGGCGATGCGGTTGAACTTCACACCCGCATTGGGCTTGACCGGCGCGATGCCGCGCAGGGCGTAGGACGCGAGCGAGCCGCTCGCGGTGGGAAGGGTCAGCGAAAGTGCCATGCTGCCTGCCTCAGACCTTCAGCGCGGGCACGTCGACCCAGCGCCGGTCCTTCCACGACGCGAGCGCGGCCTCGACCAGCTGCACGCCCTTGGCGCCTTCGGGCAGCGTCCACTTGTACGGCTCGTTCTCGACCACGTGGCGAATGAAATGCTCCCACTGGATCTTGAAGCCGTTGTCGTAGACCTGCGAGTCCGGAATCTCCTGCCACTGGTCGAAGAAGTTCATCATCTGCTTCTCGTCGGGGTTCCACACCGGACGCGGCGTGGCCACGCGCGACTGGGCGCGGCAGCTCGACAGGCCGGCTACGGCCGAGCCGTCGGTGCCGTCGACATGGAAGGTCACGAGGTCGTCGCGGCGCACGCGCGTGGCCCAGCTCATGTTGATCTGCGCGATGACGGGCTCGCCGTTGTGGCCGGTGAGTTCGCAGGTGGCGTAGGCCGCGTCGTCGGCCGTGGCTTCGTAGGGCTTGCCGGCTTCGTCCCAGCGCTTGGGGATGTGGGTGGCGCCGATGCACGAGACCGAGCGCACCTCGCCGAACAGGTTGTCCAGCACGTAGCGCCAGTGGCACATCATGTCCAGGATCATGCCGCCGCCGTCTTCCTTGCGGTAGTTCCAGCTCGGGCGCTGAATGGGCTGCAGGTCGCCCTCGAACACCCAGTAGCCGAACTCCAGGCGCACGCTGAGCATGCGGCCGAAGAAGCCCGCGCGGCGCAGCATGTCGAGCTTGCGCAGGCCGGGCAGGAAGAGCTTGTCCTGCACGGCGCCGTGCTTCAGCCCGGAGCCTTCGGCCAGGCGCGCGATTTCGACTGCTTCGTTCAGGTTGGTGGCAATCGGCTTCTCGCAGTAGACGTGCTTGCCGGCGCGGATGGCCTTGGCCAGTAGCGTGGGGCGCATCTGCGTGGTGCCGGCGTCGAAGAAGATGGTGTCGTCCTTGTTCTCCAGCGCCTTGTCGAGGTCGGTGCCCCAGCGCGCGATGTTGTGCGTCTTGGCGAGCGCTTCCATCTTCTCGGCATTGCGGCCGATGAGGATCGGGTCGGGCATCACCTTGTCGCCGTTCGACAGCGTCACGCCGCCTTGGGCGCGGATCGCGCAGATGGAGCGGATCAGGTGCTGGTTCATGCCCATGCGTCCGGTGACGCCGTGCATGATGATTCCGAGTCGTTGTGTAGCCATGTCTTCAGCTGAAAGAGGGTTGGAGAGAAGAGAGTGCGGGTTACTGCGCCGGCGTCAGGCCGGCGGCCTTGACCAGCGTTGCATTGGTCTTGATTTCGTCCTTGATGTAGGCGTCGAACTGCTCCGGCTTGAGCGTCCAGGCATCGGCGCCGAGCTTCAGGAAGCGCTCCTTGACCTCGGGCGACGCCAGCGCCTTTGCCACTTCGTCGTGCAGCCGGTTGACGACGTCGCGCGGCGTCTTGGCCGGCGCCATCATGCCGATCCAGAAGTTGAACTCGGAACCGGGCACGCCCGCCTCGGCCGTGGTCGGCACGTCAGGCAGCGCGGCGGCGCGCTTGGGCGAGCCCACCGCCAGTGCGATCAGCTGGCCTTCCTTGATCTGGCCGATCACCGGCGCGATGGGCGAAAAGTAGTAGTCGACCCGGCCCGACAGCACTTCCGTCACGGCCTCGGCCGAGCCCTTGAACGGGATGTTGGTGGCGTCTATCTTTGCGGCCAGCTTGAACTTCTCGGCGTTGAGGTGGGTGGCGCTGCCCTGGCCGGCCGATGCGAAGTTGATGCTGCCGGGCTTGGCCTTGGCCGCCGCGACCAGCTCCTGCAGCGTCTTGATGTTCTTCGAGGGCGAGATCACCAGCGCATTGGGCAGCGACGAGATCGGCGTGACGCCGGCGAAGTCGTTCACCGTGTCGAACGGCAGCTTCGCAAAGGTGGAAGGGCTCACCGTGTGCGACGACGAGTGGATCATGATCGTGTAGCCGTCCGGCGCGGCCGTGGCCACCGCCTGCTGGCCGATGGTGCCGCTGGCGCCGCCGCGGTTGTCCACCACCAGCGTCTGGCCCATGCTCTGGCCCATCTTGTCGGCAATGGCGCGCGCAATGATGTCGGTGGTGCTGCCGGCCGCGAACGGCACGACGACGCGGATCGGCTTGTTCGGGTACCCGTTCTGCGCCGATGCCAGTCCCGGCATCAGGGCGGCGACGCAGGTGAGCGTGGCCAGTGCGGTGGTGCGTACGAGTTGCTTCATGGTGTCTCCGTGCGGTCGAGCCGCCTTGTCTCGTTGATCAATTCACCATTGGGTGAATTAAGGATTGTAGAAAGGCCGGCCCCGCGGCGCAACGGCCGCTGATTGGTAAATACCCGCAGATGCTTGGAGCCGCCCGAAGGGCTCAGTGCAGCACGTAGCCCAGCACGAGGTCGGTCATGTGCGAGAGGCGCTGCGCCATCGCCTTGGGCGCACGCAGGTCACGGCCGAAGACGGCCGACAGCGTGTGATTGTTCGAGAGATAGAAGTAGCAGAGCGAGGCGATCGAGATGTAGAGCTGCACCGGGTCCACGCCGGCACGGAACAGCTTGTCGCGCCGGCCGCGCTCGAGCACCGTGTCGAGCAGCTGCACCAGTGGCGAGTTCATTTCCCGGATGCGTTCGGAGCGCTTCAGGTGTGCGGCGCAATGCAGGTTCTCGCTGTTCAGCAGCGTGATGAACTCGGGGTGCTCGAGGTAGTAGTGCCAGGTGAACGAAACCAGCTGGCGGATCGCCTCGACCGGATCGATCTCATCCAGGTGCAGCTGCTGCTCCGCCTCGCGGATGTCGGCATAGGTGCGTTCGAGCACCGCCAGGAACAGGTCATCCTTGCTGCCGAAGTAGTAGTAGATCAGGCGCTTGTTCAGGCCTGCGCGCTCCGCGATGCTGTCCATGCGCGCGCCGGCCAGGCCGCGCTGGGCGAACTCGTCGCGTGCCGACGCGAGGATGGCGAGTTGCGAGCGGTCGGCATCGCGCGAACGCGGCTCGACTGTTTCGAGTAAGGAGTTCTTGGTGGCCTTCATCGCGCGAATTTAACCATTTGGTGAATTAACGCAAGGCGGGCGCTGCCTTGCCGCAGGCGAAAAAAAGCCCGCATGAAGCGGGCTTTTTGATTCAGGAGCGCGAGGCCCCCGGGCGCTTACTTGACGTGCTTGCCGATCAGCGCGGCCAGTTCGAACATCGACACTTGCGGCTTGCCGAAGATTTCCTTCAGCTTGGCGTCGGCGTTGATGTTGCGCTTGTTGGCCTTGTCTTGAAGGTTGTTCTTCTTGATGTAGTCCCACAGCTTGCTCACGACTGCGGTGCGCGGCAGAGGCGTCGGGCCCACAACGGCGGCGAGTGCCGGGCTGGGGGTCAGGGCCTTCATGAACGCGGCGTTGGGCGTGCGCTTCTTGGCGGGAGCGGCCTTCTTTGCAGGAGCCTTCTTCGCCGGTGCAGCCTTCTTCGCAGGAGCAGCAGCCTTCTTTGCGGGAGCAGCAGCCTTCTTGGCCGGTGCGGCCTTCTTCGCAGGAGCCGCAGCCTTCTTTGCGGGAGCGGCCTTCTTTGCCGGAGCTTTCTTGGCCGGAGCCTTCTTTGCAGTTGCCATGGTTGATTTCCTTTTTTGGTTGAACGTTCACCAATGAAAAACTTGCGTCTCCAGTGGCATTGCGGATGCTAAATGAGAAAAAACGCGTTTCCAAGGGAAAAAGAGCTTTTTTCATTGGGAGTTGTTGTTTTTTCAGAGGGGAGAACCCGTGGTTTTCAGCTTCGGCGCGCGGGCCAGGTCGCCAGCAGCACGCCGACGAGCGCAAGCGCGAACGCAAGCAGCTGTGCCAGAGAGAGGCTTTCGCCGAGCACCAGCACGCCCACGAGAGCCGCACTCACGGGCAGCATCACGGCAAAGACACCGGCCTGCGCAGCCGCCACATGGCGCAGTCCGGTCATCCAGAGCCACACGGTCCAGATGCTCGCGGCAAGCGCATAGGCCACGAGCAGTGCCCAGGTGCCGAAGCGCACCGCCGAGAAATCGAACTGCAGTGCAAACCAGATGCCGAAGGGCATCGACAGCACGAAGCCCCAGAGGTTGATGAGCGACGAGATCCGCTTGGGGCCGAGGCGGCCGGTCAGCGATTTGCCGATCACCGCATAGGCGGTTTCGCAAAGCACCGCGCAGAACACGAGCAGGTTGCCGAGCCATGGCATCGAACGCGGCGCAGCGTCGTTGCCCATTGCCGGGGCGTGCGCCGGCACGAGGGCCAGCAGGCCGATGCCGAGCGCGGAGCAGCCGATGGCAAGGCCGATGCGCACCGTGATGCGCTCGCGCAGGAAGAGCCAGCTCGCGACCGCCACGGCAGCCGGGATGGACGCCATGATCACGCCGGCGGACACCGCGCTCGTCAGGCTCACGCCGAACAGCATGCAGATCGAGAACAGGAAGTTGCCGAGGAACGATTCGAGAAAGACCAGCCCGCGCGTGCGCCCGCTCATCGGCGGTTCGCCCGGTCCGCGCCGCAGCCAGTGCGGCATGGCCAGCGCGGCGATGCCGAAGCGCAGCCATGCGAGCAGCAGCACCGGAAAGGCCGCCACCAGCGGCTTGGAAAGGGCGACGTAGCCGCCGACGAGCGACATGCTCAAAGCCAGGCAGCCATAGGCGAGCAGGCGACTGGCGGGGGCGGCGGTGTTCAATAGACTGATCGGCTTGTTGAGAAACGACGGATTCGATGATGCCCCAATCCCCGGACTCCGATGGCGCGCCGCACACACGCGCGCAGCGCCATGTCTTTGTCTACGGCACCCTGCGCCGCGGCGGGCGCAACGACATCGCGCGCTTGCGGCCCGCGCCGGTCCACGTCGCCGATGCGAGCATTGCCGCCACGCTGTACGACCTGGGCGCCTATCCCGGCGCGGTACTGGGCGGGCAGCGGCGGATCGTCGGCGAGATCTACCGCATCGCGCCCCAGGTGGAGGCCGCGCTCGATCGGCTGGAGGAAGTTGCCGACGACGATTCCGGCGAATACATCCGGCGCCACGTGGTCGTGGACGTGGGTGCGCAGCGGTTCGAGTGCCTGGTCTACGAGATCCATCCGGCGCGCATTGGAGGGCGCGCGGTGATCGACAGCGGCGACTGGATCGCGCACACCGCCGGCAGGTAAGAAAAGGAAGCGGGCCCGGCCCTGGTTTTCACGCCTGAAAGATTGATTGCACATTGCGGAAAGAGCAGCTGCTGCGGCGCAATATTTTTTCTCAATATGAGAAAAATAATTTTGCATTGAGAAATGTCTCTGTAAGTCGTTGATTTTTATGAGCTAAAAATATGTCTTCTATAAGACATAAGAGTCTGGCTTCGGTTTAGAGTAACTCCACGGCCACAGCGCCCAACCTTCAATCAACCTCACGGAGTGACCATGCCCCAGACCCTCACCGAACAATTGAGCCGCGAACAGCAAATTGCCGCCCTCGAGAAAGAATGGGCCACCAATCCCCGCTGGAAGGGCATCAAGCGCGGCTACAGCGCCGCCGACGTGGTGCGCCTTCGCGGCTCCTTCCCCATCGAGCACACGCTCGCGCGCCGCGGCGCCGAGAAGCTCTGGGAGCTGGTGAACAACGAGCCCTACGTCAACTGCCTTGGCGCGCTCACCGGCGGCCAGGCGATGCAGCAGGTGAAGGCCGGCGTGAAGGCCATCTACCTGTCGGGCTGGCAGGTTGCCGCCGACAACAACAGCTACGCCTCCATGTACCCCGACCAGTCGCTGTATCCCGTGGATTCGGTGCCGACCGTGGTCGAGCGCATCAACAACACCTTCCGCCGCGCGGACGAAATCCAGTGGTCCAAGAACGTGAACCCCGGCGACAAGGGCTATGTCGACTACTTCGCGCCCATCGTCGCTGACGCCGAAGCCGGCTTCGGCGGCGTGCTGAACGGCTTCGAACTGATGAAGGCCATGATCAAGGCCGGTGCCGGCGGCGTGCACTTCGAAGACCAGCTCGCCTCGGTCAAGAAGTGCGGCCACATGGGCGGCAAGGTGCTCGTGCCCACCACCGAGGCCGTGCAGAAGCTGATCGCCGCGCGCATGGCCGCCGACGTCTGCGGCACGCCCACGCTCGTGATTGCCCGCACCGACGCCGAAGCCGCCGACCTGATCACCAGCGACTACGACGAGAACGACAAGCCCTTCCTCACCGGTGAGCGCACCGCAGAAGGCTTCTACAAGACGAAGAAGGGCATGGACCAGGCCATCAGCCGCGCCGTCGCCTATGCGTACTACGCCGACCTGGTGTGGTGCGAAACCGGCACGCCCGACCTCGAATTCGCCTGCAAGTTCGCCGAAGCCGTCCACAAGGTGCATCCCGGCAAGATGCTGGCCTACAACTGCTCGCCGTCGTTCAACTGGAAGAAGAACCTCGACGACGCGACCATCGCCAAGTTCCAGAAGGAACTCGGCGCCATGGGCTACAAGTACCAGTTCATCACGCTGGCCGGCATCCACTCGATGTGGTTCAACATGTTCGACCTGGCGCAAGACTATGTGGCGCGCGGCATGTCGGCTTACGTCGAAAAGGTGCAGGAGCCCGAATTCGCAGCGCGCGACCGCGGCTATACCTTCGTGTCGCACCAGCAGGAAGTCGGCACCGGCTACTTCGACGAAGTGACCATCGTCATCCAGGGCGGCAAGTCCAGCGTCACGGCGCTGACCGGCTCGACCGAAGAAGAGCAGTTCCACTGATCCGCCAAAACACGATTCGCTGTCACCTTCGAGCCCGGCCATGCGCCGGGCTTTTTTTCGCCAGGACGCACAAACCGCCTTCCGGATGGCCCGGTCGGGCAACGGATAGAATTGCGGCCTCTGCACTCAACAAGAGCGAGAAAGGCACCTTGGTTATGACACCGCGAACTACTCCGCAAGGATTCAGCGGCTTTTTCTTCGTCTCCGAAGGAAAGGGCCGGTAGCCCGCGCTCGCTGGTTTCTTCCAGCTCTCACACCAAGCAAAGCGCGGCCAGTCACCGCGCTTTTTGTTTTTTCGCCCGAGGTTTTTCATGATCCAGATCACGCTTCCCGACAACTCGCGCCGCGAGTTCCCCGGCCCGGTTTCGGTGGCCGAAGTTGCCCAGTCCATCGGACCCGGGCTCGCCAAGATGACGGTGGCCGGCAAGGTCGACGGACGGCTGGTCGATGCCAGCGACGTCATCGACCATGACGCCAGGCTCCAGATCATCACGCCCAAGGACGACGAGGGCCTGGAAATCATCCGCCACTCGACGGCCCACCTGGTCGGCCACGCCGTGAAGCAGCTCTATCCGACGGCCAAGATGGTCATCGGGCCGGTGATCGAGGAGGGCTTCTACTACGACATTTCCTACGAGCGCCCCTTCACGCCCGAAGACATGGCTGCCATCGAAGCGCGCATGCGCGAGCTGATTGCGCAGGACTACGACGTGGTCAAGAAGATGACGCCGCGCGCCGAAGTCATCGAGGTCTTCAAGTCGCGTGGCGAAGAGTACAAGCTGCGCCTCGTCGAGGACATGCCCGACGAGCAGGCCATGGGCCTCTACTACCACCAGGAATACGTCGACATGTGCCGCGGCCCGCACGTGCCGAACACGCGTTTCCTGAAGGTCTTCAAGCTCACGAAGCTGGCCGGCGCCTACTGGCGCGGCGACGCCAAGAACGAGCAGCTGCAGCGCATCTACGGCACGGCCTGGGCCGACAAGAAGCAGCTCGACCAGTACATCCAGCGCATCGAGGAAGCCGAGAAGCGCGACCACCGCAAGCTCGGCAAGGAACTCGACCTGTTCCACATCGACGAAGTGGCGCCGGGCGTGGTGTTCTGGCACCCCAAGGGCTGGGCCGTGTGGCAGCAGGTCGAGCAGTACATGCGCGGCATCTACCGCGACACGGGCTACTGGGAAGTGAAGGGCCCGCAGATCCTCGACAAGAGCCTGTGGGAAAAAACGGGCCACTGGCAGAACTACCGCGACAACATGTTCACGACGGAGTCGGAGAAGCGCGAGTACGCGCTCAAGCCGATGAACTGCCCCGGCCACGTGCTGATCTTCAAGAGCGACCTGCGCAGCTACCGCGACCTGCCGCTGCGCTATGGCGAGTTCGGCCAGTGCCACCGCAACGAGCCCAGCGGCGCGCTGCACGGCATCATGCGCGTGCGCGGCTTCACGCAGGACGACGGCCACATCTTCTGCACCGAAGACCAGATCCTCGACGAATGCATCGCCTACACGGCGCAGCTGCAGAAGGTCTATGCCGACTTCGGCTTCACGGACATCCTCTACAAGGTGGCCACGCGGCCCGACAACCGCGTGGGCTCCGACGCGCTCTGGGACAAGGCCGAGCATGCGGTGATGGAGTCGCTGCGCCGCTCGGGCGTCGACTTCGTCATCTCGCCCGGCGAGGGTGCCTTCTACGGCCCCAAGATCGAATACACGCTGCGCGACGCCATCGGCCGCCAGTGGCAGTGCGGCACGATGCAGGTCGACTTCAACACGGCCGAGCGCCTGGGCGGCGAGTACGTCACGGAATCGAGCGGCCGCGCGCACCCCGTGATGCTGCACCGTGCCATCGTCGGCAGCCTCGAGCGCTTCATCGGCATGCTGATCGAACACCACTCCGGCGCCATGCCCGCGTGGCTCGCTCCCGTGCAGGTGGCGGTGCTCAATATCAGCGAAGGACAGGCCGATTACGCGGCTTCAGTGGCGAAAACACTGCAGAATCAAGGGCTTAGGGTTCAGCTGGATCTGCACAACGAGAAGATCACGTATAAAATACGCAAGCATTCGTTGCAAAAGCTCCCTTACATCCTTGTCGTGGGCGACAAAGAGAAGGAAGCTGGTGCCGTCGCAGTGCGCGCCCGGGGCAATCAAGACCTCGGTGCAATGTCCCTCGAATCGTTCGTGCAACGGCTCGTCCAGGATGTTGCTGACAAGCGTTGATTTGTCCCGGAAGCACCCTCATATGTGTTTCTTGACCAAACCATGCCGCTTGTCCGCGAGGGCTGCCCGGCGTTCGCTACAGATTTTGTAGCAATTTTTGAAGGATTCTGACCATCGCTACTGCATTTCGCGACCGCCGCCACCGCGAGGAACGCCAACACCGCCTGAACCGGGAAATCATGGCCCCGGAAGTCCGCCTTGTAGGCCCGGAAAACGAGCCAATGGGTGTTATGAGTCTCTCCGAGGCCTTGCGCCTTGCTGGTGAGGCTGACGTGGATCTGGTGGAGGTCGTCGCCGCGGCCAATCCGCCGGTATGCCGCCTGATCGAGTACGGCAAGTTCAAGTACCACGAGCAGAAGAAAGCGGCCGAGGCGAAGTCGAAGCAGAAGGTCATCGAGGTCAAGGAAATCAAGTTCCGGCCCGGTACCGACGATGGCGACTACAACATCAAGATGCGCAACATCAAGCGCTTTCTTGAAGAGGGCGACAAATGCAAGATCACGCTGCGCTTCCGCGGCCGCGAGATCACGCACCAGGAACTCGGCCTGGCGTTGCTGCAGCGAATTCGCGATGAGCTGGTCGACCTGATCGTCGTGGAGCAGTTCCCCAAGCTCGAAGGCCGGCAAATGATCATGATGATCGCGCCGGGCCGCAAGAAGCCGGGTGGCGGTGCCGCCAAGCCCGCTTCGTCGGAAGCGTCGGCGCCCGCAACGGCCTGAAAAGGCTGGCGGGGCGACGGAGATAGCAGGGTTTTTAAAGAATTTCGCCTTTGCGGGCACTTCGAAAGAAGGGCAGGCAGGGGCGGGATAAAGAAGTGTCTCGGGGCCAACAAGTCCGTGGAGTATCCGCGGCGCCTCACGAGCACAAATTAAAGGAGCATTCATATGCCCAAAATGAAGACCAAGAGCAGCGCGAAAAAACGTTTCCGCGTTCGTCCCGGTGGCACCGTCAAGCGCGGTCAAGCCTTCAAGCGTCACATTTTGACCAAGAAGACCACCAAGAACAAGCGTCACCTCCGTGGTGCAGTCGCAGTGCATGAAACCAACATGGTTTCTGTCGCCGCCATGCTGCCCGGCCGTGGCATTTAACTCAGACGAACAAGGAGTACACACATGCCTCGCGTCAAACGTGGTGTAACGGCTCGCGCCCGCCACAAGAAAGTTCTCGCACTCGCCAAGGGTTTCCGCGGTCGCCGCGGTAATGTCTTCCGCGTCGCCAAACAGGCGGTGATGAAGGCTGGGCAATATGCCTACCGTGACCGCCGCACCAAGAAGCGCGTGTTCCGTCAACTGTGGATCGCGCGTATCAACGCCGCCTCGCGTGAACTGGGCCTGACCTACAGCCAGTTCGCCAACGGCATCCGCAAGGCCGGAATCGAGATCGACCGCAAGATGCTTGCGGACATTGCAGTGCACGACAAGGCCGCTTTTGCCGGCATCGTGGAGCAGGTCAAGGCCAAGCTGGCTGCTTGATTCTGCACAGCAGGGGTGCTGCCTTCGGGCAGCTTCCTGCGCCCACGGCACAAGGGCTGGCGCTTGAAAAGGCTCCAGCTCTTTTTTTATTCCCTGCCTAATCTTTTGTTGCTATGAACGAGTTGGACTCCCTGGTCGACACCGCCCGCGCCGCCTTCGCCGAAGCGAAAACGCCCGCCGAACTCGAAAACGCCAAGGCCCAGTTCCTCGGCAAGTCGGGCCGCATCACCGAGCTGATGAAGGGCATGGCCGCGCTGACTGTCGAAGAGAAGAAGTCCCGCGGCGCCGCGATCAACGTCGCCAAGCAGGCCATCGAGTCCTCGCTGACCGAACGCCGTCAGCAGCTGGCCGACGAAGAGCTTTCGCTGCAGCTGCGTGCCGAGGCGCTCGACGTCAGCCTGCCCGGCCGCCGCCGCATTCCGGGCGGACTGCATCCCGTGAGCCGAACCCTGGAGCGCATCGAGGAAATCTTCTCGAGCATGGGCTTCGACGTGGCCGACGGCCCCGAGATCGAGAGCGACTGGCACAGCTTCACCTCGCTCAACAACCCGCCGAACCATCCCGCGCGTTCGATGCAGGACACCTTCTACGTCGACCTGAACGGCGACGACGGCATTCCCTACAACCTGCGTCCGCACACCAGCCCGATGCAGGTGCGCTATGCGCATCAGCACATCAAGAAGTACGCGGCCGAGTTTGCAGCCGCGGCCGCCGACACCACCGGCAGCGTGAAGGCGCCCGAGATCCGCGTGATCGCGCCGGGCCGCACCTACCGCGTCGACAGCGACGCCACGCACTCGCCCATGTTCCACCAGTGCGAAGGCCTGTGGCTCGGCGAGAACGTGAGCTTCAAGGACCTGAAGGTCGTCTTCACCGACTTCTGCCGCACCTTCTTCGAGCGCGACGACCTCGTGCTGCGCTTCCGTCCGAGCTTCTTCCCCTTCACCGAACCCAGTGCCGAGATCGACATCCAGTTTGCGAGCGGCCCGCTGGCCGGCCGCTGGCTCGAAGTTGCGGGTTCGGGCCAGGTGCATCCGAACGTGGTGCGCAACATGGGGCTCGACCCCGAGCGCTACATCGGCTTTGCCTTTGGCATGGGCCCCGACCGGCTCACCATGCTGCGCTACGGCGTGAACGACTTGCGGCTGTTCTTCGACGGCGACTTGCGCTTTCTCTCGCAATTCCAGTAAGCACCCATCCATAGAAATACCGAATACGAGATCGAAGAGATGCAATTCCCGGAATCCTGGCTGCGCGAGTTCTGCAATCCGCCCCTCGGCAGCGCCGAACTGGCCGAAACGCTCACCATGGGCGGCTTCGAGGTCGAAGAGCGCCGCCCCGTGGCGCCGCCCTTTACCCGCATCGTGGTCGGCGAAATCAAGGAAGCCGTGCAGCACCCCAATGCCGATCGCCTGCGCGTGTGCCAGGTCGACGCGGGGCAGGGCGCCTTGCTCAGCATCGTGTGCGGCGCGCCCAATGCGCGCGTCGGCATCAAGGTGCCCTGCGCACTGGTCGGCGCCGAACTGCCGCCGGGCGAAGACGGCAAGCCCTTTCTCATCAAGCTCGGCAAGCTGCGCGGCGTGGAAAGCCAGGGCATGCTGTGCTCGGCCCGCGAGCTGCACCTGAGCGAAGACCACGGCGGTTTGCTCGAGCTCGATGCCGACGCACCCCTTGGCGCCGACGTGCGCGACGTGCTCAAGCTCGACGACGCGCTGCTCACGCTCAAGCTCACGCCCAACCTTGCGCATGGCCTCAGCGTCTACGGCGTGGCGCGCGAACTCGCCGCGCTCACCGGTGCGCCGCTCAAGACCCCGGCCATCGCGCCCGTGGCCACGTCTTTTGCCGACGTGCTGCCGGTCAAGGTGGAGGCGCCCGAACTCTGCGGCCGTTTCTCGGGCCGCATCGTGCGTGGCGTGAACACCAAGGTGGCCACGCCGGCCTGGATGGTCGAGCGCCTCGCGCGCTGCGGCCAGCGCAGCGTGACGCCGCTGGTCGACATCTCGAACTACGTGATGTTCGAGTACGGTCAGCCCAGCCACATCTTCGACCTCGACAAGATCCACGGCGGCCTCACGGTGCGCTGGGGCAAGGCGGGCGAGCAGCTCAAGCTGCTCAACGGCAACACCATCGGCGTCGACGGCAAGGTTGGCGTGATTGCCGACGACCAGGCCGTCGAATCGCTCGCCGGCATCATGGGCGGCGACGCCACCTCGGTGTCCGACGACACGCGAAACATCTACGTCGAGGCTGCGTTCTGGTGGCCCGAAGCCGTTCAGGGCCGCTCGCGCCGCTTCAACTTCACGACCGATGCCGGGCATCGCTACGAGCGCGGCGTCGACCCGAGCCGCACGGTGGAAATCATCGAGCGCATCACGCAGCTGATTGTCGAAGTCTGCGGTGGCCAGGCCGGCGCCATCGATGACAAGATCCTGAACGTGCCCGAGGCCATGTCCGTCACGCTGCGCGTGGCGCGTGCCGCGCGCGTCATCGGCATGCCGCTGACGCAGGTGCAATGCGCCGATGCACTGCGCCGCCTCGGCTTTACGCTGCGCGAAGGCGAAGGCACCCTGACCGTCACGCCGCCGCCGCATCGCTTCGATCTGCTGATCGAGGAAGACCTGATCGAAGAGGTCGCGCGCCTGATCGGCTTCAACAACCTGCCGACCACCGCGCCGCTGGCACCCATCACGGCGCGCGTGCGGCCCGAGGCCCAGCGCAGCCGCTTTGCGGTGCGCCGCAGCCTGGCGGCGCTCGGCTACCAGGAAACCATCAACTTCAGCTTCGTCGAGGCGCACTGGGAGCAAGACCTGGCCGGCAACGCCCATCCGGTGAAGCTCCTCAACCCCATTGCCAGCCAGATGAGCGTGATGCGTTCGTCCTTGCTCGGCTCGCTGCTGCAGGTGCTCAAGTTCAACCTCGACCGCAAGGCGCCCCGCGTGCGCCTGTTCGAGGTGGGCCGTGTGTTCATGCGCGACGACAGCGTGACCACCACCGACAGCACCGTGCGCGGCGTTGACCAGCCCATGCGCGTGGCCGGCCTTGCCTGGGGCGATGCGGAAGAGGCACGCTGGGACGGCAAGGCGCACCGCGTCGATTTCTACGATGCCAAGGGCGACGTCGAAGCGCTGCTCGCACCGGGGGTGCCGAGCTTCGAGCCGGCCGAGCATCCGGCCCTGCACCCCGGCCGCTCCGCGCGCGTGCTGATCGACGGCAAGGCCATCGGCTTCATCGGCGAACTGCATCCGCGCTGGCGCCAGAAGTGGGACTTCGCCCTGGCGCCGGTGCTGTTCGAGCTCGACCTCGACGCCGTCACCGCGCGGCCCGTGCCTGTGGCCCAGCCGGTGCCCAGGCACCAGGCGGTGGAGCGCGACATTGCGGTGGTGGTGGCCGAAGCCGTCACGCACAATGCGTTGATGCAGGCCATTCATTCGGTGGCAGCGGCGCAAGGGCTGCTGCGCGACGCCACGCTGTTCGACATCTATCGTCCGCAACCTGCGCGCGACGGTGCGGCGCCGGCATCGGGCGGCCTCGCGCAAGGGGAAAAAAGCATGGCGGTTCGCCTCAGCTTCCAGGACGACAGCGCCACGCTCACCGACGAGCAAGTGGAACCGGCCGTGCGCGCCATCGTCGAACAATTGAGCGCCAGACTTGGCGCACGCCTGAGGGGTTGATGAGAATGAACGCTGCGGAATTCACGCTCGAAGCCCTTGAAACGCCCGCACTCACCAAGGCGCACCTGGCCGATTTGCTGTTCGAGCAGATCGGCCTCAACAAGCGCGAATCCAAGGACATGGTCGAGGCTTTCTTCGACCTCGTTGCCAACAGCCTGATCGAGGGCACCGACGTCAAGATCTCCGGCTTCGGCAACTTCCAGATCCGCGTGAAGGCCCCGCGGCCGGGCCGCAACCCGCGCACCGGCGAGGCCATTCCCATCGGCGAGCGCCGCGTCGCCACCTTCCACGCGAGCGCCAAGCTGAAGGAGCAGATCCACGGAAGCATCGAGCAGAACGGCACTTCCGAGGTCGAGTGGAGCCTGGGCGCCGAATAAGTGCTTGGTGCCCTGCGCGTGGGTAGAGTAATCTCTAAGGTTTCCTGCGCACGGTCTTGATTTCAATGGAGAAAACGCTCCCGCCAATTCCCGTCAAACGCTACTTCACCATCGGTGAGGTGGGCGAGCTCTGTGGCGTCAAGCCGCACGTGCTGCGCTATTGGGAGCAGGAGTTCACGCAACTGCGCCCCATGAAGCGGCGCGGCAACCGGCGCTACTACCAGCACCACGAGGTGCTCATGATTCGCCGCATCCGCGATCTGCTCTACGACCAGGGCTTCACCATCAGCGGCGCGCGCAACAAGCTGCAGGAACTCGTGCAGGGCGAGCGCGACCGGCGCAAGGCCGGCGTGGTGCCGCTCGAGGGCATGGAGGCCGTCGAGATCGACCAGGAAGAGTTCGACGCGGCCCTGCATCAGGACGACGACAACATCACCAACAACCCCGAGCCGCAAGCGGCGCGCACGGTCGATCCGTCGCAGTTGCTGCACTTGCGGCGCGAGCTTTTTGAAATTCGTGAGCTGCTGACCATCGGACGGTGATTTCAGCCCGCTATAATTGAGAGCTTCGGTGTGTGGCGCAGCCTGGTAGCGCACTTGCATGGGGTGCAAGGGGTCGAAGGTTCGAATCCTTTCACACCGACCAATGACAGTAAGGAAAAGCCGGTTAGCAAACGCTAACCGGCTTTTTGCTTTGTTCGTTTGGGGGAACGAACTGGGGAACAATGATCTACCGGTAGCGGTTCCGCAGCATCATGCAGACGCTGAGGGGCGATACAGGTTTTCCAGTCTCAAGCGCCGATGCTCAGCGTTTTCCTCTCGGATTGTCTGCAGTTCGCCGTTCAGGTCCTCCCGGATCGCCTGAATCTCGCTGCGAGTGGCAGCCAATCGAACTCGATGTTCGATCGCATCATCCATCTTTGCAGGCGCGAGCTTGCCAGTCGGACCGGTTAGCTCTTTCGCTTCGTCGGCCAGGGTCTGCGCTTTCGTGCCCTTCTTCTCTACCGCTGCGATCGCAAGCGCGATGCCCGAATGCTCAGTGCTTCCGCTGAAGATTTCGGCCGCCTTGTAGGCCAGCCGGCATTCCGCAACCAGGGTGCGAATTCGATCGGCATCTATCTGACAATCTGCCGACAGGAGGGATACCCGCTCGATCTCACGCCGCCGGTTCTCTTCAAAAGATGCACGATTAGTCGCCGCCGCCGAGCGGGCGGAAAGGGCCGCCGCTATCGCGGAAACCAGGCCGGTGAGCGCTCCGACTATCGATATCGCAATCGTCAAAGTGTCGTTCATGGTGTCAGTTTCCCATGTTGTGCCCCGGCGATCGGCCTGACTTTCTCATTTCCGAGAACGAACGGCGCCGAGCAACGATGATGTCTTCCGCATCCGTCGCCCAGATATCGCCATCCTCTCGGCGGTGTCTCGGACGACGACCTGCTCGACGTAGGCGAGTACATCTCTGGATAACAGCACGTAGGCGCGGCCGACGCGTCCGGCCGGCAGCGCCCCGGCGCCGATAAGGTCAAGCACTGTCTTTGGGTGAACCTTCATCAGTTCGGCCGCGCCTTCAACGTCAACTGTCGGGCTCATCACGATCCTCTGACGAGCCAGCGCTGCACGCCTTCGCGATCGATGAAAACATGGCCGTCGGGCGCGCGCAAATACTCGCGCCCTTCGATCCATACGCCCTCTTTGATCTTCGACCTGATGGCGGCTTCGCTGTAGCCGCTGACTGCGGCGTGGAGCTTGATCGTCACGAATCGATCCGGTGCTAGGTACACGGGGCAGGGGCTGATCTCGCATGCCACGTGAGCCGCGACGGACCGCGCAAAAGCGTCGAATGCCTCTTCGATCATTGCGGAAGCTCGCCCATGATGCTTGCGATTGCGAACGCATGGCCCGCGTCTGCCGACACGCGATCAACCGCGGCGATCGGCGGCGCGTGGGACTCGCTGGCGGGAGATGCGAAGGCTGCATGGGGCAGCATCACGACCAAGGCATCGGCATGGTGGGACGACACCAGCAAGGCGGCCGGCACCATCGCAGGCCAAGTGGCGACGCTTGCCTCGGGCATGAACGACTGGTTCAAGTCCAAGACCGGCATCGACATCAAGTCGACCGTCAGCAGCGCGGCGACTGCGGTTGGGAATGCCGCAGGTGGACGCGGCCGAGCTCGGCAAGCGCGGCGGCTGCCACCTGTGGCGCCACACGATGGCCACGCTGATGCTTGAAGGCGGTGCCGACCTGCGCTTCATCCAGGCGATGCTCGGACACGCGGGCTCAGTACCACGCAGATCTACACGCAGGTGGCGATCCGGAAGTTGCAGCAGGTGCATGCGCTGACGCACCCGGGGGCCACAAGGCGGCTCAGGGGCGGGTCAATGGTGCCAGGCATGCCCGTGGGTCAAAGAGATGCGCCGGACGCTGCCAGTGCGCTGCTGGATGCCTTGGCGTGCGAGGTCGAGCAGGAGGCTGCGGAGGAGGACGATGATCTGACCGAACACGAGGGCCGAGGGCGCTGAGACGCGTCCTTCTCCGTGGACTACTGCCGCCGCGTCTTGCTGGGCGGCTCGCCCAGGACCGCCTGGTTGGAACGCCGCAGCGTACCGCCCATCCACGAAGGCGGCAGCGTCTCATTTATGCCCTCGAACAGTTGGGGCAGCGTGACCTTAAGACAGTGGCACAGCGTGGCCAAAGTCAGCAGCGAGGGGTTGATGTGCCCGCGCTCAATCTTGGAGATACGCGAGCGCTCCACCTCCGCATCGAAGGCCAGTTGTAGCTGTGTGAGGCCGGCTTGCTCGCGCAGGTGACGCAGGTTCACACCGAGTGCCAGGGTGACGGCATTGGGCAGCGCGCGCGGCGCGCTGCCGGAGTGCTGCTTGATGCGGTTGCCTGCTGCCATGACTCACAGGCTCTCTGAATGTGCTTATGGAGGAAACGTCTTAAACGACACATAATCTGGAGCATGAACCGCCAGCAACTTGCCTCGCCGCTGCCCACTGCCCGGCCACTGCGGCTGCCGGCGTCGATCCTGCGCGCTCGCACGGCGCCGGTTGAGGTCCCTCGGCCTCGCAGCCTTCCTGCTGCGCGCATCGGGCTGCAGGTGCGTGCGCTTCGCCTGGCCGCCGGCACCTCAGCGGCCAAGCTGGCATCGACCTCGGGCATCTCCAGCTCCATGCTCTCGCGCATCGAGCGCGGGCTGGTCTCGCCCTCGGTGGAGACCTTGGACCGCATTGCAGGCGGCCTGGGCGTGCCGATCTCGCGCTTCTTCAGTGACCAGCCCAGCCGCACGGACTTCTGCCACGTGCGCGCTGGTCAGGGCCTCCAGGTCGACCGCATCGGTGCGGTGGCCGGCTACCGGTATGAGCTTCTGGGTCATCAGCTCTCTGGCAATCTGTTCGTGGAGCCGTACCTGGTCACGCTGCAGCCCGAGGCTGAACGGTACGTGACCTTCCAGCACCCCGGCGTGAAGTTCGTATACCTTCTCAGTGGCCAGGTGCGCTACCGCTATGGCAGCAAGGTGGTCGATCTGGGTGCGGGGGACTCGCTGCTGTTCGATGCGACGGCGCTGCACGGCATCGAGGCCACCGGCACGCAGCCCGTCACTTACCTGTCGGTGGTGTTCACGCTGCGCGACTGAGGGCGAGGTGCCCTGGCTGCTGATCAGTGGCGGGGGCACGACGTTCGGCACGCCGAACGCCTGAGGGTGGTGCGGTGTTGAGGGCGGGTGTGACGTTCGGCATGCCGAACGTCCTTGGCCTGTGAGGTGTCGAGGCGGCTATGAGGGCAGGATAGACGAGCGTCAGACAGCCAGTTCAACTTGCCCGCTGTTGCCCAACGCGCGCGCAGCGAGGGCTTTCTGACCGACGACCGGCTCGGCAAGATGCGTGGCCAGTCGGCCATACGGGCCTCGACGACGCGCTCCCGTAGCTTGGGGGTGACGAGCTTCACGCGTAGTCCAACGCGCCTTCCGCCGCGCTCCTAACCAGCGAGACATTGCCCTCGCGGAGCTTGTCAATCGGGGGCTTGCCGCCGGTCATGCGATTAGGGGCAACCAGCCATTCCCACGTCTCTTCGGGCGACGTGAACAATGGGGCGATGAGATCGAGACCCTCGACGGGTTTGCGCCGATCGAACTGCCGAAGCGGGTAGAGGAAGTTGCGAAGGCCCTTGCGTAAGGCGATTATCTTGTTTGCCTTTCGCCAGTTATCGAGTGTCCCGCGCGAGATGTTGAGTTGGTTGGCCAACTCACCGGCGCCAACGAGATCGCTCTCGACCCAATCCCTGGCCTCATCATCGACCGTGATCGCATCGAGCAGCCGGCCACCTTCCGCGGCCGAGACAACGGGACCGATGCCGTGACCTTGTAGTACCTTGTCTGTCGGCCTGGACGGCCGCATCACGGGCTTTTGCTCGCGTCCGCGAACGGCCTTGGCAGATGCCGGTACCGGAATGTTTAATGTGACGGCGAGCCGTAGGAGGCCGGCCATGTCCATGCGCTCGACCTTGCTCTCAATCGCCTTCGCCAAGGCGGCTTTGGCTGGATGCGCTTGCTTCAAGGTGCTCATGATAGTTCTCTCTTTAGGCAAAGTAGGCAAAGTAGGCAAATTGTGCAAATTGTGCAAATTGTGCAAATTGTGCAAATTGTGCAAATTATACAATAGAGAGTAAAGTTGTGCACACCTTGGCGTTGCGTGAGGCAGCGCGAGGTCGCTTGCAAGCGAGAGCCTGAAGTAGGTGGTTATGGCGATTTACCTGCCGACTGGACGTGCTGGCTACCAAGGCGGGTTCTCCAACAATCGAGTTGAAAGCGGCCGCACGAGAAGGTCTCCGGTCGGGCGTAGCACGGCTTAGCGCCGCCTGAGGAAAGACAATTGAATTGAAGTCCCTGATGAAGTCCCGAAGTCCAGAGGATGTAGCACAACTGTGCTACATTGCTTTTCCCAAAGGAGCATCCATGTCGACAACGACCATTCGGATTGAAGACAGCCTGAAGCAACGGCTTGCTGCGGCGGCAGACCGCGCTGGTAAGACAGCGCATGCCTTCATCGTCGATGCCATTGCCGACACCGTCGAACTTGCGGAGATGGAGGCAGAGGTTCACCGCATCGCGGACGAACGCTGGGGCAAGGCCTTGGCCACCGGCAAGACGGTTCCTTGGAGTGAGGCCAAGGAGTACCTTGTCGCTCGTGCCCGGGGGGGCGCTGCCAAGAGACCGGTCGCGAGGAAGCTCGGAAACTCACGCGGCGCATGACTCGCATCGAGCTTGCCCCGGAGGTGCTCGAGGACTTCGGCCGTTTCATCGAGCATATGGAGAAGTTCGATGTTGCCGACGTTGCCTCCAGGCTGGATGAGATCGTTCAAGCTATCGACATCTTGGCTCACAGCCCATCCATTGGCAGGCCGGTAAAGGGCGGGAAGCGTGAGTTGCTCATGGGCCGCGGTGCGCGCGCCTATACCGCACTCTATCGTTACCTTCCGGACATCGACACCGTCTTTGTCCTGGCATTGAGAAACCAGCGCGAAAACAGCTACAAACCTCGTCGCTGAATGCCGCTCGTATTGGTCAACTGGACCCCGGCCAAAAGTCGGCGCCGAGTCGCATGCCTCGAGCGAGACGCGTGCGATCTCTCGCTGCGTCGCGCCGTTGCACAACAGGGTCCAGATGGTGGTTTGTAGGCTGACAGCCACAACGCGGGTGGGTCGGGGGAAACCCGTAGATCAGCCGTTCGCTGTCTTCAAGGCGACGTGCCGTTGGCACGAATGGCCCGATGCCCAAGTATCAGGTCGAATCCCGCACCCGGGCGATCACCTCCTGCACCAGCAGTTCCGGACTCGCGAACACCGGCAGCCCCAGTTGATCGGCCAGCGGTTCGCCCAGGTGCGCCAACGAGGCTTGCGCCAGGACGATGCGATCGACGCGCGGCGCCAACTCTGCCGCAGCCTCGCACACGAGGCGATCGTGCAGGTCACGCCGGCCACTGGCCAGGGCGTCGAATGCCGCCGCGCACAGGGTGCTCTCCGCCGGGATATTCCGGCCGGCGCTCTGCGCATGCGCAGCCAGCAGTGCCCGGCTCGGTGCGACCGTCGACGACACCGTGCATATCAGACCGACGCGGCCCGGCGCGCTTGCCACGCGGGCGTAGAGGGGATCATCGATCTTGAGGATCGGCACACTCACCGTCTGGCGCGCAGTATCGATGGCCGGCGAGGTCGACGAGCACGTGAAAACGATCAGCTCGGCACCCGCATCGGCCGCCACTTGCGAGAGTGCGACGATGCGGCGCGTGATGCTGCTTGAAGGACCTTGCCAGTCGCAAAAGCGCGGCCTAGAAATCAGCGACCTTGCCCCATGCCGAGCCGCTGAACCGCTCGGGCCGGTACGGAGCGGGATCAACGATCGGTTCGGCACCGCTGGCAAGGTCCGCGATGAGGTGACCGGCGCCAGGGCCGATGCCAAAGCCGTGTCCGGAAAAGCCCGCAGCCAGGATGAAGCCCGGTAGGGACGGCACTTCGCCGATGCCGGGCACCCCGTCCGGCGTGCTGTCGACGAAGCCGGCCCAGGCGTGCGTGATCTTGGCGTCGCGCAGCTGGGGCAGCAGTTCGACGGCGCGGCGGTGGGTCTCCCTGACCGTGGACAAACAGGGCTTCGGATCGAGGATGCGCACCCGCTCCATGGGCGTCGGCGCATCGAGCCGCCACCGCGCCAGTGTTTCGTGGCCGCCGCGAATGCCTTCCAGGCCCCCCGGAAGAAGGTTGCGCCAGCGCTTGGCGAACATGGGCACGAATTGCGGGGCGAAGCGCATGAACTGCGGCGTCACGTCCACGCGGGCGCGGCCGCTGATGGCCAGCGCGTAGCGTCCATCGCTGCGGCGCGTGGCGGACACGCCACCGGTAAACACCACGGCATCCGGCAAGCGATGCGCCACAGGCGACACGCTCAGAATGGATTGCCGGATCGAAGCCTGGGGAAAACGGATGCCGAGCTGGCGGCAGAACGAGGAGGCCCAGGCCCCGCCGGCAAGCACGGCCGTCCTGGTCTTGATGACTCCGGCTTCGGTGATGACGCCGCTGACCCGTCCGCCTTCCGTCTCGATGCCGCGGGCTGCACAATTCTGGTGGACGCTGCCGCCAAGCTTGATGAGCGCAGCTGCCACCGCGGGCGCAGCCTTGGCAGGATCGGCAGTGCCATCGCTGGGCGAGAAGACGCCGCCTTTCCAGGCGCGGCCGGTCGCCTGCCCGCGCTGAGCCGCCTGCCGGCTGTTCAGCATGTGGGTCGTCACGCCGGCGGTCTTCGCAAAATCGCGCCAACTGGTCCAGCGGGACAACTCGGCCTCGTCATTGCTGAGATACAACAACCCGCAGCGATGAAAGCCAGTGTCCTCCCCGCTTTCGGCGGCAAACCGTTCCCAGAGATCAAGGCTCTTGCTCGCCATCGGCAGTTCGCGAGCGTCCCGGTTCTGCTGCCGGCACCAGCCCCAGTTGCGGCTCGACTGCTCGGCGCCGATCCTTCCCTTTTCGACCAGGGCGACCGACATACCGCGCTTGGCCAGGTAGTAGGCGGTGAAGACGCCGATGATGCCGCCGCCGATCACGACGACGTCAGCGGAGGCCGGCGGCGTGGGCGAGGTGTTGATAGGGTAAAGCGGAGGGGACATGATGAATCTCGCGCGTCGATTCAAGCCGGCACGCTTTGAACCACGTAGAACTTCGCGACGCGATCGCTGCTTTCCCATCCGATCGGTGCGCCCTGGGGCACGAACAGCGCATCTCCGGTGTCCACCGACAGCACGCTGCCATCGGGAGCTGCGAAGCGTACGCTGCCGGCCACGAGATGCATGAACTCGTTCACGCGGTGCGGACGCACCACGCGGTGGTAGGGCGTCGAGTCCCACGTGCCCGCGCTGTACTGCGCGCCATCGTCGATGAAGACGTTGTCGCTGCGGCATTCGGGCGAGGGGCCGAGCAGCACGTCGGCCGGCAGCGTGCTGGAGGGCTTGAAGTCGGCGTCGGCATGCAGCGCGAAAAGGCCGCGCTTCGTCGGTCGCTCGCAAGCGGCCGTGCAGAACACGAAGCGCACGCGGGAGCGGGCCTCGATGCGAAGCGCCGTGCCGCACCCGATGACGGCACCGGCCTGGGAACCGACCACCAGCGGGGCCGCGCCGGGCACTGTCAGCGTGAGTTCGCCCTCGACCACGACCAGGGTCTCGATGTGCGGATAGCCCGCGACTTCGAGCTCGCCGATGAAGCTGATACGGCCTGCGGCCATTGCGTCCGGCCCTTCCCAGGCGATTTCGCGATGGCGCGCGAAGGGGTCGTCCTTGCCGAACGCCGCCCTGCGGAAAGTGGTGGAAACGGGTGCGCCGTCGGCGCGATGCAGCACTACGGCCACGGTCATGATTGCTCCTCTCGCGTTGCGCGATGATTTCACTGAAAACTTGAGCGGCGGTGGTACTTCACGCCGGCGCCGTCGAGGCATCCTGGAAGCCAAGAATGGCTTTGGTTTCCAGATACTCCTCAAGACCTTCTATTCCGTATTCGCGGCCGTTTCCTGACCGCTTGTAGCCACCGAACGGGGCATGGGGGTTCCAGGCCGGATAGTTGATGTGCACCTGACCGGAGCGGATGCGCGCCGCAACGGCGCGCGCCGCGCCGAGGTCCCGCCCCTGCACATGGGCGCCCAGGCCGTAGACGGTGTCGTTGGCGATTTCCACCGCCTCGTCCACGCTGTCATAGGGAATGATCGCGAGCACCGGCCCGAAGATCTCCTCCTGCGCGATCTGCATTCGAGGATGCACTGCGGTGAAGATGGTCGGACGGCAGTAAAAGCCGCGTCTTGAAGCCTCTGGCCGTCCGAGGCCACCGCAAATGAGCCGCGCGCCTTCGGCGATTCCGACGCCGATCATTTCCTGCACCCGATTGAACTGGGCGCGATTCGCCACCGGACCGTGCGTGGTCTGCTCGGAGCGCGGATCGCCCACGACGATGCTGGCTGCCGCTTCGAGCGCGATCCGTTCCACCTCCTCGAGGCGCTCGCGGGGCACGATCATGCGAGTCGGCGCGCTGCAGGATTGGCCCACGTTGCGGAAGGCAGCCGCCACGCCTGCCGGTACGGCACGCGCCAGGTCCGCATCCGGCAAGATGAGGTTGGGCGATTTGCCGCCGAGTTCCTGGGCCACGCGCTTCACTGTCGGGGCCGCCGCCTGGGCCACCAGGACGCCGGCCCTCGTCGAACCGGTGATCGAGATCATGTCCACGTCGGGATGCGCGGCCAATGCGGCGCCGACCTCCGGTCCTTCACCGTTCACAAGGTTGAACACACCCGGCGGGATGCCGGCATCGTGCACCACCTCTGCAAAGAGCAAGGCGCTCAGCGGCGACAGTTCGCTGGGCTTCAAAACCACCGTACATCCCGCTGCCAGGGCGGGGCCGACCTTGGCGGTGATCTGGTAGAGCGGCCAGTTCCACGGTGTGATCAGGCCGCACACGCCGATGGCCTCGCGCATGATGGCCATGTCCCCGCGATGGGTGAGAAACGCATAGCTCACGAGGTTGTCGCTTGCCACGCGGATGTGCTGTGCCGCAGACGGCACCTGCGTGCTGCGAGCAAAGCCGATGGCAGCGCCCATCTCCAGCGAGATCGCCTGAGCGAACAGTTCTGCGCGCTCGAGGATCAGGGCGTGGACGCGATCGAGAAACAAGGCCCGGCTCTGGGCGGAACTCACGGACCAGGCGGAGTAGGCGCGCCGCGCCGCGGCCACCGCCGCATCGACGTCTTGCGCAGTTCCCAGCGCGATCTCGGCAACGGGTTCCTCGGTTGACGGGTCGATGACAGAGGCTCGACCTAGTCCCCGGGGCGCAACCCATTCGCCGTCGACGAACACGCGGTCCAGACGGCCGGCGCTCCTGAGGTGCTCGATGATGGAGGAGTTCACGGAGTTAGTCCTTTGGAAAACGGTGTCAGGGTTGCTCATTGCCATCCATAAAGGCGTGGCCATGGGTGCTTGGCAATGCGCCGGGGTGCGTCCGAAAGTCTAGGCCGCGCGCCGCTCTCGCCGGTGCTGCAATGGGGGGCTTTCACAATGCAGGCTGCGGTTGTGCGAGGCGCTACAGCAGATCCTGCCATCGCGCATACGCCGTGGGTCTTCAGATCCATGCCGGATGTGCCGACCGTGGCGGAGAGCGGCATTCCCGGCTTCGAGTTGCTTTCCTGGTATGGGGTGTGGGGTCCCGCGAACATGCCCGCGGCGGTGACGCAACGGCTCAACGCGGAAATCTCCAAGGCAGTCGATGCACCTGCGCTCAAGGCCAGGTTCGCGGAGCTTTCGTTCATTCCGACGAAGTCGAATCCGGAGCAGTTTCGCAGGCTGATTCGCGAGGATTTGACCAAGATCGGCAAGGCGGTCAAGGAAGCCGACATCCGGATCGACTTCTAGCCCCAGGCCTGCTCAGCCGGATGCCAGGAGCGCGGCCTTCGCCTTTTCCCGGAGGGCCAGCAGCGGGCCGCTGAGTTCCCGCTCGATGGCGGCCATGCTGGCTGCAGTAGCGACGCTGACGTTGAGCACATAGATCGGGCGATCCGCCAGAACGATCGGCGCCGAGAGGGCGATCACTTCCGGTTGCCATGCTGCACTGCAGTAGCCGCGCTGCTCGACGCTCAATTTCGCTGCCTGGATTTCGTCTCGCAACCGACCCCAGCCGGTGGAGCGCCTGCTTCGGAACTGCGCCAGCAGCGCTCGCTTCGTGGAGTCCGGAGCGACCGCCAGATAAGCGCGGCCCAACGACGTGAGTTCCATCGGCACCCGTTGACCTGCAACCACATGGCGCAGCGCGACCCGGCGGTTGTAGCGAACGGATTCGAGATAGACCATCTCGTCGCGATCCGGCACCGCCAGGCCGACGTTGATGCGCATCTTTTCGGCCAGCGCGCGCATCAGGGGCGCGACGGTATTGAGCACCGGCGAGCCCGCGCGCATCGCATGGGCCAGGCTCAAGACATGTGCTGCAAGACGGTAGGCCCGATGGGCGCGATCGTGCTCGAGAAGGCCGGTTTCCACCAGCGTCTGGGTCAGGCGGCTCACGGTGGCGCGAGACAGTCCCGTACGTTCCGCGATCTCGCCGTTGCCAAGCAGATCGGCTCCTGGCCTGAACGCTCTGAGCACTTCGACACCGCGCACGAGCGATCGGTTGAGCATCGGATCTTCGTGGTGTTGCCGGCGCGCTTTTTCAGGGGGCGTGTCTGACATGGTCCGCGAGTGGAGGGTGGCGTTGAAAACGAGAAGAGAGAAGCCATCCAGCGTATCACCAATTTCCATCTATTGGAAATTGGGGGGTGTGCGAACCGCTTGGCGAACCTAAGCTCGACCCATTCGATGAGACACGCGGTCAACGCGGCCGTCGATGGGGCTTCTCGTACTTCCCTTGTCAAACCGGAGACAAATCCATGCAGATCACGCTGACCTTGGCTCGTGCCAAGCGTGCCGTCTTTTTCTCTTGCGCCACTGTTGTGGCAAGTCTGATGGCCTTCCCCGCTTTCGCGGCATTTCCGGACAAGCCTGTCAAGATCGTCGTGCCGTTCGCGCCGGGCGGCGGCACGGATCTCGTCGCGCGCACCATGGGCATCACCATGGGCCAGGAACTGGGTCAGCCGGTGATCATCGACAACAAGCCCGGTGCGGGCACCATCATCGGAACCGATGCAGTCGCGAAGAGCCAGCCCGACGGCTACACGCTTGTCATGGCGACCGTCGCGCACGTGGTGAATCCGAGCCTCGTGCCAAAGCTCCCTTACAACTACGAGAAGGCGTTTGCGCCCGTCATGCTGGTGGGCATTTCGCCGAACGTGCTCGTCGTTCGGGCTGAAAGTCCTTACAAGTCCGTGAGCGACGTCATCGCCGCTGCCAAGGCCCATCCCGGAAAGCTCTCGTTCGCATCGCAGGGTGCCGGCACCTCGGCTCACCTCGCCGGCGAACTGTTCAAGAACCTCACCAAGACCGACATGACGCACATCCCCTACCGCGGCGCCGGCCCGGCCATCACGGATTTGCTGGGCGGGCAGGTCGATCTCATGTTTGCCACGGCAGCCGCAGTTGGCACGTTCATCGAAAGCGGCAAGCTGCGGGCACTGGCTGTGACCACCGCGACGCGCTCCACGGCGCCCTCGCTTGCCAAGGTGCCGACCATCGCGGAGAGCGGCGTGCCCGGCTATGTGGCGGACAGCTGGTATGGCCTCTACGCGCCGGCCGGAACGCCACGCGACGTGATCATGAAGCTGAACGCTGCCGCAAAGAAGGCCGTCCAGACCGAGGCCTTCCGCAAGCGCGTGGAAGGCGAAGGCCTCGTGATCGATGCAGGTTTGCCGGAAGCGTTCGACCGCTATGCCAAGGGTGAGGAAGCCCGGTGGCGCAAGGTCGTCAAAGAGAACCACATCACCACTGACTGACGCCCGAAGGCGACAACATGACTGAAAAACTGATCGAACTCGACATCGACGACGGCGTCGCCACGCTGTGGTTGAACCGCCCGGAAAAGCGCAATGCCATGAGCGATGCCATGCGCACCGAATTCATTGCCGCCCTGGAACACGTGGCCAGCGACAAGGCGATTCGCGCCCTGGTGCTGACGGGCAGGGGCAAGGGCTTCTGCGCCGGTGGCGACATTGCCGGCATGGAGAGCCGGATGCAAGCGCCTGCGGGCGAGGTCGGCTTCAACGGCTGGAGCCGCCAGCAACGCGTGCACCACACGCAGTCGCTGCTGCACACCATGCCCAAGCCGACCATCGCCGCCGTCAATGGCGCCGCGTCGGGCCTGGGCGCCGATACGGCGCTCGCCTGCGACTTCATCGTTGCCTCGGATGCGGCGAGCTTCACCTGGTCCTATATCCACCGCGGCATCATTCCCGATGGCGGCGGCATGTACTTTCTGCCCCGCCGCGTGGGCCTGGCCAAGACGAAGGAGTTGATCTTCAGCGGCCGCAAGGTCGAAGTCGAAGAGGCGCTTCGCCTTGGCATCGCCGATCGCAAGGTCGATGCGAACAGTCTGATTGCAGAGGCGCAGCGCTGGGCTGCCGAAATGAGCAAGGGCTCCGCCACGGCGCTGGCCCTGGGCAAGACCATCCTCAACCAGAGCTTCGAGTTGTCGGCTCATCAGGTATTTGCCCAAGGCAGCCAGGCACAAGGCATTTGCTACACCAGCACCGAGCATCGCGAGTCGATGATGGCTTTCCTGGCCAAGACCTCCACCCCGGCCGCCAAGGAATGACTGCCATGAACCCCATCTCCCGACTCCTCAAGCCACGCAGCGTCGCCGTCATCGGTGCGTCGGGCGACGCCACCAAGACCGCTGGCCGGCCCATCTCGTACCTCGTGAAGCATGGCTTCTCGGGTGAAATCTATCCGGTGAATCCGAAGGTCGATCGCATCGGCGAGCTGGCTTGCTATGCGGACGTGGCTTCGCTGCCGGCGGTGCCTGACGTGGGCATCGTGTTGCTGGGGGCCGAACGCGCCCACCTGGCGGTGCGCGACCTGGCCGCCCGTGGCACCGCTGCAGCCATCGTGCTGGCCAGCGGCTACACCGAGACCGGTGAAGAGGGCGCGCGCCGCCAGCGGCAGTTGATGGAGGCGGCCGGGTCCATGCGCATCCTGGGGCCGAACACCATCGGCCTGGTCAACCTCACCGACAACATCGTGCTGTCGGCCACGGGTGCGCTCGAGATGGCGCACTTTCCCGTTGGTGGCGTCGGCGTGGTGTCGCAGAGTGGCGGCATCCTCGGTTCGCTGCTGTCTCGTGCGGCGGTGCGCGGCATCGGCCTGTCCAAGCTGATCTCGACCAGCAACGAGGTCGATCTGGAACTCGCGGACTTCATCGATCACCTCGCCGAAGACGAGGCCACGAAGGTCATCGCGCTGTACGTCGAGACGGTGCGCAATCCGGAGAAGTTCCGCAATGCGGCACTGAAGGCCGCACGCGCGGGCAAGCCCGTGGTCGCGTTCAAGATCGGGCGCTCCGAGGCAGGCGCCAAGGCCGCGGTGTCGCACACCGGCGCGCTGGCCGGTGCCGACCGCATGTACGACGCACTCTTCAGGCAGGTGGGCGTGATCCGTGCCCAGACATTCAACGACCTGCTGGACATTCCCGCCGCACTTGCCACCGGCCGCAAGCTGCGCGGCAACCGGGTTGCGATCCTGACCTCCACCGGCGGTGCCGGGACGCTGGTGTCGGATGACCTGGGGCTGTCCGGCTTCGATACGCCCGCACCCGATGCCGCGACGGCCGAAGCATTACGCGCACTGCAGACCGGCGACCATGCCGTGCTCGATCGAAACCCGATCGACGTGACCCTGGCGGGCCTGCGGCCTGACTTGCTGCGCGGCGCCATCGACGTGCTGTTGAAGAGTCCCAGCTACGACGCCTTGACCATCATCGTCGGCTCGTCCAGCCTGGCCATGCCTGAATTGATGGCCGGCGCGATCCAGGACTGCCTGCCGACCTCGGACAAGCCCGTCATTGCCTACGTGAGTCCGCACGCGCCGGAAATCGGGGCACTGCTGACCCAGCGCGGCGTCCCCGCCTTTGCCGCGGCGGAAAGCTGCACCGCTGCGCTCGGCGCCATGCTGCGGACCGGCCAATGGAAAGACCCCGGCGAGCCGATGGCCGCCGCGCCGCCGGTCGCGGTGGGTGATCTGCCGGCGGGCTCGCTCGACGAGGCACAGGCCAAGCAGCTCTTCAGCCGCTTCGGTGTGCCGTGCGCGCGAGAGCTTGTCGTCGCCGAGCCTGCACAGGCCGAGGCCGCCGCGCGCGAGCTGGGCGGCCGCGTCGTGCTGAAGATCCTGTCGGCCCAGGTCACGCACAAGAGCGACGTGGGCGGCGTGGCGGTGAACCTCACGCCCGACACGGTGGGCGCGCGCCTGCTGCAGATGGCGTCCGAGGTCGAGGCCCATACCGGCACGAGGCCGCAGCGATTCCTGGTGCAGGAAATGGTGGCCGGCGGCACCGAACTGATCCTCGGCATGCACCGCGATGCGCTGGGCACGGCCATCCTGCTGGGGATGGGCGGCATCACCGCCGAACTGTTCAAAGACACGACGATGCGGCTCCTGCCGGCGCGAGGTGGCCTCCGCCGCGACGAAGCGCTGGACATGGCTCGGGAACTGAAGACGTGGCCGCTGCTGGACGGTTTTCGCGGCCGGCCCAAGGCCGATGTCGAGGCGCTGGTGACGGCCATCGTCGCTTTCTCTCACATGGCGGCCCAACTGGGCGACCGCCTGGTCGAAGCCGAGATCAACCCGGTGTTCGTGCTGCCGCAGGGGCAGGGCGTGCGTGCCGCCGATGGCGTGGTCGTTCTCGCCTGAAGAAATTGAACCCCTGAATCAGGAGGACCTGGATGCATGCAACGGAAGTATTTGCGCGGTACGCGGCCGAGTCTTGCCGACAGCCGCTCCCTGCCGAGGTCATACATCACGCCAAGCGGGCAGTGATCGACTGGCATGCATCGCTTTTCCCGGGCTTGGATGCGGCACCGGTGCGCATGTTGGAGCAAACCCTGGCCGACGACCTCGATCGTGGCGGCGCCTTCCTGGCGCAAGGGCGCCCAGCCACTGCGCGCGCTGCAGCGCTCATCAACGGCACGGCCGCGCATGCCGCGGAGGTGGACGATAGTTTTCGCGAGGCCATGTACCACCCTGGCGCTGCCACCATCGCGGCCGCACTGGCCGAGGGGCAGGACATCGGTGCTTCAGGGCTTCAATTTCTGCGCGGCGTGGTGCTTGGCTACGAGGTCTCGACGCGAATCGGCGTCGTGATGGGCCGATCGCATTACAAGTTCTGGCATAGCACGGGCACCGTGGGCAGCTTTGGGGCGGCTGCGGCGGCTGGCGGGTTGATGGCGCTCGACGAAGCTGCTTTTGCGCACGCGCTCGCCACTGCTGCGACCTTCACGGCGGGCCTGCAGCAGGCGTTCCGGATGGATTCGATGTCCAAGCCACTGCATGCGGGGCGTGCGGCCGAGGCGGGTCTTCTCGCGGCCCAACTGGCCCGCCGGGGCCTGACAGGTTCGCTGGATGTTCTCGATGGTGAAGCAGGGCTCGGCCAGGCCATGAGCAACGGTCCGGATTGGTCGCAGGTCGGCGCGACTCTTGGGCAAGACTTTCACATCACCCGCCTGACGTTCAAGAACCATATTGGCTGCGGCCACACTTTTCCGTCGATTGACGGTGCCCTCGCGCTGCAGTCGAAGCACCATATTGCGACTGAAGACATCGTTCACATTCGCGTAGGCACTTATCGGCCGGCATTGGATATCGCTTGCTACGAACGACCGACTTCCGCCAACGAGGCACGCTTCAGCTTGAAGTACATGGTGGCGTCGGCCCTTGTGCATGGCAGCGTACGCATGGCGGCTTTCGAGCCAGCGCGGCTCGAGGATCCCGCAACGCGCGCCCTGATGGAACGCATGGAGGTCGCGGTGGACCCGGCGCTCGACGCGGCCTTTCCGGGCCAGCGTGCCGCACGCATCGAAATCGACACCGCGGATGGGCGTCGACTCAGCCATCTGCAGCCCAATCGGAAGGGCGATCCCGAGGAACCACTCAGCGACGCCGACCTGGAAAGCAAGTTTCTCGAACTGTCCACGCCGGTGATTGGCGCCGCGCGGGCGCGCGTGCTTCTTGAGCGGCTGTGGCATCTGGAGAGTGCGACATCCTGCGCAATCACGGCCTGCTGACCATGGGGCGTCGCGTTTTTTGGCCGGTGAATAGCAAAATGCCCGACCTGGATGTGACGCCTTTGTCCGTAGGTCGATATTTTTTGGCTCGTCGGCGACAGTATTTGTCACATTCCCCATGGAAGCGAGCGACCAATTAAGAAAAAGGGATGCAAAACCCGATCCCGTCCAATTGGCACGCCTATTGCTGAATCATTTGTTTACACAAGAAGCAAAATGATTCGGATCTCGGCGCAAACGCTTCTCTGCCAGTCGGGCCGGCATTGCGAACAAGCGGAAGACCTCGAGGCAGGCGATGCGGCCTTCTCGTCTCGAGTGCAGGATAAGAAGAAGTCGTCTCGACGCTGACGCATGAAGAGATCGATCGTTATTGCGCGCAGCGTCCGCGCCGCGTGCTTGAGTCTGCTTGCGGCCGGCGCGTTCGGTGCCGCCTGTGCGCAAAATGCGATCAAGGCGGTTGCAGGCTCCATGCAACAGGGTGTCGAGGTGATCCAGATCGATCTGGCACGACCGCTCGCCGCTGTGCCCAGCGGGTTTTCAGTCCAGAGCCCTGCGCGCATCGCACTGGACTTCCCTGGCGCCGCAAACGATGTCGGGCGCGCAGCCATCGAAGTGAATCAACCCAATCTGCGCTCGATCAACGTGGTTCAGGCGGGTGAGCGCAGCCGGGTGGTATTGAATCTCAGGCAGCCGACGCCGTACACGGCGGAGATACAGGGCAATTCGCTGCGGGTCACGCTGCAGACCGTTGCCGAGACACGGTCGATGGAGACTTCCGCACCAGCCGCTGCCGCAGCGGCGCCTGTTCGCGGCGGGCCGATCACGCTGAATTTCGCCAACGCCGACATCGAAGCCGTGGCTCGCACCATGGCAGTGGTCACGGGGCGCGACGTGGTGCTCGATTCGCGCGTCAAGGGCACGATGAACCTGGCCACCGACCGCGCCATCGCGCCGGCCGCGGCCTTCAACCAGTTTGCCGCGGCGCTGCGGCTGCAGGGCTTTGCGGTGGTGGAGGCCGACGGCCTCTTCAAGGTGGTGCCCGAGGCCAACGCCAAGCTGCAGAGCAGCGCCGTGAACACCTCCCTCGGCGCCACGGCTTCGTCGGGCAGCAACCAGATCGTCACGCAGATCTTCCGGCTCAACTACGAGTCGCCGAACAGCCTGCTGCCGGTGCTGCGTCCGCTCATTCCGCCCAACAACACCATCAACGCGAACCCGGGCAACAACTCGCTCGTGATCACCGACTACGCGGACAACATGCGGCGGCTGGCGCGCATCATCGCGTCGCTCGATGTGCCCAATGCGTCCGATGTCGAGATCATTCCACTCAGGCACGCGGTTGCCACCGAGATGCTGCCGCTGATCACCCGGCTGGTCGACGGCAGCGGTTCGGGCACAGCGGGTGCCGCCGCGCCGGGCGCAGCCGACGCGTCGTTCCGCACCACGCTCTTGGCCGATCCGCGCAGCAATTCTCTGATCCTGCGCGCGGCCAATCCTGCACGGGCGCAGCTGGTGCGCACGCTGGTCGAGAAGCTCGACCGCGTGCCCGCCGAGAGCAGCAACGGCCTGGCCGGCAACATCTATGTGGTCTACCTGAAGAACGCCGACGCCGTGCGGCTGGCGGCCACGCTGCGCGCCGCGATGGCGGCGGGCCAGCAGTCCACCATGCCGGGGGGGCAGGGCGGTGCTGGTGACGCCAACAGCCCGACGCCACAGCAAGCCAGCCTGCCGCAAAACCTGCAGACCGGCATGGGCGGACAAGGCGGCTCGGCGGCCGCCAACGCGCCGCTGAACAATTCCAATCAGCCCTCGACCGGTGGCCAGATCCAGGCCGACCCAACGACCAACTCGCTGGTCATCACAGCGCCCGAGCCGCAGTACCGGCAGATGCGTGCGGTGATCGACAAGCTCGACGGTCGCCGCGCACAGGTCATGATCGAGGCGCTGATCGTCGAGGTCAGCGCCAGCAAGGCGGCCAACTTCGGTGTGCAGTGGCAAAGCGCGCTGGGCAACAACGGCGTGATCGGCACTAACTCCAGCCTGAACAGGACCAACATCCTGGCGCTGACCCAGGCGCTGGCCACGCGCAATGCCGCCGGCCTGGCGGCATCGATCCGGCCCGGGCTGAACCTGGGCATCGCCGGCAAGATCGGCGGGCAATACATCCTGGGCGCGATCGCCAACTTCTTCAACAGCGACGGCGACGCCAACGTGCTCTCGACGCCCAACCTGCTGACGCTGGACAACGAAGAGGCCAAGATCGTGATCGGCCAGAACGTGCCCTTCGTCACCGGCCAGTACGCCAGCACCTCGGGCTCGGTGGGCATCAACCCGTTCACCACGGTCGAACGCAAGGACGTCGGCCTTACCCTGCGCGTGCGCCCGACCATCAACGAGAACGGCACCGTCAAGCTGACCATCTTCCAGGAGACCTCGACCGTCGACCAGAACACGGTCAGCAATCCCAACGGCCCGACCACCAACAAGCGCTCGATCGAATCCAGCGTGCTGGTGGAAGACGGCGGGCTCGTGATGCTTGGCGGGCTGCTGTCGGACGACTACGGCAACACGACCGAGAAGGTGCCAGTGGCGGGCGACATTCCGGTGCTCGGCAACCTGTTCAAGAACGAGGTCCGTACGCGCAACAAGAGCAACCTCATGATGTTCCTGCGTCCTGCGGTCATGCGCGACGGCGCCTCGACCGAAGCTTTTGCGTACGACCGCTACGACGAGATCCGCGGCATGCAGCAGCGCACGCAGCCGAACACCGACAACGTCATGCTGCGCGGCGTGGACGCCGCTCCGGTGCTGCCGGAGGCACCGCCGCCGCGCGCGGGTGCCCGCAGCAGCAGCAGCAACGACAGCGGCGAGCGCATTCGCGGCACGCAGCTCATTCCGCAGTCCTAGCAGCGCGCGATAGACGTGAACTGAAACTGCCCGGCGACTGTCAGCGAGCGAGGTCCGCGATGAAAGCCGCGTCCTGCGCCCCGCTATAGATGCGCAGGTCCTGCATCCGGCCTTTGAAGAACGGATCGCGATCGTACTGCGAGCGGCCCAGCCAGGTTCGCGTGGTGTGGCCGAGCTGGTAGGGCGTGATCCAGATATCGTTCTGGCTGGCGACCGGCGAGCCGTCGACATAGAGCGTGCCCACCGTGCCGGAGAGCGTCACGGCCACATGCACCCAACGGCCGGTGGGCAAAGCGTTGCCGGCCACGGACTGCATGCTCCAGGATTCCACGCGCGTGGTCATGAAGCGCATCTGGTTGACGCTATCGCGGGCGCCAAGCGCCATGAAGGCCACGTTGTTGGAGCCGAAATCGAAGATCCGCGAGTAGGTCGCCGCGGCGTCCCAATAGACCCACAACGAGATCGTGAAATCGCCCAGGGCCGACAGAGCCCCATCGGGCAGCGCCACGTGGCCGCTGCGGCCGTCGAGCAGCACGGCACGCCCACCCGCGCGACCTTTGCCCCAACTCGCACCGTCCTTCAACTGGGCATGGAGGCCATGGCCGCTGGCATCGTTGGCGTCGCCGTTGAGCGGCAAGTGCAGCCACAACTCGCCTGGGACAGCCACGCGCAGGGTCTCTGCGCCGATGAGCTCGCCCAGGCTGGTCACCGCGCTGATCCTGTAGTACCAGGTGCCTTGGGCCGGGTCGTCGGTGTAGGTGCGGGGATCGCTGACTTGCGAGAGGGTCGCGAACGGGCCGTTGGGAGACCCCGCTCGCTGAACCAGATAGTGGGTGGCGTCGGCACTGCCCCACCATGACAACAGCACCTTGCCGGCGCTGAGGAATGCGCTCAGGCCGCTGGGTTTTGCGGCGGGGGCCGGATCGCGCGTATAGAGCAGCGTGCCCAGGCCGGGCTGGTCGCCGGTCCCGTCAAAGCGCTCGGGGCGCATCTTCTCGGCCATCGCCTGGGTCCACGGCGCCGACAAGCCTCTGCGGTTCACGTAGTGGTTGTAGATCACTTCAAAGCAGGGCCGGAAGTGCCCGGTTCCGGCTACTGCGGTGCCGGTGAACTGGTCGTTGGTGTACGGGGTGAACGGCATCTCGTAGGGGTTGCCGTTGGGGTCGCTGAGGTTCGTTTTGGCGACATACTCCGCGCCGGCCAGCAGGCGGTTGTTCCAGTACCCGTAGAGGTCTTCCCCTTGATTCCACGCCATTTCGCACAGCGCGCCGGCCAGGGCGATGCCAAGGGTCGAGTGGCCCTGGTCGCGGTGGCTCTCCTGCCATTGGCCCAAGTGTCCAGGGTGCATGAAATAGACGTTGTGGGCCCCGGCGCCGTTGCCCCGCCCGGACTTGTAGTAGTTGACCGCTTCGGCGGTGAGGTCGGGCCGGTCGCAGAACACCCCGATGGCGAAGACCGAGCAGATGTTGCACAGATCCCAGTTGGCCCAGTAGTGGATGACCTTTCTGATCTCGGAGCCATTGTGATCGACCAGAAAGTTGTGGCACAAGGGATAGAACACGTTCAGCAGCATGGCCCGGAAGCGGGCGACGTCCTCCTCCGCCCAGCCGGGATAGGTGCGCATCAGTTCAGCGGCATTGGCCCATTGGTAGCCGTACAGGCCCGAGGCGAGGAAGACGTTGGAATCGCCGCCCAGCTTGGTCAACTTCGACGACCAGGCGTTGAGAAACTCCAGCGCCTTCTTGGCGTAGTCCTCGTCGCCGGAGATCTTCCAGCGCAGCGCGAGTTGATGGGCGCGCTGCATGTCGATGTACATCTGGGCGAAGTTATTGTTGCCGGCACCGCGGATCACCATTTCCAGGGGGCGCGGCGACGCGCCGAGGTGCGAGCGGCCGCTGCCGAGCAGCGCGCCCCAGCCACCGACCCAGGGCTCCTCGCTGGCGGCAAGTTTGTCCCGAATGCGTTTCAGGTCGGCCTCTGTGCTCAGTAGGCCGGGGTGGGTGATCTTGCCTACTTGCGTCGGAGGAGCCGTCGGGTCAGGCGCGGTGGTATCGATGGTGTCGACAGCGTCAGTGGCACCGGGAGTAGCACCAGGAGTAGCGCCGGGAGTAGCGCCGGGAGTAGCGCCGGGAGTAGCACCTGACGTCTGTGGTTGCGGCTGTTGCTGCGCGAGGGCCCCACCTGTTGTCGAAAAACCCCCGCTCCCGCCGCCGCAACCTGCCGTCCCCAGAGCCAGCGCGCCCGCGGTGCCGAGAAAGAAAACACGGCGGTCCATAAAGAAGCCGTCCTTGTCATCATTCGAGAAATTTGTCATTTTCGCAGATATGTAAAAAATTGATTCCGCAAATTGCATGCCATTTTCTCGTGCCGCTCTACGGGTTCTGGCGATAAGGCGAAACGGTTCATGGAGAACGCTCAAGCCCGACAAACATGCGCTCCGCCTGACGTTTAGTGGCGCATGGCGCTTTCCATAGGCCGAAAAATGTCAGCCGCTGCCGAACGCAGCATGCGTCAACACCCTTGCGTACGCTGAGGAGGCGGTGGTCGAGCAGAGAAGATGTCCTGCATCGAGTCCGCGTGCATCGAGAACTTGCACTCGGGCGTGGGTCTACTCAGATCGAATGGCCGAGCACCATCGCGACACCGGGCTGCTTGTTCGGTCGGACGAAGCTGTCGCGTGTCAGGCGGCCCATCTTGATGGTCAGCGTGTCGGTGTTGAACCACTTGTCATAAAGCGCATTGATCTCGCCACTCGCGTACAACTGCGCGAGGCTCCGGTCGACAGCTGCGAGCAACGCAGTGTCGCCCTTGCGCACCATCACGGCATATGGTTCAACCGACAGCGCAAGCCTGCTCAGGCCGAGCGTATCCATCCCCTTGTCTTTCGACACGAGGCCTTGCAACAGCGAATCATCCTGCGCAAATGCGCCCACCTTGCCGTCCTTCAGGGCCTTGTAGGCCTCGCCGTTGTTGTCGTAGGTGGTGAACTTCGCGTCGCGCAGCTCACCGTCGCCGAGTTGCTTGAAAAGCTTCTCCGAGGTCGAACCCTTGGCCAGCGCGATCGGCATGTTCTTCAGATCCTTCACCGTCTCCACTTGAAGGCTCTTGTTCGTCAGCACGCGCATTCCGGCGACGAAGAAGGTGTAGCTGAAGTCCACCTTCTCCTGGCGCGCCATCGTGTTGGTCGTCGAACCACACTCGAGGTCGATTTCGCCGGCGAGCAGTTTCGGAATGCGCTCCGGGCCGGCCACCAGCTTGTACTGAACCTTGATGTCGGGAAGCTTGAGCTCGCGCCTGATCTCCTCGACCGCGTTCATGCACAGGTCCACCGAATAGCCCGCGGGCTGCTTCTGTGCATTGACGAACGAAAAAGGCGGCACGGCTTCGCGCACACCGAGCACGATCGTGCGCGTTTCGCGGATCTTGCTCATCGTGTCGCCGGCGGCCTGCGCCGACGGTGCCACCAGCGCGAGGACCAGGGGAATCGTCGCGGCACGCAGGAGGTGCACGGAAAAATGGAACATGGGGTACGACGCCAACGGCGGGTTGAATTTCGATATCGATCACACGCCGTTGCTGCTTCGCCGCCGCTCGAGAGTCGTTTTCATCCGCTACTCGTTTCGGCCTAAGGATTCAGTTTTCCCCACGCAGGCACATATGTCGTTCAGGACACCTGAAGTACTCAATTGTTTGCAAGATTGCATACTTCCCACCAGCAACAAAAATGGAATTCAGACGCTCAATATTCATGGCAATCGCAAGAGATCATCTTGATACAGGTGATATCGCCGCCGGGAGACTGGCGGGTGCAAAGCATTGCCGATGAACCGGCCAGCCTCGGTTCGGAGTAGGGCGTCTGAGAAGCAGCCCCCCGCCCTGACTTATGCGCTCAGCTATGGGGTACGGATTCCAGGGGCAAGGTCAGGTGGGCGGAGACCCGAAGCCGCGTCTCTCAGTTGCAGTCATAAGTAGCGCTTATGCAAACGCAACGCGCGGATGCTGACGCCCGCGTGCGCGGCTCAGGATACTTCATGGCCCATCCAAGACAGCCATGACGATTCATCACCAGCCCGCCGGCGGGCAACCCGTGACCGCGGTTGATAGCCACGCGCACGTGTTCCGGCACGATCTGCCCTTCGCCGAGGGCTGCCGCCATTCGCCTGACTACGATGCCCCGTTGGCCGACTACCTCGGACTGCTCGATGCACACGACGTGTCACATGCGGTGCTGGTGCAGCCGAGCTTCCTTGGCACCGACAACGGCTTCCTGCTGACCGCGCTCGATGCCTGTCCCGGGCGTTTTCGCGGCGTGGTCGTGGTTGCACCCTCGATCGCCGAAGCCGAACTCCGGTCAATGGCGTCGCGAGGTGTCTGCGGCATTCGACTCAACTTGCTCGGTGCTGCAGTGCCGGACCTTCGCAGCGGCGCTTGGGCCGCGCTGCTGGCGCATGTCCGCGCGCTGGACTGGCATGTCGAGGTGCATGTCGAGATCGACAGACTCCCGCAGGTCGGCTCCGCGGTGATCGACAGCGGCGTGCGGCTCGTGGTTGACCATTTCGGTCGGCCAGGGACGCAGGTGGATGCCGGTAGGGGAATGCCGTGGCTGCTGGAGGCGGCCGCCAGCAACTCCACCTGGGTCAAGCTCTCGGCGGCGTACCGCAACTGGACGCCGGTGGCGGCGGTGCAGGCCACTGCGGCGGCCGCGAAGCTGCTCGACGCGTTCGGGCCCGAACGGCTGGTGTGGGGCAGCGACTGGCCCCACACCCAGCACCGCGAGCTCGCCTCATTCTCGACCAGCCTCTCGGCCTTGACCGAGTGGGTGCCCGATGTCGCTGCGCGGCGAACCATCCTCATTGACACGCCGCGTTGCCTGTTCCACTTTTCTTCAGGAGACAACGATGACTAGATCCAGCACTTTGCACCGTCTTCGCGGCTTCGGCGCTGCCGCAGCTTGCCTGTGTGTCACCAGCTTCGCCGCGGCCCAGGCCTGGCCGTCCAAGCCGATCAAGCTTGTCGTGAGCTACCCGCCGGGAGGCACCGTGGACGCGGTGGCCCGGGTGATCGCGCCGCGGCTGTCCGAGCGCTTGCGCCAGCCGGTGGTGGTCGACAATCGCGCCGGCGCCGGCGGTGCCATCGGCGGCGATGCCGTCGCGAAGAGTCCAGCCGACGGCTACACGCTGCTGCTCGACGCGTCCAACCATGCACAGAACCCGGCGCTGCGCAGCAAGATGCCCTTTGACACGTTGCGCGACTTGGTGCCGGTGTCGCTGCTGGTGAAGGTGCCCAATGTCTTGGTGGTGACGCCGTCGACGCCCTACCGCAGCGTCAAGGATGTGCTGGCGCAAGCCAAGGCCAAGCCGGGCGAGATCAACTTCGCCTCTTCTGGCAATGGCTCGGCGCAGCATCTGGCCGGCGAACTGTTCCAGGCCATGGGCGGCGTGCGCATGACCCATGTCGCCTACAAGGGGGGCGGCCCCGCCCTGACCGACGTAATGGCGGGCCAAGTGCCGGTGTTCTTCGCCAGCTTGGCGTCAAGCCTGCCTTACATCCGGGGCGAGAAGCTGCGTGCGATCGCGGTTACCGGCAAGACCCGGTCCCCGGTGCTGCCGCAACTGCCGACAGTCGCTGAGTCGGGCCTGCCGGGCTACGAGGCCTACGAATGGAACGCTATCCTGGCGCCGCGCGGTACGCCAGCGCCGGTGGTTGAGCGATTGGCGACCGAGTTGGCCGCCATTGTCCAGGAACCCGAGGTGAAGAGTCGGCTGGAGGCCATGGGCGCCGAAGTGCTCGGGTCCGGCCCAGCCGAGTTGGAGCGCTTCCGCCGCGCCGAGATCGAGAAGTGGACCAAGCTCGCCAAGGACAACCGGATCAGCCTTGACTGAGCCCCGGCTCAGTCATTCCGGCCTGCGAGCACCTCGGCGAAGGCATCGGCGAACGCAGGCCGCGAACGCGCGCGCCACATCGCCGCGAGCTCGTACGAAGGCAGGCAGCCGCCATCGCGCACCTCGGCATAGCGCACGCCCTCGTGACGCAGCGCGCACACCGAGCGCGGCAGCAGCGACCATCCCAGGCCCGCCGCCACCGCGGCCAGCACCGTCAGCGTGCGGTTGGCTTCCTGAACTACCGCGACCTGGTGACCAGCGCTGCGGATCGCGCTGAGCATTTCATTGCGCAGACCGGCCACGTGCTGCTCGGGAAACCACACCAGCCCGTGCAAGGCCAGTTCGGCCAGCGACACGCGGCCGTCGTCCGCCACCGCATGATGGGCGGGGAGCGCGGCGACCATTGCCTCGGCGCCGAGCTTCAGCTCATGCACCGCAGCGCTGACTGACACAGGTGGATGCAGAAGCGCGACATCGATGCGGCCACGCTCCAGCGCCTCGACCTGCTCCGCATTGCTCATCTCGCGCAAGCGGAACCGCACCCCCGGATGCGCGGCGCGGAAGCGTCGCAGCGCCCGCGGAAGCACTTCGTACAACGCATGTGAGACGAAGCCGATGGTCAGCTCGCCGCCTTCACCCAAACCCATCGCGCGGGCTCGAGCAAGCGCCATGTCGCCATAGGCGAGGCTCGCGCGCAGATCGTCGATGATGGCGTGGCCAGCTTCGGTCAACATCGCGCCGCGGCGCGAGCGGGTGAACAGCCGAGTGCCGATCTCGGCCTCCAGCCGGTTGATGGTCTGGGTCAGCGCCGGCTGCGCCAGGCCCAGGCTTTCGGCCGCGCGCGTGAGGCTGCCGCTGTCGGCGATTGCCACTACGCAACGCATCTGCCGGGTGTCCATTGGCCCATTATCAAGCCGAAGCTTTGCGCACCTGTCCCCGACACGATCGAAGTAGAGCCAGCCGAGGCAGCCAGCATCAGCCGTTCATGACGCGCGCAAAGATCGCCTGGTGCAGCCATCGCGGTGTCGCCCACACCATGGCCACGGCGGCCTTGTTGTTGAAGCCTGGAACAACACTGATACGCCCAGCGTGCAGCGCACGAATCCCCGCCCGCACCACCGGCTCCGGCTTCATCATCAGAAGCTTCAGCGCAAACGTGATCTTCTGCTTCGCAGCCTGCGCGAAGCCTGTGTCCGACATGCCAGGGCACAGCGAAGTCACAGTCACACCATCGCGTTTGAACTCGCGGTGCAACGCATCGCCAAGGCTCAGCACGTAGGCCTTGGCTGCGCCATACACCGCCATGTTTTCCACGCCGTAATACGCCAACAGGCTGGCGACGAGCAGTATCTTTCCACGGCCCCGCCCACGCATGTCCTCGCCGAAGAGCCGGGTCATGACGGTCAGGCTCGCGATGTCCAACTGCAACATGTCCAGGGCGCTCTGCATCGGCGTGTCGAGGAATGGTCCCTGCAAGCCATGGCCGGCGTTGTTGATCAGGATCTCCACCGAGATTGCGCGCTCGCGAAGACTCGCGTGCAACCCGGTGACCGCGGACATGTCCGACAGGTTGACTTGCTCCACGATGACCTTGACGCCGTATTCCTGCTGCAGCGCCGCGGCCAGGGCTTGCAGTCGGTCCAGCCGGCGGGCGACCAGAATCAGCGGGTGGCCCTTCGCCGCATATTGCCTGGCGAACTCTTCGCCAAAACCACTGGACGCTCCAGTGATGAGAACCCATGAGTCGACGTTTGTAGCCATGATGTTTGCCTTGGTTGAAATCACAGTGAAGTGGGTGCGGTGGTCGGCATCGTTGCTTTCAGGCAAGATTGAAGACCGACGGTCTGTATTATAGCAGACCAATGGTCTTTTAGTGAACGAACTGCCATTCCCGCATGAACTTGCCAATCCCCTATGTGCGCGCCCGCTCCGCCGAGCAGAAGGAAGAGCGACGCCGCCATCTGCTGGCCACCGCCCGAGAGATGCTGAGCCAGAGCCCAACCGCCCTCGATCTGGGAATCAACGAACTCGCGCGCCAGGCGCAGATGACCAAGTCGAACGTCTACCGGTATTTCGAAAGCAGCGAGGCCGTACTGATGGATGTCCTCGTCGAGGAATACGTAGGCTGGCACGCCGAACTCGGCGTGGCACTGGCTCGTGGCGGCAAGAAGGGTTCGACCATTGAACACATCGCGCGCACCTTCGCCGCAACCATCGCCGCAAGGCCGCTGCTCTGCCGGCTGACCAGCGTCCTGCCGTCGATCCTCGAGCGCAACGTGTCGCTCGAACGCATGATCGAATTCAAGCGCAACCTGCTTGCCGTGCGGCAACAGACGGCGCTGGATTTCCATGCCCGCGTGCCCGGCATACCGGTGCATGCCTTCGAACGCCTCATTCGGCACGCGCTGCCGCTGATCATCGGGATATGGCCTCTGAGCAACCCGGCAGAGCTTGCAGCGCAGGTGATCGAGCAACCCGGCCTCGAGAGCCTGCGCTACGACTTCGAGCAAGACCTCGAGCACGCATTGCTGGCATTGATGCGGGGGTTGACCAAGGAGGCATAGGGCGCATATCGCCGTCCTGCATCACCTTCGGGTAGAGCCCTGCGAACATGTTCGTAGACATCGGAGATTTGGAGCTTGTCAGCCCATCTTGGAACGATCGTTTGGTGAACGATCGGAATGGTATCATCGCCGCATCCAATTTTCCAAGGACTCCACCCATGCGCTACTCCGCCACGCACAAGCAGGAGACGCGCGAGAAGCTGCTGGACAGCAGTCGCGCCATTGCCAAGAAGGAGGGCTTCGACAGCACCGGTGTCGACACTTTCATGACCTCGATCGGGCTCACCGGTGGTGCGTTCTACAGTCACTTCGGTTCCAAGGGCGAACTGTTTGCAGCCATGATCGAGCGTGAACTCGATCTCAGCACCGAAATGCTGGCCGGCGACGAGAACGCTCCGCAGGATCACGTCGCAAAGCGGCTGCGGAGCTACCTGAGTACCTACCACGCCTCTCATCCTGAGGAAGGGTGTGTGCTACCCACCTTGGGGCCCGAGATCGCCAGGTCGTCGCCTCAGGTGAAGGCGCGCGTCGAGCGCTCGTTGAAGCGTTTGCAGGGCGCCTGGTCCGAGCGCCTTGGCAACGACGATGCTGCCTGGGCACTCATAGCTCAATGCGTAGGCGCCTTGGTGGTCGCTCGGGTCGTTGAAAGCGAGCGCACTCGCCAGGAGATATTGGCATCAAGTCGGCGCTTTCTGGAGAAGACGCAGCAAGACGTGCAGAAGTAGCAGGCAGAGCAAGCCCGGTGCCGCAGGGGGCAATCGCGCCGGGTCTTGCGATGTTCGAAGGGTCAACGCTGAATCCTGGAGAAGTCGGGCTTGCGCTTTTCCCTGAACGCGCTGAACGCTTCCTTCGCCGCGGGTTCCATCAACATCCGCTTGAAGATCTCGCCTTCGTCAGCCATTTGCTGAAGGACAGCAGCCGACTGCCCCTTCTTCAACAGCCGCTTGATTTCCAGCAGGCTGTTCAACGGTTTCGCGCTGAGCTTGGTGGCTTGCGCCTGCGCATAGGCATTGACTTCCGCCGAGGGGAGCACCTTGTTGACCAGGCCGAGACCCAGCGCGACTTGCGCCGTGAACGGTTCGCCAAGCAGTAGACATTCGGCGGCCCGCTGGTAGCCGAACACCTGCGGCAGCAGCATGCTCGAGGCTGCCTCGGGGCACAGCCCGAGATTCACGAAAGGCATCGAGAACACCGCGTTGTCGCCTGCGTACACCATGTCGCAGTGCAGGAGCATCGTCGTGCCGATGCCCACTGCGGGGCCGCAGACGGCGGCCAGCAATGGCTTGGGAAAGGTTGCCAGCGCGCGCATGAAAGGGAACGCCGGTGATTCGGTGCTTGTTGCCGACGCATTGGCGAAGTCACCCAGATCGTTGCCCGCGGAAAACACCGTTTGGTGGCCTTGCAGCACCGCAACACGCACCGTTGGATCGCTTGCGGCTTTGCTCAGTGCTTCGGCCAAGGTCGCGTACATGCCCGGGGTGATCGAATTCTTGCGCTCGAGCCGATTGAAGGAGATCGTGCACAAGCCTGCGTTGTCGTGAACCAGCACATCGTTGCTCAAGATGATGTTTCCTAGGTGAAGGGGTTGAGGTTGCTCGATGACGAGCAGCGCACTCTCATGCGATAGGTCTCTTTGCAGGACGATCGATAGGTTATGAGGCCGGTCCGGTTCGGTCAAGCGGGAACCTACGGATTGAAAGCGCGGTTGCAGCTTCCCGAGATGTTCGTCGAACTGAACAAAGCGGTCGGCCTCGTCTTTTTTTGCTCGAGTGTTGACAGTGCTTCAGAGATGGCATACCGTTCGTTTGCCAAACGATCGTAATCTATTAACACGGAGCAAGACACATGACAGGCAAGAAAGCCATTCTGGTGGTGGGAGCCGGTGATGCAACCGGGGGCGCCATTGCCAGGCGATTTGCGAAGGAAGGCTATGTCGCGTGCGTGACTCGCCGCACAAGCGACAAGCTCCAGCCCCTGGTCGACCAGATCAGGGCCGAGGGCGGCGAAGCGCACGGATTCGGCTCCGACGCTCGCAAGGAAGAGGACATGGTTTCGCTGGTGCAGCAGATCGAAAAGGAGATCGCGCCCATCGAGGTAGCGGTTTTCAACATTGGCGCCAACGTGCGCTTCGGCATTGCCGACACCACGACTCGCGTCTACACCAAGGTATGGGAGATGGCTTGCCTGGGTGGCTTTCTGATGGGGCGCGAGACAGCCAAGGTCATGCTGCCACGAGGCCGCGGAACCATCATCTTCACCGGCGCTACGGCGAGCTTGCGAGGCGGCGAAGGTTTTGCCGCATTTGCCGGCGCAAAGCATGCACTGCGCGCCCTTGCTCAAAGCATGGCCCGCGAGCTGGGTCCCAAGGGCATTCACGTCGCGCACCCGGTGATCGATGCGGCCATCGATACGGCGTTCATCCGCGACAACTTCCCGGAGCGGTATGCGATGAAGGACCAGGATGGAATCGTGCAGCCCGCCTCGATTGCCAACGCCTACTGGAACCTGCACCAACAGTCGCGCGATGCCTGGACGCACGAGCTGGACTTGAGGCCCTGGATGGAAAGGTTCTGAAGAGCGATTGGATCAGGAGACGACACCATGACAGTTCTGCATCAACCCAAGTTCCTTTTCGACTTCGGCAGCCCCAATGCCTACCTCTCGCACGTGGTCATTCCACAGATCGAGGCGCGCACAGGCACGAAGTTCGAGTACGTGCCCATCCTGCTGGGCGGACTTTTCAAGCTGACCGGCAACCGGTCGCCAGCTGAAGCCTTTGCGGGAATCAAGAACAAGCCCGAGTACGACCGCCTGGAGACAGAGCGATTCGTGCGCAGGCACGACATCAAGAGCCTCAGGCACAACCCGTACTGGCCGGTGAATACGCTGCAGATCATGCGCGGCGCGGTTGCCGCGCAATTCGAAGGCTGCTTCGAGCACTACGTCCAGTCGGTCTTCCGTCATATGTGGGAACAAGGCCTGAAGATGGACGATCCTGCAGTGATCGTGCGAGCGCTGAATGAAGCGGGGCTCGACAGCAACGCGCTCATTGCTCGTTCGCAGACACCGGAAGTCAAGGAGCGTCTGCTCGCGAACACGCAAGAGGCATTCAACGCCGGAGCCTTCGGTTCGCCGAGCTTTCTGGTCGGGGATGAACTTTTCTTCGGCAAGGACAGGCTGGCCGACGTCGAGGAAGAGATCGTGAAGAGGCAGTCGTGACCCCTGGAGCTACCCAGCCGGTTGCCGCTCATCAGTTGCGCTTTCGCTCGCTTTCTCATGAAGAGAAGCAGTTCACCTGCCCGTGCGACGCGACCGGTCACGTCGTCATGGACGAGTTGAGCGAGCGCGCCCGTTGCAGCTACCTGTTCGCGCGCGCCATGGTCGGCCGGGTGTACGCGCCACCCGAGGTCACTGCTGCGCTGCGACAAAAGACGGACTTCGCCTGACGGCTCTAACAACATCCGATGGAGACATAACAGTGATATCACGACCCTGGCAGAACGCCTATGGACCCGGCATCCCCTTCGAGATCGACCTGCCGGCCGATGCCACCTTGCAAGGCTTGCTTTCCGACGCGTTCGCCCGGCACGCAGACCTCGTCGCCATCACCTGCCTGGCAGAGAAATACAGCTTCGCCAAGGTCAAAGAACTCTCCGGAGCACTGGCAAGCTTTCTTCAAGAGCGCGGCCTCTGCCAAGGCGAGCGTGTCGCGATCATCACGCCCAACTGCCCGGCGTTCATAGTCGCGGCTGCGGCGGCCTTGCGTTCAGGCCTGGTCGTCGTGCCGGTCAATCCGTTGTACACGGCTCGCGAGATGCAGCAGCAGTTGCGTGATGCCGATGTCAGCGCCGTCGTAGCCGGGGACACGCAGCTGCCGACGGTCGAACAGGCCGTCTCCGGCATGCAGTTGAAGGTGCTGATCCGCACCAAGGTCAAGGGAGCATTCGAAGAAGCAACAGCCGATGCCGGGCCGATAACCATCGCTGCCGCTGTTGCGCAGGGCCGGGATCGGCCGCTGCAGCCAGTGACCGTATCGACCAACGACCTCGCATTCCTGCAGTACACGGGTGGAACAACCGGGGTCTCCAAGGGTGCGATGCTGACGCATCGCAGCGTCTACGCCAGCCTCATGCAGATTGCCGCATGGATGCCTGCCGAATTGCGCGAGCCCGGCACGTCGTTGATCACGCCGCTTCCGCTTTATCACATCTATCCCTTGGCCAGCGCCCTGAGCGCGATCTGGCGGGGTGCCAACAACAGGCTCGTGCCCGACCCACGCGATCCACAGCAGCTGTTCGGCGAGCTGCTGGCCGGGCCATTCGAAACCATTCTCGGGATCAACACCCTGTTCAATGCCTTGGTTGCCGCGCCGATGCTCAAGCAGGTCGACTTCTCGAAGACACGCACAGTCTCGGGTGCGGGCGCATCGACCCAGGAGGCAGTGGCGCAGCGTTGGGAGGCAGCGGGCGGCCCGCCCATCACGGAGGCCTATGGATTGACCGAGACCTCACCGAGCGCGTGCTTCAACTTCCCGGGCACCAATGGCGCACTGGGCCGGCCGGTGCCGTCGACAGACGCCCGCGTGGTCGACGCCGAAGACCGCGATGTGCCTCTGGGCGAGCCGGGGGAACTGCTGCTGAAGGGCCCGCAGCTGTTCGCCGGCTATTGGCACCGTGAGGAAGAAACGCGCCGGGCATTCACGGCCGATGGCTGGTTCCGCACCGGCGACATCGTGACGATGGACGAGACCGGCTTGTTGAGGATGGTCGATCGCAAGAAGGACATGATTCTGGTGAGCGGTTTCAATGTCTATCCGAACGAGATCGAGGCCGTGGTGGCAAAGATGGACCAGGTCGGCGAATGTGCTTGCATAGGCGTGCCTGACGATCGGCGCGGCGAGGTTCCGCACCTGTTCGTTGTTGCTCGCGATCCGCAACTCACGCCCGATCAAATCGAGGCGCACTGCCGCGTCAACCTGGCTGCCTACAAGATTCCGCGTCACATCACACTCATGAAGGAGCTGCCGAAGTCTCCGGTGGGCAAGATCCTGCGCAGAAGCCTGCGCGACCTGACCAAGGCGGAGGCGCAATGACCGGCTATGCAGCCCCCGTGCGGGACATTCGCTTCCTGCTGTGCGACCTGCTGGATGTTTCGCAGCAGCTTCCAGGCGCCGACCTGTCGAGCGACATCATCGATCCCATCCTCGAGGCGGCGGCGACCTTCTCCCGGGAGGTGATCTCCCCGTTGAATCGCAGCGGCGACGAAGCGGGCTGCTCGATGCCTGCTCCAGGCGAGGTGCGCACGCCGGCCGGGTTTCGCGAGGCCTATCAGCAGTACTGCGAGGCAGGCTGGACCTCGATGGGTTGCGCCACGGAAGACGGCGGTCAGGACATGCCCTTCGTGCTGCATGGTCTGGTCGCGGAGATCTTCTCCGGTGCCAACATGGCATGGACTTCCTATCCGGGCATGTCCAACGCGGCATACATCTGCCTGGCTGCCAATGGTGACGCGCAACAACGCAAGCTCTATCTCCCACGCATCGCAAGCGGTCAATGGGCCGGCACGATGTGCCTCACCGAGCCTCACGCCGGCACCGACCTGGGCCTGCTGCGCACGCGAGCCGTGCCGAACATGAACGGGTCTTTCGATCTCACCGGAACCAAGATCTTCATCTCCGGCGGCGAGCAGGACCTGACCGAGAACATCGTGCACCTGGTGCTGGCGCGCCTGCCCGATGCGCCATCGGGCACCAAAGGAATCTCGCTCTTTGTCGTGCCCAAGTTCCTGCATGACGACGACGGACATCTGCTCGAGCGCAATCCGGTCACCTGCGGCTCGATCGAGCACAAGATGGGCATTCGCGCCAATTCCACCTGCACGATGAACTTCGATGGCGCGCGTGGATGGCTGGTCGGCGAGGCCGGCAAGGGACTGGCCGCGATGTTCGTGATGATGAACCACGCACGGCTGGGCGTGGGCATCTCTGCGCTCGGGCAGATGCAGGCCGCCTACCAGAAGGCGCTGGCCTATGCCGAAGAACGCCGCCAAGGACGCGCAGGTGCAGGCGGCCTCGGTGCAGGCCCGGACGCGATCATCCGGCACGCCGACGTGCGCCGCATGCTGCTGGTCCAGAAGGCCTATGTCGAAGGCAGCCGGGCGCTGATCGCCTGGGCGTCTCTGCAGCACGATCTTGCGCACAGGGGAGACGCCGAAGCAGGCGAACGCCTCGCACTGGTGACGCCGATCGTGAAAGCCTTCGTCAGTGACTGCGCGGTGGAGTGCACGAGCCTGGCCATTCAGGTTTTCGGCGGCCATGGCTTCATCCGCGAGACCGGCGTCGAGCAGCATCTGAGGGATGCGCGAATCATCCCGCTGTACGAAGGCGCCAACGGCATTCAGGCCATGGACCTGCTCGGCCGCAAGGTACTGATGGACGGGGGCGAGCGCCTCCGGCTGCTGGCGCGCGACATCGCTGGCTTCATCGAGCAGGAGAGTGGCAGCGAGCAGCTGCGGCCCTTGCTGTCCGAATTGGGCAGCGCCGCCAAGACCCTTGACATGGTCACGCGCCAGATTGCGAAGTCAGCCGCCAGCGATCCTGATCTGGTCGGAAGTGTGGCCGTGCCCTATCTGCGTCTCTGCGGGCATGTCTGTCTGGCCTGGATGTGGGCTCGCATGGCCGCCGTCGGGCACGCCAAGGCCGGCAGCGAAGACCCCGTGTACGCCGACAAGATCGCCACTGCACGCTTCTACTTCGCCTGCCTGCTGCCGGAAGTGCGCTCGCTGGCTGTCCAGATCGAAGCCGGCTCCGCGCCGGTGATCGCGGTGGCGCTGAGCCATTCGAACCACTAACCAACCGCTGAGCCCATGACGCACTATCCCCACCTGAACCGCCCGCTCGACCTGGGCTTCACGACCCTGCGCAACCGCGTGCTGATGGGCTCCATGCACGTGGGCCTGGAAGAAGCGCCGAACGGCTTCGCGCGGATGGCCGCGTTCTATGCCGAGCGCGCGTGCGGAGAAGTCGGTCTTATTGTCACGGGCGGTGTCTCCCCCAACGAGCGCGGCCGTCCGATGAAAGGCGGGTCCGTGCTCGCGTCGCAGGAGGAGGCAGACCACCACCGCGTCGTGACCCAGGCTGTGCACGCCGAAGGCGGAAAGATTGCGCTGCAGATCCTGCACTTCGGACGCTACGCGTACCACCCCAGTCTGGTTGCACCAAGTGCATTGCAGGCGCCCATCAGTGCCTTCGTCCCGCACGCCTTGACGGGCGACGAGGTCCAGCAGACGATAGACGACTTCGTGCGTTGCACGGCCCTGGCGCAATATGCCGGCTACGACGGCGTCGAGATCATGGGCTCCGAGGGCTACCTGATCAACGAGTTCATTGCCGCGCGAACCAACCACCGCGACGACGAGTGGGGCGGCTCCTACCTGAACCGGATTCGCTTTCCCATCGAGATCGTGCGCCAGGCCCGGGAACGTGTAGGCCCGAACTTCATCATCATCTACCGGCTATCGATGCTGGACCTGGTGGAAGGCGGCTCGACACTCGAGGAAGTCATCCAGCTCGCTCAGGCGATCGAAGCCGCGGGCGCAACGATCCTGAACTCCGGCATCGGCTGGCACGAGTCGCGCGTGCCGACAATAGCGACCAAGGTGCCGCGCGGCGCCTATGCATGGGTCACGCGCGAGCTGATGGGCAAGGTGAAGATCCCGCTGGTCGGCAGCAACCGCATCAACACGCCGGAGTTGGTCGAGAAGCTGCTCGCGGAAGGCTTTTGCGACATGGTCTCGATGGCGCGACCTTTCCTGGCCGATTCCCAGTTCGTGCGGAAATCACGCGAAGGTCGCGCCGACGAAATCAACACCTGTATCGGCTGCAACCAGGCCTGCCTGGATCACACCTTCGCGGGCAAGATCACTTCATGCCTGGTCAATCCCCGTGCTTGCCATGAGACCGAACTGGTGATCAGGCCCGCGGAGCAACGCAAGCGGATTGCGGTGGTGGGCGCCGGTCCGGCTGGCCTGAGTTGTGCGGTGACGGCCGCGGAACGTGGGCATGCCGTGACGCTGTTCGAGGCGGACCAGCAAATAGGTGGCCAGTTCAACATCGCCAAAAAGGTTCCCGGCAAGGAAGAGTTCAACGAGACCCTGCGCTATTTCGAGCGACAGATTGCGTTGCGGGGCGTCGACCTTCGCCTGGGTGCGCGGGTGTCTGCCGACCAACTGGCCGATGGCGGCTATGACGAGATCGTTGTCGCGACCGGGATCGTGCCGCGAAAGCTCAAGATGACTGGCACGGACCATCCCAAGTCGCTGAACTACCTCGACGTTCTGCGCGATGGCAAGCCCGTGGGTGGGTCGGTGGCGATCATCGGCGCCGGCGGCATCGGCTTCGACGTCGCCGAGTACCTGACTCACAGTGGCGAGAGTGCCAGCCTCCATCCGGAGAAGTTCTTTGCCGAATGGGGCGTCGATCCCGCCTATGCGAACGCTGGCGGCGTCCGAGTGCCGCTGGTGGACAAGCCGCCGCGCAAGGTTCATTTGCTGCAACGCAAGGCGACCAAGGTTGGCGATCAACTGGGAAAGACCACCGGCTGGATCCATCGGGCAGGCCTGAAGGCGCGCGGCGTCGGCATGTCGTCGTCGGTGAGCTACGACCGCATCGACGACAGCGGACTTCATTTCACGCAAGACGGCGTGGAGCAAACACTGGCCGTGGACCACGTGGTGATCTGCGCTGGTCAGGAGCCGCTGCGTGAACTCCACGATCAGCTGCAAGCCAAGGGTTGCAGCGTGCACCTGATCGGCGGCGCACACGAAGCCGCGGAGCTGGATGCCAAGCGTGCCATTCTGCAAGGGACCACGCTGGCGGCAGCACTCTGAGTCGTTCAGTGAATCACCGTTGAATTGGGCGGCGCACAACGTTGCGCTCGTTTGCCAACACCCGGCCCCAAAAAATAACCAGGAGACAAACTTGAAAACTCTGATCCGCAGGCTTTTTGAAGCCGCCATTTTAATTCCTGCGATTTGCAGTGCCGGTCTCGCCACCGCACAGCCATACCCGGCCAAACCGATCGTCGTCAAGGTCGCCTATCCAGCCGGATTCGGTGTCGACGCTTCGGTGCGGCCGGCGGTTCCATTGCTGCAGCGCAGCCTGGGGCAAGCCCTGGTGATCGACAACATGCCCGGTGCGAACGGATCGATCGCGGCGATGAGTGTCCTCAACGCGCCGCCGGACGGGTACAGCTTGCTCGCGACCGCCGGACCGGATTTGTTGGTGGCACCGCTCACGGTCGCTTCCGCCAAGTACACCGTGGACGGCTTCAAGTTGATTGGTGTGTTCGGAGTCGGGGACATGGTTCTGGTCGCCTCTCCCACACTCCCGTTCAAGAGCCTGGATTCACTGGTCGAACAAATGCAGAAGCCGGGCGGCAACGAGCTTTCCATCGCCCATTGGGGCATGGGCACGCTCGCCCACCTCGCCGCTGCCGACTTGCAGGCGAGGGTGGGCGCCAAACTGCTGGAGGTGCCGTACAAGGGCATTGCGCCACTGGCCATGGCCGTCAGTGGCGGCGAAGTAAACCTTGCATTCGTTCCGCTGGGCGGGCCGATCCTCGGAATGATTCAGACCGGCAGGCTCAAGGCTGTCGCCATCGCAAGCGTAAAACGCCATTCGCTCCTGCCGGAGGTAGCGACCCTGAATGAGCACCCGCGTTTGAAGAATTTCGAGTTCGGCATGTGGGCTGGCTTGCTGGCGCCTGCGCGCACGCCCGATGCCGTTGTTGCACGCCTGAACAGCGCCTTCAACGAGTGGATCGAAAGCAATGAGAACCTCGCACTGGTGGCAACGCAGGGCGCGCGCAAGCTGGACCCGATGACTCCGCAGCAGGCTTCGGTTTTCTTTCGCGCGGAGAGCGACAAGTTCATCGGCATTGCCAAGACTCTCAATCTCATCGCGCAATAGCGCGGCCGCCGCAGGAAGACGAAACCCCATGACCACACGAGACTTTCACTACTACGAACCATCCAAGGGCCACGGACTGAGCCACAACCCGCTCAATGCGCTGGTCGCCCCGCGCCCGATCGGCTGGATCTCGACACGGGACGCGCAGGGGCGCGTCAACCTCGCTCCCTACAGTTTCTTCAACGCGTTCAACTACGACCCGCCGATCATCGGCTTCTCGTCAATCGCTTGGAAGGACAGCGTGCAGAACGCATCCGAGACGCGAGAGTTCGTCTGGAACCTCGTGACCCGCGAGCTGGGTGATCAAATGAACCAGACCTCCGTGCCGCTGGCGCATGGCGAAGACGAATTCCCGTTCGCGGGCCTTACGGCCGTGCCGGGGCGCCTGGTCAACGTTCCGCGCGTCGCGGAAAGCCGGGCCGCCATGGAGTGCAAGGTGATCGACATCGTCCAGTTCAAAAATACGCAGGGCGACAAGGTGAGCGGCTGGCTGGTCCTGGGCGAGGTGGTGGCCGTTCACATCGACAAGACGCTGCTGAAAGACGGCGTCTACCAGACAGCGGAGGCGTACCCGATCATGCGCGCTGGTGGCATGAACGACTACGTTCAGGTGCTGCCCGAGAACGTCTTCCAGATTGCACGGCCCGAGGGCGCTGGCCATCCGGCTTCGCATGGAAAGCGCTAGTTCAGGAGACAACACATGACACCCCCCACCACACACCTGTCAATCGAATCCGGCGTGGCAGTCCTGGAATTCGACAATCCACCGCACAACCGGCTGGCCCCCGCGATGCTTGCAGCGTTTGACGAAGCCCTTGCGAAGATCCGGCAGGACAGCTCCGTGCGCGCGGTCATTGTTTCGGCACGTGGCGACAATTTCAGCCACGGCGGCGATATCACCTTCTGGCCGCACGTGCCGCCCGTTGAGTTTCAGCAGCGACTCGCCGGCGCGATCGAACGCGCCAACCTTCTTGAGGACTTGCCCGTTCCGACGATTGCCGCCGTGCAGGGCGGCTGTTTCGGGGGCGGTTTCGAATACGCGCTTCGGTGCGACATCATCATCGCGGCAGACAACGCGCGCTTTTGCCACACCGAACAGACGGTGGGCGTGTTCACGTTGCTGGGCGGCGTGCAAAGGGTGGCGGAGCGGGCCGGGCGTGCCAGAGCCATCAAATGGGCGTTGACATCGGAGCGAGTGAGCGCCGCGGAAATGCTCGCTGCCGGCGTTGTCACCGAGGTGGTGGCGCCCAGTGACGTGATGTCGCGCGCTCGTGAATGGGCCGCCCGATTCGCCACCGGCCCCACCCTGGCGCACGCCGCGCACAAGCAATTGCTGAAAGCCTGGTCAAGCGGGGGAATCGCCGCGGCCGACGCCATCATGCCCGGCATGACCGTGGGGATCTTCTCTTCGTCCGATGCGAAGAAGGGCATCGCCTCCGGAATCGACGCTCAGCAGCGAGGCGTCGAGCGTCCGGTTATCTCGTTTGACGGGAAGTGACATGACAGGCCACACCAGAGCCGATGGCCCGGCAGTCGAATATCCCGCGCTCGATCTACCCGCGCATGTTTCGCGTGAGAGCGTTCACATCTGGAGCAACGGACTGCGGATCGACGCCGACCTGTACAAGCCGCGCCGGCTGCTCGGAACCACGCAGAAGGCGCCCGCGATCGTGATGAGCCACGGCCTTGGCGGCAGCAAGCTGACGGCCGAGCGCTACGCTGCCGAGCTCGCCGATGCCGGCATGATTGCCCTGGCCTTCACGCATGCGGGGTGGTCAGGATCGGATGCGCCTGCCTACGTTGAGCATTCAAAGCGGGATGCCGTTGCAGGGCAGGGTGCGGAACCCCGCGTGCGTTTCGCGACGGAAGTGATCGATCCGCTCGAGTGGGTCCAGACCTTCCGGGTGGCCGTCGATTACATCGAGGGCGAAGACAACGTCGACACAAGCAGAATCGGCGCCTGGGGCACGAGCTTTGGCGGCGGCGTTGCGCTCTTCAACGCGTGCAACGACGACCGCATCAAGGCCCTTGCGATCCAGGTGGCTTGGGTTGCCGGCGTGCCTCCGGCGCTTGTGGCGCATGCCCGGCGCGGGGCGATCGACATGGCGCGCGGTGTGCTGCCCTCCGTGCCCGACGGTTCGACGGACCGCCTGCCGAAGCTGCCCGGTGCTCTGCACTTTCCGCGGCTGCGGGCCTACCGGCCGCTGGGCGAGATCGCCAAGCTCGAAGTACCCGTCCTGATGGTCGACGCTGGCGACGAAGACATGTTCGATATCCGGGAGAACGCAGGCGCTGTGCGCGACCACCTGGAGCGCCAGGGCCGCGTTCCCTTTCTGTATCGAGTCATTCCGGGCATCGACCACTACGGCATCTACTTCGACGGCTATGCGGAAAGCGCCTCGCTGGCTCGATCCTGGTTCACCACGCACCTGTTGGAGCAGGGCGCCTGATCGATGAACCGGGCAGGCATCTGCCGTTTCCTCATTCCACCCTGCAGCTCGCACGCGGCGCACCCGATCGTTGCCATGCGGTCAACAGCTTGATGCCTCGGCGGTGACTTATCAGGCAACGCTTCGCTGCCTAAGCTAGGCGTCCTGTCGACATCAACCTGGCACCTCCATCATGACCACCCTCAATCACCAGTTCCGCCTCGCCCGCCGTCCAGTGGGCCTGCCGCAGCGCAGCGACTTCGACTACGCGGCCACGCCCTTGCAGGCGCCGGCGGAAGGCAAGGTGCAGGTGCAGGTCGCCTACGTCTCGATCGACCCGGCCATGCGCGGCTGGGTCAGCGACAGCGAAGACCTGTACGACGTGCCCATGGCCATCGGCGATGTGATGCGTGCCGTGGCCGTGGGGCGTGTCACCGCATCGGCGCACCCGCGCTTCGCCGTTGGCGACAGCGTAGCGGGCATCCTCGGCGTGGAGGAATACACCCTCGTGCCAGGCGACAACCTGAGGAAGATCGATCCGCCGCTGGCACCGCTGCCGGCCTTTTTGAATGCTCTGGGCATGCCGGGCATCACCGCGTACTTCGGCCTGCTGGAAGCGGGCCAACCCCAGGCTGGCGAGACCGTGGTGGTTTCGGGAGCGGCGGGCGCGGTGGGCTCGCTGGTGGGTCAGATCGCCAAGATCAAGGGCGCCCGCGTGATCGGCATCGCCGGTGGTGCCGACAAGTGCCGCATGCTGACCGAAGAGCTCGGCTTCGATGCGGCCATCGACTACAAGCGCGAGGACGTGGCTGCAGCGCTGCGCCAGCATGCGCCGAAGGGCGTGGACGTGTTCTTCGACAACGTCGGCGGTGCCGTCCTGGATGCCGTGCTGTTGCGACTGGCCGTGGGTGCCCGCATCGTCATCTGCGGCGCGATTTCGCAGTACAACAACGTCGGCGCGATGACGGGCCCGGCCAACTACCTGCAGCTGGTGGTCAAGCGCGCCACGATGCGCGGCATCCTGGTCCGTGACTTCGCGCCCCGCGCCCTGGAAGCAGCCACCGTGATGGGTGGCTGGCTGGCCAGCGGCCAACTGAAGGCGCGCGAGGACGTCGTGGTCGGTCTGGAGCACTTCCCTGAAACCTTCCAGAGGTTGTTCGACGGATCGCACAACGGCAAGCTGATGCTGCAAGTGGCAGGCTGAGGCAGCCCGCGTTAGTCACCCAGAGACAAGAGCCTGCAAATGAAGATTTTGAAGAATGCATTGACGACCCTTTCGTTGCTCTTGGCGCTGGGGAGCGGCGCCGTCATGGCGCAAGTGAAGTCGCTCGACGCCGGCAAGGCGCTGGATCCGATGTCGCCGGAGGTGCACACCATCAAGCTCGGCATGGCCAATGCATACCTGCTCAAGACGGCGACGCCGGTGCTGATCGACGTCGGCGGCGCCAAGGACATGCCGGCACTGGTGGAAGGGCTGAAAGCGCAAGGCCTTCGGCCGCAAGACATCGCGCTGGTGGTGCTCACGCACGGCCATGCCGACCACGTCGGCCTGGCCGCGGCGTTCAAGCAGATGGGCCGCGCGAAGATCGTGCTCGGCGAAGGTGATGTGCCGATGGCCCGCGCCGGAGACCACGGCACACTGGCGCCACAGAGCTTCACCGCGCGAATGCTCGACCGCTTCGCGATCGACCCGCGCTTTCAGGCCTTCGAGCCCGACATCATCGTCACCAGCGAACTCGACCTGTCGCCGTGGGGCGTGCGCGGCAAGGCAGTCGTGATGCCGGGCCACACGCCGGGCTCACTGGTCGTGCTGCTCGACGGCCGGCGCGCCGTCGTGGGAGACATCATCCTTGGCGGCTACCTTGGGGGCGCGATCAGGCCCCAGCACGCGGGCCCACACTACTTCCAGGCCGATGTACCGCGCAACGAGGACAACATCGCACGTCTGATGAAGCAGGGTGTCGAGACCTTCTACCTCGGGCATGGCGGGCCGGTCACGCGGGAGTCGGTGGTCGACGCGTTTCCCATTGCTGCGGCAACCGCTTCATCTAGATAAAACCGGAGCTTGCCGTGCGTGCGAATCACGGCGGCACCACCTCGGCATGCGGCGCGGCTCGCAGGCGCTGTTGCAGAAAGTCGATGAACGCGGCGGTCTTCAGCGGCAGGAATTCACGCGCCGGGTAGATGGCATAGCTGACGGGGCTGGGTGGCAGCGGGCAGTGCGCCAACAGCTGTACCAGTTCTCCGCGCGCCAGTTCCGGCCGCAGCAGCATGCGCTGCACGCGCACGATGCCCGCGCCGGCCACCGCCGCCGTCACCAGCGAACCGCCATCGTTGATCTGCAAGGGCCCGTCCACCTGCACCGCATATATGCCGTTGTCGCCGACGAAGGTCCACTGGTCGTAGACGGTGCCGCCGTTGACGTACAGGAGGCAGGCATGCTGGCGCAGCTCTTGCGGCGTGCGCGGTGTGCCGGCACGCGCCAGGTAGGACGGCGCGGCCGCGATGATGCTGGTGTTGTCGGCCAGCTTGCGTGCCACCAGCGACGAATCCACCAGGTCGGAGGTGCGGATGGCTACGTCCACATGTTCTGCGATCAGGTCCACCAGCCGGTCGTCGAGCTGCAAGGCGATCTTGACCTGCGGGTACAGCAGCGTGAATTCGGCCAGCAGCGGCACGAGCAGCCGCTGTGCGCCGACAGCGGCCGACACCCGCAGCATGCCGCGCACCTGCTGCTGGTAGTGATCGGTGATCTGGTCGATGTTCTCCAGCGCATGCTCGATCTGGCGGGCCTGCTGCAACACCAGCTGTCCGATCTCCGTCAGCGAGAGGTGACGGGTGGATCGCTGGATCAGCCGGGCACCGAGTTCTTCTTCGAGCTTGGCCAGCTGGCGCGACACCACGGACTTGCCGCAACCCAGCTTGGCGGCGGCCGCGCTGATGCTGCCAGCCTGGATGATGGCCGCGAAGACGGCGAGGTGCTGGGGGTTGGGCATGGTGGCGCCGCGTTGGGAGACCGGGATCGCGACAAGAGTCCACAACTGAGGCCAGCATGGACTCGATGCGCCGTCAGCCGCGCGCCTTCAAGTGAGGCATCTGGAAGTGCTCGTAGTGACCGGCGCCGTTCTTGACGATCGGATCCTCCGAAGTCAATTCGGCGATGTCCTGATCATCGGGGACCTGATAGAGGGAAAGGCCATAGCCACCGGCTGGATCGATCACGGGCCCATGCGCGACGACAAGGCCTTTCGCAAGAAGGTCGTTCAAATAGGCTGCGTGCTGTTTCATCCAGGTGGCTTCATCAGCAGACATCGTTGCCAGGAAATCCGCGCGCGGCGGAATGAACTTGCACAGATAAAATTTCATTGCGTAGTCCTTGAAAATGTAGATGCGAGCAGTGGCGGTTTCATCTAAAAGCCCATGATCGTCTTCGTGATGGCAAATTGGCTCGGCCAATAATGCGAATATTTGGGCAGGTCATCTGCAACATCGGCCACGCGCCGGTTGTAGAAGACGTGCAGCCGAACCGGGGGCAGCAGCTTCTGTTCAACGAAGCTCTTCGACGGCACGAACACCAGCTTCAACGGCCCCGCCCCCATCGTCTCCATCGCCGGCTTGCCGCATTTCGCACAGAGGGCGCGGTTGAGGTTGGGCGGGAGCCGGTACTTCTTGTGAATGAGATCGGCCGTTCCCTTCATCTCGATCTGATAGCCCATCAGCACCGACACGTCGGAGAACGCCTCGCCAGTGAAGTCCTGGCAAAACAGGCAGTGGCAGACGAAGCGTGCGGCCGGTGCCTTGCGGGTCGTGAACGAGAAAGTCCCGCAGGTGCAACTGCCGTGGAGGTGTGAGTGGTCGTTTGGGGCCATGTTCTTGCTTTCCGGAAAAAAAGGGGGAAATCGCTCGCGCTCAACGGAGGACGACGCTGAGGATGCGCTCCGCCAGCTTGCCGAATGGCGCGCGGAGCAGTGTCGTGCTGTTCCAGCGGCCCTGTGTGTAGATGCCCTTGGCATGACTCAGTCGGCGAAAACCTTCGATGCCGTGATAAGCGCCGATGCCACTCGCGCCGACGCCGCCGAACGGCAAGTCGTCCTGCGCGATGTGCATGATCGTGCCATTGATCGTGACGTTGCCCGATGTCGTGCCGTCGAGCACCTGCCGCTGCTTCGCCTGGTCATGTCCGTAGTAATAGAGCGCGAGCGGGCGAGGGCGCGCATCGATGAAGCCGATCGCTTCTTGTATCGTGCGATAGGTGAATACCGGCAGGATCGGCCCGAATATTTCGTCATGCGCGATCGTCATCTCGTCGGTGACGCCCAGAACCACGGTTGGCCGCATCGCACGGGGGTGAGCATTCCGTCCCTCAGGGCCAACCTCGCGCACTGTCGCGCCTTTGGCGCGGGCATCCTCCAGCAGACCGTTCAGACGAGCCAGGTGTCTGTCATTGACCACCCAGGTGTAATCCTCGCCCGAGGGGCCGTCCGGGTAGGCGGCACTGACGGCGGCATCGTAGCGGGTCAGAAAGGCGGAAAGATTGTCTTCGTGCACGAGTGCATAGTCCGGCGCGATGCAGGTCTGGCCGCCGCTCACGAGCTTGCCGAAGACGATGCCAGCGCTGGCGTGATCGAGCGGATGGTCCTTTTCGACGATGACCGGCGACTTGCCACCCAGTTCGAGCGTGACCGGGACGAGGTGCTCGCTGGCCGCCTGCATGACTTTGTGTCCGACGGCCGTGCTACCCGTGAAGATCAGATGATCGAACGGCAGGGCGGAGAAGGCCGCACCGATCGCGGCATCGCCATTGACGACCGCAATCTGGTCCACCGGAAAGAGCGCGCCCAGAATCTCCTGGAGCAGCGCGTTGATCGTCGGAGTGAACTCCGATGGCTTCAGCATCACGCGGTTGCCGGCCGCCATCGCCGTCACCACGGGCATCAAGGCGAGCACGACCGGGTAGTTCCATGGCGCCATGACCCCGACCACGCCGAGCGGCTGGTACTCGACCCGTGCCGAGCCGGCGCGCATATGGATTGCGACGTGGCGCTTTTCGGGGCGCATCATGCGCCGAAGATGCTTGTGGAGATAGTCGATCCCGCCGATCAATCCGGCGAGTTCCATGATGCTCGTCTCGTGGCGCGAGCGATGGCCAAAATCGGTGTTGATGGCGGCTTCGATCCGGCTGCGGTTGCCGATCAGCGCTGCGCGCAGCTTCGAAAGGTCGGCGCGGCGATCGGCAAGCGAAGGCGCACCTTCGCGGCGATACGCTGCGCGCTGTGCCGCGAGGAGTTGGACTAGATCGACAGCAGGCGAAGCGGTGGGGTCAGCAGTCACGGGAAAGCTCCTTGATTGGCCGGCCCAGCCGGTCGGCTATGGGGTTGGGACTCCAGCGCTATTGCGTTTGTGCCATCCGGCTACCGACACGCGCCAGAATCCGAGGCAGCGCGGCCCGTGCGGCGTCGTATCCGGCTTGCGTGGCAAGTCGCTGCTCGTCGACGGCGGACATCCTGGGAACGGAGATCGGAGGCGCGATGAGCACGTCTGCTTCGGCCATTTCCTGTGCTGCAACCATGCAGCTCTGCGCGTGCATGACGCGGTAGAGCACGGTGGCTGCACCCAGTCCATCGGCCCTCGGTCCAGAGCAATAGATATCGACTGCGATGACAAAGTCGGCCCCCATGGCCCGTGCGAAGCGCACCGGCACCAAGCTTGCGATGCCGCCATCGATGAGTGCGCCGCCGTCATAGTTCACAGGGACAACCATGCCTGGGATGGCGGCCGATGCCTGAACAGCGGCGCCCGGGTCTCCTCTATCGAGCAACACGGCGCGTTCCGTATTCAGGTCTGTGGCAACAGCGGCAAAGCGGCGCGGAAACGACTCGATTGGCTTGCCGCGAGTGACCTCGTCGACCCACTTCGCCAGCCGGTTGCCCCGGATGAGGCCGCTTCGACTGAAGGTCCAATCAAAAAGCGAGGAGAGGTTCAGCTCCTGCTTGGCTTGGTCGATCTGGCTCGCGTTCATGCCGCTGGCATAGGCCGCCCCGACCACCGCGCCGACAGAGGTTCCGACGACGATGTCGGGGTCGACACCAGCCTCCTCAAGTGCCCGCAGGACGCCGGTGTGAGCGAACCCCCGAAGTCCCCCACCACCAAGTACGAGGGCGACCTTGGGGCGCAGCCCGGAGGCCGAAGCCACGTCGCGGCCCGCTTGAATCTCTCCGAGTGACCGAGGCTGGAGATAGCCTGGCGTGACTGGCCCAACACCCGAACACCCCATCAGGGCGGTGAGGCCGATGACGGCCGCGAGTCCGGCGCGCCTCAAAGTGGCATTCATTGCGATTCCTTCATGTCGGCTTCTCCAATGGACTCATCAGCGGTCGGTCAGGCAATGGCGTCCTCAGTCGCGGAGGAAGACCTTCACCTCGGCGGTGAACTCCTCGAGGTGCTGAAACAGGAAGGCGTGTCCGGCGTCGCTGTACAGGACGAGCTTGGCGTTCGGCAGTACCTGAACCGCCGCGTACGACGCGAACGCATCGATCATGACGTCGTGAGCGCCATTGGCGTACAGCACCGGCAGCGTGATCTTCCTCAGATTGGCGGCAACCTGCTCCCACGGTGCCGTCAGCGTTGCCGTGATGGCTGCGAGTTGGCCCATCGCGGCTTCCTGTGTGACGACAGGCGCGTTCTGCGGCATGTCCGCGGCGATCTTGCTGAAGTGCTCCACGCCCTTGGCGCGGGCAGCGTCCGTCTCCGGGTAGAACAGGTACAGCACATCTTCGAGGTCGGAATCGGGCTTGAGCATGATGTCCGAGACGCGCTGGCCCATCGCGGGCATGCCCGGAGCGGAGCCGGAGCCGCTGCCGGCAACGACGAGCTTGCGGATGAGGTCGGGCCGCTGGAGCACGACTTCCTGGGCCACGACGCCGCCGTAGGACCAGCCGAGGAGGTCGACCTGCGACAAGCCGAGGGCCTCGATGAAGGCGATGGCGCCGACGGCGTAGGCGCCCACGCTGTCCATCGGCGCACCGTTGGTGTAGCCAATGCCGACGTTGTCGAACAGGATCACGTCACGCTCCTCAGCGAGTGCCTCGACGAACGCCGGGTCCCACCAGTCGATGGTGGCCCTGAAGCGATGCAGCAGCACCACGGGGGTGCCTTTCTGGACGCCGATCCTGCGGTAGGCGTAGCGGGTTGATCCAGCGTCGACGTACCGCGTTTTCGCGGTTGTCGGGGAGTAGGCGGTAGGGGTGGTCATGGCGTGTTCTCCGGTTGGTGGTGATCAGGCTGCGTCGTCCGAGATCAGGAGGACGCCTTCTGGTTGGCGATGCCGATGTACTCGCCCATGTTGAGCTCGAAATCGACGAACTCCTCGGCGCTCATCACCTTGCTGGCTGCTGCGCGGGCGGTGAAGCCCGGCAGGGTGAGGGACTTGGCGAAATCGTGGAAGGCCGCGACCAGGTCCGCCTCGGGCGGAAGGGTCGCTCGGTTGATCATGGCCTTGGCCGTGACCAGCGAGGTCTTGTCGAAGCTGGCCAGGCGGGCGGCCATGGCGTCCACGAAGCCGTCGAGCTCGGCGTCGGGCAAGGCCCGGGTTACCCAGCCCCAGCGCTCGGCCAGCGCGGCGTCGTAGTCGCTGCTGCTCAGGATCGCCTCCAGGGCCCGGTCGCGGCCGATCGTGCGGGGGAGCCGCTCGGTCCCTCCGCCGCCCGGCAGCAGTCCCGCTCCGACCTCGGGCTGGCCGAACATCGCCTTCTCCAGGCTCGCGTACCGCAGGTCGCAGGCCAGGGCCAGCTCGTTGCCGGCGCCGCGGGTACGCCCACGGATGGACGCGATCGAGATGAACGGGGCCTTGGTGAGACGGACCACGAGGTCGGTCCAGATCGGCAGCGCTCCCTCCTCCGGGACGGGGAGGTCACCGACCGCGGCCAAGTCGAAGTGGTTCAGGAAGAAGTCGGGCACGGCGCTCTTGAAGACGACGACCTGAAGGTCGCAGTCCTGTTCGAACTCGCCGAGGATCCCGGCCAGCCGGGCCACGGTCTCGCCCACGGTCACGTTCGCCGGGGGGTTCGAGAAGGTGATCGTGGCGAGACGGGGGCTGTTGCGCTCGAGGATGACGGTGCTTGGGTTGCTCATTTGATTTCTCCAGTTCGGTGGTCTCGCGGCACGGATGCGTGTCGAGCTCGACTACCCGGGCGGCAATATGTGGTGGATGGCGGCAGCCTGCTCGATCGCCGCAGCCTGGTGGATTGCCGCACGGATGCGGGGGTAGGTGCCGCAGCGGCAGATGTTGCCGGCCATGGCTGCGTCGATGTCGGCATCGGTGGGCTTGGGGTTCTGCTTCAGCAGCGCGGCGGCGGCCATCAGTTGGCCGCTCTGGCAATAGCCGCACTGCACCACGTCGACTTCCGCCCATGCAGCCTTCAGCACCGCCACCTGCGGCCCGGACAGTCCCTCGATGGTTGTCACCTCGCGATTGCCGACCGCCGAGATCGGGGTGACGCAAGCGCGCGTCGGCTCGCCATCGACGTGAACGGTACAGGCGCCGCATTGCGCAATGCCGCATCCGAACTTGGTGCCGGTCATCTGCAGCTCGCCGCGCAGAACCCACAGCAGGGGAGTGTCGGGTTCGGATTGAACTTCGACGGGCTTGCGATTGATCGTTATCGTGGTCATTTTTGGCTTCTCCGGGTCAGGCGAGCTTCAGCGGGAGGTTGCGCAGCCGCTGGCCAGTGAGGGTGAACAGGGCATTCGCCACCGCCGGGGCGATCGGCGGCGTTCCCGGTTCGCCGACCCCTTGGGGGCTCTCGCCGCTGGCGATGATGTCGGTCTCGATCACCGGGCATTCGTTCAGCCGCAGCACCGGGTGGTTGTGGAAGTTGGTTTGCTGGACCTGACCTTTGTCGATGCGCACTTCGTCGTTCAGTGCGGCCGACAGGCCATAGACGATCCCGCTTTCCATCTGCTGGCGGACCAGATTCGGGTTGACGGCCAGGCCGCAGTCGATCACGCAGGTGACCCGGTGAACGCGAATGCGCTTGTCGGCCGACACCGATACCTCGGCCACCTGCGCCACGATCGAGCCGAAGGATTGATGCAAGGCCACGCCCCGCGCGCGCCTGGTGCCATCGGATGCCGCAGGCAAGGGCCGGTCCCAGCCCGACAACTCTGCGGCGCGCTGCAAAACCTTCAGGTGCCGCGGGTGCCTGGCAAGCAGCGCTGCGCGAAACGCTACAGGGTCGCGGCCGGCCGCGGCGGCCACTTCGTCGAGGAAGCTCTCCTTGAAGAAGGCGTTGTGTGAATGGCCGACCGAGCGCCAAAAGCCCACTGGCACCGGCAGTTCGAATACCTCGTGGGCAATGCGCGCGGCAGGCCATTCGTAAGGCTGGTCGAAGGCTCCTTCGGACGTGGTCTTGTCCGGCCCGGCGCCGGGCAGATCGAACAGGCGCTTCATGGCTTGCGGCACGATCGCCTGGCCAGCGGAAGTGTTCAGCCAGCCCACGAGGTTGCCCGAGGCATCCAGCCCGGCCTGGAAACGCGACACGCAGGCCGGGCGATAGAAATCGTGCGTCATGTCCTGTTCGCGCGACCAGATCGTCTGCACCGGCACGCCGCCGGCCTCCCGCGCGATGGCCGCCGCCTGCGCAATCACGTCCACCTCGCAGCGCCGGCCAAAGCCGCCGCCGAGCAAGGTCACCTGCACGTCGACCTCGGCGGGCGCGATGCCCAACACCTTGGCCGCGGCACTGCGGGCAACGTCCGGCACCTGGGTGGCCGCCCAGACCGTGGCGCGGCCGTCCTTGAACTGCACGGTGCAGTTCATCGGCTCCATCGTCGCGTGGGCCAGGTACGGTGCGCGGTACTCGGCCTTGACGGTCTTCGCGGCGCTCTTCAGCGCTGCATCGACGTCGCCATGCTTGTAGAAGCTGAAACTGTCGTCGGTGTCCAGCGCTTGCGCCAGACGCGCATAGATTTCGTCGGTGGACACGCTGGCGGTCATGCCGTGATCCCATTCGATCCGCACCGCCTTGACCGCGCGCATCGCGCGGTACGGCGTGTCGGCAATCACCGCAACACCGCCGGTGCCGCCGTTGTAGCCGGGCACTGCGAGCACCTTCTTCACGCCGGGCAGCTTCTGGGCGTCCGCGGCATCGAAGCTGGCGACGCGCCCGCCGAGCGTCGGACACATCTCGACGCTGGCGTACTGCATGCCGGGCAGGAGCACGTCGATGCCGAAGCGCGCGCTGCCGTCCATCTTCGACGCGGCGTCGAGCCGGCGCCGTGGCTGGCCGATCAGCTTGAAGGTCTTGGGGTCCTTCAGCACCACCTGCTCAGGCAAGGGCTGGTTCGCGGCCGCCGCTGCCAATTCGCCGAACGAAGCGCTCTTGCCCGACGGGTGCGCCACGCGGCCCGCTTCGACGCGGCACTCCGCGGCCGGCACCTTCCACTGCTGTGCCGCCGCGGCCACCAGCATCGCGCGCGCCGAAGCGCCGGCCTGGCGCATCGGCAGCCACAGGTCTCTCATGCTGGAGGACCCGCCAGTCAGCATCAGGCCGATCTCGCGCATCGCCTTGCCCGCGACCCGCTCGACCACCGCCTTCAGCGTGCCGTCGTCATCGGGGTGGAAAGGCAGGCCATCGATGGTCGCGACGATGTTCTGGTAGATCTTGTCGACCGGCGCGCGTTCGACGTGAACCTGCGCCCAGTCGGCGTCCAGCTCCTCGGCCAGCACCATCGCCAGACCGGTGTAGATGCCCTGGCCCATCTCGGCCTTGCACATCACGATGCCGACGCTGTTGTCAGCGCCAATCTTGACCCAGCCGTTCAGCGCCGACTGGCCAGGGCCGACCGGCAACGGATCGGCCGTGACGAGGCGCGACCTGGGTGGCGATGCCGTCCAGCCAACCATCAGCGCGCCAACGACGCCAGCAGTGCCCACCAAGACTGTTCTTCGGGAAACCATTGCCATACTCCTTGTGCGGCGTTTGCTTGATGTAGGAGCCTGCGCCATGCAGGTTTCCGTAAAAGACTAATGGTCTCTAGTATAGCGGACCATCGGTCTTTTGTGCGGATTGCCGAAAAAGAGGAGTCATATGAGCAAACCACCCCCTTACGTGCGCGCGCGCTCTCCCGAACAAAAGGAGGAGCGCCGGCGCCACCTGCTCTCTACTGCGAAATCGTTGCTGATCGAGATTCCAGACGTGCATGACCTGGGCATCAACGAGCTTGCCCGGCAGGCGCAGATGACCAAGTCAAATGTCTATCGATACTTCGAGAGCAGCGAGGCCATCCTGTTGGAGGTTCTTGTCGAGGAGTTCATGCTGTGGCGCGCCGAGCTGTGCCAGGCCCTGAGCCGGGATGGCAAGCGCAGCAACACGGTCGAGCACGTCGCGCGGGTGTTTTCGGCAACCGTGGCCGCGCGTCCGCTGCTGTGCCGGCTCACCAGCATCTTCCCGTCGATCTTGGAGCACAACGTCTCGGTCGAGCGCATGGTTCAGTTCAAGCACGGCCTGCTGGCCGTCCGGAAAGAGACTGCACTCGACTTCCACCGCTGCATCCCGGCCATATCGGCATCCACGTTCGAGCGGGTCATCCACCTCACCCTGCCGCTGCTCATCGGCCTGTGGCCGCTCAGCCACCCCGCCCAGATCGCGGCCGAGGTGACCGCGCATGCCGATCTGGCGGCATTGCGCTACCAGTTTCAACAGGATCTGGAGGAGGGGATGCTGATGCTCTTGCGTGGTTTGCCCCGCAAGTAATGCCACAGAGAACCATCATGGCCATCCCTAAAGGCACGGCACATCGCCGATGGCGCTGCGCACCACCGGGTGGCCCGGATCGCCGGGATGGCCGAGACTGGCCGACAGGTCGGCTGGGCCAATGAAGACACCGTCGAGGCCGTCGACTGCAACGTTCGGCGCGGCATGGCGCTCAACCGAAGTAGCACGAGACGGTGCCGAACTCGCCGTAGTCGGCCACGACGGTGTCGCCCTTGGTGACCTCGATCGGCCGGATGAACGAACCGGCGAGGATGACCTGACCCGGCTGCAACGCGACGCCGAAGCGGTGCAGCCGGTTGGCCAGCCAAGCCACGCCATAGCCGGGATGGTTCAGCACGCCCGCGGCCAGCCCCGTTTCCTCGACCTCGCCGTTGCGGCTCACGATGGCGCCGATGCGCCGCATGTCGGCATCGATCACTGCCGGCTTGAAAGGTCGTCCGCCCAGCACCAGCGCCGCGTTGGCCGCGTTGTCGGAGATGGTGTCGAACACATTGCGAGTGCGCTTCGTCTCCGGGTCGATGCGCTGGATGCGCGCGTCGAGGATCTCCAGCGCCGGCGTGACGTACGCGGTGGCGTCGAGCACGTCGAACAGCGTGCAGTCGGGGCCCGACAGCGGCTTGGCCAGCACGAAAGCCAGCTCGGCCTCGATCTTCAGCTGCAGGAAACGCTCCGACGGAATCACCGCGCCGTCGCGGTAGAACATGTCGTCGAGCAGCGTGCCGTAGTCCGGCTCGGCGATGTTCACCGCACGCTGCATGGCCTTCGACGTGAGGCCGATCTTGTGGCCCTTCACGCTGCGGCCGTTGCGCAGCTTGAGCTGCATCCAGGCGTGCTGAATCGCGTAGGCGTCGTCGATTGTCATGTCCGGGTAATCGAGCGAGAACTGCCGGCATGCCACGCGCGTGCGCCCAGCTTCTTCCAGTCGCTCGGCAGCCTTTTCCAGGGTGCTCTTGTCGAGACTCATTGCGCCACCTCCTCTTCGGCTCTCACCACGTTGCGCAGCACGCCCACGCCGTCGACCTCGACCTCGACCACGTCGCCCGGCTGCAGGAACTTCGGTGGATCGAAGCGGATGCCCGCGCCGATCGGCGTGCCTGTCGCGATGATGTCGCCCGGCTCCAGCGTGGTGAAGGTCGAGAGGTAGTTGACCAGGTAGGCGAAGTCGAACATCAGGTTCGCGGTGGTGTCGTCCTGCCGCGGCTCGCCATTGACGCGCGTCTGCACGCGCAGCGCGCCGTAGCCCTGCGGGTATTCGTCGGCGGTCGCGATCCACGGGCCGATGGCGCCGGAGCCGTTCCAGTTCTTGCCCTGCGTCACGTTGAACTTGGCGTGATGCACCCAGTCGCGGATGGTGCCTTCGTTCATGCAGGTGATGCCTGCGATGCAGGCCAGCGCCTCGTCGCCCTTCACGCGTCGTGCGCGGCGGCCGATGACGATGGCGATCTCGCCTTCGTAGTCAAGCTGCTTCGATTCGATCGGTTGCTGGAGCGGCTCACCGTGGCCCACGAAGGACTCGGCAACGCGCATGAAGATGCTCGGGTACCTGGGCAGGTCACTGCCGTCCTTGTATTCGGCGTTGCGATGTGCGTAGTTCACGCCGATGCAGAAGATGCGGCGCGGCCGCGCGATCGGCGTGTCGATGCGCACGTCGGCCAGTGCGTGGTCGGGTGCGGCGCCTGCGGCGGCTTCGCGTGCCTGCGCGAGTGCGGCATCGCCGCCTTCGAGCAGCGCCGCGACCGACGCGAAGGCAGGCAGGCGGCGGCCGAGGTCGACGACACCGTCGCCGATGACGCAGCCCCAGTGCGAGGCCCCGCCGTGGAAGTAGCTGATGAGTTTCATGGGGACTCGAATCCGAAGAAGCGGGCGGGGTTGTCGACGAGGATCTTCTGCCGCGTGGCGGCATCGGGGGCGAAGCGGTAGAGCAGTTCCAGCAGCATGCCCTCGTTGGGCGGCTGCTTGAGCGACACCGGGTGCGGCCAGTCGCTGCCCCACACGCAGCGGTCGGGCGCGGCGTCGACCAGGCGCTGCGCCAGCGGCACCACGTCGTCCCAGGGCGCGCCGGTCTTCGAGATTTTTTCGGAGAGCGACAGCATCACCCAGAAGTTGCCGCGCTTGAAGAGTTCGAGGATGCGCACGAGGCTCGGATCGGCATCGCCGCGCGACGGATCGGCACGGCCCATGTGGTCGAGCAACACGGGCACGTCGAGCGACTCGAAAGTAGCGAGCTGCTCGGCGATGCCGCTGGGCTCGGGCTGCACCTTGACGTACCAGCCCAGCTCCTTCACGCGTGCGAAGGCGCGCGCTTGTTCGGTCTCGGTCAGACTGATGCCCAGGCCGCCGCGCGTGAAACGCGCACCACGCACGCCGGCATCGTGCAGCTTGTGCAGATAGGCGTCATCTCGCGCGGTCAGCACCGCGGCGTTGGCGCAGGCCATGTAGCGGCGCGGGCGGCCGGTGTTGAGGCCCGCGAGCGCATCGAGCACCACCGCGTGGTCGGCGCCGTAGGTGGTGGCTTGCACGATCACACCGCGCTCGATGCCGAGCGTGGCGTGCAGCGTCTGCGCGACCTGCCAGGTCGCGGTCGGCATCTCGTAGGCGGCGTTGGGCCGAACCGGGTACTGCTCCCGCGGGCCGAAGACGTGGAACTGGCTGTCGCAGGCAAGCGGCGGCGGCAGCGGCACGGGTGCGCGCGGGTGGGGGTCGAAGGGGAGGTAATCGGGCATGGGTTCTTTCGAGGCGTGCGGGACGCGTGAAGGGTCAGGCGATCCAGGCCGTGAAGCTGCACTCGATGAACTTCCCCATGTCCAGCTCGGGCGCGATGATCGCGTGGCGTGCCGGCCGCGACGCGGCATCGGGGAACATCTCGAGCCAGGGCACGTTGAGGGCGGGGCGCTGGCTGCGGTCCTTCATCCAGACAGTGAGCTTCACGATGTCCTGCGTGCCGCCGCCCGCGGCTTCGACGATGCGGCGCACGTTGTCGAGCATGAAGCGGCACTGCGCTTCGATGGTCTCGGCGGGCTTGCCGGTCGCCGGGTCGTTGCCCTGGATGCTGCCGCTTTCGAGCAGGGGACCGACGCGGCAACCGGCCGGAATAGGGTTCTTGTGGCTGAAGCCCTCGACGTAGACGCTGGTGCGGGCAGCCGGCGCGGCGCGGCCCAGGGAAGGAGTCGCGGTGCTCATTCGGCGGAGATGTTGGATTGCTTGATGACCGGCATCCACCGCGCGTCTTCCTTCGTCAGGAACTGGGTGAACTGCTGGGGCGAGCTGCCGCGTGCTTCGGCGCCGAGTGTTTCAAACTTGGCCTGCACGGCCTTGTCGGCCAGGATCTTCTGCAGTGCCTCAGAGAAGCGCTGCAGGATGGCCGGCGGCGTGCCGGCGGGGGCCAGGATGCCCGTGAAGGTCTCGGCGTCGAAGCCCTTGAACCCGGACTCTTGCAACGTCGGCACGTCCGGCATCGATGGCACGCGTCGGGCCGAAGTCACGGCGAGCGCGCGGGTGCGGCCCTGTTGGATGAAGGGCTGCGCCACCGAGAGCTGATCAAAGTTGAACTGCACCTGGCCACCCAGCAGATCGGTGGTCGCCGGGGCGTTGCCCTTGTAGTGGACCGTCAGCCACTTGGCGCCGCTCTCACGCTGGAGGTATTCGCTCACCAGGTGGTTGGTGGTGCCGGCCCCGGGCGATGCCATCGTCAAGGCGCTGCCTGGCTTCTTGGCAGCGGCGATGAACTCACCGATTGTCTTGTACGGCGTGGCGGCGTTCACCTGCAGCACCAGCGGCGTGAACGACACCGAGCTGACCGGCGCGAAGTCCTTTTTCCAGTCGTAGGCGTTGCGCTTGAAGATGGTCGGCGAGAACAGGATCGGCCCGTTTGCGCCCATGAAGAAGGTGTAGCCGTCCGGTGCGGCCTTGGCGACGAATTCGCCCGCGATCATTCCGCCGGCGCCTGGGCGGTTGTCGACGATGAAGGGCTGCTTGAAGACGGCCTGCAACTGCTCGCTGATGATGCGGGCGGCACCATCCACGTTGCCGCCCGGAGGGTAGGGCAGCACCAGCTTCACGGGTTTGTCGGGCCAGGTGTTCTGCGCGATGGCGGGCAGAACGGCGAGGGCCGCGCACGTGGCGACGACAAGGATTCCGAGTGCTTTTTTCAACGTATGTCTCCTGCTCTGGCGCCGGCACCGCAAGTGGTTGCGGTTTGATCGGCGACAGGTCACTTTAAGAAACCTGCCCCGGATGCTGCAATGCAATAAGCGCATACTGTTCCGTATCGTGGACGTTTTGCGAAACTGCAGCACCCGCGATTCGAAGCGTTCCTGACAATCGAGCCTCAGTCCACCACGGAAGGCCTCCCAATGTTCATCGATGCCGGCGACCTGTCGCCCGAAGCCACCTACCGCCTGATGAGCGGCATCGTCGTGCCCCGCCCAATCGCCTGGATCACCACCGTCTCCGAAGACGGCGTGGTCAACCTCGCGCCCTTCTCCTGCTTCACCTTCGTGTCGAACAAGCCGCCGATGCTGGGCGTGAACATCGGACGCAAGGCGGGCAAGCGCAAGGACACCGGCGCGAACATTCATGCACTGCGCGAGTTCGTTGTGAACATCGGCGACGCCTCGCAGATGGTCGCCATTCACGAGAGCAGCGCCGAGCACGCGCCCGACGTGAGCGAAACCGAGTTGCTCGGCCTCGCCACGCTGCCGTGCAACACGGTGCGCGTGCCACGCCTGGCCGATGCGCCGGTGAGCATGGAATGCAGGCTGGAGCGCGTGATCGCCTTCGGTGAGACGGGCGCCGAGTTCATCGTCGGCGAGGTCACGGCCTTTCACCTGCGCGACGGACTCGTGCACGACGGCAAGGTCGACACCCGCGCGCTCGACCCGGTGTGTCGCATCGGCGGGCCGAACTACGCGAGGCTCGGCGAAATTGTCACGCTGCGCGGCATGCAGCAAACTGCCAAGGCAGTGATGAATGGCAACAGCGGCATCGGCCGATAAGGAAGTCGCCGCCACCGCCGGCGCCCAGAGCGTGCGCCGCGCGCTCGCGGTGCTGCGCGTGCTGGCCACCGGGCAGGAGCGCGGGGTGCGCCTGACCGACGTGGTGAGCCACACCGGGCTCAACCGCCCGACGGTGCACCGCATCCTGCGCGTGCTGGTCGAAGAAGGCGCCGTCGAGCAAGACCCGGCGACGCGCCGCTACCTGATCGGCGGAGAGGTCTCGCTGCTAGGCCTCGCGCGCTCGACGCGCTTCCCGATCCGCGCCATCGCCGAGCCGCATCTGCGTCATCTGAGCGAGATCCTCGGCGACACCGCGTTTCTCACCATCCGCAACGGCGCGGACTCCGTATGCATCGATCGGCGGCCCGGCAGCTTTCCGGTGAAGGTCCTGTCGATCGAGGTCGGCGCGCGGCGTCCGCTGGGCGTGGGCGTGAGCGGCCTGGTGCTGCTCGCCGCCCTGCCGGCCGACGAAGCCGGCGAGGTGGTGCGACGCAACGCGCGGCGGCTGCAGGCACTGCACATCGACCCGGCCGAGCTGCTGAAACGCGCCAGGCACACTCGCGAACAAGGCTACGCATATGCGCCAGTCGGCGTGGTGCCGGGGTCGCGTGCGGTGGCGGTGCCGGTGTGCCTGGCCGATGGCCGCACCGTCGCTGCTCTGGCCATCGCCACAATCACTGAACGCCTGCCCGACGAGCGCGTGTCGACGGTGGTCGGACATATGAAAGAGCGGGCCGCTTTGATCGGTGCCCAGGCGGCGGAACTTGCACGACGCAGGGGCGGCCGCGGCGACCGTTGAAGGCGCATTCCGACGGCGATCGCCCAGGGTATCAACGTCGAGTCGACCGGTTCGTGGACTGGGCCGCCACGGTGGCCGATTCCGGGGCCGACTAGCAGGCAAGCATCGCTTCACCTTTTCCGGGCCGCGTGCGTGCTTGGCGAGGAGAGGGAAGGGCGCCCGGCTGAGTGTCCTGCCTCGATCACGAGCTTGAATTCGCCTCCGATGGAAATCGTTACGTGTATTGGTGAAAACCACTAAGACGACCGGTCATATTGAAGCCTATGCTTCGTCATCTTCTTTTAACGCTTTTGCAGCAATGACTCGCACGACTAACGCCGTCGGTAATGAAACTCGTCGCCGTCTCATCGCTGGCGGCTTGACCGAGTTCCATGCCCGTGGATTTCACGGCACCGGAGTTGACGCTATCGCGCGGACGGCCAGCGTTCCAAAGGGGTCTTTCTACAACCACTTCGAGAGCAAGCAAACCTTCTGTGCGGAGATCGTAGATGCCTATTTCGAACGACACCGCGGCAAGCTTGATCTCTTCTTCAATGATCGCTCGTTAGCGCCTTTGGATCGTCTGCGCGCCTACCTGGACGAGCGAATCGAATACTTCACCCGGGTGGAATTGAAACGTGGCTGCTTGATGGGCAATTTGAGCCTGGAGTTGGCTGACCATGAGGAGGCCGTCCGCAGCCGGTTGAAAGATCGATTCGACGAATGGGCCGGCATCTTCGCCGATTGCATTGAGAGCGCGCAGAGCGCCGGCCAAGTTTCTTCGGCATTTCGGCCAAGCGAACTGGCGGGCTTCATCCTGAATAGTTGGGAGGGAGCCATTCTGAGGATGCGGGTCGAGCGGACCGTCAAACCCCTTGAAATCGCTCGCGACTTCATCCTTCAATCACTTCTTCGTTGAGCCGCCCGCAAAGGAAGCATCCATGCCCGGAAATTCTGAAATCGTAGAAGCCTGTCGCCTCGCGTTTACCGGCTTCGAAAACAATCAGCTCGGACCCCTGCTCGCAATGGTGGCAGAGGACCTGGTGTTCGAATTCCCCAAGTCCCTTCCATATGGGGGCACCTATCGTGGCCAAGCAGAATTCAAAGCATTCTGGGCGGATCTTTACCAGAATTATTACGAATACTTCTACTACGACGCGCACGCCATATTGGACGTCGGTGATCACGTTATTGTGCCGGTGGTCGCCAGGGCGAAAGCCAAGAACGGAAAGACGATGGAAAACGAGCACTGCTTCTTGTTCCGGATCAAGAACGGGAAGATCGCCTACGGCCGCATTTACGCGGATACCGCTAAGGGACGCGACATCCTCGAGGGCATGACGATTCATCCCTCAAAAGCCTCCGCATGAGTCAACGCGCCATCCGCGCTTCGCACACGTGTTAAGACGACTGGTCATATTATACAAACGGAGATTTTTAGCATGCCGATGCTCGAGCTTTCTTACACCCGAGGCGCCATGTCGCCCGAGCAAATCAAGACCCTGCTGCACCGCGCAACCAAGGTGCTGATGTGGTGGGAAAAGATTCCCGACACGCCCCAGGCCCGAAAGATCGCCTGGACTTTGGCCGTCGAGCAGCCCGCCGAATACATGCTGGTCGGCGGCTTGCCGACCGAACGCCCGCGTTATCGGTTTGTCGCCACGACGATCGAAGGCCTGATGGACGACCGCGCAAAGCAGGGCGTCATGCGTGACCTGACGCGACTCGCCTTGGAAATCGAGGGCGCACCCCTCGACGCCGCCAACGCAGCGCGGGTGTGGTGCCTGTTGCGTGAGGTGCCGCGCAACTGCTGGGGAATCGGCGGCGTCCCATTCGCTCCATCCGGCTACTTGTCTGCCCTGGACGAGATTCGCTTCGAAGGAGACAAGCCAATCGAATAGCTCGCGCCCGCCAACCGCAGCCCCGGTCCCGGATACCTAACAAAAGCACGCCCATTGCGGCGAAGGAGACAATCATGACTATCGGGTACACGCTAATCGGCAACGGCCCCACGAAAGTGGTTGCCGCGCACACCTGGCTCTGCGATCACCAGACCTATGCGCCGATGATCCCCTTCCTCGACGCCGACCGCTTCACATTCGCGTTTCCCGATTTCCGCGGATATGGGAAGTCGAAGCATATCGGTGGCGAATTCAGCGTTCGCGAGATGGGTCGCGATCTTCTGGGCGTTGCTGACCAACTGAACTGGCGAGAGTTTCACCTGGTCGGGAACTCGATGGGCGGCCAGTCTGCGCAGTGGCTCGCAAGCCAAGGCGAGGCGCGCGATCGCGTACGGAGCCTGACGTTGTTGTGCGCCGTTCCGGCATCGGGTTTTCCTCTCGACGCGCAAGGCGCAGCCTTCTTTGGCGCTGCGGCAAGCGATGTGGATGTGCGTGGGCAGTGTGCTTCCGCGGTAACAGGTGGACGCCTTGGAACGGGGTTTGCCAAGCATATGGCGAACCTGTCGGCCGCGACCGCGACCCCGGAGGCCATCGAGCAATACCTGCGAGCCTGGACGGAAGAGGATGTCAGCGCGGAATCTGGAAACTACGCCGGACCGGTCCACGTCCATGTAGGCGAGCACGACCCGGTGCTGACGGCCGCCGTAATGCAGGCGAAGGTGTTGCCGCTGTTCCCTCAGTGCGCCATCAGTACCGTGGCAGGTGCAGGGCACTACCCCGCCATGGAGGTACCCGCATACGTTGCTGAACTCTTGACCCGTGGCCTGGAGGTCACATGATGCAGCGCCGTACAACTTTGAAGCTGGGACTGTCGGCCATGGCCTCATTGGCCGGCCTGGCCTCTCGAACGGCCCTCGCACAGGACTTTCCAACCCGATTCGTCACGATGAAAGTCGGCTACTCGGCCGGCGGGCCGGCTGACGTCGCGCTGCGCCAACTACAGGCTCCGCTGCAGGCCGCGCTGGGCCAGTCAGTTGTCATCGAGAACGTTCCTGGTGCAGGAGGAACGCTGGCAACCATGGCCTACCTCAGGTCGCCAGCGGACGGCTACACGCTGCTTGGGCTGACCGGCAACGACTTGATCGTCAATCCGCTCGCGCTTGCAGCAGCCCACTACAAGCCTGCCCAGTTTCGCCTCATCCACCCGGTCATCATCTCCGAGTTCGTGCTGGTGTCCGGCAACCTGCAGGCGTCATCCGGCATCGACGGCACCATTGCGCAGATCAAAGGCGCAACCAAACCTCCGTCCTTCGGAAACTGGGGAGTGGGATCGACGTCGCACATGATCGCGCACGATTTCATGGCGCAAACCGGCGTGGAGGGATTGCACGTGCCTTATCGCGGCGTGGCCCCCATCGTTCAGGACTTGATTGGCAAGCAACTCGACTACGCGTTTCTGCCTCTGGCCGGCTCCATGCTGGACATGATTCGCGCCGGCAAACTCAAGGCCGTTGCGGTGGCCTCCGCCCAGAGAAACCCCATGGTGCCCGATGTTCCCGCCGCTGGCGAAAGCAAGTTGCTCAAGGGCTTCAACTACACAGTTTGGCCGGGCCTCTTCGTGCATTCGAACACCCCCGAGTCAGTCGTTGTCAAGCTTCACCAACACATTTCCGCAGTTGTTCTGTCGCCCGCCTATCAGAAGTGGTCGCGCGAAACCGGCAACCAGGCCATGCCCGCCATGGACCTGGTTCAAGCAGCAAGCTTCTACCAGTCTGAACAGGCCCGCGCTGCGCGCATAGCTGCCGCAATGACGCTCACACCTCAGTGAAGCCCGATAACCAACAGTCTTTATCAGGAGGCATCGTGACACAGCCACCCCCGGTCTGGAAGCAAGAGGCGCGAACCGAAGAACTGGTGCCCGTGGCCTGGCCTGACCACAGCGTAGCTTGGTTGTCGCCAAGAGAGGCAGACGAGTATTTCAAATTCATGCGCGCTGCGCTGAAGGTGCAATTTCTTGTCGCGACATTGCTGCTCGTCATCTTGATGTGGGCCTCCACATGAGCGCAGTTCTCGAACGAGGAAAGGGCCTCACAGAAATGAGAGGTGACCTTCATGATCAGACGAGTGCTTCCATGCGCCTCGTCTGGCACAGCGTACCTTCCATGGCTCCTGCTAGAGAAGAAAGGCTTCGTGCCAGCTTGTTCGACATGGCGAGTTCGGTGGATGGAAACATTGCAGTCCTAGAAGCACGAACACGCAACACGATGGTGACTGCCGGGGGGCAACTTGTTCCGCCGTCATCCGCAACCTCGGCTCTCCATCTTTACGCGATCGATGAGGGCAGTCCGCCAGAAGCAGCGGCGCTCCTAAAAATAGCGTCGTCTCGCGAATTCGCCGCCAGCGACAGCATTCTTCACGTCGTGCAGCAGCCCTCGGAACGAGTCGACAGCAAGTCGATCGACTGGGCGGTCGAAGTTGCAGCGGAGCTCGCGTCATGGGCCTGTTTGGTGCCACCGCCCCCGGCCACCCTTGTGCATCTGACAGTGCCTCCGGCCGGACGTCCGCATGCCATCGACCTGTTGGCGCCGACAGAACGCGCAACGGCGGGCGGTCGCGCGTCGCCGCAAGGCGCGACTCGGCGCATTGCGCTATGGGCGTCGCCCATAGCGAGGCAAGAACTGGCGGAGCCAGCCGCAGTCAACGCCTGGCTTGGTGAAGTCGTGCATCAGTTCAGTTCCCGTTGGACAAGCGCTGCCATGCGTTGCGCATGCTGCGAATCCGCAATTTCATAGCTCTATATTCAGATAGGAGAATTACCATGACGAACGTCAACTGGGAAAAAGTTCAAGCAGGTGTCGAGCGCGAGAAGAAGAAGATGGTGTGGCGCCCTTACGGAGCGCCGCAGATCCTGAGCCTCGAGAACTCGGCGCTGCACGATGCGCCGATCTCGGTGCCGTGGTCCATCCCTGAAAAGTTGATTGTGTCGGTCGCCATCACGGGTGCATTCTTCCGCCACGACCAGAACCCGAATCAGCCCCTGACTCCGGCGGAAATTCGCGATTCAGCGATGGCGGTGCTGGACTCGGGCGCGAGCACGGTTCACATCCACGTGAGAGATGACCAAGGCTACAACGTGGTCTCGCTGGAGCGCTTCAAGGCTGTCATCGAGCCACTCAAGAAGAAATATCCCGACCTGGCCGTAGACGGCTGCCTGGTCCCCGCCCTCGACGGCGAGTGGGATGAAATGTGCCGTGTGCTGGACTCGAAGCTGCTCGACGCCGCTCCGGTAAATGCCACCGCAACCTATATCGGCGACTCGCTGTTCGCGAAGCCCGCGCCCATCCTGATGGAGAAGACGCGATTGATCGTCGAGTCTGGCGCCGTCCCTGAAATCGCCGTGTACACCGATGGTGACGTGTCCAACGCGGATCGCTTCCTGATCAAGAGTGGGCTGATCAAGACGCCGGCGGTGTGGTTGATACTGCCCGCCTTGCCGGGATGCAGTCCGATGGACAACCCGCGCCAGATGGTTGAAGGCTTGACGCGCTCCGTGGCCGCCATTCGCGATATTGACCCTGATGGGCTCATCATGGTGTGTGCCGCCGGTCGCGCCGCAATGTACGTTGCCACGATGGCCGCAGTAATGGGCCTGCACGTCCGGATCGGCATGGAAGACACCTATTGGCTGTGGCCGCACCGCGATGACCGCATCGAGTCCAACTCACAGGTCTTCGGCTTGGCGAACCATCTGTCCGCTGCGATCGGGCGGCCCATCGCATCGACGACCGACTACCGCAGAATGATCGGCCTCTAAGGCATGAAAACCATGTCGCTGCCCGCAGCAAATGGTCTTCCGTCCGCGGGTGCCTTTTCCGGGTCTGAAGTACCGTGGGGAACTCACGCTGTCGATGGGTGGCGTGTAGCGCCGGGCGTTAACGTCTCGCGCCCGGAACTGCTATTCGGCACTCGAGAGGTCCGTGCTTTCCAGAACCGCCCGCGCAACTACGACGCCATGCTGAAAGGCATCACCCGCGAACGCGCCACCCACGAGGCCGTTGTCTGCGGCGACCGCCGGGTGACTTGGGCGCAACTCGATGAGCTCATCGACCGCAACGCCAACGGCTTCCTCGCCGCCGGTTTGCAGTCCGGTGAGCGCGTAGCGGTGATGCTCGACAACCGGCTCGAGTTCATCGTTTCTGTTCTGGCCTGCATACGAGCCGGCGGCATCGCCGTGCCCTTGGGTACCCGACTGGGGCCTTCGGACGTTGCCCACATCATCGGGCATGCCGAGCCTGCCTTCGTCGTCACTGCGGACGACTGGGCGGGGCGTTTTCCCAAGGAGGAATCGGTTCGCCGAACCTACATCGTGGACGTGCTGGATACGCCCCAAGACCAGCCACGCACCTCGCCTTTCGGATCGCTGGCGACTGGCCCGGGCGGACCGTTGCCGGAGATCGACCCAGAGGCGACGATGATGATCATCTATACCTCTGGGACAACGGGTAAGCCGAAGGGCGCTTGCCTTACACACGTCAATTTCGTTCACACGTGCCTGCACTATCTGTATGCACTGGCGCTTGACACACCGCAGCGCAGCCTCCTTGCTGTGCCGGCCACGCACATCGCCGGCTTCGGACCACTTCTATCGGTCACGCTGGCAACCGGCGGAACGGTTGTGCTCATGCGCGAATTCAAGGCGCGCACCGCACTTGAGCTGATCGCAAGGGAGCGCATCACCTACGCGGTGCTGGTGCCAGCCATACCAGCTGTGTGCGATGGAGCCAACGCTCCCTCAACACGACCTGCTCAGCTGGCGGTACGGGATCTACGGCGGGGCCATCATGCCGCCGGCCGTCATCGAGCGCTTCTCTGCAGCGCTGCCCCATTTGCGAATGATCAATGCATATGGCGCAACCGAAACCTGTGCGGTGTGCACGATCATGCCCCCGGAGCTGACGACGCGCTTTCCGGCCAGTGTCGGCCGCCCTCTGGAGTGCGATGACATCATCGTTGTCGACCCAGAGGGGAACCCGTGCAGCGCTGGTGTCTCGGGTGAAATCCTGGTTCGCGGCCCCAACGTGTTCCTGGCGTATTGGAACGATCCAGCCGCTACCGCCCTGGCGTTTTCCGGAAGCTATTGGCGCAGCGGAGACATCGGGATGCGGGACGCCGAAGGCCTTTTGTATGTTCAGGATCGACTAAAGGACATGATCAACCGCGGTGGGTTCAAGGTATTCAGCGCGGAGGTGGAGAACGCGTTGATGGCGCACCCTGACGTCGCAGACTGTTCCGTGGTTGGTGTCCCCGATGAGGTGCTGGGTGAGAGGACCTTTGCGTTGGTGCAACTGCGCGGTGCGGGACTGGACGCAGGCGCGTTGCGCCAGTATCTGCTGGACCGGATTGCCGACTACAAGGTCCCCGACTTCTATCAACTCGGCACCGAAGCGATCCCTCGAAACCAGAATGGAAAACCCCAGAAGGCACAAGTTCGGATCTTGGCACTGGCATTGGTGGCGGCGCGAAAGTAGCTGCCCGATACGCACAATGAATCTGACAAAACCAGGGCTCGACGTGGGGATGTTTGTCGATTTGCTTCCCCAGCAGCTGTCTTTCTGGTCTGAGACGGTCGGGCTGCGTTCAGAGCCCATGCAGAAGCTTGGGGGAGGGGTCCACCAGCATCGATTCGTGGGCGAATGCAGTGTCATCAAACTGAATCATTCGAGGTCTGCGCTTCCGTCGTCGTCAGGCACAGGGATCGAACGAATCAGTGTGGGCCGTGCAGGAATTTCTGAATCGATCTCTCTCAACGACCCAGACGGCAATGCCGTAGCCATCTTGCCGAGAAGTTCCGTATCCGATCCGGAACTCGTCGTACATATGGCCGTTTCCGACCTTGCCGCTCACCACCGATTCTGGACCACCGTGATGCAAATGGAGCGCGATCCATCCGGGGCCTATTGTTGCGGTCAAAGCCGTGTGCAACTCACGCAGGCCCGACGCGGGCTGCCGCCCGATTCATGGCGGGTCAGGGGCTGGAGCTACCTCACGGTGCAGATACAAGACTGTGCGCACGAGCACCAGCAGGCGCTACTTCGCGGAGGGCGCGAGGGCGAACCGCCCAGGCGCATGGGAGACAAAGCGATTATTTCGTTCCTGCGTGATCCAGACGGAAACTTCATCGAGCTTTCTCAAAAGGCATCGTTGGCCGGCCCATTGCCTGAGAGTGTCGATTCAACGGTCCATGGTTAGCCCCGCATGGCTGACGCGAAAGAAATGCGAGAAACAATGATGCCCACCGACTTTCATTACTACGAACCTTCCAAGGGCCATGGGCTGAGCCACAACCCGCTCAATGCGCTGGTCGCCCTTCGCCCGATCGGATGGATCTCGACACGGGACGCGCAGGGACGCGTCAATCTCGCTCCCTACAGCTTCTTCAACGCGTTCAACTACGACCCGCCGATCATCGGCTTCTCGTCGATCGCCTGGAAAGACAGCGTGCAGAACGCATCCGAGACGCGAGAGTTCGTCTGGAACCTCGTGACCCGCGAGCTGGGCGATCAGATGAACCGGACCTCCGTGCCGCTGGCGCATGGCGAAGACGAATTCCCGTTCGCGGGCCTTACGGCCGTGCCGGGGCGCCTGGTCAATGTTCCGCGCGTCGCGGAAAGCCGGGCCGCCATGGAGTGCAAGGTGATCGACATCGTCCAGTTCAAAAATACGGACGGCGACAAGGTGAGCGGCTGGCTGGTCCTGGGCGAGGTGGTGGCCGTTCACATCGACAAGACGCTGCTGAAAGACGGCGTCTACCAGACAGCGGAGGCGTACCCGATCATGCGCGCTGGTGGCTTGAACGACTACGTGCAGGTCTTGCCTGAGAACGTCTTCCAGATTGCGCGACCTGCGGGCGCCAGCAGCCCGTCCTCCCACGGCAAAGGATAGTTCTTTCGCCGCCTGTAGCCAGCTTGAGTTCGGCCTCTGCGTCGGACGAACACGCCTCTGGAGATGCAATGCAAATCGACCCCAATGACCTTACCAGTGACGAGCTGTACAAGCTCATGATCGGCAGCGTCGTGCCCCGACCCATCTGCTGGGCTTCAACCTTGTCCCGCGACGGCATCGCCAACCTGGCGCCGTTCTCCTTCTTCACTGTGGTGTCACGCAAGCCTCCGATGGTGAGCTTGACCATTCAGCCTCGGTCCGACCGCGTGCAGTTGAAGGACACGTTGATCAACGCCAGGGAAACGGGCGAGTTCGTCGTCAACATCGTTTCGCTCGCGCAGGCCGACAGGATGCACCTCACCTCCGTGGAGTACCTTCCCGAGGAAGACGAGTTCGACATTACAGGACTCGGAAAGACTCCGTCGGTCGACGTGCGGCCGCCACGCGTATCCGGCGCTCCGATCGCCATGGAATGCAAGGTGCATTCGATCACCCCCATGGGCGATGTCGGCGACAACGTGTTGGTTGGGCGGGTGGTGCGTTTTCATTTCCGCGACGACATGTGGCTTCCCGGCGGACGTGTCAATACGGCTGCGCTCCAGCCCGTGGGCCGCCTGGCTGCCGAGTACACGCTGGCCGATGCCGTGTTCACGTGTCCCATGCCGGCAGACGTGCTCGCCGCCTACGCCTCTCGTCCGTGGCGCCGAATCGACGGGCGGGACGTCGGCTGGTCGCCACTGACGGAAAAGTCCTGGTCCGCTGCGGGCAACGTGAAATTGGCCGAGTGACCGCTCTGCGCGGCGGACGGCGCACCCCTTAACTACTACAAGCAGGAGACACATGATTGGACGCCGTGAACTGGTGGGCTTGCCCGCCGCTGCCTTGCTGGCCGCAATAGCCAACCGAGCCATCGCGCAACCCCGCGAATTGGTCCGCATCGTCAATGGATTTCCGCCGGGGGGCACTGCAGACACGTGCAGCAGGCGAGTGGCCGAACGCATCGGCGGCACCATTTACTCCCGCAATCCCGGTATCGTGGAAAACCGGGCGGGAGCCGGCGGTCGAATCGCCTGCGAAGTGGTGAAGGCCGCGCCCGCGGATGGCTCGGTACTTTTGCTGACGCCCTATGCCTGCATGGCGATCTACCCGCATATCTACTCGAAGCTCAGCTACGACCCCATGAAGGACTTCGTTCCTGTGTCAACCGGCACCGTGATGACGCACGCGCTGACCGTCGGGCCGTTGGTCCCACCAGAAGTGCAGTCGGTCAAGTCTTTCCTGCACTGGGCGAAAGCCAACCCCGCTGCTGCCAACTATGGCTCGCCGGGCGCTGGGATCACGCCGCATTTCATTGCCGCCTTGTTGGGCTTGAACGCCGGCGTGGAACTGAACCACATCCCTTATCGGGGTTCCGTACCGGCGGTTTCGGACATGATCGCTGGTCAAGTGGCGGCGACTTCCACGCCGACCGGCGACGTTCTGGCGAACTATCGCGCAGGAAAATGCCGCATTCTGGCGACAACTGGAGCGGAGCGTTCCGCCTTTGCCCCGCAAGTCCCCACCTTTGCGGAGCAGGGTTTCCCGGAGCTCACGGCCGAAGAATGGTTCGGTTTCTACGCGCCAGCGAAAACGCCCCCCGAAGTGGTCGCCATGGCAAATGCTGCCATCAATGCGGCGCTCAATGACAAGTCCGTTGGCGAATCGCTCGCAGTCATGGGATTGCAGGCACGCGGCTCGACCTCAGCAGAGATGGCAAGGAGCCACAAAGAGGAATACGAGCGCTGGCGCCCGATCATCAAGAGGATTGGCTTCAAGGCAGAATCCTGACAGACCGCTCGATGCGGCACGTTGAAGAGGCCCTCCTGCGTATCCGGCGCCTTGGCGTCAACCTGCCGCTGTTGACGCTCTGATCAGTGCGGCGCGCAGGCGCTCCATGCCCGCGTCGCGAATTCCGAGCGCCTGCAGCTTGTCGAGCGTGGCGTCGAAATACTCGCGGCAAGATCCCAGGCTGCCTGTGCCCGTGGAAATCATTCGCGCCATCTCCTCGACGGGAAGGCCCTTGGTGTACCGCGGGTGCGATCGATTGACCGCGAAGGCAATAGCGGGCGCCGCCGTTGCGTCCGCACACGCGGTGACCCAACGCGCTTCATACACCTCGGTGAACATTTCCCGGCGCCACAGCACCCGCAATTCTTCGCGCACGCGGTGTGCCTCGATGCGAAGCAACACGCCATGGCACGCACCGCCGCGGTCCAGGGCGAGCATCAGCCCGGGTTGCTGTTCCGAGCCGCGGCCGATGATCGATCGCAGGCAGAAGCTTCGATGCCAGCCGTGGACCTTCGCCGGCCGAATGCCGGCGTGCTCCAGGGCAGGGTTCCACATCAGCGAGCCGTACGCGAAGACATGCACGTCCGTGCCCGCCACATGCCGAGACAGGACGCTTTCCAAGGACGCATCCAATTCGCCCGGCGTGCGGATGCGCGCACCTGCCGGCAGTTGTGCGTACAGGCTCGCGACGAAGCGGTCGTCGAGGATCCGCTCCCGCATCGTTTGCCCCGCTTGGTCCAGCACAGTCGACATGATGTGAGCGTTCAGTTGACGCGGTTTCCCCGGCGCTGCGGGGACGCATCGAGCGCGTGCGTCTGATCGATGAAGCGCCGGCTCGACGCGAGGATCTCCTTGCGCATGCGCTCGGACTCGACGCAGCGCGAAAGCAGCAGCGCACCGACACATTGGGCAATCAGCGCCCAGGCCGCATCTGGATCGCCGATGCGGCCGCTCCAGCTGTTCTGCAGGCGCTTGAGCCCTTGCTCGGCCGACGCCTTCACTGCCGGACCCGCGCGAGCGATCTCCGGGCCGAGCGTCGGCAGCACGCAGCCCGTCTCCGGATGCATTGCGTGTTTGGAACTCAGATAGCTGCGCAACAGCTGCGCCGCGTGATCCGGCGGCGAGTTCTCATCGCCCGCCAGCATCTCGATGCTGTTGGCAATCTCTTCGTTGACCAGTTCGCCGAACAGAGCTTCCTTTGTGGGGAAGTGGCCGTAGAAGGCGCCGCCCGTGAGCCCGATGGCCGCCATGAGCTCATCGACACCCGTGGTGTCGAAGCCGCCCTTCTTCGCGATGGCGCGGGCGTTGGCCAGGAGCTTCTTGCGGGTTTCTTCCTTGTGAGTCTTGGGATAGCGCATGTGCCGGATCTCCTGTTGACAAGGCGCAAATCGTAACATAGCATCCGTTTGACAAACGAACGTTTGATAATAACCGCAAGTGGCGCAGGTCACGTCTTCGATGAATCAGGAAATGTTATGAGCAGCAGACACTGGACCGCGTCCTACGGCAGCATTCCGGCCGAGATCGATTCGGCGCGATACGCGTCCATAAACGAGTTGCTGGACAGCGCGATGCGGCGGTTCGCCACCAGACCGGCATTCCGAGCGTTCGGCCAAGCGCTCACCTACGGCGAGCTGGATCATCTTTCGCGTGCGTTCGGTGCCTATCTGCAGCAGGTGGTGGGTGTGCGCAAGGGCGATCGGGTGGCGGTAATGCTGCCCAACGTGCTGGCATTTCCAATCGCCTTCATCGGCATCGCCCGCATTGGTGCCGTACAGGTCAACGTCAACCCGCAATACACCGCGCGCGAACTCGAGCACCAGCTCAACGACGCGGGCGTCGAAGTCATCGTCGTCTTCAACGGCTCGACGCCGACACTGGCCGAGGTGCTCGGCAAGACAGGCGTGAAGACCGTGATCACGGCCGGATTGAGCGACGGCGGCGCTGCCGCGGTCCCCGAACCCTCGGTCCATCATTCGCTTGGTGATGCGATCACACTGACGGATGCAGTCACCCGCGGCACGCAGCTGCAAGTCGAGCCCGTCCCCCTTGCAGGCGACGACCTGCTGTTTCTTCAGTACACGGGCGGCACCACCGGTCTGTCGAAAGGCGCCGCACTGTCGCACCGCAATCTCGTCGCCAACATCGAGCAGTACAAGGCCTTCATGCCCGACATGCTGCGGCCGGGCGAAGAGGTCATCGTCACCGCGATCCCGCTGTATCACATCTTCGCGCTGATGGTGAACTTCCTCAGCTACTTCTCGGTTGGCGCGGAGAACTGGCTGGTCGCCAATCCGCGTGATCTGGACGGTCTGCTCGACACGCTGAAGGCGGCGCGGCCGACGGTGTTCAGCGGCGTCAACACGCTGTTCGCAGGACTCGCCGCGCACCCGCGCCTGGCCGAAGTCGACTGGTCGCGGCACCGCCTGTCGGTGGGCGGCGGCGCAGCGGTCATCGCCATCACCTCCGAACGCTGGAAGCAGGTCACCGGCACCTTCATCCGCGAGGGATATGGGCTGTCCGAGACCTCGCCAGTCGTCTCGTTCAACCCGCAGTTCATCGACGAATTCACCGGCACGACCGGACTGCCGATGCCCTCGACCGACGTGAAACTGCTCAACGAAGAAGGCGAGGAAGTCGGCATCGGCGAGGCCGGCGAGATCTGCGTCAAGGGACCGCAGGTCATGAGCGGCTATTGGCGTCAGCCCGAGGCCAACGCCAAGGCCTTCGCCGCCGACGGCTACTTCCGCACCGGCGACGTCGGCGTCTTCGACGCCAGGGGATTCCTGACGATCGTCGACCGCAAGAAGGACATGGTGATCGTCTCGGGCTTCAACGTCTATCCGAACGAAGTCGAAGCGGTCGCGGCGTTCTTCCCCAACGTCGCCGAGTGCGCCTGCATTGGTGTGCCCGACGAGAAGACCGGGGAGGCCGTGATGCTGTTCATCGTCAAGGCGCCCAGCGCAGACGTCAGCGAAGCGGCCCTCATCGCGCATTGCCGCGCCTCCATGGCGGCCTACAAGGTGCCCAAGGTCATCCGCTTCGTCGACGTGCTGCCGAAGTCGACGGTCGGCAAGATCCTTCGCCGCGAGCTGCGCGCGCTGGAATGACCGCCGCCCCCGCCATGGACCGCCGGAACGCAATTTATGCGGCAGTTGGACCATCTTTAGTTCGGTTTCACACGACGTCCAAGGGCGTCCGGTTTCATCGCCGGACGCCCTTATTCTCCGCACCCGGGATCGATCCTCCGAGAGGATGTGTTTCCGGCCATGGGAATCACGGTAACGGAAGCTGCCGAGCAGCTGAAGGTGTCTCGCACCGCGCTGTCGCGTGTCCTCAACGGGCGGCGCGGGCCGTGACGCCATGGCGCCCATGGCGCTGCGCCAGGAGGGGTCGAGGCTTGCGTTGGGCAAAGTTGATCCGCGCACAGGGCATCAAGGGGGACTGATCTTGTTCCTGTTGTCGCAGAGCGGTAAAATGCATGAAATCTCAACAAAAAATCAACCATGCAAACCGCTGCTGCGCGTCCTGCCGAGTCTCTGCGAGGTGCAGTTGCGCAACTTGCGGACGAACTGCAGGCCGGCCGCGTCTACCGGCGGGAGGATCTCGCGTGCCTGTCCACCGCGGTGGACAGGCACCTGCGCGAACTGGTGGCCACCGGGAAACTGAAAAAGCTCGCGCAGGGGCTGTACCACGCACCAAAGCAATCCACCTTCGGGCCTCTTCCGCCGGCCGATGAACAAGTGGTGAGTGCCTTCCTGCGCGACAAGGATTTCCTCGTGTTCTCCCCCTCGGCCTACAACGCCGTGGGCTTGGGCACCACCCAGCTCTACAACCGCACGCTGGTCTACAACCACAAGCGCCATGGCGTCTTCCGGCTCGGCAATCGGCAGTTCGATTTCCGCATGAAGCCGCGCTTTCCCAAGAAGCTGACGCCGGAGTTTTTGTACGTCGACCTTCTGAACAACCTGGACGAGCTGGCGGAGGACCGCGACGCGGTCTTGTCCCAGGCATGCAGCAAGCTACCGTCCTTCGACCCGGCCCGCCTTCAGCGCGCAGCCGACAGCTTTGGCAGCGTGGCGACGCGCAAGCGCTTGCGGGAGTGGGTGGGTGCCTGAGTTCCTGCACGCAAGGCGGGATTTCAACCAGCTGCTGGCGCTCGTCGCCGACGAGCGCGGACTCGATCCCATGCTGGTCGAGAAGGACTACTGGATCATGCATTGCCTGTGGGGCCTTCAGGCCCAGGGCTTCCGGTTCGAACTGAAGGGCGGTACGTCCTTGTCGAAGGGCTTCGGCGTCATCCATCGCTTCTCGGAAGACATCGACATCCGCATCGAGCCGCCCAATGGCATGGATGTGAAGACGGGGCGCAACCAGGACAAGCCGGCACACATCGCTTCGCGCCGCGCTTACTACGATGAACTGGCAGCACGCATCCGCATCCCAGGCATCGACGGCGTGGCGCGCGACACGCAGTTCGACGACGACAAGATGCGCAGTGCCGGCATCCGACTGAGCTACACGCCGCGCGCAACGGCATTGGCCGGCGTCAAGGACGGCATTCTGCTGGAACTCGGTTTTGATGACACGGCGCCCAATCGGCCGGTCACCATCTCCTCATGGGCCCTGGATGTCGCCCGTCACCGAGGCACCGGCGTGTTCGACAACCGGGCCGTAGCCGTACCCTGCTACGCGCCGACGCACACCTTCGTCGAAAAGCTCCAGACGATCTCCACCAAGTTCCGCCGGTTGGGCGAAGCGCGGGCGTTTCCCGGCAACTTCCTGCGGCACTACTACGACGTGTACTGCCTTCTAGGCTTGGAGGAGGTGCATGCCTTCATGCGGGAGCCAGCCTACCAGGAGCGCAAGGCGCAGCGCTTTCGAAGCGGTGATGAGCAGGTGATTGCGCGAAATCCCGCTTTCGTCCTGGCCGACTCTGCGCAGCGCGAGCGTTTCGCGCTGGAGTACTGCAAGACAGAAGCGCTGTACTACCAAGGTCAGCCGGATTTCGATGCGCTGGTCGCCCGGATTCATCGGTACATTGGCGTGATGTGAGGAGACTCGTGCTGGATTGGGCCTCACCTCCTCAGTAAGTCACCGTCACCCTCATCGCATTGCTCCCATCCCCCACCGGCGCGGAGGTTTGCGGCGCGGCGCGGGCCGTGACGGCGGCCATGGCGCCGATGGCGCTGCGCCAGGTGGGGTCGAGGCTGTCGAGGCCGTCGCCGCCGGTGCCGGCCACCGTGAACGTGGTTTCGCCGATCTTGTCGAACTGATATTCGCGGCCCTTGATGAGCACCGATTTCATGTTGGTCCAGACGCGGTATTCGTGTCCGTCCTTCACCGGCGTGACCTGAAGCACCTTGAAGGTCGGAAGAACGACCATCGTCACGTTGAAGCGGGCCGTGGCGCCGTTCATTCCGTGCACCGGCTCCGCGGAGCCGAGCCGCAGCGGCAACAGCAGCAGCATGCCGACAGCGGCCAGCGAGCGTGCTGCTCGCGCTGGAAGCAGGCCGGCAGAACCTGCGGGGAACATGTTTCCGGACATAGGTGCTCGCCTCGTCTCTCAACCTCGGTGGAGGGCATCGCATCGATGCCCCAACCCGGTTTATCGGCAGAGTATCCGGAAAATGAAGGGCGGTCGCGCTATTTTTAGGCGGGGCCTCCGGCCAGCGCAGTTCAGTAGGTCACGGAAACCGTCACCACGTCGCGGTAGCTGTCCGGCCGCACGTTGACGCTGCTGCCCAGAACGCGGCCATACACGGTCAGCGCCTGGGACACGCCGGTGCCGGTGCCCGCGACGGTGTTGGTGTCTATCACGCTGCCCCAGGGGCTCGAGCGGGCGGCGTTGGTGTAGAGCCGGTAGGGCACCGTGTCCGTGTTGCCCGGCACGCCCCCCGTCGGTGTCATCGTCCCGGCACCGGTCGTCGATCCGTTCGATGGCGACAGCGCAACCTTGTAGGCGGTCGGCGTCGTGCAGGTGACGTTGATCGTGCTCGCCTGGTCGGCATTGGCTGCGCCCGGCAGCCCGTCGATGCTGCCGAAGTTCAGCGGATCGGCCGTGACCAGGCAGCTCTTGGCGACGGTTGCGCTGACCACGAAGGGGAAGATGTCCGCCGCCGAGCTGCCGCACGCCGTCGGCGTGGAGCCCGTGCTCGACGAGAACGTGATCGAGGTGTGAATTCCGCCGAAGCTGTCCTGGTACGCGCCTGGAGGTACCGTGCCCTGGAGGGCAAGTATTTCCCCGCGCATGGTGGCGCTTCCCGATGCGCTTCCCGGCGTAAAAACAGAAATCCGTCGAGGAACGGTCAACGTGGCGACGAAGGGGTTCGGCACCAACGAGTTGCCGCTCGAACCCCAGATCGTGCTGCTCGTTCCTTGATAGAGCTGAAACTTCAAGGTGTTTCCGGCGCCGTTCTTCATGGTGCGCGGATTGAAGCTCCCAAGGCTTTGGTCGCCGTCGCCAATGTTGAAGCAGATCCTGGCATTCTCGGCGACGGTGCCGTCGTTGGTGCAGGTGTACTCCAGGGTGGCGTTGGCGGACGGCGGCGCGCTCCCGTCGACCAGGTCGACCGTGCCAAAGGCCACGTTCGTCATTGTCGCCGTGCAAGTGATCGCCGCCTGCGCACTGCCCACCGGCAGCCACCACAGCAACGCGCAGAACAGCGGCAGGCGCAGGGCCTGCAAAGTGCGGGTCAGAAAAAGACTCATGGCGTCCTGGCCTCCCTGGCGCAACGCAGCGGGCCGATCTGCGGAATCCCGGTGCCGTCCTTGCGATAGTCGAAGCTCGCGCGGCAATGGCCGCCGGGCGTCTGCACGGCCAGCGTGTTGCGCGGCTCCAGCGATTCGAGATACACCGCGCCATCGAAGCCCACCAGCGCAGGCTCTCCGCCCTGGCCGTTGACGCGCACGCGGCTGCCCAGCGGCAGCGGCTTGCCCGCCTCGTCCACCAGCAGCAGCGCGGCCGCATTCACCGGCGTGATGCCAAAGCGCACCAGCGTGCCGGCGCGGTCGCTTGGCGTGGCCACCGTTTTCACGCGCTCGATCCTCACGTCGGCGGGCAGCTGCATCGGGTCGATCGACAACTGGTTGTTCTGGTAGGCGCGCAGCGGCGCCACCAGCAGCATGCCGTGGCCGTCCGTGGTGCCGATGTCGCGGTTCTCCAGCCGCACCGGCACGCCCGCGATGCCGTCGGTGGAAACCACCGCAAAGGCATCGTCGATGCGCCGGGCCGCAAAGGGCTGGCCGCCCATGACCGCGATCGATCCGGTGGCGCCGGCATAGGCATAGCGGCTCTCGCCGAGCACGCTGATGCCCGCCATGGCGCGGCCGTAGCGGCCCAGGTAGTCGATCTCGGCCTGCCCGCCGTTCTGCCCGCCGCCCTGGCGCAGGCCGGCGCGCCAGCCGATGCCGCCTTCGCTCGGCATCGAGCTTTGCGCGTCGGCGGAGTAGATGGTGCGGTCGCCGTCGCGCTGGAGCCCGGCGCTGGCTGTCACCTTGCCGTCCAGCGCCCAGGTGAAGCCGACATACAGGCTGCGTTCCCGCCGGTTGTCCAGGTTCTGGTTGAGGCTCACATTCACCGAGGCGCCGCGCCCCAGCGAACTGAGCCAGTAGACGCTCGCCAGCCGCGTAGGCTGCTGCGCCGGATAGCGCAGGTACAGATAGCTCAGGCCAAAACTGCCGAAGCTGCCCGTGGTGTAGCCGATCGATGCGCGGCCCGAGCCGCTGGGCGGCGCGCTGCCGTACAGCGACGCAACGTCGCGGTATTCGCCGCGCGTGCGCGTGCCTTCGACCGCAAAATTGAAGTGGTTGTCGCGCCAGCTGTAGCCCAGGTTCAGCAGCGAGCCCGTTTGGCCCTGGTAGCTGCTCTGTGCCACGGCGCCCGCCAGCACGCCGCTCTGTCCCAGCAGCCATGCGCCGCCCACGCCGCCTTTGACCAGCCCTTTGGTGGCTTCGCCGTGCGCCTCCAGCGTGAAGCTGTTGCTCACGCCGTAGCGCCAGGTGCCGGTGGCCGCCGGCTCGCTGCCGTAGTCGAACGAGCGCAGCCCGTAGTTCTTGCGCACCATGCCCAGGTCGACCGACCAGTCCGACAGGCCCGCCTCCAGCAGCCGCTGCGTGTCGTACAGCGAGAAATCGAGCGTCGTCGCGCGGCCGAAGGCATCGGTCAGAACCACCTGCGCATTGCCCGCGCCATTAATGCTCGGAACCGTCTTCAGCTGGAACGGCCCCGCCGGCACCTGGCCCGTGTACTGGCGCATGCCGTTGATGTAAAGCTCCACCTGCGAAGGCAGCGCCGCCGCCCCCAGGAAGGCCGGCAGCGGCGTGGTCGTGCGATAGGGCTGCAGCGCAAAGTTGCGCGACAGCTGGACGCCGCCAATCCGCGTGGAGCGCGACCATGGCAGCGAGGCCGTGGTGGTGTCCCCCACGCGAAGCGTCAGCATTTCTTCGGGGAACGACCGGCTCCAGGTGCTGTCGAGCCGGACCGATTCATGCTGCCAGCCTTCGGTATCGGTGCGGGTTGCGCGCGTCATCAGCGTGTTGCTGAACACCGAGCTTCCGCTGAACGCGCGCAGCTCCGTGAGCGCGTTGAAGCTCGACGTGTTGCCGCGGCCCTGCGTGCCATACAGGTCGTAGTTGAGCAGCAGGCCCGGCGAGGCGCTGGCCTTCGGTACCATGACCGTCGATGTGTCGACTACCGTCGTGGGCAGCCGCAGCACATCGGCACTCGCATGAATTTCGGCGCTCTGGCTCGCGGCGTCGTACTTCACCTGCACCCCCGGCAGGCTCTTGAGCCTCACCGGGTCGGACACGCCCGGCGGCAGCACAAAGCCCAGCTGCCGCAGCGTGGCCGCGCTGGCCCACAGCTCCTGTCCGCGCAGGCCAAAGTGCACCAGGCCCTGCGGATTGCCGTTCAGGCTCAGATCAAGATAAAGGTCGCTCCCGCCCGGCCCGGCAAGATCGCCTTCCGTGGACGCGGCCGCCAGAGAGCTTGCGCCGGCTGCGGCGTTCTCCGCCTGAGCGGCGAAGGACATCAGACCGGAAAGAAGCAGCAGCGGCAGCAGGCGCTCAGCGTGGCGCGCGTGGGAGCGGCGGGATGTTTTCCTGCGTCGCGTTGCCATTGATCTTCGTTTCCAGGATGCCGCCGAGGGCAAAGGCCTCCGCGGAAGTCTTCAGAGGCCAACGCATGCGTGCGCCCGGCAGAACGTAGCCCAACAGGCCGGCATGCACCGGCGTCCGGCGGCCCACCGTATCGACAAATTCAACGTCGGCAAGCTGCGCATGCATGCCTCCGTTGTTGGCCACTTCGAGCACCGCCTGGCCTTCTTCCCGGCGCAGCGACCATGCGAGCTGCGGCCCGGACGACTGTGCACCCGCGGCCGCAACGAAGATCGGCACCGAATAGCGCAGCACCAGCTGCAGGCCCTTCTTGTCCTTCATTTCCACCGGCAGCTCGTCGATCACCACGCGGTACGAGCCTTCGACAGGGCCGGCAGGAACGCCCGTGCGAATCACGCGGATCAGCTGCCGGTCGGAGGTGGCCAGCTGCACCATCGGCGGACTGACCAGCAGTTCGCGCGAGGGCGTCAGCTTTTCTGTGCCGTTCTCCTGTGCCCAGTGATAGACCCGCACCTGCGCGTGCACCACCGTGTCGCCGGTATTGCTGAGCCAAAGGCCCTCGGCGTTCTGCGTGGCCTGCAGCGTCAGCGTGACCGGCGACACCTGCAGCCCGCTCGCCGATGCAACTGCCTGCGCCAGGGCAAGCGCAAGAAAAGCGGTGCAACGCAGCAGGGGGTGCATGGGGGAATCGATCAGTAGTTGACCTGAACCGTCACCACGTCCGAGTAGGCGCCAGGCGTCACGTTGGCGCTGGCCACCGTGGCCCACACCGGGATCGACTGCGCCACGCCGGTGCCGGTGCCGGCCACGCCGTTGCCCACTGCCGTGGCCGTGGCGGTGCTGCCCCAGATTGCGCCTGTAGCGCTCACCGAACGGAGTTGGTAGAAGACCTTGTCCGTACCGGTCGCGGGGGTCATCGCACCGGCGCCGGTCGTGTCGTTGTTCGAGGGCAGCAGGCCGATGTTGTAAGGCGTCGTCTTCGAGCAAGTCACGCTGATGTTGCTGCTGTTGCTCAGGTTGGTGGCCGACGAATCGACCGAGCCGAAATCGATCTTGGATGCGGCACCCGCAACAACCGAACAGGCCTTGTTGACATTGATCAGAACCTGGAACGTGGCAGTGGCCGGGCTCGTGGCTGCCAGAACTGCGCTGGTGGTGACTGCAAGGACTGCTGCAACGATGAGGGAGACTTTTTTCATGATGAACGCCAACTAGGTTGAAAGAAAAAGGTTGTGAAAACCGGGGGTGAGAAGTGCCGAGGCAGCCTCGACAGGACTAATAAATTAGTTCTCAACTAAGGATTATTGAAACTTTTGTTTCCAAAAGTCAACTGGAGCGGTTCAAACCGTCGCGTCGTGGTTACAGCGCGAGGTGGTTACCCATGGGTAGACCATCCACCAGGAACGGGCTACCCCGCCCCTGGCATATGGATGAATGGCTCGAAGGCGCCCCCATACAGGGGCAGAAGCACTCGGAGGTGCCGGATTCCTTCTGGCTGGCCGCCCGCGCAGTGCGCGGCTGTGCAGAAGCAATCCACAACAAGAACGGCGGCCGGCTTTGGTGTGCCGGCGCTCGTTCCGTTGCAGCAGCTGCCGCCTCGGACTTACAAAATGTAGCCCAAGGTACGAGTTGTCACGGGTTGCTGCTCACATTTTAAATGTGGTTTTGCTAAATCCATCACGGATTCGGGTGGGTGCTGGGGGCACGAAGCTCCTGGGCACGTCCGCGCGCGGCTTCTGCGCGATGCGCGGAAACAACGGCGGGGGCCGGCTGGCGGTGCGCCGGCGTCAGTCGTCCTGCCGCGAAACGTGGAGCAGGCACATGACCACAACGCCAAGGAAGGCGCCAGCTACAAAAATTCCGGTGTCGATTGCGAAGGTGTGCATGGTGTAAACAACAAATGCCCTCCCGAAAGCTCTTTTTAGACATTGGAAGCGGCATAACCTGACCGGCCGCTGATTCGCCTACGCAAGCTCGACGGGCGCGGCGCAAGAGAGCCTGGCGGCACATCCATGCAAGTGTTGCCAAATTGTCACTTACTTCTTTCTACCTCGTGCATCCAGCGCCCAACAGCGCCAATCTGTCCCCGATGAGGGCATTCATCACACTTTCGGCAAGCGATGGGTAGCAAAAGGTAAGACACGTTAATTTCTCTGGAAAAGTGATCTGCGCCACCTTTATGGGATCTAACGTTTAGCTACAAAACATAAAATCTGCGTACAGGGAGAGGCATTCAGCAACAGCTATTCCCTGGGCGGTCGTACCGACCCGAGCTGCAACAACCAGGGGGACTGTTTTGAGACTAGAAGTGAACGTGGTGGCATGGGCCGCTGCTTTATTGGTGGGTGTGGCCGTGCTTCAAGGCTGCGCCATCGCTCCGGGCATGGGTACCGCGGAGCCGTACCAAGTCTCCGAGGATCTCCCGCCCAAGTTCCAGTACCTGCCCGACGCGGCCCCCGAGGACCGGATCACCCCCATCACGCCGGCCCTTGTGCGCACGCTGGCCAAGATGACCCCCAAGACCGTGCCGCCGGAAGTGCTGGCGCTGTTCGGCAAGCCGCAGAACTACACCATCGGCCCCGGCGACGTGGTGGGCGTCATCGTGTATGACCACCCCGAACTGCTGCCCAATGCCGGCGCCGTCATCTCGCAGCAGGCCGACCCCACGGGAGTGAGCGTGGCGCCGGGCTTCATCGTCGACTCTTCGGGCGAAATCGCCTTTCCGTATGTGGGCCGCGTCAGGGTTGCGGGCCTCACCGAGGCCGAGGCCGGCGACCTGATCTCCAAGCTGATCGTCACCCAGGTGCGTGAGCCCGAAGTGACGGTGCGCATCCAGTCGTTCAGAAGCCGCCGCGTCTATATGGAAGGCGAAGTGCGTACCCCCGGTTCACAGATCGTGACCGACGTGCCCATGACGCTGAGCGAGGCCATCAACCGCGCCGGTGGCATCACGGCCAACGGCAACCGCGCGGCGGTCACCGTCGTTCGCGACGGCCAGTCGATTCCCGTCGACCTGACCCAGCTGCGCGAAGCCGGCTATGACGGCAACAGCATCCCCCTGAAAAGCGGCGACACCGTGCGCGTGGCCCATCGCGAAGACACCAAGGTGTATGTCATGGGCGAAATCCTGTACCCATCCGCACTGACCATGCGCAGCAACGGCCGCCTGAGCCTGAGCGAGGCCTTGGGCGAGGCGGGCGGCCCCATGAACGGAACCGCCAACGCCGCCCAGATCTTCGTCATTCGCCAGGGGGCCACTGGCGCGCCCGCCATCTTCCATCTGGATGCGAAGAATCCGGCAGCCATGGCGGTTGCGAGCCAGTTCCGCCTGCAGTCGCAAGACGTGGTCTACATCGACCCCGTGCCGCTCGTGAAGTGGAACCGCGTCGTCAGTTTGATTCTTCCGTCTGCGCAGGTGGCGAACAGCGCCAGCGAGGTGTACGTCAGGCACCGTTAGCCGAGATAAGAAAGTCACTCTGCGCCTCCACGGTCGGTGGGGCAGAGACGCACTTCAGACAGCAGCAACAACCGCGAGCGCGGCACGGGGCAGGGCGTCTGCGGGGACCCGTGCCGCCAATCTTTTCCGGTAAATCATCGTGCAAGCCATCCATTCAAATCAACTCATTGCGATCATTGGTCTGGGCTACGTGGGCCTTCCCCTTGCCGTGGAGTTTGGCAAGAAGCGCCAGGTGGTCGGCTTCGACATCAACGACAAGCGCATTGCCGAGCTGCAGGGTGGGCATGACCGCACACTCGAAACCACGCCAGACGAACTGAAGGCCGCCGCGCAATTGGCCTTCACCTCGCACGCCGACGACTTGCGCGATTGCGCCGTCTTCATCGTGACCGTGCCCACGCCCATCGACAACGCCAACCGGCCCGACCTGACTCCCTTGATCAGGGCCAGCGAAACCGTTGGCAAGGTGATGCGGCAGGGCGCGATCGTGATCTTCGAGTCGACGGTGTACCCGGGGGCAACCGAAGAGGTTTGCGTTCCAGTGCTGGAAAAATTCAGCGGCAAGAAGTTCAACGTCGACTTCTTCTGCGGGTACAGCCCGGAGCGGATCAATCCGGGGGACAAGGAGCATCGGCTTCCGAGCATCAAGAAGGTGACGAGCGGCAGCACGCCCGAGGTGGCCGACACGGTGGACCAGCTGTACCAGCAAATCATCACCGCCGGTACACACAAGGCCAGCAGCATCAAGGTGGCAGAGGCCGCAAAAGTGATCGAGAACACCCAGCGCGACGTGAACATTGCGCTGATGAATGAACTCAGCCTGATCTTTCACAGGCTGGGCATCGATACCCTGGAGGTCTTGCAGGCGGCGGGCACCAAATGGAACTTCTTGCCGTTTCGTCCGGGGCTTGTGGGTGGCCACTGCATTGGTGTCGACCCGTACTACCTGACGCACAAAGCGGTGGAAGTGGGCTATCACCCTGAGGTGATCCTGGCAGGGCGGCGCATCAATGACAACATGGCTTCCCACGTTGCAGATGAAGTCATCAAGCTCATGCTGCGCAAGAACGTGCCGGTGCTGGGCAGCAAGGTTCTGGTGCTGGGCCTCACCTTCAAGGAAAACTGCCCCGACGTGCGCAACACCAAAGTGGTGGACATCGTGCGCACCTTGCAGGACTACAACACCCAGGTAGATGTGTTCGATCCGTGGATCGACGTGGCCGAGGCCGAACATGAATACGGCTTGCAATGCCTGGCCGAGATGCCAGCCCCTGGTCAATACGCCGCCATCGTGCTGGCCGTGGGCCACCATCAATTCGTGACCCTGGGCGAAGCCGGCATCAAGGCCTTGGGCCAACCGGATGCCGTGCTGTTCGATGTGAAAAGCCTGCTGCCCTTGGGCGCCGCAGACGGCCGGCTGTAAGCGGGGCAACCACCATGAGCCACCCCAATCCAAGCTCGACGGCCTACGACAAACTCCGGGCTCGCTTGGCCGCCGAGCCTCGCACCTGGCTTGTCACCGGCGTGGCCGGCTTCATCGGCAGCAACTTGCTGGAGACCTTGCTCAAGCTCAACCAGCGTGTGGTGGGGCTCGACAACTTTGCTACCGGACACCGGCGCAACCTGACCGAGGTGCAAACCTTGGTCGCTCCCGAGCAGTGGGCCAACTTCCACTTCATCGAGGGCGATATCCGCAACCTCGACGATTGCCACCGCGCGATGGTCTTCCCTGGCGAGAAAGCATCCCCTGTCGACTACGTGCTCCACCAAGCGGCCCTGGGCAGCGTTCCTCGTAGCCTGGCCGACCCCATCACGACGAATGGAGTCAACATCGCGGGCTTCTTGAACATGCTGGTGGCCGCGCGCGATGCCGGCGTTCAGAGCTTCACATATGCAGCCAGCAGCAGCACCTATGGAGACCACCCGGCGCTGCCCAAGGTCGAGCACACCATCGGCAAGCCCCTGAGCCCTTACGCCGTCACGAAGTATGTCAACGAACTGTATGCCGACGTGTTTGCCCGCAGCTACGGCTTCAACACGATTGGCCTGCGGTATTTCAACGTGTTTGGTAGACGGCAGAATCCTAATGGGGCCTATGCCGCCGTCATTCCCAAATGGGCGGCAGCACTGCTGAATGGGGAGCCCGTCTTCATCAACGGCGATGGCGAAACCAGCCGGGACTTCTGCTTTGTGGCCAATGCCGTGCAGGCCAATTTGCTCGCGGCAACGGCTGAAAACCCGGAGGCCAAAAACCAGGTTTACAACGTCGCAGTCGGTGATCGAACAACGCTCAATGCATTGTTCGCTCTGCTTCGCGATGGCTTGGCTTCTCATGAGGTGGAGCCCACCGTCCAGCCGGTGCATCGGGACTTTCGAGCAGGTGACGTACACCACAGCCAAGCTGACATTGGGAAGGCTCAGCGGCTGCTGGGATATGTGCCGACACATCGAATAGTCCAGGGCATAGGCGAAGCCCTTGACTGGTACATCGGGAATTCCAGGTAGCCAACGTCCATGCGCCTGTCTCACATCGGTTGGAACCTGGCTGGCTTGTCGCTGCCGCTTTTGGTGGCCGCAGTCACGGTGCCGCGTCTCATCAGCACGCTTGGCCATGAAAGGTTCGGTTTGCTTGCCCTCGCCTGGGGGCTGATTGGATATGCGGGGGCGCTCGACCTAGGTATTGGTAGAGCGGTGACTCAAATGGTGTCCCGCCTGCGAGGGGAGGGCGATTTGACGTCAGTCCCAACGGTGCTGGCAACCGCCCGTCGCATTACTTTGGTGGCAGGACTGGTAGGTGGTATCGCGATCGCGGTTGCCGCATTGTGCGGCGGAGCAAATTGGGTGAAAGCGGCAACCATTCCGCCCGCTGAAATCGGGAATGCGATGTTGTTGCTGGCTATTGCACTGCCCGCGCAAGCCATGAGCGCCACTTATCGAGGCCTGAATGAGGCTTTCCTGAACTTCAAGGGAATCAGCCTTGTTCGCGTCGCGCTGGGTGTTATCAATTTCGGAGGGCCATATCTCGTGGCGCACTTCACGTCCGAACTCCCGTGGATGGTGGCTACCTTGGTCGCCAGCCGCCTGCTGGCGTTGATCGTTTTCCGTCGGTTGGCCTTTTCATGCCTCGCTGACTGGAAGGCCGTGAAACGCCACGCCGTCTATTCGGTGTCCGTTGCAAGGTCTCTCTTTTCTTTTGGCGGCTGGATCGCCGTCAGCAGCGTCGTCAGTCCTGTGCTGGTTCAGGCCGATCGATTTTTGATTGGAGCCATTCTTTCAGCTGCAGCAGTCAGCGCATATGTTTTGCCTTATGAGGTTGTCGTTCAAAGCCTCATCTTGGTCGGTGCCATTTCTTCAGTGATTTTTCCGTCTCTCGCGAAAATGATGCACGAGCAGCCCAATGCGTGGCCTCACTATTTTCGAAAATGGTTGTTAATCGTGGGCGGCATGATGCTGCTGGTATGCGGCATGCTGGCAGCAATTTTGCCTTTTCTACTGCGGAAGTGGATTGGAAGCGACTTGCAGCCTTCATCAGTCACGGTGGGTCAAATTCTCTGCCTGGGTGTTTTTGCAAACGCTATTGGATCGATGTTTTACGCCCTGTTGCACGCCAAGGGGCGTGCTGATCTGACAGCTAAATTGCACATCGTGGAGCTGCCGTTGTTCTTGGTTGCGCTATTTCTCTTGCTTCATCGCTATGGCGTCGAAGGCGCTGCTTGGGCCTGGGTGGGGAGAATGGTATTTGATGCCCTAATTTTGTTTTGGTGTTCGAAGGTGTCCCGTGCTTGAGTGTCTGCTGTGTCTGACTTTCGTGGGCCTTGTCCTGGCTACGCGAAAAAAAATGGGTTTTGCGAATCCCTTCCAAATCTATTTTTTCATTTGGTTTTTTTTAATCCTTGGATATTATTTTTCACGCGACAGTTTTATCCAAGTGGCACCCGAGTACTTATTGCTAATACTTACGGCGAAAGCAGTTGCACTCACGCTCGTGGTCGGGGTCTATTTGAGCATTTCAAGGGCGGCGGAGTTCAAGGGTTTTGAGGGGGTTCTACGACCGAGAGTAGGCCGCATTTGGTTGGCACAAATATTGGTCCTTCTTGCGATTCCGCTTGTCTATCAAAGAGCCGTTTCTTTGGCTGGCGGCGATGACATTTTTAGTGTGATCGGCTACATAAAGCTTAGATCCGCAATGACGGACGATGGGGAGAGTTTTGGGGTTCTTTCCTATTTTTCTGTTTTGTCTGTTGTTGTTACGTCTATATTGGTCAACTCTTATGCCGAGCGAAAGATACACCTATTGCGCATGATTGCGTCGATATTGATATCTTTGTTTTACGCCTACATATCGACTGCAAGAACATATGTCTTGTTTCTTTTTTTGTTGCTTATATTTCCGTTAGTGCTGGCGGGTGTAATTCGCTTCAAGGGCATATTGATTGCGCTCTTTTTTATGGTGTGCGCATTTATCTTTGTGGCCATGATGACTGCTAAGGGGGTTTCAGTTGAGGCTGACGCGGCCGACAATGCCAGCTCGTTTGCGGAGAACTTGAGAGCGTACACGGTCGCTCCTTTTTTGGCATTTTCGCGGCTTGTGAGCAATCCACCGGCGGCGGAATGGGGCCTCAATACGTTTCGATTGGTGACCACCGTACTCAATGCACTTGGCGTAACTGATAGAGCTCCACCGGCTTTAATCAGGAGTTATGAATTTGTGCCGGACGCCACGAATGTGTACACCGTGTATGAAACATATTTTCGTGATTTCCTCTTCCTCGGTGTTTTTATCCCGCCATTGTTCCTGATAGGGCATTGGTGGCTCTACAAAAAGGCGAAAAAATCGGGGGGGAAATGGGTTTACTATTATTCGGCCTCCATGTATCCGCTGGTCATGCAATTTTTTCAAGATCAGTATTTTTCTTTGCTTGCCATGTGGATTCAAATCGGATTTTGGTATTGGCTGCTTTTGAGTCCGCAACTCAGGCTGGAAAAGGATGTGGCGCGTGATTGATATTGTTCTGGTCAATTGGAACTCTGGCTCCCAGCTTCGCGATGCCCTTGCAAGCATTGCTCTCTATCACAGTAGCTTGGTCGGCAGAGTCGTTGTCGTTGACAACAATTCATCCGATGATTCTATGATGAATGTCGGCGTAGGTGATTCCGGAATCTTTTTGGAGCTCATATTCAACAAAGGTAATGCGGGATTTGGCGCTGCCTGTAATCAAGGTGCTAAGTCGTGTGGTAGCGAGTATGTTCTTTTCCTGAATCCTGATGCTCAATTGTTTTGTGACTCGCTTTTGATTCCGTTGAGCTATATGCAGAAGCGCGAGAATTCAAACGTCGGTATCTCTGGCATTCAATTGGTTGATTCGAAAGGGCAGGTGTCGCGCACTTGTTCCCGGTTTCCTGCAACGTCATTGCTATTTGCTCAAGCGCTTGGTTTGAACAAGATACCTTTTCTACGCTCGTGGAGTCAGCATATGGGCGAGTGGGATCACGCCGGCGATCGCGAGGTCGACCAAGTGATTGGCGCCTTTTTCCTCGTCCGCCGAACTCTTTTTGAAGCTCTAGGCGGATTTGATGAACGATTTTTCGTTTATTTTGAGGAAGTAGATTTGTCCTACCGTGCAAGGCAAGCCGGTTGGCGCAGCGTATATCTGGCTGGCGCTCAAGCATTTCATGCAGGCGGAGGCACATCGGAGCAGGCTAAAGCCAGTCGACTTTTTTACTCATTGCGGAGTCGTTTGCTGTACGCGTTCAAGCATTTTTCTCTTGTACCGGCTTGGACGCTCGCAGGAATAACTTTGTTCATTGAGCCGGTATCTCGCGCGATATTTTCCTCGATGCGAGGTGGATTAGAGGATGTCCGCAACACGTTAGAGGGGTATGGAATGCTGTGGCGAGAACTTCCGTCCATCTTAAAGAATTCGCGCAAATGAAAATTCTTGCGCTTACGCGATATGGACGCTTGGGAGCTTCCTCTCGCTTGCGCTCGCTGCAATTTCTGTCGAGCCTGAAGGAGGCGGGAATAGACAGCACGATTCAGCCTCTTTTTGATGACGAGATGCTGTTGAGTAAGTACGAGAACAAGAGTTATGGTGCCAGCGCGGTCCTGAAGGCTTACGCAAATCGCGTAGGTCAATTGCTCCGGCGCCATCGATTTGACCTGCTCTGGATCGAAAAAGAGGCATTGCCTTGGTTGCCAGCGTTGTGGGAAAAGGGTTTGCTCGGTGGCGTGCCGTACGTGCTCGACTACGACGACGCGATTTTTCACAACTACGATCTGCATCCTTCAGCATGGGTTCGTCGTTTGTTGGGACGGCGCATCGATGGTCTGATGGCAAGTGCGCGCTTGGTCATTGCTGGCAATGACTACTTGGCCCAGCGTGCACGAGATGCTGGTGCACCGTGGGTGGAGGTGCTGCCCACTGTGATCGATCTGGAACGGTATGCCCCTCAACCCTCGCATCAGGGCGAAGCCGGCGTGCCTCGCATCGTGTGGGTGGGTTCGCCGTCTACGGTCAAGTATCTGGCCGCACTTGAGATCTCGTTGGCGACTCTGGCTGCAAACATCGCATTCAAGCTGCGAGTCATAGGCGGCACTCTGGAAATGGCTGGTGTGGATGTCGAGTGCGTACCTTGGACTGAGGAGTCGGAGGTCCAAGCGATTGCCGAATGCGACGTGGGCATCATGCCCTTGAGCGACTCACCGTGGGAGCGCGGCAAATGTGGTTACAAGCTCATTCAATACATGGCATGTGGCTTGCCCGTTGTGGCTTCGCCGATTGGCGTAAATGCCCAGATCGTCCGAGATGGCACCAACGGATTTCTGGCCGCGTCGGCAGATGCTTGGGTAAGCAAACTGGAGCAACTCCTGGGTGATGCTGACCTGCGGCAATCCATGGGACATGCGGGTCGCCAACGTGTGGAAGCGGAATACTGTGTCCAGCAGGTGGCCCCTCGATTGGCGAGCCTTCTGTTGAAGGCCGGCACAAAAAAAACATGTGCGAATTAATACGGGGCAAACGCGCCTACGGTGCGCGCCAAGGTGCGTTGCTCGCTCCGCAGATCAAAACCAGCCAGCGCGTAGATCGGAGATAAAGGTGCTGCCTTTCCATTGCGGCACGGGGCTTTTAATGAGACGGATATCCAATATTAAAAAAATATTCCCAATGTGGCGTCGCCACTTCAGGAATAAGGGAGTTAACTAAAAATGTGTGGACTTGCAGGTTTTTTTAGTGGGCATTGGCCGGGTGATTCAGCTCCACAGCGACTCAAAGCCATGACGGATGCAATTGCGAACCGAGGCCCCGACTCTGATGGCCAGTGGCTGGACGCGGACGCCGCCATTGGCTTGGGGCATCGTCGCCTGTCTGTTGTCGAACTGTCTGCCGCTGGCGCGCAGCCCATGACCTCTGCCGCGGGGCGGTATGTGCTTGCTTTCAACGGCGAGATCTACAACCACATGGATTTGCGCGACGAACTGGCTAGCTGCGGAAGGGCTCCTGCCTGGAGAGGGCATTCGGACACCGAAACGCTTTTGGCCGGCTTCGATGCCTGGGGCATTCTCGCCACAGTCAAGCGCGCCATTGGCATGTTTGCCTTCTCGGTTTGGGACAGGGAGGCGCGCGCGCTGACGCTCGCGCGCGACCGCTTGGGTGAGAAGCCGCTCTATTACGGGTGGCAGGGCAGTGGCTCCGCTGCGGTGTTTTTGTTCGGCTCAGAGCTGAAGGCGCTGCGCGCACATCCGGCATTTCGTGCGCAAATCAATCGCGATGCACTGTGCTTGTTCATGCGGCACAACAACGTGGGCGGCCGCCATTCCATCTATCGGGGCGTTCACAAGCTGTTGCCAGGCAGCCTCTTGACCGTGTCGCAAGCTGCTCCCGAGCCCGTCGTGCAGACCTATTGGTCGAATACAGAGGCGGCACAACGGGGCGAGGCCGGGCGTTTCAATGGGAGCGCCACAGAGGCTGTCGATGCGCTGGAGGCATTGCTCAAGGACGCCGTGCGACGACAAATGATGGCTGACGTGCCACTGGGCGCGTTCTTGTCGGGCGGCGTCGATTCCTCGACTGTGGTCGCGTTGATGCAGGCGCAGGCCAGTCGTCCGGTCAAGACCTTTTCTATTGGCTTTCACGAGGCGGCCTATAACGAGGCAGAGCACGCCAAGGCGGTGGCTCAGCATCTGGGCACCGAGCACACCGAGATGTATGTCACGCCGGAGCAAGCGTTGGCAGTTATTCCTGGCCTGCCCAGCCTTTACTGCGAGCCGTTTGCCGATTCTTCGCAGATCCCCACTTTTCTGGTGAGCCAGCTCGCGCGCCGCCATGTCACGGTGTCGCTCTCCGGGGACGCCGGAGACGAATTGTTTTGTGGCTACAACCGGTATTCACTGACGGCGAGTTTGTGGCACCGCCTGTCTGCCGTGCCCCTTCCGCTGCGGCGCGCGGTGTCCCGGGGATTGACGAGCCTGTCGCCGGACCATTTGAACCGCATGGCGGCCTATACGCCGCTCGCGCGCCGTTGGGCGAACGTTGGAGACAAGTTGCACAAGGGCGCGGGCGTCATGACGGCTGGTTCCGTGGCCGAACTTTACCGAGGCATGGTTTCTCATTGGCCCCGTCCTGAAGAGGTGGTGCAGGGGGGCGTTGAGCCGACCACTGTGCTCAATGATCCGGCACCCGCTCTGGCAGGACTCAGCGACGTTGAACGCATGATGGCGCTCGATCTGCAGACCTATCTGCCGGATGACATCCTGACCAAGGTGGACCGAGCCGCCATGGCGGTGAGCTTGGAAACCCGCGTGCCCTTTCTCGATCATCGCGTGGTGGAGTTCGCGTGGCAGTTGCCCATGGAATACAAGCTACGAAAAGAAAACAAGAGCTACACGACCAAATGGGCGCTGCGCCAAGTGCTGTTTCGACATGTGCCCAAAGCACTGATCGAGCGGCCCAAGATGGGTTTTGGTGTGCCTATCGATAGTTGGTTGCGCGGCCCCCTGCGCCCTTGGGCGGAAGACTTGCTGAGCGAGTCGCGCCTGAGGCGCGAAGGTTATTTCAACCCTGCCCCCATACGACAAAAGTGGGCCGAGCACCTGAGTGGGCAGCGCAATTGGCAGCATCAACTCTGGTGCGTGTTGATGTTCCAGGCCTGGCTGGCAGAGCAGGCGCCGGTGGGGAGCAGCGTGCGATGAAGTTCTTGCTGATTGCCAGTCTGGCTGAGTCGCTGGTCAACTTTCGCGGCTCTTTGATTGCCGCGCTGCAGGCGCGGGGGCTGCAGGTGCATGTTGCAGCCCCCGATCTGCCTGAGGCGAGTCCTGTCCGTCTGAAGTTGGAGGCCGCAGGCGTGGTGGTGCATGAAGTCGTCATGCGACGTACCGGCACAAACCCGATCGCAGACTTGCTGACGCTGTGGCGTCTCTGGCGGCTCATGCGCCGCGTGCAGCCTGAATATGTGCTGGGGTACACGATCAAGCCTGTCATCTACGGTTCATTGGCCGCATGGCTGGCCGGCGTGCCACGGCGTTTTGCGCTGGTGACTGGATTGGGCTATGCGTTCCAGGGCGATGGCCAGCGCAACGGGTTGCGGGAGTTGGTCCAGCGGCTGTATGCCCTGGCTTTCGCGCGCGTGCACGCTGTTTTTTTTCAGAACCCTGACGATGAGGCGCTGTTTCGCCGCCGCAAGCTCTTGATGCTGGGCGCGCGAACCTGCGTGGTCAATGGCTCAGGTGTGGACTTATCCGCTTTCGGTATGGTGCCGCTGCCGCGAGGGACCCCATGCTTTCTATTGATCGCACGCTTGCTCGGCGACAAAGGCGTTCGTGAGTATGCGCAGGCTGCTCGCAGAGTCCGGGCCATACATCCGAGCGTGCGCTGCTTGCTGGTGGGATGGATCGACACCAATCCCAACGCTATTGCGCAACATGAGTTGGACGCGTGGGCGGCTGACGGGACACTGAATTTCTTGGGCCGCCTGGACGATGTGCGCCCGGCCATTGCGGACTGCAGTGTGTACGTGCTGCCGAGCTATCGAGAGGGCACGCCTCGCACTGTGCTGGAAGCGATGGCAATGGGGCGCGCGGTCATCACCACCGATGCCCCTGGTTGCCGCGAAACGGTGATGCATGGCGACAACGGCTTCTTGGTGCCGGTCAAATCGATCGATGCTTTGGAGCAGGCAATGCTGAAGTTCATCGAAGACGAGACGCTGTCCTTGCGCATGGGGCAACGGTCTCGGCACATGGCCGAAGCGAGGTACGACGTGCACAAAGTCAACGCCATGATGCTGCGGGAAATGGGGATCGAATGAAGCGACTTTTCGATCTCGTCCTGGCCGTTCTGGCATTGCTGATTCTGGGCATTCCGCTGTTGCTTTTGACTTGGCAGGTGCGCCGCAAGCTGGGCAGCCCCGCGTTCTTTCGGCAAACCCGGCCGGGGTTGGGCGGTCGGCCCTTCAGCCTGGTCAAGTTCCGCACCATGACAGATGCACGCGACACCAGCGGGCAGTTGCTACCTGATGCCAAACGGCTCACTCCATTTGGCCACTTTCTGCGTTCGAGCAGCCTCGACGAGCTGCCCGAACTCTGGAACGTACTCAAGGGAGAGATGAGTCTCTTAGGCCCGCGCCCTTTGCTGATGGAATACCTGCCGCTTTATTCCACTGAGCAGGCACGCCGCCATGAAGTGCGTCCCGGCATCACCGGCTGGGCGCAGATCAACGGCCGCAACGCGCTGAGCTGGGAAGAAAAGTTCAAGCTAGATGTCTGGTACGTCGACAACCGCACGCTGTGGCTCGACATCAAGATCCTGTGGCTCACGGTGCGCAAGGTGCTGGTGCGCGATGGCATTTCTGCAGCGGGCGAGGCAACCATGCCGCGCTTCAATGGCTCGTCTACCGTTACTTCGCGCGCAGGTGAGTCATGACGCGACCCTTGTTTGCGGTCTACGGCGCCAGCGGCTGCGGCCGGGGCGTGATGCCGTTGGCGCGCGCGCAATTGGCGGGGCAATGCATTGCGGATACGCGGCTTGTTTTCATAGACGACCAACCCGCCGCACCTGTGATCAATGGCCAGCGGGTGCTGCGCTACGCGGAATTCCTGCAGCAAGAGGCGAGCGAGCGCCATGCCGTGCTGGCTATTGCCAACAGCAAGGTGCGCGAGCAGTTGGCCGCGCGCTGCAAGGCGGATGGCGTACGTGCCTGGACGGTGAGCGCGGACAACGTGGTGCGCATGGACGACGTGGAACTGGGCGAGGGCGCGGCTCTCAGCCCCTTCGTCACCCTCACTTCCAACATCCGCATCGGTCGGCATTTCCACGCCAACCTCTACAGCTATGTCGAGCACGACTGCGTGATTGGTGATTTCGTCACCTTCGCGCCAGGGGCCAAGTGCAACGGCAACGTGGTCATCGAAGACCACGCGTACATCGGCTCGGGTGCGGTCATCAAGCAGGGCCGTCCGGGCCAGCCCCTTGTTATAGGTCGCGGCGCCGTGGTCGGCATGGGCGCCGTGGTCACTCGCGACGTGCCTGCCGGCGCCACGGTCGTAGGCAATCCGGCCCGTCTCTTTTCTCCCAAAGGCTGATCATGTTGAATACCCAATTTTCTCCCTGGCCCAGCTTCACCGCCGAAGAGGCCAAAGCCGTGCAGCGTGTGCTGCTCTCCAACAAGGTCAACTACTGGACCGGGCAGGAATGCCGCGAGTTCGAAAAGGAGTTCGCCTCGTGGACGGGCACCGCGCATGCGGTGGCGCTGGCCAACGGCACTCTGGCGCTCGACCTTGCCTTGCAGGCGCTGGGCATTGGCCCGGGCGACGAAGTGGTGGTCACGCCGCGCACCTTCATTGCGAGCGTGTCTTGCGTGGTCAATGCGGGTGCCACGCCGGTGTTCGCGGATGTGGAGGCCGGCAGCGGCAACCTCTCGGCGGCCACCATCGCGCGCGTGCTCACGCCGCGCACGCGCGCGGTGATCTGCGTGCACCTGGGCGGCTGGCCCTGCGACATGGATCCGATCATGGCGCTGGCCGAACAGCACGGCTTCAAGGTCATCGAAGACTGTGCCCAGGCGCATGGCGCGTATTACAAGGGACGGGCGGTCGGCTCCATCGGGCACGTGGGCGCCTGGTCTTTCTGCCAGGACAAGATCATGACCACGGGCGGCGAGGGCGGCATGGTCACCACCAACAGCGAACTGCTTTGGCGCGCCATGTGGGAGTTCAAGGACCACGGCAAGAGCCACGAGGCGGTGTTCCAGCGCCAGCATCCGCCGGGCTTCCGCTGGCTGCACGAAAGCTTTGGCACCAATTGGCGCATGCTGGAGATGCAGGCCGTCATCGGCCGCATCCAGTTGCGCCGCATGGCCGACTGGACCGCGCTGCGCACGCGCCATGCAGAGGCGCTGTGGGCAGCCTGCCAGCCTCACGCGGCAGTGCGCGTGCCGGCCCTGCCCGAAGGCAGCGTGCATGCGCACTACAAGTGCTATGTCTATGTACAGCCCGATCGGCTGGCGCCCGGCTGGAACCGCGACCGCATCGTGAATGCCATCCAGGCCCAGGGCGCGCCGTGCTACCAGGGGTCCTGCTCGGAGGTGTACCTCGAAAAGGCTTTTGACGGCACCGGCTGGCGGCCGGCCGAGCGCCTGCCGGTGGCGCGCGCCCTGGGCGAAACCAGCGTCATGTTGCTGGTGCATCCGACGCTGAGGGCCGCTGAAATGGACGCCAGCTGTGCGGCCATTGGGCGAGTGCTGAAAGAAGCGAGCGCAGCATGAGCCCGCACGCTGCGCGCAGCTGGTGGCCCCAGCCGGGAGCCGCGGTCTGGCGCTGGCTGGTGGCGCTGGCCATGCTCGCGCTGCTGGTGTTGAGCCTGGCCCCTTCCTCGGTAGCCGCTGCCTTGCCCACGACTGGTTGGGACAAAAGCAATCACGCCTTGGGCTTTGCGGTGCTGGGGCTGTTGGGCCAGTTGGCTTGGCCGGGACGCACAGCTGTCGTCTTGACCGTGTTGCTGGCCTATGGCGGGCTTATCGAGCTGCTGCAATCGTTGACACCTGATCGCGTTGCCGAGGCTACCGATCTGCTGGCAGATTGGGTGGGGCTGCTGCTGGGCGCCGGCCTGGCGTTCTTGCTGGAGCGTCGGCGTAGCAACAAGAACTTCTCAAGGGAGTCCACATGATCGATCGTCTGGCCCAGCCTGTGTTGGCGCTGCCGAGACCGGTAAAGCGGGTGTTGGCTTTGCTGGTGGACACTGGCCTGTGTGTGCTGTGCGTGTGGCTGGCGCTCAGCCTGCGCTACGAGCGGTGGACAGAACTGACGGGCGTGCACTGGCTGGCAGTCGCCGGTGCCGTCATGTTGGCGCTGCCGCTGTTCGTGGTTTCGGGCCTGTACCGTGCCATCTTCCGGTATGCCGGCAGTGCGGCGTTGGTGGCCGTCGGGCACGCTTGCTCCTTGTTCAGCGTGGGCTACGTGATGATGTTCACCTTGGTAGGTGTCGAGGGCATTCCGCGCACGGTGGGCTTGTTGGTGCCTGCGCTGCTGTTGTTCACGGTGGGCGCCTCGCGCCTGATGGCGCGCTATTGGCTGGGCGGCCTGTACACACAGGTGCTGCGCAGCAAGACGCTGCCGCAGGTGGTGATCTACGGCGCCGGCAAGGCAGGGCGCCAATTGGCCGCGGCGCTGGCGCACAGCCCCGAGATGGCGGTGCATAGCTTTGTCGACGACTCGCCCCATTTGCAGGGCCGCACTCTCAACGGCCTGCCAATTTACCCACCATCCTGGCTCAAGGCCAATGCCGCCGCTCAGGGTGTCACAGACGTGCTGTTGGCATTGCCCTCAGTCTCCCAAGGGCGCAGGGCGCAGATTCTCAACGGGCTCCTGTCGCTGCACCTGCACGTGCGCACGCTTCCGGGCATGGCCGATCTGGCGCAGGGCCGGGTGCAGGTCAAGGACCTGATGGAGGTCGACATCGAAGACCTGCTGGGCCGCGATCCCGTCGCGCCGGACGATAACCTGCTGCATCGCCATGTGCGCGGCAAGGTGGTGCTGGTGACCGGTGCGGGCGGCTCCATTGGCAGCGAGCTGTGCCGCCAGATCGTGCAGTTGAAACCTTCGGTGCTGCTGCTGGTGGAATGGAGTGAATACGCGCTCTATGCCATTCACCGCGAGCTGGAGCAAAAGGCGCCCGCGCTCAGCGTGGTGCCGCTGCTGGCCTCCGTGTGCGATGGCGCGCGCATGCGCCAGATCATGGGCGTGTGGCGGCCAAACACCGTCTACCACGCCGCGGCCTACAAGCATGTGCCGCTGGTGGAGCACAACCCCGTGGAGGGCCTGGTCAACAACACGCTGGGTACGCTCACCACGGCATTGGCGGCGCGGGACCATGGCATTGGCCAGTTTGTGCTGGTGAGCACCGACAAGGCGGTGCGGCCGACCAACATCATGGGCGCGAGCAAGCGCTTGGCAGAAATGACACTGCAGGGGCTGGCCCAGCAGAAGCCGCGCACCTGCTTTTCGATGGTGCGCTTTGGCAATGTGCTGGGCTCCAGCGGCTCGGTGGTGCCGCTGTTTCGCCAGCAGATCGAAGCGGGCGGGCCGATCACGCTCACGCACGAAGACATCACGCGCTACTTCATGACCATTCCCGAAGCGGCGCAACTGGTGATCCAGGCTGGCGCCATGGCCGAGGGTGGCGACGTGTTTGTGCTGGAGATGGGCGCGCCGGTGCGCATCATCGACCTGGCGCGCCGCCTGGTGGAATTGTCTGGCCGCACGGTGTGCGATGCGCGGAACCCCGAAGGCGATATCGAGTTGCTGATCACCGGCCTGCGTCCGGGCGAAAAGCTTTATGAAGAACTGCTGATTGGCGACAACGCCATGACCACCGCCCATCCCCGCGTGATGAAGGCGCATGAGGCGTGCCCGCCATGGGCAGAGCTGGCGCAGCAGATCGATGAGCTCGGCACGCTGCTGGAGCGCAACGACGTGCCCGCGATCAAACGCAAGCTGCAGCAGCTTCTGGGTGGCTACCTTCCGCATGCGGAGGTGGTGGACTGGGTGTACCTGGAGCTTGAACGCCAGGGCGCGGCGTTGCCAGCACCGGTAACGGTGACGGTCGCGGCGAATGGCGTTGCCACCGGTGCTGCAATCACGCCTCCAGTGCTCGCTCCGATCTGATCTCTCTCTTGATGGAACGCCAGGACGCCCCCCGGCGCCGCGTTCCGGCCTGACCTGCGGGTCTAATCGTTGTACTTGTATTCCGTGTACCGGTAGCCACCGTAGCGGTAGCCATGGCTGCCGTAGTGGCGCCGCGTCAGGTCGATGCCGTTGAAGATCACGCCGCTGACGGCCTTGCCCGCGTGTGAGAGGCGCTTGGCGCTTTCGTTGAGCTCGCCGAGTTGAGTCTGGTCCGCGCGGGCCACCAGCAGCACCGCGCCCATGTACGGCGCCACGGCGGCCGTGTCGGCGGCCACCAGCACCGGCGGCGTGTCGATGATGACCAGTTCGTACTGCGCCGACACCATGTCGAGCAGCCGGAGGAAGCTTTCCGACATCAGCATGTCGGCCGGGTTGACCGGCAGCTTGCCGGTGGTCAGCACGTCGAGGTTGGGCAGCACCTGCGCGCGGATGGCCTGCTCTGCCGAAAGCTCGCCGGACAGCAGTTCAGACAGGCCGCGATCGCGCGGCAGGCCGAACTGCTTGTTCAGGTGGCCCTTGCGCATGTCGGCATCGATCAGCAGCACCCGCTTGCCGGCATGCGCCATGATGGCTGCGAAGTTGCCCGAGACAAAGCTCTTGCCGATGCCTGGCGTTGCACCCGTGATGAGGATGCGGTTGTTGCCGGCCTCCAGCGTGGCGAACTGCAGCGCGATGCGCAGGCTGCGCAGCGCCTCGATGGGTGCGCTGTCCGGATGGGTCACTGCCAGCAGCTGGATGCCCTTGGCGCCGGCTGCAACGCTTTGGTCGAGCATCGTCTGTTCGACTGTGAATGGCACGACCGAATAGACCGAGAGGCCGGTATGAGCCTCGATCTCTTGCGGATCCTTGATGCCCGCGAAGAAGCTGCTGCGCACAATGGCCAGCACCGCGCCGGCCAACAGGCCCAGCACCAGTGCCAGCGCCACGATCAGCGGCTTCTGCGGCTTGATTGGCTCCTTGGTCTTCACGGCCTTGTCGAGCAGGCGCACGTTGCCGGTCTTGCCTTCCTTCACCAAGCGCAGCTGCAGTGCATTGTTCTGCAGCGACTGGTAGAGGCCGCTCGTCACCCGCACGTCACGCTCGAGGCGCAGCGCATCTTGCTGCAGCGTGGGCATGCGGCTCACGCGCGCGTTGAGGCCACCGACTTCTTTTTCGATCGCGGCAATCTGTCCGTCGAGGATCTTGATGCGCGAGTTGGCGTCGGTGAAGTGCGCCGCCACCTCGCGTCGCTTCTGCTGGGTTTCGAGCAGCTTGGTCTGCAACTCGATGGTCTGGGCCAGCACGCCCTTGGCTTCTTCGTCGAAGGCCACGGTGCCGTTCTTGTTGCGAAAGCGCGTGTAGGCGTCTTCGGAGGCTTCGAGTTGGCGCTTGAATTGAGGCAACTGTTCGTCGAGGAAGACCAACGTTTTCTGCGCCTCGGCTGACTTGCGCTCGACGTTCTGCTGCACGTACTGCTCGCCGACGGCGTTGAGGATGCGGGAGAGCCGATCGCGGTCGCTGTCTTCCAGGGACACGCTGATCACATTGGATTGCTTGCCCTGTTCACCGAGTTGCAGGCGCTTTTGCAACTCTTCGATGGTGCGCAGCCGCGAGGCGCGCGAAATGACGAATTCCGCGCCGGGTTTTCCTTCGAGCTTGCCGATCAGCAGATCGATGGCGCCGTCTTCGAGCGCATGATGCAGCGGCTGGCCGACGGTACCGGTCAGCGGCTGGTCCAGCGACTTGTGCGTCAGCGTGTAGGTGCCTCCGCCCTGGGCGGTGAGCACGAAAGGTTCTTCGTCTTCCAGTTCGGGCGGCACGTCGAAACGGGCAACGCCGATGCTTTCCTTGCCGTTGACGTAGCCGCTCATGCCGAGGAAGCCGGGCTCCGAAAGTCCACGGGCCCGCCGTGCCAACCAGGCGCCGAATAGAGGCAGGTAGCGTGGCTTGGCGTCGATATAGAAGAGCGTCTGGTCCACCGCCGCGCCGAGCACCATTCGCGAGCGGATGATCTGGATCTCGCCGGTGGCGGGCGTCTTGACGTCGAACAGGCTGGAGGCTTCACCGAGGAAGCCCTTCGCATCGGGTGCTGCATCCTCGACCTGGATTAGCAGGTTCGACTGATAGACGGGGGTGGTCAGCAAGGCATAGGCCACGCCAAGCACCAGCGCGAGCGCGGTGATGGCCGCAACCAGCCATTTCTGGTCGAACAGGATGTCGATGTATTCCGACAGGTGGATATCGCCATCGCCCGCGTTCGCGGTCGGAGATGCAGCAGGCTGGCCGGCCCGCGCAGCATTGGAAGTGGTGACAGCAGGAGTGTTCATTTGAATTGCCGAATGCGTTCGGCCCAGGTCTTGACGCCGGCGTCGATGAGTTGGAGTGCGTGCTCGAAGGCTTCCTGGCCCTTGCGGTAGGGGTCGGGAATATTCAGCTTGGCGCTTTCGGCAAGGCGAAAGACCCTGCCGCGCGCGAGCGGGTATTTGTTTTCGATGTAGCGGCGCTGCGCCTCGTCCATGGTGAGGATCAGGTCGGCCTGAACGCACATGGCTTCGTTGATCTGGCGCGCGCGGTGGGAGCCAAGGTCGAGGCCTCGCGCGGCCATCAATTGCTGGGCGATGGAGTCCGCGGGGTTGCCGATCAATGCTCCCGTGCCGGCCGAGGACACGGTGAGCTGCGGAAGGGCCTCGGCAAGCAGGACGTGCGCCATTGGGCTTCGACAGATGTTGCCGATGCAAACGACAAGAACGGATTTCAAGGTGTCCGCCTTTCTTTGATGTTTACTTGCATACAAACGCTCATGGGCTGCTGCGATCGAAGTTCAAGATGTTGTCTCCGGCACGCGGCTTTTTGTCTTCCGGGGCTGCAAAGTTGAAGGCGCCCTGGTCGCGCACGGAGGTCAGTTCGTAAAGGGTGTTGCTGCGGCCCAGGCGGGCGCCGCCATCGCGCGTGAGCGGCGACCACGCAAAGCCGATTGCGAATTTGCTCGACCGCGGCAGCAGCGCGTCGAGCGGAATCGAAAGATAGATGCCCTTGTCGAAATCGCCTTCGCCGAACCGCGCGGAGGAGACGTTGGTCTTGGTGGCGTAGGCGCCCAGCACAAAACCGTTGTCGAAGCGACGGATGACTTCGAGCGTTACGCCGCGATCGCCCGCAAGATACTGGCCCGCGCTGATCTTGGCCAGGACGCCGTTCCAGCCGGTGTCCCAATACAGGCTGGCGTGGCCGGTGGTTACCTTGTAGTCGCGCAGGCTGAAATCCTGGTTGAAGTCGCGCTGCCGCACGCGGTTGATGTCCGCGCCAAAGGCCACCGGTGAGCGCGCCGGCCGGTATAGCCATTCAGCGCCGACGCCGGCAAACATGCTTTCGAGCAGGCCGCCATACATGCTGTAGTAGTGGTTGCTCGACAACTGCCCAACGTGCGTGAGCTGCAGCGACGGAATGGTGAAGCGCCTGGAGGTGACGTACTCGCGCTGGTAGGTGCGCACGCGCGGCAGATCGCTGGGCGCGGTGTAGGTGAACTTGTCGTAGTTGTCGGCCAGCCGCAGGTTCACCGCGCCGCTGAGCCAGGTGCGCGGGGTAAAGCGGTATTCGGCGGTGGCCTGCACGCCTAGCTGGTAGAGAAGAAAGGCGTCGGGGCCGCCGACGATCTGGCCGTAGCTCGGCGCAATGCCGAAGGTGAGCTTGTCGCGGTGGCGCACCCAGGGGGCTTGCGTGTCCGTGGCGGCAACCTCAGGGGCGGTGGTGTTCTGCGCGGGGCCGGGCTTGTCGTCGGGGCGGGCCAGCTCGGGTTCGTAGTCGCGCTTGGATACGGCACGCGCGGCGTGCGGCGGCAAGGCCTGGATGCGCGCGGCCACCCATTCGGCGCGGTCGATGGCCTGTGCATGCACCGCGAGCCCGCGCTCCGAGTAGTGAAAGACAAAGCTCTTGATGGCGTCCGGCGCATCGTGGTGGAGCACCGCAATGGCTTTTTCCACGCGCGCGGTGCGGTAGACGGTGTTGCTGTCGGTCACCCACACATGCAGCACGTCGTCCTTGGGCGCTATGCGCTCGACGGTCCATTCGGTCAGCGCCTCGATCTCCGCCGCGGTTGCTGCCCAGCCGGGCGAACGAGGGGCCGCCTGTGGCCTGAACTCCGGCAGCGGCCGGTCGGCGGGCTTGGGCGACTGCGACGCCGCCAGGTTGCTTGCCAGCGTGAGGCCAATCATGAACTTGTCGCCGCGCTCGAAGCCGGCGGACAGCGTGACCTTGGGCGACACGCGGTACGACAGGCCGATGTTGAAGGGCGAACGCTGGCGCTGGTTGTTGTTCTGCGGCTCGTTCTGGTAGTTGTTGCCGTCGTATTCGAGCTTGAGCGTGAGCGGGTCCCAGGGAGTGCGCCACTGCACGCCGCCAAAGAGGGCGGCCGGGCCACTGAAGTAGGAGCCGAACCTGGCTTGGTTGGTGCTCGACCCGGAGCGGGTGTCGAAGCGGCTGCCCAGCAGCTTGAAGGGGTTGCTGATGTTGCCGCTTGCGCCCAGGTAGCCCCAGCCGATGCCAAGGCTGAAATCGAAGTCGTGCCAGCGCTTGTTGGCCACCAGGTACTCGCCGGAGAAAAGCCCGGTGCCGCCAAGGTCGCGGAAGCCCAGCGCGAGCTCGGGCACGTGAGGGGTTTCCTCGAGCAGCCGGAGCTTGATGTCGATGCTCTTGTCCTTGTTCGACTGGCCGGTGGTGCTGGCCCCGTACGCACGGTTGGAGATGGAGGTGTAGCGAAAGCCCGCCTCCAGCCAGTCGAAGGGCTGGAACATGAAGTTCAGCCGCGTGTAGGGCCAGATGGACGTGAGCGACCCGCGCACGTCGCCGGCCAGCCCCATGCGGGCCGTGGGCGTTTGCAGCAGGCCGGTTTCGCCCCAGTCGTTGCCGCTGATGTCGAGCGGGCGCGGCTGCGATGCCACGGCCTCGGGGAGCGTGCCGGCAATGGTGGGCGCATTGGATTCTTGCGGCGACGGGCCCTGTACCGCCAGGAACTTGATCAGGCCTTCCGACAATTCCGTCAGATGAGGCATGCGTCGCGGCGGAGCCCAGATCCAGGCGCCGGGCGCGGGCTCATCGGCGGGCTCGGCATTCCAGGCCGCAATGCCCGCGCGCGCGGTGCGGCCGTCGGGCTGCGCGATCCAGGCCCAGTCGGCGCCGTCGCCGAGCCTGCAGGCGCTCAGGTAGTCTTGCACCGGGCGTCCGCCTTCGTGCGCCACCTGGCAGAAGCTGCCGTCGGGCAACACCACAGTCACGGTTCGCAGCGGGGCAGGCGGGGCCGCGAGGCGCTGGCCTTCGCTGAGCACCGGGTCTTGCGCTGGATTCGCCTGCAGCCAGCGTGGATCGACGATGCCCAGCGCCACGCGGCCGGTTGCCGGGAGGCTTTGCAGCATGGCCAGGAGCCGCTCGCGCGGTGCCCGCTCCTCGGGCGAGGCCGATCGGATGGCTGCTTCTACCCGCACCACCAGCGACTCTTTCAGGAACTGCTGGGCGAGCAGTTCCTGCGGCACCTGCCACGCGAGGCCCGGGCTGGCCGCTTCCTCGGGTTGGCGCAGCAGCCAGTCGCTGAGCCGCTCGCCGGGCCGCACTTTTGCCGCATCGGCAAGGACGCGGTCGGCCGAGGCGGCATGGGCGGAGGGAAGCATCAACACGATCGCTGCGGCCAGCAGACTGAGGTGAAGGGGGTTGGTGCTGGGGCCGGGCGGGGGCGGGGTCATGAGCCAGCGCTTGTCGCGGCAACGTTGGCTGGCACGGAGGGATTCCACCGCTCGAAGCTCAGGCACAGATCACGGGAAAGACACTGCTCGGAATAGACCACCTCGAGCCTGTCGCCCACCGGCGCAAGGCCAAAGCGTGCCGGCGGCAGCGACGCCGAAGCCGGGCGCGTGCTGCTGCGCTCCTCCACCCAGCGCAGCGAGCTCGCAGGCCTGCCGGCAAGCATGGTGTCGGTGGGGGGCTCGATGGGCCGCTGCTCGATGTCGTCGCGTATGCCCGAGCGGTAGCCAGGCATCAGGTCGCGCTCGCGCTGGAAGCGTGTTGCCGCGCGCTCGCTGGCCGTGGCGGAGGGCCAGGGCGGGGTATTGAAAAGGCGCACCGCGCGCCAGTCGGTCGCCAGGCCGGCCGTTGCCACAAGGCGGCCATGGCGCAGACGCACCGCTTCGCCCGAGGCGCTGTACCAGACCTCGGTAGGGCCTTCGGGGTGGGGGTCGACGTATCCGAGCACGAGAAAGACGGTGCGGCCCTCGAACGTGGCGCGCAAGTAGCTGAATTCCGGACGGAACGTGTGGGAGTCCGAGGGCGAGGCGTTGTAGAGGTGCCGGGCCGTGGCAAGCATTGCCGAGGAGCCCGAAGAGCATCCGCCCAAAAAAAAGGATGATGCGAGTACGCAACATCCTAGTTTTCGCACCGCGCTTGCGGTGCGTTGGACTCTCGCTGGGAACCCCCCCTTGCGGAGGGCTCCGGCCATTACCTGGTGCCGGTGGTTCCGGTGGTGCCGGTTCCGCCACCGCCCGGGAGGAAGAAGCCGCCACCGCCGCCGCCGCCGCCACCAGCAAGGGCGGCACCCAAGAGCACGCCGCCGCCAGCTGCCATGCCGATCTGTTGCCCCGTCAGGCCGCCGCCGCCAGCTGCGCGCACGGCATCAGCGGCGTTGACCGGAGGGGTCGGCAGCTGTTGGGCCAGTGCAGGCGCGGAGGCCAGGGCTGCGATGGCCATGGCTGCGATCAGGTGACTTTGTTTCATGAATTTCCCTTGGGTTAACTTGGAACTGAACGGCGTCGACAACCGGTAGTAACTATCGATGCGCATTGTTACTCGTCAGTCGTCGGATGGTACCACTTCATGCAGCGCGGCGCGATGGGGAAAGCTAGCTATGAGCCGTTCCGATGCCATTCGCCGGGGTCGGCTTGGCAAGTTCGGCAGCAGCGTGCCGCCGAGGTTGCATTCAGGAAAACATTCAACTGAAAAATTGGAACTTTGGTGTTCTTATTTGGCAACCGGTTAGATGTCGCCGCGCTGTCGTTGTAAGTCAATTCTTACACTGGTATTGTCTTGTTTCAATAAACACCCCGCGCACCAGCCGCTCGAACACGTCTTCCGAGCCCATCTGGCCACCCTTGAGCATGATCTCTATGCCGTCGAGCGCGGCATGGTCGCTGTGCACGCGGCACAGCGACGCGCCGGCGCCCATGTCGGCCACATAGGAGAGGCCCCACGCGTCGAGCGCCTGCATGGCGTGGCTCGAGGTGTCGCCTCCGGCAATGCCGACGCGCCGCAGCGGCACCAGCGCCAGCACCTTTGCCAGCAGATCGCCGCCGGCACGCGAGAGGGCCTGGGCATCGATGACGGTGCCCTCGGTGGGCGTCTGCCCGGAGGGCTGGGTACAGGCCAGCACGTTGCGGCCTTGGGCGAGTCCCTGCGCGATGTCTCGGGCATGGCGCTCCAGCGTGGCGGCGTCGCGTTGCGCGAGCGTTGGCGTATCGAGCCACACGGTGTCGAACGAGCGTGCCGCCGCCACCTGCCGTGCCGTCACGGGCGACAGGCTCCCGGCAAGCACCAGCACGGGGCCGCGCGCGGGCGCCACGCGGCGCCGGTCTGCCGGCGCATCGCTGCGCGCATCCAGCGCGGTGGCCAGGGCATCGACCACGCTGCTGGGGCCCACGGCCAGCAGCGTGGCGCGCCGGGCCTGCGCCCACAGCACATGGCCGATGGCTGCCAGCTGCGGGGCATCGGCCACGTCGAACAGCACGGCCTCGGCATGGTTGGCGTCAGGGACGGGCCGGCGCAGTAGTGTGCGCTGCAGCGCCTCGCCGAGCGCCTCCGGGCCCTGCGCGGCGGCCGTGAAAGGGATGGAGCACACGTCGGCCAGGCCCTGCCTGGCCAGATGCAGCCTCAGGTCCGCCTCGTGCATCGGCGTGACCGGGTGATGGCTCATGGTCGGATGGCGGTCGATGCGGAACACCTCGCCGCCCGCGCCGGCCGCGGCGAACAGGTTGCCGAACAGGCAGTGCCTGCCGATGTTGGGCTGGCCGCCGACGATCGCGGTCCAGGGCTGTTCGACGGCGCCGCGCAGCGCGCGCACTGCCGCGCCGATGGAGCCGATGTGCGGCGCGCTGTCGAAGGTCGAGCAGGTCTTGTAGTGCAGCACGCGCGCGCCGAGCGAGCGGAATAGCGCGGCGACGGGGGGCAGTTCGGCCTGCACGGCTTCGGGCGTCATGGCGCGGGCGGCGCCTGCGATGCCGAGCACGTCGAGCGGGCCGGCTTGCGCTAGCCGCGCGGCGTCGGGCGTCTTCAGGAACAGCAGGGTGCGCAGGCCTGCGCGGGCCGCCGTGCCGAGCGTGTCGGTGGCGCCGGTGAAATCGTCGCCGTAGTAGACGACGGCCGGGGCCGGATTCGCTGGCGTCATGGCTTGCCGAAGAAGGCCAGCGCGCGCGCCAGTTCGGGCGCGCTGCGGGCGGCTTCTTCCAGCGCGATGCCGGCGCGCGCGGCCGACCAGGCCTGGCGGATGCTGGTGACGCCGGCCGCCGCGCCGTCTGGGTGCGCGAGGATGCCGCCGCCGGCCATGAAGAGCAGGTCGTCGCTGCCGATGGCCTGCCACGTCGCAGGCACCGTGCCGGCCCACTGGCCGGAAGAAAACGCCGGCATCACGCGGTCGTCGGACGCATCGGTCAGCGGCGTGAAGCAGTCGCGCGCCGACTCGACGACTTCTCTGTCGGGCTGCGAGAACTTGCCCTGCAGGCCGTGCACATGCATGTGGTCGACGCCGGCCAGCCGCCAGAGCGTTTGGTAGGCCTGGAACGAAATGCCCAGCAGCGGATGGCGCGACAGCGCGCCGTAGCCGTTGCGGTGGCCGTGCAGCGCCAGGCCGGTGTGGCGGCGCAGGGTCTGGATGCCCGAATGGCCGCACCAATTGAGGCTGGCCATGACGCATGAGCCGCCCTCGCGCTCGACCAGGTCGGCATGCCGCTTCATCGCATCGGTTTCGTCGGTGATGTTGAAGGCCACCATCACGTGCTTGCCGGTGCGCTGCTGGTGTGCGCGCACCACGGCCATCACCGCGGGGACGCGTTCGGCGAGCGGGGCGTGCGCGGGGTTGGCACAGACCTCGTCGTCCTTGATGAAATCGACGCCTGCGGCGCAGAGCCGTGCGACCAGCTCGGCGGTTTCGTTCGCGGACAGTCCCACGTTGGGCTTGATGATCGTGCCGACCAGCGCGCCGCTCGCCACGCCGGTGGTGCGCCGCGTGCCCGCGATGCCGACGCGCGGCATCTCGAAGCGTGCGCGGTAGGGGGCAGGAAGCTGCAGCGATTCGAGCCGCAGGCCCGTGACTTCGCCCAGGTCGTACAGGTTGCCCGACACCGTGGCGGCGAGCGTCGGCAGGTTGGCGCCGATGTTCGCCACTGGAAACGAGATGTCGACATGCGCACGGCGCCAGGGGCCGCGCGTGCCCTTGCGTTCGAGCAGCGCGTTGGGCAGGCTGGGCGCTTCGGAAGGCGGCAGTTCGGTGATGGACTCGACCGTGGCGCGCGCGCGTTCGCGCAACGCATCGGTCTCGCCCTCGACGCGCGTGAAGGTGCCGCACGATTGCTCGCCGGCCATCACCTCGGCCACGGCGGCCGGGTCCAGCGGCGTCTCGATGAGGTAGCGCGCGCGGATGCGTTCAGCGGGCGCCATCGTCACAGCTTGCTCAGGTCAGGGAAGGGCCGCACCGGCTCGCTGCCGTCCCAGCCCTCGGAGGCGCTGCGGATCAGGTCGAACATCCTGCCCTTCGGCCCCGCCACTTCGGAGAGTTCGATCACCGTGCCGGGGTGGTATTCGGTGTCGAAGTAGATGAAGCGCCCGCGCTCGCCCACTTCGCCGCTCATCACGGGCTTGAAGCCTTGCGCGGTGAGGCGCGCGAGGTCGGCGTCGTAGTTTGCCGTCCAGTAGGCGACGTGCTGCAGCCCGGTGCGGCCGGCCTGAAGGAAGTCTCGGTACATCGAGGGCACGTCGTTGCGCGTCTGGATCAGTTCGACCTGCACATAGCCCGAGTTGGCCAGCGCCACCGAGTTGTGCGGCTCGTGCGCCTCGCCGTTGTAGCGGTAGTTCTTGATGGGCACCTTGGGGTTGTAGAACCACGGGCCCACGCCCAGCGTGGTGCTCCAGTAGTCCATGGCGGCTTCGATGTCGTGCACGACATAGCCCAGCTGGCGAATCTCGCCGAGGAATCGACTCATTGCGGTTGGCTCCGATGATGTGAGTGTGTTGTTGTGATCAGAACTTGAGAAAACCGGTCGAGAACCACGGAAAGGCCGCCACGATCGCCAGGCCGATCAGCATCGCGCCGATGTAGCCCCAGATGTGCTTGATGCCTTCGTCGGGGTTGACCTTGCTGACGGCGCACGCGCCGTAGTAGCCGACGCCGAAAGGCGGGGCGAAGAGGCCGATGCCCATGGAAAAAATCACGACCATCGCGTAGTGCACTTCATGCACGCCCGCCGCCTTGGCAATGGGAAACAGCAGCGGCCCGAACAGCACGATGGCCGGAATGCCTTCGAGCACGCTGCCCAGCACGATGAAGGCGACGATCGACACGGCCAGGAAGCCATAGGCCCCGCCGGGCAGCGTGCCCATGACACGCGCCAGGTCCTGCGAGAAGCCCGACTGCGTGAGCCCCCAGGCCATGGCCGTGGCGCAGCCGACGATGAAGATGATCGCGCCCGAGAGCGAGGCCGTGTCGACCAGCATCGGCTTGAGCCTCTTCCAGTCGAACTGCCGATACACGAAGAGCCCGACGATGGCCGAGTAGACGATGCCGATGGTCGACACCTCGGTGGCCGTGGCCACGCCCTCGACCACGGCGGCGCGGATCACGAAGGGCAGCAGCACCGCCGGCAGCGCGACCAGCAGCAGCTTGCCGATCTCGCGCTTGCTGTGGCGCTGCACGCCGCTCAGGTCTTCGCGCCGGTAGCGCCACCACACCACCACGCACAGCGCGGCACCGAGAACCACGGCCGGCAGCAGCCCACCCGTGAACAGCGCGGCAATCGAGATGCCCGTGACCGAGCCGATGGTGATGAGCACGATCGACGGCGGAATGGTCTCGGTCTGCGCGCCCGTGGCCGACAGCAGCGCCACCAGGTCGCCGGGCTTGGCGCCGCGCTTGACCATCTCGGGGAACAACACGGGCGCGATGGCGGCCATGTCGGCAATCTTGGAGCCCGAGATGCCCGACACCAGATACATCGCGCCGATCAGCACATAAGAGAGGCCGCCGCGCACGTGGCCCAGCAGGCTCGCAAGGAACTGGATCATGGCGCGCGCCATGCCCGTCATTTCGATCAGCGCGCCCAGGAAGATGAAGAGCGGCACCGCGAGCAGGATCAGGTGCGACATGCCTTCGTCGAGCCGGCCCACCATCACCAGCAGCGGCGTGCGCGTGGTGAGCGCCAGGTAGCCGAAGGTGGCCAGCGCGAACGAGAAGGCAATGGGCACGCCCGAGAGCACGGTGGCCGCCACCACCACCACGAAGAAGATCACGAGGTTGAACTTGCCGAGCGCGGCGAACAGCGGCGCCGCAAGCCAGAAGGCCGCCACCAGCGCGGCCATGCCCAGCACCGCGACGGCGATCTGCCGGCCGGTGCACACGCGCAGCAGGCGCAGCAGCGCCATCGCCAGCATGATGCCGATGCCGGCCGGAATGGCCGTGGCGCGCCAGGCGTTGCTGATCTCCAGCGCGGGCGTGACGATGAACGACTCTTCGTGCGCGTAATCGATCGACGGCCAGATGATCAGCACCAGGAACGCGACCGAGGCCGCGATGGCAAAGGCGTCGAGCATGGCGCGTGTCGAAGGCGTCACCTTCTGCAGCAGCGCCGTCATGCGCATGTGCTCGCCGCGCCGCAGCGCCACCACGGCGCCGAGCATCGAGAGCCACAGGAAGAGGATCGACGCGAGCTCGTCCGACCACACCAGCGGCGCATGGAACACATAGCGCGACACCACGCCCGCGAACAGCACGCAGATCTCGGCCAGCACCAGCAGCGCGGCCACGGCTTCGACGGCGCCGCCGAGCACGCGGTCGGCGCGCGCTGCCACACCGCTCAGCGCATTGGCCGATGGCCCGGCGCCCACGAACGGCGCCGCCTCGAAAGTGGATTCATGCACCATGGACGATCAGGCCAGCTTGCCGACCGCGCCTTCGAGCAGCGCCCACGCCTCGGGGCCGAAGCGACCTTTCCATTCGCCGTAGAAGCCCGATTCGCGCAGCTTGGCGCGGAAGCTCTCGGCAGCCGGGCGGTTGATGGTGAGGCCCTTGGCCTGCAGGTCGCCCACCACCGACTCGTTGAGCTTCTTGATGTCTTCGCGCTGCTGCATGCCGGCGTCGTTGATGGCGCGCGCCACGATGGTCTTGAGGTCATCGGGCAGCGCCTCCCAGGCGCGGCCGTTGGCAATGAACCAGTAGCCGTCCCAGATGTGGTTGGTGAGCGAACAGAACTTCTGCACCTCGAACAGCTTGGCCACCTGGATGATCGGCAGCGGGTTTTCCTGCGCGTCGACGATCCTGGTCTGCAGGGCAGAGTACACCTCGCTGAACTGCAGGCTCGCGGGCGCGGCGCCCAGGCCCTTGAACATCGAGATCGACAGCGGGCTCACAGGCACGCGGATCTTCAGGCCGTCCATGTCCTTGGCATTCGTGACCGCGGCCTTGCTGCTGGTGGTCTGGCGGAAGCCGTTGTCCCACATCTTCTCGAAAGCGTAGAGGCGCGACTTGGCAATGGCGCCGCGCACGTGCGCGCCGAGCTTGCCGTCCATCGCGGCCCACACCTGGTTGTAGTCGTTGAACGCGAAGCCCACCGCGTTGATGGCCGCCACCGGCACCAGCGTGGCAATCACCAATGCGGACGGCGTGAAGAACTCGATGCCGCCTGAGCGCACCTGCGCCAGCATGTCGGTGTCGCCGCCGAGCTGGTTGTTGGGGAAGATCTTGATCTCGACCCGGCCCTTGGTTTCCTTGGCGATGCGGTCAGCCGCTTCCTGTGCGCGGATGTTCAGCGGATGGCTGAGCGGCAGGTTGTTGCCGTACTTGTACGAGAACTCGGCCGCGCGGGCGATGCGCGGCAGGGCCGCGACGATGCCGGCGGCGGGGAGGGCGGAAAGCGTGCGCAAGGCACTGCGGCGGGTCAGCAAGGTCATGTTTTGTCTCCAGGATCTTCGGAATGCGGTTGATGCAATCTGATGCGCCATTGGATTCGAGCCACAGCGAAGATAAAAGGATGCATCATCCGGGTCAAACTCGATCCTGATGGTTTTTGATGTATGCGGGATAACCCTTCGCTTCCTTCCGACACACGCCGTGCGCGCGTGGTCGACATCGCGCGTGCGGCGCAGGTGTCGACCGCCACCGTCGACCGCGTGCTCAACCGCCGCCCCGGCGTGCGCGACGCCACGGTGCAGCGCGTGCTCAAGGCCGCGGGCGAGCTCGACTACCTTCCGGGCCCCGAGCTCTATGCGGCGCTCACACCGCCGCCGCTGCGGCTGGTGTTCCTGCTGCCGGCCGGCACCAACCGCTTCATCCGCATGCTCGGCGACATGGTCGGCTACTCGCAGGAACATTGGGCGCCGTTCAACGTGCAGTGCCGCACCGTGTTCATCGAGAGCTTCAATCCGCACGAGCTGGCGAACGCGTTGCGCAAGCACGGCCAGCGCTGCGACGGCATCGCGATGATGGCGCTCGAACATCCGGCGGTGCGCGAGGCGGTGGCCGCGCTGGCCGCGCGCGGCCTGCCGGTGGTCACGTTGATCTCGGACCTGTCGAACTCGGAGCGCGCGGCCTTCGTGGGGCTGGACAACCGCGCGGCGGGCCGCACCGCGGGCTACCTCATTGGCCGCTTCATCGGCGCGCGCGCCGCGAAGGTCGCGCTCATCGCGGGCAGCCTGAGCTACAAGGCCCACGAGGAACGCGAAGCCGGCTTCCTGCATGTGATCGACGAGATGTTCCCCCGGCTCGAAGTGGTGGGCCTGCGCGAAGGGCAGGACGACGCCGGCAAGAACTACCGGCAGACGCGCGCGCTGCTGGAGCAGTACCCCGACATGGGCGGCATCTACAACATCGGCGGCGCGTCCGACGGCGTGGCGCGGGCGCTGAAGGAGGCAGGGCGCGAACAGAAGGTGGTGTTCATCGGCCACGGACTCACGCCCGACACGCGCACGCTGCTGATCGACGGCAGCATGGACGCCGTGATCACGCAGAGCCCGCACACCACGCTGATGAACTGCGTGCGAATTTTTGCCAACCTGCGCGACAAGCGCGAAGCGCTCAGCGGCGTGGAAACCACCCGCAGCCAGGTGATCTTTCGGGAGAACCTGCCGTAGTTTTTTCAGGCAACATCAAGGGGAACGACTGCAGACCTCAAGATCGACGCGGCGACCGTCGATCAGTCGAAGTAGCCCCTTTTTTCCATTGTCAAAGGAGTGACGCACATGGAAGTCCGAGCCATCCGCAACGAAACCACCTACCGTGCCGCGCTGGCGCAGGTGTCGGCGCTGATCGACCTCGACCCCGCGCCGGACACGCCTGAAGGCGAGCAACTCGAAGTGCTGGGCACGCTGGTCGAGGCCTACGAGTCCAGGCACTATCCCATCGCACCGTCCGATCCGGTGAATGGCGCATCCGCTGAGTTCAATAGGCAGCGCGCGGCCCGGCCTCGGCGGCAGCCGGCGCACCGGTGAAATCTGCCGCCAGCTTCCGGGCCGCGCCCGCGAACATCAGCACATCGACGCCGACCGCGACGAAGGTGCAGCCCAGCTCCAGGTAGCGCCGGGCCAGCTTCGGGTCCGATGTCAGCGTGCCCGCGGCCTTGCCGGAGGCCACGATGGTGCGCATGGCGGATTCGATTTCGGCCTGCACTTCCGGGTGGCCGGGCCGGCCGCGGTGGCCCATCGAAGCGGCGAGGTCGGCCGGGCCGATGAAGACGCCGTCGATGCCATCCACGGCGCATATCTGCGCCAGGTTGGAAAGCGCCGTCACGGTTTCCACCTGCACCAGCAGGCAGACTTCCGCGTCGGCGACGTCGAGGTAGTCGGTGCGCGCGCTCCACTGCGACGCGCGCCCCACGGCGCTGCCGACGCCGCGGATGCCCAGCGGCGGATAGCGCGTGGCCGACACCAGCGCGCGGGCCTGTTCGGCCGTATCGACCATGGGCACCAGCAGGTTCTTTGCACCGATGTCGAGCAGCTGCTTGATGAGCGCGGTGTCGCCCTGTACCGCGCGCACCACCGGCTGGGCGGGGTGGGGCGCCACGGCCTGCAGCGCGGCGAGCGTGGAGCGCAGGTCGTTGGGCGCGTGCTCGCCGTCGATCAGCAGCCAGTCGAAGCCGGCAGTGGCGCTCACCTCCGCCAAGTACGGGTCGGCCATCGAAAGCCAGAGGCCGATTTGCGGCCGTTGCGCGGCCAGTGCTGTCTTGAAGGCGTTGTAGGCGGGCATGGGGTCTCTTCGGTTGTGGTTATTGCGCGTGGTGTCAGTCCAGCTGGCCCTGGCAGATGTACTTCGTGTGCAGGTAGTCGCCCAGCCCGTGGACCGAGCCTTCGCGGCCGTAGCCGGAATCCTTCACACCGCCGAAGGGCGCGGCCTCCGCGGCCAGGGCGCCTTCGTTGATGCCGACGATGCCGGCTTCCAATGCATCCGCCACGCGCCAGATGCGGCGTACGTCGCGTGAGTAGAAATACGCGGCCAGGCCGAAAGGCGTGTCGTTGGCCTGGGCCACCACCTCGGCTTCGTCGGCAAAGCGCGTCAAGGGAACGACGGGGCCGAAGGTTTCTTCGCAGGCGCAGGCCATCGCGGCATCTGCGTTCACCAGCACGGTGGGCGCGAAGTAGTTCGGCCCCAGCGCGGGCAGCCGCGCTCCGCCGGCGAGCACGCGTGCGCCGCGCGCCACGGCGTCTTGCACATGGCGCTCGATCTTTTCGATGGCGCGCGCATTGATCATCGGGCCGATCTGCGAGCCCGGCTCGCTGGCCGGGCCGACGCGCAGCGCCGCGACGCGCGCCGCGAGCAGCTTGGCAAATTCGTCATGCACCGCCTCGTGCACGAACACGCGGTTGGGGCAGACGCAGGTCTGTCCGCCGTTGCGGAACTTGGCAGCCATCAGGCCTTCCACTGCGGCATCGATGTCGGCATCCTCGAACACGATGAACGGCGCATTGCCGCCGAGTTCGAGCGACAGCTTCTTGAGCGTGTCGGCCGAGCGGCGCGCCAGGTGCTTGCCGACCGGCGTCGATCCGGTGAAAGTGATCTTGCGCACGCGCGCGTCGTCGAGCCACGCGTCGACCACCTCGGGCGTGCGCTCGCGCGAGGCCGTCACGATGTTGAGCACGCCCGCGGGCACGCCGGCTTGCGCGGCAAGCGCCACCAATGCAAGCGAGGTGAGGGGCGTGTCCTCGGCCGGCTTGCAGACCACGGTGCAGCCCGCCGCAAGCGCCGGTGCGATCTTGCGCGCGATCATCGCGGCCGGAAAATTCCACGGCGTGATGGCGGCGACCACGCCCACCGGCTCCTTGATGGCGAACATGCGCCGGCCGGGCACAGGTGCGGGAATCACGTCGCCGTTGGCGCGCGTGGCCTCTTCGGCAAACCACTCGATGTAGCTTGCCGCGTAGGCGACCTCGCCGATGCCTTCGGCCAGCGGCTTGCCCTGTTCGCGCGAGATGAGGCGGCCCAGGTCGTCCTGGTGCGCGAGCACGAGGTCGTTCCAGCGCTTGAGGATCTGCGCGCGCTGCTTGGCCGGCGTGCGGCGCCAGGCGGGGAACGCGGCGTGCGCCGCATCGACGGCGGCACGGGCATCGTCGGCGCCGGAGTCGGGCACCTGCGCGATCAGCGCGCCGGTGGCCGGGTCGGTCACGTCGAGCGTGCGGCCGGCGGCGGTGCACCACTCGCCGGCAATGAAGTTGGCCGTGCGCTGCAGTTCGGGGCGGGAGAGGGTAAGGGGCATTTTTTTGTTCGTTGCGCTGCAAAGCGATGGGGAAAGTCAGCTCACGATGCCCAAGTGCCACGGCACGAACTCATGATCGCCCAGGCCCAGCGCTTCGCTGCGCGTGCGCTCGCCGGAGGCATGGCGCAGGATCTGCTCGAAGATCTGCTGCCCGAGCTCGGGCACCGAGAGTTCGCCGTCGATCACCACGCCGCAGTTGATGTCCATGTCCTCTTCGAGGCGCTTGAACATCGGCGTGTTGCTGGCCAGCTTGATGGTCGGCGCCGGCTTGCTGCCGAACATCGAACCGCGCCCGGTGGTGAAGCAGATCAGTTGCGCGCCACTGGCGATCTGCCCGGTGACGGCCACCGGGTCGTAGCCCGGCGAATCCATGAAGACGAAGCCGGCCTGGTCGATGGGCTCGGCGTATTCGTACACGGCCTGCAGCGGCGTGGTGCCGCCCTTCATGGCCGAGCCGAGCGATTTCTCGAAGATGTTGGCCAGCCCGCCGGCCTGGTTGCCATGCCCCACCACGCCGTTGAACTGCGCGTTCTGGCCGGCCGCATAGCGCTCCCACCAGGCCAGCCGGTCGAGCAGCTTCTGGCCGACTTCGGGCGTGGCGGCGCGGCGCGTGAGCATGAACTCGACGCCGTGGATCTCGGGCGTTTCGGAAAGGATGGCGGTGCCGCCGTGGCGCACCAGCACGTCCATGGCCGCACCCAGCGCGGGGTTGGCCGTGATGCCCGAGAAGCCGTCGGACCCGCCGCACTCCAGGCCGATCTTCAGGTGGTTGGCGCCGACGCGGGTGCGCTGCGCGGCGTTGGCCTCGGGCAGCATTTCTTCCACGGCGCGAATGCCGGCTTCGATGGTCTGGCGCGTGCCGCCCACTTCCTGCATCACCATCGTGCGCATGAGGCGGCCCTGTTGCAGGCCCTGCGAGTCGACCAGCGCATCGACCTGGTTGCGCTCGCAGCCCAGGCCCACGATCAGCACGCCGGCCAGGTTGGGATGGCGCGCATAGCCGGCCAGGGTGCGGCGCAGCACGTCGAAATGCTCGCTCGGCGAAGACATGCCGCAGCCGCTGGTCTGCGCGAAGGCGGCCACGCCGTCCACGTTCGGAAAGGCGGCCAGGCGCTCGGGCGTGAAGTGCGCCGCGATGCGCTTGATGACGGTGGCCGAGCAATTGACCGACGACAAGATGCCGATGAAGTTGCGCGTGCCCACGCGGCCGTCGGCCCGCACAAAGCCCATGAAGGTGGCGCGCTCGGCCTCGGGCACATAGGCCACCGGGCGCACGTCCTGGCAGAAGGCCGGGTCGCGGTAGGAATCCACCAGTGTGAGGTTGTGGCTATGCACGTAGTCGCCGGCCTCCAGGTCGCGCGAGGCCACGCCGATCACGGTGTCGTATTTCTTCACCTGCTCGCCGGCCGCGATGGCGCGCGACGCGATCTTGTGGCCCGCGGGAATCTGCGCGCGTGCGCGCACGCCGAACTCGGCAATCGTCTCGCCCAGGGCGATGGGGGTCTTGGCAACCAGCACGTTGTCGTGCGGATGCAGGCGAAGCAGGGGGCTGTCGGTCATCAACCCTTCTCCATCAGTTCCTTGAGGTTGAGCTTGCGGATCAACTCCGTCTCCTGCTTGTAGACGGCTTCGACGTACTTCCGGTAGTCGGGGCCGTCCTGGTACATGACCGGCGCATCGATGCTGTCGGCCACTTTCTTGAACTCTTCGCTGTTGACGGCGACGCGGAACGCATCGCGCAGCTTCTTTTCCACCGCGGCCGGCAGCCCGCGCGGCGCGCCGATGCCGTTGGGCGCTTCCACCACCACGTCGTAGCCCAGCTCCTTGAGCGTGGGCGTGTCCTTGAAGCGCGGCGTGCGCGCCTCGCCCCAGGTCGCGAGCAGGCGCAGCTTGCCGCTTTCGACGTGCGGCGCCCAGGAGCTGCTGTCGGCCAGCATGTCGACCTGTTCGCCCAACACGTCCTGCAGCGCGGCGGAACCGCCCTTGTAGGCAATGGCATTGAACTTCACGCCGGCCGCCTGCGCGAACTGCTCCATGCCCACGTGCGTCGCCCCGCCCACGCCGGCGTGGGCATAGCTGACCACGCCCGGCTTGGCCTTGGCCTTGGCCTGCGCCACCATGTCGCGCAGCGACTTGAAGGGCGAACTGGCGGGCACAGCGATGCCGAAGGTCTGGCCCGAGGTGCGGGCCAGGTAGCTCAGGTCCTTGAGTGGATCGATCTGCACGGTGCCGATCTGCGCAAAGCGCGTCACCGAGATGGGGATCTGCCCGATGGTGTAGCCGTCGGGCCGGGCCGATGCCAGCGCCTTGGTGCCGATCATGCCGGAGGCGCCGGCCCGGTTTTCCAGCGCGATGGGCTGGCCGAGTTCGCGCGCGGCGATCTGGCAGATGGCGCGCATCGAGCGGTCCGCGGTGCCGCCGGCGGGCCAGGGACAGATGAAGCTGATGGGGCGTTCCGGATAGTCGGCCGCGACGGCGCGGCCGGTTGCGGTGGCGAGCGCGGCGGCGCCGAGGCCGCCCAGCACCAGCTGGCGCCGCTGCAGGGAGCGAGGGAAGGTCATGCGTGTGTCTCCGACGATTGTTGTTCAAGAAAGCTGGGCGCATTCTTCCGTGGACAATCATTGCAATCCAATGAAATAGCGGACTCTCTTCATAGCCAGGAGGTTATGAAGGGGAAAAATGCCGCAAGCACCACGATGAGCCAGATCGACCGCGTCCTGCGTTCCAACCTCAAGTTGCGCCACCTGCAGATGCTGGTGGCGCTCGACCAGTTCCGCCACCTGGGCCGCGCGGCCGAGTTCCTGTCGGTCACGCAGCCGGCGGTTTCCAAGTCGCTGGCGGAGATCGAGCGCATGTTCGGCCTCGCGCTGTTCGAGCGCTCCACGCGCGGGACCGAGCCCACGCCGTATGGCGACAGCGTGGTGCGGTTCGCGCGCTCGGTGCTGGCCGACTACGACCGCACGCGCGACGAGATTGCCGCCGTGGCCAGCGGCGCCGCGGGCCGCACCAGCGTGGGCGCCATGGTGGTGGCCATGCCGGTGCTGATGGCCCGCGCGGTCGAAATGCTCAAGGCGCATTCGTCGCAAACGACGGTGCTGGTGGAGGAGGGCGACCTGACGCGCCTGCTGCCCAAGCTGCGCCTGGGCGAGCTGGACCTGTTCGTCGGCCGGCTCGAACCGGGCTACGCGGCGCCGGACCTCGAAACCGAGGCGCTGCATGACGAGCCCATGCAGGTGGTGGTGCGCCCGGGGCATCCGCTGGCCGCGAAGCGCCGGCTGGGCTGGGCCGACCTGGCGAAGGAGCGCTGCGTGATGCCGCCGCCCTGGGCCTCGCTGCGCGTCAAGCTCGACCAGATGTTCTTTCGCGACGGCGTGCATCCGCCGGCCGACATCATCGAATCTTCCTCGTTCCTGGCGCAGATCAGCTTCCTGCGGCAGCGCGATGCCGTCGCCTTCATGGCGCGCTCCGTGGCGCGGCATTTCCAGCAGCAGGGCATGCTGAAGGTGCTGTCGCTCAAGGTGCCGATCGAACTGCCGCCGGTGGGCCTGATCACCATGCGCGGCCGCAGGCGCACGCCCAGCACGCAGCAATTGATCGAATGCCTGCGGCGCGCGGCCGGGACGAAGTGAGGCCGGAGCGCCCGGCGCCGGCGATGCCAGGGCTGCGTCCGCTGCGCTGGCCTTCGGATTGGGCTCCAGCGTGGGGTCGTCGCGGTATCCCCTATTCATGGGTATGCGCCCGGCGGTGCCATCGAACATCATTCGGGTATGTACTTGCATACTCTGGTCGCCGGTCTGCCGCAGGCGGAACGTGCGGCATTGGTCCAGGCCAGCGAACTTCGTTCCTATCGGCGCAACGAAACCGTTCTTGCCGCCGATGAGTGGACCGATCGGTTCTACTGCGTGGCGAGCGGGCTTCTGCGCGCCGTGGCGCACGGCCGCAGCAGCGGCGGCGATGTCACCACCGAATTCATCCGCCGGGACGACTTCTTTCTCGGTGCCTCTTTCACCGAAGACCGCTATCAGTCCACCCAGACGCTGATTGCAGCGCTGCCCTCGTCGGTATACCTCATTCCCATTGGCGCGATGCGCAGGCTGTGCGAGCAGCATCCGAAGGTGGCCCTGGAACTGCTCGATATCGCCATGAAGCGCGTGAACGTGATGCGGGGGCAGCTGCGCCGGATTTCATCGCTCTCGACCGAAGATCTCGTGGGCCGCGTGCTTCACCAGCTGACGCTGCTGGCGCCGGCAACCACCGGCGGGTATGACAAACGCATTACCCAAGCGGTGATCGCGTCCTATTCGGGGCTTTCGCGCGAGGTTGTCAACAAGACCATGCGCAACATGGAAGACCGCGGGCTGGTGCGCCGGGACGACCACGGCGTGCATGTGCCTGCCGACTTTGCAGCTTCGGACTTCGATGTGCCCCTGGCCGAACAGAGAACGTGCGTACCGGGTGGGTCTGCGCTGGATCCGTGTTGTCAAGACGGCGGAAGCCTCGGCCGTTGATGCAGGCCACTTCCAGTGCGCACTTGTGATCCGCAACACATCCAAGGTCAGAAAGTGGACGCCAGAAGCCACTGTCCTTCGTAGCATTGAATTTGTTTCATCCATGTCGTCCGGAGCTTGCAACGTGATGGTCTTCAGGTCCCTGTTCCACGGAACGCCGAAGCCCGGGCACTTCGCCCGCGGATCTGCTTCACGACTGCATCGCCCCGCTGTATCCGAGGCCACGGTCATATCGCCGCACTCCTGACCGCTGCCCCTCCTCCGGCGCGAATCCATAGCCGGCGCCTTTCCATTCAAAGGAATGGAGACGGCTTGAAGGCTCTCCCGCGCTCGGAGGTTTTCAAGAACCGGTTCCAGCCCGCGCTGACATGACGCGCGGGGCGGACAACTGCAGCCTCCCGAAGCGTGCACCTTCGTGATTGAGGCGCTGGCCCTCAGGTATTTTTTGATTGAGCTTTCAAATGTCCATCGCAAAAAATGATTCGGGAACAACGTGGCATCCGGCCTGGCAACAGGCGCGGCAGCTCACCACGGGCAGGCTCGCGATGCCCGCTGCCAACGATGACTGGCGTGTGAGTTCCGCCGCGGCCGCCGAGGCCGTGCGCCACCTCTTCGCCGAGGCGAATGCGATGGACCTGGTTTCCCTGATGCGCTCCATCGAACTTGGCAACTCCCCGGTTGCTTCGAAAATTGCGCGCCGCATCCTGGGTTCCATCGCCGCACCGGCCCAACCGAAGCCGTCCCCGGAGCGCAAGGGGCTGCTGTCGCCTCGCGAGTTGAAAGTGCTGCGACTCATTTCCCAAGGCCAGAGCAACCGGCAGATTGCCGAGGAGACCCACCGTTCGATCAACACGATCGAAGCGCAGGTCAAAAGCATTTACCGCAAGCTGGACGTCAAGTCGCGCACCCAGGCGGTTCGCGAGGCCACGCAGAAGGGCCTTCTGAGTTGGGGCGAATCCGCCTGACGGGCAACGGCACTGGCCGCGGGTACGCCGGTCAGGCACCCTGCCTGAAGATGAAGCCACCGGCCGGCGCGATCCACTCCACCTCGTCGCCGGCGTGCATGGCAGGCGCTTCGACTGCGCCGGCGAACAGGGTGCGTTCTTCCACCAGCAGGAACCGAAGCGCGGACGACTCTCCGCTGGCTTGCCGTACCCGCAGTGTCGCGCCACCCAGGTCAAGCGCGTCGCCAGGCTCTGGCCACGGCACCGAAGCGTCCGGCCATAGCGATCGCCGGGCTTCGAGCGATGCGACTGCTGCCTGCGTGCGCGGCTGTGTCGAGAGCAGCCACCGCACCTGTCCCGGCGCTGCGGCGCGAAGCGCCTCGCTCTGGGCCGAGCCGTGCGGCGCAGGGTCGATCAATGCCCAGTGGCCGTTCTTGCCGCCCACGAAATAGCTGTGCGAATCCGTGGCGCCCGACGGGCCGCTCGCCCCGCCGGCCACGCGGACGATGCGCGCCGACAGCTGCGTGACGAGGTCGGGCCCGAGTGCGTAGCGTGCGTGGCCCTTGCCGTCGGGGTCGATGCGGCCGATTTCCTCATAGGCGGCTTCGTCGATGTTCACTGCGCGGCGGCCCGAAGGCCCGTCGGCCAGGCGCGGCATGTTCAGCACGATCCGCGTCAGGGATCGCGCATGCGCCATGCAATCGGCGGCGTTGCCGAAGCTCGCCAGCTGCTCGAGCGTGCGCCGCGTCACATTCATCAGCTTGAGGCCGCGGCGTGGATCCACCGCTTCTGCCGGCTTCAGCCACCTGTGCTCCACGATCTCGCGGCCGTCGGCCTTCACGCCTTGCCCCTGCGGCATCTGCGCGATGAAGAAGCGGGTGTCGAACCGGCGCGGCATGCCGGGCGGCGTCAGCCAGTGGCTGAAATAGGCCAGCCGGTCCATCGCGAGGCGCCAGCCTTGCGCAGCGCACATGGCCAGCAGCGCATCGGTGCCCTGCTCGGCGGCATGCCGCATGGCCTCGAGCCGGCTCGGCGGCAGCCGGTCGAGTTCGACCAGCCGGTCTTCGGCATCGCTCGCGAACAGGATGCCCGCTTCCTCGAAGCACTCGCGCACCGCGGCGGCGTAGTAGTCGAGGCCGCCATCGGGCACGCCGAGGCGCGCGCTGGCCGCGGCATCGTCCAGCCCCTTGCACATCAGGTGCAGGCTGCGGTCGTGCGTATCGACCACGCCGCCCGGAAAGACGCTGGCGCCGCTGTTCTGGTCGTCGGCCTTTTCCGCTCGGCGCAGCAGCAGCACTTCCATGCCGTGGGCGCCGTCGCGCAAGAGGATCAAGGAGGCAGCAAAGCGAATGGGGCGCGGCACGGACGCTGACGCACCCGGCGCGGTGGTCGTCGAAGGCTTGGCGTTCATGGGCGCCGATTGTCACGCCGGCGACGGCCTCGGGCCTTGCCTCAGTTTGAGATGGCGCGCTGGTTCACCCGTTTCGAGAGCTGCTCGGCGCTTTCCCTGCGCTCGCTGTAGCGATCGACGAGGTAGGCGGCCGCATCGCGCGTGAGCAGGGTGAACTTCATCAGTTCTTCCATCACGTCGACCACGCGCTCGTAGTACGAGGAGGGCTTCATCCGCCCGGCTTCGTCGAACTCCAGGAAGGCCTTGGCGACGGACGACTGGTTGGGGATGGTCAGCATGCGCATCCAGCGCCCGAGCACGCGCAGCTGGTTCACCGCGTTGAACGACTGCGACCCGCCCGACACCTGCATGACGGCCAGCGTCTTGCCCTGCGTGGGCCGCACCGCGCCCACGCTCAGCGGAATCCAGTCGATCTGCGCCTTCATGATGCCGGTCATGGCGCCGTGGCGTTCGGGCGAGCACCACACCATGCCTTCGGCCCATTGCGCCAGTTCGCGCAGCTCCCGCACCTTCGGATGATCGTCCGGCGCGCTGTCCGGCAGGGGCAGGCCGGCCGGGTCGAAGATGCGCGCTTCGCCGCCCATGGCTTGCAGCAGCCGCGCGGCCTCTTCGGTCAACAGGCGGCTGTAGGAGCGCTCGCGCAGCGAGCCGTACAGCAGCAGGAAGCGCGGTGCGTGGCGCGCCGGCGCGGCGTTGGAGAAGCGCTCGGGCGAGGGCCGGTCGAACAGAGCGGCGTCGATGTTCGGAAGCTCAGGCAGCGGGGTCGACACGGCGGCCCTCCGCGTCGATGACCATCTCGCCGTCCTCCTTGGTGAAGGGGCCTTTTTGCGGCAGGGGCAGGATGTCCAGCACCACTTCGGAAGGGCGGCACAGGCGCGTGCCGATCGGCGTGACAACGATCGGGCGGTTGATGAGGATCGGATGCGCGAGCATGAAGTCGAGCAGCTGCTCGTCCGACCACTTGGGATCGTCGAGCCCGAGCTCTTCGTACGGCGTGCCCTTGCGGCGCAGCAGCGCGCGCGGCGCCATGGCCATGGCGGCGAGCAGCTCGCGCAGCGTTTCCTTGCCGGGCGGCGTCTTCAGGTATTCGACGACCCGGGGCTCTTCGCCGCTGTTGCGGATCAGTGCCAGCGTGTTGCGCGAGGTGCCGCACGCGGGGTTGTGAAAGATGGTGATGGAGGAGGGGGCTGTCGATTGCATTCTTGCAATTATGCAACTATTATTGAAATATGGAAGAACAAGACATCGTCAGATCCCTTGCGGCGCTGGCCCAGCCCGTGCGCCTTCAGGTGTTCCGCGCCCTGGTGGTGGCGGGCCCGGCGGGGCTCACGCCCGGCGCGCTGGTCGAGGCGCTCGACGTGCCGGCCACCAGCCTCTCGTTCCATCTGAAGGAGCTGACCCATTCGGGGCTGGTAACGCAGGAGCGCAGCGGCCGCAACCTGATCTACCGCGCGGCGTTCGAACGGATGAACGCGCTCATCGGCTACCTGACCGAGAACTGCTGCCAGGGCGAGGCTTGCCTGCCCCACGCGGCCCAGGCTTGTCCATGCTGAAGGAGAAATCATGAAGCGATTCCATGTGCATCTGAACGTCCGGGATCTGCCGGCGAGCATCGCGTTTTATTCCAGGCTTTTTGCCTCGGAGCCGGCGCGCGTCGAGAGCGACTACGCCAAGTGGATGCTCACCGATCCGCCGGTGAACTTTGCGGTGTCGACACGCGCCGGTTCGCTAGGCATCGACCATCTGGGCCTGCAGGCCAAGAACGAGGAAGAACTCGCGGAACTCAAGGCGCGCGTCGCGGACGCCCAGATCGAAACCTTCGACGAAGGCGCCACCACCTGCTGCTACGCACGCAGCGAAAAGCACTGGATCACCGATCCGCAGGGCATTGCCTGGGAGCACTTTCACACGCTGGGCAATGTGCCGGTGTATGGCGAGAAGAGGGCGGCCACCAGCCAGGACGCCGCATGCTGCGCCCCGAGAACACCTCGCGGCAAGGCTGTTGGCGTTGCGGTCGTGGCAAAGCAGCGCGAGCCGGCTGCATCCCCCGTCGCGCCGTCTCGTGCAGTTGCCGGCGCTGCCGATCGAGACGACGGCGGACACCGAACTTCAAGCGGCGCTGACCGCGATTTCCGAAAGCTGACCTTTCCATGAGTTCCAATACCGCCGCCGCCGCGGCATCGTCCGCACCGCCACCCGCCATCGGCTTCTTCGAGCGCTATCTCACGGTGTGGGTCGCGCTGTGCATCGTGGCCGGCATCGCGCTGGGCCAGTGGTTGCCGGGCGTGTTCCGCGGCATTGCCTCGCTGGAGGTGGCTAAGGTCAACGTGCCGGTCGGCGTGCTGATCTGGGTGATGATCATCCCGATGCTGCTGAAGATCGATTTCGCGGCGCTCGGGCAGGTGAGGGCGCATTGGCGCGGCATCGGCGTCACGCTGTTCATCAACTGGGCCGTGAAGCCGTTCTCGATGGCGCTGCTGGGTTGGATCTTCATTCGCCACGTGTTCGCGCCGCTCCTGCCGCCGGCGCAGCTCGACAGCTACGTCGCGGGCCTGATCCTGCTGGCCGCGGCGCCGTGCACGGCGATGGTGTTCGTGTGGAGCCAGCTGTGCAGGGGCGACCCGTACTTCACGCTGTCGCAGGTGGCGCTGAACGACGCGATCATGGTGGTGGCCTTCGCGCCCGTGGTCGCGCTGCTGCTCGGGCTGTCGTCGATCACGGTGCCCTGGGACACGCTGCTGACCTCGGTGGGCCTGTACATCGTGGTGCCGGTGATCATTGCGCAGCTGCTGCGCAGGCATCTGCTCGGGCGGGGCACGGCGCACTTCCAGGCCGTTGCGGCGCGGCTCGGGCCATGGTCGATCTCGGCATTGCTGGTGACGCTGGTGCTGCTGTTCGCCTTCCAGGGCGAGGCCATCCTCGGCCAGCCGGTGGTGATTGCGCTGCTCGCGGTGCCGATCCTCATCCAGGTGTTCCTGAATTCGGGCCTGGCCTATGTGCTCAACCGCAAGCTGGGCGTGGCGCACTGCGTGGCCGGCCCGTCGGCGCTGATCGGCGCCAGCAACTTCTTCGAACTCGCGGTGGCCACGGCGATCAGTCTGTTCGGCTTCCAGTCGGGGGCCGCGCTGGCCACGGTGGTGGGCGTGCTGATCGAAGTGCCGGTGATGCTGCTGGTGGTGGCGGTGGTCAACCGGTCGCAGGGCTGGTACGAAAGCGGCGCGAAGGCCGCCTGACGGCCGGCGGCCGAAAGCGGGAGGCGCCGCCCCGCAGGGCATGTTCTCCGACAGGGCCGGGGCGGCTTTCAGGCCATGATCCGGCCCATTCCGCTTGTTCAACGCAGCGCCCCATGAAGATTGCGAGCTTCAACGTCAATGGCGTCAACGGCCGGCTTCCGCTTCTGCTGGAGTGGCTGGCCGAGTCCCGCCCGGACGTGGCCTGCCTGCAGGAGCTGAAATCCCCGGACCTGAATTTTCCCGCCGCGGCCATTCGCGAAGCGGGTTACGGCGTGCTGTTCCACGGCCAGCGTTCATGGAACGGCGTGGCCATTCTTGCGCGCGGCCGGGAGCCGATCGAAACCGGCCGCGGCCTCGACGGAAACTCCGAAGACAGCCAGAGCCGCTATCTCGAAGCCGTGGTGGGCGCCGTGATCATCGGCTGCCTGTACCTGCCCAACGGCAATCCGCAGCCCGGCCCCAAGTTCGACTACAAGCTCGAATGGTTCGAGCGGCTGAACGCCCATGCGCGCCGGCTCCATGGCTGCGGCATGCCGGTGGTGCTGGCCGGCGACTTCAACGTGGTGCCCACCGACGCGGACATCTACAACCCGGCCTCATGGCGCGACGATGCGCTGCTGCAGCCGGAAAGCCGCGCAGCCTTCGCCCGCTTGCTGGCGCAAGGGTGGACCGATGCGATCCGCGCGCGCCATCCCGACGAGGCGATCTACACCTATTGGGATTACTGGCGCAATCGCTGGCCGCGCAATGCGGGCTTGCGCATCGACCACCTGCTGCTCAACCGGGAACTCGCGCCCTTGCTGACCGATGCGAACGTGGACCGCGGGGTGCGCGGCCGGCCCGGTGCGAGCGACCACGCGCCGGTCTGGGTCGAGCTCGACCTCGACCTGCCCGCGGGCTGACCGCCGGCGAGGCTGCCGATGAAACGATTACATTTACACACTTCTTTGCGCCGCTCGAACGACTTGATCCCTTTCCCGTGAGATCCACTCCAGTGACTACCGCAACAACGGCAGATGCCAGCTTTCCCGCCTTCGATGACGGGTTCGTCATGGCTTTTCAGCCGATCGTGGACGTCGAGCGGCGCGAAGTCTTCGCGCACGAAGCGCTGGTGCGCGGCGCGTCGGGAGAGGGTGCCTTCGAGGTGCTCTCGCGCGTGGACCCGCTGCACCGCTTCGCGTTCCATGAGGCGTGCCGCGTGAAAGCCATTGAAACCGCCTCCGCGCTGGGGATGGAGACGCGGCTGAGCCTCAACATCCTGCCCAACGACGTGGCCGGGCGGCAATCCGAGTGCTTTCATACCGCCATGGTGGCCGCGCAGCGCTGCAACTTTCCGGTGCACCAGCTGATGTTCGAGATCACCGAGGGCGAGCGCGTGGCGGACCTGCCGGCGCTGGCGGCGACGTTCCGCACCTACAAGGACTACGGCTTCACCTCCGCCATCGACGACTTCGGCGCCGCCTATGCGGGCTTCGAGCTTTTGGCCGGCTTTCAGCCCGACGTGGTGAAGATCGACATGGGCCTGGTGCGCAACATCCACAACGACCCGGTCCGGCTCAGCATCGTGAAGGGCTTCGTGGGCACCTGCGATGAACTCGGCATCCGGGTGGTGGCGGAAGGCGTCGAGGCTTCGGAAGAGGTTCACGCGCTCCAGGGGCTGGGCGTGGATCTGTTCCAGGGCTACCTGTTCGCCAGGCCCGCCATCGCAACGCTGCCGGCCGTGGCGTGGGATGCCGCCTGAGGCGGCAGCTCAGGCGTTGCTGGTCGCGCGGACCTCCTCGATGGTGGTCTGCCCCGACAGAACCTTGTCGATCCCGTCCTGACGCAGGGTGCGCATGCCTTCGCGCATGGCGGCCTCCTGCAGCTCCTCGGCGCGGGCGCCGCCCTGGACCAGGCGCCGCAGCGTCCTGGAGATCACCATCAGTTCGTGGATGCCGACGCGGCCGCTGAAGCCGGTGTTGTCGCAGTGCGTGCATCCGCGGCTCGCGAAGGCCAGCAGCTGGCCGCCCTGGCCATGGTGGCTGTGCCAGCTCTTGCGCACGGCCTCGCGTTCGGCCGGCGCCTCCTGTCCCGCGAACGCGTGCATGTAGTCGGCCAGCAGTTCCTCGATCTCGTCGGGGCGCATGGGGCGGCTCTGGATGCAATGGCTGCAGAGGCGGCGCACCAGCCGCTGCGCCAGCACCGCCAGTAGCGAGTCGGCGAAATTGAAGGGGTCCATTCCCATGTCCAGCAGCCGCGTCACGGTTTCGGGCGCGCTGTTGGTGTGCAGCGTGGAAAGCACCAGGTGGCCCGTGAGCGATGCCTCGATGGCGGTGCGAGCCGTTTCCTCGTCGCGGATCTCGCCGACCATGATCACGTCGGGATCGGCGCGCACGAAGGCCCGCAGCGCCTTGGCAAAGGTCCAGTCGATGCGCGGATTCACCTGCACCTGGCGCAGGCCGGGCTGGGTGATTTCGATCGGGTCTTCGGCCGTCCAGATCTTTCGCTCCGGCGTGTTGATGCGCATCAGGGCCGAATGCAGCGTGGTGGTCTTGCCCGAACCCGTGGGCCCGACGCAAAGCACCATGCCGTAGGGGCGCTCCACGGCCTGGGTGAACTCCGCGAGATTGCGCTGCGAAAGCCCGAGCTGGTCCAGCGCAGTGGGCTTGGCCGAGGCCAGGATGCGCATCACCACGTCTTCCAGCCCGTTGGCGGTGGGAATGGTTGCCACGCGCAGCTCGATGCGGTGCTGTGGCGAGTACTTGGCGAAATTGATCTTGCCGTCCTGCGGCTTGCGCTTTTCGCTGATGTCCAGGTCGCACATGATCTTCACGCGCGCGACGATCGCGTTGCGGTAGCTGGCCGGCAGCTCCAGGTGGGTGTGCAGCCGCCCGTCGCGGCGAAACCGGATGCGGGTCTTTTCCTTGCCCGGATAGCTTTCGATGTGGATGTCGGACACGCCTTCGCGGTGCGCGTCCACGATCATGCTGTTGATCATCCGCACCAGCGAGTTGTCCGATTGCTCGATGGCCGTCTCTTCCATGGCGGGAGCGGGGCCTTCCTTCTCGAGGGTGACCAGCAGATCGCTGGTGCCGACGCTGGACATGTCGAAGTCCAGCGGCCGCGAGGGATCGTGGACGATGGTCGGGTCGACCGAGTCGGTGCCGAGCTTTCCGTAGGCCTTGTAGAGCACCGTGTCCAGGACAAGGCATTCGCCCACCACCGGTACCACCTTCATCTGGCTGATGAACTCCACCTCCTCGATCGCGGAATGGCGGCTGGCCGGATCGTCGAGCGCAAGGATGAGGCGGCCGTGGTGGATCATGAGCGGCATCACCTGCAGGCGCCGTGCGACCCCGTGGCTGATGGTGCGCAAGGCGTCCACCGCAACCGGGAACTCATGCAGGTTCACGAGCGGATAGCCCATCTTGCGCACCAGCGCGGACTGCAGCTGGGCCCGGGTCACCACGCCCATGCGCACCAGGGTCTCGCCCAGCGGCACGCTGCGGTCGAGTTGCTGCTGCGCCAGGCCGGCACGCAGCTGCTCTTCGGTGAGCACGCCCAGGGCCATCAGCGCCTGGCCGATGCGCAGGATGGGCATGCGGCTCTGAACCTCCAGTGCGTGCAGCAATTGCTCGGGCGTGACGACTTCGGTGGGGGACATGAATTGGATCTCCTGTGAAAGGGGATTCTGAGGCCGCCAGGGCGAGCTTGTCAGCACGGATGCGCCCCGCCCGTGGAAAAGGGCGATGCGAAATCACTACCAAAGTTCTCAATCGGAAAAGCCGAAGGTGTTGCGCCCCGCAGCCTTTGCACGATAGAGCGCGGCGTCGGCGCGCGCCAGCAGATCGGCGGCGGTCACCGAGGCGTCGGTGGTCTCGTGGAAGGCAATGCCGATGCTGGTCGTGACCTTCAGGCTCCGGCCGTCCAGTTCGAAGGCGACGGTGCCGACCTGATGGACGATCTTTCGCGCCACAGCCACGGCTGCTTCCCGGCTATGCACGTTCTCCAGCACCACCACGAACTCGTCGCCCGCAAGGCGCGCCACGGTATCGGTACCTCGCACGCTGGCCAGCAGGCGCTGCGCATATTCGAGCAGGACGCCGTCCCCGGTCGCATGGCCGAGCGTGTCGTTGATGGTCTTGAAATGGTCGACATCGAGAAACAGCACCGCCATTGCGTTGCCCGAACGCTGCGCGCGGGCAATGGCTTCGGGCAGGAACTCATTGAAGGCGAGCCGGTTCGCGAGGCCGGTGAGCGTGTCGACCCGTGCCAGGTCGCTCAGCTTGCGCTCCACCGCCTTCAATGCGCTGATGTCCAGGCTCAGCGAGAAGATGCCGCGCGTGGCGCCGTCGGGGCCGATGTCGGGCACGTAGCTGACGCGGGTGGTGCGGTCGACCCCCTTGGTCCTGGTCTGCGCCTCGAACTCCACGCGCTCGCCCGCCAGCGCGCGCGCGATCATGGCCTGGCGCGAGAGATAGAGCTCGGGGCCCGCGACGTCGCGGACGTGATGCCCCACGATGTCGGCCGGCTCCACGTCGAGCCATTCGCGGTAGGTGCCATTGGCAAAGGTGACCTTCTCGTCGCGGTCGATGTAGGTGATGAGCGCCGGCAGGTTGTCGGTGATGGTGCGCAGGCGCCTTTCGCTTTCGGCCTGCCGCAGTTCCGCCTCCTTCAACGCGGTGATGTTGAAGGTCATGAGATAGAAGCCCAGGAACCTGCCCTCCAGGTCCTTGTCCGGGATCAGGTTGACCTGGAAATAGCCGACCTTGTCGTAGAGCGGCGACTGAACCGGAAAGCGCACCGACTTGCCCTCGCGCACCAGGGGAAGGTAGGGCTGCTGCTGCTTGTACACGCCTCTGCCCACGGCGGAACGCAGGGTGACGCCGTCGAGCGGGCCGTCGCCCAGGCCGGCCATGCGCCGCGCGCGGCTGTTGGCGAAGAGGCAGTTCTCGTTGCTGTCGAAGTAGCCCACCAGCGCCGGGATGCTGTCGGTCACGTCGCGCAGCCGCTTCTCCTGTTCGGTCAGTGCCTTGCGTATGTTCACTTCGTCGCTGATGTCGAAGGTCATGGCGAACACGCCCTGCACCACGCCGTTCGCGTCCTGGTCGGGAATGTAGTGGGCCTTGAAGGTCCGGTCTCCGATGCCCAGCGCGGCATCGCCGGTTTTCTCGATGACCACCGTTTCGCCGGCCAGCGCGCGCTCGTACGCGGAGGCCACGATCGCGAAATCCGACGGGCCGCGAACCTCCGGCATCGATCGGCCCACCAGCACCTTGTCCTTGTGCAGCGCCCTGATCTGTGCGTTGACGAAGGTGTATCTCAACAGGGAATCGACGTGCGAGACCAGGGCAGGGATGTTGTCCGCAATGATGCGCACCTGCGCTTCGCTGTGGGCCAGGCTGAATTCGATGCGCTTGCGCTCCGTCACGTCGGACGTCATGGCGTAGTAGCCGCGAACCTGGCCCGCCTGGTCGCGGTCGGGGATGAGTTCGGTCTGGAAGTAGCGGTCTTCCTCGCCGCGCCGCGCCGCGCCCCGGCTTTCGAAACTGACGGCCTCGCCGGCCAGCACGCGCCGAACGGCGGCATCCACCGCCTCGTCTTCACCGATGACCTGCGCCGTTCGGCCGATCAGCTGCGCCGCGCCGCGGTCGAACTTCCTGCAGAGCGGGGCGTTCACGAAGGTATAGCGGCCCTGCGCATCCACGTGCGACACCATCGCGGGAAGGTTGTCGGTGATGTCGCGCAGGAACTTCTCGCTCGACTTGCGCTGCCGCATCAGCGTGTCGAAGGTGCGCGCAAGATCGCCGATCTCGTCGCGCGGATAGGTGCGCGGCACGGCCGTTTCCAGGGCCGGGTTGTCCACATCCAGCATGTGCCGGTGCAGATGCCTGAGCGGTCTGAGCTGCTGGCGCACGAGGCCCAGTGCCATGGCGCCGGCAATCATCGCGAGCACCACCGCCCCGAGCCAGGCCGAACGCTCGATGGCATCGATCCGGGCGAATGCCTCCGCGCTCGGATACATGGACCCCAGGACCCAGTTCGTCTGCCGGATGCGCTTGAAGGCATACAGGGCGTGCACGCCCGCATGGTTCAAGCCTTCGGTCGCGCCTTCGTAGCCTTCCATCGGACGCTCGATCTCCGGATTGCCGACGCCCTTCAAGCCCGTCTGGTTGATGACCCGCTCGGTGCGCGGGTGGTCGATCACGACCCCGTCGGTGGAGGTGATGAAGAGGTAGCCCGTTTCGCCGAATTTCAGCTCGGCGAGTTCGCCCAGGATGTTCCGGTCCTTCAGGTTGATGGCGCCCGAGATCACGAACTTCACATGGCCGGTACGGTCCAGCACCGGCTCGGTGATGGCAATCTGTGCCAGGCCGCTGAGCCGGTTGAGATAAGGGTCGGAGAGGACGCCGATCTTGGATGCGACCGTTTCCTGGAAGTACGGGCGGTCCTTGATGTTGATTCGGCCGGGCTGCTGCGCACCGCTCAAGCTCGCGATCAGGTCGCCGTCGGCCGTGAAGAGTGCGACATTGCTGAAGGCCTTCCGAAGCGATGGATGCCTTTCGAGAAAGGCCTGCAGCGCCTGCGCATCCGGGAAGTCGTTCGATGCCACGCTGTCGGCAAAGGTCTCCAGCAGGATGTGGCGGCTGACGAACTTTTGGTCTACCGTATTTGCAATGGCCGACAGGCGCGCGAACGCCTCGCTTTCGATGGAGGCCTTCATGCTGGTCTTGACCAGTTGCAAGGCCACCGTGGCGATGGCGAAGGTGGCCGCCAGGACCACCGCGGCTACGCCAAGGCTGAGGCGTGAGTTCAAGCTGATGCGGATGTTCCCGAGACCTGATGAGTTCATTGGCATGGACGGGCGTCGCGAGGGAGTCCGCGCTGCGCATGTAGTGTGTCAGAAGAAGCAGGACATGCGCCACTTCGCGCAATCCCTCATGTGCAGCGCGTCGACAGGGCGGCCTCACATTTCCTCGCGCTTGAGAAGATAGTCGAGCGGGCCGACGCGGAACCAGCGGTAGCCGTAGGGCTCGAGCAGCATGCAGTGCCTGCCCTTCGAGTTGGCACGGCTGTGCGCTTCCGAGAGCAGGTTGATCAACTGCCCGCCGTGCTTGCCGAATGCCTTGGCCTGGAGCATTATTTCCAGCGGGTTCTCGTCCAGGTTGTGAACGAAGACGGCCGCATTGCCTCGCCATTCGTAGCGCATGACGAGCACCGCGCGCTCCGCGTTCGGAATCACTTCGAAGTCGCCCCATCCGATCTCCGGCACTTCCTTTCGCATGCGAAAGACGCGCTCCATCCAGTTGAGCAGCGAATCGGGATCGCGCCGCTGCGCCGCCACGTTCACATGCTCGAAGCCGTAGGCACCGCCCGCGATCACCGGCAGCACCGGCTTCGACGAGGTGGTGAATCCGCCCTGAAGTTCGTTGGACCACTGCATCGGCGTGCGCGCGCAGTTGCGCTCCGGCAGGCTCAGGTCGTCGCCCATGCCGATCTCGTCGCCGTAGCGGATCACCGGTGTGCCGGGCAGGGTGAGCAGCAGGCTGTAGGCCAGCTCGAGGCGCCGCCGGTTGCCGCCGAACATCGGCGCCAGCCTGCGGCGTATGCCGCGGTCGTAGAGCTGCATGTCCTTTTCGGGGCCGAAGGCAGCGAACACGCGCCGGCGCTGCGCGGGCCGCAGGCGCCCGAGATCGAGCTCGTCGTGGTTGCGCAGGAATATGCCCCACTGCGATGTAGGAGGGCGCGCCCTGGTGGCCTCCAGTGCATTGGCCAGCGGCCGCGAGTCGCCGACGGCCATCGCGTAGAACAGATTCTGGTTGACCTGGAAGTTGAACATCATGTGCAGCCGCTCGCCTTCGTCGCCGAAGTAGGCCATGTTGGTCCTGGGCAGCACATTGGCCTCGGCCAGGATGATCGCGTCGCCCCGGCGCCACTGGAGCAGTTCACGAAACTGCCGCAGCATGTCGAACTTTTCCGTCGGATGCACGACCTTCGATCCCTTCGAGCCGATCACGAAGGGCACCGCGTCCATGCGGAAGCCGGACACGCCCATCTGGGTCCAGAAGCCCATGATCTTCAGGATCTCCGCCTGCACTTCGGGGTTGGCCGTGTTCAGGTCGGGCTGGAATTCGTAGAAGCGGTGAAAGTACCAGCGCCTCGCGAGCTTGTCGAAGGTCCAGGTCGATTTCTGCACGCCGGCGAAGACCACGCCATCGGTGTAGCGGGCCGGTTTCTTGTCGGACCATACATACCAGTTGTGATAATTTGAGTGCCGGTCCTTGCGCGCCTGCTGGAACCAGGGATGCTGGTCCGAGGTATGGTTCACCACCAGGTCCATCAGCACGCGCATGCCCAGGCGCGAAGCCGAATGCGTGAACTCGACGAAGTCGCCGAGCGTGCCGAAGCGGGGGTCGACGTTGTAAAAGTCCGAAACGTCGTAGCCATCGTCGCGCCCCGGCGATGGATGGAAGGGCATCAGCCACAAGGTGGTCACGCCCAGGCCATGAAGGTACTCCAGGCGCCGCGTCAGGCCCTCGAAGTCGCCGCAGCCATCGCCGTTGGAGTCCATGAAGGTTCCCACGGACAGGCAATACACCACGGCGTTCTTGTACCAAAGGTCGTTGATCATGCCGGGGAACCTCCTGAGAATCGGAACCTCGCAACACGAAACATACGAAAGGAAACTCGATGTCGGCCGATGCCTGGTGGAAGAACGGAATCGTCTATCAGATCTATCCGCGTTCGTTTCAGGACAGCGATGGAGACGGCATCGGGGACTTGCGGGGCATCCAGAAGCGGCTCGATTATCTGGTCGAGCTTGGCGCGGATGCCGTCTGGATATCGCCAATCTACCCCTCACCAATGGCCGACTTCGGGTACGACATATCCGACTACTGCAATGTCGATCCGCGCTTCGGCACGCTGGAAGATTTCGATGCGCTGGCGGCGGAGTGCAGGGCGCGCGGCCTGAAGCTGGTGCTGGACTTCGTGCCCAACCACACCTCCGACCAGCATACGTGGTTCGTGCAAAGCCGCGCCTCGCGAACCAGCCCCAAGCGCGATTGGTACCTCTGGCGCGACCCGGCGCCCGATGGCGGTCCGCCCACCAACTGGCTCAGCAATTTCGGCGGTCCGGCATGGACCTTCGACGAGGCCAGCGGCCAGTACTACGCCCATTCGTTCCTGAAGGAACAGCCCGACCTCAACTGGCGCAATCGCGAGGTGCGCGAGGCGATGTACGAGGTGCTGCGCTTCTGGCTGCGGCGCGGGGTGGACGGCTTCCGCATCGACGTGCTCTACCATCTCGTCAAGGACGACCTGTTCCGCGACAACCCGCCGAACCCGTCCTTCCAGCCGGGGCAGGACCCATCGCATCGCCTGCTGCCGCTCTACACCACCGACCGGCCGGAGATGCAGGACATTGTGGTCGAGATGCGCCGCGTGGCCGACGCGTTCAGCGACGAGGCTTCGGCGCGGGTGTTGATCGGCGAGCTCTACCTTCCGCTCGAACGGCTCATGGCCTACTACGGGCGCACCTCCGAGGGCCTGTTGCAGGGCGTGCAGCTGCCGTTCAATTTTCAGCTCATCGCGGCGCCGTGGCATGCCCTCGAGATCGACCGCATCGTGCGCAACTACGAGGCTGCATTGCCGCACGGTGCGGCGCCCAACTGGGTGCTGGGCAATCACGACAAGCCGCGCATCGCGAGCCGCGTGGGGCAGGAGCGGGCGCGGCTCGCGGCAATGCTGCTGCTGACGCTGCGCGGCACGCCCACGCTCTACTACGGTGACGAGATCGGCCTGACCGACGTTCCCATTCCGCCCGACGAGGTGCAGGACCCGTTCGAGAAGAACGAGCCGGGCAAGGGCCTCGGGCGCGATCCGCAGCGCACGCCCATGCAGTGGAGCCGGGCGCACGCCGCCGGCTTTACCGACGGCACGCCTTGGCTGCGCCTTGGCGGCGACTGGGGCATGCGCAACGTCGAGTCGCAGCTCGGCGATCCGGCCTCCATGCTGCAGCTCTACAAGCGACTGATCGCGCTGCGGCGCAACGAGGCCGCGCTGCATGAAGGAAGCCACGAGCAGCTCGATGCCGGCGCCGACGTGCTGGCCTATGCGAGAACATCGGGAAGCAGGCGGCTCGTCGTGCTGCTGAACTTCGCCACTTCCGAGACCGGGATCGCCGCCGAACTCCTGCCGGCGGAAGGGGTGGTGCTGGCTTCGACCCACGCGGACCGGACCGGGCCGGTGGCCGGCGAACTGGTGCTGCAGCCGCTGGAGGGCGTGATCGTCGCGCACTGACGGGAGCGTGGCGATTCCCGGCTATTGGCCCGACGGATAGGTTTCGGGAACCTCCGCGTCCATCGTGTCTGCATCGCGTTCCAGCGGATCGACCGCGCGCGTGCGGTCGAAGTGCAGCAGTGCATCGAACTGCACCGGCAGCCGCGCAAAGAAATAATGGCTCTGCCGTTCGGTCTCCGGTCGGTAGATGACGCCGATGGCGCGCTCGAGCCGTGGCTCCCGCAGCGCGAAGAAATGGCTTCCTTCGCCGCGCAGGGGCAGCATGAAGCGCTCGAAGCCGGTCTCGTGCATGAGGCCTTCGTAGCTGTCGGGCCGTGATGGAACAACCTGCTTGCGTTCGGCGGCCGCGCCCCAGTCGGAGGCGGCCATCACGCTGCCGGTGTGCGTGGTGAAGCCAACCAGCACCGCGTCGCGCCCCTGGCGTTCGCGCACCAGCTGGCCAACGTTGAGTTCGCCGCGCTGTTCGCCCATTTCGGTGGCGCGCGCGTCGCCCAGATGCGAGTTGTGCGCCCACACCACGATCTTCGGACGCTCGCTGCCGCGCCACAGGTGGCGCTCGAGCTCGCCCAGCGTCTCCACCATGTGCCGGTCGCGCAGGTTCCAGGAAGACACGTCGTTCAGGTACATCGACCGGTAATACGCCTCGGCGTTCTTGACCAGGCGCGCGTTCTGCTCGGCATCGAAGGCCTTTTCCTCATTGGCCAGGTTGCCGCTGCGCCATGCGTCGCCCGCGGCGCGGCGCATCTCGACCAGCATGTCGACCACCTCCCGCTGGCAGGACGGCGTGTTGTCGAGGCCGGCCATCAGGCCATAGATCTGTCCGCCATCGCCGAAGCGGTCGAAGCACCCGTAGCGTTCGCGGGCGCTTCGTGCCGCCTCGGGGTCGGTGCGGTCGAAGTAGGCGAGCACGGCTTCTATGGAGGCATGCAGGCTGTAGAGGTCCAGTCCGTAAAAGCCGGTTTTTCCCTGCGCCGGTCCCGCATCGTTGAAAGCGCGCTGCCATTCGACAAAACTCGTGACATCCTCGTTGCGCCACATCCAGGTCGGAAAGCGCCGGAAGCCCGCGAGCGCATCGCGCGCACTGGCGTCGTCATCGGCGCCCCTGACGTAGCGGTTCACGCGGGAGGCATCGGGCCAGTCGCCTTCGATGGCCACGGCGTTGAAGCCTTTCTCGGCCAGCAGCCGCCGCGTGATGTCCGCGCGCGCGGCGTAGAACTCGTGCGTGCCGTGCGAGGCCTCGCCGAGCAGCACGTAATGCGCATCGCCGATCAGCTCGAGCAGGGCGTCATGGTCGCTGGAAGATCCGTCCATCGAGTGCGCCGCGGCGCGCAGCGCGTCGGCCTCCCTGGAGATGCGCGATGGTTTCATCGTCCATCCCTCAGGCCGGAAGCGCGCCGAGATGGTTCGCGTCTTCGATCAAGTGGCAGACTTCCTCATCGCTCGTCTGCGAGAAATCCAGGTACCAGCGGCCCACGCCCAGGAAAGGCTCCGGTGTTTCGGCACACACCACATCGTCCGCTTCGTCGAGAAGGAGCGCGCAGGCTTCGGGCGATGCGACGGGCGCGGCAACGACCACGCGTGCGGGCCCCTGCCGGCGCACCGCGCGAACCGCAACGCGCATGGTCGAACCGGTGGCAAGACCGTCGTCGACCAGGATCGCGATGCGGCCATGCAAATCAAGCGCGGGCCGATTGCCGCGGTATGCGCCCTCGCGTCGTTCGAGCTCGTATTGCTCGTTGCGCACGACTTCGTCGACTTCCTTCGCGCCAATGCCGAGCTCGCGCACGAGCTCGGTGTCCAGCACCTGTTCGCCACCGCCGGCAATGGCACCCATGGCGAATTCCTCGTGTCCCGGAACGCCCAGCTTGCGCACCACCAGCACGTCGAGCGGCGCGTGCAGCGCCTTGGCCACTTCGTATGCAACCGGCGTACCGCCGCGCGGCAGGGCCAGCACGATCACCTCCGCCTTGTTGGCGTAGGCTGCCAGCCTTCGAGCGAGCGCGCGGCCCGCCTGCTGCCGGTTCCTGAAAGACTCGAATGCCATTTCCCGAATGTCCTTGCGGCCACCTTATTTCTTGCTGGCGCATGGATGTTGTAGGGGGATGCCCACATTGGCGTAGGCGTGCGCTGCCAGCGGTGCGCGCGGTGGCACGGCGTGGGGCGCAACTGCGCCTTGCTGTCAGCCACCAGCCCCCAACCCACCCCGCCCGCGACGCTCCGCCTCCCGCCACGCATTCACGATCAGCGCGCGCGCCTTCGGATGCTCCGGGTCTGTCACGACCCATTCGGGGTACGCATGCGGAAGGCTGGCCGCGGTCACGCGGATCGCGTCGAACTCGATCGGGGAGAGCGGCGCCGCTGCGCTGGCGCGGTGGGTCAGCGTCTTGCGGAGCGCCGCCTTCCATGCGTCCGGCAGGTGATCGACGGCGGGCAGGAGCGCCAGCGCGATGTGCGCGGCGCGCGGGCTCAGGGCTGAGGCGTCGGCGCGCAGCCGCGCCAGGCACTCGGTACCGCTCATCTTTCTTTCTTCACCTCCGGTGCACGACGACATGCTGCGCGCCTCGCTCAAGCGGCCTGGATCTCGATGCGCCGCGGCTGGGCGTGTTCCGCCTTGGGGATGCGCAGCTTCAGCACGCCCTGCGAAAGCTCGGCCGAGATGGCGCTGGTGTCGAGCTCCTTGCTGAGCGTGAAGACGCGGCGGAAGCGGGCCAGGCCGACCTCCGTGTGGATCGATTCCAGCCCCTCGGGCACCGAGAGGCCGGACTCGGCGTCGATGGTCAGCGTGTCGGACGCGACCTGCACGCTGAGCTTGTCGCGCGAGACGCCCGGCAGGTCGGCGAACAGCGTGATGCCGCCGCCGTCCTCGATCACGTTCACCGGCGGAGTCAGCGCGGCGTCGCTGTAGCGCGTGGCGTCGTTGCTGTCGTCCTTGCGCGCGAGCTCCTTCGATCCGGCCGCGCGAGGCGAAGTGGCAGTGTGGTTGTCCATGGTCGTCTCTCCTTTCTTCATCATCGTCATCATCACTGGACGGCAATGCGCCGGGGCTGCGACGAGGCGCGGCGCTGCACGGTGATGTGCAGCACGCCGTCGCGGTACTTGGCGGTCACGGCGTCGGGGTCGGCATCGTCGGGCAGGGTGAGCACCCGGCGGAACGCGCCCTCGAAGCGCTCGTTGATGTGGACGGCCGCCTTCGCATCAGACTCGGGGAGGGTCTTGCTGCGCTGGCCGGCAATGGTGAGCAGGCCGCGCTCCAGGTTGACCTCGAGGCTGGTCGGGTCGACACCGGGCGCGAACGCGTAGATCTCCACGGTCTTCGGTGTGCCCCCGATGTTCAGGGCGGGGAAGCCGTTGCGGCCAAAGCCGCGGATGGTGGGAGACAGATCGAAGGCCTGCTGCATCTCGCGCTGCAGGCGATCCATCTCTGCGAACATGTCGCGCGGAAACAAGGATCGGTACATGGCGAAAACCTCCATTCAAGAAAAAGTTGAACGGAGCGCCGGAGCGTTCCGGCGCTTCCGATCAGCGAAATAGGCGCTGCCGGCGTGTTTTCAAGAGGGGGTGCGCGATCGGGAAAACCCGATCATTCGAGCGCTCGTGCGCCCAAGGAGACCGGGCCCGAGGAACTGGCTTGGCGCAAAGCGCTTGGGACATGGATTGCAGCAAGTCTTACCTGCTCTCGGGCACGACTCCCATTCCACCCGAGCCTTGTAGGGCGCATCCTTCCTGAACATGCGCGGAAATCCATGCCAACGCATGCGTGGTTCCGCGCTGAATCCGATTCGCGCATGCAAGCGAAAGTTATCAGGAGACAGTCATGGACTTCGAAGGCATCTACTGCTTTGACACGGCGACCGTGCGCTTTGCGATCTACCCCGACGGACCCGATGGCGCGCGGATCATCGCGCAGATTTCAGAGGAAACCCTGCACGATGTGTTCGGCACCCGAAACCTGGGCGACCGCCTGCTGGAAACCTGCAAGACCTACTTCGATGTCATTGGCGCTGCCGCGCTCAAGCGCTACCGGGCCAACCCGAATCTGTCCATCACGCTGACCGTGGACGACTTTTCCCGGCGTGTCCACCCAAGGGCCGCGGGCGCGCGAACCGCATCGCCGGAAACCTCGCTCGTCGACTGAAATAGCCGCGCGCCTTTCGCGGCCATTTTTCGTCCCTCATCGCGTTATGGGGAACTCTCCGACAAGGCAAGGAGGTTTAAGCCTTACCCGCTGCGCCCATATTCTTTGCAAATTGTGCGCTCAGGCTTGCAGGTGCCGAAAGCGTGTTCCGTCGGACACCCGGTCGCTGGCCTTCATGCAAGCAAGGAACACCGGTGCCAGTGACCCAACTGCTTTCAGAGCCCGAGGCGCAAGACGCCTACCTGTTCCGCGAAGGAACGCATTCCCGCCTGTACGACCTCATGGGTTGCCATCCTCTGAAGGAGGGCGGCGCGCGATTTGCGGTGTGGGCGCCCAACGCGGAGTCGGTGACGGTGGTCGGCGACTGGAACCATTGGTCCGGCGATGCCGATCCGCTGACGCCGGCCGCGGACAGCACGGGCATCTGGCAAGGCCATGCGCCCCATGCGGCGCCGGGCCAGGCCTACAAATACCGCATCCGATCGCGCTTTGGCGGCTACGTGGTCGACAAGGCCGACCCTTTCGCGTTCTGCGCCGAGCCGCCGCCCGCCACGGCCTCGCGCATCTGCGAACTTTCCTACGAATGGAATGACGCCGAATGGATGGCCACGCGGGCAGCAGCCAATGCGCTCGATGCCCCGATGTCCGTCTACGAGGTGCACCTGGGCTCGTGGCGCCGCCGCGAAGGGCATTTCATGGGCTATCGCGAGATCGCGCATGAACTCGCGGCCTACATGAAGGACATGGGCTTCACGCACGTGGAGCTCATGCCGGTGACGGAGCATCCTTTCTACGGCTCCTGGGGCTACCAGACCACCGGCTATTTCGCACCCACGGCGCGCTTCGGCTCCCCGCAGGACTTCATGTACCTGGTCGATCATTTGCACCAGAACGGCATCGGCGTGCTGCTGGACTGGGTGCCGTCGCATTTTCCGGCCGACGAGCACGGCCTCGCGTTCTTCGACGGCACGCACCTCTACGAGCATGCCGATCCGCGCCAGGGCTTCCACCCGGAGTGGAACTCCAGCATCTTCAACTACGGCCGCGCGGAGGTGCGCAGCTTTCTGGTGTCGTCGGGGCTGTTCTGGCTCGACAGGTACCACCTGGACGGGCTGCGCGTCGATGCGGTCGCGTCCATGCTCTACCTCGACTACGCACGGCAACATGGCGAATGGATTCCCAATCGCCACGGCGGCCGCGAGAACCTGGAGGCGATCGATTTCCTGCGCACGCTGAACCGCGCCGTCTACCGCGAACACCCTGACACGATCACGGTGGCCGAGGAATCCACCGCCTGGCCGCGCGTCTCGCGGCCGACCGACATGGACGGCCTGGGCTTCGGCGAGAAATGGAACATGGGCTGGATGCACGACGTGCTCGCCTACATGAAGGAAGAGCCCATCCATCGCAAGTATCACCACCACAAGATGACGTTCTCGCTGGTGTATGCGTTCCACGAGAATTTCGTGCTCCCGCTGTCGCACGACGAAGTGGTCCACGGCAAGGGCTCGCTGCTAGGCAAGATGCCCGGCGACCCCTGGCAGCAGTTCGCCAATCTGCGCGCGCTGTTCGGCTTCATGTGGGCGCACCCCGGCAAGAAGCTGCTCTTCATGGGAGGCGAGTTCGGGCAGCGGCGCGAGTGGACGCACGACGGCGAGCTCGAATGGTGGGTCTGCGATCTCGAAGGGCACGGCGGCCTGCAGCGGCTGGTTGCGCAGCTCAACCGCGTGTACCGCGGCGCGCCCGCGCTCTACCAGCAGGATTTTTCCGCCTCGGGTTTCGAATGGATTGCGGCCAATGACGCCGATGCCAGCGTGTTCGCATTCCTGCGCAAGCCGCGCGACGGCCTCCCGCCGCTCCTGGTCGTCAGCAACATGACCCCCGTGCCGCGCACCAACTACTTGCTCGGCGTGCCGCTGGCCGGTTTCTGGAGCGAGCTCATCAACACCGATGCAGCCGAGTTCGGCGGCTCCGGGTGGGGCAATCTTGGCGGTGTCGAGGCCGCGCCCGTGCGTTCGCATGGCCGCATGCATTCGGTGTGCATGACCCTGCCGCCGCTGTCCACGCTGATTCTCGAACACCGGCCATCATGATGAAACTGTTCACGACCCAACAGACGTCTGCGGCTTCCGTGGTGCCCGATGTGCAGGGCGGCAACCGGCGCGCAGTCATCGACGCCGTCCTGCCGTCGGTGGACAACGGCCGCTTCGCGGTCAAGTGCATCGTCGGCGAAAGAGTGCAGGTGAAGGCGCACTGCTTCACCGACGGCCACGACGTGCTGCGCGTGCAGCTGTGCTGGCGCCCGCACGACAAGGCCGAGTTCCGCGAGGTGCCGATGAAGCCGCTCGTCAACGACGTGTGGGAGGCGGCCTTCTCGCCGCCCGCGCTCGGGCGCTACCTCTACACCGCGGTGGCATGGGTCGATCCCTTCGAATCGTGGCGCAGTGAAATGACGCGCCGCGTGGACGCCGACGACGTGCGCATCGCGTCGCAGGTGGGCGCGCTGGAGGTGACCGCGGCGGCCGAGCGGGCCGAGGGCGCGGACCGGCGGGCGCTTGCCAACTGGGCCACCGAGCTCGATGCCGTTGCGGCCGACCCCGGCGCGGACGTGTCGACGCTCAAGGCGCTGGCGCTGGACGAAGAGCTCGCCATGCTGGCGCGCCGCCACCCCGACCGGCGGCACGAGGTGCGCTTTCCCCTGGAGCTGCCACTGGAGGCCGAGCGCGGGCGTGCGCGCTTCAGCACCTGGTACGAACTGTTCCCGCGCTCGGCCGCCACGGCGCACGGCGCGCACGGCACCTTCAGGGACGTGGAGGCCCGGCTGCCGGCGATTGCGGCCATGGGCTTCGACGTGCTCTACTTTCCGCCGATTCATCCCATCGGCCGCCTGCAGCGCAAGGGCCCCAACAACGCACTGGCCGGCGGCGCCGACGACGTCGGCAGCCCCTGGGCCATCGGCGCGGCCGAGGGCGGCCACAAGGCGATTCTTCCGGCCCTTGGCACGGCCGAGGACTTTCGCCGCCTCTGCGCGCAGGCCGCCTCGCATGGCCTGGAGATTGCGCTCGACATCGCCTTCCAGTGCGCGCCCGACCATCCCTACGTGAAGGCGCATCCCGACTGGTTTCGCTGGCGCCCGGACGGCAGCGTGCAGTACGCGGAGAACCCGCCCAAGAAGTACCAGGACATCTATCCCTTCAACTTCGAGAGCGAGGACTGGCGCGGCCTGTGGGCCGAGCTGCGCAGCGTGATCGAGCACTGGATCGGCGAGGGCGTGCGCATCTTCCGCGTCGACAACCCGCACACCAAGGCCTTCGCGTTCTGGGAGTGGACCATCGGGGAGATCCGGCGCCAGCATCCGGATGTGATCTTCCTTGCCGAGGCCTTCACGCGGCCCAAGGTGATGCACCGGCTGGCAAAGCTGGGCTTCTCGCAGTCGTACACCTACTTCACCTGGCGCAACACCAAGCAGGAGCTCGTCGAGTACTTCACCGAGCTTTCCACCGCGCCCGGCGTGGACTACTTCCGGCCCAACGTCTGGCCCAACACGCCCGACATCCTGCACGAGCAGCTGCAGGGCGGCGAAGCCTCGGTGTTCATGGCGCGGCTGGTGCTTGCCGCCACGCTGTCGGCCAACTACGGCATCTACGGGCCGGCCTACGAACTGCGCGAACACCGGCCGCGCTCGCCCGGCAGCGAGGAATACCTCGACTCCGAGAAGTACCAGCTGCGCCACTGGAACCACGACGACCCGGCCAGCCTGGCGCCGTTCATCACTCGCGTGAACCGCATCCGCCGCGAGAACCCTGCGCTCCACCGGGACCGCGGCCTGCGCTTCCTTCGGATCGACAACGACCAGCTGCTGGCGTACGCCAAGGTGTCGGAGAGCGGAGACAACGTGATCGTGACCGTGGTCAACCTCGATCCGTACAACGTGCAATCGGGCTGGCTCGAGCTCGATCCGCAGAGCGTGGGCGTCGATCGTGCGCTTGCATTCCAGATGCACGACCTGCTGAGCGAACAACGCTTCATCTGGCAGGGCGGGTGGCACTACGTCAAGCTCGATCCGCACAGCGTGCCCGCGCACATCTTCGTCGTACGGCGGCGCCACGGCGACGAACGCGACTTCGACTATTTCCTGTGAGGCCGCAACGATGAACGCCCCTGTCTCCCACATTGCGCTCGAAACGGTAGAGATCGACATCAGCGACGACCCGCTGTGGTACCGGGATGCGGTGATCTACCAGCTCAACGTCAAGGCGTTCTTCGATTCCAACAACGACGGCATCGGCGACTTCAAGGGCGTGACGGCCAAGCTCGACTACGTGAAGGAGCTGGGCGTCAACACCATCTGGCTGATGCCTTTCTATCCATCGCCGCTGCGCGACGACGGCTACGACATCTCGGCCTACGAAGACGTGAACCCGCAGTACGGCACGCTGGACGACTTCCGCGAGATGCTCGAGGCCGCGCACGAGCGCGGGCTGCGGGTGATCACCGAGCTGGTCATCAACCACACCTCGAGCGACCACTCCTGGTTCCAGGCCGCGCGCCGGGCGCCGGCCGGCTCGCCCGAACGCGACTTCTACGTGTGGAGCGACACCGACCAGATCTACCAGGGCACGCGCATCATCTTCACCGACACCGAGACCTCCAACTGGGCCTGGGACCCGGTGGCCAAGGCCTACTACTGGCACCGCTTCTTCAGCCACCAGCCGGACCTGAACTTCGACAACCCCGCCGTGCTGGAGGCCATCTTCAAGGTGATGCGCTTCTGGCTCGACATGGGCGTGGACGGCTTCCGCCTGGACGCCATTCCCTACCTGGTGGAGCGCGACGGCACCAGCAACGAGAACCTGCCCGAAACCCACGCGGTGATCAAGAAGGTGCGCGCCGCCATCGACGCGCAGTACAAGAACCGCTTCCTGCTGGCCGAAGCCAACATGTGGCCCGAAGACGTGCGCGAGTATTTCGGCGATGGCGACGAGTGCCACATGGCGTACCACTTTCCGCTGATGCCGCGCATGTACATGGCCATTGCGCAGGAAGACCGGCATCCCATCGTCGAGATCATGCAGCAGACGCCCGACATTCCCGAGGGCTGCCAGTGGGCCATCTTCCTGCGCAACCACGACGAGCTCACGCTTGAGATGGTGACGAGCAAGGAGCGCGACTACATGTACACCATGTATGCGGCCGACCTGCGCGCGCGCATCAACCTGGGCATCCGCCGGCGCCTGGCGCCGCTGATGGAAAACGACATCGACCGCGTGAAGCTCATGAACGGCATGCTGCTGTCGATGCCCGGCTCGCCCATCATCTACTACGGCGACGAGATCGGCATGGGCGACAACGTGTTCGTGGGCGACCGCAACGGCGTGCGCACGCCCATGCAGTGGAGCCCCGACCGCAACGCCGGCTTCTCGCGCGCCGACCCGCAGCGCCTGTACCTGCAGCCCATCATGGACCCCATGTTCGGCTACGAGGCGCTCAATGTGGAGGCGCAGGCGCGCGACGCCAGCTCGCTGCTCAACTGGACCCGGCGCATGCTGGCCGTGCGCAAGACCAGCCATGCCTTCGGCCGCGGCAAGCGGCGCTTCCTGAAGCCGGGCAACCGCAAGATCCTGGCCTACCTGAGCGAGTACGGCGAGGACATCATCCTGACGGTGTTCAACCTCTCGCGCGCCGCGCAGCCGGTGGAACTGGACCTCTCGGCCTTCAAGGGCCGCGTGCCCATCGAGATGCTGGGCCGCGCCCCGTTTCCGCCCATTGGCGAGCTGCCCTACCTGCTCACGCTGGCCTCGTACGGCTTCTACTGGTTCAGGCTCACCTCCGACGCCGAAATGCCCAGCTGGCACCAGGAGGGCGTGGCGCTGCAGGAGTGGCCCACGCTGGTGCTGTTCGACGGCTGGACCAGCTTCTTCCGCGAGCGCGTGATGCCGTGGCGCATCGGCATGTCGGAGCGCATGCGCGCCCAGTTCGAGCTGGAGACGCTGCCGCGCCACATCGAGATCCAGCGCTGGTATGCGTCGAAGGGAACCGCCATCGAACGCGCGCGCCTGGCGGACCACGTCGTGTGGGAGGTGGGTCCGCTCAGCTGGATGCTGCCGCTGCTCGAACTCGACGGGCCGCCCGGCGGCGCCACCTATTTCATGCCGCTGGCCCTGGCCTGGGAAGAGCGCGACGAAGAGCGCATGGCCGGCGTCGCGCAGGCGGCGCTGGCCAAGGTGCGGCAGCAGGCGCAGGTGGGCCTGATGGGCGACGCGTTCTACGACGAGGCCTTTTGCCGCGCGCTGGTGCTGGCCATCCGCGGCGGCATGGAACTGGAAACGGCGCAGGGGCGGCTCAGGTTCCGCGCGACGGCCGCATTCGCCGACGTGGAGGCCGACATCGCGAGCCTGCCGGTCGGGCGGCCCAGCGGCGTGAGCAGCAACACCGTGGTGACGCTGGACGAGACCCTGTTCCTCAAGGGCTATCGCCATCTGCGCGAGGGCCTGAACCCGGAGCTGGAGATGGGCCGCTTCCTGACCGAGGTCGCCAGGTATCCGCATTGCGTTCCGGTGCTGGGCGCGCTCGAATACACCGGCAACGACGGCCGGACCATGACGCTGGCCATGGTGCAGTCCTATGTGTCCAACCAGGGCGACGGCTGGGATCACACGCTGGGCTACCTGGAGCGCTTCCTGCGCGACTTCGCCACCACCGACGGCATGCTGCCCGACCCGATGGCCGTGCATGGCGGCTTTCTCGCGCTCATGGCCACGCTGGGCCGGCGCACCGCGGAACTGCACACAGCGCTGGCGCTGCGCACCGGCGCGGCGGCGTTCGACCCCGAGCCGCTGCTGGCCGACGACATCGCCCGCTATGCCGAGCAGGCCGGCGCCGAGGCCGTCGCCACCCTGGCGCTGCTGCGCGAAAGGCTGAGCCAGCTGCCGGCGCCGGCGCAGCCCGACGCCGAGGCCCTGCTCGCCATGGAAGACGCGCTGCAGGCCTCCATTGCCGCGCGCACGCCACAAGCGCACGGCGGCATCAAGAGCCGCTACCACGGCGATCTGCATCTGGGACAGGTGCTGCTGCGGGACAACGATTTCGTGATCATCGACTTCGAAGGCGAGCCGGCGCGCAGCTTCGACGAGCGCCGCGCCAAGGGCTCGCCGCTGCGCGACGTGGCCGGCATGCTGCGTTCGTTCAACTACGCGCGCTGGTCCGCATTGCGTCGCGTGGCGCAGAGCGTGGAAGAGGCCGCCTACCTGGGGCCTCCCGCCGCGGCCTGGGAACAGCTGGCGCGCCAGGCCTTCCTGGACGGCTACTTGGAAGCGGGCGCGGGCGAGGACAGCACCCGCATCGACACCGACCTGCTCGCGCTGTTCGAGATCGACAAGGCACTGTACGAACTGCGCTACGAGCTCAACAACCGCATCGACTGGGCGCAAGTGCCGCTGAACGGCGTGCTCGCGCTGCTGCAGGTGGAGCGGCCCGGTTGATGCTTGCACCGCACTCGCAGCCTTCGTCCGCAACCGCAACCACGCACCGGAGAGAAACATGGACCGATTCGGCATTCACCTGGAGCCGCTGAACGCGATGCTCTACCAGGTCGGGGCCTTCGTGCCCCGGCTGGCGATTGCATTGGTGGTGGTGCTTGCCGGCTGGCTCATCGCCAAAACGGTGCGCTTTGCGGTCACCAAGGCGCTGCGCGCCATCAACTTCAACGTGCTGACCGAGCGCGCGGGGCTGGACAACTTCCTGCGCCAGGGTGGATGGCCGGGCGACACCTGCAGCCTCTTCGGCGTGCTCGCCTACTGGCTGGTGATCTTTGCGGCGCTGCTGCTTGCGTTCAACGGCATGGGGCTGAGCTACATCGCCGACCTGCTCGGGCGCGTGGTGTGGTTCGTGCCGAATCTCTTCGTTGCCCTGCTGGTGCTGGCCTTCGGTTCGTACTTTGCCCGCTTCGTGGGAGAGGCGGTGTCGAGCTACTTCCGGGGCGCGCAGCTGCGCGATGCCATGCTGCTGGGGCAGATCGCGCGCTATGCGGTCATGGCCTTCGTCATCCTGATTGCGCTGGACCAGGTCAAGGTGGGCGGCGACATCGTGCGCGAAAGCTTCCTGGTGGTGCTGGCGGGCGTGGTGTTTGCGCTGGCGCTGGCCTTCGGCCTGGCCGGCAAGGATTGGGCGGCAGAGCAGATCGAGCGCTGGTGGCCCCGCCTGCCGAAAGACAACGGCACCCAGAAGGGCAACCCGCCCGACGAGCGCCCGCCGCGCTGAAATTCCTTTCTTTCTCCCGCATCCAATTTGATGACACGCAGCCCACGCACCTCGATCACGGCCGTCTGGCCGGGCCGCCCCTATCCGCGAGGCGCCAACTGGGATGGGGAGGGCGTCAACTTCGCGCTCTTTTCCCAACACGCACAGAACGTGGAGCTGTGCCTTTTCGACGAGAAGGGCCGGCATGAAATCCAGCGCATTCCGGTCCGGGAGCGCACCGACGGCGTGTGGCACTGCTACCTGCCCGAGGCCCGGCCCGGGCAGGCCTACGGGTATCGCGTGCACGGCCTCTACAAGCCGGAGGAGGGCCATCGCTTCAATCCGCACAAGCTGCTGGTCGACCCGTACGCGAAAGACCTGGTGGGCGAACTGCGTTGGGGCGACGCGCTCTACGGCTACACGGTCGGCAGCAAGCGCGAAGACCTGTCCTTCGACCGCCGCGACAGCGCCCCGCTCGTGCCCAAGGGCCGCGTGCTGGAGCCCGCCTTCACCTGGGGCAACGACCGCCGGCCCTCGGTGCCCTGGCAGGACATGGTGATCTACGAGCTGCACGTGCGCGGCTTCACCATGCGCCACCCCGACGTGCCGCCGGAGCTGCGCGGCACCTACGGCGGCCTGTGCTGCGCGCCCGTGGTCGACTACCTCCAGCGCCTGGGCGTGACCACCATCGAACTGCTGCCGGTGCACAGCTTCCTCAACGACCGGCACCTGGTGGAGAAGGGCCTGCAGAACTACTGGGGCTACAACTCGCTGGCTTACTTCGCCCCCGAGATGCGCTACAGCGCCTCGGGCAAGGTGAAGGAATTCAAGACCATGGTGAAGACGCTGCACTCGGCGGGCATCGAGGTGATCCTGGACGTGGTCTACAACCACACCTGCGAAGGCAACCAGCTCGGCCCCACGCTCTCGATGCGCGGCGTGGACAACACCTCCTACTACATCGTCAATGCCGAGCACCGGCGCTACTACGACGACTTCACCGGCTGCGGCAATACCGTCAACCTGGAGCATCCGCATGCGCTGCAGCTGGTGATGGACTCGCTGCGCTACTGGGCCGAGGAGATGCACGTCGACGGGTTCCGCTTCGACCTGGCCTCGGCGCTGGCGCGCGAATCCGGCAAGGTCGAGAACCTGGGCGGCTTCTTCGACGCCATCCGCCAGGACCCCACGCTCAACCGCGTCAAGCTCATTGCCGAGCCCTGGGACCTGGGCCACGGCGGCTACCAGGTGGGCAACTTCCCGCTCGGCTGGGCCGAGTGGAACGACCGCTACCGAGACGGCATGCGCGGCTTCTGGAAAGGCGACTCGGGCGTGATCGGCGAGGCCGGCAAACGGCTCACCGGTTCGGAAGACCTCTACGGCTGGTCGGGCAAGCGGCCCAACGCGAGCATCAACTTCATCACCGCGCACGACGGCTTCACCCTCAACGACCTGGTCTCCTACAACGACAAGCACAACGAGGCCAACGGCGAAGACAACCGGGACGGAAGCAACCACAACATCTCCTGGAACTGCGGCGCGGAAGGCCCGACCGCCGACGCCGGGATCGCCGCGCTGCGCGAGCGCCAGAAGCGCAACCTGCTGGCCACGCTGCTGCTGTCGCAGGGCGTGCCGATGCTGCTGGCCGGCGACGAGCGCGGCCACACGCAGAACGGCAACAACAATGCCTATTGCCAGGACAACGACATCGGCTGGATCGACTGGACGCCCACGCCGGAGCGCCAGGCGCTGATCACCTTCGTGGAGCGCGCCATCGCGCTCAGGCGCGCCCACCCCTCGTTCCGGCGCCGCGGCTTCTTTGCCGGCAAGCCCTCGGAGGCCGAAAGCGTGACCGACGTGGTCTGGCTCAAGCCCGACGGCGCCGAGATGCGCCCCCAGGACTGGAGCGATACCAACGCGCGGTGCTTTGCGATGTACATGTCCGGCGGCGGCATCGCCGACCGCGGGCCGCGCGGCGAGGCGCTGCACGATGACGATTTTCTGGTGCTGTTCAACGCGCACCACGACGAGATCTTGTTCACGTTGCCGGCCGCGCCCCACGGCGCGTGGCGGCTGTTGCTCGACACCGCCAGCGGCACGCCGCTACCCGCCACCGAGGACGTGGCCGCGCTCGCGCCCGCATGGTCCGAGCCCGCCTATCCGCTGCAGTGCCGCTCGCTGGTGGTGCTGAGCCGGCCGGATGTGCGGCCATGAGCCGCCGGGCCGCTCCCAAGGCGAATACCGCAGCCGAAGGCGGAGGCCATCGAATGAGCCGCCGTATCCACCGCATGCCGTTCGGCGCCACGGTGCATGACGGCGGCGTCGACTTTGCGCTCTGGGCACCGTCGATGCGCGGCATCGTGCTCGTGCACACGCCGGCCGGAGCAGCGGCAGCGTCGCATGCCATGCAGCGGGACGCGAACGGCTGGCACCGCCTCACGCTCGCGGATGCGCGCCATGGCGACAGCTATGCCTACCAGCTACCCGACGGCACCACCATGCCCGACCCGGCTTCGCGCTTCAATCCGCAGGACGTGCACGGCCCGAGCCAGGTCGTCGATCCGGGCCGCTTCGAGTGGAGCGACACCGCGTGGCGCGGCCGTCCCTGGCACGAGGCCGTCGTCTACGAGCTGCACGTCGGCACCTTCACCGAGGAAGGCACTTTCAAGTCCGCGCGCGAACGGCTCGGCGAGCTGGCGGAGCTTGGCATCACCGCCGTCGAGCTCATGCCGCTGGCGGATTTTCCCGGTGCGCGCAACTGGGGCTACGACGGCGTGCTGCAGTTCGCGCCCGACGCCAGCTACGGATCGCCGGACGACCTCAAGGCACTGGTCGAGACCGCGCATGCGCTCGGGCTGATGGTGCTGATCGACGTGGTCTACAACCACTTCGGGCCGGAGGGCAACTACCTGCATGCATGCTGCCCCGAATTCTTCGACACGGCCGAGCACACGCCCTGGGGTGCGGCCATCAACTTCGACGGCCCGGGCTCGCGCACCGTGCGCGACTTCTTCATCCACAACGCGCTGTACTGGGTGGAAGAGTTCCACTTCGACGGCCTGCGCATGGATGCGATCCATGCCATTCGCGATGCCTCGCCCAGGCACATCGTGCAGGAAATCCGCGAGGCGCTGGACGCCGGCCCGGCGCGCGAGAGGCAGGTGCACCTGGTGCTGGAGAACGACGCCAACCAGGCCTCGCTGCTGGCGCGGGACGGGAACCTCTCGCCCGTTGCCGGCACCGCGCAATGGAACGACGATCTTCACCACGCCGTGCACGTGCTGGCCACTGGCGAGCACGACGGCTACTACGCGGACTATGCCGACGACGCCGCCGGCCGCTTTGCGCATGCGCTGGCCGAAGGCTTCATCTACCAGGGGCAGCCATCGGCATTCCGCGGCGGGGAGCCGCGCGGCGAACCCAGCACCCAGCTGCCGCCGACCGCGTTCGTGTCCTACCTGCAGACCCACGACCAGGTCGGCAACCGCGCGTTCGGCGAGCGCATTCATGCGCTGGGCGATCCGGTGCTGGTGCGCGCCGCGCTGGCCTGCGTGCTGCTGTCGCCGCACGTGCCCATGTTCTTCATGGGCGACGAATTCGCGGCTTCGTCGCCGTTCCTGTACTTCTGCGATTTCGGCCCCGAGCTGGCCTCGGCCGTTGCCGAAGGGCGCCGCGCGGAGTTCGGGCGCTTCGCGGCCTTTGCCGACGAAGCGGCGCGTGCGCGCATTCCCGATCCCAACGCCGCCGAAACCTTCCTGGCCTCGAAGCTCCGCTGGCGCGAGCGCGGCACGCGGCCGCACTTCGCGCGCCTGTGCGAGGTGCAGCAGCTGCTTGAGGTGCGCCACCGCCTGCTGGTGCCGCACCTGGCCGGCGCGCGCGGCGCGGGAAGCCATCGCTGCGAAGAAGGCGTCATTCGGGTCGAATGGGAACTGGCGGGCAAGCGCCTTCATCTGCTCGCGAATTTCGGCGCGCAGCCGGCTACGGAAACCACCGCGCCCGCTGGCACGGTGCTCTACAGCACGGGCGCCGTGGCCGATGCGGCGGGCCTGGGCCTGCAACTCGCGCGCGGGGCCGTGCTTGCCACGCTGGAGGACAGGGCCGATGGCTGATCCAGCTCATTCGCCCCACGATGCGCTGGAACGCCTGTGCGGGCACTACGGCATCTGCGCGGCCTACTACGACGCCTTCGGAACGCAGCACCGGGCAACGCCCGAAAACCTGACTGCGCTGCTGGCCGAGTTCGGGGTGCAGGCGGGCGCCGCGGTGGACGAGGCGGCCGGCCATTCCTCCGTGCCCGCTATGCCGCCGGTGCTGGTGGTAGAGGCGCACGCGCCGCACTGGTCGCTGCAGCTGCCGCAGATTTCGGACAGCCTTCGGTGGCGGCTGCGCGACGAGCAAGGGCGTTTGCGCCAAGGCGAATCCGATGCGCAACCGTGGCAGCATGGCAGCTGCACGCTGCAGCTGGCAGAGCCGCTCGCACCCGGCTACCACTGGCTGCATGTCGAGGGCCTGGCCGGCGAGACCATGGTGGTCGCTTCGCCCGGCCGCTGCTACCGGCCGCCCGCCGTGCAGGGCGGCGGCCGCGTCTGGGGGCCGGCCCTCCAGCTGTACGCGCTGCGTTCGGCGCGCAACTGGGGCATGGGCGATTTCGGCGACCTGGAGGCGCTGATCGACAGCATGGCCGGACAGGGCGCCGACCTGATCGGCCTGAACCCGCTGCATGCGCTGTTCCCAACCGATCCGCCGCGCGCCAGCCCCTACAGTCCATCGTCGCGGCAATGGATCAACGTGCTGTACATCGACGTCGAGGCGGTCGAGGATTTCGCCGCCTGCGAAGCCGCGCGCCGGCACGTGGAATCGCCCGAGTTCCAGGGCCGGCTGGCGGCGCTGCGGGCTGCGCCGCTGGTCGAGCATGCAGGCGTGGCCGCCGCCAAGTTCGAAGTGCTGGAGTTGATGTTCGAGCACTTCAGGGCCCGGCATCTTTCGCCGGCCGGCGCACCGGATGCAAGGGGCGAGGCGTTCCTGGCCTTTGTCTCGGCGCATGGCGAGCCATTGCGCCAGCACGCGCTCTTCGAGGCGCTGCAAGCCCACTTCGCCGCCGCCGATCCGCAATGCTGGGGCTGGCTCGCATGGCCCGAGGCCTATCGGCAGGTGGATTCGCCGGAGGTGCAGGCCTTCGCGGAGCGGCATGCGGAGCGCCTGCAGTACCACCAGTACCTCCAATGGGTGGCCGAGCGCCAGCTTGCGCGCGCCGGCGAGCGCTGCACGGCGCTTGGCATGGGCATCGGGCTCTACCTGGACCTGGCCGTCTCCGCGGACCGCGGCGGCTCCGACGCCTGGACCGCACAGCATTGCTTCGCGGTCGGCGCCAGCATTGGCGCGCCGCCCGACGAGTTCAACCCGGCCGGGCAGAACTGGGGCCTGCCGCCCCTGCGCCCCGACCACCTGCGCACGCATCGCTACCAGCCCTTCGTGCAGATGCTGCGCGCCAACATGCGGCATGCCGGCGCGCTGCGCATCGATCACGTGATGGGGCTGATGCGCCTGTTCTGGATTCCGCCCGGCCGCTCGCCGCACGACGGCGCATATGTGCGCTACCCCGTCGACGAAATGCTGGCCATCGTGGCGGTCGAAAGCCATCGCCATCGCTGCATGGTGGTGGGCGAGGACCTGGGCACGGTGGAGGATGCGATGCGCGAAGCGCTCGCGCGTGCCGGCGTGCTCTCCTACCGGCTGCTCTACTTCGAGAAGCAGCAGAGCGGCGGCTTCACGCCCCCCGCGGCCTATCCGCCGGCCGCGCTGGTGGCCATCAGCACGCACGATCTCGCCACGCTCGCGGGCTGGTGGTCGGGCCACGACCTTCGGCTGCGGCTGGCGCTCGGGCTCTTCCCCGATCCCCGCCTGTTCGATGCGCAGCTGCTGGGCCGCGCGCAGGAGCGCATCGGGCTGATGCTGGCGGTGCGCGAGGCGGGGCTGCTGTCTGCCGACGAGGCGGCGCAGGCGCTGGCGCTTGCAGCGCCTTCGCCGCGGATCATGCAGGCGATCCACGCCTTCCTTGCCGCGGCCCCGTCGGCGCTGATGGTGTTCCAGCTCGAGGACGTGGCCGGCGAGGTGGAGCAGGCCAACATGCCCGGCACCACCGACACGCATCCCAACTGGCGGCGCAAGCTGGTGCCGACCGTGCAGGACCTGGCGGCGGGTGATGCCATGCAGGGGCTCACGGAACGCCTGCGCGCCGCGCGGCCGCGCCGCAGCGTGGGCGCGGAGGCTGCGCCGCCGCTGCTGCTGCAGGCGCGCGTGCCGCGGGCCACCTACCGCCTGCAGTTCCACAAGGGCTTTGGCTTCGACGATGCCATCCGCGTGCTGCCCTACCTGGCGCAGCTCGGCGTGAGCCATGTGTATTGCTCGCCCATCCAGCGCGCCCGCGCGGGCAGCACGCACGGCTACGACGTGGTCGCCCATGCCGAGATCAATCCCGAGCTCGGCGGCGCCGAGGGCTTTGCGCGCTTCGTCGCGGCGCTGCAGGCGAACGGGCTGGGGCAGCTGCTCGACATGGTGCCCAACCACATGGGCGTGCTCGGCGCCGACAACGCATGGTGGATGGACGTGCTGGAGAACGGCCCGGCCTCGCTGTTCGCGCATCACTTCGACATCGACTGGCAGCCGCTCAATGAAGAGCTGGCCGGCAAGGTGCTGCTGCCGGTGCTCGGCGGGCACTATGGCGAAGTGCTCACCAGCGGAGAGCTGGTGCTGCACTTCGAGGCGGAGCAGGGCAGCTTTGCGCTGCGCTATTTCGACCACCGGTTTCCCCTCGCGCCCGAAAGCTATCCCGTGGTTCTCGGGCAGGTGTTGCAGCATCTGAAGGACCCCGTGCTCGCGGCGCAGCTCGCCAGCCTCTCGACGGCCTTCGGCCACTTGCCCGGCCGCCGCGCGCAGACGCCTTCCGAGTGCACGGAGCGCGTGCGCGACAAGGAGCTGTTCAAGGCCCGCCTCGCGCATCTGGCGCAGGCGCATCCTTCCCTCGCACGGGCCGTGCTGGCGGCGGTGGCGGTGTTCAACCTGGCCTCGGAGGAGGCGCGCGACCAGCTGCATCGGCTGGTCGACATGCAGGCCTACCGGCTCGCCTACTGGCGCGTGGCGACGGACGAAATCAACTACCGGCGCTTCTTCGACATCAACGACCTGGCGGCGGTGCGCATGGAACGCGACGAGGTGTTCGAGGCCACGCAGTCCTTCGCGCTCGACCTGGCCGCGGCCGGCGCGGTGGATGGTCTGCGCATCGACCATCCCGATGGCCTGTACGACCCCGCACGCTACTTCCGGCAGCTGCAGGGAGGCTATGCGCGGCGCGCGGGCATCGTCCTGCCCGCGACCGGGCCGGATGGCCGGCCGCCGCGCCCGCTGTATGTGGTCGCCGAGAAGATCGCCGCCGCGGAAGAAGAAGTGCCGACCGAATGGCATGTGCACGGCACCACCGGCTACCGCTTTGCCAACGTGGCCAACGGCGTGCTCGTGGACACTGCCGCGGCCGAGGCCTTGCGGCAGGCCTGGCACGGCTTCACCGGCGAGACGCAGGACTTCGAAGCCGTGGCCCGGTCGGGCAAGCGCGAGGTCATGCGCAATGCGCTGTCGTCGGAACTCAACGTGCTCTCCACCGAGCTGCTCAGAATCGCGCGGGCCGACCGCGGCACGCGCGACTACACGCTCAATGCGCTGCGCCGCGCGCTGACGGGCGTGGCGGCCTGCATGCCGATCTACCGCACGTACATCGTCGATGCGCCTTCCGCACAGGACACGCATTTCATCGACGCCGCCACCGAAGCCGCCGAGTGCCAGAGCCGCGATGCGGACCGCTCCGTGTTCGCCTTCGTGCGACGCTCATTGCGCGGCGAGACTGCTGCCGCACATGCGCCACCGGCCCTGGCCGAGCGCGTGCGCCGGTTCGCGATGCGCTTCCAGCAGTTCAGCGCGCCGGTCGCGGCCAAGGGCGTGGAGGACACTTCGTTCTATCGCTACTTTCCGCTCAGCTCGCTCAACGAGGTGGGCGGCGAGCCCGACCATTTCGGGTTCGACGTGGCCGAGTTTCACCTGCTCAGCGCCGACCGCGCACTGCACTGGCCGCACACCATGCTCGCAACCTCGACGCACGACAACAAGCGATCGGAAGATGTGCGCAACCGCATCGACGTGCTCTCCGAAATACCTGGCGAGTGGCGGGATTCGCTGGCGCGCTGGCACGCGCTCTGCCGCGGCGGCCGGCAGGCGGTTGCGGCACCTTCACGCGCCGACGAGTACCTGCTTTACCAGACCCTGCTCGGCACCTTGCCCTTCGGCGGGCTCGGCGCAGCCGACGTGCCGGCCTACGCCGCGCGCGTGTGGCAGTACATGCAGAAGGCCGCGCGCGAAGCCAAGCTCCACACGCGCTGGACCCAGCCCGATGCGCAGTACGAAGCAGCGCTCGAAGACCTGGTGCGGCGGATGCTCTCGGACCGGTCGAAGGACGGCTGCCTCGCGGACATCCAGCGCCTGGCCGATCGCCTGTCGTGGTTCGGTGCGTGGAACGGCCTGACGCTCACGCTGCTGAAGTACGGCTCTCCCGGCGTGCCCGATCTCTACCAGGGCAGCGAGCTTATCGACCTGAGCCTGGTCGACCCCGACAACCGGCGGCCGGTGGAATATGGGCTGCGCAGCCAGCGGCTCGGCCAGCTCCACGCGATGGCTGGCGAGCCCGACCTTGCCGCGCGAGTGCAGGCGCTCGCCGAGGCGCCGCACGACGGCCGCGCGAAGCTCTGGTTCATCTGGCGGCTGCTGTCGATGCGGCGCGAGCATGCGGAGCTTTTTCGCGAAGGCGGGTATGAAGGGCTGGCGGTCGAAGGGCCGCTGGCACGGCATGTGGTGGCCTTCGCGCGAAGGCATGAAGGGCGGACGCTGGTGGTGATGGCGGGGCGGCTGTTTGCCGGGATTGCACGCAGTGGCGAGGATGGTGGGCCGATGCTTCCCGACGCGGCCGCGTGGCGGGGTACGAGGGTGCTGTTGCCAGAGGGTCTCGAAGGCGCGGGGCTGGTGAATGTGCTCACCGGGGAATCGCTGGCTGCCGAGGGCCGCGCCATTTCGCTGGAAGACGCGTTCTGCCGCATGCCCTGGGCTGCGTTCAAGTGCTGAGCACCTGAGCTGGCCAGCGGCCGCGGCCTTTTACAAAGACCGCGGCCCCATGCTCGCTCCTAGAACCCGTAGTACTTGTCCACCGTCCCGCTGTACACATCGTCGTACTCAGGCACCCGATCGCTCGCATACTTCGGCGCACCCTCGATCTGCGCCTTGTCCAGCGGCACCACATAGCCATCCTGCGAAGTGTCGTACTTCAGCATGGTCCATGGGATCGGATAGCGGTCTGTGCCCATGCCCAGGAAGCCGCCGAACTCCAACACGGCATAACGGACCTGGCCCGAGATCTTGTCGATCATGAGATCGTCGATGGAACCAAGCTTGTCTCCCGAGACGTTGTAGACGGATGTCCCCTCGACACGCTCTGACGAAATAACTGAATTGGCGCTTGCCATGGTGGAAGTCTCCGGCCGGCATTTCTGGGGGATGACGGCGTTGATTGCGATGCCCAGAACTGCTACTTTCGATCCAGAAAATTCCCGCCGCATCGGTCGAAAGATCGTCGTGTTGTAGGAGGCTGTCTGGCACCCGGGCGCCATGGAACGCTGCCTAGTTGGACAGCCGCGGCGCTTTCTTCCCTCGCGTCCCGATGGCTCCGGATGCCGCGGCCCGCACGATGCGCCGGAACGTCGGGCATTCCATGTGGCTGGGTGCGGGGCAGGCCGCGGCGTGACGCAGGCCGTCGCGCATGGCGCTCAGTTTGCGAATCGTCCTGTCGAGTTCTTCCGCCTTGGCCGCGAGCATCCGCCGGTCGATGCGCGGCCCGCCCTCGGGCGCGAACATGCGCGCGATCTCGTCGAGCGAGAAGCCGGCGGCGCGTCCCACAGCGATGAGCGCCAGCCGTTCCAGCACGCCGGCATCGAACAGGCGGCGCAGGCCGCGCCGGCCGGTCGAGGCGATCAGGCCCTTTTCCTCATAGAACCGCAGCGTCGATGCGGGGATGCCGGATTGCTGCGCCACTTGGGCGATGTCCAGATGATGTGTCGCCACCTCTTGACCTCAAGTCGACTTGAAGTTGCACAGTCTAGCTTCCGCCTCTTCAGGCAAGCCAAGGAAAACCGCTCATGGACATCACGCAGCAGAAAGACAACGAGCAGACGACGCTCTGGAACGGCGGCGCCGGCCGCGCCTGGGTTGATGCGCAGGAGTCGCTCGACCAGCTGTTCAAGCCCTTCGAAGACCGGCTCGTCGACGTGGTGCGCGCCGGGGCCGCGCGCCGCGTGCTCGACGTCGGTTGCGGCACGGGCGCGACCACGCTGGCCGTGGCGCGGCTGCTGGGTGCGCAAGGCCAGTGCGTCGGCGCAGACGTGTCGGGGCCGATGATCGCCGTCGCCCGGGCGCGCGCCCAACAGGAAGGCACGCCGGCCAGCTTCATCCGGGCCGACGCACAGCGCCATGCCTTCGAACCCGCAAGCTTCGACATGATCATTTCGCGCTTCGGCGTGATGTTCTTCGACAGCCCGGTTCAGGCCTTCGCAAACCTGCGGCATGCGGCGAGAGAAGGCGCGGTGCTCCGGGTGATCGCGTGGCGCAGCGCCGCGGAAAATCCGTTCATGACCACGGCCGAGCGCGCCGCCGCACCGCTGCTGCCGAACCTGCCGGCCCGCCAGCCAGGCGCGCCGGGACAGTTCTCCTTCGCGGACCGGACTCGGGTGTTGTCGATCCTGGAGGAGAGCGGCTGGGCCGAGATCGACATCCGGCCGATCGATGTCGCGTGCACCCTGCCCGAGAAGGCGCTGCATGGCTATCTCACCCGGCTGGGCCCGGTCGGCCTGATTCTTCAGGACGCGGACGAGCGAACGCGCGCACAGGTCACCGAGACCGTGCGCGCAGCGTTCGAACCCTATGTGCACGGCAGCGAAGTTCGCTTCACCGCCGCCTGCTGGATGATCGGCGCCCAGGCGCCTGCGGTGTAGCGGCTGCTAGCCTAGCAGCCGCGGCAGCCCTTGCACCGCGAGCGCCCCGATGATCCCTTGCGCCGTCACGCAATGCCACATCAGCCCGGTGTTGTCGATGGTCGCGCGGGCCGCGGGCTGCAGCCGGCCCGTCCAGGAGCGCACCAGCACATAGCCGCCCATCAGCATCAGCACGGCGATGTGGAAGGCCTGGTAGCCCAGCAGCATGCCGACCGATGCGCTCCAGCCTTGCGCGCGCGGGTCGAGCCCGGCGAGCAGATGGCCGCCGATGTCGAGCGCGGCCGCGCCGGCTGCGCAGGCCATGGCCAGGCCCGCGAGCATGCGCAGCAGGCGCTGGCCGCGTACATTCGCCGTGCGCAGCATGCGCGTGGCCGCCGCCATGGCAAGAGAGCCGGCGGCGAGCAGCAGCGCCGCGCCCAGCGGCCAGCGCATGGCCGGCAGCGCCGCGCCGGCCGGCGGGCACACGTCGCTGGCCATCGACAGGTGCACGTGGGTGTAGAGCAGCGACACGAAGATCGTCATGTCCACCGCAATCAGCACGACCATGGCCCACCACGAGTGCGATGCCGAGCCATGCGCGCCGACCGGCAGCCGCACGCCCCGGCCGACATCGACTGCCGCAACCGGCGGCGGAGCGTCGGAATCCCACAGCCAGCGCAGGATGCACGCCACCGCGAGCACGCCGCAGGCGAACGCCGGCAGCGTCCAGGACACCGTGAGAAGCAGGAAAAAGCCTGCCGTGCCCGCCGCCGCCGCCAGCGGCCACCAGCTGTCGGTCGGCAGGCGCAGCAGATGCATCGGCCGTGCATCGCGCGGGCTGGTCACCAGCGTTTCGCGGCCGCCGAACACGGTGCCCGGCAGCCAGTGCTGCCCAGCCTCGACCTCTTGCGGCAGCGCGGGTTGCCGCCACAGCGGATGGCGCGAATCCACCTGCGGAATGCTGCGCACGGCGTATTCGCGCAGCGGCAGCCATTCGAGCGTGCCCGCGCGCCAGGGGTTGCCGTGGTCCTGCGGGGGCCGGCGCAGCGTGCGCGCCGCATCGGCAATGAAGAGCAGCACGCCGGCCGCCAGCGTGTAGGCGCCCAGGGTCGACAGCATGTTGAGCGAGTTCCAGCCCAGGTCGCCGCCATAGGTGTACACACGCCGCGGCATGCCGAGCATGCCCGCGATGTGCATCGGGAAGAACGCAAGATTGAAGCCGCCGAACATGAGCCCGAACACCCAGCGGCCCCAGCGCTCGGAAAGCCGATGGCCGTTGAAGACCGGCGCCCAGTAGTAGAAGCCCGCGAACACCGGAAACACCATGCCGCCGATGAGCACGTAGTGCAGGTGCGCGACGATGAAGTAGCTGTCGTGCGCCTGCCAGTCGAAGGGCAGCACCGCCACCATCACGCCCGTGAGCCCGCCCAGCACGAAGATGAAGTGGAATCCCAGCAGGAACAGCGTCGGCGCATTGAGCGCGACGCGCCCGCGCCAGAAGGTGGCGATCCACGCGAACACCTGCACGCCGCTCGGTATGGCCACGATGAAGCTCGCGGCGGACACCACCAGCAAGGAAAGTTCGCCGAGGCCGGCGGTGAACATGTGGTGAACCCACAGCGCGAAGCTCACCACACCCACGCCGATCAGCGCCAGCACCACCGCGCGGTGGCCCACCAGCGGCGTGCCCGCCAGCGTGGCCACCATCATCGAGACCATGCCGGCCGCGGGCAGGAAGATGATGTAGACCTCGGGGTGGCCGAAGAACCAGAACAGGTGCTGCCACAGCAGCGGATCGCCGCCGCGCGCGGGAATGAAGAAGGGCCAGTCGAACGCGCGCTCCAGCTCCAGCAGCATGGTCGCCGCGATCACGGCCGGGAATGCGAAGACGATCATCAGCGCGGTGACCAGCATGGCCCAGGCGAAGATCGGCATGCGCATCAGCGTCATGCCGGGCGCGCGCGTGAACAGGATGCCGACGATCAGCTCGATGGCGCCCGCGATGGCCGAGATCTCGATGAACCCGATGCCCAGCAGCCACCAGTCGGCGCCGCGCCCTGGCGAGAACTCCTTGCCCGTGAGCGGCGGATACATGAACCACCCGCCATCGGGTGATTCGCCGAAGAACAGCGTGCAGAAGAAGGCAATGCCGCCAATGGCATAGGCCCAGAACGCGTAGGCCGAGAGCAGCGGAAAGGGCAGGTCGCGCGCGCCGAGCATGGCCGGCAGCAGGTAGATGGCCACCGCTTCGACGATGGGCACCGCGAACAGGAACATCATCACGGTGCCGTGCATCGTGAAGAGCTGGTTGTAGGTGCCGGCGTCGATCAGGTGGTTGTCGGGCACCGCCAACTGCGTGCGCATCAGCAGCGCCAGGATGCCGGCCAGCACGAAGAAGAGCATGGCTGTGGCGATGTAGAACACGCCGATGCGCGTGTTGTTCACTGCCGAGAGCTGCCGCCAGCCGGTGGGCGGGTGCCATGCACGCTCGAGCGCCTCGCGCTCGCCCGCGGGGCGCGGCGGCGGGTTGGAACGGTCTTCTTCGAGAACTTGCGTCATTTGAGTTGCGCGAGCCAGGCCGCGATGGATTGCAGGTCGGCCTCGCCGATGCGTGCGCCGGAGGAGGGCATGCGGGCGCCCGGTTTCAGCTGCTGCGTGTGGGCGACCCAGGCGGCGAGCTGCGCGGGCTCGTTCGCCACGGTGCCGGCGCCCAGGTGCAGCCGGCTGCCCACGTGGGTGAGATCGGGCCCGAGGCGGCTTTCCTCGCTCACGCCGCGCACCGTGTGGCAGGCGTTGCAGCGCTGCGCCAGGAACGCCTCGCGGCCGCGCTCGACCTCGTCGTTCGGCGGCGCGGTCGCCGGCGTGATTGCAGGCCTCGCCTGCGCCGCGAGCCACGCGTCGAAAGCCGCGGGCTCCTGCGCCACCACATGCAGCGCCATGCGCGCATGCTGTTCGCCGCAGTATTCCGCGCACTGCCCGCGCCAGGTGCCGGGCCGGTCGGCCTGCAATTGCAGGTGCTGCACGCGGCCGGGCAGCATGTCCATCTTGCCGCCGAGCGAGGGCACCCAGAAGCTGTGGATCACGTCGGCGCTGCCAAGGCCGAAGTAGACGGGGCGCCCGACCGGGATGCGGATCTCGTTCGCCGTGACCACTTCGGCGCCGGTGGCGGGGTCGCGGTAGCGCACCTCCCACCACCACATGTGGCCCGTGACGCCGACGATCAGCGCATCGGGCGGTGGAATCGGCCGCCACGCCGGGCGATGGAATTCGCTGTAGGCAAAGAGCGCCGAAAGCACCACCACCGGAAAGGCAAGGCCGCCGCCGAGCACCCACCAGCGCGTGTTCACCTTGCCGCCACCCCGGCGGCGAATGGCGAGCGCGAGCAGCAGCATGACCCCGGCGAAGATCAGCGCACCGCCCACCACCAGCACGCCGCTCACTTCGAGCAGCGTCTGCGCGACGGGGCCGGCGGCCCGCAGGGCGGATTGGGGCAGGCCCTCGCTCGCTGCGTTCATCGTTCGAGCGCGAGCAGGTAGGCCGCCATGTCGCGCGCATCTTGGGGCGAGACGCCCATCGCCGGCATCGTAGTGCCCGGCACCACCGCGGCCGGCGCCACGATCCAGCGCACGAGTGGGTCGGGACCGTTCGGCACCTGGCCGGCGATGTAGCTGCGGCGGCCGAAGGCGGCGAGCGTCGGACCCGTGCGGCCGCGCGCCGCCTGCACGTGAGGAATGACGTGGCAGCTTCCGCATTGGTACTGGGCCAGCAGCAGCCTTCCGCGTTCACGCTGTGCGGGGGGCGCCCGATCGGAGGCGAGGCCGTCGTCCCCGGGTGCGCATCCGCCCGCGAGCACCGCCAGCAACAGCAGGGCGAGCGGGCACACAGCGCGACATGACGGGGCGGCCACCATGCCGCGATTCTGCGGATTGGAATGCGGCTTGCGCCGACACGGCGGCGCCGGTGCGCGTCGGACAATGCCGCCAATTGAATGCTGCCGATGGGTGCACCCAAGACCGTTCTACTCACCATTGCTGCGCTGGCGGTCGCGGGCGCGGCGGCGGGCGCGCTGGTGGTGTATGGCGGCCTCTACAACGTGGCGGCCACGGAGCAGCATTTCCAGCCGGTCTATTCGCTGCTGGAAACCGCCATGCACCAGTCGGTCAGGATGCGCGCCCGCAACATCGAGCCGCCGCGGCTGGACGACGAACGGCTGGTGATGCGCGGGGCGGCCTGTTTTCGGGACAAGTGCGTGCAGTGCCATGGCGCGCCGGGCGTGGCCCAGGGCGACATCGGAAAGAGCATGCAGCCCCTGCCGGGGCCGTTGGTGGACGCGCGGCACCACTGGAAGCCGCGCGAACTGTATTGGGTGACCAGGCACGGCATCCGGATGAGCGGCATGCCGGCGTGGGAGTTCAGGTTGTCCGAGGACGACCTGTGGTCCGTGGTGGCCTTCCTGGCGCGCCTGCCCGACCTCACGCCGCAGCAATATGCCGAAGCGACGCGCGTGGAGCCGACGGGTGCGCAGGGCGCGCCGGCAGGGCCCTCATGCGGGCCGGCAACCGCGCCGCAAGCCAACGCGGCGCCGCTCCAGGCGGGCGACGTCCGGCGCGGCATGCGCGCGCTGCACCAGTACGCCTGCAACGCGTGCCACACGATCCCCGGCATTACCAGCTCGTCCCCGAACGTCGGGCCTCCGCTCACGGGCATCGGAGGCCGCTCGCTGATCGCGGGAAAGCTCGCCAATACACCGGACAACATGGTGCGCTGGCTGCGCCGTACGCACGAGGTCGATCCGCTCACGGCGATGCCGGAGATGGGCGTGACCGAGCAGGACGCGCGCGACATTGCCGCGTACCTTGTGACGCTGCGCTGAACGGGTGCGGCTCTAGGAGGCTTCCTAGTATTTGGCCGCGGTGCGTTCGTCGTCGACCGTGGCGATGCGCAACCGGGCCCGCTCGTGCTTGATGACGAGCCTGGCGCATTGCTCCTGCATGGATGCATCCGCGGGCGGTTGCTCGCTGCATTCCACCAGAAGCTGAGATTCCGCGAAGTCGAGGCCGTGAAGAACCTCCTGGCCATGCGAATTGATGGCCAGGAGGTTGTCGGCCGACAGATGGGCGCGCAGGGCTTCGGAAATGGCGAGCGTCTGCAAGGACTTCACCGCTTCGTGTTTGGGGCGCCGGGTGCTGCCCGTCATTACTTCTTCATTGCCTTGATGTCGGCCTTGCCCTTGGCCTCCTGGGCCTTGGCTTCCTTCACGCAGGCATTCTTGGCATCGCCCTTCTGGTCGTCGCACTTTTCCTTGGCGATGCTGTAGGCGACTTCCACCTTGGCTTCGGCGACCTTGCGGGCATTGCTGTCGCTGGGCTTCTGCTTCTGGTCGAGTTCGGCCTTGGCAATCTTTTCCTTGCCCTTGGCTTCTTCCATGCAGACGTCCTTGGCGTTGTCCTTCATGGCATCGCAGGCCGCCTTGTCGGCCTTGTAGTCGGCCGAAATCTTGTCGCGCGCGGCCTTGAACTCGGCCACGGCCGGATCGACCGCCGCCGCCGGGGGCGGGTTCACTTGCGCATGCACCTGAACAACGGCCAGGCAGGAGGCCGCGGCGCACATCAATAGCAGTTTCTTCATGGTTGGGCTCCTTGACGCCGGTGGTTTTTCTTGCAGGGGGAAGATCCGGCGTCCGACTGAATATAGAAGTCGGCGCCGCCGCATCGGTAGGACGCCCTGCGGAGCGGCCGTAAGCACATGCTGACGCTTGCGATGGGCGCGACATGGGGGAAGCAACGCGTCGGCGGCGCCCCCGGCCGGTGTGGGCGCACGTCCTACCGGCGCGGCAGACGCGGCGCGCACACTGCCTGAACGCGAACGTACAGGAGATCGCCATGCAAAAAAAGCTTCACGCGTTGTTCGCCATCGCGCTGCTGTGGGCGGGCATGGTTCCGGCGGGTGCGCAAACCTCGCCGCCGCTTCCGGCCGAGATCGATCCGACCATCGTCGAATACGGCGCCGCCAAGGAACGGATCGGCGCCAATCTGAAGGTCGCGCTGGGCCAGTGCGAGTTGCAGGTCGATGCCGCCAAGGCGGTTTGCATCAAGGAGGCCCGGGGCCGCGAGAAGATCGCGCTGGCTGAACTCGACCAGCAGCGCCGCCCCAGCGACGCCAATGCCCGCAGGCTCGCCGAAACGAGGGTGGCGGTGAACTACGAGGTCGCCAGGGAGAAGTGCAACGATCGGCAAGCGGACGACAAGGCCGCATGCCTGTCTCGCGCCAGCGAGGAAGAATCGAAGGCCCGGGCGGGCATCAAGACCGGGCAGTAGCGTAGCAGCAGAAAAAAGAAGACTCAAGCGGTCGCGCTGGCCCAGTATTCCCGCACGATGGCCTTGAGGGTGCGCATCGCCTCGGGGTCGCCCTGCCAGAGAGCCGAAAGATACGCCTTGGCCTGCGCCAGCGAGACGTCAGGCGGCAGCGGCGGCACGGCGGAATCGGTGACCATTTCCAGCAGCATCGGGCGGTCGGCCGCAAAGGCGGCCTCCCATGCCGGGCCGATGGCTTCCGGCGTGTCGATGCGCAGGGCCCCAAGGCCGAGCATTTCCGCGAAGCGCGCATAGGGAAAGTCGGGCAGCTCCTGCGAAGCATTGAATTTCGGATCGCCGCCGAGCACGCGCTGCTCCCAGCTCACGAGGTTGAGGTCGCGGTTGTTGAGCACCATGACCACGAGGCGCGGATCGGCCCAGTCGCGCCACATGCGCGCCAGGGTGATGAGCGCGTTCAGGCCGTTCATCTGCATGGCACCGTCGCCGAGCATCGCGACCACGGGCCGGTCGGGATGGACCAGCTTGGCCGCAATCGCATAGGGAATGGCGGGGCCCATGGTGGCCAGGCCGCCGGACAGGCTCGCCTTCATGCCGCGGCGCAGCTTGACGTCGCGCGCAAACCAGTTGGCGGCCGTGCCGCTGTCGCAGGTGAGCACCGTCTCTTCGGGCAGGCGCGCAGACAGTTCCCAGAACACGCGCTGCGGATTGATCGGCGATGCTTCCACGCGGGCGCGGGCCTCGAGCACGCGCCACCACCGCTCCACGTCGGCCTCGATGCCGCGGCGCCACGGGCCGTGTTCCTTGCTGTCGAGCAAGGGGAGCAGGGCAGCGAGCGTGGCGCGGCTGTCGCCGACGAGGCCCAGCTCCGTGGGGTAGCGCAGCCCGATGGCGCGGGCGTCGGTGTCGATCTGGACGCAGCGGGCCTGCCCCTCGGGCGGCAGGAATTCGGCGTACGGGAACGACGAGCCCACCATCAGCAGGGTGTCGCAGTCTTCCATCATGCGCGAGCTGGGCCGCGTGCCGAGCACGCCGATGGCGCCGGTCACAAAAGGCAGATCGTCGGGTACCGCCGCCTTGCCGAGCAGGGCCTTGGCAATGCCCGCGCCAAGGCGCTCGGCCACGTGAATCAACTCGTCCGTGGCGTGCAAGGCGCCCGCGCCCGCCAGGATGGCCACCTTGCCGCCCGCGTTGAGGATGTCCGCCGCCTGCCCCAGCGCTGCCGCGTTCGGCACCACCGCGCTGGCCGTGCTGCCGATGCCGCTGTGCACCGTACCGTGTTCGCGCGGCGGCACCGGCACCGCGGGCAGCTCCTGCACGTCGTTGGGAAAGATCACGCAGGTGACGGCGCGGCGGTCGCGCGCGATGCGCATCGCGCGGTCGATCAGGTGGCGAACCTGCTCCGCGCTGGTGGCCATCTGCACGAACTCGTGTGCCACGTCCTTGAACAGCGAGACCAGATCCACCTCTTGCTGGTAGTCGCCGCCGAGTGCGCTGCGCTGCTGCTGGCCGACGATCGCAACCACCGGCTGGTGGTCGAGCTTCGCGTCGTAGAGGCCGTTGAGCAGATGGATCGCGCCCGGCCCCGAAGTGGCCAGGCAGACGCCCACTTCGCCGGAGAACTTGGCATGCGCGCAAGCCATGAAGGCGGCAAGCTCCTCATGCCGGCTTTGTATGAACTCGATGGCCCCGTCGGCCCTGTCGAGCGCGCCCATGAGGCCGTTGATGCCGTCGCCGGGGTAGCCATAGACGCGCCGCACGCCCCAGTCGTGCAGGCGCTGGACCACGAAATCGCTGACTGTCTTCTTCATCGGGGCTCCAATTGCATTGATTGCCGGTTGCTGCCGGCGTTCGTCTATTCGTTGCGGATGACACTGACCTTGCCGTCGCTCTCGAGCCGGGCGATGCGGACCACGCCGAGGTCGTCGACGCCTTCTTCGCGCAGCTTTCCCATCAGCTCGTCGACGGTGATGCGTTCTTTCCTGAGCGTGCGCGTCACGAGCCTGCCGTGCCGCACCAACGGCTCGGGCGGCGGCTCCAGAAGCCGGGCCACCATGTCGTAGCGGTAGGCGAGCAGGTCGAGCAGGTAGTTCCAGCTGATCAGCGTGCCCAGCAGGGCCACGCCGTTGGTGATGGATTTGTATTCGCCCTGCATCGCGCTGCTCGATGCGTCGGCCACGAGCACGATGAACAGCAGGTCGGCCATGCTCATCGAGCCGATGTCGCGCCGGAGCACGAACCGGAAGATGACCAGCAGGAACCAGTAGATCGCGCTGCCGCGGATCACCATCTCCAGCAGCGGCTGGTCGGGGAAGAACAAGTCGGACAGGTTCATATGTGCCCTTCGGCGGCGAGGGCGGCCACCTGCTGCACGATGTTCCGCGCGCTCCGCGCTTGCGCGTGTCGTGCAATCGGCCGCAGGCACCGTCGGCGCAATCCCACACTCGCCCCGCTCGGCCGACAGACTGCTCCCACGCACAAGTCCTGTGTCTTCCGACCTGCGGAGAGGATGAAACGCGCAGGATGAAAAGCCTCTTCACCCTTCAGGAGAAAGCAATGCCCAGAGGTGACAAATCGTCCTATACGGACAAGCAGAAACGCAAGGCCGAGCACATCGAGGAAGGCTACGAGCATCGCGGCGTGGGCAAGGGCGAAGCCGAAAAGCGCGCCTGGGCCACCGTCAACGCGGAGACCGGCGGCGGCAAGAAGAGCGGCAGTGGCCGCGGCAAGGCCGAGAACCATGCGCCCTCGCGCACCGGTGGCCACAAGGGCGGAGCGGCGGCAGCGTCCCGGACGGCCGCCGAACGCTCGGCATCGGCCAAGAAGGGCGCCGCCACCCGCAAGCGCAACGCCGAGCGACGCAGCGGCTGAACCAAGGAAGCATGCAATGACACGCGTATCCGAACTGATGACCCGCGGCGTGCGAACCCTGTCGCCGTCCGACACGGTGGCGCTGGCGGCCCAGGCCATGGACGAGCTGGACATCGGCGCCATTCCCGTGTGCGACGGCCAGCGGCTTTTGGGCATGGTGACCGACCGCGACATCGTGCTTCGCGTGGTGGCGCAGACGCGGCCGCTGAACACTTCGCTGTCCGAGGTGATGACCACGGACGTCAAGTGGTGCAGCGAGAGCGACGACGTCGAGACTGTGCTGGACGAGATGGCCGGCTACCAGGTACGGCGCATGCCGGTGGTGGACCGCGACCGCCGGCTGGTGGGCATGCTGTCGCTGGGCGACACGGCGGCGAAGGGCGACATCGGCAAGGCGGGCGACACGCTGAGCAGCATTTCCCAGCCGGCCGAGCCGGACCGTTCGGGGCAGTCCGCGGCGAGCGGAGCCGCCGGTGGAGGTTCCTCCCAGGCTTGAGGTCAGCGCTTTGCGGGCAGGCGGATGCGCGAGCCGGGCGTGGTGGAGACCCGCAGCGCTTCCTCCGCCTGGCGCAGGAAGCGCTGGTTGCGTACGCTCGTCTGCGCGGCGACGCAGTCGCGGGGAACAACGGCCTGCAGGTCGCGCATTCCTGCGTCGGCCACGGTGGCCCAGATGCACTGGTCGCTGGCCACGCCGGTCACGATCAGCCGCTTCGCCTTGAGGTAAGCGAGCAGCAGCTCGAGCGGCGTCGCGAAGAATGCGGATTGCTTGGGCTTGAGCACGAAGTAGTCCGTCTCTTCGGGCAAAAGCGCCGAGGTGATCTCGGCGCCGGCGCCTCCCGCGGCCAGCGACAGTTCCACCAGCTTGGGAAAGTCCGAGCGCCAGCGTCCCCGGTTGTCGTTGACGTAGATCGCGGGCACGCCCGCACGTGTGCAGCGCGCCTTCAGCGCCGCAATGCGCCCCGCAATGGCGTGCGCGCCGGGCAACAGCTTGTCCGCATCGGGAAAGTCCCAGCAGCTGATCATGTCGATGATCAGCAGGGCCGTGTGGCCGGCAGCGGGAGCGGGTGCGAGAGTGGGAGGCTGCGAGCGGGAGGCCGCCATGAAACGCTCACCGGTCTTCCGGTACGCCGTACGCTGCACGCAGCTCGTCGAGCCGTGCTTGCGCGACGTGGAAGCATTCCACCAGCTGCTCCGGCGTTGCCGGCGGGTAGCCGGCCGGCGGCTGCAGCGCATTGCCCAGCCGTTCCCAGGCTGCCTCCCACGACAGCTTGGCGAGCGCGCGGGACTCCCAGGTAGAAGGAGCGGGCATGTTCGTCCTTGGTTGTGACGCAACAGAGTATGCGCTTGCGGGGGGATGGATGGTTTGGCGCTCGGCGCGTAGGATGCCTCTTTCACAACGACGCGCGTTATCCCGCCCCGGCGGGCCGAAAGCTGCCCGACCATCGGCGCGAGGACGGCGGCTGCTGCGAAGAAGAAAAGAAGAATTGGAAAGCTAGGCCCGTGCAGAAAGGCCTTCTGTAGGAGCCGGCCTCATCGACATGCACGGATCGCCGCCGTGCACCCAGCCAACCGTGGAGTCAGCCAACCGTTCGCAAGGAGCTCTTCCGATGAACACTTCCGCTTTTATCCGGCGCTTCGTCATCGCCCTCAGCGCTTCCTCGGGCATCGGCCCGGAGGCGCACCGCTGACAGCGGGGCACATCCCATGGACACTTCTTTCGGCTCGGGAGTTGCCCTCGTGGACACGGTCCTCAAGAGCACCGGCGGCAGCGTCGTGGTCTGGAGCGCGGACCCGCAGGCCTACTGCAGCGATCACGAACGGGCCACGCGCAGCAATTTCGCGCAGCGGCTCGCGGCGCTGAAGCAGTTCCGCTTTGCGGGCGAATACGACGCCTCGCGCGCGCACGAGAACACGCCGCTGTACTTCGTGCCGAGCGACACCATCGCCAGCACGCAGCTTGCGCGCTCGCTCGGCATCTCGACGCTGCACGACCTGTTCGGCGGCGTGGTTCCATACCCGTTCGTCGCCACCAAGGCCATCACGCACCCGCTGGTGGGCAGGGCGGCCCTCTGCCCCGAGGGATGGGAGCCGGCCTTTTCCGCCGCCGTGTCGGATGCGGTGCTCGACGGCTTTTCCGCGTTCTCGCTCGAGGACGCGCGATGGGCCGGGCGCCGCCTGCTGGAAAGCGGCCCGGTGCGCATCAAGCCGGTATGCGCCACCGGCGGGCGGGGCCAGACCGTGGCCGCCGATGCCGAGGCGCTGGACCGCTGCCTCGCGGCCATGGACGAAAGCGAGATCGCGCTCCACGGCGTGGTGGTGGAAGAGAACCTCGCCGGCCCGGAAACCTACAGCGTCGGGCAGGTGCTGGTCGACCACATGATCGTGAGCTATTACGGCCGCCAGCGGATGACGCGCGACAACGCCGGCCAGAGCGTCTATGGCGGCTCCGACCTGACGCTGGTGCGCGGCAATTTCGACGCGCTGCTGGCCATGACCAGCCCGCCTCCGGCGCTTTGCCTGGCCATCGACCAGGCACGGCGCTATCACCATGCGGTGATCGAGTGCTACCCCGGCTTCTTTGCGTCCCGCGTGAACTACGACGTGGCGCAGGGCCTGGGCGCGGACGGCGCGCGGCGCTCGGGCGTGCTCGAGCAGTCGTGGCGCGTCGGCGGTGCCACCGGGGCCGAAATGGTCGCGCTCGAATGCTTCTGGCGCGACCCGGCGCTCGACCGCGTGCGCATCTCCTGCTTCGAGGCGTATGGTGCAGAGGTGCCGATCCCGGCCGATGCAACGGTGCACTACCGCGGCGTCGACTCACGGATAGGCCCCCTCGCCAAATACGCATTGTTCCAGCCCTATGACAGCGACACGACATAACTTCATAGACATTTCCGTCGACGGCCAGCACATTGCCGGAACGCTGGTCGCCGCCTCCACGATGGTGCCCGGCGTTCTCCTGGTCCACGGCTGGGATGGCAGCCAGGAGCAGTACATCGCGCGTGCGCACGAGATTGCCGCGCTCGGCTGCGTCTGCCTCACCTTCGACCTCCGGGGCCATGCGCGCCATGCCTCGCTGCGCCAGGAGGTCACGCGCGAGGACAACCTGCGCGACGTGCTCGCGGCCTACGACACCCTCATCAGCCACCCGACCGTCGACCCGAAGGCGATTGCGATCGTCGGCAGCAGCTACGGCGGCTACCTGGCGGCCATGGTCAGCGCCATGCGGCCGGTGCGCTGGCTCGCGCTGCGCGCCCCGGCGCTCTACCGAGACCGCGAGTGGCTCGCGCCAAAGGGCCAATTGAGCAGGCCCGATCTCGTGGCCTACCGCCGCACGCTGGTCGGTCCGCGCGACAACCGGGCGCTCGCGGCCTGCGAGGCCTTCGTGGGCGACGTGCTGATCGTGGAATCGGAGCACGACCAGATCGTGCCGCACCCCGTCATCGAGAACTACCTGGGTGCGTTCAAGCGCGTGCGCTCGGCGACCTACCGGGTCATCTCCGGTGCCGACCACGCCCTGTCGAAGCAGACGCACCGCCAGGCCTATGGACAACTGCTCGTCTCCTGGATGACGGAAATGACGCTGGGCGCCAGGGCGGTCGGCACCATGACGCGGGCCGTCTCGGCGAGTCCTGCCTGAAACCGATCTTCGCGGCGAAGATGGCCCGATGGCCGCGTTGCCTTGACGCGCCCGGGCCATGGTAGAAACCGGCCACCCTGCGCACGTTGCGCATCGCATCGAACCGATGGCCGAAGACTCTCCCAACCCACGCAATCCCCTCATGCCGACCGGACCCGGCTCCCGCCTGGAACGGACGCCATGGCTGCTGCTGCTTGGCCTGGCCTTGCTGCTTTTCATCGGCGGCTGCGCGGGGCTGCCGGTGGGGGTGGAGCGCAAGCCCTCGGTGGCCATCGCCGACGGCGCCGACACCCTGCTGGGGCGGCTGGTGGCGGCGGCTTCTCCGCCGGGGCAGGGGCTGAGCGGTTTCCGGCTGCTGCCGATGCCGCAGTATTCGCTGCATGCGCGCGTCGAGCTCGCGCGCCGGGCCCAGCGCTCCATCGATGTCCAGTACTACCTGGTGCAGAACGACGAAACCGGCCGCTACCTGCTGCGCACGCTGCGCGATGCGGCCGAGCGCGGCGTTCGCGTGCGCCTGCTGGTGGACGACCTCTACACCGCGGGCGCCGATCCGCTGTTCGCGGCCTTCGCGGCGCATCCGAATGTGGAGGTGCGGTTCTTCAATCCGTTTCCGGCCGGCCGCGATTTCCTGAGCACGCGCTGGGCAGCCTCGCTGCTGGACTTCGACCGCGTGCACCGCCGCATGCATAACAAGCTGTTCGTGGTGGACAACACGATGGCGGTCATGGGCGGGCGCAACATCGCCAACGAATACTTCCTGCGCGATGGCGGCTCCAACTTCATCGACATCGACACGCTGGTGGCCGGCACCGTTGTGCCGCGGCTCTCGTCGCTGTTCGACATGTACTGGAACAGCAACTATGTCTATCCGATCGAGTCGCTGGTCTCCAATGGCGCGGCCACGCCTCAGCAGCTGCGCGAACGCTTCGAGCAATGGACCGCGGGGCCGGACACGCTGCATCCCGGGCCGCTAGCCTCCACCGACCTGCTGGGCAACAACGCGCTCGCCAAGGACCTGGGCGAGGGCGTGCTGTCGCTCGTCTGGGCGCGCGCCGAGGCCTATGCCGATGCGCCCGCCAAGGCGCTGGGCCCCACCGACGAGGCGCGCGGACCGCCGGCCGACGAGTCGACCGACAGCGTGCTCTACAACATGCAGCGCTACCTGCGCGGCGCCCAGCGGGAGATCCTGCAGACCACGCCCTACCTGATCCCGGGGCGCGGCGGCATGGAGACGATTCGCATCGCGCGGCAAAGAGGCGTGAGCTACACCATCGTCACCAATTCGCTGGCCGCCACGGACGAATCGCTGGTGCACATCGGCTACCGGCGCTACCGGCCGGAGATGCTGCGGCTGGGCGTGGAACTCTACGAACTGAGCCCCAAGCGTGTGGAGGAGACCCAGCGCTTCGGCATCTACGGTTCGGCCAGCGGCCGGCTGCACGGGAAGTCGGCGGTGGTCGACCGCAGCGTGGTGTTCATCGGCTCGATGAATTTCGACCCACGCTCGATGCTGCACAACACCGAAATCGGCATCTTCATCTTCAGCCCGCAGATCGCGCAGCAGCTCACCAGCCTGATCGGGTTCATCCGGCTCGACGGCGCCTACCAGTTGCAGTTGGGGCCGACGGGCGCGATCGAATGGGTGAGCCCGGGCTCGGGCGATGGGGCCGACACCATCCTCCACACGGAACCCGAGACAGATGCCTGGTCCCGCTGGAAGCTGGAGCTGCTCGCGCCACTGGTGCCGGAGAGCCTTCTGTAGGGGGCACTCCCGTCGACAGCCTCTGCAACCGCTACTGCTGCAGGCGCCCGTTCAAGTAGGGCTCCGGATCGACGGCGGTGCCGTTCTTGCGGATTTCGAAATGCAGCTTCACGCGGTCGGCTTCGCTCTTGCCCATTTCGGCGATTTTCTGGCCTTGCCGGACGACCGCGTTTTCCTTCACGAGGATGGTCTGCGCATGGGCGTACGCGGTCAGGAAGGTCTCGTTGTGCTTGATGATGACCATGTTGCCGTAGCTTCGCAGCTCGCCGCCCACGTACACCACGCGGCCATCGGCCGAGGCCACGATGGGGTCGCCCGGATTGCCGGCAATGTCGAGCCCCTTGTTGCGCACGCCGTCGTAGCGGGCAATGGTGGTGCCGCTGGCGGGCCGGATGAACATGGCCTGGGGCTGCTGGACGGGCGGCGGAATGGTCACGCCGGGCCGCGCAGGCGGTTGCGGGGTCGTGCAGGCGGCAAGGCCGGAGGCCACGAGAAGCGCGGCGCCGGTACGGAAGGCAAAGGTCTGAAGGTGCATGGTTCTGTTGGAACGAATTCGTTGCTGAGGGTTCCTTCGGTCGGCGTCGCCGGGCGAGCCGGGTCTACTTGAGCGGGATCGGGGTGCCGCGGTCGATGGCCACCGCCGTCACGCTGTTCTTCGGCGAACCGTCGATCAGAAGGTCGGAATAGGTGAGATAGACCAGCGTGTTGCGCCTGGCGTCGACCATGCGCACCACGCGCAGCCGCTTGAACAGGATCGACAGCCGCTCACTGTAGACCTCCTCGCGCTTGGGCAGGGGCTGCGTGATGCTGACCGGCCCGACCTGGCGGCAGGCAATGGAGGCTTCCGACTTGTCTTCCGCAACGCCGAAGGCGCCGGCCAGCCCGCCCGTCTTGGCGCGCGAGACGTAGCAGGTCACGCCGTTCACCTTGGGGTCGTCGTAGGCCTCGACCACGATCTTGTGGTCGGGGCCGATGAGCTTGAACGCGGTGTCCACATCGCCCACCGTTTCCGCGCGCGCGGCCGAGGCCAGGGCGAGGCCCAGCGCCATGCCGGATGCGAAGACTCCGCGGAGCAGGGCGGGTGCGTGGCGCGCCTTGGTCATGTCTTGTTTCAAACGATGCTGAGTTCGTGCACGCGGTCGAAGCTGCCGCGCCGCCGGTCTTCGAAGAAGTGTTCCAGCGCCTCGCGCACGGTGCGAAAGGCGATTTCTTCCCACGGAATTTCTTCTTCGGCGAAAAGCCTGGCCTCGATGGTTTCGTGGCCGGGGTCGAAGCGGGCGTCGAGCAGGCGGGCGCGGTAGAACAGGTGCACCTGGCCCACGCGCACCACGCTGATCACCGCGAACAGGCCCTGCATCTCGTAATGGGCGCCGGCCTCCTCGTCGGTCTCGCGGGCCGCGCCCTGGGCGGCGGTTTCGCCCAGTTCCATGAAGCCTGCGGGCAGCGTCCACTTGCCCCAGCGCGGCTCGATGTTGCGCTTGCACAGCAGCACCTTGTCGCCGAGCACGGGAATGGTGCCCACCACGTTCAGCGGATTCTCGTAGTGGATGGTGTGGCAGGCCGGGCAGACGGCGCGCTCCTTGGTGTCGCCGTCGTCGGGAACGCGGTAGACCACCGCGGTGCCGCAGTTCTTGCAGTGCTTGATGGGGACGCGCAGGATCATGGGCCGGGGCCGCCGTCTCTTCAGGCGATTTTGACAGTCAGCCTGGGCAGGCCGGCCACTTCGCCCACCAGCGTGTCGCCCGCCACCACCGCCGCCACGCCTTCGGGCGTGCCGCTGTAGATCAGGTCGCCGGGCTGCAGCTCCCACGCGGCCGACAGGTGCTCGATGGTTTCTGCCACGTTCCAGATCAGCTTGCTCACGGTGCTGCGCTGGCGGTCGGTGCCGTTGACCTGCAGCGAGATCTCGGCGTTCTCGGCGTCGCCGGCCTGCGCCACCGGCACGATGGGGCCGATGGGCGCGCTCTGCTCGAAGCCCTTGCCGATGTCCCAGGGGCGGCCCTGCTTCTTCATGTCGTTCTGCAGGTCGCGCCGCGTCATGTCGAGGCCGACCGCGTAGCCGTAGATGTGCTTGTGCGCATCGGCCGCGGCGATGTTCTTGCCGCCGGTGCCGATGGCCACCACGAGCTCGATCTCGTGGTGCAGGTTCTTGGTGAGCGTGGGGTAGGCCATGGTGCCGGTCTGGCCCGCATCGACCACCACCAGCGCATCGGCCGGCTTCATGAAGAAGAAGGGCGGTTCGCGGCCGGTGAAGCCCATTTCCTTGGCGTGATCCTCGTAGTTGCGGCCCACGCAGTAGATGCGGTGCACCGGAAAACGGGCCGGCTGGCCGACCACGGGGATCGAAACGGTCGCGGGCGGGGCGAAAACAAACTCGGCGGAAGCCATTGCGTCAGTCCTTTTGAGCGGAACGGAGAAAAACGGCAGTGTGCCAGAGGCAGGCCGGGGTTGCCGTGCAGCGCTATGCTTGGGAAATGATGAAGCTGCACAACTACTTCCGGTCCTCCTCGTCGTTCCGGGTGCGCATTGCGCTCCACCTGAAGGGCCTGGAGTTCGAATACATACCGGTGCACATTGCCCGCGGCGAGCATCGCACGGGGCCGTATTCGGCCATTTCGGCCGACATGCTGGTGCCGCTGCTCGAAGACGAGGGCGAGCGCTTTTCGCAGTCGATGGCCATCATCGAATACCTGGACGAAGCCTACCCCGAGCCGCCGCTGCTGCCGCACGACCCGGTGGGCCGCGCCCATGTGCGCGCGCTGGCGCAATCCATTGCCTGCGAGATCCACCCGCTGAACAACCTGCGCGTGCTCAAGTACCTGGTGAAGGAACTCAAGCTCGACGACCAGGCCAAGAACGCCTGGTACCGCCACTGGGTGCGCGACGGCATGCTGGCCTTCGAGCGGCAGCTCGCCCAGCATCCCGGCGGCAGGTTCTGCTACGGCGACACGCCCACCATGGCCGACTGCTGCCTGGTGCCGCAGATCTTCAACGGCCGCCGTTTCGACTGCGACTTCAGCGGCCTGCCGCGCAGCATGGCCGCGTTCGAGGCCTGCATGGAGCTCGACGCCTTCCAGCGCGCCCAGCCCTCGCAGGCCCCCGACGCGGAGCCCTGACTTGAGCGCCGCCGCCATCGAGCCGCGCTGGCTGGTGCCCGAATGGCCCGCGCCGCCGAACGTACGCGCCGTATGCACCACGCGGGATGGCGGTGTTTCGCAGGGCCGGTACGAAAGCCTCAACCTTGGCGATCACGTGGGCGACCTGGCCGCGGACGTCGCCGAGAACCGCCATCGTCTCGGGCAAGCCATCGCCGCGCAGCCGGTTTTCCTGCAGCAGGTGCACGGCACCGGCATCGTGGCGCTCGATGCCCAACCGGGCATCGTGCGCGATGGCACGCCGGCCGATGCCTGCACCGCCACGACCGTCGGGATGGCTTGCACGATCATGGTCGCCGACTGCCTGCCCGTGCTTTTCACCGATGCATCGGGCCAGCGGGTGGCGGCTGCGCACGCGGGCTGGCGCGGCCTGGCCGGTGGCGTGCTGGAAGCGGCGGCCCGGTGCTTCGCGACCGAGCCGCAGGCTGGGCCCGCGCAAGGCGCCAGCAAGGTCATCGCCTGGCTCGGCCCCTGCATCGGCCCCGGGGCCTTCGAGGTCGGGCCCGAGGTCAAGGCCGCCTTCGAGGCGCATGCACCGGAGGCCGCGCGCTGCTTCCGGCCTGCGCCGGCACCCGGCAAGTGGCTGGCCGACCTGCCCGCGCTCGCGCGCCAGCGCCTGCATGCGGCCGGCGTGGAGTCGGTGCATGGCAACGACGGCAGCGACGGCTGGTGCACCGTCGCCAACCCGTCACGGTTCTTTTCGCACCGGCGGGACGGCGTCAGCGGGCGTTTCGCCGCGCTGGTCTGGAAGGTCTGAACCCGTGCCTGCCGCTGCGGCCGCCTCGCTCGCGGCGCGGCGTGCTTCTTCCTGCGCCTCGGCCTCGCGCTGCTTGACCCTGCGGCGCCGCCCCGGGGTGCCCATCAGGTAAACCACCAGTGCGACAGGCGCCAATCCGTACAAAAGAAATGTGAAGATGGCGCCCAGCACGGTGCCCGTGGTGTTGGTGGCTTCGGCCACCGCCATCATCAGGGCGACGTAGAGCCAGCCAATCACGATCAGGTGGATAAACACAAAGAAGTTTCAGTCGGTAAGTGAGTGGGGGGCGTTGTGGGCGCCTCGTGAAATGCAGCATACTCAAAATACGCAAGCCATCCGTACCGATTCAGGCGAGGACCAGGAGACATGATGAAGCAACAAGCCACGGGGGCCGATGCGTTCGCGCCCCTCCAGCAGGCTCTTTCGGAGGGGTGGAACAAGGCGCTGGAATCGCTCCAGCAATCTGCCGCGCAGGGGGCTTCGGCCTTCAACGGCGGCGGCACGCCGCTGTGGCAATTGCCGCCGGCGGCGAAGATGCCCGATCTGCCGAAGATCGCCATCGCGCCCGAGAAGCTGCAATCCATCCAGCAGCAGTACGTGGCCGAAGCCACCGAGCTCTGGCGCCGCGGTTTCGATGCCAGGCCTGAAGGCGACAAGCGCTTCGCGGGCGACGCCTGGGGCAGCAATCCGCTCGCGGCCTTCTCCGCGGCCGTGTACCTGCTCAACGGCCGCACCATGCTCAGCATGGCCGAGGCCCTCGACGCCGACGAAAAAACCAAGGCGCGCATGCGCTTTGCGGTCGAGCAATGGATGGCGGCCTCGTCGCCCAGCAACTCGCTTGCCTTCAATGCCGAGGCGCAGAAGAAGGCCATCGACTCGCAGGGCGAGAGCATTGCCAAGGGCATCCAGAACCTGCTGCACGACGTCAGGCAGGGGCACCTCAGCATGACCGACGAGAGCGCCTTCGAAGTGGGGCGCAACGTGGCCACCACCGAAGGCGCCGTGGTGTTCGAGAACGAGCTGTTCCAGCTGCTCGAATACAAGCCGCTCACCGCCAAGGTGTACGAGCGGCCGTTCCTGCTGGTGCCGCCGTGCATCAACAAGTTCTACATCCTCGACCTGCAGCCCGAGAACTCGCTGATCCGCTATGCGAACGAGCAGGGCCACCGCGTGTTCGTGGTGAGCTGGCGCAACCCCGACGAGTCGCTGGCCAACGCCACCTGGGACGACTACATCGAGAACGCCGCCATCAAGGCGATCCACCTGGTGCAGGAGATCGGCGCAAGCAAGCAGATCAACGCGCTGGGCTTCTGCGTGGGCGGCACCATCCTGAGCACCGCGCTGGCCGTGCTCGCGGCGCGCGGCGAAAAGCCGGCCGCCTCGGTCACGTTGCTCACCACTTTTCTCGACTTCAGCGACACCGGCATCCTCGACATCTTCGTCGACGAGGCCATGGTGGCGTACCGCGAAATGCAGCTGGGCAAGGGCGGCCTGCTGCCGGGCATGGACCTGGCATCGACCTTCAGCTTCCTGCGTCCCAACGACCTGGTGTGGAACTACGTGGTCGGCAACTACCTGAAGGGCGAGACCCCGCCGCCCTTCGACCTGCTCTACTGGAACAGCGACGCCACCAACCTGCCGGGCCCGTTCTACACCTGGTACCTGCGCAACACGTACCACGAGAACAAGCTCGCCAAGCCGAATGCGCTCACGGTGTGCGGCGAGAAGATCGATCTCGGCCGCATCGACATCCCGGCCTACATCTACGGCTCGCGCGAAGACCACATCGTGCCCATTGGCGGCGCGTATGCCTCCACGCAGCTGCTGCCGGGCAAGAAGCGCTTTGTCATGGGCGCCTCGGGCCACATCGCGGGCGTGATCAATCCGCCCGCCAAGAAAAAGCGCAGCCACTGGATCCGCGAAGACGGCAAGTTTCCGACGACCCAGGCCGAATGGCTGGCCGGCGCCCAGGAGCACCCCGGCAGCTGGTGGACCGACTGGGCCCAATGGCTCAAGGGCCACGCAGGCAAGCAGATTTCCGCGCCCAAGACCTACGGCAACGGCAAGGCGTACAAGGCCATCGAGCCGGCCCCAGGGCGCTATGTCAAGGCCAGGGCCTGATCCCCGGCACGCGCACACAAATTACCCGCACCACCTCAAATCACTTCAACGGAGAACCTCATGGAAGACATCGTCATCGTTTCGGCTGCACGCACGGCGGTCGGCAAGTTCGGCGGCTCGCTCGCCGGCATCGCGGCCACCGAGCTGGGCGCCCTCGTGATCAAGGAAGTGATTGCGCGCGCCAATCTCACGGTCGACCAGGTCGGCGAGGCCATCATGGGCCAGGTGCTCGCAGCCGGCGCGGGCCAGAACCCCGCGCGCCAAGCGTGGCTCAAGAGCGGCGGCGCCAAGGAAACCCCGGCGCTCACCATCAACGCCGTCTGCGGCTCGGGCCTGAAGGCCGTCATGCTCGCGGCGCAGGCCGTGGCCACGGGCGACAGCGAGATCGTGATTGCCGGCGGACAGGAGAACATGAGCATGGCGCCGCACGTGCTGCCCAACTCCCGCAACGGCCAGCGCATGGGCGACTGGAAGCTGGTCGACACCATGATCGTGGACGGCCTGTGGGACGTCTACAACCAGTACCACATGGGCATCACGGCCGAGAACGTGGCCAAGAAGTACGGCATCGACCGCGCCGCGCAGGACGAACTCGCGCTCGGCAGCCAGACCAAGGCCGCGGCCGCGCAGGACGCCGGCAAGTTCAAGGACGAGATCGTGCCGGTGAGCATCGCGCAGAAGAAGGGCGACCCCATCGTCTTCGACAAGGACGAGTTCATCAACCGCAAGACCAGCGCCGAAGGCCTGGGCGGCCTGCGTCCGGCGTTCGACAAGGCCGGCGGCGTGACCGCGGGCAATGCCTCTGGCCTGAACGACGGCGCCGCCGCCGTGATGGTGATGACGGCCAAGAAGGCCGCCGCGCTCGGCCTCAAGCCGCTGGGCCGCATCGCGAGCTACGCCACCGCCGGCCTCGACCCGGCCATCATGGGCATGGGCCCGGTGCCTGCATCGACCAAGGCGCTGCAGCGCGCCGGCTGGAAGGCCGCCGACCTCGATCTGCTCGAGATCAACGAAGCCTTTGCCGCGCAGGCCTGCGCGGTGAACCGCGAAATGGGCTGGGACGTGAACAAGGTCAACGTGAACGGCGGCGCCATTGCCATCGGCCACCCGATCGGCGCGTCGGGCTGCCGCATCCTGGTGACGCTGCTGCATGAAATGCAGCGCCAGAACGCGAAGAAGGGCATTGCGTCGCTGTGCATCGGCGGCGGCATGGGCGTGGCGCTGACGATCGAGCGATAGGTTCAGCTTCCGGACGCGCTTCTCTTTCGAGGGCGCTGTTCGGTGCGCGATCCCGCCGACGGGGTACCTAGCCCCCGGCCTGCGGCGCGTCGGCCCCGCCGCGAAGCGCGTTGACCCGGGTCCGATTCAGACGGTCTCGCACGGTGCGCGCCACATCCTTCATCCACGGATGCTGTGCCCAATGGCGTTCGGCGAAAGCGTTGATCTGGTCGCGGTAGGTCAGCGAAAGACCGATCACGTCGAGGCCTTCGAGAAACATCTTCCGATGCCGAGGTGACAGCGTGAACGGCGCATCGACGCTGGCGCTTTTCACGCGCATGGTGTTGACGTCGATCTGAACGCGACCCGTCGTTGGGTCCTCCGCATCGCGCACAAGGGCGGCCACCTGCTCCTCCGGCAGCATGACCAACAGCAGGCGGTTGTTCATGGCATTGGAGTAGAAGATCTCGGCGAAGCTCGACGCGATCACAGCCTGGATCCCGAATTGCTGCAGTCCCCACACCGCGTGCTCGCGGCTCGAGCCGCAGCCGAAGTTCGCACCGGCCACCAGCACCCGCGTCTTCGCGTAGTCGGGGCGATTGAGGACGAAATCGGGCCGGGCATTCCCTTGCGGATCAAAGCGCAAGTCATAGAGCAAGCCTTCGGCGAGGCCCGACTTGTCGATGCCGTGCAGGAACTGCTTCGGCATGATCTGGTCGGTGTCGAGGTTCTCGATGCGAATCGCAGCCGCCTGGCCTTCGATGAGGGTGTGATCAGACATGTTGTTGCTCCAGTTGGCGGACATCGGTGATCACCCCCGTGACGGCGGCAGCCGCCGCCATGGCCGGGCTCATCAAGTGAGTGATGGCGCCACGTCCCTGGCGGCCCTCGAAATTGCGATTGGTCGTGGAGGCGCAACGCACGCCGTTCTCCAGGATGTCTCCGTTCATCGCCAGGCACATCGAGCAGCCAGGCTCGCGCCACTCGAAGCCGGCGTCGATGAACAGGTTCGACAAGCCCTCGGCCTCGGCCTGAACCTTGACGGCGCCCGAGCCTGGAACAACCATCGCTCGCACGCCCTTGGCGACCTGCCGTCCGCGCACCACGGCGGCGGCGGCGCGCAGATCCTCGATGCGTGCATTGGTGCAAGAGCCGATGAACACGTGCTGGATCGGCGTGCCGGCCAGTTCGGCGCCGGCGGCCAGATGGGTGTACCGCAGTGCCTGTTCCGTGCTGCGACGCAGCGGGCCTTCGGGTTGCCGCTCGGGCACCGGGATGCGACCGTCGATCGCGATCACCTGGTCCGGGCTCGTGCCCCAGGTGACATGGGGTGCGACTGCGCTGGCGTCGAAGCGATGCTCCTCATCGAAGGTCGCGTCGGGGTCGCTCTTGAGCGTCTTCCAGAACGCCAAAGCGCCGGCGAGCACGGAGCCCGCGATGTCCGGAGTCCGCGCGAGTACGTAGTCGATCGCCACGGCGTCAGGGGCGATCAAGGCCCCGCGCGATCCTGCTTCCACCGTCATGTTGCAGAGCGTGAAACGGGCTTCGACCGACAGCGCCTCGATGGCACTGCCGCAATACTCGACGACGTAGCCACGTGCGCCCTGGGCGCCGATGTGGCCGATGATCATGAGGATCAAATCCTTGGAGGTGGTGCCCAGCGGCAAAGTGCCATCGACACGGATGCGCATGTTCTTGGCCAGGCGATAGACCAAGGTTTGCGTCGCGAGCACGTGCTCGACCTCGGAAGTGCCGATGCCGAAACCCAAGGCCCCCAGGGCACCGTAGGTGGTGGTGTGGCTGTCGCCGCAGATCACCACCATGCCGGGCCGGATCATGCCGTGCTCGGGAGCGATCACGTGCTCGATGCCCTGCAGCGCATCGTTGGTGTCGAACAATGGAATGTCGTGGCGCTCACAGTTCCGGCGCAGGTTGCTCGCCTGCAAGGCTGGAGCCGGTTGGCTGATGATCCGCAGCTTGGCCGAGTTCGGCGGACCTGTCGGGATCACGTGGCTGACCACGGCGACGTTCTGCCCTGGCATGAGCACATCGCGGTGCTGCTCGTGCAGCCCGGCAAACGCTTGCGGGCTGGTGTATTCGTTCATCAGGTGCAGGTCGCAGAACAGCAGCACGTTCTGTTCGTCGAGCACCGCAGCGGTGTGCGATTCGACGAGCTTTTGGTAGAGGGTACGGGGGGGCATACGGACTTTTGTCGGGGGCGACTCAGTCGGCCTTGATGCCGCGTTCCTTGACGAGCTTGGCCCACTGAGGCAGTTCCTTTTCGAGACGGGCGCGCGCCTGGGCGGGGGTCGATGGAATGGGGTCGAAGCCTTCCTTGGTCATGCGAGCCACGACCGCGGGCGAGGCCAGCGCCTGGTTGAGCGCGGCGTTGAGCTTGTCGATCACCGGCTTCGGCGTCGCTGCGGGCGCGAACACCATGAACCAGGTTTCGAAGTTGTAGTTCGGCAGGCCGGCTTCGGCGATGGTCGGTACGTTGGGCAGCAGCAGCGAACGCTTCGAGCCCGTGACGCCGAGCGCGCGCAGCTTGCCACCCTGGACCTGGGGCACCGCCGCCGAGATCACCGGAAAGCTCAGGCTGACCTGGCCGCCGATGGTGTCGACGAGAGCCGGGCCACCGCCGCGATACGGAATGTGCACGATGGGCACTTCCGCGTTCGCCTTGAACAGTTCCGCAGCGATATGGAAGGTGCTGCCCGAACCGGCCGATCCGTAGTTGTGCTTTCCGGGTTCGGCCTTGAGCAACGCGATCAGGGATTTGACATCCTTGGCAGGCAGGCTGTTGGTGACCACCAGCACGTGCTGCGAACTGGCAACCATCCCGATGGGTGCCAGGTCCTTCAGCGTGTCGTACGGCATCTTCGGGGTCAAGGCAGGATTGATCGCGAGCGAGACGGTTTGCAGGCCGATGGTGTAGCCATCCGGCGCCGACTTCGCCACTGCGTCGACGCCCAGATTGCCGCCGGCTCCCGCGCGGTTGTCCACCACCATGGTGCCGCCCAGGGCCTTGGCCCACTCATCGGTCACCAGCCGGGCCGCGATGTCCGCGCTTCCGCCTGGGGCGTAGGGAACGATCAGCTTGATGGGACGGGCAGGAAAGTCTTGTGCCGAGGCGGTGCCAGCGACCAAGAGCGCGAGGGCCAGTGCAGCGAGTGCGGGACGTCTTTTCATCGGGTTGTCTCCTTAGTTGATGGATGTATGCTATCCATGACCCAGAAGAACTCAATGCATCCAGTTTCAATTCTTTCGGTACTTGGAGTTATCAATGGACGGCTTTTCGGATCTTGCTTTTTTCTCGATGGTGGCAACCAAGCCGAGCTTGGCAGCCGCGGCTCAAGAGCTGGGCGTGACCCCGCCCGCCGTCAGCAAGAGGCTGGCGGGCCTGGAACGCCGGCTCGGCGTTCGGCTGCTGAACCGCACAACCCGACGCGTCAGCCTCACCGCCGAGGGTGAAACCTACTTGGTCGACGGTGCTCGGCTGCTGGACGAACTCGACGCCCTGGAGCGCACCGTGGGGGGAAGCCGCGCCACCCCCAAGGGCGTCCTGCGCTTGAGCGCAACGCTGGGATTCGGAAGGCGCTTGATCGTGCCGGCCTTGTCGGCCTTCGCTCGCCAATACCCGCAGGTCGACGTCCAGTTGCATCTCTCGGACAAGCCCGTGAATCTCGTCGAGCAAGGGTTCGACGTCGTGGTCCGTTTCGGCGAACTGCCCGATGCGCGTCTCGCGGCGCGCCGCTTGGCTTTGAACCGTCGCATCCTCTGCGCCGCGCCTTCCTATCTCGCCGATGCGGGTGAACCGGTGTCGCCGCTCGAACTCACCAAGCACCAATGCATCTTCATCCGCGAGAGCGACGAGACATTCGGCACGTGGCATTTCGCGAACGGGACCCGCAGGGAGACGGTGAAGGTACGCGGGCCGCTTTCCACCAACGACGGCGAATCGGCGACCACCTGGGCGATCGCCGGCCACGGCATCCTGATGCGCTCCCAGTGGGAGGCTGCGCCCTTCCTGCGCGAAGGCGCACTGCGACTCATCCTGCCCGAATGGCATCTGCCGCCAGCCGATGTTTTCCTGGTATTTCAAAGCAAGAGCAATCTCGCCGCCAAGACGCGGGCGCTGATCGATTTTCTGTTGGCCTCGTTCGAGCCGTACCGGGCAGAAGGCGACTCTGTTCTCGGACCTTGGTGAAAGGCCGAGGTTGCCGCTGGCTCATCAGCCCGGTTTTTCCGCACTCGTGCCGCGGCGACTCTGAAAGCTCGCAAGCACGACATCAACAAAGGCCCGACTCTTGGCCGACATGTTGGCGGTCGACACTCCCCCCGAACACACGTGCCACTTTGTTCACCGCTCAAATTTTGAGCAAAATGATTATTTCCTTTGTAAAACAACGACTTGAAACGCCTTTACAAGGAAGCACATCAGTTATCCCCAAAGTTGTCCACGGAAAATGGGGATGGCATCGACTTCTTCGCAATTCGCCTGCAAGTCCTTGTTTGCATTCAGTCGATGGCGGCCTGCTGCGCGGCATAGTGCTGGCACAGCGTCTCGACCAGCGCCTGCGCGTAGATGGGCAGGGCGGCCCGGTCGCGCACCAGCAGGTACCGCTCCCGCACGCACCACGCATCGTCGAGATCGATCAGCGCGAGCTGCATGCTTTCCTGGTTGCGACGCGCCGCCGACTCCGGCACCACGCCAATGCCCACCCCGCTGCCGATCATCCGGCACATGGCGTCGAAGCTGCCCAGCTGGATGCGCAGCTTCTGCCGCTTGCCGAGGTTGTCGGTGATCTGCGCGAGAAAGGTCTGCAAGGTGCTGCCTTGCTGCATGCCGATGGCGTCTTCGTCGAGCGTCTCGGCGAATGAAATCCTGCGGCGCTTCGCGAAGCGGTGCTTGCGCGAGGTGACGAGCACCAGCCGGTCGGTGCTGAAGTGGATCGCCTCCAGGCCCAGCGTGTCGACGCGGCCCGCCACGATGCCGATGTCGGCGCGCCCGTCGAGCACGCCGCGCGGAATCTGAGCATTCGGTTTTTCCTGAAGGTCGACGTTGATGCGCGGATTGCGCGCAAGAAAGCCCGGCAGGATCTCGGGCAGGAAATCGGTCACCGCCGTGGTGTTGGCGAACACACGTAGGTGGCCGCGCAGCCCGCCGCCGTATTCGAGCAGATCGGCGCGCAGCTGCTCCGTCTGGTGCAGCACCAGGCGCGCGTGGTGCAGGAAGGCTTCCCCAGGCGGCAGCAGCCGCACGCCGCGCGCTTCGCGCTGCAGCAGTTGCAGGCCGGCTTGCGACTCCAGCCCCTTGATGCGCGCACTGGCTGCGGCAAGCGACAGATGCTGCCGCTCGGCCGCGCGCGTGAGGTTGCCAAGCTCGGCCGTGGCAACGAAGAGGCGCAGGTCGGTCAGGTCGAAAAGCATGAGGCGATGTTAGGCGCCGAGCCTTCGGAAATACAGAAGTCTGGGTTCCGAAATCGCAGATTGCGCGCACTGCCATGGCGGAACACCATGCGGCCATGGAGACAAAGACAATGAAGAAATTCCGCGCACTGGCGCTTCTTTCCCTCGCGGCGGCAGCGCTCGGCACTGCGGTTCCGGCCGCCGCGCAGCCGTACCCCTCGCGCCCAATCACGCTCGTCGTGCCGCAGGCCGCGGGCGGCACCAACGACATCGTCGGCCGCCTCGTCGGGCAAAAAATCGGCGAGGTGATGAACAACGCCAGCGTGGTGGTCGACAACCGGCCGGGCGCGGGCGGCAACATCGGCACGCAGCTCGTCGCCAAGGGCCCGAAGGACGGCTACACGCTGCTCATGACCATCAGCAGCAGCCAGGCCATCAACCCGGCCCTCTACAAGAACCCCGGCTTCGATCCGGTGAAGGACTTCAAGCCCGTGGGCCTGGTCGGCGCGGTGCCCAACGTGCTGCTGGTCAACCCATCATTCCCCGCGAAGAACCTTGCCGAGTTCCTGAAGCTCGCACGGGAGAAGGGCGCCAACTACCAGTACGCCTCGGCCGGCAACGGCACGCTCAACCACCTGCTCGGCGAAATGCTCAACAGCATGGCGGGCATCTCGCTGCAGCACGTGCCGTACAAGGGCGTGGCGCCTGCGCTGAACGACGTGCTCGGCGGGCAGCTGCCGATCGTGTTCGCGAGCCTGCCTTCGGCGCTCTCGCACATCAAGGCCGGCAAGCTGCGCGCACTGGCCGTGAGCGGCGAGAAGCGCTCGCCAGTGCTGCCCGACGTACCGGCCATCGCCGAGGCCGTGCCGGGCTACAACGGCACGCTCTGGATCGGCCTGTTCGCGCCCGCGGGTGTGCCGGCCGATGTGTTGACCACGCTGCAGGATGCGACGCGCAAGGCGCTGGCCGCGAAAGACCTGCGCGCCAAGCTCGACCAGCAGGGCGTCGAGATCGCGGCGCCGACGTCCCCTGAACAGTTCGCGGCGCTGCTGCGGGACGACCTCGCCAAGTGGGCGCGCATCGTCAAGGCATCGGGCGCCGCGGTGGATTGAAAGAACCCATGAGCGATCCCACCCGACAGAAATCCTCCGGCTCGATTGACGGCGACACGCTGGCAAAGCTCCAGGCCTGGCAAGGCCGCAGCGAAACGCTGGCCGACGACATCACCGCCGCTCCCTTGCGTGCACTCTCCGCCACGCTCGACCGCGCCGACGAGTTGCCGGCGGCCGGCACGCGCCTGCCCGAGCTCTGGCACTGGCTCTACTTCCTGCCGCACCATCGCCAGTCCGAGATCGGCGCGGACGGCCATGCGAAGCGCGGCGGCTTCCTGCCGCCCGTGCCGCTGCCGCGCCGCATGTGGGCCGGCGGACGGCTGGCGTGGGAGCAAGGCAATCCATTGAAGGTCGGCGACAAGGCCGAGCGCACCTCGACCATCGCCTCGGTCACCCACAAGGCGGGCCGAACCGGTGAACTGATGTTCGTGCTCGTGCGCCATGAAGTGCGCAACGAACGCGGCCTTGCGCTGACCGAGGCGCACGACATCGTCTACCGCGCCGCGGCCGAACCCGGTGAAAAGACCACGCCGCCCACGCCGGCGCCGAAAGACGCCGCCTTCAGCCGCGAGATCGTGCCCGACGACGTTCTGCTGTTCCGCTATTCGGCGCTCACCTTCAACGGCCATCGCATCCACTACGACCGCCGCTACGTGACGCAGGTCGAGGGCTATCCGGGCCTGATCGTGCACGGCCCGCTGATCGCGACGCTGCTGGTCGACCTGCTGCGCCGCAACGTGCCGGGCGCGCAGCTCGCGCGCTTCGAGTTCCGCGCCGTGCGGCCGACCTTCGACATCGCGCCGTTCCGCGTGCACGGCAAGCCGGCCGAAGGCAGCGCGGACGGCAAGACTTTCAGCCTCTGGGGCGAAGACGCCGATGGCTGGCTCACGATGCAGGCCACGGCCGTGCTCGCATGAACAGGAGAACAAGAAGCATGACCAGACCTCTCGACGGCATCACCGTGGTTTCGCTCGAACATGCGATTGCGGCGCCGTTCTGCACCCGGCAGCTGGCCGATCTTGGCGCCCGCGTCATCAAGGTGGAGCGCCCCGGCGCCGGCGACTTCGCACGCGCCTACGACGCACGCGTGGGCGGCGAGGCCTCGCACTTCGTGTGGGTGAACCGCTCGAAGGAAAGCCTCACGCTCGACCTCAAGCAGCCCGCCGCGCTCGCGGTGCTGCAGGAACTGGTGGCCGATGCCGACGTGCTGGTGCAGAACCTCGCGCCCGGCGCGGCCGCGCGCATGGGCCTGGGCGCCGGGGCGCTGCGGGCAAAGCATCCGCGGCTCATCGTCTGCGACATCTCGGGATATGGCGAGGACGGCCCCTACCGCGACAAGAAGGCCTACGACCTGCTGATCCAGAGCGAGGCGGGCTTTCTTTCGGTCACGGGCACGCCGGACGATCCGTGCAAGTCGGGCAACTCCATCGCCGACATCGCGGCGGGCATGTACGCCTACACCGGCATCCTCGCGGCGCTGCTCCAGCGCGGCAAGACCGGCAAGGGTTCGCACATCGACGTGTCGATGCTCGAATCGCTCGCCGAGTGGATGGGCTACCCGATGTACTACGCCTACGACGGCGCGCCGCCGCCGCCGCGCAGTGCCGCGTCGCACGCGACCATCTATCCCTACGGGCCGTTTCCCGCGGGCGATGGCGGCACGGTGATGCTGGGCCTGCAGAACGAACGCGAATGGCGCGTGTTCTGCGAGAAGGTGCTGCTGCAGCCGGGGCTCGCCACCGACGCGCGCTTCGACAGCAACGCGCGGCGCAACGAGAACCGCGACGCCCTGCGCGCGATCATCGTGGAGACCTTTGGCACGCTCGGCACCGTGCAGGTGGTCGAGCGCCTGGATGCCGCGCAGATTGCCAACGCCCGCATGAACGACATGGCCGGGCTGTGGGCGCATCCGCAATTGCAGGCGCGCGAGCGCTGGCGCCAGGTGGGCTCGCCGGCCGGTGACATTCCTGCGCTGCTGCCGGCCGGACGCCAGAGCGCGTTCGACTACCGCATGGACGCGATACCGGCGGTCGGCCAGCACACCGACGCCATCCTGCGCAGCCTCGGCCGCAGCGAGGCGGACATCGCGGCGCTGCGCGAGGCGAGGGCGGTGTGAGCGGCGCGCAGCTCGCGCTGGCGCGCGCCTTTCTCTTCGTGCCGGCCGACCGGCCCGAGCGCCATGCGCGCGCGCTGGCCACCGGTGCGGGCGGCGTGATCGTCGACCTGGAGGACGCGGTGGCGCCCGAGCGCAAGACCGCGGCGCGCGAAGGCCTTGCCGCCTCGTTCGCCGCGCTGCCCGCCGCCGACCGGCAACGCCTGCTGGTGCGCATCAATGCCGCAGGCACGCCGTGGCACGAGGACGACCGCGCGGCCGTGGCCGGGCTGGTCTCGCAAGGCCTGGCCGCGGGCGTGGTGCTGCCCAAGGCGGAGCGGGCCGGCGACCTGCGGCTGCTGGCCGAAGCCGTCGGACCGAACGGGCTGCTCGTGCCGCTCGTCGAATCGGCGGCCGGCCTTGCGGCGGTCGATGAGCTCGCGGCGGCTGTGCAGGTGCTTCGGCTCGCGTTCGGCAATCTCGATTTCCAGGCCGATGTCGGGCTCGCCTGCGATGCGGACGAAGCCGAACTGGCGCCGGTGCGCCTCGCGCTGCTGCTGGCCTCGCGCCGCGCCGGCCTGCCGGCACCTATCGACGGCGTGACGCCCGATTGGCGCGACACGCAACGCCTGGCTGCCGACACGGCACGCGCACGCCGCGGCGGCTTCGGCGCCAAGCTCTGCATCCACCCCGACCAGGTCGCGCCGGTGCATGCCGCGCTGGGGCCGAGCGCCGGCGAGCTCGCATGGGCACGCCGCGTGATCGACGCCGTGCGGGCTGCCGGCGGCGGCGTGGCCAGCCTCGACGGACGCATGGTCGACGCGCCGGTGGTGCGCCTGGCCGAACGGCTGCTGGCGCTCGACGCAGAACAAGACAGACATCCAACAACCCTGGAGACAACCAAGTGAATCTGAAGAAGAACTGGAAAGCGCGCACCCTGCTGGCCGCGTCGCTGGCCGCATGCCTGCTGGCCGCCCAATCGCCGGCCGCCGCGCAGGCGCCCTGGCCGGAAAAGCCCATCACCATGGTCGTGCCGTATTCCGCCGGCGGCCCCACCGACGTGGTCGCGCGCATGCTCGCGATTCCCATGGGCAAGTCGCTCGGGCAGACCGTGATCGTCGAGAACACCGTGGGTGCGGGCGGCACCATCGCGCCCGGGCGCGTGGCCAAGGCGGCGCCCAACGGGTACACCATCCTGATCCATCACATGGGCATGGCCACCGCGCCCGCGCTCTACAAGAAGCTCAACTACGACCCGCTGAAGGATTTCGAATACGTGGGCCAGGTGATGGACGTGCCCATGACCTTGCTTTCGCGCAAGGACTTTCCGGCCAACAATTTTCAGGAACTGCTGGCCTACGTGAAGGCCAACAAGGACAAGGTGACGCTCGCCAACGCCGGCATCGGCGCGGTGTCGCAGCTGTGCGGCATGCTCCTTGCGCACCAGATGGGGGTGCAGCTCACCACCGTGCCCTACAAGGGCGCCGGTCCGGCGCTCAACGACCTGATGGGCGGGCAGGTCGACCTGTTGTGCGACCAGACCACGCAGACCGCGCCCGTCATCAAGGACGGCAACCGCGTCAAGGTGTTCGGCGTGACCACGCCCAGGCGGCTGTCCAGCATGCCCAATATTCCCACGCTCGACGAGCAGGGCCTGAAGGGTTTCGACGTGAAGGTGTGGCACGGCATCTACGCCCCCAAGGGCACGCCGCCGGCCGTGATGGAGAAGCTCAACACGGCCCTGCGCGCCGCGCTGCAGGACGACATGGTCAAGTACCGCTTCGCCGAACTGAGCACCGAGGCCGTGCCGATGGACAAGGTGACGCCCGAGGCGCTGCGCACGCACCTGGCGGCCGAAACCGAGAAATGGGGGAAGGTGATCCGGGCGGCGGGGGTGCAGGCGGATTAGGGTCTCGTTCAGCCAAGCGTCTCTTGATGCGCCAGCAGCGTCTCATGGAACAGCAGGAGCAGCTGCCGCGCAAAGACGTCCATGTTCGACACACGGTCCGCGTCGGCGGTTTCTATCGTCCTGCTTGCCGTGGCCGCACCGGCGATTGCCACGCACACATGCCCCGGCGCGTCGCCGTAGGGGCTGCCGGAAGGGCCGGCTGCGCCGCTCTCGGCAAGTCCCCAGGTGGCGCGGTGGCTGTCGCGGATTCTGCCCGCAATGAACCTGGCGTAGGGTTCGGTTTCCGCGCGCATGCCGGCCATGTCCTCGGCAGTCAGCCCCAAGAGCGCTTTTCCGGCCCGGCGCGAATAGACGACCGCGCCACCGAGGAAAAAAGCCGAGGCGCCCGGTATGGCAAGCAGGGCGGCCGACACGAGGCCGCCGGCCGAAGATTCGGCCACGGCCACCGTCTGGCGCCGCTCGCGAAGGATGGCGCCGACACGGGCGGCCAGGACGGGAAGCGGCTCGAGACCGGTGGCGTCAGACATTGGGACGCCGCACGTACGCCGGCGCCCGCTCATGGCTGGCCGCGCTGCCATACACCGTGTCGGCCGGGTAGTACTCGGCCTGGAGCTGCACGCGGGCCGCGGCTTCCTCGCCCGCGGTGTGCGCGATGAAGGCGAGCATCAGGTCGGTGCCCGCCGAGACGCCGGCCGAGGTCCAGACGCGGCCGTCCTGCACGAAGCGCCGTTCGACCACCTCGACATCGCCCAGCGCGCGCAGCCGGTCGAGCGAAGCCCAGTGGGTGGTGGCGGTCTTGCCCGAGAGCAGGCCGGCCGCATGCAGCATGAAAGCACCCGTGCACACCGACAGCAGTGCCTTGCAGCCGGGCGCCTGCGCGGCCAGGAACCGCACCATCTCGGGGTTGTCGACCTCGCGTCGCGTGCCCATGCCGCCGGGCACGAGCAGGTAATCGAGCGGCGGGCAGTCGGCAAAAGACACGTGCGGATTGACCGACAGGCCCTTGGCGCAGACCACCGGATCGCGTGTCTCGGCGACGATCAGGCAATTCCCGGGGCCGGCGGCGAGCTTGCTCCACATGGTGAGCATTTCCCAGGGGCCGACGAAATCGAGTTCCTCGACCGCTGGAAATATGACGATTCCGAAATTCATACTTTCGAACTCCTTGGAAGCAAAGGGGTGTGCAGGAACAGTACGGACTTATGCAATATGGTCGCATACGCGGCCGCGCCGTGACAGCTGGTTGCAAGCCCGGCTCAGTGTTTTCCTCAGAGTTCAATGGCTTGAAACTCGCTAGAGTGAAGGCGGCCGTTCAGGCTTTGCATGTACACATCAAGGAAAACTTCATGAGCAAAAAAGTTGCATATGTCACCGGAGGCATGGGTGGCATCGGAACAGCCATCTGCCAACGTCTGCACAAGGACGGATTCACCGTGGTCGCCGGTTGCGGCCCTACGCGCGACCATGCCAAATGGCTGGCCGAGCAGAAGGCACTGGGCTTCGAGTTCCATGCCTCGGTCGGCAATGTCGGCGACTGGCAGTCCACGGTCGAGGCCTTTTCCGCGGCCAAGGCGGCGCACGGCCCCATCGACGTGCTGGTCAACAACGCCGGCATCACGCGGGACCGCATGTTCCTGAAGATGACGCCCGAGGACTGGAGCGCGGTGATCGAAACCAACCTCAACAGCATGTTCAACGTCACCAAGCAAGTGGTGAGCGACATGGTGGAAAAGGGCTGGGGCCGCATCATCAACATCAGCTCGGTCAACGGCGCCAAGGGCCAGGCGGGGCAGACCAACTACTCGGCGGCCAAGGCCGGCATGCACGGCTTCACGATGGCGCTGGCGCAGGAGCTGGCCAACAAGGGCGTGACGGTCAACACCGTGAGCCCCGGCTACATCGGCACCGACATGGTCAAGGCCATCCGCCAGGAAGTGCTCGACAAGATCGTGGCCACCATCCCGGTCAAGCGCCTGGGCGAGCCGAGCGAAATCGCCTCCATCATCGCGTGGCTCGCCACCGACGAAGGCGGCTACAGCACGGGGGCCGACTTCTCGGTCAACGGCGGCCTGCACATGCACTGATCATGCTGACGAGAAGCTGATCGAAAAGACCCGCCTCGGCGGGTTTTTTCATTTTGCGATGTGGCTTTTACGAATGGAAAGTGGCCGAATCAGTCCTACAGTTTCCAACCCCTCCGGAGGCAACATGGCAGACACAACAATCACACCCACCAGAAAGCTCCCTCTCTACCGTTCCCTCTACGTGCAGGTGATCACGGCGGTGATCGCCGGCGTGCTGCTCGGCCACTTCTATCCGGCAATCGGCGAGGCGATGAAGCCGCTGGGCGACGGCTTCATCAAGCTCATCAAGATGATCATCGCGCCGATCATCTTCTGCACCGTGGTGGTCGGCATCGCCGGCATGGAAGACATGAAGAAGGTCGGCAAGACCGGCGGCCTGGCGCTCCTGTACTTCGAGGTCGTGAGCACCATCGCGCTGGTGGTGGGGCTGCTGCTGGTCAACCTGCTGAAGCCCGGCGCGGGCATGAACATCGACCCGACCACGCTCGACACCAAGGCGCTCTCCTCCTATACCGGGCCGGGCAAGATGACCGGCACGGTCGACTTCCTGCTCAACGTGATCCCCAGCACGGTGGTCGACGCCTTCGCCAAGGGCGAGATCCTGCAGGTGCTGCTGATCGCGGTGCTGTTCGGCTTTGCGCTGCACCGCTTCGGCGGGCGCGGCACGCTGGTGTTCGACATGATCGAGAAGGGCTCGCACGTGCTCTTCGTGATCGTCGGCTACATCATGAAGCTGGCGCCCATAGGCGCCTTTGGCGCGATGGCCTTCACCATCGGCAAGTACGGGGTGGGCAGCCTGTTCTCGCTCGGCAAGCTGATGGGCACGTTCTACCTGACCTGCCTGCTGTTCATCTTCGTGGTTCTGGGGCTGATTGCGCGCTTTCACGGCTTCAGCATCTGGAAGTTCATCAAGTACATCAAGGAAGAACTGCTGATCGTGCTGGGCACCTCGTCCTCCGAGTCGGTGCTGCCGCGCATGATGGAGAAGATGGAGAACCTGGGCGCCAACAAGACCTGCGTGGGGCTGGTGATTCCCACCGGCTACTCGTTCAACCTGGATGGCACCTCCATCTACCTGACGATGGCGGCCGTGTTCATTGCGCAGGCCACCAACACGCCGATGACGCTGATGCAGGAGATCACGCTGCTGGCCGTGCTGCTGCTCACCTCGAAGGGCGCGGCGGGCGTCACCGGCAGCGGTTTCATCGTGCTGGCCGCCACGCTCTCGGCCGTGGGCCACGTGCCGGTGGCGGGCCTGGCGCTCATCCTGGGCATCGACCGCTTCATGTCCGAAGCGCGCGCGCTGACCAACCTGATCGGCAACGGCGTGGCCACCATCGTGGTGGCCAAGTGGACCAACGAACTCGACACCGAGCGGCTGCAGGCCGGGCTCAACAACGAGAGCTGGGTGGAGGCGCAGGAGCCTGAAGTGCTCGAAGGCGCCCGCACCGGCAAGATGGCCGTCGAGGGTTGAGGGACGGTTGATGGCCGGGTGAAATCAAGGGGGAAGGCATCGTTCCTGCAAAATGGAGCGATGCCCCACAGCGTTTCCCTGATCAACACGATTGCCGCTGGCCTGGGGCTGGCGCTGGTGTTCGGTTTCCTGGCGCTGCGGCTGCGCCTGCCCGCGTTGGTGGGCTATCTGCTCGCGGGCGTGATCATCGGGCCGTTCACGCCGGGCTTCGTGGCCGATGCGGGCATTGCGGCGCAGTTGGCCGAAATCGGCGTCATGCTGCTGATGTTCGGCGTGGGCCTGCATTTTTCGCTCGACGACTTGCTGGCGGTGCGCAAGATCGCATTGCCCGGCGCATTGGCGCAGATCGCGGTGGCCACACTGCTGGGCGGCGCGCTGGCGCTCTGGTGGGGCTGGTCATGGGGCGAGGCGCTGGTCTTCGGCTTGGCGCTGTCGGTGGCGAGCACGGTCGTGCTGCTGCGGGCGCTCGAAAGCCTGGGAATTCTCGACTCGTCGACGGGCCGCATCGCGGTCGGCTGGCTGGTGGTCGAGGACCTGGCCATGGTGCTGGTCCTGGTGCTGATGCCGCCGCTCGCGGGCGCGCTGGGCGGTCATGCACGCGATTCGGCCGAGCTCGCGGACCCTCTGTGGCAAACGCTCGGGCTCACGCTGCTGCAGGTGGGGGGCTTCGTGGCGCTGATGCTGGTGGTAGGGCGGCGGGCCTTCCCGTGGATTCTCTGGCAGGTCACGCGCACGGGCTCGCGAGAACTGTTCACGCTGTGCGTGATCGCGGCCGCGGTCAGCATCGCCTTTGCCTCGGCGGCGCTGTTCGGCGTGTCGTTCGCGCTCGGTGCTTTTTTTGCGGGCATGGTGATGCGCGAATCGGAATTCAGCCACCGCGCGGCGCAGGAGTCGCTGCCGCTGCGCGACGCCTTCGCGGTGCTGTTCTTCGTCTCCGTGGGCATGCTCTTCGATCCTTCGGTGCTCATCGAACGCCCGCTGCAGGTGCTGGCGGTGGTGGGCGTGATCGTGCTCGGCAAGTCGCTTGCCGCCTGCGCGCTGGTGCTGGTGTTTCGCTACCCGTTGGGCACGGCGCTCACGGTGAGCGCGAGCCTGGCGCAGATCGGGGAGTTCTCGTTCATTCTTGCGGGGCTTGGTGTGTCGCTCGGCTTGTTGCCGGTGGAGGGGCAGAGTCTGATCCTGGCCGGCGCGCTGATCTCCATTGCCACCAATCCGCTGTGGTTCAGCCTGATCGCGCCATTGCAAAAGTGGCTGCATGCCCGTTTTCCATCGGCGCGGGAGCTCGAATCGCGTGGCCACCCGCTGGCCGAGCTGCCGACCACCACCGATGCCAGATACCTTTCCAGGCAAGTGGTGCTGGTGGGCTATGGCCGCGTGGGGCGCCGCATTGCGTCCGAGTTGGAGGCGAACGACATTCCCTACGTGGTGGCAGAGCAGAACCGCGAACTGGTGGAGAAGCTGCGCGAAGCCGGTGTGGCGGCCGTGTGGGGCGATGCGGCCGATCCGGCCGTACTGATCCAGGCGCATATTGCCCGCGCCCGCGTGCTGGTGGTGGCAACGCCGGACGCCATCCACGTGCGCCAGATGATGGACACCGCCCGCACGCTCAACCCGTCGATCGAAACCGTGATCCGCAGCCACAACGAAGACGAAGCGCGGCTGCTCACACAGGAGACGGCCGTCACCGTCTTTCTGGGTGAGCATGAACTGGCGCAGGCCATGGCCCGCGATGTGGTGCGGCGCGCGGCGGCCGTGGCCTGAGCCACGCCGCCGGCCAAGAGGGATTCAGAGGTCTTCAATGACCAGCGTGCGGTAGCGCTGCGCAATCGAATAGGGCACGGTGCGCACCACCTCCATCAGGTGGTTGGCTGCTTCTTCGTTCTTCGTCCTGACCAGGAGGCCGGTGTGGCCTTCGCGCGCCAGCTGGGTGTATGCCCGCACGGTGGCCGCGTCGGTTCCGGCCGATGGCAGCGGTTCGTCGGCTTCCCTCACGGTGGGTGTTATTTCCGCCAGGACCGTTGCCGCGGGAAGCAGGTAGATCTCGTCGCCGCTCACGCCGTTTTCGATCAGTTTGTGACCGATGCGGTTGGCGTCTGCCGCGCTCGGAAACATCACCATCGAATAGCCTGTGGGGTAGAAGGCGCCGCCGATGCTCGAGCGCATGCGGGGCTCTAGGACGAAACTTCTCATGATGCTGCCTCCTGGATGCAGTTCTTTGCCAGTTACCCTAGGCCTCCGGCCGCTGGCCTGCTGTAGGCCTGCTCCCCGTATTGCCGCAGGTTTGGCGGTGGTCACCGGCGCCAGTCGGCCGGGCTCTTGTACACTCCCAGCTTCATGCCGTGCCATCTCTTCTCCACCACCGTCTGCGCAGCCTCCGTGGCCCGCATGACGCCGCCTGCCTTCGCGCGGGCGAATGGGGCGTTGGTTGCACGAATGATTACCACCATTACCACCGCGGCCCCCTGAGCACGCGCAGGTGGCCGTTTCGGCAGCCACCTGGTGTATCGCTCTTCTTCTCCGAATGAATGAAACCCAGCTCTGGCAGCTGGGTTTTTTGTTTTTCATCCGGAGATGTCCATGTACCGCGAACCAGTCCAGTCACTCGAACCCCTGCCCAGCCTTCCTGCGGCCCTTCGCGCACTGCGCGTGGGCATGATCGGCATCGGCACCGTCGGCTCGGGCACGTTCCGGGTGCTGGCGCGCAACCAGGCCGAGATCGCGGGACGGGCCGGCCGGCCCATCGAGCTGGTGATGGTGGCGGCGCGCAACCTGGCGCGCGCCGCCAGCATCGTGGGCGCGGATGTTCCGTTGACGGACGATCCGCTGCGCGTGGCCACGCACCCCGATGTCGACGTGGTGGTGGAAGTGGCCGGCGGCACCGGCCCGGCGCGCGACTGGGTGCTGGCCGCCATCGCGCACGGCAAGCACGTGGTCACGGCCAACAAGGCCTTGCTGGCGGTGCACGGCGCCGAGATCTTTGCCGCGGCCCGGCGGCATGGCGTGGCCGTGGCCTACGAGGGCGCGGTGGCGGTGAGCATCCCCATCATCAAGGCGCTGCGCGAGGGCCTCACGGCCAACCGCATCGAATGGGTGGCGGGCATCATCAACGGCACCACCAATTTCATCCTGAGCAAGATGCAGGGCGAGGGGCTGGACTTCGCGGCCGCACTCGCCCAAGCCCAGGCGCTGGGCTATGCCGAGGCCGATCCGGCCTTCGACATCGAAGGCATCGACGCCGCGCACAAGCTCACGCTGCTGGCCGCCAATGCGTTCGGCACGTCCGTGCGGCTTGCCGATGTGCAGGTGGAAGGCATCACGGCCTTGCAAGGGATCGATGTGGCCTGCGCCGAGCAGCTGGGCTACCGCATCAAGCTGCTGGGCGTGGCGCGACGCAGCGATGATGGCGTGGAGCTGCGTGTGCAACCCGCGCTGGTGCCCGCGTCGCACCTGATGGCGCATGTGAACGGGTCGATGAACGCCATCATGGTCAAGGGCGATGCGGCCGGCATCACGATGTACTACGGCGCGGGCGCCGGGTCCGAGCAGACCGCCTCGGCGGTGATTGCCGATCTGGTGGATGTGGCGCGGCTCGACGGCACCCACGCCGCGCAGCGCGTGCCGCACCTCGGGTTTCATGCGCATGCGATGCGCGCCTTGCCGGTGCTGCCCCGTGCCGCCGCGTGCTCACCGCACTACCTGCGCATACCCGTGCATGCCGCCAGCCGGATCGAGGCCGTGTCGGGCTGGCTGGCGGAGCAGCAGCTGCCGGTGCGCCAGGTGTCGCTGGCGGCTGCCCAGCCCGGCCTGGGCGCGCAGGTGCTGGTGCTGACGCAGCCGATGCGTCAGGGAGCGGTGGACCTGGCGCTGCATGCGCTGCAGAAGCATCCCTCGGTCGCGGGACAAGTCACGGCGCTGCGGGTGGAGGAACTGGCCTGAGACAGAATGAGGCAAGGCGGACACGGGCACCGCCAACGAAACGGGAGTTGCGGCAATGGATTTCGATCGGCACGGTGGCCCTCAAGACCGCGACGGGAGCCGCGCGTGAAACGCTGCCTCCTTGTCGTTGCGCTGGCCCTGGCAATGCCGGCCTTCGCCCAATCCACGCCGTCCGCGCAACCCGTGGCACCGGCACCGGCGGAGGGCACGTCCTGCCAGGCCGAAGAAGCCGCGCTGGAGCGCGACATCGACCTTGCGCGCGCCAGGGGGCAGATGCTGCGCCGGCGGCAGCTCGCCGAGACGCTGGCCGCGCTGCGCACGCGCTGCCAGGGGGCTGAACCTTCTCAGAGCCGCGCGGCGCGCATCGACAAGTTGGAGCACGACATCCGGCTGCTTCGGGCGGAACTCGAGCATGCCGAGGAGCAGCTGCGCGAGCTGAAAAACGAACGGCCCTGACGGCCGGCCGGCATCAGAGCCTCGGCAACTGCATGCGCAGGCGCCGCGCCGCCTCTTCCTCGCGCGCATCGTCGACCTCGCGCAGCACGTTGCCCAGATCGACGGGGCCGGTGTCGCGAACGTGCGTGCCGGTCAACACCGATTCGACGCGCAGCAGGCCGCGCTCGTACAGGTGCCAGATCTCGTGGCCGTAGTGCGTGCCCAGGAGTTCCGGCGCGAACTGGCCGAAGAAATTGCGCAGGTTCTCCACGTCGCGCAGCAGCATGCGCTTCGCGTGGTTGTTGCCGGCCGCATCCACCGCCTGCGGCAGGTCGATCACCACCGGCCCGTCGGCCGCCAGCAGCACGTTGAATTCCGACAGGTCGCCGTGCACCACGCCCGCGCACAGCATGCGCACCACTTCCTTCAGCAGGCTGGCGTGGTGCTGCATGGCTTCCTCGCGCGTGAACGCCACGTCGTTGAGCCGCGGGGCCGCATCGCCGTTGGCGTCGGTCACCAGTTCCATCAGCAGCACGCCTTCGAGGAAGTTGTAGGGAACGGGCACGCGCACGCCGGCCGCCGCCAGGCGATAGAGCGCGTCGACCTCGGCGCTCTGCCAGATGGCCTCGGTCACCTGGCGGCCGAAGCGCGTGCCCTTGGCCATGGCGCGCGTCTCGCGCGAATTGCGCACGCGGCGGTTCTCGGTGTAGTCGACAGCCTGGCGGAAACTGCGCTTGTCGGCTTCCTTGTAGACCTTGGCGCAGCGCGTCTCGTCGCCGCAGCGCACCACGTAGACCATGGCTTCCTTGCCGCTCATCAGCTGGCGTACCACCGTGTCGATCAGGCCTTCGTGGACCAGCGACTGCAGTCGTGGTGGTGCTTTCATTGATACCGCTCCATCGGGTCCAGCGGACGGGTCGAGAGGAAGGCTCTCAGGCTTTCCGGTCCGATCTGGTAGACCCCATCATGCCTGTGCGGCGCAAAGCCCGGCCGGGGGCCCGATCGCTAGCAGCTTTTGCGCACCGTTTCAAAGGGCGATCGATTGTTTCCACGTTGGGATTGCCGAGATTTCCCTTTCCAAGGGTTTGCACTTGGATGCCGTCGCAAAATTCATCTCGCGGGCCAGTCCAAAAAAGCAAAAACGGTTCGAAGTCTCCATCAATCAATCCATTCATTGAATCGAAGGAAATCCGAATGACCGTCTCCAGCTCCAAGCTTCTATCCGCCGCCGCAGTGGCCCTCGCGGCCGTCACCGGCGCCGCCCATGCCGAAACCTATGAAGGCGTCCATCCCCCGACCTCCGCCGAGAGCCGCGCCGATGTGGCTGCCGGGGCCGTGGTTGCCGCGCACACGGGCGATCCCTACGCCACGGGCGCCGATGCAGGCCTGATCTATCCGCCTGTCGCCTTGAACAGCCGCGATGCAGTGCGTGCCGAAGCTGTAGCCGCTGCACGCGCGCCCGACCCCTACGCCGAAGCTGCCTCGTCGGGTGCCGCGCCGGTGGTCGCCGGTGCGGTGGATCGCGCGGCGGTGCGGGCCGAAGCCTATGCCGCTGCACGCGGCAACGCGCTGCCGCTGTAATTGCAGGCAACTCGTCCGCAAGGACGTGGGTACAAGAAAGAAGGCCGGGCCCGCGAAAGCGGGCCCGGCTTTTTGCATGGAGGGCCGGCCTGCGGAGCACCCGGCCGATGTAAGGTTGCGGGCTCAAGCAGAGATTGAACATGAACAAGAGAAAGCTCGCCGCATTCCTCCTCGCCTGCGCATCGGCGATGGCCGCCTCTGCCCAGGAGTGGCCGGCGAAGCCCGTGCGCGTGATCGTTCCCGCGCCGGCCGGCAGTTCGCTCGACCTGATCGCGCGCACGCTGGCCGACCGGCTGCGCCCCATGTGGACGCAGCCCATCGTCATCGAGACCAGGCCCGGCGCGGGCGGCCTCATCGGCATGGACGCCGTCGCCAAGGCGCCGCCCGACGGCCATACCCTGGGCATCGGCTTCAACGGGCCGATTGCCTTCGGCCCCTACATGTACAGCCGCATGCCGTACGCGCCCGCGCGCGACCTGCTGCCGATCGTGCTCACGACCTCGCAACCCAACGTGCTGGCCGTGCAGGCCGGCAATCCTGCGAATACCCTGCCGGAATTCGTGGCGTGGGCCAAGAAGCAGGGCCGCCAGTTCAGCTATGCATCGGTGGGCGCGGGAAGTTCCTCGCATCTCACGATGGAGCTGTTTCGCGGCGCCGCGGGCATCGAGGCGGTGCACGTGCCCTATGCCGGGTCGCCGCCCGCGGGCCTCTCGGTGGCGGCGGGCGACACGCAGGCGCTGTTCACCGTGGCGCCTGCGCTGCTGCCGCTCATCCAGGGCAAGCGCATCAAGCTGCTCGCGGTCACGAGCGCGAAGCGCTCCGAGCTCATGAAAGACTTGCCCACCGTCGCCGAGTCCGGCTATCCGGGCTTCGAGTCGCTCGCCTGGAACGGCCTGTTCACCGCGAGCGGCACGCCGCCCGATGTCGTTCGCCGCATCAACGCCGATGTGAACACCGTGCTGCGGGAGCCCGCTGTGCGCGAACTGCTGGCCAACCAGGGCCTGGTGGCGGGCGGTGGGTCTGCCGAGGAATTCAGGTCATTCATCGACAGCGAGGGCCGCAAGTGGGGCGCGATCATCGCCAAGCGCGGCATCCGGCTCGACCAGTGAGCGAGATTTCCCGAGCAATCTGAAATCCGGATCAATTGATCCGAATTTTCGATTTTACGGATGACGGTGGCTTGCCTACAGTCCGCCTCAATGAATGCCAATGCACCGCCCCCACTGCTGATCGGCTGCGCCGCCGGCTTTTCCGGCGACCGCACCGATGCGGCCGGGCCGGTGGTCGACACGCTGATTGCGCGGCTCGCCAGCGGCCCCGTAGGGCAGCGCGCTTTCCTGATCTTCGAAACGCTGGCCGAACGCACGCTCGCGCTCGCCCAGCTGCGCCGCCGCGACAACCCCGACGCCGGCTACGAACCCTTGCTCGACGCCATGCTGCGGCCCGTGCTGGCGCGCTGCCTGGCGCACGGCATCCGCATCGTGAGCAACTTCGGCGCGGCCAACCCGCGCGCCGCGGCCCGCCACATTGCCCGCATGGCGCGCGAGCTTGGCGCCGATGCGCCGCGCATCGCGGTGGTGGAGGGCGACGACCTTTCCGGCCCGGCGCACCGCGCGCTGCTGCATGCAGCGCTCGGCGCGCAGATGGAGGGCCTGCACATCGTCAGCGCCAACGCCTATATCGGGGCCGAGCCGATCGCCGCCGCGCTCGACGCCGGCGCGCAGATCGTGGTGTGCGGCCGCGTGGCCGATCCGTCCCTCGCGGTCGGCCCCGCCATGTCGCACTTCGGCTGGCGCGCCGACGATTGGCACCGGCTGGGCCGCGCCACCATGGCGGGCCATCTGCTGGAGTGTGGCGCGCAGGTATGCGGCGGCTACTTCGCGGACCCCGGCTACAAGGATGTGCCGGGGCTCGAGGCCGTGGGCTTCCCCATCGCCGAGATCGATGCCGACGGCCACTGCACCATCGGCAAGGCCGACGGAACCGGCGGCCTCGTGAGCGAAGCCACCGTGAAGGAACAGCTGCTGTACGAGGTGCACGACCCGAGCGCCTACCTGACGCCCGACGTAGTGGCCGACATTGCTGAAGCCGAGGTGAAGCAGCAGCCGGGCGTGCCCGACCGCGTGGCGCTCTCGGGCGTGCGCGGCCACGCGCGGCCGAGCCACTACAAGGTCAACGTCTGCCATGAAGGCGGCTGGCTCGCCGAGGGCGAAATCTCCTACGCGGGGCCGCGTGCCGAAGCGCGTGCCCGGCTCGCGGCCGAGGTGCTGCGCAAGCGCCTCGACGGGCTTGCGCTGCGCGTGGACCTGATCGGCGCGCTGAGCATTCTGGGCGACGATGCCGGCCGCATGCTCGCGGACACGCCGGACACCGGCCTGCGCGACGTGCGCCTGCGCGTGGCGGCCACGCATGCCGAGCGCGCGCAGGCCGAGCGCCTTGCGCGCGAAGTCATGGCGCTCTACACCTGCGGACCCGCGGGCGGCGGCGGGGTGCGCACCGCGCTCACGCCGCGGCTCAACACCCTGTCCTGCCTGCTGCCGCGAGAAGCCGTGCCGGTGGGCTTCGAACTGCTCGGCGCGGAGGCCCTGTCATGAACACCACGGCAGACATGATCGAAGTGCCGCTCTACCGCGCGGCCCACGGCCGCACCGGCGACAAGGGAGACCGCTCCAACATCAGCGTGATCGCCTGGCACGCGGACCTCTACCCCTTGCTGGCCGAGCAGCTCACGCCCGAGCGCGTGTCGATGCAGTTTCGCCATCGCGCACCGGCACGGGTGCAGCGTTTCCTGCTGCCGAAGCTGCACGCGATGAACTTCGTGCTCGACGCGGTGCTCGACGGCGGCGTCAACGATGCGCTGAACCTCGATGCGCATGGCAAGGCGCTGTCGTTCCTCTTGCTCGACATGCCCATCCGCGTGCCGCGCGCGCTTGCGCCGTTGCTGGCTGGGCCGTAGCAGCCATCCATTTTTTTCCTTACCCATCCATCCGGAGACAAAACAATGAAACGACGTTCCCTGACCCTCTCGGCCGCCGCGCTGGCCCTTGCGCCGCTGCTGGGCCATGCGCAGCAACAGGCCTTTCCAGAAAAGCCGATCACCTTCGTCGTGCCCTTTGCGGCCGGCACGGCCACCGACCAGATTGCGCGTGCGCTGGGCAACAGCATCACGGCCGAAACGAAGCAGCCCGTCGTGATCGACAACAAGGCCGGCGCCAGCGGCTTCATCGCCTCGCAACAGGCGGCCAAGGCCGCGGCCGATGGCTACACGGTGCTGATCACCACCAACACCACGCACGCCGCCAACGAGCATCTGTTCAAGAAGCTGCCCTACGACCCGGTGAAGGACTACGCGCCCATCACCGCACTGGGGAAGGGCGGGCAGATCATGGTGGTGAACCCGTCGTTCCCCGCGAAGAGCGTGGCCGAGTTCGTGGCGCTCGCGAAGAAGGAGCCGGGCAAGTACAGCTTCGGCAGCGGCAGTTCGTCGAGCCGCATGGCGGGCGAGCTGCTGCAGCAGATGGCCGACATCAAGCTGCTGCACGTGCCCTACAAGAGCAACACGCTGGCCGTGACCGACCTGCTGGGCGGACAGATTCACATGATGATCACCGACGCGGCCACCGGCCTGCCGCAGGTCAAGGGCGGCAAGCTGCGCGCGCTGGGCGTCTCGAGCGCGGCGCGTTCACCGCTCGCGCCCGACGTGCCCACCATCTCAGAAGCCGGCGTGAAGGGCTATGAGATGGGCTACTGGTTCGCGGCCTATGCGCCTGCGAAGACGCCGCCGGCCGTGGTCAAGCGGCTCAACGAGCTGCTGGTGAAGGCCGCGAAGAGCGATTCCGCGAAGACGGCTTTCTACGAGCCCACGGGCACCGAAGTGTTCACCACGTCGCCTGAAGAGCTCGCCAGGTTCCAGACGGCCGAGTCGCAGAAGTGGGGCCGCATCGTGAAGGCCGCCGGCATCGAGGCCGAGTAGGCGCGCGCTGGCCGTAGCGGAGATCGGCACCGCGCAGAACACCACAACGAAGGAGACAAACCATGAAACGCTGGAGCCTGTTGGCTGCCACGGTGGCTTCGGCCGCCCTTTTTCTGAGCGCTTGCGGCGGGAGCGGCGGCGGAGGCGGTGGCTTCGTGCTGCCGCCGCCGGCCGCAACGACACCGCCGCCGGCGACCGCCGAAGCACCGAAGTTCAAGCTCTCCATCTCGAAGACCGAGGACGTGCCCGGCAGCTTCGGCAGCGTGGGCGCGTACGAGAAGATCAGCGGCACCTTCACCGGCGAGGTCGACCCCAAGGATGCGCACAACGCGCTTATCCAGGACCTGTCGCTCGCGCCGCTCAACGCCAACGGCAAGGTCGAATACAGCTCCGACTTCGTGCTCTTCAAGCCCAAGGACATGGCGAAGGCCAGCGGCGTGCTGCGCTACGACGCGCCCAACCGCGGCAACATCGTGAACCTCGATCCGTACTTCGCATCGCGCGGCTACGTGTTCCTCACGGCGGCCTGGCAGGGCGACGTGCCGGCCGCCACCGGCAAGCTCACGCTCAAGGTGCCGGTCGCGAAGAACGCCGACGGCAGCAGCATCACGGGCACCTATCGCGCCGAACTGCTGCCCACTGCCGCAACCAACGATTCGCTGCCGTTGCCCGGTGGCCCGTACAACGCTGCCATGCAGGCCTACGCGACCGCGAGCCTCGACAACACCAAACCTGGCTACGTGCTCACGCGCCGCATCAACGAAGCCGATGCGCGCCAGCTCATTCCCGCGAGCGAATGGACGTTCGCCAAGTGCAGCGCCGCCGCGCCGTTCCCCGGCACGCCCGACGAAACGAACGTGTGCCTCCGGGACAAATGGGACCCGGCCTACATGTACGAACTGGTCTATGTGGCAAAGGATCCGAAGGTCATGGGCCTGGGGCTCGCGGCGGTGCGCGACATGATCGCCTTCTTCCATCGCGAGGCCAGCGATTCGGCGGGCACCGCCAACCCGGTGGCCGCCGCGATCAGGAACACCATCGCCTCGGGCGTGTCGCAGTGCGGCAACTTCATGAAGACCTTCGTACACCTCGGCTTCAACGAGGACCGCGCGGGCCGCAAAGTGTTCGACGGCGTGTTCGCGCAGATCGCGGCGCGGCAGACCAACATCAACATGCGCTTCTCGATTCCGGGCGGCGGCGGCGGCGTGCGCACCGACCACACCGCCTTCGGCCAGGCCGGCACACGCGGCCTTTCGAAGGACTACGTGGACGACGTGGCCCAGCGCCGTGGCGGCATCCTGTCGCGCTGCGGGGCGAGCGGCACCTGCCCCAAGCTTTTCATCGGCTTCAGCGGCACCGAGTTCTACGTGCTGCAGGGTTCGCCGCTGCTGACGGACGCCTGGGGCACGGCCGACCTCGTGCAGCCCGACAACGCGCGCATCTACTACTACGCGAGCACCCACCACCTGCTGGGCCTTCCCTCGCTGCCGGGCGCGAATGCCGGCGCGCTCTACGCCACCAACGCCAACGCGGGCGTGGTGCCGGTGGTGCGTGCGCTCTACCAGAACCTCGAGGACTGGGTCGTCAAGGGAACCACGCCGCCCGACAGCCAGGTGCCCAAGCTGGCCGACGCCACGCTGGTGCGGCCGCGGCAGGTCAAGTTTCCGGCCATTCCGGGCGCGAGCTATACGGGCCTGGTCAACACCTATTCACTGCTCGACTGGGGGCCGAACTACCGGCCGCAGGACGAGACCGGCATCGCCACGCAAGTGCCACCGGCCTACCTGGGCCGCGACTACGCCATCCTCGTGCCGCAGGTGGATGCGGACGGCAACGACATCGCCGGCGTCCGCAGCCTCGACGTGGCCGTGCCCGTGGGCACCAACACCGGATGGAACTACACGAACCAGCCGGGGCGCATCGACCAGGCAGGGCTCTTCGGTTCGTACTTTCCGTTCGTGAAGACGGCGGCCCAGCGCGGCACGGATCCGCGGCTCTCGCTGCAAGAGCGCTACGTCGACCAGGCCGGCTATGTGGCGGCCGTGACGGCCGCCGCCAACGACCTGGTGGCGAAGCGCTTCATGCTCCGTGTCGATGCCGACGCGGCGATTTCGAACGCAGCTGCAAACCCCGTACTGCCCTAGTCGGCGACGTGCGCCGCGAACCCAGAGCGGTCGGGCGCGATGCCGGGCCGCAGGGTGAGGGCGGGAATCTCGTAGTCGCCGGCGTTCTGTGGACGAAACGGAATCGGGTCCGTCGTCCATAGCGCATCGAGCCGCTGGCCGAGATCCTCGGTGATTCGTGCATAGGCCGCCTCGTCGACCTTGCCGGTGCGGTACACCACGAAGGGCGGCAGCACGTCGAAACCCGGGTAGTAGAGGATGCCGTGGTGGATGGGAAACAGCAGATCGTCCATCGGCCCGTTGATGCCGCGCGGACTGTAGTGCGGCGCCCAGCCGCCTGTGGTCACCACCAGCATCGCGCGCTTGCCGACCATCACGCCCTGGCCGAAGCGGTCGCCCCAGTGAGTGTCGGAATGCTCGCCCACACCGTAGGCAAAGCCGTAGGCGTAGACGCGGTCGACCCAGCCCTTGAGGATGGCCGGCATCGTGTACCACCACAGCGGAAACTGGAAGATCACGGCGTCGGCCCACAGCAGCTTGGCCTGCTCGACGGCGACTTCCTCGCGTTGGGTGCCGGCCTCGAAGGCGCGCAGTGAATCGGTGATGGGATCGAAGGGCGCGCCGGGCTCGAGGTGCGCGAAGTCGTCTGCGGCCAGCGTCGCCTTCCATTGCATGGCGTACAGGTCGGACACCTGTACCTCGTGCCCGGACTGCACGAGGCGCTTCACCATGAATTGCTTCAGCGATCCGTTGAGGGAACGGGTTTCGGGATGGGCATGGACTAGAAGAATTTTCATGGTTGCATGGTTCGTTGGATGAAGATGCATGCAGGTTAGGAGTTGCCGAGCTATATTGGAAATGAATATTCAGAATTCCAGGAATAGCGTTGGACAATTTCAAACGGCTCGACCTCAACCTCTTGCTCACGCTCGACATGCTCCTGGCCGAGCGCAACGTCACACGCGCGGCCGAGCGCCTGAACCTCTCGCAGCCCTCGGTGAGCGTGCAACTCGCCAAGCTGCGCGAGGTGTTCAGCGACCCGCTGCTGGTGCCCGCGCAGCGCGGCATGCGGCCCACCGCGCGCGCCGACGAGCTGCGTGGGCCGTTGCGCGAAGCGCTGGAGTCATTGGGCCGCGCAGTGGCACCCACCAAACCGTTCGACCCTGCGGAGGCGACCACCACCTGGCGCGTGGCCGCGGCCGACTATGCCGAATCGGCGATCCTGCTGCCGGCGCTGGCCGGTCTGCGCGCGGCGGCGCCAAACACCCGGCTGGCCGTGGTGGAGGCGGTGCCGTCGCGCATGGCGCGGCAGCTGGAGCAAGGGGAGATCGACTTGTTCTTCCACACCAGCGTGGGCGCACCGCCCGGGTTGCACCGGCGGGTGCTGTTCAACGAGCGCTACGTGCTGGCCGGGCGGGCTGGCCATCCGCGGCTGAAGCGACGGCCGACGCTCGCGCAGTTCTGCGCGCTGGAACACGTGGTGGTGTCGCCAGGCGGCGGTGGCTTCGTCGGGCCCACGGACGAGGCGCTGGCGGAAAAAGGCCTGGCGCGGCGCGTGGTGCTGTCGGTGCCGCACTTCCTTTTCATGATGTCGGCGCTGGCCGGCACCGACATGGTCGCGATGCTGCCCGAGCGGCTTGCGCGCGGCGCGCCGGGGCTGCGCGTGGTGGAGGCGCCGCTGGAGGTGCCTGGGTACGAGATGGCGATGCTGTGGCACGAGCGGCGGCATCGCGATCCGGCACACCGGTGGCTGCGGGAGCAAATTGCGGCGAGCTTGTAGGTGCCGGGGTGCGAAGGCCCCAGGTGGAAGTTCGCGGCACGCGAAAGCTACTTGCCCTTTGCCTTCCCCGTTGGCGCAGGTGCTTCCGTGTGCATGACACATCGCCAAGCGTCCCCATCACGGATCCACGTCGACGTGTCCAGCATGTCCTGCTCCAGCTTTTCGGACTTTCCTCTCGGCGACAGAGTCTGATGGGCTTTGTAGCTCAGGACTGCGGTGTCATCGCTGGGGAAGGTGGCCTCCATATCGCTGAGCTTGAACGACTTGACCACCATGGTCCCTTGTTCCGCCATCTTGCGGTAGCCAGCGTGGTCGAACTTCATCGAGCCATGAGAGCTCACCATGAAGGCCGGTTCGCACAGCAAGTCGATGGCTGTGTTCGTGTCGGTGTCCACCATCGACTGCCAGAATTTCTTTTCAAGAGCGAAGAGTTCACGGCTTTTGTCTTGCACAGGCGTCTCCTGGGTACGTTGGGAAAGCAACGATCGAATCGCAATGGAGCCTGCGGTGCAGGGTCACCCGCAGAGTTGCGGTCAGCAGCTTCCTACGAAATCGCGATGCGCGAACCGCGCCGTTCTCAGATGACCGGCACGCTGGTTTCCTTCAGCACCCGCAGCACGAAGTGCGACTTGCTGTGGCGGATGCCCGGAATCTTGTAGAGCTTTTCGCGCAGCAGCCGCTCGTAGTCGCGCGTGTCGCGCACCGCGATGCGGATGTAGTAGTCGTAGTCGCCGGACACCAGGTAGGCCTCCTGGATCTCCGGAATGGTCGCGAGCACGCGGCCGAAGTCGTAGAGCGTTTCGTCGGTGTGGCTTTCGAGCGTGACCTGCACGATCACCGAGTCATGGTAGCCGAGCTTGGCCGGGTCCACGTCGATGGTGTAGCGCTTGATGACGCCCTGCGCTTCGAGCTTCTTGATGCGCGTCCAGCAGCTGGTGGGCGACAGGCCGACCTCGTGGCCGATCTCCTGCAGGGTCTTGCGCGAGTCGAGCAGCAGCACCCGGAGGATCGCCATGTCGATCTTGTCGAAAGATCCTTCTTCGTTGGACGCTGTTTTCCGAATAGTTTTCATGAACTGGACCGAAAGAGCCAAAAGAAAGAAGCAAATTCTGCATCAGAAGCGGAAGAATCGACGGCATGCGACTGCTCGACCTTTCCCTCCCGTCCTCCCTGGCCCTCCATCCCGAGGCCGCACCCCGCGTGCGCAACGGAGCCGAGGCCCTGCTCGACACGCTGGTCGAGTGCGGTGTCGACACGATCTTCGGCTACCCCGGCGGCGCCGCGCTGCCGCTGTACGACGCGCTGCACGGCGAACCGCGACTGCGCCACGTGCTGGTGCGGCACGAGCAGGCCGCGGTGCACGCGGCCGAAGGCTATGCGCGCAGCACGGGGCGCGTCGGCGTGGTGCTGGTCACCTCCGGGCCGGGCGTGGGCAACACCATCACCGGGCTGCTCGACGCCATGAGCGATTCGGTGCCGGTGCTGTGCATCAGCGGGCAGGTCGCGACCGCGGTGATCGGCACGCAGGCGTTCCAGGAGAGCGATGCGCTGGGCATGTCGCGCCCCGTCACCAAGTGGAATCAGCAGGTGCGTGCGGCGGACGACGTGCCGCCGCTGGTGCGCCGCGCGCTGGAAATTGCCGCCTCGGGCCGGCCGGGGCCGGTGCTGCTCGATGTGCCGAAGGATGTTCAGCTCATGCGCCTCGGGCACGGCGCCGCATCGAAGCCGCTGCGCGCGCTTCGAACGGGCAGGGCGGCGCTGCCGCCGAAGGCCATGCTCCAGCGCGCGGCCGATCTGCTCTCGACCGCGCGCCGTCCCGTGCTCTATGGCGGCGGTGGGCTGATCAACTCGGGGCGGGCCGCCTGCGAGGCTTTCGCGCAGTTGGTGCACCGGCTGCACGCACCCTGCACGCTCACGCTGATGGGGCTCGGCGCCTTTCCCGCGTCGGACCCGAAATTCATCGGCATGCTGGGCATGCACGGCATGCTCGAAGCCAACCTTGCCATGCACGAGGCCGACCTGGTGGTGTGCGTTGGTGCGCGCTTCGACGACCGCGTGACCGGCAAGCTCGACGAGTTCTGCCCGCATGCGCGCAAGATCCACATCGACATCGACCCTGGCAGCATCAACAAGGTGGTGAAGGTCGATGTGCCCATGGTGGGCGATTGCGCCGCGATCCTCGACGCCGTGCTCGCGCTGCTGCCCGCCGAAGGCCTTGCGCCCGGGAGGCTCGCGCCCTGGTGGGAACGCATCGAGCGCTGGCGCGCCGAACAGTGCCTGCATTTCGCCCCGCGCGGCGATGCGATCCTGCCGCAGCAGCTGATGTCGTCGCTGCAGCGCGCCATCGCGGGCCGCGACGCGATCGTCTCCACCGACGTGGGCCAGCACCAGATGTGGGCCGCGCAGTATTTGCGCTTCGACAGCCCGCGCCGCTGGCTCACCTCCGGAGGCGCCGGCACGATGGGCTACGGGCTGCCCGCGGCCATCGGCGCGCAGATCGCACACCCCGATGCTCTCACCGTCTGCGTGAGCGGCGACGCGTCTGTGCTCATGAACATCCAGGAGCTTTCAACGGCGGTGCAGCACCGCGCGCCGGTGAAGCTGGTGCTGTGCAACAACGGCTACATGGGCATGGTGCGGCAGTGGCAGGAGCTCAATCACGGCAACCGGCTGAGCCACAGCTGGAACGAGGCACTGCCTGATTTCGTGGCGCTGGCCAAGGCCTTCGGCTGGGGTGCGCGCCGCGTGTCGGACCCGGCCGAACTCGAAGCCGCGCTCGCCGAATGCCTGGCAAGCAAAGGACCGTTCTTCCTCGACGTGCAGGTCGCGGCGCAGGAGAACTGCTTTCCGATGATGCCGGCCGGGCAGGGGCACCACCGGGTGATGCTGGCGAAGGACCGGTGGTACGAAGGCTCTTGAGGTCTTGGGCTCGCTCCCTCTTCCGGAAAGAGAGGGAACGAGCCTCCACGCTCAGGACTTGATGAACGCCAGCAGGTCGGCGTTGAACTTGTCCTTGTGCGTGTCGGTCAGGCCGTGCGGCGCGCCGGGGTAGACGATGAGCTTGTTGTTCTTCACCAGCTTGGCCGAGGCCAGGCCCGAAGCGCCGATGGGCACGATCTGGTCGTCGTCGCCGTGGATGATGAGCGTGGGCACGTCGAACTTCTTCAGATCTTCGGTGAAGTCGGTTTCCGAGAAGGCCTTGATGGAATCGTAGGTGTTCTTGTGGCCGCCGAGCATGCCTTGCGCCCACCATGCATCGATCAAGCCCTGCGACGGCTTGGCACCCGGCCGGTTGAAGCCGTAGAAGGGGCCCGATGGCACGTCCTTGTAGAACTGCGAACGGTTCGCGAGCTGCGCGGCGCGCAGGCCATCGAACACCTCCATCGGCAGGCCGTCAGGGTTGGCGGCGGTCTTCAGCATCAGCGGCGGCACGGCCGAGATCAACGCGGCCTTGGCCACGCGCTTGGTGCCATGGCGGCCGATGTAGCGCGCCACCTCGCCGCCGCCGGTCGAGAAGCCGACCAAGATGGCGTTCTTCAGGTCCAGCGTCTCGATGACCGTGGCCAGGTCGTCGGCGTAGGTGTCCATGTCGTTGCCGTTCCAGGGCTGGCTCGAGCGGCCGTGGCCGCGGCGGTCATGCGCCACGGTGCGGTAGCCCCGCGATGCCAGGAACAGCATCTGCGATTCCCAGCTGTCGGAGTCGAGCGGCCAGCCGTGGCTGAACACGACGGGTTGGCCGGAACCCCAGTCCTTGTAATAGAGCTGGGTGCCGTCCTTGGTAACGATGGTGTTGCTCATGGTTTGCTTTCTTTTCGTAGAGGCATGGATTGCGCCGTGGTTCGGCGCGGCGGTCGAAGCGGCGAATGCCGCCCTGGAGAAGCCGGTTGCCACGAGGGCCCCAGCTGCAACGGAAACGCCACCGGCCAGAAGGCTGCGGCGGGTGGAGATAGCGGTGAGATTCTTGCTCTTTGCGGACATGGTGCGTTCCTTTGTTGACGTGATCGAGGCAGCGAAAAGGCAGTGACAAATATCGTATGTATTAATATCGCGTGCGATATAAATGCGAAACACTCATGCGTTCCTGTCGAGGTTCGAACGCAGCGCGAGCAACTGGGCGCGCAGCTTGACGATTTCCTTCGGCGGCAGCTCCATGGCCTGCGCCACGCACGACGGCAGGGCCTTGGCCTTGCCGCGAAGCGCACGGCCTTCGGCGGTGAGAGACACGATGACCTGGCGCTCGTCCGATGCCGAGCGTATGCGCTGGATCAGGCCGCGCGCCTCGAGCCGCTTGAGCAGCGGGGTGAGGGTGGTGGTCTCGAGCGCCAGCCGCGTGCAGATCTCGGAGACGTTGATGCCGTCCTGCTCCCACAGAACCAGCATGACGAGGTATTGCAGGTAGGTCAGGTCCAGGTCACGCAGCAGCCCGCGGTAGACCTTGTTGAGGCTCAGCATCGTCGAATAGAGCGCGAAGCAGAGCTGCTCGTCGAGCGCCAGCGGATCGCTCTGCGGGGTGTCGATGGGCTTGGCTGGGAGGCGCTTGGAAGACATGGGACGAATATTAAATCGTGTGCGATCTAATTGCAAGCAATATTTCGGCGCCGCGCCGTTCATGCGAAGCCTGCGAGGTGGAGGGGGGGGCAGGGCGATCAGGCGGGCCTGGGCATCAATGTCGGCACGCCACAGGCCAGCAGCTCGCCGCGTCCGGGCATCGGCCGAAAGCCATCGTCGCGGCTCCATACGACCTCGCCGCGCGCCAGCGTCATGCCCGGCCAGGCCTTCAGCCGCATGCCTTCGTAGGGCGTGTAGTCGACATCGTGGTGCAGCATTTCGTTCTTCAGCACGAACTCGCGCTCGTCCCAGATCACCAGGTCGGCGTCCGCGCCGATCGCGATCGTGCCCTTGCGCGGATGCAGGCCGTAGGCCTTGGCCGGCCCGGTGGCCGTGAGCTCGACGAAGCGGTGCGGCGTCATGCGCCCGGCCAGCACGCCCTCGGACCACAGCAGCGCCATGCGCGTCTCGATCCCGGGGATGCCGTTGGGAATGTGGCGGAACGCCACCTCCTCGCCGCCGGGCTTCTTGCCCTCGGGCGCGTCGTACCTGAAGGGCGCATGGTCCGACGAGAACACGGTGAAAAGGCCATCGTTGAGCCCGTCCCAGATCACCTGCTGATTGGCCTTGTCGCGCGGCGGCGGGCTGCACACGCACTTGGCGCCCTGGTAGCTGTCGTCTAGCCCCAAGTCCTCGGCCGTCAGGAAAAGGTATTGCGGGCAGGTCTCGGCAAACACATTGAGCCCGTGCGCACGCGCCCAGCGGATCTGCTCCACCGCCTCGCGGCCCGACACGTGCACGATCAGGATCGGCACGTCGACCAACTCGGCCAGCGCGATGGCGCGGTGCGTGGCTTCGCGCTCCACCAGCATCGGCCGCGCGTGCGCGTGGAAGCGCGGCGCGGTGCGCCCGGCGGCTTCCAGGCGGCGCGTGAGCCATTCGATGCAGTCGGCGTTCTCGGCATGGATCATCGCCATGGCGCCGTGTCGCCGCGCGACATCGAGCACGTCCAGGATCTGGCCGTCGTCGAGCTTCATGTCGTCGTAGGTCATGTAGATCTTGAACGAGGTGAAGCCTTCGCGGATGAGCGCCGGCAGCTCCTCGTTCAGCACCGTGGGTGTCGGGTCGCTCACGATCAGGTGGAAGGCGTAGTCGATGTGCGCCTTGCCGGCCGCGCGGGCGCGGTAGTCCTCGACCGCGGCGCGCAGCGACTGGCCCTTGTGCTGCGCGGCGAAGGGAATCACGGTGGTGGTGCCGCCGCAGGCCGCGCTGCGCGTGCCGGTGTCGAAGTCGTCGGCCATGCGCATGGGCGGCGGCATCGGCTGGTCGAGATGGCAGTGGGCGTCGACGCCGCCGGGCGTGACGCTGCGGCCGGCTGCATCGATCTCGCGCGCGCCGGTGCCCAATTTCATGCCGAGCTGGATGATGCGCCCGCCGCTGATGCCAATGTCGCAATCGAAGGTGTCCGAAGCGGTGACGACGCGCGCGTTGCGCACGACAAGGTCAAAGTCAAAGCTTGAGTTGGGCATGGTTCGGGTGGGTCTGGTTCGGACTGACTGAAAAACGTTGTGCCTCGCCCTGGTCAGGCCGTGCTGCGCGCCGCGGCGTAGCCCCTGCCGTAGTGGCGTTCGAGGCGCACCTGCACACGGTCCCAGAGCGTGGTCAGCACCAGGTAGAAGCAGGCCGCAACGCAATAGAGTTCGAGCACTTCGAATTTCTCCTGCATGAGCACCTGCGCGCGGCGCATCAGCTCTTCCATCGAGATCACCGAGGCCAGCGACGTGGCCTTGAGCAGCCCGTTCACCGAGTTGCCCAGCGGCGGAATGATCACGCGCAGAACCTGCGGCAACGTCACCAGCCGCAAGGTCGCGAAGCGCGACAGGCTCAGCGCCTTGGCCGCTTCGATCTGCCCCTTGGCGATGGCGGAGAACCCGCCGCGAATGGTCTCCGACAGGTACGCCGCCTCGTTCAGGCTCAGTGCCAGCACCGCGGAGGTCAGCACGTCGAAGCGAAGGCCCAGCTGCGGCAGTCCGGTGTAGATGATGACGATCTGCACCAGCAGCGGCGTGCCGCGAAACACCCAGATGTAGAAGCGCGCCGGCGCCGACAGGAATCGATGCGAAGACATGCTGCCCAGCGCCAGCGGCAGCGCCAGGGCAAGGCCGATCGCGATGGTCGCAATGGTCAGTCCGATCGTGATTCCCACGCCTCCAAGGAGGAACGGGTTCGCGAAGTAGGACAGGAATGCATCGAAATTGAACACAGCCGGGCCCTCTCGGCTTGCTTACTTCGGCGCCGGGCCGGGGCCGCGGATCGCGAACTTCGTGGTGTCCTTGAGGCGCGTCATGCGGAACTTGTCGAACAGCTTGTCGTAGGTGCCGTCGGCCTTCAGGTCGGTCAGGGCCTGCGCGACAGCTTCGGCGACCGCGCGGTCGCGCACGGACAGCGTGATGTCGGTGCCGTAGAGGCCGCTCGCGCGGATCTTGACGATGCCGCGCTCCTCGAAGGCAATGGCCGTCTCGTCGATGTTGATGCCTGCTTCGAGCTGTCCGGCGCGCAGCGCGGCCGTGGTTTCGGAGGCCGTTGCAAAGGTGCGGAAGTCGATCGGCGCCATGCCCTTGGCGACCATGGCCGCATTCGATTCGCGCGACTTGCGCTCGGCGTAGGTGCCGGTCTCGATGCCGACGACGTGGCCCGAGAGGTCTTCGAACTTGTTCACCACCAGCTTGCTGCCCGGCACGGTGTAGATGCTCATCGATTGCTGGCCGTACGGCACCTGGAACATCAGCTTGGAGCGTTCTTCGGTCCAGAACAGGCCGGTGTTGATCACGTCGAAACGGCCCGCCTGCAGTGCGGGCACCATCGGCGGCATGTCCATGCGCACGAAGACGGGTTCGAGGCACAGCTGCTTCGCAACGGCGCGGCCGAGCTCGATGTTGAGCCCCTGGAGCTCCCCCTTGCTGTCGACGAACTGCTGTGGCGGCAGCGTGGGGTTGGTGGACATCTGCAGCTTGCCGGGCGCGGTCAGGTGTTCGGCCGAGACCTTGGGCGTGCAGGCCTGGGCGAAGACCGAGCCGCTCAGCGCGAGGCCGATGAAGAAACCCAGGGACAGTTTGATCATGTGCATGAGGTGCTTTCGTTGAAGACGGGGAGGGATGAAAAACAGGAACGCGAGAAAAAAAGGATCAGTCCACTGGGGTCTGCCGGCAGGCGACCAGCGCCATGTGCACCGCATCGATCACGCGTTCTCCGCGTTGATTGACGAGTTGCAGGGCCTCGGTCACCACGCCGCGGCCACCGCGCGCCGAAAGACGTTTGTCGGTGAAGCGGAACACCACGTGCACCGCATCGCCTGCAACCACAGGCCGCAAGAATCGGACCTGATCCCAGCCGAGCGAAGCGATGGAACTGTTCTCGTAAAGCTTCAAGGCGGTCTTCAGCCCCTCCATCAGCGAAAGGCCGAACAGTCCGTGCGCAATGACGTCCGGAAAGCCGCGCGACTGCGCATAGTCCGCGTCGGTGTGCAGCGGATGGTGGTCGCGCGTGAGATCGCAGAAGCGGCCGATGTCCGCGGCACTCACGACGTGGCTTTCGCTGCGCAGTTCCATGCCGATCACGACATCTTCGAAGTAGACGTCCTGCGTGGTTGCGCTCATGCCTTTTCTCCTCGCGCTGTGTTGTCGGCATGGCGCGGCGCCTTCGCGACGAACTCGTCGTGCACGCCCATGGGGCCATCGCGGAAGATGCGTGCGTCCATGGTGCGCAACTGCTCGCTGACGCGCACCGCGAAGCCGATCTTGTCGAGCACGTCTTCCTTGAGGCGCACGCCGGGCGCGATCTCCGTGAGCACGAGTCCTTCGGCTTCGAGTTCGAACACGGCGCGGTCGGTCACGAAGCTCACCTGCTGGCCGCGCTCGCGTGCGAGCCGTCCGGAGAAACTGATCTGGTCGACAGCCGGCACGAACTTCCTGAACGCGCCGTCGCGGCGGATGTCGAGCTTGCCGTCGGTCACGCCGATGTCGAAGTCGCCACCGGTGAGCGAACCGTTGAACACCAGACGCCGCGTGTTCTGCGTGATGTTGATGAAGCCGCCCGCGCCGTCGTAGCGCTTGCCGAAGCGCGTGACGTTGACGTTGCCCTGCGGGTCGACTTGCGCGAACGACAGGAACGCGCAGCTCAGGCCGCCACCGTCGTAGAAGTCGAACTGGTACGACTGGTCGAGGATGACGCGCGGGTTGACCGAAGTGCCGAACTCGCGCGCATGGCCGGGCACGCCGCCGACCACGCCCGACTCGACCGTGAGCGTGATGAGGTCGGCAATGCCTTCCTCCGAGGCCACGTTGGGAATCATCGCGGAGATGCCCACGCCGAGGTTCACCACGTCGCGCGGGCGCAGCTCGAAGGCCGCGCGCCTTGCCACCACGCGGCGCAGGTCGAGCGGGTCGGGCGCAATGCTCGAAGCCGGCGCCACGGTCTCGCCGCAGCGCGCCGGGTCGTAGCGCGTGGTGTAGGTCTGCATCTGCTCGGGCTCGACCACGAAGTGATCGATCAGGAAGCCGGGAATCTTCACCATGTGCGGATGCAGCGTGCCGCGCTTCACGATGCGCTTGACCTGGCAGATGACGATGCCGCCGGCGTTGTGCACGGCCTGCGCCATCGAGAGGTCTTCGCGCGCGGTGGCCTCGTGCTCCATGCTCACGTAGCCGTCCTCGTCGGCCGAGGTGCCGCGGATCAGCGCCACGCTCGGCACGCCAGGCGCGCGGTAGAACAGCCAGTCGCGGCCGGCCACGTGCACCAGCTCGACCAGCGCCTCGGTGGTGCGCGCGTTCATGCGGCCTCCGTCCTGGCGCGGGTCCATGTAGGTTTCCAGGCCCACGTGCGTGAGCACGCCGGGCTGCTTGCCTGCCATGGCGCGGCACAGGTGCGTCATGACGCCCTGCGGGAAGTTGTAGGCCTCCACGTCCTGCGCGAGGATCATCTTCATGAACGGCAGTTGCATGCCGAAGTTGCCGCCGATCACGCGGCGCACCAGGCCCGGGTGCGCGAAGTGGCACAGCCCCTTTTCAGTGAGCGCACCCACGCCGGTGACGTGGAACAGCGTGAGGTCGTGCGGGCCGTCGCCGGCCGTGAAGCGCCGCTCGATGGCTTCGAACACGGCTTCGGGCACGCCCGAGCCGCCATTGCCGCCGGCCAGCACCATGTCGCCATCGCGCAGCAGCGCGGCGGCGGCGTCGGGGGTGATGCAGTGGATCATGATGGCCGCCTCCTCAGGCCAGTTCTTTCACGACCTGGCGCGAGATGATCAGGCGCTGAATCTGGTTGGTTCCTTCGAAGATCTGCGCCAGGCGCACGTCGCGGAAGATGCGCTCGATGCGATAGTCGCGCGAGTAGCCGTTGCCGCCGTGGATCTGCAGCGCGTTCGACACGTGGCGCATGGCCATGTCGGTGGTGAAGAGCTTGGCCTGCGCGGCTTCCTTGGCGATAGAGTGGCCGGCGTCCTGCAGCCGCGCGCCGTGATGGGTCAAGAGGCGCGCCGCGGCGATGTCGGTGGCCATGTCGGCCACCATGAACTGGATGGCCTGGAAGTTCATGATCGGCTCGCCGAACTGCTGGCGCGTGGTGGCGTAGGCCACCGCGTCTTCCATTGCGGCCTGCGCCATGCCGAGCGCCATGGACGACATCAGCAGGCGGCTGAAGTTGAAGTTGCCCATGGCCGTCTTGAAGGCCTGGTTCTCCGCACCGATCAGCGCCGTCCTGGGCACGTGCACGTCCTGCAGCACGATCTGGCAGTCTTCCAGGCCGTGCATGCCGAGCAGCTCTTCGTTCTTGCCGCGGCTCACGCCGGCCTGGTGTGCGTCGACCATGAAGCAGCTGATCGACTTGTGGCCGGCTTCCTTGCCGGTGCGCGCGAACACCATGATGCGGTCGGCCACGCCGCCGAGCGTGACCCAGGCCTTGGTGCCGTTGAGCACCCAGCCGTCGTCCAGGGCACGCGCGGTGGTGGTGATGCTGGCCACGTCGGAGCCGAAATCGGGCTCCGACATGGCGGTGGCCATGACCACCGAGCCGTCGAGGATGCCCGGGATCAGCGCCTTCTGGCTCTGGTTGCCGTGGTGGTGCAGGAACAGCGCCGCCTCGACGGGAATCGCAAACGCGTTGCCGATGGCGCCCGAGCAGCGCGCCAGCTCTTCCATCACGAGGCAGGTGCTGACGGTGTCGAAGCCCGAGCCGCCGGCCGCCTCGGGCAGGCTCACGCCGAACAGGCCGAGCTCGGCCATGCCGCGGTACAGCACGCGGTCGAACTTGTCTTCGCGGTCGATGGCCGCTGCGCGCGGCAGCACTTCACCTTCGGCGAAGCGGCGCGCGGTGTCGCGCAGCGAGATCTGGTCTTCGGTGAGGAAATGGGTCATGGTCTTCAGGCGGTGCGGTCGGGTTGCGCGGCTTCGTCGCTGGCCAGATGGCCGTCGTGCGCGACCTCGTCGCGTTCACGGTCGAGGAAATAGATGGCCACGTTGTGGCTGGCGGTGCCGAAGCAGGCGGCCAGCGCGGGCGTGATGGCGGCAGCCAATGCGCGGCGCTGGTCACGCGTGCGGCGATAGGCATGCACCTTGACGAACACACGCGGGCCTTCGCCTGCGCCGACGTGGCCCAACTGGCCCTCGTGGGCATAGTCGTGCGGCGCCACGGGCATGAAGTACAGCGTCACGGTCGATGGCTCGACGCCGAATGAGGCAACGACGCCGTCGGTCAGCGCGCGGCTGGCGGTGCGCTTGCGGGTTTCGGGGGCGCCTGGCGCCAGGATTTCGAGATAGGGCATGTCGGGAGAGGTTGTTTCAGTGCTGCTCGATGGCGCGGCAGGAGGCACGCTGGATCAGCCGCGAGCCGACCCGGTATTCGCGACCGCTGTTGGCCACGCCGCCCAGGCGCTGCACCAGCCGGTCGACCGCGAGGTTGGCCATTTCGGCGGCGCCGCTGTCCACCACGCTGATGGCGGGGCGCTGCCACTCGAACCAGGGCGAGTCTTCGTAGAACAGCAGCGACAGGTCGTCGGGAATCAGCAGCCCGCGCTCGGACACCACGCGCAGCACGCCAAGCGAGGATTCGTGGTTGGCCACGAACAAGGCCGAAGGCGGCGTGGGCATCGACAGCAGCGCGTTGGCGGCCACCACGCCGGTCTCGGGCGCGTAGCGGCCGGCCTGGACCAGCGCCGGATCGATGGGCAGGCCCGCTTCCTGCATGGCCCGCTTGTAGCCCGCGAGGCGCTCCTTGCCGGAGGTGGTGTCGCTCATGCCCACGATCAGGCCGATGCGCCGGTGTCCGAGGTCCAGCAGGTGCCTGGTGCCGGCGTAGGCGCCGTCGAGGTCGCCCGCGAGCACCGATTCGAGCGTGGCGCCCTCGACCCGGCGCACCGCGCAGATCACCGGGATGTCGGCGTGCTCCATGGCCAGCAGCTGGGCGCCGTTGGCACCATTGGGCACGGCGATCAGGCCGTCGACGCTGTGGTCGACGAGGGTCTTGAAGATGTCGCGTTCCTGCTCGGGATCGTCGGCGCTGATGCTCAGGATGACCTGGTAGCCGAGCGCCTGCATGCGCTTCTGCACCACCGAGGCGAGCACCTGGAACGATGCGTTCTCCAGGTTGTGCACGGTGAGGCCGATGAGCCGCGAGCGCTTGGTCTTGAGCGCCCGGGCGAAGGTGTTGGTGCGGTAGCCGAGGGCGGCGGCAACCTGGATCACGTGCCGCTGCGTGGCGTGGTTGGTCAGGCTGGACCCGGCCAGCGCACGCGAGGCGGTGGCAATGGAAACGTCGGCGGCGCGGGCCACGTCGCGCAGTGTCACCGCCATGGTGCAGCCTCGTGAAAGCATTGTTCTGTAAACGATTGCATTTTTTTATCGTAGTTCTGCAAGAGTTGGACGGTCAAGGAGAAATTGCAAAATCGATCCAGATAGTCGGACATGATTGCAATCGTTTCCAATTTAATTGCATACTGCCGGCTTTCGCGACGCAACAACCAGGATGGCCATGCACATTTCCGGAGTCGGCGGCATCTGGCCCGCCACCCTGACCCCCTTTGCACCGGACGGCCGCGTCGACGACGACGCACTGGCGGCCCATGTGCGCGACGTCGCCGGCACGCCGGGTGTGCGTGCGGTGGTGGTCAATGGACACGCGGGCGAGGCGACATCGCTCGATCGCGCGGAGCGCGCCCAGGTGGTACGGGTCGCGGTGTCCGCAGCCGGCGAGGTGCCCGTCGTGGCCGGCGTGGTGGCCGACGACACCCGCTATGCCTGCGCATTGGCGCGCGACGCGGCGCAGGCCGGGGCCTCGGCCTTGCTGCTGTTTCCGCCCGCCGTGTTCGCGCAAGGTGCGGCGGCGCGCCCCGACATGGCCCGCCGCTTCGTGAGCGAGGTGGCCGCTGCGAGCAGCCTGCCCATCGTGCTGTTCCAGCTGTCGCGCGCCTCGGGCCTCGCGTTCTCGACCGACACGCTGGTGCAGCTTTGCACGGAGGTGCCGGCCATCGTGGCGGTGAAGGAGGGCAGCGACATTCCCGAGTTCTACGAGGACAACCTGCGCGCACTGCGCGCGCTGCCCCGCCCCGTCACGCTCCTGAGCAGCAGCAACAGCTGGCTGTTCGCTTCGCTGGCCTATGGCGTGGACGGCATTCTTTCGGGCCTGGGCAGCGTGGCCGCCGGGCTGCTGGTGGCGCTGCACGAGGCCGTCGCGCGCAGCGACCTGGCGGCTGCACGCGCGATCAACGAGCGGCTGGTGCCGCTGTGCCGGGCCTTCTACCGCGCGCCTTATCTCGACGCCCACAACCGCATGAAGACGGCGCTGCATCTTCTCGGCCGGCTGCCCCATCCCGACCCGCGTCCGCCGCTGCTGCCCGTGCCCGCCGACGACACGGCGCGCATTCGCGCGGCACTGCTGGCCTCAGGCTTGCTGGATGCCGACCACCCTTTCTCCACCCATTGAGCAACCTGTCCCATGGCTGATTTCCGCGGCACCTACACCATCATGGTCACGCCCTTCGACGCCGACGGCGCGGTCGACGTGCCCACCCTCGAACGCTATGTCGACTGGCAGATCGAGTCCGGCATCCACGGCCTGATCCCGCTCGGCTCGACGGGCGAATTCATGTCGATGTCCGACGACGAGATCGCGCTGGTCGCCACGACCGTCATCGACCGCGCCGCCGGCCGCGTGCCGGTGCTCATTGGCACCACCGCCGAAGACACGCGCGCAGCGGTGCGCCTGAGCCGCCGCGCCGAAGCGCAGGGCGCCGACGGCGTGATGGTGCTGCCGCCTTTCTACAGCACCCCCACCGACGACGAACTGTTCCTGCACTACAGGACCATCTCGGACGCCATCGGCATTCCGATCATGGTCTACAACAACCCGGCCGTCGCCAACGTCGATCTGAAGCCGCCGCTGGTGGCGCGGCTCTCGCAGATCGACAACTGCCGCTACATCAAGGAATCGACGCTCGAAGTGACCCGCGTGCGCGACATCATGCGGCTGTCGGACGGCCGCATGGCGGTGTTCGGCGGCATCATGGGCTTCGAGTCGTATGTCGAAGGCGCGGTGGGCTGGGCCGCCGTGCCTTCCAACGGTGCACCGGGCGAAATGGCGCGGCTGTACGACCTCGTCATGGCCGGCCAGCTGAGCGAAGCGCGCGCGCTGGCGTTCAAGCACTTTCCGATGATCGACTTCGTCGCCGGCCAGTCCTACGTTGCGGGCACCAAGGCCCTGCTCGCGGCCATGGGCCTGCCGGTCGGCGCGCCGCGCCCGCCGCGCCTGCCGCTGGGCCCCGAGGGCATCGCCGCCGCGAAACGCCTGGTCGACGAACTCGGCCTGAAGATTCAAACCAACACCTGAGGAAGCCCCATGAGCGCTCCGCAACCGAGCACGCCCGCGTCGAGCACCGACAGCCGGCCTGAACTCGTCATCCGCATGGTCGGCGTGCAGAAGTGGTACGGCGACTTCCAGGTGCTGCGCGACATCGACCTCGAAGTGCAGCGCGGCGAACGCATCGTGATCTGCGGGCCTTCGGGCTCGGGAAAATCGACGCTGCTGCGCTGCATCAACCGGCTCGAGGAACACCAGCAGGGACAGATCGTGGTGAACCGCGCCGAGCTCACCGCCGACATGCGGCGCATCGACGCGGTGCGGCGCGACGTCGGCATGGTGTTCCAGCACTTCAACCTGTTCCCGCATCTGACGATCCTGGAGAACTGCACGCTCGCGCCGATATGGAGCAAGAAATACACGCCTAAGGAGGCGAAGGAAGTGGCCATGTCGTACCTGGAACGCGTGCGCATTCCGGAGCAGGCCAACAAGTACCCGTCGCAGCTTTCGGGCGGCCAGCAGCAACGCGTGGCCATTGCGCGCGCGCTGTGCATGGGCCCCAAGGTCATGCTGTTCGACGAACCGACCTCGGCGCTCGATCCCGAGATGGTCAAGGAGGTGCTGGACACCATGGTCTCGCTCGCCGATGACGGCATGACCATGCTGTCGGTGACGCACGAGATGAACTTTGCGCGCCAGGTTGCCAACCGGGTGATCTTCATGGACCAGGGCGCCATCGTCGAGCAGGCCGCGCCGCAAGAGTTCTTCGGAAACCCCAAACACGAACGCACCCGGCTTTTCCTGAGCCAGCTGCTGCACTGATCAACCCTTACGACCTCACTCACTCATGGCAAGAATTGGCATTGAAGCGGCGGGCTTGCGCTTCGTCGCGGAAACGAATCCGGAAGCACCGAAGACCGTCGCTGCGTTCACGAGGCTGCTGCCGTACAGGCAGAAGATCATCCATGTGCGCTGGAGCGGCGAAGGCTGCTGGATTCCGCTTGGCGACTTCGAACTGGGCGTCGGCTTCGAGAACCACACCAGCCATCCTTCGGTCGGCGACATCCTGTTCTACCCCGGTGGTTACAGCGAAACCGAGATCATCCTGGCCTACGGCAGCTGCAGCTTCGCCAGCAAGATGGGGCCGCTCGCAGGCAATCACTTTCTGACGATTGTCGAAGGCAAGGAGCAGTTGCGTGCCCTCGGCAACAAGGTGCTGTGGCAGGGCGCGCAGGACATCGCGTTCGAATTGCTCTGAGTCGGCGCCCGCAAGGTCGATCACACCGCCGGACGCATCGATTTTCAATGACCGCGCGCGGCATGGCCGCGCCGGCGCAGCAGATACCAGGCAGCGGGAACAACGAGCATGCTCAGCAGCGGCGCAGTGACCATGCCCCCCACCATGGGGGCGGCAATGCGGGTCATCACTTCCGAACCTGTGCCGCTGCCCCACAGGATGGGCAGCAGGCCCGCCATCACCACAGCCACGGTCATGGCCTTGGGCCGCACACGCAGCACGGCGCCTTCGCGGATCGCCGCCAGCAGGGTCTCGTCGTTCATCGGCTCGCCGGCTTCGAGGCGCCGCGCCAGCGCGTTCTTCAAGTAGACCAGCATCACCACGCCAAACTCGGCCGCCACGCCGGCCAGTGCGATGAAGCCCACGGCCGTGGCCACGGAGATCGAGTGGCCCAGCACCCAGACGAGCCAGAAGCCGCCGATGAGCGAGAACGGCACGGCCGCCATCACCAGGGCCGCATCGGCGAACGACCGGAACAGCAGGTAGAGCAGCACGAAGATGACCGCCAGCGTGACCGGAACGACCAGCTTCAGCCGCTCGGTCGCACGCTCCAGATACTCGAACTGGCCGGACCACGACACGGCGTAGCCCGCGGGCATCTTCACGGCCTTGCCGACCGCCGCCTGCATGTCGTTGACGGCGGAGCGCAGGTCACGGCCGCGCACGTCCACATAGACCCAGCCCGACAGCCGCGCGTTCTCGCTGCGCAACATTGGCGGTCCGTCCTCGACGGAGATTCGCGCGACGTCGCCGAGCAGCAGTTGCGCACCCTTGTCGGTCACGAAGGGCAGTTGCCGCAGCCGCTCCAGCGAATCGCGGATCTCGCGTGGATAGCGCACGTTGATCGGATAGCGCTCGCGGCCCGAGATGACCTCGCCCACGTTCTCGCCGCCGATGGCGGTGGACACCACGGCCTGCACGTCCGCCACCGAAAGCCCGTAGCGCGCGGCCGCCAGGCGATCGACATCGACATCGATGTAGCGCCCCCCCGTGAGCCGTTCCGCCAGCGCCGACGACACGCCCGGAACGCGCTTGACGGCCGCCTCGATCTGCGTGGCCAGCGCATCGATGGTGGCAAGGTCCGCCCCCGCCACCTTGATGCCCACCGGACTCTTGATGCCCGTGGCCAGCATGTCGATGCGGTTGCGAATGGGCGGCACCCACACGTTGGTCAGGCCCGGCACGTTGACTGCGCGGTCCAGCTCTTCGACGAGCCTGTCGGACGTCATGCCGGCGCGCCATTCACCCTTCGGCTTGAACTGGATGGTGGTCTCGAACATCTCGAGCGGCGCCGGATCGGTGGCGGTGTCCGCGCGGCCCGCCTTGCCGAACACGCGGGCGACCTCCGGTACGGTCTTGATCAGGCGATCGGTCCGCTGCAGCAGTTCGGACGCCTTCGACACCGACAAGCCGGGCAGCGCGGACGGCATGTAGAGCAGGTCGCCCTCGTCCAGCGGCGGCATGAACTCGCCGCCCAGCCGCATCAGCGGCACCGCGGTCAGCGCCAGCAGCACGGCCGCCATGACCAGCGTGCCTTTGGGGAAACGCAGCACCAGCTCAAGGGCGGGCCGGTACGCCGCCATCAGGAAGCGATTCACCGGGTTCGCGGTTTCGTGCGGGATGCGCCCGCGGATCAGGTAGCCCATGAGCACCGGGATCAGCGTCACCGACAGGCCCGCTGCGGCCGCCATGGCATAGGTCTTGGTGAAGGCCAGCGGCGAGAACAGCCGCCCCTCCTGCGCTTCGAGCGAGAACACCGGCACGAAAGACAACGTGATCACCAGCAGCGAGAAGAACAGCGCCGGTCCGACTTCCACGGAGGCATCGGCGACGAGCTGCCATCGCTGCGCCATCGTGGGCTGCTTGGCGTGCGCCGTCTCGAAGGCCTCGATGTGCTTGTGCACGTTCTCGACCATCACGATGGCCCCGTCCACCATCGCGCCGATGGCGATCGCGATACCGCCCAGCGACATGATGTTGGCATTGACGCCTTGCCAGTGCATCACGACGAATGCGGCCAGCACTCCGATGGGCAACGCCACGACCGCCACCAGCGCCGAGCGCAGGTGGAACAGGAAGACCGCGCAGACCAGCGCGACCACGATGAATTCCTCGACCAGCTTGGCGCGAAGGTTCTCGACGGCGCGGTCGATCAGCAATGAGCGGTCGTAGGTGGGCACGATCTCGACACCGGGCGGAAGGCCCGGCTTGAGGGTTTCGATCCTGGCCTTGACGGCTTCGATGGTCGAGCGGGCGTTCTTGCCCGAGCGCATGACGATGACGCCACCGGCCACTTCGCCTTCGCCGTCCAGCTCGGCGATGCCGCGGCGCATCTCGGGGCCGATCTGGACCGTGGCCACGTCGCGCAGCAGCACCGGCGTCGCACCCGCTACGGACAGCGGGATCGTGCGGAAATCGTCGAGTGAGCGCAGATAGCCGCGCGAGCGCACCATGTACTCCGCCTCGGCGAATTCCACGACGGAGCCGCCCGAGGCCTGGTTGGCCTCCTGCAAGGCCTGCACGACCATCGACTGCGTGATGCCCAGCGCGCGCATGCGGTCGGGATCGAGCACCACCTGGTACTGGCGCACCATGCCGCCGATGCTGGCGACCTCCGCCACGTCGGGCACGGTCTTGAGTTCGAACTTGAGGAACCAGTCGTTCAGCGCCCGCAGCTGTCCGATGTCGCGCGTGCCCGTGCGGTCGACCAACGCGTACTCGTAGACCCAGCCGACCCCGGTTGCGTCGGGCCCCAGCGAGGCGTTGGCCCCGGCGGGCAGCCTGCTCTGCACCTGGTTGAGGTATTCCACGACGCGCGAGCGTGCCCAGTACGGATCGGTCTTGTCGTCGAACAGCACGTAGACGAACGAGTCGCCGAAGAACGAGTAGCCGCGCACGGTCTTGGCACCGGGCACGCTGAGCATCGTGGTGGTCAGCGGGTAGGTGACCAGATCCTCGACCACCTGCGGCGCCTTGCCGGGAAACGGCGTGCGGATGATGACCTGCGTATCCGAAAGATCAGGCAAGGCATCGAGCGGCGTGCGAGCCACCGACCACCAGCCCGCGGCCATCAGGAACAGGGTCGCGGTCAGCACGAGGAAGCGGTTGCCGATCGACCAGCGGATCAGGGCGGCGATCATGGCCTGGTGCCCGGCTGGACGCGTTGCATGGAGACCAGCTCATAGCCCATGGCGCCGCCTTCCTTGAACTCGAAGCGCACCCGGTCGCCGGACTTGATCTCCGGGAAAGCGTTCGGCGACGCCTTGGCGAAGCCCATGGTCATGGACGGCCATTTGAGCGTTGCGACGGGGCCGTGCGAGATGGTGATGCCGTCGGGCGCGACGCTCTCGACCTTGCCCTCTGCCTTGTGGACCACCACGGCCTGCGTCGGCGCCGCAGCTCCCGCGGCCGGCACGGCGGCAGGCGCCGCCATGTTGCCCAGCACGGAGCGCAGCCGGGCCTCCGAGTCGATCAGGAACTGGCCGCTGGCCACCACCTGGTCACCCTCGGCCAAGCCCGAGACCACTTCCGTGTCGTCGCCGAAATCCATGCCCAGCGATACGTCTCTCGGCTCGAAGGCGCCCTCCGCCTTGCGCACGATGACCACGGCGCGCCGGCCGGTGCGGATGACCGCCTCGGAGGGTACGACCAACCGCGTGCCGCTCGGCCCCATGACCTGAAGGCGCAGCAGCATGCCGGGTGTCAGCTTCCCTTTGCTGTTGTCCACCTCGAAACGCGCCTTCAAGGTGCGCGTGGACGCGTTGATCTCCGGGAGGATCTCGTCGAGCGTTCCGTCGAACGACTGGGCCGCATCGGCCTGAAGGATCGCCTTCACCTTCTGGCCGCGCGCGAGGCGCAGCGCCTGCGCCTCGGGGATCTCCGCCACCGCCCAGACCTTCCCCAGGCCAGCGATGCGGAACAGCGTCATGCCGGGGGTGACCGCGACGCCTTCGCGCACGTTCAACTCTGCGACGACGCCATCGGCCGGCGCGGCGAGAACGTAGCGCGCCTGGGCGGTGCCGGCTTCCTCGCTGCGCCGAATCAGCTCGGCAGGAATGGACATGGCCCGCATGCGCTCGCGTGCCGCGGCGATGAGCTCGGGCGCCACGCCGGAGCGCTTGAGGGCAAGCAGTTCGTTCTGCGGCCCGAGCCATTCCGGCGCAAAGATCGTCGCCAGGGCCTGGCCTTTGCGCACCCGCTCCATCGGGGCGCGCACCGACAGATGCTCGACGTACCCGGCAACGCGCGTCTGCACGGCGACGTTGAGCCGCTCGTCGAACTGCACGGCCCCGACCGCGTCGAACGACGAAGAAAATTCCGCCCGCCGCACGCTGGCATACCGGATGCCGAGGTTCTGCTGGACCGTGGGGCTGACTTTCACGCCCGTCTCGCTCGCAGCGCCCGTGGCGCTGTCGGCGTACATCGGGACCAGTTGCATGTCCATGAACGGCGACTTGCCGGGCTTCTCGAAGCGCGGGCCCGGAACCATGGGGTCATGCCAGTAGAGAACCTTGCGTCCATCAGCCGTGGACGAGGTGGTCGGCGTGGCCATCGACTCATCCGAGGGCTGTGCTGTCTTGCGGCCCAGGTAGAAGGCGCTCGCTGCGAGCATCAGGGCGGCCAGCAACGAGGCGCCGATCATGCGTGTTCGATTCATTGCGTCACCTCGGCAGCGAGCGGCCGGAAGGCCAGTTGGGCTTGGGTCCTGCCGAGGTCGCGCTGCAGCGTCAGCAGCTTGCGCCGTGCCTCGACTTCGGCGTGCCGTGCCTCGAACAGGGCGACAAGGCTGCCCTGGTTGGACCGGTAGGCCGCCGTCGCGGCGGCCGTCCGCTGTCCGGCGGGAGCAACGACGCTGCTGCGATAGCGGTCGATGCGCTGCCGCAGGCGCTGTGCATCGCTGAGCAGGGACCGGTATTCGGCGGCGGCGGCGCGGGTCGCTTCGGACAGATCCGCTTCCGCCTTCTCGACCAGCGCCAGCTTGGCGGCGGTGTCGCGATCCTGGCGTTCGCCGGGCGCCACGGGCAGCGGAATGCTCACGCCAACCGACACCATGTCCGAGTAGCCGGTGCGCTGGCCGTAGCCGACCTCCCAGGTCCAGTTGGGCTTGCGGTTGGACGCGGTGACGGCTGCTGCCTGCCTCGCCACGTCGACATCGCGCTGCATGGCCGCGACCGTGGGGTGCGCGGCCACATAGGCCTCTTCGGAGGGGAGCGCCATGGCACCCGGAGGCATCAGGTCATCGGGCGCTACGCCGACCCATCGCAGGAACGCGACCCGGGCGGTGCTCTGTTGCTGCTGGACGTCGGCTGCTTCGTCCTCCGAGACGCCCCTGGCACCCGCCAACGCCAGCACGTCCTGGCTGCTGCCAATTGCCGAGGACAGGCGCGCGCGCGACGCTTCCAGTTCCTCATGGGCATGGTGTTCCATCAAGGTCGCAAGCTTCAGGCTCTCGCCGGCGTAGAAGGCATCGATGTAGGCCAGCGCGGTCTGCAAACGGGTGTTGGCGGCAGCGACTTGCATTTGCACCGTCTCGCGGCCGACAGAGGCATCGGCGGCGGCCCGCCGTGCCGCGCGTTTGTCGGCGGACAGCCATTCCTGGCTGATGCCGATGCGCTTCATCGTCATCGAGTCGCGCGTGGTGCTGAAGCGATCCGCTCCTGTCGCCGGCAGGTTCTCGATGCCGACGCGCAGCGTGGGGTCGGGAAGCTGGGCCGCGGCGCGCGCCGCTTCCGTGGCACTCAGTACGCCGGCGCGCGCTGCCCGGGCCGTTTCGGAGCGCTGTGCGGCCAACTGGAGGGCGGCCTCGAGAGACATGGGGGCGGCCGTCGCGAGCTGCGGCAGCAGCGCAGCGGCCAAGGCGGCCGTGCGTAAAAAGAGAATGGACATGGAAACTCCGCGGACGAACGAGGCAATCGCTGGCAAGCGGACGAGCCGCGCCAGCACCGGTCAGTCGACGGAAATTTCAGACGCGAAGTCTGCGCGTGGCGAGGAAGACGGGGTCGGGCGGCGGATGCTGCCGCTCGGGCTCGGCCTGCATCGGAAGCGCGCGGCCTTCCGATACCAGCACCAGCGGCACCACCAGCACCTGCAAGATGGCGGGCAGCGAGGGGGTCGGCAGCTTCACCGGCTCGAACGACAGCGACATGTCGGCTGCGTGCTGGAAGCACAGCGCCGGCTGGTTGGCGTCCATGCCTTGGCAGGGTGGGTCGGAGGCCATCATTTCGGCCATCGCATCCGCACCTGCATCCCCGGCGCCGGGGCAAACATAGCCCGCCAACGCAAGCTGCGAGAACAGCAACGACAGGACCACGAAGAATGCGGTCAGGCGGCGATGGAGGGAGCGGCGGCCCATAGGGAAGCGAAGTTTAGCGCGGGCATGCTTTGCGTGCACCGCGGGAAGACCCATCGACCTGCTGGATGCGGGCCACGTGCGCTACGCTTGCGTTTGCGCGCTTGCATTTTGGGATGGTGCCCAAGGGCGCTTTTCCGGTGGCACATGCCTTCTTGTGGCACGGAATGCACCACCGGGCCCGAAAAAACAGCGCTGAACGAGATCGAATGACATCAAACGACAACTGCAAAAACACTGGGCCACAGGGCGATCTACCTTCGGGTGCCGGTGCTGTCCCGGCGATGCGCCTGTCCGTCGCCCCGATGATGGATTGGACGGACCGTCATTGCCGCTACTTCCATCGCCTGATGTCGCGCCATGCGCTGCTCTATACGGAGATGGTGACCACCGGCGCGCTGGTGCATGGCGACGTCCCGCGCCACCTGCGCTTCAACGTGGAAGAACACCCCGTGGCCTTGCAGCTGGGCGGCAGCGAGCCGGCCGACCTGGCGCATTGCGCCAGACTCGGCGAAGACTGGGGCTACGGCGAGATCAACCTCAACTGCGGCTGTCCCAGCGAGCGCGTGCAGCGCGGCGCTTTCGGCGCCTGCCTGATGGCCGAGCCGGCGCTGGTGGCCGATTGCGTGAAGGCCATGGTCGACGCAACCAGCCTGCCGGTCACGGTCAAGCACCGCATCGGCATCGACAAGATCGAGAGCTACGAGTTCGTGCGCGATTTTGTCGGTGCGGTGAGCGAGGCCGGCTGCAAGACCTTCATCGTGCATGCGCGCAACGCATGGCTGCAGGGCCTGAGCCCGAAGCAGAACCGCGAGATCCCGCCGCTGCGCCACGAACTCGTGCACCGCCTGAAGCACGACTTCCCGGAACTGAATTTCTCGATCAATGGCGGCATCTCGGCCAACACGCAGGTGCATGAGCATCTGCGGCTGCTCGACGGCGTGATGGTCGGCCGCGAGGCGTACCACAACCCCTGGTGGCTGGCCGAGTGGGACGCCGAGTTCTACGGCGCCGCGCCGCAGCCGCTGACGCGCGAAGACGTGGAATCGCTGATGTGCGACTACATGGTCCGCGAGGCGGCCGAGCACGGCACGCAATGGTCGTCGATCGCGCGGCACATGCTGGGCTTGCGCAACGGCCTGCCCGGCGCGCGGCGCTGGCGCCAGGTCTGGAGCGACCATCGGCTCAAGACGCGCCCGCCGCACGAGGTGATGGCGCTGGCGCACGAGCCCGTGGCGCAGGCGGCGTAGCCGGCGCCGCTGCTGGGCGGGCTGATGCATCTGGCGCAAGCCTTGCCGATCAGCAACACTATGTGTACCAAAATGACAATGATTTAGCGGGGTTGCATCTTTTCAATTTTTCCGCTTGAGAATCAAGAAACACTAATAAATAGAGGTTTCGATTCATGACTGACACGGGTGGGGGCAAAGAAGAAGTCACCGCGCTCGGCCGTGGGCTGGCCCTGCTCAAGGTCATCGGGATGGCAGCAGGACCGGTGAGCAACCGCGAACTGGCGGACACCACGGGTATCCCCAAGGCGACGGTATCGCGCCTCACCTCCACGCTGGTCAGCGCCGGGTATCTGCGGCAGGCGCAGGTCAGCGAGCGCTTCAGCCTGGGCCCGGCGCTGCTCGACATGAGCAGCCGCTACCTTCGCCAGTTCGACCTGCGGTCCGTGGCGAGGCCCCACTTGGCGGAGTTGTCCGAGTTCGCGGGCGCCAGCGTCCACGTCGCGGTGCGTGACGAGCTCGACATGCTGGTCATCGATTCGCTGCGCCCGCGCTCGGCGCTGATCAGTTCCCGCCTCGAGATCGGCACGCGCCTGACCCTCGCGACCTCGGCCGCCGGCCGCGCTTGTCTTGCGGCACTGCCGGCCGCCGAGCAGGCCACGGTACTGGAGCGGATCCGGGAGGAAAGCGGCGAAGACTGGCCTTCCATCGAGCAGCGCCTGTTGGCAGGAATCGACGAGTACTCCCGCCTGGGCTATTGCAGCTCGTTCGGCGAATGGCATCCGCATATCCACGCGCTAGGCTTCGCGCTGAAAGGGCCCCATGGCGAGCACTACGGTGTGAGTTGCGGCGGCCCCGCGTACCTGCTGCCGAAGGAAATGATGCTTGCGCAGGTCGCGCCCCGCCTGCTCGAAGTGGCCAGGCGAATCGGGGCCGAAACCGGAACCATCAACCCGGATTAGCGGCCGACAGCGCCACGCCCTTCGTGGAGCACAGAGCGACGTGCGTGCAGCCTGGGGGGAACCTAGACCGCGGCTTCCAGGCCGTTCTTGAAGTGCTCGCGCATCCGTGCCATTGCGGCTGCGGCATCCTGCGCCTCGATGGCTTCCATCACCGACCGGTGCTCGGCCAGCGACTCCGCAATCCGACCCGCCTTCAGCAGCGAGTTGTGCCGGTTGAGTTTCATCACCTTGCGCAGGTCGGCCACCATCTGGTCGCGCCATTTGTTGTTCGCAATGGCCAACAGGCGCATGTGAAAGCGCTCGTTGACCGCGAAGAAGTGCTCGCGGTCTTCCTTGCCGGGGGCACCTGCCGCTTCCAGCTCGGCGTGCAGCGCCTGCAGCTCGGCGCGTTGTGCATCGGTGGCGCGCTCGGCCACCACGCCGGCCGCATCGCTCTCCAGCAGCGAGAGCAGGTGGTAGACGTCCGCCAAGTCCTGCTCCGATACCTCGGTCACATAGGCGCCGCGCCGCACCTTCATCGTCACCAGGCCTTCGGCCGCCAGCACTTTCAGGGCTTCGCGCAGCGGCGTGCGGCTGATGCCGTATTCCTCGGCCAGCTTGAGCTCGTCGATCCAGCTGCCCGGCTCCAGCTCGCGGCGGAAGATCCGCTGGCGCAGCAGCTCGGCCACTTCTTCATAGAGGGCACGCGGGGTAAGGGTGACGGCGGACATGGGCCGGACTGTACTTCAAAAATCGGATTTGAATTAATAATTATAGATCGGTTAGACTCGCGGCGGCTTGCAAATCCCTTGCAGGCGAATTTGCGACTACCCTTGCAAGACACTGCAAAACGGCCCCCATGAGCAGCACACCCGAACCCACCTTCAAGCCTGCCAACCTCGATGACTGGGCCAAGGCCGCCGCCAAGTCGGCGCCGGGCGGCGACCTGAACGCGCTGAACTGGCTTACGCCGGACGGCATCGCCGTCAAGCCGCTCTACACCGCGGCCGACTTGCAGGGCCTGAAGTACACCGACACGCTACCGGGCTTCGAGCCCTACCTGCGCGGCCCTCAGGCCACGATGTACGCGGTGCGTCCCTGGACCATCCGCCAGTACGCCGGCTTCTCGACCGCGGAAGAGTCGAACGCCTTCTACCGCAAGGCGCTGGCCGCCGGCGGGCAGGGCGTGTCGGTCGCCTTCGACCTGGCAACGCACCGCGGCTACGACAGCGACCATCCGCGCGTGACCGGCGACGTCGGCAAGGCCGGCGTGGCGATCGATTCGGTCGAGGACATGAAGATCCTGTTCGACCAGATCCCGCTCGACAAGGTGAGCGTGTCCATGACCATGAACGGCGCCGTGCTGCCGGTGCTCGCGGGCTACGTGGTCGCGGCCGAAGAGCAGGGCGTGAGCCAGGACCAGTTGAGCGGAACCATCCAGAACGACATCCTCAAGGAGTTCATGGTCCGCAACACCTACATCTTCCCGCCCGGGCCGAGCATGCGGATCATCGGCGACATCATCGAGTACACGGCGCAGAACATGCCCAAGTTCAACTCGATCTCGATCAGCGGCTACCACATGCAGGAAGCCGGCGCCAACCAGGCGCTGGAACTGGCCTTCACGCTGGCCGACGGCAAGGAGTACGTGAAGACCGCGCTGGCCAAAGGCCTGGACGTCGACGGCTTTGCCGGGCGCCTCTCCTTCTTCTGGGCCATCGGCATGAACTTCTATCTCGAAGTGGCCAAGATGCGCGCGGCGCGCCTCCTGTGGTGCCGCATCATGAAGGAGTTCAACCCCAAGAACCCCAAGAGCCTGATGCTGCGCACACATTGCCAGACCTCGGGCTGGTCGCTCACCGAGCAGGACCCGTACAACAACATCGTGCGAACCACCATCGAGGCCATGGCCGCGGTGTTCGGCGGCACGCAGAGCCTGCACACCAACGCGCTCGACGAAGCGATTGCGCTGCCCACCGAGTTCAGCTCGCGCATCGCGCGCAACACGCAACTCATCATCCAGGAAGAGACGCACATCACGAACGTGGTCGACCCCTGGGCCGGCAGCTACATGATGGAGAAGCTCACGCAGGACATGGCCGATGCGGCCTGGGCCATCATCGAAGAGGTCGAGGCGATGGGCGGCATGACCAAGGCGGTCGACAGCGGCTGGGCCAAGCTCAAGATCGAGGCGGCCGCCGCCGAGAAGCAGGCACGCATCGATTCCGGCAAGGACGTGATCGTCGGCGTCAACAAGTACAAGCTGAAGAACGAAGACGCGATCGACAGCCTCTCGATCGACAACGTGATGGTGCGCGACCAGCAGGTGGCGCGGCTGCAGAAGATCCGCGCCTCGCGCGACACGGCAAAGGTGCAGGCCACGCTCGACGCGCTCACCGAAGCCGCCGAGAACAACACCGGCAACCTGCTCGCCCTGAGCATCGATGCGGTGCGCCAGCGTGCCACGGTGGGCGAGATTTCGGACGCGCTCGAAAAATCATTCGGCCGCCATCGGGCCGACACGCAAAAGGTGACCGGTGTGTACGCAGCTGCCTACGACTCCGCCGAAGGCTGGGAAGCCCTCAAGACCGAAATCGACGCCTTCGCCGAAGCGCAGGGCCGACGCCCGCGCGTGATGATCTCCAAGCTGGGCCAGGACGGGCATGACCGCGGCGCCAAGGTTGTCGCGACCGCGTTCGCCGACCTGGGCTTCGACGTGGACATGGGGCCGCTGTTCCAGACACCCGAAGAGTGCGCGCGGCAAGCGATTGAAAACGACGTGCATGCCGTAGGCGTGAGCACGCTCGCAGCCGGCCACAAGACGCTGGTGCCCGCCATCATCAACGAGCTGAAGAAGCAGGGCGCTCATGAAATCATCGTGTTCGTCGGCGGCGTGATTCCGCGGCAGGACTACGACTTTCTCTACGAGGCTGGTGTCAAGGGCATCTACGGCCCGGGCACGCCCATTCCCGCCAGCGCCAAGGACGTGCTGGAGCAGATCCGCGCGGCGGTCTCGGCCTGAGAAGAAGCGACGTGGGCGATCTCTTGTCGCGGCTGTCTCTGCAGCCGGTGGATTCCAGCGATTTCGAGGCCATGCTGGCCTTGCGCATCGACGCGATGCGCCCGAGCCTGGAGCGCGTGGGCCGTTTCGACCCCGCGCGTTCGCGTGAACGCCTGAACGCCGGCTTCGCGCTGCCGTTCATGCACCACATCGTGCTCGACGGCGACCAGCGCATCGGCTTCGTCACGCTCAAGCCCGAAGGCGCGGATGCGCTGCGCCTCGACCATCTCTACCTGCGCACCGGCTTCCAGGGTCTGGGCATCGGCGAATGGGTGCTCGAGTGGGCCAAGTCGCAGGCGCGCGAACAGCAGCGGGACATCAAGCTCACCGCGCTCGTGCAGAGCGATGCCAACCGCTTCTACCTGCGGCACGGCTTCGTGCTCGAGGGCGAAGAGGGCATCGACCTGCACTACCGCTGGCGCGTGGCGCCGGAGGCTGCGTGCTGAACAAGCCATCCGCCGCACTGGAGCGCGCGATCGCCGAATCGGACGGCATGGCGCAGCGCCGCGCAATCGCCAAGGCCATCACGCTGCTTGAATCGACCCGCGCCGACCATCGCGTGCAGGCCGACGAACTGCTCACCGCGCTGCTGCCGCGCACCGGCAATTCGTTTCGCCTTGGCATCTCGGGCGTGCCGGGCGTCGGCAAGTCGACTTTCATCGAAACGCTGGGGCTGCTGTTGATCGGCAAGGGCCATCGCGTGGCGGTGCTCACCATCGACCCGTCGTCCACCGTGTCGGGCGGCTCGATCCTCGGCGACAAGACGCGCATGGAGCACCTCTCGGTGCACGAGCGCGCCTACATCCGGCCCAGCCCGTCGAGCGGCACGCTCGGCGGCGTGGCCGAGAAGACGCGCGAGGCGATGCTGGTGTGCGAGGCGGCGGGCTACGACATCGTGATCGTCGAGACCGTGGGCGTGGGCCAGAGCGAAACAGCCGTGGCCGGCATGACCGACATGTTCGTGCTGATGCAGCTGCCCAACGCGGGCGACGACCTGCAGGCCATCAAGAAGGGCGTGATGGAGCTGGCCGACCTCGTCGTCATCAACAAGGCCGACATCGACAAGGACGCCGCCACGCGTGCGCAGGCCCAGATCACCTCGGCGCTGCGGCTCTTCGGCCATCAGGGCAACCCGGACCACGCGCATGCGGTGCACGACGCGCACAGCGGCGCGGAGGTGCGCTTCTGGCTGCCCAAGGTGCTGCAGCTCAGCGCATTGGCAGGCACGGGCTTCGACGCCTTCTGGGATGCCGTCCTGCAGTTCAGGCAACTGCAGACCGCCAACGGCAAGCTCGCCAAGCGCCGCGAAAAGCAGGCCACCGCGTGGATGTGGGAGCGCATCGACGCCGGCCTCAAGCAGGCCTTCAGGCAGCACGCGCAGGTGCGCGAACTGCTGCCGCAGCTCACGCAGCAGGTGGCGGAGGGCACGATGCCCGCATCGACGGCGGCGCGCCAGCTGCTTGCGGCGGCCGCCATCACCGCCAAGCCATGACATACGAAATTCAGGACCACAGCTTCGGAAGCACACCATGCAAGAACTGATCGAACAACTCGAAAAGCGCCGCGCCCAGGCGCGCCTTGGCGGCGGGCAGAAGCGCATCGATGCGCAGCATGCCAAGGGCAAGCTCACGGCGCGCGAGCGCATCGAGCTGCTGCTCGACGACAACACCTTCGAAGAGTGGGACATGTTCGTCGAGCACCGCTCGGTCGATTTCGGCATGGCCGAGCAGAAGATTCCCGGCGACGGCGTGGTCACCGGCTACGGCATGATCAACGGCCGCCTGGTGTTCGTGTTCAGCCAGGACTTCACCGTCTTCGGCGGCGCGCTCAGCGAAGCGCACGCCGAGAAGATCTGCAAGGTGATGGACCAGGCCATGAAAGTCGGCGCACCGGTCATCGGCCTGAACGACTCGGGCGGCGCACGCATCCAGGAAGGCGTGGCCTCGCTCGGTGGCTATGCCGACGTGTTCCAGCGCAACGTGATGGCCTCGGGCGTGGTGCCGCAGATCAGCATGATCATGGGCCCCTGCGCGGGCGGCGCGGTGTATTCGCCCGCCATGACCGACTTCATCTTCATGGTGAAGGACTCGAGCTACATGTTCGTCACCGGCCCCGAGGTGGTGAAGACCGTGACGCACGAAAGCGTGACGGCCGAAGAACTCGGCGGCGCGGTCACCCACACCACGCGCAGCGGTGTGGCCGACATGGCGTTCGAGAACGACGTCGAGGCGCTGATGATGCTGCGCCGCCTGTACAACTACCTGCCGCTCAACAACCGCGAGAAGCCGCCGGTGCGCCTGGGCAACAACGGCCAGGGCGATCCGGCCGACCGGCCCGACTACTCGCTCGACACGCTGGTGCCCGACAACCCGAACAAGCCCTACGACATCAAGGAACTGATCCTCAAGGTTGTGGACGACGGCGACTTCTTCGAGCTGCAGCCCGACTATGCGAAGAACATCGTGATCGGCTTCGCCCGCATGGAAGGCCAGACCATCGGCATCGTGGCCAACCAGCCGCTGGTGCTCGCGGGCTGCCTCGACATCAAGTCGAGCATCAAGGCCGCGCGCTTCGTGCGCTTCTGCGATGCCTTCAACATTCCGGTCGTCACCTTCGTCGACGTGCCCGGCTTCATGCCCGGCACGGGGCAGGAGTACGGCGGCATCATCAAGCACGGCGCCAAGCTGCTCTATGCCTATGCGGAGTGCACGGTGCCCAAGATCACCGTCATCACGCGCAAGGCCTACGGCGGTGCCTACGACGTGATGGCCTCGAAGCACCTGCGCGGCGACGTCAACCTCGCCTGGCCGCGTGCCGAGATCGCGGTGATGGGCGCCAAGGGCGCGGTGGAGATCATCTTCCGCGAAGACAAGAACGACCCCGAGAAGCTGGCCGCGCGAGAGGCCGAATACAAGGCGCGTTTCGCCAACCCGTACGTGGCGAGTGCCCGCGGCTACATCGACGACGTGATCCTGCCGCACGAAACGCGCAAGCGCATCTGCCGCTCGCTGGTGATGCTCCGCGAGAAAAAACTGGAAAACCCGTGGCGCAAGCACGGCAACATTCCCCTCTGAGGACTCGGGACAACAACATGTTCAAGAAAATCCTGATCGCCAACCGCGGGGAGATCGCCTGCCGCGTGATCCAGACCGCGAAGAAGATGGGCATCCTCACCGTCGCCGTCTATTCCGACGCCGACAAGGAAGCCCGCCATGTCGAGCTGGCCGACGAGGCCGTGCACATCGGTGCCGCGCCCAGCCGTGAGAGTTATCTGCAGGCCGACCGCATCATCGCGGCCTGCAAGCAGACCGGCGCCGAGGCCGTGCATCCGGGCTACGGCTTCCTGTCGGAGAACGAAGCCTTCGCGCGCAAGGTCGAGGAAGAGGGCATTGCTTTCATCGGCCCGAAGCACTATTCGATTGCGGCGATGGGCGACAAGATCGCTTCCAAGAAGCTCGCCAACGAGGCCAAGGTCAACACCATCCCAGGCTGGAACGACGCCATCGAAACGGCCGAGCGCGCCGTCGAGATCGCCAGGGACATCGGCTACCCCGTGATGATCAAGGCCTCGGCCGGCGGCGGCGGCAAGGGGCTGCGCGTGGCCTTCAGCGACAAGGAAGCCTTCGAAGGCTTCACCTCGTGCCGCAACGAGGCGCGCAGCAGCTTCGGCGACGATCGCGTGTTCATCGAGAAGTTCGTCGAGGAGCCGCGCCACATCGAGATCCAGGTGCTGGGCGATTCGCACGGCAACGTCATCTACCTGAACGAGCGCGAATGCTCCATTCAGCGGCGCCACCAGAAGGTGATCGAAGAGGCGCCGTCGCCCTTCATCAGCGATGCCACGCGCAAGGCGATGGGCGAGCAGGCCGTGCAGCTGGCCAAGGCGGTGAACTACCAGAGCGCGGGCACGGTGGAGTTCGTGGTCGGCAAGGACCAGAGCTTCTACTTTCTCGAGATGAACACGCGGCTGCAGGTGGAGCATCCGGTGACCGAGTGCATCACCGGCCTCGACCTGGTCGAGCTGATGATCCGCGTGGCGGCCGGTGAAGCGCTGCCTCTCACGCAGGAGCAGGTCAAGCGCAACGGCTGGGCCATCGAGTGCCGCATCAACGCCGAAGACCCGTTCCGCAGCTTCCTGCCCTCGACCGGCCGGCTGGTGAAGTTCCAGCCGCCGGCCGAGACCATGTTCGCGGGCGACACCGAGCACCTGAACGGCGTGCGCGTGGACACCGGCGTGTACGACGGCGGCGAGATTCCGATGTACTACGACTCGATGATCGCCAAGCTCATCGTGCACGGCAAGGACCGCCAGCATGCGATTGCCCGCATGCGCGAGGCGCTCAACGGCTTCGTGATCCGCGGCATCAGCAGCAACATCCCGTTCCAGGCCGCACTGCTCGCGCATCCGAAATTCGTGGCGGGCGATTTCAACACCGGCTTCATCGCCGAGCACTACGGCAAGGGCTTCCACGCGGAAGACGTGCCGCACACCGATCCTTCGTTCCTGATTGCGCTCGCGGCTTACGTGCACCGCCGTTATCGCGCGCGCGCCTCGGGCATCAGCGGCCAGCTCGAAGGCCACGGCGTGAAGGTGGGCGAGCAGTTCGTGGTGGTCGAACTGGGGCCGGAGGGCAGGCATGTGCACCATCCGGTCTCGGTCACAGACTTCCATGGCAAGACCGGCGCCAGCGCCATCGCCGTGGGCGGCAAGAGCTACAAGATCGACAGTGGCTTTGCGCTCGGCGCCATCCGCGTGCAAGGCACGGTCAACGACCGGCCCTTCACCGCGCAGGTGGAGCGCGGGGCCGGCAGGAACCCGCTGGCGCTGCGCGTGTCGCACGACGGCACGCAGATCGAGGCCATGGTGTTGTCGCCCCGGGGCGCGCGCCTGTTGGGGCTGATGCCCTACAAGGCGCCGCCGGACCTGAGCAAATTCCTGATGTCACCGATGCCGGGGCTGCTGGTCGAGGTGTCGGTGCAGCCGGGCCAGCAGGTGCGCGCTGGCGAGAAGCTGGCCGTCATCGAGGCCATGAAGATGGAAAACGTGCTGTTCGCCACGCAAGACGGCGTGGTCGGCAAGATTTCGGCGGACAAGGGCGAATCGCTCGCCGTCGATCAAATCATTCTGGAGTTCAACTGATGGGTGCCAACGATTTGCAACAGACGATCACGCTGCACCGCCCCGCCAAGGCCGTGGCGCCGCAGGGTCCTTGGTCGGTCGAGGCGATCCAGGCATTGCTCGACAAGCCGCTGATGGACCTGCTGTTCGAGGCGCAGACGGTGCACCGCGAGCATTTCCCCGCAGGCGATATCGAGTTGGCCACGCTGCTGTCGGTCAAGACCGGCGGCTGCCCCGAGAACTGTGGCTACTGCCCTCAATCGGCCGAGTTCGACACCGGCGTGAAGGCGCAGAAGCTGATGGAGGTCGACGAGGTGGTGCGGGCCGCGCAGGCCGCCAAGGACGCCGGCGCCACGCGCTTCTGCATGGGCGCCGCATGGCGCGCGCCCAAGGACCGCGACGTCGAGAAGGTGGCGGTGCTGGTCGAGGCCGTGAAGGGCCTGGGCCTGCAGACCTGCGCCACGCTCGGCATGCTGGAGCCGCACCACGCGCACCAGCTCAAGGCCGCGGGCCTCGACTACTACAACCACAACCTCGACACCGCGCCCGAGTACTACACCGACGTCGTCGACACGCGCACCTACCAGGACCGGCTCGACACGCTGGCCCATGTGCGCAGTGCCGGCATCAGCGTGTGCTGCGGCGGCATCGTCGGCATGGGCGAGCAGCCGGTGCACCGCGCGGGGCTGATCGCGCAATTGGCCAACCTGAATCCGTACCCGGAGTCGGTGCCGATCAACAGCCTGGTGCGCGTGCCCGGCACGCCGCTGGCCGATTCGGAGCCGGTCGATCCCTTCGACTTCGTGCGCATGATCGCGGTCGCGCGCATCACGATGCCGACCGCGCGCGTGCGGCTCTCGGCCGGGCGCCAGCAGATGGGCGATGCGGTGCAGGCGCTGTGCTTCATGGCGGGCGCGAACTCGATCTTCTATGGCGACAAGCTGCTCGTCACGGGCAACCCCGACGTCGAGGCCGACACGGTGCTGCTGCGCAAGCTCGGGCTCAATGCGCGGCAGGTGCAGGAACAGCAGGAAGGGCGCGCCGCATGACGGCCACCGCGCGTCCCTTCAAGGTGCTGGGCATCCAGCAGATCGCCATCGGCGGGCCCGACAAGCTGCGCCTGCAGAAGCTCTGGGTCGACATGCTGGGGCTCGAAGTCACGGGCACTTTCAAGAGCGAACGCGAGAACGTCGACGAGGACATCTGTTCGATGGGCAGCGGGCCGTTCAAGGTCGAGGTCGACCTGATGCAGCCGCTGGACCCCGAGAAGAAACCCGCCGTGCACACCACGCCGCTCAACCACGTGGGCCTGTGGATCGACGATCTGCCCAAGGCCGTCGAATGGCTCACCGCGCAAGGCGTGCGCTTTGCGCCCGGCGGCATCCGCAAGGGCGCGGCCGGCTTCGACATCTGCTTTCTGCATCCGAAGGCGAACGACGAATTCCCGATTGCGGGGGAGGGCGTGCTGATCGAGATGGTGCAGGCGCCGCCGGAAGTGGTGGCGGCTTTCAGCGCGCTGGCCGCTACGCGTTGAGCACCTTCTTGATCGGCGGCTTCACGTCCGAACGCAGAGGCGGCAGCATCGGCTGGTGCTCGCGCGCCGGGTTCAGGATGATCGAGGTGGCGGTCTCGGTGAGGATGCAGAATTTGGTGACCACCGCATCGAGGTGGCTCACGTCGATCACCGCGATTTCCAGGATCCAGCTGTCGTCGCCGGTCACGTTGTAGGCATTGACGCATTCGGGCGTCTGCTGCACCAGTTCCACCACGCGCGCATAGTCGGCGCGGCCCACGCGGATGATCGCGCGGATGCCGTAGCCGAGCTTGCCGAGATTCACGGTTGCGCGGTAGCCGCTGATCACGCCCGCGGCTTCGAGCTTCTTCACGCGCTCGGTCACGGCCGGCTGGCTCAGGTGCACGCGGCGGCCGAGCTCGGCCATGGTGAGCCGCGCATCGCCCTGCAGTTCGGACAGGATGCGGGTGTCGTGGGCATCCAGCGCGGGGTTCAAGGTGAAGTCCATGCAACTCCTTCAAATCGACGGTGCGGAAGAAAAAGAACCATGGAATGTGCATGGTTGCGATGAGCCCGCCTTCATACCATGGACGGCGTCCCAAAACCAACAAGACAACATCGCCATGCCGACTCTTGCATCCCCCGCCCACGCCACGCCCGGTCCCGCACGCGCCGCACTGCCGCCGCTCCTTTGGCTCTGCCTGGCCGCCACCTGGGTGGTCTGGGGCTCGACCTATCTCGCGATCAAGTACGCGCTGATCAGCTTTGCGCCGTTCCTCCAGATGGGCTCGCGCTTCCTGTTCGCGGGCGTGCTGCTCGCCGCCTGGATGCGCTGGCGCGGCGCGGCCTGGCCCTCGCGCGGGCAATGGCGCAATGCCCTCGTCGTCGGCGCATTGATGCTGGGCGGCGGCATGGGCGGCACGGCCCACGCCGAGGTGTCGATCGGCTCCGGGCTGGTGGTGGCTTTCATTGCGGTGGTGCCGCTGCTGATTGCATTGCTCAATCTGATCTGGGGCGTGAAGCCGACGCGCATGGAAGCCATGGGCATCGCGCTCGGGCTGGCGGGCGTGCTGATGCTGACGCAGGGCAGCGGCTTCCAGTCGTCGCCCGCGGGGCTGGTGGCGATCTCGATCGCCTGCGTCTGCTGGTCGACGGGCAGCGTGCTGAGCCAGCGCAGCCTGCCGCTGGCGCCCGGCGCGATGGGCTTCGCGAGCGAAATGATCTGCGGCGGCGTGGTGCTGCTGGTGCTCTCGGCCCTCTCGGGCGAACAGCTGGTGTGGCCGCCGCAGCCCGAGGCCGCTGCGGCCTGGCTGTACCTCGTGGTGTTCGGCTCGCTGATCGCGTTCAATGCCTACATGGTGCTGCTCGCCAAGGCGCCCGCCGCGTTGGCCGCGAGCTACACCTTCGTCAACCCGGTGATCGCGATGCTGCTCGGCGTGTGGATTGCCAACGAGACCGTCACGCGCTTCGAGTGGTACGCGGTGGCCGTCGTGCTGGCCGGTGTTCTGCTGCTGCTCTTCAAGCGCCCGCAGAGGAAGAGCTGAGTCCCGTGCCGTTCAGGTGCCTGGCCGGCGCCAGAAAGCCAGTGTGGCCGCCAGCAGCCACATGCCGGCCGCGCAGCTGCGGTTCAGCATCTTGAGGCCGCGGCGCGAGAGCCAGTGCACGGCCTGCGTGCCGGCCGCCGCATAGGCCAGCATCACGCAGGTGTCGAGCGCCACGAAGATCGAGCCGAGCAGCAGGTACTGCGGGCCCTGCGGTTGATTGATGTCGATGAACTGCGGCAGAAAGGCCGCGAAGAACAGCACCGTCTTCGGGTTCGACAGCGCCACGAGCAGGCTGCGGACCAGCGCCACGCGGCCGTGCGGCCGGACTTCGACGGCCGACTTGGCCAGCGCCGCGCCAAGGTCGGTCGCTTCGCTGCGCCACAGCTTGACGCCGAGCCAGACGAGATAGGCGACGCCGGCCACGCGAATCGCATTGAACAAATGTTCCGATGCCGCAAGCAGCGAGCCCAGCCCGAGCGCGACCACCGCGATCAGCGTGACGCTCCCGAGCGACGCGCCGGCAATGCCCCAGCTCGCGCGCCGCATGCCGCCGTCGATGCCGTTGGACAACGCCAGCAGCATCGTCGGACCGGGGATCACGGCCAGCGCGAGCGAGGCGACGAGGTAGATGAGCAGGGTGTCGAGGGTCATGGCTTGGAGGACTTGGCGGAGGGCGGGCGTTGTTGCGAGGCGGCGCGGGCACGCGCCAGCGCGGCTTCGACGATGGATCGCTTGCGCGTGTCGGCGGCCTGCGGTTCGGCGACTGCGGGTGCTTTTTCTTCCATTCGCTTGTCGGCACGGCGATGCTCGCCGTGGAGCTTGTAGCGTTGCAGCGCCGCCTCGGCCTGCGCTTGCGACCACGCCTGCCAGCCGCTGCGCCCGGGCGTCTCGACCTCGAGCGAGATGCAGTCGACGGGGCAGACCGGAATGCAAAGCTCGCAGCCGGTGCAGTGCGCTTCGATCACGGTGTGCATGCGCTTGTGGATGCCCACGATGGCGTCGGTCGGGCAGGCATCCAGGCAGAGCGTGCAGCCGATGCACCAGGCTTCGTCGATGATCGCCATGGCGCGGGGCCCTTCGGTGCCGAACTGCGGGTCGAGCGGCTGCGCCTCGCGGCCGGTGAGCCGCGCCAGCCTGGCCACGCCTTCGGCGCCGCCGGGCGGGCATTGGTTGATGCCCGCCTGGCCGTCGGCCACGGCTTGCGCATAGCCTGCGCAATCGGGGTAGCCGCAACGTGTGCACTGCGTCTGCGGCAGTGCATCGTGGATGCGTGCGGCCAGCCCGTTCACTTCCTGCGTGCCGCGGGCTTCTTGACGGCGGCAACCGCCACCGCTTTCCTGGCTGCGACATTCTTGTTGGCTGCAACGGCAGCCGTGTCCCGCTCCGGCTTGATCCGGTCTTCGGCCGGCAGGCTTTCGCGCGCATCGGCGCGGCGCTGCGGCTGGTCGTGGGCCGCGATGAACCTCAGCACCTTCGGGTAGACCAGCTCGCGCCAGCGGCGGCCGCTGAAAATGCCGTAGTGGCCCGCGCCCTTGACTTCATAGTGTTCGCGCTGCGAGTCGGCAACGCCGGTGCACAGGCTGTGCGCGGCCTCGGTCTGGCCAGAGCCAGAGATGTCGTCGAGTTCGCCTTCGATCGTGAGCAGTGCGGTGGAATGGATGTCCTGTGGATGCACGCGCTCCAACTCGCCCTCGGGGTTCTTGACGTCCCAGGTGCCGTTGACCAGGTCGAAATCCTGGAACACGGCGCGGATGGTTTCGAGGTAGTAGTCGGCGTCCATGTCGAGCACGGCGTTGTACTCGTCGTAGAACTTGCGATGGGCCTCGGCACTGGCGTCGTCGCCCTTGATCAGGTCCTTGAAGTAGTCGTAGTGGCTCGAGGCATGGCGGTCGGGGTTCATGGCCACGAAACCCGTGTGCTGCAGGAAGCCCGGGTACACGCGGCGGCCTTCACCCGGGAAGCCCTGCGGCACGCGGTAGATCACGTTGTTCTCGAACCACTCGAAGCTCTTGTTCATCGCGAGATTGTTCACCGCCGTGGGCGACTTGCGCGCGTCGATGGGGCCGCCCATCATCGTCATGGTGAGGGGCAGCTGCTCGCCGCGGCTCGCCATGAGCGACACGGCCGCCAGCACCGGCACGGTCGGCTGGCATACGCTCACCACGTGGCAGTTGCCGTACTCGGCCTGCAGGCGGCGGATGAACTCCTGCACGTAGTTGATGTAGTCGTCGAGGTGGAATTCGCCTTCCGACAGCGGCACGAGGCGCGCGTTCTTCCAGTCGGTGATGTAGACCTTGTGGTCCTGCAGCATGGTGCGCACCGTGTCGCGCAGCAGCGTCGCGTAGTGGCCCGACAGCGGCGCCACGATCAGCACCACGGGCTGGCTCTTGAGCGTCTTGAGGATGTGCGGCTCGTCGGTGAAGCGCTTGAAGCGGCGCAGCTCGCAGAAGGGCTTGTCGAGCTCGACCGCCTCCTGGATCACCACGTCTTCGCCGTCGACCTTGACGGACTTGATGTTGAACTCGGGCTTCTCGTAGTCCTTGCCGAGGCGATAGAGCAGGTCATAGCCGGCGGCCATGCGCTGGGCCATGGGCAACTGGCCCCACACGGCGCCCGGGCCGTAGAGTTTGGAAGCCGCTTGCGCGAAGTCCGAGAACGGTTCCATCAGGGAACGCTGAGCTTCGTAGAGTTGATAGAGCATCGCTGGTCTTGGAGTGGAATGTTGCAGTGCAATATATCAGCGCATTCGCCGCAATGCAGGGGGCGCAACCCCTACATCGACCTCGCCACAAAGGGCGTTTTTCGCCAAGAATGTGAAGGAATCGTTAACGATGGATTCCCTCACATCTTGCTGACGGCTAGATGACCTTGGCGATCGACGCGCAGACGTAGTCGATGTTCTTGCTGTTGAGCGCGGCCACGCACATGCGGCCGGTGTCGGTGCCGTACACGCCGAACTCGTTGCGCAGGCGCACCATCTGGTCCTTGCTGAGGCCCGAGTAGCTGAACATGCCGATCTGCGTGGTGATGAAGCTCATGTCTTCCTTCACGCCGGCGGCCTTGAGGCCGTCGACCAGCTTCTGGCGCATGGCCTTGATGCGCACGCGCATCTCGCCCAGTTCCTTTTCCCACACGGCGCGCAGTTCGGCATCGCCGAGCACCGCGGCCACCACGGCGCCGCCGTGGATCGGCGGGTTGCTGTAGTTGGTGCGGATCGCGATCTTGAGCTGCGACAGCACGCGGCCGGCTTCTTCCTTGTTCTCGCACAGCACCGAGAGGGCGCCCACGCGTTCGCCGTACAGGCTGAAACTCTTCGAGAACGAGGTCGAGACGAAGAAGGTCAGGCCGGCATCGACGAACTTGGCCACGGCGGCGCCGTCTTCCTTCAGGCCGTAGCCGAAACCCTGGTAGGCCATGTCGAGGAAGGGCACCAGGCCCTTGGCCTTGACCGTGGCAACCACCTGGTCCCATTGCTCCGACGTGATGTCGTAGCCGGTCGGGTTGTGGCAGCAGGCGTGCAGCACGACGATGGTGCCGGCCGGCGCTGCGTTCAGGGCGGCCAGCATGCCGTCGAAGTTGATGCCGCGCGTGGCTGCGTCGTAGTACGGGTAGCTTTCGACTTCGAAGCCCGCGTTGGTGAACAGCGCGCGGTGGTTTTCCCAGCTCGGGTCGCTGATCAACACCTTGGCCTTGGGGTCGAGCTTCTTGAGGAAGTCGGCGCCGACCTTGAGGCCGCCGGTGCCGCCGATGGCCTGGATGGTGGCCACGCGGCCCGATTGCACGGGCTCGCTGTCGGCACCGAAGACCAGGGCCTTGACCGCGTTGTCGTACGCCACGATGCCGTCGATCGGCAGGTAGCCGCGCGCGGTCGGTGCCTTCATCATGTTCTGTTCGGCGGCTTGCACGCACTGGAGCAGCGGCAGCTTGCCGTTGTCGTCGTAATAGACGCCGACGCCGAGGTTGACCTTGTTGGGGTTGGTATCGGCTGCAAACTGCTCGTTGAGGCCGAGGATCGGGTCGCGCGGTGCCATTTCGACCGCGGTGAACATAGACATGGAAAGGTCCTTTGGGATGAAAGCTTCGCTGCAACCGGAGGAAGCTATATGCTTTCCGGTTGCCTTGAATTTTACCGGCGCTACCGCCACCTGTCGGGAACAGCCATGCCAGAGAACAACGAAGCCATAGCAGACCTGAAGAAACTGGACCCGATCGGTCCGGCGAAGCAGGGCGAATTCATCAAATATCCCGGTTCGCCTTTCGAACTTTTCCAGCCCTATCCGCCGGCCGGCGACCAGCCGAAGGCCATCGAAGGGCTGGTCGAGGGCGTGATCGACGGCGAGGTGTTCCAGACGCTGCTGGGCGTCACGGGCTCCGGCAAGACTTTCACCATGGCCAACGTGATCGCGCGGCTGGGGCGCCCGGCCATCGTGTTTGCGCCCAACAAGACGCTGGCGGCGCAGCTCTACAGCGAGTTCCGCGAGTTCTTCCCGAAGAACGCGGTCGAGTACTTCGTGAGCTATTACGACTATTACCAGCCCGAGGCCTACGTACCCCAGCGCGACCTGTTCATCGAGAAGGACTCGTCGATCAACGAACACATCGAGCAGATGCGGCTGTCGGCCACCAAGAGCGTGCTGGAGCGGCGCGACACGGTCATCGTGGCCACGGTGAGTGCCATCTACGGCATCGGCACGCCCGAGGATTACACACAGATGCGTTTCATCATGCGGGTTGGCGACACGATCGGCCAGCGCGACGTGATCGGGCGGCTGATCCGCATGCAGTACACCCGCAACGAGCAGGACTTTTCCCGCGGCACCTTTCGCGTGCGCGGCGACACCATCGACGTGTTTCCGGCCGAGCACAGCGAACTGGCCATCCGCATCGAGCTGTTCGACGACGAGATCGAGTCGCTGCAGCTGTTCGACCCGCTCACGGGTCGCATCCGCCAGAAGATTCCGCGTTTCACGGTGTATCCGTCGAGCCACTATGTGACCCCGCGCGACAAGGTGCTGGGCGCGGTCGAAACCATCAAGATCGAGCTGGCCGAACGGCTCAAGGAGTTCGTTTCGCAAGGCAAGCTGGTCGAGGCTCAGCGCCTGGAACAGCGCACCCGGTTCGACCTGGAGATGCTGGCCGAGATCGGCCACTGCAAGGGCATCGAGAACTACACGCGCCATCTCTCGGGCGCCGCCCCGGGCGAACCGCCGGCCACGCTGACCGACTATCTGCCGAAGGACGCGCTGATGTTCCTCGACGAGAGCCACCAGATGGTCGGCCAGCTCGGCGGCATGTACAACGGCGACCGGGCGCGCAAGACCACGCTGGTCGAGTACGGCTTTCGCCTGCCCAGCGCGCTGGACAACCGGCCGCTCAAGCTGGAGGAGTTCGAGACCCGCATGCGCCAGTGCATCTTCGTTTCGGCCACGCCAGCGCAGTATGAGAAGGACCATGCCGGCAACGTGGTCGAGCAGCTGGTCCGGCCCACCGGCCTGATCGACCCCGAGGTCGAGGTGCGCCCCGCAACGCACCAGGTCGACGACGTGCTGGGCGAGATCCGCATCCGCGTCGAGAAGAACGAGCGCGTGCTGATCACCACGCTGACCAAGCGCATGGCCGAGCAGCTGACCGACTACCTGGGCGACAACGGCGTGAAGGTGCGCTACCTGCACAGCGACGTCGACACGGTGGAGCGGGTGGAAATTTTGCGAGACCTGCGGCTGGGCAGCTTCGACGTGCTGGTGGGCATCAACCTGCTGCGCGAAGGCCTGGACATTCCCGAGGTGTCGCTGGTGGCCATCCTCGATGCCGACAAGGAAGGTTTCCTGCGTGCCGAGCGTTCCCTGATCCAGACCATCGGGCGCGCGGCGCGCAACCTGAACGGCAAGGCCATCCTCTATGCCGACCGGATGACCGAGTCGATGAAGAAGGCCATCGGCGAGACCGAGCGCCGCCGCGCCCGGCAGATCGCCCACAACGAGGCCAATGGCATCACCCCGCGCAGCATCGTCAAGCAGGTGCGCGACCTGATCGACGGCGTCTACAGCGAAAAGACCGGCAAGGAAATGGCCAAGCTCGACCTGGAACGCGCCAAGGTCGAGGACATGAGCGAGAAAGACATCGCACGGGAGATCAAGCGGCTCGAAAAGCTCATGCTCGAGCACGCCCGCAACCTCGAATTCGAGAAAGCGGCACGGGTGCGCGACCAGTTGGCGCTGCTGCGGGAGCAGGCTTTTGGCGCCGCCGGCGGGGACAATATCGCGATCCTGCCGTCCTAGGCCGGGGCTCCGGTTTCTTCAAGCGGTTTCCGCCGGGGGTTTACCCGAGCAGACTCCAGGGCCTTCTGCTATACTTGAGCAAAATACTCAACAACAACAAAAAAGAACTTCGCGATGAAGAACCGATCCCACCGGCTGGTTCACCAGCGTCAGGGGTCGGGGAGGGCGGAGACGAAGTCACCGCGGTCCAGGGCCACGGTGTCATTTCAACGGTAAGCACTTGAAGGAGCTTGCGATGCGTCTCACTACCAAAGGCCGTTTTGCGGTCACAGCAATGATCGATCTGGCGTTGCGTCAGAACACCGGTCCGGTCACGCTGGCTGCGATCAGCCAGCGGCAGCAGATTTCATTGTCGTACCTCGAACAGCTGTTCGGCAAGCTGCGCCGCCACGAGCTGGTCGAGTCGACCCGCGGCCCCGGCGGCGGCTACAGCCTCGGCCGCAAGGCTGCGGATATCACCGTCGCAGACATCATTGTTTCCGTCGATGAGCCCATCGATGCCACGCAGTGCGGCGGCAAGGAAAACTGCCTCGGCGAAGCCGGCCGCTGCATGACGCACGAACTCTGGGCCTCGCTGAACCAGCGCATGGTCGAGTTCCTCGATTCCGTCACGCTGCAGAAGCTGGTCGACGACCAGATCGCCAAGGGCGTGCAGATCGAGAACAAGCCGGTCGTCAAGCGCGCCATTTCCGCGCAGCCGGTGGTCAAGCCGATCCGCGTGAACGCGCCGAATTCGGTGTTCGCCCTCGGCAACGTCTTCGCCAAGTCCTGAAGCCGTGGAGCGCCCTCGGGCGCTGCCACGAGAAGCCCAGATCAAAGAAACAACCCCACGCCAGCCCGAGCCAGCCATGGACGTCACTCCTCATTTCCCGATCTATCTCGATTACGGCGCCACCACGCCGGTCGACCCGCGCGTGGTCGATGCCATGATTCCCTGGTTGCGCGAGCATTTCGGCAACCCGGCGTCGCGCAGCCATGCCTGGGGCTGGGAGGCTGAGGAGGCGGTCGAGAAGGCGCGCGGCCAGGTGGCCGAGCTGATCAATGCCGATCCTCGCGAAATCGTGTGGACCTCTGGTGCGACCGAGTCGATCAACCTCGCGATCAAGGGCGCGGCCCAGTTCTACAAGGGCAAGGGCAAGCACCTGATCACGCTGAAGACCGAGCACAAGGCCGTGCTCGACACCATGCGCGAACTCGAGCGCCAGGGCTTCGAGGTCACCTACCTCGACGTCGAGGAAAACGGCCTCGTCGACCTCGAAAAATTCAAGGCGGCTATTCGTCCCGACACCATCCTGGCCAGCGTGCTGTTCGTGAACAACGAAATCGGCGTGATCCAGGACGTGGTCGCACTGGGCAATGCCTGCCGCGAAAAGGGCGTGATCTTCCACGTCGATTCGGCCCAGGCCACCGGCAAGGTCGACATCGATATCACGAAGCTGCCCATCGACCTGATGAGCCTGGCTTCGCACAAGACCTACGGCCCGAAGGGCATCGGCGCGCTGTACGTGCGTCGCAAGCCGCGCGTGCGGCTCGAGGCGCAGATGCACGGCGGCGGCCACGAGCGCGGCATGCGTTCGGGTACCTTGCCTACGCACCAGATCGTAGGCATGGGGGAGGCCTATCGCATCGCCAAGCTCGAGATGAAGGACGACATCGCCCATGCACGTCGTCTGCAGAAGCGTCTGCTCGACGGGCTGAAGAATGTCGAGCAGGTGTTCATCAACGGCGACCTCGAACAGCGTGTGCCGCACAACCTGAACATGAGCTTCAACTACGTCGAAGGCGAGTCGCTGATCATGGGCATCAAGGGCCTGGCGGTGTCGTCGGGTTCGGCCTGCACCTCGGCCAGCCTCGAGCCCAGCTACGTGCTGCGCGCACTGGGCCGCAGCGACGAACTGGCCCACAGCAGCCTGCGCATGACCATCGGCCGCTTCACGACCGAGGAAGAAATCGACTACGCCATTTCGACCATCAAGCACAACGTTGCCAAGCTGCGCGAGCTGAGCCCCCTGTGGGAGATGTTCCAGGACGGCGTCGACATCAGCACGATCCAGTGGTCGGCCCACTGACATTGAACAAAGTTTGAGAGGTACACCATGGCATATTCATCCAAGGTCATCGACCACTACGAAAATCCCCGCAACGTCGGCTCCTTCGAAAAGGGCGACGATTCGATCGGCACCGGCATGGTCGGCGCGCCGGCCTGCGGCGACGTCATGAAGCTGCAGATCAAGGTCAACCCGGAAACCGGGGTGATCGAAGACGCGCGCTTCAAGACCTACGGCTGCGGTTCGGCCATTGCCTCGTCCTCGCTCGTGACCGAATGGGTCAAGGGCAAGACGCTCGACGAAGCCGCGGCGCTCAAGAACGCCCAGATCGCCGAAGAACTGGCCCTGCCGCCGGTCAAGATCCACTGCTCCATCCTGGCCGAAGACGCCATCAAGGCCGCCGTGAACGACTACAAGGCCAAGCACGGCGCCAAGGCGGCCGAAGCCGAGTCATCGGCAGTCCACTGACATGGCCGTTACGCTGACCGAAGCCGCTGCGCGCCACGTCACCCGCTACCTCGGCAAACGGGGCAAAGGCGTGGGCGTGCGGCTGGGCGTGAAGACCACCGGCTGCTCCGGCCTGGCCTACAAGCTCGAGTACGTGGACGAATTCGCGCCTGAAGACGTGGTGTTCGAAGACCACGGCGTGAAGGTGCTGGTCGATCCCAAGAGCCTGGCCTACATCGACGGCACGCAGCTCGACTTCGTGCGCGAAGGCCTGAACGAAGGCTTCAAGTTCATCAACCCCAACGAACGCGACCGTTGCGGCTGCGGGGAAAGCTTTCGCATCTGATGCGCCGTCGCTGACCGCGACCCCAGCCGCCACCATGTCATGTGCTGGCGGTTTTTTCTTGATCCATATGAGCCCCCACGTTCGGCACCTTGTGTCCTCACTGCCTCCCGAGGGGGCGCAGACCGCCTTTGGGGCGGCCCGGCAGGCAGTCTGATGAACCTGAACGACACCGACTTTCAACTGTTCGCCGTCCCCGCGACCTTCGCGCAGGACCGCGCCGCGCTCGACGCCCGCTGGAAAGAGCTGCAGCGCGAAGCGCATCCGGACCGCTTTGCCGCGCAGGGCGCCGCGGCGCAGCGCGTGGCCATGCAATGGTCGGTGCGCATCAACGAGGCCTACCAGCGGCTCAAGGACCCGATCCGGCGGGCCAGCTACATCTGCGAACTCCATGGGGCGCCGCTGAATGCCGAGAACAACACCGCCATGCCGCCCGATTTCCTGATGCAGCAGATGGAATGGCGCGAGGCGCTGGACGATGTCGAGGACCCCGCTTCGCTCGAAAAGCTCCAGGCGGAGGTCGAGGCCGGCCGCGCACGCGCACTCTCGTCGCTCGACTGGCTGATCGACGAGAAAGGCGACTACCCGGCCGCCGCACAGCAGGTGAGAGCCCTCATGTTCATTGAGCGCTTCGGACAGGACGTCGAAGCCAAATTCGATCAGTTGGGACAATAGAGGCATGGCTCTTCTTCAGATTTCAGAACCCGGCCAGGCGCCCGACCCGCATCAGCGCCGCGTCGCCGTGGGCATCGATCTCGGCACCACCCATTCGCTGGTGGCCGCGGTGCGCAATGGCGTGGCCGAATGCCTGCCCGACGACCAGGGCCGCGTGATCCTGCCTTCCGCCGTGCGCTATCTCGACAAGGAGCGGCGCCAGATCGGTTTCGATGCGCTTGCCGCGCGTGCGCAGGATGCCGCGAACACCATCACCTCGGTCAAGCGGCTCATGGGCCGCGGGCTGGCCGACATCGCCAATCGCGAATCGATGTCCTACCGCCTGGTGGACGAGGGCGGCATGGTCAAGGTGCAGACGGCCGCCGGCATCAAGTCGCCGGTGGAGATCAGCGCCGAGATCCTGGCCACCTTGCGCTACCGCGCCGAAGACACCTTCGACGACGAGCTCTACGGCGCCGTCATCACCGTGCCGGCCTACTTCGACGAAGGCCAGCGCCAAGCCACCAAGGACGCCGCGCAGCTTGCGGGCCTCAACGTGCTGCGCCTGATCAGCGAGCCCACGGCCGCGGCCATCGCCTATGGCCTGGACAACGGGAGCGAGGGCGTCTACGCCGTCTACGACCTCGGGGGCGGCACCTTCGACATCTCGATCCTGCGGCTCACCCAGGGCGTATTCGAAGTCATTGCCACGGGTGGCGACTCGGCCCTCGGCGGCGACGACTACGACCACGCGCTCGCCGATTTCGTGCTCGCACAAACGGGCCTGCAAGTGGGCAGCGACGCCGACAAGGCCGCCGTGCTGGTGGCTGCCCGTGCAGCCAAGGAGGCGCTGACCGATGCCGATTCCGTGACGTTCCACGCCGACGTCGCCGGCGGCGCGGTCCGATTCGACCTGGCGCGCGCGCATTTCGACGCCGCCACGAAGCCGCTCACCGACCGCACGATCGCAGCGGTTCGCAAGGCCTTGCGCGACGCGAAGCTCAAGCCCGACGATCTGCAGGGCATCGTGCTGGTGGGCGGCTCCACCCGCATGCCGCAGGTCCGCCGCGCCGTTGCGGAATTCTTCGGCCGCGAACCGCTCGTCAACCTCAACCCTGACGAGGTCGTGGCGCTCGGCGCAGCCATCCAGGCCAACCAGCTGGCCGGCAACAACGGCGCGGGCGATCTGCTGCTGCTCGACGTGATCCCGCTGTCGCTGGGCATCGAGACCATGGGCGGCCTGGTCGAGCGCATCGTGCCGCGCAACCAGACCATTCCCACCGCGATGGCGCAGGACTTCACGACCTACCAGGACGGCCAGACCGCCCTTGCATTGCACGTGGTGCAGGGCGAGCGCGACCTCGTCGCCGATTGCCGCAGCCTCGCGCGCTTCACGCTGCGCGGCATCCCGCCCATGGTCGCGGGCGCGGCGCGCATCCGCGTGACCTTCACCGTCGATGCCGATGGCTTGCTGAGCGTGAGTGCCAAGGAGCAGGGCAGCGGCGTGGAAGCCAGCGTGACGGTCAAGCCTTCGTACGGGCTCTCGGACGACCAGATCGCAACCATGCTGCAGGAGAGCTTCTCCACTGCACAGCAAGACATGCAGGCGCGTGCGCTGGTGGAGGCGCGTGTGGATGCCGAGCGCATGCTGCTTGCCACGCAGAGCGCGCTCGACGCCGACGGCGATTTGCTCAATGACGAAGAGCGCGCAGTCATCGATGCCTCGATGGCGAAGTTGCGCGAAGCCGCCAAAGGCAATGATGCCGCGGCCATCGAAGGCGCCACCAAGGCGCTGGCCAACGACACCGAGGCCTTCGCCGCCCAGCGCATGAACGCGGGCATTGCGCGCGCGTTGTCGGGCCGCAAGCTCGAATCCCTCTGAGAACCACATGCCCACCATCAAGATATTTCCGCATCCCGAGTACTGCCCACAGGGTGCAGAAATCACGGCGCCGGCCGGCACCTCGATCTGCGAGGCGCTGCTGGACAACCACATCGACATCGAGCATGCCTGCGAGATGAGCTGCGCCTGCACCACCTGCCACGTGGTCGTGCGCCAGGGCTTCAATTCGCTGAACGAGGCCGAAGAAGGCGAGGAAGACCTGCTCGACCGCGCCTGGGGCCTTGAGCCACAATCGCGCCTCAGCTGCCAGGCGATCCTGGCGCAGGAAGATGTGACGATCGAGATTCCCAAATACTCGATCAACCACGCCAAAGAGAATCATTGAAAGAGCCACTGCATGTCGCGCCAGATCGTCCTCGACACTGAAACCACCGGCCTTTCCGCCGAGAACGGCGACCGCGTCATCGAGCTCGGCTGCGTGGAGCTGTTCGCCCGCAAGCTCACCGGCAACGACCTGCACATCTACTTCAACCCCGAGCGCGAGAGCCATGAAGACGCGCTCAAGGTGCACGGCCTCACGACCGACTTCCTGCGCGACAAGCCGAAGTTCGCCACGCTGGCCAGCGACATCGTCGAGTACCTGCGCGGCGCCGAGCTGATCATTCACAACGCGGCCTTCGACGTCGGCTTCCTCAACAAGGAGCTCGAGATGGCCGGCCTGCCGCCGCTGCGCAGCTTCGTCGGCGAGGTGACCGACACGCTGGCCATGGCCAAGCAGGTCTACCCGGGCAAGCGCAACTCGCTCGACGCGCTGTGCGACCGCTTCGGCGTCGATCGCTCGAACCGCACCTTCCACGGTGCCAAGCTCGACGCGCAGCTGCTGGCCGACGTGTACATCAACCTCACGCGCGGCCAGGACGCATTGCTGATCGAGGTGGGCTCGAACGAGCCGGCACAGGGCACCACGGTGGTTGCCATCGACCTGAGCCAGTTCGACCTGCCGGTGATCATGGCGGGCGAGCAGGAGCTTGCGGCGCATGAAGCCGTGTTGTCGCAGCTCGACAAATCCAGCAGCGGACGCACGCTGTTTCGGCAAAACGGCTGAAATCCTGTGGCATAATCGAAGGCTTCGCGCAACGCGATTATTAATTCCACGGCACTGCACTCGCGGCGCTAAAGAGTTGAAAGGGCGGTTAGCTCAGGGGTAGAGCACAGCATTCACACTGCTGGGGTCGGAGGTTCGAAACCTCCACCGCCCACCAAATTCCTCAAGATAAAAAGCGACCTGGTTTGTCCAGGTCGTTTTTTTTTTGTTTTGTGCGGACGCACTGTCGGCTGGTGCTGACGCCAACTGCCGCCGCGCACCGGCTGCATTCCTGAATCGGCGGCATAGAACCGAGGCAAAGGAGCAAGCACCATGGCAACCCATCCTGACCTTCCGTCCCCCATCACGCCGGACCTGCCTGTGGAGCCCGACGAAGGGCCGAGCACGCCGCCGGACGACCCGACCGATCCCGAGCCGCCTCCCACCACCTCGTGAATCCGTTCGGCGCGCGAGCCGCGATAAGCTCGCGCCATGGATGAACTCGATTGCGCCGTCATCGGCGGCGGTGTGGTGGGATTGGCAGTGGCGCGCGCCTTGGCGCTTGCAGGCCGGGAAGTGGTTGTGCTGGAAGCCGAAGGTGCCGTTGGCACCGGCACCAGTTCGCGCAACAGCGAAGTGATTCACGCGGGCATCTACTATCCGCAGGGCTCTCTCAAGGCCCGCCTCTGCGTCGAGGGCAAGGAGGCGCTCTACGACTATGCGGCCGCGCGCGGTGTGCCCCACCGGCGCTGCGGCAAGCTCATCGTGGCGACCTCGGCCGAGCAGGTGGCCCAGCTCGAGATCATCCGCGCCAAGGCGGCCGCCAACGGCGTCGACGACCTCGTGCTGCTCACCGCGCAGCAGGCCATGGCGATGGAGCCGCAGCTGCACTGCGTGGCGGCATTGCATTCGCCGAGCACCGGCATCGTCGACAGCCATGCCTTGATGCTGAGCCTGCTCGGCGACGTGGAGAACGCGGGCGGCATGCTGGCGTTGAAATCGCCCATCGCCGGTGCGGAATGCAGCCAGGACGCGATCGTCCTGCTAGCGGAAGACGGAACGGCGCTGCGCTGCAACAGCGTCGTCAATGCGGCCGGCCTGCTCGGGCCCGACCTGGCTCGCCGCTTCGAAGGCCTGCCGGCCGCGGCGGTACCCACCGCCTACTTTGCCAAGGGCAACTATTTCACCCTGTCGGGCCGCGCGCCTTTCAGCCGCCTCGTCTATCCGGTGCCCGAGCCCGGCGGACTGGGTGTCCACCTGACGATCGATCTGGGTGGCCAGGCCAAGTTCGGGCCCGATGTGCAATGGGTGCAGTCGGCCGACGATCTGGTGGTCGACCCGGCGCGCGGCAATGGCTTCTACGCCGAGGTGCGCAAGTACTGGCCCGCCTTGCCCGACGGGGCGCTGATTCCCGGCTATGCGGGCATGCGGCCCAAGATCTCGGGCCCGGACGAGCCGGCGCGCGACTTCATGATCGACGGGCCCGAATCGCACGGCGTGCGCGGTCTGGTCAATCTCTTCGGCATCGAGTCACCCGGGCTCACGAGCAGCCTTGCCATCGGGCACTACGTCGAACGCATGCTCGCGGCGGGCTGACGGCAGACGCAATGCGGAGGCCATCGCGTGCAGAAGTCTGTACAACTGCCGTGCATGAGAGGCTTTTGTGCCTGTAACATGACGCCACGCCATTTGCTGGCGTGAAGCCGCCGGCGCGGTGCCGGTGTCATCACGGAGGAAAGATTCCAATGAGTGCATCCAACAACATTGAAGCGGCAGCCGAAGACATCGCAAGCGACGTGCGCGGCGTGCTGGCCAGCAAGGACCTGGATTCGGTTCCCCACATCAAGGCGCTGCGCCAGCGCATCGACACCAAGCTCGCCATTGCCCGCGAGCTTGCCGCGGAGAAGAGCAAGCTGGCCGCCAAGAAGGCCCGCGAAGCGGCCAACAGCGCCAATGCCTACGCCCACGACGAGCCGTGGCAGATTGCCGGCGCAGCGCTGGCCGTCGGCGTGCTGGTGGGTCTGCTGCTTGGCCGCCGCTGACCTGAACGCAAGCCGCCGCCGCATCGTTCCTCGCCGACCCGGAGTCGGTGCATGAGGTTGCTGTCCCTGTTCGGGCTCGATGCCCGTCTGCGGCGGCTGCGGATCGCTGCGGCCGAAGGTGCGCTGGCGGCCGAAGACCGCGTGCAGCTCCTGCGCATGGCGTGGGAGGACGAGAAGCAGCGCCTCAAGCTGATGCTCGTCCTGGTGGTCGCTGTGCTCGGCCTGACCACGGTGGCGGTGACCTTGCTCTCGATGGCGGTGGTGGTGCATTTCTGGGAAACGCCTCATCGCATCGCGGCTGCGTGGTCGGTGGCTGGCGTGTGGATCGTGCTCTGGCTGGGCGCGGCCCTGGGTCTGTTCCTGACCCTTCGCAATGCCTCGAACGGCTTCATTCCGGCGCGCCACGAATTCGAACGCGACTGGGCCTGGGTCCAGGACAGCTTCGGGCTCGGCAAGGAGCCCGACCAGGACGAAGAAGCGCCGCGTCCCCCGCGGCCTGCCACGCGCGAAGAGCTGCTCGCGCGCATGGATCGCCAGCGCGAACGCATCGCCACGATGCAGGGCGCACGCCCGGCTCAGGCCGCCAGTGCAACAGGGGCTGCTTCCGAGGCAGCTCCGGCCGATGAATCGGCTGCCGCTGCTGCATTGCGCATTGCCCGGGAGCACCCTGTGGCCGTCGGCGTTGCTGCCGCGGTGGCCGTGGTGGTGATTCGTCCCAAGCGTCTGCTGCGCTGGGCAGCGTTCATTGCGCCAGTGCTCTGGCGCATGCGCTGAGGAAGAGAAGAGCGAAGGCTCAGGCGGCGCTGCGGCTTTGCAGCAATGCCTGCGCCGCTTCGCGCACGAGCGCCGGGCCGCGGTAGATCAGGCCGGTGTAGATCTGCACCACGTCTGCGCCCGCGGCCATCTTGGCCTTGGCATCGGCCGCGCTCAGGATGCCGCCAACCCCGATGATCGGAAAACCCGGCCCCAGTGCCGCACGCAGCTGCGAGACCACGCGGTTGCTGGCCGCGCGCACGGGTGCGCCCGAGAGCCCGCCCGCTTCGCTGGCATGCGGCAGGCCGGCGACCGCGTCGCGCGCCAGCGTGGTGTTGGTGGCGATCACGCCGTCCATGCCGTGGCGCTGCAGCGTGGCGGCGATGACGGCGACCTGGCTTTCGTCCAGGTCGGGGGCGATCTTCACGAACAGTGGCACGCGCCTGCGGTTGCGCTCGGCCAGGGCATGGCGGCGCTCGGCGATGGCGCCCAGCAGGGCATCGAGCGCCTCGTCGCTCTGCAGCGTCCGCAGGTTGGCCGTGTTGGGGCTGGAGATATTGATGGTCACGTAGTCGGCGTGCGGGTACACGCCGTCCAGGCAGGCCAGATAGTCGTCCACCGCTCTTTCGATGGGCGTGGTCGCGTTCTTTCCGATGTTGAGTCCGAGCAGCATCGGCTTCCTGTTGCCGCCACTGCCGTTCCTGCGGAAGCGCGCCTTCTGCACGTTGGCAAGGAAGGCATCCAGCCCTTCGTTGTTGAACCCGAGCCGATTGATGAGCGCGTCGCGCTCGGGCAGGCGGAACATGCGCGGCTTGGGATTGCCCGGCTGCGCCTTGGGCGTCACCGTGCCGACCTCGACGAAGCCGAAGCCCATGGCGGCGAAAGCGTCGATGCAGCGGGCGTTCTTGTCGAGCCCGGCTGCCAGGCCCACGCGGTTGGGAAATTCCAGCCCCGCAAGGGTGACCGGATCATCGACGCGCGGCGCGGCGTATGCGCAAGCCAGCGGCGTGTTCTGCGTGCGGGCCAGCCCGTCGAGCGTGAGTTCATGGGCGTGCTCCGGGTCGAAGCCGAACAGAAAGGGCCGGGCCAGGCCGTAGAGCGAAGAGGGGAGCAGGGGCATCGGATAATTCTCGACTTCAATGAGCCAAGGATTCTCCGCGATGACTGCACCCGTTTCCCCTTCTTCCGCCTCCGGCGCCGCGAACGGCCCGGGCGCCATCTCCCAGGACGAACTCAAGGCCCAGGTCGGCCGCGCCGCGCTGGCCTATGTGGTGAAGGGTGAAATCGTCGGCGTGGGCACCGGCTCGACCGTGAACAAGTTCATCGACGCCCTGGCCACGATCAAGGACGAGATCAAGGGGGCCGTGTCCAGCTCGGTGGCTTCGACCGAACGCCTGCGGGCCCTGGGCATTCCGGTGTTCGACAGCAACGAGGTCGAGGAGCTTGGGGTCTACATCGACGGCGCCGACGAGATCGACCACCACGGTTTCATGGTGAAGGGCGGCGGCGCGGCGCTCACGCGCGAAAAGATCGTTGCGGCGCAGTCGCGGCGCTTTGTCTGCATTGCCGATGCTTCCAAGCTGGTCGGCACGCTCGGCGCCTTTCCGCTGCCGGTGGAGGTGATTCCGATGGCGGCGCGCCGGGTCATGCGGCAGTTCGAAGCCATGGGCGGCATCGCGCAGGTGCGCGAGAAGGACGGCCTTGCGCTCGTGACGGACAACGGCCAGCACATCGTCGACGTGACGGGGCTGCGGATCAGCGATCCGCTCGCCTTCGAATCCGAAGTGAGCCAGTGGCCTGGCGTGGTCACGGTCGGCGTGTTTGCCCATCAGAAGGCCGATGTGTGCCTGCTGGGCACGCCCTCCGGCGTGCAGACGATGCGGTTCGACTGAAGAAAGGCCGCCAGCTCTGGCCGGTGGCCGATCCGCTCAGAACTTGATGCCTGCCGGGTTGCTCGGGCTGGGTCCGCTGGGGGCGGGCGGCTGTGGTGCAGGCGCCGGCTGCGCAAGGGGCGCGGGCTCGCGCGCAGCGGGCGCCGGCTGCAGTGCAACCAGCGGCCGGGCCGGCGGATTGCGGTAGTCGGCAGGCAAGCTGTTGCTCTTCGGATAGCCCGCGGCGTCGAGGTATTGCGACCATTCGGCGTCCGAGAAGCCCTTGAGCTGCTGCGAACCGATGGTCAGCAACGGCAGCGAGGCCTGGCTGCTCAGGCGCTGCAGCGCCTCGACGTCCTGGCTGCTCTTGACGGTGCGCTCCTCGAAGGGAATGCCGCGCGTGACGAGCAGTGAGCGGGCCGTGCCGCAGGGGGGGCATTCCTCGCTGCTGTACAGGGTCACGGGGTAGCGCTGCGCCACTTGCCGCAATTCGTAGGGCAGGCCGGCGTTGGCCGGAGGCACGATGCCGGCTTGCGGCGCTGCGGCCGGCTCCGTGCTGGCGGTGGGCGCGCGGTCCGAATAAGTGACCTTTCCGTTCTTGTCGACGTTGCGATAGATCGGCTGGGCCATCGCGCCTGCGGCGATCAGCAGCAGGGCGAGGCCGGACAGGCGGTGCAAGGAAGATTTCTTGTGGGTCGAATGCATCGCCCGAGTATCGCAAGCTTCAGGCCCGCATCAAGCGGGCTGGGCCTGCGCCATGCCCTGGTGTCGCAGCAGCGCATCAAGCTGCGGCTCGCGGCCGCGGAACGCCTTGAACGAATCCATGGCGCTGCGGCTGCCGCCGGCTTCGAGGATGGCCTGGCGGTACCTGCGGCCGGTTTCGATGTTCGGCTGGCCATCGGCACCCACGGTTTCCTCGAAGGCGGCGTAGGCGTCGGCGCTCAGCACTTCGGCCCACTTGTAGCTGTAGTAGCCGGCCGCGTAGCCGCCCGAGAAGATGTGGCTGAAGGTGTTGGGCGTGCGGCTGAAAGGGGGCGAAGGCATCACGGCCACCTCGGTGCGTACCTTGCCCAGCAGTGCGAGCACGCCGCCCGGCTGCGCGGCGGCGGCCTGGTATTCGGTGTGCAGCAGCATGTCGAACAGCGAGAACTCGATTTGGCGCAGCGTCTGCAGGCCGCTCTGGAAGTTCTTGGCGGCCGTCATCTTGTCGAACAGCGCGCGCGGCAGCGGCTCACCGGTGTCGACGTGGGCCGTCATGTGCCTGAGCACGTCCCACTCCCAGCAGAAGTTTTCCATGAACTGGCTCGGCAGTTCGACGGCGTCCCATTCGACGCCGCTGATGCCCGAGACGTCGCGTTCGTTCACCTGCGTGAGCATGTGGTGCAGGCCGTGGCCGAATTCGTGGAAGAGGGTGGTCACGTCGTCGTGCGTGAGCAGCGGCGGCTTGCCGTCGACGCCGCTCGCAAAGTTGCACACCAGCTGCGCCACCGGCGTTTGCAGCACGCCGTCGTCCGGGCGCAGCCAGCGCGCGCGCACGTCGTCCATCCAGGCGCCGCCGCGCTTGGCGGCGCGGGCGGAGGGGTCGAGATAGAACTGGCCGACCTTCTGGCTGCCTGCGGCCGTCTGGCGCTCGATGCGATAGAACTCGACGCTCGGGTGCCAGGTGGGCGCGCTGTCGCGGCGGATGGAAACCTCGAACAGTGTCTCGACGATCTTGAACAGGCCGGCCATCACCTTGGGCGCCGGGAAATACTGCTTGACCTCCTGTTCGCTGAAGGCATAGCGCGCCTCCTTCAGCTTCTCGCCGATGTAGCTCCAGTCCCAGGCCTGGGGATCGGTGAGGCCCAACTGCTCGGAGGCGAAGACGCGCAGGTCGGCCAGATCGCGTTCGCCGTACGGCTTTGCCTTGGCCGCGAGATCGCGCAGGAACTTGATCACCTGCTCGGGCGACTCGGCCATCTTGGGCACGACCGAGAGTTCGCCGAAATTCCGGTAGCCGAGCAGCTTTGCTTCTTCTTCGCGCAGCGCGAGGATCTCGTTGATCAAGGCGGTGTTGTCGAAGGCCGGATCGCCAAGCTCGCTGGCGCGGGTGACGTACGCGCGGTAGAGCGTTTCGCGCAGCGCGCTGCTCCTGGCGAATTGCATCACGGGCAGATAGCAGGGCATCTTGAGCGTGAGCTTGTAGCCATCCTTGCCCTCGGCTTCGGCAGCCGCGCGAGCCGCGCTCACCACGTCTTCGGGCACGCCCTCGAGCTCGCCCAGCGCTGCGTAATAAGAGAAGGCGTCGGTGGCGTCGAGCGCGTTTTCGCTGAATTTCTGGCTAAGTTCGGCCTGGCGCTCCTGGATGTCGGCAAAGCGTTTCTTCGCATCGCCCTGCAGTTCCGCGCCGCCGAGCACGAAGTTGCGCACCGCATTCTTGTGCGCCTGGCGCTGCTCGGGATTGAGGGTGGCCACGTCGATGGCCTTGTACTTGGCGTAGAGGCGCTCGTCGGAACCCAGGCGGGTCCAGAACGCGGTCACGCGCGGCATGGCCTCGTTGTAGGCGGCGCGCAGCTCCGGCGTATCGGCCACGGCGTTGAGATGTCCCACGGCACCCCAGGCGCGGCTGAAGCGCTCGGAGGCCACGTCGAGCACTTTGGAAATCGCGTTCCAGTCGGCGGGAAATTCAGGCGCCGTTGCGGTCTGCAGCGCGGCCTCGGCATCGGCCAGCAGGATGTCCACCGCGGGCGCAACGTGTTCGGGCGTGATGCGGTCGAACAGCGGGAGATCGGTGAAGTCGAGAAGGGGATTGTTCGTCATGGCCATGAAACCTACTTGGCGGCGCGTTCGGCCGCTTCAAGGGTGTTGAGGAGCAGCATGGCACGCGTCATGGGGCCGACGCCACCGGGCACGGGGGTGATCCAGCCGGCTACTTCCTTGACACCGTCGAAGTCCACGTCGCCGGCGAGCTTGCCGTCTTCCTTGCGGTTCATGCCCACGTCGATCACGACGGCGCCGGGCTTCACCATGCCGGCCGTCAGGATGTTGCGCTTGCCCACCGCGGCAACGATCACGTCGGCCTGGCGCGTGATGGTTGCCAGGTCTTGCGTGGCGCTGTGGCAGATGGTCACGGTGGCGTTCCTGGCCAGCAGCATCATGGCCATCGGCTTGCCGACGATGTTGCTGCGGCCGATGACCACCGCATGCTTGCCGCGCAGGTCGTAGCCGATGGATTCGAGCATCTTCATGCAGCCATAGGGCGTGCAGGGCCAGAAGCCCGGCGCGCCGGTCATGAGCGCGCCGGCGCTGGCCACGTGGAAGCCGTCCACGTCCTTGGCGGGCGAGATGGTTTCGATGACCTTCTGGCCGTCCATGTGCCTGGGCAGCGGCAACTGGACCAGGATGCCGTGCACCTTGGGATCGTCGTTGAGGGCGCGGATGCGGTCCAGCAACTCGGCCTCGCTCATGTCGGCGGGGTAGGTCTCGAGCGTGGCCGCGAGGCCGGTTTCGGTGCTGTCGTTGACCTTGTGCTTCGTATAGACCTGGCTGGCCGGGTCGCTGCCCACGAGGATGATGGAAAGGGCCGGGTTCACGCCACGGGCCTTCAGTGCGGCGGTGCGGCCGGCGACCTCGGCGCGAATGGTTTTGGCGAGGGCGTTGCCGTCGATCAGTTGGGCGGTCATCGGTTTCGATTTTCCAAGTAAAAACGCCCGCTTGCGCAGGCGTGAGAGTCATTCATTGCTATGGGGTGGATAGCTTCTAGGCCTTGGCTGCCGGCGCCGCCTGCCCGAGCGCGATCTTGAGCAGATCGGCCACGGTGTTGGCATTGAGCTTTTCCATGATGTTGGCGCGATGCGCCTCGACCGTCTTGATGCTGATGCCCAGGTCGTCGGCAATCTGCTTGTTCAGCCGGCCGGCGACGATGCGCTCGAGCACCTGCGCCTCGCGGCCGGTGAGCTTGGACAGCAGCGCATCGCGGCTGGCCGACTGCTGGTGCTGGGTGAAGGCGCCGCGCGCGTGCTCGAGCATGCGCTCGACCAGCGTGACGAGTTCCTCGTCGTTGAAAGGCTTCTGGATGAAATCCATCGCGCCCTTTTTCATGCTGTCGACCGCCATCGGCACGTCGCCGTGGCCGGTGATCACCACGATGGGCAGCGGGGAGCGCCGTTCGATGAGCCGATCCTGCAGTTCGAGGCCGGTCATGCCGGCCATGCGGATGTCGACGATCAGGCAGGCGACTTCGCGCGGGTCGTATCGGGAGAGAAAGGACTCGGCTGAATCGAAGCAGCGAACCCTGTAGTCCTTGCCCTCGAGTAGCCATTGCAGTGAATCTCGCACGGCCTCGTCGTCGTCGACGACATAGACGGTGCCCTTCTTCGGAATCAAACTCATGCAGGTACCTTTGCCTCGTCGCTTGCTACGGAACTGGGAGCGTCCAACACCGGAATCCAGAAGGAAAAACGGCATCCGATCACATCCGGGCCATTGTAGATGTTCTCCGCCTGCATCCTGCCACGGTGGGACTCGACGATGGTGCGGCAAAGATTCAGCCCGATGCCCATGCCTTCGGGCTTGGTAGAGAAAAAGGCTTCATACAGGCGGTCCATCACCTCGGGGGCCAGGCCCTTGCCGGTGTCCTGCACCGAGAACTCGATGGCGTTGTGGCCCTCGATCACCTTGGGCAGCACGCGCAGCTCCACGCTTCGGCGTGCGAGGGGGCGCTCGGCAATGTCGATGGACTCGGCCGCGTTCTTCAGCAGGTTGACCATCACCTGCTCGATCAGGATCGGGTCCACCTGCACCACCGGCAGCCGCGCGGCCACGTAGTGGTTGAGCCGCACGTTGCGCCGCCGCAGCTCGATGCCCGCGAGTTCGACCGCTTCGCTGACCATGGTGGACACGTCGGCGGCCGTGCGGTTGGGTTCGCTGCGCTTCACGAAGGAGCGAATGCGCTGGATGATCTGCCCCGCGCGCTGCGCCTGCTTGGAGGTTTTCTCCAGCGCCGCGAGCAGCGCCTCGGTGTCGATGGCCTGCCCCTTGAGGCGCGACATCATTCCGTTGCAGTAGTTGGTGATGGCCGTGAGCGGCTGGTTGAGTTCGTGCGCCACGCTCGACGCCATCTCGCCCATCGTGATCAGGCGGCTCGCGGCCTGCGCGCGGTCGGCCTGCGCGGCGGCCTGCTCCTCGGCATCGCGCCGCGGCGTGATGTCGGTGGCAATCACCAGCTGGGCCAGCCGGCCGTCGACCCATGTCAGGTAGCGCGAGCGCACTTCGAGCCACTTGCCCAGGTGCGGCACGAAGATCTCGTTGTTGGCCGTCTGGGCGGCGGTGAGGGTGTCGATCGGGAGGCCGGCGTACGGGTCGACGTCGTCGAGCCCCTCGTCGTGCGCATTGGAGGCGGGCACCCCGGCTTGCGCCACCATGCCCAGGTGGCCCACGGTGTCGGAGCCGAACCAGAGCCGGTACAGCTTGTTCGCGAACAGCAATTCCTCGCTGCCGATGGGTGCGACCGACACTGCGGCGTCGAGTGCCTCCAGCACCGTGGTGAAGCGCTCGTACGACGCCGACAGCTGCTCGCGGATGCGCGTGGGCTCGGTGATGTCGGTCATCGACGTCATCCAGCCGGTCTGGTGGCCGCGCGCGTCGATCAGCGGCGATACATAGAGCCGGGCATTGAACACGCTGCCGTTCTTGCGCTTCACGCGCACCTGGAAGCCGCCGGGCAGGGCGCGTCCGTGCAGTTCTTCCTCGAGCCGCTCGTTCATCACTTCGCGGTCCGACTCCAGCCAGTAGGGGAAGGGCGGCGACTGGCCCACCAGTTCGGCCTCGCTCCAGCCCGTCATCGCGCAGAAGGCGGCGTTCACATAGGTGATGCGCCCCTGCAGGTCGAGCACGCGCATGCCGGTGAGCATGGAATTTTCCATGGCGCGGCGGAAGTTGGTCTCGGCGACCAGCCGCTGCTGCGCCTGCTGGCGCCGCCGGGTGTGGCGCCAGGTGCCGATCAGCATCCAGCTCGTCAGCACGCTGAGCGCACAGACCAGCCAGAACAGGCCGTTGCCCACCACCCCCTGCGAAGTGCGGTAAGCCTGGGCGCGCAATACCAGCGCGTTGCCGACAGGCGAAACCGGCACCTCGTACTCATTGGTTCTTTCCGGCCAAGGGAGCAGCCGCGTGCCGCTCTCCCTCGGGTTGGCCGTATTGCCCGCGAGCACGCTGCCCTTGGCGTCGAGCAGCGAGACCGCGTAGCGCGCCTGCACTTCCGACGGCATGCCATAGCGCAGCAGGCCGTCGACCGAGAATTCGCCCAGCACCACGCCCGCGAACAAGCCCTGGTCGAAGAGGGGAATGTGCAGCTGAAGCATCGCCGCGGGATCGCCACCCGCCGCCGGCTGGGAGAAAACCGGCTGGCGCAGCTCGCGCGCCAGGGCGTAGTTGCTCTCCACGTCGCCCGGACGCAGCACGTCGCCGATCAGGTGCTGCTGCGCGGGATGCACGCTCGGCGCCGAATAGCCGGCCTTGAAACGGCGCCGATCGTCGATCCAGGTGACGGTCTGCAGTTCGGGAAACTGGCTCACCAGCGATTCCGCGCGGCTCGCGAATTCGATCGGGTCAATTTCGCGGTTCGAGGCGTCGCGCGCAATGCGCATCAGCTGTTCCTGGCGCTCGAGCAGGCGCAGGCGCATGCGCTGCTGCGCGTATTCGACGTCCCGCCGCACGGACTCCTGCTCGCGCTCGACTTCTTCGGTACGCAAATACCAGAACGCCGAAACGATGGCGGCCAGAAACAGCAGCACCGCGGCGATCGGTGCCAGCATGGCGACCGCGTCTTGCAGCACCGGCGTTTGCTGGCGCCACCAGCGGCGCCACCACGAGAGCGGAGACGCGTTCACGGCGCTGCGGGCAACCGCCAGCGGAGAGGAAAAGGGCATCCTGCGAGTTTAGGTGATGCCCCTTTGGGCAAGGAGGAGGAGGGCCGCAGTGACATTGATTCCGACACGGACGAGCCCGAATTCATAATTTCATATTAAGAAATCAACATGCGCCATTTGAAATTGAAGTATTTCTATGCGAAACTCCCGCGCGTTGATCGCAGAGCGCACTAAATTACAGCCACAACCTTAAAGGAGAGACAAAGCATGTCGGCAAATCCCGAGAACCTGTTTGGTTCGGCCGCAAACGACGCGGACGCCCAGGAAACCCGTGAATGGATGGACGCCCTGTCCTCCGTCATCCAGAGCGAGGGGCCCGAGCGGGCCCACTTCCTTCTCGAGCAGCTGCTCGAACATGCGCGGCAGCACAGCATCGACAAGCCGTTCTCGGCCAACACCGCCTACGTCAACACCATCGAGCCCGACCAAGAGGAGCGCTGCCCCGGCAACCTCGAGATCGAGGAGCGCCTGCGCGCCTACATGCGCTGGAACGCCATGGCGATGGTGGTCAAGGCCAACCGCCACCACCCGCCCGAAGGCGGCGACCTCGGCGGCCACATCGGCTCCTTTGCCTCGCTGGCGAACATGTTCGGCGCCGGCTTCAACCACTTCTGGCACGCCGAGAGCGAAAACCACGGTGGCGACTGCCTGTACATCCAGGGCCACGTCTCGCCCGGCATCTATGCCCGCGCCTACCTCGAAGGCCGCCTGAGCGAAGAGCAACTGCTCAACTTCCGCCAGGAAGTCGACGGCAAGGGTCTTTCCAGCTACCCGCATCCGAAGCTGATGCCCGAGTTCTGGCAGTTCCCCACCGTCTCGATGGGCCTCGGCCCGCTGATGGCCATCTACCAGGCGCGCTTCCTCAAGTACCTGCACGCCCGCGGCATTGCCAACACCGAGAACCGCAAGGTCTGGGTGTTCTGCGGCGACGGCGAAATGGACGAAGTCGAATCGCTGGGCGCCATCGGCCTCGCAGCGCGCGAAGGCCTCGACAACCTGATCTTCGTCATCAATTGCAACCTGCAGCGCCTGGACGGCCCGGTGCGCGGCAACGGCAAGATCATCCAGGAGCTCGAAGGCGAGTTCCGCGGCTCGGGCTGGAACGTCATCAAGCTGATCTGGGGCAGCGGCTGGGACCAACTGATCGCGCGCGACAAGGACGGAGCGCTGCGCAAGATCATGATGGAGACCAACGACGGCGACTACCAGGCCTTCAAGGCCAACGACGGCGCCTACGTGCGCAAGCACTTCTTCGGCCGTGACCCGCGCACGCTCGAAATGGTGTCCAAGATGAGCGACGACGACATCTGGCAACTGCGCCGCGGCGGCCACGACTCGCAGAAGGTCTATGCGGCCTTCGACGCGGCCGTGAAGCACAAGGGCCAGCCGACGGTGCTGCTGATCAAGACGGTCAAGGGCTTCGGCATGGGCAAGATCGGCGAGGGCAAGAACACGGTCCACCAGACCAAGAAGCTCGGCGACGAGGACATCAAGGCCTTCCGCGACCGCTTCAACATCCCGATTCCCGACAGCCAGATCGCCGACCTGCCGTTCTACAGGCCGGCCGACGACACGCCGGAAATGAAGTACCTGCACGAGCGCCGCAAGGCTCTCGGCGGCTACCTGCCGCACCGCCGCACCAAGGCCGACGAGAGCTTCACAGTGCCTTCGCTCGAGGTCTTCAAGTCGGTGATGGAGCCCACGGCCGAAGGCCGCGAGATCTCGACCACGCAGGCCTACGTGCGCTTCCTCACGCAGCTGCTGCGCGACAAGGCGCTGGGCCCGCGCGTCGTTCCCATCCTGGTGGACGAAGCGCGTACTTTCGGCATGGAAGGGTTGTTCCGCCAGATCGGCATCTACAACCCCGCGGGCCAGCAGTACACCCCGGTCGACAAGGACCAGGTCATGTATTACAAGGAAGACAAGGCTGGCCAGATCCTGCAGGAAGGCATCAACGAAGCCGGCGGCATGTCGAGCTGGATCGCCGCGGCCACCTCGTACAGCACCAACAACCGCATCATGGTGCCGTTCTACGTGTACTACTCGATGTTCGGCTTCCAGCGCATCGGCGACCTGGCCTGGGCCGCTGGCGACATGCAGGCGCGCGGCTTCCTGCTGGGCGGCACCTCGGGGCGCACCACGCTCAACGGCGAAGGCCTGCAGCACGAAGACGGCCACAGCCACATCCTGGCCAACACCATCCCGAATTGCGTGAGCTACGACCCGACCTTCGCGCATGAAGTGGGCGTGATCCTGCACCACGGCCTCAAGCGCATGGTCGAGCGCCAGGACAACGTCTACTACTACATCACGCTGCTCAACGAGAACTACCCGATGCCCGGCCTCCAGCCCGGCACCGAAGAGCAGATCATCAAGGGCATGTACCTGTCGAAGCAGGGCCCCGCGCTGAAGGCCAAGTCGCCCACCGTGCAACTGCTGGGCAGCGGCACGATCCTGCGCGAAAGCTTTGCCGCGCAAGATCTGCTCGAGAAGGACTGGGGCGTGTCGGCTTCCGTATGGAGCTGCCCGAGCTTCAACGAGCTGACGCGCGACGGCCAGGACGCCGACCGCTGGAACCTGCTGCATCCGGACCAGACGCCGCGCGTGTCCTTCGTGGCCGAGCAGCTCGCGTCCACGGCCGGTCCGGTGGTGGCATCGACCGACTACATGAAGGCCTACGCGGAGCAGATCCGCCCCTTCATCCCGAAGGGCCGCACCTACAAGGTGCTGGGCACCGACGGCTTCGGCCGCAGCGACTTCCGCAACAAGCTGCGCGAGCACTTCGAAATCAACCGCCACTACATCGTGGTGGCTGCGCTCAAGGCATTGAGCGAAGATGGCGCGGTGCCGGTGGCCAAGGTGGTCGAGGCGATCAAGAAGTACGGCATCAATGTCGACAAGGTCAACCCGCTTTACGCTTGAACATCAACAACCAACGAACGAACGGCGCCTTACGGCGGGAGACAAACGATATGGCAGCAGTGGAAGTCAAGGTGCCGGACATCGGCGATTTCGATGAAGTCGCGGTGATCGAGGTGCTTGTGAAGGTGGGCGACACGGTCAAGGCCGAGCAGTCGCTCATCACGGTCGAATCAGACAAGGCGTCGATGGAGATTCCGTCGTCGACCGCAGGTGTGGTCAAGGAGATCAAGGTCGCGGTAGGCGGCAAGGTGAAAGAAGGCTCGGTGGTGCTGGTGCTCGAGGCCGAGGAAGCGGGTGCTGCAGCAGCGCCGGCCGCCGCCGCGCCCGCTGCGGCTCCCGCAACTGCCGCGCCCGCGCCAGCCGCAGCGGCGCCTGCTCCGGCGACTGCACCGGCGACTGCACCGGCGGCCTCGGGTCCGATCGAGGTCAAGGTGCCGGACATCGGCGACTTCAAGGACGTCGCGGTCATCGAGTTGCTGGTGAAGCCCGGCGATACGATCGCTGCCGACCAGTCGCTGATCACGGTGGAATCGGACAAGGCCTCGATGGAAATCCCGTCGTCGGCGGCCGGCGTGCTCAAGGAACTCAAGGTCAAGGTCGGCGACACGGTCAACATCGGCGACCTGATCGCCATGCTCGAAGGCGCTGCGGGGGCTGCGGCCCCTGCGCCCGCGCAAGCTGCCGCAGCCGCGCCGGCCGCCGCAACCGCCAGCGCCCCCGCGCCGGTGGCTGCTTCGCCGGCACCCGCCGCAAGCCCGGCAGCCGCCGCGCCGCACGATCCCACCACGGCGCCCAGCGCCAACCTGCCGCACGCCTCGCCCTCGGTGCGCAAGTTCGCCCGCGAACTCGGCGTGCCGCTCGAAGAGGTCAAGGGCTCCGGTCCCAAGGGCCGCATCACGCAGGAAGACGTCCAGGGCTTCACCAAGGCCGTGATGAGCGGCCAGGCCAGCACCAAGGCCTCGGCAGCCAAGGCGCCGGCCGGCGGCGGCGCGGACGGTGCGGCACTGGGCCTCATTCCATGGCCCAAGGTCGACTTCGCGAAGTTCGGCACGGTCGAGCGCAAGGACCTGTCGCGCATCAAGAAGCTCAGCGGCGCCAACCTGCACCGCAACTGGGTGATGATTCCGCACGTCACCAACAACGACGAAGCCGACATCACCGAGCTCGAGGCCTTCCGCGTCTCCACCAACAAGGAGAACGAGAAGTCGGGCGTGAAGGTCACGATGCTGGCCTTCGTGATCAAGGCGGTGGTGGCGGCGCTGAAGAAATTCCCCGACTTCAACGCCAGCCTCGACGGCGACCAGTTGGTCTACAAGCAGTACTTCCACGTCGGCTTCGCGGCCGACACGCCCAACGGCCTCGTGGTGCCGGTGCTGAAGGATGCCGACAAGAAGGGCATCCTGCAGATCAGCCAGGAAATGGGCGAACTCGCCAAGAAGGCGCGCGACGGCAAGCTCGGCTCGGCCGACATGCAGGGCGGCTGCATGTCGATCAGCTCGCTCGGCGGCATTGGCGGCACGCATTTCACGCCCATCATCAACGCCCCCGAAGTGGCCATCCTCGGCCTCTCCAAGGGCCAGATGAAGCCGGTGTGGGACGGCAAGCAGTTCGTGCCGCGCCTGACGCTGCCGCTGTCGCTGTCGTATGACCACCGCGTGATCGATGGTGCCCTGGCTGCGCGCTTCAACGCCTACTTGGGCCAGGTGCTCGCGGACTATCGTCGAATCCTGCTATGACGACTGTAGTGGCCGTCCGCAAAGGCGGCCAGGTCACGATGGCAGCGGATTCCCTGGTGACCTTCGGCGACACGCGGCTCTCGCACCGCGCCGAGGCGAACCAGAAGATCTTCACCGTCGAAGACGCGGCGGGGCAGAGCCTGTTTGCCGTGGCCGGCGCCGCCGCGCACTTCCTGGTGCTGCAGCATGCACTGGCCGCGCAGCCGCGCGAGGCGCTGCTGTTCGGCAGCAAGCACGAGATCTTCCGCACCTTCACGCTGCTGCATCCGGTGCTGAAAGACGCGTTCTTCATGCAGACCAAGGAAGACGAGCACGAGCCCTACGAGTCGAGCCAGTTCACGATGCTGATGGCCAATGCCAGCGGCATCTACGGCATCTACAGCTACCGCGAGGTGTTCGAGTTCAAGCAGTTCTGGGCCATCGGCTCGGGACGCAGCTTTGCGCTCGGCGCCATGCACGCGGCCTATGACATCAAGTCGCGCAGCTCGCGCGACGTGGCGGAGGCGGGAATCGCCGCCGCCTGCGAATTCGATCGCAATTCGGCCCCACCGGTCGACGTTCTCACACTCAAACTGAAAGTGTCCAAATGAGCGAACAACAACAAATCAAGGTGCCCGACATCGGCGACTTCGACGAAGTGGCGGTGATCGAGGTGCTGGTCAACGTCGGCGACACGGTCAAGGCCGAGCAGTCGCTGATCACGGTCGAATCGGACAAGGCCTCGATGGAGATTCCGTCGTCGGCGGCCGGCGTGGTCAAGTCGCTGGCCGTGAAGGTGGGCGACAAGGTCAAGGAAGGTTCGGTCGTGCTGACGCTGGAAGTGGATGGCGCTGCGGCGCCCGCACCGGCAGCCGCACCTGCTGCGCCGGCGCCAGCCGCCGCTGCCCCCGCGAACGCCGCCGTGCCCCCACCCCAACCCTCCCCCGGCGGGAGAGGGAGCAAGGCTGCGCCGGTGTCTACGTACGGCGGCAAGGTCGACGTCGAATGCGACGTGATCGTGCTCGGCGCCGGGCCCGGTGGCTACTCGGCTGCGTTCCGCGCCGCCGACCTGGGCCTCAAGGTGGTGCTGATCGAGCGCTACGCCACGCTTGGCGGCGTGTGCCTGAACGTCGGCTGCATTCCGTCGAAGGCGCTGCTGCACGTGGCTTCCGTCATGGACGAGGTGAAGCATTTCGCCGACCTGGGCGTGAGTTTTGCCGCGCCCACGGTCGACCGCGCCAAGCTGCTCGGCCACAAGAACAAGGTGGTGGGCAAGCTCACCGGCGGCCTCACGGCCATGGCCAAGATGCGCAAGGTGACGGTGCTGCGCGGCGTCGGCAATTTCATCGACCCGTACCACCTCGAAGTGGAAGAAACCTCCGGCACCAGCTGGGACACGACCGGCAAGAAGCAGACCGTCAAGTTCCGCAACGCGATCATCGCGGCCGGATCTCAATCGGTGAGCCTGCCCTTCATGCCGAAGGACCCGCGCGTGGTCGACTCGACCGGTGCGCTTGAAATGGGCACCGACCCCAAGCGCATGCTGATCCTGGGCGGCGGCATCATCGGCCTCGAAATGGGCACCGTGTATTCCACGCTGGGCGCGCGCCTGGACGTGGTCGAAATGCTCGACGGCCTGATGCAGGGCGCCGACCGCGACCTCGTGAAGGTCTGGCAGAAGATGAACACGCCGCGCTTCGACAACATCATGCTCAAGACCAAGACGGTCGGCGCCGAAGCCACGAAGGAGGGCATCAAGATCACCTTCGAGGGCGAGCAGGCGCCGAAGGAGCCGCAGGTGTACGACCTCGTGCTGCAGGCCGTGGGCCGCAGCCCGAACGGCAAGAAGATCGGCGCGGAGAAGGCCGGCGTGGCGGTGAGCGACCGCGGCTTCATTCCGGTCGACATCCAGATGCGCACCAACGTGCCGCACATCTTTGCCATCGGCGACATCGTGGGCCAGCCCATGCTGGCGCACAAGGCGGTGCATGAGGCGCACGTGGCGGCCGAGGTGATCGCCGGCGAGCAGAAGGGCGACAAGGAGCTTTCGAGCGCCGCCTTCAACGCCCGCGTGATTCCCAGCGTGGCCTACACCGACCCCGAGGTGGCGTGGGTCGGCCTCACCGAAGACCAGGCCAAGGCCGAAGGCGTCAAGATCAAGAAGGGCCATTTCCCGTGGACCGCTTCAGGCCGTGCCATCGCCAACGGCCGCGACGAGGGCTTCACCAAGCTGCTGTTCGATGCCGAAACCCACCGCATCCTGGGTGGCGGCATCGTCGGCACGCATGCCGGCGACATGATCGGGGAGATTGCGCTGGCCATCGAGATGGGTGCCGACGAGATCGACATCGGCAAGACCATCCATCCGCACCCGACGCTGGGAGAAAGCATCGGCATGGCGGCGGAGGTGGCGCACGGCACCTGCACCGATCTGCCCCCGGTCAAGAAGGCCGCCTGATCGCCCGGCCACAAAAAATCCCGCCGCGGCGGGATTTTTTTGGGCCTGATTCGGGAGAGGCTCAGTTGCCGGTGTGGCTTGCAACCGCGGCTGCGGCCTTGAGGTCGTCGTTCGGTGCGCCGCCGAGCACGCGGCGCGCGCCGTCGAAACGGCGGCTCCAGTAGCTGCCGTTCATGTCTTCCACACGCACCTGGGCGCCTGTGCGCGGCGAATGGATGAACTTGCCTTCGCCGACATAGATGCCGACATGGCTGAAGGCGCGGCGCATGGTGTTGAAGAAGACGAGATCGCCCGGCTTGAGCTGGCTGGGATCGATTTTCTCGGTGGCGGCCGCCTGCTCTTCGGCGCGGCGCGGGAGCACATGGCCGAGCGTCTGGTTGTACATCGCGCGAACAAAGCCGCTGCAATCAAAACCGGATTCGACCGTGTTGCCGCCACGGCGGTAGGGGACCCCGAGGAAGCCGATGGCGGTGACCACCAGATCGGAGGTTCGTTCGGCGACGGTTTGGCGGACTTGCCTGAGTTGGCCGATCAGGCCCTTGTCGGCGAGCAAGCGGGCCAGTTCGTCATCGGTTCGGTCCTGTTGGGGGGCGGCCTGGACGGCGACGGCAAACAGGAGGGACGCGGGTAGGACGAAAAAACGCATGGCGCGTAGGATATTGATGACGCGCGGTTATGTCAACCTCATGTGAATTGCCGAATGTATCTCCAAGCTCTTGATTTGTTTGATATTTTTTGATTCGGGCGAAGAAAAAATGTAACGGCCGATCTTTATGACCCATAAGCGATTGATCAAAAGCTAACTTTGGTATTCGTCATGGATGGGCGATCGGTCTGGATTCGCCTCCCATTTCGCGTCAAGATCGCGCCAACTCACGGGAAAAGACATGAACCTGCGAACTCGGGAGGCTCTGCGCCTCACAGCGAAGGCCGCCGCCGTCGCGGGCCTGGCCGTCTGGGGCGCCGCCATGGCGCAAATACGGCCGGAAACCATTTCGTCGGGGCTCGAGAATCCCTGGGGCCTGACTTTTCTGCCGGGCGGCCGTTTCGTGGTCACGGAGCGTCCTGGCCGTTTGCGGCTGATCGCGGCGGACGGGAAGATCGGCGCGCCCATCGCAGGCCTGCCCGCGATTGCCGCAGGCGGCCAGGGCGGCCTGCTCGACGTGCTGGCCGATTCGGGCTTCGAAAAGAATCGCACCCTGTATTTCTGCTTCTCCGAACCTGGGGCCGGCGGCTCGGGCAGCAACAGCACGGCACTGGCGAGCACGCAGCTTTCGGACGACGGCACGCGGCTCGAGAATCTCAAGATCATCTTCAGCCAGCAGCCCAAGGTGGCCAGCCGCAACCATTTCGGCTGCCGCATCGTCGAGGCGCGCGACGGCACGCTGTTTCTCACGCTGGGCGACCGGTTCAGCCGCAAGGAAGATGCGCAGAAGCTCGACAACCACCTCGGCAAGGTGGTGCGCATCGCCAAGGACGGCTCGGCGCCGCGGGACAACCCCTTCGTCGGCAGGTCCGGCGCGCTGCCCGAGATCTGGAGCTCCGGCCACCGCAACGGGCAGGGTGCGACGCTCGCACCCGATGGCCGCTTCTGGATGACCGAGCACGGCCCGCAGGGCGGCGACGAAATCAACATCCCGCAGGCCGGCCGCAACTACGGCTGGCCGGTGATCACCTACGGCGAGAACTATGGCGGCGGGCAGATCGGCGACGGCATCACGGCAAAGGACGGCATGGAACAGCCGCTGCACTACTGGGTGCCGTCGATTGCGCCTTCGGGCATGGCTTTCCTGACCAGCGACCGCTACGGTGCGGCATGGAAGGGCAACCTGTTCGTGGGATCGCTCAAGTTCGGCTATCTCGACCGCATCGAACTGAAGGACGGGAAGTTGGTTGCCGAGCACAAGCTGCTGGCCGATGGCAGGGCCCGGGTCCGCGATGTGAAGCAGGGCCCGGACGGCCTGCTCTACGTGCTGACCGACGAATCCGACGGCAAGCTGCTGCGCCTGCGGCCGAACTGAGGCGGGCGGCGCTTCAGCCGGGGCAGCCTGGCAGGGGCAGTGTCGGCAGCATGCGGCGCCAGAGCCGCGTCCACTCGGGCCAGTCGTGGCCGCCTTCGGTCGTGAAGACACGGCCGGCGGGCAGTGCGGCCGCCAGGAGCCGATGGCTGAAGGCAAAGCGGTCGTCGATGCCATAGCCGAGGTAGAGCGGTGGCCGTGCGCCGAAGGTGGCGGTGGCGCCGACGTAGCCGCGCAGCCATTGCCAGAGCTGTGTCTCGTTCGGCGTTCGCGGGTCGCTGCCCGGCGGATCGCCCAGCGGCCCGGTCCAGCGCACAAGGCCGCCGGCATTGGCAATGTTGGTGCCGAGCGCGCGTTCTCCAAGGTAGGGCGCAATAGCCACGAGGCCCGCGAGTTCGCCGGGGTGGGTTTGCGCATACAGCAGTCCGCCGAGGCCGCCGACCGAAATGCCGACGATCCAGATCGCCTTGTAGCCCTTGCTGCGCGCTGGCGCCATCACGTCCCGGCTCAGTCGATCGAGGATGGTCTTGCCGTTGTAGTAGCCGAGGTGCGCATCGACCCGCATCACGTCCACCGCGAGCCTGTTTTCGTTCAGCGCCTTGACGAAGCCTTCACGCTCGAATTCGTCCGGGTGGGAGTGCGCGCCGGGCAGCATCACGATCAGCGTGTCGGCGTCCGGCGTGCAGCTGCTCTTTTCGAGCGTGCTGTCCAGCGGCGCCTGGGCCGCGCGCAACCCGCCGCAGCCGCCGGCCGCAAGCGCCGCGCAAAGGCTCAGAACCGCGAGACTGCACCGGGCCGAAAAGATCCGCATGCACCGGAGTCTAGAGGTGCCGCGATGGCGTAGCGACGCATGCGGATGCAGGAGAACCTCGCCGAGGCGGGTCCGACCGATCTTTTCGGTGGTACGGTTCAGTCCGACTCAACCGATACCTGAAAGACACCGTTCATGCTGCTCGACGCCTCGCTCTCCCAACTCGTTCTGGTCGACTACCAGGCGCGGCTGATGCCGGCGATCTTCGAGGCCGACGCGGTCGCGCAGAACGCGGTGCGGCTCGGCAAGATGGCGCGGCTGCTCCAGGTGCCGGTGTGGGGCACCGAGCACAACCCCTCCAAGCTGGGCGAGAACGTGCCCGACATCCGCGCGCTGTGCCAGCGCACGCTGTCGAAGATGCACTTCAGCGGCATGGAAGAGGGCCTGGGCGAATGGCTGCGCGTACCGGCGAAGGCGCCGCAGGGCAATGCCCGCAGCCTGCCCAAGCACCTGCAGAAGCCCGCCGCCGCAGCCGAAGAGCGCAATTCCATCGTGATCGCCGGCTGTGAAGCCCACGTCTGCCTGCTGCAGACCGCGCTCGACCTGCTGGAAGACGAATTCGAAGTCTGGGTCGTGACCGATGCCTGCAGTTCGCGCACCGAGCGCAACCGCGATGCCGCCTTCGACCGGCTGGCCGGCGCCGGAGCCGAACTCGTGACGACCGAGATGGTCGGCTTCGAATGGCTGCGCACGGCGGAGCATCCCGCATTCGACGAACTGCTCACGCTGATTCGATAGCCGGAGCCGGCGACGGATGGCAGGGCTCGGCCGGATTGTTCCGGCCGTCAGCTTGCTGCAAGATCGGTCTCCATAATTATGAATTCAGTTTTGGCGATGCCGCCGGAGCGGAGCGAATAACGGAGACAACCACAGATGAGCCGCTACGAAGAGTTCTACCGCCAGTCCGTCGACGCGCCCGAGGCCTTCTGGGCCGAGCAGGCGAAGCTGATCGACTGGCAGGCCCCCGCGCAACAGATCCTGGACGCCAGCCAGCCGCCATTCGCGCGCTGGTTCGTGGGCGGCACCACCAACCTGTGCCACAACGCCGTCGACCGGCACCTGTCCGCGCGCGGCGACCAGCCGGCGCTGATCTTCGTTTCCACCGAAACCGGCGTCGAGAAGAGCTACAGCTTCAAGGAGCTGCACGCCGAGGTGCAGCGCACCGCCGCCAGCCTGATCGAGCTGGGCGTGGGGAAGGGCGATCGCGTGCTCATCTATATGCCGATGATTCCCGAGGCCGCCTTTGCGATGCTGGCCTGCGCACGCATCGGCGCCATTCACTGCGTGGTGTTCGGCGGCTTCGCGAGCGGCTCGCTGGCCACGCGCATCGAGGACGCCGAGCCCAAGGTGGTCGTGAGCGCCGACGCCGGCTCGCGCGGCGGCAAGATCATTGCGTACAAGCCGCTGCTCGACGAGGCGATCCGGCTGTCGAAGTACAAGCCGGCCGCGGTGCTGCTCACCGACCGCGGCCTGGCACCCATGGACCTGACCGCCGGCCGTGACCACCTGGCCGGCGAGCTGCGGCAAAAGCACATCGATGCCACGGTGCCCTGCACGTGGCTGGCCGCCACCGACATCAGCTACACCATCTACACCAGCGGCACCACCGGCAAGCCCAAGGGCGTGCAGCGCGACGTGGGCGGCTATGCGGTGGCGCTGGCCGCGAGCATGAAGCACATCTTCGACGGCCGGCCCGGCGAAACCTATTTCTCGACCAGCGACATCGGCTGGGTCGTGGGCCACAGCTACATCGTCTACGGACCGCTGATCGCCGGCATGGCCACCCTCATGTACGAGGGCCTGCCCACACAGGGCATCGACCGGCAGCCCGACGGCGGCATCTGGTGGCGACTGGTCGAGAAGTACAAGGTGACGGTGATGTTCAGCGCGCCCACCGCGGTGCGCGTGCTCAAGAAGCAGGACCCGGCGCTGCTGAAGAAATACGACCTGTCGAGCCTGCGCGCGCTGTTCCTGGCCGGCGAGCCGCTCGACGAACCCACCGCGCGCTGGATCAGCGAGGGCCTGGGCGTGCCGATCATCGACAACTACTGGCAGACCGAGTCGGGCTGGCCGATGATCACCATCGCCAACGGGGTCGAGGCCAAGCCGAGCAAGTTCGGCAGCCCCGGCGTGCCGATGTACGGCTACCGCATCAAGATCGTGCACGAATCGACCGGCGAGGAATTGACCGCCCCCAATGAAAAGGGCGTGGTCGTGGTCGAAGGCCCAACGCCGCCCGGCTTCATGCAGACCGTGTGGAAGGACGACGCGCGCTTCGTCGACACCTACTGGAAGAACGTGCCGGGCAGGATGGTCTATTCGACCTTCGACTGGGGCATTCGCGACGAGACGGCTATTTCTACATCCTCGGGCGCACCGACGACGTGATCAACGTGGCGGGCCACCGCCTCGGCACGCGCGAGATCGAGGAGAGCATTTCGGGCCACGCCAACGTGGCCGAGGTGGCGGTGGTCGGCGTGGCCGACGCGCTCAAGGGGCAGGTGGCCATGGCCTTCGTCGTGCCGAAGGACGGCCTCGCCCTGACCGACGCCGACGCCGCGCTGAAGCTCGAAGGCGAGATCATGAAGCTGGTGGCCGACCGGCTCGGCGCCCTGGCGCGGCCCGCCCGCGTGCGCTTCGTGAGCGGCCTGCCCAAGACCCGCAGCGGCAAGCTGCTGCGCCGCGCCATCCAGGCCGTGTGCGAGCAGCGCGACCCGGGCGACCTGACCACCATCGACGACCCCGCCACGCTGCAGCAGATCAAGCAGTTGCTTTCTTTCGCCTGAGTGAGCAAGCGCGGCCTTGCGAAGCCGCGCCGAGCCCGTCATATGTTTGACGTGGCACAATGCGAAGGTACTCAGGCCCTTCCCCAGCCACAGTCGCATCCGCCAATCGGTTCAGCCGTGTCGCGGAAGGTTTTCTTAACCAGCTAGTGCTTCCTTCAGGGAAGCGAAGGTCAGCGGATCATGAGCGATTCCTCCAAGCCCACGGCGTATGCCGCGTATCAGGGCAACACGTACCTCTTCGGCGGCAATGCGCCCTATGTCGAAGAGATGTACGAAAACTACCTCTCCAATCCCGGCAGCGTGCCCGACAACTGGCGTTCGTATTTCGACGCGTTGCAGAACGTTCCCGCGGCCGACGGCACCAACACCCGCGACGTTCCGCATCTGCCGGTGATCAATGCTTTCGCCGAACGCGCGAAGCAGGGCACCACCAAGGTCGTGCAGGCCAGCGGTGCCGATTCCGAACTCGGGCGCAAGCGCACCTCCGTCCAGCAGCTGATTGCCGCCTACCGCAACGTCGGCGCGCGCTGGGCCGACCTCGATCCGCTCAAGCGCGCCGAGCGCCCCGCCATTCCGGAACTCGAGCCCTCGTTCTACGGCTTCACCGATGCCGACCTCGAGACGGTGTTCAACACCAGCAACACCTTCTTCGGCAAGGAGGCCATGTCGCTGCGCGACCTGCTCAATGCCTTGCGCGAAACGTACTGCGGCACCATGGGCGCCGAGTACATGTACACCACCGACCAGAACCACAAGCGCTGGTGGCAGCAGAAGCTCGAAAGCGCCCGCACCAACCCGCAGCTGAACGCCGAGCAGAAGAAGCACGTGCTCAACCGCCTCACGGCCGCCGAAGGCCTCGAGCGCTTCCTGCACACCAAGTACGTCGGCCAGAAGCGCTTCTCGCTCGAAGGCGGCGAAAGCTTCATCGTCTCGATGGACGAACTGATCAACCAGGCCGGCATCAAGGGCGTGCAGGAAATCGTGATCGGCATGGCCCACCGCGGCCGCCTCAACGTGCTGGTCAACTCGCTCGGCAAGATGCCGGCCGACCTGTTCGCCGAGTTCGACCACACCGCCCCCGAAGACCTGCCGAGCGGCGACGTCAAGTACCACCAGGGCTTCAGCTCGGACGTGACCACGCCCGGCGGCCCGGTGCACCTGAGCCTCGCGTTCAACCCCTCGCACCTCGAGATCGTGAACCCCGTGGTCGAAGGCTCGGTACGCGCCCGCATGGACCGCCGCGCCGACCCGCTGGGCAAGCAGGTGCTGCCCGTGATCGTGCACGGCGACGCCGCCTTCGCAGGCCAGGGCGTCGTGATGGAAACGCTGGCGCTGGCGGAAACCCGTGGTTATTCCACCGGCGGCACGGTGCACATCGTCATCAACAACCAGATCGGCTTCACCACCAGCGACCCGCGCGACAGCCGCTCGACGCTGTATTGCACGGACATCGTCAAGATGGTCGACGCACCGGTGCTGCACGTGAACGGCGACGACCCCGAAGCCGTGGTGCTCGCCACCCAGCTCGCCCTCGAATTCCGCATGGAGTTCCAGAAGGACGTGGTGGTCGACATCATCTGCTTCCGCAAGCTCGGCCACAACGAGCAGGACACGCCCTCGCTCACGCAGCCGCTCATGTACAAGAAGATCGCCCAGCACCCCGGCACGCGCAAGCTGTACGCCGACAAGCTGGCGACGCAGGGCCTGGGCGACACGCTCGGCGACGACATGGTCAAGGCCCAGCGCGCCGCCTTCGACGAAGGCCGCAACACGGTCGACCCGGTGCTCACCAATTTCAAGAGCAAGTACGCCGTCGACTGGAATCCGTACCTCAACAAGAAGTGGACCGACGCCGGCGACACCGCCATTCCTTCCAGCGAGTGGAAGCGCCTGGCCGAGAAGATCACCACCGCGCCGGCCGGCTTCACGGTGCACCCGCTCGTGAAGAAGGTGCTGGACGACCGCGCCGCCATGGGCCGCGGCGACGTGAACGTCGACTGGGGCATGGGCGAGCACATGGCGTTTGCTTCGCTGGTGGCCAGCGGCTACCCGGTGCGCCTGTCGGGCGAAGACTCGGGCCGCGGCACGTTCACGCACCGCCATGCCGTGCTGCACGACCAGAACCGCGAGAAGTTCGACGAAGGCACCTACACGCCCCTGCAGAACGTGGCCGAGAACCAGGCGCCGTTCGTCGTCATCGACTCGATCCTGTCGGAAGAGGCCGTGCTCGCGTTCGAATACGGCTATGCCTCGAACGACCCGAACACGCTCGTGATCTGGGAAGCCCAGTTCGGCGATTTCGTGAACGGTGCGCAAGTGGTGATCGACCAGTTCATCGCTTCGGGCGAAGTGAAGTGGGGCCGCGTCAACGGCCTGACCATGATGCTGCCGCACGGCTACGAAGGCCAGGGCCCCGAGCACAGCTCGGCGCGCCTGGAGCGCTTCATGCAGTTGAGCGCCGACACCAACATGCAGGTGGTGCAACCCACCACGGCCAGCCAGATCTTCCACGTGCTGCGCCGCCAGATGGTGCGCAACCTGCGCAAGCCGCTGATCATCATGACGCCGAAGTCGCTGCTGCGGAACAAGGACGCGACCTCGCCGCTGTCCGAGTTCACCAAGGGCGGCTTCCAGACGGTCATTCCGGACAGCAAGGGCCTGAAGGCCGAGAAGGTCAAGCGCCTGGTCGCCTGCTCGGGCAAGGTCTACTACGACCTGGCCAAGAAGCGCGAGGAACGCGGCGACGAAGACGTGGCGATCATCCGCGTCGAGCAGCTCTATCCGTTCCCGCACAAGGCCTTCGCCGCCGAGATCAAGAAGTACCCGAACCTCGCCGACGTGGTGTGGTGCCAGGACGAGCCGCAAAACCAGGGCGCCTGGTTCTTCGTGCAGCACTACATCCACGAAAACATGCAGGACGGCCAGAAGCTCGGCTACTCCGGCCGTGCCGCTTCGGCATCGCCGGCGGTCGGCTACTCGCACCTGCACCAGGAACAGCAGAAGGCGCTCGTCGATGGCGCATTTGGCAAGCTCAAGGGCTTCGTGCTGACCAAGTAATTACAAGCCTCTTTTCACACGAACACCCTGAAGAAGAAATCGGAGCTCACTCCAAATGTCCATCGTAGAAGTCAAAGTCCCCCAGCTTTCCGAATCCGTGGCCGAAGCCACCATGCTCACCTGGAAGAAGAAGGCCGGCGAAGCCGTCGCCGTCGATGAAATCCTGATCGAGATCGAGACCGACAAGGTTGTGCTGGAAGTGCCCGCGCCCTCGGCTGGCGTGCTGGCCGAAATCATGCAGCCCGATGGCGCCACCGTGGTGGCCGATCAGCTGATCGCGAAGATCGACACCGACGGCAAGGCCAGTGCCGCAGCGCCTGCAGCGGCACCCGCCGCTGCTGCTGCGCCGGCCGCCGCGCCGGCTCCGGCAGCCGCTGCAGCCGCCGCCGGCGGTTCGAAGTCGGACGTTGCCATGCCCGCCGCCGCCAAGCTGCTGGCCGACAACAACCTGAAGACCAGCGACGTGGCTGGCACCGGCAAGGATGGCCGCGTCACCAAGGGCGACGTGCTCGGCGCTGTCGCTTCGGGCGCCAAGCCAGCGGCTGCGGTGGCCGCACCGGCTGCCAAGCCGGCGCTGCCGCAAGTCGCCGCGCCCACCAGCGCGCCCGACCTGGGCGAGCGCCCCGAGCAGCGCGTGCCGATGAGCCGCCTGCGCGCGCGCATCGCCGAGCGCCTGATCCAGTCGCAGTCGACCAACGCCATCCTCACGACTTTCAATGAAGTGAACATGGCACCCGTCATGGAACTGCGCAAGCGCTTCCAGGACAACTTCACCAAGGAACACGGCGTGAAGCTCGGCTTCATGAGCTTCTTCGTGAAGGCGGCGGTGCATGCGCTCAAGAAGTACCCGGTGATCAACGCCTCGGTCGACGGCAACGACATCCTGTACCACGGCTACTTCGACATCGGCATTGCCGTCGGTTCGCCGCGCGGCCTGGTGGTGCCGATCCTGCGCAACGCCGACCAGATGAGCTTTGCCGACATCGAGAAGAAGATCGCCGAGTACGGCAAGAAGGCGCAGGACGGCAAGCTCGGCATCGAAGAGATGACCGGCGGCACGTTCTCCATCTCGAATGGCGGCACCTTCGGCTCGATGCTCTCGACGCCGATCATCAATCCGCCCCAGTCCGCGATCCTCGGCGTGCACGCCACCAAGGACCGCGCGGTGGTGGAAAACGGCCAGATCGTGGTCCGCCCGATGAACTACCTCGCCATGAGCTACGACCACCGCATCATCGACGGCCGCGAAGCCGTGCTGGGCCTGGTCGCCATGAAGGAAGCGCTCGAAGATCCGTCGCGCCTGTTGTTCGATATCTGACCCACCCCCGTTGCTTGCTCACTTCGTGTAGCCGCCTCCCCCCTCCAGGGGGCGCACCCGGCGGCCCGGCAAAGCCGGTTCCGCGGGTGCTCCCGAACGGGCTTTGCTTCGCTTGCCCTTGATCGGGCCGGACGCGGCGCACGAGACTACGAAAGAACCTATGTCCAACAAACAATTCGACGTCATCGTCATCGGCGGCGGCCCCGGCGGCTACGTTGCCGCGATTCGCGCTGCGCAGCTCGGCTTCAACGTGGCCTGCATCGACGAGTGGAAGAACGGCAAGGGCGGCCCGGCACCGGGCGGCACCTGCACCAACGTCGGCTGCATTCCGTCGAAGGCACTGCTGCAATCGTCGGAGCATTTCGACCAGGCCGGCCACCACTTTGCCGACCACGGCATCAAGGTCGAAGGCCTGGGTCTCGACCTCGACAAGATGCTGGCCCGCAAGGACCAAGTCGTGAAGCAGAACAACGACGGCATCCTGTACCTGTTCAAGAAGAACAAGATCACCTTCTTCCATGGCCGCGGTTCGTTCGTGAAGACCGATGAAACCGGCTACGAAATCAAGGTGGCGGGCGCCGCCGAAGAGTCGATCAGCGGCAAGCACGTCATCGTGGCCACGGGCTCCAACGCCCGCGCGCTGCCAGGCACGCCGTTCGACGAGGAGAACATCCTCTCGAACGACGGCGCGCTGCGCATCGGCGCCGTGCCGAAGAAGCTGGGCCTGATCGGCTCGGGCGTCATCGGCCTCGAAATGGGCTCGGTGTGGCGCCGCCTCGGTGCCGAAGTCACGGTGCTCGAAGCGCTGCCGACATTCCTCGGCGCGGTCGACGAGCAGATTGCCAAGGAAGCCAAGAAGGCCTTCGACAAGCAGAAGCTCAAGATCGAACTCGGCGTGAAGGTCGGCGAGATCAAGTCGTCCAAGAAGGGCGTGAGCGTGGCCTGGACCAACGCCAAGGGCGAAGCCCAGACGCTGGAAGTCGACAAGCTGATCGTCTCGATCGGCCGCGTGGCCAACACCATCGGCCTGAACGCCGAAGCCGTGGGGCTCAAGCTCGACGAGCGCGGTGCCATCGCGGTGGACGACGACTGCAAGACCAGCCTGCCCAACGTCTGGGCCATCGGCGACGTGGTGCGCGGCCCGATGCTCGCGCACAAGGCCGAGGAAGAGGGCGTTGCCGTGGCGGAGCGCATTGCGGGCCAGCACGGCCACGTCAACTTCAACACCGTGCCGTGGGTGATCTACACCAACCCCGAGATCGCGTGGGTCGGCCAGACCGAACAGCAGCTCAAGGCCGCGGGCCGCGCCTACAAGGCCGGCACCTTCCCGTTCCTCGCGAACGGCCGCGCACGCGCGCTGGGCGACACGACCGGCATGGTCAAGTTCCTGGCCGACGCAGCCACCGACGAGATCCTGGGCGTGCACATCGTCGGCCCGCAGGCCAGCGAACTGATCTCCGAAGCCGTCGTGGCGATGGAGTTCAAGGCCAGTGCCGAAGACATCGCGCGCATCTGCCATGCGCACCCGTCGCTGTCGGAAGCCACCAAGGAAGCGGCACTTGCCGTGGACAAGCGCACGCTGAACTTCTGATCCCTTGACCAGCGTCAAAGAGGCCTATGAGGCGGAACTCGCCGTGCGCGGGTTCCAAAGCGATCCCGCGCAGCTGCGTGCCGTCGAGGCGCTGGATCGCTGTGCGCGGGAATGGGCCGGCTACAAGGCCCAGCGCTCCAACGCGCTGAAGAAGTTCATCAACCGGCCCGAGCTGCCGCGCGGCGTCTACATGCACGGTGGCGTCGGGCGGGGCAAGAGCTTCCTGATGGACCTGTTCTTCAACGCGGTGCCGCTGCGGCGCAAGACCCGCCTGCACTTCCACGAGTTCATGCGCGAGGTGCATCGCGAGCTGCGCGAGCTGCAGGGCACGGTCAACCCGCTCGACGAGCTGGGACTGCGCATCTCCAGGCGCTACAAGCTGATCTGCTTCGACGAGTTCCACGTGGCGGACATCACCGACGCGATGATTCTTCATCGGCTGCTGGTGGCGCTGTTCGAGAACGGCGTTGGCTTTGTCACCACCTCCAATTTCAAGCCCGACGATCTCTATCCCGGCGGGCTGCACCGCGACCGCATCCTGCCCGCGATCGCGCTGCTCAACGAGAAGCTCGAAGTGCTCTGCGTGGACAACGGCACCGACTACCGGCGCCGCACGCTCGAGCAACTGCGCATGTACCTGACGCCGAACGATGCTGCGGCGGAAAAGGAAATGCGCAAGGCCTTCGACAGGTTGGCCGAAACGGCCGACGAGAACCCGATCCTGCACATCGAGCAGCGCGAGATCCGCGCAAGGCGCAAGGCCGGCGGCGTGGTCTGGTTCGACTTCAAGACGCTGTGCGGCGGACCGCGCTCGCAGAACGACTATCTCGAGATCGCCAGCCAGTTCCACACGGTGCTGTTGTCCGACGTGCCGTACATGCCGGTGCGCATGGCGTCTGAAGCACGCCGTTTCACCTGGCTGGTTGACGTCTTGTACGACCGGCGCGTGAAGCTCATCATGTCGGCCGAGGTACCGCCGGAGGCGTTGTACACCGAAGGGCCGCTTGCGCATGAGTTCCCGCGAACGGTTTCCAGGCTCACCGAAATGCAATCGAGCGAGTTCCTCTCCCTGGAACGCCGTATCGTCGACACTCGCCTGACATGAAAAATATTGTTTTTGCCGTGCTGATGACCCTGGGCAGCGTGCCACTGTGGGCGCAGTCCAATGCGACCACGGGCAATGCAAACTTCGAAGCGGAGCGCAGCAGGCTGGCCGCCGAGCGCACGGCCATCGAGGCGCGTTTCGACAAGGAGCGCGCTGCCTGCTACCAGAAGTTCGCCGTCGAAGACTGCCTGCGCGACAGCCGCAAGCGTCGGCGCGCCGAAACCGATCACATCAAGCGCCAGGAATCGGCCATCAACGACATCGAGCGCCAGCGGCGCGGTGCGGCCGAGCTCGAGAAGCTCGACCAGAAGGCCGCCGCGAAGCGCCCGCAAGACACGCCCGAGAAGCAGGATGAGTCTCGCCAGGCGCAGAAAGACCGCGAGCAGCGCGCAGCCGACCATGCGGCGGGCCGGGCCGCAACGGCGGCCGAGGCGGACGAGCGCCGGCGCCAGTTCGAGGCCAAGCAGAAGGCGCAGGCCGACGAGAAGGCCAAGGCCGCCCAGCGGCGTGCCGAGGCGCCTGCAGCCGTCGAACGCTTCGAAAGCAAGCAGCAACAGGCGGCCGAGCACCGGGCCAGCCGCGAGCGGCAGAACGCCGAGCGCACCAAGCCGCGCGGGGCGCCTTTGCCTGCGCCGCCGGCATCCCCGGCGTCGGCGCCGAGCCGCTGAGCCTCGCCAGGCGATCGCGCGGCGGCGGCGCCGGTCAGGCTTGCGGAAGCGATTCGAGCTTCAGCACCGCGATCGAGATGTTGTCGCCCGTGCCGCGCGACCGGCGGCGCGCTTCTCCCACCAGGATTTCCACCGCTTCGCGCGGCGGCTCCGCGTACAGGACGCTGGCCAGCTCCTCGGGGCTGAAGTAGTGCCAGAGCCCGTCGCTGCAGGCCATCAGCAGGTCGCCAGGCTGCATCGCGGAGATGTAGTGCGGTTCGACGGGCGGGGGTGTCGTGGTCATGCCGAGGCAGCCGAGCAGGATGTTGCCCTTGGGGTGGACGTTGGCCTCGGCTTCGGTGATTTCGCCCCGGTCGACGAGCACCTGGACATAGGAATGGTCGCGCGTGCGCGTGACGAGCTGGCCATTCTGGAAGTGATAGATGCGGGAGTCGCCGGCATGGATCCATGCGCAGTCGCCCCTGGGGTTCATCAGAAAGGCCGCCAGCGTGCTGTGCGGCTCCTGCTCGCTCGACAGGGCCGTGAGCTTGATGACCGTGTGGGCATCTTCCAGCAACTGCCGCAGCACGGCCGAGGAACTGTCGCGATCGGGGTGGTAGCGCGTGAACAGCTGGCGCGCCGTCATCAGCACCTGGTCGGAGGCCTTGCGCCCGCCGCTGCGCCCGCCCATGCCGTCGGCAATGATGCCCAGCATGCATCCGGGCACGCGCGGATGGCTCATCATCAGAACCTGGTCCTGCTGATAGGGGCGGTCTCCCTTGTGGAGACCGGTGGCGGCGGCAAGCCGAAAGCCTTGTGTCATGAGCGCGAATGCGCCAATGGCGCGCTTTCTTTCTATCTTCTCTTGGATTCGTACCAGGACGTATTATCGAGTGAACATGAGCTGCGGGCGGAATACGTTCGCAGCGCCAACGTTGGACTCCAATCTTCACTCCCTTTCCCGCCAATTGATCGAGCTGCGCATCGAACACGCCGACCTCGACGCCACCATCGACCGTCTGGCCGAGGCTTCGCCGCAAGACGAACTGCTGCTGCGGCGGCTGAAGAAACGCCGGCTTGCGCTGCGCGACCAGATCGCGCGGCTCGAGAACGTGCTCGATCCGAGAGAACCCGCGTGAGCGAAACACTCGAAGACAAGGTGCGCGACGCCTTCGCGCAGGGAGGCGTGCTGTCCCGTGCCGCCGAGCAGTTCCGCGAGCGCTCGGGGCAGACCGAAATGGCGCTGGCCGTCGCCCGCACCATCGAAGAGGGCGGCGTGCTGGTGGTCGAGGCTGGCACCGGCGTGGGCAAGACCTTTTCCTACCTCGTGCCGGCATTGCTAAGCGGCGAGCGCGTGCTGCTGTCGACCGCCACCAAGACCCTGCAGGACCAATTGTTCGGCCGCGACCTGCCACGCCTGGTCGAGGCGCTCGAACTGCCGGTGCGAACGGCGCTGCTCAAGGGACGTGCGAGCTATCTGTGCCTGCACCGGCTCGATCTGGCGCGCCACGATGCATCGCTGCCGGAGCGCGGCAGCCTGCGCACCCTCGCCAAGATCGAGCAATGGTCCAAGGCCACGCGAACCGGCGACCTGGCCGAGCTGCCCGGGCTGGACGAACGCTCGCCGCTCATTCCCCTCATCACGTCCACGCGCGAGAACTGCCTTGGCGCGCAGTGCCCCCAGTTCAAGCCCTGCCACGTCAACCTGGCGCGGCGCGAGGCGCTGGCTGCCGATGTGGTGGTCATTAACCACCACCTGTTCTTCGCCGATCTCGCGGTGCGCGAGACCGGCATGGCGGAATTGCTGCCGACCGTGAGCGTGGTCGTGTTCGACGAAGCGCACCAGCTCAATGAAACCGGCGTGCAGTTCCTGGGAGCGCAGCTCGGCAGCGGGCAGGCCCTGGACTTCGCGCGCGATCTGCTCGGTGCCGGCCTGCAGCATGCGCGCGGGTTGGTCGACTGGCAGCAACTGGTGGCAGCCGTCGAGCGCGCCGCGCGCGAGTTGCGCCTTGCGGTCGGCAAGCAGTGGCCCGGCACCAAGCTGCGCTGGGTCGGGCCGTCGCCTGAAGGCATCGGCACGGATGTCTGGCAGGGCGCGCTCGAGGACCTGCAGCATGCCTTCGAGATGGCCGCCGAAGGGCTCGACACCGTCAGCGAGATATCGCCCGATTTCGTGCGCCTGTACGAACGGGCGCAGCAGCTCGTCAAGCGCGCGGCACGCTTCGCGCTGCCCTGCGAGACCGACTCGGTGCGCTGGGTCGACGTGGGCACGCAGCTGCGCCTGGTCGAGTCGCCGCTCGACATTGCCGAGGCCATGCGCACGCGGGTGCTCAAGATCGGCAGCGGCGCAGCCCGTGAGGACGACGGCGAGGAGGCCGGCCGCGCGGCACCCGAAGACAGCGGACGCGCCTGGGTCTTCACCTCTGCCACGCTGGGCGACGAACCCACGCTGCGCTGGTTCACCGAGCCGTGCGGCCTGGGGGACGCGGAGGTGCTCCGCGTGCAAAGCCCCTTCGACTATGCCGCGCAGGCCGGGCTCTATGTGCCCCGTGCCTTTCCGAAACCCAACGACGCCGCCCACAGCATGCGGGTGGCGCAACTGGCCGCGCGGGGCGCTGCCGAACTCGGCGGCCGAACCCTGGTGCTGACGACCACGCTGCGCGCGTTGCGCGCGATCGGCGACGAGATGAAGCAGCAGTTCGAACGGCTCGAGTCGGACGTGCGGCCCGAGGTGCTGGTGCAGGGCGAGCTGCCCAAGCGTGTGCTCATGGACCGCTTCCGCGAAGGCGCGGATGCCGGGCGCGCCGGCTGCGTGCTGGTGGCATCCGCATCGTTCTGGGAAGGCTTCGATGCGCCCGGGGACGCGTTGCAGCTGGTGGTGATCGACAAGTTGCCGTTCCCGCCGCCCAACGATCCGCTCGTCGAGGCGCGCTCGCAGCGCCTGGAAGCCCAGGGGCGCAGTTCGTTCAGCGACTATTCGCTGCCCGAGGCGGCCGTGGCGCTGAAGCAGGGAGCGGGGCGGCTGATCCGCCGCGAAACGGACTGCGGCGTGCTCGCCATTTGCGACACCCGCCTGGTTGCCATGGGCTATGGCCGGCGGCTGCTGGCCGCGCTGCCGCCGATGCGGCGGCTGGAGAGCGAAGCGGATTTCGAGGCGGCGATCGGCGAGCTCAGGAATTCGCTCTCGGCCTGAAAGGCCCGAGGCCGTTGCAGCAGCAGGGCCTCGGCAGACGAAGAAAAAGCCCCGAAGGGCTTTGTTCTTATTGCCGGGTTACCAGACCTTCCACCACGGATCGTCCTTGCCCTTGAAGCCGCGCGCCAGATACTCGCTCTGCGGGTAGTTGGTGGTCAGCACGCGCTGGGCGTCGTCGCGCAGGTCCTTCATGCCCAGAGCATCGTAGGAGCGGACGATGATGTACAGGGCTTCTTCGAGCGCGGGCACTTCGCGGTAGTCGGACAGCGCAAGCTGCGCCCGGTTGATGGCCGCGAGGTAGGCGCCGCGCGAGTAGTAGTAGCGCGCCACATGCACCTCGTACTGCGCGAGCGAGTTCACGATGTAGTTCATGCGCTGGCGCGCGTCGGGCGTGTAGCGCGACTCGGGGAAGCGCGTCACCAGCTCCTTGAACGATTCGAACGATTCTTTGGCGGCCTTCTGGTCGCGCTCGGACAGGTCCTGGCGCGTCAGGAACGCGAACATGCCGAGGTCGTCGTTGAAGTTGATCACGCCCTTGAGGTAGAGCGCGTAATCGATGGCCGGACTGGCCGGATGCAGCTTCAGGAAGCGGTCGATCGTGGCGACGGCGTTGGCCTTTTCGCCAGACTTGTACTGGGCATAGGCCTTCTCGAGCTGGGCTTGCTGCGCGAGCGGCGTACCGGCGGCGCGGCCTTCGAGCTTCTCGTACAGCGGCACGGCCTTGTCGTAGGCGCCGGAACCGGCTTCGTCCTTGGCTTCGGCGTAGATGCGGTTGGGGCTCCAGTTGGCGGTCTTGTCGACGGAGGTGGAGGAGCAGCCGGCTGCAAGCAGCGCTGCCGCGCTGAGCGCGATCCAGGCGGGGACCGATAATTTGGCGCGAAACATCACATACGGCTTTCGTGAAACAGTTGCCCTCAATTATATCGACCGACCCCCTGGACATGATTCCCGACCCCGCCGAGGCCGACGAGGGCGCGGATCCGGTCGAGTCCAGCGAACTGCGGCCCTTCACGGTGGGCCAGGCCGAGCATGGCCAGCGGCTGGACCGCGCGCTGGCCGCCCTGGTGCCGGAATTTTCTCGCAACTATCTGCAACAGCTGATCGAAGCCGGCGCCGTGCAGCTGCAAGGCCGCACGCTCCTGAAGGCTTCCGCCACGGTGCGCGCCGGCCAGGCCGGGCGCATCGAACTGCGGCCGACGCCCCAGAGCCAGGCTTTCCGGCCCGAGGCGATGGACATCGTCACGGTGCACGAGGACGAGCACCTGCGCATCATCGACAAGCCGGCCGGCCTGGTGGTGCATCCGGCGCCGGGCCACTGGAGCGGCACGCTGCTGAACGGCCTGCTGGCGCTCGACCCCAAGGCCGCGCTGCTGCCGCGCGCGGGCATCGTGCACCGGCTCGACCGCGACACCAGCGGGCTGATGGTCGTGGCGCGCACGCGAGCCGCGATGGATGCCATGGTGGCGCTGATCGCGGCGCGCGAGGTGAAGCGGCAGTATCTCGCGCTCGGACACAAGCCTTGGACCGGCGCGGCAGCCCGGCAGGTCGACGCGCCCATCGGCCGCGATCCGCGCAACCGTTTGCGCATGGCCGTGGTCGATCTCGAGCGCCATCCGGGCAAGACGGCGCGCACGCTCATCGAACGCCTGGACGGCAATGCGCAGGCCTGCGCCGTGCGGTGCACGCTCGAAACAGGCCGAACCCACCAGATTCGTGTGCACATGGCGTCCATCGGCCATCCGCTGGTCGGCGACGCGCTCTACGGGGGCGCTCCTGCGGCGGGTCTGGCGCGGCAGGCGCTGCACGCCTTCAGGCTCGCGTTCGTGCATCCCGTCACGCAAGCCGCGTTGGAACTGCGCTCCCTTCCGCCGGCCGATCTGGTTCAGGCGTTCCAGGCCTTGGGGCTGGATTACAATCGCGCCTGACGGCCCAAGGGCCGCGCCGGCCACCCCGATGCCGGCCTTGCGTTGCACTCGCCGCGTGCCGGCAGCGCCCTTCTTCCATCCTTCTGAACAAGCGTCCCAAGACGCCTTTTCCCGGATAACGCAAACCATGAATACGGCGGATGCCAAGCGCATTCTCGAAACCGCCTTGATCTGTTCGAGCCAGCCGCTGCCGGTGCGCGACATGCGCGTGCTGTTCGACGACGAGCTGGGCGTGGACACCATCAAGGTGCTGTTGCTCGAACTGCAGGAAGACTGGGCGCAGCGCGGCCTGGAGCTCACGAGCGTCGGCAGCGGCTGGCGCTTCCAGAGCCGGCCCGAGATGCGCGACCACCTCGATCGCCTGCATCCCGAGAAGCCGCCGCGCTACACGCGCGCTGCGCTCGAGACCCTGGCCATCATTGCCTACCGCCAGCCGGTCACGCGCGGCGACATGGAAGACATCCGCGGCGTCACCATCAACTCCCTCATCCTCAAGCAGCTCGAGGACCGCGGCTGGGTCGAGGTGATCGGCCACCGCGAAACCGTCGGCCGCCCGGGGCTGTACGCCACCACGCGGCAGTTCCTCGACGACCTCGGCCTCGCATCGCTCGACCAGTTGCCGCTGATCGAAACGCCGGCCCAGCAGGCGGCGCTGGTCGACGCGCTCGACCAGGCGTCGGGCAACCAGCCCGGGCTGCCCATGGACATCCCTAACGAATCCGACGCTGACGCCTCGGCCATGTCGGAGCCGGACGCCGAAGTGGACACGAACGCAGACGCAGAACCTGCCCTGGCCGCCGCCGAGGCTCCCGAAGCCGTCGAGGCCGCCGCGGCGCAATTCGCCGAGGACGCGGCCGCTCCCGAAGAGCCCGCGGACATCCCGGCCGCCACGGAAGCCGAGCGTCCCGTCGAACTCGAATCCGAAGCCCCGTCGTCGCCCGACGAGACCGATCCCCACGCTGTTCCTCCCGGAAAAACCTCATGAGTCCCTCCGACATCGACGACGCGGCCACCGTGCCGGTCCCGCCCGAATCCAAGAAAAAGAAGGCGAAAACGGGGACGCCCGGCCAATCTTCGGACGCCGAGGCGGGGGCGCCTGCGGCATCGGCGGCCGGAGAGGGCGAGGCTCCCAAGAAGCTGCGTGCTCCGCGCAAGAAAAAAGTCGTGGAGCAGGCGGCCGGGGAGGGCGAGCCCGCGGCATCTGCGGCGGACCCAGCGTCCGAGCCTGTGGCGCAGGCCCAGGTGGCCGATGCGGCCCCTGCTGCCGCGCCAATCGCTGAGGAGCCCGTCAAGACCGCCGCGCCCGTCGAACGCCGGGAGCGCCGCGTGGAAGAGGAGGGTGCCCGTGCTCCCTCCTACGACGACGACGAAGAAGAGGAAGAAGAACCCGACGAGGAAGAGGACGACCTCGACCGCGCGCGCCGTGCCGCCGAGCGCGAGCAGCGCCACGCACTGCCGCCCGAGCCCATCCGCTTCGCGGACGTCATCTCGGGCCAGTTCGATGCCGACGAAGAGAGCCCCGAAGTCCCGCCGCTCAAGCGGGTGCTGCTGCCCGAGGCCGATTCGCCCAAGCTGCACAAGGTGCTGGCGCAGGCCGGCCTGGGTTCGCGGCTCGAAATGGAAGCGCTGATTCTCCAGGGCCGCATTTCGGTCAACAACGAGCCGGCCCACATCGGCCAGCGCATCCAGTACGGCGACCAGGTCAAGATCAACGGCAAGCCGATCCGCTACCGCATCGCGCCGCCTCCGCCGCGCGTCATCGCCTACCACAAGCCCGTGGGCGAGGTCGTGACGCACGACGATCCACAGAACCGCCCCACGGTGTTCCGCAAGCTGCCGCGCCTGCAGCAGGGCAAGTGGCAATCGGTCGGCCGGCTCGACCTGAACACCGAAGGCCTGCTGCTGTTCAGCAGCTCGGGCGACCTGGCCAACCAGCTGATGCACCCGCGCTTCGGCCTGGAGCGCGAGTACGCCGTGCGCGTGCTGGGCGCCCTCAACGCCGAGGAAAAGAAGAAGCTGCTCGAAGGCGTTCGCCTCGACGATGGCATGGCGCAGTTCGGCACCATCGAGGAGGGCGGCGGCGAGGGTGCCAACCACTGGTACCGCGTCACGATCTCCGAGGGCCGCAACCGCGAAGTCCGGCGCCTCTTCGAATCGGTGGGCCACGCGGTCAGCCGGCTGATCCGCATCCGCTACGGCGCCATGGTGCTGCCGCGCGGCCTGAAGCGAGGCGCCTGGATGGAGCTCGACGAGCGCGACATCAACGCGCTGTTCCAGGCATCGGGCGGCGCCGCGCCGCGCCCTCAGCAGCAGCAGCGCGGGCCGGGCCAGGAAGGTGCCGGCGGCGGTCGCAACGGACGCAACAAGAAGCGGCGCGGCAACCGCAACGCCGGCGGCGCACAGCAGCAGCCCCGCGACATGCGCGATCCACGCGATGACGGCCGCGAGGCCCCCATTCCGAATCCGCTGGGCGAAGGCCGGCCGCCGCGCGGCGAGCGCGGAGGGCGTGGCAATCGAAGCGGAGGCGGCGGCAACGCAGGCACGCCGCCGCAAGGACGTCGCGGCAACAACAACAGCAACAGCAACAACCGGGGCAACCGCCAGGGCGAAGAGCGTCCGCCAAGCGGCGCGAACCAGCCCGATCCGATGAAGACCTCGCTCGGCTACATCGGTGCCGACAGCTTTTCCCGCCAGCGCAAGGAACAACGCCAGGGGCCGGGGCGCCGCAGTGGCGGACCGGCGGGCGGCGGCTTTGGCGGCCAGGGCGGTCCGGGCGGAAATCGGCGCCGCGGGCGCTGAAAGCCAGCTCTCCAGCGCAGCCTTTCGCGGGGTTTTCACCAACCCCGGGGGCCGCGCCGGTTAAAATCAGAGGCTTTGTCGACTTACGATGCAACATATTCGTTGCAGTTGTGACAAATCACTTCAAAATCAAAGCTCAGGAAGCTCTTCAATGGCCATCGAACGTACCCTTTCCATCATCAAGCCCGACGCCGTCGCCAAGAACGTCATCGGCAAGATCGTTTCCCGCTTCGAAGCTGCCGGCCTCAAGATCGTTGCCGCCAAGCTGGTGCATCTGTCGCGCAACGAAGCCGAGCAGTTCTACTCGGTCCACAAGGAACGTCCGTTCTTCAAGGACCTGGTCGACTTCATGATCTCCGGCCCCGTGTTCGTGCAAGTGCTCGAAGGCGACAACGCCATTGCCAAGAACCGCGACCTGATGGGCGCCACGGACCCCAAGAAGGCGGCCCCGGGCACCATCCGCGCCGACTTCGCCGACAGCATCGACGCCAACGCCGTGCACGGTTCGGACGCTCCCGAAACCGCTGCGAACGAAGTGGCGTTCTTCTTCGCCGGCCTCAACGTCTACGCGCGCTGAAGCCGTCTCCGGCTGATTTCATGACCACGGCCAACCTGCTCGAATTCGATCTCGAGGGGCTGGCTGCGTTCTGCGAAAAGCTCGGCGAGAAGCGATTCCGCGCCACGCAGCTGTTCCGCTGGATCCACCAGCGTGGCGCCAGCGACTTTGCCCAGATGACCGATCTGGCCAAGTCGCTGCGCGAAAAGCTCGCCACCACCGCTCGCGTCGAGGCCTTGCCGGTCCTCACGCAGCACGAATCCAAGGACGGCACGATCAAGTGGCTGTTCGACGTCGGCGACGGCAATGCCGTCGAAGCCGTATTCATCCCCGAAGACGACCGCGGCACGCTGTGCGTGTCGTCCCAGGCCGGCTGTGCGGTGGGTTGCCGCTTTTGCTCCACGGGGCATCAGGGCTTCAGCCGCAACCTGAGCACCGGCGAAATCGTCGCCCAGCTCTGGTTTGCCGAACACTTCCTGCGCAAGCACCTGAAGCGCGACGAGCGCGTCATCTCCAACGTGGTGATGATGGGAATGGGCGAGCCGCTGCAGAACTATGCGGCGCTGGTGCCCGCGCTGCGCACCATGCTCGACGACAACGCCTATGGCCTGTCGCGCCGGCGCGTGACCGTGTCGACTTCCGGCGTGGTGCCGATGATCGACCGCCTGGGCGCCGACTGCCCGGTGGCAATGGCCGTGTCGCTGCATGCGCCCAACGATGCGCTGCGCGACGATCTCGTGCCGCTCAATCGCAAGTATCCGATCGCCGAACTGCTCGAGGCCTGCAAGCGCTACCTGGCGCATGCCCCGCGCGACTTCATCACTTTCGAGTACTGCATGCTCGACGGCGTCAACGACCAGCCCGAGCATGCGCGGCAACTGGTGGAACTCGTGCGTACCCATGGTGTGTCGTGCAAGTTCAACCTGATCCCGTTCAATCCGTTTCCGGCCTCGGGCCTGCTGCGTTCGCCGCAGCCGCGGGTGCTGGCCTTTGCCAGGACGCTGAGCGAAGCCGGCCTCGTGACCACCGTGCGCAAGACGCGCGGCGACGACATCGACGCCGCCTGCGGGCAGCTGGCCGGCGACGTCAAGGACCGTACCCGCGCGGCCGAGCGCATGGCCCAGCGCCGTGTGTCGGAGCGCACCGTTGTTTTGCATCCGGTTCGCAAGACCGCCCCCCAGGAGCATTGACCCAATGAGGATGGCCTTTTCGATGGCGACCGCGAGCGCGCAGCGGCTGCTGGCTGCAAGCTTTGCCGGCGCCGCCGTGGCGTTTGTGCTCGCGGGCTGCGTCAACACGCGAACCACCACCACCAGCCTGGCCGACACCAGCTCGGGCAAGGGCGCCGAGATCGTGACCGAGTCCGACGAGAGCAGTCGGCAGCGCCGCGCGCGCCTGCGCATGGAACTCGCCGCCGGCTATTTCGAGCACGGCCAGACCACCGTCGCACTCGACGAGATCAAGCAGGCGCTGGTTGCCGATCCCAATTACGCGGACGCCTACAACCTGCGCGGCCTGGTCTACATGCGGCTCGAGGATGCCGGAATGGCAGAAGACAGTTTTCGCCGCGCCATTGCCATCCAGCCGCGCGATCCGAACGTGCGGCACAACTATGGCTGGCTGCTGTGCCAGCAGAACCGCTTTGGCGATGCGTCCCAGCAGTTCACGGAGGCACTGGCTGTGCCGAGCTACACCGACCGCTCCAAGACGCTCATGACGCAGGGCGTTTGCCAGCTCAGGGCGGGCCAGCGTGCCGAAGCGGAGCGCAGCCTCATGCAGGCCTACGAGATCGACGCCGGCAATCCGGTGGTCGGATTCAACCTGGCTTCGCTGCTGGCGCAGCGCGAAGAATGGTCGCGTGCACAGTTCTACATCCGGCGCGTCAACAACAGCCCTTCGGCCAGTGCCGAGACGCTCTGGCTCGGCATCAAGATCGAACGACGGCTCAACAACCGCGAAGCAGTCGCGCAGTTGGGAGGGCAACTGCAACGACGCTTTCCGCAGTCCCGGGAGGCAATAGCGTACGAGCGCGGGAATTTCAATGACTGATCGGGTTTCGGAGTTCGGCACTTCCGCGGCACTGCCGCTCGAGGAAGGCGACATCACACACAAGACAGCCGGCGACATGCTCCGCGAAGCGCGCGAGGCGCACGGGCTGCACATCGAAATGGTGGCCGCGGCCCTCAAGGTGCCGCCGCAGAAGCTCATTGCGCTCGAGACGGACGACATCGCTTCGCTGCCTGATCCGGTCTTTGCCCGGGCCCTGGCCAGCAGTGTCTGCCGCGCCCTGCGCATCGATCCCGCGCCGGTGCTGGCGAAGCTGCCGGGCGCGCAGCGCGCGGCGCTGGCCGTGGCCGACCGCACGCTCAAAGGCAATATCGTTTCCGGAACGCCGCGCTGGAACGGCGGCCGCTCCAACGGACTTCCATCGCGCGCGTTGACGACGGTCGTGGCGTTGCTTCTGGTTGGCGCGGCCGTGTTGTTCTGGCTGCCTCAATCGGTCTTCGATCGGCTCGGAGCCTCCGTGTCGCGCTGGACGTCGTCGCGCGGCGACAGCGACACCAGTTCGCTGGCCGAGGCACCGGTGGCTGCACCGGCCCCAGGCGGGCCGTCCGTCGTCGTCGAGAACGCGCCGGTGTCGCCCTTGGCACCACCCCTGGCATCTGCTGCACCCTTGGCCTCGGGCACGTCCTCCGCAGCCTTGCCGGCGGGCAACGCTGCAGCTGCGGCGGCTGCTTCGACCGCTGCTGCCGCTGCGGCCCCGGCCGGCAGCCAGCAGCTCGTCTTCGTCGCGCGCGAGGAATGCTGGATCACTGTCACGGAGGCCGGCGGCAAACAATTGCTGCGCCGTGGTTTGAAGGCCGGCGAGACGGTGGCATTGTCGGGAGCGCTGCCGTTGTCGGTGGTGGTGGGCCGGGCCTCGGCGGTCGATGTGCAGGTGCGCGGAAAGCCCTACGATCTGAAGCCTGTCACGCGCGGCGGCGGCGTGGCGCGTTTCGAGGTGACATCTTGACCGACTGCACTCCGCAACCCATCGCATCGGCGGCCCCCAAGGCGCGCCGTTCGCGCCAGGCCCAGGTGGTCTGGGGACCGCGCACCGTGACGGTGGGCGGCGACGCACCCGTGCGGGTGCAGTCCATGACCAATACCGACACCGTCGACGCCGTCGGCACGGCCATCCAGGTGAAGGAACTTGCCATTGCCGGCTCGGAGATGGTGCGCATCACGGTCAACACGCCGGAGGCGGCGGCCCAGGTGCCGTACATCCGCGAGCAGCTCGACCGCATGGGCATCGACGTGCCGCTGATCGGCGACTTCCACTACAACGGCCACCGCCTGCTGACCGACTATCCGGCCTGCGCCGAGGCGCTGAGCAAGTACCGCATCAATCCCGGCAATGTGGGCAAGGGCGACAAGCGCGACCGCCAGTTCGGCCAGATGATCGATGCCGCCATGCGATGGAACAAGCCCGTGCGCATCGGCGTCAACTGGGGCAGCCTCGACCAGGAACTGCTTGCGAGCCTGATGGACATCAACAGCCGGCGCGCCGAGCCGTGGGATGCCAAGCAGGTGATGTACGAAGCGCTGATCACCTCGGCCATCGAATCCGCCAGGCTGGCCGAATCGATGGGCATGGCCGGCAACCAGGTCATCCTGTCGTGCAAGGTGAGTGGCGTGCAGGACCTGATCTCGGTCTACCGCGAGCTCGCCAAGCGCTGCGACTATCCGCTGCACCTGGGACTCACCGAGGCCGGCATGGGCACCAAGGGCACGGTGGCGTCGGCCACGGCGCTTTCCATCCTGCTGCAGGAAGGCATCGGCGACACGATTCGCGTGTCGCTCACGCCGCAGCCGGGCGAGTCGCGCACGCAGGAAGTGCTGATCGCCAACGAGATCCTGCAGGCCCTGGGCCTGCGCGTGTTCGTGCCGAGCGTCACCGCCTGCCCGGGGTGCGGCCGCACCACCAGCACCACTTTCCAGGAACTGGCCAAGCAGATCGACGACTACCTGCGCATGCAGATGCCGGTCTGGCGCACCAAGTATCCCGGCGTCGAGACCCTGAAGGTGGCCGTCATGGGCTGCATCGTCAACGGCCCCGGCGAGAGCAAGCACGCCGACATCGGCATCAGCCTGCCCGGCACCGGCGAGGCGCCCGCCGCGCCGGTCTTCATCGACGGCGAAAAGGCGCTCACGCTGCGCGGCGACAATATCGCCAACGAGTTTCACCAGCTCGTCGAAACCTACATCGAAAAGCGCTTCGGCGGCGAACACGCCGTCGCTGCCTGACACCTCTCGCAGACTCATGGCTGAAAAACTGAATGCCGTCAAAGGCATGAACGACATATTGCCGCCCGAATCGGCGCGCTGGGAGTGGCTCGAAGCCACCGTGCGCGACTTGATGGGCCGCTTTGCGTACCGCAATGTCCGCACGCCGATCCTCGAGCACACGGCGCTGTTCGTGCGCGGCATCGGCGAGGTGACCGACATCGTCGAGAAGGAGATGTACTCCTTTCAGGACCGCTCCGACAAATACGGCGACAACGACCACCTGACGCTGCGGCCCGAGAACACCGCCGGCCTCGTGCGCGCGGTGATCGAGCACAACATGCTGTACGACGGCGGCAAGCGCCTCTGGTACACGGGCCCGATGTTCCGGCGCGAGAAACCGCAGCGCGGCCGCTTCCGGCAGTTCCACCAGATCGGCGCCGAGGCGCTCGGCTTTGCCGGACCCGACGTCGATGCCGAACTGATCCTGCTGGCCAACGCGCTCTGGAAGGCCATCGGGCTGACCGACGTTCGCCTGGAGCTCAACAGCCTGGGCCAGCCCGCCGAGCGCGCGCTCCACCGCGCCCAGCTCATTGCCCACTTCGAAAAGCACGCCGACAGGCTCGACGAGGACGGCAAGCGCCGCCTGCACAGCAATCCGCTGCGCATCCTCGACACCAAGAACCCGGCCATGAAGGAGGTGGTCGAGTCCGCCCCCCGGCTGATCGACTTCCTGGGCGCCGAATCGCTGGCCCACTTCGACGGACTCAAGGCCATCCTCGATGCCAACGGCGTGGCGTACACCATCAATCCGCGGCTGGTGCGCGGCCTCGACTACTACAACCTCAGCGTGTTCGAGTTCGTGACCGACCGCCTCGGCTCGCAAGGCACCGTCTGCGCCGGCGGCCGCTACGACGACCTCATTGCGCAGATCGGCGGCAAGCCGGCACCGGCGGTGGGCTGGGCCATCGGGGTGGAGCGCGTGCTCGACCTGATGAAGGAGCAGGGCGCCGCCATCGCGGCGCCGGTTCCCGACGTCTATGCCGTGGTGCCCGATGCCGCGGCCATGCCGGTGGTGCTGCGCACGCTGCAGCAGTTGCGCGATGCCGGTGTCCGGGTGCAGATGCATGCCGCCACAGCCGATGGCCCCGGAAGCTTCAAGTCCCAGTTCAAGAAAGCCGACGCCAGCGGCGCTGCCTACGCCCTGATTTTCGGTGCCGATGAACTTGCGCGCGGCGAAGTGACTCTCAAGGCGCTGCGCGACGGAAGCGGCGCGCAGAGCGCGCGGCCGCTCGCCGAGGCGGCCACATGGGCCGCCACCCTACAATCGCCGGCTTCCAACATCCGATAGCGCATGGCAACTCATCTCGATCTCGACGAACAGGAACAGCTCGACCAGCTCAAGCATTTCTGGAACACCTACGGCACCCTGATCACCTGGGTGGTGTTGCTCGTGGCCGGGGCCTTCGTGGCCTGGAACGGCTGGCAATATTTCCAGCGCAACAAGGCAGCGCAGGCCGCGGCCCTCTACGACGAGGTCGAGCGCAGCACGCAGTCCGGCGATGTGGAACGCATCCAGCGCGTGCTGGGCGACATGAAGGAGCGCTTCGCCAGCACCGCCTATGCACAGCAGGCCGGCCTCCTGGCCGCCAAGGCGCTGTACGAGAAGGGCAACCTCGAGGCCTCGCGGGCGGCGCTCGGCTGGGTCGCGCAAAGCGCTGTCGATCCAGGCTATCAGGCCGTTGCCAAGCTGCGGCTCGCGGCCGAACTGCTCGACAGCAAGTCTTACGACGACGCCCTCAAGCAGCTTTCGGGCAACGTGCCCAAGGAATTCGAACCGTTGGTGGCCGACCGCAAGGGCGACATCTACATGGCCCAGGGCAAGCGCACCGAAGCGCAGGCCGAATACCGCAAGGCCTGGACCGGCCTTGGCGCGACGTCCGACTACCGGCGTCTCGTCGAATTCAAGCTCAACGCCGCTGGCGTCGATCCGAAGAGCCTGGCACCTGTGATCACGGTCACGCCGGCAGCCCCCAAAAATTCCTGATCGCACTATGAATTTCAAGCGTTTCATGCCTGAGTCGTCCGCCCTGCGTGCGGGTTCGGCCATTGTCTTGGTCGCAATGCTGGCCGCCTGCTCGGGCAGCGGCAAGCCCAAGCCGGTCGAACTGCCTGCCAACCCCGCGTTGTTCGGCGTGCGCCAGGCCTGGAGCGTGCGCATCCCGGCCGTGAGCTTCCCGCTTGCCACCGACGTCAGCGGCGACATCGTCACCGTGGCCGGCAGCGACGGCACCGTCGTGGCCATCGATGCCCGTGCCGGCCGCGAAACCTGGCGCGCGAACGCGGGCGCCAAGCTGGCAGCAGGCGTCGGCAGCGACGGTTCGCTGGCCGCGGTCGTGACCACCGACAACGAACTCGTGGCCATGGAAGGCGGCAAGGTCCTGTGGAAGCAGCGGCTCTCGGCCCAGGCCTTCACGGCACCGCTGGTGGCTGGCCGGCGCGTCTTCGTCCAGACCGCCGACCGCAGCATCAGCGCCTGGGATGGCCAGAGCGGCCGTCGCCTCTGGCTGCAGCAGCGCACGGCCGAGAACCTCGTGCTCAAGAAGTCGGGCGTCCTGATCGCCGTGGGCGACACGCTGATCTCGGGCATCGGTGGCCGGCTGGTCGGCATCAACCCGGCCAACGGCACCTCGCGCTGGGAGGCTCCTATTGCAGCCCCGCGCGGCACCAACGACGTGGAGCGCCTGGTCGACCTGACCGGCAGCGTGAGCCGTGTCGGCGACACCGTCTGCGCCCGCGCCTACTACGCCAACGTCGGCTGCGTCGACACGCTGCGCGGCCAGCTGCTCTGGAGCAAGCCCGCCGTGGGCGCCGAGGGCGTCAGCGGCGATGAGGGTTTCGTCTACGGCACCGAGGCCGATGGCAGCGTCACGGCCTGGCGCCGTTCCGACGGCGAGCGCGCCTGGCAATCGACCCGTTTCAAAAGTCGCGTGCTGACCGGTCCGCTTGCAGTGGGACGCTCGCTGGTCATTGGTGAAAGCACGGGAACGCTGCACTTCGTTTCACGCGAAGACGGTGCGCTGCTCAATCGCGTCACGCCCGATGGCTCCGCCATCGGCGTCACCCCGGTGATGGCCGGCAACACGGTGGTCGTGGTGACCGCCAACGGCGGTGTGTTTGGATATCGCCCTGAATAACTTTTTGCAAGGCCCGACCATGAAAACCGCGCCCATGAAAGGCCGGCCATGAAGCCGGTCGTGGCCCTGGTCGGGCGGCCCAACGTCGGCAAGTCGACCCTTTTCAACCGCCTGACGCAGACGCGCGACGCCATCGTCGCCGACTTTGCCGGGCTCACGCGCGACCGCCACTATGGCAACGGCCGCCTGGGCAAGCACGAGTTCATCGTGATCGACACCGGCGGCTTCGAGCCCGATGCCGGCAGCGGCATCTACAAGGAAATGGCCAAGCAGACGCGGCAGGCCGTGGCCGAGGCCGACGTGGTGATCTTCGTGGTCGATGCCCGCGAAGGCCTCTCGGCGCAGGACCACGACATTGCCAACGAGCTGCGCCGGCTGGGCAAGCCCTGCGTGCTGGCGGCCAACAAGGCCGAAGGCATGCACGACGGCACCAAGCTGGTCGATTTCTACGAACTCGGCTTCGGCGATGTGCACGGCGTGTCCGCGGCGCACGGGCAGGGCATGCGCGACCTGGTCGAACTGGCGCTCGCTCCCCTGAACCTGCCCGATCCCGACGACGCGGCGGACGAGGACGATGTCAACAAACCCATCAAGCTGGCGGTGGCCGGACGGCCGAATGTCGGCAAGTCCACGCTGATCAACACCTGGCTCGGCGAAGAGCGCCTGGTGGCGTTCGACTTGCCGGGCACCACGCGCGATGCCATCTCGGTGCCGTTCGAGCGCAACGGCCAGCGCTTCGAGCTGATCGACACGGCCGGCCTGCGCCGCAAGGGCAAGGTGTTCGAGGCGATCGAGAAGTTCTCGGTGGTCAAGACGCTGCAGGCCATCGAGTCGGCCAATGTCGTGCTGCTGCTGCTCGATGCCACGCAGGGCGTGACCGACCAGGACGCGCACATTGCCGGCTACATCCTCGAAAGCGGACGGGCGGTGGTGATTGCCATCAACAAGTGGGACGCGGTCGACAGCTACCAGCGCGAGCAGATCCAGCGCCAGATCGAGACCCGGCTGCCGTTCCTCAAGTTTGCGTCGCTGCATTTCATCTCGGCCATCAAGCGCCAGGGCCTGGGGCCGGTGTGGCAGGCCATCGCGCAGGCCCACAAGTCGGCCACGCGGAAGATGTCGACGCCCGTGCTGACGCGGCTGCTGCTGGAAGCCGTGCAGTTCCAGTCGCCCAAGCGCGCGGGCATGTTCCGCCCCAAGCTGCGCTATGCGCACCAGGGGGGCATGAATCCGCCGGTGATCATCATCCACGGCAATTCGCTGGAACACGTCACCGAGGCCTACAAGCGCTTTCTCGAAGGACGCTTCCGCAAGGAGTTCGATCTGGTCGGCACGCCCTTGCGGATCCAGTTCAAAAGCTCTCAAAATCCCTTTGCCGACAAGGACGACTGAGCGCGCTTGGCCGCCGATGGCGGCCGATGAACCATGGCCGGTTCGAAAGTTCCGCCTTTTGAGAACCGTTATTTTTCAAAGGCTTTCGACCCCGATTGCTGCAGCGCAGAAACCCTGTGTTAAGGTCATATCTCCAACAACTACTCTTGAACACGGAGAATATCGTGAGCAATAAAGGGCAACTTCTACAAGACCCGTTTCTGAACACCCTGCGTCGCGAGCATGTGCCGGTCTCCATTTATCTGGTGAACGGTATCAAGCTGCAGGGCCAGATCGAGTCTTTCGACCAGTACGTCGTGTTGCTTCGCAATACGGTGACGCAAATGGTCTACAAGCACGCCATCTCCACCATCGTGCCGGGTCGTGCCGTCAACTTCTCGGCTGCCGAGAACGACGACGCCGCAGCCTGATCGCGCGGAGCGCGGCGGTAACCCCGCCGCGCTTTTTCCATATTGATTCCGCTTGTCTGAACTGAACTCCCGCCAGGAAGGCGCCGCCGTTCTCGTCGGCGTCGATTTCGGGCTGCCCCATTTCGACAGCGAACTCGAGGAACTCGGCCTGCTTGCGCAGACCGCGGGCCTGGAACCTGTCGCGCGCCTCATATGCAAGCGCAAGGCGCCCGACGCGGCGCTTTTCATTGGAAGCGGCAAGGCCGACGAAATCAAGGAACTGGCCGCGTTGCACCAGGCCAGCGAGGTCATCTTCGACCAGTCGTTGAGCCCTGCGCAGCAGCGCAACCTCGAGCGCCAGCTCGACGTGGCGGTGTACGACCGCACCTTCCTCATCCTCGAAATATTTGCCCAGCGCGCCCGCTCCCATGAAGGCAAGCTGCAGGTCGAGCTTGCCCGCCTGCAGTACCTGAGCACGCGCCTCGTTCGCCGCTGGTCCCACCTCGAGCGCCAGACAGGTGGCGCGGGCGTGCGCGGCGGTCCCGGTGAAAAGCAGATCGAGCTGGATCGCCGGATGATCAGCGAATCGATCAAGCGCACGCGCGAGCGCCTGGCCAAGGTGCAAAAGCAACGCGGCACGCAGCGCCGCCAGCGCGAGCGCCGCGAGACCTTCAACATCTCGCTCGTGGGCTATACCAATGCCGGCAAGTCGTCGCTGTTCAATGCGCTGGTCAAGGCCCGCGCCTATGCGGCCGACCAGCTCTTTGCAACGCTCGACACCACCACGCGCAACCTCTACCTGGGCGACGCCCGCCGGCAGGTCTCGATTTCCGACACCGTCGGCTTCATTCGCGACCTGCCGCACGGGCTGGTCGATGCATTCAAGGCCACGCTGCAAGAGGCGGTCGATGCCGATCTGCTGCTGCACGTGGTGGATGCCTCCAACCCGCATTTTCCCGAGCAGATGGCCGAAGTGCAGTCCGTTCTGCGCGATATCGGCGCCGACACAGTTCCGCAGCTTCTGGTGTTCAACAAGCTCGACGCCCTTGAAACCGCGCAGCATCCGCTGCATCTGCAGGACGACATGGAAATCGACGGCGTGCGGGTTCCGCGCATCTTCCTCAGCGCCCGCAGCGGCGAGGGCGTGCCCCTGCTGCGAGCCGAACTGGCTCGCCGGTCGGGCTCCGTGGGCGATACGATGCCCCCAGAGGCCGACACTGAATTGCACGATGCCGCCAATTGATTGGGCACAATCCCGCCACTGACAAGAGAACGAAGCGAATGAATGCAAAGCCAGCGTGGAGAGGATTTCTGGGCATGTTCAACCTGAACGATGGCCGGTGGGGCCGTGGCGACGAGCCGGCATCCAGCGGTGACCGCCCGACCGGCAACCGGCCTCCCGACGCAGACCCGCCGGGCGCGCCGACGCCACCGCCCTCGGGCAACAACAATGGAAACCGTCCCCGCGGGCAAGGCCCGAACCAGGGACCGCCGGATCTCGACGAACTCTGGCGCGACCTCAATCGCAAGCTGGGCGGCTTCTTCGGCGGCAAGGGCGGCGGCAATCAACCCGGCGGCAACGGCGGTGGCGGCAATGGCTATCGGCCGGACATGAAGAATGCAGGCTTCGGCCTGGGGCTGGTGGCTGCGGTTGCCGTTCTCATCTGGCTCGGTACCGGCTTCTTCATCGTGAACGAAGGCCAGCAGGCCGTGGTGACCCAGTTCGGGCGCTACAAGTCGACCGTGGGCGCGGGCTTCAACTGGCGCCTGCCGTATCCCATCCAGCGCCACGAAGTGGTCGTGGTCACGCAGATCCGGTCGACCGATGTCGGCCGCGATGCCATCGTGCGTTCGACCGGCCTGCGCGAGTCGGCCATGCTGACCGAAGACGAGAACATCGTCGAGATCAAGTTCGCCGTGCAATACCGCCTGAGCGACGCGCGCGCGTATCTGTACGAAAGCAAGTCGCCGAGCGAAACCGTGGTGCAGGTGGCGGAAACCGCCGTGCGCGAGGTGGTCGGCAAGATGAAGATGGACGCGGCCCTTGCCGAGGAGCGCGACCAGATCGCGCCTCGCGTGCGCACGCTGATGCAGACCATCCTCGACCGCTACCAGGTCGGCGTCGAAGTCGTCAACATCAACTTGCAGCAGGGTGGTGTGCGTCCGCCCGAGCAGGTGCAGTCTGCGTTCGACGACGTGCTCAAGGCCGGCCAGGAGCGCGAGCGCGCCAAGAACGAAGCCCAGGCCTATGCCAACGACGTGGTGCCGCGCGCAACGGGTACCGCATCGCGCCTCAAGGAAGAGTCCGAAGCCTACAAGGCGCGCATCGTTGCGCAGGCGCAAGGCGATGCCGGCCGCTTCAGCGCGGTGCTGGCTGAATACCAGAAGGCGCCGCAGGTCACGCGCGACCGCATGTACACCGATGCCATGCAGCAGATCTATGCCAGTACCACCAAGGTACTGGTCGACACCAAGCAAGGCTCCAACCTGCTGTACCTGCCGCTCGACAAGCTCATGCAGCTGAGCGGCAATAACCCGGCCGCAACGCCGGTCGATGCAGCCAGTCCCAGCGTGGCGGGTACCGCACCGGCCCAGTCGTCGGTGATCCCGGTCGCCCCGCCCGCGGGCGAAACCCGCGCCCGCGACGGCCGTTCGCGCGACCGCGACGTGCGTTGAAAAGGCCAGTAAGAACATGAACAGAATCGGATTCATCGCTTCGTCGATCCTCGTGCTGCTGGTGCTGCTGAGCTCGACCCTCTTCGTCGTCGACCAGCGCCAGTTCGGCGTGGTGTACGCCCTGGGCCAGATCAAGCAGGTCATCACCGAGCCTGGCCTCAATTTCAAGCTGCCGCCGCCGTTCCAGAACGTGTCGTACATCGACAAGCGGCTGCTCACGCTCTCCAGCCTCGACACCGAGCCCATGCTCACGGCCGAGAAGCAGCGCGTGGTGATCGACTGGTACGTGCGCTGGCGCATCTCCGATCCGCAGGCCTACATCCGCAACGTAGGCCTCGACGAGAACGCGGGCGCCACGCAGCTCAATCGCGTGGTTCGCAACGCGTTCCAGGAAAATATCAACAAGCGCACCGTGCGCGACCTGATCTCGGTGCGCCGCGAGGCGCTCATGGCCGACGTGCAGCGCGAGGTGCTGTCCGTGGTGAAGGGCGCCAAGCCCTGGGGCGTGGACGTGATCGACGTGCGCATCACGCGTGTCGACTATGTGGAGGCCATCACTGAATCGGTCTATCGCCGCATGGAGGCCGAGCGCAAGCGCGTGGCCAACGAACTGCGTTCGACCGGCTTTGCTGAAGGCGAAAAAATCCGCGCCGACGCCGATCGCCAGCGCGAGGTGATCGTGGCAAACGCTTACCGCGACGCCCAGAAGATCAAGGGCGAGGGCGATGCCCAGGCCGCTTCCGCCTACAGCGAGGCCTTTGGCCGCGACCCGCAGTTCGCGCAGTTCTACCGCAGCCTCGACGCCTACAAGCAGAGCTTCAACAAGAAGAGCGACGTGATGGTGCTCGACCCGTCGTCGGACTTCTTCCGGGCCATGCAAAGCTCGGGCACGCCGGGCAACGCTCCCCGCCGCTAAGTCGGTCCTGGAGCCGTGAGCGCCGAGACCTTCTGGAGTGCGCTGGCGCTCGTCCTGGTGATCGAGGGCATCCTGCCTTTCGTGTCGCCGGGCGGGTGGCGGCGCGGTTTCGGGCAGCTCATGCAGCTGCGCGACGGCCAGCTGCGCTTCTTCGGACTCTGCAGCATCTTGCTGGGTTTGGCCCTTCTTTGGCTGCTGGGGTAGCGCGGCCCGGTAGAATCCCGGTTTAACCACGCCCCCGATCCCCATGTCCGCCTGGGTCCTCCCGGATCACATTGCCGATGTGCTGCCTTCCGAGGCGCGCCACATCGAAGAACTTCGACGCCAGCTGCTCGATACCGCCCGTGGCTATGGCTACGAGCTGGTGATGCCGCCGCTGCTCGAGCACCTCGAGTCGTTGCTGTCGGGCACCGGCGAAGCGCTCGACCTCCAAACATTCAAGCTCGTCGACCAGCTCTCCGGCCGCAGCATGGGCCTGCGCGCCGACACCACCCCCCAGGTGGCACGCATCGACGCCCACCTGCTGAACCGCGAAGGCGTGGCGCGCCTGTGCTACTGCGGGCCGGTGCTGCACACCCGCCCGGACCGGCCGCACGCCACGCGCGAGCCGCTGCAGTTCGGGGCCGAAATCTATGGCCACGCCGGGCTCGAAGCCGACACCGAGGTCCTGCTGCTGGCGCTCGACTGCCTCCATGCGTCGGGGCTGGGCGACGGCATGCTCGTCGACCTGGCGGACGCACGCATCGTGCGGGCGCTGTTCGCCGGTGTCCCGGTCGATGCCTCGGCGCTGGCGCGCGTGCATGCGGCGCTGGTTGCCAAGGACGCGAGCGAACTGCATGCGCTCACGCGCAATTTCCCGGCCCCGTCGCGCGACGGGCTGCGCGCGCTGGTCCAGCTGTATGGCGATGCGTCGGTACTCGACGAGGCCGCCAAGGCACTCAAGGGCACGCCTGCCGTGAGCGCGGCGCTGGCCGGACTGAAGCAGCTTGCCGACAGCCTTGGCGGCGATTCGGCGCGGCGGATCAGCTTCGACCTGGCCGACCTGCGCGGCTATGCCTACTACAGCGGCATGCGCTTCGGCATCTACGTGCCGGGCGCGGTCGATGCGCTGGTGCGCGGCGGGCGCTACGACGAGGTCGGCGCCGTCTTCGGCCGCAACCGGCCGGCGGTCGGCTTCAGCCTCGACGTGCGCGAACTGGTCGGCGTGCTGCCGGCGCGTGGGCTGCGCGCAGCCATCCGTGCGCCCTGGAGCGACGCAGCCGGCCTGCGCCAGGCCATTGCCGGGCTGCGCAAGGCCGGCGAGATCGTGGTCTGCGTGCTGCCGGGCCACGGCAGCGAAATCGATGAATTCCATTGCGACCGCGAGCTCGTCGAGCAAGCAGGGCAGTGGCAAGTCCGAGCCATCTGAATTTTTGAAGTAATGGAACGAGCATGAGCGTAACCACCGGAAGAAACGTGGTCGTCGTCGGCACCCAATGGGGCGACGAAGGCAAAGGCAAGCTGGTCGACTGGCTGACCGAAAGCGCGCAGGGCGTGGTCCGCTTCCAGGGCGGCCACAACGCGGGCCACACGCTGGTCATCAACGGTGTGAAGACCGCGTTGCACCTCATTCCCAGCGGGATCATGCGGCCCGGCGTCAAGTGCTACATCGGCAACGGTGTGGTGCTGTCGGCTGCCAAGCTGTTCGAGGAAATCGAAGGGCTCGAAAAGGCCGGCGTCGAAGTGCGCTCGCGCCTGCGCATCAGCGAGGCCTGCCCGCTGATCCTGCCTTTTCACGCCGCGCTCGACATCGCGCGCGAAACGTACCGCGAAAAGGGCGGCGTCGAGAAGATCGGCACCACCGGCCGCGGCATCGGCCCGGCCTACGAAGACAAGATCGCGCGCCGCGCGCTGCGCGTGCAGGACCTGAAGCACCCGGACCGCTTCGCGACCAAGCTGCGCGTGCTGCTCGACCTGCACAACCACGTGCTGACCCAGGTGCTTGGCGCCCCCGCCATCGACTTCGACCTGGTGTTCGACGAGGCCATGCGCCACGCCGTGCTGCTCAAGCCGATGATGGCCGACGTGTCGCGCGAGCTGAACGACGCGCACAAGGCCGGCGCCAACCTGCTGTTCGAGGGCGCGCAGGGCACGCTGCTCGACGTGGACCATGGCACCTATCCGTATGTGACCTCCAGCAACTGCGTGGCCGGCAACGCAGCCGCCGGTTCGGGCGTGGGCCCGGGCATGCTGCACTACATCCTCGGCATCACGAAGGCCTACTGCACGCGCGTGGGCGGCGGTCCGTTCCCCACGGAACTCGACTGGGCCACGCCGGGCACGCCGGGCTACCACATGAGCACCGTGGGCGCCGAAAAGGGCGTCACCACGGGCCGCAGCCGCCGCTGCGGCTGGTTCGACGCCGCGCTGCTCAAGCGCTCGGCGCAGGTCAACGGCCTGTCGGGCCTGTGCATCACCAAGCTCGACGTGCTGGACGGGCTCGAAAAGCTCGAGCTGTGCACCGGCTACGAACTCGACGGCGAGATCACCGACATCCTGCCGATGGGCGCCGATGAAATCGAGCGCTGCACGCCCATCTATGAAACCCTCGAAGGCTGGAGCGAGAGCACTGTCGGCGTCACGCAGTACGACAAGCTGCCGGTCAACGCGCGGCTCTACCTGCAGCGCATCGAACAGATCACGGGCGTGCCGATCCACATGGTATCGACCAGCCCCGACCGCGATCACACGATCATGATGCGCCACCCCTATTTGGCCGACTGAACAGGAACCAACCAGACCATGTTGACCGAAGACGGCAAGCATCTCTATGTCAGCTACGACGAATACCACAACCTGATTGAAAAGCTCGCGATCAAGGTCCACCAGTCGGGCTGGGAGTTCGACACCATCCTGTGCCTGGCGCGCGGCGGCATGCGCCCGGGCGACGTGCTCTCGCGCATCTTCGGCAAGCCGTTGGCCATCATGTCGACCAGCTCCTACCGCGCCGACGCCGGCACGGTGCAGGGCCATCTCGACATCGCCCGCTTCATCACCACGCCCAAGGGCGAGATCGCGGGCAGGGTGCTGCTGGTGGACGACCTGGCCGACTCGGGCCACACGCTGCATGCGGTGATGGACATGCTGCGCAACAACTACAAGCCGATCACCGAGCTGCGCAGCGCGGTGCTCTGGACCAAGGCGCTGTCGACCTTCACGCCCGATTACTCGGTCGAGTACCTGGCGACGAATCCATGGATTCATCAACCCTTCGAAGGCTACGATTCGCTCGGCGTACAGAAGCTGCTGGAGAAATGGTCGGTCTGAACGAGCCCGTCCTCGCTCAGCCGGCGGAATCGAACATCGCGGTGTAGCGCCGCTGCATTTCTTCCGGCGTGAGCTTCTCGATGCTGTGGCCCACGTTCCAGCGGTGGCCGAAGGGGTCGCGGAACACGCCGGATCGCTCGCCGTAGAACTGGTCCTGCGGCGCCATGTCCAGCGTGGCGCCGGCCGCCACGGCACGGGCCACCACGGCGTCCGCATCGTCCACATGCAGGTGCAGCGTCACCGCGCTGCCGCCCAGCGTCTTGGCGCTGCGGATGTCGTATTCGGCGAACTCGTCCGAAAGCATCAGGATCGCGCCGTTGTGGAAGTCCAGCTCCGCGTGCCCGATGCGGCCACTGGGTTCGGTCAGGCGAAAGATTTCCTTCACCTCGAAAACATCGCAATAGAAGTCGATGGCCGCGCCGGCGTCGTGCACGCACAGGTACGGGAACAGCTCGTGGATGGCCATGGTGGTTCCTTTCGGATCAGCAGCGGTGTCGTGGTGCCCATTGTGCGGCGTCGCACCTGGGCAGGCGCGTGGCGCTAGCATCGGCACATGAGCAAGCCCTCCACGACCCTGATCCACCATCCCTACACCCCGCCCGCCAACTTCGCCGCGCCGCAGCCGGGCATCTACAAGGCCTCGACCGTGTTCTTCGCCGACGTGGCCGCGATGCGCGCGCGCGACTGGAAGACCAAGGCCGGCTACACCTACGGCCTGCACGGCACGCCGACCACTTTCACGCTCGAGGAGCGCCTGGCCACGCTCGAAGGCGGCACCGAGTGCCTGCTGGTGCCGAGCGGGCTCGCCGCCATTTCGCTGGTTTCGTTCGCGTTCCTGAAGACTGGCGACGAGGTGCTGATTCCCGACAACGCCTACGGCCCCAACAAGGCGCTGGCGACCGGCGAGCTGGCCAACTTCGGCATCACGCATCGCATGTACGACGCGATGAACCCGTCCGATCTGGCCGCCAAGCTCTCGGACCGCACGCGGCTGGTGTGGCTCGAGGCGGCGGGCTCGGTGACGATGGAGTTTCCCGACCTGCCGGCGCTCGTGAAAGCCTGCCGTGCGCGCGGCGTGGTGACGGCGCTGGACAACACCTGGGGCGCGGGCCTGGCATTCGCCCCCTTCGATTTCAACGGCAGCGGGCAGGGCGTGGACATCTCGGTGCATGCGCTCACCAAATACCCGAGCGGCGGCGGCGACGTGCTGATGGGCAGCGTCGTCACGCGCGACGAGCGGCTGCATCGCGCGCTCAAGCTCACCCACATGCGCACGGGGTTCGGCGTCGGCGTCGGCGATGTGGAAACTCTGCTGCGGTCGCTGCCGAGCATCGGGCTGCGCTATGCCGCGCACGACCGTTCGGCGCGCGAGCTGGCGCGCTGGCTCAGCGGCCGCGAAGAGATCGCCCAGGTGCTCCACCCCGCGCTCGAGGAGTCGCCCGGCCATGCGAACTGGCGTGCGCTGTGCGGCGCGGCCGACCTGGCCGCCGGCCTGTTCTCGATCGTGTTCGACGAGCGCTACAGCACCGAGCAGGTCGACCGCTTCTGCGACAGTCTGAACCTGTTCCGCCTCGGCTATTCGTGGGGCGGCCCGATCAGCCTCGTCGTGCCCTACGACATCGGCCTGATGCGCGATGCCGGCGTGGCGCGCTGGCCCCACAAGGGAACGCTGGTGCGCTTCTCGGTCGGCCTGGAGGATGTGGAAGATCTGCGGGCGGACCTGGAGCAGGCGCTGGCGCGGATGTAAGCGAAGTTTTCCGGATGCAGGGGCCGACCGCTCCACGGGCTTTTGGGTACACCGTTATCGCTTACAGTTGGATGACACGCAGTCGCTTTGACTGCCTCGTTCAAGGAGAGAACAGTGGCAACACCCAATTACGGCTACGAAAAGCGCCAGAAGGAGCTGGCCAAGAAGAAGAAAAAGGAAGAGAAGCTCCGCGAAAAAGCCAATCGCAAGCTCTCTCCGAGCACCGAAGGCCTTGCCCCGGGTGACCCGGAAACCGACGTGGCTTCGCTCGAACGCGATCCGCCGACGGTGCCCGATCTGCCGACCAAGAACGGTTGATTCGAAATCAAGGCGCTCGACAAAAAGCCGCTGCGGGCCTCCAGGCCTGGAGCGGCTTTTTTGTTGCGGCCGGCCTACTTGGCGGCGAGCAGCTTGCGCAGTTCCGGCCAGACGTTGTCGAGCAACTGCGGCTGCGCCGCGGCGGTCGGATGAATGCGATCGGCCTGGAACAGGGCGATCGCATCGGGCGCGTCGGCCACGCCCTTGAGCAGGAAGGGGACCAGCGCCGCCTTGGTGGTGCCGGCCACCTTGCCGAACACGGCCTCGAAGCGCCGCGTGTAGTCGCCGCCGTAGTTGGGCGGCACCTGGATGCCGACGATCAGCACCTTGGCCCCGGCCGACTGCGCGGCCTTGGTGATCTGCAGCAGGTTGTCCTCGGTGTTCTGAAGCGGCAGGCCTCGCAGCGCGTCGTTGGCGCCCAGCTCGACCACCACGTGGCTGGGCTTGTGCTGCGCCAGCAGCGAGGCAACGCGGGCTCGTCCGCCCGAACTGGTGTCGCCGCTGATGCTGGCATTGACCACGGTGGCCGGGATCTTCTGCTGTGCGAGCCGCTTTTCGAGCAGGGGCACCCAGCCTTCGCCGCGCTTCAGGCCGTATTCGGCGCTCAGCGAATCGCCGAGCACCAGGATGACGGGTTTGCCGGGCGCGGCGGCCTGCGCGGTCTGGGCCTGGCCTGCCGTCCAAGTCCCTGCGCTGCCGAATGCGGCGGCGGTCAAGATAAAGTCACGTCGATTCAAAACGAAAAGCCTTTTTTCCATGTCCCAACCCTCGTCTGATGCCATTGTCGCTGTCGAGCATGTGTTCAAGTCCGTGACCGACTCGACCGGTACGCTCGACATTTTGCAGAATATCGATTTCACCCTGGGGGCGCGGGAAACCGCCGCCATCGTCGGCGCCTCGGGATCGGGCAAGAGCACCTTGCTGTCGATCATCGCGGGTCTGGACACGCCCACCCGCGGTACCGTCAAGCTTGCGGGCGACGACATCTTCGCCATCGACGAGGACGAGCGCGCCGCGCTGCGCGCCCAGCGCGTGGGCTTCGTGTTCCAGAGCTTTCAGCTGCTCGGCAACCTGAGCGCGCTCGAGAACGTGATGTTGCCGCTCGAACTGGCCGACCGCAAGGACGCGCGCAAGGCGGCCACCGAAATGCTCGGGCGCGTCGGACTCGGCCAGCGGCTCGGACACTATCCCAAGGTGCTCTCGGGCGGCGAACAGCAGCGCGTGGCACTGGCCAGGGCCTTCGTGGTGCAGCCGGCCCTGCTGCTGGCCGACGAGCCCACCGGCAGCCTCGACTTCGCGACCGGCGAGCAAGTCATGAAGCTGATGTTCGACCTCAACCGCGAGCTCGGCACCACGCTCGTGCTCGTCACCCATGACCGCGGCATTGCGGCCCAGTGCGAGCGCCGCATCACCATCGAGGCCGGGCGCATGGCGCTCAACGAGTCGACGCCTGTGCTGGTGGCCTCGCTGCAGGCATGATCGTTCCCCGGTTCTGGGCCGAAGGCCGCATCCAGGAGCAGGTAGCGGGCAAGCAGATCACCGTGCGGCGCTCCGGCTGGTCCGACGAGAGCCCGATCGCCGCGCAGGCGCATGCCGACCAGCGCACGCGAGAGGCTTTCGATCGCATCGCCGGCGGCGAGCAACTCAACCGCCGCGAGCGCAAGCTGGCCTACAACGGGGCCGAAGGCGTGCCCATCCGCGAGGAAATCGTCGAGCGGCAGGGCGACACCGTCATCACCCGCAACAGCTACGGCGCGCGCTGCCTCAACACGCCCGACGTGCTGTTCGTCGACATCGATTTCGACGAACCCCTGCGCGGCAGCGTGTTCGGTTTTGCGCTGGCGCCCGCGCTGATCGCGGGCATCGTCGGCGGCTGGACCGCCAGGACCTGGGTGGGCGGGGTGATCGCGGCCCTCGTGGTCTTTGCCGTCGCCTACCGCATCGGCCTGCGCAAGAAGCGCGGCGAGGCCAGCGACAACCCCGCGCCCGAAAAGCGCGCGGCCGAGCGCATCGGGCGCTTCGTCCATCAGCATCCCGACTGGCACCTGCGCATCTACCGCACGCCGGCGGGCTTCCGGGTGCTGGCGATGCACGACGTCTTCAGCCCGGCCGACATGGCGGTGGCCGATTGCTTCCAGGTGCTGGGTGTCGACGAGGTCTATGCGCGCATGTGCCGCAACCAGAACTGCTTTCGCGCCCGCCTGAGCGCCAAGCCCTGGCGCATCGGCATCGGCGAGCACATGCGGCCGCGGCCGGGCGTCTGGCCCGTGTCGCCCGAGAAGCTGCCGGTACGCGATGCCTGGGTCGCGCGCTACGAAAAGGCCGCCGAGAGCCACGCCGCCTGCCAATACCTGGAGAGCGTCGGCAACAGCGCGCGGGTGCATCCGAACGCGCTGGCGGTACAGGAACTGCACGACGAACGCAGCCGCGCGCACAGCGGATTGCCGCTCGCCTGACGGATCGGGTGCGTTCGCGGAGCACAGCGGAACCGGCTTTGCCGAGCCGCTGGAGGCCCCACGAGCCTTGGGGTAGGGATAATCAGGGGATGTCTTCTCCCAAAGTGATCTTCGGCTTCCATGCCGTGGGCGTGCGCATCAAGACCGCGCCGAAATCGGTGCTCGAAGTGATGTTCGACACCAGCCGGCGCGATGCGCGCATGAAACAGTTCATCGCGCGCGCGCAAGAAGCCGGTGTGAGGCTGGTCGAGGCCGACGGGCTGCGGCTCGCCAAGCTCAGCGGCAGCCATGGCCACCAGGGCGTGGCCGCGCGCGTCGAATCCATCGCACAGGTGCGTTCACTCGACGAACTGCTCGAAGGCCTCGAGGAGGCCGGCACGGTGCCGCTCTTGCTGGTGCTCGACGGCGTGACCGATCCGCACAACCTGGGTGCCTGCCTGCGCGTGGCCGACGGCGCCGGGGCGCACGCGGTGATCGCGCCCAAGGACCATGCGGCCGGCATCAACGCCACCGTGGCCAAGGTGGCGAGCGGCGCCGCCGAGACGGTGCCGTATTTCATGGTGACCAACCTGGCGCGCACGCTGAACGAACTCAAGGAACGCAGCATCTGGTGCGTCGGCACCAGCGACGATGCGCCCGGCACCCTCTACCAGAGCGACTTCAAGCGGCCATTGGCGCTGGTGCTCGGCGCCGAGGGCGAGGGCATGCGCCAACTCACCCGCAAGACCTGCGACGAGCTCGTGAGCATTCCTATGGCGGGCGCGGTCGAGAGCCTCAACGTTTCCGTGGCAAGCGGCGTATGCCTCTACGAGGCCATGCGGCAGCGCAGCGCCTGATGCTGCGCCGCCGGCCCCGGCGCGCTTCGAATCAGGAAGGGTCTTTGCTGCGCGTGCGCGCCACCGCGCTGAAGACGCCGATGCCCAGGATGATCAGCGCACCGATACCGATGTAGAGGTCGGGCACACCGGCCACCGAGGCGCCCCAGGCGAGGCCGGCCAGGAAGATCAGAAAACCGATCATGTAAAGCGCAAAGGACATGTTTGTTCCCCGGAAGCGTTGATGCTCTGCAGTATCCCGGGCGGTCCACTGGCCGGCACAGGCCTTCGTCTCCAGTCGCTGTGGGAACTTGCCTACTGCTTCCATGCCGCTATGCCGGGGATGCGACCAGCAGGTAGCGGCATCCCGTGCGCCCGAGCGCCTTGAAGACAAGCGGACGGTCGACGCCGAAATCCAGGCAGTCGCCAGGCCCCAGTTCGAAACGCTCGTCGCCGTAGTCCACCCGGAGCATGCCTTCGAGCATCCACAGGCACTGCCGGTACGGCTTGCCGCTCCACCGGGGGTAGCCGACCTGCGCCGAGCGCGGCAATTCGATTTCGACCATTTCGACGCCGCCGCTCGCACCGCGCTCGACGATCTGCCGCCGCAGGTAGCCCGCCTCGGGATCGCGCCAGACCTCCTGCTCGGCCCGGGTGCGCAGCCGGTCGGGCGAGCCCTTGTCCTGCGTCAGCAACTGCGCGAGCGGCACGCCCAGGCCCGCAGCCAGCCGCCCCAGCAGCACGGCCGTCGGGCTGCTTTCCGCGCGCTCCACCTTCGAGATCATGGCCTTGCTGACGCCGGAGAGCTCGGCCAGTTCGGCAAGGCTCAGCGCCTTGGCCTGGCGCAGCGCAAGCAGCCGGCTGGCAATGAGCGAGTCGATGCCGGCGGGCTCGTCGAGCAGAGATGAATTGTTTCTCATATGAGATTATTATTCTCCTATATTGGACAATTCCGTTTTATCTCCTTATCCCTCATCCGAGCCGCCGCCGCTTTCGAAAGGAACGAACATGCGCCTGGTCCCATGCACCGAGCAAGCCCATGCGGGCGCCATCCTTGCCATCCTCAACGAGGCCATTGCCAATTCGACGGCCCTGTACGACTACAAGCCGCGCACGCCCGAGAGCATGGAGGCGTGGTTCGCCACCAAGCGCGCCAGCGGCTTTCCCGTGATCGGCGCGGAGGACGAGGGCGGCAAGCTCTTGGGTTTCGCGAGCTACGGCGCGTTTCGTGCCTTTCCAGCCTACAAGTACACCGTGGAGCATTCGGTGTATGTCGAGGCGGGCCACCGCGGCGCGGGACTCGGCCGCACGCTCATGGAGGCGATCATTGCCGAAGCCGTTGCGCACGACGTGCACGTCATGGTCGGCGCCATCGATGCCGCGAACGCCGGCAGCATCGGGCTTCACGAAAGGCTGGGCTTCGTGCATGCCGGCACAGTGCGGCAGGCCGGGTTCAAGTTCGGCCGCTGGCTCGACGTGGCGTTCTACCAGCGCATTCTTTCCACGCCGCTGAATCCCGTGGATGGCTAGGCGGGATCGGCCTCGGCGCTGGCCCGGTCCAGCATCTGGATGGTGCCGGCATCGAGCTTCAACTGGGTGGCGACCACCAGTTCCTCGAGCTGGGCGATGGAGCTTGCGCTGGCGATCGGCGCGGTGACCGAGGGGCGCGCGATCTGCCACGCAATGGCCACCTGGCCCGGCTTGGCGTTGTATTGCTGGGCCACCTTGTCGAGTGCCTCGAGAATCCGCAGGCCGCGCGGGTTCAGGTACTTCTTGACGGTATTGGCGCCGCGCGCGCTCTTGGTGGCGTCGGCCTCGGTGCGGTACTTGCCGGTCAGGAAGCCCGCCGCCAGCGCATAGAAGTTGATCACGCCCACCTCGCGCTTCAGGCACAGCGGCTCCAGTTCGTCTTCGAACACCGCGCGGTCGTAGAGGTTGTAGAGCGGCTGCAGGCTTTCGTAGCGTGCAATGCCGAGCCGCTCCGACACGTCGAGTGCCTCGGCCAGCCGCGGCGCGCTGTAGTTCGAGGCGCCAATGGCGCGCACCTTGCCGGCCTTGATCAGGTCGTCGAAGGCCCGCAGCGAATCTTCCAGCGGGGTGGCGGCATCGTCGTCGTGCGACTGGTACAGGTCGATGAAGTCGGTCTGCAGGCGCTTGAGCGAGGCTTCCACCGCTTCGCGGATGTAGGCCGGCGAGAGGCCCGACTTGCCTTCGCCCATGGGCTTGCCGACCTTGGTGGCCAGCACCACGCGGTTGCGCTTGCCGCTCTGCTTGAGCCACTTGCCGATGATGGTCTCGGACTCGCCGCCGGTGTGGCCCGGGACCCAGCTCGAGTAGACGTCGGCCGTGTCGACGAAGTTGAACCCCGCGTCGACCCAGGCATCGAGCAGGCGGAACGAGGTGGCTTCATCCACCGTCCAGCCGAACACGTTGCCGCCGAAGGCAAGCGGCGAAACCAGGAGGCCGGAGCGGCCGAGCGAGCGGAGTTGCGACATGCGTTTGTTTCCTGAGGAAGAGAACGAAGATCAGACGAAGCCCACGGCACCGAGCAGCGCACCCGCGCCCAGCAGCCAGAGCAGGTGGACGCGCGTGCGCCAGACGATAAGCGCGGCCACCGCGGTCAGCAGCCACAGATGCCATGCGGGCGCGTCGCCAGCATGGTTACCCGCCGCCAGCACCCAGCCGGTGGCGATCAGCAGGCCCACCACCACCGGCGCCATGCCCTGCTTGAAGGCGCGCACGCCGCGCCGCTCGCGGTTGCGGTGCCCCCAGCGCGTGGCAAGGTAGGTGAGGGTGGTGCTCGGCAGCATGATGCCGACCATGGTGACCAGGAGCCCGAAGAAGCCGAGCAGCCACGCGCCCGGGCCCGCGCCGATGCCGCCGCCCGCGTTGAGGCCGACGTTCCAGCCCATGAGCGCGACGAAGAGCACGTTCGGCCCCGGCGCGGCCTGGGCGATGGCCACGGAGGAACTGAACTGCGCATCGGTGAGCCAGCCGTGCTGCGCGACGAGGTAGCGGTGCATGTCGGGAACGGTGGTGATGGCGCCGCTGATCGACAGCAGCGACAGCAGCAGGTATTGGCCGAAAAGCGCCAGCCAGTCGTGCCATTGCATCGCGATGGTCACGTGGCTCATGCCGGAATCCTGCGCCACGTCCACGCGCAAGCCACGCCGCCCACCGCCAGCAGCACCCAGCCGAGCGGCAGCTTGAACAGGGCGATGGCGCCGAATACCAGCGCGACGAATGCCAGGCAGGCGGCAAAGCCCAGCGGGTGCCTGCGCAGTTGCGGAATCAGCTTGATGCCGGTGGCAGCGATCAGTCCGCCCGACACCGCGCCCATGCCGCGCAGCGCGGCCGCCACCTGCGGGTTTGCGGCGTAGTGGGCATAGAGCACGGCCAGCACCAGGATGACGACGAGCGGTATCGCGAGCATGCCGGCCACCGCGGCAATGGCGCCGCGCAGGCCGAAGTAGCGGTCGCCGATCATCAGTGCGAGGTTGATCACGTTCGGCCCCGGCATCACCTGGGCCACGGCCCAGTCTTCGAGAAACTGCTCGGGCGTGAGCCAGCGCTTTTTCTCCACCATCTCGCGCTGGACGATGGCCAGGACGCCACCGAATCCCTGCAGCGCGAGCCAGGTGAACGAAACGAAAAGGTCGCGTGGCGACTTCGGTTGCGGAGGATCGGGCGGCGCCGCCGCGCCTGAAGGAGACGGATGCATGTTGGGTGCGATTATCGTAGCGAGGCCTGCAACATGCCGGGCATCGGGCTGACATGCCCCTGCATCACTCGACGGGAGACTCCATGGCCATGCAAATCCGCGCGCTCTTCGATCTCTGCAGGCAGGCCGTGGCCTCCTGGTCCAACGACTACGCCCCCAGCATGGGCGCCGCGCTGGCCTACTACACGGTGTTCTCGATCGCGCCGCTGCTGCTGATCGTGATCTCGGTTGCGGGGCTGGTGTTCGGGCAGGAGGCCGCGCGCGGCGAGATCTTCGCACAGCTTTCCGGCCTCATGGGCGAGCAGGGCGCGGCCGCGGTGCAGGGCATGCTGCAGGCGGTCAACAAGCCGGCCGAAGGCATCGTGGCCACGATGATCGGCATCGGCCTGCTGGTGGTGGGCGCGACCACCGTCTTCGGCGAATTGCAGGATGCGCTCGACCGCATCTGGCGGGCGCCGGCGCGTACCAAGAGCAAGGGCCTCTTCAACCTGCTGCGGGTGCGGCTGCTGTCGTTCAGCATGATCATGGCCATCGGCTTCTTGCTCATGGTGTCGCTGGTGGCGAGCGCGGCGCTCGCGGCGCTGAGCAAGTGGTGGGCGCCGGTGTTCGGCGGCTGGGCCACGCTGGCGCAGGCGGTGAACTTCGTCTTCAGCTTTGCGATGGTGACGGTGGTCTTCGCGATGATCTACAAGATCATGCCGCGTGTCAGGGTGCAGTGGCGCGACGTGTGGGTGGGGGCCGCGGTCACGGCGCTGCTCTTCACCATCGGCAAGCACCTGATCGGCCTGTACATCGGCAAGAGCAGCGTGGCTTCCGGCTACGGCGCCGCGGGCTCGCTGGTGGTGGTGCTGGTGTGGGTGTACTACTCGGCGCAGATCTTCTTGCTCGGGGCCGAGTTCACCTGGGTGTATGCCCAGACCTACGGCTCGCTCAGGCATGCCGAGGACCCCGCCGGAGCGGCCAATCCTTCGCCGACGCGCTCGGACCCGCTGCCGCAGCGTTAGCTGGCTAACCGGCGAACCCGCCTTCGTCCAGGAAGCGCTGTTCCTCCGCCGTGCTGGTGCGGCCGAGCAGCTTGTTGCGGTGCGGAAAGCGGCCGAAGCGCGCAATGATGTCGCGGTGCAGCACCGCGAAGCGCTGGGTGTTGGCATCGAGTGCCGCGTTGAGCTCGACCGAGCGTTCCTGGTCCGCCAGCGACTCGGAGTGCATGAAGGGCAGGTAGAAAAAACGCCGCAGGTCTTCGTCGGTCTCCAGGTCGAGGCCGGCTTCGATCGCCTGGCGGGCGATGGCCAGCGCCTTGGCATCGGTGGCCAGCATGCGGGCATTTCCTCGCCAGGTGTTGCGCGGAAACTGGTCCAGCAGCACCAGCAACGCCAGCGCGCCCTCGGCGTCGTGCGCCCAAGGGTCGAGGTCGCCGCGAGCGGCCGCTTCATGGGCGGCGAGAAAGCGTTCGCGGAACTCCGCATCGAAAGCTTCGTTCTTGGCAAACCATCGTTCGGGTCCGGCGTTGCGCCAGAAATCGACGATGTCGCGGGCGGTGGGGAGGTCGGCATGGCGCATCGCCGCATTCTCTTTCAGCGCGCGCCCGGCCGGCAAAGTCGCGGTGGTGGCCGACAAGGCGAAGCGCGATGCCTGCCTATGCTGTAGCGGTTTCATCACTCAGGAGATAACCTCATGACCCGATATGGCAGCTTTTTGCGTGCAACCCTCATCGCCGGCGTGGCCAGTGCCGCGCTGGCGGGCTGCGGGATGATGTCCAAGTCCAACACCGCGAACTTCAGCGGGGCGATGAACGCCGCCAGCGAAGTGCCGCCCAACATGACGCGCGGCAGTGGCATGGCGGAGGCCTGGCTCAACAAGGACACCAACGTCCTGAAGTACAAGATCACCTACAGCGGCCTGAGCGGCCCGGCCACGGCCGCGCACTTTCACGGCCCCGCGGCAGCGGGCGCCAATGCCGGCGTGGTGCTGCCCTTTGCCAATGCGGCCAGCCCGATCGAGGGCCAGGCCACGCTCACGCCGGCGCAGGCGGCCGACCTGATCGCCGGCAAGTGGTATGCCAACATCCACACCGCCGCCAATCCGGGCGGCGAGATCCGGGGCCAGATGCTGCCCAAGATGTGACAAGCCCGAGGTCAGCTTGCAGTCGCGGGGCTGGTGTCAAATGACACCCCATGACGACGAAGAAAACGCCAACGAAGCCCCGGACGGCACGCAAAACCCTCGACACCTTCGCGGCACGCCGTGAAGACATGCGTGCCGCGCGCAAGGCGCTGGTGCTGCAGGGCGGCGGTGCCCTCGGCGCCTACCAGGCCGGCGTGTACGCCGCGCTCAGCGAGACCGACCTGCAGCCGCACTGGATTGCCGGCGTCTCGATCGGCGCCATCAACGCGGCGCTGATCGCGGGCAACGCGCCCGAGAAGCGGATCGACCGGCTGCGGGAGTTCTGGCACCTGGTGTCCTCCGGGCCGGCGCAGCGCCTGCCGGCATGGCTGGGCGACCGCGCGACGCAGAACCAGTGGAGCGCCAGCATGGCCTCGCTGGTGGGCATTCCGGGCTTCTTCGAACCGCGCTACTCGCCCGCGCTGCTGATGGGCGCCGCGGCGCCGCTCCTGAGTTACTACGACACCAGCCCGCTCAGGCTCACGCTCGAGCGCCTGATCGACTTCGACCGCATCAATGCATGCGAGGCGCGCTTCAGCGTGGGCGCGGTCGACGTGCGCACCGGCAATTCGGTGTACTTCGACAACACGCGCCAGCGCATCGGCCCGGAACACATCATGGCGAGCGGCGCGCTGCCGCCGGGCTTTGCGCCCATCAGCATCGACGGCGACGACTACTGGGACGGCGGCATCGTCTCGAACACGCCGCTGCAGTACGTGCTCGACATCCATCCGCGCTCCGAGCCGCTGGTGGTGCTGCAGGTCGATCTTTTCAATGCACGCGGCGAGATGCCGCGCACGCTGTCGGGCGTGATGGAGCGGCAGAAGGACATCACCTATTCGAGCCGCACCCGCATGAACACCGATGCGCTGGCCGCCAACCTGAATCTGCAGCAGGCCATTGCGGACCTGATCTCCAAGCTGCCGGCCCAGCTGCGCAATGATCCCTCCGTGCTCGCGGTGCAGGCCGAGCTCACGCACCACCCGATCGACATCTTTCACCTGATCTACCGCGACAAGCCCTACGAGGCCGAATCGAAGGACTACGAGTTCTCGCGCGCTGCCGTCGAAGAGCACTGGGAAGCGGGCGCGCGCGACATGCACAAGACGCTGGCGCACCCCGAAACGCTGCGCAGCGATGCCACCGTGAACGGCGTGACCACCTTCGACCTCGGCGAGCCCGGCGTGGTGCGCGTCAAGCGTCCGGGGCTGTCGCGCTGAGTGCGGGCCGCGCAAGCAGCCGTGCTCGCCTGATTCCTGCAATTCCGTTTTCTTTTCAACCTCAAGGACATTCACCATGCAACTCAAGGACAAGGTCGCCTACATCACCGGTTCGGCCAGCGGCATCGGCAAGGAGATTGCCATTCTGTTTGCGCGCGAGGGTGCCAAGGTCGTCATTGCCGACCTCAACAAGCAGGCCGCCGACGCCACCGCGGCCGAACTCCAGGCGACGGGTGCGCAAGCCATGGGCGTGGCGGTGGACGTGACCAGCGAAGACCAGGTCAACGCCTCGGTCGAAGAGGCGGCCGAGGCCTTCGGCGGCATCGACATCCTGGTCAGCAATGCGGGCGTGCAGATCGTTCATCCGGTCGAGGAATTCAGTTTTGCCGACTGGAAGAAGATGCTCGCCATTCACCTGGACGGCGCCTTTCTCACCACCAAGGCCTGTCTCAAGCACATGTACGCCCAGGGCCGTGGCGGCAGCGTGATCTACATGGGATCGGTGCATTCCAAGGAAGCTTCGCTGCTGAAGGCGCCCTACGTCACCGCCAAGCACGGTCTCATCGGGCTGGCCAAGACGGTGGCGAAGGAAGGCGCGAAGCACGGCGTGCGCGCCAACGTGATCTGCCCGGGCTTCGTGCGCACGCCGCTGGTCGAGAAGCAGATTCCCGAGCAGGCGAAGACGCTCGGCATCACCGAGGAACAGGTGGTCAAGAACGTGATGCTCAAGGAGACGGTCGATGGCGAGTTCACCACCACCGACGACGTGGCGCGCGTGGCGCTGCTGTTCGCGGCCTTCCCGACCAACGCCCTGACCGGCCAGTCGCTGGTGGTGAGCCACGGCTGGTTCATGCAGTAGCCAACAGACGCCGCCTCGCGCGGCGCACGATGGTTCACCCTAATGTCTCTTGCGAGCGAACTGTGAGAAAACCCTGCTTGCCGTTCAATCGTCATACCAATGACTTTCGCCAGGAGACAAAGACCATGCGTGTTCGTTCAACCGGCTTTTTTTCGCGCCGTTCCTTCGTGGTCCACGCCGCGGGCCTTGCGGCAGGGCTTGCCATGTTTGCAGCTACGGCGCCCGCGGTTGCCCAGGCGTACCCCAGCCGACCCGTCACGCTGATCGTTCCCTGGGGCGCGGGCGGCGGCACCGATGCCACGGCACGCATCATCGCGAGCCTGCTCGAAAAAGAACTCGGCCAGCCGATCACGGTGGTGAACCGCACCGGCGGCAACGGCGTGGTGGGCCACGCGGCCATTGCCGCCGCACCGCCGGACGGCTACACCATCGGCATGGCCACGGTCGAGATCGGCATGATGCATTGGCAGGGCCTGACACCGCTGACCAGCGCGTCGTACACCCCGATCGGCCTTACCAACCTGGACCCGGCAGGTATCCAGGTGCGTGCCGATGCGCCGTACAAGAACCTCGCGGAACTGCTGGCAGCCATCAAGGCCAGTCCCGGCAAGCTCAAAGCCTCCGGCACGGGGCAGGGCGGCATTTGGCACCTGGCCATCGCGGGCCTGCTGCGCGACCAGAAGATCGACCCCGCGGCCGTGCCGTGGGTGCCGAGCAATGGCGCGGCACCGGGCCTGCAGGACGTGGTTGCGGGCGGTGTCGAGATCGCACCGGTCTCGCTGCCCGAGGCGCGCTCGCTGATCGATGCGGGCAAGGTCAAGAGCCTCGCGATCATGAGCGACAAGCCCTCGGCCCTGTATCCCAACGTGCCCACGCTCAAGGCGGCCATCGGCAGCGACTGGTCGATGGCGGCCTGGCGCGGCATCGTGGCGCCCAAGGGCCTTCCGGCGGACGTGCGCGACAAGCTTGCGGCCGCGATCAAGAAGGTGGTGGCGAGCAAGGAGTACACCGACTTCATGGCGTCGCGCGGCTTTGGCGTGATCTACGCAGGGCCCGACGAATTTGCCGCCTACATGGCCAAGTCCGACGCCGAGCTTGGCGCAACCATGAAGGCCGTGGGTATCGTCAAGTGAACGCCCGGTGGCATGCGCGCGTGCCCGGTGGAGGTGTGGCGCGATGAAATTCAACGACGCGATCTTCGGTGCGATCCTGCTGGCGCTTGGCGGCCTCGTGCTGGTCGTGGTGCAGGGCTATCCGGGCATGCCCGGCCAGCAGGTCGGGCCGGCGCTGTTCCCGGGGCTGATCGCCGGGGGGCTGTGCATCGGCGGCGCCATGCTGCTGGCCAAGGGCTGGCGCGAACGGCACGCCGTGGCCTGGGTGCGGCTTGGCGACTGGGCCGCATCGCCGCGCCACCTGCTGGCCGCCGCACTGGTCATTGGCGCGGTGCTGTTCTACATCTTTGCCTCCGAGCGGCTCGGCTTCCTGCCGACCGCGGCGATCTCGCTGCTGGCGCTGATGCTCGCCATGCGCGTGCCGCCGGGCCGCGCGGTGCTGATCGCGCTGATTGCCACGCTGGTCATCCATGCCGCGTTCTACAAGCTGTTGCGCGTTCCGCTTCCCTGGGGCGTCCTGACACCCATCGCCTGGTAACCGGGAACATCATCCATGTCGGCAGCACTCTTGCAGGCTTTCTCGATGGTCTTCGAGCCCTACACCATCCTCGTGATGGTGCTGGCTTCGTTCTATGGCCTGTTCGTCGGCGCGGTCCCAGGGCTGTCCGCCACCATGGCGGTTGCGCTGCTGGTGCCGGTCACCTTCTTCATGCCGCCGATTCCCGCCATCGCGGCCATGGTCACGGCCACCGCCATGGCCATCTTCTCCGGCGACATTCCCGGCTGCCTGCTGCGCATTCCGGGCACGCCCGCATCCGCCGCCTATACCGACGAAGCCTTCGCGATGACGCGCAAGGGCATGGCCGAAACGGCACTGGGCGCAGGGCTCGTGTTCTCGGCCGTGGGCGGTCTTTTCGGCACGGTGGTGCTGATCGTGGCGGCGCCCGCACTGGCCGACTTTGCGCTCAACTTCAGTTCCTTCGAGTACTTCTGGCTCGTGCTGCTGGGCCTGACCTGCGCGGTGTTCATCACCTCCGACCGGCCGCTGAAGGGAATGATCACGCTGCTGCTCGGCCTGCTCGTGGCCTGCGTGGGGCTCGGCAATCCGGCGGGGTTTCCGCGCTTCACTTTCGGCAATGCGGAGATGACCGGCGGCATCGGCATGATTCCGATGATGATCGGCATGTTCGCCATCTCGGAGGTGATCCGCTTCGCGGTCGACACGCTGCCGCCGGGCGAGATCGTGGTCGAGAAGGTGGGTCGCGTGCTTGCGGGGCAATGGGCGCTGGCCAAGAAATACCCGGTGCAGATACTGCGCGGCAGCATACTGGGCACGGCGGTGGGCGCCTTGCCGGGCGCGGGTGCCGACATCGCGGCATGGATGTCGTACGCCATGAGCAAGAAGTTCTCGAAGGAGCCCGAGAAGTTCGGCACGGGCCATGTCGAAGGCATTGTCGAATCGGGCTCGGCCAACAACAGCGCGCTGGCCGGCGCGTGGATTCCGGCGCTGGTGTTCGGCATTCCGGGCGACTCGATCACCGCCATCGTGATCGGCGTGCTCTACATGAAGAACCTCAATCCGGGCCCGACGCTGTTCACCACGAATCCGCAGAACATCTATGCGGTGTTCATGCTGTTCATCATTGCCAACATCATCATGATTCCGCTGGGCATCCTCTGCATCAAGGTGGCCAAGCGCATCCTGCGGGTGCCGCGCAACGTGCTGATGCCGCTGATCCTGCTGTTCTGCATCGTCGGCGCGTTCGCCATCAACAATTCGCTGTTCGACGTGGGCGTGATGCTCGTGGCCGGCATCGTGGCCTACCTGCTCGAGGAGAACGGCTTTCCCATCGCGCCAGCGATCCTCGGCGTGGTGCTCGGCGGCATGCTCGAGGAGAACTTCATCACCTCGATGATCAAGTCCGACGGCAACCTGGTCGGCTTCGTGTCGCGGCCGATTGCCGCATCGCTGGCGGCCGTGGTGCTGCTGGTGTGGCTCGCGCCCTTGCTCAAGAAGCTGTGGCTCAGGGGGCGGCGCGCCGCTTCGTCTAGGGCAGCCTGAGCGACCAGGTCTCGCCCACGAGCCGCTGGCCGAAGCCTTCGTAGGGCTCGGCCTTGTCGAGCCTGAAACCCCGCTTGGCATAGATGGCGCGGGCGGCCTCGAGGCAGCTGTTGGTCCAGAGCACCATCTTGCGATAACCCCTGGCGCGCGCGAAGGCAATGCATTCGTCGGTCAGGCGCGCGCCCAGGCCCAGGCCGCGTGCCGACGGCGAGAGCAGCAGCAGGCGCAGCTGGGCCGTCGCGGCCGACTTGCGCACCACGAAAATCGCGCCCGCGCGTTCGCCGTCGAGTTCGGCGATCCAGCATTTCTCCCACGCGGGCTGAAACTTGCGGACGAACTGGGCCACGATGTCGGCCACCAGCGCCTCGAACTCGCTGTTCCAACCGTACTCGCGCGCATACAGCTCGCCGTGCTGCTGCACCACCCAGCCCATGTCGCCGGGCAACGGGTCCCGCAGCACGATGGTGCGCGTGCGCGCCGCAGGCGCCGCGGCCGGATCGAGCACGCGCTCGATGCGCGCCATGGCATCGATCACCTGCTGACGCTCGTGCCGGGGCAGCGGCGCGAGCAGGGCGGCCGCCTCGTCGCGCGATTTCTGTTGCAGCGGCGCAAATGCGGCATGGCCGGCTTCGGTGAGGCGCAGCACGCTTTGCCGCGCGTCGCGCGCATGGGGCGCGCGCGTGAGCCAGCCGGCCGCCTCGAAGCGGCGCAGGATGCGGCTCATGTAGCCGGCGTCGAGCTTCAGGTCGCGGCCGATCTCGCTGGCCACGGGCGTTTCCCGGTGGGCCAGCTCGTACAGCACCCGGACATCGGTCAGCGACATGTCGCTGCCGAGGTAGGGGTCGAGCACGCCGATGCGGCTTGTATAGAAGCGGTTGAAGCGCCGGATCGCCTTGACCGCGGCGGCATCGGGCGCGGGCGGAATGCTCGAAATGGTTGCTGTTGTCATGTTTATGATTGACTGAGCCAACCATTTAAAGGCCTTGCCGGAGGCGAGTCAACCAGTGCCAACGCGACAGAAGTGGTGGAAAACCCTAAAATCTCGGGTTGCCCATTGCTGCGCCGTGCCCGCCAAGCCGCTCGCTGCCAACCTTCCCACTGATGAACGCCCCCGTCGACGTCTCCTTTTTTGCGCGCGCCGCCAAGCCGCTGACCAGCTACCGCAAGTACTGGGCGGCCCGTTTCGGCACGGCCAAGTTCCTGCCGACCACGCGCAAGGAGATGGACGCGCTCGGCTGGGACAGCTGCGACATCATCGTGGTGACGGGCGACGCCTATGTCGACCACCCGAGCTTCGGCATGGCCGTGATCGGCCGCATGCTCGAGGCGCAGGGCTTTCGCGTGGGCATCATTGCCCAGCCCGACTGGCAAAGCGCCGAGCCCTTCAAGGCGCTGGGCAAGCCGAACCTGTTCTTCGGCGTGACCGCCGGCAACATGGATTCGATGATCAACCGCTACACGGCGGACCGGAAGATCCGCAGCGACGATGCCTACACGCCCGGCGACGTGGGCGGTGCCCGGCCCGACCGCGCGGCCATCGTGTACTCGCAGCGCTGCAAGGAAGCCTGGAACGACGTGCCGATCATCCTCGGCGGCATCGAGGGTTCGCTGCGCCGCATCGCCCACTACGACTACTGGTCGGACAAGGTGCGCCGCTCCGTGGTGGTCGATTCGAAGTGCGACCTGCTGCTGTACGGCAACGCCGAGCGCGCCATCGTCGAAATCGCGCACCGGCTGGCGGCCCGCGAATCGGTGCACGAGATCACCGACGTGCGCGGCACCGCCTTCGTGCGGCGCGAAACGCCTGAAGACTGGTTCGAGATCAACTCCACCAGCGTGGACGAACCCGGCCGCGTCGAGGCTCACGTCAACCCGTACCTGATGGTGTCCGAGCAGGCCAAGGCCAATGGCGCCACCTGTGCGAAGGAAGACGAGGCCCAGGCCGTGGCAGAGGCCGCCGAAGCCGGCGCCGCGGTGAACCCGGCCATCAAGCCGCTGACCTTCGTGCCGAACCCCGCGCTGGTGCAGCGCGCCAGAATCAAGGTGCCGCCGCGCGACCGCAGCGTGATCCGCCTGCCGTCGTACGAGCAGGTGCGCGCCGACCCGGTGCTCTATGCGCATGCCAATCGCGTGCTGCACCTCGAGACCAACCCCGGCAACGCCCGCGCGCTGGTGCAGGCGCACGGCGAGGGCGCCACGGCGCGCGACGTGTGGATCAACCCGCCGCCCATTCCGCTCACCACGGCCGAGATGGACCACGTGTTCGACCTGCCGTATGCGCGCAGCCCGCATCCGCGCTACGCCGACGAGAACGGCAGCCACGACGGCGCCACCAAGATCCCCGCGTGGGAAATGATCCGCTTCAGCGTGAACATCATGCGCGGCTGCTTCGGCGGCTGCACCTTCTGCTCCATCACCGAGCACGAGGGCCGCATCATCCAGAGCCGCTCGGAAGAATCGATCATCAAGGAGGTCGAGGCCATCCGTGATTCGGTGAGCGGCTTCACCGGCACCATCTCCGACCTCGGCGGCCCCACGGCGAACATGTACCGCCTCGGATGCAAGAGCCCCGAGATCGAGTCGGCCTGCCGCAAGCCCAGCTGCGTGTACCCCGGCATCTGCCCGAACCTGGGCACCAACCACGACCCGCTGATCAAGATCTACCGCCGGGCGCGTGCGCTCAAGGGCATCAAGAAGATCCTGATCGGCTCCGGCCTGCGCTACGACCTGGCCGTGCAGTCGCCCGAGTACGTGAAGGAACTGGTTCAGCACCACGTCGGCGGCTACCTGAAGATCGCGCCCGAGCACACCGAGCAGGGCCCGCTCACCAAGATGATGAAGCCCGGCATCGGCAGCTACGACAAGTTCAAGCAGATGTTCGAGAAGTTCTCGGCCGAGGCGGGCAAGAAGCAGTACCTCATTCCGTACTTCATTGCCGCGCATCCGGGCACCAGCGACGAGGACATGATGAACCTCGCGATCTGGCTCAAGAAGAACGGCTTTCGCGCCGATCAGGTGCAAACGTTCTACCCGAGCCCGATGGCCACGGCCACGACGATGTACCACACCAACAAGAACCCGCTGCGCAAGATCACGCGTGAGAGCGAGACGGTGGACATCGTGCGCGGCGACAAGCGCCGCCGGCTGCACAAGGCCTTCCTGCGCTACCACGACGCCAACAACTGGCCGCTGCTGCGCGAGGCGCTCAAGACCATGGGCCGCGCCGACCTGATCGGCAACGGCAAGCACCACCTCATTCCGACCTGGCAGCCGCTGACCGATGGCGGCTACACGAGCGCGCGGCGCAAGAACTCGACCACTGCGCCGGTTGCCGCCAAGGCCGCGCCGGTGAAGCTGCCGATGGTGAAGCCCTCGAAGGGCCGCATCCTCACGCAGCACACGGGGCTGCCGCCGCGCGACACGGGCGCGGGCAAAGGCCCCCGCAACGAGCCCGCCAGGCCGGTCGGCGGCAAGCCGTCGCCGCGCAGGGTGCGCTGAGGCGCGGGGCGCTTCTCCTCGCCAATTCGCGCCCCGATGCCCGGCTTTTCATGCAGGTCGTCGGCAACGCGGCGGTAGAAGACCGAAGGACCCTGTTCCCATGCCCTATCTCCAGCTCGACGTGAACGGCCCGCACTCGGCCGAGGACAAGAAGCGCCTCGCGCGCAAGCTCTGCGAAACCTACGCCTCGATGATGGCGGTCGACATCCGCCGCATCAGCATCGCGATCCGCGAGCTGGGCGAGGGCAGCGTGTGGCGCACCGTCGACGGCGAACCGGTGCCGGTGTCGGTGCTGATGTGCGACATCCGGCGCGGCCGCTCCCCGGAGCTGCGCATGGACGTGGCCAAGGCGTTGTGCGCGCACTGCATCGAGGTGCTGGGGCTGCGCGAGGACCGGCTCAACGTCGAGTTCACGCAGCATGCGGGCGACGAGATGTACCACCCGACGCTTGGCGGCTACAGCCCCGAGTGGTCGGCGGACGAAGGCGGTGCCGCGAACTGACCGCAGGAACGTCCGCCGCGCTGCCGCCCGGAAAATCGAAAGCGCCGAGCGCGAAAAACGCCGCGCCGTTGTATGGTGTGCCCGATGAGCATTTCGTTCTACCGGCTCGCTCCGACCACGCCTTCCCGCGAGCAGCGCCGCCTGCGCGCCTGCACCCGCGCCCTGGGCGGCGTGCTGCTGCTGCTGGCGTGGATGCACGCCGCGGCGGCGCCGACCGCGGCCGATCCCGCGCAGGCCCTGCGTGCCCAGCACAGGAAGCTCAGCGCCGAGCTCGATAACAGCAGCCTCGGGCGCCCGGTGCAGCTTGGTTCGATCGAGACGCCCGGCGGCCTGCAGGGCGATATCTATGCGGTGGTCGAGCATCCGCTGGCCGAGGTCGGCCGTGCGCTCAAGGGTTCGGCCAACTGGTGCGAGCTGATGCTGCTGCACATCAACAATCGCCGCTGCCGGGTGAGCGGCGCGCCCGGCAGCGAGACGCTCACGCTGTACGTGGTGCGCCGCTACGACCAGCCGGTCGACCAGGCCTTCGAACTGCCATTCACCTACCGGGTGGCGAACGCGACGCCCGAGTACCTCATGATCGACCTGTCCGCCGCGAGCGGGCCCTTGGGCACCAGCAATTACCACATCACGCTCGAGGCGGTGGCGCTCGACGAGCGCAAGAGCTTCCTGCACTTCAGCTACAGCTACGACCACAACCTGATGGTGAAGCTCGCCACCCAGGCCTACCTGGCGACCTTCGGGCGCGACAAGGTCGGCTTCACGGTGGAGGGGCAGTCCGCCGACGGCAAGCCCGAACACATCCGCGGGATGCGCGGGCTGGTGGAGCGCAACGCGATGCGCTACTTCCTTACGCTCGATGCCTACCTCGCGGCCGGCGCCAAGGGCCAGTCCGAGCAGCGGCAACGCCGCTGGTATGCGGCGACCGAGCAGTACCCGCGCCAGCTGCACGAGATCGACCTCGACACCTACCTCGTGCTCAAGCGCGAGGACCGGCAGCGCGAGGGGCTGGGCCGGTAGCCGGCCGGCGCGTTCCTGGCGTTCCTGCAGTGACGGCACCGCTCTTGCTAGAGCGGTGCCATGAACCACGCCACCCACCGTTTCTCGAATCCCACCCGCCGCGGCGCACTGCAACTGCTGGCCGCCGGCGCCGCTTCGCTCGCGCTGCCGGCGCTGGCCGCCTGGCCCGACCGGCCCATCAAGATCGTCGTGACCTTTCCGCCGGGCGGCTCCAGCGACATCCTGGCCCGGCTGATGGGCGAGCAGCTGGCGCACAGGCTCGGCCAGGCGGTGGTGATCGACAACAAGCCCGGCGCGGGCGGCACGATCGGCGGCGCCCAGGTTGCCGCCTCGGCGCCCGACGGCTACACGCTGATGCTGTCGAACACCACGCCCATCGCGCTCGGCCCGTTCACGCTCGACAAGCAGCCCTACGACCCGGTGACCGCGTTCACCCACATCGCGGCGCTCGGCTCGGCGCCGCTGGTGCTCATGGCCAGCAAGCCCTCGGGCATCGCGAGCTTCGCCGATCTGGAGGCCCGCGCGCGCAAGGACGGGCGGCTCGACTTCGGCTCCGGCGGCCCGGGTTCGATCGGCCACATCCACGGCGAGCTGATCCGCCGCGTGACCGGCCTGCGCATGGAGCACGTACCCTACCGTGGCGGCGCGCCGATGACCACCGACCTGATCGCCAACACGATTCCGGTCGGCATCGACGTGATCACCGCCTACGTGCCTTTCTTCAAGAGCGGGCAGCTGGTGCCGCTGGCGGTCACCGGCAGCGCGCGTTCGCCGCTGATGCCCGAGGTGCCGAGCATCGCGGAGCTGGGCCAGCCCAAGCTGGTGCTTGAGAACTTCTTCGGCCTCAGCGCGCCCGCGAAGCTGCCGCCCGAGATGGTCGCGCGCCTGAACGGTGCCTGCAACGAGGTGCTGGCGATGGCCGAGGTGCAGAAGAAGCTGATCGAACTCGGCATCGTCGCCAAGCCCGAGAGCACCGCGCGCTTCGAGGCGATCGTGAAGGAGCAGGTGGCGGTGCTCGGGCCGACGGTCAAGGCGGCGGGCATCAAGCTCTGAGAGGGCGTGAACGGAGCTGTTGCGCACACTGCGCCTGCGATGATTCCTTCACGCCTTGCGAGGAGGCGAACCGGGCGGGCCTCGCTTCAGTCGGCCAGCGTGAGCAGCGGCACGTCGCGCTCGCGCGCCATCGCTTCCAGCTCGGCGCGGGTGCGGCCCGCGATCCAGGCTGCCACGCCTTGGTGCGTGGCCGGCGCCATCATGTCGCGCGATGCCACGCCGGCGGCCTCGCACAGCCGCGCCGCGAAATGCGGTTCGAGCGCGGCCACCGCCACGCGGCCGTCGGCGCAGGGATAGACGCGGTAGCCGGCATGGGCGCCGCCCACGGCGCCCTGTGGCTGCGTCAGGCCCCAGGTGCGCGGCAGCGCGAGCCAGTCGGCCGAGACGTTGAGCGCGACCTCCAGGTACAGGCCGCCCGCCGCGGCGTTGCGGGCGCGCAGCAGCATCGCCTTCAGCACCGCCTCGCTCGCGAGCAGCGCGCCGCCCATGTCGGCGAACAGCGTCGCGGGAAGATCGGTGCCGGTGACGAGGCCGCTTTGGGCAAGGTAGGTGAGGTCGTGGCCCGGCTCCTCCGCGCGCTCGCCCGGCGCACCGACGATGGCCACTTGAGAGAGCGCCGGATGGCGGGCCTGCAGCGCGGGCCAGTCGAGGCCGAGCTTGCGCAGCGCGGAGGGGCGGAAGGAGGTGAGCAGCACGTCCGTGCGCGCGAGCTCCGCATGCAGCAGGCTCTGCCCCTCGTCGGTCTTCAGGTCGGCGGTCTGGACGGCGACGCCTTCGTGCAGCGCGGCGTAGGCGGCCTTGTTGTAGAGCGCCATCGGGTCGCCGCCGGGCGGTTCGAGCTTCAGGCAGTCGGCGCCCATTCCGCGGCAGCGCAACAGGGCCGCAGGGCCGGGCAGGTTGAGCGCGAGGCTCAGGACGCGCACGCCCGTGAGCGGCTGGAAGGAGGATGCAGCAGGGCTTGGCATGGGCGTATATCCGGAGAACAGGTCGGCTGCCATTCTCACTTGGCGCGGCGAGCCAGATTTCGCAAGCCGCGGCACCGGTTGCGCGCGTAGCATGTGCCATGGCGGCGCTCCCTGCCTTGCCGCTGCCGCAACGACCAAGGAGACCCACCATGTTCGAACCTTCTCTCATGAGCGGCCAGCGCATTCTCGTGACCGGCGGCGGCACCGGCTTGGGCCGCGCGATGGCCGAGCGCTTCCTGGGCCTGGGTGCCGACGTGGCCATCTGCGGCCGGCGCCAGTCGGTCTGCGAGGAAACCGCAGCCGAGTGGCGGCAGCAGTTTCCGGGGCGCCGCATCGATACCTTCGGCGTCGACATCCGCAATGCGCAGAACGTCGACGAGATGGTCGAGAGCCTGTTCCAGAGCGGGGGGCTCACGGGGCTTGTCAACAATGCCGCCGGCAACTTCGTCGCGCCGACCGAGAGCTTGTCGCCGCGCGCCTTCGATGCCATTGCGAACATCGTCTTCCACGGCAGCTTCTACGTCACGCAGGCCGTGGGCAAGCGCTGGGTGGCCGAAGCCAAGGCCGGCAAATGGAAGCAGGGTGACGCGTTGCGCAGCGTGATGAGCATCATCGTGACCTGGGTCGACAACGGCAGCCCCTACGTGGTGCCGTCGGCCATGAGCAAGGCCGGCATCGAGGTCATGACCAAGTCGCTGGCGGTGGAGTGGGCGCGCCATGGCATTCGCCTGAACGCCGTCGGCCCGGGCGAGATTCCGACCGAAGGCATGAGCAAGCGCCTGAATCCCGGCGAGGAGCCCGGCGCGCGCAGCAAGAAGACCAACCCGATGGCGCGCACCGGCCGCATGAGCGAGCTGCAGAACCTCGCGGCGTTCCTCATGGCGCCGGGCCAGTGCGACTGGCTCACCGGCCAGAGCATCATGATGGATGGCGGCAACGCACTGGCCACGGGCGGCAACTTCTACGAGTTGCGGCAATGGAGCGACGACGACTGGCAGGCCGCGCGCGAACGCATCGAGGCGCAGAACCAGAAGGACAAGGCGCAGCGCTGACACGCGGTATCGTTGCGCGTCATCCCTCAGGAAAAAAGCAAATGCAACTCATAGGCATGCTCGACTCTCCCTACGTGCGCCGCGCGGCTATTTCGCTGCGCCTGCTGGGTCTTCCGTTCGAACACCGGTCGGTCTCGGTCTTCCGCACCTTCGAGCAGTTTCGGGAGATCAATCCCGTGGTCAAGGCGCCGACGCTGGTGTGCGACGACGGCACGCTGCTGATGGATTCCACGCTGATCATCGACCACGCGGAGACCATGGCAGGCCGCAGCCTCATGCCGCCCGGCGGCGCCGAGCGGCTGCATGCGCTGCGGATGCTGGGGCTCGCGCTCGCGGCATGCGAGAAAACAGTGCAGATCGTCTATGAACGCAACCTGCGCCCGCCCGAGAAACAGCATGCGCCGTGGGTCGACAGGGTGCGGGGGCAGCTGGCCGCCGCTTATGCCGGGCTCGAAGCCGAGATTCAGAAACTGTCCGCGGTGGTCGACGAAACCACCATCGGGCAGGCCGGCCTGACAAGCGCCGTCGCCTGGGGCTTCACGCGAATGATGCTTCCCGAGTTCGGTCCGCCGGCCGATTTCCCCTCGCTCGCAGCCTTTGCGGCCAATGCGGAAAAGCTGCCGGCTTTCATGGCCCTGCCGCCGGTCTGAATCAATTCGCGATGTCCGCTCCGCGCTCGGCCAGCAGGCCACGCAGCAGCGAGCGGTGGCAGCGCGACTCGTCTTCGCAGTAGCAGCCGACGGAAAACGCGGCGGAGTGCGACAGGGCGGCCAACAGGTCGATGCTGCGGCTTGCGTCGGCCTCGGCCATCTCGGCCTTGTACTTGCGCATGAAGGCGTTCCATTGCGCGGGCGTTTCCGCTTCCTGGCCCAGCTTCATGGTCTCCGCGGAAGGCGCGAGGTTCGGGTACCACAGGTCATACCAGTCCTGCGATGCGAACTCGGTCTTCGGGACCCCGCGCGGCGGGCGGCGCACGGTGCCGATGCGCAGGCCTTCGCCGGCCGTGCGCGGCGTGCCGAGGCGAACGATGCGGATGCTCATGCAAGGTCTCCTTTTTCTGTTTTTTGGTTTCAGGTGCCGACGATGCCGCCGTCGCGCCGGCGGATCGCGAGTGTTGCCGAGCGCGGCCGCGCGCTGCCGGGCGCCGTGCCGTCGGGCCATGCGCTGTTCGGTGTCGCGCTGCCGTCGTCGCGTGATTCGCCCGGGTGCTGGATGTTGACGAACAGCGTGCGCCGGTCCGGCGTCACCACGCAGCCCGTCACCTCGCTGCCGCTGGGCGCCGTCAGGAAGCGCTTGATGCGGCCGGTTGCCGGATCGGCGCACAGCATCTGGTTGTTGCCGAGCGAAACGTAGGGCGGCTTGCCGATGAGCTGGCCGCTCATGTCGGTCTGGATCCAGAGCAGGCCGCCGCCGTCGAAGTGCAAGCCGTCGGGGCTGCCGAAGACGTCGGCATCGCCCGATGGATAGCGCGCGCCGCTGCCCGTCTGCGAGGGATCGCCCGCAAGCGCGAAGTGGTCCCAGCCAAAGCTCGCGCTGCCCGCGTCGCCGTCGTCTTCGCGCCAGCGCAGGATGCCGCCGAAGAGGTTGCCGGCGCGCGGGTTGGCGGCATCCGTCGCGGGCTTGCCCGGGTCGCCGCGCTGGCTGTTGTTGGTGAGGGTGACGTACACCTCGCCCGTCTGCGGATGCACCGCAATCCATTCGGGACGGTCCATTGGGGTGGCGCCCACCACGTCGGCGGCCAGCCTGGCGTGGATCAGCACCTCGGCCTGGTCGGCAAAGCCGCTGCCCGCGTCGAGGCCGTTGCGGCCGTGCACGAGTTCGAGCCATCGGCCGCGGCCGTCGGCATCGAAGCGTGCGGCGTAGAGCGTGCCTTCGTCGAGCAGGCGGCTGTTGGCAGAGGCCTGAGAGCCGCCGCCGGCCGCCGATACCTTGCCGTGGCTGACGAACTTGTAGATGTATTCGAATCTCGCGTCGTCGCCCATGTAGACGACCACACGCCCGTCCCTGGCGAGCGTGCAGGTCGCGCTTTCCTGGCGCTTGCGCCCGAGTGCCGTGCGCTTGATCGGCTTGGCCGCGGGATCGAAGGGATCGATCTCCACCACCCAGCCGAAGCGGTGGGCTTCGTTCGGATGCCGGCTCATGTCGAACCTTTCCTCGAAGCGCCAGTACTCCACCCATTGCGAGCCGGGCACCGTGCCGTAGCGGCGCTGCACGGGCGTGATGTCTTTCGCCGATTCCTTCGGGCCGCCGAAGTAGCCGTGGAAGTTTTCTTCGCAGGTCAGGTAGGTGCCCCAGGGCGTGACGCCCATCGCGCAGTTGGCGAAGGTACCCAGCACTTCGTCGCCGGCCGGATTGGCGGCGGTGCGCATCGGCGCCGCGCCCGCGGCAGGGCCGGCGATGCGCATGGGCGTCCGGCCGTGCACGCGCCGCGCATGGGGCGAGGGCCTTACCTGGCGCCAGCCATCGCGCGCGCGGCGGATCTCGATGACCGAGACACCCATCGCGTGCAGCGACTTGCGCACCTTCTCGGCGTTCCACTCCCCGATGCCATCGGCATGGAGCAATTGCTCGTCGGTGTACTCGTGGTTCATCACGAGCAGGCCGTGGCCCGGTGCCGCGAGCGGAAAGAAGTGCATGCCGTCGTGATGCATGCCGGCCTGCAGTGCCTGGTCGGCCGCGCTGTTGCTGCCGTCGGGTGCGAAGGCCGGCATGGGGTGGCCTGCCATGCCGGTGGGCGTGCCCCAGGGGTAGAGCAGTTGCCATTCGTATTCCGGCGGCACCACCACCGCATCGCGCAGTGAGGCCGGCACAGCGGTGAAGCCGAGCACGGCCCGACCGTCTTGGGCCGGGGCAGCGGATGCGCTGGCTTCGTGAGGGTGAAGCAGTGCCACCACGGCGGCGGCACCCGATTGCAGAAAGATCCGGCGGTCCAGGGGCATGGGTCCAGGTGTTGGGTAGGCGACAGGCGCCATCATCGCCGAGCACCGGTGCCGGGCGATACTGGCGCAAACCGAAGGAGACGTGGAATGGACGAGCGAATCGAATGGACCCGCCACCCCGATGGCGTGGTGGAACTGCAGCTTGCACGCGCGGACAAGATGAATGCGCTCGATCCCGCAATGTTCGACGCGCTGATCGAAGCGGGCAAAGCCCTGCGCGGCGACGCCGCCGTGCGCGCGGTGGTCATCTCGGGCCAGGGCAAGGCTTTTTGCGCGGGCCTGGACATGGCCTCCTTCGAGCGCATGGGGCAGGGCGCCGCCAGCGCGGTACTGGGCGCGGCCGCGAGCGGCGCCGATCTGTCCACGCGGACGCATGGCATTTCGAATGCGGCCCAGTATGTCGCGATGGCCTGGCGCGAGGTGCCTGTGCCCGTCATTGCCGCGGTGCATGGCGTGGCTTTCGGCGGGGGCTTGCAAGTGGCCCTGGGCGCCGACATCCGGATCGTGGCGCCCGACACCAGGTTGTCGGTGATGGAGATCAAGTGGGGCCTGGTGCCCGACATGGGCGGCATGGTGCTGATGCGCGAACTCGCCCGCAGCGACGTGGTGCGCGAGCTCACCTTCACGGGTCGCATCTTCTCCGGCGAGGAAGCGCTGCAGCTCGGCTTCGCCACGCGGCTGGCGGACGATCCGCTGGCGCAAGCGCTTCAGATGGCACACGACATCGCGGGCAAGAGCCCCGACGCCATCCGCGCGGGCAAACGCCTGCTCAATGCGGCGCTATCGCACAGCGCCGCCGATCTGCTGATCGCCGAATCGGTGGAGCAGCAGGCGTTGATCGGAAGCGCGAACCAGGTGGAAGCCGTGCAGGCCAACATCGAACGGCGCCCGCCGCGATTCAGCGCACCCGCCCGAGCCTGAGCAGACGGGGGCCCCCCAGGCCGGATCGCCGCCTTTTTGCCTTCTTGGGACAGAAGGCAGGCACACCGCGGCACAAGTGGCACAATGTGTAAGAAGTAAGCATTATTTCTTTCATTGATCCTGAACGACAAAGCTTCTCCAAAGGTTCTCTTTGTGTGAGGAAGGTCACGACATGCCAAGGAAAACGGGCAGGAAAGAATGGATGCCTTGGTCACATTCCTTAACAATTAATCCTTTTGATTGCGACGGCGATCCGCATGTCGACCACGTTTTTCTGCAACCTCAATTTGCCCGTGCTGGTGGGCGAGGATCGCTACAAGTACATACCCGTCGTCGCGGTTTTCCGCGGCATTCCGTTCGAGCGGGTGGACGAGTGGGTGATGCGTCCCGACGGCCAGCCACGCAGCGATCGCGAATTGGCGGCAGAGGTCCTTGTCGAGATCCGCAAGCCGCTGGGAACGAGCGGACGCACTGCGCCGCACGCCTTCGAGGTGGCCGATGTCCTCTTGCTGGACCGCGCGGCGGCCATCGTCGTGTCGACCTTCCTCGCAGCACTGCCGCGGGTCTGAAGAGTCGGCCTGGGTCCTTGTGCGGGCTCAGTGCCTGCCGCGCGCATCCACCGGCCAGATGGCCACCAGGGTGTCGCCGTCGACCACATGGTAGGCATCGTGCAGGTTGACGGTCGGGTCGCAATGCGGCGTGATGAACTCCACCCGGTCGCCGAGCGCGGGCCGCTGCCCGGCGAACAGCAGCTTGCCGTGCTCGTCGCCGAAGAAGGCGTAGCGGCTCGCCGGATCGGCGCCGCGCGCCACCAGCGGCACGCCGCTGTCGGTTGCAAAGCACTTGGTGCCGCCGTCGACCGTGACCCACTCCGCCGCATGGGTGCTCACCACCGCCGTCTGCACGAACAGGGACACCTCGAAGGGCGATGGCTGCCCCGGCTCCTCCAGCACCTGCGCATATTCCGCGTCCATGAACACATAGGAACCCGCCTGCAGCTCGGTGAAAGCGTCCCGTTGCGCGTCGAGATCATGGGTGCCGGTGCCCGCGCCGGAGACGATGTCGAAATGAATCCCGCTGCGCCTGGCCTCCGCGACGATGCGCGCGATGGTTTCGCGCAGGCTGGCCGCGGCGGCAGTGCGCTGTTCCCGATCGGCGATGTGCTGCAGATTGCCGGCATAGGCCTGCAGCCCGCGCAGCTTCAGCCGCGGGTCGGCCGCGATGTGGCGCGCGAGTTCGAGCACTTGCGCCGCACTGGCCGCGCCCGTGCGGTTGTAGCCGGCGCCGTAGTCGACCAGCACCTCGAGCGGATGCGGCAGGCCGAGCGTGGCGGCGGCAAGGTCCGCGGCATTGCGCGGGTCGTCCACCACCACCATCAATCCGCCGGGACCGGCGAGCCTGGCAAGCTTGACCACGCGTGCGATCTTGCTCGGGGTGACTGCCGGCGAGGTGATCAGTACGTCCGGAATGCCGGCCTTGACCATGACCTCGGCCTCGCCCAGCGTGACGCAGCTCACGCCGATGGCGCCCGCGGCCACCTGGCGGCGGGCGATCTCCACCGACTTGTGCGTCTTGACGTGCGGCCGCAGGCCGACGCCGTGCGCCTTGGCAAAGGCGGCCATGCGCTCGATGTTGCGCGTCATGGCGCCAAGGTCGAGCAGGAGCGCTGGCGTATCGAGCGAGTGGCGGCCGCCGGCGATGCCGATCAGCGGTTTGTTGACTTGCGTGTCGGGAAGCATGGAAGAACCTTCGAGGTCGGAATGCGGGGCGCGCGCATCGCGCGCGATGAACGAATGGCGAAATGATCGCACCGAACGGCCTTCGGCAATCCTTCGTCAGCCGTCCTGCGCTGGCCGCCGATGCGTGGCGTGCCGCAGCGCCCGCCACCAGAGCAGCCCGGCGTTGACCGTCCAGCTTCCGGCAAGCAGGAGGAGCGCGGTCTGCGCCACGCCCGGCGCCAGGTCGAGCGTCAACAAGGCCAGCGACCACGGCAACGCCCCCGCGATCGCCGCCAGCATGGCCATCTCGCTTTGGGGAAACGCCGCGCTGGAAACCACGCACACAACGCCTGCGGCGGTATAGGCGAGCGCGCCGGCGCGCCACCAGGAGGGAAAGCTCGGCCGAGTGTCCATGATGTGCATATTGCAGCATTTGCAGAGAGCAGTGGCATGCCGCGACGGCCGCTCGCGCGAAGCGATGTAAGCCTTCAGGCGATGGCGGGCGCTACCGGCGCGGGCGGAAGAACAGCTTCGATGCCGAGCGCCAGCGCGAGCAGCGCGCTGTCCGATCCGGCCGGGCCTGTCAGTTCCATTCCCGCGGGCAGGCCGCCGTGCGCGAGGCCCATCGGCAGGCTCAGCGCGGGTAGTCCCGCCATGCCGGCCGGACCCGTGTTGCGGATGTAGGCGGAGAAGGCCGATACCTGCCGGCCGCACAGCATGACCTCCACGTCTTCGCCGATGCGTGCTGCGCAGAGCGGGCTGGTGGGGAACACCAGCGCCGCGATGGCGTTCTGTGCGAAGCAGCGCCTATACGCTTCCTGCATGCGCGGGCGCAGGACGCCGAGTGCGTGGCGGTAACTTGGCGTGCTGATCGCGCCCGGTCCGAACAGGCGCTCGAACAGCGGCCGCACATCGGGGCTCACGACGGCATCGGCGAGTGCGCGGGCATCGAAGGGGCGCGCGTGGCGCGCGAAGTAGGCCTTCAGCGCAGGCAGGATCTCGTAGAGAGAGATCGACATCGAGCCCTCCTGGAACAGCGCCCCGGCCTCGCCCAAGTCGCAAGGCACCAGCACCGCGCCGGCGCCGCGCAGCCGGTCGAGCGCGCCTTGTGCCAATGCGGCCACCGGCGGATCGATCTCTTCCCAGAAATAGCGCTGCGGCACGCCCAGGCGCACGCCCGCGAGCGGCGCTGGCGCCAGCCGGAGGGGGCCATCGGCGACCGCATGGTCGATCAGCACGCAATCGTCCACGTTGCGCGCCATGACGCCTGCGGTGTCGAAAGTGGGCGAGATAGGCACCAGTCCATCTCCAGGCCAGCGGCCGGTGGTGGGCCTGAAACCCACCAGGCCGCACAGGGCGGCGGGCACCCGGACGGAGCCGCCCGTGTCCGTGCCGATGGCCGCGGGAACGGCGCGCATGCCAAGCAATGTTGCGTTGCCCCCGCTGGAGCCGCCGGAAATGCGCGATGGATCGAAAGGGTTGCGCGACGGGCCGAAAGCGTGGTTGTGGCCGGTGACGCCTTGCGACCACTCGTGCAGGTTTGTCTTGCCGAACACCAGTGCACCGGCGGCCAGGAGCCGCTGCGTCACGCCCGCCGCGCGGCGCGGACGGTGGTCCGCCATCCACGGGCTGCCGGCGGTGGTGGGAAGGCCGAGCACGTCGATGTTGTCCTTGAACGCGAGCGGCACGCCATGCAGGGGACGCGTGCCCGCGGCGGGTCGGGGTGCCGCGTCGAGCGCCAGGGCTTCGCCGCGAAGGCGATGCGCATCCTGGTGCAGCATGCCGCCGAGAGGGGCGGCGGCGGCACTGCGCTGCAACAGCGCATCCACATAGTCGGCGGCGCCCAGGTCGCCCCGCGCCATCTGCTCGGCGGCCTCGCGGGCGGAGAGATCAGTCAGTGAGCGCATGGATTCGGTTCATGGAGGATTCAAGTTGGGGCAGGTGCCATGCGGGAGTGCATGTTCTGGGCCAATTCATCGCTGCAAAAGCCGAAAAACCGCCCAAAAACTAGTGGCATGGATACTGCTTAGAGAGTTTTTGTATCCATGAGGCCTTCCAAATGTCTTTCAAGTCCTTGCGTTTCCTGACTCTCGCCGCGGCGTCGATGGCGCTTCTTGCGAGCCTGCCCGCATCCGCTGCGGAGAAGGTGTCGCTGCGCCTCAAATGGCTGGCGCAGGCGCAGTTCGCCGGCTTCTACGTGGCCAAGGCCAAGGGCTTCTACGACCAGGGCGGCCTCGATCTGACGATCAACCCCGGCGGCCCCAACCTCAATGTCGAGACCCTCGTCGCCTCCGGCAACGACACCTTCGGCCTGGCCGGCGGCACGGAGACGGTGCTGCTGGCGCGCGAGAAGGGCCTGCCGCTGGTGTGCATCGGCGTCACCGTACAGACCACGCCCTTCACCTATGTCACCTACAAGGATTCGGGCATCACCCAGGTGAAGGACTTCGCGGGCAAGAAGGTGGCCACGTGGTTCACCGGCACGCAGTACACGCTCTATTCGATGCTCGCTTCGGCCGGCGTGAAGCAGGGCGACCTGACCATCGTGCCGCAGTCGGGCTCGATGGCGCCCTTCGTCGAGAAGCAGTTCGACGTGGCCGCCGCCACCTACTACAACGAACTCAACACGCTCAAGGCGCAGGGCCTGGGCGACAAGCTCACGCTCATCAAGCCCGACGACTACGGCGTGATCGTGCAGCAGGACACGGTGCTCGTGTCCGAGAAATACCGCAACGAAAAGCCGCAGCAGGTGCAGGCCTTCATGAACGCGACCATCAAGGGCTGGAAGTACGCGCTGCAGAACAAGAAGGAAGCCATCGACATCGTCATGGCCGCATCGCCGAGCCTGAACCGCGCGCACCAGGAAGCGATGCTCGACGAATTCGAGAAGCTCGTGAAGGCCGGCAAGGGCACGACCGACGGCATCCTCGCCATCGACCTGCCGACGGTCGAGAAGATGCAGACCCAGCTGGTGGGCTACAAGGCACTGAAGGCGCCGGCCGACCTGTCGAAGGCCTACGACCCGAGCTTCTGGACGCAGGTGCCGGCCACCGACAAGAAGTTCTGAGCCGCCTCGCCATCATGAAGTTCATGCCTCACGAAGTGATGCCGCCCGCCGCTGCGGGCACGGCCACACCGCCGATGCTCGAGCTCGTCAACGTGTGGAAGCGCTTCGGCGACGGGCAGGCGCAGACGGTGGCGGTGTCCGGCGTCGACCTGCGGATCGCCAAGAGCGAGTTCGTCACGCTCGTGGGCCCTTCGGGTTGCGGCAAGTCGACGCTCTTCAACATGATTGCGGGGCTGCTGCCGCCCGATGACGACGGCTCGCTGCTGTTCGGCGGCGCGCCGCAGCGCGACGGCCAACTGCTGGGCAAGGTGTCGTTCATGCCGCAGCGCGACCTGCTGTTTCCGTGGCGCACCGTGCTGGACAACGCCATCCTCGCGCTCGAAGTGGAGGGCGTGCCGCGCAAGGAGGCACGAGAGCGTGCGCGCGCCATGCTGCCGGAGTTCGGCCTCACCGGTTTTGCCGACCACTACCCGCACCAGCTCTCGGGCGGCATGCGCCAGCGCGTGGCACTGATGCGCACCTTCCTGTTCGAGCGCGATCTGCTGCTGCTCGACGAGCCCTTCGGCGCGCTGGACGCGCTCACGCGCAGCCGCATGCAGCACTGGCTGCTCGAGATCTGGGCGCGCCACCGCCGCACGGTGCTCTTCATCACGCACGACATCGACGAAGCCATCGTGCTCGGCGACAAGGTGCTGGTGATGACGGCGCGGCCCGGCAGGGTGAAGAGCGAGACGGTGGTCAACCTGCCGCGCCCGCGCGATCCGTCGATCGTGCTGTCGCCCGAGTTCATCGGCCTCAAGCAGCGCCTGCTCGCGGAGATCGAAGAGGAAAGCCGCAAGACCTTTGCCCAGGAGGAGCGCGCCTCGTGAGCTTGCCGATGCAACGCGTGCTGCGCTCGCCCGTGCTGGCCTTCGCCGGGCTCGCCATCGTGTGGGAGATTGCGGTGCATGCTTTCGCGCCGTCGCCTCGCTATCTCCCTGCGCTGAGTGCCATCGCGCAGGATGCGTGGTCGGTGTGGCCGCAGCTCATTCGCGGCTTCGGCCGCACGCTGCTGGAGACTGTGCTGGGCTTCGCGATGGGCGCGGTGTTCGGCTGCCTCTGTGGCACCGTGTTCACCTACTCGCGCTGGATGGAGCGTTCGGTGTTTCCGCTGTTCGTGGTCTCGCAGACCGTGCCGGTGGTGGCCTTCGGAGCGTTGATCGTCATCTGGTTCGGCAACTCGCTGCTCGCGAAGGTGATGACCGCGTTCTTCCTCACCTTCTTCCCGGTGACGGTGAACACCTTGCGCGGCCTCAAGTCGTGCGACCCGCAGCGCATCGCGCTGATGAAGAGCTTCGGCGCCGGTCGCCTCGTCATGTTCTTCAAGCTGGCCGTGCCCTCGGCACTGCCGCAGATCATGGTGGGCCTGCGCGTGGCCATCGGCCTGAGCCTGATCGGCTCGGTGGTGGGCGAGTGGTTCGGCGAGACCGTGGGCCTGGGCGTGATGCTGATGGAGGCGATGAACGCCGACCTGGTGCTGCGCCTGTGGGTCGTGATGTTCGCCTGCGGGCTGATGGGTGCGCTGCTCTACGGGCTGCTCACCTTCGTGGAAAGGAGGCTCGTATGGTGGCGAAGCGAAAGCTGAGCGCATCGCCCGTGGTGCCGGTGGTGCTGAGCGTCATCGTGCTGCTCGCGGTGTGGGAAGGCGCGATCCTGCTTTTCAGGATTCCGCCCTTCGTGCTGCCGAGCCTGGGCGCGATCGTGCAGCATGCCTTCACCGACACCGGCCGTCTCATGGCGGCGTTGCTGGCCACGCTCGGCGAGGCGCTTGGAGGCTATGCGCTGGGCAGCATACTCGGCCTGCTGGTGGCGGTGGTGCTGCTGCTCGCGCCGCCGCTCGAGCGCGTCGTGATGCCGCTGGCCGTGGCCGTGAACGCAGTGCCGACCGTGGCCTATGCGCCGCTGTTCCTGATCTGGTTCGGCCTTGGCGCCGCATCGAAGATCGCACTGGTGGCGCTGGCTGTCGGCTTCACGATGCTGGTCAATGCGCTGCACGGACTCAAGCAGGCCGACCTGGCCGCCGTGAACCTGATGCGCAGCTTTGGCGCGGGGCCGCTCAAGATCGTGTGGCGCCTGCGCCTGCCGGTGGCAATGCCTTCGGTGGTCACGGCGCTGCGCATCGGCGTGCCGCGCAGCATGATCGTGGCCATCGTCGGCGAGATGCTCGGCGCTTACGCGGGGCTCGGGCGAATGATCTATGAATCGACCCAACAGGTCGACCTGCTGAGCGTGTGGTCGGCGGTGCTGGTTGCTTCGGTGGCGAGCATGGTCTTCTACGGCGTGCTCGTCTGGATCGATCAAAAACTGGTGTGGTGGCGCTGATGATGAAGACGAATGCCGCTGCATATCCCGAGACCGAAGCCGCACTGCGCGTGCAGCTCGCGGCCTGCTACCGGCTGGTCGCGCACTTCGGCATGGACGATCTCATCTACAACCACATCTCGGCACGCGTGCCGGGGCCGGAGCACCACTTTCTCATCAACCCCTACGGACTGCTGTTCCCGGAAGTGACCGCTTCATCATTGGTGAAGATCGATCTCGACGGCAACAAGGTGGACGACACCGATGCAGAGGTCAACCAGGCCGGCTTCGTGATCCACAGCGCCATTCACGCGGGACGGCCCGACGCACTGTGCGTTCTGCACACCCACTCCGACGCAGGCACCGCGATCGCGGCCATGCCCAACGGCCTGGCGCCGCTGAGCCAGTTCGCGATGCGCTACCAGGGCCACACGGCATTCCACGACTACGAAGGCGTGGCGCTGGAGACGGGGGAACGCGAGCGGCTGGTGCGCGACCTGGGCCCGCACAACACGCTGGTGCTGCGCAACCACGGCATCCTGACGGTGGGCCGCACGATCCCCGAAGCCTTCATCCTCATGTACTACTTCGAGAAGGCCGCCAAGGTGCAATTGCTTGCCCAGTGTGGGCTCGCGCCCGGCGAAGCGCTGGTGCTTCCGCAGCCCGAAGTGAGCGCGCTGGCCGCACGCCAGTTCACTGAATTTGCCGGCGACATCCTGCCGCCCGGCACGCGCGAATGGCCTGCGTTCCTGCGCATGCTGGAGCGCACTCAGCCCGACTACAGCCTCTGAGGCCTGTGCCTTCCCCTCAATCCTGCGAACACGTTTCCTACCATGCAACTCGAGAATCTCAGCTCTTTCATCGGCACCGAAGTGAAGGGCATCGACCTGCGCGAGCCGGTGAGCGATACCGACTTTGCGCTGCTGCGCGACACGCTCAACCAGCGCTCGCTGCTGCTGTTCCGCGGCCAGCGCATCAACGAATCGCAGCACGTCGCGTTCTCGCGCCGCTTCGGCCCGCTGCTTGGGCATGTGCTCACCCAGTTCCTGAAGAAGGAGCACCCCGAGGTGTACGTGCTGTCCAACGTGTCGGAGAACGGCAAGCCCATCGGCAACCACAAGGAGGGCTGGAACTGGCATTCGGACCTCTCGTACAAGGCCGAGCCCTCGATGGGCGCGCTGCTCTACGCGCTCGAAGTGCCGCCCGTGGAGGGCGACACGTTTTTCGCCTCGATGCACGCGGCCTACGACGCGCTGGACGACGGCATGAAGGCGCGCATCCGCCATCTGACGGCCACGCACAGCTATGCCAACTACTACGGCAAGGCCTTTGCCGACCGCAATCCGCTCACTCCCGAGCAGCTTGCCGCCACGCCCGACGTGGTGCATCCGCTGGTGCGAACGCATCCCGAGACGGGCCGCCTGTCGCTCTACGTGGGCGAGGACGTCGTGAAGCAGATCGATGGCTTGTCGCCGCAGGAAAGCGCCGCGCTGCTGGCCGAGCTCAATGCCCATGCCATCTCGCCCGAGTTCAGCTATCGCCACCAGTGGCTCGCCGGCGACCTGCTGATCTGGGACAACCGCTGCACCATGCACCGCGCCACGCCTTACGACGACGCGGCCTACCGCCGCGTGATGCACCGCACCACCGTGGCTGGCGACCGTCCCTTTTGAGCCGGCGATGGCAACCGGTCCGGCGGCATCATTTCCCGACAACCACAAGAAAGAAGACATGAGCATGGAACCCGACGAATCCGATACCGCCCAGCCCGCGGTGCTGCGCGGCCGCGACCGGCTGCGCGTGAAGGGCGGCGCCACGCTGTCCGACGAGCTCAAGGACACGCTCGAAGACCTGATCGTGAGCGGCGTTCTCAAGCCCGGAACCCGGCTCGACGAGGCCGAGCTGTCGGAGCGCTTCAAGGTGTCGCGCACGCCGGTGCGCGAGGCGCTCAAGGCGCTGGCCGCCACCGGCCTGGTGGACCTGCGCAGCCGCCAGGGCGGTGTGTGCGTGGCGCGCATCTCGCTGCCGATGCTGATCGAGATGTTCCAGATGATGGCGGTGATGGAAGGCCTGTGCGCCAAGTTCGCGGCGCGCCGCGCCACCGAGGCGCAGAAGGCGCGCATGGGCGCGCTGCACGACGAGCTCACGAGCATTCTTGCGTCGGGCGACCACTCGCGCTTCTACGACGTGAACCAAAATTTTCACGACGCGCTGTACGAGGCTTCCAACACCCACTACCTGGCCGAGCAGACGCGCGCGCTCAGAAAGCGCGTGCGTGTGTACCGGCGCTACGTGACTTTCCAGCCCGGCCGCATGACGGCCACCATCGGCGAGCACGGCGCCATTCTCGACGCCATCCATCGCAACGATCCGAAGGCTGCATTCAACGCCGCCATCGACCACGTGAGCCTGCTCGAGGACGACATCGTCGACCTGATTGCTGCGCTGTCCGAGCAGGACGCCGGCGCAAGCTGACCTACCTCCCAACTCATTTCTCCGATCGCATCCCAGGACCCGAATCCATGAAACTCGAACTCGAAGGCAAGACCGTTCTCATCACCGGCGCCTCCAAGGGCATTGGCCTTGCAGCCGCGCACGCATTCGCCGCCGAAGGCTGCCACCTGCACCTGGCGGCGCGCGACGGCGTCGCGCTCGCTGCCGCGAAGGAAGAGATCGAGAAGATCCATCCGATCAACGTGAGGGTCCATCCGATGGACCTGGCCGCGGCCGGCTCCATGAACCAGCTCGCCGAGGTGGCAGGCCACGTCGACATTCTCGTGAACAACGCAGGCGACATTCCTTCGGGTCCGATCGAGTCGCTCGACTTCGCGGCCGTGCGGCGCGGCTTCCAGCTCAAGGTGCTGGGCTACATGGAGCTGAGCCAGATCTACTACGCACGCATGAAGGCCGCGGGCGGCGGCGTCATCGTCAACGACATCGGCAACTCCGGCGAGAACTGGGACGCCAACTACATCGCCGGCTCCACCGGCAATGCGGCCGTCATGGCTTTCACGCGCGCGCTCGGCGGCGTGAGCCTGGACGACGGCATCCGCGTGGTGGGCGTGAATCCCGGCCCGGTGGCGACCGACCGCATGGTCAAGCTCATGAAGCGCCGCGCGTTCGACACCCACGGAGACGAAGGCCGTTGGGAAGAGCTGTTCGACAACTACCCCGGCGGCCGCCCGGCCACGCCCGAGGAGGTCGCGGAACTGATGGTGTTCCTGGCCTCGCCACGCGCGGGCTACATCACCGGCACGGTGGTGACCATCGATGGCGGTATTGCGGCGCGCGGCTCGATCATCAAGACCAGCAAGAAGGTGATCGAGGCCGAGCAGGCCCGGAGGCTCGCGGCATGAATGCGGTGCTGAACCCTGCGGCTGCCGCGCCGGCCGCAACGAGCGATGCCGAAGCCCGCAACCGGTATTTCGACCGCCTGTTCACCAACCCGGACCTGATGTGGCTGGGCCAGAACACCAACCACTTTCCGCTGCATCCCGCCGTCCGCAAGGCGCTGCACGACGCCATCGACGACGAGAGCTTTCACGCCTATGCGCCGCCGCTGGGCATGGAAGCCCTGCGCGCGGCCATCGCGGCCGACCTGGGCGTGCCGGACCAGTCGGCGGTGGTGACCGACGGCGCGGTGTCCGCGCTGGCGCTGGCGTGCCGCGCCTTTTGCAAGGAAGGCAAGGGCTTCGTCACCACCGACCCCGGCTGGAAATGGCCACTGCAGTTTGCGGCCAAGGCCGGTTCGGTGGTGACCGAGATTCCGATCTACGGGCCGGAATACGGCTTCAGGCTCTCGGCCGAGGCACTTGCGGCTTCCACCGACCGGAACACCGCGGTCATTTACCTGGTGGACCCCAACAACCCGCTCGGCACCACCTACACCGAAGACGAAATTCGTGCGTTTGCAATGCGCGCGCGAGAAATCGGCGCCGTGCTGATCCACGACTGTACCTACCGCGATTTCGCCGACAGCCACACGCTGGCTTCGCGCTTCTATCCCGAAGGCACGGTGACCATCGTGAGCTTCTCGAAGTGGCTGGGCCTGGCCGGACTGCGGCTGGGCGCGCTGGTCGCCTCGCCCGAAATGCTCGCGCACATCCTGCCGCACTCGCAGGCGCCGCTCGGCGCCAGCGTGCTCGCGCAGCGCGCGGCCATTGCGGGCCTTGCCGTGAAGGACGAGTGGATGGCCGACGTCATTGCGCAGCAGCGCGAGAACCAGCGGATGATCGTCGACGCCTTTGCGAAACTGCCGGGCTTCGAGGTGCCGGTGTTTCCGTCGCAGGCCAACTTCATCGTGGTCGAGTGCAGCGGCGCAGGCGTGACGCCCGAGGCGCTGGTGACCGCGCTGGGCGAGCACGACATCATGGTGCGCCAAGGCACGTACCACACGCCGCGCTTCGGCCATCGCTTCGTGAAGATCTCGACCACCGTGCCCAAGGCCTGGGCGCAGGCCCTGTGCGACGTGCTGCCGCAAGCCGTCGAGCGTGCGCGCAGCCTGCCCGCCACCGCGGCGCTTTTCTGAGGATCAGCCATGAGCTTCGCCACCACCACGGACGGCGTCCGCCTGTACTACGAAACTGCCGGCAGCGGCACGCCCATCGTGTTCGTGCACGAGTTCGGCGGCGACCATCGCAGCTGGGAGCCGCAGGTGCGCTACTTCTCGCGCCGCCACCAGTGCGTGACCTTCGGCGCGCGCGGCTATCCGCCATCGGACGTGCCGAAGGACATGGAACGCTACTCGCAGGCCATTGCCGCGGATGACATCGCCGCCGTGATGGACGCACTGCAACTGCCGCGCGCCCACGTCGTCGGCCTTTCGATGGGCGGCTTCGCGACGCTGCACTTCGGCCTGCGCCACGCCGAGCGCGCGGCTTCGCTGGTGATTGCCGGCGCGGGCTACGGCGCCGAGAAGGAGCACGAGGAATATTTCCGCGGCGTCTCGCTCGAGGTGGCGCGGCAGTTCGAAGTGCAGGGCGCCGAGCGTTTCGCACGCACCTATTCCCTGGGCGCGAGCCGCGTGCAGTTCCAGAACAAGGACCCGCGCGGCTGGCAGGAGTTTGCGACCTGGCTCGGCCAGCACGACGCGGTCGGCGCGGCCAACACCATGCGCGGCGTGCAGGCGCGGCGTCCGTCGATCTACGACCTGGAGGCCGAACTGCGCGCGATGGGCGCGCCTTCGCTGGTGGTGGTCGGCGACGAGGACGATCATTGCCTGCAGCCCGGCATCTTCCTCAAGAAGACCATTCCGGCCTGCGGCCTGGCCGTGATGCCGAAGACCGGCCACACGCTCAACCTGGAAGAGCCGGCCGCGTTCAATGCCTTGCTGGCGGAGTTCTTCGCGCAGGTCGAGGCCGGCCAGTGGAAGCCGCGCGATCCGCGCGCGCTGCCCGGCCAGATCATGAAGACGGACTGATGGCGCAGGCAGCCTTGGACCGGGCGCCGGCTGCGTGCCGCGTCAATGCCGACCGTCTCTGGCACCGGCTCATGGCGCTCGCGCGCTGTGGCGCCACCGCCGGAGGCGGCGTCGATCGGCAGGCGCTCAGCGCGGAAGAGATCGAGTCCTGGCACGTGATGATCGGCTGGGCCAGGGCGGCGGGACTGGAACCCGCGACCGATGCGGCAGGCAATCTCTTCATCGCGCTGCCCGGCCTCGATCGCGAGGCGCCGCCGGTGCTTGCGGGCAGCCATCTCGACAGCCAGCCCGGCGGCGGCCGCTTCGACGGCGTGTACGGCGTACTCGCGGCGCTCGAGGTTCTGACCGTGCTCGCGGAGCGGGGCGTGCGCCCGGCGATGGACATCGTCTGCGTGGCGTGGATGAACGAAGAGGGCTCGCGCTTCGCGCCCGGCATGATGGGCTCCGAAGCTTTCGCTGGCGTCCGCACCCTCGAGGCCGTGCGCGCGGCGCGCGATGCCGATGGCGTCTCGGTGGCCGAGGCACTCGATGCCTTGCATGCCGCGTTCCCGTCGCTGCGGCGCAGGCCGCTCGGCTTTCCATTGAAGGCCTACGTGGAAGCGCACATCGAGCAGGGCCCGGTGCTCGAGGCGGAGGGCCGAGTGATCGGTGTCGTCACCGGCATCCAGGGCAAGAAGACATTCGACGTCGTGATCGATGGCGAGCGAGGCCATGCGGGCACGCTCGCCATGGCCGGCCGGCGCGACGCGCTCGCCGCCTTCGCGCGCATCGCGGCAGCGCTGTACGGCGAGATCGGCGGCCATGACGGTGCGGTGAAGTTCACCATCGGCCGGCTCCAGGTCGAGCCGAATGCGCCCTCGGTGGTGCCCGAGCGCGTCACGCTGCGCATCGATCTGCGCCATCCCGACAACGAGGTGCTCGACTTCCTGGGCCAGCGGCTGGTTGCGCTGTGCGGCATGCATGCCGCGCCTTGCAAGGCCACCGCGACTCGGCTGGTCGATGCGCCGTCCAATGCTTTCGATCCAGCGCTGCAGGCGGCCGTTGCCGCCGCGGCGCAGCAGCTGGCAGAGCCTCACATGCCCATTCTTTCCGCCGCGGGCCATGACGCGCGCCACATGGCGGCGCTGTGCCCGAGCGCGATGATCTTCATTCCATGCCGCGGCGGCGTGAGCCATGCGGAGCACGAGTGGGCCGAGCCGGCGCATGTGGCGGCCGGTGCGAACGTGCTGTTGCACGTGTTGCTGTCCTGTGCGGGCCGGGAGGGTAGCGCTTGAAAACGAACTCGCCGATCGCCGACATGGCAGACCTGCCGGCGCAGCGGCCCGCAGCGCCCGCGAACGCGGCGCAGGCCCGCGCGCGGTTCTTCAACTCCGGCAACGCGTTCAACGTGAAGCTGCCCGAGGTTCCCGCGCGGCTTTTCGTGCCACCGCGCGAAGACGCGTTCGGCGTGTTCGATTGCGACCAGTCCGATGCGCTGGGCTGCGGATTTGCTGCCACCACGCCACTCATGCTCGCGCGCTACCTGCGCGTTGCGCCCGGCGACGCACTGCCGCTCGACGTGCGCGGCACCGGCTCGGTCTGGTACGTGATTGCAGGGGGCGGCGAGCTCGGCGGATCGGCGCAAAGCTTCGCATTCGGCACGGGCGACGTCTTCCTGCTGCCCGCGGCATGGGACTACCGCCTCACCGCCGGCTCCGCGGGCGCTCTGTTGTGGACTGTGGGCAACGAGCCGCAGCTGGCCTTCGACGGATCGCAGCCGCCGGCGGCTGCGAACGCGCCCGTCGATGCGGTGCACTATCCCGCCGACGAGATCGAGCGGCAGTTCGCACTGATCTTTTCCATGGCCACGAGCGACACGACTTCGGGCCGTGCGCTGATTTTTTCGTCTGACCGGCAACAGGCAGCGCGCAACCTGACGCCCACGCTGACCTTGAGCTTCAACACCCTGGAGCCGCGTACGCACCAGCGATCGCACCGCCACAATTCCGCGGCCGTCACGCTGGTGGTCCGGGGTGAGGCATGCCATTCGATCATCGCCGGAGCGCGCTGTCCATGGGAGCCCTGGGCGACGCTCGTCACGCCGCCGGGCGCGCCGCATTCGCATCACAACGCGGGCAAGATGAGCGCACGCTTCCTGATCGTGCAGGACGGCGGGCTGCACTATCACGCGCGGACCATGGGCTTCGAGTTTCTGGAGCCGGTGCCGTAGGCGAGCGCGGCCAACATCGGGTCGGAAGATCAACCGGCCGGATTGTGCCGGGAAGGAAGCACGAAGGCGAGCGAAGGCAGATCAGGATGCGGCCCGTAGGTCGATCCGAAGTAGCGCGCTGCAGCGCGTCCCAGATTCGTGACCTCGAGCACCGTGGCGCAGGGTGGCGTCGCGCCTTGCGGCGGCGAGAACGCCACCTTGACGTACCCCGCATCTCGCAGGTCCTTGAGCCGATCTATTTCGGATGGACTGTGGAACCGCATTGGCAGCGGCGTCGCCAGGATCTGCTTGAAAAGCGCATGCGCCACGTTGCGACTCCCGACCGGAAGATGGAATGGGCGACACGGGCACCATCATCAGCGCACCGGTCGGGTTCGGAAGATACCTCAGTCGATGCAGCCTATCGATTCCACATTTGGCATAGGCCTTGGCGTTACCGGGCGGCCAGGTGTTCCCCCATTCGTTGTTCGCCGCCGGGTGCCCGTGACAAAACTACCAGGCAGAAACAGGTCAAAGCGCCCATGCGCGGCTCAGAACCGATCGCTACCGTGGTGCCATGTCTACTTCGACATGAATGAACGCCAGACTGGGGAGCCAGCCATGAAGAATCGCATGAGTCCACATGCCGCTCCAACGGCTCACCTGATTCGCCGCATCGCGCGCTCCACCGCCGTGTTGACCATCCTCCTGTCCTCGGCCTTGGCAGGGGCGCAAACGGGCAGCGGCCAGAAGGCGAACAAGGGCGAGATCCAGCGCGGCCGCTACCTGGTGATGATCGCGGGCTGCAACGATTGCCACACGCCTGGTTACGCCGCAAAGAACGGCGAGGTGGACGAGAAGCTGTGGTTGACTGGCGACGCCTTGGGATGGTCCGGCCCGTGGGGTACCACATACCCGGTCAACCTGCGCTTGTTCATGGCCGACATGAGCCAGCAGCAGTGGGTGAAGCATGCGCGCACCATGACCCCCCGTCCGCCCATGCCATGGTTCAACGTGCGCCCCATGACCGACGCGGACTTGAAGGCCATCTACGCCTACACCCGCTCGCTCGGCCGCGGCGGCGACCCGGCACCCGCCTTTGTTCCGCCGGGTACCAAGCCTGGCGGCCCGGTGGTGCAGTTTCCCGGATGAACGTCGCGGGAGCTTCCCTGAGATTTTGGGAAGATGCGATTGACAGAGGAGGATGGATGGCCGCCGCGAATGCCCAAGACATCCTGCGCTACGGCGCTGGCGATCGCATGAACTTTGTCTTCTTCACGTCGGCGCTGCTGGCGTTGGTGCTGTTTGCCAACCCGGCCTTTGCCGCGAGCTACCACTGCACCGTCGAGCACCGCTTCAGCGAAGACCGCCGTTCACCACCGGCCGAGCTGGAACGCCTGAAACCCACCGCCGAAATCAATGAGGGCAACGCCGGCAACGGCGCCGTCATGTCACGCTGCTCGTTCGAACCGAGCGTCGGCAAGGTCACCTGCGACCGCTATCCGGTCGACCATATTGCGCACGACACCTTCAACGACTTCAAGAAGTTCTACGTCTTCCGCTCGCAGTTTGACCTGCAGATCTTCAGGTCGCTGCGCTTCGTCGAGAACAACGGACGCGGCGGCATCGCCACCGGCACCTGCACCATCAACCACTAGGAGGACGGCATGAACAGGATCTCAGATCGGGCGAACCTCGAAGTGCGCCTCGTCGGTGTCGCCCAAGTCGCGGAAGCCAGCGGTCCTGGCTGCCTCATAGGCCTTCGCCCAGCGCGAGGCGAGCGCGACTTCTTCCTTCGTGAGGTCCCCTTCACTGGACTCGGTCACGTTCCGGTACGCACGGAGCGACCGCGCCACGTCATCGCCCAACTGCCGGTCGAGCTCCCGTCTAAAACGCTGCTCCGACACCTTGACGGCGTCGGCCGAGGGATACGGATAGTCGGTGAGCCGCACGGTGTACGCGCACCGCGATTCAGCTTCCGGGCCTTCTACCTGGGGCCGAGCGTCGGGGGTTGGCGCAACCCGAGGAACGATGGCCGGGCGCGCCGGCGCAGGCGCCTCTGGGTAGAAAAGCTCAGCTTGATTCATGGTTCATTTCCTTTGCCGCATGTGCGGGTCTCAAAGTCGAGCTCCGCTTCGGTCTTCTGTCGCGCGCCATAGCCCTCGATCCACTTGGAACGCTCTGCCAGCTCCTCGCTGGTTTCGGGAATCCGCCGGACCTCGCGGCTGGCCAGGTCGGGCCACCAAGTCGGGTGGTTCTGCATCGCGTCTTCCATGCTCAATTTCCAGCGTGTAAGGCTCGGCTTCTTTCGAGTGCCGGCCGGGGCGGGCTGGAAAAAAAAGAAGTACTGGACCTCTTTCATGGGGCCCTCCGTGGCATTCGTGGCCTTCAAAACTACTGGTTAAATATACAGTTCTTTTGGTAGAATGCAAACCATGGAAACAATGCCTGCCACCCTCTGGATTGCCGCCTGCGCGCACCGGTTGCAGCAACAGTGGCACACCGTCGACCCGCTTGAGTTGGAGGATGTCGCGCGCGATTTGTGGCGCGACGAACGGCTGCGACGAATGCCGCCCGACAAGGCGGCTGTGGAGTGGCTGAAACCGATCACTGAGCCGCCCGGCCGACTGGCTGCCGGCCTGGAAGTCGGCCACCTCTGACATCTCGAGCCGTTGCTCAAACCCGAATTTGCAGTTGCCCCGAATCTTGGTTGTGGGGCCCTTGATGTGGCGACATGGTCAAGGATTCCGCCCAGCCGCGTGCTGGGCGTTTTTTTGTCCGTGCGACAGGTGGGCGGCTCGTCCGACAGGCCGCGGTCAGGATCGGGATGACTATCGGGCCATGCAGCCACTCCGCAGGATTGCCGTCACCGTGATCGAAGAGGAAGAGGGTGCCTTCCGCTGGCGCCTGGTCAAACTCGAAGGCGAGGGCTGGCACGTCCGCAACCAGCAGTCGCGATCCATGAAGACCTACAAGGCAGCGATGGCTGCCGGCCTGCTCGAGCTACAGAAGATGGTCGAGGATCTCGATGTCGGGCCGTGAAAGGATGAACCCGAGCCGGCGATGGCCAAGAAGAGCGGGTCCATGTTCGGGTTCGGATTTGGGCTGCCGAAGATAGGCTGACAATCAGAACCAGAGCGCAATTCTTCCCCGATTCTTCCCCGAGATTCGGAGAAGATGCGATTCCCAAAGGCCTTCGCATACCTCGGCGACGAGCGACTCAACCTCCAAGACTGTTGAATCGATCGCGATACGGACGGCGATTACTCCTCGCCCCCGCACGGATCCGTACGTGCGGCAGTTCCACACAGTTCACCAGTTCCACGTCCGCTTCGTTGGGGGCCGTCGCCGTCACGTCTTCGCAAGACCATCCATGATTTTTCGGAGGCCTGGAGGGCTGTCAAAAGTGATAGTTGTCTGAGGTCGCACTTCGTCGCACGCTAAACGTAAACCCAGCGGAGGACGAATTCGAGGAGGAGGCTGCCATTGGGTGGACTGCGACTGTCAAGCCCGGCGCACGGCATTGTTTGTTCTGGCCCGGGCGCTGTTCCGCCCCTATTCGGGCTCTTCAAGCGAGACATTTCATCCCGAACAATTGCTGCTTGAAAGCACGGCACCCATGAAGGATCTGTCATGCAAGTTGGAAACCATGTCAACCGTCGCGAACTTGGTCCACAGACTGTCGGCGTTCCCGCGTTCTTTCGCATGGCCGATGTGGTACGCATCACCGCACTGAGTCGCACCACCGTGTACCGAAGAATTGCTGGAGGAAAGTTTCCCCCTCCCGTGCACCTGGGCGGCCGCGCTTGTGGTTGGCCGCGTGCGGCGATTCAGCGCTGGATCGATGATCCGGAGGGTTACGCGGATGCCTCGCTCACGCACACGCGTCGAGTGAGTTGACTGTACGGACGCAATCCGGTGCCGCGCGTTGCGCGTCAAGGGGGCAGTCGCCCAAATCGCCTGCATCGAGGCATCGGCGTATCGCTCCGGAAGCCTCGACGTCGTTCGTAAGAAATGAACGCCTTGCCGAGGCGCAACTAGGCTGCCTTGAGCGCCAGGATTTGCGCGCTTGCGGCAAGTTGGCCCAGGTAGTCCGCCCAGCGCTGCATCATGTCCTTGCGCTTGTCCATGAACTCCGCGCGGTCGTAGGCCGTACCCAGCGGCCCGCTCTTGCCATGGGCAAGCTGTGCCTCGATGACGTCAGACGAAATGCCGTGCAATTGCTCCGCCATGACCGTGCGGGCCATTGCACGAAAACCGTGGGCGGTCATCTCGTCGTTGGTGTACCCCAGCCTTCGCAATGCAGCGTTCACGGTGTTTTCGCTCATGGGGCGTTCTCCCGTGCGGATGCTGGGGAATACGTATCGGCCATGTCCGGTCAATGGCTCAATTTCCTCCAGTGTCTGCAGGGCCTGCTTCGCCAGCGGCACAAAGTGGGGTCGGCCGTTGAGCTTTTCATGGAGCCTGCGCTTCATGTCCTGCGCCGGGATGGTCAGCATCGCTTTTTCGAAGTCGATCCAGGCCCATTCCATCGCACGGATGTTGCCCGGGCGCTGAAAGAGCAGGGCGGACAGGAGGAGGGCGGCACGGGTGATCGGTTGCCCGCTGTAGCCGTAGATGGCGCGCATCAATTCGCCCACTTTCTGGGGCTCCAGAACGGCGGCCATGCTCTTTGTGAGCACAGGTCGGAGCGCGCCGTGCAGGTCCGGGGCCGGATTGCTCGCGCACCGGCCTGTCTGCACACCGTAGCGGAACACCTGTCCGGCGCACTGGCGCAGGGTGTGGGCCGTCTCGATCACGCCCCGGCCCTCGATGCGCTTGAGCGCGTGCAGAAGGTCCCTGGCTTGGATCGAGGAGATGGGCAGCTTGCCGATGTAGGGGAACAGGTCCTTGTCCATGATGCGCAGCCAGCGCTCCGAATAGGACGCGCTCCAACTGCTGGCCTTGGTCGCATGGAATTCCCGCGCCAAGGCCTCGAAGGTATTGGCTGCTTCCACCGCCCGGGACAGTTTCTCCGCGCGCTTCGCCAGGCCGGGATCGACGTTGTCTGCAAGCAGCTCGCGAGCCTTGTCGCGTCGCTGCCGGGCCTTCGCGAGCGATACCGCAGGGTAGACGCCCAAGGCCAGCGTCTTCGCCTTGCCGTTGAACCGATAGTCCATGCGCCAGTACTTGCCTGCGGCTTTGACGCGCAGGTACATGCCGCCACCGTCCGCGTAGCGCTCGCCGATCTCGGTGCCCTTGTGCTTCACTTGCCTCACGAAAGTGTCTGTCAGCATTGGGTTTTTCTCCTTGCTGTCGGTACCTGGTTTCGGCGACAGGGCAAATACCTGCAGAAGTACCGACAAAGTACCGACAAGACATGCTATGCCCCGATCTGTCGTGGAGCAAAGAAAAACCCGCTTCTCCTCGAAGGAGGGCGGGTTTCAGGACGATTTGGAGCGGTTCGGGACTGGAAATTGGCCTGCCCGGAGGGGATCGAACCCCCGACAACCTGCTTAGAAGGCAGGTGCTCTATCCAACTGAGCTACGGGCAGATTCCGGGCCGGACAGAAGAAAACTGGGTCGCGCGAAAGGATTTGAACCTTCGACCCTCTGGCCCCAGAGCAGGGAGACATACCAAGCAGATCAACGACTTGGCCGCTTCTGCTTCTGACCGGGAAGGCCGAATTCTACCCACATCCACGTCCGAGGCCCGAGCGCCGGAAGGCGATCAGATCTGGATGAAGTTGCTGACCGGCTCGAAGTTCTCGACGGCCCAGGCACGGAGCAACCCAAGCGCTTCGGTCTCCGATTGGCCGAAGGTCTGGTGGTGCGCCAGCGGCGTGGAATTGACCTCGTCCGTGGCACGCGGGGCTCGGCGATTGGGCATCCAGTACAAGGTCGCCGTGTAGGAGACGAGGTCCTGGGTGACCTGGACCAAGCCGGTCTGGTTGCCAATCTTCAGTTCGTAGTAGGGCACGGCCAAGCCTGCGTCGGTGAATGTTGAATTTCGACTGTACGCGATGAATCCGCCCCTGGGATGGTTTGGGCAAAGTCTTGGCAAGACTCGCGGTGCTATTCGAAGCTGATTTCGGCCACCGTCGGGGCGTTCGACGCCTTGGTATTTGCGTTCGCGATGGCGCCGTTTTTTCTGAACCAGTAGCGGCAGCCGGTTCTCAAGGCCATCTTCACGCACATCGAACCATCGGCTTGGAAGAACCATGTGCCGGACGCTCTGCCGGGGCCGCTTCGGTTGACAAAATCCACGCGGCCGTCCGGATGGAATTGCCAGCGCGAAACCATGCCGGTCGCAAGATTGTTTGAAACGATGGCCCTGCCAATCAAGGTGCTCTCGATTTCAGCCTTGCTGAGAAACTCCCGATCATCGGTTGCCACCCGCTCCTCGGAGACGGCGGAGATGGCAGAGGCACACAACAGCAGGCAGATCATGCGACCGGTGGGCATGATGGCGCCCCTTCATGCGGCGGCCGAATGTCTCTTGGATGACGGAAAGCTCGACCAAGAACAGTGGCTCGATCCGTCGTCGTTACGCGAAAGCAACAAAAAAGTTCTACTTTTTCGCGTCCCGAATTTCCTTTCGAGCCCGCCTGCGGGGAACGGTTCTCTGACGCCAACTGCCCAGAAACATCGAACGACATGATCTGTGCTCCGATTGATCACTCGGCGAAGGCCGAGCAATGGCGTGGATCAGGAGTCGGAAGCGAGTTGCCGAGACGCTAGCGAGGTGTCGGATCACTATGCCCGCGCCGTCGACGGCGCGTGTATTGCACTTGTAAGAGGTCACCGGTTCCTGCCTCCGCGAGGCGCTTTGTCACGGGCGGCAGCAGGGGCGGCGGGGCGATTGTCTCGGTGGAGAAGGTGCGCTCCGCTCATGCGCGCATGCGGCGCAATTTCTACAGTGACTTCACGGCGAAACGCCTTGTTCCAAGACGGGTAGCAAGCGGCGCCGGTTGGCCGCCTCATTGGAGAAAACGCATGGAATCGCACAACCTGCCGCCGGGAAATTTCTTCATGGACCTGCTGCGTGAAGACGTGGGCATGTCGTCCACGGAGTTCGCTGTCATCAGCGCGCTCGTGGTGTTTATCTATTTGCTGCTGCTGCTTGGCGTGCGGTTCAGCACCTGAACGTGAAGCGCGACCTGAGCAGGTTCGTTGAGCTACAGATCGGCTGGCTGATGTCTGACAGTCTCCCCAAGGCAGTGGGGCATACCTTTTAGCTCCTCATTCGAAGGAGCCGTGCGAGCAAGCGCCAATCTTCGAAAAGAAAAATGCATCAAGCGAGGTAACGACCATGACCATGCCGTTGTTCTATTTGCTTAGCCTGCAGCACATCGCCCTGCCCAAGGTCGCGACGAGGCCCGAAGATGTCCTGCATGTGAGCGTGCTGAAAGCGACCGGCCTTGTCGAAGCGGACATCGCACCCGCATTGGACTCGGCCGGCAAGTACAACGTGGCCCGAACGGCTGTCGTGACTCGCATCACCGAAGAAGGCATGGCGGAAATCGACAAGATGCTCAACGAACCCAGGCGAATGCGCAGGACGTTTCAAATGGCCGGGAATCGAATCGGAGCGCTTCGCTGACTTGAACATTCGATTCGCAAGGTCACATCAAACGCAATCCCCGGGCGAATCGCATGGAGGTCTTCACGAACTTGGGCAAGTCGCCCATCTTCGCGATCTCGGCGAGACCGTCCTCCGTGATGCGAGTCACCGTTGCCACGCTGGATGCAGCGTATCGTCCGGTTGGCTCGGAAGCCCGGATCTCGGCTTCGATCAAACCGGTCGCCAAAAGCACCGAGACGTGCCGGATTTCCTCCGGGTTGGCGACTCGAACCGGAAGCTGCACTTGCTGCAGCCTCATCAAGAACAAGAGTGGCATTCGACGACCCTCCGATTGCCGGCGCGTGCTCTGCCCAAAATGCCGGCTTGTTTTTTGGGCTACGAAATGTAGCCTCAAGCACGGCATGTCGCACCTAGCCATCCGGCGTAGGAGTCACGTGGACAGGCGGCCCAAAAAGCAAAACGGTGACAGCGGCCTGAGCCACTGTCACCGTTCACATTTTTTGGTCGGGGCGAAAGGATTCGAACCTTCGACCCTCTGGTCCCAAACCAGATGCGCTACCAGGCTGCGCTACACCCCGACAAGCCTTCTATTCTAGCCCGAATATCTGCGCCCTCAGCGCTTCTCGTATTGGGTCTTGCCGAAAAGGATCTCGCGCTCCTTGTCGCCGGTGATCGGCTGGCGCAGGTCGGCCAGCACTTTCACGCCGCGCTGCACGGCGGGGCGCGCGGCAATGCCGTCGAACCAGGCCTTCAGGTGCGGGTAGTCGGTGAGCGTGATGCCCTGGTTTTCCCAGCTGCGCAGCCACGGGAAGATCGCGATGTCGGCAATCGAATAGGTCTTGCCGGCAATGAACCTGTTCTTCGACAACTGCTTGTCGATCACGCCATAGAGGCGCTTGGCTTCGTTGCTATAGCGCTCGATGGCGTAGCCGATCTTTTCAGGGGCATACATGCGGAAGTGATGCGCCTGGCCGAGCATGGGGCCGACGCCTCCCATCTGGAACATGAGCCACTGCAGAACGTCGTAGCGTTCGCGATCTGTCTTGGGCAGCAGCTTGCCGGTCTTGCCTGCCAGGTAGACGAGGATGGCGCCCGATTCGAAGAGCGAAATCGGTTTGCCGTCCGGACCGTCGGGGTCGGCAATGGCGGGAATCTTGTTGTTGGGGCTGATCTGCAGGAACTCGGGAGAGAACTGGTCACCCTTGCCGATGTTGATCGGACGGGCGTTGTACGGCAGGCCGCACTCCTCCAGCATGATGTGAATCTTGTGGCCGTTGGGCGTGGGCCAGGAATAGACCTCGATGGGCGATGCAGGCATGTGTCGCGGGCTCCGATGTTGGGGTTGTGATGCGAGGCAGGCAGCATATACGCGGCCATCCGGACGCGTGCAGCGCCGGGAATTGCGACCGGTTCCTGCGGTGCAGCAGGACGATCACGCAACGGCCGAAGCGGACGACAGGTGCTGGTGGATCAGCGCGACCACGGCCGCGCCTTCGCCGATGGCGCCGCCCACGCGCTTGACCGAACCCGAGCGCACGTCGCCCACGGCAAAGACGCCCTGCACGCTGGATTCCAGCGCCGTGGCGGGCCGCGCCGGAAAGCCGCTGCTGGCCGCAGCGCCCGTCAGCACGAAGCCGTGCTTGTCGACCGAGACGCCGCAGCCTTCGAGCCAGCTGGTCTCGGGCTCGGCGCCGACAAAGAGGAAGATGTTGCGTGCGGCGCAGTCGTGCTCGTTGCCCGTGGCCTGGCAGCGCCAGGTTGCGCCCGTCAGGCCTTCGTCCGAGCCGCCGTTGAGCTTCACCAGCTGGGTGTGCGGATGCAGTTCGATGTTGGGCGTGGCCTCGATGCGGTCGATCAGGTAGCGCGACATGCTGGCCGCCAGCGACGGGCCGCGCACCAGCACATTGACCTTGGCCGCGTGGCGCGACAGGAACACCGCGGCCTGGCCCGCCGAGTTGCCGCCGCCGACCAGCGCAACTTCTTGCTGCGCGCAGAGCTTGGCCTCGATGGCCGATGCCCAGTACCAGATGCCGCGGCCCTCGAACTCGGCCAGCCTCGGCACGTCGGGGCGCCGGTAGCGCGCGCCGCTTGCAATCACCACCGTGCGCGCCTGGATGATGCGGCCGTCGGCAAGGGCGATGCGCAGGCTGTCCATGGGATTGTCGCGCGTGCAGTCCAGCGACATGACCTTGGCCGGGATCAGCATTTCGACGCCGAACTTCTGGGCCTGCACGAAGGCCCGGCCCGCGAGCGCCTGCCCCGAAATGCCGGTGGGAAAGCCCAGGTAATTCTCGATGCGCGCGCTCGCGCCGGCCTGCCCGCCGAAGGCGCGGCAGTCGAGCACGATCACGCGCAGGCCCTCGGAGGCCGCATACACCGCGGTCGCCAGGCCGGCAGGGCCGGCGCCGACCACCGCCACGTCGAACAGTTCGTTGTGCTCCGCGGTGTCGACCATGCCCAGGCAGCGGGCCAACGCGTCTTCGGCCGGGTTGACCAGCACCGAGCCGTCGGGGCACACGGCAAGCAGCTTGCAGGTGCCGTACTGTTCCAGCAGCGCGGCGGCGCCCGGGTCTTGGGCCGCATCGACCAGGTGGTAGGGATGCCCGTTGCGGCGCAGGAAGTTCTCCAGCCGCGCCATGTCCGGCGACTGCGGCTGGCCGATCAGCACCGGCCCGCTGGCGCCCGATTCGATCAGCGCCACGCGCCGCAGGATCAGCGCGCGGGTGATGCGCTCGCCCAGGTCGGCTTCCGCCACCAGAAGCGCACGCAACTGTGCCGGCGGCACGATGAGTGCTTCCACTTCTTCTTCGGCATGGCCGTCGACCAGGGCAGGGCGGCCGCTCAGTTGGCCCACTTCGGCAAGGAACTCGCCCGGTCCCTGGCGCACGATGGGTACCACGTGCCCAAGGCCGTCGCGCTGCGTGACGGCCACCACGCCCTTGAGCAGCACGAACATGCCGGGGCTTGTTTCGCCGGCGGTGAACAGCCGCTCCCCGCGCGCGAAGCGCTGCACCGTTCCGAAGTGCGCGATGCGCGCGATCTCCGCATCGCTCAGCACGGGAAAGGTCTGGTGAAGGCGGTTGTCGAAATTGCTGCTTGCGGCTGTGGCCATTTGAGAAAGCTCCATGTCGCGGACCCATCGCATTAGACATCCAGGCGGGCCCCAAAGCACGCGGTAACACCGTCATGCAAGTGCAATGCGGCTGACATACCGGTTTCACCGCGCGTGCCGAGACTCCCTCTGCAGAAAGGGTCCCCATGAAAGAACTGCCCAACCCGACGTTCCCGCTGTCGCAGATCGGACTGCGCGCCGCCCTGTGGCCCGCTCCCGCAATCGCGTCCACGCCGGTGCCTCAGGCGCCCGCCGCCGTGCTGGTGCCACCGGTCGTCGACGCCAGGCAAGGCATCACCGTGAGCTGGGCGCGCCACCTGGACGACGTGCGCGCCGCGCAGCGCCTGCGCCATGAGGTGTTCGTCGGCGAAATGGGCGCCCGCGTGAGCACGCCGCTGGCCGGCCACGACATCGACCTGTTCGACGACTTCTGCGAGCACCTGCTGGTGCGCGAAGAGCTGACCCAGCAGGTGATCGGCACCTACCGCGTGCTCACGCCGGCCCAGGCCCGGCGCGTGGGCAGCACCTACAGCGACACCGAGTTCGACCTGACCCGGCTGCGCGACCTGCGCGAGCGCATGGTCGAACTGGGCCGCAGCTGCGTGCATCCCGACCATCGGCAGGGCGGCGTGATCCTCGCGCTGTGGGGCGCCCTGGCGGGCTTCATGCACCGCAACAAGCTCGACACCATGATCGGCTGCGCGAGCATTCCCATGTCGCACAACGGCGTGACCAGCGGCGATGCGGCAGCCAGCATCTGGCGGCAGCTGTCGGCCAGCCACATGGCGCCGATCCAGTACCAGGTGCAGCCGCGCCTGCCGCTGCCGGTCGAACGGCTCGATGGCGGGCTCGACGTCGAGCCGCCGGCGCTCATCAAGGGCTACCTGCGCCTGGGGGCCAAAGTGCTGGGCGCCCCGGCGTGGGACCCGGACTTCAACACCGCCGACCTGCCGATGCTGATGCGCATCGACGACTTGCCGGCGCGCTACCGCAAGCACTTCCTCGGCGCATGAAGCCGGCGGCCGCCCAGCCCGGTGCCGGGCCCGCCTCTTCGCTCGACACCGGCTTGCCCCAAAGCGGCCGGCAGGCGTCACATGGCGGTCACGAAAACGTCACAAACGAGGGCGACACTGTCATATTTCCGCCTACGTGTGCTCCCGTGCCCCTTGCTCCAGAATCAGTGCCCATGCAACCTGCTTCCGCTGACCGGACGCTTGCGGTCGCGGCATCGGCCCTTCCGCTGCTCGACCGCGATCACAGCATCCTGTCTTTCAACGAGCGCGTGCTCGACTGGGCCCGCAGGCCCGAAGTGCCGCTGATCGAGCGCCTTCGCTACCTTTGCATCGTTTCATCCAACCTCGACGAGTTCTTCGAAGTCCGCGCCGCGCCGCACCTGATTGCCAGCAGCTCCGGCGAGCAGAAGGGCAGCTACACCATCGAATCGTTCGAGCGGCTGGCCGAGGCGGCACACGCGATGGTGGCGCGCCAGTACGCGCTCTACAACGACGAGCTGATGCCGACCTTTGCCAAGCGCGGCATCCACATCATTTCGCACGGCGAGCGCAATCCGGCCCAGCGCAAATGGGTCAGCGAGTATTTCGAGCGCGAGGTGCGCCCGCTGCTGATTCCGGTCGGGCTGGACCCGGCGCACCCGTTTCCGCAAGTGGCCAACAAGTCGCTCAACTTCATCGTGCGGCTGGGCGGCAAGGACGCCTTCGGGCGCGAGAACCCGATCCAGATCGTCAAGGTGCCGCGCGTGCTGCCGCGCGTGATCCGCATGCCGGCCAAGGTGTCCGACGGCAAGACGCTGTTCGTGGCGCTTTCGAGCGTGGTGCGGGCCCATCTGTCGAGCATGTTCCCGGGGCGCGAGGTGGGCGACTTCTCGCAGTTCCGCGTCACGCGCCATTCCGACCTTGCGGTCGACGAGGAAGACGTCAAGAACCTGCGCACCGCCTTGCGCCAGGGGTTGCAGCACCGGCACTACGGACAGGCCGTGCGGCTCGAGGTGTCGGCCAGCTGCGCGGAGTCGCTGGCGAGCTTTTTGCTGGCGCAATTCAATTTGCCCGCGCAGGCCCTCTACCGTGTGCACGGCCCCGTCAACCTGGCCCGGCTGACGCAGCTGATCGATCTGCTGGAGGAGCCGCAGCTGCTCTTTCCGCCGTACTCCGCTTCCTACCCGGTGACGCTGTCGCCGGCGCAGTCGTTCTTCGAGCGGCTGCAGCGCGGCGATGCGCTGATCCACCAGCCCTTCGAGAGCTTCGACGGCGTGCTCGCGTTCCTGCGCGAAGCCGTGCTCGACCCGCAGGTGCTGGCCATCAAGCAGACCATCTACCGCACCGGCACCGATTCGGAGCTGATGGACCTGCTGCGCGAAGCCGTGCGCCGCGGCAAGGAAGTGACGGTGGTGGTGGAGCTCAAGGCCCGCTTCGACGAAGAGGCCAACATCAACTGGGCCGAAATGCTCGAGTCGATCGGCGCGCAGGTGGTGTATGGCGTGGTGGGACTGAAGACGCACGCCAAGATGCTGCTGGTGACACGCCGAGAGGGCAAGCAGATGCGCCGCTACGGCCATCTCTCCACCGGCAACTACAACCCGCGCACCGCCAGGCTCTACACCGACATCAGCCACCTCACGGCCGACCCGCTGCTGACGGCCGACATGGAGGCGGTGTTCGTGCATATGGCAAGCCAGAGCCGGCTGCCCAAGCTCAATCGCATGTGGCTGGCTCCGTTCGACCTGCACAAGAACCTCGTATCGCAGATCGACGCGCTGAGCCTGGCCGCCGCCACCGGCGTGCTCGCGCGCATCGTTGTCAAGATGAATGCGCTGACCGACGACGCGCTGGTTGCGGCGCTGATGCGCGCGGGCCAGAACGGCGTGAAGATCGACCTCATCGTGCGTGGTGCATGCACGCTGCCCGCGCAGGTGCCGGGGCTCACCGACAACATCCGCGTGCGCTCGGTGATCGGGCGTTTTCTCGAGCACTCGCGTGTCTTCTACTTCCGCAACGGCGAGGAAGAGTCGCTCTACCTGTCGAGCGCCGACTGGATGAACCGCAACATGATGCGGCGCATCGAGCTGGCCTGGCCGGTGACCGACCCCAGCCTTCGCCAGCGCCTGATCGACGAATGCCTGGTCGCCTATCTGCACGATGGCCGCGACGCCTGGGACCTGGGAGGCGACGGCATCTACACGCGCATCGACCACGACACCCACTCCGGCGAGGCGGGCGCGTCCCCCGTCGTCGAGGCGCACGGCGCGCAGGCCGCGCTCATGAACCGATATGCATCGCGAGGCCATCACCCCGATGCATCCAGCAACTGACGATGGAAAGACGATAGCCATGGACTTGATCTTCTGGCGCCATGCCGAAGCCGAGGACTGGACCGAGGGTTGCGACGACCTGCAGCGTTCCCTTACCGCGCGCGGCGAGAAACAGGCCAAGCGCATGGCAAGCTGGCTCGACCGGCAACTGCCCGATGGCACGCGCATCATCTGCAGCCCCGCACGGCGCTGCGAGCAGACGGCGCTCGCACTCGGCCGCAAATACAAGCTGCGCGCCGAACTCGCACCCGACACCACGGCCGAGGCAATGCTGGCCGCGGCCGGCTGGCCGAACGGAAAGTCGGTGGTGCTGATGGTCGGGCACCAGCCCTCGGTGGGGCAGGCGATTTCGCTTCTTCTTGGCCTGAAGCAGGACAGCTGTCCCGTGCGCAAGGGTTCGCTGTGGTGGATCCGGACGCGCGAACGCGACGGCGACGTGCAGACGGTCGTGGTCACGGTGCAGTCCCCCGAGCTTCTCTGAGAACGCAATCGGGCCGGAAATTCGCCCGGATTTGTAAACTGATTGACGAAATCCGCAGGGACGCGGCGGGGTTTGTAGGCACAATGGCCGTGCCAGATGCATTTGGTCACACATTGCATTGATAACTTACAACCACAAGGCGATTGCAGCAAGCGCCTTGTGCGCCGCGGGATTCCGGGCGACGGGTCGGATGCTGCTGCAGCCGCCTCCCACCACGGATGCCCCATGAAAGCGCTTGTTTCCCTGTTGGCCGCCGCCCTCCTGGCCGGATGCGCCGCGAGCACGCCCGAGCCCGCGCCGCAGGTTCGCAGCGACGCCACCCGGTCGATCACCAGGATCGAACTGGTCTACAACGAGCAAGACCAGTTGTCCGTCATGGATGGTGGTGGCTCCGCGATCGTGGGCTGGGCCGGGGTTTTCGGACCAGTAGGCACGCTGGTGGCCCTTGGCGTCGAGGTCGGCACCCGGGCGACGATGGCCAGCCGCATCGCGCGGCGCAGCAAGGAGTTCACGGCCGCCGCGAAGAACAGCGGGGCGATCCCGCTCAACAGGCAATTCGCCGAGCAATTGGCTGCGCGCCTGCGGACCGGCGGCCGCGAAGTGAAGCTGACGCCCGCTGCGCGCGTGGATGGCGAGCTCGCCCAGATGCAGGTCCCTGGATTTCAGCCCGCCCCGGGCTACAGCACATTGATCGTGCGGGTCACCACGGCCTACGGAGCGTCCGACATGACATCGAGCTTCAAGCCCTTCGTGGCGATCGAGCAGTTGCTGAAGAACGAGCAGCAGGCCGTTCTCTACCAGACGACGCATACCTCCGACCTGGAAGAACCGGCCTACCTGGTGTACGACGGCCTGCTGCAGGACACGGCCAAGGCCCAGGACGGCCTGCGGCGAGGGCTTTTCCAGATCGTCCAGCCTGCCTATGCCGGCATGTTCGGCGAAGACGAGTCGTCGTCCCGCCTCGCCGGTGCGGAAACCACCCGGACCGCCGGCCTCGACTCGAAGTGAAACGGCTCAGGCCCCGCTGAGTTCGACGCGCCGGCGGCAGCGTTTTCCGCGCTTGCGGACAGGCGCTTTGTCATGGCTGCGGGGAGAGGCGGCGGGGCACTTGTCTCCCTGGGGAAAGTGCGCAGCGCTCATGTGCGCATGCGGCGCAATTCCTACAGTGACCCCACGGCAAGACGCCTTGGCCCGGCAAGGGAAAAGAAGCGGTGCCGATCGGCCACATCACTGGGGAACACCCATGAAACTGCTCAACCCGCTGCCAAGAAGCTTCACCAACCTGCTGCGCGAAGACGCGGGCACGTCGTTGAAAAAGCTGACTTCCCTGCTCGCCGCTGCAGCCCTTCTGGCAGGGTGCGCGGCGAACATCTCCCAGCCCGCGCTGCAGGCCCGCCAGGATGCCACCCGGTCGGCCGCGAAGGTCGAACTCATCTACAACGAGGAAGACCAGCTGATCGTCACGGATGGCGGCGGTTCGGGGCTGACGGGCTTCGCCGGGCTTCTTCTGGGGCCGATCGGCGCGCTGGTGGCGCTCAGCATCGATACCAACAGCCGGATGACGATGGCCGCCCGGACCGACCAGCGCAGCAAGGAGTTCACGGCCGCGGTGAAGAACAGCGGAATGGTCATGACGCTCAACAGGCAGTTCGCGGAGCGACTCGCGGCGCGCCTGCGCGAGAGCGGCCGCGAGGTGAAGCTGACGCCTTTCATGCGCGCGACCGGACAGCTCGCCGAGATGAAGGTAGCCGAACTCCAGCCCACGCATGGCTACAGCACGTTGATCTTGCGGATCACCACGGCCTACGGCGCGGCCGATGCAACATCGAGTTTCAAGCCCTTCATTTCGGTGGAGCAGTTGCTGCGGAACGAACAGCAGTCCGTCGTGCACCAGACGACCCATACCGCCGACGTGACCGAGCCGACCTATTTTCTGTATGAAGGCCTGCTCAAGGACACCGCGGGTGCCCATGAAGGGCTGAAGCACGGCCTGGACCGGATCGTGCAGTCCGCCTATGCCGGGATGTTCGGTGGAGACGAGCCGCGCACGGTCCCTGCGGAAGCCACCCGCACCGCCGGCCTCGACGCGAAGTGACGTGAAGTGAAACGGCTCAGGCTCCGCTGAGCTCCACGCGCCAGTTGCTGGTCTTCTGCCAGGCCAGCACTTCCTCGCGCAGCAGGTGCGCGGATTGCGGATAGGCCTCGGCCCAGTCGGGCGCGCAGGCAATCGTGAAGGCCCGGGCGCCCAGCGCTGCGAGATGCAGCGCCTGCGGATCGGGATCGCGGCGCGCGTGGCACAGGATCACCGCCAGGCGCAGCGACAGCAGCTGCATCACGAAGGTTTCGTCTTCGAGGGCGGCGTCGAGCTTGCGCAGCTTTCCGCGCTGTCCCAGCACCAGCTGGCCGAGGGCATGCAGTTCGTTGACGGCAAAACCGGGGGCGTCGGTGTTGTCGAGGATGTAGGCGCCGTGCTTGTGATAGTCGCTGTGCGAGACCAGCGCGCCGATCTCGTGCAGCTGCGCCGCCCAGCCCAGCTTGCGCAGCGCCCGCCCCGCGCGGTTGCCGGGGCTGCCGCCGCGCGCCGCGGGGGTGAGCTGCACGAACAAGGCCGCCGCGGTTTCACCCACTCGCCCGGCCTGGGCCGCATCGACCGAGAACCGGCTGGCCAGCCGCGCCACGGTGGCCGTTCGCATGTCGGCCACGCTCTCGTCGCGCTCCAGCAGTTCATAGAGCACGCCGTGGCGCAGCGCGCCCTGGGCCACTTTCATTTCTTCGATGTCGAGCAGGTCGAACACCGCGCGCAGCACGCTCACGCCGCCGCCGATGACGGGCTTGCGGTCTTCGCGCATGCCGTCGATGCGCAGCTTGTCGGTGCTGCCGGCCTTGAGAAGGCGGTCGACCAGCCAGTCGAGGCCGTGGCGGGTGATCAGCCCGGGCTCGCCGCCCGCCGCGGCCAGCACGTCGCCCACGGCGCCGATGGTGCCGGATGCGCCATAGGCCACGTCCCACTGGTCGCGGGTGTAGCTCGAAAGCGCATCGTCGAGCACCGCCTTGGCGGCCACCTCGGCGGCGCGGAATGCGCTCTGGGTGAAAAGGCCCTCCGCGAAGTGCTTCATCGACCAGGCCACGCTGCCGACGCGGTAGGACTCCATCAGCTCGGCGTCGAGTGCGCGGCCGATGATCATTTCGGTGGAGCGCCCGCCGATGTCCACCACCAGCCTGCGTTCGCGCTCGGAGGCATCGGTGTGCGGCAGCATGTGAGCCACGCCCTGGTAGATGAGGCGGGCTTCCTCCCGGCCCGGAATCACGTCGATGCCGAAGCCCAGGATGGTGCGCGCGCGCAAAAGGAATTCTTCGCGGTTGCGTGCCTCGCGCAGTGTCTGGGTGGCGACAACGCGCACTTGCGAGCGCTTGAAACCGGCCAGCCGCTCGCCAAAACGCGCGAGCGCGTCCCAGCCCCGCTGCATGGCCTCCGTCGTGAGGTTGCGGGCGCTGTCGAGGCCGTTGCCCTGGCGCACCGTTTCTTTCAAATACTCGGTACGGTGGATCTGGCCGTGGTCGACCTGTCCGATTTCGAGCCTGAAGCTGTTCGAGCCGAGATCGACTGCGGCGAGGCGGGTGCCGTTTTGCATGTGGTTGTAGCGAGGAGGGCGGTGTCTTTGATCGTAGCGCCGTGGCGGGCGCGCTGCCTCCCGAATCGCCGGTGGCGAGGCTCGGAAGCTTAGGAGCGGCGAATGACGGTTCTGTGACAGCGTCACACAGGCCGCGGGGAAAACAGCCGCATTTTCCCTCGACAGCGGGGTGTCACACCGATGTCACACAAGCTTTCTAGAGTCCGTTCCAAGCCCGAAAGGGACTACTTCTTACTTCTAAAGGAAGCCCTCATGAAAACGACGTTCAAGTTTGCAGCCGCCGGCCTCGTGGCCGCGGTCTTCGCCCAAGTTCCTGCCTTCGCACAAGACGTGACCGGGGCTGGCGCCAGCTTCCCGGCACCGCTGTACGCCAAGTGGGCCTCCGATTTCAACAAGGCCACCGGCGTCAAGATCAACTACCAGTCGGTCGGCTCGGGTGCCGGCCTGAAGCAGATCGAAGCCAAGACAGTCGATTTCGGCGCTTCCGACGCGCCCCTGAAGGACGACGAACTCCAGGCCAAGGGCCTGATGCAGTTTCCCACCGTCATCGGCGGCGTGATTCCCGTGGTGAACATCCCCGGCATCAAGCCGGGCGAACTGAAGCTCAACGGCCAGGTCCTGGGCGACATCTACCTGGGCAAGATCACCAAGTGGAACGATCCCGCCATCAAGGCGCTGAACGGCTCGCTGGCTCTGCCGGACGCCGCCATTGCGCCGGTTCGCCGCGCCGACGGTTCGGGCACCAGCTTCCTGTTCACCAACTACCTGAGCAAGGTCAACGCCGAGTGGAAGACCAAGGTGGGCGAGGGTACGGCCGTGAACTGGCCGACCGGCGCGGGCGGCAAGGGCAATGAAGGCGTGGCCGCCTTCGTGAACCGCCTGCCCAACTCGATCGGCTATGTCGAGTACGCCTACGTCAAGCAGAACAAGATGACCTACGCCCAGCTGCAGAACGCCGCCGGCAGCTTCGTCTCCCCCGAAGACACGGCCTTCAAGGCTGCCGCCGCCGGCGCGGACTGGAGCAAGAGCTTCTACCAGGTGCTGACCAACCAGGCCGGCAAGGACGCATGGCCCATCACGGGCGCCACTTTCATCCTGATGCACAAGGTGCAGGACAAGCCCGCCAACGCGACCACCGTGCTCAAGTTCTTCGACTGGGCCTACAAGGGCGGCGACAAGACGGCCGACGACCTCGACTACGTGCCGATGCCCGACGGCGTGAAGGCCACGATCGCCAAGGCATGGGGCGAAGTGAAGGACGCATCGGGCAAGCCGGTCGCGTTCAAGTAAGCAAGCCCATCAAGCCCAGGACGGCGCGCCCATGAGCAGTACTTCGCTCGAGGATGCGCCGCTTTCGTCATTGCCGGAGCGACCCGTGTCATCCACTTTCCCTGCTTCCGCATCCACGGTCGGCCACGCGGCCGAACGCGGCCGCGCCGCCGCCCCGCCGCCCGCCAAGGCACCGCGTTCGGGCCCCATGGCCGACCGCCTGTTCGGCTGGGCCGCCAAGGGTGCCGCGCTGCTGACACTCGCGATGCTGATCGGCATCCTGCTGTCGCTGATTGCCGGCGCATGGCCCGCGATCTCGAAGTACGGCCTCGGCTTTCTCACCAGCAGCGTCTGGGATCCGGTGCAGAACGAGTACGGCGGCCTGGTCATGATCTACGGCACGCTGGCCACGTCGATCATTGCGCTGGTGATCGCGGTGCCGGTGAGCTTCGGCATTGCGCTGTTCCTGACCGAACTCTCGCCCAACTGGCTCAAGCGGCCGCTGGGCACGGCCATCGAACTGCTCGCCGCCGTGCCGTCGATCGTCTACGGCATGTGGGGCCTGCTGGTGTTCGGCCCGATTCTTTCCACCTGGGTGCAGCAGCCGCTGCAGAAGCTGCTGGCCGGCGTGCCGTACCTCGGCGCGCTGGTGTCCGGCCCGCCCGTGGGCATCGGCATTCTCTCGGCCGGCATCATCCTCGCGATCATGATCATTCCGTTCATCGCCTCGGTGATGCGCGACGTGTTCGAAGTGACGCCGCCGCTGCTGAAGGAGTCGGCCTACGGCCTCGGCTCCACGACCTGGGAAGTGGTGTCGAAGGTCGTGCTGCCCTACACCAAGGCCGGCGTGATCGGCGGCATCATGCTCGGCCTCGGCCGGGCGCTGGGCGAGACGATGGCGGTCACCTTCGTGATCGGCAACATGAACCAGCTCAACTCGCTTTCCGTGTTCGAGGCAGCCAACAGCATCACCTCGGCACTCGCCAACGAGTTTGCCGAAGCCGGCGCGGGCCTGCACCAGGCCGCGCTGATGTACCTGGGCCTGGTGCTGTTCTTCATCACCTTCGTCGTGCTGACGCTCTCGAAGGTGCTGCTGGCGCAGATGAAGAAGAGCGAAGGGACCAAGTCATGAGCCGCCGGGCCGCCCCCAAGGCGAATACCGTAGCGCACAGCGCGGAGGTTATCTAATGAGTACCGCCCAAAATCTGCTGAACGCCAAGGCGCTCGCCGAAACGCGCCAGGCCAAGTTTGCCGCGCGCAACCGTGTCAACAAGATCGCGCTCACGCTGTCGCTCGCGGCGATGGTGTTCGGCGTGTTCTGGCTCGTCTGGATCCTGTGGGAAACGCTGCGCCTTGGCCTCGGTGGCCTGGCGCTCGCCACCTTCACCGAGATGACGCCGCCGCCGAACGAGGCGGGCGGCATCGCCAACGCGATCTTCGGCTCGTTCGTGATGGTGGCGCTGGCCACCTTCGTGGGCACGCCGATCGGCATCATGGCCGGCATCTACCTGGCGGAGTACAACCCCAAGGGCTGGCTGTCATCGGTGACGCGCTTCGTCAACGACATCCTGCTGTCGGCGCCGTCGATCGTGATCGGCCTGTTCGTCTATGCCGTGGTGGTGGCGTACTTCAAGACCTTCTCGGGCCTGGCGGGTGCGCTTTCCCTGGCGCTGATCGTGATTCCGGTGGTCATCCGCACCACCGAGAACATGCTGCAGCTGGTGCCGCCGGGGCTGCGCGAAGCGGCGTATGCGCTCGGCACGCCGAAGTGGAAGGTGATCATGAGCATCACGCTGCGCGCCGCGCGCGCCGGTGTGGTCACGGGTGTGCTGCTGGCCGTGGCGCGCATCGCGGGCGAAACCGCGCCGCTGCTCTTCACCGCGCTCAACAACCAGTTCTGGACCGCTGACGTGAGCCAGCCGATGGCCAGCCTGCCGGTCACGATCTTCAAGTTCGCGATGAGCCCGTACGAGAACTGGCAACAGCTGGCCTGGGCCGGCGTGTTCCTGATCACCGTGGCCGTGCTCGCCCTCAATATCCTGGCGCGCGTGCTGACGCGCAACAAACACTGAAGAAGCTTCCATGCCAACTACCGTCGCACAACCGTCGCGCTCGAAGATCTCGGTCAAGGACCTGAACTTCTACTACGGCAAATTCCACGCGCTCAAGGGCATCAACCTCGAGATTCCCGAGAACAAGGTCACCGCCTTCATCGGCCCGTCGGGCTGCGGCAAGTCGACCCTGCTGCGCACCTTCAACCGCATGTTCGAGCTCTACCCCGAGCAGCGCGCCGAGGGCACCATCGCGCTCGACGGCGAGAACCTGCTCACGTCCAAGCAGGACGTGGCGCTGATCCGCGCCAAGATCGGCATGGTGTTCCAGAAGCCCACGCCGTTCCCGATGTCGATCTACGACAACATCGCCTTCGGCGTGAAGCTGTTCGAGAACCTGAGCGCCAGCGAAATGGACGACCGCGTCGAGTGGGCGCTCAAGAAGGCCGCGCTCTGGACCGAAGTGCGCGACAAGCTGCAGCAAAGCGGCTCCGGCCTCTCCGGCGGCCAGCAGCAGCGCCTGTGCATCGCACGCGGCATTGCCATCAAGCCCGAAGTGCTGCTGCTCGACGAACCCTGCTCCGCGCTCGACCCGATCTCGACCGCAAAGATCGAAGAGTTGATCGCCGAGCTGAAAAACGAGTACACCGTGGTCATCGTGACGCACAACATGCAGCAGGCTGCACGGTGCAGCGACTACACCGCCTACATGTACCTGGGCGACCTGATCGAGTTCGGCGCGACGGAACAGATGTTCTTCAAGCCGCAGCGCAAGGAGACCGAGGACTACATCACCGGCAGATTTGGATGACCCCCAGTCTTCGCGCACTTCGTGTCGCTGCGCCAACCCCCTTCCAGGGGGCAACACCAGCGGCCCGGCAAAGCCGGTTCCGCGGTGTTCCACGGCTGAATCCATTCGAGAGGTAACAACATGACCGAAAAGCATTTATCCAGCCAGTTCGACAGCGAACTCAACGGCGTTTCGTCGCGGGTGATGGAACTCGGCGGCATGGTCGAGGCGCAGATCCACCAGGCGGTCTACGCGCTGCTGCAGTTCGACCCCGAGGCTGCCGACCGCGTGATGGAAACCGAGACGCGCGTCAACGCCATGGAGATCGAGATCGACCGCGAGCTGTCGTCGATCATTGCGCGGCGCCAGCCGACCGCGCGCGACCTGCGCCTCTTGATCGCCATCTCCAAGACCACGGCCAACCTTGAGCGCGTGGGCGACGAGGCCAACAAGATCGCGCGCATGGTCAAGTCGATCATCGAGAGCGGCTCGGCCCGCGCGCTGCCCTCGAGCGAGCTGCGCATTGCGGCCGACCTGGCGTCGGGCCTCCTGCGTACCGCGCTGGACGCATTCGCGCGCCTGGACACGGCCGCGGCGCTGTCGATCCTGAAGGACGACGACCTGATCGACAAGGAGTTCGACGGCTTCGTGCGCAAGCTGGTCACCTACATGATGGAAGACCCGCGCACGATCTCGGCCAGCCTCGACCTGCTGTTCCTGGCCAAGGCCATCGAACGCATCGGCGACCACGCCAAGAACATCGCCGAATTCATCATCTACATCGTCAAGGGCGCCGATGTGCGGCACACTTCGATGCAAGAGATCGAATCGGCGCTGAAGTAACAGCGAGCGCAAGACTCCCCCGAAAGCATGAAGAAACCCCGAGTCCTGATCGTCGAAGACGAGTCCTCGATCGCCGAGCTGATTGCCGTCAACCTGCGCCACAACGGCTTCGAGCCGATCTGGTCGGAAGACGGTGCGGCAGCGCAACGCGAGATCGATGCCTTCCTGCCGGAACTGATCCTGCTCGACTGGATGCTGCCCGGCCAGAGCGGCCTGCAGCTTGCGCGCCAGTGGCGCAAGGATCCGCGCACCAAGGCAGTCCCGATCCTGATGCTGACCGCGCGCGGCGACGAGCCCGACAAGGTGGCTGGCCTCGACGCGGGCGCCGACGACTACATCACCAAGCCGTTCTCGACCCAGGAAATGCTCGCGCGCATCCGCGCGGTGCTGCGCCGGCGCGCGCCCGAGGTGGTCACGGAACGCGTGGAGATCGGCGAGCTCGCGCTCGACACCGCCACCCACCGCGTCACCTGGCAGGGCAACGCGCTCAAGGTGGGGCCGACCGAATTCAAGCTGCTGGCCTACCTGATGCAGCACGCGGAACGCGTGCACAGCCGGGCGCAACTGCTCGACAAGGTCTGGGGCGACCACGTCTACATCGAGGAACGCACGGTCGACGTGCACGTCAAGCGCCTGCGCGAGTCGCTGGGCGCCGCTTCGCTCATGGTCGAGACGGTGCGCGGCGCCGGCTATCGCCTGACGGCCCAAGTCACGGTTTGACCCGCGCCGCGCTCATGAGCCGCGGGCGCGGATAATCGCCCGCCATGCCTTTCCGTATTGCTACATTTCTAATAGCGTCCCTCGCAATGGGAGCGGGCGCTGCAGCCATTTTTGGCTGGAAGTTCGGATGGCTGGGCGCCTGGCTGGGCGCGGTGCTGTGGCTCGCGCTCGATGCGTGGCGTGCCGAGCGCCTGCTGCAGGTGCTGCGCAACAACGCGGCGGGCCTGCCGACCCGCGGCGCCGGTGTGTGGGGCGAGCTCTCGGAGCGCATCCGCAAGCTGCTGCGCGACCGCGAGCAGCAGACCCGGCAGGCCGAAGACCGGCTGCAGGAATTCCTGGCCGCCATCCAGGCGTCTCCCAACGGCGTGATCCTGCTCGACGAGCAGGGCCGCATCGAGTGGTGCAACCAGACGGCGGCCAGCCAGTTCGGCATCGACGCCGAGCGGGACCTGCTGCAGCATCTCGCGAACCTGGTTCGCGACCCTGCCTTCGTGGCCTACCTGGCCTCTTGGAACTACAGCCGCGACGTGGTCATCGATGCTTCCGGTCCGGGGCAGGCGCACCAGCGCAGCCATCCGGTGCGCCTGTCGGTGCAGGTGCATCCCTATGCGGGCAATCGCCGCATGCTGCTGACGCGCGACATCACGGCGGTTGAGCAGGCCGAAGCCATGCGGCGCGACTTCGTCGCCAACGTTTCGCATGAAATCCGGACGCCGCTCACCGTGCTGGCCGGCTTCGTGGAAACCTTGCAGAACCTGCCGCTCGATGCGGACGAACGTGCGCGCTATCTCTCGCTCATGAGCCAGCAGTCGCACCGGATGGAAACCCTGGTCAACGACCTGCTGACGCTCTCGCGGCTCGAGGGCAGCGCGGCACCCTCAGGGAGCCAGTGGATCCGCATGCGTGCGCTGCTCGCCCAGTGCGAAGACGAGGGACGCGGGCTGTCGGGCCGGCTGGCGCCGCTGGGCCACCGCCTTTCCTTCAGCAGCGATGCCGAATCCGAAATCTCGGGCGCGCCGACCGAGCTGCAAAGCGCCATGTCGAACCTGCTGAGCAACGCCATCCGCTACACGCCCGGCGGTGGCGAGGTGGCGGTGAGCTGGCGGCTGCTGCCCGACGGGCGCGGCGAATATGCGGTGCGCGATACCGGCCCCGGCATTGCGGCTGAGCACATCCCGCGCTTGACCGAGCGCTTCTATCGCATCGATCGCAGCCGCTCCAGGGAAACGGGCGGCACCGGCCTGGGCCTGGCCATCGTGAAGCACATTGCGCAGCGGCATGGCGCCGAACTGCGGATCGAGAGCACGGTGGGGAAGGGCTCGCGTTTCGCGCTGCTGTTTCCGGCGACCCGCGTGCGGGAAGCGCGGCTGCTAGCGAAGTGAGCGGCGCATCGTCCAGCGCAGCAGTGCGCCGAACAGCAAGGCCGTGACCGCGAGCGCTCCCGCGCTCATGAGCCAGAACGCCAACGGCGACTGCATTGCGGGCCAGGGCCCCAGGCCGCGATAGGCCAGCAGGTAGCTGCCGCCAAGGCCGAAGCCCCAGAGCAGCATGCAATAGACCGCCAGCGGCACCAGCGTGACGCGGTAGCTGCGCAGCACGAACACGCACAGCGTCTGCAGCGCATCGGCAAAGTGATAGGCCGCCACCACCAGCAACAGCGCCGCGGCGAGCGCGATGACGGCCGGGTTGTCGGAATACACGTGGGCCAGCCTGAAGCGTAGCGCCACCATGGCACCCGCGAAGAACAGTGCGCAAAGGGCGGTGAGCTCGAAGCCCATGCGGCAGGCGCGGCGGGCTTTGGCCGCATTGCCGGCGCCGAGCCAGAAGCTCACGCGCGCGCTGGTGGCAATGGCCAGCGAGAGCGGCACCATGTAAGCCACCGCCAGCAGGTTCGACGCGATCTGGTGCGCCGCGGCCGCGGCCGTGCCCAGGCGCGCGATGAACAGCGCCATCAGGGTGAACGAAGTCACTTCCACCAGCACGGCCAGGCCGCCGGGGATGCCCAGGCTCGCAAACTGGCGGATCTGGCGCCAGTCGGGCGCTTCGATGCGTTCCCAGAGCCGGTAGTCGCGGTAGAAGGTGCTGCCGCGCAGCAGCCACACGGCGCAGGCCAGCATGGCCCAGTTCACGCACAGCGTGGCCCAGGCGCAGCCCACCAGGCCCATCGCCGGCAGGCCGGCGCCGCCGAAGGCGAACCAGATCGACAGCGGCAGCTTCACGCACAGCGAGCCCAGCTGGAGCCAGGTCACGACCTGCGGCTTGCCCAGGCTCTGGTTCAGGGTGCTGAACAGGCGAAACAACAGGGCTGGCGGCAATGCGAAGGCAAGCACGGCAAGGTAGGTTTCCACCTCGTCGCGCATGGCGGGCGGCACCTGGGTCCAGCGCAACACCGCGCCCGGCAGCAGCAGCACGGCCATGCCGATCGCGATGGTGATGGCGCTCAGGTAGAGCGACTGCCGCACCGAGCGGCCGACTTCGCTTCTTCGGTCCGCGCCGTGCAGCTCGGCCCAGACCGGCAGCAGCGCCTGCAGCACGCCCATCAGCGAGACGAACACGCTGATGAAGATGGCCGCGCCCACCGACAGCGCGGCAAGCGCGTTCTCGGAATAGCGGCCGGCCACGATGGTGTCGGTCACGCCGAACGCCATCACGGCCAGCTGGCCCACCAGCACCGTGCCGGCGTGCCGCGCAATCAGGCCTCGTTCGCCGGTCACTTGCTAGGGCGCGATTTTCTGGTAGAGCAACAGGTCGTCGGCTGCGCTGCTCGGCCGCCGCAGGGTGCCGCTGAAACGCCATCGCTCCAGGGGAATGATGGTGTGCAGCCGCTCGATCGTTTCGGGGCTGACCAGCAGCCAGGGGCAATCGGTGCCCAGCAGCAGCGGCTGCAGGTTGAATTGGCCGTGATGCCGCAGCGCCGCAATGTGCGCCCGGCTCAACGCGAGCTCGGCGATGCAGCTCGGCTGTCCCACGCGTTCGGCCACCGCGCGCACCTGTGGTGCATAGCTGCGCGCGTAGTCGATGGAAGGCAGCCACAGCGTCATCAGCAGCATCCAGCACAGCGCGGTGCCGCCGGCCGGCAGCACCAGCGTTTTCCAGAGCGCCGCCCGGTGGCGCCCGGTGCGCCAGCGCACCACCCAGCACCAGGCGATGGTGGCGGCCAGCGCCAGGACGAACGCAATGGAGGAGAACTCGGGCACGAAGCCCGGCACCAGCCGCGCCACGCTGGCGGCCGGCTTGGGCGGCACGCCGGTCTGCATGGCGATCCAGTAGATCCATCCCAGCACGGCCAGCCCGCTGAAGAAAAGCACGTTGAACCAGTCGATCAGCGCCGCCGCGCTGCGCCGGAAAGTCGGCAGGGCGAATGCGGCCAGCGTGGCGAGTGCGGGCAGCGCCAGCAGCAGCGAGCGGTCGGAGTAATCGGTGGTCCAGGTCGCCGCCAGCGGCACCATCGCAAACCAGAACGGCAGCGCCACATGGCGCGCGGCGAGCTGGCGGCGCCAGCGCCACAGCGTCCAGATCGCGAGCGGCCAGACCGGCCAGGTGAACCACACCAGCAGCTTGGCCTGGCTGCGCACATCGCCCAGCACCGAGGTGCTGCTCGGATGGTGGCCCGGCAACTGGATCTTCCACTGCAGCAGGCCCAGCGCGAGGGCCAGCGCGGCGGCCACCAGCGCGGCCGCGCTCATCGTGGCAAGCGCGCCCCGGGTATAGCCAGGACTGTCGTCGGAGCTGGCGTCGGAAATGGCGCCGGCGGTGCGCCGCTCATAGGCGATGAAGAGCGCGCTGCCCACCGCCAGCGCCAGGCCGACCGTGGGACCGCCGCTCAGGGTCATGCCGATGGTCCCGACCAGAAGTGCGATGACCGGGCCGATCCGCCGGTAGGGCAGTGCCGCCACGCCGTAGAAGAGGTGCGATGCGAAATACAGCTGCGCCAGCGCCGGCGTGGTTTCATGGCCCAGCTGGGCCAGGCCCAGGCAGGCGATCAGCGCCAGCAGCCCGCCATCTGCAATGGCGCGGGCGTAGTCGGTGGGCCGTGCCTCGCCGCCGAAGGCAAAGGCCACCGGCTGGGCCCGCGAGGTGCGCGCGAGGTAGTAGACGGCATACCAGGTGGCGGTGAACGTGCCCCACAGCAGCAGCGCAAAGACGATGCGCACCGCCAGGTCGGGATGCACCCAGGACGGCGCGATCTTGATCGCCCACGCACCGATCCAGTAGGGAATGAGCGCCGGGGTTTCAGGCCGCAGGCCCAGCATCAGGGGGTCGAACCAGCGGGCGATGCCTTCGGTGTTGCGCGCCAGTTCGGCCATGTAGCCGAACGAGGTGATGTCGGCGCTCTTCCAGGGGCCGCGCCCCAGGAGGCCCGGCAAGAGGTAGGCGGCGCACAGCAGCAGCAGTGCCATGCGCGGCAACCGGCGCACGGCGCTCTGGGCAACGATCGCGGGAGTGGGCTGATTCACAGGGGAAGAAGTACGAACGTCGGTCTTGGGAAAGAAAAAAAGGGCAGCGCGGTAAACCGGGCTGCCCTCGATGCGAAAGCGCGTGCTTTACTTGGAAGCAGCGCCGGTGGTCTTGCCGAAGCGGTTGCGGAACTTCTCGACGCGGCCGCCCATGTTGTCGACCGACTTTTGCGTGCCGGTGTAGAACGGGTGCGATTCGCTCGTGGTGTCGAGCTTGAACAGCGGCAGTTCGCGGCCGTCGTCGGTCTTGCCCATTTCCTTGGTGTTCGCGCACGAACGGGTCACGAACTTGAAGCCGTTCGACATGTCGACGAACAGAATTTCGCGGTAATTCGGGTGGATGCCTTCTTTTGCCATGGTCTTTCCTTTGAGGTCGATGCGAGAGCCACAAGCGTGCCCTGCAGGGGCAAGCCGTTCCGGGGAGGAAATCGCAGGGCAAGACGCCCGGCTGCACTTTTCGCGGAGCCGGCGATTATCGCATACTGTGTTGTTTTGAGCGAAAGACGGCCTTCCAGATGACTTCGAGAACGTTGCGCGCCGGCCTCGTCGGCTATGGCTTTGCCGGCCAGACCTTCCATGCACCCGTGCTTTCGGCCGTGCCGGGGCTCGAACTGGCGGCAGTGGCAAGCTCCCGTCCGCACAAGGTCCACGCCGACTGGCCAGGCGTGGCCGTGGTGCCCGACGCCGCCGCGCTCGTGGCCCGGGCAGACATCGACCTGGTGGTGGTTGCAACGCCCAACGCCCAGCACCATCCGGTGGCCAAGGCCGCCCTGGAGGCCGGCAAGCACGTGGTGGTGGACAAGCCGTTCACGCTCGACGTGGCTGAGGCCAAAGAGCTCGAATTGTTGGCTCGGCGCAACAATCGGGTGCTGGCGGTCTATCAGAACCGGCGCTTCGATGCCGATTTCCTCACGCTCAAGGACGTGCTGGCGAGCGGAGAACTCGGCCGGCTGGTGTATCTGGAATCGCACTTCGACCGCTTCCGCCCCGAGGTGCGCGACCGCTGGCGCGAACAGAAGGTGCCGGGCGCGGGCCTTTGGGTCGACCTGGGCTCCCATCTGGCCGACCAGGCGGTCCAGCTGTTCGGAACGCCCGACACGCTGCAGCTCGACACCGCGGCCTTGCGCGAGGGCGCGCAGGTCGAGGACTATTTCCACGCCGTGCTGCGCTACGAAAGCGGCCCACATGCGCCGCTGCGCGTGGTGCTGCACGCCACCACGCTCGCAGCCCATGCCGCGCCGCGCTACATCTTGCATGGCACGCGCGGCAGCTACATCAAGCATGGCGTCGATCCGCAGGAGGATGCGCTGCGCGCCGGGCAGCGGCCGTCGGCCGTGGGGTGGGGCGCCGACCCGCTCGACGGCGAAATCACGCTGATCGGCACCGACGGCGTGCCGCACCGCCGCACCGTGCCGACACGAGCGGGCAACTACGCCGACTACTACGCCGCGGTGCGCGATGCGATCTTGGGCAGCGGCTCGAACCCCGTGCCGCCCGAACAGGCCGTTGCGCTGATGGAACTGCTCGACATCGGCCGCCAGAGCGCAGCCGAAGGCCGCGCCGTCCGTATCGAACGACCATGAAAAAAGCGCGTTGACCCGTGGGCCAACGCGCTTTTGCGGGAGAGCGTGATGCTCAGCCGCCGCGACGCATCATGTCGAAGAACTCGACATTCGTCTTGGTCGCCTTCATGTTCTTGAGCATCAGCTCCATCGACTCGATCTCGTCCATGTTGTACATGAGCTGGCGCAGGATGCGGGTCTTCTGCAGGATCTCGGGAGCCAGCAGCAGTTCCTCGCGGCGGGTGCCGCTGCGGTTGAGCTGGATCGACGGGAACACGCGCTTTTCGTACAGGCGGCGGTCGAGGTGGATTTCGGAGTTGCCGGTGCCCTTGAACTCTTCGAAGATCACTTCGTCCATGCGGCTGCCGGTGTCGATCAGCGCGGTGCCGATGATGGTCAGCGAGCCGCCTTCTTCCACGTTGCGCGCGGCGCCCAGGAAGCGCTTGGGACGCTGCAGCGCGTTGGAGTCGACGCCGCCGGTCAGCACCTTGCCCGACGAGGGCACGACGTTGTTGTAGGCGCGGGCGAGGCGGGTGATCGAGTCGAGCAGGATCACCACGTCCTTCTTGAGCTCGACCAGGCGCTTGGCGCGCTCGATCACCATTTCGGCCACGTGCACGTGGCGCGCCGCGGGCTCGTCGAAGGTCGAGGCAATGACCTCGCCCTTGACGGTGCGCTGCATTTCGGTCACTTCTTCAGGCCGCTCGTCCACCAGCAGCACCATCATGTGCACTTCGGGGTAGTTGGCGCTGATCGCGTGGGCGATGTGCTGCATCATCACCGTCTTGCCGCTCTTGGGCGGCGCCACCAGCAGGGCGCGCTGGCCCTTGCCGATGGGGGCGATGATGTCGATGATCCGGCCCGTGATGTTCTCGTCGCTCTTCACGCCGTCGCGTTCCAGCTTCATCTGTTCCTTGGGGAACAGCGGCGTCAGGTTCTCGAACATCACCTTGTGCTTGTTCTGCTCCGGCGGACCGTCGTTGACCTTGTCGAGCTTGGTCAGCGCGAAGTAGCGCTCGCCGTCCTTGGGCGTGCGCACTTCGCCTTCGATCATGTCGCCGGTGTGCAGGTTGAAGCGGCGCACCTGGCTCGGCGAGATGTAGATGTCGTCGGTGCTGGCCGTGAAGCTGGTGTCGGGGCTGCGCAGGAAGCCGAAGCCGTCGGGCAGGATTTCGAGCACGCCGTCGGCAAAGACCTGTTCGCCGGCCTTGGCGCGCTTCTTGATGATCGCGAACATCAGCTCCTGCTTGCGCATGCGGCCGACGTTTTCGATCTCAAGCGCTTCAGCCTGCTTGAGGACTTCAGACACGTGGAGTGCCTTGAGTTCGTTTAAGTGCATGGAATGACCCCTTGCGGGGCAATCGATCGGAAAAACGGGGGGAGGTTTGGTGTGAGGCGAGAGCTGCCTCACAAACCGGGGAACTCGAACCGGTTACCTCGAAGGGGCCGGTGAACTGTGGGAGATTATGACAGCAAAAAACCGTCCGGCCAACGCATTGCGCGCTGGCCGGTTGAAATGCCTCAGGCGAGCTGCTGGTCGATGAAGGCCGTGAGCTGTGCCTTGCTCATGGCGCCGACCTTGGTGGCGGCCAGCTGGCCGTCCTTGAACAGCATGAGAGTGGGAATGCCGCGGATGCCGAACTTGGCCGGAATGTCGCGGTTTTCGTCGACGTTGAGCTTGGCGATCTGCAGCTTGCCTTCGTAGGCCGTCGACACTTCGTCGAGGATGGGGGCGATCATCTTGCAGGGGCCGCACCACTCGGCCCAGTAGTCGACCAGCACGGGCTGGCTGGACTTGAGCACGTCGGCTTCGAAGGAAGAATCGGAGATGTGTTTGATCAGGTCGCTGGCCATGTGATGTGTCCTTGTGCGCAGAGAGTTTCGGTGCAGCTAAAGTGCTGGTCATTGTGACAGAAACCAAGGGGTGGGGTGCCATGCGGGAACGCTATGGCACCGATAGCAAAAGCCCTTTGCGCGTCGCGCTTCCACGCCCTCCAACCCCTCGATAGAACATGAACGAAGGCCACTCCGTCCAGGCCCTGTGGTGCGACCCCGTCGACGGCGTCGTCGCGCGCATTGCCGGCGCCATCGCGCAGCGCCAGCTGCATGCGGCGCGCACCATGGTGCTGGTGCCGTACGCGCAATTGATGGGTGTGGCCCACGGCATGTGGTCGCGCTGCGGCAGCCCGGGCTTCGCGCCGCGCTTCGAAACCACGCGCAACTGGGCACGCAGCGCGGGCGGCTTCCTGCCCACGGGGTACGACATCGCTTTCGACATGGCGCGCGACCTGGTCACGGCCCAGGCGCTGTTGTCGCAGGCCGGCTTTGCCGCGGAGCGCTTCGCGCTGGCCGGGCGCGTGGTCGAACTGGCTTACCAATTGGCTCCGCTGGCGGCCGCGGCGCTGCCCGAGGTGCGCGGCAGCGAATGGGCGCAGCGGGCGGCCCGCGTGGCCGAAGCGGGCAGCGAGTCGGAATGGTTTCGCATCGAAAGCGCGCTGATCCGCGTCGCGGTGGCCTGGGCTGCCAATTCGGGCTACGCCACCGATGTGCTGCTGCGCGACGCCGTGCGTGCGCAGGTCGATGCGCTGATCGTGCTCGAAGGGTTCCAGGCCGATCCGCTCACCCAGACGCTCTGCAGCTTGTGGGGCGATCGCGCCATCCATCTCTCGCTGGTGCCCGCGAGCCCTGCGGCCACCACGGCCGGTGCGCATGTCGCCGCCGACCCCGAAGACGAAGCGGAGCTGGCGGCCGCCTGCGTGCTGCGCCACCTGGCCGAGGGCCGCGCGCCGGTGGCGCTGATCGCGACCGATCGGGCGCTCACGCGGCGCATCGGCGCGCAGCTCCAGGCGCAGGGTGTCACGGCGCACGACGAAACCGGCTGGAAGCTCTCCACCACGCGCGCCGCCGCCACCGTGATGAGCGCACTGCGTGCCTGCGCGCACGACGCCGGCAGCGACCAGGTGCTCGAATGGCTCAAGAGCGGCGCCGACGGCGACGCGCTTGCCGTCCAGGCGCTCGAGGCCCGGCTGCGGCGCGAAGGCGTGCGGGAGTGGTCCGCCTGGTGCGGGCAGGCCGCGCGCAGCGAGAAGCCGCAGGACATCGCGCTGCTGCCTTTCACCGAGGCCGTCGAACGCCGCCGCATGGCCATGGCGCGGTCGAGGCCCCTGGCCGACTGGCTGCGCGCCGTGCGCGAACTGCTTGAGGCCGGCGGGCAATGGGAAGCGCTCGCGGCCGACATGGCCGGCGCCAAGGTGATCGGCGCGCTGTGGCTCGATGCCGATACCCATGGCGACGACGACGAATTTCCCGGCGGACGCCACACGCTGGCCGAGTTCACGGCCTGGGTGCGCGACGTGCTCGAAGACGCGAGCTTCGTGCCGCCTGCCGGCAGCGAGGCGCCGCAGGTGGTGGTGTTGCCGCTGCACCAATTGCTGGGCCGCGCATTCGGCGCGGTGGTCATTCCCGGCTGCGACGATCGGCGCCTGCCCGCGTCGCCCGAGCCGCCCGGCAACTGGAGCGCCGCCCAGCGCGCCGAGCTGGGCTTGCCCGCGCGCGAAACGCTCGAGGCCGCGCAACGTTCCGCGTGGGCCGCGGCCTTGTGCAACCCGTGCTGCGAACTGTTGTGGCGCCAGTCCGATGCCAGCGGCGAGCCGGTCCGGCCCAGCCCGCTGGTCCAGGCGCTGCAGCTCGACCATGCCTTGCAACCGGCCGCGGATCCGCGCACGCCGCGCGAGGTGGCCCTGCAGCCGACCGCGTACCCGACCCCGTCGGGGGCGCTGCTGCCATTGCGCAACATCTCGACCAGCGTCTATGAAGACCTGCGCCGCTGTCCCTACCGCTTCTTCGCACTGCGGCAATTGGGCCTGCGCAGCGCCGACGAGCTCGATGCCGAGGTCGACAAGCGCGACTTCGGCAATTGGCTGCACGCCGTGCTGGGCCATTTCCATGAGGCGCTGAAAGAGGAGCCCACCAGCGACCTGGCCGACCGCGTTGCGCTCATCACCGCCGCAGCCGAGCGCGCCACGCGCGAGTTCGGACTGTCCGATGCCGAGTTTCTGCAGTTCGCGGCGGCTTGGCCCGCGGTGCGCGACGGCTACCTTCAATGGCTTGCCGAACACGAGGCGAGCGGCGCCGTCTTCGTCGAATCCGAGCCCTGGATGGAACAGCCGCTTGGCGGCCTGCAACTGGTCGGCCGGCTGGACCGCATCGACCGCATGCCGGACGGCCAGGCCTTCGTGATCGACTACAAGACCGAATCGGCCGCGCTGACCAAGGAGCGCGTGAAAGACCCGACCGAGGACACGCAGCTCGCCTTCTACGCCGCGCTGGTGGCCGACGACACGCTGCGCGCGGCCTACGTCAATGTCGGCGAGAAGTCGTCCGGCACGCAGACCGTCGAGCAGCCCGTGGTGGTGGAGGCGCGCGATGCGCTGGTGGCCGGCATCCTCGACGACTTCACCCGCATCGCCCAGGGCGCGGCGCTGCCGCCGCTGGGGGAGGGCGCGGTCTGCGACTACTGCGCGGCGCGCGGCCTTTGCAGAAAGGACTTCTGGGAGGTCGAACAGCCTCCGCTTTCGATTTCAGCCGGAGAGCCTGCGAAATGAACGGCGCCGCCTACGAACACAACGGCCGGCACGTCACGCGCGAGGCCTTCTACACCGTTGCCTGCGATCCGCGGCGTTCCGTCGCCGTCGAAGCCTGTGCCGGCGCGGGCAAGACCTGGATGCTGGTGTCGCGCATCTTGCGCGCGCTGCTCGAAGAGGGCGAATCCGCCTGCGAGCCGCACGAGATCCTGGCCATCACCTTCACCAAGAAAGCCGCTGGCGAAATGCGCGAGCGGCTCGATCAATGGCTCGAGCAATTCGCCGAGCGCAGCCCCGAGGAGCTGGTGCGCGAGCTCGTCGTTCGCGGTGTCGAGCCTGCCGCCGCGCTTGCTGCCGTGCCGCGCCTGCAAGGCCTCTACAGGCGCTTGCTCGAGGGCGGCAGGCCGGTGCAGTTCCGCACCTTCCACGCCTGGTTTGCCGGCCTGCTGCGCAACGCGCCGCTGGCGGTGCTGCGCGAACTCGGCCTGCCTGCGAACTACGAACTGCTCGAGGACGATGCCGAGGCGCGGCTGCGCACCTGGCGCCCGTTCTTCGAGGCTGTGACGGCCGACAAGGATGCGCTGGCCGACTACTACGCCGTGGTTGCCACCTTTGGCCGTTCGCAAACAGCCAAGGCGCTCGGCGAAGCGCTCACGCGCCGGGTCGAGTTCTCGCTGTCCGATCCGGCGTCCGCGGTGCGGCACTTCAATGCCATGCATCCCTCGCTCGAAGGCCTGGACGAGCCGACCGACGCCTTGCAAGGAGAACCGATCCGGCGCCGTTGGCTCGACCGCGCCGCCGCGCTCGGCCGCGAAGCCAACAAGACGCCACAGAAAGCAGCCGAGGCGATCATCGACGTGTTCGGTGTCGGCGAGCCGCCCCGGGAGTCGCGCGCGGCCGCGCTGGCGCACCTGCGCAAGAACTTCTTCGTCGCGGCCGAGGACCGGCTCAACAAGAACCTGCAGAAATATCCCGCCGCGCAAGAAGCCGAGGCCGAGCTCCAGATGCTCTGCGCCGCGCAGGCCCAGCACGCCGCCTGGCTCTACCAGCAGCGCATGACCCGCCTCACGCGCCTCCTGATCTCCGCCTTCGGCCAGGTCAAGCGCGCCCATGGCTGGGTCGACATGAACGACGTCGAACAGGCCGCGCAACTGCTGCTCGGCCAGTCGGCCCTGTCGGGCTGGGTGCAGGAGCGGCTCGATGCGCGCATCGCGCACCTGCTGATCGACGAGTTCCAGGACACCAATCCGCTGCAGTGGCAGGCGCTCTACGGCTGGCTCAGCGCCTACACCGGCGCGGGCGGGCGGGCACCGCGCGTTTTCATCGTGGGCGATCCGAAGCAGAGCATCTACCGCTTCCGCCGCGCCGAGCCACAGGTGTTCATTGCCGCGAAGAAATTCGTGCGCGAAGGGCTGGATGGCGAGCTGCTCAACTGCGACCACACGCACCGCAACGCGCGTGCGGTGGTCGGCCTCGTCAACCAGGCCATGCTGGCCGCGCAGGACGCCGGCGAGTTCGACGGCTACCGCGCGCACACCACCGAACGCAACGACGAGGGCGAGCTGCTCAAGCTGCCTGCCATCGATCGCGAGGCGCTGGGTGCAGTGGCCGAAGCAGCGCCCGCGGACGACGGCATGCTGCACTGGCGCGACAGCCTCGTCACCCCGCGGGTGTTGCCCGAAGAGCAACTGCTGCAAAAGGAATGCGAGCAGGCCGCGCGATGGGTCGCGCAGCGCATTGCCGATGGCACCCCGCCGCGCCAGATCATGGTGCTGGCGCGCCGGCGCAACCGGCTGTCAGCCATGCAGGACGCGCTGCGCCAGCGCCACATCCCCGTGCAGCAGCCCGAGAAGAACGAACTCCACGATGCACCCGAAGTGCAGGACGTGGTGGCGCTGATCGATGCGCTGGTGTCCCCCGCGCATGACCTTTCCCTGGCGCGTGCGCTCAAGTCGCCGCTGTTCGGCATCGGCGACGGCGCGCTGGTGCAGCTGGCGCTGCGCCAGCGCGAGCAGGCTTCGTCGAGCTGGTTCGCGTTGATCCGGAAAGGCGAGGGCCTGCCTGCGGAACTGGTCGAGGCCGGCGCCCGGCTCAGGCAATGGCAGCGCTGGCTCGCTGCATTGCCGCCGCACGACGCGCTCGACGCGATCTTTCACGATGGCGATGTGCTGGCCAGGTTCGGCGCCGCCGTGCCCTCCGCCATGCGCCAGGGCGCGCTGGCCAATCTGCGCGGGCTGCTGGCGGCCTCGCTCGAGATCGAAGGCGCGCGCTTTGCCACGCCCTATGCGCTGGTGCGTGCGCTGCGTGCCGGCGGCGTCAGGGCGCCATCTGTCGCCGTGCCCGATGCGGTGCAGCTCCTGACCGTGCATGGCGCCAAGGGCCTGGAGGCCGACACCGTGCTCATGCTCGACTGCGACGCCCCGTCGCCGCGCGCCCAGACCATGGGCGTGCTGGTCGAATGGAAAGGCAGCGACAGCGCGCCCACCCGCTTCGTGTTCCTGGCGAGCGAGAAGACCCCGCCGGGCTGCGCGGCCACGCTGCTCGAAGAAGAGCAGCGGGCGCGCCATCGCGAGGAGCTCAACGGCCTCTACGTCGCGACCACGCGGGCGCGCGAGCGCCTGGTGCTGTCGTCGGTGCAGCCGGCACGTGCCAACGAGGGGAGCTGGTGGTCGCGGCTCGAATCGGCCTGCGAGCCCGTGGAAGCCGATGAGCCGTTGCCCGTGTTGCCGGTGCAGACCGGGGCCGGCAGTTTCTCGATGAAGAAGATGCCTGCCCTCGCACCTGCGACCAGGGAACCCACGGCCATGAGGAAAGCCCCGGGCGGCACGATCGATGCACGTGCTGCCGCTTTCGGCCAGGCGATGCACCGGCTGCTCGAATGGGCCGTGCCGGGCGAGGCGCTGCCGCCGGCGCACGTGCGCGCCGCGGCCCGCGAATTCATGCTCGACGCGCAGCAGGCGCGCGGCGCCGCCGTGCTGGCCGAGCGCATTCGCATCGGTGCCGGCGCATGGGCGTGGGATGAGCGCATGATCGACTGGCACGGCAATGAAGTGACCCTGGTCCACGAAGGCGAGACGCTGCGCATCGACCGGCTGGTGCGGGAGCGCGCCAGCGGTGCCTGGTGGATCCTCGACTACAAATCCGCCGCGCGCCCCGAACGGGACGCGGAATTGATCGCACAGATGCAGCGCTATCGCGCGGCAGTGCAACATGCCTACCCCGGTGCCTCGGTGCGCGTCGCGTTCCTGACCGGGCAGGGCGAACTGGTGAATCTCGAATGACTCTTTCCCATACCGTCGCCGTGATCGGCGGCGGACCGGCCGGCCTCATGGCGGCCGAAGTTCTGAGCGCGTCCGGCGCGCAGGTGCATCTGTACGACGCCGTGCCCTCGGTGGGCCGCAAGTTCCTGCTGGCCGGCCGCGGCGGGCTGAACCTCACGCACTCGGAGCCCTTCGACGTGTTCATGAGCCGGTTCGGCGAACGCCGTGCGCAGCTCGAACCCATGCTTGCGCAGTTCGGTCCGCAGCAAGTGCGCGAATGGGCGGCCGGCCTTGGCATCGAGACTTTCGTGGGCACCTCGGGCCGCGTGTTTCCGACCGACATGAAAGCCGCGCCGCTGCTGCGTGCCTGGCTGCACCGGCTGCGCGCAGCCGGTGTGCAGTTTCACATGCGCCATCGCTGGCTCGGCGATGCAAGCGCGCCATTCGACGCAGCCTCGCTGCGGTTCGCAACCCCCGCCGGCGAGACCACGGTGAAGGCCGATGCGGTGGTGCTCGCACTGGGCGGTGCGAGCTGGGCGCGGCTCGGTTCCGATGGCGCGTGGGCACCGTGGCTGCAGGCGCGGGGAGTGGATGTTGCGCCGCTGCTGCCCGCCAACTGCGGCTTCGACGGGGCAGGGTGGAGCGAACATTTCGCGAGCCGTTTCGCGGGCCAGCCGTTCAAGTCGGTCGCGATTTCGTTCACCGACAGCCAGGGGCGCCGCTTCGCGCGCAAGGGCGAGTTCGTTGCAACCGCCAGCGGCATCGAGGGCAGCCTGATCTATGCGGCATCGGCACTGCTGCGCGACGAGATCGCCGCACACGGCAGCGCGACGCTGTTGCTCGATCTGTTGCCTGACCGCAGCGCCGAGCAGGTGCTGGCCGCCGCGAAGCATCCGCGCGGCTCTCGTTCGCTCAGCAGCCATCTGAAGAGCCGGCTGGGGCTGGAGGGCATCAAGGCCGGCGTGCTGCACGAGACGCTGAGCCGCGAAGCCATGCAAGACCCCGCGCAACTGGCCGCAGCGATCAAGGCCGTGCCGTTGCGGCTGGTCGCGACCCGACCCGTCGACGAAGCCATCAGCACCGCAGGCGGCGTGCGCTTCGACACGCTGGACGAAGCGCTCATGGCAAGCGCGGTGCCGGGCGTGTTCGTGGCGGGAGAAATGCTCGATTGGGAGGCGCCGACCGGCGGCTACCTGCTGACGGCGTCGATGGCCAGCGGAGCGGCCGCGGCGCGCGGAGCGATCAAGCGGCTGGGCCTCTGAGGGCTCCGCGCCGTTCGATCTTCTGCCGAGTACCTCAGAGCCGAGCTGCGGTCCGCGTGTCGGCGAAAGCGCTGCGCCCCAGCCAACGCCAGAGGTCGCGGGTGTCGGATTCCATGCCGATGACGCGCAGGCGCCGCTCGCGCAGCGCAGCCTCGGCATCGAGGTCGCCGACCCAGATCTCGGTCAGGGTCAGCACGCTCGATTCGACGATCAGCGTCGGCTCCTCGCCAGGATTGTCGCGGCAGAGGTCGGCGCTGCCATGGTCGACCACCAGCCACCAGCGCCGCTCGCCCTCGGGTGCGTCGGTGAAGCGGAAGTGGATCACGATACAGCGCCCGTGCGGGCACTCGTCGATCCGCACGAAGCGGCGGACGTCCCACATCAGGAAGCCGGCGTCCAACTGGTCGCGCTTGAGCCGGCTGCCAATCCAGCGCGCACCCCAATGGCCCAGTGCCATCACGATCGGGCGCAGTTCCTCGCCTGCTGGGGTCAGGTGATATTCGGCCATGCTGCCGTCGCCCCGTACCCGCTTGACGACACCTGCTTCCTCGAGCTTGCGCAGGCGCTGCGCCAGCAGCGAGCCCGACATGCGCGGCACCCCGCGCCGGATGTCGTTGAAACGCGTGCTGCCGCACAGCAGCTCGCGCACCACCAGGGGCGTCCAGCGCTCGCAAAGCACCTCGGCGCCGCGCGCCACGGTGCAGAACTGGCCATAGTCGATCATGGCGCCAATTTAGTCGCTGGAGCGGCTTGAGGCCAGTACAGATTCTGGACTGGCGGACCCGGGGCCGCGCTGCCATCCTTGGCGTCCCCTCACTCGATGGAGACACATCATGACCACCGCCACAGCCGCGCCCGCATTCGACGCCGTCGCCTTCAAGACCACCACCCGCGCTCAATGGCAAGCTGCCGCCGAGGCCTGGCATCGCTGGGGACCGTTTCTCGGCCGCTGGCTGGGCGATGCGACGGAGACGATGTTCGAGCTGGCGCGCATCGGACCGGGCTCCCGGGTACTCGACGTCGCGGCCGGCGCGGGCGAGCAGTCGATCGGTGCCGCGCGGCGCGCAGGTGCCAGCGGCCGCGTGCTCGCAACCGACATCGCGCCGGCCTTGCTTGAGCGCGCGGCTGCGGATGCCAAAGCCGCGGGGCTGTCGAACCTGGAGACTCTCGAACTTGACGGCGAGGCGCTCGACACGCTGGCCGCCGGAAGCTTCGACGCGGCGATCAGCCGAGTGGGCCTGATCTACTTCCCCGACCAGCAGCGCGCGCTCGCCGGCATGCGGCGGGCCTTGCGTCCGGGCGGGCGGGTGTCGGCGGTCGTCTACTCGACGCCCGAGCGCAATGCCTTCTTCTCGATCCCCGTAAAGATCATCCGCGAACGCGCGCGGCTTCCCGCGCCGCTGCCGGGGCAGCCCGGGCCCTTTTCGCTCGGTGCCGAGGGTGCCCTGGAGGCCGCGTTTGCCAAAGCCGGCTTGCGCGACATCGAGGTGCGCCGGGTGCCGTCGCCGGTGCGGCTGGCGAGTGCAGCCGAATGCGTGCGCTTCGAACGCGAGTCCTTCGGGGCGCTGCACCAGATGATGGTCGGGCTCGACGAGGCCGAGCGCGCGAGCACCTGGAATGCGATCGAAGAGGCCCTGCGCCAGTTCGAAGGCAGTGAAGGCTTCGTCGGGCCATGCGAGATGCTGGTCGGCGCTGGAAGTACGTGAGGACGGGAACAGGGGGCTCTGCGGGCTGGGGCCCGTAACCCCTTTTCAGCGCGCGAGTTCTTGAGAACTCACGGCTTCTTGATGTTAGGTTGACGAGCCTTACCCCTGGCACTGACTACGCAGTTAGGGCTGCTTGGTTCCCCACCTGACCCGGTTGGCCACTTCACCATGCAGGGAGGCCCGTCAGGGGGTATTGTAACCCCCCAGGCTGCGCGCACTTCGTGTCGCTTCGCCCACCCCCTGCTGGGGGCGATACCAGCGGCCCGGCAAAGCCGGTTCCGCGGTATCCCACGAAAAGAAGGGGCCTTTTTGATTGCGGGGTGGGGCCGAGGAACTGGCGTGGCGCCTTTTAGAATGCCCGCAATGTCTTATCTCGTGCTCGCTCGCAAGTTCCGTCCCAAAACCTTCGGTGAGATGGTCGGCCAGGGGCACGTGGTGCAGGCGCTCGAGAACGCGTTGACCACGCAGCGCCTGCATCACGCCTACCTTTTCACCGGGACGCGGGGCGTGGGCAAGACCACCGTCTCTCGCATTCTTGCCAAGTCGCTCAACTGCCAGGGCCCGGACGGGCTGGGCGGCATCACGGCCACGCCGTGCGGCGTGTGCCAGGCCTGCAAGGACATCGACTCGGGCCGCTTCGTCGATTACACCGAGCTCGACGCGGCATCGAACCGCGGCGTGGACGAGGTGCAGTCGCTGCTCGAGCAGGCGGTCTACAAGCCGGTGCAGGGGCGCTTCAAGGTCTTCATGATCGACGAAGTGCACATGCTCACCAACACCGCGTTCAACGCGATGCTGAAGACGCTCGAAGAGCCGCCGGAATACCTCAAGTTCGTTCTTGCGACCACCGATCCGCAGAAGGTGCCGGTCACGGTGCTGTCGCGCTGCCTGCAGTTCAACCTGCGGCCGATGGCGCCCGAGACGGTGCTCGAACATCTCACGAGCGTGCTGCAGACCGAACAGGTGCCGGCCGAGCCGCAGGCGCTGCGCCTGCTGGCCCGTGCCGCACGCGGCTCGATGCGCGACGCGCTGTCGCTCACCGACCAGGCCATCGCGTTCGGCAACGGCGAGCTGCTCGAAACCGGCGTGCGCCAGATGCTCGGCAGCGTGGACCGCGGCCATGTGTTCAAGTTGATCGAGGCGTTGGCGCAGGGCGACGGCAAGACGGTGGTCGACACCTCCGAGGCGCTGCGGCGCGACGGCATGTCCGCCGCTTCCACGCTGGAAGAAATGACGGCGGTGCTGCAGGCCATGGCCGTGCTGCAGGCGGTGCCCTCGCGCGCGGAGTCCGCCGATTCGGCCACCGACCCCGACGCGGCCGATACGGCGCGCCTCGCGTCGCTGATGCCTGCCGACGAAACCCAGCTGCTCTACAGCCTCTGCCTGCACGGGCGCGGCGAACTGGGCCTGGCACCCGATGAGTACGCGGCGCTGACCATGGTGCTGTTGCGGCTTTTGGCCTTCAAGCCTTCTTCCAGCGCGGCTGCTGCTCCGGCCTCCACGGAAAAAAAAACTCTGAATGAAGCCCCCAGGGCAGTTTCGGTCCCCGCGGCCGTAGCGGCGGCTCGGGGAACGACGGAGATCGCCGCCGCATCGCCGGTTTCGGTTTCGGTCCCCCCACCGGCGCCTCGAGCCACCCCGGCGCCGGCCGGTCAACGTCTGGCCGTGGTCAGCGAGCCCATGCGGCCGGATGGCTCCCGGCCTTCCGCCGTGGCCGAGCCCGCGACGGCTGCCGAGGCGCCCAGGGTGCTTGCCGTTCCCATGCGCGTTCAGCCGCCGCCGAGCCAGCGGGACGTGCCGCGAACCGACGAGCAGCGCGGTCCGGCGCCGCCCATTCCGCCCAGCGAGGACGGCGATTTCTGGCACGCCACCGTCACGCAGTTGATTGCGGCCGAGAGCATCAACGCCCTGGCGCGCGAACTCGCGCTCCAGTCGCAGCTGGTGGCGCGCGATGTCGACCAGTGGATACTTCGCGTGGAGCGCGAGTTGCTCAACCAGCCTTCCGCCCGCGAGAAGCTCACCGATGCATTGGCCGCGCTGGGCCATGGCGTGAAGCTCGCCATTGAAATCGGCGGCGTGGTCGACAGCCCCGCGCGCCGCAACAAGCAGGCGTCCGACGAACGCCAGCGCGTGGCCGAGGAGGCCATTCGCAGCGATCCCGAAGTGCAGATGCTGATGCGCGAATTCGATGCGAAGATCGTGCCTGGAACACTGAAGCCGGCCTGACAGAACGCTACTGAAAACCCGTGCCGGCTCTTGCGGCATTCCGGTTCGACCGCCATCTCTCTTATCCTTCCCCCATTTCCAACCAATCAGGACCAACAATGTTCAACAAAGGACAACTGGCCGGCCTCATGAAGCAGGCGCAGGCAATGCAGGACAACCTCAAGAAGGCCCAGGAAGAACTGGCCACCATCGAGGTCGAAGGCGAGTCGGGCGCCGGCCTGGTCAAGGTCGTGATGACCTGCAAGCACGACGTCAAGCGCATCACCATCGACCCGAGCCTGCTGGCCGACGACAAGGACATGCTCGAAGACCTCGTGGCCGCGGCCTTCAATGCCGCGGTGCGCAAGGCTGAGGAAACCAGCGAGCAGAAGATGGGCAAGCTCACTGCCGGCATGCCGGGCCTCCCGCCTGGCATGAAGCTGCCGTTCTGAGTCATTGATGGCCGACGCCAGTTCGCTCGACGCGTTGGTCGATGCATTGCGCCGCCTGCCCGGCGTTGGCGTCAAATCGGCCTCGCGCATGGCGTTCCACTTGCTGCAGCACGACCGCGAGGGCGCGCAGCTGCTCGCGCGCGCCTTGCAGCAGGCGGCCGGCAACGTGCGGCATTGCGAGCGCTGCAACACCTTCACCGAAGCGCCGGTCTGCAATGTGTGCCTCGACACGCGCCGTGACGCGGGCAAGCTCTGCGTGGTCGAAACGCCCGCCGACCAGGCCGCGCTCGAGCGCACCGGAGCCTTCCGCGGCTACTACTTCGTGCTGATGGGCAAGCTCAGCCCGCTCGACGGCATCGGGCCCAAGGAAATCGGCCTGCAGAAGCTCTTCGACCGCGCGCTCGACGGCACGGTGAGCGAAGTCATCCTGGCCACCAACTTCACGGCAGAGGGCGAAGCCACCGCGCATGTGATCGGCGAAGCGCTCAGGCAGCGCGGCCTCAACGTGACGCGCCTCGCGCGCGGCGTGCCCGCCGGCAGCGAGCTCGAGTACGTCGATCTCGGCACCATTGCGCATGCCCTGGTGGACCGCCGATAGCGTGCAGCGGCCGCTGCAGCCGCTGCCGGATGGAGACAACCCCAAATGACCTTTTCCTTGCTCACTGTCGCCTATTGGTGCGTGTTCCTCGCATGCGGCCTGCCGTATTTCGCGGCATGGATCGCCAAGGCCGGCGGTTTCGGTCCGCACGACAACATGCAACCGCGCGACTGGGCGGCAAGGCAGACCGGCTGGCGCGCGCGCGCCAACTGCGCGCAAGCCAACAGCTTCGAAGGTCTTCCGTTCTTCATCGGGGCGGTGATCATTGCGCATCAGCTCGGTGCCGCGCAGGCGCGGCTCGACATGCTGGCGGCGGCCTATGTCGTATTGCGTGTGATCTATATCGCGCTCTACATCAAGGGCATCGGCTCCGCGCGCAGCGCGGTCTGGGCGCTGGGTTTCCTGGTCAATATCGCGATTCTTTTTGTCGCGCGGTAAGCGCGCAAAAAGCCTTTGCGGCGCTGCGCAACTGGCCGTTCGACACAGGCCTCGTCGAGGCCTTCATGCTTACGTGGAAACCCGCACGGGATGACCCCGATGCAGGCAACGGGGGCGCACCCCTAAGCTCGATTCAGTCCACCAGAATCAAGAGCCCCGCAGGATTGCTCCATGCTCCATCGCAGAACCCTCATGACCGCGTCCGCCGTCGCTGCCGCAACGATTGCGTTGCCGCGGGTCTTTGCGCAAGCCAAGCTCGAGAAGACGAAGATTTCCATCGCGGTGGGGGGCAAGGCGGCGTTCTACTACTTGCCGCTCACCATTTCCGAACAGCTCGGTTATTTCAAGGCCGAAGGCCTCGACGTCGAGATCTCCGATTTCGCCGGCGGCGCACGCGCGCTGCAGGCCGTGGTGGGCGGATCGGCGGACGTGTGCTCCGGCGCCTACGAGCACACCATCAACCTGCAGGCCAAGAACCAGTTCTTCCAGGCCTTCGTGCTGCAGGGCCGTGCGCCGCAGATCGCGGTGGGCGTGTCGACCAAGAACATGGCGGGCTACACAGGCATTCCGGATCTCAAGGGCAAGAAGATCGGTGTCTCGGCGCCGGGCTCCTCGACCAACATGGTGGCCAATCTCGTGCTGTCGCGCGGCGGCCTCAAGGCCAGCGACGTGAGCTACATCGGCGTGGGCGTGGCGGCCGGCGCGCTCACGGCGCTGCGCTCGGGCCAGATCGACGCCATCAGCAACACCGACCCCGTCATGACCATGCTCGAGCAGAAGGGCGACGTCAAGATCATCAGCGACACGCGCACGCTCAAGGGCACGCAGCAGGTGTTCGGCGGGCCGATGCCCGCGGCCTGCCTCTACGCGCCGATGGACTTCATCCAGAAGAATCCCAATACCTGCCAGGCGCTGGCCAATGCCATCGTCCATGGCCTCAAGTGGCTGCAGACGGCCGGGCCCGGCGACATCATCAAGACGGTGCCCGAAACCTACCTGCTCGGCGACCGCGCGCTGTACCTTGCTTCTTTCGACAAGGTGCGCGAATCGATCGCCACCGACGGCCTCGTGCCGGCCGACGGTCCCAAGACGGCGCTCACTGCCATCTCGAGTTTCGACACCACTGTGAAGGCCGACAAGATCGACCTCACGAAAACCTACACCAACGATTTTGCTAGGCGCGCGAAAGACAGGTTCAAAGCCTGACTCCGAACGTCCCCGCGACCCGGCCTCGGCCGGGTTTTTTATGCCATGTCCGACTACGCACTCGAGCTTCTCTCCATCAGCTGCACCTTCCATTCGAAGGACGACCCGGGCCAGCGCTACACCGCGGTGGCCGACACCACGCTGCGCGTGAGGGCAGGGGAATTCGTCTCGGTGGTGGGACCCACGGGGTGCGGCAAGTCGACCCTGCTGAACGTGGGCGCCGGCTTGCTCGCGCCTTCGTCGGGCACCATCAAGGTCTTCGGGCAGACACTGTCGGGCGTGAATGCGCGTGCCGGCTACATGTTCCAGACCGAGGCGCTGATGCCGTGGCGCAGCGCCATCGACAACGTGATGGTGGGGCTGCAATACCGCGGCGTGCCCGATGCCGATGCGCGCGGGCAGGCCGAGGCGTGGCTTTCGCGCGTGGGCCTCTCGGGCTTTGGCGACCGTTATCCGCACCAGCTCTCGGGCGGCATGCGCAAGCGTGTGGCGCTGGCGCAGACACTCGTGCTCGACCCCGACATCATCCTGATGGACGAGCCCTTCAGCGCGCTCGACGTCCAGACGCGGCAATTGATGGAGAACGAGGTGCTCGATCTGTGGAGCGCAAAGAAGAAGGCCGTGCTCTTCATCACGCACGACCTCGATGAAGCCATAGCGATGAGCGACCGTGTCGTGGTGCTGTCGGCCGGCCCGGCCACGCATCCGATCGGCGAGTTCGCCATCGATCTCGCACGCCCGCGCGACGTGGCCGAGGTGCGCACGCAGCCGCGCTTCGTCGAGCTGCATACGCAGATCTGGGAGGTGCTGCGCGACGAGGTGCTCAAGGGCTACGCCCAGCAGCTGAGGAAGGCCGCATGATGCCGCGCCTGAACGAACGCAATGCGCGCTTCTGGCAGCTGATGCTGCTTGCGATCATCCTGGTGGGCTGGCATGTGGCGTCGCGCAACCAGCAGATCGCCTTTTTTCTTGGCGAGCCGATCCAGGTGGCAGGGCGCGTCTGGAGCTGGTTCCTGCCGTTCGAGGTGCCGCCGAACCTGCTGTTCCCCGAGGGGCTGAAAGGCAATGCCGACATCTACCGGCATCTGGGCACCACGCTGCTCGAAACGGTGCTGGCCTTCGGCATCGGCACCGTGCTCGGCCTGGCCTGCGGGCTCTGGCTGGCGCTGGCGCCCACGGCGAGCCTGATCCTCGACCCCTACATCAAGGCCGCCAACTCGATGCCGCGCGTGATCCTGGCGCCGATCTTCGCGCTGTGGTTCGGGCTGGGCATCTGGAGCAAGGTGGCGCTGGCCGTCACGCTGGTGTTCTTCATCGTCTTCTTCAACGTCTACCAGGGCGTGCGCGAGGTGAGCCCGGTGGTGTTGGCCAATGCGAAGATGCTCGGCGCCAACCAGCGGCAGCTGCTTCGCACGGTGTACCTGCCGAGCGCGACGAGCTGGGTGTTCTCGAGCCTGCACACGTCGGTGGGCCTGGCTTTCGTCGGCGCGGTGGTCGGGGAGTACCTGGGCTCGGCGCGCGGCGTGGGCTACCTGATCCTTCAGGCCGAAGGCACCTTCGACGTGAACACCGTCTTTGCCGGCATCGTGGTGCTGACGGCCTTTGCGCTGCTGCTCGACGGCCTTGTCGGCCTGATCGAGAAACGCCTGATGAAGTGGCAGCCGCGCAGCGGGGAGACCGAAAAACTCTAGTGGCGCGCCAGGGCCTTGGGCTGCCGCCGGTTGGGTTTCAGCGCTTCTTCTTCGACGGGGTGCCGCCGCGCTTCTCGCGCACGACCTGCTTGCCCGCCGGCGACTTCACCACATTGACGCCGCGTGCGGCAACCGCCTTCACCGGGCTGCTGCCGCGCCGCGCGGTTGTTGCGACGGCGCGGCCGCGAGCCGATCCCGCGCCCGAGCCGACACGGGCTTCGGCCGCGGCCCGGACCGGCAGGTACACCACCACGCTGTAGCCGCGCTTGAACGCGTGGTTGAGCTTGACGTCGTTCCACTCGGCCACGCTGTCGGGCTTGAGCTTGTAGCGGCGCGCGATGCTGGCCACGCTGTCGTTGCGCCCCGCCTTGACGGTGGTGCGGCGATTGACGATTTCGGGCTGGAAGCTCAGCTGGCCGCTGTCCGCCACCAGTGCCGTCACGTCTTCCTTGACGCGGGCGCCGCGCGGCACGATGAGCGTCGAGCCGCTCTTGATGAGCATGCGCGGCGGGATGCTGTTGAGCGCGCGCAGGTCGGCCTCGCTCATGCCCGACCGCTGGGCGGCGTCGGCCACCGTCATCGTGGTGGGAACGACCCAGGCCGTCCAGCTGGCGTACTGGCCTTGCGTGTACGCATCGAAGTTGCGCTGGAACACGGCCGCGTTGTCCCAGGGCAGCAGGATCTGCGGTGTGCCGGCGGCAAGCAGCACCGGCTTGTGCGCGGCCGGGTTGAGGGCGCGGAAGTCTTCGAGCCGGACGTCGGCCAGCTTGGCGGCCAGCTCGACGTCGAGGTCGCGCGTGAGCGTCACGGTCTGGAAATACGGGTGGTTCGCGATCAGCGGCAGCTCGGTGTTGAACCCCTGCGGATTGGCCACGATGTTCTTCACCGCCTGCAGCTTGGGCACATAGAGCCGCGTTTCGGCCGGCATGGAAAGATCGCTGTAGGTGGTGGGCAGGCCCAGGCGCTGGTTCTTGGCGATTGCGCGGCTCACGCTGCCTTCGCCCCAGTTGTAGGCGGCCAGGGCGAGCTGCCAGTCGCCGAACATGCCGTAGAGCTTCTGCAGGTAGTCCAGCGCGGCGCGCGTCGACGCCAGCACGTCGCGCCTGTCGTCGCGGAAGATGTTCTGCTTCAGATCGAAGTCGGTTCCGGTGGCCGGCATGAACTGCCACATGCCCGCGGCGCGCGCACTGGAGATGGCCTGCGGGTTGAACGCGCTCTCGATGTACGGCAGCAGCGCGAGTTCGGTCGGCATGTTGCGCCGCTCGAGCTCTTCGACGATGTGGAAGATGTACTTGTTCGAGCGCTCGGTCATGCGCTGGATGTAGTCGGGCCGGCTGGCATACCACTGCTCGCGGTCGCGCACCAGGTCGCTTTCGAGGTTCGGCATCTTGAAGCCGCGGCGGATGCGGTCCCACATGTCGGCGGGCGGCGCCAGCGTGACGACGCTCTGCGAATGGGCTTCGCTGCTGGTGATGGGGGTGAGCGGCCCGCCCGGATAGACCGAAGCCGCGCTGCCGGAAGCCTTGGAGCCGGTGCCGCCGGCGGTGGCGGTGGATTGCGTGGAGGTGGTGGAGGAAGTCGGGCTGGTGGTGCCCGCGCAGCCCGCGAGCAACAGTGAGCCTGCAAGGCAGGCAGCAGCGATAAGTTTCATCGGAAGTCGTTTTTCCATTGGCGCAGCGCGGCGAACACGTCGGCTTCGGCCGCATCGGCGGAAAGCTCGGCGTGCTCGCGCACCGCTCTAAGGACAGTGGCTTCGCGGCTGCGAAGAAAGGGGTTGATTCGGCGTTCGGTGGCCAGTTGCGAAGGCAGCGTGGGCAGCTCTTGCGCGCGCAGGCTTTCGCAGTGCGCGATGTACTGAGTCAGATCGGCATTGCCGGGTTCCACCGCGCGGGCGAAACGCAGGTTAGCAAGTGTGTATTCGTGCGCACAGCACACACGGCTGTCGCCCGGCAGCGCCGCAAGCGCATCGAGCGAAGCCAGCATTTGCGCCGGCGTGCCTTCGAACAGCCGGCCGCAGCCGCCGGAGAAAAGCGTGTCGCCGCAAAAAAGCAGCGGCGCGCGGCCCTGGCGCGCGGGCAGGAAGTAGGCGATGTGGCCGGCCGTGTGGCCCGGCACGTCGATGACCGAAAAGCGCAGTCCGAGCACATCGGCACTGTCGCCGTGCGACAGCGGCGTGAAGGGCCCGGGAATGCGCTCGCGCGCCGGGCCGAAGACCGGTGCGCCGGTTGCCGCCTGGAGCGCGGCCACGCCACCCGTGTGATCGGCGTGATGATGCGTGACTAGAATCGCGGCGAGCTGCAGCTTGTTGCGCGCCAAGGCGTCGAACACCGGTTGAGCGTCGCCCGGGTCCACCACGATCGCGTTGGAGCCGTCCTGCAGCATCCAGATGTAGTTGTCAGCGAAGGCGGGCAGCGGAACGAGGGTCATGAGCGGTCAAATTATAGGTTTGCAGGATTGGTTCGCGACCCCCCCCGGCCGCTACCTGCTGGCGTGGGAGCAGGCCCAGTTCGACGAGGCCGTGGCGGATGTTTTCGGCTATCACGCGCTGCAGCTCGGTGCCGCCGAGGTCGATGGCCTGCGCACCAACCGCATGCCGCACCGCTGGCTGGCTCTGCCCGACCCCGACCAGCAGTCCAGAAGGGCGGCGCTGTTCACCGATTTTGCGGCGCTGCCGTTTGCCGCCAACAGCCTCGACCTGGTGGTGCTGCCGCATGCGCTGGAACTGAGCCAGGACCCCCACGCGGCCTTGCGGGAAGTGGAGCGGGTGCTGGTGCCCGAGGGCCGCGTGGTGATCTGCGGGCTCAATCCGACCAGCCTCTGGGGCATGCGGCAGCGCCGCGCGCACCTGTACCGCAAGCTCGGGTTCGGCGATCTCTTCCTGCCCGAGGGCGGCGAGTTCATCGGCTACTGGCGCATGCGCGACTGGCTGCGGCTCTTGAGCTTCGAGGTGGAGTCGGGGCGCTTTGGCGTCTACCGGCCCGCGGTGCGCAGCGAGGCGTGGCTCGAACGCTGCCGCTGGATGGACACCGCCGGCGAGCGGTGGTGGCCCATTTTCGGCGCGGCGTATTTCCTGGTGGCGGTCAAGCGGGTGCGCGGCATGCGCCTGCTCAGCGCCGACTGGCGTCGCGCGGCGGCGCGCGCCACCGCACCGGTACCCATCGCAGGCAAGATGCACAAGGCCAGGGCCGACGGCACCGATTGAACATTGAATTGAAGAAGAAGGAAAAGAGCGCTTTGAACGAAGTCGTGATCTACACCGATGGCGCCTGCAAAGGCAACCCCGGCCCCGGCGGCTGGGGCGCGTGGCTCAAGTCGGGCGCCACCGAAAAGGAACTGTTCGGCGGCGAACTCAACACCACCAACAACCGGATGGAACTCACCGCCGTGATCGAGGGCCTGGCCGCGCTCAAGCGGCCCTGCAAGGTCATCCTCTACCTCGACAGCCAGTACGTGCGCATGGGCATCACCGAATGGATTCGCGGCTGGAAGGCCAAGGGCTGGCGTACCTCGACCAAGCAGCCGGTCAAGAACGTCGAGCTCTGGCAGAAACTCGACAAACTGGTGGCCGACGGAGGCCACCTGATCGAATGGCGCTGGGTCAAGGGCCACTCGGGCGACGTCGGCAACGAACGCGCCGACATGCTCGCCAACAGGGGCGTGGACAAGGCCCTGGGCCGGATCTGAGCCGGGCGCGAGCTAAGCCTCCAGCATCATCACGTCGACTTCGTCGCCTGCCGCCACGTTGCCCTGATCGTGGTGCAGCACCACGAGCCCGTTGGCCTCGACCATCGAGCTCAGCACGCCAGAGCCCTGGTTGCCGGCAATGCGAACCTCGGGCAGGGCACCGGCCACCGCCTGCACGAAGCCGCGCTGGTATTCGGTGCGGCCGGGCTTCTTGCGGATGGCGCTCACGGCGCGCGCGCGCAGCAGGGGCGCCGGCGCCGCGGCCGTCTCGTGGCATCCCATCATGCGCAGCAAGGCTGGCCGCACGAAGGCGAGAAAGGTGACCATGACGGCCACCGGATTGCCGGGTAGGCCGAAGAGCACCGCGGAGCCTGGCCGCGGCGCAGCCTGTTCGCGCGGAACGAGCCCGACCGCCATCGGCCGGCCGGGACGCATCGCAATGCGCCAGAAGGCCATGTCGCCGAGCTGCTGCATCACGGCGCGCGTATGGTCGGCGGCGCCGACGCTCACGCCGCCGCTGGTGATGATGGCGTCGGCCTCGCTGGCGGCTCGCTGCAGCGTGGCCGCGAGGGCGGCCGGATCGTCGCGTACCAGCCCCAGGTCGAGCACTTCGCAGCCCAGCCGCGTGAGCAGGCCGAACACCGTGTAGCGGTTGCTGTCGTACACCGCGCCTTCGCGCGGCGGCTCGCCGAGGCTCAGGATCTCGTCGCCGGTCGAAAAATAGGCCACACGCAGCCGCCGCAGCGCGGGCACCGAAGGCAGTCCCAGGCTCGCGACCATGCCCAGCGCGGCGGGCGACAGTCGCTCGCCGCGCCGCAAGGCCGGCTGGCCCTGCATGAGGTCTTCGCCGGCAAAGCGGCGGTTGTCGCCACGGCGAAGCACCTTGGCGGGAAAGCGCACGCGGTCGCCGTCGACCTTGCAGAATTCCTGCGGAATCACGGTGTCGAGCCCTTCGGGCATGACCGCGCCCGTCATGATGCGAACCGCGTCGCCGGCATCCAGCGCGCCGCGCCAGGCCGCGCCGGCCAATGCGGTACCCACCACCCGCAGCTCGATGGATGCGTCCGTGGGCGAGTCGTCCCGCAGGATCGCGCCGTCGAAGGCAAAGCCGTCCATCGCGGAGTTGTCGTGCGGCGGCACGCTGACCGGTGAAACGATGTCTTCGGCCAGCACGCGGCCGAGCGCTTCGCGCAGCGCGACCTCTTCGCGTTCCGCAACTGCGGCCGGCGCCACCAGTTGCGCCAGAAAGGTCTGGACGCCGCCGACGCTCAGCGCCTGGGGGTCATAGCCGGCAAGCGCGGCGGCAATGTCGGCGATGCGGCTCATCGGTTTTCCAGCGCGTGCAGTTCGGCCAGCGTATTGGCGTTGAAGAAGGCGTCGGGCGCATCGCCGGGCCGGTCGAAGGGCACGAGCACGGTGCGGTGCTGCGCGGTCCAGGCGTCGATCTTGCGGCCGCCGGACTGGGTGAAGTTCACCAGGCTCTCGAGCAGCGTGGTGCGCAGCAGGCAGAACACCGGCTGCGGCCGCAGCACCGGCGCCGCGCCGGGCTCGGCGGCGGTCTCGGGGGCGCTGACCATGGCAATCTCCGCGTCGTTGGCCGTCAGGGCCTCGGCCAGCCGGCTCGCCAGATCGAGGGGAAACAGCGGCGTGTCGCAAGGCACGGTGAGGAGATAGGGCGTTTCGCAGCGTTCGAGCCCGGTCAGGAAGCCCGCCAGCGGACCGGCATAGTCGGCCAGGCTGTCGGGCCAGACCGGAACGCCGAAGGACTCGTAGGCCGCCAGGTTGCGGTTGGCGTTGATCATGACTTCGCCCACCTGCATGCCCAGGCGCAGCACGGCATGCATGGCGAGCGGCGAGCCATTGAAGTTCTGCAGGCCCTTGTCGATGCCGCCCATGCGCGAACCGCGGCCGCCGGCCAGCAGCAGCCCGGTGATCTCGCTGGGGGAAATGGAATCTTGTGTGTTGGGGGTCATCCGCCGATATAGCTCATTTCGACGCGCCGCGGCGCGGAGTCGTTGGCATCGTGCTCGGCGCTTTCGGGGCCGCGGAGCGCGCGCAGTTCGGAATAGCGGTCGGCGCGGCCCTGCCAGATATGGCCGATGGCGGAGCTGATGTCCTCGTCGGTGGCGGTGCCGCGCAGCAGGGGGCGCAGGTCATGGCCCGCGCTGGCAAAAAGGCAGAGGTAGAGCTTGCCCTCGGTGGACAGGCGCGCGCGGCTGCAGTCGTGGCAGAAGGCCTGGGTCACGCTGCTGATCACGCCGATTTCTCCGCCGCCATCGGCATAGGCCCATCGCTGGGCGGTTTCGCCCGGCGCGCTGGGCTCGAGCGGCACCAGCGGAAATTCGGCGCCGATGCGCGCAATGACCTCGGCCGAGGGCAGCACCTCGTCCATGCGCCAGCCGTTGGTGGCGCCCACGTCCATGTATTCGATGAAGCGCAGCACCACCTTGCCGCCGTGGTGGTTGCGGAAGTAGCGCGCCATCGGCAATATTTCCTGCTCGTTGGTGCCGCGCTTGACCACCATGTTCACCTTCAAGGGGCCCAGCCCGGCAGCCAGCGCCGCGTCGATGCCGGCGAGCACGTCGGCCACCGGAAAATCGACGTCGTTCATGTGGCGGAACACCGCGTCGTCCAGGCTGTCGAGGCTCACGGTCACGCGCTGCAGGCCGGCGCCCCGCAGCGCGGTGGCCTTGCGCTGCAGCAGCGAGCCGTTGGTGGTGAGCGTGAGCGCGAGCGGTTCGCCGCCCGGAGTGCGGATTTCAGACAGTTGCCCGATCAGCCCCTCGATGTTCTTGCGCAGCAGCGGTTCGCCACCGGTGAGCCGGATCTTGCGCACGCCGTGGGCCGCGAACAGGCGCGCGAGCCGGGTCATTTCCTCGAAGCTCAGCAGCGCGCTGTGCGGCAGGTACTGGTAGTCCTTGTCGAACACATCCTTCGGCATGCAGTAACTGCAGCGGAAGTTGCAGCGGTCGGTCACGCTGATGCGCAGGTCGGTCAGCGGCCGGCCCAGGCGGTCGAGCAGCCGCCCCGTGGCGGGCACGGCGACCTCCGGAACCGGCACGGCGGGGCGCGCGCGGCCGATCTCGGAAAGCGGAATGACGGTTGTGCTTTTGCTGTTCATGGGGCAATGGCCAATTTACTCCATCGCACAGGAGGCCGAGCCGCAAAGGGCTACTGCGGCGGGCCGCTCGTCGCCCTGGCGATCAGACGCAGCGCGCGCCGTCGACCTCGATGCAGACCCCGCTGATGAAAGCGGCTTCGTCGCTCGCCAGGTACAGCGCGGCGTTGGCGACATCGAGGGCGGTCGAGAAGCGGCCGAGCGGAATGGTGGCGCGGAACTTGGCCTTGCGCTCTTCCGTCAGCGGGCCGCCTGCGAATTCGGCGGCCAGGCCGGTGTCGGGGTTGAACACCGGGTTGATGCAGTTGACGCGGATGTTGTCGGGGCCGAGTTCGGCAGCCAGCGACTTGCTGGTCGTGATGACGGCGCCCTTGGAGCCGTTGTACCAGGTGAGGCCGGGGCGCGGGCGCACGCCGGCGGTCGAGGCAATGTTGATGAACGAGCCGCCGCCGTTGGCGCGGAAGGCGGGCACCGCGTGCACGGTGGCCAGGTAGATGCTCTTCACGTTGACCGCATAGCACTTGTCGAATTCGTCTTCGCTGACTTCGAGGGCAGGGCGGTTGCGGTGCGTCCAGCCGGCGTTGTTGACCATGGCGTCGAGCTTGCCGTGACGCTCCATTGCGGCGTCGACCAGCGCCTTGACCTGGGCCGACTGGGTGACGTCGGCCGCAAAGAACGAGGCCTTGCCGCCATCGCGCAGGATCGCTTCGACCACCTGCTGGCCCGCTGCGGGGTTGATGTCGTTGACGAGCACCTGGGCACCCTCGGCCGCGAGCCGCTTGGCGATGCCTTCACCGATGCCGCCGCCGGCACCGGTCACGATGATGGATTTGTTCTGGACGCGCACGGTTTGTCTCCTGAAAAGATGCAGCGGGGCAGTGTATCGGGCCGCGGCCTCAGCCGTGCTTGACGGCGACGGTCTTGAGCGTGGTGAACCCGTAAAGCGCTTCAAAACCCTTTTCACGGCCGTAGCCGGACGACTTGACGCCGCCGAACGGCAGTTCCACGCCGCCGCCGGCGCCGTAGTTGTTGATGAACACCTGGCCGCTGCGCACCCGCTTGGCCATGCGGAACTGGCGCGCGCCATCGGTCGTCCACACGCCTGCGACGAGGCCGAACTGGGTGGCATTGGCGAGCGCCACCGCTTCGTCTTCGTCGGCGAATTGCATCGCGGCGAGCACCGGGCCGAACACCTCTTCCTGCGCCAGGCGATGGTTCACCGGCACGTCGCGCAGCAGGGTGGGGGCCTGGTAGAAGCCGGTTTCGGGTGCTTCGTCGACCACGACGCCGTGGGCCACCATCGGGATGCCCGCAACCTGGGCGTCGCTCAGGAAATCCCACACGCGCTGCTGCTGCGTCTGGCGGATCAGCGGGCCGACGTCGAGGTCCATGGCCGCGGGGCCGACGCGCAGGGCCTCGAAGGCATGGCCGAGGCGTTCGAGCAGCGGCTCGTAGATGCCGCGCTGGATCAGCACGCGCGAGCCGGCCGAGCAGGTCTGGCCGGCGTTCTGCACGATGGCGTTGATGATCACCGGAATGGCCGCGTCGAGGTCGGCGTCGGCAAAGATGATCTGCGGGCTCTTGCCCCCGAGCTCGAGCGTGACCGGGCAATGCCGCTCCGCCGCCACCTGCTGGATCAGCGTGCCGATCTTGGGGCTGCCGGTGAAGCTGATGTGGTCGATGCCTTCGTGCCGCGCAAGCGCGTCGCCCACTTCATGGCCGTAGCCCGTCACGATGTTGAGCGCGCCGGCCGGAAAGCCGACTTCGGCCGCCAACTGCGCCACGCGGATCAGCGAGAGGCAGGCGTCTTCGGCCGGCTTCACCACGCACACGTTGCCGGCGGCCAGCGCGCCGCCCACGCTGCGCCCGAAGATCTGCATCGGGTAGTTCCACGGAATGATGTGGCCCGTGACGCCGTGCGGCTCGCGCCAGGTGAACACGCTGTAGCCGTCCTGGTAGGGAATGGTCTCGCCGTGCAGCTTGTCGCAGGCGCCGGCATAGAACTCGAAATAGCGCACCAGCGCCACCGCGTCGGCGCGCGCCTGCTTCACCGGCTTGCCGCAATCGCGCTGCTCGATGAGGGCGAGTTCGTCGATGTGCTCGGCAATCTTCTGCGACAGCTTGTAGAGCAGGCGGCTGCGGTCGGCGGCGCTCACCTTGTGCCAGACCCCCTCGAAGCAGTCGCGCGCCGCGCGCACGGCGGAGTCGATGTCGGCGGCATTGCTGCGCTGGATTTCGTCGAAAGGCTGGCCGTCGGAGGGGTCGAGCACCTGCAGGGTGCGGCCGGAGGATGACGGAACGCCGGCGTTGGCGATGAAGTTGAGTTGCATGGGACGGGATTTTGCGCGAAGCCGGGCAACCCCGCCGGCGCGCGTTACTTGGGCGAACCCGGCCGCGGCAGCGCCCGAACCGCGTTGAGCATGCGTTCCACGTGCTTGTCCGGATTCAGGTTCTGGTAGTAGTAGGCCACCTTGCCGTTCGGCGCGATCACATAGGAAAGGCGATTGGCGAAGTCCGGCCGGGTCTGCATCAGGGCGTCGAAACCGTTGATCACGGATTTCGATTCGTCGGAGGCCACGGGAAAGCGGCTTTGGCAGGATTTGACCGAAAACTTCGAGAGCGTGTCGATGTCGTCGGCCGACACGCCGATGACGGTGGCGCCGAGCGCGGCAAACTGATCGATGGCTTCGGCGAAGGCATGGGCTTCGATCGAACAGTCGCTGGAGTCTGCCGCCGGAAAGAAGTACAACACCACCGGGCCTTTGGCCAACGCATCGGCCAGCGAATAGCGGAAGGTCTTGCCGCCCAGCGCGGCATTGGCGGTGAATTTGGGTACAGGGTCGCCGATGTCCAGCGCGGCCCAGGCGGGGAGCGCCAGCCCGGCTGCGATCGACATCAGTGCGATGCGTGAGAGGATCGGTCGTGCCATGGTGTAACTCCGAGCAGATGTGGAACGAATTCTAGGACCGGGAGCAATTTTCGATGCGCCCCACCAACAGGGCTGCGAGCAGCAATCCATCATGAACGCCTGGGCTCAACTTCTGCGAATCTGCCTGGCCGGCGCCGTGACCGCCGCGCTGGCGGCCTGCGGCTCGCTGCCGCCGGCGCGCGAGCGGGCGGCAGTGAACGCCGCCGCAGCCGACCCCTCCACCACGCTGGCAAAGATCGCGGCGGCTTCGACGCCGCCCGGCGAGCACTCCGGCTTTCGCCTGATGCCGCTCGGCGTGTATTCGCTGGACGCGCGCGTCCAGCTTGCGCAGCGCGCCCAGCGCTCGCTGGCGGTCCAGTACTACCAGTTCGAGAACGACGCCACCGGACGCCTCTTGATGCGAGCGCTGCGCGAGGCGGCCGCGCGCGGGGTGCAGGTGCGGCTGCTGGTGGACGACCTCTACACCGTCAAGAGCCAGCAGCTGCTGCTGGCGCTTTCGGACACGCCCAACGTGGACGTGCGGCTGTTCAATCCCTTCTGTTGCGGGCGCAACGGTTTCCTGACGCGCTTTTTGGCGTCGCCGCACGAGATCGGGCGGCTCAACCACCGCATGCACAACAAGCTCTTCATCGCCGACGGGGTCATGGCGGTGGTGGGCGGGCGCAACATCGCCGACGAGTATTTCGTGCTGAGCGAGGCGCAGAACTTCATCGACATGGACGCGCTGGTGGTGGGCAAGGTGCTGCCGCAGTTGGAGTCGATTTTCGATGCCTACTGGAACAGCGAGCAGGTCTGGCCCGTTGCCGACATCGTTCGCGGCGAGGGCGGCCGCACGCCCACGGGCGCCGACTTCGACGCCTGGATCGGCATGGCGGCGGCGCCGCCGAAGATCGTGCTTCCACCGTCCGACGTCCTGGGCTACGGGCCGATCGCGGAAGAACTCGATGGCGGCCGCATGGGGCTGCTGTGGGGCGAGGCCCGCGCCATTGCCGACCCGCCCACCAAGCCGACCACGATGACGGAGGACGAGGCCATTGCCACCAGCGTGACGATGAAGGTCTGGACGCTGCTGATGGACGCCAAGTTCGAAGTCGACCTGACCTCTCCCTACCTGGTGCCGGGCGAGCGCGGCATGGCGGCATTCGAAGACTTGGCCAGGCGCAAGGTCAAGCTCACCCTGCTGACCAATTCGCTGGCCGCCAACGACGAACCGCTGGTGCACACCGGCTACGCGCGCTACCGCGAGCGGCTGCTCAGAAGCGGCGCCGACCTGTACGAGTTGAGCCCGCAGCGCACCACCGCAGGGGAGCGCTTCGGCATGTTCGGCAAATCGCTGGGGCGGCTGCACTCCAAGACCGCTGCCATCGACAAGACGCGCATCTTCATCGGCTCGATGAACCTCGACCCGCGCTCGGCGAGCCAGAACACCGAGATGGGCGTGGTGGTCGACAGCCCCCAGCTGGCGCGCGAGATGCTGCGCGTCATCAACATCAGCAAGCTGCAGAACTCGTATCGCCTGCGCCTCGCCAAGGACACCGGCACGCTGCAGTGGCTCACGAACGATGGCGAAAATGAAGTCATCCTGACGTCGGAGCCGGAATCGAGCTTCTTCCAGCGGCTTCACAACCTGATCATTGCGCCGCTCGTTCCCGAAATGCTGTTGTAGCCTCAGGGGGATGGCGCAAAGCTTTACTTCGTTGTCCGCCCTCCAGGTGATGTTCTGGGGGCTGATTTTTTTCGCCGGCATCTATCTGGGGTTTGGCGCCCTCAACTGGCTGTTGACCCGGCGGGTGCTGCCGGCGCTCGGTGTCGGTCGTGCGCTCGACCCACGGCCGCTGCAGCCGGGGCAGCTGCGCCGCGAACTGGCGCAGTCGGGCGTGTCGGTGCTGGTGTTCGGGCTGGGCATGGTGTTCCCGTGGGGCTTGCTTCAACTGGGCTGGGCGCGGCTCGATGCTGAAGCGGGCTGGCGCCAGGTCGCGGTCGAAATCCTGATGCTCGCGATCTGGAACGACGTTCATTTCTGGCTCAACCATCGGCTGCTGCACACGCGCTGGCTGCGGCGCTTTCACGGGCCGCACCATCGCTCGGTGGTGACCACGCCCTGGGCCACGTACAGCTTTCATCCCATCGAGGCGGCCATGCTCGGCAACGTGATCCTGCTGCCGATGCTGCTGCACGACTTCAGCTTCTGGTCGCTCGCATCGGTGCCGCTGTTCAGCCTGTTCTTCAACAGCGTCGGCCACTCGAACTACGATTTCTTTCCCCGGGCGTCGTACAGCCACTGGTTTGCCGCGAGCCGCCGGCACCATTTGCACCACGCCTGCCACAGCGGCAACTACGGCTTCCAGTTCACTTTCATGGACCGCCTGTTCGGCACGCGCATTGCCGCCGACGCGGCCGAGCCGCAGTTCCTGGCCTTCCGGGAGAAGCAGCAGCGCCAACAGCAGCATGGCACGCCGGCCTGAGCCGCCGCGCCGGCTGGCACGGCTGCGCCATCGGCGCGACTGGCAGAGCCTTGCGTACCTGGCGGCGCTTCCGGCGCTGGCGGCATGGCAATGGAGGCATGGCTTTGCCGTGCTGTTCTACGCGCCGATGCTGTTCCTGACACTTGCCGTGGGCGTGATCCACCACAACCACGTGCATTTGCGACTCTGGCGCGGGCGGCGCATGAACCGGCTCACCGACTTCTGGATCACGCTGCTGCAGGGACACCCGACCTTCGTTTTCTGGCCCGCGCACGTGGCCAATCACCATCGCCACCGGCACGGACCGCGGGACGTGGCGCGCACCTACCGCTTCGGCGGCGACACCAACCATCTGCGGGGCTACCTGCTGCATCCGTTCCAGGCCGTGGGGGTGCTGATGCCGCTGTTCTTCGGCTGGCTGGGGCGCCTGCGCAGGCATCGGCCGGGCCCGTGGCGCTACTGCATGGCGCAGTATGCGCTGTGGCTCGGCAGCTGGAGCGCGCTGCTGCTGATGGATTGGCGCAAGGCCCTGCTGTTCGTGATCCTGCCGCAATTGCACGGGCTGCACTGGCTGCTGGCGACCAACTATCTGCAGCATGCGCACGCCGACGGACGCAGGCCCGCGCCCGACGGAGAGGCGCGGCACGATACCGCGGGTAGCCGCCTGAACTACGCACGCAATTTCGAAGGGCTGGTGAACCCTTTGCTGTTCAACATCGGCCTGCACACGGCACACCACGAGAACCCGCATGTCCATTGGTCCGAACTCACGCAATTGCACCGAACGCGCTACCGCGCGCAGGTCGACCCCGCGCTCAACGAGCAGGGACTGGTGCCCTACATGGTTCGCGTGTTCCTGCTGGGAGCCCTGTGGCCGCGTTTTCGCAGCCGCTCGCTGATGCCGCCCGAGTCTTCAATCCACTGAACCATGCCCGTCCCATTTCAACGCGTCTACATCGAGAGCGCCGGCTATTTCATGCCCGGCGAGCCCATTTCCAACGAGCGCATGGACGCCTACATCGCGCCGCTCAATCGCATGTCGGAGCGCATCAAGCGCCGCATCCTGGCCGAGAACGGCATCCTCACGCGGCACTATGCGATCGATGAGGAGGGCGTGGCGCGCCACACCAATGCGCAGCTGGCGGCGGGCGCAATCCGCGACTGCCTGCAGCGCGGCGGTGCCGAGCTGTCCCGGGTGTCGCTGCTGGCCAGCGGCTCCTCGGGCGGCGACACGCTGATGCCGGGCTTCGCCAACATGATCCAGGGCGAACTGGCGGCGCCGCCCATGGAAACGCTGTCGGTGCACGGAATCTGTGCCGCGGGCGTGTCGGCCATCCAGTCGGCCGCGCAGGGCATCGAGCTGGGCGCGCACCGCAGCGCGCTCGCGGTGGCCAGCGAGATGCCGTCGCGTCTTTTCAAGCGTTCGCGCTTCGCGGCGCGCGGCTACGAAACCGACTTCGATTCGCACTTCCTGCGCTGGATGCTCTCCGACGGCGCGGGCGCGCTGCTGCTGTCCGACGGCAGGCCCGCACTGGCCGGCAACCCCGGCCTGCGGCTGAGGCTGAAGTGGGTGCACCAGCGCGCGTTCTCGGGGGACTACCCGGTCTGCATGCAACTGGGCCTGACCGAGGACCGCGCGCGCGGCCATCTCGACTTCGGCTCGTGGGCCGAGGCGGAGGCGGCGGGTGCGTTGTCGCTGCGGCAGGACATACGCCTGCTGCCGCACCTGTTCGACATCGGCATCCATGAATACGCAACGCTGGTGCAAGGCGGTTGGCTCGATCCGAAGCGGGTCGATCATTTCCTGTGCCATTACTCGTCGGAGAAATTCATTCCCGTGGTCGAGGACCTGATGGCCAAGGCCGACCTGGCCATTCCGCGCGAGCGCTGGTGGAGCAACCTGGCCTGGCGCGGCAATACCGGGGCCGCGTCGATCCTGATCATGCTGTCGGAGTTCCTGCACACCAGGACGCTGAAGCCCGGGGAACAGGTCTTCTGCTATGTGCCGGAATCGGGACGCTTCATGGCCGCCTACATGCTGCTGGAGGTCGAGGCATCCGATGCGCCCGCCGGCGTGGTGGCCGGGCCGCGCACGACTGCGGAAGCAGCCCCCGATGACGCAGTCGCGATTGCGCCGCCGCATGATCCGGCCGCCGCGCCCGAGGGCCTTGGCGCGCTGCTGACCGAACTGGCCGGCATCTGGCACGACTACCGTTCGCGCGCCTGGCGCACGCCGCTGATCCGCCAGATCCGCGAGCGCCGCCTTGCCTTGCCCGACTACCTGAACTGGATGGCGCAATGGATCCCGCAAGTGCGCGAAGGCAGCCGCTGGATGCGCGAAGGCGCCGCCTCGCTGACCGGGCCGTACCAGGCGCTGGCCGCGCTGATCGACATGCACGCGGGAGAGGAGCAGGACGACTTCAACATTCTCTTCAGCGACTACAGGAAGGCCGGCGGCCCCGTGGCGCAGATCGGCGACCTGCGGCGCAACCCCGGCGGGGAGGCGCTCAATGCCTACCTGCACGGCCTGGCCGCCACGCGCAACCCGATCGGCCTGCTGGGCGCCATCTACATCATCGAGGGAACGGGCCAGCGCATCGTGCCCGCGCTGCTGCCGTTGATCAAGGCAGGCCTGAAGCTGCCGCCCGACGCCTTCCGCTTTCTCGAGTACCACGGCCACAACGACGAGAACCACCTGAACCGCTGGCTGGCCGCGGTCGAGATGGTGATGGCCGTGGAAGCTGCCGAAGGCGGCAAACACGGTACAGGGCAGGGCCGGGCGGCCCGCCAGATCATCGATACGGCGCGCCACACGGCCGCGCTGTATCTGATGCAGTTTCAGCACATCACGGAGCGAATGCCACATGAGCCGAACGCCTGATTTTCTTGCGCGGGGGCACGACGAGCGCGATCCCAGCCCCTGGCTCGCCCTCTATCTCGACCAGAGCACGCCGCTACCCGACGAGGTCAAGGCGGCATGGCTCACCGATTCGAGTTCAGGCTCGCGCCAGTACCTGCTGCCGTTCCTGCGCCCGGTGGCGCGGCTGACGATCGTCCTGATCCAGGTGGTGAAGGTGTTCGTGCCGCGCAACTGGTCGCATTCGAAGCTGCTGCACCGGCTGCTGGCCTGGGGGCTGAAGCGTTTTGTCTCGCCGGAGGCGAACTGGCTGATCCTGCGTCATTTCCATCTTGGCTCGCAGGTGCTGGGCTTCATTGGCCGCAATTCGCCGGCACCTGTGGGCACGTCGCCGCTGGCGCCGGCCGACATCGACGCTCTCAGGGACGAGATGTTCCTGAAACACGACCTGAACCTCTTCAACTTCGTGATCCGGCTGAACCAGGCGCTGCGCGACAAGGGACTGGTGCTGGGCAAGGCGCCCCAGGTCGATTTTTCGATGATCGAGGACCCGGGCCTGCGGCTTTCGGACATGCCGCGCGGCAGGCTCAACTTCCTCGACCTGCAGAGCGCCATCGAGCTTTTCACGCCTTTGTATCAACTGATGCTGACGGACAACGATTTCTGGCGCGCTGCCAATTCCCTGCAACTGGATGAAACCATCGGCATCTACGCGGCCACCTTGCTGGGCGCCCCCGAGCACCTCATCCTGGTGAACAACAAGCATCCGCTGGTGCCGCTGTCGACTCTGCGGGCCGGACATCGGCTGGTGATTCACGGGCTGTCGACGGAAATGCTGCACAGCCTGCTGCGGCGCATGCAGGCCGCACACCAAGCGACCCCCACGCCGGAGCAGCCACTTGCATAAGCGTATGCTGTCCCCACATGCAATCCATGAACACGACCCACAATCCGTCTCCCAAGACCGATCTGGCAGTGACCCACGTGCTGGCTCAACTGCTGGAACGGCTCGAGCACAGCGCGGTGCCCGTCGGTGCCGAGCAATACCGCTCGGTGGTGGAGCACCTGGTGCACGAATTCAGCGACGTTGAACCTGGCGCAGACCTGGGTCGCCTGCTCGACGCCTACCCGGCCGCCGCCGAGGTGTACGAAAACCTCAATTACCAGCATGCCGGCCTCTGCCGCTCGGCGCTCGACACCGCGCTTGCAGCCGAAGTCAGCGCGAGAGACGCCATTGCACGGGCCATGCGCAACACTGAACCGAAAAAGGACAAAGCCGATGGCCAAAGCTGAGGTCAAGACCGCCGTTGTGGCCGATGGCCTGCGTTACAAGTCGAAAGCACCGGGCTCGCCGTTTCGCGCCTCGGCGTCGTTCAGCGGGGCGACCATGTCCTGCTTCATGTGCGGGAAACACCGGGTTCGGTCGCAATTGCGCACCCGCCAGGTGCTGGGCAAGTCGCAGACCGTTTGCGCACCTTCGTGCAAGGCACTCGACGAATCCCTCGAATAAACCGCATTCGCCGGCCTAGCATGGCTGGGCGACGCCTTGGCGACATGCCCGAATGTGCGCATTGCAGATTTTCTTTCCAAATTCGCTGCAATCGATATACAGTTAGACACAATTGATGTTTTATTGCGTCAATAAAAAGTTCTAATTTGTAGTCGACGGCAAATGATTTTGTATACAAGCAATGACGCCCAATGCCGGGCGATTTGCGGAAGGACCCTGCAATGAACAAGTCGCGTCACGTGGTCATGCAGGTGGTGAAGCGTTCCTCCGGCAGTGCAACGCACCATGTGGAATTCCTCATGGACAACATCTTTGCCGAGCGCCTGCGCCAGCTGCGCTCGCTCGTCCCGCCGCTGGGCAGCCTCAACAAGCAGCGCGACCTGGTGATCGACAAGGTGCGCGTGCGGCTTCCGAATGCCATTTGGCGCACCGGGAGCCACGTCGACGATGGCGTGGAGGGCTCCTGCATCGTCATTGCGGCAGAAGGCTCGTTCAACTGCGGCGGCAAGGACAGCACGACGCGCGAAAAGCTGGTCACCTACAACTTTGCGATTTCGCGCCTGATCGAATTGCACGCCGAACGCCCCGATGGCGAAACCCTCTATATCCGCGATGGCACTTTTGCCAACGACGAACCTGCCGAGTCGGCCGCGGGCCTGTGGGTTGCTTCGTTGCACGAACTGGAAACCGTGATGCGGATTCCAGATGCTCCCTCGGACTTCGACACCCTGCACGACCTCGCGATGCGTCCCGAGCAGCGGCAGGCGGCCAGCCCTCCCACCCACCGGGCCGGTTTCTACTGAAGAGCGGTGGCGGCCGCGCCTACGGGCGTGTACCGGCAGCCATCCACATCAGCAGTTGGCGCACCTGACAACCGCCGGTCCTCAGGCCGGCCTGGCCTGCGCCGGGTCGTAGAAGAACTCTTCCTCGGCGATGCGGTCGCCCTCCCAGCGCTGCCAGGCGAGCTCTTCCATGCGCATGGCCTTGCCGTCCTTGAAGCGGAAGTCGAAAACCCAGCGGACCACCACGTGGTCGCCGTTCACCAACACCGGACGCACGCAGGTCGAGACGACCGAGGCCGTGCGGTCCAGCGTCGCCTGCTCGCGGGCAACCAGCGTGCTGCGGCCGCGCCGCGGCTCGGCCTGGTTCTCCCGCATGGTCGCGTCCTGGGTGTAGTAGTTCTCGATGGCCTCGGCGTGCGCACCGCTTTCCACGGCGGCAATGAAGGCCTCGAGTCTTTCTGCGGTGGGCATCAGCTCTTCACTTTCACCTCGACGCGGCGGGCTTCGCTCGCGGGGCCGTCCGCCTGGGTCTGTTCCGGCTTGGCAAGCTCGATCCGGTCCGCGGGCGCGCCGGCGGCCTTGAGCGCATCGCCAACGGCAATGGCGCGCTGCTTGGCGAGTGCCGCATTCTTGGCCGGATCGCCGCTCGCATCGTGGTAGCCGCTCACGAGCAGGGCGCTGCCGCTCTGCACGGCCTTGATGACGTCGGCCAACGCTTCCTTGGCATTGGGCGCGACGTCGGCCTTGCCACTCTCGAAATAGAACTTCACCACGCCGTTTTCCACCTTTACGGCTGCAGCGTCGGCGGCCGCCACGGGGCCTGAGGCCACTGCCGCCTCCGGCGATGCGGGTGCGGGTGCGGGTGCCTGCACCGGTGCTGGCGTTGCGGGCGCCGAAGAGGCGGCCGGTGCGGTCGCGGCCGGGGGCGTCTCGACCTTGTGCGGCACGGCCGCGGCCGCATCGCCGGCGTGGAACTTGACCACCAGCGGAACGATCAGCAGCGCCACGATGTTGATGATCTTGATCAGCGGATTCACCGCCGGGCCGGCCGTGTCCTTGTAGGGATCGCCCACGGTGTCGCCGGTGACGGCGGCCTTGTGCGCCTCGGAGCCCTTGCCGCCGTGGTGGCCGTCCTCGATGTACTTCTTGGCGTTGTCCCATGCGCCGCCGCCCGTGCACATGCTGATGGCGACGAACAGGCCGGTGACGATGGTGCCCATCAGCAGGCCGCCCAGCGCCTTCGGTCCGAGCACGAGGCCGACGACGATCGGCACCACCACCGGCAGCAGCGACGGGATCATCATTTCCTTGATGGCCGCGCCGGTCAGCATGCTCACGGCCTTGCCGTACTCGGGCTTGCCGGTGCCTTCCATGATCCCGGGGATCTCGCGGAACTGCCTGCGCACCTCCTCGACCACCGCGCCCGCCGCCCGGCCCACGGCTTCCATGGCCATGGCACCGAACAGGTAGGGGATCAGGCCGCCGATGAAGAGGCCGACGATCACCATCGGGTCGCTCAGGTTGAAGTTGATGTTCAGCCCGAAGCTCTCCAGCTTGTGGGTGTAGTCGGCAAAGAGCACCAGCGAGGCGAGGCCGGCCGAGCCGATGGCGTAGCCCTTGGTCACGGCCTTGGTGGTGTTGCCGACCGCATCGAGCGGGTCGGTGATGGCGCGCACACTGGCGGGCATCTCGCTCATCTCGGCGATGCCGCCGGCGTTGTCGGTGATGGGGCCGTAGGCGTCGAGCGCCACCACGATGCCGGCCATGCTGAGCATGGCGGTTGCGGCCACCGCAATGCCGAACAGGCCCGCGAGTGCGTACGAGGCCATGATCGCGATGCAGACGAAGATCACCGGCCATGCCGTCGAGCGCATCGAGACGCCCAGGCCCGCGATGATGTTGGTGCCGTGGCCCGTGGTCGAGGCCTGCGCGATGTGCTGCACGGGCTTGTACTGCGTGCCGGTGTAGTACTCGGTCACCCACACCAGCGCTGCCGTCAGTGCAAGACCCACGAAGCAGGCGCCGAACAGCTTGAGCTGGCTTCCGCTCGGGGCAATCGCGTTGTCGGGAATGATCCAGCTCGTGACGAACCAGAACGCGATCAGCGACAGGATGCCCGCCACCGCCAGGCCCTTGTAGAGCGCCGGCATCACGTTGACCATGCCGGGCGAGGCCTTGACGAAGAAGCAGCCGATGATCGAAGCGATGATCGACACGCCGCCCAGCGCCAGCGGATAGAGCACCGCGTTGAGCGGCGCCGCCGTGACCATCAGCGCGCCCAGCACCATGGTGGCGATGAGCGTGACCGCATAGGTCTCGAACAGGTCGGCCGCCATGCCGGCGCAGTCGCCGACGTTGTCGCCCACGTTGTCCGCGATCACGGCGGGGTTGCGCGGGTCGTCTTCCGGAATGCCCGCTTCGACCTTGCCCACCAGGTCGGCGCCCACGTCGGCGCCCTTGGTGAAGATGCCGCCGCCCAGCCGCGCGAAGATCGAGATCAGCGAGGACCCGAAGGCAAAACCGATCAGCGGATTGAGGATGGTCGAGAGGCTGCGGTCCGGCGTGAGGTTGCCGTTGCCCGCCAGGAACCAGTAGAAGACCGACACCCCCAGCAGGCCGAGCCCCACCACCAGCATGCCGGTGATGGCGCCGCCGCGGAACGCGACGTCGAGTGCCGGGCCGATGCCTTGCGTGGCTGCCTGCGCGGTACGCACGTTGGCGCGCACCGACACGTTCATGCCGATGAAGCCGCAGGCGCCCGAAAGCACCGCGCCCACCACGAAGCCGATGGCGGTGGTTACATCGAGGAACAGGCCGATGAGGATGGCCAGGACCACGCCGACCACCGCGATGGTGGTGTACTGCTTGGCGAGGTAGGCCGATGCGCCGGCCTGGATGGCGGCCGCGATCTCCTGCATTCGCGCGTTGCCGGGGTCCTTGGCGAGAATCCAACTTCGGGCCCAGAAACCGTAGCCCACGGCCACCAGGCCGCAGACGATGGCGAGTATCAGGGGGGTGTTGCCGATCATGCTTTGCTTCTCCATTCGTTCGGTGTGACTTGTGGAGACGGACAGCATGGGTCCTGCGCGCAACGCGTACGGGACCCAGGTTTTCCGTCGCGTTGCTTCCTCGAAGCTCGCTGCACCGAGGTGCGGAGCCGATTGGCCAACGGTTGCAATTTACAGGCAAATACGAGAGCGTGTGCGACCGTGCCGTGACACGGAAAGTAAACTCCGGGTTTGTCCCCATCTCCCCTCATACTTTTCAACTACTCGAAAACGTCATGTCCTTCGACAAAGTCTCCCCCGGCAAGAACATCCCCGACGCCTTCAATGTCGTGATCGAAATCCCGATGAATGCCGACCCGATCAAGTATGAAGTCGACAAGGAATCGGGCGCGATCTTCGTGGACCGCTTCATGACGACCGCGATGTACTACCCGGCCAACTACGGCTACGTGCCGCAGACTCTCTCGGGCGACGGCGACCCGGTCGATGTGCTGGTGATCGCGCCATATCCGCTCTTGCCCGGCGTGGTGGTGCCATGCCGCCCGCTCGGCATCCTGATGATGGAAGACGAAGCCGGCGTCGACGGCAAGGTGCTGGCCGTGCCTACCGACAAGGTGCTGCCGATCTACAGCCACTGGAAGTCGGTCGACGACGTGAACCCGATGCGCCTGAAGGCCATCAGCCACTTCTTCGAGCACTACAAGGACCTGGAAGCCGGCAAGTGGGTCAAGGTGCTGGGCTGGGAAGGCATCGACGCGGCCAAGAAGGAAATCGTCGACGGCATCGCTGCCTACAAGAAGTAATCGGCCAGTAATCGGCCGGCCGCGCGCGCGTTCGCTGCGGCCGCTCAGCCCGCCTTGAAGGGGCTGTGTTCGCCGAGGTGGTCCATGTAGTTCTCGATGCCTTCGCCCTCGCGCTCGAGAAAGCGCTCGACCGCGTCGGCGAACCCAGGGTGCGCCAGCCAGTGGGCGCTGGTGGTCTTCACCGGCATCAATGCACGCGCCATCTTGTGTTCGCCCTGCGCGCCGCCTTCGAAGCGCCTGGCACCGTGCGCAATGCACCAGGCCAGCGGCTGGTAGTAGCAGGCCTCGAAATGCAGGCAGTCGACGCGCTCCACGGCGCCCCAGTAGCGGCCGTAAGCCACCAGCGCGTCGTCACCGTGCGTGGACAGCGCGATCAGGCTGGTGGCAATCGGCTTTCCCCCGCGCTCGGCGACGAACAGCAGCCAGGCTTCGGGCATGGTGTCGGCCATGCGCTGGAAGAAGTCGCGAGAGAGGTAGGGCGGATTGCCATGCTCGCGATAGGTGCGCGCATAGCAGCGGTAGAAGAAATCCCAGTCGGATCGGGCGATGTCGGCACCGCGCGACCAGCGAAAAGTCACGCCGGCGTCGGCCACCTTGCGGCGCTCCTGGCGGATCTTCTTGCGCTTGTCGTGGGACAGGCTGGCGAGAAAGGCTTCGAAGTCCGGGTAGCCGGTGGTTCCACCATGGCCTTCGGGGGCCGCGTTCGTCCAATGAAACTGCACCGTGTTGCGCAGCATCAGGCCCGCTTCGGTGCAGGCGGCGATGTCGGCGTCTGCACCGAACAGCAGGTGCAGCGACGAGAGTTCTTCCTTCTTGCACCAGGCCACCAATGCCTGCACCAGCAGCGTGCGGCTTGGCGCATCGCGGGCCAACAAGCGTGCGCCGGGCACCGGCGTGAACGGCACCGCCACCACCGCCTTGGGATAGTAGGCGAGCCCGTGCTGGTCGTAGGCATTGGCCCAGGCCCAGTCGAAGACATACTCGCCATAGGAATGGGTCTTGAGATAGGCCGGGCAGGCCGCCCGCAATTCGTTGCCGCGCCACAGGGTGACGAACTGCGGCGTCCAGCCGCTTTCCGGCGAAGCGCTGCCGCTGTCGTGGAGTGCTGCGAGGTATTCGTAGCGCATGAAGGGCGAGGGCTGCGCCTCGGCCGCGAGCAGCGCGTTCCATGCGTTCGGGTCCAGGTCCGACAGCGACGCCAGCACCCGAATGACATAATCGTTCAAGCCTTTTTCTTCCTTCCGTATGACGCTCAAGCTCGCCATCGCGCAACTCAATTTTGTGGTGGGAGACCTCGCCGGCAACGCGAGGAAAATCGTCGATGCCGCGCGCCAGGCCCACGCAAAGGGTGCGCGTCTTCTGCTGACGCCCGAACTCTCGATTGCCGGCTATGCGGCAGAGGATCTTTTCCTGCGTCCCGCCTTCACCGAAGCCTGCGATGATGCCGTGAAAGGCATTGCCGCCGCACTGGCCGATCTCAAAGACATGGTCGTGGTGGTGGGGCATCCGACGGGCGGCAGCCTGCGCAGCCGCTCGGTGGCGGTGCAGATGCGCTACAACGCGGCCAGCGTCGTCAAGGAAGGCCGCATTCTCGAAACCTACGCCAAGCGCGAACTGCCGAACTACCAGGTGTTCGACGAGCGCCGCTATTTCACGCCGGGGCAGGGCACCTGCGTGTTCGAGGCCGGCGGCGTCTCGGTGGGCGTGCTGATCTGCGAAGACGCATGGTTCGACGAGCCGGCCGAGCTGGCTCGCGCGGCGGGTGCCGAAGTGCTGGCCGTCATCAACGCCTCGCCGTATCACGTCGGCAAGGAAGGCGAGCGCGCGGCGCGCATGGCCGACCGTGCCCGCGCCGTCGGACTGCCGCTGGTCTACGCGCACCTGGTGGGCGGGCAGGACGAAGTGGTCTTCGACGGTGCGTCCTTTGCGCTGCAGGCCGACGGCGCCCTGGCCATGCAGGCCGAAAGCTTCAAGGAGGGCCTGGTCTTCATGCAGCTGGAGCGCGCGCCCCAGGGCATCGGCGTCGTGGTGGAACCTTCGGCCATCGCCGCGCCGCGCGAAGCGGAAGCCCAGCTGTGGGACGCACTGGTACTGGGCGTGCGGGACTACATCGGCAAGAACGGCTTTCCTGGCGCCATCCTGGGGCTCTCGGGCGGTATCGACTCCGCATTGGTGCTTGCGATCGCGGTCGATGCACTCGGCAAGGACAAGGTGCGCGCCGTCATGATGCCTTCGCCCTACACCGCCGACATCAGCTGGATCGACGCGCGCGAGATGGCCACCCGACTGGGTGTGCGCTACGACGAGATCTCGATCAAGCACACCTTCGAATCGTTCAGGGGGGCGCTGGCCGAGGAGTTCAAGGGCCTGCCCGAGGACACGGCCGAGGAAAACATCCAGGCCCGCATCCGCGGCACGCTGCTGATGGCGCTGTCGAACAAGTTCGGCTCGATCGTTCTCACCACCGGCAACAAGAGCGAGATGGCCACCGGCTACTGCACGCTCTATGGCGACATGGCTGGCGGCTTCGCGGTCATCAAGGACCTGCTGAAGACCACCGTGTTCGCGCTGGCCCGCTGGCGCAATGCCCATGACCCGTACGGTACCGGCGCCTCGCCGATTCCCGACCGCATCATCACGCGGCCCCCGAGCGCCGAGCTGCGGCCCGACCAGACCGACCAGGACAGCCTGCCGCCCTACGACATCCTCGACGGCATCCTGGCACGCTACATGCAGGACGACGAGGGCATCGACGAGATCATTGCCGCCGGCTACGAGCGCGCGGTGGTCGAGCGGGTTGCGCGGCTCATCAAGATCAACGAATACAAGCGGCGCCAGGCGCCCGTGGGCATTCGGGTGACCCATCGAAGCTTTGGCAAGGATTGGCGTTACCCTATCACCAGCAAGTTCAACGAAACCGCCGGAGCGCAAAAACCATGAAGCAGATCACCGCCATCGTCAAACCCTTCAAGCTCGAGGACGTACGCGAAGCCCTGGCTGAAGTGGGCGTTACCGGCCTCACAGTGACCGAGGTCAAGGGTTTTGGACGCCAGAAGGGGCACACCGAGCTCTACCGTGGTGCGGAATACGTGGTCGACTTCCTGCCCAAGATGAAGGTCGAAGTGGTCGTGAACGAAGGCGACGTGGAGCGCTGCATCGAAGCCATCGTCAATTCGGCGCGCACCGGCAAGATCGGCGACGGCAAGATCTTTGTCACCGGCGTGGAGCGCATCGTGCGCATCCGCACCGGCGAGGAAAACGAGAATGCCGTGTAAGGCTCGCCCACAGGCTGCTCACTACAGGTTTTCGGCCAGGCGGTCGTCGCGGGGGTGCAGGGGCACTTCGGCGCGCAGCGCCGTGAGCAGTTCGGTGGGGTTGGTGCCGGTGCGGATCAGGTTCATCTGCCAATCGCCCATGAAGCCTTCTCGCACGCTGTGCGCCAGGAAGCCCAGCAGGCCGTCGTAGTAGCCGGCGGTATTGAGAATGCCGGTGGGCTTGTCGTGATAGCCGAGCTGGCGCCAGGTCCAGATCTCGAACAATTCCTCGAAGGTGCCGATGCCGCCCGGCAGCGCGACGAAGGCGTCGGCGCGCTCGCCCATCATGGCCTTGCGTTCGTGCATGGTGTCGACCACGTGGAGCTCGTCGCACAGGGGATTGGCCAGTTCCCGGTCGACCAGCGCCTTGGGAATGATGCCGACCACCCGGCCGCCGGCGTTGCGGGTGGCTTCGGCCACGGTGCCCATCAGCCCGGTGCGTCCGCCACCGTAGACCAGCTGGCCGCGATGCTGGCCGATCCACTGGCCGACCGCTTCCGCAGCCTTGGAAAACTCGGGTTGCTCGCCAGGGCGCGAGCCGCAATACACACAGATCGAAAATTCAGGATTCATGCCGCCATCATGCCTCTTGCGGCGGGCGTCTTCATGACGCGAAGTGCTGCCACAGCGCCGCCAGCCAGATGCCCCCGCACAAGGTGAGCGACAGCAGCACGGCGGCACTGCCCATGTCCTTGGCGCGCTTGGAGAGGTCGTGCCATTCGGGGCCGATGCGGTCGATGGCGGCTTCCACCGCAGTGTTGAGCAGTTCGACGACCATCACGAGGATGGCGCTGCCGGCGAGCAGGGCCACCTCGATCCAGCTGCGGCCGAGCCAGAAGGCCGCCGGAATCATTACAACGGCCGCGATGGCTTCCTGGCGGAAGGCCGGCTCGCTCCAGCCGGCACGAAGGCCGTGCAGCGAGATCAGGGTTGCATGCCACACGCGCTCCAGGCCCTTGCGGGCTTTTTGCGGATTCACGGCGGGATCGGGAAGCTTGGGCAAGGCACTCATCCGCGGCTCATCGGCTTGGAGGTTATGAGCCGCGTGCCGGCCCAGGCGTCATGCCAGAACTGGCGCTCGGGGTGGAAGCGCGCCAGCAAGGCCCAGACGGCGACCCATCCGAAGATCAGCACCGTGGATTCTCCGCCCGACAGCTTGAAAGGTGCGATGGCGGCCAGCGGCGGCAGGAACCAGATCCAGCTCAGCAGGTAGCGCGCCAGGGCCCGGCCCTGCGTGAGGGGGCGTCCGTGCAGGTCGACGACGCGGATGTTCCAGGTTTTCATGGCCAGTGTCTGTCCCCGGGTCCAGAACCAGACGAAATAGACGCCGAACACCACGAACAGAAATGCCTGGAGCAGATGGCGGCGGGAATCCATGGCGTCCCGCATCTGGCCGAGCGTGCTGAACAGCCAGCCTGCAACGAACACCACCGCGAACAGCAGCATGCCCTCGTACAGCCAGCATGCCATGCGCCGCCACAAGCCGGGCACTGTCAAAAGAGGAGCGCTGGGGAGAGTATCTGCGGGCGATGAGGAGGGATTCGATTCCGAAAATTCGGAAGAATTTGAAGCCATCGAAACCTTGGGAATCAGGGGGGCGAGGTCTGCTCGGCGGTGCGGCCTGCAGGATTGGAAGCCGATGATGGCGGTGAAAGCTGGGCGGCAGCCGATGGAACGGGCACCTGGGTTTCGGCCGGGATCGGCTGCGACGTCATTCCGGACGAGGAGGGCGTGGACACGGCGGCCGGAACCCGCTCCGGGGGCGATGCCACCATGATGGCGGCTGCGGGCGCCGCGGCCGGCACGGCCGAGGAAGGTGGGGCCAGCATGATGCGGGGCGTGTGCTGCCCCGCCGACGTCACGGCCGGCACCGTCACCAGTTTCTGGGCCGGAACAGGACGCACCGGAATGGCGGCACCCCGCGGCTTGGCGGGGGCGCGCTCCGCCAGCCGGCGCTTTTCTTCCTCGCTCAAGGCCTGGTACTCCTCCCACTTGGCCTTGCGTTCGTCGGCAGGGACGCGCTTCACCTCGGCAAAGACGAGGCGCGCCTGGGCGCGCTGCTGATTGCTCAGGGCTGCCCATTCGATCATGCGGCTGTGCAGGGTGGTCTTGTCATCGGCCGACATGTTCGCGTAGTTGCGTGACAGTGCCAGCCATTTGCGCTTGTGCCCAGGATTCAAGGCGTGCCAGTGCGAGGCGAGCGGCCGCAGCGCCTGCTGCTGCTCCGCGGTGAGTTCGCTCCAGTACGGCTTGGTCGCCGGAGCGGTTTTCGACGCGGAAGTAGGCAAGGCCGTTCCCGATGCGGCCGGAGCGGCGCCGCCGGCAGATCTGAGCGGCTCGGAACGAGGTTGGGCGTCGGCGAGCGTCAGGCCGAGCAACGCAGCGGCGATCACGCCCGCCCAAATGACTGCGCCCGACTTTGGCGGGCGCAACAGGCGGGGCGTAGCGGTGCGGGAGGCGGAAGGGCGTCGCATTGGTTGAACGGGACTCAGTCGGAGCCGCCGTTAGCCTTGAGGAACTGGGCGAAACCCGGATCGGTGTAGGCGGCGGGAGGGAGGTCGCCCGTGAGCAGGGCGGAATCGACTTCCGCCAGTTCGCTGGCGCGGTCTTCGTCCTGCAGCACGCTGATGGTGATCAGCCCCGCAACCAGCGCGATCAGGGGCACCACCGAACCGATGCGGGTCCACCAGCTGCCGCCCATTGTTGCCACATGCCCGGATCGCATGACGACCGAAGCTGCCCGCAGCAGGGGGGGCTGCTTGCGCATGGCGACGGCTTGCGCCCGCGCCACCCGCAGCCGCTCGCTGATGTCGTGCGGCAGCTCCTGGCTGCCGGCGGACAGCCGCGCAGCCACGCGCTGGCCGATTCGATCTTCAGCGGCAAAAGAAGAGGTTGGAACCTTAGTGTTCATAGCGAAATTCCCTTGGCTTTGAGGGCCTTGCTCAGGGCGTGGACGGCCCGCGAACAATGGGTTTTGACGCTGCCTTCGGAGCAGCCCATTGCAGCGGCCGTCTCCGCCACATCCATTTCTTCCCAGTAACGCATCAGGAAAGCCTCGCGTTGACGACCAGGCAAAGCCGCGATCTGTTCTTCGATCTCGTGGAAGACCTGGGCGCGGCGGGTCGTGTCCTCGGCACTCTCCGTTTCTCTGGAGTCGGTTGGCGAGACGAAGTTCTCCAGCAGGTCGAAATCTCCGTCGTCGCCGGCAGATTCGAAGTCCCCCAGGTTGGAGAACAGGGCGCGGCGGGTTTTCTGCCGGCGGAACCAGTCGAGCGTGCAATTCGAAAGAATGCGCTGGAACAGCATCGGCAGTTCTGCCGTCGGCTTGTCGCCGTAGTGCTGCGCCAGCTTCATCATGCTGTCCTGCACGATGTCGAGTGCCGCTTCCTCGTCCCGCACGTGGTAGACCGAGCGCTTGAAAGCGCGCCGTTCGACGCTCTTCAGAAAGTCGGAAAGTTCTTGTTCAGTGGCCAAGCGAGAGGGGGCGCCGCAGGCGCCGCGTGGGAAATGGGGTATCGGGACGCGCTTATGTTTTTCTGCCGCGGATTATGCCTCCCTGCCTTTTCATGAGGGTTCTTGCGCGGCGGCAACCTCATCAATGTCATAATCCGCGCTGCAAGTCAAAAGGCAAACGGGTCAAGGTCCGGCGGAACATCAGTCCGCTCATGGCTTTGGCCTCAAGTCCTGGCGCGGCCCCACAAGGGCTGGCAAGGGGCACCCAAGGTTTTTCGTTCCCGAAAAAACTCCAAAGGTTGATCATGGAAATCTCGAAGGCGGAACTCGCTTCCGCAGCAGCCGCGTCCTCTGGCGCCGGCAACCCCACGCAAGAACTCATGGGCGCTGAAGTGCTGATCAAGGCACTGCAGGCCGAAGGCGTCCAGTACGTCTGGGGCTACCCTGGCGGCGCGGTTCTGTACATCTACGACGCGTTCTACAAGCAGGACACCATCCAGCACGTGCTGGTACGCCACGAGCAGGCCGCTGTCCATGCGGCCGACGGCTATGCGCGCGCCACCGGTGAAGTCGGCGTGGCGCTGGTCACCTCGGGCCCCGGGCTGACCAATGCGGTCACCGGCATCGCCACGGCGTACATGGATTCGATCCCGATGGTGATCATCTCGGGCCAGGTACCCACCGCGGCCATCGGCCTGGACGCCTTCCAGGAATGCGACACCGTGGGCATCACCCGCCCCATCGTGAAGCACAACTTCCTCGTCAAGGATCCCAAGGATCTGGCCATGACGATGAAGAAGGCCTTCCACATCGCACGCAGCGGCCGCCCGGGCCCGGTGGTGGTGGACGTGCCCAAGGACGTTTCCTTCAAGAAGGTGCTGTACGCCGGCTATCCCGACAAGGTCGAGATGCGCTCGTACAACCCGGTGCGCAAAGGCCACGGCGGACAGATCCGAAAGGCGCTGCAACTGCTGCTGAATGCGAAGCGCCCGTACATCTACACGGGCGGCGGCGTGCTGCTTGGCAATGCCTGCAACGAACTGCGCACGCTGGTCGACATGCTCGGCTATCCGGTCACCCATACGCTGATGGGCCTGGGCGCCTATCCGGCGAGCGACCGCAAGTTCCTGGGCATGCTGGGCATGCACGGCACCATCGAAGCCAACAACGCGATGCAGAACTGCGACGTGCTGCTGGCCGTGGGCGCGCGCTTCGACGACCGCGTCATCGGCAACCCCAAGCACTTCGCGCAGAACGAACGCAAGATCATCCACATCGACATCGACCCGTCGAGCATCTCCAAGCGCGTGAAGGTCGACATCCCGATCGTCGGCGACGTGAAGGACGTGCTCACCGAACTGATCTCGATGATCCGCGAGAGCACCACCAAGCCCGACGCCGGCGCACTGGCCGACTGGTGGAAGACCATCGAGGCCTGGCGCTCGCGCGACTGCCTCAAGTACGACCGCGGCAACAAGGACGTGATCAAGCCGCAGTACGTGGTCGAGACGCTCTGGAACATGACCAAGGACGCCGACGCGTACATCACGTCGGATGTGGGCCAGCACCAGATGTGGGCCGCGCAGTACTACCGCTTCGACGAGCCGCGCCGCTGGATCAACTCGGGCGGCCTGGGCACCATGGGCGTGGGCATTCCGTACGCCATGGGCATCAAGCTCGCGAAGCCCGACTCGGAAGTGTTCACCATCACCGGCGAAGGCTCGGTGCAGATGTGCATCCAGGAACTCTCCACCTGCCTGCAGTACAACACGCCGATCAAGATCTGCTCGCTCAACAACCGTTACCTGGGCATGGTGCGCCAGTGGCAGGAGATCGAATACTCCGGCCGCTACAGCCACAGCTACATGGATGCGCTCCCCAATTTCGTGAAGCTCGCCGAAGCCTATGGCCATGTCGGTATGCTGATCGAGCGTCCACAAGACGTCGAGCCGGCGCTGCGCGAAGCGCGCAAGCTCAAGGACCGCACGGTGTTCATGGATTTCCGCACCGACCCCACCGAGAACGTGTTCCCGATGGTGAAGGCCGGCATGGGCATCACCGAGATGCTGTTGGGTTCCGAAGATCTCTAGGCAGGGCAAAGCCACAAGTTCCCGCGTCCGAAAGACCGGGTCATCGTCCAATTCTTTGACGAATCTATTGACCGCCGAGCCCGCGCATTACCGTGCGCGGGGGAGGGCGGCGAAAAGAGGAGTCGCGCAAACATGAAACACATCATTGCAGTGCTGCTGGAAAACGAGCCGGGTGCTCTTTCCCGCGTGGTGGGCCTGTTCTCGGCCCGTGGCTACAACATCGAATCGCTGACCGTCGCCCCGACCGAGGACGCCAGCCTCTCGCGCATGACCATCGTCACCGCGGGCTCGGACGAAGTGATCGAACAGATCACCAAGCATCTCAACCGGCTGATCGAAGTGGTGAAGGTCGTCGACCTGACCGAAGGCGCCTACACGGAGCGCGAACTCATGATGGTGAAGGTGCGCGCAGTCGGCAAGGAACGCGAAGAAATGATGCGCATGGCCGAGATCTTCCGCGGCCGCATCATCGACGTCACGGACAAGAGCTACACCATCGAACTCACCGGCGACCACGGCAAGAACGACGCTTTCTTGGAAGCAATCGACCGTAGCGCTATCCTCGAAACCGTCCGCACCGGTGCCAGCGGCATCGGGCGCGGCGAGCGCATCCTGCGCGTGTAAGGGGGTGAAGATCCCTCAGTTCCATCGTTTAACAACACGACATGAGGAGAAGGTGATGCAAGACCTGCTGGGCTTCGACAAGATGGTGACCCCCGTCGTCATCCGGATACTGTATTTCCTGGGGTTGCTGGTGGTATTGATTTCCGGTGTGGGCGCGCTCTTCAGCGGTGGCCTGAGAGGCATTCTTACCGGCGTCGCCATCCTGGTTTTCGGCGCGATCATGGTTCGCGTCTACAGCGAATTGCTGATCCTGCTGTTCCGCATTCACGACAACCTCGTGTCCATCAACCAGCAAATGAAGGACCGGAATCCCTCCGGCCAACTGTGACTGAACGCACCCCCGCAGAGGGGGTGCCAGAGATTAAATAGGAAAGACGCATATGAAGGTTTACTACGACAAGGACGCTGATCTCAGCCTCATCAAGGGCAAGACAGTCGCAATCATCGGTTACGGGTCGCAAGGTCATGCGCATGCGCAGAACCTGAATGACAGCGGCGTCAAGGTCGTGGTCGGCCTGCGCAAGGGCGGCGCCTCCTGGCCCAAGGTCGAGAAGGCCGGCCTCAAGGTCGCCGAAGTGGCCGACGCCGTGAAGGCCGCCGACGTGGTCATGATCCTGCTGCCCGACGAGCAGATCGCCAACGTCTACAAGAACGACGTCGCCCCGAACATCAAGGAAGGCGCTTCGCTCGTTTTCGCGCACGGCTTCAACGTGCACTACGGCTTCGTGCAGCCGCGCGCCGACCTCGACGTGTGGATGGTTGCCCCCAAGGCTCCGGGCCACACCGTGCGCAGCACCTACACGCAAGGCGGCGGCGTGCCCCACCTCGTGGCCGTGCACCAGGACAAGACCGGCAAGGCGCGTGACCTCGCGTTGAGCTATGCCACTGCCAACGGCGGCGGCAAGGCCGGCATCATCGAGACCAACTTCCGCGAAGAAACCGAGACCGACCTGTTCGGTGAACAAGCGGTTCTGTGCGGCGGCACGGTCGAGCTGATCAAGGCCGGTTTCGAAACGCTGGTGGAAGCCGGCTACGCGCCCGAAATGGCGTACTTCGAATGCCTGCACGAGCTCAAGCTGATCGTCGACCTGATCTATGAAGGCGGCATCGCCAACATGAACTACTCGATCTCGAACAACGCCGAATACGGCGAGTACGTCACCGGCCCGCGCATCGTGACCGAAGAGACCAAGAAGGTCATGAAGCAAGTGCTGAAGGACATCCAGACCGGCGAATACGCCAAGAGCTTCGTGCTGGAAAACGCTGCCGGCGCTCCCACGCTGATCAGCCGCCGCCGCCTGAACTCCGAGCATCAGATCGAAGTCGTCGGCGAAAAGCTGCGCGCGATGATGCCGTGGATCAAGAAGAACAAGCTGGTCGACCAGACCCGCAACTGATCCGCCAATGAAGCGGGTGCCGCGGCGCCCGTTTCCCGAGGGCCACCCGCCGGGTGGCCTTTTTTCATGACGGGGCGAACCATCCCCCCTGAACTACACTGCGAACCCATGCGATTTACAGATCAAGAAGCTATCGAATGGATAGCTGTTCGCGCTGTGCCCACGAGGGACGGAGGCAAATTCAATGCATGACGACACGGTTCCCGACGAGGTACCGCCGCGCAAGCGCCGCAAGGGCATCTACATCCTGCCGAACCTGTTCACGCTTGCTGCGCTGTTCGGAGGCTTCTATTCGATCGTGATGGCGATGAACGCGCGCTTCGATCTTGCGGCGCTCGGCGTGTTCGCCGCGATGATCCTCGACAGCCTTGACGGCCGGGTGGCCCGCATGACCAACACGCAGAGCGCGTTCGGAGAGCAGATGGATTCGCTGTCCGACATGGTGTCGTTCGGTGCCGCTCCTGCGCTCATTGCCTACGAATGGTCGCTCAAGGGCCTGGGCCGCTGGGGCTGGATTGCGGCCTTCGTGTACTGCGCCTGCGCGGCGCTGCGGCTGGCGCGCTTCAACGTCAATACCGGCGTGGTCGACAAGCGCTGGTTCCAGGGACTGCCGTCACCGGCGGCGGCGGCGCTGGTGGCCGGCTTCATCTGGCTCGTGAACGAATGGGGCAAGCGCGGGGGCGAGGTGCTGTACCTCTCGTGGACGCAGATCACCTGGATCACCTTCGGGTTCACGCTCTATGCGGGCCTCACAATGGTCACCAACGCGCCGTTCTACAGCTTCAAGGACATCCAGATGAAGAAGAGCGTGCCTTTCGCGGTGATCGTGCTCATCGCACTCGGCATCGCGGTCATCAACATCCATCCGCCCACGGTGCTGTTCGGCCTGTTCGTGGCCTATGGCTTGAGCGGCTATGTGGTCTATGCGTGGCGCAAGGCCAAGGGCCAGCCGGCCAGCGTGATCAGCACCTCGACGGAAGAGCCCGACGAGCGCGGCTTGCATAACTGATGGCGGCTTGTGCTACATTCTCAACCCTCATGACCAAGATTTCGCTGCTGGCCCTACTAGCCCTCCCTCACGGGCGGAGACGGTAGCGCACGCGCAAATCCCTCACCACGGCCCGTTCGCACCAGCAACGGGCCGTTTGTTTTTGGGGTTGCTGGTTGATTCCAACCATCACAGAGAAATCGACATGCTGAAGCAACCTCAAGCCAAATACCGCGCATTCGCCCCGATCGGCCTCAAGGACCGCACCTGGCCTGATGCCGTGCTGACCAAGGCCCCGATCTGGCTGTCGACCGACCTGCGCGATGGCAACCAGGCGCTGGTCGAGCCGATGGACATCGCGCGCAAGATGCGCATGTTCGAAACGCTCGTGGCCATCGGCTTCAAGGAAATCGAAGTCGGCTTTCCCTCGGCCTCGCAAGTCGAATTCGACTTCGTGCGCAAGCTGATCGAGGAAGACCGCATTCCCGACGACGTGACGATCCAGGTGCTGACGCAGGCGCGCGACCATCTCATCGCGCGCACCTTCGAATCGCTGAAGGGCGCGCCGCGCGCCATCGTCCACCTCTACAACGCCGTGGCGCCAGTGATGCGCCGCGTGGTGCTCGGCATGGACGAAGACCAGATCGTCGAACTCGCGAGCAGCCATGCGCGCATGTTCAACGACTTCGCCGCGAAGCAGCCGGACACGAAGTGGACTTTCCAGTATTCGCCCGAAATGTTCTCGGGCACCGATGTCGTGTTCTCGAAGCGCGTGGTCGATGCGGTGACCGAAGTCTGGGCGCCGACGCCCGAGCGCAAGTGCATCGTCAACCTGCCCACCACGGTCGAGCATTCCACGCCGAACATCTTTGCCGACATGATCGAGTGGATGCACCGCAACCTCGCGCGCCGCGACGCCATCGTGCTGTGCGTGCACCCGCACAACGACCGCGGCACCGGCACGGCAGCCGGCGAGTTGGCGCTGATGGCGGGCGCCGAGCGCATCGAAGGCTGCCTGTTCGGCAATGGCGAGCGCACCGGCAACCTCGACCTCGTCAATGTCGCGCTCAACCTCTACACGCAGGGCGTGTCGCCTGAATTGGACTTCTCCAACATCGACGAGATCCGCGCGACGGTCGAGCACTGCAACCAGATCCCGGTGCATCCGCGCCATCCGTATGTCGGCGATCTCGTCTACACCTCGTTCTCAGGCTCGCACCAGGATGCGATCAAGAAAGCCTTCGCTGCGCGCAAGGAAGGCGACATCTGGGACATGCCCTATCTGCCGATCGATCCGAAGGACGTGGGCCGCAGCTATGAGGCCGTGATCCGCGTCAACAGCCAATCGGGCAAGGGGGGCATGGCCTACCTGCTCGAAAGCGAATATGGCCTCGAGATGCCGCGTCGCCTGCAGATGGAGTTCATGCAGACCGTGCAGGGCGTGATGGACGGCGCCGGCAAGGAACTCACCGCCGCGGACCTCTGGGAGCTGTTCGTCCGCGAATACGGGCTGGAGGCCGCGCACTCGTTGCAGCATCGCGTGCTCGAGGAAGAAGGCGAGGGCGCCAGTGCCTCGGTGGTGCTGCGCGGCGACCTGCCCTGGGACGGCGAGATCCGCGCCATCGAAGGCCGCGGCAACGGGCCGATCGACGCCTTCACCCAGGCGCTGAGCAAGGCCACCGGCCACACAGTCCGGGTGATGGACTACCACCAGCATGCCATCGGCGCGGGCGCCGATGCAAAGTCGGTGGCATACCTCGAACTGCGCGTGGACGAGGCCCAGACGCTGTTCGGCGTGGGCATCGATGCGAACGTGATCTCGGCTTCGCTGAAGGCCATTGTCTCAGGCGTGCAGCGCGCGCGGACCCGCGGCGCGCGCAGCGCACAATCGGTGGTTGAACTCGCCTGAGGCTGTCCGCCGCCGTACGCGCAAGGTGCAATCGAACAAAGGAGATCCACGATGACCGACCAACTCATTATTTTCGACACCACCTTGCGCGACGGCGAGCAATCGCCCGGCGCCTCGATGACGCGCGACGAGAAGATGCGCATCGCCAAGCAGCTCGAACGGCTCAAGGTCGATGTCATCGAAGCCGGCTTTCCAGCCAGTTCGAACGGCGACTTCGAAGCCGTCAAGGCCATTGCCGATGCCATCAAGGATTCGACGGTGTGCGGCCTGTCGCGCGCCAACGACCGCGACATCTCGCGTGCGGCCGAGGCGCTCAAGGGCGCTGCGCGTGGGCGCATCCACACCTTCATTGCAACCTCGCCGCTTCACATGGAAAAGAAGCTGCGCATGTCGCCCGACGAAGTGCACGAGCAGGCGAAGCTCGCCGTGCGCTTTGCGCGCAATCTCATGTCCGACGTGGAGTTCAGCCCCGAGGACGGCTACCGCAGCGATCCCGACTTTCTCTGCCGCGTGCTGGAAACCGTGATCAACGAGGGCGCCACCACCATCAACGTGCCCGACACCGTGGGCTACGCCATTCCGGAGCTCTATGGCAACTTCATCAAGATGCTGCGCGAGCGCATTCCCAACAGCGACAAGGCGATCTGGTCGGTGCACTGCCACAACGACCTCGGCATGGCGGTTGCCAATTCGCTGGCTGGTGTGAAGATCGGCGGTGCGCGCCAGGTGGAGTGCACGATCAACGGCCTGGGCGAGCGTGCGGGCAACTGCTCGCTCGAGGAAGTGGTGATGGCGGTCAAGACCCGCAGGGACTACTTCGGCCTCGACCTCAACATCGACACGCGGCACATCGTGGCCGCGAGCCGCATGGTGAGCCAGACCACCGGCTTCGCGGTGCAGCCGAACAAGGCCGTGGTGGGCGCCAACGCCTTCGCGCACGCCTCGGGCATCCACCAGGACGGCGTGCTCAAGGCCCGCGACACCTACGAGATCATGCGGGCCGAAGACGTGGGCTGGGCCGCCAACAAGATCGTGCTGGGCAAGCTCAGCGGCCGCAATGCCTTCAAGCAGCGGCTGCAGGAACTGGGCGTGACCATGGCCAGCGAGGCCGACATCAACACGGCTTTTATGCACTTCAAGGAACTGGCCGACCGCAAGTCCGAAATTTTCGACGAGGACATCCTTGCGCTCGTCAGCGCGGAAGAACACTCGAACGTTGACGAACAGTTTGCTTTCGTCTCGCTCTCCCAGCACAGCGAAACCGGCGAACGCCCCCAGGCCAAAATCGTTTTCACCGTTCAGGGCAAGGAAGTGACCAGTGAATCCGACGGCAATGGCCCGGTTGATGCTTCCCTGAAGGCCATCGAATCGCACGTCAAGAGCGGCGCCGAAATGGTGCTTTACTCTGTCAATGCAATAAGTGGCTCGACAGAAAGCCAAGGAGAGGTTACAATTAGGTTACAAAACGCGGGGCGGGTGGTCAACGGTGTCGGGGCGGATCCAGACATCGTGGTCGCGTCGGCAAAGGCTTATTTGAGTGCGCTCAACAAGTTACAGAACCAAGCTGAGAAAGTGGCGGCACAAGGTTAAGTGACAGGCGATACTTGTTATTCGATCGAAGAACAGGTCGCAAGTAACTGATATTGCGTGCCTTTTTTGATTTGGATACACTGCGGTTCTCATTTTCGCCGCTGGAGATTTAATAATGTCTGAAACCCGCCCCCGCCGAGTTTCCAGCCAGCGGTTCTTGCCCGCAGTCAGGTTCGTCGCCGTCGCGCTCTGCGCCACGGCGTTTTTGCTGTCCGGTGCACAGGCCGCCAAGAAGGAAAAAACAGCTGCTGCAGCCAACACCTCCGTGGCCAACAAGGCCGCGGGGCCGGTGCCAGTGGAAGTCAAACGCTCTGCCAAGGCACCGCGTGGCAGCAAGACCGATCGAAGCGACAAGGTCGTTCGTGGCGGCCGCAACGTGGTGGCTTCCATTCGCCAGAAAAACGGCCGGACCGTGGTTGCCGTGCAGCGCCGCTCGGTGGTTCGTGTCGAGACGCCCGCGCGCCAGTCCTTCGGGCAGCTGGCCGGCCTGCACGGAACCGGTGACGTGCTCGAGCTGAAGTCGAGCGTCGCGCTTGTGATCGACCAGGACACGCACGAAGTGCTGTTCAGCAAGAACGATCACGCGGTGCTCCCGATTGCGTCGCTCACCAAGCTGATGACCGGCCTGCTGATCAGCGAAGCCCATCTTCCGAACGACGAGCTGATCACCATCACGCAGGACGACGTCGATACCGAAAAAGGCAGCCGTTCGCGCCTGACGGTCGGCAGCGCGCTGCCGCGCGGCGAGCTTTTGCACCTTGCCCTGATGTCGAGCGAGAACCGCGCGGCGCACGCGCTGGGCCGCACCTATCCCGGCGGCCTGGCAACCTTCGTGAGCGTCATGAACGCCAAGGCGAAGATGCTCGGCATGAAGGACACGCGCTACGTGGAGCCCACCGGCCTGTCGAGCCGCAACCAGTCGAGCGCGCAAGACCTCGCGCTGCTCGTCAATGCGGCCTATTCCGATGCCACGGTGCGCTCGCTGTCGACCTCGCCGGAATACCAGGTCGAGGTGGGCAACCGCGTGCTGCAGTTCAACACGACCAACCGTCTCGTGAAGAGCCCGGATTGGGAGATTGGCGTGCAGAAGACGGGCTACATCTCCGAAGCCGGCCAGTGCCTCGTGATGCAGGCCAAGGTGGCGGGGCGGAAGCTGATCATGGTGTTCCTGGACTCGGCCGGCAAGTTCAGCCGCATCGCCGACGCGGAACGGGTTCGCCGCTGGGTCGAGGCAACGCATGCCTCGACGGTCGCGCCGGCTGCATCGCGCAGCACTGCGACTTACCAGGTCGCCGGTTGATCGGACAGCAGCCCTGAAAAGGGCGGCATGTCGAGAAGCGCGGCAGGCCCGGGCCGATCAGGCCGCAGCGGGGCCTGAAGAACTGCTGCTGGCGGTCGTCGCTGCAGAAGCGGCCGCCCCCACGGCGCCGGCATCCTTGTAGCCAAGCGCGCCCGAGATTTCGTTGGCGGTGGCCTGCAGCTTGGGCAGCCATCCTTCGTCCAGCCGGTCTGCCGGCGCGGAAATCGACAATCCCGCCACCAATTTGCCCTGGTCGTCGTAGATGCCGGCGGCCATGCAGCGCACGCCCAGTTCGAGTTCCTCGTTGTCGCGCGCAATGCCGTACTGGCGCGCTTTCGACAGTTCGCGCTCCAGCGCGGGCAATTGCGTGATGCTGTTGCGCGTGTGGCCGGCCAGGCCGGTTCGCGTGGCGTAGCTGCGCACGCGCTGTGGATCGTCGGCCGCCAGGAACAGTTTGCCGGTCGAAGTCAGGTGCAGGGCCGCCCGGCCGCCGATGGCGCGCACCACCTGCATGCCCGAGCGCTCGCTGTACGAGCGCTCGATGTAGACGATCTCGTCACCCTGGCGCATGCTCAGGTTGACGGGCTGCTGGGTGAGCTTGTGCAGCTCACGCATCGGTCCCAGGGCGGCGTCGCGCACGTTGAGCCGGCCCTTGACCAGGTTGCCGAGTTCCAGCAGCCGCATGCCGAGCCTGTAGCTGCCGGCCTCGGGCCGGTCGACAAAACGGCCGACTGCCAGGTCGTTGAGGATCCGGTGGGTGGTGGAGGGGTGCAGGCCCGTCTTTTCGCTGATTTCCTTCAGCGAAATGGCCTCCTCGCGGGAGGCGAGCACGTCGATCAGCGCGAACATGCGCTCGATCACCTGGATGACTGGAACGGCAGGAACGTCGGATTGGTTTTTTCTCATGGCGCGATGCGGTGTGGACCGGGCGCCATTTTACCTTGTGAAATCAGTTGGCGCTTGCCAGCGTCCGTCGATCAGCAGTTCGTGCGGCCCGAAGCGCGCCTTGTAGTTCATCTTGGCGCTGCCTTCGATCCAGTACCCCAGGTAGACATGCGGCAGGCCGAGCTTGCGGGCCTGCTCGATCTGCCACATCACGCTGTAGGTGCCGTAGCCGGTGCTGGTATCGGGCTCGTAGAAGGTATAGACGGCAGAAATGCCGTCGTTCAGCACATCGAGTATCGACACCATCTTGAGCGCGCCCGCCGTGCCGTCCGGCAGTGCCTCGCGGAATTCGACGAGCCTGGAGTTGACCCGGCTCTGCAGCAGGAACTGGGTGTACTGGTCGATGCTGTCGTGGTCCATGCCGCCGCCGGCGTGGCGGCCGGTCTGGTAGCGAAGATACAGCTGGTAGTGCTCGGGCACGAAGCACAGCTTGAGCACGCGTGCCAGCAGGTTCTGGTGCTGCTTCACGGCGCGGCGCTGGCTGCGGTTGGGCTGGAAGCTGTCGACCAGCACGCGCAGCGGTATGCAGGCGCGGCAACCGTCGCAATAGGGCCGGTAGGTGAACATGCCGCTGCGCCGGAAGCCGCTGAGCACGAGGTCGGAATAGGCGTCGTTGTGGATCAGGTGGCTGGGCGTGGCCACCTGCGAGCGGGCCTGGCGGTCCGGCAGGTAGCTGCAAGGGTAGGGCGCCGTTGCGTAGAACTGCAGCGTGTGAAGCGGAAGATCCTTGAGGTGCGTCACGTCGATTGGAAAGGTCGCGTGGAAAGGAGTTCTGTCCAGTATACGGGCTCGAAATACCATCGTGGCCCCTGTTGTCCGCGGGCCTTGGCCACGTGCGCCACGAAGCTGCTGCGCGACATTTCGCGGGCTCCCAGGCTCGCCAGGTGCGAGGTGTTCTGCTGGCAGTCGATCATCTTTACCTGGAAGCGGCGGCACAGGCAGATCAGCGCCGCCAGCGCAATCTTCGAGGCGTCCGGGCGGCGGGTGAACATCGATTCGCCGAACACGGCGCGGCCGAGCCCCACGCAGTAAAGGCCGCCTGCAAGCTTGCCGTCGATCCAGGTTTCCACGCTGTGCGCGTGTCCGGCCCGATGCAGCGCCATGTAGGCCTCCACCATGTCCGGCACGATCCACGTGCCCGACTGGCCGGTGCGCGGCGATTGCGAGCAGGCCGCGATGACCGCGGCGAAATCGTGGTCGACGCGCACCTCGCAGCCGGCCGTCTGGGTGAACCGAGCCAGTGTCTTGCGCAGCGACCTGTGGAGCTTGAATTCGGCCACCTGCAGCACCATGCGGGGGTCGGGACTCCACCAGAGAATCGGCTGGTCTTCGCTGAACCAGGGGAACACGCAGTGGCCATAAGCGTGCACCAGGGTATCGACGTCGAGCGCTCCGCCGGCGGCGAGCAGCCCGGGGACGGGGTCGTGCTCGCCCCAGGCGGAGGCGGGGTCGGGCAGTGCATCGCCGGGTTCGAGCCAGGGCAGTTGTTGCATGCCCGTAGGTATACACGGCTTCGCCCGCGCTTCGGCCGATGCAGGAAAAATGCCCGTTCTCCAGCGATAAAGCGCAGCCCGCGCGCCACAGGCACCGCCCTCGAAGCGCACAAGACTATCCGATGCCCATATAGTGCTGCTTCCCATTTGCACTCCATGCGGACCTGCCAAGCCAGCGTTGCCCGGCACAGGCCTGCCCCAGAGGACCACGTTGACCACTGATTCCACCCCCACGCGTTTCGGCAGCGGCCAGGCGGTGCGCCGCCTCGAAGACGAGAGCCTGCTGTCCGGTGCAGGCCGCTATACCGACGACGTCACGCTTGCCGGCCAGACGCATCTGGTTTTTCTTCGGTCTCCCTATCCGCATGCGCGCATCGTGTCGATCGACACCGCCGCCGCCGCCGCCATGCCCGGCGTGCTGCGCGTGATCACCGGCGCCGAACTGGCCGAGGCCGGCGTCAAGCCGTTGCCGGGCGCCGTGGGCTTCAAGCGGGCCGACGGCGGCGACTGCGCCAGCCCTGCGCGCCTGGCCTTGGCGCACGACAGAACGCGCTTCGTGGGCGAGGCCGTGGCCGCCGTGGTGGCCGAAACCGTCCAGCAGGCACGCGATGCCGCCGAGGCGGTGGTGGTCGACTACGAAGCGCTTCCCATGGTGGTCGACCTCGCAAGCGCCGCCGCCGACGGGGCGCCGCTGCTGTGCGAGGAAGCCAGCGGCAACGTCGCCGCCGAAATGCGGCATGGCAGCAGCGACGCCGCGACGGCCGCCTTTGCCAAGGCGAAGCACGTGGTGGCGCTCGACGTGGTCAACCAGCGCGTGGTGGCGCTGACCATCGAGCCGCGCTCGGTGCTCGCGGCGCCTGACGCCGAATCCGGCCGCCTGACGATCCGCATGAGCACCCAGATGCCTTCGGGGGTGCGCGACTCGATCTGCGCCGCCATCGGGCTCGCGAAGGAAAAGGTGCGTGTGGTGGTGGGCGACGTGGGCGGCGGCTTCGGCATGAAGACCGGCGCCTATCCGGAAGACATCGCCGTGGCCTTTGCCGCGCTGCAGGTCAAGCGCCCCGTGAAGTGGGTGGCCGACCGCAGCGAGGAGTTTCTTTCGAGCGCGCACGGCCGAGACATCGAGGCCAGGGCCGAACTCGCGCTCGATGCGGACGGAAAGATCCTTGCGCTGCGCATCAGGACGCTGGCCAACGTCGGCGCCTATGCCACCGGCACCGGCGTCGCGATCCAGCTCTTGATCGGCCCGTGGGTGCAGACCAGCGTCTACGACATCCAGACCATCGACTTCCACTTCAAGGCGGTGCTCACCAACACCGCACCCACCGGCGCCTACCGCGGCGCGGGCCGTCCCGAGGCGATCTTCACCATCGAGCGCTTGATGGACGAGGCCGCGCGCCAGACCGGCATCGACCGCATCGCGCTGCGCCGCCGCAACTTCATCCGCCCCGAGCAGATGCCCTACAAGAACCCGATGGCGCAGACCTACGACACCGGCAAGTTCGAGTCGGTGATGGACCAGGCGCTGGTGCTGGCCGACTGGCAGGGTTTCGACGCCCGCGCCGCCGACTCGGCGAAGAACGGCAAGCACCGTGGCCTGGGCATTGCCACATTTCTGGAGTGGACCGGCGGCAACGTGTTCGAGGAGCGTGTCACGGTGTCGGTGCAGGCCGATGGCGTGATCGAGGTGTTCTCCGCCGTCAACGCCATGGGGCAGGGCATTGCCACCTCGCTCGCGCAGCTGGCGGTCGATGCCTTCGGCGTGCCGATCGAGAAGGTGCGCGTGGTGCTCGGCGACACCGACCGCGGCGACGGCTTCGGCAGCGCTGGTTCGCGCTCCCTGTTCACCGGCGGATCGGCGGTTCGCATCGGCGCCGAACGCACCATCGACAAGGCGCGCGAGCTCGCGGCGCAGGAGTTCGAGGCTTCCATCGACGACATCACCTACACCCGCGGCGTTTTCACCGTGGCCGGCACCGATCTCGAGCTCGACCTGTTCGCCCTTGCGGGCAAGCAGCCCGAGCGCGAGATCTTCGTCGACTCCACCAGCACCGTGGCCGGCCCGACCTGGCCCAACGGCTGCCACGTCTGCGAGATCGAAATCGATCCGCCCACGGGCGAGATCAGCGTGGTGGCCTACAGCTCGGTCAACGACGTCGGCCGCGTGATCAACCCGATGATCGTTCGCGGCCAGCTCGAAGGCGGAGCGGTGCAGGGCATCGGGCAGGCGCTGTACGAGCAGGTGGTGTACGACAACGAAACCGGCCAGCCGCTCACCGGCAGCCTCATGGACTACGCCGCGCCGCGCGCGGACATCGTCGAAGCCATGTTCCACATGGAAATGGACGAGTCGACGCCCTGCGCGAACAACCCGCTGGGCGTGAAGGGGGTGGGCGAGCTCGGCACCATCGGCGCCACGCCGGCCATCGTCAACGCCGTGGCCGATGCCTTTGCGCGCAACGGCTTTGCGTCGACCACTCCGCGGCTGCACATGCCGCTGAGCCCGGCGCGCGTGTGGCAGGCCATGCACACCGTGGATTGAGCATCGTCGCACCGGGTGTTCGAAGGGCGCACGCACCATGCTCGTCACCACCGAACTGCAGACCGACGCGATCCGCGTGTCGAGCTACTGCTGCGATGCGGAGCCCGGTGCGCGGTCGTTCACCGAGATGCACGTCGACCACTCGGTCTCGTACGTGCGAAAGGGGAGCTTCGGCTACCGCACGCGCGGCAACGCATACGAGCTGGTGGCCGGCTCGGTGCTGGTGGGCTGTCCGGGCGATGAGTACGTCTGCACCCACGACCACCATGTCTGTGGCGACGAATGCCTGGCGTTTCATCTGTCGCCGGGCTTTGTCGACCTGATCGGCGGCGACCAGCGGACCTGGCGTGCGGCGGGGCTTCCGCCACTGCCCGAACTCATGGTGCTTGGCGAGCTCGCGCAGGTTGCGACGCAAGGCCAGACCGACGTCGGCCTGGACGAATTGGGCATGTGGTTCGCCAGCCGTTTCGTCGAGGTTGCGAGCGGGCGCGACAGGGAGGCACGCCAGTCGGCCGCACCGCGTGACAGGCGCCGCGCGGTCGATGCGGCCATGTGGATCGATGCCCACTCGCACGACGACATCGGCCTCGAAGGCGCGGCTTCCGAAGCCGGCCTGAGCGTCTTCCATTTCCTGCGTCTGTTCTCGCAGGTGCTCGGCGTCACGCCGCACCAGTACCTGGTCCGCTCCAGGCTGCGCCATGCGGCGCGGCTGCTGGCGGATGACGACCGGCCCGTGACCGATGTTGCTTTCGACGTGGGTTTTGCCGATCTGAGCAACTTCGTTCGCACCTTCCATCGGGCGGCCGGCGTGTCGCCGCGCGGCTTTCGCAAGGCCGCCAAGGGCGATCGCAAGATTTTCCAAGACCGCATGGCCGCCCTGTTCAATGATGACCGCCTGATTCATTCATCGAGCAGAAAGTCATCGCCATGTACGACCACATCGGACTGAAAGTCAAAGACCTTGCCGCGAGCCGGCGCTTCTACGAGGCCGCGCTTGCGCCGCTCGGCCATGCGCTGGGCTCCCACGACGACAGCTATGCCGGCATAGGCCCCGCCGGCGAGCCCGCGCTCTGGCTCTATGCGGCCGAGGGCGCCAAAGGGCCGGGAACACACATCGCATTCCGTGCGGCCGATCACAAAGCTGTCGAGGCCTTCCACAAGGCGGGCTTGAGGGCTGGCGGCACAGACAACGGCGGCGCAGGCCCGCGCACCGACTACAGCCCGACCTACTACGCAGCCTTCCTGATCGACCCGGACGGCAACAACGTGGAGGCGGTCTGCCCTTGAAGGCGCACAACCCATGGCAACGATCTACAAGGAATTCATTGTCGAAGCCGATGCGGCGCGGGTCTGGGATGCGCTGCGCGACTTCGGCGCTGTGCACACGCGCCTTGCGCCCGGCTTTCTCACCGGCTGCGAACTGGACGGCAAGGGTGCGCGCATCGTCAGCTTTGCCAACGGCCTGGTGGCGCGCGAGCTGCTCGTGGGCATCGACGAGCCGAATCGCCGCCTGGCCTACACCGTCACCGATGGCAAGGCCAGCCACCACCACGCATCGGCCCAGGTGTTCGCACACGGTAAAGGCCGTTCGCGCTTCGTCTGGATCACCGATGTGCTGCCCGACGAGCTCGCTGCCTACATCGAACCGATGATGGCGCAGGGCGGCCTGGCGATGAAGAAGGCGCTCGAAGCGGACGGTTAGAAGTCTTCGAGCGGCAGGCCCACGTAGTTCTCCGCCAGCGCGGTGGAGGCTGCGTGCGAATGCACCAGGTAGTCGAGTTCGGCTTCCTGGATCTTCTGGCCGAAGGCGCCGGTCTCGGGGAAGCGGTGCATCAGCGAGGTGAACCACCACGAGAAGCGCTCCGCCTTCCAGACGCGGCGCAGGCAGAGGTCGGAATACCGGTCGAGCGCGGAAGCCGATTTTTCGCCGTAGAAGATCTCGAACGCGCGCGAGAGGTAGCCCACGTCGGCCGTCGCAAGATTGAGCCCCTTGGCGCCGGTGGGCGGCACGATGTGCGCGGCGTCGCCGGCCAGGAACAGCGAGCCGAAGCGCATCGGTTCGGCCACGAAGCTGCGCAGCGGCGCAATGCTTTTCTCCAGCGCAGGACCGGTCACCAGCCGCTCGCGGGCTTCGGGGTCGAGCCGTGCGCGCAGCTCGTTCCAGAAGGCCTCGTCGCTCCAGTTCTGGACCCGCTCGTCGGCCGGCACCTGCACGTAGTAGCGGCTGCGGTGCGCGCTGCGCATGCTGCACAGCGCAAAGCCGCGTTCGGTGTTGGCGTAGATCAGTTCGTGCGACACCGGCGGCACGTCGGCCAGCACGCCGAGCCAGCCGAAGGGGTAGACCTTCTCGTAAGTCTGGATGGCATCGGCCGGCACGCTGGCGCGGCTCACGCCGTGATAGCCGTCGCAGCCGGCGATGAAGTCGCACTCGATCTCGTGCGTCTGGCCGTCCTTCTCGTAGCGCACGCGCGGGCGCTGCCAATCGAAGTCGTGCAGGCTGACATTGGCTGCGCTGTAGATGGTCGCCAGGCCTTCGGCCGAACGTGCCTCCATCAGGTCGCGCGTCACTTCGGTCTGGCCGTAGACCGTGACCTCCTTCCCGCCCGTCAGGCCATGCATGTCGATGCGGTGCCGCGCACCCTTGAACAGCAGCTCGATGCCTTCGTGCGGAAGGCCCTCGGCCCTGGCGCGCGCATCGACGCCGGCGCGCGCCAGGAGGTCCATGGTGACCTGCTCGAGCACGCCCGCGCGGATGCGCCCCAGCACATAGTCGCCGCTCTGGCGCTCGACGATGATGTTGTCGATGCCGGCCTTGAAAAGCAGCTGTCCGAGAAGCAGGCCTGCCGGGCCCGCGCCGATGATCGCGACCTGTGTGCGCATGTTCGTGTCTCCAAAGGGGTTTTCCGGAGCGTAGGGCGTGCGCGGCCGGCTGGCGCGGCGCATGGCAAGGCTCTGTGCGATCATGCGAATGGCTGCGCGATCATCGCGCAACACTTCGCACATTGACCGCATGACCATCGCCAAGGCCGACTTCATCGAGGGCATCGCCAAGGGAATGGCCGTGCTCGAAAGCTTCGACACCGAGCGCCAGCGCCTCAACGCCACGCTGGCCGCCGAGCGCGCCGGCCTCACGCGCGCTGCCGCGCGCCGGCACCTGCTCACGCTGGCCCACCTGGGCTACCTCGAGACCGACGGCAGCTATTTCTGGATGGCACCCAAGGTGCTGCGCTTTTCGGGCAGCTATCTGGCGTCGTCGCGCCTGCCGCGTGCGCTGCAGCCCACGCTGAACCGGCTTGCGGCGCAGACCGGCGAATCGTTCTCGGCCGTGGTGCTCGATGGCGAAGAGGCGGTCATCGTCGCGCGCAGCGGCGCCTACGGCACGCCGACCCGCGTGCTGGCCTATGGCCTGCACCTTGGCGCCCGCTTGCCGGCCCACGCGACATCGACCGGGCGGGTGCTGCTCGCGGCCATGGCGCCGGCCCAGTTCACGCAGTGGCTCAAGGGACGCCACCTCGCGCGGCTCACGCCGCACACCACCACCCAGGCGCGCGGTTTGCGCCAGCTGATCTCCCGCGTGCGCAAGAACGACTACTGCTTTGCCAGCGAGGAGCACGAGCTCGGCGTACAGGCGCTCGCTGTGCCGCTGCGCGACATGCAGGGCCGCACCGTGGCCGCGCTCAACGTGGTGCTGTCCGGCACGCGCTACCAGGAAGAGACGCTTCAGCGCGAAATGCTGCCGCTGCTCTTCGAGGCAGCGCGCGAAGTCAGGTCGCTGCTGTGAGATGAACTTCCGCGCGGCCGCCGCCTCGAATCCCGGAACGGACGAAACTGAACACCATGCGACTGCTGCTTCTCGAAGACGACGTGATGATCGGCGAGGCCGTGCTCGACCTGCTGCGCGCCGAGCAATACGCGGTGGACTGGGTGAAAGACGGCGACGCGGCCGAGTCCGCATTGCGCACCCAGCAATACGACCTGGTGCTGCTCGACCTGGGCGTGCCGCGCCGCGACGGGCTCGAGGTGCTGCGCGGCCTGCGCGCGCGCAAGCAGCGCATGCCGGTGCTGATTGCCACCGCGCGCGACTCGGTGCAGCAGCGCATCGAAGGACTCGATGCGGGCGCCGACGACTACGTGCTCAAGCCCTATGACCTCGACGAACTCCTGGCCCGCATCCGCGCCTTGCTGCGCCGCGCCGCGGGGCGCGCCGAGCCGGTGTACGAACACATGGGCGTGAGCATCAACCCCGCAACGCGCGAGGTATCGGTAGACGGCCAGCCGGTGGTGCTTTCGGCGCGCGAATGGGCCGTGCTCGAACCGCTGATTGCGCGGCCCGGCATGGTGCTGTCGCGTGTCCAGCTCGAGGAAAAGCTCTACAGCTGGAAGGACGAGATCAGCAGCAATGCGGTCGAGGTCTACGTGCACGGCCTGCGCAAGAAACTCGGCGCAGAGCTGATCCGCAACGTGCGAGGCGTGGGCTACATGGTGCCGAAGGCATGATCCGCGCGCTGACCGGATCGCTGCGCGCGCGCCTGCTGTGGTTCCTGCTCGCGGCCATCGTGCTGGCCGCCGGCGCGCAGGCGCTGGTGGCCTACCGCACGGTGCTGAAGGAGGCCGACGACATCTTCGACTATCACATGCAGCAGATGGCGCTTTCGCTGCGTGCCGGCCTGCCGCCGAGCGCGGCCGTGGGCGGCCTGGGCAGCGGGGAGCAGAACTTCGATTTCGTGGTGCAGGTATGGACCGCCGACGGCGTGCGCATCTTCGAATCGGCCGAGCAGGCGGCGCTGCCGCAACTCGCGGTGCTGGGCTTTGCCGACGTGCGCGCGCGCGGCACCACCTACCGCGTGTTCTCGATGCAGACGAGCGGGCTGGTCATTCAAGTGGCGCAGGACATGGCGGCGCGCCGCAACATGGCCGGCGCGCTGGCGCTGCGCACCATCGCGCCGGTGGCGTTGATGGCGCCGCTGCTCATGCTGGTCGTGTGGTGGGTCGTGAGCCGCTCGCTCGCGCCGGTGGCGCGCGTGCGCGGGCAGGTCGCGTCGCGGCAGGCCGACGATCTTTCCCCCGTGAGCGAGGAGAACCTGCCCGACGAGGTCCGCCCGCTGGTGCAGGAACTCAACCTCCTGTTCGACCGGGTGCGCCACGCCTTCGATGCCCAGAAGCACTTCGTCGCCGATGCGGCGCACGAACTGCGTTCGCCGCTGGCTGCGCTGAAGCTGCAGGTGCAGGGCCTGCAGCGCGCATCCGACGCCGCGGCGCGCGAGCTGGCCGTGAGCCGGCTGGTTGCCGGCATCGACCGCGCGACACGGCTGGTCGAGCAAATGCTCGCGCTGGCCCGGCATGAGGCCAGCATGGCCGCGGGCGCAACGCCCGAACCGGTCGACCTGGCCGAGGTGGCGCGCCTGGCCATTTCGGATGCAGTCGCGGCCGCGCAGGCCCGGCGCATCGACATCGGCATTTCGCATGCCGACCCGGCCGTTGTGGTGAACGGCCAGCCCGAGGCGCTGCGCATGCTGCTGCGCAACCTGATCGACAACGCCGTCAAGTACACGCCAGAAGAAGGGCGCGTCGACGTCGGCATTGCAAGCCACGGCGCGGCGGTCGAGTTGAGCGTGGACGACAGCGGCCCCGGCCTGCCGGAGGAAGAGCGCGAGCGCGTGCTCGATCGCTTCTACCGCTCGGGCGAGCCGCAGGCGCCGGGCAGCGGCCTCGGCCTGGCGATCGTGAAGTCGATCGCCGAAATGCACGGCGCCACGGTGGCGCTCGCAGCCTCCCCGACGCTTGGCGGCCTGCGGGTGCTGGTGCGCTTTACCGCCAAGGGCTGAAATGCCGCGCGCGGTTTAAGCCGCGCTTAAGCCGGCGGACCGACATTCCTTTCATCGTGATTTGCGTACAGACGCATTGAAAGGAAACCAAAAATGAACACCCGCCTGACTTCGCCCAGTGCCCTGGTTCTTGCCCTGGCCACGGCCGGGGTGATGGGTGCCGTCGGCGCCGGCGCCTACACCAGTGCCCGCGCCTTGAACACGCCCACCACCAATGCCACCAGCGCGGCGCCCGCGGCCATGGTGACGCTGCCCGATTTTTCGACCATCACTTCGCGCGACGGCCCCGCGGTGGTCAACATCAGCGTGACCGGCACCGCCAAGGCGTCGGAGGATCAGGCCGCAGCCGAGATGCAGGGCATCGACCCGGACGATCCGATGTTCCAGTTCTTCCGCCGCTTCCAGGGCCAGATGGGCCCGCGCGCCCAGCAGCGCGAAGTGCCGATGCGCGCGGAAGGCTCCGGCTTCATCGTCGACGCGAACGGGATCATCATCACCAATGCCCACGTCGTGAAGGACGCCAAGGAGGTCACCGTCAAGCTGACCGACCGCCGCGAATACCGCGCCAAGGTGCTCGGCGCCGATGCCAAGACCGACATTGCCGTGCTCAAGATCGAAGCGAAGAACCTGCCGGTGCTTGCGCTCGGCCACACCAAGGACCTGAAGGTCGGCGAATGGGTGCTGGCCATCGGCTCGCCTTTCGGCTTCGAGAACACCGTGACGGCCGGCGTGGTGAGCGCCAAGGGCCGTACGCTGCCCGACGACAGCTACGTGCCGTTCATCCAGACCGACGTGGCGGTGAACCCCGGCAACTCCGGCGGCCCGCTGCTCAACACGCGCGGCGAGGTGGTCGGCATCAACTCGCAGATCTACAGCCGCAGCGGCGGCTACCAGGGCGTGTCGTTCGCCATTCCGATCGACGTGGCCGTGCAGGTGAAGGACCAGATCGTCGCAACCGGCAAGGCCACGCATGCGCGCCTTGGCGTGGCGGTGCAGGAAGTGAATCAGGCCTTTGCCGACTCCTTCAAGCTCGACAAGCCCGAGGGTGCGCTGGTCTCCAACATCGAGAAGGGCGGCCCCGGCGACAAGGCCGGCCTGAAGGCGGGCGACGTGATCCGCAAGGTGGACAGCCAGCCCATCGTCTCGTCGGGCGACCTGCCCGCGGTCATCGGGCAGCAGGCGCCGGGCAAGAAGGTCACGCTCGAAGTCTGGCGCCAGGGCGAGCGGCAGGAGCTTTCCGCCAAGCTCGGCGATGCGAGCGACAAGCCCGCGCAGGTCGCCAAGAACGACAGCGCGGCGGGGCAGGGCAAGCTGGGCCTTGCGCTGCGGCCGCTGCAGCCGCAGGAAAAGCGCGAAGCCGCTATCGAGAACGGCCTGCTGGTCGAGGATGTCGCGGGCCCCTCCGCCATGGCCGGCGTCCAGGCGGGCGACGTGCTGCTGGCCATCAACGGCACGCCCGCCAGAAGCCTGGAACAGGTGCGCGAGGTGGTGGCCAAGGCCGGCAAGTCGGTGGCGCTCCTGATCCAGCGCGGTGAAGACAAGATCTTCGTGCCGGTGCGGATCGGATGAGTTCGCGTCAGGGCGAAAGGATGGCCTCGTCCCCCGACGGCCTTTCGGCGCACATCCTGCCCACGTCGGCCACCATGATCGGCGTCTGCATGACCGTGATGTCGATCCACCACCTGGGCCCGCGCGACGGTCTGCGGCTGCTGATCGACCGCATGCTGGCCGTCGACGCGCTGGTCTTCCTGGCCAGCGCGCTGCTGTCGTTCATCTCGATGCGCTCGCGCAGCTCGGGCGTGCGGCTGGAGGCCTGGGGCGAGCTGGTCTTCATTGCGGGCCTCGCGTTGCTGGCCCTGGGCGCGGTGACGCTGGCGTTCGCGCTGCGCTGAGGCCGGCGCGACGGGCCTTACGATTCCTTGTTGCCCGAATCCTTGTCGGGAACCTGCGCGTCGAGTTCGTCCTTGACGGATGTGCTTCCTCGCATGACCAGGTAGAGCACGCCGCCCAGGCCGATGGCGACAATCACGGCAATGAGGCCGCCGTCGAAGGCCCACCACCAGAACAAACCGCCCGCAACGATCAGCAGCGCGATGATGAGTAGAGATTTCAAGTGCATGGCCCAAGCCGATAGTACGTTGGCGCTAATGTACGCGTCGTTACCGTCCCGCGCCTGACTTGTGCTCTGGGATATTCCCTCTTTTTCGCCTCTCTCGATCCGCACTAGACGCTGGCGAGGCATCGCGCCCCATGTGCCTCGCCGCGAGCGCAAACCCGAGAACTATTGCTGGATTGACGAATACCAAGCCAGGGCGCAACCTGACAAGCGGGGAGTCGTTGCGTGAGGAGATCGAAAAATGCTATCCAGCCTGAGTCAGTTGTGTCGCGGTGGTTTGTCGCGCCGGAGCGATGCTTTCATTCTGCTGACCACGTTGACTGCGCTGTCGTCTTGGCTCGTGTTCTGGTTCGGCGAATGATCCTCCGAGCTGGGCAAGGCCAGCTCGAAGATCAGCGCTCTCCGAATACCTCGATCTCGACCCGGCGGTTCGGCGCCAGGCAGTCGATCAGGTCCGCTCGCCTTGTCTGCGCGCATTGCACCTTCGGCTCGGATTCGCCCTTGGCTTGCACCTGTACCTTCTCTGCCGGCACGCCGGACTGAACCAGGTAGTTGCGCACGGTGTTGGCGCGAGCCAGCGAGAGCGCGTTGTTGTAGCTGTGGCTGCCGAGCCGATCGGTATGGCCCGTCACCTTGACGGCGTCCGTCGACTTCAAGCTGCCCTTGATGTCGCTGGCCAGGGCCTCGAGCTTGCCGCGGCCTTCGGGCAGCAGGTCGGCCATCGAGCCACCGTCGAAGCGGAACAGGCCATCGGCTCCCAGCGTGGTCCGGCGCGCTGCGGCCGGGCTCGCGGCGGCCGGCCGTTCGGCCGCCGAAACCGGACGAACCGCAAGCACGTCGCCGCAACCGGCCGGCAGCCAATGGAAGGTCTGTGCCTTGTAGTCCTTGTCGAAGATCGCCTTGTACTGGCAGGTGGTCACCCCGCCGCCGGGCTTGCGGAAGTGAAAGATGTAGTCCCACTCGCGCGGACCTGCCAAGCCTTCCCTGAAATGCGGGCGGCCGAGCAGGTCGTACAGCTGGTCCTTCGTGACGCCGGGCGCCACGGCGCGCAGGTTGTCCAGGTTCGGGAACGTGCCCTCCTTGAGCCATGCGTCGTTGTCCATGTTGGGAAAGACCACTTCCGTGGCCTTGCCGTCGTCGGTGATGCCCTTGCTCACATAGGAGCTGCAGCCCTGCAGCACCAGCAGTGCCGCAGCCGCCGCTGCAACGGCCGAGAAGCGATGGAATTTCGTTGTCATGATGTTGTGTCCTCTTTTGATGCCGCCGGCTTACCAGTGGAAGCCCGCGCCGGCCGCCACGCCGACTTTTCCGCGCGAGTTGGCCGAGCCGCTGAACTTCACGACCCACCTGCCGTTGTCCGAGAGCTTCGACATGCCGATGGCGAGCGCGGCCTGGCCGTCGAAGCCCGCCACACCTGCGGACACCATGCTCTTGCCCGGGATGTAGGCCTGCGGCATGTTGGCCATGGCCATCGCACCGGCAGCGCCCGCGCTGGCATCCTTGGCGATGCTGCGGATCTCGCCGCCGAGGGCATTGACGCGCGCATCGGTGTAGGCGTTGGCTCCCGCGATGCCGCTGTTGAGCTGGTTCACGTTGACCGCATCGGTGCCCGCGACGCCGGGCGCCACGTTGTGCACCGTGACCGGCCCGGTTGCATTGCTGCCGCCCATCGACACGCTGTTGTAGTTGATGGAGCCATCCGGGTTCGTGTCGTACTTGACCGTCGACTGGTCGATCACCGCCACCTGGCCCTGCACGCCGCGCAGCTGCGAGACGTTGACCGCGTCGCTGTCGGCCGAGCCCGCGGCCACGCCCGTGATCTGGCGGAACTGCCCGTTGGCCGCGTCGCCCACGGACACCGCCGCCAGCGTGCTGGTGGTGGCGCCAATGGCGATGCGCTGTGCATCAGTCGCGGTAGGCGGCACGTAGCCGGCCACGCCCGCGGCGGTGGAGGCCACCGAGCCCGCGCCCAGCGCCACACCGCCGGCCTGCGTCACGCTGCTGCCCGCACCCAGCGCCACGCCTTGCACCGCGGCGGCCGAAGACTGCGTGCCCAGCGCGATGGAGTCGGCCATGTGCGAGGTCGCTCCCTGGCCGATCGCGACACCGCCCGGTGCGCTCTGCTGCACCACCGCGCCGTTGCCGATGCCGATGCCGTTGTTGCCGTTGACCACCGTCTGCGGGCCCACCGCCACCGACTCCGCGCCGATTGCGAGCGAATCCGCCGCGCTGGAGTTGGCATGGAAGTAGAGCGTCGGCGTGACCGCGAAGGACGTCAGCGCGCCCGACAGCTGCCGCACCGTGACCGCGTCCTGCGCCTGCGTGCCATCGGCCACGTTGGTGATCTGGCGGTAGGTGGTGGCGCTGCCGACCGACAGGGCGCCCAGCAGCGTGCGGTCGGTGGTGTTGTAGCTGATCAACGAACTGCCCGCGGGGATGCTGCCCGTGGAGGGCGCGACGAAGCGGTCGGAGACCGCACCTGCACCGATGGCCACCGAGCCCGCGACCGTCGCGCTCGCATCCTTGCCCGACGCGATGGCGTCGGCACCCGTGGCGCCAAGGTTGTCTTCGTTGCCGCCGCCGGTCGAGTTGACGCTGTAGTACCTGATCTTGTTGGCCGTGACCGTGGTGCTGAGGTCCTCGATCGACTGGTTGGTGGCGTACAGCTGCGAGCCGTTGATGGCGTCGGTCGAGCTGCCGGAGATCCTGCCGGCCGCCACGTTGGTGATGGTGCGTTCGGCGCCGGCCGTGCCGACGCTGACCGTGCCCACCGGCGTGGTGCCCTGGAAGTTGTAGGTCGTGCCGTTGATCGTCGTGCTCGCCGTTCCCACCGCCGCCGCCGTGGCCGAACCCGCACCCAGCGCCACGCTGTTGGCGTTCGCGGCCGTGGCCCCGAGGCCGATGGCCACCGCCGACGTCCCGGCCGCCGCCGCGTTCTTGCCCGACGCGATGGCATCGGCACCCGTGGCGCCGAGGTTGTTCTCGTTGCCGCCGCCCGTGGAGTTGACGCTGTAGTACTTGGTCTTGTTGGTCGTGACCGTGGTGCTGAGATCCTCGATCGACTGGTTGGTCGCGAACAGCTGCGAGCCGTTGATGGCATCGGTCGAGCTGTTCGAGATCCGGCCCGCCGCGACGTTGGTGATGGTGCGTTCGGCACCCGGCGCGCCGACGCTCACCGTCGAAGTCGGCGTGGTCCCCTGGAAGTTGTAGGTCGTGCCGTTGATGGTCGCGCTGGCCGTGCCGACGGCCGCTGTGGTGATCGAGCCGGAGCCCAGCGCCACGTCGCCGGCATTGGCAGCCGCTGTCGCGGAATCGCCGATGGCCACGCTGCCGGCCTTGCCGGCCGCGCCGGCGGTGGAGCCATTGCCCAATGCCACCGATCCCTGGCCGATCGCCTTGTTGCCGTTGCCGATGGCGACCGCGCCATTGGCCTGGTTGGCCGCTGTGGCCGAGGCCGTGCCGTCGCTGTTGGCGATGTTGTCGGCACCGCCGGTAAAAGCACCGGTGCCGCTGGCATAGCTCGGATCGCCGATCGCAACAGCCCCGTTGCCGTAGGCCGTGTTGCCCGAGCCGATCGAGATCGCCTTGCCGCCCGTGGCTCTCGCGCCCTTGCCGATGGCCACCGCCTCCGCCGAATCGGCCGTCGCGCTGCTGCCGATCGCGATGGTGTCCGCCGCGCTGGCGCGCGCGCCGTTGCCCATGGCCACGCCGCTAGCACCGGCGGCCAAGGCATTCACGCCGGCGGCCAGGGCGTTGATGCCCGTGGCGCCGTCGTTCGCATAGTTGGCCTGCTGCACGCCGTTGTCGTTCACGCTGTAGTAGCGGATCTTGGCCCCATTCACCTGGGTGGTCAGCTGGCTCAAGTTCACCGCATCGGTCGGCGCCACGCCCTGCGCCACGTTGGTGATCACCGTGTTGTTGGCGTTGATGCCCGCGGTCGTTATGCTCGGGCCGCCCACGATCGTGAGGCCGCCGCTGTTCAGCACCGTGCCGCCCATGGTCACGCTGGTGAAGTCGGGCGTTGCGCTGGTGGCGATCTGCACCTCCGAGCCGTTCTGCGTGATGGCGATGTTGTTGCCCGCCGTGTAGGTGGCGGTGCCGCCCGGGGCGATGTTCTGCTTGCTGGTGCCTGTCGCCGTGCCGGTGCCCGTCTGCGCTGTGGTCATGTTCCAGCCCTTGCTCGCAGTGGAGCCGATGTTGGCCAGCTCGGTGTTGGTGGCGAACAGCTGCGAGCCGTTGATCGCATCGGTCGAGCTGTTGGTGATCCGGCCAGCCGCGACATTGGTGATCGTGCGCTCGGCGCCGACCGAGCCCACGCTGACCGTGCTCGTTGCCGTGGTGCCCTGGAAGTTGTGGGTCGTGCCGTTGATGGTCACGCTGGGCGTGTTGACCACGGCCGCCGTGACCGAGCCGGAGCCCAATGCCACGTCACCCGCGTTGGTGCCCGCCGACGCGCCGGTGCCCAGCGCCAACCCGTTGACCACGCTGACCGCGGCGTTGTTGCCCATGGCCACGCCGCCGGTGGCCGCCGCGGTGGTGCTGGCGCCCACGCCCGCGGCGAGCGAGTTCAGGCCCTGTGCGCCGTCGTTGTTGACGTTGGCGCCGGCCACTCCGTTGTCGTTCACGCTGTAGTACTTGGTCTTGCTGGCCGCCACTGCGTCGGTCATCTGGTCCACGTTCACCGCATCGGTGGGCGCCGTGCCTGTCGCCACGTTGGTGATCACCGTGTTGCCGGCGTTGATGCCGGTGTTGGTGATGCTCGGGCCGCCGACGATCGTGATGCCGTTGTTGTTCATCACCGTGCCGCCGGTGGTCACGCTGGTGAAGCTGGGCGTCGCGCTGGTGGCGATCCGCACCTCGGCGCCGTTCTGCGTGATGGCGATGTTGTTGCCCGCCGTGTAGGTGGCGGTGCCGCCGGGAGCGATGTTCTGCACGCTGGTGCCCGTGACGGTGCCCGTGCCCGTCTGCGCCGTGGTCACGTTCCAGCCCTTGCCGGCCGTGGCGGCCACGCTGTCGATCGCGGTGTTGGTCGCGAACAGTTGCGAGCCGTTGATCGCGTCGGTCGAGCTGTTGGAGATCCGGCCGGCCGCGACGTTGGTGATCGTGCGCTCGGCGCCCGCCGCGCCCACACTCACTGTGCTCGTCGGCGTGGTGCCCTGGAAGTTGTAGGTCGTGCCGTTGATGACGGTGCTGGCCGTGCCGACCGCTGCGGCCGTCACCGAGCCCGAGCCCAGCGCCACGCTGTTGGCGTTGGCAGCCGTCGCGCCCAGGCCGATGGCCACGGCCGAGTTCCCCGCCGCCGTCGCGTTCTTGCCCGACGCGATGGCATCGGTGCCTGTCGCACCGAGGTTGTCCTCGTTGCCGCCGCCGGCGGAGTTGACGCTGTAATACTTGGTCTTGCTGGCCGCCACCGCGTCGGTCATCTGGTCCACGTTCACCGCATCGGTGGGTGCCGTGCCTGTCGCCACGTTGGTGATCACCGTGTTGCCGGCGTTGATGCCGGTGTTGGTGATGCTCGGGCCGCCGACGATCGTGATGCCGTTGTTGTTCATCACCGTGCCGCCGGTGGTCACGCTGGTGAAGCTGGGCGTCGCGCTGGTGGCGATCCGCACCTCGGCGCCGTTCTGCGTGATGGCGATGTTGTTGCCCGCCGTGTAGGTGGCGGTGCCGCCGGGGGCGATGTTCTGCACGCTGGTGCCCGTGACGGTGCCCGTGCCCGTCTGCGCCGTGGTCACGTTCCAGCCCTTGTTGGCCGTGGCGGCCACGCTGTCGATCGCGGAGTTGGTGGCGAACAGCTGGCTGCCGTTGATCGCATCGGTCGAGCTGTTGGTGATCCGGCCGGCCGCGACGTTGGTGATCGTGCGCTCGGCGCCGACCGAGCCCACGCTCACCGTGCTCGTCGGCGTGGTGCCCTGGAAGTTGTAGGTCGTGCCGTTGATCACGGTGCTGGCCGTGCCGACGGCCGCGGCCGTCACGGAGCCCGAGCCCAGCGCCACGTCTCCTGCATTGTTGGCCACAGAGTTGGAGCCCAGCGAAACGGCGTTCGCCGCTTTGGCGCTGGCCGTGTCGCCAACGGCGACGCCGCCCGTGGCAGTCACCGACGAGGCGTTCCCGAGCGCCGTGGCACGCGCCGCCGCCGCATTCGCACCGGGGCCTACGGCCGAGGCACCCTCGCCGGATGCGCTGGCGAACTCGCCGACCGCCAGGCTGTTGGTCGCACTGGCGTTGGCGAAGGCGCCCACCGCCGTGGAGCCACTGACGCCCGATGCCGAGGCGTTGACGCCGATCGCGGTGCTGCTGACGGCCGATGCCTTGGTGCCGGTGCCGATCGCAATGGCATCGCCGCCCGACGCGTTCGCCTGAAAGCCCTGCGCTACGGACTGAACGCCCGACGCCGAGGCCGCAACTCCCGCTGCCAGAGAGTTGGCGCCCGTCGCACCGTTGTTGGTGTAGTTCGCCTGCTGCACGCCGCCGTCGTTCACGCTGTAGTAGTGGGTGGGCGTGCTGGCTGCGATGGCCTGCACCGCCTGGTTGGTGGCGAATAGCTGCGAGCCGTTGATGGCATCGGTCGAGGTGCCCGAGATCCGTCCCGCCGCCACGTTGGTGATGGTCCGCTCGTTGCCCGCGCTGCCCACGCTCACGGTGCTCGTCGGCGTGGTGCCCTGGAAGTTGTAGACCGTGCCGCCGATGGTGGTGCTGGCCGTGCCGACGGCCGCTGCCGTCACGGAGCCGGAGCCCAGCGCCACGTCGCCGGCGCTCGCCGCCGCCGTTGCGCGGTCGCCGATTGCCACATTGCCCGCGATGCCTGCGGCGCCAGCGGTGGAGCCGTTGCCCAGCGCCACGCTGCCCTGGCCGATGGCCTTGTTGGCGTTGCCGATTGCCACCGCGCCATCGGCCTGGTTCGCGGCCGTGGCGCTCGCGGTTCCATCGCTGTTGGCGATGTTGTCCGCGCCGCCGACGTACGCGCCGGTGCCGCTGGAGAAGCTCGGGTCGCCGATGGCCACGGCGCCGTTGCCATAGGCGGTGTTGCCGGAGCCGATGGAGACTGACTTGCCGCCGGTGGCGGTTGCATTGGTGCCAATTGCGACCGCCTCGGCCGAATTCGCCCGGGCGTTGCTACCGACCGCGATGGCGTTCAGGGCCAAGGCATTGGCCAGGCGGCCGATCGCGATCGTTTCCGTCTGGGTCGCGGACGACTCTCCGCCGATAGCAATGGCATTGATTCCCGCAGCATTGGCGCCAGCGGTCGCGTTGCCACCCACAGCCACAGAACCGGTACCGGAAGCGCGCACAGCGGTCGCGGCGGTGGTTCCGCCCGAACCGAGCGCGGTGGCGTTGTCGGCAGCCGCATTGGCCCGGGTACCGGCCGCCAGCGCATCCACGCCGGTTGCCCGGCTTGTGCGCCCTATTGCGACAGCGCGATTCTGGGATGCCGTTACATCCGTGCCAATGGCGATAGCTTCCGCCCCAGTGGCGCCCGACCCTGCAAGCGTGCGCGCGCCAAGATTGATGGAGTTGATCTGAGACGCGATCGCCTGGAAGCCAATGGCAATGGCATTCTGGGCGCCTGCGTTGGCGCTGGTGCCTTGCGCGACGGCATTCTGTGCAGACGCGCTTGCCCCGGAGCCGATGGCGACCGCGTTGCCCGCGCTCGCATTTGCGTTCAGGCCGATCGACGTCGTTGCGTTGGCCGCGACGCCGATGCCGGCGTTGGTGCCGATGGCGACATTGTCGTTGCCGCTTACCAGGCTGCCTGCCGCAGCGTCAAGGTTGGCATCGTAGGCGACGGTGCCGTCGCCTGAGCCGAAGGCGACGTTGCGCGTTCCAGTGACGCCCGACCCTGCGCCCCGCATCACGCTCGCAATGCCGCCGCCCAGAGCGGTGTTCAGCGCGCCGCTGACCAGCGCTCCGGCGGCAACGCCCACTGCGATCGAGCCCGTATTGGCACTCGTCGAGCCCGCACCGGCACCCTGGCCGACCGCGACTGTGCTGGCCCCGACAGCGAGCGCTTGTGCTCCGAGCGCGAGTGAACTGTTCCCTAGCGCCTGAGCGCCGTTCCCGACGGCTGTGGCTGCGGCGGTGGTTGCAGCTGCATCGCTACCTATCGCGACGGTGCGCAGCGCGGTTGCCTGAGCCCCGCTGCCAACTGCTGTACTGGAGTCGGCATTCGCATCGGACTGGACGCCAATCGCTATGCTGCGGCTGGCAATCGCCGAGCTTTCGCGTCCGATCGCCATGGCGTCGGCCTGCGACGCCGTCACGTCCGTGCCAATTGCGATGGCGCTTTGGGCCAGCGCGCCTGCGCTCGCAAGCGTACGCGCGCCAAGATAAACAGAGTTCAACGCGGAAGCCTTCGCTTGCGCGCCGATGGCGACAGAATTCTGGCCAGCCGCGATGCTCCCCCAACTCCCGGCGAACGAGGTGGCGCCACTGGCCCAGGAACTGGTGCCGACAGCAGTGGAGTTCCCTCCCGATGCGATGGAAAAGGTGCCCAAGGCGTTGCCGCCGGCTGCGATGGCCTGGGCTTGAACGCCGATCGCGACCGTATTGACGTTGTTTGAGATCGTTTGAGCACCCAGCGCTACCGCACCTCCCGGCCCCGTGGCCGAGGCCTCCCGACCGATGGCCACCGAGTACTGTGCCGAAGCGACGGTCTGGAAACCCACCGCCGTCGCCCAGACATTGGAGGCCAGCGCCTGATATCCGAGCGCGGTGGCTCCGTCCGCGGTGGCCTGGGATTGCCAGCCCATGCATGAGGCTGTGCCGTTGTAGTAGTTGTACGGCGACGCAGTGCAGTTCACCGATTGCGCCTGCGCAGAGAGCGACAGCAACCCCAGCACGCCAGCCGCGGCAGCAATTGCCACGCGGCTGCCGCCGCGCTTGCCGCGCGCTCGAGTGGTTTCCGACGCGGCGACCCACGCGCCCAATGCCTCATTCCAGATGCTGCGGTAAGACTTATTCATGCATTTCTCCTCGATAGTTCATTTGCCGCCGCTGCGTTTGCTGTAAGCGCAGGCGGGGGATAGAGACGCCAAAAGCCTTGCTCCAAGGGAGCGACCGGTGTCCACGGTTGGCATGTGCCCATAGAACCTTTAGAAATAATTGCAAAACTATTCGATCAATTGCAATTAAACGGAAACATTTTTTGGCGAATCTTAAGAGATCGTGGAGGAATGCAACTAACTGTGTGGCGAATTAACGTCAGGGCAGTGAGGGGTAGATTGAGAATTCTTATCAAGCCTTTGACACGAATAGTAATACCAAGTTTTTATATGTTTCTTTTCCAGCCATACATATCAATGAACGATGATTGAAATTTCAAATCGATCACTTCTCGCTGGTAGTAGCGTGAAGTTTCATGAGGAGAGGGCTCCGGGCGAGCGGTCGAGATTCGTCCGACCCGTCCGTAGGTTGGAGGGGTTCGCTTTCGACGCTTTGCCGGAGCCGCGCTCGGCGTGGCGTGGCGCGGCGCCGAGGCGCCGGGAAAGTGGGTCAGGGCCGGGGAGGGTGGCCGTTGCCAGAAGAAGAACTGGCGACCGATATGGCTCGTGGGGTGTCCCTGCGCGAGCTGTCGCAATAGCCGCTGCCCCGGAAATAGCTCAGGTGGCAGTCAGGGAACAATAGAGCGGGAGCGATTTGCTGCAAATGCCTGCAGCCATGGCGCATTCGCCGAGCGGAGGCGCCGCGAAATCGCGGCGCGCCGGTAGAGCCGGCTTTAACGCAGCACGTAGCCGCTCAGGCGCCACGTGCCGTCGCGGTCGAGCCGAAAGCTCGTCATCTCGCGCACCACCCGGTTGCTGGCGTTGGCAAAGCGGGTTTCATATTCGACGTTGACATACTGGCCTGCCAGATCGGTATCTTCGTTCCCAACCATTTGGCGATTGACCGAGACCCATGTGCGCTGCTGCGCGGCACCGAGCGGCGAACGCGACGCCTCGACCTGGCGAACGAACTCTGGACGTGCGACCCGCTTCTTGGTCACGGACGCCGCGCCATCCCAAAGCTCGCCGATCTTGCCCTGATCCACCATCTGAATGACCTGCAGGCCGCCGCGAACCATGTTCGTCGGGTCCGCATCCTGGGCCGAGGCCAGGCCGATCCATCCCGCCAGAATCGCAGCGCCCAACAGCAGTTTGCTTTTTGATGTCATGTTTAATTCGAACGTATTACCAATCGATGAGTCGCCGGTTTTGAGGGCGTATGGAACGCGAATTGTATTTCCAGGGCGGGATGCATGGTGGGCTCGAAACTAGCTTGAGCCATTTCGCTTTTCGGCCAGTTCGGCTAGCAGTTTCAGCTGTTGGGTCTGGATCTGCAGCAGTTCCCCCCACTGCGTTTCGCGCAGTGCATCGAGCTTGTCGTGTAGCAACATGATTTCCAGCTCGGCCTTGAGATTGACTTCGTAGTCGTGCTCCGCGGAAATTCGGTCCTTCTCGGATTGCCGGTTCTGTGACATCAGGATGATGGGCGCCTGGATGGCGGCCAGCATGGAGAGGAACAGATTAAGCAGGATGTAGGGGTAAGCATCGAAGGTCTTCCCGTGGCGTGTCAGAAGGTACGCGTTGAGGCCCACCCAAAACAGCATGGCGGCGGCGAAGAGCCCGACGAAGGTCCAGGAACCGCCGAAAGATGCCACTGCGTCGGCCGCTCTCTGGCCGGGCATGGGCTGGGCGTCGAATTCTTTCGCGACGTTGCGCGCAATGTGCGTCCGCGCTGCAATGTGCCGCGCCACCTTCTTGGTTCGTTCGTCCAAGGCCTGATAGGGTGAGGCCAACAGCTTCGCTGCAATCTCGTCAGGTGTGTGCATGTTGAATTCCCAGCAAAAGCGCGCGTTGGCAAGGTAGCAGCATCGCATAGGTGGGATTGATGCCATCGTTATCGTCGCCCGGGCCGCAGAGGATGGGCCCGAGCCAGCGAAGGCCAAGAAGAGCGGGTCCGAACCTTCCAATATCGGCCCCCAAAAGAAAATGCCCCGCTACCTTTGAGTAGCGGGGCATCCAGAGGCCTTGCGGCTTGTAGTGGCTCCTCGACCTGGGCTCGAACCAGGGACCTACGGATTAACAGTCCGGCGCTCTACCAACTGAGCTATCGAGGAACAAGCCTCAGATTATAGCGTGGTTTTTTGAGCCCTTCGAACGCACGAACACGGCGGCAATGAATTTTTGGAAAATTTTTGACCGTGCTCAGAGCGACACGCTCAACCCAAGGCGCAGCGTGCGCGGCGCTCCGGGGAAGAGGTAGACATGGCCGAACTGGTAGGGCGATTCCTTCCAGTAGCGGCGGTCGAACAGGTTGTCGATGGCCAGTGTCCAGCTCGTGTTCACGCCGCGCAGCTTGGTGTCGTAGCGCAGCACCGCGTCGACGCGTGTCCACGAAGGCAGCGTGACCGAGCCATCGGGCAGCACGTTGCGGCGGCCTTCATATGAAAGTTGGCCCGCGATTTCAAGGCCCGGCACGGATGCCACGCGGTATGCGGCCTGCGCGCGCAGCACTTCCTTGGGCACGTTGGTCGGCGATTGGCCATTGAGCGTCGGATTCGCGGTGCTGCCGCGCCGCTTGGCATCGATCACCGTGATGCCGCCGCCGATGCGCCATGGCCCCTGGCTCCATTGCGCGCCAGCCTCCAGGCCGCGATGCACCGCACGCCCGTCGTTGCGCACTTCGCAATAGCCGCCGCACAGATCGAGGTTGGTCATCGGCCGCGAGATGTCGAACCACGCGACTTGCCAGTTGAAGGCATCGCTGCCGCCCTTCAGGCCCAGCTCCCATTGGCGCGAGGTGAGTGCGGGCAGTGCCTGACCCGCGTTGCTGTACTGCAGGCTCCTGTTCGGCACGACCTGCGACTCGACACCCTTGCCCCAGCTCGCATAGGCCAGCAGCCCCGGCTGGATGGCGTAGCTTGCCGCGAGCCACGGCGTGGTCACGTCCTGCTTGTACCCGGTTGGTCCCGAGCCGTCGTTGCCGATGCTGCTGCGGGTTAGCCGCGTGTGGCGCACACCGAGCCAGGTGGTGAAGCGGTCGTTCCAGCGGATCGCGTCCTGCACCGACAGCTCGGTCGAGCGCTCGTCGCGGTTGGTCTGCGGCGTGGATGCCTCGGGGTTCGGCGGCACGACAGCCGTGCCCCAGATGTTGCCGGTGCCCACGTAGTTGTAGGCCTGGTTGTCGAAGCGGTTGCGCACGCGGCTTTGCAGCAGGCCGAAGCCAAGCTCGTGCCGCACGCTGCCCGTCATCACGTTGCCCTTGAGGTTGAGGCTGCCCGCGGTTTGCGTGCGCCGTTCGTTCTCGCTGCGGAAGTCGTAGAAGTCGAAAGTGCCGTCGGAGCAATAGCGGTCGTAGTTGCCTTCGGCGCCGCAGCCGAAGGCGTAGGCCAGGCGGTCGTCGCTCTTGAGCCTTTGCTGGCCAATCTGTGCGCTCCAGCGCCAGTCGGCATCGAGCGCCTGGCTGAAGCGAACGCTGCCGGTCAATGCGTTGAACTCCGAGGGCTGCGACCACGGCTGGTTGTTCAGGTTGATCTTCGGATCGACCGGCGCGGGCAGCGTGCTGCCCAGCAGGCTGAAGCCGTTCTGGCTCGGCTGCGTCTTGTGGCTGCGCTCGATCTCGAACTCGAGCACCGAATCGCGCGTGATGCGCCAGTCGCCCGCCAGCGAGAACATGTTGCGGTTGCCGTCGAGGTTGTGCGTCAGCGGCTTGAGGTTTTCGTTCGCCACGTTGAGGCGGTAGCCGAACTCGCGGTTCGCACCGAAGCGGCCGCCCAGGTCGAGCGCGCCAAGCACGCTGCCGCGGCTGGTGGTTTCGATGCGCAGCGTGCGCAGGTCCTGCTCGGTGGGCCGCTTGATCACGTAGTTGACCAGCCCGCCCGGCGCGCTGGTGCCGGCCTGGATGCCGCTGGTGCCGCGCAGTATCTCGATGCGCTCCTTGTTGTCGAGCGGAATCGATGTCTCGGCGCTGATCGGCAGGCCCTCGCGCCGGTAGTTGAAGCGGTTGTCCAGCACGAAGCCGCGCACCGTCAGGTAGTCCCAGTAGCCGGCCGAGTTGTAGGAATCGGTCACCGAGGAATCGAACTGCGTGAGGTCCGCGAGGCGGCGCGCACCGCTCGCGCGAAGCTGCGTGCTGTCGATCACCGTGGCCGAGAGCGGCAGTTCGCGCAGCGGCACGTCGCCGAAGCCGCTCACGTCGGCTTGCGGCGCGGCGCTGCTTTCGTTCACCGTGACGGCGGGCAGTTCGGTCTGTTGCTGGGCATGCGCGCTGCTAGTGGCCAGAAGAAAGCCTGCAGCGATTGCACGAGAGACCGGCGTCGGCAGCCAGGATCGGAATTGTTTTGTCATTTGTTCGTTCGTGGGGAGGCTGCGCTCATGGCCGCCATCCATTGCGCGGCCGTGGCCTCGGGATCTTCCGCGGCGACAAGCGCGCGCACCACGGCGACCGAGCCGACGCCCGTGGCAAGCACCTCGGGCAGGCGCACCGCATCGATGCCGCCGATGCCCACCTGCGGATAGCCGCGCAACAGGCGCGCATAGGCCGCAAGCCGCGCCACGCCCTGCGGCGCCGTCGCCATCTTCTTGAGGGTGGTCGGATACACCGCGCCCATCGCGATGTAGCTCGGGCTCACCGCGTCGGCGCGCACCATCTCGGCGTAGCCGTGGGTGCTGACGCCGAGCCGCAGGCCCGCGCCGCGGATCTGCCGCACCTGTTCGGGCGCGAGCGCGTCGAGGTCTTCCTGGCCAAGGTGGACGCCGTAGGCACCGGCGGCGATGGCCGCCTGCCAGTGGTCGTTGATGAAGAGCAGCGCGTCCGTGCCTTTCACGGCTTCGACGGCTGCTCGCACTTCGCGTTCGACGGCTGCCGCATCGTCGGACTTGAAGCGCACCTGCACTGTGGGAACGCCGGCGCGTGCCATGCGGCCCACCCATTGCGCATCGGGCAGCACGGCATAGAGGCCGAGCCACTCGGGGCAGGGGGGGAATGCATCGTCGCGAGACCCGGGCGGAAATGGCCGCATGCCGAAATCCGCGGGCGTGTCGGGCCATTGCGCGGCATCGAAGCTGCCTGTGCGCCGCGCCTGCGCAGACCAGGCGCGCGCCAGGCATTCGGCATCGATCTCGATGAAGCCAAGGGCGATGCAGGCCTGCTTGGCACCGCGATAGACAGCATCGTCCGAAGTGAAGCGGGTCGCACTTACCGCCGCGGCGGTGGCGGCGCCAAAGCGCAACCCGTGGGCCGCGACGATTGCGTGAGAGATGACGCGGGAGTCGGCGCCAGAATCGGTTGAAGCGCTCATGCTGCGTGATGCCAGAAGGGCGTGCCGAGCACCGGCGTGCTGGGCTGCGCGGAGTCTTGCGCGGCCATGGCACCTGAGCGGTGGGCGGCGCGGCCGGCCTGCACGGCGTCGGCAAAGGCGCCGGCCATCGACACCGGGTCTTGCGCCAGCGCCACTGCGGTGTTGAGCAGCACACCGTCGTAACCCCACTCCATGACCTGGCAGGCATGTGAGGGCAGGCCCAGGCCTGCATCGACCAGCATCGGCACGCTGAGCCGCTCGCGCAGCAACTGCAGCGCGTAGGGATTGACCGGCCCCCGGCCGGTGCCGATGGGCGCTGCCCAGGGCATCACGGCCTGGCAGCCGACATCGACCAGCCGCTGGCACAGCACGAGATCCTCGGTGCAATAGGGCAGCACCTGGAACCCGTCGCGGATCAGCTGCGATGCGGCATCGACGAGGTTCAGCGTGTCGGGCTGCAGCGTGTAGTCGTCGCCGATCAGTTCGAGCTTGATCCATGGCGTATCGAACAGCTCGCGCGCCATCTGCGCGGTGGCGATCACTTCCTGCACGCTGTGGCAGCCGGCGGTGTTGGGCAGCACGGGCACGGCGAGCCGGCGCAGCAGTTCCCAGAAGCCGTTGCCGCTGTCGCTCGCGCCGGGGCTTGCGGACTGGCGGCGCAGCGAGGCCGTCAGCATGGCGGGCCTGGCGCGCTTCACCGCAGCTTCGAGCAGGTCCGGCGAGGGATAGCGCGCGGTGCCCAGCAGCAGGCGGCTCTGGAAGGTCTGGCCGTAGAGAACCAGCGGATCGTTGTCCGGAACGGAAGATGTGGTCGTCGTCATGGTGGGTGTTGTCTCCATCGCTGCGGGTTGCTTGGCTCAGCCGCCGGTCACGGGGCGGATCACTTCGATGCGGTCTTCGGGCTGCAACGCGCGCGCCGCATGGGCCGAGCGCGGCACGAACTCGCGGTTCACGGCCACCGCGAAGGGCGGCACGGCGTCGAGTGCGGCCAGCGCGTCGATCACCGTGGCGCCGTCCGGCAGCGTGAAAGGCTTGTCGTTGATCAGGACGTTCATCGTCATGGGTGGGATGTCTCCAGGCCGAGGTTCTGCGCCAGCGCCGAGCGGCCGTGCACGAGCAGTTCCATGGCCGCGTCGAGCACGGCCGGCGCAATCATGAAACCATGGCGGTACAGGCCATTGATCTGCAGCACGCGCGGCTGCGGCTGCCGGATGGCGGGCAGGTTGTCGGGCAGCGTGGGGCGGCACTGGGTCGCAATTTCGAGGATGCGGGCTTCAGCGAAGCCGCTGTGCACGGCGTATGCGGCGCTCAGCAGTTCGAGCGTGGAGCGCACGCTGGCGGGCGACATGTCGTCGGATTCGATTTCGGTCGCGCCGATCACGAACACGCTGCCGGGCTTGGGTGCGATGTAGAGCGGATAGCGCGGATGCACCAGCCGCGTGGGCCGCTGCAACGCCACTTCGGGCGCATGCACGCGGATGACTTCGCCGCGCACACCGCGCAGCGCGTTCCACTGCGGCTTGGCGCCGAGGCCGCGGCAGTCGATCACCCAGTCGGGCTGGCCCGGCGTGCCGGGGGAGAAATCGCCGGGGGCGCGCGGCGACTGCCAGTGCAGTTTCACGTCGGCGCTGGCTTGCAGCGTGGCAAGCAGGGAAGCCAGCAGGGCACGGTTGTCGAGCTGGCCTTCGCCCGGAAGGAACAAACCCTGTGCGAAGCGCTGGCCGAGCGACGGCTCCAGCGCGGCAATGCCGGTGCCGTCGAGCGTGCGCATCGGGGCGAGCTCGGGCACCTGCGCGCCGGTGCGCGCCAGCAGGCGCGCGAGCCGCGCGGCCTCGGCGGCGTCCTGCCGGTGCCACAGCACCAGCGTACCTTCGCGCTGGAAGAACACGGGTTGCGCCAGCGGCGCCAGCAGTTCGGGCCAGCGCGACAGCGCGTACCGGCCCATGCGCACCACCGACACCGGCGCCACGGCTGATTCGGCCAGCGGCGCGAGCATGGCGGCTGCCACGCGCGCGGCGGCGCCTTCGGCCTCGGCGCTGCCCGCTTCGAACAGCTCGACCTTGCAGCCGGCCCGTGCCAGCGTGACCGCCAGCAGCCGGCCCATGAGGCCTGCGCCGAGAATGGCGGCCGATTGAAACGGCATGCTCATGGTCTTGCTCCTTCCGCCGCTGGGGGAAGGCTGGGATGGGGGCCCCGGAAGGGGAGGGAGAAAGACAAGAAGGCCGGTCGCCGATAATTTTCAATATGACCCAAGGACCTTCCTCCGCGCCACACGCGCCCCTGCGCTACGCACGCGTGCTCTCGATCGCAGGCTCCGACAGCGGCGGCGGCGCCGGCATCCAGGCCGATCTGAAGACCTTCGCGGCGCTCGGCTGCTATGGCATGACGGCCATCACCGCGCTCACCGCGCAGAACACGCTCGGCGTATCGGGCATCCATGGCGTGCCTCCGGCTTTTCTCAAGGCGCAGATCCAGGCGGTGGTCGAGGACATCGGCGTGGATGCGGTCAAGCTCGGCATGCTGCATGCGCCCGAGGTGGTCGAAGTGGTGGCCTGGGCCATCGATCACTACCGGCTGCCCAACGTGGTGCTCGACCCGGTGATGGTCGCCACCAGCGGCGATAGCCTGATTGCCGCCGAAACCGTGCAGGTGCTGGTGCGCGAACTGTTCCCGCGCGCCGTGGTGGTCACGCCCAATCTCGACGAAGCGGCCTTGCTCATCGGCCATGCCATCGACGGCATCGATGCGCTCGACGGCGCGGCCGGCGAATTGCTGGCGCTCGGCGCGCAGGCCGTGCTGCTCAAGGGCGGCCATTTGCCGGGCGACGAGGTGGTCGACGTGCTGCTGGCGCGCGGCGGCGCGCGCAAGCGCCTGGCCTCGGCGCGTATCGCGAGCCGCAACCTGCATGGCACGGGCTGCACGCTGTCGTCCGCGATTGCCGCGCACCTGGCGCTGGGCGCGGCCTTGCCCGAGGCGGTGGAGAGCGCGCGCGCGTTCGTGCTCGGCGCCATGGCGGCCGGTGCCAATGTTCGCATCGGTGCGGGACACGGTCCGCTCAACCACGGTTTTGCACCAGTGCCGACGCACCGCCTGCCGTCGTAGACGTGGGCTTGGGCCGGCTGATCCAGGCCAGCACGAAAGTTGCCGCGAGCGTCGGCAGCGCCGAGCCGAACTGCGGCGCCCATCTGGCGCAGGCGTGATAGGCCGCGATGCCTGCAATCCAGATCAGCGCCGCGCCAGGATCGACCCGGCGGCCGCCCACCGACGGGATGGCTTGGCCCGTGCCCAGCCGCCCCAGGATCACGCCGTAGAGCGGCACGAACACCGAGCTCAGCAGCAGCAGGAACGGCTCGAGCGTGTGCATCGGCAGCACCAGCGCCAGCGCGGTGCACAGCGCCGCGAGCAGCAGGCCCCAGCGCCGCACGCTCCAGCGCGGCAGCAGGCTGTGGGTGGACACCGAGCCGGAATACACATCGCCATACGCGTTGTCGAGTTCGTCGATCAGGATCAGGCCCAGCGCCACCAGGCCGCCTTGCGCGAGCAGCAGGGCGGTGACCAGGCCCGTGCCGGGCTCCGCCACGCTCACCACCATCACGCCGAGCGCGTAGCACCACACGTTGGCCAGCGCGTAGCCGATCCACGTGCCGCTGAAGGCGCTGCCCAGGCCGCCCGCGCCGCGCCTGCCGTGGCGCGCGTAGTCGGCCACCAGCGGCAGCCAGGAGACCGGCATGGCGATCACCAGATCGAGCGCGCCGAACATGCCCATCGTGCCGTCGCCCGGCCGGGCCCAGAAGGTGTCCATCCCCTTGGCCTGGAGCCGCGTGGCGAACTGCCATGTGAGCCAGAGCAGCGACAGCACCACCAGCGGCAGGCCGAAGCGGCTCACGAAGCGCCGCACCAGCTTGACCATGGAGCCGGCCAGCAGCGCCAGCAGCACCGCGCCCCACAGCAGCGTGGTGAGCGCGCCGCCCAGTGGCCCGCCGAGTGCCAGTCCGAAGGCCTGCTGCCCGATGGCCTGCGTGCCCTCGCGCATGATCACGAGCTCGAAGGTTGTCCAGCCCACCAGCTGCACGATGTTGAGCAGCACCGGCAGCCGTGCGAAGGCGCTGCCGTAGGTGGCGTGCATCAGCCCGGCGCTGGCCAGGCCGCTCTCGCAGCCGAGGCGCGCGGTCCACGCCAGCAGGCCCGCGCCGAGCAGCGAGCCAAGCACGATCGCAATGGCCGCGTCCCGCGTGCCCACGGCCGGCACCAGGTAGGCGCCGATCTGCATCACCAGCAGCCCCACGCCCAGGCTGAACCAGAGCGATGCATGGTCGTGCCAGCCGAACACGCGCAGCGACGCCGGCAACGGCGTCAGTGCCTCGTTGGCGGAAGAAAGTTCGTCGTCGTGTGCCATCCAGTTGCTCCAGTGCAAAAGGTTTGGCAGGTGGGCGAGGCTCCGGCGGGGGAGCCGTCGCGCGAGACAACGCGACAGGCCGCCGGACCAGCTTCCCTGCGCGAGGATTACCTCGGGCCACCTCAATAAAAAGTGGCGCTATCAGGTTCAAAGGGACTTTCTCAGCCAGGCCGGCATGCCGACCTAGCACCCCTAGCGAGCGCGTATTTTAGGCTCCCGAGAAGAGAGTGGCTGAAAAGTTGCGGCGTACGGCAGAATTCGGCCAAGACCGGAGGGCCAGGAACGCGACTGCCCGCCTTTGACATAGGAATCGCAATGACCTTGCCACGTCCGCCCCTAACGGGCAGAGTCGCACCAACCGATCGATGCGCTCATCGGGCGGATCGACTCGTTCAGCTATAACCTCGATTTCCACAGCGCTGCCCAGGCGAAGGAGTTCTCGATGAGTTTGGATTTTCCTTTCGGTCGCATGGCACTCGCTCTCTGCGCCAGTTCGCTCTTCACCGTGACTTCCGCGATCGCCGGTGAGGTCGCCAGCCAGGCGGCCAATGAGACTCTCGTCGTCGAAAAATTGGCTGCTCGCACCGGACCGGAGAGCGTTGTCGTAGAGAGCGCGGGGGCCTACGGCGTCAACACGGAAAGCGTCAGGCGCCATCTTGCCAACACCTTGGCAGCGGATTCGGCGCTGACACCTCTACCGCGCAATAACGAGCGATACAGCTTCGATGGCAAGATTCGCACCTATGTCGTGCCGGTGCGACCGGCCATCGACAACCCCATCAATAGCTATTCGCCCTACGACAGCAGTTCGTTCCGCCGAGATGCCGTGGCCGCGGATGCATCGAATCTCGGCTTGCTTCAGGCGGTGTTCAAGCGCCTCGCTGCGGATTGAGCGATCGGAAGAACGGCTGCGCTAGAGAAATCCAGAGGTCAATGAGCGATTCCGAAATCGACCAGTCCCTTGGCCGGGCCTTCCAGCGCTTCACCGAGGCCAACCCGGCCAGCCGGCGCCAGTTCGAGGCGCAGGCGCGCTACATGCCCGGCGCCAACAGCCGCTCGGTGCTGTTTTACGCGCCGTTTCCGCTCACCATCGCCAAGGGCGAGGGGGCTGCGCTCTGGGACGCCGACGGTCACCGCTATGCCGACTTCATCGCCGAGTACACGGCCGGCGTCTATGGCCACTCGGCATCCGAGATCCGTGATGCGGTCGTCGAGGCGATGCAGGGCGGCATCAACCTCACGGGCCACAACCTGCTCGAAGGCCGGCTCGCCAGGACCATCTGCGAGCGCTTTCCGCAGATCGAGCAACTGCGCTTCACCAACTCGGGCACCGAGGCCAACCTGATGGCGCTCACGGCCGCGCTGCACTTCACGGGACGGCGGAAGATCGTGGTGTTTTCGGGCGGCTACCACGGCGGCGTGCTCGGGTTCGGCGCCAAGCCCTTGCCGACGACCGTGCCCTTCGACTTCCTGGTGCTGCCCTACAACGACGCGCAGGCTGCGAGCGAGCAGATCGCCAGGCACGGGCCGGAGATCGCCGCCATCCTGGTCGAACCGATGCAGGGCGCGAGCGGCTGCATTCCAGGGCGTCTCGACTTTCTGCAAGCACTTCGCGATGGTGCGACGAAGGTGGGCGCGCTGCTGATCTTCGACGAGGTCATGACGTCGCGCCTCGCACCGAACGGCCTCGCCAACAAACTGGGCATCCGGTCGGACCTGACCACGCTCGGCAAGTACATCGGCGGCGGCATGTCGTTCGGCGCTTTCGGCGGGCGTTCGGATGTGATGGCGCAATTCGATCCGCGCACGGGATCGCTCTCCCATTCGGGCACCTTCAACAACAACGTGATGACCATGGCGGCCGGGTATGCGGGCCTCACGAAGCTGTTCACGCCCGAGGCGGCCGGCGCGCTGGCCGAGCGCGGCGAGGCGATGCGCTTGCGGCTCAATGCGCTGTGCGCGAAAGAGGATGTGGCCGTGCAGTTCACCGGCGTGGGGTCGCTGATGAATGCGCACTTCCTGCGCGGCGAGGTGCGGTGCGTGGACGATCTGGCAGTGGTCGACGGGCGGCTGCGGCAGCTGCTGTTCTTCCACTTGCTGAGCGAAGGCATCTACGCCTCGCCGCGCGGCTTCATCGTGCTGTCTTTGCCGCTGACCGATGCGGACATCGACCGATTCGCCGCCGCCATCGGCAGCTTCATCGGCGAATACCGGGCGCTGCTGCCGCTCTTGCCTAGGGCGAAGTAGCCACGCCCAGCAGTTCGTGCAGCCGCGTGCTGGTGGTCGTGTACTGCAGCGGCACGGCCTTGCCCGGGAACACGATGGCAGTGGCGCCCCAGGCCGCCAGCGTGGCTTCGTGGAAGCCGCAGACGATGAGTTTCTTCTTGCCCGGGTAGGTGTTGATGTCGCCCACCGCGAACACGCCGCGCTCGCGGGTTTCGAACTTCTCGGTGTCGACGGGCACCTGCTTGCGCTCCAGTTCCAGGCCCCAGTCGGCAATGGGGCCGAGACGCGGGGAAATGCCCAGGCAGGCGATCAGCGCATCGAGCGGCAGGTCGACGGTCGTCGCGTCGGGCGTGGTGATCTGCAGTTGCCTGCCATCGAAGGCGGTCGGCTGGCCGACTTTGAAGGCCAGCTTGCCCGCGGCCACGAGGGCGCGCATCGAGGCGATGTTCGCTTCGTCGGCCTGGAAGCCGTCGCGCCGATGGACCAGCGTGGCGTGCTTTGCCACGGACGTGAGCGCAATGGCCATTTCGAGCGCGACGTCGTCGCCGCCATTCACCACCACCGTTTGCCCCGCAAAGCGGTCCAGCGAATCGGGGTGATAGAAAAGAGAGCTCCCTTCGAATTGCGCAATGCCTTCGACCGCGATGCGCTTGGGCACGAAGGCGCCGACGCCGGCAGCGATGAACACGGTCTTCGCCAGGAAGGCGGTGCCAGCCGACGTGGTCAGCAGCAATCGTTCATCTGCCTGGCGGGCGAGGGTCGCCACCTGCTCGCCGAAATGAAATTGCGGCTTGAACGGCGCCACCTGCTCCAGCAGCGATTGCGCGAGGCCGCGGCCGCTGGTGACCGGCGTGCCGGGAATGTCGTAGATCGGCTTGTCGCCGTAGAGCGCCACGCACTGGCCGCCCGCGGCGGGCAGCGCATCGACGATGTGGCAGGAGATCTCGAGCAGGCCGAGCTGGAAGGCCTGGAACAGCCCGACCGGGCCGGCGCCGATGATGAGGGCGTCGGTTTCGATGGGGGCTCGGCCTTCGGGGTTCAACGGACCAGTTCGCCGACCTTGTCGGTCTTGTCTTTCCACTCTTCGGCATCGGGCAGCGCGGGCTTGCGCTTGGTGATGCTCTTCCAGCCGTCGGCCAGCGAGAGTTCGGCGTTGAGCTTGATGAACGCGATCTGGTTGGCCGGGAGGTCTTCCTCGGCATAGATCGCATTGACCGGGCATTCGGGGATGCAGACCGCGCAATCGATGCACTCGTCCGGATCGATCACCAGCATGTTGGGGCCTTCGCGGAAGCAATCCACGGGGCATACGTCCACGCAGTCCGTGTATTTGCAGCGGATGCAGGCTTCGGAGACGACGTGGGTCATTTGTCTTCTAACGTCAATGTGGTCGGGGAAAACCCGGGATTTTAGGCCTTTGCGGCGGCGGGCTGCACGAGCACGGCGGCCGCGGTCTTGTGCGAGGCCGTATCGACCAGCACCAGCGAGCCCAATGCGCGCGATTGCGTGAAAGGCAGCACGGCCAGTGGCTGCTGCAGCGAAAGCACCACGTCGCCGATGGAATTGGCTTCGAGCTGCGTTGCGGGCTCGGATTCGAGCGTCGTGATGTTCACGCGGTCGACGATGCGCGCCACCTTGGCCTTGACCCAGCGGTGGCCCTGCAGCGCCCAGTACACGCGGCCTGCGACCAGCGGCTCGTCGTCGAGCCAGGCTACGGTGGCGGTGATCTCGCGCACCGGCTCGAAGGCCCCGGGCGCCAGCAGCCAGTCGCCGCGCGAGACGTCGAGCTCGCGGTCGAGCACGATGCCGGCGCTGTGGCCCGCATGCACCGCCTTCGGCTGGCGCGTGTGGCTCAGCACCTGCGCGACGGTGGCGGTCTGGTTGCTGGGCAGCACGGTCACGCGCTGGCCCGGTTCCACATGTCCCGAGGCGACGCGGCCCCAGAACACGCGGCGGCCCTGCGAGGTGTCGGCCGAGGCCGAGAATTTCTCGACCCACTGCACCGGGAAGGCGAAGGGCACGGCCTCGTCCTGCACGGTCACGGGCAGTTCTTCGAGCAGTTCGAGCAGGCTCGGGCCTTCGTAGCCGACCCAGTCGGCATGGCGCGTGGCCACGTTCCAGCCCTTGAGCGCCGAGATCGGCACGATGGCCGCCACCTGCACGCCGGCCGCTTCGGCGAAGGCGTTCAGTGCGGTCGAGATGCGTTCGAACGCCAGGCCGGCATCGTCGATGGCGTCGAGCTTGTTGACCGCGAACACGACCGACTGCACGCGCAGCAGGTGGCACAGCAGCGTGTGGCGGCGCGTCTGCGGCAGCAGCTCGCGCTTGACCACGGTGCCGTCTTCCACTTCGGCGGCCCAGGCCAGCTTGGTGGCATCGACCAGCACCACGGCGGCGTCGGCGGCCGAGGCGGCGGTGACCATGTTGCGCGTGTACTGCTCATGGCCCGGCGCGTCGCCGATGATGAACTTGCGCTTGGCGGTCGAGAAGTAGCGGTAGGCCACGTCGATCGTGATGCCCTGTTCGCGCTCGGCCGAGAGGCCGTCGGTCAGCAGGGCGAGGTCGGTTTCGCCGCCGCGCTGCACGCCGGCGAGCTGGTCCTGCAGCACGGTCTTGCTGTCGACCAGCAGGCGGCCGATGAGCGTGCTCTTGCCGTCGTCGACCGAGCCGCAGGTGATGAAGCGCAGGGCGGTGCCGGTGTCGCCGTGCACGTCGGTGGTCGCAGGGGTTGCAGTCGTCGCGCTCATCAGAAGTAACCGTCTTTCTTGCGTTTTTCCATCGAAGCTTCGGAGGTCATGTCGTCCATCCGCGTGGCGCCGCGTTCGCTGACGTCGACCGACAGCGTCTCCAGCACCACGTCGCCCGCGTCAGCCGCGAGGCTCTCGACCGGGCAGGTGGTCGTGATGTCGCCCACGGTGCGAAAGCGCACATCGCGCACCTGCACGGTTTCGCCGTCGCGCGGCGGGGTCAGTTCGGTCACCGGCACCAGCAGGCCGCGGCGCTCGACCACTTCGCGCTTGTGCGTGTAGTAGATCGACGGCAGGCCGACGTGCTCGCGCTCGATGTATTGCCACACGTCGAGCTCGGTCCAGTTCGAGATCGGGAACACGCGGAAGTGCTCGCCCGGGGCCAGGCGTGTGTTGAACAGCGTCCATAGCTCGGGGCGCTGGTCCTTGGGCTGCCATTGGCCGAAGGAATCGCGGTGCGAAAAGATGCGCTCCTTAGCGCGCGCCTTTTCCTCGTCGCGGCGGGCGCCGCCGATCAGCGCGTCGAAACGGAATTCCTCGATCGCTTCGAGCAGCGTCACCGACTGGTGCGCATTGCGCGATTCGCCGGGGTGCGCGAGGCGCACGGTGCCACGCGCCATCGAGTCTTCGACGCTGCGCACGATCAGGTCGGCGCCCAGTTCCTCGGCGCGCTGGTCGCGGTAGGCCGTGACTTCGGGGAAGTTGTGGCCGGTGTCGATCATCAGGAGCGGATACGGAATGCGGCCGGCGCCGAAGGCCTTCTCCGCGCACTTGAGCAGCACCAGCGAATCCTTGCCGCCCGAGAACAGCAGCGTGGGGCGCTCGAAGGCGGCTGCCACTTCGCGCAGGATGAAGACGGTTTCCTCTTCGAGCGCATCGAGGTGCGTGTTGGACAGGCGCGCGGGAGAGTGCATGGACGGCAGCAGCAGTTCGGTTTCAGTACGGGCGTTCATCGGATGGGGGCTGAATGCGGAGAATCGGTGAGGCGTTGGCGCTCAGTGCGCAAGATGCAATCCGCACTCGCGGTTGTCTTCGCCTTTGGTCGGGTCCACGTAGTCGAAGTTGTTGGGCAGGCCATGCGCCGCGCAGTATTCGTACAGCTCCTTGGACGACCAGTGCAAGAGCGGCGCGACCTTGATCAGGCCATCCGGATTGACGCTGACCGGGTCCATCTGCGCACGCACGGCCGTGTCGGTGGCCCGCAGTGCGGTGAACCAGACCTTCGGTGCCGTCTCGCGCAGCGCGCGGGCAAAGGGCTCCAGCTTCACCTCTTCGGTGAAGGCGGCATGGCGCGGATCGTCGAGCGCCGGGGTCGGGCCCTCCACCGCTTCGCGATGCGCACGCGAGCGGCGCGGCAGGTAGATGTGCAGGTCCAGGCCCAGCAGCTTCGTCACCTCGTCGGCAAAGCGGTAGGTGGCCTCGGTGTTGTAGCCGTTGTCCATCCAGACCACGGGAACATCGGGCCTTGCACGCGTGACCATGTGCAGGATCACGGCCTCGAAAGGGCGGAAATTGGTGGTGATGATCGAAGGCTGGCCCAGGCCGACTGCCCAGTCCACCAGGCCCTGCGCGTTGCGGCCGAGTTCGGTGTTGATGCGTGCGAAGTCAATGTCCGTGGCGATGCTCATGTCGAATGTTCTCGTGCGGGTTCAGGTGCCGGCCGCGAAGTGCGGCGCGGTCTTCACCGCGTCGCCCTGGTAGAAGGCGGCAAAGCGGTCGAACTGGCGCTGCGCGTCGGAGGCGTCCACGCCTTCCTTCAGCACGGCGCTCGAGAAGCCAGTGCGTTCCATCTGCACCAGCTGGTCGATCAGCACGTCGCCGGTTGCGCGGATGTCGCCCTTGAAGCCCAGTCGGCGGCGCAGCAGGAAGGCCTGGCTGTAGGCGCGGCCGTCAGTGAACTTGGGGAAATTCAGGTCGATGCGCTCGATGTCTTCCAGACACACCTCGATGGCGAGCGGGTCGGCGTCGTTCGGCAGCTGCAGCACCTTCGGGTCGCCGTCGTCGATGTGCTCTTCGGCGGACAGGATGTTCAGGGTTTTCTTCATGCTGCTTCCTCCACCTTGAAACGCGCACCGTTGGCCGCGGCCTTGAACGGGTCGGGGCCGACGCGGCGCAAGGTGTCGATGAAGGTCTCGCCCGACACGCGGGTGTCGCGGTAGGTGGTGAGCACGGCTTCGATCACGCCCGGCACCTCGGCCGCCGAGAACGAAGGGCCCACCGCCTTGCCGGCCACCGGCGCGCCGCTGAGCGTGGAACCGTCGGAGCCGCCCAGCGACACCTGGTACCACTCCTTGCCGTCCTTGTCGACGCCCAGGATGCCGATGTGGCCGCTGTGGTGGTGGCCGCAGGAGTTGATGCAGCCGCTGATGTGCAGGTCGATCTCGCCCAGGTCGTCGAGCTCGTCGAGGTCCTGGTAGCGCTCGGTGATGGCCTCGGCGATGGGGATGGAGCGCGCATTGGCCAGCGCGCAGAAGTCGCCGCCGGGGCAGGCGATCATGTCGGTCAGCAGGTGCACGTTGGCGCTGGCAAAGCCGGCCGCGCGGGCGGCCAGCCACAGCGCGTGCAGGTCTTCGGCATGCACCCATGGCAGCACGATGTTCTGGTCGTGCGTGACGCGGGCTTCGCCGGCCGAGAAGCGGTCGGCCAGCTCGGCGAGCGTGTCGAGCTGGCTGGCCGAGGCGTCGCCGGGCGCCTGCTTCAGGCGCTTGAACGACAGCGTGACGGCGCGCAGCGCGGGGTTCTTGTGCGGCGCGACGTTGCGCGCAAGCCAGCGGGCGAACATCACGTCGTCGTCGGCGTGGTGGCGCAGCTCGGCGTCGGTCTTCTCGGCGCTTTGCAGCACGCGAGTAGCCAGCGTCGGCGGCACGAAGGAGGCGGCCACCCGGTCGAACTCGGCCTGCGTGATGGTGTGCGGGGCGCCATCGTGCTCGATGATCTGCTTGTATTCGGTTTCGACGTCGTCGATGTAGCGCTGGCCTTCGGCCTTCACCAGGATCTTGATGCGCGCCTTGTAGATGTTGTCGCGGCGGCCATAGCGGTTGTAGACCCGGATCACCGCTTCGAGGTAATTCATGATCTGCTGCCACGGCAGGAACTCACGCAGCACAGTGCCGATGATGGGGGTGCGGCCCATGCCGCCGCCCACCTGCACGCGGAAACCGATCTCTCCGGCCTCGTTCTTCACCACGTGCAGGCCCACGTCATGCCAGCCGGTCGCGGCGCGGTCTTCGGCGGCGCCGGTGATGGCGATCTTGAACTTGCGCGGCAAGAAGGCGAATTCAGGGTGCAGCGTGCTCCACTGGCGCATGATTTCCGCGAACGGACGCGGATCGGCGATCTCGTCGACGGCGATGCCGGCGCGCTCGTCGCTCGTGATGTTGCGGATGCAGTTGCCGCTGGTCTGGATGCCGTGCATGTCGACCGAGGCCAGCAGGTCCATCACGTCGGCCGACTTGGCGAGCGGAATCCAGTTGTACTGGACGTTCTGGCGCGTCGAGAAGTGGGCGTAGTGCGTGGGGAGCTTGTGGCTGCCGAGCAGGCCCTGCGTCTCAACGGCCTTGCGGTAGACCTCGGCTTCGGGCTCGTCGTACTCGCGGGCGATGCGGGCCAGCACGCGCAGCTGGCGGCTCGAAAGCTCGCCGTAGGGCACGGCCACGCGCAGCATCGGTGCGTAGCGCTGCACGTACCAGCCGTTCTGCAGCCGCAGCGGGCGGAACTCGTCTTCGTGCAGGCGGCCCTTCTGCCAGCGCTCGAGCTGGTCTCTGAATTGGGCGGCCCGTTGGTGAACGAACTGGCGGTCGAAATCTGTGTATTGGTACATCGTGCGTGTGATTCTTGAAGTGCAGTGCGTCCAGCGCCCCAGCAAGAAGCCGAGATTCTGAAAGCGGGCCTTATGGAAACAAACTATTTTTTGGTTCGCGCTTTATGCGGATAAGCTTATTCCTCAATGCCCATGCGGGTTTCCAGGCGGTTGAATGCTTATTCCGGATAAGGGCGAGAGCGGGGAACGAGTTCTCGGACCGGGAATTCTAGAAGCCGGAGGAGGACACAGTCGGAGTGCGGGGACTGCCGGCGGAATGCGGGCCCAAGGCGCCCGCCACCGGCGAACGCCCTGCGCGGGCCGGCGGCTGATGCGGAGTTTGCTGGCGAGCAGCGGAAGGCCTGAGTCGGCGATTTCCGGACGCTCAAAGATATGTTGAATCGCCGTCGTGGCGCGGCTCAGGTCCCACGGTATCAAGATCCGCTACTTTTCGAGATTTCCTCGGTAGAGCGCTGAAGAGCACCTAGTCTTCGCGCCGATGAACTTCCACTCATGGCCTCGCCGTACGAGTTCTCTCGGACTCCTCGTCATCACAGCGGTGCTTTGTCCCAGCGCGGCAGCCGAGGCTCAAATGGCCGTTGCGGGCTTCGCGGTCGGTCAAGAGATGACGTCTTGCCCGCCTCCATCTGTGCCCATGCCCAAGGGGGCGCGCGACTGCGGCATCGCCTGCAAATTTCCAAGCAGCTCCAAGATTGTGTTTGGTGTCGTGGCGGACCAACTCTCGTTGGCAGCCGACGAGTCCGGAAAGATCGAGAGCGTGCTGGTTTCAGGCATCGATGCTATTCAAGCAACTGCTTTGGCCATCAATGAGTACGGGGCACCCGATGAAGCGGAGGTGCGCGAAAAGCTGTCTTATTGGGGATGGAGGCGGGGAGAGGTCCGGCTGGTCATCTTTCACCACCCCGGCGACCGTGCGTCGTCCAGTGTGATTCTGGACCGGTATCCCCAGTAAACCGTCCTTTCCGGGGAATCCGAAAGACCGCTTCGGCCGCGCAAAGCTGCAGCAAGCCAGAAGTCATCAAACATGGCGTGCACTCCCGGAGGGATCCGGGACGACATCGCCCCGGCTGTTGCTCCTCAGCGCAGCATGGAAGACATCGCCGAACAGCAGTTCAGCATGCGCACCGCGGCCTCCACCGTGTCAGCGGTGAAACGCAAGCTCACACCATCGATGCGTTCGAACGACGGCCACTGGCAGAACAGGTCCGCGAGCGCCGGCGACTGGGTGCGCAGCGTCACGGTCTGCGGTCCCTTGAAAACCAGCGGCTTGGCGCCGGCACGGGCCGCCAGCGCTTCTTGCACGCCCGTGCGGATCGCGCTGCGCGACTGCTCGGGCGAGAGCGAGACGCCGCTGTTGCAGCCCGTGGCCTTCTTGGTCTGCACGAAGATCGCGTGCGGAAAGAGCGGCCGGTTCTCGGCGATGAACACGTCGTCGCCGCTGGCCATCACCACCGGCGCGCCGTATTCCCCAGCCAGCGCGCCATAGAGCCCGGCTTCGCCCAGCTCCTGCCCGTTCAGCGAGATGCCTGCAAAGGCAAAGCTGTTGATGGTGTGCGCGAGGATGCCGCGCCCCTGCGCGCGCGAGTGGTAGCCCACCATGCAGACTGCGTCCACGCCTTCCTCCACACCCGCCACCATGCTCAGGTAGCGCGGCTTGCCCTGCACCACGCGGGCGCGCGGGTCGAGCACGTCGGGCGGCATGTTGCGAAAACCGCCATGCGAGTCGTTCACCAGCACCTCGGTGGCGCCCGCGTCGAAGGCGCCGGCAATCGCGGCGTTGGCCTCCTGCGCCATCAGCAGGCGCGCGCGTTCGTACTCGGGGTTGCCCTGGCGCACCTGCTCGGCGTGGTAGACGCCGGCAACGCCTTCGATGTCGGTGGAGATCAGGACTTTCATGGGGGCATCCGCGTTTCGAACGAAGAAAGGGAAGAGGGCGGCAGCACGTCGCCCAGCGCCGCCCGATGGTTGCCGTCTCGGCCCGTGACCGCGGTGGCGCGCCAGAGCGCATGGAGGATCGCCTGCTCGGTGCTGTCGGCCGCGGCCTGGAACAGGCCGTCGAGCAGGCCGTCGTGCAACATCGCGACGGCGGGCATCGGCCGCTCGACGCGGTCGGGCACGGTGTAGGCGGTGGAAAAGGCCAGCACGATGTCGCCGCTGCCGTGGCCGAAGACCGAGCCGGTGCGGGCCAGCCCCGCGCCCGCGCGCAGCGCCAGGCGGCGCAGTTGCCGCGCGTCGAGCGGTGCATCGGTGGCCACCACGATGATGATCGAGCCTTTCTCGGGCTCCGCCGACGCCGGCACACCGCGCGATACCTGCAGCGCCGCGAGCCGTTCGCCGACCGCGTGCCCGGCCAGCAGCAGCTGCGGCTGGCGTCCGTAGTTCGCCAGCACCAGCGTGCCCACCGTGTGCAGGCCGCCGTCGCGCGCCGACACGCGCCGCGACGCGCTGCCGATGCCGCCCTTGAGCTGGAAGCTCGACATGCCGCGCCCCGCGCCGACGGAGCCCTGTGCGAAGTCGGCACCTGCGCTGGCCAGCGCGTGCAGGTAGTCGGCCTCGCTCACGGCCATTTGCTGGATGTCGTTGAGGAAGCCGTCGTTGCACTCGAAGACCAGCGGGTTGACCGTGGGCAGCGACCGGCCGCTCTCGGGGTTGGCCGCAATGCAATGGCGGATCTGCGCCGTGGCCACCGTTCCGACCGAGAAAGTGTTGGTCAGCGCGATCGGCGTTTCGAGCACGCCGAGTTCTTCGAGCTGCACCAGCCCCACGCTCTTGCCGAAGCCGTTGAGCACGACGGCGGCGGCCGGTACCTTGTCGCGGAACGGATCGCCGGCGTGGGGGCGGATCACCGTCACGCCGGTCTGCACCGGGCCGTCGGCGAGCGTGCGGTGGCCGACCGTGACGCCTTCGACGTCCGTGATGGCGTTGCGCGCGCCCTGGAGCAGGTTGCCGATGAAGGGCAGGGAGGTCGTCGATGGCATGAAGATAAAAGCGGACTACTGGCGGTCGATCTTCGGATCGAGCGCGTCGCGCAGCGCATCGCCCAGCAGGTTGAAGGCCAGCACCGTGAAGAAGATGGCCAGGCTGGGGAACAGTGCCACGTGCGGCGAGGTCACCATGTCGGCGCGGGCCTCGCTGAGCATCGCGCCCCATTCGGGCGTTGGCGGCTGCGCGCCCATGCCCAGGAACGACAGGCTGGCCGCCGTGATGATCGAGGTGCCCACGCGCATCGAGAAATACACCACGATCGACGAGATGGTGCCAGGCAGGATGTGCCGCACGATGATGGTCCAGTCCGAGGCGCCGATGCTGCGCTCGGCCTCGATGTAGGTCTGCTGCTTGAGCACCAGCGTGTTGCCGCGCACCAGGCGCGCGAAGGCCGGCACGCTGAACACCGACACCGCCACCACCACGTTGGTCATGCTGCTGCCGAGAATGGCGACCACGCCCAGCGCCAGCAGGATGCCGGGGAAGGCGAACAGCACGTCCGAGATGCGCATCACGATGCGGTCCCACCAGCCTTCGTAGTAGCCCGCGAGCAGGCCGAAGGCCGTGCCGACAAAGCCGCCCACCAGCACCGACAGGAAGCCGGCCATCAGCGAGATGCGCGCGCCCGCGAGGATGCGGCTGAAGATGTCGCGCCCGAGCGGATCGACGCCGAACCAGTGCGTGGCCGAGGGGCCGGTGTTCAGCATGTCGTAGTCGAAGAAGTTCTCCGGATCGAAAGGCACGATCCACGGTGCGAACACCGCGACGAACACCAGCAGCGCAACGAACACCGCCGCGACGATGCCCACGGGCTGCTTCTTGAAGCGGCGCCAGCATTCGCCCCAGGGCGTGCGGACCTTGCCCGCGGTCTGGACCGCCACGACAGGAGAAAGAGGAACGATGGATTCGGCGGAAGCTTGGGTCATATCAGTCGCTCGTTGCGGCTTTTTCGTGGAACACCGCGGAACCGGCTTTGCCGGGCCGCTGGTGTTGCCCCCGGTGAGGGGGTAGGAGAAGCGACACGAAGTGCGCGTAGCCTGGGGGTGGTCATTTGTACCGGATGGTCGGGTTGATGTAGCCGTACAGCACATCGACCACGAGGTTGATCAGGATGAATTCGAGCGAGAACAGCAGCACCAGTGTCTGGATTACGGGGTAGTCGCGCATCTGCACGGCATCGACCAGCAGGCGGCCGAGGCCCGGCCAGTTGAACACCGCCTCTACAAGAATGGAGCCGCCCAGCAGAAAACCGAACTGCAGGCCCATCATCGTGACCACCGGAATCAGCGCATTGCGCAGGCAGTGCTTGATGATGACGGTGCGCTCGCGCACGCCCTTGGCGCGCGCGGTGCGAACAAAATCTTCCTGGATCACCTCGACGAACGAGGCCCGCGTGAAGCGCGCCATCACGGCGGCCACGGCCGCGCCCAAGGTGATGGAGGGCAGGATGTAGTGCTTCCAGGTGGCGGCGCCCACCGTGGGCAGCCAGCCGAGCTGGACCGAGAAGATCTGCATCAGCAGCATGCCGAGTGCAAATGCGGGAAATGAGATGCCCGACACGGCGAGCGTCATGCCCAGCCGGTCCGGCCATTGGTTGCGGTACACGGCAGAAACAATGCCGATGCCCATGCCGAAGAACACCGCCCACACCATGCTGGTGATGGTCAGCATCACCGTCGGGAAGAAGCGCTCGCCGATCTCCACGGACACCGGCCGCCGCGTGCGGATCGAGGTGCCGAAGTCGCCCTGCAGCATGTGGGTGAAGAAGCTCACGAACTGCTGCGGCAGCGGCTTGTCGAGCCCGAGCTCCTGGCGAACCATGGCCACGGTCTGCTCGTCGGCGTCCTGGCCGGCAGCAAGGCGCGCCGGATCGCCGGGCAGCATGTGGACGAACAGGAACACCAGCACGGCCACGATGAGCAGCGTGGGAATCAGGCCCAACAGGCGTTTGAGAAAGTAATTCAGCATGGCATACAAGCGAAAACCCCTTCAGCCGGGGGACACCGCGGAACCGGCTTCGCCGGGCCGCAGGTGTCGCCCCCTCGAGGGGGAGGCGGCTACACGCAGTGAGCCGCTTCGGGGGTGGGTCAATTGACTGCGATCGCGTCGATGTTGATGTTGCCGTCGGGCATCACGAACACGCCCGAAAGGCGCTTGGCATGCGCCGACAGGTTCTGCTCGGTGATCATCGGCACGCGCGGCAGGTCCTTGCGGATCTCTTCCTGTGCGGTCTTGTAGAGCGCGGCCTTTTCCTTGTCGTCCACCGTGATCAGCGCCTTGGCGATCGCGTTGTCGACCACCTCGCTCTTGTAGAACGACATGTTGTTCAGCTTGGGCGCCCAGGCTTCCGAGGCGAACAGCGGGCGCAGGGCCCAGTCGGCTTCACCGGTCGACGACGACCAGCCGGTGTAGTACATGCGGACCTTGGCCGTCTTCGGATCGGGCCATGCATCCACCTGCTCGGTGCGCTGGCCCACTTCGAGCGCCTGCACCTGCAGCTTGATGCCGATCTGCGCGAGCTGCTGCTGCACGAACTGGATGGTCTTCTGGCTGGTCGTGTTGTTGTAGGCGCTCCAGAGCACCGACTCGAAGCCGTCGGGATATCCCGCTTCCTTCATCAGTTCCTTAGCCTTCTTCAGGTCATAGGGAATGGGCGCCATCTTCTCGGCGTACTTCACGCCCTGCGGCACCACGCCCTGCGCAGGGAAGGCGTAGCCGCCGAACGCGACCTTGGCCAGTGCTTCCTTGTTGATGGCGTAGCCGATGGCTTCGCGCACCTTCGGGTTGTCGTAGGGCTTCTGCAGCATGTTGAAGGCCAGGAAGCGCGTGATGATCGACGGCGTGGCCACCACTTCGAGCTTGTCGCTTTTCTTCAGCAGCTCGGCCTGCTCGTAGGGAATGGGAAACGCAAAGTCGGCTTCGCCGGTCTGCAGCATCGCGGCGCGCGTGTTGTTCTCGAGCACCGGCTTCCACTGCACCGTGTCGACCTTCGGATAGCCCTTCTTCCAGTAGCCGTCGAACTTCTTGGCCTTGACCGCTTCGGTCTGCTTCCACTCGACGAACTCGAAGGGGCCGGTGCCCACGGGGTGGAAGGCGATGTCCTTGTTGCCCCACTTCTTCAGCGCGGCGGGCGAAATCATCGCGGCCGAGGCATGGGCCAGCGAGTTGATGAAGGGGCCGAAGGGCTCCTTCAGCGTGATGCGCACGGTGGTCGGGTTGAGCGCCTCGACCTTGCCGACGCGGTTGAACTGGTTGTAGCGCAGCAGCTTGTTGTCCTGGTTCAGCACGCGGTCGAGCACGAACTTCACGGCTTCGGCGTTGAAGTCGGTGCCATCGTGGAACTTCACGCCGCTGCGCAGCTTGATCGTGTAGACCAGGCCGTCCTTCGATACGTCGTAGCTCTCGGCGAGCACGTTCTGCACCTTCAGGTCCTTGTCGAACTGGAACAGGCCTTCATAGAAGGTCTTGGTCACCGCGGTGGTGATGGTGGTGTTGGTGTTGTACGGGTCCAGCGTTTCCGGCTGGTAGCCGATCGACAGCACCACGTCTTTCGCGGCCAGTGCCGTGCCGGATGCGGCCAGCGCGGCCAGGCCCAGCAGTGCGGATGCCCATCGCAGGGAGGAAGAAGATTGCTTCATGGAAGAACTCCGGTCGGTTCGAGGAAAAAAGCAGGAGGAAAAGCCTGCGGGTTGAAAAATCAGAAGATCAAAAGGCCCCGCCGACGGCGTGGCGTGCCACGAAATGGCCGGGCGCAACCTGCACCAGCGGCGGCACGTCGGGCTCGTCGCCCACCGCGCGGATCGGGCTGGGAATCTCGCCTTCGAGCAGCGCGCGCGGCTTGTGGCGGCGCGACGGATCGGCCACCGGCACTGCTGCCATCAGCTTGCGGGTGTAGGCGTGCTGCGGTGCCTCGAACACCGCGCGGCGCGGGCCGATCTCGACGATCTGGCCCAGGTACATCACGGCCACGCGGTGGCTGATGCGCTCGACCACGGCCATGTCGTGCGAGATGAAGAGAAAGGCCACGCCCAATTCGCGCTGCAGGTCGAGCATCAGGTTGACGATCTGTGCCTGGATCGACACGTCGAGCGCCGACACAGATTCGTCCGCCACCACCACCTTCGGGTTCAACGCCAGTGCGCGTGCAATCGCAATGCGCTGCCGCTGCCCGCCCGAGAACTCGTGCGGATAGCGCTGTGCCACCTCGGGCGGCAGGCCGACCTTCTGCAGCAGCCAGTCGACGCGCTGCTGCGCCTCGGCGCCCTTGGCGATGTTGTGGATCAGCAGCGGCTCCATGATCGAGAAGCCCACCGTCACGCGCGGGTCGAGCGAGGCGAACGGGTCTTGAAAAATGAACTGGATGTTCCGGCGCAGCGCCTGCAGTTCGCGCGTGGGCAGCTCGCGGATGTTCTGGCCGCCGAACTCGATCGCGCCGCTCTGGCTCTCGACCAGGCGCAGCAGCGAGCGGCCGGTGGTCGACTTGCCGCAGCCCGATTCGCCGACCAGCGCCAGCGTTTCGCCGGGATACAGGTCGAAGCTGATCTTTTCCACCGCATGCACGCGGCGTTTCACGCGGCCGAACAGGCCGCTGCGCACGTCGAAGCGCGTGACGAGGTCGCGCACGCGAAGAATGGGGCCGGCGTCTTCCCGCACCGTGGTCTGCGGCGTGGTGTTGGTGCAGGGCACGGTGTCGGGCGAGCCCTCGGTGCGCAGCAGCTCGAACTTGGCGGGCAGGTCGGTGCCCTGCATCGCGCCGAGCTTGGGCACGGCCGACAGCAGCGCGCGGGTGTAGGGGTGCTGTGGCGCGGCGAACACCGTGTCGGAGCTGCCGGCTTCCACCTTGTCGCCGCGGTACATCACGAGCACGCGGTCGGCAATCTCGGCCACCACGCCCATGTCGTGCGTGATGAAGAGCACGCCCATGCGCATCTCCTTCTGCAGTTCGCGGATGAGTTGGAGGATCTGCGCCTGGATGGTCACGTCGAGCGCCGTGGTGGGCTCGTCGGCAATCAGCAGCTGCGGCTTGCATGACAGCGCCATCGCGATCATCACGCGCTGGCGCATGCCGCCCGACAGCTGGTGCGGAAAGCGGTCGAGCACGTTGCGCGCTTCGGGAATGCGCACCAGTTCCAGCATGCGCAGCGCCTCGGCGCGCGCGGCCGAGTCGCTCTTGCCCTGGTGGATGCGAATGGCTTCGGCGATCTGCTCGCCGGCCGTGAACACCGGGTTCAGCGAAGTCATCGGCTCCTGGAAGATCATCGCGATGTCGGCGCCGCGGATGCCGCGCATCGTGGTGTCGCGCGCCTGCGCGAGGTCGAGCACTTCGCCGTTGCGGCGGCGGAAGATCATGCGCCCGTCGAGGATGCGGCCGCCGCCATGCTCCACGAGCCGCATCAGCGCGAGCGAGGTGACCGACTTGCCCGAACCCGATTCGCCCACCACCGCGAGCGTTTCGCCGTGGTCGACGTGGAAGGACAGCTTCTTGACCGCATCGACCGTGCGCTCGGAGGTCGAGAAGCGCACGGTGAGGTCGTCGACGGCAAGAACGCGGCCGTCCGGCAGGGCGAGGGCAGGGGTGGACATGGGAGTGCGAGAAGAAATGGGGCGAGCGGCGTCAGGCGAAGATGGCCGTGTGCGGCGCTTCGTTGCCGCGCGCGTGGGCGCGGTACATGCCTTCGGTGTTGAAGGCGAGGCTCAGGTTGCCGTGGCGATCGACGGCAATCAGCCCGCCGGTGCCGCCGATGGCGGGCAGCGATTGCCGCACCACCGCATGCGTGGCGGCTTCGAGCGTGGCGCTGCCGTAGGCCATGCGGGCGCAGACGTCGTAAGCGGCGGCGACGCGGATGAACATCTCGCCGCTGCCGGTGCAAGAGACGGCGGCGGTGCGGTCGTCGGCATAGGTGCCGGCGCCGATCAGCGGCGAATCGCCAATGCGGCCGACGCGCTTGTTGGTCATGCCGCCCGTCGAAGTGGCGGCGGCCAGGTGGCCGTGCATGTCGAGCGCGACCGCGCCGACGGTGCCGAACTTCTTGTCTTCGTCGAGCGGCGGCGTCATGGCGGCGCCCTCGTGGTCGGTCACCACACGGCCGGTGTCGCGCACGCGGTAGAGCTGCTGGCGGCGCGCCTCGGTGGAGAAGAAGAAGGGGTCGACCATTTCGAGGCCGTGCTCGCGCGCGAAGGCTTCGGCGCCCGCGCCGGCCAGCAGCACATGGGCGCCGTCTTCGAGCACGGCGCGCGCGGCGCGCACCGGGCGGCGGATGTGGCACACGCCGGCAATGGCGCCGGCGGCGAGCGTGGCGCCATCCATCACGGCGGCATCGAGCTCATGGGTTTCGTCGTGCGTGAACACCGCGCCACGGCCCGCGTTGAAGAGCGGGCAGTCTTCGAGCAGCTCGACCGCGAGGCAGGTGGCGTCGAGCGCGGGGGCGCCTTTCCGCAACGCCGCCTGCGCGGCGGCCACGATGCTTTTCAGCGCGTCGTGGTAGGCCTGTGCCTGGTCTGGGCTGGTGGTCGCGGCGCTGATGGTGCCGGCGCCGCCGTGGATGGCGATCACGGGCACGTGGGTCTGGGTCATCGGGAAGCTTTCTTCTTTTTCATGCCGGCACCGTTCGGTGCGGCGGCCTTGGACGTGTCGGCGGCCTGCGGCCCATTCGCGCGCGGCAGGCCGTTGGCGCCATGCAGCCAGGGGCGCACGGCCTGCAGGACGCGGCCGGCGGACTGCACCGGGTCGGGCGCGCGCAGGGTCACGGCGCTGGTCAGCGCCTCGATCAGCGCGAGCACGCTGGTCTCGCAGTTCGGGCGGTAGCTGGTTTCGGTCTGGCAATAGAGCACCACGTCGGCCAGCGGCGCGAGCGGCGAGCTCGGGCGATCGGTCAGCGCCAGCAGGGCACAGCCCTGGCCGCGCGCGATCTGCGCCAGCGCGATGGTGTCGGTCAGGTAGCGCGGAAAGGTCAGGCCGATGAACAGGTCCTTCGGGCCCGCGTGCGTCAGCGTGCGCGCGGCATGCGTGACGCCGCTCACGCTGGAGAGCAGCCGCACGTCGCTGCAGCTGCCGTCCAGCCCGTGCTGTAGCAGCCCGGCGAGCCATGCGCTTGCGCCGAAGCCGGCAATGTAGATCGAGCGCGCCTTGCCGATGCGCTCGACCGCGGCCTCGCAGGCGGCGTAGTCCAAAGCCTGGCGCGTGGCTTCGATGTTGCGGCGGCTCTCGTCGAGCGCGGTGGCGAACACCTCGGCCACGGTGGTCGGGCGCTGCAGGTTGCCGCGCATGCGCTCCACCGGCGCCACCAGCGGCTCGAAGCCGCGCACCAGCTCGGCACGGAAGGTGGCGTAGCCGTCGAAGTCCAGCGCGCGCGCAAAACGGTTGGCCGTGGCAACCGACACGCCCACCGCGGCGGCAAGCTCGTCGATCGGCAACGTCGCCACCTGCAGCGGATGCTCCAGCACGTAGTCGGCCACCTGCCGGTGCGAACGCGTCAGCCGCGGCAGCGCCTGCGCAATGCGCTGGGCCACGGTGGTGCCTGGGGTGTCGACAGTGGTGCTCATGAGGGGCGCGGGTACTCGAAAGTGTGCGGTTTCTGAAAATCAGTTTACAAATATAAGTCAGTTAAGAAAATTTTCTGTCATTTTTGATCGTGATTGCAAGTAGCGGGCCAGGAGCGACGGGCTTTGGCGCAGGCGGGGATGAGCTGTGTTTCCTCGTGGGGCGGCCGGTTCGGGCCCGGCGGTGCACGGCTTTCAGGGATTACCCTGATGTTGTCTTTTCATCCCCGCGGATGGGGAGTTCCTCTGGCCCCCTTGACTCTCCCATGGCGTGAGGGCTGAGACTTTTGTCCTTTAGCTGGAAGGAGATCTCCATGGAACAGGACCATCCCACTGCACCGACTGCTGCGGCTCGCTTGTCACTTGCCGACGCCGTGGCACGTTCCGGCGCGTCCGCTCAGCTGCTGCGCGACTGCGAGTCGCTCGGGCTGCTCGACGGCATGGTGCGCGCCGGCGAGGGCGGCGGTTTCTACGATGCACGAGCCGTCCCGACATTGCGCTTCGTACGAAGGGCGCACGCGCTGGGTTTCGAGATGCCGGAAGTCGTGGAACTGCACGCGCTGTGGCGGGACGGGCGCCGCGCGAGTTTCGACGTGAAGCGCGTCGCATGCGAACGGGCGGATGGCCTGGCCCGGCAGATCGAGGAACTCGCGCACATGAAGCACCTGCTGGAACGGCTGGCAAACTGCTGCGAGGGTGACAACCGCCCGGAATGTCCCATCCTGGACGAACTGGCGGGGCTGGAAGGGTTTGCCGGCTGCGAGGCGCGGCATGCCGCCGGCCGGTGACAGGGCGACACCCGGTCCGGGCGACTATGTGGCCGTCTTCTGCATGAACACGCTCAGCGGATCGTCCGGATAGTCGCCGAACCGCTCGCGCCGCGCATAGCCGGCGCGCGCATAGAACGCCAGCGCCTCGGGCTGGCTCACGCCCGTCTCCAGCCTGAATACGGCGCATCCGAGCGCTGCCGCTTCGCCTTCGAGAAAGCTCAGCACCTTCGCCGCGATGCCTTGCCCGCGGTTCTGCGGCCGTACGTACATGCGCTTGAGTTCGCCGTGGCCGGGCGCCATGACCAAGGCGCCGCAGCCGATGGCCGTGCCCGCTTCGTCGCGCGCGACCGCGAACAGCACGTGGGCGGCCGACAGCGCGGCAATGTCGATGCCGTAGTGGCTCTCTGGCGGATACAGCGGCTTCTGATACGCATCGAGATCGTCGATGAGCTGGATGACGTCGGGTTGATCGGGGTGTTCGAGCGAGATCTGCATCGGCCGATGCTACCCAGGCGACTCCTGACAGCTCTCGAGCAGCATCGCCGACAACGCCAGAATCTTCGCCTGTGGTGCTTCCTTGCGCCTTACCAACCGGGTCTTCACTCGTGCGAACTTCGCTCGCAGTTTGTGAACGCTGAGGCGTTCACGCCCGGTATAGGTGTCGAGCACGCTGTGAGGCACCAGCGCCACGCCCATGCCGACGGCAACGCAGCCCAGGATCAGGTGGTACGACCCGACTTCCACGATCCGCTCCGGAATGACGTGGCCGCGCGCAAACCAATCCTCCAGGCGCTTACGGTGCGGGCATCCGGGGTGAAACGCAAGAATGGTCTTGGAAGGAAGGTCTTTCGGTGAGGCTATCGGCCCATGCCTGGCCTCGGCCACGATCACGAGTTCTTCGTCGTAGACGGCCGTGGTCGCGAGTCGGCGGTCGGACACAGGGTCCGCAATCAGAGCGGCATCGAGTTCGGAATTGAGAACCCGATTCACCAACTCGCGCGGGTCTCCGGAGTAGAGCTCCAATGCGATGTCCGGATATCGCTCGTGGAACCTGCCCAGCGGCTCCGGCAGGCGCACCGCCGCCGTGCTTTCCATGGCACCCAGCCGCAAAATGCCCGTTGGCTGGTCGGCCTGGACCGCGCCCGAGGCCTCTCTGGAGAGCTCCACAATTCGCTCCGCATAGCCGACCAATATCTTGCCGGCAGGCGACAAATGCAATCGCCTTCCCTCGCGCAGGAAAAGCTTCACGCCCAGCTTTTCCTCCAGAAGCTGAATGCGCGATGTGACGCTTGACTGCGCCCGGTGCAAAAGCTCAGCGGCGCGAACTATCCCACCGGCCCGCACGACGGCCAGGAATATCGTCAGGTCGGAAAATTCCACGGACACATCTCCTTTTCCGAATTTTTCATTCTCGATAATTCATTTTCCTCGATCTCTCATTGTCTCTAGAGTCTGGCTCCCAAGCAATTCAAAACGGGTGGACCAGCCATGAAAATCGGAATCGTCGGTGTGGGCGTCATGGGCGAACCCATGGCCAGGAATCTCCATAAGGCGGGGCACAGCGTCACCGTCTACAACCGCACTGCCAGCCGCTGCGAGGGCCTGCGTTCTCTTGGAGTCACTGTCGCCGAGACGGCCCGACAGGTCATCGAGGTCTCCGATGCCATCGTCCTGATGGTTCCAAGCCACGTCGAGGTCGATCAGGCGTTGCAGCGTTCGGCGAACGGAACAATTGCGGCCCCCGTGAAGGGCAAGACCATCGTGCTGATGTCGACCATCGCGCCGGCCTACTCGGCGGAACTGGCCGCGAACTTGGCGGCCGCTGGCGCTCGCTACGTCGAAGCGCCCGTGTCGGGCTCCAAGCAACCGGCCGAAACAGGCCAGCTCGTGATCCTGGCGGCTGCGGCCGAGCCTGGGTACATCGACGAGGTCCAGCCCTTGTTCGACGCCGTGGGCAAGAAGACGGTGCGGTGTGGTCCCATTCCAACGGCGATGCGCATGAAGCTGGCGAACCAGCTTTTGCTGATCGCTTGCTTCGAGGCGATCACCGAAGCCACGCACTTCGCGGCCGGCATCGGCCTCGATGTCGGGCAATTCCTGGAGATGGCGCAAGCGGGACCGCTGGCCAATGATGTGCTGCGCATGAAGGCGCCGAAGATGCTGGCCGACGACTTTGCGCAGCAAGCGCCGATCCGCCATGTCGCCAAGGACATCGGCCTGGTGTGTGATGAAGCCGCCCAGCGCGGGCTCTGGGTTCCCGTCGCAGAGGTCAACCGAGCCCTGTTCTCCGAAGCGATGCAGTGCGGTCAATCAGAGGACGACGCCGTGGGCATCGTCAAGATTCTGCGGAAGGGGCGGTAGCCATGCCCGCGGTATTTGCGCCGGCCATCGGACCGGCCGGACGGCAGGGCGTCGGCATGGGCGTGCTGTGCGGCCTCGCCGTCGCATTGATCTGGTCGAGTTGGTCGGTTGCCACCCGCTTCGCGGTGACGACCAGTCTCGGCCCGCATGACGTGACATTCTTGCGCTTCGGCGTATCGGCGTTGCTTCTGTGGCCGATTCTTGTTCGCAAGGGTCTCGGCATCCAACAGATCGGCATCGGTGGCCTTGTTGTCCGGGCTCCTGTTCGGCGAGAAGTTCACCCGCCAGCAGTTGGGTGGCATGGGCATCGTCATCGTCGGCGTGATCTGCATTGGCGGGTATGCGGTGATCGCGAACCGAGCTGCAGGCGAGTGGCGGGGCGATCTGCTGTTTCTGCTGGCCGGCCTGCTCTTCGCGGGCTTCACGGTCGCGCAGCGGCGTTCGGGCGTCAGCCCCTGGCACGCGACGGCGCTGGTCAATTGCCTCTCGGCCTTGCTGTTCGTTCCGATCTATTTCTTCTGGCTCAAGCCGAACATCTTCACCGCGCCGCCAGCAGCGGTCGCGTTCCAGGTCGTGGCGCAGGGCATCGCTGTCGCGATCCTGGGGATGTACTTCTATACGGAAGCGGTGCGCCGCCTGGGTGCTCCGCGGGCGGCCATTTTCGGCGCACTTGCGCCAGCGCTGGCCGTCCTGATAGGCATGGTCGTCCTCAAGGAAGTCCCCGCCTGGTTGACCCTCGTCGGCATAGCGCTGGTGATGTGCGGTGTCGGCTTTGTCGTGACGGGTGGGCGTGTGAAACCGGCTTGAGAGACCGAGCGCATGCGGCGCTCGACCCGGGATTCCGCACCCCGAGCCGGGCGCACCAGGCCGACTCAGCCGACCGGCGAAACGAACGAGATCAAGCGCCCCATGCGGGAGATGAAGTTCGACGTGACGATGAACTGCGGTTTCTCGCGCTTCATGTAGGGCGCGATGTCCGGCGGCGCGTCGGCGGGATAGGGCGAGGTGTCGTACACGTCGCCGACATGGCGGCTGCGATAGGCCGTGCCGGTGTAGGGCGTGGTGGGGCCGTTGCCGCGGTACGGATTCACGATCTCGGGCACGGGCGCGGTCCAGTACTTGCCGTCGACCAGCGCAGCCACGATCGACTGCGCCTCGGACTCCGGCACCACGGGCGTCTTCATCACGGCGCCTTCGAACAAGTCGGGGAAATCCACTTCGCGAACCGCCGCGAAATATTTCGGCAATGCGCGGGCGGCGGTAGCCTTCAGCGGCGACCTGGCCACCATGGCATCGATCTGCGCCTGCGTCATCGCATTGAGCTCGTCCAGTCGCTTCTGCAGGGCGGCTGCATCGACCGACCGGCCGGAGGAGTAGTGGCTGATCGTGTTGGTGATGTCCTTGTCGAAAAAGTACGCGCCGTTGTGGATGTTGGAGCCGTAGCGGTGGATGTAGAGCGGCTCGTTGGTGTCGAGCTCGATGAACGTGGCCACGTTCCGGCCGGCGAGCAGCGGGTTGAGCGTGGCGACGTTGGCGGGCAGCTGGATCGAGGGCGACTTGAGCCAGTCGATCGCCTTCTGCAGTTGCGACAGGTACTTCCTGTCGCCGGTCAGCGTGAAGTAGCCGAACAGCTGCTGGATATTGGTTTGCGTCGTGTGCGTGGCCAGCGAGCGCGGCTCGTAGGAGCGCGCGCCTGCCGGCGCACCGGCCAGCCGCCCGTTCATGTCGCGCGACAGGTGCTGCAGGCTCCAGCCCGACTGCAGCGGCTGCGTCCCCGAGGTCCACTGCATCCGCTGCATGCAGTCCATGGCCCGCGTGACGTTGGCGACAAGCTCGGTGCGGCCCAGCGCCATCACGCACATCGTCAGGAACTTGATGTTCTCGCCCATCACGTCGTCGTTGAAGGTCACGTGCAGCGTGTAGTCGCCGTCTTCCATGCCCGCGCGCGCGCCTTGCGGCAGCTGCTGCGGGTTCGGCATCGGCATGGAGGCGACCGCGTTCGGGTTGTGCGGAAAACGCTGCGGCCAGCCACCGTCGGCCACGCCGAACTGGGGGCCGAACTGCGCATCGGTGATGAACTTGATGGCCTTGTCGGTGGCGGACTGATAGACCGGGTCCTTCTTCTCCAGGTACATGCGCAGCATCAGTTGCGAGGCCACGGCGGTGGTGGCGTCGTCGAAGGTCGCATTGCCGTAGTAGTGCTGGAATTCCTCGAGGCGCCAGCCGTTCATGCCCACGGTCTCGTACCAATGCTTGAGCGACTCCTCGCCGTTGAAGTCATGGATGTAGTTCCAGCCGCCGGAGTCTTTCTGGGCCGCGGCCACGGCCTTGGCGGTGCGGTCGGCGGCTTGGTAGAAACGCTCGTCTCCGGTCGCGTGATAGGCGTCCAGATAGATGTGGCCGATCGACGAAGTGCCGGGTGGCTGCAGCCAGAGCATGGTGCGCTTGGCCTCCATTTCGCCGAAGGTCTGCGTGAGGTCGGGGGAGTAGGACCATACATAGCCGCCGCGGTACGAGACCACTTCGTCCATGTAGCTGGCGGCGCGCTTGAGCGCCGCTGCGGCGGTGGCTTGGGGCGATGCGTTCGGCGGCGGGGCGGGGGCATCCGGCGGGGGCGCCGGCGACGGAATCGGAAAGGGGAACGTTGGACCGTTGTCGCTACCACCGCCGCCGCAGGCGGCCAGTGCGGCGGGGGAAAGGATCGAAATTGCGAAATCTCTGCGTTTCATTGACATGCCCTCTGTCTCCGTAGTTATTGATCGGCCCGAAGTCATCAGTTGTCGTACGACAATGCGCCATGGCCGCGGCGATTATTGGAGGGCGTCTCGAGAGCGTCAAGCATGCTGGCATGTGAATACCTTAGGGGTTTCACCTCGTGTCATATGACAACGTACAACATTCGACTGACTTTGCTTCGAATCGCGAAGCGCCGGGATCTGTCCGGCGTGCTTTTTTTGTGAAGCGCGGCTCCGACCGGCTTCAGTCCGGCGCCAGCCCCAGCACCCAGTGCTTGAAATGCTCCAGCGCACCGGAGGCCGTGCGGCCTTCGGGGTAGGCGAAGTAGTAGCCCTGGGGCACGTCGAGGTGGCGGTCCACGGGGATCACCAGTTCTCCCGTGCGCAGTTCGTGCTCGATCAGGATGCGCGGCGCCAGGCCGACGCCCATGCCGGCCGCGGCGGCGGCCACCACCATGGTGAAGAGCTCGTAGCGCGGCCCGCGCGAGGCGTGCACCGTGTAGTCCCAGCCTTGCTGCGCATACCAGTCGCGCCACGCGTGCGCGCGCGTGCTCAGGTGCACGTGGCGGCAGCGTTCGAAGCCCGTTTCGTCCCACGGGCCGTTGGCATCGCGAAAGGCCGGGCTGCAGATCGGCACCATCTCGCCTTCGGAAAAGATCAGGCCGCCGCGCGTGCCGGGCCAGAACTGGTCGCCAAAATAGATGGCCGCGTCATAGGCGTTCTCCTGGAACGAGAAGGGCTGCGAGCGCGCCGAGAGATTGACGGTGATGTTGGGATGCCGCCGGCTGAAGTCGGGCAGCCGCGGAATCAGCCATTGCGTGGCAAAGGTGGGCACCACCGCCACTTCGAGGACGAAGCCCATGTCGTGGCCGGCGCTGATCTCCAGCGTGTCGCGCCGGATCTGGTCGAGGTGGCGGCGGATGCGCGCCGCATACTCGCGTCCGGTGTCGGTGAGCGTGAGGCGCCTTCGCACGCGCGAGAACAGCGCCACGCCCAGCCGCTGCTCGAGCGTGGCAACCTGTCGGCCGACGGCGCTTTGCGTCAGCGCGAGTTCGGCCGCCGCACGGGTGAAGCTCCCCAGGCGCGCCGAGGCCTCGAAGGCCTGCAATGCACCCAGGTTGGGAATATCTTTTCTCATCGTTGCTATTCTGCGTGTCGGGCTCGGGGGTTTTCAGGAAAGGAATTTCATGCGTCGTGTGGTGATCATCGGCGGCGGCGCCATCGGCTCCGCCATCGCCTATTTCCTGAACCGGGACCCGCAGGAGGAACCGTTCGACGTGACCGTGGTCGAGCGCGATTTCTCGTACACGCAGGCGTCGTCGGCCTTGTCGGCCAGTTCGATCCGGCAGCAGTTTTCGACCGCCGTCAACATCGATATGTCGCTCTACGGCATCGAGTTCTTTCGCGACCTTGGCGAAACCCTGCGCGTGGGCGACAACGTGCCCGACATCGGCCTGGTGGAGCCCGGGTACCTGTACCTGGCGTCGCCGGACGGCGTCGAAGTGCTGCGCGAGAACCATGCGCTGCAGAAGGCGCATGGCGTCGACGTGATCCTGATGGCACCCGACGCGCTGAAGGCGCGCTTTCCATGGATGTCGGCCGAGGGCATCGCGCTGGCCTCGCTGGGCCTTTCGGGCGAGGGCTGGTACGACGGCTACAGCCTGTTGCAGGCCTTTCGCAAGAAAGCCATATCCCAGGGGGCGCTCTATGTGCAGGCGCAGGCCACGGGATTGCAGCGCAACGGCCGCGCGGTGACGGGCGTGGAGCTCGACATCGGCAACGTGCTCCAGGCCGACGTGGTGGTCAACGCCGCCGGCGCCTGGGCCGCGAGGGTGGCGGACTGGGCCGGTATCGACCTGCCGGTGCGCGGCCGCCGCCGCATGGTCTTCAGCTTTTCGTGTCCCGACACCTTGCCGGGCTGCCCGTTGGTGATCGACACCTCGGGCATCTGGCTGCGCCCCGAAGGCCGCCGGTTCATCTGCGGCTTTGCGCCGCCCCAGGACCGGGACCGCGACGACGCGCCGCTCGAAGTCGACTACCGCGTTTTCGACGATTTCATCTGGCCCGCATTGGCCAGGCGCGTGCCCGCCTTCGAGGCCATCCGCATGACCGGCGCATGGGCCGGCTACTACGAGATGAACCTGTTCGACCACAACGCGATCCTCGGCCTGCATCCGGACTGCGACAACCTGTTCTTCGCCAACGGCTTCTCCGGGCATGGGCTTCAGCACTGCCCGGCGGCAGGGCGCGGCGTGGCGGAGCTGATCCGGTACGGCGAATACCGCGGCCTCGATCTGTCGCCGGTTTCATTTGCGCGGATTCTCGAGAACCGGCCGCTGCTCGAGAAGAACGTGATCTAGCCTCGGCGCGGGTGGAGGCGTACGATCCCCGCAAGCAAGCGAGGGTCACAGCATCATGACTGCACAGGCATTGATCGATACCGCACAGGCGCTGGTCGCCGGCGACAAGGGCTTGCTCGCAATGGACGAGAGCAACGCCACCTGCCACAAGCGCTTCGCGAAGCTGGGCATTCCCCAGACCGTGGACGCGCGGCGCGACTGGCGCGAGCTGATCGTTACCGCCCCGGGCCTCGGCGCATGCATCAGCGGCGCGATCCTCTTCGACGAAACCATCCGCCAGCAGACGAGCGCGGGCGCGTCGTTTGTCTCGGTGCTCGCCGGGGCGGGCATCATTCCCGGCATCAAGGTCGACACCGGCGCGAAGCCGCTGGCGGGCCATCCCGGGGAGACGGTCACCGAAGGCCTGGACGGCCTGCGCGAGCGGCTGGCCGAATACGCGGCCTTGGGTGCGCGCTTCGCCAAATGGCGCGGCGTCATCACGCCTGGGGCCGGCCTGCCCAGCCGTGCCTGCATCGAGGTCAACGCCCATGCGCTGGCCCGCTATGCGGCCCTGTGCCAGGAGGCCGGGCTCGTTCCCATCGTCGAGCCCGAAGTGCTGATGGAGGGCGACCATTCCCTCGCTCGCTGCGCGGAAATTACCGAAGAGACCCTGCACGCGGTCTTCGCCCAGCTGCGTCTGCAGGGCGTGCTGCTGGAAGGCATGCTCCTGAAGCCGAACATGGTGCTGCCCGGGCAGGCCTGCCCGACGCAGGAAAGCGTGGACGAGGTCGCCCACGCCACCGTGGCGTGCCTGCTGCGGGTCGTGCCCGCGGCCGTGCCGGGCATCGCGTTCCTGTCGGGCGGCCAATCGGCGCAGCTCGCCTCTGCCCGTTTGAACGCCATGAACGCGAGATCCGGGGCGCGCGTGCCGTGGGCGCTGGCGTTTTCATACTCGCGCGCCGTCCAGCAACCGGCGCTGGACGCCTGGAAAGGCGACGCCGCCAATGCCGCATCGGCGCAGAAGGCGCTGGTGCACCGTGCCCGCTGCAACCAGGCCGCGCGCCGCGGCGCCTACGACGCGCTGGCGGACAGGCCGGAACCGGGCTGAGTCAGCCGCCCTTGGCCGCATTCACCAGCACGGGCGTCGATCGGTAGCTCTCCGGAAACAGCTTCTTCAGGCCTTCGATCTTCGGAAGGTCGTTGAACACGATGTACTCGTTGCCTGGATGGCGTGTGAGGAAGTCCTGGTGATAGGACTCGGCCGCATGGAACGGTCTCGCTATTTCGATGGTGGTCGCCAGCGGCTTGCCGAAGGTCCTGGCCTGGTTCAGCTGCACGATGTATGCCTTCGCGATGTGGGCCTGTTCGGCGTTCTCGGCAAACACGGTGGAGCGGTATTGAGGGCCTGTGTCCGGCCCTTGCCGGTTCAGCTGGGTCGGGTCGTGCGCCACCGAGAAATAGATCTGCAGCAGCTTGCCGTAGCTGATCTGCCGCGGGTCGTAGGTAATGCGCACCGATTCGGCATGGCCGGTGCGGCCCGAGCGCACGTTGTCATAGCGCGCCGTCTTCGCCTCGCCGCCGGCATAGCCCGACACGGCGTTGTTCACGCCCTTGACGCGCTGGAACACGCCTTGCACGCCCCAGAAGCAACCGCCGGCGAACACGGCGATGTCGTATTTCGTGGTGGACGAGGCCGGCAGGTCGGCCGCGGGCGCCGGCACGCGCCGGGCCGGCTCGGCGAACGAAGGCACGGCATGCCAGGCCAGCGCTGCGGCCGCCAGCGTGCCGGCGGTGAGTGCGAGGAATCTCATGTGTTGTCCTTGAAGGAGCCTTCGGTGCCAAGCCGATGGGGCGACATTGCCGCCTATTCCGGCGGCCGTCAATGCTGCGTATCCCTTCGTGCTTGCTACTTCTTCATCACGTCCTTGGCCAGCCGTCCTTCGCCAACTCCCGCCTTCGGGGCTGGCATGCCGGGTCGGCCGATCGGCACGCGAACCAGGCGCAAACATGGGCGCGGGCGGTACCGCCCGCGCGCTGATCACTCGGCCCTCACGCTCCTCGCGCCGCTCACGGCGGGCAGGGGCGTGCGGCGGCCGCGCCCGGACGCGTCGCCTTGCTGGTGCTGCTTTCGTCCACCGTGCCGAGCGGGCGCGTGAACGTGCAGCCGTAGGCCGGGTCCGCCACCGTGGCCGCGGTGACCACGTCGTCGCCTGCCGGCTTCACGCCGTCGCGCTCCCACTTGACCATCGCGTCGAAGGCTTCGGCCTGCTCGGCGAGCGTGAAGTCGCAATGCGAGATGCCGCGCACCGCGCGCTGCACCAGCCAGCCGCTGTTGCCCTTGGCCGCCACGCGCCGGTTGTAGATCTGCTCCATGCTGAAAGGCACGTACAGGTCGCCGAGCGTGTGCAGCGTCACCACGGGAATCCTGAACTCGCCGTTGGCCTTGGGGATCCAGCGCAGCCCATCGGTGCGCAGGCGGTTGGCATCGGCCGCCGCGGTGAGCTTGAGCACCGAGGCGTTCAGCGCCGTGGTGCCCGGCACGTCGCCATCGATGGCGTAGGTGAAGCGGTTGGTGTCCGGCATGCTCCGGTTCAGGATGCCGTTGACCGTGCCGTCGCTGCCGAACACGCCCCACACCGCCGCGAACGAGCCGCCCTGCGTGAAGCCCAGGTCGAACATCGGCCGCTCGCCGCCCGTGAAGTTCTTCACCACCGAGCCGAACTTCAGGCCGGTGGCCGTGGGCGTGCCCGGGAAGGCGGTGTAGAGGGTGCCGGTGACCTGCGCCTTGATGTCGGACCAGTTGACGATCGGGTACTTCGGCAGTCCCGCGAGCGCCTGCGCGGCGGCCTGCGCGCCCGCGAAGTAGTCGAACAGCTCGGTGTCGCCGACCACGCCGCACATCGGCACCGCGCCGCTGTACTTCACCTTGTGGTTGGCGGTGGCAAAGGCTTCGTCCTCGATGGCCGCCGCCGTGATGTGGCCGCCCATCGAGTGGCCGGTGATGTAGATCCTCGACGGCGCCGCGAGCTCGCGGCCGCTGGCCTTGGCGATGGCGTTGAACTGCAGGGCCAGCGCGTTGGTGTCTTCCACGCCCGCTCGCACGTCGTAGAAATTCTTGCTGTAGCTCGATGCCGCCCAGGCGTAGCCGTTCTGGACGAGGTAGCGGCGGATGGAGGGGTTGTTCACCACCAGCAAGTTGCCGTCGCCGGCATAGCCGTGCGCATACATCACGAGCTTGCCGTTCCAGTTGGCGGGCACCTCGACGCGGTATTGCGCGCCGCCCAGCATGCCGGCCCAGCGGCTGGTGGTGGTGTTGTCGATGGTGTCGCCCGCATCGGCCGCGAGCGCTGCGAAGGTGGTGGCCGCCGGGTCGGCGGGCGCGAAGGAATTGCGGCTGTCCTGCAGGCGCGTTTCCTCGGGCGGAGGAGGAGGAGGCGGAGCCGGCGGCGCGGGCGCCGGGGCCGGCGGCAGCGGCGTGAAGGCAAAGCCGTTGCCGCCGCCGCCGCCGCCGCAGGCTGCGACGGCCAGGCTGGTTGCAAGGGCGAGAAGTGTCAGGCGCGAGGAATGCATGGGATGTCTCTCTCCGTTCTTGTGTTGTTGGGAAGAAGCCCGGCGCACAGCGCAGCCTCGCCCGGGCGTAGAGAACGACCGTGCTATTTGGCTGGACCGGCGGCGCAGCGTAGGGGCGTTGCGGTGCGCACCGGCCCGGGCTTTCCCGTAGCTGCTATCTCCTGCGCGACACCGGCGTGCGGGGTGTCAGCCCTTGCGGCGTGTCACCACCACCGTGGCGTCGAGGCCTTCGTACGCCTCTGCATCGCCATACCAGCTGCCCGAGATGGGCGCGGCCTGCGCCGGGTCGCGCGTGACGCCGACGCGGATCAGCTGGCCGCTGCCCATCAGGTTGTTGGTGGGGTCGAAGGCCAGCCAGCCGATGCCCGGCAGGTAGGCCTGCAGCCAGGCGTGCGTGGTGCCGGCGCCGGTCATCGACTCGCCGGGCGCCTGGTTGGCGCGGTCGAGCGCGGCGTCGTAGAGGTAGCCGGAGACGAAGCGGGTGGCAATGCCCAGCCGGCGGGCGGCCTCCATCATCAGCAGCGCATAGTCGCGGCAGCTGCCGCTGCCGAGCGCCAGCGTCTGCAGCGGCGTCTGCGTGCCTTCCTCGTCGCGCGCCTTGTATTCGAGGCTCTGGCCGATGTGCGCGTTCATGCGCGCGAGAACCTCGCGGGTGCTATTGGGCTGGTCGGTGTGCAGGAACTGGTGCGCCCAGCGGATCAGCGTGCCCTGGGTGTCGTCGTCGTGGTGCGGGCGCAGGTAGTGCTCGAGATCGAGGCGCTCCTGCACCGAATAGGCGAAGGGCAGGAACTCGGCGGCCGGGTCGAGCGCAAGCTGGTCCTGCTGCGCCGGCACGTGCTCGATGGTGAAGGAGCACACGATGCGCAGCTCCGTGGCCTCGCCCATGGGCTGCACCAGCGCGACCGAGTTCGAATGCGGGTCCTGGATCAGCCGCGTGAACGACTGAGGGCTCACCTGCAGGTCGGTGGCGAGCACGCGCAGGTCATGGCTGTCGCGCGGGCGGAACATCACCCGGTGCTGACCGAAGGTGACCGGCTTCTTGTAGCGGTAGACGGTGGTGTGGGTGATGTCGTATTGGATGGCCATGCGATGCATTCTCAGGCCTTGGCGAGCGGACGCCTACGTTTGCGTTCGCTGGATGGCGAGCGCCTTGGCCAGATTGGCGGGCAACGGCAGCGGCTCGCCGTGCCATTGCGCGGCCAGCAGTTCCGCGCACAGGGCCGCGAAGCTGAGGCCGCGCGAGCCCAGCGCGGTGCAGGCCCAGAGGCCGGTCGCATCGGCATCGAGCGGGCCGACCAGCGGCCGGCGGTCGCCCGATGCGCAGCGCACGCCGACCCAGGCGTTGACCTCGCGGCGATCGAAGCTCGCGGCCAGTGCGGCGGCTGCGGCGGGGTGAAGGCGCTTCAGGCGCTCATGGTTGGCGGCGGCATCGGCGTCGTTCGGCTCGAGGTCGGTGCTGTCGCGGTCGAAGGTGGCGCCGGCCAGCCAGAGGTGGGCGCCGTCGTCGGCGGGTACATGTGCAATCAGGTGGCCGTCGCCGTTGAGGGGGGCGGCCGGAAGTGCGGCATCGGCCGCCATGGCGCCCCACATGACCTGGCCGCGCACGGGCTGCAGCGGAAGCGCCGGAGCGAAGCGGCCGGATTCGAAGCCCGCGGCAATGACCACGCGCTCCGCCTCGGCCAGCAGGTGGTCCGCCGCATCGAACAGCTGCCATGCGCCGTCGCCGTGCGCGATGCGTGCCAACCGTGCGTTGCCGCGGAATTCGATGCCCGGCCCGCGCAGCCATGCGGTGATCAGCCGTTGGGGCCGGACCCAGCCCGCGCGCGCGTGCCAGAGGGCGGGCGCATCGGCCGGCAAACCGGCTTGCGCCAATTGCGCGGCGTTCGCGGGCCACGATTCATTGGGGCCGCCGGGGCTCCACCCGGCGGGGACGCGCGTGTCGCCCTCGGGCCGGCGCTCCAGCACGCCGCTGGCGCGCCAGTCGCGGCCTTCTTCCAGCAGGCGCTGCAGTTCGAGCCAGGTCGCGCGAATGCCGGCGCGCGTGAGCCGCGAGAGCAGGGCGTCGTCGGGCGAGACATGCGGCGCCATCACGCCGACCGGCAGGCCGGAGGCGCCGGCGGCCGGGCGGTCCGCCGCATCGAGCACCATGACCTGCCATCCGCGCCGCGCCAGGCTGGCGGCCACGGCCGCACCGGCCAGCCCGGCGCCGATGACGGCGCAGCGGCCGGGGGTTTCGATCCGCTCGGGCGCGGGGCCGCGGCGCCGAACCGTCCAGGCCGGCGCGAACACGCCGCCCAGGCAGTCGCGCTTGGGCGGCAGGCCCTGGCGCCTTTGGAGCTGGAAGCCGTTCTGCGAGAGCGCATCGCGCACGCCGCGCGCAAAGGTCCAGCTCGCAAGGCCGGTGCCTTGGCGGGCAAAGCGCGACACGGCCTTCAGCGTGTCGGGCGACCACATCGCGGGGTTCTGCTGCGGGCTGAAGCCGTCGAGGAAGATGCTGTCGGCCTCGAAGCGCTGCGCGCGCAACATCGGCTGCACGTCGCCGATGCACAGCGTGAGCAGCACGTGGCCGGCGTCGAAAGCCAGCCGGTGAAAGCCCGGCAGCAGCCCGTGCCACTGCGCGGCCAGTTCCCTGGCCAGCGGCATCAGCTCGGGGTAGGCCCCGGCGGCGCGCAGCAGGTCTTGGGGCCCGACCGGGTGCGCCTCGACCGAGACGAAGTGCAGCAGGCGCGGCCGGTTCGCGTCCGCGCGCCACGCCTGCCAGGTTGTCAGAAAATTGAGGCCCAGCCCGAATCCGGTTTCGAGAATCAGCCATTGCGGCCGCCCGGACCAAGCCCCGGGCAGGCCGCAGCCGCCCAGGAACACATGGCGAGCCTGCGCCAGCGCCCCGGTTTCGGTGTGATAGATGTCGTCGAAGCGTTCGCTTCGCGGAACGCCGTCGGAACGCCAGGCCACCGGCTCAGCGGTCACGGTGCGGCGGGTGCTCAGGCGGCGGGAGGGGGTACGTAGCCCTGGGCCACGTCGGCGCCTTCGCCGAAGAAGTGCTTTTCCATCTGCCGGGCCAGGTACTGGCGGGCGCGCAGATCAGCCAGATTCAGCCTGTTTTCATTGACCAGCATGGTCTGCTGCTTGAGCCAGGCGGCCCAGGCTTCCTTGCTGACGTTTTCCCACAGGCGCTTGCCCAGTTCGCCGGGATAGGGCGGGAAGTCGAGCCCTTCGGCCTCTTTGCCGAGCTTGATGCACTGAACCATGCGTGCCATTTTTGATTGCCTCTGTGGGGAAAGCGGTTGCTTAGTTGATTTAGCTATTTAGAACTGAAAACTCGGTCGTTCCAGTTTCTATATGTCGTATTGAGAATACGCAGCTTCATTGATATGCCTTTTTGAGCAAGACACCATGAGCCTTCGCCGCGACTTTATCAAGCTTTCCCTGGGGGCCGGCGTGGCCGGTGTCATGGCCCTGTCGGCATTGCCGTCGTTGGCGCAGGGCGCGGCCCCCATCACGCTGCTCAACGTGTCGTACGACCCGACGCGCGAGCTCTACGCCGACTACAACCGCGCGTTCGCCAAATACTGGAAGGGCAAGACCGGCCAGGACGTGACCATCAAGCAGTCGCATGGCGGTTCGGGCAAGCAGGCCCGCTCGATCATCGACGGCATCGACGCCGACGTCGCCACGCTGGCGCTCGGCGGCGACATCGACGCGCTCGCCACGCACGGCGGGCTCGTCAAGGCCGACTGGCAGAAGCGCCTGCCGCAGAACTCGGCGCCCTACACCTCGACCATCGTGTTCCTGGTGAAGAAGGGCAATCCAAAGGGCCTGAAGGACTGGGACGACCTGGTCAAGCCCGGCGTGCAGGTGATCACGCCCAACCCCAAGACCTCCGGCGGCGCGCGCTGGAACTACCTGGCCGCATGGGAATTTGCCAAGCGCAAGTACGGCAGCGACGCCAAGGCCAAGGAATACATCGGCAGCCTGTTCAGGAATGTGCCCGTGCTCGACACCGGCGCGCGCGGCTCGACCATCACCTTCGTGCAGCGCGGCGTGGGCGACGTGCTGCTGGCCTGGGAGAACGAAGCCTTCCTGGCGCTGAAGGAATTCGGCGCCGAGAAGTTCGAGATCGTGGTGCCGTCGATTTCCATCCTGGCCGAGCCCACCGTGGCGGTGGTCGACAAGGTGGTCGACAAGAAGGGCAGCCGCGCGGTGGCAGAGGAATACCTCAAGTACCTGTACTCGGATGAAGGCCAGGACATCGCGGGCCGCAATTTCTACCGCCCGACCTCGGACAAGGCCAAGGCCAAGTACGACAAGCAGTTCCCCAAGCTCACGCTGGTGACCATCGACCAGGCCTTTGGCGGCTGGGCCAAGGCCGACAAGGCGCATTTCGCCGACGGCGGCTCCTTCGACCAGATCTACACGGCAAGACAGAAGTAGCCCCCGGGCTGCGCGGCGGCCCTCACGCATTTGCGCTCTTTTTCATCGAACCAAGGTTTCCTGTGTCCGTTCTCCTGATTGCCGGCAGCCCCTCTGCACCCTCGCGTTCCACCGCCTTGCTCGAGGCCGTGGGCGAGCGGCTGGCCGGCCGCAAGGCGCACATCGAGCGGCTTGCGATCCGCGAGCTGCCGGCGCAGGCGCTGCTCTTGGCTGACTGGGACCATCCGGCCATTGCGGGCGCGATCGCCAAGGTGGCCGAGGCGCGCGTGGTCGTGGTGGCCACGCCGGTCTACAAGGCCGCCTACAGCGGCGTGCTGAAGGTCTTTCTCGATCTGCTGGCGCAGAACGCGCTCAAGGGCAAGACGGTGCTACCACTGGCCACCGGCGGCAGCCCGCATCACATGCTCGCGCTCGATTACGCATTGCGGCCGGTGCTGCACGCGCTCTCGGCGCGCCACATCCTGCCGGGCGTCTACGCGACCGATTCGCAGATCACGCTGACGCCCGAGAACGCCTACCAGGTGCATGCCGACCTGGCCGAGCGGCTCGACGAGGCCGTCGAAGTGCTCGCCACCGAAGGGCTGAAGCTGCCCGCCACGTATGGCTTCGAGCCGGTGCCGTTCTCCAAGGTGCGATGTAGTGTTTAGGGGACCACCCCCGTCCCTCGCTCACTGCGTGTAGCTCGACTCCCCCCTCGAGGGGGCAACACCGGCGGCCCGGCGAAGCCGGTTCCGCGGTGTTTCACGAACAGACAGACCCAGGCGCTTTTTTGCAGCCGGGGATGGCTTTGCCTGAATTTTTTGAATCGAGGAATCCACATGAATCCCGTCGCTACCGAAGACTCCGCATTCGACACCCAGCCGCGCTCCATCTGGCGGGCCCTGCGGGACCTCGCCATCAGCACGATCGTGGTGACCGCCATTGCGCTCATGGTCGGCTTCATCTCGGCCTGAGGCCGGTTTCTCCTGCACACGAAAAAAAAGGACGTCCTCATGACTTCTTCCATCTCGATTCCGCGCCGCCGCCTGCTGCAGGGCGCAGCCGCCTCGGTGGTGCTGCCTTCGTTCGCCGCGCTGGCCCAGGTGCCGGCGCGCCAGTTCCGCATCGGCCACCAGAAGGGGGCCTTGAGCATCCTCAAGGGCCGCGGCACGCTCGAAAAGCGCCTGGCGCCGCTCGGCGTGTCGGTGAAATGGACCGAGTTCACCGCCGGCCCGGTGCAGCTCGAAGCGCTGAACGTGGGCTCCATCGACTTCGGCGATGTCGGCGAGGCGCCGCCCATCTTCGCGCAGGCCGCCGGCGCGCCGCTGGCCTATGTGGCGGCCACGCTGCAGCGTCCGCAGTCGGAAGCGGTGCTGGTGCCCAAGGGCTCGGCCATCAAGACCGTGGCCGAGCTGAAGGGAAAGAAGATCGCGCTCAACAAGGGCTCGAACGTCCACTACTTCATCGTCAAGCTGTTCGAGAAGCATGGCCTGCAGTACAGCGACTTGAACCTCGTCTTCCTGCCGCCGGCCGATGCGCGCGCGGCCTTCGAGAAGGGCTCGGTCGATGCATGGGTGATCTGGGACCCTTTCCTTGCCGCCGCCGAAAAGTCGCTCGAGGCCCGCATCCTGGCCGACGCGACGGGCGTGGTCGGCAACCGCAGCTACTATTTTTCGTCGCTCGGCTATGCAGCCAAGAACGCCGACGTGCTGGCCATCGCGATCGAGGAGATCAACAAGGTCGACGACTGGGGCACCGCCCACAGGAACGATCTTGCCGCGGAGTTCGCCGCCCTGTGGGGGCTGCCGAAGCCGGTGGCTGACCTGACAGTGGCGCGCGCGGTCTACGGCACCGGTCCCATCACCAAGGCCATCCTCGCGGAGCAGCAGAAGATTGCCGACACCTTTTTCGACCTGAAGCTGATCCCCCGAAAGATCAGCGTGCTCGAGGCCGCCGCGGCGGGCATCGCGTGATGCAGGAAGCCTTGCGCCATCGTGCCGCCCGCGTGCTTGCCACAACCACGCGCGCCTGGGGCATTCCCGAGCCGCGGCACTTCCGGGCCGCGTCGCCGCGCTCGCGCTGCGCGCTGCCTCGCGTGCGCGGCTTCTTCTTTGCCATCTGACGCCAGGCCCCACCGACGGAAAGACGACATGCAGATATTCTGGTTCCTCCCCACCCACGGCGACAGCCGCTATCTGGGCACGAGCGAAGGCGCGCGCCCCATCGACCTGGCCTACCTGCAGCAGATCGCAGGCGCTGCGGACAACCTCGGCTACGAAGGCGTTCTGATTCCCACCGGCCGCTCGTGCGAAGACCCATGGGTGATCGCCTCCAGCCTGATCGGCGCGACGAAGAAGCTCAAGTTCCTGGTGGCGGTGCGCCCCGGCCTGCACCAGCCCAGCCTGGCCGCGCGCATGGCCGCGACCTTCGACCGGCTCTCGGGCGGGCGTCTGCTGGTGAATCTGGTCACCGGCGGCGACCAGGCCGAGCTCGAAGGCGACGGCGTGTACCTCGACCATGCGGCGCGCTACGAGCAATCGGCCGAGTTCATCCGCATCTGGCGCGAGATTCTTGCGCGCAGCCATGGCGGGCAGGGCTTCGACTACGAGGGCAGGCACCTGAGCGTGAAGGGCGCGAAGCTGCTCTATCCGCCGGTGCAGCACCCCTATCCGCCAGTGTGGTTCGGCGGCTCGTCGGCCGCCGCGCACGAGCTCGCGGCCGAGCAGGTCGATGCCTATCTCACCTGGGGCGAACCGCCCGCCGAGGTGGCCAGGAAGATCGCCGACGTGCGCAACCGCGCCGCGCGCAAGGGCCGCAAGGTCGAGTTCGGCATCCGCCTGCACGTGATCGTGCGCGAGACCGAAGACGCCGCGTGGAAGGCCGCCGAAGAGCTGATCAGCCGCGTGGACGACGAGACCGTCATTCGCGCGCAGGCCGCCTTCGCACGCATGGACTCCGAAGGCCAGCGCCGCATGGCCGCGCTGCATGCATCAGGTGCGAACCGATCGCGCGCTGAGCTGGAAATTTCGCCCAACCTCTGGGCCGGCGTGGGCCTGGTGCGCGGTGGCGCGGGCACCGCACTGGTGGGCGACCCGAAGACCGTGGCGGCGCGCATCGAGGAGTACGCGGCGCTCGGCCTCGACAAATTCATTCTCTCGGGCTACCCGCATCTCGAAGAGGCTTACCGCTTCGCCGAGCTGGTGTTCCCGCTGCTGTCGCGCAAGGCGCAGACGCGGCTGGCCGGTGGTTCGCTGAGCGGGCCGTTCGGCGAAGTGGTCGCCAATCTCGATGCGCCTTCGCGCCTCGCTTCCCAAAGCTAAGGAACTCCCATGACGGAACAAGTGCAGGAACTGCCGGCGGTCGCGCGTTCGGAAGAAAACGCCGGCGGCGCGCTCAAGGCCTTTGGCGCCAACGTGGCGGGGCGGCTGGTGCCGTGGCTGGTGCCGGTGGGACTGATCGTCTTCTGGCAGATCGCTTCATCGCTGGGCTGGCTCTCCACGCGGGTGCTGCCGGCACCGGTGGACGTGGTCAAGGCCGCCTGGGCGCTTGCGGTGTCGGGCGAGCTCTGGACCCATGTCAAGGTGAGCGCGGGCCGCGCGCTCGCGGGCCTTGCGATCGGCGGTGGAACGGGGCTGGTTCTGGGCTTGCTGACAGGCTCGGTGAAGTTCTTCGAGACGCTGCTCGACTCGACCATCCAGATGGTGCGCAACATTCCCGCACTGGCGTTGATTCCGCTCGTGATTTTGTGGTTCGGCATCGACGAATCGGCCAAGCTGTTCTTGATCTCGGTGTCGGTGTTCTTTCCGATCTACCTGAACACCTTTCACGGCATCCGCAATGTCGATCCGCAGCTGATCGAGATGGGACGCACCTACGGCCTCTCGCGCTGGCAGCTGTACCGCGAGGTGATCCTGCCCGGCGCGCTGTCGTCGATCCTCGTGGGCCTGCGCTTTTCGCTGGGGCTGATGTGGGTGATCCTGATCGTGGCCGAGACCATCTCGGCGCAGGCCGGCATCGGCTACCTCACGATGAACGCCCGCGAGTTTCTGCAGACCGACATCGTGCTGGTGGGCATCCTGCTGTATGCGCTGCTCGGCAAGCTGGCCGACCTGTTCGCGCGCGGGCTGGAGCAATGGTGGCTGCGCTGGCATCCCGGCTACCAGAAGAAGCAGAAGTGAAGGGCGGGCATATGACGCATTCATTCGTCCAGAAATCCAGCACGCCCGACGTGGCGCTTATCCAACCGGGCCTGAAATCATCATGAGCACTGTTCTGAAAGACACCCAATCTCCAGTCATTGCGGGCGGCGTGCGCCTCGAAGCGCGCGGCCTGCACAAGCGCTACGGCGCGCGCGAGGTGCTGCGCAACACCCGGCTGGCCATCGAGCCGGGCCAGTTCATCGCCATCGTCGGGCGCAGCGGCTGCGGCAAGAGCACGCTGCTGCGGCTCATTGCCGGGCTCGAGGAGGCCACGTCCGGCGGGCTCTTCACGGACGGCAAGGCCATCGACGGCCTGCACGACGACACCCGGATCATGTTCCAGGAGGCGCGCCTCTTGCCCTGGCGCCGCGTGCTCGACAACGTGACGCTGGGCCTGCCCGGCGACGCCAAGGCGCGCGGCAAGGAGGTGCTCGCGCACGTCGGCCTGGCCGACCGCGAGAACGAATGGCCGGCGCGCCTGTCGGGCGGGCAGCGCCAGCGGGTGTCGCTCGCACGGGCGCTGGTGCATCACCCGCGCCTGCTGCTGCTCGACGAGCCGCTGGGCGCGCTCGACGCGCTCACGCGCATCGAGATGCACCGCCTCATCGAAAACCTCTGGCAGCGCCACCGCTTCACCGCTCTGCTGGTGACGCATGACGTGCAGGAGGCCGTGGCGCTCGCGGACCGCGTGATCCTGATCGAGGACGGCCGCATCGCGCTCGACGAGCACATCGCGCTGGCCCGCCCGCGCTCGCAGGGCGACCCGGCCTTCGCGGCCATCGAGAAACGCATCCTCGACCGCGTACTGCAGAAGGCCGCAGAGGCCGAACCCGCCGGCGCGGACGCGAGCTGGCTGCAGCCTTCCGCGCACACGCTGCGCTGGGCGATCTGAACGCACCCATCGACAAGACTTCATTCCGCTTCCCCGAACCCCTCCTTCCACCTGAAAGAAAGAAACACCATGTCCATTCAAGCCATCAACGTCCGCAACCAGTTCAAGGGCAAGGTCCGCGAGATCATCCGCGGCGACGTCGTCTCCGAAGTCGACGTCGAAACCGCCTGGGGCATCGTCACCTCGGTCATCACCACGCGCTCGGTCGATGAATTGCAGCTCAAGGTGGGCTCCGACGTGGTCGCGCTCGTGAAGTCGACGGAGGTTTCGATCGCGAAGCTCTGACGGACCCTCGGGCTTGCGAACGACCCGGCGCCCCGTTGGCGCCGGGTTTTTTTCGGTTGCAGGAGCCGGGTTTTCAGTTCTTGGCACATTGACCGCTGGCTCCTACAGTGCGATATACAGAACGCCCGGAGAGAAAGCCATGGTCAATTTCGATGTGAGCGGCATCGTGCGCGCGCTGCACGAGGCGCGCGACGAGTGGCGCGACTCGCAGCGCCGTTCGCGCGAGCCCGGCGCGCGCGAGTTTCCGTCGCGTGATGCGCTGGCGCAAATCGTGGAGTCGCTCAAGGGCGCGCTCTTTCCGATGCGGCTCGGGCCGCCGGAACTGCGCCACGAGAGCGAGGATTTCTACGTCGGCCACACGCTGAACACCGCCTTGCAGGCGCTGCTGGTGCAGGCGCGGCTGGAGCTCAACTACAACGCCCGCCACGAGCCGCGCCCCGCGAGCGAAGTCGACGGCATCGCCACCGAGGCCATCCGCCAGTTCGCGGGCGCGCTGCCGCAGCTGCGCCGCCTGCTCGACACCGACGTGCTCGCGGCCTACCAGGGCGACCCCGCCGCGCGCAGCGTCGACGAGGTGCTGCTGTGCTATCCGGGCGTGCTCGCAATGATCCACCACCGGATGGCGCACGAGCTCTACAAGCTCGGATTGCCGCTGCTGGCACGCATCGTGGCCGAGCTGGCGCATGCGCAGACCGGCATCGACATCCACCCCGGCGCGCAGATCGACGCGGGCTTTTTCATGGACCACGGCACGGGCGTGGTGATCGGCGAGACGGCGGTCATCGGCAAGCGCGTGCGCCTGTACCAGGCCGTGACACTCGGCGCCAAGCGCTTTCCGACCGATGCCGAGGGCAACCTGCAGAAGGGCCTGCCACGGCATCCGGTGGTGGAGGACGACGTGGTGATCTATGCCGGCGCCACCATCCTGGGGCGCGTGACGCTGGGCAAGGGGGCCGTGATCGGCGGCAACGTGTGGATCACCGACGACGTGCCCGCGGGCGCGAGCGTGACGCAGGCCAGCCTGCAGAACGCGCCAAAGGCCAGCGCGCCGTAGGTGTGGCACCGGAGGGTGGGTGGCGTTGGCCGCGCTATGCTTGGCCGTCGTCAACAATGTAGCTTGCCTCCGCATGTCCTTGCCTCAAGCCACTTTTTCCTCCGCTTCTTCCATGCCCCCGGCGGCCGACGCGTCCTGCGACGTCCTGGTGATCGGCGGCGGCCCCGCGGGTTCCACGATCTCGGCGCTGCTGGCCCAGCAGGGCCGCAAGGTGGTGCTGCTCGAAAAGGCGCACCACCCGCGCTTTCACATCGGCGAATCGCTGCTGCCGGCGAACGTCGAGCTGTTCGACAAGCTCGGCGTGCGCGACCAGGTCGAGAAGATCGGCATGCCCAAGTTCGGCATCGAATTCGTCTCACCGGAGCATGAGCACCGCAGCTACGTGGACTTTGCCGAGGGCTGGGACAAGTCGCTCGACTCCGCTTGGCAGGTGCGCCGGTCCGACCTCGACGAACTTCTGTTCCGCAACGCTGCCGCGCGCGGCGCGCAGGCGATCGAAGGCTGCAAGGTGCGCGACGTGGCCTTCGACGCCGATGGCGCCACGGTGCAGGCTGAAATGGACGACGGCACCCGGCGCAGCTGGCGCGCCCGCTTCGTGGTCGACGCCACCGGGCGCGACACGCTGCTCGCCAACAAATTCCGCTGCAAGCAGAAGAACCCCGACCACAACAGCACGGCCGTCTTCGGCCACTTCACCAACGCTGAACGGCTCGAAGGCAAGAAGGAAGGCAACATCAGCATCTGCTGGTTCCCGCACGGCTGGTTCTGGTTCATTCCGCTGGCCGACGGAACCACCAGCGTGGGCGCGGTCTGCTGGCCGTACTACCTGAAGACGCGCGACAAGCCGCTGAAGGACTTTTTCTTCGACACGATCGCGCTGTGCCCGGTGCTGGTGGACCGCCTCAAGAACGCCACGCTGGTCGACGACGCGGTGCACGCCACCGGCAATTTCTCGTACTCGAGCACCCATTCGACGGGCGAGCGCTACCTGCTGCTGGGCGACGCCTTCACCTTCATCGACCCGATGTTCTCTTCGGGCGTGTACCTTGCGATGCACAGCGCCTTCGACGGCGCCGAGCTGGTGGCCACCGCGCTCGACCGGCCGGCCGAGCTGGCGCCCGCGCGCGAGGCTTTCGAGGCCATGATGCGCAAGGGCCCGCGCGAGTATTCGTGGTTCATCTACCGCGTGACCAACCCGACCATCCGCGACATGTTCATGCACCCGGGCAATCCGTTCCGCGTGAAGGAGGCGCTGATGTCGCTGCTGGCCGGCGACATCTACCGGGGCACGCCAATGTGGCGGGCGCTCGGCATGTTCAAGTTTCTCTACTACTTCATCTCGGTCACCCACATGCGCCGCACGTGGGAGGGGTGGAAGCGGCACCGCGTCAACACTCGCGACATGGGCGCATTGAAGGGCGAGACGATCCTCAAGTCGGAGTAGCGGCCTGCGCGGCCCACGCCGTGCGCAAGGCGCGCAGCGTTGCCACGGCATGCGCAACCCCCGGGCCGGGACTGCCGAGCACCTCGATGCCAAGGTCTGCAAGTTCATTCGCGACTGGGGCCATCGAGGCCTGTGCCAGGACCACGGCGTCGGCCGCGATGGCGGCGGTGCGAATCGCCCTTGCCAGCGTCTCGATGTAGCGAGCGGTGTCGCCGGCCTCGAAGTGCGCCCAGGCCCCTTCGACCAGAAGCACGCTCGGCCTGACCCCGACGCCGGCCTGCGCGGCGGCCGAAAGAATCAGCGCGGTCGTCGGCTCCAGCGTGCTTTCGAGCGCCGCTGCAATCAGCACGCGTGGGCCGGCGCGTACGGCGCGGTCGGCCATCGCACGGTCGATGCGCTGGGCCGTGAAGGCGCCGCCCGTTGCGGTCTTTTCCGCGATGCCGCCGATGGTCGAGCAGGTGCACGCAACCACGGCGGCGCCTTCGGATGCAGCCTCGCGCATGGCGTTGTGCACGCGCGCGGCCAGCATCGGGTTGTCGATGCCTGCAGCGCGGGCTTCGTGCAGCAGTTCCTCCATCACCAGATGACGTACCTTCAGTTCGGGCGCGATCCCGCGGGCGAGCCGTTCGAAGGTCGGCACATGAGCCTGTGCAGTGTGGAGGAAGGCGATGGCATCGGTCATCGTGAAGCCTCAAGTCGCTTCGCGGGCGCGCTGTGCCTCGTAGGCCTTGAGGTGGACGTAGGCGGTGCGCAGCACCGAAGGCACCGGTGAATTGCCCGGCGCGGCGCGGCCCAGCAGGTCGCCGACGATGTGGTCGGCCTCGACCGGCGCACCGCGCACGATGTCCTTGTACATGGATGCCGTCATCGTCGAGCCCGCGGCCGTCATGATGGCGCGGCCGCGCTCGACGGCTGCCGGGCGCGGCGCGAAGCCGTTGTGGGCGGCAATGGCGCAGCACTCGTCGAAGATCGCGAGCGCCACGTCACGGCCGCCGGCGCTCACGATGTCGCCGATGGATGCGCGCATCAGGCTCGTGAGGCCCGCCGCCGAGGCGATGAAGACCCATTTCTCCCACATGTCCTGCGAGATGTTCTCGCTCGGCGTGGCGTCGAATTTCGCGCCCGCGAACTGGGCGGCAATGGCATCGACCCGGGCCGAGCGACCGCCTGCGCGCTCGCCGTAGCTCAGGCCGTGCATGTCGTTGAGATGCAGCACGCGGCCTTCGTCGTCCAGCGTGGCGGAGATCATGCACAGGCCGCCCAGCACGCGCTCGCTGCCGAAGCGCTCGACCAGGCGGTCGACGTGCTTCATGCCGTTGAGCAGGGGAAGAATGACCGTGTTCGGGCCGACGGCCGGTGCAAATGAATCCATGGTCGAGTCGAGGTCGTAGGCCTTGCTGCCGACCGCGACCACATCGAACGGCGCCTCGATGTCCTCGGCCATCAGGCGCGGCGGCGAGGGCAACTGCAGGTTGCCGTACGGGCTCTGAATCACCAGGCCGGTCCTCGCGATCTGTGCCGCTCTGCGCGGGCGCAGCAGAAAGGTCACGTCGCGCCCGGCCTCCAGCAACCGGCCGCCGAAATAACCACCGAGTGCGCCGGCACCCACCACTAGAAATCGCATCGTGAATCGCTCCTGGGTCGAAAGGACCCGGGCGATGATGCCCGCGATTGTGCGAGCCTGCTTCGCGTGCCGCAAAGGCGGGCCGGAGCGAAGAGCTTTTCTGGAAAAGGTCTTGGGCGCTTCGCATAATCGTCCGGGTCATTCCTTTCCGTTCATGTCTTCCCCACTTCTTCAAAGGAGCATCAACCATGAGCCAGACCCGAATTGCCGTGATCGTCGGCAGCCTTCGCAAGGATTCGTTCAACCGGAAGCTGGCCCTGGCGCTGGCGCACCTTGCGCCCTCGGACTTCACGTTCGAGCATCTGCGCATCGACGATCTGCCCCTGTACAACCAGGACGACGACGGCAACCAGGCGCCTTCGGTCAAGCGGCTCAAGAGCGAGATCGCCGCCGCGCAGGGGCTGTTGTTCGTGACGCCCGAATACAACCGCTCGCTACCCGGCGTGCTGAAGAACGCCATCGACCACGCCTCGCGTCCCTATGGCCAGAACGCCTGGGGCGGCAAGCCGGCGGGCGTGGTGGGCATTTCGGTGGGCGCCATCGGCACCGCGGCGGCGCAGCAGCATCTGCGCAATGTGCTGGCATATCTCGATGTGCCCACGCTCGGGCAGCCGGAGGCGTTTGTTCAGGCCAAGGAGGGCCTGTTCGACGACCAGGGCCACATAGGCATTGAAGGCACGAAGAAGTTCCTGCAGGGATGGATGGACAAGTACGTGGCCTGGATCAAGAGCCATGGGGCAGCCTGACGTGCCCGGGGGCTGACGAACCCCATGAAAAATGCCGCCCTGGGGCGGCATTTCTTTTGGAGGAACCGAAGTTCAGGCCACTTGGGCCACGTTCTTCTGGTTAGCGGCTTCGGCCGTTGTCGCCAGGATGTCGGCGCGTGCCGCAGCCAGGGCGGCCGCCTTGGGCGCGTCGCCCATCGCCACGCCTTCGGCACGCACGAAGCGCACGTCGGTGATGCCGAAGAAGCCGAAGATCACTTTCAGGTAGCTCTCCTGGTGTTCCGCGGCCTGGCCACCTTCGGAGGTCGAGTAGATGCCGCCGCGGCTCGAAGCCACGATCACGGTCTTGCCGCCGGCCAGGCCCACGGGGCCCTTGTCGGTGTACTTGAAGGTGCGGCCGATCTGCGCGAGGCGGTCGATCCAGGCCTTGAGCTGGGTCGGGATCGAGAAGTTGTACAGCGGCGCGCCCACCACGATGACGTCGGCGGCGAGGAATTGGCTCACGAACTTTTCCGACAGCGCGTTCTCGCGCTGCTGGGCTTCGGTCGGCTGGGCCTGCACGCCGGTCTTGATGCCCAGGGCATCGGCGCCGAAGTGCGACGGAGCGCTGGCGGCGAGGTCGAGGTACTCGACCGTGGTGTCGGGATGCGCGGCTTTCCATGCCGCCACGGTTTCGGCGGTGAGGAGGCGGGAGGTCGAATTGGCACTCAGGATGCTGGAGTCGATGTGGAGCAGCTTCATGGTCGATCACTTTCGTGTGGAGGTCGGCGCTCAAAGGTGGCCGGCGATGGAGTAATTCTATTTTTGATGCGAGTGGGTGATAAGTAGCCAAAATTCGACCACATCGTTCCATTTGCAGGACAATGAGCGCCATGCAAGACCTCAACGACATGGTTTTCTTCGCCGAAGTGGCAGAGCGCGGCGGTTTTGCCGCGGCCAGCCGCGCGCTCGGCATTCCCAAATCGCGCCTGTCCCGCCGGGTGGCGGAACTGGAGGAGCGGCTCGGCGTTCAGCTGATGCAGCGCAGCACGCGGCGGCTGTCGCTCACCCCGGCGGGCGAGATCTTCCTGCGGCATTCGGCCGCCGTGCGGGATGCGGCGCAGGCCGCGACGGAGGCGGTGGCGCAGGTGCACACCGAGCCCTGCGGCACGGTCCGCCTGAGTTGCCCGATCACCATCGCCCACAGCGGACTGTCGCAGTTGCTGCCGCGTTTCATGGAGCTCTACCCGGCCGTGCGGATCGACATGCGGGTCATGAACCGGCCCGTGGACTTGATCGAGGAGGGCATCGACATCGCCCTGCGCGTGCGTCCCGCCATCGAGGACAGCACGACGCTCGTCGCCAAGGTCCTCGGAACGAGCCGGGGGGTGCTGGTGGCCAAACCGGAACTGCTGCAGCGCCTGGGGCCGGTGAACACGCCGGCCGACCTTGCGCGGCTCCAGACCGCTGCCATGTCGGCCAACGGCGAGGGGCGCAGCGAATGGCGGCTCGAAGGCCCCAAGGGCGAGATCCACGTGCATGTCCACACGCCGCGCTACGTGGCGGACGACCTTGCCACGCTGCAGCTGGCCGTGCTCGAGGGGGTGGGCGCGACCCTGCTGCCCGACTACATGTGCCGCGCCGACCTGGAGGCCGGCCGGCTCGCGAAGGTGCTGCCCGGCTGGGGGCCCGCGCCAGTCATCGCGCACATGGTTTTTCCGGCGCGGCGCGCGCTGGTGCCGGCGGTTCGCCAGCTGATCGATTTTCTGGTCGAGCACCTCCACGGCGACGAATCCGGCATGTACTGACCGACTGAAGTGGACCCTTATGCGAAAAACGCCATAACCAAACAAGTAGATATTCGTTTGGCATTGAAGCCGCACTTCGCACAATCCCAGGCTCCCATCCATTCAAGGAGCGACCATGGCGACCCTGCGACTCGGCGACACAGCCCCCAATTTCACCCAGGACTCCAGCGACGGCCCCCTCGATTTCTACCAGTGGGCCGGCGATTCGTGGGTGGTGTTCTTCTCGCACCCGGCCGATTTCACGCCCGTGTGCACCACCGAACTCGGCAAGACCGCGGCGCTGTCGGGCGAGTTTGCCAAGCGCGGCGTGAAGCCCATCGCGCTGAGCGTCGATCCAGCAACCAGGCACAAGGAGTGGATCGGAGACATCAACGAGACGCAGAACACCACGGTCAATTTCCCGATCATCGCGGACCATGACCGCAAGGTGGCCGACCTGTACGACCTGATCCACCCGAACGCCTCGGCCACGGCCACCGTTCGCAGCGTGTTCATCATCGATCCGAAGAAGGTGATCCGCGCGACCATCACCTACCCGGCTTCGACCGGCCGCAACTTCGACGAGATCCTGCGCCTGATCGACTCCCTGCAACTCACCGACAGCCACAAGGTTGCCACGCCCGTGAACTGGAAGGACGGCGAAGACGTGGTCATCCTCCCGAGCATCCAGGACCCGGCCGAACTCGCGCAGCGCTTCCCCAAGGGCTTCAAGGCCGTGAAGCCTTACCTGCGCATCACGCCGCAGCCGAACAAGTAAAAGCCGTCCGTGAAAGCTTTGACGCTCCTTCCAGGAACACCGCGGAACCGGCTTTGCCGGGCCGTTGGTGTTGCCCCCGGTGAGGGGGTTGGCGAAGCGACACGAAGTGCGCGAAGACTGGGGGAGAGCCAATGATGACGCGCGTCGTCATCGTGCCCGGTTGGCGCGACTCCGGGCCCGGCCATTGGCAGAGCCTGTGGGAGGAGCGCATTCCGGGCGCGGCGCGGGTGGTGCAGGACGACTGGGCCTCGCCCAAGCGCGAGGCCTGGGTGGCTACGCTCGCGAAGCTGGTGCTCGACAGCCCCGGCCCGGTGGTGATTGCGGCCCACAGCCTGGGTTGCATTGCCACGGCGCACCTGCCGCCGGAAGCCGCGGCCCGCATCCGGGGCGCGCTGCTGGTGGCGCCGGCCGATCCGGAGCGCCGCGCGGTGCTGTCCGATTTCGCGCCCGTGCCCTATGCCGCGCTGCCGTACCGCAGCATCGTGGTGGCGAGCAGCAACGACCCGTATTGCCCGATCCGCCTGGCCGGCGCCTATTCCCGCGCCTGGGGCAGTGAGTTTGTCCGCATGCAGAATGCGGGCCATATCAACATCGATTCGGGGCATGGAGACTGGCCGCTCGGCCTGGCTCTGCTCCAATCCTTGACCGACGAGCCCGCCGCCTGGCCGGCGGGCCGTGAATTTTCAGAAACCTTGGCAACCACATGACTTCCAGATTCAAGACCTTCGTCGCCGGGCTCGCGCTGGCGTCCTCCGCACTCGCCGGCAGCAGCGCCTTCGCCCAGGGCACAACGCTGCTGAACGCCTCGTACGACGTGGCGCGCGAGTTCTACAAGGACTACAACGCGGCTTTCGTGGCGCACTACAAGAAGGCCACCGGCAAGGACGTCAAGATCGACCAGTCGCATGGCGGCTCCAGCGCCCAGGCGCGCGCGGTGGCCGACGGGCTCGATGCCGACGTGGTGACCATGAACACCTCCACCGACATCGACTTCCTGGCCAACGCCGGCGTGGTCGCGAAGGACTGGAACAAGAAATTCCCCGACAACGCATCGCCGACCACCTCGACCATGCTGTTCCTGGTGCGCAACGGCAACCCCAAGGGCATCAAGGACTGGGACGACCTGGTCAAGCCCGGCGTGCAGGTCGTGATCGTCAACCCCAAGACCGGCGGCAACGGCCGCTACGCCTATCTGGCGGCCTGGGGCTACGTCAAGAAGAAGGGCGGCACCGACGCGCAGGCGGCCGAGTTCGTCGGCAAGCTGTTCAAGAACGTGCCGGTGCTGGCGCGCGGCGGCCGCGACGCGACCACCGCCTTCCTGCAGCGCAACATCGGCGACGCACTGATCACCTTCGAATCGGAGGTGGTGTCGATCGACCGCGAATTCGGCACCGGCAAGGTCGACTCGGTGTACCCGTCGATCAGCATCGTGGCAGAGAACCCGGTGGCCGTGGTCGAGCGCAGCGTCAACAAGAAGGGCACGGGCGAACTCGCCAAGGCGTATCTCGACTGGCTCTATTCCGAAGAAGCGCAGGAAATCGCGGCCAGGCATGCGCTGCGGCCGCGTTCGCAGGCCGTGCTCAAGAAGTACGCATCGACCTTCAAGCCGCTGCAGCTCTTCACGGTGCAGGAACTGTTCGGCAGCCTCGGCGATGCGCAGAAGGTGCACTTCAACGACGGCGGCCAGTTCGACAAGCTGTACACGCCCGGCGGCAAGTAAATGAGCGGCGCAGTTTCTTCGGCGCTTCCGTCCGCGGCAGCGCCGCTTTCGCGTGTGAACCGGGCAGGGGGCGCCAAGCGCGTGCTGCCCGGTTTCCACATCACGCTCGGCTTCTCCATTCTTTACCTGAGCCTGATCGTGCTGATCCCGCTGTCGGCGCTGGTCTTCAAGACCTTCACGCTGAGCTGGGAGCAGTTCTGGGTGGCCGTGACCGCGCCGCGCGTGATGGCCTCGTACCGGCTGACCTTCGGCGCCTCGCTGATCGCCGCCATCGTGAACGCGGTGTTCGGCCTGCTCGTGGCCTGGGTGCTGGTGCGCTACAAGTTTCCGGGCAAGCGCATCGTCGATGCGCTGGTCGACCTGCCGTTCGCGCTGCCGACGGCGGTGGCCGGTATTTCGCTGACCGCGCTGCTCGCGGGCAACGGCTGGGTCGGGCAACTGCTGGAGCCGCATGGCATCAAGCTGGCGTTCACGCCGGCGGGCATCGTCATTGCGCTGATCTTCATCGGGCTGCCTTTCGTGGTGCGCACGGTGCAGCCGGTGCTCGAAGATGCCGAGAAAGAGCTCGAGGAAGCCGCGACTTCGCTGGGCGCGACGCGGCTGCAGACCTTCACGAAAGTGATCTTCCCGTCGATTGCCCCGGCACTGCTGACCGGCTTCGCGATGGCCTTTGCGCGCGCGATCGGTGAGTACGGCTCGGTGATCTTCATCGCCGGCAACATGCCGATGATCTCGGAGATCACGCCGCTCATCATCATCGGCAAGCTGGAGCAGTACGACTACGCGGGCGCCACGGCGGTCGCTCTGGTGATGCTGGTGATTTCGTTCATCCTGCTGCTGGTCATCAACGGCCTGCAGGCATGGCAGCGCCGCCGGGCAGGGGCATGACATGAGCGCCCCTTCCAAAATCATCCGCCGCGCGCAGGCTGGTACCACTGAATCGGCCTGGGTTCGCTGGTCGCTGATCGGCGTCGCGCTCGCGTTCATGTTCCTGTTTCTGGTGCTGCCTCTCGCGGCAGTGGCGACCGAGGCCTTGCGCAAAGGCGTTGGCGCTTATCTCGAAGCGCTGAAGGAGCCCGACGCCTGGAGCGCGATCCGCCTCACGCTCATCACGGCCGCCATCGCGGTGCCGATGAACCTCGTGTTCGGCGTGGCGGCGGCATGGGCCATCGCCAAGTTCGAGTTTCGCGGCAAGGCCTTCCTCACCACGCTGGTGGACCTGCCGTTCGCGGTGTCGCCGGTGGTGGCGGGCCTGATCTACGTGCTGGTGTTCGGCGCGCAGGGCTGGTTCGGCCCGTGGCTCGCGGAGCACGACATCAAGATCATCTTCGCCGTGCCCGGCATCGTGCTGGCGACGGTGTTCGTGACCTTCCCGTTCATCGCGCGCGAACTCGTGCCGCTGATGCAGGCGCAGGGCACCGACGAAGAGCAGGCCGCCATCGTGCTCGGCGCGACCGGCTGGCAGACCTTCTGGCGCGTGACCTTGCCCAACATCAAGTGGGGCCTGCTGTACGGCGTGATCCTGTGCAACGCGCGCGCCATGGGCGAGTTCGGCGCGGTGTCGGTGGTGTCGGGCCACATCCGCGGCCAGACCAACACCATGCCGCTGCATGTGGAAGTGCTCTACAACGAATACCAGTCGGTGGCCGCGTTCGCCGTGGCCTCGCTGCTGGCCATCCTGGCGCTGGTCACGCTGGTGATCAAGTCGGTGATCGAGTGGCGCCACGAGCGCGAGATGAAGGCCATTGCCGAGTTGCCGCCAGAGCGGCCTACGGCGGCTTGAGAAGGCTTCGAGTGAGGGAAGAACCCTCACCCCGGCCCTCTCCCCGAGGGGAGAGGGAGTAATCAGAAGAAGGCAGAGGAAGAGATTCCATGAGCATCGAAATCCGCAACATCAGCAAGCAGTTCGGCGACTTCCGCGCGCTGCGCAACGTGAACCTCGACGTCGAATCGGGCGAACTCGTCGCGCTGCTCGGCCCCTCGGGCTGCGGCAAGACCACGCTGCTGCGCATCATCGCGGGGCTGGAAACGGCCGACACCGGTAGCATTCTTTTTTCGGGCGAAGACACCACCGACGTGCACGTGCGCGAGCGGCAGGTCGGCTTCGTGTTCCAGCACTACGCGCTGTTCCGCCACATGACGGTGTTCGAGAACGTGGCCTTCGGCCTGCGCGTGAAGCCGCGCAAGGAGCGCCCGAGCGACGTGCAGATCAAGGCCAAGGTGACCGACCTGCTCAAGCTGGTGCAGCTCGACTGGCTGGCCGACCGCTATCCCTCGCAGCTTTCCGGCGGCCAGCGCCAGCGCATCGCGCTGGCCCGCGCACTGGCGGTGGAGCCCAAGGTGCTGCTGCTCGACGAGCCCTTCGGCGCGCTCGATGCCAAGGTGCGCAAGGAATTGCGCCGCTGGCTGCGCCGGCTGCACGACGAACTGCATGTCACCTCCATCTTCGTCACGCACGACCAGGAAGAGGCGCTCGAAGTGGCCGACCGCGTGGTCGTCATCAACAAGGGGCAGATCGAGCAGGTCGGTTCGCCGCAGGACGTGTGGGACAAGCCCGCGAGCCCGTTCGTCTATGGTTTTCTGGGCGACGTGAACCTGTTCCACGGCCGTGCCGACAACGGCGCGGTGCAGCTCGACGGCATGCGCCTGGACTCGCCCGAGCACAGCGGCGCGCGCGACGCCAAGGCGCGCGCCTATGTGCGCCCGCATGACATCGACGTGACGCGCTACGTGGCCGGCGCCACCGGCATCGTCGCCACCTTGTCGCGTGCCATCGTGGTCGGCCCGATCGCGCGGCTGGAACTTGAGCCCACCGAAACGAATCCAGATAATCCGGGCTCCGGAACCATCATCGAGGCGCAACTCCCTGCGCAACAGTTCCGTGAACTGGGCCTGCAGGAGGGCGACACGGTCGTCGCCAATCCGCGCAAGGCCCGGGTGTTCGTAGAAGAAGATTGGGTGTCCCCTTGATCGATTGGTATTTCGGCGCGCCGCGCCGCGCCTATGGGCTGGTCTGCCTGGCCTGCGTCCTGATGCTGGCCTTCGGGCTCTACCTGCAGCACGTGGTCGGCCTCGAGCCTTGCCCCATGTGCATCGTGCAGCGCTATGCGCTGGTGCTGGTAGCGCTCTTCACCGGGCTGGCCGGCGTGTTCCGAAGCCGCGGCCTGCAGGCGACGGGCGGTGTGCTGGCGCTGGTGGCGGCCGTCGGCGGCGCCTACACGGCGGCGGCGCAAAGCTGGCTCCAGTGGAATCCGCCCGAGGTCGTCTCGTGCGGGCGTGACCTGTACGGAATGATCGAGACCTTCCCGCTCAAGCGGGCGCTGCCGATGATCTTCCGCGGCGGCGGCGATTGTTCGAAGGTCGACTGGTCGCTGTTCGGCCTGACGCTGGCGAACTGGTCGTTCGTTGCCTTCGTCGTTCTTGCCGTCCTGCTGCTCGTGCTGCTTCTTCGCCGGCGTCCGGCGCGCTAGAGCGGCAGGGTGTCGAAGGCCGCGTAGGCGGTCGCCAGCCAAGACTTCACGCGCTGGCGTTCCAGCAGGCCGAGTGCATGGGCCCCTTCGCGGTCGTTCACGGCCTTCCAGAAACTGGTGTTCTGCGCATCGATCTTGCGCATGCTCGCCTCGTGCAGGCGCGGCAGGGTGATCACGCGGGCGCCGTTCGCGGTGGCCTTGGAAAGCGACTGCGAAGCCAGCAGCATGCCGAAGTCGCTGCCGCGGCCGTAGTTCTGCACCACGAAGTAGTTGGGCCGGTGGCCGAAGGTGTCGATCAGCGCGCCGAGCAGGTCGGTGGAATCCTTGCCGTCGTCCAGCACGTGCCAGAAGTTGACGGCCACGCCCAGTTCGTCGAACACGTCGAACAGGTCCGACTCCTTGATCCAGCGCGACAGCGGCGACAGCGTCTGGGCCGCCAGGTCGACGATGACGCTTTGCTGCGGGTTGGTCTCGAAGCCGTTCACCACGGTGTCGAGCCCCTCGAAGCTGTCGACCACGATGGGGGAAGCAAAGCCTTCGTAGAAGCGCGTGAACGAGCTGTGCGAGCGGTCGGTATCGAAACCCGTGAAAGGCTTGCTGTGGTCGATGAAGTACTGCGCCAGCACGCGCGCCGTGACCGACTTGCCGACACCGCCTTTTTCGCCGCCGATGAAATTGATGGAGCTCATGAGTTGCTGCTGCCTCGAATGGGTGGAGGAGTGAAGGGCCGGATCATTCTAGGGGCCGCGTTTTCGCTTTCTTATTTGCCGCGCCTCGCCATGCCTTGCAGCAAGGGATGTGCCTGCAAGCGCTGCTGCAGTCGTTTTTTCCACGCGGCTGGCAGCGTCGATGCCTCGATCATTCCGGGCCACTGGCTGCGCGCGAGCCGCACCGTCTCGGCAATGGCACGCCGGACCAGCGGCTCGTGCAGCCCGGCCGAGAAGCAGAAGGCGCGCACGCTGGCGGGCGTGAAGAGGGCCGCGCGCCTGGGAGCGGCAGTGCCAGGCGCCGCAGGCAGAAGAGGCAGGGCATGGCCGTCGACCCCCTGGAGCGCCGCATACGCCACGATGTCGTAGGCCGGGGCCAGCCGCGGCGCGATGCCGTCGGGGTACAGCACGCCGAAGTTCTTCAGGTGCGCATCAGGGTTGCCGAGCAGATCGTTCACCGCCAGGCGCCGCAGGAGCTCGAGCACGGCTTCTTCGCCCAGCGACGCAAAGGCACGCATGGCCAGCGCCATGTCGAGATAGCTGGCGCTGTACTTGTGCATCGGGTCGACCGCGAGCACCTGCGCGAAGTCCTCGAAATGAATGCGACGCGCGCCTTCGCGGTCGAAGCGCGTCACGGCAAGAAAGTCGGGCTCGTCAGGCAGTGCGTAGCTGTGCTCGGCCGCGATGGCGGAGAGCGGCGCCAGTTCGGCATGGCAGACCTCGACGCCGGCCGCGCCCGCCAGTTGAAGCGACAGCATTTCCAGCTGCGGCATGTGCGGGCGCCCGGCCACGGGCAGCTTGGCGATCACGCGCGTGCTCGCCCCGGCGCGCGTGCGGGCCACGTAGCGCCCGCCTTGCCGGCGCAGGCCCAGCTTGGGCTGCACGCCCGACACCGAGATGCCCTGCGGCATGGGCAGTTCGACCACGGACATCTCGAGCGCGTCCTGGTCCTGGGTGATGAGCCGCTGCAAGGTGCCGCGATCGACCGCAACCGGCCGGGCGCTCACCGCGCCGGGCAGGTCGCCGCCGCAGGCCGCAAGCAGTTCGAAATAATCGTTTTCGCGGCAGCCGCGCAACTGCGCGATATGGCTGCGCAGGACGCCTTCGGGCAACAGGTTCTGGAAGAAGCGCGGCAATTGCCCGCCCTGTGCGTTGAAAAGCGGATTCTTGACGTCGCTCCACAGCGCCGCCTGCGCCGAGGGATCGCTGGCCACCATCGAGAGCGAAAGCACCTCGGGCGGCGGCGAGGCAATCAGTTCCGGCTCCGCCACGAAGCGGCACAGGTCGGCGTACTGGAAGAGCTTGCCGAAGCGGCGCGCCCCGAGCGAGATCTCCAGGATCTTGACGTTCATGTCGAACGCTTCCTCGAACGAGGCGCCTGCGAAGCCGCTGGCGCAGCCGCACTGCCGACGGCGTTGCCGATGCGCGTGGGAACCGGGCGATAGCCGGGGTCGGCCTCCGCGCGTTCGCCGAAACCCTTGGGTGCGAGCTGCAATTCGAGGCCCAGCGCATCCACCAGCGCCAGCAGGGACGACATCTGCGGGTTGCCCTTCAGGCTCAGCGCATTGCGCACCGAGCGCTCGGTCAGGCCGGAGCGCAGCGCAATTTCCGCATGGGTGAGGCCCGCGGCATCGCGCCGGGCGGTCAGGGCGGTGATGAGTTCCTGCTTGGTCACGGAAAGATATTACCGCAAACGGCAGTTTGGGAAATATCTTTCCTAAAGCGGCCGGATTCCCTACCTGGGCACCAGCGTGAAGAAAGGCATCACGACGCCCATGACCCAGTTCTGGCCGAAATCGAGCGCTGCGCGCCGGTATTTCTCGTCGGCCTGGGCGGCCAGCAGGTCGAGCCGCGCCACCACCTTGGACAACTCGCGGTCGGCCACCAGGTTGCGCCCACGCTCGCTGATCTCGGTGGCCAGCAGCAGGGGCTGGCCGTCGGGGCCCGTCTTGGAGGCAATCAGCCAGAGCGATATCTCGAAGTTGCGCGCGGCCCGGTAGCTGTTCTCGGCGTTGACGCCGTCGAGCATGGTCTGGTCCCAGGTGTCGCCATTGGCCTGCTTGAGCATCGTGGCCCACCCGACGACCAGTGCCGCAACCCGGTCTCCCTGGTAGCCCTGCGGCCCGGTGTCAAAGGCCATGCGGACGGCGTCGATGCCGGTGGCGCCATGCAGCTCGGGCAGGGCGGGGCCCGTCAGCACCGCATCCCAGGCGCGCTGGGTGGCCGCCTCGACGGTGGCGGCCGATTTGCGCCATTCGCGCGGGTTGCGCCGGTAGAGCGTGGTCTGCACGCGCCGGATCGATTGCAGGTTGTCGCGCAGCGAGAGGTTGGCAATGCGGTTGGCGCTGGATTGCAGCCATTCCTGGTTGCCATAGGGTTCGGCGCGCTCGGTGGATCGCACGGTGGCGCAACCGCCAAGGCCCAGCAGGGCCGCCGCACCCGCCAGCAGGCAACTGCGGCGCACGGCAAAGGGTGATGAAACCAGGGAATCGCTCATGCCCTGACGTTATCATCCACGGCTGGGGCGGCGGCCTGTCTCGAGCGGCAGGCCCGTGCAATTTTCCTTACAAATCAACAGCTTGACGTTACGTCAAGGCAGGCCGACAAGTCGTGCGTCTCAATTCCATCAAGCTTTCGGGCTTCAAGTCGTTCGCCGAACCCACCAACTTCCTGCTGCCGGGCCAACTGGTCGGCGTTGTCGGGCCCAACGGTTGCGGCAAGTCGAACATCATGGATGCGGTGCGCTGGGTGCTGGGCGAATCGCGCGCATCGGAGCTGCGCGGCGAGTCGATGCAGGACGTGATCTTCAACGGCACGACCACGCGCAAGCAGGCCAGCCGTTCGAGCGTGGAGCTGGTGTTCGACAACGCCGACCACCGCGCGGGCGGCCAGTGGAACCAGTTCGGCGAAATCGCGGTGCGGCGCGTGCTCACGCGCGACGGCACCAGCAGCTACTACATCAACAACCAGCCGGTGCGCCGACGCGACGTGCAGGACGTGTTCCTGGGCACCGGCCTCGGCCCGCGCGCCTACGCCATCATCGGGCAGGGGACGATCAGCCGGATCATCGAATCCAAGCCCGAGGAACTGCGCCTGTTCCTCGAAGAGGCGGCGGGCGTTTCCAAGTACAAGGAGCGCCGGCGCGAAACCGAGAACCGCCTGGGCGACACGCGCGAGAACCTCACGCGCGTGGAAGACATTCTTCGCGAACTCAATGCCAACCTCGAAAAGCTGGAGAAGCAGGCCGAGGTGGCGGCGCGCTACAACGCACTGCAGGGCGAAGCCACGAAGAAGCAGCACCAGCTGTGGTTCCTCAAGCGCAGCGAGAGTGATGCCGACCAGGCCAAGATCAAGGCCGACTCGGAAAAGGCGATCAACGACCTCGAATCGCGCACCGCCGACCTGCGCCGCATCGAATCCGAACTCGAAACCGTGCGCCAGGCCCACTACACAGCCGGCGACCAGGTCAACCAGGCCCAGGGCAAGCTCTACGAAGCCAGCGCGGAAGTGGGCCGCCTCGAAGGCGAAATCCGCTTCGTGGTCGAAGGCCGCCAGCGCGTGGAACAGCGGCTCGTTCAACTGCGCGAGCAGATGGGCCAGTGGGGCCGCCGCCGTGAAGAGGCTGAAGCCGAGATCGAAACCCTGGCCGGCCGGGGCGTCGACGCCGAAGAGCAGGCCGTGCTGCTGGCCGCGCAGCTCGAGGAACACGACGCGCGCATGCCCGAGCTCGAGGAAGCCGTGCAGCGCGCCCAGGACCAGGCCAATGCCCAGCGCACCACCGTGTCGCAGGTGCAGCAGCAGATCCAGGTGCTGGCCGCCGACCAGCGCAACATCGAAGAGCAGAGCCGGCAGCTCACGCAGCGCAGCGAACGCCTGCGCGCCGACCAGAACGCGCTGGCCGCGCCCGACGAAGCGCGCCTGCAATCCCTGCAGGAAGAGCATGCGGCCGCGCAGGAAACCGCGAGCGAGGCCGAGGCCCGCTTGCATGAACTGCAGGAATCGGTGCCGCAGCTCGACGACGACCGCCGCGCGAAGCAGCAGGCCGTCAACATCGAAGGCGCGCGCCATGCCGAACTCTCGGCGCGGCTGGAAGCACTGCGTGCGCTGCAGGAAAAGGTCAAGACCGACGGCAAGCTGGCCCCCTGGCTTGCCAAGCACGGACTCGAAGGCATGCAAGGCCTGTGGAGCCGCATCCACATCGAGCAGGGCTGGGAAAACGCGCTCGAAGCGGCGCTGCGCGAACGCCTGGGCGCGCTCGAAGTCAGCCGACTCGACATGGTGCGCGCCTTCGGCAACGATGCGCCGCCCGCCAAGCTCGCGTTCTACAGCCCGCCCGCGGCCGGGACGCCGGAAGATGCCGCCGGCACGCTGCCGCGCCTGTCGAGCCTGCTGCGCCTGAACGATGCGGGCCTGCAGGCCTTGCTGACCGATTGGCTCCACGGCTGCTACACGGCACAGAGTTTCGAAGAGGCGCTGGCGCAGCGCGGCACGCTGCAGCCGGGTGAAGTCATCTACGTGCAGGGCGGCCACGCCGTGTTCTCGCACAGCGTGAACTTCTACGCCCCCGATTCCGAACAGGCCGGCCTGCTGGCGCGCCAGCAGGAAATGGAAAACCTCGAACGCCAGCTGCGGGCCCAGACGCTCATCAGCGAAGAGGCGCGCACGGCGCTGGTCCGCGCAGAAGCCGCCTACGCCGATGCGGCGCAGCGCCTGGTGGCAGCGCGCCGCGAAGCGGCGGAAACGCGATCCCGCGCGCATGAACTGCAGGTCGAGACACTGCGCATGACGCAGCTCGCCGAGCAGACGCGCGCGCGCAGCGAGCAGCTGGCCACCGACCTTGCCGAGGTCGATGCACAGCTGGAGGAACTGCAGGAAAGACGCATGGCCGCCGAAGGCCGCTTCGAAGAGCTCGACATGCAGCTCGCCGACAGCCAGGAGCGCCACGCGCAGCTCGACGAACGCGTAATCGAAGCCGGCCGCGCGCTGGCCGCAAGCCGCGAGCAGCACCGCAGCCTCGAGCGGCAGGCGCAGGAAGCGACCTTCTCGCAGCGCACGCTCGAAGCCCGCCGTGGCGAGCTGAACCGCGCGATCGAAACCGCATCGCAGCAGGTGGTGTCGCTGACCGACGAAGACGAGCGCGCCCGCGCCGAACTCGGCCGCCTGTCCGATGCGGCGGCCCAGGCCGGCCTGCAGGACGCGCTGGCGCTCAAGCTCGAGCGCGAGGCCGCGCTGGGTGCGGCGCGCAGCCAGTACGACGACCTCACGATGAAGCTGCGTGCCAGCGACGAACGCCGGCTGCAGCTGGAGCGCGAACTCGATCCGCTGCGCCAGCGCATCACCGAATTCCAGCTCAAGGAACAGGCCGCGCGCCTGGGCGTCGAGCAGTACCAGCAATTGCTCGACGACGCCGGCGCCGACCTCGAAGCCATTGCCCAGTCGATCGAGACCGACAAGGTCCGCCTCACCGGCCTGCAGGGCGAGATCGACCGCCTGAACCGCGAAGTGGTCGCGCTGGGGGCGGTCAACCTGGCCGCGCTCGACGAGCTCGCCGTGGCGAGCGAACGCAAGACCTTCCTCGATGCGCAGTCCGCCGACTTGAACGAAGCCATCGGCACGCTCGAAGATGCCATCCGCAAGATCGACGCCGAAACGCGCGACCTGCTCGGCGGCACCTTCAAGATCGTCAACGAGCACTTCAGCCGCATGTTCCCGGAACTGTTCGGCGGCGGCAACGCGCGGCTGGTGATGACAGGCGACGAAATCCTCGATGCCGGCGTGCAGGTGCTGGCGCAGCCGCCCGGCAAGAAGAACCAGACCATCCACCTGCTCTCGGGCGGCGAGAAGGCGCTCACGGCCATCGCGCTGGTGTTCGCTATCTTCCAGCTCAACCCCGCGCCTTTCTGCCTGCTCGACGAAGTGGACGCGCCGCTGGACGACGCGAACACCGAGCGCTATGCCAAACTCGTGACCGCCATGAGCCGCGAAACCCAGTTCCTCTTCATCAGCCACAACAAGATCGCCATGGAAATGGCCGAGCAGCTGATCGGCGTCACCATGCAGGAGCAGGGCGTCTCGCGGATCGTTGCCGTCGACATGGAAGCGGCCGCCTCCATGGTCGAAGCTGCTTGAGCCGGGCAGCGCATGAGCAATCTCACTCTCGCCCTGGCCATCCTCGGCGGCCTCGTTCTCGCGGCTGTCGTTGCCTTCAACACCGTGACCTCGCGCCGCAATGCGCCGCGGCAGCCCGACGCCCTGGACAACGACCTGTCCGACGCCGATCGGCCATCTTCCTCGTCCGGCGGCGTGGAGCCTATGCTGCGCGTCGACCCGCACCAGACGCCGGGCCACGAACGCCACGAGCCCCTGTTCGACCCCGACCTGCCTGCGCCCAGTGCCAACGCGGTGCCGACAGCCGAGCGGCGCGGCGGGCTCGATCCGCTCATCGACGTGATCGCGCCGGTGTCGCTGGACGGGCTCGCGTCGGGTGACGCCGCCATCGCGGCCATGCCCCCCACGCGCCGCGCAGGCAGCAAGCCCGTGGCCATCGAGGGCCTGAACGAGCACACCGGCCAGTGGGAGCCGCCCGTGCCGGGCCAGCGCTACAGCGCGTTCCAGGTGGGCGTGCAGCTGGCCAACCGCACCGGGGCGCTCAACGAAATCGAATACTCCGAGTTCGTCGTCAAGGCGCAGGCCTTTGCCGATGCCGTCAACGGCGCGCTGGAGTTTCCCGAGATGCTCGACGAAGTGGCGCGCGCCCGCGAGCTCGACCAGTTCGCCAGCGCGCATGACGCCCAACTGGGTTTCGTGCTGCGCGCGCTGCATGCGGCCTGGAGCCCCGGCTACGTGCAGCAGAACGCGGCCCGGCTGGGTTTCGTGGCCGGCATCATTCCCGGCCGCATGGTGCTGCCGACCAGCGAAGCCGGGCTGCCCCCGGTCCTCGGTCTCTCGTTCGACACGCAGGCCGCACTGGCCGACGATCCCGCGCAATCGGCCATCCGCGAGCTCAGCCTGAGCCTGGACGTGCCGCAGGTCGACCGCGCCGAGCAGCCGTTCCGCCGCATGCGCGAAGCCGCCGCCACGCTGGCGCGCGAGATGGACGGCGTGGTCACCGACAGCGACGGCCAGCTGCTGCGCGAAGAAACCATGGACGTGATCGGCGCCGACCTCGAGCAGCTCTACGACACGCTCGAGTCGCGCGACCTGGCCGCCGGTTCGCCGCTGGCGCGGCGCCTCTTCAGCTGATCCGATGGTTCGGGAGACACCCATGACCACGCGCGACGAAGCGGCACGCGAAGCCGCCGCACTTAGCGAACAGCTTCACCGCCATGCCCATCTCTACTACGTGCTCGACGCGCCCGAACTGCCCGACGCCGAGTACGACAGGATGTTCCAGCGGCTGCAGGCTCTGGAGGACGAGTTTCCAGAACTCCGCACGCCCGATTCGCCCACCCAGCGTGTCGGCGGAAAGGTACTCGAAGGCTTTGCGAAGGTGCGCCACAAGGTGCCGATGCTGTCGATCCGCACCGAAACCGACATCACGCCTGGCGGGGCCAGTGCCTTCGACGCGCGCGTGCGCAAGGAACTGGGCCTGGCCGAAGACGGACCGCAGGTCGAGTACGTCTGCGAGCTCAAGTTCGACGGCCTGGCCATGAACCTGCGCTACGAGAACGGCGTGCTCGTGCAGGCCGCGACCCGCGGCGACGGCGAGGTGGGGGAAGACGTCACGCAGAACATCCGCACCGTGCGCGAGATTCCGCTGCGGCTGAACGGCAGTGCGCCGCCCGTGGTGGAGGTGCGCGGCGAGATCTACATGAAGCGGGCCGATTTCGACGCGCTCAACGAGCGGCAACGCGAAAGGATCGCGGCCGGACAGAAGAACGAGAAGGTCTTCGTCAATCCGCGCAACGCCGCCGCCGGCGCGGTGCGCCAACTCGATCCGGCAATCGCGGCGGCACGGCCGTTGAGCTTTTTTGCCTACGGCCTCGGCGAGGTCACGCCGGCCAGCGAAGGCGGGCCGGATTTTCCGACCCAGTTCGACTGGCTGCAGCAATTCCACGCCTGGGGCTTCCCGGTGGCCACGCAGACGGCGCGCGCGACGGGAGCCATTGAACTGATCGCGTTCCACGAGAACATCGGGCGCCAGCGCGTTGCCTTGCCCTACGACATCGACGGCGTGGTCTACAAGGTCGACAGCATCGAGCTGCAGCGGCGGCTGGGCTTCGTCTCGCGCGAGCCGCGCTGGGCCGTGGCGCACAAGTATCCGGCGCAGGAGCAGATCACCGAGGTGCTGGGCATCGAGGTGCAGGTGGGCCGCACCGGCAAGCTCACGCCGGTGGCCAAGCTCGCGCCGGTGTTCGTCGGCGGCGTGACCGTGACCAACGCCACGCTGCACAACGAGGACGAGGCACGCCGCAAGGACGTGCGCGTGGGCGACAAGGTCATCGTGCGCCGCGCCGGCGACGTGATTCCGGAAGTGGTCGGCGTGGTGCCGGAGAGCCTGGCCAGGCCCGACAACGAACGCGGGCCGCTGTTCACCATGCCGCACCAGTGCCCCGTGTGCGGATCGGAGGCACTGCGCGAGGAAGGCGAGGTCGACTACCGCTGCACCGGCGGCCTGTTCTGCGCGGCCCAACGCAAGGAAGCCATCCTGCACTTTGCGGCAAGGCGCGCAGTCGACATCGACGGACTCGGCGACAAGCTGGTCGAGCAATTGGTCGATGCCAACCTGATCCGCACCTTGCCCGACCTCTACAGGCTCGGGTTCACCACCCTGGCGGGGCTGGACCGCATGGCCGAGAAGTCGGCCAGAAACCTCGTCGATGCGCTCGAAGCCTCGAAGAAGACCACGCTGCCGCGCTTCCTTTTCGGCCTGGGCATCCGGCATGTGGGCGAGAGCACGGCCAAGGATCTTTCCAAGCATTTCGGCAAGCTCGACGCGATCATGGATGCGGGCGAGGAGCAGTTGCTCGAGGTCAACGATGTCGGCCCGGTCGTTGCGCAAAGCCTGCGCACCTTTTTCGACCAACCGCACAACCGCGAAGTGGTCGAGCAGCTGCGGGCCTGCGGGCTGGCGTGGGAAGAGGGCGAGCCCGCTGCGCGCGCGCCCAAGCCGTTGGCGGGTCTGACCTTCGTGATCACCGGCACCCTTCCTACGCTGAGCAGGGACGAAGCGAAGGATAAATTGGAGGCAGCCGGCGCCAAGGTGGCGGGCTCGGTCAGCAAGAAGACCAGCTACCTTGTGGCTGGCGAGGAGGCCGGCAGCAAGCTCGACAAGGCCCGTGAAATCGGTGTGAACGTGATCGACGAGGCGCACATGCTGGAGATACTTGCCAAAGGCGTTCCGGGTTGAAAAAGCGGATGGCGCGGCGTTCTTACCGCTCGTTACGCGACTTCACACCAGCGCAGTCAACAGGGTCTACAAGCTGACGTTGAGTAAAACAGAAGGCTGACAAGGAGTCCCTCATGCAGAAATTTCGTGTTCTCGGTATCTGTGTCGCCATCGGCGGCTTCGCGCTGCTCGGCGGCTGCGTGGCCGTTCCTGGCGAGCATTACTACAGCGGGGGCTATTCGCAGCCGTACTACAGCGACCCGGTGGTGGTGAATCCGGCGCCGGTCTATATCCAGGGCGGCGGCTACTACGACGGCGGGCGCCGCTACTACGACCGACCCTACTACGACAGGCCCTATTACGGACGGCCCGGCTACCCGGCGGTGCGACCGGTGCCGGTTCCGGTGCCCGTGCCAGTGCCCTCTCGTCCGGGCTGGGGAGGCGGCGGTGGACGGCCGTCGGGCAGTGCCGGCGTGTCGCCGCTGCCGCAGTACCGGTCGCAGCCACCGCGCGGCTCGGAGCGGTTGTGGACCTCGCCGGACTCCAAGGGGCAAACCCCTCCATGATCGCGCGGCGGGGCCGCTCGCGATAATCCCCGCCATGGCCATCCGCGAAATCCTCAAGATGGGCGACCCCCGGCTGCTGCGCATTGCGCAGCCGGTGGCCGCCTTCGATACCGACGAGCTGCACCTGCTGGTGCGCGACATGTTCGAGACCATGCTGGCCGTCAACGGTGCCGGCCTGGCGGCCCCGCAGATCGGCGTCGACCAGCAGCTCGTGATCTTCGGCACCGAGCTCGTCAATCCCCGCTACCCCGACGCGCCGCCGGTGCCCCGCACCGTACTGCTGAACCCGGTCATCACGCCGATCGGCGAAGACGAAGAAGAGGGCTGGGAAGGGTGCCTGTCGGTGCCGGGCCTGCGCGGCGTGGTGCCGCGCTTCGCGAACATCCGCTACACCGGCTTCGATCCTTATGGCGATCCGATCGACCGCACCGCGAGCGGTTTTCATGCACGCGTGGTGCAGCATGAAGTCGATCACCTGCTGGGCAAGCTCTATCCGATGCGGGTGCGCGATTTCTCGCGCTTTGGCTACACCGACGTCCTGTTTCCAGGGCTCGACGCCAACGACGACGATTGAGAACAAGGCCGGCTTGTTGCCGGCCGCATGGCGTCAGTTGTATTTGCCGCCCAAGCCGAAGCGGCCGCCGCCGAACAGGCTGATTGCAAGCGCGGAGAACAGGAACATGCCCTGCAGTTCCAGCGCCCAGCCGCCCTGGCCATTGAGCGCGCCCAGGTCCTTCTGATGCACCAGCCAGATCGCCGCCACCATGTTGATCGCCACGATCAGCGCCGCCGGCCGGGTGAACAGCCCGACGATAAGCAACACCGGCGCGATGATCTCTCCGACATAGGCCAGGTAGGCCAAGGCAGCCGGCAGGCCATGGGACGCCAGCATGCCGCCGATGCCGTCGACGCCCTTGCCGACCTTCGCGATGCCATGCAACAGCATGAGGATACCGAGTGCAACGCGCAGAACGAGCTTGCCGGTGTCGTCGGATTTGGTCATGAGCAGATTCCTGGTGAGAGTGATTGGAGGGCCGTATGTTAGTGAATGCGGCGGACAAGAAAAGCCCGGGACCAGCGGCTCGCGGCATATGCATCCAACCGTCCGTTCCTTGGCAGAGTGGCGCGCGGCCTCGTACACTGCCTTTTGCTTGTTGTTGAGGAGAACACACCAATGAAGAACCGATTCCGTCCCGCGCTGGCCGTTGCCGCATCTGTCGCTGCGCTTGCCGCCGCTCCCGCCTTTGCCGGCAAGACCCTCGATGCCGTCAAGCAGCGCGGCACCGTGAAGTGCGGCGTGACCAACGGCGTGGCCGGCTTCTCGGCGCCGGATACGCAGGGCAACTGGTCGGGCCTGGACGTCGACACCTGCCGCGCCATTGCCGCGGCCGTGCTGGGCGATCCCAAGAAGGTCGACTTCGTTCCGCTCAATTCGCAGCAGCGCTTCTCGGCCCTGCAGGCCGGCGAAATCGACATCCTCGCGCGCAACACCACCTGGACACTCACGCGCGACGCGTCGCTGGGCTTCAACTTCACCACCATCACCTACTACGACGGCCAGGGCTTCCTGGTGCCGAAGAAGCTCAAGGTGACGAACGCCAAGCAGCTCAAGAACGCGACCATCTGCACGCAGTCGGGCACCACCAACGAGAAGAACGTGTCCGACTACTTCCGTGCGCAGAACATCCCGGTCAAGACGGTGGTGTTCGAAAGCTTCGAGGCCTCGTTCAAGGCCTTCTTCTCGGGCCGTTGCCAGGCCTTCACCACCGACGCCTCGGCGCTGGCGGGCCTGCGCAACAAGGAAGCGCCAAACCCCGACGACTACGTCATCCTGCCCGAGCTGATTTCCAAGGAACCGCTCGCGCCGCTGGTGCGCCGCGGCGACGACGAATGGTTTGCCATCGCCAAGTGGGTGCCCAACGCACTCATCGAGGCCGAAGAGTTCGGCGTCACGCAGGCCAATGCAGACGAGCTCAAGGCCAACAGCAAGGACCCGGCGCAGCAGCGCCTGGTCGGCACCGGTGAAGACCTGGGCAAGCTGCTGGGCCTCGACAAGGACTGGTCGTTCCGTGCCATCAAGGCCGTGGGCAACTACGGCGAGATGTTCGAGCGCAACGTCGGGCCCAAGTCGGTGCTCAAGCTGCCGCGCGGCTCCAACAACCTCTGGAACAAGGGCGGCCTGATCTACGCACCACCCGTTCGATGAGCCGTGAAGCCTCGCGCCGCGGCGCCTGGCTGGCCTGGGTCGTCCAGGCGCTGCTGGTGCTGGCCGTGGTGGCCGGCGCCGCCTGGGTCGTCAACCACGCGCTGGAGGTTCTGCGTGCGCGCGGCGTTCGTTCGGGCTTCGACTTCCTCACCGAGCCCGCAGGCTTCTCCATCAGCGAAGGCTGGCTCGATTTCGATGCCAGCCAGCCGTTCTGGCGCGCCTTCCTTGCGGGCCTGGTCAACACGGTGCGCGCCTCGGTGCCCGCGGCAATCTTTTCGGTCGTGCTCGGCACCTTGATCGGCATCGGCCGGCTCGCGCCGCATGTGCTGCTGCGCGGCATCTGCACCGCGTACGTCGAATTGCTGCGCAACGTGCCGCTGCTCGTGCAGTTGCTGATGCTGGCCTTTGCCATCGCCAACCTGCTGCCCGATCCGACCGAGCCCGTGCGGCTGCTGCCGGGCGTGTGGCTCAGCAAGGGAGGCTTGAGCGTGCCCTGGCCGGTTTCGGGCGACGGCGGCTGGTGGCCCACACACTTCGAATGGCCCGAGCGCGGCGACTTCGGCGTGAGCGGCGGCGCGGCGCTGAGCCCGGAGTACGTGACCGTCGTTGCCGGCCTGTCTTTTTATTCGGCAGCGTTCGTGGCCGAGATCGTGCGCGCCGGCATCCTCTCGGTGTCGCAAGGGCAGGTGCTGGCGGGGCAGGCGCTGGGCCTGACGCCGGTGCAGCAGCTGCGCATCGTGATCCTGCCGCAGGCGCTGCGGGTGATCGTGCCTTCGCTCACCAACCAGCTGCTTAGCCTGACCAAGAATTCATCGCTCGCGGTGGCCGTGGGCTATCCGGAGCTGGTGTCGGTGGCCAACACCACCATCGGCTCGAACGGCCGGGCCTTCGAGTGCATTGCCATCATCATGGCGGTCTACCTGTTGCTGTCGCTCGTGATCTCCTTCGGCATGAACCGCTACAACACGCGCGTCGCGCTCAGGGGCTGGCGATGAGAAACGTCGCACAAGGACCCATCGCCTGGCGCAGCGAGCTCTGGGGTTCGCCGCTGCGAGCCATGGCCACCGTGCTGCTGCTCGCGCTGCTTGCGTGGGGCGGCTTCCACGCCGTCGAATGGGGCGTGGTGCACGCGGTGTTCCGGCCCGATGCAGACGCCTGCCGCGCAGTGCAGCACGGCGCCTGCTGGGGCGTGGTGGCCGAGAAATGGCGGCCGATGCTGTTCGGACGCTTCCCCTACGAAGCGCAATGGCGGCCGGCCATTGCCGTGGTCATGCTGTCGGCTGTGACGGTGCTGAGCGCCTGGCCGCGCAGCTGGCGCTGGTGGCTGGCGCCGCTCTGGGCCGCCGCGCTGCTGCTGTTCGTGCTGCTGATGCGCGGCGGCGTGGCGGGCCTGAGCCCTGTGCCGACCAGCCGCTGGGGCGGACTGCCGCTCACCATCGGCCTTGCGGTGACGGGCCTGGCGCTGGCCTTTCCGCTGGCGCTGCTGCTTGCGCTGGGGCGCCGCTCGGGCTGGCCGGTGGTCCGCACGCTCAGCGCGAGCTACATCGAGCTGGTGCGCGGCGTGCCGCTGATCTCGGTGCTGTTCATGGCTTCGTTCCTGCTGCCGCTGCTGTGGCCCGCGGGCTGGCAACCCGATGTGCTGGTGCGCGTGCTGGCCGGACTCGCGCTGTTCGTCGCGGCCTACCTGGCCGAGATCATCCGCGGCGGACTGCAGGCCGTGCCGCGCGGGCAGACCGACGTGGCGATGGCGCTGGGCTTCGGACGCTGGCCGGTGCAGCGGGACATCGTGCTGCCGCAGGCCCTGCGGCTCGTGGTGCCGGCGCTGACCAACAGCGTGGTCGGCACGCTGAAAGACACCTCGCTGGTCACGGTGGTCGGCCTGTTCGAGCTGACCGGCGCGCTGGGCCTGGCGCTCGGCGGCGACCCGACCTGGCGGCCGTTCTACCTGGAGGGCTACCTGTTCATTGCGGCGGTGTACTGGGTGCTGTGCTTCGGGCTGTCGCGCTACAGCGTGTGGCTGGAGCGGCGGCTCGGGGAGGGCACGCGCTGAGCCGAATCGGCTCACTGCGCCGCGGTTCTCGTCGTCAGCCGGCCGACAGTGCCTTGTCCACCAGCTGCTGCGCCTCTTCGAGAATGCGCCCCAGGTGCTCCGCACCCTTGAAGCTCTCGCCGTAGATCTTGTAGATGTTCTCGGTGCCGGATGGCCGCGCGGCGAACCAGCCGTTGCCGGTGACGACCTTCACGCCACCGATGGCCGCGCCGTTGCCCGGCGCATGGCTCAGCACGGCTTCGATCTTGTCGCCCGCCAGTTCGGTCGAACCGACCTGCTGCGGCGACAGGCTCGACAGTTTCTTTTTCTGCTCGACCGTGGCTGCCGCATCCACGCGGTCGGACACCGGCTGGCCCAGCGCCTGTGTCAGCTCGGCGTAGCGTTCGCCCGGGTCGCGCCCGGTGCGCGCGGCGATCTCGGCCGAGAGCAGGGCGGGCACGATGCCGTCCTTGTCGGTGGTCCATGCCGAACCGTCGAAGCGCAGGAAGGTCGCGCCCGCGCTTTCTTCGCCGCCGAAGCCCAGCGAGCCATCGACAAGACCATCGACGAACCACTTGAAGCCCACCGGCACCTCGTAGAGCTTGCGGCCGAGCCGGGCAGCGACGCGGTCGATCATCTGGCTGCTGACGACCGTCTTGCCCACGGCCGCCTGCGCCGGCCACTGCGGGCGGTGCGTGTACAGGTAATCGATCATCACCGCGAGGTAGCTGTTCGGCTGCATCAAGCCCGTGCTGTGCGCGACCACGCCGTGGCGGTCGTGGTCCGTGTCGCAGGCGAAGGCGATGCCGAAGCGGTCTTTCAGCGCGATCAGCTTGTGCATCGCGTCGGGCGAGGACGGGTCCATGCGAATGCGGCCGTCCCAGTCGAGCGACATGAAGCGGAAGGTCGGATCGACCTCCTGGCTGAGCACTTCGAGGCGCTCGAGCTTGTAGCGCTCGGCGATGGCCGGCCAGTAGTGCACGCCGGCGCCGCCCAGCGGGTCGACGCCCAGGTCGATCTCCACGCCGCGGATGGCGTCCATGTCGAGCACCAGGGCCAGGTCTTCGACGTAGGTGTTCAGATAGTCGTGCCGGTGCGTGGTGGAAGCGCGCAGCGCCTGTGCGAGCGGGATGCGCTTCACGCCTTCGAGCTTGTTCGCCAGCATCTTGTTGGCGACCGCCTCGACCGCCGAGGTGATGTCGGTGCCCGCCGGGCCGCCGTTGGGCGGGTTGTACTTGAAGCCGCCGCTTTCGGGTGGGTTGTGCGAAGGCGTGATGACGATGCCATCGGCCAGCCCCGTCGTGCGTCCGCGGTTGTAGACCAGGATCGCATGCGAGACCGCGGGCGTGGGCGTGTACTCGTCGTCTTTCGACAGCATCAGCTCGACGCCGTTGGCCGCGAGCACTTCGACCGCGCTGTTGAACGCCGGCGTCGAAAGCGCATGCGTATCGATGCCGAGGAACAGCGGGCCGTCGATGCCTTTCTGCCGCCGGTAGTCGGCAATGGCCTGGCTGATGGCCAGCACGTGCCATTCGTTGAATGCGTCGTCGAAGGAAGAGCCGCGGTGCCCCGAGGTTCCAAAGGCCACGCGCTGCGCGGGCACTGAGGGATCGGGCCGGCTCGCGTAATAGGCGGAGACGAGGCGCGCAACGTTGACGAGCAGGTCCAGCGATGCGGGCTGGCCTGCGAGGGGATTGGTTTTCTGGCTCATGTCGAGTGTTGCCGTTCGAGTTGAATCATGTCGACAACATCATGCCGCAGGATGCGCCTGCGAATGAAACAAGCGGAAAGCGCCTCAGGACGCCAGCGCTTCCATCAGCTCGGTCTCGATGGCCAGCTGCGTCTTCTGGCCCTGCAGCTCCGGCCCGCTGATCAGGAAGGTGTCTTCCACGCGCTCGCCGAGCGTGGTGACCTTGGCGAGCTGCAGGTTCAGGTGATGCCGTGCGAGCACGCGCGCCACCGAGTACAAGAGCCCCGCGCGGTCGCTGGCCGAGATGTTGAGCAGCCAGCGCTGCGCCTTGTCGTCGGGCAGCAGGCTGATGCGCGGCTTGATGGGAAAGCTGCGCACGCGGCGCGACACGCGGCCCACGCTCGGCGGGGGCAGGGCGCCGGCTTCGGTCAGCGTCTGCGCGAGGCCCGACTCGACCATGCTGATCAGGTCGCGGTAGTGATCCGGCTGGAAAGTGGTCACCACCTGGAAGGTGTCGAGCGCGTAGCCGTTGCTCGTGGTGTGTACTTTGGCGTCAAGGATGCTGAACGACGACTGGTCGAAATACCCGCAGATGCGCGCGAACAGGTCGGGCTGGTCGGGCGTGTAGACCACCACCTGCAGGCCTTCGCCCACCGGCGAAAGATGCGCCCGCACAATGGGCGGCGCCTTGGGGTCGACGGGCACGTTGGGCGGCGGCACGAAGCGCGAGAGCTGCTTGGCGTGCCAGGCGATCTCGGTGGCGTCGTGGCGCATGAAGTAACCCACGTCGAGCGTGGCCCACAGCGCCTTGTGGGCCTCGAAGCGCTGGGCATGCAGCGCAAGCTGCACCAGCGCCTCGCGCTTGCGCGATTCCACCTCGGCGTCGGGGTCGGGCATGCGCCCGCCCAGCGCGCGCAGGGTGAAGCGGTAGAGGTCTTCGAGCAGCTTGCCCTTCCAGGCATTCCACACGCGCGGCGAGGTGCCGCGGATGTCGGCCACCGTCAGCAGATAGAGCGCGGTCAGATAGCGCTCGTTGCCCACGCGCTTGGCGAAGGCACCGATCACCTCGGGGTCGCTCAGGTCCTGCTTCTGCGCGACCTGGCTCATGACCAGGTGCTCGGCCACGAGGAATTCGATCAGCCTGGCGTCTTCGCGCGCGATGCCGTGCTGCTTGCAGAAGCGCCCCACGTCGCGCGCGCCGAGCGTCGAATGGTCGCCGCCTCGGCCCTTGGCAATGTCGTGGAAGAGCGCGGCCACGTAGAGGATCCACGGCTTGTCCCAGCCGGCCGCGAGCTGCGAGCAGAACGGGTATTCGTGCGCATGCTCGGCAATGAAGAAGCGCCGCACGTTGCGCAGCACCATCAGGATGTGCTGGTCCACCGTGTAGACGTGGAACAGGTCGTGCTGCATCTGCCCCACGATGCTGCGGAACACCCGCAGGTAGCGCCCCAGCACCGAGGTCTGGTTCATGAGCCTGAACGCATGCGTGATGCCGTAAGGCTGCAGCAAAATGCGCATGAAGGTCTGGTGGTTGACCGGATCGTTGCGGAACTTGCTGTCCATCACGTGGCGCGCGTTGTAGAGCGCACGCAGCGTGCGGGCCGACAGGCCCTGTACACCGATGGTCTTCTGGTAGAGAAGAAAGGTCTCGAGAATGGCGTGCGGCTCGCGCTCGTAGAGATCGTCGCTCGCGATCTCGATCAGGCCCGAGCGCTCGTAGAAGCGCTCGTTGATCGGCGTGTGCTGCTCGTCCACCGGCTGCAGCCGCTGCGCGATGTTCAGCAGCAGGATCTGGTTGAGCTGCGAAACCGCCTTGGCCGCCCAGTAGTAGCGCCGCATCAGCGCCTCGCTCGACTTGCGCTGCGATTCGCCTTCGTAGCCGAAGCTTGCCGCCACCGCTGTCTGCAGGTCGAACACCAGGCGGTCTTCGCGCCGGTTGGCAATCACGTGCAGGCGCGCGCGGATCAGCGAGAGCAGCGCTTCGTTGCGCTTGATCTGCTGGGCTTCGAAGGAGGTGGCGAGGCCGTTCTTGGCAAGGTCGTCCCAACGGCTACCGAAGCCGGCGGCCTTGGTCATCCAGAGGATGGTCTGCAGGTCGCGCAGGCCGCCCGGCGATTCCTTGCAGTTGGGCTCGAGCGCATAGGGCGTGTTGTCGAATTTCTGGTGGCGGTGCCGCATTTCCTGCGACTTGGCCACGAAGAAGGCCTGCGGATCGATGGCCCGTGCGAAGCGCCCGCGGAACGCCACGAAGAGCTTCTTGTCGCCCGTGATCAAGCGGGATTCGAGCAGCGAGGTCTGGACCGTGACGTCCTTCTCGGCTTCGGCCAGGCACTCGTCGACGGTGCGCACGCTGGAGCCGATTTCAAGTCCCGCATCCCAGCAGTGGCCGATGAAGGCCTCGATGCGGGCCGGATCGACCCCGCCGGCCTGGCCCTCGGGCGGCAGCAGCAGCAGCACGTCGACGTCGGAATACGGAAACAGCTCGCCGCGGCCGAAGCCGCCCACGGCCACCAGCGCGAGCGAGTCGCCGAAATCGGATTCTCGCCAGAGCGCGGACAACGTCTGGTCGGCCAGGGCCGACAGCTGCCGCAGCACCGTGTGCACGCTGCGCGTGGGCGCGCGCGCAAAGCGCAAGGTGTCGAACAGCGCCAGCTTCTTGGCGCGATAGGCTTCGCGCAGCATGGCGACATCGATCTTGGCGGGTTCGATCACGGTTTTGTCCCGGGCCGTGCGCCGCTCGCGCGGCTCACGTTTTCGTGGAAGCGACGAACGAGGGCAGGGGTGGGCTGCCTTCCGACAGCGTGAGCACCTCGTAGCCCGTTTCGGTGACCAGCACCGTGTGCTCCCACTGCGCCGACAGCGAATGGTCGCGCGTGACGATGGTCCAGCCGTCGTACTGGCCGCCCTTGAAGTCTTCCTTCACATCGCGCTTGCCGGCGTTGATCATCGGCTCGATGGTGAAGATCATGCCGGGCTTGAGCTCTTCCATCGTGCCCGGGCGGCCGTAGTGCAGCACCTGCGGCTCTTCATGGAAGCGCTGGCCCACGCCGTGGCCGCAGAACTCGCGCACCACCGAAAAGCCCTGGCCTTCGGCGAATTTCTGGATCGCATGGCCCACGTCGCCCAGGTGCGCGCCGGGGCGCACCTGCAGGATGCCGTGCCACATGGCTTCGAAAGTGATTTGGCACAGGCGCTTGGCGGCGATCGAGGCGTCGCCGATCACGTACATGCGGCTGTTGTCGCCGAACCAGCCATCCTTGATGACGGTCACGTCGACGTTCATGATGTCGCCCTTCTTCAAGGGCTTGTCATTGGGAATGCCGTGGCAGACCACGTGGTTCACCGAGGTGCAGAGCGACTTCGGAAAAGGCACGCTGCTGGCGCCCATGTAGCCAACGGTGGCCGAGGTGGTGCCCTGCTTGACCATGTACTCGGCGGCCAGCCGGTCCACGTCGTTGGTCGTGATGCCGGGCTTGATGAGGGGCGTGAGGTAGTCCAGCACCTCGGAAGCCAGGCGGCAGGCGACGCGCATGGCTTCGATGCCTGCCGCGTCTTTGTAGGTAATGCTCATCCCGGAATTATCCCATTCACCAGATGAACCTGCCCCCGACGCGGGGCACTCCGTGTCCCCGCTGCCCCCCGAGGGGGCGGCCAGCTTGGCGCGGCCCGGCGATGGCCTAAAATTCCGGGTTAACGCGGATGGCCCCAGTCAGCGGCCATCCGCCCAGATTTCTTGATTCCCAACGCGGCCCCAGGCCCATTCGACCGTGACGCAGCCCGCACCTCAAGCCCTTCCCGTCGTAACCCTTTTCGAGGGCGGCAGCGCACTCAGCGATTTCCGCGCGCGGCAGCTGCTGCCGAAGCTGCAGGCGATCGAGCCGCGCATCGAGGGCATCAGTGCCCGTTTCGTGCACCTGGTGGTCACCGATGCGGCACTGGATGCAGCCGGCCGCGAGCGCTTCGCGGCGTTGCTGGCGTACGGCGAGCCCTTCGAGGTCCCGGCCAAGGTGGGCACTTCGGTGGTCGTCACGCCCCGCCTTGGCACCGTGTCGCCCTGGGCCTCCAAGGCCACCGACATCGCCCACAACTGCGGCCTGGCGCTGCGCCGGGTCGAGCGGGTCACGCAATACCACCTGAAGCTCAAGGCACCGCTGCTCGGCAAGGCCCCCGTGCTCGAGGGCGACCTGCTGGCGGCCGTGGCCGGCCCGCTGCACGACCGCATGACCGAATCGGTGCTGGCCACCGTGGAACAGGCGGCCAGCCTGTTCAGCGAGCTGCCGGCCCAGCCGATGGCGCAGGTCGACGTGCAGGGCGGCGGCCGCGCCGCGCTGGTGGCGGCCAACACAGGCTTCGGCCTGGCGCTGGCCGAGGACGAGATCGACTACCTGGTCGAAGCCTTCACCCGGCTCGGGCGCAACCCGAGCGACGTCGAACTGATGATGTTCGCGCAGGCCAACAGCGAGCACTGCCGCCACAAGATCTTCAACGCCACTTTCGCCATCGATGGCAAGGCGCAGCCGCAAAGCCTGTTCTCGATGATCCGCCACACCGAGAAGCAGAACCCGCAGCACACGGTGATCGCCTATGCGGACAACGCCTCGGTGATGGAGGGCAGCACCGTCGAGCGCTTCATTCCGGCTTCGGGCTCGCAGAGCTATCAAAAAGATAGCGCGCTGAGCCATGTGCTGATGAAGGTCGAGACGCACAACCACCCGACAGCGATTTCGCCATTCCCCGGCGCCTCGACCGGCGCGGGCGGCGAGATCCGCGACGAAGGCGCCACCGGCCGCGGCTCCAGGCCCAAGGCCGGCCTGACGGGATTCACCGTATCGAAGCTCTGGCCCGAAGACGGCCACTACGGCAAGCCCGAGCACATCGCCAGCCCGCTGCAGATCATGACCGAGGGTCCGCTGGGCGGCGCCGCGTTCAACAACGAATTCGGCCGTCCCAACCTGCTGGGCTATTTCCGCGAATACGAGCAGACCGTGGCAAGCGACGTCGACACGGTGCAGCGCGGCTACCACAAGCCCATCATGATCGCGGGCGGTCTCGGCAGCATCGACGCCACGCAGACCAAGAAGATCCTTTTTCCGGCCGGCTCGCTCTTGATCCAGCTCGGCGGCCCCGGCATGCGCATCGGCATGGGCGGCAGCGCTGCGAGCTCGATGGCTACCGGCGCCAACGCGGCCGAACTCGACTTCGACTCGGTGCAGCGCGGCAACCCTGAGATCGAACGCCGTGCGCAGGAGGTCATCAACCACTGCTGGCAGCAGGGCGCGTCCAACCCGATCCTCGCCATCCACGACGTGGGCGCGGGCGGCCTGAGCAACGCCTTCCCCGAACTGACCAACGACGCCGGCCGCGGCGCGCGCTTCGACCTGCGCGCGGTGCCGCTCGAAGAGTCCGGCATGGCGCCGAAGGAAATCTGGTGCAACGAAAGCCAGGAGCGCTACGTGCTGGCCATCGCGCCGGAATCGCTCGACCAGTTCAAGGCCTTCTGCGAGCGCGAGCGCTGCCCGTTCTCGGTGGTCGGCGTGGCGACCGAAGAACGCCAGCTGCTGGTGGCCGACGAAGGCGCGGCCGTGCAGCCCGTCGACATGCCGATGGACGTGCTGCTCGGCAAGCCGCCCAAGATGCACCGCGACGTGAAGTCCGTCGCCCGCAGCTTCAAGCCACTCGACCTGACCGGCGTCGATCTTCAGAAGGCTGCGATCGACGTGCTCGCGCACCCGACCGTGGCGTCCAAGCGCTTCCTGATCACCATCGGCGACCGCACCGTGGGCGGGCTGAGCCACCGCGACCAGATGGTGGGCCCGTGGCAGGTGCCCGTGGCCGACTGCGCCGTGACGCTGGCCGACTACAAGGGCTTTGCCGGCGAGGCGATGAGCATGGGCGAGCGCACGCCGCTGGCCGCGCTCGACGCGCCGGCCTCGGGCCGCATGGCCGTGGCCGAAGCCATCACCAACCTGCTGGCCGCGCCGATCGAACTCTCGCGCGTCAAGCTGTCCGCCAACTGGATGGCGGCTTGCGGCGAGCCCGGCGAAGACGCCGCGCTGTACGAGACCGTCAAGGCCGTGGGCCTGGAGCTGTGCCCGGCCCTGGGCGTGTCGATTCCGGTCGGCAAGGATTCGCTGTCGATGCGCACGCAGTGGAAGGATGGCGCTGAAGCCAGGAAGGTCACCTCGCCCGTGAGCCTGATCGTGACCGCCTTCGCCACGCTGGCCGACGTGCGCGGCACGCTCACGCCGCAGCTCGAGGCGGAAGAAGCCGACACCACGCTGGTGCTGATCGACCTGGGCCGCGGGCAGCACCGCATGGCCGGCAGCATCCTGGCGCAGACACTGAACCAGAGCGGCGACAAGGTGCCCGACCTGGACGACCCGGCGCAACTTGTCGCGCTGGTGAACGCCGTGAACGCATTGCGCGCCGACGGCAAGATCCTGGCCATGCACGACCGCAGCGACGGCGGCCTGTTCGCCACTGCCTGCGAAATGGCCTTTGCCGGCCACGTCGGCGTGGCACTGAACGTCGACATGCTGGTCACCGAAGGCGACGGCATTTCCGACAGCCGCATGGAAACCGGCGACGCCAAGAACTGGGCGCAGCAGGTCAGCGCGCGGCGCGAGGAGCTCACGCTCAAGGCGCTGTTCAACGAAGAGCTCGGCATGGTGCTGCAGGTGCGCACGGCAGAGCGCAACGACGTGATGCAGGTGCTGCGCACCCACGGCCTCAGCGCGCACAGCCACTTCGTCGGCAAGACGCGCCCGGCCAGTTCCACCATGGACGCGGGCAAGGGCAAGCTCGAAGTCTGGCGCGATGCCAAGTCGGTGTTCAGCGCGAGCCTGCACGACCTGCACCAGGTGTGGGATTCGGTCAGCTGGAAGATCGCCCGCGAGCGCGACAACCCCGCTTGCGCCGATGCCGAGCACGCCGCGGCCGGCGAGCCGGCCGATCCCGGCATGCATGTCTTCCTCCCTCTCCCTCTGGGAGAGGGCAGGGGTGAGGGCGGCGGCCTCGACGCCCCCGCGATCCTCCAATCGCGGCCCAAGGTCGCCATCCTGCGCGAGCAGGGCGTCAATTCGCATGTCGAGATGGCCTACGCTTTCACCGAGGCCGGTTTCGAGGCCTTCGACGTCCACATGACCGACCTGCAGACGGGCAGGGCGGACCTCGCCGACTTCAAGGGCGTGGTCGCCTGTGGTGGCTTCAGCTACGGCGACACGCTGGGCGCCGGCATCGGCTGGGCGCGCAGCATCACCTTCAACCCGAAGCTGGCCGAGCAGTTCAAGGCCTTCTTCGGCCGTGAAGACACCTTCGGCCTGGGCGTGTGCAACGGCTGCCAGATGTTCGCCGAGCTGGCCGACATCATTCCGGGCGCCGAGGCCTGGCCGCGCTTCACCACCAACCAGAGCGAACGCTTCGAGGCGCGGCTGTCGATGGTCGAGGTGCTCGAATCGCCGAGCCTCTTCTTTGCGGGCATGGCCGGCAGCCGCCTGCCGATCGCCGTGGCGCACGGCGAGGGCTATGCCAACTTCAAGCACCGCGGCGACGCAGCCAAGGCCATCGCGGCGATGCGCTTCGTGGACAACCACGGCAACCCGACGGAGCAGTACCCGTTCAACCCGAACGGCAGCGCGGGCGGCCTGACCTCGGTGACCACGCCGGACGGCCGCTTCACCGCGGTGATGCCGCACCCGGAGCGGGTGTTCCGGAACATCCAGATGAGCTGGACGCCCGGCGACCGCAGCGAGTTGAGTCCCTGGATGCATATCTGGCGCAACGCGCGCAAGTGGGTCGGCTGATCGACGCACGAAGCCCGCGCTGCAGGCAATGAAAAAGCGGCCCGCGGGCCGCTTTTTCGTTTGAGCTGAAAAGCCCGGGTCTTACTCGACCTTGGCCTTCGCGCGCAGTTCTTCCTGGTACTTCTGCAGGCGCTGCTGCTGCAGCTGCTGCGTGATCTGCGGCTGCACTTCTTCCAGCTTCGGCAGTTGCGCCTGGCGGATGTCGTCGACGCGGATGATGTGGTAGCCGAACTGCGTCTTGATCGGTGCCGGCGTGGTTTCGCCCTTCTTGAGCTTGATCATTGCTTCCGAGAACTCGGGCACGAAGCTCGCGGGGTTGGCCCAGTCGAGGTCGCCGCCATTGGCGCCCGATCCCGGGTCCTTGCTCTGCTTCTTGGCGATGTCCTCGAACTTGGCGCCCTTCTTCAGGTCGGCCATGATCTTCTTGGCCTGGTCTTCGGTCTCGACCAGGATGTGGCGCGCCTTGTATTCCTTGCCGCCGTTGGCCGCCACGAACTTGTCGTACTCGGCCTTGACGTCGGCGTCCGAGACCGGGCTGGTCTTGCGGTAGTTCTCGAACAGGGCGCGGATCAGGATGGCCTGGCGGGCGAGTTCGAGCTGGTTCTTGTAGTCGTCGGTGGCGTCGAGGCCCTGCTTCTGCGCTTCCTGCATGAACACTTCGCGTGCGACGATTTCCTCGCGCAGCTGGCCCTGCATCTCCGGCGTGACCGGCCGGCCGGCTGCCGCCAGCTGCTGGGCCAGCACGTCCATGCGCGCCTTGGGTACGGGCTTGCCGTTGACGATGGCTGCGTTCTGCGCCACGGCCGCCAGAGGAATCGCACCGAGCAGCGCTGCGGCCGCAACGGCCTGCAAGAGTTGTTTTTTCATGAAATGAATATCAGGCTGGAGGGGAAATGCGCGTGTAGGAAAAAGCGCGGGAAAGAAAGCGGAAGAGAGGAGGAACGAGAAGAAATCGGGGGCGGGCCGCCGCGGCCGTGTCGGCTGGTCGGCGGCGTGCCGGCAATCGAACGACTCAGAGCACCTCGATGGCGATGGCGTGCAGACCCTGTGCGATAAAAACCTGGAGGGCATCATACACAAGGCGATGGCGCGCCACGCGGGGCTTCCCGTCGAAGCGCGGGGAAGCGATGCGAACCCGGAAATGCGTGCCGCGGCCCTCGGCGTTGGCACCGGCGTGGCCCGCGTGGGCGCCGCTCTCGTCGATCACCTCGAGCGTGGTGGGCTGGAGCGCTTCGCGCAGTGCCGCTTCGAGGTCGCGCGCGGTCGGCAGGGGGTGGCTTACGGCTGCGCTCATGATGCGGGCGTGTCGTCGCCCTTGAGGTGCGGCGAGATGTAGAGGCCCTGCGCCACCAGGAACACGATGGGAAACACATAGCCCCAGAGCTTGAAGTTGACCCATGCCTCGGTGGTGAAGTACGCCGCCACGTAGCCGTTGATGGCCGCCATGAAGAGGCAATAGCCGATCCACGCCACGTTGAGGCGGCCCCAGATGCGGTCCGGCAGCTGGAGCTGCGAGCCCAGCAGCATCTTGAGGAAGTTCTTCTTCAGCGCCCAGAGCGCCACCGCCAGCGCAATGGCCATCGCGCCGTAGAGCACCGTGGGCTTCCACTTGATGAAGCGGTCGTCATGCAGCACCAGCGTGAGCGTGCCGAACAGCAGGATCAGCACCAGCGTGGCCTTCTGCATGGCCTGCAGCTTGCGGTCCAGCGCGTAGATGATGCCCATCTGCAGCACGGTGGCGGCCATCAGCACGCCGGTGGCGGTGTAGATGTCGGCCAGCTTGTAGGCGCCGAAGAACAGCAGGATCGGAAAGAAATCGAGGATCAGTTTCATTTTTTCTTGAAGTCGAGCGAGGCCGAGTTCATGCAGTAGCGCAGGCCGGTTTCGGTGGGGCCGTCGGGAAACACGTGGCCCAGATGGGCGCCGCAATTGGCGCAGACGTTTTCGGTGCGCACCATGCCGTGCGAACGGTCGACGATGTTCCTGATGGCGCCCGGCACGGCTTCTTCCGAGAAGCTGGGCCAGCCGCAGCCCGCGTCGAACTTGGTGCCCGATTCGAACAGCTTGGCGCCGCAGCAGATGCAGTGGTAGGTGCCGTCATCCCAATGCGCCTCGTACTTGCCGGTGAAGGGCCGTTCGGTGGCCGCGTGGCGCGTGACCTCGAAGGCCGCGGGCTCGGCGCCCTTTTGGGCGAGCAGGGCTTTCCATTCGGCGTCGGTTTTCTCTGCGGGGGTGGTCATGATGAGCAGCTGATTTCGATCGTGGTGGCCCAGTCGGGCGGGAAGCCGGCATAGGCATCGGCGCCGGGATGTTCTTCAAATGGGGTTTCGAGCAGAGCCAACAAGGTTGCCACAGCCGAGAAGTCCTTCTGGCTTGCCGCTTCGATGGCTTGCTGCCCCAGGTGGTTCCTCAACACGTACTTCGGATTGGATTTGAACATCGAATCGGCGGCGTCCGAGCGTGGCGCCTGTGCATGCCGCTGCGAAAAGGATAGCAGCCAGGCATCGAAGCCCGCCCGGTCCAGGAACAGGTCGCCCACCGGCTCGGCATTGCCGTCGGCCATGTGCTGCGAAAGGCGGCGCCAGAAGATCGTGTAGTCGACCTTTTCGGCGACCAGCAGCTTCAGCACGCCTTCGATCAGCGCGCGATCGCCTTCGGCCGCGTCCGCGAGCCCGAGCTTGGCGCGCATGCGGCCCTCGAACTCGCTCGGGAACACGGTCTTGTAGGACTCCAGCGCCGCCACCGCAATTTCCTGGTCGCCGATCAGCGGCAGCAGCGCCTGCGCCAGGCAGAACAGGTTCCAGTAGGCCACGTTGGGCTGCTGGTTGAAGGCATAGCGGCCGCTGGCGTCGCTGTGGTTGCAGATGTGGCGCGGATCGAAACCATCCAGGAACTGGAACGGCCCGTAGTCGATGGTGAGCCCGAGGATGCTCATGTTGTCGGTGTTCATGACCCCATGGCAGAAGCCCACGGCCTGCCACTGCGCGAGCAGGGCGGCGGTGCGCTCGCTCACGGCTTCGAGGAAGGCCGCGTAGGCATTGCCGTTGAAGCGCCCGGTGGTGCGGCAGGCCGGGTAGTGGCGGTCGATGACGTAATCGGCCAGCGCGCGCAGTTCGGCATCGCGCTGGTTGGCGGCAAAGTGCTCGAAGTGGCCGAAGCGGATGAAGCTGGGCGCCACACGGGTCACGACGGCGGCGGTTTCGGGCACTTCGCGGTACACGCGGGCGTCGGAACCTGTCACGCAGAGCGCGCGGGTGGTCGGAATGCCGAGGCCGTGCATGGCCTCGCTGCAGAGGAATTCGCGGATGCTGGAGCGCAGCACGGCGCGGCCGTCGGCGCCGCGCGAGTAGGGCGTGCGGCCCGCTCCCTTGAGCTGCACTTCGAGGCCGCCCTCGGTTTCGCCGAGCATGATCGCGCGGCCGTCGCCGAGCTGGCCGGCCCAGACGCCGAACTGGTGGCCGCTGTACACGGTGGCGAAGGGCTGCGTGCCGGCCACTGGCAGGTTGCCTGTCAGAGCCGACAGCGTGCTGTCCGATTGCCGCCAATCGGCCGGCAAACCGAGCATGCGGGCCGCCGCCTCGCTGTGGCCCACCCAGTAGGGATCGGGCAGCGGCGTCGGCCGCAGTTCGGTGAGAAAGGCGGGGCCCAGCGTCGGGAAACCGAGTTTCCAGCGCAATCCCAGGTCCGCGACGGCCGTGTCTTCAGCAAGCAAGCTCATGCCCGGATTGTCCGGCACAGCGCGAGACCCCTTGCAGCGCGGGCCATCGGGCAATCGACCCCGTTCAGTGGGCGAGCGTCGGCGTGTCCCAGATCCGTGCCCGGTATTGGGCCGGCGGCAACCCGAACCAGCGCTTGCAGGCCCGGAAGAAGTTGCTGCTGTCGACGAAGCCGAGCATGTCGGCCACGTCGGTGAGCGTGTGCCGGTCTTCCGCCAGGTACTGCTGCGCCAGTTCGCGGCGGGTGCGGTCGAGCAGCGACTGGAACGACACCGATTCCTCCTGCAGCCGCCGTTGCAGCGTGCGCTCCGCGAGGCCGAGGCCGGCGGCCACGTCCTGCCGGCGCGGCTCGCCTTGCAGCAGCCGCCGCGCGATTTCGGCGCACACCAGGGTGCTGGTGGTGGTCTGGCCCAGCAGGTTCAGCTGGTCGTCCAGCAGGTGTTCCTGCATTTCGCCGAGCGCCGGGTGATGGGTGGGCAGCGGCATGGCCATGTCGGCCGCCGACAGCAGCAGGCGGTTGGCCGGCGCGTTGTAGCGGATTGCGCAGCCGAAGGCCTCGCGGTGCAGCCGGTCGTCGGCCGGCGGCGGATAGACGAATTCCAGGGCCAGCGGCTGCAGCTCGCGCCGCGTGAGCCACTGGCACTGCATGAAGACGGTCAGCAGGGCGTATTCGACGCGCTGGCGCGGAATCGGGAGGCTGCCGCCGGTGTGCACCATCACCATCCAGCAGCCGCGCGCCTCGGGCTGCAGCGAGAAAGCGGTCGCGTCCGAGATCACCGCCATGTAGCGCGTGAGCCGGGTAAGCGCCGAGCCCAGGTCCGCACTGCAGGCCATGGCGTGGCCGACCGTGCCCAGCTTGCTGTGAGTGGCGGCAAGGTCGCGGGCGAGGCCCAGCGTGGGCTTGCCGGCGCGCGCCACCGCGAGTTGCCAGAGCACCGAGATCTCGTCGACCGGCACGCGCGCGTTCTGCCGGTGCAGCGAGTCGGGATCGAAGCCTGCATCGCGCAGCAGCGAAGGCACGTCGAGCCCCTCGGCATCGAACATCGAGAGCACGCCTTCGAGCCAGGCGGCCGAACTGGTCCGCAGCTCGGGCTGCTGCGCGCAGCCGGACCGGCGTTGCGGCCGGCGCTGGGCATGCGGCATGGAGGCTCCTGAAGTCATTGATTTGGCGCGCTTGCGATAGCGGGGGAAACGGCGTGCGTTCCTAGAATTTTCATGGGTTCGGCGGGCCGGAGTATGGCCACCGGACGCGCAGGCAGGAATTCCGATTAACCCGGTGTGGAGACAAAAAATGAATACGGCACTGACAGCAGCGGTACGCGCCCGGCCAGAAAACCAGGGTACGGCGGAAACGCTCATCGCGGCGGCGGCGCGGGCACTGGCCGCGGCGGCCTGCCTGGCCCTCGCGGCCTGCGGCGGCGGCTCCTCGGGCTCATCGTTCTCGTTCCTGCCGGTCACGCCGGCTGCGGCGCCGCCGCCGGCCGCCGACGGTCCCATGGTGCGCCAGACCACCGCCGGCAAGGTCGAGGGCGTGGACGACAGTGCCAACTCGGGCACCTGGTTCTGGAAGGGCGTTCCTTTCGCGCAGCCGCCGGTCGGCGCGCTGCGCTGGCGTGCGCCGGTGGAACCCGAGGCCTGGAGCGGCATCCGCCCGGCCGCGAAGTTCGGCAAGGCCTGCCTGCAGATCGGCCGCCTCTTCAGCCCCGGCGCCAACAACACTTACGACGCCACCATCGGTGCCATGCTGGGCAAGCCGGTCGGCAGCGAGGACTGCCTGTTCGTCAACATCTGGCGGCCCGCCACGGACGAGCAGAAGCTGCCGGTGCTGCTGTTCGTGCACGGCGGCAGCAATATTTCGGGCTACACGGCCGATCCGCTCTACGACGGCGCCCGGCTGGCGAAGGCCGCCAACGCGGTGGTCATCACCGCCAGCTACCGCCTGGGCATCCTGGGATTCCTGAACATGCCGCAGCTGCGCCCGGGCGGCACCGCGGGCGACGACTCGGGCAACTTCGCGCTGCTCGACAACATGGCGGCGCTGCGCTTCATCAAGAACAACGTCGCGAGTTTTGGCGGCGATCCGGGCAACGTCACGCTATCGGGCGAATCGGCCGGCGCCACCAACCTGCTGGCGGTGATGACCTCGCCGATGGCCAAGGGCCTGTTCCACAAGGCCTTCGAGATGAGCGGCGGGATTTCGCTCGCGAGCAACCTGCCGCCGGGGACGCTGCCTACGCTGGTCCCGGCATCCGTCTCGCTCGCGCAGGGCCAGTCGATCCTCGAGAAGCTGCTCGTCGCCGATGGCACCGCCACCGACGCGGCCGCCGCCAAGGCCTACATCGGCACGCGCACGCCGGCGCAGATCGCAGAGTACCTGCGCGCCCAGGAGGGTGGCGCGATGCTGGCTACGGTGGTCGCCAATGGCCTGGGCAGCGTTGCGCCCATTCCCGACGGCACGGTGCTGCCTGTCGATCCGATCGGCGCGATCGCCGCCGACAACTACGTCAAGGTGCCGATGCTCGCGGGCAACACGCGCGACGAGGGCAAGCTCTTCGCGTCGCTGCTGGGAACCATCGGCTTCCCGAAGCCGGGCTGGATCGTCACCGATGCCCAACGCTTCTCGATGATGTTCAACTTCGACCCAGATGCGCCGCGCACGCTCACGGTGAGCGACATCATCGATCCGTTCTACCTTCCGGTAGACACGCCCGGCACGGGCTACAACGCGGCCACCGCCGTCATCACGAAGGGGCTCTTCGAGGCCAACCGCGACAACCTGCTCAACACCATGAAGACGCGCCAGCCGAACATTTGGCACTACCGCCTCGACTGGGCGCAGGAGCCCTCGCCGTGGAACGACGTGTACGGGGCCTCGCACGCCTTCGACCTGCCGTTCGTGTTCGGCAACTTCGGCGGCTCGCTGCTCAGCAACGTGATGGGCGGCAAGGCCAACCAGCCGGGCCGGCTCGCCCTCTCCAACGCCATCATGGCCAGCGTCGGCGCCTTCATGCGCAAGGGCGACCCGAACACGCCCGAACTCGGTGCGACCTGGGCGACATGGCCGTCGCAGCTGCGGCTCGACGCCACGCCCTCGGCGGCCGTGGTCACGCCGGTGCAGGCCATGCCTTGATCAGGTGCACCAGTGAGCCGCTGCGTTCAATCCGGCAGTGCGGGTTTGTGTCATTGTGGAAGTGGCCGAAGCTTGCGTGAATTCGTTGTCCGCAAGTTTCAAGAAATATTTGTCACACAGGAGTCCGTAGATGCTGGGTTTGATGCAAGACCAACCGCTTTTGATCTCGTCGCTGATCGAGTTCGCCGAGCGCCACAACGGCGACGGCGAGATCGTCTCGCGCCGGGTCGAGGGCGACATCCACCGCACGACTTGGAGCGGCATCGCATCGCGCGCCCGGCAGGTGGCCAACGCGCTGGACGGCGAGCAGCTGCTGTTCAGCGACCGCATCGCCACGCTGGCGTGGAACGGCTACAGGCACCTGGAGCTGTACTACGGTGTGAGCGGCAGCGGCCGCGTGCTGCATACCGTCAATCCGCGCCTGCACCCCGACCAGATCGCATGGATCGCCAACCATGCCGAAGACCAGATTCTGTGCTTCGACCTGAGCTTCCTGCCGCTGGTGCAGGCGGTGCACGCCAGGTGCCCCATGATCCGCAAATGGATCGCGCTCTGCGACGCCGACAAGCTGCCGGCCGACAGCGGCGTGCCCAACCTCGTGAGCTACGAAGGCTGGATCGGCGGGCAGCCCACCGACTACGACTGGCCCAGCTTCGACGAGAACTCGGCCTCGAGCATGTGCTACACGAGCGGCACCACGGGCAACCCGAAGGCCGCGCTCTACAGCCACCGCTCGACCATGCTGCATGCCTACGCCGCGGCCTTGCCCGACGTCATGCGGCTGTCGGCGCGCGACTCGGTGCTGCCGGTGGTGCCGATGTTCCACGTCAACGCCTGGGGCATTCCGTACTCGGCCGCGCTGGTGGGCTGCAAGCTCGTGTTCCCCGGTCCGGCGCTCGACGGCAAGTCGGTGTACGAGCTGATCGATTCCGAAGGCGTCACCTTCGCGGCCGGCGTGCCCACGGTGTGGCAGATGATGCTCGGCCACATGCAGGCCAACGGCCTGAAGTTCAGCAAGCTGAACCGCACCGTGATCGGCGGCTCGGCCTGCCCGCCGGCCATGATCAGGGCGTTCCAGGAGAACTACGGCGTCGAGGTGCTGCATGCCTGGGGCATGACCGAGATGAGCCCGCTGGGCACGCTGTGCACGCTCAAGAACAAGCACCTGTCGCTCCCGCCCGATGCGCAATTGCAGATCCGCATGAAGCAGGGCCGCGCCATCTTCGGCGTGGACATGAAGATCGTCGACGGCGACGGCAAGGAACTGCCCTGGGACGGCAAGGCCTACGGCGACCTGCTGGTGAAGGGCCCGTGGATCGTGAAGGAATACTTCAAGGGCGAGGGCGGCGATCCGCTCATTCCCGACGCGCAGGGCCGCGGCTGGTTCCCCACCGGCGACGTCGCCACCATCGACGCCGAGGGCTATCTTCAGATCACCGACCGCAGCAAGGACGTGATCAAGTCCGGCGGCGAGTGGATCAGCTCGATCGAGATCGAGAACATCGCCGTCGCGCACCCGGCCGTCGCCATGGCCGCCTGCATCGGCGTGTACCACCCCAAGTGGGACGAGCGGCCGATCATCGCGGTGGTGAAGAAGCCCGGCGCGGAAGTCGCGCGCGAGGAGCTGCTGAAGTTCTACGAGGGCAAGACCGCCAAGTGGCAGATTCCCGACGACGTGGTGTTTGTCGAAGCGATTCCGATCGGCGCCACCGGAAAGATCCTCAAGACCAGGCTGCGCGAACTGCTCAAGGACTACAAGCTTCCGACGCTCTGACGATGCGCCTAGGCCCGCCGGCTGTCGCGCATGCGATAGCAAGGCCGCTCCGGCGGGCTTCCTTCCGGGCATTCCCTGTGCGGCGAAAAAAGGGCCGCTTGTACGCTGGCATCCCGCCTCACTCCGCCTTTCAATCAGGAGACTCTTCATGCGATTCGCCATCAAGTCAGTAGCTGCCGGTGCAATGTTGGTCAGCATGGCCGCCGCCTTCGCTCAAAAGGGAGAGACCGTCAAGGTGGCCTGGCTCGACCCGCTGTCGGGCCTGATGGCCGCGGTGGGCACCAATCAGCTCAAGACCACGCAGTTCCTGGCTGAAGAGTTCAACAAGAAGAATCTTTCCGGCGTGAAGTTCGAGATCATCGCCCTCGACAACAAGCTCAGCCCGCAGGAAACCACCGCCGCGCTGCGCTCCGCGCAGGACCAGGGCGCGCGCTACATCCTGCAGGGCAATGGCTCCGGCCCCGCGCTCGCGATCATCGACGCCATCGAGAAGAACAACGCGCGCAATCCGGGCAAGGAACTGCTGTTCATGAACTACGCGGCCGTCGACCCCGACCTGACCAACAGCAAGTGCAGCTACTGGCACTTCCGCCTCGACGCCGACACCTCCATGAAGATGGAGGCGCTGACCACCTGGATGAAGGACCAGGCCGACATCAAGAAGGTCTACATCCTCGGCCAGAACTACGCGCACGGCGTGCAGGTGTCGAAGTTCGCAAAGGACGACCTGAAGGCCAAGCGCCCCGACATCCAGATCGTCGGCGATGACCTGCACCCGCTCGCGCAGGTGCGCGACTTCTCGCCCTACATCGCCAAGATCAAGGCTTCGGGCGCCGACACCGTCATTACCGGCAACTGGGGCTCCGACCTGTCGCTGCTTATCAAGGCGGCCAACGACTCGGGCCTGAACATCAGGTTCCTGACCTACTACGCGCCGGGCGCCGGCACGCCCACGGCCATGGGCGCCACCTCCGAGGGCAAGGTCTACACCGTGGCCTATGCCCACTACAACATGGGCGGCGAGATCCAGCGGCTGCTCGCCGGCTACAAGAAGAAGATGAACGACGACCTCACGCAGCCCTCGATCTACCACGCGTTCGCATTGCTCGATGCTGCCTTCGTCGCCACCAGGTCGACCGATCCGGTCAAGGTGGCTGCGGCGCTGGAGGGCATGAAGATCAAGAGCTTCAACGGCGAAGTCGAGATGCGCAAGGCCGACCACCAGCTGCAGCAGGGCCTCTACATCTCGCGCTGGGAGAAGGCCAGCGCCAAGTACCCCTACGACGCCGAAAACACCGGTTACACGAACGTCCCCGTGAAGTACTACGAATCGTATGTGGCGAGCACGCCCACCACCTGCCAGATGAAGCGCCCCTGAGCGTCCTTGTGAACGCATTTCCTACCCGCCGGTAGCAGCTGCCTACCGCCGGGTAGCAATCTGGAGAAATGCAGTGTCGCCTGCGCGATAGAAACGGGCCTTTGCGGCCACCCCCTTACGGGCATTCCCTGAGGGGAGGGGGCACAAACGCTTGTACTCTCGTGCGGCCATTTGAATCGGTTTGACCAGGAGAAATAGATCGTGAAGTTCGCTCTGAAAATCGCTACCGCGTCCATCCTTGCAGCGAGCGCCGCCGGCGCCCTGGCCCAGAAGGGCGAAACCGTGAAGATCGCCTGGCTCGACCCGCTCTCGGGCCTGATGGCTGCGGTCGGCACCAACCAGCTCAAGACCTTCCAGTTCCTGGCCGAAGAGTTCAACAAGAAGAACGCGGCCGGCGTGAAGTTCGAGGTCATTGCCATCGACAACAAGCTCAGCCCGCAGGAAACCACCAGCGCGCTGCGCTCGGCCATGGACCAGGGGGCACGCTACGTCGTGCAGGGCAACGGTTCCGGCCCCGCGCTGGCCATCATCGATGCGCTCGAGAAGCACAACGCGCGCAATCCGGGCAAGGAAGTGCTCTACATCAACTACGCGGCCGTCGACCCCGACCTGACCAACAGCAAGTGCAGCTACTGGCACTTCAGGCTCGACGCCGACACCTCCATGAAGATGGAGGCGCTGACCGCCTTCATGAAGGACCAGCCGGAGATCAAGAAGGTCTACCTCATCAACCAGAACTACTCGCATGGCCAGCAGGTCTCCAAGTTCGCCAAGCAGAACCTCAAGGACAAGCGCCCCGACATCGAGATCGTCGGCGACGACCTGCATCCGCTGGCCCAGGTGCGCGACTTCTCGCCCTACATCGCCAAGATCAAGGCTTCGGGCGCCGATTCGGTGATCACGGGCAACTGGGGCTCCGACCTTGCGCTGCTCATCAAGTCGGCCAACGACGCGGGCCTGAACGTCAAGTTCTACACCTACTACGCGGTGACGAACGGCACGCCCACCGCCATGGGCGCGGCTTCGGACGGCAAGGTGTACCAGGTGAGCTACAGCCACTACAACGCGCCGGGCCCTGTCCAGCCGCTGATGGGCGAGTACAAGAAGCGTTTCAACGACGACATGTACACCACCGACATCTACACGGTGTACGCCATGCTCAGCGAAGCCTTCGTGCGCACCAAGTCGACCGAGCCCGTCAAGGTGGCGGCTGCGATGGAAGGCATGAAGTTCAAGAGCTTCAACGGCGACGTCGAGATGCGCAAGTCCGACCATCAGCTGCAGCAGGGCCTGTGGATCACGCGCTGGCAGAAGGCCGATGCCAAGAACCCCTACAGCCCGGAGAACACCGGCTACACGCTGGCGCCCGTCAAGTACTACGAGGCCTATGTCGCGAGCACGCCCACCAGTTGCCAGATGAAGCGACCCGGCGGCGCCTCCTGATCTCTGCCTGACCGGTCGAGGCCCGACTTCACCACTCGGGCCTTTTTTCTTTTTTATCTCACACGAAAGACCGATGAACGTCGAATTCTTCGTCATCTCGCTGCTCAACGGCGTCAGCTACGGGCTGCTGCTGTTCATGCTGAGCTCTGGCCTTACGCTGATCTTCAGCATGATGGGCGTGCTCAATTTCGCGCACGCCAGCTTCTACATGCTCGGCGCCTACATCGCCTACACGCTGTCCGGCATCATCGGCTTCTGGCCCGCGCTTTTCATTGCCCCGCTGCTGGTGGGCCTCCTGGGCGCCGCCTTCGAACGCTACAGCCTGCGCCGGGTCCACAAGTTCGGCCACGTGCCCGAGCTGCTGGTGACCTTCGGGCTCTCGTACCTGATTCTCGAACTGGTGCAGCTCGCCTGGGGACGCTCGACCGTGCCCTACGGCCTGCCGCCGCAACTGCAGGGGCCGCTGTTCTCGCTGTACGGCACCCAGTTTCCGAAGTCGCGCTCGTTCATCATGCTGGTGGCGGTGCTGATGCTCATCTCGGTGTGGCTGCTGCTCACGCGCACGCGCATCGGCCTGGTGATCCAGGCGGCGCTGAAGCATCCCGACATGGTCGAGGCGCTGGGGCACAACGTGCCGCGCGTCTTCATGCTGGTGTTCGGCGGCGGTGCCGCGCTCGCGGGCCTTGCGGGCGTGGTGGGCGGCAACACCTACGTCACCGAACCCGCCATGGCGGCTTCGGTCGGCTCGATCATCTTCGTGGTGGTGGTGGTCGGCGGCATGGGCTCCCTGGCGGGCGCATTCCTGGCATCGCTCCTGATCGGCATCATCCAGACCTTCGCGGTGGCCATGGACCAGTCGTTCGCCGGCGGCCTGCAGATGCTGGGCGTCACGGTGACCGACCGGACCTTCGGCTACGAGCTGCTCAGGCTCACGATCTCGCAGGTCGCGCCGATCCTGCCGTACCTGTTCCTGGTGCTGATCCTCATCTTCAGGCCCAAGGGCCTGCTCGGCACCCGGGAGGACTGAAGCCATGACCACCGCAACCACGCCCACTACGAGCTATTACCGCTTCAAGCCCTGGAACATCGGGCGCTTCCTGATCTGGTCGCTGTTCGCGCTCGTGCTGATCATCTCGCCGCTGGTGTTCAAGAGCAGCCTGGCGCTCACCATGCTCTCGCAGATGGGCTACCTGATCATCATCTGCCTGAGCTACAACATCCTGCTGGGGCAGGGCGGCATGCTGAGCTTCGGCCATGCCGTGTATGTCGGGCTCGGCTCCTTCCTTGCCATCCACGCGATGAACATGGGCGCCAAGGGCGGCCTGCAGATTCCGCTGGTGGCCATTCCCCTGGTGGGCGGGCTGGCCGGCATGTTCTTCGCCATATTGCTGGGCTTTGTGACGACGAAGAAATCGGGCACCACCTTCGCGATGATCACCATGGGCATCGGCGAGTTGGTGGCTTCCATGGCGCTGATGTTCCCGAGCTTCTTCGGCGGCGAGGGCGGCATCACCACCGACCGGGTCTACGGCCCGACCTTCTTCGGCTTCAACTTCGGCTCGCAGATCCAGGTGTATTACCTGATCGCCGCCTACTGCTTCGTCTGCACCGCGCTCATGTATGCCTTCACCGGCACGCCGCTCGGCCGCATGCTGAACGCGGTGCGCGACAACCCGGAGCGCGTGGAGTTCATCGGCTACAACACGCAGCGCGTGCGCTACTTCGCTTTCATCATTGCCGGCTTCTTCGCGGGCATCGGCGGCGGGCTGGCGTCGATCAACTTCGAGATCGTGAACGCGGCCGACAGCCTGAGCGCCATCCGTTCGGGCGGCTACCTGCTGTTCACCTTCCTGGGCGGGGCGGTGTTCTTCTTCGGGCCGATCATCGGCGCGGTGCTGCTGGTGTTCGCGTCGATCCTGCTGTCGGAGCTCTCGAAGGCCTGGCAGCTCTATTTCGGCCTGGTGTTCGTGTTCATGGTGATGTTCGCGCCCGGCGGCATTGCCAGCCTGGTGATGATGAACCTGCGGGTCGCCAAGTTCGGCAAGTTCGACCGCTTCTGGCTGCTGTACATCGCGCTGGCGGTGGCATTGGTGCCGGTGGTCGTCGGCGCCGCTGCGCTCATCGAGATGATCTATCACATCCAGCTCAATTCGGCGCTCGGGCCCAACCTGAACTTCTTCGGCGCGGCGCTCGATACGTCGGGCACGGCGAGCTGGCTCGGCGCCGCCGCCATCCTGGCCGTGGGCCTTGTTGCGCTCGAGGTGGCGCGGCGCCGCTTCGTGCGTGTCTGGGGTCAGGCGCAGGAAGAGATCGAAGCAGAAATCAAACGTCGGGAGGCGGCGTAAATGAGCGCGGAATTCGCATTGGAACTGAAGGCGCTGCGCAAGAATTTCGGCAAGACCGAAATCATTCGCGGCGTGGACCTGGCCGTGAAGGCCGGAGAGCGCGTGGCCATCATCGGCCCGAACGGGGCAGGCAAGTCGACGCTGTTCAACCTCGTCAGCGGGCGGCTGGTACCCACCAGCGGCGAAGTGCTGCTGAACGGCGAGCGCATCGACGGCAAGAAGCCCTTCGAGATCAACCGGCTGGGCCTGTCGCGCAGCTTCCAGATCACCAACATCTTTCCGAAGCTCAGCGTGTTCGAGAATCTGCGCTGCGGTGTGCTGTGGAGCCTGGGCTACCGCTACACCTTCCTGCGCTTTCTCTCGAACCTCGACGATGCCAACGCGCGCACCGAAGAACTCATCAAGCAGATCGGCCTCGAGCGCAAGCGCGACGTGCATGCGGTGAACCTCACCTATGCGGAGCAGCGCGCGCTCGAGATCGGCGTGACCATCGCGGGCGGCGCCGGCGTCATTCTTCTGGACGAGCCCACGGCGGGCATGAGCAAGACCGAGACGGCGCATTTCATTTCGCTCATCAAGCACGTGACGGTCGGCAAGACGCTGCTGACGGTGGAGCACGACATGGGCGTGGTCTTCGGGCTGGCCGACAAGATCGCGGTGGTGGTGTATGGCGAGGTGATCGCCTTCGACACGCCCGCGTCCGTTCGCGCGAATGCGCGGGTGCAGGAGGCGTATCTCGGCTCCTCCGTTGCCGACGCACAAGGGGCGGGGCACTGATGAAGCTCTGCTTTTCGAATCGACGTGACATGCGTTCGGGGCGCGCTCACGCCGACGGCGTGCTCTGCTCCGCGAATGTCCCCCGGCCTGCGGCCTCCTCCTTTATTTCGCTGCGCAGAGCCCCCCATCGACGTGATCGTTCAGAGCACTGGTTGATCGAGCGGCACAACGACAGCGCCTCTCGTGCACAGGGCATCGGGTGCTCCCCGCAGCGAAATAAAGGAGGAGCCGAAGGCGGGGGACATTCGCGGAGGGGAGTACCCGGTGGCCTGTGCACGTGCCCCGAACAACAACGCCCCCGAACAAAAGCACCCGAAACACAACGCGCGGCGAACCACTGACATGCTGAAGCTTCACGACATCCACGCCTACTACGGCAAGAGCCATGTGCTGCATGGCGTTTCCTTCAGCGTCGGCGCTGGCGAAATCGTCGCGCTGCTGGGCCGCAACGGCTCGGGCCGCTCGACCACCGCCAAGGCCATCATGGGCCTGGTGCACGCCGAGGGCACGCTGCGCTGGAAAGACCAGGACATCCTGCGCCGGAAGGCCTACGAAATCGCCCACCTGGGCATCGGCTACGTGCCCGAGAACCGCGACATCTTTCCCAAGCTCACGGTGCACCAGAACCTGCTGCTGGGGCAGAAGGGCACCGGCAAGGGGAGCCGCTGGCAGTTCGACGACATGTACGGCATGTTCCCGCGCCTGAAGGAACGCCAGCACACCGAGGCCGGCGTGCTCTCGGGCGGCGAGCAGCAGATGCTCACGCTGTGCCGCACCCTCATGGGCGACCCCGACCTGATCATCATCGACGAGCCGACCGAAGGCCTCGCGCCGAAGATCGTCGAGCTGGTGGGGCAGTACCTGAAGACGCTCAAGGACAAGGGCATTTCGGTGCTGCTGATCGAGCAGAAACTGACCATTGCGATGCAGATCTCCGACCGTGCGCTCGTCATGGGGCACGGCAGCATCGTGTTCGACGGCACGCCCGACAGCCTGCGGGCCGACGCCACCACCCGCAAGGAGTGGCTGGAAGTTTGATACCCGAGGGGATCCGGGCCGCGCCCCGGATCCCGCTTGTCTCGACAGCGACTGCCTGCCATTGTTGCGTCGCGACAAAAGCCTAGAATCGCTTGAAAAAGAACACTCGTGCTTTTTCTTCTTTTTCTTCACACACCAAGGAACGCAGCATGACGGCTGAATACAAAGTGCTCGGCGATGTCGCCGTGATCACCATGACCAATCCCCCGGTCAACGGTCTCGGTTTCTCGACCCGCATCGGCATCACCGATGGGCTGTCGAAGGCCAATGCCGATGATGCCGTCAAGGCCATCGTCATCACCGGCGCCGGCAAGGCGTTCTCGGGCGGCGCGGACATCAAGGAGTTCGGCACGCCCAAGGCGCTGCAGGAGCCCAACCTGCTGAGCGTGATCCTTGCGCTCGAAGCATCTCCCAAGCCCATCGTCGCGGCCATCCATTCGGTGTGCATGGGCGGCGGGCTCGAACTGGCGCTCGGCTGCCACTACCGCGTGGCGGCGCCCGGCACCAGCATCGCGCTGCCCGAAGTCAAGCTCGGCCTGATTCCCGGCGCCGGCGGCACGCAGCGCCTGCCGCGCGTGCTGGGCGTCGAAACCGCACTCAACATGATCGTGAGCGGCGAGCCCGTCAAGAGCGAACTGCTCGCTTCGCTGCCCGGCCAGAAGCTGTTCGACAAGCTGGCTGATTCGGCTGAATCGGTCCTTGAGGAGGCGGTGGCCTTCGCGAAATCCGTGGCGGGCAAGGACGGCGAACTGCCACTGGTGCGCAACCTGCCATGCAAGCATCCGCAGGGCGACGCCTACTTCCAGTTCGCCAAGAACATGGTCGGCGGCATGTCGAAGAACTACCCGGCGCCGCTGCAATGCGTGGACGCCGTGCAGGCCGCCACCAAAATGAAGTTCAACGACGGCATGGCCGAAGAGCGCCGTATCTTCACCTCGCTGATGTTCACGCCTGAATCGCTGGCGCTGCGCCACCTGTTCATGGCCGAGCGCGCCGCGAGCAAGATCCCCGACGTGGCCGAAGACACGCCCAGGCGCGAGATCAAGTCGGTCGGCGTGATCGGCGCCGGCACCATGGGCGGCGGCATCTCGATGAATTTCCTGAACGCGGGCATCCCCGTCAAGATTCTCGAGATGAAGCAGGAAGCGCTCGACCGCGGCATTGCCACCATCAAGAAGAACTACGAAGCCCAGGTCAAGAAGGGCAAGCTCAAGCAGGACAAGTACGAGCAGCGCATGGCGCTGCTGAGCACCACGCTGAGCTATGACGACCTGAAGGACGCCGACCTGATCATCGAAGCGGTGTTCGAGGAAATCGGCGTGAAGGAAAAAGTGTTCAAGGAACTCGATCGCGTCGCCAAGAAGGGCGCGATCCTGGCTTCCAACACCTCGACGCTCGACGTCGACAAGATCGCCTCGTTCACCGAGCGTCCGCAGGACGTGGTCGGCATGCACTTCTTCAGCCCGGCCAACGTGATGAAGCTGCTCGAAGTGGTGCGCGGCAAGGCCACCGCCAAGGACGTGCTCGCCACGGTCATGGCCATCGGCAAGAAGATCAAGAAGACGGCCGTGGTCTCGGGCGTGTGCGACGGCTTCATCGGCAACCGCATGATCGAGCAGTACTCGCGCCAGGCCGGCTTTCTGCTGGACGAAGGCGCCACGCCGCAGCAGGTCGACAAGGCGGTCGAGAAGTTCGGCTTTGCCATGGGTCCGTTCCGCATGGGCGACCTGGCCGGCAACGACATCGGCTGGGCAATTCGCAAGCGCCGCGCCACCGAGCGCGCCGACATGAAGTACAGCCGCACGGCAGACAAGCTCTGCGAGCTGGGCCGCTTCGGCCAGAAGACCGGGGCGGGGTGGTACGACTACCAGGCCGGCAAGCGCGATGCGATTCCGTCGGAGCTCGTCAACAAGATGATCGAGGACCACCGCAAGGAACTGGGCATCACGCCGCGCAAGATTTCCGATGAAGAAATCGTGCAGCGCCTGGTGTATTCGCTCGTCAACGAAGGCGCGCACATCCTCGAGGACGGCATTGCCTCGAAGTCGGGCGACATCGACATGGTGTATCTCACCGGCTACGGCTTCCCGATCTGGCGCGGCGGCCCGATGCACTACGCATCGCAGGTCGGCCTGTACAACGTGGCCGAGACGATGAAGCGCTTTGCCAAGAACCCGCGCGACGACGGCGCGTTCTGGCAGCCGGCGCCGCTGATCCAGAAGCTGGTGGCCGAAGGCAAGCAGTTCAGCTGATCGCGACGGGACAACACCGACCGCCCATGTTGAAACGCATCTTCCTCGGGCTGCTGCTGGTGCTCCTGGCACTGGTGGCGGCCGTGGCGGTCAAGACCTGGACCATGCCATCGCAGCAGCTGGCGGTGGCGCCCGCAGCCAAGCTGGACATCGACCTGCAGGCGGCCGCGAAGCGGCTGTCCACGGCGATCACGTTCCGCACGGTGTCGGCCATGGACGACCCGGCCGCCAACGCGGCCGAGTTCGACAAACTGCACGCTTACCTCGAACAGCAGTTTCCCAAGGTGCACGCCACCCTCAAGAAGGAAGTGGTCGGCAACAAGGCGCTGCTCTACACCTGGGCTGGCACCGACCCGTCGGCCAAGCCCATCGCGCTGATGGCGCACCAGGACATGGTGCCCATCGCGCCGGGCACAGAGAAGGCCTGGACCGTCGACCCCTTCGCGGGCGAGATCAAGGACGGCTTCGTCTGGGGCCGCGGCACGCTCGACAACAAGAGCAACCTGTTCGCACAGATGGAGGCCATCGAGCTGCTGATCGGCAGCGGCTTCCAGCCGAGGCAGACCGTCTACCTCGTGATGGGCGACGACGAAGAAGTGAGCGGCCTGCGCGGTGCGCTGCCCATCGCCGAACTGCTCAAGTCGCGCAACGTGCGCCTCGACTGGGTGCTCGACGAAGGCCTCTTGATCCTCGACGGCGTGCTGCCCGGACTTTCGAAGCCGGCCGCGCTCATCGGCCTGGCCGAGAAGGGCTACGGCACCTTCTTTCTTTCGCTCGACACCACCCCCGGCCATTCGTCGATGCCGCCGCAGCACAGTGCCATCGGCCGCATGAGCGCGGCGCTCGCGCGGCTCGAAGCCAACCCGATGCCCGGCGGCATCCAGGGCGTGGCCGCCCGGATGTTCGGCGCGCTCGCGCCCGAGATGAGCGGCGTCAACCGCGTGATGCTGTCGAACCTGTGGCTCACCGAGCCGCTGGTGCGCGGCCAGCTCGAAAAAAGCCCGAGCAGCAACGCGATGCTGCGCACGACCACCGCGCTGACCATCGTGCGCGCCGGCAACAAGGACAACGTGCTGCCCGGCCGCGCCGAGGCGGCAGTCAACTTCCGCATCCTGCCGGGCGACAGCATCGACAGCGTGGAAGCCCACCTGCGCAAGGTGCTGGCGGACGACGACATCCAGATCAAGCGCTACCCTGGCAACTCCGAGCCGTCGCCCGTGTCGCCGACAGACAGCACGGGCTACCGCGCGATCCAGCAGGCGGTGCGCCAGTCGTTTCCCGATGTGGTGGTGGCCCCCGGCCTCATGACCGCCGCCACCGATTCGCGCCACTTCAGCCTGGTGAGCGACGCCGTCTACCGCTTTTCGCCGTTCCGCATGAAGGGCGAAGACCTCGCGCGCTTCCACGGCAACAACGAACGCCTGGCCATCTCCAACTACGGCGAGATGATCGGCTTCTATCACCAGCTCCTGCGCAACACCAACGCTGCGCCGGCGCCATGACGACAGCTCTCTTTCCCTTCCATCTTCAAAGGACCTCACCATGACCAGCGCCGTCATCGTTTCCACCGCCCGCACGCCGCTCGCGAAGAGCTGGAAGGGTGCCTTCAACATGACGCACGGCGCCACGCTCGGCGGCCACGCGGTGCAGCACGCCATTTCGCGCGCCGGCATCGAAGCCGCCGAGGTCGACGACGTCATCATGGGTTGCGCCACGCCCGAAGGCGCCACCGGCTCCAACATCGCGCGCCAGATCGCGCTGCGCGCCGGCTGCCCGGTCACCACCTCGGGCATGACGATCAACCGCTTCTGCTCCTCGGGCCTGCAGACCATCGCCACCGCCGCCCAGCGCGTCATCGCGGGCGAGGGCGAGGTGTACGTGGCCGGCGGCGTCGAGAGCATTTCTTGCGTGCAGAACGAAGCCAACAAACACATGCTGGCCGACCCATGGCTCGTGAAGCACAAGCCCGAGATCTACTGGAACATGCTGCAGACCGCCGAGCAGGTCGCCAAGCGCTACAACATCGGCCGCGACGCCATGGACGAGTACGGCGCCGCCAGCCAGCAGAAGGCCACCGCCGCGCTGGAAGCGGGCCGCTTCAAGGACGAGATCGCCCCGATCACCGTGCTGGCCGGCGTGGCCGACCCGGTGATGGGCTTGCGCACCAAGGAAGTGACGGTCGAGAACGACGAAGGCATCCGTCCCGGCACCACCAAGGAAGGCATCAGCGGCATCCGCTCGGCCATGCCCGGCGGCCTCATTTCCGCCGGCAATGCCAGCCAGTTTTCCGACGGCGGCGGCGCCTGCGTGGTGGTCGACGAGAAGTACGCGCAGCAGAAGGGCCTGAAGCCGCTCGGCCGCTTCCTCGGCTTTGCCGTGGCCGGCTGTGAGCCCGACGAGATGGGCATCGGCCCGGTGTTCGCGATTCCGAAGGTGCTCAAGCGCCTGGGCCTCACGGTCAACGACATCGACCTGTGGGAGCTCAACGAAGCCTTTGCTGTGCAGGTGATCTACTGCCGCGACAAGCTCGGCATCCCGGCCGACCGCCTGAACGTGGACGGCGGCGCCATCGCGGTGGGCCACCCCTACGGCGTGAGCGGCCAGCGCCTGACGGGCCACGCACTCATCGAAGGCAAGCGCCGCGGCGCGAAGAAGGTGCTGGTCACGATGTGCATCGGCGGCGGCATGGGCGCCGCGGGCGTTTTCGAGGTGCTTTGATCAACGTGGCGCTCGTTCAGGCAGCGCTTCCTCTGGTCTTCGGCGCATTTCTTGTATCGATCATTTGGGGAAAGGCCAATCACCGCTGGCGTCTCAGGCCTTGGAAACCCACGGCGTGGGCTGGCTTGCTGATGTTTTCTATGCTGGCGCTTTGGCTCGTCGCCGAAATTAATGGCGTTGAGGTTGATCCAGTCATCGAAAAAAGTTCGCCACCGACATCGATAAATGCCTTTGTCGCGGGTGTTGCTAAGGGCAATTCGCTGATCCAGAAAGTCGTTGAGTTGCTCGGGCTTCCGGTTGTTGTGGGGCTGGTGCTCTTGGCATTCACATTCAAAGTCGACGCGGAGAAGGATGCGTGGACTGCCCGAGTGAAGGACCGACAAGATGCCGCATCAGAAGCTGAAGCACAGCTTGATAATCTGTCCGAAGATATGGATCGTGTGCTCGCACTACCTCCATCTCAGGCATTGGGCCAACTTACTGCAACAAAGAAAAAGCTCGATGCAGGATGGCGGCTTTACCGACGAGCGCTTGATGATCTTCGTGACGAACTGACATAGAACCCGGAAATCCCCGCGTTTTCTCTGAGCATGATGAACGGTAGTCAATCCGAATCCGTCTCGGCCGAAGCCTTCCTGGCGATGGGGCGGAGCGTCCTGGCCTCGCAGCCCTTCAGCGCGCTGATCGGTGCCGAGCTGCACGCGCTGTCGCCGGGAAGCGTCGACCTCCAGTTGCCGCTGACCGCGCAACTCAAGCAGCAGGACGGCTTCGCCCACGGCGGCATCGTGAGCTACATGGCCGACAACGCGCTGACCTTTGCCGGCGGCACCGCATTGCGCGTGCCGGTGGTGACTTCCGAATTCAAGATCAACTATGTGCGGCCGGCACTCGGCGAGCGCCTGGTTGCGCGCGCCAAGGCCGTGCACACCGGCAGCTCGCAAGCCGTTTGCACCTGCGAAGTGTTCATGGTGAATGGCGGTGTCGAAAAGCTCCGCGCGCTGGCGCAGGGCACCATCGCGACGCTGCCGGACGCTTCGAGGAAGCCCGTATGAATTGCACGAGGATTGGTCGAGGCGGCGCATGTTTCCATGGCTCTCTGAAAGCCGTCTTGCGCGCATCTGCCGTGGCGGCCTGCTTTTTCGTGCTAACGGCAGGGCATGAGGTGGCGGCTGCAGCAAGCGCAACGGAATCGCACTCAGACTCTCTGTTGGATCTTGGTGGGTTGCCCGCATATCAAACCCATATCGCGGCCGGCGTCAGGTCTTGGCTTCTGGCTTCGGAATCGGCGAGGAGAATGATGCTAATCGGGAAGTGCGATGCACTTGATCGGAATTTTCCCGCTCGTCCGGCACCCCGCATGGTTAGCGTGTTTGATGAAGCCACGCGGTGGTTGATGGGCGAAGAGGTGCCAGGTGTGCCTCGCAATAAACTGGCCCGAGCCGGGCGTGAAGTGACGGCGCAGGTCATTCGTCGTGCCTACACGCCTTGGCAGCTCGAAGAATGGAACACGTTTCGAGAGTCGACTCAGGGGCGCAGGGGACTGGCGGTTGCTAGCGTTCGATCCGCGTTACTGGAACAGGGCGCGTGGCTTGTGGATGTCAACACTGGGCGCTACTGGAGCTGGCCCCTGGCGCGTGTCCGTCTCCTCGCCGATGAGCTTCAGCTTCGTCCTACGCTGGACTCGGCCTTCAACGACATCTACCCCAATGGAGCTAAAGATTTGGGCTCCATCAGCAAAGTGCCCGGCGAAACTTCGGCGGATGCGCAATTCATGGAGTCGGTGGCAGAGGCCTCGGGTTCCAGAGCTCTTGTGCAGGCATTCATGAAGCGGATTTCGAGCACTGACGCCGAAGCGTTTGCGGCCCTGCAGAAGAACGAGGTCTATCGCCGTTGGCCAGCCTTGTCGAAGCAGTTGCGCGAATATCAGTTGGGCAAGTCGGTCCCAAGCGGTTTCCCTGGATTGGTCAACAAGGTGAGTTTCACCGAGTTCTGCAAAGAAGCCTCCCTCCAGGCGTGCGACACCGCCGACACCTTCGCGATCAACCTCGAACAATACAAGGCGCGATTGAGCGACGCCCAGAACGGTTTCTTCGATCGGACCATTCAACAACTTGTCAAGCAGTCCTCCGAGGCTGGATGTCCATGAGCATGTCACTTCGTTCCACCCTCGACTTCCTGCTCTACGACTGGCTCGATGCCGAGTCGCTGAACCAGCGCGAACGCTTTGCCGACCACTCGCGCGAAACCTTCGATGCGGTGCTCGACACCTGCGAGCGCATTGCGCGCGAAAAGTACGCGCCGGCCAATCGCATCGTCGATACGCAGGAGCCGCACTTCGACGGCGAGAAGGTCGTCCTGCCGCAGGCCACGCACGACGCGCACAAGGCCTTTGTCGAATCGGGAATGATGAGCGCGGCGCAGGACTACGACATCGGCGGCATGCAGTTGCCCTACACGCTGCAGGCCGCGGCCAACAGCTTCTTCGCGATGGCCTCGGTCAGCATCGGCTCGAACATGCTGACCAGCGGCAACGCCAACCTGCTGATGGTGCATGGCACCGAGATGCAGAAAGAGGTCTTCGCCAAGAACGAGTTCTCGGGCCGCTGGGCCGGCACCATGTGCCTGTCGGAGCCGCAGGCTGGTTCGTCGCTGAGCGACGTGGCCACGCGCGCCGTGCCCGACGGCGCCGACTACCAGAGCGATCCGCTCGGGCCACGCTTTCGCCTCACGGGCAACAAGATGTGGATCTCTGCCGGCGACCACGAGCTGACCGAGAACATCGTGCACATCGTGCTCGCCAAGATTCCCGACGCCAACGGCAAGCTGGTGCCCGGCACGCGGGGCATATCGCTTTTCATCGTGCCGAAGTGGCTGGTGCATGTAGAGAACCCTCACCCCGGCCCTCTCCCGCGAGCGGGAGAGGGGGAGAACGGCAGCGTGACTGTCACGCTGGGCCGCAGGAATGACGTGGCGCTGGCGGGCCTCAACCACAAGCTGGGCTGGCGCGGCACTACCAACACGCTGCTGAACTTCGGCGAGGGCAGGTACCCGGTCGGCGGCAAGGCGGGCGCGGTGGGCTACCTCGTGGGCGAGCCCGGCAAGGGTCTGCACTGCATGTTCCACATGATGAACGAGGCGCGCATCGGCGTCGGCACGGCCGCCACCATGCTGGGCATGGCCGGCTACTACGCCTCGCTCGACTATGCAAAGACGCGGCCGCAGGGTCGCTTGGTGAAGAAGCCGCAAGCGGCAGGCGCCGCAGTTGCCAAGGATTCGGCCGCGCCGCAGGTGCGCATCATCGAGCACGCCGACGTGCGCCGCATGCTGCTGGCGCAGAAGGCGTACTGCGAGGGCGCGCTGGCGCTGGAGCTGTACTGCGCGCGGCTGGTCGACGAGCAGAAGACCGGCGACGCGCAAGCCGCGGACGACGCCCGCCTGCTGCTCGAGGTGCTCACGCCCATCGCCAAGAGCTGGCCCAGCGAGTGGTGCCTCGAAGCCAATTCGCTGGCCATCCAGGTGCATGGCGGCTACGGCTACACGCGCGACTTTCCGGTGGAGCAGTACTGGCGCGACAACCGCCTGAACATGATCCACGAGGGCACCCACGGCATCCAGGCGGCCGACTTGCTGGGCCGCAAGGTGCTGATGGAAAACGGCCGCGGCCTGCAGCTGCTGGCCGGCCGCATCACCGAGACCATTGGCCGCTCGGCCGAGGTGCCCGGGCTCGCGGGGCATGCGAGGGCGCTGGGCGACGCGCTGCAGCGCATCGGCAGCGCGACCGAGGCCGCTTGGTCGACCGGCGACCCGGCCGACGCGCTCGCCAACGCCGTGCCGTACATGCAGGCCTTCGGCCACACGGTGCTGGCGTGGATCTGGCTCGACGTGGCGCGGCGTGCGCTCGAAATCGACGCCGACAAGGCGAGGGCGGTAACAGCTGGCAAGATCGGCGCCACGGACTATTTCTTCCACTACGAGCTGCCGAAAATCGGTGCCTGGCTCAACGTGGTCGAGAGCCGTGACCCGACCTGTATCGCTTTGCCCGAGGACGCTTTCTGACAATGGCCAACGCCGCCCCCAACAACACTCCCAACCCCGTCAAACCCCCGAAGCCGCATGCCCGGCTCGAGAAGTGGATCTGGATACTGATCTACGGCGGCCTGTTCCTGGTGATCCTGGGCATCTCCACCGGCCGCACCGACGCGGTGCTGGGCTGGTCGATGGCCGTTCCCGGCGGCGTGATCGCCCTCGTGGGCTTCGTGCTCATCTACGTGCGTTCGCGTCTCAACGACAAATAGGCAGAAAGGCCGACCATGCTCAAGCACATCGTGATGTGGAAGTTCAAGGAACATGCCGAGGGCGCCGACAAGGCCACCAACCTGCTGAAGGCCAAGGCGCTGCTCGACGCCTGCGCGAAGCTGTCGCCCGGCACGCTGCGTTTCGAGGTGGCCATTGCCCAGCCCGGGCTCGAAGCCACCTACGACCTGATCCTGTACTCGGAATTCACCGATGCCGCCGCACTTGCGGCCTATGCCGACCACCCGCAGCACGTCGCGCTCAAGCCCTTCATCGGGGCCGTGCGCGAAGCGCGGCAGTGCATGGACTATGAAGTCTGAACCTCACGGGCCCGACGCCAAGGCCTCACCCGCCGACCGGCGGGCGTTCGGCCGCGCACAGCGCACGCACTGCGCACTCGACCAGTGGGCCGAGGCGCCCAAGCCCGACGCGGCGGGCCGTGACCCGCTAGCCTGGCTGAAGGCATCCAACCGCGGCCGGGTGCCCGAGCTGGTGCCGGTGCGCCATGGCCGCATGCTGGTCAGCCCCTTCACCTTCTATCGCGGCGCTGCCAGCCTGATGGCGAACGATCTGGCGAAGCTGCCGCACAGCGGCATCGCCACGCAGCTCTGCGGCGACGCGCACCTCGCGAACTTCGGCTTCTTCGCCAGCCCCGAGCGCGCGCTGGTCTTCGACATCAACGACTTCGACGAAACCCTGCAAGGCCCTTTCGACTGGGACGTGCGCCGGCTGGCCACCTCGTTCGTCGTGGCCGCGCGCGACCTGGGCTTCAAGCCGCGCGTCGGGCGTGACGCAGTCCGGCAACTGGCCGAGGCGTATCGCGACCGCATGCGCCGCTTCGCGCAGATGAACACGCTGGACGCCTGGTATGCGCGCCTCACCTCGCAGACGCTGCTGAAGCTCGGCGCCCAGGACGCGACTGAACTCGCGGTCATCAAGAAGGCCCGGCGCAGCACTTCGCGCGTGTTCGCCGAGGGCGCCACCGAGATGGTGGATGGGCGCCTGATGATGCGCGAGCAGCCGTCGTTCGTGTACCACGACGCCAAGGCGACGGCGCGCGAAATTCGCCGCTTCCGCGCCGGCTTGCCGGCCTTCCTGGCGCAATACCGCGCCAGCCTGCCGCCGGAGCGCCAGCGGCTGTTCGACCGCTACGAGTTGCATGACGTCACGGTGCTCACCCCCGGCGTCGGCTCGGTCGGCCGGCGCTGTTTCCTGCTGTTGCTGGTGGCCGACCAGGTCCACCCGCTGTTCCTGCAATGCAAGGAAGCCTGCGACTCGGTGTTCGAGGCGCATCTGGGCCCGCCGCTGGAGCAGGGCTCGCCGGGCCAGCGCGTGGTGCAGGGCCAGCGGCTGGCGCAGGCCGCCAGCGATGTGTTCCTCGGCTGGGCCGAAGCGCCGGGCGGACGCGGCTTCTACGTGCGGCAGCTGCGCGACATGAAGGCCTCCTACAAGCTCGAAGACTTCAAGCCGGCCGACCTGCTCGAATTTGCCGAGGCCTGCGGCTACAGCCTGGCGCGCGCGCACGCCAAGGGCGGTGACGCGTGGGCCATCGACGGCTACCTCGGCCGCTCCAGGACCTTCAACACCGCACTCGCCGATTTCGCCGAGGCTTATGCCGACGTCAACCAGGCCGACTGGCGCCAGCTGAAAAAAGCAGTGGCGTCGGGCAAGGTCGCGGCCGTCAAGATCGCCGACGCCGCTTCCTGACAGCGGCCTCGGGCCGCGAACCTTCTTCTTTCTTTTCCTCGACTCCGGAGACACAGACATGACGCCACGCACCACCCGACAACTCTTCGACCTCACCGGAAAAACCGCCCTCATCACCGGCGGCTCGCGCGGCCTGGGCCTGCAGATGGCGCACGCGCTCGGCGAGGCCGGCGCGAGGATCATGCTGAGTTCGCGCAAGGCCGATGACCTGGAGCAGGCCGCGGCCGAGCTGCAATCGGCCGGCATCGACGCACGCTGGATCGCCGCCGACTGCTCGAAGGAAGAAGACACGCGTCGCCTGGCCGACGAAACGCTGCAGCGCATGGGCGCGGTCGACATCCTCGTCAACAATGCGGGTGCCAGCTGGGGCGCGCCGGCCGAGAGCCATCCGGTCGAGGCCTGGGACAAGGTGATGAACCTCAACGTGCGCGGCTATTTCATCCTGTCGCAACACGTCGCCAACGGCTACATGATTCCGAACAAGACGGGCCGCATCATCAACATCGCCTCGATCGCGGGCCTCAACGGCAATCCGCCCGAGATGCCGACGCTGGCCTACAACACCTCGAAGACGGCGGTGATCGGCTTCACGCGCACGCTGGCCGCCGAATGGGGCAAGTACAACATCAATGTGAACGCGATCTGCCCGGGCTTCTTCATGACGAAGATGGCGGCGGGCCTGATCAAGTCGGTGGGCGAGGAAAAGATGGCCTCGCACGCGCCGCTCGGGCGCCTTGGCGACGAAGAAGACCTGAAGGGCATCACCCTGCTGTACGCGAGCGATGCGGGCAAGCACATCACGGGGCAGTGGCTGGCGGTGGATGGCGGTGTGAGCGTGGTGCTCGGGGCCTAGATGTTCGACGCAGAGAAGAACTGAGATGCCTTCCCCCGATTCCACCGACATCAACATCCTCTCGTACACGAGCCAGATCCCGTTCGCGCGCCACCTCGGTTTCCAGCTCACGAAGTTCGAGGGTGGCGAGTCCGAGATCATTTACACCGCCAAGCCCGAACACCTCAACACCTTCGACGTGACGCACGGCGGCGCCTGCATGACGCTGCTCGACATCACCATGGCGGCGGCAGCGCGCAGCGTGGCGCCCGAGACGGGGGTCGTCACCATCGAGATGAAGACCAGCTTCATGCAGCCTTCCGTCGGACCGCTGCATGCCCGCGGCACGCTGATCCACCGCACCGCGACGCTGGCCTTTACCGAAGCCAAGATCTACGACGAGCAGGAACGTGTGTGCGCGCATGCCACCGGCACCTTCAAGTACGTGAAGCGCCGGCTGCCCACGGGCCCCGCCAGCGCCAACGCGATGCGCCCACCGTCGACCGACTGAACCAACCCACACCCGGAGACATCCATGCCCACGAACAAGCAGATCCACCTCGACAACCGCCCCGACGGCGAAGCGGTTGCCGGCAACTTCAAGCTCGTGACCACCGAGACGCCCGCGCTGGCCGACAACCAGGTGCTGGTGCGCCACCACTACATGAGCCTCGACCCGTACATGCGCGGGCGCATGAACGATTCCAAGAGCTACGCCCAGCCGCAGCCGCTGGGGCAGGTGATGCAGGGCGGAGCGGCTGGCGAAGTGGTCGAGAGCAAGCATCCCAAGTACGGGGTCGGCGACAAGGTGGTGGGCTTCGGCGGCTGGCAGGAATACAGCGTGGTCGATGCCTCGCAGCCCGGTGCGCTGAAGAAGGTCGACACCACGCATGTGCCGCTGTCGCACTACCTGGGCGCGGTCGGCATGCCGGGCGTCACGGCCTGGTACGGCTTGGTGAAGATCATTGCGCCGAAGGCCGGCGAGACGATGGTCGTCACGGCCGCCAGCGGCGCCGTCGGCAGCGCCTTCGGTGCACTGGCCAAGGCGCGCGGCTGCCGCGTGGTGGGCATTGCGGGCGGCCCGGACAAGTGCAAGTACGTGACCGACGAGCTCGGCTTCGACGCCTGCATCGACTACCGCCAGCATCCCGACGTGAAGAGCATGAGCGCCGCGCTCAAGGCAGCGTGCACTAACGGCATCGACGGCTACTTCGAGAACGTGGGCGGCTACATCTTCGACGCCGTGCTGCTGCGTGCCAATGCCTTTGCGCGCGTGGCACTGTGCGGAATGATCGCGGGCTACGATGGCCAGCCGCTGCCGCTCGCGAACCCGGCGCTGATCCTCATCAACCGCATGAAGATCGAAGGCTTCATCGTGAGCGAGCACATGGAGGTGTGGCCCGAGGCGCTGGCCGAACTCGGCGCGCTGGTCGGCACTGGCAAACTCAAGCCGCGCGAGTCGATTGCGCAAGGCATCGAATCCGCCCCTGAAGCCTTCCTGGGTTTGCTCAAGGGCAAGAATTTCGGCAAGCAACTCGTCAAACTGATCTAGGCTTAAGCTCCCCTCTGGAATTGGTCCATCGGAGGTTCTGTATGAAGAATGCTGGCACGCACGAGGTGTTCAACCAGCCCGAGCCGCTGGTGGACTACAACCTGTTCGAAACCAACCGGCCGCTGCGCGATGCATTGAAGTTCAATGCGCCGCAGCTGCAGGTGGCGCAGTTGCAGGAGCTGGGGGTCACCATCGGCTCGGCCGAGATGCAGGCGCATGCGCGGCTCGCCAACACGCACCCGCCCGAACTTCACACGCACGACCGCTTCGGGCGGCGGATCGACGAGGTGGAGTTTCATCCGAGCTATCACATTCTCATGGCCGCCGCGGTAGGTGCGGGCCTGCACGGCACGCCCTGGACAGGCACCTCGGCCTCGCCCCACGTGCTGCGCGCGGCAGGCTTCATGCTCTTCACCGAGCTGGAGCCGTCGATCCTTTGCCCCGTCTCGATGACCTACGCCGCAACGCCCGCGCTGCGCGGCAATGCCGCCGTGTATGCCGACTGGGGCCCGAAGCTCGGCAGCCTCTGGTACGACCCGGCGCTTGCTTCGTTCAAGGACAAGCCCGGCGTGACCATGGGCATGGGCATGACCGAGAAGCAGGGCGGTTCCGACGTGCGCGCCAACACCACGCAGGCCGTGCGCGACGGCAGCGACGCCTGGGGCGAGCGCTACGCGATCACCGGCCACAAGTGGTTCTTCTCGGCGCCGATGTGCGATGCCTTCCTGGTGCTCGCGCAGGCGCCCGCCGGGCTGAGCTGCTTCTTCCTGCCGCGGGTGCTGCCGGAATGGATGGGGGAGGGCGCGCGCAACGCCATCCACATCCAGCGCCTGAAGGACAAGCTCGGCAACAAGGCCAACGCCAGTTCCGAGGTCGAGTTCCACGGTGCCAGCGCATGGCTCGTGGGCGAAGAAGGGCGCGGCATTCCGCAGATCCTCGAGATGGGCACCATGACCCGGCTCGACTGCGCGCTGGGCACCAGCGGCCTGATGCGGCAGGCGTTGAGCATCGCGCTCAACCACGCCAGCCAGCGCAAGGCCTTCGGCATGCCACTGATCGGGCAGCCGCTCATGAAGAACGTGCTGGCCGACCTTGCCCTCGAAAGCGAAGCCTCGACCGCGCTGGCCATTCGCCTCGCGCGCCCCTTCGACCATCAGGCCGACGAGCACGAGCGCCTGATGGCGCGCCTGCTCACGCCGGTCGCCAAGTTCTGGATCTGCAAGCGCGGCAGCCACTTCGCGCAGGAAGCCATGGAATGCCTCGGCGGCAACGGCTATGTGGAAGAGGGCGGCGAAGGCATCATGGCGCGCATCTACCGCGAGATGCCGCTCAACTCCATCTGGGAAGGTGCCGGCAACATCATGGCGCTCGACCTGCTGCGCGGCCTGCGCAAGGGCGATGCGGTGGCCGCATTGACCAAGGAACTGGCGCCGGCGCGCGGCCAGCATGCGGCGCTCGACCGCCTGGCCGACGCGCTGCCGGCACGCATCGAGGCCATGGCCTCCGAGGCCGAGGCGCGCCGGCTGGCGCAGGACGTGGCCCTGGCGGTGCAGGCTTCACTGCTTGCGCAGACCGCGCCGCCGGCCGTCGCCGACGCCTTCTGCGCATCGCGCCTGGGCGGCGACTGGGGCAACGTCTTTGGCACACTGGGCGCGCGCGCGGATTTCGATTCCATCATCGAGCGCGCGCAGCCGCTCTGAGCACAACAGTCAAGCAAGCACTCACGGGAAACAGCACATGGCCGACCTCATCCTGCACCACTACAACACCTCGCCGTTCTCGGAGAAAGTGCGCCTCATCCTCGGTGCCAAGAAGCTGCCCTGGAAGTCCGTCCTCGTTCCGGCCATCATGCCCAAGCCCGACGTGGAGGTGCTCACCGGCGGCTACCGCAAGACGCCGTTCCTGCAGATCGGCTCCGACATGTACTGCGACAGCGCGCTCATCGCCGACGTGCTCGAGCACCTGCAGCCCGAGGGCTCGCTGTATCCCGAGCCCGAGAAGGGCATGTCGCGCATCCTTGCGCAGTGGGCCGACACCACGCTGTTCTGGGCCGCCATGGCCTGGAGCCTGCAGCCCAAGGGGGCCGCCGAACTGTTTGCCAAGGCGCCGCCCGAAGTCGCCAAGGCCTTCGGCGAAGACCGCGGCAAGATGAGCGCGGGCAACATGGCTCGGCTGCGTCCGGCCGATGCCGCCGGCGCCTACAAGTCGTACCTGCGCCGCCTGTCCGACATGCTCGACGACAAGCCCTACCTGCTGGGCGAAGTGCCCTGCATTGCCGACTTCTCCGCGTACCACCCGCTCTGGTACACGCGCCGCATCGACTCGGTGCGGGGCATCCTCGACCTCACCCCCGCGGTCGTCGACTGGATGGACCGCCTGGCCGCCATCGGCCATGGAACGATCGAGAAATTCAGCTCGGAGGAAGCCATTGCCGTTGCCAAGGCCGCCACGCCGCACACCTTGCTGACCGACAGCACCTTCCAGGACGACCACGGCATTGCGCTGGGCAGCGCGGTCACTGTCCGCGCCGAGAGCTTCGGCCTGGAGGAAACCCCCGGCACGCTGGTGGCCGCCACGCGCACGCACTACACGCTGGAGCGCAGCAGCGAGCGCATCGGCACGGTGCATGTGCACTTCCCGCGCATCGGGTACGTGCTCAAGAAGGCGGAGGCCTGAGGGTCTTCCGGGCGGGAACCTTCGTGACTGCGCGAGCGCGCGATCCGTATTTCAATGGGGCCTTCAACGTCAGAGACATTCAACGCAAGAAGGACACCGGCAAATGATTCAGGACTTCAAGGGCAAGACGGCCGTACTCACCGGCGCGGGTTCGGGCTTCGGCCTCGAGTGCGCGCGCATCGGCGCCGCGCGCGGCATGAACCTCGTGCTGGTCGACGTGCAGCAGGACGCGCTCGACAAGGCGAAGGCCGAAATGGAAGCCGCCGGCGCGCAGGTGCTCGCCCGCAAGGTCGACGTGTCGAACGCCGCCCAGATGGAGGCCTTGGCCGCCGCCGTGAAGGAACGCTTCGGCGCGCCGCATTTCGTGTTCAACAACGCCGGCGTGGGCGCGGGCGGGCTGGTGTGGGAGAACACCGTGGCCGACTGGGAGTGGGTGCTGGGCGTGGACCTGTGGGGCGTGATCCACGGCGTGCGCCTGTTCACGCCGATGATGCTCGAAGCCGCCGCAAAAGACCCGGGCTACCGCGGCCACATCACCAACACCGCCAGCATGGCCGGGCTTCTCACGCCGCCCAACATGGGCATCTACAACGCCGCCAAGGCCGCGGTGGTGAGCCTGACCGAAACGCTGTACCAGGACCTGAACCTGGTCACCGACCAGATCGGCGCGAGCCTCTTGTGCCCGTACTTCGTGCCCACGGGCATCACCAGCAGCGAGCGCAACCGGCCGAACGCGCCCAAGGAAGCCGAGCTCACCAAGAGCCAGCTCATCGGCCAGGCCATGAGCAACAAGGCGGTGAGCAGCGGCAAGATCACGGCGGCCGAGGTGGCGGCGAAGGTGTTCGACGCCATCAGCGACAACCAGTTCTACGTGTTCAGCCACCCGAAGGCGCTGGGCAATGTGCGCAGTCGCATGGAGAACATCGTGTTGGGCACGAACCCGGCGGATCCGTTCCTCGAACGGCCCGAAATCGGGCAGAAGCTGCGCGAGCAGTTGCGGGCGGGCTGAGCGTTTCGCTGTTGCTCTTGTTCAGGGCGCTCTTGTTCAGGGCGCGTGCACAGGCCACCGGGTACTCCCCTCCGCGAACGGGGAGCACCCGATGCCCTGTGCACAGGGCACGCTGCTCGTGAATCGCTGATCAACGACCGCTCTGTCCAACGATCCCGTCGATGGGGTGCCTTGCGCAGCGAAATCAAGGAGGAGCCCGAAGGGCGGGGGACATTCGCGGAGCAAGGTACCCCGTCGACGTGAGCGCACCCAGAACGGCAGCGCCCACAACATGGCTCCGGATCAATCGGCCGCAGCCTGGGAAGCAATCCACTCCCACACGGCGCGCACGGCCGGTTCGCCTTCATGACCGACCGGCACCGCGAGAAAGTAGCTGCCCGTGTCGAGCGCCGGCCCGAAGGGCTGCACCAGTGCACCGCTGCGTAGTTCCTCGGCCGCGAGCGTAAGGCTCAAGAGCGCCACGCCGTGGCCCGCGAGCGCGGCGAGGATGGCGTGGGTCTCGTCCGAGAACGACAGGCCCGCGGCCTTCGTCGACCGGCCTGGCGGCGGCGAGATGCCGGCTTCCTTGAACCACCGCGGCCACAGGGCGGGCGCGGCGGCGCCGGGCTGCCAGTCGCAATGGATCAGCTGGTGCTTCGGCAGATCGCCCGCGCGATTCAGGCCCAGCATCGGGCTGCACAGCGGCGCGTAGCGCTCGGGCATCAGTTCGCGCGACACCAGGCCCGGCCAGTTGCCGCTGCCCGACCGCACGGCAATGTCGGCGCCGCCGCGCGCGAGGTCGACCAGCGTGTCGCTGGCATGCAGCCGCAGCTCGATGCCGGGGCAGGCCTTGCGGAACGCCGCCATGCGCGGCAGCACCCAGCGTGCCGCGAAGGCGGTGTTGGTGGTGAGCGTGACGGCCTGCGAGGCCGCGGGTTGGCGCAGCCTTTCGACACCCATCTCGAGCGCATCGAAGCCGGCGCGCAGGTCGTCGAAGAGCCGCTCGCCCGCGGGCGTCAGCGCGAGCTGCCGCGTGAGCCGGCGAAACAGCGGCCGGCCCAGCGTGTCTTCGAGCGCCCGCACCTGGTGGCTGATGGCCGAGGGCGTCACTGAAAGTTCGAGCGCCGCGCGCTGGAAGCTCAGGTGCGCGGCCGCCGCCTCGAAGGCCCGCAGCGAGAGCAGGGGCGGCAGGCGCCGGGGGTGCCGGATGGATGAGCCAATCTCGTTCATCGATGGAGAAATGATCGTTTGTCGCAATGCGCTTGCGTCTCTAGATTCGAGTCCTGTACTGCCATTCTGGCAGCACAAGACAGAACAGATGATCTCATCCATGAACACCACAAACCTGAACCTTCTTCACATTGACGCCAGCGCCCGCCCGGGCCGCTCCGGCATCGATGCCCATGGCTCCCACACGCGCCGTCTGTCCGCGCGCTTCGTCGAGCGCTGGCGCAAGGCTCGGCCCGACGACCGCGTCGACTACCTCGACGTGGGCCGGCATCCGCCCGCGCATGTCGATGCCCGCTGGATCCACGCGGCCTTCACCGCCCCCGCCGAGCGCGAACCCTGGATGGCCGATGCGCTGGCCGAGAGCGACCGCCTGGTCGACCAGCTCGTTGGCGCCGACCTGATCGTGGTAGGCCTGCCGATGTACAACTTCAGCGTGCCCGCGCAGTTCAAGGCCTGGATCGACAACATCGTGCGCGTGGGCCGCACCTTCGGCTTCGACCGCGCGCGCGGTGCGGTGCCGTACTGGCCGATGCTGGCGGACGCGGGCAAGCGCGTGGTGCTGCTCGGTGCGCGCGGCGACCACGGCTACGACCCGGGCGGGCGCGTCGCGCACCTCAACCACACCGAGAGCAGCGTGCGTTCGGTCCTCGGCTACATCGGTATCACCGAGGTATTCGAGGCCGCGGTGGAGTGCGACGAGTTCGGCGGCGAGCAACTCGCGCAGTCGCTTCAGAAGGCGGAGCAGAGCGTCGATCGGCTGGCCGATCAGCTCGCCGCCGCTGCCGGTTCTAGCGATCCGACTCTTTCGGAAGCGTAAATCTTCCGGCCTGAAAAGTCAGGTCGAGTCAGTCCGCTTTCAACAAAATGAGACGGACGCATCCGGCCGACTCAGCACCCTGACCTCGGGGTTACAGACGTACTGCTTGCTCCGCGCGGCATTAACCGCCTCATTGGCGTCCGAGGCGGTATGCGGGCACCACGCACAGCAGCGCAACAACCATCATGCCCACGAACGCCGCATCGAAGCCGCTGGCGAAGGCTATAGCGCTATGACCCATCGTGGAACTGCCGATGAGTGCGACCGATCCGGCGGCACCCATCGTGGCCCCCAGGTGGGTGAACATCCGTGTCAGAGAACTGGCGTGCGCGATGCTGGGGCGGTCCAGACCGACATACGCGGAAGACATGGCCTGGATCGTCAGGACGCCAACGCCTGCTCCTCGCACGATCATTGCCATGGCGAGCAGGTAGGAATGTGCCGGTAGCAAAGGCCAGCAGAGTGCCCCTGATCCGATCAGCGTTGCGAGGATCGCGCCCAAAGCGACGTTGCGATCCCCCCATCGCAGCGACAGCGGTGCCAGGTATCGACGCGAGACCAAGGTTCCGACGCCGTGAAGCGCGAGCAATGCACCCGCGGCCTCTGCGCTGTAGTGGCCGACCTGGATGAAGTACAGCGGAAGCAGCAGCAAGCCGCCATAGTAGATGACGCTCGACAACAGCAGCAGCCCTGCAGAAGCCCTAAAGCGAAGATGCTTGAACAGCGTCAGGTCCACCAGTGCGCGGGATCCCCACCGATTGGCGTGAAGGGCGAAGAGGACCATGAGGCTTATTCCAAAACCTGAGAGCCAAGCGCTCTGGTGCGCGAAGCCACCCCATTCGATTCCCATCGTCGATAGTGCATACATCGTCAGTACCATCCCGGGGCACAGCAGCAGAAAACCATGGACATCGAAGGCTGGCCGATCGGGCAGGGGGCCGTCGTTTGGCAGGCGCCGCGCAGCCAGGTAGATGCCGAGCAGGCAGATGGGAACGTGGAGCCAGAATATCTCGCGCCACCCGGCCTGCTGCAGCACGATCCCTCCCAGCAAGGGGCCGAGGATCGGGGCGATGACCGAGGGGACCGCCATGGCGGCCAATGCGGTTTTTGCCCTTTCTTGACCGACAGCGTTTACCAGGATTGTCTGCATGACCGGCATCATGAGACCCGCGGCCAATCCCTGAATCACGCGGCCCAGGATCAGCGTGGCCACGTTCCAGGCCATGGCCGAGAGGATGGTGCCGGCGAGAAAGGTCGTGAGGCTGGCGAGCCAGAGTCGCTTGCCGCCTACGCGGTTGGCTGCCCAAGCGGAAAGGGGCACGATACTGGCCGCCGTCAGCGTATAGGCGGTAGTGACCCACTGCGTCGTCGCCAGCGGAGCGTCCAACTGTCTGCCGATATCGTGAAGCGCGACGTTCACGAGGGTCGTGTCCAGCAAGGGCAGCAGCACGCCGATGATCAAGACGCGGATGATCGCCCGATGCTCGGGGCTGAGTGCCTGCAAATGCATGAGCGAAATCCTCCAAGAAACGTGGTTCGTAGGCGAGGCCATGGCGGACATCGCGGATCGCCACTGTCTTGCCTCCCGCGATCACTGTATGCATTGGGGCTATGATTTCCTGTCGAAGGAAATTCAACTTCTATCGAATAGATGTCACGCCCTCGATCTGTCAAACGCAGCGTTCCACCGATGGACGCGGATCTTTTCGCGCCGACGCTCGAGCGCCCGCTGCGTTGCACCCCAAGGCATCACCGTGCCCATACGGAAGTGCACCCGCACCAGCATCCGTGGGCTCAGATGGTGTTTTCAAGTGGCGGGGTCGCACGCGTGTCGACCCTGGATGTCGCCTATGTCGTTCCGCCGTGGCGCGCCGTCTGGATTCCGCCTGCCGTTCAGCACGCCGCGACGGTGCTGGAGAACGCGCAACTGCACTCCGTCTATCTGCTGCCGACGGGTCGCCTTGACTGGCAGGAATGCCGAGTGATCGAGGTCGAACCATTGCTCCGAGAACTGATCTTGGCCTTGTCCGAACAGGACGCGGAGCCGGGGGACGCTGGCCGGTATCGCAGCCTCTGTTCCCTGACGCTTGCAGAACTCAGGAGAGCACCTTCGTTGCCATTGGGCATCGCGCTACCGAAGGAACGGCGTCTGCGTGCGTTCTGCGAATCCTTTCTGAACGACCCGGCGCTGGATCGTTCTCTGGCATCCCTCGCACACGAAGCCGGCGCTAGCGTGAGCACGATTCACCGTCTGTTTCGCCAAGGAATCGGTAGCAGCTTCAGCGACTGGCGCCAGCAGGTTCTCCTGGCACGCGCTTTGACACTGGCCGCCAAGGGCATGTCCATGGGGCAGATCTCGGACGAACTCGGCTACTCCAGCGCCAGCGCTTTCTCCGCCATGGTCATGCGGCTGGTCGGGGTTCCGCCGAGCAAACTTCTGCTGCAACGCGGCATGAAAACGGGTCTGCATGCCTGATATTCACGACCTTTCAGGTCACACCGCCACCGGACTGCGCTCCGCGAACTGTCCGTTCCAGTACGGGTAGTACGGGTAGGGCGGCGTCACCGCGCTCGCGGCATCGAGCCGTTGCAACTGCTCGGTCGTGAGCTGCCAGCCGAGCGCGCCCAGGTTCTGCCTGAGCTGATCCTCGTTGCGCGCACCGATCAGCACGCTCGACACGGTGGGCCGCTGCAGCAGCCAGTTGAGCGCGATCTGCGGCAAGGTCTTGCCGGTTTCCTCGGCCACCTGGTCCATCGCATCGACCACGCGGTACAGGCGCTCGTCGTCCACCGGCGGCGCGAAGCCGGCGGTTTCATGCAGCCGGCTTCCGGCTGGCAGCGGCTGGCCGCGCCGCACCTTGCCGGTCAGCCGGCCCCAGCCGAGCGGGCTCCAGACGATGGCGCCCAGGCCCTGGTCGATGCCCAGCGGCATCAGTTCGAATTCATAGTCGCGGCCGATCAGCGAGTAATAGGTCTGGTTGGCCACGAAGCGCTGCAGCCCGAGCCGGTCGGAGGCCGAGAGCGATTTCATCAGCTGCCAGCCCGAGAAGTTGGATGCGCCGATCAGCCGCACCTTGCCTGCGCGCACCAGGTCGTCGAGCGTGTCGAGCACCATCTCGACCGGGGTCATCGCATCGAAGGCGTGCAGCTGGAGGATGTCGATGTAGTCGGTGTCCAGGCGCTTCAGTGCGGCGTCGGTCGCGGCGATCAGGTGGTGGCGCGAGGCACCGACGTCGTTCGGCCCGTCGCCGGCGCGCAGCGCGAGTTTGGTCGAGATGATGGCCTTGTCGCGTCGGCCCTTGAGCGCGGCACCGAGGATCGATTCCGACGCGCCGTTCGAATACACGTCGGCCGTGTCGAACAGCGTCACGCCGGCATCCAGCGCCAGGTCGACGATGCTGCGCGCGCCCTCGACATCGGTGTTGCCCCAGGCGCTGAAGAGCGGGCCCTGTCCGCCGAAGGTGCCGGCGCCGAAGCCGAGTGCGGGGACCTTGAAGCCGGAGCGGCCGAGAAAGCGTTGTTCCATGATTTGTCTTTGCGGTAGCTGAAAAAAAGAGATGGGAATTCAGGACTGCACCGAAGCGCAATCGGTCTGCAGTCCGCTGCTGTTTTCGCGCCGGTCGAGCGAACGGCTCCAGAGCGCGATCGCCAGCCCGGCCAGCGTGAGCAGCGCGGCCACCCAGCCGAGCGCGAGCAGGCCCGGGCCATGGTCGATGACCACGCCGCCCACCCACGCGCCAAGCGCATTGCCCAGGTTGAAGGCCGCGATGTTGAGGCTCGACGCCAGGTTCTGTCCCGCGCCCGAGGCCTTCTCGAGCACGCGCAGCTGCATCGGCGCCACGGTGGCGAAGGAAGCGATGCCGAGCAGGCCGACGAACACCACGGCCGTGAACGGTGTTCCGATGGTGAACTGCATCGCGCCAAGCACCGCGGCCAGCGCCACCAGCGTGCCGAGCACGGCGGGCATCGTCGACTTGTCCGCCAGCCTGCCGCCAAGCAGGTTGCCGACGGCAAGGCCCCCGCCAAACACCAGCAGAATCGGCGACACGGCCGATTCGGGCAGGCCGGTCAGCTGCGTCAGCAAGGGCTGGATGTAGGTGAACACCACGAACACGCCCGCGTAGCCGAGCACCGTCATCGCCAGGCCGAGCAGCACCTGCGGCCGCGCGAGCACCGCCAGCTCGTCGCGCAGCGGCACCGCCTTGGCTTCGCCGCTGACGCGGGGCACGAACAGCGCGAGCACGGCAAAGGCCAGCATGCCGATCAGCGTCACCGCCCAGAAGGTGGCGCGCCAGCCGTACTGCAGCCCGAGCCAGGCGCCGGCCGGCACGCCCAGCAGCATGGCGGCCGTGAGGCCGGTGAACATGATCGCGATGGCCGAGGCGCGGCGCTCCGGCGGCACCAGCCCGGTGGCCACCACCGAGCCCACGCCGAAGAAGGTGCCGTGCGCGAGCGAGGTGAGCACGCGCGCGGCCATCAGCAACTCGTAGTTGGGCGCCAGCGCGCAGGCCAGGTTGCTGAGCGTGAAGATCGCCATCAGCGCAAGCAGCACGGTCTTGCGCGGCAGCTTGCGGGTGGCGATGGTAAGCACGGGCGCGCCGACCGCGACGCCGAGCGCATAGCCCGAGATCAGCAGGCCGGCGGCCGTGATGGAGACGTGGAGATCCGCCGACACCTGCATCAGCAGGCCCATGATGACGAATTCGGTGGTGCCTATTCCGAAGGCACCGGCGGTAAGGGCGAGTAGAGCGATTGGCATGATGTCCTGTACTGTGCGGGCATCCGGCCTCGGTGACTAGAATGCCGCTGCTACATGCACTTGTGAATTGAAGTCACAGACAAGGACCCACCATGCCGCGTATCGACGTCAATCGCTCCGGCGAAATGGAAGCCTTCGTGCAAGTGGTCGAATCCGGCGGATTCTCGGCGGCGGCGCGGCTGCTCGGCATGACGCCTTCCGCCGTGAGCAAGCTCGTGGCACGGCTCGAACTGCGGCTGGGCATTCAGCTGGTGCACCGCTCCACGCGCAAGCTGCAGCTCACGCCCGAAGGCCTGCACTTCTACGAGCGCAGCACGCGCGTGCTGGCCGACATGGACGAGGCCGAACGCTGCGCCGCGGCGGGCGCCGCGCCGCGCGGGCGCGTGAGCATCAACGCGAGCGTGTCCTTCGGGCACCACAAGCTGGTGCCGCTGGTGCCGCGCCTGCTCGAGTTGCATCCGCAGATCACGCTGGACATCGCGCTGACCGACCGCATCGTCGACCTGATGGACGAGCGCGCCGACATTGCGATCCGCTGGGGCCAGCTGCCGTCGTCCGATCTGGTGGCGCGGCGCCTGGGCGAGACCAGCCAGTCCATCGTGGCCTCGCCCGGCTACCTTGCCAAATACGGCACGCCGCGCACGCCGCAGGAACTGGAAGCGCACAACCGCCTGGGCTGGAGTTACCGCCGCAGCACGCCCGACTGGCCGCTGCGCGTGGACGGGCGAATGATTGCGCTGCCCGTGGCCGGACCGGTGCGCGCGGCCGACGGCGAAACCCTGCGCCAGCTGGCCATTGCCGGCGCAGGCGTGGCGCGGCTGTCGCTGTATCACATCCAGCACGACCTCGACGCGGGCCGTCTGGTGCCGCTGCTCGAGGAATTCAATCCGGGCGAGGTGGAGCCGATCCATGCGGTCTACATCGGCAAGGCCGGCACCCTGCCGGCGCGGGTGCGCGCGGTGCTCGACTTCCTGCTGGCGTGCTCGGGCGTGGGAGGAGGGCGCTACACGATCAGGCGCACCGAGCCGATGCCGGGAAAACCTGCCGTCACCTGATCGCCGCGGCGGCAGGGCACGATGCCGACCCACGAGCCGGTGGTGACCACGGTACCGGCGGGCGCGGTGCGGCCATGGCGCGTGACGTGGCGCAGCCAGGTCGGCAGCAACCATGCGGGGTCGGCCAGCGGATGCGTGCCTTCGCGCACCACGGCCTCGGCGCCGCCGACCTTCGTTTCGCAGCGCTGCGAAGCCCAGTCGACCGCGGCATAGAGCTGCCATTCGCCAAGCACCAATGCGCCGTGCACTTGCGAATCGGCAAGGCGCAGCAGCGCGGGCGTGGCGGCCAGGTCCTGCCAGCGCGAGTCGACGATCTCGACTGAAACAGCCATCGCATCGATGAGCGAGGCCGCGTCGCCGTGGTCGAGCTTCGCGGCTTGCGCGGGCGTCACGTCCTGGCCGAGCCGCAGCGCGATCTCGGACTCGATGCCGGGCGTGTGGAACGCGAGGTCGTTGAAATCGGCCGGGCTCTGGCGCACGCCGGCCGGAGGCAGCGGCGCATGCGTGAGCGTGGCGCTGCGCGAGCCGCCACCGGATTTCCAATGGCGGGGGACGGCGCCGTCGCCACCGAACCAGCCGAGCGCGGCGGCCACGGCGTCCTGCACTTCATAGGCCTGGGTTGCGTGTTGCAGCGCATCGGTCCAGGGAGCGGCGTCGAGGGTGCGGTTGTTTCGACGCGCGGCGATCAGTGCGTCGGCGAGGGCTGTCATCGATGAGTTCATGCGGCGATTTTGTCAGGTGCTTCGTAGGGTGGGGTGCTTGCTTTCGAAGGGCGTTCAGGGCGCGTGCACAGGCCACCGGGTACTCCCCTCCGCGAATGTCCCCCGCCTTCGGCTCCTCCTTGATTTCGCTGCGGGGAGCACCCGATGCCCTGTGCACCAGGGCACGCTCTGGGTGTACCGCCGATCAACGACTGCTCTTTCCAACGATCGCGCCCTGAACAAAGACTTCAGGTATCCACATGCACCTTGCCATCCTTCACAACCTTGGCCCACTTGGCAATCTCGGTAGAGATGAACTGCTTGAACTTGTCCTGCGACCCCCCGCCATCCTCGGCGCCATAGGTGTCGAGCTTTTCCTGCACGTCGGGCATCGCGAGCACCGTGTTGACGTCGCGGTTGACCTTGTCCGCCACCGGCTGCGGCAGCTTGCCCGGTCCCGCGAGGCCGTACCAGGTGGTGGCCTCGAAACCCGCGAAGCCCTGTTCCTGCATCGTCGGCACGTTCGGATGGCCCTTGGCGCGCCTGCCGCGCGTTTGCGCCACGGCCAGCACGCGGCCGCTCTTCACATGCGGCGTGGCCGCGGTCATGGTTTCGAAGCTGTACTGGATCTGGCCGCCCATCAGGTCGGCCAGCAACGGTCCGCTGCCCTTGTAAGGCACATGCAGCGCGTCGACCCCGGCCTGCAGCTTGAACATCTCCAGTGCCAGGTGCTGCGCCGAGCCCGCGCCCGCCGAGCCGAAGCTCACCGTGCCGGGCGAGGCCTTGCACAGCGCGACGATGTCCTTCGCGGTGAGCGCCTTCTGTGCCGGGCTGGCGATCAGCAGGTTGGGCGTGACGCCCACCAGCACGATCGGCACGAAGTCGCGCTCCACGCTGTAGCGCAGCTTGGGCTGCAGGCTGGGCGCGAGCGCGTGGCTGTTGATGTGCGCCATGAGCAGGGTGCTGCCGTCGCCGGGCTGCTGAGATACGTATTCGGCCGCCAGCACGCCGGCCACGCCGGCCTTGTTCTCGACGATGACCTGCTGGTTCCACATCACCGTGAGCTTCTGGGCCACCACGCGCGCGAGCGCATCGGTGCCGCCGCCGGGCGGAAAGCCCACCACGATGCGCACCGGCCCCGAAGGCCACTCCTGTGCGAAGAGCCGGGGCACGCCCAGCGTGGCGGCCGCGGCACCCGCGGCCTGAATCAGCGAACGTCTCTGCATCATCTTTGTCTCCAGTGTGTGGTGGGTCCGATGCGTGCCGGGCTCGAAAGCCCGGCAAGGTGGCGGCCGCCGCGCCGTTCGAGCGGCGCGCTGCGGCCGGTGTTGTGCTTGCGGCTACGCAGCCTTCTGCAGGCCGGCAGGCGCCGCCGCGTGGTTCGCGAAATGGTCCATCGCGGCCTGTACGCCGCTGCCCGCGAGCTTGATGCCCGTGAGCTTCATGCCCATCTCGACGCCCGCCACCATGGCCACCAGCGTCAGGTCGTTGCTGTCGCCCAGGTGGCCCATGCGGAACATGCGGCCCTTGAGCTTGCCGAGGCCGGTGCCCAGCGAGAGGTCGAAGCGCTGGTGGATGAGCCGGCGCAGCGCATCGGCATCGACGCCTTCGGGCGTGATCACGCCGGTGAGCACGGGCGAATACACGGCCGGGTCGGCGCACTGGATCGGCAGGCCCCAGGCATTGACCGCCGCGCGCACGCCGGCGGCCCAGCGCTGGTGGCGCGCGAAGACGTTGTCGAGTCCTTCGCCAAGCAGCATGTCGAGCGATTCCGACAGCCCGTAGAGCAGGTTGGTGTTGGGCGTGTAGGGCCAGTAGCCGTCCTTGTTCATCTCCACGATCTCGTCCCAGGCCCAGAAGGCGCGCGGCAGCTTCGCGCTTTTCGAGGTTTCGAGCGCGCGCGGCGAGAGCGCGTTGAAGCTGATGCCCGGCGGCAGCATCAGGCCCTTCTGCGAGCCGCTGATGGTCACGTCCACGCCCCATTCGTCGTGCCGGAAATCGGCGCTCGCGAGGCCCGAGATGCTGTCGACCATCAGCAGGGCCGGATGGCCGGCCGCATCGATGGCCTTGCGCACCGAGGCGATGTCGGAGGTGACGCCGGTGGAGGTTTCGTTGTGCACCACGCACACGGCCTTGATCTTCCTTTCGGTGTCCTTGCGCAGGCGAGCCTCGATCAGGTCGGCCTGCACGCCACGGCGCCAGCTGGGTGCGGCGGGCAATTGGTCGTCCTTGCCGGACCAGGCGAGGAATTCGGTCGAGAGGCCAAGGCGCGTGGCCATCTTCTGCCACAGCGATGCGAAATGGCCGGTCTCGTACATCAGCACGTGGTCGCCGGGACTCAGCGTGTTGGCGAGCGCGGCCTCCCAGGCACCCGTGCCCGAAGCAGGGTAGATCGCGACCGGATGCCTGGTCTTGAAGATTTGCTTGATGCCACCGAGCACCTTGAGCCCCAGCGTGCCGAACTCGGGCCCGCGGTGGTCGATGGTCGGCAGGCTCATGGCCCGCAGGATGCGGTCGGGCACCGGGCTCGGGCCGGGAATCTGGAGGAAGTGGCGGCCGGTGGGATGGATGTCGAGTTGCAGCATGGACTGTCCTTTCGCTTTCAGTTTTGCATTCAAAATCAATTGTCATATGCTGGTTTACCCTTATTAACCATGGTTGTGAGCTACGTTTTTTGCATTCAAAATGCATTCAAGGGAAACAGACATGACCGCAGACATCATCGAAATCTCGCGCCTCGCGCTGCACGACCAGGTGGCTTCGCGCCTGCGCACCATGCTGGTCGAAGGGCACATCGCGCCCGGCGCCAAGCTCAACGAGCGCGAGCTGTGCCTTCAGCTGCGCGTGTCTCGCACGCCGCTGCGCGAGGCCATCAAGCTGCTCGCGGCCGAAGGGCTGGTCGACCTGCTGCCCAACCGCGGCGCGGTGGCGGTGAAGCTCACCGAGGCCGACGTGCTCGACACTTTCGAGGTGCTGGCCATGCTCGAGGGCATGTCGGGCGAACTCGCGGCCAAGCGCATCACCGACGAGGAACTGGCCGAGGTGCGCGCGCTGCACTACGAAATGCTGGCCTGCTTCGCGCGGCGCGATCTCTCGGGCTACTACCGCCTGAACGCGCGCATCCACACCGCCATCAACGAGGCCGCGGGCAACCCGGTGCTGGCCAGCACCTACCGCTCGATCAATGCGCGCGTGCAGTCGCTGCGCTTTCGCACCAACCAGAACGAGGCCAAGTGGAAGCACGCGGTCGATGAGCACGAGCAGATGATCGTTGCGCTGGCCGCGCGCGATGCGCCGGCCATGCGCAAGGTGCTCGCGGCGCACGTGCTGCGCAAGCGCGACACGGTGCTGGAGCTGCTGCGCGCCGGCGAGATCTATCCCTATCCCCAACCCCAAAAAGCGAGCTGAGTCCGAACCCCATGCGCATCGAACCCGCCAGCCACATGCAGCCCGCCGGCACCGTTCTCCCGCCCAACGACACCTGCGAGCTGCTCGCACGCCGGCTGCGCGCCGAGACGCAGGGCGAGGTGCTGTTCGACGACGGCTCGCGCGGCCGCTACGCCACCGATGCGTCGATCTACCAGATCACGCCGGTCGGCGCCTTCGTGCCGACCAACGAAGGCGACATCGCCACCGCCATCGACATCGCCCGCGACCTGAAGGTGCCGGTGCTCGCGCGCGGCGGCGGCACCAGCCAGTGCGGCCAGACAACCGGCGCCGCGCTGGTCATCGACAACAGCAAGCATTTCCGCCGCGTGCTCGACGTGAACGTGGAAGAGGGCACCGCCACGGTCGAGCCCGGCCTGGTGCTCGACCACCTCAACGCGCGGCTCAAGCCGCACGGCCTGTGGTATCCGGTCGATGTGTCGACCAGCGCGCAGGCCACGCTGGGCGGCATGGCGGGCAACAACTCCTGCGGCTCGCGCTCCATCGCCTACGGCAACATGGTGCACAACGTGCTGGGCGCGAGCGCCTGGCTCTCGAGTGGCGAACTGGTGGAGTTCGGGCCGCAATCCACGCTGGGCGCTCGCGCGGCCGGCATCGCGAAGTTCGTGCACGGGCTGGCGCTGGCGCACCGCGAGCAGATCCACTCCCACTGGCCCAAGGTGCTGCGCCGTGTGGCCGGCTACAACCTCGACATCTTCGACAACCAGAGCGAGCGTCCCTACACCGCCGATGGCAGCGTGAACCTCGCGCACCTCTTGATCGGCGCCGAAGGCACGCTGGCCTACACCAAGAGCCTCACACTCAAGCTCGCGCCGCTGCCGCGCGCCAAGGTGCTGGGCATCGTGAACTTTCCGACCTTCCATGCGGCCATGGACGCGGCCCAGCACATCGTGAAGCTCGGCCCCACGGCGGTGGAACTGGTCGACCGCACGATGATCGAGCTGAGCCTGGCCAACCCGGCTTTCAAGCCGACCGTGGAGACGGCGCTGATCGGCAAGCCGGCGGCCATTCTGCTCGTGGAATTTGCGGGCACCGAGAAGGCCGCGCTGCTGCCGAAACTCAATCAGCTGGTCGAGCTGATGGGCGACCTCGGCCTGCCCGGCAGCGTGGTCGAAATGCCCGACGACGCGCGCCAGAAGAACCTGTGGGAAGTGCGCAAGGCCGGCCTCAACATCATGATGAGCCTCAAGGGCGACGGCAAGCCGGTGAGCTTCATCGAGGACTGCGCGGTGCCGCTCGAGCACCTGGCCGAATACACCGATGCGTTGACCGAGGTTTTTGCCAGGCATGGCAGCCGCGGCACCTGGTATGCGCATGCCTCGGTCGGCACGCTGCACGTGCGGCCGATCCTCGACATGCGGGCCGATGGCGGCGCCAAGATGCGCGCCATTGCCGAAGAAGCCAGCGCGCTGGTGCGCAAGTACAAGGGCGCCTTCAGCGGCGAGCACGGCGACGGCCTGTGCCGCGGCGAGTGGATCGAATGGCAGTTCGGCCCGGCCATCAACGAGGCCTTCCGCGCCATCAAGCACGAGCTCGACCCGGCCAACCTGTTCAACCCCGGCAAGATCGTCGACACGCCGCGCATGGACGACGCTTCGCTGTTCCGCTTTGCGCCGCCCACGGCGCCCCGGCCCTACCGCCGCATCGAGCTCAAGCCCGTGCTCGACTGGTCGGCCTGGAACGTCGATGCCGACCCGGTGACCGAGCAGACCACCGCTCCCGGCACCGGCGGCGACACCACCGGCGGCCTCGCCAAGGCCGTGGAGATGTGCAACAACAATGGCCACTGCCGCAAGTTCGATGCCGGCACCATGTGCCCGAGCTACCGTGTGACGCGCGACGAGCAGCACCTGACGCGTGGCCGCGCCAACACGCTGCGGCTTGCGCTTTCGGGCCAGCTCGGTGCCGATGCCTTCACCGGCGAAGAGATGCACGACACCATGGACCTGTGCGTCGGCTGCAAGGGCTGCAAGCGCGATTGCCCGACCGGCGTCGACATGGCGAAGATGAAGATCGAGTTCCTCGACCACTACAAGAAGCGCCACGGCCACACGCTCAAGGACAAGCTGGTGGCCTACATGCCCGACTACGCACGCAAGGCGAGCCGTGTGCCATGGCTCATGAACCTTCGCAACACCGTGCCCGGCGCGGCCTGGCTGGGCGAGAAGCTGCTGGGCTTTTCCGCGCGCCGGTCGCTGCCCGAATGGCGCTCCGACACCTTCTGGCGCGCCAAGGCCGACATGCACGGGATCTTCGCCAGCCGCGAGGCCGTGCTGTCGGTGCAGGCCAATGGCGGCAAGGCCGCGGTGCTTTTCGTCGACACCTTCAACGGCACCTTCGAAAGCGAAAACGCGCTGGCGGCGGCCCGCGTGCTCAAGGCCGCGGGCTACACGCTGCACACGGTCGAGAAGAGCGGCGGGCACCACTGCTGCGGCCGCACATTCCTGGCCAGCGGCATGGTGGGAGAAGCAAAGCGCCGCGCCGAGGCGCTGGTCGATGCGCTCAGGCCCCTCGCCGAAGCCGGCATTGCCATCGTCGGGCTCGAGCCCTCCTGCCTGCTCACGCTGCGCGACGAAACCCTGGTGATGGGCTTCGGCAAGAAGGCCGAAACCGTGGCGAAGCAGGCTTTGCTGTTCGAGGAGTTCATTGCGCGCGAGCTGAAGGCCGGCCGCTTCGCGCTCGCGCTCACGCCCGCCACGGCGCCGATCCTGCTGCACGGCCATTGCCACCAGAAGGCCTTCGGCGCGGTCAGCCCGGTGCTGGAGGTGCTGCGGCTCATTCCCGGCGCCGAGCCCGAGCTGATCGAAAGCTCCTGCTGCGGCATGGCGGGCAGTTTCGGCTACGAGGCGCGCCACATCGACGTGTCGATGCAGATGGCCGAAGCCAGCCTGCTGCCGGCGATCCGCGCCAGGCCCGACGCCATCGTGGTGGCCGACGGCACCAGCTGCCGCCATCAGATCGAGGACGGCGCGCAGCGCGAGGCGGTGCACGTGGCTGTGCTGCTGGAGCGGCATCTTGTGCAGCCAACCCTGGCGCCTGAACAGGCTTAGTGGCTGGCACAAAATGGCGCGATGAATGCAGCATCAAGCAGCAGCGAAACCATTGAGCCAGGCTTTGCCTTGTTCGAAACCGCGATCGGCACCTGCGCACTGGCCTGGGGACCGCGCGGGCTCGTCGGCGTGCAGTTGCCCGAAGACAACGGCGAAGCCGCCACGCGGGCGCGCATGCGGCGCCGCTTCGCGAACCTCAGCGAGGCCGAGCCACCCGAAAGCGCGCAGCGCGCGATCGCAGCCATCCAGGGCTTGCTGAACGGCGCGTCCGACGACCTCCGCGGCATCGTGCTCGACATGAGCCATGTGTCGGAATTCCACCAGCGCGTCTATGCGATGGCGCGGCGCATCCCGCCCGGCCAGACGCGCACCTATGGCGAGATCGCGGCCGAGCTCGGCGACAAGGGCCTGTCGCGCGCGGTCGGCCAGGCCATGGGCCATAACCCGTTCGCGCCCGTGGTGCCGTGCCACCGCGTGCTGGCCGCAGGCAACAAGCCCGGTGGCTTTTCGGCGGGCGGCGGCGCGCTGACGAAACTGCGCATGCTCGGCATTGAAGGCGCGCGGCCGAACGGGATGGCTTCGCTTTTCTAGGGACTGAGCCCCTGACGCGCACCCGTCACGGCGATGAAGCCTGGCGTTCCTGCTGCTGCTGCTGCTGCGCCCTCATGATCTGGTGCCGCTGCCAATAGCGGCCGGCCGCAGCCTTGAAGTTCTCTTTCTGCTTGCCGATGCCCGCGAGCTTGATCTTGCTGGTGCGCGCACCGAGCATGCCCTTGTCGTGGTGCGTGACGACGAGGAAGTCACCGAAGGCATTGCCCTGGTAGGCGAGGTCCTTGACTTCGTCCCATGAGGTGGTCGAGCCGCCATTGACGCTCTGGCGCATGCCCGAATAGCTGACCTCGACCTGTTCGCCGTTCTTCAGCGCGAACGCGACCGGCGGAAAGTGGCGCAGCACCACGACGCGCTCTTCGTCCGTGGCCGGCTCGTAGCGGTAGGCAAGGCTCAGTTCGTGGTTCTGCACGAAGCGCTGCTCGTAGTCGCTCCAGAGGCGCTGTTCGATGGCGGTGGCGGTTTCGATGTCGTCGGCCCACGAGGCCTCGGGCGCGGCCGAGACGATGCTGCCGTAGGCGCCTTCGGACACGTGGTGCCCCACGTTGCGCATGCGTTCGACGAGCGGCGGATGGCTGTCGTACGGGTGCGGCACATCGGCTGTCTTCATGGTTTCGACGAAGGCATCCGAATTGGCATAGGGCGGCAAGCCGGCGGCCACGAAGCCGGCGATGCCCAGCGCGCCGTCGTCGTGCTGGCGGTTCTGCGCAAAGAGCTTTCGCTCGACGTCATTGCGGTAGCTGGCGTAGGCCGAGATCTTGATGAGCGACTGCACGATGGCGCCCGGCGCGGTGAGGCTCGCGGCGACACGGTCGGCCTTGTATTCGCGCTCCCGGCTGTCGCGCGCCAGGGCAAAGGCGAAGATCATGCGGTAGAGCCGCAGCAGGTAGTGCGCCACGATGCTCAGGCCGCCGTCGCGCATCTTCCAGGTGTACTGGTCGAACTGCAGCAGCTTGGGGCCGAGCGCGGCGCTGCTGCGCGTGTCGCCACCGCCCAGGTGGGCCAGTTCGTGCGCGAGCACCGCGTCGGCTTCGGACTGGTCGAGCACGCGCAAGAGCGGAATGCTCACGAACAGCGTGCGGCCGTTCAGCGCGTGTCCGCCCACCTGGCAGGGCGCCTCGGTGACGAAGAAGTTGGTGTCGATGCCGGCAACGATCTGGTCGGGCGGCGCGGTCTTCACGCGCGCGGCGAGTTGGCGGATGCGATCCCACAGGCGCGGCGCGTCGGCCTCGGCGATGAGTTCGCCTTCGATCGCGTTGCCGAAGGGCAGCTTCTTGAACAGCGTGTAGATCGCATAGAACACGGCCATTGCGGCCAGCGCGCCCGCGATGAGGATCAGCTTGACGTAGTAGCTCTGCCAGAAATATGCAGTGAGCCAGAACGACAGCCACACCAGCATCGCACTCTGCAGCACGACCTCGACCGCGCTCGACACCGTCATGAGCCGCCAGCCTGCAACGAAGCTGGCGTAGCGCAGGCCGCGGTTGACGAAAGCCAATGCGCCCAGCACCAGCGCCGCAGCGAGCAGCGCCGCGCCGAGCACCAGCGTCCAGATGGCGGCACGGTCGGCCCAGTGGAACTGCCAGTGCATCGAGTAGGGGCTGCACACCTTGTCGTGGAACTGCTTGTCTTCGGGGGCGGTGGCGGTGCAGGCCTTGGAGAGCGGATGGCTGCGGTAGAACGTGGTGGCCTCGGCCTTGTCGCCGGCGGACAGGCGGGTGTCGGAAGCGATGCGCTGCTCGATCGACTGCAGGAATTCGGCGTCGTCCGAACGCAGCGCGTATTCCGTGAAGACCAGCGTCGCCGCCGGAATGGCGAAGAGCGACACCAGCGTCAAGAGAAAGACGCGAAAGAGGTCGGCATGGATCGTTCGGGCGGGGGCCATGGGGTTCTTCTCCTGCAAGCGATGTTGTGATTCGTTGTGTGGAACTGTGCGCGAGGCCGATAGCGTAGCGGCCCTTCGTGTCTTTGCGTATCCAGGACAGCGTTCATTCGATGGCGTGAATACGAAGGTCGTACTCTTTGCTGGGAATTAGCAACGCCCGGGCGGCGACCCCACGCCTGCACCGGTTGCCGCGCCTGGCGACAATCCATTCGATGCGTTCTTCTCCCTTCTTCAAGATGGCCCTGCTGCTGGGCCTGCTCTCCGCCATCGGCCCCTTCGCCATCGACATGTACCTGCCGGCGCTGCCGGCCATCGGGCAGACGCTCAAGGCCGACATTGGCGCGGTGCAGATGAGCCTCACGGCGTTCTTTCTCTCGCTGGGCGCGGGCCAGCTGCTGTACGGCCCGGTCTCGGACATGGTCGGGCGCAAGCCGCCTCTCTATGCCGGGCTGGTGCTGTTCGCGCTTGCGAGCGTGGGCTGCGCGCTGGCCACCGACATCCACACGCTGATCGCGCTGCGCTTCGTGCAGGGCCTGGGCGCTGCCGCCGGCATGGCGATTCCGCGCGCCGTGGTGCGCGACCTGCACACCGGCACCGATGCCGCGCGGCTCATGTCGCTGCTGATCCTGGTGTTCAGCGTGTCGCCGATCCTCGCGCCGCTGGCGGGCAGCGCGGTGATTGCGGTGGCGGGCTGGCGCGGCGTGTTCTGGGCCGTGACCATCGCCGCGGTGGCGGGCCTCGCGATGATGGTCACGCAGCTGAAGGAAACGCGGCCGCTCTCGGAGCGCGTCGAAAGCAGCCTCGGCAGCGCCTTGTCGGCCTACTGGGTGCTGCTGCGCGACTGGCACTACCTCGGGCTGGTGTTCATCGGCGGCTTCGCGATGGCGGGCTTCTTCACCTACCTGGCGAATTCGTCGTTCGTGATGATCGACCACTACGGCCTGTCGCCCGCGCTGTACAGCGTGGCCTTCGGCGTGAATGCGGCGGCCTTCATCGGCGCCTCGCAGCTCACGGGCTCGCTGGGCGAGCGCTTCGGGCTGGTGGGCCTGGTCAAGTTCGGCGTGGTGGCATCGGGCGCGGCCATGCTCGCCATGTTCGCGTACTTCGCGGCCGGCGGCGACAGCCTCTGGGTGCTGATCGTCCTGTACTTCATCGCCTCCGGCTTCATGGGCCTGGTGATTCCGACCACCGGCGTGCTGGCGCTGGAGATGCACGGCGCCATTGCGGGCACGGCCTCGGCGCTGCTCGGCACGCTGCAGATGCTGACCGGCGCGCTGGCCATGGCCGTGGTGGGCCTCTTCACCGACGGCCGCCCGCTGCCGATGGTGACAGGCATGGCCGGCGGCGCGCTGATCGCGCTGGTGCTGACCTGGCTCACGCTGGGCAGCGTACGTTCCGAGCCCACCCGCAGGACGCAGCAGGCGTGACCACGGCGCAGATGGACGCCGCGGTGTCCGAAAACGGCAAGGCCGCGCAGCCCATCGATGGGCTGGACCAGCCCGCGCGCCAGCGCGCAATGCTGGTGATCATTCTCGGCATCATGGTGGCCGTGCTCGACGGCACCATTGTCAACCTGGCGCTGCCGGGCATTGCGCGCGAACTCCAGGCCAGCCCCTCGCATGCCATCTGGGTGGTGAACGCCTACCAGATCGCCACGCTGGTCATGCTGCTGCCGCTGGCGTCGCTGGGCGACTTGGTCGGCTACCGGCGCGTCTACCTGGTGGGCATGGCGGTGTTCACGCTGTCCTCGATCGGCGCCACCTTCGCCGATTCGCTGGCCACGCTGATTGCGGCGCGCACCTTCCAGGGGCTGGGCGCGGCCGGCATCATGAGCGTGAACGCGGCGCTGGTGCGGCTGACCTTTCCCTCGGCGTTGCTGGGGCGCGGCATGGCGATCAACTCGATGGTGGTGGCCACATCTTCCGTGGCCGGGCCGTCGGTGGCCGCGGCCATTCTTTCGGTGGCTTCATGGCCGTGGCTGTTCGCGATCAACGTGCCGCTCGGGATCGTCACGCTGGCGCTGGGCCTGCGGGCGCTGCCGTTCAATCGCGTGGCGCCAGCGGCAGGCCTGCGCTTTTCGCCGGTCGACGTGGCGCTGAACGTGCTGATGTTCTCGCTGGTGTTCCTGGGTGTCGACCGCCTGGGCGTGCGCGAGGGCGTGCGCGAGGGCGGCGTGCCCGGCGGCGGCTCGCAAGCGTCCGCCTGGCTCATCCTGCTGGCCGGCGTGGCGGTGGGCTTCGTCTATCTTCGGCGGCAGCGCAAGCTGGCGGTGCCGCTGTTTCCGATCGACCTGCTGCGCATCCCGGTGTTCGCGCTTTCCATGGGCACGTCGGTGGCCGCTTTCTGCGCGCAGATGCTGGCCTACATTGCACTGCCGTTCCTGCTGCTCGAGGTGTACGGGCGCAGCCACATCGAGGCCGGGCTGCTCATCACCGCCTGGCCGCTGGCCATCGTGGCCATGGCGCCCATCGCGGGCCGGCTGATCGGGCGCTATCCGGACGGGCTGCTCGGCGGCATCGGGCTGGGCCTGCTGGCGGTCGGCCTGGCGTTGCTGGCCGCGCTGCCGGCGCAGCCGGGCAATGCCGACATCGCCTGGCGCATGGCACTGTGCGGGCTGGGCTTCGGGCTGTTCCAGTCGCCCAACAACCACACCATCGTGACCTCGCCGCCGGCGCACCGCAGCGGCGCGGCCAGCGGCATGCTCGGCACCGCGCGGCTCACGGGGCAGACGCTGGGCGCGGTGGTGCTGGCCGGCGTGTTCAGCATCTGGAGTCCGCATGGCGGCCACGGGCCGGTGGTGGCGCTGGTGCTTGCGGCCTGCTGCGCGGGCCTGGCGGCGGTCTTCAGCAGTCTGCGGCTGAAGACGACAGGGCACGGCGGCTGAATAGGTTAGGGTACGGCCCCATGACGGAAGTACCTGAAACCGTGGTTTGTCCGGGCTGCGATGCGGTCTTCAGCCGTGCGCGCCTGAAGCCGCGCGAGGTGTCGTGCTGCGCGCGCTGCGGCACCGAGCTGTACCGCCACCCGGGCGACCAGCAGCGCCGCATCCTGCCGCTGACGGTGGCATCGCTGATCATGTTCGCCATCGCCAACCTGTTTCCGATCGTCGAGATGGAGCTGCAGGGCCTGCGCAGCCAGACCACGCTGGCCGGCGCGGTGCTGGTGCTGAGCCGGGAGGGCATGTCGGTGGTGGCGCTGCTGGTGCTGGCCACGACGCTTCTCTTTCCGCTGATGCAGTTGTGCATCCTGGCCTACCTGCTGGTGCCGCTCAGCCGCGAGCGGCGCCCGGCCGGCTTTGCCATTCTGGTGCGCGCCATGCAGATGCTGCGGCCCTGGGGAATGATCGAGGTGTTCCTGCTCGGCGTGCTGGTGGCGATCGTCAAGCTGTCGAGCATGGCCACCGTGGTGGCAGGGCCGGCGCTCTGGGCCTTCATGGCGCTCACCGTGCTGCTCACCGCCGTGCTCTCGTTCAATCCCAACGCCTTCTGGGAAATGACCTTTCGCCCGCCCGGCGAGCCCGAAGGGGAGGCCGCGTGAACGCAGGCGAGCGCCAGGTCCGGGACAACGACGGCGACGAAGCACCGCTGGCAACCGCCAGCGCGCTGGGCCTTCTGGCCTGCCCGCATTGCGATGCCGTCTGGCGCAACGCCGCCGAGGGCGAGCCCTGCGGCCGCTGCGGCACGCACCTGCACACGCGAAAGCCCTACAGCCTGAACCGCACCTGGGCCTTCCTGATCGCGGCCTGCATCATGTACATACCGGCCAACCTGCTGCCGGTGATGATCACGCGCACGCTGTTCGGCGCACAGTACGACACCATCCTGAGCGGCGTCATCTACTTCTGGGTGTCGGGCGCCTACGGGCTCGCGGCCATCATCTTCATCGCGAGCTTCCTGGTGCCGCTGTTCAAGCTCACGGTACTGATCCTGCTTGCATTGCTTGCGCAGCGCGGCAGCAGCTGGCGCCGGCCCGAGCGGGCCAGGCTCTATCACATCATCGAGATCATCGGCCGCTGGTCGATGCTCGACGTGTTCGTGGTGTCGCTGCTTACCGGGCTGGTGCAGATCCAGGGCTTTGCGGTCATCAACGCGGGCGTGGGCATTGCGGCCTTCGGGTCGGTGGTGGTGCTGACGATGCTGGCTTCGCTGAGCTTCGACCCGAGGCTCACATGGGACAGCAGGCAGCAGCAGGAAGCCGAACGGGAACGCCGGGAACCGGCACGTGACAACAGGGAACAAAAGCCAGCATGAGCGACGAAGAAGCCAGACCCAACGACCCACCGGCCCCGCCAGGGCTTCCTCCGCCGCGCGTGGTGCGCCGGCGCGAATGGCTGCCCTCGCTGATCTGGCTGATACCCATCGTCGCCGCGCTGGTCGGCGTGATGCTGGTGGTCAAGATCCTGATGGAGCGCGGACCCGAGATCGTGCTCACCTTCAACACGGCCGAAGGCCTGGAAGCCAACAAGACAGCCGTCAAGTACAAGGACGTGCAGATCGGCACGGTGCAGAGCCTGCGGCTGGCGCGGGACCGGTCGCATGTGCGCGTGACCGTGCAGCTCAGCAAGGAGGCCGAGAGCTTCACGGCCGAGGATTCGCGCTTCTGGGTGGTGCGGCCGCGGCTCGACACTTCCGGCATCTCGGGCCTGGGCACCTTGCTTTCGGGGGCCTACATCGGCGCCGACGCGGGCGTGTCGAAGGAAACCGCGAGCGAGTTCAAGGGACTGGAAGTGCCGCCAATCGTCACGCGCGACGCCTCGGGCCAGCAGTTCCTGCTGCGCGCCACCGACGTGGGCTCGCTCGACGTGGGCTCGCCGGTGTACTTCCGGCGCATCAAGGTGGGCCAGTTGGCGGCCTATGAACTCGACGGCGACGGCCGCGGCGTGACGCTGCGCATCTTCGTCAATGCACCCTACGACAAGTTCGTGGGCGTCAACACGCGCTTCTGGCAGGCCAGCGGCATCGATGCGCAGCTGAGCGCGAGCGGCTTCACGCTGCGCACGCAATCGCTCGCCACCATCCTGCTCGGCGGCATCGCCTTCCAGGCGCCGGACGACGCCATGGGGCCGCTGGCCAAGGAGAACACGGCCTTCACGCTGGCGCAGGACGAAACCGCGGCCATGAAGGAGCCCGACGGCCCTTCGCAGACGCTGCTGATGTACTTCAACCAGTCGCTGCGCGGCCTTGCGCCCGGTGCGCCGGTCGATTTCCGCGGCGTGGTGATCGGCGAGGTCAAGTCGATCGGCGTGGAGTTCGACCGCGCCGAGCGCGAGTTCCGCATGCCGGTGCTGGTGCAGGTCTACCCCGACCGCCTGCGCCGCCGCGCGGGGGAGAGCGGCGTGGAGTCGCGCGCCACGCAGCAGGAGCGGCTGCGCTTCCTGGCCGAGAAGGGCCTGCGCGCGCAGTTGCGCAGCGGCAACCTGCTGACCGGACAGGTGTACGTGGCGCTCGACTTCTTCCCCAAGGCGCCGCCGGCGAAGATCGACACGGCGAAGAACCCGATCGAGCTGCCCACCATTGCCAACAGCCTCGACGAGATCCAGTCGCAGGTGCAGGAGATCGCAGGCAAGCTCAACAAGGTGCCCTACGAGCAGATCGCGGCCGATCTGCGCACCACGCTCGCCTCGCTCAACAAGACGCTCGCCAGCACCGAGCAGGCAGTGACCCGCATCAACACCGACCTGACGCCCGAACTCGCCGCGGCCATGAAGGACGTGCGCAAGACGGTCAACAGCGCCGAGCGCACGCTGGCCGACGATTCGCCGCTGCAGCAGGACATGCGCCAGACGCTGCGCGAACTGACCCGCGCCGCGGGCTCGGTGCGCGTGCTGACCGACTACCTCGAGCGCCATCCCGAGTCGCTCTTGCGCGGCAAACCGGACGACAAGAAATGAAGAAGAAAAACCCGTTCCCGCTCGTTGCGGCCGCCGCCGCTGCGCTGATGGTTCTCGCGGGCTGCGCGAGCAAGCCCGACAACTACTACACGCTGGCCAGCCCGGTGGCGGTGGCCGACGCGGCCCCATCGACCCTCGGCACCGCCGCGCCGCTCTACATCGAGCTGGCGCCGGTGGCGGTGCCCGAGCGGCTCGCGCGGCCGCAGATGGTGGTGGGCCGGCCCAACGGCAGCGTGCAGGTCGACGTGCTCGAGCAGCACCGCTGGGCCGCGTCGTTCGAAAACGAGCTGCAGGATGCGCTGGCCAGCGGCGTCGCGGCGCGGCTCGGCGCGCTCGATGTCACCAAGGGCGGCCGCCAGTCTTCGCAGCCCGTGTGGCGCATCGCGGTGCAGGTGCGCCAGTTCGACGCGGTTGACGCAGGCCGGGTGGACGCCGGCTTCAACTGGACGCTGCGGCGCTCCGACGAGACCCGCACGATGGCGTGTCAGCTGAACGTGGGCGAAGCGGTTGCCGGCGGCATCGATGCGGTGGCGCAGGGCGCGCAACGCGTCACCGCAGCGGCGGCCGCGGCCATCGCGCGCAGCGTGAATGCGGCGCGTGCGAATCCGGCGGCGACCGCATGCACGCCCTGATTTTTTCTCCTTCCCGAGCAGATCGGAGATCACCATGGCACAGATCGGAAAGGCGCCCTGCGACAACACGCTGATCCTGCACGGCGCCAGGGCGCAAGAGGGCGAGGGCGCTTGTCCCGACGCCTCCAAGCCCTGGGTGCTGGCCGCGGCCATCGTGGGCTCGAGCATGGCCTTCATCGACGGCACGGTGGTCAACGTGGCGCTGCCGGCCATCCAGGCCGACCTGCGGGCCACGGCGTTCCAGGCGCAATGGGTGGTCGAATCGTATGCCTTGCTGCTGGCGGCGCTGCTGCTGGTGGGCGGTGCGCTCGGCGACCATTTCGGGCGGCGCCGCATCTTCGCGATCGGCGTCGCCATCTTCGCCATCGCTTCGGTGGCCTGCGGGCTCTCGGGCAGCGTGCAGCAGCTGATTGCCGCGCGCGCGGTGCAGGGCATCGGCGGGGCCTTGCTGGTGCCCGGCAGCCTGGCGCTCATCAGCGCCGCCTTCCCCGAGAAGGAGCGCGGCAAGGCCATCGGCATCTGGTCGGGCTTCAGCGGCATCACGGCGGCCGCGGGGCCGGTGCTCGGCGGCTTTCTGGTCGATCACTTCTCGTGGGCCTGGGCCTTCCTCATCAACGTGCCGATGGCGCTGCTGGTGCTGTGGATCGCGTGGCGCCACGTGCCCGAGAGCCACGGGTCGTCGGCCAGCGGCGGGCTCGATCTTGTCGGCGCGCTACTGGCCACCGCCGGCCTCGGCGGCATCGTCTACGCCTTCATCGAGGCGCCCACGCGGCATTGGAGTTCGCCCGCGGTGCTGGCCGCGCTGGCCATCGGCATTGCCGCGAGCGTGGGCTTCATTGCCGCGGAGCGCAGGGCGCGCACGCCGATGCTGCCGCTGGCGCTGCTGCGCATCGGCAACTTCAGCGGGGCCAACCTGCTGACCCTGCTGCTGTATGCGGCGCTCGGCGGCGGGCTGTATTTTTTTCCGCTCAACCTGATCCAGGTGCAGGGCTACTCGGCCACCGTGGCGGGCGCGGCGCTGCTGCCGTTCATCCTCATCATGTTCGCGCTCTCGGGCTGGGCCGGCCAGCTGGTCGACCGCTTCGGCCCGCGGCTGCCGCTGGTGATCGGCCCCGCGATTGCGGCCGCCGGCTTTGCCTTGTTCGCGCTGCCCGGCGTGGAAGCGAGCTACTGGCGCGGCTTCTTTCCCGCGGTGGTGGTGCTGGGCTTCGGCATGACCGTGACCGTGGCGCCGCTCACCACCACGGTGATGAACGCGGTGGGGCCCGAGCAGGCGGGCGTGGCCTCGGGCGTCAACAACGCGGTGTCGCGCGCGGCGGCGGTGCTGGCCATCGCGGTGTTCGGCGTGGTGATGGCCTGGGCCTTCGACGCCGCCTTGTCCGAAGGCCTGCGCGGCATGGGGGCCTCGGCCGAGGTGACGGCATTTCTCGAGGGCGAGCGCAGCAAGCTGGCCGGCGCCGCGCTGCCGCCCGGCATCGATGCGGCCACCGCCGCGGCGCTCAAGCGGGCCGTGGCTGAATCCTTCGTGGCGGGCTTTCGCTGGGTGATGCTGCTGAGCGCAGGGCTGGCCGTGCTCAGTGCGCTGAGTGCCTGGCTGATGATCGGCGGCGGGCCTGCGCCGGCAGATGCCGCCCAAGCGCCTCGCCGCGCATGAACACTTCCCACTGACAGGCGCCGCACGGGTTGACAAGCGCCCCGCGCCGCCTCGATACCGAACCTTCAGGTTCATGATTAAAACCCAGGAGATTCCCATGCAGAAGATCGTTCCCTGCCTCTGGTTCGACCGCAACGGCGAAGACGCACTGAAGTTCTACACCGCCATCTTCCCGAACTCGCGCCTGACCGACAAGCTGCTCTGGGGCGACGAGAACCCCAGTCTCAAGGGCTCGCTGCTCACCGCGAACTTCGAGCTCGACGGACAGGAGTTCATGGTGCTCAACGGCGGGCCGCAGTACAAGTTCACGCCGGCCATCTCGATGCTCGTGAAGTGCGAGACGCAGGCCGAGGTCGACAACTACTGGGAGAAGCTGCTCGAAGGCGGCGGCCAGCCGGCGCAGTGCGGCTGGCTCACCGACCGCTACGGCGTCTCGTGGCAGGTCGCGCCCATGCCCATCCTGCGCATGTTCCAGGACAAGGACCCGGCCAAGGCCGCGCGTGCGATGCAGGCGATGATGAAGATGATCAAGCTCGACATTGCCGAGGTGAAGAAGGCCTTCGACGGCGAGTGATCCGCCGCCGCGGCGGCCAGGGCCTTACACCAGCCGCCGGATCGCCTTCTTGCGCCACACCTGCCGGTAGTACGCCGTCTGCAGCAGCAGCATCGCACCAAAGGTGACGGGGTAGGCATACCAGATGCCGTTGAGCCCGATGCGGTGGCTCATGGCCCAGGCCACCGGCACCTCGAGGCCGAGCAGGCAGAGGATGGAGATCAGCGTGGGCACCAGCACCGAGCCGCTGGCGCGCATGATCCCCGAGATGGCCGCGGCCATGCCGAAGATCACCAGGCTCCACAGCATGATGTGCAGCAGCGTCTGGGCGATCTCGATCACCGGCGCGCTGGTGATGAAGAACCCCATCAGATGACGCGAGAACAGGTAGCCCAGCAGCACCAGGCCACCGGTGAGCACCAGGTTCATCATCAGCGCGGTCTTGGCGATGGCGCCCAGGCGGTCGGCGCGGCCGGCGCCGATGGCCTGCGCGCCGAGGATCGACGCCGTGATGGCAATGGAGATGGCCGGGAACTGCACGTAGGCCACCACCTGGTTGACCGCGCCGTAGGCGGCGGTGGCGCTCGATCCGTAGCTGTTGACCAGCGACAGCAGCACCACCTCGGCCAGCGCCACCACGATCATCTGCACGCCGGTGGGCACGCCCACCTTGAGCACCGCCTTCAGCAGCCTGGGGTCGATGCGCATGCTGCGCAGGAACGCGGCATCGGGCGCGAGCGGGCTGCTGCGCCGGCGCAGCCGCCAGGCAAGCCACGCGGTCGAGACCAGGAACGAGAGCGCCGAACCCCAGGCGCCGCTGGTCACGCCCAGCTGCGGCAGGCCGCCCCAGCCGCGGATGAGCGCGGGCGTGGCGACCATGCCGATGGTGGTGGAGATGATCAGCGTGAGCAGCGGCGTGACGGTGTCGCCCACGCCGCGCAGCATGGCGGTGGAGATGAGGAACACGAACACGCCGGGCATCGCGATCAGCATGATCCGCGCATAGCGGGTGGCATCGGCCAGCACGTCGGGCGGCGTGCCGAGCGCGGCGAGCATCGGCGTGGTGAAGGCGCCGCCGAACACCGCGATCACCAGGCCCATCAGGATGCCCACCGACAGCGTCGTGCCCGCGATGGCCTTGGCCTTGGCGACATCGCGCGCGCCCCAGGCCTGGCCGATCAGCACCGAGGCCCCGGCGCCCAGACCGATGACGAAGGCAATGAAGAAGAACATCACCGGAAAAAAGCTCGACACGGCCGCCAGCGCGCCGACCCCGATCATCTGGCCGATGTAGATGTTGTTGATGGTGCCCGACATCGACTGCAGGATGTTGCTGAGCAGCATCGGCGCGAGGAAGAACAGGAAGGTCTTCCACAGCGCGCGCGGCGCGCCCACGGGCGCCACCGGCGTGCCGCGCAGGCCGCTCATGTCGGCGGAGGCTTCGGCGGTGGTGGTGGTTGGCGTTGCGCTCATTGGATGACCTTCGTGCTTCGCACTGCGGTGCGAGCTTGCTTGGGGCGGCCCGGCGCGGCGCTCATACGATGCTCCAGCCGGTTGCGCAAAGCCGCTGCAGATGCGCCTTGATGTCGTCGGGCCAAGGCGCGACGAATTCGTCGAAGCGCTCGCGTTCGCCCGCGAACAATGCGCGCGCGGCTTCCTCGAAGCCGGGCAGGTTGCCTGCAATGGCCGTCATGAAGCGGTAGGCGGCTTCGCGCGCGGCGCGCACGGTGTCGCGGTCGGCGTTCACGCGGCGCGCCTCGTCGATGAGGCGCCGCAGTGCGACCGAGGCACCGCCGGGCTGGCGGCCGAGCCAGTCCCAGTGGCGCGGCAGCAATGTGACCTCGCGCGCCACCACGCCGAGCTTGGGGCGGCCCACGCCGCGTGGGGCGTCGTCATGGGTTTCGGCGTTGGCGGCGGGAGCCTCGGTGTCGGACTGGTTGTGCACGTCGAAATCGATCTGTTCACCGGTCTGTGCGTCGAACACGAGATAGGGCGTGTCGTCCTTGCGCTCGCGCAGCTGCGCGAGCACGTCGGCGGTGCTGCCGTGGGCAATGCGCTTGAAGCCGGCAAAAACGATGAGATGGGTGGCAGCAGATGTATCGGATGGCATGTCGAATTTCTTTGTTCTTCCGGGCCCGGACAAAACGAGGTCCGTAATCTACCCGTTGAACGGTTCAGGGGTGCGGCGCGTCGTTCCGGCACAGCGCCCTCAGCGCGGCATCGAGGCTCGGCAGATGCGCCGGGTCTAGCGATTTCACCGCGTCGGCGCACACCGCTTCGACGGTGGTGATCGCGCCCTGCATCAGTTTTGTACCGCCGGGACGGATGGCTGCATGGCGTCTGCAGTCGCCGTTCGATTCCGCCATGCGCTCGGCAAGACCGGTCTTTTCGAGCAGCACCATCTTGCGCATCAACGCCGACACCGGCAAGCCCAGGGCGTGCGCGAGATCGGCCATCGGCATGCGGCCGTCATCGGCGCGCAGCAGAAGATGGAGCAGCGTGAAGTCTTCGTACTCCAGGCCGTGGAAGGCGCCGAGATCTTCGTGGAGCTTCAGCTTCAGGCTGGCATGCGCACGGCTGACGTTGAGGCACAGACCCAGGGCGTCGACGGTCATGGTGTGTTGTAGCCCATCTCGTTCGTTTCGCTGTTGCCGCGCAGCAGCTCTTCGCGCCACAGCGCGAGGAGTTTCTCGAGCTCCTCCGCGCGGTCAAAGGCCGGGTCGTCCCGTTCCTTGACCCGGTCGATCACCTCGAAAGTGAAATGCTCCGCGCCATGCGCGGCCCAATCGCGCACCAGCGCCCTGTTGCGGTGCGAGCGCAGGCCCAGCTCGAAACGGGCGCGGTTCATTGCGCCCTCGACGTCGAGGCTGCCGGCCAGGTAGACGCGGCCGTTCAGCGTGTTGCGGATGGCGAAGACACCGGCGGGAAGCACCGTGTCCTTGTATTTCCTGATGAGGGCGCGCCTCGTGTCTTGTGGCAGTTTCATGCCGCCTATATTACCCGGGTGAAATAAAATCTTCAATATACCCGGGTAAAAATAATTCAAGCACCGCGCAGTCGCCGCCAAGCCCGATAGATGCTTCGATTGGCCACCTGCACCACGCGCCACGGGCGGCTCTCGCGAACCAGCGTCAGCACATGGTCCTTCCAGGCTTTCCAGCGCGGATACCAGCGCGCGAACAGCGGAATGCGCATGAGCGCGGGCTCGACCAGCTGGAAGATACGCGCCACGAAGGCGGTGCCGATCAGCTTGGCGACGACCAATACCGTCACGCCGCTCGCGGCATGGCCACGGCCGAACAGAAACAGGGCGAGCACCTTGACCGGCAGCAACAGCAGGACCGGCAGCAGGAAGGCGAGCAGCGCAGCCCACGGCGGTAGTTCGCGCAGCCGGTTTTCCAGCCGCGCCCACAGCGGCAGCCGGGCCATGCGGCGTGCCAGCGCGGCGAGCGGCTCCCAGCCCCATTCCTCGAACAGCAGGATGGGGACGAGCAGCGCCGTGGCAAGGGCGCGCAGGAGACGGGTGAAGAAGCGCATGGCCAGGCATTGTGACCGCGGGCCGTGGCCCGCCTTCTCGGGCCTGGAACTCAGGCCTGGGCAGCCAGCGTCTCGTGCACGCCCAGCTCGCGCAGCGTGCGCAGGTGCGCGGCCACGGTGGAGATGAAGCGTGCGTCGTGTCCCAGGTCGTTGCCGAACACCGGTGCGAAAGCCGCGAGCACAGCCACGCGGGCTTCATCGGCCCGCGCCGGCTCGGCGGCTTCGGCTGCGCGTTCGGCCGCCGCACATCGTTCGGCCAGCGCGGCGGCAAGCGGGTCCTGGATCTCGTGGCGGCGGCCCAGTTCGTCCACGCCGCGCAGATAGTGCAGCCAAGCCGCGACGGCCAGCGCGAGGCGATCGATCGGGGCCCCGGCGGCCAGGCGGTCGCGCACCGTGCCCAGCAGGCGCTGCGGCAGCTTCTGCGAGCCGTCCATCGCGATCTGCGCGGTGCGGTGGGCCAGCGCCGGGTTGGCAAAGCGATCCAGCAGGCGCCGGCGGTAGGCATCGAGGTCCAGCCCGGGCAGAGTCGGCAGCGCGGGCGCGATCTCCTCGCTCATCAGCCGATCCAGGTAGCGGTGCAGGGCAGGCGCGGCGACGGCGCGGTCCACCGTGTCGAGGCCCGCCATGGCGCCCAGGTATGCAAGTGCCGAATGCGCGCCGTTGACCATGCGCAGCTTCAGCGTTTCGAAGGGGCGTGCGTCGGCCACGAAGCGGGCGCCGCCGGCGTCCCAGGCCGGGCGGCCGGCGGCGAAGTCGTCCTCGATCACCCATTCGAGAAAGCGTTCGCCGACCACCGGCCAGGCGTCCTCCAGCCCGAGCGCGGCGTCGATTTGCGCGCGGTCGGCGTCGGTGGTCCGCGGCACGATGCGGTCCACCATCGAGCAGGGGAAGGCGCAGTGTTCGGCAATCCAGCGCGCCAGCTGCGGATCGACGCGCTGCGCGAAATCGAGCACCAGGCCGCGCAGCAGGTGGCCGTTGGACGGCAGGTTGTCGAGCGACAGCAGGGTCACCGGCGCCAGCCCGCGCAGCTGGCGCAGGCGCAGGCCCGAGACCAGGAAGCCGAGCGTGCCGCGCGGCGCATCGGGGCGCGCCAGGTCGTGCAGCACGTCGGGATGGTCGGCGCGCAGCGCACCGGTGGCCGGGTCGTGGCAGTAGCCTTTTTCCGTGACGGTGAGGCTGACGATGCGGGTGGCGGGATGGGCGATGCGCGCGAGCACCGCCGCCGGGTCTTCGGGCGCGACCTGCACGCCGAGCAGGCAGCCGATGACCTGCAGCGACGCGCGCGGCATGCCGGCGTCGTCCATGTCGCGCAGCGCCAGCGTGTAGAGGCCGTCCTGCGGCGCGAGCGCGTCGCGCGTTTCGGGGCTGCGCAGCGACACGCCCGCGATGCCCCAGCGCAGGTCGCCGCTGGCATGCAGCGCAGCCTCGTTGACGGCGGCCAGGTGCCCGCGCTGGAACGCGCCGACACCCAGGTGGACGATGCCGGCTTCGAGCGCGGCGCGGTCGTAGGCGGGGCGCGCCACCGCGGGTGGCAGCGAGGCCAGCGTGTCGGGGTGCAGCCTCTGCATGGCGCTCACCAGTTCCACAGCGTGCCGTCGTGCTGCAGGCGGTTCACCGGCAGGTAGGCGCGTTTGTAGGGGTACTTCGCGGCCAGTGCCTCGTCGATCTCCACGCCGTGGCCGGGCACGTCGCCGGGGTAGAGCATGCCCTGGTCGAAGGTGTAGGCATGCGGGAACACGGCGTCGGTTTCCTCGGTGTGGCGCATGTACTCCTGGATGCCGAAGTTCGGCACCCACAGGTCGAAGTGCAGCGCCGCGCCCATGCACACCGGCGACAGGTCGGTGGCGCCGTGGCAGCCGGTGCGCACCTGGTAGAGCGAGGCCAGGTCGGCGATGCGACGCAAGTGCGTGATGCCGCCGGCATGGACCACGGTGGCGCGCACGTAGTCGATCAGCTGGTTCTCGATCAGCTCCTTGCAGTCCCAGATGGAGTTGAAGATCTCGCCCACCGCCAGCGGCGTGGTGGTGTGCTGGCGGATCAGGCGGAAGGCGTCCTGGTTCTCGGCCGGCGTGGCGTCCTCCATCCAAAAAAGGTTGAAGGGCTCCAGCGACTTGCCCAGGCGGCCCGCCTCGATGGGCGTGAGGCGGTGGTGCACGTCGTGCAGCAGGTGGTGCTCGAAGCCGAGCTTCTCGCGGATGCGCTCGAACAGCTTGGGCGTGTGGCGCAGGTATTTCTCGGTGGACCAGTCGTGCTCGGAGGGCAGGTCGGCATCGGCCGGCTCGTAGAACAGCGTGCCCTTGCCGACGCCGTAGACCTTCTCCAGCCCCGGCACGCCGCTTTGCGCGCGGATCGCCTTGTAGCCGGCGTCCGCATAGCGCAGCACCTCGTCCACCGTGTGCTCGATGTCGCTGCCATTGGCATGGCCGTAGACCATCACGCCGGTGCGGCTCTTGCCGCCCAGCAGCTGGTACAGCGGCAGGCCCGCGGCCTTGGCCTTGATGTCCCACAGGGCGGTGTCCACCGCGGCGATGGCGCTCATGGTGACCGGGCCGCGGCGCCAGTAGGCGCCCTTGTAGAGGTACTGCCAGATGTCCTCGATCTGGTGCGCGTCGCGTCCGATCAGGCAGGGGATGACGTGTTCGGTGAGGTAGGCGGCAACGGAGAGTTCGCGCCCGTTGAGCGTGGCGTCGCCGATGCCGGTCAGGCCCTCGTCGGTTTCGATCTTGAGGGTGACGAAGTTGCGGCCGGGGCTGCAGACGATGACGCGGGCGTCGGTGATTTTCATGATGAAAGCGAGAAAGATGGCGGCGGCATTCGTTGATTCGTTCGTCAGCCGTTCCAGCCGAGGTGGCCGAGGAAGTCGCGCGTGCGCTCCACGGTGGGTTGCTCGAAGATCTGCGCCGGCGGGCCCTGTTCGATGATGGCGCCGGACTCGAACACCACCACCCAGTCGGCCACGCGCCGCGCAAAGCCCATTTCATGCGTGACCACGATCATGGTCATGCCCTCCTGCGCGAGCTTCTGCATCACGCTGAGCACTTCGCCCACGGTCTCGGGGTCGAGCGCGGAGGTGGGTTCGTCGAACAGCATCACCTCCGGCTCCATGGCCAGCGCGCGGGCGATCGCCACGCGCTGCTGCTGGCCGCCGGAGAGGTTGGCCGGAAAGCTGCCGGCCTTGGCGGACAGGCCGACCTTCTCCAGCAGCGCCATGGCGCGCGCCTTGGCTTCGGCCTCGCGCATGCCCAGCACGGTGATGGGGCCCATGGCCACGTTGTCGAGCGCGGACTTGTGCGGGAACAGCTCGAAGCTCTGGAACACCATGCCCATGCGCTGGCGCACCTTGCGCACCGCCGACTCCTGCACGGGCAGCGGCACGCCGTCGATCAGCACACGCCCGCCGTTGATCGTCTCCAGCGCATTGGTACAGCGCAGCAGCGTGGACTTGCCCGAGCCCGAAGGGCCGATCAGGCACATCACCTCGCCCTTGTGGACCTGCAGCGAAACCCCATTGAGCGCCACGAAGTCGCCATAGAGCTTTCGCACGTCCTGGTAGACCAGCACCGGCGGCTGGTCGGCATTCTTGCGCGCGGGGGCGCGGGCGATGTCGTTCATTCCTTGACTCCATATTTGCGGTGGATCCAGTCCACCAGCTTGGCTTGCGGGTAGCCCATCAGCCAGTAGAGGATGGCCATGGCGGTGAGCATTTCCAGCACGCGGAAGGTCTGCGCGCGGATCTGCATCGCCGAATAGGCCAGTTCGCTCACGGCGATGACCGACACCAGCGAGGTGTCCTTGAAGAGCGAGACCCAGGTGCTCGCGATCACCGGCAGGATGCGGCGCCCCGCCTGCGGGATGACCACCTTGAACATGGCCTGGCGGCGCGACATGCCCATGGCGAGCGCCGCCTCCAGCTGCCCCTTGCGGATGGAATTGATGCCGGCGCGGAAGGTCTCGGCGTTGTAGGCCGAGACGTTGAGCACCAGCGCCACCAGCGCGGTGACGAGCGGGGACAGCTGCAACTCGGTCGCCATCGGCATCACGTAGAAGACCCAGTAGATCACCAGGATCAGCGGCAGATTGCGGAAGAACTCCACGAAGCCGAGCGAGGCGGACTGCAGCAGCCTGTTCGGCGACAGCCGCATCAGCGCCAGCACGATGCCGCCCGGCACGGCCAGCAGCATGGTCAGCACCGTCAGGCCGACGGTCAGCGCCGCGCCTTCGAGCAGGGCCTGGCGGTGCGTCCAGATCACGGACCAGTCGAAAGTCATTGGATGGCCCTCTTCATCATGAACGCCCCAGGTGCGCGACGCGGTGGTAGAGCCGGTCGATGCCGCGCGTGACCGGGAACAGGATCACGAAGTACGCCACCATCACCGCCGTGAAGACCTCCACCGGCCGGTAGCTCTGCCCCGCCACCGTTTCGGCGCGGTGCATCAGCTCGGGCACGGCAATCACCGTGGCGATGGCGGTGTCCTTGATGGCGATGGTGAGGATCGAGCCGAAGGCCGGCAGCATTCGGATGGTGGCCTGCGGCAGCAGCACCTTGCGCAGCAGCTGCGCGCGCGACATGCCCAGCGCCAGGGCCGCGCGCGTCTGCCCCGGCCGGATCGACTCGATGCCGGCGCGGATCACCTCGGCCGCATAGGCCGCGATGTGCAGCGTCAGCGCGATCACCGCGGCCCAGAACGGCGCGAAGGTGAAGCCCACGAGCGGCGGGAACGCGAAATACATCCACACCAGCACCACCAGCACCGGGATGGCGCGCATGGAGTCGATGTAGAACACGAGCAGCGGGCGCAGCCAGCCGGGGCCATACAGCCGCAGCAGCGCGATCGCCAGGCCCGCGAGGATGCTGGTGACCGCGCTGATGAGGCTGAGCGCGACCGTGACGCCCAGGCCGCTGGCGAAGAAGCGCCAGTTGTCGGCAATCGGGGAAAAGTCGAATTCCATGGGAGCTCCGCGAGAGAGAAGGGCGGCGGGATCAGGCGATCCCGTCAGAACGTGACGAGCACCTTCATCGCACGATGCCGATCCGCCGCCAGCGCGAAGGCGTCGTGCACGCGTGCCACCGGCACCGCCTCGGTCAGCAGCGGCAACACGTCCAGCACGCCGCGGCTCAGGTAGTCCACCGCCCAGGCGTATTCATCGACGAAGCGGAAGCTGCCGACGAGGTGCAGGCTCTTCACCATGATCTGGTTGAACGGGCAGCCTTCGCTGTTGGCGCCGAGCGTGCCGACCTGCACGATGGTGCCGCGCGGGCGCGTCGACCGGATGCAGTGGCCCAGGCCGTCGTAGTGGCCCGAGACCTCGAAGCTCGCATCGACCTGGCCCTTGTCCGCGGCCAGCGCCAGCAGCGCATCGGGCTCCGTGGCCGCGTTGATGGTGCGGGTCGCGCCGACGCGGGTGCAGGCCGCGAGCGTCTCGTCGACGATGTCCACCGCGATCAACTGGCTGGCGCCCGCGAGCTTGGCGGCCATGAGGATCAGCGCGCCGATCGGACCGGCCCCCACCACCATCACCGTCTTGCCGAGCAGCGAACCGGCCTCCTGCACCGCATGCAGCGCCACGGCCAGCGGCTCGCCGAAGGCGGCCAGCTCGAACGAGAGCGTCTCTGGCACCACCACGCATTGCGTGGCCTCCACCACCACCTGCTCGCGCATCGCGCCCTGCATGTGGGGCCAGCGGCTGGCGCTGCCGAAGAAGTGCACGTTCTCGCAGTGGTTGGATGCGCCCGCGCGGCAGAAGCGGCAGACGCCGCAGGTGCGCGACGGGTTGAGGGCGACGCGGTCGCCCGGCTTCACCGAGCTCACCTGCGCGCCCACTTCCACGACCTGGCCCGAGGCCTCGTGCCCCGGCGTCAGCGGCGCGCGGATCACGAAGTCGCCGACGCGGCCGTGGCGGTAGTAGTGCAGGTCGGAGCCGCAGATGCCCACCGCCTTGACGGCCACGCGCACCTGGGTGGGCGCCAGCGGTTCGGCCGGACGTTCGGTCAGGCGCAGGTCGAGCGCGCCGTGGATTTCGCAGTTCAGCATGGCGTTACTTCACTTCAGGTTCTGCGTCATGCGGCGCTCTTCTTCGCTCAGCGCGGGCTGCATGCGCTGGGCCACGGCGCGCAGCCAGTCGAGGTACACCTGCTGGTCCTTCGCCACGCCCATGCCGGTCTGGATCTGGAAGATCTTGCTGTCCTTGCAGTCGTTTTCCTTCGGGAACACGGCCAGGCCCTTGACCTTCCTGCTGATGTTGGGCCACAGCATGCGGTTGAGCGGCGCCACGTCCGAGCGGCCGGCAACCACCTCTTCGATCGGCGCGACCGACCCGGAGTTGGCAACGCCGCGCAGCTTGGCCTTGGAGAACTGCTGGCGCACCAGCGGCTCCTCGCCCGCGCCGGAGAAATACGCCATGGTGATCTCGGGCTTGTTGAAGTCCTCCAGGGTGCGCGCGCTGGTGAACTTCGGGTTGTCGGCGCGGCCGAACATGCACACGCCGGTGCTCGAGAAGGTGACGAAATCGATGATCTTGGCGCGCTCGGCCGTCTCGTTCAGCGGCCCGATCATGATGTCCATCTGGTTGGCCGTGAGCGACGGCACCTTGGTTTCGTGGCTCACTGGCACGGGCTCCACCTTCACGCCCAGCAGCTTGGCGAATTCCTTGCCCAGGGTCCACGACGGGCCGGACCACGGCTCGCCATCGCCGGCGGTGTTCTGCGCCAGCCATGGCGGGTTGTTGACCACGCCCACGCGCAGCACGCCGGCCTTGCGGATGGCATCGATGCGCGGGCTGGCGCCGGGCGCCGGCGGCGTCTGGGCCAGTGCGCCGAGGCAGGTGCCGGCCAAGGCGGCTGCGAGTGCTGCGCCAGCCAGCTTGCGGCCGAGGAAAGTGCGGGGGATGTGCGGCATGAGGGTCTCCGTTTTTTCTGTTGACTTGATGTGTGACTTGCTTATCTGAGTGCGCCGATGACGCGGGCCTCGTCGGCGTCGAGCTGCGCCTTCCGGGCCTTCGCGACCTGCCGCAGCCATTCGAGATACGCGGGCTGGTTCTTGTCGACGGCCAGGCCGACCGGCGAGGCTTTCTCGGTGCTGCCCTGGCAGTTGTTTTCCTTGGGCAGCACGGCCAGGCCCTTGACCTTCTGCTGCAGCCCGACCCACGGCACGCGGTTGATAGGTGCCGCATCGGCGCGGCGCGCCATGATTTCTTCGACGGGGGCGGTGGCGCCGGAACTGGCGACGGCGCGCAACTTGGCCTTGGGAAAGCGTTCCTTGACCCAGCCTTCCTCGGCGCCGCCGGTGAAGTAGGCGATGGTCACCTCCGGCCGATTGAGGTCGTCGACCGAGGCGGCCTTCGCCAGCTTGGCGTTGTCGGCGCGGCCGAACATGCACACGCTCGTGGCGGAGTAGACGACGAAGTCGACCACCTTCAGCCGCTCGGGCGTTTCGCCCAGCGGGCTGATGGTCATGTCGACCTGGTTCGATGCCAGCACCGGCACCTTGGTCTCGTGCGACACGGGCACCGTGCTGAGCTTCACGCCGAGCAGGCGGGCGTACTCCTTGGCCAGCAGCCAGGCCGGGCCGCTCCATGGCTCGCCATTGCCGGTCGTGTTCTCGATCAGCCAGGGCGCGTTCTGCAGCACGCCCACGCGCAGCTCGCCGGCCTTGCGGATGGCGTCGATGCGCGGGCTCGCGCCGGGCGCGGGCGGCTGCTCCTGCGCGTGGACGCTGGCAAAGCTGCCGGCGAGCAACAGTGCGGCCAGGCCGCGGGCGAGGATGGGCTTCATGGTTCGTGTCTCCGTCTTTTTTGAAAGGGTGAAGCGCGCCGAGGCAGCCGCGCGCGGGGCGAGGGCGCCTAGCGCCAGCTCTGGGCGAATTCGCCGATCACGCGCTCCAGGTGCGCCCGCATCGCTCGCCGTGCGGCATCGGCGTCGCCCGAGACGATCGCGGCAAAGATGCGCTGGTGGTCGTCCTGCGATTTCAGGCGCAGGTCGGGCGAATGAAAGTGCTGCTCGATCTGCGTCCAGATCGGGCCCTTGGCCTGGTCCCAGAGGTTCGTCACCGTCTGCAGCAGCACGCTGTTGCCGGTGGATTCGGCAATGTGCAGGTGGTACATGCGGTCGGCCGCCTCGTTGGCTTCCTTGTCGTGCATCTGCTCGCGCATGGTGGCGAGCGCGCCGAACATCTTGTCCAGGTCGGCGTCCTTGCGCGTCGTGGCGGCCAGCGAGGCGATTTCGGACTCGATCAGGCAGCGCGCGCGCAGCAGCTCGAAGGGGCCGGCGCCGGTCTCCTGGGCCAGGGGCAGCCGCGTGGGCGCGTCCTGCGGCTGGCAGATGTAGATGCCCGAACCGCCGCGCACCTCGACCACGCCCTGGAGTTCCAGCGCAATGATGGCTTCGCGCACCGAGGTGCGGCTGACATCGAAGCGCTCCGCCAGCGCCCGTTCGGAAGGCAGCCGCTGGCCAACCAGAAACTCACCCTGTTTGACCAATTCATGAATATTGGAGGCCAGACGTTGATACGGCTTCTCCATTGGAGGTTGGCCGATTTTCGACATCGCTTCGGAGGACGGGTGAATGAGCTTGAGGGCCATGGCGGTTCAAAGTGGTTAGACCACATTCTGCGTGGCGTACCAATTTCACCCATAGTGGTTTACCACTAGCGCAGAGTTTTCCGCGGGCGCAGGAGACCGTGGAACGGCCGCACCCTATGGCAAACTTCCGCGCTTTATCCGCCAGGCGTCCGAACGGCGTCGCCAGTTCCAGGGATCTCCTCCGACATGCAAAAAATCATTCGCCAGCTCGCCACCGAGATCAAGGTAGGCGAGCACCAGGTGAAGGCGGCCATCGAACTGCTCGATGGCGGTGCCACGGTTCCGTTCATTGCCCGCTACCGCAAGGAAGTCACCGACGGCCTCGACGACATTCAGCTGCGCGAACTGGAAGCGCGCCTTTCCTACCTGCGCGAGCTCGAAGACCGCCGCGCCGCGGTGCTGAAGAGCATCGACGAGCAGGGCAAGCTCACGCCCGAGCTGCGCGCCGCGATCGAATTCGCACCGACCAAGCAGGAGCTCGAAGACATCTACCTGCCGTTCAAGCAGAAGCGCCGCACCAAGGGCCAGATTGCGCGCGAGTTCGGCATCGAGCCGCTGGCCGACAAGCTGCTGGCCGACCCGACGCTCGACCCCGCCGTGGAGGCCAAGGCCTTCCTGCAGCCTGCCACCACGCTCGACGACGGCAAGCCGGGCCCGGATTTCTCCACCGTTGCGGCCGTGCTCGACGGCGTGCGCGACATCCTCTCCGAGCGCTGGGCCGAAGACGCCGTGCTGGTGCAACGCCTGCGCGAATGGCTCTGGAACGAAGGCCTGCTCAAGTCCAGCCTGATGGCCGGCAAGGACGAGAACAACGCCGACATCGCCAAGTTCCGCGACTACTTCGACTACGACGAGCCCATCGGCCGCGTGCCTTCGCACCGCGCACTGGCGGTGTTCCGCGGCCGCGCGCTCGACATCCTGGACGCCAAGCTGGTGCTGCCGGTGGAGCCCGAGCCGGGCAAGCCCAGCATCGCCGAAGGCAGGATCGCGCTGCACCTGGGCTGGAGCCATGCGGGCCGCCCGGCCGACGACCTGCTGCGCAAGTGCGTCGCCTGGACCTGGCGCGTGAAGCTCGCGCTCTCCACCGAGCGCGACCTGTTCACCCGCCTGCGCGAAGAGGCCGAGAAGGTCGCCATCAAGGTCTTCGCCGACAACCTGCGCGACCTGCTGCTGGCGGCACCCGCCGGGCCGCGCGTCGTGATGGGGCTGGACCCCGGCATTCGCACCGGCGTGAAGGTGGCCGTGGTCGATGCGACCGGCAAGCTCGTTGAAACCGCCACGGTATTCCCGCACGAGCCGCGCAAGGACTGGGAGGGCTCGCTGCACACGCTCGGCAAGCTGTGCGCCAAGCACGGCGTGAACCTGATCGCCATCGGCAACGGCACCGCGAGCCGCGAGACCGACAAGCTGGCTGCCGACCTGATCAAGCTGCTGGCCAAGATGGCGGCGCAGGCCGGCGCGCCGGAGATGACGGTCGACAAGGTGGTGGTCAGCGAAGCCGGCGCGTCGGTGTACTCCGCCAGCGAATTCGCCTCGCAGGAAATGCCCGACGTGGACGTGAGCCTGCGCGGCGCCGCTTCCATCGCACGCCGCCTGCAAGACCCGCTGGCTGAGCTGGTGAAGATCGACCCCAAGAGCATCGGCGTGGGCCAGTACCAGCACGACGTGAACCAGAGCGAACTCGCGCGCACCCTCCATGCGGTGGTGGAAGACTGCGTGAACTCGGTGGGCGTGGACCTCAACACAGCGAGCGTGCCGCTGCTCAGCCGCGTCTCGGGCCTCTCGGGCAGCGTGGCCAAGGCCGTGGTGCGCTGGCGCGAATCGAACGGCGCGTTCTCCACGCGCAAGCAATTGCTCGACGTGAGCGGCTTCGGCCCCAAGGCCTTCGAGCAAAGCGCGGGCTTCCTGCGCATCCGCGGCGGCGCCGATCCGCTCGACATGACGGGCGTGCATCCCGAGACCTATCCGCTGGTGGAGCAGATCATCGTCAAGACCGGCAAGCCGATTGCCGAGCTGATGGGCCGCGCGGACATGCTGAAGACCCTGAAGCCCGAACTGTTCGCCAACGAGAAGTTCGGCGTCATCACGGTCAAGGACATCCTCGGTGAACTCGAGAAGCCCGGCCGCGACCCGCGCCCCGATTTCAAGGTGGCGCGCTTCAACGACGGCGTGGACGACATCAAGGACCTGGTCGAGGGCATGATCCTCGAGGGCACCGTGAGCAACGTGGCGCAGTTCGGCGCCTTCATCGACCTGGGCGTGCACCAGGACGGCCTGGTGCACGTGAGCCAGCTGAGCCACAAGTTCGTGAACGATGCGCGCGAGGTCGTGAAGACCGGCGACATCGTCAAGGTCAAGGTGATGGAAGTGGACGTGGCGCGCAAGCGCATCGGCCTGTCGATGAAGCTCGATGCGGCCCCCGCGCGCCGCGACGGCCCGCGCGACAACCGCTTCGAAGGCGCGGGCCGCGGCCAGCAGCAGGGCCCGCGCCGCGACAACTCGCCGCAGCCCGCGGGGCAGATGGCGAGTGCGTTTGCCAAGCTGCAGGGGTTGCGCAAGTAAGGAGAAGGCAGCAGATTTGCAGCCGGCCTGTTAAACTAGTCAGAACACTAGTCTGATGGGGTGACTGCAAATGAAAACCTGGCCGGTCCAAGACGCGAAAGCGCGTTTCAGCGAATTTCTCGAGGCCTGCCTGGCCGAGGGGCCGCAAATGGTCACCAAGCGGGGGACCGAGGCCGCCGTGCTGGTGCCGGCGGCAGAGTGGCGGCGATTGCACGCCACGGCCCAGCCTTCCCTCAAGGAGTTGCTGCTTTCGGCAGAGGCACGCACTGAGTTTCTCGTTCCGCAGCGCGGCGCGGCACGCCGGCGGCGCATCACGCCGATTCGCTGAGCAGCGGTATGTACCTGCTGGACACCAATGTCATCTCGGAACTGCGCCGGCCTCGTCCGCACGGCGCGGTGGTCGCATGGCTTGCGCCCATTGCAGACAGTGACCTGCATCTTTCCGCGGTGACGATCGGCGAAATCCAGGCCGGCATAGAAATCACGCGCGAGCAGGATGCCGCCAAGGCCGATGAGATCGAGCAATGGGCCGCTCTGGTGGCCGCCTCGTACAACGTCCTGCCCATGGATGCAGAAACGTTCAGGCTGTGGGCCAGGCTGATGCACCGCAGTTCGAACACGCTCTACGAAGACGCAATGATCGCTGCCACGGCAAAACAGCATGGGCTGACGATCGTGACGCGGAATGTCAGCGACTTTGCCAGCTTCGGGGTCGAAATCTTCAACCCCTTCGGCGCGGCTTGAGAGATGAAAGCCCTGCGCATCTACGCCGGCCCCGCCGCCCGCAAGCACATCGAGCAGCACGGCCTGCGTACGCAGGACGTGCGGACGATTCCCGGCGCGGCGGGCGGTCCCAAGGGCCTGATCCTCGGGCCGCTCGACCGCTTCATCTTCGGCCGCTGGCTCACGCAGGCTAGCCAGCCGGTGCACCTGGTGGACGCGTCGATCGGTGCCTGGCGGCTTTCCACGGCCTGCCTGGCCGATCCGCAGAAAGCCTTCGAGCGCTTCGAGCACGACTACGTGCACCAGCAGTTCGAAGTGCCGCCAGGCCAGAAGCGGCTGAGCCCGCAGCAGCTCAGCGCGCGCTTTGCCGAAAGCCTGGCCGGCTTCTATGGCGGGCGCGCCGGCGAGGTGCTGGGCCATTCGCGCTACCGGCTTCACGTGGTGACTTCGCGCGGGCGCCACATCCTCGGGCGCGAGGGCAGGGCGCGCACGCCCTTCGGCTACCTGGGCGCCTTTGCCACCAACAGCCTGCACCGCAAGGGCCTTGGCGCATGGCTCGAGCGCTGCGTGTTCTCCACGCCCGGCGCGGCCCTGCCTTTCGGCACGAAGGACTTGCGCACGCGCCAGCATGCGCTCAGCGAAGAGAACTTCAACATGGTGCTGCAGGCCTCGTGCTCGATTCCGTTCCTGCTCGCCGCGGTGCACGACATTCCCGGTGCGCCGCGCGGTGCGTACTGGGACGGCGGCATCACCGACTACCACCTGCACCTCGACTACCAGCCGGCCGACGAGGGCATCGTGCTGTACCCGCATTTCCAGCGCGCGGTGGTGCCGGGCTGGCTCGACAAGGGCCTGCGCTGGCGCCACAGGTCCACCGGCTTCCTGGATCGCCTGGTGGTGCTCGCGCCCGACGCCGACTGGGTGAAGTCGCTGCCCAACGGCAAGCTGCCCGACCGCAAGGACTTCATCCATTTCGCGGACGATGCAGGGGCGCGCATCGGCGCGTGGCGCAAGGCCACGCGCGAGGCGGAGCGGCTTTCGGATGAGTTCGAGGGCTGGCTTCAGCGCAGCGGCGCGCCGGAGTTGCTGCCGCTTTGATCTGCCCGCGCCAGCGGCGCGGCGCAGTCCAATATGTTCACCTCCAGCACATCGCCGACCTTGGGTTCGGCGCCCGGGCTCCAGCGCCCCGTGCCGAGCGAGTGCGAACGCACGCCGCCATTGCGGTAGCGCACGATGGCGTAGGCCGCCGCGGCGCCACCCTCGGCACCGCAGTCGCGTTCGGCGAGCCCGGCCAGATCGCCCGCGCGGCCCACGCTGACGACCTGCGCGGCCCGCCAGCCGGCCGAGCGGTCGAAAGATCGCGCATCGAATGCGGCACAGCCGCCGAGCGCCAGCGTGCACAGCAACACGGTGCAACGGATGCGTGTCATGGTGCGGGCCCGATCGCCGCCGTGGCCTGGATCTCGACGCGGTATTCGGAGTCGATCAGCTTCGCCCCCACCGTGGCACGCGCCGGCGCGTGGCCGGCGGGAACCCATTCGTCCCACACGGAGTTCATTGCCGCGTAGTCGCCCACGGTGCGCAGGTAGATCGTCACGCTGACGAGGTCTTTCTTCGTCGCACCCTCGGCGGCCAGCATGTCGTCGATGTGATGCAGGATCTCGCGCGTCTGCCCGGTGACGTCGAGCGACGGGTTCTCGGCCACCTGGCCCGAGAGGTAGAGCAGGCGCGCGGTGCCCAGGTCGACGGTCACCATCTCGCTGAAGCGGGAACCCATGTCGTGGCGGATGATGTTCATGGCGATGCGGAAGAAAAGGATGAAGAGGACGAAGCGGCGGCCAATTGCGCCGGTGGCGCGTTCCACCATCCGCCGCCGAGTGCCTGGAAGAGTGCAGCCGCGTCGGTCAGCCGCAGCGCGCGCGCCTGCACCAGACCGAGCAGCGCCTGCTGCCGGGCCTGCTGCGCAATGCGCAGCGACAGCGTGCTGGCATCGCCAAGCCGCACCTGCGCCTGCGTGCGCGCCAGGCTCTGCGAAGCGGTGCGCTCGGCTTTCAGCGCGGCCTGCAGCGCGCGCGTGTCGGCATCGATGGCTTGGAGCGCGTTGGCCACGTCCTGGAAGGCGGCGAGCACTGTCGCGCGGTATTGCGCGGCCGCCTGTTCGAACGAGGCCCGCGCTGCGGCTTCGCGGTGCTTCAGCGCGCCGCCGTCGAACAGAGGCTGCGTCACGCCCGCGGCCACGGTCCAGAAAAGCGACGACGACTTGAACAGCTCCGACAGCGTGTAGGCGGACGAACCGTACGAGCCGACGCCCAGCGCCACGTTCGGCAGCCGCGCGGCGACCGCAACGCCAATGGCGGCGCTCGCGGCCTGCAATTGCGCCTCGGCCGCGCGCACGTCGGGGCGGTGTTCGACCAGCATGGACGGCAGCGTCAGCGGCAGCTCGGTCGGCAGCTGCAACGCATCGAGATCGAAATGCGCCGCCACCCCTTCGCTCGGATAGCGGCCCGCCAGAACGGCCAGCAGGTTGCGCTGCTGGGCGAGCTGCCTGTCCAGCGGCGGCAGCGTGGCTTCGGTGGCGGCCAGAGAGGCCTCTTGCGCATCGACGTCGGCCGGCGCCGCCTGGCCCAGCGCCTGCTGTTTTCGATACGCTTGCAGCACCTCCTTCTGTTCCGCAATGATGGCCAGCGTGGCACGTTGCTGCGCGCGCAGCGAGGCCTCGGTGATCGCGGCCGTCACCACGTTGCTGCTCAGCGTGAGCTTCGCGGCCACGCTCTGGAAGCGCTGCAGCCCGGTCTGCGCCTGCGCGCCCTCGACCTGCCGGCGCGTGGCGCCGAACACATCGGGTGTGTAGGACACCGTTACCTGCGCCGTGTGCAGCGTGTAGAGGTTCGCATTCGACGACACCGGGCTCGCGACTGCACTGGCCACGCGCTGCCGCGTCGGCGAATAGCCCAGCGCAACGGCGGGCCAGAAGGCGGCGCGGTCGGCGGCTTCGTTTTCCTGCGCGGCGCGCAGGGCGGCCTCGGCGGCTTCGATGGTCGGGTTGCCCGCCAGGCTCTGCGTCACCAGTGCGTTCAGCGGTTCCGAGCGGAAGGCCTGCCACCACTGCGTCGGCACGTCGAGCTCGGGCGACAGATGCGCCAGCGGCACGCCTTCGGCCTCCGGGGCAGCGGGCGGCGCGGCCGTGTATTGGGCGGGCAGGTTCAGCGGCGGCCGCGCGTAGTCCGGGCCGACCGCGCAGCCGGCCAGCAGCAGCGCGATGCCGGCCGCCACGGGCGTTGCAAGCCTTGCCTTCTTCATCGTTGTCATTCTTCTGCCTTCCTAGCGGTCGCGGCGGGAGCGCGTGCCCCAGCCCTTGCTTTCGAACACGCGCTCCATCGCGAAATAGAGCGTCGGCAGAATGAACAGCGTGAGCAGCGTCGACACCACCAGTCCGCCGACCACCACCGTGGCCAGCCCGCGCTGCACGTCGGTGCCGACGCCGGTGGCCAGCGCCGCCGGCAGCATGCCTACCGATGCCACGGTGGCCGTCATCAGCACCGGCCGCAGCCGCTCCGCCGCGCCTTCGAGCACCGAGGCCTGCAGTGCCAGCCCTTCGCCGCGCACGCGCCGGAAGTTCGCGACCATGATGATCCCGTTCTGTATGGATACGCCGAACAGCGCGATGAAGCCCACGGCTGTTGCCACGTTGAGCGTTTCGCCCGCCACGTGCACCGCTATCAGGCCGCCCAGCGTGGCCATTGGCACCACGCCGAGGATCAGCGCCACCTGGCGGATCTTGCCGAACTGGAAGAACAGCAGCACCGCCATGATGCCGACCACGATGGCCAGCGACACGCCCAGGCGGGCCTGCGCGCGCTGCTGGTTCTCGAACTGGCCGGCCCATTGCAGCCGGAATTTCGCGGGGTCGAACTTCACTTCCTTCGCGATGCGCGCCTGCGCTTCTTCCAGGTACGAGGCCAGGTCGCGGTCGCGGTTGTCCACGCGCACGGTGATCTGCCGCTCGTTCGTTTCATGCGAGATCGTGCTTTCGCCGGTCTGCAGGCGGATGTCGGCCACCTGCGACAGCGGCACCTTCGCTCCGCTGGAGCTGTTGAGCAGCAGCGCGCCGATGGCCTCGGTGTCGCCCTTGGCGCTTTTCGGCATCTTCACCGCCACGTTGTAGGTGCGGTTCTCTGCGTACGCCGTGATCACCGGCGCGCCGCCGATGCCGGTCTGGATCAGGCTGGCCACGTCGTTCGCATTGACGCCGAAGCGCGCTGCCTCCTCGCGGTTCAGTTCGATCACCACCTGCGGAATCGGCGGCTCCTGGAACAGCGAGGCCGAGGCCGTGCCGCGCACCGTGCCCAGCAGCTCGACGATCTGGTTGCCGATGCGCCGGCTTTCCTTCAGGTCGTCGCCGTAGATGCGCAGCACCAGCGGGCTGTGCGCACCGCCCACCGCGTCGTTCACGCCATCGATGATCGGCTGGCTGATGCCCACATCGAAGCCCGGCATGCGCGCGAAGCGCTCGGTCAGCGTTCGCACGAAGGCGGCCTTGTTCACACCGGCCGGCCACTCGCCGTAGGGCTTGAGGCCCACGGGCACCTCCATGTGCGAGGGCGTCCACGGGTCGGTGCCGTCGTCGTTGCGGCCAAGCTGCGTCACCACGTAGGACACCTCGGGGTATTCGAGCAGCACGTGCCGCATCTCGGTGGCCATCTCGCTGGCCTTGTCGAGCGACAGCCCGGAGGGCAGCTGCACCTGCAGCCACAGCGCGCCTTCGTCGATGTCGGGCAAAAACTCGCGCCCGGCCGTGGCGCCCAGCACCACCACCGCGGCCAGCGCCACCGCGCTCAGGCCGTAGGCGATGGCGGGCACGTCCAGCAGCTTCGCCAGCACGCGCCGGTACGCGGCCGTGAGCCACAACAGCGGCTTGTTGACGAAGGGCTTGCTCGGCTTGCGCAGCGCCACATAGGCCAGGCTCGGAATGAGCGTGAGCGCGCAGAGCAGGGCGCCCACCAGCGCATAGCCCACCGTGAAGGCCATCGGCTTGAACAGCTTGCCCTCGGCCCGCTCGAAGGCGAACAGCGGAAAGTATGCCGTGATGATGATCAGCGTGGCGAAGAAGATCGGCCCCGACACATGGCTCACGGTCTCGAGGATGTTCCCCTCGGTGAGCGTGGCGTTGGGCTCTTCCTCGCGCCGCCGCAGGATGGCTTCCATCACCACGATGGCCCCGTCCACGATGATGCCGAAGTCGATCGCGCCCAGCGAGAACAGGTTGGCCGGCATGCGGGTGAAGTGCATCACGATGAACACCGTCACCAGCGACATCGGAATGGCGATCGCCGCCACCACCGCGCTGCGCGGGCTGCCGAGGAAAAGAACGAGCACGAAGCACACCAGCGCCATGCCTTCGAGCACCGTGTGCGTCACCTTGTCGACGGTGAGCTTCACGAGGTCGTCGCGGTCGATGTAGGGCACGATCTTCACGCCCATGGGCGCGAGTTCGGCCTGCAGCTCGTCGATTTTCCTGTGCACGCCCTCGAGCACGCGCGAGGGGTTCTCGTACTTCAGCATCAGCACGATGCCCTCGATGGTGTCGGGGTTGGTGTCCTTGCCGAGGATGCCGCCGCGCTCCTGGTGGCCGAACTGCAGCCGCCCCAGGTCGCGCACCAGCACAGGCGAGCCGCCGTTCTGCGCCACCACCACCGTGCCCAGGTCGTCCAGCGTGTGGATCTGGCTGATGCCGCGCACCACGTAGCTCTGGTCGCCGCGCGCGATGCGCCCGCCGCCGGCGTTGGCGCTGTTGTTGTTGATGGCCGTGACCACGTCGTTCAACACCAAGCCGTACTTCTGCAGGCGCGCCGGGTCGAGTTCGAGCTGGAACTCCCTGGTGAAGCCGCCGAAGTTGTTGATGTCGACCACGCCCGCCACCTGCTTGAGCGCTGGAATCACCTTCCAGCGCTGCAGCTCCGACAGCTCCATCAGGTTCTTGGTGTCCGACTCCAGCGTGTAGCGGTAGATCTCGCCGGCCGGCCCCGCCACCGGACCCAGGCCCGGCTGCGCGCCCGATGGCAGGCTGACCTGCCCGATGCGTTCGGTCACGCGCTGGCGCGCGAAGTAGTCGTCGGTGCCGTCCTTGAAGCTCAGGTTGATCAGCGACAGCCCGAAGGTGCTGCTCGAGCGGATCGAGGCCAGTCCCGGCGTGTTGCTCAGTGCACGCTCCAGCGGCGTGGTGATCTGCTGCTCGATCTCCTCGGCCGCCAGGCCGTTGACCTGCGTCGTCACCTGCACGGTCACGTCGCCGAGGTCGGGGTAGGCCTCGACCGTCATCTGCGTCCACGACCAGGCGCCGAACAGCACCAGCGCCACCGACATCGCCCAGGCCAGGTGCCTGCGGCGGAAGAACTGGGTGATGACGAGATTAATCATTCAGCAGCACACCGCCGCGCACCACCACGCGCTCGCCCGAGGCCAGGCCGCTGCGGATGCGGACCCGGTCGCCGTCTTCGCGGCCGAGTTCGACCGTGCGCCGGACGAAGGTCCAGGGCTCGGCCTCGACGAACACGCTCACGCTGTCGTTGTTCATCAGCAGCGCCGAGGCCGGCACCTGCGCCTGCGCGCCCTGCGGCACGCCGAGCACGGCCGTCGCGTACATGTTGGGCTTGAAGAGGCCGTCGGGGTTGGCGAAGACGATGCGCGCACGGGCGCGGCGTGTGTCCGCGTCGAGCACCGCGCTCACGAAGGCGACCTTGCCGGTGAAGCTGCGGCCCGGATAGGCCGCCAGCGCGATCACCGCGTTCTGCCCGGGCGCGACCGTGCCGACGATGTTCTCCGGCACGTTCACCGTGACCCATACCGAATCGAGGTTCGACACGGTCATCAGCGCCGCGTTGGCATCGTTCAGGTTGGCGCCCGCGGCCGCGTTCAGGGTCGTGACCGTGCCGGCCATGGGCGCGGCGATCTTCAGCACCTGGCCCGCCTGCCCGCCGCCGCCCTCGGCGCCCAGGCTGCGCAGGCGCGTCTCGCTGCGGCGCAGCTCGGCCGTTTGCTGCGCGACGCTGCTCTGGGCCGCCTCCACGTCCTTCGCGGCATTGGAACCGGCTTCGTTCACGCCGCGCGCCCGAACCAGCGCGCGCTGCGCGAGGTCGAGCGCGTCGCGGGCTTTCTGCGCGTCGGCCACGGCCTGCGCGAGATCGGGCGAGGCCATCGTGGCGAGCAGCTGGCCGCGCTTGACCGTGTCGCCCAGGTGCACCTTCAGTTCGAGCAGCTTGCCGGTCAGCGGCGGCAGGATGTTGACGGTGCCGGCCGGGTTGGCCTCCACCGTGGCGGGCAGGCTCACTTCGTGCGGCAGGGCATCCTGGTCGACCGTTGCGACCAGCAGCCGCTCGCGCAGCGGCGAGCCGGCGGGCACGCTCAGCCGGTTGCCCTGGCGCACGAGCATCGGCGCGGGCGCGGCGGCCACGGCGGTGGCGGCGTGGGCCGCGTTGTCGAACGAATCGACGCACAGCGCCGCGCATGCCAACACGCCGAAGACGATGCGCGCCGGGGTGATCTGGTAGAGGGATTTTTTCTTCATCGCGATGCGTCCGTCACGGGGCGGGCGCGCCGTGCACGGGACGCCTTCCCATGCCCTCGATCCGCTCCCGTCTCCAGCGGGCAAGCGTACGAAGGAGAGCCTGAAGAAGCCCTCAAGAAAGCCTGAGGATTTCTTCAGATTCCGTCATGACGGCGTGCAGTCAGGAAGGCACGGCATGATCCACGCCCATGAGAATCCTGTTGATCGAAGACGACCGCAAGGCCGCCCGGCTGCTGGCCCGGGGCCTGCAGGAGGAGGGCTTTGTCGTGGACGTCGTCCACACGGCGGAGGAGGGGGACGAAGAAGCCTTCGTGGTCGCCTACGACCTGATCCTGCTCGACTGGATGCTGCCCGGCAAGGACGGCCTCACGTTGTGCCGCGACCTGCGCCAGCGCGGCTGCAAGACCCCCGTGCTGATGCTCACCGCCCGCGATGCGTTGAGCGATCGCGTGGCTGGCCTCAACACCGGCGCTGACGACTACCTGACCAAGCCCTTCGCCTTCGACGAGCTGCTGGCCCGCGTGCGCGCCTTGCTGCGCCGCTCCGAAATCACGAGGCCGATGGTGCTCGCGCTGGCCGACCTGAGCCTTCATCCGCAGAGCCAGCGCGTGTTGCGCGGTGGCTTGGTGCTCGACCTGACCCACAAGGAGTTCGCGATCCTGCAGATACTGCTGCGCCATGCGGGCGAGGTGGTGAGCCGCTCGCGGCTGGCCGAGCAGGTGTGGAAGGACGACCTGATCGCCATCGACAACCTGATCGACGTCCACATCAGCAACCTGCGCCGCAAGGTCGACGCGCCGCCGGCGGCGCCGCTGATCCAGACCGTGCGCGGGCGCGGCTTCAGGCTGGCACTGGCCGACGGCGGAAGCACTGGCAACGGCAGCCTGCATGCTTAGTTTACACAAGCGGCTGGCGCTGGCACACGTGGGCGTGATCGTGGTGGTGATGGCGATCGCCGCCTTCGGCTCCTACCTCGTGTTCTCGCGCAGCGTGCACCGCGAGCTCGATGCGGCGCTGCTGGCGCTGGCCGAAACCGAAATGGGCATGCTGCTGTCGGCCGGCGAGGGCGACACCGTGATCGTGCACGAGGCCCCGCCCGGCCCTGGTGCGCCGTCGTTCGTGCGGCTCGACCGGCTGGTGCAGGTCGTCGACGCCGCGGGCCGCGTGCTGGCGCGCAGCGCCAACCTCGGCGAGGCGCAGTTGCCCATTCCGAGCGCGCTGCGCGAGCGGCTTGCGGCGGGCGAGAGCGTGTTCGAAACGCTCGACGGCTTCGGCGAGGAGCCGACGCGCATGGTTTCGGTGCCCGTGCCGGGGCGCAGTTCGCTGCTCGCGGTGCAGGTGGCAGGCTCGCTGGACGACGTGAACCGCACGGTGGCGATGGCCAGCGTGCTGTTCCTGATCCTCGGCGGTGCGCTGCTGCTCGCGCTGGGCGCCGCGGGCGCGCTGATCACGCGGCGCGCCTTCGGCGCCATCGACGACGTGGTTCAGCACGCGCACCGCATCGGCGATGCGAACCTCGGCGAACGCCTGCCGCACCCGGGCACGCACGACGAGGTCGGACGGCTGGTGGACACGCTCAACGACATGCTGGGGCGCATCGAGCAGGGCATGGAGGCGCAGCGGCGGTTCACGGCCGATGCGTCGCACGAGCTGCGCTCGCCGCTGTCGCGCTTGCGCACCGAGCTCGAACTGGCCTTGCGCAGGCCGCGCGAACCGGCCGCCTACGTCGAGACGCTGCATTCCTCGCTCGAGGAGGTCGAGTCGCTCACGCTGCTGGTGGAAGAACTGCTGGTGCTGGCGCGGCTCGACGCGGGACAGGAGCGCGGCGCGGCCGAGACGGTGCCGCTGAACCAGCTGGTGGAAGAGGCCGTGCGGCGACTCGAACCCTTGGCGCGCGAGCGGAAACTGGCGATCGCGCTGATGCCCGCGCCGCCCGTGGCCGCGCGGGTGGCGCGCGGCGCAGCCAGCCTGGCGCTGGCAAACCTGCTCGACAACGCGCTCAAGTTCTCGCCGGCCGGCACCACGGTGCGCGTGAGCCTGCGTGCGGATGCGCAAGCGAACGAGGCCGTCATCGGCGTGTCGGACAGCGGGCCCGGCATCCGCGGCGACGAACTGCCGCATCTGTTCGAACGCTTCTACCGCGGCGCCGCGGCGCGTTCGGACGAATTGACGCCGGGCCTGGGACTCGGGCTGGCGCTGTCGCAGGCGGTGGTGCATGCGCATGGCGGGCGCATCGAGGCGGCGAACGAAGCGGGTGGCGGAGCGCGCTTCGAGATGTCGTTGCCGCTGGCGCGCTGACCGGCGGGGCAAACCCTGACCGCGCCTGCCGCGCCGCGCTTCCAAAATGGCCGGGTCCAAACCGAAGCAACCAAGAAAAGGTTCCCGCCGCCATGCCTCACACCACGCTGACCCGCCGCCGATTCACGCTTGCAGCCGCCGCAGCCGGCCTTGCCGTTCCGTCGTTCGCCCAAAGCGCCTGGCCCGGCAAGCCGATCCGCATCATCGTGCCCTACACGCCGGGCGGTTTCACCGACCAGATGGCGCGGCTGGTGCAGGTGGGCCTGCAGGCGCGGCTCGGCCAGCCGGTGCTGATCGACAACAAGCCCGGCGCCAACAGCCTGATCGGCGTCGATGCCATTGCCAAGGCCGCGCCCGACGGCACCACCTTCGGCGTCGTCATCGCGGCCTATGCGGCCAACACCACGCTGTACCCCAAGCTGCCCTACGACCCGCAAAAGGACCTGACCGGCGTTTCGCTGATGGGCGTGTCGCCGCTGCTGGCCGCGGTGAGCGTCAATGCGCCGTTCAAGACCGCGCGCGAACTCATCGACTACGCACGCGCGAATCCCGGCAAGGTGAGCTTCGGTTCCTCGGGCAACGGTTCGGCCGCGCACCTCACCACCGAGCTGTGGAAGTCGCTCACGCAGACCTACATGATCCACATTCCGTACCGTGGCGCGGTGCCGGCGCTGACGGACCTGATGGGCGGCCAGATCCAGCTGTTCTTCGACGCGCCCACGGGCCTCATCAACCAGGCCAAGGCGGGCAAGGTGCGGCTGATCGGCGTGGCGGGCGACAAGCGCCTGGCCGCCTTGCCCGATGTGCCGACCTTCATCGAGCAGGGCTTCGCGGGCTTCACCGGCAGCACCTGGGCCGGCATGCTGGCGCCGGCCGGCACGTCGCGCGACGTCGTCAAGCGCATGTCGGAGGAGCTGGCGCGCATCATCAGGAGCGACGAGACCCGCGCCAAGCTGGACGCCATGGGCACCATCCCGGCCGGCAGCACGCCCGAGGAATTCGATGCCTTCATCAAGGCGGAGACGGCCAAGTGGGGCAAGGTCATACGCACGGCGGGCGTCAAGGCGGAATAGGCCTCCTTGGCTCGGGGGGCGTGGGCTTAGCGGACAGTCAGTTTCGAACGAATGCCGCTGGAGGCGTTCACCAGCTGCACGTCTTCGCCGTCCTTCACGAGGTAGAAGCAGAGTCGCCCCCAGCCTGGCGAGTCCAGGTTCGCGCACAGGGTGTCGTCGCGAATTTCCCATGTGCCGTCGGCGCTCGACCTGGCGTTCCTTGCATGGACGCGGGCGGTCGAGAACGTCAGTTCCACGTTGCCGAAGGTCGCCGCATCGCGCGGATGCGGATAGCTCCACGTCTTGCTGACGAGCATCGGGGCATCGAGATGCTGTTTTCCGGCGACGACGGCCGATGCGCCTCCCGATGCGGCGGCTGTGCTCGCCGGTTTCTTGTAAGAGGCCAGGGCGAGACGGCCACGTTCGGGCAGATCGAAGATCCACTGGGCTGGCCGGGCAAAATTGAGGTTCTGGGCGGGGGCTGTTCCGGCGGTGGCGGAGATGCCCGAGGTCGTGATTCCCACCAGTCGGCCCTGTTCGTCGAACAAGCCGCCCCCACTCGATCCGGGCGAGATGGGCGCCGAGATCTGGATGTTCTCGATCGCGCCTTCGCGGCCTCGGCGCAGTGCGGAAACCAGGCCGTCACTCATGGTTTGTTCGAGACCGTATGGTGTGCCGATGGTGTAGATCTTTTGTCCAACCTTCAGTGTGTCGAGCGGTGCGATCTGAACCGCCGGGGCGGTGAAGTTCGCCACCTTGATCGCGCACAGGTCGCGCTCGACGTCGGGGAACTCAAGCTCGGCCTGGAAGCTCACGTTCTCGTGTTTCACCAGGATCGCCGCTGCTTTCGCGAGCACGTGGCAGTTGGTGACAAGCCGCCCCGGCTCGATCACCACGCCGCTTCCGGTCCCCAGGGACTTGCCCTGGGCGTCGAGCGGACGCACCACCCAGACCGACGCGGAGATGCGCCGGAACAGTTCCTCGGCCGGCATCGCTTGAGCGAGCGCCGGCAGCATGGCCAGCACACTCGAGCCGAGTGCGATCCGATATCGCGAGAAGTTCATGGGGTTCCGTCGCTGCATTGCATTGATTTCGCGCTATGGATGAATCAGGCCGTCGAGGTCCTTCATCTGGACCGGTTTTCGTTGCCCCGCCGACGCAGGCCCGGCCGCTTCAGGAAGCGGCGTGGCAACGGCGCGCTCGATCAGCTCTTGCCTGGAGGGGGCGCTGCTGCGGCCCTGGCTGGCGATGTAAGGCTTCAGGATCTCGACGATGGCACCGGCGCGCAGCGCGTAGGTTGCGTCGGCTTCGCTCGCGTCGTGGAACATCCGGATCGTCGCGCTCGCATGCCAGGTGGTGACGGTGCCTCCGCCTCCAGCGGAGCTCGGGATGTACACCGAGCGGGTGCTTCCGCTGCCACCGCCTCCTCCCTTGAGCATTATTTCCAGAGACGTCGGCGAGTCGCCTTCTGCTGCCTCGAGCGTCATGAGGGTCGAGCCATTTCCAGTGGGCAGGGTTGCGGTCTTGTCGGGAGCGAGCGTGAACAGTTCGTAGCCCCGCTGCCGGGTCAGTTCGGCGCAACGGTAGATCCAATAGCGCCAAACCATGTCGCCAGGCGTATTTCCGTTGCCGTGGAATGCCACGACGTAGGTGTCGTCGGCCACGCGGGTCTCCACATACCCGCCGCCCAGGCCTCTGGGCCCATAGGGCGTCGTACAGCCCGCCAGCAAGCCCAGCGCCAGGACGGACAAGGTCGCGCATGAGAACGCAGCGCGTTTGATTCCTCCCCACATCGAGTGGTCTCCCTTGTTGATTCGATGCCACCCACGCGAGCGTCGCCGTGATCGACCGCTGGCTCCGAGGGAGCGGCCGAAAAATACAACGCGCATCCTTACCGGAGACTGACCGATACCTGCCATGCGCCGCCGGCCGGCGCAGCGATCAAGCCGCGAGCACCAGCACCTTGAACTGGCTCGGCACGATGCGCATGCCGACGATGTTGCAGCGGTTCTGCACCGAGAGGCTGGTCATGCGCGTGCAGGGCGAGCCCTTGAGCAGCACGGTGAACGCGCCGGTGATGTGGCGCGAGGGCCCCATCACCGTCTGCGACACCACGCCCATCAGCACGCCCGAGTTGTCGCCGTTGGTGATGGGCGTGGTGGTCGCGAGGTTGTGGACCGGCGTGCCGCCGTAGAGGATGTTCCAGGCGTTGGGAATGGCCGTGGGCCCGAGCGCGAAGTTGGGATAGGGAACGGGAATCGCCGGCGGCGTCTTGCAGACGTCGGGAAAGGCGAGGTCCACGCCCATCATCTGTGCATTGGCAAACATGTCGGTGGTCCTTCTTTTTCCTTCAACCCATGTGAATCTGTTCGGCATCGATCTTGACCAGCGCCTTGCTGGTGACGAGCGTGTTCTTCGCGTGCATGCGCAGCGTTTCCGTCGCCTGCATGTCGATCTGGCCCGCGCGCACCTGCTCGACTTCCTCGGTCAGGCGGAAGCTGGAGCGCGTGAGCACGCTCAGGCGGTCGAGTACCGTCTCCAGCGTGCGGCCCACGAAGCGCGCGACCAGCGTGGTCACGCGCACTTCGGCGCCGCGGTAGTCCATGTCGGCAATGTCGATCTGCGCCTTCTCTGCCTTCAGGTTGAGCGAGGGGGCCTGCATCGAGATGCTGCCTCGCCGCGAGCTGATGGTGAGATCGCCTTCGGCGACGATGCACGACCGGCTGGCGTCCGCCTGCGTGATGACCGCGATCAGGTAGAGGCTGCCCCGCTGCGGGCCGGCCACCAGCACGGTGTCGCCCATGCCGGGTTGGAGCAGGCAGCTTGCGGCGCGCGGGCACTGCCAGCGTTCTCCGCTGCCTTGGGCCTCGACGATGCAGCTTCCGTCGGAAAGCAGTTGCAGCACCGTGCCGAGCGCATTGCCGGTCCACGGAGCCGCCGCGCCGGGCAGAGGCTTGCGCAGCAGGGCCTGCATGTCGCGCGCATCGGCATGCGCAGCCGCCGGCGGTGATTCAGTGGGCTCGCGAATGGCGCGGTGGTTCATGCGGGGTCCTGGTCGTTTCGTACCGGCGGGAAGTGCGCCGCGGGGCGGCCGAAGGTGTCGCGTCCGGCGCGCTGCGGACGCACGGCCCGTGCGGCGGCATGGCGCTCGGCCTCGAAGAGCGCGGGGTCGTTGTCGAGCACGCCGAGCCGGTCGCTCCAGCGCGCGCCTTCCTGTCTTGCACGATGCAGTTGCGTACGCTGGAAGGCCGCACCGCGCAGGTCGGCATCGCTCAGGTCGGCATACGAAAAGTCCGCATAAGCCAGGTGGCTGCGCGCGAACGCGGTGCGCGTGCAGCGCGCCCGATGGAACACGCACTGCGCCAGTTGCGCACCGGACAGATCGGCATCGTCCAATCGGGCATCCACCCAGATGCTCTGGTCGAAGTGGCCGCCCCTGCAGTCGGCATGGGCCAGGTCGGCTTCCGGAAAGAGACACTGCGGCGCATGCACGCGCGTGAGCACCGCGCGCTCGAGTTTCGCGCCCTTGAAGTTGCACTGCGTGAGCCGCGCACGATCGAAGTTGCAGCCCTTCAGGTCGGCATCGATGAACTGGCACAGGTGAAAGGACTGCGCCGAGAAGTCCTGCCCGGCCAGATCGGCCTCGCTGAAGATCACGTTGTGAAAGCTCGCGCCCTTGAAGCTCGCTCCGGCCAGGCCGGCGCGGTAGTAGACGGTGGTGTGCAGCTGCACGTCGTCGAAGCGCGCGCCCGCGAGGCTGGATTCGCCGAACACTGTCTTGGTGAGGTCGGCGCCCGCGAAACCCGTGCGGTCGAGCGTGCTCCGGTGAAAGGTGGCGAGATCCAGCCGGGCCCGGGCCATGCGCGCGCCCTGAAGGTTCGAAGCGCTGAAGGTGGCGCGCGTCGCCGTTGCGGCCAGCAGGCTCGCCTGCGGCAGGGTGCACCGGTTGAACGCCGCGCGCTGCAGGTCGGCGCCGTCGAGCACCGCGCCGTCGAAGCGGCAGCTGTCGAACATCGATTCGGCCAGTTGCCCGCCTTGCAGGCTTGCCTGCGAGAAGTCGCAGTCGCCGAAGGTGCCGCCGCGCAGGTCGAGGCCATCGAAGCGCATGCCCTTGAAGTCCTGTTCCCTGATGTGATCACCGCCGCGAATCTTGCGCACCAGTTCGTCCGGCGTCATTGAACCGGGGCCGCCGCGCGGCGCGGAACGGTCTTGGCCTGTTCGATGTAGGCGCCGCGCGTTTCGGTGACGCTGTCGATCAGCGTCTGCGACACGTCGGCGCGGAACAGGTTGGCTTCGCGCAGGTCGGTGCCGACCAGGCGGGCTTTCTGCAGATTGGCATTCATGAGATTGGCGCCGCGCAACGAGGCCCGGGTGAAGTCGGCGCGGATGAAAAGGCTGTCGGGCGCGTCGATGGCGCCAAGGTCGGCGCCGGTGAGGCTGCAGGCGGAGAGGTCGCAGGTGTCGAGCGTGGCGCGGACGAAGCGCGCGCCGTCCAGCGGCATCTCCCGCAGGCTGCACTGCACCAGCGTCGCGCCTTCGAAGTCCGTGTTGCGCAGGCTGCTGGTGCCGACGAAGCAGGTGGTGCGAAGCGTCGCCCCGCGGAAGACGATGCCGTCGTCCCCCGGCGTGTGGACCCAGGCGCAGGCCTCGAGCTGCGCCTGCGTGAAATCCAGCCGCCCGGCAATGCAGGAGATCAGGCCGACCTTGTGGAGCGCGGCGCCGCGAAAGCTGCAATCCTGCAAGCGGCTCTGTTCGATGAAGGTCACGTAGTCGAGGCGCGCGTTGTCGAAGCGGCAGCGTTCGAAGTGCAGGCCGAAGAGATTCAGGTGCTCGAGCGCGGCACCCGAGAAGTCGCAGTCGTCGAAGCGCGCCTGCTCGATCGTCGTTTCGTGCAGCCGCGCACCGGCGAACACGGTGTGGCCGCAGTGCACCAGGCTCAGGTTGGCGCGCAGCAGTACGCAGCCGGCCAGCGATGCGCGCGCAAGGCGCGCTCGCACCAGCACGGCCTCGGTGGCGTCGGCGCCGTCGAGCCGCGCGCCTTCGAGGTTCGCACTCTCGAGCAGCGCGCGGTACAGGCGCGCGCCGCGCAGGTCCATGCCCGAGAGGTCGGCGCCCGTCAGGTCCATGCCCGACAGGTCGCGCGTGGTGGCCATGAGTTGCTGCACGCGCTGGCGTGCCTCCGCGGCGCGCTCGCCCTGCATCGCATCGGCGGGCGACTGGTGCTGCGCCCCCATGCGATACATGTCGATCAGTCCGCGCTGGCCGCTTTCCATCACCTGCGCGAACTCGCGCTGTCGGGCCGGCGGTAGCTGCGGCGTTCCGGTCGCTTCGGCGATGCCGAGCAGGCCCTGCAGCGCGGCGCGCGCGTTGAAGGCGGGCGGGCCCTTGGCCGTGGCGCGATCGATGCCGGCCACCAGTTCGCCGGAGTCGAAGCCGACCTTGCGCGACTCCACCGCGTTGAGCCGGGCCAGCCGTTCGAGCTCTTGCCGCCCGTCTTCCAGCCTGCGCCGTTGTCGCTGCTCGAAGGCCCGCGTGCGTTCGATGAACTCGGGCAGTTCGGCGAGGGTCGGCGTCTTGCGGAACGGCTCGGGCAGCGCACGCTCGCGCAGGAGGCGCGGGTCGTGGCCGGCTTCGCGCGCCTTCTGCATCATGTCGTGGCGCAACCGCTCGCCACGCTCGCGCATGTTGCGCACGAGCGTGGATTCCTCCGCTTCTTCCAGCGTGTCGAGCCAGGGGCCGATGGCCTCGGCAGGCAGCAGTTCGTCGTCGCGGGCCGCATGCAGCGCCCCGGTCTCGGGATGGCAGCGGCGCTGCAGGATCGCGAAGTAGTGCGCGAGCGGGCGCGCCGCTTCGCCTGCCGCCTCGATGGCCGGCATCACGTGGGTGACGTCGTCGGCGTCGTCTTCGGCGATGGCGGTCTCGCCGTGGTAGATCAGCGCCACCTGCGCGAGATGCGGAAAGAACCACGCCGTGGTGTGGCGCATGGGCACTTCGTCGAAGTGCTCCGGCTCGCGCCGGCCCGGGGCCGTGCTGCGGGCGATGAAAGCACGCGCGCGCCAGGCCGGCAGCCGGCCGCGCTGCACCGGCAGCGTGGGGTGCATGTTCCAGATTTCGTAGGGCGCGTCGGCGGGAATGCTGTCGCGGTCGGCCCAGCGCTGTTCAGGTGGCGCGGCATTGAAGAAGCGCCAATCCATGTCTTCGGAGAAGCCCGGAAACAGGTGTTCGCGCCAGTGCGCGTCGTAGTGCCGGCCGATCAGGCGCATGCGGCGCGGCCAGCCCGGGTCGATCGCGCCGAGAGAGGCGGGCTCCGCCTCGCGGTCGGGGCGGTCGAGCCGGCGCAGCGGGTGCTCGATGTTCGGCAGGCGCCGGACCGCGAGGCCGTTGACGATCTCCGGGGCATGGCCGATGCCCAGCGGGTTGTCGGCAAAGCCGGGGCCGCCGTAGGCGCGCGTCCAGTCCAGGCGCATCGATTCGAAGGCCTGCGGCGGCGTGGCACGGCCATCGAGCCAGAAGCGGTCGCCGAAGGCAAGCAGCTGGCGTTCGAGCCCGCCCACCCGCAGCGCGACGGCGCAGGCAGTCTTTTCCTTCTGGTGATGGGTGTAGGCATGGCCGGTCGCCAGAAACTCGGCGCAGGCCTTGGGAATGCCCAGATCGATGGCGCCCATGGGCCCGAGCTCGTCGGATGCGAGCTTCCAGAACTCGGGCTCCGGCAGCAGCACGGGGGCCTCGCCCATCGACACCATGCCCATGACGGTCACGCCCAGCCGCTGATGGCCGCCGCGAAGAAAGGGGCGCGTGATGACGCTCAGCCGCAGCGGCTTGACGGTTTTCATCGTCCGCTAGCCCCGCGCAGGCGCGACTTCGAGGGGCGTGCGCTGCCTGTCCACCGACACCACGGCGGGATTGGCGGGGTCCTGGAACAAATGGATGGTCGCGCCGGGCACCGCGATGCGGGGCAGGAGCAGCTCGTCGACCAGGGTCCTGAGCACCACCGTCGGCACCCCGGATGCGGGCGGCATCTGCAGGGTGAGTTCGAGCGCCACCATGCGCTGCCCAAGGGTGCCGGGGCTGGTCAGCTGGTGTTCGGAGCGCCGCACGCCGATCACGGTTCCCTGCGTGGCCACGCTGGCACTGCCCAGCGCCTTGCCGATGCGCTGTTCCTTGGTGTATTTGCGCTGTTCGCCGGTGGCGACCACCACCACCGAGATGCAGGCCACGAGCGCGCCGCCCATCATCACGGCGAAGACGCCCCACAGAATCTGCTCCCAAATCGTCATCGGGGGCTCATCGAGTGGTCATCGGGTTCGAGCAACTCAGACCTTGATGGTCATGGCCTTGGCGGCGAACGCCAGGCCACCGGTTGCGATCTTCATCCCGACGTTCGCGACCTTGAGCGCCGTTCCCTTGATCTCGGTCGCCTCGTTCTGCGAGCGGAACACCGCGACGTCGAGGCGAACGCCGGAGAACTGCGAGTTGAGGATGTAGTTCTGCTGGCGCAGCCCCCAGAGGTCCATGGCCATCCCGACCACCGAGAAGCGGAATCCCACGCCGCCGGCGCGGTGCAGGCGCCAGTCGCTGCTCTTGGCGTAGTTGTTGGTATAGGTCTTCGAGTTGTTCGTGTAGTCGTTCGTGATGTTGTTGTAGGTGTTCGACGTGGTGGTGTAGACGTCGGTGTTGACGACGTGCTGTGTCGTGTTGTGGATGTGGTTGGTGGTGTTGAAGATCACGTCGGGCGAGTTGTGGACCGTCGGGCCGGTGACGTTCGTGGTCGAGGGCCCGTTGACCTGCACGCTGTTCGAGGTGTCGATGGTGTCGCTGCGGCCAGCGCTCACGAAACGGATCTCCTGGCCGTCGATGGTGCCGTGGAAGCCGCCGGTGATCGCAAGCTTCACGCCGCCGGTGATGGTGTCGTTCAGCCCGCCGCCGAGCGTGCGTTTCTTGCCGCCCGAAATGGTCTGCGTGACGCCGCCACTCACGGTTTCGCTGAAGCCGCCGGCCACGTCGCGCGTGTCTCCGCCGGTGATGATTTCCCTGGCGCCCGCGGTGATGTCGCGCGTCTCGCCGCTCTTGTAGGTCGACGATTCGTGTCCGCCGATGACGGTGGTGCGCGTGCCGTCGGTGGTGTGCGTTTCGTCGGCTTCCACCTCCACGTCGAGGTTGCGCTCGGCATGCAGCAGGATCTGCTCGGCGCCGGTGCGGTCCTCGAAGCGCAGCATGTTGGCCTGGTTGACCGCGCCGCCGCTGCTGGAGCGCGTGAGGATGCCGCTGGCCGTGGCGTTGGCCGGCAGTTCCCACGGCGGCATCTGGTCGTTGTTGTAGACGCGGCCGGTGATGATGGGGCGGTCGGGTTCACCGCCGATGAAATCGACGATCACTTCCTGGCCCACGCGCGGCATGTGCATGGTGCCGTAGTTGGCGCCGGCCCAGTTGCTCGACACGCGCACCCAGCACGAGCTGTTCTGGTCCGACTGGCCGTAGCGGTCCCAGCGGAACTGCAGCTTCACGCGGCCGAAGCGGTCGGTCCAGATCTCTTCGGGCCCGACGACGGTGGCGGTCTGCGGGCCGTTGGTGCGCGGCTTGGGCGTCTTGCGCGCGGGGCGGTAGGCCACGGAGGACGGCAGCACGGTGAAGTCGAACTCGCACACCGATTCGGCCGTGCCGCCAGTGGAGTACTCGGGCTCCTGCAGGTCGTAGCGGGTCTGGGTGATGAGGTATTCGCGGTTGTCGGCCTCGCGCGGGCAGTGCGTCATCTGGAACAGGTGGCCTGGCGCCATGCCGATCACATTGGTATGCCCCGCGGCCAGCTCGTGCGCGCACTGCAGCTCCTGCAGGCGGATCTTCGCGTAGCCGTCGCCCTGGTCGTTCTCGCTGTAGCCGCCCAGCCATTCATAGACTTCGTAGGTCGAATGGTCGTGGCCCTTCGGGTCCTGCTGCACGCTCTGGAGCGAGGCGCGCGACTTCCTGAAGTCGAAGTCGTCGAGCATCACGCGGCCCGAGGTGATCTGCTCCGAGATGCGCCATTGGTCGATGCACGGCTCCATCGCATGCACCACGCGGTCGCGTGGGCGAAAGGGAATGGTGGCGTGGCCGGGCAGGGCGCTGTAGCCGCCGACGTCGTCGGCCAGCACCAGCAGGTGCGAGCCGCTGCGGTGCTCGAAGTGGTAGGCGATGCCCTCGTGCTCCATGAGGCGGCAGACGAAGGCGAAGTCGCTCTCCTGGTATTGCACGCAGTATTCCCACGGGCGGTAGCTGCCGGTGAGGCGCTTCTCGTACTCGAAGCCGTACTTGCCGAGCACGTCGTCGAGCACGTCGGGCACGCTCTTGTTCTGGAAGATGCGGCAGTCGGTGGTGCGCGTGAGATACCAGAGCCAGGGCTGCACCAGGGCGCGGTAGATGTAGTGGCGGCCGGTTTCGTTGGCGCGGCCCACAAGCTCGAAGCGCACCACAGTGCCGTTGAGGTAGCGCGGCGGGCCTTCGTCCTGCAATTCGAGGGTGAGCGACGTGCCCAGCAGTGTCTTCAGGTCGAGGCTGAAGCTCGGGCTGACCATGTCGACTTCGAACTCGAACAGCTGGGAGAGGCCTTCCTGTCCCCGCATCGCGCGGAACTTCAGCTGCTCGGCGTTGAGTACGGTGTGAACCTGGACAGTGCGTGGCATTCGGAATTTCCCTGGCCCTTGGGGCTTCTGCGGATGCGAAGCCTTCGAGTGCCAGTCTAGAAATTCCTTATGTCACATACATGACGTGCGAGGGAAAGACCCTCCTGCCGAACACCTACATCGAGGCTTCGAGCATCGCCTTGTAGTCGTCGCGCGTGGCCAGCCGGGGGTTGGTCTTGTGGCAGTGATCAGCCATGGCGCCGTCGATGATCTGCTCGAACAGGTCCGGCGTCACGCCCACCTCGGCCAGGCCCTTGGGCAGGCCGAGGCGCGCGTTCATGTCGCGGATCGCATCGCCCAGGTCGCCGGGCGAATCGAGGTGCATGGCCCGCGCCATGCGCTGCAGCCGCTGCTCCTTCTGCACCGACTCGGCTCCGGCGTTGAAGTGGATCACGGCCGGCAGGAAGAGGGCGTTGAGCGTGCCGTGGTGCAGGCGCGGATCGACGCCGCCCAGGCTGTGGCTCAGCGAGTGCACGCAGCCCAGCCCCTTCTGGAACGCCATGGCACCCTGCATCGATGCGCTCATGAGGTTGAGGCGCGCCTCGCGGTCGCTGCCGTCCTTGGTGGCGCGTTCGATGTGCAGCCAGGCGCGTTCCAGGCCGTCGAGCGCGATGCCGTCGGCCGGCGGATTGAACGCAGCCGACATGAAGGTTTCCATGCAGTGCGCAATGGCGTCCATGCCGGTGGCGGCCGTGAGCCGGGGCGGCAGGCCGAGCGTGAGCTCGGGGTCGCAGATGGCGGCCTTGGGCATCAGGAACCAGCTGTGGAAGCCGAGCTTGCGGTGGTCGTCGACGATCACGATGGCGCCGCGCGCCACCTCGCTGCCGGTGCCGCTGGTGGTGGGCACCGCAATGAGCGGCACCGCGCGCTCGGTGATCTTCGGCGAGCCGCCTTCGATGGTGGCGTAGGTCTTGAGCGGGCCTTCGTGCGTGGCGGCAATTGCCACGCCCTTGGCACAGTCGATGGCGGAGCCGCCGCCCACCGCAATGAGGCCGTCGCAGCGCGCGCTGCGGTACAGCTCGACGGCCGCACGCACGGCGGCTTCGGTGGGGTTGGAGGGCGTCTGGTCGAACACCGCCACCTCCAGGTCGGCAATGGCATCGAGCGCCTTCTGCAGCACGCCGGCCGCGCGCACGCCCGCATCGGTCACGATCAGCGGCCGGTTGATGCCGATGCGCGCGCATTCGCTGGACAGCAGCCGGATGGCGCCGAATTCGAACTGGATCTGGGTGAGGTATTGGATGAGGGCCATGGGGTGGGTGTGCCTGGGGCAGTACGATTGCAGACCACCCAAATCTAACAAGCAGGGACAGTCTTGCACATGAACAAAACCCTTGCCGCTGTCGCGCCCGGCACATGGCAGCCGCCGCTCACCGCGAGGATGGCCAGCGTGGTCGAGCGCATGGCGCGGGCCGGCCATCCGACGCTCGATCAGCTCACGCCCGAGGAGGCCAAGGCGTCCTACGAAAAAGGAGCGGGCGTGCTTGAAGTGCCCAAGCCCGCGCTGGCCCGGATCGACGACTTCACCATTGCGGCACGCGACGGCTTCGAGATTCCCGCGCGGCTCTACGCGCCATCGACGGCGGTGCTGCCGGCCTTGATGTATTTCCATGGCGGCGGCTTCACGGTCGGCAACATCCGTACGCACGACACGCTGTGCCGTGCATTGAGCCTGAAGAGCGGCTGCGCGGTGGTGTCGGTCGACTACCGGCTGGCGCCCGCGTTCAAGTTTCCGACGGCGTCGAACGACGCATGGGATGCGTTCGCCTTTGTCGCAAACGAAGGCGCGCGCCTGGGCATCGACACGAGCCGGCTGGCCGTGGGCGGCGACAGCGCCGGCGGCACGCTGGCGGCGGTGTGCGCCATCCTTGCGCGCGATGCCGGCCTGCCGCTCGCGCTGCAGATGCTGATCTATCCCGGCACCACGGCGCACCAGGACACCGCCTCGCACCGGCGCTACGCCCATGGCCCGCTGCTCACCAAGGCGCTGATCGACTACTTCTTCGGCCAGTACGTGCGCACGCCGGCCGACCGCGACGACTGGCGCTTTGCGCCGCTTTTGGCCGACGATGTCGACGGCGTGGCACCCGCATGGATCGGCCTGGCTGAATGCGATCCGGTGGTGGACGAAGGCATTGCCTACGCCGACAAGCTGCGCGCTGCGGGGGTGGCGGTCGATCTCGAGATCTACCGCGGCGTAATTCATGAATTTCTGAAAATGGGGCGCGCCATTCCCGAAGCCCTGCAGGCGCAGGACGATGCGGCCCGCGCACTCAAGGAAGCACTGAACCCATGACCGAAGAAACCATCCCCCGGAGAAAAGACTTCCGCTTCTTCCACCGCCTGCGCGTGCGCTGGGCCGAAGTCGACATGCAGAAGATCGTGTTCAACGCGCACTATCTGATGTATTTCGACACCGCCATTGCCGACTATTGGCGCGCGCTCGCGCTGCCTTACGAAGAAGCCATGCATGCGCTGGGCGGCGACCTGTACGTACGCAAGGCCACCGTGGACTTTCGCGCCTCCGCGCGCATGGACGACGTGATCGACGTGGGCATGAAGTGCGCGCGCATCGGCAACTCGTCCATCGTCTTCGAAGGCGCGCTGTTCCGGCAGGACCAGTACCTGGTGGGCTGCGAACTCGTCTATGTGTTTGCCGACCCGGTCACCCAAACTTCGAAGGCGGTGCCTGCGGCATTGCGCGAAATCCTCACGGGCTTCGAGGCCGGCGAGCCGATGCGCACGGTGGAAACGGGCGACTGGAAAGCGCTGGGCGAAGGTGCGGGCGCGCTGCGCCGCGCGGTCTTCATCGAGGAGCAGAACATTCCCAAGGAACTGGAGTGGGACGTGCACGATGCCGTGGTGCTGCATGCGCTGGTCCGCAACCGGCTCGGCCAGGCCATTGCGACCGGGCGGCTGCTCGATGCGGTCGATGGCACGGCCATGCTCGGCCGCATGGCGGTGCACCGCGCGCTGCGCAGCGGCGGCCATGGCGCCGCGGTGATGCAGGCGCTCGAGGCCGCCGCCAGGGCCCGCGGCGATCGCGAGATCGGCCTGCACGCGCAGCGCAGCGCGGAGCGTTTCTATACACGCCTGGGCTACGCCGTGCATGGCGAGCCGTTCGAAGAAGCCGGCATCCCGCATATCGAGATGCGCCGCGTGCTGGGCTGATCGCGGCGCTTCTTAGTATCGCGCCGGCGGATCGGGCACGTAGCCCGTCTCTGAACCCGGAAAGGCGGACGGGCCCTCGGGGCGCGGCCAGCGCGGCGGGGGCGGCACCGGGATCACGCCTGCCGCGATGAGGTTCTCGCGGCTGTCGTAGCGGATGCGCACCACCTCGTCGGGCGTGGATTGCGCGCGCTCGAAGGCGGTGTGCACTACATGCGAGCTCTCGCGCCGGCCATGGGCGGTGCCCAGGCTCGGGCTGGGCGGCGATGACGGCGCCACGCTGCCTTTCGCCGATGCAGCGGATTCAGCGCCCAAGGCGCTGTCGGCGGAGCGGGCCTGTGCCGCAGGTGCTGCCGGTGCCGCTTCCGCCACGGCCGGCGGCGCAGGCGCCACCGGCACGCGTTCGCGGAACATCGCGACGCCGATCACGCCCACGTCGTCGGGCCGGCCGGTGCGGCTCGCATACGAATTGCCGATGGACGTGAATTCGAAGGCCGCGATCTGCGAATCGCTCTTGCGCCAACCCGTGATGTCGCTGCGCTCGCCGCCCGAAAACACGTAGCCGTTCTGCAGCACGCCCGCGGTTTCGCCGGTCACGACGTTGACGCCGTCCACCGACATCACGGCCATGACGCGTTCACCCATCGCATTGCGCGCGCGGATCGCATAGCGCGCGCCGGGCCGGCCGGCCACCCAGTATTCGCCGCGGTGGCGATGGATGGGCAGTTCGCGGCCGCTGGCGCGGTCCACCACGCTGACCTGCATCAGCGAGCCGATGCGGTACTGGAACGATGGCGGCGAAAGCGGTCGCGCCGGATTTTCCGCACAGGCCGCAAGGGATGCCAGGGCGAGGGCGGTGAAGAAGAGTCTGCGCTTCATGATGTTCTTTCCTTGCCAGGAGTGGATCGGTACGGCTTCTACGGGGCAGCACCGCCGGCAGGGTCAAACGCGCGCAAAAAAAATGGCGCCCCCTCTTTCGGGTAGCGCCAAGCGTCCATGTCTTCGGACGCTGGGGGATTCGAAACGGCTAGATATCTTCCAGCAGCGGGTACGGCAGCGGCTCGACCGTGAGCGCCGGCCCATCAGCGCTGCCCGCATGCAGCCCGCCGGTCTCGAGCGCCGAGATCTGGATCGAGATCAGCGCGGCCCAGCCGCCATCGGGCGCCGGCGCGGCCTGCGCCACCGTGCCCACCGGCTGCCCGGCGTCGCCGGCGGCGAACACTTCCTGGCCCGCGCTCACGGGCGCACTGGCCTGCACGAGGTAGGTGCGCCGCTTCAGCGTGCCGCGGAACTGGCTGCGCGCGACGATTTCCTGGCCCGGATAGCAGCCCTTCTTGAAATTGACTCCACCCACGGATTCGTAATTGATCATCTGCGGCACGAAGGCCTCGACCACCGGCGCGGTCAGGGTCACGATGCCGCTGCGAACCTCGCTCCACTGCCAGAACTCTGCGTCGAGCGCCGTGCCCACGGGCACGGGGCTGCCCGCCGGCGCGATCCACATCGCGCGCGGCACGCCGTCGGCCGGGTAAAGCGACACCGAGCTGATGTCTTCGCCGATGGCCGTGCGCTGGCCGGGCAGCGCCGCGGCATCGAGGCCGTTGGCCGCCAGCGCGGTGCCTGCAAGGCCGTACAGCGCGAACTGCTCCGTGGCGTCGGTCAGCCTGGCCTTGGCGCGCAGCACGTACATCGACAGGCGCTTGAGCGTGGCGGCCAGGATGTCGCGGCTGCAGACCAGCAGCACCAGCTCGGGCTGCGGCCGGATGCCGACGAAGCTGGCAATCACGCGGCCCTTGGCGGTGCACAGCGCGGCCAGGCGGGCCTCGGTGGCGCCCAGCAGCGCGAAATCCTGGGTGAGCTGGCCATGCAGGAAGCTGGCTGCGTCCGGTCCTTCGGCGCGAATCACGCCAAGGCCGGAAAGAGTGGTAACACCGTTGAGAACGACAGTAGTCATCGCTGAATTATCATGGTCGAAGCCGTTCCGTCCGGGCCGCAGGGAATCCCGCCTCGATTCCCGCAGGGCCACTGGCCTTTCGTCCCGATCCGTTTTTTCTTCTCTCCGCTATTTCATCGGACCCGTGCGCCGCTTCTTCCTCACGCTTTTTCTGCTCGCCGCCCTGGCTGCGCTCGGCCTCGGCGCCGCCGGCCTCTGGTGGGTGCATCAGCCGCTCAAGCTGCCCGCGTCCAGCGTCGATCTTTCCGTGGAGCCCGGCACCACGCCGCGCGGCGTTGCGCAGGCGGTGGCCGATACCGGCACCGACGTGCAGCCGCAGTTGCTCTATTTCTGGTTCCGCATCTCGGGGCAAGACCGCCAGATCCGCGCCGGCAGCTACGAGCTGGAGCGCGGCATCACGCCGAAGAAGCTGCTCAATGTGCTGGTGCGCGGCGAGGAGGCCACCCGCAGCCTGGTGCTGGTCGAAGGCTGGAACATCCGGCAGGTGCGCGCCGCGCTCGCCAAGGCCGAACAGCTCAAGCCGGAAACTATCGGCATGCCCGACGACGCCCTGATGGCCAAACTCGGCCGACCCGGCGTACATCCCGAAGGCCGCTTTTTCCCCGACACCTACACCTATTCGAAGGGCTCGACCGACGTCGCGCTGCTGCAGCGCGCCATGCGGGCCATGGACAAGAAGCTCGAAGCCGCCTGGGCCGCCCGGGCGACCGATTTGCCTATCCAATCGGCGGATCAGGCGCTCATCCTGGCCAGCATTGTCGAAAAGGAGACAGGAAAAGCCAAGGACCGCTCCGAGATCGCCGCCGTCTTCGTCAACCGGCTGCGTGCCGGCATGCCGCTGCAGACCGATCCGACCGTGATCTATGGCCTGGGCACCGCCTTCGACGGCAACCTGCGCAAGAAAGACCTGCAGACCGACACCCCCTGGAACACCTACACCCGCGGCGGACTACCGCCCACACCCATCGCTATGCCGGGCAAGGCGGCGCTGCTGGCGGCGGTGCAGCCGGCGCAGAGCAAGTCGCTGTACTTCGTTTCGCGCGGCGACGGCACCAGCCAGTTCAGCAGTTCGCTCGACGACCACAACCGCGCGGTCAACCGCTATCAGCGCGGCGGCGGCGAACCCAAACCGAAAGTTGCGCAATGAGTGACGGTCTGTTTCTGACGCTCGAGGGCATCGATGGTGCGGGCAAGTCGAGCCATCTCGATGCGATGGAGGCGCTCTTCACGGCGCGCGGCCGCACGGTCGTGCGCACGCGCGAGCCTGGCGGCACGCCGCTGGCCGAAACCCTGCGCGCGCTGATCCTCGAGCAGCCGATGGACCCGCTGACCGAATCGCTGCTGGTGTTCGCGGCGCGGCGGGACCATGTGGTGCGGGTGATCGAGCCGGCGCTGGCACGCGGCGACGTGGTGCTGTGCGACCGCTTCACCGACGCCACCTTTGCCTACCAGGGCGCGGGCCGCGACTTCGATACGCAAGTGCTTTCTACGCTGGAGCAATGGGTGCAGGGGGGAAGGGCGCCGCTGCCCCTGCTGCAGCCCCACATCACGCTCTGGTTCGACCTGGCGCCCGAGCTCGCCGCCCAGCGGCTGGCGGGCGCCCGCCTGCCCGACAAGTTCGAGTCCCAGCCGGTCGAATTCTTCCGGCGCGTGGCGGCGGGCTACGCGGCCCGCGCGCTGGCCGATGCGCCGCGTTTCGTGCGCATCGACGCCAGCCAGACGCGCGACCAGGTCTGGCAGCAGGTCGAGACGGCGCTTGTCGCGCGCGGCGCGCTGACACCTGCAGCCGGAGCGGCACGATGAGCACACAGGCGCTTTCGCCTTGGCTGCACCGGCCGCTCGCCGAGCTGCTGCGCCAGCGCGGCCATGCCTGGCTGCTGCAGGGCCCCTCGGGCCTGGGCCAATACGAACTCGCGCTGGCGCTGGCCGCGGCCTGGCTGTGCGAACAGCCCCGGACGGAAGAGGGCGGCACCGCCTGCGGCCATTGCCCGAGCTGCCATGCCATCGAGGTGCGGACCCTCGCCGACCTCTGCGTGCTGATGCCCGAGGCCGCCATGCAGGAGCTGGGCTGGCCGCTCGACGAAAAGGCGCAGGCCGACATCGACGACAAGAAGCGCAAGCCCAGCCGCGAGATCCGCGTCGAAGCCATGCGCGATGCGGTCGGCTTTGCCCAGCGCACCAGTGCCCGCGGCCGCGGCAAGGTGGTGCTGGTGTATCCCGCCGAGCGCATGAACACCATCACCGCCAATGCGCTGCTCAAGACGCTCGAGGAGCCGGTCGGCGATGTCCGCTTTGTGCTGGCCAGCGAGGCGGCGTGGCAGTTGCTGCCGACCATCCGCAGCCGCTGCCTGGGCTTCACGCTGCCCTGGCCCGAGACGGCCGAAGCCGAAGCCTGGCTGGCCGCGCAGGACGTGCCCGCCGCGGATGCCGCCGCATTGCTGCGCGCTGCCGGCGGACGGCCCAGCGATGCCTTGCGGCTCGCGCGCGCCGGCCAGTCGCCCAAGGCCTGGTCGCTGCTGCCCAAGGCCGTTTCGCGCGGCGACGTGGCCGCCCTCGCGGACCAGTCGCCGTCCCAGGCCATCGGCTCGCTGCAGAAGCTCTGCCACGACCTGATGGCCATGGGCAGCGGCGCCGCGCCGCGCTTCTTCGATGCCGCCGATCTGCCGGCCGCCGTGCCTTCGCACCTGGCGCTGGCGCGCTGGTCGAAGTCGCTCGCGAGCGCGGCAAGAACCGCCGAACACCCCTTCAATGCGGGCCTCATGCTGGAAGCGCTTGTGAGCGAAGCGCGAACCACCCTAAACTCTGCTGCTCGCCGCCCATGAACCTACCAGCCGCACCCGCACCCGCCGCCCCGGCGCCTCAACGGCCGAGCGTGATCCAGCTCGCCATCAAGGAAAAGGGCGCGCTCTATGCCGCCTACATTCCGCTTTTTGCCGAAGGCGGCATCTTCATTCCGACCACGCGCGAATACCGCCTGGGCGACGACGTCTACGTGCTGCTGACGCTGCCCGAAGACCCGCAACGCTACCCGGTGGCAGGCAAGGTCGCATGGATCACGCCGCAGCGCGCCGCGGGCAACCGGGCGCCGGGCGTGGGCATCCGTTTTCCGTCGGACGAAAAATCGCGCCAGCTCAAGGCCCGCATCGAAGCGGCGCTCGGCGGCTCGATGGCCTCCGACCGCCCGACACAAACCATTTAGCTCGCCCCCAGGCTGCGCGCACTGCGTGTCGCTTCGCCCAACCCCCTACCGGGGGCGACGCCAGAGGCCCGGCAAAGCCGGTTCCTCGGTGTCCCTGGCATAAGCCAGACAATCAGCGCCATGTTCACCGATTCCCACTGCCACCTCACTTTCCCCGAATTCGCGGACCAGATGCCGCAGATCCGCGCCGCCATGGCCGAGGCGCAAGTCGATCGGGCCTTGTGCATCTGCACCAAACTCGAGGAGTTCGACGATGTGCAGGCGCTGGCCGCGCGCTACGACAACTTCTGGGCCAGCGTGGGCGTGCATCCCGACAACGAGGACATCGCCGAACCCACGGTGGACGACCTGGTGCGCCGCGCGGCCTTGCCCCGCGTGGTGGCCATCGGCGAAACCGGGCTCGACTACTACCAGATGGAAGAGCGGAAGGGCGGGCGCAGCATTGCCGACATGGAATGGCAGCGCGACCGCTTCCGCGTGCACATCCGCGCCGCGCAGCAAACCCGCATGCCGCTGATCATCCACACGCGCGAAGCCTCGGCCGACACGCTGGCCATCCTCAGGGAGGAGGGCGAAGACGGCTCCGGCAACGCCGCGGGCGGCGTGTTCCATTGCTTCACCGAAACCGCCGAAGTGGCACGCGCTGCGCTCGACCTGGGCTTCTATATTTCCTTTTCCGGCATCCTGACCTTCAAGAAGGCGCAGGACCTGCGCGATGTGGCTGCCTTCGTGCCGCTCGACCGCATGCTGATCGAAACCGACAGCCCCTACCTGGCGCCGGTGCCGTACCGCGGCAAGACCAACAACCCGTCGTACGTGCCGTATGTCGCCAGGCAGATCGCCGAACTGCGCAAGCTGCCGCTCGAAACCATCGCACAGGCCACGAGCGGCAATTTTGAAACGCTGTTCAAGGGAATCAAAACAAAATGAAGAAATACATTAAAAAGTGCTTGTATCTCGTTGTCGCGACAGCAACTTTTGCCGCGCACGCTGGCTCGTTCGAAGACTTCTTCCGGGCCGTGCGCGGCGACAATGCCAGCGGCGTGCGCACCCTGCTGAACCGCGGCTTCGACCCCAACACGCGCGACGAGCACGGCCAGACCGGCTTGATCATCGCGTTGCGCGAACCGTCGCCCAAGGTCGCACAGCTGCTGCTCGAATCGCCGCAAACTGATGTCGACCTGGCCAATGCCAAGGACGAAACCCCGCTGATGCTGGCCGCCATCAAGGGCCAGCAGGACCTGGTCGCCCAATTGCTCAAGCGCGACGCCGCCGTCAACAAGACCGGCTGGACGCCGCTTCATTACGCTGCCAGCAGCGGCCAGCTCACCATCATGAAGGTGCTGCTCGACAACTTCGCCTTCATCGATGCGCAATCGCCCAACGGCACCACGCCGCTCATGATGGCCGCGATGTACGGCTCGAACGAAGCCGTGAAGCTCCTGCTGGCCGAAGGCGCAGACACGACGATGAAGAACCAGCTCGGCATGACAGCGGTCGACTTCGCGAACAAGGCGAACCGGTCCGAAGCCGCGCAGCTGATCGCGGCGGCGGCCGGCGCCAAGGCCGGCCCCAAGGCGATCCCCAAGGACGGCAAATGGTGAGTTTCTGAGGCATCCGCGCATCGTGCGAGACTCTGCGCAGAAGGAGAAGCAGAGATGAATACGTTTCTATTCATGGTCTTTTTGCTGGCCATCGGGCTGCTTGTGCTGGCAGCTCTCGCCAGGAAAAGGTCGGCGCAAAACAGCAGCGGCTTTGTCGACAAGCCCAAGGCGCGTCCGCCGCTCACGGCACGCGAGCAGGCCATGTACAACCGGCTCGTACACACGCTGCCGGATCTCGTGGTGCTGCCGCAAGTCAGCTTCGGTGCCTTGCTCACGGCCCGCACGCGCGCGGCGCGAAGCTCGTTCAGCCGGAAGATCGCCGACTTCGTCGTGTGCGACCGCTCGTTCAAGGTCGTGGCCGTGGTCGCATTCGGTGGCGACAAGCGCAGCAAGGGCAAGTCGCAACGCGACCTGGACCGCGACGCGCTGCTGGTGGAAGCCGGGTACCGCGTGCTGCGATATCAAAGGGTGCCGGACGTGGGGCGTGTGGAGGCGGACTTCGATCCGACGTTGGCGTCCGTGAGTCCCATGGGGTCCTGAGCGCAGGCTTTGGCGGCGTGGAGGCGTGGATTGGCCTCATTCGGCATCCCTCCGATGTCAACGCCAAGTTCAAATGTCGCATCGCCAGCAAAGTAGAGATGTCGCACTTCTTCTCTGTTGAAGGGGCCCAGCGAACGCAGTGACTACCTTGCCTTTGCGCCAGCGAAAGCCTGTCAACCGAAGG
>NZ_JAGGNW010000010.1:389128-390461 GCF_018614875.1 Variovorax paradoxus | reverse complement strand
CCCAGCACGCCACCCAGCAGATCACCGCCGAGCAGATCGCCACCCAGCAGATCGCCGCCGAGCAGGTTGCCGACGAGGCCATCGTCGCTCAGCAAACCGCCGACCACGCCGTCTTCGCCTAACAGGCCGCCAAGCAGGCCGTCTCCGCCGAGCACACCGCCCAGCAGGCCCTCGTCGCCAAGCAGGTTGTCGACCAGACCATCGTCGCCGAGCACGCCACCGAGAAGGCCGTTTTCGGCAAGGAGGCTGCCGACCGCGCCACCGCTGCCCAGCAAGCCGTCCTCGGCGAGCAGGCCACCCGCCAGGCCGTCGCCGCCAAGCACACCGCCCAGCAGGCCGTCATCGCCCAATACGCCGTCGGTCAGGCCGCCGAGCAGGCCGTCTTCGCCGCCCAGCAGGCCACCCAGCGGACCCTCTTCGATCAGGCCGCCCAGAACGCCATTCGCGCCGAGCAGGTTGTCCACCACGCCGTCCTGGCCCAGCAAGCTGCCCGTCAGGCCCTCGCTGCCCAGCAGGCCGGCCAGCGTGCCCTCGCCGCCAAGCAGGCCACCGACCAGGCCGTCGCCGAGCAGGCCGCCCACCGGGCTGTCGGCACCGAGCAGGCCACCCAGCAGACCCTCTTCGCCCAGGGGTCCGCCGAGCAGGCCGCCAAGGACGCCGTCCTCGCCCAGCAGGCCGCCGACGATGCCTTCGTCGCTCAGCACGTTGCCGAGAAGGCCGCCGATGGCGCTGTCTTCACCCAGCAGGTTGCCGACCGCGCCGTCTTCGGCCAGGAGGCCGCCCACCAGGCCGTCTTCGCTCATCAGGCTGCTGAGAAGGCTGTTCTCGCCAAGCACGCCTTCAACGAGGTCGCCGACGACGCCGCCGTCGCCCACGAGGTCTTCCAGGACGCCATCGAGGCCGAGGGCCGTGGTCGCACCGCTCAGGATGCCGTCGTCGCCCACGAGGTTGTCCAGGCCGTTCTGAAGGGCGTCGGTGAGGTGGTCGACCTGGCCGACCAGCGCATCGGTGGCGCCTTCGCCCAGCAGGGCGTCGATGACGGGACTTGCCACGCCACCCACGCTGTCGACCACGGTTTCGGCGAAATCGTCCACCGGGTCGAACTGGTTCGGATCGTCCCGCGTGAACTCCTCGCCCAGGATCGGCGCCACGAGGTCATCGACCAGGTCGGTCGTGCTGTCGATGACGCCCGGCACCGGCGTGAGTGAACCACCGAGGCCCAGGTTGTCGTCGGTCGAGCCGATCAAGCCGCCGGTGAGGACATCGCCTGGATCGAGCAGGTGATCGCCGTCTGCGTCTGCGTCTGCGTCTGCGTCGGCATCGGCATCGGCAT
>NZ_JAGGNW010000010.1:0-389066 GCF_018614875.1 Variovorax paradoxus | reverse complement strand
CGGCATCGGCATCAGCATCAGCGTCCGCATCCCCGTCGGCATCTGCATCCGCATCGGCATCCGCATCTGCGTCGGCATCCGCATCTCCCTCGCCGCCACCGCCGCTGCCGAGGAAGAACGGAACCGTTCCACCGTCGCCACCGCCACCACCGCCCAGCGCAGCGCCGAGCGCAGCGGCGCCCAGCGCGCCGAGTGCGAATTCGCCCAGCCCGAGCCCGCTTCCCGCAGCGACTTTCTTGGTGACAGCCAGTGCGGCCGCATCGGCGTCGCTGTCCGGCGGGGTCACTTGCAGGTCGCCCGAGGCGACGTCCACGTTCACTTGTTCGAGGCCGCCGGGCAGCTTGGTCGAGCCGATGGTGGCGTCGGTGCCGCTGGTGAAGACGCCGGCCAGCGGCGCCTTGTTGGTGGCCGAGCCAGGGAACAGGACGTTGGCCTGTCCGCCTTCGGGAACGATCACGCGGTCACCCGCGATCAGGGTCTGGTTGCCGTCCACAGGAATGCGGACACCCTCGCGCATCACCGCGACACCCGGCGTAGCATTGGACAATGTGCCCACGCTCGAGGGTGCCGCTGCGGCGGCAGGTGCCGACGAGCCGATCGCTGCGGGTGCGCCGAGCGGTGTGCTGGTGGCTTGGGCGATGACCACAGGAGCAACGCCGCTGGCGGCAAGTCCTTCGGTCGAATGGGTCGGTGCTTGTGGTGCGTTCATGACAGCCTCTGTGACAAAAGATGCATGTACAGGGGCAACTAGCGTGCCGCTGCGCCAACTCTTCGGAGAGGCCGCTCCACCAACAACGCAAGCTATTGATTTCTATGCATATTTTTCTAAAACGCGATGCACGTGCGTTCGACGAAAACAGCCCGTCGAGGCTCGTTTTGCCGATTCGTTACGTAACGATGTAACGTCCCGCTACCGGTACATCGGCGCCTTTCGAGGCTGCAGGCACGCGGATTTCTTGTTCTCCCTTTTTCCCTTTCCAGCTTCTCCATACAGATATGTTCAATCCCTCCCAGGAAGACGTGCGCCGCTTCTTCTGCGATGTGTACGCGAAGCACCGGCAGGGCTTGCCGATGGAAGCGCTCGAGACGATTGCCGCCGGATGGATCGACGCGCACCCCGAATACCACCAGGACCTGGCCGATGCCGAGGCCGCGGTTGCGCGCGTGTACGACGGTTCGAACGGCCGCGAGAACCCGTTCCTGCACCTGTCGATGCATCTCTCGATCAGCGAGCAATGCTCCATCGACCAGCCGCGGGGCATCCGCCAGGCCGTGGAACTGCTGGCCGTCCGCCGCGGCTCGCTGCTCGACGCGCATCACGAGGCCATGGAGTGCCTGGGACAGATGATGTGGGAGAGCCAGCGCGCCGGCCGGCCGCCGGATGGCGATGGCTACGTGGCCTGCGTGCAGCGGCGCGCAACTAGATAGTAGGCTCGCCCCAAAGATTGGCTCGCCCCCAGTCTTCACGCACTTCGTGTCGCTTACGCCAACCCCCTACCGGGGGCAACACCAGTGGCCCGGCGAAGCCGGTTCCACGGTGTTTCACGAAGGGGGCCGGGTCTTTCTTTGAGACTGCGCGGGCACGGCGGCCTGCTGCTTCGCCCCTTCGCGCAGCAGCGCGGCCATGGCGCCGCGCAGCGCCGAGGGCTCGGCATCGCTGCGCAGCAGCAGGCCGACCGGCTCTTCCGTTCCCGTGGTGTCGATGCGCAGCCGGACCAACCGGCCTTCGGCCAGTTCGCCGCGCGCGGCGCCCAGCGGGGTGATCCAGACCGCGTCGGAAACCGCGAGCAGGCCGCGCGCCACCGCGACGTCGAGCGTCTGCAGCGCGTGGGCCGGAAGCGCCAGGCCGCGCGCCGACAGAAAACTTTCGGTGTTGTGGCGCGGGATGGTGCCTTCGCCGTACACCACCAGCGGAAAGTCCAGCACCGCCTGCACCGACACCGCCCGGGTGGACCGGCCCGCCAGCGGATGGCCGGCGCGCACCGCAAACACCAGCGGCTCGGTGTAGAGCAGCTCGAAGCTGAGCCCGCCCATGAGCCGTGGATCGCTCATGCGGCCCACCACCAGGTCGAGCTCGCCGGCGCGCAGCTCGTCGAGCAGCACCGGATTGGCCGCGCTCTTCACCACGACCTGCACCGAAGGCCAGCGCTCGCGAAAGCGCGCCAGCGCCAGCGGCAGCAGCGCCGGCCCCACGCTCGGCAGTGCGCCGATGCGCAGCCGCTCGACGCGCTCGCCGGAGGCCGGCGCCACCGCCTGTGCGCTGGCGTCGATGGCCTCGAGCACGCGCAGGGCATGGGCCAGCAACTGCTCGCCGGCCGGCGCGAGCCCCTGCACGCCGCGCCGCCCGGCCTTGCCGCGCTCGACCAGGCGCGCCCCGACGATGGCCTCCAGTTCGGCCAGCGTCTTGGACACCGCCGGCTGGCTCAGCGACAGCCGCTCCGCGGCGCGCGCGAGATGGCGCTCCTGCGCCACCGCGACAAGGCAGCGCAGGTGGCGCAACTGCACGTTGCGCACAAAGTCCTGGCGAAGATCGGCGGAAGCTTTCAATTACCTTGAGTTATGAGAAACAGACCAATCTTCAATTTACATCATCGAACGGGACTTCTAAAGTTCAGCTTCCGGATTCGATTCGTCCCACGACAGCAGGAGACAACCACATGTCGACCCAAACCAACGCCGCCAAGGCGTCCCCCATCCTCACCCCCCGCGACTGGGAAGCCCATCCCTCCTACATCTACCCCGGCTACAAGTCGACGGTGAAGCGCGGGCCGCAGAAGCCCCTGGTTCCGCTGAAGGCGTCGCTGGGCGAGTTGCAGCAGCCGGTGTACGGCCACGACAGCATCGGCGAGCTCGACCACGACCTGACGCGCAATGCGCGCCGAAACGGCGAACCGCTGGGTGAACGCATGATCCTCACCGGCCAGGTGCTCGACGAGCGCCGCCGCCCGGTCGCCAACACGCTGGTCGAGCTCTGGCAAGCCAATGCCTCGGGCCGCTACGTGCACAAGGTCGACCAGCACGACGCGCCGCTGGACCCCAACTTCCTGGGCGCGGGCCGCTGCCTGACCGACAGCGAGGGCCGCTACCGCTTCCTCACCATCAAGCCCGGCGCCTATCCCTGGGGCAACCACCCCAACGCCTGGCGCCCGCAGCACATTCACATGTCGCTGTTCGGCCAGAGCTTTGCCAGCCGCCTGGTCACGCAGATGTATTTCCCCGGCGACCCGCTGATGCAGTACGACCCCATGATCACCGGCACCCCCGAGCGCTACCGCAACCGGCTGATTGCCGACTTCAGCCTCGACGTCACCGAAGAAGGCTACGCGCTGGGCTACCAGTTCGACATCGTGCTGCGCGGCGCCGATGAAACACCCTTTGAGAACCGCTGAGCAAGAAGGAGCACACACCATGTTGATGACCGCACAGGAAGCCGACTTCGGCCAGACCCCCTCCCAGACCGTGGGCCCCTACTTCGCCTACGGCCTCACCGCCACGCAGTACGGCTACGACTTCGACCAGCCCTTCGACGCCGTCGTGGCGCTGGACAACGCCACGGGCGAGCGCATCCGCCTCGAAGGCCGCGTGATCGACGGCGACGGCAACCCCATCGGCGATGCGCTGGTCGAGATCAGCCAGGCCGACGGCAAGGGCCGCTATCCGCAGACGCCGGCAGAGGCCCGCGAGATCGGCTTCCGCGCCTTCGGCCGCGCCGGCACGGGCACCGATGCGCAGAACCGCTTCATGTTCCACACCGTGAAGCCGGGCGCCGAAGCGCCGGGCGAAGCCCCGCACATCAATGCGATCGTGCTGATGCGCGGCCTGCTGCTGCATGCGTTCACGCGCGTGTATTTCAGCGACGAGGCCGAAGCCAACGCCAACGACGCCGTGCTGCAGAGCGTGCCGGCCGACCGCCGCCACACGCTGATCGCGCAACGCGTGGAGCAAGGCGGCGCGGTGAGCTACCGCTTCGACATCCACATGCAGGGCGCGGACGAAACCGTTTTCTTCGACGTCTGAACACCATCCGCCAGAAAGAGGAAAGCCCGCTTCGTGCGGGCTTTCTTTTTTCATGAGGCGGCAGCTGCTGCGCCGCCGTGCTGGCTGCTCCGTCAGTGCCCGCCTTGATGGATGCGCGATTCCGGCACCGTCTTGAGCTCACCGGGCAGCGAGCTGATGTAGCTGGCGAGCGTCTTGAGTTCGGCGTTGGTGAACTTCTTGGGCTCGACCTGCTGCGCCATCACCGCATTCGAACGGCCGAGATGCTGGTTGTTCTTGACGCGGTACGACTTGAGCGCCACGAACAGGTAGTCGGCATGCTGGCCGGCCAGCTTGGGCACGGTGCCGTCGTTGGGCGTGTTGAAGTTGGCGCCGTGGCACTTGGTGCAGCTGTTGTCCTTGTCGCGCGACACCAGCGCCTGCACGTTCTCTGGCATGGGCTTGGCCAGCGCGGCCGGCGGAGCGTCGCCTTCCTTCAGGCCGAGCTGGCTGTAGTAGGCGGCCAGGTCGGCGATGTCCTGCTCCTTCAGGGTGTCGGCAATCGCGCGCATGGTGGGGTGCTTGCGGTCGCCGCCCTTGTAGGCGGTGAGGGCCGAGGTGATGTAGCTGACGCTCTGGCCGGCAATCATCGGCACCTTGTGGATCTCCGGAAAGCTCGCCTGGTAGCCGATGATGCCGTGGCAGCCCACGCACATCGCGACCTTCTTGGCGCCCTCCTGGGCGTTGCCCGTGACTGGCTGGGCTTGCGCCGAGACCGTCACGCAAGCGACAGCGAAGGCAAACATCGTGGTCAACAACTTGTTCATTTTGCGCGCACAATCTCGTGGAGATACAGTTTTTCGAATCAACATTCGATTATATGCAAGGGTCCTCCGGGAACCCCTTCGAGCCGTCCAAGACGGCTGCGCGAAGCGAATCGAGTGTGTTCTTTTCTCCACCCCGCCTTCTCCACCTTGCTTGCCGTTCACTCATGAAATTCAAGGGCTCAGACAACTACGTCGCCACCCAGGACCTGATGCTGGCGGTCAACGCCGCCATCACCCTCACACGACCGCTGCTCGTCAAGGGCGAACCCGGCACGGGCAAGACCATGCTGGCCGAGGAAGTGGCGCAATCGCTCGGCCTGCCGCTGCTGCAGTGGCACATCAAGTCGACCACCAAGGCGCAGCAGGGCCTCTATGAATACGACGCCGTGAGCCGCCTGCGCGACTCGCAGCTGAAGGACGTGGACGGCGGCGAGCGCGTCAAGGACATCCAGAACTACATCCTCAAGGGCGTGCTCTGGCAGGCCTTCACGGCCGACCAGCCGGTGGCGCTGCTGATCGACGAAATCGACAAGGCCGACATCGAATTCCCGAACGATCTGCTGCGCGAGATCGACCGCATGGAGTTCTACTGCTACGAGACGCGCGAGCTGATCCGCGCCAAGCACCGGCCGGTGGTGTTCATCACCTCCAACAACGAGAAGGAACTGCCCGACGCCTTCCTGCGCCGCTGCTTCTTCCACTACATCAAGTTCCCCGACGCGGAAACGATGAAGAGCATCGTCGCGGTGCACTTCCCCGGCCTCAAGCAGGAACTGCTCACGTCCGCGATGAAGACCTTCTACGACGTGCGCAACCTGCCGGGCCTGAAGAAGAAGCCGTCCACCTCCGAACTGCTCGACTGGCTCAAGCTGCTGCTGGCCGAGGACATTCCGCTCGAAGCCCTGCAGAGCAAGGACGACAAGGTCGCGGTGCCGCCGCTGGTGGGCGCGCTGCTCAAGAACGAACAGGACGTGACGCTGTTCGAAAAGCTCGTCTTCATGCAGCGCAACAACCGATGAGCCCCCGCCCGGCCGCTCCGAAGGGGGCTCGCACCGCAGTGCGAAGCACGGAGGTTGCCTTGTGCCCCCGCCCGGCCGCTCCGAAGGGGGCTCGCTCCGTAGTGCGAAGCACGGAGGTTGCCTTGTGAACCGGCCACCGGCACCGCACCCGGTCGGGCAGCTGCTCAAGCTGGGCGTGGCGCAGGCCGTGCTGTTCGTGGCGGGTGCGCTGCTCGGCCGCTGGATCGGGCTCCAGCTCGGGCTGGATGCCTTCGGCCCCAACGGCTGGGGCAACCGCGAGATCTTCGGCATCCTGCTGATCGGCGTGGGCGGTGGCGGCGGCGTGCAGCTGGCGCGCGCCTGGTACGACCGCAGGTACGGCAAGCCCAGAGGCTGAAAACAATCGCTTGGAGGTATTGAAGAGATGGCGTTCGTCGAACCTGTCACGCTGAAGGCCCGCGACCTGGCCCTGGTGCCGCTGTCGCTCGGCCATGAAGAAGGCCTGCGCGCCGCCGCGGCCGACGGCGAACTCTGGAAGCTGCGCGTCACCTCCGTGCCGGAGCCGCACGAAACCCGCGGCTACATCGAAGCCGCCCTGCAGGGGCGCGAAGCCGGCCACCGCTTCGCGTTTGCCGTGACCGAGGCCGCCACCGGCACCGTGCTCGGCAGCACGAGCTTCCATGACATCCTGCCGGCCGTGAAGCGCGTGGAGATCGGCTACACCTGGTATGCCAGGCGCTGCCAGCGCACGCACGTCAACACCACCTGCAAGCTGCTCATGCTGACGCACGCCTTCGATACCCTCGGCTGCAACGTGGTGGGCTGGCGCACCGACAATTTCAACTTCGCTTCGCAGCGCGCCATCGAGCGGCTCGGCGCAAAAAAAGACGGCGTGATCCGTGGCCATGCCCTGCGCCGCGACGGCACCATCCGCGACACCGTCATGTACAGCCTGCGCGCGGGCGAGTGGCCCGAGGTCAAGGCCCAGCTGCTCTACCTGCTCGACAAGCCGCGAAGCTAAGGCAAAGGAAAGCCCGCCATGCTGATCGATTTCTTCTACACGCTGCGCTCGGCCAAGCTGCCGGTGTCGGTCAAGGAATACCTCACGCTGCTCGAAGCGCTGCAGGCCGACGTGGTGGGGCCCAACTCCGACGGCGCCTGCGGCATCGACGACTTCTACTACCTCTCGCGCACTGCGCTGGTGAAGGACGAGAAGCACTACGACAAGTTCGACCGCGCCTTTGCCGCCTACTTCAAGGGCGTGGAGATGCTGGCCGACTTCACCAAGGAAGTGCCGCTCGACTGGCTGCGCAAGACGCTGGAGCGCGAGTTCACGGCCGAAGAAAAGGCCAAGATCGAGAAGATGGGCTGGGACGAGCTCATGGAAACGCTCAAGAAGCGCTTCGAGGAGCAGAAGGAGCGCCACGAGGGCGGCAGCAAGTGGATCGGCACCGGCGGCACCTCGCCCTTCGGCCACGGCGGCTACAACCCGCAGGGCGTGCGCATCGGCGGCGCGGGCAAGAACAAGAGCGCCGTGAAGGTGTGGGACCAGCGCGCCTACAAGGACTACGACGACAGCCAGGAACTCGGCACGCGCAACATCAAGGTGGCGCTGCGGCGGCTGCGCAAGTTCGCGCGCGAAGGCCACGAGGAAGAGCTGGACCTGGACGACACCATCCACTCCACCGCGGCCAACGCCGGCTACCTCGACATCAAGATGCGGCCCGAGCGCCACAACAACGTCAAGGTGCTGCTGCTGATGGACGTGGGCGGCACCATGGACGAGCACATCCAGCGCGTGGAAGAGCTGTTCTCGGCCGTGAAGACCGAGTTCAAGCACCTGGAGTTCTTCTACTTTCACAACTGCGTGTACGACTTCATGTGGAAGAACAACAAGCGCCGCTTCTCCGAGAAGTTCGCGACCTGGGACATCCTGCGCAAGTACAACAAGGACTACAAGCTCATCTTCGTCGGCGACGCGACCATGAGCCCCTACGAGATCCTGCAGCCCGGCGGCAGCGTCGAGTACAACAACGAGGAGGCCGGCGCCGAGTGGATCCAGCGCCTCACGCACACCTTCCCCAAGTTCGCCTGGATCAACCCCGAGCCGCAGGGCGTGTGGCAGTACCGCCAGAGCATCGCCGTGATGCAGCAGCTGATGTCCAACCGCATGTACCCGCTCACGCTGCGCGGCCTCGAAGACGCGATGCGAATGCTGTCCAAGTAGGACGCAGCCGCCTGTATCGGGGCCGCTCCAGGAACCGGCGGAGCTTGCTGTCAGAATCCGCCCATGGTCAGGGCGGTCTTCGTTTCTTCGCCGGCGATGTGGCCGGCTTTGCTTTTCTGCGGCGTCCTTCTTTTGCAAGGCTGCAGCCTGCTGCCGAAAAAGGAAAGCGCCACGGACACGGCCACCCCCACGCTGGTGCGCAGCGGTGATGCGACGGCCGACGAGGGCACGAAGGACGGCGAAACGAGCGCAGCCCCGCGGCGCGATGCCTTCACCGTCGACGTCCGCGGGCCCGATGCCGTGCGCGACTATCTCGCGCTGCATCTGGAGATCCAGCGCTACCGCACGCTCGACGACCTGGGCGCCACCGAGATTTCGCGGCTCATGGTGGCAGCCGAAAGCAATGCCCGCGAACTGCTCGGCACGCTGGGCTACTTCACGCCCACGCTGACGCTCGAGCTCAACGAAACCCCGGCCAGCACCAAGGCACCGCGCGAGATCGTCATCACGGTGGCGCCCGGCGAGCTCACCCGCGTGAGCAACGTGCAGATCAGCTACGGTGGCGCCATTGCCAACGACCCCACCGCCGAGGCCCAGCGCGACTCGATCCGCACCGCCTGGGCGCTGCGGCCGGGCCAGCCTTTCACGCAGCAGGGCTGGGACAACGCCAAGACCACCGCCTTGCGCAGCCTCACCGCCAAGCGCTTCCCCACCGGCAGCGTCGAAGTGAGCCGGGCCGAGGTCGACGCCGACCGGCAGGAGGCCAGGCTCAGCGTCACCTACCAGTCGGGGCCGGCCTATCGCTTCGGCCCGCTCGTGCTGCGCGGCACCGAGCGCTACGACGCCGACGGCGCACGCCGCATCGCGCGGCTTCCCACCGGCGCCGACTACGACCAGCAGAAGCTGCTCGACGCCCAGCAGCGCCTGGCCAGCAGCGGCTACTACGACTCGGTGTTCCTCACGCTCGACACCGAAAGCGGCACGCCGCTGGCAGCCCCCGTGATTGCGCAACTGCGCGAAGCCCCGATGCAGAAGGTGGTGCTGGGGGCTGGCTTCACCACCGACAACGGCCCGCGGGTGTCGGTGGACCACATCCACAACCGGCTGCCGCTGCTGGGCTGGCGCGCCGTGTCGCGCCTCTCGGTCGACAGCGACATCAAGTCGCTGGGCACCGAGTGGAACGGCATTCCCAATGACCAGGGATGGCGATGGTTCGCGGGTGCCGGGCTCAAGAGCGAAACCTCGGGCAGCTACGTGGTCGACAGCGGCCGCCTGCGCAGCGGGCGCAGCAAGTCGAGCGGCCACATCGACCGCAGCTACTTCCTGCAGTACGACTACGCGCAGAACCGCGGCACCAACGCCCCGCCCTCGGCCTCGGCCGTGAGCGCCAACTGGGGCTGGACCGGCCGTTATTTCGACGACAACGCCGCGCCCACGCGCGGCTTCGGCGTGGCGCTCGAACTCGGCGCCGGCTATACGCTGACCGGCGAGCGCCTGCCGTTCACGCGCACCTATGCGCGCTGGCTCGGCGTGCTGCCGCTGGGCTTCGCCGAAGGCCGCGACGCCGCCACGCTGGCGCGCCGCAGCCGGCTCCAGCTGCGCGCCGAAGCCGGCGCGGTGTCCGCCAAGGACAGCGCGCAGATCCCCTCCACGCTGATGTTCCTGACCGGCGGCGACACCACGGTGCGCGGCTACAGCTACCGCCAGATCGGCACCGTGCGCACCGACGGCCAGATCGTGGCGGGCCGCTACCTCGGCGCCGTGAGCGTCGAATGGCAGCGGCCCTTCGTCTACAAGGACAAGCTCACCGAATGGGAGAGCGTGGTGTTCGTCGACGCCGGCGCCGTGGCCGACAAGCCCGGCGAGCTCAAGCCCAAGGTCGGCGTGGGCGTGGGCGCGCGCTGGCGCAGCCCGGTCGGGCCGGTGCAGGCCGATCTCGCCTACGGCGTGGACACGAAGAAGTTCCGCCTGCACTTCCGCCTCGGCTTCACTTTCTGACCAGGGCCCTAACGATCGATGCAGACCGACGCCAAACCCCAGCCCCAGGCCCCTGCGCCCGCACAACGCTCGCGCACGCGACGCGCGCTGCGTGCGCTGGGCTGGATGGTCGCGGGCCTGCTCGCGCTGGTGCTCGTGATCGGCGCGGGCGCGTGGTGGTGGCTGGGCTCCAATCAGTCGCTGGCCTTCGCGCTCGCCAAGGCCGCGCGCTACCTGCCCGCCGGCCAGACGCTCGAAAGCCGCGAAGTCACGGGCTCGCTGCGCACCGGCGGGCGCATCGGCTGGCTGCGCTGGCAAAGCGAGAAACTGGCGGTCGAGGTGCACGAGGCCAACATCGGCTGGCAGCTTGCGCCGCTGTTCCAGCGCAAGCTGCAGCTCGGCGAGGTGCATGCGGCGCGGCTGCTCGTCGAGCGCCGCGGCCCGCCGAGCGACACGCCCACCGAGCCGCTCGAACAGCTCGCGCTGCCCATCGAGGTCGACCTGCCGTTCCGCATCGACGAGCTGCGCTGGTCCGGCCCGCCCGCGCTCCAGGCCAACCAGCTCGCGGGCCATTACCGCTACACCGGCGCAGAGCATCGGCTGGAGGTCAAGGGCATCGACATCGCCGAAGGCCACTACAGCGCGCATGTGAAGCTGCAGGGGCCTGCGCCCGTGGCGCTCGACGCCACGCTGGACGGCCGCGTGAAGGCACCGCTGGCCGAGGGCCGCAGCATCGACGTGGTGGCCAAAGCCGCGGTCAAGGGCACGCTCGCGGGCACCGACGCGCGGTTGCAGGTGGCCGCCGAGCTCAAGCCCGCCGAGCCCGATGCCGAAGCCCCCATGGAAGCCAAGCTGCAAGCGAACATCGCGCCCTGGCTGCCGCAGCCGGTCATCGATGCCAAGGCCGATCTGCGCAACGTCGATGCGGCCAGCCTCTGGCCCGGCGCGCCGCGTACGCGCCTGACCGGCACGGTCGAGCTGCAGCCCGACGCGGCCACCGGCCCCGCCGCCTGGCAGGCCTCGGCCAGCATCCGCAACGCGCTGCCCGGGCCCTGGGACAAGGGTGCGCTGCCGCTCGAGCAGGTCGAGGCGCGCGTGGGCTTCGACGGCACCAACTGGAGCGTGCCCGAAGCCGCGCTGCGCGCGGGCGGCGGCCGCATCGAAGCCGAAGGCCGCTGGAGCCCCGCGCCCGCGCCTTGGCAGGCGCGCGCCACCGTGCGCGGCGTGCGGCCCGGCCTGCTGCACAGCGAACTGTCGGGCGCGCCGATCAACGGCACGGCCACCGCGCAGCAGCGTGAAGACACCATCGGCTTCGAACTGGCGCTCAGGGCCGAAGGCGGCGCCGGCAGCGCGGCCATGCCGGGCTTCGGCCTCGATCGCGTGCTCGCGCAGGGCCAGTGGAAGAACCAGGTGCTGGACCTGCGAACGCTGCGCCTCGAGGCCGAGCGCGCCAGCGTCGAGGGCCGGCTCCAGGTGCGCGTGGCCGAGCAGGCCGCGAGCGGCAAGCTCGACCTCGTGCTGCCGGGCGGCGCTGCGCAGCTCGAAGGCCGCATCGCGCCGGCGCAGGGAGCCGGCGAGATCAACGCGCGCATCGACGACGCCGAAGCCGTGCAGCGCTGGATCGAAGCCCTGCCCGAACTGTCGAAGCTGTTCGCGGGCAAGGCCGCCAAGGGTTCCGCGCGGCTCGACGCCAGCTGGCAGGGCGGCTGGCAGACCATCCAGCGCCGGCTCGAGAACCCCGGTGCGCCGGCCCAGCGCGGCATCGTGGAACCCAGCCTCAAGGCATCGCTCGGCGTGCCGCGCCTCGAGCTGCGCATGCCGGCTGCCAATGGCAATGCAGCGGCCACCATGGTCCAGCTGAAAGACCTGCGCGCGGACCTCGCCGGCAGCCTGGCCCAGGCCACGCTCGCGCTGCAGGGAGAAGCCACCACCGGCACCCGCAAGCTCAGGCTCGACACGCGCGCCAGCGGCGGCCTTGCGGGCCCCAACCAATGGCGCGCGGCGCTCGCCAGCCTGCGCCTGCAGGCCCAGGACAGCGCGCAGCCGGCCACGGCGGGCGCGCCCTGGACGCTGGAGCTCGGCCGCGAAGTCACCGCCACCGTCAAGACCAGCGGGAGCGGCACTGCCAGCCGCCTCGATCTCGAAGCCTCGGCCGCCGCCGCCACCTTGCGCGGGCCGGCGCCCGGCACCGTGCGCATCGAATGGCAGCCGCTGCGCTTCACGCGAAGCGGCGTGGCGCCCAACCAGGCCTTTCGCGTGCAGTCGCAAGGCAAGCTGCAGGGCCTTCCGATGGCCTGGGCCGAAGCCTTCGGCGCCAGCACCACCTTCAATGAGATCGGCGTGAGCGGCGATCTCATGTTCGATGGCGACTGGGACATCGACGCCGGCGACACCCTGCGCGCCCATGCGCGGCTCGCGCGCCAGAGCGGCGACATCCGCGTGCAGGCGGGCGAGGCCGCGCTGGTCACGCGCATCACAAGCCGCGGCACCGGCACGGCCAGCGAGCGCACGATGAACTCCGCCACCGCGGGAGGGGCGACCGCGCCCAGCACGCCAGCAGGCCTGCGCCAGGCCGAACTGCGCCTCGACGCGCAAGGCGAGGCCGTGCGCACCACGCTGGCCTGGGACAGCGAGCGCGCGGGCAAGATCAACGCCGAGCTGAACACGCGCATGCAGCAGCGCGCGGGCGGCTGGCAATGGGCGTCCGATGCGCCGCTGGCCGGCAACATCAAGGCCACGCTGCCGAACCTGGGCGTGTGGTCGATGCTCGCGGCGCCCGGCTGGCGCGTGGCGGGCACGCTGGACGCCGATGCCGCGCTTTCGGGCACCCGCGCAGCGCCGCGCTGGAACGGCACGCTGGGCGCCGACAAGCTCGCGCTGCGCGCCCCGGTCGAGGGGCTGGACCTGCGCGACGGCCGCCTGCGCGCCACGCTCACCGGAGAGCGCATCGAGATCACCGAATTCACGCTCAAGGGCGGCGCCGGCAGCACGGTGCGCATCGGGGGCCAGAGCGGCAACCGCAGCACCGCAGCCAGCCAGGCCGGCAGCGACGGCGGCTCGCTCTCGGCACGCGGCGACATGGTGTGGGGCGCGGCCGGTGCATCGGGCACGGGCATCCGCATGGCGCTGCAGGCCGACCTGCGCGCGCTGCGCGTGCTGGTGCGCACCGACCGGCAGGTCACGCTCTCGGGCAACCTGCAGGCGCGGCTCGACGGCGGCCAGTTCAACGTGCGCGGCAAGCTCAAGACCGACCGCGCGGTGATCATCCTGCCCGACGAGACCGCGCCCAGCCTGGGCACCGACGTGGTGGTGCGCTCCGCCGCCAAGGACCGCGAGACGGCCGAGCAGGCCCGGCGCGATGCCGCCCGCAACGAGGCGCAGGCTGGCAAGCCGCAGACCGCGAAGCCGCCCGACATCGTGGTGAACTTCGACCTGGGCGACGACTTCGCGGTGCAGGGGCGCGGCATCACCACGCGGCTCGAAGGCAACCTCGAGATCCGCAGCACCCGCCTCGATGCGCCGCCGCGCATCACCGGCGAAGTAAAGACCGTGAAGGGCCAGTACCGCGCCTATGGCCAGCAGCTCGACGTGGAAACCGGCGTGGCCCGCTTCATCGGGCCCTTCGACAATCCCGCACTCGACATCCTGGCCATCCGGCCCAACATCTCGCAGCGCGCGGGCGTGCAGATCACGGGCAGCGCGCAGTCGCCGCGCGTGAAGCTCTATTCCGAGCCCGCGCTGCCCGACGCGGAGACACTGTCCTGGGTGGTGCTCGGCCGCGCCTCGGCCACCAGCGGCGGCGAATCGGCGCTGCTGCAGCAGGCGGCCCTGGCATTGATCGGCCACGTCAGCAAGGGCACGAGCGGCGGCAGCCTGGCAGGCCGCTTCGGCCTCGACGAACTCGGCTTCAAGGGCCCCGGCAGCGGCGGTGACCTGCGCGAATCGGCCGTCACGCTCGGCAAGCGGCTGTCGAAGGATTTCTATCTCACCTACGAACGCAGCCTGGGCGGCACCTTCGGCACCATCTTCATCTTCTACGACCTGACGCAGCGCCTCACGCTGCGCGGCCAGGCCGGACAGACCAGCGGGCTCGACCTGATCTACACGCTGAAGTACGACTGAGTCCGGGTCTGCCGCCTTGACCGCGGAAATCCGCAAGGTTAAAAATCGTTAACGCCCTGCCAACAAGGAACGACGATGCACGATGATGGAGACAAGGGCGAGTGTTCCCCACTGGACCGTCAGAAGTACGACTCTCCGGGGTACTCGCGAACCACGTTCTTGCGCAACGCGCTCCTGTGCGTGATGGCGGTCATTGCAACCGGCGCCGCGGCGGCGTCCATTCCCTACTGGGGAGGCGACGACTTTCCGCTGATGGGCCTGATCATCTACGTTGCCGGCATGGTGTTCGTTGCCATGCCGCTGTGCCTTTACTACGAATCGCTGCTGCAGTCGCATCAGGAGCGCGTGGCGCGAGCGAGGCACATGCTGGCGACCTGACGCTGACGCTGATACCTAACCGGCCGGCTTGGCCTTGACGACCTGCCGCAGGCCCGCAAGCGCAGGGTCCACGATGGCGGCATCCGCTCCCACCGCATACACCGCATACGCCGGATAGAGAAACTCCGGCGTGCCGGGCACGCGGCGCAGCCGGCCCGATTCGAGGTGGCTGCGCACCACGTCCAGCCGGAAGTAGCCGGTGCCGCCCGCGGCCAGCAGGTACTCGCGGCCGAGCGGCCCGAGCCCTGCGCTCACCGCGGCATTCGAGAGCTCGGGAAACGCGAGGCCGTGCTGCGCCGCGAACTCCGGGCCCCAGTCCACATACACATAGTCGGCCGGCCGCGGCACGCGCGGGCGCTGCGCGGTGGTGACCATGACCAGCTTCTCTTCGATGAGCAGTTCCACGCGCAGGCCTGGCCGCTGCTGCGGCGCATAGGCAATCGCAATGTCGAGCACGCCCGCGGCCACCTTGTCGAGCAGGTCGTGCGGAAAGCCCACCTCGGTGCGAATGGCCAGCTGCGGCGCTGCCGTGCGCATCCACAGCAGCCATTGCAGCAGCAGCGGGTCCCACAGGCTGATCTCGCATCCGATGGCGAGCACGGCACGGCTTCCGCTGGGGACTGCGACCTGGTGGCGTGCGCGTTCCCACACCTGCACCAGCGTGGTGGCGTGCGGCAGGAACTGCTCGCCAGCCGCGGTGAGCACCGCGCCCGCCTTGTTGCGCACGAAGAGCGGCCGGCCCAGCAGCTCTTCGAGCGTGCGCACGCGCGCGCTCACCGAGGTCTGCGTGACGTGCAGCCGCTCTGCGGCGCGCTGGAAGCTGCGCGTGTCCACGATCTCGAGGAAAGTCCGGGCCAGGTTGATGTCCATGCCGCATCCAGATTGAGTGCATTAATTTTGCATTCAACTGGCAATTAATATCGTTTTACGTGATGCGAACGCAGGCCCAAGATGAAGGCATTCAAAGCAACCAGGAGTTGACCGATGCCCACCCTTCGCCAGCCAATCCATGCCAGCGCAGCCGAAATTTTGATGGATGCATTCAAGGCGCTCGTCGACGAAACCCTGATGCTCGCCGAGGCCCTGCTGAGCCCGAACAGAATCATCGGCGAGGTGGAGCAGATGCATGCGCTGCAGGTCGCCGCGGACGACATCGAGGCCACCGATCCCGCGCACGCAGAGCTGCTGCGCTCGCGCGCCTCGCGCATCGGCCTGCGCTGAAGGCGGCGAACGGCGCAGCTGCCAATTACGAAGAAAGCCGGCTCTGCTCGATGTGCTTGCGCCGCATCGGACGCAGCACGAACCACGCCATCAGCGCCGCGGCCGCATTGACCACGCTGGCGGCAATGAACACGGCCTGCCAGCTGCCGGTGGCGGCCGCGAGCACGCTGGAGAGCGGCACCAGCAGCGAGGCGGTGCCCTTGGCGGTGTAGAGCATGCCGGCGTTGGATGCGGCGTACTTGGAGCCGAAGGTGTCGGCGCAGGTCGAAGGAAAGAGGCTGTAGATCTCGCCCCAGGCAAAGAACACGATGCCGGTGAGCACGACGAAGAGGATCGGGTTGTGGCCGTAGTGATAGAGCATCAGGATGCCCACCGATTCGAGCGCAAACGCGATGAACATCGTCTGTTCACGCCCGATCTTGTCGGACACCCAGCCGAAGAAGGGCCGCGTGAGTCCGTTGAGCACGCGGTCGATCGCCAGCGCGAAGGTGAGCGCGGGCAGCACCAGGCCCATGATGTTGACCGGCACGTCCATGATCTTGAAGTCCTGCGCAATCGGCGCGAGCTGGGCCGTGGCCATGAGCCCGCCTGCGGCCACCATCACGAACATCGCGTACATCACCCAGAAGACGGGCGAGCGCAGCACCTCGGAGGGTGGATAGTCGCGCTGCGACTGCTGCACGTTGCGGCTGTTCGAGCTCTTGGCATGGTCGGGCGCGCGGGTCAGCGCCCAGGCCAGCAGGAAGACGATCAGGCCCTGCCCGATGCCGAAGTAGAGGAACGCCGACTCGTAGCCGCTGGTGCGGATCATCGCGGAGATGGGGATGATCGTCAGCGCCGAGCCGGCGCCGAAGCCCGCGGCCGTCATGCCGGCCGCAAGGCCACGCCGGTCGGGAAACCACTTCAGCGCATTGCCCACGCAGGTGCCGTACACCGCACCCGCGCCAATGCCGCCGACGGCCGCCGCAATGTAGAGCAGCGGCAGCGTGGACGCCACCGAATTGATCACCCAGCCCAGGCCGCACAGGATGCCGCCCACCAGCACCACCGGCCGCGGACCGAAGCGGTCGACCAGGTAGCCCTCGATGGGCACGAGCCAGGTTTCCGTGAGCACGAAGATGGTGAAGGCCACCTGGATGGCGGCGCGGCTCCAGCCGTGCTTCTCCGCGATCGGATTGACGAACAGCGTCCAGCCGTACTGCAGGTTGGCGATCATCGCCATGCACACGATGCCGATCAGCAGCTGGCCCCATCGGTAGGCTTCCGATCGGGTCGCCGTGGCGCCGTGGGTTCCTGCGGGGGAATAGATCGCCGGGTTGGAACCGGCGACCGTGGTCGTAGGCCGAGTCATGGGTTGTCCTTTGTCTTCATGTTGTATTGAGGTCCGACGAGGTCGGTGGCGGCCCGCTCTTTCTTTCGCGCGATGGGCACGCGGACGACTGTCGGACGTGACGTCCGAAAAGCTCTTGACCGCAGTCAAGTTCCGGACAACCGCAACCACTCGATACACCCCTGATATCCCTGCAGGAACGATGCGCCCGACGCAACTCCTCATTGGGCGAAATCGCAAGAGGGGTTTGCCTGAATTAGGTGTAAACCCTATAATCGAGCCAGTCTCTTTCAACTTTCGGAGCGTTCCATGAACAACACCGCAGTGAATTCCAACGCACTCAAGAACACCGCTTCGCTGGGCACCAACGAAACCCTGCGCGGCCTCATCGCCGCGATGCCCATCGTGATCTTCGCGAAGGCTGCACGCGCCGCGCTGCAGCGTTCCGCAGGCGCTGGCGCCCGCTGATCGCTCGGGCTTCGGGCCCGGCGGGAGAATGCGCAAGGCATCTCTCCTGCCTGTTCTTCATCAAGCCGCAGCGTCGAAGGGCACGATCTGCGAAATGAGCGCCGCCCCGTCGGCGAGCAGGAAGTCCTTGAAGGCCTGCGCCACCGGCGGCAGCCGCTTGCTGCGCCGGTGCACCACGTACCAGTTGAGCATCAGCGGAAAGCCCTGCACATCGAGCACGCGCAGGCTGCCGGCGCGCATCTCCTGGCTGATGGTGTGGGCCGACACGAAGCTCACGCCCATGCCCGCGATCACCGCCTGCTTGATGGTTTCGGTGCTGCGGATCTCCATCGCGATGTTGATGCCGCTCAGGTCGCCGCCAAAGCCTTCTTCCATCGAATGCCAGGTGTCCGAGGCCTTCTCGCGCACCACGAAGGGTTCGCGCATGAGCCGCGCCAGCGGGATGCGCGGCACGCCCACCAGCGGATGGCCGGGCGCGGCAACGATCACGTAGGGATGCGGCGCGAACGGCTGGTTGACGGTGTCCAGGTCGGTCGGCGGGCGCACCATGATCGCCAGGTCGGTGAGATTCTCCGCGATGTGGGTCATGAGCCCTTCGCGGTTGTGCACGGTGAAGTTCAGCGTCACGCCGCGGTGCCGGCTCGCAAACTCCACCAAGAGGCGCGGAAAGAAATAATCGCCGGCGCTGATCACACCCACGTTGAGCTTGCCGCCCGAGACGCCGTTGAACTGCAGCATCGCGTTCTCGGCCGCCTCGAACTGCTGGATGATCGCGCGGCTGATCTGCAGCAGCTCGGTGCCCGCGGGGGTCAGGTAGATCTTCTTGCCGAACTGCTCGAACAGCGCGTTGCCCGCGTGTTCCTCGAGCTTGCGCACCTGCGTGGAGACGGCCGGCTGCGTCAGGTGAAGCTCTTCCGCCGCGCGCGAGAAGCTCAGCAACCGCGCCACCGCTTCGAAGACTTTCAACTGGCGCAGTGTCGCGTGCTTCATTCGGAAAGGGTGGCTGCAAAACGAGCGGGCATCGTACTGCGTCCGGGGCCGCTCTCAAGCAGGGTCTAGGGTATGCGCGCGACGTGCAGCAGGTTGGTCGTTCCCGACAGCCCGAACGGCAGGCCCGCGACAACCACCACGTCGTTGCCGGTGCTCGCAAAGCCTTCGGTGCATGCATTGCGGCAGGCGTGTTCGATCATCTCGGCCACGTCGTGCACGTCATCGACCAGCACCGCATGCACGCCCCACACCATCGCCATGCGGCGGGCCGTGGCCACGTCGGGCGTGAGGCTGATGATGGGCACGGCGGGCCGTTCGCGCGCGGCGCGCAGGCTGGTGAAGCCCGACGAGGTGTAGGTGACGGTGGCGGCGGGCGCAAGCAGCGCGGCCACCTGGCGCATCGACGCGCAGACCGCATCGGCCGTGGTCGACAGGGACGCCTCGTGCGTGGCGTCGATGCCGATGCGGTAGGACGCATCGGCCTCCACGCGCGAGATGATGCGGTCCATCATGGCCACGGCCTCGAGCGGATACTTTCCGGAAGCCGATTCGGCCGACAGCATCACCGCGTCCACCCCGTCGTAGACGGCGGTTGCAACGTCGGACACCTCGGCGCGCGTGGGCACCGGCGCGGCAATCATCGATTCGAGCATCTGCGTGGCCACCACCACCGGCTTGCCGCGCTTGCGGCAGGCACGCACGATGAGGCGCTGCAGCTCGGGCACGCGCTCGGGCGGCAGCTCCACGCCGAGGTCGCCGCGCGCCACCATGACGCCGTCGCACAGGTCGACGATCGCGTCGAGGTGGTCGATGGCCGCGGGCTTCTCGAGCTTGGCCATGATCCATGCGCGCTTGCCGATGATGGCGCGCGCCTCCGCGATGTCCTCGGGGCGCTGCACGAAGGAAAGCGCGACCCAGTCGACGCCCATGGCCAGGCCGCAGGCCAGGTCGTCGAGGTCCTTGGGCGTCAGCGGCGAGATCGGCAGCACCACGCTCGGCACATTGACGCCCTTGCGATCGGAGATGGGCCCGCCGACCAGCACCGTGGTTTCCGCAAAGTCGGGGCCGTAGCTGTCCACGCGCAGCCGCAGCTTGCCGTCGTCGAGCAGCAGATCGGTGCCTACCTGCAGCGCCGCGAAAATTTCCGGATGCAGCAGCGGCGCGCGGCGCGCATTGCCGCTGGTTGCGTCCATGTCGAGACGAAAGCGCGACCCCGCATCGAGCTGCGCGCGGCCGCCTTCGAAAGTGCCCAGCCGCAGCTTCGGCCCCTGCAGGTCGAGCAGCACGCCGATCGGCCGGCCGAACTCCTTCTCGAGCCGCCGGATCGTGTCCAGGCGACGCGCATGGTCATGCTGCGTGCCATGGCTGAAATTGAGCCGGAACACATCCACGCCGCGCTCGAACAAGGCACGGATGGCCGGCTCGTCGGAGGTGGCTGGGCCCAGCGTGGCAACAATCTTCGCACTGCGTGTACGTCGCATCATCCGTTCCATTTCATCGATCGGTCACAGCGCACAACCGGTGCACCCGCGGCGCAAAACCGTGCAGCCTGAGTGGCGCTAGCCCGCCATCTCGTGAAGGCAAACCCGGCCGCGCTGTTCGTCCATCGTACGCGCCAGCAGCTTGACGAGGGAATACACGGTGTCGATGTGCGGGGTTGGCGTGTCGGTGAGGCGGGCCAGCTCGACCACGGCGCCCACCAGCGCATCGATCTCCGGCGCGCGTCCGGCTTCCACGTCCTGCAGCATCGAGGTCTTGTGCTTGCCCACCTTCTCGGCACCGGCAATGCGCTTGTCGAGCGTCACGCGGAACTCGATGCCCAGCTTGTGCGCCACTGCCTGCGCCTCGCGCATCATCGCGGCGGCCAGCTCGCGCGAGGGCGGATACTGGCAGATGTCGACCAGCGTCGAATGCGAAAGGCTGCTGATCGGGTTGAAGGTCAGGTTGCCCCAGAGCTTGAGCCAGATCTCGGCGCGGATGTTGTCGAGCACCGGCGCCTTGAAGCCGGCGGCGGCGAGGCAGGCCGACACGCGGTTCACGCGCTCGCTCGACGAACCGTCGAGCTCGCCGACCGGGAAGCGGTCGCCTTCGATGTGCCTCACCACGCCCGGCGCCGTCAGCTCCGACGCTGGGTACACCACGCAGCCGATGACGCGCTCTGCCGGGATCTTCGCGGCCACCAGGCCGGTGGGATCGACGCTGCGCACCGGCGTGCCCGCCAGCGCGCCGCCGTGGTCGTGGAAGTACCAGAACGGGATGCCGTTCTGCATCGTCACCACCACGGTCTCGGGCCCGAACAGCTTGGGCACGTCGTTGGCCACCGCCTCGACCTGGTGTGCCTTCATCGCGAGGATCACGATGTCCTGCGGCCCCGCCTGGTCGTAGCGGTCGGTGGCCTTCACATTCAGCGCCACCTGCTCTTGCCCATCGGCCCCGATGAGCTTGAATCCGTTGGTGGCGATGGCGTCGAGATTCTTCCCGCGCACGATGAAGGTCACGTCCTCGCCGGCCAGGGCGAGCTTGGCGCCCACCAGGCCGCCGATCGCGCCCGCTCCGATGACTGCTATCTTCATGTCGATTCCCAAGGTTGTTGATTCTTCTGGCGGCGCGGCCAGGCCTCAGCCGAAGCGGTTGGCCAGCCTGCCGATGCCGCCGATCTCGACTTCGACCAGGCTGCCGGGCTTCATCGAGCCGACGCCGATGGAGGTGCCGCACAGGATCACGTCGCCGGGATGCAGCGTCATGTCGAAGGAGATCAGGCTCACGAGTTGCTGGACCGAAAAGCGCATGTCGCTGATCGGATAGTTCTGCCGCTGCTCGCCGTCGAGCAGCGTGGTCACGCTGAGCGTTGCGGGATCGAGGCCGGTGGCCACCACCGGGCCCATCGGGCAGAAGGTGTCGAAGCCCTTGGCCCGCACCCATTGGGCGAACGACGCATCGCGGTTCAGGATGTCGGCCACCGTCACGTCGTTGGCGCAGGTGTAGCCGAACACATGGCGAAGCGCATCCGCCTCGGGCACGGCGGTGCAGGTCTTGCCGATGACGATGCCGAGTTCGCCCTCGAACACCACCTTGCCATCGCACAGGGGCTTCCGGATGGGCGCGCCGGGCGCGAGGTAGGAGTTGGGCGCCTTCAGCAGGTACAGCGGCTCGGCAGGCACCGGCAGCTTGAGCTTCTCGCCGAGCGCGTGGAAGTTGTTCCACAGCGCGATGACCTTGGTCGGCTCGGTGGGCGTGAGCAGCCGCACGCCGGAGAGCACGAACACGCGGCCGGTCGGCTCGGGGCGGTCGAACATGTTGCCGCGGTGCTCGTGCACGGCATCGCCTTCGAGCGTGCCGAAGCCCGCTTCACCGCCGTGTTCGAAACGGACCCATTGCTGTTGTAGCTGCTGCTGCTGTTGCATGTCTTGCCTTCCTTGGTTTCTGCTGGAGTGGTTTTTCAGCTCAATCGAAAGGCAGGTAGTCGGGGATGACCAGCGACGCGAGCAGCTTTCCCATCTCGGCCGGGTTGTGCGTCACGTGGATGCCGCACTCCTTCATCACTGCGAGTTTTTCCTGCGCCGTTCCCTTGCCGCCCGAGACGATGGCGCCTGCGTGGCCCATGCGCCTGCCCGGCGGCGCGCTGGCACCGGCGATGAAGCCGACCACGGGCTTTCGCATGTGCTCGCTGATCCAGCGCGCGCAGATTTCCTCGTCGCTGCCGCCGATCTCGCCGACCATGATCACGGCGTCGGTGCGCGGGTCGTCGTTGAACATCTTCAGCACGTCGATGTGCCGCAGCCCGCCCACCGGATCGCCGCCGATGCCCACCACGGTCGACTGCCCGATGCCGAAGCTCGCGAGCTGGCTCGCGGCCTCGTAGGTCAGCGTGCCGGAGCGCGAGACCACGCCGATGCGGCCCTTCTGGTGGATGTGGCCGGGCATGATTCCGATCTTGATTTCGTCGGGCGTGATGAGGCCCGGGCAGTTGGGGCCGAGCAGCAGGGTCTTGCTGCCCTCCATGCGGTGCCGGGTGCGGATCATGTCGCGCACCGGAATGCCTTCGGTGATGCATACGACGAGGTCGAGCCCCGCGTCCACCGCCTCGTCGATGGCCGCGGCCGCGAAGGGCGGCGGCATGTAGATCACGGACACGGTGGCGCCGGTTTCGGCCTTGGCTTCCTCGACGCTGCCGAACACGGGGATGCCGTCGAAGGACTTGCCTGCCTTGTTCGGATTGACGCCTGCCACGAAGCATTTCTGTCCATTGGCGTAGTCGCGGCACATCGCGGTGTGGAACTGTCCGGTCTTTCCCGTGATGCCCTGGGTGATGACGCGGGTGTGCTTGTTGATGAGGATCGACATCTCAGCTTTTCACCATGCGTTGTGTTGCGGGGTGCTCGTGTTTTCGACGCTGCTGTTCGGGGCGCGTGCACAGGCCACCGGGTACTCCCCTCCGCGAATGTCCCCCGCCTTCGGCTCCTCCTTTATTTCGCTGCGGGGAGCACCCGATGCCCTGTGCACCTGGGCACGCTGTGGGTGTACCGCCGATCAACGACTGCTCTATCCAACGCTCCCGTCGATGGGGTGCCTTGCGCAGCGAAATCAAGGAGGAGGCCGAAGGCCGGAGGACATTCGCTTCGCTGCGTACCCCGTCGGCGGGAGCGCGCCCTGAACGGAGCACGCCAAACACAATGCGACGACAAACAGAAGAGCGCGATTTCATAAGCCCCCTCGTCGAGCCGCAGCCACGGCCGACTCGGCAGCGTCCGCCATGTCGCCCGCACTGATGATCCGGAGGCCCGACTGCCCGAGGATGGTCTTTCCCAGGCTCTCGTTGGTGCCTTTCATGCGCACCACCAGTGGCACGGCCAGCTGGACCTCGCGCGCCGCGGCAACCACGCCGCGCGCGATCACGTCGCACTTCATGATGCCGCCGAAGATGTTGACCAGGATGGCCCGGAGGTTCGGATTGCGCAGCATCAGCTTGAAGGCCTCCGTCACCTTCTCGGCCGTGGCGCCGCCGCCCACGTCGAGAAAGTTGGCGGGCGATCCGCCGTGGAGCTTGATCGCGTCCATCGTGGCCATGGCCAGGCCGGCGCCGTTCACCAGACAGCCGATATCGCCGTCGAGCGCAATGTAGGAAAGATCGAATTTCGAGGCCTCGACCTCGGCCGGGTCCTCCTCGTCGAGATCGCGCATCGCGGCGATGTCAGGCTGGCGGAACAGCGCGTTCGGATCGAAGTTGAACTTGGCGTCGAGCGCCATCAGGCGGCCGTCGCGCGTGAGCGCCAACGGGTTGATCTCGGCCAGCGATGCGTCGCAGGCGTCGAAGGCCTGGTAGAGGTTTTGCATCAGCGTGCGCACCTGCGGCAGCAGCTTTCCCGAGAAGCCGATGTCGCGCGCAAGGCCGTCGGCCTCGGCCGCCTTCACGCCCGTGGCGGGGTCGATGGACAGCTTGCGGATCTTCTCCGGCGTGCGTGCCGCCACGTCCTCGATGTCCATGCCGCCTTCGCTCGAGGCCATCAAGGCCACGCGGCGCGATTCGCGGTCGACCGCCATGCCAAGGTAGAACTCTTTTTCGACCTCGACGCTCTCCTCCACCAGCAGCCGCTTCACCAGCCGGCCTTGCGGGCCTGTCTGGTGCGTTCGCAGCGTCATGCCAAACAGCTCGTCGGCATGGCGCCGCACTTCGGCCGCCGACCATGCCAGCCGGACGCCGCCGCCCTTGCCGCGGCCGCCCGCATGGATCTGCGCCTTGACCACCCAGGCCCTGCCGCCGATCCGCGCGGCGGCATCGGCCGCCTCGTCGGGCGAAAAGCATGCATATCCACGCGGCGTGGGGACGCCGTATTTGCGCAATACGTCCTTGCCCTGGTATTCGTGGATATTCATGGTGGCGGCTTTCAGGTCAGGCGCCGAGTTCGGCGCCGCGGCTTTCGGCCCAATTGAAATAACGCCTTTTCATGGCGCCGGCATCGAGCTCGCGCTTTTGATGCTCTTCCTTCTTCTGCTCGATCACGTCCGCCAGAAATTCGGCATCGTAGGCGCGCAGAAGATGCGGCTGGTAGGTGCGGAGGTACTGGCAGATCCGCTCGGCGCCGTCTTGGCTCTCACGCAGCAGCTGACAATAGATTTCACGGTCCCAGTGCCAGCGGAATCCCAATTCGTAGAACGCTGCGTTGTAGGCGTTGCGCTCGGTTTCGCTGTTCCAGTATTGAATCGGAAAATCATCGATCATGAAATTTCTCCTAGAAATTGAATGCCGGGCGTCAAACGTTTTTCGGATCGGCATGATCAAAATGTAGATTCGATGATCGATAAATAATAGTTAAACTATTTTATTGAATGCATTCGCTACAAGTTATACATAATTGGCAATGAAATTTCCGTCGCGGATGCACGAGCCATCCGCGTTTTTTCGCCGCCTTCAAACGGCGTTCAGTTCAGATCACGCCTTCGGCACGCAGCGCCGCCACGTCGCTGGCGGTGTAGCCCAGCTGCATCAGCACCTCGTCGGTGTGCTCGCCGAGCAGCGGCGATCTTGTGACCTCGGTCGGGCTGTCGGACATCTTGATCGGGTTGCCCACCGTCAGGTACTTGCCGCGCGTCGGGTGGTCGACCTCGACGATCGTGCCGGTCTCGCGCAGCGACGGGTCGGCGGCGATTTCCTTCATAGAGAGAATGGGCCCGCACGGGATGTCGTACTGGTTGAGGATGTCCATGGCCTCGAACTTGGTCTTGGTCATGGTCCATTGCTCGATGCGCGCGAAGATCGGCTTCAGGTGCAAGAGGCGCGCGGCCGGCGTGGCGTAGGCCTCGTCGTTGATCCACCCTTCTTCGCCGATGACCTTGCACACCGCGGGCCACACGGCCCCTTGCGTGATGAAGTAGATGTACGCGTTGGGATCGGTCTCCCAGCCCTTGCACTTGAGGATGGAGCCCGGCTGGCCGCCGCCCGAGGCGTTGCCCGCGCGCGGCACCGCATCGCCAAACTTGCCGTCGGGGTACTGCGGGTATTCGTGCATGGTGCCGGTGCGCTCCAGCCGCTGCTGGTCGCGCATCTTCACGCGGCAGAGGTTGAGCACCGCGTCCTGCATGGGCGCGAGCACCTGCTGGCCACGGCCCGTGCTGTTGCGCTGGTACAGCGCCGCCACGATGCCCAGCGCCAGGTGCAGGCCGGTGCCGCTGTCGCCGATCTGCGCGCCCGTGACGACCGGCGGGCCATCTTCGAAGCCCGTGGTCGAGGCCGCGCCGCCGGCGCACTGGGCCACGTTCTCGTACACCTTGCAATGCTCGTACTTGCCGGGGCCGAAACCCTTGACCGACGCCACGATCATGCGCGGGTTGAGCTCCTGGATGTGGGCCCAGGTGATGCCCATGCGGTCGAGCGCGCCGGGCGCGAAGTTCTCGACCAGCACGTCGCAGGTCTTGATCAGCGAGTCGAGCACCTTCTTGCCCTTGGGCTTCTTGGTGTCGAGCGTGATCGAGCGCTTGTTGTGGTTCAGCATCGTGAAGTAGAGGCTGTCCACGCCGGGAATGTCGCGCAGTTGCCCGCGCGTTGCGTCGCCTTCGCCGGCGCGCTCCACCTTGATCACGTCGGCGCCGAACCAGGCCAGCAGCTGGGTGCAGGTGGGACCGGACTGCACATGGGTGAAATCGAGAATGCGAACACCCTCAAGTGCCTTGCTCATCAGCTGTCTCCTTTGGCCGTGGACTCTGCTTCTTGCAGACGAGCGCGCAATTTACGCTCTTCGGCGAAACGGACGGTTTCGTCCCGCACCATGGCGACGATGCCCGTGACTTCACGATTTTCCGAGAACAGCATCGACACCGTGAAGGCGATCGACAGCGTGTGCCCGTCCTTGTGCAGCGCCGGCACGCGCAGCAGGTCGGCACCGTACTTGGTCATGCCGGTTTCCATGGTTTTCTGATAGCCGTCCCAGTGCCGCTGGCGCTGCCGCTGGGGAATGATCATGTCGAGCGACTGGCCCAGCGCCTCGGCTTCGGTGAAGCCGAAGATGCGCTCGGCCGCGCGGTTCCAGAGCGTGATCGCCCCTTGCGCATCGCACACCATGATCGCGTCGCCGGCGCCTTCGACGAGCTGCTTCAAATCAACGTTCGCTTGCATGTTTACCTCTGGCGCTTCATTTCAAAGTGGGCAAGCCTGGGGGTGAGCCAATTACACGGCTTTCGATTCTTTCAGGTTGTCGATCTGTTGCTTGGTATAGCCCAGTTCCGCCAGCACCTCGTCAGTGTGCTCGCCCAGCAGCGGCGAGGCGGTGACCTCGGGCTTGAGGTCCGAGAACTTGATCGGGCTGCCGATGGTCCAGTAGCTGCCGCGCTCCTTGTGCGGGACCTCGACGATGGAGCCGCTCTTGCGCAGCGACTCGTCGTGCAGCAGTTCCTTCATCGACAGCACCGGGGCGCAGGGAATGTCGTGCTTGCGGAAGATGTCCACTGCCTCGAACTTGGTCTTGTCCTTGATGAAGTCCTCGATGGTGGCGAAGATCTGGTCGATGTGCGGCTGGCGGGCCTTGGGGGTCATGTAGTCCGGATCGGTCTTCCACTCGGGCTTGCCCAGCGCGTCGCAGATCGGGTCCCAGGCATGGCCCTGCACCGTGAAGTAGATGTAGGCGTTGGGATCGGTCTGCCAGCCCTTGCACTTCAGGATCCAGCCTGGCTGGCCACCACCGCCGGCGTTGCCGCCGCGCGGCACCACCTTGTCCTTGAAGGCGTCCATCTCGTGCGGGTACTGCGGGTATTCCTCCAGGTAGCCGACGCTGTCCAGGCGCTGCTGGTCGCGCATCTTCACGCGGCACAGGTTGAGCACGGCATCCTGCATCGAGCAGGCCACCTTCTGGCCCTTGCCGGTCTGCTGGCGGCCGATGATGGCCGTCAGGATGCCGATGGCCAGGTGCATGCCGGTGTTGGAGTCGCCCAGTGCGGCCGCCGAGATCGTCGGGGCGGAGTTCTCGCCCTTCCACCAGCCGGTGGTGGAGGCGGCGCCGCCGGCGCACTGCGCCACGTTCTCGTACACCTTCAAGTCTTCGTAGTGGTGGCCGTCGCTGAAGCCCTTGACCGATGCGACGATCATCTTGGGGTTCAGCTCCTGGATGCGCGCCCAGGTAAAGCCCATGCGGTCCAGAGCGCCGGGGCCGAAGTTCTCGACCAGCACGTCGGATTCGCGGATCAGCTTTTCCAGCACGGCCTTGCCCTCGGGCTTCTTCGTGTCCAGCGTGATCGAGCGCTTGTTGCTGTTGAGCATGGTGAAGTACAGGGCGTCGACGTTCGGGATGTCGCGCAGCTGGCTGCGCGTGACGTCGCCGGCGCCCGGGCGCTCGACCTTGATCACGTCGGCACCGAACCAGGCCAGCATCTGGGTACAGGCCGGACCGGCTTGCACGTGCGTGAAGTCGATGATCTTGATGCCGTTGAGGGGTTTGTTGCTCATATGAGTTCTCCTTGATGGTGCTGGGTTACTTCTTCTTCGCCGTGCTGGGGTTCAGACTGGTGATGCGGCCGCTTTCGGTGCCGGCGGTCTCGTCAATCACGGCGTTGATCAGGGTGGGACGGCGCGAGGCGACGGCTTCGGCCAGCGCCTTCTGCAATTCATCCGCGGTGGTGGCGTTGACGCCGACGCCGCCGAAGGCTTCCATCAGCTTGTCGTAGCGCGCGTTCTTCACGAACACGGTGGGCGCCACGTCGGGCGTGCCGCTCGCGTTCACGTCGGTGCCGCGGTAGACGCCGTTGTTGTTGAACACGACGATGCAGATCGGCAGGTTGTAGCGGCAGATGGTCTCCACCTCCATGCCGCTGAAGCCGAAGGCGCTGTCGCCTTCGATGGCGATCACCGGCTTGTCGGTGACCACCGCGGCGGCCACGGCAAAGCCCATGCCGATGCCCATGATTCCCCAGGTACCCACGTCGAGGCGCTTGCGCGGCTCGTACATGTCGACGATGCTGCGCGCGAAGTCCAGCGTGTTGGCGCCTTCGTTCACCACGATGGCGTCGGGCCGCGCCTTCACCTGGTCGCGGATCACGCTGAGCGCGCTGTGGAAGTTCATCGGCGAAGGCCGCGCGGCCAGCGTCACGGCCATCTTCGACAGGTTCTTGTCCTTGCGCTCGGCGATGGCGCCGGTCCATTCGGCCGGCGGCTTGGCCCACTTGGCATCGACGCCCGCGAGCAGCGCCGCCACGCAGGAGCCGATGTCGCCGATCACCGGCGCGGCAATGGCCACGTTGCTGTCGATCTCGGTCGGCGCGATGTCGATCTGGATGAACTGCTTGGCGCCCTTCTCCTGGCCCCAGGTCTTGCCCTTGCCGTGCGAGAGCAGCCAGTTGAGGCGCGCGCCGACCAGCATCACCACGTCGGCTTCCTGCAGCACGTAGGAGCGCGCGGCCGCGGCCGATTGCGTGTGGGTGTCGGGCAAGAGGCCCTTGGCCATCGACATCGGCAGGTAGGGAATGCCGGTCTTCTCGATCAATGCGCGAATGTCTGCATCGGCCTGCGCATAGGCCGCGCCCTTGCCCAGCAGGATCAGCGGCTTCTTGGCGCCCTTGAGCAGGTCGAGCGCGCGCTTCACGGCGTCGGGCGCCGGAATCTGGCGCGGCGCGGGATCGACCACCTTGATGAGCGATCTGCGGCCGGCTTCGGCATCCATGGTCTGCGCGAACAATTTGGCCGGCAGGTCGAGGTACACGCCGCCCGGGCGGCCCGACAGCGCCGAGCGGATCGCCCGTGCAATGCCCACGCCGATGTCCTCGGCATGCAGCACGCGGAAGGCGGCCTTGCACAGCGGCTTGGCGATCGCGAGCTGATCCATCTCTTCGTAGTCGCCCTGCTGCAGGTCGACGATCTCGCGCTCGCTCGAGCCGCTGATCAGGATCATCGGGAAGCAGTTGGTGGTGGCGTTGGCCAGCGCCGTGAGCCCGTTCAGGAAGCCGGGGGCCGACACGGTCAGGCAGATGCCGGGCTTCTGCGTGAGAAAGCCGGCCGCGGCGGCGGCGTTGCCCGCATGCTGCTCGTGGCGGAACGAGATGACCCGCAGGCCCTCAGCCTGCGCCATGCGCGTGAGGTCGGTGATCGGAATGCCCGGCAGGCCGAAGATGGTGTCGATGCCGTTCAGCTTGAGCGCATCGATGACCAGGTGGAAGCCATCGATCGTCGTTTCGTGCGCCGCGGCCTCCTCCTCCGTGGGCTGCTTGAGGGCCAGCACGACCGCATCGCCGTCGTTCGCCCTGTTCTTGGGCTTGAGGGCGTCGTCCAGGGTCGTGGATGCCTCTTTGTCCGTTCTTACTGAAGACATGTCTCTCCTTCTTGCTTGGGTGAATGGCCGAGGCCCGAGCCGGGACTATGATTCGGGGGCATGCTTTCGGGCGTTGACCTCGGTCAACTTTCCGGAAAACGGCACCGGCCAGATGAACCAGAAGTTGTTGTTGCGCATTCGAGCAAGACGGGACCCATGACGCTGTTGGAAAACCACCCGGAGAAAAACATCATTCGCGCGCAGCTCCGGCAGAACATCCTGCTCAAGGACCTGAGCGAGAGCGATCGCACCGAGCTGGAAACCCATCTCGTCATCGTGGACGGCAACAAGGGCGACTTCCTGCTGCACCAGGGCGTGCGCGAGATGGAGCAGTACTTCATCCTCGACGGCATCCTCAAGCGGGTGGTGAGCAACCCCGAGGGCAAGGAAATGATCCTGCGCTTTGCCGATGCGCACGACATGGAAACCAGCTACGCGGCGCTGCGCCTGGGCACGCCCACGCCCTACGGCATCGTCTGCGTCACCAAGGCGCGCGTGGCGAGCCTGCCGCTGAAGGAATGGATCGCGTTCCTGAACCGCCACCCCGAGACCAAGGAGCTGTTCGAGTACTGCGTGATGCGCGGCATGAGCGAGATCATGGCGCACACCATCACGCTTCATCTGCTCGACGCGCCGGGCCGCGTGCACCGGTTCATGCGCAAGCACCCGGAGCTCGAAGACCGCATTCCGAGCAAGGAGCTGGCGTCGTACCTCAATCTCTCCGCGGAAACCCTGAGCCGCCTGCGCAAGCGCGGGAAGATTTAGCTCGCCCCAATCGTCCGAGGATGGTTCAGGTCTGCTTCGCCGACGCGAAGCGGCGCGGAACGGTCATCAGGCGCAGCGCGTTGTCGACGCCGCTCACGCCGTCGACCTTGGAAGCCACATCCTGCGTGAGCACGCGCTCCTGCGCATCGAGCACGATGCCGCTCAGCGTGAGCTTGCCCTGGTCGGCCTCGACGGTCACGCGGATGTCGCTGGTCGCCTCGTTGTCCTTCAGCGCCGACTTCACCCGCGCCGCGAGCGTCATGTTGGCCAGCAGCACGCGCGAGGCCGGTGTCTCGGCGAACTCCGGGCGCTCCACCAGCGCGCGGATCTGCGCCACGCAGCTGTCCACCGAGAGGCGGTCCGTGTTGAGCACCAGGTCGTAGAGCACCGGGTCGCCCCATGTCACACCGAACTGCGCATGCATGCGCGCCGCGTGCGCGTCGTCGCTGCGCCGGATCTCGGCTTCGGCAAACTCGGCATCGTCGGTTTCGAGGTGCGCCATCAGCCATTCGACCCGCTTCTTCATCGAGCGCGTGATGCGTACGCACACCACGTGCGGCACCGGCCGCAGCAGGCAGGTGGCGCCCCAGCCGCGCAGCACCACGTTGCCGCGGTCGGCCAGCGCGAAGAGCTCCTCGGCCGTGTAGAGCGCGAGGCTGCGCCGGTCGGCGGTGAGCCGTTCGACGAAGCCGGCCTTGCCGTCGCGCAGGCGGCCGATGAAACTGCTCGGCACCTGCATGCGGTCGGCCACCCGCTCGATCGTCTCGTGGCGCATGACCTCGAGGCCAAGCTGCTCGGCGAGGCGCAGCGACACGTCCTTGGCGAGGGAACCCATCTCCTGGGTGAGTGCAATGACTGGCATGTCGTTGTTCTCCGTTCAATCCACCGGGCGCTCGACGGCGAACTCGTCGGGCTTCTTGGGCTTGACGAGCGCCAGCGCCTTGGAGATCAGCGGCCAGAACAGCAGCAGGAGCGCCAGCGTGGTGATGCCGCCGACCAGCGGGTTCGAGAACATGATCATCACGTCGCCCTGCGAAACCAGCATGGCCTGGCGGAACGAGTCTTCCGCCTTGTCGCCGAGCACCAGCGCCAGCACCAGCGGCGCGAGCGGAAAGTCGAGCTTCTTGAACAGATACCCCACCACGCCGAAGCCGAGCATGAACCAGATGTCGAGCATCGCGTTGTGCACCGTGTAGGCGCCGATGGCGCAGATCACGATGATCACCGGCGCAATGATCGAGAACGGAATGCGCAGGATCGAAGCGAACAGCGGCACCGTGCTCAGCACCACGATGAGTCCGACGATGTTGCCCAGGTACATGCTGGCGATCAGGCCCCAGACGAAGTCCTTCTGCTCGACGAACAGCAGCGGTCCGGGCTGCAGGCCCCAGATCAGCAGGCCGCCCAGCAGCACCGCGGCGGTGGGCGAGCCCGGAATGCCGAGCGCCAGCATCGGCAGCAGCGCGCTGGTGCCGGCGGCGTGGGCCGCGGTCTCGGGCGCCACGACGCCTTCCATCTGGCCGGTGCCGAACTTCGACCCGCGCTTCGACATCTTCTTGGCCAGGCCGTAGGCCATGAACGAAGCCGGCGTCGCGCCGCCCGGCGTGATGCCCATCCAGATGCCGATCAGCGAGCTGCGCAGCGAGGTCACCCAGTACTGCGGCAACTGCTTCCAGGTCTGCAGCACCACCTTGGGATCGATCTTCGCGCTCTTGCCCGAGAACTTCAGGCCTTCTTCCATCGACAGCAGGATTTCGCCGATGCCGAACAGGCCGATCACCGCAATCAGGAAGTCGAAGCCGCGCATCAGCTCGGACTGGCCGAAGGTGAGCCGCAGCTGGCCCGTGACCGTGTCCATGCCCACACTGGCCAGCGCAAAGCCGAGCGCCATCGACGCCAGGATCTTGAACGGCGACCCCTTGCCCATGCCCACGAAACTGCAGAAGGTCAGCAGGTACACCGCAAAGAATTCGGGCGACCCGAACTTGAGCGCGAACTTGGCCACCAGCGGCGCCAGGAAGGTGATCATGATCACCGCCAGCAGCGCACCGACGAACGAGGACGTGAAGGCCGTGGTCAGCGCGGCGCCCGCGTTGCCCTGCTGCGCCATCGGGTAGCCGTCGAAGGTGGTGGCCACCGACCATGGTTCGCCCGGGATGTTGAACAGGATGGAGGTGATGGCTCCGCCGAACAACGCACCCCAGTAGATGCACGACAGCATGATGATCGCCGAGGTGGGCGACATCGTGAACGTGAGCGGCAGCAGAATGGCCACGCCGTTGGCGCCGCCCAGGCCGGGGAGCACGCCAATCAACACCCCCAGGATGATGCCGACGAACATCAGGCCGATGTTCATCGGCGTGAGGATTACCGAGAAGCCCTGCATCAGGGCACTGATTTCATCCATTTCGCATTTGCTCCGTGAGATTCAGTAGCCGAGAAACCGGAGGGGATCGAGGGCGCCCTTGAACAGCGGCACCTTGAACCACACCTCGAACATGCAGAAGAACACCGTGTTGACCGCCAGCGCCGCAATGACGCTCTTCACCCACGAGCACTTGCCGAGAAACACCATGAAGAGCGCGATGTAGATCGCCGACGCCACGTACAGGCCGAGCAAGGAAATGGCCCCCACGTAGACCGTGGCCGGCAGCAGCACCGACAGCACGCGCCTGAGCTGCACCGAGTCGACGAAGACCTCTGTCTTCCGGTCCTTGCCCAGCAGCGCCTGGTACAGGATGCCGGCGCCGGAAATGGCGATGATCACGCCGATGTAGAACGGGAAGTACCCCGCACCGGGGCCATCGCTGGTCCAGCCGGAACCCAGCCTCTGGCTCTCGTAGATCACCACCAGGCCTATCGCCAGCAGGATCAGTGCAACCACCGCCTCGACCACGTGGGTCGCTACGCCCGTACGCGCCGGGCCGTCTGAAATCTCGTCGTGCTCCATGGAGTCCCCATCGTTCGTGTGTGTGTTGCCGTGAAAACGAAAGTGCAGCGCTCCGCCCGCCGCCCCGCCGGCGGCCGTCTCTTCAGGCGAAAAGCGTCGCGCGACGCCCGGTTGCTACTTGTTGCTGGCCAGGAAGCCGGCTTCAGTCATCAGCGTGCGGTGCGTGGCCTCCGCTTCGGTGAGCCACTTGGTGAACGCGTCGCCGCTCATGAAGGTCGGGTTGAAGGCACCCTTCTCCATGTACTCCTTCCACTCCGGCGTGGCGGAGATCTTGGTCAGCAGGTCCACGTAGAAAGCGAGCTGGTCGGGCGTGACGCCGGCAGGCATGAAGATGCCGCGCAGCATGGTGTACTTGGTGGGAACGCCGGCTTCCTTGCAGGTGGGCACATCGTTCCACGACTGCGTGTCGGTCACCTTGGCCTTGAACGGCATGCGGTGGTCGTCGAACACGCACAGCGCGCGCAGCTTGCCCGCACGCCACTGGGCCACCGCCTCGATCGGGTTGTTGACGGTGGAGTTCACATGGCCGCCCACCAGTTGCACCGCCACCTCGCCGCCGCCCTTGAACGGCACGTAGATGAACTTGGTGCCGGTGGCCTTCTCGAGCGCCACCGTGATGATCTGGTCTTCCTGCTTGGAGCCGGTGCCGGCCATCTTGAACTTGTTCGGGCCTGCAGCCTTGGCCGCCGCGATGTACTCGGAGGCGCTCTTGTACGGCTGCTCGGCATTGGTCCACAGCACGAACTGGTCGAGCGCCATCATCGCCACTGGCGTCATGTCCTTCCAGTTGAAGGGCACGCCGGTGGCCATGGGCGTGGTGAACAGGTTGGACAGCGAGATGATGATCTTGTGCGGATCGCCCTTGGCTTCCTTCACGGCAAGGAAGCCCTCGGCCCCCGCACCGCCCGACTTGTTGACGACGATCAGCGGCTCCTTCATCAGCTTGTACTTGATGACGATGCCCTGCAGCAGACGGCCCATCTGGTCGGCGCCTCCGCCCGTGCCCGCGGGGATCACGAACTCCACCGGTTTGGTGGGCTCCCATGCGAAGGCTGGCGTGGCGACCGCGAGCGCCAACATGGCCGCGGTGAAGACTTTGGCCCGACAAGCGCGGGTGCGCGAAAAGAAGTTCTTCATCATGTTGTCTCCTGTGTAAGGTGCGCTCTTTTTTTAGTGGATCTGAGCCGAGATGCGAACAGGGGCGATGGTGCGCGCTGGAAGAACTCCGCCTGCTTGACCATGGTCAACTTTTCAAAGATTTTGTGTTGGGGTTAGCCCGCGCCGAGTGATAGGCGAACGACCTCGGCCCAGGAGCCATTCGAGGGAAATTGCACGCAAGCGAACGCACGCAACAGCACGGTTGCGTGCGCTTTTTCCTTGCTGCAAGGGAGAATTCGGGTAAACCCTAGAATGGCGGTTATTCCCGACCAACGAAATCCCAGGAGTTCCCGTATGTCTACCCTTGACCGATCGTCCAGCGCGAGCGCATTCGTTGGTAGCGTGGCTGGCGCGCTCAAGGCGCTTGCCGAAGAGGCCGGCGTGCTCGTTCAGGCCCTGCTGAGCCCCGGCAAGGTGATCGACGAAGTCGAGCAGATGCGCGCGCTGCAGGTGCGCGCCAACCGCATCGAAGCTTCCGACCCGCTGCGCGCCGACGTGCTGCGCTGGCACGCCTCGCGCATCGGCCTGCGCTGACCGGCGGCGCCGCGAACTGGTAAAGTGCGGGCCGCCTTCCGTCTTCGTAGTTCAATGGATAGAACGGGGTCCTCCTAAGACTCAGATACAGGTTCGATTCCTGTCGAAGGCACCACGGGATCGAATCACAGCGTCTCACCAGACTTCAAAACCCGCACGCTTCCCTAGCGTAGCGGGTTTTTCTTTGCCTCAAGCCATCGCACGGCGTAGCATCACATGTCGGTACTTTGTCGGTAGTTCTGCCGGTATCAGCCAGATACCGACAACTCAAGTACCGACAGATCGGAGCAACGATGGCACTCACGGACACGTTCGTCAGGCAGGTGAAGCACAAGGGCGCGGAAATCGGCGAACGATACGCCGATGGCGGCGGCATGTACCTCCGAGTCAAGGCGGCAGGCAAGTACTGGCGGCTGGACTACCGCGTCAACGGCAAGGCAAAGACGCTGGGGCTGGGCGTCTATCCTGATGTTTCCCTCCTCCAGGCGCGCGAACGCCGGGATGCCGCCCGCAAGCTGCTCGCCAACGGCGTAGACCCAAGCGCCGCCAAGCGCGAGGAAAAACAGACCCGCGCTGCGGCTGCGGCAAACACGTTCGAGGTCGTGGCACGGGATTGGCTGGCCAAGACGGCAGCAAAGCGTCAGGCCATCACCCAGGACAAGGTCAAGACCTGGCTAGAGAAGGACGTATTCCCCTTCATCGGCAAGATGCCCATGTCCACTATCGGCCCGCGCGACATCCTGGAGCGAGTCGTGCGCAAGCTGGAAGCACGCGGGGCCATCGATACGGCCCACCGGGTCAAGCAGCTTTGCGGGCAGGTGTTTCGCTTCGCGGTAGTGTCAGGACTGGCAGAACGGGATGTGACCGCCGATCTGAGCGAAGCCCTGGCATCGAAAGCGAGCAGGCACTTCGCTGCCATTACTGAGCCCAAGCGAGTCGGTGACCTGATACGCTCGATCCATGCTTACAGCGGCCACCCTACCACCGTTGCCGCACTGAAGCTCTCTCCCTTGCTGTTTGTTCGACCTGGCGAACTGCGCACCGCGGAATGGGCGGAGATTGATCTTGACTCCGCCGAGTGGCGCATCGCCGGCTCGAAGATGAAGATGAAGGTCGATCACATCGTGCCCCTGGCGACGCAAGCGGTGGAAATCCTGCGCAACCTCCACCCCATCACTGGCCACGGACGCTACGTCTTCCCCAGCATTCGCACGGGAGAGCGTCCCATGAGCGAAAACACGATCAATGCCGCACTGCGGGGGATGGGATACAGCGCTGAAGTCCACACAGCCCACGGCTTCAGGGCAACCGCGCGGACGATCATGGATGAGGTGCTGGGCGAACGGCCCGACCTGATCGAACACCAGTTGGCCCACACCGTGAAGGATCCAAACGGCCGGGCCTACAACCGCACCGCCCATCTGCCGGCGCGCCGCGAAATGATGCAACGCTGGGCCGACTATCTGGACAAGCTCGCCGCGGGCGCCGAGATCCTGCAGTTCAAGGCGGCTTAGCACCGCTTGGAAACACCCCAGAGCGGCGCAACCCTCGCTGTGTTGTCAGTTCCAGCCCGGTATCTTCGGCTCTGCACGCTCGCACGCCGAAACCCAGTCTGCGAGCGCTTGAAGATGCTTCTGGGCTTCGGCATCGGACCACTCGCCTGAATCCAGTTGGCGCCAGATATGCCCAAGAAAATCCCCCAGCCGCTTGGGGTAGTTCACCATGTCTTGGTCGAAGTTGCCGAAGAACAGCGAATCGCCCTCAGGCGACATTTCGCCCGTGTAGGCAATCGCCCCCTGGTGCCATCCAGTCGCAGTCTTGGTCAGCGATATGGATTGAGTGTCGCCCCAGCGATTGCGGTGGTAATTGAACGTGAAGTTGGTCATTTTTTCTTCTCCTTCGAGCATTATCAGCGACACACGCACCCCTCGAAAACCTCAGCATGTTTCATGCATCCTGGGGCTCGGGAGACATCAACGTGTCTCAACATTTGCACGTGATGCCGCAGACACTGCGCCCCATGGACGCCGACAGCACTGAGCGAAAGCGTCGATTCGTGGCGATCCTCAAGCACGGCGAAACTTCAGCATTTTTCAGCATTCGCGTGATGTCCAATGGCTGTTGAGTGCCATCGAAAATTGACCCTCTAAACGCAGTAATTTCCGTCTAAGACTGACCCACGTAAAACTCTACCCTGCTCATTTTTAAAGCAGGGGATCCTAGGAGTGATAGACGTGGCGACATTGAGTGTCATCAGACGCTGGGCCCTGCGCGAGCAGATGTCCATCCGCGAGATAGCCAGGCGTACAGGCCTGTCTCGCAACACCGTAAAGAAGTACCTGCGAGCCGGCGACGAAGAGCCGCGCTACGCCAAGCGGGCGAGCTCGAGCAAGCTCGATCCCTATGCCGAGAAGCTCGCGACCTGGCTCGCGATCGAGGCCACCAAATCGCGGAAACAGCGGCGCAATCTGCGGCAGATCCACACACACAGGCCAGATCGCCAACAAGCTCCTGCACGTAGACCTGGTGATCCTGGATGAACTGGGCTACCTGCCCTTCAGCGAGTCAGGAGGCGCGCTCCTGTTCCATCTGCTCTCCAAGCTTTACGAGAGAACCAGCGTGGTAATCACCACCAACTTGAGCTTCGGGGAGTGGGCCAGCGTCTTTGGTGATGCGAAGATGACGACTGCGCTGCTGGATCGATTGACACATCGATGCCACATTCTGGAGACCGGAAACGACAGCTTCCGGTTCAAAAATAGTTCCGCCAAGCCTCAATCTAAAAAGGAGAACATCAAGCACTTATCCACACCGTGAGGCCTTCGGGCTCACAAAGCGGGTGGGTCAGTATTCAATGGAAATCTCGGGTCAGAGATCGGTGGAATCCAACATTGCAGGGGCGTAGCCGACTGTAAACATACTAAGCGTGCCTATCTGCCCTCACTTCTGCCACCTGGGTCGCGGTGTGCGACGCTTCGCGAATATCTGCGAATTCTTGCGACTTTCTGCGAATCCGTGCACGGCGCCAAGGATCCGTGTGTTCAATCCGGCAATGTCGTAGTACATGGAACTGAACTTTTGCAGGTTTTGTGGCCCTTCATTGGACCCGTTTCTTATCCTGGATGCGGCCCAGATCTCTTCTCCTCCCATGAACATGTGAGAGCGCTCGCAAACCCTCGTGGAGCGATTTGCGCCTGGCACCACACTTCGGCCTCCAACAACCGAGGAGACAACATGAAGAAGATTGCGGCACTGATTGCAGTGCTCTGCCTGAGCTTCGGCGCGCTCGCCCACTCCGGAGGCACCGACAAGAATGGCTGCCATCGGGATCACAGAAACGGCGGCTCCCACTGCCACTGACGAGGCCATGAACATGAAATCATTCATCGTTTTCGTAGCCGTCCTCGCTCTTGGCTCATCCGCTTTTGCCAGAGGCGGCGGTGGACACAGCTCGGGTGGCCATGGCTCGCATTCCGCAAGCTACGGCGCCGAATCGCACTCAGGTGGAAGCCATTCGACCAGCGGCTACACCAAGAGCAACGGGACATATGTCCCCCCAAGCCATGCGACCAATCCGAATGGCACGAAGGCGGACAACTGGTCCACCAAGGGCAATGTCAATCCATATACGGGTAGGCCGGGAACAAAGTCGCAAGACTGACCACTCGCGCGGCAAGGAGGACTACGAGGATCGCGTCGCAGAGAATCTCCGACCAAATCGTGCTTAGGAGGCGAAAAGTCGACAACCCACTGTCGCTCGGCTTGGGCATCGAAAAATGAACCGTCTTAGAAGCTCCTGTCCGTATGATGATTGCTAGAAACGAGGGGAAAGTATGGAAGAGGAAGTTTTTCTGAAAACGGATGCGGTCGTCGTTTCGTCCACCCGCGTAGTTCTTGGCAAGAAAACATTTGCGACGCGCAACATAGGATCAATCTCGGTGAAAGACGAGTCGATTGGTCTTGCGCCGTTTCTTCTAGGGGTCATCGGGCTGGCCTGCTTGGCAGGCAAGGACACTTCAGTTGGCTTCGGGGTGATCCTGCTGATCGGAACTGCGGTCTACGTCTACAGCCGATGGGGCAAGCAAACCATGACGGTTGTCGCCGGAGGGGGTGAGGTTGTGGCGTTAAAAAGCCAGCCGAAAGCCTTTGTTCAGAAGGTTAGCGCAGCCATCGAACAAGCAATCGCGGTACGCTAGTTTGAGATAGCCGTGTCTCCGAAGATTCTTGGCGCTTTTTCCCACGTGCGCTTGCTTCTCCCCGGCCCGCTGTTGTTGTGCCTCTCATCCGCAGTTCAATGCGCAACACACGAACAGGTCATGTTTTCCAAGTACCTGCGAACCCAGTTCTGCATCGAGCGCGCCATAGGGCAACGTTGGCACGAGCGCTACGGCGTCCGAATGGTGATAAATCGTTGGGGAGCCAGCGAGCCCACGCTTGAGGGGTTGGCCCGAGGGCCGGCAGAACTGCGAAGAGCTGACGCGCGGTGCCGTCGAGAAAATGAGATCTCGGACGAACCCCGACCTGCGCGATGAGGTCCAGCCGCTCGCGGACCACCCTGCCGTGGCGCAAGCACGACACCAAACAATTTGCCGGTACTTTTGTCGGTATCTTCGGAATTCAGAATCAAGAAACTTAGGATTCATGCGCCCTACAGCCTAGTTTTCGATTCCTGTCGAAGCACCAAGGACCCGGTTCACGGCGTCTCACAAAGCCTCAATACCCGCATGTTTCCCCACCGTAGCGGGTTTTTCTTTGCCTCAGGTCGGGTCACGGCGTCCACCGCGCCAGTACTGCATAAATGCCCATGGTCGCTCTGATTGGGTGTCAGTTCGTGAGGCGAAGCTCAGCGGTGCCCTACGATGGCGGCGCAACTGTCCCTCAGGCCAATCAGCGACCTTCTGGGCGAAAGCTTCTTCGTTCCGGCCTATCAGCGCGCCTGTGCGTGACGCACAGAGCGCCCTGCGCCATGCGACGCGCTAGAAGGATCCATCCTCCGGAATTTGGCGCTGCGTGGTTTCGGCCTGGCGCGCCCGCCATGCTGCCGTGTCGGCGGCCATGCGCTGCTCGATGCGCATGCACTGCTCCAGAATTTCCATGCATAGCGCCAGCGCTTCGTCGCGGCCATGCTTGGCCTGGTACTCGGCAGCGCGTTGGAGTAGTTCCGCGTTCGTCATTCATTTCTCCTGGGGGCGCCGTCAGTCTTTGGGCTGACGCATTGGCGCTGAGCGGCGGATCCTCGAAGACCTCCGTCAGCCGCGCCTTTCGTTCGATGAGACTTGATCTCGTAAATCCAGCCTGGCCTTCAAGGTCCAGCAGCCGCTCGTCAAGCAGCATAGGCGATAGCCCGCGTAGTGGGCGAATGCAGGGGCCTGTCACTGTCCGCTCCCGCCCTTGTACATCATCTCCTGGTTCTTGCCGGCTCGCTTGGCCTCGTAGAGCGCCTTGTCGGCGGCCTCGATGAGATCAAGAAAGGAGCCGTCGCGCGAAGGGATCACCGATGCGCCACCGACGCTCACGGTCAGGTGCCCGGCCACCGAGGAACGGCCATGCACCAGCCCCAGGTCCTGCACCGACAGGCGAAGCTTCCGGGCCACGGCGAATGCGCCCTCCCGGGGCGTGGTCCTCATGATCAGCGCGAACTCCTCGCCGCCGAAGCGGGCGACGAGATCGGTCGATCGGCTGACATTCAGCTGCAAGGTGCTCGCCACCTTCTTCAAGACCTCGTCGCCGGCCAGGTGGCCGTAGGTGTCGTTGTATTGCTTGAAGTCGTCGATGTCGATCATGAGCACGGAGAGCGCGCTCTGGTCGCGCAGCGACCGGCTCCATTCCTCCTGGATGTATTCATCGAAATGGCGCCGGTTGCAGACCCCGGTGAGTCCGTCCGAATGGGTCATCCGCTGCAACTCGATATTCTTCTCCACCAACTGCCGCTGGCTCACGCGCAGTGCGCGATAGGCTTCGTCGCGCTCCAGCTGATTCAGATACGCCCTCGAGTGGTAGCGGATGCGCGCAATCAGTTCGACCTGGCTCGGCAGCTTGACGAGATAGTCGTTGGCGCCGGCCGCGAAGGCGTCGCCCTTGGCCGCCGGGTCTTCCTTGGTCGACAGCACCACGATCGGTATCTCCGCGGTGGCCGGATTGGCACGGTACCGGCGAACCAGCGTCAAGCCGTCGATCGTTGGCATGACCAGGTCCTGCAGGATCACCGTCGCCCGGACCTGCTCGGCCACTTCGAGTGCTTCGGCCGGATCGGAGCAGTAGTGGAAGTCGATGCCCGGCTGGCTCAGCAGCGCGCGCCGCACGGCCTCTCCCACCATCGCCTGGTCGTCGACCAGCAGCACCATGACCCGGGAGACCTTGCCGGCGGACGGCCCCGGCTCGCCGCTGTCCCTCGATTCGGTTTCGGTCATCGTGATCCCCCGGGTTCGGTCTGGGTGGAAAGAACATTGCACAGCTGCGCCGCAATCGCTTCGATCGGCAGGATGTCGACCGCGGCATCGAGCGCGACAGCGGCCCTGGGCATGCCATAGACGGCGCTGCTGGCCTGGTCCTGCGCGATGGTGTGGTGGCCCTTGTCGCGCAAGGCTTTCAGGCCGTGCGCACCGTCGCGCCCCATGCCGGTCAGCAGCACACCGACGACCTCGCCGCGCCACAGCGCGCAGGCACTGTGGAAGAACACGTCGACCGACGGGCGGTAGACATAGCTCTGCGGGGCGCGCGTGTAGGCGAGCCGCTCGCGCGCGACCAGCCGCAGATGGTCGTTGGTCGCCGCAAGCAGCACCCTGCCGGGCGTTGGCCGATCGCCCTCCCGGGCCAGCTCGACCGGCAGCGCCGAATGCTGCGCCAGCCATTGCGCCATGCCGGCGGCGAACTGCTCGTCGACATGCTGGACGATGACGACGGCGGCGGGGAAGTCGGCCGGCAGGCCGCGCAGCAGCGTGGCCAGCGCCGCCGGCCCGCCGGCCGATGCGCCGATGGCAACCAGGCTTTCCGGGGGGTTACCGCCGGATGCCGCGGCGAACCGCGCCCCGCCGGTATCGGAGCGGCCGCGGTCGCCGCCGATCAGCTTGGCGATGATCTCGATCTTCGCCAGCACGGGTGCGGCGCCGGCCCGCGGATCACCGCTGCCGATGGCCGGCGCATCGACGACATCGAGCGCACCGTGGCCCATCGCCTCGAAGATGTGGGCGGTGTTGGCGCCCATGTCGGCAGTGACGAGCAGGATGGCGCACGGCGTCCCGGACATGATGCGGCGCGTGGCCTCGACGCCGTCCATTTCCGGCATCAGCAGGTCCATGAGGATGAGGTCGGGCCTCAGCTCGGCGCAGCGCTGCACCGCCCGCGCGCCGTCCTCGGCCACCCAGACGACGTGGTGCTCCGGCCGCAGCGCCAGCACGCGCCGCAAGGCCTCCACCGCCAGCGGCATGTCATTGACGATGGCGATCTTCATGCGACGGCCTCGCCGATCAGGTCGACCACCGCCTGGAGCAGCGTCTCGTCGTGAAAGCTGCCCTTGGTCAGGTAGTGGTCGGCGCCGGCCTCCAGCCCGCGGCGGTGATCTTCGGCGCGGTCCTTGTACGACATGATCATGACCGGCAGGGACTTCAGGTTGGGGTTCTTCTTGACCAGCGCCACCAGTTCGATGCCGTTCAGGCGCGGCATGTCGACGTCGGTCACCAGCAGGTCGAAGTGCCCGGTGCGCACGGCGTTCCAGCCGTCCATGCCATCGACGGCAACCTCGACGTCGTAGCCGTGCTGCGCAAGCAGCTTGCGTTCGAGCTCGCGCACCGTCAGCGAGTCGTCGACCACCAGCACGCGCTTGCGCTTTCTTCCTTCGACGGCAACCTGGCCCGGCTGGGCCTGGCTCAGATGGCCGGATGCGATGAGCTTCTGCACCGAGCGGATCATGTCCTCGACGTCGATGATGAGCACCGGCGAGCCGTCTTCCATCAGCGCGCCGGCGCTGATGTCCTTGATCTTTCCCAGGCGCGGGTCGAGCGCGTGCACCACGAGCTCACGCTCGCCGAGGAAGCGGTCCACCACCACGCCATAGGTCTCGCCGTGGTCGCCGATGACGACGACTGCCAGGTCGCCACCGGCGGCTTGACGCTCCCCCGCCTGCAGGATCTGGTGCGCGGTCACAAGCCCGATGCGCCGCCCGTCGACCTCGATGTGCTGCCGCCCTTCGAGCAGTTCGACCTGCTGCGGCGCGACCTTCGAGGTGCGGACGATGCGCGCCAGCGGAAAGGCATAGGGCTCGCCGCCGACGTCCGCGATCAAGGTGCGCACGACCGAGAGTGTGAGCGGCAATTGCAGCTGAAAACGTGTGCCGTGCCCGGCCTCGTCGACACGCGCACGCTGCCGCGCACCTGCTTCACCATGTCCTGCACGGCGTCCAGCCCGACGCCACGGCCCGACATGTCGGTGACGCGATTGCTGAGCGTGAAGCCGGGCAGGAACAGGAACTCCAGCAGCTCGGCCTCCGACAGCTCGGCCGCAAGCTCGGCTTTGGTGTGATTGCGCTCGACCACGGCGCGGCGCATCGCGTCGAGGGAAATGCCCTGTCCATCGTCGGAGACGGAGATCTCCAGCGCACCGGCGCTGTGGCGCGCTTCGAGCCGGACGACGCCTTCCGCAGGCTTGCCCGCGGCATGGCGCTGCTCGGGCGACTCGATGCCGTGGCCGACCGCATTGCGCAACAGGTGGCCCAGCGGGGCGTCCAGTCTCTCGAGCACGTCGCGGTCGATCGGCGTCGCGGCACCGACGATGTCGAGCCTGACCTGTTTGCCGAGCGAGCGGCCGAGGTCGCGCAGCATGCGCGGCGTGGCATGGACACCGTCGGCGAACGGCCGCATGCGACAGGCCACCGCCTCGTCGTACAGCCGGCGCGACAGGTCGGCCGAGCGCCGCTCGAAAGTCTCCATATCGGCCAGCCCCTGCGTCAGCAGATGCTCGCACTCGATGACGCGCCGCTTGATGTCGTGCAGCGCGGGCCGGGCGCGCTCGTCCGGAGATGTCGCCGGCACGTCGTCGTGCAGCGCGTCGAGCTTTTGCACGGTCTCGTGCTGCAGCCGCTTGAGCCGCAGCAGCGAGTCGGCGAAAGGCCGAAGCCAGCGCGCGGCCACCAGCGATTCGCCGGCCAGGCCGAGCAGCCGGTTGAGGTTGTCGGCGCTGACGCGCACGACGCGGTCCGGGGCGGCGCTTTCGGCCATGGCGGGAGGCGCCCTCGAGAGGGCGTCCGATGCCGGCGCCGCCGCGTCCGGCGCCGGATCGCTTTGGCCGTTGTCCTGCATCGCACTTTCCAGCGCCTCGACGAATGCCTTCACTTGCGGCGAGTCGAGGGGCTCCATCTCCGGGGAATGGGCGAAGCGCGCGAGCAGGTCCACGCCGCCGAGCAGCAGGTCGATGTGGCCCTGGCGCAATCGCAGCCGGCCTTCTTGCGCGGCGACGAAGCAGTCTTCCATGGCGTGGGCCACGCCGACCGCGGCGGCGACGTCGACGATGCGTGCGGCGCCCTTGAGCGAATGGGCGGCGCGCATGCAGGCCTCGAGCTGGTCGGCCGCCTCCGGGTCCCGCTCCAGGGCGAGGAGCCCCGCCGTCAGCAAGGGCGCCTGGTTCTCGACCTCGACGCGGAACAGCTCCAGCATCGACAGCTCGCTGAGATCTTTGGCGGTCACGCCAGGCTCCGGTGAAGTGTGTAGAACAGCAATTGCTCGTCGAGCAGGCCCACCGAGTGCTCATGCCACGTGAGGATCGCCTTCGAGTAAGGGGTGGTGGCGCGGGCAACGGTGGCCGGCACCTCCTTCAACGTGCCGGGGTCGAAGCGCGCAATGCCGTGCATTTCGTCCACCGCAAAGCCGAGCCGCTGGCCATCGAGGCCGATCACCACCAGGCGCCGCAAGGCCTCGCGCTGGCGCGCGTGTCCGCTCTCCGCAGCGCGCGCCAGGCCGAGCATGGTGCCGAGCAGCACGCAGACCAGCAGTTCGCCGCGCACATTGGCCACGCCCTGCACGATGCCCCCGCGCCGGCCGGGCAGCGAATGAATCGGAGACAGGGCCGCAACTTCCAGCAAGACCTGCGTCGGCAGGGCCAGCCATTCGGTCCCGATGCGAAAGACGATCGCCGAAGCCGCATCGGCCTGGCCGGCCTTGGGGGCCTGTGCCATGTGGCGAGTGCACTCGGCAAGGTAGTCGGGTGGCGCCTCCCGGTCCAGCAGGGCCAGCGCGGCGGCGCCATGGATGGGACACCGGTTGCAGTGCACGTGCTGCTTCAGTTGCGGGCAGGTGCCGTCGCCCTGCACGCCGATGCGATTCCAGCAATCGTCGATGGCGGCATGCCCGGCGCCTTCGGCAAGGATGGGTGCGGCGTCCATCGGTCAGGCCCCGCTGCCCTGGTGCAGCCGGCTCGCACGCCGCTGCAGGCGCTGCGCACCGGCCTCGTCGCCGCGCTTGCGCAGCAAGAGCGCGAGGTGGATCAGCGCTTCGTGATGGTCGGGCTCCAGGTAGAGCGCCTTGCGGTACTGCTCGGCGGCATCTTCCTCGTTGCCGCTTGCATCGCGCACCAGGCCGAGCAGGTGGAACACCCCGGCCGAGGGACCGTGCTGGCGCAGGTGCGCCTCGCAATGTGCCGCGGCATCGGCCAGGTGCCCCTGGTCGGCAAGACGCCGCGCGCGGTCGATGGCGCTCGGCGCTTCGGCCGGCGCCGCTGCCCGCGGCATCGCGGCAGGCGTGGGGACCAGTCGGGGTCGGGCGGCGAGTGGAAATGGGGCCGGGGCCACCGGGGTCCACGTGCGCACGGGCACGGTTGGCGCACGCGCCGCGCGGGGCTTCGTTTCGCTGCCGGCCGCCGGCCCCTTGCGGAAGGCGAACGCGAGCGGAAGCTTCGCGGAGACGAAGCCGTGGTCCGACAGCAAGGCCGTCTCCGAGGGGCCGACGAACAGCCAGCCGCGCGGCTTGAGCAGCCGCTTCAACACCGCGATGGCGCGATCCTGCGTGGCGCGATCGAAGTAGATCAGCACGTTGCGGCAAAAGATGACGTCGTAGAGTTCCGCCTCGGCCATGAGGCCGTCCAGCAGGTTGCCGTGCCGGAATTGCACCCATCGGCGCACTTCGTCGACCAGGCTGTGGCCGCCTGCAGTTGCGACGAAGTAGCGGTCGCGGAACGCCAGGTCGCTGCCGCGAAACGAGTTGCGGCCGTACACCGCACGCTGCGCCCACGCCAGCGCGCGGGTGCTGATGTCGACGGCGTCGATGCGCAGCGCGCTTTCCGGAAAACCAGCCTCCAGCAGCGCCATGGCCAGCGAATAAGGCTCCTCTCCCGTCGAGCACGGCACGCTCAGCAGGCGCAGCCCTGTCTGCGCCTGCGGGGGCCGTCCGTCTTCGCAAAGCAGGCGTGCCAGCGCTGCGAAGGACGCCGGATCGCGGAAGAACCAGGTCTCCGGCACGACCACGGCCTCGATGAGTTCCTGCAATTCGGGCGCGGAGCTGCCGAGCCGCTCCCAGTAGGCCTGCGCATCCGGCAGCTGGCAGGCCGCCAGCCGCTCCTGCACCGCGCGCCGGACGACGGCCGAGCCGATCGAGGCGGCGTCCAGGCCCATCGTCTGCTTCAGCAGCTGCTCGAACGGGGCGACGTCCATCATGCGGCCACCGTCTCTTTTTTGAACAGCAGCGCCTGCAGCGGCGGCGGCAGCAGGTGCCGCACCTCGATGCGCTGGATCAACCCGCGCGCGTCGGCCGTGACCGGGCCCAGATAGGACGCCGCATCGATGCTGACGCCGGCCGGAACGAAGTCGCCCTCATCGCAACGCAGCGTTTCGGTCGCTCGTTCGGCCAGCAGGCCCAGCAGGTGGGGCCCGTGGGTCGGGTCGGGAAAATGCACGAGCACGATGCGCGTGCTCAGGCGGTTCGCACAGGGGCGGCCGAGCGCCAGTTGGCCGAGATCGATCACCGGCGCCGGGCTCCCTCGGTAATGGCACAGGCCGGCCACCGCCGAGGGCGCGTGGGGGATCTCTTTCACGCCGAGCCGCGGCAGCACGGCGACGACCTGGCCCGCGTCGAGCGCGTAGCGTTCAGTGCCGAGTTGAAAGAGGAGGAACAGCATCTGGCCGGCCCTCGCTTTCCTCACGCCTCCGCCAGTTTGAAGCGCGAGACGCCGCTGCGCAGGCCGCCGGCGGCCAGGTGCAGGCCGTCGATCGCTTGGCCGGACTGGCGCAGCGAGTCGACGGTCTGCTGGGCGGCTTCGCTCAACTGCGTGAGCGCCTGGCTGATCTGCTCGGCGCCGGTGGCCTGCGCCTGCACGCCCTCGCTGACCGCCACGAAACGCGGTGCCAGCGCCTGCACCTGCGCGATGATCTGCGACAGCTGCGTGCCGACCTGCTGCACCTCCTGCATGCCGCGGCGGACCTCCTCCGAAAACTTGTCCATGCCCATGACGCCGGCTGACACGGCCGACTGGATCTCCTTGACCATCTGCTCGATGTCGTAGGTGGCCACGGCCGTCTGGTCGGCGAGCCGGCGGATCTCCGTGGCGACCACGCCAAAGCCGCGCCCGAACTCGCCGGCCTTCTCGGCCTCGATGGCGGCATTGAGCGACAGCAGGTTGGTCTGGTCCGCCACCTTGGTGATGGTGGTGACGACCTGGTTGATGTTGCCGGCCTTTTCGCTCAGCACCGCGAGCTTGGCGTTGATCGACGCGACGGCCTCCATCACCTTGTGCATGGTCTCTCCCATGCGCAGCAGGCCTTCCTGCCCGCCGCCCGCCAGCGTCGCCGTGTCCTCGGCCACCACCGACACCTCGCTCATGGTCCTCACCAGCTCACGCGAGGTGGCGGAAATCTCCCGCGACGTAGCGCCGATCTCGGTGGTGGTGGCGGCGATTTCGCTGGCGGTGGCTTGCTGTTCCTTGGACGTGGCGGCGATCTCGGTCGCGGAGGTGTTCACCTGGATACCGGACTTCTGCACCTGGCCGAATAGCACCGTCAGCTGCTCCGTCATGCGATTGAACCCCTGCGCCAGCGTGCCGAACTCGTCGCGCCGCTCCAGGTCCATCCGCTGGGTGAAATCGCCGGTGCTGATCGCTTCAGTCGCTGCGAGCAATCGGCCCAGCGGCCGGGTGATCGACTGCAGCAGCACATAGCCGAGCGCCAGCGCCAGCAACAAGGCCGCTGCGAGACTTGCCACGATGGCCGTGTTGGCGGTCGCCACCGCACTCATGATCTGCCGGGCCTCTTCCTCGCCACTCGACGTGTTGAAGTCGACGACGGCTTGGAGGGCGGTGCGCATCTTCTCGAACTGCGGATCAAGCTGGTTGTGCAGCAGCGCCCGGGCCTCTGGGTTCTTGTTTTCCGTGCTCAGCCTCAGGACTTCCTCCTGCGCGCGCACGTAGGCAGCGCGAAGGCTCAGGAATGCGTCGAAATGCTCTCGGTCCTTGGCCGAAAAAATAGTGGTCTCGTAGCTCCGGCTCAGCTTCTCCAGGTTGGCCCGGCTGGCCTGCAACTGCGCGTCGACCTTGCGCATCTCGGCATCTTCCGTCTCGAGAATATGCTTCTGGGTGAGCCCGAAGTTGTCGAGCCAGGCAGCTATCAGCTGACCGCTGTACGCTACCCCGGGCAGGGCGTCCTTCTGAATAACAGTCGCGTCCTGCGCTACGCGCGCGAGACAGGTGTAGGCGATCGCGCCCATGCCAATCATCAGTGCCAGCACGGCGGCGAAGCTGGCAAGAATGCGCTGTCGTATGGTCCAGGTGTTCATCGGGTTCGTGGCATGGCGACCCGTCGCGCTCGGAAAATCCGGAGGACGGCAATTGGGCGCGACAGTGGGCGCAGGCCAATCCGTTGTCAAGCTGGGGTTTTAGGCAGGAGTCTTTATGCTTCCTGTTCCAGCCAACTGCCCACCCACCTGGCAAGGCCGCGCCGCAGTGTGGACTGACGCAGTCGGTCCGGCACCACCGGCCGGAACCGACCGCAGCAGCTGCTCGTGCGCCGGCAGCAGTCTGCACCGAAAGGCCCCGGCCCTTGTGCCAGTCATACGAAACGTATATGTTTCGTATAATTCGAGCCATGGGTATCGTCAAAATTTCCGACCAAATGCATGAGAACCTGCGCATTGCCAGCAACGCGCTGTCTCGTTCCATCAACGCTCAAGCCGAACACTGGATGCGCGTGGGCATGCTCGCCGAGTTGCACCCCGAGCTCGACCACAGCCAGATCTCCCAGATGCTGATCCGCGCCGAGCAGGCCGGCGGCTTCGAACTGGCCACGGTGGCACAGACGCCGTCGTCCGTCAGCAGTGCCGGCACTTCCATGCGGCGGGTTCGGTGATGGGAGGAAAGGCCGCCCAGGTGGCCATCAAGACCCCTGCCGAGATCGCCCAGTCGCGCATTGCCGGCAAGCTGGCCGCCGAGGTGCTGCGCATGATCGGCCCCTACGTGCAGCCCGGTGTCACCACAGAAGCACTGGACGACCGCTGCCGCGAATTCATCCTGCACGAGCTGCAGGCCATTCCGGCCAACATCGGCTACCAAGGCTTTCCCAAGACGGTGCTCACCTCCGTCAACCACGTCGTCTGCCACGGCATCCCGTCGAGCGACAAGGTGCTCAAGAAGGGCGACATCGTCAACATCGACGTGGCCGTCATCAAGGATGGCTGGTTCGGCGACACCAGCCGCATGTACTACGTGGGCGAACCCAAGCCCCTGGCGCGGCGCCTGGTGGACACCACCTACGAAGCCATGTGCGCCGGCATCCGCGAGGTGCGCCCTGGCGCCACCCTGGGCGACGTGGGCTACGCCATCCAGACCGTGGCCCATCGCGAGCGCTTCAGCGTGGTGCGCGAGTACTGCGGCCATGGCATCGGGCAGGTCTACCACGAGGAACTCCAGGTGCTGCACTATGGCCAGCGCGGTCAGGGCCTGCGCCTGCAGGAGGGCATGGTCTTCACCATCGAGCCCATGCTCAACGCCGGCACGCGCGAAACCCGGGAGCTGCCCGACGGCTGGACGGTGGTCACGCGCGACCATTCCCTCTCGGCCCAGTGGGAGCACATGGTGGCCGTGACGGCCGACGGCTTCGAGGTGCTCACGCCCTGGCCCGAGGGGACGGGCCCGTACCCGGCCATTGGCTGTAGTCGTAATCCAATGCTCCCGTAGACGATGTGCCCGAGCGAAGCACCACGGACCGATTCAAGGGGCCGCTACCCGGATCAGAGTCTTCTCGGGCGCCGCGCTTGTCTTGGCGAGGCGACCCCTGACAAAGCCTCAGAAGGCTTTTAACTTGCAGGCAGAGCTTGCTCCTGCAAGTCCTGCGGCGCGGCCTGTTGCTGGCTCTGCAATGGAGCGAATGGCGCGATGGGCCCGGGGCCTTTGCGGCCGACGGCTCTCACGAGATGGCGCGGGAGGTGGTGTGTCTTTCGCAGCAGTTCAAGGGCCTCGCTGCGAGCTGGTTCGGACGCCGGTAGAAACATCTGCAATACGCTCATGATGTCATCCCGTGAATGCCAGAAAAAGGGAACGGCGGGCTCGGCGCGATGGCTCGGAGCCTCGGGGCTGAAGCGGCCTCTGGCGTGGCCGGACGCAGATTATGGGCGCCGAATGTCCTTGCGGGTGGGCAGCCCCTTGGGCAGTAGTGTTGCTGAGTGCTTTGTGCTTATTGGGCGGTGGAGGTCACAGCTCTCGGTGAAGCTGTAGGCCCCCGCCCACGCCCACGGAGTGGTTTCTCCCGCAAGCGACGGCCGCGAGCGTGGCCAATGTGGAGGCCTTTCCACCAACGGAGACCCCATCATGAAAAGCATCATCCTCTGGCTTTGCGGAGTGCCGCTCATCGTGATCATTGGCCTGAAGGTCTTCGGCGTTCTTTGAAGTTCCTCCTCACGGCGCATTCGTGCGTCGTTAAGCGCTCCTTCGGGAGCGCTTTTTTTATGCGCGCCTGCCCGCGCGCGATGGCGGGTTCAGTGCGTCTCGCGGCGCAGCTGCTGCACGTCTTCGTGCAGTGCATGGGCCCATGCGCGGCGCTCGCGGCCGAGCGACGGCTGCGGCCCGCCAAAGCGCACGATGGCCAGCAGGGGCGGCGCGCGCAGCGTGTTCCAGAGCGAGGTCAGCAGGTTGTCGTCGTCGATGTAGCGCGGCGCCTGGCTGGTTTCGCCGGTGGCCGCATCGGCAAAGCGCAGCGCGGCGGGCAGCACCGGTGCGCCGGAAGAAATGGCGGCCTGCAACAGGTTGGCATGAAAGGGCAGCAGCCCGTGGCCGTCGCTCGTGGTGCCTTCGGGAAACACGCCGATACGGTCGCCTCCCTGCAGCGCCTCGGTCATGTGGTGCACCACGCGCATCGCATCGCGCCGGCGCTCGCGCTCGATGTAGAGCGAGCCCGCGCCGGTGGAGAGCGTGCCGATGAGGGGCCAGTGCTTCACGCCCGCCTTGGAGACAAAGCGCACGTGGCACGCGGCGTGGATGGCGGTGATGTCGAGCCACGAGAGGTGATTGCAGATGAGCAGCACCGGCCCCTCTGCCGGCGGCGTGCCCTGCACCTGGAGCGTGATGCCCATGATCTCGAGCAGGCGCCGTGACCACTGCTGCACGCGCAGGTTGCGCTCTTGCTGCGAAAGGCCCGCAAAGGTGAAGCGGATCGTCCACCAGCCGCCGAGCGCGTGTGCCACCGCATGCAGCAGGCGCCAGCAGGCCTTGAGTGAATGAACCATCGAGACGCGGGCCCTCTAGCCGTGGACCACGCGGCCTGCAACCAGCGTGTGGCGCGCGCGCCCCTGCAGCGGGTAGCCGGCGAACGGCGTGTGCTTGCCCTGGCTCTTGAGCGCTTCGGGCTGCACCTGCCATTCGAGACCCGGATCGAAGATGCACAGGTCGGCCACGCCGCCCTCGGCCAGCCGGCCGATGCCGGTTCCTGCATCGGCGGCGGCCAGCAACCGCGCGGGTGCGCAGGTGATCACTTCCAGCGCGCGCGAAATGCCCGCGCCGCTGCGCTCGCCCCATTGCAGCGCGAGCGGCAGCAGCAGTTCGAGTCCGGTCGCGCCGGGTTCCGCTTCGGCAAAGGGCAGCGTCTTGGCATCGGCCTCGACCGGCGTGTGGTCGGACACCAGCGCATCGATGGTGCCGTCGGCCAGCCCGGCCGAAAGCGCATCGCGGTCGCCCTGCTGGCGCAGCGGCGGATTGAGGCGCGCACGGCTGTCGAAGAAGCCGATGTCGGTGTCGGCCAGGTGCAGCGAGTTGATGCTGACGTCGCAAGTGAGCGGCAGGCCCTGCGCCTTGGCCGCGCGCACCAGCGCCACGCCCGCAGCGCTGGAGATGCGGCACAGGTGCACGCGCGCGCCGGTGCTCTTCATGAGCTCGACGATGGTGAAGATGGCGATGGTCTCGGCCGACACGGGCACGCCCGAGAGCCCGAGGCGCGTGGCCAGCGGACCGCTGGCCGCGACGCCCTTGCCGAGGTCGCGGTCCTGCGGGCGCAGCCACACGGTGTAGCCGAAGGTGCTGGCGTAGAGCAGCGCGCGCTGCAGCACCTGCGTGTCGGCCAGCGGCACGTCGGCCTGGCTGAAGCCGATGCAGCCGGCCTCGGTGAGTTCGACCATCTCGGTGAGCACGCCGCCCGCGAGGCTGCGCGTGAGCGCGCCGAGCGGGAACAGGCGCGCGCCCTGCAGCTTCTCGGCGCGGAACTTGAGCATCTCGACCAGGCCGGGTTCGTCGAGCACCGGGTCGGTGTCGGGCGGGCACACGAGGCTGGTGACGCCGCCCGCAATGGCCGCGGCCATTTCGCTTTCGAGCATGCCTTCGTGCTCGTAGCCCGGCTCGCGCAGGCGCGCGGCAAGGTCGACCAGGCCGGGCGCGACGATGCAGCCGGTGGCGTCGATGGTGCGGTCGGGCTTGAAGCCGGCGGGCGCGTGGCCGATGCCGGCGATCCTGCCGTCGGCAATGGCGATGTCGGCTTTCTTGTCGGTGCCCGAGGCGGGGTCGACGACACGGCCGTTGGTGATATGGATGTTCATGCGTCTGTTCTTCCGGTGGCGGTCAGGGCCTTTTCGGGAAACACCGTGGAACCGGCTTCGCCGGGCCACTGGTGTTGCCCCCGGTAGGGGGTTGGCGAAGCGACACGAAGTGCGCGAAGACTGGGGGCGAGCAACATACCTATGCTTCGTTACCTGCCACGATGCTCATTACCGCCATGCGCACGGCGATGCCGAAGGTGACCTGCGGAAGGATCACGCTCTGCTTGCCATCGACCACGGCCGAATCGATTTCCACGCCGCGGTTGATCGGCCCCGGGTGCATCACGATCGCATCCGGCTTGGCCAGCTGCAGCTTCTCGGGCGTGAGGCCGAAGGTCTTGAAGAACTCCTGCGACGAAGGCAGCAGCGCGCCGCTCATGCGCTCGTTCTGCAGGCGCAGCATGATGACGACGTCGCAGTCCCTGATGCCCTCTTCGAGCGTGTGGCATACGCGCACGCCCATGCCGGCCATGTCGCCGGGCACCAGAGTTTTCGGACCGACCACGCGTACTTCGGCGCAGCCGAGCGTCGTCAAGGCATGAATGTCCGAACGCGCCACGCGCGAGTGCAGCACGTCGCCGACGATCGCGACCGTGAGGTTCGCGAAGTCTTTCTTGTAGTGTCTGATCGTGTACATGTCGAGCAGCCCCTGCGTCGGATGCGCATGGCGGCCGTCGCCGGCGTTCACCACGTGGACGTGCGGCGCCACATGCTGCGCGATCAGATAGGGCGCGCCCGACTCGCTGTGGCGCACCACGAACAGGTCGGCGGCCATGGCGCTCAGGTTGGCGATGGTGTCGAGCAGCGACTCGCCCTTGGTGGCGGAGGAGCGCGCGATGTCGAGGTTGATGACGTCGGCCGACAGGCGCTTGGCCGCGATCTCGAAGGTGGTTCGCGTGCGCGTGCTGTTCTCGAAGAACAGGTTGAACACGCTCTTGCCACGCAAGAGCGGCACCTTCTTCACCTCGCGGTCGCTCACGCTGGTGAAGTTGGCGGCGGTGTCGAGAATGTGCGTGACGATGTCCTTGGGCAGGCCCTCGATCGACAGCAGGTGGATCAGCTCGCCGTTCTTGTTGAGCTGCGGATTTCGCTTGTAGAGCATCAGCGGTTTTCCTCGACTTTCAGGCTGAAGGCGCCGTCGTCGGCGCGGGCCAGGGCCAGCAGTTGCGTGTCCGGCAGCGTGAGTTTCGCGGCCGCGAAATCGGCCGCCACCGGCAGCTCGCGCCCGCCGCGATCCACCAGCACCGCGAGCCGCACGCAGGCCGGGCGGCCGAAGTCGAACAGCTCGTTGAGCACCGCGCGGATGGTGCGGCCGGTGTAGAGCACGTCGTCGAGCAGCAGCACGTCGGTGCCATTGACGTCAAAGGGCAGCACGGTCTGCGCGCTGGCCGAAAGGCCGCGGCGCGCGAAGTCGTCGCGGTGCATGGCCGAAGAAATGACGCCGGGCGCACCGGGCAGGCCCAGGTCCTTCTGCAGCCGCTCGACCAGCCAGGCGCCGCCGGAGGTGATGCCCACCAGCCTGGTTTCGGCGCGCATCAGCGTCTTCACGCCGGACAGCAGCGTCGTGTAGAGCGCTTCGGCATCGGGAATTGAACTCACGTGAGATTCCTCAAAAATTGCTCCAGGATGATGCAGGCGGAAGCGGCATCGGCATCTCGCGCACCCGAGGCCAGCGCCTCGGTGGTGCTGTAGCGCTCGTCGACCTCGAACACCTGCAGGTTGAAACGCCCGCGCAGCTGGCGCGCGAACTTCTGCGCGCGGCGGGTGTTCTCGTGCGGTGCGCCGTCGGGGTGGTACGGCACGCCGACCACCAGCGCATCGGGCTGCCACTCGCGGATGCGGGCCTCGACCTGCGCGAAGCGGGCGTCGCCCTCGGCCTTGATGGTGGCCTGAGGGGTGGCGTTGCCCAGCAGGCGGTTTCCGCTTGCGACACCCGTGCGCTTCAGGCCGAAGTCGAAGGCCAGGAAGCTCTGGAAGTGGGAAGGAACGTCGACAGGGGCAGCGGGGGGAACGGGAGCGTCTGGCATGGCAGCAGCGGCCATCACGCGTGTCCCGCTTCCGGCGACAGTTTCCAGGCTTCCAGGCCCAGCAGCAGCAGCGCGCGATCGTAGCGCTGCTCGACCGGCGTATCGAAGATCACGGCCGGATCGGCGCCGACGGTCAGCCAGCTGTTCTCGGCCAGTTCCGATTCGAGCTGCCCCTCGCCCCAGGCCGAATAACCGAGCGAAACCAGCACCTTGCGCGGGCCCGCACCGGTGGCCAGGGCCTCGAGCACGTCCTTGGAGGTGGTCATTTCGAGGCCGCCAGGAATGGTCATGGTCGAGGCGTAGACCGATTCCTCGGGCTTCTCGGCATGGGTGAACACCGGCTCGTGCAGCACGAAGCCGCGTTCGGTCTGCATCGGCCCGCCCTGGAACACGGGCGCGTCGCCGAGTTCCGGGCGCGCCAAGTGGAGCTCGATCTTCTCGAACAGCACCTTCAGGTTGATGTCGCTGGGCTTGTTGATCACCAGCCCGAGCGCGCCGCGCTCGCTGTGCTCGCACAGGTAGACGACGCTGCGGTTGAAAGTTTTATCTTCCATCCCCGGCATCGCGATCAGAAAGTGATGCGTGAGGTTCATCGGGGCAGAATCGGCAGCCATATGCCGCCGATTTTACTGGCCGTCGACAAGACCTATCCCAAAGGGCTCATGTGGTTTCGCCGCGACCTGCGCGTGGACGACAACGCGGCCCTGTACCACGCGCTGCGGGCCTGCCGGCAAGTGGTGTGCGTTTTCGTGTTCGACCGGGCCATGCTGGACCCGCTGCCGCGGGTCGACCGGCGGGTGGAGTTCATCCGGGAATCGCTCGTGGAGCTGGACGCCGAACTGCAGGCGCTGAGCGGCGGGCTGATCGTGCGGCACGCCCTGGCGGTCGAGGAAATCCCGGCGCTGGCGCACAGCCTGGAGGTGCAGGCCGTTTTCGCCAACCGCGACGACGAGCCCGACGCGCTGGCGCGGGATGCCCAGGTGCTGGGCGCCCTGGCCAATGCCGGCGTGGCCTTCCATACCTACAAGGACTCCACGGTCTTCGACCGCGACGAGGTGCTCACAAAAACAAGCCAGCCTTACACGGTGTTCACGCCCTACAAGCGGGCCTGGCTCGCCAAGGTCGACGCCTTCTTTCTCAAGCCGTACCCGGTGCGGGCCTACGCGGATGCGCTGGCATCGCCGCCCGAGGCCTACCGTACGCCGGTGCCTTCGCTCGACGAGATCGGCTTCCGAAAAAGCAACCTCTCCGAGCTCGACATCCCCACCGGCAGCCAGGGTGCCGCGGCGCTGTTCGAGGATTTTTTCCAGCGCATCGACCGCTACGGCGCGGCGCGCAATTTTCCGGCGGTGCGGGGCCCCAGCTACCTGGGCGTGCACCTGCGCTTCGGCACGGTGTCGATCCGGCAACTGGCTGGGATTGCGCACCAGCTCTTCCTGCAGGGCGACCCGGGCGCGGCAAGCTGGCTCGGCGAGCTGATCTGGCGGGAGTTCTATTTCCAGCTCCTGGCGCACTTCCCGCACGTGCATTCGAACGGCGAATCGAAGAGCTTCCGCCCCGCGTACGACAAGATCCAGTGGCACCACGGCAAGCATGCCGACCAGCTGTTCGAGGCCTGGTGCCAAGGCCGCACGGGCTACCCGCTGGTGGACGCCGCCATGCTGCAGATCAACCAGAGCGGCTACATGCACAACCGGCTGCGCATGGTGGTGGCCAGCTTTCTCTGCAAGGACCTGGGGCTGGACTGGCGGCGCGGCGAGCGCTACTTTGCGCTGCACCTGAACGATTTCGAGCTGGGGTCGAACAACGGCGGCTGGCAATGGGCCAGCTCCAGCGGCTGCGACGCGCAGCCCTGGTTCCGCATCTTCAACCCGGTGACGCAGAGCGAACGCTTCGACCCCGAAGGCAAGTTCATCCGCCGCTACCTGCCGCAGCTCGCGGGGCTGTCGAACGCGGCCATCCACGCGCCCTGGCTGGCGTCGCCGGTGGAGCTGGAAGCCGCCGGCATCACGCTCGGCGAGACCTACCCCAGGCCGGTGGTCGACCACGCCGAGGCGCGCGAGCAGACGATGCGGCGCTATGCGGCCGTGCGCGGCGCAGACTCGCCGCCGCTCAGCGGCGCGTCAGCACGATCTCCGCGCCGGCGTCGGAGCGTCCCCTGAGCGTGCCCGCATCGAGCTGCTGGAAGGTGATGAGGTTGTCGCGGCAGCCGGTGAGCGCCTTGCTGCCCTGGAAGTGCAGTTCGTAGACGCCGCTTTCCACACGCCGCCATTGCATCGGCGTCGGGATGCCGACGCAGGGGTCGCCAGGGATCTGCGCCAGCGTGCGCCAGGTGCCGCCGGCTGCCTGGAGTTGCAACTGCGCGTCGAACTGGCGACCGCTCTTGACCGTGATGCGCGCCTTCCATTCGCCCTCCAGGCCCTCGCCCGGCTGCGCAGCGGCCGGCCCGGCGGCCAGTGCCGAGGCCAGCGCGCCGGCGCCGACCACGGCACGCAGCAGCATCAGCATGCGCGTCATGCGGCGCTCCCGATGCCCAGCTGGGGCTTCATTGCCTCCCAGGCCACGCCGTTGAGGCGGCGCGCGGCGTTGAGGTTGTATCGGGCGTCGGATTTGGTTCCGCGCACCACATGGACCGCGCCGCCGTACTCGCCGAAGGTGCGCAGCGACCCCACGCCTGTCGGCGGATGGCCGCCGTTGAAGACCAGCACGCGCGCACCGCCCTCGGTGTGCATCTTCACCGTGCCGGTCTCGGTGGCCGCGCAGGTGTCGTAGGTGCTGGTGGTGGGATAGAAGTTGCAGGCGTAGTACTGCACCGTGCCCGCACCGGTGAACGCCACGCGCAGGATGCGCGTCTGCTGGTCGTCCAGCAGCCCCAGGCTGGTGGTGCCGGTGCCGGCGGGCAGGCTGACGCCAGCGGCGGGGAAGGCCGCCATCAAGGCCTCCAGCGTGGCGAAGCGGGTCTTGTCCGCGGAATTGGCGAGATTGATCGAGTACGGCTGCGCCAGATCCACCCCGCGGCGGTAGCGCAGCTGCGATCCGGCCGGGAAGGTGGCGTTCGGGTTGGCGAAAGCGACCGCCGGTAGCACGCCGAAGATGCTGTTGCCATCGGCCGCCTGCATCTCGGCCACCACCTCGGCCATCTTGCGGCCGGAGATGTCGGTGACCGCGGTGTGGCCGAGGGTGCGCGTGGCGCCCCCGCAATAGTCGCTGCGGCTCGGCGTGCCGAGGGTGCTGGTGAAGGCCGCGTTCTCGTCGCAGCGCACCCAGCCGTTGGCGCCCAGCTGCAACGAGCTGTAGAGCGTGTCGTGCGCGGTCGGCGCACCGTTGGTCAGGCCTGCGCGCCGGTCGGTGAGCTTCAGCTTGCCGGTGGCCGGATCGGGCACGCCATCGGTCGGATAGGTGCGGGCCGTGTAGTGGTCGGGGCGCGTGAAATCCAGCCGCGCCAGCTGGTCCGAGGCCACCGGCGTGACGGTGGCCGCGTCGACCACGCGCAATACCACCCCGCTGTGCAGCGCATCGGCCGTGACCAGCGCGGCGGTGAAGGCATTGTCTTCGAGGCGGCCGGGGTCGGTGACGGCCACGCCCTGGTAGTCGTACAACTGGGCGGCCTCTGGCAGGCCCAGTTGCTGCAACACCAGCGCCTCGGCCCGACCGGGCGCCAAGCCCGCCGCCACGCCCGCCTGCAGCAGCGTGGTCAGCGGATTGACCTGCGCGCGGTGCCCGGCAGGCGCACTCAAGGTGAAGGGCTTGGTGAAGGCCGGCAGCGAGGGATTGCCGCCGTCCACCTGCGCCAGCAGCGGCGCGGCGGCGAGCTCGGCCGCCGCTGCCTCGTCGGCCGGCGTGTAGCCGAAGCTGTAGGCGCCGTCCTCGCCGGTCTTGGCGGCCGCGGGCTCGCCTTCGTCGCAGGCCCCGTTGCGGTTGCGGTCGACGCAAACCAGCGCTCCGCTCACGGGGCCGAGCACCATCACCTTGCCCGACACGGTGACTGGCACCGGCACCGATGGGGGGTTGGCGCCGGGCCCGGCACCGCCCACCTGGCCGACCGGCGGAAAGCCGCCGCCGCCACCCCCGCCTCCTCCGCCGCCGCAGGCGGACAGTGCCAGCAGAAAGCCTGCGCAGGCCGAAGGGATGGCTGCTCTGGTGAATCGAATGGACATGGTCTTTCCTCCAGTTGTATCGAGCAACGAGGCTGCCCGGGAAGCGAACCTTCGTTCTCAACAGTGTGGGAGGCCGATCTGCATGGCGCATCGTGCAAATGAACGATGCGCGGTCATCGGGGAAGCGGTAGCGCGTTGACACCCGACAGCGCGGGCGCGCATCATGCAAACAAAAGACAACGATCGCTTCCGTCAGGGGGACGCATGAACAGGAATCTCGCGCTGCACCGCACGCTCGATGCCATAGCGCATCTGAGCGACCCCGAGCCGCCCTGGACCGACCTGCTGCAGGGCATGCAGCAGCTGATCGGCGGCGACAGCGCCACCTTCATCCTGCTTGAACGCGGCAGCGAGCTGCTGAGTTTTCAGCAGGTCAATGTTTCAGCCGCCGCCGAGCTCGACTATGCGCAGCGTTTCTGCGCCCACGACATCCTGATTCCTCCGACCTTCGGCGCGCCGCCGGGAAGCTGGTTCGACACGCACGAGCTGTTCTCGCCGGCCTTTCTCTCGAAGAATCTCTACTACGCCGACTTCATGTGCCGCCATGGCGCGCGCCAGATGCTGGCCTGCGTCGTCGACGAGGGCCCGCAGCGCCGCGGCGGCCTGACGGTGCAGCGCAGCACGGCCGCCCATGCGCGCCGGCTGCTCGACAGCACGCGGGTCCGCCGCGTCACCCATGCGCTGAGGCAAGGATTGGTGCGGCGCGACGTGCGGGCCCAACAGTGGCTCGGCGACGCCGAATCCGCATTCGCCGCCTTCGGCGAGACGGTCTTCCTGGCGACGCCCGCGGGCACCGTGCTGCGCGCATCGGCCGGCGCGCAGGAATTCTTCGGCGCGAGCCGTTCCCTGCGCCTGCGCGGCCAGCGGCTCTGGCATCCGGATGCTCAGACGCTCCAGGCGCTGGCGGCCGGCCTCCGGCTGGCCGTGCAATCGCGTCAGCCGGTCTGCCTGCCCATTCCCGGCGGACCGGCAGGCCAGCAAGAACTGGAATTGGCACGCGCCGCGCCGCAGCTGAGCCTGGGCGAGGAGGTGCTGGTGCTGGCACGCATCCGCCTCGGCCGTTCGCAGATGGCGCCTTCGATCGACAGGCTTCGCAGCGCCTTCGGCATCACCCATGCCGAGGCGCGCGTGCTGACGGCGCTCATGGCGGGCCAGTCGCCCAAGCAGCATGCCGGCGCGCAGGGCGTGTCGGTGCACACGGTGCGCAGCCAGGTCAGCTCGCTGATGGCCAAGATGGGCTCCACGCGGCAGGCCGACCTGGTGCGCCAGGCGCTGCTCGCGCCATAGGCTTCATTCAGGACGCCGGCCGCAGCCCGGCTCAGGCCACCGCCAGCGCGGCCGGCTCGCTGGTGTAGCTGCGCACCAGGCGCAGCAGTTCATCTTCCGAGTACGGCTTGCCGAGGTAGTGGTTCACGCCCAGTGTGCGCGCGTAGTCGCGGTGCTTCTCGGCGATGCGCGAGGTGATCATGATGATCGGCAGGCCGGCCATCGAATCGTCCGCACGGATGTTGCGCGCCAGGTCGAAGCCGTCCATGCGCGGCATCTCGATGTCCGAAAGCACCACCGCCGGGCGCTCCTGCTGCAGGCGTTCGAGCGCCTGCAGGCCGTCGGCCGCGAGCGACACGCGATAGCCTTCGCGCTGCAGCAGGCGCTGCGTCACGCGGCGCACGGTGATGGAGTCGTCGACCACCAGCACCAGCGGCACCTGCGGCGCCACGGGGGCCAGCATCGGCAACGGCTCCTGCGGCGCACCGTGGTCGGCTCCGGCGGCATGCGCCGGCGCGGCCAGCGCGGCGGCCTGGCGCTCGCGCGCCTGTTCGCCATGCATCGCGGCCACGGCCACCGGGTTGTAGATGAGCGCCACCGCGCCCGAAGCCAGCACCGAGATGCCCGCCAGGCCCGGCAGCCGAGCCAACTGCGGCCCGAGGTTCTTGACCACGACTTCCTGGTTGCCCAGCACTTCGTCCACATGCAGGCCCACCCGCTGCGCCGCGCTTCGCACGATCACGACGGTGTTGTTCCTGCTCGTGGGATGTTCGCTGCGCGCGGAGGCCTGCAGCAATGCGCCGGCCCAGTAGAACGGCACCTGCTCGCTGCCGAACGGATGGCTGTTGTGCAGGTAGGCCGCTTCGAGCTCGGTGCTGCTCACGCGCTGCACCAGCTCGACCAGATTGGACGGCACGCCGATCGACACCTCGCCGGCGCGCAGCATCACCACGTGCGTCACCGCGGTGGTGAGGGGCAGCACCAGCTTGAAGGTGGTGCCTTGCCCCGCAACGCTGTGGGTTTCGATGCGGCCGCCGAGCGCCGCGATCTGCGAGCGCACCACGTCCATGCCGATGCCGCGGCCAGCCAGCTCGGACACCTGTCCGGCGGTGGAGAAGCCGGGCTTGAAGATCAGTTCGGTGGCTTCCTCGGGCGACAGTTCCTGGCCGGGCGCAAGCAGGCCGAGCGAGCGGGCGCGCTCGGCGATGCGTCCGTGGTCGAGTCCGGCGCCGTCGTCGCGGAAGCTCACCGAGACGTCGTTGCCTTCATGGTGCAGGTCGATCACGATCAGGCCGCTGGCGTCCTTGCCGGCCTTTTCGCGCGCGGCCGGGGCCTCGATGCCGTGCGCCACGCAATTGCGCAGCAGGTGCTCGAAGGCGGGCGTCATGCGGTCGAGCACGCCGCGGTCCATTTCGATGGAGCCGCCGACGATGTCCAGGCGCACCTGCTTGCCGGTGTCTTTCGACGCCTGGCGCACCACGCGGTAGAGGCGGTCGGAAATGCCCTCGAACTCCACCATGCGCGTGCGCAGCAGGCCGCGCTGCAGTTCACGCGTCTGGCGCGCCTGCACGCTGAGGTCGTCTTCGGTGGATTGCACCGTCTTTTGCAGCGTGCGCTGCACGGTGGCCACGTCGTTCACCGACTCGGCCATCATGCGCGTGAGTTCCTGCACGCGGGTGAAACGGTCGAACTCGAGCGGGTCGAAGCTCTGCTGCGAATCCTTGGCTTGCGCCAGGCGCGATTGCATCTGGCTTTCGGCCTGCACTTCGATGTCGCGCAGCTGCTGGCGCAGGCGGTCGAGGTTGCCCGTGAGGTCGGAGAGCGAACCGCGCAGCTGGCCCAGTTCGGCTTCGAGGCGCGAGCGCGTGATGATGACCTCGCCGGTCTGCGCCACCAGGCGGTCGAGCAGCTGGGTGCGGATGCGCACCGCCTGGCTCGAAACCGCGCGCAGCGGCGCAAGCAGCGCAGGGGCCGGCCGCGGCAGCAGCGATGGCGCGGGGGCCGTCTCCGCAGCCGGGCTTGCGCCCTCCTCGCCGACGGCCAGTGTCTCGTCGTTGGCGGGCACGCCGGATTCGGCGGCCACCTGCACCAGCTGCACGCCCGGCGAGGTGACCGATGCCGCCGCCACCAGCTGGGCCACTTCGGCCTGGGTGGCATCGTCGGCGGCGCGCAGGGCGTCGAAGGTGGCCTGCAGCGAGTCGAGGCGCGTGAGCAGTTTTTCGATCTCGGCCCGGTCGGCGCCGCCCTGGGTGCCCAGGACTTCGATCTCGGACTCCATGCGGTGCGCGCGCTCGCCAAGGCGCATGGCGCCGGCCAACCGGGCGCTGCCCTTGAGCGTGTGCAGCGTGCGCAGCACCGAGGCGCGCGGCGCGCTGTCGTCGGGGTGGTGCGCCCATTGGCGCAGCGCCTGGCCCAGCTGGGGCAGCAGTTCGGCCGCTTCTTCCTCGAAGATGGGGAACAGGTCGACGTCGACCGCATCGGCCACGTCGATGGCGTCATCGGAGTCGTCCAGCGCCACGTCGGCAATGCCGTCGGGCATCGCCAGGTGCTGGAGCGGCCGGATTTCGACGCGCGCGGCCGCCTCGGCCGGCATGGGCGCGGCGGCGATGTCGCGCAGCGCCTGGAGCGTTCCTTCGGAGGGCTCGCGCAGGAAGCCGACGGCAAACTGGTGCAGCAGGCGACGCAGTTCGTCGGCCGCGGCCACCAGCACCACGCCCTGCTCGCGCGAGCCGCTGCCCTGCATCTGCAGATGCTGCAGCGCGGCTTCGAGCAGGCGGGCCATGCCCGACAGGCTGTGGAAACCGACCGTGGCCGAGCTGCCGGCCAGCGAATGCGCGAGGGCAATGGTCGAATCGGACAGCCGCTCGTGCGATTCGAGCGCCCATTCGCCCACTTCGGTGGCAAGCTGCCTGGACCACTCGTCGGCCTCGTTGAGGTAGACGTTGTAGAGCGCAATGCCGATGCGCAGCGGCCCTATGACCTTGACCTGGTCCTCGGCACCGGACGCAGCGGGTGCTTCAGCGGTTTCGGCGCTTTCCTCGGCCTCGGGTTCTTCCGCCGGCGCCGCTGCGGGCTCTTCCGGCGGCACCGGGGCCGCTTCCTCAGCAAGGGCCACAGGCTCGCTCACGCTGGCCGGCACGGCCTCGGTCGCCCAGTCCAGTTCGGGCAGCTCGGCCAGGTCCGGCGATTCGGACGCAGCGGCCGCAGGTTCGGGCGCGGGTTCGTCGGCGGGTTCCGCCGTGAAGCGGGCGATGGACTGGACCGGCGGCTCCGCATTCGCGGGCGCCAGGAAATCGAAATCGACGCTGCCGGCCAGGGCCTCGAACGGTTGTTCGGCGGCCGGCGTCGGCCTGGATTCGAAGTCGAGGAAATCGGTCGATGCGAAATCGTCGTCGGCTTCGGGCTTGGCAGCAGCGGGCGGCGCCTGCGGCGGCAGTTCGGAGCCTGCGGCGGGTGCCGTCTGCACCGGCGCTGCGGGAGACAGCGACAGGTCGGGCAACTCGGGAAGTTCCGGCAGTTCGAGCGGAACGGGGGCGGCGGGCGGCGGCTCCGCGGCAATATGGCGCGCGGCCACGGCCAGGGCGTCGGCATCGGCGACCCACGCCGTGGCGGTGGGCACGGGTTCGCCCGCCAGCAGCGCGTTGGCCACGCGGCTGAAATGCCCCGACTGCCAGCCGTGCCGGGCGCCGGATGCGATGGCCTCGACCCACTGGCTGAATTCCTCGAGCGCCTTGCGGGTGCCGGAGAGCAGGTCGGGCGTAGCGGCGCGCTGATCGGCCAGCCAGGTATTGAGCACCTGCTCGAAGGACCAGGCGGCATCGCCGAAGTCGGTCAGGCCGACCATGCGCGAGCTGCCCTTCAGGGTGTGGAACGCGCGCCGCAGGATGGTGAGTTCCTCGGTGTCGTCGGGGTGGCTGCCGAGCTCGTCGATGGCGGCCAGGCCGTTCTGCACCACTTCGCGAGCTTCGTCGAGGAAGATGTTCTGCAGGTCGTCTTCTTCGAGCTCGGTCACCTCGGTATCGGGCAGGGCCGTGGGACCGGCGATCTTGTGGGTCCAGCTGTCGGCCTTGCGGCTGAATTCCTCGATGGGCGAGACCTTCGCCTTGCGATTGGGCGTGGCGAGCGCGGCGAGCTTGGAGGCGATCTGGGCATCGACCTCCTCGATGCTGAGCACCGCTTCGACGCCCGCGGGCGTGCCGCCGGGGGCCGCAGCCTCCGCGGCGCCGCTGTCGGCGGCCTGGCGGCCCATCAGCGGCTTGAGTTCGCCGGCATCGGCGTCGAACACGAACAGGCGCTTGGCGAGCGCCGGCTGGTAGCCCAGCATGTCGATCAGGAAGCCGAGCGCGCCCAGGTTGTTGCCGAGCGCGTCGAAGCTCTGCATCTCCTCGATGGGCGATGCGTTGCCCACCAGCATCTGCTCGACGTCGTCGCGCATGCGCTGAACGGTGCTGGCGGCCTGGTCGAGCCCCAGCACGGAGAACACGCCGCGCATCTGCAGCAGCTGGCTCGGCACGGTGCGCAGCAGGCCCTTCTCGGCGGGGCGGCGGAAATACTGGTCGAGCGATTTCTCGAGCTCGCTCAGGTGGCTGCGCAGTTCGTCGACCACGGTGCCCATGGTCTGGCGATCGCTCACGCGGCGGTACAGGTCCTCCATCCAGGGCTCGAGCGGCTCCGAATGTCCGCCTGCGCGCACGCGCTCGATGCGGCCGGCCAGCTGCAGGGTGCGGGAGGTGAGCTGCGGATCGCTCGGGTCCAGGTCTTCGAGCGCCGCTTCCAGGTAGAGCACCGAGGTGGCGACTTCCATCGCCAGTTCGGTGTCCGGCGGCTGGCTGGAGCGCACGGAAGCCTCGACCGCATGCGTGAGCGCCTCCACCATCGGCAGGATGGGCGGATGCAGCTTCTGCAGCGACTCGCCGAGCTGCGCGAAGGTGTCGGCCACCTGGCGCGTGCGGGTGATGTCGCCGCCCGAAAGCGCCGACCACATTTCCTTGGCGGTTTCGATGCGCTTGCGCGCCTGCGCCAGCGCCAGCGGGTCGAAGCGGCCGAACTGCTCGACCGTGTAGTCGACCTGCTGCTCGCCGGCCACGCCCCAGGCAGTGCGGACGGTGCGCAGGGTGGCGGCGGCGTCCTGCGCGCCGGGCACGGCCTGGGCGCAGAAGAACAGCAGGTCCTGGCCCAGGCGGTCGGAAACCACGCTGTCGCCGCGCGCCAACGTGGCGTACTGCAGCAGCACGCGGGAAGCGGCGCGCTTCACATAGGAGTCGGCGGGAATCAGCGACAGCCCCAGGGCCTCGAAGAAGCCAGCGGCCAGGGTCCAGAAACTCGCGACGCGGGGCAGCAGCGCACCGCGCCCGAGCCCCAGGCACAGCGCCTGCAGCCGCAGTGCGGCCTGCGGGTCGCCGCTTTTCACCAGCTGCAGCACTTCGCGGTCGAGCCGCGAACGCACGGCCGGGTCATAGGACACGGCGGCCTGGGTCAGCGCGGGGCGGACTTCGACCCAGCGCCAGGCGACGCTCCACAGATCCGCCGGATGAACGCGCTCGTTGCCGACCAGTTCGAGCACGTCGCGGTATTGGGGGAACAGCGCCACCGACGACACGGCCTTGCCGGCCAGCAGCGCGTTGAGGAAATCGGTGACGGCAAAGCCGGCACGCTCGATCTTCTGGACCGCGCTGTCGGTGCAGCGCTGCGGCTCGGCAATGAAGCCCTGCACCGCGAACTCGATGGCGCCGAGCACCAGCGCGGGCGCGGTGTTGCCCACCATCTGCAGCGCACCGACGGACTGGTGCAATTGCTGGCGGGCCACTTGCAGCGGGCCGCTTTCGAGTTCCGAAGCACTGCCCACGTCGCGCACGAAGCGCCGCAGCGACTTGCCGACGCTGTCGAGGGATTTCTGGATTTCTCCCAGAACCCAGGCCAGCGGCCCAAGGTCTTCGTTGGCCGGCACGTTGCCAGCGAGGGGGGCCGTGGCAGGGGTTTGAGTCGACACGTGGATGCTCGCCGTTCTTTTATCTGTCAGTTTTCCACCGGGCGTTGCGCGCCCCGGATGCACAAAGCCATCGCGGCCACTTCGTGAAACACCGCAGAACCGGCTTTGCCGGGCTGCTGGTGTTGCCCCCGGAAGGGGGTTGGCGAAGCGACACGAAGTGCGCGAAGACTGGGGGAGAGCTTCATTACGCGATCTTGAAACGGGCCACCGAGCGGCGCAGTTCTTCTGCCATCTGCGACAGCTCGCGCACCTGCTGGGCGGTGTTGCGGGTGCCTTCTCCGGTCTGCTCGGTCACGGCAAAAATGTGCTGGATGTTGGCTGCCACCACGTTGGCCGAATCGGCTTCGCGGGAGGCGGACTGCGAAATCTGCTCGATGAGGTCTGCAAGCCGGCGCGACACGCGGTCGATCTCGGACAGCGCGGTACCGGCATTGTCGGACAGCTTGGCCCCTTCGACCACACCCTGCGTGGAACGCTCCATGGCGCCCACCGCGTCCTGCGTGTCGGTCTGAATGGCCTTCACCAGCGCCGAGATCTGGCGCGTGGCGTCCGCGGAACGTTCAGCAAGGCGCTGCACTTCTTCCGCCACCACCGAGAAGCCGCGGCCGGCTTCACCGGCCGATGCGGCCTGGATGGCGGCGTTCAGCGCCAGCACGTTCGTCTGCTCGGTAATGTCCGAGATCAGCTCGGTGATTTCGCCAATCTCCTGCGACGACTCGCCCAGGCGCTTGATCCGCTTGGAGGTTTCCTGGATCTGGTCGCGGATGGAGTTCATGCCGCCGATGGCGTTCTGCACGGCCTGCAGGCCGGAAGACGCGGCCTGCAGCGACTGGCGGGCCACCGTGGCGGACTCCTGCGCCTGCGAGGACACGCCGTTGATCCGCTCGGCCATGGTCACCACCGACTGGCCGGTTTCGCGAATCTCGCGCAGCTGTTCGGTCGAGGCGGCCAGCAGTTCGGTCGAGGTGCTTTCCACCTGCGACGTGGTCTGCGCCACGCGGGTGGCCGTGTTCTGCACGTTGCCCACCAGCAAGCGCAGTTCTTCCACCGTGTAGTTCACCGAGTCGGCAATGGCGCCGGTAATGTCCTCGGTCACGGTGGCTTCCTGCGTCAGGTCGCCTTCGGCCACCGTCTGCAGTTCGTTCATCAGCCGAAGAATGGCGGCCTGGTTGGCGTTGTTGATGCGGCCGGCCTCGTCGCTGGCCTGTTCGGCCGCGAGACGCTCGCGTTCGGCGACGGCGGCACGTTCGCGGCCTTCGCGCACCTGCACGAAACCGATGGCGCCGGCCAGGGCCAGCGCGGCCAGCGAGAGCACGAACAGCATCACGATCGTTCCGGCGCCCAGGCCGGTGCGCGCGGACAGCTTGTCCTGCAGGTCGCCGAGCGATTTGCGCAGCGGCTCGCTGTCGGTCAGGATGGACGCCTGCGCTTCGCGCGCGGCCACCAGGCCCTGCAGGTTGCCCAGAATGGCGGAAGCGTGCGTGCGCATCTGCTCGTAGGTCTTCAGGATGGCTTCGAGTTGCTGGCGCGTCTGCGGGTCTTTCGAGCCGGGGAAGCGCTGCTGCGCATTGCCGTCGAGCAGGCCGCGGGTGGTTTCCTGGAACGTGTTCAGGTCCTTGCCGAGCAGGAACACGGCGTCGGGGTTCACGCCCTCGACCGTGAAGAACTCGTTGGTCGACTTGCCGATGCGCTGCGTCAGCATCACGAGCTGGCCGGCGGCCGAGATCTCGGGCAGCGTGGCGTTCTGCTGCATCTTCAGCGAGGCGACGGTTTCCGTCATTTCGAGCAGCGCGGACGACTGCTGGTTGATGTCGCGCAAGGCGGTTCCCACCTGCGTCAGGATCTGGCGCTGGGCCAGCACGGCCTTGGCGCTGGCGTCGGCGCGGGTCACGAGGGGATTGATCTTGTTCATCTCCTCGTCGTACTGGTTGCCCACACGCTCCAGGCGCAGCGAGTCGTCGCCGTTGGTCAGGCCCGCGACGCGACGCGAGAGGTCGTCGGCGCTGTCCTTCACTTCGACGAACGCCGAGACGCTGCCGACGAGGGCCTGCGAGATCGACTTGGCCAGACGCTGCGACTGCATCAGCGACTGCCCGGTGGCCGCCACCTGCTGCGCCAGGCGCTCGGCGCGAAGAATGGCGGAACCGGCCACCAGCAACAGCAGCAGCACCACGACCGCCAGCATGATGGCCAGGATGCGCTGCTGGCGCGCCGGGTTCGAACCCGTGCGGCCGGCCGCGGCCTGCGCCTGGGCGCCTTCGGGCGAGGCCGCCTCGTTGGCCGCCTCGCTGCTGCCCAGCGCTGCGTCGGCAAAGCCGCTGGGCAGCGGCGCGGCCGGTGCGCCGCCCTTGCGGGCCAGCCGGACGGTCTTTTCCTCCAGCGCCTGAACCGTGTCGACGTCGTCGAGCGATATGGAACCGGAGCCGTCGACGCGGGCCTTGTCGTTGCCGCTGTTCGCGGGCAGTAATTTCTTGAACTTGTCGGCGATCGAGCTCACGGTCGGTCCTTCAGGTGGTTGTCTTTGGGCTGTGCGGAAGCACTAGGCGCCAATACTTAAAAACTCGGGTTGCTGCGAAAGCGCCTGCAGGTTGATTTCCTGCCAGCGCTCGCCCGCCGCGTCGGTGTACAGATGCCCCAGCCAGGCGGGCGCTTGTGCATCTGGCGGCTCCGAAGCCGTGAAGGCTTCGACGCCCCGCAACCCTGCCAGTCGATCGACCAGCAATGCGCAGTTCACTTCGAGCAGCTCGTTGAGGGCAACGAGCCGCGATTGCATGCGGGCCGCCTCGGTGGCGGCTGCCGCGCTCGGCGCGCTCGAGGCGAACGCCGACAGGTGCACCACGCCATAGAGGCCGCCGCGCAGGTTGGCAACGCCCAGGAACCAGGGTTGCGTGTAGGGCACGGGCTGCGGCGGCACCCACGGGAAGATTTCTCCCGCATGGCCGAGTGGAAAGAGGTACTTGCCCTCGCCCGCCTCGACCGCGAGCCACGCGGCGGCAACGCCGGTCGTGCGCGCAGCCTGCAGGCGGCTCGCAAGCCGGGACTGGAAGGCTCGGAGAGCGTCGCGATTCGCCATGGACTCGGCAGGCGCCTGCTCAGGCCAGCGCGCTGATCTTGGACATCAGCTCGGCCGCGTCGACCGGCTTCACGATGTAGTCGCGAGCGCCCTGGCGCATGCCCCAGACGCGATCGGTTTCCTGGTTCTTGCTGGTGCACAGGATGATCGGAATGGCGGCGTACTGCGGATCGCGGGCAATGGCGCGCGTCAGCTGGAAGCCGTTCTGGCCGGGCATGACGACGTCCATGAGGATCAGGTCGGGCTGGTCCTCCTCGAGACGGCGCATGGCGTCTTCGGCGTTTTCGGCGGTCTTGACGGCAAAGCCGTTCTTCTGGAGCAGGTCCGTGAGGAACACCAGTTCCGTCTTGGAGTCGTCGACGACGAGGATTTTTCGAATGGGCATTTACTGCGCTTCCTGTTGAACGATGCCAAACTGCTGCACGGCCTGCAGCAGCTGGTCTTTGGTAAAAGGTTTGGTCAGGTAGTCTTGCGACCCCACCATGCGGCCGCGAGCCTTGTCAAAGACGCCATCCTTCGAAGAAAGCATCACGACCGGAACATTGGAGAAATGAGCGTTGCGCTTGATGATGGCGCAGGTCTGGTAGCCGTCCAGGCGCGGCATCAGGATGTCGCAGAAAATCAGATGCGGCTTGTGGTCGTTAACCTTGGAGAGCGCGTCGAAGCCGTCTTCCGCGAGAAGAACCTCGTGCCCGCCCTGCTTCAGAAATATTTCGGCACTGCGCCGGATCGTATTGCTGTCGTCGATGACAAGCACCTTGTAACCTGATCCATTCGGCCCCATTGCACACGCTCCTGCTGATGAGACTTGGATGCCCGCCGCGCCGTACATCGGCGCAAATCGCGTAGCCCTATGCCATGCTTTTAGATTTCAACCATTTCGAAGTCTTCCTTGCGCGCACCGCACTCAGGACAGGTCCAGTTCATCGGAACATCCGCCCAGGCCGTGCCTGCCGCGATGCCGTCTTCCGGTACACCAACCGCTTCGTCATAGATCCACCCACAAATCAGGCACATCCAAGTTTTCGTATTCATCGGAGCTTAAAGTCCTTGTTCATTAAATGCAACGAGTGTATCTATGCGTATCTCACTGGCAGACGGTAAACGTCGCGCCTATGCCACCATCCAGGAGATTTCGCCCGGCGTATGACCATCTACTTACATCCAGCAGACAGCGCCCGCAAACCGGGCAATCTTAACGACCCTCCGCAGGACGCCGAAGAGGTGGCCGAGCGCGACCTGAACCCGCCTTGCGTGCTGGTCTTCAATGCCAGCGATCCGAGCGGCGCCGGCGGGCTGGGCGCCGACGCCCTGGCCATGGCCTCGGTCGGCGCGCACATGCTGCCGGTGGTCACGGGCGCCTACGCGAGGGACACGGCCGAGATATTCGACCATTTCGCCTTCGAGGAGGAGGCCATCGCCGAGCAGGCGCGCTCCATCCTCGAGGACGTGGAAGTCCAGCTGATCAAGGTCGGCTTCGTCGGGACCCCGGAAGCCCTGAGCACCATCGCCGAGACCGCATCCGACTACCCCGAGGTGCCGCTGGTGGCCTACATGCCCAACCTTTCCTGGTGGGACGAAAACCTCATCGAGGGCTATCTGGACGCTTTTCGCGAGCTGCTCCTGCCCCAGGCCACGGTGTTGGTTGGAAACCACAGCACCTTGTGGCGATGGCTGCTTCCCGACTGGAGCGGCGAGCGTCCGCCCGGCGCGCGCGACATCGCCAAGGCCGCCGGCGAGTTCGGCGTGCCCTACACCCTGGTGACCGGCATGGTGCTGCCCGACCAGTTCATCGACAACGTGCTGGCCTCGCCGCAGGCGGTGCTCGCCAGCGAGAAATACGAGCGCCTCGAAGCCGTCTTCGCGGGCGCCGGCGACACGCTGTCGGCCGCGCTGGCCGCCCTGCTCGCGAGCGGCACCGACCTGGTGGCCGCCACCACCGAAGCCCTGGCCTACATGGACCGCTGCCTCGACGCCGGCTTCCGGCCCGGCATGGGCCACGTGCTTCCCGACCGCCTGTTCTGGGCCGAGCCGGAAGACGACGAAGACGACGATGAAGGCCCCGACGCGCCCCCCGATTTCGCCCTGCCCCCTCACGACACCAGACACTGATGCCAACCGCTGATCAAAACGACATTCTTTTCGAACGCGCCCGCGCGGTCATTCCCGGCGGCGTCAATTCCCCGGTGCGCGCCTTCAAGGCCGTGGGCGGCACGCCGCGCTTCATCCGCCGGGCCGAGGGCGCCTATTTCTGGGACGCCAACGACAAGCGCTACATCGACTACATCGGCTCCTGGGGCCCGATGATCCTGGGCCACGGGCATCCGGCCGTGGTCGAGGCGGTGCAGAAGGCCGTGCTCGAGGGCTTCTCCTACGGCGCGCCCACCGAGCGCGAAATCGAGCTGGCCGAAGCCATCCTCGCGCTGGTCCCGTCGATGGAGATGGTGCGGCTCGTGAGCTCGGGCACCGAAGCCGCCATGAGCGCACTGCGCCTGGCGCGCGGCGCCACCGGCCGCAAGCACATCGTCAAGTTCGAGGGCTGCTACCACGGCCATGCCGACGCGCTGCTGGTGAAGGCGGGCTCCGGCCTCGCCACCTTCGGCCATCCCACCTCGGCCGGCGTGCCGCCGGAGGTCACGCAGCACACGCTGGTGCTCGAGTACAACAACATCGCGCAGCTCGAAGAAGCCTTCGCGCTGCACGGCAACGACATCGCCTGCCTCATGATCGAGGCCATTGCCGGCAACATGAACTTCGTGCGCGCCACGCCCGCGTTCGCCGCCCGCTGCCGCGAGCTGTGCACGCAGCACGGCGCGCTCCTGGTGTTCGACGAAGTGATGACCGGCTTTCGCGTCGGCCTGCACGGCGCGCAGGGCGTGCTGGGCATCACGCCCGACCTCACCGTGCTCGGCAAAGTCATTGGCGGCGGCATGCCGCTCGCGGCCTTCGGCGGCCCGCGCGCCATCATGGAACAGCTGGCGCCGCTCGGCCCGGTCTACCAGGCCGGTACGCTGTCGGGCAACCCGGTGGCCACAGCCTGCGGCCTTGCGACGCTGAAGGAGATTGCCAGGCCCGGCTTCTACGAAGCGCTGGGCAAGAAGACGCGTTCGCTGGTCGAGGGACTGAAAGCCGCCGCGGCAGCCGTGGGCCTGCCCTTCAACGCCGACAGCGAAGGCGGCATGTTCGGCTTCTTCCTGATGAACGAGCTGCCGCAGAACTACGCCACCGTGATGACCACCGACAACGCGAAGTTCAACGCACTGTTCCACGGCCTGCTCGACCGCGGCGTTTACATCGCCCCGGCGCTCTATGAGGCCGGCTTCATGAGCGCGGCCCACGGCGACGAAGACATCGCTGCAACGGTCGACGCCGCACGGCAGATCTTCAAGGCGCTTCAGGCCCGTTGATCGCGCCGCGCGCTCAGCGCGTGGTGACCTTCACGAGCCCCGTCACCGGCTTGCCGTCGACCAGGATCGGCTTGTGATGGTCGTCGGCCAGCAGGATGCCGATGACGTGCGTTCCCACTGGCGATGGGCACGGACCGAAGCGCGCCTTGATCAGCTCGCCGCCGAAATCGCTGTTCATGCTGTTGTAGGGGCGGCCCGGCAGGTTGCAGGTGTCGCCTTCGGGATCGATCTTCATGTGGATGTGGCCGCAGCGCGTGTCGCTGCCGCACTGGCCGGCCGCGAGCAGCCTGTAGTTGCTCTGCACCACCACGCCGACGGCGCGCTCGGGGTCGGCGCCCAGCTGCACCGTGGCGCCTTGGGGCGGCCAGACGATCTGCAGGGTGGGCGCGGACTCCTGGGCGAGCGCCGCAGCCGCCCAGAAAGTGGCGGCAAACAGAAAAGCAGGACGAATGCGCATGAAAGACTCCAGTCGGAACGATGGATGAAAAAGCCGGATCGCCACTCAATGTGATCAGTGCATACATGACGGCGAGGCGCAGTCTAGCGCAAAATAAGCATTGATTACATAAAATGTTGCAAGCTTCACCGCCATGGCCACCCGCTCCTCTTCTCCGCCCGCTGCCGAACCTCGCGCCTATCACCATGGCAACCTGCGCGAAGCACTGATCGAGGCGGCCGTGGCGCTGATCGAGCGCGACGGGCTCGACAAGCTCAGCGTGCGCGAGGCGGCCAAGCGCGCGGGCGTCTCGCCGGGGGCGCCATTTCGCCATTTCGCCACCAAGACCGCGCTGCTGACAGCGGTGGCCGAGCAGGCGACGCAGCGGCTGCGCGCGCACGTCGAAGAAGCGGTGGCGGCTGCGGCCGACGCGCCGCCGCTGGTGCGCTTCGGCGCCATTGGCCATGCGTACATCGAGTGGGCGCGCACGAATCCGACGCACTTCCGCGTCATCAGCGAGCGCTCGCTGATCGACTACGACAGCTCACCAAGCCTGCGCAGCGACAACGAAACAATCCGCGCACGGATGCGCAAGCTGTTCGACGAAGCCTTCGCGCAGAGTGGCAGCGCGGCAAGCGCCGATGCCGCGCACGCGCAGATCGCCGCGCGCGCACTCGTCTACGGCCTTGCGCGCATGGCCGTGGACGGGCACTTTCCGGAATGGAGCCTGTCGCGCCAGTCGACCGCGAAGACGATGGCGGGCACACTGGATTTCTTCATGTCGCTGCTGGCGGGCGCAGCGCAGGCTGGTGGCAAAGAAGAAGCACCGGCCCAGAAGAAAGCCGGGCCGCGTACGCCAGCGAAAAAACGCTAGCAACGGCCCGGCTCCGCGCCGCTTCGCCAGCGGCGGAATTTCTTCAGTGGCGGAAGTGGCGAACGCCCGAGAGCACCATCACCACGCCGCGCTCGTCGGCGGCATCGACGACTTCCTGGTCGCGCATCGAACCGCCCGGCTGGATGGCGCTGCTCGCGCCGGCATCGACCACCACGTCGAGCCCGTCGCGGAACGGGAAGAAGGCATCGCTGGCCACGGCCGTGCCCTTCAGCGACAGGCCCGCATGCTCGGCCTTGATGCTGGCGATGCGCGCCGAGTCGAGGCGGCTCATCTGGCCCGCGCCCACGCCCATGGTCATGCCGTTGGCGCAGAACACGATCGCGTTGCTCTTCACGAACTTGGCGACCTTCCATGCGAACAGCAGGTCTTGCAGCTGCTGCGGCGTGGGCTGCTTCTTGCTGACCACCTTGAGGTCGTTGATCGCCAGTTCGTGGTTGTCAGCGGTCTGCATCAACAGGCCGGAGCCGATGCGCTTCACATCCATCGCGTTGCGCCCGTTGTCCCAATCGCTCGCGCCGCCCGGCGGCAGCGAGATCTTGAGGATGCGCACGTTCTGCCGGTTCTTGGTCGCCTGAAATAGTTCCAGCGCCTCGGGCGTGTAGTCGGGTGCCATCAGCACTTCGACGAACTGCTTGCTGATCTCTTGCGCCGTCGCGCCGTCGACGGTGCGGTTGAACGCGATGATGCCGCCGAAGGCCGAGGTCGGGTCGGTCTTGAAGGCCTTGCCGTAGGCCTCGGCCGCGTCCTTGCCGATGGCCACGCCGCAGGGGTTGGCGTGCTTCACGATCACGCAAGCTGGCACATCGAAGCTCTTCACGCATTCCCATGCGGCGTCGGCATCGGCGATGTTGTTGTAGCTGAGCTCCTTGCCCTGCAGCTGCTTCGCGGACACGAGCGAGCCCGGCGCCGGGTACAGGTCGCGGTAGAACGCGGCCTGCTGGTGCGGGTTCTCGCCGTAGCGCAGGTCCTGCACCTTCACGAAGCGGCCGTTGCTCTGCGCCGGGAACAGCGAGCGCGTGGGCGAAGGCTGGCCGATGCTGGCGTCGAAGTCGATGGCCGAGAGGTAGTCGCTGATGGCGCCGTCGTAGTCGGCGATGCGATTGAACGCAGCCACCGAGAATGCGAACTTGGTCTTGTCGCTGAGCTTGCCGCCGGCCTGGAGCTCGGCCAGCGCCACGGGGTACTGCGAAGCGTCGGTCAGCACGCCCACGTCCTTCCAGTTCTTGGCCGCGCTGCGCACCATGGCCGGGCCGCCGATGTCGATGTTTTCGATGGCGTCTTCGAGCGTGCAGCCGGGCTTGGCCACTGTGGCTTCGAAGGGGTACAGGTTGACCACCAGCAGGTCGATGGTGTCGATGCCGTGTTCCTTGATGGCCGCCACATGCGCCGGCAGGTCGCGCCGCGCGAGCAGACCGCCGTGGATCTTGGGATGCAGCGTCTTCACGCGGCCATCGAGCATTTCAGGAAAGCCGGTGTGGTCGGCCACTTCGGTCACGGGCAGGCCGGCATCGGCCAGCAGCTTGGCGGTGCCGCCGGTGGACAGCAGCTTGATGCCCAGCGCGTGCAGCGCTTGTGCGAATTCGAGGATGCCGGTTTTGTCGGAGACGGAGATGAGTGCGGTCTGGGCCATGGGATATGCCGTGGAGTTATTTCAAAAGTTTGTGTTCGACCAGCTTCTTGCGAAGCGTGTTGCGATTCAGGCCCAACCATTGCGCGGCCTTCGACTGGTTGCCCTCGGCGCGCGTCATCACGACGTCGAGCAGGGGTTTCTCGACCACGCGCACGAGCATCTCGTACATGCCGTCGGGTTCGGTGCCGCGCAGATCGCGAAAGTAGCTGTCCAGACTGGTGCGCACGCAGTCCTCGATGTGTTTCTTGCTCATGCTTTTTCTTTTCTTTCTTTTCTTCTCTTCTCTCTCAATCGGCGGCGCAGGCCGCTTCCTCTTCACCTGACAGCTCTTCGGCCGCCTGGTGCACGGGCATGCGGTCCATGCGGTCCGCCAACCCGTCGAAATAATCGCCGACCGCACGCAGCTGCGCGGCTGAGTCTTCGATGGTGTTCATCTGCGCGCGGAAGGCTTCACCGTCCGGCAGCGTGCGCACATACCAGCCGATGTGCTTGCGCGCGGTGCGCACGCCGCTGAATTCGCCGTAGAGCGCGTAGTGCTCCACCAGGTGGTCGAGCAGCAGGCGGCGCACTTCGGCGACCAGCGGCGGTGCAAGGTGCGTGCCCGTTACCAGGAAATGAGAGATCTCGCGGAAGATCCACGGCCGCCCCTGCGCCGCGCGGCCGATCATCACCGCGTCGGCGCCGGTGGCCGCGAGCACGTCGCGCGCCTTCTCGGGCGAGCGGATGTCGCCGTTGGCCACCACCGGCACGCGCACCGCGGCCTTCACGGCGGCGATGGTGTCGTACTCCGCGTTGCCCCTGTAGCCTTGCTCGCGCGTGCGGCCGTGCACGGTGAGCATCTGCACGCCGGCCGATTCGAAATCGCGCGCGAGCTTCACCGCGTTGCGGTGCTCTTCGCTCCACCCGGTGCGCATCTTGAGCGTGACCGGCACGTTGAATGGTTGCGCCGCATCGACCACGGCCTGCACGATTTCCAGCGCCAGCGGCTCGTCGCGCATCAGCGCGGAACCGGCCCACTTGTTGCAGACCTTCTTGGCCGGGCAGCCCATGTTGATGTCGATGATCTGCGCGCCGCGCTCGATGTTGTAGACCGCGGCCTCGGCCATCATGGCCGCGTCGGTGCCGGCGATCTGCACCGCAATGGGGCCCGGCTCGCCGTCGTGGTTGGCGCGGCGCGAGGTCTTGAGCGTGTTCCAGAGTTCCTTGCGCGAAGTGACCATCTCGCTGACCGCGTAGCCCGCGCCGAGTCCGCGGCACAGCATGCGGAACGGCCGGTCCGTCACGCCGGCCATGGGCGCAACGAACAAGCGGTTTTCCAGCGTGTGGGTGCCGATCTGCAAGGTCATGAAGTGGAAAGCATCGCGAGTTCGGCTGCTGAAAAATGAGGCACGATTGTAGCCACGCGCGATCCCGACCGCTGAAACGATTTGCGCGCGCGGTACCGCCGCAATCACCCGGCATGCGCGGCGTTTTCTCCGACCTGCCGCAGCGGGCACGCTGCCTATACTGCGACGACTCATTTCACTTTATGCAAGCCTGGTTCGACGCACTCCTGGCGCTGCTCGCGCTTCCGCAATACGGACTCTCCACGCTGTTCATCGCGGCCTTCGTCTCGGCCACGCTGCTGCCCGTGGGCTCCGAGCCGATTCTTTTCGGCCTGCTCAAGCTCAATCCCGAAATGTTCTGGCCGGCCGTCTTGGTCGCGACGGTGGGCAACACACTGGGCGGCGCGGTCGACTGGTGGATGGGCTATGGGGCGCACAAGGTGGCGGACAAATACTCGCACTCGAAACATCATGTGCGCGTTCTGGGCTGGCTCGAACGGCTCGGACCGAAAGCCTGCCTGCTGAGCTGGCTGCCGTTGGTGGGCGATCCGCTGTGCGCGGTGGCGGGCTGGCTCAAGCTGCCGTTCTGGCCATGCCTGGGCTACATGGCGATCGGGAAATTCCTGCGCTACGTCACCATGACGGTCGCGCTGCTCTACGTCTTTCCATCCTGACGAACCTCAGCTCAGCAGGGCGTAGGGGCCGCCGCGTTCGAGCGCGCGCTGGTAGGCTGGACGCGCGTAGATGCGTTCCAGATAGGCCATCAGCTTCGGCCGCTTCGCATCGAGGCCGCCGCGCGCCTGCGAGGCTTCGACGACAAAGCTCATCTGGATGTCCGCGCCCGTGAACGTGTCGCCCGCGAACCACTCGCTCTTGCCGAGTTCGGCCTCCATGAAATTCAGGTGGCTCGCGATGTTCGGATTGATGAAGGCCGACTTGGCCTTGCCCGCGATGGCCTTGGCGATGGGCTTCGCAAAGAACGGCATCTTGCTCGTCTCGATCCGGTCGAACACCAGCTTGAGCAGCAGCGGCGACATGGCCGTGCCTTCGGCGAAGTGCATCCAGTAGCGATAGCGCATCGCCTCCGGCGTGCCGGACACGGGCGCAAGGCGGCCTTGGCCGTAGCGTTCGACGACGGTCTCGATGATCGCGCCCGATTCCGCCAGCGTGAAGCCGTCGTCCGTCGTCACCACGGGCGACTTGCCCAGCGGATGCACGGCCCGCAGCGAAGCGGGCGCCAACATGGTCTGCGCGTCGCGCTGGTAGTGGACGATGTCGTAAGGCAGCGCCAGTTCTTCGAGCAGCCAGAGCACGCGCTGCGAGCGCGAGTTGTTGAGGTGGTGGACGGTGAGCATCGTGGCGCCTTTGGAGAAGCGGTGCAGTCTAACAACCGCGCCCCTGCAGCCATCAAAAAGATGAGCGTCCCGCGTCTTCGCGGCACGCTGCGGAGCCAGTGGCCGAGGTTTACTTCACTCCTGCTTTGCGAAGCTCTTCCGCCGTGACGCGAACCGGCTTCTGGCCGCGCTGCACGACGATGGCGGTGTTCGTGCGCACGGCAGCCTCGCGTGCCGCACGGGCGGCGCGCTGTATCGCAGCCAGCGATGCGACCAAGTCCTTGTCTTTCGCTTGACTGAGTTGGTCCCGGGTCATGTTGCTTCTCCCCATTCGATGAGGGCCGGCGAGTCGCCAGCGTTGTCGTACAGCGCCCAGGCATCCACGGCCGCGCGATAGCGGTCGTCGAAATTCCGTCGGCCCGCCTCGAAGCGGCGGCGAATCACATCTTCAGGAATGTGATGGCCGCCCTGCCGGACACGTTCTGCCACACGGGCCATGGCGAATTCTGCCGTCGGCAGCGCCAGAAAGAAAAGACTCACGTGATAGCCCGACTTTCGCCATGCGGCGACGTGGCGCAGATAGCCCAGTCCCGACAGGGTTGTCTCGAAAGCAAAGCTCTCCCGGCGGCGGACACATTCCGCGATTTCGTCCAGCATCAGCCGCCCCGCCTTAATAGCCTCGGCCTCCGGCGCGAAAGGCGACAGCCCCACGGCAATCAGGTCTGCATTGATAAACCGTTGAATTTGCGCCTCGTGCGGCAGGAACACGCGGGCAAAAGTCGTCTTCCCCGCACCATTGGGCCCCGCGATGATGACAATCTTGGGGCGATTCATCCAGGTACGTACTCCGATGAGCGGCTCAGGAGCTGAACAGGAAATTCATCACGTCGCCGTCCTTGACCACGTATTCCTTGCCTTCCGAACGCATCTTGCCCGCGTCCTTCGCGCCCTGCTCGCCCTTGAGGGCGATGTAGTCGTCGAACGCGATGGTCTGGGCGCGGATGTAGCCCTTTTCGAAGTCGCCATGGATCACGCCGGCGGCCTGGGGGCCGGTGTCGCCGATGTGGATGGTCCAGGCGCGCACTTCCTTCACGCCGGCGGTGAAGTAGGTTTGCAGGCCCAGCAGCTTGTAGGCCGCGCGGATCAGGCGATTCAGGCCCGGCTCGTCCTGGCCGATTTCGGCGAGGAACATCTTCTTGTCCTCGTCGTCCATCTCGGCGAGTTCGGCTTCGATCTTCGCGCAGATGGCCACCACGGGCGCGCCCTGCTTCGCGGCGTATTCGCGCAGGCGGTCGAGGTAGGGGTTGTTCTCGAAGCCGTCTTCCGCCACGTTGCCGACGAACATCGCGGGCTTGGCGGTGATCAGCGTGAAGCTCTTCACCAGCGGCTGCTCTTCCTTCGTGAACTCGAGCGCGCGCACCGGCGTGTTCTCGTTCAGCGCGGCCTGGCAGCGCTCGAGCAGGCCGACCAGCTTCTGCGCGTCCTTGTCGCCCGAACGCGCCACCTTGGTGTGGCGGTGCAGCGCCTTCTCGACCGTGGCGAGGTCGGCCAGGCAGAGTTCGGTCTGGATCACCTCGATGTCGGAGATCGGGTCGACCTTGCCGGCCACGTGGATCACGTTCTCGTCGTCGAAGCAGCGCACCACGTTCACGGTGGCGTCGGTTTCGCGGATGTGCGCGAGAAACTTGTTGCCCAGGCCTTCGCCGGTGCTGGCGCCGGCCACCAGGCCGGCGATGTCGACGAACTCGACGATGGCTGGCACCACGCGCTCGGGCTTGACGATCTCGCTGAGCTGGGCGAGCCGCGGATCGGGCACTTCCACCACGCCCACGTTGGGCTCGATGGTGCAGAACGGATAGTTTTCCGCTGCGATGCCGGCCTTGGTCAACGCATTGAAAAGGGTGGATTTACCGACGTTGGGCAGGCCGACGATGCCGCATTGCAAACTCATGGGGGGTCCTCTTGGGTAACCGGGGATTTTAGGGTGTCCAGGCCTTCCCCCCAGGCTGCGCGCACTTCGTGCTGCTGCGGCCCCCTCTGGAAGAGGCCAAACGAATCAGGGTTAAACCGGATTAGCAAACGTTTGCGCAAACGTTTTCGTTGGTTAATATCGGTGCCCCGGCCAGAGACCGGCGCACCGCTCAACCACCTCAGGAGACACCACCCATGAAGTTCACCCGCCGTACGCTGCAAAGCGCAGCCGCCCTGGCGCTGCTGGGCGCCTTTGCCGCCTCGCCCGCGCTCGCGCAGGACAAGCCCAAGGTCGCGCTGGTCATGAAGTCGCTGGCCAACGAATTCTTCCGCACCATGGAAGACGGCGCCAAGGCGCACCAGAAGGCGCATGCCGCGCAATACACGCTGGTGGCCAACGGCATCAAGGACGAGACCGACACCTCCGCCCAGATCAAGATGGTCGAGCAGATGATGGCGCAGAAGATCAACGCGCTGGTCATCGCGCCGGCCGATTCGAAGGCGCTGGTGCCGGTGATCAAGGCGGCCATCGACAAGGGCATCCTGGTGGTCAACATCGACAACCAGCTCGACGCCGCCGCGCTGAAGGAAAAGGGCATTCAGGTGCCCTTCGTCGGCCCCGACAACCGTGCCGGCGCCAAGCTGGTGGGCGACGAGTTGGCCAAGAGCCTGAAGGCCGGCGACAAGGTCGGCATCATCGAAGGCGTTTCGACCACCTTCAATGCGCAGCAGCGCACCCTCGGCTACCAGGACGCCATGAAGGCCGCCGGCGCCACTGTGGTGGGCGTGCAGTCCGGCCAGTGGGAAATCGACAAGGGCAACACGGTGGCCGCCGGCATGATGCGCGAGCACCCCGACCTGAAGGCGCTGCTCGCGGGCAACGACAGCATGGCGCTCGGCGCGGTCGCCGCCGTCAAGGCCGCAGGCAAGACCGGCAAGGTGCTGGTGGTGGGCTACGACAACATCGGCGCCATCAAGCCGATGCTGAACGACGGACGCGTGCTTGCCACCGCCGACCAGTTCGCGGCCAAGCAGGCGGTGTTCGGCATCGAGACCGCGCTCAAGGCGCTGGCCGACAAGAAGCCGCAGTCGGCCATGCCCGCCGAAGTGAAGACCGACGTGGTGCTGGTCACCAAGTCGTCGTCGAAGTAAGCCCAGAAGAAAAAAGAGCCGACGTTGAACGCACCCGCCGCCATGAATACCGGTCTTGCCGTCCCCGTGCTCTCGCTGAGCACGCTCGGCAAGGACTATGCGGCGCCGGTGCTCGACGACGTGTCTCTGGTGCTGAACGCCGGCGAAGTGCTCGCGCTCACGGGCGAGAACGGGGCCGGCAAGAGCACGCTGTCAAAGATCGTCTGCGGCCTGGTGCAGCCCACGCGCGGCCGGATGCTGCTCGACGGCGCGCCGTTCCAGCCCGCCTCTCGCCGCGACGCCGAGCGCCTGGGCGTGCGCATGGTCATGCAGGAGCTGGGCCTCGTCAACACGCTGTCGGTGGCCGAGAACCTGCTGCTCGACCGGCTGCCCAACCAGACCGGCTGGATCCGCCGCGGCAAGCTGCACGAGCTGGCCGCGCGCCAGCTCGCGAAGATCGGCATGCAGGACATCGACCCGGCCACGCCCGTGGCGCGGCTGGGCATCGGCCAGCAGCAGATGGTCGAGATTGCGCGCAACCTGCAGGACGACACGCGCGTGCTGGTGCTCGACGAGCCCACCGCCATGCTCACGCCGCGCGAGACCTCGCACCTGTTCGAGCAGATCGAACGGCTGAAGGCGCGCGGCGTGGCCATCGTCTATGTGTCGCACCGCCTCGAGGAGCTGCAGCGCATTGCCGACCGCGTGGCGGTGCTGCGCGACGGCCGGCTGGTGGACGTGCGCGCCATGGCCGGCGTGCGCGAATCCGAGCTGGTGCAGCGCATGGTGGGCCGCGCGGTGCACGAGCACGAAGGGCGCGACCGCCGCGTGGCCGGGCCGGTGCTGCTGAGTGCGCGCGGCATCGGCCGGGCGCAGGCCGTACGCGACGTGGACATCGACCTGCACGCGGGCGAAGTCATGGGACTGGCGGGCCTGGTCGGCTCCGGCCGGACCGAACTCGTGCGGCTGCTGTTCGGCGCCGACCGTGCCGACCGCGGTGAAATTCTTCTCTACGACGGCATCTCGAGCACGCAGCCGGTGCAGCGCGCCCGCAAGGGCTGGCGCTCGCCGATGCAGGCGATCCGCGCGGGCATCGGCCTGGTGACCGAAGACCGCAAGTCGCAGGGGCTGCTGCTCACGCAGTCGATCCGCGTCAACGCCACGCTGAGCGACCTGGGCGCCATTTCGCAGGCCGGCTGGCTGCAGCGCGCCAAGGAGCGCGGCATTGCCGGGCGGCTGGTGGAACTGCTTCGCATCCGCTCGCGCAGCATCGAGCAGCCCGTTGCCACATTGAGCGGCGGCAACCAGCAGAAGGTGGTGTTCGCGCGCTGGCTGCACCGCGAATGCAGGGTGCTGCTGCTCGACGAGCCCACGCGCGGCGTCGACGTGGGTGCGCGCGCCGACCTGTACGCCGAGCTCGACCGCATGACCGGCGCCGGCCGTGCACTGCTGATGGTGTCGAGCGACCTGCGCGAGCTGATGGCCATGTGCGACCGCATCGGCGTGATGAGCGCCGGCCGGCTGGTCGCGGTGTTCGAGCGCGGCCAGTGGAGCGAGCAATCGCTGCTGGCCGCCGCATTCAGCGACGCGGCAGGACGCGCCGCCATCCCGACGGCCCCGACGGCGGGGTCCGCCATTTCCGATTCGAATCCGGGCCAACCGGCCACCGCCGACACACCATGACCGCAGCCGCTGCTACATCCGCCCCGCCCTCCGCGCTGAAGGGCCAGCTGGGCACCTACCTCGGCCTGACTGTCGTGCTCGTGGGCATGGTCGCGCTGTTCGGTGCGCTGAGCGAATACTTCCTGACGCGCGAGACCTTCATCTCCATTGCCAACGAAATTCCCGCGCTGGCGGTGATGGCGGTCGGCATGACCTTCGTGCTGATCATCGCGGGCATCGATCTTTCGGTGGGTTCGGTGCTTGCGCTCAGCGCGGCGGTGACGGCCGCCGCCATCCTGCAGTGGAAGCTTTCGGTGCCGGTGGCCGCCGCACTGGGCCTTGCCACCGGACTGGTGTGCGGCAGCGTGACAGGCGCGGTGTCGGTCGCATGGCGGCTGCCGAGCTTCATCGTCTCGCTGGGCATGCTGGAGGCGGTGCGCGGCGGCGCCTATCTGGTGACCGATTCGCGCACGCAGTATGTGGGCGACGCCATCTCGGGCCTGGCCGCGCCGTGGGTCGGCGGCATCTCCGCCGCCTTCGTGGTGGCGGTACTGCTGGTGGCCGCGGGCCAGCTGATCCTCACGCGCACGGTCTTCGGCCGTCATGTGGTGGGCATCGGCACCAACGAAGAAGCCATGCGGCTCGCGGGCATCGATCCGCGGCCGATCCGCATCATCGTGTTTGCCGCCACCGGCCTCCTGGCCGGGCTGGCGGGACTGATGCAGTCGGCGCGGCTCGAAGCGGCCGACCCCAATGCCGGCGTCGGCATCGAGCTGCAGGTGATCGCGGCCGTGGTCATTGGCGGCACCAGCCTCATGGGCGGGCGCGGCTCGGTGGTCAACACCTTCTTCGGCGTGCTGATCATCGCGGTGCTCGAGGCCGGGCTCGCACAGGTGGGCGCCAGCGAGCCGAGCAAACGCATCATCACCGGCGCGGTCATCGTGGTTGCGGTGATCATCGACACCTTGCGCCAGCGCCGCGCGGACCGCCGCTTGGCCTGACGCTGCAAAAAAGGGGAAGCAAGCAACCATGGCCACCATCAAGGACGTCGCGCTGCGCGCAGGGGTTTCGGTCACCACCGTCTCGCACGTGGTCAACGACACGCGCCATGTGAGCGCCAAGGGGCGCGAGCGCGTGGAAGAGGCCATCCGCGAACTGGGCTACGTGCCCAACGCCATGGCGCGCAGCCTCAAGAGCAACACCACGTCGACGCTCGGCATGCTGATTCCGAACAGCTCGAACCCGTACTTCGCCGAGATCGTGCGCATCGTGGAAGACCGCTGCTTCGGCGCCGGCTACACGCTGGTGCTGTGCAACACCGACGACGAGCCGAGGCGCCAGAGCGTCTACCTGCAGGTGCTGGCCGAGCGCCGCATCGACGGACTGATCGTGGTGTCGACCGGCGCCGGCGACGACGACTCGCTCGTCACGCAACTGCACGGCCTGCGCATTCCCACAGTGCTGGTCGACCGCGAGATTGCCGACCCGGCCTGCGACCTGGTGGAAACCGCGCACATGCAGGGCGGCCTGCTCGCGGTGCGGCACCTGCTGTCGCTCGGCCACAAGCGCATCGCCTGCATCGGCGGGCCGGTGGGCGTGATGCCGAGCGAGCAGCGCATCGAGGGCTGGCGCATGGCGCTGGCCGAGGCCGGCGCCACGCCGAATGCCGACGCGCTGCTGTGGCGCGGCGGCTTCACGAGCCAGGGCGGCTACGAGGCGATGCACGCCATCCTGCGCACAGAGCATGCGCCCTCGGCCGTGTTCGTCTGCAACGACCTGATGGCCATCGGCGCCCTGCGCGCCGCGCATGAGAGCGGCGTGCACGTGCCGGACGAGCTCTCGATCGTCGGCTTCGACGACATCGAGCTCTCCGCCTACACCAGCCCGCCGCTCACCACCGTGGCGCAGCCCAAGGAGCGCATCGGGGCACTGGCGGTCGACATGCTGCTGGAGCGCGTGGGCGGCAAGCGGCGCGATGCGCGCAAGGTGGTGCTGCAGCCCGAGCTGCGCGTGCGCGCCTCGACCGCGCGCCATGCGAGCTTCCGCGAAGCCGCCGCACCGTCTTCTTCGTCCGCGTCTTCGCCCGAATCGGCATCCACGCAAACCCGAAAGTCCCGCGCCCCGTGAGTTCGACGCCTTCTTCTTCCAGCGCCGCCCCGCCGCCGCGCATCGTGGTGCTCGGCAGCCTGAACATGGACATCGTGCTGCGCGTGCCGCATGCGCCGGCCGCGGGTGAAACCCTGCTGGGCCATTCGATTGACCACATTCCCGGCGGCAAGGGCGCCAACCAGGCCGTGAGCTGCGCGCGCGAAGGCGGCCGCGTGGCCATGATCGGCTGCGTGGGCGCCGACGCGCACGGCCAGGCGCTGCGCGAAGCGCTCACTCGCGACGGCGTCGGCACCGCCGCGCTGCGCACCAGCAGCACCGAGCCCACGGGCACGGCGCTGATCCTGGTGGAAGACAGCGGCCAGAACCGCATCGTGATGATTCCCGGTGCCAACGCGCAGGTCGAGATCGACGAGGCGGCGCTGCGGCAGCAGCTGCAGGGCGCGGCCTTCCTGGTAACGCAGTTCGAGACGCCGATGGACCAGGTCGCGCGCGCCATTTCGGTGGCGCACGAGGCAGGCTGCAAGGTGCTGCTCAACCCGTCGCCGGTGCAGCCGATCGCCCAGCCGCTGTGGCCGCGCATCGACACGCTGGTCGTCAACGAGATCGAGGCCGAGGCGCTGTGCGGCCAGGTGGCCGACAGCCCGCAGGAAGCCGCGCTGGCCGGCCAGGCCCTGCGCGCCAGGGGCATTGCGCGCGTGGTCGTCACGCTGGGCGCGCGTGGCGCCGTGGCCATCGATGCCGATGGCGCCCGCCACCATCCCGCGCCGAAGGTGCGCGCGGTCGACACCACCGCGGCCGGCGACACCTTCCTGGGCGCGCTGGCGGTTGCATTGGGCGAAGGCCAAACATTCGACGAAGCCGTGCGCCTGGGCATCCGCGCGGCCGCGCTGTGCATCCAGCAGCCCGGCGCCCAGCCCTCCATTCCGCAGCGCGATGCCGTGCTGCAGAGCCCCATGCCTCCCGACTGGATCGCGCTGTGAAACGCTCTCCCCTGCTGCATGCCGAACTCTCGCAAGTGATTGCCGCACTGGGCCATGGCGACATGCTGGTAATCGGCGACGCGGGCCTGCCGATCCCGGACGGCCCGCGGCGCATCGACCTGGCGCTCACGCCGGGGATTCCGCGGGTCGCGGACGTGCTCAAGGCCGTGCTGTCGGAGATGCAGGTGGAGCGCGCGCTGATCGCGCGCGAAGCCATCGGGCAACTGCCGGCGGGAAAGCTGCCGGCGTGGTGCGAAGGCCAGCTGGCCGCCCTGCCGGAGACGGTGTCGCACGAGGAACTCAAGCGGCTGAGCGCGCGCGCCAAGGCGGTGATTCGCACGGGCGAATGCACGCCCTACGCCAACATCGTCCTGTGCGCCGGCGTGACTTTCTAGGGACCGCTATTCGAACCGGTAGTTCGCGCCCACCGGCTGCCCCACCTTGAGCATGTGCTCCACGCCCTGCAGCACGATGCAGTTCATGCCGAAGGTGATGCGTCCGTCGACGCGCGGATCGGCGCGGTAGGTGCGCAGCATGTCGCCGACCTCGGGGCTGCTGGCGGCCGTGGCCGGGTCGATGTCGGGAATCGGGCAGCGGGTGCAGGGCTTGACGGGCTTGAGCTCGGCCTCGCCTTCGCCGGTGGCGACGTGCAGCGCGTCGACCCGGTCCTCGTCGTGCGACTCGATGCCGGCCAGCACGATGTTCGGCCGGAAGCGTTCGATGCCGACCGCGTCGTGGCCCGCGGCGGCCAGCCGCTCGTTGAGTTCGGCCAGCGACCCCTCACTGGCCACCAGCAGCGGATAGCCGTCGGCGAACTGGTTCGTCGCCTCGACCCCGCCGGTCCACTGCAGGCTCGACAGGCGCTTGTGCTCGGGGTCGAAGCGCACCAGGCGCAGCGTCTGCGGCCGGCCCGGTTCGGAGAGAAAGTCGCTGAACCACTGGGCGGCGATGTCGCCCATGTCGTAGGCGGCCACCTCGTCTTTCCAGACGCGCACGCGCACCGGCTTCTCGACCCGGTCGAATGCGAGGTGCAGGGCCAGCATGCCCGGCGCGCGCAGCACCACGTCCATGTGCTTCATCTGCGGCCTGATCAGTGCCATGCGCGGCAACTGCCGCTGGGTCACGAACTCTCCCTGGGCGTCGACCACCATCCAGGCGCGGTCGAACTCCAGGCCGGTTTCGGTCAGCAGCACCTCGGGAAGCTCGACCCCCGCGCACGATTTGACGGGGTAGACGAACAGGCGCGCAATGGTGGCTTGAAGGTCGAAAGCGGGCTGTGGCACTCGGGGTTCCTTGGAATTCGGCAGCGATTGTCCCGCATCGGGCCGCCAGGGGCGCAGCCTGCGGGTGGGCTTGTTCTTACAATGGCCGAATGGCCCTCCCTCCTGAAGTTTGCATTCGCGGCGCCGGCATTGTGGGCCGCACCTTGGCGCTGCTGCTTGCGCGCGAGCGCGTGCGCGTCGCGCTGGTGGTTCCGGCCGCCGCTGCGGCCAAGGAAGACATCCGGGCCTACGCGCTCAACACGGCCTCCCGCAGCTTGCTCGAATCGCTGCGCGCCTGGCCCGATGCGGCCCATGCAACGCCCGTGCGCGAAATGCTCGTGAACGGCGACGAAGGCGGGCGGGTGCAGTTCAGCGCCGTGCGGCAGCAGGTCGATGCGCTGGCCTGGATCGTCGATGTGCCCGCGCTCGAACAGCAACTGGCCGATGCGGTGCGCTTCCAGCCCCAGGTCGAGATCGTGTCCGAGCCCGTGCCCGCGCCGCTCACGGTGGTGTGCGAAGGCAAGGCCAGCGCCACGCGCGAGGCCCTCGGCGTGAGCTACGCGGTCACCCGCTATCCGCAGCACGCGATTGCGGCGCGGCTCGAAGCGGCGCAGCCGCACGACGGCGTTGCGCGCCAGTGGTTCAACGACCAGGGCGAGGTGCTGGCGCTGCTGCCGATGGGCGGCGTGCAGGGCCATTCGCTTGCGCTGGTGTGGTCGGTCGACCAGCTTCGCGCGCCCGCCCTGCTGGCGCAGGGCGCGGAAGAATTCAACGCCGCAGTGAGCGAGGCCAGCCATGGCGCGCTCGGCCCCCTTCGGCTCACGAGCGAGCGCGCCGCCTGGCCGCTCGCGCGCGCCATTGCCGACCGCTGGACCGGCACCATGCCGCAGGCGCAGGGCGCTGCATCGCAGTCGTGGGCGCTGGCCGGCGATGCGGCCCACACGGTGCATCCGCTCGCGGGCCAGGGCCTCAATCTCGGGCTGGCCGATGCGGCCATGCTGGCCGACGTGATCAGGCAGCGCGAGTACTGGCGCAGCGTGGGCGATCTGCGCCTGCTGCGCCGCTACGAGCGCGCGCGCCGCGCCGACGTGCTGCAGATGAGCCTTGCCACCGACGGCCTGCAGCAGCTTTTCTCGCACAGCATGGGCCCCCTGCCCGCGCTGCGCAACTGGGGCATGCGCGGCTTCGACCGCACGCGCCTCCTCAAGCACTGGATCGCCAACCAGGCGATGGGCTTGAAGGCATGAATCCATCGACCGGACTTTCAATGAAACTCGTACGCAACCTTCTTCTCGCCGCCTGCACGCTGGGTGCGGCCGCCACGGCCCTGGCCGGTGAGGCCGAGATCCGCAAGAACCTCCCGGCGCGCATTCCGCAGTTCCCGGCCATCGAGGAAGTCACCAAGTCGCCGCTGCCGGGCCTCTACGAAGTGCGCGTGAACGGCTTCCAGATCTACTACACCGACGAGCAGGGCAACTACCTGCTGCAGGGCAACCTCATCGATGTGAATGCGCGCAAGAACCTGACCGAGGAGCGCATCGAAAAACTCAGCCAGGTCTCGTTCGACAAGCTGCCCGTGAAAGACGCCATCAAGATCGTGCGCGGCAGCGGCAAGCGCAAGCTCGCGGTGTTCGAAGACCCGAATTGCGGCTACTGCAAGCGCTTCGAAAAGGACATGAAGACGGTCGACAACGTCACCGTCTACCTGTTCCTCTACCCGGTGCTCGGCCCCGACTCGGCGGTCAAGTCCCGCGACATCTGGTGCAGCAAGGACAAGGGCAAGGCCTGGGGCGACTGGATGGAAGCCAGCACCAAGCCCGCCACCGCGGCGGGCAGCTGCGACGTCACGGCCCTGCAGCGCAATGTGGAGTTCGGCCGCAAGTACAACATCACCGGCACGCCCACGCTGATCTTCAGCGACGGCACCCGCGCGCCGGGCGCGATTCCCGCGGAGCAGGTCGAGAAGCAACTCACCGCTTCCACCAACTGATGGCAGCGCCAGCCGTTTCGCGGCGCGCAGTGGCTGCGCCGGCCGCTGCAGTGCGCTATCGCATCGAATGCGCGGACCTGCACGCGCATCTCTTCGCCGTCACCCTGACCATCGAAGCCCCTTCAGCGCAGCAGCGCGTCGCGCTGCCGGTGTGGATTCCGGGCAGCTATCTGGTGCGCGAGTTCGCCAAGAACCTGCAAGGCCTGCGCGCCACGCAAGGACGCCGCAAGCCCGCGCTGACGCAGCTCGACAAGTGCAGCTGGCAGGTCGATTGCGTGCCGGGCCAGCCGCTGGTGCTGCACTACCAGGTCTGCGCCTATGACAACTCGGTGCGCACGGCGTGGCTCGACACCGATCGCGGCTTCTTCAACGGCACCAGCCTGTGCCTGCGCGTCGAGGGCCAGACCGATGCGCCGCATGCGCTGGAAATCATCGCGCCCGCGTCGTCGGGCGATGCACGCTGGTCGTGCGCCACGGCGCTCGTGCCTTCGAAGATCGACAAGCACGGCTTCGGCCGCTACCTGGCAGCCGGCTACGACGAACTGGCCGACAGCCCGGTCGAGATGGGCCCGTTCTGGAGCGCGGAGTTCGAAGCCTGCGGCGTGCCGCACCGCTTCGTGATCGCGGGTGCCGCGGCCTCGTTCGACGGTGAGCGCCTGATCGCCGACACGCAGGCCATCTGCGAAGCCGAGATGCGCTTCTGGCACGGCGACAAGGCGGGCAAGCGCGGCGGACCCAAGCTGCCGATCGACCGCTACGTGTTCATGCTCAACGCGGTGGACGACGGCTACGGCGGGCTCGAACACCGGCACTCCACCGCGCTGATCTGCAACCGGCGCGACCTGCCGCAGCGCGACGTGAAAAAGCAGCCCGAGGGCTACACCACGCTGATGGGCCTCATCAGCCACGAGTACTTCCACACCTGGAACGTGAAGCGCCTGCGCCCGGCGGAATTCGCGCACTACGACTACAGCCGCGAGAACTACACGCACATGCTGTGGTTCTTCGAGGGCTTCACCAGCTACTTCGACGACCTGCTGCTGCGCCGCGCCGGCCGCATCGACGATGCGGCCTACCTGCGCCTGCTCAACAAGACCCTCAACCAGGTCATGCAGACGCCGGGCCGGCTCGTGCAGTCGGTGGCCGATGCAAGCTTCGACGCATGGGTCAAGTACTACCGCCAGGACGAGCAGACGCCCAACGGCACCGTCAGCTACTACACCAAAGGCGCGCTGGTGGCGCTGTGCTTCGACCTCACGCTGCGCCACGAAGGCAAGGGCACGCTCGACGACGTGATGCGCCACCTGTGGACGCAAAGCGATGGCGGCCCGATCAGCGAAGCCGACGTGGCCGCGGCGCTGCAGGCCGTGGGCGGCCGCTCCTTTGCGGCCGAAATCGCGCAGTGGGTGCATGCGACCGACGAACTGCCGCTGGCGGAACTGCTGCGCGCGCATGGCGTGGCCGCGCTCGAGGACCCGTCGCAGCAGGCGCAGGCACTGGGCTTGCGCGTGGCCGAGGTCAATGGAAGCGTTCAGGTCAAGGTGGTGCTGCGCGGCGGCGCGGCCGAAAAGGCAGGCTTCTCGGCCCACGACGAATGGATCGGCATCGAGCTTCCCGCCGTGGGCCGCAAGGGACAGCAACGCCCCGCGCAGGCCTGGCGCATCGCCAAGCTCGACGACCTGGCGCTGTACCTCGGTGACGCCACGCGCTGCACCGCGCTGGTGGCGCGCGATCGCAAGCTGCTGAGGCTGCCGCTGGTGCTGCCGGTGGGTTCGACCACCTGGCGCCTGTTCTTGCACGACGCGGCCAAGGCCGCGGCCTGGCTCACGCCGGGCGAGCGGCGCTGAAGATTCGCTAGCGCCCGCCGTCCGCGGCCGTAGCTGCCGGCTGCTGCCGCACGAACCGGATCGGCTGGGGCTCGCCCACCATCACGCAGGGCTTGCCGGTTCGCCGGCAATGGTCTTGCACGCGCCAGTAGGCGCCGTGGCTCACGCAGCCGGTCTGGCAGATGACCAGATCGGCGGCGCGCAGTCCTGCCTCGAGTGCGAGCTCGTCGGCATCGTCGCCACCGTCGTGGTGCAGATAGCGGCCGCCGGCGATCTCCACCAGTTGCCGCGCGAGCGATGGGGCCTCTTCCTCGCGGCCGACACACAGCACGGCTTTCTCGCGCAGGTCGGCCGGCGCATCGTGGGGCGGCGGCCTGGCGCGGCGCCGGCTCGCGGCCGGTGCCAGCAGCGCGTCGAGGCACTTCGGCAGCGCACGGCCCGCGACCGCGCGCGCCGCAAGCTCTTCGCGCACGATGGCGATGGCGCAATCGCGCGCCACCAGTACACCGCGCAGCCGCACGACCTTCGCCTCGAGCCGCTCGATCCGGGCAGCCTGCTCGGCCATCGCTCGCGAGCAGCGCTCCTGGACCCGGGCATACGCCCGCAGCAATACGGCATGTTCTTGCATCTGGAACTCCATGGCGGCATTCTAGATGAGATCGATTCTCATCTAGAACTGCGCATCGCGGGGGGCCGATACAGAACCGCGCCGAGGCGGTTGCGCGCCCGGCCGAGTGCCGGCGTGGATGCTGGGTATAGTGAACCGCGTTTTTCCTTTCCCCCCGGAGACACCCATGAGCTACGAAAACATCGAAGTGCGGACCGAAGCAGGCAAGGTCGGCATCGTCACCCTCAACCGGCCCAAGGCCCTCAATGCGTTGAACGACGCGCTGATGACCGAACTGGGCCAGGCCCTCAAGGCCTTCGATGCCGACGACGCCATCGGCTGCATCATCTTGACGGGCAGCGAGCGCGCCTTTGCCGCCGGCGCCGACATTGCCGCGATGGCCAAGTACAGCTTCATCGACACCTACAAGGGCGACTACATCACGCGCAACTGGGAAACCATCCGCTCGATCCGCAAGCCGGTGATCGCGGCCGTGAGCGGCTTCGCGCTGGGCGGCGGCTGCGAGCTGGCGATGATGTGCGACTTCATCATCGCGGCCGACAACGCCAAGTTCGGCCAGCCCGAAATCAAGATCGGCGTGATCCCCGGCGCCGGCGGCACGCAGCGCCTGCCGCGCGCGGTGGGCAAGAGCAAGGCCATGGACATGGCACTCACCGCCCGCATGATGGACGCCTCCGAAGCCGAGCGCGCGGGCCTCGTGAGCCGCGTGGTGCCGTATGAAAAACTCGCCGACGAAGCACTCGGCGCCGCGCTGGTCATCGCGGGCTACTCGCAGATCGCGGTGATGGCGGCCAAGGAATCGGTCAACCGGGCTTTCGAGAGCGGTCTCTCCGACGGTGTGATGTTCGAGCGCCGGCTGTTCCATGCGCTGTTTGCCACGGCCGACCAGAAGGAAGGCATGGACGCCTTCCTCGCCAAGCGCCAGCCCGACTTCAAGAACGCCTGAACAAGCGACGCGCGAACGGCCTGCGCGGGCCGCTTGTTGCGCTACTGGCGCGCGAGCAGCGCCCTCAACTCGGCCAGCGCCGTTGCCGGCGGCGTGCCGACCGACGCGCCCCCTGCTGCCGTACCCTGCGGCGTCCAGCGCACCTGGTCGCCCGCGATCTCGAGCACCGCGAGCAAGGTGGCGCCGCGGTAGAGCTCCAGCCGCGCCCCGACCGGCGCGGCCAGCTCGGCGCCAGGCGCAGTGGCCGAACGGGCCAGCGTGTTCACCAGCGCGGCCAGCCCCTCGGTGTCGCCGCGCGCATGGCGCACGCTTTGCCCGGGGCGCGTCGTGTTCAACGACGTCCACTGGTCGAGCGCCGAGAACGTCGACGCACCTTCCGCCGGACTTGGCGCGGCTTTGCCGGTAACCACGGCCGCCCGCGGAGCAGGGGCGGCTGAGCGCAAGGCACCGGAAGCCTCGGCATTGGCGCTGCGCTGCGCTGCCGACAAGGCTGAAGAAGAAGCAGAAGCGCTGTCGGCTGCCTCGCGGGTCGCGGGCGGGGGCGCTGGCGCCATGGCCGAAGGAGGCGGAGCCGGCGCGATCACTGCCGCTGGCGGCGCTGGCGCAGGGAGCGGCGGCTGCAAGGGCCGTGGCTCCGGCGCTGCTGGCTCGATCCGGGGCTGGGGCGCTGGCGCAGCAGCCTGCTTGCCGGAGGGCGGCGATGCGGGACGGCGCACTGCGTCGTCCCTGCGTCGGACCGCTTCTTCGCTCAGCGCGTCTCGCGTCGCTTCGGCCTGCGGCTGCGGCTGCGGCTGCGGCGGTGCCGGTGCCGGTGCTGGAGATGGGGCTGTTGCCGCGGCCGCAGGCGGAGCCGTCTCAGGAGCAGTGGCAGGCGCGGAGGCGCCCCCCGCTTCCCCGTCCAGCCGCGCATCGGGCACCGGTTCGCGATGCCAGAGCACGGTCACGAAGGTGGCCAGGAGCACGGTCGCAAAGGCCGCGTTCCACGGCATGCGGGCACCCGTTGCCCTGCCGCCTCCGCCGAACAGCCGGCGCCACCACGATGCGGCCACCGTGCCTTCGGTTGCCGACGTTGCCGCGGGAGCGGATGCGAGGTTGTGCGCCATCTTCCTGATGGCGTCGCGGGTACGCGGGTCGGGCACCGCGCTGCTGTCCGGCGCATGGTCCAGCGCGCGGCGCAGTGCGGGATCGTGCAGCGTGGCGTCTTCGCCGCCGTCGCCATCGAAACCCGGGGTGTCGTTGTCGCTGCCGATGCTGGTCATGCGCGCTGCTCCAGAACCGACAGGTAGCGTTCCATGCAGCCGCGCAGCTTCTGCAGCCCATAGCGCAGGCGGCTGCGCACGGTCTCGAAGCCGATCTCCAGGCTGGCCGCGAGCGCTTCGACGGTCAATCCGTCTTCATGGTGCAGCAGGAACGCGGCGCGCTGCTCGGGCGGCAACTCGTCGAGGCAGGCAAGCAGGCGGCGGCCGGCGGCGCGCCAGAACGCGAGTTCCTCTGCCGAGGGATGCGCCGCGGCATCCACCGCGCCGCGCACGCCGCGATCGAGCGCGGGAACGGCGTCGTCGCCATCGTCCGGATGGGCGCTATCGAGCGCCACCTCGCGCCCGCTCACGCGCAGCCGGTCCATCGCCAGGTTGTGCGCGATCGTGAAGGCCCAGGTGCGCCAGGCGGCGCCCTGCGGTGAGAAACTGTCGCGCGCGGAGATGATGCGAACCCAGGTGTCCTGGAACACCTCGTCCGCCTGCGCGGCCAGCCGGGTGCCCAGCAACCGCTTGACGAAGCGGAACAGCCCGCCCTCGTGGCGCGCATAGAGCACATCGAACGCCGCGCCGTCGCCGCGCGCATAGGCCAGCATCAACTGGTCGTCGGGCATGGCGTCGCGCTCGGTGGCGGCTTTGGCGGAAGGGGCGCGGGGCAGCGCAGACATCGGCGGATTTTCACCCGGGGTTGTACGGACGGCGGGCGGCTTCGGGGTTGGCCTTCGCAAAAAGACACCGCATCCGGTGCGCCGGGCTTGATTCGGGGCCCGCGGCGTGCGCTATAATTTTGGGCTCGGCACAAAACTGTGCCGAACGGCTCTTTAGCTCAGTCGGTTAGAGCGATGGAATCATAATCCACAGGTCCGCGGTTCGAGTCCGTGAAGAGCCACCAACACTGCTTCCGCGATCGCTCGCTGAAGCTTAAAAAGCCCTAAGTAAATCAACTACTTGGGGCTTTTTTCATTGCGCTTGCTCCCGCATCAGTCGGGGTGCTTCCGAGGCATTGTGCAGCCATGCACCAGTAGCCGCGCCTTCACGCCGCCAGGCGAGCGACATTTGCTGCTGCGCGACCCTGTTCCGTCAGTTCATGCGCAGCCTTGCTGCCGTTGGCCCAGATTCTTTATTGAGGCGAGCGCGGCTTTCGCATGGGCAGACCATCTCCTTTGACGGCGGATGGACCTCTGGCAGCACAATGTGTGCTTGGCGGTCACGCCGCCACCCCGTCAACTCGCAACAATCTTTTCAGGACTGAGGTCGATGATCTACGAACTACGCGTCTATACCGCAATGCCTGGCCGGCTACCCGAGGTTCTTGCCAGATTTCGGGATCACACCGTGGGCATCTGGAATCGGCTGGGAATTCGTCAGCTCGGATATTGGACGACTGCAGTCGGACCTGACAGCAACGCGCTGACCTACATGCTTCTCTGGGAGAGCCTGGCCGATCGTGAGGCCAAATGGGGCAAGTTCGTCGTCGATCCCGAATGGGTCGAGGTCAGAAAGGCGAGCGAGGCAGCCGGACCGATTGTTGCGAAGATGGACAACTCGTTCTTGGCACCAACCTCTTTCTCGCCTGCGAAATAGTCTCTTCCGCGGTGGACGGGAGCGGCGCGCAGTGCTTTCCGACAGATCCTTGGGGGGCTCCCATGAAATCGAGTCCTTTCGCTCAAGCGTGATGTATGTCACGAATTCGGCTCGCTTTTTCGAGACATCCGTTCCAGGCGCCCCGCGTTTTTCCACCGCTCCGCCCCTGCCCATTCCGCAGGCAACCTAGTCCCAACCCCCGTCAATGCTGGCTCCGGCGACCCCGGTCCTCAGACAACCCACAGAGTTGTGCACAGAAAAAAGGAACAAGTCATCAGTTTGACTTGAGCGGCCGCTTCATCCCGCTTTGCGAAAAGTCAGATTGATGCGCCGGCTGCCCAGCAGCGCATGCGGCCGGTCCTCCAGCGGCAGCACACCGTGGTAGCGCAGCCGATCCGGCCCGCCCCACACCACCACGTCGCCGTGCACCAGCGGAATGCGCGCGGCCCTGTCGCTGCGCGCGAGGCCGCCGAAGAGGAACGTCGCCGGCATGCCGAGCGACACCGAGACGATGGGCGCGCCGTAATCGCGCTCGTCCTTGTCCTGGTGCAGCGACAGGCGCGTTCCGGGTTCGTAGCGATTCACCAGGCAGGCATCGGGCTGGAAGCCGTCGAAACCCGCCTCGGCGGCCGACGCCTGCGCCAGGCGCGCGAAAGCCGCCGGCATCGCCGGCCAGGGCAGACCCGTTTCGGGATCGTGTTCGCCATAGCGATAGCCGCGCCGGTCCGAGATCCAGCCGAGCCGACCGCAATTGGTCATCGCGACCGACATCGTGAGGCCGCCGGGGGTGACCAGATGGCGGAACGCGGCGCGCTGCTCGACCTCGTGCAGCCCGGACAGCAGTTCGTCGACAAAGGGCAGCGCGAATCCGCGCAGGACGAATGCGCCGGGCCCGATCGCCTCCTTGCCGCGCGGCAACGCGGCGTCGGGGGCATCGGAGAAAAGATCGAAGGTCACGAAACGATTTTCTCGCGCGGCGGGCTGTCTGCTGCTGCCGCTGCCACCAACTGCCCCAGGGTCAGCATCGCCTTTTCGCTCTGCGCGTTCCAGGCATGCCCATAGTTCAGACGCAGGCAATGCGCGAAGCCGCGCGTGGCCGAAAAGATCGGCCCCGGCGCCACGCTGATGCCGAATTCCAGCGCCTTGCGATGGATCTCGAGCGCATCGACGTGCGTCGGCAGCTCGACCCACAGGAAGTAGCCGCCCAGCGGCCGCGTGGCGCGTGTGCCCGCGGGAAAGTAGTGGCCCACCGCCTGCGCGAAACTTGCCTGCTGCACGGCAAGGGCCTGGCGCAGCTTGCGCAGGTGCTTGTCGAGGCCGCCTTTTTCCAGATAGCAGGCCAGCGCGAGTTGCGCGGGCACCGAGGTGCTGAGCGTGGTCGTCAGCTTCAGCCGCGCCACGGCGCGCGCGAAGCGCCCGGCCGCCGTCCATCCGATGCGGTAGCCCGGCGCGAGGCATTTCGAGAATGACGAGCAGTGCAGCACGAGCCCCTGCGTGTCGAAGGCCTTGGCCGGTGGCGGGCGCCGGTCGCCGAAGTAGAGCTCGGCGTACACGTCGTCCTCGATCAGCGGCAGCGCATGCCGCGCGAGCAGTTCCACCAGGGCCTTCTTCTTCGCGTCGGGCATCAGGCTGCCGAGCGGGTTCTGGAAGGTGGTCATCAGCCAGCAGGCCTTGGGCTGGTGGGCCGCAATGGCGAGCTCCAGCGCGGCCAGGTCGATGCCTTCGCCGGGATGCGTCGGCACCTCGATCGCGCGCAGGCCCATGCGCTCCAGCGCCTGCAGGGCCGCATAGAAGGTGGGCGATTCGACGATCACCGAATCGCCAGGGCGCGTGACCGCCGCGAGGCACAGGTTGAGCGCCTCCAGCGCGCCGTTGGTGACGACGATTTCGTCGGCCGCCACCTGCATGCCGTCGCCCAGGTAGCGCAGCGCGATCTGCCGGCGCAGTGCCGCGCTGCCGGGCGTGAGGTCGTCCACGGTGCTCCATGGGTCGAGCGACTTCGCGCTCGCGGCCATGAACTGGCCCAGCCGCGCGAGCGGAAACAGCAGCGGGCTCGGAAACGCCGAGCCGAAGGGAACCACTTTGCGCGACATGCTGGCCTCGAGGATGTCGAACACGTGGTCGCTCACGGCGAGCGACTTCGGCCCGTCCGCCGGGCGCGAGGTGAGGTTGGCCTCGGGCGGGGCATCGCGCAGCCCACCGCCCGTGACGTAATAGCCCGAGCGGTCGCGCGCGCGCACCAGCCCGCGCGCCTCCAGCAGGTAGTACGCCTGGAACACGGTGGACGCGCTCACGCCCCGGCTCGCGCCGGTATGCCGCACCGAGGGCAGGCGGTCGCCGGTCTTCAGCGTGCCGTGGCGGATCGACGCCTCGATGTCGGCGGCAAGGGCTTCGTAGCGCTTCATTGCAGGGCAGTTTCCATTGAAGGGGACTCTATCTGCGCCGGTGATTTGGCTCGGATCTGCATCTGTTTTTTTGACTGCGCTTGCGGCACAGTCGGCGCATGTCCAATCTCATGCGCGCAGTACGCGCCGTTCTCTGGAGTTTCATCGGGCTGGGCGGCCGCCGCGCGGATGCCGACCGGCGCACCGCACAGCTCGGGCTGCTGCCGCTCGTCGGCGTCGCGCTGGCCGCGGTGCTGCTGCTCGTTGCGGGGCTGCTGGCGCTGGCGCACTTCGCGGCCGGCACATGAGGAAGAAGGCCGCGCGCCGGTTCGCCGGAATCGCATCGCTGCTGACGCTGCTGCTCGGCCACGCCATCTTCGCCATGGCGGCGACGCCTGCCGCACCGGCCGCGTCCTCCGCCAACGGCATCGAGCAGCGCGTGGCCGCCTGCATTGCCTGCCACGGGCGCGAAGGCGCCAGCAACAACGCCGGCTATTTCCCGCGCCTCTCCGGCAAGCCCGCGGGCTATCTGTTCAACCAGCTGCGGAGCTTTCGCGACGGTCGACGCTTCAACGCCGACATGAGCTACATGGTGCAGCACCTGTCCGACGCCTACCTGATGGAGATGGCCGAGTACTTCGCGGGCCTGGACCTGCCCTACCCGCCCGTCTCGCCCATGAGCGACGCGCCACCCGCGCAGCTGGCGCGCGGCCGCCAGCTGGCGCTCGAGGGCGACGCGGCACGTCGCATTCCGGCCTGCGTGCAATGCCACGGCGCCGCGCTCACCGGCGTGCAGCCGGCGATCCCGGGGCTGCTCGGCCTGCCCCGTCTCTATGTGTCTTCGCAACTCGGTGCCTGGCTCACCAGCGAGCGGCATGCGCTGGCGCCCGACTGCATGGCCGACATCGGCCGCCGCATGACCACGGCGGACATCAACGCCGTGGCCAGCTGGCTCGCGATGCAGCCGATGCCGGCCGATCCGAAGCCCGCCCTGTCGCTGCCCGCCGCCCTGCCGATGCCCTGCGGCGGCATGCCGAAGTGAGGCGCCGATGAAGATGCGACACCTCGGCTGGACGCTGCTGGTTCTGGTGCTGCTGCTGGGCGCCGCGGCGGGCGGCATCGTCGCATTGAACCTGCGCGGCGAAGACCCGCTGCCGGAACAGGCCGAAGCCTTCGACGCCACGCCGCAGCAGGTCGAACGCGGGCGCTACCTTGCGCTGGCCGGCAACTGCGCCGGCTGCCACACCACGCGCGGCGGCCAGCCCTATGCCGGCGGGCTGCCGATCGAGACGCCCTTCGGCACTGTGTATTCGAGCAATCTCACGCCTGACGTTCGAACGGGCATCGGCAGTTGGAGCAGCGCGCACTTCTGGCGCGCGATGCACAACGGCCGCAGCAAGGATGGGCGCCTGCTGTATCCCGCGTTCCCGTATCCGAACTTCACGCAGGTGACGCGCGAAGACTCGGATGCGATCTACGCCTACCTGCGCAGCGTGCCACCCGCGCCGGCGCCCAACCTGGCGCATCGGCTGCGTTTTCCCTACGGCACGCAGGCCGCGCTGGCGGTCTGGCGCGCGCTCTCCTTCAAGCCCGAGGCGTTCGTGGCCAACCCCGGCAAGCCGGCCGAATGGAACCGCGGCGCCTACCTGGTCGGCGGGCTGGGCCATTGCATCGCCTGCCACGGCAGCCGCGATTCGCTCGGCGCCACGCAGGCGAAGCTGGGCCTCTCGGGCGGGCTGATCGCAGTGGAGAACTGGTATGCGCCATCGCTTGCCGACCCGCACGAAGCCGGCGTGGCCGACTGGCCCAAGGCCGACGTGGTGGCGCTGCTCAAGAGCGGCGTCGCACCGCGCGGTTCGGTCATGGGGCCGATGGCCGACGTCGTCTTCCGCAGCACGCAGTACCTGAGCGAGGCCGACCTGGCCGCGATGGCCAGCTATCTCAAAGACCTGCCCGGCGCTCCGGCGCAGCAACCTGCGCCACCCGCGCGCGCCGCCGCTGCTGCACCCGCGCGCCGCGATGCCGGCACCATGGCCCGCGGCGCAAAAATCTACGACCAGCAATGCGCCTATTGCCACGGCGACCAGGGCCAGGGCGCACCCGGCGCCTTTCCGCCGCTGGCGGGCAACCGCGCCGTGAACATGGCGCAGACCACGAACCTGATCCAGGTGATTGCACACGGCGGCTACCTGCCCGCCACCGCGGGCAATCCGCGGCCCTACGGCATGCCGCCGTTCGGGCAGGTGCTCGATGCGGCCGAGGTGGCCGCGGTGCTCACCTTCGTTCGCGGGTCATGGGGCAACGACAGCCCGCCCCTGACGCAGCGCGACACGATGCGGCGCTGAGGCAATGCCGGTTCAGGCCGCCACGGGCTGGCTCTGAGCGCCCGCTTTCGCCGGCACCGGCATGTGCTGCGCCCAGTCGATGATCTCCAGCGTGCCGTCGGCATGCTCGGCCAGCGCCGTCAGGCTCTCGACCCAGTCGCCGTCGTTGCAATAGAGGATGCCGTCGATGTCGCGCATCTCGGCATGGTGGATGTGGCCGCAGACCACGCCCTGCACGCCGCGCTTGCGGGCCTCGCGCGCCACGGCGCTCTCGAAGTCGCCCACGTAGCTCACGGCGCGCTTCACCTTGCCCTTGAGGTACTTGGAAAGCGACCAGTACGGCAGCCCCATGCGCGCGCGCAGCGAGTTGAGGTGGCGGTTGAGCTTGAGCGTGAATTCGTAGAGCGAATCGCCCACATGCGCGAGCCACTTGGCGCACTGGATCACGCCGTCGAACAGGTCGCCGTGGATGATCCAGAGCTTGCGGCCGTCGGCGGTCTCGTGGATCCATTCCTCGGCCACATCGATGCCGCCGAAGTTGTGGTTCAGGTACTTGCGCGCGAACTCGTCGTGGTTGCCCGGGATGAAGATCACGCGCGTGCCCTTGCGCGCCTTGCGCAGCAGCTTCTGGATCACGTCGTTGTGCGCCTGCGGCCAGTACCAGTGGCGCTTGAGCTGCCAGCCATCGATGATGTCGCCGACCAGGAACAGGGTCTCGCACTCGGTGTGCTTGAGGAAGTCGAGCAGCGCGCGCGCCTGGCAGCCGGGCGTACCCAGGTGCAGGTCGGAGATCCAGAGGGTGCGATAGCGCAGCGGCGGGCGCGCGAGATCGTCGTCCTCCGGATCAGGGGCCCGGGTCGCGGTGTCGCGCCATGCGCGCAGGAAAGCATCGTCGCGTTGCATGGAGGGGTAGGCTCCCATCCGCGCGTGACCGCACGATGGCGATCCCGTGACATTTCGGTGACGCCGAAGGCCGCGCTTCGGCGGGCGTCCTCAACAGCGTTGGATTTCCACTGTCGAGTGGCGGATTTCCTCGTGCATCGAGAAGCAGGCGCGCACCTCGTCGGCCGTGAGCGTGGGGGAATGCGTCACCACCGTGAGCGCGCAGGCATAGGCTTCGCGGCCCACGCGCCAGACGTGCAGGTCGGCGACGCGCGTTTCCGATTCGGCCAGGGCGGTTTCCACGCCTTCGCGGATCTCGGCCGTGACCGGATGGTCCATCTCGCGGTCGAGCAGCACCCTGCCGGTTTCCTTGAGCAGGCCCTTGGCCCACACAGCCACCAGCGCCGCGCCGACGATGCCCATTGCCGGATCGAGCCAGGCCCAGCCGAAGAACCAGCCGCCCAGAAGCGCCGCGATGGCCAGCACCGAGGTGGCGGCATCGGCCACCACGTGCAGGTAGGCGGAACGCAGGTTCAGGTCATGGCCGTGCGCATGGCCATGGTCGTGGTCATGGTGCGCATGGCCATGGTCGTGCCCATGCCCGTGATGGTGCGCCGAGCCCAGCAGCCGCGCGCAGACCAGGTTGACCACCAGCCCGAGCACCGCCACCGCCACGGCTTCGCGGTAGTGGATGGCCGACGGCGAGAAAAGCCGCTCGACGGAGCCCACCACCATCAGCGCCGCGACGCCGAGCAGCATCAGCGCGCTCGCGAAGCCGCCCAGCACCTCGATCTTCCAGGTGCCGAAGGCAAAGCGCGGATCGCGCGCGTAGCGCCGCGCCGCCGCATAGGCGAAGGCGCTCAGGCCGATGGCCAGCGCGTGCGAGCTCATGTGCCAGCCGTCGGCCAGCAGCGCCATCGAGTTGAACCACCAGCCGGCGCCGATCTCGACCACCATCGCGGCGACGGTGATCCACATCACGAGGCGGGTGCTGCGCTCGGCCGATTCGTTGCCTGCGCCGAAATGATGGTCGTGCTGCCAGGCACTCAGGTCATGGGTATGCATACGTCTTCAGATTCCAAAGAGGTCTTGTCCGTCGGAACGGCTCGAAGGCGGCGTCACGCCCAGGTGACGGTAGGCCGCCAGCGTGGCGATGCGCCCGCGCGGGGTGCGCTGCAGGTAGCCCTGCTGGATCAGGTAGGGCTCGATCACGTCTTCGATGGTGTCGCGCTCCTCGCCGATGCTGGCCGCCACGTTGTCCAGGCCCACCGGACCGCCGTCGAAGCGATGGATCACGGCTTCGAGCAGCTTGCGGTCCATCAGGTCGAAGCCCTGCGGATCGACGTCGAGCATGGCGAGCGCCTTGTGCGCGATGTCTTCGGTGATGCGGCCGTCGCCCTTCACCTCGGCGTAGTCGCGCACGCGGCGCAGCAGGCGGTTGGCAATGCGGGGCGTGCCGCGCGAACGGCGGGCGATCTCGAAGCCGCCGGCCGCGTCGGTGTCCACCTTGAGCAGGCGGGCACTGCGGGTCACGATCAGCGCCAGCTCCTCGGGCGTGTAGAACTCCAGCCGCGCGACGATGCCGAAGCGGTCGCGCAGCGGGTTGGTCAGCATGCCGGCGCGGGTGGTGGCGCCCACCAGCGTGAAGGGCTGCAGGTCAAGCTTGATGCTGCGCGCCGCGGGGCCCTCGCCGATCATGATGTCGATCTGGTAGTCCTCCAGCGCGGGGTACAGAATTTCTTCGACGACCGGGCTCAGGCGGTGGATCTCGTCGATGAAGAGCACATCGTTCGGCTCCAGGTTGGTCAGCAGCGCCGCCAGGTCCTTGGGCTTTTCGAGCACGGGGCCGGAGGTCTGGCGCAGGTTGACGCCCAGCTCGGCCGCGATGATGTGCGACAGCGTGGTCTTGCCGAGGCCGGGCGGGCCGAACAGCAACACGTGGTCGAGCGCTTCCTTGCGCTTGCGCGCCGCGCCGATGAAGATCTCGAGCTGCTCGCGCACCTTGGCCTGGCCGACGTATTCGTCGAGCAGCTTGGGGCGCAGCGCCCGCTCGATGGCCTCTTCCTGGGGCGAAGCGGGGGCGGCGGACACCACGCGTGGGGGAGCGGGCGCGAAGTCGTCGGTCTGGATGGTCATGGGAGGGGGTCTTCAGCTGCGAGTTTAGTGCCGAGCGCCGCGCCGGGCCGCCCCAAGCAAGCGAGCGGCCCCCTCGGGGGGCAGCGAGGACACGAAGTGCCGAGCGTGGGGGCCATTCTTCACTGGCAGAATGCTCCGGCCATATAACAAACAAACGAGGGGAAGCCAAGGTGTCGATCTACGAACTGAAGCCGCGGTTCCAGGCGCTGCTGCGGCCGGTGGTGGTGCGCCTGCATGCCATGGGCGTCACCGCCAACCAGGTCACCTTGGCCGCATGCGTGGTGTCGGTCGCCCTCGGGCTCTGGCTTTTCTTTGCGGCACCCTCGCTGGCCGCCTTCGGGCTCATCCCGGCGTGGATGTTCGTGCGCATGGCGTTCAACGCCGTCGACGGCATGCTGGCGCGCGAGCATAGCCAGCAGAGCAAGCTGGGCGCCTTCCTCAACGAACTGACCGATGTGGTGTCCGACGCAGCGCTGTACCTGCCGTTCGCACTGGTGCAGCCGTTCAGCCCGTTCTGGGTCGGCACGGTGATCGTGCTGGCGGGGCTGAGCGAATTCGCGGGCGCGCTGGGCCCCACGGTGGGTGCCTCGCGCCGCTACGACGGCCCGCTCGGCAAGAGCGACCGCGCTTTTGTATTCGGCGCGCTCGGCCTCTATGTGGCGCTGGGCTGGCCGCTGCCGAGCTGGGCGGCGTGGCTGATGCCCCTTGCCGCGATGCTCGTGGCCTGGACGGTGGTCAACCGCGTCCGCCGCGCGCTGGCTGAAGCCGACAAACCCGCACACGACAAACAAAGAGAAACAGCGACAGGGACCCGATGACCAACAACAACACCCACCCACGCATTCCGCAAGAGCGCCAGTTCCGCACGCACGACGGCGAATCGCTCTTCTACCGCCACTGGCCGGCCACCGGCGCCACGCGCCGCGGCGCCATCGTGCTGTTCCATCGCGGCCATGAGCACGGCGCGCGCATGGCGCACCTGGTCGACGAGCTCGACCTGCCCGACTTCGACTTCTTCGCATGGGACGCCCGCGGCCACGGACGCTCGCCGGGCCAGCGCGGCTACAGCCCGAGCTTTGCCACGTCGGTGCGCGACGTGCAGACCTTCGTCCAGCACATCGGCAGCGCGCACGGCGTGGCGGAGCACGACATCCATGTGATCGCACAGAGCGTGGGCGCCGTGCTGGTCTCGACCTGGGCGCACGACTACGCTCCCAAGGTGCGCGGGCTGACGCTGGCCTCGCCGGCCTTCAAGGTGAAGCTCTACGTGCCGTTCGCGCGCGCGGGGCTGGGACTGATGCACAAGCTGCGCGGCCTGTTCTTCGTCAACAGCTATGTGAAGGCGAAGTTCCTCACGCATGACCCCGAGCGCATTGCGAGCTACGAGAGCGATCCGCTGATCTCGCGGCCCATCGCGGTGAACATCCTGCTGGGCCTCTACGAAGCCGCCGACCGCGTGGTGGCCGATGCCAACGCGATCACGCTGCCGGTGCAGTTGCTGATCTCGGGCGCGGACTGGGTGGTGCATCACAAGCCGCAGCACCAGTTCTTCGAGCGGCTGGGCAGCGCGGTGAAAACCAAGCTGGAGCTGCCGGGTTTCTTCCACGACACATTGGGCGAGAAGGACCGTGCGCCGGCGGTGCAGGCCATCCGCGAGTTCGTCCTGCAGCTGTTCGACCAGCCGCCGGTGCCGGTCGACCTGCGCGCCGCGCACCTGAGCGGCAACACCGCCGACGAGTCGCGCGCACTGGCCGAGCCGCTGGCGCCGCTCTCGCCGCGCGGCGCCTACTGGGGGCTCACGCGGGCCGGCCTGCGCCTGGGCGGCACGCTCTCGCGCGGCGTGAAGCTCGGGCACGACACCGGCTTCGATTCGGGCAGCACGCTCGACTACGTCTACCGCAACGAGCCGCAAGGCAAGGGCGCGCTGGGCCGCTCCATCGACCGGACCTACCTGGATTCGATCGGCTGGCGCGGCATCCGGCAGCGCAAGATCCATGTCGAGGAGCTGATCCGCATCGCCATGGAACGCCTGGCAGAAATGCACCGCGAGGTGCGCGTGATGGACATCGCGGCTGGCCATGGCCGCTATGTGCTCGACGCGGTGCTCGCGAGCCCCGTCAAGGCCGGCTCGATCCTGCTGCGCGACTACAGCGACATCAACGTGCGCGACGGCCGCGCGCTCATTGCCGAGAAGGGCCTCGAAGACGTGGCGCAGTTCGTGCAGGCCGACGCCTTCGACCGCATCAGCCTGGCCACCGTGACGCCGCGCCCCACGCTCGCGGTGGTGTCGGGCCTCTACGAGCTGTTCCCCGACAACGACATGGTGCGGCGTTCGCTGGCGGGCGTGGGCGATGCGGTGGAAGACCGCGGCTACCTGGTCTACACCGGCCAGCCCTGGCATCCGCAGCTCGAAATGATCGCGCGCGCGCTCACCAGCCACCGCCAGGGCGAAGCCTGGGTGATGCGCCGCCGCACGCAGGCCGAGATGGACCAGCTGGTGGAGGAAGCAGGCTTCCGCAAGATCGACCAGCGCATCGACGAGTGGGGCATCTTCACCGTCTCGCTCGCGGTGAGAGTCGGGTGAGCTCCGGGCATCGCGCCAAATGAAACACCGGCTGGCACAACGGCCATGGAAGCGTGCGGCGGCGTGGCTGGTGTTCCTGGGGCCGCTGTTCTATGCGACCTACGGGCTTGCCAACTGGTGGGCCACCACGCGCGCGCAGGTGCCCTCGATCGCCTTCGAGTGGGAGCGGCAGTTGCCCTTCTGGGCCTGGACGATCTTTCCGTACTGGACGATCAACGTCTTCTATGCGCTCTCGCTGTTCCTTGCGCGCAGCAGGCACACGCTCGACCGGCATGCGCTGCGGCTGGTGAGCGCGACGCTCATCGCCTGCACCTGCTTCGTCATCTGGCCGCTGCATTTCAGCTTCGGGCAGCCGGCGGTCGAGGGCGCACCGGCCTTGCTGTTCAACGCCTTGCGCGGCTTCGACCAGCCCTACAACCAGGCGCCTTCGCTGCACATCGCGCTGGCGGTGATCCTCTGGGATTGGTATCGGCAGTTCCTGCGCGCCACATGGGCAAGGCTGGTGCTGCATGTGTGGGCGTTTGCCATCTGCGCCTCGGTGCTCACGACCTGGCAGCATCACTTCATCGACATTCCCACCGGCGCGCTGCTCGGGCTCTTCTGCGTCTGGTTGTGGCCGCTGGAGCGCACGGTTTCGATGCCGCGCGCCTGGCAATGCACGCGCGATGCGCAGCGCTGGAAGCTCGCAGGCTTCTACGCCATTGGCGCGGTGCTCCTCCTCGCGGCGGCCGTGCAGCTGGGAGGCATCGCGCTGTGGCTCGCGTGGCCCTCGGCCTCGCTGGCGCTGGTGGCGCTCAACTATGTCGGCTTCGGCGCCCGCGGCTTCCAGATGGATGGCCGGGGCCGTATGGGCTGGGCGGCGCGCTGGATGCTTCTGCCCTATCGCCTCGGCGCAGCCGTCAACGCATGGCTCTGGACGCGCAGGCTGCCGGCTTTCGTCGAAGTGGTGCCGGGCCTGCTGCTCGGGCGCCGGCCCACGCGGGCCGAATGGATCGCCGCCGGCCGGCCCCGGCTCGTGAGCCTGTGCGCCGAGCTGCAGATGCCGGCGGGCGTGCCGCATGCGCGCTGCGTGCCGATCCTCGACCTGACCGTGCCGCCGACCGTGCGCCTGCAGCGTGCGGCGGCCGTCATCGAAGGCCAGCGCCGGAATGCCCACGGTGCGACAGTGTGGGTCTGCTGCGCGCTCGGCTTCTCGCGCAGCGCGGCGGCGGTGATCGCCTGGCTGGGCCGATACGGCGCGGCCGGTGGCGTCGCCCAGGCCGAAGACACGGTGCGCCGCGCGCGGCCGCAGATCGTGCTGCGGAGTGCGTGGTGGGTGTCGCTGGAGCCATTCAAGCCTTTGCCGGAGGTGCCGCCCCATGACCGATGACAACGAACGAACCACCTGCGCCGCGCTGGCGGGCCTGCTGCGCGCCATCACGCTGCTGGCCCTCTGGGGCTTCGCGCTCACCTGCATCTCGGCGCTGGTGCTCGCGCTGACGCTGCGCTCGCTCTCGACCACGGCCGCCCTGAGCTTCGGCGCGGTCGTGATCCTGGGCGCGCTGGAGCGCTACTTCGCGTTCCGGCTGCGCTTCGACGAGGCAATGTTCGACGGCCTCGCGCGCAACACCGTCGCCTCGCTCGATGCGCTCGACCACGCGCTCTCTTCGCTCGGGCTGCGCGAGCCACCGCCGGCGCACCACACCACGCGGCCGCTCGACGATCGCGTGCAGGGCACCCGCCAGCTCATGCAGCGCCACGCCATCGTGGTGGCCTGCCAGAGCGCCGTGTTCCTCCTTGCATTGATGACACAGGACATGTCTTGACCGACGACGACAAAAACAACAACGACAAGTCCGAAAGCACCGTGCTGCGGCGCGGGCTCGCCATGGTGGCAGGCCAGCTGATCATCGGCGCGGCCGGCCTCCTGACCGGCGTGCGCGCCATCTGGAGCGGCACCACGCCGAAGGCCGAGCAGACGCTGTACTTCGCCAACCACACGAGCCACGGCGACTTCGTGCTGCTGTGGGCCACCTTGCCGCCCGACCTGCGCGGGCTCACGCGGCCGGTGGCGGGGCAGGACTATTGGGAGGCGTCGAAATTGCGCAACTTCATCGGAAAGGACGTGTTCAACGCGCTGATGATCCGGCGCGACGGCTCGGGCCAGGGCAGCAACCCGGTCGAACAGATGAAGGAAGCGCTGGACGGCGGCGACTCGCTCATCATGTTCCCCGAAGGCACGCGCAACACCGGCGACGAGATCCTCCTGCCGCTCAAGAGCGGCCTCTTCCACCTGGCGCGCGCCTGCCCCAACGTGCGGCTGGTGCCGGTGTGGATCGAGAACTTGAAGCGCGTGCTGCCCAAGGGCACGCTGGTGCCGATTCCGCTGGCCTGCACGGTGCGCTACGGCGCGCCGATCACGCTGGCCGAGGGCGAAGAAAAAGCCGCGTTCCTCGCGCGCGCACGCGCCGCGATGCTCGACCTGCGGCCCGAATACGACCGCGTGCCGGAACAAGAAAAAGCAGCAACGACGCCATGAACATCTCCGCTTCCACCCAGACCACGCTGCAATTGTTCGGCGGCGTGGCCGGCGTGCTGATCCTCGCCTCGTCCATCGGCGCGCTGCTCAAGTGGCGCGTGGCGCTCGGCCAGCCGCATTCGGTGATCGACAACCTCAACTCGCGCGTCAATGCATGGTGGGTGATGGTCGCGGTGATCGGCCTGGCCTTCGCCTTCGGCAAGGGCGGCGTGATCGTGCTGTTCTATTTGATCTCGTTCTATGCGCTGCGGGAATTCATCAGCCTGGCCTACACGCGGCGCGGCGACCACGGGGCGATCGCGCTGGCCTTCTTTGTCGCGCTGCCGGGCCAGTACTTCCTGATCTGGATCGAGTGGTACGGGCTGTATTCGATCTACATCCCGGTCTATGCCTTCCTGCTCCTGCCCATTCTTGCGGCAATGGGCGGCGACACGCAGCGCTTCCTGGAGCGCACCTCGAAGATCCAGTGGGGGCTGATGGTGTGCGTGTTCTGCATCAGCCACGTACCCGCGCTGCTCACGCTGCAGATTCCGGGCTTCGAGGGCCGCAACCTGCTGCTGATCGCGTTCCTCGTGATCGTGGTGCAGGGCAGCGACGTGCTGCAGTACGTATGGGGCAAGCTCTTCGGCAGGCGCAAGGTGGCGCCCGAACTGTCGCCCTCCAAGACCTGGGAAGGCCTGGTCGGCGGCGTGGCGAGCGCCACCGCGCTGGGCGCGGCGCTCTACTGGGCCACGCCGTTCAACCCGTGGCAGGCGGCGCTGATGGCGCTCGCCATCTGCCTCATGGGCTTCTTCGGCGGCCTCGTGATGTCGGCCATCAAGCGCGACCGCGGCGTGAAGGACTGGGGCTCGATGATCGAGGGCCACGGCGGCATGCTCGACCGTCTCGACTCGGTGGTCTTCGCGGCACCGATCTATTTCCACGCGCTGCGCTACTGGTGGGTGCCATGAGCACGGAACGCGTTCCGCACGACACGCCGATCGAATGCAGCAACGCCGCGTCGTGGACGCGCTGGCTCAAGAGCCACCACGGCACCGCCGCCGGCGTGTGGCTGCGCATGGCGAAGAAGGGCAGCGGCATCGCCTCCATCGACCATCCGGCCGCGCTCGAGGAAGCGCTGTGCTGGGGCTGGATCGACGGCCAGCGCAAAAGCGACGGCGATCAGTATTTCCTGCAGCGCTTCACGCCGCGCACGAAGCGCAGCATCTGGTCGCAGATCAACCGCGCGAAGGTTCTGAAGCTCATCGAGGAAGGCCGCATGCAGCCGGCCGGGCTGGCCGAGATCGAACGCGCGAGGGCCGACGGCCGCTGGGACGCGGCCTACGAAGCCGCGAGCGTGGCGACAGTGCCGCCCGACCTGCAGGTTGCGCTTGATGCGAACAGGAAAGCCGCGAAGTTCTTCGCCACGCTCGATGCGCGCAACCGCTACGCGGTGCTGTTCCGCACGCAGGGCGCGAAGAAGCCCGAGACGCGGGCGCGGCGCATCGCGCAGTTCGTGGAAATGCTCGCCAAGGGCGAGAAGATCCATCCCTGAGCAGGTTCGGCGCCCTACTTCGCCAGCGCCTTCAGCGCCAGCTTGATTCCTTCGCTCACCGTCGCGTCCTTCGGCAGCGCCTTGAGCGCAAGCGCGGCTTCCTTGTCGCTGTAGCCCAGCGCGACCAGCGCCTGAAGAATGTCCGCCTGCGCGTCGGAGGCCGCGTGCGCGGGCAGGCCGATGTCGGCGCCCAGCTTGCCCTTGAGCTCGAGCAGCAGCCGCTCGGCGGTCTTCTTGCCGATGCCGGGAATCTTCACGAGCCGGCCGAGCTCCTGTGTCGTGATCGCCTGCGACAGCTCGCCCACGCTCATGCCCGACAGCAGGCCCAGCGCGGTGCGCGGGCCCACGCCGGTGATCTTGATGAGCTGGCGGAAAGCCGCGCGCTCCTCGGCCGTGCCGAAACCGTAGAGAATCTGGGCGTCCTCGCGCACCACGAAGTGCGTGAGCAGCGAAACGCGCTCTCCGGTGCCGGGCAGGTTGTAGAACGTGCTCATCGGCACATCGACCTCGTAACCGACGCCGTTGCAGTCCACCACCACCTGCGGCGGGTTGCGTTCGGCCAATACGCCGGTGAGTTTGCCTATCATGGGTGCCCTTTTTCCTTGAAATGTCCGGCGTGATTCTGCGACACACCTTTGCTCCCCCCAACAATTCGCGCCTCGGCCACCTGTGCGGCCCGCTGGACGCGCACCTGCGCCGCATCGAGGAAGCCCTGGGGGTGAAGGTCGCGCACCGCCACGAGCAGTTCAAGGTCGACGGCCCCAAGGCCTCGGCGCAGCGCGCGATGGATGTGCTGCAGGCGCTTTACGAAATCGCCCAGCGCCCGATCGACCCGGCCGTAGTGCAGCTCACGCTCGCGGGCGACGGCTCGATGAGCGATGAAGACGCGCTGCTGCTCGTCACCCGCCGCGCCGACCTGCGCGCGCGCACGCCCACGCAGGCGCTGTACCTCGACAACATCGCCAAGCACGACATCACCTTGGGCATCGGCCCGGCCGGCACCGGCAAGACCTACCTCGCGGTGGCCTGCGCGGTCGATGCGCTGGAGCGTGCCGCGGTGCAGCGCATCGTGCTCACGCGCCCGGCGGTCGAAGCGGGCGAGCGGCTCGGCTTTCTGCCGGGCGACCTGACGCAGAAGGTCGACCCCTACCTGCGCCCGCTGTACGACGCGCTCTATGACCTGATGGGCTACGAGAAGGTGCAGAAGGCCTTCGAACGCAATGCGCTCGAAATCGCGCCGCTGGCCTTCATGCGCGGGCGCACGCTGAACAACGCGTTCGTGATCCTCGACGAGGCGCAGAACACCACGGTCGAGCAGATGAAGATGTTCCTCACGCGCATCGGCTTCGGTGCCAAGGCGGTGGTGACGGGCGACGTGAGCCAGATCGACCTGCCCAAGCAGCAGCTGAGCGGGCTGATCGATGCCGAGCGCGTGCTCAGGCGCGTGAACGGCATTTCGATCACGCACTTCACCAGCGCCGACGTGGTGCGGCATCCGCTGGTGGCCAAGATCGTCGATGCCTACGACGGACAACGCAAACGCGCCGGCGCGCATTGAGATGGCGCTGCCCGCACTTTCCCTTTCGCTGCAGTTCGCGCGCTTCAAGGGCGTCGAACGGCACCGTGCCGCGCTGCCGCGCCACAGCGTCACGCGCTGGATCCGCCATGCACTCGAGATCGACGGCGAGATCACGGTGCGCATCGTCGATGCCGAAGAAGGCCAGCGCCTGAACCGCGAGTTCCGCGGCAAGGACTATGCGACCAATGTGCTGACCTTCGACTATGCCCAGAGCCCGATGGTGATGGCCGACCTGGTGCTCTGCGCGCCGGTGGTCGCCAGCGAGGCGAAGGAACAGCGCACGACCCTGGCTGCGCACTACGCGCACCTGCTCGTCCACGGCACGCTGCACGCGCAGGGCTGGGACCACGAGACCGGCGAAGCCGACGCCGAGGCCATGGAAGCGCGCGAGATCGAGATCCTGGCGGGCCTCGGCATCCGCAATCCGTACGGCCGGTGATGGCTGCGGCGCCTGACGGCAACACCGATCCGTGGCTGGCGCGCTGGCTTCCGCTGCTCGCGCAGCGCGCGGGAACCGATCCGGTGCTCGAACTGGGCTGCGGAACCGGCCGCGACAGCGCGGTGCTGGCCGGCGCGGGCCTGCGCGTGGTGGGCATCGAGCTGTCCGCCGAATCGGTGGCGGCTGCGCGGGTGCGGGTGCCGCATGGCGCGGAGTTTCACTGCGCCGATTTCCGCGCTCCTTTTCCGCTGCCCGACGCCAGCGTGGGCGTGGTGCTCGCGAGCCTTTCGCTGCACTACTTTGCCTGGGACGAAACACTCGCCCTGGCACGTCGCATCCACGGCGTGCTTCGACCGGGCGGCGTGCTGCTGTGCCGGTTGAATTCGGTGAACGACTTCCATCACGGCGCCAGCGGCCCGCCGCCCGATGGGGAGGATTCCTTCCATCTGGTGGACGGCGTACCCAAGCGTTTTTTCGACCGCGCCGCAGTGGTGCGGCTCTTCGCCAGCGGCTGGCACATGCTGCATCTGGAGGAACTCACGGTCCACCGCTACGAGCAGCCGAAGGTGCTCTGGGAAGCCGTGCTCGAGCGCCGCGCCGAAAACGGCGCTACGCCATCTGCAGCGGGATGGTGACCGGCCCGTCGTTGACCAGGTGCACCTGCATGTCGGCGCCGAACTCGCCCGTGGCCACCACCGGATGCGCGGCGCGGGCCCGCGCCACGAAATGGTCGTAGAGCCGCCGCCCCTCGTCGGGTGCCGCCGCCTGTGTGAAGCTGGGCCGGTTGCCGCCGCTCAGGTCGGCGGCCAGCGTGAACTGGCTCACCACGAGCAGGCCGCCGCCGATGTCCTGCACGCTGCGGTTCATCTTGCCGGCCTGGTCGGAGAAGATGCGCAGCTTCAACAGCTTGGCCAGCATGCGGTCGGCCATCGCATCCGCGTCGCCGCGCTCGGCGCACAGCAGGACGAGCAGGCCGGCCTCGATGGCGCCGACGGTCTGCCCGGCGATGTCGACACGCGCGCTGGCCACGCGCTGGACGATGGCCTTCATGCCTCTTCCTCGACCCGCGGGCCGCGGGCTTCCATGCCCAGGGGCAGCAGCTGTATGGTCACGCGCAGGCCCGGCACCGCGTCCATCAGCGCCTGTTCCAGCTCGTCGCGCATCGCGGCGGCACGCTGCAGCGTCCACTCGCCGGGCACATGCATGTGCAGGTCGGCGAAGCGGCGCTGGCCCGCGCGCCGCGTCACCATGTCGTCGAAGCGCATGCGCGAACCTTCCGGCAGCCGCGCGGCGAACTGGTCGAGCGTGGCGCGCAGCGTGGCAATGGTCTCGGGGTCGAGGGCCTCGTCCATCAGTCCCTGCGACGAGCGCCACACCAGCCTGACGCCTTCGCGCACGATGTTGAGCGCAACGCCGATGGCCAGCACGGGATCGAGCCAGAGCCAGCCGCTGAAGTGCACGGCCACGAGGCCGACCACCACCCCGGCCGACGTCCACACATCGGTCATCAGGTGCCGCGCATCGGCTTCCAGCGCAATCGAGCGGTGCGTTCGCGCGGCGCGGAACAGCGCGAACGCCAGGGCCGCGTTGAAGCCCGAGCTGACCACCGAGAGCCCGAGCCCCCAGCCCAGCTGCTCGAGCGGTTGCGGCGCAAGCATCCGCTGCACCGACACCCAGAGAATGGCCGCTGCAGCGCCCACGATCAGGATGCCTTCGAAGCCCGACGAGAAGTACTCGGCCTTGTGGTGACCGTAGGGATGGTCCTCGTCGGCCGGCCGCGCGGCAATGGTCACCATGGCCAGCGCGAACATCGCGCTGGCAAGGTTGACGAACGATTCCATCGCGTCGGAGATCAACCCCATCGAGTTCGTCACATAGCCCGCCAGCCCCTTGAGCAGGATCGTGACGAGGGCAACCACAACGGAAACACGAAGCAGCGTCTTGGGCGTGAAAGTCATGCGGGAGCGGAGCGTAAGCGATAAAAGTCGGCAAGAATGCGGCAAAGGCCCGCATCTTGCGGTCGAATTATCGATTGCGGCCTCAGTCTGCCAGCTCGATCGATTTAATATTTATGCCACCGCGAAACATTCGCAGAAGAGTGACGATGAAAAAAATCCTGATCGCCGCGGGAGGCTTCGCCTTTTGGGGCGCAGCGGCACTGGTCCAAGCGCAGACTCCTTCGCGTCCTGCAACCGCCGAACCCCAGGCGGGGTTCGTGAAATCGGTGCGGGGCAACGTGCAGTTGCTCAGCAGCGCCGGCACGCCCCGCGCGGCCAATGCTGGCGATGCGCTGGCTGCCGTGGACCGCATCGTGACAGGTCCCGATTCTTCCGCCTCCGTGGTCTTGCGCGACGACACGACACTGGTGGTCGGGCCGTCGTCGCGGCTGGACCTGAAGGAATTCCACTTCAATGCCACCACGCACGAAGGCGGCGTGCTCGTTTCGCTGCTGCGCGGCTCCATGCGCATGATCACCGGCCTGATCGGCAAGACGAATCCCGACGCGATACGGGTGGAGACGCAAACCGCCACCATCGGCATTCGCGGAACCGATTTCATCGTTCAGACCGACGGCCAGCCATGAAGAGCAAGACGACGGCCCGCGCCCCCCTTTTCGTTGCCGTGCTGGTCGCGGCGTTGCTTGCCGCATGTTCGACGCCGGGCACCCGCGTGGTGCTGCTGCCCCAGGCAGACGGCAGCCCTTCTGCGGTGACAGTGCGCGCGAAGGACGGCGAGGAAGTTCTTTCCCGGCCCTACCAGCGTGCAACGGCCAAGGTCGGCGCTGCCGGCGCGCCAGTGGTCGACCAGGCCGACGCCGCCAAGATCCAGGCGGACCACAAGATCCTGTTCGACATGCGGCCGCCTGCGCCGCAGCGCTACACGGTGTATTTCGACGCTGGCGGCACCACGCTCACGCCCGCATCGCAACAGGTCATGAACGAAGCGCTGATTGCCGCACAAACCCGCAGCGGCAGCGACATCGTGGTGACCGGGCACACCGACACCAAGGGCGTCCTCGAGCAGAACGACATGCTCTCGCAACGGCGAGCCCAGGAAGTGATGCAGCTCTTCGTGGAACGGCAATTTCCTTCCACGCGGATCGAGGCCGTGGGCCGCGGCGAGCGCGAACCCGCCGTTCCCACCGCCGACGAGGTGGACGAGCCGCGCAACCGGCGCGTCACCATCGAAGTTCGGTGAAAAGGCCGCTCCCGGCCAGCGCCCTCAGCTGAGGGTCACGCGTGCAAACTTGCGCTTGCCGACCTGCACCACATAGCGGCCCGCGGGCAGCTTGAGCGCCTTGTCGCTGACCACCACCGAATCGACGCGCACGCCGCCGCCGTCGATCAGCCGGTTGCCTTCGGAGGTCGAGGGCGCGAGGCCCGCCTGCTTGAGCAGCTGCGCAATGCCTAGCGGGGCACCGCCCAGCGACAACTCGGGAATGTCATCGGGCACGCCGCCCTTGCTGCGGTTGATGAAATCCTGTTCTGCCGCCTCGGCCGCGGCCGCGCTGTGGAAGCGCGCGGTGATTTCCTTGGCCAGCGCCACCTTCGCATCCTTGGGATTGCGGCCGGCCGCGATTTCGGCCTTGAGCGCCTCGATCTGCGCCAGCGACTGGAAGCTCAGCAGCATGTACCAGCGCCACATCAGCGCGTCGGAAATCGACAGCACCTTGGCGAACATGGTGTTCGCGTCTTCGCTGATGCCGATGTAGTTGTTTTTGCTCTTGGACATCTTCTCGATGCCATCGAGCCCTTCCAGCAGCGGCATAGTGAGTATGCACTGCGGCTCCTGCCCGTATTCCTGCTGGAGATGCCGGCCGACGAGCAGGTTGAACTTCTGGTCGGTGCCGCCGAGTTCGAGGTCGCTCTTCAGCGCCACCGAGTCGTAGCCCTGCATCAGTGGATAGAGGAATTCGTGCACCGAGATCGACTGGCCGGCCTTGAAGCGCTTGTTGAAGTCGTCGCGCTCCATCATCCGCGCCACCGTGTACTTGGCGGCGAGCTGGATCATGCCGCGGGCGCCCAGGGGGTCGCTCCATTCGGAGTTGTAGCGGATTTCGGTCTTTTCGGGGTCCAGCACCAGGCTGGCCTGCCGGTAATAGGTCTGGGCGTTGGCTTCGATCTGCTCCCGGGTCAGCGGCGGGCGGGTGCTGTTGCGGCCCGAGGGGTCGCCGATGGTGGTCGTGAAATCGCCGATCAGGAAGATGACCCGGTGGCCGAGATCCTGCAGCTGCCGCATCTTGTTGAGCACCACCGTATGGCCGATGTGGATATCCGGGGCGGTCGGATCGAGCCCCAATTTGATGCGCAGCGGTGTTCCGGTGGCCTCCGAGCGCTGAAGCTTGCGCACCCATTCGTCCTGGGGGAGCAGTTCGTCGGCGCCCCGGAGGGATATTTCGAGCGCTCGTCTTACACCATCCGAGAGGCTGGCGGATGTAACAGATTCGGCATTCATGGGGTTTTTTGGCTGATTTTCAGGTTGCCGAAGCTATACTCAGCCCGACTTGTCAAGCGCCGAATTCTAAGCGGCGCTTTTTCCGCACCGTCCTGCCGCCCTCTCCGCTCTGGGCTTTGCAGCGCGGATTCGCAGAACCTGAGCTGGAATTCACAGTTTGATCAACGGCATTCTCGCCGCCGAGGAGCTATTGGCTTCTCGCGTGGCCTATACATTCCGGACCTATCCCAAGCAGATCACCGCCCTCATCGCGGCGGCCCTGCTGAGCGCCGGAACCCTCGCAGTGGCTTCCCTGGGCCCCGACGCCTCCGACCTCCCGGTCCAGCAGGTCCTCGAAGCAACCACTCCGCTGTCTTTCGCCCAACAGAGCGAATCGCTGGAAAACTTCAGCTTCACGCTGTTTCGCACCGACATCACGCGCTCCAGCGACACGGCCGAGGCCCTGCTGAAGCGCCTGGGCATTTCCGATCCCTCCGCCACCGCTTTCGTGCGCGGCAGCGGCGAGGCCCGCAATGCGCTGTTTGCCCGCGCCGGGCGCACCATCACGGCCGAAGCCACGCAGGAAAACCAGCTCAAGAAGCTGAGCGCCCGCTGGATCCCCGATGGCGACGGCGGCTTCAAGCGCTTTGTCATCGAACGCACACCGGTCGGTTTCGTGGCGCTCACCGAGCGCGACACGCTGACGCCGGGCACGCGCCTGGCCAGCGGCACCATCCGCACCTCGCTGTTCGCCGCCACCGACGACGCGCGCATTCCCGACGCGGTGGCCAGCCAGCTGGCCGACATCTTCGCGGGCGACGTCGACGTGCGCAGCCTGCGCAAGGGCGACCGCTTCGCAGTGGTGTACGAAACCTTCGAAGCCGACGGGCAGGCGCTGCGCAGCGGCCGCGTGCTCTCGGCCGAGTTCGAGAACAACGGCAAGATCCACCAGGCGGTCTGGTTCCAGCCCCCGGGCGCGGGCCAGAAGGGCAGCTACTACCGCCCGGACGGCGACAGCCTGCGCAAGGCCTACCTGACGACGCCGGTCGAGTTCTCGCGCGTGTCCAGCGGCTTCGCGATGCGCATGCACCCGATCCTGAACAGCTGGCGCCAGCACAACGGCGTCGACTACGCGGCGCCTACCGGCACCGCGGTGCGCTCGGTCGGCGACGGCACGGTCGATTTCGCCGGCACGCAGAACGGCTACGGCAACATCGTCATCATCAATCACCGCAACAACCAGCAGACGGCGTACGCGCACTTGAGCCGCATCGACGTCAAGGCCGGTCAAAGCGTGGGCCAGGGGCAGGCCATCGGCGCCGTGGGCGCCACCGGCTGGGCCACCGGCCCGCACCTGCACTTCGAATTCCGCGTGGGCGGCGTCTACCAGGACCCGGCATCCATCGCGCAGGAAGGCGGCGCCGCCATCACCGCGGCCCTGCGCCCGGCCTTCGAGCGCATTGCGGTCGGTGCGCGCACCGAACTGGCCGCCGCGTTCTCGGTCATCCAGGCCAGCGCGGACTGAGCCCCACGCGGCACGCAGCGCGGCTCGCCCTCATTCCGCGATGGCCACCGAGCTGTTCATCGGCCTGATGTCCGGCACCTCGCTCGACGGGGTCGACGGCGTGCTGGCCGATTTCGCGGACGGCCGCATCGCCGTGCGGGCCTATGCCACGGCACCCTTTCCGGCTGCGCTGCGCGCCGAACTGATGGCGCTCAACACCTCCGGCGACAACGAACTTCACCGCGCCGCGCTCGCCGGCAACAGCCTGGCCCGGATCTATGCCGGCGTGGCCAGCCAACTGCTGGCGGACGCCGGCATTCCCGCCAGCCAGGTGGCCGCCCTCGGCGCCCACGGGCAAACGGTGCGCCACCGGCCCACCGAGTTCGACGGTGTCGGCTACACCCTGCAGATCAACAACCCCGCGCTGCTGGCCGAGCTGACCGGCATCGACGTGGTCGCGGACTTCCGCAGCCGCGACCTCGCGGCAGGCGGACAGGGCGCACCGCTGGTGCCGGCCTTCCACCGTGCACTGTTCGCGCGCGCCGACGAAGCCGTTGCGGTGCTGAATATCGGCGGTATTTCCAACCTGAGCCTGCTGCCCGCGGCCAACGCGCCGGGAAACCAAGCGGTGCTGGGCTTCGATTGCGGCCCCGGCAACGCCTTGATGGATTACTGGAACCAGCTGCATACCGGCCAGCCCTTCGACCGCGGCGGGCAATGGGCCGCCAGCGGGCAGATGCTGCCCGACCTGCTCGCCCGGCTGCAGGCCGATCCGTATTTTGCGAAGGCGCCCCCCAAGAGCACCGGACGCGACCTGTTCAATCCTGCGTGGCTTTCCGCCTGCCTCGGCCCGGCCACCGGCGAAGCGCCCGCCGACGTGCAGGCCACCTTGACCGAGTTCACCGCCAGCGTTTGCGCCGCCGACGTTATTCGCTATGGAAACAATAGCGAGCTGCTTATCGTTTGCGGTGGCGGGGCATTGAATGGCCATCTGCTCGAGCGCCTGCGCGCACGCCTGCCGGATGTGGAAGTGGCCGCGTCCACGGCGCACGGCCTGCCCCCGCTGCAGGTCGAGGCGGCGGCTTTTGCCTGGCTGGCTCGAAGCGCCGTGCGGCGTGAGGCAGGCAATCTGGCCAGCGTGACCGGCGCCAGGGGTGGCCGTGTGCTGGGGGCGATCTACCCCGTCTGAGACAGCAAAAAGCCGCCCGTAGGCGGCTTTTTTACAGGACGAAGGCCGGTGGCAGCATCAAGCCGAGAAGCTCGATCCGCAGCCGCAGGTGCTGGTGGCGTTCGGGTTCTTGATCACGAACTGGGCGCCCTGCAGGTCTTCCTTGTAGTCGATCTCGGCGCCGACCAGGTACTGGTAGCTCATGGCATCGATCAGCAGCGACACACCGTTCTTGGTCATGGTCGTGTCGTCTTCGTTCGTGATTTCGTCGAAAGTGAAACCGTATTGGAAGCCCGAGCACCCGCCGCCCTGCACGAAAACGCGCAGCTTGAGGTCGGGATTGCCTTCTTCGGCGATCAGGTCGGCCACCTTGGCAGCCGCGCTGTCGGTGAAGACGATCGGTTCGGGCATCTGGGTCTGGATGTTTTCGGCAACAACGCTCATGTGGGGGAACTCCTTGGGGCCGAACATGCGGCCAATGGACCAATGCTACTGCAATGCCGCATTCTTGGCTGACCGGCAGAGCGAGCACCCAATGCAAGTGGGGTCGAACACACATCCGCCAAGGCCGCGGCAATGAAAAAGCCGCCCGGAGGCGGCTTTTGTTCGTAGCGAACAGGATCAGCGCTTGCTGAACTGCTTGCGGCGGCGTGCAGAGTGCAGGCCGACCTTCTTACGCTCGACTTCACGTGCATCGCGCGTGACGTAGCCGGCCTGGCTCAGCACCGGCTTGAGGCTTGCGTCGTAGTCGATCAGCGCACGGGTGATGCCGTGGCGCGTGGCGCCGGCCTGGCCCGATTCGCCGCCACCGGCCACGTTGACCATGACGTCGAAAGCTTCGAGGTTGTTGGTCAGCGCCAGGGGCTGCTTGGCAATCATGATCGAGGTTTCGCGGCCGAAGAACTCTTGGATGTCCTTGCCGTTGACCGTGATCTTGCCGGTGCCTTTTTTCAGAAACACGCGGGCGACGCTCGATTTGCGACGGCCGGTGCCATTGTTCCATTCACCAATCATTCTCAAGGCTCCTTACAGTTCCAGCACTTTGGGCTGTTGGGCGGTATGCGGGTGCTCAGCGCCACCGTACACCTTGAGTTTCTTGATCATCGCGTAACCGAGCGGGCCCTTGGGCAGCATGCCCTTGACGGCCTTTTCCAGGGCACGGCCCGGGAACTTGGATTGCATGTCGCGGAAGTTGGTGGCACTGATGCCGCCCGGGTAGCCCGAGTGACGGTAGTACACCTTGTCGATCGACTTGGCGCCGGTGACGCGCAGTTGCGCGGCGTTGATGATGACGATGAAGTCACCGGTATCGACGTGAGGCGTGTAAATGGCCTTGTGTTTGCCGCGCAAACGGAGAGCAACTTCGCTGGCTACTCGTCCGAGGACCTTGTCGGTCGCGTCAATCACAAACCACTCGTGCGTCACGTCAGCGGGCTTGGCGCTGAACGTTTTGGTCATGAGTTTTTCTCTTGAAAAGAGGGTTTGGCGAGCCCTTTTCCACGGTCGGCGTTCCTCTGACGGGAATCTCTTAGGTGGGTTTAAAGTCTTCGCCGCGGGGCTACAAAAACGCTGCGAAGCCCGCGATTATACGAAGAATCGGCCTTTCGACCAATTCCTCGCCGTCGAGGGCCCGTCAGCGCTGGATCCGCACCAGTTCCAGCGTCTCTTTCGTCGAGCTCGAATTGCCGCGCCGATGCTCCGCCTCGAACCTGACGATCCGCCGCAGCTCCGGGCTGTACAGGGCGGAAGCGCTGAAGGGCGTGCCGACCAGCGACGCGCCCGTGCCGTAGGAGGCGTAGATCCAGCCCTCGAACTTGATCCGCAGCACGCTGAGTTCGACGCCGCCGAGGCGAAGCGAGCGTTCGGTGCCGACCGAAGCATCCAGCTCGTGCCGCAGCTTCTCGCCGGATGGCGCCACATAGTCCAGATGCCAGCGCGCACCAGGCGCCATCTCCCTGCGGGCCCAGCCACCGGGCGGCGAAGAAGTGTCGAACAGGCCGCCGCTGGGCAAAGTGACCGAAACGACCTGCCCGTCGGCTTTTTCGATGCGCCCGCCCATGTTGAACGACAACTCGTCGCCGCTGATCCGGTCGAGCCGGTAGGTCACCGGCGAACGGTTGCCGGTCAGGCCGTCGGTGCGCACGTACTCGAGCACATTCCCCACGCGCAACGGCGCCAGCAGACTGGCTTCCACGGTTTCCGTGCTTCCCGGGCCGCCCCCGGCGAAACCCCCGGCGCGCATTTCGAGCAGCGCCCGGGCACGGATCGGAAGCTCGGCCAGGAACTCCACCGGCGCCGCGCGGTTGAGATTGCCGCCATCCTTGTCGACGAAGCTCGCGATGCCCAGCAGCCGGGCCTCGCTGTCGAACAACCCACCGCCAGGCGGCAGGGTCGCAGTGGTCTGGAGCAGTTGCGCATTCGGCCCATTGCCGGCCGGCGCCGACAGTACCCCCTCGCTGAGCGAGCTCTCCAGCCCGCGCGGATTGCCGACGGCGTACACCCGCTGTCCCGCGCGCGCGCTGCCCGCCGGTGCCATCGTGACCGGCGGCGCGGTGAATTGGCTCACCGTGATCTGGCAGAGGTCGCGGGCCGGGTCCGGATATTCCAGGGTTGCCCCGTAGGTGACGTTGTCCTGTTTGACGGCGAAGCTGCTCGCCCTTGCCAGCACATGGCAGTTGGTCACGAGGCGTCCGGGCGCGACCACCACCGCGCTGCCGACCTGCAGAAGGCGCTCCTGCGCATCGAAGGTGCGAACCGACCAGACGCTGGGCGACACCTTGCGCAGCAGCGCATCGGGCTCCAGTGCGGCAGCGCTGCCGGTGGCCATGGCTGCGCCCAGCAAGGCCGACGCGGCAAGCAGGCGCCGTGCTTTCATCGGCAGTTTCGTCATGGCCTGGCGGGCAGCAATGCCCCGAGATCGTCCATCGAGACGTGGCCTCCGGGCCGGATCAGCGATGGCGCCCGGACCAAAGCGGCGGAAGGCGCGGCAACGGCGACGGATGCTGCGGGTGCGGGTGCAGGAATCGGTGCTGGCGCGGGTGCGGGTGCGGCAGGCGCGGCGGCCAGCTCGTTGGTGCCGATCTTGATGCCGGCCGTCGGTCCGTCGCCCGTTTGCGCGCTGCGGTCGAAGCTGCGCGCTTCACCGAAGACCATCCGAATCCAGCTCGGGTAGTTGAAACCGGCACCGGTGCCCGAATCGATCACTGCGCCGACCACGCCGCCGATCAGCAAATTGCCGGCCATGCCCACGTTGGCACGCGAGATCGCCTGCCCGGTCGCCGGCGGCTGGCCGGGATGATTGCATTCGATGTCCAGGTTGGCGCCGGAGCGCCGGATCGGCAGGGTCTGCCCGGAGCGAACCGAGGCATCGTTGCGCTCGTTGCTCACCAGGCACCGGGCCCCGTCGATCACCTGGCCGGTGGACGTGAGAGTCTCGATCTTCACGTTTTGCATCGTGCCGTGCGTGACGGACGCGCAGCCCGTCAAAATAGACAAAACGCCCGCGCCGATGCACAGGCCCCAAAATCGCCATCCAGCTCCTCGCATCGACGCCCTCTTTGTAATTCAATGTTGCGGCGGCGAGTCTAGCGTCCCCTTCACTACCCAGGTCCATTTCCATGTTCAGTTACCGCCACGCCTTCCATGCCGGCAACCACGCCGACGTGCTCAAGCACACGGTGCTGATTGCCACGCTCGACCATCTGCTTGAAAAAGAGGCAGCGCTGACGGTCGTCGACACCCATGCCGGCGCCGGCCTCTACCGGCTCGACGGCGACTACGCCGGCACCAGCGGGGAAGCCGCCGAGGGCATCCTGCGCCTGCTGGCCGAGAAAAAGCCCCCTGCTTCCACGGCCCCTGCTGCTAAGTCGGCCACCAAGAAGGCAGCACCCGAAGCCGAGGCGCCGCTGGCCGACGCCATTGCGCGCTATCTGAGCGTGATCCACGACTTCAACCCCAAGGGCGGCGCCCGCATCTATCCCGGCTCGCCGTTCATCGTGCAGCACCTGCTGCGCGACCACGACAAGCTCAAGCTGTTCGAACTGCATCCCACCGACGCACGCACGCTGGACGCCAACATCGCGCAGCTGGAGGCCGGCCGGCAGATCGCCGTGCTGCGCGAAGACGGTTTCGGCAGCGCCACCAAATTCCTGCCGCCGCCCTCGCGCCGCGCGCTGGTGCTGATGGACCCGAGCTACGAAATCAAGAGCGACTACGGCCGCGTGCTCGACTTCGCGGCCGAGGCGCTCAAGCGCTTTGCAACCGGCACCTACGCCGTCTGGTACCCGATCATTCCGCGTCCCGAGGCGCACGACCTGCCGCGCCGGCTCAAGACGCTGGCCACCAAGGCCGGCAAGCCCTGGCTGCACGCCACGCTCACGGTCAAGTCGAGCAAGCTGACCACCACGCCGACGGGTGAAACCCAGCGCCCCGGCTTGCCGGCCAGCGGCATGTTCCTGATCAACCCGCCCTACACCCTGAAGCCGCTGCTCGCGGCCGCATTGCCCCAGCTGGTGGAGCGGCTGGCGCAAGACCGGAACGCGGCCTTCTCGCTCGATTCCGGCGGCTGACGAAACCGGTCATCGGCGGCGGCGCGGCGGCACGATCGCCTTGCGGCGCTCCGGAACGGCGGCCTTGGGGCGATCAGCGCCCGGTGCCACCGGTGGCGCGGCCTCGCCCGGCTCCACGGCGACGCCGCCGCAGCGCATGCCCTCGTGGTCGACGATCGTCAGCGCGACCTGCTTGATGCCGAGCCCGATCAGGTTGATGCGCTCGGCCGCGGCACGGCTCAGGTCGATGATGCGGCCTTGCGCATAAGGTCCCCGGTCGGTGATGCGCACCAGCACCTCGCTGCCGTTGACCAGGCTGCGCACGCAGACACGGGTATTGAACGGCAAGGTCTTGTGGGCCGCCGTCAGGGCCATCATGTCGAAGCGCTCGCCGCTCGCGGTCTTGCGTTGGTGGAATGGGATGCCGTACCAGGAGGCCCCGCCGCGCTCGAAGATCTCGCGGGAGCTGCCATCGCCGGGTACGCCGTCGTCGGGCCCCAGCTCGCCGGTGCCGGACACGGCAAGGTCGTAGCGAACCGAAGGCACGTTCGATCGAGCCGGCGCGCCCGGCGGTACCGCCAATTTGCGCGGCAGGGGCAGGAGCTTGGCGTCGTTGTCGGTCTGCCCGCCCTCGGTGGCGGGGGGCATCGCACAGCCGGCCAGCGCACAGGTTGCCGCGACAAGCGCAACCCGAAACGCCGCGCGCAGCGGGCTCCCCGCTCCTGGACGCGCCCCCTTCAACCGAGGCGCTCCAATACAGCCAGCGTCGCCGTCGACTGGTTCATCGTGTAGAAGTGCAGCGCCGGTGCGCCGCCGCCCTGCAGGCGCGCGCAGAGGTCGGTCACCACGTCGAGGCCGAAAGCCTTGATGGATGCCGTGTCGTCGCCGAAGCCCTGCAGCCGCAGGCGGATCCAGCGCGGGATCTCGGCGCCGCAGGCGTCCGAGAAGCGCATCAGCTGCGTCGAGCTGGTGATCGGCATGACGCCCGGCACGATCGGCGTGTCGAGCCCCAGCTTGCGGGTGTCGTCGACAAAGCGGAAATACGCCTCGGGGCTGAAGAAATACTGCGTAATCGCCGAGTCGGCGCCGGCCCTTACCTTGGTGGCGAAGGCCTGCAGGTCGGCCTCGGGCGAGCGTGCCTGGGGATGCACCTCGGGGTAGCAGGCCACCTCGATGTGGAAGTCGCGGCCGGTCTCTTCGCGGATGAACGCCACGAGGTCGCTCGCATACTGGAACTCGCCGCCGATGCCGTAGCCGCTCGGCAGGTCGCCGCGCAGGGCGACCAGGCGCTTCACGCCCATGGCCTTGAGTTCGGCCAGCTGTTCGCGCACGGTGGCGCGCGTGGCGCCGATGCACGAGAAATGGCTGGCGGCATCGACGCCCTCGGAAAGGATCTCCTGCACCGCACCGAAAGTGCCCTGGTGCGTGGAGCCGCCGGCGCCGTACGTCACCGAGCAGAACTCGGGCTTGCGCGCATACAGCTGCTGGCGCACCGCGCGCAGCTTGACCGCGCCTTCGGGCGTCTTGGTCGGAAAGAATTCGAAGCTCAGCGGAAGGCGCACTTGCGTCTCCTCAAGAGCCGTCCGCGCGAACCGCGCGAACGGCGTGAATGAAAAATTCGCGGTTTCCGTCGCCGCCGGCAATCGGGCTGTCGAACCACCGCAGCACGCGCAGTTCGAGTGCCTCGCAGGCATCGCGCAGGCGCTTCTCGACCACCGCATACATCGACGCATCGCGCACGATGCCGCCCTTGCCGACCTGCCCGGGCTGCAGTTCGAACTGCGGCTTGACAAGCACCAGCAGGTGGCCGTCGTGGGCCAGGAACGGCACCACGGCCGGCAGCACCAGCGTGAGCGAGATGAACGACAGGTCGCCCACGATCAGGTCGAAGCGCAGCTCGGACGGCTCTTCGCCTTCTTCCTGCAGATCGTCGGGCGACAACGCACGCGCATTGATGCCTTCGATGGCCACCACGCGCTCGTCCTCGCGCAGCCGCGGATGCAGCTGCCCGTGGCCGACGTCGACGCCCACCACCTTGGCGGCGCCGCCTTGCAGCAGGCAATCGGTGAAGCCGCCGGTCGACTGGCCCACGTCGAGGCACAGCTTGCCGACGGCGCTGACACCGCTGGCCGCCAGCGCGCCTTCGAGCTTGAGCCCGCCGCGCGAGACGTAGCGCGCCTCGGCCGCGTCGTCGAGTTCGAGCTCGGCGGACTCGGGCACCTCGTCACGGTTCTTCGCCACCGGGCGCCACGCATCCGCGGTGCCCGCATCGCGCCAGCGCATGCCGCCGGCAATCAGCCGCACGGCCTGCGAGCGCGAAGCGGCGAGGCCGCGTTCGACCAGCAATTGATCAGCGCGCATCAGTACCGGTACGTGTCCGCCTTGTACGGACCCGCCTTGTCGACGCCGATGTAGGCAGCCTGTTCGTCCGTCAGTTCGGTGAGCATCGCGCCGACCTTCTTCAGGTGCAGGCGCGCCACCTTCTCGTCGAGGTGCTTGGGCAGCACGTAGACCTTGCCGGCCTGGTAGGCGTCGGGCTTGGTGAAGAGCTCGATCTGGGCGATGGTCTGGTTCGCGAACGATGACGACATCACGAAGCTCGGATGGCCCGTGCCGCAGCCCAGGTTCACGAGGCGGCCCTTGGCCAGCAGGATGATCTTCTTGCCGTCCGGGAAGGTGATGTGGTCGACCTGCGGCTTGATCTCTTCCCACTCGTACTTCTCGATCGACGCGACGTCGATCTCGTTGTCGAAGTGGCCGATGTTGCAGACGATGGCCTGATCCTTCATCTTCGTCATGGTGTCGTGCGTGATGACGTCCTTGTTGCCGGTGGTGGTCACGAAGATGTCGGCCTTGTCGGCGGCATATTCCATGGTGACGACCTTGTAGCCTTCCATCGCGGCCTGCAGGGCGTTGATGGGGTCGATCTCGGTCACCCACACCTGGGCGCTCAACGCGCGCAGGGCCTGGGCCGAGCCCTTGCCCACGTCGCCGTAGCCGGCCACGCAGGCCACCTTGCCGGCGATCATCACGTCGGTCGCGCGCTTGATGCCGTCGACCAGCGATTCGCGGCAGCCGTAGAGATTGTCGAACTTGCTCTTGGTGACCGAGTCGTTCACGTTGATGGCGCGGAACAGCAGCGTGCCCTTGGCGCTCATCTCGTTCAGGCGGTGCACGCCGGTGGTGGTTTCCTCGGTCACGCCGATGATCTCGGCCGACTTGCGGGTGTACCAGGTCGGATCGACCGCCAGCTTGGCCTTGATGGCCGCGTAGAGGATGCGCTCTTCCTCGCTGGTCGGCTTGGACAGCACGCCCAGGTCCTTTTCGGCGCGCTGGCCCAGGTGCATCAGCAGCGTGGCGTCGCCGCCGTCGTCCAGGATCATGTTCGGGCCTTCGCCCTGCGAGCCCTTGGGGCCGAAGTCGAAGATGGCGTGGGTGTAGTCCCAGTAGTCCTTCAGCGACTCGCCCTTGATCGCGAACACCGGCGTGCCGGCGGCGGCAATGGCGGCGGCGGCGTGGTCCTGCGTCGAGAAGATGTTGCACGAAGCCCAGCGCACGGTGGCGCCGAGCGCCTGCAGCGTCTCGATCAGCACGGCCGTTTGAATGGTCATGTGCAGCGAGCCCGTGATGCGCGCGCCCTTGAGCGCCTGGCCCTTCGAGAACTCTTCACGGATGGCCATCAGGCCGGGCATTTCGGTTTCCGCGATGCGGATTTCCTTGCGGCCCCAGGCGGCCAGGGACAGGTCGGCAATTGCCTGGTCGGCGGAAGAAACGGGGGTGGGCTTGAGAACAGCGCTCATGAGAACTCCAACAAAGCTAGTTTGAAAGGTGCCACTGCGTTCGGGGGAAAGGCTCACCGCGAGAACAGCGGGTGAGCGTGGTTGCGATGTGGTCCGAGCCTCACGCCTGACGGCGCTGCAACGCTCCTCGGAACGGCGGATTGTAAACGGGGCAGCAAGGCGAGCCAATCGCCGGGGCATCCCACATGCCGGAAAGCGCGATTCGCCAGGACCCAGGGAAATCCCGCAGGCAAAATTTCCGGGCGGGCACCCTCTGCGATGCCCGCCCGGCGTATCGTGGCACCGGACTTTGCCGTCCGCCCGGTCCTTGTCATCCCTCACCGTTCACACGACACCAGGAGATACCGCACCATGGCCACTGCCAAGAAAGCCTCCGCGAAGAAGACCACTGCCAGCAGCAGCAGCACCAGTGCGGCCCCCGATGCCGCCGAGATACTCAATCCGATGAAGAATCTCAAGGCCATGACCGACCGCCTGCAGGAACTCAACCTGACCGGCGGCGCGGGCAAGCTGCTCGAAAGCGGGCAAAAGGACCTCCAGGCGCTGATGCAGGCGAACGAAAAGTCCTACCAGGGCCTGCAGACCGTGGTGCAGCGGCAGACGGAAATGATCAAGAACGCCATCGCCGAGTGGCAGACGGCCGCCAAGGAAATGCCCGGCAAGGATGCCAAGGCCAACCTCGCCAAGCTCGACGAACTCGGCCGCCAGTCGTTCCAGCGCGCCATCGACGACGTCAAGGAGCTGGCCAACCTCGCCGCCAAGTCGCAGGCCGATGCCTTCGAACTGGTGCGCCAGCGCATTCAGGCCAATGTGGATGAAGTGACCAGGATGCTGCAGCGCAAGTAAGGCGTTTTCGGCGAGTCGGGCAGGCGGCTCGGGGCCGCCTTCTAAAATCGGGCCATTCCCCCGCAGATTGCCCATTTTGTCTTTTGTTGCCGAAACCCGCCGCCGTCGCACCTTCGCGATCATTTCCCACCCCGACGCCGGTAAGACCACGCTGACCGAGAAGCTGCTGCTGTTCTCCGGCGCGATCCAGATCGCCGGCTCGGTGAAGGCGCGCAAGGCCTCGCGCCATGCCACCTCCGACTGGATGGAAATCGAGAAGCAGCGCGGCATCTCTGTGGCTTCGTCGGTCATGCAGATGCTGTACCGCGACCACGTGATCAACCTGCTCGACACGCCCGGCCACAAGGACTTCTCCGAAGACACCTACCGCGTGCTGACGGCCGTCGACTCGGCCTTGATGGTGATCGACGCGGCCAACGGCGTGGAAGCGCAGACGCGGCGGCTGATCGAGGTCTGCCGCCAGCGCGACACGCCCATCATCACCTTCGTCAACAAGATGGACCGCGAAGTGCGCGAGCCGCTCGACATCCTCGACGAAGTGGAGCGCGAGCTGGGCATGCCCTGCGTGCCGATGACCTGGCCCGTCGGCCAGGGCAAGAGCTTCCGCGGGATCATGAACCTGCGCACGCAGACGATGACGGTGTTCGAGTCGGGCAGCGAACGGCTGCCGCACGACTTCGAGACCATCGCGCTGACCGAGCGCGAAACGCTCACGAAGCGCTTCGGCGCCGATTTCGAATCCGCCATGGACAGCATGGAGTTGGCCACCGGCGCCTCGCCCACCTGGGACCGCGAAGCCTTCTTGGCCGGCAGGCAGACGCCGGTGTTCTTCGGCTCGGGCGTGAACAACTTCGGCGTGATGGAAGTGCTCGATGCGCTGGTCGACCTCGCGCCGCAGCCGCAGTCGCGCACCAGCACCACGATGGTCAACCGCCAGCCCGTGGTGAAGGAGATCCAGCCCGAGGACAAGGACTTTGCGGGGGTGGTCTTCAAGGTGCAGGCCAACATGGACGCCAACCACCGCGACCGCATCGCCTTCGTGCGCATGGCCTCGGGCAAGTACACGCCGGGCATGAAGCTCAAGGTGCAGCGCACCTCCAAGGAACTGCGCCCCACCAGTGTCGTGACCTTCATGAGCCAGCGCCGCGAGGCGGTCGAAGAGGCCTATGCGGGCGACATCGTGGGCTTCACCACGCACGGCGGCGTGCAGCTGGGCGACACCATCACCGACGGCGCGAGCCTGCAGTTCACAGGGCTACCCTTTTTCGCGCCCGAGCTTTTCATGACGGTGATCCTGAAGAACCCGCTGCGCACCAAGCAGCTGCAGCAGGGCCTGGCCCAGCTCGGCGAAGAAGGTGCGATCCAGGTGTTCCGCCCCGAAGTCGGCGGGCCGATGCTGCTGGGTGCCGTCGGGCAGCTGCAGTTCGAAGTGGTGCAGCACCGCCTGAAGGCCGAGTACGACGCCGACGTGCGGCTCGAAGGCTGCCAGTACACGGGTGCGCGCTGGATCACGGCCGACACGCCAGCCGAGCTGCGCGAGTTCGTCAACGCCTACCCGGTGCGCATGGCGAAGGACGCGGCGGACACGCTGGCCTTCCTGTGTACCTCGCCCTACGACGTGCGGTTGGCGCAGGAGCGCTTTCCGAAGATCCACTTCCATCCGCTGCGGGAGCACGCGGGGTTGGCGCTGCAGAGCGCGGGCTAGGCGCGACGCGGGACTCACCCCATGCACGCGCAGCCGACTGCCCTGCCCTCCTCGCCCCATCATCTGCTGCCGCTGGCGCAATGGCCCGAGGCTGCGCGCAGCCATCTGCTCGGCGTGTTCACGGACATCGACGACACGCTGACCACCGAAGGCGCCATCACGGCCGACGCGCTGCACGCGCTCGGCGATCTCAAGGCGGCGGGCCTTTGCGTCGTGGCGATCACCGGCCGGCCCGTGGGCTGGAGCCTGCCCTTCGTCGACACTTGGCCGATCGACGCCATCGTGGCGGAGAACGGCGCGGTGGCGCTGCTGCCCGTCGCCGACAGTCGGATCGAGAAGCGCTACCAGCAGGACGCGGCAACCCGCGCGGCGAATTTCAGCCGCATGCAGGCGGTGCTGGCGCGCATCGAGCGCGAGATTCCGGGCGTCGGGCGCGCCACCGATTCACCGGGGCGCGAGACCGACATCGCCATCGACCACAGCGAGTTCGTGCAGCTGAGCGACGCCACCATCGCGCAGGTGGTCGCGCTGATGCGCGGCGAGGGCATGCACGCCACCGTGAGCAGCATCCACATCAACGGCTGGTACGGCGACAACGACAAGCTCGAAGGCGCGCGCTGGATCACGCGCGAGCTGTGGGGCCGCACGCTCGACGACGAGATGGACCGCTGGGCCTACGTGGGCGACTCCACCAACGACCAGCTGATGTTCCGCACCTTCGCGCACAGCATCGGCGTGGCGAACGTCGCGCGCTTCGTGCCGCAGCTGGAGCACCTGCCGCGCTATGTGACGCAGGGCGAGCGCGGGGCGGGGTTTGCCGAAGCGGCGCGCGCGATTCTCTCGGCGCGCCCGGCCCTCGCTACTGATTGCCCTGGCTGACCCGGTTGACGGGCGATCTGGAGGAAAGCCGCAGGCTCACTTCTCCTTCGCCAGCCCCAGCTTCTCGATCACCGCCTTCTCCCGCACCACTGTGTCCTGCGCAAACTTGGTGTACGTTGCCGAGCTCATGTAGTTGGGCAGCATGTCGTAGCGGCCGAGCGACGCCACGTAGCTCGGCTCTTCCATCGCCTGCTTGAAGGCGTCGTGCAGCTTCTTCACCACCTCGGGCGGCGTGCCCTTGGGGGCGCCGATGCCGAAGGGCGAGTTCTGCACGATGTCGTAGCCCAGTTCCTTCAGCGTCGGCGCTTCGGGGAATTTGGCGAGGCGCTTCTCGCCCCAGGTGTTGAGCACGCGCAGCTTGCCGGCCTCGACCTGCGGCGCGAAGCCGGTGCTGTCGGCGGCCGCCATCAGCTGGCCGCTGACCACCGCGAGCATCAGGTCGGCGCTGCCCTTGTAGGGCACGTGCTGCAGCTGGATGCCGGCCTTCTGTGCGATCAGCTCGGTGGTGAGGTGCGGGCTCGTCAGGTTGCCGGTCGAGCCGTAGGTGAGCCTGCCGGGATTGGCCTTGGCGTACGCGACGAAGTCGGCCCAGGTCTTGAACGGGCTGTCGGCCGGCACCACGATGCCGAAGGCATAGCCCGTGACGTTGAGGACGTACGCGATGTCCTTGAGCGGGTCCCAGTTGATCTTGGTGGTGTAGCCGAGGCGGAACACGCCGAGCGGAATCTGCGCGACGGTGTAGCCGTCGGGTTGCGCGGTCTGCAGCGCCTGCGCGGGCAAGGTGCCGCCGGCGCCGGGCTTGTTGTCGATGATGACGGGCTGGCCGAGGATCTTGCTCGCGTTGTCGGCCAGCTGGCGCATCGTGATGTCGGTCGGTCCGCCGGCCGGAAAAGCAATGATCAGCTTGATCGGCTTGGCGGGAAAGGCCTGCGCGAGCGCCGCCAGGGGACAAAGGAGCCCGCAGGCAGCGGCCATCGTTGCGGCATGGAAAAAGGATCGGCGGGACATGGCTGGTTCCAGAAACAGGGGAAAGGGCGCATTGGGCCCTGCCCTTCCCGCGGCGGCAATCGGTGCTCACCCGACTGCTGTCGCATGAGGCTCAGCCCGCGGCCTGGTCGAATCCCTGCAGCACGTTGACGGCGTTGACACCGACCTCGGCCACCGCGTAGCCGCCTTCGAACACGAAGACCGTGGGCAGGCCGGCGCGCGCCAGGTCCTCGCCTATGCGCAGGTAGTCGTCGCTCTGGAGCCGGAAGCCCGCGACCGGGTCGCCTTCGAAAGTGTCGACGCCGAGCGACACGACCAGCGCACCCGCGCGCACCGCGGCAATGCCGTCGAGTGCGGTCTTCAGCGCCGCACGCCAGGCTGCGAAGCCGGTGCCGCGCGCCAGCGGCAGGTTGTGATTGAAGCCCTCTCCTTCGCCCGCGCCGCGCTCGTCGGCGTGGCCCAGGTAGTACGGATAGTCGGTCAGCGGATCGCCATGCAGGCTCGCGAAGTGCACGTCGCCGCGCTCGTAGAAGATGGCCTGGGTGCCGTTGCCATGGTGGTAGTCGACGTCCAGCACCGCCACACGTTCCACGCCCGCATCGCGCAGCGCCTGCGCGGCCACTGCGGCGTTGTTGACGAAGCAGTAGCCGCCGAAGAAATCGGCGCCCGCGTGGTGGCCGGGCGGCCGCGTGAGCGCGAAGGCCGCACGCCGGCCGCCGATGACGCGCTGCGCCGCGGTCCAGGCGCAGGCGGCGCCGTGGCGCGCGGCGGCCCAGCTGCCGGCCATCAGCGGCGTTCCCGCGTCGAACGAGAACAGCCCCATGCGCGCCGGAAAACTCCGGGGCAAGACATCGGTGCGCATGCCGCGCGTGGGCCAGTACGAAGGCAGGGCATCGCGCGACACGTTGGATGGATCGAGTGCCACCCATTCGTCCCAGGCATGGGCGATGAAGTCCAGGTAGCGCGGTGCGTGCACCTTGGCCAGCAGCGTCTCGTCGAAAGCATCGGGCGCCTGCAGCGGGCCCAGGCCGCGGTGCTCCAGTTCATGCCTCACATGGTCGACACGGGCGGGTACTTCGAAGCACGGCACCAGCTCGCCGCGGAACATCTCGACTTTGCCTTGGTGCAATGCGTGCTGGTCGTTGTAGATGGTGAGCATGCCGCCCATCATGCCGCACGCCGCAGCACGGCACGGCGCCGGCCGGATGCGGTGAGGCCGAACAGATCCTTCGGGTCGTCCAGCTCGGGCACCAGCGCAATCTGCTGGCCGATGCCGCGCTCGAGCGCCAGCTGGCGGATGTAGCGCAGCGCGGTGTAGTCCTCCAGCGCGAAGCCGACCGAGTCGAACACCGTGACCTGGTCCTCGCTCTCGCGTCCCGGCACGGTGCCGAGCAGCACCTTCCAGAGTTCGTGCACCGGAAAGTCGGGCGGCAGTTGCTGGATCTCGCCCTCGATGCGGGTCTGGGGTTCATATTCGACGAACACGCGCGCCAGGCGCAGCACGTCGGGATGCAGCTCGGTCTTGCCGGGGGAATCGCCGCCCACTGCATTGATGTGCATGCCCGGCTCGATCATCTCGGGCGTGAGGATGGTGGCGTGGCCCTGGTGCGCCGTGACGGTGGTGACGATGTCGGCACCGCGCACAGCCGCAGCGATGGAAGGCGCGCGCACCACCTCGAGCGACGTGCAGGCGGACAGATGGCGCACCAGCTTGTCGGTGGCGTGCGGGTCGATGTCGAACACGCGCACTTCCTCGATGCCCAGCAGCGCATGAAAGGCCAGGGCCTGGAACTCGCTTTGCGAGCCGTTGCCGATCAGCGCCAGGCTGCGCGAACCGGGCCGCGCCAGGGCCTGCGCCGCCATGGCCGAAGTGGCGGCGGTGCGCAGCGCGGTGGTGAGCGTGAGTTCGGACAGAAGCACGGGATACCCCGTGTCGACCTCGGCCAGCACGCCAAAGGCCATGACCGTGGGCAGCCCCAGCGCCGTGTTGTGCGGATGGCCGTTGACGTATTTGAAGGCATAGGCGCCGTCGTCGGCCACCGGCATCAGCTCGATCACGCCCAGGTGCGAGTGGCTGGCCATGCGCGCTTTCTTGTCGAACTCGCGCCAGCGCAGGAAGTCGTCGCGCAGCGCGTCGGCCAGGGCCCGGAGGAATTCCGGAATGCCGGTTTCGTCCACCAGGCGAACCAGGCTGTGGACATCGATGAAGCGGGTCATGGCATGGCTCCTTGCGTAGCCCGGCTCGGCGCTTCATCCCCGTCACATGTTTACTCCGCCATGGCTGATCCAGGATGCGCCTGCGCCAAGGGATGGAGCCATTGTGCGCCTGCGCGCATCACCGTGCCAATACCGGCGCCAAGGCCACGCCCGTGTGCGTGCCGAGCCGCACCACCTCTTCCGGCGGCGCTGCCGCGACGATGCGCCCGCCGGCGTTGCCGCCTTCGGGCCCGAGGTCGATGATCCAGTCGGCCTCGGCGATCAGGTCGAGATCGTGCTCGATCACCACCACGCTGTGGCCGCCGTTCACCAGCCGGTGCAGCACGTGGATCAGCTTCTCGACGTCGGCCATGTGCAGGCCCACGGTCGGCTCGTCGAGCACGTAGAGCGTGTGCGGCGCCTTCTGGCCGCGGCGCGTGATGTCGTCGCGCACCTTGCTGAGTTCGGTCACCAGCTTGATGCGCTGCGCCTCGCCGCCCGACAGCGTGGGCGAAGGCTGGCCCAGCGTGAGGTAGCCCAGGCCCACGTCCTTCAGCAGCTGCAGCGGATGGCTGATGTTGGGCATGGCGGCGAAGAACTCGACCGCCTCGTCCACTTCCATCTGCAGCACCTCGCCGATGCTCTTGCCGCGCCAGCTCACGGCCAGCGTCTCGGGGTTGAAGCGCGCGCCGTGGCAGACCTCGCAAGGCACCTTCACGTCGGGCAGGAAGCTCATCTCGATGGTGCGCACGCCGGCGCCGTCGCAGCCGGGGCAGCGGCCTTCGCCGGTGTTGAAGCTGAAGCGCGCCGGCCCATAGCCGCGCGCCTTGGCTTCGAGCGTGTCGGCAAACAGCTTGCGGATGCTGTCCCAGAAGCCGATGTAGGTGGCGGGGCAGCTGCGCGGCGTCTTGCCGATGGGCGTCTGGTCGACTTCGAGCACGCGGTCGATGCTTTCGTAGCCCTCGACGCTGCGGCAGCCGGACCATGCCGGCCGCTTGCCCGCGGCATCGGCATCGCGGCCGGCCTTGGTCATGCGCTGGACCACGATGGCGTGCACGCTGGCCAGCAGCACGTCGCGCGCGAGCGTGGACTTGCCCGAGCCGCTCACGCCGGTCACCACCACGAGCCGATGCAGCGGCAGCGTGGCGGTCACGTCCTGCAGGTTGTGCAGGTCGGCGCCATGCACCGTGAGCCACGGACTTGCTCCCTCCCCTTCCGGGGGAGGGTTGGGGTGGGGGCGGCCCTCCCCCGGGACGGGAGGGAGAGGGACGAGGCGCCGCGCGTGCAGCGGATGCCTGATGGCATCGCGCAGGTAGCGGCCGGTCTGCGAATCGCCCGCCGCCTGGATGTCGGCCACCGAGCCTTCGGCCACGAGGCGCCCGCCGCGCTTGCCGGCACTCGGGCCGATGTCGATGATGTGGTCGGCGCGGCGGATGGTGTCTTCGTCGTGCTCCACCACCACCAGCGTGTTGCCCTTGTCGCCGAGCTTGTGCAGCGCGTCGAGCAGGATCTGGTTGTCGCGCGCATGCAGGCCGATGGTCGGCTCGTCGAGCACGTAGCACACGCCCTGCAGGTTGCTGCCGAGCTGCGCCGCGAGGCGGATGCGCTGCGCTTCACCGCCGGAGAGCGTGGGTGCGCCGCGGTCGAGCGTGAGGTAGCCCAGGCCCACCTCCTCGAGAAATTCGAGCCGGCTCTTGATCTCGGGCACAAGGTCGCGCGCAATCTCGGCTTCGCGTCCCGCGAGCGCCAGCCCTTCGAACCACTGCCGCACCTCGGTCACGCTCATGCGCGCGAGCTCGGTAATGCCGATGCCGCTCAGGCCGTCGGCCGGCGAGGCGCCGAAGCTCACCGCGCGCGCCGTGGCATTGAGCCGCGTGCCTTCGCAGGTCGGGCAGGCGGTGTCGGCCAGGTCTTCCACCTCGGGTTCGGCGAAGGTCTGCTCACGGCCCTTGTTGTCGTCGTCGCGGATCGAGTCGTCGAAGACCTTGCGCTGGTCCTTGCTGAGCTTGACACCGGTGCCCACGCAATCGGGGCACCAGCCGTGCTTGCTGTTGTAGCTGAACAGGCGCGGGTCGAGTTCTGCGTAGCTGGTGCTGCAGATCGGGCAGGCACGCAGCGTGGAGAACACGTTGACGCGGCCGATGCCGGAGGCGGACACGCCGGCCATCATGGCGGCCTTGAGGCCGTCGATGTGGCTCAGCACGTGCACCACGCCCTTGCCGTGTTCGAGCGCCTTGGTCAGCGCCTCGCGCAGCTCGGTTTCCTTCGAGGGCAACACGTCGAGGCTGGCCACCGGCAGCTCAATGCTGTGCTCCTTGAAGCGGTCGATGCGCGGGAATCCCGTGGTCGGCAGGAAGTCGCCGTCCACGCGCAGGTGCGTGAAGCCGCGCGGGCGCGCCCAATCGGCCAGCTCGGTGTACACGCCCTTGCGGTTGCTCACCAGCGGTGCGAGCAGGCCGATGTGCTGGCCCTTGAAGTTGCGCATCAGCTGCGCGGCGATGCTGTCGGGCGTCTGCGGCTGCACCGCGGCGCCGTCGTGGATGCAGTGCTGGATGCCCAGCTTCACGTACAGGAGGCGCAGGAAGTGCCAGACCTCGGTGGTGGTGCCCACCGTGCTCTTGCGGCCGCCGCGCGACAGGCGCTGCTCGATGGCCACGGTCGGTGGAATGCCGTAGACCGCATCCACTTCGGGCCGGCCCGCGGGCTGCACGATGCTGCGCGCATAGGCGTTGAGCGATTCGAGATACCGGCGCTGGCCTTCGTTGAACAGGATGTCGAAGGCCAGCGTCGATTTGCCCGAGCCGCTCACGCCCGTCACCACGCTGAACTTGCCGCGCGGAATGTTCACGCTCAGATTCTTCAGGTTGTGTTCGCGCGCATTGACGATCTCGATGGCGTTGCTGCCGGGCGCCGTCTTGGCGTTGGCGATGTAGCGCCGCGCCGCGCGCTCGGCCACCTTGTAGGCCTCGGGGCCGATGGCCAGCTCGTAGTCGGCCAGCGCGGCGCCGGTGAGCGAGGCGCGGTTCTCGCGCAGCTGCTCGGGCGTGCCCTCGGCCACCACCTGGCCGCCGCCCTCGCCGCCTTCGGGGCCGAGGTCGATGCACCAGTCGCTGGCGCGGATCACGTCCAGGTTGTGTTCGATCACGATCAGCGAATGGCCGGCGTCGAGCAGCTTGCGCAGCGCGCGCATCAGGCGCGCGATGTCGTCGAAATGCAGGCCGGTGGTCGGCTCGTCGAACAGGAACAGCGTGCCCCTGCGCGCGACCGATTGCTTGCTGGCGGTCGCGCTCTTCGCAGCCTCTGCGAGGAAGCCCGCGAGCTTCAGGCGCTGCGCCTCGCCGCCGCTCAGCGTGGGCACGGGCTGGCCGAGCTTGACGTAGTCGAGCCCCACGTCGGAAATCGGCTGCAGCACGCGCAGCACGTCGCGGTCGGCCTCGAACACCGTCGCCGCTTCAGCCACGGTGAGGTCGAGCACGTCGGCCACGTTGTAGTTCCTGCCCTTGCGTTCCACGCGCACTTCGAGAATTTCGGGGCGATAGCGCTTGCCGTCGCAGTCGGGGCAGCGCAGGTACACGTCGGACAGAAACTGCATCTCGACGTGCTCGAAGCCCGAGCCGCCGCAAGTGGGGCAGCGCCCGTCGCCGGAGTTGAAACTGAACTTGCTCGCGGTGTAGCCGCGCTGGCGCGACAGCGCGGCGGTGGCGAAGATTTCGCGGATCGCGTCCCACGCGCCCACGTAGCTCGCGGGGTTGGAGCGCGCGGTCTTGCCAATGGGCGACTGGTCGACGAACACCACGTCGCCCAGGTGATCGGCGCCGAGCAGGCGGTCGTGCGCGCCCGGCGTTTCGGTCGCCTTGCCGAAGTGCCGCATGAGCGCGGGCGCGAGCACGTCCTGGATCAGCGTCGACTTGCCCGAACCGCTGACGCCGGTCACGCACACGAGGCGTGCGAGCGGAAACTCGACCGTGATGTTCTTGAGGTTGTGCTCGCGCGCGCCTTCGAGGATGAGCCGGTGCGTGTTCTCGCTCACGAGCCGCTTGAAGCCCATGCCGATCTTCTTGCGCCCGCCCAGATACTGGCCGGTGAGCGTGTCGGCGTCGCGCAGCTGGTCGGTCGAGCCGTCGAACACGATCTGCCCGCCGCGAATGCCGGGGCCCGGGCCCATGTCGATCACGCGATCGGCCGCGAGCATCACGGCCGGGTCGTGCTCGACCACCACCAGCGTGTTGCCCGCATCGCGCAGGCGCAGCATGGCCTCGGTGATGCGGTTCATGTCGCGCGGATGCAGGCCGATGCTGGGCTCGTCGAGCACGAACAGCGTGTTGACCAGCGAGGTGCCGAGCGCGGTCGTGAGGTTGATGCGCTGCACCTCGCCGCCCGACAGCGTGCGGCTCTGGCGGTCGAGCGTGAGGTAGCCGATGCCGACGTCGTGCAGGTAGCGCAGGCGGGTGGTGATTTCTTCGAAGAGGAGTTTGAGTGCCTGGGTTTCGCCCTCACCCCTGCCCTCTCCCGCAAGCGGGAGAGGGAGCAAATCGCCCCCCTCGGCCGGCTGTTCGGTCTTGCCCCCTCTCCCGCTTGCGGGAGAGGGTTGGGGTGAGGGCTGCTGCCCGTCGAAGAACCGCCGCAGCCGCTCGATCGGCAACAGCATCAGGTCATGCAGGCACAGGCCCGGCAGCGCCTCCAGCTGCGCCCGCGTCCACTTCGCTCCGGTCGGCATGAATCGCTTCTCTGGCGGCAGCACCGCATCCGCGTCTTCCTTGCTGCCGATGCGCCAGATCAGGCTGTCGAGCTTGAGGCGCGCGCCGCTGCAAACGGGGCATGGCGTGTAGCTGCGGTACTTGGACAAGAGCACGCGGATGTGCATCTTGTAGGACTTGCTCTCCAGGTAGCCGAAGAAGCGGCGCACGCCATACCACTGCTTGTTCCAGTTGCCTTCCTTGTAATTGGGCGTGCCCTCGATCACCCAGTGCTTCTGCTCGTCGGTGAGCTTGTTCCACGGCGTGTCGCGCGGAATGCCGGCCGCCTCGGCGTGGCGCATGAGGTCGTCCTGCGCTTCCTTCCACGCGGGGGTCTGGATGGTCTTGATGGCGCCCGCGCGCAAGGTGAGCTTGTCGTTCGGGATCACGAGTCCCAGGTCGACGCCGATCACGCGGCCGAAGCCGCGGCAGGTCTCGCACGCGCCCACCGCCGAGTTGAACGAGAACATCGACGGGATCGGGTCGGTGTAGCGGATGTCGCTCTCGGGGCAGTGCAGGCCGGTGGAGAACTTCCACACGTCGGTCGGTGCGTTTTCGTCCGCGCCGGTGGCGTGCACGGTGACGCGTCCGCTGCCGCGCTTGAGCGCCACCTCGATGGCCTCGACCACGCGCGCACGCTCGGCGCTCGAGATGCGGAACCGGTCGGCCACCACGTCCAGCACCTTGCGCGGGCCGGTGGGCGTGGCCACCTCGCGCTCGGCCTGCACGCGCGTGAAGCCGCTGGCCGACAGCCATTGCGTGACTTCTTCCGCCGAGGTGCCCGCCGGCAGTTCCACCGGAAAGGTGACGACCAGCCGCGGATCGCCCGCAGCGGCCGCGCGCTCGGCGATCTGCGCATAGATGCTGTCGGGCGAATCGTGGCGCACCGGCAGCGCGGTCTCGCGGTCGAACAGGTCGGCCGCGCGCGCGAAGAGCAGCTTCAGGTGGTCGTTCAGCTCGGTCATCGTGCCGACCGTGGAGCGCGAGGAGCGCACCGGGTTGGTCTGGTCGATGGCGATGGCGGGCGGCACGCCCTCCACCTTGTCGACGGCCGGCTTGTCCATGCGGTCCAGGAACTGGCGCGCATAGGCCGAGAAGGTCTCCACGTAGCGCCGCTGGCCCTCGGCATAGAGGGTGTCGAACACGAGGCTCGATTTGCCCGAGCCGCTCGGCCCGGTGACCACAGTCATCTCGCCGGTGCGGATGTCGAGGTCGAGGTTCTGTAGGTTGTGCTGGCGCGCGCCGCGAATCCGGATGGAGCCCTGTGTCATGAGTGCCTTGGGGGGTGGGGCAAACATTCTAGGGAGTGGCCGGTGACGTATTCGTGCACTCCGTCACATGGTCCGCGCCCACGCAGGGGTTTGTACCGATTCCGTCATTGTCACTTCATGTAACAAATAGCACCTTCGTTTACGTCTGGCCTGTCCCGAAAGTTATCCATGATGAAAAAGCTGCACATGCTTTGCGCCGCCCTGTTGGCAATGGCCGCTGCGTCCGCCCCAGCCCAGATCCTGATCGGCCAGACGGCGGGCATGACCGGCTCGGTGGCCGCGGGTGTGAACGAAACCATCGCCGGCGCGCAGCTGGTGATCGACGCCGCGAACGCGCAAGGCGGAATCCATGGCGAAAAGATAGAGGTGCTGCGCATGGACGATGGCTTCGACGTCAAGCGCGCGAGCGAGAACGCCCGCGTGCTGATCGAGGAGAAGAAGGTGACGGCGCTCTTCATGAGCCGCGGCACGCCGCATTCGCAGGCCATCATTCCGTGGCTCGACAAATACGACGTGGCCCTGATCGGTCCTTCCACCGGGGCCATGGTGCTGCACAAGCCGGTGCAGAAGTACGTGTTCAACGTGCGCGCCACCTACCAGCGCGAAGCCGAGAAAGCGATCCAGCACCTGCTCACCACCGGCATCGCGCGCATCGCCGTGGTCTACGTGACCGATTCCTTCGGGCAGGACGCGCTCGAGGGCGCGATGGCCGGCTTTGCCAAGGCACAGGCCAAACCCACGGTGACCGTGCCGGCCGACCGCGAGAAGCCCGACTACAAGACCATCGTGCCGACCATCAAGGACGCCAACGCACAGGCCGTGCTGTGGATCGGCTCGGGCACCGCCGTGGTCGAGGGCATCAAGGCGCTGCGCGCGTCCGGATCGGCCGTGCAGGTGGTCACCTTGTCGAACAACGCCTCGTCGGGCTTCATCAAGCAGTTGGGCGATGCGAGCAAGGGCGTGATCGTGACCCAGGTGTTCCCGAACGAGCGCTCCATCGGCTACCCGATGGTCAAGGAAGCGCTCGCCCTGGCACGCGCCAAGGGCCAGGCCGAGCTTTCGCCGGCCGCGCTCGAAGGCTTTGCTTCGGCCAAGGTGCTGGTCGAGGCGCTGCGCCGCGCCGGTCCCAAGCCGACGCGGGCCAAGGTGCTGGCCGCGCTCGAGAGCCTTCGCGCCTACGACCTCGGCGGCCTCGAGGTGAGCTATTCGCCGCAGGACCATTCGGGCATCGATTTCGCCGACCTGGCCATCATCAGCGACGGCCGGTTCAAGCGATAGCCGCAGCGCCGACAGCGCCGCCGCGGCGCTGCCAATGCGCTGGAACTATGGTTTGACAGGGTTTGCACGAGCGAGTAAATGTCACTTGTGGCAACACATTACACATCTTCTGACAGAAGCATCCGCTTCGCCCAAAGGCTCGTTCGATGATGAAGATGTTGTCCACGTCCCGTGCTGCTGCACTGCTCTTCGCCCTGTCCGCCTTCGGCGCCTCGGCGCAGATCGTGATCGGCCAGTCGGCCGACCTGTCGGGGCCGGTGTCCGCGAGCGTGAAGGAAACCATCATGGGCTCGCAGCTGGTCATCGACCAGGTCAATGCCCAGGGCGGCATCAACGGCGAGCAGATCGAGGTGATCCGGCTGGACGACGGGCTGGACGCGAAGCGCTCGCTCGAGAACACCCGCATCCTGATCGAGGACAAGAAGGTTCTGGCGCTGCTGCTCAACCGCGGCACGCCCAACACCCTGGCCGTCATCCCGCTGCTCGACAAGCACGGCGTGGCGCTGGTGGGACCCTCCACCGGTGCGATGGCGCTGCACAAGCCGCTACAGAAGAACATCTTCAACGTGCGCTCGACCTACCAGCGCGAGGCCGAAAAGGCGGTGCAGCACCTGCACACCACGGGCATCCAGCGCATTGCCGTGGTGCAGGCCGACGACTCGTTCGGCAAGGACGCGATGGAAGGCGCGAGCAAGGGCTTCGAGAAGGCCGGGCTCACGCCGGCCGTGCGCGCACTGGCCGACCGCAGCAAACCCGACTATGCGGCGATCGTGCCGCAGCTGGTCCAAGCCAATGCACAGGCCGTGCTGTGGATCGGCTCGGGCACCGCGGTGACCGAAGGCGTGAAGGCGCTGCGCGCCGCGGGCTCGGCGGCGCAGATCATCACGCTTTCGAACAACGCGGCCTCGGGCTTCATCAAGGAGCTTGGCTCCGCCAGCGCCGGCGTGATCGTCACGCAGGTGTTGCCCTATGAGCGCTCGTTCGGCCATCCGCTGATCAAGGAAGCGCTGGCGCTCGCCAAGGCCAAGGGACAGACCGAGCTGTCGCCGGCGCTGCTGGAAGGCTTCGTCGCCACCAAGGTGCTGATGGAAGCCCTGCGCCGCACCGGCCCCAAGCCGACCCGCGCCAGGCTGATCGCCACGCTCAACAGCTTCCAGTACGACCTGGGCGGCAACATCGACGTGAGCTACTCGCCGACGGACCATACGGGCATCGACTACGTCGACCTCTCCATCGTCAGCGACGGCCGCTTCAAGCGCTGATCGCCGCCACCACGCGGCGCCTTACTTGGGTGCGGCAGCGGGCGCAGGCTCGTGCGTCGTGTCGCCGCCGTGCTTCTCACCCGACATGTCGATCTTGTCGCCGGCTTTCGAGATGACGTACAGGGCAATGGCGGCAAAGACGATGAAGCCGACAACGAGTTTCCACATGGGTTCTGTCTCCTGAATGGTTCAAGAAAAAGGCCTCATGCCGACGGCATGAAGCCCCTTTGTTGAACGGAGGGCCGCTCTCGCGCCCTCCTTCCGCGTGTGCGATCAGTCGTTGGCGTAGATGTCCACGTTCTTGGTCTCGCGGATGAACAGCGTGCCCACCACCAGCGTGATGCCCGCGATGATGATGGGGTACCAAAGGCCGTTGTACATGTTGCCGGTGGAGGCCACGATCGCGAAGGCGGTGGTCGGCAGCAGGCCGCCGAACCAGCCGTTGCCGATGTGGTAGGGCAGGCTCATCGAGGTGTAGCGGATGCGCGTGGGGAACAGTTCCACCAGCATGGCCGCGATCGGGCCGTAGACCATGGTCACCAGCAGCACCAGCCAGAACAGCAGCAGGATGACCATCACCTTGTTCATCTTGGCGGGGTCGGCCTTCGCCGGGTAGCCTGCGATCTTCAGGTCTTCGGCCACGCCCTTCTTGAAGGCGGCGATTTCCTTGGCGGAGCTCTCGTCGAACTTGAGGTTCACGACGTTCCCGATGGGCGCCTCGGCCGTCTTGTCGCCGATCTTCACGACGGCCTTCGAGCCCGGCGCGCCGGCCACGTTCTCATAGCTCACCGAGTTCTGCACGAGGTAGCGCTTGGCGATGTCGCACGAGCTCTTGAAGTCGATCTCGCGGGCCACCGGGTTGCCCTGGAACGAGCAGGTCGCCGGGTCGGCCGTGACCGTGACGCCGGCCGTGGCCTGCGCGCGGGCCAGGTCGGGGTTGGCGGCTTCGGTCAGCATCTTGAAGACCGGGAAGTAGGTGACCACGGCCAGGAGGCAGCCGGCCATGATGATCGGCTTGCGGCCGATCTTGTCGGACAGCGTGCCGAACACCACGAAGAACGGCGTGCCGAGCAGCAGCGAGGCGGCGATCATCAGGTTGGCGGTGGTGCCGTCGACCTTCAATTGCTGCGTCAGGAAGAACAGCGCGTAGAACTGGCCCGTGTACCAGACCACGGCTTGGCCGGCGGTCAGTCCGATCAGCGCCAGGATCACGATCTTGAGGTTCTTCCACTCGCCGAAGGATTCGGACAGCGGTGCCTTCGAGGTCTTGCCCTCGGCCTTCATCTTCTGGAAGGCCGGCGATTCGGACAGCGACAGGCGAATCCACACCGACACACCGAGCAGCGCGATCGACACCAGGAAAGGAACGCGCCAGCCCCACTCGCCGAACGCCTGTTCGCCGAGCCAGGTACGCACGCCCAGAATGACCAGCAGGCTCAGGAACAGCCCGAGCGTGGCGGTGGTCTGGATCCACGAGGTGTAGGCACCGCGCTTGCCGTGCGGCGAATGCTCGGCCACGTAGGTGGCGGCACCGCCGTACTCGCCGCCGAGCGCGAGGCCCTGCAGCATGCGCAGTGCGATCAGGATCACCGGCGCCGCGACGCCGATGGTCGCGTAGCTGGGCAACAGGCCGACGATGAAGGTCGACAGGCCCATGATCAGGATCGTGACCAGGAAGGTGTACTTGCGCCCGATCATGTCGCCGAGCCGGCCGAACACGATGGCGCCGAACGGCCGCACCAGAAAGCCCGCGGCAAACGCCAGCAGCGCGAAGATGAAGGCCGCGCCGGCATCCAGGCCGCTGAAGAATTGCTTCGCGATGATCGCGGCCAGCGAGCCGTAGAGGTAGAAGTCGTACCACTCGAACACCGTGCCAAGGGAGGAAGCGAAGATGACCTTCTTTTCCTCCGAGGACATGGGCCGGGGGGCCGGATGCGGCATCCCCCTCGAATCCAGTGTTGCTGCCATTTGCGTCGTCTCCTGTGTATGCGTTCGTTCGGCCCCGGCATTCGGGACCGTGCAGCATTCTTGGAGGCGCGACTGACCCGAGCCTTTCGCGAAACTGAACCGACGCTTACGAATTAAGGTGAAACCCGCAGGGCTCGTTTCAGCCTGTAAGAAATCGGTCGGTTGCTCAGCTTTTGCCGCCGCGCAGCACGGAAGGCCGCTGGTCGGCACCGGCCCATTGCGGACCATCGAACCATGCGTCTCCGCTCAGGTAGGCGCGCAGCATCGCAAGGCCGTCGAAGCCCCAGAACACGCGGCCGTCGACCACACAGGACGGCGTGCCGAACACGCCGAGCTGCAGGGCTTCGTCGGTGTTGCGCTTGAGCAGCGCCTTGTTCTCGTCGCTGTTGATGTCGCGCTCCGGCTTCAGCTGCGCCGCCAGTGCGGCCAGGCGCGTGGCATCGCCCGCTTCTTCACCGCCGCGCCACACGTTGCGGAAGATGGTTTCGGCCACCAGGCGGCTGATGCTGCCGTCGTCCGAGGTGGACAGCGCGAGCCGCAGATGCGGGAGCGGGTTGTACGGGTGCGAAGCCGGCATCTCGACTTCAATGCCGTTCGCATGGCCGAGCCACAGCACATGGCGGTAGGTCCAGCTGCGCTTGGCCGGAATCTCGGCCGGGCCGAGCTGCCCATGGTGCTTGAGGATCGCGCCAAGCAGCACCGGCTTGTAGGCCGCGCTGTAGCTCAGGCCTTCGAGCGCCTGGGGCAAGTGCTCGAAGGCAAGGTGCGCGTAGGGAGAGATGAAGTCGAGATAGAAGTCGATGTGCTTCATGCGTCGTTGTCTCCTGGTTGCTCCGGGATGCGCCAGATGCCGGCTCGTGCCCGCAACTCTATCGCGCGCCACACGCCGCGCCGCGCCCGGTCTTCCATGCTGCTCCAGCCCGCGATCTCGGGGATGGTGCGCAGGCAGCCTTCGCAGAAGCCGCTCAGGCGATCCATGCGGCAGACCGAGGTGCAGGGCGATGGCGCATCGCCGGCCGAGCGCTGCACGGCTACGGCGCGCTCGGCCAGCGTTTGCGCGGCGTCGAAATTCACTTCGTCACACCACGTCGGCCACCGGCGCGCCGGTGAGCTTCTCGAGGTCTTGCGGGCGCAGCTGGAACACCGCATGCGGATGGCCCGCCGCGGCCCAGATCTCGTCGAAGCGGAACAGCTCGCGGTCGATCAGCACCACCGGCGGCGTGGCATGCGCCACGGGCGACACGCCGCCGATCGTGAAGCCGGTGCGCGCCTTCACGAACTCCGCATCGGCGCGGCCGGTCTTGCCGACGATTGCATCCACCTTCTTCTCGTCCACGCGCTTGTCGCCCGAGGTGATGACCAGCACCGCCACGTCGTCGCTCTTGCGCCGGAAGATGATGCTCTTGGCGATCTGCCCGACCCGGATGCCGAGCGCGTCGGCCGCCTGCTGCGCGGTGCGGCAGGCGTCGTCGAGCATGCGCGGCGAATGCGGATGGCCCGCGTCCTGCAGCATGCGCGAGACGCGCTGCACGCCTTCGGGCAGTGAATGAAGTTCAGCGCCGCACATCACATGCGTCCTTGCTTTACGGCGACGCTCATCAGCCTGCCCGTTTCGTACGGATCGCCTTCGACGCCCGCGAGTTCGGCTCGCGCCCCAGCGCCTCGCTGATGTACACGCCCGCGTCGATCAGCTTGTCCAGGTCGATGCCGGTCTCGATGCCCATGCCGTGCAGCATGTAGACCACGTCCTCCGTCGCCACATTGCCGGTCGCGCCCTTGGCGTAGGGACAGCCGCCCAGCCCGGCGGAGGACGACTGGAAGTTCCAGACCCCCAGCTCCAGCGAGGCCAGCGTGTTGACCAGCGCCTGGCCATAGGTGTCGTGGAAGTGGCCCGAGATGTGGTCCACGCCGAAATGCGCCAGCGCGGCCTCGATGGCGGCCTGCACCTTGCGCGGCGTGCCCACGCCGATGGTGTCGGCCACGTCCACGCGCTGCACGCCGATGTCCTTCATCAGCTTCGCCAGCATGCCCACACGTTCGGGTGCGATCTCGCCTTCGTAGGGGCAGCCGACGGTGCACGACATGGCGCCGCGCACCGCGATACCCTTGTCGCGCGCCGCGGCCACCACGGGCGCGAAGCGCTCGATGCTCTCGGCAATGGAACAGTTGATGTTCTTCTGGCTGAAGGCCTCGCTCGCGGCGCCGAACACCACGATCTCGTCCGGCCACTCTTCGCGCGGCGCGGCAATGGCGGCCTCGAAGCCCTTCATGTTGGGCGTGAGCACCGAGTAGCGCACGCCGGGCTTGCGCTTTATGCCGTGCATCACGGAGGCAGCGTCGGCCATCTGCGGCACCCACTTGGGGCTCACGAAGCTGGTGACCTCGATCTCCTTCAGGCCCGCGTCCTGCAGGCGGTGCACGAGGCCGATCTTGATCTCGGCGGAGACGGGTTGCTTCTCGTTCTGCAGGCCGTCGCGCGGGCCGACGTCGACGATCTTGACCTGGGTGGGGAGCTTCATGGGATGTCTCTGGTCTCTGGTTCGCGGAAGGAGGGAAAAACCGTTCGTCGATTGTCCGTCACATGGATGCGGCGCGCTCGGCGCGCAAGGCAGCCGGGGGTAGCAATGCACGCCAGAACGGTTGCAGATTGCGCCATGCGCGTTCGATGAAGCCGGCCGCAGGCTACACCGTCTCGCGCTGCGCGAAGTCTGGCGGCGCCTCGACGGGCGCGGGCGCCTCCGCCGCATCCAGCGCATCCACGCGTGCGCCGTCCGGGCCGCGGCGGGCCCACGCGACCAGCGCCTCGACAGCAGCGGCCGGGCCGCTGGCCAGCGCCTCCACGCTGCCGTCGCGGCGGTTGCGCACCCAGCCGCGCACGCCCAGCCGCCGCGCAGCCTGCACCATCGACCAGCGATAGCCCACGCCCTGCACGAGGCCGCGGACGACGAGATGGCGGGTGATCGCGGCGGGTGGATTCATGGCATTGGCAACGTCAATACGACTTGGGCAGCCCGAGCGCCTTCTCCGCGATGAAGTTCAGGATCATCTGCGGGCTGACCGGCGCGATGCGCGGGATGTAGCTCTCGCGCAGCAGGCGTTCGACATGGTATTCCTTCGCGTAGCCCATGCCGCCCAGCGTGAAGATCGCGTTCTGGCAGGCATCGTGCGCCGCCTCGGCCGCAAGGTACTTGGCGGCGTTGGCCTCGATGCCGCAGGGCTCGCCCGCGTCGTACAGCGTTGCGGCCTTGAACACCATCAGGTCGGCCGCCTCGAGGTTGGCCCAGGCGCGCGCGAGCGGATGCGCCACGCCCTGGTTCTGGCCGATGGGCCGGCCGAAGACCACGCGCACCTGCGCATACTGCGCGGCGATGCGCAATGCCGCGCGGCCGATGCCGATGGCCTCGGCCGCGATCAATATGCGCTCGGGGTTGAGCCCGTGCAGGATGTATTCGAAGCCGCGCCCCTCCTCGCCAATGCGGTCTTGTTCCGGCACTTCGAGGCCGTCGATAAAGAGCATGTTCGAGTCGACCGCCGCGCGGCCGAGCTTGTGGATCTCGCGCACCTCGACCTTGCTGCGGTCCAGTGCCGTGTAGAACAGCGTGAGGCCCTGCGTCGGCTTCTTCACCTGGTCGAGCGGCGTGGTGCGCGTGAGGATCAGCATGCGGTCGGCCACCTGCGCGGTCGAGATCCAGATCTTGCGGCCATGCAGCAGATAGCCGCCGTTGGGCTGGCGCACCGCCTGCGTCTTGAGGCTGGTGGTGTCGAGCCCCGCGTCGGGCTCGGTCACGGCGAAGCAGGCCTTCTCGGTGCCCGCGATCAGCGGCGGCAGGAAGCGCTGGCGCTGTTCCTCGCTGCCGAACACCACCACCGGGTTGAGCCCGAAGATGTTCATGTGCACCGACGATGCGCCCGACATGCCCGCGCCCGACGCGCTGATGGCGCGCATCATCAGCGCCGCCTCGGTGATGCCGAGCCCCGCGCCGCCTTGCGCCTCGGGCATGGCGATGCCGAGCCAGCCGCTTTGGGCCACGGCGCGGTGGAACGCGTGCGGGAACACGGCGCGGTCGTCAAGGTCGCGCCAGTAGTCGGCGGGGAAGTCTTCGCACAGCCGTTCGATGGCCGCTACCAGCGAGCGCTGGTCTTCGTCGAGGGAGAAATTCATTCTTCGCTGTCCTTCGTTGGTTCCGCTTGCAGCGTGACGCCGCGTGCGAGCATGCGTTCGATGTCTTCGTCGCCATATCCCGCTTCGCGCAGCAGCTCGACGCTCTGCTCGCCGATGCGCGGCGCCATGCGCCGGATGGCCGCGGGCGTGGCGCTGTAGCGGCCGACCGGCGCGAGCGTGCGGATGCGGCCTTCGCTCGGGTGGTCGAACTCGGGATAGAAATCGACGGCGCGCAGGTGCGGATCGTCGAGCAGGCTCTCGGTGCTGTGCAGGCGCGCGACCGGAATGTCGGCCGCCTCCAGCGCGGCCATCCACGCATCGCTGCTGCGCGTGGCCATCACCTCGGCGACGAACGCATAGACCGCGCCGATGTTGGCGGCGCGCGCGGTGTGCGTGCCGAACATCGGCGAACTTCGCAGCTCGGGCCGGCCGATGACGTCGAAGAAGGCCTGCCAGTGCTTGTCGTTGTAGATCAGCACGCTCAGGTAGCCGTCGGACGTCGCATAGGGCTTGCGGTGCGGCGCGAGCAGGCGCGCATAGCCGATGGGGCCGAGTGGCGGCTCGAAGCTGTGGCCGCCGAGGTGGTCGCCCATCACGAACTGCGAGAGGGCTTCGAACATGGGCACCTCGACGGCCTGGCCCGTGCCGGTGCGCTGCGCGTGCAGCACGGCGGCGAGCAAGGCGATGGCGGCCTGCAGCCCCACCGCGCGGTCGGCCAGCGTGACGGGCGCGTAGCGCGGCGCACCGCCGCTTTGCTGCGCGAACAGCGAGGCGATGCCGGCTGCGCCCTGGATCAGGTCGTCGTAGGCGGGCTTGCCGGCATAGGGGCCTTCTTCGCCGTAGCCGAAGGCGCCGAGGTAGACGATCTTCGGGTTGGCCGCGGCCACGGCTTCGTAGCCGAGCCCGAGCCGGGCCATCGCCTGCGGCCGCGTGTTGTAGATCAGCGCATCGCAACCCGCCGCGAGCCGCAGGCAGGCCTCGCGTCCCTGGGGCTGCTTGAGGTCGAGCACGATCGAGCGCTTGTTGCGGTTGAGGTGCAGCGCCATGGCGCCCATGCCGGGGTGGCGCATCGGCCCGACCGCGCGCAGGTTGTCGCCCGCGGGCGGCTCCACCTTGATGATGTCGGCACCGAGATCGCCGAGCGTCTGCGTGGCGTAGGGGCCCATCACTACGGCCGTGAGGTCGAGGATGCGGATGCCTTGAAGAGGTCCGGTGGCGTTCATGTCTTCGCTCCTTCCCCCTCTGGGGGAAGGCTGGGATGGGGGCAGGCAGGGCGCCAAGTGGATGCGCCGCTGGCTCCCACCCCGGCCCTCCCCCGGGAGGGGAGGGAGAAACTCGATACCGGGTTCATTCGGGTTGAATGCCCGCGGCCTGGATCAGCTTCTTCCACTTGGCCAGCTCCGACACCGTGAACGCGCCCAGCTCTTCGGGCGTGCTGCCGAACGCATCGAAGCCCAGCTTGCTCACGCGCTCGCGAAACACCGCGCCATTCGCCATCTCCGACAGCGCCTTGTTGAGCTTCAGCACGACGTCGCGCGGTGTGCCGACCGGCGCGAACACGCCGTTCCACGAGGTGATGTCGAAGCCCTTCAGTTCCGGCGTATCGGCCAGCGGCGGCAGTTCCGGAAAGAGCTTGGTGCGCTCCTGCGTGGTGACCGCAATCGCGCGCATCTTGCCGGCCTTCACCGTGGCGAGCCCCGCGGCCAGGTCGACCACCATCATCGACACCTGCCCGCCGATCAGGTCGGCAATGGCCGGCGGCGTGCTCTTGTAGGGTACGTGCAGCATCGGCACGCCGCTCATGCGCGACAGCGTGGCGCCGCTGACGATGCCCGTGCTGTTGCCGCTCGCATAGGTCAGCTTGCCCGGGTGCGCCCGGCCCCAGGCCAGCAGCTCGGCCACGCTCTTCACGGGCAGGTCGTTGTTCACCACCAGCATGAACGGCAGGTTGCCCATGCGGCTCACGGGCGCGAAGTCTTTCACCGGGTCGTAGGGCAGCGACTTCATCAGGCTCGGGTTGGCCGAGTGGGTAGTGTTGGTCGTCATGAACAGCGTGTAGCCGTCGGGCGGCGCCTTGGCCACCGCCTCCGCGCCGATCACGCCGTTGGCGCCGGCCTTGTTGTCGACGATGACCGAGCCCTTGAGCACCTCACCCAGCATCTGCGCCGTGATGCGCGCCACCGCGTCGGTGCCACTGCCGGCCGCGAAGGGCACGATCAGCTTGATCGGCTGCTTCGGGTAGCCCTCCTGCGCAAAGGCCCACGGCGCCGCGCCGGCCAGGCCCGCGGCGGCGCCGAGGGAAATGAAACGGCGGCGGCTTGCCACCGCGACTGTTTGACCTGTCGCGTTCTTCGTCTGCATGTTGCTTGTCTCCGGGTGTTGTCGTTCAGGGCCGAATCACGCGCTCCGGCGATTCTTCGTACGGCGGGCTGTAGATCACCAGCACGCGCACCGGCTCGTCGCTCACCACCGTGAAGGTGTGCATCGCGTCGGCCGGAAAAAAGCAGCTGTCGCCAGGGTGCAGCTCCTGCCGCTGGCCGTCCACCTCGGCGACCGCGCGGCCTTCGAGCATGTAGCAGACCTGCTCGATGCCCGGGTGCGCATGCGGCAGCGCGCCCTTGCCCTTCTGGATGTGGCCGACCAGCACCTCGAGCTGCTTCGCGCCCACGGTTTCGGGGCCGATCAGCCGCTTGTTGAGCGTGCCGGTGTGGTTGGCCGGGTGGTAGCCGGCGATGTCGGCTTCGCGGACGAAGTAGCGTGGGGAAGTCATTGTTTTCAGCCTTTGTGTTCGATGGCCAGGCAGGCGGAGCGCAGCATGGCGGCCACTTCGTCGATGCGCGGCTCCAGCCGGTAGCGCGGGCCCGCCACCGAGATCGCGTAGGCTTCGCCCCCGATGCGCAGCGGCCATGCGAGGCCCACGAGATCGGGAATGCTTTCGCCCAGGTTGCCGTACCAGCCGCGCGCGGGGGAGCGTTCGAGTTCCTGCTCGATGGCTTCTGGCGTGGTCAGCGTGGCGTCGGTCAGCGGCGCCAGCGGGGTGGCGTCGAGCAGCTTGCGGCGCGCCTCGGGCGCGAGCGTGGAAAGCAGCGCGCGGCCCATCGAATTGGCATAGGCCGGACGCGTCTCGCCCGACTCGGCGGAATAGCGAATGCTCTGCGGCGCACTCAGCACTTCCAGGTAGACCACCGTGCTCGGATCGCGGAACTTGCCGAACAGCACGGTCTCGCGCGCACCGTCGCGCAGCTCTTCGAGCGCGGGCCGCACGCGGTCGAGCACCGGATCGTGGGCCGCGATGATCTGCGCCATGGCGAGCAGCCGGCCGGTGGGGTAGTAGCCCTGGCGGCGGCCGGTCTCGTACATGTAGCCCTGCTCTTCCAGCGTGCGGATCAGCCCGAGGCAGCTGGACACGGGCATCTCGAGCAGCCGCGCCATTTCGGACAGCGCCAGCGGCTGCTTCTCCCGGGCGAAGAGCTCGACGATCTCGATCACGCGAAACGCTGTTTTCACAACCATGAAGAAATTTTCGCGTATGTGAAAAACAAATGTGTCGGGGTTTGCCCTGCCTGGGCCTCCTTTTCAGTGGCCGGATCGTCGGTGGCGCTTGCCGTCAGTAGCCCCGGACCGGGTCGACCACGCCGCTGACCGGCAGGCCCAGTTCCATCGCGCGAATCTTTTCGGCGATCTGGGCGATGGACTCCTCGCGCAGCGTGCGAGCCGAGCCGTGCGGCGTGACGGTGATCTTCGGGTGGCGCCAGAAGGCATGGTCGGCGGGCAGCGGCTCGACCTGGAACACGTCGAGCGTGGCACCGGCGAGCTGGCCGGCGTCGAGCAGCGGGATCAGGTCGTCTTCCACCAGGTGCGCGCCGCGCGCGATGCTGATGAGATAGCCGCCCGGCCGCAGCTTGCCGAGCGTCTGGCGGTTGAGGATGCCGCGCGTGGCCTCGGTCAGCGGCAGCAGGTTGACCAGCACGCGCGTGGACGCCAGGAACTCGTCGAACCGCGCCTCGCCGCTGAACACCTTCACGCCGTCGATGGCCTTCGGCGAACGGCTCCAGCCCAGCACCGGAAACTCGAACTGCGCGACGGCCTTCGCGACCCGCTCGCCGAGCACGCCCAGGCCCATGATGCCGACCGGAAAGTCGCGCCGCAGCTTCGGCTTGCGATAGCTCCAGCGGCCTTCGCGCGCATCGGCCTCGTAGATGTCGAACTCGCGGAAGTGGCGAATGAGCGTGTGGCACACGTACTCGGCCATCTGCACCGACATGCCGGCGTCGTCGAGCCGCACGATGCGCGTGTGCGCCGGCACGCGCAGCTTGAGCAGGGCATCGACGCCCGCGCCGATGTTGAACAGGCCGCGCAGTTCGGGTTGCTCGTCGAGCAGCTGCTGGGGCGGCGCCCAGACGACGGCGTGGTCGGCCTGGGCGGCGCCCGGCTTCCAGGCCTCGATCTGCGCATCGGGCAATTCGGCCCTGAGGCCTTCGATCCAGGGTTCAGGGCGGTTATCGGTCAGGGAGACGATGATTTTCATGCATCGAATCTTATTAGGGGCCCCGGCCGATCGGCGGCTTGTCCCTGCGTGTCCCTTCTTCTATGCTCGTGCGGCCATCGAAGACCTCGACACACCCGGAGAGCGAAGCATGATCAAAGTCAGCGTGATGTACCCCTACACCGAAGGCGCACGGTTCGACCACGCCTACTACCGCGACAAGCACATGCCGCTGTTGAAGGCCCGCATGGGCGATGCCTGCAAGTCGTACACCATCGACAAGGGACTGGCCGGCGGCGCGCCCGGCACCCCGCCGACCTACGTCGGCATGTGCCACGTGTTCTGCGACTCGGCCGAGGCGTTCCAGGCGGCGTTCGGCCCGCATGCCAAGGAGATCCTGGGCGACATCAGGAACTACACCGACATCGCGCCCGTCATGCAGATCAGCGAAGTGGTGATCGGTTAGGGCCTAAGCCGCAACCGCAGCCATCCGCAGCAGTTCGTCGCCTTCGGCCACCTGCTCGCCCGGCGAGAACATCAGTTCTTCCACCGTGCCGTCGGCCGGTGCGGCAATGGTGTGCTCCATCTTCATGGCCTCCATCACCGCCAGCGGCTGGCCGCGGCTGACCTTGTCGCCGGCCTTGACCGCGAAGGAAACGACCTTGCCTGGCATCGGCGCGGTGAGGCGGCCGCCTTCGGCATGGGTGTCGCCCGCATGCGCGAGGCGGTCGATCGCTGTGATCTTCGTCGCACCCTTCGAGGCGAACACGTGGGCGGTGGCGCCGTCGACGTGCACGTCGAGCGTCTGGCGCGTGCCGGCGAACTCGACCTCGAATTCACCGGTCGGAAACTGACCGATGACCAGCGGGCCTTCGGTGCCGCCGGCTTCCAGCCACAGGCTGCCGTCACGCCTGTAGGTCAGCAGCGCCGTCTGCTCGGCGCCGCGGAATTCGAAGTCGAAGTGGCGCCGGTATTCGCCGTGCGAGCGCCAGCCGTCGCGCCGCTCGAACGGATCGGGCACGCCGGCCGGCCACTCGGTGATCAGCGTGCGCGTGATCGCGGCGGCCGCGGCCAGCGGCAGGCCCAGCGGCTCGCGGTCGAACAGCACGGCGCGCTCGCGCTCGATCAGCGCGGTGTCGAGGTCGGCCTTCGAGAACGATTCGGTCGCGAGGATGCCGCGCAGGAACTGCACGTTGGTCGACACGCCCACGATCTGCACCTGCGCCAGCGCCGCGTCGAGCCGCGCCAGCGCCTCGGCGCGCGTGCTGCCATGAACGATGAGCTTGGCGATCATCGAGTCGTAGAAGGGCGAGATCTCGCCGCCTTCGCGCACGCCGTCATCGATGCGCACGCGGCTGCGCTGAAACACCGTGGCAGCAGGCTTGCGATACACGCGCAGCGTGCCCGTGGCCGGCAAGAAGTTGTTGTCGGGGTTCTCGGCGCAAATGCGCGCCTCGATGGCGTGGCCGTTGATCTGCAGATCCTGCTGCTTCGCGGGCAGCGTCTCGCCCGAGGCCACGCGCAGCTGCCACTCCACCAGGTCGAGCCCGGTGATGGCTTCGGTCACTGGATGCTCCACCTGCAAGCGCGTGTTCATCTCCATGAAGAAAAAATTCATCTCGACGGATTCGCCGTCCGCTGGCCTGGGGCGGCCCGGCGTGGCGCGAGCCTCGCGCTGCTCCACGATGAACTCCACCGTGCCCGCGCCCACATAGTTCACGGCGCGCGCCGCGGCCACGGCGGCCTCGCCCATCTGCTGGCGCATCGCCTCGGTCATGCCGGGCGCGGGCGCTTCCTCGAGCACCTTCTGGTGCCGGCGCTGCACAGAACAGTCGCGCTCGAACAGGTACACGTAGTTGCCGTGCGTGTCGCCGAACACCTGGATCTCGATGTGGCGCGGGCGCTGCACGTATTTCTCGATCAGCACCGCATCGTCGCCGAAGCTGTTGATGGCCTCGCGCTGGCACGAGGCGAGCGCGGCGGCGAAGTCTTCCGCCTTGTCGACCGCGCGCATGCCCTTGCCTCCGCCGCCGGCGCTGGCCTTGATGAGCACCGGGTAGCCGATGCGGTCGGCCTCGCGCTGCAGCAGCTGCGGGTTCTGGTCATGGCCGTGATAGCCGGGCACCAGCGGCACGCCGGCCTTTTCCATCAGCTGCTTCGATTCGGCCTTGAGGCCCATGGCCTTGATGGCCGAAGGCGGCGGGCCAATGAACACGAGGCCCGCGTCGGCACAGGCCTGCGCGAACTCCTCGTTCTCGCTGAGGAAGCCGTAGCCCGGGTGCACGGCTTCGGCGCCCGTGGCCTTGGCGGCCTCGAGGATCTTTTCCCAGCGCAGATAGCTGTCCTTGGGCGCACTGCCGCCGAGGTGCACCGACTCGTCGCAGGCGCGCACGTGGTTGGCATGCGCGTCGGCATCGGAGTACACGGCAACCGTGCGAATGGCCATGCGGCGGGCCGTTGCGGCGACCCGGCAAGCGATTTCACCGCGATTGGCGATGAGGATCTTTTTAAACATTCGGAGTGTCTCCCGGAGGATTCTTTTTCAGTTGAAACGCAGGCGTGACGCCCGGATCGGGGCGGCCGCTGAAGATGCGGGCCACGCGGCCGAACAGCGCCTTGAGAAAGCGCCAGCTCTTGCGGATGAGCCACACGCTGAGCACCAGCACGAAGACGAACAGCACCAGGAAGACCAGTGGGTGCGCCACCGCGAGCCACAAGCCCGCAGGCACCATGCTGTCTTCCACCAGCGATGCGCCCACGTTGGAAAACGGCTCGGGCGAGGTGTTGATGGCTGCGCGCGTCGTGGCCTTGGCCGCGTGCGCGGTGGCCGCGAAGCCGCCGCCGAGCAGCGCCGCGACGATGGTCATCACGCCATGGTCGGCGCCGAACACGCTGGCCGCGAGCGCCGCGCCGGCGGGAATGCGGATGGCGGTGTGCACCACGTCCCACAGCGAATCGAGGCCAGGGATCTTGTCGGCGAAGAACTCCATGAACACCATGAAGCCGCTGGCCGCGATGACGACCGGATGCGCGAGCAGCTGCAAGCCGCTGGGCAGCGGCACCCAGCCGAAGTAGCCGGCCAGCCCCGTCAGCAGCACGACCAGGTACAGCCGCACACCGCTGGCCCAGCCGATGGCCGCGGCCAGGGCGAGCAGTTGGGGCATGTCGAGCGCATTCATCGCGTGCGCTCAGTGGCCCAGCCAGGACGGCTTGCGTTTCTGCAGAAACGCCTGGACGCCTTCGCGGCCTTCATCGCTGGCGCGAATGTCCGCGATGCCTTCGACCGTCTTCGCGATCAGCGCATCGCCGATCTCGCGGCCGTCCACGTCGGCGATCAGCTGCTTGCAGGCACGCACCGCGGCAGGGCTGGCGCCGGTGAGCGCCTTCACGAGTTCGTCGACCTTGGCATCGAGCGCGTCGGCAGCGACCACCTCGTGCACGAAGCCGATGCGGTGCGCCTCGGCGGCCGTGAAGCGCTCGGCCGTGAGGAAGTAGCGCTGCGAGGCGCGCGTGCCCATGGCGCGCAGCACGTACGGGCTGATGGTGGCGGGCACGAGGCCGATCTTGACTTCGCTCAGGCAATACCACGCCGTGTCCACGCTCACCGCCATGTCGCAGGCCGCGACCAGGCCCGTGCCGCCCGCGTACACGTCGCCCTGCACGCGCGCGATGGTGGGCTTGGGGCATTCGGCGATGGTGCGCAGCATCTCTGCCAGCTTGCCCGCATCGGCGATGTTCTCGTCGCGCGTGTAGCCGGCCATGCGGCGCATCCAGTGGAGGTTGGCGCCCGCGCAGAAGGCGGGGCCGTTGGCGCCGAGCACGATGGCTTTCACCTGCGGCGCGGCGCCGGCTTCGGTGAAGGCCTGCGTCAGCTCGGCGATGACGACGTCGTCGAAGGCATTGCGGGCGTCGGGCTGGTCGAGCCAGATGCGCGCGACGGCGCCTTCGATCGAGAGCTTCAGTTTGGAGAAAGTGCTCATGCGCGGGACCTCACATCCGGAAAATGCCGAACTTCGGCTCGGGAATCGGCGCGTTGCGCGCAGCGGCCAGACCCAAGGCGAGCACCCGACGGGTATCCGCCGGATCGATGATGCCGTCGTCCCACAGCCGCGCGGTCGCGTAGTAGGGATGGCCCTGGTCTTCGTACTGCTGGCGGATGGGGGCCTTGAAGGCCTCTTCCTCTTCCTTGCTCCAGCTGCCGCCCTTCTGCTCGATGCCGTCGCGCTTCACCGTGGCCAGCACGCTCGCGGCCTGCTCGCCGCCCATCACGCTGATGCGCGCGTTGGGCCACATCCAGAGAAAGCGCGGGCTGTACGCGCGGCCGCACATGCCGTAGTTGCCGGCGCCGAAGCTGCCACCGATGATGACGGTGAACTTGGGCACGTTGGCGGTGGCCACGGCCGTGACCATCTTGGCGCCGTGGCGCGCAATGCCTTCGTTCTCGTACTTGCGGCCCACCATGAAGCCGGTGATGTTCTGCAGGAACACCAGCGGGATCTTGCGATGGCAGCACAGCTCGATGAAGTGCGCGCCCTTCTGCGCCGACTCGCTGAACAGGATGCCGTTGTTGGCAATGATGCCCACCGGCATGCCCTCGATCTCGGCAAAGCCGCAGACCAGCGTGGCGCCGAAGCGGGCCTTGAACTCGTGGAACTCGCTGCCGTCGACGATGCGCGCGATGATCTCGCGCACGTCGAAAGGCTTGCGCGTGTCGGTGGGGATCACGCCGTAGAGCTCTTCGCGCGGGAATGCGGGCGCGCGCACCTCGGCCTTCGCCGGAGCGTCTGCCGCCGCCTTCGCGTTGAGGTTGGCCACCGCCGAACGCGCGAGCGCCAGCGCATGCAGGTCGTTCTGCGCCAGGTGGTCGACCACGCCCGACAGCCGTGTGTGCACGTCGCCGCCGCCCAGGTCTTCGGCCGTGACGACCTCGCCCGTCGCAGCCTTCACGAGCGGCGGGCCGCCCAGGAAGATGGTGCCCTGGTTCTTCACGATGATCGACTCGTCGCTCATCGCCGGCACGTAGGCGCCGCCCGCCGTGCACGAGCCCATGACCACCGCGATCTGCGCAATGCCCTGCGCGCTCATGTTGGCCTGGTTGTAGAAGATGCGGCCGAAGTGGTCGCGGTCGGGGAACACCTCGTCCTGGTTCGGCAGGTTGGCGCCGCCCGAGTCGACGAGGTAGATGCATGGCAGGCGATTCTGCTCGGCGATCTCCTGCGCGCGCAGGTGCTTCTTGACGGTCAACGGGTAATAGGTGCCGCCCTTCACCGTCGCGTCGTTGCAGACGATCATGCAGTCCACGCCGTTGACGCGGCCGATGCCGGCGATGAGGCCAGCGCCGGGTGCCGACTCGGCTCCCTTGGCGTCGAGGTACATCGCATGCGCGGCCAGCGGCGCGATCTCCAGGAACGGCGTGCCCGGGTCGAGCAGCTCGGCCACGCGATCGCGCGGCAGCAGCTTGCCGCGCGCGGTGTGCTTGGCGCGCGCGGCCTCGCCGCCGCCTTGCTCCACCTTGGCGAACTGCGCTCGCAGGTCGTCGACCAGCACCCGCATCGCAGCCGCATTGGCCTGGAAGTCCGCAGAGCGGGCATTGAGTTTGGTTTCGATTTTGCTCATGCTGTCTTTTCTTGCTGAAGACCGAGTTGCTCGGTCATGGCATCGCGGATCTTGAATTTCTGGATCTTGCCGGTCACGGTCATCGGGAACTCGGTGACGAAGCGGATGTACTTCGGCACCTTGTAGTGCGCGATCTGCCCTTTGCAGAAACCGCGGATCTCATCTTCGGTCGCGCCCTGGCCGGGCTTGACGATGATCCAGGCGCACAGCTCCTCGCCGTACTTCCTGTCGGGCAGGCCGACGACCTGCACGTCCTGCACCTTCGGGTGGCGGTACAGGAACTCCTCGATCTCGCGCGGATAGATGTTCTCGCCGCCGCGGATCACCATGTCCTTGATGCGGCCCACGATGTTGACGTAGCCCTCGGCGTCCATGGTGGCGAGGTCGCCGGTGTGCATCCAGTGCTCGGCGTCGATGGCCTCGCGCGTCTTGGGCTCGTCGTCCCAGTAGCCGTGCATCACCGAGTAGCCGCGGGTGCAAAGCTCGCCCGACTGGCCGGGCGGCATGACCGCGCCGGTTTCCGGGTCGATGATCTTCACCTCGATGTGCGGCTGCACCGTGCCCACGGTGGACACGCGCTTGTCCAGCGGCGTGTCGGTGCTGCTCTGGCAGCTCACGGGGCTGGTCTCTGTCATGCCGTAGGCGATGGTGATTTCGCTCAGGTGCATTTCGCTGACCACGCGCTTCATCACCTCGATGGGGCACGGCGAGCCGGCCATGATGCCGGTGCGCAGGGTCGACAAGTCGAACTCCTTGAAGCGCGGATGGTCGAGCTCGGCGATGAACATCGTCGGCACGCCATGCAGCGCGGTGCACTTCTCGGCCTGCACAGTCTCCAGGACGGTGAGCGGATCGAAGCCGTCGTTCGGATACACGATGGCCGAGCCGTGCGTGAGGCAGGCCAGATTGCCGAGCACCATGCCGAAGCAGTGGTACAGCGGCACCGGGATGCACAGCTTGTCCGTCGGCGAGAGCTTCATGCATTCGCCGATGAAGAAGCCGTTGTTGAGGATGTTGCGGTGCGTGAGCGTCGCGCCCTTGGGGAAGCCCGTGGTGCCGCTGGTGAACTGGATGTTGATCGGGTCGGTGGCCTTCAGCGTCTTCTGCATCTGCGCCACGCGCGGGTCGGCCGCATCGCCGCTTGCGAGCAGTTGCGAGAAGCGCTGCATGCCGGGCTGCTCCGCGCCCTGGCCGGCCTTGTCGATCCAGAAGGTGTGAAGCAACTGCGGCAGCCGCTTCGGCCCCAGCTCGCGCAGCATGCCGAGGTAGTCGCTGGTCTTGAACTGCGCCATCGTCACCAGCGCCTTGCAGCCGACCTTGTTGAGCGCGTATTCGAGCTCCGCGGTGCGATAGGCGGGGTTGATGTTGACGAGGATCAGGCCGACCTTGGCGGTAGCGATCTGCATCAGCACCCACGCAACGTTGTTGTGCGACCAGATGCCGACGCGGTCGCCGGGCACGAGGCCGAGGTTCAGCAATGCGCTCGCAAGGCGGTTCGATGCGGTCTGCAGCTCCCGGTAGGTGAAGCGCTGGCCTTCGTGGCGGCTGACGAGCGCCTCGCGGTCGGGCTGACTCGCGACCATGTCGTCGAAGAAGTCGCCGATGGTTTGCTCGATGAGGGGGACGTCGGTGGCGCCTTGGGCCATGCTTTGCGTCAGTGGCATCGTCTTGTCTCCTGGTCTTGCTCCCTCTTCCTTGGGGAGAGGGTTGGGGTGAGGGCGACCGGCCCTGGATAAGGTGCGGCTCTCGACTCGATCGCTGCTGCCCTCACCCCTGCCCTCACCCAGAGGGAGAGGGAGCAAGAGGGGACAGCGCTCTGCATGCTATGCAGTTTCCGAGAACAGCTCGCGACCGATCAGCATGCGGCGAATCTCGCTCGTCCCCGCACCGATCTCGTACAGCTTGGCATCGCGCCACAGCCGCTCGACCGGAAAGTCCTTCGTGTACCCCACGCCGCCCAGCGCCTGGATCGCCTCGCCGGCCATCCACGTCGCCTTCTCGGCCGAATAGAGGATCGCGCCCGCAGCATCCTTGCGGAAGGTGCGCGCATGGTCGTTGCGGTCGCAGGCCTTGCCCACGGCGTAGACGTAGGCGCGCGTGGCCTGCCAGGTCGAATACATGTCGGCCAGCTTGCCCTGCATCAGCTGGAACTCGCCGATGCTCTGGCCGAACTGCTTGCGCTCGTGCACGAAGGGCAGCACCGCGTCCATGCACGCGGCCATGATGCCGAGCGGACCGCCCGACAAGACCGCGCGCTCGTAGTCGAGCCCGCTCATCAGCACCTTGGCGCCCAGGCCTTCGCCGCCCAGCACGTTCTCTTCCGGCACTTCGCAGTTGTCGAAGAACAGCGGGTAGGTGTTGGAGCCGCGCATGCCGAGCTTGTCGAGCTTGGTGCCGGCCGAGAAGCCTTTGAAATTCTTTTCCACGATGAAGGCCGTCATGCCGCGCGCACCCATCTCGGGTTCGGTCTTGGCATAGATCACCAGCGTGTCGGCGTCGCCGCCGTTGGTGATCCACATCTTGCCGCCGTTGAGCACGTAGTAGCCGTTCTTCTTCTCCGCCTTGAGCTTCATGCTCACCACGTCGGAGCCGGCGTTCGGCTCGCTCATGGCCAGCGCGCCGACGTGCTCGCCGCTCACCAGCCTGGGCAGGTATTTCTTCTTCTGCGCATCGCTGCCGTTGCGGTGGATCTGGTTCACGCACAGGTTGGAGTGCGCGCCATACGAAAGGCCCACCGACGCCGAGGCGCGCGAGACTTCCTCCATCGCCACGATGTGCGCAAGGTAGCCCAGCTCGGTGCCGCCGAATTCTTCCTTCACCGTCATGCCGTGCAGGCCGAGCTCGCCGAGCTTCTGCCACAGGTCGTGCGGAAACAGGTTGTCGCGGTCGATGTCGGCGGCGCGGGGGGCGATTTCGTTCGCGGCAAAGTCCTGGATGGCGCTGCGCAGCGAGTCGATGTCCTCGCCCAGGTCGAAGTTCAGGCCGGGATCGTGCATATGTCTTGTCTCCTCTGAGGGGTCGGCGCGCAGGCTGTCCCACGCGGATGGGCGCTTGGAAGTAATGCAGCTTACGCCTGGCCGCGCCGCAATTGGCGCCACAATGGTTGCAAATTACGCCACGTCCAGCCCACTCGACCATGTCGTCCCCGTCCTTCCTCCGACCTGCCCGCGCCGCCACGCCCATGGCGTTCGTGAGAGCCGTCGTCCAGGGCTACAAGCGCTACGGCATCGATCCGTCGGGGGCCTTGCAAGCGGCACAGATCACGCCGCGCGAACTGGCGCGGCCGGGCGCACGGGTGACGGCCGCGCAGTTCGAGGCGCTGTCGGGCCACGCCATGCAGGAGCTCGACGACGAGGCGCTCGGCTGGTTCTCGCGGCGGCTGCCCTGGGGCAGCTACGGCCTGCTGTGCCGCGCCTCGCTGACCTCGCCCGACCTGGGCGTGGCCATCAAGCGCTGGTGCCGCCACCATCGGCTGCTGACCGACGACATCACGCTGGCGCTGGAGCTATCCGGCGGCGTGGCGACGCTGCGCATCACCGAGAACCGCCCGCTGGACGAGGCGTTCCGCGAGTTCTGCCTGGTGACCAGCCTGCGCTTCCTGCACGGTTATGTCTGCTGGGCGATCGATTCGCGCATTTCGCTGCGCGACGCGACTTTTCCTTTTGCAGCGCCACCGCACCACGACGCCTATTCGCTGATGTTCACGCCCGACGTGCGCTTCGATGCGCCCGAAGCCAGCATCAGCTTCGACGAGCGCTACCTCGCCCTGCCGCTGCAGCGCGACGAGCGCGCGCTGCGCGCCATGCTCAAGCGGGCACTGCCGCTCACGGTGCTGCAGTACCGGCGCGACCGCCTGCTGGGGCAGCGCGTGCGCGAACTGCTGCGCTCGCGCGCCAGCGAGGCCACCACGGCGGAGGCGCTGGCCACGCTGCTCAACGTGTCGAGCCGCACGCTGCACCGGCAGCTGCACGAAGAAGGCACTTCACTGCAGACGCTGAAGAACGAAGTGCGCCACGAAATGGCCGTGGACCAGCTGCGCCGTACCACGCGCCCCATCAAGCAGGTGGCACTGTCGGTGGGCTTCAGGAACGAAAAGAGTTTCTCGCGCGCCTTCCTGCAATGGACCGGGCAGGCACCGCGCGACTTCCGGCAGCAGGAAAAGTAGCCGTCAGGCGGCCGGTGCGTCGATCAGCGCCAGCGCGTCTGCAATCGATTGGCTGTCTTCGGGCCGCACCAACTTCGCGACTTGCTTGCCGTCGCGCATGAACACCAGCGTGGGCCACAGCCGCACATTGAACGAGCGGCCCAGCGGACGGCCGCTGCCGTCTTCGACCTTGATGCGACGGATGTTGGGGTAGCTGGAAAAGGCCTCGGCGATGTTCGGCTGCGCGGCCTTGCAGATGCCGCACCAGTTGGTGCCGAACTCGACCACCGCGGGCCCCTTCAGGGCATCGATCTCGGCGCGGTCGGGCTGCTCGGTCTTGTATTCGGAAGTCATGGGGTCTGGCTCCTTGTGGACTTGCTTGCTTGGTGCCATTGCAGCAGAAACCTTGCAGGCTTGCTCGCGGCAGGGGCTTGGTTCCAGCGCCTGTTTTTCAGGCCGGCTGCAGGCCGTGCGCAGCGAGCAGCGCGGGAAGCTCCCTCATGTCGCTGAACACCTGCAGCGCGCCGACGCTGCGCAGCGCCTCGGGGCCGCTGTGGCCCGACTCGCCGGTGCTGTAGCCGAACACCGTGGCACCCGCGGCCACGCCGGCCATCGCGCCCGTGACGGTGTCCTCGACCACCGCGCAGCGCTTTGGATCGACGCCCAGCGCCTCGGCGGCGGCAAGGTACACGTCGGGATGGGGTTTGGAGCGCGGCATCTCGTGGCCGCTGAAGATGCGGCCTTCGAAGCAATCGAGCAGGCCGACCTTGGCCAGTTGCAGCTCGACCTTGTGACGGTCCGCGCCCGAGGCGCAGGCGATGCGGCCCTCAAGCCGTGCATGAATTTCGCGGATGGCCGCGGGGGCGTGGGGAATGGCTCTCAGGTCGCGTTCGAGGGCTTCGTTGCGGCGGCCCCTGAATGCCTTCAGCCACTCTTCGGTGATCCTGACGCCGGTCCTGGATTCGATGAGCGCGGTTTCGTCCTTCACGGCCTTGCCGGTGAAGGTGTTCATCGACTCTTCGGTGCTGAGCTGCCAGCCGAGTTCGCCGAGCATCTCGGCGAGCACGCGGTTGGTGATGGGTTCGGAATCGACGAGGACGCCGTCGCAGTCGAAGAGGACTGCGGCGAAGGGGAATGAGGGCATTGTTTTGGGCGGAACTTGTTGTCTGGGGGTTGTGGCGATGGTAGCAACTGGGTTTGGTTTCTTTCCGGGGCCGGGACTCAAAAAAACAAAAATTCAGCGCGCGTGCGTCACCCCCCCATCCACCACCAACGTAGACCCCATCACATAGTCCCCCGCCCGCGAAGCAAGATAGATCGCCGCCCCCGCCATGTCCTCGGGCAGCCCGATGCGCCCCGCAGGAATCCGCTCCTTCACTTCATCGCCATGGTCGCGCGCCAGCTTGTTCATGTCCGATGCAAACGCGCCCGGCGCAATCGCGCTCACCACGATCCGGTCTTGCGCCAGCCGCAGCGCCATGCGCCGCGTGAGCTGGATCAAGCCGGCCTTGCTCGCGGCGTAGGAATACGTCTCCTGCGGATTCACCGAGATGCCGTCGATCGATGCAATGTTGATCACCTTCGCCAGATGATCGGTCGCGGCCTTCCTGAGCATCGGCGTCAGCGCCTGGGTCAGGAAGAACGGCGTCTTGAGGTTCAGGTCCACCACCTTGTCCCAGCCGCTCTCGGGAAACTCGTCGTACGGCGCGCCCCAGGCCGCGCCGGCGTTGTTGACCAGGATGTCGAGCGAGTCCTCATGCTTCGCATAGGCATCGACCAGCGCCTGCGCGCCCTCCAGCGTGGACACGTCGGCCGGCAGCGACACGCAATGGCCGAAGGTCGAAAGCTCCTTGGCGGTCTGGTCGCAGGCCGCGGCCTTGCGGGCCGAGATGTACACGCGCGCGCCCTGGGCCAGGAAGCCTTCGGCGATCATGCGGCCGATGCCGCGCGAGCCGCCGGTGATCAGGGCGCTGCGGCCCTTCAGCGAGAAGAGTTGGGTGGTGTCCATGGTGCGGGTGTCTCCTGAATGCGATGAAAGATTTCTCCAGGAAACGAGCTTAGTGCGCCGGGCGCTCGCGGGGCGTCACCTTGGCGGCAGTGCCAGGCTGCGCGGGCTTGTGAAGCTGCGCAGCTCGCCGCTCACGGGGTCCTGGAACGCCACCGACTTGGCCAGCAGCTGCAACGGCTTGTCGAAATCGTCGCTGTGGGGCGGCAGTAGCGTGGGATAGAACGGATCGTTGAGGATCGGCATGCCCAGCGCCATGCAGTGCACCCGCAGCTGGTGCTTGCGGCCGGTGACCGGCGAGAGCTTCAGCAGGGCATGGCCGCCCGCCGTTTCCTCCACCGTGATGCGCGTTTCGGAGTTGGGCTCGCCGGCTTCTTCCTTCACGCGCATGAAATGCTCGTCGTCCACCAGCCGGCTGCGATAGACGCCGGGCACCGACGACACGCCCGGCTGCCACGGCACCACGGCCTCGTAGTGCTTGGCGATGCGGCGCTCCGGGAACATGGCCTGGTAGGCGCCGCGCGTTTCGGGACGCACCGAGAACAGCACCAGCCCCGCGGTGCTGCGATCGATGCGGTGCAGCGGCACCAGGTCGTCGAGCTTCAGCTTGCGCTTGAGCCGCACCAGCAGGCTTTCCTGCAGGTACTTGCCGGTGGGCGTCACGGGCAGGAACGGCGGCTTGTCCACCACCACGAGCTGGTCGTCCTGGAACAGCACCTGCTCGTCGAAGGGAATGCGCACCTCGGCATCGAGCGTGCGGTAGTAGTACACGCGCAGCGGCGCCTGGTAGCGGCGCTGCGCGGTCACGGGCATGCCGTACTCGTCGATCACGTCGTTGGCCTCGATGCGTGCCATCCAGGCTTCGGGCGTGATCGCGGGAAAGCGCGCCATCAGGAACTCCGCGATGGTGAGCCAGGGGCCTTGCGGAAGGCCGACGCAGCTCGGGCCGACGCCGTCGCGCGTGGGCAGCGGCAAGCGTGGGCTCGTCATTGCGAGAACTCGCTCTGGAGCAGCGTCAACGCCTCGGTGAACGAGGGCCGCGCGGCCACATCCTGCATGCAGCGGTCTTTCAGGGCGGTCATGGCTTGCGGCGGGGCATCGCTGCAATGCTCGAGCAGTTCTTCAAGCAGGCAGCCGAAGGCGCGCATCTCCAGCCGCTGCAACGCATCGGCTTGCGCCGGGCCGAGCGCGCCCGTCATCCAGGCCGCGCCAAAGTCGCCGAGCAATCCGCCGCCCTGCGCGTTCCAGAGGATGTTGTGCGCGTAGAGATCGCCGTGGAGGATGCCGCGCGTATGCAGGTGCTGCATGGCGGAAGCGACGTCGCGGGCGATGCGCAATGCCAGGTCGGAATTCCACTGCGCATCGGCCGGGTAGACGTCGCGCGTGCAGGACGCAAGGCTCGGCGGCCCTGCGAGCGTGCGGAAAGAAGGGTCCGCCAGCGCCATGACCAGCCCTTGGGTACCGTCGGGATGCCCATCGATCCTGCCTTGCGCGGCAATCAGCGTCGGATGCGCGCCGGCTGCGATGCTGGCTGCCATTTCGCTGTGCGGCCAGCCGTCGCTCGTCACCGCCCCCTTGAACAGCTTGACGGCCACCGGCTGTGACGCGGGGCCCAGGGTCGCCTGGTGGATCACTCCCGACGCCCCCTCGCCGAGCTGTGTGCCCAGTGCCAGTTCGCGCCAGTCGACATGCGGTACCGACCGCGCGGCGATGGCTGCTTCCTCGGCCTGCGCATCGAAGGGGTTGCCTGCACCCGCGAGCCATGACAGGCGCGGCAGCGAGAGCAGCCATGCGGGCAGCGCCTCGAAGCGATTGGCGGAAATGCGCAGCAGTTCGAGCCGGCCGCAGGCCGCCAGCGATTCCGGCAGCGCGCGCAACCGGTTGCCGGCGAGCATGAGCTTCTGCATCTGCATGCATTGGCCGAGCGTGGCGGGCAAGGTCTCGATCTGGTTGTCGGTCAGGATCAGCCAGCGCAGCGACGGCAGCTGCAACGCGGCGGCAGGCACGGTGCGGATGCGGTTGGCCTTGAACCCGACCATTTCCAGCGCCCGGCACTGGCCGATGGATTCGGGCAACTGGGTGAAGCGGTTGTCGGAGCAGAACAGCACGCGCAGGCGATGCAGCCGGCCCAGGTCGTCGGGCAGCGCATCGAGCGCGTTCCCGGAGAGGTTCAGTGTCTCGAGCGAATCGGCCAGGTCGAAGATTTCGCGCGGGAACTCGGTGAGTCCGCACGAGAGATCGATTCGTTTTGCGCCTGCCAGCCGGCCCGCGCGCAGCTCAGCAAGCGTGTCCATCCACCGAGTCTAAAGTCCCAGGGCCGTGGCGCTGCGGGCTCCGAAGCGGTAGATGCCGTCGGGGCCCAGTTCGCGCCTGAGCTGGCCCGCGAACCACAGCAGGTGCAGGTGCGCCACCGTCTCGCCCATCGCGAAGGTCATCTGGTGCAGATCGAGTTCGCGCTTGAACAGGATGGGCAGGCCCTCGGCCGCGGTCAGCGGGCGCGCGGTGCAGGCTTCGAGCAGTTCGGCCAGGCGGTCGCGGTGGTGCTCCTGCAGCTGGTCGACGCGGCGGTGAATGCCCGTGAACGGCTTGCCGTGCGAGGGCAGGCCCAGCGTGTCGGCCGGCAGCGCCTTGAACTTGTCGATGCTGTCCAGGAACAGCCGCAGCGAGTTGGCTTCGGGTTCGCCCGCATGCACGCTCACGTTGGTCGAGATGCGCGGCAGCATCATGTCGCCGCCCAGCAGCAGCTTCAGCTCGTCGCAGTACAGCGCAATGTGCTCGGGCGCGTGGCCGTAGCCGCTGATGCAGCGCCAGGCGTGGCCATTGATGGCCACGGTGTCGCCGTCCATCATGCGGGTGAAGCGGTCGGGCACGGAGGGCACCATGCTGGCGTAGTAGTTGGTGCGGGCGCGGATCTTGGCGACCGCCTCGGGATCGGCCAGGCCATGCGAGGCGAAGAAGCTCGCCGCCGCGTCGCCGCCCGCGAGCGTGTCGCCGGCGGTGCTCAGCACGCGGGCCACGTGGTAGTCGGTCGAGCTGATCCACAGCGGTGCGTTCCAGCGCGTGCACAGCCACTCGGCCAGGCCGATGTGGTCCGGGTGCATGTGGGTGACGATCACGCGCAGGATCGGCAGGCCCTGCAGCTGGGTTTCGAAGATCTGCTCCCACTGGGCGCGGGCTTCGTCGTGCGCGATGCAGCAGTCGACCACCGTCCAGCCCTCGACGCCGTCGATGCTGTCGCGCAGCAGCCAGAGGTTGATGTGGTCGAGCGCAAACGGCAGCCGCATGCGGATCCATCGCACGCCCGGCGCGACTTCCAGTGCTTCGCCGGCGGCGGGCAGGGTGTCGCCCAGGGGGTAGTGGAGTTCGCGTTCGAGGAGGTTCATGTAAGATTGACGTTTACGTAAACGTCATGGGTTGAGGGCATCATTGTAGGGAGCGCGGGGAAAACCTGCTGTCGCCCTCGCAACGCCCCCTCGATACAGCTTTTCGCCAGCCCACATCCACATGTCCGCGCAGACCTTCACCATCAGCCAGCTCGCGAAGGAGTTCGACCTCACGACGCGTGCCATCCGCTTCTATGAAGACATGGGGCTGCTGACGCCGGAGCGCGCCGGCATGCAGCGCGTCTACAGCGCGCGCGACCGGGCGCGGCTCACGCTCACGCTGCGCGCCAAGCGCCTGGGCCTGAGCCTGACCGAGGCCAAGGAAATCCTCGACATGTACGACAGCCCGCGCGACACCGTGCCGCAACTGCAGAAGTTCCTTGGCGTGCTGGGTGCACACCGCGCGCAACTCGAGGCGCAGCTGGCCGAACTGCAGGCCAACCTGGCGGAAGTGCGCGAGCAGGAGAAAAAGGGCCGCTCGACGCTGGCCCGCGCGCAGAAAGTGGCCAGGGCGGCCTGAGATCCCGAACCGAATCACGACTCACCGACAATCACTGCCATGTCCGACAATCTTGATGACCTGTTTGCCCACAACCGTGCCTGGTCCGCACAGATGGAACGCGACCGGCCTGGCTTCTTCACCAGCCTGGTGAAGCAGCAGACGCCGCGCTATATGTGGATCGGCTGTTCCGACAGCCGCGTGCCCGCCAACCAGATCACCGGCCTGGAGCCGGGCGAGGTGTTCGTGCACCGCAACGTCGCCAACATCGTGGTGCACTCCGACCTCAATGCGCTCTCGGCGATCCAGTTCGCGGTCGAGCACCTGAAGATCGAGCACATCATGGTGGTGGGCCACTACGGCTGCGCCGGCGTGAAGGCCGCGCTCAGCGGCAAGCGCATCGGCCTGGCCGACAACTGGATCCGCCACATCCAGGACGTGCGCGACCGGCACAGCGTGATGCTCGAGAGCCTGCCCGAGGAAGTGCGCGTCGATGCACTGTGCGAGCTCAACGTGGCCGAGCAGGTGGTCAACGTGGCGGTCAGCACCGTCATGGTCGATGCCTGGGGCCGCGGCCAGAAGGTGCAGATCCATGGCTGGACCTTCGGCGTGCACGACGGCCTCTTGCAGGACCTGGGCCTGAATGTCGACGGCGCCAAGCCGCTCGACGCGGTGTACAAGGCCGCGGTGCAGCGCATCCGCTACAAGTGGAGCAAGCCCGGCGAAGTGATCCAGTCGCTGACGCTGCAAGGCACGCAGGTGAACCAGTCGGTGCAGGAGGCGCAAGCCATGGCGCCGCAGCCCGAGGCCAATGGCACGGCCGACCCCGCCGCGGCCTGACCGGCCGTCCAGCATCGGCCCGCACTGCCATGTTCCCGCAGCGTCTCGATTCACCGCTGGCCTACGACATCGCCAAGGCAATGATCGATGGATTCAACCGCCACTACACGCTGTTTCGCGCCGAATCGGCGCGCGCCAAGCACCGCTTCGAAACGGCCGACTGGCACGGCCAGCAGCGCGCGCAGCGCGAGCGCATCGAGTTCTATGACCTGCGCGTGAACGAGGCCGTGGCCCGGCTCGAGAAAGAGTTCAAGGCCGGCGACCAGCCGATGGAGGTGTGGCACCAGGTCAAGCTGCACTTCATCGGCCTCTTGGTGGACCACCACCAGCCCGAACTGGCCGAGAGCTTCTTCAATTCGGTGACCACGAAGATCCTGCACCGGGCCTATTTCCAGAACGACTTCATCTTCGTTCGGCCGGCCATCAGCACCGAGTACATCGAGCCGCGCGGCGCGCCCACCTACCGGCCCTACTACCCCTCGCACGACACGCTGGCCGACACCATCGAACAGATGCTGGACGACTACGGCCTGCAGGGCAGCTTCGCCAACAAGCGGCGCGATGCTGAACGCGTGGCACACGCCATCATGGGGCGCTTTCATCAGGTGAAGCTGCGCGCCAATTTCCAGCTGCAGGTGCTCTCGGGGCTGTTCTACCGCAACAAGGGCGCCTACGTGGTCGGCAAGATCATGAACGGCTTCGTCGAGCTTCCGTTCTCGCTGCCGATCCTGCACGACAGCCATGGCAAGTTCTACGTGGACGCGGTGCTCTTTGGCGAAGACGACCTGCAGATGCTGTTCAGCTTTGCGCGCGCCTATTTCATGGTCGACATGGAAGTGCCTTCGGCCTGCGTGCAGTTCCTGCGCTCGCTCATGCCGCGCAAGCCGCGCGCCGAAATCTACAACGCGCTGGGCCTGGCCAAGCAGGGCAAGACGCTGTTCTACCGCGACTTTCTCTCGCACCTGAACTATTCGAGCGACCGCTTCCGCATTGCGCCCGGCATCAAGGGCATGGTCATGCTGGTGTTCGACCTGCCGTCGTTCCCGTTCGTGTTCAAGGTCATCAAGGACTTCTATCCGCCGCAGAAGGACACCACGCGCGAGCAGATCAAGGGCAAGTACATGCTCGTGAAGCAGCACGACCGCGTGGGCCGCATGGCCGACACGCTGGAGTACAGCGACGTGGGTTTTCCGCTCGACCGCTTCGAGCCCGAGCTGATCGAGGAGATCAGGAAATTCGCCCCCAGCCAGCTCGAGATCAGCGACCGCGACGGCAACGGGGAGATGGAGCTCGTGCTCAAGCACGTCTATATCGAGCGCCGCATGATCCCGCTCAACATATTCCTGCAGGAGGCCTTCGACATTCTGGCCAACCCGGAAAGCCCCGCGCATGCCAAGCGCGCGAACGAGCAGCTCGAGCACGCAGTGATCGAATACGGCAACGCCATCAAGGACATGGTGGCGGCCAACATCTTTCCCGGCGACATGCTGTGGAAGAACTTCGGCGTCACGCGCGGCGGCAAGGTCGTTTTCTACGACTACGACGAGATCGAATACATCACCGACTGCCAGTTCCGCAAGGTGCCCGCAGCGCGCAACGAGGAAGACGAGATGAGCGGCGAGGTCTGGTACTCGGTGGGCCCGAAGGACGTGTTTCCTGAAACCTTCAGCCCTTTCCTGCTCGGCAACGACGCGGTGCGCGAGGCCTTCATGGCGCACCATGCCGACCTGCTCGACGCTGCCTTCTGGCAGCACCACAAGGAACGCATCCAGGCCGGACAGATGCTCGACGTGTTCCCGTATGAAGAATCGCAGCGCTTCCAGCACGAAGGCCATGCGACGCATTTCTGACGTTCGTTTTTGATTTCACTTTCACCTCCCTGAAGGAAACCACCATGTCCGAATCCATCGTCATCGTCGGCGCCGCCCGCACCCCCATGGGCAGCTTCCAGGGCGACTTCTCTTCCCTCTCCGCGCACGACCTCGGCGGCGCCGCCATCAAGGCCGCCGTCGAGCGTGCCGGCATCGCACCCGACAGCGTCGGCGAAGTGCTGTTCGGCAACTGCCTGATGGCCGGCCAGGGCCAGGCGCCGGCGCGCCAAGCCGCGTACAAGGGCGGCCTGCCCGACAGCGCGGGCGCGGTCACGCTCAGCAAGATGTGCGGCTCGGCCATGAAGGCCGCGATGCTCGCGCACGACCTGCTGCTTGCTGGCACCCACGAGGTGATGGTGGCCGGCGGCATGGAAAGCATGACCAACGCGCCCTACCTCATGCTCAAGGGCCGCGGCGGCTACCGCATGGGCCACGACCGCATCTATGACCACATGATGCTCGACGGCCTCGAAGACGCCTACCAGCCGGGCCGCTCCATGGGCACCTTCGGCGAAGACTGCGCCGCCAAGTACAAGTTCACGCGCGAGCAGCAGGATGCCTTCGCCATTGCCAGCGTGCAGCGCGCCAAGGCCGCGACCGAATCCGGTGCGTTCAAGGAAGAAATCGTGCCCGTCACCGTGAAGGGCCGCGGCGGCGACACCGTCATTTCCATCGACGAAGGCCCGGGCAAGGTCAAGCTCGACAAGATCGCCACGCTCAAGCCCGCGTTCAAGAAGGAGAACGGCACCATCACTGCCGCATCGAGTTCGTCGATCAACGACGGCGCCGCGGCGCTGGTGATGATGACCGAATCGCAGGCGAAGAAGATCGGCGCCAAGCCCATCGCCCGCCTGGTCGGCCACGCCACGCACGCGCAACAGCCCGAGTGGTTCTCCACCGCACCCGTCGGCGCCGTGGTCAAGCTGTTCAAGAAGACCGGCTGGACGGTCAAGGACGTCGACCTCTGGGAAGTGAACGAAGCCTTCGCGGTGGTGCCGATGGCGCTGATGCACGAGCTCGACCTGTCGCACGAAATCGTCAATGTGAACGGTGGCGCCTGCGCGCTGGGTCACCCGATCGGTGCCAGCGGTGCGCGCATCATGGTCACGCTGATCCATGCGCTGAAGGCACGCGGCAAGAAGCGCGGCGTGGCCACGCTGTGCATTGGCGGCGGCGAGGGCACCGCCGTGGCACTCGAGTTGCTTTAACAAGAAACAACCGCCACGAAGCGTCCCTTGCCGGGGCGCTTCGTGGTTTTTTCTCGACGAATACTGCAGACGCCAGGAGATTCTTCATGCGCCCCTTCAATCAACGCACCGCCCTCGCGATCCTGCTGGCGACCACCTTCCTGGCGCCTGCCGCCGGCTGGGCGCAGAAGCGCGACAACGTGCTGTTCCAGGCCGCCACCGACGAGCAGCCGGCCGTGATCAAGACGCTGGAGAAGCTCGTCAACATCGAGACCGGCACCGGCGACGCCGAAGGCATTGCCGCCGCCGGCAACTTTCTCGAAGGCGAGCTCAAGAACCTGGGCTTCACCGTCACGCGCAGCAAGTCGGCCGGCCTCGTGGTGGGCGACAACATCGTCGGCAAGCTCAAGGGCCGCGGTGGCAAGAACCTGCTGCTGATGTCGCACATGGACACCGTGTACCTCAAGGGCACGCTCGCCAAGGCGCCGTTCCGCATCGAAGGCAACAAGGCCTACGGCCCCGGCATTGCCGACGACAAAGGCGGCAATGCCGTCATCCTGCACACGCTGAAGCTGCTCAAGGACTACGGCGTGCGCGACTACGGAACCATCACCGTGCTGTTCAACACCGACGAGGAAAAAGGCTCCTTCGGCTCGCGCGACCTGATCCAGGAAGAAGCCAGGCAGGCCGACTACGTGCTCTCGTTCGAACCCACAGGCGCGGGCGACGAGAAACTCTCGCTCGGCACGTCGGGCATTGCCTACGTTCAAGTGAACATCACCGGCAAGGCTTCGCATGCGGGCGCCGCGCCCGAACTGGGCGTGAACGCGCTGGTGGAGGCTTCCGACCTCGTGCTGCGCACCATGAGCATCGACGACAAGGCCAGGCACCTGCGCTTCAACTGGACCATGGCCAAGGCAGGCAGCGTGTCGAACATCATTCCCGCCAGTGCCACGCTCAACGCCGACGTGCGCTATGCGCAGAACGAAGACTTCGAGGCGGCGATGAAGACCCTCGAAGAAAAGGCGCAGCAGAAGAAGCTGCCCGACTCCGACGTCAAGGTGGTGGTCACGCGCGGCCGTCCGGCCTTCAATGCCGGCGAAGGCGGCAAAAAACTGGTCGACAAGGCCGTGGCCTTCTACAAGGAAGCCGGCGGGACGCTCGGCGTGGAAGAGCGCACCGGCGGCGGCACCGATGCGGCGTACGCGGCGCTTTCGGGCAAGCCGGTGATCGAGAGCCTGGGCCTGCCGGGCTTCGGCTATCACAGCGACAAGGCCGAATACGTGGACATCAGCGCCATTCCGCGCCGCCTGTACATGGCTGCGCGTTTGATCATGGACCTGGGCGCCAGCAAATAGGCACACAAAAAAATACAGGAGACAACGCGATGCTGCTCAGTGCCGACCAGGAAGCCATCCGCGACGCAGTGCGCGACTTCTCGCAAGCCGAACTCTGGCCCCACGCCCCCAAATGGGACCGCGAGCACAGTTTCCCCAAGGAGGCCCACCAGGGCCTCGCCGCGCTGGGCGCCTACGGCATCTGCGTGCCCGAGGACCACGGCGGCGCGGGCCTCGACTACCTCACGCTCGCGCTGGTGCTGGAAGAAATCGCGGCCGGCGACGGCGGCACCAGCACCGCGATCAGCGTGACCAACTGCCCGGTCAATGCGATCCTCATGCGCTACGGCAACGCGCAGCAGAAGAAGCAGTGGCTCGAGCCGCTGGCGCAAGGGCAGATGCTCGGCGCCTTCTGCCTCACCGAGCCGCAGGCCGGCAGCGATGCATCGAGCCTGCGCACCACGGCGCGCAAGGACGGCGATGGCTATGTGATCGACGGCGTGAAGCAGTTCATCACCAGCGGCAAGAACGGCCAGATGGCCATCGTCATCGCGGTCACCGACAAGGGTGCGGGCAAGCGCGGCATGAGCGCCTTCATCGTGCCGACCGATGCGCCGGGCTACCACGTCGCGCGGCTCGAAGACAAGCTGGGCCAGCACAGCAGCGACACCGCGCAGATCAATTTCGACGGCTGCCGCATCCCGCGCGAGAACCTGATCGGCGCCGAGGGCGAGGGCTACAAGATCGCGCTGGGTGCGCTCGAGGGCGGCCGCATCGGCATCGCGGCGCAGAGCGTGGGCATGGCGCGCAGCGCCTTCGAAGTGGCGCTGGCCTATGCCAAGGAACGCCAGGCCTTCGGCGGTTCGATCTTCGAGCAGCAGGCCGTGGGCTTTCGCCTCGCCGAATGCGCCACGCAACTCGAAGCCGCGCGCCAGCTGATCTGGCACGCCGCGAGCCTGCGCGATGCCGGCCGGCCCTGCCTCAAGGAAGCGGCCATGGCCAAGCTGTTCGCGAGCGAAATGGCCGAGCGCGTCTGCAGCGCCGCCATCCAGACGCTGGGCGGCTACGGCTACGTGAACGACTTTCCGCTCGAACGCATCTATCGCGACGTGCGCGTGTGCCAGATCTACGAAGGCACCTCGGACATCCAGAAGCTGCTCATCCAGCGCGCGCTGGCCTGACCCGGGCGTTTTGCAGGACCGTCGACAAGGCCCCGGGGTTGCCCCATCGGCGAGGGGCCCGGAGGATGTTCCAATAGCGTTCTTCATGAGTGCCACCGATCCCACCACCGGACCTTGTCCCTGCGGCCGCACGGACCGCAGAGACAAACCCATCGGCTACGCCCTGTGCTGTGGCCGCTACCTCGACGATTTCGAGGGCACGCCCGCGCCCGACGCCGAATCGCTGATGCGTTCGCGCTATACCGCCTTCGTGCTGGAGCGCGGCCCCTACCTGCTCGCCACCTGGCACGCGTCGACGCGGCCGGCGTCGATCGAGTTCGAACCCGGCGTGAAATGGCTCGGGCTCGACATCCGCTCGCGTTCGGTGCTCGACGCCGACCATGCCGAGGTCGAATTCGTCGCCCGCCAGCGCAGCAGCACCGGCGCCGCGGCGCGCCTGCACGAGCGCAGCCGCTTCGTGCGCGAGGGGGACCGCTGGTTCTATCTCGAAGGCGACCTGCAGACCCCCGGTTGACGCACCGGGCTGAGGCCCGCACAATAGCTCCCGCTCCGGGGTGCATGCATGTGGCGTGCTGAGATGGCAAAGTGCCGACCCGCGAACTTGATCCGGGTCATACCGGCGTAAGAAGAGCTGCACTCCCCGACCCCGGTCCCGCCACCCCAACGTGGCGGCCCAAAGTCCTCAGAGCGATTGCGGAGCACCCTTTCCCTCAACAAGGAGTGCCCCGCATGAATGCCCCCGACAAGTTCACCTCCCTGCTTTCGCTCACGCGCGAGCCCTTTCCCGCATCGCACAAGTGCCTGATTCCGGGCAGCCGGCCCGACCTGAACGTGCCGGTGCGCGACGTGCTGCTTACCAATGGCGAAACGGTGTCGCTCTACGACACCTCGGGCCCGTACACCGACGCCAAGGTCGAGATCGACGTGCGCCGCGGCCTGCCCGATGTGCGCGCCGCATGGATCGCCGAGCGCAACGACACCGAAAGTTACCAAGGCCGCTCGCACCAGGCGCTCGACGAAGGCCTCAAGCACGCCCAGGGCCTCGACGACCACGATGCCCAGCGCCTGGCCGAACTGCGCGCCGGCGCCTCGGCCCTGCAGCGCACGCCGCGCCGCGCGAAGTCAGGTGCCAACGTCACCCAAATGCACTACGCGCGCCGCGGCATCGTCACGCCCGAGATGGAATACGTGGCGCTGCGAGAGAACGGCAAGCGCGAGTGGATGGCCGAGTACCTCGCCAACGAGGAGCGCGCCAGGCGCGTGGCGGGCAACCCGATGGGCGCGCAGATTCCACGCATCATCACGCCCGAGTTCGTGCGCGACGAGGTGGCGCGCGGCCGGGCCATCATTCCGGCCAACATCAACCATCCTGAAGTGGAGCCGATGGCCATCGGCCGCAACTTCAAGGTCAAGATCAACGCCAACATCGGCAACTCGGCCGTCACCTCGAGCATCGAGGAAGAAGTGGAAAAGCTCGTGTGGGCGATCCGCTGGGGCGCCGACAACGTGATGGACCTGTCCACGGGCAAGAACATCCACACCACGCGCGACTGGATCGTGCGCAACTCGCCGGTGCCCATCGGCACCGTGCCGATCTACCAGGCGCTCGAAAAGGTGGGCGGCGTGGCCGAGGACCTGACCTGGGAAATCTTCCGCGACACGCTGATCGAGCAGGCCGAGCAGGGCATCGACTACTTCACCATCCACGCCGGCGTGCGGCTGCCGTTCATCCACCTGACGGCCGACCGCATGACGGGCATCGTCTCGCGCGGCGGCTCGATCATGGCCAAGTGGTGCATCGCACACCACAAGGAGAGCTTCCTGTACGAGCGCTTCGAGGACATCTGCGACATCATGAAGGCGTACGACGTGAGTTTCTCGCTCGGCGACGGCCTGCGCCCCGGTTCGGGCGCCGATGCCAACGACGAAGCGCAGTTCGCCGAGTTGCGCACCCTGGGCGAGCTCACGCAGATCGCATGGAAGCACGACGTGCAGACCATGATCGAAGGCCCGGGCCACGTGCCGATGCACATGATCCAGGCCAACATGGACGAGCAGATCAAGCATTGCCACGAGGCGCCGTTCTACACGCTCGGCCCGCTGACCATCGACATCGCGCCGGGCTACGACCACATCTCCAGCGCCATCGGCGCCGCGATGATCGGCTGGGCCGGCACCGCCATGCTCTGCTACGTGACGCCCAAGGAACACCTCGGCCTGCCCGACCGCGACGACGTGAAGCAGGGGATCATTGCCTACAAGATCGCTGCGCACGCGGCGGATGTGGCCAAGGGGCATCCGGGCGCGCGTTCGCGCGACGATGCGCTGAGCAAGGCGCGCTTCGAATTCCGCTGGCAGGACCAGTTCAACCTGGGCCTCGATCCGGACACGGCGCGCGAATTCCATGACGAGACCCTGCCCAAGGATTCGAGCAAGGTGGCGCACTTTTGCTCGATGTGCGGGCCGAAGTTCTGCTCGATGAAGATCACGCAGGAAGTGCGCGAGTACGCGGCGAAGAAGGGCGTGGCCGAGGCGGAAGCCATGGCGGCCGGAATGGCCGAGAAATCGCAGGAGTTCATGGCGGCCGGAGGGGAGATGTACATCCCGATTCGAACGGTGTCGTAGAGGTGTTTCCCGGGGCCGGGTCTCGCCCCGGCGGGCGACCTACTTTTCTTTGCTTCGCCAAAGAAACGTAGGCAAAAGAAAGGCGACCCTACTGTCTGCGTCCCTCCGCTTCGCTGCGGGCAACCTGCGGTGCTCACGTTTCGCGGGGTCTCTATGTCCGCGCACACCTGTTTCCAAGGTCCCCGGTCCATACAGCGAAGCAAAAGAAAGTGAGTCGCCCGCCGGGGCGAGTCCCGGCCCCGGACAACAAAAGAAAGCAAACCAAAACCTCAAGACCACCGAGGCACAGCCTCATCCTTGAGCTGCTGCCGGAGCAGGTCATAGTCCGGCACCACGCTCTCCACCGTGTCCCAGAACCGCTGCGAATGGTCCATCACCCGCAGATGGGCCAGCTCGTGCGCAACCACATAGTCGATCACCGACAGCCGAAAGTGGATCAAGCGCCAGTTCAGCCGGATCGATCCATCCGCACTCGCGCTGCCCCATCGCGTGGCCGCATTCGACAACGACAGCTTTTGCCAGCGCACGCCGAGCCGTGGCGCAAAGTGGTCGAGCCGCTCGATGAAAAGCCGCCGCGCCTGCCGCATGAGCCAGGCCTGCGCGGCGTCGCGGATCTGCGAGGCTTCGGCGCTCTGCGCCACGGCCAGCCGCAGGGTGCGTAGGCCGGTGCCGTCGTCGCTCGCATCGAGCGAGCCGCCGACGCTCGCGAAGCCGTGCTTCGGATCGAGACGGATCACGACCGTTTCGCCGATGAAAGGAAATTCGGCGCCGTCTTTCCATTCGATGCGCGTGGCCTCGACGCGTGCGTGGCGCTGCCGCGTCTCCAGCAGCTTGCGCAAGATCCAGTCGGCCTTTTCCTGAATGGCGGCATCGACATCGCGCAGCGTGACCCAGCGCGGCGCGCGCACCGACAGGCCTTCGGGACCCACCAGGAACCCGATGGTCTTGCGCTTGCCGCGCTTGAACTCGTAGGCCACGCGCGCCGATCCCAGCACCGCCTCACGCGTGGCCTGGGGGTGCAAGAAGCTCGCGAGCGCGAGCGTGTCGCGCAGCGGAATGGCGGGCAGTGCGGGGCCGGCGTGATCGGCCTTGTCTTGCTGCTGCGCGTCGGCCACGGGCGGCACGACAGGCGGTGGCGCCTTTTTTCTGACTTTCTTCCCCCGCGGTTCGGACGGCTTGGCCGGCGCAAGCTCGTTGCCCAGCCCTTCGAAAAGGTCCATCGTGAACTGAAGCAGTCCCCGCATCTCGGGCTCTTTCTTTCTTCTTCTTCAGCGGGCTTCTTGCGCTGCCTGCAGCGGCAGGCTGTCGCGGTATGCCTCGGGGTCGAGCCGGCGCATCTCGGCTTCGATCCAGGCTTCAACTTCGCGCATCAGCTCATCGGGCTTGCGCCCGACACTGGGAATGGCCGGGCCGATCGACACGTCGACCACGCCAGGGCGCTTGACGAACGCCTTGCGCGGCCAGACCTTGGCCGAGGTGACGGCCACCGGAATCACCGGCACGCCGGTCTCGCACGCCAGCCGCGTGCCGCCGTTCTTGTAGCTGCCCTTCTGGCCGCGCGGAATGCGGGTGCCTTCGGGAAACATGATGATCCAGATGCCCTGCGCGAGCAGCTTGCGGCCCTGGTTCACGACCTTGTTGAAGGCCTGCGCGCGCTGGCTGCGGTCGATGTGGATCATGTCGAGCCGGGCCATCGCCCAGCCGAAGAAGGGCACGTAGATCAGTTCCTTCTTGAACACGAAAGCCAGCGGGTGCGGCATGAGAGTAGGCATCAGGAAGGTCTCGAAGGTCGACTGGTGCTTCACCAGCAGGACCGCGCCGGCCAGCTTGTCGGCGGGCAGGTTTTCCATGCCGCTCACGCGGGTGCGGATGCCCAGCAGCACGCGCGCGCCGCCGATCGCCCAGCTGAGCCATTGCACCGCCATCCAGTAGAGCGGAATGCCGCGCTTCCAGAGCGAACTGACGCACATGATGATGCCCCAGGGCACCACGGTGACAAGCATCCACAGGGCATGGACCACGGAACGGATAAACGCCATCAGACAGCCACCTGCAGTGCAGCCTGCGCTTCGCGCGCAAGCAGGAAGTCGACAAAGGCGGCCAGGTTCTCGTGAACCATGGTGTTCGCCGGATATTCGGGAGGCAGCGGATCGACGCCGCGGCAGACCGCGCCCATGCCGGTGAGCAGCAGGTGCGGCTCGCAACCGGCTGCCGCGCCGGCCTGCAGGTCGCGCAGGCTGTCGCCCGCGGTCGGGACGCCTTCGAGGCCGATGCCGTAGCGGTCGCCGATCTGCAGGAACAGGCCAGGCTTGGGCTTGCGGCATTCGCAATCCTCGTCGGGGCTGTGCGGGCAATAGAACACCGCATCGACCTTGCCACCCACGGCCGCGAGCATCTTGTGCATCTTGGCGTGCATGGCGTTGAGCGAGGCCATGTCGAACAGGCCGCGGCCCAGGCCCGACTGGTTCGACGCGACCACCACGTGCCAACCCGCATGGTTGAGCCGCGCCACGGCCTCGAGCGCGCCGGGCAGCGGCGTCCACTCGACATCGCTCTTGACGAAGTCTTCGCGGTGCACGTTGAGGGTGCCGTTGCGGTCGAGGATGACGAGTTTCATGGCAGTACCGCCCGTGGTGAGGTCGCGACAGACATCAAGCCGCCAGCCGCTCGAGCTGCGCCACGCGGTTCATCGCGACGTGCAGCGACATCAGCAGACCCAGCCGGTTGAGGCGCAGATCGGCCTGTTCGGCATTGACCATCACGCCGTCGAAGAAGGCATCGACCGGCTCGCGCAGCGCGGCCAGGGTTTGCAGCGAAGCGGTGTAGTCGCCGGCGTCGAACTGGGCATTGGCGGCGGGCACGACCTGCGCCATGGCGGCATGCAGCGCCTTCTCTGCGGGCTCGTGCAGCAGCAGCTCGCTGACGTGCGCGTCGGCTTCGGGGGCCTTCTTGAGGATGTTGCCGATGCGCTTGTTGGCGGCGGCCAGCGCGGCGGCGGCGGGCAGCGCGGCAAAGGCGCGCACGGCCGCCAGCAGCTTGGGCACTTCGCCCAGGCGCTGCGGCCTTGGCGCGAGCACGGCGTCGACTTCCTGCGCGCTGGCGCCCTGCTCGCGCAAGCTGCCGGCGAGGCGGTCGAGAATGAAATCCTGCAGTTCGACCGTGGCCTTGCCGCTGTCGAAGCCGTCGACGTCCTTGAACTGCGCGGCGGCATCCTGCAGCAGCGCGTCGAGCTCCAGGGACAGGTCTTTCTCGATCAGCATGCGGATCACCCCAAGCGCATGGCGGCGCAGCGCGAACGGATCACGGTCGCCGGTGGGCAGGTTGCCGATGCCGAACATGCCGACCAGCGTCTCGAGCTTGTCGGCCAGCGCGACCACGATGCCGACCGTGTGGCGCGGCAGTTCGTCGCCGGCGAAGCGCGGCTTGTAGTGGTCTTCGATCGCGTCGGCCACTTCGGCGGACAGGCCGTCGTGCAGCGCGTAATAGCGGCCCATGGTGCCCTGCAGCTCCGGGAACTCGCCGACCATGTCGGTCACGAGGTCGGCCTTGGCGAGTTGCGCGGCCTGGGTGGCATGCGCGGCGAGCGTGGCGCCGCCAAGCTTCTCGGCAATGCCGCGCGCGATGCGCATCACGCGTTCGACGCGCTCGCCCTGGGTGCCGAGCTTGTTGTGATAGACCACCTTGCCGAGCGATTCGACGCGCGAGGCCAGCGACTTCTTGCGGTCCTGATCGAAGAAGAACTTGGCGTCGGCCAGGCGCGGGCGCACCACGCGCTCGTTGCCGCCAACCACCGCGCTCGCGTCCTCGGGGCTGATGTTGCTGACGACCAGGAACTTGTTGGTGAGCTTGTTCGATGCGTCGAGCAGCGGAAAGTACTTCTGGTTGGCCTTCATCGTGAGGATGAGGCACTCCTGTGGCACTTCGAGGAATTCGCGCTCGAAGCTGCAGACCAGCACGTTGGGCCGCTCGACCAGCGCCGTCACTTCGTCGAGCAGCGCGTCGTCCTGGATCGGCACGGTGCCGCCGCCGGCCCGCACTGCCGCGGCCGCGAGCTGGCGCGCGATTTCGGTGCGGCGGGCTTCGAAGCTCGCGATGACCGCGCCCTCGTCCTGCATCTGCAGCGCATAGCTGTTGGAGTCGCGCAGCACCACGGGGTCGACGGCCGCTTCGAAACGGTGGCCATGGGTTTCGCGGCCTGCATGAAGGCCGAGCGCCTCGACCGGCACCACGGCATCGCCATGCAGCGCCACCAGGCCGTGCGCGGGGCGCACGAAGCTCACGCTGCTCCAACCGGGCAGCTCGCAACCGCTTTCGAGCTGGTAGCTCATCACCTTGGGAATCGGCAGCCTGGCGATCGCTTCGGCCAGTGCCTTCTGCAGGCCTTCGGCCAGCGTCGCGCCCTTGGCGGTGCTTTCGTGGAACAGGGCTTCGGCCTTGCCGTCCATGGCGCGCTTCAGGCCGGGCACGGCCGAGGCGTCGGCCCCCAGCGCGGCAAGCCGCTTGAGCAGCGCGGGCGTGGGCTGGCCCGAGGCATCGAGCCCCACGCTCACGGGCATGAGCTTCTGCGACACGGCCTTGTCGGCGGCGCGCTCGGCCACGTGCGTGAGGTGCGCGGCCAGGCGGCGCGGCGATGCGTAGGCAGTGAGCACGCCGGCGGGCTCGGCGAGGCCCTGGGCCACGAGCTGGTCGCGCAGGCCGCTGGCGAAGGCATCGCCGAGTTTCTTCAGCGCCTTGGGCGGCAGCTCTTCGACGAAGAGTTCGACCAACAGGTTCTTTTGCACGCTCGTCATCGCTCAGGCCGCCTTCTTCGTCATTTGATCGACCCACTCGCGCGGCGCCATCGGGAAACCGAGCCGCTCGCGGCTCTCGTAGTAGCTCTGCGCGACGCTGCGCGCGAGGTTGCGGATGCGGCCGATGTAGGCCGCGCGCTCGGTCACGCTGATGGCGCCGCGCGCGTCGAGCAGGTTGAAGCTGTGCGCGGCCTTGAGCACCTGTTCGTAGGCCGGCAACGCGAGCTGCTCGGTCATGAGGTGCCTGGCCTGCTTTTCGTGCGCGGCGAAAGCGGTGAAGAGGAATTCGGCGTCGCTGTGCTCGAAGTTGTAGGTCGACTGCTCGACCTCGTTCTGCTTGTAGACGTCGCCATAGCTCAGGCCTTCGGTCCAGGTCAGGTTGTAGACGTTGTCCACGCCCTGCAGGTACATGGCCAGCCGCTCGAGGCCGTAGGTGATTTCGCCGGTGATGGGCTTGCAGTCGATGCCGCCCACCTGCTGGAAATAGGTGAACTGGGTCACTTCCATGCCGTTGAGCCAGACCTCCCAGCCCAGGCCCCAGGCGCCGAGCGTGGGGTTCTCCCAGTCGTCTTCCACGAAGCGGATGTCGTTCTTCTTCAGGTCGAAGCCCAGCGCCTCGAGGCTGCCGAGGTAGAGCTCCAGGATGTTGCTGGGCGCTGGCTTGAGCACCACCTGGTACTGGTAGTAGTGCTGCAGGCGGTTGGGGTTCTCGCCGTAGCGGCCGTCCTTGGGGCGGCGGCTGGGCTGCACGTAGGCGGCCTTCCAGGGCTCGGGACCGAGCGCGCGCAGGAAGGTGGCGGTGTGCGAGGTGCCCGCGCCCACTTCCATGTCGTACGGTTGCAGCAGCGCACAGCCCTTGTCGGCCCAGTACGACTGCAGTTTGAGAATGATTTGCTGGAAGGTCAACATGAAGCAGGCCGGCGTGACCGGGCGTTGGACGGTAGCGCGGTGAAGCACCGCGAAAGCGGACGATTTTACGGTCGGAGGGCAACTCTCCCACAGCAAGCCGGGATGCCGGCCGCCGGCGCGGGCCGCCCGGCCGTGAGACAACGGCGGGCCGGTGCAGGCAATCGCCTCGCCATCACCTCGCAATCGCCCGTATCCCGAGCTTTTACTCGATCTTTCCCGATCTGCCCGCTCCTCGCCCCGCGGCCTTGCACCAGCCCTGCAGGGCCCGCCTCTTTCCCGCTTCACAGACATGCCAGCGCCCCGCATCGGTCCGAGTTCCCCGTTGTTCATCGTTCTCAATGCCGGCTCCGGCAGCGCGGACGCCGCCGAAACCCGCCGGATCGTCGAGGAGGGCTGTGCCGCGGCCGGCCGCCGGCACCGCATCTTTCTTGTCGACGAACGCGTGACGGTGCAGGCGCTGGCGCGCGAAGCGGTCGAGCGCGCCCGCGCCGTGGGCGGGGTGGTGGTGGCCGCGGGCGGCGACGGCACCGTCAACACGGTGGCGCAAGCCACGCTCGGCAGCGGTCTGGCCTTTGGCGTGCTGCCGCAGGGCACCTTCAACTATTTCAGCCGCACCCACGGCATCCCGCGCGATACGGCGCAGGCCCTGCAGGTGCTGCTGACCGAGCAGCCTCGGCCGGCACAGGTGGGGCTGGTCAACGACCGCATGTTTCTGGTGAATGCCAGCATGGGCCTGTATGCCGAACTGCTGGAAGATCGCGAAAGCTACAAGTCGCGCTATGGCCGCAGCCGCTGGATCGCGTTCTTTGCCGGCCTGCTCACCGTGATGCGCGGCCATCGGCACTGGAACCTGCGCATGGCCTGGCGCGGCCAGGAGCGCGACCTCCGCACGCCGACGCTTTTCGTGGGCAACAACCCGTTGCAGTTGCTGCAGGTCGGTATCGACCACGCCGATGCGCCTGAAAACGGCCAGCTGGCTGCCGTTGCGCTGAAACCGGCGGGAGTGCTTGCCATGCCCGGCCTGCTGGTGCGCGGGGCTCTGGGCCGGCTCGGCGGCGCCGACGAGGTATTGAGCTTTCCGTTTGAATCGATGACAGTGAAAGCCGGCCGCTCGCATGGCCCGCGCCGCGTGAAGGTGGCAGCCGACGGCGAGATCGCATGGGCCGAAATGCCGCTGCTGTTTCGCGTCTCGCCCGAGCCGCTGTGGCTGGTGCGGCCCGACACCGCGCCCGAACTGGAGGCCGCCAAGGAATGAGCTGCCTGCTTCAGATCTCCGATACGCATTTCGGCACCGAGCAGCACGACGTGATGGATGCGCTCGAGCGGCTCGCGCACGCCCTGTCGCCCCGGGTGGTGGTGCTCTCCGGCGACATCACGCAGCGTGCCACGCGCGCGCAGTTCGCGGCGGCGCGCGCCTTCGTCGACAGGTTGGCCGCGCCGGCCGTGATTGCCGTTCCGGGCAACCACGACATCCCGCTTTTTCAGCTGGGGGCGCGCCTGTTCGCGCCGTATGAAAGATACGCAGCCGCCTTCGGCGCCGACCTGGAGCCGGTGTTCGAATCCGCCGAATGGCTGGTGGTCGCGGTCAACACCACGCGCTGGTGGCGGCACGCGGACGGCGAGGTGTCGCCCGCGCAGATCGAGCGGGTGGCGGCCCGGCTGGCGGCGGCTTCACCCGCGCAGCTGCGCGTGGTGGTCACGCACCAGCCGGTGATGGTGACGCGGCAGGAAGACATGTCGAACCGGCTGCACGGGCGCGAAACCGCTGTTGCGCGCTGGTGCGAGGCCGGCGCCGACCTGATCCTGGGCGGCCACATCCACCTGCCGTTCGTGCGTTCGCTGCACGGCGCCTATGCCGGCTGCCCGCGCACGTCATGGGCCGTGCAGGCCGGCACCGCCGTATCGTCTCGCCTGCGCGCGGGGCATCCCAACTCGGTGAACGTGCTGCGGCCGGGCGCCGCGGAAGACGGCCGCGCCTGCCAGGCGGAGCGGTGGGACCATTCGACCGCGGACAAGGCCTTCGTGTGCGCCAAAGTATTGCAGCTCCCGCTTGCCAGCGCCGCGACACCCGCTTAGGGTGCGCCGCATGCCGACGCAAGCCCCTGCCCTCGTTCTTCTCGCCCGCCAGCTCGGCGAGCATTCCCTTGCATGGTTCGCATGCGGTCTTGCCCTCTCGGTGCTGGGTGCCGGCATGGTCTGCCGGGCGTTGCAGCAACGCCGCGCCCGGACAACGTCGACCGAGGAACCGGACGAACCGCGGCTGGCGGTCGCCCTGGCCATGGGCTTCCTGTCGATCCTCGGGGCGGCGAGCCTGGTGGCGTACATCGCATCGAAGCTCGGCGACGGGCGCCTGCTGGGCCTGGCCGACCAGGCGCTGGCCGATGCGGTCGGCGAGCACGTGCCGTGGGCGGTCCTCGTGATGTTCAGCTGGCTCACGCACCTGGGCGATGCCGAACTGCTGGCGCCGGTGTGCCTCGTGGTGGCCTTGCTGCTGTGGCGCAAGGCGCACCACGGCTTGGCGCTGGGCTGGGTCGTGGCACTCGGGGGCATCGTGCTGCTGAACCCCGCGCTCAAGCACATCTTCGCGCGCGCGCGGCCGCTGCACGACCATGGGCTGGCGATGGAAACGAGCTTCAGCTTTCCGAGCGGCCACAGCGCGGGCGCGATCGTGAGCTACGGCATGCTCCTGTACTTGGCGCTGCGCCTGTTGCCGGCGCGCTGGCACGTGCCCGCGGCCATGGCGACGGCCGCGGCCATCGTCACCATCGCGTGCAGCCGCGTCTTCCTGCAGGTGCATTTCGCAAGCGACGTGGCGGCCGGCCTGCTGACCGGCCTGGCCTGGCTGCTCGTGTGCGTGGGCAGCCTCGAATACGCGCGGCACCGCAGCCGCCGGCGCCTCCGCCCCTGAGCCACATGGAGAGGGTCTTCGCCAGGAACACCGCGGAACCGGCTTTGCCGGGCCGCTGGTGTTGCCCCCTCGAGGGGGAGGCGGCTACACAAAGTGAGTCGCTTCGGGGGTGGGTCAATATTCCCAGAAGATGCGCTGAAGTTCCTTGGTGTCGCTGGTCTTGGTGAGCGCCACCATCGCCAGGACGCGGGCCTTCTGCGGGCGCAGGTCGTGCGCCACCACCCAGTCGTACTTGTCGTCGGGCTGTTCGGCATTGCGGATCACGAAGCCGTCCGGCACGCGCGAGCTGCGGATCACGATCACGCCGTCGGTGCGCGCCTTCTGCAGGTTGGGCACGATGCGGTTGGCCACCGAGCCGTTGCCCGTGCCGCCATGGATGATCGCCTTTACGCCGCTCTTGGCGAACGCGTCGATGGCTATGGAAGAAACGCCTTCGTAGCCCATCGCAATCTCGACCGGCGGCAGCGCATTGATGCTGTCGATGTCGAACTCCGAATTCATGGTGTGGCGCTTGACCGGCGCGCGGAACCAGTAGTTCTTGCCCTCGACCACCATGCCCAGCGGGCCCCATTGGCTCGAGAAGGCGCTGGTCTTGACGTTGACGTTCTTGCTCACGTCGCGGCCGCTGTCGATGTTGTCGTTCATCGTCACGAGCACGCCCTTGCCGGCCGCATCCTTGCTGCCCGCCACGCTGACCGCGTCGTACAGGTTGAGCGCGCCGTCGGCCGAGAGCGCCGTGCCGGGGCGCATGGAGCCGACCACGATGATCGGCTTGCTCGTGTGGACGGTGAGCGTCAGGAAGTACGCAGTTTCTTCCAGCGTGTCGGTGCCATGGGTGATGACGATGCCGTCCACGTCCGCTTGCTTCGACAGCGCCGAGACGCGCTTGGCGAGCGTCAGCAGGTTGTCGTTGGTGAGGCTTTCGGAAGCCACCTGGAACACCTGCTCGCCGCGCACGTTGGCGATCTTGGAGAGCTCGGGCAGGCCGGCAATCAGCTTCTCGACGCCGACCTTGGCGGCCGCGTAGGTGGCGCTGTTGACGGCCGAGGCGCCGGCGCCCGCGATGGTGCCGCCGGTGGCCAGGACCACCACATTGGGCAGGGCCTGCTGGGCTTGCGCCAGGGCGCTGGCCGCGAGCAGCGCGGCACCGGCTGCGAAGGCCCTGAAACGGGGGGAAAGGTACATGAAGGAACTCCTTGTTGGAACGAATTTCTGGAAGCGGCGAGAAGATACATGAACCGTGCCCGCATGCCCTTTGCTTCCATGCCGGCATGGCATGCGGCCATGCGCCAAGGATTACCATCGCCGGGCGCACCGCCGCCGCAAACCCGTCATGCCATGAACGCCGACCCCGCCGCCCTGTCCCCGAGTACCGCCCAGGAAATGCCCGCCCCCGACGGCCCGCTGTCGCGCGCGCGGCCGGGGCGCGAGCGCATCATGGCGGCGATCCGCGCCGCGGCCGTGGCCGAGTTCAGCCTGCACGGCCTGAAAGGCACCTCCACCCAGGCCATCGCCGCGCGCGCCGGCCTCACCAAGCCCCAGTTGCACTACTACATCGCCGGCAAGGAAGAGCTCTATGAAGAGCTGCTGATGCAGGTGCTGCATGCCTGGAAGGTGGTGTTCTCGTTCGAGGACGCCAGCGATCCGGCCACGGTGCTGGGCGACTACATCCGCAAGAAGCTCGACCATGCGTTCGACAACCCGGAGATCTCGCGCATCTTCACGCGCGAAGTGCTCGACGGCGGCCGCAACCTCGAACGCTACTGGCCCAACGCGCGGGCATGGACGCAAAAGAAGGTCGACATCATCAACGGCTGGATCGCACGCGGGCAGATGCGCCCGCTCGATGCGCGCCTGCTGCTGATGCACATCTGGGCCATGACCCAGAGCTACGCCGACTATGCGATACAGACACGCGTGATGCTCGGCCTGCCGCCCGAAGCGCCGATCGACCGCGAGCCGATCGCGCGCGAGCTGGTGGCTTTCGTGCTGGCCGGCTGCGGGATCAAGGCTTAAGCAGCCAGCGGCGCGGCGCGTTGCCGCACATTCAGGACGCCCCGGCCTCCCAGGCACGGCCGCTCGGCTCGGCCAGCGCGAGCCGCATCATTTCGATGAAGCGGCGCAGCCGCGCCGGCTGGAAGCGCGACGGCGGATAGATCAGGTACACCGGCAGCGGCGCTGCATGCCATTGCGGCACCAGCCGCACCAGCCGGCCGGCGGCGATGTCGTCGTTCACGAGCCAGGCCGAGCCCATGCAGGCGCCCAGGCCCATGCGGGCTGCGCTTTGCAGCGCGTAGAGGCTGTCCGTGCTCATGCGCGGGCGGATCGGCACGCGGGCGACCTCGCCGGTGGGCCGGTGCGTGAGCACCACTTCGTTGCGATAGAAGGTGCGCAGCGCGAGCCAGGGCAGCTCGGCCAGTTCCGACGCATGCGCGGGCGGCGCGCGCCCGGCCAGCACCGAGGGCGCGGCGACCACCACGCGCGGCACCTCGGAGAGCTTGATCGCCACGGCCAGGGTGTCGGTCAGCTCGCCGACCTGGATCGCGCAGTCGACGCCTTCGGCGATGAAGTCGGGCCGGCGGTCGTTCAGCAACCATTCGACGGCCACGCGCGGATAGGCGCGAAGGTAGTCGGCCAGCGGACCGACCAGCAGCAGCTGGCCCAGCGCATGCGGCGCCACCACGCGCAGCGTGCCCTCGGGCTCGTCGCCCACGCCGCGCAGGTCGGCCTCGAAGGCGTGCCAGTCGGCGATCAGTTCCCTGGCCCGCTCGTAGCAGCGCTCGCCATCTTCAGTGAGCTTCATGGCGTGCGTGGATCGGCGCAAGAGCCGCACCCCCAGCGAGCGCTCCAGCGCCTGCAGCCGGCGGCTCACGGTGGGCTGCGTCGCACCCATCTGGAGCGCGGCGGCCGAGAGGCTGCCCGCCTCGACGATATGGACGAAGGTCTGCATCAGCTCGATGCGGTCGGCGGCGGGAGAAGAAGTCGACATGGCCTGTCTTTATACGTTCAACGTATAGACATTGTGCGATCCATGGGACTACCAAGCCAATCTTCATGGGCGCACAGTTCAACCCTTGCCAGATATTCAAGGGTTAACACCATGTCTTCCATTCAAACAACGCATGCAGCGACGGGTGCCGCGCCGGAGGGCCGCGGCCTGCCGGCATCGCTGGTCCTGCTGCTGGCCACCGGCGCGGGCCTGTCGGTGGCGTCGCTCTACTACGCCCAGCCGATGCTCGGCGTGCTGGGCGCCGACATCGGCGCCTCCACCCGGTCGGTGGGCTTCATTCCCACGCTGACGCAGCTGGGCTACGCGCTCGGCATCCTGCTGCTGGCACCGCTGGGCGACCGCTTCGACCGGCGCCGCATCGTGCTGGCCAAGGCGGCCGCGCTGTGCGCCGCGCTGCTGGTGGCCGGCGCCGCGCCGTCGATCGGCGTGCTGCTCGCCGCCAGCCTCGCGATCGGCCTGGCAGCCACGATGGCGCAGGACATCGTGCCCGCCGCCGCCACGCTGGCGCCCGAAGCCACGCGCGGCAAGACCGTCGGCACGGTGATGACGGGGCTGCTGCTCGGCATCCTGCTCTCGCGCGTGGTGAGCGGCTTCGTGGCCGAGCACTTCGGCTGGCGCGCGATGTTCATTGCGGCTGCGGCCAGCATCGCGCTCATCGGCGCCGCCGCCTGGCGCGGGCTGCCGCGCTTCAGGCCAACAACCCACCTGGCCTACGGCGCGCTACTCGGTTCGCTGGCCACGCTGTGGTCGCGCCACGGCACGCTGCGCCGCGCCGCGCTGGCCCAGGGGCTGCTGGCGGTGGGATTCAGCGCCTTCTGGTCGACGCTGGCGGTGATGCTGCATGGCGCGCCCTTCCACCTGGGCAGCGCGGCGGCCGGCGGCTTTGGCCTGGCCGGCGCGGCGGGTGCGCTGGCGGCGCCGCTGGCCGGGCGGCTGGCCGACCGGCGCGGGCCGGAGTTGGTGACGCGCCTGGGTGCCGGGCTGGTGGTGCTGTCGTTCGCGGCCATGGGCCTGGCGCCGCTGATGCCGCCCCATGCGCAGCTCTGGCTGCTGGCGCTCGCCGCAGTCGGCTTCGACCTTGGCATGCAGGCGGCGCTGATCGCGCACCAGACCATCGTCTACGGCATCGAGCCCGGTGCGCGCAGCCGGCTCAACGCAGTGCTGTTCACGGCCATGTTCATCGGCATGGCGGCGGGCTCGGCGCTGGGTGCGTTAGCGCTCGCGCAGTGGGGCTGGGCCGGCGTGACCTGGCTGGCGACCGGCACGGCCGCCGCCGCGTTGGCGGTACGGCTCTGGCCGCGCGAGGCAGAGTAGCCCGCAGCGCACAGGCAGTTCGCCCCGCATCACCAGTCCGGTGCATCCGGACTGGCACGTCGCTTGCATAACCTGACCAGTTGCTCTGATTAAGCGGTCAAACATATGCGCGTGCTCGTCGTCTACTGCCATCCGGTCGAAACCAGCTTCCACGCCGCCCTCCACCAGGAGGTGCTGAAGAACCTGCGCGCGGCCGGGCACGAGGTGGACGACTGCGACCTCTACGCCGAAGGCTTCGACCCCGTGCTCTCGCGCGAAGAGCGGCTCGGCTACCACGAGGTGCCGGGCAACCAGCTGCCGCTCAAGCCCTACGTGGAGCGGCTGCAATGGGCCGAGGGCATCGTGTTCTGTTTTCCGACCTGGTGCTTCGGCCTGCCCGCAATGCTCAAGGGCTACTTCGACCGGCTCTTCATGCCCGGCGTGGCCTTCGACATCAGCGATCCGGCGAACGTCAAGCCGATGCTCACCCACATCAAGCGCATCAGCGCCGTGGTCACCTACGGACGGCCGCGCTGGATGGCCTGGTACATGGGCGATCCGCCGCGCAAGATCGTCACGCGCTACATGCTGCGGCTGACTGGCCGCCGCGCCCGCGTGGACTACCACGCCCACTACCACATGAACGTGGCGACCGAGCCCCAGCTCAAGCGCTTCATGGCGCGGGTCGGCACCGCGATGGCGCGTTTCGCATGAAGGCGCCCGCCGTGCTCGGCAACGCGCGCCTGCCGCGCTGGCTGCTGCCCGCCGACTGGCCGCAGCGCGACGGCGTGCCCGTGCTGGCGCGCCTGGCGCTCGAGGCCGGCCGCGTGCACTCGGTGCGGCCTGCCTCCGACGGCGAGGAGCCCCATCCCGAAGACTGGGACCTGGCCGGCACGCTCGTGCTGCCGGGCTTGGTCGACGCCCACACGCACCTCGACAAGGCCTTCACGCTGCCGCGCATGAAAGAGGTGCGACCCGGCCTGCTCGGCGCCATCGACGCCATGCTGGCCGACCGCGTGCACTGGAGCGCCGCCGACGTGCACGAGCGCGCCGCGCGCGGCCTGCAGTGGGCCTGGGAATGCGGCACCACGCACCTGCGCACGCATGTCGACTGGTGGGAGCCCGATGCGGTCCCGCTGGCCTGGCCGGTGATGGCCGAGCTGGCGCAGGAATGGGCCGGCAGGGTGCGGCTGGAGCAGGTCAGCCTCATCAAGCTGCCGCTGTTCGAAGACGCCGCGCAGGCCCTGCGGCTCGCCAGGCAGGTGAAGGCCACGGGGCCGCATGCGCTGCTCGGCGGCTTCGTCCATTCCACCAACTGGAGCGGGAACGCACTGCGCAACCTGCTGGTGGCGGCGCAGGCCTGCGATCTCGACGTCGATCTACACGTCGATGAAGAACTGAATCCGGCGGCAGCCGGCTTGCAGACCACGGCCCGCATCCTGCGCGAGATCGGCTTCGAAGGCCGCGTGGTCTGCGGCCATGTCTGCGCGCTGGCCGCCCAGCCCGAGGCCCAGGCCCTTGCCACGCTCGATGCGGTGGCGCGCGTGCCGATCACCATCGTCTCGCTGCCCGCCACCAACCTGCTGCTGCAGGACGCCGTGACGGGCCGCACGCCGCGCCTGCGCGGCATCACGATGGTGAAGGAAGCGCGCGAGCGCGGCATTCCGCTGCTGTTCGCGAGCGACAACGTGCAGGATCCGTTCTGCCGGCTCGGCAGCTTCGACCCTGTCGAGGCGCTGGGCACGGCCGCGCTGGTGGCACAGCTCGACGACCCTTTCGACACCTGGTCGCAGGCGCTGTGCCGCGGCGACTGGCTGCAGCGCGCGCCCGCCTCCACGACGCCGACGCTGGTCGGCGCCAAGGCCGACCTGGTGCTGTTCACGCAGGCCGACCGCCATGGCTGGCCCTCGCGCAGCGCCACCCGCGTGGTGCTGCGCGAGGGCCGCGTGACGCACGGCGATGCGGCGCCCTTCCTTCCCCGCTGACGAAAAGGACAACCATGCTCCACGGCTACATCCCGCCCCACCGCTTCCTGCCCTACCTGAGCTGGACCGAAATCGCCGCGCTGCCCGACCGCGAGAACACGGTCATCGTGCTGCCCTGCGGCGCCATCGAACAGCACGGCCCGCACCTGCCGTGCTCGGTCGACAGCGTGATCGCCTCGGGCGTGATGGGCAAGGCGCTCGAGAAGCTGCCGGCCGAGGTGCGCGCCTTCGCGCTGCCGCCCATCACCTACGGCAAGTCGGAAGAGCACCTGCACTTTCCCGGCACCATGACACTCACCGGCACCACGCTGCTTTCCACCGTGACGGAGATCGGCGAGTCGGTCTACCGCGCGGGCTTTCGCAAGCTGCTGTTCGCCAACGGCCATGGCGGCCAGCCGCAGGTGCTGGAGATGGCGGCGCGCGAACTGCGGCTGCGGCACGGCGACTTCGTGGTGGTGCCGCATGGCGTGTCGCGCCTGCCGAATGCGTCGAGCAAGCAGATCGGCGAGCAGGAAAAGCGCCTCTCGATGCACGCCGGCCATTCCGAAACCGCGCTGATGCTCGCGCTGGCGCCCGACACCGTGCACATGGAGCGCGCAGTCGCCAACTTTCCGCCGCCGTTCCCCATCAAGCTGCTGTCGGCCGACGGCCGCCCGGCCTGCGCATGGACCGCGCGCGACTTCGGCCCCAGCGGCGTCATCGGCGACCCGACCAGCGCCACGCGCGAACAAGGCGAAGAAATCCTGGACACGCTCTCCGACAGCTGGGCGCAGGCGCTGACCGAGCTGTACGCGCTGCGCTGGGTCGTGCGCGAGGAAGCCACCTGGGAGCGCGGCCACCAGCAGGGCTTCATCCAGCCCTCGTTCGAGCCCGCCTGAGGCGCGCTACTTGCATCGGTCGATCGCCCTTTTTTAACCGTTCCTTCACCAGCCTTCGAGAGGTTCCCACCATGCGCTCCTTCGCTCTTTCCATGGCCGGCGCCGCCGCGCTCGCACTGTTCGCTGCCGCCGCACCGGCCCAGGCGCAAGACAAGTTCACCTACATGACCAACTGGTATGCGCAAGCCGAGCATGGCGGCTTCTACCAGGCGCAGGCGCTGGGCATCTACAAGAAGCACGGCCTCGACGTGACCATCAAGATGGGCGGCCCGCAGGTCAACATCACGCAGATGATGGCCGCGGGCCAGGCCGACTGCATCATGGGCTCGAGCGACATCCAGATGATGCAGGTGCGCGAAGGCGGCGTGCCGGTGGTCAACGTGGCGGCCTTCTTCCAGAAGGACCCGCAGGTTCTGATCGCGCACGACGACGTCAAGAAGTTCGAGGACCTGAAGGGCAAGACGCTGCTGATCGGCGCGCAGGCCAACCGCGGCTACTGGCCGTGGCTCAAGGCCAAGTTCGGCTTCACCGACGAACAGACCCGGCCCTACACCTTCAACATCCAGCCCTTCGTGGCCGACAAGAACACCGCGCAGCAGGGCTACCTCACCTCGGAGCCCTACGCGATCCAGAAGGCCGGCGTGAAGAGCACCGTGCTGATGTTCAGCGACCACGGCTTCCCGGCCTACGCCACCACGGTGTCGTGCATGGAAAAGACCGTGAAGGACCGCAGCAAGCAGGTGGAAGCCTTCGTGAAGGCCTCGGCCGAGGGCTGGAAGAGTTACCTCGCCGATCCCGCGCCCGCCAACGCGCTGATCAAGAAGGACAACCCCAACATGACCGACGACCAGCTGGCCTACAGCGTGGCCAAGCTCAAGGAGATGGGCATGGTCACCGGCGGCGATGCGGCCAAGCTCGGCATCGGCGTGATCACCGATGCGCGTTCCAAGGCAAGCTATGACTTCCTGGTAAGCGCGAAACTGCTCGACCCGGCCAAGGTCGAGCTGGCCAAGACCTACACCACCGAGTTCGTGAAGGACGCCAAGGTCCTGCCCTGAGTCATCCATGAACCGCATCGAACCCCACACCCTTGCGCCGCCCGCGGCGCCTGCCGTGCCCGCGGTGGAAGTGCTCTCGGCCGAGAAGACCTATCCCAACGGCACGCAGGCGCTGCTGCCGGTGGACCTGTCGATCGCCGAAGGCGAGTTCGTCACGCTGCTCGGGCCTTCGGGCTGCGGCAAGAGCACGCTGCTGAAGATGGTGGCGGGCATGCTCGAGCCCAGCGACGGGCGGCTGCTCGTGTGGCGCAAGCCGGTGAGCCAGCTGCACGACAGCGCGCGGCGCATGTCCTTCGTCTTCCAGTCGGCCACGCTGATGCCCTGGGCCAGCGTGCGAACCAACGTGCGGCTGCCGCTCGACCTGGCCGGCGTGCCGCGCAAGGAGGCCGACGCGCGGGTGATGGAATCGCTCGCGCTGGTGGGGCTCGAGAAGTTTGCCGATGCATTGCCGCGCGCGCTCTCGGGCGGCATGCAGATGCGCGTGTCGATCGCGCGCGGGCTGGTCACCGAGCCCGACCTGCTGCTGATGGACGAGCCCTTCGGCGCGCTCGACGAGATCACGCGCCACAAGCTCGACGCCGACCTGCTCGACCTCTGGCGCAAGAAGAAGCTCACGGTGATCTTCGTGACGCACTCGATTCACGAGGCGGTGTTCCTGTCGACCCGCGTGGTGATGATGGCGGCGCGACCGGGCCGCGTGGTGGAGCAGTTCCACATCGACGAGCCCTACCCGCGCACACCCGACTTCATGGTGACGCCGGAATTCGCGCGCCACGCCAAGCGCCTGCAGGACAGCCTGCTGCGCGCAAGCCAGGCCGACGAGGAGCACGCACGATGAAGCGCCAACCCCTTCTGGGCCAGCCGCGCGTGCAGCGCGTGCTCTACCCCGTGCTCATCGGCGTGGTGCTGGTGGCGTTGTGGCAATGGATGGTGGTCGCGATGGAACTGCCGCCCTACCTCGTGCCCTCGCCCTTCCTCATGGTGCAGACGCTCGTCACCGACTGGGCGCCGCTCGGCAACGCGCTGCTGGTCACGCTCAAGATCACGCTGCTGTCGTTCCTGCTGGCCACCGTGGCCGGCGTGCTGATCTCGTTCCTGTTCGTGCAGAGCAAGCGCATCGAGACCGCGCTCTTTCCGTATGCGGTGCTGCTGCAGGTCACGCCCATCGTGGCGGTGGCGCCGCTCATCATCATCTGGGTGAAGAACCCGACGGCCGCGATGACGGTGTGCGCCGCGCTGGTGGCGCTGTTCCCGATCATCAGCAACACCACGCTCGGCCTGCGCAGCATCGACCCCGACCTGCAGAGCTACTTCAAGCTCAACCGCGCGACGCGCTGGCAGCAATTGGTGCGGCTGCGCATCCCGAGCGCGCTGCCGTATTTCTTCGGCGGGCTGCGCATCTCGAGCGGCCTGGCGCTGATCGGCGCGGTGGTGGCCGAGTTCGTGGCCGGCACGGGTGGCTCCGGCGCGGGGCTGGCCTACCAGATCCTGCAGGCCGGCTTTCAACTGAACATCCCGCGCATGTTCGCGGCCCTGCTGCTGATTTCGCTGACCGGCGTCGCGCTCTTCGTGCTGATGGCCTGGCTCACCAAGCTGGCGCTGGGCTCGTGGCATGCGAGCGAACTTTCCCAGGATTGAACCTTGACAATGAACGCTTCCATTTCCGCCATCGAACAACTGCTGTTCGAGCTGCCCGACATCGACTGGATCACCGACGAGAGCCGCGTGGCACGCCTGTCGCAGGACTTCTCGTGGTTCAGCCCGGTGCTGAACCGGCAGTTGAAAGACAAGCGCGCCGACGTGGTCGCGCGTCCGCGCACCGAAGACGAGATCCGCGCGGTGGTCGGCGCCTGCGCGCGGCGCAAGCTGCCGATCACCATCCGCGGCAGCGGCACCGGCAACTACGGCCAGACCACCCCGCTCGCGGGCGGCGTGGTGCTCGACATGACGGGCTACAACGCCTTCCTGTGGGTGAAGCCCGGCGTGGCGCGCGCGCAGGCCGGCATCCGCCTGGGCGAACTCGAGAAGCAGACGAAGCCTTCGGGCCAGGAAATGCGTTGCCTGCCATCGACCTACCGCAGCGCCACGCTCGGCGGCCTGTTCGGCGGCGGCTTCGGCGGCGTGGGCTCCATCAACTACGGGCCGCTGGGTGCACCCGGCAATGTGCTCGGCATCCGCGCGATGACCATCGAGGCCGAGCCGCAGATGGTCGAGCTGCGCGGCCCGGAAGCCATGCGCATGCACCACCTCTGGGGCACCAACGGCCTGGTGCTGGAACTGGAGATCGCACTCGCGCCCGCGCACCCCTGGCTCGAGACGCTGGTGACTTTCGACAGCTTCGCAAACGCACTGCACTTCGCCGACAAGCTGGCGAATGCGCCCGGCATCGTGAAGCGGGAGATCGCATTCTTCGCCGCGCCGATTTCGGATCATCTGGCACAGCTCGCGGCGCACCTGCCCAAGGGCTGTCACACGGTGCTGTCGCTGGTGGCCGAATCCTGCGAGGCGGCAATGCTGCAGCTGGCCGAGGCGCACGGCGGCACCGTGGGCTACCGCAAGACGGCGGCCGAGGTGCAGAAGAGCAACCGCACGCTGATGGAGTTCACCTGGAACCACACCACGCTGCACGCGCTCAAGGTCGATCCGGCGTTCACCTACCTGCAGAGCGGCTTCGTGCCGGGCCGGCAGGTCGAGCAGATCATCGAGATGGAGCAACTGCTCGGCGGCGAGGTGATGATGCACACCGAGTTCATCCGCAACGTGGCGGGGCTCATGACCTGCAGCGGGCTGCAACTGGTGCGCTTCAGCACCGAGGAGCGGCTCGCCGAGATCATCGACATCCACCGCGCGCACGGCGTGCACATCAACAACCCGCACGTGAACATCGTGGAGGACGGCAAGGCGGGCGGAGCGCTGCCGCCCGAGGTCATCGAGATGAAGAAGCGCTTCGACCCGATGGGCCTGCTGAATCCGGGCAAGTTGCGCGACTGGCCCGTGAAGGCCGCCCCCGCGGCAGCCTGACGACGATGACGCCGCGCGTCAGCCCTGGCGGCGGCGCAGCACGAAGGCGATGGCCACAACGGCGATCGTGCCGATCCACAGCGGCCACAGCCCGAACGGCGCCACCCAGCGCGCATAGGGCGTGAGCCCCGTACGGCCTTCGACCGGCGCTTCGAGCACGCCGCGCGTGAGCCGCGGCAGCTGGTGCGTGACGCGGCCTTCGGCATCGATGACCGCGGTTGCGCCGGTGTTGGTGGCGCGCACCATCGGCCGCGCGAATTCGAGCGAGCGCATGCGCGAGATGGCCAGGTGCTGGTCGATGGCCACGGAGTTGCCGAACCATGCGATGTTGCTCACGTTGAGCAGTATGGTCGGCGCCGTGGCCTCGTCCTTGAAGTTGGCGCCGATCTCGTCGCCGAACAGGTCTTCGTAGCAGATGTTCGGCGCAATGCGCTGGCCCTGCCAGGCGAAGGGCGCCTGCGCCAGGCCGCCGCGGGCGAAGTCGCCGAGCGGGATGTTCATCATCCGGATGAACCAGCGAAAGCCCGGGGGAATGAACTCGCCGAACGGAACGAGATGGTGCTTGCTGTAGCTGTAGGGCTGCGCTGCGCCGGGCTGGAAGCCGAGCACCGCGTTGCTGTAGGTGCCCTGGCCGCCCAGCGGCAGGCCGACGATGGCGGCCTGCGTGCCCTGGCTGTAGCGCGCCTGTATCGCCTCCAGATAGCCGGCAGGCAGTTGCTGCGGCAGCAGTGGCAATGCGGTTTCCGGCGTCACCACGAGCGATGCCTTGGCATCGCGCAGCTGTTCTCCGTACCAGCGCAGCGCCAGGTCGATGCCGCCACCGGGAATGAATTTTTCGTCTTGCGGGATGTTGCCCTGCAGCAGTGCCAGCTGCAGGCTGCCGCTCGAGCCCCTCGCGCCCTGCGCGTCGCCGGGCAGCGGTGCCATGAGATGCGGCGCGGCGAATGCAGCGGCCACGAGCGACAGGGCCTGCGCGAGTTCGATGCCGCGCGCGGGCCGGGTCAGGGCGACAAGCGCCGCCACGAGCGCGGCGACCGCGCCAATGCCGTACACGCCGATCCACGGCGCCCAGGCCGCCAGCGGCCCTTCGACGTGCGCGTAGCCGCCGGCGCCCCAGGGCAAGCCCGTGAACCAGCTGCCGCGCACGAGCTCGGCCAGCGTCCACAGCGCCGCGAACACCAGCGCGCCGGCCACGGGCCCGCGCGGCCCGCGAACGACGAACCAGGCGCAGGCCACCGCGTAGTACAGCCCGAGCGCGGCCGCCAGCGAGAGCACCGCGATGGCCGCGAGCGGCGCCGGAAGCCCGCCGTAGGTGTGCATCGAGATGAAGAGCCACCAGAAGCTGCCGCCGAGCCAGGCGGTCGAGAAAAGCCAGCCATGCAGGCCGGCGCGGCGCCAGCCCGCACCCTCGGCGCGCAGCCAGTCCAGCAGGCCGACGAGCACTGCCAGCGAGATCAGCTGCAGCCACCACAGCGGGCGGCCGTTCGCGGGCCAGGCAATGGCGGCGGCCTGCGCGAGACCCGCGAAAGCGAATCCGAGAAGGCGCAGCAGGCCCACGGCGGAAATGGCGGGCGAAGTGCGGAGCACGGCCGCTGCGGGCAGTGGCATCAGTCGGCCGCGTCGCTGCCGCGGGCCGGGGACACCTTGAACCAGCGCACGGCGCCGCCCTTGGTGTGCAGCACCACGAAGTCGAAGCCGCCCATCGCATGGTGTTCGCCGCGCTTGGGCACGTGGCCCATCTCGTGCGCGATGAGCCCGCCAATGGTGTCGAAGTCCTCGCTCAGTTGCTCTTCGTCGAAGACGATGCCGAAGGCCTCGGCCACACGCTCGATGGGCGTGTCGCCCGAGACGCGGTAGGTGTGGTCGGCCAGGCCGAAGATGTCGCCTTCGTCTTCGGCAATGTCGAACTCGTCCTCGATCTCGCCGACGATCTGCTCGAGCACGTCCTCGATGGTGATGAGGCCGGCCACTCGGCCGAACTCGTCGATCACGATGGCCAGGTGGTTGCGGTTGCCGCGGAACTCGCGCAGCAGGTCGTTCAGGCCCTTGCTCTCGGGCACGAAGGTGGCAGGGCGCAGCAGCGCGCGGATGTTGAGCCCCGGCGCGCGCTGCAGCTTGAGCAGGTCCTTCGCGAGCAGGATGCCGATGATGTTTTCTTTTTCGCCCTCGTACACCGGGAAGCGCGAGTGCGCGGTGTCGATGATGAGATGCAGCAGCGCGTCGAAGGGCGCGTCGATGTTCACCAGGTCCATGCGCGGGGCCGCGACCATCACGTCGCCGGCCGTCATGTCGGCCATGCGCAGCACGCCCTCGAGCATGACGCGCGACTCGGCGCCGATCACCTCGTTGTCCTCGGCGTCCGCGAGGGTTTCGATCAGCTCGTCGCGCGAGTCGGGACCGGGGTGGATGAATTCGGCCAGTTTCTGGAGAAAGCCGCGCTTGTCTTCCCGCTCGACGGGTGCGCGTTCAGGGTGAGGTTCGGCCACTGCGGGAGGCTTAGTTGAAGAGATACAAGGATACCGGATTGCGCGTGACAGGCTCTACCGCGTGGCCGCCACAGGCCTTTATCGGGTATTCAGGGGGCGGATTTGCTGCGCGCGTCCCGCATGCCGCTGCGCACTTCCTGCAGGCTGGCCAGGAAGGACCAGAACTGCTTGGCGCGGGTCTTGAGCTGGTAATCGACCGCCGCATAGTGCTCGAGCGCGATTTCGCTCATGCGGCTGTCGAAGGTGGCGCTCGGCAGCTGCAAGTGGGCTTCGGACTCGGAACCGCTGCGCACCACGGTGGCGCCGGCGTTGCGGGCGATCTTCAGCATGGCGGCGTTTTCGCTCAGCGCATGGATGAAGAGCATGCCCACGCCTTCGTTGCGCGCAACGACCACGGCACGCTCGAACAGGCGGGCGCCGTAACCACGGCCGCGCGCATGCGCGGCCACCGACACGCCGAATTCGGCGCAGTCGCTGTGCTGATCGTCCGGCGCGAACGCCAGGTGGGCCATGGCGATCAGGTCGAGCCGGCGGTTGTAGATGCCGAAGAGTTCGTCGCGCTCGAAATCGAGCCCGTCGACGTAGCGCTGGATCTGCTCGTCCCCCGCGGCGTAGCCGAAGCGCAGGTAGCGGTCGTGCGGGGTGAGGGCCAGCAGGTGCTGCGCGATGCGCTCGCGCTCGCGCGGGCCGATCGAACGGATCGGCACCATGACGGGTTGGGGCGCGAAGCTCGCGCGTGGTTGCGCCTCAACCATCGGCGCCTTCAGGAAAGAGCCGAGGCCGAGAGACGCCTTCAGAAGGGTCTTGGCGGTAAGCATGGCTCAAATATAAGGGTTTCCCCTTAAACACCAAGCCTGCAGGGATACTTTTGGACCACATTTGTGAATCAATACCAGAACGCGTGTCGTTCACGCAACCAATTCGTGGCTAAACCGGCACCGCCGTCGTGGCTTTGACGCGGTCGAGCACGAAGCTGGTCTTGCAATCCTCGACGCTGGGGTGCTTGAGCAGGGTGTCCATGATGAAGCGGCTGTAGTGCCCCATGTCGGCGACCACCACGCGCAGCAGGTAGTCCATGTCTCCCGTCAGGGCCGCGCATTCGACCACCTCGGGCCAGGTCTGGACGCTGGCGCGGAACAGGTCCATGGGATTGCGCTTGTGGCTCTCGGTGTGCTTTTCGAGGCGCACGTTGAGGTAGGCGGTCAGGCCCAGGCCGATTACTTCGGGCCGGACGAGCGCGACGTAGCGGTCGATGACCCCGCTCTCCTCCAGCCGCTTGACGCGCCGGAGCACGGCGCTGGGAGACAGGCTGACCTGCTCGGCGATCTGGTCGTAGGTGGCGCGGCCGTCTGCTTGCAGCGTGCGCAAAATGAGTCTATCAATCTTGTCGAGTGCTTCCATTTGTGGATTTTCGCAGTTTTACTGCGTCACGCCTATCTCCAGCGCCCAACAACGCTGAAAACGTGAGTGGCATCCGCTCTACATTGCAGCACTGGCCTTTGGGCCTTTCCCCGCAATTTCATCCATTCGCACCCGCATCTCTGGAGACCTCACATGAGCCACGTCGACGCACCCGCCTTCACGCCTTGGGAGAACCCCATGGGAACCGATGGCTTCGAATTCATCGAGTACGCGGCACCGGACCCGGTCGCCATGGGCAAGGTGTTCGAGCGCATGGGCTTCACGGCCGTGGCGCGGCACCGCCACAAGAACGTGCTGCTGTACCGCCAGGGCACGATCAACTTCATCGTGAATGCGGAGCCAGATTCGTTCGCACAGCGTTTCGCGCGCGAACACGGCCCGAGCGTCTGCGCCATCGCCTTCCGCGTGCAGGACGCCAAGCAGGCCTATGAACGTGCGACCTCGCTCGGCGCATGGGGTTTCGCCGACAAGGCAGGGCCGGGTGAACTGAACATCCCCGCCATCAAGGGCATCGGCGACAGCCTGATCTACCTAGTCGACCGCTGGCCCGGCAAGAACGGCGCGAAACCGGGCGACATCGGCAACATCGGTTTCTACGACGTCGACTTCGAGCCGCTGCCGGGCGTGGCCTCGCAGGATGCGCTGGCGCCCAAGGGCAATGGCCTGACCTACATCGACCACCTCACGCACAACGTGTACCGCGGCCGGATGAACGTGTGGGCCGCGTTCTACGAGAAGCTCTTCAATTTCCGCGAGATCAAGTACTTCGACATCGAAGGCCAGGTCACGGGCGTGAAGAGCAAGGCCATGACCAGCCCTTGCGGCAAGATCCGCATCCCGATCAATGAAGAGGGCAAGGAGCAGGCGGGCCAGATCCAGGAGTACCTGGACATGTACCACGGCGAAGGCATCCAGCACATCGCAATGGGCTCGGACAACCTGTACGAGACCGTCGACGCGCTGCGTGCCAATGGCGTCACGCTGCTCGACACCATCGACACCTACTACGAACTGGTCGACCAGCGCATTCCCGGCCATGGTGAAAGCGTGGCCGAGCTGCAGAAGCGGAAGATCCTGATCGACGGCAAGAAGGACGCGCTCCTGCTGCAGATCTTCAGCGAGAACCAGCTCGGCCCGATCTTCTTCGAGTTCATCCAGCGCAAGGGCGACGACGGTTTCGGCAACGGCAACTTCAAGGCGTTGTTCGAAAGTATCGAGCTCGACCAGATGCGCCGGGGCGTGCTGTCGGCCGCAAAATGAGCGCTTCTTTCACTGGCCAGGAGCCTTCATGCGCAGCACGTTTTCGATCGGATTGACCCTCATCGCGGCAGCCGCCGTCCTTTCCGGTTGCGCGATGGCGCCGGCGGCCACCAACGCGGCCGGCTCGCACCTCGACACGGTGCAGAAGGCTGCGGCGCTGCGCATCTGCACGCCGGGCGACTACAAGCCCTTCAGCTTCCAGAAGGCCGACGGCGCGTTCGAGGGCATCGACGTCGATCTCATGACGGGCTTCAGCGCCAGCCTCGGCGCGAAGCCCGAGTGGGTCAAGACGACCTGGGCCAACCTGCTGCCCGACCTCAGCGCCGGCAAGTGCGACATCGCCGTGGGCGGCGTGTCGGTCACCACCGACCGCCAGAAGCGCGCTTTCTTCAGCGCGCCCTACATGGTGAACGGCAAGGCGCCGATCGCGCGCTGCGCCGACGTCGCCAAGTACCAGAGCGTGGCCGACATCGACAAGCCGTCCACGCGGGTGATCTTCAATCCGGGCGGCAGCAACGAGCGCTTTGCGCGCGCCAACTTCAAGCAGGCCAAGCTCACGCTGCATGGCGAGAACGTGACGATCTTCGACGAGATCCTTGCCAATCGCGCCGACGTGTTCGTGACCGAATCTGCAGAGGCCATCACGCAGCAGAAGCTCAAGCCGGGGCTCTGCGCAATCAACCCCGACAAGCCACTGCAATACGGCGAAATGGCCTGGATGCTGCCGCGTGACGACGTGGCATTCAAGGCATACGTCGACCAATGGCTGCACCTGCAGCAAGCCGGCGGCGATTTCCAGCGCGTGATGGACCGCTGGCTCAAGTAAACAGAGAACACTTTCAATGGACATCCCCGCCGCCTCCGTTGTCACGCCCGTCGTCTACGGTGCTTCCGATCGCCCGCCGCGCGGCGACTACTCGCGCGGCGGTGCGGTGCATGCCGACTACACCTGCCCGCAGGACTGGGCCAGCTACACCCTGGCCGACCACGACACCTACAAGCGGCTCTACGAGCGGCAGGCCGCGCAATTGCCCGGCCTGGCCTGCGATGCATTCATCAAGGCCCTGCCTTCGCTGGGCGTGAAGGACCGCATTCCGCGATTCGAGGAAGTCAACGAGCGGCTGCATCGCGCCACCGGCTGGGAAATCGTCGCGGTGCCGGGCCTGATTCCCGAGCTGCCGTTCTTTACCTTGCTGGCGAACCGCAAGTTTCCGGTGACCGACTGGATCCGCAAGCCCGAGGAGTTCAACTACATCGTCGAGCCCGACGTATTCCACGACCTGTTCGGCCATGTGCCGATGCTGTTCGACCCCACCTTCGCAGACTACGTGCAGCGCTATGGCGAGGGCGGCATCAAGGCGCACGAACTCGGTGCCGGAGAGAAACTGGCGCGGCTCTACTGGTACACGGTCGAGTTCGGCCTGATCCGCCAGCCCGACGGCCTGCGCGCCTACGGCGCCGGCATCCTGAGTTCCGTGGGCGAGCTGCAGCATGCGGTGCGCAGCGACGAACCGCACCGGCTGCCGTTGGATCTGCTGCGCACCATGCGCACGCTCTACAAGATCGACACCTACCAGGCCAACTACTTCGTGATCGAGAGCTTCGCGCAGCTCTTCGAATTCACGGCCCCCGACTTCACGCCGCTCTACCGGGCGCTCGAGGTCGAGCCCGACATTCCGGCCGGGGTGCTGCTGCCGGGCGAGTCCGGCCAAGCCTGAAAACGCCCCTCGTGGCCTGACAGTCGCGGCACATGCGTGTGTCCGCGTGAGGCACGCTATCGCGTGCGCGACAGCGCCTGTCCTGCTCCTAGGACAAGCCCGCTGGCGACTAGGTGCGTCTGGCTCCCACAATCTGCGCAAAAGGAGCTTGCATGCAGACATCCGCGCGACAGAACTACCCGGCCGACGTGCCGCACGAGATCGATCCCGAGCAGTACCGGTCTCTGCCCCAGATGTTCGACGAGGCCTTCGGGCGCTACGCCGACCGCCCCTTTTCGGTCTGCATGGAACGCTGGATGTCGTACGGGGAACTCGACGCCTTGTCGAAGGCCTTGGGCGCGTGGCTCCAGTCGCTGGGTCTCGAGCCCGGCGCACGGGTGGCCATCATGCTGCCCAACGTGCCCCAGTTCGCCGTCACCATGTGCGGCGTGCTCCGGGCCGGCTATACCTGCGTCAACGTCAATCCGCTCTATACGGCGCGCGAGCTCGAGCACCAGCTCAAGGATTCGGGCGCCACGGCCATCGTCATCCTCGAAAACTTCGCCGCGACGCTGGAGCAGGTGATCGAGCGCACGCCGGTCAAGCATGTGGTCGTCACTTCGATGGGCGATCTGCTGGGCGGGCTCTATGGCGCCTGGATCACGGTTGCGGTTCGCCACTTGGCGAAGATGGTGCCGCCGTACAAGCTGCCTCTGGGCAACGGCCGTACCGTCACGCCTTTTCCCAAGGTCATCGAGGAGGGCCGAGGGCGCGCGCTGGCGCCGGATCAGAGCACACTCGATTCGATCGCATTCCTGCAGTACACCGGCGGCACGACGGGTCTGTCCAAGGGCGCGGTGCTGACCCACCGCAACATCGTCGCGGCCACCCTGCAGGCGGAGGCCTGGTTCACGCCTGCGCTGTCGCGGGCCGGCGACCTCTCGAAGATCAACAGCATCGCGGCCCTGCCGCTCTATCACATCTTCGCGCTCACGCTCTGCCTCCTGGTCATTCGCCAGGGCTCGCACATGACGCTGATCCCCAATCCGCGCGACTTCGACAAGTTCATCGCGGTGCTCAAGAAGCGGCCTTTCCACATGCTGCCCGCGGTGAACACGCTGTTCAATGCGCTGTTGATGCATCCCGGATTCAAGTCGATCGATTTTTCAACGCTGTTCGTGTCGCAAGCGGGCGGAATGGCGGCCTCCGAAGGCACGGCGCGCAGGTGGTTCGAAGCCACCGGGTGTCCGATGATTGAAGGCTGGGGCATGAGCGAAACCTGCGCGATCGGCACCAACAACCCCGTGTCGAACACCGAGTTCACGGGCACCATCGGCTTGCCGCTGCCGAGCATAAGAATCGCCATCAAGGACGACGAAGGCAACTCCCTGCCTGCGGGCGCGCCAGGCGAACTCTGCATCAAGGGCCCCAACGTGATGACCGGCTACTACAACCAGCCTGCCGAAACCGCAGCCGCTTTCACGGCCGATGGCTTCATGCGCACAGGCGACATTGCGGTCATGCAGGAGGACGGCTACAGCCGCATCGTCGATCGCAAGAAGGACATGATCCTGGTGAGCGGCTTCAACGTTTTTCCGAACGAACTGGAGAACGTCATTTCACTGTGTCCCGGCGTCGTCGAATGCGCCGCTGTCGGTATCCCAGATGAAAAGCAGGGCGAAGCGATCAAGGTCTTTGTCGTGCGCAGGGATCCGACTCTCACCGAAGACGCCGTATTGCATTACTGCAATGGACAGCTCACCGGCTACAAGCGGCCCAAGCATATTGAATTCCGCGACTCACTGCCGAAGACCAATGTCGGGAAGATCCTGCGGCGCGAACTGCGCGTCAGCGCGAGTGCCTGAATGACCGATCACGCCGCGGCCGGGCTGCCGGCGAACCTCGTTGTCTTCGAGCGCGGCTGGCTTTCCTCGAACAACATCCTGTTTATCGGAGTCGACGAAACCGCACTGGTCGACACCGGTTACGCCACGCATGCCGATCAGACCCTGGCGCTGGTCGAATCGTCCCTGGGAACCCGGCCGCTCGACCGGATCGTGAATACGCATCTGCACAGCGACCACTGTGGCGGCAACGCTGCCTTGCAACTGCGCTATCCCGCGCTTCGTACGGACATTCCCCCCGGCGAGGCAGCGCTGGTGGAACGGTGGGATGAACGAGGCTTGAGCTTTCTGGCGACAGGGCAGATCTGCCCGCGGTTCCAATTCACCGGTTTGCTGCGGCCGGGAACGGAACGCGTGCTTGGCGACAGGCCATGGCAGGTGCACAGCGCCCCTGGGCACGATCCTCATTCGATCATCCTGTTTGACCCCGCCTCGCTGACGCTGATCTCGGCAGACGCCTTGTGGGAGAACGGCTTTGGCGTTGCCTTTCCCGAACTCGCGGGCGAGCCGTCGTTCGGGGATATGGCGGCCACGCTGGATCGGATCGAAATGCTGGCACCGTTGCAGGTGATTCCAGGACATGGCCGCGTCTTCAATGAAGTCGGCAGTGCCTTGGCCACCGCGCGCCGCCGGCTCGAGAGTCTTCAGCGCGACCCCGTGAAGCATGCGCGGCATGCCATCAAGGTGCTGATGAAGTTCAAGCTGCTGGAAGCGCAGTCCATTGCTCCTGAAGACTGGAAAACCTGGCTTCAGGGCGCGTCGTATTTCGACACCATTCGCTTGCGCTTCTTTGGCGATATGGAATTGGAACAATTGGCCGAAGATGTTCTGGGCGAACTGATTGGCGCGGGCGCGGCCAAGATGGACTCTTCGGGTATCCGCAATATCTGATCTTTCATCTGCAGGAATAAAAAAAGCGCGTCACCGAAAGATGACGCGCTTTTTAAGCTGCAACGAAAAAGCCCAACACGCTGTGTTGGGCTTTTCCTGGCTGTAAGAGCCTGACGATGACCTACTTTCACACGGGAACCCGCACTATCATCGGCGCTGACGCGTTTCACTGTCCTGTTCGGGATGGGAAGGAGTGGTACCACGTCGCTATGGTCATCAGGCATAACTTGTTGCTGTGCTGATCACGTGATCAACACAACGAATTCATAGAGTTTGGAATCAGCTTTTGGCGAATTATTTTGAATGCGTCAACTTGGCATAACACCTTGATCTGATTGATCAAAGTTATAGGGTCAAGCCGCACGAGCAATTAGTATCAGTTAGCTTAACGCATTACTGCGCTTCCACACCTGACCTATCAACGTCCTGGTCTTGAACGACTCTTTAGGGGGCTCAAGGCCCCGGCAGATCTCATCTTGAAACGAGTTTCCCGCTTAGATGCTTTCAGCGGTTATCTCTTCCACACTTAGCTACTCGGCAATGCCACTGGCGTGACAACCGATACACCAGAGGTGTGTCCACTCCGGTCCTCTCGTACTAGGAGCAGGCTTCCTCAAATCTGCAGCGCCCACGGAAGATAGGGACCAAACTGTCTCACGACGTTTTAAACCCAGCTCACGTACCTCTTTAAATGGCGAACAGCCATACCCTTGGGACCGGCTACAGCCCCAGGATGAGATGAGCCGACATCGAGGTGCCAAACACCGCCGTCGATATGAACTCTTGGGCGGTATCAGCCTGTTATCCCCAGAGTACCTTTTATCCGTTGAGCGATGGCCCTTCCATACAGAACCACCGGATCACTATGTCCTGCTTTCGCATCTGCTCGACTTGTCAGTCTCGCAGTTAAGCACGCTTATGCCATTGCACTATCGTCACGATGTCCGACCGTAACTAGCGTACCTTCGAACTCCTCCGTTACGCTTTGGGAGGAGACCGCCCCAGTCAAACTGCCTACCATGCACTGTCCCCGATCCAGATAATGGACCTAGGTTAGAACCTCAAACACACCAGGGTGGTATTTCAACGTTGGCTCCACAAGATCTAGCGACCCTGCTTCAAAGCCTCCCACCTATCCTACACAGATCTGTTCAAAGTCCAATACAAAGCTACAGTAAAGGTTCATGGGGTCTTTCCGTCTTTCCGCGGGGAGATTGCATCATCACAAACATTTCAACTTCGCTGAGTCTCAGGAGGAGACAGTGTGGCCATCGTTACGCCATTCGTGCAGGTCGGAACTTACCCGACAAGGAATTTCGCTACCTTAGGACCGTTATAGTTACGGCCGCCGTTTACTGGGACTTCAATCAAGAGCTTGCACCCCATCATTTAATCTTCCAGCACCGGGCAGGCGTCACACCCTATACGTCCACTTTCGTGTTTGCAGAGTGCTGTGTTTTTAATAAACAGTCGCAGCCACCGATTTTTTGCAACCCATTCATGCTTCGTTGTTCACTACACACTAATAGGGCACACCTTCTTCCGAAGTTACGGTGTCAATTTGCCGAGTTCCTTCTCCTGAGTTCTCTCAAGCGCCTTAGAATACTCATCTCGCGCACCAGTGTCGGTTTGCGGTACGGTCGTTGTTAGCTGAAGCTTAGTGGCTTTTCCTGGAACCTCGTTCAGTTACTTCATGAGCAAGCTCACTCGATCAATGGCCTCGGTATATGTACGCCGGATTTGCCTAACGTACGCCTACATCCATCTAAACCGACATATCCAACAGTCGGATAACCTATTAAGATCCGTCCCCACATCGCACTAACAATCGGTACAGGAATATTGACCTGTTTCCCATCAGCTACGCATCTCTGCCTCGCCTTAGGGGCCGACTCACTCTACGCCGATGAACGTTGCGTAGAAAACCTTGCGCTTACGGCGAGGGGGCTTTTCACCCCCTTTAACGCTACTCATGTCAGCATTCGCACTTCTGATACCTCCAGCACGCTTTACAACGCACCTTCACAGGCTTACAGAACGCTCTCCTACCACTTGCAATAAATTGCAAATCCGCAGCTTCGGTAACTGGCTTAGCCCCGTTACATCTTCCGCGCAGGACGACTCGATCAGTGAGCTATTACGCTTTCTTTAAATGATGGCTGCTTCTAAGCCAACATCCTGACTGTTTTAGCCTTCCCACTTCGTTTCCCACTTAGCCAATTTTAGGGACCTTAGCTGGCGGTCTGGGTTGTTTCCCTCTTGAGTCCGGACGTTAGCACCCGGTGCTCTGTCTCCCAAGCTGTACTCATCGGTATTCGGAGTTTGCCTTGGTTTGGTAAGTCGCCATGACCCCCTAGCCAAAACAGTGCTCTACCCCCGATGGTAATACTTGAGGCACTACCTAAATAGTTTTCGGAGAGAACCAGCTATTTCCAAGTTTGTTTAGCCTTTCACCCCTATCCACAGCTCATCCGCTAGTTTTGCAACACTAGTCGGTTCGGACCTCCAGTACCTGTTACGGCACCTTCATCCTGGCCATGGATAGATCACTTGGTTTCGGGTCTACACCCAGCGACTGATCGCCCTATTCGGACTCGATTTCTCTACGGCTTCCCTATTCGGTTAACCTTGCCACTGAATGTAAGTCGCTGACCCATTATACAAAAGGTACGCAGTCACCCCTTACGAGGCTCCTACTTTTTGTAAGCACGCGGTTTCAGGATCTATTTCACTCCCCTCCCGGGGTTCTTTTCGCCTTTCCCTCACGGTACTAGTTCACTATCGGTCGATGATGAGTATTTAGCCTTGGAGGATGGTCCCCCCATATTCAGACAGGATTTCTCGTGTCCCGCCCTACTTGTCGTTAGCTCAGTACCACACAGGTCATTTCACGTACGGGACTATCACCCGCTATGGCCAGTCTTTCCAAACTGTTCCGTTATGTCTTGTGCTATCACTAACAGGCTTCTCCGATTTCGCTCGCCACTACTTTCGGAATCTCGGTTGATGTCTTTTCCTCGAGCTACTGAGATGTTTCAGTTCACCCGGTTCGCCTCGCATGACTATGTATTCATCATGCGATACCTTTCGGTGGGTTTCCCCATTCGGAAATCTCCGGATCAAAGCTAATTTGCCAGCTCCCCGAAGCTTATCGCAGGCTATCACGTCCTTCGTCGCCTATCATCGCCAAGGCATCCACCACGTGCTCTTATTCACTTGACCCTATAACTTTGACGTTTCTTGCGAAACTACAAAATCATCACAAGGAATATGTCAGGTCTCTCACCTGACGCGTTATGCCGTACATTCAATTCGATTTGACTCGAAATTGAAGTTTCTTTTGACGCAATCAAAAATTCTATGTTGCTGATGGCACGGTCTGCACTAAACCTTTACGAATGTGCAGTTTCCATCAGCAACGCTGATTCGACTCTATGAATTTTTAAAGAACAGCCGATTGATCAAGAGATCCTGATCAACAACAAAGAAGCCTCATGCTCACGCACAAAGCCGCTTTGGTGTTGAATTAAGTATCCAGTTATTGGTGGAGGATGACGGGATCGAACCGACGACCCCCTGCTTGCAAAGCAGGTGCTCTCCCAGCTGAGCTAATCCCCCAAAACTCTCACACGAGAAATCAGAAGATTTGGTGGGTCTAGTTGGGCTCGAACCAACGACCCCCGCCTTATCAAGACGGTGCTCTAACCAGCTGAGCTACAGACCCAATCGAGAATCAATGAAGATTTCGACTTCTTCCAACAACCGATAAGTGTGGGCGTTTAAATTAAATTGCTTGTTTCCAGAAAGGAGGTGATCCAGCCGCACCTTCCGATACGGCTACCTTGTTACGACTTCACCCCAGTCACGAACCCTGCCGTGGTAATCGCCCTCCTTGCGGTTAAGCTAACTACTTCTGGCAGAACCCGCTCCCATGGTGTGACGGGCGGTGTGTACAAGACCCGGGAACGTATTCACCGTGACATTCTGATCCACGATTACTAGCGATTCCGACTTCACGCAGTCGAGTTGCAGACTGCGATCCGGACTACGACTGGTTTTATGGGATTAGCTCCCCCTCGCGGGTTGGCAACCCTTTGTACCAGCCATTGTATGACGTGTGTAGCCCCACCTATAAGGGCCATGAGGACTTGACGTCATCCCCACCTTCCTCCGGTTTGTCACCGGCAGTCTCATTAGAGTGCCCAACTGAATGTAGCAACTAATGACAAGGGTTGCGCTCGTTGCGGGACTTAACCCAACATCTCACGACACGAGCTGACGACAGCCATGCAGCACCTGTGTTACGGTTCTCTTTCGAGCACTAAGCCATCTCTGGCGAATTCCGTACATGTCAAAGGTGGGTAAGGTTTTTCGCGTTGCATCGAATTAAACCACATCATCCACCGCTTGTGCGGGTCCCCGTCAATTCCTTTGAGTTTCAACCTTGCGGCCGTACTCCCCAGGCGGTCAACTTCACGCGTTAGCTTCGTTACTGAGTCAGTGAAGACCCAACAACCAGTTGACATCGTTTAGGGCGTGGACTACCAGGGTATCTAATCCTGTTTGCTCCCCACGCTTTCGTGCATGAGCGTCAGTACAGGTCCAGGGGATTGCCTTCGCCATCGGTGTTCCTCCGCATATCTACGCATTTCACTGCTACACGCGGAATTCCATCCCCCTCTACCGTACTCCAGCAATGCAGTCACAGATGCAGTTCCCAGGTTGAGCCCGGGGATTTCACAACTGTCTTACATTACCGCCTGCGCACGCTTTACGCCCAGTAATTCCGATTAACGCTTGCACCCTACGTATTACCGCGGCTGCTGGCACGTAGTTAGCCGGTGCTTATTCTTACGGTACCGTCATTAGCCCTCTTTATTAGAAAAGGCCGTTTCGTTCCGTACAAAAGCAGTTTACAACCCGAAGGCCTTCATCCTGCACGCGGCATGGCTGGATCAGGCTTGCGCCCATTGTCCAAAATTCCCCACTGCTGCCTCCCGTAGGAGTCTGGGCCGTGTCTCAGTCCCAGTGTGGCTGGTCGTCCTCTCAGACCAGCTACAGATCGAAGGCTTGGTGAGCCTTTACCTCACCAACTACCTAATCTGCCATCGGCCGCTCCATTCGCGCAAGGTCTTGCGATCCCCTGCTTTCATCCGTAGATCTTATGCGGTATTAGCACAGCTTTCGCTGCGTTATCCCCCACGATTGGGCACGTTCCGATGTATTACTCACCCGTTCGCCACTCGCCGCCAGGATTGCTCCCGCGCTGCCGTTCGACTTGCATGTGTAAGGCATGCCGCCAGCGTTCAATCTGAGCCAGGATCAAACTCTATAGTTCGATCTTGATTTTTGCGCCTGACCTCGCGGTCAAGCAAAACTCATAAATAAAGAAATTAAAGTGAACTTTCACTTCTATCTTCATGAGCGTTTTAAGTCTTGCGACTTGTTCCGAAGAACTTACGCAATTACCTTCAAACGCCCACGCTTATCGGCTGTAAATTTTTAACGAACCCCGAAGCAACTTTTCGTTTACTTCGTCTAGCTTGCTGTGATCAGCGAAGCCTTGTAGTCTATCACGGTTTTTTAAGTACCGTCAAACTTTTTTCGCTTTCTTCAACCTCTTGTCGCACCCCGCAACCTTCGCTGCGAGACGCTGAAGCTGCTTCAGCGGAGCCTTCGATTATGCACTGCTTTTTCAAACTGCGTCAACTTCGAAGAAGATTTTTCGACTTTCATCTTCCTGCATTCCGCTCCTGGGGAGCGGCTGCTTGAAGCGCTTTGCAGCGTTGTCAGCCGAGCCCATGAGTATATGCCAAATCCCGGGGCCTGCAAGGCTGCCACGAACAAAATCGACGCCGGAGCCTTTCCCTCCGGGGCAGCGCTTCGCGCTGCCCCGGAGGGAAAGGGGGCTCCTCCGATAATCGATGCCACATGGCACTCATCACACTCCTCAACGCCCAACTCGCGTTCGGTCACGTCCCGCTGCTCGATCATGCGGACTTCTCTCTTCTGGAATCGGAGCGTATCGGGCTGATCGGGCGCAATGGTGCCGGCAAGTCTTCCCTGCTCAAGATATTGGGCGGCCTGGAGAAGACAGACGATGGCACGCTTCAACTGCAGCAGAACCTGCGTATCGCGTTCGTCGCCCAGGAGCCCCAGCTGGACATGGACGCAGACGTGTTTACGGCCGCGAGCCAGGGCCTTGCCGCGGTCATCGCCATACGGGACATCTATCTATCAGGTGCGGAGGGGCTGGACCTGGACGCGCTGCAGTCCCAGATAGAAGCCTTCGATGCCTGGAACTGGGAGCAGCGCGTAGAAGAAACGCTGCATCGCCTCCATCTCGACCGCAACGCCCGGGTCGGCTCTCTCTCGGGCGGTACCCGCAAGCGTGTCGCCCTGGCCCAGGCCCTGGTCGCCGCGCCGGATGTTCTTCTCTTGGACGAACCCACCAACCACCTGGACCTGGACTCCATCGAATGGCTGGAGCAGCTGCTGATCGACTTCAAAGGAAGCGTCGTTACCATCACCCATGACCGCAGCTTCCTGAACCGCGTTGCCACCCGCATCGTGGAACTGGACCGGGGCAAGCTGAATTCCTATCCAGGCAACTTCGAGCAGTACCTCCTGCAGAAGGAAGAGCAACTCGCCCAGGAAGCTGTCATCAGCGCCAAGGCGGACAAGCTTCTCGCACAGGAAGAGATCTGGATCCGCAAGGGGGTGGAGGCCCGCCGCACCCGCAGCCAGAGCCGCATCAGCCGTCTCGAGGCCCTGCGTGCAAGCCGTACAGCACGCCGTGAGGTGCAGGGCAGCGTCAACATGGACGTTGCGTCGGGCCAGAGCAGCGGCAAGATCGTGGCCGAGCTCACCGAGGCGAGCAAGTCCTTCGGTGAGAAGACGGTCATTCGCAAGTTCACCGGCACCATCCTGCGCGGCGACAAGGTCGGCCTGCTGGGCCCGAACGGTGCGGGCAAGACCACGCTGCTCAAGCTGATCCTGGGCGAGCTCGAGCCCGACAGCGGCAAGATCCGCCGCGGCACCAACCTGCAGGTGGCGTATTTCGACCAGATGCGCGACAAGCTCGACCTCGACGCGACACTGGAGGACTTCATCAGCCCGGGCAGCGAATGGATCGAGATCGGCAGCCAGCGCAAGCACGTGAAGAGCTATCTTTCGGACTTTCTCTTCTCCCCAGCGCGCGCCAATTCGCCGGTTCGCTCGCTCAGCGGCGGCGAGCGCAACCGGCTGCTGCTGGCGCGCCTGTTCGCGCGTCCGGCCAATGTGCTGGTGCTCGACGAGCCAACCAACGATCTGGACATCGACACGCTGGAACTGCTGGAAGGCCTGCTGCAGGACTACGACGGCACCGTCTTCCTGGTCAGCCATGACCGCACCTTCCTCGACAACGTGGTGACCAGCACGATCGCCTTCGAGGGTGACGGCCATTGGCGCGAGTACGAGGGCAGCGTGCAGGACTGGTTGATCCAGTCGAAGCGGGCGCGCGAGATCGCGGAACAACGACAGGCTGCCGGCGCCCCGCCTCCCCCTGCGCCGGCACCGGCACCCGTCGCGGCCGAACCAGCGGTCGCGCGTCCGGCCACCGGGCCGCGCAAGAAGCTCAGCTACAAGGAACAGCGCGAACTCGAAGCTCTTCCGGCGCAGATCGAGGCGCTCGAAGCCGAGCAGAAGCGCATCGGCGAAATGCTCGAACTCGACGGCGGGGCGATCTACGCCACCGATGCTTCACGCGCGGCCGAACTGAGCCAGCGCCACGCCCAGATCGACGACGAGTTGCTGGCCGCCCTGGAGCGCCAGGAGGAATTGTCCGCCGGACGCTAGTTCATTCGCGCTACACCGGACTGTCCCGCCGTCCCACGCCCGAAAGGCACCGACTAGGCTATACATGCGGCTTCCGAGTTCCAGGAACGCCGCATGTCTTCCATCTACGCGCTCTTCGGCCGATCCATCGCGCTCCTTGCCATCGTTCTGCAGGGCGCGTGCGCAGAACTGCCGCAGCACGTCGATCGGCCGGTATCGACCGCACTCCGCTCGCCGAACGGAACCGCCCTGGAGACATTGGTCCAGCAGCGGAGAAAAGCCGATGCGGCGCGGTTCGAATCCGGCTTCCTGCTGCTTGGGGGGCCTCCGGCCGCTTACGGCAGCCGGCTCGCGCTGATCGAAGGCGCGCAGAAAACGCTCGATCTGCAGTACTACGCCATTCACACCGATGCCAGCACCGGCCGGCTGTTGCGGGGGATCCGGGCGGCGGCCGAGCGCGGCGTGCGCGTGCGGATCCTGCTCGACGATCTCCACAGCACCGGGCGCGATGCGCTGGTGCTGGGCCTGGCGTTCGTGCCCAACATCGAGATGCGCCTGTTCAACCCGCTCGCCGGGGCGCGCGACTCTTCGTTCGCTCGCGTCCTCAACTCGATCGGCGATGCCTCGCGAATCCAGCAACGGATGCACAACAAGCTCTTTCTCGCCGACAACGTGCTCGGCGTGACAGGCGGCCGCAACCTGGGCGATGCCTATTTCGGCAACGCGCTGAAGGGCAACTACATCGACGTGGACATCCTGGCGGCCGGACCGATCGTGCAGGACCTGTCGCGCAGCTTCGACAGCTACTGGAACAACGAACGCGCCTATCCCGTCCAGTCGCTGGTCAAGCCCGGTGAACTGAAGGCCATGCGCGAACGCGCGCAACAGGCCGACCGGGAACTGGCCGATGAATCGGCCCGGACGCAAAACCCATCGCAGCCCACCCCGCAGCCGGCAGCGCCCGAGGGAGGAGAGCCGAAACCCGGCGCGCCCCCCACGCCAGCGCAACTCGCCCGCGCCTGGGACGAAAAACCGCTGGACCTGCGGACCGCCCGCTTCGTCTGGGCGCCCGCGGTGATGCTCGCCGACCAGCCCGGGAAGATCCCGGCCGACAAGGGCCCCGAGAAGACGAGGGCCCCGGGCCTGGTGGTGAGCCAGCCCGGCGATGCGGCCGGTTCGTCGCGGCGCGCGGCGGCGCTCGAAGCCACTTCCGACCTCGCGGCCGGCAGCGACACCGTCGTCGAAGGCTTGTTGCAGCTGATCGGACAGGCGCGCAGCGATCTGCTCATCATCTCGCCCTACTTCGTGCCCGGCCCGGACATGAAGCAGGCCTTCGCGGCGGCCCGGGACCGAGGGGTGCGCATCCGTGTGCTGACCAATTCGCTGGCGTCGAACGACGCGCCGGTGGCGCATGTCGGCTATGCCCGCCATCGGCGGGACCTGATCAAGATCGGCGTCGAACTCTACGAACTGCGCAGCGAGCAGGCCGGTGTCAGCAATGCATTCGGCTCGTCGGGCAGCGACGGCAGCCTCGGCGAATCGCGCTCGATGCTGCACTCGAAGGTGCTGGTGATGGACGGCCGCCTGCTGGTGGTGGGCTCGATGAACCTCGACTTGCGTTCGCAACTGCAGAACACCGAGATCGCCCTGCTCGTCCGGAGCGCCGAACTCTCCCGCGCGGCCTCCGATCAGATCGAGCTCGGCATGCGCGAGGGCTCATGGCGCGTCGAGTTGAACGACGGCTCGCTGGTCTGGCGGGCACCCGAAGGCAGCGGGCTGAAGGACACGTCCACCGAGCCCGACGCCAGCCTGACCCTGCGCCTGCTGCTCAGGCTGTTCGGTCCGCTGGCGCCGGACCAGTTGCTCTAAGGCGCGGCCGTCAGTGCTTGTGCTGATGGGCAGGCGCGGCCGCGTCGGCGCCCTCCGGCGCACCCACCGGCAGGTTCAGATCGAGCGAGGTTTTCTGGCCCTTGGCATCCTCGAACCGGAGCGTCATGGGCACGGTCGAACCCTTGGTCAGCGCCTGCTTCAGATCCATCATCATCACGTGATAGCCGCCCGGCTTGAGCTCCACGGTCTGCCCGGCGGGCAGGTCGAGGCCGGCGGGCAGCTCGCGCATCTTCATGGTGTCGCCTTCCATCTTCATCTCGTGCACCGCGGCCACGCCGGCGGCCGGTGTCGAGAGGCCGACCAGCCTGGCGCCGGTGGGCGCGGTGAGCTTCATGAAGGCCCCGGTGCCGCTCTGGCCCGGCACCGACTGGCGCACCCAGCCATCGCGCACATCGACCGTGGCCACGCCCTGCGCCACCACGTCGAGCCGGGCGGCGGGGCTCTTGAGCCCCGCGGTCGAAGTGCCCGACGCCGGCACTTCCGCCCAGTCGACGCTGCCCACGTCGCAGGTCTGCAGCACCTTGAACCACAGCGGACCGGGCGTGCCGGGCACCTTGCCGCGCAACACGAACTCGGCGCGCTCATTCGCGGGCAGCGCCGCTTGCGGGCTTTCGGCAGTCCAGCGCACTTCGCCGTCGCCGGAATTCTTCTTCTGCACGTCGAGTTTCCAGCCCTTGCGCGCCTGCGCATCGCTCAGCAGAAAGCCCTTGGGCAGGCGGACGGCCAGTCCGGTGGTGGCCTTGGCGCCTTCACAGGCGTGGCCCACGCGGAAGGCGGCGTCGTAGTCGCTGCCGACGGTGGCGCCGCCCCGCGGCAGGGTGACGTGGGCGAAGGCGGCCGCGGTGCTTGCCAGCATGGCGTATGCGGCAACCGTCTTGAAAGCGATGCGCGGGTGGTTCATTTGGAACTCCTTGAGAAAGCGGATGAAAGAGGGAAGATCAGAGGTCGAACTCGAACTCGGCCACACAGGTGCTGCCTACCGCGGCACTCCATTGCCATGGCGATCGTCACGGCGCGGGAATGCTTTTTCACTGGGAACCTGCTCCACGAACTTCGAGCCGGACAGACCGCATGCACCCGTCGATCGAGCGCACGCAGCTACGGTTTTGACAGTTTCAGGAGACGGCCGGGGGGCCGCGCGCCGGCAGCGGCGCGGCGGTGGCCGCGGCAAGGCGCGCGGCGGGAATGGACTGGACCACGCGGCCCAGCGGCAGGGGAAGATCGAAAGCAGCAGCGGCCGGCGACGGAGGCGGTGCGCCGGTCAGCACGCAAAGCGGGCAGTCCATGTGCGAGGCGCCCATCTCCTGCACGCCGTCCTCGGTGTGGACCACCGCCTTGATCGAACCGGCGCTCGAGCACACCAGTTCGACGGCCTGCGGATGCACGATCGGCGAGGCCACCGCCACGCCGATCGAGAGGGCGAACCACAGCAGCACCCAGCGGCCGACGAGGCCGAGGAAGCGGGGGCGGTTTCGCAGCAGGTGCATGGCGTTGACGATTATCGGCGCTGTTTGTCTTTAGGTGCCGGGGCGCGCTGCGCGGACTTGGCACTGCCCGTGCTCCGGCTGTTCGCCTTGGCGCCGGAATCCTTGGCGGCGCGATTGCTCTTGGCCCCTTGGGCGCCTCGGGCATTGCGGGCGCCCTGTGCGCCACGGGCGGTTGCCTTCGGCGGCGGCGCGGTCGGCACCGCCAGCGGCGGCTGCGCCACCAGCGGGACCGCCGCCACCTTGAATCCGCGTGCCGCCAGCAGCGCCGGCAGACCCTGCGGGCCGACCATGTGCAGCGCGCCCACGGCAGCGAACACGCGCTGGCCGCTCGCGTGCATGCGTTCGATGCCGTCCGCCAGGCCGGGATTGCGGTCGTCCAGCAGGCGCTTCATCAGCCGCCGCTCGGCGGGCGTGTTGAGGCAGTTGCACCACTCGGGGTAGCGGCCGAGCTTGTCCGTATCGCCGCGCGCCCACAGATCGGCCAGCTCCTTCATTTGGATGCGCAATTGGCCCGATTCCAGTTCGTCCAGGGCGGCATCGATCTGCTCCGCCTCTTCGGCTTCGGAGTCGCCGGTCAGCATCTTCAATTGCGCGGCGGCGCTTTCGAGGGCGAACACCGGCTTGCCATTGTTGCGCGCAGAAACGGCCAGTGCCTCGTCCGCGCCAAACTCCGGGTACAGGCCGTCGACGCGCGCCACCAGGCCCGCCAGCGACATGACCTGCAGGATGGGCTGCAGCCCCGCCGTCGTGCCGGGCGGCACGCAGGCCGCCTCGTTCTGGCGGGCCAGCCGCCGGGCGCGCTCGCCGCTGAGCAGCCGCGCCACCACCGCCGGATCGGCCTGCTGGGTCAAGGGCTGCATCGCGACCGGGTCGCGCATGTCGAGCTCCAGCGCAAGCGCGTCGCTCTGCTCCAGCGCCTTCTGCACGGTCGGCCCGGGCCGCACCCACTCGGCGCGGCCGAGATGAATGGTTCCATAGAGCCAGGAGGTCCGCCCGTCCCTGTCGGCGCGCCACAGCAGCCCGCGGTCGGCCGCATTCCACTGGCCGACCGTCGCGCCCGGCTTTCCGAGGCTGGCAATGGCGGACGGCGGGCAGGCACCATGCGCCGCCAGCGCGAGAACGCAGCAGGCGCCGGCCAGCGCGAGGCGCGGCAGGCGCAAAAGCACAGACGCGCGCGCACGCGTCTTCAAGTTGGTGTCGCGCCTCGGCGCAACCAGGATCCGGAGTATCCGCAAGGCCTGCTCCACGATGAAAGAAAGTCCGGCATTCTCACAGCACCGCTGCCCATAATCCGGAACATGCAGAGCATCTTCCATCTTGCCTTTCACGTTCGCGATCTCGACGCGGCCCGCCGCTTCTATGGCAGCGTCCTGGGCTGCGCGGAAGGCCGCAGCACCGATACATGGGTCGATTTCGACTTCTTCGGCCATCAGATCTCGCTGCATCTGGGCGAGCCCTTCGCCACCACGCGCACCGGCCGCGTCGGCGATGCGATGGTGCCGATGCCGCACTTCGGCATCGTGCTCGCACTGCCTGACTGGCAAGCGCTTGCGCAGCGGCTGAAAGCCGCCGACATCGACTTCGTGCTCGAGCCGCAGGTGCGCTTCGAAGGCCAGCCGGGAGAGCAATGGACCATGTTCTTCTGTGACCCGTTCGGCAATCCGATCGAGGTCAAGGGCTTTCGTTCCCTGGCAGCGCTCTACGACAAATGAGCCCTCCGCCCCGAGCCGCCCCCGGCCGGCTCGCAGCCTCTGCGGGCACCGGTGCAACCGCATTCCGGATCGCGGCCGCCGCACTGTGGCTTTTCGCGGCGGGCGCCGCCCACGCGGCCCTCGATTGCGAACTCAACGGCCGCAAGGTGAATCCGTCCGACGGCAGCAGCACCGCGGGCAAGACGGGGCTGATGCGCTGCAGGGAGCGCGAAACCGGTGAACTCCAGCGCGAACAGCAGATTCAGAACGGCGTCTTCATGGGCTTGGCGCGCTTCTACGAAAAGGGCAAGCTGGCCAGGGAGCACACCCTCAACGCCAAGGGCAACATCCACGGTCTCGCGCGCGAGTTCGCAGCCAATGGGCAGGTGGTGCGCGAGGCCGTCTACGACAACGGACAGGAGCACGGCCTCGCGCGCAGCTTCTACCCCAGCGGCCAGCTGCGCCGCGCCATTTTCTATCCCGCCGTTGGAACCGACCGTGCCTTCGTCGAGTTCACGGAGCGCGGGCAGATGTCGGCGCTGCGCTGCGGCGAAACGCCCATGCTCGCGCCGGCAGCCGACGACGCCAGGCTGTGCGGATTCGTCGGCGGGCCGTCGCAGGTCGAGCTTTTCGATGCGGGCGGCATCCTGCGCTCGCGGCTGTCGTACCTGTCGGGCAAGCGGGTGCGTTCGCAGAACTTCTACGACAACGGCAAGCCTTCCGTGCAGGACGAGGTCGCCGGCAACCAGCGCACGGAGCGCCAGTTTTCTTCCGAAGGCGTGAAGCGCCGCGAAACGGTATGGCTGCTGCTCGAGCGCGGCGCCGTGCGGCAGCGCGAGCAGGAGTTCTCCGAAAAGGGAACGCTGATCCGTGACCAGCGATGGAACCCGGCGGGCCAACCGGTCGGCGACGACAGCTACCACCTCAATGGCCGGCCTCGCAGCAAGACCGTCTATCGCGGGAGCGGCGAAGCGCGCACCGTCGAGATCACGGAGTTCTACGACAGCGGCCAGCGCGCCGCGCATGGCCGATACCTCGTGACGGGCCGCGGGCACCAGATGCCGGTGGGCACGCACCGGCGCTTCAGCGAAAAGGGCATCCTGCTGGCGGAATCGAGCTTCGATGCCAAGGGCCGCGTGACGCGCGAGCGCAGCTGGGACGAGAACGGCGAACTGCTGCACGACGAACACGTCTTCGAAGACGGCTCGCGCAAGGCCTACACCCAGTAATGCAGTAGCGCAGCCGAAGAGCCCGCTTTCGGCTGCGAGGCTTCAGTCCAGCTTGATGCCGGCCTGCTTGATGATCGGGCCCCAGCGCTTGGACTCGGCGCGCGACAGCGCCGCGAACTGCGCCGGTGTGCCCGGCATGGCTTCCATGCCGAAATCGTCGAAACGCTTCTGCACGGCCGGCGTGCCAAACGCGCGGTTCAGGTCGCCGTTGAGCTTGCCGACCACCGCGGGCGGCAATCCGACCGGGCCGAGAATGCCCTGGAACGCGAACACCTCGGTGTTGGGCACGCCCACTTCGGCCAGTGTCGGCACGTTGGGCAGCGCCTTGCTGCGCGCGCCCGAGCCGATGGCCAGCACGCGCACCTTGTTGCCCTGCATGATCGACAGGCCCGAAGCCAGGTCGAGGAACATGCACGGCACCTGGCCGCCCATGACGTCGGCCATGGCAGGCGCCGCGCCGCGGTAGGGAATGTGGGTGATGAAGGTACCGGTGCGTACCTTGAACATTTCCATGGCCAGGTGATGCGGCGAACCATTGCCCGGCGAAGCGTAGTTGACCTTGCCCGGATTGGCCTTCACGTAGGCCAGGAACTCCTTGAAGTCCTTGGCCGGGAAATCGGGGTGCACCACCAGCGCGAGCGGGAACTTGCCGATGGCGCCGATGTAGGTGAAGTCCCTTTCCGGATTGAACGGCAGCTTGCCAAACAGGTGCTCGTTGAAGGCCAGCACGGCGTTGTCGGCCGAAAGGATCGTGTAGCCGTCAGGCTTGCTCTTGGCGACGAGGTCGGCGCCGATGTTGGTCGAGGCGCCGGGGCGGTTGTCGACGATGATCTGCTGGCCCAGCGTCTGGCGCATGGCCTCGGCCAGCGTGCGTGCGATCACGTCGGTACCGCCGCCGGCCGGATAGGGCACCACCCACTTGATGAGTTGCGCGGGGTAGTCCTGTGCGCGGGCAAAGGGCGCGGCGGCCACGGCGGCGCCGGATGCAAGCGTGGCGAGAAGGGTGCGGCGATCCATGGATCAGTCTCCTGTTTGTAGTTCGGTTGCGGACAGCGATGGTACGGGCAGCGCGTGCAGCGCGTCGGCCAGCGCGGCGCGGCAGCGCGCCTCGTCGCCGACCTGCTCGAACAGCAGCAGCGCGAGGCGGGCGAGAAACAGCGATTCGCGCTCGGCGCCCGCCTCGCTGATGGCGCGCGCGCACTCGGCGTAGAGGCGGTCGCGCGCGCCGGATGGAAGCGATGTCGTCATGTGGCGATCTCCGTGGAAGCGGCGGCCGCCGCGCGCGCCAATGCGGCCGGCAGCGCGCCGCGGGGCATGCGCTGCCAGCGCCCGGCCACATGGCCGTCCGGGCGCAGCAGGTAGACGGCACCGCCGCGCGCGCCCAGCGCCTCGAACACGGCGGGGCTGGCCTGCGCGTCGGCAGCTTGGTTGCCCGGGCCCGCAATGGTGCGTACCGCGAACGGCAGGGCGCCGCGAAGCGCCTGTGCCACTTCATCGTCCGGCAGCGGCACGGCATCGGCGCCCGGCTGCAGCACCAGCAGCGTGAAGATCGGGCCGATCCAGTCGCTCAGGTGGCCGTGCTCGAGCGGTTGCTCGGCCATGACCTCTCCGGGCAGCGGACCCGCAGGCAGTGCATCGCTTTCGCTCGACAGCGCCGAGTCCGCGTAGCGCACGGCCTGCGTCTGGCGCGGGTTGATCAGCTGCGCAATGCCGCGATGCGCTTCCGACAGCGAGAGCGCGGCCTCGCGCAGCAGATCGAAGCCGCGCGATGGCGGCGACATGAACTCGGTGCTGCGCATGGCGTTCTCGGCGTTGACATGAAAGGCCGCGATGCGCTCCTGCGAGTACGAATCGAGCAGCGACGCGTCCGAAAGGCCGCGCGCCACCAAGGCCAGCTTCCAGGCCAGGTTGTCCGCATCGTCGAAGCCCGAATTGAGGCCGCGCACGCCGAAGATCGGCATGGCATGCGCCGCATTGCCCGCGAACAGCACGCGGCCATGCCGATAGCTCGCGAGCGTCATCGCACCCGCGCGGTAGACCGAAGTCCAGACCGTCTTCCATGGCAGGTGGCCTTCGCCGATGGCGTCCAGATGGCGCTGCACGAATTCGGCCACGGCGGCCGGCTGCAGCGCTTCCTCGGTGCTCTGGCCTGCGCGCAGCTGGTAGTCGATGCGCCAGATGTCGTCGGGCTGGCGGTGCATCAGCACGGTCGAGCCCGGGTTCCACGGCGGGTCGAACCACGCGCGGCGTTCGGTCGGGTGCTTGCTGTGCAGCTCGATGTCGATGATCACATAGCGGCCTTCGTAGCCCGTGCCTTCGAGCGCGAGCCCCAGCGCCTTGCGCACAAAGCTCTGGCCGCCGTCGCAGGCCGCGAGCCACTGACCCTGCAGCCGGTAGGCCCCTTCGGAGTTGCGCACGTCGAGCGTCACGCCGTCGTCGTCCTGCGTGATACCGGTGAGCTCGGTGCCCCAGCGGATGTCGATGAGCCCCGGCGTCGCCTCATTGCGGCGGAAGATCTCTTCGAGCAGGTAGTGCTCGGCGTAGTACTGTTCGAGGTTGATCATCGGCGGCAGCTTCTGCTGCGCGTCGTGCGGCATCTCGAAGCGGAACACCTCGGCCGTCTTGTAGAAGCTGCGCCCGCCGGTCCACGGCAGGCCCTTGCCCATGAAGCCGCGCAACACGCCGAGCCGCTCCATGATTTCGAGGCTGCGGCGCGAGATGCAGGCCGCACGGCTGCCCACGCACACCGTGTCGTCGGCTTCGAGAATCACGCAGCGCACGCCGTGGTTCGCGAGCCCCAGCGCGAGCGCCATGCCGACCGGCCCGCCGCCCGCGATCACCACCGGATGGCGGCCTGGTTCCACACCGTCCTGTTCAAGCGGCGGCGTCCAGGGCTTGTAGCGCGTGTAGTGAAAGGCACCGACGGAGGGCGGCAGTTCGGTGGCGCTGGCCGGTGGCGGTACGGGGCCGCTTGCGGCATCGGCGGCCAGTGTGCCGGGTGCCTGCGCGGCGGCCGCTGCGGTGGGGTTCGTCATAGCGGGATTGTCCCGATGTGCGGCGCTGCCCATTGTCATAACTTCGTACGAAGTAATTACCCTGCCCTGCCTGCTCCCATGAGACGCTGGCGCATTCAACCCGCCGCGGACACCGCGCTGTCCGCAGCCATCGTCGGCGACGTGCTCGCGGGCGTCGGCACGCCGCACCTGGCGGCCAGCTGCCTCGCGGCCATGCACCGCGTGATGCCCGTCACCTTCTGCACCGTGTTCGCCGTCGACGCCACCGGCCGCATCGAGGCGGTGTCGGCCGCCAGCAGCTATGGCAGCACGGCCGAACGCACGGCCGAGCGCTATGTGGCGCAGCGCTTCGACCTGCTCGATCCCAACATGACCTGGCTGGCCGCACGCAAGCTGCCCAGGCGCGCGCAGCTCTGGCTGGGCCACCAGCGCGCCGACGAGGTGGCCGACCCCGCCTATCGCGCGGCCTGCTACGGCGACGTGGGCATCCGCGAACGCGCGTCGGTGCTGCTCTTGACGCCCACCGGCCAGCGCGTGGCGGTGAGCTTCTATCGAAGCCTCGCGCAGGCTGAATTCGGTGCCGGCGACTTCGCAACGATGGAGCGCCACGCCACGCTGCTGGCCGACGCCACCCTGGCCCACGGCCGCAGCGCCATGGCGGCCCGGGAAGCGGTGGCGCCCACCCTCGCCTCGCGCCTGCTGACCTTGAGCCTGCGCGAGCGCGAGGTCATCGGGCACTTGATGGCCGGCAAGACCGCGAAGGAAGCGGCGCGGGAGATCGGCGTGGAGCTGACGACCGTGCGCACGCATCAGTACCGGGCGTTCCGGCGGCTGGGGATACGGTCGCAGAAGGAGCTGCTGCGCGGGACCAGCCTCTGGCTTGGCGATCAGCCACCGATCATCGACGACGCATTTCGAACATGAAGCTCGAACACCTGCGTCATTCTTTCCAGCACCTGCACCTCGGCGTCGTCCGGCCGATGCGACTCGTCCAGCGAGGCGCGGACCTTGTGCCATGCGGGCAGCAGCGCACGCGCCATCTTTCCGAACTCGGCCAGCGTTTCAGGCAGGCGAAAGCCGCAGTCCCGGCACAAGGCTTCCCAGGAATGCCGGCCTACCGAGTCGAAGGTTTCCTCGTCCCCGATGAACAACGCCAGGCCGGTGTCGCCGTACGCGCGTACGCACAGCAGGTCGTAGAACGGCGCGAGGCTGAAGCCCTTGTCGTCGATCAGCACGGAGACGTTCTTGGCATGCGCGTCCGAATTGCCGATCAGGTAATTGAACATCACCCAGCGCTGGAACTGCAGCAGGTCGATGCCGCGCACACCCAGTCCGCGCAGGGCCTTGACCAGCAAGGCAATGCTGACGAGCCCGCCCATGCGCTGGTACTTCCAGCCCGCGCCGTGCCCCAGCAACTGGCAACCGTCGATCTGGTGCAGGCTCACGATGTTGCCCGCAGCCAGCAGCCGGTCGTAGCGCGCGACCACGTAGGCAGCCTCGGGAATGCGCAGCAGCCAGGCGTCCGGCACGGGCAAGCGCAGCGACCGCGCCAGCTTCATGCACGCAAATTCGTTGATCGCGCTCGGCCGGTAGCGCGCCTGCCGCGTGTCGGGCTTGAGGATGTGCGTGGTGGGCGACTGGCCAACGCTGTCGCTCAGGCGCCGGGCTGCGGGATCGAAACGCAGGCCGATCTTGTCCTGCGCACCGGCCAGCGACATGGTTGCCTCGGCGTTGGACAACAACAGCGGCGTGCGGTCGCGGCCGGCCAGCCGCCGGCTCAGTTCCTCGAACGGCAATGGACGGTATTCCTGCGCCGGCATCGGCCGCGCCTCGGGCGGGAGCAGCGAGAGCACTCCGGGAAGCTCCGCACCCAGGCGGCCCAGCAACTCGAAAGAAGAAGCGCCGCGCAAATGGATGGCGCCGACGATGTCGTCGAGCGCCTCGCCTTCGGGCAGCAGGTTCTCGAAGAAGGACCGGACCGCGTGGCCGGTGTAGCGCATGGCGTTCAGCGGAAATTGCGGCGCCAGCACATAGCGGCCCGGCTGCTCCAGCCATTGCGCGTCGTACTCGAAGAAATACTCGGCGGCGGCATGGCCGAACCATCCCATCGGGCGGGCGTTGGCCCAGATGCGCAGCCGGATCATTCGACGCTCGCTCCGGCACCTTCTTGCCGACCGCCAAGATCGACCTTCAGTCCCAGGCCGGTCGCCAGGAGCAGCAACTTCAGCAGCGAACAACGGCCGGGCTCGCTTTCCGCATCGCGGATGAAAGAAGGACTGACACCGCACACCGATGCCGCCTGCGCGCGAGACAAGCCTTGGCGTTTGCGTTCGGCCGTGAGCCGCTTGGCCAGTTCAGGAAGAGCATCGGGAGTGAGCTGCATATTTGACCCGAAAAGAGCATTATTGCTTATAAGTTAAGCAATCCGGCAAATTTTGCTCTTCCAAGGTCAAACTCTGAGCTTCCTTGGTATTTGCCCCCAAAAGGTCAAACTCACTGATTTCTTCCTGTGGCGAAGGATTTTGACCTTCTCGGGTCAAAATATCTCAATCGTCGGCGATTTCCTCCTGTTCGCCCGCCACCGACACCGGCGCAACCTTCGGCCGCCCCGCCGCCGACACGATCTCCTGGTCGATCGCGCCGAACAGCGAACGCCCGTCGAGCCCCTTCATCTCGATGCGGATGGTGTCACCGAACTTCATGAATTCGGTCACCGGCTCGCCGCCCTGGATGGTTTCGATGCAGCGCTTCTCGGCAATGCACGAATAGCCCTTCGGCCAGTCCATGCTGCCGTCTTTCTTCTCCACGCCCTTGTTGCTCACGGTGCCGCTGCCGACGATGCTGCCGGCGCGCACGTTGCGTGTCTTGGCGATGTGGGCGATGAGCTGGCCGAAGTGAAAAGTCATCTCGGGCCCGGCATCGCACATGCCGACCTTGCGGCCGTTCCAGCTGCTCTGCAGCGCCAGGTGCACGCGGCCGTCCTGCCAGGCTTCGCCGATCTCGTCGAGCGTCACGGCCACGGGGCTGAAGGCAGTGGCCGGCTTGCTCTGGAAGAAGCCGAAGCCCTTGGCCAGCTCGGCCGGAATCAGGTTGCGCAGGCTCACATCGTTGGCCAGCATCACCAGGCGGATGCCGTCGAGTGCCTGGTCGGGCGTGGCGCCCATCTTCACGTCGCCGGTGATGACCGCGATCTCGGCCTCGAAGTCGATGCCCATGGCTTCGCTGGGCACGACCACGTCGTCGACCGGGCCGAGGAAGTCGTCGCTGCCGCCCTGGTACATGAGCGGGTCGGTGTAGAAACTCTCGGGCACTTCGGCATTGCGCGCCTTGCGCACCAGCTCGACATGGTTCAGGTAGGCCGAACCGTCGGCCCACTGGTAGGCGCGCGGCAGCGGCGCCATGCACTGGGCGGGGTCGAACGGAAAGGAATGGCGCGCGCGGCCGGTGTTGACGGCGTCGTACAGGTCCTGCAGCTGCGGGCTCATGAAGCCCCAGTCGTCCAGCACCTGCTGCAGCCGGCTGGCAATGCCGGTGGCGTAGTGGGCGAGCGCGAGGTCGCGCGAGACGACGACGAGCTGGCCGTCGCGCGAGCCGTCCTTCAGGGTGGCGAGTTTCATGATGGCAAATGCGTGATGAAGGACGCGGCGCGAACACGAGAGCCGGCGCCGCGCCCACTAAACTGGTTGAACGGGCGGCAGTGTACCGAGATGCTCCTTGTGAACCTCGGCGCGGACGCTCACTCCACACCTCATGCCGACGCTCGCCGCCCCTCCGTTGCCATCCTCTGCCGCCCCGCCAGGGCGCCCGTCGTGGCGCGCGCTGGCCGGGCTGACGCTGGCGGTGGCGCTGGCCCATGTGCTGTTGCTCGGGCTCGCGCCCACGGCCATCGGGCCCGACCCCTCGCCGCTCGCGAACAAGTTCATCACCCGCACCATCGTGATCGCGCCTCCGGCCGCGGAAAAGCCGGCCGCACCTGCTGCTGCGGCGCCCGCCGCCGAAGCCAAACCCCCGCCGCCCGCAAAACCGCGGCGGCCGCGCGAGCCCTCCAGGCCCAAGCCGGCGCCGGCATCCGAGCCGGTGCCGGTGCCGGAGCCCCGGGTTTCGGAACGCTCCCCGCCGGAAATACCCGACCTCACGGCGCAGAATGCTCCTGATTCAGGAGCGGCCGCGCCCGAGCAGGCGGCAAGCGCCCCGGCAGGCGCCGCACCGGGCGGCGCGGCCAGCGCCGGCATCGGGAACGGCGAGTCCGCGGGCGCCACCAGTGTTACGGCGGGCAACGTCGTCGGGCCTGAGGCGCTGCGCATTCCCGGTTCGGTGAAGCTGGCCTTCGCGGTCACGGGCCAGCAGGGCGCCTCGCCGATGCAGGGCGTCTTCGGCGACCTGGCCTGGCTGCAGGACGGCAGCAGCTACGACGCCCGGCTGTCGCTCAAATTCCTGTTCAAGACCATTCGCAGCCAGCACAGCACCGGCCGGATCGGCCCCACCGGCATCGAGCCGGCACGCTTTTCGGAAAGCCGCAAGGGCGAGCTTGCCTCGCATTTCCTGCGCGACCAGGGCCAGGTCATGTTCAGCAACAACGCGCCCAGCGTTCCCCTGCTTCCCGGCGCACAGGACCGGCTCAGCGTGGTGATGCAGCTCGGCGGCATGCTGGCGGGCGACCCGGGCCGCTATCCGGCCGGCAGCCGCATTTCGATCCAGACGGTAGGGCCGCGCGATGCGGGCGTCTGGGTATTCAATATCGAAGGCGAAGAGCAGATGACGGTGCCGGCGGGCGATTACGCGGTGCGCAAGCTCACGCGCACCCCGCGGCGCGAGTTCGACGACAAGATCGAAATCTGGCTCGCGCCGGCGCTGGGGTACCTACCGGTACGGATGAAACAGACACAGCCCAACGGCGACTTCGCCGACATGCAGTTGCGCGAAACCCTTCCCGCGGGCCCGGCCAGCTGATAGTACAAATTCAGTAAAGAAACACCGTTGTGACCGCAATGCGACAACCCTTCTTGAAACTGGCGCGTTGATTGCTATCTAACCTTCATGAACGCCATCGACATCCTCACAGGCCCCGCAATGAACATGCTCTATGACTCGGAGTCCTTCGTCGTCGTGCACGTGCAGCCCAACGAAAGCGACGCCCCGGCCCAACCCAACGTCCCGGTGCTGGAACGCCACGGCTTCGAGATCGTCGACAAGCGCTCGGGCAAGGAGGTCTACCTCGACGGCTCCTGGGCCGAACTGTTCCAGCAGCAGATCGCCGCCTGGCAGCTCAACACGCCCACGCAGGAAGAGGTCGAGGACACGCTCGAGGGCTATGCCGAGCTGGCCCACACGCCGGTGCTGGTGCACTGAACCACCGTCCACCCGAAAAAAAGCGCCCGACACAGGCGCTTTTTTTTGGCCTTTTCAGGGCCCGCCGTTCATTTCCGTGCGTAGCTCCAGCGATACATCGGCCCCACCAGCAGCAGCACCGCGACCAGCCGGCACACCTGGAATGCCGTCACCACGGGCACGCCGAGCTGCAGCACCTTGGCGGTGATCGACATCTCGGCAATGCCGCCCGGCGACGTGCCCAGGATCATCGTGGCGGGATGCAGCCCGGTGGCCCAGGCCAGCAACCACGCGGCAGCTGCGCACAACACCAGCATGGCGACGGTGCCCAGCGCCACCGATCCCAGCCAGCGCGGCGCCGTGTGCAGGAATTCGCGGCTGAAGCGCACGCCCAGGCTCACAGCAATCACGAGCTGCGCGGCGTTCGACATCCAGGTGGGCACGGCCGAAAGCGGCTGGTCCGCAATGGTGAAACCCATCGCCACCACCAGCGGCCCCATGAACCAGGGATTGGTGCGGCCCAGCGCACGCATCGCAAGCCCGCCGGCACCCGTGGCCAGCGCAAGCAGCAGGAGCCCGCCCGCATTCACCTCGCGCACCGCGGGCGGGTTGATTTCGAGCCCGTGCAGGCCGCTCCACTGCATCGCGAACGGAACGGCGATGGTCACCACCACCAGCCGCAGGCTGTGCGCCGCGGCCACCAGATCGGTGCGCGCGCCGGCCGATTCGGACAGCAGCGTCATTTCGGAGGCCCCGCCGATGGCGCCCGCGAAGTAAGTCGTGGCTCTCATGGACCTGGCCGGCACATGCGGCATCCGCCTGGCGTGCAGTGCGTGCAGCCAGCGCCCGAACCCCCAGCCGAGCAGCAAGGCCCAGGCAATGGCAAGCGCAATGGCCCACCAGACGCCGGCCACCAGCGCAACCACCTGCGGCGTGAAATAAAGGCCCAGCACCGTGCCGATGGTCCATTGCCCGGCATTGCGCAGCGGCGTGAAGCTGGCCGTGGGCGCGCCGGCAATCGATGCCAGCGAAACCGCCAGCAGCGGGCCGATCATCCACGGCAGGGGCGTGTGCAGGGCGAGGCAGATTTGCGCCGCGGCAAGCGCAAGCAACAGCGTGGCCAGCACGCGAACCAGAAAACGGAAAGACACGACAGGAAGAAGCGGAATTGGACGGCACTGCGTGCGAGCGCCAACGCATAGTATGGCGCGATGCGATGCCAACCCTTTCCCGCACGGGCTTCCCGATTCCTGCTGCCCCTGTTCGCTGCCATTGCGTTTGCGGGTTGCACCGCTTTCCTCGACGGCCCCGATGTGCCCGTGGCGCGCCGCGCGGCGGCGCTGCTGCCGGCGGATGCGCTGATCCTCGGCGAGCAGCACGACGCCCCGGAGCACCATGCGATCGAACGCGAAACCGTCGAGGCGCTGGCCAGCCGGGGCAAGTTGGCCGCGCTGCTGCTGGAAATGGCCGAGGAAGGCCACAGCACCGCCCGCCTCGACACCGCGGCCACCGATGCGCAGGTGCGCGACGCGCTCGCCTGGAACGAGAAAGCCTGGCCCTGGCAGAGCTACGGCCCGGCCGTGATGGCCGCGGTGCGCGCCAATGTGCCCGTGATCGGCGCCAACCTGCCGCGCGCGCGCATGAAGAACGCCATGGCCGACGTCTCGCTCGACGTGCAGCTCAACGGCGAGGCCTACAACGCGCAGCAGGACGCCGTGCGGGAAGGCCACTGCAAGCTGCTGCCCGAGCCCCAGATCGTGCCGATGACGCGCATCCAGGTGGGGCGCGACCGCGCCATGGCGCAGGCCATCGTCAAGGCCCGCCAGCCGGGCAAGACGGTGCTGCTGATCAGCGGCGCGGGCCATGCCACCAAGGTGCTTGGCGTGCCGCAGCACCTGCCGACCGATGTGTCGGTCAAGGCCGTGCGGCTGCAGGCCGGCGAATCGCCGGACGAGGAACAGGACAAGGAGGCCTACGACGCCGTCTGGCGCACACCCCCCCTGCCGCCAACGGACTACTGCGCCGGCGTCGTCAAGCAAACTTCCTGATCGAATCCGCCAGCGTGTTGACCAGCGTGTCGATGTGCTGCTTCTCCACGATGTAGGGCGGCGCGATCACCAGCACGTCGCCCGCGGGCCGCACCAGCGCGCCCTTGTGGAAGCAGTCCAGGAAGATGTCGTAGGCGCGCTTGCCCGGCGCGCCCGCGATGGGTGCGAGCTCCACTGCCGCGGCCAGGCCGAGGCTGCGGATGCTGATCACGTTCGGCAGGCCCTTGAAGGTGCCGTGGAAGGCATCGCCCAGCACCTGGCCCATTTCGCCGGCGCGGGCGAACAGGTTTTCCTGCTTGAACAGATCGAGCGTGGCAATGGCCGCGGCGCAGGCCACCGGATGGCCCGAGTAGGTGTAGCCATGGAAGAACTCGACCACGTGCTCGGGCGCGTCGGTCTTCATCATCGCGTCGTAGAGCTTGTCGCGGCAGATCACGCCGCCGAGCGGAATCACGCCATTGGTCACGCACTTGGCGAAGTTCAGCATGTCGGGCACCACGCCGTAATAGTCCGACGCGAAATTGGTGCCCATGCGGCCGAAACCGGTGATGACCTCGTCGAAGATCAAGAGGATGCCGTGCTTGTCGCAGATCTCGCGCAGCCGCTTCAGGTAGCCCTTGGGCGGCAGGTACCAGCCGGCCGAACCGGCCACCGGCTCCACGATGATCGCGGCGATGTTGCTCGGGTCGTGCAGCGGCAGGATGCGGGTCTCGAGCTCGAGCAGCGGATCTTCGGCCCACACCGGCTCCTCGTTGTGGATGTAGGCATGGTTCACCGGGTCGTGGATGAAGCGCATGTGGTCCACGCGCGGCAAAAAGGCCGAGCCGAACACCTTGCGGTTGCCCGGAATGCCGCCCACCGACATGCCGCCGAAGCCCACGCCGTGGTAGCCCTTCTCGCGGCCGATGAACACGTTGCGGTGGCCCTCGCCGCGGGCGCGGTGATAGGCCAGCGCCACCTTCATCGAGGTGTCTGCCGCCTCGCTGCCCGAATTGCAGAACAGCACCTTGTTGAGGTCGCCTGGCGCCAGCGAGGCGATCATCTCGGCCGCCTTGAACGCCTTGTCGTTGCTGACCTGGAAGGCGGTGGCGTAGTCGAGCGTGTCGAGCTGCTTCTTGATGGCCTCGTTGATCGGTTTGCGGTTGTGCCCCGCGCCCACGCACCACAGCGACGAGATGCCGTCGATCACCTTCTTGCCGTCGTGCGTTGTGAACTCCATGCCGTCGGCGGCCACGAAAACGCGCGGGTCTTTCTGGAAGTGGCGGTTGGGGGTGAAGGGCAGCCACTGGTTGCCCATGTTGAAGTCCTGATAAGCCATCGGTTGCTCTCCTGCTTAACGCGCACCAAAAAACGGCATTCTGGCACCCCTGCGACAATCGTGCCCCTCATGACGACCACTACGCCCGCTTACATCCTGACCCTCTCCTGCCCCGACCGGACGGGCATCGTGCATGCCGTTTCGGGCTTCCTGCTCGAACGCGGCGGCAACATCGAGGAAGCCGCCCAGTACAACGACCACGACACGGGCCTGTTCTTCATGCGCGTGCGCTTCGCCTGCAGCGACCACACCGAGGCGGCGCTGCGCGAGCAGCTCGCCACCTTCGGCGCGGGCTTCGGCATGAGCCTGCAGCTCCACGCCGCGGCGGAGCCCATGAAGACCGTGATCCTGGTCAGCAAGGAAGGCCACTGCCTGAACGACCTGCTGTTCCGCTGGAAGAGCGGCCTGCTCGCCATCGACGTGCGCGCCATCATCTCGAACCACCGCGACTTCTACCAGCTGGCCGCCAGCTACAACGTGCCCTTCCATCACATACCCGTGACTGCCGCCACCAAGGCGCAGGGCGAAGCCAGGCAGCTGGAAATCATCGAGGCCGAGGGCGCCGAGCTCGTGGTGCTGGCGCGCTACATGCAGATCCTGAGCAACGACCTGTGCAGGAGCCTGGCCGGCCGGGCCATCAACATCCATCACTCGTTCCTGCCCAGCTTCAAGGGCGCCAAGCCCTACTACCAGGCGCACGACCGCGGCGTGAAGCTGATCGGCGCCACCGCCCACTACGTGACGGCCGACCTCGACGAAGGCCCGATCATCGAGCAGGACGTGGCGCGCGCCGACCACACCGACACGGTCGAAGACCTCACGGCCCGCGGCCGCGACACCGAGAGCCAGGTGCTGGCCCGTGCGGTGAAGTGGCACAGCGAGCACCGCGTGCTGCTGAACGGGCACCGCACGGTCGTGTTCCGATAGTCAGTTCCGGTTCGGATTGTCCGGACGACGGTCGTAGCGGTTCGGCACGCCGTCGTGGTCACGGTCCCATTCGCCACGGCGGTATTCCCAGCGGCCATCGCGCTCGCGCCATTCCGGCGGACGGTAGGCATAGCCCGGCCGGGCGCGCACATACATGCCCCTGATCCACACATGGTGTCCACCACGCCATTCATAGTGCCCCGGGGCCCACACGTAGCCACGGCGCGGAGGCGGCATGCGTTCGGAGCGTGGCGGCGGCGGCGGCACATCGACGAACACACCTGGCTGCGCCTGCGCGGAGGTCGGCACCATCAGTGCGCCTCCTGCCGAGAACAGCGAAGCGGCGATGGAAAGGGTGATTGCAAGTTTTTTCATGGGGGTCCCCTCATGAGTGGTTGGAGCCTTCATGCTGACGAGGCCATGTGAAGCGCCTGTAAGCACTCGACGGGACATTGTGTAAAGGTGTTTCGCCGAAAGCAGTGCCTTTGTTGGCACTTACTCCTGCGGCTACTCCTGCAGTTCGCGAAGGTCGATGGCCGCAGCCATGGCGGCGTGGCCCGCCTTGTTGGGATGCAGGTGGTCGCCGTTGTCGTAGAGGGGATTGAAGGTCGTCGGATCGGCGGGGTTGCGCAGCACGGCGTCGAAATCGATCACGCCGTCCACGTCCTGGCGGCTGCGGATCCAGCGGTTGACCTCGCCGCGCATGGCCTCGGAAGCCTCCGCCCAGTAGGGCGTGTTCTTGAACGGCGGCACGGTGCCGATCAGCACCTTCACGCCCTTGGCGCGGGCTTGCTTGATCAGTTGCTGCAAACCGTCGGTGATGCGCTCTGCCGTCGCGACCTCGTGCTCCGGCGTGGGCCGCCCCGGCAGGACGAACACGCTGCGGCCGATGTCGTTGGTGCCCAGCAGCACCATCACGTGCGTCACGCCGCTCTGCCCCAGCGCATCGCGCGCAAAGCGCGAGAGGCCGTTGGGACCGATGCCGTCGACCAGCAGGCGGTTGCCGCCGATGCCCATGTTCAGCACGGAGACCGGCTGCGCCGCCGAAGGGCTGTTGCGCAGGCGCGTTGCGAGCAGCTCGGGATACGCCCCGTCGCCCGCCTCCCCGCCGCCGGCGGTGATCGAGTCGCCAAAGGCCACCACCGTGCGCACGGGTTGCGTGGTCATCACGTCGAAGCCCGTCACGATGTGATTCAGCGGCAGCGGCGCGGCGTCGTGCAGCCTGGGCGTTGCAACCGCATTGCCGCCAGCCACCCAGCTGGCGTCGGGCGACTGCAGGTGAACTGTTGCGAAAGGCACGGCGCGGTCGAAGAAGGCGCTCACCGCCACCGCCTGCCCGGCCTCGACCTTCAGGCCGACGCCGTCGCTCCAGGCTTCGGCGCCCGGCGCGATGACCACGCTGCCGCGCCCGCCGAAGCGCAGCATGCGCAGCGCGGCCGGCGAAACCGCACCGGCACCGGTACTGCGTGCCACGCTCGCCGCGGCAATGCGCAACGGCGTCTTGCCGAACCGGTTGGAGAAACGGATGCGAACGCGATCGCCACCCAGCGCAGGCTCGAACTGCTGCCGCAGCGTCTGTCCACGAAATGCGTCACCGTCGGGCCTGGGTGCCGCAGCCTTGAGAAGGGGGTTCGCGCTCAGCTCGCGGAAATCCACCGGTGCGGCAGCCCAGCCGGCCACCCAGTGCGCCTCGACCGGCTGCCTCGGCTGCGTCTCGGCCTGAGGTTGAACGGCCTGCACGGCCACCGCGACAGCGAACAGCACGCAACCGACCGGGGCCATCCAATGCCGCAGCACACCATGACGAAGAGAAGAGAGCCAATGCAAACCCAGTTTCATGCGCGCAAAGCGACCCAGTTTACGAAGCCCTCCCGCCATTGCATGTGACGAGGTCTAGTGCATGGTTACCAAGTGTCCACGTAGGGTGAGGCCGCCTGCGTGGAACGCCCAGCCGACGCGAGCCCGCGCACCAGCCAGGTGCGGGTTTCGGCAGGATCGATCACCGCATCGATCTCGAGTGTTTGCGCCATGTGGATCGCCTCGCCGTTGGCGTATTGCTGCGCCACCAGCGTCTTGAACAGCGCATCGCGCTCGGCGCCTTCGGGCACCGCGGCCAGCTCCTTGCGATAGCCCAGGCGCACCGCGCCTTCGAGCCCCATCGCGCCGAACTCGCCGGTGGGCCATGCCACCGTGAACACCGGCGCATCGAAGCCGCCGGCCGTCATGGCCTGCGCGCCCAGGCCGTAGCCCTTGCGCAGCACCACGGCGAAGAAGGGCACGCGCAGGTGCGAGGCCACCATGAACATGCGGCACACGTGGCGCACCTGCGCCTGTGCCTCGATCTCCGGGCCGACCATGAAGCCGGGCGTGTCGCACAGCGAGACGATCGGCAGCCCGTGCGCGTTGCACAGCTGCATGAAGCGCGCCGATTTGTCGGCCGCTTCCACGTCGATGGCGCCGCCCAGGTGATGCGGGTTGTTGGCCATCAGCCCCACCGGCCTGCCCTCGATGCGTGCCAGCGCGGTGACGATGCCCGCGCCGAAGCCGGCACGCAGTTCGAGCAGCGAGCCGGTGTCGGCCACGCCGCGCATCGCGGCGCGCACGTCGTACACGCGCAGCCGGTTCTCGGGCACCACGTGGCGCAGCGCACGCGGGTCCGCGCATTGCCAGTCGTCCACCGGCCCCTGGAAATACGAAAGGTATTGCTTCGCGGCAGCCACCGCCGCGGCCTCGTCCTCGACAAGGATGTCGATCACGCCGTTGCGCGACTGCACGCTGCTCGGGCCGATCTGCTCCGGCGCGAAGCTTCCGAGCCCGCCGCCTTCGATCATCGCGGGGCCGCTCATGCCGATGTTGCTGCCGCGCGTGGCGATGATCACGTCGGCGCAGCCCAGCAGCGCGGCATTGCCCGCGAAGCAGCGGCCATGCACGACGCCCACCACCGGCACCTTGCCCGACAGCGCCGCGAACTGGCTGAAGGTGTGGTTGTTCAGGCCCGCGACGATCGGCATGTCGGTATCGCCCGGCCGCCCGCCGCCGCCTTCGGCGAACAGCACCACCGGCAGCTTCAACTGGTGCGCCACCGCCAGCAGCCGGTCGGTCTTGTGGTGGTTGCGCATGCCCTGCGTACCGGCCAGCACCGTGTAGTCGTAGGCCAGCACCGCGCAGCGCGATGCCTCGGGGCCGAACTGCTTCGCGTTGATGCTGCCCAGGCCCGTCACCATGCCGTCGGCCGGCGTGTTGGCGATCAGGTCTTCGAGCGTGCGGCGGCGCGTCTGCGCGGCAATGGCGAGCGCGCCGTATTCGATGAAGTTGCCGGGGTCGGATGCGGTGTCGCACAGGTCGGCGACGTTCTCGCGCGCGGTGCGGCCGCCTTGCGCGTGGCGCTTTTCGACCGCGGCCTTGCGGTTGATGTCGAGCGTGGGCGCGTGGCGATCGATGACCTTCTGCAGATCGGGGCGGATCGCATCGAGGTCATGGTCGGCGCGCGCCTGCGCTTCGACAGCCTGCGCATCGACCGCTTCCAGCCGCACCAGCGACTGGCCTTCGACGAGATAGTCGCCGGGCGCAGCCAGCAGCGCGACCACCCGGCCCGCCACGGGCGCATGCAGCAGGTGCTCCATCTTCATGGCTTCGAGCACGCCGAGCTGTGCGCCGGCCGGCAGCACGTCGCCCACCGCCACTTCGAACTGCACGAGGCGGGCCGGCATCGGGGCCCTGATGGTGAGGTCGTCCGCATTCTCATCGGCGGCGGTTTGCACTGCGGGTGCAGCGATCGCCTTCTTTGCGTGCTTCTCGAACGAAGCCGCGGTTGCCAGCAGATCGCCGAGGTGCGCCTCCACGAAACGCGTATGCACCGCCTGCGCCACGAACTCGGGCCGCACGGCAATGGCGCGCAGCAGCGGCAGGTTGGTGGCGATGCCGTCGATGTGGCATTCGTCGAGGGCGCGCAGCGAGCGCCGCAATGCATCTTCGAAGCGCGGCGACGGCGAATGCACGACGAGCTTGGCGAGCAGCGTGTCGTAGTGCGGCGACGGCGCAAGCCCCGCGTAGCCGTGCGTGTCGACGCGCACGCCCGGCCCCGCCGGCAGGTCGAAGCGCGCCAGCGTGCCGCCCGAGGGCCGCGCGTTGCCATGGGCATCGAGCGTTTCCGCATTGATGCGCCATTGCACCGCGAACCCGCGCTGCGTTGCCGTGCGGCCGGCTTCCACGCCAAGCGACTTCAAGGACTGTCCGGCTGCCACCGCCATCTGCAGCTGCACGAGGTCGAGGCCGGTCACCGCCTCGGTCACCGTGTGCTCGACCTGCAGCCGCGGGTTCGCCTCGATGAAGACGAAGGGGAGCGTGGGCGATGCGGCATCGACCAGAAACTCGAAGGTGCCCAGGCTGCGATAGCCCGCGGCCTTGGCCATGCGGAGCGCGGCCTGCGTGATGGCAGCCCGCAGCGAATCGGGCAGCGAAGGGCTGGGCGCGATTTCCACCAGCTTCTGGAAACGCCGCTGCAGGGTGCACTCGCGCTCGCCGAGGCTGGCCACGGCCTGCCCGTCGCCCAGCACCTGGATTTCGATATGGCGCGCGTTGCGCATCAGGCGCTCGACATACACGCCTTCGATACCGAAGGCAGCCTTGGCCTCGGACATGCAGCGCGCATGCGCTTCGGGCAATTCGTCCGCATTCAGTACCGCACGCATGCCGCGCCCGCCACCGCCGCCGATGGCCTTGACCATCACGCCTGCAGCGCCCTGCGCCTGCTGTTCGGCGAAGAAGGCCTGCGCCTGCGCGAGCGTCACCGCGCCGGCGCTGCCGGGCATCACGGGGACGTCGCACTGCGTGGCCAGCGCGCGTGCGCGCGCCTTGTCGCCGAACAGCGCCAGCTGGTCCGGCGTCGGCCCGATGAAGACCAGCCCCGCATCCGCGCAGGCCTGCGCGAAGTCCGCGCGTTCGCTCAGGAAGCCGTAGCCGGGATGCACCGCATCGCAGCCCTGCGCCTTCGCCACGCCGATCAGTGCGGCAACGTCGAGGTAGGCCGAGGGCCCGGTTGCATCGAGCGCGACGGCCGCGTCGGCCAGCTGCACATGCAGTGCGGATGCATCGTCGCGCGCATGCACCGCCACGCTCGCAATGCCGAGGTCGCGCAGCGCGCGCACCAGCCGCACGGCGATCTCACCGCGGTTGGCAATCAGGACTTTGGAGAACAAGAGAACCTTTCAGGCTTTGTCTTTCAGCAGGCGCCGCAGCACCTTGCCGGCGCCAGTGGTCGGCAGCGCATCGATGAAGCTCACGGCACGCGGCGCCTTGTAGCTGGCCATGTTCTCGCGCGACCAGGCAATGAGCGCGTCGGCCTCGAGCGCCGCGCCCGGCTTGCGCACGATGAAGGCCTTGACCACCTCGCCCTTCTCGGCGTCGGGCTGCGCAATCACGGCGGCCTGCGCCACCGCGGGATGCTTGATGAGGATGGTCTCGACCTCTTCGGGGAACACGCTGTAGCCCGAGACCTTGATCATCTCCTTGAAGCGGCCGATGAAGCTGAGATAGCCGTCCGCATCGAGCCGGCCCATGTCGCCGGTGTGCACCCAGCCGCCGCGCAGCGTGGCCGCCGTGGCTTCGGGCTTGTTCCAGTAGCCCTTGAAGACGCCGGGACTGGTCAGCACGATCTCGCCGACCTCGCCCGTGGGCACGTCGGCCTGCGTGTCGGGGTCGACGATGCGGATGGCCACGCCGGGCACCGCGATGCCCTGCGTTCCCCAGCGCGGCGCATGGTGCGGCGTGTAGGTGTCGCAGGTGTGGGTTTCGCTGAGCCCGTACGCGGCTTCGAACGACGTGCAGTTGGGCGCATGCACGCGCCATTGCGCGGCCAGCGGTTCGGTGAAGGTGATACCGAAGCTCGTGACCGGATTGCGCCGCAGGCTCGAGAGATCGAAGCTCGCGATGCCGGGCACCTGCATGCACGCCACGTTCATCGGCGCGATGCTGTACCACCAGCTCACCTTGTAGTGCGCGATGGCCTGCAGCACGGCGCGCGAATCGAAGCGGTGCAGCAGCACCGACGCCGCGCCACTGAGCACCGGCACGTTCACGCCCATCAGCATGCCGGCGATGTGATAGAGCGGCGCGATCGACAGCAGCACGTCGTCAGCGGCCACGCCGTTGCAATCGGCTGCCGCGCGGGTCTTGAAGAGCGCATTGCCGTAGCTCAGCATCGCGCCCTTGGGCAGGCCGGTGGTGCCGGAGGTGTAGGTCATGAGCGCGACGTCGTCCATGTCGATGGCCACGGGCTGCGGCTTCGCGTCGGCTTTCATTACGGAGAGGAAGTCTTCGCAGTCTTCGGGCACGGCGCGTTCGGCCTTGCGCTCCGCGGCGAGTTCAGCCGGCAGGTCGAGCGTGGGTTCGCCGGGCAGCAGGTCGGCATAGTGCACAACGAACACATGCTCGAGCGCGCTCTCCGGCTGCACCTTGCGCACCACCGGCAGCAGCGGCGCGGCGGCGACGATCACGCGCGCCGCGAGGTCGTTGACCTGGTAGGCCAGCTCGTGCTCCTTGTTGAGCGGCCCGCTGGGGCAGACGATGGCGCCGATCTTCTGGATGCCGAAATGCGCGACCAGGTATTGCGGGCAGTTGTTCAGGAACAGCACCACCGGCTCGCCCTTCTTCACGCCGATGGCCTGCAGCCGGGCCGCGAAGGCGTCGCTCGCGCTGTCGAGCTGCGCCCAGCTCATGGTGTGGCCGTACCAGATGCAGGCCGCGCGGTCGCCGCGCTCGCGCGCATGGGCGCGCAGGTACTCGTGCAGGGGCTTCAGCGGACGGTCGGGCAATGTCTCCATGGCGTCACTTTCTCAGGGTTATCGATAGCCGGCTGCAGGAGCCAAGCGCTTGCCAATGGGTGCATGGTGCACCAACAATCCTACCCATGGGTATAACTTCCGCGACACGGCACAAACCCTCTGGAGACCAGAGCGAAACCGCGGCACAGCCGCACCTGCCCCAGGGCACCGGGCGCCAGCGCGCGGCCACGCAGGGCACGGACCTCCAGCGCGAGCGCATCCTGGAGGCGGCGGCGCAGCTCTTCGCGGCGCAGGGCTACGCCAACACCACCATGGCGCAGATCGTTCGCGCGCTGGGCGTGACCAAGCCGTTCGTGTACTACTACTTCCGCGACAAGCAGGAGATCTTCGAAACGCTGTCGTGGCGCCCCGCGGTGGATTGCTTCACCGTGCTCGATTTCGCGGCCGGCGATCCGCGGCGCGCCAGCGAGAAGGTGCTCGAAGGCATCGAACGCCTGATCCGCGCCACCATCGCACACCACCCCTGCGCCTTCTTTCCGTATCGCGAGCCGCAGGTGTACCGGCCCGAATACATCGCGGCGCAAAAGAAGCTCGCGCACCACTTCTACGACCTGCTGTGCCCGCTGCTCGAAGAAGCGCGCCGCGACGGCGACCTCGACTTCGGCGAAACCAAGATCACCGCGCTCGCAGCGTGCAGCCTGCCTGGCTTTCTCTACAGCTGGTATCGCCCGAACGGACGCCTCTCGCCCGACGAGGTGGCGGCCGAGCTCACGAAGTTGGCAAGCCGCGTGCTCGGCCTGCAAGCGAAGAACTGACACCCCCCGGAGACACACCATGAAGAAGTTCAACCCTGCGCCACTGGCGCGGATCGCCCTTGCCTCCTTGATGGCCGCGGGCGGCGCCGGCGCGCACGCGCAGCCCACCTACAAGATCGCCTACATCGATCCGCTCTCGGGCCCCTTCGCGAACGTGGGCGAACTGATGCTGACGCACACGCAATACGCCATCGAGGAGATCAACGCCAAGGGTGGCGTGCTCGGCGGCACGAAGCTGCAGCTGCTGCAGTTCGACAGCAAGCTCTCGGCGCAGGAAAGCCAGAGCGCGCTGCAGGCAGCCATCGACCAGGGCGCCAAGGCCATCGTCACGGGTGGATCGGGCTCCTCGGTGGTCACTGCGCTGGTCCAATCGGTGGCGCGCTGGAACCAGCGCAATCCGGGCAAGGAGCTGATCGTGCTGAACCACTCGTCGATCGACCCCGAGATGACCGGCAAGGGCTGCAGCTTCTGGCACTTCCAGACCGAGGCCAACACGGCGATGAAAATGAAGGCGCTGGCCAACTACATCAAGAAGACGCCCGAGGTGAAGAAGGTCTACCTGCTGAACCAGGACTATGCCCACGGCAAGCAGTGGGCGAGCTACGGGCGCCAGCTGGTGGGGCTGGCGCGGCCCGATGTGCAGTTCGTCGGCGAAACGCTGCATCCGATCGGCCGCGTGAAGGACTTCTCGCCCTACATCGCCAACATCAAGCAAAGCGGCGCCGACTCGGTCATCACGGGCAACTGGGGGCAGGACATGACGTTGCTGCTCAAGGCCGCGGGCGACGCGGGCTACAACCTGCGCTACTTCAACCACAGCGCGGGCTCGGTGCCGGGAACGGTGCTGGCGGTGTCGCAAGCCAAGCTTGGGCAGCTGACCTGGGTCGCCGAATGGCATCCGGGCCAGGCCGACACGCCGCGCGCCGATGCGCTGGCCAAGGCCTACAAGGCCAAGACGGGCAAGGATTTTCTGGCGCCGCGCATCGACTTCACGCCGCGCCTGCTGGCCGCGGCCATCAACAAGGCCGGCACTACCGACACGGTGAAGGTGGCCTATGCGCTCGAGGACATGAGCTTCGATTCGGTGGTGGGCCCGATCCGCATGCGCGCCGAGGACCATCAGCTGCTGCTGCCGCAGGTGGTCAACACCATCGCGCCGGTCGACGGCAAGACCGTGAAGGTGGGCTGGGAAGGCACGAACTACGGCTTTCGCACCGACGCGGTCTACACCGGCAATGAACTGGCCCAGGGGTCCGAATGCAAGATGGTTCGGCCTTGAGGACTTTTGGTCTCCCGGCATTGGCTGAAATGCTCCGGGCGCGTGCACAGGCCACCGGGTACTCCCCTCCGCGAATGTCCCCCGCCTTCGGCTCCTCCTTTATTTCGCTGCGGGGAGCACCCGATGCCCTGTGCACCTGGGCACGCTGTGGGTGTACCGCCGACCAACGACCGCTCTGTGCAACGCTCCCGTCGATGGGGTGCCTTGCGCAGCGAAATCAAGGGGGAGGCCGCAGGCCGGAGGACATTCGCGGAGCAAGGTACCCCGTCGGCGGGAGCGCGCCCTGAACAAGGCACCGAAGAAGACACCGAACAAGGCACCGAACAAAGCCCTGAACTCCAAAGCCTAAGGGAAACCCCGTCCTGCTCACCACCAGTGCCCTCGGGATACTCCGCAGTCACACCCGGGATCTCCCCAGCGGGTCCACTCCAAAGGCGCAAAACCCATGGCAGGCAAGAACTCGCTCCATCCGATCCCGCATCCCGCAAAGAAGCCCTTCGTCGGCAACCTGCTGTCGATCGGGTCCGACTCCCCCGTGCTCGACATGTGGAAGATCGCGCAGGAACTCGGCGGCATCTACTGGCTCGACATGCCGGGCATGCCGGTGATCGTGGTGTCGTCGCCCGCGCTGGTCGACGAGCTTTGCGAAGAGGCGCGCTTCGACAAGAGCACCCGCGGCGCGCTGCGCCGGCTGCGCGCCGCATCGCACGGGCTCTTCACTTCGGACACGCACGAGGAAACCTGGTCGAAGCCGCACAACATCCTGCTGGCCAACTTCAGCCAGCGCGCCATGCAGGCCTACCACCCGATGATGCTGGACATCGCGGGCCAGCTGGTCACCAAGTGGGAGCGCCTGAACTTCGACGAAGAGGTGGACGTGGTGCGCGACATGACGGCGCTCACGCTCGACACCATCGGCCTGTGCGGCTTCGGCTACCGCTTCAATTCGTTCTACCGCGAAGGCTTTCATCCTTTTGTCGATGCCATGGTGCGCACGCTGGAAACTGTGCAGAACCGCCGCGGCCTGCCGCTGGAAGAGTTCATGCTCAAGAAGGAACTCGCCCAGCAGCGCAAGGACATCCGCTTCATGCACAAGATGGTGGAAGACATCATAGAAGAGCGGCGCGCGAGCGGGGCGGACATCGCCACCAAGCCCGACCTGCTGAGCTACATGATCGCGGGCGTCGACAAGAAGAGCGGCGAGCAGCTCACCGACAAGATGATCCGCGACGAGTGCATCGAATTCCTCATCGCGGGGCACGAAACCACCAGCGGCCTGCTCTCGTTCGCGATCTACTTCTTGCTGAAGAACCCCGAGGCGCTGGCCAAGGCGCAGGCCGAAGTCGACAGCGTGTTCGGCCCGGACACCTCGCAGAAACCGACCTACGCGCAGGTCAATCGCCTGCAGTACGTGATGCAGGTGCTGAAGGAGGCGCTGCGCCTGTACCCGACCGCGCCCGCGATCTCGATGCGCGCCAAGGAAGACACGACCATCGGCGGCCAGTACACGATCAGGAAGAACAACATGGTCATCATGCATGCGCTGGCGCTGCATCGTGACAAGGGCATCTGGGGCGAGGACGCCGACCAGTTCAATCCCGACCACTTCAGCCGCGAGGCCGAGCGCGAGCGGCCGGTGAACGCCTTCAAGCCCTTCGGCAACGGGCAGCGCGCCTGCATCGGCCGCCAGTTCGCATTGCAGGAAGCGGTGCTCACGCTGGGCATGATCCTGCAGCGCTTCGAGCTCGTCGATCACACGGGCTACAAGCTCAAGATCAAGGAGGCGCTCACGATCAAGCCCGAGGGCTTCAGGATCAAGGCGCTGCTGCGCGATGCGGCCTCGCGTCCGCGCGGCAACGGGGAAGCCGCCGCCACGTCAGCGCCCGCGGCGAAACCCGCCGCGCGCAGGCCGCAGGCGGCACGGCACGGCACCTCGCTGCTGGTTCTGCAGGGCTCCAATCTCGGCACGGCCGAAGACCTGGCGCGCCAGCTGGCCGAGGCCGGCGAGCTGCGCGGCTTCTCCACGCAGCTGGCCTCGCTCGACGACTACGCCGAGCGGCTGCCCGCCAACGGCGCCATCGCCATCGTCTGCGCCTCGTACAACGGCGTGGCACCCGACAACGCCGCCGAGTTCCACCGCTGGCTCGACAAGGCCGACGACTCGCTCAACGGCGTGCGCTTCAGCGTGTTCGGCTGCGGCAACACCGACTGGGCCGCCACCTACCAGGCGGTGCCGCGGCGCATCGACGAGCGGCTCCAGGCGCTCGGCGCCGCGCGCGTGCATCCGCGCGGCGAGGGCGATGCGCGAGAAGACATGGACGGCGCCTTCCAGGACTGGAGCGACGCGCTCTGGCCCGAACTGGTGAAGGCCTTCGGCATCCAGTCCGGCGCCGACACGCCCGCGGAGGCCGAGCCGCTCTACACGCTCGAGGAGCTGCCGCCGCCGCAGAAGAACGCGCTGGTCGACGCGCTGGGCGCGGTGGCCTTGCGCGTGATCGAGAACCGCGAGCTGCAGAACGGCGGCAGCGCAGAGGCAGGCCGCTCCACGCGCCATGTCGAGCTGATGCTGCCCGAAGGCCTGAACTATGTTCCCGGCGACCACCTGAGCGTGGTGCCGCGCAACAGCCCGGCCCAGGTGGAGCGCACGATGGCGCGCTTCGGATTCGACCGATCCGCGCATGTGCGGCTGCATGCCGATTCGGGCCGCAAGACGGCCTTGCCGGTCGACCAGGTGATGGCGGTCGACCGCCTGCTCGGCGACTATGTCGAGCTGCAGGACGTGGCCACGCGCAAGCAGATCGCCACACTCGCGGCGCACACCGAATGCCCGGCCACCAGGCCGAAGCTCGCCGCGCTCTCGGGCAGCGACGAAGCCTCGCAGGCGGCCTACAAGGCCGAAGTGCTGCACAAGCGCAAGTCGCTGCTCGACCTGCTCGAGGAACACCGCGCCTGCCAAGTGCCGTTCGCGGTGTTCCTCGAAATGCTGTCGCCGCTCTCGCCGCGCTACTACTCGATCTCGTCGTCGCCGGCGATGACGCCGGGGCGCTGCAGCGTCACCGTGGGCGTGGTGAGCGCGCCGGCGCTCTCGGGCAGCGGCACCTTCGAGGGCGTGTGCTCCAACTACCTGGCGCGAGCCGAAGCGGGCGACACGGTGCACGGCGTGATTCGCGAGACCACGGCCGAGGGCTTCCGTCTGCCCGAGGATGCGCAGCGCCCGCTCATCATGATCGGCCCCGGCACCGGCCTTGCACCGTTCCGCGGCTTCCTGCAGGAGCGCGCGGCGCAGGCCGAGCGCGAAGAAGCGCTGGGCGATGCGATGCTGTTCTTCGGCTGCCGGCATCCCGAGCAGGATTTCATCTATGCCGACGAGCTCGAGGCCTGGTCGCACCGCGGCCTGATGAAGCTGCACACGGCCTTCTCGCGCGCCGGCGAGCGCAAGGTCTATGTGCAGGACCTGATCCGCGAGCAGGGCGCGGCCGTGTGGAAGCTGCTGGAAGCGGGCGGCGTGATCTATGTGTGCGGCGACGGTTCGCGCATGGAGCCCGACGTGCGGCGCACGCTGGCCGACCTGGCGCGCGAACATGGCCACGATGGCGCGGCGTGGATGGACGGGATGATTGCCGACCAGCGCTACGTGCTCGACGTCTGGGCGGGTGGATAGCCGCCCGGAAAATCAGGCGCGGTCAGGATCGGGATAGACCAGCGGCCCCAGCAGGCCGCGGTCGAAAGGCGTCCACTTGCCTTCCGGCTGCGCCAGCCGATCGGCCACCGCATAGAGCACCGCCGGATGCGCGCCCAGCCCCAGGTGGCTTGCCACCACCTCGATGTTTTCCGCTTGCGGCCCCGGCTTCTCGAGGCTGCAGCGCCATGCGACGACGCCGTCGGTGCGGCTGAAGATCGAGGTCGTGGGCACCGGCGGCGTGGGCTGCACGAACTTCATGCGGCGCGGGTCATGCGAGCTCTGGCCGCTCACGCCCTCGTACACGCGCCAGGCGTTGGTGGCGCGCGGGCTGCCGGAGAACGGGCTGCCCAGCGTGATGACGTTGCGCACCAGGTCCGGCTGCGCCGATGCCAATAGCCGCGCATAGACGCCGCCAAGGCTCCAGCCGATCACGCTGACCTTCTGGCCGCTCTTCTCGCGCAGGGACCTCAGGAGCGCGAGCATGCCGTCTTCCACGCCCTGGCGCGGGCCGAAGTTGCGGCCCAGGCCCCAGCCGCGCGCGTCGTAGCCGCGGCTGCACAGGTAGCGGCGCAGCACCAGCGTCGAGCCGTCGCCCGCCACCAGGCCGGGCAGCACGAGCACCGGATGCCCGTCGCCGCGCGGCGTGAGCTGCAGCAGCGGCCACATGGCGATGCCGGCGCCCGTTTCCCAGAGCGCGCGCGCTTCGGCCAACAGCAGCAGGCCCGATGGCGGCGCGACGTGGTTTCGGGTGGCGGTGGCCATGGGGCGGTTTTCCTTTCTGTTCCTTGTTCTATGGGACGAGCATGGCGAACCGAAGTTTCACCGCCGCGTCGGACAACTGCGGTCTTTATCCGAGGTATTTGCCCCGCAGGTAATCGAGGTAAGCCCTCGACTCGCTGGAAACATAGGGGGAAATCAGGGTGAGCGTGTAGAAGGCCGCCAATCCCGGGTCGGCCTGCGCGAGCGCGTCGCGCCCCGGCACCAGGCGTTCGAACGAGAGCCAGCAGGTGGTGGTGAAGACCATCTGCAAGGCGAGGATGCGCGCCTGCTCGGCGCTGGTCTCGATCACGCCCGACGCCACCAGCCCTTCGCAGAGCGCCTGGGCCGCCAGCAGGTTCTGCGCGGTGAGCGCCTGCGCGCGCTGGCCGAGCGCGGGATATTCGCCGGCCAGGAAGGCCATGTCGCGGTAGACGAACCGGTACTGGTCGATGGCTTCGAAGCGAAGGTGCAGCGCCAGCCAGAGATCGTCGATGGCGGTGATCGAACCCGAGGAGCCGTCGAGCACTTCGAGCCGCTGCTCGAAACGCCGGAACAGCCATTCGACGATCAGCTGCTTGGCCTTGAAGTGATAGTGCAGGTTGCCCGGGCTCATGCCGAGCTCGGCCGCGATCTTGTGCGTCGACACCGCCGCCAGGCCTTGCGCATTGAACAGCGCAAGGCTGGTCTGCAGGATGCGGTCGCGCGTGGTGTTGGAACTGGCCACAACCGGCTGCTGCGTGCGTCAGCGCCCGCCGCTGCCGCGCGGGCCGGCGTTCTTGTGGTCGAGTTGCGCGAGGCGTTCGCGCAGCCGAATCACTTCTTCACGCAATGCCTGCACTTCTTCCGCGCTGGGCATGCCCAGGCGCTGCAGGGCGGTGGCAACGCGCTGGTCGAACACGTCCTCGAACTTGCGCAGGCCGAAGCTGTCGAGGCCCGGGAAGGCGCGGGGAATCGTGGCCTTGGCTCCCGCCGGATCGAACTTGCCCTGGCCGATGCCCAGCAGCCCCTCGATCACGTTGGCCTGGCGCTTGGCGACGTCGTCGCGCACGTTGCCGAGCACCTTCAGGCCGGCGCGAAGCAGGCCCTCGGCGCCGACGCTCTTTTTGCCCGGCCCGGCGCCCGGTGCGACGGCAGCCGTTTTTTTCTTCGCCGCCGCAGTCCGCTTCGCGGCTGCGGGCACCTTCCGGGCCGCAGGAGCCTTCCTGGCAGGCTTCGCAGGCGCCGCCCTCTTCTTCCTGGGATCGTCCGTCGGATCGGGGCGGGTCGCCATGCGTTGTTGCTCCGGGTCAGGCCGCCTTGCGGGCGGCGGTGCGGCGAACCGGCTTCTTGGCGGCGGCGGCCTTGGCCTTCACGGTCCGCACGGGCCTGGCTTCTTCGGTGCCGCTCACGCGCACTTCGATCTGCCTGGCACCGGCGGCCACCTTGTCGGCGATCTGCACCGACACGTTGGCGATCGGCTGGTTCAGGGCATTCAGCGCCTTGACCACCGAAGCGACGGCGGGCGATTCGACGTGCGCCACGCGGCCGGCCACGGTTTCGATGCCGCTCGCGGTGCCCGCGGCCACGCGGTCCATCACCGAGACGATGCGGCCGGTGTCGATGTCCAGGCGGTTGGCCAGGAAGCCGTTGATCTTTTCCTGCGCGCCGATCAGGTTGGCCTTGACCTGCTCGCTCACCAGCGGAATCTGACGGCTGCCCACGAATTCGCTGTAGCGCGAAGCAGCGCCGCCGAGCAGGCGATGAACGCCGGCGCGATAGGCACCCACCAGCGTCTTGCCGGCCTCGTTGTACTGGCCGATGACGTGGATGGCTGCGGAAGAGAAGGAAGCTTGCGTGGTCATGGGGTGGATTTCCTGGAAGTTGATCGGGTCGCGGGATTCGCGATGGGGTGATCTTGTTCCGGAGTGCCTAGGCCTGAAAAGCTAGAACGGTTGGAAAACTAGTCCAACTGCCCCAATTTTCCGGCCCGCCTGCCTGCCTGCCGATCATGCCGCAGCGGCCGCCCGGGCGCGCTTGGCGGGCGCGGCGGGCTTGCGCGGCGCGGCCTTGCTTGCGGCCGCCTTCGCCGGCACTTTCCTGGCGGCAGTCTTGGGGGGCGGCGCCTTGGCCGCAGCGGCTTTGGCTGCCGGTGGCCTCTTCGCGGCCGCCTTTTTTGCAATGGGTTCCGCTGCAGGCTTGGCGGCAGGTTTCGCCACCGCCTTGGGCGCCGCTTTGGCCGCCGCCTTCACAGCCGGTGCCGGCTCGGGAGCCGCCGCCTTGGCGGGAACCGCGCCCGCTGCCGCGGGATGCGTCTGCGTCAGGCCCATCAGCAGCTGGTGCTCGGCCAGCATGTAGTCGCCGATCTCGGTGATGTCGGGCACCGCGCGGCGGCAGGCGATGAGGCCGTAGTCCATGCGGCCGTTGTAGCTCTGCACCGTGACGTTGAGGGCCGTGCCGTGGCTGGCGATCGACACCGGGTAGTAGCTGGTGACGAGCGCGCCCGCAAAGTACATCGGGAACGGCGCGCCCGCCACGTTGGAGATGGCCACGTTGGCGGCCGGCGGCAGCAGGTTCACCAGGCCCGAGCGGCCCACCATCGAGGCGATGCCCGACACCAGCCAGGGCGCCGCAAAGGTCGGGAAGTCGTCGAGGATCACCGCCTTGAAGCGGTTCATGGTCGACTTGGAGCTGTTGGACGACGCGTTGATCGCCTTCAGCCGCTGCACCGGGTCTGTGATGTCGGTGGCCAGGTTCACGAGGATCATGCTGGCCTGGTTGTTGGCCGTGTCGTCGCCGGCTTCGCGCAGGCTCACGGGCACGCCGGCCACCAGCGGCTTGGCCGGCAGTTCGTTGTTGTCGGCCAGGTAGTGGCGCAGCGCGCCGGCCACGGTGGCCATGACCACGTCGTTGAGCGACACGCCGAAGTGCTTCGCAATGTGCTTGGTCTCCGCCAGCGAGATGGTGCGGCCCGCGAAGGTGCGCTGGTTGGTGATCGACACGTTCAGCGAGGTGCGCGGGGCAAACAGGTTGAACTTCTTCGGCGCGGTGACGGCGTCCTTCTCGGCCGCTTTTTCGTCGGGCTTGGCAAGGCCGCCGAGCGCCCGCGCAATGGCCGGCGCCATCTTGAACAGCTTGACGTACTGCTGCGCCGTGTTGCGCAGCGCCGCGGTCGCGAGCTCGGCCATGCCGAGCTGGTAGCCGCTGCTGCGCGGACGCGCGCGCGGCGGCTTCACCACGCGGCCCGTGGGCTCGAGGTCGAAGATGGCCTTGCCGAGCGCCACGCCGGCCTGCCCGTCGATGCCCGCGTGGTGCACCTTGGTGTAGAGCGCCACCTGACCGCTCTTCAGTCCGTCGATGATGAAGAACTCCCACATCGGGCGGCTGCGGTCGAGCAAGGTGGAATGCAGTCGCGCCACGTACTGCTGCAGCTGCCGGTTGGTGCCCGGCCTGGGCAGCGAGATGTGGCGCACGTGGTAGTCGAGGTCGATGTCGTCGTCGGCCACCCACACCGGGTTGGTCATGTCGAAGGGCATCAGCGCGAGCTTGCGCGTGAACACGTCGGCCAGGTGGATGCGGCTGGCCATGAACTGCTTGGCGTCCTCGTAGAAATCGCCCTGGTAGCCCTTGGGCAGGTCGAGCACGTTGAGCGAGCCCACGTGCATCGGCATCTCGGGGGTTTCCAGGTGCAGGAAGGTGGCATCAAGACCGCTCAGGTGTTTCATGTGTCATGTCTCCTCGTGTGCGCAGGCGCCGTTCGGCAGGATACCCGTGGGCAGCCCTGCGCACCGAGGCCGAACTGCGGAACGCGGGTTTGTCACTAGGTGCGCTATGAATTCAATAGCTTTTTCCGGCCCCACGGGCGGCATGCCTTTCTTCCCGCCGGATTCGTACACTGCGCCCATGACATCCACCTCTTCCACGCAGCCCGACGAGCATCTGTGGCTCGAAGACATCGACGGCGCCGAACAGCTCGAATGGGCCCGGCAGCACAACGCCAAGACCGTGCAGCGCTACGCGCAATCGCCCGCCTTCGAGCGGATGCAGCAGGGCATCCTCGAAGTGCTCGACTCGGAAGCGCGCATTCCGATGGTGCGCAAGATCGGCCCGCTCTTCTACAACTTCTGGCGCGACAAGAAGAACCCCAAGGGCCTGTGGCGGCGCACCACGCTGGCCGAATACCGCAGGCCCCAGCCCGACTGGGAAACCGTGCTCGACCTCGACGCGCTGGCCGAGGCCGACAAGGAAAACTGGGTCTGGCACGGCGCCCAGTGCCTGCAGCCCGACTACAAGCGCTGCCTGATCTCGCTCTCGCGCGGTGGCGCCGACGCGAACGTGGTGCGCGAGTTCGACCTCGAGCTCAAGGCCTTCGTCGCCAGCGGCTTCGCGCTGCCCGAGGCCAAGAGCAGCGTGGCGTGGAAAGACATGGACCATCTCTACGTGGCCACCGATTTCGGTCCCGGCTCGATGACCAGTTCCAGCTATCCGCGCATCGTGAAAGAGTGGAAGCGCGGCACGCCGCTGGAGAGCGCGGCCATGGTGTACGAAGGCGGCATGGACGACATGACGGTCAGCGCCTGGCGCGACACCACGCCGGGCTTCGAGCGCGACTTCGTCTCGCGCCAGATGGACTTCTATGACAGCGAGACCTGGCTGCGCGCGAGCGACGGCCGGCTGGCGAAGATCGACGTGCCCGACGACGCCAGCACCGAGGTCACGCGCGAGTGGATGCTGGTCGAGCCGCGCAGCCCCTGGACCGTGGGCGGCGCCACCTACAAGCCGGGCTCGCTGCTGGCGGCGAGGTTCGACGACTACATGGCCGGCCGGCGCGAGATCACCGTGCTGTTCGAGCCCGACGACACCACCGCGCTCGACGACCATTCGTGGACCCGCCACCACCTGATCCTCAACGTGATGCACGACGTGGTGAACAAGCTCGAAGTGCTCACCCCGCAGCCGGGCTCGCAGGAGTGGAAGCGCGAGAGCCTGGGCGGCGCGCCCGAGCTCTCGACCATTGCGGCCGGCGGTATCGACGAGGACGAGAACGACGACTATTTTCTGACCGTGAGCGGCTTCCTGCAGCCGACCACGCTCTACATCGGCACCGTCGGCCGGGGCGAGCCCGAGCCGCTGAAGGACAGCCCCGCCTTCTTCGATGCCTCGCGCTATCGCGTGAGCCAGCATTTCGCCGCGTCGAAGGACGGCACGCGCGTGCCCTACTTCGAAATTGCGCCGAAGAACCTGCAGGCCGATGGCAGCAACCCCACGCTGCAATACGCCTACGGCGGTTTCGAGATTTCGCTGCAGCCGAGCTACAGCGGCGCCATCGGCCGCGCCTGGCTCGAGCAGGGCGGGGTCTACGTGGTGGCCAACATCCGCGGCGGCGGCGAGTACGGGCCGCGCTGGCACCAGGCCGCGCTGCAGCGCAACCGGCTGCGCACCTGCGAAGACTTCGCGGCCGTTTCCGAACACCTCATCGCGCGCAACATCACCTCGCCGCGGCACCTGGGCGCCCTGGGCGGCAGCAACGGCGGGCTGCTGATGGGCAACATGCTCACGCTGTATCCGCAGCTCTATGGCGCCATCGTGAGCGAGGTGGCGCTGCTCGACATGAAGCGCTACACCCACCTGTCGGCGGGCGCCTCGTGGATCGCAGAATACGGCGACCCGGACGATCCGGAGGAATGGGCCTGGATGCGGGCGTTCTCTCCCTACGAGAACGCAAAGGCGGGCCAGCCCTGTCCGCCGGCGCTGTTCACCACATCGACGCGCGACGACCGCGTGGGGCCGGTGCATGCGCGCAAGATGTATGCGAAGCTGGCCGCCATGGGCTGCGACACCAGCTTCTACGAGAACATGGAAGGCGGCCACAGCGCGGCAGCGGACAACAAGGAGTCGGCCTTCATGGACGCCCTGGGCTATGCCTATCTGTGGAAGCACATCGGACGAACATCGACATGAGCAACGGCAACGGCACCACCCTCGAACTGATCGGCGCGCCCACCGACATCGGTGCCAGCGTGCGCGGCGCCGGCATGGGCCCCGATGCGCTGCGCGTGGCCGGGCTCCCGGAGGCGCTCGCGCGGCAGGGCTTCACCGTGATCGACCGCGGCAACCTCGCGGGCCCCGCCACCCCCTGGACCGCGCCGGCCAACGGCCTGCGCCATCTGGACGAAGTGATTGCCTGGAACCGCGGCGTCTACGCCGCCGTCGACACCGCCCTGGGCACCGGCCACGTGCCGCTCATGATGGGCGGCGACCATTGCCTGGCGATCGGCTCGATCAGCGCCGTGGCCTGGCACGCACGCAAGCGGGGCAAGAAACTGCGCGTGCTGTGGCTCGACGCGCACTCCGACGTCAACACCGAAACCACCAGCCCCAGCGGCAACCTGCACGGCATGCCCGTGTCCTGCCTGCTGGGCCACGGGCCGGCGGCGCTCACCGGCTGGAGCGGCGAGCGGGCCGCGCTGGAGCACGACGCCATCCGCTTCATCGGCATCCGCAGCGTTGACGCGGACGAGAAGGACGCCATCCGCACGCTCGGCCTGCATGTGTTCGACATGCGCCACATCGACGAGCACGGCATGCGCACCACCATGACCGAGGCGCTGCAGGACGTGGACGAAGACACCCACCTGCATGTGAGCTTCGACCTCGACTGCCTCGACCCGGGCATTGCGCCCGGCGTGGGCACCGGCGTGCGCGGCGGCCCCACCTACCGCGAGATGCAGCTGTGCATGGAAATGGTCGCCGACACGCGCCGCCTCGGCTCGGTCGACGTCGTGGAGCTCAACCCGGCGCTCGACGTACGCAACCAGACCGCCGAGGTGGCGGTGGAGCTGATCGAAAGCCTGTTCGGAAAGTCGACGCTGGTGCGCTGAGCGGCTTCAGGCCGTGGCGATGCGACGGCCACCGGCGCGCGTTCAACCCGGATTCGGCACCGGCTTCACGGGAAAGATGGCTGGCGCCGCGGGCGCCGGTGGCGCAGAAGGCCGCGGCGCTTCGGGGGCCACGCTGGGAGCCTCGGGCTCTTCGCCGCCCTGGCCTTCGAGAAAGCGATCGAGCAGCGCAAAGAAGCGGTCGTAGAAGAGCTCGTCGGTGAGCGTTTCGCTGGCCACCTTGACCATGGCGTCGTCGCTGCCGGCAAAGGGCAGCGAGAGCGATCCGAAGGCGCCCACGCCCACGCTGGCCGAGTTGTTGACCTTCTTGATGCCGTAGCGGTCCTGCAGCGCGGTCGCGAAGGCCACGGTGCTTCGCTTGCCGGCCTTGCCGCCTTCGCGCGCGCACACCACGCGGAACTCGACCTCGACATGCACCTCGGACGCCGGCTGGAAACTCTTGCGCCCCGTCACCAGGTCGGGGTTGGCGGCGCTGATCATGTAGCCCTGGCTCAGCAGCGCGCGGCGCGCGGCTTCGCAGGTCTGGGCTTCGGTGGCGGCGTAGCTGCGCGTGTGGGTGGTGGTGGAGTCGAACTCCTCGGTCTCGTACGACACGCGGCGCGGGCTGCTGCCGCAGCCGGCGAGCACCAGCATGGACAACAGGACCAGTACCGGCGCGCGAACAACGGAAAAGGCAGAACAAGAGGAAAGGGAAGGCAGGGTCATGGAGCGGCGAATCCTAACCGGCGTGCTGCCGGCGAAGCTTCGAGCATGGCCCGGCGCCGGCGTTCCCCGGCGGCGCAGGATTTTCAGGACCAGCGCAGCACGTGGTGCGCACGCTCGCGCGTCGCGGCAATCAGGCGTGCGTTGGGCGCATCGGTGCCGGCCACCCAGTCGCGCGCGGCCTCGGCGCTGCGGCCGAACTGCTGGTGGCGCTTCAGCAAGCGCGCTTCGCGCACCGCATCGTCGATGTCGACGTACCAGACCTCGTCGAGCATGGCCGCGGCGCCGGCCCAGGGCCCGGCGTCGTGCAGCAGGTAGTTGCCCTCGGTGATGACCAATTGCGTCGAAGGCAGCACCGCAATGGCGCCGGCGATCGGCTCCTCGATCTCGCGGCGGAATTCGGGCGCGTAGACGATGGGGTCGTCCGGCCCCTGCGCACGAAGCCGCTGCAGCAGCGCCACGTAGCCGGCGCTGTCGAAAGTGTCTGGCGCACCCTTGCGGCTGGCACGCCCGAGCCGTTGCAGCTCGACTTTGGCCAGATGAAAACCATCCATCGGCACGACCTGCGCGCGGTCGGCGCCCGCGGCCCGCAGCAGCGCCAGCGCAAGCGTGGACTTGCCCGCGCCCGGCGCGCCGACCAGCCCCAGCAGCTTGCGCCGCCCGCCGGCCATCAGGGCCTGCAGACGGGCGATGCCGTCGGCGGGAACGGAAGGAAGTTCTTGCGCGGGGATGGTGCTCATCCCGCTAGCGTACAGCCCCCCGCGGCCTCGCCGAATCAGGGGTACAGGCCGCGCTCCTGGCGCGCCATGAGAATGCGTTCGCAGGCGACGGCATAAGTCGCCGTGCGCAGCGAGATCTTGTGCCTGTCGGCCGTGTCCCAGATCTGGTGGAGCGCGTTCATCATGATGCGGTCGAGCCGCACGTTGATCTCGTCCTCGTCCCAGAAGAAGGACGAGAAGTCCTGCACCCATTCGAAATAGCTCACCGTCACGCCGCCGGCGTTGCAGATCACGTCGGGCACCACCAGCACGCCGCGCTCGGCAAGGATGTCGTCGGCCCTGGGCACCGTGGGGCCGTTGGCGCCTTCGAGCACCAGCTTGGCGCTCGTCTTCTGTGCGCGCTCGGCCGTGATCTGGCCTTCGAGCGCGGCCGGGATCAGGATGTCGCAGGCCACGTCCCAGAAGTCTTCGTTCGGCACGATGTCGCCGCCGGCCTTGAAGCCGACCACGCCGTCGGTGCGCGAGATGGGCACCAGCTTGGCCAGGTCGAGGCCGTTGCTGTTGACGATGGTGCCGGTGTGGTCCTGCACCGCGACGATCTTGGCGCCCGCCTCGGCGAACAGTTCGGCTGCCACCGAGCCCACGTTGCCGAAGCCCTGCACCGCGACGCGCGCGCCGCGCAGGTCCATGCCGAGGCGGCGCGCCGCTTCGCGCCCCGTGACGAACACGCCGCGGCCGGTGGCCTTGACGCGGCCCAGCGAGCCGCCCAGGTGCAGCGGTTTGCCGGTGACCACGCCGGTGGCGGTGCCGCCGACGTTCATCGAATAGGTGTCCATCATCCACGCCATGATCTGCGCGTTGGTGTTCACGTCGGGCGCGGGAATGTCGGTGTGCGGGCCGATGATGATGCCGATCTCGCTGGTATAGCGGCGCGTGACCTTCTCCAGCTCCTGCAGCGACAGCTTCTTGGGATCGACGCGGATGCCGCCCTTGGCGCCGCCGTACGGCAGGTTGACGGCGGCCGTCTTGATGGTCATCCAGGCCGACAGCGCCATCACTTCCTCGAGCGTGACGTCGGGGTGGAAGCGCACGCCGCCCTTGCCCGGGCCGCGGCTCATGTTGTGCTGCACGCGGTAGCCTTCGAAGTGGGCGATGGTGCCGTCGTCCATCTCGATCGGCACGTCGACGATCAGCGCGCGCTTGGGGCGCTTGAGGGTTTCGACCCAGCGGGCCAGCGGGCCGAGGTACGGCACCACGCGGTCGACCTGCGAGAGGTAGGTGCCCCAGGGGCTGTCGGCGGTCGGATTGACGAAGGAGAGCTTTTCACTCATGGGAGATCCCTTGGTTGGAACAGGTGGCCGCAACGATAGACCTCTCGCGCCCGTCGCGCCATGTCTTATGCGCGCGGCGATGGCGGTTATGCAAGAGAGGTCTGATGGTGCAGGCCCCGGCCTCAGGCAACGGCGCTCAGCAGCGCCGCATTGCCGCCGGCCGCCGTGGTGTTGACCGTGACCGTCTGCTCGGCACAGAAGCGGTACAGATAGTGCGGCCCGCCGGCCTTGGGCCCGGTGCCGCTCAGGCCTTCGCCGCCGAAGGGCTGCACGCCGACCACCGCACCGATGATGTTGCGGTTCACGTAGATGTTGCCGACGTGCGCGCGCGTGGCCAGCGCCTGCGCGCGCGAATCGATGCGGGTCTGGATGCCGAGCGTGAGGCCGTAGCCGAGCGCGTTGATGCGCTCGATCACCGCAGCGGGATCGCTCAGGGCGCCCTGGCCCCAGCGAGCGATCTGCAGCACCGGCCCGAAGATTTCGCTGGTCACGCTGTCGATGGAACGCACCTCGTAGGCTTGGGGCGCGATCCGGTTGCCCTCGGCTGAAGAAGCCGGCGCGAGCAGGCGCTTCGCCTGCGAATCCAGGCGCTTCAGATCGCGCCGGATGTTGTCGGCCGCCTCGGCGTCGATCACCGGCCCGACGTCGGTCGACAGCAGGGCTGGGTCGCCGGCGGCCAGCTCCGAGGCCGCGCCGCGGATCATTTCGATCACCGCGTCGGCAATGCCCTCGTGCAGCACCAAGAGCCGCAAGGCCGAGCAGCGCTGGCCGGCCGAACGGAACGCGCTCTGCACCACGGCGTCGACCACCTGCTCGGGCAGCGCGCTCGAATCGACCAGCATCGCGTTGATGCCGCCGGTTTCCGCGATCAGCGGCACGATCGGGCCGTCCTTGGCGGCGAGCGCGCGGTGGATGATGCGCGCCACCTGGGTCGAGCCGGTGAACACCACGCCCGCCACGCCCGGCGCCGCCACCAGCGCGGCGCCCACCGTTTCGCCCGGGCCGTGCAGCAGCTGCAGCGCATCGGCCGGCACGCCCGCTGCGTGCAGCAGCTTCACGGTTTCGAGCGCGATGGCCGGCGTCTGCTCGGCCGGCTTGGCCAGCACGGTGTTGCCCGTGGCAAGCGCGGCCGCCACCTGGCCCGTGAAGATCGCGAGCGGAAAATTCCACGGGCTAATGCACACCCAGGGGCCGCGCGCGATGAGCCGCAGTTCGTTGCTCTCGCCCGTGGGACCGGGCAGCGCCACCGGCTGCATGATGCGCTCGGCCTCGTCGGCGTAGTAGCGCAGGAAGTCGACGGCCTCGCGCACTTCGGCGACTGCGTCGCCCCAGGTCTTGAAGGCCTCCTTGACCAGCAGCGCGCAGAAGCGCGGCAGCTCGCGCTGCAGCGCGTCGGCGGCCTGGCGCAGCATGGCGGCACGCGTCTCGACCGGCGTCTTGCGCCAGTTGCGGAAGCTCGCGGCACTGGCGGCCACGGCCTTTGGCGCGCTCGCGGCGTCGAACACTTCGACCCGGGGCACCGCGGTGGTCTGCAGGGCCGCGAGCAGCGGCGCGCGCATCGGCTCGACGGCAAGGTCGACGCCTTCACTGTTGCGCCGCGCCGGCGCCGGACCGTAGAGCGCCGGCGGCAGTGGCAGGGCCGGGTTGGCCTCTTCGAGCCAGAGCGGCGACATGAGCAGTTCGCCGATGTCCACGTCCTCGTCGCCCAGCTGGTTCACGAACGACGAATTGGCGCCGTTCTCCAGCAGGCGCCGCACGAGGTAGGCGAGCAGGTCCTTGTGCTGGCCTACCGGCGCATACACGCGCACCGGCGCGGCCGTGCTCTTCATGACTTCGCGGTAGACGCCCTCGCCCATGCCATGCAGGCGCTGCAGCTCGAACGGCGCCCGGGCCGCTTCGGCCATCTGCAGGATGGCCGCGATGGTGCCCGCGTTGTGCGTGGCAAATTGCGGATAGACCGCGTCGGGCGCCGAGAGCAGCGCGCGCGCGCAGGCCAGGTAGCTGACATCGCTGTGGTGCTTGTGCGTGAAGACGGGGTAGTGCGGCAGCCCGAGCTCCTGTGCGCGCTTGATCTCGGCGTCCCAGTAGGCGCCCTTCACGAGGCGGCACATCAGCCGCAGCTTGTGCCGGCGCGCCACTGCCGTGACATGCGCGATGAGCTCGAGCGCGCGCGTCTGGTAGGCCTGCAGCGCCAGGCCGAAGCCGCGCCATTGCGGCCGTTCGGCGGCCACGCGCGCGGCCAGCGCCTCGAACACGTCGAGCGAGAGCTCGAGCCGGTCGACCTCTTCCGCGTCGATGGTGAGGTTGAGGTTGGCATCGGCCGCGAGCTCGCACAGCTGCCACACGCGCGGCACCAGTTCGCGCATCACGCGATCGCGCTGCGCGTCTTCATAACGCGGATGCAGCGCGCTGAGCTTGATGGAGATGCCGTCGTTGTGCTCGGGCGCACGCGCCGCATCGGCACCGGCCGCGATGGCGCCGATGGCATGCGTGTAGCTGTCGAGGTAGCGCAGCGCATCGGCGTCGGTGCGCGCGCCTTCGCCAAGCATGTCGTAGCTGAAGCGCAGGGCGTCCTGCCTGCGGTGCGCCGAGCGGGCCTCGTCCATGGCTTCGGCGATGGTCTGGCCCAGCACGAACTGGCGCCCCAGCAGCTGCACCGCGCGCAGCGTGGCGGCCACCACCGTGCGCGCGCCGAGCTTGGCCATGAGGCCGGGCGGGTGGTCGCCTTCGGGCAGGAATTTCTTCGACATCGCGATCGCGGCGGACGAAAGCCGCGACAGCGTGGAATCGGCCGAGCCCTCGAAATCGGCGCGGCCCAACTGGTCGGCTGTGAGCGCGACTGCCGTGGCGGCGTCGGGCACGCGAAGCAGCGCTTCGGCCAGGCGCATCAGCGCCAGCCCCTCGGCGCTGGAAATGGGGTATTCGCGCAGCAGGCTTTCCATGGCCCAGAACGGCGGCGGATGGCGGCGCACCGCCTCCACCCAGGGCGTGGCGGCGGCGGCCGCGGCGGTCCAGTCGAGCGCGCCTTCGAGCGAGGCGAGGCGTTGCGAGACGACGTCGGCTTCGGGGCGGTAAGGGATGGGCAGGTGCATGGCAGTTCCTTGGTTCTATCCCCTATGGTCTTTGGATATAGGCCGAATCTTTTGCCAAAAAATATCGGCTCAGCCGGATAATTCACCAATGCTCGACCTGGACCTGGATCGCATCGATCTCCGGCTGTTGAAGATTCTTCAGCAAGACGGCCGCATCACCAACCTCAAGCTGGCCGAGATGGTGGCGCTCTCGCCCACCGCCGTGCTGGCCCGGGTGCAGCGGCTCACGCGCGACGGTTTCATCCAGGGCTACGAGGCGCGGCTCGACCCCCACAAGCTCGGGCGCGGCCTCACGGTGTTCGTGGAAATACTGCTCGACCGCACCACGCCCAACGTGTTCGACCAGTTCAAGGCCGCCGTGCAGGTGCGCGACGAGATCATGGAATGCCACATGGTCGCGGGCGGCTTCGACTACCTGCTCAAGACCCGCATGGCCGACATGGCCGCCTACCGCGAGTTCGCGGGCACGGTGCTGTGGCAATTGCCGGGTGTTCGCGAAACCCGGACCTACGCGGTGATGGAAGAAATCAAGAGCAGCGCACGGCTGCCGCTGGGCATCTAGCGGCGGCCGAAGATGGCGGTGCCGATGCGGACCATCGTGCTGCCGGCGCTGATGGCCGCTTCGAGGTCGGCGCTCATGCCGAGCGAGAGCGTGTCGAGCGCGATGCCGGCGGCGCGGATGGCGTCGTAGACAGCGCGGGCGCGCAGGCACAGTTCGCGCTGCGCGGCGAAATCCGGCGCCGGTTCCGGAATGGCCATGAGCCCGCGCAGCCGCAGATGTGGCAAAGCCACCACAGCGCGCGCGAGCGGCAGCGCCTCTTCAGGCGGCACGCCGGACTTGTTGGCGCCGCCGTCCACGTTGACCTGCAGGCACACCTGCAGCGGCGGCAAATGCGCGGGCCGCTGCGCCGAAAGACGCTCGGCAATCTTGAGCCGGTCGATGCCGTGGACCCAGTCGAAATGCTCGGCCACGGGCCGCGTCTTGTTGCTTTGCAGAGGGCCGATGCAGTGCCATTCGAGTTCCGCGCGCAGATCCGACAGCGCCGCGATCTTGTCCAGTCCCTCCTGAACATAGTTCTCACCGAAGGCCCGCTGACCCGCCGCATACGCCTCGCGCACGGCCTCGGGACCGAAGGTCTTGGACACCGCCAGCAACCGGACTTCGGCCGGGTTGCGCCCCTCGGCGGCGCAGGCCTTTGCGATCCGGGCCTTTACTTGCTGGAGGTCGTCGCCAATCATCGTCATAATCTTCCAAAATCGTATCAAAACGTCACTGAACTCGATCCGAGGAGCCCCGTGGACATTACCCAATTGCTGGCATTCAGCGTCAAGAACAAAGCCTCCGACCTGCACCTGTCGGCCGGCCTGCCGCCGATGATCCGCGTCCACGGCGACGTGCGGCGCATCAACGTCGATGCGCTCGACCACAAGTCGGTGCACGCCATGGTGTACGACATCATGAGCGACACGCACCGCAAGCACTATGAAGAGTTCCTGGAGGTCGACTTCTCGTTCGAGATCGACGGCCTCGCGCGCTTCCGCGTGAACGCCTTCAACCAGGCGCGCGGTGCGGCGGCGGTGTTCCGGACCATTCCTTCGAAGATCCTGACGCTGGAGCAGCTCAACGCGCCGAAGATTTTCGCGGAACTGGCGCTCAAGCCGCGCGGGCTGGTGCTGGTGACGGGGCCCACCGGCTCGGGCAAGTCGACCACGCTGGCCGCGATGGTCAACTACCTGAACGAAAACGAGTACGGCCACATCCTCACGGTGGAAGATCCGATCGAATTCGTGCACGAATCCAAGAAGTGCCTGATCAACCAGCGCGAGGTCGGTCCGATGACGCTCTCGTTCTCGAACGCGCTGCGCTCGGCGCTGCGCGAAGACCCGGACGCCATTCTGGTGGGCGAGCTGCGCGACCTGGAAACCATTCGCCTGGCCATGACCGCGGCCGAAACGGGCCACCTGGTGTTCGGCACGCTGCACACCTCGTCGGCCGCCAAGACCATCGACCGGATCATCGACGTGTTCCCGGGCGAGGAAAAGGAAATGATCCGCGCCATGCTGTCCGAATCGCTGCAGGCCGTGATCTCGCAGACGCTGTGCAAGACCAAGGACGGCCAGGGCCGCGTGGCGGCGCACGAGATCATGCTGGGCACACCGGCCATCCGCAACCTGATCCGCGAGGCCAAGGTGGCGCAGATGTATTCGGCCATCCAGACCGGCCAGGGCTCGGGCATGCAGACGCTGGACCAGAACCTGACTGACCTCGTGCGCCGCAATGCCATTTCGGCGGCGGAAGCGCGCGGAAAAGCCAAGATCCCCGAGAATTTCCCCGGGTGACTTGGCTCGCCCCCAGTCTTCGCGCACTTCGTGTCGCTACGCCAACCCCCTACCGGGGGCAACACCAGCGGCCCGGCAAAGCCGGTTCCGCGGTGTTTCACGAATGGGAATAACCTCTTACCGCCGCGCTGGTCCAACGACCTCGGCACACTGAAACAGGAGTCGCAATATGGAACGCGATCAAGCCAGCCAGTTCATCAACGACCTGCTCAAGCTCATGGTGAGCCGCAGCGGCAGCGACTTGTTCATCACCGCCGACTTCCCGCCCGCGATCAAGGTCGACGGCAAGGTCACCAAGGTGTCGCAGCAGCCGCTGGGGGCGCAGCACACACTGGCGCTCACGCGCTCGGTCATGAACGACCGCCAGACGGCCGAGTTCGAGCGCACCAAGGAGTGCAATTTCGCGATCTCGCCCACCGGCATCGGCCGCTTCCGCGTGAACGCGTTCGTGCAGCAGGGCAAGGTCGGCATGGTGCTGCGGACCATCCCGGCCAAGCTGCCGACCATCGACGGCCTGGGCATGCCGCAGGTGCTGAAGGACGTGTCGATGACCAAGCGCGGCCTCACCATCCTGGTGGGCGCCACGGGCTCGGGCAAGTCGACCACGCTGGCGGCCATGGTCGACTGGCGCAACGAGAACTCCTACGGCCACATCGTCACGGTGGAAGACCCGGTCGAGTTCGTGCATCCGCACAAGAACTGCGTGGTGACGCAGCGCGAAGTGGGCATCGACACCGACAGCTGGGAAGCCGCGCTCAAGAACACGCTGCGCCAGGCGCCCGACGTGATCCTGATGGGCGAAATCCGCGACCGCGAGACCATGGAGCATGCGGTGGCTTTTGCCGAAACCGGCCACCTCTGCATGGCCACGCTGCACGCCAACAGCGCCAACCAGGCGCTGGACCGGATCATCAACTTCTTCCCCGAGGAACGCCGCGCCCAGTTGCTGATGGACCTGTCGCTGAACCTGCGCTCGCTGATCTCGCAGCGCCTGGTGCCCACCGAGGACGGCCAGGGCCGCGTGGCGGCGGTGGAAGTGCTGCTGAACACGCCGCTCATTTCCGACCTGATCTTCAAGGGCGAAGTGGGCGAGATCAAGGAGATCATGAAGAAGAGCCGCAACCTGGGCATGCAGACCTTCGACCAGGCGCTGTTCGACCTGTTCGAGAGCCACTCGATCACCTTCGAGGACGCCATCCGCAACGCCGACTCGGCCAATGACCTGCGGCTGCAGATCAAGCTCAACAGCCAGCGCGCGCGCAGCACGGATCTTTCCGCGGGTACGGAGCATTTCGCGATCGTATAGACGCCCCCCGACGCGCCTTCGGCGCCTCCCCCCACTGGGGGGCACACCCAGCGGCCCGGCAAAGCCGGTTCCGCGGGTGCGCTGGAATGAGCTGCTTGCGGTTCATGCGTCGCCATCTGCACGTGACGCAGGCGTCGCAATGGCTTTAAGCTCTCGCCCATGAGCAGCATCAACCCCCGAACCTACGAATCCACCCCCGTCCGGACGGTGGCCTTCCTGGGCCTTGGCGTCATGGGCAGCCCGATGGCCGGGCACCTGGCCAAGGCCGGCCACAAGGTCACGGTCTACAACCGCACGCCGGCCAAGGCCGAGGCCTGGGTCGCCGAATTCGGCCCACCCGGCCGCCATGCCACAACCCCGCGCGAAGCGGCAACGGGCGCCGACATCGTGTTCAGCTGCGTGGGCAACGACGACGACCTGCGCGCCGTGGTGCTGGGCCCGAACGGCGCCTTCGCGGGCATGAAGAAAGGCAGCGTGTTCGTCGACCACACCACCGCTTCGGCCGACGTGGCGCGCGAACTGTCGAATGCGGCGTCGTCGGCCGGACTGCAGTTCATCGACGCGCCGGTGTCCGGCGGCCAGGCCGGCGCGCAGAACGGCGCGCTCACCGTGATGTGCGGCGGCGACAAGACGAGCTTCGAACGCGTCAAGCCGGTGCTGGCCGCCTTCTCGCGCGCCGTCACGCTGCTGGGCGCGAGCGGCGCCGGCCAGCTGGCAAAAATGGTCAACCAGATCGCCATCGCGGGCCTGGTGCAGGGCCTCTCCGAAGCCATTGCCTTCGGCCAGCGCGCCGGCCTCGACATGAAGCTGGTGCTCGACGTGATCGGCAAGGGCGCCGCCCAGAGCTGGCAGATGGACAACCGCGGCAAGACCATGATCGACGGCAAGTTCGACTATGGCTTTGCCGTCGACTGGATGCGCAAGGACCTGGGCCTGGTGCTCGACGAGGCCAAGCGCAACGGCGCGCGCGTGCCGGTGACGGCGCTGGTCGACCAGTTCTATGCCGACGTGCAGCAGGCCGGCGGCCGGCGCTGGGATACGTCGAGCCTGATCATCCGGCTCAAGTAAAAAGAAAGCCCGCGCAAAGCGGGCCTTCTTTTTGGGGTCAGCGCACCGGCGTGGCCGTCGGGCCGCCGGGCTGGGCCGGTGGCAGCGGCTCCATCGGCGGCAGCGGCACGCGCGACGAAGAAGAAGGCCCGGGCGCCGACGACGGCGCGGGTGCGGGTGCAAATGCAGGCGCGGGTGCCCCCGTGCCGCCCCGCTGCGCCTGGCTGGCCAGTTCGGCCTCGCTCACGACCTCGACCACGCGCACCACCTTCTGCACGCCCGAGACGCCGCGCGCGATGTCCGTCGCGCGGTCGGTTTCGCGGCGCGTCGCGATGCCCATCAGGTAGACCACGCCGCGCTCGGTCACCACCTTGAACGAATTGGCGAAGATGTCCTTGGCGTCGAGCAGCGAGGCCTTGACCTTGCCGCTGATGAACACGTCGTTCGAGCGTTCCTGGAAAGTGCTGGACTGGCCGACGGTGACCTCGTTGACCACCGAGCGCACGTTGTCCACGCGCTGCACCACGTCCTCGACGCGGCGGCGGTCGGCCTCGCTGCCCACGGCGCCCGTCAGCAGCACCTGGCGGTTGTAGCTGGTGACGCTCACGTACATGTTGTCGTTGGCGATTTCGCGCACGCGGGCGGCCGCGCGCAGCTCGATGCCCTGGTCGTCGAGCTGGGCGCCGGAGCTGCGGCGGTCGGTCGCCACCATGCCCATGCCCACCGCCGCGGCCCCTCCGACCACGAGCGGCACGCAGGCCGAAAGCCCGGCAACCAGCACGGTCCCCGAGGCAAGAGCAATGGCGAGGCGCTGGAACGGTGTGGTTGTCATGTGGAAGCTTCCTGTTCTCCGAGTAGCTGGGCATCCACGCCGTCGCACAGGCAGTGCAGTGCGAGCAGGTGGACTTCGTGGATGCGCGCCGCACGTTCATGCGGCACGCCGATCTGCACATCCGTTTCGCGCAGCGCGCGTCCGATGGCGCCACCGGTTCCGCTGCTGCCCGCGCCGGGCGATGCCGGCTGGCCGGCGCTGGCGTTGCCGAGCAGCGCGACCACCGTCATGTCGCGCTCGTGCGCGGCCACGACCGCGGCCAGCACGGCCGCGGACTGCCCGCTGGCGCTGAGCGCAAGCAGCACGTCGCCGGCCTGGCCGAGCGCGCGCACCTGGCGCGCGAAGCGGTCGGCGTCGATGGCATTGGCGCTGTCGGCTGTCGGGTCGGTGGCATCGCCGGGCAGCGCGATGGCGCCCAACTCGGGGCGCTCGCGCTCGAAGCGGCCGACGAATTGCGCCGCGAACTGCGCCGCCAACAGGCCCGAGACGCCCGCACCGCAGGCCAGCACCTTGCCGCCGCTGGTCACGCACGCCAGGATGGCCTGCATTGCCTGCGAAATGGGTTTGCTGAGGATGGGGCCGGCCTGGTACTTGAGGTCGGCGCTATCGATGAAGTGTTGCTGAATCCGTTGCTCGAGCATGGGGCGCGATGATACCGGGGGGCGATGAAACAAGACGTTTGCGATGAATGTGTGTGTGGAGCCCGCGGCGCGCTTTCAGTTCCCGCCCGCGTCGAATGCGCCCTGCAGCCAGGTGATGCGCTCCTCGATCAGCACCACGTCGAAACGGCACGGCGGCAAGGTGCGCAGGCCGTTCAGATAGTGGCGCGCCGCGAACACGATGCGCCGCTGCTTGAGGCCCGTGATGCTGCCGCCGGCACCGCCATGCGTGCCGCTGCTGCGCTGGCGCACCTCCACGAACACCAGCGTGGCGTCGCGCGGATCGCGCATGATCAGGTCGATCTCGCCGCCGCCGCGCCCGGGCGTTCGATAATTGCGCGCAACCAGCGCCAGGCCGGCGCATTGAAGGTGGTCGAGCGCGGCGTCTTCCGCCGCATCGCCACGATGCTTGGTCGTGATGGTCTTCATGCTTGCTCCCTGCCGGCTTTCTTTTTTGTTCCTACGGAGAAACCCCTTGGCTTCACTAGCACCCGCTTCCTTCGGCGGCGCCCTCGCGGCCGCGCGCGATGCCTCGGGTGCACAGCATTATCCGCAGGGCACGCTGTACGTGGTGGCCACGCCGATCGGCAACCTGGCCGACATCACGCTGCGCGCGCTGCATGTGCTGCAGCTGGTGGACGCTATCGCCTGCGAGGACACGCGCCACACCCAGAGCCTGCTGCGCGCCTACGGCATCGACCGGCCGAACGCCCAGCTGCTGGCCGTGCACCAGCACAACGAGGCCGAGGCCGCGCAGGCCGTGGTCGCGCGGCTCGCGCAGGGCGAGCGCATCGCCTACGTGAGCGACGCCGGCACGCCCGGCGTGAGCGACCCCGGCGCGCGGCTGGTCGCGGCGGTGCGCGGTGCGGGGCAGCGCGTGCTGCCGCTGCCGGGCGCGAGCAGCGTCACCACGCTGATCGGCGCCGCCGGCCTCGTGGCGGCGGGCGACGAGAGCAGCGCCTTCGTGTTCGCGGGCTTTCTGCCGACGAAGGCCGGCGAGCGCGACGCGGTCGTGCAGGCGCTGGCGCAGGAACGGCGCGCGGTGGTGCTGCTGGAAGCGCCGCACCGCATCGAGGCCGTGGCGCGCGCGCTTGCGACGCTGGGCGAGCGCCGCATCACTGTCGGCCGTGAGCTCACCAAGCAGTTCGAAGAGATCGCGACCGTCGCCGCCGCAGAACTGCCGGGCTGGTTCGCAGCCGGCCGCGACCGCACGCGCGGCGAATTCGCGCTGGTGCTGCATCCGGTGGCCGCAGCGGCCACCGACGACGGCGCCGAAGGCGAACGCGTGCTGCGCCTGCTGCTGGCCGAACTGCCGGTGAAGACCGCGGTGCGGCTTGCGGCCGAGATCAGCGGGGCGCCGCGCAATGCGCTGTATGAGACGGCGCTGCGCATTCGCAACGAGGCCGGTGCAGCAGACGCCGAATAACTTTAGCCATCCAGCTCCGCATAGCGCCGGAAGATCCCGTCCTCGTTGAACGCGATGCGGCGCGGGCTTTGCAGGTAGTCGTGCACGCGCTGGCGGCGCCTGACGTTGTCGTGCAGTTCCTGGACCGCCGGCGTGGCGGCCAGCGCCCTGGCCGCGGCCTTCGGGAACGCATAGCGCAGGCCGTCCACCAGCTGGAACAGCGACAGGTCGGCGTAGGTCAGCACATCGCCCACGAGGTGCGACGGCCCCGCGGGATTGCGCTGCAGCACCCGTTCGAACCAGTCCAGGAACTTGGGAATCCGCTCTTCGCGGAAGGCCCGCGCGCGCTGCACGGCCGCATCGCGCTGTTCCTCGTAGTAGGCGCCGGTGGAGATCGGATGGTGCGTGTCGTGCGCCTCCGCCACCACGTCGGCGATGGTGAGCTGCAGCTGGTGCGTCCACAGGCCGTCGGATTCGCCGACGCCCGCCAGGCCGAGCCGCGGCCCGAGGTACAGCAGGATGGCCGCGGTTTGCCCCACGACGATGTCGCCGTCGATCAGGAACGGCGGCGCGAAGGACGGACGGACGATGTCCGGGTCGTCGAGCCGGTCGCCCAGTGCGGACTCACCGCCGCCCTTGGACTCGGGCAGCCGCGCCACGTCGACATAGTCCGCACCGGCCGCCTCGAGCGCGAGCCGCACGAATTCGCCGCGGCCCTGGATGGTGGGCCAGTAGTGAAGTTGGTAGGTGGTCATGCAGCCATGGTGTCAGGCTCCGCAGACCCCTGCAACCGGCCGCTCAGAATCCCTCAGAGCCCCTCGGCAAGCTCGGCCGCCCGGCGCCTGGCCTCGGCCCTTGCAGCGGCGTCGACGTCCGGACCCATCAGCGTCTTTTCGACGACGACCGAGCGCACCTCGCGCACGCCGATGAAGCGCAGCCAGGTCTCGATGTAGGGCAGCTGAAAGTCGAGCGCGTGCGCGGAGCCGTCCTTGCCCACGGGGTAGTCCAGGCCCCTCGCGCACACCACCGTCGCCAGCCGGGTCTGGAGCATGCCGGACAGGCCCGAGGCGTCGAAGCGGAACAACACGTCCTTGTGCGACACCACGTCGATCAGGTGCTTCAGCTTGTAGGGAATGCCGAAGTTCCACAGCGGCATCGCCAGCACGATGTGGTCGGCGGCGTGGAAAGGCGCAGCGATGCGCCGGACCTCGTCCCAGGCCGTCTGCTGGGCGGCGGTGAGCGGCACGCCGTTGATGCCGGCGTACTTGGCGTCGAGCATGTCCTGCGAGAGCTCCGGGAGCTGCATCGTCCAGGGGTTCAGGGTGGTGACGCGGCACGCCGGGTGGACGCGCATCACTTCGTCGATGAAGGCGCCGGCCACTTCGATGCTGGCGGAACGCGTCTTCCTTGGCGAGGTCTCGATGTACAGGAGTTCTTTCATGGCATACAGGGGGTAGTGGTTCGGGTCCGCCAAGGCTAGGCACCGGGCACAATGCACACAAGCAACATAATTTGCATAGATTCAGAACGAATCTCACTGAAATCCATGCTCGATTCGCAACAGCTGCGCGCTTTCGTCTCGGTGGCCGACCACGGCAGCGTGACCCGCGCGGCCGAAGCCATGCACCTGACGCAATCGGCCGTGAGCGCGCAGATCCGGCGGCTGGAAGAGCAGCTGGGCTGCCGCGTCTTCGACCGCACCACCCGCTCGCTGCAGCTCACGGCCCAGGGCAGCGTGCTGCTGAGCTATGCCAGGAGCATCCTCGAGCTGCAGCAGCAGGCGGTTTCCAGGCTCGCGGCGCCCCGCCATGCGCCGGCCACGCTGCGCCTCGGATGCTCGGAGGGGTTTTCCAGCGAATGGCTGTTCGCCGCGCTCGCGGGCTTTCGCCAGCGCAGGCCGGATGTGCATGTGGAAGTCACCTGCGGCATCAGCACGGTGCTGGCCAGGCAGGTGCGGCAGCGCTCGCTGGACCTGATGGTCGGAACGGTCTGCGACGCCGGAAGCGACACCGAAACGCTCTGGATGGAGCCGCTGGTCTGGGCTTTTTCGGAACGGGCGCTGCTCGACCCTGACGCACCCGCCCCGCTCGCGTTTCTGTCGGAGCCCTGCCCGTTCCGCGAAGCCGCGCTGGCATCGCTGGCTGGCCACGGAACGACGAACTGGCAGATCGTGCTGACCGCGCAGAGTTCCGGCGCATTGGTGGCCGCCGCGACCGCCGGGCTGGCCATCACCGTGCTGACGCCCTCCGGCATGCCGCCCCTCCTGCGCTCCATTCCGCCCGGCAGCTTCCTGCCGCCGCTGCCGCCCGCGCGCTTCGTGATCCAGCGCGCCGAAGGGAGCGCGGCGCCGGAGCCGGTGGCGGCGCTGGTCGATGAGGTGCGCGAGGCCTGCTTTCGATGGCGCGGTGCGCATGCGAGCGAACCGGGAAGAGCCAGGACGCCACCTACTGGCACAGATTCTGCTCGCCACATCGACGCGGAGTAGAAGCAACACATCCACAGGGACGAACACATGAAATTCTTCACCGGCCGCTCCATGCTGCTCTGGCGCTGGAGCCTTTTCCTGTCGCTCATCGCGGCCATCGGTGCGCCCGCGCACGGCGCCGAAAAACTCCGGTTCGGCTTGAATTGGTATCCGCAGGCCGAGCATTGCGGCTGGTTCCAGGCGCAAGCGGCCGGGCTGTACAGGAAGGCCGGCCTCGAAGTGGAGCTGATCGGCGGCAGCCCCGACCGGAATGTCCCGCTGCTGGTGGCTGCGGGCGAGCTGGACCTTGGCATGGGTTCGAGCTTCACCACGCTCAACATGGCTGCGCGCGGCATTCCCGCGCGCACCATTGCCGCCTTTCTGCAAAAGGACCCGCAGACGCTGGTCGCGCACGCGGACCAGGGCGTGAAGACGCTGGCCGACCTGAAGGGCCGCCCGCTCATGGTCGCCAAGTTCTCGCAGGCGGAGTTCTGGGCTTTCCTCAAGCAGAAGCACGGTTTCAGCGACAGCCAGCTGCGCCCCTACGCGTATTCGCCGGCGCCGTTCCTGGCCGATGCAAAGGCGGTTCAGCAGGGCTACATCACGGAAGACGCCATGCTGCTTGGCAAGGCGCTGCCGAAGCCGCCTGTCTCGATTTTGCTGGCCGACTACGGCTACGAGAACTACGCATCGACGATTTTCGCGATGGACCGCTACATTGCCGCGAACGAAAAGGCGGTTGCCGCATTCGTCGAGGCGACCCGCGCCGGGTGGCAGCAATGCATCGATGGCGACTACGCGCCCGCCTTGAACGCAGTGGTCGCCGCGGACCCGAAGCACGACGTCGCGCTCTTCCACTTCAAGATGAAGCAGATGAAGGAGCTGGCGATGGTGAAGCATGGCGATGCGCTGCAGTCCGGCGCCGGCGCCATGTCGGATGCGCGCTGGAAGCGCTTCTTCGACACCATGTCGGCGGCCGGCATCTACCCTGCGAGCCTCGACTACAAGGCCGCCTACACGCTTCGGTTCAGCAACGCCAAGGCGGCCTGGCAATGATGCAGGAAGCCCGGCACGGCACCGCGTCGGTGCCCCTGATCGACATGGCCCCGTTCATGAGCGGGGACGCCGCCACGCGGCTCGAAACCGCCCGGCGGTTCGGCAGGGCATTCGAGGAGACCGGCTTTGCGGCGATCGTCAACCATGGCGTTTCCGCGCGCCTGGCGGACCAGGTCTACGCGCAGGCAAAGGCATTCTTCGCGTTGCCGCTCGACCACAAGTCGCAACTGATGCCGCCCGAGAAAGTCAAGGGCCGCGGCTACCTGCCGATGGGCATCGAAAGCGTGGCTGCCACGCTGGATGGCGAGACGCCGCCGGACCTTTGCGAAGCGCTCGTCTTCGCGTCCCTGCAGCGCGAACGGGACGGCCGGGGCCAGCGCAATCTGTGGCCCGGCGAGCCGCCGGGGTTCGACCAGGGCATCAACGCCTGGTTCGACGCCATCCATGGCCTTTGCGGCCGGCTCATGCGCATGTCGGCGCTTGCGCTCGACTTGCCCGAAGACTGGTTCGATCCCTGCTTTCGGGAACCCGCGCTCACGCTTCGCTTCGTCAACTATCCGGACCAGCCGGTCGAGCCGCGGCCGGGCCAGCTGCGCTATGGCGCGCACCACGACTACGGCGGGCTCACCATCCTGCGCCAGGACAATGCGCCGGGCGGGCTGGAGGTCTGCGATCTTCAGGGCCGCTGGCAGGATGTGCCGGTGATTGCGGACAGCTTCGTGATCAACGTCGGCGACCTCATGCAGCGCTGGACCAACGGCCGGTGGCGATCGACCCTGCACCGCGTCAGCAATCCGCCGCGCGGCCTGACCGGCTCCACGCAGCGCCTGTCGATGGTGGCGTTCACCGGCCCGGAGGAAAGCACGAGCGTCGAATGCCTGCCCTCCTGTTGCGATGCGGCCCATCCGGCCCGCTTCGAGCCGGTGATCGCGGGCGAATACATCCACGGCAAGCTTCGCGCCTCGATGGACCTGAAGGCCTCGGCATCGCAGTGACGCGCTCCACGCGCCGAATGGCGGCGGGGGTTCGCTATTCGGCAGTGATCCCCGCCTTGCGCACCACCTCGCCAAACGTCACGAGGCGCTCGGACATCATCTTCTCGAAGCCGGCGGGCGGCATCTCCTCGGGCGCGATCACGCCGCGGTCCTTGAGGCTGGCCAGCATGGCCGGCGACGTGGCGGCCTGACGCACGGCCTTGTAGAGCGTCTGCACGACGGCATCCGGCGTGCCGCCCGGAGCGGCCAGCCCCGTCCACGAGGTGAGGTTGAGCTGTGGGTAGCCCACTTCGGCCATGGTGGGCACGTCGGGCAGCTGCGGCAGGCGCTTGTCGGCCGCCACCGCCAGGGCGCGCACCTTGCCCGCCTGGATGTGCGGCAGCATGATGACCAGGTTGTCGAGGATGAACTGCACCTCGTTGGCCAGCACGGCCGTGATCAGCGGCGTGCCGCCGCGGTAGGGGATGTGGGTGGTGAACACGCCCGTGGCGGCCTTGAGCATCTCCACGTTGAGCTGGCCCATGCTGCCCACGCCGCCGCTGCCGTAGTTGAGCTTGCCGGGGTTCTTCTTCGCGTAGTCGATGAACTCCTTGAAGGTCTTGATGGGCAGGCTCGAATGCACCACCAGCGCATTGGGCTGGCGGCCCAGGATGGCGATGTTCTCGAAATCCTTGATGGGGTCGTAGCCCACCTTGGGCTGGGTGAGCGGGTTGGCCAGGTGGCTGCTCTGCGACGACACCACCAGCGTGTAGCCGTCGGGCCTGGCGCGCGCCACCATCTGCGACGCCACCGAGCCGCCCGCGCCGGCGCGGTTCTCCACCACGATGGGCACGCCCAGCACGCTCGACAGCGGCTCGGAATACTGGCGCGCCATGATGTCCACCGACCCGCCCGGAGGGAACGGCACCACGAGCGTGATGGGGCGCGAGGGGTACTTGTCGTCGGCGCGCGCCGCCAATGGGGCGAGGCCCGCAAGGCCGAGCCCCAGGCCGGCGTTGAGGATGTGGCGGCGGGTGGGTTGTGTGGGATGCATGGCGTCTGCTCTCGAAAATCAGGGGTGGTCCAGGATGGCCAGCGCCACGGCCTGGGCGCGCGGCACGAAGGTGGCGAGCTCGCAGTACTCGCGCTCGGTGTGCGCGTGTCCGCCCACGGGGCCGGTGCCGCACAGCGTGGGCGCGCCCACCGAGGCGGTCAGGCCGCTGTCGGCCGCGCCGCCGGTGAACTCTCCCTGCACCTCGAAGCCCAGGGCCCTGGCACCGCGCTGATAGAGCGCCAGCAGCTCGTCGGGCGTGGGCTTCATGGGCAGGGTGCGGCGTGTTTCCGCAATGCGACCCTTGGTACGCGGCACGGACTCTTCCTCGACGATGGCGCGCACCTTGGCGAGCAGTTCCTCCGGATCGGTTTCCGAAGTGAAGCGCATGTCCAGCTCGGCCTTGGCATGCGGCGCCACCATGTTGGGCACGATGCCGCCGTGCACCACGCCCACGTTGGCGGTGATGCCCGTGGCCGGGTCGGTCAGGGCATGCAGCGCCAGGATCTTGCGGGCCAGCGCCTCGATGGCACTGGCGCCGGCCGCATGGTTGATGCCCGCATGGGCGGCGACGCCTTCGACCTCGAACTCCACCACCATCGAGCCCTTGCGGCTGGTCACGAGGTTGCCGCTGACGCGGCCCGGTTCGGCGTTGAGCACCGCCCGCGCGCCGCGCGCCTTGGCCATGATGCGCTCGCGCGTGGCGGCCGAGCCGATCTCTTCGTCGCACGAGAAGAACAGCTGCAGCGGCGCCTCGAGCCCGCCGCAGCGCGCGAAGGCCTCGGCCACGAACACGTTCATCACCAGGCCCGACTTCATGTCGGCCACGCCGGGACCGTAGGCGCGCCCGCCTTCCACGCGGAAGGGCCGGCGCGCCGCGGTGCCCGCCGGGTACACGGTGTCCATGTGCCCCATGAGCAGGATGGGCGCGCCCTTGGCCGGCCCGGGCACCTGCGCGTGCAGCAGCACGCCATAGCCGGGCACGGGCTCGAACTGCACGTCCACGCCGGCGGCCTCCAGCCGCTCGCGCAGTGCCGTGGCCACGGCGGTCACGCCGGCTTCGTTGCGGCTGCCGCTGTCGATGTCGACCACTTTCTGCAACAGGTCTTGCATGGCCTGCCCCTGGCCGGCCAGCCAGTCCAGGATGCGGGCCCGCACCTGCGAGCGGCTATCTTCAAGGGTATCCTGCATCTTTTTCCTTCGGTGAACCCCGCGGGCCGGGGCGAAATTTGGGCCGCAGTGTTGCACGCGTTGCCAGTGTTTGCAATGCTTTTTTCACAAAAGAGACATCAATGAAATCATCATTGCAAGAATCGGCCGGCTCGCTCACCGAGCGGCTGGCCCGCCAGGGCGGCGAGCTGACGGCCAGCGAACGCGCGCTGGCCGAGGCGCTGGGGCGCGACTATCCGCACGCCTTGCTGGAATCAGCCACCGCCCTGGCCGCGCACAACGGCACCAGCGCCTCCACCGTGGTGCGGCTGTTCGCCAAGCTGGGCTATGCGAGCTACGCCGAGGCGCAGCGCGAAGCGCGGGCGGAAGTCACCGCGCTGCTGCAAACGGCCGGGCAGCGCGCCCCCGTGACCATCGGCACGCAGCGCAGCCTGCAGCAGTGCGTGGACGACGCCCTGCTGCACGACCAGCACAACATCACCGCCACGCGTGACGGCCTTGACATGGCGGCGTTCGAGGCCATGGCCACGCGCATCGCCAAGGGCAAGGGGCGGCTCTTCGTGTTGGCGCAGATCAACAGCGCGCCCGTGGCGGCCTGGCTGGCCCTGCACCTCAACATGTGCCGACCCGGGGTGCACGAACTGGGCGCGGGCGCGGTGGCCGCCACCGACCAGCTGCTGTGGATCCAGCCCGAAGACGCCTTGCTGGCCTTCAGCATCCGCCGCTACGCCAGCGGGCCGGTGAAGGTGGCGCAGCGCTTTCGCGAAGCGGGCGCGCAGGTGCTGGCCATCACCGACAGCCCCGCCGCGCCGCTGGCCGCGCTGGCGCACCACCGGGTGCAGGTGCGCACGTCGAACGCATCGCCGTTCGACTCCTACACGGCGGCCTTCTTCCTTTGCAATGCCCTGGTGTCCGCCGTGGCGCAGCTGCGGCACGCGGCTGTATCGCAGGCGCTGGCGCGGCGCGACCAGCTGTGGAAGGACGTGGAAGCCCAGCTCATCGTGGATGAGGCGCCTGCGCGTGCGGGGCAGGGGCGGCGCAAGGCGGGCAAGGGGTAGGCGGCCTTCTGGCCAGAGGACCGCAGATGCGAGATCGGGGTGCGCAGCAGGTTCATTCACACCTTCTCAGCGCTCGCGCGCGGCGCGGCGCAGCACCTGGGTGATCGGCTCCACCAGATACTGGAGTGCGGTGCGCTCCTCCCCCTGGAGGTAGATCTCGGCCGGCATGCCGGCCTGCAGCTTCAGGTCTCCTGCCGTCGCCAACGACGCCGGATCGGCCTCGACCAGCACCGAGTAGTAGGGGGCGCCGGTCGCGCGGTCGAGCAGGCGGTCGCCCGACACGTAGACCACCTTGCCGTGCACCAGCTGCGTCGTGCGGTACTTGAAGGCCGTGAAGCGGATGTCGGCCGGCTGGCCGCGGTGGACCCGGCCGATGTCCTCGGGACGGACGCGCGCATCGGTCACCAGGCGGGTATCGTCCGGCACGATGTCGGCGATCGTCTCGCGCGGCGGGATCACCGCGCCGGGCGTCGAATACTTCAGGTCGATGATCTCGCCGCTGGCCGGCGCCGTGATCACCTGGCGCGCCGAGGCATCGACCGACTTGCGCTGCTCCTGCTCGATCTCGGCCAGCCGCGCCGCCGTGGCCTTGAGCTGGTCGCTCGCCTGCTGGCGGTAGTCGCTCTCCAGCGAGCGGATGCGCAGATCGGCATCGACCGCACGCTGCTCGGCGCGCGCCAGCTCCGCACGCCGCTCCTCGATCTTCACGCCGTAGTCGGCCACGGTGCCTTCGAGCTGGGCGATGCGCGTGGCCGAGATGAAGCCGTCCTTGAGCAGCTTGCGGTTGGTCTCGAGATCGCTCTTCTGGAATTTGATCGACTCGCTCGCCTGCACGATCTGGGCCCGCAGCGCGACGATCTCCTCGGCCACCTTCTGCCGCTGCGAACGCAGCAGGCCCGTCTGTCCCGACAGCGCATCGCGCCGCGCCTCGAACAGCGCGCGCTCCTTGGCCATCTGGCCGGCCAGGCGCGGGTCCGTTGCCGCGGTCGCGATCACGTCCGGCGGGAAGGTGATCGCGCGCGCCATGCCCTGCTCGGCGTCGAGCCGCGCGAGGCTCGCGCGCTCGGTCTTGACGCGATGGTCCAGCCGGTTCCTGTCCGCATCCACCGAAACGTCGCCCAGCACCAGCAGAGTCTCCCCCTGCCGCACGCGCTGTCCGTCGCGCACCAGGACCTCGCGCACGATGCCGCCTTCGGCGTGCTGCACCGGGCGCCGGTTCAGGTCGACCTTCACATGGGCCTGCGCCACCACGGCGGACGACAGCGGCGCGAAGCCCAGCCAGGCCGCCGCCGGCAGCAGTCCACAGAACAGCACGGCCACGCCCCAATGCGTCAGGCGACGCGCTTCGCGCATGTGCAGCGCCAGGGGATCGTTGGCCGCGATCGCATGGGCCGCGTGGTTCATGGCGGGGTTCATGACACCTTCTCCGCCGGACGCGCCGGCATCATGACCACCTGGGCGCCGCCCGCGTTCTGGCCGGCACGCCTGATCGTCTGCATCACCTCCGCCGCCGGTCCGTACTGCTTGACGCGACCGGCTTCCAGCACCAGCAGCTTGTCCATGTGCTGCACCAGCGCGCTGCGGTGCGTGACGACGATCACGGTGACCTGCCCGCGCAGCGCCTTCAGGGCCTCCCCCAGCGCCAGTTCACCGGCCCCGTCCAGGTTGGAGTTGGGCTCGTCCAGCACCAGCAGCCTGGGGTCGCCATAGAGCGCGCGTGCCAGTGCGATGCGCTGGCGCTGGCCCGGCGAGAGCATCACGCCCATGCTGTCGATGACGGTGTCGTAGCCCTCGGGCAATCCCAGGATCAGCGCATGCACGCCGGCGCGCTGCGCCGCCTGCACGACCTTGTCCGGGTCGACCTCGCCCAGCCGCGCGATGTTGTCGGCGACGGTGCCGACGAACAGCTCGACGTCCTGCGGCACATAGCCGAGCCAGGGGCCGAGCTCCGCGCGCGACCATTGCGCGATGTCGACATCGTCCAGCCGCACGACCCCTGCATGGGGCTTCCACAGGCCGGTCAGCAGGCGCACCAGGGTCGACTTGCCGGCACCGCTGGGACCGGTGATGGCCAGCGACTCGCCGGGCTCCAGGCTCAGCGATACGCCGGCAAGAATCATCCGCTCGCCCTTCGGCGGCCGGAACATCAGGTCCTGCGCGTGCAGGCGGCCGGCCGGCGCCGGCAGCGTCATGCGTTCCGGCTGGCGCGCGGTCGCGCCCAGCAGCTCGGACAGGCGTGCGAAGGCCAGTCGTCCTTCGGCCAGCACGCGCCAGCTCCCCACCACTTGCTCCACGGGCGCCAGCGCCCTGCCGAGCAGGATGGTGCAGGCCACCAGGATGCCCGGCGTGCCTTCGCCCGTGATGACGAGATAAGCGCCCAGTGCCTGCAGCAGGACCTGCACCGCCTGGCGCGTGGCGCGCGTGAGCGCCGCCATCGCCACCGACTTGCGCGCGGTCGGGCCTTGCAGCGCAGTGACGCCGGCGTTGAGATGCCGCCAGCGCCCGATCAGCGCCTCTCCCATCCCCAGAGACTGCGCCAGCTCCGCGTTGTGCATCGCGGATTCGAGGTAGCGCGTGGCCGTGGCCGCTTCCTTCTGCAGCGCTTCGATGTCGCGGCGCGTGAGGCGGTCATTCACGACGGCAAGGACCAGCATCAGTACCGACGCGGCAGCGGCGGCCATGCCCAGCACCGGATGCGCCAGCCAGATGACGGCGACATAGACGAAGGCCCAGGGCGTGTCGAACAGGGCCAGCAGCCCCTGCGCGGAGAACAGGCTGCGCAGCGCCGCGACGTCGCGCAGGCCTTCGGAGGGCGCGCGCTCGGCGCGGCGCGCCGCGTGGGCCAGCATGGCCTTGGCCACCGCCGGAGAGAGCTGCTCCGCGATCAGATTGCCCGCGACACCCTGCAGCCGGCTGCGCAGGTAGTCCAGCATCAGCATCAGGCCGAGCGCCACGGCGACCCCGAGCAACAGCACCAGCAGCGTCTCCTGGCTTTGGCTCGTGAGCACGCGGTCGAACACCTGCAGCATGAAGAGCGCCGGGGCGAGCAGCAGCAGGTTCACCACGAAGGAGAAGCCCGCAACAAAAAGAAGCGGCCGCTTGAGAAGCTGGAGAAGAGGCTGCATGGCGATTTTTCCCTCGGGTGCCGCCGCCCGCGTCGGCGGGCGGCAGGCGGGACTCAGAGGCCGACCTTGATGTCGTTGTTGTCGAAGGTATCGGCCGGATTGCTCAGCGTCAGCGTTGCCACCAGCGTCCGGTTGGCGACGCCCTGGCCGTCGGCGTCGTAGTACAGGTTGCCCGTTGCGCTGTCGTAGATCACATGCACGCCGGCGCCTACCGTGTTTCCGGCGCCACCGCCGTTCAACGATGCGAACTCGGCCGCCGAGAGCGTGTTTCCGCTCGCCGTCGATAGGGCCGTGAAGGTGCCGAGCGAGAGCTCGATCAGGTCGCCGCTCGCCACGGATCCCGAGGCGTTGAAGTCCGTGATCGAGTCCACCGCGTTGGGTGCGGAATCGAAGACGAAAGTGTCGTTGTCCGCGCCGCCGGTGAGGATGTCGGCGCCAGTTCCGCCGGCGATGCGGTCATCGCCGGCCAGGCCATTTATCACATCGTTGCCACCGCCGCCGCGCAATACGTCGTTGAACGCCGACCCGGTGATCGTGTCGGCGAAGGCCGTGCCAATGACGCCCTCGAAGTTCCTGTAGCTGTCGGTGCCGAGCCCGGCGGCGCTGGCATCGAAGCTTGTGGCGCTGCTGTTTTGCGCCAGCGTGAACGTGAGGCCGGCGGTGCCGTCGGAGAAGTCGATCAGGTCTGCGTTGCCGGCAGCGCCGTCGAGCGTGTCGTTGCCCTTGCCGCCGCGGATGATGTCGCTGGATGCGCTGCCCGTGAGGGTGTCGGCCAGGTCCGTTCCGATCACGCCTTCGATGTTCTGGTAGCTGTCGTTGTTGCCGAGCCCGGCCGTGCCGTTGGCGATGCTGGTCGATGCCGTACTCTGAACCAGCGTGAAATTGACCGCCACGGTCCCGTCCGAGAAGTCGAGCAGGTCCTCGTTGCCGGCGCCGCCGTCCATCTCGTCATCGTTGCCGATGCCACCGCGCAGCACGTCGTTGCCAGCGTCGCCGGACAGCCTGTCGTTGCCGTCGCCGCCGATCAGGAGGTCGTTGCCGGCCGAGCCAACCAGCGTATCGGTTGAGTTGCCGGTCCCACCGATGAAAACGTCGCCGGCCGCACCGCCCGTCAGAGTGTCGGCGCCGCCGCGCCCGTCGATGAACGAGGCCTGGTACGCACCGGCGGTGCTCAGGTCGATCGTCTCGCCGGTGTTCCCGGCAGACACGGCTCTGATGTCGATCGTCGCCGTTGCCGTCGCGGTGCCCCCGGCGCCGTCCGACACGGTGTACTGGAAGCTGCCCGCCGTGGCGCCGGTCGTGCTGCCGCTCATGAAGCTGATCGTGCCATTGGCGGCATCCAGGGTCAGGCCGGAAATCCCGACCGCGCTGCCGACGCTGGTGATCGTCAACGCGAGACCGTCGATGTCGGTGTCGTTGCCGAGCAGCGAGTTCACCGACAGCGTGACGAGCGTGCTGTTCGAGACAATGATCCTGTCGGCCATGCCGACCGGGTTCTCGTTCCCCACGGCGACGGTGACGGTGATGCTCGCCGTGTCGGTGGCGCTCGAGAACGCGGAGCTGCCTCCATTCGTCACGGTGCTCACCGTGGTGCCAGCCGCGCCGCTCGTCTGGTCCCAGGCACGGAAGGTGATGGCATCGCTAACGGTCCCGCTGAAGGTCGAGCTGGCCTGGAAGTAGACGCGCGTGTTGGCGTCCGCCGCCAACAGCAGTGCGGACGAGTTCGACACCGCACCCAGCGCCGTCCAGTTGGCGCCGCCATTGGTGGAGTACCACCAGCTTCCATTGGTAGCATTCGCGCCCGTCAATGCGATGCCGGTGATGGCGCCGTTGTCCGCGTCGCCCACGTTGTCGAGCCCGCCGGCCGGTGGGTTCGGATTCACCAGGCTGGACACGAGCGTACCGACGGCCCCGATCGGTGCGCCTGCACCCGCGTTGACCGATGCCAGGACCGGTGTCGCGGCAGCGCTCAGCACCGGCGCATCGTTTGCGCCGGCGATGGTCACAGTCACCACCCGGCTGGCGGTACCGTCTGAGGACACCGCCGTGAAGCTGTCGCTGAGCGATTGGCCGGCGCCCAGTTGCTGGATCGCGGCTTGGCTGTCGTTGGCCGTGTAAGTCCAGTTGCCGCCGGCCGCGAGCGTGAAGCTGCCGTAGCCGTTGCTGCCGGTGGTGCCAGCCTGGGCCGCGAAGCTGGACTGGCCCGCATCGACATCGGCAATGGTCAGCGCGCCGCTGGTGCTCAGATTCGGCGCCGAGGCATCCTCGGTCACTGCGCCGCTGGAGACGCCACCGATGACCGGCACGTCGTTGGTGCCGGTGATGGTTACAGTCACCACCCGGCTGGCGGTGCCGTCGGAGGACACCGCCGTGAAGCTGTCGTTGATCGACTGGCCGGCGCCCAGCTGCTGGATCGCCGCTTGGCTGTTGTTGGCTGTGTAGCTCCAGCTGCCGTTGGCCGCCAGCGTGAAGCTGCCGTAGCCATTGCTGCCGACTGTACCGGCCTGGGACGCAAAGCTGGACTGGCCCTGGTCGACATCGGCGATCGTCAGCGCGCCACTGGTGCTCAGGTTCGGCGACGAGGCATCCTCGGTCACTGCGCCGCTGGCCACGCCGCCGATCACCGGCACATCGTTGGTGCCGGTGATGGTGACAGTCACTAGCTGACTCGCGGTACCGTCTGAGGACACCGCCGTGAAGCTGTCGTTGATCGATTGGCCTGCGCCCAGCTGTTGGATCGCTACTTGGCTGTTGTCGGCCGCGTAAGTCCAGTTGCCCTCGGCCGTCAGCGTGAAGCTGCCGTGGCCGTTGCTGCCGGCGGTGCTCGCCTGAGGCGCGAAGTTCGACTCGCCCGCATCGACATCGGCGATCGTCAGCACGCCGCCAGTCGCGAGGTTGCCGCCCGCCACCGCAACGTCTTCCTGCACCGCACCGCTGGCCACGCCACCGATGACCGGCACATCGTTGGTGCCGGTGATGGTGACGGTCACTATCTGGCTGGCGGTACCGTCGGACGAGACTGCTGTGAAGCTGTCGTTGATGGATTGGCCTGCCCCCAGCTGTTGGATCGCGGCTTGACTGTTGTCCGCCGTGTAAGTCCAGTTGCCGCCGGCCGCCAGCGTGAAGCTGCCGTAGCCGTTGCTGCCGACAGCGCTCCCCTGGGAAGCGAAGTTGGATTGGCCCTGGTCGACATCGGCGATCGTCAACGCACCACTGGTGCTCAGGTTCGGCGCTGAAGCATCCTCGGTCACCGCACCGCTGGCGACGCCACCGATGACCGGCACGTCGTTGGTCCCGGTGATGGTCACCGTGACCACTTGGCTGGCGGTGCCATCGGAGGACACCGCCGTGAAGCTGTCGTTGATCGATTGTCCGGCGCCCAGCTGCTGAATCGCCGTTTGACTGTTGTCCGCCGTGTAGGTCCAGCTGCCGTCGGTGGCGAGCGTGAAGCTGCCGTAGCCGTTGCTGCCGGCGGTGCTCCCCTGGGAAGCGAAGCTGGACTGGCCCTGGTCGACATCGGCGATCGTCAGCGCACCACTGGTGCTCAGGTTCGGCGCCGAGGCATCCTCGCTCACTGCGCCGCTGGCCACGCCATCGATCACAGGGACATCGTTGGTGCCGGTGATGGTGACGGTCACCACCTGGTTGGCGGTGCCATCGGAGGACACCGCCGTGAAGCTGTCGCTGATGGATTGGCCCACACCGAGCTGCTGGATGGCGCCTTGGCCGTTGTCGGCCGTGTAGGTCCAGCTGCCGTCGGTTGCGAGCGTGAAGCTGCCGTAAGCATTGCTGCCGACTGTCCCGGCCTGGGCCGTGAAGCTGGACTGGCCCGCATCGACATCGGCGATCGTCAGCGCCCCGCTGGTGCTCAGGTTCGGTGCCGAGGCGTCCTCGGTCACCGCACCACCGGCCACGCCGCCGATGACCGGCACATCGTTGGTGCCAGTGATGGTCACTGTCACCACTTGGCTGGCGGTACCGTCGGACGAGACGGCAGTGAAGCTGTCGTTGATCGATTGACCCGCACCAAGCTGCTGGATAGCGCCTTGGCCGTTGTCAGCGGTGTAGGTCCAGCTGCCGTCTGCCGCGAGCGTGAAGCTGCCGTAAGCATTGCTCCCGACTGTCCCGGCCTGGGCCGCGAAGCTGGACTGGCTTGCATCAACGTCAGCAATGGTCAGCGCACCGCTGGTGCTCAGGTTCGGCGCCGACGCATCCTCGGTCACTGCGCCGCTGGCCACGCCACCGATGACCGGCACGTCGTTGGTGCCGGTGATGGTGATGGTCACTACCTGACTGGCAGTGCCGTCGAAAGAGACGGCTGTGAAGCTGTCACTGATGGATTGGCCTGCCCCCAGTTGTTGGATCGCGCTTTGGCCGTTGTCCGCCGTGTAGGTCCAGCTGCCGTCGGCCAACAAGCTGAAGCTGCCGTAGCCATTGCTGCCGGCGGTGCCGGCCTGGGCCGTGAAGCTGGACTGGCCCGCATCGACATCGGCAATGGTCAGCGCACCACTGGTGCTCAGGTTCGGTGCCGACGCATCCTCGGTCACTGCGCCACTGGCCACACCACCGATGACCGGCACATCGTTGGTGCCGGTGATGGTCACCGTAACTACCTGGCTGGCGGTGCCATCTGAGGACATCGCCGTGAAGCTGTCGCTGATGGATTGGCCCGCACCCAGCTGCTGGATCGCGGCTTGGCTGTTGTCCGCCGTGTAAGTCCAGTTGCCGCCGGCCGTCAGCGTGAAGCTGCCATGGCCGTTGCTGCCGGTGGTGCCAGCCTGGGCCGCGAAGCTGGACTGGCCTGCATCGACATCCGCGATCGTCAGCGCACCGCTGGTGCCCAGGTTCGGCGCCGACGCATCCTCGGTCACTGCGCCGCTGGCCACGCCACCGATGACCGGCACGTCGTTGGTGCCGGTGATGGTGATGGTCACTACCTGACTGGCAGTGCCGTCGAAAGAGACGGCTGTGAAGCTGTCACTGATGGATTGGCCTGCCCCCAGTTGTTGGATCGCGCTTTGGCCGTTGTCCGCCGTGTAGGTCCAGCTACCGTCGGTCAACAAGCTGAAGCTGCCGTAGCCATTGCTGCCGGCGGTGCCGGCCTGGGCCGTGAAGCTGGACTGGCCCGCATCGACATCGGCAATGGTCAGCGCGCCGCTGGTGCTCAGGTTCGGGGCCGAGGCGTCCTCGCTCACTGCGCCACTGGCGACGCCGCCGATCACAGGCACATCGTTGGTGCCCGTGATGGTCACCGTGACCACCTGGCTGGCGGTGCCATCTGAGGAGACGGCAGTGAAGCTGTCGTTGATCGACTGGCCTGCCCCCAGTTGTTGGATCGCCGCTTGGCTGTTGTCGGCCGTGTAGGTCCAGGTGCCGTCTGCCGCGAGCGCGAAGCTGCCGTAAGCATTGCTCCCGACTGTCCCGGCCTGGGCCGTGAAGCTGGACTGGCCCGCATCGACATCGGCAATGGTCAGCGCGCCGCTGGTGCTCAGGTTCGGTGCCGAGGCGTCCTCGATCACCGCGCCGCTGGCCACGCCGCCGATGACCGGCACATCGTTGGTGCCGGTGATGGTCACCGTGACCACCTGGCTGGCGGTGCCATCTGAGGACATCGCCGTGAAGCTGTCGCTGATGGATTGGCCCGTACCGAGCTGCTGGATGGCGCCTTGGCCGTTATCAGCGGTGTAGGTCCAGCTGCCGTCAGTTGCGAGCGTGAAGCTGCCGTAAGCATTGCTGCCGACTGTCCCGGCCTGGGCCGCGAAGCTGGACTGGCCCGCATCGGCATCCGCGATCGTTAGCGCACCGCTGGTGCTCAGGTTCGGTGCCGAGGCATCCTCGGTCACCGCACCGCTGGCCACGCCACCGATCACTGGCACGTCGTTGGTGCCGGCGATGGTGACAGTCACTACCTGACTGGCGGTGCCGTCGGAGGAGACGGCAGTAAAGCTGTCGTTGATCGACTGGCCTGCCCCCAGCTGTTGGATCGCGCTTTGGCCGTTGCCAGCGGTGTAGGCCCAGCTGCCGTTCGCCGCCAGCGTGAAGCTGCCATAGCCATTGCTGCCGACTGTCCCGGCCTGGGCCGTGAAGCTGGATTGGCCTGCATCCACATCGGCAATGGTCAGCGCGCCGCTGGTGCTCAGGTTCGGCGCCGAGGCATCCTCGGTCACCGCACCGGTGGCGACGCCACCGATCACGGGCACATCGTTGGTGCCAGTGATGGTCACTGTCACCACCTGACTGGCGGTGCCGTCGGAGGACATTGCCGTGAAGCTGTCGTTGATCGACTGGCCGGCGCCAAGTTGCTGGATCGCCGCTTGGCTGTTGTCGGCCGTGTAGGTCCAATTGCCATCGGCTGCCAGCGTGAAGCTGCCATGGCCATTGCTGCCGGTGGTGCCGGCCTGGACCGCGAAGCTGGACTGCCCGGCATCGACATCGGCAATGGTCAACGCACCGCTGGTGCTCAGGTTCGGCGCCGAGGCATCCTCGGTCACTGCGCCGCCGGCGACGCCACCGATGACCGGCACATCGTTGGTGCCGGTGATGGTCACTGTCACGACCTGGCTGGCGGTACCGTCGGACGACACTGCAGTGAAGCTCTCGCTGATCGACTGGCCAGCGCCAAGTTGCTGGATCGCTACTTGGCTGTTGTCGGCCGTGTAGGTCCAATTGCCATCGGCTGCCAATGTGAAGCTGCCATGGCCATTGCTACCGGTAGTGCCGGTCTGGACCGCGAAGCTGGACTGCCCCGCATCGACATCGGCAATGGTCAGCGCCCCGCTGGTGCTCAGGTTCGGTGCCGAGGCATCCTCGGTCACCGCACCACTGGCCACGCCGCCGATGACCGGCACATCGTTGGTCCCGGTGATGGTCACCGTGACCACCTGGCTGGCGGTACCGTCAGAGGACACCGCCGTAAAGCTGTCGTTGAGCGACTGATCAGCGCCCAGCTGCTGGATTGCCGCTTGGCTGTTATTGGCTGTGTAAGTCCAGTTGCCATCGGCCGTGAGCGTGAAGCTGCCGTAGCCATGGTTGCCGACCGTGCCACCCTGGGCCGTGAAACTGGACTGCCCCGCATCGACATCGGAAATCGTCAGCGCACCACTGGTGCTCAGGTTCGGCGTCGAGGCATCCTCGGTCACCGCACCACCGGCCACACCACCAATCACCGGCACATCGTTGGTCCCGGTCACGGTCACGGTGATCTGCTGATCGACTGTGCCGCCATGCCCGTCGTTGATGTGGACAGTGAAGGTCTCCGTCGCGGTCTGGCCGGCGGCGAGGTGCTGCGTGGTGGCGTTGGCGACGCTGTAGTGCCAGGTCACCGTGCCGTCGCCCGCACCCGTGGCCGTGTCGGTGACCCCGGCCGTCAGCACCCCGCCCAGCGAGTTGCCCGGATCGGTCGCCACGCTGACCGTGTGCGCATCGCTCAGGTCCACGTCGTCGAAGCTGATCGTGCCGCTGTCGCTCAGGGTCGTCGTTGCCGCGTCCTCGGTCACCGCCGCGCTCGCGTCCGCCGCACCGATCTTCGGCATGTCGTTGGTGCCGGTGATGGTCACATCGATCTGCCGGGTGACGAGGCCGCCGTGCTGGTCGTTCAGCGTGATGGTGAAGCTCTCCACCCGCGTCTCGCCGGCCGCCAGGTACTCGACGGCATTGGCGGGCACCGTGTAGGTCCAGGTCAGCTGGCCGCCCGTGCCGGTGCCCGTGCTGTCACTGACCTTGACCGCTGTCAGGCTGCCGAGCACGCTGCCGACCGGTGTGCCGTTGGCGCTCACCAGGTGCACATCGCTCAGATCCACGTCGCTGAAGCCGATGACGCCGGTGTCGCTCAGAAGGCCCACCGGCGCAGCCTGCTCGCTCACCGCGCCCACCAGGTCCTGCGCCGTGACGACCGGGCCATCGTTGGCACCGGTGATGGTGACGGTCACCGTCGCCAGTGCTGTCCCGCCGTCGGCGTCCTTCACCTCGTAGGTGAAGGTGTCGGTGGCGTTCTCGCCCGCTGCCAGGTGCTGGAAATCGGCCGCATGGGGCTGGTACTGGAAATACCAGGTCGACGGATCGCCCATTGCCGGCTGAACGAGCGTCGCAGTCCCGTGGTTCGGAGCCGAGGCCAGCGCGAGCGACTTCACCAGGTCGGGGACAAGATCGTTCTGCAGCACATGGATCTGAATCCCCGGTCCGTCTTCAGTCGTCGCGCCCGCATCGCCCCGTGCCTGCACCGCCTCGTTGGCTGGATTCAGCGCGACACCATCCACGAGGACTCTCAGGCATTCGGTCATCTGCACCGTCAGCCTGGACGACCCGAAGCTGAAAACAAAATCGCTGGCCGAGCCATTGGAAACCTCGCCGGTCTTGGCATTGGTCACTGCCGCAAGATGGGCCAGATAGGCGGCGATCTGCGTCTGGGTCGCGGAGTCCAGCCACTGCGCCCGGGTGAGGTGGAGTTCGAGCGTGTCCGTGCCGGACCCGCCGGTATAGACGTCCGTGGTGCCCGCCGCGATGTTTTCGCTCACGTTGTAGATCAGGGTGTCGTTCCCCGATCCGCCGTTGAGCTGGTCACTGCCGCTGCCGCCATCGAGGATGTCGTTCCCCGCGCCACCATTGAGCGAGTCGTTCCCCGCGCCGCCGCTGACGGTGTCGTCCCCGTTGCCGCTGTTGATGGTGTCGTTGCCGGCCGTACCGGTGATAAGGTCGTTGTCGTTCGAGCCGGTGATCGCAGTCATGTGCTTCCTTTGTGGGCGCCGGAGGGCCGGCGCGCTACGTCGATGCGGTATTGCCTTGTTGGCAAATTGAATCGCTTCGACGGCGCGAACACATGGGAGGAACGCCCTTTCCTCCTTATCGACAAGTCCTGGGGCGACTTCGAGAAACCCGGGACTTTTGCCCTGCTTGAGCGCCCGCGCGCGGGCTGGGGTTGAGTTCGTTGTTCAGCGTGCCCAGCGCAACACCAGCGGATCGAGCCGACGTGCGGTCTCGATCAGGCCCTTGCGGGTTTCCGGGTGCATCGCGGGCCAGGGGTGGCGCGGCGCTTCGCAGGCGATCACGCCGCCCTCCTTCATCAGCGCCTTGGCCGCGAGGAAGCCGGATTGCCGGTTCTCGTGGTTGATCAGCGGCAGCCAGCGCTGGTAGAGCGCAAAGGCCTTGTCGCGGTCGCCCGCGCGATGCGCTTCGATGATCGGGCGGATGCCGTCGGGGTAGCCGCCGCCGGTCATCGAGCCGGTGGCGCCGGCGTCGAGGTCGGGCAGCAGCGTGATCGCCTCTTCTCCATCCCACGGGCCTTCGACCGCGTCGCCGCCGAGCCGGATCAGCTCGCGCAGCTTCGATGCGGCACCCGCCGTTTCGATCTTGAAATAGGCGACGTGCTCGATCTCGCGCGCCATCCTTGCGAGAAACGCGGCCGACAGCGGCGTGCCGGCGGCCGGCGCGTCCTGGACCATGATGGGAATGTCCACCGCGTCCGAGAGGCGCGCATAGAACTCGTGGATCTGCGGCTCGGGCACACGGAAGGTGGCGCCGTGATAGGGCGGCATCACCATGAGCATGGCAGCGCCCATGTCCTGCGCGCGACGGCTGCGCGCGGCACAGACCCCGGTGCTGAAGTGCGTGGTGGTCACGATCACCGGCACGCGGCCGGCGACGTGCTCGAGCACGGTGCGCGTGAGCACCTCGCGCTCGTCGTCCGACAGCAGGAACTGCTCGGAGAAGTTGGCCAGGATGCACAGGCCATCGGAGCCTGCATCGATCATGAAGTCGACACAGCGCTTCTGGCTTTCGAGATCGAGTTCGCCGTTCTCGGTGAACGGCGTCGGCACGACGGGGAAGGTGCCGCGAAAGCGGACGGGGCGAGTGCTTGTCATGGTGTCGTGAAGGAAAGAGGTTGCGCGTCAGGTGACCACGCTGATTTGCCAGGGCACGAACTCCTGCTGCCCGTAGCCGTGGAGTTCGCTGCGCGAAGGCTGGCCCGAGGCGGTGGCCAGGAGCATCCGGAACAGGCGGGCGCCGAGTTCCCCGATGCCCTGCGTGCCGTCGAGGATCTCGCCGCAGTTGAGGTCCATGTCGTCGGACTGCCGCTGCCACAGCGCGGTGTTGGTGGCGAGCTTGAAGGAAGGCGACGGCGCGCAGCCGTAGGCCGAACCGCGTCCCGTGGTGAAGCAGATCAGGTTGGCGCCGCCCGCGACCTGGCCGGTGGCGGAGATCGGGTCGTAGCCGGGCGTGTCCATGAACACCAGGCCGCGCGCCCTCACCGGCTGCGCATATTCGTACACCTCCACCAGGTTGGTCGAGCCGGCCTTGGCAATGCCGCCGAGCGATTTCTCCAGCACCGTCGTCAGGCCGCCGGCCTTGTTGCCGGCCGAGGGGTTGTTGTCCATCGCGGCGCCGTTGCGCGCGCAGTAGGCCTCCCACCAGCGGATGCGCTCGACCAGCTTGCGTCCGACCTCGGGCGTTTGCGCACGCCGCGTCAGCAGATGCTCGGCGCCGTAGATCTCCGGCGTTTCCGAAAGGATGGCCGTGCCGCCGTGCTGCACCAGCAGGTCGACCGCCGCGCCGAGCACCGGGTTGGCCGAAATGCCCGAGTAGCCGTCGGAGCCGCCGCATTGCAGGCCGAGGACGAGGTGGCTCGCGGGCACGGTCTGCCGCTGCACGGCGTTGGCCTGCGGCAGCATCGCCTGGATCCGCTCGATGCCGTGCGCGATGGTGCGCGTGGTGCCGCCTGTGTCCTGGATCGTGAAGCTGTGCAGCCGGTCGCTGTGCTGCAAGCCCTGGGTCTCGAGCAATTTCTGGATCTGGTTGGTCTCGCAGCCCAGGCCGATGACCAGCACGCCCGCGAAGTTGGGGTGGCAGGCGTAGCCGCCCAGCGTGCGCTGCAGGATGGCGAGCCCCTCGCCCTCCGGATCGACCGCCCAGCCGGCGCCGTGCGTGAGCGCCACCACGCCGTCGACGTTCGGGAACGGCGCCAGCATCTCGGGATGGATGTCGCGCCGGAAGCGGTCCGCGATGGCGCGCGCCACTGTGGCCGAGCAGTTCACCGAGGTCAGGATGCCGATGTAGTTGCGCGTGGCGACGCGGCCGTCTTCCCGCACGATGCCTTCGAAGGTCGCCGGCTCGGCGGCGTGCGCCGTCGGGCGTGCATCGGCCGCATGCGCATGGTCGCGCGTGAAGTCGCCCATCGCGAGGTTGTGCGTGTGCACATGCTGTCCCGCATGAATGGGCTGAGTCGCAAAGCCGATGATCTGCCCGTAGCGGCGCACGGCCGCGCCCGGCTCGATTGCGCGCGTGGCCATCTTGTGGCCCGGCGGAATCAGGCCCGCGACGGCGATGCCTTCGCTTTCGATGTGCGTGCCCGAGACCAGCTGGTCGAGCGAGATCACGACATCGTCTTGGGCGTGCAGGCGTATCACGCGTGCGTTCGGCTGGAACGTCGAGGACAACATGGCAGCTACCGTCACTCGACGATGTTGAAGTCCTTGAGGTACTCGGTCTTCAGCGTGAGACCGAGCCCCGGCTTGTGGTCGTCGAGCTGCACGAAGCCGTTCTCGGCCACCGGCTCGCCGTCGAAGATGTAATAGAACAGCTCGTTGCCCACTTCCACGTCGTGCATCGGGAAGTACTCGCTCATCGGCGAGGCCAGCGTGCTCATGGTCAGGTGGTAGTTGTGCATCTGGCCGGCGTGCGGGATCACCGGCACGCTGTAGGCCTCGCACAGCGCATTGATCTTGTGCGCGGCCGTGATGCCGCCGACACGGTTGGTGTCGTACTGCACCACGGACACCGCCTTGCGGTCCAGCAACTGCTTGAAGCCGTAGAGCGAGAACTCGTGCTCGCCGCCGGAGATCGGAATGCTGGTGAGCTGGTTGAGCTCGGCATAGCCGTCGATGTCATCGGCGATCACCGGCTCCTCGAGCCAACGCGGCTGGAACTTTTCGAGCTTGGGCAGCATGCGCTTGGCGTACTCGACGTTCCAGCCCATGTAGCACTCGAGCATCAGGTCGTTGTCGTAGCCGATGACTTCGCGCACGGCCTCGACCGACTTCAGGTTTTCCGACACGCCCTTCTGCAGGTGCGCCGGCCCGTAGCCGAAGCGCATCTTGAAGGCGGTGAAGCCCTGGTCGAGGAACTTCTGCGCTTCGGCCTGCATTTCGTTCAAGTCAGTGCGGTAGAGCTTGGAGTAGTAGCAGGGAATCTTTTCCTTGGTGCGGCCGCCGAGCAGCTTGAACACCGGCTTGCCGACCGACTTGCCCAGGATGTCCCAGATTGCGAGGTCGACCGCCGAGATCGCCGCCATCGTCACGCCCTTGCGGCCCCAGGCGTGCGTGGCGCGGTACATGCGCTGCCACAGGTACTCGTAGTCCCACGGGTCGTGGCCGATCACCAGCGGCGCAAGGTACTGGTCGATGATGGCCTTGGCGATGGCCGGCGCGAGCGCCACGTTGCCCAGGCCCACGATGCCATCGTCGGTCTCGATCTCGACCACCGTCCACGAATGGAAGCGGAAGGTGCTCATGGTTTCCTGCGGCGCGTACAGCAGGTCCATTGCGTTGGAGCAGAAGTTGCCCTGCGGCGGAACGGTCTTGCCCTTCCACTCGAAAACACGGGCGCGCACGGATTTGATCTTCATCTTGTCGATCTTTCTGGATAGGTGGTGAATGTTTCGCTCAGGCCGCGAGCGCGGCCTTGCCGAGGAGGCGCGTGGCACCCATGCGGCTGGCGATCCGGAAGGCCTGCCACATGGCCTCGGCGCTGGCCTTGCCCTGGCCCGCGATGTCGTAGGCGGTGCCGTGCGCGGGCGTGGTGATCGGAATCGGCAGCCCGCCCTGCACCGTGACGCCGCGGCTGAAGCCCATGAGCTTGATCGCGATCTGGCCCTGGTCGTGGTACATGGTCACGATCGCCTGGTACTCGCCGGCCTGGGCCTTCAGGAAGATGGTGTCGGCCGGAAACGGGCCGTGGAAGGGCGCCTCGGTGGGCCAGCTGCGCGCCTGCAGGGCCTTGACGGCCGGCTCGATGATGTCGATCTCTTCGCGCCCGCACATGCCGCCGTCGCCGCCATGCGGATTGAAGGCTGCGATCGCGACCTTGGGCTGCGCCACGCCGTTGGCCAGCAGCGAACGGTAGATCAGCTCGGCCGCCTGCTCGATGCGCTCCACGCTCAAGTAGCCGGCCACGTCTTTCAGCGGCACGTGCGACGAGATGCGCGAGGTCCAGAGCTCGCCAAGCGTGTTGAACTCGCAGAAGTAGCCGGTCACGCCCAAGTGCTCTGCAAAGTGATGAAGCTCGTCCTCGTGCTGCATGCCGCCGATCTTCATGGCGTGCTTGTTCAGTGGCGCGAAGCAGATCGCGTCGACCTCGCCGGCCAGCGTGGCGTCCATGCATTGGTCGAGCACCTGCAGCACCGAGCGGCCGCCTGGCGCCGAGGCCTGGCCGCGCTGCACCAGTGCGGGGTCGATGCTGTGCACGGCAAGGAACGCAGGGCGTGCAGCGTTCGCACGGCCGCGCACTTCGGCCAGCGAATGCACCTCGTCGGTGGCGACCGAGGTGCCGGCGATGCGCTGGCCTTCGTCCCACAGCCAGCGGTCGCCGATCAGCACGATGTTGGCCGTTGCGGCAGCCTCGGATTTGGCCAGCAACCTGGCGATCAGTTCGGCGCCGATGCCGGCGGGGTCGCCGAGGGTGAGCGCGACAACGGGAAGGGAAGATGGGTTCGTCATGTCAATCCAGGCGGATGTGGTTTTTCTTGATGACCTCGCCGAAGCGCTTGTATTCGGCGGCGTGGAACTGCGCAAACTGCCCTTGGGTCATGGGCGTGATCTCGGCGCCGATGGCGTCGAGGCGGGTCTTGGTCTCGGGCATCGCAAGCACCTGGTTGACCGCGTCGTGCACCTTGTCCTGCACCGCCCTGGACGCCCCAGCCGGCATGTAGATGCCGTACCAGGCGCTCATCTCGACACCGGGCACGCCGGCCTCGGCCAGCGTTGGCACGTTGGGCAGCTGCGGGTTGCGCTTCGACGTGGTGACAGCCAGCGCGCGGACCTTGCCGTTCTTGATCTGCCCGATCACCGAGGGCAGGGTGTCGAAGCTCAGCTGCACCTGGCCACCGATCAGGTCGACCAGCGCCGGGCCGCTGCCCTTGTAGGGCACGTGCGCGATGTCGACGCCTGCCGCGTCCTTGAACAACTCGGCCGCGATGTGCTGGGTGCTGCCCGAGCCGCTGGTGGCGTAGTTGAGCTTCCCCGGCTCCTGCCTGGCCAGCTTGACCAGCGCCTGCACCGAGTCGGCCGGCACGCTGTTGCTCACCACCAGCACGTTGGGCACCGCGCCGACGAAGGCCACCGGCACCAGGTCGCGGTTGCTGTCGTAGTTGAGCTTGAGCAGGTGCGGCGCAATCGCATGGGCCGTGACCACACCCATCACCATGGTGTGGCCGTCGCTGGACTTGGCCGTGGCATCGGCTGCCAGGGTGTTGGAAACGCCGGGCCGGTTCTCGACCACCACCGGCTGCTTGAGCAGCGGGCCCAGCCGGTCGGCCACCGCGCGGGCCATTGCGTCGGTGCCACCTCCGGGCGCGGAGCCGACCATGATCCTGATCGGGCGGGTGGGCCAATCCTGGGCCTGCACGGCGCTGGCGGCGAGCGCCAGCACCCCGGCAGCCGCGGCCGCCATGAGCTTTTTCATCTGTTTGTCTCCGGTCTGTTTCTAGGAATCGTCGGCCGCAATCGTAGGCAGGCGATTGATGCACGTAAACTGAAAGAACTTGATCGATCAATATCCTGAGGTAATCAATCGTGGGCTCCATCGACAGGCAGGATTCGACCCCCCAACTGCTCAACCGCATTCGCATGCGGCAGGTTGCGCTGATGCTGGCGGTCGAAGAACGGCGCACCCTGCGCGCCGCTGCCGATCAGCTCGGCCTCACGCAGCCGGCCGCCACCAAGATGCTCCACGAGCTCGAAAGCGCACTGGGCCAGCCGATGTTCGAGCGCGTCGGGCGCGGGCTGCGGCTCAATGCGGCGGGCGAGCGCGTGATGGGGTACTTCAGGGGCATCCGCGGCAGCATGGAGGCGCTCAACCGCGAACTGCACGAGCTCCAGCTCGGCAGCGTCGGCAAGTTCTCGCTCGGCAGCATCATGGCGGCCTCGCCCGGCCGGCTGACCGATGCGCTCACCGAACTCAAGGCAGACCATCCTTTGCTGGCCGTCGAGATTGCGGTGGACACCAGCGACAGACTGCTCGCCCAATTGCACGAGGGCGTGCTCGAAGTGGTGGTGGGCCGCCCCATGGGCCCCGAAGCGGCCGCCTGCACCTTCAGGGCCATCGAGGACGAGGCCCTGGCGGTGGTCGTCGGCAACGAGCATCCGCTGGCCGGGCGCTCACGCGTGGCCTTCGCCGATCTGCTGGACTACACGTGGATCCTGCAGCCGGCGCACAGCCCCATGCGCGACGTGATCGAGCGCGAGTTCCAGGTGCACCACGCGGTGATGCCGCCCGGCTTGATCGAGACCGGCTCGATACTCACGACCATCAACCTGATCCGCAAGTCGTCCATGGTCGGCGTGATTCCGGCAACGGTCGCGCGGCGGGACGCCGAGCACGGCGTGCTCAGCATCGTGCAGTACGCGATCCGGCACAAGCTCTCCACCTACGGCAGCATCGTGCGCAGCGACCGGCCGCTTAGCATTCCGGCGAAGCAGTTTCTGGAGCTGTTGCATAGGAAGCGGTGAGCCGGGCGATCTGCGGTCATGGTGGGCCAGGTCAGGCCCGGCGGCAATGAAAGTGCGATTTTTTCAACATGATGTCTCCTTGTGCCGTGCTCAATCGAGCTTCGCGCCGGTGTCTTTGATGACCTTCGCCCAGCGGTCACCTTCGAGCTTCATGTAGTCCGAGTAGTCCTTTGCCGTGCCACCCAGCACGATGGAACCTTGCGCGGCGAGGCGATCCTGCAAGGCCTTGTCGGCAAGCGCCTTCTTGAGTGCTGCAGAAATCTTGCTCACGACATCGTCCGGCGCGCCCTTTGGCAGCATCAGCCCTTGCCAGGCACCCATGTCCATGGTCGTCTTTCCGGTCGCCTCCCGGATCGTCGGGACGTCCGGCACGAGCGGAGATCGTTTGTCGCTCGTGATCGCGAGCGCGCGCAAGGCGCCGCCTTTCACATGTGGCATGGCCTCGTTGATCGCCAGGAACATGAACTGCGTGGTTCCAGCGAGGAGGTCGGCAACCGCGGGGGCACTGCCCTTGTAGGCAACGTGCGTTGCCTGGATGCCTGCCTCCTTGGCGAACAATGCACCTCCCAGATGCAGCAATGCACCGGCACCCGACGATCCATAGTTCAGCTCGTTGGGCTTGGCTTTGGCCAGCGCAACGAGTTCATTGACCGTCTTGGCTGGCACTGTCGGGTTCACGACCAACAAGAGCGGAATGGTCGCCGTCAACGAGATTGGCGTGTAGTCTGCGTAGGGATCGAAGCCCGGCTTCGCATACAGCGAGGGCGCAAGCACGACGGCAGAGGTTGCATAGAACATCGTGTAGCCATCCGGTGCAGAACGCTTGGCCTCGACCGCGCCCAGGTTGCCGCCGGCACCGCCCTTGTTGTCCACGACGATCGTGCCACCGAGCTCCTTGCCGAGTTGCTGCCCCACGATGCGAGCGTTGATGTCATCGACACCCGTCAGCAGCAAGCGGAAGACGGCGCTCTCCGCTGTGCCGGTTGTGTACTGCCCGGTAAGAATTGGGGAGGTCTTGCTAATGATGGTTTCTTCATCAACAAGAATCAGCCGAGCCAAATCTCGAAAGCTAACCTCGCGGGTTGCGCCTTGCTTGTTCTTGCGAACCTTCTTTTCAGCCAACGCGGATAGGCCCAGCAGGTACTGAGATACCGAATCCTTGCCTCCGGCACTGTGCTTCGCAGAAAGTTGCTGATCCGCCTTTCCCGGGCTGACCAGCTTGAAGTCCCCGCCTCGGATCGACCGCTCCAGGACAATCTCATCGTCACCTTTCGACACGTTCAATGCAAGACGCACGGTCTCATACTGCGCCGCCTCGGGAATGGACTCCGGGACGTCTTTTCCACCGAGCATGTAGTCGATGCACTGGATGATGAACGTCTTGCCCGTATCAGATGGGCCCGACACAACGTTCAACCCCTCATTGAACTGCACTTCGGCGTTGGGCACGCCGCGTCCGACTAGGGTCAATCGGCGGATTTGAAATCCTGCTATTGCCATTCGGCGTCCTCCACTTTCAGCACAGACTCCATCGCGAACTCTGCACCCCACTCGCCGACCTGAGAGTTAGCAATCTTCAACAGTTCGCCATCAGATACATCCCCGAAAAATGAAACCAGCCATGCCGCCCGCTCTCGAAGCTCGGCGGCATAGCCGGAGGACAGCGCATCCAAGAAGCCAGCGGTTCTCTCTGTCGCCGCGAACATCACGCCCGTCTCTGTGTAATGGCGCTCCAACAGGCCCCGGCTCTGGTACAGCATCAATCCTTGCTCCAGTACGGCACGGCGCACCAGCAACTCGTTACCACGATGAGGTGTCTTCGGATGCAGACCAGGCGGGCCGTCCGGCATGTCGTCGGAGTGGACAAGCAAATAATCTGAAACCACCAGCCTTTGTAGTGAACACGATGCTGGAAAGGTCTCGCTCAAAAGGGACAGCGCGCGAAGCCCAATCTCAATCGGGCCGTTGAACGGCGGCAACATTTTAGTATCTGGGGATTCGATCATTTGACCCACCTGACCTTTCCGTCATTGGCAAGCTGATGACAAATCCCGCCCTTGTCTAGGAGTGACAAGCGTTCCTTGAGTGCGTGGTCAGTAATGGGCAGCAGTCTCGCAGTCTTGACCACGGAAAGTACGCGCCGATATCCGTCTGGATGCGCGCCCCGCATCTCATCCTTGATGCCGCCGTGCAACTCGTTCTGCAATTCCGCGAACGCGCCTGGTGGCAAGGTATCCCGGGAAAATGCGCGCAAGGCTTCGGCGCTGTAGAACTCAAGGCGGGCGTCGTTTAAGTGCTCTCTGACATCGTCATGTGGACCCAAGTCGGCCACCGTCGGCACGGCGCACTTCAAATGGTCGCCATAGGCAACCGCTTGGCTCGACAGGGGAACAATGTGATCAACCTTCATCTTCATCTTCGCGCCCGGGATGCGCCACTCGGCTGCATCGAAGTCGATTTCCGCCCACTCGGCGGTGCGCAGTTCACCCGGACGGACGAACACCAGCGGGGACAGCTTCAGCGCAGTCAGGGTGTACAGGTGCCCGCCATACGTATGAATCGAGCGCAGCAAGGCCCCGACCTGCGCGGGATCAGTAATGGCGGCATAGTGGGTCTTTTCGATGGTCGCAAGTGCGCCACGGAGGTCCGACGTGACATCACGCTCCACTAGACCGGCTGCAACGGCATATCGAAAGACCTGCGAACAAATTTGCACCACACGATGCGCGCTTTCATTAATACCGCGCGCCTCCATGCGCCGGCCAACCTTGTCGAGCACGTCCTTGGCCTTGATGGTTGATATCGGCCAGTTGCCGAGGTAGGGAAACACGTCCTTCTCAAGCCACGTCGTGATCTTGGTCTGAGTACCCGCCGCCCGCTTCTTGGCTGTGTTCTTCAGCCACTCCCGCGCAACAACCTCGAAGGTGTTGGCCGCCGCCCTGCCCTTGGCGAGTTTTTCTTCGCGCTTGGCGATGACGGGGTCAACGCCATGGGCGATTGAGACCCGCGCCTTGTCGCGCCGCCTGCGAGCTTCTGCAAGCGTGACGGCCGGATAGACGCCCAGCGCTAGGAGCTTGACCTTCCCGTCGAGGCGGTAGTCCATGCGCCAATACTTGCCCACTGCCTTCACGCGCAGGTACATGCCGCCGCCATCGGGGTAGCGCTCACCGATCTCGGCCCCCTTGTGCTTGACCTGCTTTACGAACGTGTCTGTAAGTGCCATGCCTCACCTCCTGGTTGTAAGTACCTCAAAATTCATGCGGCTGTCGGTACTGACAAAAGTACCGACAAAGTACCGTGATGTAATAGTACTGTCCGAGGCGACGTGAGACGAAGAAAAACCCGCTGTACCTCGGAGGCACGCGGGTTTTGAGATGGTGTGAGACGCTGTGAATTTGTAACTTGGTCCCGCCGCCAGGAATCGAACCTGGATCTCAGCCTTCGGAGGGCCGAATTCTATCCGTTGAAATACAGCGAGGAATCTGGGCTCCGGCAGAACCGGAGCCACGCATTATCGCCCATCAGACGGCGACTTCTTCGGCTTCGTTCCCGATGATGCCCGCCGCCGAGTTCCGCGCAAAGCCCAGCCCGGCCAGGTAAACGCGGAATGTGCGCCGGCCGGTGAGCACCAGGTCGAAGGCCGTGGGGTCGAGCAGCCAGTTCTGGATGAGCCCGCTCAGGAGGGCGTGCAGGCCCTGGGCCGCCACGTCGCCAGGCACCGGCAGCTTGATGTGGTCGCGCCGCGCGGCCAGGCGCAGGGCTTTTTCGAAATCGGCCACGCAGGCGTTGCGGGCGTCCAGGTGGCGCTGCTGCACCGAGGCCATGTCGTGCGTGTATTCGACCTTGTGGGTGGCCACATCGAACACGCGGCGCACCTGGGGGTCGGTGGTCATGAGGGTCAGCGCATGCACCATGCCCTCTTCGATCTCGGCCAGCGGGTCGTCGTCTTTGCCGGTCGCCGCGGCGGCGGCCCGGGGCCCGGCCTCCAGCGGCAGGATGACGCGCTCCATCATCGCGTTGAAGAGGTCGGCCTTGTCCTTGAAGTGCCAATAGATGGCGCCGCGCGTGGCCCCGGCCTGATGCGCAATCTGCTGCAGCGAGGTCTGCGAGACGCCTTGCGCCTGAAACAGCAGCTCCGCGGCATCGAGCAACCGATTCCGCGTGGCCAGTGCCTCTTCCTTCGTACGACGTGCCACCAAGTCTCCCAATTTGTAAAGCCAAGCCCTTTCCGGATCGTGGGGCCATTCGATACTGTCACTATACATCCATGAATGTATGTAAACTACCGGGCTTCCCCGATGGCCCGGCTGTTTATGCTGGCTTTCTGTTCGCTTCGCGAACGTGCCATCTCCCGTCTTTGCTTCAAAGGATTCGCATGCCTCTCCTGCATGTTTCGCGTCAATCGTCGTTCTCGCCGCGCCTCGCGATCGTGGCCGCTGCTGTGGTGTTGGTGCTCGCGGCCTGTTCCAAGGGCGATGCGCCTGCCGGCCCGGGTGGCGCGGCCGGTGGCGGCGCCCGGCCCGCACCCGAGGTGGGCGTGGTGGTTGCCACGCCGGGCGACGTGGGCCTGGTGACCGAATTGCCGGGCCGGCTCGAAGCCTCGCGCGTGGCGCAGGTTCGCGCCCGCGCCTCGGGCATCCTGCTGAAGCGCGAGTTCCGCGAAGGCAGCGACGTGAAGGCCGGCCAGCTGCTGTTCCGCATCGACCCGGCACCGCTGGTGGCTGCGTCGCAGAATGCCCAGGCCACGCTGGCGCGCGCCCAAGCCAACGCGGTGCAGGCCAAGGCACTGGCCGACCGCTACAAGCCGCTGGTCGAGGCCAATGCGGTGAGCAAGCAGGAATACGCGACGGCCGTGGCCTCGCAGAAGACGGCCGAGGCCGACGTGGCCGCCGGCCGCGCCGCGGTGCAGACGGCCAAGATCAACCTCGGCTACGCCGACGTGACCTCGCCCATTTCGGGCCGCATTGGCCGCGCGCTGGTGACCGAAGGCGCGCTGGTGGGCCAGGGCGACGCCACGGAGCTGGCCGTGGTGCAGCAGATCAACCCGGTGTATGTGAACTTCACGCAATCGGCGTCCGACGTGCTGAAGCTGCGCCGCGCACTGGCTGCCGGCCAGTACAAGCGCGCCAGCGGCGAAGAGGCGGCCAGCGTGAACGTGGTGCTGGAAGACGGCACCGACTACCCGCTGCCCGGCAAGCTGCTGTTCTCCGACCTGACGGTGGATTCGACCACCGGCCAGGTCACGCTGCGCGCCGAGGTGCCCAACCCCAAGGGCGAGCTGCTGCCCGGCCTGTACGTGCGCGTGAGGCTCGAGCAGGCGCAGGCCAGCAACGCGATCACCATCCCGCAGCAGGCGGTCACGCGCACCCAGCAGGGCGACACGGTGTCGGTGGTGAGTGCCGACGGCAAGATCAGCCAGCGCACGGTGAAGATCAGCGCGGCCAAGGACAACCAGTGGGTGGTGCTCGATGGCCTGAAGGCCGGCGAGCAGGTGATGGTCGACGGCTTCCAGAAGCTGCAGATGATGCCGCCCGGCACGCCGGTGAAGGCGGTGCCCTGGAAGAAGCCCGCGCCCAACGGCGCGGCACAACCGGCAGCGCCGGCGGCGTCTGCCGCGGCGGCGCCAGCCAGCGGTCCGGCGCCTGCCACGGCCGAGAAGAAGTAATCAGGAGCGCGCCCGCATGGCCAAATTCTTTATCGACCGACCGATCTTCGCCTGGGTGATCGCGCTGTTCATCCTGGTGATGGGCAGTGTCGCCATCACCCAGCTGCCGATCTCGCAGTACCCGCCGGTGGCACCGCCGGCCATCGTGATCAACGTCGCCTACCCTGGCGCCTCGGCCCAGACGCTGGAGGACAGCGTGCTGTCCGTGATCGAGCGCGAAATGAACGGCTCGCCAGGCCTGATCTACATGGAATCGGTGGCCCAGGCCGACGGCACGGGCACCATCACCATCAGCTTCCAGGCCGGCACCAACCCCGACCTCGCGCAGGTGGACGTGCAGAACCGGCTCTCGCGCGCCACGCCGCGCCTGCCGGCGGCCGTGACGCAGCAGGGTGTGCGTGTGGACAAGTCGCGCAACAACTTCCTGATGTTCGTGATGCTGTCCTCGGACAATCCCGCGTTCGACCCGGTGGCGCTCGGCGACTACTCCGCGCGCAACATCGTGCCGGAGCTGCAGCGCGTGGTGGGCGTGGGCCAGGCCCAGCTGTTCGGCTCCGAGAACGCGATGCGCATCTGGATCGACCCGGCCAAGCTGCAGGGCTTCAACCTGTCGGCCACGGACGTGAACAACGCCATCCGCGCGCAGAACGCGCAGGTGTCCTCGGGCACCATCGGCGACCTGCCCAACATCCCCGGCCAGGCCATTGCGGCCACGGTGGTGGTGAACGGCCAGCTCGCCAACGTGGAGCAGTTCCAGAACATCGTGCTGCGCGCCAACACCGACGGCTCGGCCGTGCGGCTGAAGGACGTGGCCCGCGTCGAACTGGGCGGCCAGTCGTATGCCACTTCGGCGCGCCTGAACGGCGTGCCGGCGGTCGGTATTGGCGTCCAGCCCACGCCCAACGGCAATGCGCTGCAGTCGGCCAAGGCGATTCGCGCCAAGATGGCCGAGCTGGAGCGCTTCTTCCCGCAGGGCGTGAAGTGGGCCATTCCGTACGACAGCTCGCGCTTCGTGCAGATCTCCATCACCGAAGTGGTCAAGACGCTGCTCGAAGCCATTGCGCTGGTGTTCCTGGTGATGTTCCTGTTCCTGCAGAACTGGCGCTACACGATCATCCCGACCATCGTGGTGCCGATTGCGCTGCTGGGCACCTTCGCCATGCTGCTCGCGCTCGGCTTCTCGATCAACGTGCTGACCATGTTCGGCATGGTGCTGGTGATCGGTATCGTGGTGGACGACGCCATTGTGGTGGTGGAGAACGTCGAGCGCATCATGAGCGAAGAGGGGCTCTCGCCGCTCGAAGCCACGCGCAAGGCCATGAGGCAGATCTCGGGCGCCATCATCGGCGTGACGGTGGTGCTGATCTCGGTGTTCGTGCCGCTGGCGTTCTTCGCGGGCTCCACCGGCAACATCTACCGCCAGTTCTCGGCGGTGATGGTGACGTCGATCGCCTTCTCGGCCTTCATGGCGCTGTCGCTCACGCCGGCGCTGTGCGCCACGCTGCTCAAGCCCGTGGAAGCAGGCCACCACCACGAGAAGACCGGCTTCTTCGGCTGGTTCAACCGCGGCTTCACGCGCACGGCCAAGGGCTATGAAAGCGTGGTCGCGCGCATCCTGCGCCGCGCCGCGCGCTACCTGATCATCTACGTGGCGATCATCGGCGCGGTGGTGTTCACCTACACGCGCCTGCCGAGCTCGTTCCTGCCGGCGGAAGACCAGGGCAACATCATCGTGAACGTGCAGCTGCCCCCAGGTGCGACGCAGGAGCGTGCGCTGTCGGTCATGCAGCAGGTCGAGGGCTTCATCCTGAAGCAGCCCGAAGTGCAGAGCATCGTGGGCGTGATGGGCTTCAGCTTCTCGGGCCAGGGGCAGAACGCGGGCCTCGCCTTCGTGACGCTGAAGGACTGGGAAGAACGCAAGGACCCGGCCCATTCGGCCAGCGCGCTGGCGGGCCGCGCCTTCGGTGCGCTCTCGGGCATTCGCGACGCGTTCATCTATCCGCTGAGCCCGCCGCCCATTCCTGAACTGGGCAATGCCAGCGGCTTCAGCTTCCGGCTGCAGGACCGCTCGGGCGCAGGCCACGAGGCGCTGATCAACGCACGCAACCAGCTGCTGGGCATGGCCGGGCAGAGCAAGATCCTGTCGCAGGTGCGCCCCGACGGCCTGGAAGACGCGCCGCAGCTGCAGATCGACATCGACCGCGACAAGGCCAACGCCCTGGGCGTGACCTTCGACGCGATCAACGCCACGCTGTCGACGGGCCTGGGATCGAGCTACATCAACGACTTTCCGAACCGCGGCCGCCTGCAGCGCGTGGTGGTGCAGGCCGATGCGCCGGCACGCATGCAGCCCGACGACCTGCTGCGCCTGAACGCGAGCAACACCAAGGGCGAGCCGGTGCCGCTGTCGGCCTTCGCGACCACCAAGTGGGTCAAGGGCGCCACGCAGACGGTGCGCTACAACGGCTATCCCGCCATCCGCATCAGCGGCGACGCCGCCGCGGGCTACAGCACGGGCGCCGCCATGGCCGAGATGGAAAAGCTCGCCAGCCAGCTGCCGCAGGGCTTCGGCTTCGAATGGACCGGCCAGTCGCGCGAAGAAAAGCTCGCGGGTTCGCAGGCGATGATCCTGTACGGCTTCGCGATCCTGGCGGTGTTCCTGTGCCTGGCCGCGCTGTACGAGAGCTGGACGATCCCGCTGTCGGTGATTCTGGTGGTGCCGCTGGGGGTGCTGGGCGTGCTGCTCGCAACCCTGCTGCGCGCCTATTCGAACGACGTGTACTTCCAGGTGGGGCTGATCACCATCATCGGCCTCTCGGCGAAGAACGCGATTCTGATCATCGAGTTTGCGAAGGACCTGCAGGCGCAGGGCAAGGGCGTGGTCGAATCGGCGCTGGCCGCCGCCCACCTGCGGTTCCGCCCGATCATCATGACCTCGCTGGCCTTTGGCCTGGGCGTGGTGCCGCTGGTGCTCGCCTCGGGCGCCGGCTCGGCCAGCCAGCGCGCCATCGGCACGGGTGTGCTCGGCGGCATGGTGACGGGCACGGCGCTGGCCGTGATCTTCGTGCCGGTGTTCTTCGTGGTGGTGCGCAGCCTGTTCAAGGGCAGTGCGCGCCAGCATGACGCCGACAAGCGGCACGCGGAAGCAGCCGGCATCACGGAAGAGAAAAGCACATGACCAAGAAACTGATTCCCACAGCCCTGGCCGCGGCAATGCTGCTGGCCGGCTGCTCGCTGATTCCGACCTACGAGCGCCCCGCGGCGCCGGTGCCGACCACCTTTCCGGGCGACCCGGCGCAGCCGGGCGGCCAGGCCGCGGCGGCCGTGCCGTGGGAAGACTTCTTCACCGATTCGCGGCTGAACGGCCTGATCCGCACCGCGCTCGAGAACAACCGCGACCTGCGCGTCTCGGTGCTCAACATCGAGCAGGCACGCGCGCAGTTCCAGATCGAGCGCTCGGCGCTGTTCCCGGCGCTGGGCCTCACGGGCAGCGGATCGCGCTCGAGCCCCAATCCCTACCAGGCCTTCGACAGCAGCGCGGGCAGCGTGTCGTCGCAGTACAGCGTCAACCTGGGCGTGACCGCCTGGGAGATCGATTTCTTCGGCCGCGTCCGCGCGCTGAAGGACCAGGCGCTGGCGCAATACCTGGCCACCGAGGAATCGCGCAAGGCCGCGCAGGTGAGCCTGATCGCGGCGGTCGCCAGCGGCTGGCTCACGCTGATTGCCGACGACGAGCTGCTCGAACTCACACGCCAGACCCTGATCACGCGCGAGGAATCGGTGCGCCTGACCAAGATGCGCTTCGACAACGGCGTGTCGTCCGAGCTCGACTTCCAGGCCGCGAACTCGCTCGCCGAAACCGCGCGCGCCTCGTATGCGCAGCAGCAGCGCGCGCGCATGCAGGACGAGAACGCGCTCGCCCTGCTGCTGGGCGCGCCGGTTCCGGCCGACGCCACCGCGGGCGGCATCAAGGGGCTGGACAGCGTCAAGCCGATGCCCGACGTGCCGGCGGGCCTGCCCTCCGACCTGCTGGCCGAGCGGCCCGACATCCGCGCCGCCGAGCAGCAGCTCATTGCGGCCAACGCCAACATCGGCGCGGCACGCGCGAACTTCTTCCCGCGCGTGTCGCTGACCACCACGCTGGGCACCGCGAGCAGCGAGTTCTCGGGCCTGTTCGACCGCGGCTCCAAGGCCTGGTCGTTCGCGCCGTCGGTCACGCTGCCGATCTTCGACGCGGGCCGCAACATGGCCACGCTCGATTCGGCCAAGGCCGGGCGCGAAATTGCCGTGGCCCAGTACGAGAAGTCGATCCAGACCGCGTTCCGCGAAGTGGCCGACGCCCTGGCCGGCCGCGCCACGCTGGGCGAGCAGGTGCGTGCGCAGCGCGCGCAGGCCGATGCGGAGGCCGTGCGCTTCAGGCTCTCCGACATGCGCTACCGCAACGGGATTGCCAGCGCGCTCGACCTGCTCGATGCGCAGCGCTCGCTTTACACGGCGCAGCAATCGGCTGTCACCACGCGGCTCTTGCAGCTGCAGAACCAGGTCACGCTTTACAAAACCTTGGGCGGCGGCTGGGCCACAACGGGCGGCAAGGGCTGAGGCTTTCGCGCGACGGACTCGCAGCGGCCTTCCGTCCTTTGGGCGGAGGGCCTCTCTATAATCGCCGGTTGATTCGAAAAAGCCCCCCGACGAGCCCCCGTTACTGAGGACGCCATGAGCGCAGACCCGCATTACCAGGCCACAGAAGACGCCCATATCGGCCCGATCAAGAACCCGAAGCAACTGCTGCTCGCGGTATTTTTCTCCTTCGTTGCACCCATCCTGATCATCGTGGGCCTTGTAGCCTATGTGGTTTCGGGCAACAAGCCCGCGGGCACGGCCGAGGGCGACAACATGGCGCTGTACGGCGTGTCGCAGGATGCGCGCGACCGCGAAGTGGCCGAACGGCTCAAGAAGGTCGGCACCATCGAGATCCGCGATGCCAACCGCCCGCTCGCGGCCGGCGACGCCGTTTTCAAGGCGCAATGCGCGGCCTGCCACGGCGCACCCGGCATTCCCGGCGCGCCCCACCTGAACGACGCCGCAGCCTGGGGCCCGCGCATCGGCCAGGGCTACGAGACGCTGCTCGACCATGCCCTGCATGGCAAGGGCGCCATGCCGGCCCAGGGCGGCGGCGACTTCGAAGACCTCGAAATCGGCCGTGCCGTGGCCTACATGGCCAATGCCGGCGGCGCCAAGTTCCCGATGCCAGAGCGTCCCGCGGCGGCAGCGGCCCCCGCCGATGGCGCTGCCTCGGCGCCCGCAGCGGCTGCAAGCAAGTAAGCCAGCCCACGCCAAAGAAAAAGCCGGCTTCGCGCCGGCTTTTTCATGTCCGCTGCAGGCTCGGCTACTCTTTTGACAGCACGACGAGCCGGCGCGCCGCCGGGCTCAAGACATGGCCGAAGCGCTGCGGCAGATCGCCGGAGCGCACCGGCTCGGGGGTCCACAGGCCCTGCTCCACCGCTTCGGCTGCCAGGCCCACGTCCTGCGTATGGACCAGGCCCAGCCCGATGGGCGCGGCAAGGAAGAGGTGGCCCTGCTCGTCGAGCAGGCAGGCCGAGATGCCCTCGACCGCCGGCCCCGTGTGGGCCGTGACGGCAAAGCCCGGGTCGTCGGCAATGCGCCAGACGAAAGGCGCGGCCTCCAGTTCGACGTACACGCGCTGGGGGCCGTTCTGGAAGAACCACTGGCCTTCATCGTCGTGGTCGTAGTTGCGCTGGATGAAGTCGATGAGCTTCTCGTGCCGCAGCATCGAGCCCTTCGCCAGCGGGAAAGGGCCCTCGGCCTGTGTGCCGTCGTCGCGCATGTACCAGTTGCCGCGCGCGTCCAGGCCCAGCCAGCCGTAGCAGTGCGGCACGTTGGGCCACTTGGCGAGCGCCTGTTTGACGATGTCGTCCATGAAAGCTATTGTGCTCGCGCTTGCGGCGGGATGGGGGCTGCAAAGCGGGCCAGCCAGCCGCCGACGCGCTCCGGCATGTCGCGCACATGCCCGGGCGGCAGGCCGAGCGGAAAGCCCACGTGGCCGCCATGCGCGGGCTGCCACAGCGTGACGTGCGGGCCGACCTCGCCGGGGCCGGGCAGGCTGCAGGCCGGAATGAACGGGTCGTTGAGGGCATTCACCACCAGCGTGGGCACGCGGATCGCGCTCAGGTGCGGCTTGGACGAGCCCCGGGCCCAGTAGTCGTCGGTATTGCGAAAGCCGTGCAGCGGCGCGGTGAACACGTCGTCGAAGGCATAGAGATCCTGCGCCGCAACCAGCCGCTCGCGATCGAACAGCCCGGGAAACTGCACCAGCTTGGCCAGTGCCTTGGGCTTCATGGTCGCCAGGAACATGCGGGTGTAGACCAGCCGGTTGAAGCCGCGGCCAATGGCCGCGCCGCCGGCCGCCAGATCGAGCGGCGCGGACACCGAAGCCACCGCGTTGACCGAGGCGCGGGCCGTGTCGCCGGCCTCGCAGGCCCAGCGCAGCAGCGCGTTGCCGCCGAGCGAGACGCCCACGGCCAGCACCGGGCCGCCGCCGCGCCGCGCATGTTGATCGTGCATGCGCCGCAGGATCCAGCCGATCTCCTCGTAGTCGCCCGAGTGGTAGGCGCGCGGCGCCAGGTTCATCTCGCCGCTGCAGCCCCGGAAATGCGGCACGGCAAAGGCCATGCCCTGCCCGGCGGCAAAGGCCGCGAACGCCTCCGCATAGTGGCTGCGCGAGGAGCCCTCCAGCCCGTGGAACAGCACCAGCAGCGGCCGCGGGCCGGGCACGGCCGCATCCACGAAATCGACGTCGATGAAGTCGCCGTCGGGCGCGGTCCAGCGCTCGCGGCGGTAGACCGGCGCCGGTCCGTCGAAACGGCGGGCATAGAGCGCCGGCCAGATGGTCTGCAGGTTGCCGCCGGGCAGCCAGCGCGGCGCCATGTAGCCCATGGCCGCGTGCAAGGTGGATGAAGATGGGGCGGCGGGCATGGCATCGATTCAGTGCAGCGTCTGGGGCAGCTCGTTGGCGTCGCTGGGTTCGCGCGCGCTGCCGGGGCTCGCATGGTGCGCCACCAGGCGCCAGCCTTCGACGGTCTTGTGATAGACGTTGGTGGCCAGCACGAAGGCGTGCTTGGGCCCTTCGGCCGTGAGCACCTCGATGCGCTCCAGCACGTTGTGCACCGCGCTGGCCAGCGACTCGATCTTGCGCACGCGCGCCGGCGTCGCATGGATGGCGCCGTTGCCGAACATCTGCTCGAACGCCGCGCGAATTGCGGTGGCACCCACCAGCCGGGGGCCGCCGGGATGCACGCAGAACACCTCGTCCTCGTCGGCCCAGCACGCCATCAGGGCATCGATGTCGCCGCGCTGCAGCGCTTCGTAGAAGGCTGCTTCGATGTCGTCGGCAGTGCCGCCGATGGCCGCGGCGGCGCGGAGTGGGTTCTTGGGCATGGGGTGATTTTGCCGCGCGATCCATGACGCGGGGGCCGCACCGCTTTGGCCTAGCGGTGCACCGTGCTGCCGCAGGGCGGACGGTTCGTTTGCTCCACTTTGGACCAAATGGTCAAAGCAAAACATCCAAATACAGTCAAGTCGTTGATTTCAAACGACTTCCTGAATTGGCACGGGCCATGCATAAGGCTTCGCGATCACGCAACAGGAGCTTCTGCATGAACGTTGGCATCTTCATTCCCATCGGCAACAACGGCTGGCTGCTCTCCGAGAACGCGCCGCAGTACAAGCCCAGTTTCGAGCTGAACAAAGAGATCACGCTGGCGGCCGAGCGCTACGGTGTGGACTTTGTGCTCTCCATGATCAAGCTGCGCGGCTTCGGCGGCAAGACCGAGTTCTGGGACCACAACCTCGAATCGTTCACGCTCATGGCCGGGCTCGCGGCCGTCACCAGCAAGATCAAGCTCTTTGCGACCGCCGCCTCGCTGGTGATGCCGCCGGCCATCGTCGCGCGCATGGCGTCGACCATCGACTCCATCTCCAACGGCCGCTTCGGCCTCAACCTCGTCACCGGCTGGCAGCGGCCCGAGTATTCGCAGATGGGCATGTGGCCCGGCGACCAGTTCTTCGGCACGCGCTACCAGTACCTCTCGGAATACATCCAGGTGCTGCGCGACCTCTGGGGCACCGGCCAGTCGGACTTCAAGGGTGCGCATTTTCAGATGGACGACTGCCGTCTGAGCCCGCAACCGCAGGCCGACATGAAGGTGATCTGCGCGGGCCAGAGCGACGCCGGCATGGACTTCTCGGCAAAGTACGCCGACTACAACTTCTGCTTCGGCAAGGGCGTGAACACGCCCAAGGCCTTCGCGCCCGCGGCCGAGAAGCTCATCGAAGCCACGCGCAAGACCGGCCGCCACGTCACCACCTACGTGCTGATGATGGTGATCGCGGATGAAACCGACGAGGCCGCGCGCGCCAAGTGGGAGCACTACAAGGCCGGCGCCGACCACGAGGCCATCGCCTGGCTCGGCCAGCAGGGCGCGGCCGACACCAGGTCCGGCGCCGACACGAACGTGCGCCAGATGGCCGACCCGACCTCGGCCGTCAACATCAACATGGGCACGCTGGTCGGCTCCTACGCCACCGTCGCGCGCCTGCTCGACGAAATGGCCGAGGTGCCGGGCACCGAGGGCGTGCTGCTGACCTTCGACGACTTCGTGCAGGGCGTGGAGGCCTTCGGCGAACGCATCCAGCCGCTGATGAAGAGCCGCGCGCACGTGCAGAGCCCCGTGCCCTCGCAGGCCGAACCCGAGCGCCTTGCGGCCTGACAGGAACGAAGCGCATGACCATGCCTGCACGCAACACCACGCTCGCTTCGACCACGCCGGTCGGCGCGCCGCGCCTGCCCGGTGCCCCGGCATCGCGGGTGCTGCCCGCGCGGCCCGAACCGCTCGCGCTGCATGCCGCCGACTCGGCCCTGATCGTGGTCGACATGCAGAACGCCTATGCGTCGATCGGCGGCTACGTCGACTCGGCCGGCTTCGATATTTCCGGCGCGCAGGGCACCATTGCCAACATCGCGCGCACCATTGCGGCGGCGCGCGCGGCCGGCATGCTGGTGGTGTTCCTGCAGAACGGCTGGGACGCCGCATACGTCGAAGCCGGCGGGCCGGGTTCGCCCAATTGGCACAAGTCGAACGCGCTCAAGACGATGCGCGCCAGGCCCGAGCTGCAGGGCAAGTTCCTCGCCAAGGGCGGCTGGGATTACGAGCTCATTGCCGAGGTGAAGCCGCAGCCCGGCGACATCGTGGTGCCCAAGACGCGCTACAGCGGCTTCTTCAACAGCACGCTCGACAGCACGCTGCGCGCACGCGGCATCCGCCACCTGGTGTTCACCGGCATCGCGACCAACGTGTGCGTCGAGTCGACGCTGCGCGACGCCTTCCACCTCGAATACTTCGCCGTGATGCTGGAAGACGCGACGCACGAACTCGGCGGCGCGGCCATCCAGAAGGCGTCGGTCTACAACGTGGAGACCTTCTTCGGCTGGGTCTCCACCGTCGATGACTTCGTCCGCAGCTTCGCGCCCGCCGCCTGATTCCATCGTTCGACAAACAAGCAAGAAGGAACTCCCATGCCCAAGCAAGCCATCATCCCGGCCGGAACCACCGCCCCCATCGCCCCGTTCGTGCCCGGCACCATGGCCGACGGCATCGTCTATGTGTCGGGCACGCTGCCTTTCGACAAGGACAACAACGTGGTCCACGTGGGCGACGCCTCCGCGCAGACGCGCCACGTGCTCGAGACGATCCAGCGCGTGATCGCGACAGCCGGCGGCACCATGGACGACGTGACCTTCAACATGATCATGATCAAGGACTGGGCCGACTACGCGAAGATCAACGCGGTGTACGCCGAGTTCTTTCCGCGCACCAAGCCCGCGCGCTACTGCATCCAGTGCGGCCTGGTGAAGCCCGATGCGCTGGTCGAGATCGCGTCGATCGCCCACGTCGGCAACAAGGCCTGAGCATGCCGCCGCTGCACTACGAAGTGCATGGGCCGGCCGACGGCGAGGCGGTGCTGCTGTCGTCGGGCCTCGGCGGTTCGGCCGCCTTCTGGCAGCCGCAGCTTGGCGCGCTGGTCGAAGCGGGCCACCGCGTGATTGCGTACGACCAGCGCGGAACCGGCCGCAGCCCCGCCGCGCTGGACGCGGACCACACCATTGCCGACATGGCGCGCGACGTGACCCGGATTCTCGACGCCACATCGACGCCGCGCTGCCATCTGGTGGGCCATGCGCTCGGCGGGCTCGTCGGCCTGCAGCTTGCACTCGACGAACCCTCGCGCGTGGCCAGCCTGGTGCTGGTCAATGCGTGGTCGAAGCCCAACCCGCATTCGGCGCGCTGCTTCGATGCGCGGCTCGCGCTGCTCGGCGCCTGCGGCCCACGCGCGTACGTGGAAGCGCAGCCGATCTTTCTCTACCCCGCGGCCTGGTGCGCGGAACATGCGCAGCGCGTGGCCGACGAGGTCGACCATGCCTTTGCGCACTTTCCGGGCGAAGCCAACATGCGCGCGCGCATTGCCGCGCTGCGCGCCTTCGACGTCGACACGCGCCTTGGCGACATCACCGTGCCCACGCTGGTGGCCGCCGCCATGGACGACGCCCTGGTGCCGTGGACCTGCTCGCAGCGCCTGGCCGATGGCCTGCGCGACGTGACGCTCCACTTCATGCCGCATGGCGGCCACGCCCACAGCGTGACCGAGGCCGACGCCTTCAACCGTAGCCTGCTCGACTTTCTCGCCCGGGTCAGCGCACCCGGCGTTCCTGCATGACCATGATGAAACCTGCTCTCGACAACGCCGCACTGGCGCTTCTTTTCACCGAAGCGCGCAGCCACAACGGCTGGACCGCCGAGCCCGTCACCGACGCGCAGATCCGGCAGATCCACGCGCTCGCCTGCATGGGGCCGACCTCGGCCAACTGCTCGCCCGCGCGCTTCGTTTTCGTACGCACGCCCGAAGGCAAGCAGCGCCTCGCGCCGGCGCTCTCAAAGGGCAACCTCGACAAGACCATGACGGCTCCGGTCACGGTGATTGCCGCATGGGACCGCAGGTTCTACGACAAGCTGCCCACGCTGTTCCCGCACGCCGATGCGCGCAGCTGGTTCACCGGCAGCCCCGAGGCCGCGCACGAAACCGCCTTTCGCAACGCCAGCCTGCAGGCGGCCTACCTGCTGCTCGCCGCACGCGCGGTGGGGCTCGACGCCGGGCCGATGTCGGGCTTCGACAAGGCGAAGGTCGATGCCGCCTTTTTCGAGGGCACCGACTGGACCACCAACTTCCTGATCAACCTCGGCCACGGCGATGCCGCCAAGGTGTTCGGCCGCCTGCCGCGGCTGGCCTTCGAAGAAGCCTGCATCTTCGCCTGAAGCCCATCACGGGAGTTTTTTTCTTATGCTGCTGAACGCAATGGCATCCAACCACGTCACGCCAGGCGGCCTGCCGCACGCGCTGCCCAAGGCCGACTACCGCAATGCCATGGCGCGGCTGGGCGCGGCGGTCAACATCATCACCACCGACGGCCCCGCGGGCCGCGCCGGGTTCACGGCCTCGGCCGTGTGCAGCGTGACCGACGAGCCGCCGATGCTCCTGGTGTGCCTGAACCGTTCGGCCTCGGTGTACCCCGCGTTCACGGCCAACGGCGTGCTCTGCGTGAATGTGCTGGCGGCGGGCCACCAGGCGCTCTCGCGCCTGTTCGGCGGCAAGACGCCGATGGACGAACGCTTTGCCGCGGGCCGCTGGAGCCGCAAGGCCACGGGCTCGCCGGTACTCGAAGACGCCGCGGCCGCGTTCGACTGCCGCGTGGTGCAGGCCACCCGCGCGGGCACGCACGACGTGCTGTTCTGCGAGGCGCTGGCGATTGCCATCGGTGGCGCGGCGCAGAGCCTGATCTATTTCGATCGCCGCTATCACGAGATTGCGGCGCCGCCGCACTGATTTTCTTGTCCCCTCTCCCGCTTGCGGGAGAGGGTTAGGGTGAGGGCGCAGCGGCCTTTGCAATCGCAGCGCATCTTTCAACGCCGCTGGCCCTCACCCCCGCCCTCCCCCGGAGGGAGAGGGAGTAACTCCCTAACGCGGCGCGATCCCTTGCAGCACGATCCGCTGCACGTTCTCCACCGTCTGCTCGAAGAAGGCCGCATCCTCCAGCGTATGGCCCGTCAGCGCCTGCACCTGCACGCCGAAATCGGCGTAGTGCTGCGTGAGGGCCCAGAGCGCGAAGATCAGGTGGTGCGGGTCCACCGGCGCGAGCTTGCCGGCTGCGATCCACGCGCGAATCACCTCCGACTTTTTCTCCACCAGCGTGCGCAGCTCGCGGTCGAGTTCGTCGCGCAGCAGCGGCGCGCCCTGGATCATTTCGAGGCAGAACAGGCGCGACGCATCGGGCCGGTCGCGCGAGACCACGAGCTTGCGGCGGATGTAGCCGCCGATGGCTTCGCGCGGGTCTTGTTCGGCGCTGAATCCGCGCAGCGGCTCGAGCCATAGTTCGAGCAGGTCGCGCAGCACGTTGACGTACAGCTCTTCCTTGTTCGCGAAGTAGTAGAGCAGGTTGCTCTTCGACACATCGGCGCGCGCCGCCACCTGGTCGATGGAAGTGCCATGCAATCCGAAGCGCGAGAACAGGCCCAGCGCGGCGCCGAGGATGGCGCTGCGCTTGTCCTCGATCTGGCGCAGCCTGCGGCTCACCGCGGACGCACTGCGCACGGCGGGCTTCGCGCGCTTGCGCGCCGGGCTTTTTTTTGTGGTGTTGCTGATGCTGGCTGCGGCCAGCGCCTTGGTCTTCGGCATCTTCCCTCGCTTCATCGATTGCGGACTTTTACAACGCGCACCACTGTAAGGCCGCGGTGCATCGCGTTGCGCCAGCGCGGCCTTCGGGCGTTGCCGGCGCGCACCATGCTGACGCGGCAAACGCGTTTTGTCCATTTGGTCCAACTGGCACAGACGTTGCATGGCGAAAGGCATGCCAAGCACGAGGACCGACACATGACAACACTGCTGTCCGTACCCATCGTCGATCTCGCGCCCTACTTCGCCGGCACGGCCGAAGGCAAGGCGGAGGTCGCGAAGAAGGTCGACGAGGCCTGCCGCAGCATCGGTTTTCTCGTCGTCACGAACCACGGCATTTCGTCCGAGCAGATCGCGCGCGTGTCGCAGCTCTCGCGCCAGTTCTTCGACATGCCGCTGGCCGAGAAGCGCAAGGTCGACCGGCCGCGCGAAGACGCTGTGCGCGGCTACAGCGCGGTGGGCGAGGAAGGCCTCTCGTACAGCCTCGAAGAAGCGGCGCCGGGCGATCTGAAGGAATCGTTCTCCATCGGCCCGTCGAACGTGCCGCAGGACGACTACCACCGCGGCCCTGCCGCAGGCCCGCACTTCGAGCCCAACAGCTGGCCGCCGATCGACGGCTTCCGCGAAGCGTACGAAAGCTACTTCGAGGCCATGAGCGATCTCTCGCGTTCGCTGATGCGCATCTTCGCGCTCGGCCTTGCGCTGCCGGAAACCTTCTTCGACGACAAGATCGACAGGCACATCAGCATGTTCCGCGTGCTGAGCTATCCGCCGCAGCGCGAGCAGCCGCTGCCGGGCCAGTTGCGTGCCGGCGCGCACAGCGACTACGGCAGCCTCACCATCGTGCTGCCCGACGACAAGGGCCTGCAGGTGTTCAACAAGGCGGGCCAGTGGGTCGACGTGCCGCAGGTGGAAGGCGGCCTGGTGGTCAACATTGCCGACCTGATGATGCAGTGGACCAACGACCAGTGGGTGTCGACGCTGCACCGCGTGGTCAACCCGCCGTTCGAAGTGGCAAGCACCAACCGCCGCCAGTCGCTGGTGTTCTTTCACCAGCCGAACTATGACGCGATGGTCGAGTGCCTGCCGAGCTGCCTTGCGGTGGGCGAGCAGGCCAAGTACGCGCCGATTTCCTCGGGCGACCACCTGACATCGAAGTTCGTCAAGCAGACGACCTTCGGTGGGACGAAGGCGACGGTCTAGATGAAGAACTGCTTCTTTGCTTTTCGCCCAGGAAGCCGTTCAGGGCGCGTTCCCGCCGACGGGGTACCTTGCTCCGCGAATGTCCCCCGGCCTGCGGCCTCCTCCTTGATTTCGCTGCGCAAGGCACCCCATCGACGTGATCGTTGGTCAGAGCGGTCGTTGATCGGCAGTACACCCAGAGCGTGCCCTGGTGCACAGGGCATCGGGTGCTCCCCGCAGCGAAATAAAGGAGGAGCCGAAGGCGGGGGACATTCGCGGAGGGGAGTACCCGGTGGCCTGTGCACGCGCCCTGAACAAGAGCCTTGCAAACATCAGCAACGCGCAATGAGCACCTGACATGCCCAACCTCTCCTACGTCAACGTCTTCGCCAAAGACGTGGTCGCGCTCAGCGGTTTCTACCAGCGCGTGTTCGGCTTCCCCGAGATCGAGTCCATCCGCTCGCCGATCTTTCGCGGACTCGACACCGGCAAGTCGAGCCTGGGCTTCAACGCGCTCGATGCCTACGAGCTGCTGCACCTGGCCGAGCATTCGGACACGCGCGGCGTGAAGTTCTTGCTGAACATCGACGTCGACAGCCAGGACGAGGTCGACCGCATGGTGCCCGTTGCGCTCGAAGCCGGCGCCACGCTGGTGAAGCCGCCCTACGTCACCTACTACAACTGGTACCAGTCGGTGCTGCTCGACCCCGAGGGCAATGTGTTTCGCATCAACTTCATGATGTGACGCACGCGGCCTCTCGCCATTTTTTCTCCTGCCCTTCCCCCGCTTCCCACGAAAGGTTGCTCCATGCTGCTGCGCACTTCCACCCACGGCCTCGCCTTCGGCCTTGCATCGGCGCTTGCGGCCGGTGGCGCGTTGCTCACGCTGCCCGCCGTGGCCGCCGACGGCTTCACGCTCAAGGACAAGCCGAAGATCGCCATGCTCTACTTCGGCCCGAAGAACGACGGTGGCTGGACGCAGGCCTTCGACGAAGCGCGCGTGAAGATCGAGAAGGAGATCGGCCAGAAGATCCAGTTCGTCGAGAACGTGCCCGAAGACGCATCGGCCATCAAGCCCGCGGCCGAGAAATTCATCCAGCGCGGCGCCAACATCGTGATCGGCACCGCCTTCGGCTATTCCGACAGCTTCAAGGACCTGGCCGCCAAGTACCCCGGGGTGGCCTTCCTCAACGGCTCGGGCACCACCAACGGCAGCAACCTCGAATCCTTCTACGGCCGCACCTACGAGAGCCAGTACCTCTGCGGCATGGCCGCGGGCGCGGCCTCCAAGACCGGCAAGCTCGGCTTCGTCGCGGCCAACCCCTTCGGCGTGGTGAACTGGACCATCAACGCCTTCGCGCTCGGTGCGCAGAAGATGAACCCGAACGCCACGGTCAACGTGATCTACACCGGCGCCTGGAACGACCCGGTGAAGGAACGCGCCGCCGCGGCCGCGCTGATCGACCAGGGCGCCGACGTGATCGGCCAGCACGTCGACTCGCCCACGCCGCAGATCGTGGCGCAGGAGCGCGGCGTGTACGGCACCGGCCACCACCGCGACCTGCGCCAGTTCGCGCCCAAGGCCACGCTGTGCTCGTCGGTATGGGTGTGGGACCGCTTCCTGACGCCCGAGCTCAAGAAGATCATGGCCGGCAACTGGACGCCCGGCCAATACGGTGCCTTCATCGAGATGAAGGACGGCGGCACCGACATCGCGGGCTTCGGCCCGGCGGTGCCCAAGGACAAGGCCGCGCTGATCATGGCCGAGCGCGACGCCATCGTGAAGGGCAAGCAGGTCTACGCCGGCCCGCTGGCAGACCGCGACGGCAAGGAGCGCGTGGCCAAGGGCGCGGTGCTGTCCGATGCCGACCTCTGGAAGATGGACTGGTTTGTCAAGGGCGTGGTCACGCAGAAGTAGGCCGAAAAAGCCGCACGACACCGCCATGCCCAACGCGCTCGAGCTCACCGGCATCCGCAAGTCCTTCGACGGCTTTGCGGCGCTGACCGACGCGCACTTTGCGGCGCGCTGGGGCGAAGTGCATGCGCTCCTGGGCGAGAACGGCGCGGGCAAGTCTTCGCTGATGAACATCGCGGCCGGGCTCTACGCGCCGGAGGCCGGCCAGCTGCTGGTCGACGACAACGCGGTGCGCCTTGCCGGACCGCGCGATGCGGCCAGGCACCGCATCGGCATGGTCCACCAGCATTTCAAGCTGGTGCGGCCGTTCACGGTGGCGCAGAACGTCCTGCTCACCGCGCCGGCGCCGGCCGGGTTCCGCAGCCACGGGGAACGCCTGCGCGAGATCTCGCGCGACATCCGCAACAAGGCGTCGGAGCTGGGCTTCGAGATCGATCCCGCGAAGCGCATCGACGCGCTCTCGATTGCCGAGCAGCAGCGCGTCGAGATTCTCAAGGTGCTGCTTGCGGGCGCGCGCATCCTGATCCTCGACGAGCCCACCGCGGTGCTGACCGACCAGGAAGCCGCGCGCCTGCTGCAGACGGTGCGGGGGCTCGCGCGCGGCGGCTCCGCGGTGGTGCTGGTCACGCACAAGATGGCCGACGTGAAGACGTACGCCGACCGCGTGACGGTGATGCGCGGCGGCCGCACGGTGGCCACGCTGGAGCCGGGCGCCACCTCGGTGGCCGAGCTCGTGAAGCTCACGGTGGGCGAATCGATTGCCACGCAGGGCTTTCACGCGGCGAAGTCGCCGCGCGGCCCGGTGCGGCTCACGGTGCGCGGCCTGCGCTCGGCGGCATCGCCGCAGGGCCGACGCGTGCTCGATGGGGTGGACCTCGAACTGCATGCGGGCGAAATCTATGGCCTGGCCGGTGTCGGCGGCAACGGACAGGGCGAACTGGCCGGCGCCATCATGGGCCTGCCCGATGCCGGCGGGCCGCTCGAAGGCGAGATTCATCTGAGCGGCCATGGCGACCTCAAGGCCATGCCCGCACCCGAGCGCCGCAACATGGGCATAGCCGCGATCCCGGCCGACCGCTACGGCCTCGCGCTGGCCGGCAGCCTCTCGGTGGCCGAGAACTACGCCATCGGCCGCGTGCACACGGGCCGCTATGGCCCCGCCTGGCATCTGCGGCGCAGCCGCATCCAGGACGACACGCAGGAAGCGGTGCGCGCCTTCGATGTGCTGGGGGTGCGCTCGGTGGCGCAGAAGGCCGCGCTGCTGTCCGGCGGCAATGCGCAGAAGCTGGTGCTGGCACGCGAGTTCGGCAAGGCGCCTTCGCTGGTGCTCGCGCACAGCCCGAGCCGCGGGCTCGACGTGCGCGCGAGCGCCGAGGTGCATGCGCGCCTGCGCGCCGCGCGCGACGGCGGCGCCGCGGTGCTGCTGATCAGCGAAGACCTCGACGAGGTGCTGCAGCTGGCCGACCGCGTGGGCGTGATGACGCGCGGGCGCATTGCCGGCGAGTTCGCTCAGCCCGCCGACAGGCAGGCCATCGGACAGGCGATGGTGGACCATGGCTAACGCATCGCTCGCGGCCGTTGCCCAGCCGGCGCAAACCGGTTCGGATGCCGCGCACCCGGCGCGGCGCCAGCCGCTAGCGCGCCGGCGCTATGCGCTGGAGATTCGCCAGCACATGGGATGGCGGCGGCAGGCGCTGATCCTTGCGGCGGCGCTCCTGGTGGGGCTGGCGATTTCCGCCGCCATCCTGGTGGCGGCCGGCGTTCCCGCGGACGAGCTCGCCAACGAGTTCTTGATGCAGACTTTTTTCGACGGCCAGAACTTTCGCGCCGTGCTGTTCCAGGCCGCGCCCATGATCCTCGTCGGCCTGGCGGGCTCGCTGGCGTTTCGCGCGCGCTTCTGGAACCTGGGGCTGGAGGGCCAGATGATCTGGGGCGCCATCGGCGCGACGGCCGTCTCGATGTGGCAGATCGGTCCGGCGCCTCTGCGCCTGCCGCTGATGTTCGTGGCGGCCATCGGCTGCGGGCTGCTCTGGGTGCTGGGGCCGGCGTGGCTGAAGATCAGGCTCGGCGTGAACGAGATCATTTCCACGCTGATGCTCAACTACATGGCGGCCAACTTCCTGCTGCACCTGGTCTATGGCAGCTGGAAGGACCCGAAGGACAACTTTCCCTATTCGCCGCAGTTCCGCGCCTTCGAGCGGCTGCCCGAACTGGGCGCCGGCGTGAGCAGCGCCATCGTGCTCGCGGCGGTGGTGGCGCTCTTCGCATGGTGGCTGGTGGGCCTGAGCCGCGCCGGGCTGTACCTGCGCTTCGTCGATGCGAATCCGCGCGTGGCGCATGCCAATGGCGTGCCGGTGCGCCGCACCATCTACGGCGCCGTGCTGCTCTCGGGCGCGATGGCCGGGCTCGCGGGTTTTGCGGTGGCCTCCGGGCAGGAGGGGCGGCTCACGCAGGCCTTCTACCAGGGCTACGGCTTCTCGGGCATCCTGATTGCCTTTCTCGCGCGCAACAACCCGCTCGCGGCCACCGTGGTGGCGCTGCTGGTGGCGGCCCTGTTCGTCACCGGCCGCAGCCTGCAGGTGTTCTACCAGGTGCCGTTCTCGATGGTGCAGCTGATCCAGGCCATCATCGTGGTGTGCGTGGCATCGAGCGATTTCTTCATTCGCCATCGGCTGCGCCGCGTGGGCGAGCAGGCGGAGACTGCGTGATGAGCGGCAGCGTCGTTCTCAACTGGCTCGCAAGCACGCCCGATTTCGCGGTGCCCTATGCGCTCGCCGCGCTGGGCCTGATCATCAGCGAGCGCGCGGGCGTGCTGTCGCTCGGAGCCGAGGGCCTGATGCTGGTCGGCGCGCTGGCGGGCATCGGCGCGCAACTGGTGCTCGGGCAACCGGCCGTGTCGCTGGTGCTTGCCATGCTCGCGGCCAGCGCGGTCTCGCTGCTGTTCGCGGTCATGGTGATCTGGCTGCGCGTGAACCAGGTGATCGCGGGGCTCGCGCTGGTGTTCTTCTGCCAAGGCCTCACGGCGCTCGTCGGCTCGCTGGCCGAATGGACCAACCATGCCACCGAAGGCATCGGCGCGATGGCGCTGTGGCCGCTGTCGCTCTTGCCCGGCGCGGGCCGGCTGTTCGAGCAGAACGCGATGGTGTGGCTCACGCCGCCGATCTTCCTGGCGGTGGCATGGTTTTTCTCGCGCACCTCGGCCGGGCTGCGGCTGCGCGCGGTGGGCGAGAACCCGCAGGCGGCCGATGCGGCCGGCATCCGCGTCAGCATGTGGCGGCTGGCCGCGGTGCTCGCGGGCTCGGCGCTGGTGGGACTGGCCGGCGCGTACATCTCGGTGGTCAGCACCAAGCTGTGGATCGCGGGCATGACCGGCGGGCGCGGCTGGATCGCGGTGGGGCTGGTGATCTTCGCGCGCTGGTCGCCGTGGAAGGCGCTGGCGGGCGCGCTGCTGTTCGGCTGCATCGAGGCGCTGATTCCGCAACTCGCGGCGGCCGGCGTGCAGCTGCCGCAGTACTTCGTGATGATGACGCCCTACGCGGTGACGCTCGGGGTGATGGTGTGGGTCGCGCTCTCGCGGCGCAGCGCCGACGAAGAGCCCGGCGCGCTGGGCCAGCCCTATGTGCGGGAAGAACGCCGATGAAGGCCTGGGTCCACGACGAGGAGCGCGAGCTCGACGCGGCGCAGTTCGCCGACTACCTGAACCCGGCCAACACCGCCGTCGTCTCCATCGACATGCACCGGGGCCACCTCGACGACAGCCCCGACTGCCCCTGCCCCGCGCCGCGGGCGCGCGACGTGGTGGCGCCTATCGACAGCTTCCATGACGCGGCGCGTGCGCTGGGCGTGCGCATCGTGCACATCAAGTCGGTGCTGCGGCCCGGCGGCGTGGACGACATCCACGGCATTCCGTCCGCATGGCGCCGTACCTTTCCGCTGCACGTGGGCGAGATTCCGAACGCCGACGCGCACGCCATCGAAGGCTCGAAGTGGACCGAGTGGGTCACGCGCGTGGCGCCCGGCGACATGCGCGTGGAGAGCAAGCGGCGCCTCTCGGCCTTCTACCCGACCGACCTCGACTTTTTGCTGCGCAACCAGCGCATCGAGACGGTGGTGCTCAACGGCGGCTTCACCGACTGCTGCGTGCTCAACACCGCCTTCGACGCCAACAACCACAACTACCGCGTGATCGTGCTGCGCGACCTGGTGCGCGGCACCGACCCGCACCTGGAGAGCGCGGCGCTCAGCATGGTGTCGCTGCACTTGGGGCTGGTGCTCGACTCGGCTGAACTGCTGCGCCAGTGGCGCCGCTGAAAAGCTAGCCTAGCCAGCGCTGCGCCACCGCCTGCATCTGGCCTTGCGCAGCTTCCCACACCAGTTCGGGCGCCGCCACGTGCACGCCCGGCGGCGCGATGCGCAGCGCCACATCGACCAGTTCGGCCACCTTCGACGCGCGCACCGGCTGCTCGCTGCTCGGCACCATGAAGCGCACGATCGACAGCATCCAGGCCGCAAGCCTTTCGGCGGGATTGGCGAACTTCGCATCCAGCGGCTTGCGCGCCGAGCGCACGAGGATCACGCGGTCGAAGCCGTTGGCGACCACGGCCTGCTCGTCGAGGCTCGCGAGGCCGCGCTTGAGCGCCTCGGGCAGCTTGCCCTGGTCGTGCGGCTGCACGATGGCCAGCGTCTGCACGCCGCAGGCGCGCAGCCAGCGCGCGAGCTCGGGCAGGTCCGAAGGCTGCGGCACCCAGAGCGCGCGCTCGCGGTCGTGGTAGAGCCGCGGCGGGTCGAAGGCGATGACCGCGGTGTCGGCGGAGGTCAGCGGCCATTGCGCGATCGGCAGATCGGGGCTCAGGTAGGTTTCGACGCCGCGCAGCCCATCGCGGATCGGTTCGCGCGCCAATACGCGCGCATGGCCAAAGCGGTGGCTGCCCGCGAGCCGGCGCAGCAGCTCCTGGCCCAATGCGCCGGTCGCGCCGGCAATCAGCAGCGTGCCGGTGCCGGCCGCCGGGGCGGGCAATGCTGCTGCGCGGTTAGCGCCTTGCAGGGCTTGGAGAGGATCGAGGGCCATGGAGCCTTCTATGCTAACTTCGGCTTCCTTCTTCGGAGGTAAATGCAAATGACGATGATGAAACGCTGGCTCCTGATTCTTGCTGCGGCCTTGTCCCTGAGCGGCTGCGGCTACAACCAGTTCCAGTCGCTCGACGAGGCCAGCAAGTCGGCCTGGAGCGAGGTGCTCAACCAGTACCAGCGGCGCTCCGACCTGGTGCCCAACATCGTGGCCACCGTGAAGGGCGAAGCCAGCTTCGAGCAGGACACGCTCACCAAGGTGATCGAGGCGCGCGCCAAGGCCACCTCGATCCAGGTCTCGCCCGAGACGCTCAACAACCCCGAAACCTTCAACAAGTTCCAGCAGGCGCAGGGCGAGCTCTCCTCGGCGCTGTCGCGGCTCATGGTGGTGGCGGAACGCTATCCGGAACTGAAGGCCAACCAGGCTTTCCGCGACCTGCGCGTGACGCTCGAAGGCACCGAGAACCGCATCACCGTGGCGCGCAACCGCTACATCCAGACGGTGCAGGAGTACAACGTGCTGGCGCGCAGCTTCCCGACCAACATCACGGCCAAGATCTTCAGCTACCAGCCCAAGCCCAACTTCTCGGTGCAGAACGAAGCGCAGATCTCGACGCCGCCAACGGTCGACTTCTCTGCTCCCAAAAAGTAAGCAAGACACCCGTTCGATGGCCCTGGCCCTGATCCGCCGTGCGCTGGCCACTGTGCTGCTGGTGGCCGCCGCGTGGTGCGGCCTTGCGGCAACGGCATGGGCGCAGGGCCTGCTGCCGGTGCCGGCGCTCACCGCGCGGGTCATCGACCAGACGCAGACGCTGGCCGAATCCGAGCGCGCCGACCTCGAAGCCAAGCTGGCCGCGTTCGAGCAGCGCAAGGGCTCCCAGATGGTGGTGCTGATGGTGCCCACCACCGAGCCCGAAGATATTGCGAGCTACGCCAACCGCGTCGGCAACGCCTGGAAGATCGGGCGCAAGGAGGTCGGCGACGGCATCCTGGTGATCGTGGCCAAGAACGATCGCAAGATGCGCATCGAGGTGGCCAAGACGCTCGAGGGCGCGGTGCCCGACCTCGCGGCCATCCGCATCATCGACGAGGAGATGAAGCCGCGCTTTCGCAACAACGACTTCGCGGGCGGGCTGAACGCGGCGGTGGCCCGGCTCATCGGGCTGGTCGACGGCGAGGCGCTGCCCGCGCCTTCCAGCGGCAGCGACAAGGATTCCGGCGCAGGCATCGACTGGGAGAACCTCGCGATCTTCCTGTTCGTCGGCGTCTTCATCGCGGCACCCATCGTGCGCTCGATCGTCGGCAAGAAGCTGGGCTCGGTGGTCATGGGCGGCGGCATCGGCGTGATTGCCTTCCTCATCACGACCAGCGTGGTCATCGCGGTGCTGGCGGGTTTTGCGGCGCTCATGGTGTCGCTGTTCTCGGCCGTGGCCGCGTCGGGCGCGGGGCGGCGCGGCGGCGGTGGCGGCGGATTCGGCGGCTGGGGCGGTGGCGGCGGCGGCTGGAGCAGTGGCGGCAGCAGCGGAGGCGGCGGTGGCTTCAGCTCCGGTGGCGGCGGCGATTTCGGGGGCGGCGGCGCCTCGGGGGACTGGTAGGCATGGCATCGGCAACGCTTTTCTCCAGGCTGGCCCGCATCTGGCGCCACCAGTGGATGGACGAGGCCGACGTGCGGCGCGTGCTGCCCGATGCCGGCATGGAACGCCTCGCGGCGCGCGTGGCCGCGAGCGAGCGCCGCCACAGCGGCGAAATCCGCATCTGCGTGGAGGCGGGCCTGCCGTGGTCCTACCTGCGGCGCAACGCATCGGCGCGCGAGCGTGCCGTCACGCTGTTCGGCAAGCTGCGCGTGTGGGACACCGCGCACAACAACGGCGTGCTCATCTACCTGCTGCTGGCCGAGCACGCGATAGAGATCGTGGCCGACCGCGGCATCGACGCGCGCGTCGACGATGCCGAATGGGCCGCAATGGCGCAGCGCATGGGCGCGGCGTTCCGCGAAGGCCGTTTCGAGGACGGGCTCACGCAGGCGCTGGAAGAAATGTCGGCCTTGCTGGTCGCGTACTTTCCGCTGGCCGGGAACGAACCCGACACGAACGAGCTGCCCGACGAGCCCGTGGTGCTCTGATTTTCCCCCTCCCCTCCCGGGGGAGGGCCGGGGTGGGGGCAAGCGGCGTGACCACTGGGCACGCTCTGCCTGCCCCCATCCCAGCCTTCCCCCAGAGGGGGAAGGAGCAAATGCCTCAGTCCAATTGCGGCAGCGCCCACACAGTTTCTCCGCCCACCGCGTAGAAGCGCCTCCCCGCCGTGCGCTCCATCAACCACCCGCCCGTGAACTCGCCGAAGGCCGGCAGCACGGCTTGCTGCGCGTCGCTCGCGAAGCAGGGCAGCCGCACGCTGTCGCGCCCCGGGCCATGCAGCCTGCACACGGGGTGCAGGTGCCCGGCGAGCACGAAATGCGTGGCATGCGTTTGCGGATGGTGGCAGCAGGCGAAGGGGCCGAGCAGGAAGGGTTCGTCGACCACCTCGATGCCGAGGGCGGCGGGCGGATCGCCGGCACGGCTGTCGTGGTTGCCCCGCACCAGCACCATGCCGATGGATGCATGGGCGGCGCGCCAGGCGGCAAGCGCAGCCAGCACCTGGGGCGTGCGCGCCTGCGCCGCATGCAGAAAATCGCCAAGAAACACGATGCGCTGCGGCGCATGGGCCGCGATCAGCGCATCGAGCCGCGCAAGATTCTGTTGCGTGGTGCCGCCCGGCACTGGCTGCCCCAGCGCGCGGTAGGTCGCGGCCTTGCCGATGTGCAGGTCGGCAATGAACAGCACGCGGCCATCGGGCCACCAGACGGCGTGCTCGGGCAACAGATGCAGCAGCTCGCCGGCCCATTGGACCGGGAGCGCCGACGCGGAAAGATTCGAAGCGGTCACGGGCAACCAGTGTCGCAAAAGACGGGCGAGCGGGCGGCCGTCTTGCAATTCACCTCGCGGACCCCAGTTCTTCGGCATGACCGAAACGCCCGCGCTGCACATCGTCTGTCCGCACTGCCACACGACCAACCGGGTGCGCGCGGCGCAGCTGGGCAGCGCGCCCGACTGCGGCAGCTGCCACCGCCCGCTGTTCACCGGCCATTCCGCCGCGCTGCCGGACGAAAAGACCTTCGACCGCCACATCGCGCGCAATGAAATTCCGGTGCTGGTGGACTTCTGGGCGCCCTGGTGCGGCCCGTGCCGCCAGATGGCGCCGGGCTACGAACAGGCCGCGGCCCAACTCGAACCGCGGGTGCGGCTGGCCAAGGTCGACACGGAGGCGGTGCCGGCCCTCGGCGCCCGCTTCAACATCCGCAGCATTCCGACGCTGGCGCTGTTCCGCGGCGGCCGCGAAGTGGCGCGGCAGGCCGGAGCGATGGGCGCAGCGGACATCGTGCGCTGGGTCAAGGCGCACGGCGCGGGTTGACCTGACTGAGCGGCTCACAGCGGCGGCAACGGCCGCGATCGCCGTGACGGCGGCCTGCGCGCCCCACGCGGCGCGGCCGGCGGCTTGCCCGGCCCTTCCTGCCCGAAGGCCAGCGTGCTCTTCACGCGCTCCACGCCCCCGGCCGTGACCACGCCGCCGGCAGCTTTTTCCAGCTGCTCGACCATGCGCGCGATGCGGTCGGCCACGTTCTCGTTCGACAGCTTTTCGCGGAACAGCTCGACCATGAGCGGAAACGAGAACGGCGTCGGCCGCTCGAGCGGCTTCAGCACCAGCTGCTGAGTGGCCATGCGCGCGAGGCTGGCACTCAGGCGGCCGATTTCGAGTTCCTGCGCAAGCAGCTCCTGCTCGGCCTGAAGCAGCAGCTTGTTCGCCGGGTCGTACTTGCGGAACACTTCCCAGAACAGCGAGGACGAAGCCTGCAGCTGCCTGCTGCTGCGCTTCTCCCCCGGATAGCCCTGGAAGATCAGCCCCGAGACGCGCGCAATCTCGCGGAAGCGGCGCTGCGCCAGCTCGCCTGCGTTGAGCGAAGCCAGCACCTCGTGCAGCAGCTGGGCATGCGCATCCTCGCCTTCGGGCAGGCGCAGCACCTGCGGCAGCAGCGCGGGCCAGTCGACCGGTACGGCACTGAGCAGTTCGAATCCGTAGTCGTTCACCGCGATGGAGAAGGTGCGCGCCTCGTGCTGCGCCACGCGCCAGGCCAGCAGGCTGGCCAGCCCCATGTGCACGTGCCGTCCCGCGAACGGGTAGAGGAACAGGTGCGAGCCTTCGCGCGTGGTGAGCGTTTCGGCCAGCAGGGTCTGCGGCGTGGGCAGGGCCGACCATTGCTGCTGGATCTCGAGCAAGGGCCGCACGCACTGCAGCTCGGGCGACTCGTAGCGCCCCTCGCCGGCCAGCGCGAGCTGCTGCACCACGGCATCGGCGAGCGTGGTCGACAGCGGCATGCGCCCGCCGTTCCAGCGCGGCACCGCGGCACGCTTGCCGGTGGCGCGACGCACCCAGGCCGTCATGTCGTGGATGCGCACGAGTTCGAGCAGCCGGCCGCCGAACAGAAAGCAGTCGCCGGGCTTCATGCGCGCGACAAAGCCTTCCTCGACGCTGCCGATCCTTGCGCCGCCCATGTACTGCACCGCCATGCTGGCGTCGCTCACGATGGTGCCGATGTTCATGCGATGGCGCCGCGCGAGCCGCGCGTCCGGCACGCGCCAGACGCCTTGTGCATCGGGCACGGCGCGGCGGTAGTCGGGGTAGGCGGCCAGCGAAGGTCCGCCCTGCGACACGAAGGCCAGGCACCACGCCCAGCTCTCGCGCGACAGATCCGCATAGGCGGCGGTGCCGCGCACTTCGGCATACAGGTCGTCGGGCACGAAGCCGCCGCCGAGCGCCACGGTCACCAGATGCTGCACCAGCACGTCGAGCGGCTGCGCCGGCGTGCGGCGCGCCTCGATGTGGCCGGCCGCGATGGCCGCGCGCGCCGCGGCGCCTTCGACCATCTCGATGCTGTGCGTGGGCACGAGCGTGACGCGCGACGGCCGGCCCGGCGCGTGGCCCGAGCGCCCCGCGCGCTGCAGCAGCCGCGCCACGCCCTTGGGCGAGCCGATCTGCAGCACGCGCTCGACCGGCAGGAAGTCGACGCCCAGGTCCAGGCTGGAGGTGCAGACCACCGCCTTGAGTTCGCCGTTCTTCAGGCCGAGCTCCACCCATTCGCGCACCGCGCGGTCGAGCGAACCGTGGTGCAGCGCGATGCTGCCGGCCCATTCGGGCCGTGCCTCGAGCATGGCCTGGTACCAGATCTCGGATTGCGAGCGCGTGTTGGTGAACACCAGCGTGGTGCTGCTGGCGGCAATCTCGTCGAGCACCTGCGGCAGCATCGTGAGGCCCAGGTGGCCGCCCCACGGAAAGCGCTCGGCCCGCCCGGGCAGCAGCGAATCGACCACCAGCTTCTTAGGCACCGCGCCCTGCACCAGCACGCCCTCTTCACGGCCCAGCAAGGCGTGCATGGCCTCCTGCAGGTTCCCCAGCGTGGCCGACATGCCCCACACCGCGAGCCCCGCATTCCAGCGCCTGAGCCGCGCGAGCGCCAGCTGCACCTGCACGCCGCGCTTGTTGCCAAGCAGCTCGTGCCATTCGTCGACCACCACCATCTTCACGCGGCCCAGCACCTCGCTCGCATCGGCGCGCGCGAGCAACAGCGACAGGCTCTCGGGGGTGGTGACGAGCACGGTGGGCAGGCGTTCGTTCTGCGCGCTGCGCTCGGCCGACGAGGTGTCACCGCTGCGCGCGCCGGCGCTCCAGCGGTGCACGTCCACGCCCTGGGCATCCATCGCCTCGAGCGGCTGCTGCAGCGCGCGCAGCGTGTCGGCCGCGAGCGCGCGCATGGGCGTGATCCACAGCACGGTGAGCGGCGGCGGCGTGGCCTTTCCGGTCCGCGAGGAAGGTGGTGCCGCGGACGAGAACGCCTGCAGCGCGCCGAGCCACACCGCGTAGGTCTTGCCCGCGCCGGTGGTCGCATGCAGCAGCCCGGAGCGCCCCGCGGCCACGGCCTTCCACATGTCGCGCTGGAACTTGAAAGGCTTCCAGCCGCGCGCTTCGAACCACGCGTCGAGCGCCGCCTTGACTGCCTTGTTCATGACGGCAGCAGCGCAGCCAGCGTCTGCAAGGTATCGGCCTCCTCCACCGGCTTGTCCTCGCGCCAGCGCAGCATGCGCGGAAAGCGCACCGCGATGCCGCTCTTGTGGCGCGCGCTGCGCGCAATGCCTTCGAAGCCGAGCTCGAACACCAGCGTGGGCTCCACGCTTCGCACCGGGCCGAAGCTCTCGACCGTGGTCTTGCGGATGATCGCGTCCACGCGCGCCATCTCGGCGTCGGTCAGGCCCGAATAGGCCTTGGCAAAAGGCACGAGCTTGCGGCCTTCCTGTTCGGGCGGGCCGTCCCAGACGGCGAAGGTGTAGTCGCTGTAGAGGCTCGCGCGCCGGCCATGGCCGCGCTGCGCATAGACGAGCACGGCGTCGATGCTGAGCGGGTCGATCTTCCACTTCCACCACACGCCCACGTCCTTGGTGCGGCCCACGCCGTACTGCGCGTCGCGACGCTTGAGCATCATGCCTTCCACGCCCAGGCTGCGCGCCGCTTCGCGCTGGCGTGCGAAGTCGCTCCACTCGAGCCCGGTGAGCATCGGGCTCGGCAGCAGCGACGGATGCTGCATGCGCGTGACCAGTTCGTCGAGCAGCAGCCGGCGCTCCGATTGCGGCAGCGCGCGCAGGTCGCGCCCTTCCCATTCGAGGAGGTCATAGGCCAGCAGCACCACCGGAATCTCGCGCAGCAGCTTCGCGCCCAGCGTCTTGCGGCCGATGCGCTTCTGCAGCTCCGCGAAGGGCTGCACCCGGTCGTCGCGCCAGACGGCAATCTCGCCGTCGAGCACCGTGCCGTCGGGCAGCGCCTCGCCCAGCACGGCCAGCTCGGGAAAGCGCTCGGTCACGAGTTCCTCGCCGCGCGACCAGAGCCAGGCAACGCCCGCGCGCTTGACCAGCTGCGCACGGATGCCGTCCCACTTCCATTCGACGATCCAGCCGGCCGGCGGGCCGAGCGCAGCATCGAACTGTTCGAGCGGCAGGTTGAACGCATGCGCGAGAAAGAACGGGTACGGCTGCCCGCTGGTCTTCTGCACCTGTTCCGCGCCCGACTCCGGCGCGATCAGCACGCGATAGTCTTCCGCCCGCGGCCGGCCGCCGATGTGGGTGTAGCCCATGAGGCGCTGCGCCACGCGCTTGGGGTCGATGCCGCCCACGCCCGCGAGCGCCTGCGTGACCTGCAGCTTCGACACGCCCACGCGGAAGGCGCCGGTGATGAGCTTGAAGTACACCAGCCGCTCTTCGGCCGCGAGCTGGCGCCACTGCGCGCGCAGCCGCTCGGGGAGTTCATCGGGCGCTGCCTTGCCGGCCTCGCGCAGCGGCAGCAGGTGCTCCTCGACCCAGCGCGCCAGGCCGAGGTCGTGCGCCTCGGTGGGCGGCGGCAGCAGCAGCGCGATGGTTTCGGCCAGGTCGCCGACCGCCTCGTAGCTTTCGTCGAACAGCCATTCGGGCAGGCCCGCCGCTTCCTGCGCGAGCAGTCGCAGCAGCTTGGTGGGCACCAGCTGGCGCGGCTTGCCGCCGGCCAGAAAGTACACGGCCCAGGCCGCATCGGCGGGCTCGGCCTCGCGCAGGTAGCGCTGCAGCGCGGCCTGCTTGGCGAGGCTCGAGGTGCTGGCGTCGAGCTCGCGGTAGAGCGCCGCGAAGTCCTTCATGTCTTCGCTCCTTCCCCTTCCGGGGGAAGGTTGGGATGGGGGCTCGCGGCGTCCCCATCGAGCGCCGCGAGCCCCCTTCCCTGCCCTCCCCCGGAAGGGGAGGGAGCCTCTTGATCGTCCTCGTCGCCGTACTCGGTCTTGAAGCCCTGCGCATCCAGCCCGTTTTCGCTGAGCCAGCGCACCATCACCGCCACACTGCCGTGGGTGACGAACACCCGCTCGGCGCCCGTGCCCGCGATGGCCTGCTGCAGGCCGGGCCAGTCGGCATGGTCCGACATCACGAAGCCGCGGTCCACGCCGCGCCGCCGGCGCGTGCCGCGCAGCTGCATCCAGCCGCTCGCGAAGGCGTCGGCATGGTTGCCGAAGCGGCGCATCCATGGCGTTCCCTGGGCCGAGGGCGGCGCCAGCACCAGCGCGCGCTTCAACAGCGCGGCATCGACGCCCGCGTCGGTCACGCGCAATGTTGCGGGCAAGGCCACACCCGCGGCGCGGTACACCGCATTGAGCGGCTCGACCGCGCCATGCACCACGATCGGCCCGATCGATGCGTCCACGCCGTGCAGGATGCGCTGCGCCTTGCCGAAGGCATAGCAGAACAGCACCGAGGCGCGGCCGGCCTCCGCGTTGGCGCGCCACCAGGCGTCGATCTCCGCGAACAGCGCCGCCTGCGTCGGCCAGCGATAGATCGGCAGGCCGAAGGTCGACTCGGTGATGAAGGTGTCGCAGGGCACGGGCTCGAAGGGCGCGCAGGTGCCGTCGGGCTCGGTCTTGTAGTCGCCCGAGGCCACCCACACGCGGCCGCCGTGTTCGAGCCGAACCTGCGCCGAGCCCAGCACATGGCCGGCCGGATGCAGCGAGACGCGCACGCCGTGGTGTTCGATCGCCTCGCCATACGCGAGCGTCTGCAGCGCGATGTCGCTGCCGAGGCGCGTGCGCAGCGTGCCGGCGCTGTCGGTGTGCGCGAGGTAGTGCGCATGGCCCGCGCGCGCGTGGTCCGAGTGCGCGTGCGTGATGACGGCGCGCGCCACCGGCCGCCACGGGTCGATGTAGAAATCGCCCGGCGGGCAGTAGAGGCCCTCGGGCCGCGCCACCACGAGATCGCCAGGGCGCAAAGCGGAACTGTGGGGCAGCGGCGCGGTCATGGCCCGCCATCGTAGGCCGGCGCGGCGGTCCGCGTGCCGAAGGCCGGGCGCGAAGCGCTGTGGGCGGCGGCCTACGCGTGCTTTGCCGGCCCGGCCGCATATGGCCCTGTGGAACAATCTTCGCCACACCCATGCTGCATCCGCCTCGCCATTTCGTCTACCTCGATGCCGTCGCGCGCGCGGGGTCGATCCGCAAGGCAGCCGAGAAGCTGCACGTGGCCTCGACGGCGCTCAACCGCAAGATCCTCGAGATCGAGTCCGACATCGGCACGCCGCTGTTCGAACGCCTGCCACGCGGCGTGCGCCTCACGGCAGCGGGCGAGGTGCTGATCACCGCGGTGCGGCGCAGCATGGCCGACATGCGCTCGGCCGAGTCGCAGATCGAGCAACTGCGCGGACTGGTGCGCGGCACGGTGCGCATCGGCTGCGCCGAATCGGTCGCGACCGACCTGATCCCCGGCACCATCGCGCACTACCAGCAGACGCACCCTGGCGTGCAGTTCCAGATCGTCTCGGGCGTGACAGGCAATCTGGTCGCGGCGCTGATGGCCGACGACGTCGAACTGATCCTGGTGCACGACCCGCAGCCGTCGGAGACGCTGCGCGTGATCAGCGCGATCGCGCAGCCGTTGTGCGCGATGCTGCGGCCCGACCATCCGCTCGCGAAGCGCGCCACGCTGCGGCTCGCCGATTGCCAGAAGTACACCGTGGCACTGGGCGACCGGTCCTTCGGCAGCCGCCGGCTGCTCGACGACGTGATGGCGCGCTCGCGCATCGCGCTGCAAGTCGCGCTGGAGGCCAGCACCGTGCAGACGCTCAAGGAGTTCACGCGGCAGACCGGCGCGATCAGCTTCCAGTTCCAGATCGGCACACTCAACGAGGTGCGGCGCGGCGAGTTGGTGTCGATCCCGCTGTCGGACCGGGCGCTGGCGCACAGCCAGCTGGTGCTGGCGGCGCGCGCCGGCCGCATGCTGCCGATCGCCACACTGTCGTTCATGGAAACGCTGGTCAACCGGCTGGCGGCGTTGCCGGGCTGAGCGGCCTGCGGGCGCCCGCCGTTGAAGCGGCGAATCGCGCACTGCACACAATTTGCGCTCGGTCCGAGCGAAACATTGCGCTGGATGCTTGCACCGCGGCTGCCCATACTGCGTTCATCTGTTGCACCGCAGCATCCATGGACGCCCACACCCTCCTCCCCCCAAGCAACGCGCCGACGCAGGCCGCCACGCGCCCGCGCCTGGCCGTGCACCGGCTGCCGATGGCCCATCCGGGCGACCTCTCGGCGCTCGCCGCGCTGTTCGACGAGGGCGCGATCGAGCCCGCGCAGGTGGTGGCCGTGATCGGCAAGACCGAAGGCAATGGCGGCGTCAACGACTTCACGCGCGGCTACTTCACCCAGACGCTGATGAACCTGCTGGCCGCGCGCCTGGGCCGGCCGGCCGCCGAACTGCTGCGTGAACTGCCCTGCATCCTGTCGGGCGGTACCGAAGGGGTGCTGAGCCCGCACTACGTGGTGTTCACACGCACCGGGCGGCCCGCAGCGGACGCGGCCGCCGGGCCCGGCCCGGGCGCGCTCGCGATCGGCACGGGCGTCAGCGCGCCACTGCCCGCGCAGCATGTCGGGCGCTGGGCGCAGGTGGCGTCGGTTGCCGGCGCGGTGCGCGAGGCGATGCGCGACGCCGGGATCGCCCGCGCCGAGGACGTGGCCTTCGTGCAGGTCAAGTGCCCCTGCGTGACGGCCGCGCGCGCCCAGGCCGCCGCCGCGGCCGGCCACGCGGTGCTGAGCGCCGACTCGGGCCGCTCGATGGCGGCCGCGCGCGCCGCCGGCGCTTTCGGGGTGGCGATCGCACTGGGCGAACTGCCCGACGACCCGGCGCTGGAAGCCGCGATGCTGGTCGACTTCGAACGCTTCTCCCGCCGTGCGAGCATTTCGTCGGGCGTCGAGGTCGAGGCCAACGAGGTGATCGTGCTCGGCCACAGCGCCGCATGGGAAGGTGCGCTGCGCATGGCCTGCGCACCGATGCGCGATGCGCTGGACATCGGCGCCGTGGCCGAGGCGCTGCGGCCGCTGGGCATGAACGCGGCGCCCCAGCTGAGCGCGGCCGAGGCGGCGCGCGTGGCGGCAGTGTTCGTCAAGTGCGAGCCCGACCGCCGCGGCCACGTGCGAGGCGTGCGCCACACCATGCTGGACGACACCGACATCAATGCCCAGCGCCACATTCGCGGCGCGATCGGCGGCATGGTGGCCGCTGTGCTGGGGGACGCGCGCATCTTCGTTTCGGGTGGTGCCGAGCACCAGGGGCCCGACGGCGGTGGACTGGTCGCGGTGATCGCGCGCGCGGCATGACAGCACGCCTGCAACCCGATGCCGGCGCGATCGTGCGCACCGCCATGGAGCTGGTACGCATCCTGCAGGTGCCCGCACCCACCATGCACGCCTTCGAACAACGCCATCCCCGGCAACACCGGCGCCGCGCGCTTGCCGCGGCGGCGCCTCTCAACGAGACCTCATCCGCATGAAGATCGTGATCATCGGAGCCGGCGTGGCCGGCGCCATCCTGGCCCGCCGGCTCGCCGCACTGCCCGGCGTCGAGCTGCATTGCCTGGAGCGCGTCGGCCCCGATGACCACTCCGAGGCCGGCACCGGCCTGAACGTGGGTCCCAACGCGGTCAAGGCGCTGCGCCTGTGCGACGCGCCGCTGGCCACCGAAGTCGAGGCCGCGAGCCTGCCGTGGAAGCACTGGCAGATCGCGCTGACCGACGGCACCGTGCTGTTCGACCTGCCGCTGTCGCAGGTGGCGGACAACCCCGGCATCCGCATCCGCTGGTCGGAGCTTTATCGCGTGCTGCGCGAAGGCGCGGGCGCGGCGATCCGGTATGGCTGCGAGACCGCGTCGATCGCCGCGGCCACGGGCGGCGGCGGACGCACCGCCGTGCGCTACATCCAGGGCGGCATCGAGCACCGCATCGACGACATCGACCTGCTGGTCGGCGCGGACGGCCGCTATTCCGCCACCCGCGCCGCGTTCTCGGGCTTGCCTGAGCCGCGCCACGTGGGCGTGGCGATCCTGCGCACGCTGGTGCCCGACACCAGTGGCGGCCTGATCGATGACTACGGCCAGTGGTTCAACGGCCCGCACCGGCTGTTGGCCTTCCGCGTGCCGCCGGGACATGTCTACATCGCGGCGACCTACCCGGTCGAACCCGGCGCGCCGCTGCGCGACGAATGGAAGACCGAAGCCACGATGCGCGCCACCTACCAGCCCACGCAGGGCGCGCCGAGCTCGCAGGTGCAATGGCTGATGGACGCCATGTGCGCGAACCTGCCGCACAGCCACTGGGCCCGGATGCAGGAGTCCGACGTGCTGTTCGCCGAAGCCGATTCCAACGTGATGTACCTGGGCGACAGCGCCCACGGCATGGCGCCCACGCTGGGCCAGGGCGCGACCCAGGCAATGGAGGACGCCTGCGCCGCCGCGCTGATACTCGAGCGCGAGATCCGCGCCGGCCGCCGTGCGCCGCGCGACTGGCTGGCGCTGGTGGACGCCGCGCGGCGCGAGCGCATCCGCTTCGCGATGGCGCTGTCGATCACGGCCACCGACACCATGCTGGCCGGCGCCGACCCGGTGGCCGGAACGCGCTGGAAGACCGGGCCCGGTTTCCTCGGCGACCTTTCCACCCTGTTCCGCGACGTGTCGCTGGGTCAGTGCGAAACGGTATCGGCGCCATGACAACGAACGCCGCCATCACGCACGGCCTCTTCCATCTCGCGATCAAGACTGCCGACCTCGGCCGCACCCGCGCCTTCTGGACCGGCGTGATCGGCCTGCGCGAGATCGCGCGGCCCGACTTTGGCTACCCCGGCGCATGGCTGGCCTGCGGACAGCCGGGCGGGCAGGCCATCATCCACGTCTATGCCGGCGGCCCGGCGCTGGGCCAGGACAGCCGGGTGCCGCATGGCAGCGGCGCCATCGACCACGTGTCGCTGGCCTGCTCGGGCTACCACGCCTATGTCGCGCGTTTTCGCGCCGCGGGGCTGGACTGGCGCGAATTCCTCGTGCCCGGCACCACGCTGTGGCAGCTGTTCGTCTACGACCCGAGCGGCGTGCAGCTCGAACTCACCTTCGAAGGCGCGGTGGAAGACGGCGCATCGCCCGACATGTCGGCCGCGCGCGCGTACCGCGCCGGCCGCTCCTTCTTCGATCCGCTGACCTGTCCCGCCCTGACCCCGCCACCTCGTTCCGGAGAATCCCACGATGCCACGCCCTGAGCTTTCTTTCGCCGCGCCCCTTCGTGCCACCGCCCGCCTCGCCGGCGCCGTGGCCTTCGTCCTCGCCGCGTTCGCGCTGCCGGCCCAGGCAGCCGACAGGATCAAGGTCGGCGTGTTTCCCTCGAGCGCGGCGCTGCCGTTCTACGTGGCCGTGAACCGCGGCTACTTCAAGGAGGCCGACCTTGAGATCGAGGAGGTGCCCATGACCAGCCATCCGCTGACCGTGCAGGCGCTGGTGTCGAACGGCATCGACGCGGCGGTGAACCTGGTGACGCTCGAAGGCGCCAACATGGAATCGCGCCGGCCAAACACGCTGAAGTACATCTCGCTCAACGGGCAGAACGCGCAGCACGTGATCGAGCAGTTCGTCGTCAAGGCCGACAGCCCGGCGCGGACGCTGAAGGATTTCAGGAACGGCTTCAAGCTGTTCTCTGCACCCGGTCCCGCCAACATCGGCGCGGCGCGCGCGGTGCTCAAAAAAGTGGGCCTGGCCGAAGGCAAGGACTTCACGATCCAGGAGCAGCAGATCGGCGTGCACCTGGGCGCGCTGCAGTCGGGCAACTTCGACGGCGGCTACACGCTCGAGCCGTCGGCCACCATCATGGTCGCGCAGAAGATCGGCAAGCGCATCGAGGCCGGCGTGATCTCCACCTACCTGCTGGGCAACAAGAGCTCCTCGGCCTTCGCGGCCGGCGCCGTGATGTCGGGCAGGTTCATGGCCGACAAGCCCGACGTGGCCAGGCGCTTCGCCGCCGCGTGGGCGCGCGGCGTGAAGGAGGCACAGGCCGACAGCAGCGCACGCGGCTACCTGGTGCAAGGCATGAAGGTGCCGCCCGAGCTGGCCGCCGCCGTGCCGCTGCCGCGTATCGTGATGGCCAAGGACATGACCCCCGCCGATGTGGACGACTTCCAGAAGTTCCTCGACATTGGCACCGGGTTGGGCGTGGTCAAGGACAGGATCGACGGCAAGGCGCTGGTGCGGGCCTTCTGATGCGCGCCACGAGCACCCATCTGCCGATCGGCACCGCCGCACCCGATGCCGCGGACGCCGGCGCCTCGCACCGCTGGTATCCGAAGGGCACGCACATCACGATCCGCGGGCTGACCAAGCGCTTCCAGGACGCGACCATCTACGACAACTTCGACCTCGACATTCCGAAGGGAAAGATCGTGTCGGTGTTCGGCCCCAACGGCTGCGGCAAGAGCACGCTGATCAACATGATCGCGGGCATCCTGCCGTGCGACAGCGGCCAGATCCTGTTCGAGGGCAAGGAAGCGCGCGAGACACGCATCGGCTACGTATTCCAGAACTACCGCGAGGCGGTGTTCCCGTGGCTGCGCGCGATCGACAACATACGCTACCCGCTGCAGTACCTGAACCTGTCAAAGGTGGAACAGCAGTCTCGCATGGACAGCCTGATGGAGAGCTTCGACGTCAAGCTCGACCTGCAGCGCTACCCCTACCAGATGTCGGGCGGCCAGCAGCAGCTGGTGTCGATCATGCGGGCGCTGGTGGTCGACCCCGAGGTGCTGTTCCTCGACGAGCCTTTCTCCGCGCTCGACTACGAGATGGTGATGTTCCTGCGCGAGCGGCTGCAGAAGGTGCTGGTCGAACGCCGGACCACCACCTTGCTGGTCTCGCACGACCTCGACGAGGCGGTGCTCCTGGCCGACGAGGTGCTGCTGCTGACCAAGCGACCCACGCGCGTGGCCGAGAACCTGCCCTTCGACGTGCCGCGCCCGCGCACGGCCGACACCACGATCACGCCGGCCTTCATCGCCACCAAGACCCGCGCGCTGGACGTGTTCCAGCGGGAGGTGCGCAAGCCATGAGCCTCGCCCATCGAGCCAACGCCTTCGGCGCCCGCTTGCGCCCGCTGTTCGGCATCGCCGCGCTGATCGGCCTCTGGGCCTTCGTGCATGCGACGCGCGCGGTCGACCCGGTGCTGCTGCCCTCGCCGCTCGAAGCCCTTGCGGCCTTCTGGAATGGCCTCGCGCACGGCACGCTGTGGGGCGACTTCTTCAAGACCATCGTGCGCACCGTCACGTCCTTCGGCCTCGCGCTCGTGATCGCGGTGCCGCTCGGCATCGTGCTGGGGTCGAGCGAGAAGATCTACGAATCGATCGAGTTCGCAATCGACTTCTTCCGCTCGACGCCGGCCTCGGCCATGTTCCCGCTGTTCCTGGTGCTGTTCGGCGTCGGCGAGGCCACCAAGATCGCGGTCGCGGCGTTCGGCGCGGCGCTGGCCATCCTGTTCAACGTCGCCTACGGCGTGATGAGCGCGCGCAAGCAGCGCCAGCTCGCGGCCAAGGTGATGGGCGCGCCGCGCTGGCGCGTGCTGACCGACGTGATCCTGCTCGAATCGATGCCGCAGGTGTTCGTCGGCATGCGCTCGGGCGTGTCGATCGCGCTGGTGATCGTGATCGTGGCCGAGATGTTCATCGGTTCCACCGATGGCCTCGGCCAGCGCATCATGAATGCGCAAACCATTTTCGACATGCCCGACATGTACGCCTCGATCTTCGCGGCGGGCCTGCTCGGCTACGTGATGAACCTCGTGTTCCTGATGGCGGAGCGGCGCTTCGTTCACTGGGGCGGAAAGTAAGACAAGCCATGACCGTTTCCATGACCGACATCAACCTGCCGGCCGTGCTCGCCGAAGTCCAGGCCGCGTTCGCCGAGTACGAGCATGCGCTCGTCAACAACGACGTGCCGGTGCTCGACAGACTCTTCTGGAATTCACCTCACACGCTGCGCTATGGTGCCGGCGAGAACCTCTATGGCTACGACGCGATACGCGCATTTCGCCAGGGCCGCCCGGCGGTCAATCTCGAACGCGTGATCATTGCGAAGGCCATCACCACTTTCGGGCAGGACTTCGCGGTCGCGAATGTCGAGTTCAGGCGCACGGGCAGCGAGCGCACGGGCCGCCAGAGCCAGACCTGGGCGCGCCTGCCGGAGGGCTGGCGCGTGGTGTCAGCGCACGTGAGCCTCATGGGCTAAGGCCTGTCAACGCTATTTCTTCGGCTGGCCCTTCACCATGTCGATGACGTTCATCTTCATGCCGTTGGACATGATCATGTCGCCGGGCTTCTGCCCGGCCTTGCACGGCCCGACCCACTTCGCCTCCATGACGAAGCTCCCGCTGGATTTGCCCATCATCGGGGGCTTGTAGGTGGAGGTGCTTTCCATCCGGTAGCTGGAACCGAAGTCGCCCACGACCACCGCATGGCTGGTGGCGATGGTCGTGCCCATCTTGCACACGGAATCGATCACCAGCGTGCCGCCTTCCGTGCGCATCTCATGCTTCGAGCAGGCGTCCTTGCCCATGCCTTGCCCCATGTCGCGCAGCGCCTGGTCGGTCGCGCCGTCGATGCATTGCTGCACGGTCTGCGCCGGCGCGCTGTTGGCGCCACCGGCGCCGTCCCCCATCTTCATCTCCCAGAGGCCGGGCTTGCGTGGCGGATAGTCGGCGGCATGCAGCGCTGCGGCACAACTGCCAAGCGCGCAGGCCAGCGTCGTAGCGCGCAGGAAAGGAGAAAGGCGAAGCAGCGGCATCGAGACCTCGGTTCCATCAAAGTGGCGAGCCTCGATTTGTACCGCGCGCCCCGGCGGCGCGGAATACCGCGATCGGCCTATCTCACCAGGGCGTCCACTTCGCCTCGCTGGCCGCCGAAGCCACCGTGCGCTCGATGAAGCGCACGCCGCGCGCGCCATCCTCCACCCGCGGATAGTCGGCCGCGATGGCATCGGCCTGCTGGCCCGCATTGCGCGCGCGGATGTCCGCAACGACGCCGGCATAGATGTTGGCAAAGGCCTCGATGAAGCCTTCGGGATGCCCGGCCGGCAATCGGCTCGCGCGCTGCGCGGCCTCGCACAGCCACGGCGAGCCGCGCGTGAGAACTCGCTTGGGCCCGTCGTGCGGCAGGTGCACGAGCTGGCTCGGCCGCTCCTGCCGCCACTCGAGCGTGCCCAGCGTGCCGGAGATGCGCAGCCGCAGGTCGTTCTCCAGGCCGGTGTTGATCTGCGAGGCAATCAGCACGCCGCGCGCGCCGCCCTTGAAGCGCAGCAGCAGGCTGCCGTCGTCGTCGAGCTTGCGGCCCGGCACCAGCGCGCTCAGGTCGGCGCACAGGCTCTCGATCTCCAGGCCGCTGACGCTCGACACCAGGTTCTCTGCATGCGAGCCGATGTCGCCGATGGCGCCCGCCGCGCCGCTCTTCGCGGGATCGGTGCGCCAGTCGGCCTGCTTGTTGCCGGCGCCTTCGAGCTGGTTCGCGAGCCAGCCCTGGTTGTATTCGACCACCACCTTGCGCAGCTCGCCGAGCTGGCCCGAGCGGACCATCTCGCGCGCCTGCCGCACCATCGGGTAGCCGGTGTAGTTGTAGGTCACACCGAACACCGTGCCCTGCCTTGCCACGGTGGCCACCAGCGCGTCGGCCTGCGCGCGCGTGTGCACCAGCGGCTTGTCGCACACCGCGTGAAAGCCCGCTTCGGCAAAAGCCTGCGCGACCGGAAAGTGCATGTGGTTGGGCGTGACGATCGAGACGAAATCGATGCGCTCCTGCGGCGGGCGCTTCAACTCGTCGGCCAGCAGCGACTGCCAGTCGCCGTGGTTGCGATCGTCCGCCAGATGCAGGTCGCGCCCCGAGGCGCGTGCCTTGTCCGGGCTCGACGACAGCGCACCGGCCACGAGCTCGATCTGCCCGTCCAGCGCCATGGCGTTGCGGTGCACGGCGCCGATGAAGGCGTCACGGCCGCCGCCGACCATGGCGCAGCGCAGCTTGCGAAGAGATGTGTCGGTCATGTCGAAGCGTTCCTGGAAACTGTCCCCTCTCCCTCTGGGAGAGGGAGTGAAGCGATCGGCCGGACGGCCGATGGCATTCAGAACGGCGAGTTCGGGTGGTAGAAGTCCTTGGCGTTTTCCTTGGTGATCAGCACCGACGGAATGATCGTGGTCGCGGGCAGCTTCTCGCCCTTCAGCCGCGCTTCTGCCGTGAGCTTGATCGCGTCGTAGATGAACTTGGGCGAATAGCTCACGTCGGCGCCAATGCGCTTGTCCTTGCCGTCCATGATGGTCTTGACCATGCCCTTGGCGCCCGCGCCGCCGAAGACGATCTTGATGTCGTCGCGCTTGGCCTGTTCGATGGCCTTGAGCACGCCCACGGCCATGTCGTCGTCGGCCGCCCAGATGGCGTCGATGTTCTTGAAGCGCGTGAGGTAGTCCTGCGTGACCTTGAAGGCGTCGTCGCGGTTCCAGTTGGCGTACTTGGCGTCGAGCAGCTTGATGTCGGGGCTGCCCTTGAGCACGGCGTTGAAGGCGTCCATGCGCTCGTTGTCCAGCGTGGTGGCAATGCCGCGCAGGGCCACCACGTTGCCCTTGCCGCCGAGCTGCTTCACGATGTACTCGGCCGGGATCTTGCCGAAGGCAGTGTTGTCGCCGGCCACGTAGGCATCCTGCGCGCTGGTGTCGGTGAGGCCGCGGTCGACCACGGTCACGTAGGCGCCCTTGGCCTTGACCTGCGCCACCGGCTTGGTGAGCGCGGCCGATTCGAACGGGAACACCACGAGCGCGTTGATCTTGGTGACGGTCGAGAGGTCTTGCAGCTGGTTCGCCTGCTCGGGCGCGTTGGCCGCGGTCTTGATCGTGATCTTCAGGTCCTTGTGTTCCTTCTCCAGATCCTTCTTCGCCTGGTTGGCCCAGTAGTTGATGCCGCCCATGAAGCTGTGCGTGGCCGCTGGAATCGAAACGCCGAGGTTGACCTTTTCCGCGGCAAGCGCGGGCAGGCTGGCGAACGCTGCGGCGGCAACTGCCGTGAGTGCGACGCGTCGGGTGAAAGTCGTCATGCTGGATGTCTCCTCTTGGTGGATGGAACGGAACGGGAAAGAACTAGCGCCGGCCGCGCTGCAGGAACGCGACGATGATGATCACGAAGCCCTGCACTGCCGCATTCAGGTACACGCTGATGATGCTGGTGAGGTTCAGGATGTTGCTGATGACCGAGAGCAGCACGGCGCCCACCACGGTGCCCGTGATGCTGCCCGCGCCGCCCTTGAGCGCGGTGCCGCCGACGATCACCGCGGCAATCGCCTCGAGTTCCCACAAGAGGCCGGTGGTCGGCGAGGCCGAGCCGAGGCGCGGCACGTACAGCAGCGTGGCAATGCCCACGCACACGCCGAGCAGCACGTAGGTGAGGATCTTCACGCGGTCCACGTCCACGGCCGCGTAGCGCGCCACCTGCTCGTTGGAGCCGATGGCCTGCACGTAGCGCCCGTAGGCCGTGCGGTTCAATATGACGCCGCCGATGACCGCGACGATCACGAACACCCACACCGGCACCGGGATGCCCGCCAGGCTGGCGTAGTACACCGGTGCGTAGAGGTCCGACAGCTCGTTGTCGAGCGTGAGTGCGCCGCCATCGGCAAAGTACGTCAGGTAGGCGCGGAAGATGCCGAGCGTGCCCAGCGTGACGATGAAAGGCTCGATGCGCCCCTTGGTGATCAGCAGGCCGTGCGCAAGGCCGAACAGCGCGCCCAGCACCACCGCAAGCACTGCGCCCATCATCACCGCCATCAGCGGCGATCCCGAGGCCGGGCCGGCCCAGTTGATGAACATGATCACGCTGCCCGCGATGAGCGCCGCCATCGAGCCCACCGACAGGTCGATGCCGCCCGAGATGATCACGAAGCACATGCCTACCGCGATGATGCCGATGAAGGCCGTGCGCGTGAGCACGTTCATGGCGTTGTCGACGGTCGCGAAATCGCTGTTGAGCAGCGTGCCGGCGATGCACAGCAGCACCAGGCCGATGACCGGGCCCAGGCCGTGCAGGCGCTCGGTCCAGCGCGGCTTGCCCTCGCTGCGGTGTTGCGCGGCTTCAGGCTGCGGCGTGGATGTCTGCTGTTCCGGTGGCATGAGCGATGAGCTCCTCTTCAGTCAAGTGGTCGGCGGCCAGCGTGGCGACGAGGCGGCCCGCGCGCATCACCGCCACGCGGTGGCACAGGCCGATGAGTTCCATCAGCTCCGACGAGATGACGATCACCGCCAGCCCCTCGCGGGCGAGCCGCTGGATCAAAAAATAGATGTCGCGCTTGGCGCCGATGTCGACACCGCGCGTGGGCTCGTCGAGCACCACCACCTTGGGCTTGGGCTGCAGCACCTTGGCGAGCGCGAGCTTCTGCTGGTTGCCGCCCGAGAGCGACGATGCGCGCACATCGAGCGAGCCGGTGCGGATGCCGTAGTCCTTCACCGCCTCGGCCAGCGCGCCGCGTTCGGCGTCGGGCTGGAGCCAGGGCTGCGCATAGCGTTCGAGCGCCATCAGCGTGAGGTTCTGGCGCAGGCCGAAATCCACATGCAGGCCCTTGCCCTTGCGGTCCTCGCTGAGGTAGGTGAGGCCGTGTTTCGCGGCATCGCGCGGACTGCGCCAGCCCTTGTGGTTGGGCACAGGCTTGCCCAGCATCTCGACCTGGCCGCTCGCCGGCCTGAGGCCCAGCAGGCCCTCGAACAGTTCGGTGCGGCCCGCGCCGACCAGGCCCGCGAAACCGAGGATCTCGCCGGGGCGCACTTCGAAGCTCGCCTCCTGCGCCCAGCCGGGCACGCTGAAGTTGCGCACGCGCATGGCGGGCGCATCGGCGGCCACCACCACGTCGCGCGGCGGGTACAGGTCGGCCAGTTCGCGGCCCACCATCAGGTTGGCCATCTCGTGGCGCGTGAGCTCGGACGTGGGCGCGCGCGCGACAAAGCGGCCGTCGCGCATCACGATCACCTCGTCGGTCACCTGCTCCACTTCGTCGAGCTTGTGCGAGATGTAGACGACGGTCACGCCATCGGCGCGAAGCTGCGCGATGAGCCTGAACAGGCGCTCGGTTTCGCCCGGGGTCAGCGTTGCCGTTGGCTCGTCCATGATCAGGAGACGCGCGCGGCGTGCGATGGCCTTCGCGATCTCGACGAGCTGCTTCTCGGCGACGATGAGCCGGCGCACCTTGGTGCGCGGATCAACCTGCAGGCCGACTGCGGCGAGCGCGGCGGCGGCGTCGCGCTCCATCTTGGCGTCGTCGAGCAGCCAACCCTTCTTCTTCTCGTGGCCCAGGAAGATGTTCTGCGCCACGCTGAGGTCTTCGGCGAGGTTGAACTCCTGGTGAATCAGCACGATGCCCAGCGCCTCGGCGTCGCGCGAGCTCGTGAACGGCTGCGGCTGCCCGTTGATGCGCAGCGTGCCGCCAGTGAGCGATTCGTAGCCCGACAGGATCTTCATCAGCGTGGACTTGCCCGCGCCGTTCTCGCCGAGCAAGCCGTACACATGGCCGGGCGCCAGCGAGAAGCTCACGCCGTGCAGCACCTGCACCGGGCCGAAGGCCTTCACCACGTCGACAAACTCGACCGCGACGCTTCCCTTGGTTTCTTTTTCTTCTGCCGTCATGGCGCCACCCCGCGGACCTTCAGTGTTTCGTGCATCGCGAGCACGCCGGCACCGATCAGGCCACCCTGCACGCCCAGCGGCGTGTATTGAATTTCCAGATGCCGCGTCGAGAGCGCGAGCGAGCGCTGGTAGACGCTCTGCCGCACAGCCGCCAGGAACAGCGGCCCGATGCGCGTGATGCCGCCGCCGATGAACACGTGCGACGGATTGAAGAAGTTCACCACCGACGCCAGCATCTGCCCGATGAGGTTGCCCGCGCGCTGGATGATGCCGTTCGCGGCGGTATCGCCGGCGCGGCTCGCCTGGCCCACGTCGACGGCATCGATGCGCCCGTGCACGCGCAGGCACTCGGCGAGCAAGGCGCTTTCGCCGGCTTCGGCCGCCTGCACGGCCATGCGCGTGATGGCCGGTCCCGCGGCCATGGCCTCGACGCAGCCGACATTGCCGCAATGGCAGCGCGGGCCGTCCTGGTCGACGCAGATGTGGCCCACGTCGCCGGCCGAGCCGGCCGCGCCGCGATAGACCTCGCCATGGCAGACGATGCCGCAGCCGATGCCGGTGCCGATCTTGATCACGAGGAAGTTGTTCAGCGAGCGTTTCAGCCGCCAGAGCTCGCCGAGCGCCATCAGGTTCACGTCGTTGTCGACGAAGACGGGCGCCGCGTAATCCTCGCGCAGGTAGTCGCGGATCGAGAAGCTGTCCCAGGCCGGCATCAACGGCGGATTCACGAGCTGGCCGATCTCGAAGTTGACGGGGCCGGGCACGCCGATGCCGATGCCGAGCACGTCCTTGGCGCTGCTGTTGCAGCGCGCGAGCAGTTCGCGCATCAGCACGCGCACCCGCGCCAGCACGACGGCCGGGCCTTCGCGCACATCGGCGGGTTCGTCATGCTGCGCGAGCACCGTGAGATCGGGGCGCAGCACCGCGACGTCGAGGCTGGTGGCGCCGATGTCGATGCCGACGAGCACACCGAGCCCGGCATGCAGCTGCAGGTTTTCGGCGCGACGGCCGCCCGATGAACGCTGGAGGCCGGCTTCGGCCAGCAGGCCCTGATCGACCAGGCCGGCGATCAACGCATTGGCCTTGCTCTTGGAGAAGCCGAGCTGCTCGGCCATGGCATGGCGCGAGCCGCCGGCCGACCAGAAGGTGGTCTCCAGCAACCGCATCTCGTCCGCAGTGATGCCACTCCAGGGTGCCACGCGCCGTGTCTCCAATATTCTTTTTGCCCGCCGCCCGCAGCGGGTGCTGTTCGGGTGAAGGCGAATACTAGGTCCGCAGCTTCAGCCGGACAAGGCCGAACTTCGACCAAGTTCAGATCAAAGATGGACTTGCATGGAGCGCCAGACGCAGAAAAGCCGCCCGGAGGCGGCTTTTCTTAAGTGAAGAGCAAGAGCCTTCGCTCTTGCTACTTCTTCTGGCGGTACTTGCGCAGCGCTGCGAGCTGCGCAGCCATCACGGCCAGTTCCGATTGCGCCATCGCAATGTCGATGTCGCTCCTGGCATTCTTCAGCGCTTCCTCGGCGGCCGCCTTGGCCTGGCTGGCCTTCTCGTCGTCGAGGTCCTTGCCGCGGATCGCGGTGTCGGACAGCACGGTGACGGCGTTCGGCTGCACTTCGAGAATGCCGCCGGCCACGAAGACGAACTCTTCGCCGCCATCGGCCGTTTCGATGCGTACGGCGCCGGGGCGGATGCGCGTGATCAGCGGGGTGTGGCGCGGATAGATGCCGAGCTCACCGGCTTCACCGGGCAGCGCGACGAACCTGGCCTCGCCCGAGAAGATCGACTCTTCCGCGCTGACCACGTCCACATGAATAGTGTTTGCCATCTGTTGTCCTTTGCCCTTTTGAAGAGGGGTGCGGAAAGCAAGCAGTCGGCCGTCTGGTGAGGCGCCGCGCACAGCCGTACACGGGTACGGCGAGCACGGCAACGAAGCCAGGCGGACGAATGCGCCGCTTTACGCGACCTTCTTGGCCTTTTCGAACGCTTCGTCGATGCCACCCACCATGTAGAACGCTTGTTCCGGCAGGTGATCGGCTTCGCCGTTCACGATCATCTTGAAGCCGCGGATGGTTTCGGCCAGCGGCACATACTTGCCAGGCGAGCCGGTGAAAACTTCGGCGACGTGGAAAGGCTGCGACAGGAAACGCTGGATCTTGCGGGCGCGGCCCACGGCCAGCTTGTCTTCCGGCGCCAGTTCGTCCATGCCCAGAATGGCGATGATGTCGCGCAGTTCCTTGTAGCGCTGCAGCGTGCCTTGCACGGCGCGGGCGACTTCGTAGTGCTCCTCGCCGACGACCAGCGGGTCGAGCTGGCGCGAGGTCGAATCGAGCGGATCGACGGCCGGGTAGATACCGAGCGAGGCGATGTCGCGCGACAGCACCACGGTGGAATCCAGGTGGGCGAAGGTGGTGGCGGGCGACGGGTCGGTCAAGTCGTCCGCTGGCACGTACACGGCCTGGATCGAGGTGATCGAGCCAACCTTGGTCGAGGTGATCCGCTCTTGCAGGCGGCCCATTTCCTCGGCCAGCGTCGGCTGGTAGCCCACGGCGGAAGGCATGCGGCCCAGCAGTGCCGACACTTCGGTACCGGCCAGCGTGTAGCGGTAGATGTTGTCCACGAAGAACAGCACGTCGCGGCCTTCGTCGCGGAACGACTCGGCAATGGTCAGGCCGGTCAGCGCCACGCGCAGACGGTTGCCCGGGGGCTCGTTCATCTGGCCGTAGACCATGGCCACCTTCGACTCCTCGAGCTTCTCGAGGTTCACTACGCCGGAGTCGGCCATCTCGTGATAGAAGTCGTTGCCTTCGCGGGTACGTTCACCCACACCGGCGAACACCGACAGGCCCGAGTGAGCCTTGGCGATGTTGTTGATGAGTTCCATCATGTTCACGGTCTTGCCCACGCCGGCGCCGCCGAACAGGCCCACCTTGCCGCCCTTGGCGAACGGGCACACCAGGTCGATCACCTTGATGCCGGTTTCCAGCAGGTCTTGCGAAGGCGACAGTTCGTCGTACGCAGGCGCCTTGCGGTGGATCGATGCGGTGAGGTCCTGGCTCACGTCGCCGCGCTCGTCGATCGGACGGCCGAGCACGTCCATGATGCGGCCCAGCGTGGCCTTGCCGACCGGCACCGTGATGGGTGCGCCGGTGTTGGTGACGATCAGCCCGCGGCGCAGGCCGTCGGACGAGCCGAGTGCAATGGTGCGCACCACGCCGTCTCCGAGCAGCTGCTGGACTTCGAGGGTCAGCCCGCCGCCTTCGAATTTCAAGGCGTCATACACCTTGGGCATCTGGTCACGCGGGAACTCCACGTCGACCACGGCGCCGATACATTGGACAATTTTTCCTTCAGCCATGGCGTTTCCTTCTGGATCTCAATAATGTTGCGACAGGTTCTTGCAGAAGCGTCCTTGTGCCATCGCGGGCCGCTTTTGCAAGAATGCCGGACGGGCCGGCACCCTTGATTTCAGATACTTCCGATCAGCACTTCAGAGCCGCCGCCTGTGCGGCGAAGGCATCGCTGGCAGCCTTGCAGGCCTGGCCCAGCGCGGCCTTGTCGGTACCCATCGAAGCCCACGCAGCCTTGGTCTGCTCCATGCTCGCCTTCATCGCATCGGCCGCAGCGCCGCTTTGCGAAGACACGCAGGCCTGGGCCTTGGCCAGGTAGTCGTTGCACTCCTGCGGCAGATCCGCGGCCGATGCCGTCGGAGCTGCTGCAGGCGCGACCGGTGCAGCCGGCGCCGCGGGAGCGGGAGCCGGCACAGCGGCAGGTGCCGGTGCAACAGGCGCCTCTTCCTTCTTGGAGCAGGCGGTCAGGGCGGCGGCTACAGCCACCAGAACGAGAAGTTTCTTCATTTGAGCAGAGTCCCCTAAAAAAGGCCTTCGGTTATCGGTTCGCAGTGCGAAGTCCGAATGGCAATGTGGCCCGGTACATTGCCGCAATCAAACACCGGCGGCCGCAGCGGCGCCGGACACGATTTCCGAAAGCTCCTTGGTGATGCCTGCCTGGCGGGTCTTGTTGTAGACCAGCTTGAGCTCGCTGATCACATTGCCGGCGTTGTCCGTCGCCGCCTTCATTGCGACCATCCGGGCGGAGTGCTCCGACGCCATGTTTTCGGCCACGGCCTGGTAGACCAGCGACTCCACATAGCGCACCAGCAGCTCGTCGATCACGCTCTGCGCATCGGGCTCGTAGATGTAGTCCCACGAATGGTGGCCCTGCTCGACCTGCAGCGAGTCCGCGGCCAGCGGCAGCAGCTGCTCGACGAGCGGCTCCTGCTTGATCGTGTTGATGAACTTGGTGTAGCACAGGTAAACGGCCGACAGCTTGCCTTCGGCGTAGGCGTCGAGCAGTGTCTTGACCGGCCCGATGAGCTTGTCCAGGTGCGGCGTGTCGCCCAGGTGGGTGACATGGGCCACCACGCGCGCACCGATGCGGTTCAGGAAGCCAAGGCCCTTGCTGCCGATGGCCACCGACTCGATGGCCATGCCCGCGCCCTGCGCTTCCCGCAGCTTGCCGGTGACGGCGCGCAGCAGGTTGGTGTTCAAGCCGCCGCACAGGCCCTTGTCGCTCGTCACGATGATGAAGCCGATGCCCTTGGCCTCGTTCTTCTTCATGAACGCGTGGGTGTACTCGGGATTCGCCTTGCCCAGGTTGGCCGCAATGTTGCGAATTTTCTCGCTGTAGGGGCGGGCGGCACGCATGCGCTCTTGCGCCTTGCGCATCTTGGAAACCGAGACCATTTCCATGGCCTTGGTGATCTTCTTGGTGTTTTCCACCGATTTGATCTTGCCGCGGATTTCCTTACCAGCTGCCATGAGTGCTCCTTGTCCGGCCGATCAGGCGAACGACTTCTTGAACGACGTGATGGCGGCGGTCAGCTCGGCTTCGGCGTCCTTGTCGAGCGCCTTGGCCTTTTCGATCTTGTCGAGCAGCGCAGCATGGCTGGACTTCAGGAACTGGTGCAGGCCATGTTCGAACGGCAGCACCTTCTTGATGTCGAGGTCGTCCATGAAACCCTTGTTCACCGCGAACAGCGTGGCGCCCATCAGCGAGATCGGCAGCGGGCTGTACTGGGCCTGCTTCAGCAGTTCGGTCACGCGGGCACCGCGGTCGAGCTGCTTGCGGGTGGCTTCATCGAGGTCGGAAGCGAACTGCGCGAACGCAGCCAGTTCACGGTACTGGGCCAGGTCGGTACGAATACCGCCGGACAGGCCCTTGATGACCTTGGTCTGCGCCGACGAACCCACGCGCGACACCGAGATACCGGCGTTGATGGCGGGGCGGATACCGGCGTTGAACAGGTTGGTTTCCAGGAAGATCTGGCCGTCGGTGATCGAGATCACGTTGGTCGGAACGAAGGCGGACACGTCGCCGGCCTGCGTTTCGATGATCGGCAGCGCGGTCAGCGAACCGGTCTTGCCCTTGACTTCACCCTTGGTGAAGGCTTCGACGTAGTCGGCATTCACGCGGGCTGCGCGTTCGAGCAGGCGGCTGTGGAGATAGAACACGTCGCCGGGGTAGGCTTCGCGGCCCGGCGGGCGGCGCAGCAGCAGCGAGACCTGGCGGTAGGCCACGGCCTGCTTGGAGAGGTCGTCATAGACGATGAGCGCGTCTTCGCCGCGGTCGCGGAAGTATTCGCCCATGGTGCAGCCCGAGTAGGCCGACACGTACTGCATGGCGGCCGATTCGGAAGCCGATGCGGCCACCACGATGGTGTAGTCCATCGCGCCGGCTTGTTCCAGGGCGCGCACCACGTTCTTGATCGACGAAGCCTTCTGGCCGATCGCGACGTAGACGCAGGTCATGTTCTGACCCTTCTGGTTGATGATCGCGTCGATCGCCACGGCCGTCTTGCCGGTCTGGCGGTCGCCGATGATCAGCTCGCGCTGGCCACGGCCGATCGGCACCATCGAGTCGATGGACTTGAGGCCGGTCTGCATCGGCTGGTCGACGGACTTCCGTGCGATCACGCCCGGAGCGACCTTCTCGATCACGTCGGTCATCTTGGCGTTGATCGGACCCTTGCCGTCGATCGGCTGGCCCAGTGCGTTCACCACGCGGCCGATGAGCTCGGGGCCGACGGGCACTTCCAGGATGCGGCCCGTGCACTTGACGGTGTCGCCTTCGGAGATGTGCTCGTACTCGCCCAGAATCACGGCGCCGACCGAGTCGCGCTCGAGGTTCAGCGCCAGGCCGAACGTCGGCGTGCCGTCTGCCGTGGGCGGGAACTCGAGCATTTCGCCCTGCATTGCATCGGACAGGCCATGCACGCGCACGATGCCGTCGGTCACCGAAACCACGGTGCCCTCGTTGCGGATGTTGGCGCTGACCCCGAGGCCCTCGATGCGGCTCTTGATCAGTTCGGAAATTTCTGCGGGATTGAGTTGCATGACTCTTTCCTTCTTTCTTTGAGGCTACAAGTAGAGGGCTGAAGACCGTCAGGCCGCCAGCGCAACTTTCATTTGTTCAAGGCGCGCTTTGACGGAGGTGTCGAGCACCTCGTCGCCGACCACCACACGAATGCCGCCGATCAGTTCCGGCTCTTGCTGGACCGTGACCTGGAGCTTGCGGCCGAAACGCTTTTCGAGCGCGGCGGCCACACTGGCCAGAACCGAGGCGTCGATCGGGAAGGCGCTGTAGACCACGGCGTCGGACGAACCGCTCTTCGCGTTGGCCAGTGTCCGGAACTGCTTCGCAATTTCCGGCAGCACCGAGAAACGCCCGTTGTCGAGCAGCGCGCCCAGGAAGTTCCGGGCATGGGCAGCCAGCGGTGCACCAAAGGCACCGTCGACCACACCGAGAACCTGCTCGGCCGTGGCCTTGGGGTTGTCGGCGAACTGCTGGAGCTCCGGATGGGCCGCGATGGCGGCCATCTTTTCGAGCCAGACGCTGGTGCCGGCGACGTCGGACGACGAGGCCTTGAAAAGCGCCTCGGCGTAGGGGCGTGCAATGGTGGCGAGTTCTGCCATGGCTTCTATCAGAGTTCGGTCTGCAGACGGGCGAGCAAATCGGCGTGGACGCCCGCATTCACTTCCTTGCGCAGAATCTGCTCTGCGCCCTTGACGGCCAGTGCGGCAACCTGCTCGCGCAGGGCTTCACGGGCCTTCAGTGCCTGCTGGTCGGCTTCGACACGTGCAGCCGCAACGATCTTGTTGCCTTCTTCGGTCGCGCGGGCCTTGGCCTCTTCAACGATGGCCTGGGCGCGACGTTCGGCGTCGGCAAGACGTTGTGCGGACTCGTTGCGTGCCTGGCCCAGTTCGGCTTCCACGCGCTTGTTGGCGGCGGACAGCTCGGACTTGGCCTTGTCGGCGGCAGCGAGGCCTTCGGCGATCTTCGCAGCGCGGTCGTCCAGCGCCTTCACGATCGGCGGCCACACGAACTTCATCGTGAACCCGACCAGGATCAGGAACACGATCATCTGAACGATCAGGGTACCGGTAATGCTCACTTTTCACCCTCTCTTTGGGATTGAATGCGAAGCCATTCCACAGAGGGGAACGACGACACGGGTCCGACGAGAAAGACTTACTTCGGCAGGTTGGCGATCTGAGCCAGGAACGGGTTGGCCGTTGCGAACCACAGCGCGATACCGGTGCCGATAATGAAAGCGGCGTCGATCAGACCGGCCAGCAGGAACATCTTGGTTTGAAGTTCACCCATGAGTTCGGGCTGACGTGCGGCCGACTCGAGGTATTTGCTGCCCATGATGCCGATGCCGATACATGCGCCCACAGCGCCCAGACCGATGATCAGGCCGGCGGCCAGTGCAACAAAGCTAATAACTTCCATGATGACTCCTAGAGGACTTTGGTTGAAGAGAAAACAAAAACAAAAACGAAAACGGATGATCAGTGGTGATCGTGGGCCTGGCCCACGTAGACCAGCGCCAGCATCATGAACACGAAGGCTTGCAGCGTGATGATCAGGATGTGGAAGATGGCCCAGGCCGTGCCCGCGACGATGTGGCCCAGGGCCAGCAGCACGCCGGTGGTCGAAAGCGTCCAGGCACCGCCCATCAGCGCGATCAGCAGGAAGATCAGTTCGCCGGCGTACATGTTGCCGAACAGCCGCATGCCGTGCGAAACGGTCTTGGCGACGAACTCGATCAGCTGCATCGCGAAGTTGAACGGATACAGCGCCCAGTGGTTGCCGAACGGTGCGGTGAAGAGCTCGTGCACCCAGCCGCCCAGTCCCTTGATCTTGATGTTGTAGAAGATGCAGACCAGCAGCACGGCCACCGACATGCCCATTGTCACCGAGAGGTCAGCCGTGGGCACGACGCGCAGATAGGCATGGTGCGGATCTTCGCCGGCGATGCCGAAGATCTTGGCCCAGATCGCCGGGAACAAATCGACCGGGAACAGGTCCATTGCATTCAGCAGGAAGATCCAGACGAAGATCGTGAGCGCCAGCGGGGCAACGAACTTGCGGCTGGTGGCGTTGTGAACGATGCCCTTGGCCTGCTGGTCGACCATTTCCACCAGCAGCTCGACGGCCGCTTGAAAACGGCCGGGAACGCCCGAAGTAGCCTTGCGGGCAGCCAGCCAGAGCAGCCAGCAGCCGATGATGCCGAGCAAGATCGAGAAAAAGAGCGAGTCGAAATTGAAAACCGAAAAGTCCGCGACACCCCCAGGCTTGGAGCTTTGCAGGTGCGTCAAGTGGTGAACGATGTATTCACCCGCGGTCTGACCATGTTCCGCAGCGTTTTCAGCAGCCATTCAGTTACTCGTCTCTATGTTGCCGGCGCCGGGGCGAGAACATCACCGCCAACCAGGCCGCCTTCATTGTCACCACCAAGCCGACCAGCATTGCAGGCCAGCTCAGCGCCGTTATCAGCCTTGGCGCTGCGAACAACATCGCAATCGACAAGGCCATCTTGACCATTTCCCACAGGAAGAACCCAACCACCGCAGTGCCCGGATTCAAGGAAGAAAACCGGCCGGTCAGCCCCCGCGCGAACACCGCAGCAGGAATGACCACCGCGATCGCGCCGTAAGCAGCGGACCACCCCAGATTTTGCCTCCCCGTCAGTCCCCAGGCGGCCAAAGCCACCAGCAGACCGACAACCAACTGCCCCGCGATGACCCACCAGGGAGAAATCGAGGGATGCCTTGCACGCAGTTCACGCGCCTCATCGGCGGTCAACGGCTTGTATTCCGTGTCGAGGTCTTCAGCGACTTCCTCATCTTTTCGGGCGATTGTTTTCATTTCGAATGAAGCCCGGATGACGACCCAGAATTTCTACAAAGCCATTGATTATAAGTAAAAACCCAGCCCGTCCAGCCACTCGAGCTGTCGTGTTTGCAAATCGAGGCTTCGTTGGCTGACGAGAGCCCGACCTGGCGCGCACAACCATAATTCCAGCATGCACCCTCTTACCGCCGCACTCCCCTCCACGCTCTGCTACCTCGACGGCGAATACACCGCGCTCAAGGACGCCAGGATCAGCGTCCTCGACCGCGGCTTCATCTTCGGCGACGGCGTCTATGAAGTGGTTCCCGCCTACGGCGGCCAACCCTTCTGCTTCGACGAACACATGGCGCGGCTCGATCGCTCGCTGGCCGAACTGCAGATCGCCAATCCGCTCACGCCCGCCCAGTGGCGCGACATCGTGATGCGGCTGATCGAGCCGGCCGGCGATGCGCCCCAGGCCGTGTACTTTCAGATCACCCGCGGTGTTGCGCCGCGCGATCATGCCATGACCAAGGGCGTGCGCCCGACCGTGTTCGTGATGGTGAATCCGCTGCCGCCGGTGTCGGACGCCGTGCGCGCCAAGGGCGTGGCCTGCGTGAGCGCGGCCGACTTCCGCTGGCAGAAGGCGCACATCAAGAGCACCAGCCTGCTGGGCGCGGTGCTGGCGCGGCAGATCAGCGTCGAGGCCGGCGCGGCCGAGACCATCATGTTCCGCGGCGAATGGCTCAGCGAGGCCTCGTCCAGCAATGTGTGGATCGCCAAGGATGGCGGCCTCGTCGGACCGCCCAAGGACCACCTGGTGCTGACCGGCATCCGCTACGGCCTGCTCGAACGCCTGTGCGCCGAAGGCGGCATTCCGTTTGCGCTGCGCCGCATTTCGCAGAGCGAGGTGTTCGGCGCCGACGAGCTGCTGCTTTCGTCGGCCAGCAAGGAGGTGCTGCCGGTCGTGACGCTCGATGGCCAGGCCATTGGGAACGGCCGCCCCGGCCCCATCTACCAAGCCTTGTATGCGGCCTACCAGCAGGCCAAGCAGCGCAACGCACAGAAGCAAGGAGCGACCACCGCATGAGCAGCAGCACCACCACCGACACCGACACCAGCGCTCCGATTCCCGATCCGCGCAAGGAATCGCTGATCGAGTACCCCTCGCAGTTTCCGATCAAGGTCATGGGCGTCAAGGCCGATGGCTTCGTGCATGCCATCACGCAGATTGCCGAACGCTTCGATCCGGCCTTCGATGCCACCACGGTCGAGCTGCGCGACAGCAAGGCAGGCAACTACCTGGGCGTGACCATCACCGTCACCGCCACCAGCCGCGAGCAGCTCGACGATCTCTACCGCGCGCTGTCGAGCCACCCCATGGTCAAGGTCGTTCTCTGAAGCGGTGAGCACCGGGCATGCAATGAGCACGGGCATCGAACCGACATGGCTGGGCGCCGCCGACTACGCCGCCACCTATGGCGCGATGAAGCAGTTCACGCTCGAGCGCCTGCCCGAGACGCCCGATGCGCTGTGGGTCTGCGAGCACGCGCCGGTCTTCACGCAGGGCATCGCCGGCAAGCAGGACCACATCCTGAACCCCGGCGACATCCCGGTGGTGCAGACCGACCGCGGCGGCCAGGTCACTTTCCACGGCCCCGGCCAGGTGGTGGCCTATCCGCTGATCGACCTGCGCCGCGCCGGCTACTTCGTGAAGGAATACGTCTACCGCATCGAGGAATCGGTGCTGCGCACGCTGGCCCACTTCGGCGTGACGGGCCACCGCGTGCCCGGCGCGCCGGGCATCTACGTGCGGCTCGACGACCCTTTTTCTCATGCCGCGCTGACCGGACCGCTCCCCCCCGGCGACCCGTTCCGCGGCCTCGGCAAGATCGCCGCGCTTGGCATCAAGGTGAGCCGCCACGCCACTTACCACGGCGTGGCGCTCAACGTCGACATGGACCTCGAACCCTTCTCGCGGATCAACCCTTGCGGCTATGCGGGACTGCAGACGGTCGACCTTTCTACAATCGGGGTCCAAACCACATGGGAAGAAGCTGCCCGGGTCCTGAGCCAGAAACTCACCACCTACCTGGCGCCCTAGCAATCCAATGAGCACCTCAGAAGTCGTCCCCGCACCCGTAGTGAGAGAGGCGCAAAGCGCCGAAAACTACAACCCGCTGGCCAAGCAGAAGGCCGCGGCCAAGCTCTCGCGCATCCCCGTCAAGGTGGTGCAGCAGGGCGAGGTGCTCAAGAAGCCCGAGTGGATCCGCGTGAAGGCCGGAAGCCCCACCACCCGCTTCTACGAAATCAAGCAGATCCTGCGCGAGAGCAACCTGCACACCGTCTGCGAAGAGGCCTCGTGCCCGAACATCGGCGAATGCTTCGGCAACGGCACGGCCACCTTCATGATCATGGGCGACAAGTGCACGCGCCGCTGCCCGTTCTGCGACGTGGGCCACGGCCGCCCCGATCCGCTCGACAAGGACGAGCCGCTCAACCTCGCGAAGACCATCGCCAAGCTGCGCCTGAAGTACGTGGTGATCACCAGCGTCGACCGCGACGACCTGCGCGACGGCGGCAGCCAGCATTTCGTCGACTGCATCAACAACATCCGCGAGCTCTCGCCGACGACGCAGATCGAGATCCTGGTGCCCGACTTCCGCGGCCGCGACGACCGCGCCTTGGAAATCCTCAAGGCCGCGCCGCCGGACGTGATGAACCACAACCTCGAAACCGCGCCGCGCCTCTACAAGGAAGCGCGTCCCGGCAGCGACTACCAGTTCAGCCTCAACCTGCTGAAGAAGTTCAAGGCGCTGCACCCCGGCGTGCCGACCAAGAGCGGCATCATGGTGGGCCTGGGCGAGACCGACGAAGAGATCCTGCAGGTGATGCGCGACATGCGCGCCCACGACATCGACATGCTGACCATCGGCCAGTACCTGTCGCCGTCGGGCTCGCACCTGCCGGTGCGCCGCTACGTGCACCCCGACACCTTCAAGATGTTCGAGGAAGAGGCCTACAAGATGGGCTTCAGCCACGCGGCCGTGGGCGCGATGGTGCGTTCGAGCTACCACGCGGACCAGCAGGCGCACGCTGCCGGCGTCTGTGACAGCAACCAGAAGTGAGTGAGAAATACCAAGAGTCGGTGAGAATTTTCAGAAGTATTTGAGAATTCCCTGAGGGAAATGCGTTGGGAACAGGGTTCACTTTCCCCAAGCCGCTGGAACCGATTGACTCGAAGATCAAGGTCTCCGCGTTTCCCGAAGGCCCCCAGTTGTGGCGCATCGATTGGTTCGGCCCCATCGCCTATCCGGACCGCTACGGACGCAATCGCCAGCCGTCCGTTCTGGTCTTCCTCTCCCGCGTCGACCCTCAGTCACGCACGTACGAAGGCCAAGGACATCACAGCCAGCAGATGAAGGTGTGGGTCTCCGTCGGCACAACGATGATGCTGCGGATCGGCGATGTATGGAAAGACCAGCGACCGCACTTCGAGCCGCCACACACGAGCGAGACCTTTCGCGAATTGGTCATCGACTCGTCGACGCTCTCCCTGGTGAAGGCCGGCTCAGCGAGAGCGGACGGAAGTTTCCTGCTGCCGATGGTCGAGCACCCCTGGCACATGAACAACACGCACTCCTACTGCGCACAGGTGGAGACGCCTTCGGGGAAGTCGCTACTGATTCCGTGCATGGAGCTCATCCGCTTCTACTTTGGCTCCTCCAGCGCACTCCTATCCAGGCTGTTTTCTCCTCCACTCACGCCGGAGATGCTCTACAACGACTCCGGCTATGACGGACGCGGCAAGCTCGTGATCACCCTGGCGGATTTCCTGCCTGCAGCCAGTGCGGAAGACATCGCCAGAATTGCCACCAGCAAGATTGCTTTCCATGCCGCGCAGCTGGTTGGCAGCTCGTGTCAACAAGCCTCTGCCATCGGCCAGGAGATCTACCCCATGGCGAGGTTTCCCTTTGAGGGGAAGACCGATCTGAAAGTCGCCGGAAGGTGGCTCGATGCAGGCACATTCTTGGCCTATCGGATCGAATCCTGCAGTCACCCGTTCCCGTTCAAGGCGCTCAAGTACCAACTCAGCTCTGTGCAGAAGCCCAGATACAAGCCAGGCCCCGAGCATCGCGCAGCCCAGGCCGCGGCCCACGCTGGTGGTGCCGGCACCCAATCACCCAAGGACCCTGGTCTGGTTGAGACGGATGCGTCGAAGTCGTTGGCCTCACAGGTCTTTCGCAGGCCTGCCACGCGCAAGTTCACCGATCTAGAGAACAAGCGCGTCTGGGGAGCATTGATCACCAGGCAAATCGCCGAGCAACAGCATCTCGGGCAGTTCCATCCACCAGTGGAAGCACATGCAGTGGGGAGCCCAGGTTCTGACGAGCGAGTTCGCCCCGCTGAATTGACCGAGGCGCCAGAGAGCCGTGTCCTGCAGGTACCCCCGCCGCTGTTCGCAAGGGTGATGCTGGAGGCCTTGGAACTGCAGCAGGTTGTCAACGTTGAGTTGCTGACCGCCACGCGCGATGGATCGAACACCGTCCCATTGGACCTGCTGTCCGACGAGGACGGCGTCATCGCAGATTCACTCATCGTCAGGGACGGATTCAGGCACCGGCCCAGGCGCGCGATCGCTTTCGCTCTTCGAGCTCCGGGGGGCGGCAAGGCCCTGATGTGCATCGTCATCGAGGCCGAAACCATCTTCCCGTTGATGTACCCGATTCAAATCACGGAAGAGATCGCCATTGATGTGAATGCAGCATTCGAAATCGCGTTCAGCTACTGCGCAGCGGACTTCATGCTCGCGCAGGCCAACGCCGCAACCGACTCGCCCGAACCGGGCTTCAAAATAGCAGTCACCGCCCCCGAAGCAGTTCAAGCCCTCGCAGCCTGGATCACCAGCCTTTTCATTCAGCTAACTTAGAAACGCAGAATTGGCGATGCCTCCCGCGGCGAGCCCAGTTGCCGCTGACGCATGACCGGCGGCTGCCAGACCGGAGGGACGAGATAGCTGCGAGGACGCAACTCGTACTTCGGCGCCTCGACAACACGAGGCTTTGCAACAACCGCTGGCTGCCTCCGCCGACGTTGCCGCAGGCAGGTCTGCACAAGGACGTCGATCTCGTCGATGCTCAGGGCCTGCGCCAGTTTCTTCGCCAAACCTTCACGGCTCTTGCTGGCGGTGCCCTTTTGCAGGCCGAGCGCAGTCAGCTTGGCAATCGCCTCGTCCCGCCACAGCATTCTGGCCATACGCACAGGATCACGCGCCAGGTTCGGTCGCGCGGCCCGCACGCAGCGCATGGCCAGTTCGCCCCACAGTCCGCTGGCCACCCAGACACCCCACCACTCGGGCACCGCAGCAATGATGTCGTTCACATGCGCGGGCACCGTGGCCACGTTGGCGAAACCGCAAACGGCGCCATAGGCCTCGACCTGGGCCGGCAAGCGCGTCACCCGGTCCTTGCCTGCCTTGATCTCGAAGCCCGTCAGGGAGGCACCTGTCACGACCAGATCGGCCCGCACGGTCAACTCCGGGCCCGGAGGAAGGCAGAACTCCTCGAGCACGAGTTCGCTGGCCTGCCACACGCCGGCGCTCTTGAGCAACGCACGAAGCTGCGCATCGTGCGCCACGGCGTCGTCATCGAGAGGAAGCTTCAAGAACGGGTGGGTGATGTAGTCCATACATGCAAATATGCAATAATAAATGCATGAACGTCAATGTTGTGCTGCAAAGAATCCGTCAAGCCATGACGGAGAAAAGCCTCAGGCAGATTGATATTTCCAGAGGAACTGGCATCCCTCAGCCGACCCTCAGTCGAGCGTTTTCTCAGGCGGTCAAGGTCACCACGACCCACCGCAAGATATGCAAATATCTTGGAGTATCGTTAACCGAGAACATGGACGGTGCAGGGGCACAGGCACTGCACCAGGCGGTGCTGGACGCATGGGATGGCACCGAGCGCCATGCTCTGGCGCTTGCAAATCTTGTGCGGGCCGCTGCCCGCGCTTCTGCGTTCTCTTCCGCATGGGGTAAGTCGTCATGACTCAGCACGCAGCGATATTTCTCAAGCACACCTTCGTCACCGACACCACAGAAACGCAGCGCGCAGGTCCGGAGGAGCGAACCGGGCCGAAGGCGTCGGCCAAGCGGAGCAAGGGAACGATGAAAACCCAAAGGGGCTAGATGGCCATGGGGGCTCGATGCGCAAGCACGACAGCGCGCCCGGCCGTTGCCTCCTATGACCGGAGACGCCCGGAATCGGCTACCGTTGTGACCCGTTAAATCCAGCAGCACGGAACCTCGGATGAGCACCACCCCAACGACAACAGAGACACGCGTGGCCGTCCTGGTCGACTGCGACAACGTGCCGCCCGACATCCTCGAGCACGCGCTGCGCATGGTGGCGCAGTTCGGCCGCGTCGTGCTTCGCCGCGGCTACGGCAACCAAGGCACGCTGGCGAACAAGTGGCAGGACGCGCTGGTGCGCCTAGCCTTCACTCCCTGCTTACAGTACCAATACGCCGCCGGCAAGAACACCGCCGACATCGCCTTGGCACTGGACGCACTGGAAGCGCTCTTCGATCGCCGGGCTGACACTTTCTGCCTGGTCACCAGCGATTCCGATTTCGCCTACCTGTGCCGCAAGCTGCGCGAGCGCGGCGCCACCGTGTGCATCGTCGGCGAGCCCAAGACGCCCGACGCCCTGCGCAACGCCAGCGACCAGTTCTTCGAATGGACACGACCCGAGCCTCCAACAGAAGCGGTCGTCGAGGCTACGCCGAAGGCGCCCGCGAAGACAGAGCCGGCCAAGGCTGAGCCGCCGAAGCAGGAACCGCCCAAGCCGGCGCTGAAACGCCGGCCGCGCTTCCTCGTCGAGGCCGTAGCGCTGCTGGCCAGCGACACGTCCGAAGGCAAGGTCGGCCTGGGCGTCCTCGGCCAATACCTCAAGCGCACCGACCCCGCCTTCTCGCCCCAGACCTACGGCCACTCGGGACTGCTGAACATGGTCAAGACATACGACCTCCTGGCGCCCCTGCAGGAAGAAGGTGGCCATTGGTCGGTGAGCCTGCTGACCAAAGCAGAGGGTGTCGTGGAAGCCGACGCTCCACGCCCGTAGCGATCATCAGCGCAGAGGCCACTGCATCACCGGATGCATTTGCTCCGCCATGGCCGGAAACGTGCTGCCCGCGACGAGCAGGCTGTTCAACGCCTGCATGCCCACCGCGCCGCCGTCTGCTTGAGCGCCTCCGTCAAACGCTCGTCGGGTGGGGACGGCTCGGCGCAAGCAATTGGCGGCTCAGTAAGATGTAACTAAAGTCATCGAATCGGGGCCCCATGGTAGATGTGTGCCACGACAGCGATGCCATGTTGGGCTGATTGCGTATTCACGTCTAAAAGGAGATTGGCTTTGAGCGGAGACACCGTGCACCAAGATTCAGTTACGACTATCGCGGGAAATGTTCTCGACACTTTCGACGAAGTGGAGAAACGAGTGCGACGCTGCCTCGAAGGCGACTCCTATCTCACAGCGGAATCAATCGGAGTGATGAACCCGGCTCGCGAGGCCGCCGCGCTGCAAACGATCGAGCGCATGAATACAGAGAAGGCCGCAGCCTTCGATGCCCTCGGTCGGGAGCCCTCCATCGCTCAAGTCGTGGTCAGCGATGAATCTGGTGTCATGCACACGCACTACGTCTGCCGTACCTCGCCGCCCAGGGAACTGGGCGGCCTGCTCATCTCTTACCGTTCGCCAATGGGCGCGATGGCCTCACGCGCAGTCGGCTCCACCTTCGTCCGTCCGGATGGACAGGAGGTCGCACTGCGCCAGCGTGCCCTGCTGCGTCCCTTCAAGCAGGACATTTGGGACTCGCGTGACAGCGTCTTCGAAAGCGAGAACTTCGCCACCGTCACCATACGCTCGCTGCGCGAATTGTTGGTGCCAGCTATTGCGGGGGTGGCCGAGGACGTGCTGACGGCGCTGCTGGCCGAGGAGGAAGTGGCCAAGAACGTGATCGCCGGTCGACGCCGCAGCGTGATCGCCAAGATGGGCCTGCGCGACCAGCCAGTGCTCGATGTTTACCAAGACGAGATCTTCCGCCTGCCATTGGCCAGCCGGCTGCTGATCCTAGGCCCGCCTGGCACCGGCAAGACGACCACACTGATTCGTCGCCTGGGCCAGAAGCTGGACACCGCCGTACTGGATGAGGTCGAACAGGGTCTCATCCGCCGCATGGACGAGACCAGCGAGTTGCCGCATGCGCAGAGCTGGATGATGTTCACGCCCACCGACCTGCTGCGCCAGTATGTAAAGGAGGCCTTCGCACTTGAGGGCATCCTCGCGCCCGAGCAACGCATTCGCACGTGGAGCGATCAGCGGCACGACCTGGCCCGGAACCGCTTTGGCATCCTGCGCACAGCCAGTGGCAGCGGCATTTTCGTGCTGAAGGACTCCGCGCCCACCCTGACCGCCACCGCTCGAGAAGCGCCGACCGCTTGGTATGCCGACTTCGACCAATGGCAGAAAACCGCATGGCTGATGGCTATTCGCCAAGCAGCGGAGGATTTGCGGGCCGACGCAGACACAACAGTTTCCGCGCTGGCTGTACCTGCACTAGAGTCCCTCGCCGGGGTGGGGCCTGAAAACGCTGGCGACGCAGTGGTCGGACTGAGCCGCAGCACCCGTGGGCTGCAACAAAGCTTGCAGGAAATGAGAGCCTACACCGACGGAAAAGTGAAGGAGGCGCTAACCCTGCAGGTGAACCGCAACCGCTCCTTCCTAGACGAGTTGGCGCGCTTCATCGACACGCTGCAGGACACGAGCACGGATATCGACGAAGACGATGAAGACGAGAACGACGACGATGAAGAGGCGGTCGAGCAAAGAACCGGACGCGCCGCTGCGATGCAGGCCTACCAGCGCAGCTTACGCGCTCTGGCGCGATCACGCGCGACGGGCAACTCGCTGAAGAAGGGGCGGCGAAGTAGCCGCATCGTCGAGTGGTTAGGGGATCGCGGGCTGGCACCGGCCGAATTGGCTGCCGTGGGCCACAGTCTGGTTCAGCAATCGCGTGTGAGAAAGTTGCTGAATCCAGCGCGGTCGTTCATCAACGATGTGGCTCGCCGCTACCGCAGCTTCCGACGCCAACGTCAGGGGGAAGGCAGTTGGTACCAATCGGCCGGTAGCTATATTGCAACGGACCTTCATCCGCTCGAGCTGGACATCATGCTTCTTGCTCTGTTGCGCAACGCCACGGGCCTGCAGCTACGACCCTCGGTACAACGTGAGATCGAGTCGACCGAATGGTCCGCGCTGGACGCCGTACGTGGCGCCCAGCGGAATCAAGTCCTGGTGGCCGAAGCGACTGACTTCTCGCCCATCCAGTTAGGCTGCATGGCGGCGCTGACCAACCCACTTGGCACTTCGTTCTTCGCCTGCGGCGATTTCAACCAACGGTTGACCAGCTGGGGCAGCCGCAGCCTGGAAGACGTGCGGTGGGCCTGCCCGGGGTTGAGCGACCAGACGATCACCATCTCATACCGGCAGAGTACCCAGCTCAACGAGATGGCGAAGGACATCGTCAGCTTGGGCGGCGGTGACCCCGGCGCGGTGTCGTTGCCCGAAGGCGTGGACAACGAGGGCGTGGCGCCAGTGCTGGTCGAAGGACTGAAATCGTCAGTAGAGATAGCTGTGTGGTTGGCCGAGCGCATTCGCGAAATCGAAGCGTTTGTGAAGAAGATGCCTTCGATCGCCGTGCTGGTGATGAGCGAAGCCGAGGTAGAGCCACTGGCACAGGCGCTAAGCGATCAACTGGTAGATAACAACATCAAGGCAGTACCTTGCCGGGTCGGGCAGACCATGGGCAACGAGAACGACGTACGAGTTTTTGACATTCAGCACATCAAGGGGCTTGAGTTCGAAGCAGTGTTCTTTGTCGGCATAGACCGGCTGGCGAACGAGCAGCCGGAGTTGTTTGACAAGTACTTGTACGTGGGCACGACCCGCGCCGCAACCTACTTAGGCATGACTTGCGAGGCGGCGTTCCCGCCAGCCCTGGAGACATTGCGACTGCGGTTCATTCATAACTGGTAGCGACAAGCAAGACCCACGACAGGGATGGCGACTGTCCCTCATGAGCACCTGGATGTATCGCTCAAGGTACCCGCGAACAAGCGAGCACCGATCGTCCTGCAAAGCAAAACCGACGGGATACACGAGGCGAACTTGATCCCCTCGGCAAACGTCACCAACTCTTCATCAGTCAGTTGGACGGTCGTTTCGCCTTCTTCCTTAGATATCAGCGCGGCTGCCGGCGCCTGAACACTTAGCGCATCAAACTTGACGCGTGTCCCTCCGCTGGCCGCCGCCCGCGCGTAGGTCCGGTTTTCCTTAGTGCCAGCAAACGTCCAAGTGCGCGTCTGAGTGCCTTCGAGCCTGGACATGAAATGCGTATCGGAAGACAACGCTAGTTCTTCCGTCAAGACCGCAAGTTCAATCTTGCCCCGCTGGGACAGATGAACAGCGGGCGGGGCTTCCTCTACCAGTGCGGCACGGATGCCTTGACAGACTTCTTTGCTCAAACTGCGAGCTCCGCCCATCCATCTGGCCTTTCCGCCTTCTTTCGCGGGCTCAAGCCAGACCGTACGTCTGGACCACTCGATCTCCTTCACCAGCCAACTGCGGCCGGCCAAGAGGAGCAGCCGTTGGGGCTCTTCGCCGGTCAGTACTGTTGGGTCGATATATCCGACCTCGGCGCTGCCGCACTTGCCGGTCAAGAGCTGAGAGCCGCTGAAGGAGGCCAGCAGATCGCGATAGTGACCACGGCCGAACTCGCGTTCTGCGCGCGGGCCGATGCGAACAAGCCCCTCTGCGCTGTCCAGATATGCCTGCTGGATCATGTGGTCAACGAGTGACCTGAATCCAGCTGACGGCAGTTCCGGAAAGCAACGCGCTAGCAACGAGATGACCTCGCCCATAGGCCATTCGCCCCGCTCCAGCGTGGCCACAAGAATCTGTTGACCGACGATCGGCCAGGGCTCGTCAGGCGGTCGCGCGGCCTCCACCCAGGCCTGCGACCATAGATGGGTGACACCTAAGGCCAGCATGAAAGCGTCCTGGTTGGTCGTCAAGAACAAGCAGTTTCGCAGACTTCCTGACCGCCTGCCGGTGCGCCCCATGCGCTGCAAGAACGACGACACGGTTGAAGGCGAATCGATTTGAAGCACGCGGTCTAGATCTCCGACATCGATGCCAAGCTCCAGCGTCGATGTCGCGACTATTACGCAATTCTTCTCTTCACCAAATGCCGCCTCAGCCTGCCGACGCTCGGCCGCGCTCAGCGACGCATGGCTTACGAAGGTTCGCACCTCCTTGGCGCGGAGCATGCTGCTTAGTTGCTCCGCGCTGCTGCGCGAGTCACAGAACACCAGGCGCTTCTCACCTCGGTGAAGACGTGAGATGACCGTCGCCGCGTTCTCGAGGCTGCCAACGTGATCAATGGTGATATCGGCATCAGTGCTTACGGAGGCGCTGCCCACCACCTGCCGATCTCCGACCGGAGCGAACCACTCCAGAAGCTCCTGCGGGTTGCTGACCGTCGCAGAAAGACCGATACGCTGAAGCGGTTGCGGCAAATAGTGCTCAAGCCGTTGCAGCACCGATCTCATGTGCCAACCGCGGTCATCTGCGGCAAAGGCGTGCAGTTCGTCCACGACCACGGTCCGCAAGTTGCCGAACCAGCTTGGCCGGTCCACCCGGACGGAGATCAGCATCGCTTCGATCGATTCCGGCGTCGTCAGCAGGATGTCGGGCGCTTCTTTCAGTGCCTTCTTCTTGCGAGACTGGGACACATCGCCATGCCAAACCTCCACCGTGCGGCCGACAAGCCCAGCGTAGTGGGTCAGCCGGTGCTCAAGATTGTTCAGCAGTGCCTTGATGGGGCAGATGTACAGGACGCTCGTCCCAGGCCAAGACTCCTTCAGCATCCTGGACAGGATGGGGATTACCGCCGCCTCAGTCTTCCCCCCCGCCGTGGGCGCCAACAACAGGCAGTGCGCCCCCGCATGAATCGGCGGAATCGCAGCTAACTGCGTGGGGCGCAGCGTGCTCCATCCCAACGTGTTGACCACGTGGTATTGGAGGGACGGGTGCAACTGCTCGAACTCGCTCACAACTCGATGTCGTCCACGGAGCTCGCGCTCGCCGCAGCCCGCTCAATGGCGGACATCTCGGTCTCGGCAAGGGTCAAGGAGTAGTGCTGACGCGGGTCGAAATCTGCGTGCAGGTCCACGCGATCCAGAACATCTGCGACGAGCTTCCTCAAGAACAGGCGGGGCGCCACGCCTACCTTGCCCCCGAGCCCACCCGCAACGGCCCGGGCCAAGGTGTCTAGGTAGCCGTCGTCGACAACGGCCCGTAGGCGCTGCTCGTGCTCTCGTCCCTCTGCGTAAATGTCGCGCACACGTCGCCCCACCGAGAGCAGAGCGCTGTGGTCAAACGGGGCCAGGCGAATCTGGACAGCTCTTGGGTTATCGAACCTGCGATCTGTTCCAAAGTCCACATGCAGCCGTTGGGCCAGCGGCGCCAGCCGTTGCACGCCCTGCGGACCGTCAAAGAAAGCAGGCGTACCGGTGATGACTAGGTACAGCCCGGGGTAGCGGCCTGCATCGATCTCGTCGATCCACTGCCGCAGGGCATTGAGCCCTTTCTCGCGCGTGTCGGTGCGCATGCGTTGAAGTGTCTCCACCTCGTCCAGCACCATCACGAGGCCCACAAATCCGCTGTCTCGCAAGATTGTGAGCAGGCCCACCAGGAAGTTGCTTGCCCCAAAGTGATCCAGATCGCCTTTGATGCCTGCTGCACGCTTCACGCTGGCCGCCACGTTGGGTTGCCCGGCCAACCAACTGATCAGGCCCTCGGCGAGCATGCCATCGTTGTTGGACAGTGCTTGCCGGTAAGTGCGCAGCACAGCTGAAAAAGCGGGGGCGGTCTTGCTGATGGCGCTAAGACGGGCTTCCATGAGCGCGTCCGTCCGCTGTAGCAATCCCTGCGCATCGTCAGGATCCACGGTCGGGTCGGCCAGCACATCCTGCTCCAGCGCGTAGAACCAGCCGTCGATCACGCTTCTGAATGCACCGCTGGCCATGTCAGCCGTCCCTAGACGCTCAACAAGTCGTCGGTAGACGGTCTCCAGCCGATGTAGCGGCGTATCGGACTCGTTGATCTGGACTTCGGTCGCGGCGAAGCCTCGAGAGCGGGCACGCTCCTGCAGCCAACGTCCGAAGAAGGTTTTTCCGGTGCCGTACTCGCCACGCACCGCCTTGAAGCCGCCACGGCCAGACGCCACCGATTCCAGCTCCTCAATGAGCGTGGGCGCGAAGGTCTCAATGCCCACGGCCAAGGCATCAAGACCACTGCTTGGAACGGTGCCTCGACGCAGTGCGCCGACAAGGTCCTCTCTGCGCGCCGGGCTGATCATCACTCGCCTCCTTGCTTGGGCAACTTGAACTGCTGTTGCAGCAAAGTGATGTTGAGGTCAATCGACCCAGCAGCCTCATCGACAGTGAGCACCGCCGCCTGGTCCACGTTCAGCATACGGCGCACAGCGCTCAGCAAACCACCCATGCGAACCTCTGGCAGCGACAGGCGATTCGCCAAAGCCGCTCGCGACAACTTCCCGCCACGTTCGGCAAGCGCCTCCAGCAGCAGCCGCATCTTGTCGTCCGGCAAGGCCACACGCGCTGCCAGTTGGCGCTGAGATACATAGATCGGACTGGACAGCAAGCAGGCAATCCAATCGTTGACCACCACATCCACCGTTGGTGGCGGCAATTCGACCGACGCGAAAAGCCCGGACTGCGCCTCGGTCTGCATCGGCCTCTTGCGGGCAGCCTTTGGTTGAGGCGCCGCGGTCACCGGCTTCTTGGATTGCCGGAGAGGCGGTAGCTCCCACCACTCCGGCTGGTTCGGCGGCGCAGGGCTCCAGCCCACAAGGCTGGTGCCCAACGGGGCAAACACGCTCAGCGGCACCGTCAGCTCCTGGGGCGACAGGCCGCCGTGGTAGCCGTTCTTGCGGCCCGCATAGCGGCTGCTTTCACCCCAAAGGCAAACCACCGCATTGGAGCCATCACTGGTGACCACCCGGCCACCACCGACAGCCAACTCCTGCGGGGATGTCGCAGTCCGGCCCAACCGCCAGCGGTCACTTTCGCCACCGGGAATCTGAGTGGTCCCATCCTCCAGCAGGTGGCCATGGTCAGCTGTGATGATCACCACGCGCCGGGCTTCGCGGGCTTCCCGCAACAAGGGCAGCAGCAGGCGCAGCTCCTCCAGCGTCCAGCGCTGGTTGAGTTGATCCGGCCCGCTGAGGTGATCGTCCACGGCGTTGTAGACCACGCCCACAACCTGCTGCTTTTGGTTAGCGATCGCAGCGCGCACTTCCGGTGCCAGATTCCCGGCATCGGCCAAGTCGCCCTTGTGGAAGACCCTGGGCGCAAACTCTGCCCGGCTCGTTGCCATCAAGGCAAGATGCGTCGCAAAGCCCAGCTTCTCTTGCGCTTGAGCGCCCGTGGTCAGTCGGCCGCACAGCAGGCTGGTCCGGCTCACCTCGGTGATCGTGGGAACTGCGGCGACGCCAACGAAGGGCTTGCCCTGTGAGGTGGGCACCAGTTCGGCCCAGCCATGGCTGGCAGCCCGCGCGAACAGTTCACGGAAGATGCTGTTGCTCAAGCCATCCATCACCAGCAGCAGCGTAGGCTGCACCGTGGCAATCGGAGCAATCACGCGGTCCAACACATGCTCCAGTGGTACGACTCGCCCGCTGTCCGCAGGCGTCTGCGCGTTCCATTGCACCAGCGCATGGGCAAAAGGCTTGGCAAAGGCGTTGCGTCGGGCAATGGCCGCCTGGCGACACGCCGCATACGCGTCCGACAACTCGGTCAACTCATCGCCACCCAGCAGCCTGAATCGGGCCCAATCAACGTAGGCGCCCTGGTCAGCTTGCCATTCCACCGAATCGGGTAGCGAGGCTCCAGAGGCCATCGGGCTGAGCAGCCAACGGGCCAAGCGCCGCGCCATCTCGACACGCTCCATGCGTGGCCGCTGGTCGTTCATCAGTGTGTGCTTCAGCGCACGATCAGCCTGCAGTTCCACCTGCTGGAGGTTGGCTTCAGTGGGCTCTGCCGCGTGGGCACTCAGTGCCAAAGCAAAGTCAGTCAGCCGCTGGTCGAGCGCAGACGGCAGCACGTCGCTCAATTGCGCAAACTCCGAAATTCGGAGATCGCGCAACAGAACATCGGCGCGGTCCAGTACGGCCCGACAGGCCTCCACGCCCAAGCTCCGAACAACCTGCTCTGCAGCTGCGGCCCAGCCGCGGCCCTCCTTCACGCCCACATGCTTGTCGTTGACGAAGCGTTCCAGGCGGATCGCCGCCTGACCCAGCACAGCCTGCCCTTCACCGTCTGCCGCAAAGATCACACCACTGACCAGCCCCAGCGGCAACGCATCACTCGTGCGACCTGCTTCGACGCAGCCCAGCACCATGGCCCCCACCACGCCGGCGCTCTCAGCCAGCCAGGCCAAGATGGCCGAGCGCATTGCGGCCGGCAAAGGCCCCAATCGGGGATCTACATCCGGCGTCATCGACCAGCCCAGCAGCGTCACCGCGTCCGGCCGGGCGACTTCGATCCCGACAAAGCGCACCAACACCTCGCGCCAGGCAGTTTCCAGGTCCAAAAAACCGTTGGCCACAGGCTGATAGTCGCCCTGCGCCGCGCCATCGATCAGGGCTTGTGGCATCCAGGCAAACCGGCCTAAACGAGCGTCGGTCTCTTTGGCTTGGAACATCAGGCGAACGATGTCCCAGCCTTCTGGCTGAAACACCCGCGCGCGAGCCAGTCTGGCAGCGATGTCCTCCGCAACCTCATGCGTCGATAAAGGCGTGATCACCACCATGCCCGTTGCCGGAGGCGCGATCTGTTCCAGCTCACACAGCGCCTCACGGATGGCCAACGACGATTCGCACCAGCGCAGCAGAAACTGCTTCCCATGCGGGCTGACTGTCTCTGGCCAGACCTGTTTGGCGGCCGCGCGAATCGCAACGGCCTGCGCCGTTGGGTCGCTGTCCAGCACACGCTCCAGTTGCGCCTTGATCTGCGGCGTCGACAAACTCATAGCTGGGTGCCCTTGCGCTGCAGACGCCAGCTGAGTGTCAGCTCCAGATCCCGTTCGCTGGCCATACGGGCCTTCAGTTCATCCAGCGCAGCCATAGCCTCAGCGCCGCTCAGATGCAACTGCTGCTTCTCGGCCACCACTTCGGGTGCCAGATTGGCCGGCACTGGAGGGATCGTCACGGGCGCGGGTGCAGGCACACCAGGCGTTGGTACTGGAACTGGATCGGGCGCCGGTGTAGGCGCGGGTACGGCTGAGGCGAGCAAGCCCATGGCGTCGCGGTACAACTCGTCGAGCCGACCTTTCAATGCCAACACGTGCTCATCACTGGTCAGCACCTCGGCCAAGCGTCGGCCGATCACCTGGGCTGCATCGGACCGGTGATCGCTCATCTTCAACACGACGTCGAACAGCTGCCAGTAGTTGCCCGCTTCCAGCGCATCCGCACAGGCCTTCGCCTGCCCCAACGCTCGCCCAACAGCGGCCTCCGACGTTTGCAGGTCGGCCCCCCCCAGCGCGGTGACGACCTCCGAGTCGGCCGCTGATGCCACCGCGGCCAGCAAGGACTGCGCGGACTCGGCGGTTTGCTGGCGAGCGCCCGTTACCCCGGCCGCATATCGGCCCGCCCGATCACGCACCTGGACCACCAGGCGGGTCGCCGCGTCGCGCTTCTCCGCGACCTTCTGCTTGACCTCATCCACCAGCTTGCCCACATTGGCAGCATTGAGCGTCTGGCCCAGGGTCAAGCCGAACAGGCTGGATGCACGCTGCAACGCGAGTTGCCAGTCGACCGTATTCGGCAACGATTGCTCCTTCAGCTCCAGCTCATCCGGCATGCTGTCCACAGATGGCTCAAAAGGGCCACCGCGCATCGTGAAACGGCGGCTAGTGGATGCAGCGAACGCAAGGATGATGAGGTTCTGCAGCTCCAGCGGCAGCCCCATGGGTGCAGGCATGTCGATCCACTGTCGCAGCTTGGCCACGGTGATCGGTCCACCACCGTCCCGCGCGTGGCTCTGCGAAAAACGCGATTGCCAGTGCGGCTCGATCAGCAGGTGCGTTTCCGCCATCTGCCCCAGTTGGCAGGGGTTGACCACGGAACGCACCAGCTTGCGAAGACCGGTGTCCTGTACCAAGCCGCGTTGCCCCGGCGCCTCGATGGCCTTCTGCACTTCAGGCCAGATTTTGCGAATGACAGCCGGCTTGATCTCGGTGTCGAACTCGGGGTGAGCGGGATACTGGTGGGCGAATAACTGCCCCAGCAGGCTCTCAAAGGCCGACTTGAAATCTGCGCCAACGGGCGGCCGCGGTGACAGGGTTGGGTCGAGCGAGCGGAACTGCTGGTCGGCCGTCAGCGGGCTGCTGACCGCATCTCGAGGTTCGGTACTGATGCCGTAGGCCACTTCGAGTTGCGAGCGCAGCTTGATGCGCAGTTGATCCAGTTGGTTTCGGGCCAGCGCCTTCGCCTGCACACGGTCCACAAAAGACAGGTGGCCCGCATAGGTCTCGAAGCGATCGCCCTGCAGGATGTAGTCCAGCACCACCAGGCGGCCCAGGTCGGCCAAGGCCTTGTTGCTCAGGAACGAGGGAATCCACACCAGCGTCTTGGTGTCTCCGCCGCGGTATGTCGCCAGCCGCGCCAAGTCATCTGCCGGGCCAAAGTTCACGTCGTCGAAGGGGAAGTCCAGCACCACCGTCCAAGTGCCAGAACGGCCACGCAGACGGTCGTCGGTCATTTCGCGCACGTTCTCGTACAGCAGCTCGACCTCACGTCGCGTGCCGCGCCAGTTGAACGCGTAGGTGTTGAACAGGTCGCCCGTGTCCACGATCTCGAGTTCCTTGAACAGGGCCTCGCGGATCCGCTTGCGGCGGTTGCCCGGGTTGTCGTTGGCCTCCGCCGCACGCAGAATGGGTTCGATGTCAATGCCGGTCACCTGCAGCGAAATCACGGGCTGCAAATCTTCGGTGATCTTGATTTCGCCGATCTCGCTGGCCCAATCGCGACACTTTCGAATGATGTCGGCCCCCTCACGGCCTTGAATCGGCGACTTAAAGGTACCGTGATTCAGGGCCGCCAATCGCGGGCCAGTCAATGCCTTCAACGCCTCGACTTCCGGCACGAGTGCGCTAAGCAGCAACGTCTTCAATAGACGTGCGTCGTTACGCAGGTTCTTGGCGGCCGCTGGATCAGCCTGGGCCAGCTTGATGGCCTCCCAGGTGACGTTGTGCTGCCGCTCCAGCATGGGCAGCAAGCGCTGGTTGTACAGGCGCTTGGCGTTCTCGAAGTGCAGACGCATGCCTTCGCTGAAGGGCTCATCACCCTCGGCAATGGCGTCGTACAGATCACCCACAGGAATCAGTTGGCCGAGCTCCAGGTCTGCGCGCCGGTCGACCAGCAACTGCAGCATCAGCTTGAGCGCTGTGCGCTCACGCTGCAGAGCGGCCGACACGGCAATCAAGGTCTGCACCAGCGCCGGCGAGAACGGATACACCTTACGGAACATGTCTCGATCGGCCGTGGTGGTCAGCAGCGTGTCCAACACGTCCTTGCGCATCTTCAACAGATCGTCGAAGGTGCTCTGCAACATCTGCCGCGCAGCCTCATCCACCGGGCGCAGCACGCGTTTCTCGGCAATGGCCGGTAGGTTGCGGTCTTCCAGGGTGATGCGGTGGAAGCGAGCCTCCCAGTGTTTCAGTACGTCGCTGAACTGCACCTGCACCGAACCGGCCAGGTTCTCGCCCACCAGGTCGCGAAGATCACGCTGCCGCGCCACGAAGCTGATCAGCGGAATGGGTCGGTCGGCGTTGGTGGCTTCCACCAGCTTGACCAGCTTGGTGCCCTCACGGCTGACGAAGTTGACGTCAGCCGCATGGCTGGCCAGCCACAACACCAGTTCGTCCAGGAACAGAATGACGGCGTCGTAGCCCAGCGCCTTGGCGTGCCGGCTCATGATGCTCAGACCATCGTCGAGCGACACGAACGATTCGCCACTACCCGCCAGGGTCCGGTAGGCCGAGAAAAACTGCGTGATCAGGTCGCCCACCAGGCGCGAACGCTCTTCGCCATTGGGCGCTTCCAGCATCGCTGCCTCGAAAGCCACAGCATCCCAGCCGCTTTCGAACGCTCCCCAGCCACCTTCGCCACCACCACTGGCCCCCTCGTTGAGCTTGGCAAAGAAGGCGTCATCGCCCATTCGTTCACGCAGGTCGCGCGCATCTTTGAACATGCCCTCGGCCAAGTAGAAGCCAGGCACCGGGGCATCCGGATGCTTCTTGCGGACGAACTCGGCGTACTGCCCGAGGATGGCCGACTCCATGTCGCGTGCGCCGATCATGTGGTACGGCACGAGCAGGAACTTGCGCCCATCGGTCCAGCCGTGGCGGGCCACTACATCAGCCAACTCGGGCGTCGCCCGGGCCTGGGTGTTGCCCGCCAGCAGCAGGTTCAGCACCGCCATGAAGTGGCTCTTACCAGAACCGAAACTGCCATGCAGATAGGCCGCCTTGCTGCCGCCGGTCTGCACCGCCTGCTGGATGAAGCCCAGCGCGTTGGCGAAGGCGTCCACTAGCTGCGGCGTGACAACGTAGTCACGCAGGGTCTGATCGGGCTCGGTCACGCCCTTGGACAACTGCAGGACGAAGTCGCCCTGGTGCACCCGCTCCGGGATGGTGATGAGGTCTTTCAACAAGGTCATGTTTGTTCTCTTCCCTCAATCCTTGGGTAGGCGTAGGCCTTGGGTGATCCGAGTGTTCGTCGTGGCAACAGAGGCCACCCCGCGTTTTGGGCTGACATGTAAAGCGCCTGTTTGAAGGCGTTGAAACTCGGCATATCGATGCGGAGCGGGCAAACGAACGTCAACCAGCGACTTGATGTTGTCGATGTAAAAACCTTTGATCATGGCCGTTTCTTCTTTTCTGTGGCGACACTCATGTCGCCATCTTTTTCTTGCGTCCGCGCTTGGCAGCCGTCGCAGTTGGCTTCCAAGTCCGCAGTTCGTCCAGCGTGAAGCCCAACGCGCGCGCTTCTTCGGTGACGAAGCCCCGGTAGTAGTCGCCCATGCGCTCGCCGAACACGGGGTCCAGTTCGTTGTGCCACTGCTCTAGCCAGGGCACCAGTTCCAGCAGGCTGGCCAGCAGAGGTTGCAGACGCGTGGGCTCCCAGCCTTCGCCGTCCTTCATGTCCATGTAGTAGCCGGCCAGAGCCGTGGCCTGCTGCAGGTGGTTCCAGCCGGCCCAGGCGATGACCAGGCTGCCGTCCGAGCCGCGTTCGCAACCGGGATAGCTGATCCATCGCTCCTTGGGCACGTCCAAGCCACCACGCAGACGCCAAAAGTCAGCCTTCAGGAAGTCCTTGCTCTGGTATTTGGGTGGCACAGGAATGGGGCCAATCTCATTGGCCTTGCGCTCGCCCTGGTGGCGCTTGATCTCGGCAGCCAGTTGCTCCTCTACCCAAGTCCTGGCTTCATCGCCAAGGGGCTGGTCTGCTGCGATGCGGAAGCGCTGGCGGGCATCGGCGATGAACTCTTCACGCCAGCTCTCGGCGTTGTCGGTCATTACCTGGGCATCGATGGCGTCTTCGCGGCGCTGCAGGGCCCAGGTGTCTTGCCACTGGGCACGCTTGCGCAGGCCGGTGTCGATGTAGCGCTGTACTGGCAGCGCAGGCACGGACTCACCAGCGACCAGTTCGGCCACCAGTTGCGGCAAGTCGAAATCGGTGTGGCCAGCGTAGAGCGACGCGATCTGCATGAACTCAGCGTCGTGCGACACCGACTCAGCCAACTGGCTGGTGCTGGCGAGCTGGGGAGGCTGATCGGCACTGGCAGGCCACAGGGCCGGGACTTCCAGGCGGGCCAGCAAGCAGTCGCGCAGGGCAGTTTGCTCCAGGTTTTCCCAACGGGGCGAGTTCCAGCGGCGCTTGAACTCAGGGCGCTCAATCAGGTTGATGGACTTGTCGTGCTCGATCAGTTCAATGCGATGGGCCACCACTCGGCGGTAACCTTCGGGCCAGTGAGCGGGAACCTCGGTAATTGGGGTAGAACCATGTCGCTCAAACCAAGTAGTCTGTTCGCGGCCCGAACTGACACGGCGCGCCAACGCGATTTCGAACGCTCGCTCGCCCAAACGAATTTCTGGTAGCTCACCAGGGGTACGAAACACTATGCTGTCGGACTGAGCAAGGCCGTAAAGTCCATAGACTTCCCAATCTAGCTCGTCCTGCAACGCAATCATTCGACGGGCGACGCTAGCGAAGCCAGTGCGCGCCGAGGCAAGCTGATCTGTTGTACTAAGCGAGCTCTGATTGCGGCGCTTCAGTACGTTCGCGGGGAGAAAACGCTCGTAGTCCCGCGCAGCAGCCTCGATTTGGCGTGCGGTATCAACTGGTCGAGTGCTGACCACAGGAAACTGCCCAACTTGAGACGAGTTGTGCACATACCTCAGCTCCCATTTCTCATTCGAAATACCACCGCCTATGCCCCCATTACCCTTGTTGAAGCAAACCTGCTTAAACCAGAAGCAAGCAGTGGAAGAATTCAAGAGTCCCAACAACCCGAGGTAATCGCATTCTTTTGAACCTTCGCGAAGTGTTAGCACAGGAGCGCTATGGTTAAACGCCATCCCACCGCGGCCAAGGACGAAGTTGTTGTGCGTCGCTAGCTCAGCGAACGCTATGCACAGATGAGCGTCGACCCTCTCGACCGCAAGTTGATGCCACTCCCACCATGCCCGGCCTTCATCACGGTAAGTCCTCTTGCTGAATGTTGCACGCGCCCAAAGCGCAGTCTTACCGCGCCACATCCAGCGTCTAAGTCCACGGTACGCATCAACGTCAACTAGCGCCCCCGACTGGTAGGGGAGTACCACGTCAGCCGCAGAAACTGCAACCCAGTCCCTAACCTCGTCGCCTGCAATCTGAGGCCGGAGTAACGCTGGTTCTACTCTCTGACGTGCAAAGCTTCCCGAGTCAGCAAGCATGATCTCGTTGGCAGCTGAGATGCCAAAAAATCCTATCCCTGAGCACTCGTCTAAAAGGCTGCCGGAAGCTTTCCCTTCGATCGCATCCTTGAGATCGCCTACTCCTCCTCCGCCGATACTCCACGGGTGCGTCCGCAACGACTCCCGTTGGGCATCCGCAACGGATATGTAGACCCCCGTACTTCCCGGCAAATCAATCTGTCCCAAAATTGCGCTCCAGACATGTCCCTTAGAGGCGTCATCGGGGACGAGCGGTTCGCCATTTATCCCCATGACCAGCCGGACAACGGATGCAACTGGCGGACGATGTCGTCCAAACAAGATTGCGGTCGGCGTAGCGTGTCCTGGAATGTATGCGCCCGATGTATCGACGACGTGGGTCAAATCCAATCTTGGTAGCACCTGCTCGATCAGCTTACTGCCGAACTCGCGCTTCATGAATGAATTGGCGGTGATCAGGCCCACGTAGCCGGCGCTGCGCCCGTCAGCAGCCGAAACGGCCAGCTCGAAGAAGCGCTCGGTGAACGGTGCGCCAAGCGAATACTTCATATGGCAACTGGCGTACTTGCGCCGGTAGGCCGCATTAAGTGCCGCATCCTTCACCACGATGTAAGGCGGGTTGCCCACCACGGCGTGGTACTGGCGGCCCAGGATGCGCTGCACCTCGGCCAAGTCTTCGCTGGCGTAAGCATGGGCCAGACCGGTGTCCACATGGCTCTCGGCCGCGTCAAACAATTCCTGACTCTGCGTCAGACCAAAACGGGTGCCGTGCAATAGGCTGTCGCCAATGGCAACGGAAACCTTGAAGTCATGCGCATTCGCCAGGCTCTGCACGCCTGAGGCCTGCAGAGCCGCCACGAATAAGCGAAAGCGCGAGATGGCCACCGCGAAGGGGTTGAGGTCCACCCCGGCCACGGCATCCAGCGCTTTTTGCGCCATGTCCACCGGGTTGCGGCCCGGCTCGTTGCGCTGCCACTCAGTCAACAGGCGGTGGAAGCCTCCCAGCAAAAAGTGGCCCGAGCCGCAGGTGGGGTCGATCAGGCAGGCTTCGCGGAAGCCGAACTCGCGTATGGCCGGTGTGAGCGTGCGGTCGAGGATGAACTCTTCGACAAACTCGGGGGTTTGCAGCAGCGCATAACGCTTGCGGGTGGCCTCGCTCAAATCCTGGTACAGATCGCCCAGGAAACGGGTGTTCCAGGCCGGGTCGGTGAAGTCGTGCAGCAGTGCGCCGGTGTTGGGGTCAACCTGTTGCCAAAACTGGCGCAGGGCCATGGCGGCGTCGCCACTGATGCCCAGTCTGAAGGCGGGGTTGTGGGCTTCCTCGAAAAAGGTGCGCAGACCTGGCAAGGTGCCCGCTTCGCGGAAGGCGGCCAGTAGGTAGTCGCGGTCGCTTTCCATCGGCTGGGCCTGAAAGTAGGCCTCGTGCCTATCACGCACCAGGGCCAAGCGGCCTGATTCGGGCGTGCCACCCAGCCAGGGGCGATCAACCAACTGGTTATCTTCGATGAAGCGCAGGAACACGCAGCTGAGCAGCCAGTGCACACCGGCCTGGGTGATGACCTGGTCGGCCCAGGTCTCGAAGGTTTCAGCGCAGCGGTCCGCATCGCGGGCTGCTTGCCATTCGGCCTGCAAGCTGGTCTTGAGCTCGGGGGCTTCTTCGATGCGCTGCAGCAGATCACCTTCCAGCCGCTTGAGCAGCTTGGTCAGATCTGAGAGCAGTAGTGCGGCGTTGATCACGGCGAAGGCTTTCAGGAGACGGCGGACGAGCTGGCTTGGCTGCGCGCGCTTTGGCCAGATTTGGCCCTGTGTTTGTTTTCCACCCAGGCCTGTGGCAGTGCCAAAGCGCGGGTGTTGTTGATGTTGTTGACCAGAGGCACGGCCACGCCGTCAATGACGGGCAGGCCCTGGTGGCTGGTGGGGAGCAGTACCCAAGCGCTGGGCGTGTGGCCGGGCCGGCCGGCGTGTTCTTCCAGCTCTGTGACCAGGCTCATCAGCTCGTAGCGGGCCAGCAGCCCCACACACACCAGCAGGATGGGTGATGGGCTGTTGAGCAAGGCCGCCCGCACGGCCGGCACGGCCCGCTGCACCAGGCGTTGCAGGTTCACCCAATGGCGGCTTCCATGGTCGGCAACGTCGGCTTGGAGCACGACGTTCCAGTCCACCTTCATGGCCTGCGCTTGCTCACGCAGCGCGGCCAGCAGCAGCGCATCGACGTTGAGTCGTTTCACATCGGTGGACGCTGTGGCCGAGTTACCAAAACGATGCAGCAGCTCGGCCTCAGCATGGCGAGCGATGCGCGGATGCACAGTCAACACCAGCAGGCCACCCTGGTCCAGCGAGCGCACCAGACGGTCTTCCACCACGGCGGCCTGGGCTGCATCGCCCTCACCCATCACATGGGTGGTTTGCAGCGTGGCATGACGAGAAAACTGGGTCGTAGTGCCCGCCGTCTGCCCGCGGCCCAGGGTGGCCAGGCGGTAGGCGCCCCGGCCATCGGCTGTGGTGATGTCCCAGGTCAAGGGCGCCCCGGCCTCTTCGAGCAGGCGATCCAGGCTGGGGCGGTCAGGGAGTGCAGATGCTTCGGGATAGCGGCCACGGACGCGGTCCTGGATGTCTTTGACCCGCAGCTCTGGGGCACCGACCAGCGCGCCCAAGGACTGGCGCAGCGCCTGGATGGGGGCCATGCCGCGGGCATACATCTCTTGTCGGCTGGAAACAGCGGCCTTGCGCGACGCCGAAGCGGCTAGGCGCAGCAAGCGTGTGGGCGTGAGTGGTGATGGCGCAGTACCACCAAGCTGCTCGGGCGTTGGCAGGGCCACGCCTTCCAGCATCTCCAGCACGCGGGCCGGCGGCAGCAAGGGGTCAGCCAGCGCGCAGGCATCGGCCGCAGCGCCCAACTGGCGCGCGTAATCGGCCCATGGCGCAGCGCTGGCAATCAGCAAGTGCGGTTGGTGGTCGTAGGCTTCGAAGCGAGGCTGATCGAGATGGGCCTCAGCCTCCAATGCGCCGCGCAATACAGCCGTGGCCTGGCGCAGGCGTTCGGCATCGTCTTGCGAGGCACAGCCGCGCAGGGCCAGCAAGGCCAGCGCACCTTCTTGCGTGCTCATCACGTTGCCCTGGCTGCGCACGAGCGTGTCGATCTGGTGACGCAGCTCGGTAAAGGCGGGGTTCTTGAGCCAGCGCTCGCGGGCCTTGATCAGCGTGGCGGTCAAGGTGGCGCGATCCCCCTCGCCGGCCTGCGCTGCATCACCCAGGCTGGGCCAGGTGCCAGCCTTCACGACATCGTCCAGGCCAAGGTAGTTCGCCAGGGCTGCTTCTTCAGGCCTGTCGTCGCCGGCCGGCCGGCGGGGCAGTAACTGGGCGGCCAGTTCGTTAATGCTGACGGCGCCTTCGACTTCTTCGTCGGCATCGTGCGCAACGCTACGGCCCTGGGTCAGGTCGGGCCGCAGACGGGCCAGTTCCTTGGCGGTGAGCCGGATCTCCTTGCGGATCTTGTCGCCCACGCCCTTGAGGTAGCGGAAGCGGACGCGGTCCACCGCCAGCAGCTCGCGGGCGTTGTGTACCCCCATGCGTTCCAGCACGTCCTGGGCCTCCAGGCTGTAGCCCAGCTCAGCCATGGTAGTTTGTGGCGTGGCTGTGGGAGCGATCGCTGCCAATCCACTCGCGGGCGCAGCATCGCCGGGGTGCACCGTCCGGCGCGTGGTGAAGATGGCCCGCCAGTCGCGGAGCATGTCTTCAGCGTTGTCGAAGCGCTCACGGAAATCGCGCCTCAGCGCTTTCTCGAAGAAGCTGGCAAAACCTTCGCGCGTGACGGGATCGAAGACATCCCGCTCGATGGTAGCTTCGACATCGAGCATGGCCGGCGAAGTCTGCCCATCACCCCACACGGGCGGCTGGCCGACTGCCATCTCGTAGAGAGTGACGGCCAGGGCAAAGCGCTCGGCATACAGGTCCCAGCGCGGCGGCCGGCGCAGTGACAGGAAAGGGTCCAGGTAGGGATGGGTGCCAGCCGTGATGTTCTCGGCCGGGGTGCGGCACAGCGAGAAGTCGAACAGCACAAGCTGCAGCTTCTTACTACGATTCTCAGCGATGCCGATGTTCTCGGGTTTGATGTCGCGGTGCGCCACGCCCTCAGATTCGAGGTGGTTGACGGCCTCAATCAGCTCTTCGCCGAAGCGCTGCAGCATGTCCAGCGACAATCGCCCTTCTTCCTTGAGCTTCTCGGCCAAGGTCTTGGCCCCAGCGCTCTTGAGCAGCAGCGCAGTGCGACCGGAGACGCTCAGCGTCTCGCGGTGGGCGACGATGTTCTGGTGGTGCAGGCGGGCCAGCACATCGCCCTCGGCCAGCAACCGGTCGTTGTGGGCGATGTCGCAAGCCACCTTGAGAATGGATTCGTCTTCACTGCCATCGCGGCGCACGAGCAATGCGTCGCTGGAAGAGCCACGCCCCATGCGCTTGACGACAGTAAAGCCACCCTCTAGGCGGTCGCCAGCACTGGCGATGCTAGGGTCGACGGTGATCTCGGGATCAGGCGTGGTCAGCTCGTCTTCGACTAGGTCCAGATCGTCCAGAAAGCCTTGAATCGTGTCGTAGCGCGCCAGCAGATCGGGGGCGGTAGCAAACTGGATCAAATCCTGCTGACGGGCGCCGCAGCCGTCCATGGTGTCCGACAGACGTAAGCCCTGCCCCACACGCAGCTTCTCGGACAAGTCCAGCGTGGACTCTGCCGGCGGCTGCCCGGTGAAGATGTAGAAAGCGATGCAGCCGAGCGAGAATACGTCGAGGCTGGCACCTTGAGCAGGGTCGGCCCGGGTGGTTTCGGGCGCCAGGTACAGCAGGCCCGGGTCTTCGACGTAGTCCTCAACGTGGCGCGTACCGGTCGTGCGGTGCACGGTGTTGGGCGCAGCGGAAGCCCCCACGTTGCGCGAGGCTGTCTGCCAGTTCATCAGGCGCAGTTGCATCGCGCCGGTGTCCAAGCCATGGACCAAAATGCTCTGCGGACCCAGGGCGCGGTGGTATAGCCGCTTGGCATGGGCGTACTTCAGCGTCTCGGCAATGTCGCGCACCATCTGCAGCCGCAGGGTGATGGTGAGCATCTTGCCCTTCTCGTGCAACAGGTGGTCCAACCGCACAGCCTTGGGGTCGTGATCGAAGATCAGCGCCGGGCCAAGCTCGGTTTCCTTCAAATCGTTGACGCGCAGGATGCCGGGGTGGTCGATGCCTTCGAGGACTTCGAACTCACGTCGGGCTTGGCGAAGCCGAGCGGCGCGGGCCTCAGGCGTGGACGCGGAGGCCACGGTGTAGATGCGTACACGCCGTTGAATGGTGTCCACACTGACGTGGCTGGCCTCCCAGTCCTGAAAGCCTTCGCCTTCGGTCGCGAGCTTGGTGAGCTTGTAATCGCCCACCTGACGGTGCTTGTTGGAAGGGCGTATGCCGGCCTCGAACACTGCTTTGCCAATCGGCTTGGCCTGCGTGGCATCCACTGGCGTGCTCGCGCGCATAGTGATGCCGTTGCTGAGGGCGGCGACGATGCCAGGATCATCCAGCGAACCTGGCCGGCCATGTTGATACGTGGCAGTCTTGGCCAACCCCTCCAACTGACAAGCCAAACTGGAAGACGATAGGAAGATGGCTGGCTCCACGAAGGGCAGGCGCACCTTGGCCTTCGTGATGGCCGGCTGACGACGCAACAGGCTGGCCAAGCGCTTGGCCTTACGGTTGGCGAGAATCAGCGGGTTGTCGTAGGTAGAGATGCGGCCATCAGTTGTCCAAGTCCAACTGTGGGCATCACCCCGCAGCACACCCGGTCGGCTCTTGATCTCGACCAGGAATAAACCTGCAGGCGAGAGCACCAAAGCGTCAACCTCGTTGACCTTACCTTCATCGTCGATGAACTCGAAGTTGGTCCAGACATGCCAGGAATCGCGGTCGGGTAGATGGGTCCGCAACCATTCGAGCGCCTCGCGTTCCCAAGCAAAGTTGGATTCGGCAATGACATGCCATCGGGATGCGCCAAGCGTCACGCAGCGCTCCTGCCGGCGTCAGGCACATGCTCAAGCAGTTCGCCAACAGAGCAGCGAAACAGATTGCAAAGTGCCTCGATCGCGGCCAAGTCCAGACGTGTTGCAGTCTCTTTGTACAAGGAACTGACAGTGCTGCGATTCAAACCGGTCAGGCGAGAAACGTCGGAGATGCGGAGCTTTTCGCGACCCATGAGCATCGACAAATGACAGCGGACCATGGCGAACCTAAAATGATGGGGTGGTGCGTAGAATAGCAAAATGAGATTTTACGCACAGCCCCGCCACCATGGCCGACTTGCTTGAGTTAGCTAGCGCTGCCCCTCAGTCACAAAAGGGACAGCGGAAGTCGCTCGAGGTGCCGCTGCACATGCTGCTGGAGTTCGAACGGAAACTTGATGCTCAGTGCTTTCGGAATGGATGCAGAACCGCCGTCAAGTGATGGCGGCTTTCAACCCAAGTGCGCAGAGGTTGTGCATGAACTTCCTCTCTTGCTCGCGCTGGCTGTCGGTTGCCCGATGTGGCAGCCATCGCTAAGATGAACCCGACGAAAACGTTTCCTCAAGACTTGTCTCCAAACGCCATGTTGAACTTCTCAGCCGCAACCACCCAACGCGTCGCATCCGACGCGGGCGCGGCTGTGCGCATGGCCATATGTTCGCGGACCTCGACCCGAACCTCGAACCGGATAGCAGCGGCGATATCGCCTCGCCTCATCCTCGTTCCCCAGTCCAGGAGCTGACAAATTCGGCTCCGCCCAGGAGCCCAGAATGGTCAGCCCAAAGCAACTCTTTCCTCTCCCGCCTGCAGGTGCCAACCCCAAGATCCTGATCTTCGGTGATCCGCACGGCGACTTCGACCCCGTGATCGCCGCAGTCGAGCGCTTTCGGCCCGAGGCGATCGTGCTGCTGGGCGACATCCAGGCGCGCCGGCCTCTGCACATCGCGCTGCAGTCAATCCTGACTCGCACCGAGGTCTGGTTCATCCATGGGAACCACGACACCGACTCGGACGCCGACTACGACAACCTGTGGAGATCGGAGCTCGCGGATCGCAACCTGCACGGGCGCATCGTCGAGATTGCCGGGTACAAGGTCGCGGGCCTGGGTGGCATCTTTCGCAGCAAGATCTGGGATCCGCGCCGACCAATCGAAGAAGCCGCGTTCATGTCAGGCGACGCCATGCGCCGATCCATGCGGCCCGAGGAGCGGTGGCGAGACGACATTTCCCGCCGGCATCGCTCCACCATCTTCCCAGGTGACTACCTGCAGCTGCTGCGGAGCCCGCCCGCCGACATCCTGGTGACGCACGAGGCGCCGGCAGTTCACCCGCATGGCTGGCAGGCGATCGACGAGCTTGCCGAGACGCTCGGTGTCCAGCTGGTGGTCCATGGCCACCACCATCAGGACATCGACTACATCGCCGAGGGCATGCTGACCGCCGCGGCACCGTTCCGTGTCTTTGGAGTCGACATGGGATCGCACCTAGCGTGGCCAACTGATCCCCAGGACAGTACTGAGTCGGAAGGCCCTTCACAAGACTTGCTCGATCTCGCAGTCGAGGTGTTCGGTGCCGCGGCCCAGGACTGGCTGGGCAAGCCACACAAGCTGTTCGACGGTCAAACACCAGCAGCGTTCGCAGCCGGGGGCGGCTCGGAAAAGGTGCGATCCACCCTCAACGCAATTCGAAATGGCGGGGTCGTATGAAAGCCGCTGCGGCGCAGTTCTGCGCCTTCGGGGTCGGCATGGGCTCGCATCCGGCGCAGCCGCTGGATGGGAATGGACTGGGAGCCCCGGAGTGATCCTGTTTCTCGACTTCGACGGCGTGCTCCATCCCGAGGGGGAAGACCACATCCTCAACGGCGGTATCGACTTCTGCTTCCTGCCGCGCCTGGAGGCGTTACTGCGCGAGTTCCCGCTCGTGAAGATCGTGATCAGTTCATCCTGGCGCGAGCAGCTTCTGTACAAGACCTTGCTGAAGCCCTTCTCCAGCGACATCCGGGCCCGCATCCTCGGAGCTACACCTCATTCAGGCTTTGGCTTCCCGCCGCCATACAGGAAGCGCGAAGGAGAAATCCTCGCCTGGCTACAGATCCACGATGCCGTGGACGCCCCGTGGGTTGCACTCGACGATGCCTATTGGCAGTTCGATCGCTGCAAGGACCATCTGGTGGAGTGCGGCTCGTTCACCGGCTTCGACGACAAGGCAAGTGCCGAGCTTCGCGCGCGTTTTGAAAAGGTACCTCGATGAAAGTACTGATCCTCTCCGATCTCCACCTCGAGTTCGCCCCCTTCGAGCCGGCACCCGATCTCGCGTTCGATCTCGTCACCCTCGCTGGCGATATCCATTCACCTGCCAAGCGTGCCGTCCAGTGGGCAGCAGATCGCTTCCGCGGCAAGCCCGTGGTCTATCTGCTAGGCAACCACGAGTACTACGACGGCCGGTTGGACACGACACTGGCCGAAGCGCGCCGCGAAGCTGAAGGCAGCAATGTCCATTTGCTCGACGGTGACGAGTTGGTGATCGACGGCGTGCGGTTCCTCGGCGCGACGCTGTGGACCGACTTCGCGCTCGCCATCGAAACGCCTGAAGGGCCGATCAGTGATGTCGGGCGGGCCATGAAGATGGCGACCAATCTGCTGAACGACTATGCGCTGATCCGCACGGTCGACGAGTCGGCAGAACCCGATACCTGGCGCGACAAGCAGGGAAGAAAGCTTCAAGCGGCCGACACGCTGCGGATTCATCAGGCACAGCGAGCTTGGTTGCGCGACAAGCTGTCGGAACCGTTCGCCGGACCGACTGTGGTTGTGACGCACCATGCACCTCATCGCGGCTCGCTGGCGCAGCGCTATGCCGACGACTGGGCCTCAGGCGCCTTCGTCACCGAGCTTCCGGAAGCCTTTTTCGATGTGCCCGTGCTCTGGGTGCATGGTCACGCGCATCAGCAATTCGACTATCGAGTCCGCTCTTGCCGGGTCGTGTGTAACCCGCGCGGCTACGTGAACTGGAGCGGCAGGATCGAGAACAAAGCGTTCGATCCTGAACTGGTCATCGATGTGCAAAATGTTACTGGAGGTGAGGACTCGTGAAGCTGCTCATCCTTTCTGACCTGCATCTCGAGTTCGGCGTCTTCAACGTCCCGAAGATCGACTACGACGCCGTGATCCTTGCCGGGGACATCTTCGTGCCCGGCTCCAAGGCCATGCGCTGGGCCCGGCGGGCAGACACTTTCGGGGACACGGTCTCGATCGTCTTCGTGCCGGGCAACCACGAGTTCTACAGCGGCGTGCTGCAGACCACGCGGAAGGAAATGGCGCTGTCTGCGGCCGCGTGCAAGGTTCATTTGCTGGCGCCTGGCGAGGCCGTGATCGAGGGCGTCCGATTTCTGGGCTGCACGCTGTGGACCGATTTCGAGTTGCCCATCCAGGCCAAGGCCGGCCCCACCGTCGACATCGAGCGCGCCATGAAGATCGCCAAGCTCCAACTCAACGACTACTCATCGATCCGGTGGGCCGAGACACCAGAGCCTGCCGATCAGTCCATGGTGCACGTCAAGCCGAGGAAGCGCCGCCTGACGCCCGAGGACACGCGAGCGCTGCACCAGCGTGACCGAGCCTGGCTGGCCCAGAAGTTGGCCGAGCCCTTCGACGGACCGACGGTGGTCGTGACCCACCATGCACCGCACCGCGGATCGCTCGCACCACACTACCAGGCCAATTGGCTGTCCGGCGCCTTCGTGAGCGAGCTTCCGGGCTCTTTCTTCGACGTTCCCTCGCTCTGGGTACACGGCCACATCCACGAGAGCTTCGATTACCAGGTCGGTAACTGCCGCGTGGTGTGCAACCCCCGGGGATACATGCGGCATGGCCGTGACCAGGAGAACAAGCAGTTCAACCCCGAGTTCATGGTCGAGCTATGAGTGACATCCAGTCATCTATCCCCCCGATCCAGCAAGTGGTGGCTGCCGCGACTGCGGTCTCGGACGGGGACCTCGAGGCGGCCATCCTCTGGTACAGGAACGAGCCACTCGCGCCATTCAACTACAAGACAGCTGAGTCGCTGGTGGCCGAGGGTCGAGCCGCCGATGTGCTCGATCTCCTGGAGTCCTTCCAAGCCGGTTTCGTCGGATGACAACTCCGCGCACCACCCACGTTGGTGACTCCAGCGACCTGCTGTTCCTGGATATCGATGGCGTTCTTCATCCCGTCGAGACCGGCTACTCGTTCAGCAGCAGGTTCTTCAGCCATTTGCCGCTGCTGGAAGAGCTGCTTCGAGAGTTCAAGTCTGTAGAGGTCGTCATCTCGTCGGATTGGCGGCGAGCCGAAAGCATCGAACAGCTGCAGCGGTATTTCAGCGCCGACATCCGACACCGGATCATCGGCGCGACGCCGCAGATTGCCCCCCATGTCGCTGTCCACCATCGGCGGCAGCTGGAGATCCAGGCCTGGCTCGACGGGAACGGCCGCAGTGACGCCGAATGGGTCGCACTTGACGATTGGCCCGACAGCTTTGGAGCCGCCGTCGAACGGCTCGTGCTCACCGATCCCCAACACGCGTTCGATCAAGACAGCTACCAAGAACTGCGCTCGCACTTCCTGCGGTTCGCGGCCGGCCGCTGAACCTCCGTTCAGATTGGCTGGCCACCCGTGCGATGTGTGCGCAGATGCGGGAGGGGGTGGTCCAGGCACCGCCGGGTTGGAATAAAGCGGGTTCATTGCACAACAGGGCCAATTTAGGTACAAGCGGCAAAACAACCTGTTGTGAACAACAGGTTAACAAGTACAATGCTTCCGTGAGATTTACACCATCCCAAGCTCTTGACCTTGTTGGCATCACCGCCGAAACCTTGCGATATTGGAAGAAAGCGATGCCCCCGCTGGCGGAAAAACGCGGTCATGCGCCCTGCTACACGCGGGCTGAGATCGCTGGGCTCATCGTCATCCGAATGTTGGTCCGAGATTTCAGGATGGACGTTAGCGCGCTGGCCACACAGTCGGAGACGCTATTTCGATTGTGCGCAGCTCAGTGGACGTTACCAAATCGTCGGCTATTGAAGGTGACGTGCGACGGGCGTGTCACCGCACATGAGGCGCTGGCAGGTGAGGATTTCGCCGAGGCGGCCATCGTATTTCCTCTGGATGTCGCAATTCAAGAGTTGGAGAGCCGCCTCAACGAGCGGGAAGGCGAGGCACAGATGGAACTGGGCCTGCCACCTGTATCAGTGACAACAAAAGCAAGGAGAGCGCTGTGAACGATCTTTCACAGGCTGATGTTTGGCGTCGGCAGTTGGGCTATCTTCCGGTCCCCCTGTTCGGCGTTGCAAACGAGCGGTCCTACGTGATGCTCAATGGAGGCAAGGGTAACTTCTGTCTGGATGTCGACGGCAGTGCGGACCCGTCCGTCGCGGCACAACATGCATGGTCTGCCGATGTGGACCACTATCTCTCCGTGCGTGGCGGCAAGCTGAGCCTGCTACGTTGGGACCAGCCGGCGGTGGATTGGGCCGAACACTACAACATGTCCGACGTCGCCGGAAAGATGGACGTCTTTCAGCGCTACATCGAGTCCAAGCAAGCGCCACGTGAACGCTCAGTGGTGTCTCGTGCAGTGTCGATCTACCGCGCCGTACGGGCTCGCGGTCACGAGGGCGGAGACCGGGACGCGATGCTGGCCTTCATGTCGGTCCTTAATTCCGCCTGGAAACATCAGGACGGCAAGGCATCGCTTGCTACCTATTGGCCTGAAGCCGCCGAGGCGGACAACGCATCGAATTCAGTGCTGGGATCGGTCGGCATTGAGTTGGTCATGGACCAGTTGCTTAGGTCTGATCTAACCAACCGCAAGCCTCCCTCGATTCCATTGATGATTCGTCATGCCTCCGGTCGAATTTTCCAAGAAGCGCACTACCTGGCAGTGGCGCCTATCCAGCCGGACCTGTTTTTCGAGGGTCGGGTGAAGGTTGCCGGCCCGGCCTCGAAAGCACTAGGTGCATTCTTCACTCCGACGCCTTTGGTACGAACTTTGGCAGAGCAATCGCTGCGCAGGGTGGATCTGAAATCCAAACACATTCATGTGTTTGACCCGGCGTGTGGAAGCGGGGAGTTTTTGAGAGAGGCCGTTCGGCAGTTGGCGCTGCGCGGCTACAAGGGGCAGGTCACGATAACCGGATACGACATCTCTGAGCCCGCATGCTTGATGGCCCGATTCGGGCTAGCGGCCGAAGCGGCGACATTTAGCGGTTCGCTGACCATAAACATCGAACACCGCGATGCGCTGGACGGCGAGCACTGGGCCACAGGCGTGGACGTTTGTCTTATGAATCCGCCGTTTGTGGCCTGGGTCGACATGAGCCGGGCGCAGCGCGAGACGGTCAGCCGCATCCTTGACGAGACGCATACCAAGCGACCTGACCTGGCCTCGGCGTTCGTGCGGCTCGTCGTGGACTCACTGTCCCCCTCTGCCGTATTCGGCGCGGTGCTGCCGGCGTCGCTGCTCGACGGCAATTCATCAGCGCCGCTGAGAGAATTGCTGCTTCAAGACGCGACCGTCGAGTTGTCGGCGCGACTTGGCAACCAGGCAGTGTTCTCGGACGTTACCGTCGACCCGGCGCTTCTGATCCTGAAGCGGCATGGACCGCAGCCCACAATGGATCCAACACTACTCGTTTGGGCAGACCACGCAAGCGGGTCATCGGACCAGGCACTCCGTGCCCTGCGGCGACATGAGGCACCGCGTCTGCCTTCATGTCTCGAAGACCATCGCAATTTCAGCATCTACAGCGTGCCGTCTCTTCAAACTGCCAAGGACTGGGCGCCCAGGCCGTATGCGTCGGCGCAGGTTTTGTCTGAGATGTCTAACAGCGTCGTTGTTGGAGATCGCTTCTCCGTTCAGCAGGGGACCATTACCGGCTTGAATGCTGCATTCCTTCTGGACAATGGTGGTTACCGTGCCCTGCCGAAGCAAGAGCAGCAATTCTTTCGGCCGGCTGTTGTGAACGACACGATCAAAAATGGCCGCATCATTCCTGGGATGTGGGTCTTCTATCCCTATGGCGAAGGCGTCCCGACCATCACCTCGGAGGTCGAATTAAAGAAGATGCTGCCGCACTACTTTCAGGCAAAGCTAAATCCGTATAAGCAGGCGCTGATCCAGCGCGCCCGGATTACTGAAGCAGACTGGTGGCAACTGTCGGAGCATCGGAACTGGCAAGTGGCGCGGCGGCCCAAAATCATCTCGACCTACTTCGGTCTAGCCGGGTCGTTCGCGCTAGATCCGGTTGGCGACCTGGTCGTCGTGCAAGGGTACGGTTGGCAGCCAAAACGTGAAGGTCTTACCGAACAGCATTTGGTGGCGATCGTTGCGACGCTCAACGCGCCGATCACGAACACCTTGCTGGCCGGCGTCTCGAACAACCTGTCCGGGGGGCAATGGAATTTGTCCAAGCGCTTCGTGGAGAAGATGCCGCTTATTGACGCGCAGCGGCTACCGGATACGCTACTCGAGCCGTTGTGTTTCATCGGCGAGCAAATGTCCAAGGGAGAGCCTTGGGACTCGGCGGTGCTAGATGCCCTCGCTCGAAGCGCGTTGGGACTTGGCTAAGAAGTGAGCTGAGAGTCATGAGCGGCAACAAAGGCAAGAGAAAGCCGAACAAGGTCGTAGCGGTCCCGGAAGGGCTGCAGATCGAAGACGACGATAAGTTCTACAAGGACGTTCGCAACGCCCTGACCGTCTCGCTCGAAGTTGGATTCCTCGCGCAGATCACAAGGCAGGTCGGAAGCCGGCAGCTCGTCTACATCCGGCAGCCCACCTCTCCCACTGTCCGAGGGCGTGAGGGCCCGCTTCCCGCTCTGCCGATCTTCACCGACGAAAGGCAATCCGCCTGGCTCGTCGTGGAACTCGAATCGGAATATGGCAAACCCTTAATGCTGAAGCACGTCAGCCTCAAGCTTTGGCAAGGCACCACAACCGATGCCGCGCACTTGTGCTTTCGAGCTGAGTGGGACGTGCGCGATGCGAAGTTAAGTCATGCCCAACCGCACTGGAATGTCCATGCACCTCGTGGTGTGACGGCAGCTGCGTTCGCGACCGAGGTTGACTTCAAGACCTTCTCGGGACTTGATCAGACAAACAAGGTCAACTCATTTGCGGAGTTTGTTCAAGCGCAAGAGGAGACCGAGACCGGTCCGCCACCGGGTGCCGCACCAGACTACGGTCTTTCCGTCGAGCAGCTACACAAATTTCATTTCGCCATGTCGTCGAACTGGCACGTTTCCAACGGCAGGTCTGGGCCGACGATCAGCACCACGGAGGAAGTGGTTACCTGGATTAGCTCCTGTGCGTTGTACATCAAGCGCCAGTTCGCTTTCGTTATGGGTGCCTGACCTCCCCCTACAAGCGCGGCCGACGCTCGATCACACCGCAAGCACCCCGCCCCCCGGGATCGACTGTTTTCCGTCCTCCTGAGAAGTCGCCGAACTTCACCTCGCTGCCCCCTTCCGGGTTCGACTGGGTCGCACTGCTTCGAAATCATCGAGGGCAGGGGCACTGCCCGAGGCGCGCTATTAATTGGTTGCTCAGCCTCAAGCACAAGCGAATTTTCCGCCAGCAATGCTAGTTGGGTATTCCGGAGCATCGTGA
>NZ_JAGGNW010000009.1 GCF_018614875.1 Variovorax paradoxus | reverse complement strand
TCCTGCAGCTGTACCGCGAGGAGGGCTGGTACCTGGAGCGCACGGTGCACTACATCGGGCGGGTCGGGCTGGATTACGTGAAGAAGAAGATCCTGGAGGACGCGGCGGGCCGCAAGGCGCTGTGGGAGCGGCTGCAGTTCGCGCTCGATGGGGAGCCCGATCCGTGGTTCGCGTCGAGCCAGGCGCAGGTGGATGTGCGGCAGTTCACGCCGCTGACGGTGTGATCGGGAAAAGCGGAGAGAACGCTTGAAAAGAAGACTCTTCATCGCATCCTCCGCGCTGGCCGCGGCGGGCGTCCGCGCGCAGGTGGCCGACCTCAACGACGCCATCAACAAGGCGGGCCGCCAGCGCATGCTGTCGCAGCGCGCGAGCAAGGCCTACCTCGCGCTGGTGCAGAAAGTGGAAACGCGCAATGCCCAGCAGGTCCTCGACAAGTCGATTGCGCTGTTCGAAAGGCAGCTGGTCGAGCTCAAGGCCTTCGCGCCAAGCCCGGCCATCCGCAGCACCTACGACGCGCTCGACGGCGCCTGGGGCGACTTCAAGCGCGAGCTCGCCGGCCTGACGCCCGGCAAGGAAGAAGCCGCCAGGATCGTCAGGCTCGACGCCGCCGTGCTCGCGCTCGCGAACCAGGGCACCACGCAGTACGAAGCCGCTTCGGGCAAGCCCGTGGGCCGGCTGGTCAACATCGCAGGCCGGCAGCGCATGCTGTCGCAGCGCATGGCCAAGTTCTACCTGGCCGGCGCGATGCAGATCGACGCGGCCGGCAGCGCGGCCGAGATCGCCAGGTCACGCACCGAATTCCTGGCCGCGCTCGACATCCTGCGCAACGCGCCCGAAGCCACACCGCAGATCCGCCAGGAACTGGTGCTGGCCGACGCGCAATGGATGTTCTTCAACCGCGGACTCCAGCGCCTCGACGGCGCCGGGGCCTCGCCCGCCCTCATGTCCGACGTGTTCGTGAGCAGCGAAAACCTGCTGGCCATCATGGATCGCGTGACTGGCCTGTATTCAGACCTCAAAACCTAGAGAGCCCCACCATGAGCGAATGGAAAGCCATCTGCCGCATCGACGACATCCCCGTGCTCGGCGCTCGCCGCGTGGCGCGCCCCGTGGGCGTGGGTGTCGCCGTGTTCCGCAACGCCGAGGACCAGGTCTTCGCGCTGCTCGACCGCTGCCCGCACAAGGGCGGTCCGCTGAGCCAGGGCATCGTGTTCGGCACCAGCGTGGCGTGTCCGCTGCACAATTGGTCCATCGGGCTTAACGACGGCTGCGCCAAGTCGCCCGATGAGGGGTGCGTGCCGAAGTTCGCGGTGAAGGTCGAAGATGGCCAGGTCATGATGGACATGGCCGAACTGAAGACGCATGCGCTCGACCTGGCACCACCCCGCGCCGGCCCCGGCGCCGCAACGGCCGGCAAGCTGGGCGATGAAAGCTTCGACGTGCAGGCGCCGCACGGCAGCTAGACGAAGAAACCAAGGCACCGACCCATGGAAGAAACTCGCTCCACCTGCCCCTACTGCGGCGTGGGCTGCGGTGTGATCATCGAGTCCGACGGCGCGCAGATCACCGGCGTGCGCGGCGACCCGGACCATCCGGCCAACTTCGGGCGCCTCTGCACCAAGGGCTCGACGCTGCATCTCACGGCCACGGCCACGGTCACGCGCCAGACGCGGCTGCTGCAGCCCATGCGGCGTGCCGAGCGCGGCGCCGAGCCGGCCCCCATCGCGTGGAACACCGCACTCGACGGCGCGGTCGACAAGTTCGAACAGGTGATCCGCGACCACGGCCCCGACGCCGTGGGCTTCTACGTCTCGGGCCAGCTGCTCACCGAGGACTACTACGTCTTCAACAAGCTCGCCAAGGGCCTGATCGGCACCAACAACATCGACACCAACTCGCGCCTGTGCATGAGCAGCGCGGTGGCCGGCTACAAGCAGACGCTGGGCGCCGACGCGCCGCCGGCCTGCTATGACGACCTGAAGCACGCGAGCTGCCTCTTCATCGTCGGCAGCAACGCCGCGTGGGCGCACCCGATCCTGTTCCGCCGCATCGAGGACGCGAAGGCCGCGAACCCCGGGCTGAAGATCATCGTGGCCGATCCGCGCCGCACCGACACGGTCGAAATTGCCGACCTGTTCCTGCCGATCCAGCCCGGCACCGACGTCATGCTGTTCAACGGCATGCTGCACCTGATGCTGTGGGAAGGCTGGACCGACAACGGCTACATCGCGGCCCACACCAGCGGCTTCGATGCGCTGAAGACCACGGTGCGCGAATGCACGCCCGACAAGGTGGCGCAGATCTGCGGCATCTCGAAGGACGACCTGCTTGCCGCGGCGCGCCTGTTCGCAACCTCGCCGGCCACGCTCAGCCTCTATTGCCAGGGCCTCAACCAGTCGTCGAGCGGCACCGCCAAGAACGCGGCGCTGATCAACCTGCACCTTGCGACCGGCCAGATCGGCAAGCCCGGCGCAGGACCGTTCTCGCTCACCGGCCAACCCAATGCGATGGGCGGGCGCGAAGTGGGCGGCCTGGCCAACCTGCTGAGCGCGCACCGCGATCTGGCCAATCCCGCGCACCGCGCCGAGGTGGCGGCGCTGTGGAACCTGCCCTCGGTGCCGGAAAAGCCCGGCAAAACCGCGGTCGAGATGTTCCAGGCCGCGGCCGACGGCGAGATCCGCGCGCTGTGGATTGCCTGCACCAACCCCGCCCAGTCGATGCCCGACCAGGCCACGGTGCGCCGCGCCCTCGAGCGCGCCGAATTCGTCGTGGTGCAGGAAGCCTTTTCAACCACCGCCACCTGCGCCTTCGCCGACCTGCTGCTGCCCGCCACCACCTGGGGCGAGAAGGAAGGCACCGTGACCAACAGCGAGCGCCGCATCTCGCGCGTGCGCCCCGCGGTGGCGGCGCCCGGCCAAGCGCGTCACGACTGGTCGATTGCGGTCGACTTCGCGCACCGGCTCGAACAGCGACTCGGCCGCGCCACCACGCTGTTTCCATACGACAGCGCCGAACGGGTGTGGAACGAGCACCGCGAATCCACGCGCGGCCGCGACCTCGACATCACCGGCATGAGCTACGCGATGCTCGACACCGCGGGCCCGCAGCAGTGGCCGCTGAAGGAAGGCGAGGCCACCGGCCGCGCACGCCTCTACGAAGACGGCATCTTCCCCACGCCGGACGGCCGCGCACGCTTCGTCGACACGGTCTACAAGCCGGTGGCCGAGGCGCGCGAGGCGCGCTATCCGTTCTCGCTCAACACCGGCCGCCTGCGCGACCAGTGGCACGGCATGAGCCGCACCGGCACGGTCGGCCGGCTGTTCGGCCACGTGGCCGAGCCGGTGGTGCAGATGAACGCGCAGGACATGGCGCGCCGCCTGCTGAAAGACGGCGACCTCGTGCACCTGACCTCGAAGCGGGGCTCCATCCTGCTGCCCGCGAGCGCCAGCGCCGAGATCGGCCTGAGCCAGGCTTTCGTCGCCATGCATTGGGGCGAGGAATACCTGAGCGGCTGCTCGTCGACCGGCACGCCGCTGGCGGGCATCAATGCGCTGACCACCTCGGCCTACTGCCCCACCTCGAAGCAGCCCGAACTCAAGCACACGCCGGTCAAGATCCTCAAGGCCGAACTGCCTTGGTCGCTTCTGGCCATGGCCTGGCTGCCGCCCGACGGCGCGCTGGCCGCGCACCAGGCGCTCAAGCCGATGATGGCGATGTTTCCGTTTGCCACCTGCGTGCCGTTCTCGGGCAACACGCCGGGCGAGGAACGCAGCGGCATCCTGTTCCGCGCCGCCGCGCACGATGCGCCGGACGACGAAACCATCGATCGCATCGAAGGCCTGCTCGGCCTGCGCGGCAGCGATGCCCTGCGCTACGCCGACCGCCGGCGCGGCCAGCGCCGCGTGGCGCGGCTGGTGCGGCGCGCCGACGGCAACGCCGGCCTGGAAGCGTTCCTGCTCGGCGGCGACACCAGCGCGGAGGCCTGGATCGGCACCCTGCTGCGCGAGGAAATCCCGGCGCAGACCTACGGCCGGCTGCTGCTGTCGCCGGGCGCCCGCGCGCCGGTGGCGGTGCAGTCGCGCGGACATCCGGTCTGCACCTGCTTCAACGTGACCGACCTGGCGATCCAGGCCGAGCTGGGCCGCTGCACCGGCACGCCGGACGAGCGCCTGGCCTCGCTGCAAGGTGCGCTGAAATGCGGCACCAACTGCGGCTCCTGCCTGCCCGAGCTCAAGCGCATGGTGCGCGCCACACCGGCCGAAACCGTGCCGGAGGGTGCATAAGCCGACTTGCATTCCGGCATAAGCATTGCGGGACAATCGGCGCACCCATGGGAATCAGCCAATACATCAAGGAAATCGGCCGCGGCGCGCGCGGCGCCAAGCCGCTCACGCGCGAGCAGGCCACGGACCTGTTCGGCCAGGTGCTGGACGGCGCCGTCACTGACCTGGAAATCGGCGGCTTCTGCCTTGCCATGCGCATCAAGGGCGAAACGCCCGAGGAGATGGCGGGCTTTCTCGATGCCACGCACGCCAGGCTCAACCGCCTGCCCGCCGCCGACCGCCCGCTCGTCGTGCTGCCGAGCTACAACGGCGCGCGCAAGCTGCCGGTGCTCACGCCGCTGCTGGCACTGCTGCTGGCCCGCGAAGGCCTGCCGGTGCTGGTGCACGGCAGCGCCACCGAAACATCGCGCGTGCTCGCATCGAACGTGCTGGAGGCCTTGGGCATGCCCATGCTCGCGGCCATTCGACAAATCTCGTCCGGCGAAGTGGGCTTTGCGCCGACCGAACTGCTCAACCCCGCGCTCAAGCGGCTGCTCGACGTGCGCCGCGTGGTCGGCCTGCGCAACCCTGGCCACAGCGTGGTCAAGCTGATGCAGCCGACCACCGGCCCCTGCGTGGTCGTGGCAAGCTACACGCATCCGGAATATGCGCGCACCATGGGCGAGACCTTGGAGCTCATGGGCATGACCGCCCTGCTCTCGCGCGGCCTCGAGGGCGAAGTGGTGTCCGACCCGCGCCGCACCGCGCAGATCGACGGCTTCGTGCGCGGCGTGCGCAGCGAACTGCAGGCCCAGGCCGGCGGCACCTCGAGCGAGGTGCCGGGCCTGCCGAAAGAGATCGACGTCGCAACCACGGCCGATTACACGCGGCGCGTATTGAATGGCGAGCTTCCCGTGCCCGAAGCCATCGCCACGCAGGTGAGGCACATCACGCAACTGGCAGCCCACGCATGAACAGCCCGATTTCTTCATTTGCCGCAGGAAGCTGCACGCTGGTGGGCGCCGGCCCCGGCGACCCCGAACTGCTCACCCTCAAGGCCGTCAAGGCAATCCAGGCCGCAACCGTGCTGCTGGTGGACGACCTCGTGAGCGAAAGCATCCTGGCTTCTCATGCGCGGCCCGGTGCGCGCATCGTGTACGTGGGCAAGCGCGGCGGCTGCAAGAGCACGCCCCAGGCGTTCATCGAGCGGCTCATGATCACCGCGGTGCGCGAAGGCGAAACCGTGGTCCGGCTCAAGGGCGGCGACCCCTTCATCTTCGGCCGCGGCGGCGAAGAGGTCGAGCACCTGCGCGAAGCCGGCATCGAATGCACCGTGGTCAACGGCATCACCGCCGGCCTTGCGGCCGTCACCTCGCTCGGCGTGCCGCTGACCCACCGCGACCATGCGCAAGGCGTGGTGTTCGTCACCGGCCACGCCAAGACCGGCGCCGGCGCCGCCGAAGACCCGACCGACTGGCGCGCCCTGGCCGCCACCGCGCACAGCGCGCGGCTCACGCTGGTGATCTACATGGGCGTGGCGGGCGCCGGCCACATCGAACGCGAACTGCTGCACGGCCTGCCGGGCGACACACCCGTGGCCGTGGTGCAGCATGCGAGCCTGCCGCACCAGCGCCACGTCGCAACCACGCTCGAACGGCTCCAGGCCGGCATTGCCGAAGCCGGCATCGCCAGCCCCGCGGTGATCGTGGTGGGCGACGTGCTGCGCGGACTCGCCGCGGCGGCGCTGCCGGCGGACGCGGGCCGTTTCGGCACCTGAGTCATCAGAAAGAGACAGCCCCGGCCATCCTGGGCCGCGCACGAAGGGCCGCGGCGTCCGGCGCATGCGGTGCGTGCAACACCACCGGAGCCCGGCTTCCAAGGCTGGCCATGAGGGCAATCCACGCGATGGCCAGATTGCCGTTGGACGCGGCCAGCCGTTGCAGGTCGAGCATCAGCCCCTGGTAGTCCTCCAGCATCTGGATCTCCGACATCTCGCCGCGGCTCATTCGCGCCTTGCCCTGCTCGAACAGGGCCTTCGCCTCGCGCACGCGCCGGTTTGCGTCGACCGCCGCGTCGCTCGAGGCCTGCAGCCTTCGCAGCGCCTCTGCGACCTCTGCGCGGCCCTGCGCCACCGCCTCGGGGAAAAGCGGGTATCCGGGAAGATCGGCGTCGGCTTCCTGGCCGCTCCCGCCGGTGTCTTCCGCGGCATCGATCGTGCCGGCGAGCCGGGCTTGCGGATCGATGCCATACAGCGCTGCAGCCAGCTGAATGTCGTCGCGGTTGGCGAGCAGCGCCGCCGGTATGGCCTGCGGCAGCGGGATCGCGAGACGAGGCTGCTTGCGCGCAGCGACTTCATCGGCAATCGCCTTCTGCAGCCTCTCTTCGGGCAAGTGAGAGCGCGCAGCAAGAGACGCGAGTTGCGCTTCGCGCTGCGCATCGATCTTTTTCATCGATGCTGCGGCACCGGCTTCGCGGCGCTTCAACTCCTGGCTGAAGTCGTCGTGCGGCCCGGGGCTGGCGGTGATGAGTTGCGTCTGGCGGCGCATGGCGGCACGCGCGCTGTCGATATAGGTCAGGCTCAGCGTCTGGACCAGCAGCGCGACATACGCCACCGAGACGCCGATCTCCGCGGCCGGCAGGTCCAGCCGCCCGCCAGAGGCCGGGAGGGCCGTGCCGCGGCCGGCTTCCGCGATCAGCGTATTCAGCGTTTCGCTCTCGAAGGCCAGCCACCAGGGACCCGGCGAAGCACGTGAGGCGGACGCCTCGGGCCGCACCTCGCCGCGCTCCAGACGGGGATGCGCCATGGCATGGCTCGCGCTCACGCCGGACCCGGCGCAAGCGATGCCCAGCGCCCCGATGAACACTGCAACCATTGACCGACTCGCCACCATTCGCGCGCTCCACAGGAATCCGAAAACCGCGATGGTTCCTCGCAACTTCGGAGAAATCGAAGAGGCGCGGCCGTCTGCGATCCATTGCATCCGTGCAACACAAGTTGCGATCGGTCGCGGTTCGGCGAGATTCCTCCCACATTGGGCGAAACCATTCAACCCGTCATCGGCGGAGCGCGCATGTCGCTTGCGCCTCGCCAAAGAAAGACGGAGAGAACCATGAAGATATGCCCGCGCTCCCCGAGCGCCTTGCGACTGCGGCGATGGATCGGTGTTGCGCTCGTCTCGCTGCTGTCGATGACGGCGCAGGCGCAGAACGCCATCGAGGCCGTCACGAGCACGGCGAGGGCCGACGTGGAACTGGTTCGCATCGACTTCACCCACCCGCTGACCGCGCTGCCCACCGGCTTCGTCGTGCAGGAGCCGGCGCGCATTGCGCTGGACTTTCCGGGCGTGACCAATGCCGTGGGTCGCTCGGCCATCGAGTTCAACCTGGGCAACCTTCGCACCGCCAACGTCGTGCAGGCCGGCGAGCGCTCGCGCGTGGTGCTGAACCTCAAGCGCGCGACGACCTACCAGGCGGAGATCCAGGGCCGGTCTCTCTTGGTCTCGCTGCAGTCGGGAGCGGGCCAGCCGCCCAGGACATCGCCCGGCGCCGGATTCGCCGAAGGCAGGGAGCGCGAGGTGACGCCGCTGCAGGACATCGATTTCCGGCGCGGCGGCGACGGTGCCGGCCGCGTGCTCATCGCCATGGGCAGCAGCCAGCTCGGCGTGGACGTGCGGCGGCAAGGCCCGGCATTGGTGGTCGAGTTCACGCGGGCATCGCTGCCGGAAGCGCTGCGCCGCCGGCTCGACGTCTCCGATTTCGGCACGGCGGTCGAATCCGTGGCCGCGCAGCAGATGGGCGACCGGGTCCGCCTCACGATCAATTCGCATGGCGACTGGGAACAGAGCGCCTACCAGACGGACGAACAGTTCGTCGTCGAGGTGCGCCCGCGAAAGACCGATCCGGGCAAGCTGACCCAGGGCACGGGCTACACCGGCGAAAAGCTCACGCTCAACTTCCAGAACGTCGAGGTGCGCGCACTGCTGCAGGTGATCGCGGATTTCACCGGCTTCAACGTGGTGACCTCCGACACGGTTTCCGGCGTCCTGACGCTGCGGCTCAAGGACGTTCCCTGGGACCAGGCGCTGGAGGTCATCCTGCAGGCGAAGAACCTGGGGCTGCGAAAGAACGGCAGCGTCCTCTGGATCGCGCCGCGGGACGAGATCAATGCCAAGGAAAAGATCGAGCTCGAGGCGCTGGCCACCCTGGAGAACCTGGCAGCGCTTCGAACCCAGTCGTTCCAGCTCAACTACGCCAAGGCCGCCACGGTGGTGCAAAGCCTGACGGGCGCCGGCAGCGCGGGCGGCGGCGGCGGCGGCGGCGCTTCGGCGACGCGCCTCTTGAGCACACGCGGCAGCGCGATGGCGGAAGTTCGCACGAACCAGCTTTTCGTGACCGACACGCCGGTGCGGCTGGCCGAGGTGACCGAACTCATCCGCAAGCTGGACGTGCCGGTGCGGCAGGTGCTGATCGAGGCGCGCATCGTCGAGGCCTCGGACACCTTCGGCAAGTCGCTGGGCGTCAAGCTGGGCGGCGGGGCCAGCGGCAAGAACAGTTCCTTCGGCACCAGCCCCACGGGCACGAGCAACGCCTTCACGTCGTACACCAGCAGCAACTTCGTGAACCTGCCGGCCGGCGATGCGGGCGGCACCGGCAGCAGCGCGGGAGCCTTCTCGCTGTCGCTGTTCAACTCCAGCTTCACGCGCATGCTGAACCTGGAGATTTCCGCGCTCGAGGCCGAAGGCAAGGGCCGGCTGGTGTCGAGCCCGCGCGTGGTGACGGCGGACCAGACCAAGGCGCTGATCGAACAGGGCGAAGAGATTCCCTACCAGCAGGCGACGTCGAGCGGGGCGACCTCCATCTCGTTCCGCAAGGCGGTGCTGAAGCTCGAAGTCACGCCACAGATCACGCCGGAGGGCAACATCATCCTCACGCTCGACGTGAGCAAGGACACCCGCGGCGTCAGCACCTCGGCCGGCCCGGCCATCAACACCAAGCACGTGCAGACCGAAGTGCTGGTCGAGAACGGCGGCACCGTGGTGATCGGGGGCATCTTCGAACTGACCGAAACCAATGACGAGTCGCGCGTGCCGGTGCTCGGCGAGGTGCCCTACCTTGGCGCGCTGTTCCGCTCGCGGGAACGGGTGGTGAACAAGGTCGAGATGCTGGTGTTCATCACGCCGAAGATGATTGCGCGCCCGAACGCCGCGCTTTAGCCTGAAGGTGGCATGGAGCGTGCTTAACGCCAGCATGCTCGCCTTCCGATCATTTTCAGCGCCCGGGACCCATCGATGACCGCCGCCGCGCCGCCGCCCGCCGCCGTCGAAGTCGTCGCGCTCAGCAAGCGCTACGCCGCGGGCACGCCCGCCGCCGTCGACCAGATCGACCTGCGCATCGCGAGCGGCAGCTACTGCTGCCTGCTGGGCCCGTCGGGCTGCGGCAAGAGCACCACGCTGCGCATGATCGCGGGCCACGAGTCGGTCACGAGCGGCGACATCCTGCTGGACAACCGCAACATCACCAACCTGCCCGCCGCCGCGCGCGGCACCGCGATGATGTTCCAGAGCTTCGCGCTGTTCCCGCATCTTTCGGCGCTGGACAACGTGGCCTTCAGCCTCAAGATGAAAGGCGTCGGCAAGGCCGAGCGGCAGAAGCGCGCGCGCGACCTGCTCGAGCGCGTGGCGATGGGCCACCTGGCGGAGCGCAAGCCCGGCGAGCTCTCCGGCGGCCAGCAGCAGCGCGTGGCGCTTGCGCGTGCACTCATTACCGAGCCGCGCGTGCTGCTGCTCGACGAACCGCTGTCGGCGCTCGATCCGTTCCTGCGCATCCAGATGCGCGCCGAGCTGCGGCGCTGGCAGAAGGAACTGGGGCTGACTTTCGTCCACGTCACGCATTCGCAGGAAGAAGCGATGGCGCTGGCCGACACCATGGTGGTCATGAACCACGGCGTGATCGAGCAGGTCGGCTCGCCGCATCAGGTCTACAACCATCCCGCGAGCGAGTTCGTGGCGCGCTTCATGGGCGGCCACAACGTGTTCGACACGCCCGCCGGCCCGATCGCCGTGCGCAATGACCACATGCGGATCGCGGCAGGCAATGCGAGCGGAGGCATGGCCGCCACGGTCACCGACGTCGAGTACCAGGGCACCTACGTGTTGCTCGGCCTTGCGCTGCAGAACGCCGCGCCCGGCCGCGGCAGCGTCTCGGTGCTGCTGGGCGAGGCCGCCTTTCTTGCGAGCCCCCATGCGCCGGGCGATGCGGTGCGCCTGTCCTGGCCCGAAGCCGATGCGCGCGCGCTCGGCCCCGGCGCCAAGCCGCCCGCCGAGCGTGCGCCGGCGCCGGTCGGCAACGTCAGCCTCGCGCGCGACGACCTGGCCGCACTCGCCAGCATGCCGCTGTGAGCGTGCGGCCGTTCATGCATTGCCTGCATTTCCGCTTGTTTTTTTCCAAGTCCCTTCCCTCGCTTTTTTCCACGGAGACTCATTCATGACCGACCCCATCGACTCGTCCGCCGGCCTCCAGCGTCGCACCCTGCTGCAGGGCACCGCCGGCATCCTGGCCACGGGCATCGCACCCTTCGTGCATGCGCAGGAAAAGATCGTGTTGCGCTACCTGGGCACGGCGGTGAACCAGGACAAGGCCATCGCCGAGAAGTTCAAGGCCGACACCGGCATCGAGATCCAGTACGTGGCCGTCACCACCGACGACGTGACCAAGCGCGCCGTCACCGCGCCCAACAGCTTCGACCTGATCGACACCGAGTTCTTCTCGCTCAAGAAGATCGTGCCCACCGGCAACCTCAAGGGCATCGACACCAGGAAGATCAAGAACGCCGACAAGATCACCACGCTCTTCACCAAGGGCGAAGTCGCCGGCAAGGCGGTGGGCGACCAGGGCACCGCACCCAAGAAGGTGATCTATCTCGAAGGCGAGAAGTCCAAGAAATTCGCGACCTCGCCGACGCAGTTCATGTCGCTCATCCCGACGGTCTACAACGCCGACACGCTGGGCATCCGACCCGACCTGATCAAGCGGCCCATCGGTTCGTGGGCCGAGTTGCTCAATCCGGAATTCAAGGGCAAGGCCGCGATCCTGAACATTCCGTCGATCGGCATCATGGACGCCGCGATGGTGGTGGAGGCCAAGGGCATCCACAAGTACAAGGACAAGGGCAACATGACCAAGGCCGAGATCGACCTGACGATCAAGACCCTGATCGAGGCCAAGAAGGCCGGCCAGTTCCGCGCGCTGTGGAAGGACTTCAACGAGTCGGTCAACCTGATGGCCTCGGGCGAGGTGGTGATCCAGTCGATGTGGTCGCCGGCCGTCACTGCCGTGCGCACCAAGGGCATCGCCTGCAACTTCCAGCCGCTGAAGGAAGGCTACCGCGCCTGGGCCGCCGGCTTCGGCCTCCCGGCCACGCTCTCGGGCAAGAAGCTCGACGGCGCCTATGAATTCATCAACTGGTTCCTCGACGGCTGGGCCGGCGCCTACCTGAACCGCCAGGGCTACTACAGCGCGGTGCTCGACACCGCCAAGGCCAAGATGGAAGCCTACGAGTGGGCCTACTGGATGGAAGGCAAGCCCGCCTCGCAGGACATCAAGGGCCCGAACGGCGACCTGCTGGCCAAGACCGGCGCGGTGCGCGACGGCGGCAGCTACGAACAGCGCATGGGCGGCATCGCGTGCTGGAACGCGGTGATGGACGAGAACGAGTACATGGTCAAAAAGTGGAACGAATTCGTCGCGGCCTGAGGGCTGTTGCTCCCTCTCCCCTCCCAGAGGGAGAGGGAACAAGACCATGACAACAGCGACACACATCCAGTCCATCAAGCCCTGGTGGCAGGCCGCGCCGTTCGGCCTCGTCTTCCTGCTCTTCTTCCTGATCCCGCTGGCGCTGATCGCGATGGTCAGCCTGTGGAACTTCAACGAGTACGAGCTGATCCCGGCGGTGACGCTGCGCAACTACCTGAGCCTGTTCGAGGGCTGCTCGCACCTCACCGACAACGGCGACCTGTGCGTCACGCTCAACACCTACCTGAGCACCTTCAAGTTCTGCCTGCTGGTGTGGGGCATCACGCTGCTGATCGGTTTTTCGGTGGCCTACTTTCTTGCGTTCCACGTGCGCTCGCCGGGCATGCAGACGGCGCTGTTCGTGCTGTGCACGGTGCCCTTCTGGACCTCCAACGTGATCCGCATGATCTCGTGGGTGCCGCTCCTGGGGCGCAACGGGCTGGTCAACCAGGCGCTGATGGGCACAGGCCTCGTGGACCAGCCGGTCGAGTGGCTGCTGTTCTCCAATTTCTCGGTGGTGCTCGCCTTCGTGCACCTCTACACGATGTTCATGATCGTGCCGATCTTCAACAGCATGATGCGCATCGACCGCTCGCTGCTCGAAGCCGCCAGCGACGCGGGCGCCTCGGGCTGGCAGACGCTCTGGAACGTGGTGGTGCCGCTGTCGCGCACCGGCATCTTGATCGGTTCGATCTTCGTCATCACCATCGTGATGGGCGACTTCGTCACCATCGGCGTGATGGGCGGCCAGCAGATCGCGTCGATCGGCAAGATCATCCAGGTGCAGACCTCGTACCTGCAGTTTCCGCTGGCCGCGGCCAATGCGGTGATCCTGCTGGCCGTGGTGCTGATGATCATCTGGGGGCTCACCCGGCTGGTCGATATTCGCAAGGAGCTCTGAGATGGAACGCCGCCCCGGCTTCTGGCCCCTTGCCGCCGTGTTCGCGCTGTTCGTGCTGTTCCTCTACGGCCCGATGATCACGATCTTCATCCTGAGCTTCCAGGGCCCCGAAGGCGGCCTGACCTTTCCGCTGCGCGGTGTCTCGCTGCACTGGTTCCACAAGCTGGCCGAGGGCCTGGGCACGGTGGACATCGGCGCGGCCTTCAGGCGCTCGCTGGCGCTGGGCGCGGTGGTCATGGGCTTCACCGTGGTGCTGTCGGTGCTGGCCGGGCTCGCGTTCCGCAAGAAGCTCAAAGGCAGCAACGCCCTGTTCTTCGTCACGGTGGCGAGCCTCATCATGCCGTCGATCATCATTTCGCTCGGCATCGGGCTGCAGTTCCGGCTGATCGACACCGGCCTCAAGAGCCTGCTCGCGGCCATGGACGCCACCACGCTGCTCGAAGGGTACGGCACCGCGCTCGGCCTCTTCAGCTCCGCGCTCGGCGCGCACCTGACGTGGACCCTGCCCTTCGGCCTGCTCATCATGTTCGCGGTGTTCAACCGCTTCAACCCGGCCTACGAGGAAGCCGCGCGCGATCTCGGCGCCACGCCGTGGCAGACCTTCCGCTTCGTGGTGCTGCCGCTGATCGGCCCGTCGATCGTCGGCATCGGCATGTTCGGCTTCACGCTGTCGTGGGACGAGATCGCCCGCACCTCGCAGGCCATCGGCGACGTCAACACGCTGCCGCTCGAGCTGCAGGGCCTGACCTCGACCGTGACGACGCCTTCGATCTATGCGCTGGGGACGGTGACCACCGTCGTTTCGCTGCTGGTCATGGCCGTGGCGCTGGGCACGGCTGCGCTGCTGCGCCGGCGCGCTGTCCGGCCGCGCTGACACCGGAGCTGGCGGGCGGCCGCGTCTAGACCTTTCGGTCGACGTGAGCGTATTCCTACAGCCGCCTAAAATCGCGCTCCAACAAAAGCGCAAGCGATAGAGAGAAGAGGCGTACATGCTCGACAAACTGAACGACTTCACGGGGAGCCACGGCGAACTGCAGCGCGGCCGCGGCCTTGTCACCGGAACCATTGCCCTGAGCCTGGGCATCCTGTGCTTCCTCGGCGTGCTGGCCTTCCACTTTCCGCAGTACCTCACGACGCCCGAACTGCGCAAGAGCTACAACGTCGACGTGATGCGCTTCATCCTGCTGGCGGCCATGGTCGTCTCGGGCGGGCTGGCGCTGGTGAACATCATCTTCAACCGCTCGCGCTGGCTCTCGTCGGCCGCCTTCCTGCTGGTGGCCGCGGCCGCGCTGCTGGGCGGGCACAAGGTGCCGGTGAACGACTTTGCCGACAACACGCCCTACATCGGCCTGGACTGGTTCATCCTCGACCTGCTGGGCTCCTCGCTGATCTTCATCTTCATCGAGAAGCTGTTCGCGCTGCGCAAGGACCAGCCGGTGTTCCGCGAGGAATGGCAGACCGACTTCCACCACTTCGTGGTCAACCACATGATCGTGGGCTTCGTGCTGCTGGCCACCAACCTGATGGTGCACAAGTTCTTCGGCTGGGCGGCCAATGACGGCATCCGGGGCTGGGTGGGCAACCTGCCGTTCTGGGCCGGGCTGCTGCTGATCGTCCTGGTAGCCGACCTGGTGCAGTACTGGACCCACCGCGCCTACCACGAGGTGCCGGTGCTGTGGCGCCTGCATGCCGTGCACCACAGCGTGAAGAGCATGGACTGGATGGCCGGCTCGCGCCAGCACATCCTCGAGCTGCTGATCACGCGCACGCTGGTGCTGGCGCCGATCTACGTGCTGGGCTTCTCCAAGGAAGTGATCGACGCGTACATCGTGGTGGTGGGTTTCCAGGCGGTGTTCAACCACTGCAACGTGAGCGTGCGGCTCGGGCCGCTGCGCTACGTCATCGTCACGCCCAACTTCCATCACTGGCACCACAGCCAGGACGTGGAGGCGCTCGACAAGAACTATTCGGCGCACTACGCCTTTCTCGACTATCTCTTCGGCACCGCGGTGAAGAGCACCAAGCTCTGGCCCGAGAAGTACGGCGTGCTCGGCGACTACGTGCCCAACGGCTTCTTCAAGCAGCTGAAGTTTCCTTTCATCTGGAAAGGATGATGACGCGGCGCCATCTCCGCGCGGCGGCGCTTGCGGCTGCCGCATTGCTGCTGCTGTCGGCCTGTGCGACCCGCGTCGACCTGCCTTCCAAGGACGCGGGCCTGCGCCTGCGCGTGCAAAGCTCGGTCATCGCCCCTGGCAACGGCGGCGAACTCATCGCGGCCGATGCCCTGCAGCCCGGGGACATCCTGCTGACCTCCATTGCCACGGTCAATTCCTTCGGCATCCGGCTGGGCACCTTTTCGCCCGTGAGCCACGCCGTGCTCTACCTGGGCGACGGGCTGGTCGCAGAGGCGGTAGGCAGCGGCGTGCGCGCGCGGCCGCTGGCCGATGTGGTGGACGAAGAACAGATGGTCGTGGCCTTTCGCGTGCCCGGGCTCGATGCCGCAGGCGTCGAGAAGCTCCGCACCTGGGCCAACTCGCAGGTGGGCATCCGCTACAACACCACCGGCGTGCTGTTGAATGCGCCTTTCGTGCTGAATCGGCGCCTGTGCGAGCTGCCGCTGATTCCCTCCGCCGTCAGCCACTACTGCATCAGCGGCATGGTCATGGTGCAGCTGGGTGCGAGCCGGGACGACCAGTTCTTCTGCTCGCAGTTCGTGCTCGAGGCCTACCGGCGGGCCGGCCTGCCGATCACCGACGCCGATCCGCGCTGGGTCAGCCCAGCCGACCTGCTGCACATGCGCGAGGGCGACGTGCCCTCGATTGCCGCCACGCAACCGCTGCGCTACGTGGGCCATCTCAAATACAACCCACCGCCGCTGCTGGCCGCGGACGGCCCCTGACCGCCTTGAGCAATTCTTCTTCGGTTCATTTTTTCGACGCCGTCGTGGTCGGTGCCGGTGCCGCGGGCCTGTTTTGTGCCGCGCTGGCCGGCCAGCGCGGGCTCAAGGTGCTGCTGGTCGACCACAGCGAAAAGATCGCGGAAAAAATCCGCATCTCGGGCGGCGGCCGCGCCAACTTCACCAACCGCGACCTCGACGTGCGCGCCCCGCAGCGCCACTTCATCGGCGACAACCCGAATTTCTGCCGCTCGGCGCTGTCGCGCTATGCGCCGCAGCAGTTCATCGAGCTGGTGCAAAAGCACGGCATCGCCTTCCACGAGAAGCACAAGGGGCAGTTGTTCTGCGACGGCTCCTCGCAGCAGATCATCGACATGCTGCTGGCGGAGTGCGATGCGGGCAGCGTCACGCGCTGGCAGCCGTGCAAGCTCGGGAGCATTGCGTTTTCGGCGTCAGATGCCGGCGGTGCAAGCGCGGGCAGCTATCGAATCAATAGCGATCGAGGCCCCGTCGAAACGCCCCGGCTGGTGGTCGCCACCGGCGGCCTGTCGATTCCGCAGATCGGCGCCAGCGATTTCGGCTACCGCCTGGCCGAGCAGTTCGGCCTGCGCGTCGTCACGCCGCGCCCGGCCCTGGTGCCGTTGACCTTCGGCGGCGAAGCCTGGGCGCCGTATGCCGAACTGGCCGGGCTGGCGCTGCCGGTGCGCATCGAGACCGGGGCCAAAAAGGAAAAGATGGCCTTCCTCGAAGACCTGCTGTTCACCCACCGCGGCCTTTCGGGCCCGGCCGTGCTGCAGATTTCGAGCTACTGGAAGCCAGGCAGCCCGCTCACGCTCGACTTCGCGCCCGGCGTGAACGTGGCCGAAGCTCTGGGCGAAGCCAAGCTCCGCTCGAAAAAGCGCATCGCCAACGAGCTGGCCGCGCTGGTGCCCTCCCGGCTGGCGGATGCCTGGGTCGGGCAGGACCCAGCCCTGCAGCGCCCCGTCAACGAGGCGGCCGACAAGGCCCTGGCCGCCCTGTCCGAGCGCATTGCCCGCTGGCAGATCGCCCCCAGCGGCACCGAGGGCTATAAGAAGGCCGAAGTCACCGCCGGCGGCGTCGACACCCGGGACTTGTCATCCCAGACCATGGAATCGAAGCAGCCCGGCCTGTATTTTATCGGCGAGGTGGTCGATGTCACGGGTTGGCTGGGCGGATACAACTTCCAATGGGCCTGGGCGAGTGCCTACGCGTGCGCAACCGCGCTATAATCGTGGGCTAACTCTGGCCTCCCCTCAACGGCCGCAAAAGTTTTTCAGTTGAGGAACCCCGGCTTTGGGCCTCGATCTCCCCGAGCCAACTTCAGTTCAACGATTCATCAATGACCACCATCCGCGTTAAAGAAAACGAGCCTTTCGACGTCGCCCTGCGCCGCTTCAAGCGCACCATCGAAAAGCTCGGCCTGCTGACCGACCTGCGTGCCCGCGAGTTCTACGAAAAGCCGACCGCCGAGCGCAAGCGCAAGAAGGCAGCCGCCGTCAAGCGCCACTACAAGCGCGTGCGCAGCATGCAGCTGCCCAAGAAGCTGTACTGAGCAACACCCCGGGCCCGGCCGTCGACGAAAGTCACCGCCAGCGCTCCGTTGCCCCCCAGCCGCGCCAGGGAAACCTGCCGCGGCTTTGTTTTTTCCGAAAGGTTGTGCCGAATGACACTCAAAGAACAGATCACCGAAGACATGAAGACGGCGATGCGCGCCAAGGACTCGGAGCGCCTGGGCACCATCCGCCTGCTGCTGGCCGCCCTGAAGCAAAAGGAAGTGGACGAGCGCGTGGAGCTCGACGACGCCATGGTCGTTGCCATCGTCGACAAGATGGTCAAGCAGCGCAAGGACTCGATCGCCGCGTTCACGACCGGCGGGCGCACCGACCTGGCCGACAAGGAAGCCGCCGAGATCAAGGTGCTCGAGGTCTACCTGCCGCAGCGCATGAGCGCCGACGAAGTGGCCACCGAAGTGAAGGCCATCGTGGCCGAGCTGGGCGCCAAAGGCCCTGGCGACATGGGCAAGGTGATGGGCGCGGTCAAGACCCGCCTCGCGGGCAAGGCCGACATGGGCCAGGTCAGCGCTGCCGTCAAGGCCGCCCTCGCAAGCGCCTGATGCACGCCAGCGGTGCCTGCCCCACCGCGATCCTGAAGGCCTGCGCCTGCCTGGTCGACGCGAGAGGCCGGCTGCTGGTGTTCCGCCATCCCGGGGACGGGAACATGCAGCTGCCCAAGGGCACCATCGAGCCCGGCGAGTCCCCCGAGCTGGCGGTGCGCCGCGAGCTGCTGGAGGAATCGGGCATCGACCACGTCGGCGAACTGCAGCCGCTCGGCACCCTGCAGCGCGATTGCGAAGCCGGCACCGAGGGCCATACGCTGCGCCACCCTCAGCTGTGGCACCTGTTCCTGATGCGCGCCGACGGCCCGCTGCCCGAAACCTTCGACCATGTGGCCATGGGCAGCCCCGAGGAAGACGGCCTGGTGTTCTCGTTCAGCTGGCTGGCGGCCGGCGACGGCATCGACAACTTCGCCCGGCCTTATCGGCAGGCCATCGCGCGCGTTCGCACGGCCCTGCTCGCAGCGTAAGAACCCATCGGGTTTTTCGGCCTCACGCCAGCGCGCGAGCCACCATGTAGAACCCCAGCAGCGCCAGCCCGGCCAGAAAGCAGCGCCTGAACACCGCCACCGGCAGCCGCTTGCGCAACCACGTGCCGAGCGCCATGCCGCCGAGGGCCGGCGCCAGCATTGCAAGCGATGCGCCGGCTGCCGACATCGGATAGCCACCGTTGCCGGCCAGCCCGATGGCCAGCACCACGGTCGAGGTGGTGAACGAAATGCCCATCGCCTGGATCAGCGCATCGCGCTGAAAACCCAGGGCCTGCAGATAAGGCACGGCCGGAACCACGAACACGCCGGTCACGGCCGTCACCAAACCTGTCGCAGCCCCCACCAGCGGCCCCAGCCAGCGCTCGTGCGCCGCGGGCACATGCAGCTGCCGCCCCGTGAGCCCCCAGAGCGCATAGGCCACCAGAGCCACACCCAGCGCCACCGAGGCCCAGGCGCCTGCCGGCACGCCGAGCCACAAAGCACCGCCCAGGGTGCCCACCGCGATGCCCGCCTGCATGCCGCCGATTCGGCGCAGCACCGGCCAGAAGGTCGCGCGCGGCCCGGTCTGCCACAGGTTGGTGACCAGCGAGGGTGCGATCAACAATGCGGCCGCGCGCACCGGCGGCATCCACAGCGCGAGCAGCGCCATCGACACTGTCGGCAGTCCGAGCCCGACCACGCCCTTGATCAAACCGGCCAGAAGAAATACCGCGGCGGCGGCGGCCCAGTGCCCTGTTGCCAGTTCGTTCGAGATCGTCATTGCGGCGCAGTCTGCCGGCCTGCGCCGCCCCTGAAAATGCGGCATTCGCGCAGCCGGCCTCAGGCACAGACTGAGGCTCCCGTGCTACCTTTCGTCTTCATCACCATGCGATTCGATCTCACCGACCTGCGGCTCTTTCTCCACGTTGTCGAGGCCGGCAGCCTCACCGCCGGCGCGGCGCGCTCGCACATGACGCTCGCCTCGGCCAGCCAGCGCGTGCGCGGCATGGAAGACGCCCTTGGCAACCCGCTGCTCACGCGCCACGCACAGGGCGTGCGTCCCACCGAAGCCGGCCGCACGCTGCTGCACCATGCGCGCGTCGTGCTGCAGCAGATGGAGCGCATGCGCGGCGAGCTCGGCGAGTATGGCCAGGGCCTCAAGGGCCATGTGCGGTTCATGTGCGGCACCTCGGCGCTGAACGAGCACCTGCCCGAGGTGCTGAGCCGCTTTCTCGCGCAGCATCCGCGCATCTCGGTCGACCTCGAGGAACGCCCGAGCCCGCAATCCGTCGATGCGCTGCGCGCCGGGCTGTGCGACATCGGCATCGTCTCGGACGCAGTCGGCACCGAGGGCCTCGAGTGCCACCCGTTCCGCCGCGACGATCTGGTGCTCGTGATGCCGCGCGGCCATGCGCTGGCCGGGCGCCGGCGCGTGCGGCTGGCCGAGGTGGCCGACAGCGAATTCGTCGGCCTGACGGAGGACAGCGCGCTGCAGCAACTGGTGACGCAGCATGCCCGCGCGATCGGCAAGCAGTTGGCCTATCGCGTGCGCGTGCGCAACTTCGAGGCGGTGTGCGGCATGGTCGAGCACGGGATCGGCGTGGGCATCGTGCCGCAGACCGCGGCCCTGCGCTGCGCCCGCTCGATGAAGATCGCGCGCGCCGGCCTCAGCGATGCATGGGCCGAGCGCACGCTGATGGCCTGCGTGCGTTCGTCGGAAGATCTGCCGCTCAACGCGCGGCGCATGCTCGAACACTTGCTGGCGCCGCCGGAAGGTGCAACGACGAAGTAGCCGGAGCGCCCTCCCCCGCGGCGGCTCAGCGCCGATGACGGGCGAGCAGTTCCGCCATCTTTCCCAGCGCAGCTTCCGGCGTCGGCTCGATGTGGATCGAACAGGCCAGCATGAGGTTCAGCGGCTGCCCGAAGTCTTCCACCGCGATGCCGCTGCCGTTCTCGCGCAGCACCCCGGCCGCATCGGGCGCGCACTGCAGCGCCGACCGGGCGCGATCCGCATAGCTGCCCGCGGGCACGCCATAGGCCACGACGGGAATCTGCAGCGCCACCGCGGCGCCAACCTCGAACACCGTGCCGGAATCGGGCTCCAGGCCCCGGAAGCATGCGAGGTTGGCCACGACGCCATCGGCGCCGCGAAGGCGCTGCATGTTGGCCTGGTAGATCTGCACTTCCGGCGCTTGCCCACCCGGCTCCTCGTTGCCGTCGGCCGGCAGCAGGGCCGCAAGCCCCAGTGCGTCGCAAGCCGCCGCGAGCCGCACGAAGTGGTCTCTGGCGTCGGGGCGAAAGACGTCCGGGCCGGCAAGGTAGATTCGCGGGCGCGGCGGGTTCTCGGGATATGTGTCCATGAAGGACACATCTTAGATTTTTGCCGCCTGCTGTACTACGATGACCCTCCATCGCGACGAAAGGAGCTGCCATGCCTCTTTATATGATCGAGCGCAACTTCGCTGATCAACTCGAGGTCTCGCCCGAGGCCGCGGCCGGCATCATCCGCGTCAATGACGACGTCGGCGTGCGCTGGCTGTATTCGTTTCTCAGCGCCGACAAGAAGAAGACCTACTGCCTGTACGAAGCGCCCGGCATCGAGCCGATCCGCGAGGCGGCGCGGCGCAACGGGCTGCCGGCCGACGTGGTGATCGAGGTCGGCGAGCTGCGCCCGCCGCCGCTGCCGGCCGACCTCATGTCGGCCTGAACCAGGCGGCGCGCGGCGTTCGTTCATTCGCTCATTTCGCCCGCGGATCGTCCGCCGGGTTGACGTAGGTGACGCCCCAGGGGCCGGTGCCGTGCAGCTGCACCACGGTTTCCTCGCTGGTCCAGGCGAAGTGCGGCGTCTTGGGCTGCAGGATCATCATCCCGCCCGCAACCACCGGCATCGATTTCTGCATGTCGAGCTTGTCGCCCAGGCCCATGTGGAAGGTGCCCGAGAGCACGGTCACGCGCTCGACGGCCGGATGCCAATGCGACGGAATCCGGTAGTTGGCCGGCACCTTGATGCGCACCGTGAAGGGCACGGCCTCGCTCATGGGGCCTTCGAGCACCGCGAGCTTGGCGCCGGGCGGCAGCGACGGAACGTCGGCCCATTTCAGGTCGGCGGGCGAGATCATGCGGTGGTCGCCGGACTGGGCCCAGCTGGTGGCGATGGCCGCAAGCAGGGCTGCGCCGATCGCCCAGGCAACGAATGGTTGGCGTGTCATGGTCAGGTTCCTTTGCTTTCCGTGTCACCGGCGAAGCGCCGCCGGGGCGTTGGCGAGATCGGCGGCTGCGTCTACAGCCGCACCACGTCGCCCTTCAACGAATAGAGGATCGCGACCACTTCGTTCTTCTCGGCCTGGTCGTAGCCGTTCTTGGTCATGGCCGCGAGGATGTCGTCCATTGCGGCGACCAGTTCCTGCTCGCTGATGTTCATGCCCTTGTGGGCCGACACCAGGTCCTTGCCGGTGTAGCACTGCGGGCCGCCGCTGCCGGCGCAGAGAAACTCGACGACGTGGCGCTCGACCTCGGCGCGGTTGCTGTTGGCGAAGCGGGAGCGGATGAGCGGGTTGGCGTAGTGGTTGTCGACCACGTCGGTGACGAGCCGCTGGATGCGCTCCTCACCGCCGAGTCGTTCGTACAGGGTTGCGGGCATGTGGAGCACTCCTTGGGGTTGAGGCCCGGCGGCGCCGAGCCCGAGACCGAAGTTAGGCTTCGGCGCGCCTTCGCGCATCGCCCGAATTGACCATTTCGGGCCGCGCCGCCCCGTCGCTCAGAGTGGCTCCCGGCTTTCGGACGCGACGCGATGGCGGTGCGCCCAGGCCGCGGCTTCGGTGCGGCTGCGGCAATCGGTCTTCGAGAGGATGTGGCGCACGTGGTGCGCCACCGTGTGCGGGCTGATGAACAGGCGCTCGGCGATCGCCTGGTTGCTGTGGCCGGCGCAGAGCAGCCGCAGCACGGCGAGCTCGCGCCGGCTCAGGCCCTCGGGGGCCGCAGGCGGTGCCGCGCTGCCGCCTTCGAGTTCGCACTGCAGCGCCTCGCAGCGCCGCGCCAGGCTGGCCATGCCCAGTTCGCGGCCGAGCGCCAGCGCAGCGTCGAGCTGCGTCCTCGCGGCAGCGGCATCGCCGCCGCGCCCGGCCAGCCAGCGCGCCCATTCGAAGCGGCTGTGCGCCAGCCAGGGGCGGCCGCCGCAGCGCGCGTCCAGGGCCACCGCGGCCTCCAGATGCGCCCCGGCGTTCGCATCGTCGCCCGCCAGCGCGGCCAGCATGCCCCGGTAGCGGTCCACGGCGCCGAAGCATGCGATATTGGTGCCGGTCACCACGTTGCGGCCGGCATAGGGCGCGAGCAGCCGGTACAGCAGCGCCGCGCGCGGCCTGTCGCCGAGGCGGGCGCAGACCTCGGCGGTGAAGACGATGTTGGTCAGCCACATGCCGTCGCGCGCAATGCCCGCGAAGCCATCGCCCGCGAGCGCCTCGTAGGCTTCTCGGGCCGGCTCGTGCAGATCGAGTTCGGCGCAGATCAGCGCGAGCCCGGGCTGCCAGAGGCTGTCGCGCGGCACGCTGCCGACCAGGCCGCGCAGCACCGGCAGCACCTCGCCGAGGCGGCCCTGGTGCCGCCGCAGCACGAAGATCTGCAGGCTGTAGGCGCCCTGGGCGTTGCCGGGCAGGAAGCGCTGCCCGATCGTGAAGGTTTCGCCGGCCAGCCGCTCGGCATCCGCGAAGCGGCCATCGTAGGCGGCGAGCAGGGTGAGGCTGGCCAGCCCCATGGCCTGCATGAAGGGCTGGCGGATCGCGTCCGCCACCCGCGCGTGAACCTGCGCCAGCGGGCGCGCCGCGTCGAGTTCGCCCTTCTCGACCAGGTCGCCGAAGTACCAGCCGGTCAGCGCGTCGACCCATTCCATGTGGCCGGCATGCTCGGCCACTTCGAGGGCCTCGCGCGCGCAGCGCAGGCGCTCGTCGAGCTGGGCGGGGTCGGCGCGCGCCGGCAGGATCGCGGCCAGCGCCTTGAACAGCGGCTGCGGCATCGCCAGCTCGCGCGCCAGTGCAACCGCCTGGCGCTGCGCCGCGTTGGCCTGCGGCTGGCGGCCGCAGAAGATGCAGGCGCGGCATAGTGCGGCCAGCAGATCGACCCGCAGCGCGGCGTCGAAGCCCTCCGGGGCCGCCAGCGCCTCTTCGAGCAGTGCCGCCGCCTGCTCGCCCGGGCGGCTGATGCGCCAGCCGTTGTTCTCGAAGCCGAGCGCCGCCTGCGCGAACAGGGCCGCGTCGCCGAGCGCGCGCGCCAGCGTGGCCGCTTCCAGAAAGGTGGCGGCGCCGGCGTCGTTCTCGCCGGCGTGCGTCTGCACCGCGCCGAGCGCCAGCAGCAGTGCGCCATGCCGCGCGCGTTCGGCCGGCAGCCAGCGCTCCTGCAGCTGCAGCGCAAGCCGGTAGCAGCGCAATGCCTCTTCGTACGCCATCAGCGCCACGGCGCGCGCCGCGGCTTGCTGCGCGATGTCCAGTGCGCGCGCCGCGCTGCCCACGGGCAAGGCCGCGGCCGCATGGTAGGCGAGCTGCGCCAGCACGGCATCGAGGCCGCCGGCGTGGCGCGCCTCGAGCGATTCGGCGATGCGCCCGTGCAGCGCAACGCGCCTCGCCGCGGGCAGCTCGTCGTAAAGCACCTCGCGGATCAGCACGTGGCTGAACTGGTACTGCGGCCCGGGCGGCACGACCTCGATGACGCGCTGCGCCAGCGCCTCGTCGAGCCGGCCCAGCAGCGCGGCCTCGCTGCCAGCGCCGGCCAGCTCGACCAGAAGCGGCAGGTCGAAGTCGCGGCCGATGCACGCGGCGATCGCAAGCAGTTCGCAGCACGGCGCGGAGAGCTGGTTGAGCCGCTGGCCGATCACCGCGCGGATGCCGCTCGGCACCGTCTCGACCCGCGCCGCGGCAGCGTGCGGATCGTCGCCGCAAGACCCCTGGTGCAGGAAACGCAGCGTCTCGACCAGGTACAGCGGATTGCCCTCGGTGCGGCGGTGCATGGTCGCAATGACGGCAGGCGGCGGCGTCACGGCGCTGGCCGCGGCGACCATCCGCTCGGTCTCGTCGAGGCTCAAGCCCTGCAGCGGCAGGCGGCAGAACTGTCGCGTGTTCAGCAGCTCGGCCAGGGTGGCGGCGAGCGGATGCTGGCGCGACAGGCCGGCCTCGCGGTAGGAGCCGAGCAGCAGCATGCGGGACTCGCCGACGTCCTGGGCCACGAAGGCCAGCAGCCGCAGCGACGATGCATCGGCCCAGTGCAGGTTGTCGAGAATCAGCAGCAGCGGGCGCAGTGTTGCCACCTGGCGCCAGAAATGCGCGACCGCGGCGAACAGCCGGAAGCGTGCCTGGTCGCCCTCGCCGATCGCCGGCACCGCGGTGCCGGGCGGCAGCCGCTCGGCGAGTTCGGGCGCGATCTCGACCGCCGCGGCGGCCTCGCGCCCGAGCAGCGCAGGCAGGCGCTCGTCCCGGCAGGCCCGCAGGCAGGCCTGCATCGCGCGCGTCCACGGCAGGAAAGGCGGCGCGCCGGGTTCCTCGAGGCAGCGGCCCCACAGAGTCAGCATGCCGCGCCGCAGGGCCAGCGTCGCCACCTCCTGGGCCAGCCGCGTCTTGCCGATACCGGCTTCGCCGCTGAGCATGACGACGCGGCCACGCCCGGCCAGCGCCCCGCCCAGCGCATCGTGCGCCAGCTGCAGCTCGCCGCGGCGGCCGACGAAGGGCTCGCTCGCGCCCGCCACCGCCGCTCGCGCGTTCAGCGCCGCACCGCAGCCCGGACACGGCGCATCGGCGTGCAGGCGAACACGCCCGCAGCGATGACAACCGATCCGATCCAGCGTGGCCATGCCGCTCCTTGTGCTTTGCCGGCCACGGGAGCCGGCAGGGGCCAGTCTGCGCGCGGCGGATGCCGATAGGACTTAGGACTTACGCCACGGTGAAGGGAGGCCGGCCCTGCGTGGGCGTTGGCGCCACCGCCTTGGCCAGTCCGGCATCGGCCTGGCTGCGGAACTGCCGCGGCGTGACGCCGTTCTGCAGCCTGAAGCGGCGGCTGAAGTAAACGGCGTCGCCGAAGCCGCACTGCCGCGCGATATCGCCGATGCGGGCGTTCGACGTGACCAGGAGCTCCTTCGCGCGTTCGAGGCGGCGTTCGGTCACCAGCTCGGTGAAGGTGCGGTGGGTCTGCTTCTTGAGCAGGTGCGCGAGGTAGTTGGGCGACAGCATGGCCGCCGCCGCGGCCTCGTTGAGCGACATCTCCTCGCCCAGATGCTCGCGCACGTAACGCATCACGCGTTGCAGCGCATCGTGGCCTGCGCTGCGGCCGCCCTGCAGCGCCGCCTGCGCGAGCAACTGCGCCTCGTGCCGGTCGCAGGCCAGCGCCATCATCTGCAGCAAAATGCCGCGGATCGCACCCACGGCGCCGAAGCGCCGCTCGCGGTTCAGCGCGGCGAGTTCATCGAGCCATCCGAGGATGCGCGCGAAGTCGGCGTCGCCAAAATGGAAGTCCACGTACTCCTGGAACAGGAAGGGCGCAAGCTCGGGCTGGCGCGCGGCCGGCACCTCCTCCAGGTCGAGCGCTTCGACCGCCAGCTCGGGCCAGAGAAAGCCCTGGTCGAAGTTGACGATGGCATAGCGCGCGCCGGGCGGATGCGGCACCACGTGAACACGGTAAGGCAGCACGAAGCTCAGGTGCCCCGCGGTGAACGGACGCACCGCACCGCCAACCACCTGTTGCGAGCCGCCGTGGATGCTGACCTGGATCTGGAAATACTCATGCCGGTGCGGCCGCGCCAGCACGTCCCGCGCGCCTTCGAAGCGGATGTCGAAGTCGAGGTGGTTCGCACGCTCCTGCATGCCGTAGAGGCGAAGGCTGCTGGATGGAAGGGCCGGCATGGCGCGATGGTAAGCCCCCGCCAGGGCCGCGCCCGCAGGCGGCGTCGTGTGGCCTGCGTCCTGTTTTTGCGTAGATGCGTACGCAAGCGCCGCTGCGGCGCGCTCCAGAATGGGCCGGCTGGCCGCGGCCAGCCTTCATTGCTTTTCAAAAGATCCAGGAGACAAAGATCATGTCCAACTCACGACGCGGCCTGCTGGCCGGCTCCGCCGCCATGGCCGCGGGCGCAATGGCCGGCTGCGCGCTGCCAGCCGGCGCATCGCGCGCGCCGCAAACGCCCTTCACCGTGGCGCAGACCACGGTGCCGATCGCCGGCAGCGAGCAGGCGTTTCCGGTGCGTCGCATCTACTGCATCGGCCGCAACTATGCGGCCCATGCGCGCGAGATGGGTTCCGACCCCAGCCGCGAACCGCCCTTCTTCTTCCAGAAACCGGCGGACGCGATCCAGGTCGTGCTGCCCGGCACCGTGGCCGACCATCCGTACCCCTCACTCACGAAGAACTACCACTACGAAGTGGAACTGGTGGTCGCACTCGCCAAGGGCGGCCGCAACATCGCGCCCGCGGATGCGCTGGGCCTGGTCTACGGCTACTCGCTCGGCCTGGACATGACCCGGCGCGACCTGCAGCGCGAGATGGGCGACCAGAAGAAGCCCTGGGAGATCGGCAAGAGCTTCGACCGTTCGGCGCCGATCGGGCCGATCCATCCGGTGGCCAAGGTCGGCCACTACACCGACGGCGCGATCTGGCTCAAGGTGAACGGCCAGACCAAACAGAACGCCACGCTCAAGCACATGATCTGGTCGGTGGCGGAGCAGATCAGCCGGCTGTCGCAGGCTTTCGAGCTGATGCCCGGCGACATCATCTACTCGGGCACCCCCGAGAACGTGGGTCCGGTGGTGCGCGGCGACCTGGTCGAGATCCACATCGACGGCTTGCCGGACCTGTCGGTGCGCATCGTCTGATGCGCGGGCCGGCGGTCTCGGTCAGCTGCCGGCCACCTTCATGCGGTTGACCAGCACCGAGCCCGTGGTCTTGGCGCCGAAGGTGTAGGCATCGGCGCCGATGGCCTCGATGCCCATCAGCATGTCCTTGAGGTTGCCGGCAATGGTGATCTCATGCACCGGGAAGGCGATGCGGCCCTTCTCGACCCAGAAGCCGCTCGCGCCGCGCGAGTAGTCGCCGGTCACGTAGTTCACGCCCTGCCCCATCAGCTCGATCACGAACAGGCCCGTGCCGAGCTTGGCGAGCATGGCGTCGAGGTCATCGCCGGCCTGGGTGAGGCGCGAACTCAGCGTCAGGTTGTGCGAGCCGCCGGCATTGCCGGTGGTCTTCATGCCAAGCTTGCGCGCGGAATAGGTGGAGAGAAAGTAGCCTTCGAGCCGCCCCGCGTCCACCACCTTGCGCGCACGGGTCACCACGCCTTCGTCGTCGAAGGGCGAGCTGCCCTTGCCGCGCATGACGTGCGGGTCTTCGGCCACGTCGACGTGCCTGGGCAGCACCGGCTTGCCGAGCGAATCGAGCAGGAAGCTGCTCTTGCGGTACAGCGCCCCGCCGCTCACGGCCTGCACCAGCCCGCCCAGGAGGCCCACGGCCAGCGGCGACTCGAACAGCACCGGGCATTCGGTGGTCTTGATCTTGCGCGACTTGAGCCGGCTCAGCGCCCGTTCGGCGGCATAGCGGCCCACGGCCTGCGGGCTGGCCAGTTCGCCGGCCGAGCGCATGGAGCTGTACCAGGAGTCGCGCTGCATGTTGTCGCCCTTGCCGGCGATGGGCGCGACCGAGATCGAATGCCGCGAGCTCGCGTAGCCGCCTCGGAAACCGTGCGTGTGGGCGCTGAAGAAGTGGCTCTGCTGGGCCGAGACGCCCGCGCCCTCGCTGTTGGTGATGCGCTTGTCGGTGGAGAGTGCCGCCGCTTCGCACTCCAGCGCCAGCCTGGCGGCCTCTTCGCTGGTCACGTCCCAGGGGTGGAACAGGTCGAGCTCGGGGTGCTCCTTGGCGATGTCTTCCTCGTCGGGAAGGCCGCTGACCGGGTCTTCGGCGGTGAAGCGGGCGATGTCGTAGGCGGCCTGCACCGTCTGCTCGATGGCCCCTTCGGAGAAGTCGGAGGTGCTGGCGTTGCCGCGGCGGTGGCCCACGTAGACCGTGATGCCCAGCGACTTGTCGCGGTTGCGCTCCACGTTCTCGAGCTCGCCCTTGCGCACCGAGACGCTGAGGCCGCAGCCCTCGGAGGCCTCGGCGCCGGCATCGGTGGCGCCGAGCTTTTTGGCATGGGCCAGGGCCGTGTCGACCAGGTTTTCGAAGAAGGAGCGGCTGTAGGCGAAGCCGGAATCGGCGCGCGAGGAGGATGTCGTCATGTGCTGGCTATGATACTTGCGCCCCCCACATTCCGTTTTGCCCTCCGGCTTCCCACTGCGCATTGCATGCGTTTGCAACGCCGCACGGTGCGGCCCAGAATCCACCTCATGTCCCGCAAACCCAAAAAAGGCTATTTCGTCCGTGGCCAGTTCGTCGCCGAAGGCAGCGAACTCGACCTGGAGCTCAAGCGCGAGCTCAAGGGCACCGACGAAGCCAGCCGCACCGACCTCAAGCGCGAAAGCGACGAACTGCAGAAGCTCGGTACCGAACTGCTCACGCTGCGCGCCGGCCTCTTCGATGCGCTCCAGCTCGACGAAAAGCTGGTCGACGCCGTCGCCGAGGCCAAGCGCATCACCAATTTCGAGGGCAAGCGCCGCCAGATGCAGTTCATCGGCAAGCTGATGCGCAAGCTCGAACCCGAGGTGCTGGAGGCCGTGCGCGCCGCCCTCACCGAACAGAACAGCGTGCCCGCGGCCGAAACCGCCGCGCTGCACGAGGCCGAACGCTGGCGCGACCGGCTGATTGCCGACGACGACGCGCTGGGCGGTTGGATCGAAACCCACCCCGCCACCGATTCCCAGCAGCTGCGCGCCCTGGTGCGCCAGGCCCGCAAGGACCTGAAGGCCGGGCCGGCCGGCGAGGCGCCGCGCCAGGGCAAGGCCTACCGCGAGATCTTCCAGCTGGTGCGCGCGCAGTTGGCGGTGCATGGCGGCGACGACTACGCCGCGGCGGCGGCCGCGCAAGAGCGGGAAGACGACGCATGACCCCTCCGTCAACACCATGAACACACCCGAATTCGTTCGCATCGGCCTCGTCTCCGTCAGCGACCGCGCCTCCAGCGGCACCTACGAAGACAAGGGCCTGCCCGCGCTGCAGGACTGGCTCGGCCGCGCCTTGAAGAACCCGATCGATTTCGAGGCCCGGCTGATTCCCGACGAAGCGGCCCTCATCAGCGCCACGCTGATCGAGCTGGTGAACGCCGGCTGCTCGCTGGTGCTGACCACGGGCGGCACCGGCCCGGCCCTGCGCGACGTGACGCCCGAGGCCACCCTGGCCATGGCCCACAAGGAAATGCCGGGATTCGGCGAGCAGATGCGCCAGATCAGCCTGCGCTTCGTGCCGACCGCGATTCTTTCGCGCCAGGTGGCGGTGATCCGCGACAGGAGCCTGATCATCAACCTGCCGGGGCAGCCGAAGTCGATTGCGGAAACGCTCGAAGGGCTCAAGGACGCCGAAGGCGTGCAGGTCGTGCCCGGCATCTTCGCGGCGGTGCCCTACTGCATCGACCTGATCGGCGGGCCGTACCTGGAAACGGACGACACGGTCTGCAAGGCGTTCCGGCCCAAGTCGGCCATCAGGCGCTGAGGCGCCAGGGCCTCGCGCCGGCCTTCCTCTTCGCCTCTGGGGCCGCTCCCCATCGCTAACATCCGTCGATGCGAATTCTGGCCATTGAAGACGAACCCAAGCTGGGCGACTGCCTAAAGAAGGGCCTGGAGGAGAACGGCTACGTGGTCGACATCGCCCGCGACGGCATCGAAGGCCGCTACCTCGCCACCGAGGGCGACTATGCGCTGGTCCTGCTCGACGTGATGCTTCCCGGCATCGACGGCTTCGCGGTGCTGCAGGCGATCCGGCGCACCAGCAACGTGCCCGTGCTGGTGCTCACCGCCCGCGACAAGGTCGAAGACCGGGTCAACGGCCTGCAGCAAGGCGCCGACGACTACCTCGTCAAGCCCTTCTCCTTTTCCGAACTGCTGGCGCGCATCCAAGCGCTGCTGCGCCGCGGCAAGCCCCAGGAGTCCACCGTGCTCCGGCTGGCCGACCTGGAGCTCGACCTGGCCAGCCGCAAGTGCTTTCGCAACCGCACGCGGCTCGATCTCACGGCGAAGGAGTTCACGCTGCTGGTGGTGCTGCTGCGCCGCAGGGGGCAGATACTTTCGCGCAGCACGCTCGCCGAGCAGGTCTGGGAGATGAACTTCGACAGCGACACCAACGTGGTCGAGGTGGCCGTCCGCAGGCTGCGCAGCAAGATCGACGATCCGTTCGAGGTCAAGCTGCTGCACACGGTGCGCGGCATGGGCTACGTGCTCGAGGATCGTTCCTGGTCGTGAGCCCACCCAGGCCGCACTCGATACGCATCCCGCATCGGGTTCACGGTGCCGCTCGCCCGCCGAGCTTCTACGGCTTGGCGCGCGCCTGCTCTTCGGCTTCGGCCTTCTCGGCCGCGCCGCGCGCCTTGGCGCGCCCAATCACCAGGTTGATCAGCGGTCCCGTCATCGCGGTGGTGACGAGCGCCATCACCAGCAGCATGGTGAACAGCTCGGGGCCGATCAGGCCGGCGTCCAGCCCGATCTTCATCACGATGAGTTCCATCAGCCCGCGCGCGTTCATCAGCGATCCGGTGGCCAGGCTGTCGCGCCATCCGTAGCCCGCCATGCGTGCGCCGATGGCGCCGCCGGCCAGCTTGCCGATGCTGGCCACCGCGACGATCAGCAGCATGGCGCCGATGCTCGCGCCCGAGAAGGCATTGGTGGTGGTACCGAGCCCGGCGAGCGCAAAGAACAGCGGCATCAGCACGACGATGGAAATCGGCTCGATGCGCTCCGTGAGCGAACTCAGCAGCCGGTCGTCGCGCGGCAGGCAGGCGCCGAACAGGAAGGCGCCGAACACGGCATGCAGATGCAGCCATTCGGTCACCATCGCGCAGGCCAGCAGGCCGATCATGAGCGAGGCCATGACCGTGGTCGATGGTTCGCCGTCGGGTGCGCGCGTACGCAGAATCCATGCGAACGCCGGCTTCAGGCCGAAGAACAGCACGGCCAGCAGCACGGCCACGCCGGCCGTGGTCTTGAGCAGACCCGTGTAGCCCTCTCCCGCACCCGCGAGCGCCACCACCAGCGCCAGCAGGATCCAGGCAAACACATCGACCACGGCCGCGGCGCCGAGCGACAGCTGGCCGAACGGCGTGCGCGTGAGCCCCCGGTCCTTCAGGATGCGCGCCATGACCGGAAAGGCCGTGATCGAAAGCGCCGCGGCCATGAACAGCGCGAACGGCCAGAAGCCCACGCCCGCGGGCGCGAGTGCCGGATGCAGCGCCGGCGAAATCGCAAGGCCCAGCACCATCGGCACGATGATGCTGAGCGCGCCCACGGAGCCGGCCGCCTTCAGCTGCGCGCGCACGCCCTGCGTGGCCCGCAGTTCCAGGCCCACCACGAACATGAAGAGCACCAGGCCCACCGTCGAGAGCGAAGACAGTCCTTCGAGATGGCTCTTCGAGAAAAGCTGCGCATGCAGTTCGGGGAACAGCGCCCCCATGACCACGGGCCCGAGCATGAGGCCCGCCGCCATTTCGCCCACCACGCCGGGCTGGCCGACGTGGCGCAGCACCCAGCCGCAGATGCGCGCGGTGCTCAGGATGACGATAAGTTGCAGCAGGAGGGAAGTGGCGGACATGAAACGGCTTGCGATGGTGGCGATTCGCTCGATGTTAGTTTTGTTCGGCCGCCTCGAACCAGCGCGCCGGTGCTGTCACCCGTTCTTCGGCGTGCGCATCAGCCGCAGCCCGTTGGCCACCACCAGCAGGCTCGCGCCCATGTCGGCAAACACGGCCATCCACATCGTGGCGCTGCCGAACACCGCAAGCACGAAGAACACGGCCTTGATGCCGAGCGCCAGCGTGATGTTCTGCCACAGCACCGCATGCGCGCGGCGCGAGAGGCGGATGGTCTCAGGCAGCCGTCGCAGGTCGTCGTTCATGATGACCACGTCGGCCGCCTCCATGGCCGTGTCGGTGCCGGCGCCGCCCATCGCAAAGCCGATGTCGGCCTGCGCGAGCGCGGGCGCATCGTTGATGCCGTCGCCCGCCATGCCGGCCATGCCATGGCGCTGCCGCAGCGCCCTGATGGCATCGAGCTTCTCCTCGGGCAGCAGGTTGCCGCGCACATCGTCGATGCCCGCATGCATGCCGATCGCCCTGGCCGTGGCGGCGTTGTCGCCGGTCAGCATCACGGGCGTGACGCCCAGCGCGCGCAGCTCGGCCATGGCCGCCTGCGAGGACGGCTTGATGGTGTCGGCCACCGCGAACAGCGCCAGCACGGCCTGGCCGGAGGCCAGCAGCGTGACGGTGCGCCCCGCTTCCTCATGCTGTTTCAGTTCGGCTTCGAGCGCCGCACTGCACAGGCCCTGCTCTTCGATCAGGCGATGGTTGCCAAGCACATAGCTGCGGCCTGCGTGCGTGGCTTGCACGCCACGTCCGGGCAAGGCCATAAAGTCTCCGACCGGCTGGTGCTCGCGCTTCAGGCCTTCGGCAATGGCCTTCGACACCGGATGGTCCGAGCGGCCCGCGATGCTCGCGGCAATGGCAAAGACCGCGTCCTCATTGCCCGCGCGGTCGAGCAGGCTCGATACGACCAGCTTCGGCTTGCCTTCGGTGATGGTGCCCGTCTTGTCGAGCGCCACCGCCTTGAGCTTGCGCGCCTCTTCGAGATAAGTGCCGCCCTTGATCAGGATGCCGCGCCGCGCGGCCGAGGCCAGCGCGCTCACCACCGTGACGGGCGTGGAGATGACGAGCGCGCACGGGCATGCAATGACCAGCAGCACCAGCGCCTTGTAGATGGCCTCGATCCAGCTCCAGCCCATGAGCCAGGGCGTGAGCACCGCAACGGCGACGGCCAGCACGAAGACCGCGGGCGTGTAGACGGCGGCGAACCTGTCGACGAAGCGCTGCGTGGGCGCGCGCGTGCTCTGCGCTTCTTCGACCGCATGGATGATGCGGGCGAGCGTGGTGTTGGCCGCCATGGCGGTGACGCGGAATTCGAGCGCGGCCGTCTGGTTGATGGTGCCCGCGAACACCGGGTCTCCCACCGATTTGTCGACCGGAATGCTCTCGCCCGTGACCGGTGCCTGGTTGATGGCGCTCGTCCCTTCGGTCACCACGCCGTCCAGCGGCACGCGCTCACCGGGCCGGATGCGCACGATGGCATCGAGCGCCACCGCATCGGCCTTGGCCGTCTTCCAGCTGCCGTCGGGCCGCCTGACCTCCGCCAGCTCGGGGGCCAGCGCCAGCAGGCCCTGGATCGCGTTGCGGGCGCGATCGACGGCGCGCGCCTCGATCAGCTCGGCAATGGCATAGAGCGCCATCACCATCGCGGCCTCGGGCCAGTGCCCGATCAGGAAGGCGCCCGTGACGGCCACGGCCATCAGGGCATTGATGTTCAGGCGCCAGCGCAGCAGCGCGGCAAAACCCTTCTGGTAGGTGTCCAGGCCGGCCAACGCGATGGCCGCGAGCGCAAGTCCCATCTCCGCCGCCATGAACCCGGCGCCCTCCGGTGCGAGAAAGGAAACCACCTCGGCCGCGATGGCCAGCACCAGCGCGGCAACGAGGCGCACGAGGCCGCTGCTCATGCCCGCGATGCCTGCGCGAGCGGCGGCAGCCTGCGCGCCCGCGGCCGGGCTGCCAGCCGCGTCGTTCAGCGCTTCGGGCTTGAAGCCGGCCTTGCGGATGGCGTCGAGTGCGCCGGACAAGGCGCTGTCGTCGTCGGCCGTGATGGCCATCGTGCGTTCGCCGAGGCGAAAGCGCAGCCCCCCGACACCCGCGACCGGCTCGAGGGCGCGCCGAATCTCGGACTCTTCGACCGCGCAGTCCATCGTGGGAATGCGAAAGAGCAAGGCGCCCTTCGGAATGTCGGAGGTGTCGACGGCGGGTGACGAACAGCAGACCGGGCTGCCGCAGCAGGCCGTTTCGGCATGCGCATGCGCATGCGCATGTTCGTGCGAGTGATCGTGGTCGTGATGAAGGGCCGGCGTCACCGGCTTCAGCGTGTTCTGGTTCGTCATGGAAACCATTGGAAACCCTGAAGCAGGTGTAGAGTCAAACGCTGTATTCCTCCACTTCATTCTTGCCGCATCATGAAAATCGGAGAACTGGCCAAGGTCGCGAACACGCCGGTCGAAACCATCCGGTACTACGAGCGCGAGCAGCTGCTGCCCGAGCCGGCGCGCACCGAAGGCAACTACCGCATCTACGACGACGAGCATGCGCAACGCCTGGGCTTCATCCGGCGCTGCCGTTCGCTGGACATGACGCTCGACGAAATCCGCAGCCTGCTGCGGTTCCGCGATGCGCCCGGAGAAGACTGCGGCGAGGTCAACCAGCTGCTGGATGACCACATCGGCCACGTGGCCGCGCGCATCTCCGAACTCAAGATGCTAGAGAAGCAGCTGAAGGCGCTGCGCCTGCAATGCGGCGGCTCCGAATCGGCGCGGAACTGCGGCATCCTGCAGGAGCTGGACACGGCTGCGCCCGCGCCCGAACCCTTCGGGCAGCACGCGGGCCATGTGCATGGGTCGCTGCACAGCACGTCTGCGAAGCGTTCTTGAGCGGAGGGCCACGGTCGTTGATCGTTGCGCACAACGGCTCTTGGCCAACAAGGTCCGGGTTCGGGATGGCTGCTTGGGCCCGTTGCGGTCTTTCGTTCCGCTCTGACGCGGTCACTGGTTGGCCTCGTATCTGCGACATGTTCCGCTGCACCTCCAAAGGGGCCAGCCGCGAACGAACAGCTTCGGCCGTAGGCGTTGCTTGATACCCAGCACAAGAAAACTGGCTGCCATTGCACGCTTCGCTCGCCAGCGAAGTACAGGAAGTCTTTGCTTGTGATCATTGGCGCACCATGCGCATCAACGTCCTCGAAACCACCCCGAACGCGTCCCGGCCCGGGCCGGCCACAGAATGGGCCTTGCTCGCATTGCTTGCCACCCTCTGGGGCGCTTGTGTGGCGACCATTCCACCACTCACGCTGATCGCGTCGCGCACGCTTGTCGCCGGCCTGCTGCTACTCGCTGTGCTGCGGCTGCGCGGCGTGCGGCTACCTCGCGATGCTGCGAGCTGGCGGCGTTTCATGTTGCAGGCATGCTTCAACAGCGTCCTGCCCTTCACGCTGATCGCCTGGGCCGAGCGCAGCGTGGATGCGGGACTCGCGACCATCCTCAACTCGACTTCGCCAATCTTCATCTTTCTGTTGAGTCTTGGCCTGCAAGGCGCAGAGAAGCCTTCACTAGTGCGGCTGGTAGGCGTGGGCGCAGGGCTAGCGGGCATTTGCCTGATCGTGGGCTTCGAAGCGTTAGGCGGGCTCGGGCGTTCCTTGCTCGCGCAGCTGGCCCTGGTGGCAGCTGCCGTTTGCTACGCCTGCGCGGCTACGCTCGGACGCGTGTTCAGGGGACTTGATCCGATGGTGCCGGCCGCAGGCTCGCTGCTGAGCGGCGCGGCGGTTCTGCTGCCCGCGAGTCTGATCGTCGACAGGCCCTGGACGTTGGCCCCTGCTGCCGAGTCGGTGCTCGCGGTGTTGGCGCTCGCAATGTTCTCGACCGCATTGGCCTTCACGATCTACTTCCGGCTCATCCGCACGCTGGGCCCGATGTCGACTTCCGCGCAGGCCTACCTGCGGGTACCGATCGGCGTGGCGATCGGCGTGACGTTCCTCGGCGAACGGCTGGCCCCCAACGCGTGGCTTGGGCTTGCATGCGTCTTAATCGGCGTCACCGCAATGACATTGCCCACCCGCAGCAGCCGCGTCGGGGTCGGCCTTGATCGACGAGTGAGCAAGACGAGGACATAGCGACCGGGCAGTGCGGTCGAATGCCTGGTTGTGGCCGACAGCGGAGTTCTAAGTGAGACGCCCAGTGTCCATGAGGTATCCGACGAAGTCATCATGTAGGCCTTCGCTCAGGTGGTTGTCTCGTTCGTCAACTAGATAGATGCGCCCCCCCTTGTCCGCGAGGGCCGTTCCCCCGTCAAGCGCGGTCAGAAGCGAAACACAGTAACCACGCAAGCACTCTGAAAAGACCTTCGCAACCGTTGCGTCGCTCACCCCCGCCGTAGCGAACGCGTTCTGAATCTCCCGGTACGGCACATCGTCTTCGACCCACTCGAGCTTCGCGTCCCGATTTGTAAGGGCCTCCGATGACACGGCTGTCCAGTGGTCCAAGGCTCCCGCCAAGTCTTCAAACAGGTCGATTTTTGTTGCCATGAGACTCCTTATTGAGCGCCGCCTTCGAACGGCTTCTTGTGGCCGGTTTGAGTCCTAGCGGGCTAGTTGGGATTCTTGTCCTCAGCTCGAGTCCAACCAGCCTGCGGCGAACCGCGAACTGCAGTCCACCCTGGGGCCAGATCAGCCAACTCAAGCACTGTTTGATCTCGTTCCACCATGCTGCGCAGCGTGACCAGAAGCGCCTCCGACATATCGATCGGCTCCCCCGTGAGAAACGACCAACCTGCATCTTCGACATCGCGAGACACCATGAGCAAAGGCTTCGTCGCCTGAACAATGGATTTCACAGTGAAGCACATGACATTGGGGGGATCCTCGAAGGGCCAAGGGTTCGAAGTGCTCATCTAAACGGCTTCTGTAAATGTCTGGTGTGGAGCGAATTCTGGCGCAGGCCGAGAGGACTGCTCTCGGTCGACTGTAGCCGGTGAACCGCTACGCCGAATCGTCGGCATAGCCGCCCATGGACGGTGCCTGGCGCAAGGATACGCCGTAGTTCTCGGAGACAGCTTCGGCCTGCTTCAGTAAGCGTGCGGCGTCCTCAGTCGGCCGGAATTTCGTGAACAGGTCGATGACCAACGGCCGGCCTTTGGCGTTTGGGTACGAGAGATTCGCCTGACTCGATGAAGCCAAGGTACACGTTGATTTTGTCTTGCAGAAGAGGGAGGTGCTCTGTGTCCCAAGGAAGATGCTCAGCCTTACTTCGCCGGTCTCAGTGTCCGTGCCGGCAGCGTCAACGATTGAGGTGTTTTCAACGGTCATCAGGAGGCTCGCGGGAAGGTCCGGTTCTCGCCGACTGTAGCCGCCCGTGTCGCTGTATTGCTGTGCCAAAGCGGCCCCATTCAGCGTCATCCGCATAGCCGTTAACGGGCAGCGTTGTCTACGGCAAGCGGGCCGGTGCGCGGCACGCGCATCGGCCACAAATCCACAGCCTTGGGCGGCGCCGTGGCGGGTGCGCTCTGGCGGTGGATCAGACGTCCGCGGTGGCCTGTCTGGCCGTGGCGGTACGCTTGGCCGCGGCCCGCGCGGCCTGTCCGGTGCGCCGCGATTCACCCTCCAACTGGAAGCGCTGGCAACCTAGCCAGCAGTCCGATTCGCCCCGCCCACATCCTTCATGAAGGCGAGCAGGAGGCTGCTAAGCGGACCCGGCTGCTCCTGTTGTATCCAATGTCCGGCGCCTTCAATCAACTCGATGTCACCCATTCTCGTTGTCGCCTTTGACTTCATCAGTTCGAGCGAGCCCGGCGCCGAATAGGTGGCCCAATCTTTCGTTCCGCCGATGAAGAGCGATGGGACATCGATGGTCCTGCCCGAAAACAGGCGGAGTTCAGCGTTCAGACCAGGATCGGAATAGACCCGATAGGTTTGCAGGGCGCCTTGGAACCCGGTGCGGCCATACTCGTCCGTATACACCGCAAGTTCCGCCTCAGTGAGCCATTTGCTAGCCAAGATTTCTGCGGCAGAGGGTTGGAAAGGAGCGACCGTCTGCGGCATCGTTTTGCCAAGTTCCATTACGTAGTACGTTGGCATTTGCGCAAATTCTGTGGCGGTTCGCGCTTTCAACCGATGCGGCTTATTTCCTGACCAGTCACCGCTCTTGACGTAGAAAAATGCACGAAGAAAGGCATGTAGTCCTTCCGGGGGGTGCCACATGTCATTGTTCGCGGCACGAGAACTCAGGTACTGTAAATAGGACACTCGAGGCGGATCAAGGGCCGCCAGTGCTGCTGCAAGCTTGAGACTTTCGTTAGTCGGTTGAACTGGTGCTATTTGACTATCAGCCGTATTGAACGGAAACGCTGGAGCCCCCGGGAAAGGTGCGCTCATTAGCACCACCGAGTTGAAGACGTCCGGTCGAGCCAGTGCGCAAAATGCTGCCACAGGCGAGCCAAAGTCGTGCCCAACAAGCATCGCCGTTTGCCGATAACCCAGTGCGGAAACAAGCCCGAGAGCATCGCGCGTCATATTCAAAAGGCTGAACGGCGCAAGTGGGGTGTCAAAGCCGTTCACCCAGCCAGTGGTACGGCCAAAGCCGCGCAAGTCGGGAGCCACCACGTGGTATCCGGCGTCGGCCAGCTTCGGAATCAGATGTCGCCAGCCGTAAGCCAGGTCTGGAAAGCCGTGCAAGAGCAGCGCGAGGGGTCGGCCTGGGCTTTCATACCCGCCTTCGAGGATATGGACGTCGAGGCCGTTGACTCCCTGGATCATGCGCGAGCGGACGCCGCCAGGAAGTGTTCCCCCGCCATAGGTTGATGCTGTCGATTGCATCCCGTCTAAGTTGCCGGCGCGGGCAGTTGGTAGCGAGGCCGCAACCAAACCGGCAGCGCCCATCGCCAGGACGGCTCTTCGAGACGTCGGCAGCTGGAAATTTTTTGGGTGACCCATGATGAACATACCTTCGTAGCTTGGGTTTTATGAACAGGGGTGCCAGAACTGTTGTATGGCGATTGGGATACTATGGCGTTCGCCATAGTATCGTCAAGCGATGCGTGATATGTTCATCACATGCCACGTACATCCGACGCCCGCGATCGGGCGATTGCCACGGCCGAACGGCTTTTTCGGATCCAGGGCTTCACAGCGACCGGTTTAATTCAGATCCTTAAAGAAAGCGGAGCACCTAAAGGGTCGTTCTACTTTCACTTTCCGCGAGGCAAGACGCAGCTTGCAGAAGAAGCGATCGATCGTTACGTTGCGAGCAGAATTGACGTATTGCGCAAGATTTCCGCGAATACAGCGGGCGATGCGTTGAAGTTTGTGCAACAGCTTTTCAGCACGTTCGCGGCTGAAATGGTCGCCACAGACTTCCGGTATGGGTGTCTGATGCAAAATTTGGCGAATGAGCTGCCCTCGCTCGACGCTGATCTGACCAAACGGGTGGCGCGCGGGTTTGTTGATTCAACGGCGATAGTTGCGGAGCATTTCAAGGCATGCGAATTCACACCTGAGCGTGCATCTTCTACAGCCGCCGCGTTGGTCGCTGCTCTCGAAGGCGCGCGAACAATTGCTCGTTTGGAACGTACGCCGGACGTATTCAAGGCGCTGGCGGAGGTCTGTGCCAACAGGTGGGCTGCCTCCGAGGGGTAGTGCGGGTTCGATGTCCCGCTTGAGCCTAATCGCAGGCTAACTGGCTCGGCGATGGTGAAGCGCATCCCTGGGTTCATGCACAGCTTTTCCTGTTTGGTTTTCATCCTCACGAATCACAGCTCCCGAGCGAATTCGGCATCGATCGCGAATGTCCGTTCCTGGGGCTCGGAGCAACGGCCTCTAAGCCGAAGTTTGTTGGGGGCGTAAAGCGGTCCCTCGAACCATTGCGGGATCAGCCTATCGGCCGTCTGCAGCCCTGCAAAAAAAGCTTGAAGGTTGCGAACTCTCAAACATGTTCTTTGCCATGCGGCATCACGAACATTCTTAGCCGATCCAGGGTAAGCGGCTGGCCATCACGGCCTTGACATCCAGTGATTGCGGTAAGTATCGTCGTAACCATGAAAACAACGAAGCTGGTTGAAGTTCATGGCGCGTTGCTGGCAGTGGAATATGAGGCAAACCCTGGCGCAGTTGGCATGCCGATTTTCTTTCTGCACGCCAACGTCGCAGATCGACGAATGTGGCAAGGCCAATGGGACTGGCTGGCAACAACTCATCCCGTAGTGAGTTACGACCGTCGCGGCTTTGGAGAATCTCGCACATTATGGTCAACGCCGCATTCAAACGTGACCGACCTTTGGGAGGTGATGGATTCTTTGGGATATGAGCGTGCGGTGTTGGTTGGCTGTTCTATGGGAGGTCGTGTGGCAATCGACGCGGCGTTGACACGATCAGACAGAGTGAGCGGCTTGGTAATAGTTGCGCCCGGGATTAGCGGCGCTCCAGCGCCACGACACGGCGATTCGGTCAAAGCCCTGATGGACGCGATCAGCGCTGCTGCGGCCCTGGGCAACTTGGATGCAAAGAATGAGCTTCAGGCGCATCTTTGGCTGGATGGCCCCTTGAGTCTACGAGAGCGAGTCGGAGGTGAGACTCGCCGGCTCTTCCTATCGATGAACGGTACCGCGTTACTAGCAGCCCACCCTGGTGTGGCATCCGAAGAACTTTCAGCATGGGAACAGCTAGAAACAATCAAAGCACCTACGCTCGTGATGTGGGGCGATCTTGACCTCCCGTATTTGCAGGAAAGATGCGAGCTTGTTGCGCAGCGCATACCTGGGGCCCAAAGCTTCGTACTTCAAGGCACAGCGCATCTTCCGGCACTAGAAGCGCCCCAACAGTTCAACTCAGCTCTTGGGCGATATTTTGAGAGCTTTTAAGTTCGCGAGACGAGATCTCTCGATCTCGCGGACACATGTTCACTACTTAGGAATCCTGGTTCAACCTGTTTTGTCTGGCCGCTTGCGCAGGAATAGCGAGCCAATGGGCATTGACGCTTTGGTTCATAGGCCAAGTTTCCCCTCGCGACATGATGTTTGAAAGACGGACGAAGGACCGCGCGGCCTTCGCCCGAAAGAAGCTTCTGCACGATTGTTGAGGGAATCTCCGTTAGTACGCACGCGCTCACACTGAATACAGTTGCGACAGTTGCGCGGCAATGACGAAGTTCCGGTTCTGGCCGGGTGCCGATTCGGGCATACGGCTCTACCTCGGGTGAGTGACGGCAAAGCGTTGGTCGGGCCACGGATGAAGGATTCGGGGCGGCGGTAGCCACGCATCAGCGATGCTTGGTCATTCGTGGCCGCGTCATGCGATCCTTCTGGCTTCAGGGTCGAACTCGGTCTCCTTCTGACCACTCGTCCTACTCATTCACAAGGAACACCTTGATCCACCGCATTCGTACGGTCCTCGTGGCCTGCGCCTTGGGCGCCACGGCATCGGCCGCTTCCGCACAGGTAAAAATCGGCTTTATCGGGACGCTGTCCGGACCGGCGGCAGCGCTCGGGCAGGAACAGTACGACGGCTTCATGCTGGCGGTCGAGCAACGGCAAGGAATGCTCGGCGGCGTCCCCGTGACGGTCATCAAGGAAGACGACCAGCACAACCCTGACCTCGGTGCGCAGCTGGCGCAGAACCTGATCGAGAAAGACAAGGTCAGCTTCATCACCGGCGTGACCTTCTCCGACGTGATGATGGCCATGGCCAAGCCGATGGCCAGAGCGGGCATGCTGTTCGTCGGCTCGAATGCCGGCCCCGCGCCGATTGCCGGCAAGCAGTGCAACAGCAAATTCGTCTTCACCTCGTATCAGGACGAGTATCAGGCCGGGATCGTGGGACGGTACGCAGTCGACCAGGGCTACTGGAAGACGCTGTTCCTGGCGCCCGACAGCCCGTCGGGCAAGGACCAGCTGCGGGGCTTCAAGCGCTACTACTCGGGCGAGGTGGTCAGCGAATCCTACGTCCAGCCTGGCCAGACCGACTACGCGGCAGCGCTGGCGCAAATCAAGCGCGTCGCGCCTGATGCGGTGGTCGCCTTCTTGCCGGGCGACATGGGCGTCAACTTCATCCGGCAGATGAATCGCTCGGGCCTCCTGAACAAGGTGCCCCTGCTGACGGTCGGTACGGTCGATGGCACGACACTGCCGCTGCTCAAGGATGCCGCGCTCAATGTGCTGGCGGGCGCGGTCTGGGGCCCCGACCTGCCGAGCCCGACGAGCAAGGCTTTCGTTGCCGCCTTCGAAAAGAAGCACGGGCGCATCCCATCGCAATACGCCGCGCAAGGTTTCGATGCGGCGCTCTTGATCGACAGCGCGCTGAAGGAGACCAAGGGCTCTGTCGCCGATCGCGATGCATTGCGCAACGCACTCAACGAGGCCAACTTTTCATCGGTGCGCAGTGGCTTCAAGTTTCTACGCAACGGTTTCCCGGTTCAGGACGGGCACGTCTTCGTTGTTGCGAAAGACGCGCAGGGCCGCGCATCGCTCAAGCGGATCGCCACGCCGCTGGAGGCGAATCCTGATTGGTACTGGAACGAGTGTCGGTAGGGGCCGGAAGCCGAAGTGCCCCCAACATCGATGGCGCGGACATCAGCAGCGTGCCCCGAACGCGAGCCCCGCTATTTCCCCACAAGCTGGGTAAGCTTCTCCGCTTCGAAGCTCTCGTCGCGCGCCGCGTCACAGGGCACGCAATCCTTGGTACCCGGCTGCGACGACAGCTTCTCGATGGCCTGCCACAACAGCGCGATCTGGTGTTCCTGGCCCGCGGCGTTGTCGATCAGGCCGCGCATGGCCTGGCTCAGCGGATCGTCGTCCTGCGTGATGCCGTAGGCCGAGAACTTCTGCGGCGCGGCCACGTCGGCGCTCTCGCCGGCCTTCGACGGGATGATGCGTGCGGGAATGCCCACCGCGGTCGCCCCTGCCGGCACCGGCTTGATGACCACCGCGTTGCTGCCGATCTTGGCGCCGTCGCCCACGACGAACCCGCCCAGCACCTTGGCCCCCGCGCTCACCACCACGTCGCGTCCTAGCGTCGGGTGCCGCTTGGTGCCCTTGTAGAGCGAAGTGCCGCCGAGGGTCACGCCCTGGTAGATGGTGCAGCCGTCGCCGATCTCGGCGGTCTCGCCCACCACCACCCCCATGGCGTGGTCGAAGAACACCCGCTCGCCGAGCTTGGCCGCCGGGTGGATCTCGATGCCCGTGAGCCAGCGCGCCACATGCGCGATGAAGCGTGCCGGCCACTTGAAACCGTGTGTCCAACACGCGTGCGCCCAGCGATGCAGCACCACGGCGTGGAAGCCGGGGTAGACCGTGATCACTTCCCAGGCGCTGCGCGCGGCCGGGTCGCGTTCGAGGATGCACCGGATGTCGGCGCGCAGTCGAGAGAACATCGCTGCCTTTTGTCGTTATATCGATATAGGGAGGGCAGTCTAAAGCCCGGTTCGTCGCATACGAACGATGGGGTTTTAGTGGTCCCTGGGCGCCCGGGCCGCATCAGCCATTGCCTTGGCGATGCCGCGAAGGATGTGGATTTCCTCCGGCGTGGGCCGGGCCCGGTTGAACAGCTGCTGCAGCCGCGGCATCAGTTTCTTGGGCGCGGCAGGGTCGAGAAAACCGATCTCCACCAGCGAGCGTTCCCAATGCTCGAGCATGCCGGCCACGGCCTTCGCATCGGCCGCCTCGACGGGCGCGGTGGCGTCGCGCACTTCATAGCCGCCCAGGGCCAGCCGCCATTCGTAGGCGACCACCTGGATGGCGGCCCCGAGGTTGAGGGACCCGAACTTCGGATCGGTGGGAATGCTCAGCGCCACGTTGCAGCGGTAGACGTCTTCATTGCGCATGCCGAAGCGCTCCGAGCCGAACAGGAAGGCCACGTGCTGCTCGCCCTGCTTCGCGAGCGGCTCCAGGTGCTCGCGCGGGGTGCGCGTGGGCGGGCCGAAGTCGCGCGGGATCATGGCGGTGGCGCACAGGTGGGTCACGCCATCTAGCGCCTCATCGAGCGTCTCGACGATGCGGGCATTGGCCAGCACATCGAGCGCGCCGCTCGCGCGCTGGATGGTTTCCTCGCGCCGCAGCACGTTGGCCCAACGCGGCGCGACCAGCACGAGCTCGTCGAAACCCATGGTCTTCATGGCGCGGGCGGCGGCGCCCACATTGCCGGCGTGGCTGGTCTGGATCAGGATGAAACGGGTGCGCATGGCGGGTTGGGAGACACGAGACGGCGGAGCCGGTAAAATGCCTGATTCTCGCCGCCCGCATCGCCAGGCCGCAGGGTCGCCTTCAGGGGACCTACCCCACCGTTCTTCTCACAATCCAGAATGTCGTCCCCCAACCTGCATCCCATGCTCAATGTGGCCGTCAAGGCCGCACGCGCCGCCGGCGCCATCATCAACCGCGCCGCCCTCGACGTCGAGGCCGTGCGCATCTCGCAAAAGCAGGTCAACGACTTCGTCACCGAAGTCGATCACGCCAGCGAGCAGGTCATCATCGAAACGCTGCTTGGTGCGTATCCGGGGCACGGCATCCTGGCCGAGGAATCGGGCACCCAGCACGGCGCCAAGGATTCGGACTACGTCTGGATCATCGATCCGCTCGACGGCACCACCAACTTCATCCACGGCTTCCCGGTCTACTGCGTTTCCATCGCGCTGTCGGTGCGCGGCAAGATCGAGCAGGCGGTCATCTACGACCCGAGCCGCAACGACCTGTTCACCGCCACCAAGGGCCGCGGCGCCTACATGAACGAGCGCCGCATCCGCGTTTCCAAGCGCACCAAGCTCAGCGAATGCCTGGTGTCCACCGGCTTCCCGTTCCGCAGCGGCGACAACTTCAAGCAGTACCTGGCCATCATGGCCGACATGATGCCCCGCATGGCCGGCCTGCGCCGCCCTGGCGCCGCGGCGCTCGACCTGGCCTATGTGGCGGCGGGCTTCACCGACGGCTTCTTCGAGACCGGCCTGAATCCCTGGGACGTGGCCGCGGGTTCGCTGCTGGTTACCGAGGCCGGCGGCCTGATCGGCAACTTCACGGGCGAGCCCGACTTTCTCGAGCAGCGCGAATGCCTGGCCGGCGCACCGCGCATCTACGGCCAGCTGGTGCCGCTGCTCGCCAAGTACTCCAAGTTTGCCGGCATCGACGACAAGATGCGCGCCAGCGACCGCGTGCGCGCCGTGTCGGCCGCCGCGCGGCCCGACGCCGACCCTTCGGTCGACCTCTATGCCCGCAGCACCGTCACCGACCTGACGGCCGCGCCGCTCGACGGCGAGGCGCCCGCTCCCGCGGCCGCACCGGCAGCCCCCGCGCAACGCAAGCTCACGCGCGTGCGACGCGACGCGCCCGCCGACGGCGGGCCCTCCGAAGGCGACGCTTCCGCCAAGTGATGCAGGGGCCAGGTGCCGCCCTCCGGTTCCGTGCGGCGCTGCGCATCGCGCTGAGCCAGTACGTCGCCAGCGGCCTCACCGTTGCGCTCGGCCTGCTCGTCATCTCGGCCGGCGTGCACCTGTGGCTCGGCGCCATCGCGGCTTCGGCGGCCGCGGTGGGCGTGATCGTCACGGCCCCGCCCGACCTGCCCGGGCCGCGCCGCGGCAAGTTCTTCCAGATGCTGCCGGCCCCGCTGATCGGGCTCCCGCTGTTCTTCTTCGTGCAGCTGCTGCACGCCGCGCCGATCCGCCTTGGCCTGGTGCTGGTGCCCGCCACCTTCGTCGCCTTCCTGGCCATGGCGTGGGGCAAGCGGGGCATCCCCATTGCCATCGCGGTGATGTTCTCGATGATCTTCTCGATGGCCACGCCCGCGCCGAGCGGCATGGCCGAGGCGCTCGAACGCAGCTGGCACTTCGGCATCGGCGCCGGGCTCTACGTGATCTGGGCCACGCTCGCCAACCATGCGCTGAATTCGCGCTTTCGCGTGCAGTCGATCTCGGACGTGCTGTATTCGCTGGCCGCGCTGATGCGCACCGAGGCCAGCCAGTTCACCCCGCGCGACGACACCAGCGACATCCGCGAAACCCCCGCGCCCCTGCTGGGCCGGCTGCTGCGCGAGCAGGCCGCGCTGGCCGACCAGCTGCAGGCCACGCGCGACATCGTGCTCGAATCGCCGCGCATCCCGCGCCGGCAGCGGCTGGCCGCCATGCTGGTGATCGTGCTCGAGATGCGCGACCAATTGCTCGCGAGCGAGCTCGACCTGGACGCGCTCAAGAGCCATCCCGCGCATGCCGGCGCGCTCATCGAGATGCGCCGCGTGCTCGAGGAACTGGCCGACGACACCACCGCGCTCGGCGACGCGCTGCTGATGGGCCGCCAGCCCGAGGCGGTGGCCGACCGGCGGCCGCGGCTCGCGTCGATTCATCTTTCGGGCGAAGACCACGCGCCGAGCCATGGCCTGCCGGGCCCCAATGCCGCCATGCTCGCGCGCGGCCTTGCCAGCCGCATCGGCCACATCAACGACGAGGTGCTGCGCCTGTCGGCCATGGCGCGCGGCGATGCCGAACCCGACCTTGCGGTGGTGCGCGCCAACTGGCAGATGTTCGTGAGCCCGACCGACTGGTCGCTGCGGCCCTTTCTCGCACTGTGGCGCTGGGACGCACCGCCCTTGCGCCACGCCATTCGCGCGGCACTGGCCATTGCGGCCGGCTACACCATTGCGGTGTCGCTGCCCTGGGGTTCGCACGACTACTGGATCCTGCTGACCATCGTGGTGGTGCTGCGCGGCAGCCTTTCGCAAACACTGGAGCGGCGCAACAGCCGCGTCGCCGGCACGCTGCTGGGCAGCGTGCTCGCGGTGGGCCTGCTCTCCGCGCATCCGTCGCCGCTGATGCTGCTGGCCATCGTCACGGTGTCGCAGGCCATCGCGCACAGCTTTGCGGTGCGGCGCTATCTCATCACGGCGGTGGCGGCCACGGTGCTGGGCCTGGTGCAGGCGCACATGCTCAATACCGGCGCCGCGCCCATCTTCGCGCTGTTCGAACGCATTGCCGACACGCTGATCGGCGCCGCGCTGGCCTGGGGCTTCTGCTACGTGCTGCCCTCCTGGGAGCGCGGGCAGATTCCGGCGCTGGTGGCGCGCACGCTCACCGCGCAGGCGCGCCATGCACGGCTGGCGCTCGGCCTCGGCCAGCTGCAGGCCGTCGACAGCAGCCCCGAGCTCGAATGGCGGCTCGCGCGCCGCGAGGCCTACGACAGCCTCTCGGCCCTGGTGCAGGCCACGCAGCGCTCGCTGTCGGAGCCGCGCGCGGTGCGGCCGCCGCTGGAGCCGCTCGAGCACCTGCAGGCGCACAGCTACCAGTTGCTGGCCCAGCTCAGCGCCGTCAAATCGATGCTCGTGCTGCGGCGCGACCGGCTCACGGCCGCCGAGATCGAAGGCCCGCTCGCACGCACGGCGCAGCGCATCGAGGCCGCCATCGGCAGCGCGCCGACCACCGGCCCGTCGCTCCCCGAAAGCACCGCCTCCACGGCCGTGGGCGGCCCGATTCCCCTGCCCGACCCGTTCGACAACGACATCAGCCCCTGGCTGCTGCGCCGTCTCGACCTGGCCACGGCCCTCTCGACGCAGCTGCGCGACGACGCGGCGCGAATCCTTCAACCCGTGAACGAGACAACACAAGCGACGACAACCACCGCCTGATGACCCAAGAGATACTTGCCCATCCGTGGTTCGGCCCCTGGATTGCCGTCCTCGTCGCCGTCCCGCTCGCTCTCCTGGTCCACCGCCTCGGCGGCCTCGTGCTGAAACGGATCACCCGCCCCGCACCCGCGGTGCACGCGATGGTGATCAACTGCAACGCGCCGGCGCGGCTCGTGCTGCCGCTGGTGGCGCTGCTGCTCATCTTCCAGGCGGCGCCCGAGGACCTGCGCTTCCTCGGCAGCGTGCGGCATTTCAACGGCCTGCTGCTGATTGCCGCGACCACCTGGCTCGCGGTGAGGGCCATCAGCGGCTTTGCCGACGGCGTGCTCGCGCAGCATCCGTCCGATATTGCCGACAACCTGCAGGCGCGCCGCGTGCTCACCCAGACGCGCGTGCTGGCGCGCACGGCCATGTCGGTGGTGCTGGTGGCCGGCGGCGCGATGATGCTCATGACCTTTCCCGGCGCGCGCCAGGTCGGCGCCAGCCTGCTGGCCTCCGCGGGCGTGATCGGCATCGTGGCCGGCCTGGCCGCCAAGCCGGTGTTCAGCAACCTGATCGCCGGGCTGCAGATTGCGCTGGCCCAGCCCATCCGCATCGACGACGTGCTGGTGGTCGAGGGCGAATGGGGCCGCGTCGAGGAGATCACGGGCACCTTCGTGGTGCTGAAGATCTGGGACGACCGGCGCCTGATCCTGCCGCTCAGCTACTTCATCGAAAAGCCGTTCCAGAACTGGACGCGCCATTCGTCGCAATTGCTCGGCTCGGTCTTCATCCATGTCGACTACGGCATGCCGATGGCGCCGCTGCGCGAAGAGGTCGAACGCATCGTGAAGGCGGCGCCGGAGTGGGACGGCCGCTTCTTCAACCTGCAGGTGACCGACGCCACCGAGCGCAGCATGCAGGTCCGCGTGCTCTGCACCGCGGCCACTTCGAGCCTTGCCTTCGACCTGCGCTGCAAGGTGCGCGAAGGGCTCATCGGCTTCATGCAGCGGGAGTATCCGCAGTTCCTGCCGAAGATGCGCATCGAGAGCGAGGGCATGCAGCCTGCCCGCGCGGAAAGCCCGATGGCTCAGGAAGCCGTGCCGCCGCGCTGATCCACCTGGCGCCGACGGCGCATCGGCGGAAGCCGTAGGTTGGTGAACGCCCGCAGCAGCCACTCCACCGGACCGTAGGCGAAGTGGCGCATCCACCAGCGGCTCAGCACCAGCTGGCACGCGAAGATCGCGAAGGCGATGGCCGTGGCCGCGAGCGGGCCGATGGTGCCGATCCACCGCAGCCCGTAGGCCAGAAAGATCCATGCGCAGACCAGCGACTGCAGCAGGTAGTTCGACAGCGCCATGCGCCCCGCCGGCGCCAGCAGCTGTGCCAACAGCCGGCCGCGCCCGCGCTGGAACACGAGCAGCATGCCGGCCGCGTACGCAGCAGACAAGAATGGCGCCGTCAGCAGGGTGACCGAAAGGCCCTGGATCTCGCGCACCGTGTCGTTCGAGCGCAGCATTGGAAAGGCATAGACCAGCGCCCCCGGCAAGCCGATGGCGAGGCCCCACGACAGCACCCGCCGCAACAGGCTGCGATGCGCTTCGACGTGCGCGAGGAGCCCGCGCCTGCCGGCAATGAACCCCGCAAAGAACATGGCCAGCGCCTCCGGCGCCTGCACCAGTCCCGTGATCCACCAGGTCTGCGAGAGATCGCGCAAGTGCTGCACGACCACCATGGCCGGCGTGGCGCGGTAGGCGGCCAGCGCCGCGGCGGCCTCGGCGTACGCCGCCTGCGTTGCCATCAGCATATCCACCTGCGTATACATGTGGCCGACGCCGGCCCACAACAACGACGTGAGCAGCACCAGCCCGATGGCCGCACACGCCAGGAACACGTCACCGCGCCGCCGAAGCATGAGCAGCACGGCGCCCAGCACCGCGTACACGGTGAGGATGTCGCCGTAATAGAGCAGCACGGCATGCGCCACGCCGATGACCCACAAGGCAACGTGCCGACGCACCATGCGCGGCACGAAGGGCTTACCGTCGCGCTCCGCGGCCCGCATCTGCAGCGTGAAGCTGTAGCCGAACAGGAACGAGAACAGCAGGTAGAACTTGTTCTCGAACACAAGGGTCCGGACGAACGAGGCGCAGCGGTCGGCCAGCGAGGCGCTCATCGGATCGGGAACGCCCAGCGCGTAATACGTCGATGCGAAGCTGGCGATGTTGACCACCAGGATGCCCAGCAGCGCGAAGCCGCGGAGCGCATCGACCATTTGCTGGCGCTCGTTCGAGGCGCCGTCCGTGGCCTGCGTGGAAGGGTCGTGGAGCGCCATGTCTTTCGAAGAAGTGTTCATGCGGAATGCCCGAGTCTGGCACCGGCCCGGCCCCCGCGCGCCGCGGCCGCGACAATCGCGCGGATCACCTCGACCAGCAGCCGCGCGCCCTCGCCCGCTTCATCGCCGCGCCGCACCGTGAAGCCCACCGGCCCAACGGTGCTCGATGTGTCCACGGCCACGCGCTTCAGCGCGCCCTGTGCAATAAAGCCCTCGACGGCACCCTGCGGCGCGAACCAGACCGCGTCGGAGCGCTGCAGCAGCCCGACCACGAAGCTCGTGTCCGTCGCCTCCACCAGCCGGTTGGGCAGCGCCATGCCCTGCGCGATCAGGAAGGCATCGGCCGTGTGCCGGATCAGGGTGCCCGACACGGGCAGCACCAGCGGATGCGCGGCCAGCGCATCGAGCCTGGGCCTGCGCCGCGCCGCGAGCGGATGGCCGGGGCGCACCACCAGCAGCAGCGGTTCGCTGTAGAGCTGCTCGAACGCCAGGTCGGCCATCGCCGAGGCCTGTGCGAGGCGCCCGAACACGAGGTCGATCTCGCCCTGGCGCAGTTGCGTCATGAGCTGCGCATTGGTGCCGCTCACCACGCGCACGCGCATCGCGGGGTGCGATGCGTTCAGCCGCGCGACGGCCTCGGGCAGCAGGTTGGCCGCCGTGTTCGGCAAGGCGCCCACGGCCACGCGCAGTTGGTCGGCTTCGGGCTGGTCCATGGCCAGGCCCATGCCTTCGCGCAGTCCGCGCAGCGCGGAGACGGCATGGCGCACCAGCACCTCTGCCGCCGGCGTGAGCTCGACGCCGCGGCGGCGGCGCAGAAGCAGCTGGCGGCCGACGATCTCTTCCAGCTCGGCGATGGTCTTGGACACCGCGGGCTGGGTGAGCGACAGGGCCTTGCCCGCACGCACGAGGTTGCGCTCCTGCGCCACCATCACGAGGCATTGCAGGTGGCGCAGCTTGAGGCGCGCAAAGTTCATGGCTGACATGCGTGTCTTCCCTGTGGGGCGGCCATTCAAATATAACCAGATGGAATAGCTGGCAGAAGAGCTTTCAGTTGTGCAAGGCGCTTCTGCCTTCTAGAGTGGCCGTCGATTAAGGAGACAAGCAAAGACATGACCACCGGTTTCTCGAAGAAGAACGCCCCGGGCGCATCGCGCCGCCTGGCCCTTGCCACCGCCGCCTGCACGGCGCTTTCCCTCGCCCTCGGCAGCCCGGCCGCGCAGGCCGACGCGGCCTACCCCGCCAAGCCGGTGAAGTTCATCACCAACTTCCCGGCCGGCGGCCCGCTCGACATCCTGGGCCGTGCGCTCGGCGACGTGCTGCAGAAGGAACTCGAGCAGCCCTTCGTCGTCGACAACCGGCCCGGCGCGGGCGGCAACATCGGCGCCGACCTGGTGGCCAAGAGCCCGGCCGATGGCTACACCGTGCTGCTGAGCATCGACAGCACCTTCACCATCAACCCGCACCTGTACGCGTCGATGCCCTTCCCGGCCAAGGACCTGAAGCCGCTGATGGTCTTCAGCTCGTCGGGCCTGAGCTTCGGTGTCGCGCCGTCCGTGAAGGCCAGGACGCTGCCGGATTTCATCGCGCAGGCCAAGACCGAAGCCGCCACCTTCGGCTCCGCCGGCAACGGCAGCCCCGGGCATCTTGCGGCCGAGATCTTCTCCAGCGCGACCGGCGCGAAGATCACGCACGTGCCCTACAAGGGCAATGCGCCGGCCGTGATGGCCATGCTCTCGGGCGAGGTGCAGGCCGGCATCCTCGCCACGCCCGGCCTGCTGCCGCAGCTGCAGGCCGGCAAGCTGCGCGCGCTGGCCGTGACCGGCCGCCAGCGCTCGCCGCTGCTGCCCGAGGTGCCCACGGTGGGCGAACTCGGCCTCAAGGACCTGGAGTTCGAGGTGCTCTACCTCGCGATGGTGCCGTCCGCCACGCCCGAGCCGGTGATGCAGACGCTGCGCCAGTCGCTGCAGAAAGCGTTGGCCCTGCCCGAGATCAAGTCGCGCCTGGCCTCGCTCGACATGGTGCCGCTCGGCGAGACCGGCGGCCCCGCGGTGCAGCGCCTGGCCACCAACCAGGCGCGCTATGGCCGCATCGTCAAGGCGACCGGGATGAAGGTGGACTGATGCCGCCCGCGCCGCGGCGGCCCCGGTCCGCCTTGGGCAGCACGGCCTCTTCCACCATGCGCTCGGCCCGCGCCTGCAGGCGATGAAGGGATTCGTCGAGGCGCGCCGCGTCCTCTTTGCTCAAGGCCTCCATCAACTCGGCATTGATCGTCGTGACCAGCGGAAAAAGCTCGTCGTACAGCGCCTGCCCCGCCTCAGTCAGGCCCAGCAGTACCTGCCGCCGGTCGCCCGCGCGGGCCACGCGCGAGACCAGTTGCTTCTCGACCAGCGAACCGACAGCCTTCGAGGTGCGGGCGCGATCGAGCTGGGCATGCTCGGCGAGCTGGGAGGAGCCCAGTTCGCCACGGCTCGCGAGCACCGCAATCAGCCGCCATTCGCGCCGCGTGATGCCGAAGCGGCCCTCGCACAGGCGGATCACCATGCCGCCCGCGACCCCCACCAAGCGCGACAGCCGGTACAGCAGCAGGTCGTCCAGCGAGCGGTGCGGTGCGGTCATTGGGGGTAAGTCCGGGGGATGGTTGATTAGATCAATCGAATGTAGCGTCTCTAAAGTCGTCCGGGATCAAACGCCACCCGAGAAGAACCCGAGACACCGCCCCATGCCCACGCCCTCTTCCGCTTTCGACCGCCGCCGCGCACTCGCCGCCCTGGGCGGGCTTGCCCTGGCGCCGCTCGCGCGCGATGCCCAGGCATTCAGGCCCGGCCAGCCGATCAAGGTGCTGATCGGCGTACCCGCCGGCGGCACGCAGGACGTGCTGACGCGCGCCATCGCGCAGCAGGTGCGCGAGGCGCTGGGCCCGCTCATCGTCGACAACCGCGCGGGCGCGGCGGGCCGCATTGCGGCGGAAACCGTCAAGACGGCCGCCCCCGACGGCCACACGCTGCTGCTGGGAACGGCCAGCATGATGACCATGTACCCGAGCGCGTACCGCAGCCTCCCGTACGACCCGTTCAAGGATTTCGTGCCGATCATCAACGCGGCGCGATTCGAGCTGGCGCTGACCGTCCACAAGGACGTGCCCGCCAACACGCTGGCCGAGTTCATCGCCTGGGCCAGGGCGCAGGGCGACAAGCTGAGCTTCGGCTCCTACGGCGCCGGCACGCCCTCGCACTTTCTGGGCGAGATGCTCAACCGCACGGCCGGGCTGAAGATGGTGCACGTGCCCTACCGCGGCTCCACACCCGCGCGGCAGGACCTGATGGGCGGCACCGTGCCCGTGTACTTCGACACCGTCGGCGGCGCGCAGCAGATGCTGCCCACGGGCCGCGTGAAGGTGCTGGCCACCAGCGGCGAGAAGCGCTCGCCGCTCATGCCCAACCTGCCATGCTTCGTCGAAGCCGGCTACAAGGACGTGGTGGCCACCGCCTGGTTCGCCTACTACGCGCCGCTCAAGACGCCGCAGGCCACCATCGACAGGCTGCGCGCCGAGTTCACCCGCGCCGTCAATGCGCGCGAGGTGCGCCAGCAGTTGCTGCAGAACGGCATGTACCCGCTCGGCGACGGCAGCGACGCATTGCTGAAGACCATGCACGAGGACACCGCGCGCTGGGCGGGCATCATGAAGGCCGTGAATTTCCAGGCCAACGACTGAACAACCGAACGAACGAACGACCGAAACCAGGAGGAACCCCGACATGCCCAAGACCACCCCCATCACCTGCCGCCTTGCCGCGCTGCTTGCCGCAGCCGGCTTCTTGGCATCCATCGCCGCCACGGCCACCACCGCGAGCGCGCAGACCTTCGACACGCCGCTGCACATCATCGTCGGCTACGCCCCCGGCGGCGCCACCGACCGCGTGGGGCGCATCGTGGGCGACAAGCTCGGTGCCAGGCTGGGCGTGCCGGTGATCGTCGAGAACAAGCCCGGCGCGGGCGGCCGTCTTGCGGCGCAGCAGGTCAAGAACACGCCCGCCAGCCAGAACGTGCTGATGCTCGCCAACCCGGCCGTGATGGTGGTCGCGCCGCTTGTCTTCAAGGACAACAACTACGACGCCGAGCGCGACTTCGTGCCCGTGTCGCACGTCAACACCTACAACTTCGCGCTGTCGGTGTCGCCCACGCTGCCGGTGCGCGAACTGAACCACCTGCTGGCGTGGATGCGCGCCAACCCCAACCAGGCCAACGTGGGCGTGCCGGCCACCGGCAGCCTGCCGCACTTCTTCGGCCTCATGGTGGGCGAGAAGGCCAAGGTGCAGACGCAGGTGATCGGCTACCGCGGCTCGGCCCCGCTGCTGAACGACCTGATCGGCGGCCAGGTGCCCATTTCCGTGGACACCGAGGACGTGGTGCTGCCGCAGCACACCGCCGGCAAGCTGCGCATCCTGGCGATTTCGGGCGACAAGCGCTCGCCCTTCGCGCCGAACATCCCGACCTTCAAGGAAGCCGGCCTCGACCTGGCCGCCACCGGCTGGAACACCTTCTTCGCGCCGGCCAGCATGCCCAAGGCCAAGGTCGAGCGCCTGGCCGCCACCATCAGCGAAGTCATGCAGGACCCGGACACGCAGCGCAAGTTCAAGGACGCCGGCATGACGCCCGTGGTGAGCACGCAGGCGCAGACGATTGCAATGCTCAAGGCCTACAAGGCGCAGTGGACCCCCGTTGTCCAGAAATCCGGCTACCAGCCCTGAACCTTTCCAGAGATATGACCCGACCCAACATCATCTTCATCGTGGCCGATGACCTCGGCTATGCCGACCTCGGCTGCTACGGCGGGCGCGATGCCGCCTTCGGCCCCGTCTCGCCCGTGCTCGACGGGCTGGCCGCGAACGGCTTGAAGCTCACGCAGGGCTATTCGAATTCGCCCGTGTGCTCGCCCACGCGCTTCGCGATGATCACTGCGCGCTACCAGTACCGGCTGCGCGGCGCGGCCGAGGAGCCCATCAACAGCAGGAGCCGCGGCAGCACCACGCTCGGCCTTCCGACCGAGCACCCCACGCTGCCTTCGCTGCTGAAGGCCGGCGGCTACCGGACCGCGCTCATCGGCAAGTGGCACCTGGGCTACCCGCCCACGTTCGGGCCGCTGCGCTCGGGGTACGACGAATTCTTCGGCCCGATGTCGGGCGGCGTCGACTACTTCACGCATTGCGACTCCACCGGCCGGCACGACCTGTGGCTTGGCGAGGAAGACAGGAAGGAAGACGGCTACCTCACAGACATCCTTTCGAAGCGCGCCGTGGACTATGTGGAGCGCATGTCGAAGCAGGACGCGCCCTTCTTCCTGAGCCTGCACTACACCGCCCCGCACTGGCCCTGGGAAACGCGCGACGATGCAGAGAAGGCGCCGCTGGTGAAGGACAACCTGTTCGACCTGGCCGGCGGCAACATCCACGTGTACCGCCGCATGATCCATCACATGGACGAAGGCATCGGCTGGATCATGGCCGCGCTCGAGAAGCACGGCATGGCCGACAACACGCTGGTGGTGTTCACCAGCGACAACGGCGGCGAGCGCTTCTCGGACAACTGGCCGCTGGTCGGCGGCAAGATGGACCTGACCGAAGGCGGCATCCGCGTGCCATGGATCGCGCATTGGCCCGCCGTGATCGGCAAGGGCGGCGAGAGCGCGCAGCTGTGCATGACCATGGACTGGTCCGCCACCATGCTCGACGCAGCCGGTGTTTCGGCCGACCCGGCCTATCCGCTGGACGGCGTGTCGCTGATGCCCGTGCTGAAAGACGTGAAGCGCAGCTTCCGCCGCCCGCTGCACTGGCGCATGAACCACCGCGGGCAAGAGGCCATGCGCGACGGCGACTGGAAATACCTGAAGGTGGACGGCAACGAGTACCTGTTCAACATTCCGGCCGACGAGCGCGAGCGGGCGAACCTGGGCAAGAAGGAGCCCCAGCGGCTCGCGGCCATGCGGGAAGACTGGCTGGCCTGGAATGCGACCATGCCGGCGATTCCGGAGGATGCGACGGTGAGCCTGGGGTATTCGGTGAAGGACATGCCGCAGCGCTGAGGCTGCGGCTGCGGCCGGATTCAACGACACCAGCAGCAGTGCCTCAGGCAAATTGCGCGAGGCCGTTGCCCACCGACCAGTTCTCTTTCGGCGCGTCGGCAATGGTCACGAACACATCCTCCGGTCGGATGCCGGGGCTGTCGCCGAGCAGCTCCGCGATGCGCCGGAACAGCGCTTTCTTCTGCTCCGCCGTGCGGGTGTTGAACACGGTGATGCGAATGAACACCAGGTCGTCGCTTCGGGCAACGCCAAAGGCATTGCCGTAGCGAAAGTTCGCGGCATCGTGCTCGGCAAGCGTCATGAACTGGTCGTCTTCAGGCACGGCCAGTGTGTCGCGCATTGCGCGGTAGAGGCTGTCGAAAATCGCCTGCCGGTAGGCGTCCGGCTTGCCGGCGCGCAGCGAGATATGAAGCAGAGGCATCGGGGAGTCCTTTCCTGGTTGTGCCGGCTTCATGCTAGTCATTTCAAATTGCTATTGACATTTATATCAAAGATAATTTATTGAAATGATTGAACGACCACTCGACCTCGATGCCGTGGAGGCTTTCATCCGCATCGTCGAGCTCGGCAGCTTCACGCGCGCAGCCGAAGCCATGCAAACCACGCAGGCCGGCGTCAGCCTGAAACTGAAGCGGCTCGAAGACAGGCTCGGCTGCCGGCTCGTCGAGCGCACGCCCCGGTCGGTGGAGCTTTCGGCGCGGGGCGCAGCCTTTCTGGAACATGCGCGCGCACTGCTCGAAGTGCACGATCGCGCGCTCGCCATGTTTGCCGAAGCCCGCCAGCGACTGACCATCGGCATCAGCGACCATGTAGCGGGGCCCGAGCTTCCCGCGCTCATCGCGCGCATGAACGCGCAAGACCCGCAGTTGCTCATCGAAATTCGCATCGGCTCGTCGGGCGACCTGCTGCAAAGCTTCGACCGGAGGGAACTCGACACGGTCATCGTTCGCCTGCATGCCGGACGGAAGGACGGCGAACTTCTTGCCGAAGAAAAGTTCGGCTGGTTCGCCGCGCCAGGCTGGCAGCACCGCGCGGGCGAGCCTCTGCCACTGGCCACGATGGCCGAGCCCTGCGGTGTGCGTGCGCTGGCTGGGCAACTGCTCGATGCGGCGCGCGTACCGTGGACGGAAGTGTTTGTCGGCGGCGGCGTTGCGGCGGTTGTTGCAGCAATCATGGCCGGGCTGGGCGTGGCTGCATTGGCGCCGCGCATGCTGCCATTCGGTGCCGTCGATGTCGGCGCCAAGCTCGGGCTTCCCGACCTGCCGCGCTTGCCCGTGCTGCTTCACTCACGGATCAAGGATGGCCGGCCGCGCGACGCGCTCGACGCGCTGTCGGCAGCCTTCAGGAGTGCTGTGCGGAGCTAGCTTCGCTCGCAGGGCTGGACATCTCTGCCCTGCCTATTTGGCAAGAATCCAGTCCGCAATCTGCTGGACGACTTCGCGGTCAAGCCCATTGAAGCTGTGCTCCGGTAACCGCATCCGTGTTGCTGAAAGTCTGCAATCGGTCCGTGGGAACCGGCTCGATTTCCGAAGACATCAACATGTAACACTAAGGTTGCAGCACAATCCCGGGCAGCGAAAAACTACAGCCGGAGAGCGCCATGACCCTGGACGAACTGTTTACCGACAGCCACTTGCTTCCGACAGTGCCCAAGGTGGTGTTCGATCTCATCGAGCTCCTTCGCAACGAAGATGCCGCAATTTCCGCAGTGGCCCGCAAGGTCGAGCTCGACCAGGTGCTGACGGCGCGGGTGCTGCGCATGGCCAACTCCCCGTATTTCGGGCTGCGCCGCAAGATCGTGTCGATCCAGGACGCGATCCAACTGCTGGGTTTCTCCTCGATCCGCTCCCTGGTGGTGAGCTCCGGCCTCACGGGCACGTTCCGCAAGGTCGACGGCGTGAACCTGCCGGCCTTCTGGTCGCACAGCCTGCGTGTGGCGGCAGTGGCCCGCTACCTCGCGGGCAAGACCCGCCGCGTGGACCAGAGCCTGGCATTCACCGTCGGCAGCATGCACGCCATCGGCCACCTGATCATGGCCGGCGCAATGAAGCAGCAGATGGCGCAGCTCAATGCCGCGCATCCCTTCGACCGCATGGGGCGGCTCGAGGTGGAACGGCAGAAGTTCGGCTTCCACTACGGCGAAGTCAGCGCCCGGCTGGCCGCCCGCTGGGAATTCGCGCCTGAGTTCATCAGCGCCCTCTCCTGCTTCGCCCACCCGATGGAGGCCGAGCACGTCGATCCGCTGGCCAACGTGCTGCACCTTGCGGTCTGGCGCGTCGCCCTCGAGCGTGAAGGGCTGCGCATCGGCGACGCGCAGCACGTCTGGCCGGCCCAGTCGGCCGATGCCATCGGCATCTCGGAAGACGTGGTGCAGGAAATGCCGGCGCCTCGCGAGCTGGCATCCGACCTGGAATCGATGATCGCCTGATCGCCTGATCGCCACACGGGCGCCCGCCGCCCGTCGACTTGCTCATTCGCAGCTAAGTCTTCTGCCTTTCGACTGACACAGGGCAAACCTAGATTCGTTCGCGGTCCCCTGCCGGCGCAGCCCGCGTCGCGCGGCGTCATGCCCTCCCACGTCGAAAGAACGAATTGAAAAAAGCCATTCCAAACATCAGATCCGGCTTGCTGTACCCCACCCTGACGGTGCTCGCAGCCTCGCTGCTGGCCGCATGCGGAGGCGGCGGCAACGGCGCAGGCCAGATCGCATTTGTGCCGCCTGCGAACCAGCCCGGTGCGAGCCAGCCCGCCGGCCCCGGCAACACCACCTTCAGCGGCGTGCTCACGGCCAGCGCCCTCAAGCCCGGCAGCAGCAGCGACCCGGTGATCGGTGCCGGCTACTACGCTGGCGCCACCGTTTGCGTGGACGCCAACGGCAACGGCCGCTGCGACACCGGCGAGCCTGCCGCGGTCACCGATGCCAACGGCAAGTTCAGCCTCTCGCTGTCCGGCGCGTCGGCACTCATCGCCGACATCGGCACCAGCGCCAGGAACACCGCCACCAACACCAACGTGGCCACGCGCGAAGTGCTGCGCGTGATGCGCGACCAGGTGCAGCAACAGGGCACGGCCGTGGTGGTCAGCCCGCTGTCGTCCGAAGTGGCGCGGCTGGTCGAGGCCAACGGCACGAGCTATGCCGTCGAGAAACAGAACCTGGCCACGCGTGTGGGCGTGCCTGCCGATTCGCTGCTCGGCGATGTCAACACCGCCAGCGGCGCTGTGCAGGCCGCGCTGCTCGGCGAAGCCAATGCGCTGAACAACCGCTTCGCCTACGCCACCACCAAGCTCGACCGCGGCGACAAGTTCCCCGATGCGCTCGCCAACCCCGGCGGCGATCCGCGCCTTGCCGGCATGGCCGGCGTGACCACGGCCACGGCGAACGTCGTGGACAACCGCAAGCCCATCACCTTCCTGCAGTCGCAGCAGGCGGCGTTCAACGTCGAGGGCATTCCGCGCTATGACAACATCTTCATCGTGATGCTGGAAAACAAGGCCACGATGTCGATCCTGAACTCGGCCTACGCACCCCCAAGATCAACGGCTACCTGAAGGCCGGCAACCAGCTGGTGAGCTACTACGCCACCGGCAACCCGAGCGAGCCCAACTACACGGCGCTGGGCGGTGCCGACGATTGGGGCATCACCGACGACAGCCAGTGGAACTGCGATGCCACCGGCGCCAATGCCGTGCAGGATCTGCCCGTGCCCGACAACACCCAGCCGGGCCTGGCCAAGTCGCCGTTTGCAGCCAGCTGCACGCAGGCAGCCGCGGTGAACCACAACATCGTCGGCAAGCCGAACCTATTCAATGCGATCACCGCCGCCGGCCTGACCTGGCGCACCTACAGCGAGTCGATGAACCCGGGCCAGGACTTCCGCACCGACAGCGTGGCCGACGCGGCCGTGACGGCCAAGGACAACGTCTATGCGCCGGGCACCCTGGGCGGCAACACCGCGGCCGTCGGCGACGCCACGCTCACGCTGCCGCTGCCGGCAGGCCTGTACAAGACCAAGCACCACCCCGGCATGGCCTACCAGAACGTGCGCAGCGCGCCCGAATGGAAGCACAGCAACCGCACCATGGGCGGCGGCCAGTGGGATGCGGCGCTCAAGAGCAGCACCGACTACGCCATTCCCGCGGGCTACGACTACGACCAGCTCGGCACCGACCTGGCCAGCGGCAAGGTCGGCAACCTGAACTTCCTGATGCCCGACCAGTGCGACGACATGCACGGCATCAGCGTGAAGGGCACGGGCGGCGTGGGCACCGCGAGCGATTGCGCCAGCGTGGCAAACAACGTGTCGGCCACCGCCGTCTCGCCGATCATCACGCGCGGCGACAACTACGTCGACTACACGGTCAAGCGCATCCAGGCTTCTGCGCTGTGGCAGAACCCGCACAAGCGCGTGGCCATCGTGCTGATGTTCGACGAAGGCAGCGCCACCAGCGGCTTCAACTCCTGCTGCGGCTGGAACGTGTCGAACAGCACCGTCGCCAATCCGGTCAGGCAGAACGCGGACGGCACCTGGACGGTGGACGCGAGCATCAACAACTACACCAAGGGCAACCGCGGGCACGGCGAGAGCATCTTCGGCATCCTGACCAACCAGGCCGATGCGCCCAAGGGCGTGTCCGACAGCGATGCCTACAGCCACTTCTCGTTCGTGCGCACGCTGCAGGACATGTTCCAGCTGGCCGACCCGGCGGTCGACGGCTCGTACATGAACCGCTCGAAGTACACCGAGGCCTTCATCGCCCAGAACATCATGAACCTGCCGGAATACGCCGGCAGGCGGACACGCACTTCGACAGCGTGCGGCCGATCAACCATGCCTTCGTGATTCCGGCGGGCTACACGCAGAAGCAGTCGGGCGACGTGTCGACCACGGCGCAGGTCGGGCCGGATGCCAGCCAGTTCAACGTCTGGTCGCTGAAGCAATGAGGCTGCGCCGTTCAGGCCCGCAAGGGCCGGCGGCGGCGCGCGCGGGCCGGCTCGCGCTGGCGGCGCTCGGGGCGGCATGCATCGCGGGCGCGATGCTCGCTGCTTGCGGCGGCAGCAGCAGCGGCAGCGGCTCTGCCTCCGTTCCGACCGGCACGGCCGCGGCCGCCCCCGTCTCGCCGGCAGCAGCCGCGGCGCCCTCACCGTCCGGCACGCTGAGCCTCGCGGCGCAGGTGGGCCAGAAGATGTTCTTCGACAAGAAGCTCTCGGGCTCCGGCGCCATGTCCTGCGCGAGCTGCCACGATCCGGCGCATGCGCACGCGCCGGCCAACGATTTATCGGTGCAGCTGGGCGGCCCGCACGTGGACCAGGCCGGCCTGCGCGCCGTGCCCTCGTTGCGCTACAAGGACGTGACGCCGCCCTACGCCGATCTGCTGGACAACCCGGACGGCATCAGCGTGCCGGGCCCCGGCGGCGGCTTTGCCTGGGACGGCCGTGCCGACACGCTGGCCGCGCAGGCCCGCATTCCGCTGCTCGACCCGGTCGAGATGGCCAACGCCAGCAGCGCCGACGTGGTGAAGAAGCTCCGGGCGGCGGACTACGCGCCGCTCATCGCCGAGGCCTTCGGCGCCAAGGCCTTCGGCGACGACGATGCCGCGTTCGCCAACGCACTGCTGGCCCTCCAGGCCTACCAGCTCGAGGACAAGAGCTTTCATCCGTACAGCAGCAAGTTCGACCTGTACGCGGGCAACAAGATCGGCGGCGCGCTCACGCCCGCGGAAACACGCGGCCTCAAGGTGTTTGCCAATCCGAACACGGGCAACTGCGCCTCGTGCCACTACCAGGGCGCGGGCCTCGGCGGCAGCTCCGCGCTGTTCACCGATTTTTCCTACGAGGCGATCGGCGTGCCGCGCAACGCCGCCATTCCCGCCAACGGCAACCTGCGGTATTTCGACATGGGTGTGTGCGGCGCGATGCGCACCGACCACATGCCGGCCGCGCCCAATGCCGCGAACAGTTTCTGCGGCATGTTCAAGGCGCCGACCCTGCGCAACGTGGCAACGCGCACGGCCTTCTTCCACAACGGCGTCATGCATTCGCTGGAGCAGGTCGTCCGCTTCTACAACACGCGCGACACGCAGCCCGAGCTCTGGTACCCCACCGTGGGCGGCACGCCGAAGGCGAAGAACGACCCGGGCTTTCCGAGCTACGGCCTCGTCACCACGCAGTACAGCGGCGGCAAGGTCAAGAAGTACGACGACCTGCCGCCGACCTACGCGCCGAACATCGATACGCAGCTGCCGATGGACGGCCGCGCCGCGGGCTCGGCGCCGCCCATGTCCGAGCAGGACATGGCCGACCTGATCTGCTTCCTCAACACCCTGAGCGACGCCGACACGAAGCCCGCGGCGCCCGCCAGGCCCGGCGCATGCGCCGATTGATCGATTCCTTCTCCCTGCCTCTCATGAACAACAAAGAACTCTCCACGCTGCTGGGTGCGCTCGCGCTGGCCGTGCTCGCCGGCTGTGGCCCGCAGCCGCCCGAAGCCAACCTGCAGAACCTGACGGCCGCCATGAACGCCTACCTCGCGCAGAAAGGCGACCTGTGCCTGGGCAAGACCCGTTGGCCCATCGACGTGCCGCAACGCGAAGCTGGCACGCGCGCGCGCAACGCGGTGCAGATGCCGGTGCTGGAACACGTGGGGCTGGTGAGCGCGTCCACGGCAACGATCGAAGATGCAAAGGAAGGCGAACGGCCCACCGAGATCACCGTCATGCGCTATGCGCTGACCGAGGAAGGAAGGAAATACTTCCACACGCGCGAGACCCAGGGCGACTTCTGTGCCGCCCACCTGGCGCTCGACAAGATCGTGGGTTGGGAAGCGCGCAAGGACGAGAAGGACGCATCCGCCGTCGTCGTCACCTACACCTACAAGATCGACGCCGCGCCCTGGACCGGCGATGCCGACGTGCAGAAGGCATTTCCGATGGTCGACCGCGTGGTGCGCGGGGCCGGCACGATGCAGCTGAAGCAGAACTTCAAGCACACCGGCAACGCCTGGGTTTCGGCGGAAGTCTGAGCCGATGGATGCGGCGCTGCGTTTCTCGTCCGCGCTGAGCGACTGGGTATTGCACAACCTGCGCCAAGGCTGCGCCCCCGCGAACGTGATCGAGGCCATGCGCGCACAAGCCATGCCGCCCGAGGCCGCCAAGGCCATCGTCGACGCCTTCGTGTTCGCGCTTCGCACAGGAAGCCCCGTGCCCACTGATTCAGTGACGGTGGCGCAACCCTACCGCTACGAGCCGCCAAGACTGCCGCCGGGCAGGTCGATTCGCACCACCGACCGGCTCGTGCGCGTGGCCGTGCGCGCGGCGCAACCAGCCATGGCAGTGCTCAACGACGTGTTCAGCGCGCAGGAATGCGAAGAGCTGATTGCGCTCGCCAAACCGCGGCTGACGCCATCGACCACCGTCGATCCGCTGTCCGGGCGCGATCTTGTGGGCACGCAGCGCAGCAGCCTGGGCATGTTCTTCCGGCTGCGCGAAAACGCCTTCATCGCGCGGCTCGACCAACGCGTGTCCGAACTCATGAACCTGCCGGTGGAAAACGGCGAAGGCCTGCAGGTGCTGCACTACCCCGTCGGCGCGCAGAGCATGCCGCACTTCGATTTCCTGGTGCCGTCGAACCCGGCCAACCGGGCCTCGCTGGAACGCAGCGGGCAGCGCGTGAGCACCCTCGTGAGCTACCTCAACGAGGTGGACGAAGGCGGCGAAACGGTGTTCCCGGAAACCGGGTGGTCGGTGTCGCCGCAACGCGGCAGCGCGGTGTACTTCGAGTACTGCAACAACCTCGGGCAGGTCGACCATGCATCGCTGCATGCGGGCGCGCCCGTGCTGCGCGGAGAAAAATGGGTGGCGACCAAATGGATGCGGCAGCGGCGCTTCGTGGCCGCCGCCGAGGCGCCGGTCGCCTGACGAGCGCGGGCGTCCGATGTCTATCGGATTGACTTTATTTTAGATATATCTAAAATAATTCCGATACACATCGCAAGGACACCCGATCATGAGGCATTTCCACTTCGGCCACGGCCAGCACCACCACTGCCACGCCCCGCGCGGCGAACACGAAGACGGCCTTTCGGGCGGGCGCCACGGCGGAGGCCGCGGCGGACGCGGCGGCGGGCGCGTGTTCGGCCACGGCGGCCTGCGATTCGTGCTGCTGCAGCTCATTGCCGACAAGCCTGCCCACGGCTACGAGCTCATCAAGGCCATCGAAGACCGCCTCGGCGGCAGCTACGCGCCGAGCCCCGGCGTGGTCTACCCCACCCTGACGCTGCTCGAAGAAATGGGCTACCTGAGCGTGGAAACGGCCGACACGGGCGGACGCAAGCGCTACAGCATCACCGCGGGCGGCCAGGAATTCCTGGCCGCCAACCGCGACACGGCCGACGCCATGATGGCCCGCATGAACGGCGGCGTCGACGGTGCCGGCCCGCGCGGCGGCCGCCCGCCGCAGGTCACGCGCGCCATCGAGAACCTGAAGCTCGCGATGCGCATGCGCCTCACGGGCACCCCGCTCACCGAACAACAAGCCCACGATTTCGCCGCGGTGCTCGACAGCGCCGCTCAACAGCTGGAACGCATCTGACCGAACCCTTTTTCAAATGACCGACTTCACATCTACGACCTCCTCCGCCACCGCGCCCGACCGCACGCCTCGCCGCGTGCGCCACGAGCTTCGCTTTCGCCGGCTCACGGTCAAGACCGTGCAGCGCGTGACGCCGCACCTCGTGCGCATCACGCTCACGGGCGACGACCTCGCGGGCTTCACGAGCCCGGGCTTCGACGATCACGCGAAGATCTTTTTCCCCGATGCGGCCACCGGCCAGCTCACGCTGCCGACCGCCGGTCCCGATGGTCCGGTCTGGCCCGCGAGCGGCCGGCCGACCATGCGCGACTACACGCCGCGCCGCCATGACGCCGAGGCCAACACGCTGGAACTCGACTTCGCGCTGCACGACGCCGGCCCCGCCACGCAATGGGCCGAGCAGGCCAAGCCTGGCGACGTTCTCGGCGTGGGCGGCCCGCGCGGCTCGTTCATCGTGCCGACCGAGTTCGACTGGCACCTGCTGATCGGCGACGACACCGCCCTGCCCGCCATCGCGCGGCGCCTGGCCGAACTGCCGGCTGGCGCGCGCGTGGTGGTGCTGGCGGAGGTCGACAGCGAGGCCGACCAGATTCCGTTCGACACGCAGGCCGAACTCACGCTGCAGTGGGTGCATCGGCGTGGCGCCGAGCCGGGGGTGAGCACGGTGCTGGTCGATGCGCTCGAGGCGATGAAGCTGCCTGCCGGCGACTTCCATGCCTGGGTGGGTTGCGAATCGGCGATTGCGAAGGCACTGCGCGCGCACCTCGTGGGCGGGCGCGGCGCCAACCCCAAGTGGACGCGCGCCTCCGGCTACTGGCGGCGCGGCGCGGCGGCGACGCACGATACGCACGACGAGTGAGCCTGCATTGCTCCTTCCCCTCCCGGGGGAAGGTTGGGATGGGGGCAAGCGGCCTTTGAAAATCCGCCATTCACCGATACGCCGCTGCCCCCACCCCTGCCCTCCCCCGGAAGGGGAGGGAGAAAGAAAAAACTCAGAGCCAGCCCGCGCGTTTGAACCGGTAGTAGAGATAGCCGCAGCTGCTGGCGATCAGCCCCAGCGCCACCGCATACCCATAGCGGAATTTCAGCTCCGGCATGTGCTCGAAATTCATGCCCCAGATGCCCGCGAACGCGGTGCACACCGCAAAAATGCTGGCCCAGGCCGCGAGCCGCTTGGTGACTTCGCTTTCCTCGATGGTCACCATCGAGAGGTTCACCGAGATCGCCGTGCCGATGGTGTCGCGCATCGCGTCGATCGAGCCGTTGATGCGTCCCAGGTGGTCCGCCACGTCGCGAAAGTATTCCTGCGAAGTCACGCAGATGTGCGGCACTCGCCCGCCGTGCAGCTTGCCCGCCGCCTCCACCAGCGGCGCCACCGCGCGCTTGAGGATCATGCTGCGCCGCTTCAAGTCGTACAGCTGCTTGATCTTGTCGCGCGCCGCCCCGCCCTGGGTGAAGATCTGCTGCTCGATGGATTCGAGCTCCACCTCGAGCGCATCGATGACGGGAAAATAACGGTCCACCACCGCGTCCATCAGCGCATAAAGCACGAAGCCCGCGCCGTTGCGCAGCAGCTCGGGCTCGCGCTCGCAGCGCTCGCGCACGCCCAGGAAGCCCTGCTGGCTGCGGTTGCGCACCGACAGCACATAGTTCTTGCCGACGAACACGTCGACCTCGCCCACGTTCACGCAGTGCTCGCCCTGCGGGGAAGGTTCGACGAGGTGCATCACCACGAAGAGCGAATCGCCGTATTCCTCGACCTTGGGCCGCTGGTGGCCGTGGTGGGCGTCTTCCACCGCCAGCGGATGCAGGTTGAACTCTTCCTGCATCTGGGCCAGCTCTTCCGGCGTCGCATCGCTCAGCGCCACCCAGACGAAGCAGCCTGGCCGGGTGATGTACTCGCTGATGTCCTCGACCGGAATATCGGCGAGCTTGGCGCCGTTTTCATAGGCCACGCAGTTGATCAGCATCGGTACTCGTCCCTGGTCAGTCTTGGGGGTTGGTCGCGGCCAGTTGACCGGTGGCGGCCAGCGAGGCCTCGATGGCCTGCGTCTCGCTCCTGAGCAGGGCAAGCCCCTTTTCGGCAAATGCCGAGTGGCTCGCAACGTCGGCCCACAGGCTCGCCGCGGCCTCCGAGCATGTGAGCGATGCGAAGCGGATGCGGCCCTTCGCCAGATCGACGAAGCGCTTCTCGCGCAGGGGGTCCGCGCGGTCCCAGGCGCCGCCGATGAGCAAGCGCCGGCCGCGTTTGACGCGGGGTTCGCGTTCGGCGAAGAAAGGCAGCTTGGCGGACACCCAGCCCGGCAACCCGGAGTCCAACGCGGTGTCGAAGGCAGTGGGGGCGGTGTGCGACTTGGCAAATTCGCGCAAGGTACCGAGCTTGTAGAGCACCGCGTCTTTCGGCCCGGCTGCTGCGCCGCCTTCCACTGGCTTGATGACGGCCGAGCCGTTGCCCGCGCGCCCCTCGGGCCGCTTCGACTTGCGCAGGTCCGCGAGCTGGGCCGGTGACATGCAGAGATACAGCGCCGCGAGTTCGGCGGGCAAGGTGGCGGTGTCGGGCAGCGCGTCCGCTTCAGGGCCTTTGAATTCATCCAGCTGGGCCATGGGCGCCTTGTTCTTCACGCGGGGTTTGCGCCGGGGGATTTTAAAGCGGGGAGGCGGCGCGATCGGCAAGCCGGTCGAGCTGGCCGTCGGCCGAGCCGTCCGCCCGTCCCCGATAATCGTCCGAGTGAATACGACGACCGCCCACTCCATCCTCTCGACCAGTGACTTCTCCGGGCACACGCCCATGATGGTCCAGTACCTTGGCCTCAAGGCGAACCATCCGGACACCCTGCTGTTCTACCGCATGGGCGATTTCTACGAGCTGTTCTGGGCCGACGCCGAAAAGGCCGCGCGCCTGCTCGACATCACGCTCACGCAGCGCGGCCAGTCGGCCGGCCAGCCGGTGGTGATGTGCGGCGTGCCCTTCCATGCGGTCGATACCTACCTCGCGCGGCTCATCAAGCTGGGCGAATCGGTGGCCATCTGCGAGCAGGTGGGCGAGGTCGGCGCCAGCAAGGGGCCGGTCGAGCGCAAGGTGGTGCGGGTGGTCACGCCCGGCACGCTGACCGATTCGGAACTGCTCAACGACAAGAGCGAATCGCTGCTGCTCGCGGTGCATGCTGGCACACGCAATTTCTGCGGCCTGGCCTGGCTCAGCGTGACGGGCGCCGAGTTGCGGCTGGCCGAATGCCCGGCCGACGCCCTCGAAGCCTGGATCGCACGCATCGCGCCAAGCGAGCTGCTCTATAGCGCCGAGGTCACGCCGGCCTTCGAGCAGCGGCTGAAGGCCGCGCGTTCGGCCACGCCTTTCACGCTCTCGATCCGCCCGGCCTGGCAGTTCGACGGCGGGCTGGGCGAACGCAAGCTCAGCGAGCAGATGGGCAGCAACAGCCTCGCGGCCTGGAATGCCGAATCGTTCGCCAACGCGCATGCCGCCGCGGCCGCGCTCCTGGGCTATGCCGAGCACACGCAGGGCCGCGCGCTCTCGCACGTGCAGCGCCTCTCGGTGGAACGCGACGGCGACCTGATCGAACTGCCGCCCACCACGCGGCGCAACCTCGAGCTGGTGCAGACGCTGCGCGGCGAAGAGTCGCCCACCATGTTCTCGCTGCTCGACACCTGCATGACGGGCATGGGCAGCCGCCTGCTCAAGCGCTGGCTGCTCTCGCCGCGGCGCGACCGCAGCGAGGCGCAGGCCCGGCTCGAAGCCATTGCCGCGCTTCAATCCACGGTGCTGGGCGGCACGGCCGCGCCCTGGCGCACCCTGCGCGAGCAGCTCAAGAACACCAGCGACGTGGAACGCATCGCGGCGCGCATCGCGCTCAGGCAGGTGCGCCCGCGCGAGCTGCTGGCGCTGCGCCTCGCGCTCGCGAAAGCCGAGCAGCTGGCGCCGGCGCTGCCGGCGTCTGCCGCGCTGCTGGGCAGCATCATCGAACGGCTCGCGCCGCCGCCGGGCTGCGCCGACCTGCTGGTGAGCGCCATCAAGCCCGACCCGTCGGCGCTGGTGCGCGACGGCGGCGTGATCGCCACCGGCCACGACGCCGAGCTCGACGAGCTGCGCGCCATCAGCGACAACTGCGACGACTTCCTGCTGAAGCTCGAAGTCAGCGAACGCGAGCGCACCGGCATCAGCAACCTGCGGGTGCAGTTCAACCGCGTGCACGGCTTCTACATCGAGGTGACGCAAAGCGCGCTCTCGAAGGTGCCCGACAACTACCGCCGCCGCCAGACGCTGAAGAACGCCGAGCGCTTCATCACGCCGGAACTGAAAGCCTTCGAGGACAAGGCACTGAGCGCACAGGACCGCGCGCTGGCGCGCGAAAAGTGGCTCTACGAACAGCTGCTCGACGCGCTGCAGCCCTCGGTGCCCGCGCTCACGCAGCTGGCCGGCGCCATTGCCACGCTCGACGCGCTGTGCGCGCTGGCCGAGCGCTCGCACACGCTGCACTGGCGCGCGCCGAGCTTCGTGTCGCACCCCTGCATCGAGATCCAGCAAGGCCGCCATCCGGTGGTGGAAGCCCGGCTGGCCGAAAAATCGTCGGGCGGCTTCATCGCCAACGACACGCAGCTCGGGCCGCAGCAGCGCATGCAGGTGATCACCGGCCCCAACATGGGCGGCAAGTCGACCTACATGCGGCAGGTGGCGATCATCGTGCTGCTGGCGTCCATCGGCTCGCACGTGCCGGCGGCGGCTTGCCGGCTCGGGCCCATCGATGCGATCCACACCCGCATCGGCGCCGCCGACGACCTGGCCAATGCGCAGTCGACCTTCATGCTCGAGATGACCGAGGCCGCGCAGATCCTGCACAGCGCCACCGCCCAATCGCTGGTGCTGATGGACGAAATCGGCCGCGGCACCAGCACCTTCGACGGCCTGGCGCTGGCCGCCGGCATCGCGGCCCAGCTGCACGACCGCAGCAAGGCCTTCACGCTCTTTGCCACCCACTACTTCGAGCTGACCGAGTTCCCGGCCACGCACCACGGCGCCGTCAACATGCACGTGAGCGCCACCGAGGCGGGCCGCGACATCGTGTTCCTGCACGAAATGCAGCCCGGCCCGGCCAGCAAGAGCTACGGCATCCAGGTGGCGCGGCTCGCGGGCATGCCCGCCGCGGTGGTCAACCACGCGCGGCAGGCGCTGGAGGCACTCGAATCGCAGCATGCGCAAACCCGCGCGCAGGTCGACCTGTTCGCCCCGCCCCCGGCCGCCGAAACCCCCATGGCCAGCGCCGTAGAATCCGCCCTGGCCGCGCTCGACCCCGATGCGATGACGCCACGGGAGGCGCTCGACGCGCTCTATGCCTTACAAAAACTGAACACGCGCGAACGCGGCGCCGCGTAGCGGGCATCCTTCGTGCAAGATGAAAAAATGACTTATTGCGTAGGCATCAAACTCAACGCCGGCCTGGTGTTTCTCTCCGACTCGCGCACCAATGCGGGCGTGGACCACATCAGCACCTTCCGCAAGATGATCGTCTACGAGCAGCCGGGCGACCGCGTCATGGTGCTGCTGTCGTCGGGCAACCTGAGCATCTCGCAGTCGGTGCGCGAAATCCTGCAGATCGAGGAGCTGCGCGAAACGCGAGAAGACGGCTCCCAGGGCGATCCCATCACCATCTGGAACGCCAAGAGCATGTTCGACGCCGCGCGCGTGCTCGGCTCGGCCGTGCGCCACGTGTACGACCGCGATGCCGAGGCGCTCAAGCATGCGGGACTCGACTTCAACGTGTCCTTCATCTTCGGCGGGCAGGTCAAGGGCGAAGGCATGCGCCTGTTCCTGGTCTATGCGGCCGGCAATTTCATCGAGGCGACCACCGAGACGCCCTACTTCCAGGTCGGCGAATCGAAGTACGGCAAGCCGGTGCTCGACCGCGTGCTCACGCCCGAAACCCCGCTCGACGAAGCCGCCAAGTGCGCGCTGGTGTCGATGGACTCGACCATGAAGTCGAACCTGTCGGTGGGCTTGCCGCTCGACCTGGTGGTGTACGAGGCCAACAAGCTCGAGACCGACCGCGTGATCTGCATCGATGCCGACAACCCCTACTACCGCATGATGCACAACAGCTGGGGCCAGAAGCTGCGCGAGGTGTTCGACAGCATCGAGGACCCGGTGTGGGACGACTCCGCCACCGAGCATCCGCTGAAGATGCCGGCCACGCGCCACAGTCCGTTGCGCAAGATTTCCACGCCCGACGAAAAGCTCATCTGAGGCCGGCGCGGCCATGGCGATGCCTCCCATCGTCTTCTCGCACGGCAACAGCTTCCCCGCGAGCACCTACCGCGTCGTTCTCGACAGCCTGCGCAAACGCGGCTTCGAGGTCGATGCCATCGAGAAATTCGGGCACGACCCGAAGTACCCCGTCACCGACAACTGGCCGCACCTGGTGCAGCAGCTGGCCGACTTCGCGCATCGGCACGCCGACCGCGCCGGCGGTCCGGTGTTCCTGGTCGGTCATTCGCTTGGCGGTTTCCTGAGCCTGATGTGCGCGGCAATGCATCCGGCGCTCGCCTGCGGCGTGGTGCTGCTCGATTCGCCGATCCTCGGCGGCTGGCGCGCGAACACGCTGAGCATCGTGAAGCGCACCCCGCTGATGAAGACCGTGTCGCCCGGCGCCATCAGCCGCCGGCGCAAGAACAGCTGGGCGCACCGGGAAGCGGTGTTCGAGCACTTCCGCGGCAAGAAGGCCTTTGCCAAATGGGACGAGCAGGTGCTGCACGATTACATCGACCACGGCACCAGCGAGCGCGAAGACACGCGCGAGCTGAGCTTCGACCGCGACGTGGAAACGGCCATCTACAACACCCTGCCCCACAACCTCGGGGCCCTGCTGCGCCGCCATCCACTCAGGTGCAAGGCGGCCTTCATCGGCGGGCGCCAGTCGGTGGAGATGAAGCAGGTGGGCATGGCGTTGACCGAGCAGGTCACCAAGGGGCGCATCACGATGCTCGACGGCAGCCATCTGTTTCCCATGGAAAAGCCGCTGGCCACCGCCGCCGCCATCGAGGCGGCGCTGCGCAACCTGATGGGCTGAGGCCGAGCCCATGTCCAACTCCCAGCTGGAAGTCGTTGAAGCCGTTTCCCTGCATCCCTCGCTGGTGGTCGAAGACGACCCGGCGATGCGCGAGCGCCTGGCCCGCGTGCTGTCCACGCTCGGCAACGACGCGCCGCAGATCGCCTGGGCCGACAGCATTGCCACGGCCAAGGAACTGCTCGACGCGCAGAGCTTCGGCGTCGCGCTGGTCGACATCGGCCTGCCGGACGGCAGCGGGGTCGAACTGATCGGCTGGATGCAGGCGCGGCATCCCAAGGTGCCCGCGGTGGTGATCTCGGCCTTTCGGACCGAGGAAGTCATCTTCGCGGCGCTGCGTGCCGGCGCCATCGGCTACCTGCTGAAAGAACGCGACGATCTCGAACTGGGCATCGCGCTGCGCAGCATCGAGCAAGGCGGCGCGCCGATCGATCCGGCCATCGCGCGCCATATCCTCGGCTGGCTTGCGGCGCAGCGGGTTTCACCACCTGCCGTGCCGGCGGCCGATGCACCCGTTCCGCTGCCCGTCGCGCTGACACCGCGGGAGCGCAAGATCCTCGAACTCGTGGCGCAGGGGCTGAGCAACCGCGACATGGCCGAGTCGCTGTCGATCTCCCGGCTGACCGTGGAATGCCACACCAAGAACATCTACCGCAAGCTGGCCGTCGGCTCGCGCACCGAGGCCGTCTATCAGGCCCGACGGCACGGCTTGCTGAACTGAACGGTGCTTGTGTCCTTGCCTGCGCGCCTCACCACCCGCCCACACCTCCCGCGCCGAGCGCGATCGCACCCCCCGAGGCTTGGGCGCAACGCCCCCTGCACCGCCCATTCCCCCCGACTCGCCTTGCCCGCCGGCACCGCCGCCCCCAATGGCGGTCGCACCGTTTCCGATTGCGCTGGCTCCCGCCCCGCCCACGCCGCCCAATCCGTTAAAGGCGCCGCCATAACCGCCGTTACCGCCTGACCGTCACCCGAGATAACGGCCGCGGCCCCTCCGCCGCCTCCTATGCCAGTGGTCGTTTGCGTACCGCTGCCGCCCTCAGCGCCACCGACGAATCCTGCCGCGTAGGCGCTTCCCGCAGTCAGCAACGCAAGCGCAGGCAGTTGCCGAATTGGCATGGACTCCCTCCCTCGTGAACGCAAATAAAACAAGCGCGACGAAGTGAGTCTTTGCCATCTCGGCGAGGCCATCCCCGAAAATTGGTAAATGCCATACGAAGAACTTCTACAGCAGGCTGGCCGCCGGCTCGCATACCGAAGCGGTCTGTCAGATTCCAAGGCATGGCTTGCTGCATGGATCGGGACTTGCCTCCTTCTCTTCGTGGCCTGCATGGCGCAGGCGCAGCCCGCCCCTGAGCTCCACGTCGAAGCCGTGCGCGGCGCGGGCTGGAACGACACCGCCCCGCCGGCCGGCGGCTGGACGCCCGTCGCCCTGCCCGACAGCTGGGCCGGGCGCTGGCCCGGCTTCGACGGTGTGGTCTGGTACCGGCTGACCTGGGAGCAGCCCGCGCAAGTGACCGAACTGGGCTTGTTGCTGCGCTACCTCAACATGGCCGGCGCGGTGTCGCTCAACGGCACCCCGATCTCGCGCGACGAAAGCCTGGTCGAACCGCTGACCCGCGCCTGGAACAGCCCGCGCTACTGGCTGCTGGCGCCGCCGCTCTTGCAGGCGGGCCGCAACGCGCTGCTGATACGCGTCTCAGGCCTGTCCGCCTATCAGGCCGGCCTCGGTCCGGTCAGCCTCGGCACGCCCGCGGCAATGCAGGCGGAATACGGGCAGGAGCGTCTCTGGCGCCGCGATCTTCAGATGCTCGGCCTTGCGGTGAGCGCCGCGGTCTCGGCCTTCTTCGCCGCGCTGTGGGTCATGCGCCGGCGCGAGACGGCCTATGGCTGGTTTGCGCTGATGTCGGTGCTGTGGCTTCTGTTCGGCTACAACCAGATCGCAACCAGCCCCTGGCCATTTGCGAACAACCACAGCTGGCAGGCGCTGAACACCTCGCTGCTGCTGCTTTTCAGTGTGTGCTATGTCGTCTTCGCGCTGCGCTTCTGCGAGCGCCGCATGCCACGCCTGGAGGGCCTTGCGCTGTTGATTGCGGCGGCCGGCGTGCTCGACCTGTGGCTCGCTGCCCCCGCGGACTTGCTCACTCACCGCGCGCTCTGGACGCTGGTGGGCGGCCTCACGATCATTGCCGTGAACAGCGCCGCGCTGATTCACGCCTTGCGCCATCGCGGCAGCCCGATGCGCTCTCTCGCGCCCTTCATGGCCGTGTCCGCGGTCGCAGGCGCGCACGATCTGCTGGTGTTCACGCAGGTGATAGACAGCAACATCTACTACACGACCATCTCGTCGTATCTGCTGCTGCTGGGCATGGCGCTGATCCAGGCCGGGCGCTTCGTGAGCGGCCTGAAGCGCATCGAGAATTTCAACACCGAGCTGATCGAAGAAGTGAACGCCGCCAAGGCCGTGCTGGCCGCCACGCTCGCGCAGCAGCATGCGCTCGAGCTGGCGCATGCGCGCATCGGCGAACGCGTCAACCTCGCGAGCGATCTGCACGACGGGCTCGGTGGCATGCTGGTTGGCAGCATCGCCACGCTCGAACGCAGGCCCGAAGAGCTTTGCGCGCCCGCACTGCTCGCAATGCTGAAGAGCCTGCGCGACGATCTGCGGCTGATCATCGAGGCCACGGGCCAGCACGACGGAGCGCGTGCGCTCGGCGAGCTGCTGGCGCCCTTGCGCTATCGCACCTCGCAGCTGCTCGATGCCAACGGCATCGACTGCCGCTGGCAGGTGTCGAACATCGAGACGCTCGAACTCCCTGCCTCGCAGAGCCTGGACCTGCTGCGCTTCCTGCAGGAGGCGCTGACCAATGTCCTCAAGCACAGCGCAAGCCGCCGCGTGGATGTGGCGGTGACGCGCGCCGGCACCGAACTGCAACTCAGCGTGCGCGACGACGGCTGCGGCTTCTTGGTGGATGGCGCCGACAAAGGCACCGGTGCGGGCTTGCGCAGCCTGCGCGCACGCGCGCGTCGCCTGGGGGCCGACCTGCAGCTGCATTCGCGGCCCGGCGAGACACAACTGGCGCTGCGCATGCCGCTGCCACCCACGGCCTGAGCACCTGCGCCCTGGTCGCGGAGTTCGCCGGAGCAAGTTGCGCCGCGTGGGCCGAGCCGTTGCTCAAAGCCCTGCCTGGCACATGGGCAACCCAGGGGACGCGAATGTGAGTTTCGGCAACATTCGAGGAAAATAAGTCGAAACGTCCCAGTATTTCGGCCCCAGCCCAGAATGCCGCCCAAATGTTCTCTTCGGAAGCCGTCTCCCTGAGCCCGGCGCTCGTGGTCGAAAACGACGCGGCGATGCAGGAACGTTTGCGCTACATCCTGCCGACGCTCGGCTGCGACGAACCGCAGATCATCTGGACCGACGATGGCGAGATGGCCATGCAACTGCTCGAGAAGCCGAGCTTCGGCGTCGTGCTGGTGGACATCGGCTTGCCTGGCGACAGCGGAGTCGAACTCATCGAGTGGCTGCAGGCGCATCACCCGCAGGTGCCGGCCGTGGCAATTTCCGCCTCCCGCAGCGAGGAGAACATTTTCTCGGCGCTTCGCGCAGGCGCAGTGGCCTATCTGCTGAAGGAACGCGACGACCTCGAACTGAGCATCGGCCTGCGCAGCATCGAGCAGGGCGGTGCACCGATCGATCCAGCCATTGCCCGGCGCGTCCTCGCGTGGCATGCGGGGCACGCGACCGACTCAGGGTCGGCTCCCGATACGGCGCTGACGCCGCAGGAACGCAAGATGCTCGAACTCGTGGTGCAGGGGCTCGGCCACCGCGGCATCGCCGAAGCGTTTGCCATGCCTCGGCTGGCGGTGGAACGCCGCATCAAGGCCATCTACAGAAAGCTGGCACTCGGCTCGGGCAGCGAGACGGCGCACATGGCCAGCGGGCCCGCGTTGCTGCGCTGACCAACTCTCGCCAGCCGCGCACTTTTCGCTTACTCCGCCCAGACCACCGTGCCGGTCCAGGCCGTGGCCAGCACCACGATGCCGAAGGCGATGCGGTACCAGGCAAACGGAATGAAGTCGTGCGTGCTGATGTACTTCAGCAGCCAGCGCACGCAGAGCCAGGCGCTGATGAACGAAAACACCAGCCCCACCGAAAACAGCGGGATGTCGGCCACCGACAGCAGCGCGCGTTCCTTGTAGAGGCTGTAGGCGCCGGCACCGATCAGCGTCGGGATGGCAAGGAAGAACGAGAAATCGGTCGCCGCCTGGCGCGACAGGCCGAGCAGCATGCCGCCGATGATGGTCGAGCCACTGCGGCTGGTGCCCGGAATCATCGCGAAGCACTGCACCAGGCCGACCTTGAGGGCATCCCACATCGTCATGTCGTCGACATGCTCGACGCGCACCGAACCGGGCGGCCGCTTCTCGGCCCACAGGATGATGAAGCCGCCGATGATGAAGGTGCTTGCCACGACCACCGGCGTGAAGAGGTGCGCCTTGATCATCTTGCCGAACAACAGCCCAAGCACCACCGCGGGGAGAAATCCGATGACCACGTTGAGCGCGAGACGCCTTGCCTTGGGCTGCCTCGGCAACGCCACCACGGTGGAATGGATCTTCTGCCAGTACACCAGGATCACCGCGAAGATCGCGCCGGTCTGGATGGCAATGTCGAACACCTTGGCCTTGTCGTCATCGAAACCGAGCAGCGAGCCCGCAAGAATCAGATGCCCTGTCGACGAGATCGGCAGAAACTCGGTCAGCCCCTCGACGATCCCCATGACGGCGGCCTTCACCAGCAAAACGATGTCCACGCTTACTCCTTTAAAGAGCACCAATTATGGCGAGGCATCGAGTCAGGCCAGGTTCAGCTGGCCCCTGGCATTCGCGGGCTTTATCCAGGACCGCGATCCGTGCGCAGCCGCAGGGCCCGCACCGCACTGTCGACCGTGGTGAGCACGGGCAGGCCGCTGGCTTCTTCGCAGGCGGCACGCGCGCGCGCCATGCTGAACTGCGCGAGCGCAATGCGCGTGCAGCCGCGCTCGCGCAGCGCCACGGCCTGCGCGGCGATCAACGCATCGTGCCGCTGTGTGTCGCCGGCGTTCAGCGCATCGAGCGCGCCTTCGGCCAGCACGGGTTCGAGCGCAATGCCGGGCGGAAACTCGGGCGGCATCGACACCAGCGTGGCCGCAAAGGTGGCGATGAGCCCGAGCCGGCCCTGCTGTCCTTGCGCGGCCTCGGCGACCATGGCCTCGTTGGGCTTGAACACCGGCATGCCCGCATGCCGCCGCGCCACCGCCTCGATGCATGGCCCGAAGGCCGAGCAGGTGAAGAGGATGCCCTTCGCACCGGTGTCGACCGCGTATTGCGCGAGCCGCTGAAAGCGCTCGTGCATGGCGGCATCGAGGCCGCGCCCGCCGCGCGCCAGGTCGGCCGAGAGGCTGTCGTCCAGCAGGTTCATGCGCACGGCCTCGGGCCAGTCGCGCTCGAAGGCGGCGTTGACGGGCGCGACCGAATGCGAGAGCGCGTGGATCAGTGCGATGCGGGTCATGCGGGAACGATGGTCAGATGCCCTTCGACGACGGGTTGGCAAAAGCCTCCTTCGTCTCGGCGTTGAGCGGATAGTTGATGTTGATGCCCTTGGGCGGAATCGGCGACATGAACCACTTGCTGTAGAGCTTCTCCATCTCGCCCGACTTCATCATGCCCGACACCACGCGGTCCACCAGCGCCTTGAAGGCCGGATCGTCCTTGCGGAACATGAGCGACTGGTTCTCGGTGCGCAGGCTCTCGCCGGTGATGATGAAGTCCTTCGGATTGCGCGCATTCGCGATCTGTCCCGCCAGCAGGATGTCGTCGAGCACAAAGGCCTGCGCGCGGCCGCTTTCCACCAGCAGGAAGGAGTCGCTGTGGTCCTTGCCTCCCAGGTTGTTCACCTCGAGGTTCCTGCCCTTGTCGGCCTCGCGCAGCAGGCGGAACGAGGTGGTGCCCGTGGTGGTGACTACCGTCTTTCCCTGCAGGTCGGCAATGCTCCTGATGCCCGAATCGGCCTTCACCAGCATGCGCACGTTGTAGCGGAAGATGTCGGGCGAGAACGCCACCTGCTTCTGGCGCTCGACCAGGTTGGTGGTGGAGCCGCACTCGATGTCCACCGTGCCGTTCTGCACCAACGGAATGCGGTTGGCCGAAGTCACGGCCTGGTACTTGATCTCGACCGCCGGCAGCTTGAGCTCGGTCTTCACCGCTTCGACGATGCGGTTGCAGATCTCGATGCTGTAGCCCACCGGCTTCAGGTTGCCATCGAGGTACGAGAAGCCGAACGACGACTCGCGGTAGCCGAAGGTGATAGCGCCGCTCGCCTTGATCTTGGCGAGCGTGTCGTTGTTGTCCTGGGCCTGCGCGGCCGCGTGCGGCAACAGGACGGCGAAGGCCACCGCGAGAGCGGCAGCACCGAAAGGGATCGGCAGACGAAGCTTGGGCATGGAAGCGCTCCTCGGAACGGCGGTTGAGAAAACAGGGGTGAAAAGAAGATCGGTCAGCGCGCGGCGGCGCGCGTCACCGCGTCGATGGAAGCCGCGAGGCGGGCAACGATGTCCTGCAGCTCCTGCCGCGTGGCAATGAAGGGCGGTGCGAGCAGCACGTGGTCGCCCTGCCGGCCATCGACCGTGCCGCCGAAGGGGTAGCACAGCAGGCCGCGCGCCATGGCGTCCTTCTTGACCAGCGCATGCACCTTCAGCGCCGGATCGAACGGTGCCTTGCTCGCACGATCGGCCACCAGCTCAATGCCCCAGAAGAAGCCGCGGCCGCGGATGTCGCCCACATGCGCATGGCTGCCGAGCGCCTCGGCCAGCATCGCGCCAAAGACGGCCCCGTCTTCGCGCACCTTGGCGACCAGGCCGTCGCGCCGGATCACCTGCTGTACCGCGAGCGCCGCCGCGCAGGCCATCGGATGGCCGAGGTAGGTGTGGCCATGCTGGAAGAAGCCGCTGCCCTTCGACATCGCCTCGACGATCCTGCGCTGCGCCAGCACCGCGCCGATCGGCTGGTAGCCGCCGCCCAGGCCCTTGGCGATGGTGATCAGGTCGGGCACCACGCCCTCCTGCTCGCAGGCGTGCAGCGTGCCGGTGCGGCCCATGCCGCACATCACCTCGTCGAGGATCAGCAGCACGCCGTATTTGTCGCACACCGCGCGCACCGCCTTGAAGTAGCCCGGCACGGGCGTGAGCACGCCCGCCGTGGCGCCGCCCACCGTTTCCGCCACGAAGGCGATCACACGGTCGGCACCCTGCGCGACGATGGCCGCTTCGAGCTCCGCCGCAAGCCGCAGGCCGTACTGCTCGGCGCTTTCATCGGCACGCTGCTCGCGGTACGGGTAACACGGCGCCACATGGGTGGCCGGCACCAGGATGGGCGCGAACGGCTCGCGCCGCCACGCGTTGCCGCCCACGGCCAGCGCGCCCAGCGTGTTGCCGTGGTAGCTCTGGCGGCGCGCGATGAAATGCGTGCGCTGCGGCTGGCCGGTCTCGACGAAATACTGGCGCGCCATCTTGAGCGCGGCCTCCACGGCCTCGGAGCCACCGCTCACCAGGTACACGCGGCTCATGCCCTCGGGGGCGGAAGCAATCAGTTCGTCGGCCAGCTGCTCGGCCACTTCGCTGGTGAAGAAACTGGTGTGCGCATACGCCAGCTGGTCGAGCTGCGCGTGCATGGCGGCCAGCACCTCGGGGTGCGCGTGGCCGAGCGAAGACACGGCCGCGCCGCCCGAGGCATCGAGGTATTCGCGCCCTTCGGCGTCGCGGATGAACATGCCGCTGGAGCCGGCGGCAACGGGCGGGGTGTGGCGAAGGTGGCGGTGGAAGACGTGCGTCATGGCGAGCGGCGAAGGAGACATGTTTGGAACCAACGTTTCCATCGGATTATTGTTTGGAACATTTGTTCCGTCAACTGTTTCATCATTCCATGTCCGGTACATTCGTTCCAACAGCAGAAGGAAAAGAGATACCGCCATGGGCGCCAGAGACCAGATCCGCCAGCGTTTCAACGACCTGAGCCCCGCCCTGCAGCAGGTGGCGCGCTATGTGCTCGACCACCCCAACGAAGTGGTGACCGCGTCGATGCGCAACGTGGGCACGCGCGCACAGAGCACGCCCGCCACGCTGGTGCGCTTCGCGCAGCACCTCGGCTATGCAGGCTGGCCGCAGCTGAAGGAAGCCTTTGCCGGCGACATGGGCCTTGGCAGCGAGACCTACGGCGGGCGTGCCAAGCAGCTCATCGGCCGCGCGCAGGACAGGAGCCTGACGGGCGAGATGTTCGAGGTGCAGCGCCGCAACCTCGAGGCCACGCACCAGCAGAGCGAGCAGGCGCTGCACAAGGCCTGCGCGCTGATCGAGAAGGCGCCGGCCGTGCATGCGGCGGGTTTCAGGGCCTGCTTTCCGATCGCGTTCTCATTCGTCTACGTGTACCGGCTCTTCCGCGCCAGCGTGCATCTGGTCGACGGCCAGGGCGGCTCGCTCGAAATGCAGCAGCGCGCCTTTGCCAAGGGCGACGCGCTGGTCGTGGCCAGCTTCATGCCCTACTCGCGCGAGGCGCTGCAGGTGGCAGAGGCGGCTAAGGCTGCGGGCTGCCGCATCGTGGCCATCACCGACAGCGTGGCTTCGCCGCTGTCGCTGCTGGCGGATGAAACGCTGCTCTTCACGATCAACAGCCCCTCGTTCTTCCCGTCAGTGGCGGCCGGCGTGGCCGTGACCGAAGCCCTGGTCGAACTGCTCGCAAGCCGCGCAGGCAAGCCGGTGATCCGGCGCATCGACCAGGCCGAGGCGCAGCTGTTCGAGTCGGGCGCGTACTTGGCGCCGCCTGCGGCGCGCGGAAGCTAGGTGCTCGCGCCGCCCGCTATCCAGACGTAACAGGATTGTTCCGGTGCTTTTGCTAAGCTGGGGAAAGCAACCGATGGCAGCGATGGATCAGCGGACGTCGAACCGGCTGCGCAGGGGACAGAATGCAAGATCCGCCGCTCTTCCATCGAATGCCCGTTAAATCAACAACTCAGCATCTTCATGAGAATCGCCACCTGGAACGTCAACTCCCTCACTGCCCGCCTGCAGCATGTGCTCGACTGGCTGATCGCCAATCCCGTCGATGTGCTGTGCCTGCAGGAACTCAAGATGAGTGACGACAAGTTTCCGCTCGATGTGCTCAAGTCGGCCGGCTACGAGGCCGCCGTGTTCGGCCAGAAGACCTACAACGGCGTCGCCATACTGAGCCTGGCGCCGATGCGCGACGTGGCAAGGAACATCGGCGGCTTCACCGACGACCAGTCCCGCGTGATTGCGGCCACGATCGAGACGCCGGCAGGTCCGCTGCGGGTCGTGAACGGCTACTTCGTCAACGGCCAGGCGCCGGGCTCCGACAAGTTCGAATACAAGCTGGGCTGGCTGCGCGCCCTGCGCGAATGGCTGGGTGCAGAAATGGCAGCCCATCCGAACCTGGTGCTTCTCGGCGACTTCAACATCGCGCCGGAAGACCGCGACAGCTTCGACCCGGTGGGCCTGGCGGAAACCATCCATCACACGACCGAAGAGCGCGATCATTTCAAGGCGCTGCTCCAGCTTGGCCTGGTGGACAGCTTCCGCCTCTTCGAGCAGCCGGAGAAAAGCTATTCGTGGTGGGACTACCGGATGCTGGGCTACCAGAAGAACCGCGGCCTGCGCATCGACCACATCCTGGTGAGCGAGCCGCTGGTGCCGCGCGCAAAGGGCTGCATCATCGACCGCGTGCCGCGCAAGTGGGAAAAGCCGAGCGACCATGCCCCCGTGGTGCTCGACCTCGAACAGAACATCTGATGACCATGACCCTCCGCACCCTCACCATCATCGCGGCGGCGCTGACGCTCGTCGCCTGTTCGGCATTCAAGCCCGCGGACAAGGCTGGCGAGGGCAAGCCGCCCATCGCCGCCACAGACGAAGTGCCAGGCCCGAGGGGCGACGTGCCGACCGTGCGGCTGATCACCCCGCAGACGCCTGCCGTGCGGGCCTATCGGAAGACGGGGGCGCGCCAGATCTACAAGGCCTATCCGCAGCGCATCTACAAGGGAAAGATTCCCCCGCTGGTCTATGCGGTGGTGGTGGTCGAGACCGACATTGATGCCGATGGCAACGTCAGGAACGTCACGTTCAGCCGCGTGCCGAGCCATGCACCCGAGGTGCCGGGAAAGATCGCGGAACTCATCAAGGCGGCTTCGCCCCTGCCCAGCCCGGGGCGTCTCGGCGGCCACACGTACGTCGACACGTGGCTCTGGGACAAGAGCGAAAACTTCCAGCTCGATTCGCTGACGCTGGGGCAGCGCAGCCGGTAGCTGCGCGAAGCGCGCCCTACTCGATGCCCAGTTCCTGGATTTTTCTGGTGATGGTGTTGCGGCCGATGCCCAGCTTCTGAGCGGCTTCGATCCGGCGGCCACGGGTGTTGGCCAGCGCGGTGAGGATCAGCCGCGATTCGAAACGGCGCGACAGCGCGTCCCAGACGTCGGTGCGCCCGGCTGCGAGCAGCGCCTGGGCTTCGATCTCGAGGCCGCTCTCCCAGCTGCTTGCGCCCACCAGGCCTGCGGCGGCTTCCGGTGCGGCGCCCGCCGGCGCCGCTTCGCGCTCGAGGCTCGGCGACAGCTGCGGCGCAGCTTGCGCAGGCGCCGTGGCGGCGGCCGTTTCCGCGGCTTGGGCTTCCGCGCCGGCGGCCGCGGCCATGACCTCGGGCGGCAGGTCCTTGGCCTCGATGAGCTGGGCCGGCGCCATCACGGTCAGCCAATGGCAGATGTTTTCGAGCTGGCGCACATTGCCCGGAAAACTGAACGCGGCAAGCTTGGCCAGGGCCGCATCGGAAATGCGCTTGGGTTCGACGCCGAGCTGTCGCGCGCTCACCTGCAGGAAGTGGCGCGTGAGCGCGGGCACGTCTTCGCCGCGCTCGCGCAGCGCCGGCAGGCGCAGGCGAATCACGTTGAGGCGGTGGAACAGGTCTTCGCGGAAGCCGCCGAGCTTGACGCGCTGTTCGAGATCCTGGTGCGTGGCCGCGATCACACGCACGTTGGCCTTGACCGAGTTGTGCCCACCGACGCGATAGAAATGCCCGTCGCTCAGCACGCGCAAGAGGCGCGTCTGCAGATCGAACGGCATGTCGCCGATTTCGTCGAGAAAGAGCGTGCCGCCCTCGGCCTGTTCGAAGCGGCCGCGGCGCATGGTCTGCGCGCCGGTGAAGGCGCCGCGCTCGTGGCCGAACAATTCGCTCTCGAGCAGGTCCTTGGGGATGGCTGCGGTGTTGATGGCCACGAAGGGGCCGTTGGCACGCGGCGAATGCTTGTGCAGCGCGCGCGCCACCAGTTCCTTGCCCGAGCCCGACTCGCCCGTGATGAGCACGGTGACGTTGCTTTGCGAGAGCCGTCCGATGGCGCGGAACACGTCCTGCATGGCAGGCGCCTGGCCCAGCATTTCGGGCGCGGCGACCATGCGCTCTTCCGCCACTTCCTCGCGCTGGCTTTCGTCGACGGCGCGGCGAATCAGTTCGACGGCGCGCGGCAGGTCGAAGGGCTTGGGCAGGTATTCGAAGGCGCCGCCCTGGAACGCCGAGACGGCGCTGTCGAGGTCGGAAAACGCCGTCATGATGATGACGGGCAGGCCGGGGTGCTTGGCCTTGATCTTGTCGAGCAGGTCGAGCCCGGAGCCGCCGGGCATGCGGATGTCGCTCACCAGGACCTGGGGGCCCTGCTGTTCGTCGTCGGCGGCGAGTTCGAGGGCGGCCAGCACCTCGCGCGTGTTGGTGAAGCTGCGCGTGGGCAGGTCTTCGCGCAAAAGGGCCTTCTCCAGCACGAAGCGGATCGATTGGTCGTCATCAACTATCCAGATCGGCTTCATGCATCTCCTTGTTGCCGTGGCTGCTAGGGCAGCGGTATCAATATCTTGAAATCGGTTCGGCCCGGGACGCTGTCGCACTCGATCACGCCGTGATGCTGTTGCACAAAAGTTTGCGCAAGCGTCAATCCAAGCCCGGTCCCGCCTTCCCTGCCCGAGACGAGCGGATAGAAGATGCGGTCCTTGATCGTGTCCGGCACACCCGGTCCATTGTCGATGACATGCAATTCCAGTGCCAATCGATACCACTGCTTATTGAATATCACCTGTCGGGCGATGCGGGTCTTGAAAGTGATCTGTGCGTCGCCGGCAGCGCGGCGCTCGGCCAGGGCCTGCGCCGCGTTGTGCACGATGTTGAGCGTGGCCTGGATCAGCTGTTCGCGGTCGCCGCGAAACTCGGGAATCGACACGTCGAAGTCGCGCTCGATGTGCAGGTCGCGCGGAAACTCCGCAAGAATGACCGAGCGCACGCGCTCGCAGACTTCGTGGATGTTCACGTCGCCTACCACGTGCGGGCGCCGGTGCGGCGCCAGCAGCCGGTCGACCAGCGTCTGCAGCCGATCGGCCTCGTGGATGATGACTTGGGTGTACTCGATGAGGTCGCGCGATTCGACCTCCATCTGCAGCAGCTGCGCCGCGCCGCGGATGCCGCCGAGCGGGTTCTTGATTTCGTGCGCCAGATTGCGGATGAGTTCCTTGTTCGCCTGCGCCTGGTCGAGCAGGCGCTCCTCGCGGTCCTGGCGCACCTGCTGTTCGAGCGGCGACATCTCGATGACGAGTTCGCCCGGCTTGTCGCCCTGGGCCAGCGTGACCTGCACCGGCATCAGTTCGTGGTTGACGCGGCGCAAAAAGGCTTCGTAGCGCAGCGTGGCGAAATCGTTGCTGCGTGCACCATCGATGGCGGTGCGAAGCACGTGCGGCTCGTGAAAGCAGGCACCGAACTGAGAGCCTTCGAGCGTGCGGCGCGAAGTGCCCAGCGCGTCTTCGAGGGCCGCGTTGGCAAACAGCACCGAACCGTTGGTGCTGACCACCGCAATCAGCGTGGACAGCAGGTCGAAGGACTGAAAGCGCGGATTGGCGCCGCCCGCCTTCTTCCCGAACGCCATGTTTCTACTGCTTGGCCGGCAGGCGGCCGAGTTCGCGGCGAATGCCCGCGATGTCGCTCTCGTTGCGGGCCAGCTCGGCCTTCATTTCGGCCACGCGGTCGAGATACTTCTGGTAGTTGCGGCCTTCGCTGCCCTGCTTTTCGGGCTCGCCGTTGTTGTATTCCTTCTGCAGCTCCGCCTGGCGGGCCTCGGCCTTCTTGAGCTCGGCGTCGAGCACCGAGCGGGCCTCGCCGTCGCGGGCGCGCTGGTCGACGCCTTCGACGCGCGGGCTGCCCGCGGGCGCACGGGACGCCGCCGGGGCGGAACCGCTGCCGGCAGAACCACCGCCCGACGGCTTGGTGCCCTGCACGACGGTGACATTGCCGCCTTCCATGACCTTGCAGCCCTTTTGCTGTGCAATGGTCGAATTGTTGGTGTATTCATTGCCGCAGCGCCACACACGCTCCTGGGCGAGCGCGGGCAAGGCGGCCAACAATGAACCGGCCAGGAAAATGAGAGAAGCAGTCTTCATGAGAATCGGTGATGGCGCGACAAAAGCGCATTTTCCTGCAATTCGACCCCACTGGTGACAAGATGTTCCGCAGCAAGCAAAAAGGACGGCCGAGGCCGTCCTTTTTGAGTTTCCAGGAACACCGCGGAACCGGCTCCGCCGGGCCGCAGGTGTTGCCCCCTCGAGGGGGAGGCGGCTACACGAAGTGAGCCGCTTCGGGGGTGGGCCAATTCACAACGAGTAGTACATGTCGAACTCGACCGGATGGGTCGCCATGCGGAAGCGCGTGACTTCCTGCATCTTCAGTTCGATGTAGGCATCGATGTAGGCATCGGTGAACACGCCGCCCTTGGTCAGGAACGCACGATCCTTGTCGAGGTAGTCGAGCGCCTGGTCGAGGCTGTGGCACACGGTCGGGATCAGCGCGTCTTCTTCCGGCGGCAGGTGGTACAGGTCCTTGCTGGCGGCTTCGCCCGGATGGATCTTGTTTTCCACGCCGTCGAGGCCGGCCATCAGGAGCGCCGCGAAGCCGAGGTACGGATTCATCAGCGGATCGGGGAAGCGTGCTTCGACGCGGCGGCCCTTCGGGTTGGCCACGAACGGGATGCGGATCGAGGCCGAGCGGTTCTTGGCCGAGTAGGCCAGCTTCACCGGGGCTTCGAAGCCGGGCACCAGGCGCTTGTAGCTGTTGGTGCCGGGGTTCGTGATGGCGTTCAGGGCACGGGCGTGCTTGATGATGCCGCCGATGTAGTGCAGCGCGAAGTCGGACAGGCCCGCATAGCCGTCGCCGGCGAACAGGTTCTTGCCGTCCTTCCAGACCGACTGGTGCACGTGCATGCCGGAGCCGTTGTCGCCGACGATGGGCTTGGGCATGAAGGTGGCGGTCTTGCCGTAGGCGTGGGCCACGTTGTGGATCACGTACTTCTGCAGCTGGACCCAGTCGGCGCGCTGGACCAGCGTGCTGAACTTGGTGCCGAGTTCCATCTGGCCGGCGTTGGCCACTTCATGGTGATGCACTTCGACCGGGATGCCGAGCGACTCGAGCACCAGGCACATTTCCGAGCGCATGTCCTGGAAGCTGTCGACCGGGGGAACCGGGAAGTAGCCACCCTTGACTGCGGGACGGTGGCCGGTGTTGCCGTGCTCGTATTCCTTGTCGGTGTTCCACGAGGCTTCTTCGGAGTCGATCTTGACGAAGCAGCCCGACATGTCGTTCTTCCAGCGGACGCCGTCGAACACGAAGAATTCGGGTTCCGGGCCGAAGAAGGCGGTGTCGCCCAGGCCCGAAGCCTTCATGTAGGCCTCGGCGCGCTTGGCGAGCGAACGCGGGTCGCGCTCGTAGGCCTTGCCGTCGGCGGGGTCGATCACGTCGCAGGTCAGGATCAGCGTCGTTTCTTCGAAGAAGGGATCGATGTTGGCGGTGTTGGGGTCGGGCATGAGCTGCATGTCCGAAGCCTCGATTCCCTTCCAGCCAGCGATGGACGAGCCGTCGAAAGCGTGGCCCGAAGTGAATTTGTCTTCATCGAAAGCGGAAACAGGCACGGTCACGTGCTGCTCTTTGCCGCGGGTGTCGGTGAAGCGGAAGTCGATGAACTTGACCTCGTTTTCCTTGACGAGCTTGAGTACATCGGCGACGGTCTTTGCCATCAGTTTCTCCTGAGTTGGATGGTGGTTAGGAATACAGGGACAGAGGATGCAGTTTCTATGCCATTGTCGCCGCTCGTCGAGAGCCTTCGGCGGTGGCCGCAAACCCCAAAAAAAGGCGAAAAATCACCGAATTGGTGCGTTAAAAACTATCGCACCAATTCCGGGCCAAGCCTCGCATCATAGGCGTGCAAGCCCTCGATCAGCTGCGCGTAGGCGGCGTCCAGACGAACGGGATCGCCTTTCACGCCAAGTTCGATGTGGCGGCCGTATTCGGGATGGTCGACGCTTGGCAGGCTGAACACCTTGATGCCGGCATGCGTTGCTTCGATCGCCTGCATCAGCGGCGTGAGCGTGGCTTCCATGGCGCCGAAGACGATGACCGACTTCTCGGCCGACCGGCCGCTGGTGAACAGGTGCGCATAGCGGCCGTCGAGCACCGATTCGATCATGGGCCAGGCCATGACCGGGAAGCCCGGCACGAAATGGACATGCTCGACGCTGAAGCCCGGAATCTTGTTGTAGGGGTTGCGGATGATCGTGGCGCCCTTCGGGAACACGCCCATGTTGAGGCGGTGGACGTTGTCGGGCCGGTCCGGCTCGTAGGCAATGCCCTGCTCCCGCGCGGTGTCCTGCATGCGCTCGCGGATCAGCAGTTCCGCTTCGGGATGCAGTTCCAGCGGCATGCGCAGGGCCTGGGCGGCACATTGCCGCGTGTGGTCGTCCGGCGTGGCGCCGATGCCGCCGGTCGAAAAGACGATGTCGCCCGAGCTGAAGGCCCGGCCGAGCGCGGCGGTGATGCGCGCGGGCACGTCGCCCACGTATTCGGCCCAGCCAAGCTGCAGGCCGCGCGCGGCAAGCAGCTCGATGACCTTGGGCATGTGCTTGTCAGCACGCTTGCCCGACAGAATTTCATCGCCGACAACGATCAGACCGAATGCGCGGGTCATGGGGATTTCCATTGAGAAAGAACGGCCTGGTCGGCCTCGACGGCCGGGGCGTCGCCGGACGACCTGGCGGAAGCCGCGGCGGCCTCGCGCTGCGCACGCAACTGCGCCAGGGCGTCCAGGCAGTAGTGGCCGAACCAGAGCGCGGAAAACGCGAACACCAGCGTGTAGATCCAGATCGCGAGCGGCACCAGCACGAAGAAGGCGGCGGCAAACAGCAGGCCGGACGCCCAGACGATGCTGGGCGCCGCGCCCAGGTAGCCGCACAGCACGCCGATGCACAAGAGCGGAAGCCGGTGCGCGCGCAGGATCACGGCGCGCTCCTCGGGGCTGGCATGCTCGGCCAGCGCGTCGAAGCTCATCACCCGGTAGGTGAGCCAGCCCCAGATCAGCGGCGGCAGGACGAGCACCAGCGGAGGAATGAGCCAGAGCGGCATCGAGACCACGAGCGCCAGTAGCGCCAGCAGGGTCAGGCCGAGCGAGCGCGCCACGCTGCCAAAGAAAGATGCGCCCTTCTTGCGTTCGAGCGCAGGAAAGCGGCGTTGCGCCACCAGCGCGGTCAGCGGGGGCGCCATGAGCCCGGCCACGATCAGGAGCGAAACCACCACGATCACCGGCGTGGCGGCAAACACCACCACCAGCGGCGCCAGCACGGCCGTGACATCGCCCGAGAAGAGCCGCCCGATCCAGCCCCAGAAGCTCGACAGCAGGGGCCAGGCATCGAGCGCCTCGCGGGTCCACGCGATGGTCGCGTCCCAGTAGAAATAGCCGAAGCCCGCGGCCAGCAGCACCATCAGGCCCAGCGGCAGCAGCGACAGCACGATCACGCGCGGCAGCATGCAATAGGCGACCGCGCGCCAGAAGGAGTCGAGGAGCAGGCGCATTGGGTGCGAAGGATAACCGGCTCGGGCGGTGCTCGGGACCGGCGTTCAGCCGCGGCCGACCATCCGTTTCAGGCCGAGCCACTGCTGGGCCCAGAAGCCGCTTCCGTAGTCGCGCAGCCGGCCGTCCGCGCCGGGCTCGACCTGGTCGCGGATGCCGGTCGGGTCGTAGCGCTGCTCGAAGTTCACGGTGCGAAAGAGCATGTCCCACCACGGCAGCAGAACGCCGAAGTTGCATCCGCCCAGCGTGTAGGCGCCACGCGATTCATGGCCCAGCCCGATGCTGTGGTGCAGCCTGTGGAAGCGCGGGCTGATCCACAGCCGCCCGCCGATGGCGCCGAAACCGAGCTTCAGGTTGGCGTGCTGCAGGCTTTCGCTGAGCTGCGTGAACGCCACGAACGCGATGAATTGCCCGGGCGCCACGCCGATCAGCTGCGCGACGATGACGATGAGCGTGTCATGGACGATGTCGTCGAGCAGATGATTGCGGTCGTCGCTCCACATCGTCATCTGGCGCTGCGAATGGTGCAGCGAATGCAGGCCCCACCACCACCTGAACTGGTGCTGGCCGCGATGGATCCAGTAGCCGACGAAGTCGAGCACCACGAGATAGATCGCAAAGGCAATCCACGGCACGTCGGTGACGCCGGGCCAGGCTTCGTCGAGATGGAAAGTGCCCCAGCCCGCGGTGCGCAGCATCCCGATGGCCTCGTCGAAGAACGGCTCGAGCGTGAAGAACATCGCCAGCCGGAACAAACCGAGGCGATGGATCAGCGTGTAGAGAACGTCGATGCGGATCGCCCGGCGGTCGGTGACCGGCTCGACGGCTCGCCAACGCTGCAGCGGCCCGATGACCGCGAGCAGCACCACGACCTGGATCAGCCCGACCAGCAGCCAGCCGGTGGCGTCGAAGGCATCCTCGGTCCAGCCGCCGAGGCCCACCGCGTAGACCAGGGGCTGGACCAGGGTCTCGAAGAACCAGCCCTGCAGCGCAGAAAAAGCGTCCGTCAACCATTCGATCACGACGACAACCTCAGGGGTGGGACGCGATCCAGGCGCGGTATTGCGGATGCTGGCGCAGCGTCTCGAAGCAGAAGCCCTTGGCCTTGAGGCCGACGATCAGCGGTTCGAGGTTGGCCGGCGCCCACGGATCCTTGCGCGACCAGATGCCCAGGTGCGCGAGCAGGATGTCGCCGGGGCGGATGGTCTCCAGCGCCTGCGCCAGGAGCTTTTCATTGCTGAATTTTTCGCTCGGCAGCTCGTCCCCCAGGAACCCGGCCGGCGACCATCCCACGTGCTCGAAGCCGCAGGCCTTGGCCGCCGCGAGCAGCCGGGGCGAGGTCTTGCCGCCCGGTGCCCGGAAAAGAGGCAGCGGCTTCTTGCCGGTGACGGCGGCCAGCCGCTCGGACGCCTTGCTGATGTCGGCGCAGTATTCGGCCGCGCTCCAGGTGAACTCGCGTCCCGCCAATGCACCCGCCGAAGGCTTGATGCGGAAGCTCGGCGCCACGCCCTTGAGGTCGCCGCGCCAGTACGCATGGTCGTAGGTGTGGGAGGCGAATTCGTTGCCTTCGGCCGCCCTCGCCTTCCACCATGGCGCCCAGTGGCTGTCGAGGCTGTCGCCGTCGGTCTGGGTGCGCTCGGCGGCGGCAAAGAAGGTGACCCGGACGTTCTGGCGCTTGAGCACATCGGCCACCAGCGGGGCAACGCCCATGTGGCCGGTGTCGAAGGTCAGGTAGACCGGCTTGTCGCAGGAAGCGGCCTGCGCCCAGGCGGCGGGCATGGCCGCCGCGATGGCCATTGCCAGGGCGACGGTCTTCTTGCCGGTGCGGCTAGCTACGCTTGGCATGGTCCAGCGTCCAGACGCCGTGCGGCGAGCGGCCGACGTTGACCTGGCGCACGACCTTGTTGTTCACCAGATCCACCACGCTGAGCTTCTTGGCCCAGCGCGAGGTGACATACAGCGTCTTGCCGTCGGCGGATACGTCCATGCAGTCGGGCCCGCCGGGCACCGGGTAGACGGCGCCGACCTTCAGGGTCGCCAGGTCGATCCGGCTGATGGTGTTGGCCACCCGGTTGCTCACGAACACGCTCTTGCCGTCGCCGGCCGCACGGAAGGCATGGGCGCCCTTGCCGGTCGGGATCTTGCCGACCAGCTTGGGTTCGGCGCCGGCCACGTCGAACACCTGCACGCCGTCGCTGCCGGTCAGGCCCACGAGCAGGGTCTTGTCGTTGTGCACGCCGAAGATGTCGGCCGGCATGGCGCCGGTGGCGACGCGCCAGCGGACGGTTTGCGTGGGCAGGTCGATGGCGATCAGCTCGTCGCTGTCCTGCATCGTCACGTAGGCGATGGTGCTGGTGTTGTCGATCCAGATGTGGCTGGGCGTCTTGCCGGACGCGATGCGCTTGGCGAGCTTCAGGTCCTTGCCGTCCCAGCGGTAGATGTCGACGTGGTTCAGGCGGTTGCCCGCGGTGACGAACCACTTCATGTCGCGCGAGAACTGCAGCTGGTACGGATCGATGATGCCGTAGACCACGCGCTGCACTTCGGCCGTCCTGGGGTTGAGAAAAGTGAGCGAATCGCCCGCCGAATTGGCCACGATGACCGACTTTTCGTCGGGCGTCATGTAGATGTGGTGCGGTTCCTTGCCGGTGGCAATGCGCTGCTTTTCCGTCCAGTCGGCCGGACTGATCACGCTGACGCTGGCGTCCAGCGAGTTGAGCACGAAGATCGGCGGGGCTTCGGGAGCTGCAGCGGCGGCTTGTGCCACCCAGACCGCCAGGCATGAAAACAGGAAAGCCGGGAAACGGCCATTCGATCGGGCAGGAAATCGCAAGGGAAGGTTCCGAGAGAGAGCTGTAAATCTTAACGGCCGCGCCTGAAGATTGGCTGACCGGGAAGACCCGCTTTCTTCCCTTATTTCGGCGATTTCTGAGGCTTGGCGGGTGCCCGCAGCCCCGCGACCTGTGCGGCCGTGAGCCAGCGCCATTGCCCGGCGGCAAGGTCGCCGGGCAGCGCCAGGTCGCCGATGCGGGAGCGGTGCAGGCCCTCGACCCGGTTGCCGACCGCCGCCAGCATGCGCTTGACCTGGTGGTACTTGCCTTCCGTGAGCGTCAGCCGCAGGTGCAGCGGACTGTCCGACTCGCAGGCAGCCGCGCGCACCGGTTTCGGATCGTCGTCGAGCACCACGCCGGCCAGCAGCTTCTCGATCTGGACAGCGTCCACCGGATGCTTGGCCGTGACCTCGTAGACCTTGGGCACATGGTGCTTGGGCGAGCCCATCTTGTGGATGAACTGCCCGTCGTCCGTCAGCAGCAGCAGCCCCGTGGTGTCCTGGTCGAGCCGGCCGATGGCCTGCACGCCCTGCACCGCGCCCTTGTTGGGCCGAAGCCGCAACGGCGATGGCAGCAGCGTGTAGATGCTCGGGTAGGTCGAGGGCTTCTGCGAGCACTCGGTGCCGGCGGGCTTGTGCAGCATCAGGTAGGCCTTCTCGTGGCAGGCCCACTCGGTGCCCTGGACGGTGAAAAGCAGGCCCTCGGAATCGAGGTCGGCAAAGGGGTCTTCCACGACCTTGCCTGCCACGCTCACGTGGCCTTGCTGGATCAGCCCCGCGCACACGCGCCGCGTGCCGAAGCCCTGGGAATAAAGTATGTCTTGAAGGTGCATGGAAATTAAAAAGGCGGCCGTGCCGAAGTGGCACGACCGCCCGAATTTGCCGGGGTCAGTACCCCGCAGCCAGGCCGGTGTTGCGGCGGGGGTCGTTGGCGCCGTAGAAACGGTTGGCGCCCACCGGCTTGCCGCCGAGCGAAGGCGCGCCGACGATGATCGCAGCCAGGTGGTTGGCCGGCTGGGGCACGCCCAGGTTGTGGCCCATGTCGGTCAGGATCTTGCGCGTGTCGGGGCTCAGCGCGAAGGTTTCGACGTTGGTGACATCCGGCAGCCATTGCTGGTGGAAGCGCGGCGAATCGACGGCTTCCTGCACGTTCATGCCGTAATCGACCACATTCAGGATGGTATGCAGCACCGCCGTGATGATGCGGCTGCCACCCGGCGTGCCGACCACGAACACCGGCTTGCCATCCTTCGAGACGATGGTCGGGCTCATCGAACTCAGCGGACGTTTGCCGGGGGCGATGGCATTGGCCTCGCCCTGCACCAGGCCGTACATGTTGGGCACGCCGATCTTCGCGGTGAAGTCGTCCATCTCGTTGTTCAGCAGCACGCCGGTCTTGTCGGCCGTGACCTTGGCGCCGAACCAGTCGTTCAGCGTGTAGGTCACCGACACGGCGTTGCCCTGCTGGTCGGTGATCGAGTAGTGCGTGGTGTTGCTGCCTTCGTGCGGCGCGACGCCAGGCTTGATGTCCTTGGAGACGCCGGCTTTCTTGGGGTCGATGGCGGCGCGGATCTTCTCGGCGTAGCCCTTGTCGAGCAGGCGGTCGAGCGGGTTCTTCACGAAATCAGGGTCGCCCAGGTAGCTGTTGCGGTCCACGTAGGCGTGGCGCATGGCCTCGATCTGGTAGTGCACCGATTGTGCCGAGCGGAAGCCCAGGTCCTTGAGCGGGTAGCCTTCGAGGATGTTGAGCATTTCGCAGATGATCACGCCGCCCGAACTCGGCGGCGGCGCCGAGACCACCCGGTAGCCGCGATAGTCGCATTCCACCGGCGCCAACTCGCGCGTCTTGTACTGGTCGAGGTCGGCCTGGGTGATGATGCCCTTGCCGGCCTGGCTCGATGCCACGATCGCCTGCCCAACCCAACCCTTGTAGAAGCCATCGACACCCTTGGCGCTGACGGCGCGCAGCGTCTTGGCGAGGTCTTTCTGCACCAGCTTCTGGCCGACCGCGAAGGGCTCGCCCTTGTTCAGGAAGATGGCGCCGGAAACCGGATCTTTCTTGAAGTCGTTGGTGGAAGTGCGCAGCATGTCGACGTCGCCCTGCTCCAGCGCAAACCCCTTTTCGGCCAGCTGGATCGAGGGCGCAATCAGCTCGGCGCGTTTCATGGTGCCGTATTTCTCGCGCGCGTATTCCATGCCCGAGACCGTGCCCGGCACGCCGACGGCAAGATGCCCGTTGGTGCTCAATCCCTTGACGACATTGCCATCCTTGTCGAGATACATGTTGGCCGTGGCGGCCAGCGGCGCCTTCTCGCGGAAGTCGAGGAAAGTCTTGCGGCCATCGGCCAGCTGCACGGTCATGAAGCCGCCGCCGCCCAGGTTGCCCGCCGCCGGGTAGACCACCGCCAGCGCATAGCCCACGGCCACCGCCGCGTCGACGGCATTGCCGCCGCGCTTGAGCACATCGACACCCACCTTGCTGGCCAGGTGCTGGGCGCTCACGACCATGCCGTGCTCGGCCGCGACGGGCGCCTGCGACGCGGCGTTCGAGGCGCTTGCGCCCGCCAGTACGAGCGCCGCCGCTACCGCGGCGCGCAGGGTCAAAGTCCAGGGGAGCTGCTGCATGGGTGAATTTCCTCTTTGAGTTCGATGGGGAGGGTAACAGTCACGCGACGAGCAGTGCCTTGCGCCGCAAGGCCGACAGGCCAAGCGCCACCTGCTGCAGCGCAAGGTCTTTCAGGACGGATGGATCGGTCAGCGGCTGGTCGTTCTGGACGAAGTGCAGCCGGCCGGCGCCCACTTCGCTCGCAAGGTGCTCAGCCAGCATGGCGTGCGAATGCGCGCCATCGAGCAGCGGCAACAGGCAGCGCTCGAGCGCGGAAAGTCCCACGGACTCATGCCACTGGTTGCAGACGCTCGCCGAGTTCCCTGCCGACAACGCCAGCCCCGGCGCAGCGCGCACCGATGGCAGGGCTCGCGGCAAGGCCGAGACCTCCGCGGCGGCGTGCACCGGCGCACGCCGGACGCGCACGGCACCGAGGATCACCAGTTCTTCGAGCATCGACAACACCAGCGGCTCGGCTGACGAACGCGGTCCGCCCAGGAGCGCGAGAACCGCGGCAACCAGGGCCTCGAACGACACGCTGGCCGGATAGTGCGCATCGAGCACCTGCGCCAGGGCCTTGTGCACCGGCAGCCGCAGCGTCACCGTCAGGTTGCGCAGCGCATTGCACGGCTGCTCGCGCGCGTCGAGCGTCAGCGCGCTGCCGTCCGCAGCGGCGAACACGCCGGCAAATTCGAAGCCGCGAATGCGGTCCTGGTCGAGCCGGTAGCGGATGTCCCTGCCACGGTCCTGCTTCACCAGCAGCGTCTGGCGAAATGTTCGATTGACCAGGAAGTCCAGATACTGCTCCATCAGGACCTGGCTGCCGCCGCACTCGCGCAGCAGCGGCTCGCGAACCTTCTCGCCGTAGTTCTGCACGAACATCGTCGACGGTTCCGCCTCCGCCAGGTAGCTGAGTCCGCTCGCCTCGGCGCGCGCCACGAACTCCTTGAAATAGCAGGGTGCGTTGCAGGGCTCGAGGAATTCGTGCAGCAGGTAGTAGTCGCTGGAACCGCGCATGATCGGCATCGCTTCCTCGAGCGTTTTCCCGAGCACGCTGCCAGGACGGGCCGATTGCTCGAGGAATTCGAGCATGCCTCGCGCATAGGACAGCTTTTCCTCCGGCGTATCGCGCGGACCGCCGCGCAGGATCATGGCATCGCGCACGATCTCCCTCGCCTTCCAGCCCGGGTACACGTTGTAGCTGACATAGGCGACGCCCTGGGGCGCGAGATTCTCCGAGCACACGCGCAGGATCGCCTCCTGCACCGGCCCGGGCACCCAGCTGTAGACCCCGTGGCAGATGATGTAGTCGAACTGGCCGAACGATGCATCGACCTGCGCAAGGTCGAACGCGCGCAATTCCACATTCGGCAGCCCGGCGCGCACGACGGCCGCGAGGCCCTGCTCGACCTGCACCGTCGACAAGTCGAGGCCCAGGGCGCTTGCTTCGGGGTGGCGCGCCGCGAACGGAATCAGGTTTCCGCCGGCCGCGCAGCCCAGTTCCAGCACGCGTGCCCGGGACGGTGCCGGTGCCTCCAGGCCAAACAGAAAGGCGATGGCCTCCAGATGCTCGACGGCGGTTTGCGGGAACGGATGCGACTCATAGGGCACCGCGTCGTAGTAGCTCGTGAGCGTCGAAGTCAGGGAATCGGGCACGGCGTCCTTTGGGGAATCGAAACCGCGCGGCTCCGCCCTTCGGGGAGGAGGCAGCGGCCATGGTGTGACAGTCCCCGCCGACTATAGCCTCGCGCCCAGGCAAAAAAAAGCCAACCCGTCGAAGGTTGGCTTTTTGTGATGGATGGTGGAGCTGGGGGGATTTGAACCCCCGTCCGCAAGCCTTCATCGCGCAGTTCTACATGTTTAGTGATCTGATTTGAGTCTCGCTTCCGGAGTCGCGCAGTCACACGCTAAACCGGACGCCAGCACCCTATTTTCTCGCCCCGACCCAAGGTACCCGGATCGGAGCCAGCCCATGTAATTATCCTTGCAGCCGGGAGGTCAGGATTGCTCCAGACCCCCTTGCCCAGCCCATCGGCCAACTGTTGCAAGGCTCACTGGCAATTAAGCAGCGAGTGCGAAACGTTCGTCGTTTGCAGTTAGTTTGTTTGAATCTGTTTTACGAGCGCATTCAGCTCGACATGCCCCGCTGCGACTCCGAACCCACGTCGAAACCAGTGCAGCCCCAAGTCCATTATTTTAGGCCCTCTTGAGAAATTGCAAGAGCTCCAGGGGCGAAGTAATCGCGGCATCGGCCTCCCAGAGGGTGGCATCGGCCTGGGGCCCCATGTAACCATAGGTAGCCGCAATGGTCCGCATGCCGGCGGCGCGGCCCGCGATGATGTCGCGTTCGTCGTCCCCCACGTAGATGCAGGCGCTGGACGGAATTCCAAGCCGGCGTGCCGCCTCATGCAAGGGCTCGGGATGCGGCTTGGAATAGGGCGTGGTGTCGCCGCTCACGATGGCACCTGCACTGCTGAAAAGCGGAATGGCGCGCGTCAGCGGGTCGGTAAACCGTGCCGACTTGTTGGTGACCACGCCCCAGACGAGGCCGCGTGCGCAGATGGCGTCGATGAGCGACGGCACCCCGTCGAACACCTGCGTGTTGAGCAGCATCCGGTTTTCGTAGGCAACAAAGAACTCTTCCCTCAGTGCGGGGAACTCCGGTGCCTCGGGCGTGATGCCGAAGGCCACGCCGAGCATGCCCCGTGCGCCGGCCCCTGCCATGAACCGATAGCGTTCCAGCGGGTACGACTCGAGGCCGCGATCCGTGCGCATCTTGTCGGCCGCGGCGCCGAGATCGGGCGCGCTGTCGATCAGCGTGCCGTCCAGATCGAACAGCACGGCCTCGATTGCTGCGCCCATCACTCTTGCGAACCCGTCACGGCCGGCTTCTGCGTGGCGAACATGTAGTTGACGCTGGTGTCGGCACTGAGCCAGTACCGCCGCGTCAGCGGGTTGTGCTCCAAACCGCGCGTGTGCCGCAGGTCGAGGCCGGCCGCGCGGCAACGGGCCGCCAGTTCGCTGGGGCGAAGCAGCTTCGCGTATTCATGCGTGCCACGCGGCAGCATGCCGAGAATGTATTCGGCGCCGACGATCGCGAGCATGAACGACTTCAGGTTGCGGTTGATGGTGGAAAAGAACACCCAGCCGCCAGGCTTGACGAGCGTGGCACAGGCCTGGACGATCGAAGCGGGGTCGGGCACATGTTCGAGCATTTCCATGCAGGTGACAACGTCGAAACTGCCCGGCTGCTCCGCAGCCAGCGCCTCGGCGCTGACCTCCCGGTACTTGACGCCCTCGGTTCCGGCTTCGAGCGCATGCAGCCGCGCCACCTTGAGCGCCTTGCTCGCCAGATCGATGCCGAGCACGTCGGCGCCTTTGCGGGCCATCGAATCGGCCAGAATGCCGCCGCCGCAGCCGATATCGAGCACGCGGCGCTGCGAAATCGGCGCAATACCGTCAATCCATTCGAGGCGCAATGGATTGATTTCATGGAGCGGGCGGAATTCACTGTCCAAATCCCACCAGCGGTGGGCAAGCTCCGAAAACTTTGCGAGTTCCGCCGGGTCGGCATTCACGTTGTCTGTCATGCCGCGATTATGAAACGGAGAATGCGCCGGCGAACACCGGCGGACACTGAGCCGCGCCAGAAGGAATTCGCCAGGCATAAAAAAACCCCGCCGAGGCGGGGTTTTCTTTTAGCGATTCAATCGAATCACTGGTTGGCGCGGGTGCCGACCACTTCGATTTCCACGCGACGGTTCTTGGCGCGGCCTTCCTTGGTGCGGTTGTCCGCAACAGGCTGCTTCTCGCCCTTGCCTTCGGTGTAGACGCGATTGCGTTCGATGCCCTTCGAGACCAGGAAGGCCTTGACGGCTTCGGCGCGGCGCACCGACAGACGCTGGTTGTAGGCGTCGGTACCGATCGAGTCGGTGTGGCCCACAGCGATGATCACTTCGAGGTTGACGTCGCGGATCTTCGAAACCAGGTCGGTCAGCTTTGCGCGACCTTCGGGCTTGAGAACCGACTTGTCGAAGTCGAAGAATGCGTCGGCAGCGAAGGTGACCTTCGAAGCGGCGACTTGCGGTGCAGCCGGGGCAACCGGAGCGGCGGGGGTCGGAGCGACAGCAACCGGAGCAGGCGGAACCAGAGCGCCGTCGCAACCGGCGGCGGCGGTAGCCGGCGTCCAATTGGCATCGCGCCAGCACAGTTCATTGGTGCCGTTCTTCCAAACCAGTTCGCCGGTGCCATTTTGCCAGTTGTCGATCGTAGGACCGCCATTCGCAGCGGTGACACGGGTCTGCGCGCCGGCGGCAGTGGCGAGCGCAGCGACTGCAAACATCATCGCCACTTTATTCAGTTTCTTCATGGTTCTCCTCTTGGGGAAAAAGCCGCAGCCGCGCTGCGAATCAAGGACGCTTTAAGTGACCACCACCCAAAACGTTGAGGCGATTGTGCCATAGGGTCTTTGGCAAACAGGCCGCTGGACACCCCTGAAGCGTAGGACGGAGGCGGAATAGCCGCCTTGTGTTGCGGCGGTGCGACACCCCTCACAGCGTAAAATTTCGCCTTCCTGCCGCCAGCCTCTCGCTCAATGACCTCCTTCGCCAAAGAAACCCTGCCCATCAGTCTCGAAGAGGAAATGCGCAGCAGCTATCTCGATTACGCCATGAGCGTGATCGTGGGCCGGGCGCTTCCCGATGCGCGCGACGGCCTCAAGCCTGTGCATCGGCGCGTGCTGTATGCCATGCACGAGCTCAACAACGACTGGAACCGGGCCTACAAGAAATCCGCCCGCATCGTGGGCGACGTGATCGGCAAGTACCACCCGCACGGCGACCAGTCGGTGTACGACACCATCGTGCGGCTGGCGCAGGACTTTTCCATGCGCCATATGCTGGTCGACGGCCAAGGCAACTTCGGGTCGGTCGACGGCGACAACGCGGCCGCAATGCGGTATACGGAAATCCGGCTGGCAAAAATTGCGCACGAAATGCTGGCCGATATCGACAAGGAAACGGTCGATTTTCAAGACAATTACGACGGCTCCGAAAAAGAACCGAAGGTCCTTCCAAGCAAACTGCCCAATTTGCTGGTGAATGGCTCAGGCGGTATTGCGGTGGGCATGGCCACCAATATTCCGCCGCACAATCTCAATGAAGTGGTGGACGCCTGCCTGCACTTGCTGCGCAATCCGCAGGCAACCATCGACGAGTTGATGGAAATCGTGCCGGCGCCCGACTTCCCGACCGCCGGCATCATTTACGGCATCAATGGCGTGAGGGACGGCTACCGCACCGGCCGCGGCAAGGTCGTGATGCGCGCCAAGTGCCACTTCGAGGACATCGACCGCGGCCAGCGCCAGGCGATCATCGTCGACGAGCTGCCCTACCAGGTCAACAAGAAGACGCTGCAGGAGCGCATGGCCGAGCTGGTGCACGAAAAGAAGATCGAAGGCATCAGCCACATCCAAGACGAGTCCGACAAGTCGGGCATGCGCCTGGTCATCGAACTCAAGCGCGGCGAAGTGCCCGAGGTGGTGCTCAACAACCTCTACAAGCAGACCCAGCTGCAGGACACCTTCGGCATCAACATGGTGGCGCTGGTGGACGGCCAGCCCAAGCTGTGCAACCTGAAGGACCTGATCGAGGTCTTCCTGCAGCACCGCCGTGAAGTGGTCACGCGCCGCACCGTCTTCACGCTGCGCAAGGCCCGCGAACGCGGCCACGTGCTCGAAGGCCTGGCGGTGGCGCTGGCCAACATCGACGAATTCATCTCGATCATCCGCAACGCCCCGACGCCGCCGGTCGCCAAGGCCGAGCTGATGACCCGCAGCTGGGACAGCAAGCTGGTGCGCGAGATGCTGACGCGTTCGCGCGCCGACGGCGGGGTGGTCAATGCCGACGACTACCGCCCAGAGGGCCTCGAACGCGAGTTCGGCATGGGTTCGGACGGCCTCTACCGCCTGTCGGAGACGCAGGCCCAGGAAATCCTGCAGATGCGCCTGCAGCGCCTGACCGGCCTCGAGCAGGACAAGATCGTTGCCGAGTACAAGGAGGTCATGGCCGAGATCGACGACCTGCTCGACATCCTGTCCAAGCCGGAGCGCGTGTCGGTCATCATCGGCGACGAACTCGGCACCATCCGGCAGGAGTTCGGCCAGAGCAAGCTCGGCGCACGCCGCAGCCTGGTCGAGCACAGCGCCTTCGACCTGTCGACCGAAGACCTGATCACGCCGACCGACATGGTGGTCACGCTCTCGCACAGCGGCTACATCAAGAGCCAGCCGCTGGGCGAATACCGCGCGCAGAAGCGCGGCGGGCGCGGCAAGCAGGCAACCGTCACCAAGGAAGACGACTGGATCGATCAGCTCTTCATTGCCAACACGCACGACTACATCCTGTGCTTCTCCAACCGCGGCCGGCTGTACTGGCTCAAGGTATGGGAAGTGCCGGCGGGCTCGCGCGGGTCGCGCGGCCGCCCCATCGTCAACATGTTTCCGCTGCAGGAAGGCGAAAAGATCAACGTGGCGCTCGCCCTGACCGGCGAGAAGCGCAACTTCCCGGCCGACCAGTACGTGTTCATGGCCACCTCGATGGGCACGGTCAAGAAGACCACCCTCGACGAATTCAACAACCCGCGCAAGGGCGGCATCATCGCGGTGAACCTCGACGAGGGCGACTACCTCATCGGCGCCGCCCTCACCGACGGCAAGCACGACGTGATGCTCTTCAGCGACGGCGGCAAGGCGGTGCGCTTCGACGAGGAAGACGTGCGTCCGCTGGGCCGCAATGCACGCGGCGTGCGCGGCATGTCGCTCGACCCGGGACAAGGCGTGATCGCCATGCTGGTGGCCGAGGACGAGCAGCAAAGCGTGCTCACCGCCACCGAAAACGGTTACGGAAAGCGTACAAGCATTACCGAGTACACGCGTCACGGCCGCGGAACCAAAGGCATGATTGCGATTCAACAGAGTGAGCGCAACGGCAAGGTCGTTGCCGCCACCCTCGTGCATGCGGACGATGAGATCATGCTCATCACCGACAAGGGCGTGCTTGTGCGCACCCGGGTAGCCGAAATTCGTGAACTGGGTCGCGCAACGCAAGGCGTTACGCTGATCGGGCTCGACGAAGGCGCCAAACTCAGCGGACTACAACGTATCGTCGAAAACGACGCCAACGGCGAAATTGAGCCTGGCGCGGACGATATTCCCTCATCTTCAACGGAGAACCCTCAGTGAAAAAATTCAAGCTCGCACTTCTGACCGTCGCCCTGGCCGGCAGCTCGATGGCCGCCATGGCCCAGGACAAGGCCGCGCTCATCAAGCAGTTCATCGATGTGCAGCGCCCCGGCATCGAGTCGCTGGCCCGCGGCCTGGTCGAGCAATCGAGCGCTCCAATCGCGCAGGCAGGCTCGCAGTATCTGCAGACCCAGGTGCCCGAAGCCAAGCGCGAATCGGCCGCCAAGGCTGCCGACGCCGAGCTCAAGAAGTACTTCGACGACGCCTACCCGATCGTGCGCGACAAGGCCGTGCAGCTGGCGCCCGGCGCCCTGACCCCGCTGCTCGAGCAGAACTTCAGCGAAGACGAACTCAAGCAGCTGCTGGCCTGGATCAACTCGCCGCTCAGCAAGAAGTACCAGGACCTCAATCCGAAGATGCAGACCGCGCTGACCGAGAAGCTCGTGAGCGACACGCGCGCCACCATCGAGCCGAAGATGCGCGCGCTCGACGAGAACGTGGCCAAGGCCCTTGGCGCTCCGACCGGCGGCTCGCAAGGCGCCGCTCCCGCCAAGGCACCGGCCAAGGCTCCCGCCAAGAAGTGACGTGACTCAGCAGCAGCAGCCCCAGCCGGCCGGCACGCGCCCGTACAACTTTTCCGCCGGTCCGGCCGCCATGCCGGAGGCGGTGCTGCAACGCGCCGCCTCCGAAATGCTCGACTGGCAGGGCAGCGGAATGAGCGTGATGGAAATGAGCCATCGCGGCAAGGAATTCGGCGCCATCTGCACCCGGGCCGAAGCCGACATCCGCACGCTGCTGGCTGTGCCCGAGCATTTCCACATCCTCTTCATGCAGGGTGGCGGCCTCGGTGAGAACGCCATCGTGCCGATGAACCTGTCGCGCGGCACCGCCGCCGACTTCGTCATCACCGGCAGCTGGAGCATCAAGTCGCAAAAGGAAGCGCAGCGCTATTGCACTGCGAACATCGCCGCAAGCAATGCCGGCGACCATCACACGCGGCTGCCCGATCCCTCGACCTGGCAACTGACCCAGGGCGCCTCGTACGTGCACCTGTGCACCAACGAGACCATCAACGGCATCGAATTCCAGCAATTGCCCGACCTTGCGGCCCTTGGCTGCAATGCACCGCTCGTCATCGACTTTTCGTCGCACGTGGCCTCGCGCAGCGTCGACTGGCGCCGCGTCGGCCTGGCGTTCGGCGGGGCGCAGAAGAACCTCGGGCCGGCCGGACTCACCCTGGTGATCGTGCGGGACGACCTGCTCGGACATGCGCTCGATATCTGCCCCAGCGCGTTCAACTACAAGATCGTGGCCGACAACAAGTCCATGTACAACACCCCGCCGACCTGGGGTATCTATATGGCAGGGCTGACGTTCCAGTGGCTGCTGCAGCAGACCGAAGGCACGCTCACCGGCGTGGCCGCGATGGAACAGCGCAACATTGCCAAGGCCGGGCTGCTGTACGACTTCATCGACGCCTCTTCGTTCTATCTCAACAAGATCGATCCGGGCTGCCGTTCGCGCATGAACGTGCCGTTCTTCCTGGCGGACGAGAGCCGCAACGACGCCTTCCTGGCCGGCGCACGCAAGGCCGGCCTGCTGCAGCTCAAGGGCCACAAATCGGTGGGCGGCATGCGCGCGAGCATCTACAACGCCATGCCGCTGGAAGGCGTACGGGCACTTGTGAGCTACATGCGAGAATTCGAGCGATCGCATGCCTAGGCGCATGCCCAGCTGCTCGCACCGATGACCGCCTCCGCTCCAACACCGCCCTCCTCTCCCGACAACTCCGAAAGCCTTGCCGGTCTGCGCGTGCAGATCGATTCGCTCGACCAGCAACTGCTCAGCCTGCTCAATGAGCGGGCCCACGTGGCAGAGCTGGTCGGCGAGGTCAAGAAGCGCGAAGGCACCCCGTATTTCCGCCCCGACCGCGTGGCGCAAGTCATCGAGAAGATGCAAAAGAGCAATGCGGGCCCGCTCAAGGACCTGCATGTGGCGGCCATCTGGCGCGAGATCATGTCGGCTTGCCTGGCGCTCGAATCGCCGCAGCGCGTCGCCGTGCTGGGCCCCGAGGGCACTTTCTGCGAACAGGCCGCCATCGAATATTTCGGCGGTGCCGCCGACCTGATCTACTGCGCCAGCTTCGACGAGGTGTTTCACGCCACGGCGGCCGGCAGCGCCCAGTACGGCGTGGTGGGCGTCGAAAACTCGACCGAAGGCGTGGTCACGCGTTCGCTCGACCTGTTCCTGCATTCGCCCACCCATGTGGTCGGCGAGGTCAGCCTGCTGGTGCGCCACCATCTGCTGCGCAGCAGCAACACGCTCGAAGGCATCGAGGCCGTGCTGGCCCATCCGCAAGCGCTGGCGCAGTGCCAGACCTGGCTGTCCAAGCACTTGCCCAACGCCGAGCGGCGCGCCGTTTCGAGCAACGCCGAAGGCGCGCGGCTCGCGGCCACCAACCCGGCCTGGGCCGGGCTGGCCGGCGAGCGCGCCGCCACGCGCTTCGGCCTGCACATCGTTGCGCACGCGATCCAGGACGATTCGTACAACCGCACCCGCTTCTCCGTGATCTGCCTGCCCCAGACGCTGGCGATGCCGCCGGCCTCGGGACGCGACTGCACGAGCCTGATCGTCTCCGTGCCGAACCGCCCCGGCGCGGTGCACGACCTGCTGGTGCCGCTGAAGGTCAACAACGTGTCCATGACCCGGTTCGAGTCGCGGCCCGCGCGCACCGGCCAGTGGGAGTACTACTTCTACATCGACCTGGACGGCCATCCCTCGCAGCCCAACGTGGCTGCGGCGCTGGCCGAGCTGCGCGGCCTCTGCGCCTTCTACAAGGTGCTTGGCGCCTACCCCGTCAAAGCCTGAGCCGGACAAGCACCATGTTCGAGCAATTGGGATTGATCGGCTGCGGCCTCATGGGCGGCTCCTTCGCGCTTGCGCTCAAGCGCGCGAAGCTGGTGAAACGCGTGGTCGGCTATAGCAAGTCGCCCTCCACCACAGAGCGGGCGCGCCAGCTCGGCGTGATCGACGTGGTGGCGCCTTCCGCGCTGCTGGCGGTCTCGGGCTCCGACCTGGTGCTGCTGGCGGTGCCGGTGGCGGCCTCGGAAGCCACCTTCAAGGCCATTCGCCACGGCATTTCGAACGACACGCTGGTGATGGACGTGGGCTCGACCAAGGGCGACGTGATCGAAGCCGCACGCCACGGCCTGCAGAACCAGTTCGCGAACTTCGTTCCGGCCCATCCGATCGCCGGCAAGGAAGTGTCCGGCATCGAGCATGCCGAGGCTTCGCTCTACACCGGTCGCAAGGTCGTGCTGACCCCGGTCAAGGCCACGCTGCGCTCCAACGTGCAGCGCGCCTCGCAGGTCTGGAGCGGCATTGGCGCCCACGTGGTCACCATGACCCACGAGGAGCACGACAGCGCCTTCGCGGCCGTGAGCCATCTGCCGCACCTGTTGGCCTTTGCCTATGTCAACGCGCTCATCGCGCAACCGCAGGGCGATCAGTTCCTCCGCCTGGCAGGGCCCGGATTTCGCGACTTTTCGCGCATCGCGGCCAGCGACCCGGTCATGTGGCGCGACGTGCTGCTCGCCAACCGCGAGCAGGTGCTGCTGCAATCGCAGGCATTCCGCAAGGCGCTGCTCGACCTCGAAGCGCTGATGACGGCCGTCGATGCCCAGGCGCTGGAGCATTCGATTGCCGCCGCCAGCAAGGTCCGCGCCGCCTGGCAGCCCAACACCGACGCGACCCAGGACTCCTGACATGTTCTCGACGGCATTCCTCGACATTCCTGCGATGGCCGGGGCTTCGGGCACCGTGCGGCTGCCGGGTTCCAAGAGCATTTCGAACCGGGTGCTGCTGCTGGCCGCCCTGGCGAGCGGAACCACCACGGTCCACGACCTGCTCGACTCCGACGACACCCGCGTGATGCTCGATGCGCTGCGTGCGCTCGGCTGCGGCATCGATGCGGCGGGCAGTACGCTGCGCATCACCGGCATCGGCGGCCAGCTGAAGTCCAAGGCGCCGTTGCTGCCGCTTTTTCTTGGCAATGCCGGCACCGCGATGCGTCCGCTGACCGCCGCGCTGTCGCTGCTCGGCGGCGACTTCGAACTGAGCGGCGTGCCGCGCATGCACGAGCGGCCGATCGGCGATCTGGTCGATGCGCTGACGCAGCTCGGCTGCCGCATCGACTACCTCGGCAATCCGGGTTATCCGCCGCTGCGCATCCGCCCGGTCGATCACAGCGCACTGGTGCTCGATGCACCGATCCGCGTGCGCGGCGACGTCTCGAGCCAATTCCTGACGGCGCTGCTGCTGGCGTTGCCGTTGGCTGCAGAGCGGGACATTGCGATCGAAGTGGTCGGCGAGCTGATCTCCAAACCCTACATCGAGATCACGCTGAACCTGCTGGCGCGCTTCGGCATCGCCGTGCGGCGAGAGGGCTGGGAGCGCTTCACCATCCCGGCCGGCAGCCGCTACAGCTCGCCGGGCGACATCCACGTCGAGGCGGATGCCTCCTCCGCCAGCTATTTCATCGCACTGGGCGCCATGGCGACGGGCATCGCGGGCCAGAACGGCATCCGCATCGAGGGCGTGGGCGCCGACTCGATCCAGGGCGACATCCGCTTCATCGACGCGGCGCGGCAAATGGGCGCGCAGGTCGACAGCGGGCCGAACTGGCTCGAAGTGCGCCGCGGCGCTTGGCCGCTCAAGGCCATCGACCTCGACGCCAACCACATCCCCGACGCCGCCATGACGCTCGCCGTGATGGCGCTCTACGCCGACGGCCCGAGCACCTTGCGCAACATCGCCAGCTGGCGCGTCAAGGAAACCGACCGCATCGACGCCATGGCCAACGAGCTGCGAAAGCTCGGCGCCACCGTCGAAGCCGGCCCCGACTTCATCCGCGTGCATCCGCTGGCACCCGCCGACTGGCAGGCGGCAAGCATCCGCACCTACGACGACCATCGCGTGGCCATGTGCTTCTCGCTCGCGGCGTTCAATCCGGCCCGGGTGCCGGTGCGCATCCTCGAGCCCCACTGCGTCGCCAAGACCTTCCCGGACTACTTCGAAACCCTGTTCTCGGTGGCCGAGGCCTTCGAAGTCCCGGTGATCTGCATCGACGGCCCCACCGCCTCGGGCAAGGGCACGCTCGCGGCCGAAGTGGCCCGCCTGCTCGGCTACCACTACCTCGATTCGGGTTCTCTCTACCGCGTGACCGGCCTCGCCATGCGGCGCGCCGGACTCGGCGCCGACCCGCAGCACGAGGCGCAGATAGCCGCCCTGGCGGCGGCCCTGCCGCTGTATTTCACCGAAGGCAAGGTCCTGTTGGCCGGCGAGGACGTCAGCGACGAAATCCGCAGCGAAGCCGCCGGCATGGACGCCTCCCGCGTCTCCACGCTTCCCGCGGTGCGAGCGGCGCTTCTGGCCCTGCAGCAGCGCTTTCGGCAGCTCCCGGGCCTGGTGGCCGACGGCCGCGACATGGGCACCGTGATCTTCCCCGACGCGGCGCTCAAGGTCTTCCTCACAGCCAGCGCCGCCCAGAGGGCGGAACGCCGGCATAAGCAGTTGATTTCAAAGGGTATTTCGACTACACTCGACAGTCTTCGCACCGACCTGGAAGCACGCGATGCACGGGACTCTTCCCGTAGCGTCGCCCCTCTGAAGCCGGCGCAAGACGCTCGCCACCTAGACAACTCCCAGCTGTCCATCGAGCAATCGATCGACCAAGTGTTGAACTGGTGGCAAGAAGTACAGCCTTTCAAGTCCGCTTGAGAGGTTGGCGCCCGACGGAATATCCCAAGGCGCATACCGCTCCGGCAGGCTCCTCTCGCGCGACAGCGCACCGGCCTGCTGGTTGTTCAACCAACCCGGGCTCACGCCCACAAAACCGCCGTCTCCAGACCCACAGCAGCCGCACGCAATTTCGCATGAGCGCCTGCCAACCCTGCATGACGGAAGGAACCATCAATGTCTGAATCTTTTGCCGACCTATTCGAAGAGTCCCTGAAGCGTTCCGAAATGCGCACCGGCGAGGTCATCACGGCCGAAGTCGTGCGCGTCGAACACAACCACGTGGTGGTCAACGCCGGCCTCAAGTCCGAAGCGTACGTGCCGATCGAGGAGTTCAAGAACGACAAGGGCGAACTCGAAGTCCAGGCCGGCGATTTCGTTTCCGTTGCCATCGGCAGCGTTGAAAACGGCTACGGCGACACCATCCTCTCGCGCGACACCGCCAAGCGTCTGGCTTCGTGGCTCGCACTCGAGAAGGCCCTGGAATCGGGCGACTTCGTCACCGGCACCACCAGCGGCAAGGTCAAGGGCGGCCTCACCGTGCTCGTCAACGGCATCCGCGCATTCCTGCCGGGCTCGCTGATCGACACGCGTCCGATCAAGGACCTGACCCCGTACGAGAACAAGACCCTCGAATTCAAGGTCATCAAGCTCGACCGCAAGCGCAACAACGTCGTGCTGTCGCGCCGCGCCGTGGTCGAAGCCAGCATGGGCGAAGAACGCGCCAAGCTGATGGAAACCCTGAAGGAAGGCGCTGTTGTCCGCGGCGTGGTCAAGAACATCACCGAATACGGTGCGTTCGTGGACCTCGGCGGCATCGACGGCCTGCTGCACATCACCGACATGGCATGGCGCCGTGTCCGCCACCCGAGCGAAGTCGTTCAGGCCGGCCAGGAAATCACCGCCAAGATCCTCAAGTTCGACACCGAAAAGAACCGTGTCTCGCTGGGTCTGAAGCAAATGGGTGACGACCCGTGGATGGGCGTTTCGCGCCGCTACCCGCAATCGACCCGCCTGTTCGGCAAGGTCACGAACATTGCCGACTACGGCGCGTTCGTCGAACTCGAACCCGGCATCGAAGGCCTGGTGCACGTCTCCGAAATGGACTGGACCAACAAGAACATCGCTCCGAACAAGATCGTCTCGCTGGGCGACGAAGTCGAAGTCATGGTCCTCGAAATCGACGAAGACAAGCGCCGCATCAGCCTGGGCATGAAGCAGTGCAAGGCCAACCCGTGGCAAGAGTTCGCGCAGAACACCAAGCGCGGCGACCGCGTCAAGGGCCCGATCAAGTCGATCACCGACTTCGGCGTGTTCGTGGGTCTGGCTGCCGGCATCGACGGCCTGGTTCACCTCTCGGACCTCTCGTGGAACGAAACCGGCGAAACCGCCGTTCGCAACTACAAGAAGGGCCAGGAAGTCGAAGCGATCGTGCTGGCCGTGGACGTGGACCGCGAGCGCATCAGCCTGGGCATCAAGCAGCTCGACAGCGACCCGTTCACCACGTTCACCACCGTGAACGACAAGGGCCAGATCGTGACCGGCAAGGTCAAGACCGTGGACGCCCGCGGCGCTGAAATCGACCTCGGCGAAGACATCATCGGCTACCTGCGTGCTTCGGAAATCTCGCGCGACCGCGTGGAAGATGCCCGCAACGTGCTGAAGGAAGGCGACGAAGTCACCGCCATCGTCGTGAATGTGGATCGCAAGACCCGCAACATCCAGCTGTCGATCAAGCAGAAGGACATGGTCGACGAACAAGGCGCCATGGCCAACCTGAGCCAGCAGTCGGCACGCGAAAACGCGGGCACGACCAGCCTGGGCGCCCTGCTGCGCGCCAAGCTCGACAACAACGACAGCAAGTAAGCTGAGTCCGAAGACAGAGCAGGCCCTGGGGCCGCTCTGTCTTTTTTTTCGTCCACGTTTTGTTTGGCCTATGACCCGCTCTGACCTCGTCGAAGAACTCGCAGCGCGCTTCGCGCAGCTGACGCACCGCGATGCCGAATACGCCGTCAAGACCATCCTCGACGCGATGAGCGACGCGCTGGTGCGCGGGCACCGCATCGAGATCCGCGGTTTCGGCAGCTTCTCGGTCAACCGGCGTCCGCCGCGCATCGGCCGCAACCCGCGTTCGGGCGAGAGCGTTCAGATCCCCGAAAAGCGGGTGCCGCACTTCAAGCCCGGCAAGGCATTGCGCGAAGCCGTCGATGCCAAGACCGCCGAGCTCGACGCCAAGGAAGCCAAGGGCCGCAAGGCCTGATCGATCGCATGGATGCAAACGTAGAATGCTCCCGGCAACGGGAACGGCTATGAAATACCTCCTGTGGCTGCTCAAGGCAGCCATTTTTTTTACGCTTTTTGCTTTCGCGCTGAACAACCAGCACGACGCGACCGTCTATTTCTTCTTCGGCACGAATTGGCGCGCGCCCCTGGTGCTCGTCGTGCTCGCGGCTTTTGCCGGTGGCCTGGTGGTGGGTGCGTTCGGCATGCTGCCCGGATGGTGGAAGCACCGTGCGGCGGCGGCGCAGCTTCCGGCCACGCGCGGCGACGAAGCCACTGCACCCGGCCAGGCCGCACCCGCTGCGGCAGCCGAGCCGTCGTCCATTTCCGCCACCGACCTCCCCACCGTACGCCAACATGGACTTTGATCCCAGCTGGCTGCTGATCAGCCTGCCCGTCGCCTTCGTGCTGGGCTGGCTTGCCTCGCGCTTCGACATCCGGCAGCTCAAGCTCGAGAACCGGCAAGCTCCCAAGGCGTATTTCCGCGGCCTCAATTTTCTTCTCAACGAGCAGCAGGACCAGGCCATCGATGCCTTCATCGAGGCCGTGCAGAACGATCCCGACACGCAGGAATTGCACTTCGCCCTGGGCAACCTGTTTCGCCGGCGCGGCGAATACCAGCGCGCAGTGCGCGTGCATGAGCATCTGCTTGGCCGCGGCGACCTGAGCCGCAGCGACCGCGAACGCGCCCAGCATGCGCTGGCACAGGATTTCCTGCGCGCCGGGCTGCTCGATCGGGCCGAAGCCGCGCTGCAAAAACTCGAGGGCACGCGCTACGAGAACGAGGCGCGGCTTTCGCTCCTGGCCATCTACGAGCGTTCGCGCGAATGGGCCCAGGCTGCCGCCGTGGCACAGAAGCTCGACGAATCCGACCAGGCCAGCTACAGCACGCGCCGAGCCCACCATCTCTGCGAGCAGGCATCCGAACAAGTGGCGGCCGGCGACCTGGCCGCGGCCGCCCGGCTGCTCTCCGAGGCGATGGCGCTGGCCCCGCAGGCGCCCCGCCCCGCCATCGATTCCGCCACGCTGCAGTTGCGCAACGGCGACGGCATCAAGGCCTTCGACACCCTTGTCGCCCTGAGCGACACCGCCCCGCTCGCCCTGCCGTTGTATGCCGCGGCACTGCAACAGGCCGCCGTGGCGGCCCACCGCGAGGGCGAAGCGCTCGCGCTGCTGCAGCGGCGCTATGCCGAATCGCCGTCGATCGATGTGCTCGAAGCCCTGATCGCGCTCGGCGGCTCGCCGGCCAGCGCGACTCCGGCGGCCGATGGCCAGCCGCTCGCCCCGCGCGACGGCTACATCGCTCACCTTGCCCAGCAGCCCTCGCTGGTTGCCGCTTCGCGCTGGCTTGCCGGCGAGCGCTTCGAGCACGAGCAGTTCCACCCGCAGGTGCAGCGCGCGCTCGACCAGGCCACGCGGCCGCTGATGCGCTATCGCTGCGCCGCATGCGGCTTCGAAGCGCACCAGCACTTCTGGCATTGCCCCGGATGCCAGGCCTGGGACAGCTATCCCCCGCGCCGCGTCGAAGAGCTCTGAGCAACGTTCCGAACACCTTTCGGAACAATGGTGAACGCGGCCCCTGCGGGGCGCCGAGCCGTCAACGCTCCTTTCCCCGAACCGTTGAACGCGAGCCGGCGTCTTCCGCCGGCGCACCGTCGTATCAACAAATCAGGGAGTTTGAAATCATGCTGAAGAAAATCCTGGCCGTGATGGCCATGCTGTTCGCTGTTGCCTCTTTCGCCGCCGTCGACGCCAACAAGGGCACGGCTGCCGATCTCGACGGCATCAAGGGCGTCGGCCCCGCAATGTCCAAGCGCATCCTCGACGCGCGCAAGGAAAGCGAGTTCAAGGACTGGGCCGACCTCATGCAGCGCGTCAAGGGCGTGAAGGAAAAGAAGGCCGAGAAGCTGTCGGCCGAAGGGCTCACGGTCAATGGCAAGGCCTTCGGCGGCCAGGCAGCGGCACCTGCTGCTCCGAAGGCAGACAAGGTCGCCAAGGCGCCCAAGGCCGCCGCTGCCGATGCCAAGCCCGGCAAGCCCTGATCGAATCGCCTCCGGGGTCCGCCGCAACCCCGCAGTCAAAGCCGCCGTGAAGGCGGCTTTTTCGTTTGCGCCGCAGCAGGAAAGCAGGCCGCTGTGCAAGCCGCGTGGCAGGGAAATGCCTCAGAAGTGGCCCGGAATTTGCACGTATGCTCGCGTTCGTTTTCACTTTCATACGTTCCGGAGCGCTCAATGAATCACAAGTTCGGCATTGCCCTGGCTGGCCTCACCCTCGGCGCCGCAGCCTTCGCGCAAACCAAGTGGGACCTGCCCACCGCCTACCCGGCGACCAACTTCCACACCGAGAACATCACGCAGTTCGCCAGCGACGTCGACAAGGGCAGCGGCGGCAAGCTCAAGATCACCGTGCATTCCAACGCCTCGCTGTTCAAGGCGCCTGAAATCAAGCGTGCGGTGCAGGGCGGCCAGGCGCAGCTCGGCGAGATCCTGCTGGTCAACTACCAGAACGAATGGCAGATGTTCGGCGCCGACGGCATCCCCTTCCTCGCCGACAGCTACGACGCGGCCTGGAAGCTCTACCAGGCGCAGAAGCCCGCGCTCGAAAAGAAGCTGGCCGAACAGGGCATCGTGCTGCTCTACACGGTGGCCTGGCCGCCGCAGGGCATCTTCGTGAAGAAGGAGATCGCTTCGGCCGCCGACCTCAAGGGCGTGAAGTGGCGCGCCTACAGCCCCGCCACCGCGCGCATCGGGGAACTGGTCGGCGCACAGCCGGTCACGGTGCAGCAGGCCGAGCTGTCGCAGGCCATGGCCACTGGCGTGATCGAGTCGTACATGTCGTCCGGCTCCACCGGCTACGACACCAAGACCTACGAGTACATCAAGAACTTCTACGACACGCAGGCCTGGCTGCCCAAGAATGCGGTGCTCATGAACAAGAAGGCCTTCGACGCGCTCGACAAGCCCACGCAGGACGCCGTGCTGAAGGCCGCCGCCGATGCGGAGAAGCGCGGCTGGGACCTTTCGAAGAAGAAGAACGTCGAGTACCTGGACCTGCTCAAGAAGAACGGCATGACGGTGCATGTGCCTTCCGCCGCACTGAAGGCCGACATGAAGAAGGTCGGCGACACCATGATCAAGGAATGGCTCGAAAAGGCCGGCCCCGACGGCCAGGCGGTGGTCGACGCATACAAGAAGATGTGACGCAGCACCGAACAGCCTCCGATGCGAAAGACGCTTGATTTTCTCTACGACAGCGCCGCCGCCCTGGCGGCGCTTTTCATGATCGGCCTGCTGGTGATGGTGCTGCTCTCCATCATCGGGCGGCAGCTCCATTTCAATCTTCCGGGCATCGATGCCTATGCCGGCTACCTGATGGCCGGTGCAGGTTTTCTTGCGCTCGCGCACACGCTCAAGCGCGGCGAGCACATTCGCGTGACCCTGGTGCTGCAGAACCTGCCGCCCGCGGCGCAGCGCTGGCTGGAGCGCTGGGCGATGGGCGCGGGCGCCCTGCTCGCGGCGCTGTTCGCCGGGTACAGCGCGCGGCTGGTGTTCCAGTCGCACGACTTCCACGACATCTCCACCGGCAACGACGCCACCCCCCTGTGGCTGCCGCAGCTCTCGATGGCCGTGGGCGCGCTGGTGTTCGCCATCGCAGCCTTCGACGAGTTCGTGATCGAGTGGCGCGGAAGACCTGCCAGGCCGGTCGAGACGGAGGCATTGCGCCATGAGTGACATTGCCGTTGCGGGCCTGCTGATTGCCGCGCTGTTCCTGATCCTGGGCAGCGGCGTGTGGATCGGCCTCACGCTCTCCGGCGTGGCGTGGATCGCCATGCAGATCTTCTCGTCCCGCCCCGCGGGCGATGCCATGGCCGTGACCATCTGGGGCTCGGCCTCGAGCTGGACGCTCACCGCGCTGCCGCTGTTCATCTGGATGGGCGAGATCCTGTTCCGCACGCGGCTCTCGCAGGACATGTTCAAGGGCCTCGCGCCCTGGATGCAAAGCCTGCCGGGGCGGCTGCTGCACACCAACGTGGTGGGCTGCGCCGTGTTCGCGGCGGTGTCGGGCTCGAGCGCCGCCACCTGCGCCACCATCGGCAAGATGAGCCTGCCCGAACTGAAGCGGCGCGGCTACCCGGACGACATGGTCATCGGCACGCTCGCCGGGGCCGGTACGCTGGGCCTCCTGATCCCGCCTTCGATCATCATGATCGTCTATGGCGTGAGCGCGGACGTGTCGATCGCCCGGCTGTTCATTGCGGGCGTGATCCCGGGCATCATGCTTGCGCTGCTGTTCTCGGGCTACATCGTGTTCTGGGCGCTGCGCCATCCCGACCGCGTGCCGCCGGCCGACGCCAAGCTGCCTTTCATGGAGAAGCTCAAGGCGTCGATGTCGCTGATCCCGGTCGCGCTGCTGATCCTGTCGGTACTCGGCTCCATCTACGCGGGCATTGCCACCGCCACCGAAGCGGCCGCCGTGGGCGTGGTCGGCGCCATGGTCATCTCGGGCGCGCAGGGCTCCTTGAACTGGCACAGCTTCAAGGAAGCGCTGCTCGGCGCCACGCGGCTGTACTGCATGATGGCGCTGATCCTCGCGGGCGCGGCCTTCCTCACGCTTGCCATGGGCTACATCGGGCTGCCGCGCCACCTGGCTGAATGGATCGGCTCGCTCGGGCTCTCGAAGTTCCAGCTGATCCTGATGCTCGCGGCGTTCTACGTGGTGCTGGGCTGCTTCCTCGACGGCATCTCGATGGTGGTGCTCACCATGGGCGTCATCATGCCGACGGTCACCGCCGCCGGCATCGACCCGATCTGGTTCGGCATCTTCATCGTGCTGGTGGTCGAGATGGCGCAGATCACGCCGCCCGTGGGCTTCAACCTGTTCGTGCTGCAGGGCATGACCGGGAAAGACCTGCTCTACATCGCCCGCGTCACGCTGCCGATGTTCTTCCTGATGGTGGCGGCCGTGCTCATCATCTACTTCGTGCCGCAGCTGGTCACCTGGCTGCCGCAGCAGATGGCGCCCTGAATGCCGCCACGCGTTCCCCGACAATAGGCCCATGCTGCTTCCGATTCTTGCCATCTGCATGGGTGCCTCCGTGGGCGCGCTGGCGCGCTGGGGCCTCGCGCTCTGGTTTGGCGCCAGCGGGCTCATGCCCTGGGGCACGCTGGCCGCCAACCTGATCGGGGGCTACCTCATCGGCGCGGCCATTGCCTCGTTCCATCTGCTGCCCGACCTCGATCCGGCCTGGCGGCTCGCGCTGGTCACGGGCTTTCTCGGCGGCCTGACGACCTTCTCGAGCTTCTCGGCCGAGGTCGTGACCATGCTCCTCGAAGGCCGGCCGGGCGTGGCGCTGCTCACCGCAACGGCCCACCTTGGCGGATCGCTGTTCCTGACCTGGCTGGGCATACGCAGCGTGCAGGCGCTGGCCGCCTGATCGATCCATCGCCAGGCCGCAAGGCCGTCGATCTTCACGGGTTTCCAAGAGGATTTTCCAGGGGACCGGTCGATAGAATCGGCCGCAATGCCCCTGGTCTTTCTCGTCGCACTCCCCTTTGTTGCCAGCGTGCTGGCCGCGTTGATGCCGTCGAACGCGCGCAATCGGGAGTCGACACTGGCGGGGCTCGTCGCACTGGGCTGCGCGGTGCAGACCGCATGGTTCTTCCCCCAGATCGCGCGCGGCAACGTGCTGCGCCAGGAAATCGAGTGGCTGCCGGAGCTCGGCCTCAACCTCGTGTTCCGCATGGACGGCTTCGCATGGCTGTTCTGCATGCTGGTGCTCGGCATCGGCGCGCTGGTGGTGCTCTATGCGCGCTACTACATGTCGGCGTCCGACCCGGTGCCGCGCTTCTTCTCTTTCTTTCTCGCGTTCATGGGCGCGATGACGGGCGTGGTGCTCTCGGGCAACCTGATCCAGCTGGTGCTGTTCTGGGAGCTCACCAGCCTGTTCTCCTTCCTGCTGATCGGCTACTGGCATCACCGCCGTGACGCGCGGCGCGGCGCGCGCATGGCGCTCACCGTCACCGGCGCCGGCGGGCTCTGCCTGCTGGCGGGCGTGCTGGTGCTGGGCCGCATCGCGGGCAGCTACGAGCTCGACGTGGTGCTCGCCTCGGGCGACGAGATCCGCGCGCATGCGCTCTATCCCACGGCGCTGGTGCTGATACTGCTCGGCGCCTTCACCAAGAGCGCGCAGTTCCCGTTCCACTTCTGGCTGCCGCGCGCCATGGCAGCGCCCACGCCGGTCTCGGCCTACCTGCATTCGGCCACCATGGTGAAGCTCGGCGTGTTCCTGATGGCGCGGCTGTGGCCGGTGCTGTCGGGCACCGAGCAGTGGTTCTGGCTGGTGGGCGGCGCGGGCGCGATCACGCTGCTGCTGGGCGGCTTCGTCGCGATGTTCCAGCGCGACCTGAAGGCCTTGCTGGCCTATTCGACCGTCTCGCACCTCGGGCTCATCACGCTGCTGCTGGGCCTGAACAGCCCGCTGGCGGCGGTGGCGGCCGTGTTCCACATCATCAATCACGCGACCTTCAAGGCATCGCTCTTCATGGCCGCCGGCATCATCGACCACGAGAGCGGCACGCGCGACATCCGCAAGCTCAGCGGCCTGCTGCGGCTGATGCCGATCACGGGCACGCTGGCGATCATCGCAAGCGCATCGATGGCCGGCGTGCCGCTGCTCAACGGCTTTCTCTCGAAGGAGATGTTCTTCGCCGAGACGGTGTTCATCCAGGCAACGCCTTGGGTCAACCTGAGTCTTCCCGTCATTGCCACCGTTGCAGGCATCTTCAGCGTGGCCTATTCGGCGCGCTTCGTGTTCGATGTGTTCTTCGGGCCGCCCTGCGGGCCCGACGTGCCGCGGCAGCCGCACGAGCCGCCGCACTGGATGCGCGTGCCGGTCGAGCTGCTGGTGCTGGTCTGCCTGGTGGTGGGCGTGGCGCCGGCCTGGTCCATCGGCCCGCTGCTGGCGGCTGCCGCCATGCCGGTGGTCGGCGGCGTGCTGCCGGAATACAGCCTGGCCGTGTGGCACGGCTTCAACCTGCCGCTGGCGATGAGCTTCGTGGCGCTGGCCGGCGGCATGGTGCTCTACCTGTCGCAGCGCCGCCGCCGCGCGCAGGGCCAGCTCGAACACACGCCGCTGCTGCACCGCTTCGACGGCCAGGCCATCTTCGAGCACCTGCTCGCGCAGCTCAGCGAGGCCGGCCGGCGCAGCCGCCGCCTGCTGGGCACGCGGCGCATGCAGTCGCAGCTGCTGCTCTTGATCGCGGTGGCAGCGGCGGGCGCCGCGGCTTCGCTGTGGACGGCGCCTGTCGCTCGCGGCACGCGGGAGCTGCTGCCCTTTTCGCCGATGTTCGCAATGACCTGGCTCATCGGCGGTGTCTGCGCGCTGGCGGCGGCGTGGCAAGCCAAGTTCCATCGCCTGGCCGCGCTGATGCTGGCCTCGGGCGCCGGGCTGGTGTGTTGCGTGACCTACATCTGGTTCTCGGCGCCCGACCTTGCGCTGACGCAGCTCGTGGTGGAGGCCGTGACCACGGTGCTGATCCTGCTGGGCCTGCGCTGGCTGCCGATGCGCAGCAAGGACGTGATCCAGCCAGCCCGCGCCAGGCTGCGCCCCTGGGGTCGGCGCGGACGCGACCTGCTGGTGGCGGCGGCCGTCGGCGGCGGCATGTCGGCGCTGGCGTGGCTGATGATGACGCGCCCGTTTCCGCAAAGCATCTCGCCCTTCTTTCTCGAACACGCGCTCGCCGAGGGCGGCGGCACCAACGTGGTCAATGTGATGCTGGTCGACTTCCGCGGCTTCGACACCTTCGGCGAAATCACCGTGCTCGGGGTGGTGGCGCTCACGGTCTACGCGTTGCTGCGCCGCTTCCGGCCCGCCCGCGAATCGATGGCCCTGCCGGCGCAGCAGCGCGCGCAGGCCGATGACGGAAGCAGCGACCTGCTGAACCCGCGCCTCGCCAGGGACACGGCCGTGGGCTACCTGATGGTGCCGGCCGTGCTGGTGCGTCTCCTGCTGCCGCTGGCGGTGCTGGTGTCGGTCTACTTCTTCATGCGCGGGCACAACGCACCCGGCGGCGGGTTCGTCGCGGGGCTGGTGATGTCGGTGGCGCTGGTGCTGCAGTTCATCGTCTCGGGCACCGAGTGGGTGGAAGAGCATCTGCGCATCTATCCGCGCCGCTGGATCGCCGCCGGCCTGCTGCTCGCGCTGGCCACGGGCAGCGGCGCGGTGGTGTTCGGCTATCCGTTCCTGACCACCCACACCGCTCACCTGCACCTTCCCGTCCTGGGCGAGCTGCACGTGCCAAGCGCCCTCTTCTTCGACATCGGCGTGTTCGCGCTGGTGCTGGGCGCCACCATGCTGATCCTCACGGCGCTGGCCCACCAATCGGTGCGCAGCCACCGCTGGGCCGACGAGCAGCGCGAGAAGGAAGCCGAGGCCGCTGCGGCGGCCGCCAGCGCAACGCCGGAGGGCGCGCACTGATGGAGATCGTGCTCGCGCTGGCCATTGGCGTACTCACCGGCTCGGGGGTGTACCTGCTGCTGCGCCCCCGCACCTTCCAGGTGATCATGGGCCTCACGCTCATCTCGTACGCGGTCAACCTGTTCATCTTCAGCATGGGGCGGCTCAAGCTCGACAGCGAACCGGTGCTGATCAAGGGCATCACAGCCACGCTGGCCAACACCGCCGACCCGATGCCGCAAGCCCTGGTGCTGACGGCGATCGTGATCGGCTTTGCGATGACGGCGCTGTTTCTCGTCGTGCTGCTGGCCTCGCGCGGCCTCACCGGCACCGACCACGTGGACGGCGAAGAGCGGCAGGAGGCGGCCGCAGAATGACGGGGCTGGTTCATCTGCTCGACCAATTGCTCGAGTTCAGCATGCCGCACCTCGTCGCGGTGCCGATCCTCGTGCCCCTGCTCACGGCCGCATTGATGCTGCTGCTGGGCGAACGCCGGCGCCGCACCAAGTCGGCGCTGAGCGTGGTCTCGGGGCTGGTGGGCCTGCTGGCGGCGCTGGCGCTGCTGCGCTGGGTGAATGCGCCCGATACCGGCGACGGGCCGGGATCGATCGGCGTCTACCTGCCGGGCAACTGGCAGGCGCCGTTCGGCATCGTGCTGGTGGCCGACCGGCTGTCGACCATGATGGTGGCGCTCACGGGCGTGGTCGCCTTTGCGGCCTCGATCTATTCCACCTCGCGCTGGGACCGCGCCGGCGTGCATTTCCATCCGCTGCTGCAGCTGCAGCTCATGGGCCTGAACGGCGCCTTCCTGACGGGCGACCTGTTCAACCTGTTCGTCTTCTTCGAGGTGATGCTCGCAGCCTCCTACGGCCTGCTGCTGCATGGCTCGGGCCGGCTGCGGGTGCAGGCCGGGCTGCACTACATCGCCATCAACCTGGCCGCCTCGTCGCTCTTCCTGATCGGCGCGGCGCTGCTCTATGGCGCAACTGGCACGCTCAACATGGCCGACCTCGGCATGCGCATCGCCGAGCTCGCGCCGGCCGACCGCGGCCTCGTGCATGCGGCGGCGGCCATCCTCGCGACCGCGTTCTTCGCCAAGGCCGGTGCCTGGCCGCTCAACTTCTGGCTGGCGCCGGCCTACAGCGCGGCGGTGTCGCCCGTGGGCGCCGTGTTCGCGTTGCTGACCAAGCTCGGCATCTACACGCTGCTGCGGCTGTGGACGCTGCTCTTTGCACCGGATGCCGGCGCCTCGGCCGCGTTCGGGCAATCCGCACTCACCGCGATCGGGCTCGCGACGCTGTTCGCGGGCGCCCTCGGCATCGTCGGCACGCAGCGGCTCTCCAACCTCGCGGGCTTCAGCGTGCTGGTGTCGGCGGGCACGCTGCTCGCGGCCATCGGCCTCGGAGAACCCGCCGTGTGGGCCGGCGCGCTCTACTACCTGCTGAGTTCGACGCTCGCAGTCAGCGCCTTCTTCCTGCTGACCGACATGATCGAGCGCTGGCGCAACGCCGGCTTGAGCGTCGCGCCGCATGAACAGGCCGGCAACGCGCCGTTCCTGGCGGAAGACCTGCGCGTGCTCGACGACGTGAACCTCGACGACGAAGCGCAGGCGCTCTACGGCCGTGCGATTCCCGCCGGCGTGGCGTTCCTGGGGCTGAGCTTCATCGGCTGCACCTTGCTGCTCGCGGGCCTGCCTCCGCTGTCGGGCTTCGTGGGCAAGTTCGCGATGCTTTCGGGGGCGTTTGCAACCGGCGGCATGTCGACACCGGCATGGATCTTCCTGGCACTGCTGATCGCCTCGGGCCTGCTGGCGCTGATTGCGCTGAGCCGCACCGGCATGCGCCATTTCTGGACCCAGCCGCATCCCACCATGCCCGCCCTGCCGGCACTCGAAGTGCTGCCCGTGGCCGGCCTGCTCGCGGCCAGCGTGGCGCTGACCGTCTGGGCCGGCCCTGTCATGCACCACGCCATGACGACCGCCGAAGGGTTGCACACGCCCACGGCCTACCGCAGCGCCGTGATGGGCGCACGGCAGATTCCCAACCCCACGCCTCCCGCGAAAGGCCCGGCCCCATGAAGCGCTGGATTCCCTCGCCGCCGCTCTCGCTGGCACTGTTTGCCGTGTGGCTGCTGCTCAACCAGTCGCTCGAAGCCGCCACGCTGCTGTCGGCCGTGGTGCTGGCCATTGCCGTTCCCCTGCTCACCAAGGGTTTGCGGCCAGCCACCGTGCGCATGCGCAAGCCCTGGGTAGCGCTGCGGCTCGCGGGCCGGGCGTCGGCGGACATGCTGGAATCGGCGCTCTTCGTGGCACGGCGGCTGCTGACGCGCCGCACTTCGCGCATCGCCTCGAAATTCATCAACGTGCCGCTGGAGCTGCGCGACCCCAACGGGCTCGCGGTGCTGGCCATGATCATGTGTCTCACGCCCGGCACCGCGTGGGGCGAGATCGCGTTCGACAGCAGCACGCTGCTGATCCATGTGTTCGACGTCGACGACGAGGCTGCTTTCATCGCCATGATCAAGCAGCGCTACGAGCGACCCTTGATGGAGATCTTCGAATCATGACGCCTGTGCTTTTCTGGGCCTTGAAACTGGCGCTGCTGCTGTTGGCGGTGGCCATGCTCTGCGCGCTGGCCCGCCTGCTGGTGGGCCCGAGCGCGCAAGACCGCGTGATGGCACTGGACTGCCTCTATATCAACGGCATGCTGATGATGCTGGTGCTCGGCATCGTCTATGCGAGCAATGTGTACTTCGAAGCCGCGATGCTGACCGCGCTGTTCGGCTTCGTCGGGTCGACGGCCATGGCCAAGTTCCTCTTGCGGGGGGAGGTGATCGAATGAATGATTTCATCGTCGGACCGCTGCCCTTATGGGCGGAGATCGTCACCGCCGTGTTCGCGGTGCTCGGCGCAGCCTTCGCCGCCATTGGCTCCTTCGGCCTCGTGCGGTTGCCCACCTTCTTCCGCCGCATCCATGCGCCCACGCTCGGCGCCACGGTGGGCGTGTGGTGCATGACGATCGCCACCATCGTCTATTTCTCGGTGCAGGGCTTCAGTCTCTTTCTGCATGCTGTGCTGATCGTTATGTTCATTGCGCTCACGGCGCCCATCACCACCATCTTCCTGATGCGTGCCGCGCTCTTCCGTGAACGGCAACAAGGCGGCGACGTGCCGCCGGCCGCCAGGTCGAACTGAATGAAGCCCGCGCTTCAGCTCATCGCGAGCTGCTGCATGCCCTTGGCCCGCGCCACTTCCATCTCGCGCGGCAGCGTGACCGCATTCTTCACGGCAAGGATTTCCGCCATCACGCTCACCGCGATCTCGGGCGGCGTCTTGCTGCCGATGTAGATGCCGATGGGGCCGCGCAGCCGCGCGAGTGACTCGGCCGTCTGGTCGAAGTGCTCGATCATCCGGTCGCGCCGCGCCTCGGCGTTGCGGCGCGAGCCGATGGCGCCAACGTAGAAGGCCTCGCTCTGCAGCGCTTCGAGCAGCGCGAGGTCGTCGAGCTTGGGGTCATGCGTGAGCGCGACCACGCAGCTGCGGCGGTCGGGCTTGAAGGCCAGCACTGCATCGTCGGGCATCTCGGTCGTGATCTCCACGCCGGACAGCGTCCATGCGGTGCGGTACTCGGCGCGCGGATCGCACAGCGTCACGGCAAAACCGCTGAACTTGGCCATGGTCGCGAGGTATTCGGCCAGCTGGCCGGCGCCGATCAGCAGCATGCGGTATTCGGGGCCGAAGGTGTTGGTGAGCTCGGTGTCGTTCACCTTGAGCGCGTCGGGCGCGGTGGCTTCGGCGAGCCGCACCGCGCCGGTCGCAAGCGTCACGGTGCGCTGCATGAGCCGGCCCTGTTCAAGCTCGGCCACCAGCGTGTCGAGCGAGGCCGCGTCGGGATCGTATTCGAGCAGCAGCTCCAGCGTGCCGCCGCAGGGCAGCCCGAAGCGGTGCGCCTCGTCGGCCGTGATGCCGTACTTCACAAGCACGGGCGGAGCGCCCACGGGTATCTCTTCGCCGTTGCCGTGCGCATGGCTGTAGCGCGCGATCAAGTCGTCCTCGATGCAGCCGCCGGAGACCGAACCCACCACCGCGCCGTCGTCGGCCAACGCCATGATCGAGCCGACCGGCCGCGGCGAGGAGCCCCAGGTGCGCACCACGGTCGTGAGCAGTGCGCGCTTGCCGGCATGCCGCCAGTCGCGCAGCGTGCGCAGCACCATGACGTCGAGATTTTCCATCGCCTGGTCCGTTCCTAGCTGGCGTCGCCCGGTGCGGCGGATGCGTCCTTGTCGTCCTTCTTGCCGAGGCCCATCTTCTTCATGAGGCCGGACATCACGCCGGCCTTTTCGGCGGGCGCCTCGGCCGTTTCCTCAGCCGCGGCGGCGGGCGGCGGGCCGTAGCGGCTCTGCATCTCGGCCTCGAAGCGCTTGAAGAAATCGTCGGCGGTCGACTTGGCGGCGCCGTCGATGAGCCGCTGGCCCAATTGCGCGATCTTGCCGCCGACCTGCGCCTGCACGGTGTAGTCGAGTTCGCAGCCCGCCGCGGGCGAAGCGGCTTCGGCGGCGCCGTCCAGCGGCCGGAGCGTCACGCTGGACGATCCCTTGGCAAAACCCGCCACGCCGCCCTGCCCCTCGAAGCTGAGCTTGTAGCCATCCGGCGCCACGATGTCGGACAGTGCGACCTTGCCGCTGAACTTGGCCGACACCGGGCCGATCTTGAGCGCCAGCGCCACGCTGTACTGGTTGTCGCCCGTGAGTTCGAACTTGTCGCAGCCGGGAATGCACTTCTTGAGCGTCTCGGGGTCGTTGAGCGCTTCCCAGGCCTGTTGCTGCGTGATGCCGAGGCGGCGATTTCCTAGCATTTCCATGGTGGGTTTCCTTTTTCCTTCTGTGAGCCCTAGCGGCCGGACCGCATCAGGGCGGCAAGGCTGGCGGCCAGTTGTTCGAGGGCACCGAGATTGTGGACCGCCAGCATCGCATCCGCATGCCGGTGCAGCACGCCGGCCCCACGCGCCAAAGGGGCGTAGCCCTCGAAGCGCAGCAGCGGGTTGAGCCACAGCAGGCGGCGCGAGTGGCGCTTGAGCCAGAGCAGTTCGTTGTCCAGCAGCGCCGGCTCGCCGGTGTCGAGCCCATCGCTGATCACCAGCACCAGCGTGCGGCGGCCGGTCAGGCGGCGGGCATGAAAACGCCGAAGCTCGGCCAGCGAACTGCCGAGCCGCGTGCCGCCCGCGAAATCGTCGATGGCGAGACCGGCGGCCGCCAGCATGGCATCGGTGTCGGCCAGCCGGAAGGCCGGCGTGAGGTCGGTCAAGCGAGTGCCGAAGGCGAACACGTCGCGCCGCCCGGCCCGCCGCGTGGCCGCGTGCAGGAAAGCCAGCAGCAGCCGCGCATAGCGTTCCATCGAGCCCGACACGTCGACCAATACCAGCAACGGCAAGGGCTGCTCGCGCCGGGCCAGCCGCGGCAGGCGCAGCAATTCGCCGCCGGTTCGCGCAGCCTCGTGCAGCACGCCGGGCCAATGCATGCGCGCATGCTGCCGGCCGGCGTCGTTGGCCGCGCGCAGCCGGCGCGACGGGAGGGAAGGAACCGGCAGGCTGAGATCGCGCGCGAGCCGTTCCACCAGTTGGTACTCGGACGCGCCCAGCGCATTGAAGTCGGCATGCTGCAGGCGCTGCCGGTCGCTCGATGTCATGGCGGCATCGAACTCGATCTCCTTGTCGGGCTTGGCAACCGGGGCCGGCCTGGCGGGATCGCGCGGTGCAGCGAGAGCCTCGCGCACACGCGGGCGCCGCTTCGAGGGCTCGGCCTTGCCTTCGGCGCTCGGCAGCATCTGCGCGAGCAGCTTGTTGGCAAGTTCAGGGTCGCGGAACCAGGCGTCGAAGAGCTCGCGGAACACCATGCGGTCCTGCTCGCGGCTCACCATGACGGCTTCCATGGCGGCACTCAGGTCGAGCCTGCTTTCCACGCCCACCAGCGCGGCTGCTTCGGCGGCCAGCGCAATGCGCATGGCATCGGTGCGGACACCGGCGCGGCGCAGCGCGCGGCCAAAGGCCGTGATGTTGCCGGCCAGCTTGCCGCTGCGTACGTCGCCGAGTTGCTGGATGCCGGTCATGCGGGCGGCCTCGACCTTCGGCCGCGCTCAGGGCGCGACCGGCTCCTCGGGTTTCAGCAGGTCCGATGCCAGCTCGTGCGTGAGCGCCGCCACGTCGTCGCGCTGCTTGAACAGGATGCCGGCGGTATCGACCACGACCTCGGGGTCGAGCTCGACCGTGTCGAGCGCGATCAATGCCCTCGCCCACTCGACGCTCTCGGCGATGCCGGGCGCGCGCTGGAAGGCGTTGACGAAGGGCGCGTCGCGCAGCCGCGCGACAAACGCGGCCACCTGGGCCGACAGCTTCTCGCCGGCCTGCGGCACCTGGGCGCGCACGATGGCGAGTTCGCGTTCGCGCTCGGGATAGTCGAGCCAGTGGTAGAGACAGCGCCGCTTGACCGCGTCGTTGAGCTCGCGCGTGCGGTTGCTCGTGAGGATGGTGACCGGCGGCACCACCGCGCGCACGGTGCCAAGCTCGGGAATGCTGACCTGGTACTCGCCCAGGTATTCGAGCAGGAAGGCCTCGAAGGGTTCGTCGGCGCGATCGACTTCGTCGATCAGCAGCACGGCACCGGGTGCGGGCGTCTGCAGGGCCTGCAGCAGCGGACGGCGGATCAGGTAGTGCGGCTGGTAGACCTCGGCTTCGACATCGCGCGCCGCGCCTGTCGCTTCGGCCGCACGCATGTGCAGCAGCTGTGCGGCGTAGTTCCACTCGTAGAGCGCTTCGCGCTGCTCCAGCCCGTCGTAGCACTGCAGCCGCAGCAGCTCGCGGTTCAGCGCCTTCGACAGCGCCTTGGCCAGTTCGGTCTTGCCGACGCCGGGCTCGCCCTCGAGCAGCAACGGACGCTGCAGCCTGAGCGCGAGGAACACGGCCGTGGCCAGCCGGCGGTCGGCAAAGTAGCCGGCCTGCATCAAACCTTCGGAGAGGGAATCGATGGTCGGGAAGATCATGGCGAAGCGTAGCGGAAGACGCGGGGGTGTCGCGCCTTCCGGCCTGCGAGCGATGGCGGCGCTGTCTCGTTCAGCCCAGCGCCTTGGTGACGGCGCGCTGCGTGAGCACGCTGATCAGGTTGGCACGGTAGGCCGCCGAGGAATGCAGGTCGCTGTTGAGTTCGCCCGCGTCGATCTTCACGGCCGCGGCAGCTGCCGCCGTGAAGCTCTTGTTGAGCGCATCTTCGAGCCCCGCGTGGCGGAACACGCCATTGCCCGCGCCGGTCACGGCCACCCGCACGCCGTTGTCGAACTGCGCAAGGAACACGCCGACGAGCGGAAAGTTCGATGCCTTCTGGCGCAGCTTCTCGTACACGGCGCGCTTTGGAATCGGAAAGCGGATCGCGGTGATCAGCTCGTCCTCTTCCAGCGCCGTGGTGAACAGCCCGAGGAAGAAATCGTCTGCCGCGATCTCGCGCTTCGAGGTGATGACCGTCGCACCCGATCCGAGCACCGCGCTGGGATAGCAGGCGGCGGGGTCGTTGTTGGCCACCGAGCCGCCGATGGTGCCCATCGCGCGCACCTGCCGGTCGCCGATGCGCGAAGCCAAATCGGCGAGCGCGGGGAAGGCGGCTTTCACGTCGGCGTTGTTGGCCACGTCGAGGTGACGCGACATCGCACCGATGGTGATCGTGTTGCCGTCTTTCCTGATGCCGGTGAGCTCCTTGATGTCGCCCAGGTCCACGAGTTGCTCGGGCGCCGACAGCCTGAGCTTCATGGAGGCGAGCAGCGTCTGGCCGCCGGCCAGCGGCTTGGCGCCGGCGGCAACGAGCTTGACGGCATCGGCCACGGTGGCCGGTCGTTCGAGTGTGAAGGCGTACATGGTGTGATTTCCTTCTGTGTTCAGGGGGCGGGACGGCCTTGGGTGCTGGCGGCCAGCGAGGGCTTCTGCGTTTGCGCATCCTGCGTTGCGCTGACGCTGCCTTTTTGCATCGCTTCCCAGACGCGACTGGCCGATGCGGGCATGTCGAAGTCCTTGACGCCCAGCGGCGCCAGCGCGTCGAGCACGGCGTTGATCACGGCCGGCGGCGAGCCGATGGCCCCCGCCTCGCCGCAGCCCTTGGTGCCCAGCGGGTTGTGGGTGCACGGGGTGCACACGGTGTCGAGATTGAACTGCGGAAAGTCGCCCGCCCTGGGCATGGCGTAGTCCATGAAGCTGCCGGTGAGCAGCTGGCCGGTCTCGTTGTCGTAGACGCAGTTCTCGAGCAGCGCCTGGCCGATGCCCTGCACCAGCCCGCCGTGCACCTGGCCCTCGACGATCATCGGGTTGATGATGGTGCCGAAGTCGTCCACCGCGGTGAAGCGGTCGATCGTGACTTCGCCGGTCTGCCTGTCGACCTCGACCTCGCAGATGTAGGTGCCGCCCGGGAAGGTGAAGTTGGTCGGGTCGTAGAAGGCGGTTTCGTTCAGGCCCGGTTCGAGCTTGTCGAGCGGGTAGTTGTGCGGCACGTAGGCCGTGAGCGCCACCTGGCCGAACGGGATCTTCTTGTCGGTGCCCTTCACCGTGAACTCGCCGTTCGCAAACTCGATGTCGGCATCGCTCGCCTCCATCAGGTGGGCGGCAATCTTCTTGGCCTTGGTCTCGATCTTGTCGAGCGCCTTCATGATGGCCGCGCCGCCGACCGAGATCGAGCGCGAGCCGTAGGTGCCCATGCCGAAGGGCACGCGGCCGGTGTCGCCATGCACCACGTCGACGTTGTCGACCGGAATGCCCAGCCGTGCCGCAACCACTTGCGCGAAGGTGGTTTCATGGCCCTGGCCGTGGCTGTGCGAGCCGGTGAACACCGTCACGCTGCCGGTCGGGTGGACGCGGATCTCGCCGCATTCGAACAGGCCGGCCCTGGCGCCGAGCGCCCCCGCGATGTTCGACGGCGCGATGCCGCAGGCCTCGATGTAGCTCGAATACCCCATACCGCGCAGCTTGCCTGCGGCCTCGGTCGCCGCCTTGCGCTGCGCATAGCCTTCGACGTCGGCCAGCACGCGCGCCTTGTCCATGCAGGCATGGAAGTCGCCCGTGTCGTACTGCAGCGCCACCGGCGTCTGGTACGGGAAGGTGGTGATGAAGTTGCGCTTGCGGATCTCGTCCTGGCCCAGGTTCATTTCCCAGGCGCAGCGCGACACGAGGCGCTCCAGCAGGTAGGTGGCCTCGGGGCGGCCCGCGCCGCGGTAGGCATCCACCGGCGCGGTGTTGGTGAACCACGCATCGACCTCGACGTAGATCTGCGGCGTGGTGTACTGGCCCGCGAGCAGCGTGGCGTAGAGGATGGTCGGCACGGCCGTCGAGAAGGTCGACAGGTAGGCGCCGAGGTTGGCGTCGGTGTGTACCCGCATCGCGAGGAACTTGCCATCCTTGTCCATTGCCATCTCGGCGTGGCTCACATGGTCGCGGCCGTGCGCATCGGACAGGAAGCACTCCGACCGCTCGGCCGTCCACTTGATGTTGCGGTTGAGCTGCTTGGCGGCCCAGGTCAGGCACACGTCTTCCGCGTAAAGGAAGATCTTGGAGCCGAAGCCGCCGCCCACGTCGGGTGCGATCACGCGCACCTTGTGCTCGGGCAGGCCCAGGACGAAGGCCGTCATCAGCAGGCGCTCGACGTGCGGATTCTGGTTCGACACGTAGAGCGTGTAGTCGTCGGTGCCGCGGCTGTAGCTGCCGATGGCCACGCGCGGCTCGATCGGGTTGGGAATCAGACGGTTGTTGACCAGGTCGAGCCTGGTCACGTGCGCGGCCGTGGCAAACACCGTATCGACCGCCGCCTTGTCGCCCAGCGTCCACTTGTAGCACTGGTTGTCGGGCGCCTCGTCGTGCAGCGTGACGCCGCTCGCCTTCTTCGCCGCGTCGGCCACGCTCACGAGCGCGGGCAGCACGTCGTAGTCGACCACCACCGCCTCGGCCGCGTTCTTGGCCTGCTCGACCGTCTCGGCCACCACCATGGCCACGTGATCGCCCACGTAGCGCACCTTGTTGATCGCGAGGATCGGGTGCATCGGCTCCTTCATGGGCGTGCCGTCGGGGTTGTTGATGAGCCAGCCGCAGGGGAGGCCTCCCATCTTGCCCTCGATGTCCTTGCCGCTGAAGATGCCGACCACGCCGGGCATCTTGAGCGCCTGGGCGGTGTCGACCGACTTGATGACGGCGTGGGCGTGCGGCGAGCGCACGAAGACCGCATGGCTCTGGTTGGCCAGCGTGATGTCGTCGGTGTAGTTGCCCGCGCCGGTCAGGAAGCGATAGTCTTCCTTGCGCCGCAGCGCCTCGCCGATGTGGGGCAGGTTCGAGAAGTCGGAAGCACCCATGATGTTGCTCCCTTCATGCCGTGACGGTGGTCTTGACCGGGGTGCCCGAGGCCATGGCCTCGCCGCCCATCTTCACGGCCTTGACGATGTTCTGGTAGCCCGTGCAGCGGCACAGGTTGCCGTCGAGCAGTTCACGGATCTCGGCTTCGCTCGACCTGGGATGGTGGGTGCACAGATCGATGGCGCTCATGACCATGCCGGGGGTGCAGAAACCGCACTGCAGGCCATGGCATTCCTTGAAGGCCGCCTGCATGGGGTGCATGGTGCCGTCGGCTTCGGCGATGCCCTCGATGGTGGTGATGTCGGCACCGGCCGCCTGCCCGACCAGGATGTTGCACGATTTCACCGCGCGGCCGTTCATGTGAACGGTGCATGCGCCGCACTGGGCGGTGTCGCAGCCCACATGGGTGCCGGTGAGATGGAGATGCTCGCGGATGGCGTGCACCAGGAAGGTATTGGGGGGTGCGTCGACCGTGGCCGGTCGGCCGTTGACCGTGAAAGCTACCTGCATTTGGCTGTCTCCGTTGAAGGTGATGGCTGGTTCAGCAAAGGGCATCTTGGATGCCGGCCCGGTGCACTATCCTAGGCAAAACCCTCGCTGCTTGCGCGGTGCGCACGAAATTCTCAAAATGAAACAACTTGCGGCCCGGCAAGTTCCAAAAAAAAAGACGCCCCACCCGAGCGAACCGATCCCGATGTCCGCCTCCATCGTTGCGCCCCTTCCCGAACGTTCCGCTGCCATTGCGCAGGCCCGCCGGGAGCTCATCCATGGCGAAGCCTCCCGCTCGCGGGGCAGCGCGCGCATCGAGCCATGGATCGTCCGTTCCTGGGAGCGCTGCATGGAAGCGGGGCGCCAGCCGCAGCAGCGGGTCGCCTTCGAACCGGTGGGCAAGTCGGCCGTGCGCGACGTGGCCGAGCGCAACCGGGCGCTGGTGTCGGCGGCCCGGCCGGTGATCGAGCGGCTGTCCCGTGCCATTGCCGACACGCGCTATTTCGCCGTGCTGACCGATGCCGAGGGCATCGTGGTCGACGTGGGCCCGCTGCCCGACGGCACCGACACCGCCAGCCGCTATGCCCGCAACATCGCCCGTGTGGGGGTCGACTTGTCGGAGCGCGCGGTCGGCACCAGCGCCATCAGCACCGCGCTGGCGGAGCAGGAATCGGTGTGGCTGCACCGCGGCGAACACTTCTTCGAGGACACCAGCGTCTACAGCTGCGCCGGGGCGCCGCTCTTCGGCCCGCAGGGCGACTGCATCGGCATGCTCGACCTGACAGGCGTGCAGACGGTGGAGCGGCCGGAGCTGCGGCACCTGGCCACGCTGTCGGCGCGCAGCATCGAGAACATGCTGGTACTGAACCAGCCTTGCGAGCTGCGGCTGCATCTCTCATGGCCGGGCTGCCCGCACGGCGAAGCCACCGAAGGGCTGCTGTGCATCGACGCCGGCGGCACCGTCGCGGGCGCCAATGCCGCGGCGCGGCAGATGCTGCACCAGCCCCTGGCACGCAGCCAGCATGCGCTGCACTGCAACGACCTGTTCGCGCTGCCGCTGGAGATGCTGTTCGATGCGGCCCGGCGCGGCGACACCGTGCTCGAGGTGCCGCTCTGGTCGGGCCTGCGCGTCCAGGTCCGGCCCCAGCGCGGCGGCAAGAGTTCGCCGGGCGCGGTGCCCGAAGCCCGGCCGCGGCTGCGCGACGTCGAAACCGCCCTCATCCGCAAGGCCGTGACCGATGCCCGAGGCAACGTGGCCGAAGCCGCGCGCACCCTCGGCATCAGTCGCGCCACGGTCTACCGCAAGCTCTGGCGCGGCCGTGCTTCCGGCTCCGCGGACTGAAGCCTGTTCAGGCCCCGACCGGCACCTTGTCGAGGAAACCGGTAACGGACTGCAGCCTGCCGGCATCGAGCCGGGCGAAGTCGGTTCCCTGAATCAGGTCTTCAGCCCCGCTCGGCCCCAGGGTCCACGAGAAGCGCAGATTGTCGCCATGCGCCTCGGCCTTGCCGAACAGGTTGAAGCGGAATCCCGGATAGCGCTGGTGCACGGCACCGATCAGCGCACCGATCTGCTCGCGGCCGCTGGCCTGTGCCATCGGATCGGCATAGTGCGCATCGGCGGTCCAGCCGGCTTCGATCAGCTGGGCGCGGCGCGCGGCATCGGTTTCGTTCCAGACCGCGATGTAGCGTTGGGCAATGGCGGCGGCATCGTGTGCGGCGGTGTTCATGACGGCGATTCCTTTCGAGGGTTCGACCCGCAACATCGCGGGGTGAAGGAATGGTCGCGCCGGCTGCGCGCGGCGTCGATGACCTCGCAGGTCATGGAATGAAGCGCGGCTCAGTTTGCCGATGCGTTGGGAAAGAACAGCTGCTCGCCGCCGATCTTGTAGGCCGCGATGGTTTGCTGCCCGGCCGGCGAGATCACCCAATCGACGAACTTCTGCGCGCCCTGGCTGTTGAGCAAGGGGAATTTCGCCGGGCTCACCACCATCACGCCGTACTGGTTGAACAGCCGCTTGTCGCCCTCGACCAGCACCGCCAGGCCGTCGCGGTTCTTGAAGCTGAGCCAGGTGCCGCGGTCGGCCAGCACATAGGCGCCGGACGAGGCCGCGATGTTCAGCGCCGGCCCCATGCCGCAGCCGCATTCCTTGTAGCCCGCGCCCTTGCGCTCGTTGGGCACCGGCTGCGCCGCTTCGGCCACGCCGGTCTGCGTCCAGAGGCGGCGCTCGGCCGCGTCGGTGCCGCTCTTGTCGCCGCGCGACACGAAAGGCGCATTGGCGGCCGCGATCTTCCTGAGTGCGCCGACGATGTCGCCGCCCTTCGCGACGACCGGGTCGGCCTGCGGGCCCACCAGCACGAAGTCGTTGTACATCACCGGATAGCGCCTGGCGCTGAAGCCCTCGGCCACGAACTTCTCCTCGGCCGCGGTGTCGTGCACGAACAGCACGTCGGCATCGCCGCGCTTGGCCATGTCGATGGCCTGGCCGGTGCCCACCGCCACCACCTTGACGTCGATGCCGCTGGCCTTCCTGAAGGCCGGCAGCAGGTGCGAGAACAGGCCCGACTGCTCGGTAGACGTGGTCGAGGCCATGGTGATGGTCTCGGCGCGCGCGGCGCCGGCTGCTATGACGAAGACCGCAACGGCCAGCGAAGCGCGGATGCCTGCGCTTGCGCGCTGCTGCTTGAGGAACAGGTTCATGCCAACTCTCCTTTGACGAACAGGCGGGCCTCTTCCGGTAGAGGCCCGTGAAAGAAATCGTGGACGGGCAGATCGGCCAGCACGCGGCCGTGCTCGAGATAGACCACGCGGCTGGCCAGTCGCTTGACCTGCCCGAGGTTGTGGCTCGCGAACACCAGCGTGCGGCCGGCGGCGGCTTCGGCGATGAGCGCTTCGACCTCGCGCTTGGCGGTCGGGTCGAGGCTGGCCGTGGGCTCGTCGAGCAGCAGCACCGCCGGATGCAGCGCCCAGGCACGCGCCAGCGCCACCCGCTGCTGCTGGCCACCGGACAAGGCGCGGGCGTTGCGGTCGGCCAGGTCTTCCAGGCCCACGCGCGCCAGTGCCGGAATGGCGGCGCGGCGGGCTTCGCGCCAGCGCATGCCGCGCAGCCACAGCGCCATGGCCACGTTGACCACCACCGAGGCGCGCAGCATGTGCGGACGCTGGAACAGCATGGCCTGGTGGCGACGCGGTGCGGCGCTGGTGAAGCTCCCCGCCGCATGCGGCACCAGGCCGTGCAGCAAACGCAGCAGCGTGGTCTTGCCGCTGCCGTTGGCGCCGATGAGCGCCACGCGCTCGCCGGCCGCAATGGTCAGCGTCGCGCCCTGCAGCGCCGCCACGCGCCCCAGGCGAACGTCGACGCCATAGAGCGCGAAGACGGTGGCATCCACGCTCGCGAGCTGCGCGTGTTCGTTCACGGCCGCGCCTCCGGCCGCCACCAGGTCGCCCTACCGCTGCCTTCGCCGCCTTCGCCGCCCCCGCCGTCGATGCGCTCGCGCCAGCCCCGCACGGCGGCAATCGCGAGGTTGAGCACCAGCACCACGCCCAGCAGAACGATGCCCAGGGCCAGCGCCAGCGGCAGGTCGCCCTTGCTGGTTTCGAGCGCGATGGCGGTGGTCATCACGCGCGTGAAGCCGTCGATGTTGCCGCCCACCACCATCACCGCGCCCACTTCCGATACCGCGCGGCCGAACGCGGCGATCAGCACCGTGAGCAGCGCATAGCGCTCGTCCCACACCAGCAGCAGCGCCCGCACCAGCGGCCTGGCGCCCAGCGAGCTGAGCTGTTCACCATGCGCGCGCTCTGCGTCCTCGATGGCCTGGCGCGTGAGCGCCGTCACCACCGGCAGAACCAGCACCGTCTGCGCCAGCACCATGGCCTTGAACGAAAACAGCCAGCCGAGGAAGCCGAGCGGGCCGGAGCGCGACAGCAGCAGATAGATGACGAGCCCGACCACCACCGACGGCAGCGCCAGCAGGGTGTTCAGCAGCGTGAGCAGCGCGGCGCGGCCGCCGAAACGCGCCACGCCCAGCCATGCCCCCAGCAGCAGGCCCAGGCCGCAGGCCAGCATGCAGGCGCTGGCGCTGACCGCGAGCGACCGACCGACGATGGCCAGCAACACCGGATCGCCGGACACCAGCAGCTGCCAGGCCGCGACGGCGCTCTGTGCAAAGGTGTTCATGCGGTGGGCTTCATGGGTGGAAGCGCCGCAGTATCGGGGGGTACCTCGAATTGCCTATGCAATGTCTTGCATAGGTAGGTCAACCCACGCGGGTCAAGCCATGTCGAGCGGAAAGACCGGCCTGCGAACCTTGGAAAACGGAAACAGGCTGTAGTCCGAACTGGTCACGCCGGGGCTGTCGCACTCCACCAGTGCGGCCGAGATCGGCTCGAACACCGGCCGGCAGTACATGCGCGACTTGAGCAGCAGGAAGCGTTCCTTGCGCGGATCGAGCCCCGCGCATTCGAACACGCCGATGTCCCACGGCTCCTGCGTGCGCTCGGTCACCACGATGCGCGCCGCGCCGGTGTCGAACAGCACCGTGCGGCCCATGCTGCTGCGCTGGCCGGTGTAGGTGGGGCCGGTGATCACGTACTCGCCATTACCGACAGTGCGCACCGTGCCGGTCAGCGTCACGGGCTTCTTGAAGAGCCCGATGCCTTCCAGCGACACCTTGTTGCCGAGCGCCACCGTCACCTCGGCGCCCTCGCCCGCCGCAATCAGCTTGGCCACCGCCTCGGGATCGCAGAGCGGACCGACGCCGATGCCGTCGAGCCCCTGCGCCAGCGCTTCCTGCAGCACATCCATGGTGTCGCAGCTGCCGCCCGACATGCAGTTGTCGCCATGGTCGAGCAGCAGCACCGGGCGCGTCGCGCCGTCGGCCAGGGCTTTGGCCCGCGCGATCGACTCGGCCAGCGGTTCGCTGCGATAGACGAAGGCCTCGCGCTCGTTCCACATCTGCATGGCGATCCGGTCGGCCGTGGCCTGCGCGCGCTCGGGTGCTTCGGCATCGACCACCACCACGCTCATGCAGGGCGCCTCGATGTCCGACAGCGAGAAGCCGGCAAAGATCGACACCGCGAGCGATTCCGATGCCTCGGCTTCGCGCGCCGCCTCGATGGCCCGTTGCATCGCGCCGGTGAACGACGCGCTGCGCAGCGTGTGCGCCATCAGGGGCAGCTGGTGCCAGCGCATGGCGGGCTTGCTGCGCCCCGCGAGCAGGTCGAACAAGAGGCGGCCGGCATGCTCGCCCGTCTCGTACATGTCGATGTGCGGATAGGTCTTGAAGCCGACGATCACGTCAGCATTGCCGACCATCGCGGGCGTGACGTTGGCGTGCAGGTCGAGCGCCACGCCAATGGGCACGCCGGGCGCCGCGGCGCGCAGCCGCACGAGCAGGTCGCCTTCGCCGTCCATGCTGTTCTGCGCCACCATCGCGCCGTGCAGGTCGAGCAGGATGGCGTCGCAGCCCGGCACCGCATCGACGATGCATTGCGTCAGCGTGGTGTAGGCCTGCGCATCGACCGGTCCGCTCGGATTGGCCGAGGCCGATACCGGCGTGACCAGCGTTGCGCCGGCCTGCTCGGCCAGGTCGATGAAGGCCGACATCGCGGTGCGCATGCCCTTGTTGTCCCTGTACGCCTGCTCGCCGAAGGTCGGGCCGTCGGGCCCGAAGGCCGCGAGCGGCGTGGGCACCGGGGAGAAGGTGTTGGTCTCGTGGTTGAGGCGCGCGATCAGGACTTTCATTGCGCAAACTTTCCGCCGCTTCCCAGCATCGTGATGTCGCCGAAACTCGAACCGTTCCGGTTGTCGGGCTTGAACGCCAGCGTGTAGCTACCCAGGTTCATGGGCGGCGACGTCTCGATGGTCCGCCGCAGCGACTCGGTGGTGATCGGACCCTTGACGCGCTGCAGCGCCTCCGCAAACGCCTTGGCCGTGATGTAGCCCTCCAGGCCCAGGTAGGAGCCTTCGCCCTCGCTGCCCGCGTTCTTGCGCGCGCGCTGGTACTCATCGACGATGGGGAAGCGGGTCTTCCAGAACGGCGGCATCACCTGCGACAGCACGATGCCGCGGCTCTTCTCACCAAGCTCCTTGTAGAGCAGGAAAGAACTGGCCACCGAGTTCGTGTAGATCTGCGGATGGATCGGTGCAGCCACCAGCGCCCGGATCGCATTGATCGCAGGCATGCCGGCCGCAATGACGTACACCGCCTGCGCACCGCTGGCAACGACCTGCTGCCCGGCGCGCGACAGGTCCTTGTCCTGCGGATCGAAGCGCAGTGCCAGCACCTGCTGAAGACCGTTCTTCTGCAACGCGTCCACGGCGTCCTTCTCGATGCCCTTGCCGTAGGCATCGTCGCTCGAGACGATGGCGATGCGCGTCATGCCCACCGTTGCAAGGTGGGCCATCACGCGGCGCACCTCGTCGGCATACGACTCGCGCACGTGATAGATCGGCACCTTCGGTCCGCGCAGCACCGCCGCGCCGGTCAACCCGCCGAAGATGAAGCTGTCGTACTTCGCCGCGACGGGCGCCATGGCCGCGCCGATGCCCGTGCCCATGGTGCCGAAGAGGCAGACCACGCGGTCGGTGCCGAGCAGCTTCTCGGCGTTGGCCGCAGCCTTGTCCGCCGCGTAGGCATCGTCGTAGGTGATCATGTTCACGGGCCGCCCGCCGATGCCGCCGGCCTTGTTCAGCTGGTTGAACAACAGCGTCTGGCCTTCCATGAACGCGAGGCTGTTGGGCGCCAGCGGCCCCGTCAGCACCGCGGACTGGCCCACCAGGATCGGCTCCGCGGCGCCCGAAGGCATCGCGACCCACGCCAGGGCCAGCGCCATCAGGGCGCGCCGCACCCCGTTCACGACACGACTCCCGCGCTTTGCAGCATCGCCTGCAGCAGCACGTTGCAGCCGGCTTCGAGGTGCTCAGGCTGCGCATCCTCGATCTCGTTGTGGCTGATGCCGTCGAGGCACGGCACGAAGATCATCGCGGTGGGGCAGACGCGCGCGAGGTACACCGCGTCGTGGCCTGCGCCGCTGATCACGTTCATCCAGGTCAGACCCTGCGCCTGCGCGGCCTCGCGCACGGCCGACACGAGCGTGGGCGTGAACGGCTGCGGCGGAAAGTAGACGACCTGTTCCACCGTGGCCTCGACCTTGCCCTTGGTGGCGATGCGCTGCACCGCCTCTTTCAGTTCGGCGTCCATGGCCGACAGCACCACGTCGTCGGCCGCGCGCAAATCGACGCTGAGCTTGACGCGGCCCGGAATCACGTTGCGCGAATTCGGATAGTTGTCAATCCAGCCCACCGTGCCGCGCGCATGCGGTGCATGGGCCAGCGCGATGCGGTTCACCTCGATCACCAGTTCGGAGGCCGCGAGCAGCGCGTCCTTGCGCAGTTCCATCGGCGTGGGGCCGGCATGCGCTTCCATGCCTTGCAGCATCACGTCGTACCAGCGCTGGCCGAGGGCACCCTCGACCACGCCGATGACCCGCTCATTGGCTTCGAGCACCGGACCCTGTTCGATGTGCGCCTCGAAGTACGCGCCCACGGGCGACGCCGCGGCCGAAACCGGCGCGCTGCCCGCATAGCCGATGGAAGCCAGCGCCTCGGCCACGCTGATGCCGTCGTTGTCGCGCTGCGCCAGCGCGTGTTCGAGCGTGAAGGCATCGGCGAACACGCCCGAGCCCATCATCACGGGCACGAAGCGCGAGCCCTCCTCGTTGGTCCAGACGGCCACTTCGAGCGGCGCCTCGGTTTCGATCTTCGCGTCGTTGAGGCTGCGGATCACCTCCAGTCCCGCAAGCACGCCATAGTTGCCGTCGAACTTGCCGCCGGTGGGTTGCGTGTCGATGTGGCTGCCGGTGGTGATGGGCGGCAGCGCGTTGTTGCGGCCTGCCCGCCGCGCGAAGATGTTGCCGATGGCGTCCACGCGGATTTCGCAGCCCGCTTCGCGCGCCCATCGGCTGAAGAGATCGCGGCCCTGGCGGTCGAGATCGGTCAGCGCGATGCGGCAGACGCCCCCTTTCTCGGTGGCGCCAAGCTGCGCCAGTTCCATTAGCGAGTTCCAGAGCCGCTGACCGTCGATACGAAGTTCGGTGTGTGAATTCATGGCTTTGCGATAAGGAAGGGTGTTGCGGGAAGCCTCAAGCAAGGCCCACGCCCAGATAGCGGTCTTTCACTTCATGGTCGGCCATGAAGGCGGCGTTGCCGGCCTCGTGCACGATCACGCCCTGCTCCAGGATGTAGTGGCGGTCGGCCAGCTGCACGCAGACTTCCAGGTTCTGCTCGACCAGCAGGATGGCCACGCCGGCCGCCTTGATGGTCTTCAGCTGAGCAACGATTTCCTCCACGATCACCGGCGCCAGGCCTTCGACCGGCTCGTCGAGAATCAGCAACCGCGGATGGTTCATGAGCGCGCGGCCGATGGCCAGCATCTGCTGCTCGCCGCCCGACAGCTGGCCGCCGCCATTGCGCCGCCGCTCCTTCAGGCGCGGGAAGATGCCGTAGATGTCGGCCAGCTGCCAGGGCGAATCGCGCCGCTGGCCGAGCAGCAGGTTTTCTTCCACCGTCAGCAGCTTGAAGACGCCGCGATGCTCGGGCACCAGGCACACGCCGCGCGTGGCAATGCGGTGCGGCGGCAGGCCCGCGATGTCCGCGCCCTGGAAGCGCACGCGGCCGCCAGTGGGCGTGACAGCGCCGGCAATGCTCTTGAGCGTGGTCGACTTGCCCGCACCGTTGCGGCCCAGCAGCGTGACCAGTTCGGCCTCGCCCACCGTCATCGACACGCCCTGCAGCACATGGCTCTTGCCATAGTGCGCGTGCAACGCCTCGACTTCGAGAATGTTCGTTGCGCTCACGCCTTGCCCCCGGTGATCATGTTGCCCAGGTAGGCCGTGCGCACGCGCGCATCAGCCCGGATGTCGCCCGGCAGCCCCTCGGCCAGCACGCGGCCCAGCTGCATCACGGTCACGGTGTCGGAAATGTCCATCACGATGTTCATGTTGTGCTCGATCAGCACCACGGTGTGTGCATCGCGCAGGCCGCGGATCAGCCGCTTCATGTCGTCGAGGTCGTCGATGCCCATGCCCGAGGTCGGCTCGTCCAGGAAGATGGCCTTGGGCTTGGCGGCCAGCGCCATGCCCACTTCGAGGCGGCGCTGCTGGCCATGCGAGAGCTCGCTCGCGGGCACGTCGGCCAGCCGCTGCAGGCCCACGCGTTCCAGCACCTCGGCCACCGTCTCGGCGCAGGCGCGTTCGCCGACCGGCGCGCGCCAGCAGTTCATGGCCTGGCGCGGCGCAACGCCTTGCGCCGCCACGCGCAGGTTCTCGCGCACCGAAAGGCTTGCGAACAGGCTGGTCACCTGAAACGAGCGCGCCATGCCGCGCTGCACGCGCTTGTGGTCGGGCTCGTGCGTCACGTCGTGGCCGTCGAACAGGATGCGTCCGCCCGTGGTGCTGCCGGTGCCCGTGAGCATGTGGAACAGCGTGGTCTTGCCGGCGCCGTTCGGGCCGATCACCGAATGCACGGTGTTGCGCTTGATCTTCAGGTCGACCCCGCCGAGCGCGGCGAACTTGCCGTAGTGCTTGGTGACGCCGATGGCTTCGATGAGAACTTCGGTCATGCCTTTTCTCCCTGGGTCAGGGGTACCTTTGCGGCGGACGAGGCCTTGCGGAACACGCGCCGCCATGCGCTCTCGCCCAAGCCCCAGAGCCCACGCTGCATGCCGATGCTCACGCCGATCAGCAGCAGGCCCAGCAACAGCAGCCAGCGCGGCCACAGCGTGGAAAGCCAGTCGGCCAGCAGCACGTAGAAGGCCGAGCCCAGCACCGAGGCGAAAAGGTTGCCGGTGCCGCCGATCACGGTGATGACCAGGATCATCTCGCTCGTGTGGTATTCGGCATTCGACAGTGGCGCGATGCCGGTCATCATCGCGTGCAGCCCGCCCGCCAGGCCGGTCACGGCGCCCGAGATCACGAAGGCCAGCAGCTTGAAGCGCTTGAGGTCGTAGCCCACCGCGGCGGCGCGGTCCTCGTTGTCGCGAATGGCGAGCAGCGTGCGGCCGAACACCGAGTCGGTCACGCGCAGCAGCAGGCCGAAGGCGATGAGGAACATCACGGCCACGAAGGCGTAGTACTTCCAGGGCGTGTCCATGAACGCGGGGCGCGGCACGTCGAGCAGGCCGTTGTCGCCGCCCGTGAGCCCCGAAGCGGTGTACGCCACGAAATAGAACATCTGCGCGAAGGCCAGCGTGAGCATCACGAAATAGGTGCCGCGCTGGCGAATGGCGACCCAGCCGACCACCGCTGCGCCCAATGCGCCCATGGCGATGGCCGCGAGCAAGGCAAGCGGCATCGGCAGCGAAAGCCGCGTGAGCAGGATCGCGATGGTGTAGCTGCCGAGGCCAAAGAAGATGCCCTGCCCGAACGACAGCAACCCGGTGTAGCCCAGCAGCAGGTTGCAGCCCAGCGCGGCCAGCGCATAGATCAGCACCTCGCTCGCGAGCGAACCCGAGCGCATCCACAGCGGCAGCGCGAGCGTGACGATCAGCGCCAGGAGGAAAGTGATTTTTCTTGGCATGGCGTGGTTCATGTGCTTCGGCCGAGCAGGCCATGGGGACGCAGCAGCAGCACGGCCGCCATCGCGATGTAGATCATCAGGCTGGCGCCCGGCGGCCAGATGGTGCTCATGAGGCTCTGCACGATGCCGATGAGCAAGCCGCCGACCAGTGCGCCGCCGAAGCTGCCGAGCCCGCCGATCACCACCACCACGAAGGCCACGCCGAGTGCTTCGACACCCATGAAAGGCTCGGCCCCGCGGATCGGCGCCGCCAGCACGCCGGCCAGCGCCGCCGTAGCCGCACCCAGGGCGAACACCAGGCTGAACACGCGGAACACGTTGATGCCCAGCAGCGAGACCATCTCGGTCGACTCGCTGCCCGCGCGCACCGCGCTGCCCAGGCGCGTGCCTTCCAGCACCCACCACAGCAGCACCGCGAGCACGGCGGTGAAGCCGATCACGAACAACCGGTACTTCGGGTAGATGAAGCTGCCCCACATCACCACGCCTTGCAGCAGGTCGGGCGTGGCCACGCTGTTGCCGAGCGGCCCCCAGAACACGATGACGATCTCCTGCACCGCCAGCGCGAGCCCCACGGTCACGAGAATGTGGAACTCGTGCGCCTTGGCATACACGCGGCGCAGCAGCAGCTTCTCGGCCAGCCAGCCCAGCCCGCCGACGAACAGCGGCACCAACACCAGCGCGGCCCAGAAGTCGAGCCCCCACTGCATGGCCTGGAAGCACAGGTAGGCGCCCAGCAGATAGAAAGCCCCGTGCGCGAAATTCACGAAGCGCAGCAGGCCGAACACGATGGACAAGCCAACGGCCAGCAGGAAATACAGCATGCCGATGCCGATTCCGTTGATGGTCTGGAGCAGGTAGACGGTCATGGGCGCGTCGGTGTCCTTTGCGGCCTCAGGCCAGCTTGCAGCCGGTCTTGTCTACTGTAAGGAAGGACTTGCCCGAACTCACCACGTCCACATAGTCGGCCGGGTTCTTCATCTTCGACTTGGCCTTGCCCTTGAGCAGGTAGTAGTCCTTGACGACCTGGTGGTCGGCCTTGCGGATTTCCTCGCTGCCCGTGAGCCCTTCGTACTTCATGCCTTCGAGCGCCGCGATGACGGCCTTCTGGTCCACCGTGCCTGCCTTGACGATGCCGTCGATGAGGATCTTGGTGCAGACATACGAGCCCGCGAGGCTGTAGTTGGGCACGATCTTGAGCTTGTCGGACGTGAGCTTGACAAGGTCCTTGTTCAGCAAGGTGTCGGCCGTGTGCCAGTACTGCGCGCCAAAGTAGACGCCGTCGCACAGGTCGGCGCCCAGTTCGTCGAACTGCTCCAGTCCCGACGCCCAGGCGATGAGGATCGTCATGTTCTTGTGCATGCCGAAGCTCACCGCCTGGCGCAGAGCGGCCGACGACTGCGCGCCGAAGTTCAAGAGCAGCAGCACGTCGGGCTTGGCCGCCATGGCGTTGGTCAGGTAGCCACTGAACTCCTTCTCGTTGAGCGAGTGGTAGCTGTTGCCCACGTGCTCGATGCCCTTCTCCTGGAAGATGTTCTTGGCCGCGCCCAGCAGGCCTTCGCCGAACACATACTGCGGCGTGATCGTGTACCAGCGTTTGGCCTTCGGCATCGAGGCGATCAGCGGGCGCACCGTCTGCTCGATGGCGCCGAAGGTGGGCACCGACCAGCGGAAGGTGGCGGGGTTGCAGTCCTTGCCCGTGATCTCGTCGGCACCCGCGGTGGTGATGAAGATGCCGCCGGCCTTCTCGGCCTCCTTGCCCATGGCCAGCGCTTCCGACGACAGGATGCCGCCCGCGAAGAACTTGGCGCCCTGCTGCTGCGAGGCTTCCTGCACCTTGCGCACGGCGGTGGCCGGCTTGCCCTCGGTATCGAGCACCGTGTAGGCCAGCGGGCGCTTGAGCACGCTGCCGTACTGCTCGATGGCCAGCTTCATGCCCAGGTCGGCGAACTTGCCGTTGGCCGCGAACGCGCCCGACATCGGAACCGGGCAGCCGAAACGGATCGCGTCGGCCGATTGGGCGAAGGCGGCGCGGCCGGCCAGGAGCGAGGCGGGAGCTGCCGACAGGGCGGCGAGCTGAAGAAGGTGTCTGCGTTGCATGGAGTTCTCCGGACGTGGTTGGGAGGTAAGAGAAGCGAGGGCGCTGCGGGATTGCGAGCGAATTTAAGCGGATAAATAGGATTAATATGCTGGTAAAAACCCGCTAGCAATGGCCGTGCCAAAATTGAAGGCGCCCGGGCCCGATACCTGCTCGCCACTTGTTTCTTCACTCTCGCCATGACCTTTCACGCATGAAATCGACGCAGGACGCCAAGGGCTTCGGGCAGAGCCCTCCCAAGCGGCAGAAGCTCTCCGACGTCATCGTCGAGGACGTCAAGCGCTGGATCGTTGCCGAGCGCAAGCAGCCCGGCGACCGGCTGCCGAACGAGAAGGAACTGATCGAGCTCTTCGGCTATTCGAAGAGCACGGTGCGCGAGGCGTTGAAGGCGCTCGAAGTGCGCGGGCTGATCTCGATCCGCACCGGCCCGGGCGGCGGCGCCTATCTGCAGCAGGTGTCGGTCGACCATGCCTCAGAGCCGCTGCGCAACTTCCTGCACTTCCATCACCTCGACGGGCACCACATCTACCAGCTGCGCAAGGTGCTGGAGCCCGAACTGGCCGTGAGCGTGGTGGGCAAACTGACGCCCGAACATTTCGAGCGGCTGGAAGCCAACGTGCGCCTTTGCACGCTGGAGCCCACCAACGAGGACGAGTTGCGCACCCAGCGCGAGGCCGAGCTGGCGTTTCACACCATGCTGGCCGAGGCATGCCCCAATCCGGTGCTGTCTTTCATGTGCCGCTTCCTGAACGACCTCCTGCGCGACCTCGTGGTCTACAAGAAGGCGCTGGACCATCACCACTTCGGCGAGGCCAATGTCGACTATCACACGCAGTTGCTGGCGGCCTACCGCCGCGAGGACGCCGACACGGTGCGCCGGCTGATGGCCGAGCACATGGTGGATGCCGAGGCGCACATGCACGAGATGGAGGCGCACATCGGGGCGAAGCATCTGCTGCTGCCTAGCGGGCAGCGGTAGTTTTCAGGGTGCGTGCACAGGCCACCGGGTACTCCCCTCCGCGAATGTCCCCCGTCGGCGGGAGCGCACCCCTACTTCAAGCATGGGCCTTTTCCAAACACGCCTGAAACGCCAGCACCGCCCGTGAAGGCTTCGGCGACCGCCGCAGCAGGCTGACGAAGCGGCACGCATAGTTGAACCGCGCCGGCAGCACCGCCTTCATGAGCCCGCGCTGCTCGAAGACCTGCGCGTAGTGGTCGGGCAGAAACCCCAGGAAGCGCCCCGAAAGAATCAGCGTCGCTATCGCCTCCTGATCGAAGCCCGTCGCCTTGCGCGACAGCTTGGCGCGGTGGCTCAGCTCCATGTTCGGCGAGTGGTAGCCCAGCCCCGCGAAATGATGCTCGCGCAACCTGGCCCATGTGAGCTTCGCATGGCCGCTGCCGAACAGCGGATGTCCCGCGCCGCAATACAGCAGCATCGTCTCATCGAACAGGTCGGCGTACACCAGGCTCTTCGAACTGCGGTGTGCCGGAATGATGCCGATCTGGAAGTTGCCCTCGAGAACGCCTTGCTCGATGGCATTGATCGAACCCACGTGGACCGCCAGGTTCACCTCCGGCGCGATCTCGGTGAAGCGGGCAATCGCCTCGCCGATCCGCGCCTTCGGATTGGTGGCCGTCTTGTCGAACAGCGCCACGTCGAGTTGGCCGCCCATGCGGTTGTGGATGTCGTCGATGCCGCCGCGAAAGGCATCGACGGAAGCCAGCAGTCTGAGTGTCTCGTCATACACGCGCTGCCCCTCGGCCGTGAGCGCAAACCCGGCCCGTCCGCGCCGGCACAACACCAGACCGAGCCGGGTTTCGAGGTCTTTCACGTGCCGGCTCACGGTGGAGGTGCCAATGTTCAGCTCCAGCTCCGCCGCCGCCATGCCGCCGCAGTCGACCACGCTCTTGAACACCTTGAGCAGGCGCAAGTCCATGTCGCTGAGCTGCCCCAGAACGGCGCGGTTGCGGGTACCGGGGGCACTGTTTTGGGCCTTCGCCTTTACTTGCATGAAACGTCAAGTGAACATTGATATTGCGCCATTCTCCACACTGAAGGCTGTGCGAACAATCGGGCACATCCCATCACCCCCCGGAGCCCGCCTTGCGCGGGGAAGCGCCATGACCCTTGCGACACCCGCCATCGAACCGACGCCCGCCCTGCGCACCGACGCCGCCTGGCTCGACGCGCACTGGATGCCCTACACCGGCAACCGCAACTTCAAGGCCGATCCGCGGATCATCGTGGAGGCCAAGGGCGCTTACTTCACTGACAGCGACGGCCGCAAGATCTTCGACGGCCTCTCGGGCCTCTGGTGTTCGGGCCTCGGCCACGGCCGCCCCGAAATCACCGAAGCCGTGAGCCGCCAGATCGCCAAGCTCGACTACTCGCCGGCCTTCCAGTTCGGCCACCCGCTCTCGTTCGAGCTGGCCAACAAGATCAAGGAACTCACGCCCGCGGGGCTGGACTACGTGTTCTTCACCGGCTCGGGCTCCGAAGCCGCCGACACCTCGCTGAAGATGGCGCGCGCCTACTGGCGCACCAAAGGCATGGCAAGCAAGACGCGCCTGATCGGCCGCGAGAAGGGCTACCACGGCGTCAACTTCGGCGGCATCTCGGTGGGCGGCATCGCGGCCAACCGCAAGCTCTTCGGCCAGGGCGTGGAAGCGGACCACCTGCCGCACACGCAGCTCGCAAGCAACGCCTTCACGCGCGGCATGTCCGAGAACGGCGCCGAGCTGGCCGACCGCCTGCTCGACCTGATCGCGCTGCACGACGCCTCGAACATCGCGGCCGTCATCGTCGAACCTTTCGCGGGCTCGGCCGGCGTGGTGATTCCGCCCAAGGGCTACCTGAAGCGCTTGCGCGACATCTGCACCGCGAACAACATCCTGCTGATCTTCGACGAAGTGATCACCGGTTTCGGCCGCTGCGGTGCGCTCACGGGCGCCGATGCCTTCGGCGTGACGCCCGACATCATGAACATCGCCAAGCAGGTGACCAACGGCGCGCAGCCGCTGGGCGCGGTGATTGCGAGCAAGGAGATCTACGACACCTTCATGGCGGCGGGCGGGCCCGACTACATGCTCGAGTTCCCGCACGGCTACACCTACGGCGCGCACCCGGTGGCGTGCGCCGCCGGCATCGCCGCGCTCGACGTGCTGCAGAAGGAAGACATGATCGGCCGCGTGCAAACGCTGGCGCCGCACTTCGAGAACGCGGTGCACAGCCTCAAGGGCAGCAAGCACGTGGCGGACATCCGCAACTACGGCCTGGCCGCAGGCATCACGATTGCCGCGCTGCCGGGCGAACCGGCACGCCGCCCGTACGAGATTGCGATGAACTGCTGGAAGAAGGGCTTCTACGTGCGCTACGGCGGCGACACGATCCAGCTCGCGCCGCCCTTCATTTCCGAGAAGGCGGAGATCGACCGCCTCGTCAACGCCTTGGCCGACGCCCTCGCAGAAACAGCATAGGACGACGCCCCCGAAGCGCCTTCGGCGCCTCCCCCACTGGGGGCGCACCCAGCGGCCCAGCAAAGCCGGTTCCGCGGGTGCACTGGACTGGGCCCGGGACACAGCGGTCTGCATAATCGGCCGGCCTCCAATTCCCGCGAGCCCCCGTGCAACAGATCGACCTTTCCTACGCGATCCGGCCTCGCCGCAGCGGATCGCGGCAGATCCGCAATCCGCTGATGCAGATGCTGCAGGCGGTGCGCGAACATGGCTCCATCTCGGCCGCCTCGCGCGCGCTCGACCTGTCCTACCGCCACGTGTGGGGCGAACTCAAGCACTGGGAGCAGGCGCTCGGCCATCCGCTGGTGCAGGGCGAGCGTGGCCAGCGCGCACAGCTTTCCGAATTCGGCGACAAGCTGCTGTGGGCCGAGCGCCAGGCCCAGGCCCGGCTGGCGCCGCAGATCGAGGCGCTGCACGCCGAACTCGAGCGCGCCTTCGCGCTCGCCTTCGACGACCGCACCCATGTGCTGAGCCTGCAGGCGAGCCATGACGACGCACTCGCGCTGCTGCGCACCCATGCCGCGGGCACCGCGCAGCTGCATCTGGACATTCATTTCACCGGCAGTGTCGATGCGATCCGCGCGCTCAACCAGGGCCGCTGCGTGATGGCGGGCTTTCATACGCTGGAGCATCCGCCGCGCGGCTCGCTGGCCCAGCGCACCTACCAGCCGCTGCTCAAGCCCGGGCAGCACAAGCTGATCGGGTTCGCGCGGCGCACCCAGGGCCTGCTCGTGGCGCCGGGCAACCCGCTCAACCTGCGCTCGCTGGCCGACGCGGCACGGCTGCGGGCGCGCTACGTCAACCGGGCGATCGGCACCGGCACGCGCGTGCTGCTGGACGAACTGCTGGCACAGGCCGGGCTCGATGCCGCCGCGCTCGCAGGCTACGAACGCTGCGAAACCTCGCATGCCGCCGTCGCGCATGCCGTGGCGTCGGGGCAGGCCGATGCGGGCCTGGGGCTCGAGTCGGCGGCCCACGCCGAAGGGCTGGACTTCGTGCCCCTGGTGCGGGAGCGCTATCACCTGGCCTGTCTCAAGTCGGCGCTCGACCAGCCCGCCATGCAGGCGCTGGTGGAAGTGCTGCGCAGTGCGACCTGGCAGCACCTGCTGGGGACGCTGCCCGGCTACGAAGCTGCGAACAGCGGCCAGGTCCAGTCGCTGCGCGCGCTGCTGCCCTGGTGGACCTTCCCGCGCGAGAAGAAGCACGGGCATTGAAGAGCCGTCCGGTCGCTTGGGTTAAGGTTGAGCCCATGACAGCCGCGGTGCACAGCGACATTCCCGCCCGTCTCGACCGCCTGCCGTGGTCGCGCTGGCACTGGCGCGTGGTGATCGCACTCGGCGTGGCCTGGGTGCTCGATGGCCTCGAAGTAACGCTGGTGGGCTCGATCGGCGCGGTGCTCGAACGGCCCGACACGCTGGGGCTCAGCGCCGGCCAGATCGGCTGGTCGGGCTCGATCTACATCGCGGGCGCGGTGATCGGCGCCCTGCTTTTCGGCCGCCTGACCGACCGGCTCGGACGCAAGAAGCTGTTCTTGGTCACGCTGGTGGTCTACACGCTGGGCACGCTGGCCACCGCGTTCTCGCCGAACTTCGCCTTCTTTGCGTTCTGCCGATTCGTCACGGGCCTGGGCATCGGCGGCGAATACGCGGCCATCAACTCGGCCATCGACGAGCTCATTCCGGCGCGCGTGCGCGGCCGCGTCAACCTGGCCATCAACGGCAGCTTCTGGGTCGGCGCGGCGCTGGGTGCCGGGCTCAGCCTGGTGCTGCTCGACGCGCGCGTGCTCGGCCCGGTGTGGGGCTGGCGCGCGGGTTTCGCGCTGGGCGCGGTGCTGGCCGTGGCCATTCTGCTGGTGCGGCGCGACGTGCCCGAGAGCCCGCGCTGGCTGATGGCGCATGGCCGTGCCGACGAGGCGCTGCGCATCGTCGAAACCATCGAAGCCGAAGTTCGCTCACAGCATGGCCCGCTGGCGGTGGCGGAAGGCCGTGTGGCCTACGCCGGCGGGCGCCACCGCAGCCCGTCGGCGCGCGAGGTGGCGCACGTGCTGTTGCGCCGCTACCGCGAGCGCAGCGTGGTCGCGGTGGCGCTGATGGTTTCGCAGGCCTTCTTCTACAACGCGATCTTCTTCACCTATGCGCTAGTGCTCACGCGCTTCTACGGCGTGGCCGAGGACAACGTGGCGCTCTACATCTTTCCGTTCGCGCTCGGCAACGTGCTCGGGCCGCTGCTGCTGGGCCCGCTGTTCGACAGCGTGGGCCGGCGCAGGATGATCGCGCTGACCTACGTGCTCGCCGGTGTCGGGCTCGCGCTCACCGGCTGGGCCTTCATGATGGGCTGGCTCGACGCGCGCAGCCAGGCGCTGTGCTGGTCGGCGGTGTTCTTCCTGGCCTCGGCCGCGGCGAGCTCGGCCTATCTCACGGTCAGCGAAGTGTTCCCGCTCGAGATGCGGGCCATGGCGATTGCGATCTTCTACGCCATCGGCATGGGCGCGGGCGGCTTCGCTGCGCCGGTGCTGTTCGGCGTCCTGATCGAAACCGGCAGCCGAGGCGCGGTGATGGTGGGCTACGCGATCGGCGCCACGCTGGTCATCGTCGCGGGGCTGCTGGCCCTGCGCTATGCGGCCGATGCGGAGTGCAAGCCGCTGGAGGAAGTGGCGCCGCCGCTGTCGTCAGAGATGGGCAGCACCGGCATCGGCGATTAGCGCAAGCCTCGGAGCAAGGTCAAAGTGCACAAGTCCTGAAACCGAAGAAGCCGTCGTCGCGGCCGGGCAGCGCGAACCCCCTGCGCCGCGGCGAACGCAAACGCGCGCGGGTCGCGAACGAGGCGCCGCGCAGCACGCGTGCATGGCCGAATGCGGGCACGGGATCGAACTCGCTGCCCGCACTCCACGGATCGGCGCGAAAGCCGGGCCAGGGCCGCAGCGTGTTTGCTGTCCACTCGTGCACGTCGGCCCAGCGGAATCCGCGCCGTGCCGCGATGTGCGCCGCAATCTCCCATTCGACCTCGGTGGCAATGCGCCGGCCGGCCCAGCGCGCCCAGGCATCGGCTTCCCACCAGCTCAGGTGCACCGCGCTGTGATGGCCGGCCGCGCGCACGGTGGCACCGAAACGGTGCTGCAGCACCGAGCCGCCGGCGCCGTTGCGCGCCGCCCCGATCTGTTCGACATGGCGCGGCCCGCGGCGCCCTTCGATCTGCGAGGCCAGCCAGTGCCAGCCTTCGGGATGCCAGAATTCCTCGCGGTCGTAACCGCCTTCGTCGACGAACTCGTTGTACTGGTTCCACGTCACCGGTTGGGCGTCGATCTCGAACTCGGGCACGTCGAGCCGGTGCACGCCCTGCTCCTGCGCGAAAGCGAATCCGCAGCCGTCGGGCAGGCCGAGCTCCCACCGCGTGGAAGGCAGCAGCAGCGGCTCGCGCGAGACGGCCGTGGGCATCGGCTCGATGCCCAAAGGCAGCCCCAGGGTCTGCGCCATCACGATGAACTGCTCGCCGCGCAGGTCTTCATGGAACAACGCAAGACGGTAGAAGTACAGCCCCGGATCGGTCTCGGCCGCATGCTCGAGCAGTTCGAGCGTGCTCTCCAGCGTTTCGAGGAGGTAGGCCTTGGTCTGCGCAAGATCGGGCAGGCCGGGCGACCAGCGCTGCGCGGGCGATGACTGGGCCGGGTTCCACCAGTCGTCGGCGCCGGGCTCGATGGCCGCCAGGCGGGTCGGGCGCACGGGGCAATCGGCGCCGAAGGCCCGTTGCGTGTTGCGTCCGATCCACCATTCGGCAAACCAGCCGATGTGCCCGGCCAGCCAGACCGGCGGCACCACGCCCGCGTCGTCCGTGCGCGGCACGGCAAGGGCGGACGAACCCAGTGCCTCCTCGTAGAGCGACAGCAGGTGGAGCGTGTGGTTGCGCGCGTCGATCAGGGCGAGCGAGAGCAGTTCGCGGCCCGCGCGGCGCATGTCGGGGGAATCGATGGAATGCGGCAGGCCCGCGGGCAGCAGGGGCGGCGACGGCGACGGCATGTTTCATTATGGCGAGCTGCCGCGCCGGCGCAGCGCCCTGCGCCCGCGCCTACGGGAATACACCGCCCGGCCTCGTCCGAAAACGGCTTTCGGCGCCGATAAAATCGCGCGTCCGCCAAAGCCCCCGACCGCCGCTCGCCGGTGGAGCCCGGGCCGCTTTTGCATCCAAGCATCCATTTCCTCTCTGGAGAAGAGCATGAATTTCCTGCTCAGATTTTCGCGCGCGGTCGATTGGCTCAATGCCCAGATCGGCAAGTACGTGATCTGGCTCATCCTTGCGTCCACTGTCATCAGCGGCGTCAACGCCGTGGTCCGCAAGGTCTTCAATGTCAGTTCCAACGCCTATCTCGAGGTTCAGTGGTACCTGTTCGCGGCGTCCTTCCTGATCGCCGCGGGCTATACCCTCCTGAACCAGGAACACGTGAAGATCGACGTCATCCTCAGCCGCCTCTCCAAGCGCGGCCAGATCTGGGTCGACATCATCGGCTTCACCTTCTTTCTCACGCCGGTCTGCCTGGCCATCCTCTGGTATGGCATTCCGTTCTTCATGCAGGGCTACCGCTCGGGCGAAATGTCGAACAACGCCGGCGGCCTGATCCGCTGGCCGGTCTACGCCATGATCCCGCTGGGCTTCACGCTGCTGATGCTTCAGGGGTGGTCCGAACTCATCAAGCGCATCGCCTTCCTGCAGGGCCGCATCGATGACCCCACGCAGAAGCGCGAAGAGAAAACCGCCGAAGAAGAGCTGGCCGAGTCGATCCGCCGGCTCGCCGAATCCAACACCAAAGGCTGAGCGGTAGCACCCCATGGAATTCATTGCACAAAACTTCGCCCCGATCATGTTCGCGGGGCTGATCGTCTTCCTGCTGTTCGGCTTCCCGGTGGCGTTCAGCCTCGGTGCCTGCGGCCTGTTCTTCGGCTTCGTCGGCGTGGAGCTCGGCCTGTTGCCCGAAGCGCTGATGCAGGCGCTTCCGCTGCGGGTGTTCGGCATCATGCAGAACGACACCCTGCTGGCCATCCCGTTCTTCACGCTCATGGGACTGATCCTCGAGCGAAGCGGCATGGCGGAAGACCTGCTCGACTCGATCGGCCAGCTCTTCGGCCCCGTGCGCGGCGGCCTGGCGCTGGCCGTGATCTTCGTGGGTGCGCTGCTCGCGGCCACCACCGGCGTGGTCGCGGCCTCGGTCATCTCGATGGGACTGATCTCGCTGCCGATCATGCTGCGCTACGGCTATGACCGGCGCATCGCCTCGGGGGTGATTGCGGCGTCGGGCACGCTGGCGCAGATCATTCCGCCCTCGCTGGTGCTGATCATCATGGCCGACCAGCTCGGCCGCAGCGTCGGCGACATGTACAAGGGCGCGTTCGTGCCGGGCTTCATGCTGACCGCCATGTACGCGGGCTACGTGGTCCTGCTGGCCATCTTCAAGCCCAAGTGGGTTCCTGCCCTGCCGCTCGAAGCACGCACCTTCCGCGAACCGAGCGGCAGCAGCGGGCTGCCGTCGCTGCTGGTGCTGACCACCATCGCCACGGCCGCGGCCGTGTTCTTCGCCAAGCACATCGCCGACGTCCACAGCTGGTGGACCGGCGAGCCCGTGACCACCGTTGCCACCGACGAAACCATCGTGGTGTCGATGTGCGTCGGCGTGCTGCTGGCCTTCCTGATCGCGGTGGCCAACCGCCTGCTTCGGCTGCGCCTGCTGTCGCGCATTGCCGAGCGCGTGACCTTCGTGCTGATCCCGCCCTTGCTGCTGATCTTCCTGGTGCTGGGCACCATTTTCCTCGGCGTGGCAACGCCCACCGAAGGCGGCGCCATGGGTGCGCTCGGGGCCTTCATCATGGCCATGGTGCGCGGCCGCCTCAGCATGAGGCTGCTCAAGCAGGCGCTCAACACCACCACCAAGCTGTCCTGCTTCGTGGTTTTCATCCTGATCGGCTCGACCATCTTCAGCCTGGTGTTCCAGGGCGTGGACGGACCGCGCTGGGTCGAGCACCTGCTGACCGGCATGCCCGGCGGCCAGCTCGGCTTCCTGATCCTGGTGAACGTGCTGATCTTCTTCCTGGCGTTCTTCCTCGACTTCTTCGAACTCTCGTTCATCGTCGTGCCGCTGCTGGCACCGGTGGCGCACAAGCTCGGCATCGACCTGATCTGGTTCGGCGTGCTGCTGGCCGTGAACATGCAGACCTCTTTCATGCATCCGCCCTTCGGCTTCGCGCTGTTCTACCTGCGCAGCGTGGCACCGACCAAGGCCTACAACGACAAGGTCACGAACGAACGGATCGAACCCGTCACCACCATGCAGATCTACTGGGGGGCCGTGCCCTTCGTGCTGATCCAGATCGTCATGGTCGGCTTGATCATCGCGTTCCCGGCCATCGTCTCGAGCGGACTCGACAAGGAGGTGGCGGTCGACCTCGACAAGATCGGTGCCGAGATGCAGGCCAACATGCCCAAGGACGATTCGCAGCCCGCGCCCGAGCCGGCACCCGGTGCCTCGGCGCCGGCCGGTGGAGAAACAGCGCCTGCTGCGCCTTCGGGCGCAGAAGAAGATCCGATGAAGGCGATGCAGGAACAGCTGGACCGCGACGCCGGCAAGAAGTAGTTTCCGAAAGCTGCGGCGAGCCTTCCGGGGCTCGCCCCGTCCTTTGCTCGCACCCACAAAAAAAGCCCCGCGTCGCGGGGCTTTTTGCTGGCCGGGATGAACCCCGGATCAGAGCTTGAGCGTGGACATGAACGAGTCGAAGCGCGATTCCGCAAAACGGAACCAGAGCACCTGGTCGCGCTGGAAGTTGCGGAAGTCGGCGTAGATCTTCTTCCACTCGGGGCTCTTGGCGTCATTCTCGGCATACACCTCGAGCGAAGCCTTGTAGGCGGCCTCCATCATGGCTTGCGTGAACGGCAGCACCTTGGTCTTGGCTGCCACCAGCTGCTTGAGCGCGACGGGGTTCAGCGCATCGTACTTGGCGAGCATGTCGGAGGAAGCCACGGCCGCAGCGGCTTCCACGATGGCCTTGTTCTCTGCCGAGAGGCCGTCGAGCGCCTTCTGGTTGATGAAGAAGTCCACTTCCGGACCGCCTTCCCACCAGCCGGGGTAGTAGTAGAACGGCGCCACCTTGTTGAAGCCGAGCTTCTGGTCGTCGTATGGTCCCACCCATTCGGCCGCATCGATGGTGCCCTTTTCGAGCGCCTGGTAGATCTCGCCGCCCGGCAGGCTTTGCGGCACGGCGCCCAGCTTCTGCATGACTTCACCGATCAGGCCGCCGCCCAGGCGCATCTTCATGCCCTTGAAATCCGCAACGGACTTGATCTCCTTGCGGAACCAGCCGCCCATCTGGCAGCCGGTGTTGCCGCCGGCGAAGCTCACCATGTTGTACTTGGCGTAGAACTCGTTCATGAGCTTGCGGCCGTTGCCGTGCATCATCCACGCGGTCATCTGGCGCGAGTTCAGGCCGAACGGAATGGCCGAGCCCAGCGCGAACGCGGGGTTCTTGCCGTAGAAGTAGTAGGGCACGGTGTGGCACATCTCGACCGAACCGTTCTGCACGCCGTCCACCACGCCGAAGGGAGGCATCAGCTCGCCGCCGGCATGAACCGAGATTTCGAACTTGCCGCCCGACATGGCCTTGACCGTCTTGGCGAAGACTTCCGCGCCGCCGTAGATGGTGTCGAGCGATTTGGGAAAGCTCGATGCCAGCCGCCAGCGGACGGCCGCCTGCGCATGAACTGCGGGCGCAATGCCGGCGGCCAGAACACCGGCGATGCCGGCGTTTTTGATGAGGGAACGACGATCCATTGAAATTTCACTCCGAGTGCATTGGAAAAAACGAAACGCGGCTTGTGGCCGCGTCGACGACTTTTGTGAGTCTTTGTTATTGTAAAAAACGCTTACACGCGGCCCGCCGGGGTTTACCCTGCGACAGAGCCGAAGCGCTGCGCGATCGAGGCTTCGATGCCCGCGGCGTCGAGGCCGATGGATGCGAGCAATTTGCCCGGATCGCCATGCTCGATGAATCGATCCGGCAGGCCCAGCTGCAGCACCGGCTTCTGCACATTGGCGGCCTGCAGCGCCTCGAGCACCGCGCTGCCCGCGCCACCCATGATGGCGCCCTCTTCGAGCGTGACGATGGCCTCGTGCGTGCCCGCCACCTTCAGCAGCAGTTCGACGTCGAGCGGCTTGGCCCAGCGCATGTTGACCACCGTGGCGTCCAACGATTCGGCCGCGTTGAGCGCGGAATACAGCAGGCTTCCGAACGCGAGGATGGCAATGCGCTTGCCCTCCCTGCGCACTTCGCCCTTGCCGAACGGGAGCGCATCGAGCGCCAGGTGCGGAACCACGCCCGCACCTGCTCCGCGCGGATAGCGCACCGCCACCGGGTGGTTCTGCTCGTAGGCGCTCGACAAGAGCTGGCGGCACTCGCGCTCGTCGACCGGGCAGGCAATGCTCATGTTGGGGATGCAGCGCAGGAACGAAATGTCGTAGGCGCCCGCATGCGTGGCGCCGTCGGCACCCACGAGGCCGGCGCGGTCGAGTGCGAACACCACCGGCAGGTTCTGGATCGCGACGTCGTGGATCAGCTGGTCGTAGGCGCGCTGCAGGAAGGTCGAATAGATCGCCACCACCGGCTTCAGGCCTTCGCAGGCCAGGCCGGCGGCGAAGGTCACGGCATGCTGCTCGGCAATGCCGACGTCGTAGTAGCGGTCGGGAAAGCGCTGCTCGAACTCGACCAGCCCCGAGCCTTCGCGCATGGCCGGCGTGATGCCCACCAGCCGGCCGTCGTGCGCGGCCATGTCGCACAGCCACTGGCCGAACACCTGCGTGAAGGTCTGCTTGGCCACCGCGGCGGGCTTGACCAGCCCCACCTGCGGATCGAACTTGCCGGGCCCGTGGTAGGCCACCGGATCGGCTTCGGCCAGCTTGTAGCCCTGCCCCTTCTTGGTGACCACGTGCAGGAACTGCGGGCCGTCCAGGTGCTTGAGGTTCTCGAGCGTGGGCACCAGGGAATCGATGTCGTGGCCATCGATGGGGCCGACGTAGTTGAAGCCGAACTGCTCGAACAGCGTGGCCGGCACCACCATGCCCTTGGCGTGCTGCTCGAGGCGTTTCGCAAGCTCGAACAGGGGCGGCGCGGCGCGCAGCACGCTCTTGCCGACGTTCTTGGCGGCGGCGTAGAAGTTGCCGCTCATGAGCTGCGCGAGGTAGCGGTTGAGCGCACCCACGGGCGGGCTGATCGACATGTCGTTGTCGTTCAGTATCACCAGCAGCTTGCAGTCGCACACGCCGGCATTGTTGAGCGCCTCGAAGGCCATGCCGGCCGTGAGCGCGCCGTCGCCGATGATGGCCACGGCGTGGCGGTCTTCGCCCTTCTGCTTGGCCGCCATGGCCATGCCGAGCGCGGCCGAGATGCTGGTCGATGAGTGCGCGGTGCCGAAGGTGTCGTACTCGCTCTCGCTGCGCTGCGGAAAGCCCGAGATGCCGCCGATCTGGCGCAGCGTGGGCATGCGCTCGCGCCGGCCGGTGAGGATCTTGTGCGGGTAGGTCTGGTGGCCCACGTCCCACACCAGGCGGTCGTGCGGTGTGTTGAACACATGGTGCAGCGCAACGGTGAGCTCGACGGTACCAAGGTTGGAGCTCAGGTGGCCGCCGGTGCGCGAGACGTTGTCGAGCACGCAGGCGCGCACCTCGTCGGACAGCTGCTTGAGCTGGGCGCGGTCGTAGTGGCGGATCGGCGATGGATCGTGAAGCGTGGGAAGCAGCGAAGCCATGGGATCGTCGTGTTTCTTCTTGTCCATCTGTGAACTGTTCATCGGTCGCGGTCGACGACCATGTGGGCCAGCGCGCGCAATGCCGCGGTGTCGGCAAGGCCGCTGCGGTCCAGCGCCGCGAGCGATTCGGCCAGCAGTTGCCTTGCCTGGGTGCGCGCGCCGTCCAGGCCCCACAGCGATACGTAGGTGGGCTTGTCGGCGGCCGCATCCTTGCCGGCCGTCTTGCCGAGGGTCTGCGAATCGGCCGTGACGTCGAGGATGTCGTCGACCACCTGGAACGCCAAGCCGATGGCGGCGCCGTAGTCGCGCAGCGCGTCCAGCGCGGCGGGTGCCACGGCGCCGGCGCAGGCCGCGCCCATCTCGACGCTGCCCTGCAGCAGCGCACCGGTCTTCAGGCGGTGCATTTCACGCAGCTGGGCTTCGTTCAGCGCCAGGCCCACGCTGGCCAGGTCGATGGCCTGCCCGCCTGCCATGCCCTGGCTGCCCGCGGCGCGCGCGAGCAGCCGGCACAGCATGGCCTGGGTCGATGCGGGAATCTCGTCGCCGTCGGGCGTCAGCAGTTCGAAGGCCAGGGCCTGCAAGGCGTCGCCGGCCAGCAGCGCATCGGCCTCGCCAAACTTCACATGCACCGTGGGCTTGCCACGCCGCAGCACGTCGTTGTCCATGCTCGGCAGGTCGTCGTGCACCAGCGAGTAGGCGTGGATCAGTTCCGTTGCGCAGGCCGCGCGCAGCGCCGCGGCCGCATTGCCGCCGACCGCTTCGCTCGCGGCCAGCACCAGCAGCGGCCGCAGCCGCTTGCCACCATCGAGCACGGCATAGCGCATGGCGTCGCCGAGCAGCACCGGCGCATCGACGCCGACCCAGCGCGAGAGCGCCGCCTCGACGCGCGCCAAGTGCGGGTCGCTCCAGCTGGCCAGGCGCGCGGCGTCCCAATCCACCAAGTTAACTGCGCTCATTCAGCGGTCCAGGGCTTCAGGCTGCCCGCGTCCAGCACCTTGATCTGATCTTCGACCGCCTGGAGTTTTTCGCGGCAGAAAGCGAGCAATGCCGCGCCGCGCTGGTAGCTGCCGAGCAGCTGGTCGAGCGGCAGCTGGCCCGACTCGAGTTCTGCAACCAATTGTTCCAACTCCTGGAGCCCGGCTTCGTAGCTGGCCGGTAGCGGCCCCGTATCGGGCGTGGCGGCCGGGCTGGACGTGGAGGAAGAAGGGACCTTGGGCATGCGGGAGAACGTGTGTGAAACCGGGCATTTTAGGACGGGGAAGCAAACGGGCGCCGGCATGCGTCGAGCCATGGGCACTGCGGTGCCCCCGTGGGTACAATCCGAGCTTCCCTTGCCGGCCGACCCGGCACAACTCTTCGGGCCGTAGCCTTCCAGACGGCGCCTTCCGTCTTTTCTTTTTTTCTCCCTGTGGGGAGCTTGGTCAGGTCCTCCATGTCTGATTTAAGTCTTCAACTGCAGCAGGCCACGAGCCAACTTCCAGTTTCCGCGTACTTCGACGAGTCGCTCTACGCGCGCGAAATGCAAACGCTGTTCGCGCAGGGCCCGCGCTATGTGGGCCATCGGCTTGCCGTGCCCGAGCCCGGCAACTTCCACACCCTGCCGCAGGAACACCAGGGCCGCGCGCTCGTGCACACGCCCAAGGGCGTCGAGCTCATCTCCAACGTCTGCCGCCACCGGCAGGCGCTGATCCTGCAGGGCCGCGGCCAGCTCGACAACCAGGCCGGCGGCAACATTGTCTGCCCACTGCACCGCTGGACCTATGCGGCGAACGACGCGCGCACCACAGGCACTCTGATCGGTGCGCCGCATTTCCAGCAGGACCCCTGCCTCAACCTGCACAACTATCCGCTCACCGAGTGGAACGGCCTGCTGTTCGAACGCGGCCCCGATGGCGGCGGGCGCGATGTGGCGGCCGACATGGACGGGCTCGGCCCGCGTGCCGACCTCGACTTCACGGGCTACGCGCTCGACCGCGTCGAGCTGCACGAGTGCAACTACAACTGGAAGACCTTCATCGAGGTCTATCTGGAGGACTATCACGTCGGCCCGTTCCATCCCGGCCTGGGCAGCTTCGTCACCTGCGACGACCTGCGCTGGGAATTCAACCGCAACTTCTCGGTGCAGACCGTGGGCGTGGCCAACCGGCTCGGCCGCGCGGGCAGCCCCATCTACCAGAAGTGGCAGGAGCAGCTGCTCAAGTACCGCGAAGGCAAGCCGCCCAAGTACGGCGCCATCTGGCTCACCTACTATCCGCATGTGATGGTCGAGTGGTATCCGCACGTGCTCACCGTGTCTACACTGCATCCGGTGAGCCCCACGAAGACGCTCAACATGGTCGAGTTCTTCTACCCCGAGGAAATCGTGGCCTTCGAGCGCGAGTTCGTCGAGGCCCAGCAGGCGGCCTACATGGAAACCTGCGTGGAAGACGACGAGATCGCCGAGCGCATGGACGCCGGCCGCCGCGCGCTCATGCTGCGCGGCGACGACGAGAGCGGCCCCTACCAGAGCCCGATGGAAGACGGCATGCAGCAGTTCCACGAGTGGTACCGCAACGCGATGCAGAACAACGCCTGAGCCGAACAGTGCAAGCGCTCTGGATGGTGCTCGGCGCCTTTTTGTTCGCCACCATGAGCGTGGTCGTGAAGATCGCCTCGGCATGGTTCAACAGCGGGGAGTTGGTGCTCGGGCGCGGCCTGATCGGCATCGTGTTCCTGTGGCTGCTGGCGCGCAACCGCGGCGTCTCCTTGGCCACCCGCTATCCCGGCATGCACGCCTGGCGCAGCACCATCGGCGTGGTGTCGCTCGGCGCCTGGTTCTATGCCATCGCCCACATGCCGCTGGCCACGGCCGTCACGCTCAACTACATGAGCAGCGTCTGGATCGCGGCCTTCCTGGTCGGCGGCGCGCTGCTGGCCTGGGTGCCGGTGCCCGGGCGCGATGGCCGCGTCGAGCGGCCGCCGCTGCAGGGCACGCTCGCGCTGACCGTGCTCGCGGGCTTCGCGGGCGTGTTGCTGATGCTCAAGCCCACGGTCAGCGGCAACGAGGGCTTCGCGGGGATGCTCGGCCTGCTGTCGGGCCTCACGGCCGCATTCGCCTACATGCAGGTGGTGGCGCTGTCGCGCATCGGCGAACCCGAACTGCGCACCGTGTTCTATTTCGCGGTGGGCTCCGCCGTGGCGGGTGCCTTTGCCACGGCCGCCACGGGGTTTTCGGACGGAAATTCCTGGACGTGGCAGCATGCGCTGTGGCTGCTGCCGATCGGGCTGCTGGCCGCCCTGGGGCAGCTCTGCATGACGCGCGCCTACGCCACGGCGAAGACCCAGGCCGGCACGCTGGTGGTGGCCAACCTGCAGTACTCCGGCATCGTCTTTGCGGCGTTCTACAGTGTGGTGCTGTTCGACGACCGCATCGACGCCGCCGGCTGGGCCGGCATGGCGCTCATCATCGTGAGCGGCATCGCAGCCACCGTCCTGCGCCAGCGCGCTGTGCCCAAGGCGCCGGCCGAAGAACACTGAACCGCATCGAATCCCGTCGACAACGAAGGAGCCCACCATGTACACCACTCTCATCAGTGTCGAACAACTCCAGCAGCTGCAGGCTGGCGACGTGCCCCTCATGGTTTTCGACTGCAGCTTCGACCTCATGAATCCCGAGGCAGGCGCGCAGCAATATGCCGCTGCGCACATCCCCGGCGCGCTGCATGCCGACCTCGACGCCCATCTCAGCGCGAAGCACGGCGTACCCGGCTCGCACGGCGACGTGGTCATCGCGCAGGAAGACGGCGTGCCGGCCTCGGGCGGACGCCATCCGCTGCCGAGCCGCGAGAAGTTCGCGGCCTGGTTGTCGAGCATCGGCTTTTCCAACGACATGCAGGCCGTGGCGTACGACCGCAACGGCGCCAACTATTGCGGCCGGCTCTGGTGGATGCTCAAGTGGATGGGCCACGATGCCGTGGCCGTGCTCGACGGCGGCCTGCAGGCGTGGCAGGCCTCGGGCGGCGAAGTCACGAACCGCGAGGAGCCGGCGCACTTCCAGTCGAACTTCGTGCCGGGCGAGCCGCTGGCCAGACTGGTGACCACCGACATCGTGGTGCGCCGGCTCGGCCAGCCTGACCAGAACCTGATCGACGCGCGTGCCGCCGCACGATATCGCGGCGAGGTGGAACCTCTGGACCCCATCGCGGGTCACATCCCCGGGGCTGTCAATCGGCCCTTCGCCGAGAACCTCGGCCCCGACGGCAAGTTCAAGCCGGCATCGCAATTGCGTGCCGAGTTCGAAGCGCTGCTCGCGGGACGCGATCCGGCGACGGTCGTCCACCAATGCGGCAGCGGCGTGAGCGCCGTGCCCAACCTGCTAGCAATGCAGATCGCGGGACTGGGGACCACCGCGCTCTATGCCGGCAGCTGGAGCGAATGGAGCAACACGCCGGGGCTGCCGACCCGGCAAGGCGCAGAACCATGAATCACATCCGACTTCGACGCATTTCATCCGGCTTCGCATTCGCCGCGGCACTGTTCGCAGCCCCCTTTCTTTCCGCGCAGGCCCAGCAGCAGCATGCGCATGTGCACGGCCAGCTCAAGCTCGACGTGGCCATCGACGGCCCCACGGTCGTGATCAGCATGGATTCCCCGCTCGACAACATCGTCGGCTTCGAGCGCGCACCCAAGACCGACGCTGAAAAGAAGATCGCCGAAGACGCCATCGCCCTGCTGCGCGCGGCCGACAAGCTCTTTGCCATCGACCCCGCCGCCAACTGCAAGCTCGGCCCGGTCGAGCTGCGCTCCGGCGCACTGGGCCTCGGCAACCCCGACCCGGCCGAGCCCGCCGGCCATGCCGACATCGACGCTACTTTTTCCTTCAACTGCACCAATGCGGCCGCGGCAAAGTTCATCGACGTGAGCCTTTTCTCGGCCTTCAAGGGCACGCGCCAGATCGATGCCCAGATTGCTTCCGCGCAAGGCCAGTTCAAGCGCCAGCTCAAGCGCCCGGCAGGCGCGCAGGTCGCCCAGCCCGTTCGCCTGACCTGGGGCAAGTGACGCCGTGAGCACCGCCCCCCAGGGCAAGGCCGCGCCGCTGCGCGTGGTGCTCGCCGCCGACGGGCTGCGCTTCTCGTGGCCCGGCATGCGCAAGCCGTGCATCGACATCGAGGCCTTGCGCATCACCGCCGGCGAGGCGGTCTTCCTGCACGGCCCGAGCGGCTGCGGCAAGAGCACGCTGCTGTCGCTGCTGGCCGGCGTGCTGGTGGCGGACGAAGGCCGCGTCACGCTGCTGGGACACGACTGGTCGCAGCTCTCGGGCGCCGCGCGCGACCGCTGCCGGGTTGCCCATGTCGGGTACATCTTTCAGCAGTTCAATCTGCTGCCTTACCTGAGCGTCCTCGACAACGTGCTGCTGCCCTGCCGCTTCTCGCAGCGGCGCGAGTCCCAGGCCGCGCGCGGCGGTAGCGCGCGCGACGAGGCCGAACACCTGCTCGACCAGATGGGCCTCGACCGCAGCCTCTGGAAGCGGCAGGCGATGCGGCTCTCCGTGGGCCAGCAGCAGCGCGTCGCCGCGGCGCGCGCGCTCATCGGCCAGCCCGAGGTGGTGATTGCCGACGAGCCCACCTCCGCGCTCGACGAAGACCGGCGCGAAGCGTTTCTCGACGTGCTGCTGACGGCCTGCGCAGTCAACCACAGCGCGCTCGTGTTCGTGAGCCATGACCAGCGCATTGCGCAGCGCTTTGCGCGGCATGTGCTGCTGCCCGAGATCAACCGTGCGGCGCCGGCAGCCATGGCGGCGGATACGTGAAATGAAGGCGCTTTTTTCCATCGCCTGGCGCAGCGCCTGGAACCGGCGCTTCACGCTGGCGCTCACCGTGTTCTCGATCGCGCTGTCGACCTTCCTCCTGCTCGGCGTCGAACGCATCCGCACCGAGCTGCGCGAGAACTTCGCGTCATCCGTCTCGGGCACCGACCTGATCGTCGGCGCGCGCACTGGCTCCACGCAATTGCTGCTGTACTCGGTGTTCCGCATCGGCGCGGCCGCCAACAACATTTCCTGGAAGAGCGTGCAGGCGCTGGCCGCCCACCAGGGCGTCGATTGGGTGGTGCCGCTTTCGCTCGGCGATTCGCACCGCGGGTTCGCGGTGCTGGCCACCTCGCCCGAATACTTCTCGCGCTTTCGCTATGGCGACAAGCAACCGCTGAAGCTGCGCGAGGGCAAGCCCTTCAGCGAACTCTTCGATGCGGTGGTGGGCGCCGAAGTGGCCGACAAGCTCGGCTACCACGTCGGCCGGAAGATCACGCTGGCGCACGGCAGCGGCGAACTCAACACGGCCGAGCATGCCGACAAGCCCTTCACCGTGGTCGGCGTGCTCGCGCGCACCGGCACGCCGGTCGACCGCACGGTGCACATCGGCCTGGAGGCGATGGAAGCCATCCACCTCGAATGGGTGGGCGGCGCGCCGATGCCGGGCGTGAAGATTCCTGCCGAGCAGGTGCGCAAGTTCGACCTCACGCCCAAGAACGTGACGGCCGCGCTCGTGGGCCTGAAGAACCGCTCCGCCGTGTTCGGCGTGCAGCGCTGGATTTCCACCTACACCGGCGAACCGCTGATGGCCATCCTGCCGGGCGTGGCGCTCGACGAGCTGTGGAGCGTGATCGGCATCGGCGAGAACGCGCTGCTGCTGATGTCGGCGCTGGTGGCGCTGGTGAGTCTTGCGGGCCTTGTCTCCGTGGTGATGGCGGGGCTGAACGAAAGGCGGCGCGAGCTGGCCGTGCTGCGCGCCGTGGGCGCCGGCCTGCGGCACGTGCTGGCGCTGCTCGCGCTCGAGGGCGCCATGGTCACCCTGCTGGGCGTGGCCTTCGGCGTGGTGATGGCGGTGCTGGGCATCGCCCTGCTCGCGCCATGGCTGCAGTCGCAGTTCGGGCTGACATTGAGCCTTTCGGAACCTACACTGAACGAATGGCTGCTGATGGCGAGCCTGCTGGTTGCGGGCTGGCTGGCAAGCCTGCTGCCCGGCATTCGTGCCTACCGGCTCTCTCTCGCCGACGGCCTCTCACCGAGGATTTAGACATGCGCATCGCAAAGAAGATTTCCACGCTCCAGGCTTTCACCCGTCTTTCGATGCTGCTGGCCGGCGCCGGCCTCGCAGCCGCCACATGGGCTGCCGAGCCCGCACCCAAGGACACGACCGCATCGAACCCGCTCGGCGGCAAGGCAGCACCGCCTGCGGCAGCCAAGGCCCCTCCGGGCCAGCCACGCCAGATCACCTGGGAAGAACTGGTGCCCAAGGACTGGGACCCGGCCAAGGAATTCAAGGGCATGGACCTGAGCGCGCTCAATGACGGCGACCCGCGCGCCAACGAGCTGCTCATGAAGATGCAGGAAGTGTCGAACAACGCGCCGACCAACCCGGCCATGAACGGCGCGGACATCAAGATTCCGGGCTTCATCGTGCCGCTCGAAGAAGCGAAGGGCGAAGTCACCGAGTTCCTGCTCGTGCCCTATTTCGGCGCCTGCATCCACACGCCGCCGCCGCCTGCCAACCAGATCCTGCATGTGGTCACGTCCAAGGGCGCCAAGTTCCGCGCCATGGACACCGTGTGGGTCACCGGCAAGCTGCAGACCATGCGCAACGATTCGATGATGGGTGTGAGCGGTTACCACGTGAGCGCGACGAGCGTCACCAAGTACACGGGCGGCGCAAAGTAGAGCGCCTGCGGGATTGTGGTTCTGCGCCGACAGCACAGGCGGCGCAACACCGACACAGACCGTTGCATCGGCGATGCACGCTGGCGTCGTCGCCACGGATGGCGCGCCGTTGAAGAGTTTCGAGGGCGTGACCTCTTCGCCCACAGGAACTCCAGATGACAACAACATTGCGCCGCACACCGGTCGCGCGGCTCCTGACGATCTCGCTGTGCATCGGCGCGCTCGCCGTGGCAGGCTGCAACAAAACCGACACGCCTTCGGCCCCGGCCCCCGCGCCCGCGCCTCCAGCGGCCGCCGCGCCCGCGCCCCCCGGGCCGGCCACCCCCACCCCAGCGGCCTACACGCCGCCCTCGGCCGAGCAGCTCTATCAGCTCGTCGCCCCCATCGCGCTGTATCCCGACAAGCTGGTGGCGCAGGTGCTGGCCGGCTCCACCTATCCCGACCAGATCACCGCCGCGCACGGCTGGCTGGCGCAGAACGCGGCGCTCAAGGGCGGTCCGCTCGCCGATGCGGCCAACCAGCAGCCATGGGATCCGAGCGTCAAGTCGCTCACCGCATTCCGCCCGGTGCTGGACCAGATGGCCGGCAACATTGCGTGGACCGAGGCGCTCGGCCAGGCCTACTACAACGACCCGGCCGACGTGATGAATGCCATCCAGGTCATGCGCCAGCGCGCATCGACGGCGGGCCGGCTCAAGAACAACAACAGGCTGCGCATTGCCACCGCAGCGACACCGCAGAACTACAACCCGGCGCCGGACATGCAACCGGTGTATGCCGGCCCCGCCGTGATCGAGCCGCCACCGCAATTCATCACCATCGAGCCTGCGCAGCCCGACGTGGTGTACGTGCCGAGCTACGACCCGCAGCGAATCTACGGCGAGCCGGTGCCGGTGTACCCCGGTTATGCGTATGCCCCGCCCGTCGAGGCTGCGCCCGGCTACAGCCGCGGCCAGATGGCGGCGGCAGGTGCGTTCACCTTCGGGCTCGGCGTGGTCGTGGGCGCCGCGCTCGAACGCCACGACTGGGGCTGGCGTTCATGGAACATGAACTGGGGCGCACCGCGCTACAGGGATCGCGACCGCGCGGTGGCGCCGGCCTACGCCCGGCCCGCCGTGGTCTACAACAACAGCACCTACATCTCGCGTTCGACGACCGTGGTCAACAACGTGCGCAACGTCTACAACAACAACAACAATGCGCCGCGCGGTGTGCCACCTGGCGCTCTCGCGCCCAATTTCGCGGGCGCTCCAGTTCCGGCCCCACAGCAGAACGCCCTGGTCCAGCAACAGCAACAGCAACAGCAGGCACGGCAGCAGCAAGCCTTTGTGCGCCAGCAGCAGGAGCAGCAGGAACAGGCGCGGCAACAGGTCCAGCAGCTGCAAACGCGCCAGCGCCAGCAGGCGCAGCAGGAGCAACAGGCACGCCTTCAGCAACAACAGCGGCAAGATCGGCTGCAGCGCCAGCAGGCGCAGCAACAGGCACGGCAGCAGGCGCGCAACACCGCCCAGCAACCGCCGCAGGCCCTGCCTCAACAACAACAGCAGGAACAAGCGCCGCGACAACAGGCCCAGCTACAACAGCAACAGGCGCGCGCGGCCAATCGGCAGACCCAACAACAACAACAACAACAACAACAACAACAACAACATCAGCAGGCAATGCAGGAGCGCCAGCAACAGCGGCAATCGGCGCAGCAGGAGCAATCACGGCGCCAGCAGATGCAGCAACAGCAAGCACAGCAACAAGCCCGCGTGCTTCAGCAGCAACAGGCTCAACAGCAGCAGATGCAACGGCAGCAGGCGCAGCAGCAGGCCCGGCAGCAGCAGCAAGAGCAGATGCACCGGCAACAACAGCAGGTGCAAGCGGCGCGCCAGCAACAACAGGGCATGCAGCAACAGCAGCAACAGCAGCGCCAGCAGCAGCAGGCGCAGCAGGCACAGATCCGCCAGCAGCAGGCCGAGCAGCACGCGGCGGCGGCCGCCGCAGCCGCCCATCGCCGGCCGCCCGGCCGCCCCGGCGAGCGTCCCAAGGAGCAGCAGCCCTGAGGGCGGCCGCCGCGATGGGCGTCGTTACTGCTTGCCGATCTCCGTCAGCAGCCGAGTGACGAGATAGAGGCGCGGCACGATCGAGTCGATCTCGATGTACTCGTCGCGCGCGTGGTAGCCGAAGCCCGCGAGGCCGAAGCTCTCGACCACCGTGGCCTTGTCCGAGCGGCCCGCATAGCCCGCGTCGGTGCCGCCGCCGGTCATCGGCGTCAACACGAGGTCGCGGTCGATTTCCTTGTAGATGGCCTGCGCCTTCTCGGCCAGTGCGCGGCCCTTGTCGCCCGCAATGAAGGCCGGGCGCCCCACCTCGACCTTCACCGTGGTCTCGGTATCGGGAATGAGCTTGCCGGCAGCGATCTTCGCCTGCAGCGCCTCGTTGAGCTTCTTCTCGGCGCCTGGCTGCGTGATGCGGATGTCGCCCAGCGCCTGCGCCTTTTCGGTGATCTGGTTGATCGGGCCGGTGGCGCGCGCCACGGTCCAGTTGAGCGTCACGCCGGGAATCTCCTTGGCGAGGTCCTTGGTCTGCAGCATCTGGTACGACAGTTCGTACAGCGCGTTGCGGCCCAGTTCGGGCGCGGCGCCGGCGTGCGCCGCGCGGCCTTTCACTTCCATCGTGGCCTGCGCGATGCCCGCCGCGCCCAGCAACAGCGGCTCGCCCTTGGCCACCGACTTGGCCGCGGTGGGCTCGAACGACAGCACCGTGTCGTGCTGGTCGGCCATGGTGGCGATCAGTTCGCCGGAGCCGACCGAGCCCACCTCCTCGTCGGGGTTCATGAGCACGGTGAGCGTGTCGTAGTCGCGCCAGCCCGCATCGGCCAGGATCTTCAGCGAGGCCAGCATCACCGCGAGCCCGCCTTTGTCGTCCGCGATGCCGGGGCCGTAGATGCGGTTGCCGTCGACCTTGTAGGGCTGGCTGTTCAGGATGCCGGGCGCATACACCGTGTCCATGTGGCCCTGCAGCATGATCTTGCGCTTGCCCGTGCCCTTGACGGTGCCGATCACGAGGTCGGCGCCCGCGCCGGCCGTGGCCTTGCGGCGCTCGGTCTTGAAGCCGGCCGCCTTCAGGCGCCCTTCCACCACGTCGGCCATCTTGAGCAGGCCGTCCACGTTGAGGCTGCCCGATTCGATCAGCACCATCTCCTTGAGATTGTCGATCACCGCGGGCTGCGCCTTCTCGGCGGCGGCGAGCAGCCTGGCATCGGGCGCGGCCTGCACGGCGGTGGCGGCACCGAGCGCGAGGCCGCAGGCCAGTGAAACGGATCTCAGGGCAAGGAAGGACGAGTGCAGGGTCATGATGGTCTTCTTGTCGGAGTGAATGGCGGGCGCCAGCATAGCGGCCTCGCGAAGAATCGCGCGCAAATCGGCGACAGCAGAACAGCGCGGCGAAGCCTCAGGCTGCGCGGCCGCGCGCGGTTTTTCTTGTCGCAGCCGCGGGCTTGGGCTTCGGTTTGGGCGACGCCTTGCCCGCCAGCCTGGCCGCAGGCGCCTCGCGCGCCGACTTCATGTGCCCGCTCTCCGCCGTGGTCATGCCCACGATCTTCGCGAGCTGGCGGCTCACGCTGATATACGCGTGGCCGAGGCGGCTGTCGAAGTACAGCGAGTCGCCGCGCCCAAGGCGCGTCACCTCGCCGTTCTCGAAGTGCACCTCGATCTCGCCCGACAGCACATAGGCGAATTCCTCGCCGGAGTGCCGCACGAAGTCTTCCGGGCCATGGATGCGGCGCGCATGCACGGTGCCGACGATGGGGCTCATCTGCTTGCCGGCCGCCGTGGTGCCGAGGAACTCGTAAGCGATCGACAGGCCGCGGTACACCACGCCCTTGCCAGCGCGCGTGACCACCGGCCCGTCGAGCTGCGCGGGCTTGACGCCGGCGCCCGCGAACATGGCGTTCATGTCCATTTCGAGCGCGCGGCCGAGCGCGGTGAAGTTCTCGTAGCCCAGCGCGAGCTGGCCGCGCTCGGCACGCGAGATGGTGGTGATCGACACGCCCGAGCGCTCGGCCAGCTGCGCCAGCGTCCAGCCGAAACGCTTGCGCGCGGCGCGCAGGCGATGGCCGAAAGTGGTGCGGTCCAGCGTGGGCGCCTCGTCCCTCGGCCTTGTCCCCGGCTTGGTCCCTGTGTGTGGATTCACGCTTGGCTTTCTCTTGTGTTGCAAGCGGATTCTGCCAGCCGGGCTGCGCGCCATCCATGCCAACCCGCGTGACGCGGGCGTGGAAGTTGCGTATACGCAAATTGCGTAGACGCAAATTTCACCGATGTGGTGCACCATGGTTTCACCTTGGTGGACTCGAATTAATTTGCGTATCCGCAAATTTCTACCTACACTTTTCGCCGATGACCTCCAGCACTCCAACGCCCGTCGTGGCGGACTTCCTCGTGATCGGCGGCGGCATTGCCGGGGCTTCGGTCGCCCATTGGCTCGCGCCGCATGCTCGCGTGATCCTGCTCGAACGCGAAGCCCAGCCGGGCTACCACTCCACCGGCCGCTCCGCCGCGCTCTTCATGGAAAGCTATGGCACGCCGCAGGTGCGCGCCCTCACCATGGCGAGCCGCGCCTTTCTTCAGCACCCGCCCGAAGGCTTTGCCGAACACCCGCTGCTCACGCCGCGCGGCGCGATGATGGTCGCGAGCACCGAGCATCTGCCGGAACTCGAAGCCCACTGGAACGTGCTGCGCGCCATGGACACGGGCGCGAAGCGCCTCGGCAGCGAAGAGGCGCTCGCGATGGTGCCCGCCCTGCGGCCCGACCAGGTGGCAGGCGCCGTCTACGAGCCCGACGCGGCCGACATGGACGTGCATGCCATCCACCAGGGCTATCTGCGCGGCATGCGGCAGGCCGGAGGCAAGCTGGTGTGCGATGCGGAGGTAACGGCCATCGAACGCGTCGGCGAACGCTGGTGCGTGACCGCTGGTGACAATGTCTACGAAGCACCGGTGGTGCTGAACGCAGCGGGCGCATGGGTCGACACGATCGCGCAACTTGCGGGCGTGCAGCCTATCGGCATCGAGCCGCGCCGGCGCTCGGCCTTCATCTTCGCGCCGCCCGACGGCAGCAGCGTCGCGCACTGGCCCATGGTCTTCGGCGCCGACGAAGGCTGGTACATCAAGCCCGACGCCGGCATGCTGCTCGGCTCGCCGGCCAACGCCGATCCGGTCGAGCCGCAGGACGTGCAGCCGGAAGAGCTGGACATCGCCTTCGCGATCCATCGCATCGAGGAAGCGACCACGCTCACCATCCGCCGGCCCACGCGCACCTGGGCGGGCCTGCGCTCCTTCGTGGCCGACGGCGACCTGGTGGGCGGCTTCGACCCGGACGCGCCTGGCTTCTTCTGGGTCGCGGCGCAGGGCGGCTACGGTATCCAGACTTCCGCCGCCATGGGCGAGGCCTGCGCCGCGCTGGCACGCGGACTGCCGCTGCCCGAGCGCATCGCGGGCTTCGGCCTCACGGCCGAGATGCTCGGGCCACAGCGGCTGCGAGCAGCGGCTGCCGCGGGCTGATCAAAAAAACAACCACCCAGAGAGACTTCAACCATGCGTGTCTTCAGTGCCTCCCTCGCCACCGAAACCAACACCTTCGGCCCGATGCCGACCGGCCTCGCCTCCTTCAAGGACCGCGGCCACTTCCCCGCCGGCAAGCACCCGGATGCGATGACACTCTTCTCGGGTCCGCTGTGGGCGGCGCGCATGCGCGGTGCGGACAAGGGTTGGCAATTGTTCGAAGGCATGGTGGCCGGCGCGCAGCCCAGCGGCACGACCACGCGCCACGCCTACGAAACCTTGCGCGAAGAACTGCTGGACGACCTGCGCGCGGTGCTGCCGGTCGACATGGTGCTGCTCGGGCTGCACGGCGCGATGGTGGCCGACGGCTACGACGACTGCGAGGGCGACCTGCTCGCGCGCGTGCGGCAGATCGTCGGGCCCGGCGTGGTGATCGGCGCCGAACTCGATCCGCACAACCACCTGACACCCGAGATGGTCGCCAACGCCGACCTGATGATCTCGTTCAAGGAATATCCGCACACCGACGTGCTCGAACGCGGCCTGGAGCTGGTGGACATCTGCGCCGCGATGATCGAAGGCAAGGTGAAGCCGGTGGCCGCAGTGGTGGACTGCGACATGATCGTCACTGTGCACACCTCCCGCCAGCCTGCGCGCGGCTTTGTCGAACGCATGCAGTCGCTCGAGGGAAAGGACGGCGTGCTGTCGATCTCGCTCACGCACGGCTTCTCGTGGGGCGACGTTTCCGAGATGGGCACCAAAGTGCTGGTCTACACCGATGGCGACCAGGCCAAGGCCGACGCGCTGGCCCGGCAGCTCGCCGATGAAGTCATCGCCATGCGCGACGGCCTCACGATCGACTACCCGGGCATCGATGCCTCGCTCGACGAAGCGCTGGCCTTCGACGGCGGCCCCGTGGTGCTCTCCGACGGCGCCGACAACCCCGGCGGCGGCGCGGCAAGCGACGCCACCTTCATCCTGCGCCGCATGGTCGAGCGCGGCATCACCAACGCGGCCATCGGCCCGATGTGGGACCCGATCGCGGTGCGCATCGCCTTTGATGCCGGCGTGGGCGCGAAGCTGGCCATGCGCATCGGCGGCAAGATCAGCCCGCTCTCGGGCGATCCGCTGGACCTCGGCTGCACCGTGAAGGCGCTGCAGCACGACCTGGTGATGACGGGTCTGGCGGGCACGCCCACGCTGATGGGCGACAGCGCGCTGGTCGAGGCCAACGGCATCGAGATCGTGCTGATCACGCTGCGCAACCAGGCCATGGGCACCGACCTGTTCACGCAGCTGGGCTGCGACCTTGCAGCCAAGAAGATCATTGTCGTGAAGTCTTCGCAGCACTTCTACGCCTCTTACTCCAAGGTCGCCAGGCATGTGATCTACGCGGGCGCGCCCGGCGCAGTGACGCTCGACCTGAACACCCTGCCCTACCGGAAAGCGCGCCTGCCCAAGTGGCCCATCGGCGTTGCCGCCTGACCTTGTTTATTGCCCCACCGGAGAACCGACGATGAAACGACGAACGCTCGCAGCCCTTGCCACCCTGGCGCTTTCAGCCGTGTGCCTGCCGGCGCTCGCCCAGACGCAGCCCAAGACGCTGAAGGTGGTGGCGCATGCCGACCTGAAGATCCTCGACCCGACCTTCACCACCGCCTACATCTCGCGCAACTTCGGCTACATGGTCTACGACACGCTGTTCGCGCAGGATGCGAACGGCAAGCCGCAGCCGCAGATGGCCGAGAAATACACCTCCTCCAAGGACGGCAGTCAGTGGAGCTTCACGCTGCGCCCCGGCCTGAAGTTCTCCGACGGCAGCGCCGTGACCTCGGCCGACGCCATTGCCTCGCTCCAGCGCTGGGCCGCGCGCGACAGCATCGGCCGCGCCATGGTGGCGGGCGGCGCCGAGTGGAAGGCGGTGGATGCACGCACCTTCACGCTCACGCTCACCGAGCCCTTCGGCCTGGTGCTCGACGGGCTGGCCAAGCCTTCGAGCTTTCCGCCGGTGATCCTGCCGGAGCGGCTCGCGAAGATGCCCGCGACCGCGCCGCTGCCCGAGGTGATCGGCTCCGGCCCCTTCATCTTCAAGCGCGACGAATGGGTGCCGGGCAACAAGACCGTGTTCGTGCGCAACCCCGGCTACGTGCCGCGCAGCGAACCGCCGAGCGGCCTGGCCGGCAGCAAGAAGACCACCTTCGACCGCGTGGAATGGCTCTACCTGCCCGACGCCAACAGCGCCATCGCGGCGCTCAAGCGCGGCGAGGTCGACCTGGTGGAGCAGGTGCCGCCCGACTACATCGCGCCGCTGCGCACCGATCCGGGCGTGAAGATCGGCTCCGGCGGCACCTACCAGGGCTTCCTGGTGATGAACCACCTGCTGCCGCCCTTCAACAACCCGAAGGTGCGCCAGGCGCTGCTGCAGGCCGTGAGCCAGGAGCGCATCGTCGCGGCCATGGGCTATCCGCTCGACATGCGCATGGCCTACTGCCAGACCTTCTTCATCTGCGGCAGCCCCAACGACACCGCCGCGGGCGCCGAGCCCTACCGCAAGGCCGACGTCGCCAAGGCCAAGAAGATGCTCGCGGACGCCGGCTACAAGGGCGAGAAGGTCACCATCCTGGTGCCGAGCGACGTCACCTACCTCAACGCCGAAGCGCTGATGGCCGCGCAGACCATGCGCAGCATCGGCATGAACGTCGATGCTCAGACCATGGACTGGGCCTCCATTGGCGCGCGCCGCGCCAAGCGCGACGCACCGGAGGCGGGCGGCTGGAACATGTACGTCACCGTGGCCGGCGAGTTCGATGTGAACTCGCCCATCACCAATGCCTACCTGAGCGCAGCCTGCGGCAACACCCTGCCCGGCTGGCCCTGCGACAAGCCGCTCGACGACCTCCGCAACGCCTGGCTGAAGGAAACCGCGCCGGCCAGGCGGCGCGAGATTCTCGACGCCTTCCAGGCCCGCGCCTACGAAGCGGTGCCGTACATCAACGCAGGCCAGTACACGGCCGCGTTTGCCGCGCGCGCCAGCCTCAAGGGCACGGACAAGCTCTGGGCCGGCATGCCGACGGTCTGGATGCTCGACAAGTAACCGGCATCGCACGGCTGCATCATGGGCTACATCCTCCGACGATTTCTCTCGACGCTGCCGGTGATGGCCGTGGTGGCGGTGGTGGTGTTCCTGCTGATCCACCTCTCGCCGGGCGACCCCGCGGCGCTGATCGCGGGCGACCTGGCCTCGGTCGAGGACATCGAGAAGCTGCGCGCCGCGCTGGGCCTGAACCTGCCCCTGTGGCAGCAGTTCGCGATCTGGCTCGGCAAGCTCTTCACGGGCGACCTGGGCACCTCGATCTTCACGCAGGTGCCGGTGGCGCAGCTGCTCGCGCAGCGGCTGGAGCCCACGGTGTCGATCGCGGTGCTGACCATGGCACTCACGCTGGTGCTGGCGGTGCCGCTGGGCACGCTCGCGGCCTACCGCGCGGGCAGCTGGATCGACCGGCTCGTGATGCTGTTCGCGGTGCTCGCGTTCTCGGTGCCGGTGTTCCTGGTGGGCTACGTGCTGATCTATGCCTTCGCGATCCAGCTGCCGTGGTTCCCGGTGCAGGGCTACGTGCGCTTCTCCGACAGCCCCGGCCAATGGCTGCGCGGCCTGGTGCTGCCCTGCGTGAACCTGGCGCTGGTGTATATCGCGCTCGTGACACGCATGACGCGCGCCACCGTGCTCGAGGTGCTGCACGAGGACTACATCCGCACCGCGCGCGCCAAGGGCCTGGGCGTGCTGGCGGTGCTGGGCCATGCGCTGCGCAATGCGGCCATTCCCATCGCCACCACGGTGGGCGTGGGCATTGCGCTGCTGATCGGCGGCGTGGTGGTCACCGAGACGGTGTTCGCCATTCCGGGCGTGGGCCGCCTCGTGATCGATTCGGTGCAGCGCCACGACTATCCGGTGATCCAGAGCGTGCTGCTGCTGTCGGCCGGCGTGTACGTGCTGATCAACTTGCTGATCGATTTGAGCTACCGGCTGTTCGATCCGCGCATCACGTACTAGGGCCTGTTAACGCTATGTCCACCGTACTTCCGATGAGTGAACTTCCATTGCCCGCTGCAACCGCGCCGCCCACCGCCATGGCCGACGAGGCGCCCTTCGTGCCGCCGCGCTGGCGTTGGGTGCGCAAGCATCCGACGCTCATCGTCGGCGGGCTGCTGCTGGCCGCGGTGGCCGCGGTCTCCCTTGCCGCGCCCTGGATCGCCACCTTCGATCCGCAGGACATCGACCCCCTCGCGCGCATGCAGCCGCCCTCGGCCGAGCATTTGTTCGGCACCGACGCGCTCGGCCGCGACGTGTTCAGCCGCGCCGTGTGGGGCGGGCAGGTGTCGATGATCGTCGGCGCCTCGGTCGCGGTGCTGGCCACCGTCTTCGGCGTGCTGATCGGCCTCTTCGCGGGCTTCGTGCGCTGGGCCGACGGGCCGGTGATGCGCGTGATGGACGGGCTCATGGCCATTCCCGGCATCCTGCTCGCCATTGCACTCATGGCGGTGACGCGTGCCAGCCTCACGACGGTGATCGTCGCCATCACGGTGCCCGAGATTCCGCGCGTGGTGCGGCTGGTGCGCTCGCTCGCGCTCACCTTGCGCGAGCAGCTCTACGTCGAGGCGGCGCATGCGGTGGGCACGCGGCTGCCGGTGATCCTGTTCCGGCATGTGCTGCCCAACATGGTGGCGCCGCTGATCGTGCAATCGACCTTCGTCGCGGCCGCCGCGGTGCTGACCGAAGCGGCGCTGTCCTTCCTTGGCGTGGGCGTTCCGGCGCAGACGCCGAGCTGGGGCAACATGATGGCCGAGGGCCGCAACTTCGTGGCGGTGGCGTTCCACATCATCCTGTACCCGGGGCTGCTGCTGGCGGCCACGGTGCTGGCGATCAACCTGCTCGGCGACGGCCTGCGCGATGCGCTCGACCCGCGCCTGGCGCGGCAGCTGTGAGGCCCAACATGGCACCCGTGTCCCACCTCGCGCTCGCGCCCGGCGAGCCCCTGCTCGAAGTCGACAACCTGCGCACGTATTTCCACACGCTGGCCGGCGTGGTGCGCTCGGTCGATGGCGTGTCGTACACGGTGCGCGCGGGCCGCACGCTCGGCGTGGTCGGCGAATCGGGTTGCGGCAAGAGCGTGACCGCGCTTTCGATCCTGCGGCTGGTGCCCACGCCGCCCGGCCGCCACATGGGTGCCGTGCGCCTGCGCGGCACCGACCTGATGCAACTCAGCGAACGCGAGATGCGGCAGATTCGCGGCAACCGCATCTCGATGATCTTCCAGGAGCCGATGACCTCGCTGAACCCGGTGCTCACCGTGGGCCGGCAGATCGCGGAAACCGTGCAGCTGCACCAGAAAGCCAGCCGCACCGAGGCGCTGCAGCGCGCGGTGGAGATGCTGCGCGTGGTGCAGATTCCCGAGCCCGAGCGGCGCGTGAACGAGTATCCGCACCAACTCTCGGGCGGCATGCGCCAGCGCGTGATGATTGCGCTGGCTCTGGCCTGCAACCCCGAGGTGCTGATTGCCGACGAGCCCACCACCGCGCTCGACGTGACGATCCAGGCGCAGATCCTCGACCTCATCCGGCGTCTGCAGAAGGAGCTGGGCATGGGCGTGGTGATGATCACGCACGACCTCGGCGTGGTGGCCGAGAGCTGCGACCGCGTGGTGGTGATGTATGCGGGGCGCAAGGTGGAGGAAGCCGATGTGGTCGACCTGTTCGACCGGCCGCTGCACCCCTACACGCGCGCGCTGATGGCCTCGATGCCGTCGATGAACACGGCGAGCACACGGCTGGCGGAAATTCCGGGGATGGTGCCGGCCGCGCACGAGCTGGGGCGCGGCTGCGCCTTTGCGGCACGCTGCAGCCGTGCGCGCGAACGCTGCCGCGGCGAGGCACCGCAGCTCACGCAACAGGGCAGCGACCATGTGGTGGCCTGCTTTGCTGTCGAGGAACACTGGGCTGATGCAGCCGATGCCGCCGAGGTGACCGCATGACGACAACCGCAGCCCCGCTGCTCCAGGTGCGCAACCTGCGCAAGCACTACATCTCGCCCAAACGCTGGCTGCGCCCGGCAAAGCCTGCGATCCAGGCGGTCGATGGCGTCTCGTTCTCGGTGGCGCGCGGCGAAACGCTGTCGCTGGTCGGGGAATCGGGCTGCGGCAAGACGACCACCGCCAAGTCGGTGATGCGGCTGGTCGAGCCGACCTCGGGGTCGGTGGTGCTCGAAGGCGAAGAATTGCTGACGCTCTCCGCCAACGAGATGCGGCTGCGCCGGCGCCAGCTGCAGATCATTTTCCAGGACCCGTATGCCTCGCTCAATCCGCGCCTCACGGCCGGCGACATCGTGGCCGAGCCGTTGCGAAACTTCGGCATGGGCACGGCGGCCGAGCGGCGCGAGCGCGTGCAGTGGCTGTTCTCGCGCGTCGGCCTGCGGCCCGAAGCGGCAAGCAAGTTTCCGCACGAGTTCTCCGGCGGCCAGCGGCAGCGGCTGGGCATTGCGCGCGCGCTGGCGCTCAATCCCAAGCTGATCGTCTGCGACGAGCCGGTGTCCGCGCTCGACGTGTCGGTGCAGGCGCAGGTGGTCAACCTGCTGATGGACCTGCAGGCCGAGTTCGGCATTGCCTACCTGTTCGTCGCGCACGATCTCGCGGTGGTGCGGCACATCAGCCACCGCGTGGCCGTGATGTACCTCGGCCACATCGTCGAGATTGCCGACCGCGACACGCTGTTTTCCGCGCCGCTGCATCCCTACACCGAGATCCTTCTCTCGGCAGTGCCCGTTCCGAACCCGCGCACACCGGCGCGCCGCATGCTGCTGCAGGGCGACCCGCCGAGCCCCGCCAACCCGCCCCCGGGCTGCCGCTTCCACACGCGCTGCCCGATGGCGCAGGCCGCGTGCAAGGAAAAAGTGCCCGAATTGAGCGAGCGGCCTTCGTCTTCCATCGGCGGCGATGCCAGCCATTGGGTCGCCTGCCACTTCCGCTGAAAGACCTCACCGATGACCGACAAGACACCCCACTACGACCTGCTGATCCGCGGCGGCACCGTGATCGACGGCACCAAGGCGCCGCGCTTCGAGGCCGACGTGGGCATCGTCGGCGGCCGCATTGCCGCCATCGGCCGGCTCGCGGGCCACACGGCCGACCAGACGCTCGACGCCACCGGCCGCATCGTCGCGCCGGGCTTCATCGACTCGCACACGCACGACGACCAGGCCGTGCTGTCGCAGGCGCAGATGCCGTTCAAGGTGTCGCAGGGCGTGACCACGGTGGTGGCGGGCAACTGCGGCATCAGCGCCGCGCCGCTGCGCGCCGACATGGACCTGCCAATGCCGCTGAGCCTGCTCGAAACGCCCGCAGAAGGCCGCTTCTCCACCTTCGCGGCGTACCTTGATGCACTGCGCGCCACGCCTTCGTCGGTGAACGTGGCTGCGATGGTGGGACATTCGACCTTGCGCGCCGTGGTCATGTCCGACCTCGACCGCCCTGCAAACGACACCGAGATTGCAGCGATGCAGGCGCTGGTCGAGGAAGCGATGCAGGCCGGCGCCATCGGCCTTTCGACCGGCACCTTCTATCCGCCGGCCGCGAAGGCGACGACCGAGGAGATTATCGCAGTCGGCCGCCCGCTCACGCCGCGCAAGGCGCTCTATGTGACGCACATGCGCGACGAAGCGGACCACGTGATGGAGTCGCTGGAAGAGACCTTCCATATCGGCCGCGCGCTCGGCATTCCCGTGGTGGTGTCGCATCACAAGGTGCAGAACGCACAGAACTTCGGCAAGACCAGGGTCACGCTGCCCTTCATCAAGGAAGCCATGCAGCATCAGTGCATCGGGCTGGACTGCTACCCGTATACGGCGGGCTCCACCATGATCCGCACCGACCGCGGCATGATGGACGGCCGGGTGCTCATCGCGTCGAGCATGCCGCACCCCGAATGCGCGGGCCGCGACCTGAAGGACATCGCGGCCGAATGGGGCGTCTCCGGCGAAGAAGCGGCCAGGCGCCTGTCGCCCGGCAGCGCGATCTATTTCATGATGGACGAGGACGACGTGCAGCGCGTCCTCGCCTTCGACGAAACCATGATCGGCTCCGACGGCATTCCGCTCGGCGAGAAGCCGCATCCGCGCCTGTGGGGCACCTTCCCGCGCGTGCTGGGCCACTACAGCCGCGACGTCGGCCTGTTTCCGCTGGAGACGGCGGTGTGGAAGATGACCGGGCTCACCGCGCGCAACTTCGGGCTGCACGAACGCGGGGCGCTGAAGCCGGGCCACCATGCGGACGTGGTGATCTTCAATGCCGCGACGGTGCGCGACACGGCCAACTACGCGACGCCGACCTTGCCGGCCGACGGCATCGATGCGGTGATCGTGAACGGCGCCGTCACCTGGCAGCACGGCGCGCACAGCGGCGCGCGCAACGGGCAAGTGATCACAAGGCGCGACGCGGCCTGACGAGGATCAATCGGGAGCGTTCACCACGCGGTCGAACTCTTCGTCGGCCGGAACGTTGTCGGCGTCGAGTTCGCTGGCATCCGTGAGATCGATGCCCGTTTCCTCCGACAGGTCGTCGGAGATCTCGCTGTCGGTCTCCTCGAAATCGTCGGCTGGCGTGTTGTCGTCGTCTTCGTCGGACGACGAGGCGGGACGCGCGGTGGCGTCGACGTGAATCATGATCGGCTCCTCAGGCTGAATACTGAACGACCCCATATAGTGCGCCTGTTTCGGCCATTTCGCTTCACCTGAAGCGCGGCGTCGGTGTCGGAAAGTTTCTCGCCCGGCGCCGCCGGACTTGCCGGGCCCTGCCTCAGTCCTTGTGGACGTGGCCGTGTTCCCCGTGGCCTTCGTCGTGACCGCGGCCATGGTCGTCGTGTCCGTGCTCGCCGTGCGCCAGCCGGCTCACCAACGAGACGAGCGCAATGCCCACCACCAGCCACACGATCTGCGCCGCGGTCTGCCGCGCGGGCAGCCGCTTCTGCAACTGTGGAATCAGGTCGGCCAGGGCCACATAGACGAAGCTGCTGCTGGCCAGCACCAGGAAGTACGGCAGCCAGCCGTGCAGCTGGTCGACCAGCCACCATCCCACGATGCCGCCGAGCATGGTCATGGTGCCGGCGAGCGACACCTTGACCAGGGCCGCGCGCTGATTGGCCGAACTCTGGCGCAGCACGACCAGGTCGCCGATGTGGTGCGGAACCTCGTGCGCCAGCACGGCCACGGCCGCCACCAGGCCGAGGCGGATGTCCGCGATGAAGGCCGACGCGATCAGGATGCCGTCGCCGAAGCAGTGCACGCTGTCCCCGGTGAGCACGGCCCAGCCGCCGGCGCGGGGTGCGTGGCTGTGCGCATGGCCATGGGTATCGGCAGGGGTATGGGCATGGGCATGGGTATCGGCATGGAGAGGGACATGGGCATGGCCGTCGTCGCCATGGTGGTGCTCATGTCCGTGATGCCAGAGCTCGGCCTTGTCGAGCAGAAAGAAGAACACCAGGCCGAACAGCAGCACGCCGAACAGCAGCGCGGGCTCGATGCGGCTTTCGAAGGCTTCGGGCAGCAGGTGCATGAACGCGGTGGCAAGCAGCGCGCCCGCGGCCAGGCTCAGCAGATGCTGCGAATTCACGCCGCCCGTCCCGTTGCGAACGCCCACGCGCAAGAGCAAGGCGGCCAGCCACACGCTTCCGATGCCGGCAACCAGGGTCGCCGCGATGATCACTATCAAATTCATAGCTGCTGCGCAATGTCGATGGGCATCGATGCACGATACCGTTCATAAAAAGAGAAAGGCCGTCACTGGGACGGCCTTCGGCGGTGGGCGGCTACTGGCTGTCGTCAGACGACGCCATTGGCTTTGAACCAGGCCGTGGCGCGCTGCCATCCGTCTTCGGCCGCGCTCTTCACGTAGCTCGGGCGGTAGTCGGCATGGAACGCGTGGCCTGCTTCGGGATACACGACGAAGCTCGAAGCCTTGGCCGCCGGGGTTCCGGTTGCCAAAGCCGCTTTCATCTTATCAACCGTGTCAAGGGGGATGCCCTGGTCCTTGCCGCCGTAGAGGCCGAGCACGGGCGCCTGCAGGCTGGCCGCAACGTCGATGGGATGCCGGGGCGTGAGTTCGTTCGGCTGGCCGACCAGCCGCCCGTACCAAGCCACGCCGGCCTTGACCTTGCCGGTGGCGGCATAGAGCCACACAAAGCGTCCGCCCCAGCAGAAGCCGGTGATGCCGGCCTTGCCCACATCGCCACCGTTGGCCTTGGCATAGGCCAGCGCGCCGTCGAGGTCGGCCAGCACCTGCGCATCGGGCACCTTGTTCACGATGTCGGCCTGCAGCTTGGGAATGTCGGTATAGCCGCGCGGATCGCCCTGCCGCGCATAGAGTTCGGGCGCAATCGCCAGGTAGCCGAGCTGGGCGAAGCGGCGGCAGGTGTCGGCGATGTATTCGTGCACGCCGAAGATTTCCTGGATCACCAGGATGACTGGCAGGCCGGTCTTGCCGGCCGGCGCGGCCGCATAGGCCGGCACCTCGAAGCCGTTGACGGTGTACTTGATGGGCCCGGCCTTCAGGCCTTCGGTGGTGGTGCTGATGGCGGTCTGCGCCATGACCGGCATGACGGCGGCCGCGTAGCCCACGCCAATGGCGGCCTTGAGCGCGGTGCGGCGCGTGGCGCCCTGCTCCGTGCTCTCGCCGGGGCGAAGCGAGTCGAAATCGGAACGGCTGTCGTCGCGAAGGGACATGGGTAGGACTCCAGTTGAATCGTCGGACAAAGGGGCATGCGCAAAAACGCACGCCGCAATGTAGGCGAAATCAGCCCGGCCCGCATGTCAGAAGAATTGCTTCCTGCTCAGCTGCGATACGCGCGACGGGCCAGCGCAGCGGCCAATACCTGCGCCGGGTCGACCAGATCCAGCCCGGCCACGGCGGCCGAACCCTGCAGCCCGAGCGGCACCTCGGTGCAGCCCATGATGATGGTGACAGGCCCGTGGCGCTGCGCGAGCCGCAGCGCCACTTGCGAGAAACAGGTTTCGGCGAGCTGCATGTTGCCCGCCTTGACCCCGTCGAAGATGCCGCGCGTGATGATGCGGCGCTCTTCGGCCAGCGGCACGTGGCAATCGAGCCCCGCCTCGGCCAGCGCCTGTTCGTAGAGCCGGACGCGGTAGGTGCCTTCGGTGGCCATCAGCGCCACGCTGCCCGCGCCCTGCGCCACAAGATGCTGCGCCACCTCGCGTGCCATGTGCAGCAGCTCGACCTGCGGAAAACGTTCCTGCAGCCTGCCGTGCCAGGCGTGCGCGGTGTTGCACGCGATGGCCACGGCCTGGCTGCCGAGCGCGGCAAGGCGCCCGAGCGCCTGCAGCATCGGCTCCAGCGGCTGGTGCGCGCCGTGCTCGGCCGCGCCCAGCGCATCCGTGCGGTCGGGCACCGGCACCTGCGCCAGCCAGTGCTCCGGAAAGGACTGGTCCCGCACCGGCTCTCCGCGTGCCTGCATCTGCTGCGCGCAAGCCTGCACGAACAGCCGAACGAAATCGGCCCCCGCCGCAGGGCCCATGCCGCCCAGAATGCCGACAACGTTCGTGGAAGCCATTGATTGCGTACGTCCGTGGGTCAGGGTCAAGTCGCCGGCTTGTCGGAAGGCGCCTTGATGTTGTCCTTGAGCTGCTGGCTCATGGGCAGGTTCAGCGGCATGTTCTTGGGCGGGATCGGCGACATGAACCACTTGGTGTAGAGCTTCTCGAACTCGCCGCTCTTCATCATGCCGATGAAGGTGTCGTCCACCAGCTTCTTGAAGGCCGGGTCGTCCTTGGGCAGCATGCAGGCATAGGGCTCGACCTGCAGCGCCTCGCCCACCACCTCGTAGTCGGCCGGGTTCTTGGCATTGGCGATCAGGCCGAACAGCAGGATGTCGTCCATGGCAAACGCCACGGCGCGGTCGCTCTCCACCAGCAGGAAGGCGTCGGCGTGGTCCTTGCCGAGCACGATGTCCATGTCGAGGTTCTTCTCGGTGTTGTACTTGCGCATGACCAGCGCATTGGTGGTGCCGGTGGTGCTGGCCACCGTCTTCTTGGCCAGGTCGGCGTAGTCCTTGATCTTCGAGGACTTCTTCACCAGCAGGCGCGTGCCGGTGTAGAAATGGTTGACGGCAAAGGCCACGTCCTTGCCGCGCGCGCTGTTGTTGGTGGTGGAGCCGCACTCCAGGTCGACGGTGCCGTTGGTGATCAGCGGAATGCGGTTCTGCGAGGTCACCGGCATCAGCTGCACCTGCAGGTTCGGCTTGTTGAGCTTCTTCTTCACCGCCTCGACCACGGCGTTGGAGAGTTCGACCGAGAACCCGATCGGCTTGTTGGGGCCGTCCAGGTAGCTGAAGGGCACCGACGACTCGCGGTAGGCGAGCGTGATCTTGCCGGACTCGGCGATCTTGGCCAGCGTGTCGGCAGCCTGGACGCCGGTGGCGGAAAGCAACACCACGGCAGCAGCAGCCATCAATGCGGAGAGTTTCATGCGAGCCTTCTTCAGATTGGTTGAACAGAGCAGGCAGTGTAAGAAGGAGTGACACACCGCGACAATTCCAAATGAACCCTAGGCCATACCCAAAGGTTATGGGCTAGGCAAAGCCAGGGCGCGGGGCATGCGCTTTGGCTATGGGCCACGGCGCTTTTGGCATTTCCGGCCGGCGTGGCGCGCACCTACAGTCGATGCTGTCCCTTATTCACTTCCCGAAAGTTGCCTCCATGCATGTGTGTGTGCTCGGCGCCGGCATCGTGGGCCTGGCCACCGCCTGGCAGCTCGAACGCCAGGGCCATCAAGTCACGGTGATCGACCGCGCGGCCCCCGGTGCGGGCGCAAGCGGCGGCAACGGTGCGCAGCTCAGCTACTCGTACGTGCAGCCGCTGGCCGATCCGTCGATCTGGCGCCAGCTGCCCAAGCTGCTGCTCTCGCCCTCGTCGCCGCTCAAGCTCCAGCCGCAGCTCGACCCACTGCAGTGGCGCTGGGGGTTGGCGTTCCTGGCAGCCTGCAATGCACGGACCTCGCGCGACACCACGGCGCGGCTGCTCGCGCTGGCCGCGCTGAGCCGCACCGAGTTCGAGGCCATGCAGGCCGACGTCGCACCCGATTGCGACTTTTCCGCCACCGGCAAGCTGGTGCTCTATGCCAGCCCGGCGTCACTCGACGGCGCGCGCGCGCAGCTCGAACTGCAGCGCACCATGGGCAGCGAGCAGCGCATCGTGTCGCCCGATGAATGCGTTGCCATCGAGCCCGCGCTCGCGGACTACCGCGGCCAGATGGCGGGCGCGGTCTACACGCCGAGCGAATGCGCGGCCGACTGCCTCAAGGTCTGTGCCGAACTCATGCGGGTGCTCGGCGCGCGCGGCGTGCGCTTTCTGATCGGCACCGACGTGCACGGCTTCGCACGCGGCGAAGGCCGGGTGGCCGCGGTGAAGACGAGCGCGGGAGACATCGAGGCCGATGCCTTCGTGATGGCGCTGGGCTCGGCCTCGCACAAGCTCGGGCGCGCGCTGGGGGCCTATCTGCCGGTGTATCCGCTCAAGGGCTACAGCATCACGGTGGAGGTCGATCCTTCACCGGGCGCCGCGCCCCGCGTGAACGTGACCGACAGCGCGCGCAAGGTGGTGTTCGCCCGCATCGGCTCGCGGCTGCGCGTGGCGGGCATGGCGGAACTGGTGGGGCACGATGCGAGCATTCCGGCCACGCGCATCGAGACGCTGGCCGCCGCCACGCGCGCCGTATTCCCGCATGCGAGCCGGCTCGAGGAACTGCATCCGTGGACCGGCATGCGGCCCGCCACGCCCAAGGGGCTGCCGATCATCGGGCGGCTGCCGAGCGCGCCGGCGAACATGCTGTTCAACACGGGGCATGGCGCGCTGGGCTTCACGCTGGCCTTCGGCTCGGCGCAACGGATTGCGCAGGCACTGGAATCCGCGGCTTCCTGAGTTGCCGCGCCACGGGTGTCAGACGGCCTGCTCGATCGCCTCGCGCATGCAGCGCGTGATGCCGCGCACCGCCACCGAATCGGGCCGGCCGGCAAAACGCAACGCACGCACCGGCACCGGAATGTGCGGCTCCAGCGCCAGCACGTCGACCTTGGTGGTGTCCGCCGAACGGGCCGTGCATCCATCGACCAGCGCCACGCCCAGCCCGTGATGCGCCATCGACAGCGCGGCGTGGTAGGTCTGCACCGTGACCACCGCCTGCTGGAAGCCGACGCCCGCCTGGCGGCAGGCTTGGCTCAGGCTGGTGCCCACCGGGTCGCGGCTGTCGAGCCCGATCACCGGCCGGTCGACCAGATCGTGCAGTGCCACCGAGCCGTTGCGCACCAGCGCGCGCGGAAGCATGCCCTTGGGCGCGATGCACACCATGCGCGTGTCGGCCAGCGTTTCCTGCGTGAGCGAGGGATGCACCGCGGGGCTGAAGACAAAGCCCACGTCGGCCTCCTGCAGCAGCAGCGCCGACATGATCTGCGGCGAATGCAGCGACTCGACAGTGATCGAATAGCCCGGGTGCTTCTCGCGGAACGCCTTGAGCGCGCGCGGCAGCACCTCGTAGCTCAATGCCAGCACGCTCAGGATGCGCAGCTCGCCGGTGTCGCTGCCCGCGCGCAGGTTGGCGGCAAGGCGCTGCACCTCGTCGAGCTGCGCGAACAGCCGCTCGATGTGCGGATACAGCGTGAGCGCCTCGGTGGTCGGCGTGAGCCGGCCCTTGGCGCGCTGGAACAGCGGAAAGCCCAATTGCAGCTCCGCATGCTGCAGGGTGCGGCTCACCGCCGGCTGCGTGATGTTGATGAGCCGCGCCGCCGCGCTCACGCTGCCCGTGAGCATGATCGCGTTGAAAACCTCGATGTGGCGCAGGCGCATGGCGGGGTCAGTTGCCGATTTTGTTGCGGGAGAGGTCCATCACCATGCGGGTCGCAAGATAAAGCCTCGGCTCGATGGAGTCGACCAGCACGTACTCGGCATCGGCCGAGTGCGCGCCGAAGCCCTGCAGGCCGAAGCGCTCGACCACCGGCGCCTTGGTCTTGAGCGCGGCAAAGGCGGCATCGGTGCCGCCGCCGGCCACCTTGTCGTCGGCGCCCAGCGGCCTGCCGAGCTCGTCCTTGTAGATCTGCTGCGCGTGCGTCGCGAGCGCGCGCGAGGCATCGGTGGCCTCCAGCGGCGGGCGGCGGCGCTCGAACTTCATCTCGACCTTGGCCTCCGGGATCAACTGCTTCTTCACGCGCTCCTGCACCTGCTGCTCGATGCGGTCGTAGTCGCTCACCTTGAGCACGCGCACATCGGCACCCGCGCTGGCGCTGGCCGGAATCACGTTGCGGTTGCTGCCCGATTTCGAGATGGTCCAGTTCATCTTGAGCCCGGTGGCCGGATCGGAGAGGTCGCGCATCTGCAGGATCTGGTGCGACAGCTCGTAGAGCGCGTTCACGCCCAGTTCCGGCGCCGAACCCGCATGCGAGGCCTTGCCCGTGACGTTCAGGCTGACCGAGGCAATGCCCGCCGTGGCCAGCGAGAGCTTGTCTTCCTTGACCGAGGCGCCCTCGAACGACAGCACCGCGTCATGCTCGCCGCCCAGCCGCGTGATGAGCGCGCGCGAACCTGGCGAACTGATTTCCTCGTCGCCGTTGATCAGCACGGTGAGCGTGCCGTAGTCCTTGAACTTCAGCGCCTGCAGCATCGCGACCGTGTGCGCGATGACCGCGACACCCTGCTTGTCGTCGGCAATGCCCAGGCCATAGGCCTTGTCGCCTTCGACGCGGAACGGCTGCTTGTTGAGCATGCCCACGGTGTAGACCGTGTCCATATGCGCGATGAGCAAAATCTTCTTCTTGCCCGTGCCCTTGAAGGTGGCGCGCACGGCCCTGCCGATCTTCTCGGGCGTGTCTTCCATGCGGTAGGCCTCGGCGCTCGGGTCGATCAGCTCGACCTCGCCGCCCATCGCCTTGAATTTCGCGGCGATGAGGTCGGAGATTTTTTCCAGGCCTTCGAGATCGCGGCTGCCCGATTCGATGGAGACCAGCTCCTTCAGCGTCTCGAGCAGAGCGGGCTTTTCCTTGGCGGCCAGCGAGGCGATGCGGGCATCGGGGGCGGCAAACGCGGTGCCAAGGCATGCAGCGCAGACAGCGGCAAGCAGGAATTTACGGGGCTGGAGTTTCATGTGCGTGCTTCTTCTTTCTTTCGTCGGGTGGGGTCAGTGCGCCTTGTCCCAATTGGGACCGATGCCGATCTCGGCCAGCAGCGGCACCTTGAGCTCCGCCACGCCGGCCATCAGGCGCGGGATCTCGGTGCGCACCCATTCGACCTCGGCCTCGGGCACTTCGAACACCAGTTCGTCGTGCACCTGCATGATCATGCGGGTGGCGCGCTTCTCTTCGTCAAGCACGTTCTGTACCTTGATCATGCTGAGCTTGATCAGGTCGGCCGCCGTGCCTTGCATCGGCGCGTTGATGGCCGCGCGCTCGGCGCCGCCGCGGCGCGGGCCGTTGGGCGAATTGATCTCGGGCAGGTACAGGCGCCGGCCGAACACCGTCTCGACGTAGCCCTTCTCCTTCGCCAGCGCCTTGGTCTCGTCCATGTATGCCTTCACGCCCGGATAGCGCGCGAAGTAGCGTTCGATGTAGGAGGCCGCGGCCTTGGTCTCGATGCCCAGGTTGCGCGCCAGGCCGAAGCTGCTCATGCCGTAGATGAGCCCGAAGTTGATCACCTTCGCATAGCGGCGCTGCTCGCTCGACACCTGCTCGGGCGTGGAGCCGAACACCTCCGCCGCGGTGGCGCGGTGCACGTCGATGCCTTCCCTGAAGGCGCGCAGCAGCGACTCGTCGCCGCTGATGTGGGCCATGATGCGCAACTCGATCTGCGAGTAGTCGGCGCTCGCGATCACGCTGCCGGCCGGTGCGATGAAGGCTTCGCGCACGCGGCGACCTTCAGGTGTGCGGATCGGGATGTTCTGCAGGTTCGGGTCGTTGCTGCTCAGGCGCCCCGTGACCGCCACCGCCTGCGCATAGTGCGTGTGGACGCGGCCGGTGCGCGGATTGGCGAGCTGGCCCAGCTTGTCGGTGTACGTGCCCTTGAGCTTCGAGAGGCCGCGGTGCTCGAGGATCTTGGCCGGCAGCGGATAGTCCTCGGCCAGTTTTTCGAGCACTTCCTCGTCGGTGCTGGGTGCGCCGCTCGGCGTCTTCTTGACCACCGGCAGCCCCAGCTTGGTGAAGAAGATCTCGCCGATCTGCTTGGGCGAACCGAGGTTGAACGGCTGGCCCGCGATCTCGTAGGCCTCCTGCTCCAGCGCCATGATGCGCGTGCCGAGTTCGTGGCTCTGCGTGGCGAGCGTGGGCGCGTCGATCAGCACGCCGTTGCGCTCGACGCGGTAGAGCGCCTCGCTCGAATCCATCTCGAGCTGGTAGACGAAACGCAGCTTCTCGTCGCGCTCGATCTGGGGCCAGAGCGCCTGGTGAACATCGAGCGTCTGATCGCTGTCCTCGCACGAATATTCGGCGGCCTTGGCGATGTCGACCTGGCTGAAGGGAATCTGGTGCGCGCCCTTGCCGCACAGGTCTTCGTACGAGATGCCGCTGCGGCCCAGGTGGCGTTCGGCCAGGCTCGCGAGCCCGTGGGGCCGGTGCGCCTCCAGCACATAGCTCTGCAGCATGGTGTCGTGCGCATAGCCCTGCACCTCGATGCCATGGTTGGCAAGCACGTGGCGGTCGTACTTGATGTGCTGGCCGAGCTTCTTCTTCGCAGGGTTTTCGAGCCAGGGCTTGAGCCTGGCGAGCACTTCGTCGATGGGCAGCTGCGCGGGTGCGTCTGGGTAGTTGTGCGCCAGCGGAACGTAGGCCGCCTCGCCGGGCTCGACGCTGAAGCTCAGGCCGACGATGCGCGCGACCATCTCGTCGAGCGAGGTGGTCTCGGTGTCGATGGCGGCCAGGTCGGCGGCCTCGAGCTTCGCGAGCCAGGTGTCGAACTGCTCCCAGGTGGTGATGGTCTCGTACTTGAGGTTGCTCGCGGGCGATGCGGCCTCCATCGCGCCGAGGTTGGACGATTCGTCGAACAGCCCGCCCTGGTCGCTGCTTGCCGCAGCCCCGCGGGCCAACTGCTTCTTGATGTTCTCCTCGATCAGCTCGGGTGGCACTTCCAGCGCCTCGATCGACTTGACCAGGCTCTTGAAGCCGAACTTCTCGTAGAAGGGCTTGAGCTCGGCGGTTTGCGGCGCGCCCACCGGCAGACTTTCGAGCGACGGCAGACCGGTGACGTGCGCGACAAGATCGCAATCGGTGCGGATGGTGACGAGCTGGCGGCTCAGCGGCAGTTTGTCCAAGGCCTTGCGAAGGTTTTCGCCGGCCTGGCCTTTCACCTCGGCGGCGCGTTCGATCAGCGCGTCGAGCGAGCCGTATTCGAGCAGCCATTTGGCCGCTGTCTTCGGGCCGACCTTCTCGACGCCGGGCACGTTGTCGACTGCATCGCCCACCAGCGTCTGGTAGTCGATCATCAGGTTGGGCGGCACGCCGAATTCGGCCGTGACGCCGGCCACGTCGCGCTTCTTGCCGTTCATGGTGTCGATGATGGTGATGTGCTCGTCCACCAGCTGGCTCAGGTCCTTGTCGCCGCTCGACACGATGACCTCGACACCCTGCTGCGCCGCCGTCTTGGCGAGCGTGCCGATGACGTCGTCGGCCTCGATGTCGGGCACGCAGAGCACCGGCCAGCCCATCAGCTTCACCACCTCGTGGATGGGGTCGATCTGGCTGCGCAGATCGTCGGGCATGGGAGAGCGGTTGGCCTTGTATTCCGGATACAGGTCGTCGCGGAAAGTCTTGCCGGGCGCATCGAAGATGCAGGCCGCGTAGTCGGCGCGAACCTCGCGGCGCAGCGCCGTCATCATGTTGATCATTCCGCGGATGGCGCCGGTCGCGGGGCTCTTCGGGTCGCCGGGCACGGCCCGCAGGTCGGGCATGGCATGGAAGGCGCGGTAAAGATAGCTCGAGCCATCGACGAGCAGCAGCGTTTTCTTGTCGGTCATCGGGCCATTTTGCCGTGCCCGGACCGGCATTCAGAACCACGCCGGCAGGCGCCGCTCGCCGACACCCGGGAAGCGGCCCCGAGCCTACAATCCTTGCATGCCTAGCCTCACACTCCTGGTCGCCCGCCGCATCCTGCTGGCGCTGGCCTTTGCCGCTCCCGTTGCCGCCGTCCAGGCGCAGTCCGCGCCTGCCGGAACGCCCGCGCCGCCCGAGCCGCTACAAAATCAGGAGCGGCCTGACGGCCGCCGCAACCAGAAGGTCGAGCACATCCACACGGAAGACAGCGGCGCCTCGGTCGACGAGGTGCGCTACGGCGGCCGTACGCAGAGCATCAACGTGAAGCCCAAGGCCAACGTGCCGGGCTACGAGGTGCGGCCCAACGACGCGGGCACGGCAGGCGCGGGTTCGAGCGATACGAACTCGAACGGCAACGGCGCCCGGGTCTGGAACGTGATGAAGTTCTGACCGTGCTGCGCCTTTCATCGGCAGCGAGACGCTGAGCACCGCCATGGCAGTTTTTACCGAAGTCGAATTCGGCGAGGCAGACGCGCTCGTGCAGCGCCTCGGCCTGGGCCCCCTGCGCGAGTTGCGCGGCATCGAGGGCGGCATCGAGAACACCAACTACTTTGCGACCGCCGAGACCGGCGAGTTCGTGCTGACGCTGTTCGAGCGCCTCCGCGCCGAGCAGCTTCCTTACTACCTTTGTCTCATGAAGCACCTGGCGGGCCGCGGCCTGCCGGTGCCCGAGCCGGTGGCCGATCCGGCCATCCAGCCGCCGTCGGGCCATGCGCTCACGATTCCCGCGCACGCTCCGTGCGAGTTGCTGCTCAAGGTCGCGGGCAAGCCGGCCGCGCTGGTGCAGCGGCTTTCGGGCCGAAGCGAACTGGCGCCGGGCGCCGCCCATTGCACCCAACTCGGCGCCATGCTGGCGCGCATGCACCTGGCCGCGCGCGACTTTCCGCGCATCCAGCCGAACCTGCGCGGCCTCGCGTGGTGGAACGACACCGTGCCGGTGGTGCTGCCCTACGTCGACGAATCGCAGGCAGCGCTGCTGCGCGCCGAACTCGCCTACCAGAACCATGTGGCGGAATCGTCGGCCTATGCGGCGCTGCCGCGCGGGCCCGTGCACGCCGACATGTTCCGCGACAACGTGATGTTCGCCACCGGCGAAGGCGCCGGCGCGGCGCCGCGCCTCACCGGCGTGTTCGACTTCTATTTCGCGGGCACCGACACCTGGCTGTTCGACCTGGCCGTGTGTCTGAACGACTGGGCCATCGATCTCTCGACCGGCGAACACAACGCCGAGCGCGCCGACGCGCTGCTGTCGGCCTACGAAACCGTGCGCCCGCTGAACGCGGCCGAGCGCGCCCTGCTGCCCGCCATGCTGCGCGCCGCGGCGCTGCGCTTCTGGATTTCGCGGCTGTGGGACTTTCACCTGCCGCGCGAAGCCAGCATGCTGAAGCCGCACGATCCGGCGCACTTCGAGCGCGTGCTGCGCGAGCGCGCCACCCATCCGCACGCCATGGCGCAGTCGCTCGAGCCGCTGGCCGCCTGACTCTCAAAAAATGAAACTCCACATCGTGCCGGCGCGAACCGGCGCCGTATGGGTCCGCCTCGGGCTCAAGACCTTCTGGCGGCAACCGCTCGCCTTCATCTCGCTGTTCTTCGTGCTGATGGCGCTGATCTCGACGGTGTCGCTGTTGCCGCTCGTCGGCAGCGTGCTGGCGCCGATCCTGCTGCCCTTCATGACGCTGGGCCTGATGGTGGCCACTTCGGTGGCCTACACCGACAACGCGGAGGGCGTCGGCACCGGCGGGCACGCGCAGCGGCCCACCGGCTCCGCCATGTTCGTGGCAGTGGCCGCCGCCATGCGCACCGAATGGCGCTCGCTGGTCAAGCTCGGACTCATTTCCGCGGCGTACTTCGTGGTGGCCGTGCTGCTCACGAGCGTCATCGACGGCGGGCAGCTGGCGCGCGCCTACCTGCTCGACGACATCCCGTCGGCCGAAACCCTGGCGAGCAGCGACTTCCAGGTGGCGCGCATGTTTTTGATGTGCCTGAACCTGCCGCTCTCGCTGGCCATGTGGCATGCCCCGGCGCTCGTGCACTGGCACGGCGTGGAGCCGGTGAAGAGCATTTTCTTCAGCGTGGTGGCGCTGTTTCGCAACTTCGGCGCCTACGCCCTGTTCGCCCTGGCCTGGTTCGGCGTGTTCCTGCTCGCGGGCATTGGAATGGGCCTCATCGCCACCGTGCTGATCGGCATTGGCGCGGCGGCCGGCGGCGCGGCCCTCATCGGCAACGTGCTGATCGTGGGATCGGCGCTGGTGCTCGCGGCGATGTCGCTGAGCTCCACGTGGTTCACCTTCCGCGACAGCTTCGATCCCAGCTGACCGCCTGGCGGGCCTGCGGCCTTCGCCAGCAGACCCGGGCACGGCTCACACCGGCGTGAGCTTGGCCACCGACAGCGCGAGCCACTTCACGCCATGCCGCGCGAACTTGACCTGGGCGCGCGCATCGTCGCCTGCGCCTTCGAGCGACAGCACCGTGCCTTCGCCGAACTTGTTGTGGAACACCTGCATGCCCGAGCGCAGGCCGTGCGAGGGCGCGGTCTTCTGCGGCGGCACCGGCGGACTCCCGAAGGTGTCCTTGCCGGCTCCGTAGCCGCTGCTCCCGCCGTAACCGCCACTGCCTCCACGCGTGCTCGCATAGCCGCCGCCGTAGCCGAAGGCCGAGGGCGTGAAGGCCTGGTTCTTCGGCGTGAGCCACTTGAGCGCGCCTTCGGGCAGTTCTTCGAAGAAGCGGCTCTTCACGTTGTAGCGCGTCTGGCCATGCAGCATGCGCGTTTGCGAATGGCTCAGGTACAGGCGCTTGCGTGCGCGCGTGATCGCCACGTACATCAGGCGGCGCTCTTCCTCGAGGCTTTCGAAATCGCTCATCGAGTTCTCGTGCGGGAACAGCCCCTCTTCCATGCCGGTGATGAACACGCAGTCGAACTCCAGGCCCTTGGCGGCGTGAACGGTCATCAGCTGCACCGCGTCCTGCCCGGCCTGCGCCTGGTTGTCGCCCGACTCGAGCGCCGCATGCGTGAGGAACGCGGCCAGCGGGCTCAGCGTTTCGCCGGTCTCGGCATCGGGTGCGAGCGGCTCGTCGATGAGCGGCTGGCTCGCATCGATGCCCTGGCTCGCGGGCGACTGGCGCAGCTCGTCGATGGGCAGCGCCACCGCATCGCGGCCGAAGCCTTCCTGCGTGACGAAGCTCTCGGCCGCGTTCACCAGTTCTTCCAGATTCTCGATGCGGTCGGCGCCTTCGCGGTCGGCCTTGTAATGTTCGACGAGGCCGCTGTGGTCGAGCACCAGCTCGATGATCTCGCGCAGGCTGACGCCCTGCGTCTGCTCGCGCAGCACGTCGATCTTGGCGACAAAGCCGGTGAGGTTGGCGCCCGCCTTGCCGCCGACCACGCTCACTGCATCGTGCAGCGACCGCCCTGCCGCGCGTGCCGCGTCCTGCAGGGTTTCGAGCGTGCGCGCGCCGATGCCGCGCGGCGGGAAGTTGACGACGCGCAGGAAGCTGGTGTCGTCGTCCTTGTTCTCCAAGAGGCGCAGGTAGGCCAGCGCATGCTTGATTTCGGCGCGCTCGAAGAAGCGCAGGCCGCCGTATACGCGGTACGGCACCGAGGCATTGAAGAGCGCCGTTTCGATCACCCGGCTCTGCGCATTGCTGCGGTAGAGCACGGCCATTTCCTTGCGGTCGAAGCCGTCGCGCACGAGCTGGCGCATTTCCTCGACCATCCATTGCGCCTCGGCCAGGTCGGTGGGCGACTCGTACACGCGCACCGGCTCGCCCGGCCCTTGATCGGTACGCAGGTTCTTGCCGAGCCGCTTCTTGTTGTGGCTGATGAGCTCGTTGGCCGAGTCGAGGATGTTGCTGTAGCTGCGGTAGTTCTGCTCCAGCTTGATCTGGTGGCGCACATCGAACTCGCGCACGAAGTCGGCCATGTTGCCCACGCGCGCGCCGCGGAAGGCGTAGATGCTCTGGTCGTCGTCGCCCACGGCAATCACGCTGTTCTGGCCCGGCGCGAACTGGCCCGCCACGGTGCTGCCCGCGAGCATCTTGATCCATGCGTACTGCAGGCGGTTGGTGTCCTGGAACTCGTCGATCAGGATGTGGCGGAAGCGCCGCTGGTAGTGCTCGCGCACCGGATCGTTGTCGCGCAGCAGTTCGTAGCTGCGCAGCATGAGCTCGCCAAAATCGACTACGCCTTCGCGCTGGCACTGCTCTTCGTAGAGCTGGTAGAGCTCGACCTTCTTGCGGTCGTCCTCACTGCGAATCTCCACGTCGCGCGGGCGCAGGCCGTCTTCCTTCGCGCCGGCAATGAACCACTGGGTCTGCTTGGCCGGAAAGCGCTCGTCGTCGACGTTGAACTGCTTCATGAGCCGCTTGATGGCCGAGAGCTGGTCTTGCGTGTCGAGGATCTGGAAGGTGGAAGGCAGGTTGGCCAGCTTCCAGTGCGCGCGCAAAAGGCGGTTGCACAGGCCGTGGAAGGTGCCGATCCACATGCCGCGTACGTTGACGGGCAGGATCGCCGTCAGCCGCGTCATCATTTCCTTGGCGGCCTTGTTGGTGAAGGTCACGGCCAGGATGCCGCCGGCGGAAACCTGGCCGGTCTGCAGCAGCCAGGCGATGCGGGTGGTCAGCACCCGCGTCTTGCCCGAGCCGGCGCCGGCGAGGATCAGGGCATTGCCCGCAGGCAGGGTGACCGCGGCGCGCTGCTCCGGGTTCAGGTTCTGCAGCAGCGGCAGTTCCGGGGGGGTGGCATCAGCCGCAGGTTCGTTGAACAACATCCGTCGATTGTAGAAACCAACGCGTATGCGGGTTATACGAAGAACCGGAAGACCCGCAGCTGCGAGACTGCGTAAAATCAATCACCGGGCCCAAGTTTCTTGCGTCCGGTTTTTTGTGGGCGTTTTCCTTCCAGAACGCACCGCAACAACCGGCCGGACCAAGCGCTCATTTCGTTTTTTCAACGATTCCTTTCAGGAGCCTGGCCATGCAGATTTTCGATTACGACAACATCCTTCTGCTCCCGCGCAAGTGCCGCGTGGAGAGCCGCTCTGAGTGCGACGCCAGCGTGACGCTGGGCGAGCGCAGCTTCCGCCTGCCGGTGGTGCCGGCCAACATGAAGACGGTGGTCGACGAGCCGATCTGCCTGTGGCTGGCGCAGAACGGCTACTTCTACGTGATGCACCGCTTCGACTTCGACAACGTGAAGTTCGTCAAGGAGATGCGGGACAAGGGCGTGTTCGCCTCGATCTCGCTGGGCGTGAAGAAGCCCGACTACGACACGGTCGACCAGCTGGCGGCCCAGGGCCTCGTGCCCGAATACATCACGATCGACGTCGCGCACGGCCATGCCGACAGCGTGAAGAACATGATCGGCTACCTGAAGCAGAAGCTGCCGAAGGCCTTCGTGATCGCCGGCAACGTCGGCACGCCCGAAGCCGTGATCGACCTCGAGAACTGGGGCGCCGACGCCACCAAGGTCGGCATCGGCCCCGGCAAGGTCTGCATCACCAAGCTCAAGACCGGCTTCGGCACCGGCGGCTGGCAGCTGTCGGCGCTCAAGTGGTGCGCGCGCGTGGCCACCAAGCCGATCATTGCCGACGGCGGCATCCGCGACCATGGCGACATTGCCAAGAGCGTGCGTTTCGGCGCCTCGATGGTGATGATCGGCTCGCTGTTCGCGGGCCATGAAGAGTCGCCGGGCAGGACGGTCGAGGTCGACGGCGCGCTCTTCAAGGAGTACTACGGCTCCGCCAGCGACTTCAACAAGGGCGAGTACAGGCACGTCGAGGGCAAGCGCATCCTCGAGCCCATCAAGGGCAGGCTGGCCGACACGCTGGTCGAGATGGAGCAGGACGTGCAGAGCTCGATCAGCTACGCGGGCGGCCGCACGCTGATGGACATCCGCAAGGTCAACTACGTCACGCTCGGCGGCGACAACGCGGGCGAGCACCTGCTGATGTAAGCCCTTCCCCGGCTCGGCGGCATCAGGCCTCCAGCAGCTGCGCCGCGTGGCGGTGCAGCCGGTGGGCCGGGTCCGCCAGAGCATCGACGATGCTGAAATGATTCAGCCCCGGCAGCGATTCGCACACGGGCACGGCATTGCGGCCCCACACCTCGCGGATCAGCGCGTTCTGGCGAATGAATTCCTCGCTTTCGTCGCCCCCCGCCACCGCATGGAGCTGTCCACGCGTGGGAGCCGGCCACAGCGCCGGGCTGGCACGCCGTGCGTCCGCATCGCCCAGCTTCAGCACGTTCTCCAGGAAAGGCGTGCGCTGCAGCGGCCGGATGTCGTAGAGGCCCGATATCGACAGCGCATTGCGCACCAGCTGCGCCGGCAGATCGGGTGAGACCGCCTTCCAGTCGCAGGCCAGCAGCGCCGCCGCCATGTGGCCGCCCGCCGAATGCCCCGCAACGGTGATGCGCGACGGGTCTGCGCCGTAGCCCGCGGCATGGCGCCAGGTCCATTCGAGTGCGCGCACCATCTGCATGAGGATGCCCGGCACCGTGACGGGTTCTTCCGCCGTTCCGGGGCACAGCGCGTAGTTGGGCATCACCACGCACACGCCACGGTCGTTGAACGCGGGTGCAATGAAGGAATGGTCCCGCTTGTCCATCGCGCGCCAGTAGCCGCCGTGAATGAACACCAGCACCGGTGCGCCCGGTATGGGCGCGGGAAAGATGTCGAGCGTCTCGTTCACACCCTGGCCATAGGGCACGTCGATCCGGCAGGGCAAGGTTTCGCGCACGGCTGCGGAATCGCGGCCCCAGCGAGCGAAGTAGGCCGGGTGATCTTTCACCCGCGCAAGATTGTTGTACATGCCTTCCAGCCAGGCGGGGTCGTACGATGCCATGCAGGTTGTGCTTTCCTTCTTTTTGGAAGCGCGCATCTTGGCATGCAGGCCATGCGCCCGCGAGCGTGTTCTGGTTAAAATCCGGCTTGTTGGGGGGGTAGCTCAGCTGGGAGAGCGCCGCGTTCGCAATGCGGAGGTCGTGAGTTCGATCCTCATCCTCTCCACCAACTTTTCCCTTGTAAATCAACGCCTTACGCTTTGCGGTGTAAGGCGTTGATTTGCTTTGGAGTGCAGGTTTTTGCGGTGCGGGTCGTCTTTTCAGTAACGCGCAGACCAGGCATATGTCATTGCGCTCCGTGCCGCGATGGGGAAACGAACGACGGGCATGTAGTCTGGGCGGCCTGCAAGTCGAACTGGAATCGCTGCTCGGCATTCACGTCGATCTATTGACCCCCGCCGACCTGGCGCCGAAGTTCCGCGCCAAGGTGCTCGCGGAGGCGCAGCCGGTATGAGCGAGAACCACGCCGGCCGTTTCCCATTTTGAGTGCCGCTCGCGGGTTCTCGTCCGCAATGTAGTCAACGATTTCCGCTCGATCCTGAACTGCCGCTGCGATCCAGCGGACCTTCACGAGCCGGCCTCAATGGCCCGCCGCTGCAACTCCGTCCGACGTGCAGCCGCTTTGGCTTCCACTTCCTCATGGGAGAAATGCTGACCAGCGTCCCGCTGGCGACGGGCAAGCTCCACCTTGCGATGCAGGAACTCGTCGTAGTCGCGCGCTTGGCGGCGCTGCTCGATGTAGTCGCGCATCAGCTCACGCACGACCTGCGAGGCCGGCCGGTGTGCGTCCTCGGTAGCTGCCATGAACTGGTCGCGCAGATCGGCCTCCAGCTTCATCGTAAAAACGGCTTCCTTTGGCATATGACACTCCTTGCCACGAACATACTCACAAAGTATATACGTCGTCAGTAAAAGTCCGGTGCACGGAGCGGCTTTGATGTGAGAACGAAGCGTGCTGCTGCCCTACATCTCCGCCTCACGACATAGGTACATCCCCGCAGGCTAGCTGTCGCAACTTGCTTCACCAGGTAACAAAAGTACACATTGCAAATGGGGTTTAACAAAAAGTATTGCTTTTGACTACAAAAGTAGTAATGTGAAATCTTCGCAGGTACTAGTTGGGGTGCACGAGTGAACCAAGGTGTTACGTTTCAGGGCTTCCGTCCCCAAGGCAGGGGCGCCGTCTCGTGGCAGCCGGTTGGTCGCAAGGCATGAGCCGCTTCATGCACTTGAAAACGCGCCATGCAAGCCAACTCCATCGACCCGGATTCCGGGACCGCCTCCAGCTTGGCCGCCGACGCCCTCATGGTGGCGCGAATGCGGCTGGTGCTGGCGGTGTCCGCGCTGCTGGCAGTTGCGGTTGACCTTGCCGACACACACCAGCGGATAGGCAGCGCCGTCTGGCTCACGTTCTCCTGCTACGCCTTTTATAGCCTTGGCGTGTACATCTGCACGCGAAGGGGCCACCCCTATTTCCATGGCAAGGCCATCCATTGGTTCGACGTGCTGTGGTTCACCGTGATTGTCTACGCTACGGGCGGCATCGGCAGTCTTTATTTCCTCTTCTACTTCTTCGCCATCCTTACGTCGTCCTTCCGCTGGGGCTATGAGGAAGGCGCCCGGGTCACCATGGCGTCGGTAGCCTCGTTTGCCTCGTGCGGCCTGGGAACGATCATCGGAAGCGACACGCCGCAGTTGCTGATGCGCACCACGTTCCTGCTGGCGCTGGGCCACATGATCGGACATTGGGGCGGATCCAAGGTCGAGTTGCGGCGGCGCCTGTCCTTCCTGAGCCAGGTGAGCCGGCTGTCGAATCCCAGGTTCGGCGTTGCCCGCACGATCGCCAGCACCATGGAGAAGACGCTGGCCTTCTTCAAGGCAAGCCACTGCGTTCTTCTGACGCGCGACACGGCAAACGGCACCTGGATCATGCGCACCCTGCGGCACAGCCATGAGGGCGAGCCGGTCGACGTCGAGACCATCGGGCGCGCCTTCGAGTCGCCGCTGATGGCGCTGGACGCCGGGCAGGTCGTGCTGCGCAATCGCCTGCCCTGGCCCCTGAACCGGCTGCTTGTCCAGGACCATGCCTTCGACCTTCGCCTGCGTCGATGGTGCGCACAAGACGAGCACGGCCTGCGGCGCAGTGCAGCAGTCACCGCGATGCTGGAGGCTCGCTCCTTCATCAGCGCACCGCTGCCGTTGCGCCAGGGAGAGGGGCGAATCTACGTTTCGTCGAGCGAAGGGCTGTTCCGCAAATCGGACGCACTGTTCCTCGAGCACATGATGAGCCAGGTCTTTCCGGTCATCGAGACGATCGGGGTACTCGACCGGATGGCGTCGGAAGCCGCCTCGAAGGAGCGCCTGAAGATCTCGCTGGATCTGCACGACACCGCGATCCAGCCGTACATCGGCCTGAAGCTGGGACTGAGCGCGCTGCGCAAGAAAGCGGCGGCCGACAACCCATTGGTCGATGACCTGGACAAGCTTGCCAGCATGGCCGAGAGCGTGATTGCCGACCTGCGCCACTATGCCGGCACCGTCAAGCATGGCGCCGACAGCCACTGCGAATTCATTCTTCCGCACCTGCACCGCCAGGCCGCGCGCATCAAGACGCTCTACGGCATCGAGATAGACATCCACGTCGACGGCGATGTCCACCTGGACGACCGGATGACGGCCGAAGTGCTGCAGCTGGTGCGCGAAGGACTCAACAACATCTGCAAGCACACCCATGCCCATCACGGCTGCATCCACATCGGCTGCACGGCGGATGGCAGGCTGCAGATCCGGATCGAGAACGAGGCCTCGGGCACGGACTTCTCGAACTTCCGCCCGCGTTCCATCAGCGAACGCGCGGCCGCCCTGGGAGGATGCGCGGAGGTCAGCCAGGGCGCGGGCGGCGCAACGGCGGTTCTGATCGAAATACCCATCTGAAGAAGGGAAAGGTGCCAACATGCTCTGCACAACAACAACAACGCATCCCATCGGCGTCATGCTCGTCGATGATCACCAGACGATGCTGTGGGGTTTGTCGAAACTGATCGAAGGCGAGCAGCCGCGCATGAAGGTCGTTGCCACGGCCAACTGCTGCGAGCAGGCCCTCGCACAGACCGAGCACCTCGTGCCCGACGTGATCGTCCTCGATCTCGACCTGGCTGGCCGATGCTCCCTCGACATTCTTCCGAAGCTAATCTCGAACGATGTTTCGCGCGCGCTCATCCTCACGGCGGAGCGCAGCCAGCAAACGCTGGATCTCGCCGTGCTGCGCGGTGCAAGAGGAGTGTTGTGCAAGGACGCTTCTGCAGAGCAGGTGCTCGATGCGATCGCGCGCATCCACAAGGGCGAGCTGTGCGTCGACGCACAGGCCATGGGCCGCGTGTTCTCCGAGCTGACCTCACCGAAGAAGCCGGCAAAGGCGAATCCAGAAGCGGCCAAGATCGCGAGCCTGACGCAGAAGGAGCAGCAGGTCATCCGTGCCGTCGTGGAAGGCAGCGGGGCCGCGAACAAGACACTTGCCTCGCGGCTGTTCGTGACCGAGCACACCTTTCGCAATCACCTCACCTCGATCTACCAGAAGCTCGACGTGGCGAACCGGCTCGAGCTGTACATCTACGCCATCAAGCACCAGCTCGACGCCGCGCCCCATTGAGCGCGGTCGCCGGGGCTCACAGCCCGCCACTGAGCATCGGCCCGACGATGCGAATCACGCGGATGACCGCCGGCGTCAGGATGACCATCGAGATGCATGGAAAGATGCACAGCACCAGTGGCAGCAGCATCTTGGTCGCCACCTTGGCGGCCAGCTCTTCCGCGCGGATCTGGCGCTTGTGGCGCAGGTCGTCGGAAAACACGCGCAGCGATTCGCCGATGCTGGTGCCGAACCGGTCAGCATGGTCGCAAAGGTTCCGATCTCCTCCACCCCGGTGCGAAGCCCGAGGTTGCGCAGCGACTTCTCGCGCGTGCCGCCCGCGCGCATTTCGAGATTGGTCCAATGCAGCTCCTGCGCCAGGGCCACGCTCTTGACGCGGATCTCCTCGGTGACCTTGACCAGCGCGGCATCGAGCGCGAGGCCCGCCTCGACGCACACCAGCATCAGGTCGGCGGCATCGGGAAAGTTCTCGAAGATTTCGCGTTGGCGCCCCTTGATCATCACGCGCAAGCACGATGTTCGGCAGGTAGCAGCCGAGCAGTGCAGCCACTGCCAGCCACAGCAAGGGTCGTGAGCCCCTCGCTCGCCCCGGCCGTGTGCATGGGCACAAAGGCCAGGCCCACTGAGCGCGGACGCCGGGCTCAGTGCCCGCCGCCGAGCATCGGCATGACCATGCGAATAATGCGGATGGCCGCCGGCGTCAGGATGACCATCGAGATGCACGGAAAGATGCACAGCACCAGCGGCACGAGCATCTTGGTCGGCACCTTGGCGGCAAGCTCTTCCGCGCGGACCTGGCGCTTGTGGCGCAGGTCGTCGGAAAACACGCGCAGCGATTCGCCGATGCTGGTGCCGAACCGGTCGGCCTGGGTCAGCATGGTGGCGAAGGTTCCGATCTCTTCCACACCCGTGCGGAGCGCGAGATTGCGCAGCGACTTCTCGCGTGTGCCGCCCGCGCGCATTTCGAGATTGGTCCAGTGCAGCTCCTGCGCCAGGGCCACGCTCTTGACGCGGATCTCTTCCGTGACCTTGACCAGCGCGGCATCGAGCGCGAGGCCCGCCTCGACGCACACCAGCATCAGGTCGGCGGCATCGGGGAAGTTCTCGAAGATTTCGCGTTGGCGCCCCTTGATCATCATGCGCAGCACGATGTTGGGCAGATAGCAGCCGAGCAGCGCAGCCACCGCCAGCCAGAGCAGGGTCGTGAGCCCCTCGCCTGCCCCTGCTGCGCGCATGGCCACAAAGGCCAGGCCGGCAAGGCCGAGGGGCAGCAGAGTCTTCAGGCCGAAGTAGAAGAGGCTCGCATCCGGATGGCGGATTCCCGCATTCAGGAACTTCAATCGCAACGGCGATGTCTCGCCGTCGCCCGTGGGCGATGACAGTTGGGCAAAAGGCCCGACGATCTTGACGGCGGTTTCGGTCCAGGCCGACTTGCCCGATGAGGGGGCCACCGCCCGCAGGCGCTGCTCGGTGCGCGTGGGCAGCATCCAGAACGTGAATCCGCCGATGGCGAGGGACACGGTCACGAACACCAGAATGGGAAACAGCATGACATTTCTCCTTCAGACACGGATCTTCACGATCTTGCGCAGGATGAGCACGCCGACCACCATCAGGGCCAGCATGTACTTGACGGCCGTGAGGCCGATCGGATCAGTCCACAGCGGCGACATGAACTCCGGGTTGAAGATGTTCAAGAGTGCCACCAGCGCGAAGGGCATCAGGCCGAGAATCCAGGCCGACAGGCGCCCTTCCGCAGACAGCACCCGCACCCGCGCCAGCAGCTTGAGCCGGTCGCGGATGAGCCGGCTCAGGTTGCCGAGCACCTCCGTCAGGTTGCCGCCGGAGTCGCGCTGGATCAGCACCGACACCACGAAGTAGCGCATATCGGTGAGCGGCACGCGTTCGCTCATGTTCGTGAGCGCCTGCTGCAGCGAGACCCCGAAGTTGACCTCGTCGGCCACCATGCGGAACTCGCCCGCAATGGGCTCGGACATTTCATCGCCGATCATCTGCACGCTGCTCGCGAACGAATGCCCCGCGCGCAGTGCGCGTGTCACCAGGTCCAGCGCGTCCGGCAGCTGCCTCTCGAGATGCGCCAGGCGGCGGCTGCGCCGGTGATTCAGGTAGAGCAGCGGCACCGCCGAGCCGGCGGCGCCCACTAGCATGGCAATCCACGTGGGCTGGTTCGCCAGCGACGCCATCGCCAGGCAAACAAGCATGCCGGACAGCGCGCAGGCGAGCAGCACGTGGGACACCGTCCACTCCAGCCCGGCCTGAAGAATGAAACGGTCCAGGCTGTGGGCTCGCGGAAGCTTCAGCAGAACGCGCTGCATCCACGGCGCATCGCTGAGCGTGCGGTCCTTCACGAGCCGCGCCTGCGCGGTGCGGTCGGTGGCGGCCGACAGCGCCTGCAGCCGTTTCCCGATCTTTTGCGCCTCGGGCCCTCGGTACGAACGCCACAGCATGTAAAGGCCCTCGATCACCATGAGCACCGTCACGAAGACCAGCACCGACAGGGTAATGAGCGTGTCGCCAACCAGGTTGTCGAACATGATGGCCTCCTATTCGTAGTGCTTGTCGGGATCGAACATCGTGTCGGGCACCACCACGCCGAAAGACTTCAGGCGCTCGACGAATTTCGGTCGCACGCCCGTGGCATGGAAGTAGCCGCGCACCCAGCCGTCGGGACCCATGCCGATCTGGTGGAACGCGAAGATCTCCTGCATCGTGACCACCTCGCCTTCCATGCCGGTGATCTCCTGGATGCTGGTGACCTTGCGCCGGCCATCGACGAGCCGCAGGACCTGGATCACGACGGTGATGGCCGACGCGATCTGCTGGCGCACGGAGTGATGCGGAAGGTTCAGATTGGCCATGCTGATCATGTTCTCCAGCCGCGCCAGCGCATCGCGCGGACTGTTGGCGTGGATGGTGGTGAGCGAACCTTCATGGCCGGTGTTCATCGCCTGCAGCATGTCGACCGCCTCGGCACCACGCACCTCGCCAATCACGATGCGGTCGGGCCGCATGCGCAGCGCGTTTCGCACCAGCGCGCGCTGCGTGATCTCGCCCTTGCCCTCGATGTTCATCGGCCGGGTTTCCATCCGCGCGACGTGCGGCTGCTGGAGCTGGAGCTCGGCCGCGTCCTCGATGGTGATGATGCGTTCGGTGGGGGGAATGAAGCCGGAGAGGATGTTCAGCAGCGTCGTCTTGCCGGCGCCGGTACCGCCGGAGATCAGCATGTTGATCTTCGCGCTGGCCAGCCCTTCGAGCATCAGCGCCATCTGGGGCGTCAGCGTCTTCAGGTCATTCACCAGGTTTTCCATCTTCAGCGGGATCTTCGCGAACCGGCGAATCGACATCATCGGGCCGTCGAGCGCCACCGGCGCGATGACCGCGTTGACGCGCGATCCGTCCGGCAGCCGAGCATCGACCATGGGGCTCGATTCGTCGATGCGCCGCCCCACCAGCGAGACGATCTTGTCGATGATGCGCAGCAGGTGCTTCTCGTCGGTGAAGCTGACGTCGGTTAGCTCCAGGCGGCCCTTGCGCTCGACATAGATCTGGTCATGCGAGTTGACCAGGATGTCGGACACCGTCGGGTCCGCCATCAACAGCTCGATCGGCCCGAAGCCGAGCATCTCGTGCTGGATGTCGCGGATCAGCATGCGCCGCTCGATGTCGTTCAGCGCCTCGGGCTCTTCCTGCAGCAGCCGCGTGACCATCGTGGAGATCTCCTGGCGCAGCACCTCTGGCTTCAGCGTTTCGAGCACCGCCAGGTCGAAGCGGTCCAGAAGCCTCAGGTGCATGCGCTCCTTCAGGAGCTTGTAGGTGTCCGAAGCGAAGGATGAAAGCGCTCCATCGGCCAAGGGCGGCACCGGCGAGCGCGCGACCGGCTCGGCTTCGATCGCATTGAGTTGTTCTCTGAATGACATGTGGACCTGCCTTGCTGTTGGAGGAAGAAGATTCGTAAGGGCGCAACGCTGGAATCAGGCGCGGCGGAAGAGCCGACCGATGAAGCCCGATGCTGCCTTCGGGCGTGGACTGAGCGTCTGGGATATCTCCTCGAGCCGCTTGCAGAGCGCGCTGCCTCGCGCCATTTCCGCCAGGGGCACGCCGCGGTTGATCGAGGCGTCCACGTCCTTGCCGCCGTCGGGCACGCTGACCAGCGTGGCCCCGCCCAGCGAGCGGCGCATGTCGGACAACCCGATCTCCCCGCCCCCGGCACTGCGGTTGACCAGCAGTTCGACCTTGCCGGCCGGATAACCGAGCGACTTGAACACCTGCGTCAGGCGCGTCACGTTGCGGATGTGCGGCAGGCTCGGCTGAAGCACCGGAAAAATGCGGTCCGCGCGATCCAGCACGCGGATGGTGAGCGGATCGATGCGCAGGCCAAGGTCGAACAGCACGAAGTCGTACTGGGCCGCGGCCACTTGAAGGATCGTGTCGACGTGCTCGGCTTTGACCTCCAGCGCGCGCGAGAGGTCCTCCGGAGCGGCAAGAATGCTGAATCCCGGCGCCACCTTCACCACGCTTGCGGCGAGCAGCGAGGCATCGAGCCGGCTGACGTCGCGGGCCACGTCCGCCACCGTGGAGGTGGGCCGCAGATCGCTCACATAGGAAAGGGCGTCGCCGAACTGCAGGTTCAGGTCGATCAGCAGCACCGAGCGCCGCATCGAGAGCTGATGCCCGATGTTGGTCGCGAGAAAGGTGGCGCCGCTGCCGCCCTTGCAGGGCATGAACGCGACCACCTGGCCCGGCTCGCGCGCCTGCGCCCCGGCCATCTTGAGCGCGATGCGCTCCACGGCCGCCTCGAGCGCCGCCGGCTCGGGCGGCGAAGGCAAGACTTCGCGCACGCCCGAACGCATGGCAAGGATCAGGAACTCGGGCGTCTGCATCGCGCACAGCAGCACCACGGCGATCGCGGGATGGCGCATCGTGAGCTGCTCCACCATCGTCACTTCCTGGGGGTCGCAGCACATGCCGTCCACCAGCAGCAGTTCGGGCGCCGACCGTTCGACAACCCATTGCATGCGGCTCTTGCCTCCTTCGAACAGCGAGACCACATGGGAGCGGGCTTCCAGCACCTTGCGCATGTCCTGCAGGTGGCCGGGATTGGGGGAAATGATGGAGATTTTCATGGCGGGTTCCGTTTCGTCTCTAAGAGCAGATGGCGTTACTGTTGGGGTCTTGCCCCATGATTTCTCGCGGCAAGTAAGTGGAAAAACCCGGCATGGGTATTGGTGCCTTCTTGGCAAATCCGATGGGGGATATCCATTGGTAGTTCAGGTTGACTATCTGGACATTCACACCCGAACAGTTGGTATGGTCGCAACTGGTACTAATGGCTCCAGCACTGTCATACCAATCTATCTTTACGTTAGCAGCGGTCAGTTGCGGAACAAACTTTTGCATATTGCTCAACACAACGGTTGCATTGATATCGCATACCACCGATGTTCTGGCCCCCCACCGAGTTGCCTCGTTCGCCGCATTCCAAGTCCACAACATGCGCGAAAAATCGAAGATTCCCAGAAGGAATGTCAAAAATACCATTAGCACCAACGCAAACTCCACCACGGTTGACCCTGATTGCTTTTTCATAGCGCCCCCCGCATGGTGGCAGTGATGTCAGCGTAATCGACCGTACCAAAATTCAGCCCAAATGCACTGTTCATCAAGGGCACGAATTTGTAGCAGGGTGGGGGTGAAGTTGCGCAACCCGCTATGCTTATCGTGACCGTGTTGATGACTGGATTTGCGCCTTTCAACTTCCATTCTGGGGTTTTTATCTGATCCCGTGCAAGGCCAAATGCCAAGGGTGAGCCGGTATTGGCAAGGCTTCCGTACACCACCAGATTTTTTGATTCGTCAATCTTTGTACCGGGGCTTTGGGTGGATAAATAGCGAGCGGCATCGCGTACCGATTTGGCCAGCGTGTTGTACTGGTAGAGCGCCCTGCTGAATTCCGTGGTGATAAAGGTGAGTATCAGCAGCAAGGGCAGTATCAGGGCAAACTCCACGAGCGCCGCTCCAGCTTGTTTGTGTTTCATAAGGCCTCCTCATTGCACTAGGGCAGGCACGAAAGGACCGCCGAGCCCACCGACCAAGCCTATGGTCGAGCAGGGGCTGGTGGGACTGTCCGCCTGCCCCAGATATTCCACCCACATTTTCTGGCCTGGACCAGCACCGCCTTTTATCGGATGCAGCAGCAGGATGCAGGCCATGCTGTCAATCTTCAGCGTGCCTCCCGCAAGCTTATCGAAGTCCTCGCAATTAATGACCGGCGCCACCACGATTCTGCGATCTGCACCTACTGCGCTCAGCGACCCCGAATAGGTCTTTCCCCCGATTTTTGGCAAGCCAGTGGTGTCCGGAGGTGTTTCTCCTTGATAGGGCGCGTTGATTGCGCGTTTTGCAAGAAACTGGGGATATTTGTTGGGGTAGGGAGGTTGCGCCAGAGTTGTGTTCGAATACCAGGCATAGCCGGTAAGGTCGGGAATACCATCAGTGGGAGGGCCACCGCTTCCCTGGAAAATACCAAAGCGGGTGTTGTAGGCAAAAGCGGCGCTGCCATTGTTTCCGGGCTTGCCGGCGACCGTATTGCTTCCCGGCAGGGCGCACTGGCCTTCTCCCTTCAGCACGTCCTTGAGTTCCTTGGCGCCTCCACCATTGGCGGTAAAGTCTAGCCAGCGAAATTGGCCGGTTACCGCGTCATTGCTACCAACGGCTCCGGCCAGCCACTCGCCCGGCTGATAAATGGGAGCCTTTCTGCAAAGGCCTACCGGAATCGCGCAGTTGGTTTGTGAGGGCGCACGCGAGGCCACAGCCAGCGCCGCCACGCTTTGAGTCGCTCCCAGTGCGGCATTGCCTGAAGCTGCACCCATTGTCTGCAGCAGCCAAGGCAACATTCCCGATTTGGTTCGCATGCATTTCGCATATTTGGCATTGGCCACCGGGGTAAAGGTGTGGCTATAGGAGCCTGTCAGCGTATCGCTGAAAGTGATATCGGCTGCAACGATTCCTGCAGTTTCGCCCTGAAAATTAATCTTGTTGAGATTGCCTGAAATCGTTCCCGCATTGGTGGCGCGAGTCAGGGCGTCGTCAGCGCGGTCAAGTTCCTGTGCCGCTGCCAGGGCGCAACTGTCCATGGCGGTTTGCAACTCCGTTTTCACAACGAAGAGGTGGCCAAAGTCCAGCGCAATGCCCATGAATCCGAGGAGGAACAACAGGGCCAGCGCGACGGTGATGATCATCGCGCCGCTTTGGCGGTGGCCGGAAGTGTGGACTTTCATGATCAGCTTCCTGTGCAGTGGTGTCGGTTCGAAAAAACCCGGCGCTTCAGCCGCATTGCACGCCGCCGAGGCAGGTGCGGACGAGATCGGCGAGATCGCTGAGGCCGGTGTCGGTTGCCAGTGGCCGCAGCGCGATGATCAGCAGGATCGAGATCACGGCAATGACCAGCGCGTACTCCACCACTTGGGTGCCGCTCTCGTCGGTCAGGAATGGCTTGAACATGGTGACAACCTCGCTTTTTTTGAAGAGCACTCAAGAGCAACGGAGACGAGCGGCGGAGCGGACATGCCCTGCCCGCTCCGCCACGAGCCGCTTACACGCAGAGTCCACCGCTAAGGCAAGTGGTTACCCGACCGATGAAGAGCGAAAAGCCCCCTGTCGGGTCCACGGTAAGCTTTTGCAGCAAGACAATCAGCGCGATCGAGACCACCGCGATGATCAGCGCGTATTCGATGACTTGTGCGCCTTCCTCGTCGCGCAGGAAGCCACGGGTGTATTGGCCAATGGCCTGAAGAACGTTGTTCATTGCTAATTCCTTTCAAGGTCAATTAAAAAAACAGAATTCGTTGGTGAGTGAATGACATGGCAAATGAGTGGTTGTTCCAGGTCTTGACTCTCCTTTCGCGCAAAGCTGGTTGATGAAAAGCGAGCGATGAAGCGAAGGGCAATCGGCCAGTGGACGATGCGTTACTTTCCGCCGCCGATGGCGCCGCCGATGTTGATGACGTTGACCGCCGGTGGTGGCGCCTTGTAGGACTCGTGGTACTGCTGCATCGACTCGCGCGCAGCGCGGCCGTCCATGCCCACCACCGGGTTCCCGTCCTTGCCGGCATCAGGATTGATCGTCATATTCCTTTTCGCCTCGCGCACCGCATCGCCGAAGCGCGCGTCGTAGTTGGGTGTGACGTGGGAGCAGCCGGTGCCCAGGAGCAGCGTCAGCGCGAGAGTGGTCGACTTGATGAACATGGTGGTGCTCCTGACGGGGGTCATTGGGTGTTGCGGGCCGGCGCAGCCGGTGCCGGGGTGGCGCTTTCGAGGCTGCCGTTCAGATAGACCTCCGCACGGCTCGGCACGACGTGGTTGTCGATCGGCAGGCGGGGCGACTCGGCCAGCGGACGAACCAGGCGCGGCGTGATCACGAACATCAGCTCGGTCTGGTCGTTCTGGAACTCGGTGCTGCGGAACAACGCCCCCATCACCGGCACTTCGCCCAATCCGGGATAGCGCTTGATGGACTCGGTGACGTTGCTCTTGATGAGCCCCGCAATGACGAAGCTCTGCCCGTCGTTGAGCTGCACGGTGGTGTCTGCGCGGCGCACGGTGAGCGACGGCAGCACGGCGGTCGCGCCGGCGACGGTGGTAAAGGGCGAACCGGTCTGCGACAGGTCCGACACCTCCGAGACCATCTTGAGGTTGACGCGTCCTCCGTTGAGCACGGTCGGGGTGAACTTGACCCCGATGCCGAACTCTTTTTCTTCCAGCGTGATGTTGGTGCCGCCGCCGCCGGCTGCGCCCTGCGCGACCGGGATGAAGATCTTTCCGCCCGACAGGAAGCTCGCCTGCTGCCCGCTGATGGCCATGATGTTGGGCTCGGCCAGGATGCGCACCAGGCCGTCGTCCTTCTGGCCGTCGATGCCAATCGACGTGCGGCCGATCCTCAGCGCCTCGATCAGGCCGCCGCCGCCGCTCAGGAAACTGGAGATCAGCGAGTAGCTGTCGCGGCCGCCGTTGCCGGAGCGGCTCAGGCCGACGCGCGCGCCCAGCCGGTCCAGCAGGGTCTTGCTGATCTCGGCGATCTTCACTTCGAGCATGACCTGCTGCGGCGCCGTGACACGCAACAGGTTCACCACCTTCTTGCCGTCGGCGCCATAGGCCGCGGCCAGGCTCATCACGTCGTCGAGCTTGAGCGCATCGCTGATCTCGCCGGTGAGCACGATCGATTTTTCGGCGCTGCGCACGCGGATGCGGCCCTCTTCCGGCATCAGCTCGGCGAGCTTGGACTGCAGCGCTCCCGGATCGATGGTGACGATGACGTCCTTGATGTAGCAAGTGCCGTCGACGCTTTGCAGCACGACGTTCATCGAGCCCGCCTGGCGGCCGCGAAAGAACAGATCGGTCGGGCTCAGCAACGTGACGTCGACATCGGCGACGCCGTCGCTCATGTTCCCCGCCGCGGCGGGGGCCGGCGCCGCGGCTGCCGGTGCGGCCGCCGGCGCGCGGCTCGGCGGCTGGCCGCTGACCACGATGCGCGCAACGCGTGCCTTCAGGGGAATGACCACCGACTTGCCGAGCACGGCGTAGGTCGGCTGGTCGTCCGGGATGATCGCGGTGCAGCGACGGGTGGCAGGTGCGGCCGATGCCAGGGCTGCAGCCGGGGTTGCAACCCCGGCCGGCGCCGGAGCCGCCAGGTCCGCGGCGAGCGCGGGTGCCGCCAGGGTCGTGAGCGCCGCCAGCAGCCAGGCGGGTGAAGAAGAGAGATGTTGCACTTGGGGTACCTCCAGGCGGGGTGATCAGAAGCAGGTAAGCGAGCGGGCTGCGTGCTGGATCACTTCCACGCACTCGGATTGCCGCAACGCCATGGGAACGGCACGCGGCACTCGTGCGGGGGTCGGCCGCGCTGCCACGGTGGTGGAGATCGGCAGGATTACTTCCTTCTCGCCGAACAACTGGCCCTTGGTGATGCCTGCGGTGGCGACCGTGGTCTTGTCCATCTGGTTGCGCAGCACCAGCGAGAGGGTTCCCACGCTGCGCGCCAGGTCGAGCTTTTCGGAGTCTTCGAGCGACAGCTCCAGCGTCACGGCGCTGACCACCTTCGGTTTGGTGTCGTCGCGGCCGGCCTCCTGCGCCACCGCCAGCACCAGCACTTTTTCGAGCACGGTCTTGCTGATCTGGCGGCCCTCCTCGCCACGGTTCTTGTCTTGCTGGGCGTTGACCATCACATCGACGTAGTTGCCCGGCAGCGCGAAGCCCGCCACACCGACCACGTCGTTGACCCGCACGGTCATTGCGCGCTTGCCGGTGGCAATGACCGCCGAGAGCCCGCCCTGGGTTCCGACAGGCGCGAGCTTGCCTTCCAGAAGGGCTTCGCCGCGCAGCACGCCGACCTTGACCACCCGGTCTTCGAGCGCCTTGGCGTCCTTGAACGAACCCGCCGGCAGGGAGCCGCTCGGCCAGTCGACCAGCGACAGCATCTGGGGATTGACCCGGCTGCCCAGCTCGATGTCGACGGCGGCCACCACCACCTTGTTGGATGCGATCCCGCCCTGTCGGGAAACCCATCCCGCCGCATAGACCGCGGCCGCCAGGCCGGTCAGGAGGGCCAGCAGAAGCAGCCCGATTGCCTTGATGTTTTTCATGCGAATCTCCGCCGTGTGAATGAAGAAGGGGACGGGCTAGACGAAGCCCAACTGATGCGCCAGGACCTGTGCAATCGTCCCCACGCAAATACAGATGCCGTAAGGCAGCTTTCCGATGGATTGCCGCGTGTCGATCGTTCCGGTCGGCCGTATGCCCGCAATGCCCGAGACGACGATGCCCTGCGCGGCATCCCTCACGTTGCACAGCATGTGGCCCAGGCGGCGCCGGTGAATGGCCACCGCCACTGCCGCAAAGCCGCCGGCAATGCAGGTGAGCAGAATGGCCTGCAGCGTCTGGTAGGGGCCGAGAAAGGCGCCGACCATTGCCATCAGCTTGACGTCGCCCGCTCCCATGATCCCCAGCACATAGAACGGCAGCATGATCGCGAGCCCCGTCCCGAGGCCGCCCATTGCATGCAGCGCGCCCGTCAGCGGCGTGCGCGCCGCGAACGTGCCGTAAATGATCGCGAACACCATGCCGCCGAACGTCAGCCAGTTGGGAATGCGGTAGAAGCGCCAGTCGCTGACCGCAGCCATCACCAGCAGGACGAAGAGCCCGCCCATGCGGAAGTCCGTGGCCAGCATCGTCAGCAGATCGAGGAAAGCATCGAATTCCTTCATGGTGCGAACCTCAGGCGCTGCGCCGCATGGCAAGCACCAGGAGCAGGCACACAACCACCACGAGCGAACCGATGAGCGCGAACTCCATGAACGACATGCCGGCGTCCTCGCGCAGCAGGTTCATGAAGTTTCTTGGCAGCAGGTTGAGCGGTTCCATGCGTTTTCCCCAGTGATGTGGCCGACTGGCACCGCTTCGTTCCCCTTACCGGGCCAAAGCGTTTTGCCGTGGAGTCACTGTAAAAATCGCGCCGCATGCGCACATGAGCGGTGCGCCCCTTCTCCAGGGAGACAAGCGCCCCGCCCTCTTTGCCCCCAACCATGACAAAGCGCCTGCCCGCAAGCCGTAGAGGCGGCGCGCTGCATTGCGGCGGCGGAGAACCAAAAAAAAGGCCCTGGCATTGCGCCAGGGCCTTGTTCTTCTTGTTACTTCAGCTCAGGTGTCGAGCGTCAGGTGCTGGCCATGCAGCGCCGCGGCCGCGGGCGATGCAAGAAAACCGATGGTCTGTGCCGCGACAGACGTCGATACCCAGTTGGCGGGATTGGCGTCCGGCATGGCCTGCCGATTGGCCGGTGTGTCGAGCACGCTGGGCGCCACGCTGTTGATGGCCACGCCATGCGGGGCGGCCTCGGCGGCCATGGCTTCCACTAGGCGCTGCAGCGCGCTCTTCGACGCGATGTACGCCGCCATGGCCGGCAGGCCGCGCGCCGCCACCTTGGCCGTGACCGCAACGATGCGGCCGGCGCCGTGCTCGATCATCGAAGGCAGCACCGCCTGCGTCACCGCAACGAAAGACCAGGCATTGAGATTCATCATCCGATCCCAGCTGGCACGCGTGAGCGCGTGCGTTGCCTCGCCCATCTCGAAGCCGCCTGCAATGTGGACGAGCGCATCGATGCGGCCGAAGGCCTTGAGCGCCTGGCTCGCGAGCTCCGACATTTCGGGCGCCGAGGTCACGTCGCCCGCAAGCAGCAGATGCTGCGAATTGTCCAGGCCCGGAAAGGCCTCGGCCAGGCGATCCGCGCGGTGGTCGACCAGCGCAAGGCGCGCGCCCTGCTCGAGGAAGTACTGCGCCACCGCACGGCCCAGCGCGCCTGCGGCCCCGGTGATCACGACGTGAGGCATGGTGGTTGTATCTGTCATGGAAGGTCTCCTGATGGAGGGCCGGGGCCCGTCGATGATGACGAATGCTAACGCCGCCGCAGGCAAAATCGTTGAGCCCAGGAATTTTTACGCTATACTTGCGGTCTTGCCAAAAAACGCAAAACGTTTTGTGCAAGGGCTCTTAGCTCAGTTGGTAGAGCAGCGGACTCTTAATCCGTAGGTCGAGTGTTCGAGTCACTCAGGGCCCACCACCAACACCAAAAATAGCGCGGTTCTCGCGCTATTTTTTTGTGGGAACTCTTCCGCAATCGCGGGATGTGTTCCGCAAATAGAAAGACCTCCCGCTTCATCGCTGGGAGGTTTTTCTTTGTGCGTCGCTCGAACACTTCACCAGCACCTCCGTTTGGTTTGACCGCCATCCGTACCGCAACAAAAATAGAAACGCTTGACGTTACCAACGCATTGCGTTACCATCACCCCATGGCGATCCAGACCTTCAGGTGCGATGAAACCCGTCTACTGTTTGAAGGCCAACGAGTCGCCCGCTGGGTAAATATCGAGGCGGTTGCGATCCGAAAGCTGGCGATGCTCAACGCGGCAGGCGTGCTACTGGATTTGCGCGTGCCGCCGGGCAATCGTCTAGAGGCGCTGGCCGGTGACCGTGCAGGCCAGCACAGCATTCGCGTCAACGATCAATGGCGCGTCTGCTTCATCTGGAGTGAAGCTGGTCCGACCGAAGTAGAGATAGTCGACTACCACTGAGTCTGGGGAACCGAACATCGTTTTGTTGTTCCGTTGCGCTGAGAAGGAGTTTCCATGACGCGCCAAGTACCGTACCCGCACCCTGGCGAAATTCTCGCCGAGGAGTTTCTGATGCCGATGGGCATCACGCCCTACAAGCTGGCCAAGGCTATCCATGTGCCGCTGACCCGCATCACCGCGATCATCGCCGGCGAACGAGCAGTAACGGCCGACACCGGCCTGCGCCTGTCGCGCGCCTTCGGCCTGAGTGATGGCTTCTGGGTCGGTCTGCAAAAGGACTTCGAGACGGCCACAGCGAAGGACGCGCTCGGCGACGAATTGGAAAGCATCGAGTTGCTGGCCGCATGATGCGAGCCGGCAACGGAATGCGCCCGGTTCACACCGGCGTCTGAGCCCGCCGCCGTGCGGGCTTCTTTTCATTGGGCCGCTGGCTTATGGGCTCCATGGCCTCACCGGCCGGCCAGCCAGCCCTCGACAAACCCCGACAGGACTTCCCGCTTTTCCCTCACCTCCGCCAGCAGGTACTGGCGCGCATGTTCCTGGGCCAGTTCGCTCGACAGGAACCATGCCTCGCGCGCCGGGTCTCCCTGCGGGGGCGGCGCACCCCAGGATGCCGCTGCCGCGCCGTTGCCAAGAAAAGCTTCCGTCACGGGCAGGCGCCCATCGGTGCGGCCCAGTTCCGACAGCGGATTGCGCGGGCCGCCGAGTTCGACGCGGACGTGGACGAGGTCTTCTTCCACCACGATGGAAGCCCCCAGGCTACCTTGCTGCTGCACCCGCCACAGTTGGGCGGCGCCAGCATGGCGTATCCAGCTTTCCAAGGCCCGGGCGACGCTTTCGATGATTGTTTCCTTGTCCATGCGGCACTCACTCTTTCATGTCTGTATCGATGGTTGAGGTACTACCACTCGCCGACTTCACGCACGCGCCGGTCGAGGTCGAGCGCCGCGCAAAATGGCTGCGCGCAGGTCTTCCGGAATTTCCACGGCGCGATGGCTCTCGAGCGAGGTGGTCACAAGTACCTGCTTCACCTCCATGCGCAGTTCGCCGCTGGCCGGGTCGAAGCAGCGCAGCACGAGCGTCATGGAGCGCGAGCCCAGCCGCTCCACCGCAAGGCCCAGCGTGACGTGGTCGCCCATGCGGCTCACGGCGCGAAAGTCGGCCTCGAGCCGCACCGTGGGCAGGCCGATGCGCCGCTCGCCGATGAGCGCGTGGTAGTCGACGCCGAGCCCTTCGTTCACCCAGTCTTCCACCAGGCCGTTGAGCATGACGAAGTACTGCGGATAGAAGACGATGCCCGCCGGGTCGCAATCGGAAAAGCGGATCATCCGCGGGCGCTGGAACTCGGCCATCAACCCTCCTCGCCCGAAGGCTCGCTGCGCATCACGTGCACGCGCAACTGGCCGAGCTGGGCGTGCATCTGCCTGACGGTCTTCATGTCGAGGCCGGAGAACATCTCGAGAATCCATTGCTCGTGCTCCTTGGCCATGGTCTCGAAGCTCGCGCGACCCTTGGGCGTGAGGCTCACGATCCACGAGCGGCGGTCGTCGGGGCTGTGGGCGCGCGCCACCAGGCCGTCGCGCTCGAGCTCGTCGGTCAGGCCCGTGACGTTGCCGCCGGTCACCATCAGGTAGCGCGACAGCACGCGCATCTTGAGGCCTTCTTCGTAGCGGTAGAGCTGGGCCATGTAGTCGAAACGCGCCAGCGAGATGCCGAAGCGCTCGCGCAGCCGGCGCCGGATCTCGGCCTCGATCTGGGTGGTGCTTGCAAGCATTCGCAGCCACAGCCTGAGCATGGCGTGGTCTTCGCGGCCGGCGCGGGCCTCGTGGCCGAGTTCTTCGGCATCGCTGAGCGCGGCATGCGAGGCATCGTTGCGCATCACATCACCTCCCCGCCCGACACCGAGACCGACTGCCCGGTGACGGATGCGGCGCCCTCCCCGCAGAGCCAGCGCACCGCGTCGGCCACCTCGGCGGGCTGCACGATGCGCCGCTGCGGATTGGCGCTGGAGAACTCGGCCAGCGCGTCGGCCTCGCTGCGGCCGGTCTTGCCCACCACGTTGGCAATGCTCGCGCGCAGGATGTCGGTGTCGGTGTAGCCGGGGCACACCGCGTTCACCGTGACGCCCTTGCGCGCCACTTCGAGCGCGAGCGATCGCGTGAGCCCGATCACGCCATGCTTGGCCGCTGTATAGGCCGCGACGTAGGCATAGCCCTTCTGGCCCGCGGTGCTGGCGATGTTGACGATGCGGCCCCAGCCGGCTTCGAGCATGTCGGGCAGCGCCGCCTGCGCGCACAGGAATGTGCCGGTCAGGTTCACCGACAACATGCGCTGCCAGAGCTCGACCGAGGTCTTGAGAAAAGGCGCGCTCTCGGCCGCGCCCGCGTTGTTCACGAGAATGGCGAGCGGCCCGCGCTCGGCACGCGCCAGTGCAAAGGCCGACTGCACGGCTTGCGCGTCGGCCACATCGGCTGCGGCAACGCCGTGGCCCTGGCCTGCGAGCGAAGCGGCCACGCGCTGGAGCGCATCGAGGTCGCGCCCGAGCAGCGTGAGCGTCGCGCCCTCATCGGCCAGGGTGCGGGCAATCTCGGCCCCTATGCCACGCGCGGCGCCGGTGACGAGGGCGTGGCGGCCGATCAATGAATTTGCGTGCATTCTGAATTATTTAGTTCTGAATCATTTTAGCGAACGCCGGGCCTCCCGTCCCAGGTCTGTTCACTGACGCCGCGCTCGCGCAGCTTGAACTTCTGCACCTTGCCGTTCTCGGTACGCGGCAGGTCTTGCAGCACGTCGATGTAGCGCGGCACCGCGAAGTACGGCAGGCGGCTCTCGCAGAAGCGCGCCAGTTCGGCCGGGTCGATGCGCTGGCCTTCGCGCGGCACCAGCGCAGCCATCACCTCGTCCTCGGCCAGTTCGGATTGCACTGGGTACACGGCGCAGGAGGCCACGCCGGGGTGGCTCAGCAGCACCTGCTCGACTTCGAACGAAGAGATGTTTTCGCCGCGCCTGCGGATCGCGTCCTTGATGCGGTCGACAAAGCGGAAGGCGCCATCGGCATCGCGCACCACGCGGTCGCCGGTGTGGAACCAGAGGTTGCGCCAGGCCTCGACCGTTTCGTCGGGCATGTTGAAGTAGCCGCTCGCGAAGGCATGCGGTTCGTCCGCGCGCAGCAGCAGTTCGCCGGCTTCGCCTGCCGGCAGTTCCACATCGCCTTCATCGGCCACGCGCGCCTGGAAGCCGGGGCGCAGCCAGCCCATGACGCCGCCGCGCGGCGAATCCGGTGCGGTGGCGATCGCGAAGTTGGTCTCGGTCGATCCATAGCCTTCGAGCAGCGGCACACCGGTGCGCTTCTTGAAGGCCTGCCCGGCCGCCGAGGGCACTCCCGGCCCGAGCCCGATGCGAACGCGGTGATCGCGCTCGCCTTCGCCCTCGGGCTGGGCGAGCAGGATGGGCACCATCGCGCCCAGCAGGTAGACCACGGTCGCCCCGTTGGCGCGCATCGACGGCCAGAAGCCCGAAGCGGAAAAGCGCGATTCGAACACCACCTCCGCCCCGGTCAGCGCAGCCTGCGCGAAGGTGTTGAGCGCATTGATGTGGAACAGCGGCAGCGTGGTGCACAGCACGTCGTCGCGGCCGACGCCGAGTACCTCGGCGCTGTTCACGCCCCACCAGAAATACTGCGCATGCGGGCAGACCACACCCTTGGCCGGGCCTGTGGTGCCAGAGGTGTAGAGGATGGCGAGCGGGTCGCCGGGCTGCACGGCGGCCGGTGCAACGGATGCCCCGCCTTCGGGATAGCTCGAGACGCGAACGCCCGCAGGCGGCGCCCATGAAGCGTCCGTCTCGCCGATCACCCACACCTCGCGCAGCGCCGTGCGCCCCACATCGGCCGTCTTCAGCCGTTCGAGAAAACCCGCCTCGATCACCAGCAGCTTCGCCTCGCTGTTGGCGAGGAAGTATTCGATCTGCGGCCCCATCGACGCTGTGTTGACCGGCACCACCGACGCGCCGAGCCAGCCCGCGCCGAGAAAGGTTTCGAGAAACTCGATGCGGTTGCCGCACATCACGGCGATGCGGTCGCCGCGCGCCACGTCGGCCTGCGCCAGCGCGCCGGCACGCACCGCAGCCGCCCTCGCTGCGTCGCCATGCGTCCATTGCCGCCCCGCCATCCGAACGAGCGGACGTCCGGCGAACCATTCCGACTGCCGCTGCAGCATCGCGGGCAGCGTGCGTTGGGGCAACGCGCGCGCTTCACTCGTCATCGTGCGTGCCTCCGCCGAGGTAGGTGGCCTGCACGCGCGGGTCGCTCGCCAGTTCGGTCGAGGCACCAGAGAGCGCGATCTCGCCCGTCTCCAACACGTATCCCTGGTCGGAGCATTCGAGCGCGGCGCGTGCATTCTGCTCCACCAGCAGGATCGACACGCCGTCTTCGCGCAGCTTTCGCACGATGGTCAGGATGTCTCGAACGATCAGCGGCGCGAGCCCCAGGCTGGGCTCGTCGAGCATCAGCAGGCGGGGTTCCGACATCAGCGCGCGTCCCACCGCCAGCATCTGCCGCTCACCGCCCGAGAGCGTGTCGGCGCGCTGCGAACGGCGCTCGGCAAGCCGCGGAAAGCGGTCGTACACCGACTGCAGCCGCTTCTTCATCGCATCGCCGCGCAGCCGCTTGGCGTATGCGCCGAGCTGCAGGTTGTCGAGCACGGCGAGCTCACCGAAGAGTTCGCGCTTCTCGGGCACCAGGCACAGACCGCGCTCCACGCGCGCCTCCACGTCGAGGCCCTGCAGGTCTTCGCCCTCGAAGCGCAGCGTGCCTTTGCAGGGCAGCAACCCCATGGCCGCCGCCAGCAGCGTCGTCTTGCCCGCGCCGTTCGGTCCGATCACCGAGATGATTTGCCCCGGCTGCAGGTCGAGCGACACGCCGCGCACCGCTTCCACCTGCCCATATGAAACATGCAGGTCCCCAATCTCCAGCATCGCGGTCATTTCGTCACCCCCAGGCTTGTCACTTCGTGTACTTCGCGCACCCCCTGAAGGGGGCCCGCGCCTTCGGGCGGCCGTGCGGCGCTCATACCACGCTCCCCAGGTAAGCCGCCTGCACGCGCTCGTCGGCGCGCACCGCCGACGGCACGCCCTCCACGAGCTTGGAGCCGAAGTTCATCACCACCAGCCGGTCTACCAGTTTCATCACGAAGTCCATGTCGTGTTCGACGATCAGGATGGTCACACCCTCCTCGCGCAGCTTGCGCAGCAGGTCGCCGAGCGCCATCTTTTCCTTGCGGCGCAGGCCGGCCGCCGGCTCGTCGAGCACCAGCAGCACCGGATCGGCGGCCAGCGCACGCGCGATTTCCAGGATGCGCTGCGTGCCCAGTGGCAGGCTGCCCGCGAGCTCGTGCACGCGGTCGCCCAGGCCGATGCGGTCGAGCTGGCGCTGCGCTTCCTGCAGGATCTGGTTCTCTTCCGTGCGATCGAGCCGCAAGCCGGCCTTCAGGATGCCCGAGCGCGTGCGCGAATGAGCGCCCAGCGCCACGTTGTCGAGCAGGCTCATGTGCGGCCGCAGCTTCACATGCTGGAAGGTGCGCGCGAGACCCAGCCGCGCCACCTGCCGCTGCGGCATGCCTGCGATGTCGTGGTCCAGGAAGCGCACCTGGCCCGACGTCATCGGCAGCGTGCAGGTCAGCAGGTTGAACATGGTCGACTTGCCCGCGCCGTTCGGCCCGATCAGGCCGACGATCTCGCCGGCCTTCACATCGAAGCTCACGTCGTTCACCGCCACCAGCCCGCCGAAGCGCTTGACCGCGCCGTTCACCGACAGCACCTGCGAGCCGCGCTCCGGCAGCGTGCGATGCGGCAGCGGCTCGACCGGTGGCGCCTCGTTGCACGACGCACCTTGCGTGCCGCCACGCCGCCGCGTCCAGCGCCGCAGCAAGCCCATCACCCCGCCGCGCGCAAAGTGCAGCAGCAGGATGAAGAGCGTCGCGAAAGCCACGGCTTCCAGCTGTCCCGCACGCTGCGTGAGCATCGGCAGCACATCCTGCAGGCCGTTCTTCAGCACCAGCACCAGCGCGGCGCCCACCAGCGCGCCCGCCAGCTGCCCGAGCCCGCCGGCCACCGCCATCAGCAGGTACTCGATGCTGGCGCGCACGTCGAAAGGCGACGGGCTCACGAAGCGGTTCATGTGCGCATAGAGCCAGCCCGCCAGCCCCGCGAAGAGGGCGGCCGTGACGAACAGCGAAAGCCGCACGCGGTACGCATCCGCCCCCACACTCGCGAGCAGCGTGGCGCCGCCGCGCAGCCCGCGAATCGCGCGCCCCGGCCGCGACTGCAGCAGGTTGTGGCTGAACAGACAGGCCAGCCCGACGATCGCCCAGATCAGGTAATACATCGAGCGTGGATCGGCCAGCGACCAGCCCGCGACCTGCAGCGCCGGAATGTTCGACAGCCCCGTGTGCCGCCCGAGCGCATCAACGTTGCCGAACAGCATCGCGATCGACAACCCCCATGCGATGGTGCTGAGCGGCAGAAAGTGCCCGCCGAGCCGCAGCGTGAGCATGCCGATGGCGAGCGCCGACAGGCCGGTGAGCAGCAGCGCGAACAGCAGCCCGATCCACGGCGACATGCCCTGCGCGGTCGTGAGCCAGGCCGTCGCATAGGCCGCGATGCCCACGAAGGCCGCCTGTCCGAACGAAGTCGCACCGCCCACGCCAGTGAGCAGCACCAGCCCGAGCGCCACCAGCGCACCGATGCCGATGTCGTTGAGCAGCGAGACCGTGAAGCTGCCCGCCACCGCCGGCACCAGGGCCAGCACGGCGACCACCACGGCGATCCACGCCATGCGCTTGCGGTTCGCGTTCATTGGTCCACCTCGTCTTCTTCCTCTTCGGCATGGGCCGCCATGAACGACCGCAGCATGAGCACCGGTATGAGCAGGCTGAACACGATCACGTCCTTCAGCGCTCCACTCCAGAACGAGGCGAAGCTTTCCACCACGCCGACTGCGAGCGCGCCCACGGCCGTCATCGGATAGCTCACGAGCCCGCCGATGATCGCGGCCACGAAGGCCTTCAGGCCGATGATGAAACCCGAGTCGTAGTACATGGTCGTCACCGGTGCGATCAGCACGCCGATCAATCCCGCGAGCAGCGAGGCGCAGCCGTAAGCCAGCAGCGCGGTGCGCACCGGCCGGATGCCGACCAGCCGCGCGCCCACCCGGTTGACCGCCGTGGCGCGCAGCGCCTTGCCCGCCACCGTGCGCTCGAACACCAGGAAGAACAGGCCGCTCAGCACGATGGCCGCGCCCACCATCAGCACCACCTGGCCGCTGACCGTGAAGCCGTCGCCCAGCGTGAACACGGCGCTGGTGAGCGGCGTGGTCCGCGAACCTTCGGGGCCGAAGAACAGCAGGCCCAGACCCGACAGCAAAAAGTGCAGCGCCAGGGAAACGATCAACAGCACCAGCACCGACGCATCGGCAATCGGCTGGAACACCACCCGCGCCAGCAGCGGCGCGATGGGCACCACCAGCAGCACGGCCACCGCGATATGGACCGCGACCGGCACTCCTGGCCGCGCCGCAAGCCACGCGAGCACGCACGGAATCGCGGGCAGCACGCCCCACATCAGCACCGCCTTCGGAATGCGTGCGCCTTCCCCGCGCCGCAGCAGACTGCCGATTTCCGTCGCCAGCGCCAGCGCGGCGAGCACGGCGACCATGCCGATGGACGCCGGCACGCGGCCGGTTTCGAAAGCCGCGAGCGACAGCGCCGCGAAGGCCGCGATGTCGCCGAACGGCACAAACACCACCCGCGTGACGGAAAAGATCAATACCAGCCCGAGTCCGGCCAGCAGATAGACGGCACCGTTGGCCAGGCCATCGGTGACGAGAATCAGCGCCACGTCCCATGTCATAGAAAAACCCCTGGCAAAAACATCGTCGGCATGAAGCGGTTCAAGGTGCGAGCTTCCATTGGCCGTTGTCGAGCTTGACGATCACGCGGGCGCGTTCGTCCACGCCGTAGAGGCTGCCGGGCTTGAAGCTGTAGACGCCGTGTGTGCCCACCACTTCCTTCGTGCTGAAGATGGCATCGCGCAGTGCGACGCGGAACTCGGCGGTTCCCGGCTCCGCTTTCTTCATGGCACGCGAAGCGGCATCGGCGAACACCAGCCAGCCGTCGAAGGAGTACGCCGAGAAGGCGTCGCTGGTGGGCGTGTTGTTGATCTTCTGGAACACGGCGCGGAAATCGGTCGCGATCTTCTTGGTCGGATAGTTGTCCGGCAGTTGCTCGGCCACGATCACCGGGCCGGTGGGCATCAGCGCGCTCTGCCCCGAGCCACCGACCACGCGCACGAAGTCGGGGTTGATCAGGCCATGCTGGCCGTACACGCCGCCTTTGAATCCGCGCTCCTGCAGCGCAAGGAACGGCAGCGCGCCTGGCGTGCCGGCGCCGCCGGTCATCACCGCGTCGGGCCGCAGCGCCACGATCTTCAGCACCTGCCCGGTCACCGAAGCATCGGCGCGCGCATAGCGCTCGTTGCTCACCACCTTGATGCCGGCCTCGGGCGCGGCCTTCATCAACGCGTTGTAGACCAGATCGCCCCAGGCATCGGTGAAGCCGATGTAGCCGACCGTCTTGACGTTGTTGCGCTTCATGCGTTCGACCACCGCATCGATCATCAGCTGCGTGGGTTGCGCCACCGTCATGACCCACGGGTTCTCGTTCGGGTCGAGCAGGATGGGCGTGAGGCCGATCATCGGCGTCTTCGCTTCCTTGCCCACCTGCGCCATCGCAATGGCGGCCGGCACGCCCGAGGTGCCCATGAGCACGTCGACCTTGTCCTCTTCGATCAGCTTGCGCGCATTGCGTCCGGCCGTGGTCGGGTCGGAGCTGTCGTCCAGCACGATGAGCTGCACCTTGCGGCCGTTGATCTCCGGCTTGTAGGCCAGCGCGGCCTGCATGCCCTTGGCATAGGGCACACCCAGCGAGGAGTTCGGCCCCGACAGCGACACGCTCAGGCCGACCTTGAGATCGGCCGCGAATGCGCTCGAAAAACCACAGGCGGTCAGCGCCGCGGCGAGGGCACCGCGCGTCAAGGTCAACATCAGGCTCTTCATGTCGTAGCTCCGGTGAGGATGGATGGAATGAACGGGAAACTCAGATGAACAACTGGATCGCCGGCAGCGCGCGCGCAACGTTGAGAAGGTCGATGCGCTTTTCGCGGATGGTCCAGCCCGTGGGCGTGCGCACGAGGTGGTGGCGGGCAGTGCCGGTCAGAAGGACCTGGCTTTCGCCGCGCGCTTCGATGTAGAGGAACGGCGTACGCAGGCGGACCTCTTCGCTCGTCTCCTCCTCGATCCGCGAAGGCTGCAGCACATGCTGGCTGTGGCTCGCGGGATGCTGCGAATGCGCGCGCGGATTCTTCAGGCGATCGACGCGCAGTTGCAGCAGCAGCCGGTCTTCGTACGCCAGCGAGTTGTGCGAGAACGGATCGGCCTGCGCGGCGCCGAGCAGAGGTACCCAGTAGTGGCCATCGTCGGAGAACAGTGCCAGCCAGTCGTCGAAGCGCCGCTCGTCGAGCAGGGCGGCCTCATGAGCGACGAAATCGCGCGGATCGCTGTTCATGCGAGGGCCTCCATGTCCGCAACCATCGACTTCACCCAGGCGCGGAACTGGTTGCGCATGAGCAACTCGTTCGTGCCGTTGGTGGTGATGGTCGATTGCGTGAGCTCGGCCGCATCGAAGTTGCGGTGCAGACTCACCCATTCGTTGCCACCGGCGCGCAGGCCCTGCTGGATGCTCTCGAACAGGTGCACGTCGTCGTGCGCCACCACCGACATCGGCGAGAACACGAGCCGGTTGTAGCTCATCGCACGCTCAAAGAGCAGCGCAGGCGCACCGGCCGCGCGGAAGCTCCAGGCCTCGACGAGCGTGCGGTTCGCAGCCAGCGGACGGATCACGCGGATGGCCTGCGGCGAGCCCTTCACCGACAGGCTCGGATAGAAGACCGAGTTCTGCGGCGAGCGCTGCAGGATGTCCGCCGCGCGCTCCGCCCCATGCGCTGCCTGCATCGCGGCTTCGTACTCGGGCAGCTGCGCGTAGTTGGAATGGATGCTGAAGTTCACACCCAGCACGCTGTGGCCGTTGGCGAACACCCGCCCGCCCATCTTGTCGAAGAACTCGTAGCCCGAGCCGAAGGGCAGGATCTGCTCCATCGCCATCGGCTTGGGGTCAGAAGGTTCATGACCTTCCCACAGCGCCTCGGCCGCGTTGGTGGCCGATTCGTGCGTCGACATCGGGTGCACCGTGTCGTTGATGTTCTCCAGGTACATCTTCCAGTTGCAGTGGACGATGTTGCGCAGCACGCCGCCGCCCACGGTGAGCTTGCCTTCTGGCGAGCGGTCGACCATGTTGTCGATGGCGCCGAGCACCTCGCCGAAGTAGTCCTCGAACGACGGGCCGGTGTCGGACAGGCGCACGAAAACGAAGTCGCGGTAGACCTTCACGTTCTTCACCGCCGCCATGCCCTGCCCCGACTCGCATGCTTTGAGCTGCGTTCCGTCGTACCCGGCTTTCAGTGGCACGCCGAGCGGCGCACCGTCCAGCTTGTAGGTCCACGCGTGGTACGGGCAGCGGAAGAAGCGGCCGGTGTTGCCGCTTTCGTCTGTCACCAGTTGCGTGCCCTTGTGGGCGCAGCGGTTGTAGAGCACATGCACCGCGCCGTCGGGCTGCCGCACCATCAAAAGCGGTCGGCCCGCCACCTCCTGCGCCACGAAGTCACCCGGTTCCGGCACCTGGCTCGCATGGCCGAGATAGACCCAGGTGTTCGCGAACAGATGCTCCTGCTCGAGCGCGAAGACTTCCTCGCTCAGGTACAGGTCGCGGTGCACCCGGTCGTCCTGCACGAGCGCGGCGATCCGGTCGGGATGATGGCGGTAGCTGGACATCGGCGTGGGCTCGGGTTGCGCTCAGGGGACCAGCTTCCACTGGCCCTTGTTCATCTGCACGATCACCACGCCGCGCTGGTCGGAACCGTAGCGGTCGTCGGGCTTGAAGGTGTAGATGCCGTGCGTACCCACCAGCTCCTTGGTGCCCACGATGGCGTCGCGCAAGGCGGTGCGGTACTGCGGCGTGCCGGGCTCGCCCTTGGCGCGCGAGGCCGCGTTGGCCAGCAGCAGGTAGGCGTCGTAGGTGTACGACGAGAAGGCATCGGTCGGCACCGCGCCGTTGACCTTCTGGTAGGCGTTGCGAAAGCCCATCGACACCTTCTTGATCGGGTTGCTGTCGGGCAGCTGGTCGGCCACAAGCACGGGGCCGCTGGGCACCTGCAGGCCTTCGATGGAGGCACCGCCGACGCGCACGAAGTCGGCATTGATGAGGCCGTGCGTGCCGTAGATCCTGCCCTTGTAGCCGCGCTCGGCGAGTGCGATGTAGGGCAGTGCGCCAGGCGTGCCGGAGTTGCCCGCGAACACCGCGTCGGGCCGGCTCGCAACGATCTTCAGCACCTGCCCCGCCACCGACGAATCGCTGCGCGCATAGCGCTCGTTCGCCACCACCTTGATGCCGGCCTTGTCGGCGCTCTTCACGAGCGAGTCATAGGCCAGGTCGCCCAGCGCGTCGGAGAAGCCGATGAAGGCCACCGTCTTCACGCCGGATTTCTGCATGCGTTCGACCACGCCCGCGACCATGAGCGAGAACGGCTGCGACACGGTCACCGTCCATGCGCCCTCGGGGCCGGGGATGGTCACCGGCGTGGGCGAGATCAGCGGGGTGTTGAGTTCGCGCGCCACGGAGGCGATGGCCATCGCGCCGGGTACGCCTGAGGTGCCGATCAGCACGTCGACCTTGTCTTCCACCACCAGCTTGCGCGCGTTGCGCCCGGCGGTGGTCGGGTCCGAGGCGTCGTCGAGCACGATCAGCTGGACCTTGCGGCCGGCGATCTCCGGATGCTCTGCAATGGCTGCGCGAATGCCTTTCTCGTACGGCACGCCCAATGCCGCGACAGGGCCCGAGAGCGAGCTGATGAAGCCAATCTTGAGATCGGCCGCCGTGGCCTGGGCGGCCGCCATCGCTACCGCCGTGAAGCCGAGGATTCGAATCAGATTCTGTTTCATTGCAGTTGCTTCGTAGTGGGTTGGGTTGTGGGTTGTTCGGGGCGCGTGCACAGGACATCGGGTACTCCCCTCCGCAAATGCCCCTCTACGCGATGCACCAACAAACTAGGCTTCATCATCTCAGGGCACCAGCTTCCACTGCCCCTTGTCGAGCTTCACGACAACACGCGAACGCTCGTCCGACCCATAGCGATCGGTCGGCTTGAAGTTGTAGACGCTGTGCGTGCCCACCAGCTCCTTGGTGCTCACGATGGCGTCGCGCAGCGCGAGGCGGAACTGCGGCGTGCCGGGCTCGGCCTTGGTGGCGAGTGCGCGCTGGGCCGCGTCCAGATACAGCAGCCAGGCATCGAAGGTGTAGGCCGAGAAGGCATCGGTCGGCGGCACGCCATTGGCCTTCTGGTAGGCCGCGCGGAAGTCCATCGACACCTTGCGAATCGGGTTCTCGCTGGGCAGCTGCTCGGCCACGATCACCGGGCCGGTGGGCGCGAGCAAGCCTTCGACCGATGCGCCGCCCACGCGCACGAAGTCCGGGTTGATCAGCGCGTGCATGCCGTAGATCTGGCCCTTGTAGCCGCGCTCCGCGAGTGCCAGGTAGGGCAGCGCACCAGGCGTGCCCGAGGTGCCGGTGATCACCGCATCGGGACGCAGCGCCACGATCTTGAGCACCTGGCCGGTCACCGAGGAATCAGCACGCGCATAGCGCTCGTTCGACACGACCTTGATGCCGGCCGGCTCCGCGCTCTTCTGCAGCGCGTCGTACACCAGATCGCCCCAGGCGTCGGAGAAGCCGATGTAGCCGACCGTCTTCACACCAGACTTCTTCATCCGCTCGACCACCGCGCTCACCATCAGCGGCGCGGGCTGCGGCAGCGTGACCATCCAGGCGCCTTCTTCGCCCGGCAGGTTCGCGTTGGCAATCGAGATCAGCGGCGTCTTCGTTTCGCGCGCCACGCCGGCAATGGCCAGCGCGCCGGGCGAACCTGCCGTACCGATGATGACGTCGACCTTGTCCTCGTCGATCATCTTGCGGGCATTGCGTGCGGCCGTGGATGGGTCGGATGCATCGTCGAGCTGCACCAGCTGGATCTTGCGGCCGCCCACGTCGGCCTTGTAGGCGATGGCGGCCTTCATGCCCTTGTCGTAGGGAATGCCGAGCGACGACACCGGTCCCGACAGCGACGTGATGAAGCCGACCTTGAGATCGGCCGCCCATGCGCCCACGGCGCTCAGGGCGCCGAGGCCCACGACAATGCCCGCGAGGGCACGGAATCGGTTCAGGACTTTCATGGCGATGCTCCGGAAGTGATGGATGAACGAGAAGAACGCGGAATGACTACTGCTAGAGGGCGAGGCTGCCGACGCTGGTGCCGCCGCAGACGTAGAGCACCTGCCCGGTGACGAAGCTGCTGGCCGGGTCGGCGAAGAAACGCACGGCGCGTGCCACGTCGGCCGATTCGCCGAGTCGCTTGACGGGCACGGAGGCGGCGAGTGCGTGTTCCTTCTCGCTACCGGCCTCGACCACGTCGTAGAACATGTCGGTGCGGATGGGGCCCGGCGCCACCACGTTGACCGTGATGCCGTCCGCCGCGAGTTCGAGCGCCCAGGTGCGCGCCATGCCCAACATGCCGGCCTTGGTGGCGGAATAGCTGGTGCGCGTGGCCAGGCCCAGCGCGGCGCGCGACGACAGCAGCACCACGCGGCCGAAACGCTGTACGCGCATCGCAGGCAATGCGCCCTGAACGAGCTGGATCGCACAGCCCAGGTGCAGATCGACCAGCGCGTCGAGGTCGTCGAGCTTCACCTCGGACAGCAACGCGGCACGGATGACGCCCGCGTTGTGAACGATGGTGGTTGGCGCAAAACGCTCGACAAGTTCGCGCACGGCCTCGGCGGTTGCGGCGCGGTCGCTCAGATCGATCTCGATGCTGTGCAGCTTCGGATGATCGATCTCGGCCTTGCGGCGCGCGAGCGAGACCACTTCGTAGCCCTGCGCGAGCAGGTCTTCGCAGATCGCCTTGCCGATGCCGGCGCTTCCGCCGGTAACGGCCGCGACCTTGGGCGCCGTGCTCACGCCTGCGCTCCGACCAATGCGAGTACACGCAACGGGCTGCCGCTGCCCTTCTCGATCTTGAGTGGCGGGCAGATCAGCACCGCACCCGCTGGCGGCAACAGGTCGAGGTTGCTCAGGCACTGCAGCCCGTAGCGCCCCGCGCCATGCATGTAGTAGTGGCACGGGTACGGCGGGCGCAGGTGATAGCCCTGCCCGGCATCGGTACCGATCGCCTCGGAGCCGAAGCCCAGCACGTCGCGCTGCTCCACCAGGAAGCGCACGGCCTCGGTGCTCGGGCCGGGCGTGTGCTGGCCCGTTTCGTCGAAGTTCTGATACGCCTCGGGGTCGCTGCGCTTGGACCAGTCGGTGCGCATCAGCACCCACGCACCCTTCGGGATGCGGCCGTGCGCCGCTTCGTAGCGTTCGATATCGCTGACGCTCAGCAGGTAGTCGTCGTTCGTCTGCACGTCGGCCGAGCAGTCGATCACGCAGGCGGGCGCCACGAAGTGCTGCACGGGAATCGTGTCGACCGAGTTGTTCGGCAGGTCGCGGCCCGAGATCCAGTGGATCGGCGCATCGAAGTGCGTGCCCGTGTGCTCACCGCAAGAAAAATTGTTCCAGTACCAGCCCGGGCCGCGCTCGTCGTACTTCGACACTTCCTCGATGCGAAAGGGCCAGCACTGGCCCATCTCGGGCGGCAGTGCGATCTGCGGGAATTCGGGCGTGAGCGTCTGCGTGAGGTCGATCACGCGGATGCGGCCGCTGGCCATGGCGGTCACGAGGCTGCCGAGGATTTCGGCGGCGGACATCGGTTCGGTTGTCGTGGTCATCGTGTGATTCCTCTTCTCAGCCGCCTGCGGCCAGCTCGCGTTCGAGCACCTTGGGGTTGTCGCGCCAGCGCTCCAGCCATTCCTGCGCCACGTCGCCCGGGTAGACGTCTTCGACACCGTCGCGCAGCGCCTTGACGATGGCGTTGGCCAGCGCGTCCGGTGCGAGTTTGGGCGGCGGCGTGTGCTGGTTCCACTCGTCGTCGATGGGCCCCGGGAACACATTGATCACGCGGATGCCGGCCGGCCGCATCTCGGCGCGCAGGCACTGCGCGAGTGAATGCGCCGCCGCCTTCGAGGCGCTGAAGGTGCCGTGCGGCGGGAAGTTGCTGAGCGCGTAGATCGACAGCAGGTTGACCCACGCCGTCGCGCCCGTCGCGCCATCGGCCGAGCGGCCTTTGAGCGCAGGGCCGAACTCCTGCGCGAGGCGCAGCAGGCCGAAGTAGTTGATGTCCATCTCGGCCTTGGCCACGTCGGTTCCGCGGCGCGCGCCGATGCCGAAGGTGCGGTGCACTTCGGCGTTGTTGATCACGATGTCGACCTTGCCGCCGATGGAGCCCGCGAGCTCTGTCACCTGGCGGCCGTTGGTGAGGTCGAGCGGCACCAGCGTCACCTGCGGCAGCGCCGAGATGTCGTCCAGGCCCGCGCCCATCTTCTTCCACGGCTCGGCATGGCCGACCCAGACGATGTCGGCGCCGGCCTTCACCAGCGCACGCACGATGGCCTGACCCGTCTCCGTCTTGCCGTCGGTCACCAGCGCCTTGCGGAACTTGGGGTCGCTGGTCATTTCACGGAGCATCTTGTCGTCGGCCATATGGGCACTCCCTTCATTCGGAAAACCAATGAGAACGGCCTGGCCCGCGCGGTCGAGCCGGGCGCCGACACGGACGCGTTGCGGTGCATCACCAACCTCGCCATGCAGGTGGACCATGAGCGTGGGACCGGCGTCGAGGTGAACCAGGCCCAGCCGCCAGGGCAGCCGCTCGCGGAAGAACAGGTCGTTGCTGTGGTGCAGCGTGGTGCTGCCGAGCAGTTCGCCCTCGCCGCTCTGCGCGCGCCAGCGCAATGCGGCGGAAAGACACTTGTGGCAAACCTCGCGCGGCGGGTACTGCACCGTGCCGCAGTCTTCGCAGGTCTGCAGTTCGAAGCGGCCTTCGGCGGCGGCCGCCGTGAGGCCCAGCGCGACACGGCCGCGCGCACCGGGCGGCAGGTTCATCTGCCGGGTGCGCAGCACCGGGTTCTTGCGCGGGGGGCGCATCAGGGGCATGGTCATGGCGCCTCCGCCGGGCCGCCCCAAGGCAGGCGCGCGGCCCCCTCGGGGGGCAGTGCAGCCGCGAAGCGGCAAACGTGGGGGTGCATCATTCCGGTCTCCCCAGGATGACGGCGCCTGTGCACAGGCAGCGGTCGTAGGTCACCATGCCGAAGCCGGCGACGAGGCCGAGTTGCGCGTTGGGCACCGTGCGCTTGTCGGCTTGATCGGTCAGTTGGCGGATGGCCTCGACCATGCCGAGGAAGCCGCCCGCCGCGCCGGCCTGCCCGGCCGAGAGCTGCCCGCCGCTCGTGTTGTTCGGAAAGCTGCCGTCGAAGGTCATGGTGTGCGACTGCACGAAGGCCGGGCCCTCGCCCTTCTCGCAGAAGCCCAGGTCCTCGAACTGCATCATCGCGATCACAGGGTAGTCGTCGTAGGTCTGCACGAAGTCGAGCGCGGCGGGCTGCACGCCGGCCTGCGCGTAGAGGTCGTCGCGGTCCTTTCGCCAGCCGCCCTGCACCATCACCGGGTCTTCGGCATAGGCGTTGTGGCGTTCGATGGCGCCGCGGATCACCACGTGCACCAGGCCCAGGTCGCGCGCACGCTCCTCGCTCATCACGAGGAAAGCATCGGCACCGGCGCAGGGCATCACGCAATCGAACAGGTGGATCGGGTCGGAGATGGGGCGGGCGGCCATGTACTCGTCGAGCGTGAGCGCCTTCTTGAACATTGCGTTCGGGTTGCCCAGCGCGTTGGTGCGCTGGTCGACGCAGATGCGGCCGAAGTCTTCGCGCTTGGCGCCGAAGGTACGCATGTAGTTGGCGGTGATAAACGCGAAGATCGAATTCGGGCCGCCCGAGCCGTAGGGGTAGCTCGCATCGCGCGCGAAATTGCTGAAGCTGCCGAGCGTCTGGCGGAAGGAGTCGACATGGTTGGTGTCGGCGCCCACGCAGGCCACGATGTCGGCGTCGCCCGCCTGCACGGCGCGCGCGGCGCGGCGCAGGCACATCACGCCAGAGGCGCCGCCCGTGGGCACATGGTCGAGCCAGCGTGGCGAGAGGCCCAGGTGCTGCGTGACGCCGACGGCCGTATCGGGCGCGAGCGAGAAGCTGCTGAGGCACAGGCCGTCGATCTGCTCTTTGGTCACGCCGCTGGCCTGGACCAGCGCCTCGAGGGCTTGGCCGATGAACCAGTGCGCGGTGCGCGTGGAGTAGCGCACGTAGGGCACCGTTACCGGTACAGCGACCGCGACACCTTCGTAGGAAAGTCGGTTGCGGGTCATGCTTGCCTCTTCTTCATCGCGCGGGTGTCGATGCAATGGCCCTGCCCGGGCAATGCATGCGCCATCTCGCGGAGCTGCCCGCGCTGGATCTTCTGCGAAGGGGTGAGGGGCAGTGCATCGACGAAGGCCACGTAGCCGGGTGCCTTGTAGTACGCCAGCTGCGCAAGCGCATGTTCAACGATGCTGGCGGCGATCTGCGCGCGCTGCGAGGCATCGGCGCCTTCGCGCATTACGATGCAGGCCAGCACCTCGTCGCCGCGCACTGCATCGGGTGTGGCGGCCACGGCCGATGTCTTGACGGCCGGGTGCTGGTTGAGCACGCTCTCGACCTCGACGGCCGAGATGTTCTCGCCGCTGCGGCGGATCACGTTCTTCTTGCGGTCGACGAAGAAGAAGTTGCCTTCGGCGTCGCGGCGCACCAGATCGCCGGTGTGAAACCAGCCGTCGGCCCAGGCTTCGCGCGTGGCTTCTTCGTCCTTCAGGTAGCCGGAGAAGAAATAGCACTTCGGGTCCGCTCCGGCCGAGCGCACCAGCAACTCGCCGGGCATGTCGGTGCCGACGTCGCTGCCGTACTCGTCCACGAGGCGGATCTGCACGAAGTCTTCCTGCCGTCCGAAGCAGCTCGTACCCACGAGGCGCGGCTCGCGGTTGGCCATGATGCAGGCGGCCGCGCCGGTCTCCGTCATGGCCCAGGCCTCTACCAGCGGGAAACCGAAGCGCTCTTCAAAAGGTGTATGGTTCTTGCGGTCCACGCCGGCGCCGAAGCCCCAGCGGATCGCGTGGTCGCGGTCGGCCGCTGAAGCGGGCGCGGACAGCAGCATGGCAGGCATCACGCCGAGGTAGTGCGCGATGGTCGCGCAGCTTTCGCGCGCGCTCGCGAGCCAGCTCTTCGGATGGAAGCGGTCGAGCTGCACCAGGCAGCCGCCTGCCACCAGCACCACCATGGTCGAGAATGCCATCGCATTCATATGGTTGAGCGGCAGCGGCGTGATGACGCGCTCGGCATCGGGGCGGATGCTGCACACGCCATCCAGCGCGGCATACCACTCGCCGGCACGCAGGAAGTAGGCGTTGCTCAGCATGCAGCCCTTGGGACGACCGGTGGTGCCCGAGGTGTAGAGCAGGCCGCATTCGGTATCGGCGCCCATGGGCTCATGGGTACGCGGTGCGGCGGTCTTCGCCGGCGGCACTGCATCTTCAGGCCCCATGGTCTCGAAGGCCACGCCGGCCTGCGCGGCCGCCGCGCGCAGGTCGGCGGCACGCGCGGGCAGAGTTACGGCCAGGCCGATTTCGCTGTGGCCGATCAGGTAGACCAACTCGGCCGAGCGCATCTCGGCGTTGATCGGCACCACGCTCACGCCCAGCGCATTGAGCGCGAACCAGTGGAACAGGAAGGCCGGCCGATTCTCCAGCAGCAGGCCGACGCGGTGGCCATGTCCGTAGCCCGCTTGCGCATAGGCCGCGCGAAGACGCTCGACCTCGGTCGCTGCCTCGCTCCAGCGAACGGCGCCCGCCGCAATGCCGTAGGCAGCCGCGGTCACCGATTCGGTGAACAGAAACTCTGCCTGCGGCGTGCGCGCCGCAGTGGCCGAGAAGACTTGATGGACGGTGGCGTGTGGCATCGCGTCCCTAGATGAAAAGCTGCACGGCCGGCAGGGCCGCGTCGCAGTTGAGCAGGTTCACGCGCTTGAGCGTCATGCGTAGCGCGCCGTCCTGCACCGTGAAGTGATGGACGAAGGTGCCGACATAGAACTGCAGTTCGTCGCCCTGCGATTCGGTGTAGTGGAATTCGGTACGCACCACGAAGCGGTTGCCTTCGGTATCGAAGGTCTCGACGACAGGCACCTGCAGCAGGTGGTGGCAGCGGCTCGGTGGCTGCTGCGAAAACGCGCGAGGGCTCTTGAGGCGCTCGATGCGCAGCTCGCGCAGCAGCTTGTCTTCGTAAAGGTGCGAGGTGTGGTTGATGCCGTCTTCCTGGTCGGGCACCAGCGGCACCCAGTAGAAGGCGTCGTCGGTGAAGAGCGCATTCCACTCTTCGTAGCGGCGCGTGTCGAGCAGGTGCGCTTCGTTCACGACGAAGTCGACCAGGTCCTGGCGGGTCACGTCGGTACCGGCCATCACATCGTCTCCGTCATGCGCTCGACCCAGCTGCGGTACTGGTTGCGCATCGGCAGCTCGTTGGTGCCGCCGGTGGTGATCTCGCCGCCCTTCAGTTCGGCCGGGTTGTAGTCGCGGTGCAGGCTCACCCATTCGTTGCCGCTCGCGTGCAGGCCGGCCTGCATGCCGCGATAGGCCTGCAGGTCGTCGTGCCCCACCACCGAGAACGGCGAATTGATGAGCTGGTTGTACATGGTGGTGCGCTGCAGCAGCTCGGGCGGCGCGCCCTTCAGGCGGAAGGTCCAGCTCTCGATCAGCGTCTTGTCGGCCGAGATCGGCTTCACCACGCGAATCGCCTGGATCGCGCCCTTGATGGTGAGGTTCGGGTAGTACACCGTGTTGTGGCGCGCCATGCCGAGAATCTGCGCGGTCTTCTCCTCGCCGTAGCGCGCCTTCATGGCATCGTCGTACGCGGGGATCGCCTTGTACTTGCTGTGGATGCTGAAGTGCACGCCCGTGAAGCTGTGGCCGTTGTCGTAGGTGCGGATGCCCATGTCCTCGAAGAACTTGTAGTCGGACATGAAGGGCACGAACTGCTCGACCGCCATGGGCCTGGGCTCGTCGGCGGGCTTGTCGGCCCACATGCGCTTGGCGGTGCCGGCGGAAGATTCGTGCGCCACCATGGGGTGCATGGTGTCGTTCAGGTTCTCGACGAACATCTTCCAGTTGCACTGGTGCATGAAGCGCAAGCACCCGCCGGCGATTTCCAGTTCGCCTTCGGGCGAGCGGTCGGCCATGTTGTCGATGGAGCTCAGCGAATCGCCGAAGTACGCTTCGAAATCAGGCCCTGCGTCGTTGACCTTCACGAAGATGAAGCCGCGGTGGCTGCGCACGTGCTTCAGCGTGGTGAGCCCCTTGGCGGATTCGCATTCGTGCAGCGCGGTGTTCTCGTAGCCGGTCTTCAGCGGAATCGCGAGCAGCGAACCGTCGGTCTTGAAGGTCCACGCGTGGTACGGGCAGCGAAAGAACTTTCCGGTGTTGCCGCAGGGCGCGCTCACCAGGCGAGAGCCCTTGTGCGCGCAGCGGTTCATCATCGCGCGCACGCTGCCGTCGGTGTGGCGCACGACGATCAACGGGCGGCCGGCGATCTGGTTGCTGATCCAGTCGCCGGGCTTGGGCAACTGGCTCTCGTGGCCGACGTAGTTCCAGGTGTTGGCGAAGAAGTGCTCCTGCTCCAGCTCGAACAGTTCCTGGCTGGTGTACAGGTCGCGGTGCACCTGGTCGTTGCGCACCAGCGCGCGGACGGCTTCAGGGTTGTCTCGGTATGAAGGCATGGTTATCGTGGCTCCTTCAGAGGTCGAGCACCAGGCGCGCACCCTTGGCGCGCGAGATGCAGATCTGGATGACGTTGCCCTCCGCCTTCTCGCGGGCGGTCAGCACGTAGTCGCGATGCTCGATCTCGCCTTCGATCACGGGCACGGCGCACACGCCGCATTCGCCGCGCTTGCAGTCGAACATCGGGTCGCATCCGTTGTCGATGAGGCAGTCGAGGATGCTCTGGTCGGCCGCCACGGTGAAACGCTGGCCGGACTGGGCGAGTTCGACCTCGAAGGGCTGGTCGCCGTCTTCCGCGACGGGCTCGGCAAAGAGTTCGAAATGCACGCGGTCGTGTTCCCAGCCGCGTGCCTGCGTGCGGGCCAGCACGGCGTCGAGCATGACCTTGGGGCCGCAGACGTAGAGGCGGTCGCCGGCGGGCACGCCGTCGAGCAGCGCGTCGATGTCCAGCGGCGCGCCGGCCTCGGCGTCAGCGTGCACGCGCAGGTCGTCGCCCAGCAGCGCCTGCAGTTCGGGCAGGAAGGCCATCAGCTCGCGGCTGCGGCCGGCGTAGTGCATGCGCACCGGTGCTTCTTCGGCACGGCGGCGTGCGGCCATGCTGGCGAGCGGCGTGACGCCGATGCCGCCGGCGACGAGCACGGAGCCGCCGGGGCCGGTGTGCAGCGGAAAGTCATTCTTCGGCGCCTCGATGGCGAGCGAGTCGCCCTCGCTCAGCCGCTCGTGCATGAAGCGCGAGCCGCCGCGGCCTTCGGCCTCCTTTCGCACGGCGATCACGTATTCCGTTGGCGCATTGGTTGCGTTGCGCGCGGTGGCGAAGTTGATCAGCGAGTAGTGGCGCCAATCGGTCTTGCCATCGGGCAGCGACACCTGAACGCGGATATGCGCGCCGGCCGCGAAGCCAGGCAACGGGCGGCCGTCCTCGGCGCGCAGGCGCAGCATGCGGATCAGCGGATTGAGTTCGCGCACTTCGGCAACGCGAAGCGGGAGCGTGGCGGTGGGAGCGGTCATCGTGCGTTGTCTCTTCAGGCCAGTGCGTGCTGTACCAGCGCGGCTTGCAGCTTGTGGCCGTGTTCATCGGCGAGCGCCGCGTCACGCAGCTCGCGCAAGGTGGCGGGCGCGAGCGCTGTTCCGGCGCGCTCGACCGCGCGCATCACGGTGTCGTAGTTGCGGATGCCGCGCTCGTGCGTGTCGCTGTAGCCCTTGACAAGCCGCTGGCACTGCGCGAGCTCGACAGCCAGCTCGGGGTTGCGCTGTGCGGTGGCGGCGATGCGCTGCAGCCATTCCTCGATGCGGCGGTTTTCTTCCGCGTAGCGCATCGTCGAGCGGCGCCAGCGCTTCATGGCGGCCACGGTCCGCAGCATCAGGTAGCCGCGCAGCGAGCTGGTCTGGATCACGCGGCCGTGCTGGGTGAAGCGCTCGACGATCTTCTTCGGCAGCGTGGAGCCCATCAACCAACGGCCGATGCCGCCGGGCAGCGTCTCGCAGATCTCCTGCAGGCGCGGGTGCATGTATTCGTTGATGGCGAGCACCTGGCCAGGTTGCACGCGGGCCTCGCCGCGCACGCGCTCGAAGCGGGTGGCGCGGGTCTTGAGCGCGGCGACGCGGGCGGTGTCTTCGTACGACATCCAGAGTGCGAGGTGCCGCGCGGTCTCGCGCAGCAGGCGATGGTCGTCGTTGCTCGGCAAAGTGGCGATGGCGGCCATGCGGTCCAGGTACAGGACGGCGTAGGCGGGGTCTTGATAGTCGATGAGGCGGCGCACGCCTTCGAGCAGGAAGTCTTGCGCAGCAAGCGGGAATTCGCGCTGCGCGCGTTCGACCAGCGCGCGCACGGCGGGGTGGCGCGGCTGCGGTGTCGGCATGGCGGCCATCACTTCCGGCGGTGTCTCGCCATCGTCGCCGCCCTGTGCGCGGGCGAATGCGGCACCGAAGGCCTTCAGGCTGGGCTTCACGCCCACGCCGCCGCGCTCCACGGTCGCCTCGAACTGTGCGCGGCTGAATGGCAACACGCCTGAACCCGCGAGCGCACCGAACAGCACGGCGCTGATCACGCTGCCCGAAGCCTCGGCGGCCTGCGCCATGTCGAAGCGGATGAAGCGCTTGGCAGCCCTGGCCGTGTGCACGAGCAACTGGGTGCTGTCGACGCGGCCGTCGCCAAGCGCGCTCTTCTCCGCGATCGAGAACACGCGGTGCGTGGAGGCGATCAGCGTGGTGCGGTCGTTCGTGACCAGCCCGCGCTGCACGGCACGGCCGGCTTCCATGAGTTCCGATGCCAACACCACGTCGACATCGCCCGGCAACGGCATCAGCGCCAGCACGGGCCGGCCGCCATCCGCCTCGGCCTGCGCGGTCGGATAGAGCTCGACGTAGTAGATGGTCGCGCCGGTGCGCTGCGCCACGCCCGGCACGGAGGTGGTCTGGGCGACATAGCCGTTGGCCTCGCCCATGTCGACGATCCAGTCGGCCAGCACGCCGCCGCCCTCCCCGCCCATGGCGAGAATGGCGATCTTGATCGGTTGCGCCCTGTTCGTCATCGCTTCAGAACGCATAGGCTTCGCGGCGGCGGGCTTCGCCGCGCTGCAGCCAGCCGATGACGACGCTGCGCACACGGTCGCGCAGCACATCCCAGCGGCTCGGGTTGCTCACGATCTGCGCCTTGTAGAACGAGGGGCACAGCACCGCGGCATGCGAGACCTCGCCGCAGACGCCACAGCCCACGCAGCTGTCGAGCACGGTCGCGACCGGGTCGCTGCGCAGCGGATCGGGGTTGGGCTTGATCGACAGCGACGGGCAGCCCGAGAGGCGAATGCACGAGTGGTCGCCGGTGCAGGTGTCGGAGTCGACACCGAACTTCTCTCGCACCATGCGCTTGCCATCGGCAATGGCCTTGCGCACGAGCGGCTTCTCGCGGCGCTGCTTGTTGAGCATGCATTCCGACTGCGCGATCAGCACCTTCGGGCCCTTGGTCTTGGTGGTGAGCGCTTCCTTGAGCGCATCGCGCATGCCAGCGACGTCGTAGGTGCGGCGCAGCGTCTTCACCCACTCGACACCCACGCCGCGCACGGCACGCTCGATCTCGTGGCCGGTGCTGCGCGTCTTGTTGACGGCGTTCGACGAGAGGATGTCCTGCCCGCCGGTGGCCGAGGTGTAGTTGTTGTCGACGATGATGGTGAGGTTGTCGCTCTTGTTGAAGACCGCGTTGGCCACGCCGCTGGTCAGGCCGTTGTGCCAGAAACCGCCGTCACCCATCATCGAGATCGCGCGCTTGCCGGCCGGCGCGTTGAGCGCCGAGGCGCCGGCACCGCCGAGGCCGTAGCCCATGGTGGTGTTGCCGATGTTGAAGGGCGGGAGGATGGAGAACAGGTGGCAGCCGATGTCGGCGCTGACGTGGTGCGCGCCGAGTTCGCGCTCGACCAGCTTCATCGCGCTGAAGATCGGGCGCTCGGGGCAACCGGTGCAGAAGCCCGGCGGGCGGGCGTGTACGACTTCGCCGAGGGACGTTGAAGGCACGGCAGGCTCGGGCGCGGCGTCGACGCCGATGGCGGCCACCTCCTTGAGTGGGATCACCTTGCGCACCGGCACAGGTACGGGCAGCGATGCGAGACGTTTGTAGCGCTCGCAGAAGGTGCGCGCGCCTTTCAGCAATTCGGACGATGTGTATTCGCCGGCGACGGGCAGCATGTCCTTGCCGTGCAGCGCCGTGGTCGAGCCAGCCTGGCGCAGGATGGTCGCGAGGTTCTGCTCGACGAAATTGGGCTGGCCCTCTTCCACGATCATCACCGCGCGCTTGCCTTCGCAGAAGCGGATGACTTCGCTCTCGATGACCGGATAGGCCACGTTCATCACGTAGAGCGGCACCTTGGTGTTGCCGTAGATGTCGGCCAGGTCGAGCCGCTCCAACGCGCGCAGCAGCGTGTTGTAGCTGCCGCCCTGCACGATGATGCCGATGTCGTCGGCGTCTTCCGAAAAGAACTCGTTGAGCTCGCGCTCCTCGATGAAACGCACCGCGGCGGGCCAGCGGTCTTTCACCTTCTCTTGTTCGTGCACGAAGCTCGCGGGCGGCAGCACGATGCGGCCGACGTCGCGCTGCGGGTTCTCCAGTGCTTCCTTCAGCGTGAACTTGGCGCGCCTGTTGTCGCCCGCGATGAAGTGGCCGTGCACATGGCAGGCGCGGATGCGCAGCTGCAGCATCACCGGCGTGTTGCTGGCCTCGGAGAGATCGAAGCCCGTCTTCACCGCATCGACGATGCTGGGCAGGTTGGGCCGCGGATCGAGCAGCCAGATCTGCGACTTCATCGCGAACGCATGGCTGCGCTCCTGCATGATCGACGAGCCTTCGCCGTAGTCCTCGCCCACGATGATGAGCGCGCCGCCGGTCACGCCGCCCGAGGCCAGGTTGGCCAGTGCGTCGGAGGCCACGTTGGTGCCCACGGTGGCCTTGAAGGTCACCGCGCCGCGCAGCGGATAGTTGACCGATGCCGCCAGCGTGGCGGCGGCCGTGGCTTCGCTCGCGCTGTTCTCGAATCGGATGCCCTGTTCGGCAAGGATGTCTTGCGCATCGGCCAGCACATCCATCAGGTGAGAGATGGGCGCGCCCTGGTAGCCCGCCACATAAGACACCCCGGATTCCAGCAGGGCCTTGGTTACCGCCAGAATGCCTTCTCCGCGAAATACATCTCCGCCAGAAAGCCGCAGCTTCTTGACTTCTTCGACGAACGAACGCTCAGCCATGTCGGTCCTTGTTCTCTCTCGTGGGACGATGCGTGCAAGCTGCCGCACCGTGCTTCCTATAATGTTGACAAATGAATGTATCCACAATCATGAATTACCCTAGACATGCAAGCAGCGTGCCCGCGGCGACTGTGAGGTGCCTTCATGGCTGACCAAGACCCATCCACCGAATCGCGTCGCTTCGTCGACGACTACCTGCCGGCGTTGCTGGCGCAGGCCAGCCAGTTGATCTCCTCGGAGTTCCACGAGGTCGCGCGGCAGCAGGGTTTCTCCGTGTCGGAGTGGCGCGTGATGGCGTCGCTGGCCGGCAGCGAACCGATCAGCATCGGCCAGCTTGCGCAGGTGACGGTGACCAAGCAGCCGACCGTCACGCGCCTTCTCGACCGCATGGAAGCACGCGGGCAGGTCGAGCGGCTGCCCCATGAAAGTGATCGCCGCATCACGCTGGTGCGGATCACGCGCAAGGGGTTGAAGGCGGTCGAGCACCTGATGGAACTCGCGCGCGACCACGAGCGGCGCGTGCTCGAACCCTTCGGGCTGCGGCGCGCCGAAGAACTGAAGCAGACCCTGCGGCAGATGATCGAGCTGCACGTGCATGTGCCGGTCGAGGAGCCGGAAGAAGACTGAGGCGCCCGCCTCTTGCGTACGGGGCGAGGCTACGGCACCAGCACCGCGTCGAAGCCGTGGACGCGAATGGCTTTCATGGCAGCGCCGAAAGAAATTCGAGCACCGTCTGCGCGAACGCCTCGGGCATCTGGTCGGGCAAGGGAACCATGCCGCCTTCGATATCGACGATGCGCGCCTGAGGCAGATGGTGCAGCAGCTCCGCTGCGTGCGGCGCAGCGAACGGATCGCCGGTGGCGCGGATGATGAGCGCGGGCTGCGTCACGCGGCCGATGCGCTCTTCCATGCAATAGGAGGCGACGGCGTTGTGGCCCTCCTCCACGCGATGGCCGACCTTCAGTGCATCGAGCACGAAGGCTTCGAGCAGATCGGGCCGGCCCGGCGGATAGAAGGCCTGGCGCTTTTGCCAGAGTGCGGCGAGATGGCTTCCGTCGTCACTCGGAGCGACCTCGTCGATGGGCGGCCGCTGAGCCCGTGCAACCCGAAAGGACTCGCCGGCGTAGGGCGTGGACGACAGCACGAGGCTGCGCACTCGGCCCGGAAACGCGGCCGCCATTTCAACCGCGACGACGCCGCCCGTGTGGTGCCCCACCACATCGGCCTGCGCAATGCCCAGCGCATCGAGCAGCTCGCGCGCCACGCGCGCCCATTGCGCGATGCTCGCCGGCATGCCGCCGTCCGACGAATCGCCGAAGCCCGCGGTGTCCATCGCAATGGCGCGATACCGCACGCCGATCAGCGGCAGCACTTCGCGGTACTCGGCCCAGCTGCGCGGCGACTGGTGCAGCAGCAGCACGGCCGGCGCACTCGCATCGCCGCACGCCGCGTAGTGCACCTGCCCCACCGACAGGTCGGCAAAGGCGCGGCGAATCGTCATGACAGCGTCTCGTCGGCCGGCGCGCGCCACAGGCCCGCATGCTTCAGTTCGCCGAGCGTGCGCGACAGCACGTCGCGCCGGTAGGCTGCGATGTCGCGCCCCTCGTAGTCGTAGAAGCCGCTGCCGCTCTTCAGGCCGAGCCGCCCCTCTTCGACCATGCGATCGACGATGGCCGGCGCGGTGTAGCGCCCCTTGTCGATCGAGGCCGACATCTCGCGGCTCGCGTGGTGCAGGATGTCGCAGCCGCCGAAATCGATGAACTCGACCACGCCGAGCGCGGCAAAGCGCAGGCCGAGGCCGTAGCGCGTGGCCTTGTCGATCTCTTCGGCGGTGGCGGCGCCCTCTTCGATCATGCGGGCCGCCTCGTTCATCACCAGCGCCTGCAAGCGCGGCACGATGTAGCCCGGCGATGCACCGCAGACGACGGGCAGCTTGCCGATGGCCTCCATCAGCGCCTTGGTGCGCGCGAGCACTGCGGCGTCGGTGGCGGGATGGCAGCTGAGTTCCACCACCGGGATCACGTAGGCCGGGTTGAGCCAGTGCATATTCAGGAAGCGCTCTGGCAGCCGCACGAGCGCTGCCAGCTGCGTCACGAGGATGCTGCTGGTGGTCGAGGTGAGGATGGCGTCGTCGCGGCAATGGCGGTTGAGATGCTCGAAGGCCTCACGCTTGGCCTCCAGGGTTTCGGGCACGCCTTCGAACACCAGCTCGGCGACGGCCAGTGCCTGCGGCGCTTCGGCGGCGCTCACGAAGTCCACGCGGGCGGCAATGGACTGGATCTGCTGCGCATCGATCACGCCGAGCTGCGCCAGGCCTGCGAGGCTGGCTTCGATCTCTGCCTTGGCTTCGTCGCGCAGGCGCTGCCATGCTTCGTCGCTGCGCGGGCGCAGGTCGATCAGCGAGATGCGATGGCCCGCATAGGCGAACGCGATGGCGATGCCGCGCCCCATGCGACCCGCGCCGACGGCTGCGAAGCGCGGCAACGATGCGCGTTCATTCGCCATCGTGCAGCCTCTGCGTGAGTTGGGCGGCGCTCAGGTCGGCGAGGCCCAGGCTTTCGAAGGTGCGCGGCCCGCGGCGCAGGTCGCGGCCGAGAAAGCCGCCGACGATGGCCAGCAGGCCGTGCGCAATGGGCGCGTCCACGCCCGCATGGCGCGCGGCCGAGGCCAGGAATGCGAGGCCAAGCTCGGTGTCCTCGGCGATGTAGCGGTGCGTGTGCAGATCGATGTTCTCGCGCCAGTCGCCCGACTTCACAAGCTGCTTGTGCGCGTCGCCGTACATCCACCGGTCGTTGTTGTAGTGGTCGGCCAGCGGATAGTGCGGCGCGCCCTGCCCGAAGGCTTCGCGCACGGCGATGCGCTCTTGGTCTAGCCGGTCGGTCACGTCGCGTACGGCGCGCTGCGTGCCTTCGTTGTGGATGTCCCAGCGCTCGAAGTGCTGCAGCGGGGCGGCGTTCATCACCATCAGCGGTGGATGGATGACGGGACCGGCGTTCATGAGCGCGCCCGAGAGCGCATCGCCGCAGCCGTGGACGGCCGGATAGGCCTTGCGGATCACTTCGACGGCCTGCGCCTCCTTGCGGGCCGGGTAGACGCCCGTGGGAAGGCGAATGGCGCGCATGGTGACGTTCACCTCGCGCTCGCCGTGCTTGCGCGCCAGGTAAGGCAAGGTGCCGGTCTCGGCCCAGGCGACGTCGGCGCGACTGCCCGCTTCCTTCACCATCTTCGCCATCACGTAGCTGCCGAAGGTGCCCGGCGGCAGGAACACGACCTGGCCGTCGGCGAGGTGCGGCGCCATGGCCAGCGCGATGTCGTGCTGGGCGATGGCGGGCGTGGGAATGACGATAAGCTCGGCGCCATGGAGCGCCGCGGCGATGTCGGCGGTGGCGAGCGCGAGCGGCACCTCGCGCGCACCATCGGCATCCTTCAGCGTGATGGCGCCGGCTAGCACCACGGGTTTGAGCGCGGCCGCATCGCGGCGCCACAGACGCACCTCGTGACCGGCTTCGGACAGGTCCGCAGCAGCTGCGTAAGCGCCGTGACCACCACCAAGAATCGCAATTTTCATGTTCGGAATTTGAAAAGCAGATGTCGATGAACCGGCAGCCGCGGTACGGACCGGGGAAGCAATGCCTCATTACATTACTTTTCATCGATTCATGTGTCAATCAAATTTCGTGCCTGTCGCCTCCACGGAAACCCGCAATGAAAAAGCCCGCGCTTCGTGGGAAGCGCGGGCTTTCTTTTGGGGCGAGACGGCCGGTCGGCCGCTCTGGAATGGATCAGCGCGTGGGCTTGAACGCACGCTTTTGTGCGTCACGGGGCACGAACACCTTGCCCGGGCCGCCATGGCCTGCGCCATTGCCGCGGGGTGCGAAACCTTCGCGCGGAGCGAAGCCTTCACGGGGCGCGAAACCGCCGTCGCCACGACCACCACCGTGGCCATGGCCGCCGCGCGGAGCACTGTCGCCCCAGCCCGGCTTGCGGCCGTAGCCGGCGCCACCATTGCCGCCGTCGTCACGGCCGCCGCCGAAGCCGGCGTTGGTGCCGCCCTGGAAGCCGCGCGGGCCCTGACCCTGGCTCGGGGCCGGACCGCGTGCGTTGCGGTCGTTGAAGCCGCTGGCACCGGCGTAGCCGCCGCTATTGCCGCCGCGGTAACCGCCGCCGCCTGCGCCGCCGTTGCCAAACTTGCGGTCGCGCGACTGGTTGTCACCACGGCCACCGCGGTACTCGCCCATCGGAGGACGCGATTGCGGCATACGCTGTTGCGGCTCCAGGCCGGCGACCACTTCTGCCTTGAACTGCTGGCGGCTGTATTGCTCGATGTCCATGATCTTGCGGCGATCGCGGAACTCGGCAAAGGTGATGGCCAGGCCATCGCGGCCCGCACGGCCGGTACGGCCGATGCGGTGGGTGTAGTCCTCGGCCTTCATCGGCAGGCCGAAGTTGAAGACGTGGGTGATGGTCGGCACGTCGATGCCGCGGGCGGCAACGTCGGTGGCCACCAGGATCTGCACCTGGCCCTGGCGCAGCGCCATCAGGCGGCGGTTGCGCAGGCCCTGGCTCAGCGCGCCGTGCAGCGCCACGGCGCTGAAGCCTTCTTGCTGCAGGTCGCCGGCGAGGCCATCGCACTCGACCTGCGTGCTCGCAAACACGATGGCCTGGTTGATGCTGGTATCACGCAGCCAGTGGTCGAGCAGCTTGCGCTTGTGCTGGCTGTTGTCGGCCCAGTACAGCGACTGCTTGATGTTGGCGTGCTTTTCCTGCGGGCTGTCGATGGTGATGCGCTGCGGCTCGCGCATGACGCGCTGGGCCAGTTGCTGGATGCGCGGCGCGAAGGTGGCGCTGAACATCATCGTTTGCTGGCGCTCGATGGTGAGCTGGTTGACTTCGGCCAGATCGTCGGAGAAGCCGAGGTCGAGCATGCGGTCGGCTTCGTCGACGACCAGGAACTTGACCTGGTCGAGCTTGAGTTGCTGCGAGCGTTGCAGGTCGAGCAGGCGGCCGGGCGTGGCCACCACGAGGTCGGCGTTCTGCAGCTTGGCGATCTGCAGCTGGTAGGGCATGCCGCCCACCACGTTGGCAACGCGCAGGCCGCGGCAGTGGCGAACCAGCTCGATGGCGTCGTGCGCCACCTGCTGCGCGAGTTCGCGCGTCGGGCACAGGATCAGGGCGCCGGGCGTGGCGGCCTTGAAATGGCGCGCGTTGGTCGGGTCCTTGCGCTTCGGCTTCTTCGGCACGGCTTCGCCGCGGGCGGCGGCTTCGGCGGCCAGGCGCTGGAACTCGGCCTTGGCGGCCTCTTCGGCTTCGGCCTGGCGCTTGAGCAGCGTGTGCAGCACGGGCAGCAGGAAGGCAGCGGTCTTGCCGGAGCCGGTCTGGCTCGAGACCATCAGGTCGACGAAGCGTGCCTTGCCGTCCTGGCCGGCTTCACCGCCCATGGCGAGCGGAATCACCTTGTCTTGCACGGTGGTGGGCTGGGTGAAGCCCAGGTCGGCCACGGCGGCGATCAGTTCGGGTGCGAGGCCGAGCTTGATGAAGCCGTTGGGCAGGCGGGGTTCTTCGGCCACGGCCGCTTCGGGGGCTGCTGCGTCGAGCGCCTCGAGGATCGGCGCTTCGGACACGGTGTCCACGGCGGCGATGAATTCGTTGTTGTTGGTGGATTGCACAGGCGCGAACTCGCCCTGCGCTTCAAAAGCGTCGGTCATGTGAATATCAATCTCAAACGCGAGCGCTGCCGTAGGCGGCGCCCCGTTGGTGGTTAAAAACATCAACCATCCAACGACGTTCAACTTCTGGCTTTCGCCGGAGGCTGCGGCCCTTTTTGATCAGCGGATGCGATCGGGCGCGGTGTGCAAGATAGGGAGATGCAAGAGACGCTGACCGGAAAATCCTCCTAATCAGCGAAGCCTGCGATTATGGCACGGCTCGGGGTTTTTACCTAATCCGCCAGACGAAGAAAGGTTTCCCGGTAGTGCGCGAGCTCCTCGATGGATTCGTGCACGTCGGCCAGCGCGGTGTGTGCCTGCTGCTTCTTGAAGGCGCTGTAGGCGGCGGGCTTCCAGCGCTTGGCGAGCTCCTTGAGGGTGCTGACGTCGAGATTGCGGTAGTGAAAGTACGCCTCGAGCTTGGGCATGAACTTGACCAGGAAGCGCCGGTCCTGCCCGATGGTGTTGCCGCACATGGGCGAGCCGCTCTTGGGGATGTAGCGCGCCACGAATTCCAGCAACTGCTGCTCGGCCGCCGCTTCGTCCAGCGTGGAGGCCTTCACCTTGTCGATCAGGCCGCTGCGGCCATGCGTGCCCTTGTTCCAGGCGTCCATGGCGTCGAGCACCGCGTCGCTCTGGTGGATGACCAGCACGGGGCCATCGATGCGGGGGGTCAGGTCGGGGCCGGTGACGACCACGGCGATCTCGAGCAGGCGCTCTTTCTCGGGGTCGAGGCCGCTCATTTCGCAGTCGAGCCAGACCAGGTTCTGGTCGCTTTTCTTGAGGACAGGCAGGGTTGCGACGGTCGTGGGGTCAAGGGATTCGGACATTGCTGGATTGTCGTCGAAGGTCTGCGCGGGTCGGACCCGAGGGCTAAACTCGCCGGTCATGTCCTATTCGCTCATCTTCACCACTGCCTTCGCCGTTGCACTGGTCGCGGGCCTGCTCGTGAAGTTCTGGCTCGCCTCGCGGCAGGTGCGCCACGTGGCACGGCATCGCGGCACGGTGCCTGCCGCCTTCGAACGCACCATCAGCCTCGCCGCCCACCAGAAGGCGGCCGACTACACCATTGCCAAGGCGCGCTTCGGCCTCGTCGAAATGGCCTGGAGCACCGCGCTGCTGCTGGGCTGGACGCTGCTGGGCGGGCTCGACGTACTCAACAGGCTGCTGCTGGGCTGGCTCGGCGGCGGCATGGTGCAGCAGCTGGCGCTGCTGGCGGCTTTCGCGGCCATCGGCGGCCTGCTCGAACTGCCCTTCACGCTCTGGCAGACCTTCAGGCTCGAGGAACGCTTCGGCTTCAACAAGATGAGCTTTCGCCTCTGGGTGGCCGACACGCTCAAGTCCACGGCGCTGGGTGCCGCGATCGGGCTGCCGATCGTGGCGCTGATCCTGTGGCTCATGGGCGCGGCCGGTACCACCTGGTGGCTCTGGGCCTGGGCCGTGTGGATGGGTTTCAACCTGCTGGGGATGCTGGTCTATCCCACCTTCATCGCGCCGCTGTTCAACAAGTTCAAGCCGCTCGACGACCCCACGCTCAAGGAACGCGTCACGGCGCTGATGAAGCGCTGCGGCTTTGCGGCCAAGGGCCTGTTCGTGATGGATGGCAGCACGCGCAGCGCCCATGCCAATGCGTACTTCACCGGCTTTGGCGCGAGCAAGCGCGTGGTGTTCTACGACACGCTGCTGCGCCAGCTCAACGCGAGCGAAGTCGAGGCCGTGCTGGCGCACGAGCTCGGCCACTTCAAGCACCGCCACATCGTGAAACGGCTGATCGCGATGTTCGCGCTGAGCCTGGCGGGCTTCGCACTGCTGGGCTGGGTTTCGACCCAGGCCTGGTTCTACACGGGGCTCGGCGTACAGCCCAACATGGCGCCCACGGCGCCGAACGATGCACTCGCACTGCTGCTCTTCATGCTCGCGGTGCCGGTGTTCGGGTTCTTTGTCGCGCCGCTGCCCGCCCGACTGTCGCGCAAGCACGAGTTCGAGGCCGACGCCTACGCGGTGGCGCAAACCAGCGGTGCCGACCTGTCGGCCGCCTTGCTCAAGCTCTACCAGGACAACGCGTCGACGCTCACGCCCGACCCGGTGTTCGTCAAGTTCTACTATTCCCACCCCCCGGCCTCCGAGCGCCTTGCGCGCATGACGGCGGCCTGAAAAGATCCTTCCCGGAAGCCCAGACCATGAGCAGCATGTTCAAGCCCAAAGACTGGAAAAACATTCCCCGCCACGCATTGAGCGCCACCGAGATCGTTTCCGGCCTCGCCAAGCTCGACGGTTGGAAGCTCGACGGCGACGGTGCCAATGTCGCCATCGAAAAGACCTTCACCTTCGCCAACTACTTCGAGACCATCGCGTTCGTGAACGCGCTGGCTTTCATCGCCCACACGCAGGACCATCATCCGGACCTGTCGGTGCACTACAACCGCTGCGTGGTGCGCTTCAACACGCACGACGTGGGCGGGCTCTCGATCACCGACTTCGAGTGCGCACGCCAGGCGAATGCGCTGGTGGCGAGCCCGGCACCGTGATGAGGACACCCGCCGTTGGCTAAGCCGAGCCGCACTCCCGCCAAGGGGGCCGGCACCTCCGCGCGCATTCTTCACGACGGCCTGGTCATCGCGAGCCATGGCCGTCATTGCCTGGTCGAAACACCCGCGGGCGATCGCCTGATCTGCCATCCGCGCGGCAAGAAGAGCCAGGCCGTGGTCGGCGACCGCGTGCGCTGGCAGGCCAGCGAAGACGAAGGCACGATCGAAGAGGTCGTGCCGCGGCGCAACCTCTTCTACCGGCAGGACGAAATCCGCACCAAGTCGTTCGCGGCCAATCTCGACCATGTGCTGATCCTGATCGCGGCCGAGCCGGAGTTCTCGGAGCATCAACTGGCGCGCGCGCTCATTGCCGCCGAAGCCGAACGCATCACGCCGATCATCGCGCTCAACAAGAGCGACCTGGTCGGGCCCTTCGAGCGTGCATGGAACAAGCTCGCGCCCTACCGCCGCATGCATCATGGCGTGCTGCCGCTCTCGCTCAAGGCATCGGGCGAGGCCGACCATGCCTCGCTGATGAAATTGCTCGCGGGCAAGAGCACGCTGGTGCTGGGCCCCTCGGGCGCCGGCAAGAGCACGCTGATCAACCTGCTGGTGCCCGGTGCCAGCGCGTTGACCGGCGAAATATCCCAGGCGCTGAATTCGGGCAAGCACACCACCACCAGCACCACCTGGTACTGGGTGGACGAGGCGCGCACCACCAGCCTGATCGACTCGCCGGGCTTCCAGGAATTCGGCCTGAACCACATCGCGCCGATGCAGCTCGCGGGCCTGATGCCCGACATTGCCGAGCATGCGAACGACTGCAAGTTCTACAACTGCACCCATCTGCACGAACCGGGCTGCGGCGTGATTGCGAACGTGGACTCGCCCACCAAGCCCGGGCCGATCAGCGCCACGCGCTACAGGATCTATGGCGAACTCTTCGCCGAGCTCAGCCAGTCGCGCTACTGAGAAGCTTCGAGAATCGATTCGAGCGCCTGCACCAGCGCCCCGCACTGCTCCCGCGTGCCGATGCTGATGCGCAGGTACTGCGCAATGCGCGGCTGTTTGAAATGCCGCACCAGCACCGCGCGTTCGCGCAGCCGTGCCGCCAGGTCGGCTGCATCGCGTCGCGGATGGCGCGCGAACACGAAGTTGGCCTGCGAGGGCAGCACTTCGAAGCCCAGGTCTTCGAGCTGCAGGCTGAGCCCCTCGCGGGTATCGACGACCTTGTCGCGCGTGGTCTTGAACCAGGCTTCGTCCTCCAGCGCCGCCACCGCGCCCGCCGTGGCAAGCCGGTCGAGCGGATAGGAGTTGAAGCTGTCCTTGACCCGCACCAGGGCCTCGATCAGGTGCGCCTGCCCGCAGGCAAAGCCGACCCGCAGGCCGGCCAGCGAGCGCGACTTCGACAAGGTCTGCACCACCAGCAGGTTCGGATATTTGCCGACCAGCGGCAACGCGCTCTCGCCGCCGAAATCGACATACGCCTCGTCCACCAGCACCACGCGCGCGGGGCAGGCCGCGAGCAGTTGCTCGATGCGCGCGAGCGGCAGCCCGATGCCGGTGGGCGCGTTCGGGTTGGCGATCACCAGGCCCGCGCAGCCGCTGCGGGCGCGCTCTGCCATGGCGTCGACGTCGATGCGCAGGCCTTCGTCGACCGGCAGCAGTTCGCAATCGATACCGTAGAGCTGTGCGTAGACGCGATAGAAGCTGTAGCTCACATCGGGCATCAGCAACGGTTCGGCCTGCTGGAAGAAGGCGAAGAAGGCGTGCGCCAGCACCTCGTCCGAACCGTTGCCCGCAAAGACCTGGTCGGCCTGCAGGCCGTGCCGCCGCGCCACCGTTTCGCGCAATGCGAGCGAGCTGGGGTCCGGGTAGCGTTCCAGGCCGTTCGCTGCCGCCTGCTGGATGGCGTCGATGGCGAGCGGCGATGGCGGATACGGGTTCTCGTTGGTGTTGAGCTTGACGAGGTTTTCGATGCGCGGCTGCTCGCCGGGCACATAGGGTTCGAGCGCGCCGATGCGCGGGCTCCAGAAGGCCGGTGCCGGGGTGGTCATGTTTAGTTTGGGGAAACCCGCTCAACCGAGCAGGCGGGCCAGTGTGAGCAAGGCCAGCAGCACCATCCACATCACCACCGAGCGCCACACCAGGCCCACCACGCTGCGCAGATGGCCGGGTTCGGGCTCGCGGCCCGGCGTGCTGCCGCTGTCGAGCCGACGGCCGTCGGCCATCGAATCGCCGGCCTGCGCACGCGGAAGAGGATCGGTAACGGGAATCGGGCTCAACGCGCCGCCGCCCAGGCGCACGTTGACCGCGCCCGAGGTCGCCGCAAGGATCACGCCGTCGTTCTCGCTCGGAAAGCGCCGCGCATCGTTGCGCCAGCAGTCGATCGCTTCTTCGAAACTGCCGACGACGGCAAAGCCGAGTGCGGTGATGCGCGCAGGCAGCCAGTCGATCGCATGCCAGGCGCGCTCTGCCGCGCGCTGCACCGAGACGCTCGAAGGCTGCACCGCCGCGCCGTTCTTGTGGTTCCAGTAGCGCGCCACGAACTCGCTCATGCGATAGAACACCGCGCCGGCCGGTCCCAGCCCCAGGGCGGCGAGTATCGAGAACCAGGCCAGCACGCCGAAGACGTGGCGATGCGCCGCGATCACCGAATGTTCGATCACATGGCGAACGATTTCGCTGCGCGGCAGCTCGGCCGCATCGACACCCTGCCAGTGCGCCAGCAGCGAACGCGCCAGCGGCTCATCGCCTTCGTCGAGGGCGTCGCGGATGTCGGTGAAGTGGTGGCTGAACTGCCGGAAACCGAGCGTGACGTAGAGCACCCCAATGCTCCAGAGCACCGCGAACGGCAGTCCCAGCGTGAACACCAGCAGCAAGTGGATGCCCAGCGTCATCAGCGTCGGCATGAGCACCGCAAGACCCCATGCGACCCATCCGTGGTGCGGCTTGCCGGCGTCGAAATTGCGGCTGGTCCAGCGTGTCCAGGCCAGCACGCCGCCGTACACCGGGTTGTGGGAGGCGAGCGGCCGCACCTGCTCGATCAGCAACGCACACAGGATGGCAAAGAAGCTCATCCTTCGATGATAGCGAGAGCGCCCGCGGTGGCCCGGTTCGGGCCGAAGTCAGGCGCTGAGGAAGCGATAGAGATTGCGCAGCATGCCCGCGGTGGCGCCCCAGACGAAGCGCTCTTCGGTGCCGTCCTGGTAGGGCATCGAATACCACTCGCGCCGGGTGCCGTCGGGCGCGGGCACGGTATGGCGGCGGTGATTGGCCGGGTCCATGAGCCAGGCCAGCGGCACCTCGAAGGCCAGCGCCACTTCGTAGGGATTGATGGTGAGTTCGAACTCGGGCTTCACCAGCGCGACCACGGGCGTCACGATGAACGAGGTGACGGTGGTGTAGGTCGGAAGGCTTCCAAGCACTTCAATGAACCGGGCCGAGAGTCCCACTTCTTCCCAGGCCTCGCGCAGCGCGGCCGCCGCGATGTTCGCATCCTCGGGGTCGACGCGGCCACCCGGAAACGCCACTTGCCCCGAATGATTCGACAAGTGCGCCGTGCGCTCGGTCAGCAGCACGGTTGCGCCTTGCGGACGCTGCACGATGGGCACCAGCACGGCCGCCTGCGCCGGGACGCGGTCGGTCAGGCGCGGTTCGCGCCGCAACTCGGGCGTCCACTCGGGCGGCGCGGCAAAGCGCCTGCGCAGGGCCTCGGCCGTCAGCCGCGCGGGTGCGACGGCAGGCAGGCCGTCGGGACCGCCAACCACAGGCGCCTCGCGCGGGTCGATCGACAGCAGCGTGGGAGGCACCACGGCATTGACGGGTTCGACCGGGGCGAATTGCATGGGAGCGGCGGAGTGGGTCAAGTGAGAGAGTTTCAGTGAGGAAGTAGAGCGTAAAAAAGCCAAGCTGTCTTTTTTGCAGGAAGCGTGTACGGCGCACAACGCTTCGCAAGAACCGTGCACGGCGCACAACGCAAAAAGCCGCCAGAGCGGCGGCTTTTTGCACGGCAGGAGGCGGCTTACTTGGCGGCCGATGCTGCTTGCGACTTGCCCGGCAGCTTTTCCTTGATGCGTGCCGAACGGCCGCTGCGCTCGCGCAGGTAGTACAGCTTGGCGCGGCGGACATCGCCACGGCGCTTGACTTCGATGCCGGCGATCAGCGGGCTGTAGGTCTGGAACGTACGCTCCACGCCTTCGCCGCTGGAGATCTTGCGCACCGTGAAGCCGCTGTTGAGGCCGCGATTGCGCTTGGCGATCACGACGCCTTCGTAGGCCTGCACGCGCTTGCGGGTGCCTTCGACGACGCTCACGCTGACGATGACCGTGTCACCGGGCATGAAATCGGGGATCTTCTTGCCGAGGCGGGCGATTTCTTCCTGCTCGAGGGTTTCGATGAGGTTCATGATTTCCTGATATTCGATCGTGCTCGCGCTACACAAAAGGCGCCTTCGGTTTGAGGCGCGGCCGGGCAGAGGATCGGGGAACCAAGGATTATAGCTTTTTTTTCAGGGCCATCTCATCGGCCCGGCTCAGGCGGCCGGCAGCGCGTGCGGCGGCAATCAGGTCGGGCCGGCGGGCGGCGGTGATGGCCAGCCGCTGGTCGCGGCGCCAGCGCTCGATCTGCACATGGTGCCCGGACAGCAGCGGCAGCGGCACGCCCTGCCCGTTCCATTGCTCCGGCCGGGTGTAGTGCGGGCAGTCGAGCAAGCCGTCGAGCGAAGGATTGAAGCTGTCCTGCACGTGGCTGGCCTCGTCGCCCAGCACGCCAGGCTGCAGCCGCGCCACGGCATCGAGCAACGCCAACGCCGCGATCTCGCCGCCCGAGAGAACGAAATCGCCGAGGCTGATCTGGTGGGTCACGCGCGTGTCGATGAAGCGCTGGTCGATGCCCTCGTAACGGCCGCAGACCAGCACCGCCCCCTCGCTGGCGGACCAGCGCTCGACCGCTTCATGGCGCAATGCCTCGCCGATGGGCGAAAACAGCACCACCGGCGCCTGGGAGCCGCGCGCGGCCAGCGCCGCATCGAGGCAGGCCGACAGCGGCTCGGCCATCATCACCATGCCGGGGCCGCCACCGAAGGGCCGGTCGTCCACGCGCTTGTAGTTGCCCTGCGCGAAGTCGCGCGGGTTCCAGAGCACGACCTCGACCTGCTTCGACTCGTAGGCGCGGCGCGTCACGCCGCTGGCCATGAAAGGCGCGAACAGTTCGGGAAACAGCGTGAGGACGTCGAAGCGCATGCGCGCAAGGTCCAGATCAGTATTCGGGTTGCCAGTCGACCGTGATGAGACGGCCGGCCAGGTCGACCTTGTCGACGAAGACCGAGACGAAGGGCACCATGCGCTCGACGGCCTTGCCGTCTTCTTCGGCCGCGAGCACCAGCGTGGTCTGCGGGCCGGTGGCGAGCAGTTCGCGCACAGAGCCGAGCACGATGCCTTCGCGGTTGACGACCGACAGGCCGATCAGGTCGACCCAGTAGTACTCGTCGTCGCCGGCCGTCGGAAAGCTCGAGCGCGGCACGAACACGCGCGCGCCGCGCAGCGCCTCGGCCGCATTGCGGTCAGGCACATCGTCGGACGTGGCGACGATGCAGTCGGAATGTTCTTTGGCTTCGCGGATCGCGAGCCGGAAAGCGTTGCTCGCCGCGGCTCCGGGAGCCTGCAGGAACCAGCGCTTGGAAGAAAAAAGCGCCTCGGGCTGGGCGCTGTGGGGCAGGACCTTGAACCAGCCCTTGATGCCCCATGCATCGGCGATGCGTCCTACCTCGATCGCATCCGCCGGCAATTCGGCGGCTTCGAGTGCGGGCAACATCGCCGTGCGGGACGGCTTAGGCCGCCGCCTTGGGAGCTGCTGCTGCAGCTTGCTTGATCAGGCGCAGAACGGTGGGCGACGCTTGGGCGCCAACGCTCTTCCAGTAGGTCAGGCGGTCCTGGGCAATGCGGATGCTTTCTTCGTTTTCCTTGGCGGTCGGGTTGTAGAAACCCAGGCGCTCGATGAAACGGCCATCGCGGCGAACGCGCTTGTCCGACACGACGATGTTGAAGAACGGACGGCCTTTGGAGCCGCCGCGGGAGAGTCGAATGACGACCATGATTTATCCTTGGGTGGTCAGCAGGCCTTATGGATGAAGAAGAGGCCCGCTCACAATGTTCTTCCAGCGTCGAGACACGCGACATGGCCACCCGGCCAGCGACACGCTGAAAAGCCTGCGATTATAGCCCGACCCGCGTTTTCTCCGAATTTCCGCGCTTGGCGCCGTCCGTTTACCACCTGCATGACCCTCACCATCCGCCCCAGCCGCGACGAAGACGTCGAGCCCATCACGGCCATCTACGCCCACCACGTGCTGAACGGCACCGGCACTTTCGAGACCGAACCTCCCTCTGTCGCCGACATGGCCGCGCGGCGCGCCGACGTGCTCGGCAAGAACCTGCCGTACCTCGTTGCCGAAGAAAACGGCGCAGTGTTGGGTTTTGCCTACTGCAACTGGTTCAAGCCGCGCCCGGCCTACCGCTTTTCGGCCGAAGATTCGATCTACATGTCCGAAGCCGCGCGCGGCAAGGGCCTGGGCGCCCGGCTGCTGGCGGCCCTCTCGCAGGCCGCCGAGGCGGCGGGTGTGCGCAAGCTGATCGCGGTGATCGGCGATTCGGCCAATGCCGGCTCGGTCGGCGTGCACCGCAGCCAGGGCTTCACGCACGTGGGCGTGCTGAAAGACTGCGGCTGGAAGTTCGGCGAATGGCGCGACGTGGTCCTGATGGAAAAAGTGCTGGGCGAAGGCAGCACTACCAAACCCGAATGAAAAACAAGACGATTGCCGCCTGGCTCTCCTTCCTGGGCGGCCCGCTGGGCCTGCACCGCTTCTACCTGCGCGGCATGGGCGACTGGCTCGGCTGGCTGCTGCCCATTCCGACGGCGCTGGGCCTCTACGGCATCGAGCGCGCGCGCATGTACGGCCTGGACGACGGCTGGAGCTGGGTGCTGATTCCGCTCCTGGGCTTCACCATCGCGGGATGCGCGCTGATGGCCATCATCTACGGCCTCATGACGCCCGAGAAGTGGAATGCCCGCTTCAACGTCGGCGCGCCTTCGGACGCCGAGCCGGGCCGCACCAACTGGGCCACGATCGGCGCCGTGGTGCTGGCGCTTCTCTTCGGCACCACGGTGCTGATGTCCAGCATCGTGTTCAGCTTCCAGCGCTACTTCGAACACCAGGTCGAGGAAGGCCGGAAGATCTCGCAGTAGTTGCTGCGCGCCTCAGAAAATCTGCAGGCTGAGCCAGTAGGCGATGGCGGCCACGAAGGCCGAGGCCGGGATCGTGAAGATCCAGGCCCAGACGATGTTGCCCGCCACGCCCCAGCGCACTGCGCTGGCGCGCTGCGCGGAGCCCACGCCGACGATGGCGCCGGTGATGGTGTGCGTGGTCGAGACGGGGATGCCCAGCGCGGTGGCCAGGAACAGCGTGAGCGCGCCGCCGGTTTCCGCACAAAAGCCGCCCACGGGCTTCAACTTGGTGATCTTCTGGCCCATGGTCTTCACGATGCGCCAGCCGCCGAACATGGTGCCCAGCGCAATCGCGGTGTAGCAGCTCACGATGGTCCAGGTCGGCGGGCTCGCGTCGGCGGCATTGGCATAGCCGGTGGCGATCAGCAGCATCCAGATGATGCCGATGGTCTTCTGCGCATCGTTGCCGCCGTGGCCCAGGCTGTAGGCCCCGGCCGAAACCAGCTGCAGCCGCCGGAACCAGCGGTCCACACGCGAAGGCGTGGCGCGCCGGAAGCCCCAGGCGACCACGACCATCATCATCGAGCCCAGCACGAATCCGAGAAACGGCGAAACGAAGATGAAAGCGACCGTCTTCCAGATGCCCGCGGCGACCAGCCCGCTGGTGCCGGTCTTGGAAATCACCGCGCCCACGATGCCGCCGATCAGCGCGTGCGACGAACTGCTCGGGATGCCGTAGTACCAGGTCACCAGGTTCCAGCTGATGGCCCCCACGAGCGCGCCGAAGACCACATGCACGTCGACCACGCCGGGCTGGGCGATGCCCTTGCCGACGGTGGCCGCCACGCTCAGGTGGAAGATGAAGATGGCGATCAGGTTGAAGAAGGCCGCGAACAGCACGGCGTGGCCCGGCTTGAGCACGCCGGTCGACACCACGGTGGCGATCGAGTTCGCCGCGTCGTGGAAGCCATTCATGAAGTCGAACAGGATCGCCAGCGCGACCAGAATCATCACCACCCAGAGGGCGACCTGAACCGTTGCCATCGAATGGCTACCGCTCAGGAATTCTCGAGGACGATGCCCTCGATGACGTTGGCCACGTCCTCGCACTTGTCGGTGATCGTCTCGAGCAATTCGTAGATTGCCTTGAGCTTGATCACCTCGCGCACGTCGGGCTCCTCGCGGAACAGCTTGCTCATGGCGCTGCGCATCACGCGGTCGGCGTCCGACTCGAGGCGGTCGATTTCCTCGCAGGTCTTGAGCGTGGCCTCGGCCACCGCCGGGTCGGCGATCTTGCCGAGGAACTTGACGGCGTCCTTCAGGCGGTCGCAGCACTTCACGCTGAGCGCGGTGAGGCGCACGATCTCGTCGGTCATGTGGCGCACGTCGTACAGCGCCATGGTTTCGGCCGAGTCCTGGATCAGGTCGGCCACGTCGTCCATGGTGTTGATGAGCTTGTGGATCTGCTCGCGGTCGATGGGCGTGATGAAGGTCTTGTGGATCAGCCGGTTGACGTCGTGCGTCACGCGGTCGGCCGCACGCTCGGCATTGTCGACGTCGCGGTTGTACTGCTCGCGCAGATGCACGTCGTTGTAATTGGCCACGAGTTGCTCGAACGCCCGCGCCGCTTCGACGATGCGCTCGGCGTGCTGGTTGAACATCTCGAAAAAATTCCCCTCGCGGGGCAGCAGCTTGCCGAACATGGCGCTCTCCTGGGTTCGCGGCTGCCACAAATGCGTGACAACGTCATGAAAAACCGCGCAAGTGTAATGGGCGACGCAAGGCCGGCCCGGCCGGCAGGGTTCCGGCCGCGGCGGCTCAGTCGCGGATTCGCTCGATGACCTGCGACGAAACGCGCGACAGCGCCACGCGCGGCACCTTGTCGGGCGCGATCTCGGCCAGCGGCTTCAGCACGAAGGCGCGTTCGCGCATGCGGGGATGCGGCAGGGTCAGTGCGGGCGTGTCCTTGATCGCGTTGCCGTGCAGCAGCAGGTCGAGATCGAGCGTGCGCGGTGCATTGGGAAAAGGCCGCTCGCGGCCGGCCTGTTCCTCGAGCAGCTGCAGCTCGGACAGGAAGGCCTCGGCCGTGAGCCCGGTTCTCACGGCCACCACGGCGTTGATGAAATCGGGCCCGGTCGCATCGACCGGAGCGCTGCGGTAGAGCGACGAGCGCGCCGTCACCACGGTGCGCTCGATGGCGCCGATGGCGTCCATGGCCGCCTTCACGGCGGCCTGGGCGTCGCCCAGGTTGGCGCCGATGGCGACGAAGGCCTGCACTGTCGGATAGTCCTCGCGCGTGCGGCGGGCGGGCGCACCGGCAGACCCCGCCTTGCCCGGAGGCCGTCCGGTCGCGCGCCGCGCGGGCGCCGGCCCGCTGCTCCTGGGCTTCGAAGAAGGGCCGCCACGCGATGGCGGCCGGCCGCTGCCGCTGCTCTTGCCGTCCTTCGGCCGCTTCGGTGCGCTCATTCGGCTGCGGCGCTGCCGCCGCCCTCGCCGCCGCTGCCACCACCCCCGGTGCGCGGCTTGCGGCGCCGGCGGCGCTTGCGCGGCGCGGACGCTTCGCCATCGGACGGCATGCTGCCGGCATCGACTTCGACCTCGGCCTCCTCGTCGTCCTGCCGCGGTTCGGCGTCGGCCTGGCGCTGGCGCGCCGCCGGCTCGCCGTGCGGCTTCGGTGCCACCGGGTCGCGCGTTCGCACGCGCTGGCGGGTCTTCTGCTCGTCGCGCACCTGCTCCAGCAGGTCTTGCTGGCGCACGTCGTCGGCGGTGCTGAACTCCTGCCACCACTCGGCAATGGCCTCGCTGACTTCGCCCACGTCGGCGCGCAGCCGCATGAAGTCGAAGGCGGCACGGAAACGCGCCTGATCGACCAGGCTGTAGGGCGTGGAGCCCGTGCGCTTGTCGAAGCGCGGCTGCATCATCCAGATCTCGCGCATGTCGGCAGCGAGCTTGCCGCGGCCCGACACATCGCCGATGCGGGCGTTGAACACGTCGTCGATCGCGTCCTGCAGCGCCGGGAACGGCGGCTGCGGGCGCTGGCCATGGCGGCCTTCCTGGCGCTGGGCCCAGCCGTCGCGCACGTCGGCCCACAGCACGCAGGCCAGCAGGAAGCTCGGCGCCACGGGCTTGCCTTCGCCGACGCGGCGATCGGTGTCCTGCAGCGCCGCCTTCACGAACGGCAGGTCGGCGCGCTCGACCACCACGTCCAGCAGCGGATAGATGCCCGTGGCGAGCCCGAGCTTGCGCAGCTGCTCGATGGTGGCAATGGCATGGCCGGTCTGCAGCAGCTTGAGCATCTCGTCGAACATGCGGCTCTGCGGCACGTCGGCCAGCAGCCTGCTCGACTCGACCAGGGGCGCGGCCGTCTTGGTTTCCATCTTGAAACCGAGCGCCGCGAGCTTGGCCGTGAAGCGGATCGCGCGAATGATGCGCACCGGGTCTTCGCGGTAGCGCGTGACCGGGTCGCCGATCATGCGCAGCGTGAGTTTCTGGGCGTCGCGGATGCCGTTGTGGTAGTCGACCACGATCTGGTTGGCCGGGTCGTAGTACATGGCGTTCACGGTGAAATCGCGGCGCGCCGCGTCTTCCTCCTGCGGACCCCAGACGTTGTCGCGCAGCACGCGGCCGCTGGCGTCCACCGCGTGCTTCATGCTCGCGAGCTCGCCCTTGCTGGTGCGCTCGTTGCCGGCCACCTGCTCGGCGGCGGCGTTGTCCATGTAGGCGCGGAAGGTCGAGACCTCGATCACCTCGTGTTCGCGGCCGCGGCCGTACACCACGTGCACGATGCGAAAGCGCCGGCCGATGATGAAGGCGCGCCTGAAGAGCGACTTGACCTGCTCGGGCGTGGCGTTGGTGGCCACGTCGAAGTCCTTGGGCCGCAGGCCCAGCAGCAGGTCGCGCACCGCACCGCCCACCACGTAGGCTTCGTAGCCCGCCTGCTGGAGCGTGGTGACGACGTTCCTGGCACGTTCGTCGACCAGGGCTGGATCGATCTTGTGAACCTCTGCCGGCACCTCCTGGCGCTTGCCGAAGCGGCTCTTGCCCTGTGCGCCGCCGGCCGATTTGCCGAGCAGCTTGTCGATGAATTTCTTGATCATTGTTGGTTGAAGCTCTTCTCTATTCGTTTTCGAGCATGGATCGGATCAGCGGGATCGTGATCGCGCGCTGTGTCTGCAGGGCATAGCCGTCGAGCTGCGTGAGCAGCTCCATCAGGCTGCCCAGGTCGCGGCTGAAGCGGTGCAGCATGTAGTCGAGCACCTCGTCCGACAGCATGACGCCGCGCGTATCGGCGGCCTGGCGCAGCACCGCGCGGCGTTCGCTTTCGCTCAGCACTTGCAGGTGGAACACATGGCCCCAGCCCAGCCGGGTGCGGAGGTCTTCGCGCAGCGGCAGGTCGGCCGGCGGCAGCGCGCCCGCGGCCACCACGCCACGCTGCAGTGTCTGCGCGTTGACGAACCAGTTGAAGGCCGCGTGCTGCTGCACGGCGGTGTAGAGGTGCACATCGTCGAGCAGCACGGCGCCCCAGCGCTCGTCGAACTCGGGCGGCTCCAGCAAACCGGCATGCAGCCAGCCCACGCTCGCGCCCTGCTCGCGCAGTGCGACACGCACCGATTCGAGCAGATGGGTCTTGCCACTGCCGCTTTCGCCCCACAGATAGGTGGGGACGGGAGAGTGAGGCACGGCGTTGCCGGCGCCGCCCACCCACAGTTGCAGGTGCCGCAGCGCCGCCTCGTTCGGGCCGGCAAAAAAAGCGTCGAAGCTGGGGCCCGTCGCAATGCCGATATCGAGCGCGAGCTGTTTCATCCCGGGAAGGTTCATGGAGGGGGCCCGGAGGGCCCTTAAAATCGTGAGGAATTCTATCGGCCCGGCCGCTTCGGTCGCCGGCGCCCCCACCTTCCCGCCCTTCTCGACACCGTCCGACCATGACTTCCCCTACGCCCACCCCGCTCAGCTACAAGGACGCCGGTGTCGATATCGATGCCGGCGACGCACTGATCGACCGCATCAAGCCCCTTGCCAAGAAGACCCTGCGCGAAGGCGTGCTGGCCGGCATCGGCGGCTTCGGCGCACTGTTCGAGGTGCCCAAGCGCTACAAGGAGCCGGTGCTGGTGAGCGGCACCGACGGCGTGGGCACCAAGCTCAAGCTGGCCTTCGAATGGAACATGCACGACACGGTCGGCATCGACCTGGTGGCCATGAGCGTCAACGACGTGCTGGTGCAGGGCGCCGAGCCGCTGTTCTTTCTGGACTATTTCGCCTGCGGCAAGCTCGACGTGGACACCGCCGCGGCCGTGATCGGCGGCATCGCCCGCGGCTGCGAAATCTCCGGTTGCGCGCTGATCGGCGGCGAAACCGCCGAAATGCCCGGCATGTACCCCGCCGGCGAGTACGACCTGGCGGGCTTCGCGGTCGGCGCGGTCGAAAAGTCGAAGATCCTCACGGGCCAGAACGTGAAGCCCGGCGACGTGGTGCTGGGCCTGGCCTCGGCCGGCGTGCACTCCAACGGCTTCAGCCTGGTGCGCAAGGTGATCGAGCGGGCGGGTGCCGATCTGCCCGCCACGCTCGACGGCAAGCCCTTCCGCGAAGCCGTGATGGAACCCACCCACCTTTACGTGAAGCCGGTGCTCGAGGCGCTGGCCAGGCACCCGATCAAGGCGCTGGCCCACATCACCGGCGGCGGCCTGCTCGAGAATATTCCGCGCGTGCTGCCCGAAGGCACGGCGGCCCACCTCAAAAAGGGCAGCTGGCCGCAGACCGAGCTCTTCGCCTGGCTGCAGAAGGTGGCCGGCATCGACGACATCGAGATGAACCGCACCTTCAACAACGGCATCGGCATGGTCGTGGTGATCGATGCAGCCGAAGCTGCCGCCTGCGCCGCCACGCTGCGCGCGGCCGGCGAGTCGGTGTATGAAATCGGCGTCATTGCCGAGCGCGGCACGGGCGCCGCCGTGGTGGTCGGCTGATCTTTCCCTCCGAGGCTCGCACGCGCAGCACCCGGACCCTGATGGCCAAACCGTCCCTCGCAACCATCGACACCAAGCCCCAGCCCGCCTCGCGCAGCGTGGTGCTGGCCAGCTACCTGCTGATGCCGGCGGCGCTGCTGCTGGTGATGTGGGAGCACCTGCTGCCCGGCCTCCTGTGCGTATGCATCGGTTTTCTGGCCACGCGCTGGTTCGCACGCCTGATCGGCGATGGCCTGGCGCGGCTGAGGCTGCCGCCAAGCCGTGCCGGCGTGCTGGCCCGGGTGGTGGCGGTCACGCTGGTGCTGCTGGCGCCCATCGCGCTGATTTCGCTGGGCCTGTCGCAGGCGCGCGAGTACATCCTCGATGCGCCCGACCAGTACCGCGACCTGCTCGACTACACGGCGCGCACGGTGCTCGAGCTGCGGCTCAAGCTGCCGAGCGAGATTGCGGTCTACCTGCCCGAAGGCGCGGCCGAAGTGCAGCGCGTGGTGGCCAACTACCTCCGCGCACAGGCCGGTTCGCTGGCCCTGGCCGGACGGGCATGGCTCGGCGGGCTGCTGTTTGCCTATGTCGGCCTGATCGTGGGCGGGCTGGCCGCCATCGCACCCATGCCGCTGCAGCGCCGCCCGCTGGCCGCGCAGCTGTATAGGCGCATCACCATCTTCGGCGAGGCGTTCGGCCAGATCGTTGCCGCGCAGTTCTGGATTGCCGCCTTCAACACGCTGCTGACCGCCATCTTCCTGCTGTTCCTCATACCGCTCTGGGGTCCGCACCTGCCCTACACGCCGGCACTGATCACGCTGACCTTCGTGGCGGGCCTGGTGCCCATCGTGGGCAACCTGATCTGCAATTCGGTGATCACGCTGGTGGCGCTGTCGGTGTCGCCCGTGATGGCGCTGGCGTGCCTGGCGTTCCTGATCCTCATCCACAAGGCCGAATACGTGATCAACGCCAAGGTGGTCGGCAGCCGCACGCAGATGCGGGTGTGGGAGCTGCTGGCCGTCATGTTCGTGGCCGAGGCGGTGTTCGGCCCGGCCGGCCTGGTGGCGGCGCCGCTTTTCTATGCGTACCTCAAGAAAGAGCTGCAGGCCGCCGGGCTGGTCTAGGAGGCGGTCGGGCCTGGGCATGACCCCGATGTCCTGATTTGATCGGTTCTGGTCCGCTTCAGCGCGGACGATGGGCTGGCGGCTCAGAAGAATAGGCGGCATCATTCACTCCGCCCTTCGAGCCAACGCCATGAAATCCTGTCTGATTGTGATCGACGCGCAGGAATCGTTTCGCCAGCGCCCGTACTGGTCCGAAATGGTTGCGCAGCCTTATTTCGCCGCCCAGAACGCGTTGATCGAAGGCTGCTCGGCCGCCGGCATTCCGGTCGTGCGCATCTTCCACGTCGATGGCCCCGCGACGGCGGGCAATCCCTTTGCCGTCGAATCGGGCTTCGTGCGGCCGATCGAAGGCCTGGCGGCTTTCGAAGCAGCGGCCACCTTCGTCAAGCACCGCCACAGCGCACTGGTCAACAGCGGGCTCGACGTCTGGCTCACGCAGCACGGCATCGGCCGGCTGATCGTGAGCGGCATCCGCACCGAGCAATGCTGCGAAACCACCACGCGCCACGCGTCCGACCTGGGCTGGGAAGTCGACTACGTGACCGAGGCCACGCTGACCTTCGACATGGTGCAGCCCGACGGCCGGCCGCTTGCCGCGGCCGACATCAAGGCGCGCACGGCCACCGTGCTGGACGGCCGCTTCGCCACGGTCTGCAGCGTGGCGCAGGCGCTGCAACGCGCCGGCATCGAGTCCGGCGAAAGCGTGGCGGCATGACTTTGCGCGTACGCATCCTCGCCTACGACGGTGTCGAGGCGCTCGATTTCGCGGGACCGTTCGAGGTGTTCACCACGGCGAGCCGCGTCAGCCAGCGGTCGAATGCCGGCACGGAAGCCCCGTTCGAAGTCGCCTGCGTCGCGCTCGCGGGCGCCGGCCAACCGGTGCAGGCCCGCGCCGGCCTGCGCCTGCTGGCGGACCATGGCCTGGCCGAGAACCCGAAAGCCGACCTGCTGATCGTGCCCGGCGGCGTGGTCGATGCTCCCATGGCAAGCCCCGCCACCCTGCGCTGGATCGCCGACTGCGCGGCCGGCGCACAACTGGTCGCCTCGGTCTGCACCGGCGTCTTCCTGCTCGCGAAAAGCGGCGTGGCCACGCGCGAGGCCGTCACCACGCATTGGGAAGACATTGCGGATCTGCGCGAGCAGTTCCCCTCGCTCGACGTGCGCGAGGGCGAGCGCTGGGTCGACAGCGGCCGCATCGTCAGCTCCGCGGGCATCAGCGCCGGCATCGACATGAGCCTGTACCTGGTCGAACGGCTGGCCGGCCGCGCGCTGGCCGAACGCACGGCGCGCCAGATGGACTACGCATGGACCTCCGGCAGCAGCAGCAACCCATCCGCGTAGTGTTCGTGCTGTTGCCGGGCAGCCTGGTGCTCGACTGGGCCGGCCCCGCGGAGGCGCTGCGCATCGCGAACCAGCGGCTGCGCGCAGCGGGCCAGCCCGAGCGCTTCGAGATCGAATTCGCGGGCCCGCGTCCCACATCGATCGGATCCGTGGGCGTTGCGCTCGCCAACCTTGCACCCTTGCCGACGCAATGGAATGGCCCGGCCTGGGTCGTGCTGGTCGGACTGCCCGGAGATTTCATACCGATCGACAACGCCGAGACGCAAGACCTGCTGCACTGGCTGCGCGGACAGCGCTTCGAACGCGGCCGTCTCGAGCTGGTCACGGTCTGCGCCGGCGCGCTGCTTGCCGCGCACGCGGGGGCGCTTTCGGGCCGGCGCGCCACCACGCATCACCATCACCTCGACGAGCTGCGCTCGGTGGAGCCGCGCTGCGACGTGGTGGCCAACCGCGTGTTCGTGATCGATCCGCCGGTCTACAGCAGCGCGGGCGTCACCACCGGCATCGACCTGGTGCTGCATCGCATCGCGGATGTGTGCGGCGAAGCACTGGCAGCCCAGGTGGCGCAAACGATGGTGGTGGCGCAGCGGCGCGGCCCGCACGATCCGGAGCTTTCGCCTTTCCTGGCCCACCGCAACCATCTGCATGCGGCGTTGCATCGCGTGCAGGACGCCGTCAGCGAGCAGCCGCAGGCCGACTGGAGCGTGCCCCGGATGGCCGAGGTGGCCCACACCTCGGCGCGGCACCTGACGCGGCTGTTCGTCGAACACGCGGGCGTGGCGCCGCTGGCCTACCTGCGCCGGCTGCGGCTGGCGGCCGCGCAGCTCGCGCTGACCTCGGGCGCGAGCGTGACGCGGGCGGCGGAAATCTCGGGCTTTGGATCGGACACGCAGCTGCGGCGTGCATGGCATCAGTTCGGACTGCCTGGTTCGCCTTCGGCCTCCATGCCACTGCCGAAAGCGTAGCGGCCTGCGCGGCGGCGGCTTCGAGATCAGCCTTCCGGGAGCGCGCAGGCCCGCGCACGCGCCAGCAGCAGCGCGCGCTCGCGTGTGTTGCGCGTGAGCGAGGCGGCGCGGTCGAACTCCCTGCGCGCCTCGTCGCGGCGGCCGAGCTTGCAGAGCAGGTCGCCGCGCACCGCCGGCAGCAGGTGATAGCCCTGCAATGCCGGCTCACCCACGAGCGCATCCACAGCTTCGAGCCCCGTGGCCGGCCCGAAGGCCATCGAGAGCGCAACGGCGCGGTTCAATTCGACGATGGGCGACGGCGACAGCTCGGCCAGGGCGTCGTACAACGCGGCGATGCGCGGCCAGTCGGTGTCTTCCGCGGTGCGCGCACGGCCGTGGCAAGCGGCAATGGCCGCCTGCAGCGCATAGGGGCCCAGGGCACCGCCAAGCGCCTCGGCGCGCGCCAGTGCCGCAAGGCCGCGGCGAATCAGCATGTGGTCCCAGCGCGCGCGGTTCTGTTCGAGCAGCAGCACCGGCTCGCCCGACGGGCCCACGCGGGCGGCCGTGCGCGAGGCCTGGATTTCCATCAGCGCCACCAGGCCATGCACTTCCGACGCATCGGGCACGAGCTCGGCCACGATGCGGCCGAGTCGCATGGCCTCGTCGCAGAGCGCGGGGCGCATCCAGTCGTCGCCGGCGGTGGCCGAATAGCCTTCGTTGAAGATCAGGTAGAGCACCTCGAGCACCGAGGCGAGCCGCGCTTCGAGTTCGTGCCGGCGCGGCACCTCGAAGGACACGCGCGCTTCGAGCAGCGTGCGCTTGGCGCGCACGATGCGCTGCGCCACGGTCGCCTCGGGCACGAGGAATGCCCGGGCGATTTCATCCGTCGCGAGGCCGCCCATCAGGCGCAGCGTGAGCGCCACGCGCGCCTCGGTTGAGAGCACGGGGTGGCAGGCGATAAAGACCAGCCGCAGCAGGTCGTCGCCGATGTCGTCGTCGAGCGCGGCATCGACCGCTTCGGCGAAATCGGCCTGCGCCATCTCGTGCTGCGCATCGAGTTCCCGGCCGATCTCGGATGCCTTGCGCTCGGCCAGCTGGCCGTGGCGCAGCCGGTCGAGGGCGCGGCGCTTGGCCACGGCGGTGAGCCAGGCGGCGGGGTTGTCCGGCACGCCGGCGCCCGGCCATTGTTCGAGGGCCGACACCAGCGCGTCCTGGGCCAGCTCCTCGGCCAGGCCCACGTCGCGCACCATGCGCGCGACGGTGGCAATGATCTTCGCCGACTCGATGCGCCACACCGCCTCGATGGCGCGGTGGATGGCGGCCCCGTTGCCGCGGCCCGGCGTAGCGCCCATGTCTACGCCTACGTTTTCTTGACCGCCTGCATCGACGCCAGTTCGGTGGTCAGGGCCTGCACGTCGGGCGGGTAGTCAGCAATTTCCTGGATCTGGCGGACCTCGATGACCTCGTTCTCGGCACCGGGGCAGCGCGTGGCCCATTCGATGGCTTCGGCGCGCGAGGTCACGTCGATGATCCAGTAGCCGCCGAGCACTTCCTTGGCCTCGGCGAAGGGGCCGTCGACGACCTTGGGCTTGCGGCCCGGAAAGCTCACGCGCGCGCCCATCGAGGGCGGATGCAGGCCGTCGCAGCTGATCAGCACGCCGGCCTTCTGCATCGACTCGTTGTAGGCCATCATGGCCGCCACCGCATCGACGTCGTCGGGGATGGTGCCGGGCGCGGCGGTCTCGTAGCCGTGGGGAATCATCAGCAGCATGAATCGCATGGTGGGTCTCTGTGGTGCGGTCTGTTCAGCTGCCGGCCTTGGCCCGGGCCTCGGACTCGGCGCGCAGGCGGTCTTCCTGCGCCAGCAGTTCGGGCGTCATCGAGTCGCCGAAATCGGACGCTTCGAACACCTGGCGGATCTCGATCTCGCCCTCCTGGAACGGGCTGCGCTTGATCCATTCGATGGCTTCTTCCTTCGACTTGACCTGAAGCAGCCAGAAGCCTGCGAGCAGTTCCTTCGTTTCGGCGAAAGGACCGTCGATGACGGTGCGCTTCAGGCCTTCGCAGCGCACGCGCGCCCCCCTGGAAGACGGATGCAGCCCCTCGCCCGCCAGCAGCACGCCGGCCTTGACCAGCTCCTCGTTGAACCTGCCCATGGCGGTGAGCACTTCGGTGCTGGGCATCACGCCGGCTTCGGAATCCTTGTTGGCCTTGACCAGAACCATGAATCGCATGTCGTTTCTCCTGAAGGTTATGAAGTTCGGGAGCCGCGAAAACCGCGCGCTCCTGTTCACACGTCGGACGAGCCAAAGCCGGATCGACACGCCCGCACCGATCCATATGTAATTTTGTGTATCAGAAACTCAGGGCAGATATCCGCAGAAGCGCAAAGTGTGTCCGTCGGGTTCACGGATGGCAAATTCGCGCAGGCCCCAGGGTTGCGACGTGATCGGCTCGATGACCGTGACGCCGCGTTTCACGTAGGCGGCATGCAGACCGTCGATGTCCTTGCCCACGTGGATCACGATCTCGCCGCGCCAGGGCGGCGCTCCGCGCGTGTTGCACTGCCACAGGCGCAGGTAGACCGGGTCGCCATAGGTACGGTCGCCCTTTTTGACGCGCGCATAGCTCGGCGGCTCGCCGGCGATGAAGTCGATTTCGAAGCCCAGCACGTCGCGAAACCAGCGCGCGGCGCGCGTGACGTCGGAGACCGGCAGCACCGGCTGCACGCCGTGGAATTCATGCAGCGTGCCGAGATCGGGTACGTCGGCAACGCCGGTCCTGGTGGCCATCAGTTGGACGCGCGTCTTAGCGCCGCCACGCGTTCGGCAATGACATCGACGTCGAGCGCGTCTTCCGCGTGCGCCAGGTAGGTTTCCAGGTCGCGCACCGCGGCCGCGGTGTTGCCCTGCTCGGCATGCGCGATGCCGCGGTCGCGGTACTCGCCCCAGGCACTGGGCAGCAGTGCGATGAGGCGGTCCTGCACGGCGATGGCACGCTGCCAGTCTTCCTGCGCCCGGTGCACTTCCTTCAGGTTGCGCAGCATGCGCGCGATGATTTCACGCGGGCTGGCAGGCTGCAGGTAAAGGCCCAGCGGCACGTCGAAATCGCCGATCAGCCCGTTGCTGCGCTTGTACGGTTCGAGCCGCTCGCCCAGCTCTTCGCGCGAGAGCGATCGGCCGGTGAAAGGGTCGATCACCACCTGACCCTTCGGCAGCGTGACCTTGAGCATGAAATGGCCCGGGAAACCGACGCCGCGCGCCTGCAGGCCCAGCCCCTGCGCCAGTTCCATCCACAGCACCGCCAGCGAGATCGGAATGCCGCGGCGCGTGCGCAGGACGGCGTTCAGGTAGCTGTTGTCGGGGTCGTAGTAGTCGTTGACGTTGCCGCCGAAGTTCAGGTCGTTGAAGAAGAACTGGTTGAGCGCGCGCAGCCGGGCCAGCGGCGCGGCATCGGCCGGCAGCCGGCGCTTGAGGCGGGCGAGCAGCTGGTCGACGTCGCCGAGCACCTGCTGCACGTCGAGGTCGGGGTATTCGTCCTGCGCCAGGCTGGCGGCTGCCTCGAGCAGCGGAAAGTGGTCGTCGCTCTGCACCAGCGATTCGAAATACGCCAGGGCCGTGGGAACCTGAAAGCTGAACGTCATGTGTCTTTGTAGAGGAGCATGCGGGGAGCGTCAAGGCGGTGTTTTCAGCTTGCGCAATTTGAAAACAATCTGGCTGTGCAAGTCCCCTCTGGGGCCTTCGCCGGGCGCCCTTTATCGGCGCATGAAACTGCGCAGCCGCACACCCACGGCCGCCAGCACGGCGAAATACAGCAGCCCCGCGCCCACGATCAGCGCGGCAAGCCATCCGATGCGGTGCAGCCGCTGGGCGCGCAGGCCGATCCAGTCGAAATGGTGCGAGCCCCAGGCCAGCAAGGCGGCCAGCACCAGCGTGCCCGCCGCCACCTGCAGGATGAATTTTCCCCAGCCCGGCTCCGGCTTGTAGCTGCCGAGCCGGATCAGCCCCACCAGGAGCCAGATCGCATTGACCACCGCGCCGATGCCGATGGTCAACGTGAGCGCGGCATGCTGCAGCACCGGCACCAGGAAGACGTTGAGCACCTGGATCAGCACGAGCACGGACACCGCGACGATCACCGGCGTGCGCATGTCGTGCCTGGCGTAATAGCCGGGCGCAAGCACCTTGATGGCCACGATGCCGACCAGCCCTACGCCGTAGCCCATCAGCGCCAGGGTGGTGCGCCTGACGTCCTCGTCGCTGTAGGCGCCGTTGTGGAACAGCACCGACACCAGCGGCTGCGAAAACAGCAGGAGCGCAACCGCGCAGGGCGCCGAGAGCAGCACCACCAGCCGCAGGCCCCAGTCGAGCAGAGCCGAATAGCGCCCGTCGTCCTTGGCCGCGCGCGCCCCGGCCAGCTGCGGCATCAGCACCACGCCGAGCGCGACGCCGAGCATGGCGGTGGGAAATTCCATCAGCCGGTCGGCGTTGACCACCCAGGTCACGCTGCCCGTGGCAAGGTGGGAGGCGATCTGCGTATTGATGAGCAGCGAGATCTGCGCCACGCTGACGCCCAGCAGGGCAGGCAGCATCAGCTTCAGCACCTTGCGCGTGGTGGGGTCGGCCCAGGCGGCGCGCAGCGCGCCAAGGCTGGCGCCGATGCGGGGCATCAGGCCCAGTGCGCGCAGCGCGGGCACCTGCAGCGCCAATTGCAGCACGCCGCCGACCAGCACGCCCGCGCACTGCGCATAGATCGGCTCGATGCCGTAGCGCCTGAAAAGCGGCGCACCGAACACGATGGCAAGAATCAGCGAAAGATTGAGCAGCACCGGCGAGGCGGCCGGCACCGCGAACTTGCGCCAGGTGTTCAGCACGCCGCCCGCCAGCGCCACCAGCGACATGAAGCCGATGTAGGGAAACATCCACCGCGTCATGACCACGGCCGCGTCGAAGCCCGCCAGCCCGCTGGCCATGGCCCACACCAAGAGGGGCGCTCCGACCACGCCGGCCACGCAAACCACCACCAGCGCCCAGGTGAGCAGCGTGGCAACGTGGTCGATCAGCGCCTTGGCGCCCTCCTCGCCGGCCTCGGTCTTGCGCGCGGCAAGCACCGGCACGAAGGCCTGGCTGAAGGCGCCTTCGCCGAAAACCCGCCGGAACAGGTTGGGAATGCGGAAAGCGACGTTGAACGCGTCGGTCAGGGCGCTGACGCCGAACACCGAGGCAAAAAGCACGTCGCGCACGAGGCCCGTGATCCGCGATGCGAGGGTCAGCAGGGAGACGGTGGAAGCGGATTTGAGCAGGGACACGGGGCGAGTGTAGGGCCCGGCAAGCCCCCGATTCGGCGAAAAAGGCAACCCGGCCTATAATGGAGGGCTTTGCTGCATCATCCTCAGACACCTAAGGAACTAAATCATGGCATCCGCCAAGCCCAAGAAAAAGAACCCGCGCCTCGCCTCCGGCCGTAAGCGCGTCCGCCAGGACACCAAGCTCAACGCTGCGAACACCTCGCTGCGCTCCAAATACCGCACCGCCGTGAAGAATGTCGAAAAGGCCGTTCTGGCCGGCGACAAGACCAAGGCAAGCGAACTCTTCGCGAAGGCCCAGAGCATCGTCGACACCGTCGCCGACAAGGGCATCTTCCACAAGAACAAGGCTGCTCGCGACAAGAGCCGCCTGTCGGCAAAGGTCAAGGCCCTCGCCCTCGCGCCTGAAAAGGCCGCCGCCTGACACCTGTCAGGCAAGCCCGGACCGGAATTCTCCGGTCCGCCGTTTGATCGGGGTGCGCTGCAGCAAAGTGTAAAAAACCGCCTTCGGGCGGTTTTTTCATGTCGGCTCGCTCAGGCCTTGGGCGGCGTGCCCGGCACGTCGGGCACCAGGCAGGCTTCGGCCACCTGCAAGTTGTTGTCGCGCGCGAAATTCACGCAGAAGTCCCAGGCCATGGGCTCGGCATCGCGCAGGGCGCGGTTCACCACCACGCACTTGACCCCGTTGATGTTGGTCGGCACGCACCAGGGCGAATAGCTCAGGTGGCTGCCCGGATAGGCGCCGCCGGGCCGGAAAGAGCACATCACGCCGGCCAGCCGCTCGGCCCAGTCGCTGGGTCGGAAAGTCCGGCCATCCTGGGTGATGCCCTGGATGAAGATTTCTTTGGCAGTGGGGGAAATCATCGTTGAATGAGGCGCCCGGAGCAGGTGCTGCGATGCAACAAGCGATTCTATCCGGGCGCTTTTGCCGCCCGGCTGGAGGGCATTGCTGTAATGCGGAATCCTCAACGAAGCCGTCGGACCGCACGCCTAGAATCCGCGGTTCCCTATCTGGAGAACCGAATGAGCGCCACCGCCCAGCCCACCTCGCCCCACGTCATGAACACCTACGGTCGCCTGCCGATCGCGCTGTCGCACGGCCAGGGCTGCCGAGTCTGGGACACCGAGGGCAAGGCGTATCTCGACGGCCTCGGCGGCATTGCCGTGAACACGCTGGGCCACAACCACCCCGAGCTGGTGCCCGCGCTGCAGGACCAGATCAGCAAGCTGATCCACAGCTCCAACTACTACCACGTGCCCGGCCAGGAGCAGCTGGCCGCCAAGCTGACCGAGCTGTCGGGCCTGACCAACGCCTTCTTCTGCTGCACCGGCCTGGAGGCCAACGAGGCGGCCCTGAAGCTCGCGCGCAAGTTCGGCCATGACAAGGGCATCGAGCGGCCCGAGATCGTGGTGTACGAAGCCGCCTTCCACGGCCGCAGCATCGCCACCCTGTCGGCCACCGGCAACCCGAAGGTGCAGGCCGGCTTCGGCCCGCTGGTCGAAGGCTTCATCCGCGTGCCGCTGAACGACATCGAGGCGCTGAAGAAAGCCACCGAGGGCAACCCCAACGTGGTCGCCGTGTTCTTCGAAACCATCCAGGGCGAAGGCGGCATCAATCCGATGCGCTGGGAATACCTGAAGCAGGTGCGCGCCCTGTGCGACGAGCGCGACTGGCTCATGATGATCGACGAAGTGCAGTGCGGCATGGGCCGCACCGGCAAGTGGTTCGCGCACCAGTGGGCCGGCATCCTGCCCGACGTGATGCCGCTGGCCAAGGGCCTGGGCTCGGGCGTGCCGATCGGCGCCGTGGTGGCCGGCCCCAAGGCTGCCAACATCTTCGGACCGGGCAACCACGGCACCACCTTCGGCGGCAACCCGCTCGCGATGCGCGCCGGCATCGAAACCATCCGCATCATGGAAGAGCACAAGCTGCTCGAAAACGCCGCCACCGTGGGCGAGCACCTGAAGGCCGCGCTCGAGCGCGAAATCGGCGGCCTTGCCGGCGTGAAGGAAATCCGCGGCCAGGGCCTGATGCTGGGCATCGAGCTCGACCGGCCCTGCGGCGTGATCCTGAACCGTGCCTGCGACGCCGGCCTGCTGCTGAGCGTGACGGCCGACAAGGTGATCCGCCTCGTGCCGCCGCTCATCCTGAGCATTGCCGAGGCCGACGAGATCGTCGCCATCCTCGCGCCCATCGTGAAAACCTTCCTGTCGGAGCCTGCAGCGCAATGACGACCGCCACCACGCCCAACGCCATCCGCCACTACCTGCAGTTCTCGGACCTCACGGCCGACGAGTACGCCTACCTCTTCGATCGCATGGCGATCATCAAGAAGAAGTTCAAGACCTACGAGAAGCACCAGCCGCTGACCGATCGCACGCTGGCCATGATCTTCGAGAAGGCCAGCACGCGCACCCGCGTGAGCTTCGAGGCCGGCATGTACCAGCTCGGCGGCAGCGTGGTGCACCTGACCACCGGCGACAGCCAGCTCGGCCGCGCCGAGCCCATCGAGGACAGCGCCAAGGTCATCAGCCGCATGGTCGACCTGGTGATGATCCGCACCTACGAGCAGACCAAGATCGACACCTTCGCCGCGCACTCGCGCGTGCCGGTGATCAACGGCCTGACCAACGAGTTCCACCCCTGCCAGATCCTCGCGGACATCTTCACCTACATCGAGCACCGTGGATCCATCCAGGCCAAGACCGTGGCCTGGGTGGGTGACGGCAACAACATGGCCAACACCTGGCTGCAGGCGGCCGAGATCCTGGGCTTCACGGTGCACGTGAGCACGCCCAGCGGCTACGAGGTCGACCAGTCGATCGCCGGCATCCGCTCGGGCGACAGCTACAAGGTCTTCAAGGACCCGATGGAAGCCTGCCGCGGCGCCGACCTGGTCACCACCGACGTCTGGACCAGCATGGGCTACGAGTCCGAGAACGAGGCCCGCCGCAAGGCCTTTGCCGACTGGTGCGTCGACGAGGACATGATGCGCATCGCCCAGCCCGACGCCCTCTTCATGCACTGCCTGCCCGCGCATCGCGGCGAGGAAGTGCAGGCCGAGGTCATCGACGGGCCGCAGTCAGTGGTGTGGGACGAGGCCGAGAACCGGCTCCATGCGCAGAAGGCGCTGATGGAGTTCCTGCTGCTCGGGCGCCTTTGAGCGCCCCCGCCCGGGCCCCGATCAGAAGGCCCAGGCGCCCAGCTGGTAGTAGTCGAAGCCGCTGCTGCGGCCGCCGAGGCATTTGGCAAGAAAGTCCTCGGTGTGGCGGTACATGGCGAGGTTGTTGGTCCACTTCTGGTTGCCGTGGCCGTCGCCCTGGAAGCTCACGAACTCCACCTGCTTGCCGGCAGCGTGCAGGGCAGCCACCATGCGCTCAGATTGATCGAACTTCACGCGCGGGTCGTTCACGCCATGCATGACGAGCAGCGGCGCGCGCACCTTGGCGACATGGTTGATCGGTGACTTGGCGTCCATGATCTTGCGCTGCGCCGGATCGGCCGGATCGCCCACATAGCGCTTCCACCAAGGCATGCCCAGGGCCCAGTAGGCGGGCGCGTTCTCGAGCAGCCGCGACAGGTCGGACATGCCCACCACGTCCACTGCGCAGGCGAAGGCCTCGGGCGTCATCGTGGCGCCCACGAGCGCCGAATAGCCGCCGTAGCTCGCGCCGTAGATCGCCACCCGCGCCGGATCGGCCACGCCCTGCGCCACCGCCCAGCGCACGCCGTCGACCAGGTCGTCGTGCATCTTGCCGGCGAATTCACCCACGGCCTTTTCCATGAAAGCGCGGCCGTAGCCGCTGGAGCCGCGATAGTTCACCTGCAGCACCGCATAGCCGCGGTTGGCGAGAAACTGCTGCACGCTGCGGTTGGTGCCCTGGTAGGTCCACACATCGCGCGCCCATGGGCCGCCGTGAACCAGCAGCACCATCGGCAGCGCGCGCGCCTGCACGCCCGGCGGCAGCGTGAGATAGCCATGGATCTGCAGGCCGTCGCGCGCCGCATAGGCGATCGGCCGCGTCGCCGCGAGCGACGAAGCAAGGCCGCTGGTGCCGCTTTCGCCGAGCAGCACCGGCGCTTTCGATGCATCGCCCAGCAGGTAATACTTCCAGCCCCGGTCGGTGCCGACGCTCACGGTCATGGTCTGCTCGTCATCGGCCATGCTTGTCACGTGGACCGCAGCAGGCTCGCCGCCTGCCAGCGGTTCGAGCCGCCGCGCAAGACCCGCGTCGAAGTACTTGGCACGCGGATGGCCCGGCATCGAATAGGCCGCGAGCGGCGCATGGCCGCGGCGGCTCATCAGCACCTGCTCGATGTCGACCTCCGCATCCTGGTAGACCACTTCCTCGGCGCCCGATTCGAGATCGATGCGCACCAGGGCCTCCTTGTCGCGCCCGCGGTTCGAAACCGCCCAGGCGGTGTTCGTTCCGGGCGCGAGGTCCGCGATCCACCAGCTTTCGTCCTTCTGCCAGCGCAGCGTCGTGCGCCATGCGTCGCCGTCGGGCAGCTGCAGGTACCGGTCATCGCCGTCCTGCACCGATCGTGCGCGCAGGCGGCCGTCGCGGTCCACCGTCCAGCTGGTGACGTTGCCCGGATTCCGGGCAACCAGCGTCCGTGCGCCCGTGGCGGGGTTGATCCGATAGAGATCGAACACCTTCTTGTCGCGCGCGTTCGAGACCACGACGACCTCGGGACTGTTCTCGATGCGCCGGCTGATCCGCGAACGCGTGCCCTTGAACGGCGTCAGGTCCACCGGCTCGGCATCGCTGCGCGCCAGATCGACGGCGAGCACATGCGTGTCTTCATCGCCCGTGCGGTCCACCGTCAGGAACAGAAAGCGGCTGTCGCCCGACCAGACGATGGCTTGCGCGCGAACGGGGATGGCCCGGGCTTCGCCGCTGGCCAATGTCTTGACCCACACGGCCGGCTTCAATCCGCTGACGCCTTTCCACACGAGCGACGCGCCATCGGGCGACACCCGGTAGAGGCTGGTGCCCTCGGTGTTCGCGACGAACTCGCGAACCGGAATCAGCGGCGGCAGCAGCTGGTCCTGCAGCGCCGGATGCGTCGGCGCCATCGCGCAGCCTCAGAGCAGGCCCGCCAGGGCGGCCGCGATCAGAATTCTCAATGTCACGGGATCTCCTCCTTGTTGGAGGCCGGATTGTGGGGCGGCCAACCTTTGGCGTTCCCAAAGGTGCGGGCGCCACAATGCGGGGCCATGCACATCCTGCTCATCGAAGACGATCTCGACCTCGGGCGCGCGCTGCAGGCCAGCCTCAAGGTCGAGCACTTCACGAGCGAGTGGGTGCGCCGCGCCGCGGATGCGCCGCATGCCGTCGATGCAGCGCGGGTCGACTGCGTGCTGCTCGACCTGAACCTGCCCGATGCCAGCGGCTTCGACCTGCTGCGGCGCTGGCGGCGCGGCGGCGTTCGGGTGCCGGTCATCGTGATCACCGCACGCTCGGCCATCGACGACCGGCTGGCCGGGCTTGACGGCGGCGCGGACGATTTCGTCATCAAGCCCTTCGACACCGCCGAACTCGTGGCGCGCGTCCGCGCCGTGGTGCGGCGCAGCGCGCGGCAAGCCAGCGAGCACTGGACGGTGGGCGCGCTGGAGATCGAACCGGGCCGGCACCAGGCGAAGTTGCAGGGCGCGCCGCTGGCGCTCTCGCCGCGCGAATTCCAGCTGCTCATGGAACTGGCGCGCGAACCCGGCGTCGTGGTGGCCAAAGACGTGCTGTCGCAACGCCTCGAGCCGCTGGGCGATCCGGTCGACTTTGCCGCCATCGAAGTGCATGTTTCCAACCTGCGCAAGAAGATCGGTTCCGATCGCGTGCGCACCGTGCGCGGCGTCGGCTACCTGCTCGAACCATGAGCCTCGCCGTGCCGACCGAAGGTGGTCCCGCGGGCGCGCTCCAGCGCCTGTGGCAGCGTGTGTCCGAGCCCTCACTCGTGCGGCGCGGCACCGGCTGGACGCTGCTGGTCTTCTTTCTGATCTGGGCCGCGCTGCTGAGCTACGCGTACATCGAGAATCGCAAATACCTTGCCGAAGCCCCCGGGCTCAGGCAGTTCGGCGATGCCCTGCTGCTGGCACTGGACGAGACGCCCGACCCGGCGCACGCCCGCGCGATCATGGCCGCCACCGAACGCTGGACAGCGATCCGCCGCACCCAGGACAAGCGCCTCGGCGGCATCGTGCTGTACGAACTGCTCGATCGCGAAGGCGGGGAGGTGTACGCATCCGCTGGCTGGGCGCAGGCGGCGGCAGCCCCCGACCGGCCCGAGCGCTACTGGAGCTACGACCGCGCGGGCACGCACTGGCGGCTGCAGGTGCTCAATCCACGCCGCACCGGCGGCGCGTTCCTGCGCTACAACGCACGCGCCTTCCTGCCGTACCTGCTGGTGGCGTTTCCGTTCGTGCTGCTCGCTGTCTGGCTCACGGTGCGCGCGAGCCTGCGTCCACTGCAGCAGTTGGCGCGGCGCATCGAAGAGCGGCCGAGCGACGACCTGAGCGCCGTCGGCGTGCCGGCGCGCTACCGCGAACTCAAGCCGCTGGTGCAGGCGCTCGATGCCCTGCTGTCGCGCCTGCGCGGCACGGTGGCTCGCGAGCGTGCGTTCGTGCAGGACGCGGCCCACGAGATCCGGACGCCGCTGGCGGTGATCAACGCGCAGGCCCATGTGCTCGCGCACGCCCAGGACCCGGCGGAGCGCGCCCTGGCCGAGACGCAGCTGAACCAGGCCATCGCGCGGACTTCGCACCTGGCGCGGCAACTGCTCGATCTGGCTGCGCTGGACCGCGCCGGCCCGCGCTGCGCAAGCCGCGTCGACGTGGCGCATTGGCTGCGCGCGCTGCTGGGCCCGGCCGCCCAGGCCGCGATGCGCGAAGGGCGCGAACTGTCGCTCGATGCCCCGGACGCCCTGCCCTGCAGCATCGACCTGGGCGCGTTGGAGTCGATCGTCCAGAACCTTGTCGACAACGCCTTGCGCCATGGCGTGCCGGGCAGCATGGTCGCCGTGGACCTGCGCGATGCCGACGGGCAACTCCTGTTCGAAGTGCGCGACGATGGCCCAGGCATCGCGGCCTCGCAGCGCGAACATCTCTTCGAGCGCTTCCACCGCGGCGCCGAGCCGCGCGCCAGCGGCGCCGGCCTCGGCCTGGCCATTGCGCGCCAGGCCGCGCTGCGCCTGGGCGGCAGCGTCGAGATCGTCGACGGGCTGCAGGGGCGCGGCGTGGGGTTTCGCGTCCGCCTGCCACGGATGGGCGACAAGCAGATTCCATGACGGGCGCCGCAACGCGCGGCCTTCGCATGAAAAACACGCCGCTACCATCGCGCGATGAGCCGCGCCACCTCTCCCTGCCAGACCTGCGGCGCCTGCTGCGCCAGCTACCGTGTCGACTTCAGCGTCCACGAACTCGACGACAACGGTGGCAAGGTCCCTTCGGGCCTTGCAGTCGAAGTGAACGGCGCCCTCTGCCGCATGCGCGGCACCGACCACACGCCGCCGCGCTGCGCCGCGCTCACCGGCAAGATCGGCCAGGCCGTGGCGTGCGGCATCTACGAATGGCGCCCCAATCCCTGCCATGAGCTGCAGGCCGGCAGCGGCGCCTGCGAGCGGGCCCGCGCGCGGCACGGGCTGCCCGGCCTGTCGTCCCTGTCCTGCTGAGCTGTTCGATCATCTCGTCACGCCGTGTGTTGGAAATAACCGACACCACGACTCCCCCCCCGGCGCTAACTTCGCGCCATGCGCTCCTTGCAACCTCATTCCCGCATCTGGGACATCTCGCCCCCGGTGCATGAAGGCACGCCGGTGTTCCCCGGCGACACGCCCTACCAGCAGCGCTGGGCCGCGACCATTTCGCCGGATTGCCCGGTCAACGTCAGCGAGATCAGGCTCTCGCCGCACGTCGGCGCGCATGCCGATGCGCCCTTGCACTACGACGCCGAAGGCCAGCCCATCGGCCTCGTCGACCTTGCGCCCTTTCTCGGGCCCTGCCGGGTGATCCACGCCATCGCCAAGGGGCCGCTGATCGAGTGGGAGCACATCGCGCACGCCGTCGACAGCACCCTGCCCCCGCGCGTGCTGGTGCGCACCTATGCGGCCATGCCCGTCGGCCACTGGGACCCGCTGCTCGCGGCCTATGCGCCCGCCACCATCGAGCGGCTCGCCGCCATGGGCGTGAAGCTGATCGGCATCGACACCGCCAGCATCGACCCGGCCGACAGCAAGACGCTGGAAAGCCACCAGCGCATCCGCCGCCTCGGCCTGCGCGTGCTCGAGAACCTGGTGCTCGACGACGTGCCCGAAGGCGACTACGAACTCATCGCGCTGCCGCTCAAGCTGGTCAGCGCCGATGCCTCCCCGGTTCGCGCCGTGCTGCGCGAGCTTCCCCGCTGAAGACCTGAAACCATGACCACTCTTGCCGATTGCCGCGCGCTCGACGCGCAAGACCCGCTGCGCGCCTTGCGCGATCAATTCATCCTGCCCGAGGGCGTCATCTACCTCGACGGCAACTCGCTCGGCGTGCTGCCCAAGGCCGCACCCGCGCGCATCGCCGAAGTGGTGGCGACGGAATGGGGCGAAGGCCTGATCCGTTCGTGGAACACCGCAAGCTGGTTCGACCTGCCGCAGCGCCTGGGCGACAAGGTGGCGCGGCTGATCGGCGCCGCGCCTGGCGAAGTGGTGTGCACCGACAGCACCTCGGTCAACCTCTACAAGGTGCTGTTCGCGGCGCTCTCGCAGCAGATGGACAGCGGCCGCAGGCTGGTGGTCAGCGAACGCAGCAACTTCCCGACCGACCTCTACATTGCCGAGTCGCTGTGCCGCGAGCGCGGCTTCACGCTCAAGCTGATCGAGGCGAGCGAGCTGCCCGCCGTGCTGACCGACGAAGTCGCCGTGCTGATGCTCACGCACGTCAACTACCGCACCGGCGCCATGCACGACATGAAGGCCATCACCGCCGCCGCGCACGCCGCAGGCGCGCTCACGGTGTGGGACCTGGCGCACAGCGCAGGCGCCGTGCCCGTGGCGCTCAACGAAAGCAACGCCGACTACGCGATCGGCTGCGGCTACAAATACCTGAACGGCGGCCCCGGCGCGCCGGCCTTCGTCTGGGTTCATACGCGGCATGCGGGCAAGTTCGAGCAGCCGCTATCGGGCTGGTGGGGCCATGCGGCGCCCTTCGAGTTCACGCCGCACTACCGGCCTGCCCCGGGTGTCGGTCGCTACCTCTGCGGCACGCAGCCGGTCGTCGCGCTGGCGGGGCTCGAATGCGGGCTCGACACCGTGCTGGCAGCTGAAGCCTTCAACGGCACGAACGGCGCCATGGCCGCGCTGCGCACCAAGTCGCTCGCGCTCACCGACCTGTTCATCGCGCTGGTGGAAGAGCGCTGCGCGGGCCAGGGCTTGTCGCTGGTCACGCCGCGCGATCACGCCCAACGCGGCTCGCAGGTCTGCCTCAGCCGCGACGAAGGCGCCTACGCCATCGTGCAGGCGCTGATCGCGCGCGGCGTGATCGGCGACTACCGCGCCGGCGATTCGCAAATGCCTGACATCCTGCGCTTCGGGTTCACGCCGCTGTACCTGAGCTTCGAGGATGTGTGGAACTCCGTCGAGCACCTCGCGCAGGTGCTCGAAACGGGCGAGTGGCGGCGCGCTGAATTCAACCGCAAGAACGCAGTGACATGAGCACCGACAAGACCCCCGAGAACATCGTCCACGAGGAAAAGGCGCAGCTGGATTTCAGCGCGTCGATGAGCTACGGCGACTACCTGCATCTCGACGAAATCCTCAACGCGCAGCATCCGCTCTCGCCCGCGCACGACGAGATGCTGTTCATCGTGCAGCACCAGACCAGCGAACTCTGGATGAAGCTGATGCTGCACGAACTGCGCGCCGCCACCACCTGCATCGCAGAAGAGAAGCTGGCCGACGCCTTCAAGATGCTCGCGCGGGTGAGCCGCATCATGGAGCAGTTGGTGAGCGCATGGACCGTGCTCGCAACCATGACGCCGCCGGAGTACACGGCGATGCGGCCCTACCTCGCCAACTCCAGCGGCTTCCAGAGCGCGCAGTACCGCTGCATCGAATTCGCGCTCGGCAACAAGAACGCCGCCATGCTCAAGCCGCACGCGCACCGGGTCGATCTGCTGGCACAGGTGGATGCGGCCTATCGGTCGCCTTCGCTCTACGACGAGTCGCTGAAGCTGCTCGCACGGCGTGGCCTGCCGGTGCCCGCCGATCACCTGGAGCGCGACTGGACCCAGCCCTATGAAGCCAGCGACGGCGTGGAAGCGGCGTGGCTCACGGTGTACCGGAACCCGCATGACCATTGGGACCTGTACCAGCTCGGCGAAAAACTCACCGACCTCGAAGACGCCTTCCGCCTCTGGCGCTTTCGCCATGTGACCACGGTCGAGCGCGTGATCGGCTTCAAGCGCGGCACGGGCGGAACGGGCGGCGTGAGCTATCTGCGCAAGATGCTCGATGTGGTGCTGTTCCCCGAAATCTGGAAGCTGCGCACCGATCTCTGAGGTAGGCTGTCAGCGCAGCAACAACGGAGGCACTGCCATGAACGATGTCCGGTTCTCGCCCGAAGAGCTTGCCACCCTGCGCGAGCATGGCGTGGTCCTGTTCGCAGACCGCGTGATCTTCGAGGCCCAGCCGCCCATGTCCGAGCAACGGATCGCCGCCATCGAAGCGCTGTGCGCCGGCCCGCTTCCCGAGGCACTGGCCGCGCTCTGGCGGCAAACGGCGGGCGGCCGGCTCGACTACGACCTGTCGCTGCCGATGAACGGCAACGTGGAGTCCGTCAGCTGGTCGGAACTGTTCTGGGACGGCAGCGACGGCTATCGCGACCTGCAGGGCTGGATCGCGCACGAACAGGAGCTGGCCGAAGAGGCTGCCAAGGAAGAAGGCCGCCCGTGGAGCGGCAAGCTCACGCACCTGCCGTTCGGCGGCTTCGAGTACCTCGACCGCGTCTATGCGGTGGTGGAGCCCGGCCCCGAGCACGGCCGCATCGTCGCGTGGAAGCACGGGCTGCCGCCCGCCTGGACGCATGCGCTGCACGAAGACAGCGTGAGCACCATCGCGCCCGACCTGCGCGGCGCCTTCGCGGCCCTGCACCTGGACGACGATCCCCTGGCGCCCACCGGCGACTACTTCTCGGGCCAGACCCTGCTGCAGTACCTCGACGACCGGCACCAGGATCATGGCCTGGACCTCGACCTGATGGACAAGCTGGTGGCCTTCTATTGCCGCGCCGTGGTCGACTGGCGCACGCCGCTGGCAGATGGCACGCTGCGCCGGCTGCCGGCCATCGCGCGTGCCGCGCTGCACCACGCCATCGGCACCGACGACGCGGAGCTGGTGGCCGAGCTCGCGGCCGCGGGCGTGAGCTTCGATGGCCCGCAGCAGGGCAGCGCGCTGGCCACCGATGTTGCCATCGGCCAGGGTGCCTTCGCCGCGGCCATGGCGCTGGTGCGCGCGGGCGCGCCGGTGGCACGCGATGCCCTGGGCAACGTCGATGGCCAGATTTCGCCGGAGCTCACGAGCGCGTTGCTCGCCAACGGGGCGGAGCCCAGCGTGGCCGCCATCGTCAAATGCGCGGCCTGCGGTGCGCCCGCCAGCGCGCACCTGATCGCCGAGGCATGCGCACGGGCCGGCATCGACGTGCCGCCCGCATTCGTCATCGACCGCGATGCGACGCTGGCCGAATTCGAAACCACGCTGCTCGAGGTACGCGAGGGCTCGCACGGCCATTACCTCGGCGCCGAGGGCCTGGCCAAACGCATCGAGCACCTGCAGTCCTTCAGGCTCTGAGCGCACTCGGCCAGGCTGCCGTCAGCCCGCGTACAGCCAGGGCTGGTCCAGCAGCCGCGCGCCCAGGGTGCGCATCGCGAGGTCGCGGCCGATGCGCACCGCACCGGTCGCATGAAAGATCTGCCCGTTGCGCCGGGCCTTCGCCTGCACCAGCGCGTTGCGCTGCCAGCGCGCCTCGGCATAGCGTGCAAAGGCGGCCGGCACATCGGCCGCAGTGCCGTTGCCCAGTGCCTCGGCCAGGGCCACCGCATCCTCGATCGCCATGCCTGCGCCCTGCGCCAGGTAAGGAACCATCGGGTGCGCGGCATCGCCCACCAGCGCCACGCGCTCGTGGGCCATCTCGGCCGCGGAAGCCAGCGGCGGACGGTCGCCGAGTGTCCAGGCGCGCCAGCCGGGCATGGCCTCGAGCAACGCCTGCAAAGCGCCACCGCTGCGGCCCGTGGCCTTCTGCAACGCGGCGAGGCTGCTGGCCTGGTCCCAGTCGCGCGCATCGCCGGCCGGAGCCGACTCCGCGATCACCACCACATTGAGCCAGGCGCCGCCGCGCACCGGGTACGCCACGGCATGCAGGCGCGGGCCCAGCCACACATCGATCCTGTGGCGGCGCAGGGCTTGCGGCAGGGCCGCCTGCTCGACCATCCCGCGCCAGGCCGTGTGGCCCGTGGCACGCGGCGGCTCGGCCGCCGACGGCGTATCGAGGCCTTGGCGCGCCACGCTCCAGAGCCCGTCGGCGCCGACCAGCGCCTCGCCCTCCCAGGCGCGCGCACCGCTGCTCGAAATGCACACCAGATCGTCGTCGGCCTCGACCTGCGCGATGCGCGCATCGGTCACCAGGGTGCCGGTACCGCGGGCGCGCACCGCTTCGAGAAGCAACGAATGCAGGTCGGCGCGGTGCACGCAGAAGTAAGGAGCGCCATAGCGCTCGCGCATGGCATCGCCCAGCGGCAGGCGGGCCAGTTCGGCGCCGCTGCCGGCGCTCTGCACCACCAGCGCCTCGGGACGCGCAGCAATGGCCTCCAGGCCTTCGGCCAGGCCCAGCTGCTCGAGGCGTCGCGTGACGTTGGGCCCCATCTGGATGCCGGCGCCGATTTCGGCGAACACGGGCGCCTGCTCGAAGACATCGACGCGGTGGCGGCCGCGGGACAGCGCCAGCGCGGCAGAAAGCCCCCCGATGCCGCCCCCGACGACGAGGATGTGTGCGGGCATCGGCCTCAGCGGCTGTGCGCGGACAGCGGGCTGTGGCCGGCTTTTTCGGATTCGGCTTTGTTGTTGTCGGACGTTTTGGGGCCGCAACTGCCACAGCTGTCGCATGAGCCGCAGCCCGAGGTCTTGGCGAGCGAGGCCGCCAGCTGCTGCGCGCGCTCCTGGTCGACCAGTCCGGCGCGCTGTGTGCCGGCCGCGAGCTTGTGCGCGGCGCTGCGCCGCCAGCGCGCAGGCATCCAGCGCCAGACCGCATAGAACGCGGCTGCCGCGACGATCAATCCAACGATCAGTTGCTGTGTCATGTCCGTTTACTCCGACGCGCGTTCGAGACTAACCCAGAAACATCGCGCAAAAACTTGCGGCAGGTCATCCGGCGCCCAGCGCCACCGCCACGCGGTAGGTGATGAAGCACGCCATGTAGGCCAGCGCGAACAGGTAGCCGGCCATGATCCAGACGTACTTCCACGATCCGGTTTCGCGCTTGACCGCCGCCAAGGTCGAGATGCACTGCGGCGCAAACACGTACCAGACCAGGAGCGACAGCGCCGTCGCCAGCGACCAGCTGCCCGCAATCAGCGGCTCCAGCTGGCCCGCCACGTCGTCGCCGCTGGCCGAGAGCGCGTACACCGTGCCAAGCGCGCCCACCGCCACTTCGCGCGCCGCCATGCCCGGCACCAGTGCGATGGAAATCTGCCAGTTGAAGCCGATGGGCGCGAAGATATGCTCCAGGCCGCGGCCGATCAGGCCCGCCAGGCTGTACTGGATGGCCGGGCCCGTGGCGCCTTCGGGCGGCGACGGGAAGGTCGACAGGAACCACAGCAGGATGGTGAGCGTAAGGATGATCGTGCCCACGCGCTGGAGGAAGATCCAGGCTCGTTCATAGAGTCCCACAAGCAGGTTTCGAGGATTCGGCCAGCGGTACGCCGGCAGCTCCATCATCAGCGGCGAGTGCTGCTTGTTGTCGCGGAAGCGCTTCATCACCCACGCCACCGCCATGGCGGAGACAATGCCGAAGACATACAGCGCGAACAGCACCACGCCCTGAAGATTGAACACGCCGCCCACGGTGCGCGCCGGAATGAAGGCGGCAATGAGCAGCGCATACACCGGCAGCCGCGCCGAGCAGGTCATGAGCGGCGCAATCATGATGGTGGTGATGCGGTCGCGCCAGTTGCTGATGGTGCGCGTGGCCATCACGCCGGGAATGGCGCAGGCAAAGCTCGAAAGCAGCGGAATGAAGGAGCGGCCCGAAAGCCCCACCGTGCCCATCACGCGGTCCAGCAGGAAGGCGGCGCGCGGCAGGTAGCCCGAGTCTTCGAGCGCCAGGATGAACAGGAACAGGATCAGGATCTGCGGCAGGAACACGATCACGCCGCCCACCCCGGCAATCACGCCGTCGACCAGCAGGCTCTGCAGCATGCCTTCGGGCATGTGGGCCTTCAGCAGGTTGCCGAGGCCTTCGGTGCCGACCTTGATGGCGTCCATGGGCACATTGGCCCAGCTGAACACGGCCTGGAACATCAGGAACATCGTGGCCGCGAGCACCAGCATGCCCCACACCGGGTGCATCACCACGCGGTCGATGCGGTCGCTGGTGGCCAGGCTGCCGACCGGCTCGCGCACGGCCATGCCGAGGATGCGGCGCACTTCGCGCTGCGTGGCCAGCACGTCGTCCAGCCCCGGCGCCAGCCAGGGCCGCGGCGCCGCGGCGGCCACCGGCGCATCGAGGGCTTCGAGCAGGCCTTGCGCACCGCCCGATTGCACGCCCACCGTCTCGATGACCGGCACGCCCAGCTCGCGCGACAGCACGGCCGTGTCGACCGCGATGCCCTGCTTCTTGGCCATGTCGGTCATGTTGAGCGCCACCACCATCGGCAGGCCGAGGCGCTTGGCCTCCAGCACGAGCCGCAGGTTGAGCCGCAGGTTGGTGGCATCGGTCACGCACACCAGCAGGTCGGGCAAGGCCTCGCTGCTCTGGCCGGTGACCACGTCGCGCGTCACGGCCTCGTCCGCGCTGAGCGCGTTGAGGCTGTAGGCGCCCGGCAGGTCGAGCACGAACACGCGGCGCCCCGACGCGGTGCGCAACGTGCCCTCCTTGCGCTCGACCGTCACGCCGGCATAGTTGGCCACTTTCTGGCGGCTGCCGGTGAGCAGGTTGAAGAGCGCCGTCTTGCCGCAGTTCGGATTGCCCAGCAGCGCGACGCGCGCCGGCTGTGCCGTGGCCGCGAGCCGCCCCGGCCCCTGGATGACGGCTTCAACCATGGGTGGCTGCCCCCGGCGTGACGTGGATCAGCGCGGCCTCGTGGCGGCGCAATGCGAACGTGGTGTGGCCCAGCCGCACCGCCAGCGGCTCGCGCCCCGGAAGTCCGCTGGCCACGATGCGCACGGCCTCGCCCGGCACGAAGCCGATCTCGGTCAGGCGCAGGACGAGCTCACGATCGTCCGCACCCTCGGGGCGGGCCACGTCGAGCACGGTGGCCCACTGGTTGTCGGGAAGCTGGTCGAGCCGCACGCCGGAAGCTGCCGGCACGGCGCCGAAATTGTTGGTTTGCACGGTAAGAAAGTGCGCCGGATCCCGAACGCGCCAATTGAGCAAAAGCTAGATGCTATCAATTCTCAATCGCAGAAACCTGACCAAGGCCGTTTGACCACGCGGGCCGGACCCTTTCTCGTGCAGATTTCGAGTGTTTGGGGCGGTGTGCTCAGCCCAGCTCGATGATGCGTGCCGTTACCGCATCGCCATCGACAATGAGCTCGGCGACGGCGATCGGCAATTTGAATCGGCGCGGGCCGGCGCTGCCGGGATTGACGTAGAGCACGCCCTCGCGTTCCTCGATCTTCGGCTTGTGGGAGTGGCCGGACACCACCACGCGAACGCCCGCGCCCGCGGGGTCGACGGCGAGCTGCGACAGGTCGTGTATCGCATGGACGAGCACCCCGCCGACCTTCAGGAATGCCGTCTCCGCGATGTGAGCGGCCCATGGCTCCCGGTCGTTGTTGCCCCGCACCACCGTCAGCGGCGCGATGGCCCGCAGCGCTTCGAGGATGCCGGCATCGCCGATGTCCCCGCCATGCACGATGAAGTCGCTGCCCTGCAGGGCAGCCACGGCCTGCGGGCGCAGCAGGCCGTGGGTGTCGGAGATGAGGCCGACGCGGATCAAGCCGCCAGCAATTGCCTGAGCACGAACGGCAGGATGCCGCCGTGCTTGTAGTAGTCGACCTCGATCGGCGTATCGATGCGCAGGCGCACCGTCACTTCCTGGTGGGTGCCGTCGGCGCGATGCACGACGAGCTTCACGTCCATCTGCGGCTTGAGTGCGCCGCCGATCACGACATCGACCTTTTCGTCGCCCGTGAGCCCCAGCGTTTGCCACGAATCCGCGCCGCGGAACTGCAGCGGCAGCACGCCCATGCCGACGAGGTTGGCGCGGTGGATGCGCTCGAAGCTGCGCGCCACCACGGCCTTGATGCCCAGCAATTGCGTGCCCTTGGCGGCCCAGTCGCGCGACGAGCCGGTGCCGTACTCTTCGCCGCCGAACACCACCGTCGGCACGCCCTGCTCCATGTATTTCATGGCGGCGTCGTAGATGAACATCTTCTGGTTGCCGGGCTGGAACAGGGTGACGCCGCCCTCTTCCTGCGTGCCGTTGACGTCCGGCGGAATCATCAGATTCTTGATGCGCACGTTGGCGAAGGTGCCGCGCATCATCACGTCGTGGTTGCCGCGCCGCGACCCGTAGCTGTTGAAGTCGGCCTTGGGGACGCCATGCGCCTTGAGCCAGATGCCCGCGGGCGAGCTTTCCTTGATGGAGCCGGCCGGCGAGATGTGGTCGGTGGTGATCGAGTCGCCGAACAGTGCCATGATCCGCGCGCCCTTGAAGCCCGCGTCCGAGGCGTGCGGCTCCATCTTGAAGCCTTCGAAGAACGGCGGCTCGGCGATGTAGGTCGACTTGGGCCAGTCGTAGACCTGGCCGTCGGTGCCCTTGATGCTGCTCCAGAACTTGCCGGGGTCGGTCTTGACCTTGTCGTAGTTCTCGCGGAACGACTTGGCGTTCATCGCGTAGCGCAGGTTCTGGTCGATTTCCTCGGGGCTGGGCCAGATGTCGCCCAGGTACACGTTCTTGCCGTTCTTGCCCTTGCCCACGGGCTCGGTCATGAGATCGACCATCACGTTGCCCGCAATCGCGAAGGCCACCACCAGCGGCGGCGAGGCCAGGAAGTTGGCTTTCAGGTTCGGATGGATGCGCGCCTCGAAGTTGCGGTTGCCCGAGAGCACGGCCGCGCCGACCAGGTCGTTCTTGATGATGGCATCGTTGATCTCGGGCGTGAGGTCGCCCGCATTGCCGATGCAGGTGGTGCAGCCGTAGCCGGCCAGGTAGAAGCCCAGCTTCTCGAGGTACGGGAGCAGGCCCGCCTTCTCGAGGTATTCGGTGACGATGCGGGAACCAGGCGCGAGCGAGGTCTTGACGTGCGGCTTGACCGTGAGGCCCGCCTCCACCGCCTTCTTGGCCAGCAGGCCGGCCGCGAGCATCACGCTCGGGTTGGAGGTGTTGGTGCACGACGTGATGGCAGCGATCAGCACGTCGCCGTTGCCAATGGTCACGCCGCTCTTGGGCGCCGAGGGCGCCGTGGCGCTCACATGGGCGGCCGCCTTGGTCGACCGGTTGGCCACCATCTCGACCACGTCGCGCGGTGCGCCCGGCGGCGGGGGGGCGGTTTCCTCGTCGTCTCCCTGGCCGTTCGGAGCCAGCGGATAGCGCAGCTTCAGCCGCTCGGCCGGCTGGTTGAAGCCGTTGGCGTCGTTGGGCTTGCTGAAGAGTTCGGAGAACTTGGTCGACAGGTGGCCCAGGTCGATGCGGTCCTGCGGCCGCTTCGGGCCCGCGAGGCTCGGCGACACGGTGCCGAGGTCGAGCTTGACGATCTTGGTGTAGTCGATGTCGCCGGGCGCCGGCATGCCGAACAGGCCCTGCGCCTTGTAGTAGGCCTCGAAGCGCTCGACCTCTTCCCGGGTGCGGCCGGTGCCCTCGAAGTAGGCCACGGTCATTTCATCGACCGGGAAGAAGCCCATGGTGGCGCCGTATTCGGGCGCCATGTTGCCGATGGTGGCGCGGTCGGGCACGGCGATGGAAGCGGCGCCGGGGCCGAAGAATTCGACGAACTTGCCCACCACCTTCTCGGCCCGCAGGATGGCGGTGACGTACAGCACCAGGTCGGTGGCCGTGACGCCTTCGCGCAGCTTGCCGGTGAGCTCGAAGCCCACCACGTCGGGCGTCAGCATGTACACCGGCTGACCCAGCATGGCCGCCTCGGCCTCGATGCCGCCCACGCCCCAGCCGACCACGCCCACGCCGTTGATCATGGTGGTGTGGCTGTCGGTGCCGACCAGCGAGTCGGGATAGTAGGTGGGCACTTCGGCGTCGTCGCTCGCGCTCTTGTAGACGCCGCGCGCAAAGTATTCGAGGTTCACCTGGTGCACGATGCCGAAACCGGGCGGCACGACACGGAAGGTGTCGAAGGCCTGCATGCCCCACTTCATGAACTGGTAGCGCTCGTTGTTGCGCTGGAACTCGAGCTTCATGTTCAGGTCGAGCGCCTGGGGCGTGCCGTAGTAGTCGACCATCACCGAGTGGTCGACCACCAGATCGACCGGCACCAGCGGCTCGATGGTCTTGGGCGACTTGCCGAGCTTGGCGGCCACGCTGCGCATGGCGGCCAGGTCGGCCAGGAGCGGCACGCCGGTGAAATCCTGCAGCACCACGCGGGTGACGACGAACGGAATTTCGTCGGTGCGGTCCGCATTGGGCGCCCAATGGGCCAGTTCCTCCACATGCTTGGCCGAGACCTTCTTGCCGTCGCAGTTGCGCAGCACCGACTCGAGCACGATGCGGATCGACACCGGCAGCCGGTCGATGGTGGGATATTGCCTGGCCAGTTCCTTCAGCGACCAGTATTTGCCGGACTTGCCCGATGCGGTCTTGAAGGTCTTGAGGGTAGAGGCAAAGGCATGCGCCGGTGCTTTGGCCATTGAGGAACTCCTGGTTGTTCGTGGAAGCTCTTCAAGGATAGCGGGGAACGATGTCGGCTGTTGTAAGTCGGCCTCCCGTCGAACGGTTTCGAGGTGCCGCGTTCCTCATCGCGAAAAATGGGGCAGGCGGCCGTTGCCGGCATCTCTCGGACTCAGGCCGTGGCCATGGCGGCGCGGCCACGGGTGCGGCGCAGGCCGGTCCATTGCAGCTCGGCCAGCACCACCACGCACAGCGCCTGCGCCAGCACCCAGGCCGTGCCCAGCGCGGTAACCGCGAACACGCCGCTCATCAGCAGTCCCACGCAGGCCGCGGCCCAGCCGAAATTGCCGGCCACCACAAGGCCGATCAGCGTGCGCGGCGGCGTGCTGCGGCTGGCCATGAAAGCGGCTGCAGCCGCATAGGCCAGCAGGAAGACGCCCGTCCCCATGAGCAGCGGTGCCGGCAAGCCGGTCAGTCTGGCAAGCGCGCCGGTGAACGCGAGCTGCAGCACGCCGGTCGCGGCGCAGGAGGCGGCATCGGCCCACATCACGTTGGGCAGGAAGCGGGGGGATGCAAAGACGGACATGAGAATCTCCTTCGGGTGGTACGCCGCAAGCCAGTCCTGCCGCGTTGGAGCCGATGATTCCGTCCGGCGTGCGCCGCGTCGATGACCTGGCAGGTCATGGCGCCGCGTCGGCGCCGCGCCAGAATGCGGGCCATGAACACCACCCGCCCCCACTCCACCCAGCCCGGCGCGCGCGACCCGTTCGGCGCCCACCTGCGGCACTGGCGCACCCGCCGGCGACTCAGCCAGCTCGACCTGGCGCAGGAAGCCGAGGTCTCGACCCGTCACCTGAGCTATGTGGAGACGGGCCGCGCCGCGCCCAGCCGCGAGATGGTGCTGCGCCTGGCCGAGCGGCTCGACGTGCCGCTGCGCGAGCGCAATGCGCTGCTGGTGGCCGCGGGCTTCGCGCCGATGTACCGGCAACGCTCGCTCGACGACCCGGCCCTGGCCGCGGCGCGGCGCGCGGTGGACCTGGTGCTGAAGGGCCACGAACCCTTTCCCGCGCTCGCCGTCGACCGCCACTGGAACCTCGTGGCGTACAACGCGCTGGTGCCGATGCTGATTGCCGGAGCGGCGCCGGAGTTGGTGGCGCCGCCCGTCAACGTGCTTCGCCTGAGCCTGCATCCCGACGGCCTGGCTTCGCGCATCGCCAACTTCGCGCAGTGGCGCGCCCATCTGCTCGAACGGCTGCAGCAGCAGATTGCCGCGACGGGCGACGCGGTGCTGCAGGCGCTGCACGACGAGCTCGAGGCCTTCCCCGCCCCCAACGTGAGCCACGATGCGCCCGCAGCGGACACGGACCTGTCGGGCGTGGTCGTGCCCTTCCAGCTGGCTACGCCGAACGGTGTGCTGAGCTTCATCAGCACCACGACGATCTTCGGCACGCCGGTCGATGTCACTTTGCAGGAACTGGCGGTGGAGTCGTTCTTTCCGGCCGATGCGCAGACGGCGGCGGCGTTGACGGAGATGGCGAAGCAGGCGGCTGGCTGAAGGCCCCGGCCTTCTGCGCCGATGGGCCCTTCGCCTTGTGTGTCGGAGATGGCCGGGGAGGCAGCGCAAAGTGAACCCGCACGCAAAAAAGCCCCGCCGAAGCGGGGCCCTTTCAATGAGCGAACTGCCTGCCGATCAGGCCGCGACTGCGGCGCCCGACTCGGTCTTGTAGTCGTCGATCTTGTCGAAGTTCAGGTATTGGTAGATCTGCGCGCTCGACGCATCGAGCACGCCCGTGGCGGCCATGTACTCCTCGCGCGTCGGGATGCGGCCCAGGCGCGAGCAGATCGCGGCCAGCTCGGCCGAGCCGAGGTACACGTTGGTGTTCTTGCCCAGGCGGTTCGGGAAGTTGCGGGTGCTGGTCGACATCACCGTGGCACCTTCGCGCACCTGTGCCTGGTTGCCCATGCACAGCGAGCAGCCCGGCATTTCGGTGCGGGCACCGGCGTTGCCGAACACGCCGTAGTGGCCTTCCTCGGTGAGCTGCTGCGCGTCCATCTTGGTGGGCGGTGCGATCCACAGCTTGACCGGGATGTCGCGCTTGCCTTCGAGCAACTTGGACGCGGCGCGGAAGTGGCCGATGTTGGTCATGCACGAGCCGATGAACACTTCGTCGATCACGGCACCGGCCACGTCGCTCAGCGTCTTCACGTCGTCGGGATCGTTCGGGCAGGCCACGATGGGTTCGTGGATCTCGGCCAGGTCGATCTCGATCACGGCGGCGTAGTCGGCGTCGGCGTCGCCCTTGAGCAATTGCTGGTCGGCCAGCCAGGCTTCCTGCGCGGCGATGCGGCGAGCCAGCGTGCGGGCGTCGGCGTAGCCTTCGGCAATCATCCACTTCATCAGCGTGATGTTGCTGTTGATGTACTCGGCGATCGGCTCCTTGTTCAGGTGCACGGTGCAGCCGGCGGCCGAGCGTTCGGCCGAGGCGTCGCTCAGTTCGAAGGCTTGCTCCACCTTCAGGTCGGGCAGGCCTTCGATTTCGAGGATGCGGCCCGAGAAAATGTTCTTCTTGCCTTGCTTGGCCACGGTCAGCAGACCCGCCTTGATGGCGTACAGCGGAATGGCGTTGACCAGGTCGCGCAGCGTGACGCCGGGCTGCATCTTGCCCTTGAAGCGCACCAGCACCGATTCGGGCATGTCCAGCGGCATCACGCCGGTGGCGGCCGCGAAGGCCACAAGGCCGGAGCCCGCGGGGAAGCTGATGCCAATCGGGAAGCGGGTGTGGCTGTCACCGCCGGTGCCCACGGTGTCGGGCGTCAGCAGGCGGTTGAGCCAGGAATGGATCACGCCGTCGCCCGGGCGCAGCGAGACGCCGCCGCGGTTGGCCATGAACTCGGGGAGTTCGTGGTGCATTTTGACGTCGACCTTCTTCGGGTACGCCGCCGTGTGGCAGAACGACTGCATCACGAGGTCGGCCGAGAAGCCCAGGCAGGCCAGGTCCTTCAGCTCGTCGCGCGTCATCGGGCCGGTGGTGTCCTGCGAGCCGACCGAGGTCATCTTGGGTTCGCAGTAGGTGCCGGGGCGAACGCCCTGGCCTTCGGGCAGGCCGCAGGCTCGGCCGACCATCTTCTGCGCCAGCGAGAAGCCCTTCTTGGTGTCGACCGGGCTGGTCGGCAGGCGGAACAGCGTCGACACCGGCAGGCCCAGCGCCTCGCGCGCCTTGGCCGTGAGGCCGCGGCCGATGATCAGCGGAATGCGGCCGCCGGCGCGCACTTCGTCGAACAGCACGTCGCTCTTGACCTGGAATTCGGCGATGACCTTGCCGTCCTTGATCGCCTTGCCTTCGTAGGGACGCAGCTCGACCACGTCACCCATGTTCATCTGCGCCACGTCGAGCTCGATGGGCAGTGCGCCCGAGTCTTCCATGGTGTTGTAGAAAATGGGCGCGATCTTGCCGCCGAGGCAGACGCCGCCGAAACGCTTGTTGGGAACGAAGGGAATGTCTTCGCCGGTGAACCACAGCACCGAGTTGGTGGCGCTCTTGCGCGACGAACCCGTGCCGACCACGTCGCCGGCATAGGCCACGAGGTGGCCGCGCGCGCGCAGGTCTTCGATGAACTTCACCGGGCCGCGCTTGCCGTCTTCTTCGGGGACGATGCCGGGGCGTGCGTTCTTGTGCATTGCGAGCGCATGCATCGGAATGTCGGGACGCGTGGTGGCGTCGGGTGCGGGCGACAGGTCGTCGGTGTTGATTTCACCGGCCACCTTGAAGATGCTGACGGTGATGCTTTGCGGCACTTCGGGGCGGCTGGTGAACCACTCGGCGTCGGCCCAGCTTTGCAGCACGCCCTTGGCATGCACATTGCCCTTGTCGGCCTTGTCCTTGACGTCGTGGAACTGGTCGAACATCAGCAGGGTTTTCTTCAGGCCCTCGGCCGCCACGGCGCCGACTTCGGCGTCGTCGAGCAGGTCGATCATGGGGCTGATGTTGTAGCCGCCGAGCATGGTGCCGAGCAGTTCGGTGGCGCGGGCGCGCGAGATGAACGCGCTCTTCTCGGTGCCGTGGGCCACGGCCGCCAGGTAGCTCGCCTTGACCTTGGCCGCGTCGTCGACGCCGGCGGGCACGCGATAGGTGAGCAGATCGAGCAGGAAAGCACCGTCCTTGGGCATAGCGCTCTTGAGGAGTTCGATCGCTTCAGAGGTTTGCTTCGCGCTCAATGGCAGCGGCGGGATACCGAGCGCGGCGCGTTCGGCAACATGGTCAACGTAGGCTTGCAACATCTTCTTTTCTCCGGAAACTGGGCTGGCGGGTGTGCAGCGCGGCAAGCAAGAGCCGCGCCGCACCCCGGTTCGGTACGCTTACTTCTTGGCCGGATCGGCGCCTTCGAAAAGGTCCTTCGGCGGGTTCTTCTTCATTTCTGCGGCGAAGGCGACCTGGGCTTCGGTCTGGCATTCGTCGGCAATGCGCAGGCCGGCCTTCTGGTTCATCAGCATCGACTTGTTACCCAATTGCAGCCACATGGCGCCGGCACGCGGGTCTTCGAGGCGGATGGCGCCGGTGCGGCTTTCGACCGGGTGCATGCGGTACTTCAGGCCCTTGGTGGACACGTTGAAGAAGCCGGGCTTCTTCTCGTCGGGCGTCACGGTTACGTCAGCACCGAGTTCGCACTGGGCCCTGCCGATCGACACGCGCTTGGCGACTTCAAGGTCGGCGTCGTTCAGCACGACGTTGGTGTCGTCGGCAACGGGCGTCACTTCCTCGACGGCCTTGGCCGCCTTGCGGGTGACCTGGCGCTTCGCTGGCGCCTTCTTGGCTTCGGTGGACTTGGCGGCCGGCTTGGCAGGCGCGGCGCTCTGTGCCATGGCACCGAACGGCAGAGCCAGGGCCAGTGCGGCGATCAGGGCAATTTTCTTCATGTAGGGGTTTCCTTGAGGCTGGGTTCGAAGGTTTCGTTTCAGGAGGCCGCGACTGCAAACCAGGCTTTCGCCTCGGAGGGCAACGCGCGCCCTGTTGCGTGGGCACGCGTCAGCACTTGCCAAAAATGGCGATAGCTCGCGCGGTCGTGCAATGTGCCATCAATTTGGGTCGGGGCCCAATCTGCGGCCGCGGCTTTTGCAATGATTTGTGTGGCAACTTGAATCTGCGCCTCGTCGGGCGCAAACGCCTCCAGGATGGGCCGGATCTGGTTCGGGTGAATGCTCCACATGCGCGTGTAGCCGAATTCGGTGGCGGCCTTGCGGGCTGCCATGCGCATGGCGTCGGTGTCGTTGAACTCGGTGACCACGCAGTGCGAAGGCACCTTGCCGTAGGCATGCGCCGCGGATGCGATGGCCAGCTTGGCGCGCACCACCAGCGGATGCGTGAACTGGCCGACGGCCCCCATGCCATCGGAGGGAATGGCGCCCGCATGGGCGGAAACGAAGTCCATCAGGCCGAAACTCAGCGATTGCACGCGCGGATACGCCGCAATCTCGAACGCGTTGTGCACGGCCAGCGGCGATTCGATCAGCACATGCAGCGGCAGCGCATCGGCATCCGCCGCCTCGAGCGCCGCCACCGCCTGCACCACATCGGCCACGGACTCCACCTTGGGCACCATCAGGTGGCTGAGCCGGTGGCCGGCGCGGCCGGCAATGGTGACCACGTCGCCGGCGAAGGCGGGATGGTCCACAGGGTGAACACGAACGCCCACCCGCAGACCCGGTCTGGCCCCCAATGCGAGTTCGGTCACGAGCGCGGCATGCTCCGCCTCGCCGCCCACGGGGGCGCCGTCTTCGCAGTCGAGGGTCACGTCGAACACGCAGGCGCCGAACTCCTCGGCCATCTCGGCCTGCAGCGCCAGGCTCTTCTTCATGCGCGCTTCGACACCGCTGTAGTGGTCGCAGACGGGCAGCGTCACGGCGCCGGCCTGCGCGCCGAGCAGCACTTCACCCGGGTGGACAGCTTTCGTCATGCTTTTTTCTGCGCCACGATGAACATGCGTGGGAAGGCGAGCAGCCGCTTGCCGTCGGTGCGCGCCGGATAGGCCTCGTTCACGCGGCGTTCGTATTCGACGAGGTAGCTGGCCTGGAGGTCGGGCGGCAGCCGGTCGACGAAGGGCTTCAGGCCTGTGCCGCGCACCCATTCGACGATGGATGCAGCATCGGCCATGCGGTGTTGATAAATCGTGTGCCAGACATCGACATTGGCCGCCTTCGGCGCCAGCAGGTCGTAGTAGCCGCCGAGCGGCAGCAACTGGGTGCGCAGCTTGTCGGCATCGCCGATGGGCTCGGCCCAGGGCGCTTCGGCCGCCAGCGCGCGCATCAGGCGGTGCGTGGGCTCCTGGCGGTTGTCGGGCATCTGGATGGCGAGCACGCCACCCGGGGCCAGCGCGTCGAACAAGCGCGGGATCAGCGTTTCGTGATCGGGCACCCATTGCAGGGACGCGTTGGCATAAATGAGGTCGGGCGCTTGGTCTTGCGGCGCCCAGGTCGCGATGTCGCTCAACTCGAAGCGCGCCTGCGGCAGGCGCTCACGCGCGCTGGCCAGCATGGCTTCGGAGTTGTCGGTCCCCGTGACTTGCGCCTGCGGGAACCGGTGGGCCAGCAGTTCGGTGGAGTTGCCCGGCCCGCAGCCGAGGTCGACCACGCGGGCCGCCTCGGACAACGGCACCCGCGCCAGGAGTTCCTGGGCGGGGCGGGTGCGCTCGTCCTCGTAGCGACGATAGAGCGCGGGGTTCCAGTCGAGCATGTCGGCCGGTCCTGCTTAGATCAGGTGCGCAACGCCGGCTTGTTCGCCTTGCAGCTCTTCCAGCGTCTTGTTGATGCGTTCCTGGCTGAAGGCGTCGATTTCCAGGCCTTCGACCAGCTTGTACTCGCCGTTTTCACAGGTGACCGGGAAGCCGAACATCGTGTCCTTCGGAATGCCGTACTGGCCATCCGACGGAATGCCCATGGTGACCCACTTGCCGTTGGTGCCCAGGGCCCAGTCGCGCATGTGATCGATGGCGGCGTTGGCGGCCGAGGCAGCCGACGACAGGCCGCGTGCTTCGATGATGGCTGCGCCGCGCTTGCCGACGGTCGGCAGGAAGGTGTTGGCGTTCCATTCCTGGTCGTTGATCAGCTTGGCAACGCTTTCGCCCTTGATGGTGGCAAAGCGGTAGTCGGCGTACATCGTGGGCGAGTGGTTGCCCCAGACGGTGAGCTTCTCGATATCGGCCACGGGCTTGCCGGTCTTGGCGGCGATCTGGCTGGCGGCGCGGTTGTGGTCCAGGCGCAGCATGGCGGTGAAGTTCTTGCGCGGCAGGTCCGGTGCGCTCTTCATCGCGATGTAGGCGTTGGTGTTGGCCGGGTTGCCGACCACCAGCACCTTGACGTTGCGGCTGGCCACGGCGTTGAGTGCCTTGCCCTGCGCCGTGAAGATGGCGCCGTTGACGGCCAGCAGCTCGGCGCGCTCCATGCCCGGGCCGCGCGGACGCGAACCGACCAGCAGCGCGTAGTCGACATCCTTGAAGGCGGTCATCGGATCGCCATGGGCTTCCATGCCGGCCAAGAGCGGGAAGGCGCAGTCGTCGAGCTCCATCATCACGCCCTTGAGCGCCTTCTGGGCCTTCTCGTCGGGGATCTCGAGAAGTTGCAGGATGACCGGCTGGTCCTTGCCGAGCATTTCGCCGGAAGCGATACGGAACAACAGGGCGTAACCGATTTGGCCGGCGGCACCGGTGACGGCAACGCGGACGGGTTTTTTGCTCATGGGAAGACTCCAGAAGATGGTGAAAAACGGTATCGGCGGACGCGCGGGGCGCCGATGGTCCTGCAGGGCGGGAATCCTTCCCGCGGCGCAGGCCGGCCCGCATTTTAAGCCGATTCGACGAGCCTCGTCTTATGTCTTATATAAGATATGCTTCGAGGTTCCGCCACGGCGCACCCCATCGCTGCCATGAATGCCTCCACCGTCCTCGAAGATTCCGCGACGCCCTCCTTCAGCCCGCTCTATCAGCAGATCAAGACACTGATCCTGCAGAGCCTGCAGGCCGGCGAGTGGAAGCCCGGCGAGCCGATTCCGAGCGAGATGGATCTTGCGGTGCGCTACCGCGTGAGCCAGGGCACGGTGCGCAAGGCCATCGACGAACTGGCGGCCGAAAACCTCGTGGTGCGGCGCCAGGGCAAGGGCACCTTCGTCGCCACGCATGCCGAGCAGCACGTTCAATACCGCTTCCTCAAGCTGGTGCCGGATGCCGGCTCCCCGAGCACCGAAGGCCCCGCCGAGCGCACCATCGTCGATTGCCGCCGCCAGCGCGCCTCGGCCGACGTGGCGCGCGCACTGGGCCTGCGCACGGGCGACGCGGTGCTGCAGGTGCGGCGCGTGCTCGCCTATGGGGGCGTGCCCACCATCCTCGAAGATCTCTGGCTCCCCGGCGCGCCGTTCAAGGGCCTGACCGCCGAGCGGCTGCGGGCCTGGCCGGGCCCGATGTACGCCATGTTCGAAACCGAATTCGGCGTGCGCATGGTGCGCGCGGAAGAAAAGATCCGTGCGGTGCTGCCCGATGCGGACCAGGCGGCGCTGCTCGACGTGTCGCTGCAGATGCCCTTGCTCAGCGTGGAGCGCCTGGCCCACACGTACCACGACATGCCGATGGAATTGCGCCGCGGCCTGTACCGCACCGACACCCACCACTACCGCAACCAGCTCGGTTGATTGCGCAATCCAGATGGCATCACGACCCCACTGCATTGCAGCGCCAAAAACGCGGGCGCAGCACGCCGCGAACCCGCCAGCATCCGACTGCAGCGCTGCGCCGACACGGGCCCCTCCGCCATGCAATGGTGCATTGCAATAGAATTTTGCGTTGTTTGCATTCCCCCCAGAAGAAACAAAAGCGTTCGCTCTCAGAACAAGCCACCAAGCCACGAAAGCCTCCCCCAATGACAGAGCTTGCAACTCCTCCCCGGCCACCGCGTCGCGAATTCCGGAACATCAATGCCTTCACCGATCTCACGACTTATCGGCTGCCGCCGGCCGGCATCGTGTCGATCCTGCACCGCGTCAGCGGCGTACTGATGTTCCTGCTGCTGCCGTTCATCATCTGGATGTTCGACACCTCGCTTTCATCCGATTACTCCTTCGCCAGATTCAAGGCCGCCTTCAACAGCGGCCTTGGTTTCGTTCCGGGCTGGTTCGTCAAGCTGGTCGCGCTCGCGTTGATCTGGGCCTACCTGCACCACTTCATCGCCGGCCTGCGCCATCTCTGGATGGACGTGAGCCACGCCGCCGTCACCAAGGAGTTCGGCCACAGCTCGGCCCTGGTCACGCTGGTCCTGAGCATCCTGCTCACCGTGGTGCTCGGCGCCAAGCTGTTCGGCCTGTACTGAGAAGGAGCCCCCCATGTCTGTGAATTACGGCTCCAAGCGCATCGTCGTCGGCGCACATTACGGTTTGCGCGACTGGCTCAGCCAGCGCATCACGGGCGGCCTGATGGCGCTCTTCACGATCATCCTGCTCGCGCAGCTGATCTTCTCGCGCGGCCCCATCGGCTACGACCTCTGGGCCGGCATCTTCGCCGCGCAGTGGATGAAGGTGCTGACCTTCTCCGTGATCGCTGCCCTGCTCTATCACGTGTGGGTGGGCATGCGCGACGTGTGGATGGACTACGTCCAGCCCGTCGGCATCCGCCTCGGCCTGCAAATTTTCACCATCGTCTGGCTTGTCGGTTGTGCGGGTTGGGCCATTCAAGTGCTTTGGAAGATCTGACCTGACATCCCCACCATGACCTACACAAAAGAACAAATCACCAAGCGCAAGTTCGACGTCGTGATCGTCGGCGCCGGCGGCTCCGGCATGCGCGCCTCGCTGCAACTGGCCCGTGCCGGCCTCAACGTGGCCGTGCTCTCCAAGGTGTTCCCCACCCGTTCGCACACCGTCGCCGCGCAAGGCGGCGTGGGCGCATCGCTCGGCAACATGAGCGAGGACAACTGGCACTACCACTTCTACGACACGATCAAGGGTTCCGACTGGCTCGGCGACCAGGACGCGATCGAGTTCATGTGCCGCGAAGCACCCAAGGTGGTGTACGAGCTCGAACACTTCGGCATGCCCTTCGACCGCAACCCCGACGGCACCATCTACCAGCGTCCGTTCGGCGGCCACACCGCCAACTACGGCGAGAAGCCCGTGCAGCGCGCCTGCGCCGCGGCCGACCGCACCGGCCACGCGATGCTGCACACGCTCTACCAGAAGAACGTCGAAGCCCGCACCCAGTTCTTCGTCGAGTGGATGGCGCTCGACCTGATCCGCGACGCCGAAGGCGACGTGGTCGGCGTGACCGCGCTCGAAATGGAAACCGGCGACCTGCACATCCTGCAGGCCAAGACCGTGCTGCTGGCCACCGGCGGCGCGGGCCGCATCTTCCAGGCCTCGACCAACGCCTTCATCAACACCGGCGACGGCCTGGGCATGGCCGCGCGTTCGGGCATTCCGCTGCAGGACATGGAGTTCTGGCAGTTCCATCCGACCGGCGTGGCCGGCGCCGGCGTGCTGCTGACCGAAGGCTGCCGCGGCGAGGGCGCGATCCTGCTCAACAGCAACGGCGAACGCTTCATGGAGCGCTATGCGCCCACGCTGAAGGACCTGGCACCGCGCGACTTCGTCTCGCGCTCGATGGACCAGGAAATCAAGGAAGGCCGCGGCTGCGGTCCCAACAAGGATTACGTGCTGCTGAAGCTCGACCACCTCGGTGCCGAGACCATCCACAAGCGCCTGCCCTCGGTGTACGAGATCGGCGTGAACTTCGCCAACGTCGACATCACCAAGGAGCCGATTCCCGTGGTGCCGACCATCCACTACCAGATGGGCGGCATCCCGACCAACATCAACGGCCAGGTCGTGGTGCAGCAGGGCGACCAGAACAGCGCCGTGGTGAACGGCCTCTATGCGGTGGGCGAATGCTCCTGCGTGAGCGTGCACGGCGCCAACCGCCTGGGCACCAATTCGCTGCTCGACCTGCTGGTGTTCGGCCGCGCGGCCGGCAACCACATCGTCGAGTTCAACGACAAGCTGAAGGAGCACAAGGCGCTGCCGGCCGATGCCGCCGACCGCACGCTGGAGCGCCTGAACCGCCTCGAGGCAGCCACCGAGGGCGAATACGCACAGGACGTGGCCGGCGAAATCCGCGCCGTCATGCAGCAGCACGCTGCCGTGTTCCGCAAGCAGGCCTCGATGGACGAAGGCGTGGTCAAGATCGCCGCGGTGCGCGAGCGCGTCAACGCCATCGGCCTGAAGGACAAGTCCAAGGTGTTCAACACCGCGCGCATCGAGGCGCTGGAAGTCGACAACCTGATCGAAGTGGCGCAGGCCACGATGGTTTCCGCGGCCGCCCGCAAGGAATGCCGCGGCGCGCACACGGTCGAAGACTACGAACGCCCGGCCGACGACCCGGTCGCGCCGCTCGGCCGCGACGACGCCAACTGGATGAAGCACACGCTCTGGTACAGCCAGGACAACCGCCTTTCCTACAAGCCGGTCAATCTCAAGCCGCTGACGGTCGACTCCGTTCCTCCCAAGGTCCGTACGTTCTAAGCAAGCAAGAACAACATCACAAGGTTTCACGATGAAGCGCACATTCCAGATCTACCGCTACGACCCGGACAAGGACGCCAAGCCCTACATGCAGACGATCGAGATCGAACTCGACGGCCACGAACGCATGCTGCTCGACGCCCTCATGAAGCTCAAGGCGCAAGATCCGACGCTGTCGTTCCGCCGCTCGTGCCGCGAAGGCGTCTGCGGCTCCGACGCGATGAACATCAACGGCAAGAACGGCCTCGCCTGCCTGACCAACATGCTTACGCTCAAGGGCACGATCGTGCTGAAGCCGCTGCCGGGCCTGCCCGTCATCCGCGACCTGATCGTCGACATGACGCAGTTCTTCAAGCAGTACAACTCGATCAAGCCGTACCTGCAGAACGACAACGTGCCGCCCGAAAAGGAGCGCCTGCAGTCGCCCGAAGAGCGCGACGAGCTCAACGGCCTGTACGAGTGCATCCTGTGCGCGAGCTGCTCCACCAGCTGCCCGAGCTTCTGGTGGAACCCCGACAAGTTCGTAGGCCCGGCCGGCCTGCTGCAGGCCTACCGCTTCATCGCCGACAGCCGCGACGAAGCCACCGCCGAACGCCTGGACAACCTCGAAGACCCGTACCGCCTGTTCCGCTGCCACACGATCATGAACTGCGTCGACGTGTGCCCGAAGAACCTGAACCCCACCAAAGCCATCGGCAAGATCAAGGAACTGATGGTGCGTCGCGCCATCTGAAAAAACATGGCCAACACGTCCGGCACCGACGCGATCAGCGAACGCGCGCTGAGCAAGCTGAAATGGCGCTGCCGGCGCGGCCTGCTCGAGAACGACCTGTTCATCGCCCGCTTCTTCGAGCGGCACGAATCCCGCATGACCGTTGGCCAGGCGGGAGCGATGGAGACATTGATGGACCTGTCGGACAACGATCTCCTCGATCTTCTCCTGCGAAGAAAGGAGCCCGAGCCCGCATGGGCCGGGGCCGAGGTGGTCGAGTTGCTGCAGTTGATGCGCACCGACGGCGCGCAGCGTCCCGCCACCTCCGTTTCCTCTTCGCCCTCCTGAATACTCCTCCTGAAAGAAACCCGAAATGAAAGCTTCCGATACCAAGGCCACGCTGTCGTTCAGCAACGGCGGAGACAGCGTCGAACTGCCGATCTACAAGGGCACCGTCGGCCCCGACGTGATCGACATCCGCAAGCTCTATGCGCAGACCGGCATGTTCACCTATGACCCGGGTTTCATGTCGACCGCCGCATGCCAGTCGGCCATCACCTACATCGACGGCGACAAGGGCGAGCTGCTGTACCGCGGCTACCCCATCGAGCAGCTCGCCACCAACTGCGACTTCCTCGAGACCTGCCATCTGCTGCTCTATGGCGAACTGCCGGGCCAGACCGAAAAGACCAACTTCACCAAGCTCGTGACCAACCACACGATGGTCAACGAGCAGATGCAGTTCTTCCTGCGCGGCTTCCGCCGCGACGCGCATCCGATGGCCATCATGACCGGCCTGGTGGGCGCGCTGTCGGCCTTCTATCACGACAGCACGGACATCAACAATCCCGAGCACCGCGAGATCGCCGCCATCCGCCTGATCGCGAAGATGCCCACGCTGGTGGCCATGGCCTACAAGTACACCATCGGCCAGCCGTACATGTACCCGAAGAACGACCTGAGCTATGCGGGCAACTTCCTGCACATGATGTTCGCCACGCCGTGCGAGGAGTACAAGGTGAACCCGGTGCTCGAGCGCGCGCTCGACCGCATCTTCATCCTGCACGCGGACCACGAGCAGAACGCTTCCACCTCGACCGTGCGCCTGTGCGGCTCGTCGGGCACCAACCCCTTCGCGGCCATTGCGGCCGGCGTGGCCTGCCTCTGGGGCCCGGCCCACGGCGGCGCCAACGAAGCGGCGCTCAACATGCTCTACGACATCCAGAAGGAAGGCGGCGTCGAGAAGATCGGCGAGTTCATCAAGAAGGTCAAGGACAAGAACTCGAGCGTCAAGCTCATGGGCTTCGGCCACCGCGTGTACAAGAACTACGACCCGCGCGCCAAGCTGATGCAGGAAACCTGCAACGAGGTGCTGACCGAGCTGGGCCTGGAGCAGGACCCGCTGTTCAAGCTCGCCAAGGAACTCGAAAAGATCGCGCTGGAAGACGAGTACTTCGTGTCGCGCAAGCTCTATCCGAACGTCGACTTCTATTCGGGCATCGTGCAGCGCGCCATCGGCATCCCGGTGCCGCTGTTCACGGCGGTCTTCGCGCTGGCCCGCACGGTCGGCTGGATCGCCCAGCTGAACGAAATGATCGGCGATCCCGAGTACAAGATCGGCCGCCCGCGCCAGCTGTTCGAAGGCTCGCCCAAGCGCGACGTGCAGCCCATCGGCAAGCGCTGATCGCGCTGCTGGCGCTCATGCCGGAAAAGCTGCCCTCGGGCAGCTTTTTTGCGTCTTGGCTGACATGCGGCGCCGGGAAGTCGGCGATAGCCTGCAAGCACTTAGTCGAAGGAGTTTCATCATGAAGACGCTTGTCGCATTGTTCGCCCTCGCATTTACTCTTGCCGTGCCACTGTCGGGTTGCAACACCTGGAGGGGAGCCGGCCAGGACGTGCAGAAGGCAGGTGAAAAGATGGAGGATTCTTCCAAGAAGCGTCAATGACGCCTCTTTTGCTCATCGCGCGCCGACAGTAATGTCATCGCGCATGGCGATGACTCAGACCTGAAAACAAGGGGAAAATACGGGTCTCCATCTCCATACGAGATGCCAGAACCCGTATGACCTCTTCCGAACGCAATTTCGCCCGGCGCATCGACCTCACGTCGCTGCAGCTGTTCGTGGCCGTTTGCGAACTCGGCAGCATCGGGCGGGCGGCGGAACGCGAATTCATTGCCGCATCGGCCATCAGCAAGCGGCTGTCGGACCTGGAAGCGACCCTGGGCACCACCCTGCTCTATCGCCATGCGCGCGGCGTCGATCTTTCTCCCGCGGGCGAGAGCCTGCTGCACCACGCGCGCTCGGTGCTCTACAGCCTCGAGAAGATGCAGGGCGAACTCAGCGAATACGCCGAGGGCGTGCGCGGCCATGTGCGCGTGCATGCCAACATCTCGGCCATCGTGCAGTTTCTTCCCGAGGATCTCGGCGCCTTCACGCGCGCGCACGACGCGATCAAGATCGATCTCGAAGAGCACCTGAGCAACGAAGTGGTGCGCGCGGTCCAGGAAGGCGCCGCCGACCTCGGCATCTGCCACATTCCCGACGGCACGAACGAGCTGCAGACGCTGCCCTACCGCCACGACCGGCTCGTGCTGATCGCGCCCGCCGGGCACCCGCTGGCCACGCAGGGGCCGATCGACTTCGCCGCCTCGCTCGATTTCGACCACGTCGGCCTGCACACCAACAGCTCGATCTACGTGGCCATGCACCAGGCCGCGCTCGAGGCGGGCCGCAGCGTCAGGCTGCGCATCCACGTGACCGGGCTCGACGCCATGTGCCGCATGATCGACAACGGGCTGGGCATCGGCGTGATGCCGCAGCGCGCATTCGAACTGCTGCAGGCAGGCATCGGCAGCCGCCTGCGCAGCGTGGCGCTGAACGACGCCTGGTCCAGGCGCGAGATCCGCCTGGTGGCACGCGACTTCTCCACCTTGCCGGTGGCCGCGCGCACGCTGGTCAACCATCTGCACACGCCGGCGGCCACCCACGATGCCGCCGAGCCGCTTGCCGCATAGAACACAAGACAATTCACCTCCCCACGAAAGACAAGAGAAGAGAACGACATGGCACGCACGCTCTACGACAAGATCTGGGACGAACACGTCGTCCACACCGAGGAAGACGGCACCGCAATCCTCTACATCGACCGCCACCTGGTGCATGAAGTGACCAGTCCGCAGGCTTTCGAGGGCCTGCGCGAGGCCGGCCGCAAGCTGTGGCGCATCAGCTCGGTGGTGGCCACGGCCGACCACAACACGCCCACCACCGGCTGGGAGCGCGGCTACGAAGGCATTGCCGACCCCACCAGCAAGGAGCAGGTCGCCACGCTGGACAAGAACATTGCGGAATTCGGCGCAGCCGCCTTCTTTCCGTTCCTGAGCAAGCGCCAGGGCATCGTGCATGTGATCGGCCCCGAATCGGGCGCCACGCTGCCAGGCATGACTGTCGTCTGCGGCGACTCGCACACCTCCACGCACGGCGCTTTCGGCGCGCTGGCGCACGGCATCGGCACCAGCGAGGTCGAGCACGTCATGGCCACGCAGACGCTGCTCGGCAAGAAGGCCAAGAACATGCTCGTGAAGGTCGACGGCAAGCTGCCGCTCGGCTGCACCGCCAAGGACATCGTGCTGGCGATCATCGGCAAGATCGGCACGGCCGGCGGCACGGGCTACACCATCGAATTCGCGGGCTCGGCCATCCGCGACCTCAGCATGGAAGGCCGCATGACGGTCTGCAACATGGCCATCGAGGCCGGTGCGCGCGCCGGGCTGGTGGCGGTGGACGAAAAGACCATCAGCTATGTCAAGGGCCGCCCGCTCGCGCCCACCGGCGTGGAATGGGACCAGGCGGTGAGCTACTGGCGCACGCTGCAGTCCGATCCGGACGCAAGCTTCGACGTCGTGGTCGAACTCGACGCTGCGCAGATTCCCCCGCAGGTTACGTGGGGCACCTCGCCCGAGATGGTGGTCGACATCAACGGCCGCGTGCCCGATCCCGAGAAGGAAAAGGACGCGAGCAAGCGCGGCGCCATCGAGCGCGCGCTGGTCTACATGGGCCTGGAGCCGAACAAGGCGATGAACGACATCTTCGTCGACAAGGTGTTCATCGGCTCGTGCACCAACAGCCGCATCGAGGACATGCGCGAAGCCGCGGCCGTGGTGAAGAAGCTCGGCCAGAAGGTCGCGAAGAACGTGAAGCTCGCGATGGTGGTGCCCGGCTCGGGCGTGGTGAAGGAACAGGCCGAGCGCGAAGGGCTCGATCTGATCTTCAAGGCCGCGGGCTTCGAATGGCGCGAGCCCGGCTGCTCGATGTGCCTCGCGATGAACGCCGACCGCCTGGAGCCCGGCGAACGCTGCGCATCCACCAGCAACCGCAACTTCGAAGGCCGCCAGGGCGCCGGCGGCCGCACCCACCTCGTGAGCCCGGCCATGGCCGCGGCAGCCGCCGTGCACGGCCACTTCGTCGACGTGCGTACCTTCGCTTGAACACTGAGAGATTCACATGCAGAAATTCACCGTGCACAAGGGCCTCGTGGCCCCGATGGACCGCGAGAACGTCGACACCGACGCGATCATTCCGAAGCAGTTCCTGAAGTCGATCAAGAAGACCGGCTTCGGCGTGAACCTGTTCGACGAATGGCGCTACCTCGACGCCGGCTTTCCGGGCCAGGACCCGGCCAGCCGCAAGCCGAATCCCGACTTCGTGCTGAACCAGCCGCGCTACGCCGGCGCATCGATCCTGCTGGCGCGCAAGAACTTCGGCTGCGGCTCGTCGCGCGAGCATGCGCCGTGGGCGCTCGACCAGTACGGCTTTCGCGCGATCATCGCGCCGAGCTATGCCGACATCTTCTTCAACAACAGCTTCAAGAACGGCCTGCTGCCGATCGTGCTGCCCGAAGCGCAGGTCTCCCAGTTGTTCGACGAGGCCTTCGCCTTCCCGGGCTATTCGCTGACCATCGACCTGGAGCGCCAGGTGGTCGTGAAGCCCGATGGCGGCGAGTTCGCGTTCGACGTGCAGGCCTTCCGCAAGTACTGCCTGATCAACGGGCTGGACGACATCGGCCTGACGCTGCGCCACAAGGACAAGATCAAGGCCTTCGAGGCCGAGCGGCTGGCGCAGAAGCCCTGGCTCGCGCACACGATGATTGCCTGAACGCCATCCGCATTTCCGTTTTCAACCTCAGACCAAATCATGAAAATCGCAGTTCTCCCGGGTGACGGCATCGGCACCGAAATCGTCGCCGAAGCCATTCGCGTGCTCGACGCGCTCGACCTGAATTTCGAGATGGAAACCGCCCTGGTCGGCGGCGCGGCCTACGAGGCGCACGGCCATCCGCTGCCCGAAGCCACGCTCAAGCTCGCCAAGGAAGCCGACGCGGTGCTGTTCGGCGCGGTCGGCGACTGGAAGTACGACAAGCTCGACCGGCCGCTGCGGCCGGAGCAGGCCATTCTTGGCCTGCGCAAGAACCTGGGCCTGTTCGCCAACTTCCGTCCGGCCATCTGCTACGAGCAGTTGGTGGACGCATCGAGCCTCAAGCCCGAGCTGATCTCGGGCCTCGACATCCTGATCATCCGCGAGCTGACCGGCGACATCTACTTCGGCCAACCGCGCGGACGCCGCACCGCGGTGGACGGGCATTTTCCGGGTGCCGAAGAGGCTTTCGACACCATGCGCTATTCGCGCCCCGAGGTCGAGCGCATCGCCCGCGTGGCCTTCGAGGCCGCACGCAAGCGCAGCAAGCGCGTGACCAGCGTCGACAAGGCCAACGTGCTGGAGACCTTCCAGTTCTGGAAGGACATCGTGACCGAGGTGCACAAGGACTATCCGGACGTCGAACTCGACCACATGTACGTTGACAACGCGGCCATGCAGCTCGTGAAGGCGCCCAAGAAGTTCGACGTGATCGTCACCGGCAACATGTTCGGCGACATCCTCTCGGACGAGGCCGCCATGCTCACCGGCTCCATCGGCATGCTGCCCTCGGCGTCGCTCAATTCGAGCAACCAGGGCCTGTACGAACCGAGCCACGGCAGCGCGCCCGACATTGCCGGCAAAGGGGTGGCCAATCCATTGGCTACAATACTGTCCGCTGCCATGATGCTCCGTTTTTCACTGAACCAAGCCGAAGCTGCCGACCGGATCGAGTCGGCAGTCAAGCATGTGCTCGCCTCCGGGCTGCGCACCGGTGACATCTGGTCGGAAGGCACGAAGCGCGTCGGCACCCGCGAAATGGGCGACGCGGTTGTTGCAGCAATCACCAAAAAGACGATTACCGGCTAACCGCAGCCCGCTTCGTCACGCCCCTCCCCGGCTCGACGAGTCGGGGGCAAAAAAGACAACTTTCTTTTTACAAGGGCAAACTGAAATGGCGAACGCATCCAATCAACCTCTGGTCGGCCTCGTGGGCTGGCGCGGCATGGTCGGCTCGGTCCTGATGGACCGCATGCAGGCCGAGGGCGACTTCGGCCTCATCGAGCCGGTCTTCTTCTCGACCTCCAACGCCGGCGGCAAGGCCCCGGCCATGGCCAGGAACGAGACCGCGCTGAAGGATGCGAACGACATCGAAGCGCTGAAGAAGTGCGACATCGTCATCACCTGCCAGGGCGGCGACTACACCAGCGAGGTGTTCCCCAAGCTGCGCGCCGCCGGCTGGAATGGCCACTGGATCGATGCCGCCTCCACCCTGCGCATGAACGACGACGCGGTCATCGTGCTTGACCCCGTCAACCTGCCGGTGATCCAGAACGCGCTCACCAATGGTGGCAAGAACTGGATCGGCGGCAATTGCACCGTCAGCTGCATGCTGATGGGCGTGGGCGCCCTCTACAAGGCTGGTCTGGTCGAGTGGATGACCAGCATGACCTACCAGGCGGCTTCGGGCGGCGGCGCGCAGCACATGCGCGAGCTGCTGACCCAGTTCGGCACCCTCAACGCCGAAGTGCGCGCGCTGCTGGACGACCCCAAGTCGGCCATCCTCGAGATCGACCGCAAGGTGCTGCACAGGCAGCAGAACCTGAGCGCGGCTGAAACCACCAACTTCGGCGCGCCGCTGGGCGGCTCGCTGATCCCCTGGATCGACAAGGATCTGGGCGACGGAATGTCCAAGGAAGAGTGGAAGGCCGGCGCCGAAACCAACAAGATCCTCGGCCAGGGCGCGGGCTTCGGCACCGCCGCCGTGCCGGTCGACGGCTTCTGCGTGCGCATCGGCGCGATGCGCTGCCACAGCCAGGCGCTGACCTTCAAGCTCAAGAAGGACGTGCCGGTTGCCGACATCGAAGCGCTGATCGCAGCGGACAATCCATGGGCGAGCGTGGTGCCGAACACCCGCGAAGCGACCCTGAAGGACCTGACGCCGGTGGCCGTGACGGGCACCATGAACATCCCGGTCGGCCGCATCCGCAAGCTGGCGATGGGCCCCGAATACGTCGGCGCCTTCACCATCGGCGACCAGCTGCTGTGGGGCGCGGCCGAACCGCTGCGCCGCATGCTGCGCATCCTGCTCGAAGCTTGATGGGGACGCGCAGGCTCTCCACAGACCACAAGTGTTGCCATTTGGCAACACAAAATGTGTGCGTAAGTATGCGCGCACTGGGTAGAACAGGCGCATTGCCTTGTCAGTACCCGGTGATGATGCTAACGTCCTCTTACAAATTCTGGGCCTGAGCCGCCCCTATCAGCATGACAAGACATCTGTTGCCCGCGGCCCGCCCATCGGCCGCTCGCCCTTCCCTGCCCTTGAACGGTCTTCGCCTTTCCGTTCTGGGTACGGCCGTCGCCGTGGTCCTGGGTATTGCAAGCACCAACGCCAGCGCCTTCGCGCTGGGACAGTTGAAGGTGCAATCGGCACTGGGCGAACCGCTTCGCGCCGAGATCGACGTGACCGAAATGGCCGCCGCCGAGGCGGACAGCCTGAAGATCAACGTCGCCAGCGCCGACGCCTTCAAGAACGCGGGCGTTCCTTACAACGACGCGTTGAGAGACGTCAAGGCAACGCTGCAGCGCCGCGCCGGAGGCCAGTATGTCGTCCGGCTGACGGGCAGCCGTCCACTCAACGATCCCTTCGTCGACCTGCTGCTCGAAGCCAACGGTTCGTCGGGCCGCATGGTGCGCGACTACACGGTGCTGCTCGATCCGCCGGTCACGCGCCAGGCGGCACCGAGCGCGCCCATCGCGCCCGCCACGCCGCAGGTCAGCACGCCGCCTGCAGAGCGCCCGGGCGCTGCCGCAGCCCGCGCACGCCGCGAGCGCGCACCGGTCGCACCCGTCGCACCGGCGACCGCTCCCGCAGCGCCAGCGCCCGCTGCTGCCGCACCGCAAGCGCCCGGCGCCGCTGTGCCGGCTCGTCCGGCCGGCGGCGGGGAACAAGTCACGGTCCAGCGCGGCGATACCGCCAGCAAGATCGCCGGGGCCCACAAGCCCGCCGAGATCTCGCTCGACCAGATGCTGGTGGCGCTCCTGCTGGCCAATCCCGATGCTTTCGTGGGCGGCAACGTCAACCGCATGAAGGCCGGCGCAGTGCTCGACCTGCCGGGTGCCGCCGAAGCCGGCGCGATCCCTGCCGCGGAAGCGCGGCGCACCCTCACGGCGCAGAGCCGCGACTTCGGCGCCTACCGCCAGCGTCTGGCCGAGAATGCGCCCACGTCGAACGTGGCCGCGGCCGGCCGCAAGGCTTCCGGCAAGCTGCAGGCCAACGTCGAGGATCGCAATGCCGCGGCAAGCGCGCCCGACAAGCTGACGATCGCGCAAGGCAGCGCAACGGCCCGCGCTGCCGATGAAAAGGTCGCGCAAACCCGCCAGGCGCAGGACAGCAACAACCGCGTTGCCGAGCTGTCGAAGAACATCAACGAACTGGCCAAGCTCAAGGCAGCCACCGGTTCGGCGGCGCCAGCCGCTGGCTCGGCGGCGCCCGCCCCGGCAGCCCCCGGCATTTCCGTTCCCAATCCGGGCGTCGCTGCCACCACTGCACCGGCCAGTCCGGCGCCAGCAGCCGCCGCGCCCGCGCCGGCTGCGGCTCCTGCAGCTCCCGCCACGACGCCCGTCGTCCCCGCCACAACGCCCGCCGCCACTTCGGCACCAGCGGCAGCGACTCCCGCGCCTGCTGCAGCAGTGCCGGCCGCAGCTGCTCCCGCCGCCCCGGCGGCCGAGTCGGCCCCTGCTGCGACGTCCGAAGTCGCACCGGCCGCTCCCGCAGCGGCGGCAAGTGCCGCGGCCGCCGCGCCGGCGCCGGCTCCCAAGCCGGTCGTCAAGGCAGCGCCTCCGCCGCCCCCGGTTGAACGCGGTTTCTTCGAAGAACTGATGGACAACCCGCTGATGCTCGGCGGCGCAGCGCTGATCGCCTTGCTGGTCGGCTTCCTGCTTTACCGTGTTCTGGGCCGCCGGCGCGAAGAAATGAGCGAAAGCGTGTTTCTCGAAAGCCGCATCCCCAAAGACTCCTTCTTCGGCGCCAGCGGTGGCGAATCGGTCGACACCAAGCACCGCGGCGATTCCACCGTGTCGTCGCTGTCGTATTCGCCGAGCCAGCTCGACGCGGGCGACGTCGACCCCGTGGCCGAAGCGGACGTGTACCTTGCCTATGGCCGCGACCTGCAAGCCGAGGAAATCCTCCGCGAGGCCCTGCGCGTGAATCCGGACCGCACGGCCATCCATCTCAAGCTGCTCGAGATCCATGCCAAGCGCCGCGACGTCCGAGCGTATGAAGGCCTTGCGACCGAAGTGCACAAGCTGACCAACGGCATGGGCACCGATTGGAACCGCGTGGTCGAAATGGGCAAGGACCTCGACCCAGGCAATCCGCTGTACGAATCGGGCGCACCCCGAGGCGTGACCCAGGCCGAGAGCGCCGCCTTTGCAGGCGCCCTTGCCACGGCAGCGGCCAAACCCGCGCCAGCCCCGGTGGCAGCGCCCGCGCCCGCCCCGGTCGTGGCGGCCGCGCCGGCCTTCGTGCCCTCGGTTGCACCACTGGATTTCGATCTGGACCTGAGCCAGCCGCCGGCACCCGCTCCCGCCCCGGTGAGTGCCAGCCTGCCGAAGACGGCCTATGCACCCGCCGCCAGCGCACCGCTGACCAACGGCCATGCACATGCGCCCACCGCACCGGCCGATCTGGAAAACGACTTCGACACCGCCCCCGGAGCGCTGTCGCCGATCACCCGCCCCGGCGCGCTGGGCGAGGCCGATGCCAACACCCGCCCGGCCGGGCTACGCGGCAACCTGCCCGCGGACTCGGGCTTCATCGAATTCGACATGAGCGCGCTGGCCGGCCTTCCTGCCCGCCCGGTGGCCGGCACCACCGAAGCCGCAAGGCCCGCTGCGGCCGCACAGGACGACGACGACGAAGACAGCCCCCATGCCGTCAAGCTGTCGCTGGCGCGCGAACTGCAAGCCATCGGCGACGTGGAAGGTGCCCGCTCGCTGGTCGAGGAAGTCGAGGCTGAAAGCGCTGGCGACCTCAAGTCGCAGGCGAGGCAATTGCTCGCCGAACTGCGCTGAGCGGCTTCTTCCCCTGTTCTTGAATTCGTGAGGCTGGCGCTAGGCATCCGCTACAACGGCCAGGCGTACGAGGGCTGGCAAAGCCAGCGCTCGGGCCGCACGGTGCAGGACAAGCTGGAAGCCGCGCTCGCCAAGTTCGCGGCGCAGCCCATCGGCACGCTGTGCGCCGGCCGCACCGACGCCGGCGTGCATGCGCTGATGCAGGTGGTGCACTTCGACACCAGCGTCGAACGCGAGCCCTTCTCCTGGATGCGCGGCACCAACCGCTTCCTGCCGGACGACATCGCCGTGCAGTGGGCCCAGCCGGTGCCCGACGAATTCCATTGCCGCGCCAGCGCACTGGCGCGGCGCTATCTCTACGTGCTGTCGCAATCGCCGGTGCGGCCCAGCCTGGATTCGGGCCGGGTCGGCTGGTCGATGCATGCGCTCGACGGCGATGCGATGCGCACCGCCGCCGCCCTGCTGGTGGGCAGGCACGACTTCAGCTCCTTCCGCGCCTCGGCCTGCCAGGCGCGCTCGCCGGTCAAGGATCTGCGCCGCATCGAGATCACGCGCCATGGCAGCGGCGACCGCTGCCGCTGGCACTTCGAGTTCGAGGCCGACGCGTTCCTGCACCACATGATCCGCAACCTGATGGGCTGCCTGGTGCGCATCGGCCGCGGCGACGAGCGTCCCGAATGGATCACCGACGTGCTCGAGGCGCGCAGCCGCAAGGTGGCCGCGCCCACCTTTTCCGCAGAGGGGCTGTATTTTCTCGGGCCGTTGTACGACGCCAAGTGGGGTCTGCCGGCCGAGGCCACGCTGCAGGCCGGCGGCGCTCCGTATGATGGGCCGCCATGACTGCCGCTCCCCGCACCCGCATCAAGATCTGCGGCCTCACGCGTGAGGCCGATGTGGATGCGGCGGTCGAGGCCGGCGCCGACGCCGTCGGTTTCGTGCGCTACGCCGCCAGTCCCCGCGCCGTCACGGCCGAACGCGCCGCCCAGCTGGCCTCGCGCCTGCCGCCTTTCGTGACGCCCGTGCTGCTGTTCGTCAATGAAAACGCTCTGGATGTCATCGCATCGCTCGCACGCGCGAAGGGGTCCATCGCCCAGTTCCACGGCGAAGAAACGCCCGAACAGTGCGAGCAGGCCACCGGCCCGGGCCGCTTCCGCTACATGCGCGCAGCCCGTATTCCACTGGGCGCCGCCGGAGCCGGCTTCGACCTCGTAAAATACGCGTCCGATTACTCCCACGCCCAGGCCATCCTGCTCGACGCGCATGTCGAAGGTTATGGCGGTGGCGGCAAGGCATTCGATTGGTCACTTCTTCCACCCGCCGTCGACGCTCACCTCGTCTTGAGTGGTGGGCTCACACCTGCAAACGTGAGCGATGGCATTCGCATCCTGCGGACGCGCTGCAAGACGCTGTCCGTTGATGTGAGCTCGGGTGTCGAAATCGACGGTCCCGGGAACAAGGGCCTGAAGGATGCCGAAAAGATCCGGCAATTCGTCGCGGCAGTCAGAGCTGCCGACGCGTCCTTCTCCAGTTAGCCGCCGCACCCGATCGTGATTTTCGGGCTGCGGCCCAACGATCGAGAACCATGCAAAGCAACTACCAGCAACCCGACGCCACCGGCCACTTCGGCAACTACGGCGGCACCTTCGCGAGCGAAACGCTCACCCATGCGATCAACGAGCTGCGCGACGCGTACGCCAAGTTCAAGGACGATCCGGCGTTCCTCGCCGAATTCCACTACGAGCTGAAGCACTTCGTCGGCCGGCCCTCGCCGGTCTACCACGCCGCGCGCACCAGCCGCGAGATGGGCGGCGCCCAGATCTACCTGAAGCGCGAAGACCTCAACCACACCGGCGCGCACAAGATCAACAACGTGATCGGCCAGGCGATGCTCGCGCGCCGCATGGGCAAGCCCCGCGTGATCGCCGAAACCGGCGCCGGCCAGCACGGCGTGGCCACCGCCACCATCTGCGCGCGCTACGGCCTCGAATGCGTGGTCTACATGGGCAGCCAGGACGTGAAGCGCCAGAGCCCCAACGTCTACCGCATGAACCTGCTCGGGGCCACCGTGGTGCCGGTGGAGTCGGGCAGCAAGACGCTGAAGGACGCGCTCAACGAGGCGATGCGCGACTGGGTCACGAACGTGGAGAACACCTTCTACATCATCGGCACCGTGGCCGGCCCGCACCCCTACCCGACCATGGTGCGCGACTTCCAGAGCGTGATCGGTACGGAGTGCATCGACCAGATGCCCGCCATGCTCGCGGCCCAGGGCATCACCGGCGAGGCCGAAGGCCGGCAGCCCGACGTGGTGGTGGCCTGCGTGGGCGGCGGCAGCAACGCGATGGGCATCTTCCATCCCTACATTCCGTTCGCCAGCACCCGGCTCATCGGCGTGGAGGCCGCGGGCGAAGGGCTCGACAGCGGCAAGCACTCGGCGTCCATCCTGCGCGGCAGCCCGGGCGTGCTGCACGGCAACCGCACCTACCTGCTGCAGAACGAGGACGGCCAGATCACCGAAACGCATAGCATCAGCGCGGGCCTCGACTACCCGGGCGTGGGCCCGGAGCACGCGTACCTGGCCGACATCGGCCGCGCCGAGTACGTCGGCATCACCGACACCGAAGCGCTCGAAGCCTTTCACTACCTGTGCCGCACCGAGGGCATCATTCCGGCCCTCGAATCGAGCCACGCCGTGGCCTACGCCATGAAGCTCGCGAAGACCATGCGGTCGGACCAGTCGATCCTCGTGAACCTCTCGGGGCGCGGCGACAAGGACATCGGCACTGTGGCCGACCTCTCGGGCGTCGACTTCTACGACCGGCCCTCGATGCGCGGCCTGAGCGTGAAGGGAGGCAAGTGATGAGCCGCACGAGCCGCATTGCCGCCACTTTCGACGCGCTGAAAAAAGACGGCCGCCGCGCCCTGATTCCCTACGTCACCGCCGGCTTCCCCTTCGCCGACATCACGCCCGAACTGATGCACGGCATGGTCGAGGCGGGTGCCGACGTGATCGAGCTCGGCGTGCCGTTTTCCGATCCGATGGCCGACGGTCCTGTGATCCAGAAAGCCGGCGAAGCGGCGCTGGCCCTGGGCGTTGGCATGAAGCAGGTGCTCGCCATGGTGGCCGCCTTCCGCCAGAAGGACGCGACGACGCCCGTGGTGCTGATGGGCTATGCGAATCCGGTCGAACGCTACGACCTCGTGCATGGCAAGAAGGCCTTCATCCGCGATGCGTCGGCCGCAGGCGTCGACGGCCTCTTGGTGGTCGACTACCCGCCCGAGGAGTGCGAGGACTTCGCCGCCGAGCTCAAGGCCGCGGGCATCGACCTGATCTTCCTCCTGGCCCCCACGAGCACCAGCGAACGCATGGCACAGGTCGCGCGCATCGCGAGCGGCTATGTCTACTACGTGTCGCTCAAGGGCGTCACGGGCGCCGGCCACCTGGACACCGAAGCGGTCGGCCAGATGATCCCGCGCATCCGCGAGCATGTGAGCATTCCGGTGGGCGTGGGCTTCGGCATCCGCGACGCGCGCACGGCCCAGGCCGTGGGTTCGGCCGCCGATGCGGTCGTGATCGGCACCAAGATCATCCAGCTGATCGACGGACAGCCGCGCGAAAAGGTGGTGCCCGCGGTGCGCGAATTCCTGGCCGGCATCCGCGAAGCGCTGGACGCGCTGCCGGCGGCTACCCCCAAGAACGCGGCTGGCCGATAATCACGCTGCCCCTCACCCCCAGCCCCTCTCCCGCACGCGGGAGAGGGGAGCTAATCGTCAGGAAGGCATCCTTCCTGAAAAATTCGGAGTCCTATGAGCTGGCTTGAAAAACTGCTACCCGCCAAGATCGCACAAACCGACCCGTCGGAGCGCCGCCAGGTGCCCGAGGGCCTGTGGATCAAATGCCCCGCCTGCGAGACCGTTCTCTACAAGACCGACCTCGAGCACAACCAGAATGTCTGCCCGAGCTGCAGCCATCACCACCGCATCGGCGCCCGCGCACGGCTCGACGCCTTCCTCGACGCCGAAGGCCGCTACGAGCTCGGCCAGGAAGTGCTGCCGGTCGATGCGCTCAAGTTCAAGGACAGCCGCAAATACCCCGAGCGGCTCAAGGAAGCGCTCGAGAACACCGGCGAGACCGATGCGCTGGTCGTCATGGGCGGCTCGGTCCACAGCATCAGCGTGGTCGTGGCCTGCTTCGAGTTCGAATTCATGGGCGGCTCCATGGGCAGCGTGGTCGGCGAGCGCTTCGTGCGCGGCGTCGAAACGGCCATCGAGCAGAAGGTGCCGTTCATCTGCTTCACCGCCACTGGCGGCGCCCGCATGCAGGAAGGCCTGCTGTCGCTGATGCAGATGGCCAAGACCAACGCGGCGCTCACCCGCCTCGCGAAGAAGGGCCTGCCCTACATCAGCGTGCTGACCGACCCGACCATGGGCGGCGTCTCGGCCGGCTTCGCCTTCGTGGGCGACGTCGTCATTGCCGAGCCCAAGGCGCTGATCGGCTTTGCCGGCCCGCGTGTGATCGAATCGACCGTGCGCGTGACGCTGCCCGAAGGCTTCCAGCGCGCCGAGTTCCTGCAGACCAAGGGCGCGATCGACTTCATCAGCGACCGCCGCGAGCTGCGCAAGACCATCGCAAGCACGCTCGCGATGCTGCTGCGCCAGCCGGCCGACGCGGTCAGCTGACCACCCGAGCGAGATCTCAGGCGCCCAGCCGGTAAGCCCAGATCAGCAGGTTGCCCAGCACGATCGCGATCACCTGCAGCACCACGATGGCGGCCAGGGGCGACAGGTCCACGCCGCCGATCAGCGGAATGAAGCGCCGAAACGGCCGCACCAGCGGTTCGGCCAGCCGGGAGATGAGGTCGAGCAGCATCGGCGACGCCCCCGGTATCCACGACAGCACGGCATAGACCACCAGCAGCGCGGTCAGGCCCGAAACCGCCAGCTGCAGCAGCCCCACCAGCGAAACCAGCGGCAAGGTGGCAATCCGGCCCAGGTTGCCGATCAAGAGCCACAGCAACAGGAACTTCGCGAGCACCAGCAGCCATGCGGCAATCAGGCTCGCCAGATCCCAGCGCTTGACCGACGGCACGATGCGGCGCAGCGGCAGCACGATCCAGTCGGTGATCGCAAAAACGAATCGCCCGAGCGGATTGCCGAACGGCACCCGGTGGAACTGCATGTAAAGGCGCAGCAGGCAGGCGCCGCCGAGCAGGCCGACGATCACGTCGAGGAGAAACGAGGGGATCTGGTAGAGCATGGCGCGCGGTCGTGAGGGAATGCGATGATAGCCATGCAAGGTTCCTCGATGACGACACAGCCCCTTTTGCATTCACTGCCATTGTTCCCGCTCGGCACGGTTCTGTTTCCGGGCGGCGTGCTTCCGCTGCGTATTTTCGAGGTGCGTTATCTCGACGTGATCGGCAAATGCCGCAAGGCCGATGCGCCTTTCGGGGTGGTCAGCCTCACGAGCGGCAGCGAAGTGCGCAAGGCCGGCGCCGAAACGGAAAGCTTCGCCGCCATCGGCACGCTGGCGGTCATCCGCGAATTCGATTCGCCGCAAAGCGGCCTGCTCCAGATCGAATGCGTCGGCACGCAGCGTTTCCGGGTTCGCGCCGCCGAACTGCAGAAACACGGCTTGTGGGTCGCCGAAGTCGAAGCCGTGATCGAAGACACGGCGCTCGAAATTCCCGACGATCTCCAGCACACCGCCGCGGCGCTCCGGCGCCTGATCGACACCCTCGAAGAGCGCCGCCGTGCGCAGGGCGCCGAAACCATGCGCCTGCCCATCGGCGAGCCGTACCGGTTCAACGATTGCGGCTGGGTCGCCAACCGCTGGTGCGAGCTGGTGCCGATGCAACTCGAACTCCGGCAACGGCTCATGGAGCTCGACAGCCCGCTGATGCGGCTCGAGCTGGTCAGCGATCTGCTGGCACGTGCGGGCATCGCTGAATAGTTAGCTACTTTTTTTATAGCGTTTCATACAGGATCGGCGGGCGCTGGAGGCCGGTTTCATTCGAAGCCGATCGGCTAAAATGCCCGGTTGCGCACGCTTTTTGTTGCGCCCATCCGCTCTCCATGTCCGACCACCTGATCCCCTCCATTCCCACGCCCGCCGCGGCTCCCGCCGCAGCGCCTGCCGTCGACGACAACCAGCTCATCGCGGAACGCCGCGAAAAGCTCAGGCTGATGCGCGCCGCGCAGGCCGAGGGCAAAGGGGTCGCGTTCCCGAACGACTTCAAGCCGGGCCACCGTGCCGCCGCGCTGATCGAGGCGCATGGCGCCGTGGAAGCCGAAGCACTCGAGGCGCAAGCCATTTCCGTGAGCGTGGCCGGCCGCATGATGCTCAAGCGCGTGATGGGCAAAGCCAGTTTCGCGACCCTGCAGGACGCGACCAGCCGCATCCAGCTCTACGTCACGCGCGATGCCATCGGCGAGGAGGCCTACGCCGAGTTCAAGCGCTGGGACCTGGGCGACATCGTGGGCGCCGAAGGCACGCTGATGAAGACCAAGACCGGCGAGCTGTCGGTCAAGGTCACCCGGCTGCGCCTGCTCACCAAGAGCCTGCGCCCGCTGCCCGACAAGTTCCACGGCATGGCCGACCAGGAGCAGAAGTACCGTCAGCGCTACGTCGACCTGATCACCGACGAATCGGCCCGCGTGCGCTTCACCGCGCGCAGCAAGGCCGTGAGCGCCCTGCGCGAGTTCATGGTGGCCAACGACTTCCTCGAAGTCGAAACGCCGATGCTGCACCCCATTCCGGGCGGCGCGAACGCCAAGCCCTTCAAGACGCACCACAACGCGCTCGATCAGGAGATGTTCCTGCGCATCGCGCCCGAGCTGTACCTCAAGCGCCTGATCGTCGGCGGCTTCGAGCGCGTGTTCGAAATCAACCGGAGCTACCGCAACGAGGGCATCTCGGTGCGGCACAACCCCGAGTTCACGATGATGGAGTTCTACGCGGCCTACTGGAACTACCGCGACCTGATGGACTTCACCGAGACGCTGATCCGCACCATTGCCGACAAGGCCGTGGGGAGCCAGCAGCTCAGCTACGGCGGCAAGCCGGTCGACCTGACCCAGCCCTTCGAGCGCCTGACGATCCGCGAGGCGATCCTCAAGCACACCGAAGCCGCGGATGTGGCCCAGGGCGTCGACGACAGCGCCTGGCTGATCAACGCATTGCGCAAGCTCGGCCTGAGCGAAGAAAAGGACAAGCTCTCGCAGCGCAGCCTGGCCAGCCTGCAGGTGATGTACTTCGAAGAAACCGTCGAAGAAAAGCTCTGGCAGCCGACCTTCATCATGGAGCACCCGACCGAGATCTCGCCGCTGGCGCGCGCCAACGACGAGCGCCCCGAAGTCACCGAGCGCTTCGAGCTCTACATCACGGGCCGCGAATTCGGCAACGGCTTCAGCGAGCTCAACGACGCCGAGGACCAGGCCGCGCGCTTCAACGCGCAGGTGGCCGCCAAGGACAGCGGCGACGACGAAGCCATGTTCTACGACCACGACTTCGTGCGCGCACTCGAATACGGCATGCCGCCCACCGGCGGCTGCGGCATCGGCATCGACCGGCTGATGATGCTGCTGACCGATTCGCCGAGCATCCGCGACGTGATCCTGTTCCCGGCGCTGCGCAGGGAATCTTGAGCGTGAAGTTACCGTCGTCGCTGCCGACGATCGGCATCGACTTCGGCACCTCCAACTCCGCCGTGGCCTGCCGGGTCGACGGCGCGGCCCGGCTGCTGCCCATCGAGGGCGCGGCCACCACGCTGCCGACCGCGATCTTCTTCAACGCCGAAGACCGCACGACGCATTTCGGCCGCGAGGCCGTCGCGCTCTACCTTGCGGGCGTCGAAGGGCGTCTGATGCGCTCGCTGAAGAGCCTGCTCGGCAGTGCGCTGATGCAGGAGAAAACGGCCATCTACGACGGGCTCCTGAGCTTCGAGGACATCATCGCGCGCTTCCTGCGCGAGCTCGCCGTGCGGGCGGGCCGCGAGCTGGGCCGGGTGCCGGAGCGCGTCGTCATCGGCCGGCCCGTGCACTTCGTGGACGACGATGCCAAGCGTGACGAGCGCGCGGAAGAAAGCCTGCGCCACGCGGCCCGCGCGGCCGGGTTCCGCGACGTCGCCTTTCAGCTCGAGCCGATTGCAGCGGCCTTCGACTATGAACAGCGCATCACGAAGGAGTCGCTGGTGCTGATCGTCGACGTCGGGGGCGGCACCTCCGACTTCACCGTGGTGCGCGTCGGCCCGGACCGCGCCGCGCGCGAAGACCGCAGCGGCGACGTGCTGGCCACCAGCGGCGTGCACATCGGCGGCACCGACTTCGACCAGCGCCTCAACCTCGACCGCGTCATGCCGGAGTTCGGCTTCCGCCACACGGGAGCGCAGGGGCGCGAAGTGCCGAGCAAGGTGTTCTTCGAGCTTTCGTCCTGGCACCTGATCAACTGGCTCTATGCCGCCAAGGCGGTGCGGCAGGCGAAGGACTTGCGCACGAGCTACGGCGACACGCGGCTGCACGACAGGCTGATGGCGGTGCTGGAAGAGCGCCACGGCCACCGCATCGCCAGCGAGGTCGAGCAGGCGAAGATCGCGGCGTCGGTGAACGATGCGGCCACCCTGATCGACCTCTCGTGCGCCGAACCGGGTCTGGCCGCCTCGCTCTCGCCCGCCGACATGGCGCAGCAACTGTCGCCGCTGCTCGAGAACGTGATTGCCTGCGCGCATGCCTGCGTCAAGCGCGCAGGCCTTCGCAGCGGCGACCTCGACGCCATCTACCTGACGGGCGGCTCGTCGGCGCTGCGGCCGTTTCAGCAGGCCCTGCGCAGGAGCTTCGCCGGTGTGAACCTCGTCGAGGGCGATCTGTTCGGCGGCGTGGCCACCGGGCTCGCCTGCGCAGGACCGGTGGCATGAAATACCTCGCGGGCTACCCACCCGCACTGCTGGCGCAGGTTCAGCAGTTGGTCGCCACCGAAGGGCTCGCGCCCTTGCTGCGCAAGCGCTATCCCGGCGCCATGCACGAGGTGCAGACGGACCGTGCGCTCTACGACTACGTGAGCGGACTCAAGAGCGATTTCATGCGCAAGGCCCCGCCGCTGTCCAAGGTGGCGTTCGACAGCAAGCTGCATGTGATCCGCAACGCGCTCGGCACGCACACCACCGTCTCGCGCGTTCAGGGCAGCAAGCTCAAGACCAAGCGCGAAATCCGGGTGGCGAGCCTGTTCAGGGAAGTGCCGCTGGAGTGGCTGCGCATGATCGTGGTGCATGAACTCGCGCACATGAAGGAGCGGGACCATGACAAGAGCTTCTATGCGCTCTGCGAACACATGGAACCGGACTACCACCGGCTGGAATTCGACGTTCGGCTGTACCTGACGCACCTGGATTCGGGCGGCGAGCGCCTGTGGGTGAACCCGCTGCTGCCGAATCCGGCTCCTGGCGGGGCGCTTTAGCGATTCTTCAGGCGCTGTGCGGCGTCGCGAGGCCGGCCTGCGCCAGCACGCGCCTCGCGTGCCCGTACCCTGTCGAATCGACGAGCGCGTTCCAGCCCGCCGATGGCGCTTCCGGCAGCAGCGCCCGGCGGCGTGCGTCGCTCCCCGCATCGGGCTGCCAACGCCCTGCCCTGGCTGCCGCGGCGAAGCCATCGAGCAGTTCGTCGAGCGGCCGGCCATCGCCGATGCTCTGGTTGCACAGCATCGCCAGATCGCAACCCGCATCGAGCGCCGCCAGCGCGGCATCGGCATAGCTCAGCAGCTCGCCGTCGATGTAGCGCCCCGCTTCCATGCTCAGGTCATCGCTGAAGATGGCGCCATCGAAGGCAAGCCGGTTGCGCAGGATGTCCTTCAACCACTTGGACGAAAAGCCCGCGGGCCGCTTGTCGAGCTTCGGATAGATCACGTGCGCCGGCATCACTGCCGTGAGCGTACCCGCCAGCCAATCGTAGGGCCGCGCATCGTCCGCCAGGATGGCCTTGAGGCTGCGCTGGTCGACCGGGATCTCGACGTGCGAATCGGCGGTAACAAACCCATGCCCCGGAAAGTGCTTGCCGCAATTGCGCATGCCCATCTGCAGCATGCCGTGCATCACGCTCTTGGCCAGCAGCGCCACCACGCGCGGGTCGCGGTGAAAGCTGCGGTCGCCGATGACGCTGCTGCCGCCGTAGTCCAGATCGAGCACCGGCGCAAAGCTGAAGTCGATGCCGCAGGCACGCAGTTCGGCGGCAAGCACCCGGCCGGCGGCGGTGGCCGCCTGCGTGGCGCGCATGGCGTCGCGCATCCACAGCTCGCCGAGCGAGCGCATCGAGGGCAGCCGCGTGAAGCCGTCGGTGCGGAACCGCTGTACCCGGCCGCCTTCATGGTCCACACAGATCAGCATGTCGGGGCGGATCGCCTTGATCTCGGCATTGAGCGCGCTCATCTGCGCACGGTCTTGCCAATTGCGGGCGAAATGGATCACGCCGCCGACCAAGGGGTTGGCGATGCGCCGGCGGTCGGCCTCGTTCAGTTCGGTGGCCGCCACGTCGATGATGAGCGGTGCGTGGGGACGGACGAGCCCGGCAGTCATAGTTTCTCCACGACCACGAAGCTCGCGGCATATTCGGTTTCATCGGTCACGGTGACGTGGGCCGTGAGGCCCCTGGCCTCGAACCACACCTTGAGTTCGCCATGCAGCACGATGACGGGCTTGCCGCTGCGCAGGTTGGCAATCTCGCACAGGCGCCAGCTCATCGGCATGCGCATGCCGAGGCCAATGGCCTTGCTGAAGGCCTCCTTGGCGGAAAAACGGGTGGCGAGATAGCTCAGGCCGCGCTTGGGCCAGCGCTCGCTGCGGGCCTTCCATACCGCGAACTCGGCATCGCTCAGCACCCTGCGGGCAAAGCGCTCGCCTTGGCGCTCGAACGTTGCGGCAATGCGCCGCAGATCGCAGATGTCGGTACCGATGCCGTAGATCATTCCACTCCCGCGCTCACTGCGCCGCTTCGATGCAGCGCAGGTATTCCCTCGTGGTGGCGGCGTAGCCGAGTTCGAGCGCATCGGCGATGAAGGCATGCCCGATGGAAACCTCCTGGACACCGCGCACGGCGCGCAGGAACGCCGTGAGGTTGTCCCGGCTCAGGTCATGGCCCGCATTGAGGCCGAGCCCCGTCGCCTGCGCCGCGCGTGCCGATTCGACATAGCGCGCGAGCACGGCATGCTCGTCCGGCGTGCCGCGCGATGCGGCATAGCCTTCGGTATACAGCTCGACGCGGTCGGCGCCCACGGCCTTGGCCGCGGCCATCATCTCCGGGATGGGGTCCATGAACAGGCTCACGCGCACGCCCAGGGACTGCGCCTCGGCAATCAGCGGGCGCAGGCGGTCGGCGTCTTCGGGGAAGCTCCAGCCATGGTCGCTGGTCGACTGGGTTTCGCTGTCGGGCACGAAGGTGGCCTGGTGCGGCTTCAGCTCGCGCACGAAATCCATCAGGTTGTGGAACGGATTGCCTTCGATGTTGAACTCGATGCCCGGCCAGTCCTTGGCCAGCAGCGCAGACAGGTCGCTCACGTCATGCGCACGGATGTGGCGCGCGTCCGGACGCGGGTGCACGGTGATCCCGTGCGCTCCGGCGGCAAGGCAGGCGTTGGCGGCAGTGAGCACGCTCGGAATGCCGAGATGGCGCGTGTTGCGCACCAGGGCCACCTTGTTGAGGTTGACCGACAGCGAGGTGGTAGCGGAATGGCGGGGAGTGCTCATAGGGCTTGCAAATCTCTCATCATCTGCCGCGTGCGCAGCGTGGACACACCGCAATGGTAGTTGAGCAAGGCGCGCAGCTGGTTTCGCAGGGCGCTGTTGCTGCCGGCATTCATGGTGGCAATTTCGCGCAACGTGGCCGTGAAGGGCGCGCGATCGTCGAGCACCCCCTGCAGGGACTGCCAGTCGGCACCGGCCAGCGCCGCCTCGTCCTCGCCCGCCAGCCGCAAGCCGGCTTCCGGCACCAGGCTGTAGCGTGCATCGGCCAAAAGCGGCTCGAGCGTGAGGGTCTGAACGTCGAGTGACGGCAACAGGCCCACTTCGCGCAGCAGCAGCAGCTCGAAGGCGCGCAGCGCGGCGGCCTGGGTGGCGGCCTGCGCCCCGGCGTGGTCGCCGGCCAGCACCTGCACCACGCCCGTATAGGCGTCGAACAGCGCCTCGTGGGCGTCGTCCCGCGCCAGCAGGCGCAGCAGCAGTTCGTTGACGTAGTAGCCCGAGAGCAGCGCCTCGCCGGTCGGCATGACATGGCCGCCCATCCACTCGGCGCCCTTGAGCGTGCGGATCTCGGCGTCGCCGCCGTAGTTGAGCTGCAGCGGCTGCAGCGGCAGCAGCACCGGCCTGAAATTGGAGCTCGGCCGCTTCGCCCCCTTGGCCACCAGCGCGATGCGCCCGTGGTGGCGGGTGAAGACCTCGAGGATCAGGCTCGACTCGCTCCAGTCGTAGCGATGGAGCACATAAGCCGGTTCGTGCGAAACGCGGTTGGCAGTTGCCACTTCATTCGTAGCCGAACGAGCGCACGCGGGCCTCGTCGTCGGCCCAGCCGGACCGCACCTTGACCCACAGTTCGAGAAAGACCTTGGCGTCGGCCAGCTTTTCGAGCTCGACCCGGGTTTCCATGCCGATGCGCTTGATGCGCTCGCCCTTGTCGCCGATCACCATGGCCTTGTGGCCGTCGCGCTCGACCACGATGGTGGCGGCAATGCGCAGCAGGCGCTTCTGGCCCTTTTTCTGGGGCGGCTCTTCCTCGAACTTGTCGATGATCACGGTCGAGGTGTAGGGCAGCTCGTCGCCGGTCAGGCGGAACAGCTTTTCGCGCACCAGCTCGCCGGCGAGGAATTTCTCGCTGCGGTCGGTCAGCTCGTCCTCGGCATAGAACCAGGGCTGTTCGGGCAGGTATTTCTCGCAGATGCCGAACAGGCGTTCGACGTCCTTGGCGTTCTTGGCCGACATCGGCACGAACTCGGCGAAGGCGTGCTTCGCCTGCATGGTCTGCAGCCAGGGCGCGATGTCGCCGCGGCGCTGCACGTTGTCGAGCTTGTTGGCCAGCAGCACGGTCGGAATGCCCTTGCCCAGCAGCTTGAGCACCCGCTCGTCGGCCGGCGTGAAGCTGCCCGCCTCGACCACGAAAAGAATCAGGTCCACATCGCCGACCGCGCCCTGCACGGTCTTGTTGAGCGACTTGTTCAGCGCGTTGGCGTGCAAGGTCTGGAAACCCGGCGTATCGACGAACACGAACTGCGTGGCGCCAAGCGTGCGCATGCCCGTGATGCGGTGCCGCGTGGTCTGCGCCTTGCGCGAGGTGATGCTGATCTTCTGGCCCACCAGCGCGTTGAGCAGCGTCGACTTGCCCACGTTGGGCTTGCCCACGATGGCGATCAAACCGCAATGCTGGGGGCCGCTTGCGCCCGTATCGCCCGCCGGGCTCTGGGAGTCTGCTGCTGAATTGATAGCGTCGTTCATTCTGATTTCACGCGGCTCCGCGTGCCTTGAGCCGGATCAACATGGCCGCCGCGGCAGCCTGCTCGCCGGCGCGTCGCGAGCCACCGATGCCGCGTTCGCGCAGGCCCAGCTCCGGCACCTCGCACTCGACATCGAAGGTTTGCTTGTGCGCTGCGCCGAGCGTGGCCGCCACGCGGTACGCCGGCAGCTTCATTTTGTGACCCTGCAGCCATTCCTGCAATTCGGTCTTCGGATCCTTGGCCGCCGCATCCATGCGCGGATTGATCTCGACCGACTCGTAAAGCCGGCGCACCAGCGCCTCGGCGGCCGCAAAGCCGGCATCCAGGTACACCGCGCCGATCAGCGCTTCGAGCGCGTCGGCCAGGATCGAGGGCCGGCTGGGTCCGCCCGAACGCGCCTCGCCTTCGCCGAGCCGCAGCAGCGGCGACAGCTGCAGTTCCAGCGCCAGGCGATGCAGGGTGTCCTGCTTGACCAGGTTGGCCCGCACACGGGACAGGTCGCCCTCGGGCAGCGCCGAGAGACGGATGTAGAGCAGGTGCGATACCGCGAGGTTGAGCACAGAGTCGCCTAGGAACTCGAGGCGCTCGTTGTGATCGGCCGAAAAACTGCGGTGCGTGAGCGCGAGCTGGAGCAACCGCGCGTCGGAGAACGAATGCTTGAGGCGCGCCTGCAGCGCCGTGAGGCCGCCGTCCACCTTGCGTGTCGCCGCGTTCAGCGGGTTTCGCCCTTGTACTTGAGCACCAGGTAGGCCGGTCCGAACAGGGGAATCTCCCGCTCGTAGGCATACGACACGACCACCTTTTCGCCCACCTTCTTGATGTCGAGGTCCTTGCCCGAGACGGACTTGAAGTCGTCGATGGCCTGCGCCCGATCGAAGATGGCGCGCACTTCGGGCACGGTGGTGCCTTCCTTGGCCTTGTTGGCGGCCTTGTCGATGGCCTGGTATTCGATCAGCGTCGGGATCACCTGCGCGACGACGACGCCCGAACAACCCAGTACCACGGCGACAAACACCAGGCCGATGAAGGAGATGCCGCGCTGCTGCGCGGCCCTGCTGCGGATGGACCGATTTGTTCTCATGCCCTCTTACCCCTCGAACAATGCTGACTGCTTATTGGAATGGACCGATGCGACCCAGGTCGCCGAAGTTCATCCAGACGAAGAACGCCCTGCCCACGATGTTCTTGTCCGGAACGAAGCCCCAGAAACGAGAGTCCGCAGAATTATCGCGGTTGTCGCCCATCATGAAGTAGTTGCCGGCCGGCACCTTGCAAACCACGCCTTCGACGGAGTAGCGGCAGTTTTCGCGGGACGGAAAGTCGGTGGCGCCCTGGACGAAAGCCGGACCGGCATCGTCGTTGAGCAGCCTGTGCTGCTTGCCCCCGAGGTCTTCGGTGAACTGCTTGAGCAGGCGCATCGAATCGTTGTCGAGGTAGTCGGGCATCGGATTCTTGGAAACCGGCTGGCCGTTGACGGTGAGCTTCTTGTTCAGATAGGCGACTTCGTCGCCTGGAATGCCGACCACGCGCTTGATGTAATCCATGCTCGGCTTGGGCGGGTAGCGGAACACCACCACGTCGCCGCGCGCCAGCGGCGTGCCGTCGGTGATCTTGGTGTTGATGACCGGCAGGCGCAGGCCATAGGTGAACTTGTTGACCAGGATCAGGTCGCCGGTGAGCAGCGTCGGCATCATGGAACCCGATGGAATCTTGAAAGGCTCGTACAGGAACGAGCGCAGCAGGAACACCACCAGGATCACCGGGAACAGCCCGGCCGTCCAGTCGAGCCACCACGGCTGCATCAGCAGGCGCTCGCTGGCCTTGGCGTCGACGGTGTCGACCTGCGTGATGCCCTGCCCGGCCAGACGCGCGTTGCGCTCGCTCAGCGAGGATTCGAGCGCTGCGGCGGCGCGTTCGCGCCGGGGCAGGAAGTAGAAGCGCTCGGCCAGCCAGTACAGGCCGGTGACCGCCGTGGCCAGAAACAGCAAGAGCGCGAAATTGCCCTCGATGACGCCAAAGTACCAGGCGCCGACATAGCCGGTAAAGGCCCCAAGGACCAGGGAAGTGATGAATGCCATGTTTGAGATCAGTCTTCGACTTGCAGAATCGCGAGGAAGGCCTCTTGCGGGACCTCGACGGAGCCGATCTGCTTCATTCTTTTCTTGCCCGCTTTCTGCTTCTCGAGCAGCTTCTTCTTGCGGGTGATGTCGCCGCCGTAGCACTTGGCAAGAACGTTCTTGCGCAGCGCCTTGATTGTCTCACGCGCAATGATGTTGACCCCGATGGCGGCCTGGATGGCAACGTCGAACATCTGGCGCGAAATGATCTCGCGCATCTTCGAGACCACCGCCCGGCCGCGGTACTGCGACTGGCTGCGGTGCACGATGATGGACAGCGCGTCGACCTTCTCGCCGTTGAGCAGGATGTCGACCTTGACCACGTCGGATGCGCGGTACTCCTTGAACTCGTAGTCCATGGAGGCGTAGCCCCGACTCACCGATTTCAGCTTGTCGAAGAAGTCGAGCACGATTTCGCCCAGCGGCATCTCGTAGGTCAGCATGACCTGGCGGCCGTGGTAGGCCATGTTCATCTGCACGCCGCGCTTCTGGTTGGCCAGCGTCATCACCGCGCCGACGTATTCCTGCGGCATGTACAGATGCACGGTGACGATCGGCTCGCGGATCTCGCTCATCTTGCCGACGTCGGGCATCTTGGACGGGTTCTCGACCATGATCACCTCGCCGTCGTTGCGCACCACCTGGTAGACCACGCTCGGCGCCGTGGTGATCAGGTCCTGGTCGAACTCGCGCTCCAGGCGCTCCTGCACGATCTCCATGTGCAGCAGGCCGAGGAAGCCGCAGCGGAAGCCGAAGCCCAGCGCCTGGCTCACCTCGGGCTCGTAGCGCAGCGACGAGTCGTTGAGCTTGAGCTTTTCCAGCGCATCGCGCAGCGAGTCGTACTCGCTGGCCTCGGTCGGGTAGAGGCCGGCAAACACCTGCGGCTGGATTTCCTTGAAGCCGGGCAGCGCTTCGGTGGCGGTGGCGGCCGCGCCGCCCGTGCCCGGCTTGATCAGCGTCACGGTGTCGCCGACCTTGGCGGCCTGCAGCTCCTTGATGCCGGCGATGATGTAGCCCACCTCGCCGGCCTCGAGCGAAGGACGCGGCTCGTTGGCCGGCGTGAAGACGCCGATGTTGTCGGCGTTGTACATGGCGCCGGACGCCATCATCTTGATGCGCTCGCCCTTCACCAGCCGGCCGTCCACCACGCGCACCAGCATGACGACGCCGACGTAGGCGTCGAACCAGCTGTCGACGATCATCGCGCGCAGCGGGCCGTCGGGATTGCCGCGCGGCGCGGGCATCTTGTGCACGACGGCTTCGAGGATCTCGTCGATGCCGAGCCCCGTCTTGGCGGAACACGGAATCGCGTCGGTCGCGTCGATGCCGATCACGTCTTCGATTTCGGTGCGTGCGTTGTCGGGATCCGCGTTCGGCAAATCCATCTTGTTGAGCACAGGCACCACTTCGACGCCGAGGTCGAGCGCGGTGTAGCAGTTGGCCACCGTCTGCGCTTCGACGCCTTGCGATGCATCGACGACGAGCAGCGCACCTTCGCACGCCGACAGCGAGCGGCTCACTTCATACGAGAAGTCGACGTGGCCCGGCGTGTCGATCAGATTGAGGTTGTAGACCTGTCCGTCGAGTGCCTTGTAGTGCAGCGCGGCGGTCTGCGCCTTGATGGTTATCCCACGCTCTTTTTCGATGTCCATCGAGTCGAGCACCTGCGCTTCCATCTCGCGTTCCGCAAGGCCGCCGCAACGCTGGATCAAACGGTCTGCGAGCGTCGACTTGCCATGGTCGATGTGCGCAATGATCGAAAAATTTCTGATGTGATTCATCAACGGGAACGCTTAAGTACTTGAATTGGCTCGTGCGCAGAGTGCGACAGGCAAGAAAAAAGGGCGCGTCTTCTGGAGACGCGCCCTGAACCAACAAGCAATGGCAACTGCAGTAGTTGGAACTTCATTGTAGGCAAAAAGGGAGGCACGTACATCCGGGGACAGGGTCAAAACGGGTCGTTGCAGGTCCACAACATCAAAGATATAAACAACTTATCCACAAGATCGGTGGAGCACTCTATGAACAACTTGTGGGCGATCTGTGGAGCGCCGGTGGACTGGTGTCTGACATCTCGCATGGTGGAGGAAACCTCTCTCCTTATGCGTGGACTCGCCGCCCAGTGGCTTCTATTCTACCGAAAATCGTCCTAAGCCTCTTTGCAAGTTAGTGAACGCAAACAAAATTGGTCTGTTTTCCCCGCAGAATTTTTTTTGAAACCGGCCGTCCGAGCGTCGCAAACGCCTCAAAAAAAGGCCCCAAACCCGAGTGACGGGTGGGGCCACTTGGCGGAAGGGCCAGATCAGCGTGCGGGTCGAATCAGGGCGTATTGGGCCCATTCGCCGCGGCGGAACAGCACGCTCAGGGGCTTGTTCTTGTCGGCCTTGGCAACCGCGGACTCGAACTCCTTGACACTCGAGAGCTCGATGTTGCCGATGGCAAGAATCACGTCGCCTTCGCGCAGGCCGGCCTTGGCGGCGGCATCGCTCACGGCGTCGATCCGCACGCCACCACGCATCTTGAGCTCCTTCTTCTGGGCTTCGGTCAGGTCGCTGACCGTGAGGCCGAGCGCCTTGCCGGCCGTCGACGGCTTGGCCTGCGGCTCCTCGCGATCCGGCTGCCGCTTGGCCGAAGGCTTGGCTTCCGCATCGCCCTCGGCAACGGTGACCGAGAGTTCGCGCGAACTGCCGTTGCGGAACACGGTCAGCGTGCTCTTGACGCCCGGTTTGGTGCTGGCCACCGAGCGCGACAGGTCACTGGGCGTCTCGATGACCTTGTCGCCGTACTTGGTGATGATGTCGCCTTCGCGCACGCCGGCCTTGTCGGCCGCCGAACCCGCCACCACGCTGCTCACGAGCGCACCGCGGGCCTTGCCGAGCCCGATGGATTCGGCCACGTCCTTCGAGACCGAGCCGATGGACACGCCGATCAGGCCGCGCGAAACGCGGCCGGTGGCGCGCAGCTGGTCGCTGACGCGGATCGCTTCGTCGATCGGGATCGAGAACGAGATGCCCATGTAGCCGCCGGAGCGCGAATAGATCTGGCTGTTGACGCCCACCACCTCGCCGCGCAGGTTGATCAGCGGACCACCCGAATTGCCGGGGTTGATCGCCACGTCGGTCTGGATCAGGGGCAGCAGGTCACCGGTGTCGCGCTGCTTCGCGCTCACGATGCCGGCGGTCACGGTGTTCTCGAGGCCGAAGGGCGATCCGATGGCCATGACCCATTCGCCGACGCGCAGCTTCGAGATGTCACCGACCTTCACCACCGGCAGGCTCGCCGCCTCGATCTTGACCACCGCGATGTCGCTGCGCTTGTCGGCACCGATCAGCTTGGCCTTGAACTCGCGCTTGTCGGTCAGCGTGACGAGGATTTCGGAGGCATCCTCGATCACGTGGGCATTGGTCATGACGTAGCCGTCGGCGGTCAGGATGAAGCCCGAACCCACGCCGCGCGGACGTTCTTCCTCCTGGGGCTGCTGCGGCCGGTTCGGGCGCGGACCCGGGCGCGGATTGCCGGGCAGCGGCTGTCCGAAGAAGCGCCGGAAGAATTCCTGCATCTCCTCGTCCATTTCTCCGCTGCCGCCGCTCGCGGAAACTTTCTCCACGGTACGGATCCCGACCACGGCCGGTCCCACCTGCTCCACCAGATCGGCGAAATCGGGCAGTCCACGCGCCTGCGGCGTCTGCGCAGCGGCCGGAGCCGTCGGCAGGAAACCCACGGCAACCGAGCAGGCCATGCCGAATGCGAAGAGATAGGAACGAAGCTTGTGTCCCTCGACTTTGAACATCATCGGTTTTCTTTCAAAAGAACAGAGCGGCCAAAAGAAGAGCTATGAGTGCGTGATGCGGACTTGGTTCGGCGCCATCTGCTGCGCATGCGCAGCGAGTCAGCGCGTGCGCGCGAGGCTTTGAGCGAACGCATTGAGCGTCTGCTGCGGCACCTCGCCCACGGCAGTCAGCCACCAATCGCTCGCCGGCTCGGGCAATCGCCGCCGAATGGCATTGGTTGCCCCGATTGTCAGCACGCCATCCCGGGGGGCGCGCTTTTCATCGTAGCGCTCGATGAAAAGCGACACCGAAGCCAGGCCATCGGAGAAGGTCCACTGGACGGTGCGATCCTGCTCGGTTTTATTATCACCGCCGGACGGACGCCGGTAGAAGCTGCGCGGCTTGAAGCCGGCCACGGGCGCCTTGAGCACCCAGCCTTCGTCCTGTGCGCTGGTGCGTTCGAGTTCCAGCTTTTCGATGCGGTAGCCGCTGGTATTGGCCATCATCTGCGCGAGTGCCTGCGCCTTGACCGGTGCGTCGAGCTGCAATTCGGAAAACGCCGACTGCTCCACCACGCGGGACTCGCCGTCCACGGTCTGCAGCTTCACCACCAGGCCGGAGCGGCGCTCGCTCCAGATGCGGTAGCCGAAGCGCAAGCCGTCGTGCGGCACCAGTTGCACCACGTCGGCATCGAAGCCTGCCACGCGGTCCTTGCCTATGGCCCGCACATCGTAGAAATCACCCACCGACGAATCGGGCTTGTCGGGCAGATTGGGGAAGAGGTCGAGGTTTTCGCGCTTCTCCACCTTCACGACCTTCGCCTCGGGCAGGAAGGTCATCACATGGTGGTTGCGCCTGAATGTCGAGCGCGGCGGTCCCGACAAGGCCTCGATGCGCTCGATCTGCAGATCGCCGTCGCGCACATGCCAGATGCGTGCGCTCGACAGGTCGCCGCCCGCCGCCGAAACCACGAACGTGCCGACGTAGTTGCGCTGCCGGCCTCCCGCATGCATGCGCTGCAGCCACTCGACGACGCTCATCGAGGGCGGCGCATCGCCAACCTGCGCCGAAGCCGCACCCTTGGCATTCGCCGGGCCCGACCGGGTCTGCGCCGCCGCGATCTGCGCCAGACAAAAAGCAGCGAACACCAGCGCGAACGCGCGTGCGGAGATCGGCATCTGAACGGTCATTGGAGCGAGACAGGCGCGGATCAGCGCGCAGGGCCTTCGAAGGTCGCGTTGCGCAGGAAGCCCGAGGGCATTTGCGAAGCGCCACCGGCTTGCTGGTGCGCCTCGAGCAACTGGTCGAGCCGCGGATCGCGCAGCATGACTTGCGGGCTGCCGTTGCCGACCACCACGCGGGTTGGCGTCAGCGCGGCCGTGGCAGAAAGCTGGCTGTTGGTGGCCGCAGCGGCCAGCACCGAATTGACCGCCGGTTGCTGGGCTGCAATCTGGGCACCCGACGACGAACCACCAACCCCGTTCCCGACCAAGGTCCAGCTGATGGCGGCGACCGCCACCAGCGACGCGGCTCCGGCCACCAGCTTCCAGCGGAATACCGGCTCGTTGGCCGCGTCGGCCCTGCGCCGCACCGTCAGCGCCGCAGGTGCCGCGGCCGGCACCAGGGCGGGTGCCGCAATGACGGGCTCCTCGGCCACGCGCTGCCGAAACCGGGCCAGAAATGCATCGCCGTCGCTGCAGGGCGAATGGGCGCTCGATCGCAGGATGTCGCCCACCAGGTGATAGGCCCGCCAAGCCCCGCGCGCGTCCTCTTCCGCGCAAACGGTGTCGATCGCCCGCGCGAAATCGTCGCCATGCAAATGACCATCCGCCAATGCGGACACCTGTTCACGAACCGTCATCGTCTGATTCATTTCATTCACCTGCTTACCTACCAACGCTTGCCGGACTGGTTGTCCAGCAGCGGTTTGACCCTGGCCGAAATGGCCTCACGCGCCCGGAAAATACGCGAGCGCACCGTGCCGATAGGGCAATCCATGACCTCGGCGATCTCTTCGTAACTCATGCCCTCGATCTCGCGCAGGGTGACCGCCTGGCGCAGTTCGGGCGGCAGGGCTTCCATGGCCGCCTCGACCACTTGGGCGATCTCGTTCGCTGCCAAGACTGATTCGGGGGTTTCGTCGCTGATTGGTTCGTTTCCAGGGCGGTAAGTTTCATCGTCCTCGTCAGAAGACGGCCGCAAGGCGCTTTCGGAGATGGTCGGGTCGCGCTTCATGTCGACCAGCGCCTTCTTGGCGGTGTTGACCGCAATCCGGTAGAGCCAGGTGTAGAACTGGGCATCGCCACGGAACTGATGCAGCGCGCGGTAGGCGCGGATGAAGGTTTCCTGGGCGATGTCTTCGACCAGGTCGACGTCGCGCACCATGCGCCCGATCAGGCGCTCGATCCGGCGCTGGTACTTGATGACCAGCAGTTCGAAGGCCTTCTGGTCACCCGCGACCGTGCGCTGGACCAGTTGAAAGTCGACTTCGCCCGGGCGCGGCGCCTCGGCGGACACATCGGGCAAGCCGGAGTCCGGTGGCACTGGCGGCGGAGAAGTTGTCATCGGGGAAGTTCAGGGCGCATCGGCAGGCGCGGTCGCTCGCCAGGGCTCACCCGCAGGGGAGGCGGACGGGGTGCGCGAATATACCGCTCGACGCACATCGCGCCAGCGCTCCGGCATGGCGCGCTGTTCGAGCCATATCCATCGTCCGGCACGTCCCGGCTGGGTCAACCGGACCAGCAGCAGCGATTGCAGGTCGAGCGCCACGGCGGCGCGGGCCGAGTGAACGGCCCGGCCGGGGTCGGCACCCGTCAAGGTCCAGCACTGGCCGTCGAAGTGCAGCATGGCGGCACCGTCGCTTCGCAGCCCGAGCCCGGCTGCGACGCCGGAAAACAGGACGCTCAGGACCAGCAGCAGCTGGCGCCAGCCAACGCTATCGATCAAATAGCACGAAAGGCCCGCGCAGCAAGCGCCCAAGGCCCACGTGGCGATCAAGATCCGGGTCGCGCCGCGCGAGCGCCCCACCGGATAGGTCACCGACGGTGCGCTGTACATGGAAGAGCAAGATTCAAACGCGCTTGAACACCAGCGTGCCGTTGGTGCCGCCGAAGCCGAAGTTGTTCTTGACCGCGACATCGATCTTGAGATCGCGCGCCACATTGGCGCAATAGTCGAGGTCGCACTCCGGGTCCTGGTTGAAGATGTTGATGGTCGGCGGGCTCTTCTGGTGGTGCAGCGCAAGCACCGTGAACACCGACTCGATGCCGCCCGCGCCGCCCAGCAAGTGGCCGGTCATGGATTTCGTCGAATTCACCACGAGCTTTTTCGCGTGGTCGCCGAACGCGAGCTTAACCGCGTTGGTCTCGTTAACGTCGCCGATCTGCGTCGAGGTGCCATGTGCGTTCAGGTACTGCACCTGGTCGGCATTGACGCCCGCGTTGGCCAGCGCCATGGCCATCGAGCGGCGCGGACCGTCGACGTCGGGCGCCGTCATGTGGTACGCGTCGCCCGTCAGGCCGAAGCCCGCCACTTCCGCGTAGATCTTGGCGCCGCGCGCCTTGGCATGTTCGTACTCTTCGAGCACCAGCACGCCGGAGCCCTCGCCCAGCACGAAACCGTCGCGGTCCTTGTCCCACGGGCGCGAGGCCGTCACGGGATCGTCGTTGCGCGTGCTGAGCGCGCGCGGCGCGGTGAAACCGCCGATGCCGAGCGGGGAAATGGTCGACTCGGCGCCGCCCGCGATCATCACGTCGGCATCACCGTACTCGATCATGCGGGCCGACGTGCCGATGGCATGCAGACCGGTGGTGCAGGCGGTCACGACGGCGATATTCGGGCCCTTGAAGCCGTACTTGATCGACACATGGCCCGAGATCATGTTGATGATGGAAGCCGGCACGAAGAACGGCGAAATGCGGCGCGGGCCGCGATTCGCGTACTCGCCGTGCGTCTCTTCGATCATCGGCAGGCCGCCGATGCCCGAGCCGATGTTGCAGCCGATGCGCACGGCTTCTTCATAAGACAGCGCTTCGCCGGTCGGCAGTCCGCTGTCCTGCACCGCCTGGACGGCGGCGGCAAGCCCCAGATGAATGAAGCGGTCCATGTGGCGCGCTTCCTTCTCCGAGATGTATTGGGTGATGTCGAAACCCTTCACCTCACCGGCGAACTTGCAGGCGAAGGCGCTTGCATCGAACGCGGTGATGTTCGCAATACCCGACTTCCCGGCCAACAGGTTGGTCCAGGATTCGGTTGCGGTGTTTCCGACAGGAGCGATGCAACCGAGTCCGGTCACGACGACGCGGCGTTTGGTCATGCCGGCAAACCTTTCTGGAAGCGCTGAACAACTGCGGGCGGCGCGTACGGGCTCATGAAAAAGCGCCGCCGGCCGTGGCAGTTCCAGCTGGCCCGATCAGGCCTTTTGATTCTTGGTGGCGTAGTCGACGGCGTTTTGCACCGTGGTGATCTTCTCGGCGTCTTCGTCGGGAATCTCGATGCCGAACTCGTCTTCGAGTGCCATCACCAGTTCGACCGTGTCGAGCGAGTCCGCACCGAGGTCGGCCACGAAGGCCTTTTCGTTCGTTACTTGGGACTCTTCCACGCCGAGTTGCTCGGCGATGATTTTCTTGACACGTGCTTCGATATCGCTCATTTGGTTCCCTCTGAGGGTTTGTAGGTAATCGGTGGATTTTAGCCGGGCGCATTGTGGCATTTGCCGTGCACCCGGTACGGGAAAAGATTGCGCCTTGCGGCTACATGTGCATGCCGCCGTTGACGTGCAGTTCCTGCCCCGTCACGTACGACGCCTGGGGCGATGCAAGGTAGGACACGGCATGCGCGATGTCGGCCGGCTTGCCCAGGTGGCCCAGCGGGATCTGCTGCAGCAGCGCCTGTTGCTGGGCTTCCGGCAGGCTGGCCGTCATATCGGTTTCGATGAAGCCCGGCGCGACGCAGTTGACGGTGATGTTGCGGCTGCCGAGTTCGCGGGCCAGGGCGCGGGTCATGCCCGCCACGCCGGCCTTGGCGGCCGCGTAGTTGGCCTGGCCGGCATTGCCGGAGGCGCCGACCACGCTCGTGATGCTGATGATGCGGCCGTAGCGCTGCTTCATCATCGGGCGGATCACCGCGCGCGAGAGGCGGAACACGGCCTTGAGATTAGTGTCGAGCACCGCGTCCCAGTCGTCGTCCTTCATGCGCATGGCCAGCGTGTCGCGCGTGATGCCGGCGTTGTTGACCAGCACGTGGATCGCGCCGTAGGCCTGCACGATCTCGTCGACCAGCGCCTCGACGGCGACGGCGTCGTTCACGTCGAGTGCACGGCCACGGCCGTCGAAAGCGCTGAGCGCCGACGTGATCTTTGCCGCGCTGTCCTCGGTGGTGCCGGTGCCGACCACCTTGAGGCCGCGCTGTGCCAGTTCGAGCGCGATGGCCGCGCCGATGCCGCGCGATGCGCCGGTGACCAGGGCGACTTGCCCTTCGAATTTGGGAATGCTCATAAAAGAAGTATCGGGGCCTGCGCCGTTCAGCCGGCGAGCGATTGTCGGGTGTCCGCAAGCGTCGCCGGGTCGTACACCGACGCGGCTTCCAGCTCGGGGGCGATGCGCTTGACCATGCCGGCCAGCACTTTGCCCGGCCCGCACTCGATGATGGAGGCTACGCCGCGCAGTTTCAAGGCCTGGATGCTTTCGACCCAGCGAACCGGGCCCGCGGCCTGGCGCACCAGGGCGTCGCGAATGCGTGCGGGGTCGGTTTCGACTGCCACGTCGATGTTGTTCAGCACCGGAATCTGCGGCGCTGCGAGCGTGAGGGTGGCGAGCTTTTCGCGCAGCGCTTCCGCTGCGGGCTTCATCAGGCTCGAATGGAATGGTGCCGACACCGGCAACAGCAGCGCGCGCTTGGCGCCATTGGCCTTGAGCAGCTCGCAGGCCTTGTCGACGGCCGCCTTGCTGCCTGCGATCACGGTCTGCATCGGATCGTTGAAATTCACCGCCTCGACAATCTCGGCGCTGCCTGCGCCGAAGGACGCCGTGGCTTCCGCGCAGCCTGCCACCACCTTGCCGGCTTCCATTCCTAGCACGGCCGCCATGGCGCCGACACCGACCGGCACGGCCTGCTGCATGGCCCGGGCGCGAAAGCGCACCAGCGGCGCGGCCTGCGCCAATGTGAGCACACCCGACGCCACCAGCGCCGAATATTCGCCCAGCGAATGCCCCGCCACCACGGAAGGCGTTGCCCCGCCTTCGGCCAGCCAGGCGCGCCAGGCGGCGACGCCGGCCACCAGCATCACCGGCTGGGTGTTGGTGGTCAGTGCCAGCTCTTCCTTCGGGCCGTTCTTGATCAGCCCGGCGATGTCTTCGCCCAGCGCTTCGGAGGCTTCGCGCAGGGTCTCGGCCACGGCCGGGTGATCGCCCCAGGCGTCGAGCATGCCGACGGCCTGTGAGCCTTGACCCGGGAAGACAAAAGCAAAGGATTTCATTTTTCTTAAAAGCGTCGTGTCGCATCGCAGCCCGCCAGGGCAATGCCATGCCCTACAGATTCAATAGCACCGCGCCCCAGGTGAAGCCTCCGCCCACGCCTTCCAGCATGACGGTCTCGCTCTTCTTGACCTTGCCGGACCGCACGGCCTCATCGAGCGCCAACGGAATCGACGCGGCCGAGGTGTTGCCATGCTCGTTGACCGTGACGATGAGCTTCTCGCGCGGAAGCTTCAGCTTCCTGGCCGTGCCTTCCATGATGCGGATGTTGGCCTGGTGCGGAATGAGCCAGTCGATGTCGGCCTCGGTCTTGCCCGCCTTCGCAAGCGTGGCGCGGGCGGCATCCTCGAGCACGCGCACCGCCAGCTTGAACACGGCCTGGCCATCCATGTGCAGCAGCGGCGTGCCGAGCACGTTGCCGCCGGAGACGTGGCCGGGCACGCAAAGAATGCCGACGTGCTTGCCGTCCGCATGCAGGTCGCTCGCCAGGATGCCCGGCTCCTCGCTGGCCTCGAGCACGACCGCGCCGGCGCCGTCGCCGAACAGCACGCAGGTGGTGCGGTCGTTGAAATCGAGAATGCGCGAGAACACTTCGGCACCGACCACCAGTGCGCAGCGCGCGCTGCCGGTGCGGATCATGGCGTCGGCCACGGTCAGCGCGTAAACAAAACCGCTGCAGACCGCCTGGACATCGAAAGCCGGGCAGCCGGCAATGCCGAGCTTGTTCTGAAGAATGGCGGCCGACGACGGAAACACCATGTCTGGCGTCGAGGTCGCGACGATGATCAGGTCGATGTCCTGCGCCTTGCGGCCCGCGGCTTCGAGTGCGTGCCTGGCGGCTTCGAGGCCGAGATCGCTGCTCGTGACCTCGGGCGCCGCGAAGTGGCGCGCATGGATGCCGGTACGCTCGACGATCCACTGGTTCGAGGTTTCGATGCCGCGCAATGCCAATTCCTTGGCAAGGTCGTCATTGGTCACCCGGCGCGGCGGCAGATAGCTGCCGGTGCCGGTGATGCGTGAATAAGGGCTCATCAAACGTGAAGGGCCGTCGCGTCGGCTGGCACCGCGGACTCCTGCCGCGCGAGCAGAGGCGCGGCGTGAGCGATGCGGGCCCGCACGCGATCGAGCAGGTTGTTGCGAGCGGCATCATAAGCGCGATCCAGCGCATGCCCGAAAGCCACTTCGTCGGCCGAGCCATGGCTCTTGAAAACCAGCCCGCGCAGGCCGAGCAGCGCCGCGCCGTTGTACCGACGATGGTCCAGACGGTTTTTAAATGCCTTTAGCACCGGATAGGCAACAATTGCCGCTGCTTTCGTGAAAATGCTTCGCGAGAACTCGACCCGGATAAACTCGCCGATCATCGAGGCAACGCCTTCGCTGGCCTTCAATGCCACGTTTCCCACGAAACCGTCACAGACGACGATATCTGTCGTTCCCTTGAAAATGTCGTTACCTTCCACGTTGCCGTAGAAGTTCAGATCCTTGGAATTGGCAGCCGTACGCAGCAGTTGACTTGCTTTTTTGATCGTTTCGCTGCCCTTGATGGCTTCTTCGCCAATGTTGAGCAGCCCGACCGAAGGCGCCTCGTTACCTGTCAGGGCCGAGACGAGCGCGGAACCGAGCACCGCGAACTGAAGCAGGTCTTCCGCGTCGCAATCGACGTTGGCCCCCAGGTCGAGCACCGTGGTGGCGCCGCCCTTGGCATTGGGAAGCTGAGGCGCGATGGCGGGACGATCGATGCCGTCGAGCGTCTTGAGCAGGTAGCGGGCAATGGCCATCAGCGCGCCCGTGTTGCCCGCGGAAATGGCGGCCTGGGCGGCGCCATCCTTGACCTGCTGGATCGCAATGCGCATCGAAGAGTCTTTCTTCTTGCGCAGGGCGATTTCGATCGGGTCGTCCATGCCCACCACTTCGCTGGCGGCGACGATGCGGGCACGCGGATGCGCGGCGAACCCCGCCAATGCCGCCGGCGCACCGACCAGCAGCAACGAGGCTTCGCTGTGCCGCTCGAGAAACGCGCGGCAGGCCGCAAGCGTGACGCGCGGCCCATGGTCGCCTCCCATGCAATCCACGGCGAGCGTGATTGCGGAAGGCGCAGCGGTGAACTCGGGAGAAGAAGGCGTAGCCATCAAAACAAAGGCCCGACGCTACAGCAAAAGTAGCCTCGGGCCTCGGCCTTGGGATGCGAGATCAGGCTTCGGACTTGTTCTTGAGCACCTGGCGGCCACGGTAGAAACCGTTCGGGCTGATGTGGTGGCGCAGGTGCGTTTCGCCAGTGGTCGGCTCAACGGCAATGCCGGGCACGACCAGCGCATTGTGGGAACGGTGCATGCCGCGCTTGGAAGGCGACTTCTTGTTTTGCTGGACGGCCATGATGGCTCCTGGACTGTAAGGTGAGTGATTGGATGCGCTCTCTGGCGGTGGCAATTCAGGAGCATGCATGGAATGCCCTTGTCTGTCTTGCTGCTCACGGCGGCGCGCGCGAAGCCCATGATTATAGCCCAGGCGGCGGAAAAGGGCTACTTGCCCTCTCCCGGCTTGCGTGAACGCAACGCCCCGAGCACTGCGAAGGGGTTCGGCTTGGCCTCTTCGGCGGCCTGGAAGTCCTCGTCGCTGGACGAGAGCCGGACCGGTACCGGGCAGACCTCATGCACGGGCATGACGGGAATCTCCATCAAGAGCTCGTCCTCGATGAGGGCCGGTAGGTCGAAATCCCGGCTCACGACGAGCAGGTCTTCCTCGGATTCCTCGTCTTCGGCCTCCGCCGTTGCCTCGTCGGCGACAAAACGGAACCAGCGGTCCACCACGAGCGGCGTCTCGACCGGCGTCAGGCAGCGCTGGCAGGTCAGCGGCACGGTCGCTTCGGCTTCCAGGTGCAGCCAGGGCACAGGCTTGCCGTCGGCGCCCGGGCGTTCCTCGCCGGTCGCCGCCCAGCGAACCACGGCGTCGGGCGCCGGGTCCGCCAGTTCGGCGGCAAGGCGCACATGGTTCGGAACCGGGTCGGTGGCATCCAGGGTAGCGGCAGCGGCGGCAAAGCCGGCCACGTCGAGCCGTTGGGGGGCAAATTCTCTCTTCATCCGCGCCAGTCTAGCGTGCCGGCCGCCTCATCGTCCCCAATGCACGCCAGAGGGGTTTTGCGCAGCTCCCGCACAATCTGCCCCATGCAACGCCCCTTGATCCTCGCCTCGACCTCGCGCTACCGGCGCGAACTGCTGAACCGCCTGCACCTGCCCTTCGACGTGCAGGCCCCCGACGTCGACGAAACGGCCCTGAGCGGCGAAACGCCGCGCGAGCTGGCCGAACGGCTGGCGCTCGAAAAGGCCCGCGCAGTCGCCGCACGCTTTCCCGAGGCCGTGGTCATCGGCTCGGACCAGGTGGCCGACCTCGCCGGCGAGGCGCTCGGCAAGCCAGGCGACCACGCGCGCGCCACGGCCCAACTGCGCAGGATGCGCGGCCAGACACTGGTATTTCAGACCGCGGTGGCCGTCGTCTGCCAGGCCACCGGCTTCGTCCAGCGCGACCTGGCGCCGGTCCGGGTGGTGTTTCGCGAACTCAGCGACGCGGCCATCGAGCAGTACCTGCAGGCCGAGCAGCCTTATGACTGCGCGGGCAGCGCCAAGAGCGAAGGCCTCGGGATCGCATTGTTGAGCGCGATCGACAGCGACGATCCGACGGCCCTGGTCGGCCTGCCCCTGATTCGTACCTGCCGGATGCTGCGGGCCGCGGGGGTCGAACTCCTGTGACTCACGGCAAGCTTTACCTCGTCCCCGCGCCGCTCGACTTCGGCTGCGACACGCAGGCGCCGCTTCAGGACGCCCTGCCCCTCGGAACGCTGCAGGCCGCCGCCGGCATCACCCACTGGATCTGCGAAAACGCCAAGTCGGCCCGCGCCTATCTGAAGCGGATCGATGCCGTCGTTCCGCTGGCTGCGCCGCTGCAGGCGCAGGACATCCGGGAACTGCCGCGCGAGGTGCACAAGAAGGGCGACCACGCAGGCCAGTTCGACGCCCGCCCTCTTCTGGCCGCTGCGCTCGAAGGCCACGACATCGGCCTGCTGAGCGAAGCCGGCATGCCGGCGGTGGCCGACCCCGGCTCTTCGGTGGCGCGCGCCGCGCATGACCTGGGCATTGCCGTGGTGCCGCTCACCGGACCGTTTCCCTGCTGCTGGCCTTGGCGGCGAGCGGCCTCAACGGCCAGAACTTCGCCTTCGTCGGCTACCTGCCGCAGGATGCGGGCGAGCGCCAGACGCGCATCCGGGAACTCGAGGCGCTGGCACTCAGGACGGGCCAGACGCAGCTGTTCATCGAAACGCCCTACCGCAACGTCGCGCTGCTTCAGGCGCTGGTGCAGACGCTGCAGCACAACACCCGTCTCGCGGTGGCGCGCGGCCTCACGCTCGCCACCGCCCATGTGCGCAGCGAAACCGTGAAATCCTGGCGCACCAGGGCGCAGAGCGCAACGGACGAACGCCTGCCTGCCGTGTTCGCGATCGGGCGCTGACGATGGTGGTGACCGCCGGCACGCGCTGGGCCTCGCGTGCGCAGTTCTTTTCGTCCGGCTTCATCTTTGCGACCTGGGGCGTCCACGTCCCGACCGTCAAGGCGCACTACGGCATCGACGAAGCCCAGCTCGGGCTGGCCCTGCTCGCGGCCGGCGCCGGAGCGATGTTCGGGCTGACCAGCGCCGGACGCTGGATCGGCCGCCACGGCCCGCGGCGCATGGCCGCCCTCTGCGGCTGCGTCTACGCCTTGCTGCTTGCCGGGTTGATCGCGATGCCGGGCTATTTCTTCCTGCTGGGACTGCTGGCGGCATTCGGCCTTGTCACCAGCGTGTTCGACGTGGCCATCAACACCGAAGCGGCGCAGCTCGAGCTGCGCGGCGGCAAGCCTCTGATGAGCGGCATGCACGGCATGTTCAGCCTGGGCGGCATGGCCGGGGCCGCGAGCGGCAGCGCAGCACTGGCAGCCGGGCTCGGAGCGCAGGCGCATTTGCTGGGGGTCGCGGCGGCCATGGTGCTGGTTGTCGCCGTCTCTTCGATGCACATGCTGCCGAAGCCACGCGCCGCGGACGATGCGCCCCCGGCCGACCATCGCTTCCGGCTGCCCCGCGGCGCGCTTGCAGTGCTTGGCGTGCTCGCCGCGCTGGGCCTGATTGCCGAGGGCGCCATCTACGACTGGAGCGTGCTCTACATGCAGCAGGAACTCGGCAGCCCGCAAGAGCAGGCCGCACTGGCCTATGCAAGCTTTTCCGCGGCCATGGCGGCCGCGCGTTTCGGCGGCGACATCATGCGCGCACGCTTCTCGCCGACGGCGCTGCTGCGTGGCAGCGGCGTGCTCGCGGCGGCGGCCATGACGCTGGTGCTGCTGACCGACCTGCCCTGGCTCGCGCTGATCGGCTTCGCGGGTGTGGGCATCGGTTTCGCGAACGTGGTGCCGATTCTGTTCGGCGCGTCGGCCCGCGTGCCCGGCGTCGAGCCCGCGACCGGCATTGCTGCGGTCTCTGCCGTGGCCTACCTGGGGTTCATGGCCGGCCCGGCGGTGATCGGCCTGCTGGCGCGGGCAAGTTCGCTGACAGCCGCACTCTATGTGGTCGTGGTTTTCGCGGTGGCGCTGGCTGCCTCGGCCCGCTTCACGGGCGACGGCAACCAGGCTTGCTGAACCCGCGCCGGTCTCAGCGCAGCGCCGGTGCGGCGAACTGCAGCGAGCGCACGGTGGCATCGCCCATCGCAGCGCCGAATTTCTTGGCGAGCTTCTCGGCCACGTTGTCGCGCCGGGTGTAGTCGGTGACCTCTTCGGCCTTGATGACTTCGCGCGCCACGTAGTCGACATTGCCCAGCTGGTCGGCCAGGCCGAATTGGACGGCCTGCTCGCCGCTCCAGAAAAGCCCGCTGAAAAGGCCCGGGGTGTCGAGCTTCAGCCGATCGCCGCGCCCGCCCTTCACCACGTTGATGAACTGCGTGTGGATCTGGTTCAGCATGGCCTGGGCATGCGCGCGCTGCGCGTCGCTCATCGGGCTGAACGGGTCGAGGAAGCCCTTGTTTTCCCCGGCCGTCAGCAGCCGGCGCTCGACGCCGACCTTGTCCATCACGCCGGTGAAGCCGAAACCGTCCATCAGCACCCCGATGCTGCCGACGATGCTGGCCTTGTCGACGTAGATCTTGTCGGTTGCGGCCGCGATGTAGTACGCGGCCGAGGCGCAGGTTTCCTCGACCACCGCGTAGATCGGCTTCTTGTGCTTGGCCTTCAGGCGCTTGATCTCGTCGCTGATGATGCCCGCCTGAACGGGGCTTCCGCCGGGCGAATTGATGAGCAGGACAATGCCCTTGGCACCCTCATCCTCGAAGGCAGCCTTCATTGCGGCCACCACGAATTCCGCGCTCGCGTCGCCGCCATAGGCGATCTCGCCCTTGATTTCGACGACCGCCGTGTGGGCCGTGGTCTTGGCGGCGCTCGGCGCGCCGCGCGACATCGCAAGCCAGACCAGAAAGATGAAGAAAGCGAGCCACGAGAGACGCACGAAGGTCTTCCACCGGCGTGCCGCCTTCTGTTCGTTCAGCGAAGCAAAGGCGAGCTTTTCGAGCGTTGCGCGCTCCCACCCGGGGCGCTGCGTGGGGTCTTTGGCCATGTTTCTCTGCGCGCCCTGCGAGGACGCAATGGGGGTGGCCGGCTCAAAAGGATCAAAACCTTCGGGTTCCGTGCGGTTCGGGTCGGTCATTGTCAAAAGGTCAGGGGATGGAGGTTCCAGGCAGTATGCCAGTGCACCATGCCGTCACGTTCGCTGAGGGCGATCTTCACAAGCCCGCCGCGGCACGGGCCGCCGGCGCATTCGCCGGTGTCCGGCTTGTAGACCGCGCCGTGGGTGGCGCAGAGCAGCCACTGGCCGCTGTCGTCGAAGAAGCGGTCGGGTTGGAAATCCAGCTCCATCGCCACATGGCTGCATCGATTCAGGTAGGCATGCGGCTGCCCTTCGAAGCGCACCGCAAAGGCGCGGCAGGTTTCGCCGCCGTAGACCACATCGAAAGGCACGGCCCGGCTGCCTTCGACCAGGTCCGAGGCATTGCACAGGGGAATGCGCTGTTCATCGCTCATGGCACGATTTTCAGGCGTTGTCCAGAAGCCATGTCTCCAGGCTGGCCACGGAGTGGGCGACGAACAGCGGCTTCAGTTCGTCGAAGCTTCCGGGCTCGTGCGCGCCATAGCTCACGCCCACGCTCGCGCAGCCGGCATTGAGCGCCAGCTGCAGGTCATGCGTGGTGTCGCCGACCATCAGGGTGCGTTCAGCCGGAACCTCGAGCTCCTCCATGAGTTCCAGCAGCATGCAGGGGTGCGGTTTGCCGAAGGTTTCGTCGGCGGTGCGCGAGGCGTCGAAGCGGTCGCGCAGCGCGGCCGACTTCAGCGCCTCGTTCAGCCCACGGCGCGACTTGCCGGTGGCCACGGCGAGCTTGTGGCCGCGCGCGCGCAGGGCGTCGATCATCTGCAGCACGCCGTCGAACAGCACGAGGTCGTCCTGGTGCTGCAGGTAGTGATAGCGATAGCGCGCGCCGAGCTCGGCGTATTTTTCCTTCGGCACGTCGGGTGCGGCCCGCGCCAGGGCCTCGGCCAGGCCCAGGCCGATCACCCATGCGGCGTCGTGCTCGCTGGGCTTGGCGCCGCCGACGTCGATCACGGCCGCCTGGATGCAGCGCACGATGAGCCGCGTGGAGTCGTAAAGGGTGCCGTCCCAATCGAAGGCGATCAGGTCGAAGCGAAGGGGTCTGGAAGAATCAGTCATGGGCCGTGGGAGTGGGATGTTGGGCCAGCGCCTGGAGCGCCTGGGGTGGCATCAATGCCTGCAGTTCGGGGGGCAGGCCGGCTTGCAGCGCCACGCGCTCGCCGGTCGCGGGATGGTTGAACTGCAACCGCCAGGCATGCAGGAACATGCGCCTGAGGCCGAGTTTCTGCAGCACGCGCTGGCGTTCGAAGTCGCCGTACTTGTCGTCGCCCGCGATGGCATGGCCGGCCGACGCAAGATGCACGCGGATCTGATGGGTACGCCCGGTCTTGATGGTGACGGCCAGCAGCGACAGCGGAGCGGCGTCGCCGGGAAGTGTGAGGCGCGCCAGCACGCGCACCAGCGTCACGGCCCGCATGGCATCGGGATGGTCCTTGGCAACCACCCGCACGCGGCGCTCGCCGGCGCCCGCGCCGTCGCCCGGCAGCAGATATTTGGCGAGCGGCGCATCGAGCACCTTCTTGTTGGCGGGCCAGGCGCCCTCGACCAGCGCCAGATAGGTCTTGCCGGTTTCACGCTCGCGGAACTGGTCTTGAAGCGCCACGAGCGCGCTGCGCTTCTTTGCCACCAGCAGAATGCCCGAGGTCTCGCGGTCGAGCCGATGCACCAGTTCGAGGAATTTGGCGCCCGGGCGCGCCGTCCGCAGCTGCTCGATCACGCCAAAGCTCACGCCGCTGCCGCCGTGCACCGCCACGCCGGCGGGCTTGTCGATGGCAAGCACCGCATCGTCCTCCAGCAGCACCGGGAATTCGCGCGCCGGCGCGGGCGGCGTGGCGCCTTCTTCCGCGCGCGGCGATATCCGTACCGGCGGCAGCCGCAGCACGTCGCCCGCCTCGATGCGAGTCTCGGCCTGCGCCCGCCCCTTGTTGATGCGCACCTCGCCCGACCGGATGATCCGGTAGACATGCGTCTTGGGGACGCCCTTCAGATGGCGAAACAGGAAATTGTCGAGCCGCTGGCCCGCCGATTCCGCATCGACAGTGATGAACCTGATGGCCGCATGCGGCGCTCCGGCATCGGCCGCAGCTTCTTGAACTGCGGGATTTGGAGCGGCCGAAGGGCTTTGCTTCGCACCTATAATGTTTTTCACCAGCGCGGTCGTGTAAGTGCTTGATTAGACAGAAGTTTAGATCACTGCAGTCAAACGCCCAGGACAACGCTGCGAGGTCGATGCCGCTTTGGCGCCGAACCTGCAAACCCCGCGCAATTGCGCAAAGTGGCAGGCGTGGCGCCCAAGTCAAGCCGACACCCACGAAACACCGATACGGAATACCAGCCTGCAGCTTCCAAGCTGCCGGCGGATCGAAGCGAGTCCCTTGTGTTGATGCTGCTGATTCAAATGTGCCTGCGCTGGCCCACCTGGCTTTTGCCAGCGGCCTCAGGCATTGAATCATCCACAGCGCGCGCCACCATTGCGCAACCAGCTATCAATAAGATAGCTGCTCAACACCGAATCTGGCTCGCGCCCATCCACGCGCCCCCACCCCGGCTGTCTTCTTGAGCTGACGCTCGAGAAGCCTGTTCGCGCCTGGCGCGGCAGTGGCAGCATCCGGGGCCAAGCGGCAATTCCCCTCGTTTCGCGGGCGTCGTCCGTGCATCGTTGGCCCGTCATGGGCCGGTAGAACGATACATATAAGGACAACGCATCATGAAGCGGATGCTGATCAATGCCACGCAGGCCGAAGAACGCCGCCTGGCCATCGTCGACGGGCAAAAGCTCCTCGACTACGAAATCGAGATCGAAGGGCGCGAACAGCGCAAGGGCAACATCTACAAAGCCGTCGTGACGCGCGTCGAGCCTTCGCTCGAAGCCTGTTTCGTCGACTACGGTGAAGACCGCCACGGCTTCCTGCCGTTCAAGGAAATCTCCAAGCAATACTTCGCCGAAGGCGTGTCGGCCAGCCAGGCGCGCATCCAGGACGTCATCAAGGAAGGCCAGGAACTGACCGTCCAGGTCGAAAAGGAAGAGCGTGGCAACAAGGGCGCGGCCCTCACCACCTTCATCTCGCTGGCCGGCCGCTATGTCGTGCTGATGCCCAACAACCCGCGCGGCGGCGGCGTGAGCCGGCGTATCGAGGGCGACGACCGCGCCGAACTCAAGGAGGCGATGGACCAGCTCGAGTACCCCAAGGGCATGAGCATCATCGCGCGCACCGCCGGCATCGGCCGCTCGGCGCCCGAACTCCAGTGGGACCTGAACTACCTGCTCAAGCTCTGGACCGCCATCGACGGCGCGGCCAAGGGCGGCAAGGGCGCCTTCCTGATCTACCAGGAATCCTCGCTCGTCATCCGCGCGATCCGTGACTATTTCAATCACGACATCGGCGACATCCTGATCGACACCGACGACATCTACGAGCAGGCGCAGCAGTTCATGGCGCACGTCATGCCCGAGCATGCCGCCCGTGTGAAGCGCTACCGCGACGATGCGGCGCTGTTCAGCCGCTTCCAGATCGAGCACCAGATCGAGTCGGCCTATGCCCGCACCGTGCAGCTGCCCTCGGGCGGCGCTATCGTGATCGACCACACGGAGGCGCTGGTCTCGGTCGACGTGAACTCGGCCCGCGCCATCAAGGGCGGCGACATCGAGGAAACCGCGACCCGCACCAACCTCGAAGCCGCCGACGAAGTGGCCCGCCAGATGCGCCTGCGCGACCTGGGCGGCCTGATCGTCATCGACTTCATCGACATGGACGAGTCGAAGAACCGCCGCGAAGTCGAAAGCCGCCTGCGCGATGCGCTGCGGCAAGACCGCGCCCGCGTGCAGTTCGGCTCGATCAGCAAGTTTGGCCTGATGGAAATGAGCCGCCAGCGCCTGAAGCCGGCGCTCAGCGAAGGCTCGTCGATCCCCTGCCCCCGCTGCGGCGGCTCGGGCCACATCCGCGACACCGAATCGAGCGCGCTGCAGATCCTGCGCATCATTCAGGAAGAGTGCCTGAAGGACAACACGGCCGCCGTGCACGTGCAGGTGCCGGTCGAAGTGGCCTCGTTCCTGCTGAACGAAAAGCGCCCTGAAATCGCCAAGATCGAGCTCAAGCAGCGCGTCACCGTGCTGATGGTGCCGAACAAGACGCTCGAAACGCCGAACTACAAGCTCGAGCGCCTGAAGCACGACGATCCACGCCTCGACCACATCGAAGCCAGCTACAAGATGGCCGACGAGATCGAAGACCCCACCTCGGTCACGCGCCGCTCGCAAGAGCCCACCAACAAGCAGACGCCGGTCATCAAGGGCGTGCTGCCCGATGCGCCCGCACCCGTGGTGCCGCCCCGGCCCGAAGCGACGCGCGCGCCTGCGGCCCTTGCCCCGGCACCGGTTGCGCCGCCCGTCGCGAGCGCACCGGCGCCGGCCGAGACCGGCTTCTTCGCCCGCCTCAAGAGCTGGTTCGGCGGCACGCCGGCACCGGCACCGGCACCGGCCGTGATTCCGATCGAGCCCCCGAAGCCCACGCGCCGTGATGGCGGCCGCCCAGGCCGCGATGGCGAAGCGCGCGGCGCCCGCGATGGCGAGCAGCGCCGCGGTGGCCGCGGCGGCGAAGGCCGCGGTGAAAGCGGCAGCCGCTCCGGCGGACGCGACGGCGAACGCCGTGGCGGCCGCGGCGGCGAGCGCCGTGAAGGACGCGAACCGCGTGAAGGACGCAGCAGCGAAATCCGCAGCGAAGCCGCCCAGCCGCGCGAGCAGCGTGAACCTCGCGAACAACGCGAGCCGCGCGAACCCCGCGAAGCACGTGGCCCGCGCGAAGGCGAACAGCGCCGCGGTGGCCGTGGTGAGCGCCGTGAAGGCGAAGGCCGCGAAGCACGGCCGGCACCGGCCGACCTGATCGACGGCAACGTCGAAGCTCAGCAACTGGCATCCGGCGCACCGGCCGGCGACGAAGGCAACGCGCCGGCGGAACGCGCCCGCGGCGAACGCCGGGAACGTGGCGAGCGTGCGGACCGAGGTGAGCGCGGCGAGCGGGCTGACCGTGGCGAGCGCGGCGAACAGCGCACTGGCACCGATGCACCGCGTGAAGCCGCCGGTGGCGACAACGTTGCAGCCCAGGACGGCGTGCAAGCCGAACGCGCACCGCGCGGTGGCCGCGAGGAACGCGCTCCGCGAGGCGAACGCAACGACGGCCGCCGCGAGCGCCGCAGCGAAGCCCAGCCCCGTTTCAGCAACGGCGAAGCACCGGCGAACCTCGACGAGGCGGATATCCGCATCGCCGAGACGACCGAATTCGCGCCGGGCAACGAGGGCGAGGTCGGTACCGGCGAGCAGCAGGCACCGCGCCGCGAAGGCGAAGGCCGCGGCCGTTCGCGCGACCGCTACGGCCGCGACCGCCGCGAGCGCGGCCCGCGCGACGACAGCGAAACCAATGTGGCCGGCGCATCGGCCGACAACGCCGCAGCCGCCGAGGCCAACGAGGCACCGACACGCCAGCAGCCTCATCAGCCGCTGGCGATGGCAGAGCGCGCCGCAGCACCCGAAGAGGAAGCACGCGAACCGGCACCGCGCAGCTACTTCGAGCGCCCTGCAGCAGCTCCCGCCCCCGCGGTCGCGGTTGCTGTTGCCGCAGCGGCACCTGTCGTCGCCGTCGAGAGCAGCAGCAGCAGCAAGCCCGCGCCCAATGGCCGCGCACTGCCGAAGGTCCAACCCTTCGAGCTGCCGTTGACCGAACTTGCGCAAATCGCCGAGAGTTCGGGCCTGCAATGGGTGAACTCGGACGCCGAGCGCATTGCGCAGACCCGCGCAGCGATTGCGGCCGAGCCGAAGCCGGTGCACGTGCCGCGCCAACGCCCGCCCGCGATCGTGCTCGACGACGGTCCGCTGGTGCTGGTTGAAACCCGCCGCGAACTCGGCGCGATGACGCTGCCTTTCGAAAAGGCGCCGTCCGACGCACAAGGCGCGAACTGAAAAACGGGCCCCAGGCCCGGGAACAATAAAGAACGGCGCCTCATCGGCGCCGTTTTTTTATGGGAACTGCTGCAGAAGCGGCGGCAAATGCTGCCGCAATTGCCGCTCAGGCCTTCTCGACCTGCGCTGCGCGCTTCCAGGCCGCAGCGGCCTGCTCTTCGTCGCCGCGCGCTTCGGCCAGCTCGGCCAGTGCCAGCCATGCGCGGCGGTACAGCTCCGTGTCCTGCAGGCCCAGGCCGGCCTGGGTGAGCAGCTGCTGGGCCTTGCCCCAGAGCTGGCGCTTCATGCAGGCCATGCCCGCGAGGTACTGCAGGTTCGGATCGCGCGGGTTGTTGCGCTGAGCCGTTTCGATGCGCGCCAGCCAATCGCCATCCACCGAATCGAGTCCGGCCTCGAGCGCGCGGGCCATCTTGACGCGCAGCGTATCGCCCAGCCCCCGGGGCTGCGACACCATGCGCTCCCAGGCCGGCAGCAGCCAGCCGCGCGCCAGTGCCAGGTCGCCGCGCAGCGCCACCATGCGTTGGGCGGCGTGAATCGCGACCTCGGGCATTTCGCGCTCGGCGGTGTCGAGCTCGGCCCATGCGCGAAGCAGTTGCGCCGGGTCATGCGCCCCCGACAACAGTTCGGTGGCGAGGCCGCGCACGATGCTCTGCGCCGCGGCATCGGAAAAGGCCCGGTGCTTGGCGAGCAGGCGCGCCGTTTCCAGCGCTTCGAGCGTGCGTCCGTCCTGGCGGGCCGCCTTCAGGCGGATGCGCAGCGCGAGTGTCCGCCGCTGCACGCCTTGAGGAAGCTCTTCGAGCCGGGTCAAGGCCGCCGCGGGATCGCGGTCTTCGAGCGCCCAGCGCGCAGAACGCAGCTGCACGCCCTCGCGCGTTTCCGGGCTGGCCAGCAGATTGCGGTCGGCGCTTTCGTTGAGCGCCTGCTGCAGGTGCGCGTCGCGCGCGGGCCGGTCTTGCAGGGCCTGCGCGCTCTCGGCGGCCAGCAGGTGCGACAGCACGCGAACCTGCAGGGCCTGCGGCAGGCTCGCGCCGAGCGCGGCCAGCGTTTTCTCCTGCACCAGCGCCGCCTGCGCGGCCTTGCGCGCGCGTGAGAAGCGCCCCGACAGCATCTGCACCATGGCGTCGAGCAAGGCCGAATGCAGCATGCGTTCCTTTTGCTGCAGCCGCCATTGGCGCGCCTGAGTCGGCAGCGAGAACAACGCCGCCAGGCCACGCAATGCAAGATGAAGCAGCACGAACGCGGCCAGCAGGATGACCAGCACCAGGTTCAGCGAAAGATCGACCCGCCAGGGCGGCCAGAACACGGTGATCGTGCCCTGGTTGTTGCCGGCGAACAGCGCCACCGCCGCCGCGACGGCGAACAGCGCGAGAAGCCAGAGTGCCGCTCGCATGTCAGGCCTGCGCCTTCTCGGAAAGCGGCGAATACACGAAGTGGGGAGCGTGGGGGGTCATGTCCCTAGCGCCCCGCCGCCGCCGTTGTCAGCGCGGACAGCGTGTCGTCGATGCGCGGAGGTTCGGAGGTTTTGACCAGCGCCTGCAATTGCTGCAACTGCGTGGCGGCGGTCTGCGTGCGCCGCGATGCGGGGTCGAAATAGCGGTTCAGCGATGCGGCAACCGTTGCGAGTTCGCTGCGCGCGGCGTCCACCTGCCGCGACAGCAGCGAGAGCCGCGCATTGAGCAGCTTGAGCTTGAGGTTCTCGCGCAGGAAATATGTCTGGTCGGGCGCCAGCAGCACCGCCTCGGGACGCTCGATGCGGCCGACGCGCACCAGCGATCGCGCTTCGGCGCGCACCGTCAGCAGCACCCGCTCCCACCAGGCGGCGTCGGCCGGAATGGGCTCGGGCTGCCAGGCGTTGAGTCCGGAGCCGCGCGTGGCCACGGCGTTGAGCGGTGGCAGGTCGTCCACGCTGCGCATCAGCTCGTCGAGCTTCTGCAGCGCTTCGCCGCTGTCGGCGCTGGCGCTGCTGCGCAGGCGGTCGGCGTCGCGCTGCATGGCGCGCTGCAGCGGCGCAAGCCTGGGCTGTGCGGCGCGTGCGATGCGCAAATCGCCGGACTTGAGCGCCGCCAGCAAGGGTTCCACGCTGCCCGTGACCTGCGCCTGCTGCAGCGCCAGGCGCACGGCCGATTCGATGTCGACCACCAGGTTCTCGTCGCGCGAGCGCGAGAGGCTTTGCATCAGTTCTTCAAGCTGCGACCGCTGAAGCGCGACTTCGGCGACGCGGGTTTCGGTGAGGGCGGCGCGGGCCGCGGTATCGCGCACCGTGTCCATGGCCTGCCGGGCGAGCGTGCGCGCCTCGAGCGATTGGGCCAGCGCATCGGCGCTCTGGCGCGCCAGCTGCTCCTGCATGCCGCCGACCTTCTGCCAAAGCGAAATGGCAACCACCAGGGCCGCCAGCGCCACGATGGCCAGCAGGCCGAAGCCGATGCGGGAGAGCGTGGCTGCGGCGGCCGCCTGCGCCTGCGGCGATTGCGCCGTCGCCAGCGTGGCGGGCACCGGCGCGGCGGAAGATGGGGGGGAGAAGTCGTCGGACGGGGACGCGGCACTCATGTGAAGGATTCTATCGACGCGACCAAGGCTTCTCGCAGAGGCGTGCACACGCGCACCGAACCGAATCCCGCGGCCCGCGCGGCTTCGCCGATGCGCGCATGGGTCGTCAGCGCGCTGGCCGCATGCCAGTCGGTGCCGGGCATGGCATGGCGCAGATTGGCGATGGCCTCCGAGCTGCTGAACAGCCAGATCGCGCGCCCCGCGGCGCCGTCGAGCGCCAGCGCACGCGCCTTGTCGTCGAGGGTGGGCGGCAGGCGCCGGTAGGCGACGACCGTCTCGCGCAGCCCCTGCGCGGCGTCAATTTCGCTGGCGAGCCAGTCGCGTCCGCGCGGGTGGCCGGCCGCGTCACCGCCGCGCACGATCAGCACGCGCACGCCTTCGGCGACCTGCCCTCTGACCCGCTCCCACAGGGCCTCGGAGTCGAAGCGGACGGCGTCGGAGGGCGGTGCGTCGATGGCGTCCGCCGGCACGCCAGCGCGCAACAGGGCGCGCGCCGTGCCCGGCCCCGTGGCCCAGAAGCGCGGGCCGACCGCGCGTTGTCCTTTGTCGGAGTGAAGGAAGAAGTGCTCGACGGCCGCGGCGCTCACGAACATCAGCGCTGCGTAGTCCGGCAGCCGCCTCCACGCCGCGCGCAGCGGTTCCGCGTCGACGGCTGGCTCGATGACGATCAGCGGCAGCACCTCGGCATCCAGCCCGGCGGCTCGAAACTCGTGCGCCCACTGCGCGGCCTCGCGGGCCGGCCGCGTGACGATGACGGACTTGGCGGCCATCGTTTTCTTTAAAAAATTTTCAGTGCGCGCCCGCGTCGCGCAGCAACGCGGCGGCTCGTTCGCCGAGCGCGCCGGCCTGCGCGAAGTTGGCGGCTTCGGCTTGTGCATGCACCCGCACCAGCGCAGCGTTGCCCTCGGGGTCGCCCCATGCCGCATCGATGCGCAGCGCGCCATCGGCTTGCCAGCGCGCATGGGCTGCCAGCGGCATGGAACAGCTGCCGCCCATCGACCGGCTCACGGCGCGCTCGGCGGCGGTGGCAAGCCAATCGCGCGGGTGCGACAGGGTGGCCAACAGCGCGATCAGGTCGGCGCGGTCGGCCCGCACCTCGATGCCGAGGGCGCCCTGCCCCGCGGCCGGCAGCATGGTGTCGGGATCGAACGCCACCCGGATGCGGTGCTCGAGCCCCAGCCGCTTGAGACCGGCCGCCGCGAGCACGATGGCGTCGTACTGGCCTTCATCGAGCTTGCGCAGGCGGGTGTCGATGTTGCCGCGCAGCGGCTCGATGCGCAGGTCGGGCCGCAGGGCGCGCAACAGCACCACGCGCCGCAGGCTGGAGGTGCCGACGACGGCTCCCTGAGGCAGTTCGTCGAGCGAGGCATGGCGCGGCGACACCAGCGCATCGCGCGGGTCTTCGCGCTCCAGCACGCAGGCCAGCACGAAACCGTCGGGCAGATCCATCGGCACGTCCTTGAGCGAATGGACCGCGATGTCGGCGCGGCCTTCCTCGAGGGCGAGTTCGAGTTCCTTCACGAAGAGGCCCTTGCCGCCCACCTTGCTGAGCGACTTGTCCAGAATCTGGTCGCCCCGCGTGGTCATGCCCAGCAGGCTGACCGCGTGGCCTCTTTCCTGCAGCAGCGCTTGCACGTGTTCGGCCTGCCACAGGGCCAGCCGGCTTTCGCGCGTGGCGATCACGATATTGCTCAAGACCGCTCCCAAAAAGTACATGTTTGAAGACCTCCGGAATGCTAGCATGTTGCGCCGCAACAACGCAGGCGGCGCATTCTTTCTAGACCAGGAAAAACATCGAAATGAAAGCCAGCAAGACTCCTGCGCCGCCCAAGCGCCGGCAAGCCGAAGACCAGCCGCTGATCGACGACATCCGGCTTTTGGGCCGCATCCTCGGCGACGTGATCCGCGAACAGGAGGGCGAGGAGAGTTATGCGCTGGTCGAGAAGATCCGCACGCTGTCGGTGGCTTTCCGCCGCGATGCGGATCACGCCGCCGACCGCGCGCTCAAGAACCTGCTCAAGGGACTCAGCGCGGCCGAGACGGTGCGCGTGATCCGCGCCTTCACCTATTTCAGCCACCTGGCCAACCTGGCGGAAGACCGGCACCAGATCCGCCGCCGCACCGAGGCCGAGCGCGCCGGTGAAAGCGCCGACGGCGATCTGCAGACCGCACTCGCGCGCATCCGCAAGGCCGGCGTCAAGCCCGACGAGGTGGTGGCTTCGCTGGCACGCAGCTATGTGTCGCCCGTGCTGACCGCGCACCCGACCGAAGTGCAGCGCAAGAGCATCCTCGACGCCGAGCGCGCCATCGCGCAGCTGCTCACGACGCGCGACGAAATCAAGCTGCGCCAGAGCGCCTACGCTGCAGCCAAGGATGCGCTCACGCCGCTCGAGTTTGCCGAGAACGAAACGCAGATGCGCACCCGCGTCACGCAGATCTGGCAGACGCGCCTGCTGCGCTTTTCCAAGCTCACCGTGGCCGACGAGATCGAGAACGCGCTGAGCTACTACGAAGCCACGTTCCTGCGCGAGATTCCGCGCGTCTACGCCGACCTTGAAAAGGCGCTGGGCCAGGGCGGGACCGTGCCTTCCGTGGCGCCCTTCCTGCGCATGGGCCAGTGGATCGGCGGCGACCGCGACGGCAACCCCAACGTCACGGCCGAAACGCTCGAATACGCCTTGCGCCGCCAGGCCGAACTGGCGCTGCGCCACTACCTCACCGAAGTGCACTACCTCGGCGGCGAACTCTCGCTCTCTGCCGCGCTGGTGGACGTGTCGGTCGAAATGCAGGCGCTGGCCGAAAGCTCGCCCGACACCAGCGAACACCGCAAGGACGAGCCCTACCGCCGCGCACTCACTGGCGTGTATGCGCGCCTGGCGGCCACGCTGCGCGACCTCACCGGCGGCGAAGCCGCGCGCCACGCCGTGCCGCCGCAAAATCCCTATGCCAGGGCCGAGGAATTTCTGGCCGACCTGCACACGATCGAACAGTCGCTCACCGAGAAGCACGGCAGCGTGCTGGCGGCACCGCGCCTGCGGCCGCTGATTCGCGCGGTCGAGGTGTTCGGCTTTCACCTGGCCACGGTCGATCTGCGCCAGAGCTCGGACAAGCACGAGGCCGTGATCGCCGAACTGCTGGCCACCGCGCGCATCGAGCCCGCCTATGCCTCGCTGGCCGAAGAGGCCAAGCAGACGCTGCTGCTCAGGCTGCTCGACGATGCGCGTCCGCTGCGCGTGCCGGACGCCGAATATTCGCCGCTGGCGCAGAGCGAACTCGCAATCTTCGCGGCCGCACGCACCGCGCGTGCGCGCTACGGCGCGGCAGCCATCCGCCACTACATCATCAGCCACACCGAGACGGTGAGCGACCTGCTCGAGGCACTGCTGCTGCAAAAGGAAGTGGGCCTGCTGCGCGGCGCGATGAACGGCAACGCGACCTGCGACCTGATCGTGGTGCCGCTGTTCGAAACCATCGAAGACCTGCGCAATGCCGCACCCATCGTGCGCGCCTTCTACGCGCTGCCGAACATCCAGGCGCTGGTGGAGCGCTCGGGCGCCGAACAGGACGTGATGCTCGGCTACAGCGACAGCAACAAGGACGGCGGCATCTTCACGAGCAACTGGGAGCTCTACCGCGCGGGCATCGCGCTGGTCGCGCTGTTCGACGAGCTCAACAAGAAGAAGGACAACCCCATCCGGCTGCGCATGTTCCACGGCCGCGGCGGCACGGTGGGACGCGGCGGCGGCCCGAGCTACCAGGCCATCCTGGCGCAGCCGCCCGGTACGGTGCGCGGCCAGATCCGCCTCACCGAACAGGGCGAGGTGATCGGTTCGAAATACGCCAATCGCGAGATCGGCCGGCGCAACCTCGAGACGCTGGTGGCCGCCACCCTCGAAGCCACGCTGCTGCCGCAAGCCAAGTCGGCTCCCGCCACGTTTCTTTCGGCGGCCGGAGAACTGTCGACCGCGAGCATGTCGGCCTACCGCAAGCTGGTCTACGAAACACCCGGCTTCGGCGACTATTTCTTCGGATCCACGCCGATCCGCGAAATTGCCGAACTCAACATCGGCTCGCGTCCCGCCTCGCGCAACCCGAGCCACAAGATCGACGACCTGCGCGCCGTGCCATGGAGCTTCAGCTGGGGCCAGTGCCGGCTCACCATTCCCGGCTGGTTCGGCTTCGGTTCGGGCGTGGAGCAGTTCCTGGCCTCGGCCGCAACGCCGGCCGCGCGCAAGGAACGCGTGGCGCTGCTGCGCCGCATGTATGCGCAGTGGCCGTTCTTTCGCACGCTGCTGTCCAACATGGACATGGTGCTTGCCAAGAGCGACCTCGCGCTGGCTTCGCGCTATGCCGAACTCGTGACCGACCGCAAGCTGCGTCAGAAGGTGTTCTCGATGATCGACGCCGAATGGCACCGCACCTCCGACGCGCTCACGCTCATCACCGGTGCCAAGCAAAGGCTCGAAGGCAACGCCGAGATGCAGCGCTCCGTGCGCCACCGTTTTCCGTACATCGATCCGCTGCATCACCTGCAGGTCGAGCTGATGCGCCGCTTCCGCGCAGGCGAAGGCGGCGACCGGCTGCAGCGCGGCATCCACATCTCGATCAACGGGGTTGCGGCCGGCTTGCGCAACACCGGTTGAGCGGGGAAAGGGTGCCTTGTGCGCCCTTTCCTACGCAAGAAATCGCGGAATAGCAATCTGTAAGGGCAATTAAGAGAGTAGGGTCGGGGACGTTCAAAGTTTCTCGCAATCTCTCGCAATCGCGCGGCAGCTCGAGTCGTATTTAGGAGCCCGTTGCAATGTCCACCCCGCAGTCGCTGACCCATTCACAGATCGATTTCGTCAACCACGATTTCGAAGCGCTGGCTTCCCACATGCGCCATTGCGCACGTGCCCACGGGCGATGGTTCTCGATGCGAAGCCACATGCAGCGGGTGCGTGCACTCGCTGCGGGCCGGATTGTCACGATGGCATGCGTTGCGGTCGCTTTCGGTATCGGGCTGTTCGCCGTCGCTTGAGGGTGGCCGTCCCCGAACCGATCCGGGCTGCGATTTCCCCCGAGAGGGGACAAACACGCAGCACCCCCCTCGAATTCCAGACAAAGGCGGCGCGATGAGCGCCGCCTTTGTCGTTGATCGGCTCGCAGATCTCAGCACGTACGCGCGCACGCTGCTTCTTGCCCCTCACGATCCGGTGGCACTGCCGATCCGCGCCGAGCTGTTCGGGGCCCAGCGCTTCGAACAGCACGGCCACAGCCTGGCCCGGGCCCAGGTCGTCGAAATCGACCCCCGCCGCGCGCGCGAGGGAGCGCCTTTTTTCCCGCGCGTGGACGAGAACCTCGAATCGCTGCGCAATGCTTTCGACTACATCGCGCTGATCTCGCAGAGCGGGCGCTACGTATCTCCCGCGGCCGAATGGCTGCTCGACAACTTCCACCTGGTGGAAGCGCAGCTCCAGCAGATCCACGACGGCGTGCCGCGCAGCTACTACGCGCGCCTGCCCAAGCTCGCCACGCCGCCGCTCGCGGGCCTGCCGCGCGTCTACGGCATCGCGTGGGCCTACGTGGCCCATACCGACAGCGTGCTCAACAAGACGCTGTTCACTGCTTTTCTCAACGCCTACCAGGATATCGACGAACTCACGCTGGGCGAACTCTGGGCGCTGCCCACCACCCTGCGCGTGGTGCTGCTCGAAAACCTGCGCCGCGTGGCCGAGAGCATTGCGGAGAACAAGGTCGCGCGCGAAATAGCGCACGCGGTCTGGGACGCGGCGCCGCATCTGTCGACGCAGGACCTCGACGCGCTGTACCGCGCATTGCAGAGCCACAACCTGCAGGACGCCTACCTCACGCAGCTCTGGCAGCGCATGCCGGTGGAGCATGGCGAGAACATGCCGGCGCTGGTGCGCTGGACCGAACAGCACTGCCCCAACGGGCCGGCGCTGATCGGCGAGGCCCAGAACGCGCAGGCCGCGGCCAACCTCACCGTCGGCAACATCATCACCACGCTGCGCATGGTCGGCCAGGTCGAGTGGAGCGACCTGATCGAACCCGTCAGCCGTTCGCTGCGCGTGCTGCGCGAGCTGCCGAGCTTCGCGGACGAAAGCGAGCTCACGCGCCAGCAGATCACGCATGCGATGGAGCGGGTCGCGCGCGACAGCGGCCGATCCGAGCGCGAGGTGGCGCAGGCCGTGGTGCGGCTCGCGGCAGGCGCGCCGGCCGGCGAGGCCGGCGCCCACACCGATCGCGGCGATCGCGCCGACGGCACCGCTGGCTACTACCTGTTCGGCCAGGGGCGTGACGCGCTGATCGCGGCGCTGCAATCCGATGCAGCAGCAGGCCGCGCCGGCCGCCCGCCAAGAGTCCGGCCTTTGCGCGGCCTCCGCGGCTGGCGCCTGCCTGTCTATGTACTCTTCATCGTCCTGGGCACCGCGTGGCTGCTGACGGCCGTGGCGCGCGGCCTGCCGCACCCTCGCGACTGGACCACGATCGCAGCGATGGCGCTGCTCGCATGGCCGCTCTCGGAGGCGTTGATCGCCCTGGCGCAACGCATCATGGCCGAGTCGGTGCGGGTGCAGGCGTTGCCGCGTCTCGACTTCGCGGCCGGCATTCCCGAACGGCACCGCACGCTGGTCGTGATTCCCACGCTGCTGAGCTCGCCCGCGAACACTGCGCAGCTCGCCCATCGGCTCGAACTGCACTGGCTCGCGAACCGCGAGGCGCACGCCCAGTTCGCGCTGCTGACCGACTGGGCCGATGCCCCGCAAGCTTCGCTGCCGGAAGACGCACCGCTGCTCGACGATGCCATCCGGCGCATCGCCGCCCTCAACGCAAGATATCCGGCGCCCGCCGGCGCGGCCTCGCGCTTCCTGCTGCTGCACCGGCCGCGCAGCTGGAGCGCCACCGAAGAACGCTGGATGGGCTGGGAGCGCAAGCGCGGCAAGCTCGAGATGCTGATGCGCCTGCTGGCAACCGGCGACGCCGGCGGCTTTCTGCCGCTCGCGCCGGACCAGCAGCTGGCGCCGGGGCGAACGCACTATGTGCTGACCCTCGACAGCGACACCGGCCTGCCGCCGGGCGCGCTGCGCGACCTGGTGTCGATTGCCGCCCACCCGCTCAATGCGCCCGAGATCGACCCGGAAAGCCGGCGCGTGGTCGCGGGCTTCGGCATCCTCCAGCCGCGCATCGTGACGCCGTTTCCGCTGCGCAGCGAGCGCTCGGTCTTCCACTGGATGTTTGCCGGGCAGTGCGGGCTCGACCCTTACGGCAGCGGCGCGTCCGACATCTACCAGGACGTGTTCGGCAGCGGCTCCTTCACCGGCAAGGGCCTGCTGAATGTGCGCGCAATGCACGCCGCGCTCGATCGCCGCCTGCCCGAAGGCGCGGTGCTGAGCCATGACCTGCTCGAAGGCACGGTGGCGCGCTGCGCGATGGTGAGCGACGTGGTGCTGATGGAGGACCACCCGCACCATGCCGGCGTGGCTGCATCGCGCGTGCACCGCTGGGTGCGCGGCGACTGGCAGCTGCTGCCGCTGATATGGCGCGCCAGGCGCTTCGGCATCGACGCGCTCGGGCTCTGGAAGATGGGCGACAACCTGCGCCGCTCGCTGGTGTTGCCCGCCTCCTTCGCGCTGCTGGTGCTGGTGATCTTCACGCAGGCCATGCCGCTGGGATGGGCGCTGGCCGCGGTCGCCTCGGCGCTCACGCTCGGACCGCTGCTCGGCGCCCTGGCCGGATTGGTGCCGACGCGCCGCGCCATCGGGCTGCGCCACTTCTTCGAGGTCGGCGCGGTCGAACTGCTGCGAGCCGCGGCCGGTGCAGCCTGGCAGTTCGTGCAACTGGCGGCACAGACGCGCCTGCTGCTCGATGCGATTTTGCTGGCGACATGGCGGCTGACCGTCAGCCGCAGGCACCTGCTCCAATGGACCACGACAGCCCAGGCCCAGGCCCAGTCCAGCCAGCAACTGCCGCCCTTCCTGCGCAATGCGGCCCCCAGCAGCGTGCTTTGCCTGGCGCTGGCTGTGGTGGCGGCGCGCTGGAGCGCCTATCCGATGGCCGGGCCGCTGCTGTTCACGGCCTGGGCGCTGGCGCCGTTCGCGGCCTGGTGGAGCAGCCGCGTCGATCCGCGGGTGTCCGATCCGTTGAGCGCCGAACACCGCGGCTACCTGGAGAAACTGGCGCACGACACCTGGCGCTTCTTCGAGCACGTGGTCGGCCCGCAAGACAACCACCTGCCGCCCGACAACCTGCAGCTCGAGCCGCAGCCGACCATCGCCCACCGCACCTCGCCCACCAACATCGGCATGTACCTGCTGGCCACGTGCTGCGCGCGCGAGTTCGGCTGGATCGACACCGCTGCGCTGCTCGCGCGCATCACGGCCACGCTCGACTCCGTCGACCGCATGCAGAAGCACCAGGGCCATCTCTTCAACTGGTACCACACGCTGACGCTGCAGCTGCTGCCGCCGGCCTACGTGTCCAGCGTGGACAGCGGCAACTTCGCGGGCCACCTGGTGGCCGTGGCCCAGGCCTGCCGCGCCTTCGCCGCAGAGGGCTGCCAGAGCCACGAAGAACCGGCGCTGGAGACGCTGGCACAGCGCTGCGACGCGCTGCACGCCGGCATGGATTTCAGCGGCCTCTACGACCCCAAGCGGCATCTGTTCCACATCGGCCTGCGCGTCGAGGAGAACGTGCTCGACGCGAGCTACTACGATCTGCTGGCCTCCGAGTCGCGCCTGCTGAGCTTCCTGGCGATTGCGAAGGGGGACGTGCCCCGCCGCCACTGGATGGCACTGGGCCGGCCATTCATGCTGGTGGGTTTCCAGCCCGGCCTCAAGTCGTGGTCCGGCTCGATGTTCGAGTACCTGATGCCCGCGCTCGTGATGTCCGAGCCCGCCGACAGCCTGCTGCAGGTGGCCAACACCGCGGCCATCGCCGAGCAGCAGGCCTTCGGCCGTTCGCTGGACCTGCCGTGGGGCGTTTCGGAGTCGGCCTACTTCGCGCAGGACCATTCGCTGGCCTACCAGTACTCGCCCTTCGGCGTGCCACGCCTCGCGCTGCGCCGCACGCCCCCCACCGAGCGCGTGGTGGCGCCCTATGCGAGCGCCATGGCCGCCGTGCTCGCGCCGGCCGCGGCGGTGGCCAACCTGGAACTGCTCGAATCGCTCGGTGCGCGCGGCGAATTCGGCTTTCACGACGCGGTGGATTTCACCACTTCGCGCCAGACCAATGGCCAGGACTGCACCGTGGTGCGCAACTTCATGGCGCACCACCAGGGCATGTCGCTGGTGGCGTTGTGCCACGCGCTGCGCGCCGAGGCCCCGCGCCGCTGGTTCGGCAGCGCCGCGCTGGTGCAGGCGCACGAATCGCTGCTGCACGAACGCACGCCGCGGCAGATCATCGGCAGCGCCGACCCGCGCACGCCGCCCGAGCCCAGCCAGACCGAGCTGGCGCCGCTGTTCCAGCCCCGCGCGGTGGACCCGACGGTGCCCGGCTTCCAGCCCACGCACCTGCTGTCGAACGGGCGCTACACGGTGGCCCTGCGCGCCAACGGCGCGGGCGTCAGCCGCTGGCATGCGTTCAACGTGACCCGCTGGCGCGACGATCCGCTGCGCGACAACCACGGCACCTTCTTCTACGTTCGCGACGAAGGACAGCACGAACTCGTCTCGCTCACCGCCCTGCCCGCGCCCGGCGCCGGCTGGAGCTACCGCACCCGCTTCCTCGCCGAGCAGGTGCAGTTCGATGCAGCCGGCGACGGCCTTCAGGTGCGCACCACGGTGCTGATCAGCCCCGAAGACGACACCGAGCTGCGCAACATCACGCTGCACAACGCCGGCAAGCAGACGCGCACGCTCGAGCTCGTTTCCTACTTCGAGCCGGTGCTGTCGAATCCCAAGGCCGACGAGGCGCATCCGGCCTTTGCCAACCTGTTCGTCGAATCGCGCTGGGAACCCGCATGGCGCGCGCTGCTGCTGACGCGCAAGCCGCGGCTGCATGGCGACCCGGTGGTGGCCGCCGCGCACTTCCTCGCCTCGGTCGATGCCCATGTGCTTTCCATCGACTGCATGACCGACCGGCGCGCCTTCATCGGCCGCAACCGCTCGCTCGCGAGCCCCGCGCTCGACCCGCAGCCGCTGACCGCCGACGGCAAGCCGGTGAACGGCCTCGATCCCATCGCATGCCTGCGCGTGCGCCTGTCGATCGCGCCGGGCGCCACCGCGCGGCTGAGCTTCGCCACCGCTGCCGACGAGAGCATCGAGGCGCTGATGCCCAGCATCGACCGCTATCTGGAGCCGATGCACGTCGAGCGCGCCACGCGCATGGCCGCCACGCTGGCGCAGGTGCGGCTGCGCGATCTGAGCATTGCGCCCGCGCAGACCTTCGCGCTGCAAGACCTGACGACCATCCTCACCTACACCACGCCGCGCGTGATGAAGGACCGCGGCCTCGTCGACCTGCGGCAGATCTGGCGCTTCGGCATCTCGGGCGACAAGCCCATCGTGCTGGTCGCGATCCATTCGATGAACGGCATGGGGCTCGTCAACGCGCTGCTGCGCGCGCAGCCGTGGTGGGGCTTTGGCGGCGTGGCCTGCGACCTGGTGGTGCTCAACAGCGAACCGAACTCCTACCTGATGCCGCTGCAGCGCGAGATCGAGGCCCTGCGCCTGCGCGTCGCGCACCAGACCCAGAACAGTTTTCCGCGCAACGACACAGCGGGCTTCTACCTGCTGCGCGACCACGACGTGGTGCCCTCGGAGAGGGCCGCGCTTTCCAGGCTGGCACGCGTGGTTTTCACCGCCGACGGGCGCTCCCTCGAAATGCAGGTGGCGGCACTGCACGAAGCACGGGTCGACGCCGGCACGGACGCCGAGGCGCCGGCGGCGTCCTCGCGTGCCGCCTTGCTGGCACGGCCCGCGGCGGCACCTTCCGCGGAGGCGCCCACGGGAAGCTTCGATGCCGAAAGCGGCGAGTTCCGCTTCGAGGTCGACGCCGGCCACCGCACCCCGCGCCCCTGGATCAACGTGATCGCCAACGCCGATTTCGGCTTCCAGGTGTCCGAATGGGGCACCGGCTTCACCTGGGCCGGCAACAGCCGCATGCACCAGGTCACGCCATGGTCGAACGACCCGGTGCAGGACCCGGCCTTCGAACACTACCTGCTGCAAGACCTCGCCTCGCGCGCCCTGCTGCCGCTCACGCCGGCCGGCCAGGGTGCGGGGGACGGCGACGAGGTGCGCCACCGCGTGCGGCATGGCCAGGGCTACACGGTCTTCGAATGCCGGCAACGGGAGCTGGCGCTCGAGACCACCTTCTTCGCGGACCGCGCCGATGCCGTCAAGCTGGTGCATGTGCATGTGCACAACCGGGGCTCCGGCGCGCGGCGCCTGCGCGCCCTCGGCATGGTCGAGTGGCAGCTCGGCGCCGCGCGCGGCGAACGGCGCACCATTCACTGCTGGAAGCCGGAAGACCAGCCTGCGGTGTTCGGCCAGCAGCGCGAATCGAGCGTGGGCTTCGGCGGTAGCACGGCCTTCCTGCTGCTGGCGGGTTTGCCGGGCGCCACGCAGTGGACCTGCGACCGCAACGAGTTCTTCGACGGACACGGCATCGTCGAAGTGCCCGACACGCTGTCGCGGCGCGCCGGCAGCGGGCTCGATGCCTGCGCGGCCATCGGCGGCGAGTTCGTCGTCGGTGCCGGCGAGGCCGCCAGCTTCACCTTCGTGCTGGGCCACGCCGACGACGCCGACGCGGCGTTGGCCCTCGCTCGCCGCTGGCGCCAGCGCGATGTGCCCGAAGCCCTGGCGCAGGTGCGCGGCTTCTGGGACGAACTGCTGGGCCGCCTGCAGGTGCGCACGCCCGATCCGCTGTTCGACGCCATGGTCAACCGCTGGCTCATCTACCAGACGCTGGCCTGCCGGCTCTGGTCGAAGGCCGGCTTCTACCAGGCCGGGGGCGCCTTCGGCTTTCGCGACCAGCTGCAGGACACGATGGCCTTTGCGCTCACCGATCCATCGCGGCTGCGCGAGCAGATCCTGCTCAATGCCGCGCGCCAGTTCCCCGAAGGCGATGTGCAGCACTGGTGGCACATGCCTGGCGGCGCCGGCGTGCGCACGCATTTTTCGGATGACCTGCTGTGGCTGCCCTTTGCGACGGCGCACTACGTCGAAGTGACCGGCGATGCAACGCTGCTCGACCACGTGGTCGGGTTCATCGAAGGTCCCGCGATTCCCGAGGGCGCCGAAGACGCCTACTACGTGCCGCAGTACAGCGGCCACACGGCCACCGTGTTCGAGCACGGCGCGCTGGCCATCGACCGCAGCCTGGAGACCGGCGTGCACGGCCTGCCGCTGATGGGCACCGGCGACTGGAACGACGGCATGAACCGGGTCGGCCATGAAGGCCGCGGCGAATCGGTCTGGCTTGCATGGTTCCTGTGCAGCGTGGTCGAACATTTCGCGCCGATTGCCGAGGCCCGCGGCGAACACGACCGGGCCGCGCGCTGGAACGAGGCCCGGCGCGGCTGGATCGCCGCGCTGCACGATGCCGGCTGGGACGGCGCCTGGTTCCGCCGCGCCTTCTTCGACAACGGCGCGCCGCTCGGTTCGTCGGCCAACGACGAGTGCCGCATCGACCTGATCGCGCAGGCCTGGTCGGTGCTCTCGGGCGCATCGGACGACGCCCACACCGGCCCGGCAATGGCCGCCGTCAAGGAGCATCTGCACGACGAGCCGGCCGGCCTGCTGCGCTTGTTGACGCCGCCCTTTGCCCACTCGGCCAACAATCCCGGCTACATCCAGGCCTACCCGCCGGGCGTGCGCGAAAACGGCGGGCAGTATTCGCACGGCGCCGTGTGGGCGCTGATGGCACAGGCGCTCCAGGGCGACCACGAAGCCGCATGGCAAAGCTTCGAGGGCCTGAGCCCGGCGCACCGCGCGCAACATCCACAGCGCGGGCCCGCCTACGAGCTGGAGCCCTACGTGATGGCCGGCGACATCTACGGCGCCGCGCCATATGTCGGCCGCGGCGGCTGGAGCTGGTACACCGGCTCGGCCGCATGGCTGCACCGCGCTTCGGTCGAAACGCTGCTGGGCCTGCGCGTGAAGGGCCGCATGCTCTCGCTGACACCGCGCGTGCCTGCGCACTGGCCGGGGTTCGAGATTGCGCTGCGGCTCGGCGAGCGCAGCCTGACGCTGCAGTGGGGGACGCCCGAGGCCGCCGCAACGCCCACGCACCATGCGGCCATCGGTGAATGGATCGACTGGCAGGCACTGCCGGCGGATGCGGTGCTGCGGGTGGGTTAAGGTCCGCGGGCCGTTTTCATCTGCATATCCATGACCACCATCCAGTCCCGCCGCAAGCTCATCGTCATCATCCTGCTGTGCATGGCGGTCACGGGGGCGCTCATGCGGCACTACGCGGAGCGCGGCACGACCACGCGCGACATCGGCACGCTGCTGATGGTGCTGTGGGTGCCGATCATCGGCAACGTCATTGCCTGGCTCATCGGCAAGCGGCCGCGGCGCGCGGCGCCGGCCGAGCCCGCAACCTTCGATGCGGCGCGCGCGTTCACGCCCCACCTCCTGGCCGAACTCACGCTGCGCCCGCCGGCGCTGCCTTCGCACGACGTGCCGCTGGCCGCGGGGGAATACCGCTGCGCACTGGTGGTCGACAACCAAGGCTTCTCCGCCCGCTGGTTCGTGGCGCAGGGCGAAGTGCTCGCGCGCGGAAAACCGCATGCGCTCGACATCGAGCTTCTGTCGCCGACGCTCGCGGGGACGCGGTTTCCCAAAGGTGCGGCCTTTCGCGTGCTGGTGGGCGACTCGTTCATCGCCGATGGGCGGGTGCTGCAGCTTCGCGCGACGCCCGTCTAGCAAACCGAGAAGGCCGGGAACAGCAAAAGGGTCGATTGTTCGCCCTGGGGAAACTGACTACTGCCGGCAGGCCCCTTTGTGGCGGACCCGTCCGCTTTCACACTGGGCAGCCTTTCGCAACAACGTGTCGGTGCGCGCTTGCCGACGCGGTCCCAGGACCCTTCCCATGATGAATTCACCCAGCAGCAATCCCTGCATCGACGATCTTGCGCCCGAACCGGCCAAGACCACCCGCTCCGCCTGGCTTGCGGTCGGCTCGATCGCCGTCGGCACCTTTGCCATGGTGTCGACCGAGTTCATGCCCATCGGCCTCTTGACCGACATCGCCCGCGGCCTGAACGTGTCCGACGGCACGGCCGGCCTGATGATCACCATGCCGGGCGTGCTGGCGGCCTTTGCCGGCCCCGCGCTGATCGTGGCCTCGGGCCGGCTCGACCGGCGCACCGTGCTGATCGCGCTCACCACCCTGCTGATCGCCTCGAACCTGCTCGCCGCCTTTGCGCCCAACTTCGCCACCATGCTGGTCGCGCGCCTGATGCTCGGCCTGTGCGTGGGCGGCTTCTGGACCTTTGCGCCGGCCGCCGCCACGCAGCTGGTGCCGGACCTCTCGAAGGCGCGGGCCATGTCGCTGGTGCTGGCGGGCGTGTCGGCCGCCACCGTGCTCGGCGTGCCCGCCGGCTCGTTCCTGGGCACGCTGTTCGGCTGGCGTGCCTCGTTCGCGGTGACCGGCGCGCTGGCGGCCGTGGTGCTGCTGGTGCAGCTGTGGCTGCTGCCCGCCATCCCTCCGTTGCGTGCCATCGGCGCGCGCGACCTGCTCACGCCGCTGACGCGCCGCATGGCGCAGGTCGGCCTGCTCGCGGTGCTGTTCTTCATTGCCGGCCACTTCGCGGCCTACACCTACCTGAAGCCGCTGCTGCAGCAGGTGTTCGGGCTGGCGCCCAACGCGGTCTCGACGCTGCTGCTGGTGTATGGCGCGGTGGGCTTTGTCGGCACCTTCCTCGGCGGCAGCCTGGTGGCGCGCAGCGTGCGCGGCACCACCCTGCTGGCGGCGCTGATGCTCGCCACCGCGCTGTTGCTGTCGACCCTGATCGGCAGCGGCATGGTGGCCGGCGCGGTGGTGGTCGTGATCTGGGGCGTGGCCTTCGGCCTGATCCCGGTCGCGCTCACCAGCTGGATGATGGAGGCCGTGCCCGACGCCCCCGAAGCCGGCCAGGCCTTGCTCGTGAGCGGCTTCCAGGTGGCGATTGCCTCGGGCGCACTCATCGGCGGCGTGACGGTCGACAACCACGGCATCTCGAGCGCGATGGTGCTCAGCGGCGTGCTGGTGCTAATTGCCGCGCTGATCGTCGGCACGCTGGGCCGGGCTCGCCGCGGCGCCGCGCTGGCTACTTCGGCCGAGTAGCGCGCGCGGCCCGGTTGCCTGCCGAAAGGATCGCATCGAGCACCACGCGCGCGCAGGGCCTTGTTGACCGGCTTGTCGCGCCGCATGACCACGGCCAGCGTGCGGTGCATGCGGGGGTTCAGCCGGCTGATCTTCAGGCCGGGGTGCGCGCCGCGGCCCGCCATCGCCATGCGCGGCACGATGCCGTAGCCCAGCCCCGCGGCCACCATCTCCTTCATGGCCTCGACGCTGCCCAGCTCCATGACGGGCTGCGGCTGCAAGCCCTCGGCCGCGAACCAGCGGTCGACCAGCTTGCGCGTGTTGGCCGCGGGCTCGAACAGCACCAGCGGCAGCGCGGCCAGGTCGGCGGGCGCCACGCGCGCCTTCAGGGGCGCGAGATCGCTGCGGCCGATGGCGACGAACTCGTCGTCGAGCACCGGCGCCACGCAGAGCGAGCGTCCCGCGGCCGGCAGCGTCACCAGCGCAAGATCGATGCTGTTCTCTTCCACCTTGCGGACATGGTCGTCGGTATTGCCGGTGCTCACCACGATGCCGAGCGCCGGAAACTGTTCGCGCAGGCTGCGCAGCAGGGCCGGCAGGAAATACAGGCAGGCGGTTGCGCCGGTGCCCAGCCGAACCCGGCCCGTCACGCCGCTGGCGTGGTCCGCCAGCGCGTCGATGGCGTTCTCCACCGCGGTCTCGATGTGGTGGCTGTGCCGCAGCAGCTCCGCGCCGGCCGGCGTGGCCTTGGCGCGCTTGCCGACGCGCTCCACCAGGCGCACCGCCAGCCGGCGCTCCAGCTGGCGGATCTGCAGGCTCACCGCGGGCTGCGTGAGGCCGAGCCGGTCGGCCGCGGCCGAGAAGCTGCCGGTCTCGATCACCAGCGCAAAGGATTTGAGCTGGTCGAGGTTCAGTGTCTTGTCCAAAGTATTTCTTATGCCTTGCATAGCTCATCGAAGCTTCACTTATTGATGCCTCAGCGTCAAGATCCGGGCCATGCTCTCACCGACCCCAGCTTGCGCCACCGTTGAAATCCTCGACGCCGGGCCTCACCACATGCCTGCGATCCAGGCCATCTACAGCCACTATGTGCTGCACGACCTGTGCTCCTTCGAGGAAGAAGTTCCCGGCGTCGAGCAGATGCGGGCGCGCCGCGACGACGTGCTTGCGCGCGGCCTCCCCTACCTCGTTGCGGTGGAGGACGGCAAGGTGGCCGGCTATGCCTATGCAAGCCCCTACCGCAGCCGCTCCGCCTATCGCCACACGGTGGAAGAATCGATCTACCTCGCGCAGGGCATGCAGGGCCGCGGCATCGGCAAGGCGCTGCTCCAGGAGGTGATCCGGCGCTGCACCGCCAGCGGCTTCACGCAGATGGTGGCGGTGATCGGCAACAGCGCCAATGCCGGCTCGCGGCGCGTGCATGAGGGCCTCGGCTTCGAGACCGTGGGCGTGCTGCGCAACGTCGGCTTCAAGTTCGGGCAGTGGGTCGACACCGTGCTCATGCAGCGTGCGCTGCGCTGAATCGGTACCCGCGCGCGGATGGCTTGCGCTGCTGTGCGCGAGCCGGCTGCTGCAGGCCATGGTGGTCACCGCCTATTCGGGGGTGCTGCCTTTCATGATGGCCGACTGGCACATGACGGCCGCGCAGGCCGGCTCGATCCAGAGCGCATGGCACATCGGCTACATGAGCTCGCTGTTCGCCGTGGGCCTGCTAGCCGACCGCTACGGCCCGCACCGCGTCTTCTTCATCGGCAGCGCGATCAGCGCATGCTCGGCACTGGCTTTCGCCGTCTTCGCGCACGACCATCTTTCGGCGCTGCTGCTCTACGGCCTGGCCGGGCTGTGCGCGGGCGCCTCGTACACGCCGGGCCTGCAGCTGCTGGCGCGCAACGCCGAACCCGCCGTGCGCGGCCGGGCGATGGGGCTCTTCCTCGGCGCAGCGTCGATGGGCTACGCCTTGTCGCTCGCGGTGGTGGCGGCATTCAGCCATGCACAGCACTGGAGGCTGGGCCTGCTGGTGGCGGCGGGCTGCACGTTCGCGGGCGCATTGCTGACGGGGCCGGCCCTGCGGCGCATGCGGCCGCCCGCGCCACCCTCCGGCACTGGAGCGGCACGCGAAGGCACCTGGCATGCGCTGGCCGAGACTGTGCGCGACAAACCCGCCATGGCCGGCAACTGGGCCTATGCCTTCCATTGCTGGGAGCTGATGGCCTTGTGGGCCTGGCTGCCGGCCTACCTTGTCGCCTCTGCCGGCGGCGCGGCGCCGTGGCAGGGCGCGGGCATTGCGCTGGCGGCGCTCGCGCATCTGGCGAGCGTGGTCGGCAGCATCGCGGGCGGCACCGCATCCGACCGCTTCGGCCGCGCGCGGATCATGATGGCCGCCACGCTCATGAGCCTGTGCATGTCCTTCGCGTTCGGCTGGATGTGGAGCTGGCCGCTGTGGCTGCTGGCCGCGATGGCCGCCCTCTACAACCTGCTCGCGATTGCGGATTCTTCCGTCTATTCGACCGCGCTGGCCGATGTGGTGGCGCCGCACCGTCTGGGCATGGCGTACTCGGTGCGCTCGGTGATGGGCTTCGGCGCGGGCGCACTCAGTCCGTGGGTGTTCGGCCTCGCGCTGGACTGGGGGCAGACGCGCTTCGGCCTCGGCAGCACGCACAGCTGGGTGGCCGCATGGAGCTCGGTCGGGCTCGGCGCGCTGCTGGGGCCATGGATGATCGTGCGCTTCGGCCGGCTGGAGCGCATGCGGCGTGCCCGCTGAGCTTCACCGTGCATCGCGCCACTGCGCTGCCGCCACGCCGGATCGCCCGCCCCGTCATCCGCCGATCGGATATTCCATGGCCACGCGGATCTGGCGCGCGTCGAGCTCTGCCTGGGCCTTGTTGCTGCGGTGCTCGCCATAGCGCAGCAGGAAGGCCAGCCCCTTGGCCGATCCCGCCTGCACCGTGTAGCGCAGCCACAGGTCGCGCTCCCAGTGCCTGCCGTCCTTGCCGTAGCCCAGCCAGGCATAGCCGCCGCGCGCAGGCACGCGGCTGCCGTCGATGCCGCTGCCGCGGATGGAGGCCGCTCCCAGGGTGAGGCCCGGTGCGCCCCAGCCTGCGGCATCGACTTCGTAGCGCAGCTGCCACGACTGCTCGCGCGGCGCGTTGAAGTCGGACAGCTGCGCCGCGTTGCCGAGCCAGATGGCGCCGCGCGTCACATAGTCGAACGGCGTGTCGCCGGCCACCTTCTGCCAGCCCAGGCCCACGCGGTGCGGGCCGTGGCTGTAGGTGGTCATCAGGCTGGCGGTGGTGTTGTCGATGGGCCCCGCGAGGGCGCGGCCCGTGTCCTTGCTGTGGTAGGCCTGCAGGTCGAAGGACAGCGCGCGCTTGTCCTGCAGCGGCACCGTGTAGTAGGCCCCCAGGTAGGCGGTGCGCCAGGTGTCCTCCAGGCGTCCGAGGTAGGCCGTGAGCGAGAGCGAGGGAATGCCCTTCCAGGTGCCGCCGGCAAAGTCGAAGGCATCGCCGCGCCGCGACTTCGGATCGAGGTAGTTGACGATCAGCGGGTTGTCGGTGCCGCGTGCATTGCGGTCGGTCGAGCCGGTGAAACGGCCGGCCTGCAGCGTGAGCTTGTCGAACTCGTTGCTCGTCAGCAGCCAGCCGCGCATGGTCTCGGGCAGCAGGCGCGTGTCGGATGAACTGAAGATCGACGTCTTGACGCGTTGCTCGCCGACTTTGAGCACCGTGGAAGAGATGCGCGCCTTGAGTGCGACGCCGCCGCGCGCGATGCCGTCCTGCGCGTAGCCCTGGCGGTCTACCGGCAGCATGCGGATCTTGCCGACGCGGAAGTCGTCGCCCTCGAGCCTCTGCGCGAAATAGGCGTGCGCGTCGGCGCCGAAGCCGACCACGCCGCGCGTGAAGCCCGACTCCACCGAGCCCATGAGGCCGTAGCCCCATTCCTCGGCGTAGTCGCTGCGCCTGGCCTTGGGCAATGCGGCATTGCGTCCGCCGTTGCTCCTGCCGCCGTCCAGGTAGTCGCGGCGCTCGTAGACGGTGCGGTTCAGCAGGCTCCAGCGGCTGTCTTCGATGAAGCCGCCGGCAGGTTCAGGTTTCGGGTCCTCGGCGCCGGCAGCGGCGCCGGCGACCACCATCAGGAAGGCGCCCCAGCAGCGTCCGACCACGGAAGAGCGCCGGCGAGGGCCTTGCGCCGGGGCCGAAGAAGGGACGGCAGGGAATGTCGTCGAATGCATGCGGACCATGTTCGTGGCCCTCCTATTCCGGCGCATGCGCGAGCCGGAAGGACAGCGTGGCGAGATGCTCGACCTTGTCGGTGGCGGCGGGATCGTCCGCAGGCGCGTCGAGCTTCGCGGCGATCACGTTGAGTCCCTGGTTGCGCACCGGGATCGTGGCCGTGCCGTCGGCGGCCGTGACGACCGGCTGGCCGTCCGGGTCGTTGACGAAGTCGACCAGCACCGGCACGCCCGCGGCGGGCTTGCCGCGGTAGAGCACGCGCAGGCGCAATGGCTGGCCCAGCATCGGCGGCAGCGCGGCATCGACGGGCACGATCTGCAGCGTGTGCCCGGGCAGCACCGCCAGCGGCTGCGCCAGCGGTGCGCGCAGGTGCACCGCGTACTTGAAGTTGTGGCCGCTGGCCTGGGCGCCCGGCACTTCGTGCCTGGGTTTCTTGAACCACTGCCCATCGGCCGACTTGGTCCAGATGCCGTTGTCCAGCACCGCGGCAACGACCGCGGGCTGCTCGCGCAGGTCGGCCAGTGCGAGCTTGCCGGCCGCTTCGAGCGCCGTGCGCACCGGACGGCCGGCCGCGTCGTAGCCCGCCATCGCCGTGACAAGCGGCAGGCGCTTGCCCGCATCGAGGTCGTCGCCGCCCTCGCCGTAGATCAGGGCCAGGTCGCCCGAGCGCTGGGCAAACCAGATGCCGTGGGCCTGGACCGCGGCCGATGCGGCGGACAGCAGCAACGCCGCCATGGCGCCGCGCACAAGGGAATTGCGAAGGAATGTCATGGCCGTCACAGGTACTTGAGCCAGGCGATGTCGCGGCGCCGGGCCTTGAAGCCCGCGAAGGCGCGCACGGCCGGGTAGAGCAAGGCCGCGAGCGCAAGCGCGCAGAGCCACACCATCCAGATGGCATCGAAGCCGAAGACCTTGCCCTGGTTGGCGCCCCAGGCCGCCTCGGCGCCGAGATAGAGGAACTTGAGCACATACAGGTGCAGCACGTAGAAGAACATCGGCGCGGCGCCGAACGCGGCGAGCCAGGCCATCCAGCCACTGCCCTGCCGGCGCTCGAACGCGCGCAGCAGCAACAGCCCGATGCCGAGGGTCAGCGCGATGAACAGCAGCGAGGGCGGGTACTTGGTGACGTTGAAGAAGCTCATCGCGCTGGCCAGCGCGGTGTCGCCCGCCACCCAGGGCCTGTCGCCGTAGACGTCGAGTGCGCGCAGCACGAGGAAGCCGGCGAGCAGCCCCAATCCCCAGGCCAGCAGCCGGCGCTGGCGCTGCCATGCATCGGCGGTGGAAAGGAACCACGGCCCGGCGGCGTAGCCGAGCGCGATCACGCCGATCCACGGCAGCAACGGATAGGAGGTGCGCATCTTCAATGTGTCGGACACTTCGATCCAGCCCCGGTCGTGCAGGACCGCCCATGGCACGTGCAGCACATGGCCCACGGGAAAGTGCACGCCGTCGAGCAGGTTGTGGCCCGCGACCAGCACGATGCCCAGCACGATCAGCGCCTTGCGCGGCAGCCACACGAGCGCCGCCAGCGCCAGCATGCTCAGGCCGATGATCCAGATCACCTGCAGGAACACCTTGGCCGGCGGGAACTGGAAGGTCCACGCGAAATTGATGACCGTGACCTCCAGCAGCACGAGGAACAGGCCCCGCTTCCACAGGAAGGAGGACGCGGCCGCGCGGCCGTCGGGCTGCTTCGAGGCGTAGAGAAAGGCCGACAAGCCGGTGAGGAACACGAACACCGGCGCGCACAGATGGGCCAGCAGGCGGCTGAAGAACAGCTCGGGCGGCGTGTCGGCCACGACCATCGGGTCGGGCACCTGGTGGTGCAGGAAGAAGGTCTCGCGCACATGGTCCAGCAGCATGAACAGGATCACGAGGCCGCGCAGCGCATCGATGGAAAGAAGCCGGGCCGAAGCGGAGGCCCGGATGCCGGCAAGGGCCGGCGCAGGCGACCCGGCCTGGCCCTGCAGGGAAATGGATGGGATTTCGGTCATTGCATTAATGAGAATTGATTCTCATTATTGCATCCGACCGAAAGGTCTCTTGCCGTCTATTCGCCCAAAAGTTCACCGATCGGCTGCAAATCTTCGACCCGCTCGCAGATCGACTTGATCACCATGGTGATGGGAATGCCCAGCAGCAGCCCCCACACGCCCCAGAGCCAGCCCCAGAAGATCACGCCCACGAACACGGCCACCGGGTTCATGCGGCTCGTGCGGCCGGTGAGCCAGGGCAAGAGCAGGTTGCCGACCAGCGTGTGGATCGAGAGCGACACGCCGCCGACCAGGAGGCCCATCTCCAGGCTGTTGAACTGCAGGAAGGCCACCAGCCCCGCAGCCACCAGCACGATCACCGAGCCGACGTAGGGAATGAGGTTGGTCACGCCCGCGATGATTCCCCACACGGCGGCGTTCTCGACCCCGATGGCCCAGAAGGCGAGGCCCGTCGTCACGCCCACCAGCCCGCTGATCAGGATCTGCACCAGCAGGTAGCGCTCGATGTTGCGGGTGATGTCGTCGAGCACGTGCACGGTGACCTTCTTCTTCTGCAGGCTCGGCCCGGTGATCTTGATCAGCTTGCGCCGGAAGGTGTCGCCGGAGCACAGCGCGAAGTAGGTCAGGAAGGCGACCAGCGTGAGCTGCCCGATCGCCTCGAGCAGGCCGACGGTGCCGCTCAGCACGTAGTCGCGCACATTGAAGGACGGCCGCTCGATGACGACCCGCGCAACGCCCTTGCGGGCCGCGACGCGCGCGGAGTTTTCTTCGGCCGCCTTTTCGAGTTGCGCCGCCGCCTGCTGCACGCTTTCGAGCGGCGTGGCGCTGGCGCCCCTGCTCCTGCGCATGGCCTGCCCCAGCTTCTGGGCCGCGACGGGCAGCGACTCGACCAGTTGCGTGGCATTGCCGTAGAGCGAGTAGCCGGTCCAGCCCAGGCCGCCGAACAGCCCGATGAGGATCAGCGCGGCGGCGATCCAGCGCGGCAGCCGCAAGCGGTGCAACTGCTCGACCAGCGGCGACAAGGCGTAGGTCAGCATCAGGCTCAGCATCAGCGGGATGAACACGGCCTGGCCCCACCGCAGCGCGAAGACGCTGGCCAGCACGGCAAGCACCACCAGCGAGGCGCTGCGCACGTCGACCGGCATGTGCAGCAGCAGGCGCTCGGGCTCCGGCGCCAGTTCCGGCGGCACGGCGTCCGGCGGGGACTCCAGCACGGGTTCCGGCGGCTGCTCCGTCGGGAGCTCCGCCGCCGTGGGGGGCGGCGGCGCAGTGGCCGTTGTCTCGCCGGCGGTTTTCTTGTCATCGGTCATCGCGCTTCCTTCAGCACTTCGCGCACTGCAGCCAGTTGCCGCCGCGACACCGCGACGGGTTCGGGGATCGCGTCGAGCCGCAGGGCCCAGCCTTCGGCGTCTTCCCCGTCGTCGTATTTCTCGAGTGCGCGGATGGCCGATCGTGCCACCAGCGCGTTGCGGTGCACCCGCAGGAAGCGCGTGGGATACCGCTCCTCGAATTCGTTCAGCGAGCCGTCCAGGATGTGGCTGCGCGTGGCGGTGCGCACCGTGAGGTACTTGTACTCGGACTTGAGGTAGAGCACTTCGGACAGCGGCACCCGCTCGGCGCGGCCGCGGTCCTGGATGAGCACGCTTTCCTGCAGCGCGTCCGCCGACAGCGCGCGCCGCTCCTTCAGAAAGCGCTCGGCCTTCTGCAGCGCCTGCTGCAGGCGTTCGGCACGCACCGGCTTGGTCAGGTAGTCGACCGCGTCGAGGTCGAAGGCCGTCACGGCATGGGCCGCATGGGCCGTGACGAACACCACGGCCGGCGCGTCGGTCCTGCCCCGCAAGGCGCGCGCCACCTCGATGCCGTCGATGCCGGGCATGTGGACGTCGAGCAGCACGAGGTCGAGCGCCATGCTTTCCAGATGCCGCTGCGCCTCGGCGCCCTGCGCGGCCTCGGCCACCACCTCGGCGGCGGGCGAGCGGCAGTCGCGCAGCAGCGTGCGCAGGCGCGAGCGGGCCAGGGCTTCGTCGTCAACGATCAGGGTCTTCAGCGTCATGATTCGGCGGGAATGGCAATGCGCACGCGGTAGTTCTTCTGGTCCATGCCGGCGCTGAACTGCATCTGCATGTCGTGCAGCAGCCGCAGCCGGTCGCGCACGTTGGCCAATGCAATGCCATGGCCGCGCGGCAAGGGCTCGTCGGCCCAGCGCAGGGGCGGCAGGCTGTTGACCACCTCGATCACCACCACGCTGCCGCGGCGCTCGGTGCGGATGCGCAGCTTGGCGCCCTCGGGACTGGGCTCCACGCCGTGCTTGATGGCATTTTCGACCAGCGGCTGCAGCAGCAGGGGCGGCAGCCGGGCACTGCTGGCCGCGGCATCGAGGTCCCAGCGGATGCGCAGCCGGTCGCCGAAGCGCACCTGCTCGATGGCCAGGTAGCGCTCGGCCAGCGCAATCTCGTCGGCCAGCGTGCCGGATTCGCCGGGGTCCGCCAGCGCCTGGCGGAACAGCTCGGCCAGGTCTTCGAGCATGGTCTCAGCCTTGGCTGGCTCCTCGCGCACCAGGGCAATGGCGCTGTTGAGCGTGTTGAACAAGAAATGCGGGCGGATGCGCGACTGCAGTTCCTCCAGCCGGGCCGTCATGGCGGCCGGCGTCTGGCCGCGCGCGCGCAGCACCATCGCCGCCATGACCATGCCCGCGATGAAGGCGCCCGCCACGGCACTGGCAAGCCACGGCGCCGTGCCCAGGACGCCGGTCAGCCGAAGCAGGCCGCAGCCATAAAGCGAAGAAACAGCGCCGAGCGCGGCACCGGCCGCGTACTGCGCCTGCCGCGGCAGGCGCCCGAGCGGCTTCTTGAGGCCGCAGGCCGCCACCAGCCACAGCAGCGTGGCAGGCAGCGCGCCGCCCGTGACGGTGGCGGTCTGCACCAGCCATTCGCCGGGGGAGGACGACACGAACAGCGTGGCGGCCGCCACCAGCGCCTCCACGAAAAGCACCGCGCGCAACACCACCCCGATCTGGCAGGCGTCGAACAGCCCGGGGCTGCCGCGCACGGGCAAACGCCCTCTTTCCGGCGGGGGCGCAGGCGTGGGGGTGGAGGTGGCCGATAAAATCGCCGGATTGCGCATCACAGATACATTGGGTAACCATCCCATTATTGCCCCTGGCACGGCTCCCATGACTCAAAACCAACTCGACAAGAAATCCGAAGCCTGGTCGGCCCTGTTCTCCGAACCCATGAGCGACCTCGTGAAACGCTACACCGCGAGCGTGTTCTTCGACAAGCGCCTGTGGCAGGCCGACATCGAGGGCTCCCTGGCGCATGCCGGCATGCTGGCCGCCCAGGGCATCATCGGCAAGCAGGACCACGCCGAGATCGAACGTGGGATGGCGCAGATCCGCGCCGAGATCGAATCCGGCGCCTTCGAATGGAAACTCGACCTGGAAGACGTGCACCTGAACATCGAGGCCCGGCTGACCCAGCTCGTGGGCGACGCCGGCAAGCGCCTGCACACCGGCCGCAGCCGCAACGACCAGGTCGCCACCGACGTGCGCCTGTGGCTGCGCGGCGAGATCGACCTGATTGCCGAGCTGCTGGTGGCACTGCAGGTGTCGCTGGTGGACATTGCCGAGAAGAACGTCGAGGTCATCCTGCCCGGCTTCACGCACCTGCAGGTGGCGCAGCCGGTGAGCTTCGGCCACCACATGCTGGCCTACGTGGAAATGTTCAGCCGCGACGCCGAGCGCCTGCAGGACGTGCGCAAGCGCGTCAACCGCCTGCCGCTGGGCGCCGCCGCGCTGGCCGGCACCAGCTATCCGCTCGACCGCGAACTGGTCGCCAGGACGCTCCAGATGGACGGCGTGTGCCAGAACAGCCTGGACGCCGTGAGCGACCGCGACTTTGCCATCGAGTTCACCGCCGCCGCCAGCCTGTGCATGGTGCACATCAGCCGCATGAGCGAAGAACTCATTCTCTGGATGAGCCAGAACTTCGGCTTCATCCAGATCGCCGACCGCTTCACGACCGGCTCTTCGATCATGCCGCAGAAGAAGAACCCCGACGTGCCCGAACTGGCCCGCGGCAAGACCGGCCGCGTGGTCGGCCACCTGATGGCGCTCATCACGCTCATGAAGGGCCAGCCGCTGGCCTACAACAAGGACAATCAGGAAGACAAGGAGCCGCTGTTCGACACCGTCGACACGCTCAAGGACACGCTGCGCATCTTTGCCGAGATGATCGGCGGCATCACCGTGAAACCCGAGGCGATGGAAGCCGCCGCCCTGCGCGGCTACGCCACCGCCACCGACCTGGCCGACTATCTGGTGAAGAAGGGCCTGCCCTTCCGCGACGCGCACGAAACCGTGGCCCACGCGGTGAAGGCCGCCACCTCGCACCAGGTCGACCTCGCGGAACTGCCATTGGCCGTGCTGCAGCAGTTCAACCCGAACATCGAGAAGGACGTGTACGACGTGCTGAGCCTGCGCGGCTCGCTCAACGCGCGCAACATCCTGGGCGGCACCGCGCCCGCGCAGGTCAGGGCGCAGATCGCGCGCCATCGAGCCCGGCTGGCCTGACGCCCAAGGCCCCGCTTGTTCTACGCCATCCCGCTCGAGAACAAACCGAGCTGGCGCAATCCACCGTGGATGACGGTGCTGCTGATCCTCGTGAACATGATCGTGTGGTGGGGACCGCAGAGCAGCGAAGAGAGCGCGCGCGAGCGCGCCGCCCACTACTACGTGAACAGCACCCTGCCCGCGCTGGAGCTGCCGCCCTTCGTGGAATGGCTGGAAAAGACGGACCCGAAGCGCGGCAAGCTGGCCCGGCGCATGCTGCCGCACGAGGAAACCTATCCGCAGCTGCTCGAAGGCCTGCAGAACGACAAGAAGTTCCTGCAGAAGCTGCAGGCCGACGAAGTCATCACGCCCACCAACCCGCAGTACGGCGAATGGAAGCGCGACCGCCGGCAGTACGAGGCCATGCTGCCCGCGCCGTTCACCGAACGGTGGGCGCAGGACTACGCAAACGGCGCCAGCGCCAAGCCCTGGACCTGGATCACCGCCGCCTTCCTGCATGGCAGCACCGGCCACCTGCTGGGCAACATGCTGTTCCTGTTCCTGTTCGGCTTCTCGGTCGAACTGGCTTTGGGCCGGGCCACCTACCTCGCCTTCTACCTGCTGGGCGCTGTCGGCGCCTCGGCGCTGGCCGGCTGGGCCTACGCCGACCAGGTCGGCTTCGGGGTGGGCGCCTCGGGCGCGATCTCGGCGCTGATGGGCATGTACGCCGTCATGTACCGGCTGCGGCGCATCCGGTTCTTCTACCAGCTCTTCTTCTATTTCAACTACGTCACGGCGCCGGCCCTGCTGCTGCTGCCGGCCTGGATTGCCAACGAGCTGCTGCAGCATCTGGTGGGCGGCCAGGGCATCGCCTACATGGCGCACCTGGGCGGCCTTCTGACCGGGGCCGCGCTGATGGCCGGCGCCATGGCGCTGCACCGCGTGAAGACGCCGGAGGTTGTCGCATCCGAGCAATCGACCGACAGCGGCGAGTTCGAGCGCCACGTGGCCGCGGCACGCCGGCTCGGCGCCGCCATGAAGTTCGAGGCGGCCACGGCCGAGTGGCGTGCCGCCGTTGCCTTGCGCCCCGGCGACACCGACACGCTGCGCGCCTGGTTCAACACCGCGCGGCTGCAGCCCGCGGGCGAGGACTTCCACCAGGCCGCGCGCCGCATCTTCCGCTTGCCGGCCACCGACGCGGACACCCTGGCCCTGCAGCACGCCAGCTACATGACCTACCTCGACCAGGCCAAGCCGGGCGCGCGCCTGAAGCCCGACGACATGGCCCGCCTTGCGCGGCGCTTCACGCGCGCGCGCCAGTTCCAGGACGCCGACAAGCTGTGCCGCGTGCTGCTGAAAATCGCGCCCGACCATCCGGAACTGGCCGACACGCTGTCGGTCTGCGCCAACGGCCTGCTGCATGCGGGCGAGCGCGACATGGCCGTCGGCTGGCTGCCGCATCTGCTGCGGCTCGCGCCCAACGACATGGTGACGCGCGCCCTCGAGCGCGCCTAGGCAGGCCGCAACTGGAACTCAGGAGGCCGTGGGCCGCAGCAGCCAGCGCACTTCCTGCGTCTGCTCGCTGTCGGGAAAACGCGATTCGAGCGTGGTCAAAATCGGCTGTGCCATGTCGGCGCGGCCGAGCCCCTGCACCAGCACCCTGGCCGCCAGTTCATAGGCTTGCGGAATGGCCGCATGGCCGCGAAAACGCCGGTCGAAACCCGACAGCAGCGCCAGCGCGGCATGCGCGTCGCCGTTGCGCCATTCGGCCTTGGCCAGCGTCATGACCGTGGGTGCGTCGTCGAGCGCGAAAGCCTTGTCCTTCTCGCGGCAGGCCTTGAAGACCTTGAGCGCCTCGGACGCAAGGTCGCGCCGCAGCAGCAATGGAATGAAGCGGCGCGCGTGGTCGAGCAGGGTGGACGCCTTGTCGGGCACAAGCAGCAGCACGCGGTGGTAGCGGCGCTGCGCCGCCAGGTCGTCGGCCGATGCCACGCGCTGCGCCTCGTAGGCCAAGCCAAGGGCGCCGGCCACGTCGCCGTCGGTCACCAGTTGCGCCGCTTCGGCATCGGTGCGCTGCGCGGCGATCTGCTCGGGCGTGCGGCGGTCCACCGGCGCGCCGTCGTCCACGCCGCCGCCGGGCAGCAGGTCGATGCCGAAAGCGTCGTGATGCTGGTACATCACATAGCCCAGCAGGCTCGACATCACCCATCCGAAGTAGATGAACGCGAAATTGGCGATCGGCAGCACGATGAGGCCGTCGATCATCGGCAGCAGCAGGCCGATGGCGACCTGCGCGCCCGTGCTCAGCAGGAACAGGAAGAAGCACAGCAGCGCATAGGGCCAGCCGATGATGCGCATCGCATCCATCACGTAGCCGGGGTTCATGGCCTGGAAGAAGCTGCCCGACTGCACCAGCACGATCATCGCGGCCGGAAAGGTGAACGACACCACGAACAGCGCCACCGTGCCCAGCACCGGCTCGAACCACGCCAGCCAGCCGATCAGCGCGCCCTGCACCACCGAAATGGCAAACAGCTTCCACGGCAGGTTGACCCAGTCTTCATTGAGCTCGCGCGGAAAATCGGCCGAGCGCCAGATCCCGCGCGAACCGAGCGCGGTAACCTTGAAGCCATAGCGGCTGGCCGCCAGCACGATGCCCAGTTCGATCACCACCAGCGACAGCACCGGGTGCAGAAAGGGAATGGCCTCGAACAGCAAGCTGCAGAAGGCAAGCACCAGGCCGTACATCAGCGGCCGCAGCTGGAACGGAAACGCGAAAAAGCTGTTGAGGCGGTGCCAGAAAGGCGGCGGGAGCGGCAGCGAATCCTTGACGATCATGATGGCGGCGCCTGCGTGCTACTTGAAGAAGTCGCCCTGGCTCATGGCGCCGCGCCCGCCCATGCGCACCACCGTGACGTCGTCGCCGCGCACGAGCCGCATCTGGCCCAGCTCGCGCTCCAGCCGCTGCGTGAAGCTGCTCTTGAACTGCATGGCCGCCTCGCCCATCTTCAGCACGCTGGTGCCTTCGACGGTGGCGCTCTTGCGGTCGCTCGCGATCTCGACGCTGTCGATGTGGTACTCGTATTCGATGGTGAGGATGCCGCCCATGCGCTCACCCACCGACTCGAACATCTTGAAAGTCTTGCGCGCGGATTCGCAGGCCTGCTCGCGGTCGCTGGTGGTCTCCTGCGTGCGGCCCATCATGATCGTCTTGCTCTGGATGACGGCCTTCTTGCTGAGCTGCTTGCACAGCTGCTCGGCATCGCGCGAATAGATCGCGTGCGCCTCTTTCTCGTAGTACTTGCGCACCATGGCCTCGTCGAGCTTGCGCCCGCCGATGAAAAAGTACCACGCGCCCACGCAGAGCGCGACAACGACCGCAATTTGCTTCATTCCCCGCCCGCACGTTGTGCGCTCCGCTCCGATTTTGCGAGGCAGTATACGTTGCGGAATGTTTCCTGAGGGCGCCGGGCGGGGGCTGTCGCGGGCCCGGATGGCGCGGCGGGGTTGCCTTCGGGCCGATGCTTCATGCCCCACAATCCGCGGATACGATCCGATTTGCGTTCCGTCTTTCCTCCGATGCCTTCGATGAAAACCGCCCTGGCCGCGGCGCTGCTGCTGACCGCCGCACTCGCCTCGCAGGCCCAGAACCACAACGCCGTCCTGCCCTACGAACCGCTGGACGGCACAGCGGCCGATGGCTCTTCCGAATACCTCGCGGCCAAGGCGCGCTGGCACGACGAGCTGGCCGCCTTCTTCCGGGCCGACCAGCAGCAGTTCCCGGCCCCCGGCGGCGTGGTGTTCGTGGGCAGTTCCACCGTGCGCATGTGGAAGGGCCTGGGGCAGGATTTCCGCCAGGTGCCCGGCATCGTGAACCGCGGCTTCGGCGGTTCGACCCTGGCCGACTGCAGCCTGTTCGCGCGCGACCTGGTGGTGCGCTACAAGCCGCGGCAGGTGCTGGTGTACGCCGGCGACAACGACCTGGCCGAAGGCCGCACGCCGCTGCAGGTGCTCGAGAGCTTTGCGCGCTTTGCCAACGCAGTGCGCGCCGAGCTGCCGAACACGCGCATCAGCTTCATCTCGATCAAGCCGAGCCCCTCGCGCGAGCACCTGATGCCGCAGATCCGCGAAGCCAACAACGTGATCTCGGCCTACCTCAACCGGCTGCCCGACAGCGAATACATCGACGTCTTCACGCCCATGCTCGGCACCGACGGCCGGCCGCGGCCGGAACTGTTCAGGAGCGACAGGCTGCACATGACCGACGAAGGCTACCGGCTCTGGCAATCAATCATCGCGACCCATCTTCCGAGTCCCTGACTCGCCCCAGGCTGCGCGCGCTCAGGCCCGTGCGGTTTCTGTGGGCACGTCTTCCGCCGGCGGCGGCAGGTCGGCCCCGCGCGTGAAGCGCGCCACCGCGTACATGCCCGCAAACACCGTCAGCAGCAGCAGGCCGTCGCCCCACCAGGGCCGCGCGGTCTGGCTGTCGCCGTAGAAGGCGAGCACCAGCAGCACCGCCACCAGGTGCGCGCAGAACACCGGCAGCGAGGCCGCGCCCATGGCCTCGAGCCAGTGCAGGCGCGGAATCCTGCGCATGAGCCCCGGCCCGAAGCGCACCGCCAGGATGCCCAGCGCCACCAGGTTCACCAGGCGCAGCGGCCCCAGCTGCCACTTGTCGAACAGCAGGTTCATTTCCACGTCGCCGCCGAACGGCGCCTGGCCGTTGATGCCATGGTGGCGCCACCAGAAGCCATAGAGCGCGATGGCCAATGCAGGCCCCCACAGCCAGGCCGGAAAGCGCAGCGGCCGCGCATCGGGCATGTTGCGGCTGGCGCCGAGGCACAGGCCCGCAAACCACAGGAACTGCCAGGCGTAGGTGTTGAAAGCGCCCATTTCCTGGAACGGGACCGGCAGGCCCAGACGATGCACCGCCAGTTCGTAGATCCATTCGCTCAGGCCGAATTGCGCCAGCGCCCACAAGGCGACGCTGGCGCCCATCACCAGCGACCAGCCATGCCGCATGGCAAAGGCCAGTACCCACGGGCTCATCAGCATGAAGAAGATGTACATCGGCAGGATGTCGAGCAGCGCGGGTTCATAGATCAGCAGCAGCCCGAAAAGAAATCCGTCGCGCGGCTCGGCCAGGTAGTAGGACACCAGGTTCTTCACCGCGGGCTGGTCGACGTGCAGCCCGAGCGCGGCAATGACAGTGAACAGGAACAGCAGGATCGCCGCCTGGCACAGGTACACCTTGAGCACGCGCCGCCAGAAGGCCTGGCGCATCGGGTCGACGCCGCGCACGTAGCCGATGCGGCTGTAGACCAGCCCGGCCACGAAGGCCGACAGCAGCACGAAGCCTTCCGCGGCCGAAACGAAGCCGAAGGGCTGGCCCAGCGGGTCGGTGAGCCGGGTCGGAAGATGGGTGACGGTCATCAGCACGAGCATCAGCCCGCGCAAGGCGTCTATTTCCCAGTAGCGTTTCATCGGTCGGCGGCGAGGTCTTGGTGGCGGTCCGCGCGGCGCACGCACGACAGTGCCGATTGTATGAAGAGCGGCCGAGGCATATGACGCCTGGCACCGCCGGCGCGCCATTCAAATCGGCTACGCTGCGCGCTGCTTTCAGGTGGAGAAAAAATTGAAAAGAACGATTCCAGCATTGCTTTTGGCCGGCAGCGCCTTTTTCACGGGCCCGGTCCTCGCGCTCCAGATCACCAGCCTGACCCCGCAGGGCGAAGTGGCGCGCGTACGACAGGTGGTCGCCAAGTTCGACCAGCCCGCGGTCAATTTCGGCGACCCGAAGGCGCCCGCGCCTCTTGCCGTGAGCTGCACCGACGCGCAAGCCGCCAAGGGCACCGGCCGCTGGACCGATGCGAAGGCCTGGGTCTACGACTTCGAGAACGACCTGCCGCCCGGCGTGCGCTGCACCGTCACGCGGATTCCCACTTTCAAGTCCGGTTCAGGCGGCGAGCTGACCGGCCCCGATCGCTATCAATTCAATAGCGGTGGACCGTTCGTGCGCAATTTCATGCCGGGCAGCTATGGCCGGATCGACGAGCAGCAGATGTTCATGCTCGAGCTCAACGGCGCGGCCACCGCGGAGAGCGTGCGCCAGAACGTCTGGTGCGCGGCCGACGGCATCGGCGAGCGCATTCCGGTCAGGCTGCTCGAAGGCGAGCAGCGCGCGGGGCTCCTCAAGGCCTTCGGCCGGGAGACGGAAGCAGCCAAGGACCCGCTGCGCTTCATTGCGCTGCAATGCAATCGCACGCTCACGCCGGGCAGCAAGGTGCAGATCGTCTACGGCAAGGGCGTGGCCACCCCCTCGGGCGTGGCCAACAATGTGGAGCGCCGCCTGAGCTTTCAGGTGCGCGAACCTTTCGCGGTGTCTTTCACCTGCGAGCGCGAGAACGCCCAGGCCGCCTGCCTGCCGCTGCGGCCGATGCGGCTGCAGTTCAATGCGCCGGTCACGCGCAAGATGGCCTCGCAGATCCAGCTCAAGGGCGGCGGCAAGTCGATCGCCGCCACGCTCGAGAACGACGGCGGCACGCCCAGCGAGGACGACGTGGTCAGCGCCGCGAGCTTCGGCCCGCCGCTCGCGGAAGACACCAAGTACACCATCGAGCTGCCCGCGAAGTTCGAGGATGCCTCAGGCCGGCCGCTGGCTTCGCCCGACAGCTTTCCGCTGAAGGTGGCGACCGGCGCCATGCCGCCGCTGGCCAAGTTCGCGGCCTCGCCTTTCGGCGTGGTCGAGCGGCTGGCCGAACCCGGCACTCCGGCCATGATGCCGGTGACCGTGCGGCGCGTGGAACCCGCGCTGATGGTGCAGGCGCTGACCCCCGGCAAGGTCAGCGACATGAACCCGAAGACCGATGCCGAGATCATCGCGTGGTTCCGCAAGGTGCGCCGCTACGACGACTACACCGTGAGCCGCGAGCAGGCGCGCAAGGACATCAAGGGCGCGCTGCCCGCCGTCATCGAGTCCAGCGAGCGCAGCCGCGTGCAAAGCCGAATGCTGTCGCTTCTCGCGGGCCAGCCCGGCGTAAAGGCGCTCGACATGCCCAAGGCCGAGAGTGGCGATCCGCGGCCCTTCGAGGTCATCGGCATTCCGCTGACGCCCGGCTTCCACGTGCTCGAGATCGCTTCGCAGAAGCTCGGCGACGCGCTGCTCGACGAGCGCTACGGCGCCAGCCGCACGATGTACGTGCGCACCACCGCGCTGGCCACCAACCTTGCCGTGCACTTCAAGCTCGGCCGCGAGAACTCGATGGCCTGGGTCACCACGCTCGACAAGGGCAAGGTAGTGCCGAACGCCCAGGTGCGTGTGTCCGACTGCCGCGGCGCCGCCGTTGCATCGGGCACCACCGACGCCAACGGCGTCGTCATGCTGGCGGGCGTCGCGCCCGAGGCGCCCAACTGCAACGGGCCGGACGAATACAACGCGGGGGCCTGGTTCGTCAGCGCCCGCGCCAAGGACGACAAGGGCGTCGAGGACCTGGCCTTCACCTGGAGCGACTGGCAGCGCGGCATCGAGCCCTGGCGCTTCAACGTGCCCACCAGCCTGCAGCCCGAGCCCGACCGCGTGGCCCACACCATCTTCGACCGCACCTTGCTGCGCGCCGGCGAGAAGGTGTCGATGAAGCACCTGATCCGCACCCAGACCAGCAAGGGGTTCGGCCTGCCCGAGAACCGGCCCGACACGCTGGTGGTCACCCACACCGGCAGCGGCCAGCGCTTCACGCAGCCGCTGGCCTGGCGCAAGACGCCGACCGGCGGCCTGAGCGCGGAGAACACCTTCGCCATTCCCCCGGCCGCAAAGCTCGGCATGTACGAAGTCATGCTGCGCACCGGCAAGGGCAAGGACGCCAACAGCGGCGACTCGGAAGAAGGCGGCGACAGCGACTACGACCGCAATTTCTCCACCGGCCAGTTCCGTGTCGAGGAATTCCGCCTGCCCGTGCTCGAAGGCCGCATCGCACCCACGGACAAGAAGCCGCTGGTGGCCGCCACCAGCGTGCCGACCGACGTGCAGATCAACTACGTGGCCGGCGGTGGCGCCGCCAACCTGCCGGTGCGCGTGTCGGCCATGGTGCGCGGCAAGAGCCTGGGCTTTGCCGACCACGACGCCTTCAGCTTCAACCCGCCGCGCGTGCAGCCCGACGGTTCGCAGGCACCCGCCGCGGTCGCCGCCGACGCCGCCTCCGGCGAGGAAGACATCAACAGCGCCAGCGACACCCGCGTGATCGCCGACAAGCTGCCGCTCACGCTGAACAAGGACGGCGCCGGCAAGGTCACGATCGACAAGGTGCCCAAGGTCAAGGCCGCGCGCGAGCTGCTGCTGGAAGCCACGTATGCCGACCCGAACGGCGAGGTGCAGACCATCCGCAGCACGCAGACGCTGTGGCCCGCCTCGGTGATTGCCGGCATCAAGACCGAGGGCTGGGTCTCGACCAGCCAGAAGCTCAAGTACCAGGCGCTCGCGCTCGACCTGGCGGGCAAGCCCCAGGCCGGCGTCACGCTCAACGTGCGCGCCGTGGCGCGCATCACCACCACCAGCCGCAAGCGCATGGTGGGCGGCTTCTACACCTACGACAACAAGACCGAAATCAAGGACATCGGCACCGTCTGCAGCGGCAAGAGCGACGCGCGCGGCCTGCTGCTGTGCGAATCCGAGCTCAAGGAAGCCGGCGAGGTCGAGCTGGTGGCCAGTGCCACCGACAGCGAAGGCCGCGACAGCCGCGCCGCCAGCTCGGTGTACGTGACCAAACAGGGCGAACTCTGGTTCGGCGGCGAGGACAACGACCGCATCGACGTGCTGCCCGAAAAGAAGAGCTACCAGCCCGGCGAGGTGGCCAAGTTCCAGGTGCGCAGCCCGTTCCGCTTTGCCACCGCGCTGGTGTCGGTGGAGCGCGAAGGCATCATCGAGACCCACGTGGTGCAGCTCGACGGCAAGGACCCGACCGTGAGCCTGCAGGTCAGGCCCGAATGGGGGCCGAACGCCTACGTGAGCGTGCTCGCGCTGCGCGGGCGGCTGCGCGAAGTGCCGTGGTACAGCTTCTTCACCTGGGGCTTCAAGGCGCCGCGCGAGTGGTGGACCGCCTTCTGGTACGAAGGCAAGGAATACGTCGCGCCCACCGCCATGGTCGACCTGAGCAAGCCCGCCTACCGCCTGGGCATGGCCGAGATCCGCGTCGGCACGCGCGCGCACCAGATCGACGTGACCGTCACGAGCGACAAGCCCAGCTACCCGGTGCGCGGCAAGGCGCAGATCACCATCTCCGCCAAGCTGCCCGACGGCAAGCCCGCGGCCGGTGCCGAAGTGGCATTGGCCGCGGTCGACCAGGCGCTGCTGGAGCTGATGCCCAACGACAGCTGGAGCCTGCTCAACGCCATGCTGCAGCGGCGCAGCTGGGGCGTCGCCACCTCCACCGCGCAGATGGAAATCGTCGGCCGGCGCCACTACGGGCGCAAGGCCGTGCCCGCGGGCGGCGGCGGCGGCAAGGGCCAGACGCGCGAGCTGCTCGACACCCTGCTGCTGTGGAACCCGAAGGTGGTGCTCGATGCCAACGGCCAGGCCGTGGTGACCGTGCCGCTCAACGACGCGCTCACCACCTTCAGGATCGTGGCCGTGGCCGATTCGGGCACCAGCCTGTTCGGCACCGGCCAGGCCAGCATCCAGGCCACGCAAGACCTGCAGATCATCAGCGGCCTGCCGCCGCTGGTGCGTGAGGACGACCAGTTCCGCGCCCAGATCACGCTGCGCAACACCACGCAAAAGCCGATGAAGGTGGAAGCCACGCCGCGCGCCACCCTGCTCACGCTGGAGCCGCAGACGGTGGACATCCCGGCCGGCGAGGCGCGCGAAGTCGCATGGACCGTGACCGCGCCCGCGCAGCTCGCGCAGACGCGCGCCGAAGCCATCCTGTGGGAGATCGAGGCCAAGGACACGCTGGGCGGCGCACAAGGCGCACGCGATGCGCTCAAGGTGCGCCAGCGCATCGTGCCCTCGGTGCCGCTCACGGTGCAGCAGGCCACGCTGGTGCAGCTCGACGGCCCCTTCACCATCGACGTGGCACCGCCCGCTGACGCCCTGCCCGGCCGCGGCGGCCTCAAGCTTTCTCTGCAGCCCCGCCTGGCCGAGGGCCTGCCGGGCGTGCGCGACTGGTTCGCCAACTACCCCTTCAGCTGCCTCGAACAGAAAACCAGCAAGTCGGTCGGCCTGCGCGACGCGAAGATGTGGCAAGGCGTGCTGGCCCAGCTGCCGACCTACCTCGACAGCGACGGCCTGGCCAGCTACTTTCCGCCGCGCGACGGCGAATCCAACCGCGGCAGCGACATCCTCACTTCGTACCTGCTGGCGGCCACGCACGAGGCGGCGGCGCTGAACCCCGCCTTCGCGCTGCCCGACGCGGCGCGCGCGCCAATGGAGTCGGGCCTCATCGCCTTTGTCGAAGGCCGCATCCAGCGCGAGTTCTGGAGTCCGCGCAAGGACCTGGACGTGCGCAAGCTGGCCGCGCTCGAGGCCCTGTCGCGCTACGGCACGGCCAAGGGCAGCATGCTCGGCAGCATCACCATCGCGCCGAACCAGTGGCCCACCAGCGCCGTGATCGACTGGCTCAACATCCTGAAGCGCGTGCAGGACGTGCCGCAGCGCCAGCAGCGCCTGGACGAAGCCAACAACGTGCTGAAGGCGCGCCTGTCGTACCAGGGCACCAAGCTCGTCTTCAGCACCGAGCAGGACGACTACTGGTGGTGGCTCATGACCAACGGCGACGTCAACACCGCGCGCCTGCTGCTCAGCGTGATGGACGACCCGGCGTGGAAGGACGACATCGGAAAACTCGCCAACGGCTTCATCGGCCGCCAGCAGAACGGCGCCTGGCACACCACCACCGCCAACCTGTGGGGCGGGCTCGCGCTCGAGAAGTTCTCCAAGGTGTTCGAAAGCACGCCGGTGGCCGGCGTCACGGCCGCCACGCTCGGCGCCGTCAAGGCGCAGGTCGACTGGCGCAATGTCGAGCGCGTGAAGACCACCGATGCGGCCGGCGCGCCCAATCAGAGCACCTTCTTCGGCGCGCCCGCCTCGCCGGGCAACCTGAAGAACAACACCGTGTTCCTGCCCTGGGCTGCGTCACCCGCGGGCACGCCCGTGCGCGACACGCTGCTGGTCACCCAGCAAGGCAGCGGCAAGCCGTGGCTCACGATGCAGTCGATTGCCGCGGTACAGCTGAAGGCGCCGTTCGCCGCCGGCTATGCGATCAAGAAGACCATCACGCCGGTCGAGCAGGCCACCGCGGGCAAGTACACGCGCGGCGACGTGCTGCGCGTGACCATCGAGGTGAATGCCAGCACCGACATGACCTGGGTGGTGGTCAGCGACCCCGTTCCGGGCGGCGCCACCATCCTCGGCACCGGCCTGGGCCGCGACTCGCAGATCGCCACGCAAGGCGAGAGGAAGTCGGGCGCCGGCTGGCTGGCCTTCGAGGAACGCAGCTTCGAGGCCTTCCGCAGCTACTACGAGTACCTGCCCAAGGGCGTGGCGAAGATCGAATACACCGTGCGCCTCAACAACGTGGGCGACTTCGCACTGCCGCCGAGCCGCGTCGAGGCGATGTATGCGCCGGAGATGTTCGGCGAAACGCCGAATGCGCGCGTAAAGGTGGAGGCGGCGAAGTAAGGCGGGGCGGGGGTAGCATTTCTATGCCGGCCCCGCTGCGGCCAGCGCCGCCTCGTACACGGCAAGGTCCGCCTCCGAGAAGCAGCAGAACGTGATCTCCTGCACGCTGGCACTCTCCGCCAGCGCCGATCGGACCGTGGCCACCGCGATGGGCGCCGCAAGTTCGATCGGATAGCCGTAGATGCCCGTGCTGATCGAGGGAAAAGCGATGGTGCGAACGCCGCATTGCCCGGCGATTTCCATCGACTTTCGATAGCACGAGGCCAGCAGCTCCGGCTCTGCGTTCGAGCCGCCGCGCCAGACCGGCCCGACGGTGTGAATGACGAACCGCGCCGGCAGCCGATAGCCCTTGGTCAGCTTGGCCTCGCCCGTCTTGCAGCCCGACAGCAGGCGGCACTCCTGCAGGAGCTCGGGCCCTGCGGCACGATGGATGGCGCCATCGACGCCACCTCCGCCGAGCAGCGATGAGTTGGCCGCATTGACGATGGCATCGACCTGCAGCCGGGTGATGTCGCCGCGCACAGCGCGAAGAGCTTTCTGCATGGCCTGGATCTGCGTCGGATGATGCTGAATGCCCGGCCGCTGGCGCGGTGGGTTCTCTTACCGGTAGAACGCCTCGACCCGGCCCTTCAGCTTGAGCAGCAGCGGCTTGCCCTTGCGGTCCACCGTCTTGCCCGCTGGCACCTTGATCCAGCCTTCGCTGATGCAGTATTCCTCCACGTCGAGGCGTTCCTTGTCGTTGAAGCGGATGCCGATGTCGTGCTCGAAGACAGCCGCCACGTGATGGGGGCTGCGCGGGTCGGTGGAGAGATGATCGGGAAGAGGCGGAAGGGGATTGGCTTCGGTCATGACGCGGATGATATGGCTTCTCTCCCTGGCCCCACCCTAGCGCCGCTTCTTCGGCGTCTTCCGGGCGGCCGGCTTGGGCGCAAAGCCCAGCGAGGCGCGCGCGAGCGCATCGGCCTCGTGGTTGCGGTGCCGGGGCACCCAGCGCAGGCTCGCCTCCTCGAACGAGCCGAGCAAGGCGCGGGCCTCTTCGAACAACGCGGCCATGCGCGCGATCGGCCTCGCGCCGGGCGTGCCGAGCTGCTCGACGAGGATGCTGTTGTCGGTATAGGCGAGCACCGCGGTCGCGCCCCTGGCCTTCAGCTCCTCGAGCGCGAGGGTCAGCGCCCTCAGTTCCGCTTCGTTGTTGCAGCCAATGGCATGGCTGGCCAGCGACAGGGTGTGGCGGGTGCCATCGGGCTCGGTGATGACCGCGCCGGCGCCCATGCGGCCGGGATTCGGCATGGCGCTGCCGTCGCAATAGACGGTCCAGTGGCGAAGCGGCATCGGCTGCGTCGGCTCAGAAGGTGTGAAGGAACCGTCGCGAGCGCCCCGAGCTTGCGTCGAGGACCGGAACCGTACTCGCGTACGGTGAGGACCGCAGATGCGAGATCGGGGTGCGCAGCAGGTTCATTCACACCTTCTCAGCAGTTGTTGCGCTTGATGCCCGCAAGGTTCTGGCAGGGCCGCTGGCCCGGCGGCGGGCCCGGGTCCTGCGGGCGGAGAGGCCGGGGCGGACGAACCATCGGGCGGCCACCGTCGTAGTACGGCTCCGGGCCCCAGGTATAGACCGGCGGTTCCGCGAGCGGGCGCGGCTCGTCGACATTGCGCGGAATGATGGCCGGCCCCTGCGGCACATTGCTGGCCGGCGGCAGCGGCGGCGGTGGCGTGTACGCCGGCCGGCGGCGCGCTTCGCCGGACGAAGCGGGCGGGATCACCGACACCGGTTCGGTGAGGGGCACCTGGCGCGAGAGCGTGCTGTCGGCGGGGCAAGGGCCGTCGGTGTAGACGATGCCTCCGTTCGCATCGGTGCAGCGAACCACGTCGGCGGCCTGCGCGTCCATGGCGGCAGCGGTGAAGAACACCGAAATGAACAGAACCGATGTGCGCATCATGCGACCTCCGCCGTTGGCAGCCGAAGACGACAGTGTCTCCCCTGCACCGCATTCTGGCCCGAAGCCGCGCTTTGCGCCCGCACCCGCTGCGGCCCTCAAGGCGAGACGCGCAGGCGTGCCGGGCCCGGTTCCATCCGCCCGATCACCGCGGCATGCGCAAAACCTTCGTCGCGGAACACCTGCAGCACCGCATCGGCCGATTCGGCGGCACAGCTCACGAGCAGTCCGCCCGAGGTCTGCGGATCGCTCAGCAGCGCCTGTGCAGTGGCGGGCAGGCCGCTTGCCAGCTCTATGTCCGCGCCATAGCCGGCCCAGTTGCGGCCCGAGGCACCGGTCACGAAACCCTCGGCCACCATCGCGGCCACGCCGTCGAGCAGCGGCACGCGCGGCCAGTCGAGGGTGGCCGTGAGCCCGGCGCCCCGCGCGAGTTCCAGCGCATGGCCGGCCAGCCCGAAGCCGGTGACATCGGTCAGCGCATGCACGCCCGGCATCGTGGCCAACGCCATGCCCGGCGTGTTGAGGCGCGTGGTGTTCTCGATGAGCTGGCGGTAGCCCGCGAGCGGCAGCTTCTCCTTCTTGAGCGCGGCCGAGAGCACACCCACGCCCAGCGGCTTGCCGAGCACCAGCACGTCGCCCGCGCGCGCTTCGGCGTTGCGCTTGACATGGGCCGGGTCGACCAGGCCCATCACCACGAGCCCGTAGATCGGCTCGACCGAGTCGATGGTGTGGCCACCCGCAATCGGAATGCCGGCCGCGCGGCACACGTCCTGCCCGCCGCGCACGATGTCGCCGATGACTTCCACCGGCAGCTGGTCGACGGGCATCGCGACCAGCGCCAGCGCCATGATCGGCTTGCCGCCCATCGCATAGACATCGCTGATGGCGTTGGTCGCGGCAATGCGGCCGAACTCGTACGGGTCGTCGACGATGGGCATGAAGAAGTCGGTCGTCGCGATCAGCGCCTGCCTGTCGTTCAACCGGTACACGGCCGCGTCGTCGGCGGTTTCGATGCCCACCATCAGCTCGGGCGGAATCAGGCCGCCGCCGCTGTTCTTCAGTATTTCCGACAGCACACCGGGCGCGATCTTGCAGCCGCATCCCCCGCCGTGCGAGAAGCTGGTGAGCCGCAGCGGTGCCAGCGGGTTGAGGGGGGAAATCGTCGGGGTGTCGGTCATGGCGCAATTCGAATCGGGCGGTCGTCCATTATCGAAGGGGGCCGCAAACGGTGCCCGGACGCGGGTTTCTACAATCGAGGGTTGTCCGCTCTTCCCTGCGCCACGCCGCGCCACCCCATGAAACCCTTTCTTCGCATCGCCCTTGCGCTCTCGCTGTCCGTCCTTGCCCTGGGTGCCTCGGCACAGGGCAAGGTGCTGCGCGTGTCCGCCATTCCCGACGAGGCGCCCACCGAACTGCAGCGCAAGTTCACGCCGCTGGGCGACTACCTGAAGAAGGAAACCGGCATGGACGTGCAGTTCACGCCCGTGACCGACTACGCGGCCGTGGTCGAAGGCCTGGCCAGCAACAAGATCGACCTGGCCTGGCTCGGCGGCTTCACCTTCGTGCAGGCCCGCATCCGCACCAACGGCGGCGCGGTGCCGATCGTGCAGCGTGCCGAAGACGAGGTGTTCACCAGCAAGTTCATCGTGCCGGTCGACAGCACTGCAAGAACGCTGGCCGACCTGAAGGGCAAGACCTTCGCGTTCGGTGCGCCCTCGTCCACCTCGGGCAGCCTGATGCCGCGCTACTTCCTGATGCAGGCGGGCATCGATCCGGAGAAAGACTTCAAGACGGTCGCCTTCTCCGGCGCGCACGACGCCACCGTGGCCTTCGTGGCCGCGGGCCGCGTCGAGGCGGGGGTGCTGAATGCCTCGGTGTGGGACAAGCTGGTCGAGGCGAAGAATCCGAACGCGGCGAAGGTGCGGGTACTCTCGACCACGCCGACCTACTACGACTACAACTGGACCGTGCGCCCCAGCCTCGACCCGGCGCTGGCGAAGAAGCTCACCGACGCGTTCCTGAAGCTCGATCCGGCGAACCCGGCCCACAAGGAAGTCATGGCGCTGCAACGCGCAAGCAGGTTCGTGCCGACGAAGTCGTCGAACTACGACGGCATCGAGGCGGCCGGCAAGTCGGCGGGATTGATCAAGTAGAAAGAAAGACCGCCCGCGTGAGCTTCTCGATCGACGCCGTTGGCGTGGTCCACCCCAACGGCCAGCGCGCGCTGGCCGGCGTGTCGCTTGCTGCGCACGCCGGCGAGCGCGTCGCCGTGATCGGCCCCTCGGGTGCCGGCAAGACCACGCTGCTGCGCGTGCTCGGCGCCGCGCTGCGCCCGGCCGAAGGCCAGGTGCGGCTGCTCGACGCGCCGCCGTGGCAGCTCGACCGCGCCGCGCTGAAGCGCTTGCGCGCGCGCATCGGCACCGTGCACCAGGCGCCGCCGATTCCGCCGCGGCTGCGCGTGGTCACCGCGGTGCTCTCGGGACGGCTGGGCCAGTGGTCGGCGGCGCGCGCCATCGCTTCGCTGCTGCGGCCCTCGGACATCGCGGGCGCGCATGAAGCGCTGTCGCGCCTCGCGCTCGAAGACCGCCTGTTCGAACGCTGCGACCGCCTCTCGGGCGGACAGCTTCAGCGCGTGGGCGTGGCCCGCGTGCTCTACCAGCGCCCGGCGCTGCTGCTGGCCGACGAGCCGGTATCGGCGCTCGACCCGACGCTGGCCGACACCACCGTGCGCGAGCTGGTCGCGCAGAGCGAAGCCACCGGTGCCACGCTGGTGGCCTCGCTGCATGCGGTGGACCTCGCGCTGCGCTGGTTCCCGCGCGTGATCGGCATGCGCGACGGCCGCGTGATGTTCGACCGGCCCGCAGCCGAGATCGACAGCGCGATGCTCGACACGCTCTATGCCAGCGAAGGCGGGCTGCCGGCCGCCCACGCCGCCGCGCAGCCATCGGCCGTGAGCGCCCTGCACGAGGCGCCCTTCCTTCCGCCCGATTGCCCGTGAACACCACGACCGTCCAGGCCACGCAGGCCGCGCCGATGCACGATCCGCAGGCGCGCAGCCGTCTCGGCTGGACACTGCTCGCGCTGCTGCTGGCCTGGCCAGTGCTGCAGATTGCCGAATTCAAGCCTTCCGCGCTCTTCGCGCCGGGCAACCTGTCGGTGATCGGCGGCTTTCTCGCGGGCTTCCTGCCGCCGGAGACCGCGCCCGCCTTCCTGGTGCTGCTGGGCCGCGCCACGCTCGAGACGCTGGCCATGGCCACGGCCGGCACCGCGCTGGCCTTCCTCATCGCCGTGCCGCTGGCCTTCGTCACCACACGCGCGCTCTCGATCTCGCGCATCGGGCCCGGCCCCGGGCGCGGCCTGGGCGCGGCGGTCCGGCAGCCGGCGCGGCTGGTGCTGATGGTGCTGCGCGCGATCCCGGAAATCGTCTGGGCCCTGCTCTTCGTGCGCGCGCTCGGCCTCGGGCCGGCGGCCGGCGTGCTCGCGCTCGCCATCACCTACGGCGGCATGCTCGGCAAGGTCTACGCCGAGATCCTCGAATCGACCGACACCCGCCCGGCGCGCGCGCTGCTCGAAGGCGGCAGCAGCCGCATCGCGGCGCTGTGCTATGGCCTCCTGCCCAACACCGCGCAGGAGCTGGCCTCGTACACCGTATACCGCTGGGAGTGCGCGGTGCGCGCCTCGGTGGTGATGGGCTTCGTGGGTGCCGGCGGGCTCGGCCAGCTGATGGACCAGTCGATGAAGATGCTCAACGGCGGCGAGGCCAGCAGCATCCTGCTGGTGTTCCTCGCTCTGGTGCTGCTTGCCGATGCGCTGAGCAACGCGCTGCGCAGGCTGCTGGCATGAGCGGCATGGCGCCTTCGGCCCTGTCGCGCATGCCGGTCTGCCTGCGCTGCCGCGTCGTCGCGCTGCTGATCGTCGCGGCGGTGGCCGCGAGCTTCGTCTACCTTGGCATCGACTACCGCGCGCTCGGCAGCGGCGAATCGCTGCGGCTCATGGGCCGCTTCGTGCGCGAGTTCTTCCCGCCCGATGTCTCGCGCGATTTTCTTGCCAAGGTCGGCTGGGGCACGCTGCAGACGCTCGCGGTGTCGGGGCTCGGCACGGTGCTCGCGGCTGCGGCCGGCGCCATGCTCGCGCTGCCGGCCTCGGGCCGCTCGGGCCTGCTGGCGCGGCAGGGCTGCCGCTTTGTCCTCAACTTTCTGCGCAGCGTGCCCGAACTGGTGTGGGCCGCGCTCATGGTGCTGGCCGCGGGCATCGGCCCGTTCGCCGGCGCGCTGGCGCTCGCGCTGCACACCACCGGCGTGCTGGGCCGGCTCTTCGCCGAAAGCCTGGAGAACGCGCCGCGCGAACCCGAACAGGCGCTGGCGCTGGGCGGCGCGGGTGCGGTGGCGGCCTTCGGCTACGGCAGCCTGCCGCTCGTGCTGCCGCAATGGGTGGCCTATGCGCTGTATCGTTGGGAAATGAACATCCGGATGGCCGCGGTGCTGGGCTTCGTCGGCGGCGGCGGCCTGGGCCAGCTTCTCTACTTTCACTTGTCGATCTTCCAACAGCAGCAGGCCATGACCGTACTGATTGCAATGTTTGCGCTGGTGGCCCTTGTCGACCTGGCAAGCGGCCGGCTGCGGCGCAACCTGGGACACGCCCATGCGTGAGCACGACAACCCGCGCCACCAGCCCACGCGCGTGGCGGACCTGCACCGCTTCGACACCGTCATCGACGCGCGCTCGCCCGCCGAGTTCGCGCTCGACCACATTCCCGGCGCCATCAACTGCCCGGTACTCGACGACGAAGAGCGCCGCATCGTCGGCACCATCTACAAGCAGACCGGCGCCTTCGAGGCACGCCGCGTCGGCGGCGCCATGGTGGCCGCCAACCTCGCGCGGCACCTGCGCGAACGCTTTGCCGAGCAGCCCGCCAACTGGCGCCCGCTCGTGTATTGCTGGCGCGGAGGGCTGCGCAGCGGCTCGATGGTGACCTGGCTGCGCCTGGTCGGCTGGGACGCGCAGCAGCTCGCCGGCGGCTACAAGAGCTTTCGCCATCATGTGCTGGCGCAGATCGAGGCCACGGTGCCGAAGCTTCGGCTCCTGGTGATCTGCGGCGCCACCGGCAGCGCCAAGACGCGCATCCTGCAGGCGCTGGCCGCGCGCGGCGAACAGGTGCTCGACCTGGAGCACTGCGCCAGCCACAAGGGTTCGCTGCTGGGCGCCTTGCCCGGCGTGCCGCAGCCCTCGCAAAAGCAGTTCGAGACCCGCATCGCCACCTGCTTCGATGCGTTCGACCTGTCGCGCACGCTCTACGTGGAAGGCGAGAGCGCGCGCATCGGCAGGCTCTCGGTGCCCATTCCGCTGGTCGCGCACATGCGCGCCGCCGCCTGCATCGAAGTCCAGGCGGATGCGGCCGCGCGGCTCGCCTATCTGCTGCGCGACTACGCCTACCTGGGCGACGACCGCGCCGCGCTGGCGGGCCAGCTCGACAGGCTGAAGGAAATGCAGGGCAAGGCGGTGGTGCAGCGCTGGCAGGAATGGGCGCTCCAGGGAAACCTGCCATCGCTCTTTGCCGAACTGATGGCGCTTCACTACGATCCGCACTACGAGCGCTCGCAGGCGCGCCATTTCGAGAAATGGCCGCTGCGCCAGCAGGTGGCGGCGCCCGATCTCACGGACGCGGGCATCGAAGCGGTGGCGGACGCCATCCTCCGGTTGAACGCCGCGGGCTGACCGGCAACCAAAAAAGGCAGGCTGCATGACACTCGATTGGCGCCATTCGCTCGAAGCCCTCGACTGGGACGAACTCTCCCGGCTCTACCAGGCCGCCCCGCTGGGCAACAAGCAGCCCGACGGCCTGAAGCTCGTGTTCGGCAACAGCATGTTCAAGTGCTTCGTGTATGAGGACGGCCGCCTGGTCGGCGCGGGGCGCGCCATGGCCGACGGGCTCGACTGCTCCTACATCTGCGACGTGGCGGTGCACCCCAGCCACCAGGGCATCGGCCTTGGCAAGCAGATCGTCTCGCGACTGGTGGAACTCTCGCGCGGGCACCGCAAGATCATTCTCTATGCGGTGGCCGGCAAGGAGCCTTTCTACGAGAAGCTGGGCTTCAGGCGCATGAAGACCGCGATGGCGATTTTCGAGGACAAGGCGCAGGCCTTCGAGCGCGGGCTCGTCGAATGAACATGCGCCTGGCGCAGGTTCCTTCCTGCGCCGGGCCGTCACCTGCATGCGGCCGCCTGCTTCGCTAGACTGCGCACACAGATCGGAGCGCCCATGTGTAGAAGCATCAAGACCCTGTACAACTTCGAACCTCCCGCCACCGAGCAGGAGATCCGTGCCGCCGCGCTGCAGTTCGTTCGCAAGCTCAGCGGCTTCAGCGTGCCGTCCAAGGCCAACCAGGAGGCCTTCGAGCGCGCGGTCGACGAAATGGCCGCCAGCGCCTCCCGCCTCATCGGCTCGCTGGTGACCAGCGCCGAACCGCGCGACCGCGCCATCGAGGCCGAACGCGCGCGGGCCAGGTCGGCCGCGCGCTTCGGCGCCTGACAACAAACCATTTTTTTGGAGAACCCATGCCCATCGAACTCTGGCTCGCCTTCGTCGCCGCATCGGCCGTGCTGCTGATCATTCCCGGCCCGACCATTCTCACGGTGATCAGCTATTCCATGTCGCACGGCCGGCGCGCCAACGTGCCGCTGGTGGCCGCGGTGGCGCTGGGCGATTCCACGGCGCTGGTGGTTTCGCTGCTCGGCCTGGGCGCCCTGCTGGCGGCATCGGCGTTCTGGTTCACGGCGGTGAAGTGGGCTGGCGGGCTTTATCTGCTCTACCTCGGCATCAAGCTGCTGCGCGCGGGCATCGGCGCTGCTGAAATCGCTGCGCCTGCCGCGCCCGATTCGCGCTGGAGGCTGTTTGCCAACACCTACCTCGTGACGGCGTTGAATCCCAAGGGCATCGTGTTCTTCGTGGCGTTCCTGCCGCAATTCCTGAGCCCTGCGGCCGACGTGTCGCGCCAGCTGTGGGTGCTGGCAGTCACCTTCGTGGCCATGGCGGCGCTCAATGCCACGCTCTACGCCGTGTTCGCGGGATCGGCCCGCAAGCTGCTTTCCTCGCCGCGCGCGCAGCGGCGCTTCAATCTTGCGGGCGGCTCGCTGCTGAGCGCGGCGGGTGTGTGGGCGCTGCTCGCGCGTCGGCCCGCCTGAAGAACGCTCCAGCCGGGCTCAGCGGTAAGGGTTGTTCGGGTTGCGGTCGTAGCGGTTCGGCACGCCGTCGCCATCGCGGTCGCGGTCGTAGCGGTTGGGCACACCGTCGCGGTCGCGGTCTCCGTAGCCATAGTGCGGGCGCGGCGCCGGACGGTCATAAGGTGCCACCACGCAGCCGGCCAGGGCAGCCGATGCGGCCAGCAGAACGGCCAATGTCTTCATCATCATTTGATCTCTCCTTGGAGTTCTAAAAAGCGGCTCGCCTCCGCAAGCCGGCATCCGCATTGAAGGCCACCTCCGTCTCGGCTGCGTATCTGCCATGAGGCCGGGGCGTGAAGTTCGTTACCGGATGTGGAACGTGCTGCAAACCTTGGCGCCAAGTTCTTGCCGCCGCAGGCGGCGGCGCACCCGTTCGGAAGTAGGTGCAGTTCCCGTGGCCGCTTGGCCGAGAATGGCGCCGCCAAGCAGCCGATTTCCGCCCCTGCCTCCATACCCTCCATGTACCGCCTGCCCTTCGCCACCGGCCGCAGTTGCCTTGCCGCAACGCTGACGGCCCTCGCCTGGGCGCAGCCGGCGCCGGCGCTGGCCGCTGTCGTGAGCTTCGACGAGGTGAAGCGCGAGTTCCGTTCTTCCGACACCGCGGTGCTCGACCGCAACGGCGAGCTGCTGCAGCGCGTGCGCACCGATGCCAGCGTGCGGCGCGGCCAGTGGATGGCGCTGGCCGACGTTTCGCCCGCGCTGCGCATGGCCATGGTGCTGAGCGAAGACCGGCGCTTCTACGAGCACAGCGGCATCGACTGGCGCGCGGTGTCTTCCGCCGCCTGGGGCAATCTGTGGAACACCCGCACCCGCGGCGCATCGACCATCACGATGCAGCTCTCGGGCCTGCTCGACGAAGACCTGCGCCGCGCCAACAGCGGGCGCACCTTCACGCAGAAGATCGGCCAGACCATGGCGGCCACGCAGCTGGAGCGCAGCTGGCGCAAGGACCAGATCCTGGAGGCCTACCTCAACACCGTGCCCTTCCGCGGCGAGATCGTGGGCATCGATGCGCTCTCGCGCACCCTGTTCGGCAAGGCGCCGAGCGGCCTCGATGCGCGCGAGGCCAGCGTGGCCGCGGCGCTGGTGCGCGCGCCCAACGCCAAGCCGGCGCTGGTGGCGCAGCGCGCCTGCGAAGTCATGCGCGCGATGGAGCCGGGGCAGAAGATCGATTGCGATGCGCTCGATATGTTCACCAGCGCGGCGGTGCAGCGGCGGGCGTTCGATGCGAACGAAGGCATTGCGCCGCACGCGGCACGGCGTGTGCTGAAGGAACTGCGCGAGGCCGGCGAAGCGGCCGCGCCGCCTTCCCGCCAGGCGGCTGGCAAAGAGACTGCTGTTCGAACCACGCTGCGCGCACCGCTGCAGCGCTTTGCGCTCGGCACGCTGCAGCGCCACCTGAAGGAACTGCGCGGCCGGCATGTGGAAGACGGCGCGCTCGTGGTGCTCGACAACGCGAGCGGCGAGGTGCTCGCCTGGGTCGGCTCGTCGGGCCCGCTGAGCCAGGCCGCCGAGGTCGATGCGGTCGCCGCGCTGCGCCAGCCCGGCTCCACGCTCAAGCCGCTGCTCTATGCGCAGGCCATCGCCGAGCGGCGGCTGACCGCGGCATCGCTGATCGACGATTCGTCGGCGCAGATCAGCACCGCGAGCGGGCTCTACATTCCGCAGAACTACGACCGCCAATTCAAGGGACCGGTGTCGGCGCGCACCGCGCTTGCCGCCTCGCTCAACGTGCCGGCTGTGCGCACGCTGGTGATGGTGTCGCCCGAATCCTTCGCACGCCAGCTGCGCGCGGCCGGCCTGCCGCTGCGCGAAAGCGGTGACTACTACGGCTACAGCCTTGCGCTCGGCAGCGCCGAGGTGTCGCTGCTGTCGCTCACCAACGCCTACCGCACGCTGGCCAACAGCGGGCGCTACGGCCTGCCCACGCTGACCGCGCGGCCCGCCGTGCCGGCGCCGGCGTCAACCGCGAAAGCCAAGGCCGCCGGCGACAACCCCACCGCGCCCGTCCTCGATCCGCGCGCGGCCTTCATCGTCGGCGACATCCTGTCCGACGCGAATGCGCGCACGCGCACCTTCGGGCTCGACAGCATTCTTTCCACGCGCTTCTGGACCGCGGTGAAAACCGGCACCAGCAAGGACATGCGCGACAACTGGGCCGTGGGCTGGTCGCAGCGCTACACGGTCGGCGTGTGGGTCGGCAACGCGAGCGGCGCATCGATGTGGGACGTGAGCGGCACCAGCGGCGCGGCGCCGGTGTGGGCCGAGGTGATGCGCTTTCTGCACGCGCGCGAACCGAGCCGCGCGCCCAGGCCGCCGGCCGGGCTGGTCGAGGCGCGCGTGGCCTTCGGTCCCGGCGCCGACGGCAGCCCGCTCGAGGCGGCGCGCAGCGAATGGTTCCTGCAGGGCACGGAGCAGCCGCTCTTCGCGCTCGACAGCGGCGCCGGTACATCGGCGGACGCCGCGGCCGCGCGCATCACCGCGCCATCCGACGGCACCATCATCGCGCTGGACCCCGACATTCCGCCGCTGCACCAGCGCGTGCGCTTCGAGTCCGAGGGCCGCGGCGTGCAATGGCGCATCGACGGCAAGCACTTTGCGCGCGGCAACAGCGCGCAATGGCTGCCCTGGCCGGGGCGCCACCTGATCGAACTGGTCGACGCCACGGGCAAGGTGGTCGACCAGCGCAAGCTCGAAGTGCGCGGCGCGGGCGTGGTCGCGAAAAGCGCGCGCCGATGAGCGCGGCCGCCGGCGGCTCCGGCTGCGGCGCGTAGCTCCGAATCCCCCTGCTTTCGACTGCGACAATGCGCCTGCGCGACAATTCGTCCAATGATTCTATGAATTAGGCCTTTCTTATTCATATGCTCCTCCAGGCACCCCGCACCTCGCTGGCCGACAGCGCAGCCAACAGCATTCGCGCCGAAATCGCGGCTGGCCGCTGGGCTGTCGGTTCGCGCATCCCCATCGAACCGCAACTGGCCCAACTGCTCGGCGTGAGCCGCGGCACGGTGCGCGAAGCCGTGAAGACGCTGGTCTCGCGCGGCCTGCTCGAAGTACGGCAAGGCTCGGGCACCTATGTGCGCTCGGGCTTCGATCCCTCGGTCAGCCTGCAGAAGATGCGGCGTGCGAGCCTGCGCGACCAGTTCGAGGTGCGCCGCGCGCTCGAGGTCGAGGCCGCGCGGCTGGCCGCCCTGCGCCACACCGCCAAGGAGCTGCGCAACCTGAAGGCCCTGCTCGACAAGCGCGGCCTGCCAGACGCGAGCGACGGCGGCGCGGGCTTCATCGAACGCGACCTGGCTTTTCACCTTGCCATCGTCGACATGTCGGGCAACCTGGCGCTGGCCGAGACCTGCCGCTTCATCGCGGGCTACATCAAGGAAACCATCGCGAGCACGATGGGCACCAGCCTGCCGGAACCCGACACGGCCGCGCATACCGCCATCGTGGAGGCCATTGCAAGCCGCGACCCCGGCCGCGCCGCAGAGGCCGTGCGCGCCTTCATGGCGCCCATGATCGACGCGCTCGCGCGGGACGCGGAGCCCGTGCGATGAGCGCAGTGCCGTTCTCCGTGAACCGTGCCGCCGACGAGCTGCTGATCGATGCCGAGGCCGACAGCACACCCGCGCCGCGCCCCACACCCGCGGGCAGCCTGGCCCGCCGCATCCTGCTGGGCGCCAGCGTGGTGCTGATTGCCTTCAATCTGCGGCCGGTGTTCGCGAGCCTCTCTGTGGTGCTGCCGGAGATCATCGCGGCCACCGGCCTCTCCGCCACCGCCGCGAGCCTGCTGACCACGCTGCCCATCGTCTGCCTCGGCGTGTTCGCGCCGCTGGCGCCGGGCCTGGGCCGGCGCTTCGGCACCGAGCGCACGCTGCTCGGGTGCATGCTGCTGATCCTGATAGGCACCGCGCTGCGCGGCAGCGGCAGCATCCCGCTGCTGTTCGCGGCCTCGGCCATCGCGGGCAGCGGCATCGCGGTGTCGAACGTGCTGCTCTCGGGCCTCGTGAAGCGCGACTTCGCCAGCCAGGCGGCGCTGATGATGGGCCTCTACACCATGGCGGTATGCGGCGGCGCGGCCAGCGCGGCGGGCCTCACGGTGCCGCTCGAACATGCGCTGGGCGGCGGCTGGACCTATGCGCTTGCGATGTGGGCGGTGCCGGCCTTGCTGGTCACGCTGATCTGGGCGCCGCAGGCCCTGCCGCTGAAGCCGGTGGCCAGCGAATCGGGCTTCACCGTGCGCGGGCTGTGGCGCGACCGGCTGGCCTGGCAGGTCACTTTCTTCATGGGCCTGCAATCGGCGCTGGCCTACACCGTGATGGGCTGGCTCGCGCCCATCCTGCGCGAACGCGGGCTCGGCAGCGAGACGGCCGGCTACGTCGTGTCGCTGTCGGTCATGACGCAGGTGGTGACCTGCCTCGTCGTTCCCGCGGTGGCGGTGAAGCTGCGCAACCAGCGCGGGTTGGCGGTGGTGCTGGCCATGTTCACCGTGGCCGCCATGCTGGCGATGCTGTTCGCGCCGCTCGGCGGCGTGTGGCTGTGGGCCGTGCTGCTGGGCATTGCGCAGGGCGGCACCTTCGCGCTCGCGCTCACGTTCATGGTTCTGCGCTCGCCCGATTCGCACGTGGCGGCGCATCTTTCCGGCATGGCGCAGGGCGTGGGCTACGTCGTGGCCGCATGCGGCCCACTGATGGCCGGCCTGCTGCACGGATGGACCGGCAGCTTCCGCGCGTCGTCATGGCTCTTCGTCGGGCTGGGCATGGCACTGGTGATGGCGGGCCTTGGCGCGGGGCGCGCGATGCACGTGGGTGCGGTGACGGTGCCGCGGCGCTGAGGAAACCCGCCTCTGCGCCGCTTCGCGCCTACTGCAGGTAGCTCTCGGCCAGCAGCGCCCAGTAGGCCGCGCCGATCGGCAGGTTGCTGTCGTTGAAGTCGTAGCCCGGGTTGTGCACCATGCAGCCCCCGTGCTCCCCCGGCGCGCCGTTGCCGATGAACAGGTAGCAGCCGGGCTTCTTCTCGAGCATGAACGCGAAGTCTTCGCTGCCGGTCACGGCCGGGCCTTGCGGCTCGACGTGCGCGGCGCCCACCAGCTCATACCCGATGCGGCGCGCGAACTCGGTTTCTTCGGGCGTGTTCACCAGCACGGCGTAGCCCTTGCGGTAGTCGATGTGCGCCTTCACGCCAAAGCTCTCGGCCTGCGCCGTGACGATGGCCTTCAGGCGCTTTTCGAGCAGCTCGCGCACCTCGCGGTCGAGCGAGCGCACGCTGATCTCCAGCACCGCGGTCTCAGGGATCACGTTGTTGGCCTTGCCCGAGTGAATGGCGCCCACGGTGACGATCGACATCTCCTGCGGATCGGCGTTGCGCGAGACGATAGTCTGCAGCGCCATCACGATGCTGGACGCGGCGACGATCGGGTCGGCCGTGCGGTGCGGCATGGCGCCGTGGCCGCCCACGCCGGTGAGCGTCACGGTGGCATAGTCCGACGAGGCCATGGCCGCGCCTTCTCGGAACATCAACTCGCCCTGGCGGCGGCCCGGCGAGTTGTGCATGGCGTAGACCGCATCGCACGGGTATCTTTCGAACAGGCCGTCATCCATCATCTTCACGGCACCGCCCATGCCCTCTTCGGCCGGCTGGAAGATGAGGTTGAGCGTGCCCGAGAACTCGCCGTGCTGCGCCAGGTATTTGGCGGCGCCGAGCAGCATCGCGGTGTGGCCGTCATGGCCGCAGGCGTGCATGATCCCGGGCCGGCCGCTGCGGTAGGCAAGGCCTGTTTTCTCCTCGATGGGGAGCGCGTCCATGTCGGCGCGGATACCGATGGCGCGCGTTCCGCTGCCGCGCTTCAGCCGGCCCACGACGCCGGTCACGCCAAGGCCGCGCTCCACCTCGTAGCCCCAGGCGGCAAGGCGCTCGGCCACCAGGTCGCTGGTGCCGAATTCCTCGAAGCCGAGCTCGGGGTTCTGGTGGATCTGCTGGCGCACCGTGACGAATTCGGCGGCGTGTCTTCTCATGTACTCGAGGTAGTGCTGGGCGCTTTGCGGCATCGGGGTCTCGCGTTCCGGATGGGTGGATGGATGACGGAAGGTCTGCTCAGGGCTGCAGCGCCATGGTGGCAGGCAGCCGGGTCCATGGGAGGTCGGCCGGATCGGCGGCCATCGGACCCGGCGCCTTGGCCACCAGGATGTGGCTCGCAATGGGCGCGAAGTCGGCGCGGAAGTGCACCGAACTCTTGTTGACCAGCAGCTTCATCGCCTCGGGCTCGATGCCCAGGTAGCGGAAGAACTCGCGGTCGAGCATCTGGCTCTTGCCGCTGGCCACGGCGATGCGCACGCCGTCTATTTCCAGGCAGGCGCTCGGGCCGAGCGACACCACGCCGCCGCGCGACATCGGCCCCTTGCCGTGCACCTGCCCGTCGCTGAGCGCGCGCACGGTGAAGAGCCCTTGCACGGGCGCATCGCTGAAACGACCGCCCCACGTCGGCACCGAGGTGCCGAGCGCGATACGGATCTGCGCGCCGACGCCGGCCTCGTGCGCCGCCGCGGCGGCAGCGGGATCGAACATCAGCCCCAGCGCGACCTGCCCCGGGTAGCGCTTGCCCGCGCCTTCGGCCAGCAGCGCATGCAGCATGCCGGTGGTGTTGCTGTCGGCGCCCGCGCCGGGGTTGTCCTGCGTGTCGGCGATGACCACCGGCTTGCTCGCGTCCGCTGCCAGCGCCATGGCTCGCGCAACCGCCACGCGCGGCTCCAGCACGTCGAGCCGCCATTGCGAGCGCGGCTGGTCGATGCGCTCGTACAGCGCGGCTACGGCCGCACCGGCGTCGTCGCCATAGCCCCACACCACCGGGCCGCACTCGGCGATGTCGGCGGCCGGGAAGCCGGTGGCAAAGCTCAGCACCGCATCGTGCTTCACGTCGAGCTCCCCAAGCAGCCGGTACACGGATGCGGCCGGCTCGATCATGGTGGACTGCACGTTCAGCGGCAGCAGGAAGGAGAGCCGCCGCGCATGCAGCGGCTCGCGCGAGCCGCGTGCGATGCGGCGCGCCAGCAGCATCGCGGCGAGCCGTCCCGTGTCGGCCATGTCGACGTGCGGATAGGTGCGGTAAGTGGCCAGCGCATCGGCCTCGGCCAGCATCCGGCTCGTGATGTTGCCGTGCAGGTCCAGGCTCGCGACGATGGGCACGCCGGGCCCGACGAGCAGGCGGATGCGCGCGATCAGTTCGCCTTCGGGGTCTTCGAGATGCTCGGTCACGGCCGCGCCGTGCAGGTCGAGATAGACCGCGTCGATGCCGCCGCCGGCCAGCGCGGCGGCCAGGTCTTCGGTGATGGCGGCCGAGATGCGCTCGAAGGCATCCTCCGTCACATGGGCCGAGGGCGTGGCGCCGGCCCAGGCCGAGGGCACCAGCGACCAGCCCTTCTCGCGCGCGGCGTCGATGAAGCCGCCGACGGGAATGTTCCTGCCTGCGTAGGCCTCGATGATCGCGGCGCCGCGCCGGTACGGCGGGAAGCTCGATCCCGCGTTGAATGCGGCCCAGTCCGCCTTGCTCGGCGCGAAGGTGTTGGTTTCGTGCTGGAAACCGGCAATGAAGACTTTCATGGATTCCTTTTTTTCCTGATCGTGGGATCGAAGAGGTTTCAGCTGCGTGCAAAGGCAAAGTCGCGCCCCGGCGCCGCAGCCAGCAGTTTGCGCGTGTAGTCGTGGCGGGGGGCGAAGAACACGTCGCGCACTGGGCCGCGCTCCACGATCTCGCCCTGGCTCATGACCAGCACGCTGTCGCAGATCTGGCTGGCCACGCGCAGGTCGTGCGTGATGAAGAGAATGCCGATCTTCAGCCGCTGCTGGATTTCGTCGAGCAGCCTGAGGATCTGCGCCTGCACCGAGACGTCGAGCGCCGACACGGCCTCGTCGGCAATCAGCACCTTGGGGTCGCAGGCCAGCGCGCGCGCAATCGAGATGCGCTGGCGCTGCCCGCCCGAGAACTCGCTGGGGTAGCGGCGCAGCGCATCGGGCGAAAGGCGCACCAGCCGCACCAGCTCTTCGGCGCGCGCCCAGGCCTGATCGTGCGGCATGCCGAAGTTCATCGGGCCCTCGACGATCGAGGCGCCCACCGTCTGGCGCGGATTCAGCGAGCGGTAGGGGTCCTGGAAAATCACCTGCACCGTGCGCCGGAACGGCGACAGGGCGCGGCCCCTCACATGCGCCACCGAACGGCCGTCGGCAAAGATGTCGCCCGAGGTCGGGTCGATCAGCCGCGCGATGCAGCGCGCCACCGTCGACTTTCCCGAACCCGACTCGCCCACGATGCCTACGGTTTCGCCGGGCCGCACTTCGAGCGACACATGGCGCGCCGCATCCACCGTGCGGCGCTTGCCGGGCCAGCTGCCCGTGATGTAGGTCTTGCAGATGTTCACCGCATTGAGCAGTGGATAGGTATCGGGCACCGGCGGGCGCCGGGGCGGCGAAAGCTCGGGCACCGCATCGAGCAGCATCTTCGTGTAGGGCTCGCGCGGCGCCGTGAGCACCGCCATCTTGCCGCCCTTCTCGATCATGGCGCCCAGCTCCAGCACCACCACTTCGTCGGCGATCTCGGCCACCACGCCGAAGTCGTGCGTGATGAAGAGCACGGCAGTGCCGTTCTCGGTTTGCAGCTCGAGGATGAGTCGCAGTATTTCGGCTTGCGTGGTCACGTCGAGCGCGGTGGTCGGTTCGTCGCAGATCAGCAGCACGGGCTTCAGGATGAGCGCCATCGCAATCACGATGCGCTGGCGCTGCCCGCCCGAAAGCTGGTGCGGATACGAAGCGTAGATGCGCTCGGGCTCGGGCAGCCGCACGCGCTCCATGATGGCGAGGATCTTCTGCCGCCGCTCGGCCGCGCCCATCTGCACATGCTGCGCGAGCATCTCGTCGATCTGCGCGCCGCAGGTCATCACCGGGTTGAGCGCGGTCATGGGTTCCTGGAACACCATGGCCATCGACAGCCCGCGCAGCTGGCGCAGGCGGGAAGGCGTTGCGGCCAGCAGGTTCTCGCCCTGCAGCTCGATGGTGCCGCGCACCGGCACGAGGCCCGAAGGCAGCAGCCCCATCACCGCATTGGCGATGACCGACTTGCCCGAACCCGACTCGCCGAGCAGGCACACGATCTTGCCGGGCGGCACATCGAAGGAGATCTTGTCGACCGCATGCGGCCGGTCGCCGCCGCGCGGCAGTGCAATGGCCAGGTCGCGCACGGAAAGAACGGGTGCTTGCGTCATGTTCAGCCCCCGCGCTTGTTGAACTTGGGGTCGAGCGTGTCGCGCAGTCCGTCGCCGAGGATGTTCACCGCGAGCACCGTCAGCGCCAGGAAGATGCCGGGGAACAGCACGTTGTGCGGGAACTGGTTGAACTGCGCCCGGCCCTCGGCCATGATGTTGCCCCAGGTCGCCATGTCGGCCGGCAGCCCCACGCCGAGGAACGACAGGATGGCCTCGACCAGAATGGCAGAGGCGCACACGTAGGTCGCCTGGATGATCAAGGGTGCAATGGCATTCGGCAGGATGTGGCGCACGAGGATCTTCCATGTCGGCGTGTCGAGCGCAATGGCGGCTTCCACATAGGGCTCCTCGCGCACCGTAAGCACCACCGAGCGCACGAGGCGCGCCACGCGCGGGATCTCGGGCACCGCGATGGCCACCACCACCGTGAGCAGCTTGCCGCCGAACAGGGCCACCAGGCTGATCGCGAACAGGATGCCGGGGATGGCCATCACGCCGTCCATCAACCGCATGATGGCGCTGTCGAGCCGGCGGAAATAGCCGCCCAGGAGGCCGATGAGCATGCCGAACACCACCGCCAGCACGGCGACCGCCACGCCCACGGTCAGCGACACGCGCGCACCGTAGAGCGTGCGGCTCCAGATGTCGCGCCCCAGGCTGTCGGTGCCCATGACGAAAAGGTGCTCGAAGGTGTCGCCCGCCAGGCTGTTGAACTCGCCGCGCGTGCCCGGCATGAGGTTGCCGCTGCCGGGGTCGATGGCGGTCGGGTCGATGGTGCCGAGCCATGGCGCTGCCAGCGACATGAGCACCAGCAGCAGCAGCACGCCGCCGCCCGCGCGCACCGACCAGTCGGCCAGGATGCGCTTGAGCAGCGAGCGCCGCCTGGGCGGCGGCAGCGGCTCGGCGACGGCTTCAACAGGAATCATGGGAGTGGCGAGCGAATCGGTCATCGGGCTTTCTTCTTCTTGCGCTTCTTAGTAGCGGATGCGGGGATCGAACACCAGGTAGCTCAGGTCGATCAGCAGGTTGATGAGCACATAGACGACGGAAAAGAACAGCGTGATGCCCTGTATCAGCGGAAAGTCGCGCGACAGCACCGCGTCGACCGTGAGCTGCCCGAGGCCCGGAATCGCGAACACGGTTTCGGTGACGACCACGCCGCCGATCAGGAGCGCAATGCCGATGCCGATCACCGTGACGATGGGAATCGCCGCATTGGCCAGCGCATGCCGCATCAGCACCCGCTTCTCCGAGATGCCCTTGGCGCGCGCGGTGCGGATGTAGTCTTCGGTCATGGCCTCGGCCACGGCGGCGCGCGTGACGCGGGCAATCAGCGCTACGTAGATGATCGACAGCGTGATCGACGGCAGGATCAGGTGCTTGATCCAGAGCCACGGCCCCTGACCGAGCCGCGAATAGCCCTGCACCGGCAGCAGCTGCAGGTGCAGCGCAAAGATCCAGATCAGCACGTAGCCGATCACGAAGGCCGGTATCGAAAAGCCCATGACCGAAAAGCCCATGAGCATGCGGTCGAGCCAGCCGCCGTGGCGCCACGCGGCCACCACGCCCAGCGGCACCGCAATCAGGATGGTGACCACCAGCGTCACTGCCGCAAGCGAAACCGTCGGCTCGATGCGCTGCCCGATCAGCTCCACCACCGACTTCTTCATGAAGTAGGACTCGCCCAGGTTGCCCTGCAGCAACTGCCCGCTCCAGCGTACGAACTGCGTGGGCAGCGAATCGCTCAGCCCGAGCTGGCTCCGCACCTTGGCGATGTTCTCGCTGGTGCCGCTGTCGCCCACGATGGCGGCGGCCGGATCGCCGGGCGCCAGCCGGAGCATGAGGAACACGATCAACGCGACGATGACGAGCACCGGCACGGTCGACAGGATGCGGCGCGCAAGAAAGATCAGCATGGGTTTTGCGAAGGAGCGCGCTCAGCTCTTCTTGATGTTCCAGAACACATTGACCGGCGAGCGCACCACGCCGCTCACCACGCCCTTGCGGTAGGCCGTGAGCGGCTTGTATTCGCCGATCGGCGCATAGATGCCGGTGTCGTACACGCGCTGCTGGATGGCCGTGGCCAGCTCCTTGCGCTTGGACTCGTCCGCGCTCGCGAGGAATTCGGACTTCAGCTGCTCGAGCTTGTCATCGGTGGCCCAGCCGAACCAGCCCTTCTCGCCGTTGCCCGTGAGAGGTGCGTAGAACATCGGGTTCATGTTGTCGACAATGCCCCAGCCGGTGATGAAGAGGTTCCAGCCGCCCTTGTCGACCGGGTCCTTCCTGGCGCGGCGCGTGACCAGCGTGGGCCAGTCCATCGACTGCATGTCGACGTTGAAGCCGGCCTGCTTCAGCAACTGCGCCATCACCGGCGGAAATTTGTTGAGCAGCGCGAAGTCGGCCGGATACATCAGAACGACCGGCTTGCCGTCATAGCCCGCTTCCTTGAGCAGCGCCTTGGCTTTCTCGAACTGCGGCTTGCCAGTGAAGTAGCCGGTCTTGTCGTTGGAGAACGCCGTGCCGCACGGGTAGACCGAGGCGCAGCTGTTGTAGAGCTCCTTGTGCACCATCTGGGCGCGCATCAGCGCCTCCTGGTTGATGGCCATGATGGCGGCCTGCGCGATCTTCGGATTGTCGAAGGGCGGAATGACGTGGTTCAGGTGCAGCGCGAACGAGCCCTTCGGGATAGGGTTGTCCACGGTGATGGCGGCGTTGTTCTTGAGCGCCGTGTATTGCTCCGGCGGCAGCCATTCGATCATGTCGACCTCGCCATTCGCGAGCGCATTGGCCTGTGTCTGCGCGTCTTTCAGAATGATCCATTCCATGCGGTCGACGTAAACGTTCTTGCCGCCCGCGGTGCCCGAAGGCGCCTCCGTGCGCGGCACGTACCTGGTGTTCTTCAGGTAGACCACCTTCTCGCCAGGGCGGTACTCCTCCTTCTTGAAGATGTAGGGGCCCGAGCCCGTGGCGTCGTCGATCTGCTTGTCGGCCGGCGTGGCGGCCACGCGCGCCGGCATGATGAACGGCGGATTCGACGAAGGCTTGCTCAGTGCTTCGAGCACCATGCCGAAGCCGTCCTTGAACACCAGCCTGAAGGTGTTGGCGTCGACCGCCTCGGCCTTGTCGAGCGCGGCGTACATCTTCTGGCCCAGCCCGTCGCGCTGGCCCCACCGCTTGAGCGACGCCAGCACGTCTTCCGAGGTGACCGGCTTGCCGTCATGAAACTCCAGGCTCTTGCGCAGCGTGAAGGTCCATGTCTTGCCGTCGGCGCTGGTGGTGTACTTGTCGACCATCTGCGGCTTGACCTTGCCCTGTTCGTCCACGCCGAAGAGCGTGTCGTACACGGCATAGCCGTGGTTGCGCGTGACGAACGCGGTGGTCCAGATCGGGTCGAGAATCTTGAGGTCGGATTGCGGCACCAGGCGTAGCACCTTGCCCGCATCCTGCGCGAACGCGCTGGTTGTTGCGAGGGCGGCGGCCAGCATGGCACCCGCGACAACGGCTTTCAGGTTTCGTTTCGACAGCATCTTCGGTTCTCCGGTTGAAAAATCGTGAGGGACGGGGTTTCGATTCAGGCGTGCATGCGCGGCCGCCTCGGAAGCTCCGATGGAAGAAGAAGAAAAAACGCGCGGTGCGCTTGAACAGAAGTCATGAAGAAGAAGGCTCCGGAAGCGCGCAAAGGCCACCCCACGCCATTGCGCGAGACGCCCCTGCTGTCCTTTGGCCTGAGAGATTCACCATGCACGCGCATCGCGCATGGCTTGCCCCTTCGGCGGCTGCCCTCGGAGTCCTTTTTTATTCAGGGCTCCGGGCAGCGCTCTCCAGCGTTGGTCAAGTTATCCAGTCTTGGGACCTGAGCGTTATGGGCTGTCGCCTTCGGTAATGCACTAACTCGAAGCATCGAGCCGGCATTTCTCCTGGATGCTTTCTTCCAAGCAGAATGCGTGCCACTCGGGCACCGCGCGAGCGCGTGCGCTACTGCGGCCCGCCGCAGAAGCTCACCCTTTCGGTGGTCCTGGCGGTGAAGTGAAGGCGCGTGGTGGTGGTGTCGCTGGCGGGCGTGTTCTGCGGCCATTCGCTCTGCAGCCACGTGTACTGCCAGCTGTAGGCGTCACCCGGCCTCGCAGGTTCGCCATAAGTGATGCGAAGGCTGCCGCTGCTCTCGTCGTGGCAATGCTTCGACTGCTTGTATTCCCTTTCGCTGAAGCAGGCGCGGATCATCTTCGCGCATGAAAAAGGAATGCCTTCGTACACAGCCCTGGTTGCTTCCTCGAGCGGCACGAAGTCGGCCTTGCTGAACGACGCGCCGCCGCCCGAATACATCTCCGACACCGTCCGGAGCACGGCCGCGGCCCACTGCCCTTCGGCCAGGGGATAGAGCGCCGGCGCGAGGGAAATGCGCACGTCCGCCATGCCCGGGTCCGCCGCTTTCCTCATCAACGCGGCTGCATAGCTGCTGAAGTCGTGCAGGCGGTTCAGCTGCCACGCGCCTGTGCCTGCGATGCGCCTGATGCGCGCCATGGCCAGCGGTTCGCCCGAGAACACCGCATAGTCGCCCGCCGCGGCGCCGCGCGGCCGGTACAGGCCCAGCGACTGCGGATCGCAGGGCTGCGGCAGCAGCGCACACAAACGCGCGCGCCAGTCCGGGTCCAGCGATTCCGGCTTCCTGACTGCGTCGAACAGCTGCGCCGACGGCGCGGCGGCCACATGCCCCGCGAGCAGCAGGACGAACATCGAGGCGGCAGTGCGAAGGGCGGGCAGCGGGTTCATGGACCGGCATGGTAGCCAGCCCGTCCGGAACATGCTGCAACCAATTGCGGGGCGCGCACAGCGGGCGCGCAAGGCACCGCCTTATTGACCGACCCGCGCAGCCTCCGTCAGCGCAGCCGACACGCACTCCAGCGCGATGGCCAGCTGCGTGAGCGTCGGCAACCCGAACCCCAGCCGGAACACCAGCGGATCGTCACCGAACCACGGGCCGGGCGCGACGCGTGTGCTGTATCTGGCCAGCGTCGCGTAGAAACGTTCGACGGCCGCGGCGTCGAAGATGTCGCGCTTCAGCCGCATGCAGCACAGCGCTCCCGCATCCGGGCGCACCCACTCGATGTGGTCGGGATGGCGCGACACCCAGTTCTCGGTGAGTTGCAAGTTTTGCACGAGGAGTCTTCGCCGCTCGCCGATGATCCGCTCGCGTTGCCTGAACACGGCCAGCGCGAGTGCCTCGTCGACCGGCGAGCACGAGATCACCGTGCTGAACTTCGCCGTGACCAGCGCCTGGCGCAGCGCCGTGTCGCGCGTGATGGCCCAGCCGATGCGCAGGCCCGCCGAGCCGTGGCATTTGGACAGCGAGGACACCGAGATCACCCTGTCGCCCAGCCTGGCGGCGGCCGGCGCCGCGGCGTCGTCGCCATAGGCCGCCTCGCGGTAGGTCTCGTCGATCACGAGCCAGGCCTGGGGCGCATGTTCGGCCAGCATCGCCACGATCTCGCGCAAGGTCTGCGCCGGAATCGCAACGCCCGAAGGGTTCTGCGGGGAGGCCAGGCTCAGCACCTTGGTTTTCGGGGAGAGCAGCTTCCGCAGCGCATCCAGGTCGATCCGGTAGCCCGTGTCGAAACCCAGCGGCAGCGCGCGCGTGGTGGCGCCGACGGCGGCCAGCGCGTTGCGCGCCAATGGAAACACCGGCTCGGCCACGATGGCTTCGTCGCCCGCTTGGCACAGCGTGAACGCAATCAGGAAAAGCGCATGCGCACCGCCGACCGTGACCACGACGTCATCGGCGTCGACGCCATGTTCGTTCGCGATTTCCTGGCGAAGCTCGGGGCTGCCGGCCGCCGTGCCGTAGTCCAGCGAAAAGTCGGCGCCGTCGCCGAAGGCCATGTCGACCAGTTCCGCCAGCCGCACGCTCGGCCCCACACTTTCGGCAAGGTCGAAGCGCGGCGCCTTGCTGACGAGGGAAATGATTTCGTTGTCCGGAAACCGTGCCATGTGCTGCTGCTTCATCCGTTGCTGTCGATGCAGCGATGTTGCCGATTCATGGCTCGCGATAACAGCCACAATTTTCCGAAATTGAGTGCAGTACAGTTGCGCGCAGTGCCATCCATGCAAGCAGAGGAGTGATCCGTGTCGCAGCCTCCCCGATTCCGCTATGAAGAAGTCGCCGATTTCGTTGCCGGCCTGGCCGGCCGCGGCACGCTGAAGCCCGGTGCGCGGGCGCCGTCGCTGCGCGAGATCAGCACGCAGCAGCGCACCAGCCTCAGTACCGCGGTGCAGGCCTACCGCCTGCTCGAGGATCGCGGCATCCTCGAGGTGCGGCCGCAGTCGGGCTACTACGTCGCCAAGGCGCCGCCCGCCTTGCCCGTGCCAACGACCGCGCGGCATTCGGTCCGGCCGGCCAAGGTGGAGCTGTCGGGCCTCATGCTCGACCTGCTGAAGCACGCCTCGGACGAAGCCTTCGTGCCGCTTGGCTGCGCCATCCCGAACCAGCGCCTGCTGTCTTCCTCCAGGCTCGATCTCGTCCTGGCCCGCACGGTCCGCGTGAAGGGTGGGCAATGCAACACCTACTCGCCGCCGCACGGCGAGATGTCGCTGCGCCTGGAGATCGCGCGCCGCGCGCTGCGATTCGGTCAGGCGCTGGCACCGGACGACATCGCCGTCACCTGCGGCTGCACCGAGGCGCTGGCGCTGGCCCTCGACGCGGTCACGGAGCCTGGCGACACGGTCGCCATCGAGTCGCCGACTTACTTCGGGCTGCTGCAGGTGCTGCGCGCGAAGAGGCTGAAGGTGGTCGAGCTGCCGACCGATGCCGACACCGGAATCGCCGTCGACGCGCTGCGCGACGTCGTGGCCTCGGGCAAGGTGCGCGCCTGCGTGCTGGCATCGAGCTTCAGCAATCCGCTCGGCTGCACCATGCCCGAAGCCAACAAGCGCGCCGTGCTGCGCCTGCTGGCCAGGCACGGCGTGCCGCTGATCGAGGACGACGTGTACGGCGACATCCATTTCGGCGAGGAACGGCCCCCGCCTTTCAGCGCGCTCGACACGCACGACAACGTCATCTATTGCGGCTCGTTCTCCAAGACGCTCGCGCCGGGCTACCGCATCGGCTGGATCGTGACGCGCCGCCACATGGCCCGGGTGCTCGAAACCAAGTTCGCCACCAGCCTGGCCACGCCGGTGCTGACGCAGCTGGCGCTCGCCAGCTTCCTGTCGAACGGCGACTACGACCGCCACCTGCGCCGGGTCCGGCGCGAGTTCGCGGACACGCTGGGCCGCATGACGCGGGTGATCGAGCAGGCGTTTCCGGCGGGCACGAAGGTGTCGAGGCCGACGGGGAGCTTCGTGCTGTGGGTCGAGCTGCCCGAACCGGCGGACACGCGGCAATTGTTTACGCAGGCGCTGGAGAAGCGCATCTGCTTTGCGCCCGGCGTCGTGTTCTCGGCCAGCGGCAAATACGCCCACTGCCTGCGCCTGAGCGGCGGCCACGGCTGGGACGCGCGGATCGAGAGGGGCCTGCGCGCGCTCGGCGCGATGGCCTGCAGGGAGCTTCGCCGGCCGACTGCTTCCGCCGGTCTTGCAGGATCAGGCAAGAACCTAGTTCGATCCGGATAACGCCCACTGCCCCATCCGCGCGAGACTTGCCTCCATGCCCGGCGCAGCGTTGCGCCATGGTTCACACCAACCCGCAAGAGGAGTTTTCTCATGAGCGCAATCCAGGAAAAAGTCGTCCTCATCACGGGCGCAAGCGGTGGCATCGGCGCGGCGGCCGCGCGGCTGCTGGCGCGGCGCGGTGCCAAGGTGGTGCTCGGCGCGCGCCGCACCGACCGGCTCGAAGCGCTGGCGGAAGAAATCACCGCCGCCGGCGGCACGGCGAGCTTCCAGCGGCTGGACGTGACCTACCGGCCCGACGTGGAAGCGTTTGCCGAGTTCGCCCTCGAGACGCACGACCGCATCGACGCGCTGGTGAACGCCGCGGGCGTGATGCCGCTGTCGCCGCTGTGGGAGCGCAAGGTCGACGAATGGGAACTGATGATCGACGTGAACCTGCGCGGCGTGCTGCTGGGCATTGCGGCGGTGCTGCCGACGATGCAGGAGCAAGGCTGGGGCCACATCGTCAATGTGGCGCCGGTGCCCGCGCAGGGCGTGTCGCCGAACTCGGCCGTGTATTGCGGCACGCAGTACGCGGTGGACGCCATTTCCGAAGGCCTGCGGCAGGAGCACGCAGGCAGGGTGCGCGTGACGGTGGTGCGCCCCGACGTGAGCGAAGCCGACCACACGCTGGCCGATCGCATCGCGGCCTGCAGCAACTTCGAGCGCATGGCCACGCGGCGGCGCATCGCGCTGCCGGCGGAGGCCGTGGCACGCTCGATTGCGGGCGCCATCGAGGGCGGCAGCATCGCGGCGCCCCGGCGCCCGGCGTGGCGGCCGAGGCCGGCCGAGCACGCTGCGTTCTGATCGCGGGCGGAACGCAGCGCGGCCTGCGTGTGCCGCGTCAATAGGTCTTGTACGGCAGGAACTTGCCCGACAGCACCACGTTGACGCGGTCGCCCTTGGGGTCGGCCTGGCGCTGGATGTCCATGCTGAAATCGATGGCGCTCATGATGCCGTCGCCGAATTCTTCATGGATCAGTTCCTTGATGGTGGTGCCATACACGCTCACCACTTCGTACCAGCGGTAGATCAGCGGGTCAGTCGGCACGGGCGTGGGCAGCGAGCCCTTGTAGGGCACCACCTGGAGCCACTTCTGCTCTTCAACGGTGAGGCCGAAGATCTTGCCGATGATTTTTGCCTGCTTGTCGTCGAGCGTCATCTGGCCGAGGCATGCGGCGGTGGTCCACTCTTTCGAGAGGCCGACCTTCTTTGCCACGTCGGCCCACTGGATGCCCTTGGACACCTTCACGGTGATGATCTTCTCGGTGACGTCGTTGCGGTTCATGGGGGTTTTGCTCCTGATTGAAATGAATGAAGAAGAACGAAGGAAGGGTCACGACGCCTTGGCGCGCGTGACGAGGAAATCGACGATGTGGTTGCGCAGCGCGTAATAGCCGCCCTGGTGATGCAGCGAGGCGCGCGTGCGCTCGCGCGGCAGCGGATTGACCACGGTCTCGACGATGTTGCCCGCGCGCCAGCCGCCCTGCGCCAGGTCGGCGCCGTTGGTCATCAGCAGGATGCGGTCGGCCAGCAGGATGGCCTCGTCCACGTCGTGCGTGATCATGAAAACGGTCTGCTGCGTCCGGCGCACGATGGCCATGAGCTCGTCCTGGATGGTGCCGCGCGTGAGCGCATCGAGCGCGCCGAAGGGCTCGTCGAGCAGCAGCATCTTGGGCTGGATGGCAAAGGCGCGCGCAATGCCCACGCGCTGCTTCATGCCACCCGAAAGCTGCGACGGCTTCTTGTCGATGGCGGCCTCGAGGCCCACCATGGCCACGAAGCGCTCCACCTGCGTGTCGACTTGCGCGGCCGACCAGTCGGGCCAGCGCGAGGCCACCGCAAAGGCAATGTTCCTGCGCACCGTGAGCCAGGGCATCAGCGCATGGCTCTGGAACACCACGCCGCGTTCCAGGCTCGGGCCGGCCACCTCGCGGCCGTCCATGAACACATGGCCCGTGCTGGCCTGGTCGAGGCCCGCCAGCACGTTGAGGATGGTGGTCTTGCCGCAGCCCGAGTGGCCGATGATGCAGACGAACTCGCCGCGATCGAGCGTGAACGACACGTCCGCGAACACGGGCCGCGCAGACGCGAAAGTCTTGGCCAGCCGCTCGATGCGCAGGAAGCCGCCGGTGGCGGGCAATGGGGCGGGAGCAGGTGTCATGAGGGCGCCTTGTGCCGATCGATCACTCCACATAGGTCACCCTCCGTTGCAGTCCCGCGAAGGCCTGGTCCAGCAGCATGCCCACGACGCCGATCACCAGGATCGCGAAGATCACGTTGGTGAGCGAGAGATTGTTCCATTCGTTCCAGACGAAGTAGCCGATGCCCGTGCCGCCCACCAGCATCTCGGCCGCCACGATGACGAGCCAGGCGATGCTCATGCTGATGCGCATGCCGGTCAGGATGGTCGGTGCGGCGGCCGGCAATATCACACGGAGCGCGCGGCGCAGCGGCTTCACTTCCAGCGTGCTCGCCACGTTGAGCCATTCGCGCTTGACCGAGGCCACGCCAAAGGCGGTATTGAGCAGCATCGGCCACACCGAGCAGATGAAGATCACGAAGATGCCGCTGACCGACGAGTCCTTGATGGTGTAGAGCGCCAGCGGCATCCACGCCAGCGGCGAGATCGGCTTGAGCACCTGGATGAAAGGATCGAACGCCTTGTGCAGCAGCGGCGACATGCCGATCACGAAGCCGAGCGGCACCGCGACCCCGCAGGCCAGCAGAAAGCCCAGCGCCACGCGGCCGAGCGAATGGGCGAGCTGGATGGCGATGCCCTTGTCGTTCGGGCCGTTGTCGTAGAACGGATCGGACAGGTGCCGCCAGGCCGCCCTGCCCATCTCGGCCGGGGAGGGAAAGCCCGAGCTCTTGACCTGCCCCGGGTCCTTGCCGAGCATCTTCTGGTATTCGATCTGCTCGGCGGTCATGCCCGCGGCGGCCGCGGTGCCGGCAGCCGGCAGCGTTGCCAGCTGCCACACGGCGAGCACCAGGCCGAGCAGCAGCACCGACAGCAGCGCCGCCTTGAGCGTCAGGTTGTTGCGCATGGCGTGTCAGGCCGCCAGCTTGCTGATCGCGAAGCTCTTGACGTAGTCGTCCGGCTTCGCGGGGTCGAACACCTTGCCCATGATGGTGAACTTGGGGTATGCCCCCTCGGGCACCGCCTGGCCCAGCGCCTTCATCTGCTTCCTGGCGTCGGTCAGCAGGAACACCTTCTCCGCGATCTGCCTGTAGTCGACGTCGCCCTTCACGTAGCCCCAGCGCTTCATCTGCGTGAGCATCCAGACCGCCATCGACTGCCACGGAATCGGGTCGAAGTCGGCCCGGTTTGGCACCGTGCGGATGTTGCCGAGCCCGTCGGCGAACTTGCCGGTCAGCACCTGGCTGATCACGGTCTCGGGCTGGTTCAGATACTGCGCGGGTGCGATCACCTTGGCGATGAGCTCGCGGTTCTTCGGGTCGCGCGCCATGGCCGAGGCGGTGAGCACGGAGCGCACCAGCGCCGCGAAGGTGTTGGGGTTCTTCTGGATGAATTCGGTCGAACTGCCGAAGGCACAGCAAGGGTGGCCGTCCCAGAGGTCGCGGGTCAGCAGGTGCAGGAAGCCGATTTCCTCGAACACGGCGCGCTGGTTGAACGGGTCGGGGCCCAGATAGCCGTCGATGTTGCCGGCGCGCAGGTTGGCGACCATCTCGGGCGGCGGCACCACGCGGATCTGGATGTCGGTGTCGGGGTTCAGGCCCGCTTCCGCCACGTAGTAGCGCAGCAGGAAGTTGTGCATGCTGTACTCGAACGGAACGGCAAACTTCATGCCCTTCCACATCTTCGGGTCGCGCTTGTCCTTGTGCTTGTTGGCGAGCGTGATGGCCTGGCCGTTGGTGTTCTGGATGGTGGCGACGTTCATCGGCACCTGGTTGGAGCCCGCGCCCATGGAGATGGCCAGCGGCATGGGCGACAGGAAATGCGTGGCGTCGTATTCCTTGTTCAGCATCTTGTCGCGGATCAGTGCCCATCCTGCGGTCTTGACCACCTCGACGTCGAGTCCCTGCTTCTGATAGAAGCCCAGCGGGTGCGCCATGATCAGCGGCGTGGCGCAGGTGATGGGAATGAAGCCGATCTTGAGCTTGGTCTTTTCGAGCGGGGCCTTGTCTTGCGCCATGGCCTGCAGCGCGCCCAGCGGCAATACCGAAGCAATCGCGGCGCGCGCCGTGTTGGCGCCCACGGCGCGCAGGAAGCCGCGGCGCACGCTGTCGACGGGGAACAGCGCCTTCATGAGGCTGGCTTCGAGCTTGTCGCCGGGGCTGACGTCGATCTCTGCCCCACGGCCATGGTTGCGGCCGCAGGCGCAGCGCATGTTCAGTGGCCGGTCCGCGTCGTAGAGATCGCAGGCGGTCGAATCGGATGGGCTGGACATGGTGGGTGCACCTTGGTGAAAAGATGCTTGCAACGATGCAAGGCCCGGGCCGCAAGCGAGGTCCGAAGGCCTGCGGACCGCAGATCGTGCCGCGCTTGTCGAGGCCTTGTAGGGCTGGCACTACAAGGCGATGCCCACCGGCTTCGTTTTCAGGCCGCGGGGGCCGCCTTGCCGTGGCGCTCGGCATACAGCGCAAGCTCCACGTCGTTCTTGGTGCCGGTCTTCTCGAGGATGCGTGCACGGTAGGTGCTGACGGTGTTGGGCGCCAGGCCGAGCTGCGCACCAATTTCGCTCACGCTGTGCCCGGCGCTGAGCAGGCGGTACACCTGGTGCTCGCGGTGCGAGAGCTGCTCGGGGCCCTGGCCCGCGTTGCGGCCCACGGCGGCGGCCAGCGCTTCCGCCGTGGCTGCGGATACATAGAGGCCGCCCGCGGCCACCTTGCGCACAGCGCTCACCATGTCTTCGGCATCGGCGCTCTTGTTCAAGTAGCCGGAGGCGCCGAGCTTGATGCAGCGCACCGCATACTGCTTCTCGGGATAGGTGCTGAGCATCAGCACCGGCAGCGCGGGCCAGTCCTTGCGCAGCGCCTGCAGCACGTCGAGGCCGTCGCGGCCGGGCAGTGCGATGTCGAGCAGCACCACGTCGAGGCCATCGGGGCCGCCGAGTTCGTGCACGGTGGCCAGCACCTCGGGGCCGGTCTGGGCCTCGGCGCGCACGGTCATCGACGGCAGTCCGTTGGAGAGGTCGCCGAGCATCTGCTTCAGGCCCTCGCGCACGATGCGGTGGTCGTCGCCGATGAGCACGCGGATGTCGTTGCTGTTGTTGCCGTTGTTCAAATCAGGTCTCCATGGGCAGCGGAAGAACCAGGCAGAAAGTGCTGCCTTCTCCCGGCTGGCTCCGGATGTCGATGCGCCCGCCAAAGTGGCGCGCACGCTCCCGCATGCCGAGCACACCGTAGGACGTGGCCGCCTCGAAGGCCTGCGCCGGCGCGCCGATGCCGTCGTCGCGCACGCTGATGCTCAGTTGCCGTTGTTCCACGCCGATGCGGATGTCCAGGCTCTGCGCCTTCGCATGGCGCCCGACGTTGCTGAGCATTTCCTGGAAGATCCGGAACACCGCAATGGCCGCGGGCTCTGGCAGCTCCACGCCCGCCGGCACCTCGAAGTGCCATTGCAGTGCCAGTTCGGCCGATTGCACGAACTCGTGCGCCTGCCATTCGAGCGCGGCCCACAGGCCCTGGTGATCGAGGATGCTGGGCCTCAGGTCGGTGATGATGCGGCCCACGTTGTCGACCGCGCGCTCGATCAGCTGGCTCATGTTGCCGCACTTGCAGCGCATCTGGTCGCGCATGGCCTCTGCGGCATCGGGCGTGCGTTCCTGCTGCTCGCCCAGGCGCTTGCCGATCCAGTTCACGTCCATCTTGAGCGCCACCAGCAGGCTGCCGAGCTCGTCGTGCACTTCGCGTGCGATGCGGGTGCGCTCGTCTTCGCGCACCTTGTCGAGCCAGGCCGAGAGTTCGCGCAGCTGCGCCAGCGCGTCGCTGAGCTCGCGCGTACGCTCCTGCACGCGCAGGCCGAGCTCGTCCTTGGCCTGCTGCAGCGCCCTGGCCTGGCGGCGGCGCTCGGTGATGTCGACAAAGGTGATGACGGCGCCGCGCACCTGCGCGCCGTCCATGATGGGATGGCTCGAATACTCCACCGCGAAGGCGCTGCCGTCGCGGCGCCAGAACACCTCGGTGTCGATGCGGCACGGCAGGCCGCGGCGAAAGGCGTTGAAGATGGGACAGTCCGTGTCGGCGTAGTGCGAGCCGTCGGGGTGCGAGTGGTGCGTGAGCTCGTGCATGTTGCTGCCGATCACGTCGCGCGCCTCATGGCCCAGCATCCGAGCGCCGGCCCGGTTGATGAACATGCACTGGCCGTCGAGGTCGATGCCGAAGATGCCCTCGCCGGTCGACTCCAGCAGCAGCCCCAATTGGTGCTGCCAGAGCGGATGGCTGGCGGTGGGGTTCAATACGGGCGTTTCCATGCACCAAAAGCAAGCAACAAACGTTCCTGAAGTATCGCCCCTCTACCGCTCCCAGCGGAACTTGCGCTCCGACTCGGCAATGGGCTGGTCGTTGATGCTCGCGTAGCGCCGCTGCATCAGCCCGTTCTCCGCGAATTCCCAGTTCTCGTTGCCATGGCTGCGATACCACTGGCCCGCTTCGTCGTGCCATTCGTATTCGAAGCGCACCGCGATGCGGTTCTCCGTGAAGGCCCAGAGCGTCTTCTTCAGGCGGTAGTCGTGCTCGCGCTGCCACTTGCGGGCGAGGAAGGCCACCACCTGCTCGCGGCCGTTGACGAAGTCGGCGCGGTTGCGCCATTCGGTGTCGGGCGTGTAGGCCAGGCTCACGCGAACCGGGTCGCGGGTGTTCCAGGCGTCTTCGGCGGCCTGGACCTTCTTCGTTGCGGTTTCGAGGGTGAAGGGAGGCAGCGGCGGACGGGATTCCATGGCGGTCTTTCGTTGAAGGAGAGTGTGGCGAAGGCCTGCAATGTGCCACACGTAGACAGACCTGTCTACATGCCTACAATCGACGCATGGACATCTCCGCACTGCCCGCGCGCGAACGCATCCTGCTCACCGCGCACGACCTCTTCTATGCCGACGGCATCCGCGCCACCGGCATCGACCGCGTCATTGCCGCCTCGGGCGTCACCAAGGTCACCTTCTACCGGCACTTCCCTTCGAAGGACGACCTGGTGCGCGCCTTTCTCGACCACCGGCATGCGCGATGGATGGCATGGTTCGTCGATGCACTGGGACGCCGCGGCGCGCACGAACGTGCCGGCGATGCCGGGGCCTTGCTGCTCGTTGCCGAGGTGATGGCCGAATGGTTCGCCGACCCCGGGTTTCGCGGTTGCGCCTTCATCAATTCGGTGGCCGAGGTGGGGAGCAGCGTGGCGGGCGCCGCCGAGCGCGCGCGCGAGCACAAGCGCGAGATGGTGGAAGTGATTGCCGGGCTTCTGTCCGCGGCTTCGCCCGCGCGCATGGCGCTGGCCCAGGCCGCGGCGCTCGGCGTGGACGGCGCCATCGTCAAGGCGCAGATGGGCAACGCGGCCCTGGCGCGCGAAGCGGTCGACGATCTGCGGCATCTGCTCGAGGCATTGGCCGCCGCGCCGCGGCCCACGGCGGCTCGATAAGATCCAGCCCGGAAACAACACATGGCTGCTTCAACGCGACTTCCCTCCACGCAGGGCCTGCAGGCCTTCGAGGCCGTAGCACGGCTGCGCAGCGTGAACCTCGCGGCGGAAGAGCTCAGCGTGACGCCCAGCGCGGTGAGCCACCGCATCCGCCAGCTCGAAACGCTGCTCGAACTGAAGTTCTTCGCGGGCGGCGATTTCAGCCTGAGCGCCGATGGCGTCGCCTACCTGGCCCGCGTGCGCGAAGCCATCGCAGCGCTGCAGCAGGTGCCCGGCCGCGAGCCCGCAACGCAGGTGCGGCGGCTGCGCGTGGCCGTGACGCCCACCTTCTCGCGCCAGATGCTGCTGCCCCGGCTGGCCGTTTTCCGCGATGCCTATCCGAACATCGAGCTGATGCTGCAGGTGACCACGCCGGTGCGCAACATGACGGCCGAAGAGGCCGACATCGAGCTGCGCTTTGGCACCGGACCCTTTCACGACCGGGAGTTTTTCCAGCTGCTGGCCGACGAGGTCTCGCCGGTGTGCAGCCCGGCCTACCTGGAACGCCACGGCCCGTTCGACGGCTTTGCCACGGATGCCGAAGTCTCGCGCGCCCAGCTGCTGCGCACGCCGCTGGAAGCCTGGCGCACCTGGTTCAAGGCCTGCGGCATCGGCCTGCCGGAGCCGGCCACGGGCCACCAGTTCAACGACCTAGGCCTGGCGCTCGATGCGGCCGCCGAAGACTTCGGCGTGGTGCTGATGCACTTGAAGCTCGGCAGCGCCTGGCTGGAAAACGGCCGCCTCGTGCGGCTTTCAACCCGGAGCGTGCCCTCGCCCAACGCCTACTTCATCTGCTGGCGGCCTGGCGCCATGGAGCGCTGGGAGTGCGCAACCTTCGTCGAATGGCTGCGCCAGGCGCTGCGCGACTGAGCTGCTGAATTCTTTTCAGGTGCGGCCCGGGCAAATTTCAGCCCGACGAAGGCCGGGCGAATCACACTCGGGCCGCCGCGGGCCTGCCCATGACGACGGGCCTTCCGCAAGAACGAACAACAGAACACCCGACAACAGGAGACCGCCTCGTGCCCGACCTTTCCAAGATCACCTGCATCGAAGACCTGCGGGTGATCGCCAAGCGGCGCGTGCCGAAGATGTTCTACGACTACGCCGATTCCGGCGCGTGGACCGAAAGCACCTACCGCGCCAACGAGAGCGACTTCCAGAGGATCAAGCTGCGCCAGCGCGTGGCGGTGAACATGGAAGGCCGCTCCACGCGCTCCACCATGATCGGCCAGGATGTTGCGATGCCGGTGGCCATTGCACCCACCGGCCTCACCGGCATGCAGCATGCCGACGGCGAAATTCTTGGTGCGCGCGCGGCCAAGGACTTCGGCATTCCGTTCACGCTCTCGACCATGAGCATCTGCTCGCTCGAGGACATTGCCGAGCACACCGGCCGGCATCCGTTCTGGTTCCAGCTCTATGTGATGAAGGACCGCGACTTCATCGAACGCCTGATCGAACGCGCCCGCGCCGCAAACGTGTCGGCGCTGCAGCTCACGCTCGACCTGCAGATCCTCGGCCAGCGCCACAAGGACATCAAGAACGGCCTCTCGACGCCGCCCAAGCCGACCCTCGCCAACCTGATCAACCTGGCGACCAAGCCGCACTGGTGCCTGGGCATGCTCGGCACCAAACGCCGCACCTTCGGCAACATCGCGGGCCATGCCAAGGGCGTGAAGGACCTGTCGTCGCTGGCGTCATGGACGGCCGAGCAGTTCGACCCGGCGCTCAGCTGGGCCGACGTGGAATGGATCAAGAAGCGCTGGGGCGGCAAGCTGATCCTCAAGGGCATCATGGACGTGGAAGACGCGCGCCTGGCCGCTTCCAGCGGCGCCGACGCGCTCATCGTCTCCAACCATGGCGGTCGCCAGCTCGACGGCGCGCCCTCTTCCATCGCGGCGCTGCCCGCCATCGTCGATGCCGTGGGCCGCGAGATCGAGGTGTGGATGGACGGCGGCATCCGCAGCGGCCAGGACGTGCTCAAGGCGCGCGCGCTCGGCGCCCGCGGCACACTCATCGGCCGCAGCTTTCTCTATGGCCTGGGCGCCTACGGCCAAGCCGGCGTGACGCGCGCGCTGCAGATCATCCACAAGGAACTCGACATCACCATGGCCTTTTGCGGCCGCACCGACATCGAGAACGTGGATTCGGGCATCCTGCTGCCGGGTACTTTTTAGACCCGCCTCTTGCCGGCCCGACAACTCGGCGAGCGAATTACGCGTCGGCGGTCCAGAGGCGGGGGTAGTCGTGCACGAAACTCTCGGGCGTGACGCGCAGCGTTGCCGCGTAGTCGAAGCGCCTGGCTTCGTAGGCGTAGGCGTCGTCCGCGGTTCGCTCGTAGCGCTGCATCAGTTCGCTGAGCACGCCGCCGTCCAGATCGACCCAGGCGGCCGGCGCGTCGGCGCCCTCGCCCTTTGCCAGGTTGAGCCGGCGCAGCTGCAGCAGGTTGGTGGCGGGCGTGAAGCCCAGGTCGAGGTCGGTGCAATGCGACAGGTCGGGCACCGCCTCGTCGTTGAGTTTCCAGTGGCCGCGCGCATCGCGGGCAATGGCCAGGTCGATGGCGCTGCCGCCCAGCCAGCCGCGCACCGTGCCCCACTGCGTGTGCCAGTGCAGGTCGCAGCGCACGCGGTAGTGCAGCTGGCCGATGCGGCCGTCGTCGAGGCGGAACACGGCGGCGCCGTCGAGCTGCCACGCGCTTGCGTTGCGCTCGAGCCGGCAGGCGTCATGGCCCGGTGCATCGAGCCTGCGCCACAGGATGGAAGCGACGGTTTGCATGCCGCGGATGATGGCCCCAGCGGGCGCAACAGGCAAGCCTTGTCACAATGCCCCGCATCGTGAGGAAGATTCGCCTCCGCCGGCCCCCCCATTCAGAGGAGCGTGCCGCGCACCGAGACAATCGGATGGGGCGCCCCTGCTATTTCAATGCGGCAAGCACGCTTTCCAGGAATTCGCGTATGGTGGATCCGAAGTCTTCCGGCTGGGCGGGGCGCTCGAACCGGCGCGGGAAGTCGGTTTCCAGGTCCGGGTGCGAGCGCATGAAATCGACGATCTCGACGCGCAACGCCTCAAGTTCGGCGGGCGTGCAGGCCTTCCGGTATTCGGCCATGACTTCGGCACCGGTCTCGCCGAAATAATCGTAATCCTGGCTGAAGTAGACCTCGGTGAGGTTCTCGATAAGTTCGTATCGATTCATGGCGAGCCAACACATCGTACGCTCGATCATTCAGAGGAGCGCACAAGTGGAACCCTGGTTCGCCCATGCCAAGCCGATCGACTCGCTGGAGGCCGAGATCGCATTTTGTTTGCAGGACGCATTCCAACCCGTGCCGGGCCAGCCGCCCGAGCCGCTCGCACTGCCGGAATTCCCGCGCGCCTCGCGTTTGTGGGTGCGTACCTCGGAGGCCATCGGGCATGAGGCGGAACTTGCCGCGTACTACGCACGGGTGATGCAGTTGGCGCACAAGCACGGCCTTCGCTTCGGGCAGGTCCGCCATCACTTCTGGATGCGCCTGTGGCTCTGGAACAGCGAGCAAGACATCGGCATTCCCTTTCCCTGGTACGACACGCTGTCGGAGATCGAACCGGTGCTGACGGCCCTGTCCAACATGGCGCCAGGGCAGGGCTTTCACGACATCGACCAGGGATGGGAAATCGAACTGGGTATGAGCGGCACGCTGATCTACATCCGCCACGGCAACCCCGACGGTGACGGCGAACCCGGCGCCGACGAGGCGGCGCAGACCGTGGTCGCGCTCCCCCAGGCCGCGCTGGCGGGCCAGCTCGTCTCGCTGAAAGCCCGCACCGACGGGCTGGTCGCCCATCTGGCTGGTGCGCTGGGGTGCGACGTGTGGAGCGCGCCCCTCAGGCCGGAAGCGGCAATGCCAGCAGCACGGATCTGAGGAATTCCCCCGCCGTCGCTCCGAACTCCGCGGGCTGGTACGAGCGATGGAAGTCCCGCGAGAACACGCGCTCGAGCTCTGCCGGATCGGGGTGCGCGTTCATGAAATCGACAATCTGCGTGCGCAGCGCCTGCACCTCGTCGGCGGTCCAGGTCTCGCGCAGGCTCGCCATGATGGCGTCGGCCGTTTCGCCGAAGAGGATGTCGGCGTCCTGGCCGAAGTAGATGCCGGTCAGGTCGGCCAGCAGGTTGTAGCGCGGCGATGTCGTCATTGGCGGGCGCCTCAGATCGGGTGGGCCGTGAGGATGTAGAACGGCTTGCCGTTATAGGCCCTCATGTTGAGGATCACGCGCACGCGGCTGAGCTGGTTCACCGCGTTGCTGCCGCGCACGACACCGATACCGACGATGCTGCCGAAATCGTGCTCGAAGCGCACCGGCTTCGAGCCCACGGCCGCCGTGCGCGACCAAGCCCTGATGGCCGAGGCGTTGGCGCGAAAGGTGGCCGTGATGGCGCGCTCCGCGATGTCGAGATTGTGGAACGACGACACATCCAACAGCGACGGTTTCGTCCCCAACCGCTGAAAGAGTTCGGCCGGCGTCTTGCCCACGTGCAAGGCGATCGTGTGGCCGCCTGCCTTGGTACCCGCCACCGCCTCGTGCTCGGCCAGCCGGATCGGTTCCAGGCGAAGGCGGCTCGCGCGCACCGCGATCACGCGCGAGGCGACGAGCCCGCTTGCCACGACCAGCGGCACCGCCACATCCACCGCAAGGCCGATGCCGTCGGCCGTTTCGCGCGAGGTGCCCAGCGCCTCGGCCGCCGAGCTGGCGGTGACGGCGGTGGCCGTGCGCTGCGGGGTGCCGGTCCAGACCTGGCGGCCAGAGGTCGCGAGCGTGTCGAAGCCGTGGACGCCGAGCACCACGCAGCCGGCCTTGGTCACCATCGTGGGTTCGGGTGCGACGCAGAGCACGCCGGCGCCCAGCAGTTCCACCACGCCGCCCACCAGCCCCACGGTACCCCAGAGCCGATTGCTCAGGCTCGCGGATTCGGGCACGTCCTGCCCGCCCAGAACCGCGGCCATCTGCACCGGCGTCAGCGCGACGCTCAAGCCTTCGACTTCGTCATCCATGCCAGATCCTTTCCTTGCCATGCTTCCCATGCCGTCGGACGGTCAAACCGCAGTTCGGCCGCATTCTGGCATGCAGGCGCACCGCGGGCAGACACGGCCCGGCCGCGAGACAATCGCAGCCGTGAGTTCCCCGACCGTTCCAACGCCCCCGATCCGCCGCATCGCCCATCTCGACATGGACGCCTTCTTCGCGTCGGTCGAACTGCTGCGCTACCCGCAGCTCAAGGGCCTGCCGGTGGTGATCGGCGGCGGCCGGCGCAGCGCCGACGAGGCGATCCGCCATGTGCCCGAGGGCGGCACGCTGGCCGACATTCCGGTGGCGGCCTTTCCGCGGCTGAAGGACTACGCGGGCCGCGGCGTGATCACCACCGCCACCTACCCGGCGCGGCAGTTCGGCGTGGGCTCGGCCATGGGGCTCATGAAGGCCGCCAAGCTGTGCCCGCAGGCCATCATCCTGCCGGTGGACTTCGACGAGATCCGCAAGTACTCGCGCACCTTCAAGCAGGTCGTCACCGAGATCGCGCCGCTGATGGAAGACCGCGGCGTGGACGAGGTCTACATCGACTTCACCGACGTGCCCGGCGGCCAGCGCGAGGGCGGGCGCTCGCTGGCGCGGCTGATCCAGAAGGCCATCCTCGACGCCACCGGCCTCACCTGCTCCATCGGCGTGGCGCCCAACAAGCTCATCGCCAAGATGGCGAGCGAGTTCAACAAGCCCAACGGCATCTCGGTCCTCTACGAGGCCGACCTGCAGACCCGCATATGGCCGCTGCCCTGCCGCAAGGTGAACGGCATCGGGCCCAAGGCCGACGAGAAACTCAAGCGCTTCGGCATCGAGACCGTGGGCGAGCTCGCGGCGCGCGAGCGCGACTGGCTGATCCAGAATTTCGGCAAGTCCACGGGCGCCTGGATGCACGAGGTGGCCTGGGGCCGCGACGACCGGCCGGTGGTGACCGAGAGCGAGCCCGTGTCGATGAGCCGCGAGACCACCTTCGACCGCGACCTGCATGCGGTGCGCGACCGCGCCGAACTGGGCGCGATCTTCACCCACCTGTGCGAGAAGCTGGCCGAAGACCTGCAGCGCAAGGGCTACGTGGGCAAGACCATCGGCATCAAGCTGCGCTACGACGATTTCAAGATCGCCACGCGCGACCAGACCATCGAGCGCCACACCGCCGACGGCAAGACCATCCGCCAGGTCGGCGGGCTGTGCCTGAAGCGCGTGCCGCTCGAACGGCCGTTGCGCCTGCTGGGCGTGCGTGTCGGCGCGCTTGCGAAGGCGGGTAGCCCCGAGGCGACGGCGCCGGCCGCGGGCGGCCAGGCCTCGCGCGCATCCGCGGAGGCGGCCTCGGCCACCGCATCGCTCTTCTGAAGCTTCTGAAGCCGTGACGAAACGCTGGCTCCGGCGCATCGCATTCACAACGCTGCTGGGATTCACGATGGCGGCAGGGCTGTATGTGGGCGTGGCCTGCGCGCTGATGTTCTGGCCAGCCAATGCCGGACCACCGGCGGCACAGGCGCCTGCGGAGCCGCCCGCCATCGAGGCCTGGGTGCTAAGCAACGGCATTCATACCGACCTGGTGTTTCCGATCCGCTCGGCGGCCATCGACTGGCAGCAGCTCTTTCCGTTCGCGCACTTCAGGGCCGTGCCGCCCGATGCCGAGTTCATCGCCATCGGCTGGGGAGACCGCGAGTTCTACCTGCACACGCCCACCTGGGCCGACCTCACGGCATCGCGCGCCTTCGGCGCCGTGCTCGGCGGCAACCGCGCGCTGCTGCACGTGACCTACCTCCGTCGCGCCTCGTTGCGCAACAACGCTTTCCACCTGCCGCTCTCGCAGGCGCAGTACGCGCAGCTCGCGGGCTTCGTGCGCGCCACCCTGCCCTCGGGCCGCGCGACACCCATCGCCGGCGCGCACTACGGCAACGACGACGCCTTCTACGAAGCCGAAGGCGGCTACCACCTCTTCGAGACCTGCAACACCTGGACCGGCCGCGGCCTGCGGCGCGCGGGCGTCACGGTGAGCCGATGGACGCCGTTCGATTTCAATGTGACGTGGCATCTGCAACCGGTGCGGCCCTGATCAACCCGCTCAGGGCTTCGGCACGCCGGCCTGCCACTGCGGCCAGTTCGCGACGATGTGGTCCACCACCCGCGTGCCCACCAGGGCGATGTTCTCCACCGTCTCGGCAAAGCCGCCGGCCGTCTCGCCCGGGGCCGGGTCCAGGTGCTGCAGCGTGCTTTCCTTCGGGCTGCCCTGGTCGAAGTTGACGGCGCCGCGCAGGCTCATCACGCGGTCGGTGCCGTGGGTGCGCTTGATCACGAGCGTGATGGCGGCAGCTTCCATTTCGGTGATCACGTAGTCGTCGGCGCCGTAGAGCCTGGCGATGTATTGCGCCTGCTTCGACATGCCGGGGCCATGGAAGAAGGTGTCGCCGGTCATGTGGGTGCCGGTCCCCACGAAGGGTGCGCGCCGCGCGGCGGCGTCGGGGTAGCGCAGGCGGTACTTGCGCGCACCCTCCGAATCCTTGAGCGGCGTGTCGGCCGAGAGCTTCATGGCCCAGCCCACGAGCTCGGGGTTGAGCTTGAAGCGGCGATATTCCTCGTAGCCCTTGCGCGGCATGAAGGTGGGTTCGCCGGGCTTGTTCTCCTCGGGCGCCCAGCGGTGGCCGAGGTCGTAGTCCACGAGCCAGGTGGCCCAGCTCACTTCGCCGATGGTGCCGCGCGCGGGCGGCGTGCCGGCCACGCCGGAAATCACGTAGTAGGCCTGCGAAAAATCGAACTGCGGGTTCAACAGGATGGCCTGCATCGACGACGATGAGTTGACCTTGCCCATGCCGAGCACCGCGCCGCACACACCGTCGGTGTTGCAGTACACCGGCTGCAGCGCGCCGGGCACGGCCATCGGCGTTGCGCCTTTCCAGTAGCGCTCGTACCAGTGCTGGAACTCGCCGGCCCGGTCGCCGCTGTTCCGGCCGATTTCGAACATGGCTGCGACGAAGACCTTCACCTTGACGGGCGCGGCAGTGGCGGCCGCAGTGCGCGCAGCCGGCACCGGCGGAGTCGGCGAAGCGCAGGCCGCGACAAGCAGCACCGCGCCGCAGGCCGAAAGCCACGAAGACCAGCGCGCGCCGGAGGACGAAAACGGCCGATGGAAAAACATCATTTCTTTTGGACTCCAGGAAAAACAAAGAGCCTCCATCGCACCAGCGGCGATTGCGGCGTCCTACAGGCGGCGATTGTCGGCGCAGGCACAAGCTCTGGGTACCGTCACCACGCAAACCCCATGCCGGCTCGCTCCAGATCGACTTCACCGCCTTCGAAACCGGCACCGACGGCCGCGCCGATCGCCGATGGCCTGGTCTACGTGAACCCCGACATGCCGGGCATCCGGCGCCTGAAGCATGGCGACCACTTTCGCTACCGCGATGCTGAGGGCCGATGGGTGCGCGATACGGACGAGCTCTCGCGCATCCGCATGCTGGCGGTTCCACCGGCCTACACGCAGGTCTGGATCTGCCCCCTGCCCAACGGCCATCTCCAGGCCACCGGCATCGATGCGCGCGGACGCAAGCAGTACCGTTACCACCCCGACTGGCGGCTTTTTCAGGACGAGACCAAGTTCGAGCGCCTCGAGGCCTTCGGGCTCGCGCTGCCGCGCATCCGCGCCCGCGTGGCGCGCGACCTGCAGGAAGGCGCGGCCACAGCGGCGCCCGGGCGCCAGCAGGTGCTGGCGGCGCTGGTGCGCCTGCTCGACACCACGCTGCTGCGCGTGGGCAACGAGGAGTACGCGAACAGCAACGGCTCCTTCGGCCTCACCACCCTGCGCAACCGGCATGCGGCCGTGCAGGGGGCGGCGCTGCGGCTGCGCTTCAGGGGCAAGAGCGGCGTGATGCACGAAGCCCGGCTGGACGATCCGCGCGTGGCGAAGGTGGTGCGCCGCTGCCAGCAGCTGCCCGGCCAGGCGCTTTTCCAGTACCAGCAGGAAGACGGAGAACTCCGAAGCGTGTCATCTACCGATGTGAACGACTACCTTGCCGAAGCCGTGCAGGGCGAGCGCTTCACGGCAAAGGACTTCCGGACCTGGCATGGCACGGTGCAGGCGCTGGAGCTCACCCGGCTGGCCTGCGAACCGGGCCGCACGGCCGCCGATGGCAGCCGCTACAGCGCCAAGGAGATCCTCGCCGCCGTGGCCAAGCAGCTGGGCAACACGCCCGCGGTGTGCAAGAAGGCCTACGTGCACCCGGCTGTGCTGGCGCTGGGCAGCGCGCTCGCGGGCGACCAAGAAGACCCCGCGTCGGAGCTGCTGCGAAAGATGTCGGCCCGCACCGCGGCCCGCAAGACGCGCGGGCTCCACGCCGCGGAACAGCGGCTGCTCGCCTTTCTGCGGATGCATCGGCAAACCCAGGCGCGCGAACAGCGCGAGGAACACAAGGCCAACGGCAGGCGCAAGGCCGCGCGAAGGCCTCAACCCGGAGCGAGCGGAAAGCGCACGCTGTCGCGTTCCAGCGCCACCGTGTAGCCCAGGTCCTCCGCCAGGCTCTGGAGCGCGATGGCGTCGATGGCAAGCGCACGCGGCGCGCGGTGGGCGTCGAGCACGGCGCTGGCACCGGCGGATTCGCGCGGCAAGGCGCTCAGGCGAAGCGCATCGGCGCCATCGGCCTCGATCCGGATGGCACCGGGTTCGGACGCGCCATCGTGCAGATACCCGAGCGCGCCAAGAACCAGATAACGCAGCGCCGCCCCCTGGGGCCAGCGGGGTTCGTCCCTGCGCGAATCGAGCGCGGCGTCGACGTCCAGCTCGACGCCATGCATGTCGAAAGCGGCGCGCATCAGGCCCACGCATTGCGCCACCAGCGCGCTGCGGGTGATGCCGTCATCCACCGTGGCCAGTTCCCAGTCGCGCAGCGAGCGGATGCCTTCCACGAGTTCCGAGACCTGGTTGTCGATCAGCGCCACGCGCTCCTCGCAGACAGCCGCGTCGACGACCTGCGTGCCGATCTGGCGCTTGAGCATGAGCAGCGCCATGCGTATCACCGACACCGGGGCCACCATGTCGTGGCGCAATGCCGGCAAGGCGCGCGTCAGCAGTTCGTGGCGCACGCCGGCGGCAATCCAGCTTCTGGCTCCGGGCGAGGCCTTCATTGCGCGCGGGGAGCCGCAGGCTTCGCCTCGGTGAGGGAGTGGCAGGCCCGCAGACCCAGGGTGCGGGGTTCGGCAATCGGCTCGTTCACTTTGCGCGTCCTGAAGCGAAGGAAAGCCAAAGTATCGGGCCCGCCCCCCTTGGCGGGTGTAGGAGCGTGCCTACCCTTTCGGCCTAGGGTTTGCCGAGATAGACCCGAACGTCCTTCACCTCCACACCCGCGGCGGCCACGGCCGAGCGCAGCTGCGCCTCGGTCACGCCCAGTGTCTGGGTCCAGTAGCGCACCTCGTGCGGCTCGTTGACATTGATGCGGTTCCGGTCCTGCGGGCCGCGCTTGGTCGGGTCGTCTGCCATGGCGTGCTTCCTGTGTTTCTGTGTCGATGCGCAAACGATGCGCGCGCTCCCTGCGCGGCACTGGCGGACGGCTGCGCGGCTCCTTGCAGGAAATGTCCGAAACCGGCGTGCGGTCGCTTCGGGCCACGCCTATGGTCGGCGCTCGCATCCACTTCCATCCGAAAGCAGCAACATGAGCTCCGAGCAGAACAAGCGCACCGTCACCGAAGCCTGGAAGGCCTTCGCGAGCCGCGACCCGCAACGCATCCAGGCCGCGTTCACCGAGGACGTCGAATGGCTGGCGCCCAAGGGCAACGCAACAGCGGTGGCGCTCGACGTGCCGGACCACATGATCGGGCCCGCCGCAATCGCGCACTTCCTGGTCGAGGCCTTTCCCAGGCTCTTCGTCGCGGACGTCGAAGTGACGTTCTCTCACCTGTACTGCGACGGCGACACCGTGATCCTCGAAGAGCGCATGCAGGCCACGCTGGCCAACGGCAGGCGCTACGACAACGACTACTGCTTCGTCTTCGAGCTGCGCGAAGGCCGCATCGCCCGGGTGCGCGAGTACATGGACACGCAGAAGGGCCGGGCCGCGATCTTCGGCTGATTCAGCCGCCGGCCAGCCTGCAGCGCGCCTGCAGCTCGCGCTTGAGCAGCTTGCCGTTGGCCGTGGTGGGCATCGCGTCGATCACCTCGATGCGGGCCGGGCGCTTGTAGGGCGACAGGTGTTCGACGAGCACCGCGCCGGGCTTCAGCTCGACGAAGGCCACGACCTGCTGGTGCGGCATTTGCATTTGCCGAAGGGAGGGTTTCGCATTTACAGACCCGCCTCGCGCGAGAGCGGCATAGATTCGGCGCATGACCACGAAGATCAAGAAATCCCTGCACACCGAGCTCGGCCACAGCACCCCCGACAGGATCACCGTGCGTGGGCGCGAGCATGGCATCACGCCCAGCGCGCTGGCTGCATCGGCCTCGTGGGCCACATCCTCGAGGAGATCGACGACCCGATGGCCATCGAGATCTGGCAACGTGTAGAAAAGGAAGCCGGCGGCGCACGCCAGAACTGAGCAACGACCAATGAACAACGCCAACGACAAGAGCTTTCCCGACATTCGCGATGCCGTGCGCGACCTGTGCGCGCAGTTTCCCAACGAGTACTTCCGCAAGATCGACGAAGCACGCGGCTACCCCGCCGAGTTCGTCGATGCGCTCACCCGGGCCGGCTGGATGGCCGCCCTCATTCCGCAGGAATACGGCGGCTCCGGCCTCGGACTCACCGAAGCCTCGATCATCATGGAAGAGATCAACCGCTGCGGCGGCAACTCCGGCGCCTGCCACGGCCAGATGTACAACATGGGCACGCTGCTGCGCCACGGCAGCGAGGCGCAGAAGCGCAACTACCTGCCGCGCATCGCCACCGGCGAACTCCGCCTGCAGTCGATGGGCGTGACCGAGCCCAGCACCGGCACCGACACCACCAGGATCAAGACCACGGCCGTGAAGAAGGGCGACCGCTATGTGATCAACGGGCAGAAGGTGTGGATCTCGCGCGTCCAGCATTCGGACCTGATGATTCTTCTGGCGCGCACCACGCCGCTGGCCGAAGTGAAGAAGAAGTCCGAAGGCATGTCGATCTTCATCGTCGATCTGCGCGAAGCCATCGGAAAAGGCATGACGGTGCGGCCCATTCTCAACATGGTGAACCACGAGACCAACGAGCTGTTCTTCGAGAACCTCGAGATTCCCGCAGAGAACCTGATCGGCGTGGAAGGCCAGGGCTTCAAGTACATCCTCGATGGCCTCAACGCCGAGCGCACGCTGATCGCGGCCGAATGCATCGGCGACGGCTACTGGTTCATCGACAAGGTGACGGCCTACGCCAAGGAGCGCGTGGTGTTCGGCCGGCCCATCGGGCAGAACCAGGGCGTGCAGTTTCCGATTGCCGAGGCCTTCATCGAGATCGAGGCCGCGAACCTCATGCGCTATGAAGCCTGCCGATTGTTCGACGCACGCGAGCCCTGCGGCGCGCAGGCCAACATGGCGAAGTACCTGGCGGCCAAGGCAAGCTGGGAAGCGGCGAACGCCTGCCTTCAGTTCCACGGTGGCTTCGGCTTTGCGTGCGAATACGACATCGAACGCAAGTTCCGCGAGACCCGGCTGTATCAGGTCGCGCCCATCTCGACCAACCTGATCCTCAGCTATGTGGCGGAACACATGCTCGGCCTTCCACGTTCGTTCTGAAGCCCTGTCCATGACCACATCGAACCAACCCAGCCGGACGCTCGCCACCTTCGCGGCCGAACTGCAGTTCGCCGACATTCCCGCCCCGGTGCTGCGCCGTACCGAAGACCTGATGCTCGACTGGCTGGGCTCGGTGCTCGCCGCGCGCACGGCCCGGCCGGTGCGCAGCATCGAGCGCTTCGCGCAGATGATGGGGCCCGCCGAAGGGCCCAGCGAAATACTCACGTCGCGCCGCACCAGTTCGCCGCTGTTCGCCGCGCTCGTCAACGCCGCGGCCTCGCATTACGTGGAGCAGGACGATGTGCACAACGGCTCGGTGTTCCATCCGGCCGCCGTGGTCATCGCACCAGCGCTGGCGGTCGCACAAAGCATCGGCGCGAGCGGCGCACAACTGCTGACCGCCGTGGTCGCAGGCTACGAGGTCGGCATCCGCGTGGGTGAGTTCCTGGGACGCTCGCACTACAAGACCTTCCACACCACGGCAACTGCCGGCACGCTCGCGGCCGCCGCTGCCGTGGGCCGCCTGCTGGACCTTACGCCGCGGCAGATGCTGCACGCCTTCGGCTCGGCCGGCACGCAGTCGGCCGGCGTGTGGGAGTTCCTTCGCGACGCCGCTGATTCCAAGCAACTGCACTGCGCGCACGCGGCCGCGAGCGGGCTGATGTCGGCCTACCTCGCGCAGGACGGCTTCACCGGTGCGGCGAAGATCCTTGAAGGCGCACAGGGCCTGGGCGCGGGCATGTCGAGCGACGCCGATCCGGCCAAGCTCACAGACGGCCTCGGCACCCGCTGGACGCTGGCCGAAACCTCTTTCAAGTACCACGCCTCCTGCCGCCACACCCACCCCGCCGCCGACGCGCTGCTGCAGGTGATGACGCAGCACAAGCTCAAGCCCGCCGACGTGTCGCGCGTGACCACCCACGTGCACCAGGGCGCCATCGACGTGCTCGGCCGTGTGACCGTGCCGGCGACCGTGCACCAGGGCAAGTTCTCGATGGGCACCGTGCTGGGCCTGATCGCCGTTCATGGCCGCGCCGGATTGGGAGAGTTCGACCGCGACTTTCTCGCGCCCGAGGTGGCCGCGTTCCGCGACAAGGTGTCGATGGAGCTCGACCACGAAGTCGACACCGCCTACCCCGCGCGCTGGATCGGCAAGGTCAGGGTGCACACCGCCGACGGGCGCACGCTGCAGGGCCGCGTCGACGAACCCAAGGGCGACCCCGGCAACAGCCTGAATCGCACGGAGATCGAGGACAAGATGCAGCGCCTGGCGCACTACGGTGAAGGCGCGACAGCGGACGAGGCGAAGGCGCTGTGCCAGCAGGTCTGGCAGCTGGCAGGAACAGCCCGCGTGGGACGTTGGCTGAAGGCCGACTGAGCGGCAACTTCACTGCCCGCCGCCGCACGGGTCACGCGTCCGGCAGCGAGGTCTCCTGCAGACGCCAGCGCGCACGCGGCCCACGAAAGGTGTAGCGACCGCGATAGCGCTGCGGGCTGGTGCCGGTGGCACGCGCAAACATGCGGCAGAACGCGCTGGTGTCGCCATAGCCGCAGTCGCGCGCGATCTCGTCCACCGAACGAAAGGTACCTTCGAGCCACATCTGCGCGCGCTGCACGCGCAGCTCCTGCACGTACTGCAGCGGTGTCATGCCCGCGTGCTGGCGGAACAACCGGCTCAGCGTGCGCTCGCTGACGGCCGCTGCGGCTGCGGCGTCGGCCAGCCGCAGGGGCTGGCCCGCATGGGCCTGCATCCACGCCTGGGCCAGGTACAAGGGCGTGTCGCGCGCCTGGCCCATGACCTGCTCTCCCGTCATCGCGGCCGACAGCGCCTGCCGTTCGGCGTTCAACAACAGTTTCTCCGCGCCCGCGTGCGCCAGGTCGGCCATGCCGGCGTAGCGCACCAGGTGAAGCACCAGCGCGTGCAGCAGCGGCGGTGCGGCCGCGCAGACACAGCCATGCTCAGCCACGATCGGCTCGCGCGCCTCGATGCGCAACCCGGGGAAATGGTGCTCGAAGCCGGACTGGTAGAGCCAGGGAATCGGCGCGCGCAGGATGCAGCCCGCTTGTGCCACCAGCCAGATGCCCGTGCCGCAGGCGCCGATCAGGCTGCCCGACTCGAAGCGCCGGCGCACCAGCTCGACGGCGACGGCATTGCGCCGCACCAGTTGCTGCAGCGCCGGGATCGACTGCATCTCCAGCGGTGCAAGCAACAGCACGCGCGGACCTGGCTGCGGCCGGCGTGCATGGCGGCGCTCGCTCTCGCTGACGCAGGTCTGCGAATGCCAGTGGTGTGTGCGGCCATCGGCGCCGAGCAGGCGCCAGCTCGTCGCCGGTAACGGAGCACGCGGCGCACGCACGCGCGCCAGGGCATTGAGCTCGCGCAGCACGTCGACGGCGGACCACAGCGAACCGGGCACGCCGCCCTCGGGGCACAGCAGGTCGAAGTGAATCATCGAAAAGCTCCTGGCTGGAACAGCACAATAAATGGCCGGATCGAACATTGTGGCAGGCGGTTGGCGAACCTACGATCCGCCAATCCTTCGATCCTTCATGAGGTGCCCGCTTGATCCGCTTCTCCCTGAAAGCCTCGCTGCTCGCCCTGTGCAGCGCCACCCTGCTCGCGGCCCCGGCCGCCAGCGCCAGCTGCGTTTCCAAGCCGGTCACGCTGCTGGTGCCGTATCCGGCCGGAGGGCTCTCCGACGTGATCGCGCGCTCCGTCCACCTGTCGCTGTCGAAGCAGCTGGGCCAGCCGGTGCTGGTCGAGAACCTGGGCGGCGCCGGCGGCGCGATCGCGGCGCAGAAGGTGCTTGCGGCGCCGGCCGACGGCCACATGGTGTTCCTCGGTTCGCCCAACGAGGTGATCCTCACGCCGCTCGCCAATGCCGCCGTGAAGGTGCGCCACGACCAGTTCCGCCTGCTCGGGCCCGTGACCTTCAACCCCATGGTGCTGCTGGCGCGCAAGGACCTGCCGGCGCAGTCCATCGACGAACTGATCGCCCTCGCCCGCACGCCCGGCGGCAAGCCCCTGAGCTATGGCAGCGTGGGCTACGGCTCGCTGTACCACTTCGCGGGCGAAGATCTCGCGGCGCGCGTCGGCGCCCCCATGCTGCACGTGCCCTACAAGGGCGGCGCGCCGCTGCTGCAGGACATGGGCGCCGGCCTCGTGGACTTCACGATGATGCCCTGGGCCACCATGTACCGCGGGCTGGCGGACCAGGGACGCCTGAAGATCCTGGGCTGGGTCGGCCCACGCCGCGAGAAGTTCGCGCCCGAGGCGCCGGCCTTTGCCGAAGGCAGGCTGCTGAAAGACTTCGAGTACAGCACCTGGGCCGGGTTAATGGTGCGCAAGGAAACCCCGGATGCCACGGTGACCTGCCTGCACCAGGCGCTGGCGACCACGCTGGAGCAGCCCGAGGTGCAGCAGGCGATTCTTGCCACCGGCTCCATGCCGGCGGCGCCGCGCACGCTCGACGAATCGGCCCGCCAGTTCACGGCCGAAGCCACGCGCTTCCAGACCCTCGCCAGGCGCATCAACCTGCAACCCCAATGAACGACACACTTCACGACACCCGCGACGTGCGCGGCTGGGCCAAGGCGCACGCCGGGGACTACACCGCGGTTCGCCGCCAGATCCATCGCCATCCCGAACTGGGCTTCGAGGAATTCCAGACCAGCGCACTGGTCGCCGACCGGCTCGAGGCCTGGGGTTATCGGGTGGACCGCGCCATCGGCGGCACCGGCTTCGTCGCCCAGCTTCGACTCGGCGACAGTCCGCGTCGCCTGGGCATTCGCGCGGAGATGGATGCGCTGCCGATGACGGAGCTCGCGCAGATCCCGCATGCGAGCCAGCGGCCCGGCGTGATGCACGCCTGCGGGCATGACGGACACACCACGATGCTGCTGTTCGCGGCGCAGTACATCGCCGAGCAGCAGCGCTTCGACGGCACGCTGAACCTCATCTTCCAGCCGGCCGAGGAAGGCTTGAATGGCGCCTCTCGCATGATGCAGGAGGGGCTGTTCGAACGCTATCCATGCGATGCGGTGTTCGCCATGCACAACATGCCGGGCCTGCCGGAAGGACAGCTGCTGTTCCGCGACGGCGCGCAGATGGCCTCCAGCGACACCGTGGCCATCACGCTCACCGGCCGGGGCGGCCACGGCGCGATGCCGCATCTGGCGACCGACCCCACGGTGGCCGCCGCGAGCATCGTGATGGCGTTGCAAACCGTGGTGTCGCGCAACACCGACCCGCTGCACGCCGTGGTGGTCACCGTGGGCGTGCTGCAGGCGGGCACCGCCAGCAACGTGATCCCCGAAACGGCGCTCCTGAAGCTCACGGTGCGCGCGCTGGACCGCGGTGCGCGCGACCTGGCCGAGGCCCGTATCCGCGCGCTGGTGGAAGCGCAGGCGCAAAGCTTCGGACTGGAGGCTGCGGTGGACTACCAGCGCGGCTACCCGGTGCTGGTCAACACGCCGGCCGAAACGGCGTTTGCACGCACGGTGGCGCGCAGTCTCGTGGGTGCGCAGGGCATGGTCGAGGCGGGGCCGCCGGTGATGGCCAGCGAAGACTTCGCCTTCATGCTCGAACAGGTGCCAGGCTGCTATTTCTTCATCGGCAACGGCACGCACATCCGCGAAGGCGGCTGCAGCGTGCACAACCCGCACTACGACTTCAACGACCGCCTGCTGCCGGTGGGCGCCGCCTACTGGGCCAGTCTCGTGGAGCAGTACCTACCGAAGGCGGGCTGACCGCGCAGGAAGACCCGGCGGGTCTCGACCGCGCGAACCGCATCGAGCGTGAGCCCCCTGGTCGGAGATGCGTCAGGGCGCGATGAGATGGTCGAACAGCTCGCGCGCCGAGGCCGGCAGTTGCTCGCGGTTGCGCGCGATGAGCTTGAGTTCGCGCTCCGCCCACGCATCGCTGAGTGCAACCGTCGAGATCCGCATGGCCATCGACAACCGCTGCGCCGACGATGCAGGCAACACACCGACCCCCACGCCCGCCTCGATCATCAGGCAGATCGCCTCGAAGCTGCTGACCTGGATGCGCGGATTGAATCCCCGCCCGGCGAGCTCGGCGCGGCGCTGCAGGAAGCGGTGGATGGCGCTGCCGTGATGCAGCCCCACATGCTGCTCGTCGAGCGTGTCCGCAAAGGCCACCGAAGCCGCACCCGCGAGATGGTGCGTGGCGGGCACCACCAGCACCAGCTGGTTGCGGCCGAAGGGACGCGCGTCGAGCTCGCCGGTGTGCACGTCGCCGGCCAGGATGCCGATGTCGGCCTCGCCATCGGCCACCGCGCGCACGATCTCCTCGCTCAGGTACTCGCGCAGATCCACCTGCACCGCTGGATGCTGCGTGAGAAAGCCCGCGAGCTTCTGCGGCAGGTATTCGGTGATCGAGGTCGTGTTGGCGAACACGCGCACATGGCCCTTGATGCCCTTGCCGAAGTCCTGCATGTCGCAGCGCAGGTGCTCCATCTGCTGCATCACGCGCTTGGCGTGGTAGAGCACCGCCTGTCCCGCGGCCGTGAGGCTCACGCCCTGCGCACTGCGATGCAGCAGCTTGCCGCCCACGGCCTCTTCCATCTGCTTGATGCGGGTGGAGGCAGCGGCCAGCGAGATGCAGGCCTTCTCGGCGCCGCGCGTGAGGCTGCGCGCGTCCGCCACGTAGACGAACAGTTTCAGGTCGAACAGGTCGAAGTGCAGGTTCACCGGACAGATGCGCGAAGGAGGAGAGGAATGCGCATTGTCCGGCGAATGACGCCTTGCGCGCCTCGGCGCCCACTGTTCTTCGGGTTTGACCTCAGACCGGATCCCAACTGAACACGTCGGCCGAGCGGTCCAGCGGATGGAAGCTCAGCGCGTGCCGGCGCTATTGCCGCGCGGTACGGACGTTCGGCGGCAGCGCCTGCGGCCAGCTGGTGCGAAACGGATTGATGTCGAGCCCGCCGCGCCGCGTGTAGCGCGCATACACCGCGAGCTTGTTGGGCTGGCAGCGGCGCCAGATGTCGATGAACATGCGCTCCACGCAGGGTTCGTGGAACTCGTTGTGGTTGCGAAAGCTCACGATGTACGCGAGCAGGCCGGCCTGCTCGATGGCCGGGCCGCTGTAGCGGATCTGCACGCTGCCCCAGTCGGGCTGGCCGGTGACGAGGCAGTTGCTCTTGAGCAGGCGGCTGGTGAGCGTCTCGTTCACCGGCGGCTGGGTGCTGTCGCTCGACAGCAGTTCGGGCGCGGGCTGGTAGTGGGTGCACTCGATGTCGAGCCGGTCGAGGTCGAGGCCGTCGAGTTCGTGCACCGGCTCGCGGTCGAACATGTCGGGCGCCAGCAGCTTCACGCCGATGCCGGCGGACTGGTCGCTGCCGCGCCAGAGCGCCTCGGACAGGTCGGCGCGCAGGCGCTCGCGCACGGCCTCCGCGCTCGCGAAAGCGGTGCTGTTGAAGCTGTTGAGGTAGAGCTTGAACGACTTGCTCTCGACGATGTTGGGCGTTTCGCAGGGGATGGTGAAGTGCGCGATGGCCAGCTGCGGCTTGCCGCGCAGGTTGAGCCAGCTCACCTCGAAGGCGGTCCAGAGATCGGCGCCGAAGAAGGGCAGCGCGCCGCCGGCAATGCCCATGGCTTCGCGCTGGGTGCTGCGCGCAATCGGAAAGAGCAGCGAGGGGTCGTACCTGTCGGCATAGGCCGAGGCGCGGCCCAGCTGCGACTGCTCGGGGGTGTTGGGGTTCTGGGGGGTGTTGTCCAGGCTCATGACTTGTCCTTGGCGTGCGCGGCGTGCGCGAACGGGGCGATGTGGTTGGCGAGGATGGTGCAGACCTCTGGCGGCAGGTCGTGGCCCATGCCGGGAATGGAAATGAAGGTCGAGCCCGGAATGCGTCGGGCCGAATCCTTGCCGCAGGCGATGGGCACCAGGGCATCGGCTTCGCCGTGCAGCACCAGCGTCGGGCTCTGGATGCGCGGCAGCAGCAGCGGGCGCTCGCCATCGGCGCCGATGGCCAGCATCTGCCGCATCAGGCCGGCCGGGCGGTACGAGCGGCGCATGCTGAAGACCAGGCGTGCGGCCAGCTCTTCATCGGTCTGCGGATAGGCCGGGCTCTGGATCAGGCGCAGGAGCTTGATGCTGTGCGCCACGAGATCGGCCTCGCTGCGGCCCAGGGGCCTGCGCATGAGCATGGCCGTCACCTCGCGGCGCGGACCGGGCAGGCCGCGCGCGCCGCTCGAACTCATGATGCTCACGAGGCTGGCAACGCGCTGCGGTGCACTGGCGGCCAGGCGCTGCGCGATCATGCCGCCCATGGAAGCCCCGACGATGTGGGCCCTGGCGATGCCCAGCGCATCGAGCACGCCGATCGAGTCCTGCGTCATGTCCTGCAGCGTGTAGGCCGAACGCACCTGCAGGCCGAGGCGGTGGCGAATGGTTTCCCACACGATGTTGCCGGTGCCCGCATGGTCGAAGCCCTGGCTCAGGCCGATGTCGCGGTTGTCGTGGCGCACCACGCGAAAGCCCGCGTCGACCAGTTGACGCACGAAGCCGTCCGGCCAGGCGACGAGTTGCATGCCCAGGCCCATGATGAGCAGGATGACGGGGCGCCCCTCGCCTCCGGTGTCGTCGACCTCGATCTGCAGCCCGTTGGCGGTGACTTTCATCGGTTCCTTGCTGCTGCTACTTGAATTCGCGTTCGCGCAGCCACTTGGTGGCAACCCACTTCTCGCCGGCCAGAACGGGCGCGCCGCCGTGCAGCGTGCGGGTGGCGGGCTCGGGTTCGTCGTAGCTGAAGAACACGCCGGTGCCGCGCATGGGCGTCACTTCCAGGCCCACGTCGGGGAAGGTGGTGGCGCCGCCCTGCTCGGGCTCCTGCAGGTACATCACGAGCGTGGCCACGCGCTGGCCGCCGCGCTTGAGGATGGTGGGCGTGCCGGGCTCGCCGGGGTCGAAGTAGTCGTAGTGCGGCCGGTACTGCGCGCCGGGCGCATAGCGCAGGATCTGCAGGCCTTCGCCAAACTCCACCGGCCAGCGCAGCAGCACGGCAATGCGCTGCTCGAGGCGCGCGACGATGTCGTTCTCGCCGCGCTCGAAGAACATGCCGTCGCTGGTGCGGTCGACGTTGAGCACCTCGCCGCCGGTGCGAGTCTCGACGGTGAGCGAGCGCGCCAGCCGCACCCGCGCCGCGGCAATCAGCCCTTCGCACTCTTCAGGCGACAGCAGGTTGCCGAACACGACGACGCGCGGATGCCGCATGGTGTGCAGCACCTGCACGCGGCGGTCGCCCGCTTCGATGTAGAGCGGGGCGCCTTCGAGGTTGGGGCCGGGCATGTCGGTGCGCGGCGTCTTGCTGGCCACTTCCAGGTGCGGAAAGCCGGCTTCCAACTGCGCCAGCGCGAGGTCGGTGGCCGCGTCCTGCCAACCCGCCGCGCGCATCGAGGCGCGCAGCGCGGGCACCGAATGCCCGGCCGCGAGCTGCGACACCAGCCATTCCCTCAGTTCCGGGCTTATCGCCTGTGACATATCAAGTCTTCCTTCTGAACACCAGCCTTTCGGCCGTAGAGACCTTGGCGTCGAAACCATAACCCTCGAGATCGAATTTTTCCAGCGCCTTGGGCGTGGCAGCCTTGTGCAGCACCGCCCAGCGCGCCAGCAGGCCGCGGGCGCGCTTGGCGTAGAAGCTCACGATCTTGAATTTGTCGCCCTTCCATTCCTCGAACACGCATTCGACCACGCGCGCCTTGAGCGCCTTCAGGTCCACCGACCTGAAGTATTCCTGCGAGGCGACATTGACCACCACGGGCGTGCGGTCTGCCGCCAGGCGCTGGTTGAGGTGTTCTGCAATGCGCGAGCCCCAGAAGGCATACAGGTCCTTGCCATGGCGATTGGCCAGCGGCGTGCCCATCTCCAGGCGGTACGGCTGCAGCAGGTCGAGCGGGCGCAGCAGGCCGTAGAGGCCGCTCAGGATGCACAGATGCTCTTGCGCCCAGGCCAGCTGCGCGGGCGTGAGCGAGCGGGCATCGAGGCCGCCGTAGACGTCGCCGTCGAATGCGAAGGCGGCCTGGCGGGCATTCTTCGGTGTGCTCTTGCCGGCCCAGGCCTGGTAGCGCGCCACATTGAGCGCGGAGAGCTTGTCCGACAGGTGCATGAGCTCGGAAATCTGCTGCGGCGACTTCTCGCGCAGCAGCTTGATCAGTTCGACCGAGGGGCCGCGGGGCGCTTCGAAATGGGGTTGGGTGGCGGGGATTTCGGCGGGAACGGGGGTGTCGTAGTCGAGTGACTTCGCAGGGGAAAGCAGGAACAGCATCCCGGAATTATGGGTTGTGGGCTCACCCCGAAGCCGCCCCCGTAAAATCGAGGGTCATCCCCACCTTGTCCCCACGGCTCCCCCGAAGGCGCCGTTCTGCATTTCCCATGAGCGAACCCACCACCCCTTCCGCCCAGCCTGGACTGGAGAGCCTCTCCAAATCGTTCGAACCCGCCGCCATCGAGGCGCACTGGGGCCCGGAATGGGAAAAGCGCGGCTATGCCAAGGCGGGCTTCCGCGGCACCCAGGAGCCCAAGGAGGGAGCGGATTCGTTCGCGATCCAGCTGCCGCCGCCCAACGTGACGGGCACGCTGCACATGGGCCATGCGTTCAACCAGACCATCATGGACAGCCTCGCGCGCTACCACCGCATGAAGGGCGACAACACGCTCTGGGTGCCGGGCACCGACCATGCGGGCATCGCGACGCAGATCGTGGTGGAGCGCCAGCTGCAGGAACAGAAGATCAGCCGCCACGACATGGGCCCGACGCCGGCCGAGGCGCGCAAGAACTTCGTCGCCAAGGTCTGGGAATGGAAGGAGAAATCGGGCAGCACCATCACCGAGCAGATGCGCCGCATGGGCGACACGGTCGACTGGAGCCGCGAATACTTCACGATGGACGACGACCTGTCGAAGGTGGTCACGCAGACTTTTGTCTCGCTCTACGAGGAAGGCCTGATCTACCGCGGCAAGCGCCTGGGCAACTGGGACCCGGTGCTCAAGACCTCGGTGAGCGACCTCGAAGTGGAAAGCGAAGAGGAAGACGGCTCGCTCTGGCACATCGCCTACCCGCTCGAAGACGGCAGCGGCACGCTGACCGTGGCCACCACGCGGCCCGAGACCATGCTCGGCGACACGGCCGTGATGGTTCACCCCGAAGACGAGCGCTACCGGCACCTGATCGGCCAGCGCGTGCGGCTGCCGCTGGTGGACCGGCTGATCCCCATCATCGCGGACGACTACGTCGACAAGGAATTCGGCACAGGCGTGGTCAAGGTCACGCCCGCGCACGACTACAACGACTATGCCGTCGGCCAGCGCCACAAGCTCGAAGTGATCGGCATCCTCACGCTCGACGCCACCATCAACGACAACGCGCCCGAGAAATATCGCGGCCTGGACCGCTTCGTGGCGCGCAAGGCCATCGTGGCCGACCTCGATGCGCTCGGCCTGCTGGTCGAGGTGAAGAAGCACAAGCTGATGGTGCCGCGCTGCGCGCGCTCGGGCGCCGTCGTCGAGCCGATGCTCACCGACCAGTGGTACGTGGCCATGACGCGCCCCGGCGCCGACGGCCAGTCGATCGCACAGAAGGCCGTCGACGTGGTGAAGTCGGGCGAAGTGCGCTTCGTGCCCGAGAACTGGGTCAACACCTACAACCACTGGATGGAAAACATCCAGGACTGGACCATCTCGCGCCAGCTCTGGTGGGGCCACCAGATCCCGGCCTGGTACGACGAGGAAGGCAAGGTGTACGTGGCGCACGACGAGGCCGAGGCGCAGGCCAAGGCGCCGGGCAAGAAGCTCAAGCGCGACGAAGACGTGCTCGACACCTGGTATTCGTCGGCACTGGTGCCCTTCTCTTCGCTCGGCTGGCCCGAGAAGACGCAGGACTTGGCGCTCTACATGCCCTCGACCGTGCTGGTGACTGGCTACGACATCATCTTCTTCTGGGTCGCCCGGATGATCATGATGACCAAGCACTTCACCGGCAAGGTGCCGTTCAAGGACGTGTACATCCACGGCCTGGTGCGCGATGCGCAGGGCAAGAAGATGAGCAAGTCCGAAGGCAACGTGCTCGACCCCGTGGACCTGATCGACGGCATCGCATTGCCCGAACTGCTCGACAAGCGCACGCAAGGCCTGCGCAAGCCCGAGACCGCGCCCGCGGTGCGCAAGAACACGCAGAAAGAATTTCCCGAGGGCATTCCCGCCTTTGGCGCCGACGCCCTGCGCTTCACCTTCGCATCGCTGGCCTCGCTGGGCCGCAGCATCAACTTCGACAGCAAGCGCTGCGAGGGCTATCGCAACTTCTGCAACAAGCTCTGGAATGCCACGCGCTTCGTGCTGATGAATTGCGAAGGGCAGGACTGCGGCCTGCGCGAGCACACCAAGGAAGAGTGCGCGGTCGGCGGACCGGCGCACGGCTACCTGAAGTTCAGCCGCGCCGATTTCTGGATCGTCTCGCAGCTGCAGCGCGTCGAGGCCGAAGTGGCCAAGGGCTTCGAGGAATACCGGCTCGACAACGTGGCCAACGCCATCTACCAGTTTGCCTGGGACGAATTCTGCGACTGGTACCTGGAGATCGCGAAGGTGCAGATCCAGACCGGCGACGATTCGCAGAAACGCGCCACGCGCCGCACGCTGATCCGCACGCTCGAAACGCTGCTGCGCCTTGCGCATCCGGTGATTCCGTTCATCACGGAAGAGCTGTGGCAGAAGGTGTCGAAGGTTGCAGGCCGTGAGGGCGCGTCGATCATGGTCGCCGCCTACCCGAAGAGCCAGCCCGAGAAGATCGACGAAGCGGCCGAAGCGCATGTGGCGCGCCTGAAGGCGCTGGTCGATGCCTGCCGCACGCTGCGCGGCGAAATGAACGTGTCGCCCGCGGTGCGCCTGCCGCTCTATGCGGTGGCCGACGATGCCGAAGGCGCGGCCTTCCTGCGCGAATCATCTGCGGTGCTGCAGGCACTCGCCAAGCTCAAGGAAGTGAAGGTCTTCGACGACGAGGCTTCGTGGTCGGCAGCGGCCGAGGCGGCGCCCGTGGCCGTGGTCGGCACGGCGCGCCTGTGCCTGCACATGGAAATCGACAAGGCCGCCGAACGCGCGCGCATCGGCAAGGAAATTGCTCGCATCGAGGGCGAGATCCTCAAAGTGAATGGAAAGCTCGGCAATGAAGCCTTTGTAGCTAAGGCACCACCCTCTGTGATCGAACAGGAGCGCAAGCGCCTCGTCGATTTCAGCACCACGATGGAACGTCTTCGCGATCAGCTTGTGCGTCTCGGCTGACACACTTGGATCTGGGCAAGGTTTAGCATGGCAACGACGGCATTTCCGTGTCGTCGCTGACCCTAAAACCTTCTTCTTCAACTGAACGAACAGACGCCCCAATTGCCCATGCCCATTCCCTCGACACGCATCCGCAAGGCCGTATTTCCTGTTGCAGGTTTCGGCACCCGCTTTCTGCCCGCCACCAAGGCGCAGCCAAAGGAAATGCTGCCGGTTGTCGACAAGCCACTCATCCAGTACGCGGTTGAGGAAGCCTACGCGGCGGGCATTCGCGACATGATTTTCGTAACTGGCCGAAACAAACGTGCCATCGAAGACCACTACGACACCGCCTACGAACTCGAGAGCCAGCTCGAGGCCAGCGGCAAGCTCGAACTGCTCGACATCGCGCGCTCTGTCATGCCCGACGACATGACCTGCTCCTACGTGCGCCAGTCGCGCATGCTGGGGCTCGGCCATGCGGTGCTGTGCGCCGAACACCTGGTGGGCAACGAACCCTTCGCCGTGCTGCTGGCCGACGACCTGATGGTCGGCCCTGTGGGCGGCGCACCTGTGCTCGCGCAAATGACGGCCGCCTTCGGCAAGCTCGGCGCTTCGCTGCTCGCGGTGCAGGAAGTGCCGCTCGAACACGTCAAGCGCTACGGCATCGTGGCGGGCGAATCCATCGGCGACGATCTCGTGAAGGTCGATCGCATGGTCGAAAAGCCTGCGCCCGAAGTCGCGCCCTCACGCCTGGGCGTCGCGGGCCGCTACATCCTCACGCCGGGTGTGTTCGACGAGATCCGCAATCAGCCGAAGGGCGCGGGCGGCGAGATCCAGCTCACCGACGGCATCGCGGCGTTGATGAAGAAGGAATCGGTCTACGCCTATGCCTACAAGGGCACGCGCTACGACTGCGGCAGCAAGGAAGGCTTCCTGCAAGCGTCGGTTGAGCTTGCGCTGGCGCACCCCGAAGTCGGCGCGCAGTTCCGCGAATACCTGAAGAGCCTGGAGCTCTGAAGACAGACAGGGCCCCGACGGGGCCCTTCTCTTTTCTGCTCAGCGCCTCTTCAGCACATGAATGAAGTCGCTGCCGATCGTCTGCTGCTCGACGAGCTCGTTGCCGGTCTGGCGCGCAAAGGCCTGAAAGTCGCGCACCGACCCCGGGTCGGTCGACACCACCTTCAGCAGCTGGCCGCTGGCCATGTCGTTGAGCGACTTCTTGGCCTTGAGAATGGGCAGCGGGCAGTTCAGGCCCCGTGTGTCGAGTTCGCGATCAATCTGCATGCTTCGGCTCCTCCGGCGGCAGGTTCAAGCCGCGCCGCCGCTCCTCGTTTTCCGCCGCGGTAAAGAACACCGGCTCGTGCCCCCGGGTGCGCAGCCAATCGGCCAGCGCATAGCCGGTGCCCGCGGGCCAGCACTTGAGGTCAGGCAGGTGGTAGAGGCGATAGTCCAGCAGCTCGGGTGAAAGCTTCACCTCGCCATCGGCCACCACATGGTAGGCAATGATGACCTGGTTCATGCGCTGGAAGTCGTACACACCGACGAGCTTTGTCGCGCTCACGTCGAGGTTGGTTTCTTCCTTGACCTCGCGCGAGATGCCCTCTTCAGGCGTTTCCCCGGCCTCCATGAAGCCGGTGATCAGCGCGTACATCTTCACCGGCCAGGCGGCGTTTCGCGCCAGCAGCACCTGCCCGCGGTACTCGACGATGGCCGCGAGCACCGGCGTCGGATTGTTCCAGTGCGTGTGGCCGCAGGACGGGCAGCGCAGCCGCGCCGTCGGGCCGCTGTCCTCCACCAGCTCGATCCATTCGAGCGACGTGGCACAGACCTGGCAGAACTTGGGATCGGGCATGAATGGCTGAGCGTCCGCGGTGGCTGGTTTGTTTATGCAGGAAAGACGCCGGTAGAAAGGTACCGGTCGCCGCGGTCGCACACCACGAACACGATGGTGGCGTTCTCGACCGTCTTGGCAACCTCGAGCGCCACCCAGAGCGCCCCAGCCGCGGAGATGCCGCCGAAGATGCCTTCCTCGCGCGCAAGGCGCCGGCACATCTCTTCGGCGTTGTCCTGGCTCACGCTGATTTCTTCATCGACCCGGTTCGGCTCGTAGATCTTGGGCAGGTATTCGACCGGCCACTTGCGGATGCCCGGGATGCGCGAGCCCTCGGCCGGCTGCGCGCCGATGATGCGCACCGCGGGGTTCTTTTCCTTCAGGTAGCGCGAGACGCCGGTGATGGTGCCGGTGGTGCCCATGGCGCTCACGAAGTGCGTGATCTTGCCCTTGGTGTCGGCCCAGATCTCGGGGCCGGTGGTCTCGTAGTGGATGCGCGGATTGTCGGCATTGGCGAACTGGTCGAGCACGCGACCCTTGCCCTGCGCCGCCATCTGTTCGGCAAGGTCGCGCGCGTATTCCATGCCGCCGCTCTTGGGCGTGAGCACGAGTTCGGCGCCGAAGGCCTTCATGGTCTGGGCCCGTTCGACGGACAGGTCCTCCGGCATGATCAGCACCATGCGGTAGCCTTTGATGGCTGCAGCCATGGCCAGCGCGATGCCGGTGTTGCCCGAGGTGGCTTCGATGAGCGTGTCGCCCGGCTTGATTTCGCCGCGCTCCTCGGCGCGCTTGATCATCGAGAGCGCGGGACGGTCTTTCACCGAACCTGCGGGATTGTTGCCTTCGAGCTTGCCGAGGATCACGTTGCCGCGCCGGGCGTTCTCGGCTGCATCGATGCGTTGCAGGGCGACCAGCGGGGTCTTGCCGATGGCATCTTCGATCGTCGGATAATTCATGGCAGCCACTGTGCCATAATTTTGGGCTTCCTTCCGAATGTGCCCGGGTGGTGAAATTGGTAGACGCAGGGGACTCAAAATCCCCCACCGAAAGGTGTGCCGGTTCGATTCCGGCCCCGGGCACCACGTATTTACAGCGCCGGCCGCGATAGTGCTCACAAACATCAGAGCACTCGTTCCGCATCCGTTCCGCGAGGCGTTCCGCTTTTCGCTGCCATAAAGTCTTTGACCTCATCCGGCCCACAGATCGACGCCTTCCCTGCGTCAAAGGCGAAGAAGACGAAGCCGGCCGAACCTCCGATTCCTGATGCTTTGCTAGACGGCCTCCCCTGTTCTAGAGGGCAATCAAAGAATCAGATGTGACTATTTGTCGCCATCGCGCGACGCAAGCCCCCATCTTACGTATTACTACCATGTAAACCGGTCGCAGGGTCGCGCGTTTTGTATATACACTCACCGCTCATGCTTGAAAACCTGATCATCGCTCCCGACATTCGGGAGAAGCTATTGCGGCCTGATCACAACGTCAAAGAGGATGAGGTCAGGGAATGTTTTCTCAATCACGATGGGTTCTACCTTGAAGACGACGAGGAGGAGCACCAAACAGATCCACGTTCGGAGTGGTTTGTGGGGGAAACGGACCGCGGTCGGTTGCTGAAGATCATCTTTGTCTTCCGCGATGGCAATCTATTTTTGAAGTCGGCCTACGATGCGAATGCCAAAACGCAACGTATATACAACGACCTCAAGCCCAAGTAACTAGGAGAATGTGATGACGAAAGCCAAGAAGCCAGGAACCGCCGAAGCGTGGGAAAAGGGCGAACTTGGGGAGAATGCCAGCTCCGCGAAAGTGGCATCCGCTGAGACGACCCAGGCGATTAATGACGCCCTCGGACTTCAGATGATCTCGATCCGACTGCCCAAGTCGGTGATCGAGGACTTTAAGGTGATTGCCCAGATTGAGGGCATTGGCTACCAGCCTCTGATGAGGATTGCGCTCACTCGTTTCGCTGAATGCGAGGCGAAGAGGGTGATGCGCGAGTATGCAGCTCAGCTTGAGGCGGACAAGAAGTCCGCGGCTGCCAAGGCTACGGCCAAGGACAGACCCGAGCATCCTGATCACGAGAAGCGTGCCGCCTGACGCATTGCGCTGAGGCCATTCGAAAGCCGCCCTTGAGGCGGCTTTTTCTTGGGCGCTCGCCGGCGCTATTTCAGTGGCAGGCCGGTCCGCTGCTTTTCCATCGTGGTCAGGCCGGGTAGAGCCACGCTACGAACGATGATGTCGCCGGCGGCGATCACGTCGTTCCAGTTCTCCTTCACCAACTCAGCCGAAGCTCGACTCTTTAAAAGCCCGCGGTGACCGCCGGCGCTGAAGATCGACTGCGAGAATGCATCGCGTGCCGCTTCGTCGAGGTACAGGCAGTTTTGATCCCACCAGCCCTGACACTCCAGGACAGCCCATCCAGCGTCTTCGCCATGTGCCTTCTCGACAAGTTGCCGCCACAGCGTGTAGGCCTCTTGAGCCGCCTGTAGGCGCTTGTCGAGCGCGGCGATTCGCAGTTGGTGCTCGGCCTTGAAGTGCTCGGAAATCATCGCGTAGCCGATCTTCACGCCCTCGACCTCCCGCGTGATCTCGGCGACATCTTCCTTCGTGGCCAGGTTCTTGCCCTTTTCCGTGAGGTAGCTGGCAAGGTGGTGTCGGACAATCAGCCACACGATGGCGCCGCTGACGAGCCCTCCTGCGCCCGCAGAGCCAAGTGTGGAAGAGAGGAACCGGAGGTCTTCAGGGGTCATGAGCCAGCATAGCGCCGAGCGGCCTAGACTCCGGCCATGCAATACGACGTCATCATCACGGCCGAGGGCGTTACCCTCGATCAACTCGCCGCTGCGGCGGCGAAATTCCGCCTCGCCCTGGAAAGCACTCGGCGGCACCAGTCGGGTACGGCCGTGCTTCTTGGCGAGCGCGAAGCTCACGCGAGAGGGGCGTCCCTCACTTTTTCCCCAGGAGGACAGCGACGCCGCGGCCTGGATGTCGGCGTTTGACGATGGTGAGGTCGCTGTCAAGGCTCTACTCAATCGTCAAGACGTGGGCATCATGGTGAAGCTGGGCCTCCCGGTACATTGAGCGATTTTTGGCCGCGGCCTAATGACGCCGTAACAACGAAATTGGGCCGCAGTCACTTCCAGTGAGGACAGCCTGATGATGGGGCGGGTCGACAAACCGTCGATGCACTTATCTGGAGTTCGAGATGTTGTTGCTCAGAAGAATCGCCAGCCAGAACCACCTCACCGAACTGGTGTCTAGCGCCGAGATCGCGCAAGCCGAGAAGTACGAAGAAAAGGGCTGGGTCATCCTCCGGCGCACGAAGATGTCGAAGGGGAAGGAAACTTACGGTCAGCAGACCGTCTATGCTCAGATTACCGACGCCGGACGGCGCGCGCTGGACGCGGCTGCCTGAACGAGAAAACGGCCCTTCGGAGTCATTTGAAATTCAGCCGGTTGCCCCCGGCGCTGCTCTTGCGGCAGCGGCTTGCCCGTCGAGCAGATGCTTGCCGTACGCGAAGCAACCCTCATTGCGTCCATGACGTGAATCCCCAAGAATGAGTCTGATCGGCGGTTCACGAAAGAGGGGTGAGGGAATGGAATGGTTGACGATCCTGATGCTCGAAAAGCCCAAGGCGATCAAGGGGTGGGGCAAGGCGCTCTTCAATATTGGAGGGCTTGCCACGATAGTTGGGATTTGGGGGGTGCTAGCCCTCCGGGCAATCGCAATGCCTGCGAAGCTTGGAACCGTCGGCGCCATTGCGCGCAGCTTGGCCGACGCCTACCCCGCGTTTCCCACCTGGTGGATTCCTGAAAGCGCGGCTGGCTTCGGCATAAGCATCAGCATGGCTGCGCTGGGCGTGTGGCTGGTCATGGCCACCAAGCACCTGAATCGCGCCTTCCGCTGATGAGCCGCCGCGACCAGGCACGGAGCCGCGGGCGATGGCCGCAACTGCTTCTGGCCGCAGCAGCATTGATCGGGAGCGAAGTCTCCGCAGGCAACTACCCATGCTCCGGCGGAAAAGGTGGGGTCGCCCGCTGCCACGGTGCCCTGTTCATCTGCAATGACGGATCGATCAGCGGCTCGAAGAAGAACTGCTCGGCCGAGCTTGGCGCGCCAGCGCTCAACCTCATCGCCCCTCAACGCGCCGCGCCAGGCGGCGACTGCTCATGCCGCTCGAACAACATCTGCAAGGGTCCTCGCGGCGGGCAGTACTGCTTGAGCGACACCGGGACGAAGAGCTACGTCCGCCGTTGATATTGGTATTGCCTGCGCGCCCTTGGCCTGCCTACCTGCGCCGGCCGCCCACGTAGTGGCTGCCTTTGCCACTGCTATTGCGTCCACCGACACGTCGGCTACCGGAACGGTTTGCCGCCTCGAGAATCGGCGCCGATGATGCGCCGGCGGGATTGAAACCCAGGCTGCCTAGCATGGTCAGGGAACCTGCGTTCGAGCTGCCGGCGGCGGCCGCGAGCAGGATGGCGAGCAATGTTGTCTTCATGGTTTTGGTCTCCTCGTGCCGCGCTGGGTCGGGCGCCCGGCTTCCCCGTATCTGATGACGGCTTGCGCAGGATGCTCTCACGTTGCTCGTGTACGGGCGAGCCCATCGGGGTACCGCCTTCATGGGAGGCGCGCACTGATCAACGTCAACTCGAGCACGACGCGCTGATTCACGGGAAGACGGCTGCGTGATGGTCGACAACCGCCACATGGCCCGCGTGTTCCTGGCGCAGGCTCACGCCATGCCGCATGCGGGCTGGTGCGCCACGCTGCTGCAGTGGGCACGCCGGCGCCGCCTAGTCGGGAACCGTGGGCAGCAACTCAGCCTGTACTCGGGGGGCGCGGGATGTCAGCCGTTCTCTTTGACCCAGCTCTGACCGTTGCCGATCGCATGCGTGATCGCGTCGGCCTCTGAGTTGAATGTCGGCGCGTTGACCAGCGGCACCGTGATCTCGGTCCTGCCGCCATCCTCATCACTCGCGACGATCAGCGTGGCCCGGACCAAGCCCCTCCTCAAGCAATTGATCGCCGAGCAGAAGATGACGAATAAGCTGCTCAGAGAGGCTGCCGATCGCGCAAACGGTCCGACCGAGGTGGTCCTGGTCGGGTCACGAAAAGCTGGCGCCTAGTTACATAGTGGGTCATAAAACGTTCGTGAAGAGCAAGATCCGGCCGCTCAGCATGACAGATCTGTCACCTTCAAAAAGCTAGACTAACCTGCGCGCGCACGCGCCTGCGCGCCCGAATGCCGCGTGTTGCCGGGTGAGCCAATCCGGATATTTCTGCGTTGAGCTTTTTCACTTGCTCGGAATACTTCCGAGCATGGATCGCACGACACGCAAACCGAAGTGGACCGAGGAGCAGATCGAGCTTCTGTATCGCCTTTATCCCCTCGGTGCGATCAATGAATTGTGCGAGCGCCTCGGCCGAAGCAGGCAAGCGATCAAGCACAAGGCCATTGCCAAAGGCCTCAGCGGGAAGTACCACTGGCGCGGCACGCCGCTACCCGTGGGCACTGAAGTTCGCCGCCAGGGAGAAAACTCGTACCTCATGGTGAAGATCCTCGACGACGCCGGCAAAGCGGTATGGACACGCAAGCACCACCTGGTTTGGAAAGAGCACACCGGCACGCTCCCGCCCAAGGGAACGCGCGTGATCTTCAAGGACGGAGACCGGGGCAATTGCGCCTTTGGAAACCTCGAGCTCATCACTGATGCCGAAGCCGCTACTCGCATGACCGAACTCCGGTCATATCCGCCTGCACTGCAGGAAACCATCCGCCTTTTGGGCGACCTCAAGAAAGCTCTATATGACCGTGAGAAACATGGCCGATCTTCGCGACCAGTTGTCCGAAGTGATGCAGGAATTGCGGACATCGGCAGCGCCTGACTTGGCTCGGACGCGCGCGTACTGCGAAGTCGCGACCGTCATGGTGAATGCCATCCGTACCCAGGTCGCATATGCAAGCATCATCAAGGGCGACCTCGATCTTCCGTTCATGGAAGAGCCTCCTCCAGAGCCCGCGCAACGCGCAGCTGGATCTGTGCATCCTCTCGATAGTGGGCCGTCGCCAGATCACCCTTGGAGACGAGTGCATCGCCTTGGTCGTTGACCACCTCCGGGGCCCTACTTGGCGCTGCAACATCACTCAGACGACGACAGGTCTTCGGTGGATGCGCCAACTCGGAGAGTAGGATGCCTGCTCACTACGAGGAGCGGGCAATGGCAGCAACACTGGGCAGTTTGGTGGGAATTTGGGTGCTCGTTGCACTCTTCATCGCGATTCTTTGGATCCTGATGCCCTTCGCGATCTTTGGAACCAAGCCTCTCCTCAAAACGCTGATCACCGAGCAGAAGAAGACGAACACATTGCTCGAGGCTGCAGCCGCGCGTGCCAAGCTCCCGGTCGACGTGTCGCTGGTTAGCAGCCGAAAGCGCGATGCCTAGCACTAGAGGCTCTAACAAGTCTGCAGTCGCATGCTCCCACAAAGGCGCTCCGCATCGGCGCATCAGCCGTTTTCCGCGTCCCGGGCCGCGCGCCGGCTTGAAAAGCTTGGCCAGCAGCGCCTTCCGCTGAATCAGCGGCTGCTGCGTGATGTCGATACCGCGGTGCACCAGCAGGTCGAAGACACAGTAGGTGACGGGTGACGATCCCTCGTGCCACCGCCGGCGACGCGCGCGATCCTGCAGCTTGTCGAAGTCGCTGCGGCCGAGCTCGTCGAGCACGCATATCTCGCCGTCGACGATGTGTTGGCCGCCCTTGACCTTGGCCAGGCTTGACGTGATCTCAGGAAACCATTTCGAGGCATCGGCCCCGTTGCGCGATCGCAGACGCACGGTGCCATCGAACTCGGCTGTCACGCGGTAGCCGTCGAACTTGAGCTCATAGATCCAGCCTGGCTCCTCAAAGTCGATCGGCCGCTCGTCGAGCAGCATGGGCGGGTAGTCGGCCAGCGTGGGCATGGCCGAAAGTTCTGCCGACCGTAGGAGAGCCGCTGTCAGCCAGAGGCGCTTTTTGACGGAAAGGCCGAGCGCAAGGCCCGTGCCACGCCTTCTCCGTCCAGGCCACTCATTTCCAGATCGAGGATCGCCGCGTCGGGCGGCTGCGCCGTGCCGGCCGCCACGGCGTCCTTCCCGGTGTAGGCCACGCGGATCGAAGCGCCGTGAAGTCGCAAGGAAAGCACGGCGGACAACAGATCGGCGGCATCGCGCTCGTCGTCTAGAACTAGGATTTCCATGGGTTACGTCATTTCCTATTGCTTTCCCCTGGGCAAGGCGGTATCAAGGAAGCCCTGCCGGAGGCAGATGAACCAGGAACACCATGCAAATTGCAACTTTCATAGAGCGCTCCAAAGAGAAAATCCTGGCCGAGTCGGTCGCTTACGCCCGAACGATCGTGTCGTTGAAGGACGAAGAAGAAGCCGTTCTTCGCAACCACCTGCCCCTGGTACTGGAGGCGATTTCAGCCGACCTGCGCACGCCCCAGAGTAGGACGGAGTCGATTGAAAAGTCTCACGGCAGCCCGCTTGCCAACATCGGAGACCCGGAAACGGCTGCGGAGACCCACGGGCTCATGCGCGCGCGCAGCGGGCTGCACATTGAACAGGTCGTCGCCGAATACCGCGCGCTGCGCTCCTGCGTCCTGCGGCTCTGGTCGGAGGCCGAGGCTTCTCCTCCAGGTGCGGATACCGTGCAGGACGTGGGCCGTTTCAATGAGGCCATCGACCAGGCGCTCGCCGAGTCGGTGCGGGTGTATGCGGCGGAAGTGGAGCGATGGCGACAGATTTTCCTCGGCGTCGTTGGCCACGACCTGCGCACGCCGCTGAATGCCGTTTCCCTGACCGCCGAACTCCTCACTCAGGTGGCGCCGAAGGACCTTGCCTTGCCGACCGAGCGCCTGAGGCGCAGCGTCAGCCGGATGGCTTCGCTGCTCGACTCGCTGCTGGAATACAACCGGGCTGGCTTGGGAGGTGGAATGACGGTCGAGCGGCTGCCGGTCGATCTGGCGAAGGCATGCGGCGAGGAAGTGGAACTGCAGCGCGACGCGTTTCCGGGCGCCAGGATCGAGTTGATTGTGCGGGGGGACACCGGAGGCGAATTCGATGGTTCCCGGATCCGCGAAGCGCTTGGCAACCTGATCACCAATGCGGTGAAACACGGGCTGCCTTCCGAACCCGTGGTCGTCCGACTGGAGGGCGACGAGAGTTCGATTCGGCTCGCCGTCGAGAATGCGGCGGCCGGGAGCATCTCCTCCGGCGAAATGGAGCTGCTGTTCGAACCTTTGCGCCGCGGCGCGGTACAGCGGCCGGGGTCGGACCGCTCGCACCTGGGCCTGGGTCTTTTCATCGTCAGGCAGATCGCAAGGGCGCATGGCGGAGAGGTGAGTGGCCATTCCGAGTCGCGGAAGGTGCGGTTTACGGTGACGCTCCCGAGGGTTTCGCCGGTCAGCGTCCGCAGCTAACGAGCCTGAACCCATGGCACCATAAGACGAAAGGAACAGCGCGCCTTGCGCTCCCTGTCGCCTAAGCAGCATCAAGAAAATTCAGAGTCGCCCTCGAGGCGGGTTTCATAGCCGCCGCCTGCTCGCCCCCTCCCGGTACAGCACCCCTCCAATCTCTCCCAGCACGGCCCAGTCGTCTTCCGTGAGGTGTTCGCGGGCCAGCTCCATCCAGGCGGCCAGGTTGGCGATGGCGTCATTCAGGCTCGCCCTGCTCCGCTGCATGTCGAGCAAGACGGCGTGCTCCTCGAAGAGCTGGACGATGGGGGGTCACTGGCTCCCCACGCCCACAGATCCCCGCACCGGCACCAAGCGCGCCATGCGCCGGCCGATGAAGGTGCCCAGGCCCACGAACGTCTCGATCTCCTCCTCCGTCAGCCTGTCCGCCACATTGGCCAGCTGAAGGGCCAACGCAGCCTGGGCGTCGCCGATGGGTGGCAGGAATGCGTCGGGTGCGGTCATGCGCGCCAGGAGGTCTTGAGGGGTCATGTCGGCACTGTGCGCCAGGGCAGTGACGGGCGCAAGACCCCGGGGCGCCGTGCTGCAGCGGCCCACCCACAACCGACAAAGTCCCCCGCCCCGGCCGAAGCCAGAGCGGGGGATGGGTGGAGAGGCGCGACGCTTACTTGATCTTCAGGGCGTCCCAGGATCGCTCGCAGACGGTGCCAGCAACCCGGAGCTTGTCAGCGTAGCCCGAGACTGTTTCCGCTCTTCGGTCAGCCCGGCTAAGCAGCCCTTCGAACACTCCGATGGGATCGGAATCAGGCTCACCCTTCCCTGCGGCGGCAACTCGGGCAAGGTCTCTGGCTCGCTGGGCGGCGTCACGATAGGCGAGGCGCATGCGCTCACCATCAGCACGAGCCCCAGCAAGATCAGCTTCCACGGCTGCAATGCGTACTTGGCCATCTCGGGCCTCCTTGTCGACGGCCGCCTGACGGGCCTGGTTGCGAAGTGATCGGGCGCGGTCGGCCAGGATGCGCGCCTCCTGCTGGGCCAGCTTGTAGGCGTCGAATTCAGCGCCTTTCACAGCCTTGCCGGCACGGTAGATGAAGGCGCCGGCCAGTGTGAGCGCAATCACCAGGCCGAGGCCGATCCAGAAGCGCGGATTCAGGAGTGCGGTCATGGGAACTTCGCCAGTGCTGCCGTGATGGCCGGCGCCGCGTCGTAGCCGAGGAACACGAGCCGCTCGGCCTCTCGTCGGCGCTGCAGACCTTTCATCACCTTGCCGTCCGACTTGTTCCAGCGCGGGAACTCGGCCGCCGCGCCCGCGTAGTCGCCGAAGTTCAGGACACGAACCAACGTCGACCGGTTCATGTTGCCCACGCCGGCGTTGTAGAAGATCGAAACCAGCCCGTCGAACTGCTTCTGGGTCAGCTTGAAACGGACCTCACGCTTGACCGCCGGCTCGAACTCCTCTGCCATGCGGCGTGCGAAACGTTCATCCGCCTCCTGCTGCGTGATCGTCAGGCCCTTGACCACGTCCGGGCCGGTGTCACCCCATCCAATCGTCCAGGGCGCCCCACTGAGCCCCGCCGTGGGCTGGTGGGCGCGCATGGCTCGAGCGAGCGGTGAGCCAGGGTCCGGGTAAGCCTGGAGGCGGCACTGCTCGAAGTAGTGGCAGATCTCGGCACCGTCAGGGCCGAGGTGCAGATCGTCGTTCACGTCAGGCTCCCTTGTCGGCGTTGGAGCCGCGCACGCCCCGCCAGTGCTTCACGAACACCGCGAGCACGTAGCCAGCGAGCGCCATTGAGAGAAACAGGCCGCCTTCGCTGATCCACCCTTGGGTGATGATTCGACAGCCCGTCCCGGTGGCACCAATGGCGATCGCAGCCAGGCCGATGCGTTCCGTGACGGTGTCCTCGATCCGCCGCGAAAACACCGCTACCGTGGCGCCGGCGGCCGTGATGAACCAGCACACGACCGAAGCGGCCGCGTGCAGCGTGATGAAGATGCCTTCCATGCTTACACCCCTGCCATTTTTTTGAACTTGTCGATGACGATCTGCCAAAGCGGGCCCAGGGGCGTGGTTTGAATCCACTCCCAGACACGCGAGGCGATGGCCATGCCGAACAAGCCCATGAGAAAGCCGCCAAAGCCCTCAGGAATTCCCACGCGCGACGAAACGTAGGGGGCGACGTAGTAGCTCAGCAGAGCTCCGCAGAAGGCCGTGCTGATCCGCTGCGGCCAGGTGCCCTGCAGGAAGCGCATGGAGACGAGTGCTCCTGCGACGCCTGCGGCCTTTACCAGCACGGTGTCGAAGTCAATGTTGGTCATGGAACCTTTCATGCAATAAAAAACCCGCCGAAGCGGGTTGAATGAATTTTTTGGGGATCACGGGTACTCGACTTCGACCGTCTGCGCGGAGAACAGCCAACGAATGTTGGTTGCTGCCTGGCCGGTGCCGCGCACCGAAATGGCACCGTTGGCGGTGTCGGCAACCGCATCGCACAGCCATCCCGATGCGCCAGCCGAAGCGCCAATCACAGTGACAGTCGCGGTTCCAATGACTGCCGTGCTGGCCGCGGTCGTGTCCCGGTAGGCGCCAAGCGTGATCTCCCACATCTTGGAGTCGGCTGAGGCGCCCTGCTTGCGGGCCACCACCAGAATCTTGATAGCGTGAGCAGTACTTGCCGCAAGAAAAACCTGATTCGCCGCACCGGCGGCCGCCCCGTCCGCCGTCAATACCTTTTGTGTGGCGTCTGCTGTCTGTGCGAAGCCCACATAGGTGCTGCGCTGGTAGCGGCCGAGTGCGCCGCCGTTGTGGACGCCAAACACGTCAGCACTGGTCACGCCGCGAGTGGTGCCGTTGGTTCCCCGTGCCATGGAGTAATTTCCGTCAGCTGTGTTGCCAGCTCCCATTGCGATGGCATGCGCAGCGCTCGCCGTTGAACTCGATCCCATGGCAATGGAATTTTGCAAGGTCGCCGTGCTAGAGCTCCCGATCGCGATGGAGCCTGTGCCGCTGGCCGTATTGGTTTGACCCACCGCAAAGGAGCCCGTTCCGCTGGCCGTGTTGCTCTGCCCTCCCGCAATGGTCGCGTTTACTCCGTTCGCAACCTGTGTATTGGCCACTCGGACCATTTGAAAATCTACTGCATTGGCACCACGTCGATTGCCCCCGGCAGTCGAGTTGTCAGGGATCTGCGACAAGACCGCCCCCGTCCCCTTGGCGATGATCGCTGTATCTTGGTTCGCGGTGCCCCCAGATGCCGTGAGTGAACTGACGTTCACGGTGGCATTTGGGCTCGCTGTATTGAGCGCGGAAGTGAACCCCGTCAAGCCACCTCCACCCACAACCGCAGTGCCGTCCGATTTCGCGTAGTCGATGCACCGCCAATTGCCTGCGCCCAGTGATTCCATCGTTGCCACGTCGCCAGCCGCCGTTGTGATGTTCGCTGAACCTGGCAAGATCAAGTTCGTTGCGTTGTGCGTTAGGGTGAGCACCGCAAGAAATCTGACTCGTCGGATCGCGCCAGTCGCTATCGTGTCGAAAGCAGTGATGGTGGTTGTTCCGCTGACCGTCACTGTGTTCGCGGCTGCGGCGCCAATATTCACCGTGGAGGCTGAAGCCAGAGTAACCTGGGGCGCTTCGTTGAGTGCGCTGGTCAGGGTGCCCCCCGTGAACCCGCCTCCCGGTGCGGCGAGTGCCTGGCCGTTGGCGCGCACGTAGTTGACGCAACGCCAGTTGCCCGAGCCCAGGGAGACGAAGTCTGCAACGTCGCCCGCAGCGGTCGTGATGTTTGCACCAGTCGGCAAGATCAGAGACGTGGCGTTGTGAGTCAGCGTCAGCGCTGCCGCAAAAACAAGCTCCCGCTTCGCTCCTGCAGCGAACGTGTCAAAAGCGGTGACTGTCGTCGTGCCCGTGACGCTGATGGAGTTTGCGGCAGCCGCACCGATGTTCATCGTGCTGGCAGAGGCGATCGTCACAGGGGGCGCCTCGTTCAAGGCGCTTGTGAGGGTTCCCCCCGTGAAGGAGCCGCTGCCAACGAGAGCCGCGCCACTGGCTCTGGTGAACCCGATGCACTTCCAGTTGCTGGACCCGAGGGAGACAAATTCAGCGACATCTCCGGCGGCCGTCGTGATATTCGCGGCCGTCGGAAGAATCAGCGATGTGGCATTGTGGGTGAGGGTCAGAGCACCCGCAAAGATCACCCGCCGCACTGCGCCGGCTGCAATCGTGTCGAAAGCGGCAATGGTCGTGGTTCCGGTGACATTCACCGTGTTCGCCGCAGCCGCTCCGATGTTGACCGTCGAGGCGGACGCCAGCGTGGCCGGCGGCGCTTCGTTCAGGGCGGATGAAAGCGTGCCGCCCGTGAATCCGCCGACCGACCCTCCCCCTGCGAACTCCCGGTAGTCCGTTTCCAACGTGATTGCTGCCGCGCCCGTTGTGATCAGACGCAACCGGTAGTAGTTCGTCGTGTCGTTCCAGTTCGTGGTGCTGGTGGCCACCGAGACGGCACCCGTGGAGCGACTGGCAACAACGTAGTTCGTGGTGCTGGCGGTCAGCGCAAGGGTGCCGTCAGCAACGGTGTTGCCGAAGCCTCGGCCGCCGTAGTAAGCCCACGTCAAGCCGACGACAGCCGGAGCACGCCGGCCATAGATGCCGGCTGCGCTCACCGCGTCGAAGTTCTCGTTCAGTTGGGTGATGGTGCCAGAGTTGGCGACGATGTTTTGAAGGGCTGTCATAGGGTGCTTTGAAGTTCATGGCCGGCGCCAACGCTGTCACTGATCTGGCGGACCCGCGCGTAAAGAGGGCCGCCTGCGTAGCCGTCGAAAGCCTGCATCGCCGCGGTGTACGTTGCCGATTCCGTGCTCACGGCGAATGACCTCATCACCGTGGCAAAAGAGCTGCTGATGCAGAGCTCCAGCAGGTATCTCTCGCTTGCCTCCCCGAGCGGAAATATCCCGGCCAAGACGTTCTCGCTGAAGCGCGTGCGCCGGTGCCAAGTGATGACGATGTCCGATCCGCTCAGGGATTTGCGAAGGTCAACAGGGCTGAAAGGGCGCAACGCTTCCCCCGTGTTGGCATAGGTCTGAGAAGCCGCCGAGTTCTGGCTTCGACCCTTCGAGACCGCCCGGTAGCTGCGTGTCTGTCCGATGGATCCAGTCTCAGCGCTCGGCTTCAGCAACCCGGCTGCCACGAGCAGGATGAACGTGTCTCCCACCTGGTGGGTGCCTGTGTTGGCCTCGGTGCCGCGCAACCCTCGGCGCAATCCCGAAAGGAGGTAGCGCCCCGACCCAAGCGCATCCGCTCTTTGGAACTGGGCAATCTCCCATCGACCATTCGCGCCGATTGCAAAAGCATTCACGGTGCTGGACAGCATCAGGTCGCGCGTCGTGCTGTTGAGCTCGTCGTTTCCGACATTCACCGTGAGGAGATTGGTCTCGTCGACGATGTTCCGCGACCAGGCTCCCAGGGTGCTTTCGGCCATCCCGATGGGAGCGGGCACGGACGTCGACCCCCGGGAAACGAGATTCGTGTCGTCATCGCCGATCAGCAGTTCGCCGCCGCCCCAATCATCTGTGTAGCCGTCGAGCGCCACATATGGGCCGGCGCTGTTTCCTGCATCGGTCAGCAGCGGACCATCAACAATGGCCAGATTCGTGGGGGGCGCCATCGGAGCAACCTGCTGCCCCACATAACCCGTCGCTCCGATGGCTGTCTGCGTGTAGAGCTCGGCATCACCAGGCTCCACGTTGAACTCGCACAGCGCCCCTGTGTCGGTCATGCTAGTGATCCGCCAGAGCCGGAAGCTTCCGCGCGGATACTCGACGGTCACGCCATCACCTGGCGACAGGAAGGCGTACTTGCGCGAGGTCTTGAAGCTGCGCGTGTTCTGCGCCCGCCAGCGCGCGAACAGGATCATCGAGGCAACTTGCTTGGCGTGGTTCGAGCTCGTCGCCATCGGCAGTTCGATGATCATGTCCTCGTTGGACTCGGTGATCTGCCGGACTTCCTTCTCGCTGGCCGTCTGATAGTCGATGGCCGGCTCGATGTAGCTGACCGAGACGCTGCGCGGCAGGTCAACTTCCTGTGCCCGATTGAGCGGCATCGCGCCGGCCGCCTCCGCGCCATCTTCTGCCTGACCCAGTTCGTCGTAGGCGATAGAAGCCTCTGACGTGATGTCCTCGTACTTCTTGAACTTGATCGTCCCGTCTTCGTCGACGATGTAGATGGCGAAGGCCGTCAACTGAGGATCGATGTTCGATCGAGCGCTGGCCGGGTTCTGCAGCTTGTAGCCGTGCAGCGTGTCGGTATCCGGGATTCCGCTCAAGTCGAAACGCGCTTCTCCTGCCCGGTCGCACTGATCCGCGATGATGTCTTTAACCGCTACCGGCTCGGTCGAGTATTCGATGCGCGGCATGATGCAAGCCAACCGGTTGCCGCCGACGACATAGACGCGGTTGGAAATGATCGTGATCGCGTGCGAGAAAAACTCCTGGACGGTAAACACGACGGAGGGTCCGGAGGCTTTGAAGACATCTTCTTCAATGACCCACATTTGCGCGCTTGCGGCGTCGGATACCCAGGCTGACAGACCGTCATCCGCCAAGATTCCGGTGAAATCCGCATTGGCGATGGAAGAGCCGTACCCCAGCCGCCCCTGAGCCAGCGAAGGGATCGCCGAACCCTGCCGGGCGATGCCCAAGAAGTCGGTCAGTTCGTACCACTTCGTGATTTGTCCGGCTGGATCGGTCGTAGAGGTAAAAACCATCAGCCGGTTGCCATCGGGACTGACCATCGCTCCATACAGAAACTCATCAGACGGGAAGAGCCCCGACAGAGACCCGGTGGAGGTCGTGGCGGTTTCTGTCGCGTACCAGGTGATCGCAGTCTCGGAAGAGAGTGGCGCCGCGCGATAACACCGGATGGAGAAGCCTTTGAATACGCCTACCGCGAACGGGCCGCCGAGATCCACCGGCCAGATGTCTTCAGCACGACGTTGCTCCACGCCGTAGGCAACTCCGTCGATACCAAACTTCCATGTGGAATTGACTTGTGCCACCGAGTTGGCCGTGAAAGCGCCGATCCGAATGACATCGCTCTCACCAGAGGCATAGAACACGGGGCGGCCAACACCAGAGTCACGGAAGTCGACCGAGATCTCTTCATCGAACAGGATGTATTTGGGTGTCGCCTCCGCGCTTGTGGAGAGCACGAACGAGAACTGCGGTACACGGCCGCCGGGGCACTCCACGGCGTTCATGCGGATGCGCACCACACCGCGGTAGGCCGGCACAGAGCCGGGGCCACCCATCCAAGCCTCCTCGCCAGGATCCGGTAGCTGATCGGCATGGCCTTGATAGAGCACGAAATAGGCGTGCGGGTTTTCGGCGCTGGCCAATGCAGATCCGATCGGGATGCCGCTGCGGGCGTCGTAGATCAGCTTGCCGTCTTGGAAGATCTGGACGATGGAAACCGTCGAGCCATCGCGCGGCGTCTCGCACAGGACGATCCCCATGTGGACGTAGTAGCGGTAGCTGGTGTTTTCTGGCTCGCCGCCCTTGCCGCCTGTGGTGGTCTCAACTTCAATCTTGTTGGTCGACCAGACCACATTGCCGCCGACGCGCTCCGTGCCGTAGAGGATCGGAATGCCCGCTCCATATGTGGAAACTTGGACCTTCAGGTCATCGACGCGCGGGCCCTCTGTCTTCTCGCCTGGCGTGAGCAAGCCGCCCACCAGTGAGCCAACGACGAAGCCAAGTTGCGGATAGCCGAAGAATGCGCCGACGACACCGCCGACCACCCCGAGGATTTGCTGAGTGCTCATGCGATCCCCGGGAAGCGGAAGACGCCGATCAGCTGCGCGCGGTTCATGCGCAACCAGTCGTCATTGAAGAGGTGCTCCACCACCTTGCGCGGGGCGTTGGAGTAGGCGTGGATCAGCGACAGGCCACCGTGCAGGTAGTCGCCGAAGAAGCCGATGTGCCTGTTGGCGCCGAAGCGCATCACAGCCACGTCACCGGGCCGGACATTGGCGCGTGTGATCTCCACCAGGTGCTCGCGGCATTGCTCAAGCATCGATTCGTCCTTCGCTTGGCGGGCGTAGTCGCGGGTGTCGAACTCGGTCAGGCCGAGGTCATGGGCCACGGTGATGACCAGACCGAGGCAGTCCATGCCTTCGCGGCTGCGGCCCTGGTGGCGCCAGGGCACACCCATGTACGACCGCGCTGCCGCGCAAATGTTTGCCCCAGAAACGCGAAAGGCGCCCGCAGGCGCCTCGAATTGAGCAGCGGAGGTCATCGACTGGTGCCCTCCCCTTCGCGGAGCAGAATCCGGTCACCACAACACGGGCCCCGCGAGGGGATAGACGAAATGGAAGAGACCATCCGGCTGAAGTCGATGCAGTTCCAGTTCTCCGAAGACCGGCAACTGGTGAAGGTGTGCTTCTGGGATGAGGAAAAGAATGGAACCGCAATCCTTCTGGAGTCCAAGGAAATGAGAGATCTCACGGCAGAGTTCATCAGGGTCACGACGTCGCTCCAGGTAGATCAGGCTCTTGCTCCGGACCCAGACGCATCACCCACGCCTTCCCAGTCGTTGCCTGCCACAGAGACAGCACTGCTTCCCATTCGTCAGATCGGAGTGGCCCGATGGCGTGCGGGAGGCGCAATCTTGAAAGTGACGACGCACACGGGCGTTGCGATGCAGCTCGCACTGAGCCCGGCGCTGCGGGAGGGACTTCGGGATTCGCTGGCAGCAGAACTTCCCGAAGAATAGAAATCCGGCTTGAGTTCGTCATAGGTTCGTTCCCTCCGTACCGCCCAGTCCCAGCACCTTGTCGCTGCCAGGAACCTGCGGGAAGCCGCCGAAGTTGTTGGTGTTCGCCCACTTGGTGCGGCAGTCTTCGGTGAAGCGCTTGCGGCAGCCGGGGGTCACGCTGTAGGTGTCGCCGATCGCAAGGGCATAGGGCAGCGGCAGATGCAGCACGAAGCCACCAGACGCGAAGGAATAGATCTCCATCTGCACGCTGGCGTTGTCGCCGCTGGTGATCGTGACCAGTCCGGCGCCGAAGTAGTCAGACACCTCGCCGCGGCTGCTGTCCGCGAAGGTGCGGAGATTGGCCACAGAGGTGATCGCGCCGGTGACCGTGAGCGGGCCCAGGTCGATGTTGCACGCCGGCACGTAGGTCGAGCCGATCGATCCGAAGACCCACGGGCAGCCAGCGGTGTAGACACGTCCGACCACCTTCTGCAGGCGCTGGGTGAGGCCGCGGACCTCTGCCGTGAAAGCGGACCGCCCCGACTTCACGTCGCCGATGTTCCCGCTCTGCAGGTTCATCGTTCCCATGGTCAGGTCGCGGTAGTTCACTTCGAACACCGTGACGAAGGCACCATCCCACAGACCTGCGAACAGTTCCTCTTCGCTGACGCTCTCGGCAGCCATGGTGCCGTTGACTTCGGAGTTCGTGACGGCCGCGCTCGCCTCCTGGCTGACGGCGGTGGGGTTCAAACCCTCCTTCGAGCTGTAGACCTCTCCGTTGATAAGCAAGGGGCGCGCGCAAGTCGTGACGGTCACAACATGGCCATCGCGACGCTCGAAACGCCAGCAGCGGGCAAGCGTCGTTGTGCCGAGCGCCTGGTGCGCGGCAAGGGCAACTGTGCGGGTCTTGCTCATGCTTCGCGGATCTCATCGAGGAAGGTCGACGGGACTTGCACCTCGCGCTTGCTGCTGAGGCCTGCGATGACCAGGTCCCAGTCGAGGGTGTCGGCGCGGAATTGCACCGGCACGTAGAACGATCCCGACCAGGTCAGCGCTTCATCCGGCTGCGGGTACTTCTTGCCAGTGCCGGCGGCCGTGATCGTCTTGCCCGCCGTGTTGGTGGCGAGGGTGTAGACGTTCAAGCCTCCACCTGTGATGGCGGTGATCTCGTGGCTCATGTTGTTGAGCAGCGCGGCGTCGGCCCCGGTCAGGTCCTGGAGCCATAGCCGGCCGCCGACGACAAAGCCTGGAATGGACGTCGCGAGAGTGACTTGCGTGGTCGCGCCGACCGTCACCGCGCTGACGCTGCGCGAGGCATCGGTCACGAAGGTGACGTAGACCGGTGCGGCGCTCAGCGCTGCATTGCCGGCGCCGACCCCAATCGTCACCGGCGAGCCGCCGCGGAACAGCGACGGCGTGCCGATGGGACGCGTCAGCGCGCGCGCCCGCTTGAGCGCCGAGCCGCGGGCGGTGTAGACCTTGCGCAAGCCGTAGTTTGGCGTTCCGTTCCCAAAGCCCGCCGTGCCGAACTCCACGCCGGCCATGTAGCCCATGAGCGCGCCATTGGCAACAGTCACGGTCGAGTCGATGGGGTCTTCCAGCAGCATCCCGTAGGCGCCGGCGTCGGTGACTTCAAACAAGCCGAAGATTTGCTCGGCGATGTCGAGGCGCATCGGGCCGGTACCGATCTGCCACGCGCGCAGAGTGACATCGCGGATCACGTTCGCCGTGGCATAGCCGGCCTGGTTGCGCCCGCGATTGTTCTGGCGCGACAGCACCCCCGAAACCCCTGCGAGGACGATGCTCTTCGGCACGATCGCCGTGGGCAGCACAACGATAGAGCTCATTTGTTCCTCTGCGATTTCTGCAGGGCACGGTAAAACTTGCCCGCTGCCTGGTCGATGGTTTCGCTGCTAGTGCCGGCAGCGAAGTGGTTGTGCACCTCGAGGTTGGTGCTGTTGGTGGTATCGCCGCCGCCCATGAGGTTGCCTCCCATGACCGAGCCGACGAAGCCACCGTCGGCATAGCCACGCTTGATCAGACGCCGCAGGAAGTTGAAGCCCTGCTCGCCGCCGATCGCGCGCACCTCTTGTTGATTCAGAACGCCTTCGCCGGCATGCACGATGCCGGCCGGCTGGTACTTGCCGCCAGGACCGGTGAAGCCGCCGTCAGACCATCCCATCAGTCCAATCAGCGAGCCCAGGGCGTCACCGCCGGAGCTGCCGATCAGGTTGGAAGCGCCCAGGGCGCTGGAGAGGCTCGAGCCGCCCATCGAAGCCGCCGCAGCCGACGCGGCTGAGGCCAGAACCGAGATGGCGGCCGCAGCCGAGGTCGCCGTGGTCGCGAGCGTCGCCTGGGCGCTGCTTGCAGCCGTGGCGCTCGCCGCCGCGCCGGCGCCACCTGCAGCACCGCCCGCCCCACTCACACCCAGCAGGCTCCCGATGAGACCGCTGCCCGTGCCGCCGGCAACGCCGCCGAAGATCTTGCTGACGATCGAGTCGCTGTCCTTCAGGCTGCTCTGAAGAAACTCGGCGATCGGCTTGGTAATCTCCTGCTCGACGAAACCGCGAACGATCTGTTTGGCGATGCTCTTCCCGAGCTCCGCGAATGACTGATTGCCGTCGCCCAAGATGGCGTCGGTGATGGAGTCGGTCAGACCCCCGAGGCCGTCCGTGATGAGCTTCTCGGTCCGCTTGGCGGCGTTGTCGACCTCGTCGATGTAGTTCTGCAGCGCCTCGCTGGCGCCGGTGGCCCAGTCCTTCTGCTTCTCGAGTTTTTGCTTCCAGTACTTCTCGTCGGCAGCCAGCGCGCGGCCGTGCGCGTCGGACTCGATGGCCAGGAACTTCTCGAACTCCTCGCTGGTGATCTGGTTGGCGCGCCGTTGGCTCTCCAGCTGTTCGCGGCGGCCCTGGAACTGATCGTCGCGCTGGCTGCGGCGAGCGTCGATCTCGCGCGCCTGCGCACCCTTCCCGAGGCCGGCAATCTCGCGGTCGTTCTGCTTGGAGATGGTGTCGACGTAGGTCTGCGCGGCGACCCGGGCCTCTTCGAACTTGATGCGGATCTTGTCGAGAGCGTCCGTCTCCTTGATGGAGAGCACCTGCAGGTTGGCGGTCGCGTTTTCTCGCACCTTCGCCAGCTTGGCCTGCGCATCGAGAATCTTCCGGTCGTTGTCGATCTTGTCTTTGCCCGACAGCTTCTCCTGCTGCAAGCGGGCGATCTCCTTGTCCAGTGCCGCCGCCTGGTCCGCATCGTTCTGCACGAGGAACGCGCGCTTCTGTTTCCAGTACTCGGCCTCGGTAACAAGATTGGCCGCTCGGCGAGCTTCGAGCAGCTTGTCACCGTTGTTGATCGTGTTCGCGAGAGCGTCCTGCGCCTTGCGGATGTCGTCGAGATCGAATGCGAGCTGGGCCTTGGCCTCCTGAGCGGCGCTGTTGTCCTTGCGGCCCTTCGGGGTGCGATCGGTGTTCAGGGCGGTCGCGTTGATCTTGGCGAGAGGGTTGAATCCACGCTCTTCGACGGAGCGTTGCGCGTCGTTCCTGCGGCGGTCAGCGATGCGCTTTTCCAATGCTTCCGAGAGGCTGGGTGCGCTGAAGAAGGTTTTCGAGTCGCCGACCAGTTCCTTTCCGATGTTCAAGGCTTCCTTGAACTCGCCCTTCACGAGTGCGAACTGGATTGCGCCGACGCCGCCGATCGTCTTGCCGAGGGCGTTGAACGCCTCCCCAACCTTCACGGCATAGTCCGCCAAGGTCGCGAGGAAGCGGGCGCCATCCTCCGCGAAAGTCTGAATGCTGTTGTTGTTCTTGAGGGAGGTTGCAGCGCCCCCAAGACCGGTCGCTTCGGCGATGGCGTCCTTGAACGCTCCCACCAAGTCAGTGACTGCGGGAAGCGATTGCGCGACGATGGACTGCGCGAGCTGCGTGATCTCGCTCTTGAGCCGCGCCTGCGCCTTGGCATGGTCATCGGCAGCTTTGATCTGCTGGTCGGTGAGCCGCAGGTTTCGCTCGCCGCCGTCGGCCAGATCATTGAGGAACGGGATCAACTCCGCGCCGGCCTTGCCGAAGATGGCCACCGCCGCAGCGGACTTCTCCGAGCCATCTTGAAAGCCCGCCATGGCCTTCGCAACGCTGTCCAGTTGCTGCGCGGGCGACTGCTTCTTGAACTCGTCGAAATTCAACCCGAGCGCCTTGATACCCTTGGCAACCAGCTTGGATTCGTCGTCGGTCTTGGAAAGGGCCGTGGTCAGGCGAATGGACGCTGCCGCGACGGTATCAAGCGACACTCCCGACAGATCCGAAGCCGTCTGCAGGGATGCGATATTGGAGGCCGACTCGCCGGTTTTCTCGCTCAGTTCCTGGTACTTGGCGATGCTCTCGGTGATCTTGTTGAAGGCGACCACAGACGCGCCGCCGAGGGCGACGGCCGCCGCCGCGGTGGCGATGAGGCCCGTTCGGACCTTGCGCCCGATCTCGACCCCCTTCTCGTAGCCTTCGTTCAGGCGGATGGCTGAGTCGGCGGCCTGCAGTTGAGCCTTGGAGGCTCCCTGCAGCGCCATCTCGTAGAGCTTGGCCTCGCGCGCGCTCATGCCGTTGGTCTTGGCAGTGAGCTCGAGTTTCTTGACGTAGTCGTCGATCGAACGCGCGGATTCCTTCGCCGCCTTGCCGGTTTCGGACAGGCCAACAGCAGCCTTCTTGCCCGCATTGCCGACGCCGAGGATGGCTTTCTCGGCATCGCCGCCAGCGTCGGCAAGCCTCTCCAGGTCGGAGAAGGCCTGCTTTGTCTGGCTGCTGTCAATTCGAATGCCAAGGGCAGCAAAGTCCATGGTCAGGCTTTCTTCTTGTGCATGAACTCCAAGGCCGCACCTTCCATGAGGAGGAGCGACTCGAAGGTCTCGTCACGTTCGGAGGGCGGCACCTTGAGGCGCCGCCAGATTTCGGGCAGGACGTTCAGGTCCAGCCCGTACGGGCCGCCCATGCCGGCACGCCACTGCGTGCGCATGGCGCAGAACACGCTCACCGCTTGCCAGTTGTCCGGCCAGACTTCGAAGCGCTCGTCTCCGAAGTCTTCTGGCTCAAAGCCGAGCGCCGCGCGCCCTGCCCAATCCGGAGGATCGAACAGGTGGCGCGCGGCGCCGGTTAGTTTTTTTCGCGGTGGCGGGTGAGCTCGTCGACGTAGGTCTGGTACGCCGCCAGCGCCACGCCGATGTGGTGTTGCAGCAGGATCGCGACGTTCTCTTTCGAGAAGGGTTCGTTGATCTCCCAGCCCTCGACCATGTCGCAGAAGGTTTCCTCGTCGGAGCGCCCGGCGCGGCCCTCCAGCCACTTCGCGAGCTCGGCCTTCGTCCGATGCTTGAACGTGAGCTTGACGGGAACCGACGCCCCGCCAGCCACCGGAAATTCCACCTTGGCTTCGAAGGTGGGATCAGCCTTGAGCTTGAACATGCTGATCAGTACTTGGTCGAACGCGGGTTGACCAGCGCGAGCTGCGCGGTAACCTGCATGTTGGTGTTGATGTTGAAGTTCGGCTCGCCGTCGAAGCCGACAACCACGGACCAGTAGAAGACCTTGCCGTTCGGGAGGGCGGCGCGGAGGATCTGCGTGTCGCCCGAGAGGTCGTGCGCGAGCAGCGTGGCGTACCAAGCCAGCGCGTTGTCGTAGTCCAGCAGCACGGTCATCGAGCGCGCGTTCTTGAACGTCGGCTTCTGGCGCTGCAGGCCGTCCTCGAGGTACACCCACTGGAAGTACTGCTGCTCGCCGCCGGCGGTCTGCACGTCGGTGACCTGCGAGAACGCGACGAACGAGGTCACTTCCTTGACGGTGCCGATGCCGGCACCCGCGGGGAAGCGCGTCGTGCTGGTGGTATCGAACCCCTCGAGGTCGAACGTGTTCGTCGCGATGTTCGCGGCGCGGACAGGGCGGTCGTTCAGATCCGTCCAGCCGGACGATGCCAGCAGGATGTCGCCATTGGCATAGCCGTGCGCGGCCGACGTCGCAACGCCTGGGTTGGCATTGGTGATGGCCGACACGGTCTTGGCAGCGTCGAAGCCGCTGCTGATCGACAGGATCGTCTTGTTGGGAAAGTAGGAAGACATGGCGGATGCCCTTTCGGAAATGAAAAAGGCCGCTCATCGGCGGCCAGGTTGCAGAAGCCCACGAAAGGGCGGGAGAGAAATCAGGTGGGGTATGTGTCGGCCCGGTATTCGAAGTCGACGGGCACCGTGTAGCGGTCGGGGTCGACGATTGCCGGCCGCGTGCGAAGCGGAGAGGTCTGTGTCACCGAGAACGACCCGCTGGTCAGCACCAGATTCATCGGAAAGAGGGTGTCGAGCTCGGCTGCGATGCTCTCGCCGGCGCCGGGCCCAGCATTCGGTGGGCAGCTGATGCTCACTTGGAACACGCCGACGCGGTGCCGGTTGTCGCCTGCGAGGTCTCGGCTCGTGGTGTCGCCGCGCAGCAGGAAAGCGCGCAGGTAGGCGCCGGTCGGGGGCGTCATCGTGACGTTTTCCCATGCGACCACTAGAGCCGGCACGCGCGCGGCCGCCCATGTCTTCAGGCGCCCTTCGTAGAGGGTGCGGATCAACTTCTCGCTCATGCGTTCACCTCGCCGATCGCCTTGCGGATCAGGCCTTCGAATTCGGACACCGTAACGCGCACCATGCCAGAGGGAGCTTGCTTCGAGTAGCCCTCGTATTCGAGGCGAGGCCCGTACGGGAGGTTGTTCGTGATGAAGATGGTCGGCCCCACCTGAAAGCTGGCCAGCGCCGCGGTGCCGGCGTTGACCGTCGACGCGCCGCCCTTGTCCTCGGTCGCCAGGTTGCCGCTCGCCGGCGCGCCAACCGTCAATTGCCAGTTCCCGCGGAAGCGGCCGGTGTCGACGGGACTCCGCATCACCACGCGCGCCAGGATGTCGATGGCAACCTTCTTCACGACCAGGTCGGCATTGGCGCCCGCTTTCTTGGCGAACTCCGACAGCTGTACGGCGAAGGTGGTCACGGGAGCACCCCTCTGACCTGCACCTCGAACAGGACCGACACCAGCGCCGGCTGCAGCGGCCGCGAGGCGACCACGTTGTAGACGATGCCGCCGATGGTCAGGGTGTCGCCCGTCTGCGGGTTCACGATGCCGGAAGTGCTCAAGTAGACGCGCTGGTCGCCCTGCCGGATCAGCGTTCCGTCGATCGCATCCTGCTCGTAGCCGAACTTGGCACCGGTGCCGGTCCACGTGGTTGTGACGTCGCCCGTCGTGCCGCCGGTGGTCGGATCGTAGGCGCCCGGTGTCACGCGCGTGAGCACGGCGGGCGCGCCGAACTCGGTCAGCAGTTCGTCGGCCACAGCCGCCAGTTCGTCGTAGAAGGCCATCAGGCGAACACTCCGAGCTTGTGCAGACGGTTGTTGATCTGCTTCGTGAGGCTGCCTACTGTGTAAGCCAGTGCTTCCTCGTTCTCGCCGCACGAGCCGCAATCAGAGCCGCCGGCGTGGACATTGAGCTTGTGGTTCGCCATGTGGCGCATACCAGCATGCACGCACTCATGCGTCACGATCTCGGAAGCATTGGCCTTCAGGTCTTCAGCGTTGAGCCAGATGCAGGCGAAGCGGCCTGTGATACGGCCAGCTCGGTTGTAGTGCGTGAGCCCCGAGCATTGGCCGTGGGCGCCAGCGCTGGGCCCGAAGCCACATTCGTCGATGTCGGCACACATCGCCTTGCGCGTGGGCAGTACTCGAACCTGAACGTAGGCGTAGCGCACGCCCCGCCATGCATCAGCGTAGGCCCGAAATTGCTTCATGCGCGCACCACCGGAATCATGGAGCCGCCGCCGTTGATCAGGAACGGGCGCAGCAGCAGGTCTGCGGCACGGAAGAAGGTGCTCTGCCGCGTGCCTTCGGCATACTTGATCTCGATGGGGCCGACTTTCTTCTCGGTCACCTGGGCGCCGACGTCGGGCGCCAGTGGGACGCTGGCCGCGCGCAGGGCCAGCTCGGCGCACGCGCGCTGCACGGCGACCGGCACGTCGTCCTGCGGGTAGAAGGCTGGCCAGGATCCGTAGCCGCCGGGCGCGTCGCGCATCGGCACGTCGTACCGGGGCCAGTCCAGCGCCTGCGCCACCGTCAGCCGCGTCCCGGCCCATTGGCTGCGGTAGACCTCGACCATGAAGTCGGTGGCGCGCCGCAGCGCCTGCTCCCTGAGCGCGTCGGTGGCGAGCGCACCCCAGGCGGCGTTTCCGCGGGCGGCGTGGTAGGTGGTGGCGAACGCAACCGAGCAATACGACTCGGCATCTGCCTTGCCGGTGCCGTCTTCGACGATGAGGGTCATGGGGTGGCTTTCGGAGCGCTGAGGGAAACGCCCTGTTCAGGCGCTTCGCTCATGCGTTCAGGCGTCGGGTGCGGCACCGTCCAGCAGCGCCTGCAGGTCGGCCTTGCTGGCGTTGCCCTTGAAGTCGATGCCCTTGGCGGTCAGCGCTTCCTTGAGCTCGGCCGCGGTCATCGCCTTCTCGCCGCCCGCGTCGGGTGCGGCACCGTCCAGCAGGACGTGCTTCGAAGGGTCGAAGTCCTCTTCGTTGATGAGGACGAAATCGCCCTGGCTTTCGTGCGAGGGCTTGATCTTGATGGTCTTCATGGTGGTTCTCCGGAGTTGAGAGAAAGCCCGAGGCCGAAGCCCCGGGCCGCTCGGGATTAGCCGAGCAGGATGGCCATGTGCGCCGGCTTGACCGCCGCGACGCCCCAGGCGAGCGACACCTCGTACTGCATCTGGCGGTACTGCGGGTACATCGCGACTTCGAACGACAGGCCGCTCACCGGGTCCGTGACGATCTGGCGGTCGACGGCGCTGTCACCTTGCGGGGGCAGAGCCGGCGCGCGGGTGGCGAGAGCGATGGCCGAGCGGGCGAAGGCCATGTTCCGGGCAGCGGCAGCCACGACGGTGATCGCCACAGCCGAAGCAGCCAGCGCCTTGCGCAGGCCAGGAGCGGCCAGCGTGATCGTGCCGGCGTTGGACACGTCCGCGTCGCCGGAGGCAACCACGTACTTGTTCGTGTCACCCGCGAAGGTGATCACGTCGCCCGCAACGATGGTGCCGGTGCCAGCCGAGGCCAGGGTGATGACCGTGGCACCGATGGCATAGCCTGCGGTGTTGGTCGTCGCGCTCGCACCGGTACCGGCGACCGAGGTCTTCACCTGGGCCGACTCGCGGATCGCGAAGCCATGGATGTCGAGCAGCACCCCGCGGCGCAGCAGCGACGTGTCGTCGGCTTCGTTGGCCTTGGTCAGTTGCGCGAGGGTGCGCATCGCGGCGCCGGCCGAAGTGTCGATCACCAACTGCAGGTCACCCATGGGCGAACCGTTGTCGGCCAGGATCTTGCGCATCTGCGCAGGGTCCGCCAGGTTGGTCGCGAACGGCGTGGTGCCGGCCGTGCCGTAGGCGCGCGATGCAGCGATGTGCAGGGCGGCCAAGTCGGCTTCGACTTCGTTAACCAGTGCGCGCATGGCCTGGGCCATTTGATCGCGGAAGATGACGTTGAAGCTGGCACCGTTGTTGTCCAGGCCGCGCTTCTCTTCGCCGTTCCAGCGCACCGGCACGCGGCGAGCCTTGGTGATGGTCATGTCGACTTTGCCGATGACCTGGTCGCCGTCGTTCGGCGGCGTCACGGCTGGCGTGATGTCGCTTGCGGTGGCGGCCGGAGCGACCGGCGAGGTGACCGTCTGGCCAACCGCGGCGCGGTCATAGGTCATGTCCGAAGACACGGCCGGCACGAAGCCGACGAGCTCCCGCGAGACCACGTCCAGCGCGTTGTAGATGGTGGGGATGAGCCCGGTGAGAGTGTTTGCCATGATTGGCCTTTCAGAAATGGAAAGGGCCGCTCATGGCGGCCCGGGGAGTATTGCGAGGAAAGGGTTTAGTCCGTGATCACAGTGTTCGCGTCCCGGGCCGTCGCTGCTTTCGCTGCGGGGTCCATCTTGTCGTACTGCTCACGGGTGATGGTCTTCTTGCCGCCAGCACCAGGATTGCTGCCACCTGAGCCGCCGCCGCTGGCACCCGACCCTTTGAGGATCGAAGCCTTGTGCGGGTATTGGTCGACGAGGATTTCCAGGGCTTCCTCGAAGTCGGCCGCGTTGCCGGGGCTTGCCTTCGAATACACCTTGTTCCCGTCTGCGCCATAGGCCACGACCTTGCCGTCTTCGATCTTGAAGCGACTGCCGAAGCTCGCCTGCACCAGGTCGGCCGGGATGGCGACCTTGTCGGCAATGAACTTCGAGCGCGCGAACGCGCCGCCGATCTTCTCGGAGTAGAGCGAGCCCTTGAGCGTCTCGACTTCCTTCACGATCGGTGCGTACTTCTCTTCGACGGCACGGATTGCCTCGGTCTTGACCTTCTCGACTTCGCCGGCATCCACCAGCTTCTTGTCGTCAAGGTTCTTGACCGTCGCCAGCGCCTTGATGGCGGCGGCAGCGTCCGTGATGCCTTCGAACGGCTTGAGCTTTGCCTCGGCCGCCTCGGCGCGCTCGCGGTGACCTTTGGCCTCGCCGTTCAGGCGAGAGATCGTCGCGACAGTGCCAGGTGCGTCGAATGCGACTTCCTTGCCATCGTCGGTTTCGTAGACCGGCTTGCCGTCTTGAACAACGGCGTGACCTTCGGGGGTGAGTTTCAGTTTCATGGTTGAGTTTGCTGTTTCCTTGGGCATCCGCCCTCGGTTCGGAAGGGACCATCCGGTCCGGTGCGCCCTACTCCGCATCCGCGTTTTGGGCATGAAAAAACCCGCCGCGGCTGCCCGGGGCGGGTTGTCTTGTGGCCTTGCGGCCGGTGTTCAGGTCAGGCGATCAGGACGCGATCACCTTTGAGGAGGCAGGCGGTGCAGTACAACTGCTTGGTGCCACCGGTGGGTTTTCCGTTCTTCAGCATCACGCCGGTACGGGTTTCGGTCAATTCTCGGCCGCCGCAGCGGTTGCACTGCAGCATGGCGGCCGGCTTGGGCATCGCGCGCACGCGCTGGCGGACCTTCTCGGCTGGAGACGGCGTGGCCGCGGGAACGAGCTTAAGTTTCACCTGACTGGCCAGCCTTCGGCGTCCACATTCAGCAGTTGCTTACTGGGCAGACCCCAAGAGCGTCCCATTACCGGCGTCTCCTCGGTCTCGGCCGCGACTCGAAGTGTGCAGCCGTTGGCGTCCTTGTAGACCCAGAACCATGCGCGCGCCGGCTTGATCGGTGCGCGCCGTGGCAGGCGAGGAATGAGGTTCCACATTCGCCCTATTTTAGAGCCCTGCCCTCTTAAATGCCACCGCGTCCCGTGCGCGCAGAGTGTCCAGGTCGATCCACTCGCCGCGCGCCGTGTAGAAGCTGTCGAAGGGCATCTTGCCCTGGCGCATCAGCGCGCCACGTGTCGGGCCTACAACCTCGTCCTGCCGCTTGGCCGACTGCTTCTGCAGCCAGTCGCCGTAGCTCATCTCCGCCGGCACCTGGCCGTCCATGCTGGCTCGCTCGGTCGGCGCAAGCTCGTCGATGTCGATCCCGAGTTCCCGAAAGCTCTTCGTAATCGGCGCGCTGCTCGATCGGCAGCGCCAGTGCAGCCTGCCGGGGCCCTGCAGCCATGGGACCGAGTGCCCGACCGGCTTGTGATCGGTCGAGTACTGCTTGCCGTCGCGGATCCTGCACATCTCGCTCGTGCGCGTGTCCAGCGTGGAAACCCATTTCAGGGAGGCGATCACGTCGGTGTTCGCCTGGTAGAACTCCTCGCGCGCCGCGGCCGCCGTGTGGCTGACTGCCGTTCGTACGACCGCCTCGACCTCGATGCGGCCTCGGTTCAGGATCCCGTCGCTGTAGCCCTTCGCCCGAGTGCCGCGCACCGCCTGGATGATCTGGCCGGTCGTCTTGCCCTGCAGGAAGCCGTCTCGCACGGTGTTCCGGATCTGCTGCATGCGCGTCGGTTCGATGGCGCCCGCCCAGGACTGCAGGAGGCGCCCTTGGAAGGGGCGGCTCAGCGCAGCCGCATAGGCCTGCTCAACGCTGATCGCCCGAATGGGAAACCGAGCCTGCACAGCTTGAGGGATGGTCGCCTGGAACAAATCAAGCTGGTAATTCGCCTCGTAGGCAGCCAGCGTTCGCATCTCCTGCGGTAGCTCTCGGCCGATGGCGGCGTAGGCTTCTGCGTTCAAAGCCCGGACTGAGCCGAGCAGCACTTCCAGCCGCTCGACAGTGAATGAAGTGGCGTCGACGTGGCCGAGCGCCTGGATGAGCGCCGAGGCAATCTGCGCGTCACTTCGATTCAGGATGGCAATGATGCGCCGCACAACGCCGGCGCTGTACTGCTGCAGGTTGACGGCATGGTCGGTCTCAGCGTCCAGCAGCAGATCGTTGACGGTGGCCATCAGGCTGCGGCCGGATCAGGCTTCTTCGGCAGACCGGTCACTGGGTCAATGTTCGGATCTTCCATCGTCCCGAGCGCCGGGCCTTCTTCAGCGACAGCCTCCAGCTCTGTCTCGGGGTCGATGTCCGCCGCCAGGGTGCCGCGGCGCTGGTATTCGCGCAGCGCCGTTTCTTTCGTGATGAGGCCGCCCTGCTGCAGACCCAGGATCAGCTGCGCGCTGGCATCGCTCAGGCTGCCAGCCCCGAAATCCTTGAAGAGGTTGGCGCTTCCGCCCTGCGGCTCCTTGGCCCACATCGCCATCAGCTGCAGCACCTGGTCGAGGCCGTCTTCAACGTTCTCGGTGATGCGCTGCAGGTCGCTCTTGTTAGCCTCGGCGTCGTTGTTCGATTGCGTGGCCGACTTCTGCTCGCCAGGCTTGATGACCAGCAACTCCGCGCCGGTCTGCACCATCTGGGCTTCAAGCTTCTCCAGCGAGGTTTCGCCGGCGCTGATGGCCGCACCCGTGTGCTCCACGAACTTCATGTCCGCGTTCAGGGGCAGCCTCACTGCCGTCGAGGCGCCGACCGTCAGGTTTGAGCTGTCATCGGCACCGATCATGGCCAGGATCGGCACACGCGCCACGTGCAGGATGGTGTCCTGGTCGCTCTGGCTCTGCCAGTGCTTCACGTTCAGGTGCGCGAGGTCGAGCAGCGGGCTGACGCCGCACATGAAGCCGAGCTTCTTGCCGTATAAGGGGACGAACGGAATGACATCGAGAGTCGTGGTGCCTGCGGTTTCCAGCACCCATTCGTCTTCCTTCTTCGCGCCGGGCATGTACACCGCCCACTTGCCGGGCTCAAGCACCCGCACGCGAGGCTCTTCCTTGACGCCGAATTCACCGTCCGGCACTTCCTTCGTCTCGGCGATGCGCAGCTGGGTCAGGCGAGTGGCGCCGGCGGCGCGCTGGCTCTTCCAGCCCAGGATCTGCGCGTGCCGAACGAACACAAGGTATGGGCGCACGCCGGCCTTCTTCTCGTCGGCCTGCGTCTTCACGTCCTCGCCGACCTGCGGGTAGTCCACCAGAACACCGCAGAGCCCAAAGCCCAGCGCCTCGGCCATGACGCCGGCCGAGAACGTGTGCAGGTTGTTGCCCTGCTGGTCGGCGTCGTCGCACCAGGTCTTGATCTTCGCCGGCACATCGTCAGCCAGCGTCAGCTGCTTGGAGAACGGCTTGCCGCTCATCACGCCGATGGTGCGGCCGAAAGCCGGGAACAGCGTAGCAACGCCCAGGCGCGTCTTGTAGCTCTCCGGTTCTTCGTTCGGCCACTGGGGAAGGTATGCCTTCCCCGCGGCGCGCATGGCAGCGGTGCCGCCGAGAAGGGCTTCGGCAACAGGCCAGTTGGCCGCCATCGCCTCCACTTCCGGGCTCTGATCTTGTACTTTGAGGGCCATGCGGCGTTCCTTACATTCGGAGCGGGGTGACTTCCGCAGTGCGCTTCACGATGGGGTAGCGCTTCACCAGGAAGTAGCCGATCGCGTCGTTCGGGTGATCGTGTCCGGTGCTTTTGTCTGGCTCGCCATTCGCGCCCCAGGCCTGCTGTTCCTGCGCCTCGGTGAGCACCGGGCAAGCGTCGGTGTTCACCTTCCAGCGCCGCGCGCCCTCGGCATTCAGCGTCATCGCATCGACGGTCAGCACGCGGTCCATCACCGCCGGGTTCGACGGATTCACCGAGAGCGTCAGCCCGGCCGCCTTGAGGATCGTGAAGTCCGACTCCGTTGCGTTCTTGCTGCTGCCGTTCTGGCCGCTCGCGTCCGGGTAGATGGTCACCGCGTGGTTCTTGTCGACGTAGCGCTCCTTGATGATCCGCGCCATGTCCGGGGTGTCGCGCCCCTTGGTGATCTCCGCCAGGCTCAGCGGCAGGCCGTCGCGGATCACGCTGACGACCGCCGTCATGTTCAATCGGTTGAAGTCCATCCCGATGTGCAGCGCCTCGCCGGGCTTGATGCTCTCTGGCGTGTGGTTCAGCTTCCGGTCGAAGTTCGGGTAGACGCTGCCGCTGGTCAGGTTGGTGAACTGGCCGCGGATGTAGGCCGAAATCAGCTGAGGCGGGTAGCTGGCCATCAGCGAGGAGATGTAATCCTCGGGGAGGTTCTTGCCGTTCTCGAAGGTGCTGGCCTGCACCATGCCGTACAGATGGGCCAAGTGCGGCTTCTCGCGCACCAGCTTCACGAACTGCTGGTAGACGAACTTGAAGCCCTCGGGCGTCGTAGTGACGTCGATGCCGTTCTTCATGCCGTCCTGCACGAAGCGCATGCGGGCGATGATCTTGCGCCAGGCCGTTTCTGCCTTGGCCGCCTTCATGACGTCGAGCTCGTCGATCAGCGCCTTACCGATCTTGAAGCCGACGATCTCGCCGGGCTTCTCCATCGAGCGGCAAAGGATGGTGCCGCGGTACTGGGTGCCCGCGTACAGCGACACCTCGTGGTTACTCTCGTGAATGTCGGTCGAGAAGCCCCAGTCGAAGGCAACCTCCTCGATGGTCGGGTAGAAGATGTCCCGGATCTGCGCGTAGGTTGGCGCGAAGTAGCCGCTGTTGACCTTCGGCCACTCCCATGCATGTTGGCACAGGCCAGCGCCGCCGACGAACGTCTTGCCGCTGCCGAAGCCAGCGACGAAGGCCCTGAACTTGTGCGGGAGGGCGAGGAACTTCGCCTGCGGCCGATTAAGTTTCGGGGACGCTTGCATCTTCCACTTGGATGACAACCTTCACCGGCAGAACGGGTGCTTCCTTCTGGGCAACCTTCACCAGATCCCGATTGGCCGCGAGCAGGCCGATGGGGATATGGCTGGCTTCGTTCGCCAGCTTGGTCATGGCGCCGAAGCGCTGCAGTTCTGCGAGGGTCTTCTCCGGCTGGGCATCGTCGATCTTCTGCACCAGGCCGTGGGCGATTCCGGACAGCCTGTGCGCGCTTGCTGCTGCGTACTTTCCGGCGCCCGCCATGTGCGTGCTGATAGCCTTCAAGTCGTCGATCAGCGTCATGGCAGCGACTTGGTCGGCAACCGGCAACTCCTTCAGCGCTTGGTCTGCCTCCAAAACCTTGCTGGCAACCGCTTTGACGGTTTCAACCCGTTTCGAAACTCGATTCGAAATTGAGGATTTCGAAACTTTGTATTCGCGGGCGAGGTCGGCTGCCTTCTCCCCTTTGAGAAGGCGCCCCATGAGGTTGTCCCACTGTCGCGGTGTGAGGTTTGATGGACGTCCCATGGTGGTGGCCTCTCGATGTTGTCGCCCATCGGGCTACGGTGGTGGTCACCGCTGGGCGGCCGCCGTTCGCGCGGACCCGTGATGACGGTGGCGCAGTCGCAGGAGACTCGCCGCGTTTACCCGCGCGGCGCCCTGTCACGTTCAGGGATGAGTCGGGGGCGAGGAAAGCCGCCTATCGGAACGAGGCACTGGCCAGGCTGGGCGCTTGCCCACTTAGCCACTGCAGACGCATTGAGCGCTGCAGCGGGCCCTGCCGGTGTTTAGCCGCCGCCGGTGGCTGCTCGCTCGGCAGCCGCATCGGCAGGCGTGAAGTCGATGTAGAACTCGCGGCCCGGCCGGAACTCTTCTGCCGCGCCAGGGTTGATGGTCCCCAGCTGGATCTGCCCGCCAGGCGTCCACTTGAAGAACTTCTCGTTCTCCGGGCTGCCGCTGGTGACAGGCGTGAGGTTGGCCGTCTTCAGGCCGCCCTCGGACTCGGTGACGCTCTGCACCTTGAACTTGGCTCGAACGGTGGTCATGGTGGTGTTGCCTTCTACCGGCGCGCGCGGACTTCCGGTCCAGGCGATGTGCCGGGCTCCGATTCCATGCATGCGGGTTGGGGTTGCGGCTGACCGCAGAAGCGAAAAAGCCGCCTTGGCGGGCGGCTTGGGAAATTCTGGGAACACCTTCCCGTCGAAGTCTTCCGGCCGCCCGGGCAAACTCTCGGCGGAGAGTCCGAGGTCAGTAGAACGCCGGGTCAAGCTCGACGATGGCGCTAACCCAAATTAACGGGCTCCGGGCAACGCCCCTTTCGGATGAAGCCGCTGAGGTCGGCGTCAACGGGGCCAAGACTCTTAGGCGCATAGGGTTGGAAATAGCTGTTTTTCTCGCGCGGCGCAACTTCGCACACGCGAATTCGGGCATCTTCGGGATAGTTCAGCGGCACAGACACCCACGGCCCACTAGCAGCGATCGGATGAAGGCAACGAATAGTCAGCTGTCCGTTCGGGGGAATGACTTTCAATGCAAAGTGACTCCAATCCTCGTCGCCAACTCTCGGCTGCAACGGCCACTTGTCACCCACGGCACTTACAAAAGCTCCGAAGGCAAGGTTCCAGATCTTGACTACGCCATCTGGATGTCGCACGAACTGAAAGAGTTGCTCCTTGCCCCCGTGATCACCAAGCGCGGTGATTGGGTCGGAATTTCTCGCCCCAGGGGTGAGAAATTTTCCGTTCAACATCGACACCAGAAAGAAGACATCCTCTCCGAGGAGATGCTCCTCGCTATAGATGGGGGGCGATCCCGATGGCACACTGAAACTCATAGCAACTCCTCGGCGTTTGGGGGACGCTGAAGATGCTCCTTGCCTAGGCGCCCAGCAATACAACTTAAGCAATAGAAAAGCCGCCGAGCTTTAACGCTGGGCGGCTTTTTTGGGCGCACCTACGGCGTCCGGAGCGGATACTACAACAAATTTTCGAAGTGCTGCAAGGGAGATTCGACTTCTTCCCCGTGCACGGCATGCACAAGCGCCCGGAGTCCGGCTTGCAATGGATCATCGCCCCATTGCCTCCCTACCCTATGCGGCGGTCGCTCCCGGGATCTGTAGATGTGGCACTCGGCCTTGCATCCTTCCGCATTCTTCACGTAGATCACAGAGACCTTCTGTTCATGCAAGATCGGACCGCCGATACGCCAGTCGCTGCGTGGGCTCCAGAGAGTCGATGGACTGGCCTCCATTGCCCAGCCGTCGCCCAAAGGCACAACACGCAGCTCAAGGGACTGGGCCACCCAGTAATTCAGATCACCATTGTCCAGTTGGTAAACCTGCATCACATTACTCCTGCCACCAATAGGCGGCGCGTGAGCATGTTACGCGCCTCAACGACAAGGATGCCGCGTTCGACTGGATCTTTGGGCAACCGTGGGCTGAGCCACACGCTGCGCCCTGTCGCAAGGTTCCGTGCGAGAGAGTAAATGGCGCTGCGGTAACCACGATCCGGCGGCTGGTCAGGCATCTCGCTCACCTGGAAGTCGATCGCCTCCATGATCCGATTGTTCAGTTCGTCATCAAACGCATCCGAAGTTGTGTCCCAAGTCTTCGCGACCTTCACGTTCCGGAACATCGGGTCCGCCCCGCACTGCGGAATAGGAATGTAGTTCTTGGCCCAGGAGTGCCAACGACTCAGGAGATCGTCAAGGATCGCGGTGCTGTCGTTGTGCATCATGCGCTTCCTTTCAAAAAAAGATCCACCGGCATTCCGGAGCACATCTTCTCCACGGCCATACTGATTACGTCATCGTTGGGATAAAGCGCCGGCGCATATCTGGCGCTGCTATCCACCAAAGTGGTCAGGTTCATACGAAACCTCATGGTCTTGTGTTGAGAACTCGGAGAGGAAGTGGTACGGCTCGACCGGCGTGGTGCGGTCACCGCAGAAGCGCAGGCTGGCCTCGTGGTGCCAGAGAGCAAGCTTTCCTTCCCATTTGCTGCCGCGCTGCTTGTCGACCTTGACGATCGCGCAAGGCTCGGCTTGGGCGTCAAGGTCGTTCGGGTTCTCTTCGAGGCGCTCGTACTTCGCCTTGTTCATCCAGACCGCGATGACGTTGTGCGCCTGGTCGCTGATTGCGCCCGAGCCCCGGATCTCGTAGCGGGTCGGAACCTTGGTGTCGCCCTGCGCGCTGGCGGGCTTGCGACAGTGCGTGATGACGTGGACGTGAAGACCGGTCTCCTGCGCGAGCCGTATCAGGCCGGTAGAGAACTTCTTCTGCTCGTCCAGCTTTTCCTCGCTGGCGCAAATCATCATCATCGAGTCGAGGAACACATGCGTGCCGCCGTGCTGCTCGGCGAAGTATCGGCACAGCGCGAAGGCGTGATCAACCGAAATCGTGCCGATGTGGTCAAACAGCCAGATGCGTTCGTTCGACCAATCGTAGAACCGATCCATGATCCGATCCGCCGGCACGGCCGCCCCAGTTGCCTGACGCGTCATGCGCGCCAGGGTCTCGTCGGGGTCCATTTCGAGGGAGACGATCAGCACCTTCTCGCCCTGCACCGCCATGTCGAGCGCGACCTGGCTGGTGAACATGCTCTTTCGGTGGCCGTTGTAGCCAACCCATGCGGTGACGTGCTTCGGCTTGAAATAGATCGTATTGCGCGCCTTGTCGATCAGGATCTGCGAGCCGTACTCCTGCTGGCCACTGGGGTTGATGCGCAGCTTCTCGCGCACAGCCTCGCGATAGTCGGCAGCACTGCGCACCTGGGCCCTGAAGTCGGGAGTGTCCATGTAGGCGGACAGGTCGATGGTGTCGGGAATGAAGTTCACGCCGCGTACCTCCATTTACCCACCATCCGCGTCTCGCACTCTGCCTTGGCGCGTGCGAGCCCCGCATGCCAGCTGCCGTCACCCAGCCAGTCGACCGCTTGCGATTTCGGCCAGCGTACGGTGCGAAGCGGCTCGGCGGAGCACACCATCCACCCGATGACGCGCTCGGCATCCACCACGTCGAGCTGCAGCACGCCGCTACCTGCCAGATCGACGAGCAGCGATCCAAGCCTTGTCGCAGCCTCGACCACGACCACGGCGTTGTCCAGACCGCGGGCCCAATCCCATCGATACGCCTGGCCGGCATCCACGAAGACATGCGCATCGTCGGGCAGCCGCTGGTATCGGTCGGTCATCACCACGATCAGCGGGCCTGCGGGCTTCATGCCCTTCATGCGCGCCTCGACGATGGGCGCTGCATTGCGAGGGTACGGCAGATTCATTTCGCCCCCTCCCACGGCTTCCGCTCGACGCCCACAACACCGGCACCGACTGCTGAAGCTGCGGGCCGAAGCTCATCCGCCCACCGGCCTTGGTTGAGCCAAGTCGACGCATGGGGGATGAATCGACCGCCCTCTCGGAAGTCGAGATGCGGACATTGCGATGCCAAGGCGGCCATGATCGTCGCCTGCAAAGCAGGATCGGGCTTCAGGTCCAGCCATGCCTTCAGCGCCGCCTGCCTGCTGACCTTTCGCGGATAGGCGGCGTAGAAGGCGACGAACTCTGACGGCTCTTCGGTCGGTTTCCGCGATCGGCCGCGCTTGCCCCCTTGGGGGGTAAGGGGGGTATTTATATATCCCTCTCCCTCTCCCTCTCCCTCTAAGAGCGTTTTCCGCTGGAATTCCAAAACTGTTCCACCGGAAAGTTTGAACTCTTCCAGAGGAAAATCTGGCTTTTCCGGCGGAAATCTCTCGCGCGAACCTGTCGCGATCCTCTTTTCCAGAGCAGTTCCAGATTCTTCCGATGGAATTCCAGAGCTTTCCAGCGGAAAAGCTGGCGCTGTCGGCGAAGTTTCCAGCGCTTCGAACTGCGCCGTCGCCGGAAAGTGGAGATGCTTCCACTGCTCCAGCGATGGAATCGGCGGCATCTCATCAGCGGGGATGCTCTTCGCTTTGAACTCTTTCCGCAACCGATCCGCGAATTTCTTGTAGCCGTAAGCCAGCTTCTGCTCCCAGGCACCCAGCGCCGTCTTGGCCACGATCGGGTGATACCAGCGGCCGTCTGAGCACAGGACGAAGCCATAGAGCGCCTCCGCCCGGACCTTGATGAACTCGCCCGCCACGCGGCCATAGCCGGTGAGCTGTGCAAGTTCGATGTCGTCGTTCGGGACTGATGCAGCGGGCAACTGGTGCCAGGACGCCGACCAGAGCAGCAGGCCTGCGCGGAAACCATCGCCGGACGTGTGCGAGGCGAACCTTGAGTCGCGCAGCCGGCGCACGTACAACTGCATGTGCTCGAAGTCCTGCAGGTTGCAATCTGCAGGCGTAAGTGGCAACGGCCGATCGTTCATTCCACGCCGCCCTTCCGCAGCGCGGCGCCCGCGGTGACTTCCATCGCTTCGAATTCGCGCACACGACGGTTTACGTCTTCCATGTCGAACACAGGACCGTCACCGAAATGCATGTTGGCCGCAGCCGCCGCCGAAACGAGCGCGCAGCTGATCTCGTCTTCGCGTACATGGTCGCTGAGCCCGTGCGCCGCTGCGGCTTCCAGAACCTCGAAGAAGTGCATCACGCGCCACAGGTAAGCCTGCGGCGCCGTTACGCCAGCGCGCTTCAAGAATGCGGTCGTGGCCAGGCCCGAACGATTGATCGGAATGTCGGTGAGATAGAGCCCGGGCCCGCGCTTGCTGCCGGCTGGGGCCAGCGGTTGATCGGCGGCCTCGCTCCAGGTCTGCAGGGCCTGGGCGAAGATCTCGGGATCGCAGGCGATGTCGATGCCATCGCGCCATGTGTTGGGAAAGCTCATCGTTTGCTCCATGCCCGCCGCTCGCGGGCCATCTCGTTGAAAGCGACCGGCAGTGAGCGCTGGCGCAGAAGGTGGTAGGCGAAGTGCGCCATGTAGGTGATAGGGTTCACGCGGTGGCCTTGCCCATCAACATCGACTCGGCGTAGCGCAGGCGCTCTTTCAGCTTCACATTGGTCTCGCGCTCGACGCGCAGCTGGCGCTCCGTTTCGGTTTCGAGCTTGCGCAACATCGAGAGGTCGTAGCCGCGGGAATGCAGCAGCCACAGCAGGGGCGCTTCGTTCTCGGCCTTGTCCATGAAAAGATTCAGCTGGTCCTGCGGGAAGTTGTGCTGGCCCGAATTCATGATCCGCGACCACTGCGCGGTGTCCTTCACGATGCCGCTGGGCCCAGTGAAGGCCTTGTCCTCCAGCCCACTCAACGTCTGGCAGAGCTGCAGCGCCTTGGTCATGCTGGGCTGCCGGGCGATCAACGCCAGGTCGATCGCGTGCATCTGCGGCCGCGCAGGAAGCTCGTGCTGGATCATCGATTCGCCTCCCTGCAATTCATTTGTCCCGTCATGTCTCGTTCATTCGGACAAAAAAAAGTCGAATACGAACCCATGAACACACCGCACTTCGAGCCGAACCACGAACCCGTCCCCGCCCTGCCCCACGCATCAGGCACCGTCTTGCACGAGTCGAGCTGCATGCGCTCGAGCACGAACATCAACACCGACGGACTCGCGGTCACTGCGCTGGATACCGGACACCTGCAGATGTCGGTGCATGAACGCGTTCTGCACATCCGGTTCCGAGCGTTCAGCACAAAGCGCGTGTCGACGCGGCCCCCGACGGCGCTCGCCTTGCGCGCAGGCGGGCGACACTGATGGAGACGCAAGGGTGCCCGCCCCCTCGGGGGGTAGAGTCCGAGTCCCACAACACGGACCCCGCGGGGGGCAGACGAAATGCCAATCAGCTTTTGGATGGGCGAACAGCACATTGCTGCTGCGAAAGCCATGGGTTCATTGCCCGAGGCCGGGCACATATTCACATGCAACTTGTTGGTCGGGGACATGGTCAGCTTCCCCGGCTTTCCGCAGATGGCGTACCGAGTGGTATCCCGGACGTTTCGGCAAGACCGCGAACCGACGAAGTGCGAGTGGCTGCTGCAGATTGCCCCAGTTGGAGATTCGATCTCTGCCGGGGAAGCACTTGTCGCGCCTCGGATGGCGTAAGAATCTCGCCGGTTAAAGCGTCACCGGCGAAATATCGACTCGGCGCGTTGCCCGTCTTCTTGGTGCTGCGCATGTCAGGCACCCTCTTTCGCCGGCTTAGGCTCTGCTGCCATGTCCGGCGCCTCGGCATCGCTACCCGCCTGCAAGCGCAGGACATCCCACGCCACATCGGGGCGCAGGTCTTCGCAACGAACGGCGCCTTTGGTCGCCCGCTCGATCAGTGGGCATTTTTCGGCGGGGACACGGCGAACGCCGCGCGACCATTGCCAAACGAGTTGAGGCTGACTTTCGATCGCTGCTGCGAGCGCCGTCTGTCTCCCGTGGGCCTGGTCCACGTATTCGCTAAGTTGCATGCCCACATCTTAAGCGTATCGCGTAATTAAGCAAGCGTATCGCGTATTGCCACGCTTAATTGAGACCAACGAAACTCATGGACATGAAAACTATTGGCGAAATTCGTCTAGAGAACCTCGAGCTACTAGTTGCCGACTCGGGCACGCTCGAAACAGTCGCGGGCAAGGCAGGCACCACCTCCGTGTACTTGAGCCAGATCAGGAATGGAGCCCTCGACCAGAAAACTGGCCGGCCACGGCAGATGGGCGACCAGATGGCCCGTCGACTGGAACTCGCTCACGAAAAGCCCAAAGGCTGGATGGATACTCCCCATCCGCCCCTGGGTCCGGACAAGCGCGTACCGGGTCATGGGTTCGAGTTCGACGGAAGAGGCGGGAACATCGACGCGCTGCCTGTCGAGGGCACTGTACGCGTCGACCGCGAAGAGTTCGTGATCGACCGCTCTCAAGCGGGCGGCTTCATTCTTGGTTCTGGCGTCTTTAACGGATATGCAGTCCGAATTCGCGGCGACGGCCCGGTCCGATCGCTTCGTGACGGGCAGTACCTGGTAATCGAGCGCGACGGCAACCCGGAATACAGCGACTACTGCATCCTTCCCACCCGGGACGGCGACAAGCTCATCGAGATTCGCGCTCGACGGGGCGACGGAACAGTCTCGGCCGAGGTCGTTTTCAGCGGAGATCGGCTAACCCTCGAAAGGGACGACCTGGATGGAGTCGAGTGCGTGGTGGCGGTAGTCTCCGCCAGCCGGTATAGGCCTCACGCCGGTATCGAGCAGAAAAATAAATGAAGCGCGACGCTTGATTTTATCTGCGCAATGCGCTTAAACTCGCTTCATCGGCTCATTCCGGGCCTTGGAGCGCACAGTGACCTACGCCGAAGCCCTTGAGACAGAGAGCACCGTCCTGCCGAGCAACCCCGCTAAGGCAAAAACTCTCGTCGCCGCCACCACCTCCAAGCCGCGCACCACAGTCGCAAAGAAGGTCCGACCCGCGCGCTCCCCCTGGGAAGAAGCGACCGTCAAGGTACGTCGTGAGATGGCCGATGCCATCGAGCTGCTCAGCTGTGCGAGCACACTGGCTCAGCGTTGCGAGACGCGAGCCGAGAAGGCGGTCAGCGACCTTGGCTCGATGCTGGGCGAGCGCATGCTGCCCGAGGTTGTCGCGCTTCTCGAGCCAGGGCCGATCTACCAAGATGTCGCGGGGAGCGCCGGCCGATTGCTAGGCGATCCGGTGCAGATCCTGGAAGCTCTGGCCGGCATCGCGCTTGGCAGCCCCTTTGAACAACAGGTCTGCGCGGCCGAGCGCCTTGTCCGTGACGCTTGGGATCTCTTGGAAGACATGGAGTCTTGGCAGGAACGCCCAGCCGTCGCCAAGCCCAGCTCCAAAGCAGCGACCAAGGTCGTAGCGAAGAGTCTGATTCTTGAGTCGTCGCCCAACGTCCTTGGGAAGCGATTCGCCAGCATCAATTCCGATCTCAAATTGGGACGCCAGAAGCTCTCTGCCGCGCTCGACTCCCTCGATGTCGATGCGCCTGTCGAGTTGGTGCTCAGCCTGCTGGTGGAGGGACTCATCCCCAATGCCCTGTCGCGCTTGTACGCACCTTCGTTCACGCTGGACGACGTCGACTGGGCCAGGAACGAAATGCTCACGCCGCTGGCGATCCTTGGAGGCGCCGTCTCAATGTGCCAGGACGGCGGGGTCAAGCACTTGCTGGAGGAGGCGTTCAATCTGCTCGACAAAGCGCACAGCGATCTCGACCTAACGGTGGTTGCTGGCGATCTCCCGGCGCGACCGTCGAGCGGCCAGGCCACCGCAGCCTCTGCCGCCTGCTTGGCGAGCCCCAATTCGCCGAACTCCGCCTTCGTCGACGCCTGCTCGCATCTGAACGAAGCCGTAGCGGTCCTTGAAGCATATGCCCACCAGGGAGGCAGTGACGCCTGCTTCGGCGTGTGTAGTTTGCTGGCCCTCGCCGCTGAGGAGGTCGAAAAAGTGCTCTCGGCGACGAACAAAGTGGACGCCGACAGAGCCAACGAAACCACTGTCCAGGCACTCGCGATGTTGGGGATGTACTGCAAGGCAGACGCGGAGGCCAAGGGTGACTTGGTAGTGCGCGGCGTCATCACACTTGCCGAGTTGGGCAAGAGCGAATTTGACGACGCTTTCGAGAAGCTCGCATGAACTCGCTGTACCGCGTTTTCGTCAGCCTGCCGCCCTCCATGTGCGATCGCGATCGCCAACTGCAGGAGCGCATCGTCTTCTTCGAGGCGCCCTACAACTACGCCAACGGCTCCACCGCCGGCGCGGCCGAAGTGCTGGAGAAGCTGCTGACGTTGGCCTGGGGCGTTGACGCTGCAGGCTGGTGCGAGGAAGGTTTCGCCTACAACCTTCGCCGCGAGCGCGAGATCGTCGACGAGGCGATGGGCGAAGGCGACACACGTCTACTGGAGATCGGCTGGGGCGGCACGCCCAACATCAGTTACGCCAAAGCCGAGGATGTCGACCTGTTCGTCAGCCCGCTGCAGGTCAAGCGGCTGCGCGCTGCGTTGCAGGCGACGGCACGAGAGGCGGTGGCCGCGTGATCGCGCTCGCCCTGCTCTATCGCCTGGGCCGCACCGTCAGCCGTGCGCTGGTCGACGTCGGTCTGTTCAACTTGTTCCTGCTCGGTCTGGCCGCGCGCGTCGTCTGGAGGTGGGCGTGATGTCAGGTCTTGGGCTTGCGTGGCGACCGAGGCCCCAAGGACTTGCGGTTCGTGAGCTCCTCTTGCCGCTTCGCTTGGAGCGCGGCCTCCGAGCCTGCCGCAGGTTGCGCCGGTTCGCGGGCCAGCGACTCAAGCAGGTCAGCGATCGCTACGCCCGCGCCATCGATTACACCGTCCGCAACGGCCTCGAACACCGAGACTTCGAGCGCTTGACCCCGCTGGTCCGGAGTCAGCAAATTCGCCACCTTGCGGACCATCTTGGCAAGGGTTGTGCTCAGGTTGGCCAGAATGTTCGCCCGAATCAGGCGCTCATCAGCAAGCTGCCTGAGCAGCGCGATTTCACTCGGCGACTCTACTTCTGGCGAGTTCGCCTTTGCAAGCGCATCACGCTCAAGTCGAAGCTCTTTCAATTGGTTCCGTACACCGACGAGATAAGCCTCACTCAGCTTCAGATCGCCCCGCAATTTTTCGTTCTCCGATTCCAGTTCGGATCGCGCGCGGCCAGCAACCGCAGCCAATCGGGAAATCTCCATTTTTGCTTCTGCTGCTTCTTGAGAAGAGGCGCGTGCCCGAGCCTCCCACTGCGCAGTGTGCTCAAGCCGCGCTATCAGTTCCGCATTCAAGCTCCTGCTACTCATGGTGGCGGACTCTTGAAGCTTGGCATGGAGGTCGCGCGGGAGCCGCAGCGCGGTCTTCATGTAATCGTCTTGATAGGAGGTGGCCATGGAGAAATGGTATCCCTAATTTGAAGTCATCTATTGCCTTCACTTTCAAGGCACTGTACATTCTCTCAACGCCTTCATTTTAAAGACATGGCAACACAAAAAGACTTCGTGAAGACCGCGCTTCGCGTGCCACCCGATCTGCACCGTGCTTTGCACGAGGCCGCGACGGAAGCCGAGCGGACCTTCAACGCCGAAATCCTCCACCGCCTGCGCTCGACCTTCAAGGGCAAGCGCAAGACCTCCACCACTCCGGAAGGACAGCAATCGTGAGCAAGATCGTCAAGATCAACAGCACCGACCTGCGGGTGATCGAATACCGCGGCGCGCGCGTGGTCACTCTGGCCCAGGTCGACGAGGTGCACGAGCGCCCCGATGGCACAGCCGGCCGAAACTTCCGCGAGCACCGCGCGCGCTTCGCGGAAGGCACCGACTTCTTCGAATTGGACCAACCCGACGAAATTCGTCGGCTTGGTTTTACGCGGCCGCAAGGCGGCACGCCAGGCAAGGTACTCCTCATCACGGAAGCCGGCTACACGATGCTGGTCAAGCCGTTCAACGATGACCTTGCGTGGGACGTGCAGCGAAAACTGGTCACTAGCTACTTCGGCGACAAGGCCCATGCGCCGCTCACTCAGGCCGAAATGTTGCTGGCCAGCGCCCAGGCGCTCGTCGAAATGGAGCGCAAGCAAATCGAGTTGCAGCAGGACGTGGCCCGTATCGAGAGCCGCGTCGACGACCTCGCCGAGTCGCGCGTCTGGGACCACTGCCCACAAAACTGCGAACCCATCACCAAGATCGAAAAGCGCATGGGCGAGCGGTATGCGCTGCCGCCGTGGGTGGTCGACATGGTGGTGCGCCAGTTGCCTCTGAGCCCCAAGCCCTACGGCATGGTGCGCAACCATCGCGAAGAAGCGAAGGGGTCACAGTACGCCGTCTACGCCGTCGCCGACATCACTCGGATCTTCGAGCGCTTCATCAGCGAATGCCTGCAAGAGAGCCCCGCCCGCTGGTCCCATCGGGACATCGATCGCAGCTTTCAAATGCTGCCTGGCGGTCGCAGGCCCAAGCCTCTCAGGGCTCACAGGGCTCACACGAAATCTGCGGTGGAAGCTCTGTAAAAAATATGCGCCGCCAACCTAGCGCACATCGGATCGCGCTTGCTAAGGTATCCGCAAGACCCACAAAAGTTGAAGCCGAAACGAGTTCAGGCGTTTCGGCTTCTGCGAAGACCCACCCCGTCAAAAAGGCAAGGACATCACATGCCGAAGGTTAGCACGCGCCCACAAAAAACGGCAACTCTTGTTGCCAAAGCGGTGACAGCTGTCGCCGAACCCGCAGTCACCTCTTCTGCCCAACTCGAGGATTGGCGGCCAACCGCGATCAAAGCGCGCGAACGCGTTATGCAGTTGCTCGAAAGAGCGCGAGCCACCGACGAGAACGAGCGCGACGACAGTCTGGACATGGCCAAGCGTTTGCTGAGCCTGGCCATCTTCGATTTCGACATCATGGACGATGAAGAAAAGGGCGTGTTCGTCGCGGCGAACTTGAATTGCAAGGCTTTGATCACCGCCGCGCTCAACCTCACTCATGATGCCATCTTGCCGAACGTCCATCTCGATCTCCGGCATGCATTGGGAATCGTCAAGGCCCTCGCGGGTCATTTGGCTGGCGATGTCGATGTCTTCCATGTCGTCGATGCGATTCGCATGGCGCCCGCACCGGCGGCACCTCTTCGCGGGCAATTGGAAAGCTACAACGCCAAGCAGCTGGAATGCGTGCTCGAAATCGTTGCCGTTCGCACCCGCACTCTTCACCAGATCCTGGTGCTCCTGCAGGGCAGCACCATCGAAGATGCGCATGCGAGGGATATTTGTCTGAGTTCGGCTTCAACAATTGCATGCAGCATTGGCGCCATCGCTGACGGAGTCATCGGCGATCACGTCTACGGCGATGCGAACTGCTGGAACTTCGGCCGGAGCTTCGCGAACGAAGGAAGGGCGGTGAGCCTATGAAGGCGTTCGTGCAGCTAGCCAGGGGCGAACCGCACGGCAACGTGCCGATGCTGTCATGAGCGAACAACCGGCTTTCACCTCTGGGTCGAACAGTTCCGATGCCATGGCAGTCGCACTCGCCGGCATTGCGCGCTGGGGCGATAACAAGAGGCTCCAAAAGGCCGTGACTCTTGTTCTTGAGAGTTATGTCGAGTTGCTCGAGGCTGCACAGCCCGCACCCGGCATGCATCTCATCGGCTGGCTCGCGAAGTGGTCCGACTGGGAGCAGACGCACCTGGTGGGCCGCGACGAGGATCCGCGCGCCAGAGCTTGGGATGATGACCCCCCAACGGAGATCGTCGACCTCTATGCGAATGTCACCGTGCCGTTGTCATCGACACCGTCTCCGCCGAAAGTGCCCGGCCGCGTAACTTTGCGCATCGAATGGGAAGGCGTCTGGGAAGGCAGCTCCTTTACCAATCTGCGCGACCTCGGCGACAAGTGGCTGTGCGACTGGCCAACGCCGAGCGGCACCATCAGCAACCTTGAGGTGCCCAAGAACCTGTGCACCGAACCGACGGAGACGCACTCGTGATCAGCCTCATTCACGAGCTGCTGCAGTGCAAGCACGGCGACCCGAGCCGTGGCCGCTCCGGCGTCGGCCGTTGGCTGACCGTCAACGTGCCAGCCGAGCTGTGGGCCAGGATCGAGGCGGTGGCGGGAGAGCCCCAGCCGCGCGAGTCGGATCTGCTGGACACCTCAACCGCCGACCCAGTCGACCTTGAGGCGCTGGCCGAAAGATTCACCACCTCGCACACGCTGCGGGGTGGCCCGCCATTCGAACGCATCCCGACGCTCGTGCGCGCTGCGCACAGGGCGGGCCGCATGTCGATGCGCGTCGAAGTCACCACCATCACCGACAAGATCCGGGAGATCAGACCATGACCTCCAGCGGGCACAAGCCCCTAACCAAGGCCGAGACCGTAGCGCTTTGGCATGCCGTCGACGATATGGCGCTGATGGTCCGAGCCATGCGCCAAGATCCGCTGTGCACGCCCGAACAGATCGCCGCGCGCAGGACGCTCCTGACCACCGCCAAGCGCGCCTTGCGCAAGGTGAACGCTCTACGGAAGCAGGGCCTGTGAGCGCACCGGCCCTCACTGAAGAACTACTGACGCCGAGCGAGATCAAGGCGCTCACAGGCAGCGCCAACCCGGACGAACAGGAGCGCGTCCTGAAGCAGGACGGAATCCCCTATCGTCGCCGCGACCGGCGCATACTGGTGAGCCGATTTCACACCCGAGAGTGGCTGGCGGGCCGCACTGTCACGCCGTCACGCGGGGTCAACTTGGCACTGGTGAAATGACTGGAAAGTACCCGAGGCTTCGATCGCACTCGCGCAAGCGCGCATCGGGGAAGGTCACGGTTTACTACTTCTACGACATGCGCCTTGAGGGGAAGCCAGACGTTCCGCTCGGCTCGGACTTCGACGAGGCGATCAAGCGTTGGGACGAGATCCACAACCGCAAGCCCCGGATTGCCGGCACGCTCGAGGAAGCCTTTGCCGCGTGGGAGATCGACGAGGCGGAGGGCCTACTGAGCTACACAAATGCAGAGACGCGCCGCGGCTATGCAAAGCACCTCCGGCGCATCCGGCCGCCGTTCGGCGAGGCAACATGGGATCAGGTCGATTTGCCGACGATCAAGGGCTACCTGCGTGCCCGCTCTGCCAAGACTCAGGCCAACCGGGAGATGGCGCTGTTGTCGATCATCTGGAACTGGGCCCGCGGTGAGGGCATGACGTCGCTCCCGTGGCCCGCGGCCGGCATGGAGAAGTCGAAGTGGAAGAACGCCGAGAAGCCGCGCAAGATCAAGGTACTGGATGAGATGTGGGAAGCCATCCGCTACGAGGGCAACCAGACCCTGCAGGACTGCATGGATCTGGGCGCCGCCACCGGGATGAGGCTGACCGACTGCACCGAAGTGCTGCTGCCCAAGGGCGACATCCTGCACCTGGAAGCCAGCAAGACCGGGAAAGAGGCTGAGTGGGACATGAGCCTGTCCGCGACGCTCCCGGACCTCCTGCGCCGCCGCAGGGCCCTTGGCGCGGATCATTTGATGCTGCTGTCCACGCCGCAGGGGAAGCCAGTGAAGCTCCGGGCATTGAGCTATCAGTGGGACAAGGCCCGCGCCCGCGCGGCGGTGAAGGCCAGCATCGCCAATGACGACGACCTGGTCAGCAAGATCCGAGCTTTGTATCTGCGCGACGCGCGCAAACGGGCGGCTCAGAAATCGGAGAGCCTGGAGGCTGCGTCGGAGCTGCTGCAGCACAGCGACAAGCGCATCACCGAGCGGCACTATGGGGGCGTTCGGAAGCTCAAACCAGTGGCCTGAAACGCGTTCCGCATTTGCCGATCTTCAGAGGGAAAGAATCACTGCCAAAAGCGGAACGTTTAGCCCGGAAACCCGCATGGATGCTGGATTTCACTTGGGACTCAAAATCCCCCACCGAAAGGTGTGCCGGTTCGATTCCGGCCCCGGGCACCACTCCTCTTCCCTGTCTTGCCTGCCCTCATGGCACCCCGATCATTTCGGTTGCCGTGACATGGCGCATCGCGTCCGGTACTGCTGCCGCGCGCAACACCAGCTCTGCCGGCCGATGGCTTGCAGCCCGCACCGCCTGCCCCGGCAGCGCCGCCGAGGCCCACCCCTTCGCCCGCCATTGCGCCAGCGGCACCAGCGTTCGCAGCCCGCGCGGTGCGGCCTTGCGCACGGCACTCCCGATGTTGAATGGCGTGACGTGCGAGACAGCCTCGTGGGCGGCGGCCAGCGCTTGCGCGTCGAAAGTCAGCAGCACCTGCGGCCGGTCGCGCAGGGCGGCACGATGGCGCTGCACCCTCTCGGCGTCCAGCCAGAAGAACACGCAGCCGTTGAGCAGTCCGTACCAGTCGGCCGGCGCCAGGCCGGGATCGAGGCAGCGCGCCAGCGCCCGTGGCGGCATGGGCCGCTGGTCGCGGATGTAGCGGCCGTCGGGCAGCGTGATGCCTTCGGGGCGGTGCGCACGCACCACGGCTTCGACTTCGGTGCCGAAGGCGCCGCGGCGCAGCAACTCGTCGGTGCTGCACAGCCCCTGCTGCTGCACCGCCGGCCAGTTGGCTGCATCGACGAAATGAAAAGCCTTCGCGGGCAGGATCGGCATGGCTTCAGGCTGCTTCACGGAGGCCGGTATGCACCGTCGGATGCGCGAGCCGTACGCGCAGTTCACGCTTGAGCCGCGTGTTGTCGAGCCGGCGCGATTCGCCCATGAAACTCAACAGCTGCAACGGCAACTGGCGTTGGGCTTCGTCGCGCGCAACGCGTGGCGGGCGCGGCATGCCGTAGAGATCGGCCGCCAGGTCGATGTAGTCGCCCATGCGCAGCTCGGTGTCGTCCGAGGCGTGCACGATGCGCTGCGGCCGGCCGCGGAACAGCGCCGCCACGCAGGCACGCGCGAGATCGTCGGCATGGATGTGGCTGGTGAACACGTCGTCCTCGCGCCGCAGCACCGGCGTGCCGCGCGCGAGCCGCTGGCGCGGCGTGCCGCCTTCGCGGTCGGGCGCATAGATGCCTGGAATACGCAGGATGCTCGCGCGCACGCCCGCGCTGCGGCCGAGCCAGCGCACCGCGCGCTCGGCGTCCACGCGGCGGTGGGCGCGGGGCGTGTCGGGCCGCACGGCGCGCGTCTCGCTGACCCGCGCGCCGCCGCAGTCGCCATAGACGCCGCTGGTGGAGCCATAGACGAACGCAAGCGGCGTGGAGCGCAGCCGCAGCGCGCGCACCAGCGCGGTGGTGCGCTGGTCGCGCCACCAGGCCGCGCCGCCGTCGCGGGCCGGTGGCGCCAGGTGCAGCACGCGGGTGGCCACGCCCGCGAGGCGGCGCAGCGTGGCCGGATCGTCCAGATTGCCCACGAGCGGACGGATGCCGGCCGCTCGCAGGGCCGGCACCCGTTCGCTCGACGAAGTGAGCGCCACCAGCTGCACGCGGCCCCGCAGGCTGCGCGCCACGCGCTGGCCGACGTCCCCGCAACCCACGATCAGCAGGCGTTCGCGGCGAAAGCGCGCCGGCAGCGCGCCGGAAGGGCTATTGATTGAAGGCAAAATCCGTTTTCCTTTCCCTTTTCAGATCCAGGCTGAAACAAGCCGAAGAATACCGATGACTGTTGCAGCGCCGCATGACGCGGGCTTTTCCATCACCGTCGAGCCCAGCGGGCGTCACTTCGTGGTGCATGGCGACGAAACCATTCTCGCGGCCGGCATCCGGCAGGGCATCGGCCTTCCCTATGGCTGCAAGGACGGCGCCTGCGGCTCGTGCAAATGCAGGAAGCTCTCGGGCGAGGTCGAGCTGGGCCCGCACCAGAGCAAGGCGCTGAGCGCCGAAGAACAGCTGGCGGGCTATGTGCTGACCTGCTGCTCCCATCCAAAAAGCGACGTGGTGCTCGAGTCGCGCCAGGTCACCGAGGCCGGCGCGCTGCCGATCCGCAAGATGCCGGTGCGGGTGCTGGCGCTCACGCGGCTGTCGCACGACGTGATGAAGCTGCGACTGCAGCTGCCGGCCGGCGAGCCGCTGCAGTTCCATGCGGGCCAGTATGTGGAATTCATCCTGCGCGACGGCGCGCGCCGCAGCTATTCGATGGCCAATGCGCCGCACACGCTGAACGAGCCGGGCACGGGCATCGAGCTGCACCTGCGGCATCTGCCGGGCGGCAAGTTCACCGACCACGTGTTCGGCGTCATGAAGGAAAAGGAAATCCTGCGCATCGAGGGCCCCTACGGCAGCTTCTTCCTGCGCGAGGATTCGGCCAAGCCCATGATCCTGCTGGCTTCGGGCACCGGCTTCGCGCCCGTCAAGGCGCTGCTCGAGCACATGAAGTTCAAGCGCATCGACCGGCCCGCCACACTCTACTGGGGCGGCCGCCGGCCCGAGGACCTCTACATGGAGGCCTGGGTGCGCGAACAGCTCGCGGAAATGCCGAACCTGCGCTATGTGCCGGTCGTTTCCAACGCCACGCCGGAAGACAACTGGAGCGGCCGCACGGGTTTTGTCCACCGCGCGGTGCTGGAAGACTTTGCCGATCTTTCGGGCCACCAGGTGTATGCCTGCGGCGCGCCGATCGTGGTCGACTCGGCCAAGCACGACTACGTGGCGCTGGCCGGCCTGCCCGACGAAGAATTCTTTGCCGACGCGTTCACCACCGAGGCCGACAAGGCGCTTCCCTGATCCGATTCCCCTCCCGAGACACAAAAAAATGAAAACGAGACAGGTCCTCCTCGCGCTGCTCGCGAGCGCCGCGCTGCTTGCCGCCGGCCAGGCCGCGGCCCAGCAGCAACGCCCCATCCGCCTCGTGGTGCCCTACGCCGCGGGCGGGCCCATCGACGTGACCGCCCGCATGCTGGCCGAACGCGTGAAGGACAGCCTGGGCCCGGTCATCGTCGACAACAAGCCCGGTGCGGGCGGGAACATCGGCGCCGACATCGTGGCCAAGGCCGCGCCCGATGGCCTCATCATCGGCATCGCGGCCACCGCCACCCATGCGGTGAATCCATGGCTCTACAGCAAGATGCCGTTCAACGCGGCCACCGACTTCGCACCCATCACGCAGATGGTGCGCGTGCCGAACGTGCTGGTGATGAACGCGGAGACGGCGCAGCGCCTGAAGATCGACACCGTGGCCGACCTGATCCGCTACGCCAAGGCCAACCCTGCCAAGCTCAACTATGGCAGCGGCGGCAACGGCAGCGCTGGGCACCTCGCGGGCGAGTTGTTCAAGAAGCAGGCGGGCATCTTTGCGCTGCACATTCCGTACAACGGCGGCAATCCGGCACAACTGGCCTTGCTCTCGGGCCAGGTCGACTTCAACTTCGACAACCTTGCCACAGCGGCGCCGAACATCCGCTCGGGCAAGCTCAAGGCCATTGCCGTCACGACCTTGCAGCGCAGCAGCACCATGCCCGACCTGCCACCCGTGGCCGACACGCTCAAGGGCTTCTCGATCGACACCTGGTGGGGCCTGGTGGCACCGGCCGGCACGCCGCACGACGTGGTCGTGAAGCTCAACCAGGCCTTCGTGGCGGCGCTCAACGCACCGGAAACGAAGACCCGTTTCGCCACGCTGCTGGCCGAGCCGGTGGCCAGTTCGCCGGAGCAGTTCGGCGCTTTCATGAAGAGCGAACTCTCCAAGTACGAAGCCGTGGTCAAGGCGACCGGCGCCAGGGTCGACTGACCAGCCCTCGAGGGCTACTCTCCCAGGTAGGCGGCCCGCACGCGCGGGTCGCGCAGCAGTTCCTTGGCGTCGCCCGTCATCGTGATGAGCCCCGACTCCATCACGTAGCCGCGGTCGGCCAGCTGCAGCGCGCGGTTGGCGTTCTGCTCCACCAGCAGGATGGTCACGCCCTGCGCGGCCACGGCCTGCACCACCTCGAAGATCTTGTCGCACATGATCGGCGACAGGCCCATGGTGGGCTCGTCGAGCAGCAGCACCTTGGGTCGCGCCATGAGCGCGCGGCCCATGGCCAGCATCTGCTGTTCGCCGCCCGACATGGTGCCCGCGAGCTGGTCCTTGCGCTCGCGCAGGCGCGGGAAGGTCACGAACACGCGCTCCATGTCGCTGGCGATTTCGGCCTTGTCGTTGCGGATGTAGGCACCGATCTGCAGGTTCTCGGTGATGGTCATGCGCGTGAAGACGCCGCGGCCTTCGGGCACCATCACGAGGCCCTCGCCCACCAGGTCCCAGGCACCGCGGCCCTTGATGTTGCGGCCCAGGAACTCGATGCTGCCGGCGCCTGCCGGCAGCGTGCCGGTGATCGCCTTCATCGTGGTGGTCTTGCCGGCGCCGTTGGAGCCGATCAGCGACACCAGTTCGCCTTCGTGAACCTCGAAGTCCACGCCTTTCACGGCCTGGATGCCGCCGTAGCCGACCTTCAATCCGCTGACCTTGAGCAGCGTCTTGCCGGTGGCATTGGCCGCGGTCTTCGGCGGGGTTGCAGTTGCCGTTGCTGTTGCTTCTTCTGTGCTCGTCATCGTCGTCGCCATTTCAGTGTCCTCCGGTGCCGAGGTAGGCCTCGATCACCTTCTCGTTCTTCTGCACGTCGTGCGGCGTGCCTTCGGCAATCTGCTTGCCGTAGTCGAGCACGGTGACGCGGTCGCACAGGCCCATGATGAGCTTGACGTCGTGTTCGATGATGAGGATGGTGCGGTCGTCCTTGCGGATGCGGTCGATCAGCTCGCGCAGCAGCACCTTCTCGGTCGTGTTCATGCCGGCGGCGGGCTCGTCGAGGGCAATGAGCTGCGGGTCGGTGGCCAGCGCGCGTGCAATTTCAAGCCGGCGCTGGTCGCCATACGACAGCGTGCGCGCCTTGTAGTCGGCGAACTTGCCGATGCCCACATATTCGAGCAGTTCCTGCGCGCGTTCGGCAATCGCCTTTTCCTCGGCCTTGAACGAAGAGGTGCGCAGAATGGCGCCGAACACGCCCGAACGGGTGCGGATGTGGCGTCCCACCATGACGTTCTCGAGCGCCGTCATTTCGGAGAACAGGCGGATGTTCTGGAAGGTGCGCGCGATGCCGGCCTTGGCCACTTCATGCACGGCCGTCGGCTGGTAAGGCTTGCCGGCGAGCTCGAAGCTGCCGCTGTCGGGCGTGTAGAGGCCGGTGATCACGTTGAAGAACGTGGTCTTGCCGGCGCCGTTGGGGCCGATCAGTCCGTAGACCTGGCCGCGCTTGATGGTGATGCCGACATCGGAAAGCGCTTGCAGGCCGCCGAAGCGCTTGGAGATTCCGCGGACGTCGAGGATGGTGTCTGTCGTCATGTTGATTCTTCCTTCGGCGTTCAGGGATTGATCGACATGGGACGCGAAGCCGCACCCGGCAGTTCGTCGGCGGGCGTCTCGATGCCCGGCGCATGGGTCTGGAGCGAACCGGGCGCAACCGGTGCGCCGACCCCCTTGCGCTGCAATGTCTTGCCATGCTCGGGCGAAGGCCAGAGGCCGCGCGGGCGCACCAGCATGATGATGATCATGGCCAGCGCGATGAAGAGCTGGCGCAGGATGGAGGCGTCCAGGCGGCCGTCGGTCAGGGCCTGCAGCGGCCCGGCCACGTAGCGCAGCACCTCGGGCAAGGCGGCCAGCAGCACGGCACCGAGAATCACGCCCGGCAGATGCCCGATGCCACCCAGCACGACCATGGCGACGATCATCACCGACTCCATGAGGCTGAACGACTCGGGCGAGACAAAGCCCTGGAAGGCCGCGAACATGGCGCCCGACACGCCGCCGAAACTGGCGCCCATGCCGAAGGCCAGCAGCTTCATGTTGCGGGTGTTGATGCCCATGGCCTTGGCCGCGATTTCGTCTTCGCGGATGGCCATCCAGGCGCGCCCGGTGCGCGACATCTGCAGGCGGTGCGAAATGATGATCGTGGCAACCACCAGCGCGAGGAACAGGTAGTAGTAGAGCGTGACCGACGAGATCGTGAAGCCGTCGAACTTCCATGCCTTGCCGAGGTCGAGCCCCCAGAACTTGATGGAGTCGATGGCGGTGATGCCCTTCGGCCCGTTGGTGATGTTGATCGGCTGGTCGAGGTTGTTCAGGAACACCCGGATGATCTCGCCGAAGCCGAGCGTCACGATGGCCAGGTAGTCGCCGCGCAGCTTGAGCGTGGGCGCCCCGAGCATCACGCCCAGCACGCCGGCCACCGCCAGCGCCAGTGGTACCACGATCAGCAGCGAGGTGTGCAGCCCGTTCGGGAACATGGCCTTGAACCACGGGAATGTCTCGGACAGGTGGGTCGATCCCATCAGCGCGTACAGGTAGGCCCCGATCGCAAAGAAGGCAACATAGCCCAGGTCGAGCAGGCCGGCATAGCCCACGACGATGTTCAGGCCGAGCGAGAGCATCACGTAGAGCAGCGCGATGTCGGCGATGCGCACCCAGGCATTGCCCTGGCTCTGCAGGAAGATGGGCAGCGCCAGCACGGCGACAACGCCGAGGATGTAAAGCGCGAGGTTCTTGCTGTTTTTCATGGTGTGCCGCTCCTCAGGCCCGATCCGCCACGCGCTCGCCGAGCAGGCCCGAGGGCCGCAGCGTGAGCATGACGATCAACACGATGAAAGCGAAGATGTCGCTGTAGTTGCTGCCGAGCACGCCGCCGGTCAGCGAACCGATGTAGCCGGAGCCGATGGCCTCGATCAGCCCGAGCAGGATGCCGCCGACCACCGCGCCGGCCAGGTTGCCGATGCCGCCGAACACCGCCGCGGTGAAGGCCTTGAGGCCGGGCAGGAAGCCCATCGCATGCTGCGCGATGCCGTAGTTGGAGGCGTACATGACGCCGGCGATGGCCGCGAGCACGGCACCGATGATGAAGGTGGCCGAAATGACCATGTCGGGCCGGATGCCCATGAGCGCCGCGACGCGCGGGTTCTCGGCGGTGGCGCGCATCGCGCGGCCGAGCTTGGTGTAGTTGACCAGCCACATCAGCACCACGAGCGAAAAGGCCGTGACGCTCAGGATCATGACCTGCGTGGGCGAGATCACCGCGCCGCCCACCTCGATGGGCGTGGTCGACAGCAGGTTGGGATAGGCCTTGTTGGTGGGCTTCCAGATGATCATGGCCAGCGTCTGCAGCAGGATCGACATGCCGATGGCCGTGATGAGCGGCGCGAGCTTGGGGCTGTTGCGAAGCGGCCGGTAGGCGACCTTCTCGATCACGAAGTTGAGCGTGGCTGCAACGATGCAGGCGATGATCAGCGCGATGATGAGGATCAGCCAGCCGGGCGTGCCGGGCATCGATTCCTTCATGAGCCCGATGATGGTCCAGCTTGTGAGCGCCCCCACCATCAGCACTTCGCCGTGCGCGAAATTGATCAGATTGATGATGCCGTACACCATGGTGTAGCCCAAGGCTATCAAGGCATACATGCTGCCCAGGACCAGACCGTTGATGATCTGCTGCAGCAATATTTCCATAACGCGATTCCCTATTTGTTGCACCGTTGCGGGGTGCTGTTCACCCACCTTGGCACCGGTTTGGCACCTTGGTTTGCTAAGCAAAAAACCAGCCAGCATGTGTCGCTGGCTGATTTGTGGGCGGGATTGTAAGCACCCACCAGCGCCGATTTGGTGCACCTTCCCCGGGGTTTACCCGCTCAGGCCATGCTGTATGCGAGTGAAGTCATGCATGGCGTACGCGCATGGTGAAAAGTCGTATCACTCCTCGCGCTGGCTGTTCAGGCGGCGAAGCTCGCGCAGTTTTTCTGCGATGCGGATTTCGAGCCCGCGCTCGACGGGCTGGTAGAAAAGCTGGCCCTCGAGGCCATCGGGGAGGTAGCGCTCGCCGGCGGCAAAGCCGCCCTCCTCGTCGTGCGCATACCGGTAGCCCTTGCCGTAGTCGAGATCCTTCATGAGCTTGGTGGGCGCGTTTCGCAAGTGCATCGGCACCGGGCGCGTGCTGTCCTTCTTGATGAGGGCGCGCACGGCGTTGTAGGCGGTGTAGACGGCGTTCGACTTGGGGGCCATTGCCAGATAGATCACGCACTCGGCCAGCGCGAGCTCGCCCTCGGGCGTACCCAGCCGCTCATAGACCTCGGCAGCGTCGAGCGCGAGCCGAAGTGCCCGGGGATCGGCCAGTCCGATGTCCTCGCTCGCCATGCGCACCAGCCGGCGCGCCATGTAGCGCGGGTCGGCGCCGCCGTCGAGCATGCGCACGAACCAGTAGAGCGCGGCGTCGGGATCGCTGCCGCGCACGGACTTGTGCAGTGCGCTGATGGTGTCGTAGAACTGCTCGCCGCCCTTGTCGTAGCGCCGCATGCGCTCGCCGAGCACGCGCAGCAGCCATTCGTCGGTGATATGGGCGAGCTTTTCGGCGCGGGCCGCCACGTCCAGCGTCTCGAGCGTGTTGAGCAGGCGCCGCGCATCGCCGTCGGCATAGGCGACGAGCCGGTCGATGGCCGTGTCTTCGATGGCCGGAACGGCCTGGATGGCCTGCGCCTTGGCGACGATCTGCTTGAGATCGCCCTCCGTGAGCGGTTGCAGCACGTACACCGCCGCGCGCGAAAGCAAGGCCGAGTTGACCTCGAACGACGGGTTCTCGGTGGTGGCGCCGATGAAGGTGAACAGGCCCGATTCCACATGCGGCAGGAACGCGTCCTGCTGGCTCTTGTTGAACCGGTGCACCTCGTCGACGAAGACGATGGTGCGCCGCTGCTCCAGGCCGTCTCGCGCGGCGGTGGCGCGTTCGACCGCATCGCGGATGTCCTTCACGCCGCCGAGCACGGCGCTGATGCTGAGGAACTGCGCGTCGAAGGCATCCGCCATCAGCCGCGCAATGGTCGTCTTGCCGGTGCCGGGCGGCCCCCAGAGAATGCACGAATGCGGCTGGCCCGATTCGAAGGCAATGCGCAGCGACATGCCCGGCCCCAGCAGGTGCTGCTGGCCGATGACCTCGCCGAGCGTCTTCGGACGCAGGCGCTCGGCAAGGGGTTGATGCGAACTGGTGGCCAAACCTGCTTGTGTCCGATGGCTGCTATTGCTTGATGATGTCGGCGCCCGCGGGCGCCTTGAACTCGAACACGTTGGCAGGAAGCGCCGGATTCACTTCGACCTTGCTGAACTTCAGCACCGAGCGCTGCCCGAAGCTGTCGAGGATCTCGAGCGCCGCCAACGCATCGCCCTGGAAGCCGACCTGCACATTCTGCAACTGGCCCTCCTTGTTCTTTGGCGTGGCCTTGACCCATTGGAGGCCATCACGCTCGGGCGCGGCCTCGAGCGTGAAGTCGGCCTGTAGTGCACGCAGGTCCGGCGCCGCGGCAATCAGCGCGGCGGGCGTGGAGCCCAGCGCCTGCGACTGTGCGCGCTGCGTCACCTGGTTCAGGTCCGCGTCGTAGAGCCACAGCGTCTTGCCGTCGGCCACGATGCTCTGGGCGAAGGGCTTCTGGTAATCGAACTTGAATTTGCCCGGCCGCTGAAACTCGAAGGTGCCGGTGGAAGTCTTGGTGCGGCCCGGCTGCCCCTCGCGCGGCGGCGCCGTGACCGTTTGCGTGAACTCGGCACGGCCCGACTTGACCGTCTTCACGAAGGTCTCGAGGCTCTCAAGGCCGCCCGCCCAGGCGTTGGCGGAACAGAGGAGGCCGATCAACAGCCAATGGCGAATTTTCAATTGGGGTTCCTCGGGAAGCGATGGCGTTGACACGACCATACCCCGCTGCGCGTTGTGCCATGTGCGGGGTTCATGAAGTTTTGCAACGTTATTGCAGCTTTTGCAACGTGGCTGTCGGTGCGCAACGCCTGGGTCCGCAGGTATTGCGCCGGTTTATTCGGCGCGCGCCGGCACCAGGATCTCGCGTTGGCCGCTGCCGCTCATGGCGCTGACCAGGCCGGCCTTCTCCATGTCTTCCACCAGCCGCGCCGCACGGTTGTAGCCGATCTTCAAGTGGCGCTGCACCAGCGAGATGCTCGCCTTGCGGTTCTTGAGCACCACCTCGACGGCCTGGTCGTACATCGGGTCTTTCTCGGCGTCGCCGCCCTCGCCCAGCATGTCGCCATCACCGTCGACCGTGCCGCCTTCGAGCACGCCTTCGATGTAGTCGGGCTCGCCCTGGCTCTTGAGGTAGGCCACCACGCGGTGCACTTCCTCGTCGCTCACGAACGCGCCGTGCACACGAATGGGCAGGCCGGTGCCGCTGGGCATGTAGAGCATGTCGCCCATGCCGAGCAGCGCTTCGGCGCCCATCTGGTCCAGGATGGTGCGGCTGTCGATCTTGCTCGACACCTGGAACGCAATGCGCGTTGGAATGTTGGCCTTGATGAGGCCGGTGATCACGTCGACGCTGGGCCGCTGCGTGGCAAGAATCAGGTGGATGCCGGCGGCGCGCGCCTTCTGCGCCAGGCGGGCAATCAGCTCTTCGATCTTCTTGCCGACCACCATCATCAGGTCGGCCAGCTCGTCGATCACCACGACGATGTGCGGCTCGCGCTTGAGCGGCTCGGGATCGTCGGGGGTCAGGCTGAAGGGGTTGTAGATGAACTCCTCGCGCGCCTTGGCCTCGTCGATCTTGGTGTTGTAGCCGGCCAGGTTGCGCACGCCCAGCTTGCTCATGAGCTTGTAGCGGCGCTCCATCTCCGCCACGCACCAGTTGAGGCCGTGCGCGGCCTGCCGCATGTCGGTGACCACGGGCGCCAGCAGATGCGGGATGCCTTCGTAGACCGACATTTCGAGCATCTTCGGGTCGATCATGAGCAGCCGCACGTCGCGTGCTTCGGCCTTGTAGAGCAGCGAGAGAATCATCGCGTTGATGCCGACCGACTTGCCCGACCCGGTGGTACCGGCCACCAGCACGTGCGGCATCTTCGCGAGGTCGGCCACCACGGGGTTGCCGATGATGTCCTTGCCCAGGCCCATCGTCAGGAACGACTTGCCCTCGTTGTAGACCTGCGAGCCCAGGATTTCGCTGAGCTTGATCGACTGGCGCTTGGCGTTCGGCAACTCGAGCGCCATGTAGTTCTTGCCCGGAATGGTTTCCACGACGCGGATCGACACCAGCGAGAGCGAGCGCGCAAGGTCTTTCGCCAAGCCGACGATCTGCGAGCCCTTGACGCCGGTGGCGGGCTCGATTTCATAGCGCGTGATCACGGGGCCGGGAGAAGCCAGCACCACGCGCACCTCGACGCCGAAGTCCTTGAGCTTTTTCTCGATCATGCGCGAGGTCATCTCGAGCGTGTCGGCCGACACCGTTTCCTGGCGCGCCTGCGCGGCGTCGAGCAAGTCGACCTGTGGCAGCTTGCTGTCGGGCAGTTCCTTGAAGAGCGGCTTCTGGCGCTCCTTGACGACGCGATCGCTCCGGGGCACCTCGGTCATCGCGGGCTCGATCTGTACCGGCGGCGATGCCGCGCGGCGCTTCGGGCGCGGCTCGATGCGCAGTTCCTCATCGTCATCGGCGTCCGCCTGCTCGCTGCCGCTGCCCGCTCCACGCGAGAACGGCAGGTCTTCGGCCTCCGCACGTTCGCGTGCGGCCTGCTTGCCCATCGCGATGTCGGCCGCCATCTCGCGCTTTTCGCGACGCGACTCGAACAGCGAATAGGCCCGCGCGCCAATGCGTTCGGCGATCTGGGTCCACGAGAAACGAAACACCAGCGCCGAGCCGATCACGCCGGCGGCAATGGCCACCAGCGCCGATCCGGTAAAGCCCATCCAGCGCACGCTCGCCGGGCCCACCAGGTAGCCCAGCGCGCCGCCGCCCGAACCCGGCAGATGGGATTCGAGCCGGTACAGGCGCGACCACTCGAGCACGGTGCTCGCGCACAGCAGCAGCACAAGGCCGAACCAGAAAGCCATGCGGCTGCGGTTGAAGCGGCCGCGCACCGGCTGCTCGGCCGGCGCCGCCTCGCCGCCGCGCAGCCAGTTGGCGAGCGACGAGAGCCAGGCCCGCAGGCCCGCCGCGAGGCACCACCAGACCGAATAGCCCGCCAGAAAATAGCTGCCGTCGGCCAGCCAGGCACCGATGCGGCCGCCCCAGTTCTTGATGTCGCCTCCGGTCCCGGAGGTCGACCAGGCCGCATCGGAGGGCGTGAAGCTCAGCATGGCCAGCAGCCAGAACAAGAGCCCGGCAAAGCCTGCGATCAGCGTGATCTCATGGGCGAAGCGCATCGCGCGCATGCGCACGGGTTGCCCCTCGGCAGCAGAAGAAGATTGAAGTGTATTGAGCGAATAAGTCATGAAAAACGCGGCACCCAATCCTTCAAAGCGGCGGCTGGGCGCCTGAACACTACAACAAAAAGGCGCCGCCGCCAGAAGCGCCGGGCCCGGCGGCTCAAGTCAGGGACAAGAGCCGCTCCTTGACGATCATGGAGCCGTCGTCCTGGGTCTGGACGAATCCGCGCTCCTCGAGATCCTTCATCACACGGCTCACCATTTCACGCGAGGCGCCCACCATTTTCGCGAGATCCTGGCGGGAGATCTTGTCGCGCACCTTCATGTTGCCTGCTCCATCGTCGATGGCGAACTCGAGCAGCGAGCGCGCCACGCGCCCATAGACGTCCATCAGCGCCAGCGATTCGATCTTGCGGTCGGCATGGCGCAGGCGCCGCACGAGGCCGCGCATGATGTTGTAGGCCATCGAGGAGTTCTCGGGCAGGCAGCGTGCAAACGCGTCCCGGTCCAGCATGAGAACGTCGCACTGGATCTCGGTGCGCACCGTGGCCGAATGCGGCTCGTCGTCGATCAGGCTCATCTCGCCGATGTAGTCGCCGGGGTGCAGCGTGGCAAGAATCACCTCGCGTCCGCGGCTGTCGGCGCTCGTCACGCGCGCGCGGCCGGTCAGGATGATGTAGAGCGCATCGGATTTCTTGCCCTGCTCGACAACGATCTCGGCTCGCTTGAAACGCTTCTTGATGATCGCATCCGCAATGCTTGCAGACTGCGACGACGTCAGCGAGGCAAACAGCGGAACACGCCGCAGCAATTCAAGATTGGACAGCATCGACATTTATCAATCCCTGAGACGGCGTGCGCAAGCTCGTCCATCGTCGGCCCGATGGATTACTACAATCGCGCGCATTGAAAACACCGTGCACCCGGTGTTGAACCGGGCGGTGATACTCCACATATATCGCTACCACCCTGAAAATGTACACGCTGAAGCAGCGCAAATCCTAGGTTTTCCATTCATGTCCGCTCCCCAACACGCCAAGGTCTTGATTCTGGGCTCCGGCCCTGCCGGCTATACCGCTGCCGTCTATGCAGCACGCGCAAACCTCCAGCCCTTGCTCATCACGGGCATTGCCCAGGGCGGGCAATTGATGACGACCACCGAGGTCGACAACTGGCCGGCGGACGTCCATGGCGTGCAGGGGCCCGACCTGATGCAGCGCTTTCTCGAGCACGCGGAGCGCTTCAAGACGCAGATCGTCTTCGATCACATCAACAAGGTCGACCTCGGCAAGCGCCCCTTCACGCTGACCGGCGACAGCGGCACCTACACCTGCGATTCGCTGATCATTGCCACCGGCGCTTCCGCCAAGTACCTGGGGCTCGATTCCGAGCAGAAGTTCATGGGCCGCGGCGTCTCCGCCTGCGCAACCTGCGACGGCTTCTTCTACCGCGAGCAGGAAGTGTGCGTGATCGGCGGCGGCAACACCGCCGTGGAAGAAGCCCTGTACCTCGCCAACATCGCGAACAAGGTCACGCTGGTCCATCGCCGCGACAAGTTCCGCGCCGAGCCCATCCTGATCGACAAGCTCAACGAAAAGGTCGCCGAAGGCAAGATCGTGCTGAAGCTGCACAACGAACTCGACCAGGTGCTGGGCGACGACACCGGCGTGACGGGCATCCGGATCAAGAACGCGCAGACCGGCGCCACCGAGCAGATCGACCTCAAGGGCTGCTTCATCGCCATCGGGCACCACCCCAATACCGACATCTTCCAGGGCCAGCTGGAAATGAAGGACAACTACATCCTGACCCGCTCGGGCCTGCAGGGCTTTGCCACGATGACCAGCATTCCGGGCGTCTTTGCCGCCGGCGACGTGCAGGACAACGTGTACCGCCAGGCCATCACGAGCGCCGGCACCGGTTGCATGGCCGCACTGGACGCCCAGCGCTTCCTCGAGCAGGACGGCACGCTTTAAGCGAACCGAGGCCCGAAAGGGCTATAATCCAAGGCTTTGCCGAAATAGGGCCCCTTCACAGGGCCTGAGCATTCAGGCAAAGCCGGGGTACCGCCACCCGTTTCTGGCGAGGTCAAGCTGCAAAACACCTGCAATCCGCCAAGATTGCACCGGTGCCAGCTGTTCAAGAAAGAGTGTCCTCATGGCACGCGTATGCGACGTAACGGGCAAAGGCCCGATGGTCGGAAACAACGTTTCCCACGCCAACAACAAAACCAAGCGCCGGTTCCTGCCGAACCTGCAATATCGCCGTTTCTGGGTCGAGACTGAAAACCGCTGGGTTCGCCTGCGTGTTTCGAGCGCCGCGCTGCGCCTGATCGACAAGAACGGCATCGACGCCGTGCTCGCAGACCTGCGCGCACGCGGCCAAGCTTAAGGAGCTGAATCATGGCAACGAGCAAAGGCGGACGCGAAAAGATCAAGCTGGAATCCACCGCGGGTACCGGCCACTTCTACACGACCAGCAAGAACAAGAAGACGATGCCTGAAAAGATGTCGATCATGAAGTTCGACCCCAAGGCACGCAAGCACGTCGAATACAAGGAAATCAAGCTGAAGTAATTCGGCCCGGTTTCCCCCACAAGAAAACCCGCTGCTTACCCAGCGGGTTTTTTGTTGCCTGTCGGGAATGCTCACAGCCCTCCTGTGCAGCCGGGCAGAACGCGATACGACAGGCACAAAAAAGCCGACCCCGAGGTCGGCTTTTTGATGAGCGGGAACGCTTGCCTGCTCAGGCGCGTGCGGCGCGCAGGCGGGTCGAGAACTCGCGCAAGCCGGCGATGCCGCTGGCTTCCGCGCGGTGGCACCAGGCCGCCAGATCGGCCGCCAGTTGCTCGCGCGACTGCGAGGTGTTGAGCCAGAGCTGGCGCAGCTCTTCGCGCATGGTGACCATCTTGTCGATCACGGGGTGGGCAGCGCGCGCCTGCACGAGGTGCGTGCGGGCCGATGCCGGCACCTTGTCGTCGTCGCGGTGCAGCCAGTTCTTGGCAGCCTTGAGCACCGAGATGTCGCCGCCCTTGGTCTTGAGCGCAACGAGTTCCGCCTTGGTGACACGGCGCATCTCGCGGGCATAGCCGGCCATGACTTCATAGCGGTTGGCAATGACGGCCTCGAGCGTCTTCTCGTTGGCCACGGGCTGGATGTCGCCCATCTGCATCTTTGGCGGCACCTTCTTGACCTTGGCCCAGCCGATCGCCTGCATCATCTGGATGTAGACCCAGCCAATGTCGAACTCGTACTTCTTGACCGAGAACTTGGCCGACGTCGGGTAGGTGTGGTGGTTGTTGTGCAGCTCTTCGCCGCCGATGATCAAGCCCCAGGGCGAGACATTGCGGCTGGCGTCGGGCGCCTCGAAGTTGCGGTAGCCCCAGTAGTGGCCGATGCCATTGATGATGCCGGCCGCGGTGATCGGGATCCACAGCATCTGCACGGCCCAGACCGTGAGGCCGAGCGCGCCGAACAGCGCCAGGTTGATGATCAGCATGAGGCCGACACCTTGCCAGCTGTAGCGCGTGTACAGGTTGCGTTCGAGCCAGTCATCGGGCGTGCCGTGGCCGTAGCGCTCCATCGTGTCCTTGTTCTTCGACTCGGCGCGGTACAGCTCGGCGCCGCGCCACAGCACTTCGTCGATGCCCTTGACCTGCGGGCTGTGCGGGTCGTCTTCGGTTTCGCACTTGGCGTGGTGCTTGCGGTGGATGGCGACCCATTCCTTGGTGACCATGCCGGTGCCGAGCCAGAGCCAGAAGCGGAAGAAATGCGAGGGGATCGGCCCCAGATCCATGGCCCGGTGCGTTTGCGTCCGGTGCAGGAAGATGGTGACGGCGGCGATCGTGATGTGCGTGGTGACGAGCGTGTACAGCACGACTTGCCACCATGTGAGGTCCCACAAGCCGTGTCCGAGCCAGTCGATGGCCGCGCTCAAAACGGCAGAGTCAGGAATCAACATTGAATTAAGTGCTCCATGGCCACACGAAGGTGCGGCCTTTCAGTTAACCCGCGATTTTAAGGCGGCAAGGCCAAAACGAGGCCTTTTGCCCTTGCACAAATGCGCAGATTTACCCTAATTTGGAGTGCCGTGCCTATTTGCGGTTCCACACCGCCGCAAAGAAGCCGTCCGTCGCGTGGCGGTGAGGCCACAGCCGCAAATAGCGATGGCCGTCCGCGCCACCGGCGCAGAGGGCCTCGAAACCCTCCACCTTGAGGCCCTGCAGCAGGTCCGTGGCGTCCTGGGGTACGAAATCGGGGTTGGCGGCGCTGAAAGCCTCGGCAATGGCCTCGTTTTCCTCGGGCAGCACGCTGCAGGTGGCATAAACCAGCCGCCCGCCCGGTTTCAACAGGCGTGCCGCGCTTTGCAGGATGGCGGCCTGTTTGACCGTCAGTTCCTCGACCGATTTGGGCGACTGGCGCCATTTCAGGTCCGGGTTGCGGCGCAGCGTGCCCAGGCCCGAGCAGGGCGCATCGACCAGCACCCGGTCGATCTTGCCGGCCAGGCGCTTGATGCGCTCGTCCCTCTCATGCGCGATGGCGGCCGGATGAACGTTCGAAAGCTTGCTGCGCGCGAGCCGCGGCTTGAGCGCGTCGAGCCGGTGGGCCGAGGTGTCGAAGGCGTAGAGCCGGCCGGTGTTGCGCATGGTCGCGCCGATGGCCAATGTCTTGCCGCCGGCGCCGGCGCAAAAATCGACCACCATTTCGCCTCGCTTGGCGTCCAGCAGCAGGGCCAGCAGTTGGGAACCCTCGTCCTGCACCTCGACGGCGCCGCGGGCGAAGGCGTCCAGCTTGGTCAGCGCGGGCTTGCCGTCGATGCGCAAGCCCCAGGGCGAGAACGGGGTTGCTTCCGATTTGATAGCAGCCTTCGCAAGCTCCGCCTTCACTTCTGCCCGCTTGTCGGTCAAGGCGTTGACGCGAAGATCGAGCGGCGCGGGTTGCTGCAGGCTTTCGACCAGCGGCCAGAAGCCGTCGCCCAGCTGGGCCTTGAGCGGCCCCACCAGCCATTCGGGCAGATTGTGGCGATGACGTTCGAGCAGATCGTCGGGCTTGACGGCGTCGCAGTTGTCGAGCCAGCGCTTTTCGGTGTCGTTGAGGGCGCTCTTCAGGAAGTCGCGCGGGCCATGAAAGCCCAGGATCGCCATGCGGCGCTCCTTCGAACCGCTGCCCGAAGGCGAGAGGTGGTCGAACAGGAGCTTCTTGCGGAGCACGGCGTAGACGGTCTCGGCAAGCGTGGCGCGCTCGCGCGGACCGAACTCGCGGTGGTCGCGGAAAAAGCGCGAAACGACCTGGTCGGCCGGGTGATCGAATTTCAGGACAAGGCCGACCAGATCGGCGGTGGCCTCCAACAGGGCTTTGGGGTGCATGCCCCGATTGTCTCAGCCGGCGGGGCCGCTACGCCGTGCGGCTCCAGATCGGCCCGAAAGCCTGCCGTTCGATCTCGTCCAGCGTCGGCGAATGGCCGGCCCAGAGAACCAGCGCGGCGCCCGGCAGGCTCAGTGTCTGCTCGAGCTGGCGGCACAGCGGCCAGCGCTCGTCGTCGTCCAGCCCGGGCAGCTCGACGAACACGATGTAGGCCCGGCGCCACGGGAATTCGCGCAGGGTCTTGCGCACCAGCCAGGCCCGCGAAAGGGGAAGGCAGCGCGCCAGGTCGGCCCGCAGTTCGCCCAATTCGTGGTCGTTCAGGTCATGCCGGACGATCTGGCTGAAAAATGGCGTTTCGGTGAGCTCTTCCCAAGCCCGTGCCTCGGCTTCCTCGGCCTCCTTGAGGCGGCCGCGCCACAGCTTGAGCGCTTCCTCGTCGTGCATTCCCGCGTCGGGGTCCTCGAGCGCGGCCACGGCACTTTTCGCGGCCCACCATCGGCTGGCCGCGCCGGACCCGTACAAACGCTCGAGCACGGCGAGACGCGCATCGCGATCGCGCAGAGGCAACATCTGGGCCACTCCCCGCAGGGCGCCGGGATGCTCGGGCGCAATTTGCAGTGCGCGCTCATAGCGAACGCGCACCAGGGCAGCCGGATCGAGCCGGCGTTCGGAATCGGCCCACTCCACCAGCTCGTCGGGCGTGTTGCGCTCGCCCCGCGCCGCAAGCAGTTCGACGCGCTCGCGGATGCGCGACCGGTGCGCATGGTGCTGCTTCCAGTCGCTGGCATGGCTGCGGCGCCATTGGTTGTCGAAATGCTCGATCCACTTGGCGCTGTCGGCCAGCATGCTCAGCGCGGGCTCGCTCGACCAGGGCGGCACCACGGCCTTCTGGCCGAGCGCCTCGAGCCGGTCGCGCAGCACCGGATGGGTGTCTTCCAGGTCGCTGACGCGCCGCATGGCTTCGCGCAATGCCTGGCGTGCAAATTCCGCATCCGGGGGCGTGCCGGCACGCTCCTTCAGTGCCTTGAAAGGCCCCGGCGGCTCGGGCTCCCGCTCGGCCCGTGCCCAATGCGAAGCCCAGAATTCGTCGGCATACCAGCTGGCCTTGATGGCTATTTCCGTCAGGGCGGCCGCGGCAACGGGCGTGCCCAGGAGCCGTCCGGAGATGCGGTCGGCTTCATATTCGTCCTGCCGGGCGAGCGCGAAGGTCCGGGCCGCAAAACGCGGAAAGTACCAGCGGAAAAAAGCCTGCGACACCAGCGCCATCACGCCTTCGTCGCGCTGCAGGCTGGCGTCCAGCTTCAGCCATGAGAGCCGGGTGCGGTAGATCCAGGCACTGAGCTTGCCGTGGTTTCCACGCAAGTGCCCGTATTCATGGGCGAGCACCGAAAGCAGCCGCCGCCGGTCCAGCATCATCAAGAGCGGCAGCCCGATGCTGAGGGAATTGACCGCCCCGCCGAACAGCCCGAAGCGCGGCACCTGCCGGATGCTGGCATTGAACTCGTCGTCGAGATGGACGCGATGGACCGGCGGCCCCTTGATCTTCTTGCGGATGCGGTCGAGCGCCTCGAACAGCGCCGGGGCATCCGCGCGCGAAAGCTCGTGCCCTTCGGGTTCGTCGAACCGCACCCAGAGTGCGCGCAGCGTGGCCCAGAGCAGGCCGAAGGCGAACAGCAGCAGCCAGCCGCGCGTGAAACTGAAGCGCCCGCGTCCGGCAGCCAGCGCGACCCAGGCGATGATGCCGACGGAAAGCGCAAGACAGGCCAGCACCCAGAGATAGCCGAGCGCGGCAAAGGCCGCCACGCCGCGCCGGTAGCGCGCGCTGTCGTCCGCGCTGGCATGCTCGCTCAGCCTGACGAGGTGAACAAAATCAGCGCGATCCATCCAACTTTCCTCCACCGACCCACAGTTTGAAAGGCAAGCAAGCCCATGAACGACGACAACGACCTGCCGCCCCTGACAGAGACACCCCCCGGCCGCTATCGGCACTACAAAGGCGGCGAATACGAGGTGCTGGGCACCGTGCGCCACAGCGAGACGCTGGAACCGATGACGCTGTACCGCGCGCTCTATGGCGCCAAGGGGCTGTGGGTCCGTCCGGCCGCGATGTTCGAGGAAACCGTGGAAATCGACGGTGTCCGCCAACGACGCTTCGCGCCGGCCTAGAACGCTACAAATTCGACAGCATTCGCCCCAAGCGCCCTCAGCCGCAGCGAACGTCCGTCACTCGGCCACGCGCGTCCACATCGAGATTGAGGCGCCCGCCGTTGAGCTCCATCGTCACCGCCTCGCCCGGCTTCAGTGCGCGCACCATGCCCGCGCCGGCACGCACGCGGGCTGCAGCTTCGAGTTGAGGCGACAACGGCTGGCCGACGGCGAACCGCGCGCCATCCGCATTGCACTGGAACACCGGCTGGGGTGGCGCAGCGGATGCGGGTGCGGATGTGGGAGCCGGTGCAGGGGCTGGCGCGGCGCAGGCCGACACCAGCACAGCGACGGCGACCGCGGACAGTAGCGATTGGGTTTTCAATTCATGTTCCCGAAAACCCGCGAATATAGAACAACTTCAAGGTTTGTGACTTGATGTATCTGCAAGCCAGGCGGCAATGGCGCGTGGATACAACTGGTGCTCCTGCGCGAGCACCCGGCCGGCGAGCGTGGCGGCCGTGTCGTCCGGCAGCACCGGCACCACCGCCTGGGCCAGGATCGGGCCATGGTCGAGTTCCGTGGTCACCTGGTGCACCGTGACGCCTGCCACCTTGCAGCCGGCGTCGATCGCCCGCTGGTGCGTGTTCAGCCCGGGAAACGCCGGCAGCAAAGAGGGGTGGATGTTGACCAAGCGGCCGGCATAGCGGCCGACGAAACCCGGCGTCAGGATGCGCATGAACCCCGCCAGCACCACCAGCGCCGGCGAATGCGCATCGACAGCCTTCGCCAGCGCCTCGTCGAAAGCCTCGCGCGTCGCAAACTCCTTGTGCGGGACCACGGCGGTTTCGATGCCGTGCGTCCTGGCGATCGCAAGCCCGCCCGCTTCGGCCTTGTTGCTGACGACGGCGGCAATACGGGCGCCAAAACGCTCCAACCAGCGGTCGCGTTCGGCGGCGCGCACGATGGCCGCCATGTTGGAGCCGCCGCCGGAGATCAGGATCACGATGTTCTTCATGGGAGGCGGGATTATCTGTGCTCGACTTGTCGCCGCGCGGACACCAATTCACAGCACGACCGTGCTAAAACTCCAAATTCCGGAGACACGCCGCCGCAGCCGCGATGGCGGCGGACCGATCAACACAGCGAGGCACGCATGGATTTGAGCTTCACGCCCGAAGAACAGAAGTTCCGCGAAGAAATTCGCGCCTGGGTCAAGGACAACCTTCCCAAAGAGATTTCGCACAAGGTGCACAACGCGCTCGAACTGACGCGCGACGATCTGCAGGGCTGGGCCAGGATCCTCGGCAAGAAGGGCTGGCTCGGCTACGGCTGGCCGAAGGAATTCGGCGGGCCGGGCTGGACCGCCATCCAGCGCCACCTGTTCGAGGAAGAAACCGCGCTGGCCGGCGCGCCGCGCATCGTCCCTTTCGGCCCGGTGATGGTCGCGCCGGTGATCATGGCCTTCGGCAACGCCGAGCAGCAGAAGCGCTTCCTGCCCGGCATCGCGAGCGGCGAAGTCTGGTGGAGCCAGGGCTACAGCGAACCGGGCTCGGGCTCCGACCTGGCCTCCGTCAAGACCAAGGCCGAGCGCAAGGGCGACAAGTACATCGTCAACGGCCAGAAGACCTGGACCACGCTCGGCCAGTACGGCGACTGGATGTTCAACCTCGTGCGCACCAGCAACGAGGGCAAGCCGCAGACCGGCATCAGCTTCCTGCTGCTCGACATGAAGTCGCCCGGCGTCACGGTGCGCCCGATCAAGCTGCTCGACGGGAGCCATGAAGTGAACGAGGTGTTCTTCGACAACGTCGAAGTGCCGGCCGAGAACCTGATCGGCGAAGAGAACAAGGGCTGGACCTACGCCAAGCACCTGCTCTCGCACGAGCGCACCAACATCGCCGACGTGAACCGCGCCAAGCGCGAACTCGAGCGCCTGAAGCGCATCGCCAGGAGCGAAGGCGTCTACGAAGACCAGCGCTTCCGCGACGAGATCGCCAAGCTCGAAGTCGACATCGTCGCGCTGGAGATGATGGTGCTGCGCGTGCTCTCGGCCGCCACCTCCGGCAAGAACTCGCTCGACGTTGCGGGCCTGCTCAAGATCCGCGGCAGCGAGATCCAGCAGCGCTACAGCGAACTGATGATGCTGGCGGGCGGCGTCTATTGCCTGCCGCTCATCCGCGAAGCGATGGAAGCCGGCTGGCAAGGCGACTTCCCGGGCGGCAACCCGGCCCTTGCGCCGCTGGCGTCGACCTTCTTCAACATGCGCAAGACCACCATCTACGGCGGCTCGAACGAAGTGCAGCGAAATATCGTTGCGCAAACGGTGCTGGGCTGAGGAGACAAGAACATGGATTTCAATTTTTCAGACGACCAGGAACAGCTGCGCGACGCCGTTCGCAAGTGGGTCGACAAGGGCTATGACTTCGAACGCCGCCGCGGCATCGAGGCCCAGGGCGGCTTCTCGCGCGAGGCCTGGGACGACCTGGCCGAACTCGGCCTGGGCGGCCTCTACATCGCCGAAGACGACGGCGGACTGGGCATGGGCCCGGTGGCCGGCATGGTGGTGATGGAAGAATTGGGCCGCGGCATCGTGCTGGAGCCCTTCGCGCAGACGCTGATTGCCGGCGCCGTGCTCAGCGGCTACGGCGACGGCGATGTCAAGGACAACTGGCTGCCACGCATTGCCGGCGGCCAGGCCCTCGTGGCGCTGGCCTATCAGGAACGCAAGTCGCGCTACCGGCTCGACCTGTGCGACGCCAAGGCCGTGAAGGCCGGCGACGGCTGGTCGCTGACGGGCGCCAAGAGCTTGGTGCCCGTGGGCGATGAAGCCGATGCCTTCCTGGTGCCGGCCACGGTGGACGGCAAGATCGCCCTCTTCCTGGTCGAACGCAGCGCCAGCGGTGTCGAGGCCCGCGGCTACGGCACGCAGGACGGCGGCCGCGCGGCCGAGGTGGTGTTCGACAAGGCAGAAGCCACGCTGGTCACGGCCGACGGCTTGGCCGCACTCGAACATGCGGTCGACGTCGGCATTGCAGCCACCTGCGCCGAAGCGGTCGGCGTGATGGACAAGACCGTGGCCCTCACCGTCGACTACATGAACCAGCGCAAGCAGTTCGGCGTGACCATCGCCACATTCCAGGCGCTGCGCCATCGCGTGGCCGACATGAAGATGCAGCTCGAACTCGCGCGCTCGATGAGCTACTACGCGACGCTCAAGCTCAATGCGCCGGCCGAGGAACGGCGCCAGGCGCTGGCGCGCGCCAAGTACCAGCTCGGCGTGTCGATGCGCTTTGTCGCCGCGAATTCGGTGCAGTTGCACGGCGGCATCGGCGTGACCGACGAATACATCGGCAGCCACTATTTCCGCAAGCTCACGCAGCTCGAAATGACCTTCGGCGACACGTTGCACCACCTGGGCGAAGTGTCGGCACGCATGCAGGACACGGCCGGCGTCTTCGCCTGACGGTGTTTTTCCCATAGCATCCAACGCCCGCCCGCCTTGCGCCGGCGGGCGTTCTTACTGGAACCCTGCCAGGAACAATACATGCCATCACGCCGCACCCTTCTGGCCCTCGGGCTCGCATCGACCGCCATGCTGACTGCCTGCGCCACGCCGCCCTCGCCTTCGTATACCGAACGCCCGCCGATCGTCTTCATGCACGGCAACGGCGATTCGGCCGCGCTCTGGCAGACCACGATCTGGCGCTTCGAGTCCAACGGCTGGCCGCGCGACCGGCTCTTTGCAGTCGACCAGCCCTACCCGCTGGCACACGACGACGATGCCGTGGCGCAGCCGGGCCGCAGTTCGACCACCGATTCGGCCCTGTTCCTGAAGGCCGAGGTCGACAAGGTGCTGAAAGCCACGGGCGCCGGCAAGGTGGTGCTGATCGGCAATTCGCGCGGCGGCAACACGATCCGCAACTACGTGCAGAGCGGCGGCGGCGCGGCTGTCGTGAGCCACGTGGTGCTGGGCGGCAACCCTGCCCACGGCATCTGGGCCGTGAAGGGCTTTCGCGAGAACAACGAGTTCTCGGGACTCTCGGGCTTCATGCAGCAGCTCAATGCGCCGAAGGGGCCGAACGGCGAAGAAGTGACGCCCGGCGTGAAATGGCTCACGCTGCGCTCCGACAACAACGACAAGTACGCCCAGCCCGACGGCGTGTGGATCGGCGCACCGGGCCAGCCGACGAACATCGGCTTCGACGGACCCGCGCTCAAGGGCGCGACCAATGTGGTGCTGCCGCGCGTCGATCACCGCGAGACCTCGTTCTCGCCCGCGGCATTCGCAGCGACCTGGCAGTTCCTGACCGGCGAGCCGCCGCGCAGCACGGCGGTGGCGGCGGAAACGAGCGTGGTGCTCGACGGACGCGCGGTGGGCGCGGAGAACCTTTCGCTCAATGGCGGGCAGGTCACCGTGTACGCCGTCGATCCGGCCACGGGCGCGCGGCGCGGCGATGCGGTGCACAGCAAGAACATCGGCGCCGACGGCCGCTGGGGGCCGTTCAGCGCGCGCGGCGACACGGCCTACGAGTTCGTCCTCAGCGCATCCGGCTACGGCATCACGCACATCTACCGCAGCCCGTTTTCGCGCAGCAGCCGCGTCGTGAACCTTCGCCCCGAACGCCTCACGCCGGCCGATGGCAGCGCCCAGGCGGTCGTCGTCTTCACGCGGCCTCGCGGCTACTTCGATGCGCAGCGCGACACCATGCGCTTCGACGGCCATAACCCGCTGCCCGGCGTACCGCCCACAGGTTCCGGCGTGTCGAGTTCCAGGTTGCGCATGGCCAGCGCGCAACCCCAGCGCGCAGTGACCGGTGAATTCAACGCAGAGCGCATCACCGGCCTGACCTGGCCCGCGGCGCAGCAGCATGTGACGGTGCTCGAATTGACGGACTGAGGGCCAAGGCCATGAACGACGCGACGACCTCTCCCTTCGTGCTGAAGACACGCGACGCGCGCGGCGTGGCCACGCTGACGCTGAACCGACCGGCCTCGTTCAACGCCCTCTCGGAGGACATGCTCGGCGCGCTCGAACAAGCGCTCGGCGAGGTTGCGGCCGACGACACGGTGCGCGCCGTCGTCATCGCGGCGGCGGGCAAGGCCTTCTGCGCCGGCCATGACCTGAAGGAAATGCGCGCGGAGCCCTCGCTCGGCTATTACCAGCGGCTCTTCGAGCGTTGCGGCGCCATGATGCTGTCGATCCAGCGCCTGCCCGTGCCGGTGATCGCGCGCGTGCACGGCATTGCGACCGCCGCCGGCTGCCAGCTGGTTGCGGTGTGCGACCTGGCGGTGGCGTCGACCGAGGCGCGCTTTGCCGTCAGCGGCGTGAACGTGGGGCTGTTCTGCGCCACGCCAAGCGTCACGCTGTCACGCAACCTCGGGCGCAAGGAAGCGTTCGAGATGCTGGTGACCGGCGAATTCATCGGCGCCGAGGAAGCGCGGCAGAAAGGGCTGGTCAACCGGGTGGCCCGGCCTGGCGAACTCGACGCCGCCGTGGAGGCGCTGGTCGCGAGCGTCGTTGCCAAGCCGCGCCAGGCGCTCGCGCTCGGCAAGGCGCTGTTCTATCGGCAGCTCGAAACCGGCATCGAGGCTGCGCTGGCCGATGCCAGCCAGACCATGGCCTGCAACATGATGGACGAAAGCGCGCTGGAAGGCGTTCAGGCCTTCATCGAGAAACGCCCGCCGGCCTGGAAGCGCTTGAGTTAGGAGTCGTGCAGCCGCGAACTCTGCGGCAGGTGCGCCATCAGGAATTCCATCTGGTCCGCCAGGATGCGGCGGTTTCGCAGAATGAAATCTTCCCAGAGACTGGGCACGTAGGGCGCGTACAGCAGCGGCATGTTCGCCTGCTCGGGCGTGCGGCTGCTCTTGCGGTGGTTGCAGGGCCTGCAGGCCGTGACCACGTTCATCCAGGTGTCGATGCCCTTTTGCGCGAACGGAATGATGTGCTCGCGCGTGAGCTCGTCCTCGTGGAAATTCCCGCCGCAGTAAGCACAGATGTTGCGGTCGCGCGAGAACAGCTTGCTGTTGGTGAGCCCCGGGCGCTGGGTGAAGGGATTGATGCGCGGCACGCCCTTGGTGCCGATGATGCTGTTGATCGCGATCTGCGACTGCTGGCCGGTGACGGCGTTGTGGCCGCCACGGAACACAGCCACCTGCGCGCCCACCTCCCAGCGGACCTCGTCCGCTGCATAGTGGATGACCGCCTGTTCGAGCGATATCCATGACTGGGGCAGCCCTTGGGCCGACAGCTTCAAGACCTTCACCACACGCCTCCTCAAAAAGGGAAGAATCACGGAAAGACCAGGGACACGGAGCGCGCCGGAGACCACGTCAGGCGACGCACTGAGTCACAATATACCGGCTTTGTGACAAAACGGCCTGGCCCGCCCATTCGACGGGCAAAAGGCGCTATCAAAAAGATACCCACCGATGCAGGTTTTCCGCGGCTTCCGGCACCCGGGCGTGGCTCCGGCCTGCGCCCTCACCATAGGCAACTTCGACGGCGTGCACCGTGGCCACCAGGCCATGCTCGCGCTTTTGCAGACCGAGGCGCGCCATCGCGGCCTGCCGAGTTGCGTGCTCACGTTCGAGCCGCACCCGCGCGACTATTTCGCCGCCGTCACCAGGAAACCCGACCTGGCCCCGGCCCGCATCGGCACGCTGCGCGACAAGCTGACCGAGCTCGCGGCCTGCGGCGTGGCGCAGACGATCGTGCTGCCCTTCGATGGCCGGCTGGCCTCCCAATCGCCCGAGCAATTCATCCAGAACGTGCTGATCAATGGTCTGGGCACGCAATACGTGCTGGTGGGCGACGATTTCCGCTTCGGCGCCAAGCGGGCCGGCGACTACGCCATGCTCGACGCGGCCGGCGATGCCCATGGTTTCGACGTGGCGCGCATGAACAGCTACGAGGTCCATGGGCTGCGCGTTTCCAGCTCGGCCGTGCGCGACGCGCTGGCCGAAGGCCGCATGGCCGACGCCCAGCATCTGCTCGGGAGGCCCTACACGATCTCGGGCCACGTGGTCCATGGTCGCAAGCTCGGCCGCGCATTGGGCGCCTCGGCACCCGGCAAGGACGACGGTTTTCGCACCCTCAACCTGCGCTTCAAGCACTGGAAACCGGCTGCCAGCGGCATCTTCGCGGTGCTGGTGCACGGGCTGGCCGACCAGCCGCTGCCCGGCGTGGCGAACCTCGGCGTGCGCCCCTCGCTGGACGCCAACGACGTCAACGCGGGCCGCGTGCTGCTCGAGACGCATTGCCTGGAGTGGCCCTCGCATCTGGGCGCCGAAGGGGCCTACGGTAAAATCGTGCGCGTGGAACTGCTGCACAAACTGCACGACGAATTGCGCTACACCAGCCTCGAGGCCCTCACTGCGGGCATCGCGAAGGATGGGCGCGACGCGCGCGCGTTCTTTGCATCGACCCACGCCGAAACCCACCGCCAGACCACGCGCGATCGAATTTAGCCCTGCACGCACCGTGCTGCCGCCCTTCGACAAGCTCAGGGCGAACGGCTTTACCTTCCGCACCGACGCGCTCCACGCAGTTCGGGCTGAGCCTGTCGAAGCCCCCTCTGTTTCGCACCCCAACATGTCTGACGCTGCTTCCCCCACCGACTACCGTTCCACGCTGAACCTGCCCGACACCCCCTTCCCGATGCGCGGCGACCTGCCCAAGCGCGAACCGGGCTGGGTCAAGGAATGGAACGACGAAGGCCGCTACCACCGCCTGCGCGACGCCCGCCACGGCGCACCCAAGTTCATCCTGCACGACGGCCCGCCCTACGCCAACGGCCAGATCCACATGGGCCATGCGGTGAACAAGATCCTGAAGGACATGATCACCAAGGCGCGCCAGCTCGAAGGCTACGACGCGCTCTACGTGCCCGGCTGGGACTGCCACGGCCTGCCGATCGAGAACGCCATCGAAAAGCAGTTCGGCCGCAACCTGAGCCGCGACGAAATGCAGGCCAAGAGCCGCGCCTACGCCACCGAGCAGATCGGCCAGCAGATGGCCGACTTCCAGCGCCTGGGCGTGCTGGGCGAATGGGACCATCCCTACAAGACGATGGACTTCGCGAACGAAGCCGGCGAGCTGCGCGCCTTCAAGCGCGTGATCGAGCGCGGCTTCGTCTACCGCGGCCTGAAGCCCGTGTACTGGTGCTTCGACTGCGGCTCGTCGCTGGCCGAGTTCGAGATCGAATACGCCGACAAGAAGAGCCAGACCCTCGACGTGGCCTTCAAGGCGCACGAGCGCGAGAAGGTGCTCAAGGCCTTCGAGACCGACCACACGATCCTCGGCGACATCTTTGCCGTGATCTGGACCACCACCGCGTGGACCATCCCGGCCAACCAGGCGATCAACCTCAACCCCGAGATCGAGTACTCGCTGGTCGACACCGAGCGCGGCCTGCTGATCCTGGCCGACTCGCTGGTCGAGATGTGCATGACGCGCTATGCGCTCGACGGCAAGGTACTGGCCACGGTCAAGGGCGAGAAGCTCGGCGGGCTGGAGTTCGAGCATCCGCTGTACGACGCCGACGCGGGCTACAGGCGCCTGTCGCCGGTGTACCTGGCCGACTACGCCACCGCCACCGACGGCACCGGCCTGGTCCACTCCTCGCCCGCCTACGGCGTGGACGACTTCAACTCCTGCATCGCCCACGGCGTGGCGTACGACGACATCCTGAACCCGGTGCAGGGCAACGGCAGCTACGCGCCCGACTTCCCGCTGTTCGGCGGCCAGAACATCTGGAAGGCGGTGCCGGTCATCATCGCCGCGCTGCGCGACGCCAATCGCCTGCTCACCACCGACACCATCACCCACAGCTACCCGCACTGCTGGCGCCACAAGACGCCGGTGATCTACCGCGCCGCGGCGCAGTGGTTCGTTCGCATGGACGAGGGCGAAGGCGTGTTCACCAAGGACAAGGCGCCCAAGACGCTGCGCCAGACCGCGCTCGACGCGATCGAAGAAACCAGCTTCTATCCCGAGAACGGCAAGGCGCGCCTGCACGACATGATCGCCGGACGGCCCGACTGGTGCATCAGCCGCCAGCGCAGCTGGGGCGTGCCGATCCCGTTCTTCCTGCACAAGGATTCAGGCGAGCTGCATCCGCGCACGATGGAGATCCTCGACCAGGCCGCCGACATCGTCGAGAAGGGCGGCATCGAGGCCTGGAGCCGCGTCACGGCCGAAGAGATCCTGGGCGCCGAAGACGCGCCGCACTACACCAAGAGCACCGACATCCTCGAGGTGTGGTTCGACTCGGGCTCGACCTTCCATCACGTGCTGCGCGGCACGCATCCCAATGTGCATCACGAGACGGGCCCCGAAGCCGACCTGTACCTGGAAGGCCACGACCAGCACCGCGGGTGGTTCCACTCGTCGCTCTTGATCGCTTGCGCGCTGGAAGACCGGGCACCATACCGCGGCCTGCTCACGCACGGCTTCACGGTGGATGCCAAGGGCATCAAGATGAGCAAGTCGCTCAAGAACGGCATCGATCCACAGGAGATCAGCAACAAGCTGGGCTCGGAAATCATCCGCCTGTGGGTGGCCGCGAGCGACTATTCGGGCGACATCGCGGGCGACGACAAGATCCTGGCGCGCGTGGTCGACTCCTACCGCCGCATCCGCAACACGCTGCGCTTCCTGCTTGCGAACACCAGCGACTTCGACATTGCGAAGGACGCGGTGCCGGCGGACCAGCTGCTCGAGATCGACCGCTATGCGCTCGCACGCGCGGCGCAGTTCCAGGCCGAAATCCTCGCGCACTACAAGGTGTACGAGTTCCATCCGGTGGTGGCCAAGCTGCAGATCTACTGCTCGGAAGACCTGGGCGGCTTCTACCTCGACATCCTGAAAGACCGGCTCTACACCACGGCACCGGGTTCGCTGGCGCGCCGCAGCGCGCAGACCGCGCTCTGGCATATCTCGCAAGCCATGCTGCGCTGGATGGCGCCATTCCTGAGCTTCACGGCCGAAGAGGCATGGAAGTTCGTGAGCACGGGCAAGCCGGGCGAGTCGATCTTCGCGCAGACCTACAGCGAGTTCGCCGCGCCCGACGAAGCGCTGCTCGCCAAGTGGAGCCGCATCCGCGAGATCCGCGACGTGGTCAACAAGGACATCGAGGCCGTGCGCGCCGAAGGCAAGGTCGGCTCGTCGCTGCAGGCCAACCTGCGGCTCACTGCGCCGGCCGACGACTTCGCGCTGCTGGGCACGCTGGGTGACGACCTGAAGTTCGTCTTCATCGCCTCCGCCATCGAACTGGCGGCGGGCGAGGCGCTGTCTTCGGTGGTGACGCCGAGCAGCGCGCAGAAGTGCGATCGCTGCTGGCACTACCGCGACGACGTGGGCCACGACCCGGCGCATCCGACGATCTGCGGCCGTTGCACGAGCAATCTGTTCGGTGCCGGCGAATCGCGGAGCTTTGCCTGATGGCGGCCGCACGCTCCATGTCGGCATCGCGTTCACGCAGCGGCAGCATCTGGCCCTGGCTCGGACTGGCGGCGATCGTCCTGATCATCGACCAGTTCACCAAGACGCTGATCCTGGGCTACTACAAGCTCGGCGATGCGACTTACGTGACCAGCTTCTTCAACGTGGTCCGGGCGCACAACACGGGCGCCGCGTTCTCGTTCCTGGCGGACCACTCGGGCTGGCAGCGCTGGTTCTTCACGGCCATCGGCGTGGCGGCGGCGGTGTTCATCGTCTGGATGCTGAGGTCGCACGCGGGGCAGAAGCTGTTTTCGTTCTCGATGGCCTGCATCCTGGGCGGGGCGATCGGGAACGTGATCGACCGGATGATGCATGGCTACGTGGTGGATTTTCTGAGCTTCCATCTCGGGAACTGGTACTTCCCGGCGTTCAACGCGGCTGACAGTGCGATAACGCTGGGTGCCGTCTGTTTGATCCTGGACGAGATCCGGCGGGTTCGGCGGGGGAAGTAATTTCTACTGGGGGGCTCTTGGCGGAGGGCGCCCGGCATGCGGTACGGCGCGGTCGGCCCCACTATGCCGGCCCTTCGGGCTTCCCTGCGGTGCTCGCGTTTCGCGGGGTCTCGCAGAACTCGCTTCGCTTGTATGGTTGAGGCGCTGGGGTGGAGGGACTCGTTTCGGATTCGGCCGCGGCAGCGGACCGACAGTTTGAGATTTCTCCCGCCTCACCTTCCAACGTCGATTAGGA